>NZ_BMXR01000001.1:0-604630 GCF_014651855.1 Saccharospirillum salsuginis
GGTTTTGTAGCGGCGGGCAGGCACTGGAAAGCTCCTTTTGAATAGCAAGCCGTGATTTTAACCTTAAAGAAGGGATACTTTCACAGCCTCAGTGCCCACCCTACGGTGTTAAGGAACACAAGCAGTTTTTTGTGCAGATGGCTAGTCCGGGCGGCGGGGTGGTGCCTTGCAGGGATGTCCGCAGCATGGATGCTGCGGTCAAGCCCACATGGACGTGTTTACGGCGACCCTGCAAGGCGCTACCCCTCCGCCCGGACGGGTTCAACCACAGCAACCAACAACGACAATGAGTAAAATAGGAGCACCGTAAGACAACTTTGAAAACAGTGTGATATGGTTATCGCCACTTGACCAAATCGCCGTCTCGTCGAGGAGTATCCATGAGCAACCCCAAACACACGCTATTCTGGATGACCGTGTATCTGTTGATCGTCGGTGCCGTGTGTGCGTTGATCTACGTTCCCCTGGAATCTGCTTTCCTGGCCAACTGGGTCTTCAACGCCCTCATCTTGGGCGTCCTGATCATCGGTATCGGCCTCACCTATCGCCAGGTATTGACGCTCAACCCCGAACTCCAGTGGATCGCCCTCTTCCGGACCGGGCGCAGCGGCCTGTCCGTCAAACAGGAACCGCGCTTGCTCAAGCCGCTCGCGCGCCAACTCGGCGAAGACTTCAAGCGCGACCGCTTCCGCATGACCGCCATGTCCCTGCGCACCGTACTGGACGGCATCCGCGCCCGGCTCGATGAATCCCGCGAAATCTCCCGATACATGATCAGCCTGCTCATCTTCCTCGGTCTGCTGGGCACGTTCTGGGGCTTGCTGGGCACCATCCAGTCCGTCGGCGCCGTCATTATCGACCTCAACATTTCCGGTGGCGACTTCAACGAAGTCTTCGCCGAGCTTCAGGCCGGATTACTCAAGCCACTCGAAGGCATGGGTACCGCCTTCAGTTCATCACTGTTCGGTCTGGGTGGTTCGCTGATCCTCGGCTTTCTGGATATCCAGGCCGGTCACGCCCAGAACCGCTTCTACGACGGACTGGAAGAATGGTTGACCGGTCTGACCAACCTCGTCGACGCCGAAGAATTGGGCGAGTCCGGTGCCAAGGAGACCACCTTCAAGGCCCGCGAGGAGCTCGCCGAGGAACTGATGATCCTTGAGGAGGAAAACCGCCAGCTCAAGGAACAGATGGGATTCTATGACGACGATAAGTAAACGCTGACCGGAGCCACCCCTGATGTTAGGCAGTCGCCGCCGCGCCGCTACCACGGTTAACGTCTGGCCGGGCTATGTCGATGCCCTGTCGGCGTTGCTGTTGCTGATCATTTTCATGTTGCTGATCTTCACCCTCGCCCAGGTTTTCCTGGCCGAGACCGTGTCCGATCGGGACGCTGAACTGAATCGATTGAACGCCCGCCTGGCCGAAATTTCCAACGCCCTGCGCATTCAACGATCCACCAACGAAGACCTGTCCGAACGGCTGACCAGCTTGCGCGCCGAATACAACCAGGCCCTGCAGCGTCAGACCGGCCTCGAAGACCAGATTGCCGCGCTGGAGGAAACCGTCGAAGCGGACAAGGAAACCATCAAGGTTCAGCTGAGTGAAAAGGCGCAACTGCAACAGGACATCATCGCCCTCAGACAGGTCCGTGCCGAACTCGAGCAGGAAGTCGCCGGTCTGGTCGCCTCGCTCAATCAGCGTGAGGAAGACATCGAACGCCTGGAAACCGAACTCGACAGCCGACAGGCTCTGGTCGGCTCCCTGCGCGACCGGACCCGCTCCCTCGAAGCCCGCCTGGCCGAACAGGAAGAACGCACCCTGCTCGCCCAGCAGGAAATCGACGCCAAGGACATCCGCATTCAGGATCTTGTCGCCATCACCGAGGAAAACGAAGAAGCCCTGGAAGAGGAAAAACAACTTTCCGCCAGCGCCCGCGCCGAAGTCGAACGCCTGAGCCAACAGATCGAAGACCTCGAAAACCAGCTCAACCAAATCAGCGCCGCCCTGCAGCTTGAAGAGCAGAAAACCACCGAACAGGAAACCGTCATCGCCGACCTCGGCGAACGCCTGAACACCGCGCTGGCCCAGCGCGTCAACGAGCTGGAACGCTACCGCTCCGAATTCTTCGGCCGGCTGCGCCAGGTGCTTGTCAACAACCCCAACATCCGCATCGAGGGCGACCGCTTCCTGTTGCCCTCCGAGCTCTTCTTCGAGTCCGCCTCCGCCACCCTCGGCGACTCGGGCAAATCGGAACTGGATAAACTCGCCAGCACCTTGCGCGACATCTCCGCCGAGATACCGGACGACATCAACTGGATATTGCGCATCGACGGTCATACCGACCAGCGGCCGATCAACACCGAACGCTTCCCGTCCAACTGGGAATTGTCCACCGCGCGGGCCGTGTCCGTTGTGCGTTATCTCGAGGAACAAGGCATCCCGCCGGATCGTATGGCGGCCGCCGGGTTCGGGGAACATCATCCGGTCGATCCGGCGTTCACGCCCGAAGCGTTTCAGAAGAACCGTCGGATCGAGGTCAAACTGACGAATCGGTAGGTCGGGGTTAATCAAAAAACCGGCACAGCGGTAACATCGTTGTGCCGGAAAGGACGTCTGAACCCTGGTTTGGAGAGCAAGGAGGGATCCTCAAACCGCCGGTATTCGGGTTCAGCGCCAGAACGGTTTCACGATTTCCTGCCTCACCTCATGGGGCGTCAACCCCAAATCCTTTATCAGATAGTCCGGCAGGCTCGCCAGTTCACGCCGAGTCTTGTGGCGACGTGCGAAAACCTTCACCCAGGCCATGAGCGTTATCGGGTGCCTGGCCGGTGTCGGGCAATCAGGGCATACTATCGGTGTCATTGTCAGTTGAGTCATGGCGCGACCTCCTTCGTGGTCGTCGAAACCGTTTCGACGACTTCGTGTAGATGCCCACCATTGTTGACTCGCGACCGGACGCTGACAATTGATCAAAATTTGCTGTCGATTAAAAGGAACTAAGGCGTGCACAACCTGCCGTCCCTGAACGCTATGCGCTGCTTCCTGATCGCCGCCGAAAAGCTCAGCTTCAAGGCCGCATCGGAAGCCTTGTTCGTGACCCAAGCCGCGGTCAGCCACCAGATCAAACTGCTCGAAGACCACCTCGACGTAAAACTGTTCGAACGCCTGAACCGTGAAGTGCGTCTGACGCCCGAAGGCCGCGCCCTACTGCCCTACGTGCGTTCCGCGTTTGAAAGCCTGCAACAGGGCGTCGCCCAACTGCAGGACGACCCGAACCCGGATCGGGTCAAGGTCTCGGTCATTCCCTCGTTCGCCTCGGCCTGGCTGGCCCCACGGATGGGCAGCTTTCGAACGCGACATCCGGAATACCGCGTCGTTCTCAACCCGTCTTCCAAACTCGAGGATTTCTCCGGCGATACCGACATTGCCCTGCGTTTCGGCCACGGACAGTATCCGAACGTCCACACCGAACTGCTGATGCGCGACACCCTGCTCGCCGTTTGCGTACCGGAAATGATCCCGGAAGAAGGCGCGACCTTCGACTGGCTGAAGCAAGTGGATCTGGCCGAGGACCTGAGCTTTGAGCGCCACCCCTGGAATGCCTGGCTGACCCAGCAGGGACGCCTGTTGGAAGGATACACGGTAAACATGACCATCGAAGACGCGCGCATGCTGATCGATATCACCCTAGCGGGTGGCTATGTGGGGCTGGTTCGCAAGTCACTGGTCCAACCCTATCTGGTGTCCGGCAAACTGGTTAAAGCGTTCGAGTACGAATTGCCGTCCGAGTATTCCTACTATCTGGTTGCCCCGGAACGCTATCTGAACCGGCCCAAGGTCAAAGCCTTTCGGAAGTGGCTGAAGCATGAACTGGAGACATCCTTTGTCCCCGAATTACTGGATTTTCACGGAAGCTGAACAACTTCCGGCAATGGTGCCGGCGTATGCCGGCGCCATTTAGAGGGGGCGACTTACTGATCGTCTTCGTCATCATCCCATTCGTCGTCGTCATCCTCGTCTTCATCCGACCCCAATTCGCCATCGTCATCATCGTCTTCGCCAAAGTCGCCAGATTCCTCGATGTTATCCTCAATGACCTCCATGACATCCGATCGGTTATCACCCGACAGAAACAATTCATGCCGTTGTTCGGCTTCGTTCCAGACAATCGCTTCCTGGAGCGTCAAGTCCAGGTCGGAATTGGTTTCGATGTCATCGAAACGGAACCAGCGGGCCATTCGAAAAGCGACAATCAAGTCGACCGTTTGATCTGTGTTCAAGGTAATGGTGTTCGAGATGTCCGAGCCCGCAAGATCGAATTCCTCGCTCAATTCGGACTGCAGTTTGAACGGGATCGCATTGTGAGTACCGTCTTGGCTTGTGTAGGTGCCTTCAAGATACAGGGTAAAGCGGTCTAGCTCCGGATAGGTGTCGATCAGGGGGTTACCTTCGGAATCCAGATCCTCTGGCTCGAGCTTCTCGATTTCCACCTCTATGTCGTCGTATTGACCGGCTTCGATCAGCAACGAAGGCAAGACCGGGTTCGTGGTGCTGGTCAGCAGGTCGACGACGTATGGACCGACGAATTCGATCTCGACGTGGCTGGAATCGTCATTGCTGTCGCTCGCTCCATCCACATCGTCGTCCCCTTCGCCTTCCATTTCCAGATCGACTTCCTTGACCACCATCCAGGCCGTGGTCAGATGCAAGGTACCATCCGGGCTCCCTGCATTGTCGTAAACCGGGATGTCCACCCCGCTATCACTAGCGGCTCGCAATAGATTGCGAGCGGTTGTACCGTCTGGACGGGTTCCCTGAATGGACAATTGAGTTTGCGTCCTGGCATCGCTCTCGCCGCTGGGACCACACGCGGCTAACATCAAGGAAGAACCAGCGATGAGGCTGGACCACAATAGGGTTCGAGCGTATGTATAGGCCATAGGGAACTCCTCGTTATCAACAAAATGGCAACTTGCCGGTAAAGGCAACCGATACGGTCGCCCTACCCCATTGAGGGTACGCCCACCCAACGTAGGCGACGTATGCTTTGTGTAAGGAAAATGTTCCAGGGCGTTCTATGAGAGCCGCGGGATCGTTATAGTGGCCGCTGTGCTTGGAGGTCGATACTCCAGGCTGGGTTATGCCTTCGGAACAATTGCCATGTGGCCGATTTTCACAAAAATTTATCTCTGGTGGCTCGCCGTCCTGATCGTCCTGTGCCTGGCGGTCTATGGCGTCATTGATCGCCTGAATCAGCACCGCTTCGAACGATTCGCCGAGCGCCAGGCCGAACCCGCGCTGACCCTGATTCGCGAGGGGCTCGAACGCCATACCAACGGGCGGGAGGCCGCGTGGCTGGAAATCACTGCCAGCCTGACCGGCGTCGGCTGGCAGATCGTGGAGGAGGACGTCGACGCCCTGCGGGTCGATGAAGCGTCCTGGCAGGATGAGCGGGCCCGCCTGACCGTGCCGATTCGTGACGATTTGATCATTCAGGGGCTGATTCAGGATTGGGAACAACTGGCCACCGGCATCGGATTGCTGACATTGAACGAGCTCTCGCTGACGGACGCGGACCAGCGCGAACAGCGATTGACCGAATTGCAACACCTGCTCGGGCTGGAACTGGCCCGTGTCGGTTGGGAAAACGAAGGCCTGGGCTTTGTCGACGAACGCAACCTGGCGCGGGGCCAGGTGATCGTACAGTCCAACTATGCGTTGAACCAGTTCATGGTATACGTCCCCGCCGGCGCCGAGCAGGCCCTGCGGGTCGGCCCCTTCGATCAATTCCAGTGGTTGACGGTCGGCGGTATCACCGTGTTGGTGCTCGCCCTGCTCATCACCCTGGCCATCGCCCTGATCCTGGTGCTGCTGCCGTTGCAGCGACGGCTGGGCCGCCTGACCCAGGCCGTGGACCGCATCGCCGAACAGGGTCGCACCGAACCCTTACCCCGACAGCCGCAAGATGGCCTGACCACCATGTGGCGTCACGTCAACGCCATGGCCCAGCGCCTGATCGACCTGGCCGACCAGAGCCAGCAGTTGAACCAGGCCGTATCGCACGATCTGAAAACCCCCCTGGCCCGAATGACCTTCGCACTGGAAATGCTCGACTCCGACAGCGACCCGTTGATCGGTAACCTCAAGACCGATGTGCGTGAACTGAACCAGTTGCTGGACGAACTGCTCACCTTTCACCAACTGTCGCAGTCGACACCGACGGAGCCCCACTACTGCTTCCCCCGGGCCGAACTCGATCGATTGCTGGAAGGCCCCATCGTTAGGGATGTCCGGGTCTCCAAATCACTCGACGGCGTGCACCGGGCACCGATCGAAGAGCATCACTGGCGTCGCCTGTGTCGCAACCTGGTCACCAATGCCGTCCAGTACGGCAATGGCCACATCGATGTTCGATTGGAAGAAGACCTGGACGGACTTCGGTTGGCGGTGGGCGACAACGGACAGGGGTTCAGCGAAGAGCTGAAAGACCGGGCCTTTGAGCCCTTCGTGCGCGGCGATCGCGCCCGCAATTTGAACAGCCAGGGCCATGGCATGGGGCTGGCACTGTGCCAAACGATCGTTCAGTATTACGGAGGCCGTCTGACCATCAATCAAAGTCACCTCGGCGGAGCGCAGATCGATGTCTGGCTGCCCACGGTCCAGGACGTCGACACCTCGGAATCCCCGCGAGCCGAAACCGAGGTGCAACCATGACCCGGCGCCGCTTGCGACCGTTACTCGCCGGATTGTTTATAATCAGCCCTCTGGCGCTTTCCGATGAATGGGGGACCTGGAATGACCTGCCGGACAACCTGCTCGAATCCGAGCAGGATGTTCGTACGCTCGACGAATTGTCGAATCAGCTCGACCAGCTGATTCAGGCGAACCGGGACGTCGACGACAGTTTGAGAAGACAGTTGCTGCGCCACTGGCTGGATCAGATAAACTCCGGGGCCAACAAGAACATCAGCCTGGATCGGCTACTTGAAATGAGCGCCGATTGGGAAAACGACGAGTTAGCCGAGTGGTATGACGATCTCGAAGACTACCTGGAAGAACAAACTACGCCGATCGATCAGAATGGCGACCTTATTGGCGACCCATTGGACGACGAAGACAACAGCGATGACGACGGGTCCATCGACGACGGAGACACAGAACCCGGTGAAGGAGACCCCGTGGATGGAGAAACAGCTCCCCCTACTGATGACGGCAACGACGACGGCTCCGGAGACGACAGTGAAACGGGTTAATTTCGCCAGCCCGGGCCGTTGGCTGCGAGCACTGGTGGCCGCCCTGGCGTGCGCCACCCCATTCACCGCTGTCGCGGACGATTGGGACATGGCGATGCAACAGGCGCTCAGGCTCGACGCCAACGGCTATACTTTTCTGGCCATACAGCAGTTGGAGTCACTGAGCGAGTCCTACCCGGACATTCTGCGTCTGAAGCTGGAACTTGCGGCCCTTTACCTCAAGGTGGACCAGCCCGATACCGCTGAACGCTACATCACCGAAGTGCTGGAAGACCCGAACCTGCCGGTCAAGGTCCGCATCAACGCCCAGATGCTGCAACTGAACATACAGACCGCCCAGTCCGCCTCCCAGCGTCAGGCCCTCACCACCCTGGCCCTTACCAGCGGCTACGAAGCCGACCGGGAGGATGCGTTCGTCCAGGTGAGTGCCGCGGCGCGGTTAACCCAGGCGATGAGCACCCTGGATTTCGGAGGGCGACCGGTCCCGACGCAGGCGATCCTCAATGTGGCTGGGCTGGTAAAACAGGAATTCGAGCCCGAGGATCGACCGGGCCTGATCAATGTCGAAGCCGGCCTCGCCGCCGGCGGCGACCGCATGCGGCTGAGCGGCGGCATGGGGTACCAGGTTTCCACCGATGTGGACGGACCGCTGCTCTTTCTGGACAACCGCTGGCGCGCCAGCGACTGGACCTGGACGCTCAGCAATCACTGGCTCTACCACGGCGACGGCTGGAACCAGAGCCACCGCCTGAGCGTACAGAAGAACATGACCCAACGCTGGCGAATTCAGGGTTTTGGCCGCTATCGCTGGCTGACCGACAACGACCGGGATCGGGACCAGCGGGAGCTTGGCCTGGGGCAAACCCTGGTCTGGCAACAATGGCGCTGGCAATCCGACATCGATTATGACCTCGACGGCGAATACTGGGCCGTCGACACCGGGCTGGACTTCCGACTGAACGAGCGCTGGCGGCTTGGCACCGCCATCGGCACGGAAGATCTGGAAAACACTGCGGACAACTGGTACAGCGAAGTGAGTGTGAGATGGACCCACTAACCCCTTACGCAAAGATCGTGCTGGTCGAGGACGACGCCTCGCTCAGCCAACTGATTGAACAATATCTGGAACGGGAGAGTTTTGACGTCGTCACCACCGACGATGGCCTGGCCGCGCCGGAACTGGTTCGGGAACACAAGCCGGACCTGGTGATTCTCGACATCATGCTGCCCGGACAGGACGGACTCGAAGCCTGCCGGCAGATACAGCGATTCTACGAAGGGCCCATATTGTTCTTAACCGCCCGGACCGAAACCCTGGACGAGATCCTCGGCCTGGAACTCGGCGCGGACGATTACCTGACCAAGCCGGTCGAACCCCGGGTACTGCTCGCCCGCATCAAGGCGCACCTGCGGCGGGCCCGCCGCTACGGCGGACGACGATCGAAGGAAGAGGGACTGGGCTGGCTGCACGTGGACAAGCGCAACCTGCGCGTTCAGTGCCAAGGCCGCGATATCGAGCTGACCCAGCCGGAGTTCGACCTGCTGGCCCTGCTCTACGAGCAACCGGGTGTTATCTTCAGCCGAGACGACATCATGCAGGCTCTGCGGGGCATCGAGTACGACGGTGTCTCGCGCACCGTGGACATCCTGATCTCGGGCCTGCGCCAGAAACTGGGTCTGGAACAGGCCATCAAGACTGTGCGCGGTAAAGGCTATCTTCTGGTGGAAGAGCTCGGTCCGACAACGGACTGAGCCTTATTCGTAACCGGCCATAAACTCGCGGAACAGCGCCGGGATGGCATAGTCGTAAGTCTGGCTGCGCGCATCGTCCCGGTTCTGCAGGGCGTGGTGCCAGCTCAACAGAGAGACCAGCGGCCAGGCCTTGCGCGAGCGTTCGAACAGATCGTCGATGTCGACGTCCGGCAATTGAGCCTTCCACGGCGCCAGATACGCCTGGATGTACGGATACAGGCCGGCGTCCCCATCCTTCAGGCCAAAGCGGCGCTCCAGTGTCGCCAGTACGGTCCGCATCGACATGAACGGATGACTGACACTGGCGTCGCCCCAGTCGAAAATACGTCCATGCTCTTCAAACCAGGCGATATTGCCGTCATGCAGGTCACCGTGGTTCAGAGTGTCGCTCAAATCACCCGGATAGAGTGAATCGGCGAACGCCGGCCATTCGTCCAGCAGCGCCTGCAACCGAGGCAGATGGTCGGCCGTCAGCCGGTCTTTTTCATCCTCCACCTCAATTGTGATCGCCTGATCGATCAGTGGTTGCACCAGCTCGGGCAAGCGTTGCATGGTCCGATCCGGCAAGCCAAGGGAACGCAACGGAATCGAGTGCTCCATCCAGTCGATCTGCATCCGGGCGTAATCCGCCAGTATGCGAAACCAGGGCTCAGGCTGAGGCGGATCGCCGAGAACAGTGCGCATCGTTGGCCCTGCGTCGTCCACCAGGAGCCACCCCTTGCTTGAGTTCATGGCCACCGGTTCGGGTACCAGATCGGGATGAGACTGGAACAACTGGGCGGTGAGCGCCAGTTCGGCTTTCATGAAGGGGGCTACGCTTTTGCAATACAGGACCCGGTTGCCCTTGGTCAGTTTCCAGACATGGGACCAGGGACGATCGGTCAGGATCTCAATGGCATCGAGAGGATAACAGTTGAGTTTGCGGAGATAAGGCTGAACCCAATCGTCCAGCTCAGCGGGTAATGCGGGTGCTTCGGTTGTACCAGATTCGCTCATAGTCGCTAAATGTTTAGAGGTCAAAGTACATTGTGCCAAAACAAAGGACCAAGTTCACGGCTTTGTCATCAAAATGAGAAATGAGGCCGATTTGTCCAGCCCCGCGCATTCTTTTACCATTAGCGGCTGCTAAATGACTGAGTCGATCCATGTTCAAAGCCGTCTTGTCGACCCTGATGGGCGTCATCAGCGCCGCCGCGCTGCTGGTTCACACCCTCTTTCTGGGGGTGTTTTTGTACTTTTTCATCCTGCTGCGCCTGGTGTTCCGCTTTCCGGCCGCGCAACGGCGTATCAACCCCGCCATCACCGAAGTCGCCGCCACCTGGGTGGGTGGCATCCTCTGGTGGATCAACCGCGTGTTCAGAACCCGGTGGGATATCCAGGGGCTGAACAAGCTGAACCCCAAGGGCTGGTACTTGATCACCGCCAATCATCAGTCCTGGGCCGACATCTTTGTCCTGTTCCGGGTATTTCATCGCCAAATTCCACTGTTGAAGTTCTTCATCAAGAAGGAAATGGCGCGCATTCCCGTCGTCGGACAAGCCTGGTGGGCACTGGATTTTCCGTTCATGCAGCGTCATTCCCGCGAATACCTCGAAAAACACCCGGAAAAAGCCGGTCAGGACCTGGAAGCCACGCGTAAGGCGTGCGAGAAATTCTCCCTGGTCCCCACCAGCGTAATGAACTTTCTCGAAGGCACCCGCTTCACCCCGGCGAAACACGACAAGCAGGGTTCCCCATTCACCCATCTGTTGAAACCGAAGGCCGGTGGCATCGCCTTCACTATTGGCGCACTCGGCGACAAATTCAGCGCCCTGACCAATGTCACCATCGTCTACCCCAAAGGCGCGCCCAGTTTCTGGGACTTGATGTGCGGGCGCATGCGCCAGGTGATCGTCCGGGTCGAGGAATTGCCGATACCGCGCCACTTCACCCAGGGCGACTACCAGGGCGATACGGACTTCCGTCGCGAAGTCCAACAATGGGTAACCGGCCTCTGGGAGCGTAAAGACGCCATGATCGAGGACGTGCTGACCAAGCACGGCACACCTTCCCGTTAAAGGCTCACCGTAAACCTCAACGGCCGGGAAGGTGACAGGAACCGGGCAGGACCGGACTATATATCCCGCTCGAAGTAGAACAGGCCGAAGTAACGGTCGTCATCGAACCAGGCCTGTTCAAACCGATAGCCGGCGGTGCCGACCAACCCGATGAAAGTATCCGGGTTGTACTTATAGCTGGATTCGGTATGAATGCTCTCACCCGCCTCGATATGGAGGGTTTCCCGGCCAAGCGTAACATCCTGCGGTAGGTCGGCGATCAGGTGCATTTCGATGCGGTGCAACATGCTGTCGTAGTGGGCGCGATGTCGGAAAGCCTCGACGTTGAAAGCGGTTCCGAACAATCGGTTAATCTGCCTCAGCGCATTGCGATTGAATTCCGCCGTGACACCCTGGCTGTCGTTGTAGGCCGCCTCAAGCATTGAGGTGGGTTTGTGCAGATCGACACCAATCAATAGCCCGCATTGACCTCCCAGCCAATCACCCATGGACCGCAGAAAACGTTGCGCCTCGCCCGGATCGAAGTTGCCGATGGTCGATCCGGGAAAGAACAGGATCGGATGCCCGTCCGGCAGGACATTCCGGTTTGGGAACTGTTGGTGATAATCGGCGACAAGTGCCGTGATCGACAGGGCGGGATAGGCGTCGCTCAGTTGCTCCAGACTGGTCGCCAGAAAGTCGCCGGAAATTTCCATCGGCACAAACGCGCGGGGCATTGCCTGGTCGAGCAACCAGCGTACTTTTTCGCAACTGCCGCACCCCGGTTCGACCAACAGCGATTGATCCAGTCGCATCGCCCGCGCCATGTCCGACGCGTGCCGCCGCAGGATGCCATTTTCGGTTCGTGTCAGGTAGTACTCGGGCAACTGGGTGATCGTCTCGAACAGCTGCGATCCCCGTTCGTCATAGAAAAAGGTTGGCGAGAGATGTTTGCGTTCGGCCGACAGGCCCCTCAGCACATCGAACAGCGAGTGCTGGGTGGCCGGTTCCATGTCGATCCAGTCAATCCTTTCTTCCTGGGGCATGCTGAGCGTCATGGGTTCACTCCTTGTCTTGGGCAAGGCGAATGCCGGTAAACTGCCACCGATCGCCCGGATAGAAAAAGTTGCGGTAGGTACGCCGCGTATGGCCGGCGGGTGTTGCGCAGCTCGAACCGCGCAAGGTCAATTGATTGCACATGAATTTGCCGTTGTATTCACCGACGGCGCCACCGGCCGGGCGAAAGCCCGGATAGGGTTGGTAGGCGGATGCCGTCCACTGCCAGACGGCTCCGTACCAGGCATCTCCTCCCGGACGGGGGTGCCAGTCACCATTGACCGGCCCCTGATCCGGACCCGGATCGGGAGCAGCGGTCTCCCATTCCGCCTCGGTGGGCAGGCGGGCACCGCACCAGGTGGCGTATGCGTGCGCCTCGTATGCGCTGACATGACACACCGGCGCATCAGGGTCCAGCGGTTGGCACCCATGCAAGGTGTACACCCACCATTGATCGTCTTTCAGAAACCAGTACAGCGGTGACCGCCAGCCATGGTTTTGAACCGTCGTCCAGCCGTCCGACAACCACAGGGCCGGGGTTTCGTAACCACCGTCATCCATAAAGGCCAGGTATTCCCGATTGGTGACCGGCCGGCTGGCCAGGTTCCCGCCCGCTAAATAGGTGCGATGGCGCGGGCCTTCGTTGTCAAAGGCGAAGCCATTTCCGTCATGCCCGACCTCCCACACACCTTCCGGCAATGGCTGCCATTCGAGCGGTTCCTGTCGAATGGGACCGGAACGGGTCGCTTGAGGCATGCCCGGCGGCAGCGGTGAGAACGACCAGCAATACTTGAGATCGGTCAGCATCAACTCCTGGTGCTGCTGCTCATGATGCGTTCCCAATGAAACCAGATTGAGCGCCTCCGGCGACAAACCATCCATCGAGATGGCGTTTTGCAGCGTGTCGAGAATGTCCGTTCGATAGCGCCAGACCTCTTCCAGGGTGGGTCGTGCCTGAAGATGTCGCTGAGCCCGGCTCAATGGCTGACCCAGAGTCTGGTAATAGGAATTGAATATCCGTTGAAACTCCGGATGGGATGAGCGGTAATCGTTCAGATAAGGCGTTAGAACGAAGGTCTCGAAAAACCAGGTGGTATGCGCCAGATGCCACTTCAGTGGACTGGTGAATTCAGCGGCCTGTAAACCGAAGTCCTCGGGCTGCAAGCCTTCGCACAAATGAAGCGTCTGTTGCCGTACGCCTTTCAGGCGCCTGAGTATGGCCTCGTCTTGCACAGTGGTCCCTCGTGCTGAAGTTGAGCGGTAACAGAGCAGTCTAGACCACCGATCGAGGTTTTCAGGTCGATGCGGTGTTTAACGACGAAAATGTGAACCAGGTTTCAGTTCAAATATGAGTGTTCAAGCCCGATTGTTAGGATAGGTAGTAATTGTGACATCACGATGATGTTGGGAGGCGTGGCCAAGCCAACGGATTAGTCGGCTATCGTGCCTGGCTTGGAAAGAGGGCTTCGCCCTCGCGGCAGATATCGCCCAAGGCTCTTCTGCCCTACTGTCAGGTGGATTCTCGTAGGGCAGAAGAGCCTTGGGCGATATCTGCCAAGCGGGTGCCAGCCCGCCCAATCCCCGATTCTTTCCATCCAGCAAATCAACTACAACAACCACACAGACTGTCCCTTCAGCCAACCGCCAAACCGCCGATTGAACCACTCCATGTAACGCCCCACTTCCGGATTCCCACGATCATGAAGGATATTGACCACTTCGATCACCAACCAGGCCATGGTGGTTAAAACCTGGCTGCGAATCGATTCAGAGTGAAACCCGGCCGTATGTCGGACATCCAGATACGCCGAGCAATATCGATCGACCAGCTCGATGTCCGGCAAGCCGGGAATCATCGGCGCCAGATCCATCGCCGGCGAGCCCATTCCGAAACGTTCCCAGTCGAACAACACCAGATCACCGTTTTCGCGGCGTCCCCAATTGAACGCATTAGTATCGCCGGACACCGGGCAGACCGGTTCGAAAACCGATGATTGGCGATCGAAAAAATCGGGCAGCCATCGATCGATCAACCGCTGCTGATCGGGCTCAAAACGGTCTATCGCCCGTTCCGTGTCTTGAGTCGTCCAACGGTATGGAAACAATCGATCCCGGTCCAGATTAAGATCGGCTTCGTGGATTTCGGCCAGAGCCTGCATGAAGTCCGGTTGGCCGGTCTCGGACGGGTGGACCGCATGGGGGATGTATTCAATCCACATACCCTCGCTGGGCGACACCGCGAACACATCCGGAGCCGAGATGCCGGAAGCGCCGGGCTGGCAGAGTATCTCCTGATAAAAATAGGCTTCCGTGGGATGAACGGGTGCCTTGTGTATGGCCGTTTTACCCTGCCAGGTGGTTTTCCTGACCCTGGCCTCGCCCATCATGGCGAGATCCTGATCCGTCATCTGGCGTTCTCCCTAGCGCACCGGTTCGGTGGTTGATCGCAGCAGATCATCCATCCCTTGAATGAATTCCGCCTTGCCGCCAAAGGATGGATGACGAATATATCGGATGGATTGATCGGGAAATACCGATCGGGCACATTCCAATCCCTTGCGTCCGACTCCGACGACAACAGTCGGTTCAAACAGGTCGTGCAAGACTCGCAGGAAGTGGCCGCCCTGCTCCACTTCTTTTTTATTCGGGGCCCGGTTGGTCAGTCGTTCACCCGGTCGGTGTGGATGATAGGGAAAGGCATTCCAGAACAGCGGCACGACGGGCTTGTCGAGCAGATACTCCCAGACCATGGTGGCGGTATTCTCGGATTCCCGGACCCGGATATCCAGTTGGTCCCGAATCGAGTGGATGAACGGATGCGGACTGGAGCGGAACAACTGACCGCTGGAAAACGGAATACCGGTGTATTTGCAGCCTTTGAAACCCGGTGCTTCGCCGACCAGCAACAGAGGATTGGTCTGGGTCGCCTGCAATCGCTCAAGGTAAACGCGGAGGTTGTCCACGAGCCTGGGGGTTCGGTAAGGATTGAAAACCGTTTCGGTATGGCGTTGCCGTTTCAGATCTTTGAGAAATGCGTCGATGGAATTCACGGAATGGGAGCCGGAACAGGTTGTACATGGGATAGCCAGTCAGTTCGCCCATGGTACCCGAGTCTTTCCGGCAACTGAACCGCGCCAACAACTCGGCTCAGCTTAATCAAGATTGAACGAAGAACCTTGTTCAGTCCTCCCAGCGGCGTTTCAGTTCGTCGTCGGATTCCCGGGCATCCAGCCAGTGACTGCCTTCCGGTCCGGTTTCCTTTTTCCAGAACGGCGCTTCGGTTTTCAGGTAGTCCATCAGAAAGGCCGCACCGTCGAAGGCCGCCTGGCGGTGCGGACTGCTGCAGCCGACAAAGACGATCTGATCGGCCGGATGCAAATCGCCCACCCGATGAATGATACGGACCCGTGTCAGTGGCCAACGTTCACGTACGCGCGCGACGATTTTCTCCAGACAGCGTTCCGTCATGCCCGGGTAGTGTTCCAGACTCAGACCGGTGACATGTTCGCCTTCGTTCAGATCCCGCACGCGACCGACGAAAAAGACGACGGCACCGTCCTCGGTATTGTACTCACACAGGGCGTCGTACTCATCCTGTACACTGAAATCCTCGTGTTGGACGGCGATGTGTAACATGACGGACTCAGCCT
This sequence comes from Saccharospirillum salsuginis, assembly GCF_014651855.1. GTDB lineage: Bacteria > Pseudomonadota > Gammaproteobacteria > Pseudomonadales > Natronospirillaceae > Saccharospirillum > Saccharospirillum salsuginis. The sequence continues at coordinate 15,751 of NZ_BMXR01000001.1, forward strand.
CCGGTGACCGGCGGGAACAAGGCGACTTCGTCACCGGCCTTCAACGCCGGGTTGCCGTTGACCATTTCCTGATTGACCGCCCGCAGCAAGGGAGCCTCCAGCGAGGGTTTCCAGTCCGGGTGTTCATTGACCAACCAGCCGACCAGGGCGTCCAGATCGGGCGCCTGTGCAGCGGGTACGTCGAGTTCGGCGGTGTTCAGTTCCTCGCGCAAGCGCGCGAAGAATTTCAGTTGGATGGTGCTCATGATGTGCCCTTCGCTGTATCTGACTGCCAATGGCCGGTCTTACCGCCCATTTTCTCCAGGACCCGCAAGCCCTCAATGCGCATGCCCGGATCGACGGCCTTGACCATGTCAAACAGGGTCAGCGCCGTGACCGAGGCGGCCGTGAGCGCTTCCATTTCGACGCCGGTCTTGCCGTCGAGCTTGCAATAGGTCTCGACGCGCACCCGCCCCTCGTCGACCTGCAATTCCAGATCGACCCCGACCTTGCTGAGCATCAACGGATGGCACAGCGGGATCAGGCTGGACGTCTGCTTGGCGCCTTGTATACCGGCGACACGGGCCACGCCGAAAACGTCGCCTTTGTGATGGTCGCCGCGTCGAATCAGCTCCAACGCAGCTTCATTCATATACACATAGGCTTCAGCCCGTGCTTCCCGTGTGGTAACGGTTTTACCCGAGACGTCGACCATATTGGCCTCGCCCCGTTCATTGATGTGACTGAATCGCGACACCCCTACCCCCGGCTTTCGCACTGCTCGGTGGAAACGGCCTTCAGGTGAGCCACAAAATTACAGGGCTTCTGACGGGCATCGAGCTGTTCCTCGATGATGCGTTCCCAGGCCGTGCGGCAGGCACTGGTGGAGCCCGGCAGGCAGAACACCAGAGTGCCGTTGGCCATGCCGGCGAGTGCCCGACTCTGGACGGTGGAGGTACCGATTTCCTCGTAGGACAGCTGACGGAAAAGCTCGCCGAAACCTTCCACTTCCTTGTCGAACAGGGGTTTGACGGCCTCGGGTGTCGAATCCCGTCCGGTGAAGCCGGTACCGCCGGTGATCACGACGACCTGTGCATCCGCGGAGGCGATCCAGCGGGAAAGATGATGACGGATCTGGTAGACGTCGTCTTTTTCGATGCACCGCTCGATGACGGTGTGACCCGCTGTCGTGGCCTTGTCCGCCAGGAACTGGCCGGAGGTGTCGTTGCTCTCGTCGCGCGTGTCCGAAACGGTCAGCACGACGAGGTTCAGGGCTTCGAAGGTGTCGGAAGTGTGTTTGCTCATGCGGAATCTCCTGCAGGCAGCGAGGCAGTCGCGAGAAAGCGTTGCCATTCGTCCGGGGTATTCAGATTGATCAGTTCATCACCAGCCTCGGGCGTCGGTAACCAGAGGCCGTCGAAGGTTCGGTGCAGATGGCGGATGGATCGAGGCCCGTCCGGGTCCGCCAGCCAGGTGTCGATCCGGTCGAGCAGGCCTTCGAGGATCGGCAGCCCAAGCGGCAAGGGTGTGTCGCGATAGGCCACCGGCCGGGCCACCTCGGCCATCGATGCCAGCAACGGGCGCAAGTGCTCGGGGTTAAGCCCCGGCATATCAACCGGTACCACCAGCCAGGCACCGATTTCGGGGTGCGCGCGGGCGGCGGCGGCCATGCCCGCGAGTGGGCCGGGAAAGTCGGCGTGTTGATCCGGTATACCACCCGGGCCGCTGTGGTAAACGGGCAGGTCCAAGGCTTCGAGACGCCGCTTTTGCCAGTCCAGCAAGGTGGTTCCATGCACCGGCAAACCGGCTTTATCGCGCCCCATGCGTCGGCTGCGGCCACCGGCCAGCACCAGGACGGCCGAGTGTGCGTTCATCTTCAGCCCCCGATGATGCTGAGGTTCTGGGTGCCGCCGCTGTTGTGCTCATGCAGCAGATGCGTCGGCGCCTTGAACCTCAACAGTTCGACCAGTTTGTTCTGCAACTCGGTGTTGTCGACGTCCGGTTGCATCCACTGGCGAACATCCAGACCGTGGTCCGAAAACAGACAGAGATGCAGCTTGCCGGTGCTGGAGATGCGTAACCGGTTGCAACTGGCGCAGAAATCCTTGCTGTAGGGCATGATCAGGCCGATACGACCGGCGAAATCCGGATGCCAGAATTCCTGGGCGGGGCCGGCTTCGCGGGTGCGAATGACCGGTTGCCAGCCTTCATTCAGCAGGCGTTCCTTGACCGTCTCCCCGCTCATGTGGTGTTCGCGGAAAAAGGTCGGGTGGTCGCCGGTTTCCATCACTTCGATGAAGCGCAATGTGACCGGTATGGTTTTCAGCCAGGCCAGAAACTCGCTCAACTGGTCGTTCAGACCGCGCATCAGAACTGCGTTCACCTTGGTATTCACACCCAGTTCCAGTGCCCGATCCATCCCGTCGAGGACTTCCCGCAACCGGTCGTGACCGGTGATGGCCTGGAACTGGCGTGGATCGAGGCTGTCGATCGACAGGTTCAACTGGTTCAGGCCCGCCTCGCGCCAGCGGTCGATACGCTGCGGCAGCTTGTAACCGTTACTGGTGATGGCGACCTTGCGGATGCCGGGCGTCCCGGCGGCTTCGGCAATGATCTCGGGCAGATCCGCCCGCAGACCCGGTTCACCACCGGTCAGGCGCACCTTTTCGGTGCCGAGCACGGCAAAGGCCCGCAGCGTCTGGCGGATTTCGGGCAGCGTCAGGAAGGACTGATCGGGTTTCCCCTGATAGCCGTCCGGCAGGCAATAGGTGCAACGAAAGTTGCACACGTCGGTAATGGACAGCCGCAAATAATAGAAACGGCGTCCCAGGGCGTCTTGTAGCATGTCTCACCTTTCCAAAGTCGGGAGGCCAGGCCGTTTCCAGACTGACCCTGTCGCAAACCTTACAGCGTAAGGCGCGAGGCCCGGCGGTCGTATTCGCGTACAGCGAACTTAGACACACGGGGCTCGGTGTTGTTCCCGAAGACTATAGCGCAAGTGTAGGGGCTCTGCACAGAGGCGGGATCCCTCTAACGGGGTAAGGAGGGTGATTTGGGTCAGGCGCTATGTGGAACATCTTTATACGTCTGCTCCAACCTTGCACCGCCGCTGACGTGAACTAAGGTCAATCGATAAACGCAGCCCTCGAAGGACATCACAAGGTCGTGAAGCCTGCTGCGATCCAATAATGAAATTGACAGTACCGTGCTCACTGTCATTCTTTAAGGAGTTTCGTCATGACCAAGGATCTTCTGTCTCGGCTATTGCCGCGCCTGATTCGTGCTATGCTGGCTATTACTCTCACAATGCCACTGGCGGGCTTTTCAGGCGCCGAGCCTGACGCAGCCGATCTACCTCTCCCCTCTTCTTTACCCCAACACGACTACGAAACACAGCTCTACACCTGGCTGATGCGGCAGCAGTATAAAACGCTCGGCTGGCAGCACGATGCCATGGTGCGCGACACGGGCCCCTACATCGAGGGGGAATACTACGGTACCCATCCGGCGGTTCGCATCTTCTATTCGCCGGAAGTAATGGACTGGCTAAAAAACGATCGGCAGGGCGATATAGCGGATGGCGCCATGATCATCAAGGAAATGTATTCGCCTCCGGCCGTGTTGTATCAGGACCTGGAACAGAAACCGGAATATCAGCGGGATCCAGCGGCCTACGAGGCCATGCTGGGCCAATTGGTTTCGGCCTGGACGGTGATGGTGAAAGACAGCCAAGGGTCTCACGACGGCTGGTACTGGAGCGGTACCAGCGCGCCCGACAAGGACCAGAGCGTCGAGGCGGCGGTACGCAGCCAGGTGGAACGGTACGGGCAGTTTCCGAACTCGGGCTTCGGGGCACCCTGTTTGCGGTGCCACGGTTCCGCCGAGAATGAATTGACGTTCAGCACCTTTCGCAACTTGAACGGTCCAAAGTCGACCGACTATCCGTTGCGATTTATGGTGGATTCCTCGTGGCGCAGCGAAGCACACTTCAACAATTATCCCCTGTCCCTGCTGGCGGATGATCCCTTCGTGCGGAATCGGATGATGATCCCGACCGGGCAACGCCCCTGGTCAGATACATCGGTTCCCGGTTTGAAAGACTATGTCAGTGCTCACTTGGGTCGGGGCGGAGAGTCCGAGCAGGTTCCGTCCCGGGAAGCTCTGGCGTCACCCAATGCGGCCTTTCTGGAACAATTCCCGAGCCTGGCGTCGAAAGCACCCTCCTTGCTCTCGGATGTCACCGCCTTTCCGTCGCAATGGACCGATCATGTCGTGCCCGGCCCGGGTGACCCTGAAACCTTCATGACCTCCAGCAACTGTATGGGTTGTCACGGCGGTCTGGGCGGCCTTCCCTACGGTGTGACCATGTTCGTGCAAACCGGCCCGAATTATGGCGACGGCTACAATGTCTCCGAATACGGCGAGTGGCGTTGGTCGCCCATGGGGCTGGCCGGGCGCGACCCGATCTTTCATGCCCAACTCGAAAGTGAAATGGCCTATATCGAACGGGACGCGGGACTGACACCGAACCCATTACGCGGCAGCGTGGAGGACACGCAACAGGCCATTACCAATACCTGCCTGAGTTGCCACGGCGCAATGGGTCAACGTCAGTTAGCGATCGACGCCGAATTGGACCCGTCGCTGGATCCGAATTTCAATGTGGACTATTTCTACCTCACGGAACGAATGTCCTCGAAAGATCCAAAACCGGACGACTACGCATACCACAAGTACGGGGAACTGGCCCGCGAGGGCATCAGTTGCGCGGTCTGCCACCGCATCGATGCACCATCGGCGGCCGCCATCAGCCAATGGCAACCCGCCGAGCCGGACTGGCTTACACCGGAAACACCCAGAGAACTGGCCTACTCTCTGTTCCACAATTCCACCGGCCGGTTCGAGCGCGGTCCCAACGATGCCTTTTTCGGCCCCTTTGATGATGTGTCCACAGAGCCCATGAACACGGTTATTGGTGCTGAACCGAAACACAACGACTTCGTGCAGGACTCCCAATTGTGCGGCACCTGCCACACCATCAATCTGCCCAATATTGGTCTATCCGAGCCGCCCTCCCCAGTGCTGGATGCGGTCGAAACGAACCCGGCTTTCGCAGACTATGCCCATACCATCGAACAGGCCACCTTTCTGGAGTGGCAAAACAGTGCGTTCGCGCAGGGCGAAGGCGACCCGAGTTCGTCCTTCCAAAGCTGCCAGGACTGCCACATGCCGGGCGGCTTTAAAACGCTCGATGGTCGTGTGAACATCGATCAACTGGTGACTCAGATCGCGGCCGTTCAGGATGCCAACTTCCCCGGCGCGGAAGAGACGCTGCCTCTTGAAGATCTGGATATCCCCTTTCGGGACGACTACACCCGTCACGAGCACGTCGGTCTCAATGTGTTTCTGTTGGAAATGTTCGACCAGTTCCCCGAAATTCTGGGTGTGGTCAAGAACGATTACATGACTTCCGCGGACAACGGTGTCGACCTGGCGATCGAGAACATGGTGCGACTAGCACGGGAAGACACGGCGGCGATCGACATTCAGTCGGTGTCCATCAAGGACGGCCGGCTAACTACCCAGGTCCGACTCCAGAACAAGACCGGTCATCGCTTTCCCAGCGGTGTGGCGTTTCGGCGGGCCTTTGTGGAATTGCTGATCAAGGAAGACGGACGCGTCATCTGGGGATCGGGACGGACCAACGCAGCTGGCGTGATCGTGGATGGCAACGGCCAACCGTTAACGACGGAATTCCTGCCCGGGCCGGAGGACTACCAACCCCATCACGAACGAATTACGCGCGAGGATCAGGTGCAGATATACGAAGAGCTGAATCGAAACGCTCAGAACCAATTCACCACCAGCTTCGTGCACCGTGTAGACAGCCCAAAGGACAACCGCCTGTTACCGCGCGGTTGGCGCGAGTCCAGCGTGTTCAAACCACAAGGCCAGGTGATGGAACAATTCATGGAGGCGACCGACCCTCATGGGGTAGGCAATGATCCGGATTACCAGGATCAGGGGCCGGCATTTCCGGGAGAGGATAACCTCTCATATGAAATCGCTCTACCGGCCGGAGTGGATACATCCAAGCTCGTGGTCGAAGCGACGCTGTATTATCAGGCCATTCCGCCTTATTGGCTGCACCAACGTTTCACCACGGCACCGGACGGGCTCGCCACTCAGCGACTCTATTATATGACCAGTCGACTGAATCTGGAGGACACACCTATGGAGAATTGGAAATTGAAGCTGGTGAACGACACCTTCGAAGTGCGCCCGGATTCCTGACGGGCCGGGCACCCCTGGGTTGAGACCCGGCCCCAACCTTAATAGTCAGAAAAAAGAGCCGCCTGGGTCCGTTCGGATTCGCACCGATAACGGACCGAGCGGCCTATACTCAGTCCGATCAGACGTATTTCAGCCCTTCTTCCAACGCCTGATCCGGCGATTTATCCTTCGGCGGCATGTGGTAGCTTTGGCGCAGCACGTCACCGTCCACGGAATGCAGGTGGACATCGAAGCCCCACAGTCTGTGCAGGTGCTTCATCACCTCTTCGGCATCCTTGTTCAATGGGATGTTGTTGTGCCGGGTATGGCGCAAGGTGATCGCCCGGTCGCCACGCAAATCGACATCAACTACCTGAATGTTGGGTTCGCGTGTGCTCAGGTTGTACTGCTCGGCCAGCAGTGAACGCAGTTTCCGGTAGCCCTGTTCATCGTGGATGGCGGTGATTTCGTACTCGCTCTCGTTTTCGTCGTCGAATACGGCGAACAGGTGCATATCGCGCATGACCTTGGGCGAGAGATACTGCTGAATAAAGCTCTCGTCCTTGAAGTTCTCCATGGCGAAATGCAGGGCATCGAGCCAGTCCGTACCCGCGAGGTCCGGGAACCACTCCCGGTCTTCATCGGTGGGGTTTTCGCACATCCGGCGGATATCGCGATAGATGTTGAAACCCAGGGTATAGGGGTTAATGCCGGAATAAAACCGGGAATCGTAGGGTGGTTGATACACCACGGCGGAGTGGCTCTGCAGAAACTCCATCATGAAGCCTTCGGTAATGTAACCCCGATTGTAGAGCTCGTTCATCAGGGTGTAATGCCAGAAGCTGGCCCACCCCTCGTTCATCACCTGCGTCTGGCGCTGTGGGTAGAAATACTGCGCCAGCTTGCGCACGATGCGTACCAGCTCCCGCTGCCAGGGTTCAAGCAGCGGCGCGTTCTTCTCGATAAAGTAGAGAATGTTTTCCTGGGGTTCCGCCGGGTAACGGCTCCGCGTCTCTTCCTCTTTCTTGCTCTCCGGTACCGGGATGGTGCGCCACAACAGGTTGACCTGCTGTTGCATGTAGGCTTCACGTTCCTCCTGACGCGCCCGCTCTTCGGCGGCGGAAATCGGCGATGGCCGTTTGTAGCGGTCGACACCATAATTCTGTAGCGCGTGACAGGAATCCAGAACCCGTTCGACCTCGCGCACACCGTAGCGCTCCTCGCACTGGGTCACGTAATTCTTGGCGAACACCAGATAGTCGATGATGGCGGATGCATCGGTCCAGGTCTTGAACAGATAGTTGTTCTTGAAGAAGGAGTTATGCCCATAGCAGGCATGCGCAATCACCAGCGCCTGCATCGGCATGGTGTTTTCTTCCATCAGGTAGGCGATGCAGGGGTTGGAGTTGATGACGATCTCATACGCCAATCCCATAAAGCCACGCTGATAATTCTGCTGGGTTTGCAGAAACTGTTTACCGTAGGACCAGTGATGGTAACCCACGGGCATGCCAATGGACGAGTAGGCGTCCATCATCTGCTCGGAGCTGATGATCTCGATCTGGTTCGGATAGGTATCCAGCCGGAATTCCTGGGCGATCTCGGCGATCACCCGGTCGTATTCCTGGATCAGTGGAAAGGTCCACTCGCTGCCGGTTGAGATCGGTTCTTTACGTCTCATGCGGATTTCCTCTGAAACAGTTGACGGAACACAGGATAGATGTCCGACGGGTCGATGATCTGTTCCATGGCGAAACTGTCTGGGTATTCCTTACGCACCTGCTCGTAGGCGTACCAAAGCGCCTGATGGTCGCGCGGCGTGATCTCGATGTAGGAGTAATACTGCACCAACGGCATGATCGAGTTCGCCAACAGCTCGCGACACTGGGGCGAGTCGTCGTTCCAGTTGTCGCCATCCGAAGCCTGGGCCGCATAGATGTTCCAGGCATTGGGCGGATAGCGGTCCTTGACGATGTCCGACATCATGCGCAGCGCGCTGGAGACGATGGTGCCCCCGGTCTCCCGGCTGTAGAAAAACTCTTCCTCGTCGACCTCTTTGGCGCTGGTGTGGTGGCGAATGAAGACCACTTCGATCTTCTCGTAGTTGCGCCGCAGGAACATATACAGCAACAGGAAGAAGCGCTTGGCCATGTCCTTGGTGTTCTGCGTCATCGAACCGGAGACGTCCATCAGACAGAACATGACGGCGGCATTGCTCGGTACCGGCACCTTTTCATTGCGGTTGTAGCGCAGATCGAAATCGTCGATGAACGGTAGCCGTTTGATCTTGGTTTCGAGCCGCTGCAGCTCTTCCTGCCAATCGGCCAGCGCCCGGCCGTCGCGCAGCGCTTCGTCTTTCGCCATTTCGTCTTCGATCAGGCCTTTCAGTTCCTTGACGCGACGACGCGACTTGCCACTCAGGGCGATGCGGCGCGCATGCGCATTGCGCATGGAGCGGACGATATTGATGCGGTTGGGCACGCCCTGATTGGTAAAGCCGGCGTGGCGGTACACAAAGTCGCTCATTTCCTTGAGGTCTTTGCGCACCAGGTTGGGGAGTTCGAGGTCTTCGAACAGGAATTCGAGAAACTCGTCCTGGGTGATGGTGAAGGTGAAATCGTCCATCCCCTCGCCGGTGTTGGACGCATCGCCACCGCCCTGGCCCTGTCCGGCACCGCCCTGGGGTTTGCGAATGCGATCGCCGGTGTTGAACTCCTTGTTACCGGGGTTGACGATGGTTCGCGTACCGCCCTGGCCGTGACCGATGGTCGGCTCGTGGATGTCTTCCTGAGGAATGGAAATGGACTCGCCATGTTCCATATCGGTGATCGAGCGCTTGTTGACCGCTTCGTTCACCGCCTTTTTGATGTGTTTGCGGTAGCGTTCAAGAAACCGCCGGCGATTGACCGCGCTTTTGTTCTTGCCGTTCAAGCGGCGGTCAATGACATAACTATTGATCATAAATCGACCTCACGACTGGGCGGCAGTGGCACCTGGGGTGCCACTGCGCTGTCTTGTCGTCTGACGGCCCTCCTGTGGGACGCACAGCGATTACGAGGACTTCCTTACACGCAGGTACCATTCACTCAACAGCCGTACCTGTTTCTCGGTGTAACCGCGTTCTGTCATGCGGTGCACGAAGTCCTGATGTTTCTTCTCGTCCTCTTTGGAGGATTTCGCCGAATAGGAAATAACCGGCAACAGGTCCTCGGTATTGGAGAACATCTTCTTCTCGATGACCGCGCGGAGCTTCTCGTAACTCTGCCAGCTCGGGTTGCGGCCTTCGTTGTTGGCGCGTGCCCGCAGTACGAAGTTGACGATCTCGTTGCGGAAATCCTTCGGGTTGGAGATGCCCGCCGGTTTCTCGATTTTTTCCAGCTCCTCGTTGAGGGCGGCGCGGTCGAGGATTTCGCCGGTCTCCGGATCCCGATACTCCTGGTCCTGAATCCAGAAGTCGGCGTAGGTGACGTAGCGGTCGAATATGTTCTGTCCGTACTCGGAATAACTCTCCAGATAGGCGGTCTGAATTTCCTTGCCGATGTATTCGACGTACCTCGGCGCCAGGTATTCCTTCAGATGCGTCAGGTAGCGATCGTGCACGTCCTGCGGGAATTGTTGCTGCTCGATCTGTTCTTCGAGCACATAGAGCAGGTGGACCGGGTTGGCCGCCACTTCGGTGGCGTCGAAGTTGAACACCTTGGACATGATCTTGAAGGCGAAACGCGTGGACAGCCCGTCCATGCCCTCGTCGACACCGGCGGCGTCCTTGTATTCCTGAATGGTCTTGGCTTTCGGATCCGTGTCTTTCAGGTTCTCACCGTCGTAGACACGCATCTTGGAGTAGATACTGGAGTTTTCGGGCTCCTTGAGCCGCGATAGTACTGAGAACTGCGCCATCATACGCAGTGTATCCGGTGCGCAGGGGGCTTCGCGCAACGAACTGTTCTCGATCAGCTTACGGTAGATCTTGATCTCTTCGCTGACGCGGGTGCAGTACGGCACTTTGACGATGAACACCCGGTCGAGGAAAGCCTCGTTGTTCTTGTTGTTACGGAACTGCTGCCATTCGGATTCGTTCGAGTGCGCCAGGATAGTGCCGTGGAACGGAATGGCACTCATACCCTCGGTGGCGTTGTAGTTGCCTTCCTGGGTAGCGGTCAGCAAGGGGTGAAGCACCTTGATCGGGGCCTTGAACATCTCGACGAATTCCATCAGGCCCTGGTTGGCCTTACAGAGTGCGCCGGAGAAGCTGTAGGCGTCCGGATCGTTCTGCGGGAAGTCTTCCAGTTTGCGAATGTCGACCTTACCGACCAGGGCGGAAATGTCCTGGTTGTTTTCATCCCCGGGTTCGGTCTTGGCCACGGCGATCTGGTCGATGATCGACGGATACAGCTTGACCACCCGGAACTGGGAGATATCGCCGCCGTATTCGTGCAGGCGCTTAACCGCCCAGGGCGACATGATGGTTCTGAGGTAGCGGTCCGGAATGCCGTAGCGTTCCAGCAAAATGGAACCGTCTTCATCGGCATCGAACAGGCCCAGCGGGCTTTCATAGACCGGTGAGCCCTTGATGGCGTAAAAAGGAATGTTCTGAATCAGCTGCTTCAGCCGCTCCGCCAGGGACGACTTACCGCCCCCGACCGGGCCCAACAGATACAGAATCTGTTTCTTCTCTTCGAGCCCCTGGGCCGCGTGGCGGAAATAGGAAACGATGTGTTCGATCGGCTCTTCCATGCCGTAGAATTCTTCGAAGGCCGGGTAGCGACGAATGATCTTGTTGGAAAAAATCCGGCTGAGCCGAGGGTCTTTGGCGGTGTCGATCACCTCGGGCTCGCCGATGGCCGCCAGCATGCGTTCGGGCGCGGACGCATAGGCCATCGGATCTTCTTTGCACAGCTCCAGATATTCCTCCAGGGAATATTCCTCAAGCTGACGAGATTCATAACGTGTTTGATAGTGTTTGAATAGTTCCATGTACGACCCCCTTGAAAGAAACGCGCTTGCTCTTTCCCTGTACGACGCCTGTCATCACTGTTGTGGTGCCACACCCTGGATTACTCCAGTAAAGGTAGCACGGTTTGTGCCAAACAGTTTATGACGCCGTCACATGGCGACTGCTCGACCCCTGGTTCCTGGGTGCCCGGGCATCCCGATCGCATTCGACGGGTAAAGCGACCCGATTTTTGACACCAATCAACTTTGCTTGAATGCCGTTAGATCTGCATCGGCGATGGCCGATACCGTGGGGCGGTTTCAATTTCGACCCGGCTCCCCGATCCAGATGTAACACCATGCAGTCAAAGCTCTTTACATCTTTTAGCCTAGCCCAAGCCTGTAGAAGTTGCTGAAATTTCGTCACTTTTTTTTGCGTCTTTACAGTCGAACAAGCGCACGCGAATAATTGTTTTAAACAAATCCGGGGAGGTTTCAAACCCTGATGTGACGTGGGTCTCACGCTTTTACAACGTTGGGGAGTTCAAGGCTCTTTTTTGCGAGGCAAGTCAGGACTTTCGGACTTCTTCCCGACAGGATTTTTACCGTGAGAAGAAGACCGAACAGGGCGAGTGATTGATCAGGGTTGCCAATTTATTGGCGTCTGGCCGGTCCCTCTCAAGTAGACATTGGCTTTGGAAAAATGATTCGACCCGAACCAGCCCCGGTGGGCGGACAGGGGCGATGGATGCGGTGCTTCGAGGACACAATGACGCTCCCTGTCAATGAACCGGCCTTTCTTCTGGGCATAACTGCCCCAGAGCATGAACACCAGGTGGGTCCTGTCGGCATTCAATCGTTCTATGACGGCATCGGTGAACTGTTCCCAGCCCTTGCCCTGGTGGGCACCGGCGCTGCCCTGCTCGACCGTCAGCACGGCATTGAGCAGTAACACACCCTGTTTGGCCCAGGCCGTCAAATCCCCGTGCTCAGGTGGCTGGATGCCGACATCCTGTTGCAGTTCCTTGTAGATATTCTTGAGACTTGGCGGCGGGCGCACGCCTTCCCGGACGGAAAAGCTGAGGCCGTGGGCCTGCCCGGGGCCATGGTAGGGATCCTGTCCGAGGATGACCACTTTCACCTGGTCGAACGGCGTCAACTGCAGGGCACGAAACACCTGATCGCCCGGCGGGTACAGCGTCTTGCCCTCGCCGGCACGGGTCTTGAGAAAGTCCATCAGGTGGCGGGCATAGTCCTGATCGAATTCCGGGTTCAGCCGCTGCTGCCAGCCGGCTTCCAGTTCGGAATGCTGAAAGTCCAGTTTCCAGGCGTTCGTCATGGCGCCTCCATATCGATCAAGGCGCGCCGCTGGATCTTGCCGGCCAGCATCGCCTCAACGCGCGGACTGACCTGGTCGAGCAGGATGGTGTCGCACAGGCCGGCGAGCTTGGGCAACGACCAAAGTTTGGCGAACTTGGCGAATACCCGCTTACGGGCTTCCAACGGTGCATCCGCGCTGGCCACACCGAGCAGGTTGACGCCGCGCAAAATAAAGGGGTAGATCTCGGCCGGTATCTTTGTTCCCCCGACGATGCCGCACGCGGCGACAGAACCGCCGTATTTCAGACTCTTCAGGATGTTCACCAGTGTCTGGTCGCCCACGGTATCGATGGCGGCCGCGTAGGTGCCGGCCAACAGGGCTTTCTTCTGCGGTTCGGACAGCGCCTCGCGCGGCAGGATCTCGGAGGCGCCCAGTTCACGCAACCAGTCGTGCGCCTCGGGTTTGCCGGTCACCGCTGTCACCGTATACCCCAGTGTGGCGAGCAGATGCACCGCGATACTGCCCACGCCCCCGGTCGCTCCGGTGACCAATACCGGGCCTTGAGAGGCCCGCAGGCCGTTATCGAGCAATTTTTCCAGGCAATATGCCGCGGTTACCCCGGCCGTACCCAGGCGCATGCTGTCCGCCATGGATAATCCGTCGGGCAGGGTCACGATCCAGTCGGCGGGTACACGAATGTAGTCGGCGAAACCGCCATCGGTATTCATGCCCAGGTCGAAACCGAGAACCACCACTTCGGTTCCGGGCTCGAACCGGCCACTGCGGTCCCGCTCGACGACGCCGGCGGCATCGATGCCCGGTGTGTGTGGATAGTGCCGGCTGATGCCCTTGTGGCCGTTGGCGGAGAGCGCGTCCTTGTAGTTCATGGACGACCAGTGCACCCGGACCAGAACATCGTGGTCGGGCAGTTCATCCAGGGAGCGGGTCTCGATCGCACGGGTGATGCCCGAGTCCGTCACGTGCACCCGTAGAGCTCGGTATGAGGTCATGGTCTGGCCTGTTCAGTCGTTGAGATAGACCAAAGGCTACCAAAAGCGCCCGGGCTCAAACAGTCAGCGCGCGGATGAAATCCAAACTCCGTTCAATCCCGGTCACCGGATCCAGGGTCGGATCTTCGTGTTCTATGCTGAACATGCCGTCGTAACCCGTGGCGATACATGCTGCGATAAACGCCTGCCAGAAGCCTTCGTCATGACCACGACCGGGAATGGCGAACTCCCAGGCCGGGGTGATGTCCGGCGTACGCGGGCGCGGATCGAGCATGCCCCAGAGTGCCTGCTCGCGTTCGTCCGCCAGCCAGTCCTTGATGTGGACATGATGCAGCGCATCGCCCAACAGGCGAACACCCGCCAGCGGGTCCAGACCCTGCCACCAGAAATGGCTCGGGTCCAGGTTCACCCCGATACTGGGGCCACAGGCTTCGCGCAACATCAACAGTGTGCCCGGCGAGTGCACCAGAAAACCGCCATGAGGTTCGATCGCGATGCGCACATCCAGCGATTCGGCTAATGCCGCGATGCCCTGCCAATAAGGAATCAACTGGGTTTCCCAGACCTCGGTCCAATAATGGCTGTAGTCGGTCGGCCAGCCCAGCACCGGCCAGTTGAATTGACCGCCCTGCCCGCCTACGCCGGAAAAGGTCACCACGGTTCGAATGCCTAACCGATGGGCCAGGTGCAGCGTTTGACGCAGCGTCTGGTCGGCCAGATCCGCCTGTATGGAATCCGGATGCAACGGGTTGCAATGACAGCTCAACACCCGGTGCCGGATGCCGGCGTCGTCGAGTTGCTGTCGAAAGGTTTCAATCTCTTCCGGTGCGTTCATCAGATGCCGGGCGTCGGCATGGTGCGTGCCGGGGTAACCGCCGCAACCGATTTCCAGCGCGTCGACCCGCCAACGACGGGCCAGATCGAGCACCTCGGACAGGTCGGTCTCGGGGAAGGGTGCGGTGAAAAAGCCCAGTGGGTTCATACGCGCCTCTGCATCGGGTCGAATTGACGTTCCAGTGCGTCCATCGTCATCGGATGGGCAAAATAGTAGCCCTGCATGCGGCTGACCCCCAAGTCGCGGAAGAAATGCACTTCCTCGGCCCGTTCCACGCCTTCGGCGACGATGTCCAGCTCCAGCGAACGGGCCAATTGAACAATGGCTCGCACCACTTGTTGCTGGTCCCGCCGCTGATCGACACGGTCGACAAAGGAACGGTCGATCTTGAGCACGTCGATGGGGAATCGACAGAGATAGGACAGGCTGGAGTAACCGGTACCGAAATCGTCAATGCTGATCACAATGCCCAGGGCCCGCAATCGATTCAGCGTTTGGGTTACCGCTTCTTCCTGGCCCATGAGAATGCTTTCGGTCAATTCCAGCTCGAGCCGCTCCGGTGGCACCTTGTGGTGATTCAACAGCGTTTCCAGGCGATCGGCGAACCCGGTCTGATGCAGCTGAATGGCGGACAGATTGACGGAAACGGTCACCGGGTCCAGCGGTTTGGAGGACCAATGCGCCAACTGTCGGATCACGCTGTCGAGCACCCAATCGCCGAGGTCGATGATCTGCCCCGTCTGCTCGGCCAGGAAGATGAACTCGTCCGGGGGAATCCGTCCACGGCTCGGATGCTGCCAGCGAACCAGCGCCTCCAGGCCGACCAGAGACTCGGTATGGCAATCGATCTTCGGTTGGTATTCGATGAAGAAGTCGTCCTGTTCCAGAGCCTGCTTGATCTCCTTGCGGATCGACATGCGAAACAGGGACTGTTCACCCAGGGCCGGTTCGAACCGGTAGGAACGATTGCGCCCGCGATGTTTGGCCTGATACATGGCCAGGTCGGCGCTGCGCAGCAGGTCTTCGTAATCGTCGCCATCATCCGGGTAATAACTGTAGCCGACACTCGCGGTGACCTCGTAACTGAGGCTGCCCAGGGTGACCGGCTTGGCCAGTGTGGCCAGGGTTGTGTCGATCCACGCCTCCAGTGCCTCGGCCGAAGCCAGGTCGGTGAGGAACAGCACGAATTCATCGCCGCCAAACCGGCCGGCCCAGCCGTGATCGGCCACCAACCGGCTCAACCGACTGGCCAACAGACGCAGCATCTTGTCACCGGCCCGATGACCGAGCGTATCGTTGATGTACTTGAAGTTGTCGAGATCGATAAAGATCAACCCGGCGCGGGCATCGGCCTGCCCTTTCAGGTATTCCTGGCAACGCTGCTCCAGGCACATGCGATTGGGCAGACTGGTCAGGTAATCGTGATGGGCCAGGTGTTTGATGTAGGCTTCGGCCCGCTTGCGTTCGGTGATGTCCCGAGCCGTACCGGCGGTGCCGATAATATCGCCCCGTGCGGAGCGAACCGGCACTTTGGTGGTTTCAGCCCAGGCCTCGGCGCCGTTCTCGCCGGTAATGCGTTCTTCGACCACCCGGGACTCGCCGGATTCGATGACCTTGCGATCGTCTTGCAGGTAGTCCAAAGCCTGATCGCGGGGGCTGATGTCCAGATCGGTCTTGCCGATCAGATTCTCCGGCGGCAACTTGAATGCCCGGGCGAATTGCTGATTGACCAGCAGGAAACGGCTGTCGCGGTCCTTGATCCAGGTCAGATCCGGTATGCTGTCGATCAACGCCTGAAGGTGGTTCTGGTGCACGCGCTCGCGCCGGGTCCTGGCCCGGAAATACATGAGCATTAAGGTGGCTATCACAGCCCATACCGCCAACGCGATCCACAACCACGTTTCTAATGACCACATAGAATTTCCTGACCGCGCATTTATACCCCGCTTTAATTATTATTGTAGTCGGCTTGAGTATAGACAGAAGTGTCCGCCCGGGGACAGTACCGAGTGGTTCGTGCGTTAAGTTCGGTAACTAAGGAGCACAGCCAGAGTGTACAGGGCGAGGCGGTGAACCGCAGACATAGCACCGCTCTTTCAAGGTTCACCAACGAAGTCCTGTGCATTCTGGCGAAGCGAACAGTTACCGAACTTGGCGCATGGACCACTAGTCACCTTCGTATTGGCACAGGGCGTGAAAGCCGAAGCCAGCGTCCAGCACCGCCTGGCTGCCGCCCAGGGCGGGCAGGTCGACAATGGCGGCGCATTCGTGAACGTCGGCACCCAACCGCTGCACCAGCTTGCAGGCCGCCATCAGGGTGCCGCCGGTGGCGACCAGATCATCAATCACCAACACCCGTTGGCCGGGATCCAGGGCATCCGCATGGACCTGCAGAATGGCTTCGCCATACTCCAGTTCATAGGCTTCCTCGAAGGTATCGAACGGCAGTTTACCTTGTTTGCGCACCGGAACGAACGCGAGACCAAGCTGATACGCCAGGGGGGCGCCCAGGATAAAACCGCGGGCGTCGATGCCGACGACAGCATCGAGACCGACCGGCTGATAACGATCGATAAAGGTGTCGATCAACTGGCGGAAGACCGGACCGTTGGAAAGTAAGGTGGTGATGTCCCGGAACTGGACACCGGGTTTCGGCCAGTCGGGAACGGTGCGGATATAGTCTTTCGGGTCGAACATGCTGTCTCGCTTGGCTTTGCTTGAATCGACATTGTAACGACACGATCCCATTATGGCGATTACCTGCGGGAACCAAAGTCCGCACGCGCCGCCGCGTGCGAACCATGGTTCCTGCGGGCTATGTCCTACAGCCAGATGTACTTCAGCAGCGCCAGAGCGGAGATGATGTAGACGCTGATATTGACCTCTCGACCCTTGCCGGCGAGCACCTTGACGGCGGCATAGGTCAGGAAACCGATCGCGATACCTTCGGCGATGGAGTAGGTCAGCGGCATCATGATGGCGGTGACGACAACCGGCGCCGCCTCGGTCAGGTCGCTCCAGTCGACGCTGGCGATCGATGAAATCATCAGAACCGCGACGAAAATCAGCGCCGAAGCGGTGGCGTACGCCGGGATCATTTGCGCCAGCGGCGAGAAGAACAACGCCAGCAGGAACAACACCGACACGGTCAGCGCGGTCAGGCCACTGCGACCACCGACAGCGATGCCGGCACCGCTTTCAATGTAGCTGGTGGTGGTGGACGTGCCCAGCAGGGAACCGGCGACCGAGGCGGAGCTGTCGGCCATCAGCGCTCTGCCCAAACGTGGCAGCTTGCCGTCCTTGTCGAGCAGTTTGCCCTCTTTCGCCACTGCGACCAGGGTGCCGGAGGTGTCGAACAGATCGACGAAGAGGAAGGCGAAGATCACTGCGAACAGACCCAGTTCGATGGCGCCCAGAATGTCGAGCTGCAGGAAAGTGGCCCCGAGACCGGACGGCATGGCCATAACGCCGTTGTATTCGACCAGACCGAAGAAGGCACCGATGACGGTCACACCGAGAATCCCGATGATGACGCTGCCGGTGACCTTGCGATAATGCAGTGCCGTGATCAAGGCGAAACCGATGAAGGTCAGGATCACTTCTGGGGATTTGACGTCGCCGAGACCGACCAGGGTGGCGGGGTTGTCGACGACGATACCGGCGTTTTGCAACCCGATGATGCCGAGAAACAGACCGATGCCGACGGCGATGCCGGTTTTCATCGAGGCGGGAATGGCGTTGATGATCCATTCACGCACTTTAAAGACGCTGAGCAGGAAGAACAGAATACCGGACCAGAAGACCGCGCCGAGGGCGATCTGCCAGCTGTGGCCCATGCCGAAGACGACGCCGTAGGTGAAGAAGGCGTTCAGCCCCATGCCCGGTGCCAGAGCGACCGGGTAGTTGGCAAACAGACCCATGATGGCGGTGCCGAAGGCGGCGGCGATACAGGTGGCCACGAAGACGGCGTTGAACGGCATACCGGTTTCGGAGAGTATGCCCGGGTTGACGGCGATGATGTACGCCATGGTGAGGAAGGTGGACAGCCCGGCCAGTAATTCGGTACGGACGTCGGTGCCCAGTTCGCGCAGCTTAAAGTATTTTTCCAGCATCTTATTATCCCACTCCTGACCGGTTACCCGGGTCATCCAGCCGAGTTCCCGGTCTTGTTGTTATGATGTCATCCATTGAGGCGCGATTTTCACAGATTTTACAGCGATCGACACCTCTGGACCGTTTGGTCAGCTTTCTCTTTAGCAGGTGTTGTGCCAAGTGTTGGGGTGAGTGAGGAGACAGTGGCTGGGCTGAGTACGGCACAGTTACATTTCGTGGCGGGAATGCGCACCCGGTGCCGGGGTAGCCCTATTCGGGGTCGCCATGAACCCATCCATGGGGGCTTGGCGGTAGCCATCCATGGCTACCGACATCCCCGAATAGGGCTACCCCGGCACCGGTCGCTCTATACTCAGTCACCGTTGTAACCGTTATTCCCAAAAGATTGTTACGTTCTTGGAAGGTGTTTTATTGTGCATCGGCTTCGGTCTACGGGTCACCTGCACCTTACGATAGAGGGTTGAGAGGTCTGGTCATCGACAACGGATACCGGAGAGCACAGCAGTCCAGTGCCGGTTGCGGGGTAGGCCTATTCGGGGGTGTCGACAGCCATGGATGGCTGTCGCCAAGCCCCCAGGGATGGGTTTATGGCGACCCCGAATAGGCCTACCCCGCAACCGGCACGGGTTTTGGCAAGGATGGTGATTTATACCGAGGCACCCAGAAAGCCAATGCCTCCAAAGGTGCCTCAAAGCAGTGCGAAACTCAGGGGTTGAGCTTCAATGTGGACAGGGTCCGGGCGCGGACGGATTTAAGCAGGTCGGCGTCTTCGATCAGGGACTGACCGTAGGACGGGACCATGGCTTTCATCTTTTCCTGCCATTCCGGCGTCGCCATCCGCTCCGGGAAGCAGTCTTCCACGATGTTGATCATCGTCTGGACCGCGGTAGAGGCGCCTGGAGAGGCACCCAGCAACGCGGCCAGTGAGCCGTCTTCGGTGGCGATGACCTCGGTGCCGAATTCCAGCTTGCCGCCCTTTTTCGGGTCTTTCTTGATGATTTGCACTCGCTGACCGGCGATGGCCAGTTCCCAGTCCTCCTCGCGCGCGTCGGGGTAGAACTTGCGCAAAGCGTCGACGCGGGACTTGTGGGACTGCATGACTTCGCTGATCAGGTAGCGCGTCAGATCCATGTTGGCCATCCCGGCGCACAGCATGGGTTTGAGGTTGTTCGGACGGACGGATTTGACCAGATCGAGGAAGGATCCTTGCTTGAGGAACTTGGTGGTGAAGCCGGCGAAGGGTCCGAACAGCAGGGCTTTTTTACCGTTGATGATGCGGGTGTCCAGGTGCGGGACGGACATCGGCGGTGCGCCGAGCGGGGCTTTGCCGTAGACCTTGGCGTGGTGCTGTTCGACGACTTCGGGTTTGCGACACACCAGCCATTGGCCGCTGACCGGGAAACCGCCGTAGCCGTACCCTTCGGGAACGCCGGATTTTTGCAACAAGGGCAGCGCGCCACCACCCGCACCGAGGAATACAAAACCAGCATCGATGGATTTGACTTCGCCTGTATCAAGATCTTTCGCAGTGATGGCCCATCGTCCATTGGCTTTGTGATAAAGATCTTTGACCTCGTGTTTGAGCTTGAGGTCGAAACCGTCTTGTTTTTGCAGATTTCCGACCAGGTGACGGGTCAGGCCGCCGAAATCGACGTCGGTGCCGTACGGAACCCGAGTGCCGGCGACTTTTTCGCTGGGGTCGCGGTTCTGCATGACCAGGGGCATCCATTGACGCAGGGTATCCCGGTCTTCGGTGTATTCCATGTCGGCGAACAGGTGGTGGGCTTTGAGTGTTTCATAGCGCTTTTTCAGGAAGGCTACGTTTTTGTCGCCCCAGACGAAGCTTTTGTGCGGCGCCCGATTGATGAAGCGGTCCGGCTCGGGCATGGAGCCTTCTTCGACCAGGTAGGACCAGAACTGGAGGCTGACTTCGAAGGCGGAGTTGATGTTGAACGCCTTGGTGGTGTCGATACTGCCGTCGGCCTTGACCGGCGTGTAGTTGAGCTCGCAGTAGGCGGCGTGTCCGGTGCCGGCGTTGTTCCAGCCGTCGGTGCTTTCCTGTGCGACGCTGTCCTGCTTTTCGAGCATGATGATTTTGAGGGAGGGATCGAGCTGCTTGAGCAGCATTCCCAGGGTGGCGCTCATGGCACCGGCCCCAACTAGCACTACATCTGCGGTTGTTGCGGTCATTGCGATCTTCGCCCGTTTGATTTGAAAGCGGTCTGGTAAACGCCTCGGTCTTGTGGACCCTGGGCGCCTGCCGAAAATCGGGATCGCGTCTCCGGCGGTCGGTTTCAAGCGAGTGTTCGCTAACCGGGATCGTCAATTGGAGAGCAGATCGCGGGGCATTATACGGATTTTGTTATAAATGTCTTGAATAAAACCCAATAACCCACTCATCCATTTGGCTTATAGACGTTTTATTGATCAGTGGGAAATCAAGGGGAAATGGCTCGCATGATACTGTGGCCGGGTCCGCTTCAGAGGAGGGGGTGGCCCTGTTCGGGGTCGCCGTGAATCCGTCCATGGAGGCTTGACCTCGGCATCCATGCCTCGCACATCCCCGAACAGGGCCACCCCCTCCTCTCGCGCTCGCATTCGTGTCACTGGATCATTTCCATTCCGAAAGACACGGCTCTTGCCAGATCGGTCACACCGTAGGGCGGAAGAGCCGTAGGCGTCATCCGCCGTGATGATTCCGTAGGGTGGGCATCGCCCACCAAAATCTTCCCTGGCAACAAAACATCCCATCAACAAAAAAGCCGGCATTTGCCGGCTTTTCAAGGTCAGATCGATGTATTTCGATCAGTTTTGAGGGCTTAAATCCAATTGGAAGTGGATGTAGGAGACCCGTCCGCTGGTGTCAGCATATCCGACCGAGTCACCAGTCCGGCTCAGGTTGACCTCATAGGTGGGGTCGTTTTCGTAGCTGGTGCCGGTGGCATCCGCAGCGCCGTTGGCCACCATGGTCGTGGCCATCTGACGGTAGTTGTCTTCGTAGATGACGTCGTCGTTGGTGACGGTGGCGACGCCGGTGTCCACGGAGATTTCCGTTTTGCCATCGGCGAGGTCGAAGTCGAATTCACCGTCGTGCGGGGTGAAGGTGGCACCATCACCGTGGGTGAGGAAGTGGGTGACGACGCCTTCGATGGCGAGCGGCTGGCCGTCGGCGGAGGTTTGGGTGGCATCGCCGAGGTCGGTGATGTAGACGCCGCCAGCGCCGATGACGTTCATGCGGGCGCGTTCGACGCCGGCGGTGTTTTCCTGGCGTTCGACGATGAGGGCGGTGGTTTCGTCGACGCCGAAACCGAAGCGGACGCCGGTTTGCTGGGCGAGTTTGACCAGTCGGGTTTCGCGGGCGCGCTCGGAGAAGTGGGTGTCGGTGATGCCGTAGTCGAACAGGCCGAGGCCGCCTTCGAAGACGGCGATGCCGCTGTCGTAGCCGTCGACGAGGACGTCGTGGGCGGTGCCGCCGTCGATCATGGGGATGGTGAAGCCGTCATCATTGAGCGAACCACCACCCTGGACGGCGGTACCGGCGGAGGTGCCGCCGACGATGAGGTCGCCGTCGTTGAAGCGCTGACGGATCAGGGCCATGGCGTCGCTGTCTTCACGCACACCTGCGGAGACTTCGGGCATGAGGGCGTCGAGCGAACGGCGCTGACCGCCACCGTTGATGAACAGGGCGTCGGCGTCTTCGATCATACTGAGCACGGAGGCCGGGTTTTCACAGGCGTTCTGGTGCGCCTGGGCATGGTCCGGGTAAAGGGCATCGAGGTGCGGGTGGTTGGCGTAGAGGCCGTGGTAGATCGGCAGCAGATCGCAGCGACCGCTGGCCTGGGCGTCCTGGAAGGCGCGGTCGACGGGCAACCACTGGGCGTTGGCGCCAGCCTGGTTGAAGATGTCGGTGTAGAAGTCGACGGCGTCGTAGCTGTCGTTGGAGGATGAGGTCATGACCAGGATAGTCGGGGCTTCATCGGAATCGCCCTTGGCTTTCTCGACCACGGCCTTGATGACGTCGATGGCGTCCTGGCTGGTCGATTCTTCCAGTGCGATGCGTTCAAGGGGGCGCTCGTAGTCGGTCAACGGATTCACCAGTTCACGCAGGATCTGGTATTGCAGACTGGTTTCGAGTGCGTCCCAGGCGTCGCTGCCCAGTGTGTAGGTCGGGTTCAGGGCGTTGCCGTCACCATCCAGATAAACATCGGTAAAGGCGGCCTTGAAGTCGTCCCGGGTGGCGTAGGTGATGTCCTCGCCGGCTTCGTCGAGCAGGTGTTGCAGGACGGTCACCAGGTCGGACCGGTTCTGCTCGTCCCAGGCCACCGTCGAGTCATTTTCGATCGTGGAAATGTTGGCAGCATTGATGACGTGAGTACCATCGTCCTCAGGATCGAGCGTATCCAACATGAAAAAGTACTCAGCGTCGGACAGCCATTTCTTGTAGAGCTTCCAGCCATTGACAGTGGCATCGACCACGTTGATGTCACCGAAATAGTCGATGAATTCAAGCTGTAAAACGGGATCGTCGAAGACCTGTTCATCCAGCGCTGTCGACAGGGCTGTTTTCAGTTCGGCCTCCAGGGCCACCACATCGGTCAGCGCCATGGCCGCATCGACCTTGGCCTGTGTGACGGTGTACTGGAAGGTATCATCGACTTCTTTCAGGCGGTCGAACGTGGACCATTGCGCATCGGACGCGTTGAACCAGATGGTATTGCCGTCCAGGTCGTTACCGTCGCCGTCCGTCACGTTCACTTCGCTGGCGGGAACGGCAATGAAGGCTGAGCGGAAGTCGTCCCAACTGGTGTAGAGCTCTTGCTGGCTTTGCAGATAGGTCAGGATGGCGTCCGCCGCTTCCGCGTAGACGGTGTTTGTGTCCCAGGCCGGATCGGACAGTACATCGTTGATTTTGGCATCGGAAAGTACCACCCCTTCGATGACGGGCACGCGGATTTCATCGTCGCTCAGATGCGCCAATTCGGTACTGCGGTAAGTGTCCCAGTCGTTGCAATAGGACTGGGCCATGGAGGAACACAACGTCAGGTGACCGCCCGCCAGCATCAGCGTTCCGCGCGATTCCCAGACTTCGGCCTGGCCGCCTCCGCCCTGGTCGTTGTCATCGTCGTTCTTGTCGTCGTCTTTGTTGTTGTCCAGGTTGCAGCCAGTCAGAACAGCAGCCGCCATCAGGCCGGCCAACCAGCGGGCATGGGGAAATTCGAGTTTCATAAGACAAACCTCTCCTGTCGCGCACGATCGGGGATGTGCACGCGAGCTCGATTAATGAATGTATTTTTTCAGAGCAAAGGAGGGGCGGTGGCTATTCGTCGAACCACTCACTGAGATAGAAGGCTTTGTAGTTGAAGGCCAAAAAATGGCCGCGGCAACGGGCTAACATAATGGTTATTACGGTACGGGGTACCGGTACTCCTCTTTTTTGGCGTGTGTGTTTGTTTCTGTTGTTTTGGTTACGCGCCAACGCATTGGGGATGCATATCGAGATTCCTATTACTATGCCGATCCTGAAGCATCATGCAAGCATTCCCGACTCCAGTTCGCCAATTCACAACCCCGGGTCGCGATTGTGAAATTCATTTCCCGAGTATGTTGGCGTCCTGCATGCTTTGGGAGAGTTAAGTGGCACGGCCTTGGTGCCTGGGTATAGGATTGCGCCTGTGGTCCGCGCTAGGCGTCGGGGTAGGCTCCCTCGGGGTCGCTGTGAATACATCCATGTAAGCTAGACGGCAGCATCCTTGCTGCCGACTTCCCCGATGGAGCCTACCCCGACGCCTGGCACTCGCTATCGCGACAATTTATTCAAATAAATCCGATTTAAATGCACGATCCTACAGATTGAAACCTTCTGACCATCTAAGTGGGAGGTTTTAATTGGGCACAATAGCGAGTGCCGGTGGCTTGGGGATGCTTACTCGGGGAAGTCGGCAGCCATGGATGGCTGCCGCCTAGCCCCCATGGACGGGTTTATGGCGGCCCCGAGGAAGCATCCCCATGCCATCGGCACGGACCACTTACATCAAAACCAACCCAGTCGCCAAGGCGGAGGCACTATAGAATCCAGAGGCAACGAGCTTCAGAGGAGAAGGCGTTTTTCGACGCGGGGGGAGACCCGGGTGAGGAGTTCGTAGCCGACGGTGCCGATGTGTGTGGCGACTTCGTCGACACTGAGGTGTGCACCCCAGAGTTCGGCGTCCTCGCCGATCTCGATGCGGTCGAGGTCGGTGACGTCGATGGTGATCATGTCCATCGACACCTTGCCGACCAGAGGTACACGGCGACCGTGTAACCAGACGGGGGTGCCGTCCGGGGCGTGGCGGGGGTAGCCGTCGCCATAGCCAATGGCCAGAGTGGCGATGCGGCTGGGTCTCCGGGCTTGCCAACGGCCGCCATAACCGACCCGGTCACCCGCCGGGATCTCGCGAACGGCGATGACCGGGGCGGTCAGCGTCATGGCCGGTTTCAGACCCAAATCCAGACCGGTCTTGTCGAAGCCGGGGGAAGCCCCGTAGAGCATGATGCCGGGGCGAACCCAGTCACGGTGGCTACGCGGCCAGGCCATGACGCCGGCGGAGTTGGCCAGACAGGCCGGCACTTCGCCGGGTTCGCAGCTTTCGAATACCTTGATTTGCTGCTCGGTCGGTGTCGGGTCGGCCTCATCGGCGCTGGCGAAGTGAGTCATCAGGCCGACCGGGTGACGGGGGCCGAGGGCGCGCAGGCGCTCCAGGTAGTCCGGTGCGGCTTCGGGAGCGACGCCGAGACGGTGCATGCCGGTATCGACCTTGAGCCAGAGCCGTTGCTCGTGGCGTTCGTCCGCCAGTTGCTCCAGGTGCGCCAACTGCTCGGTCTGGTGCACAACGGTGTCGCACCGCAACGCAATGGCCTGACGGGCTTGTTCGAGATCGATGGTGCCTTCCAACAGCAGTATGGGGTGCTCGATGCCGGCATCGCGCAGGCATTGGGCTTCGGCCAGCGTGGCGACGGCGAAACCGTCGGCATCGCTCAGTGCCAGGGCGACGTTGACGGCGCCGTGACCGTAGCCATCGGCTTTGACCACCGCCCAGACGCGGCTGTTCGGGGCCAGCGTGCGGACACGCTCCAGGTTGGCGCGGAGTGCGCCGGCGTCGATCAGGGCTCGGGTACCGCGGCTCATTCTTCCTGCCAGTCTCCGTATTGATCCGGCGCCAGGTTTTCAAAGCGGCTGTGCTTGCCGATGAACGCCAGGCGACAGGTACCGATGGGGCCGTTCCGTTGCTTACCGATGATGATCTCGGCGGTGCCCTTGTCTTTCGAATCCTCGTTGTAGACCTCGTCCCGGTAGATGAAGAGGATGACGTCGGCATCCTGCTCGATCGCGCCGGATTCCCGCAGGTCGGAGTTGACCGGTCGCTTGTTCGGGCGTTGTTCCAGACTCCGGTTAAGCTGCGAGAGCGCGACCATGGGGCATTCGAATTCCTTGGCGATGGCTTTCAGCGAGCGCGAGATTTCCGAAATTTCGTTGGTCCGGCCTTCGGTGAAGCCCTTGATCTTCATCAACTGCAGGTAGTCGACCATGATCAGGCCGACGTCGCCGTGTTCGCGCACCAAGCGGCGCAGGCGACTGCGCATTTCGGTCGGGCTGATGCCGGGCGTATCGTCGATGAACAGCTTGCGGTCCTTGAGCAGATTGACAGCCTTGGTCAGCTTGGGAAAGTCGTCTTCGTGCAGCTTACCGGTCTTGACCCGGCCCATGTCGATGCGCCCCAACGAGGCCATGGAACGGGTAATGATCTGGTCCGCGGGCATCTCGAGGCTGAACACCACGACCGATTTGTCCTGATTGAGCGCGGCTTCCTCGACCAGGTTCATGGCGAAGGTGGTCTTACCCATGGACGGACGAGCGGCGACGATGAGCAGGTCACCGCTTTGCATCCCCGTCGTCATGCCATCCAGGTCGGCGAAGCCGGTGGAGACACCGGTGATGTCGCTGTCGGAATGGTAGAGGTCGTCGATGCGCTGAATGGCCTTCTCGACCAGGGGATTCACATGTATCAGGCCGCCCTGGTTGGGCCGTTCCTCGGCGATCTGGAACACCTGACGCTCGGCGTCGTCGAGGATGGTCTCGGCGTCCAGTCCGCGCGGGTCGTAGGCCTTGCCGGCGATGTCGTTGGCAACGGAGATCAACCGTCGCAGAACCGACCGCTCCTGGACGATCTTGGCGTAGGCAACCAGGTTGCCGATCGACGGCGTGTTCTCGGCCAGGTCGTTCAGGTAGCTCATGCCGCCGACGGCTTCGAGCTGCTTCTCCTGCTCCAGCAACTCGCCCAGGGTGATGACGTCCAGCGGCTGGGTTTCTTCGGCCAGTCGCATCATCATCCGGAAGACCTGACGGTGTTCGTTCCGGTAAAAGTCGTCCGGCATCAGGATTTCGGAGACGTTGTCCCACTGGCTGTTGTCGATCATCAGAGCGCCCAGCACGGACTGCTCCGCTTCCAGGGAGTGCGGCGGTGTTTTCAGCTTGGCCAGGTCGTCGCTGCCGGAAAACAGATCGTCTTCGAGGGCGTCGGTCATAGGGTGTTACAGCGTGGAAAAGTGAGCCGGCTATGGTAGCCGTTTGGGGCGGAAAATGGGAGAGAGGAAAACCGGTCGGGTTCCGTCCGATAGAACGAAACCCGACCCGGAGGAGGCATGGGGAGGCCCATGCCTGCGGGCGTGCCTTAGGCTTCCGGTACCACGATGATGTGGACTTCGGATTCGACGTCCGGGTGCAACTGAACGGCGATGTTGTATTCGCCGGTGTTGCGGATCGGGCCTTCCGGCATTTTGACTTCGGCCTTCTCGACTTCAACGCCGGCGGCGGTGATCAGGTCGGCGACGTCACGCGGGCCGATGGAACCGAACAGCTTGCCTTCGTCGCCGGCATTGGCGGCAACGGTCAATTCGATTTCGGCCAGCTTGTCGGCGCGCTCCTGAGCGGCCTTCAGCTTTTCTTGCTCGGCTTTCTCGAGCTCGGCACGGCGCTCTTCGAACACCTTGACGTTTTCTTTGCTGGCCGGAACCGCTTTGCCCTGAGGGATCAGGTAGTTGCGGGCATAGCCACCTTTAACGGCGACGGTGTCACCCAGGACACCCATCTTGCCAACTTTCTCAAGCAGGATAACTTCCATCTCGCTTACCTCATTCGTCATCCCGGTCGCTGCGTCGGTCCAGCTGGGCTCGATAATCGAAAACCCCGTCTGTCACGGCCGCCAGGACCAGTAACGGTAAAAAGAACTGATTGAACAGGACGGTGCCCAGATAAAAGGCCACCAGCCACTGCCCTCCCAATTTTGCTCGTGCCACCACGCCATGGACCAACGCCACACCGGCGAAAATCAATGGCATCAGCAGCAACAAAGTGGCTGCAGGTTTCACCACCAGGGTCAGCGCCAGGAATACGACCCAGCCGACCAACAACCGCCCCGAGTAGCGCAGGGCGCGAAACTCGGCCCCGAAACCACCCGGGTTGTACAACCCCGCCTGCCAGTAACGCGCCAGCATCAGGCACAACAAGGCTTCGAAGACTTCGGCGGCCATGATCAGATAGGCCCCCTGGTCCTTGATGCCTTCCAGCACCTTCCAGCCGGGTTGCGACTCGCTGCCGAGCATCACCGTCTGGATCTGGGTGACGACGGCGGCGAAGCGGTCGGCCATGGTGAGCTGTCCGAAGACAGCCAACGCCAGGCCCAGCACGGCGGCGAACAGCAATGTCAGGTGCCAGTCCTGCACCCTTCTGAGCACGATGGCCAGAATGGCGGTGATCGGCAGAACCAGCAGGGGCAGTATTATCCCCGTTGTACGCCAGGCGATCAGGGCGCCGGCGAGGCTCCAGACCAGGGTCTGTGTGCCTGCGGTGGTGCCACGACGCAGCGTGACCAAACCCACCAGGGCCGCGCTGATGGCATAAAGCAGCGGCAGCGCGGCAAAACCTGCAGCGAGAACTCCGACATTGAGCGGGCTTTTCATGGCGAAACGTGCCAACCCTAGCATGCCGGGCCCTCCCCTACTCCGATGGCTTATTGATGGCTGTCAGTGTAGGGCAACAAGGCAAGGTAGCGAGCACGCTTGATCGCGGAAGACAGCTGACGCTGATAACGTGCGCGAGTACCGGTGATACGGCTGGGTACAATCTTGCCAGTTTCGGTGATGTAGCCTTTCAGCAGGTCCACATCTTTGTAATCGATTTCCTTGATGCCTTCTGCGGTGAACCGGCAGAACTTACGGCGACGGAAAAAACGGGCCATGTTCAATGCTCCTCTGGATTAGGCTTCGTCGGTGTTTTCAGCGGTTTCAGGCTTGCTCTCTTCGGCGCGAGCGCGAGCTGCGGCGGCTTGAGCTTCTTCTTTGGCCTTTTTGGCTTCAACACTCTTCATCATCGGGGAGGCCTCGGTCACGGCATCCTTACGACGCATGATCATGTTACGAATGATGGCGTCGTTGAAACGGAAGGTGCTCTTGAGGTCTTCGATGATGTCGTTGTCAGCTTCGATGTTCAGCAGGACGTAGTGAGCCTTGTGAGCATTGAGGATGGGGTAAGCCAGCTGGCGACGGCCCCAGTCTTCCTCGCGGTGTACCTGACCACCTTTTTCGGTGACGATCGAGGTATAGCGGTCGATCATGGCCGGTACCTGCTCGGACTGGTCGGGGTGGACCAGCAGAACGATCTCGTAATGACGCATGGTTTCTCCTTGCGGTTTGGCAACCTCCCACGATGCGGGCGCGGTAAGGTAAGGAGTGAATCAGTGCCTGACGGTTCCGACAGGCGTACGGTCCCCTGCCTGGTTCAGGCCGGGAGGGCGCGGATAGTATAGAACTGACGGCGGTTTATCAAGTTCCAGGGACTGTTTGGTGCCAATGGTCCGACTTGGCTGGGTCGGTTTTTGTGCCAATGGTCCACGCCGCGTGAGAGGGATGCTCCTGCGGGGTCGCCGTGAACCCGTCCATGGGGGCTTGACGGCCGCCATCCTGGCGGCCGACATCCCCGCAGGAGCATCCCTCTCACCCGGCGCTTGCTACCGAGATTACTTCTCTTCCGTAGGGTGGGCACCGCCCACCAGAAGTGAAATGGAACCGCACACTAACTTTGGCAGCCCCCACTCACTCACCCAAGGTTCAATCGTAGGTCGGAAGAGCGACAGCGTCATCCGACATGCCAACCCCGCCTCATGCAACTCCATCACGCGTCCATTCCCGCTCAACCAAAGGCGGCATCGGACAGCCGAGACAATCCGACACCGTCCGAATCAACTCATACTCATCCTGATGCACGGCGCCATCGGCCTGAATGATGTCCACGCAGGCCTGCAGCACCGACTTGCGCCAGAAGAAGGCGATGTCCTGCAAATCCTCCAGGGCATCGGTCACCGCCCGGAAACCGGCCTGATCGGGGCTTTTGAGTGTCTTGTCCGGGAAGTCGAACGGTGCGATTACGCGCTCGTACACGGCTTCGGCCTGTTCCGGCTGCCGGTTCTGGTAGACAAGCGCAGACAGCAGTGTGACGACGGCCGGGCCGGCGTGCTTGAAAGCCCGGCTACGGCCCGGGGCTTTTTCCCGACCCGGCTGCAGGTGGTGGCGCAGTTGGGCGGCGAGGATCCATTCGGGGAGTCGCGTCTGGTTGTCGGCCAGGATGAGGCGCTCGATCCGGTCGAGGAAGACGAGGCGATCGGGTTCGCTGTAGCGCTTCAGGACGGGGATGGCCATATCGAGAATCGGCAGGCGCAGCTGGGCGTCGAGCTTTTTGGCGAATGGCCAGAGGCGTTTGAGGCTGTCCAGGCTGTCGGCGTCTTCGCGCTTGAGACGGTCGAGTATGGGTTGCTCGTGGCCGGGGCTGGCGAGCATAACCTGGGTGTAGCAGAAGGCTCGGGCGCCGGCCGACTGGTGAACGGCGGCACGGACCTGCTCGGGAATGTGTTTGTAGAGCTGACGGGCGTAGTCGAGGTGGCCCGGCGTGACCTGGCCCGCGAGCCCCATGACGGCGGCACCGCCCATGACGGATTCGAAGGCGTCCGGTTGCGACCGGGCGATGGCATCGTCGGCGCTCTCGCTTTGACGGCTTCGGTGCTTGGCTCTGGCCAGAAACGTCGGGTTCACACGTTTGATGCGGTCGTCCAGCGGCGGGTGGGTCGCCAGTCTTTGAGACAGGCTGACCGCTTCGCCAAAGCAGAAATGAGACATGTCTTCGGCGTGACGGTGCATGAGCAGGGCGCCGGTGGCGTGTTCGCGTATCTTGTACAGCGCGCCGGCGATGCCGTCCGGGTTGCGTGTGAACTGGACCGAGCTGGCGTCGGCCAGATACTCGCGTTGCCGGGATACAGCGGCTTTGATGATGCGGCCGGTCAGCACGCCGACATAGCCGATGGCAAGCAGACCGAGCCCGAGCAAGGGAATGGCGAAGTCCTCACGACGACTGGACCGGTAGGAATGCGTACGCCAGCCGACGAGCCACTGACCCAGTTGGCCGATTTGAATCAGGCCGGCCAGCACGGCCATCAGACGGATGTTCAGTCGCATGTCGCCGTTCAGGATGTGGCTGTATTCGTGGCCGATAACGCCCTGGAGCTCATCCCGGTCGAGATGATCGAGTGCGCCCTGGGAGACCACCAGAATGGCCTGGTCCGGTTGATAACTGGCGACGAACGCATTGATGGACGCCTCGTTCGGCATGACGTAGAGGCTGGGCACCGGCGTACCGGAGGCAATGGACATTTCTTCGACGACATTAATGAAGCGCCGCCGCCCGGCATCGCCGGTGTCGTAATCGACCGGTTGGGCGCCGGCCCAGCGCGCGACGACCTGTCCGCCCTGGCGCAATTGCAGATAGGCGGTCAGCGAACCGACGGCGATGACCAGTAAGGCGGCGAGACTGAGCTGCCAGCTGTAGTCGCTGGTCAACCAGGCCCCGAGCGACCCATCCGTTTGCACACCCAGGTAGCGGATAAACCCCCAATACAGGGCGTACCCCAGCAAATTGACCAGCAGGACGGTGACGCCGACACCGATCAGGAAGAAAAGAACCAACTGCCCGGATTTACGCCGGGCCCGGTCCTGATGTTCGAAAAAGTCCATTCGCTCGCCTCACTCAGAACTGCACTTTGGGAGCCTGGCGGGCTTCCGGATTCTCCAGTTCGAACAGGGCGGCGTTCTTGAAGCCGGTGACGTTGGCGATGAAGTTGTTCGGGAACGACTCTTTATAGGTCTGGTAGTTCATCACGGCATCGTTGTAGGCCTGACGCGCGAAAGCGACTTTATTCTCGGTCGATTCCAGGCTTTCCATCAGATCGCGAATCGTGCCGTCGGCCTTCAGGTCCGGATAGTCTTCGGAGACGGCGAACAGGCGCCCCAGAGCACCGGTCAGTAAGCCTTCGGCCTGGCTCAGCTTCTCGACCAGGGAGCCGTCGGTCGGGTCGGCGGCGGCGGCCTTCTGCGCACCGACGGCCTGATTGCGAGCGGAAATGACATTTTCCAGGGTTTCACGCTCATGCGACATGTAGGTCTTGGCCGATTCCACCAGGTTGGGGATCAGGTCGTGGCGCCGCTGCAACTGGACATCGATCTGGGAAAAGGCGTTCTTGAATCGGTTGCGCAACGCGACCAGCCGGTTATACACCAATACCAGAAAGATCACGATGATCAGCGGAACGCCCCAGGTGATGGCGGTACTGAGCCATGAATCCATATTGTTCTCCTTAGAATGGCGGACAGAATAGACCCGGACCTAGCGGGCCAGGCCCACTAGCCCCGGGAATCGGGTGCCGATCAGGCACATTCGCGACAGTTTAGCGGCAGACGATCGGGAACAATAGAGGCGGCTTCGGCATTCGGGCGGCCCGTCACAGAGCGGTGGCGTTCCCCGGTCGGGATGCGGGGGCGGCACTGTCGAACAGGGAGCGATAATCGATCGGCTGAACCCGGCTCAGCCACCGTCTCAGCGAGTGTGCGAGGTGATAGCGGTGGTCGAAGGGATGGATCGACAGTCTTATCGGTCGCTGTGGCGCAGCGACGACTCGGTTGATTCCGTTCCAGGTGCGTAAACAGGGGCCTCGCCAGCGGCGGTCGGCTTCGAATCCGGCCAGGGGGAGTCGTCGGAAGCGGTTCTGTTGGCTGTCCAGCAG
Source organism: Saccharospirillum salsuginis (assembly GCF_014651855.1). Lineage (GTDB taxonomy): Bacteria > Pseudomonadota > Gammaproteobacteria > Pseudomonadales > Natronospirillaceae > Saccharospirillum > Saccharospirillum salsuginis. The sequence continues at coordinate 48,355 of NZ_BMXR01000001.1, forward strand.
GCCCGGGGTGGATTCGTAGTAACGAAATGGAAGGCGTTGGAGCGCCGCAGTGTCGAGCTGCCCCATTGCCCAGGCAGGCGGGACATAGAGTTCGGGTGTCTTGAAATCATGATGTTGAAACCAGTGGTAGTTGTCGTTTAACAGGGTGACCAGTTCATTTTCGGACAGTGATAAATGTTCTGCCGCCCGCCGGGAAATCAAGATGCTGTGCAGGCAGTGATACAGTGTTTTTACACGACGCACGTGGTGGATCCAGCCATGGCCGGCGAGTTCATACCCCTGGCGTTCCCATTCCCGCAAGCGGTCAAGCTGGGCCGGTTGCCAGTTCAGCCCCGGCACCACCAGCAGCGTGACGCGCTCCGGCGGGATGTCCGTCAACCAGTCGGCCAGCAGTTCTTCAGTCTCGTCCAGGGTGTGCGGCATGACGTCGTGCAGACTGATGATGGCGGGAAGCAGGCTCATCACGGCGCCTCGGATACAAAACTCGACCAGAGGCGGGTGTTCCAGTCATTGTGAGACAGAACCGCCTGACGGCACTGACGCGCCCGGGCGTTCAATTCGAATTCGCTCAGGGCTTTCAACCCGTTCAACACCTGACCGAGGGTGGCATGTTCCGGGATGACGGTCAGGTGTTCGGCCAGGTCCGGCCAATCGGCGATGCCACAGTGAGCGCTGACCACCACCAGCCGCTGACGGGCCATGGCTTCCAGTGCGATGGTGCCGAAACTCTCCACATGACTGGGTAACATCAGCAGATCATGGCTGTCGATGGCGTCCATCAGACCATCCCGCGTCAACCAACCGATGTATTGGAGGTTCGGTAACTGAGTGGCCGCCTCTTCCACCTGGACACGCAAAGGCCCGTCACCGGCGATCGAAAACCGGACATCGGGGAGATCACGCGCCGCCTGGATCATGCTGTCGATGTTCTTCTCCGCCGCCAGACGGCCGGCAAACAGTACGGTACCGACCCGGGTCGGCGCGCGTGGGGCCGGCCGCTCCAGGAAGGGGGCACTGACCGGTGTGCCCATCAGGGCGGCTTGCGGGGCGCCGATGCGTCGGGCGATATCGACCATGCTTTCCGAGTTGGCCAGGACGACATCGGCGTAACGAAAAATCAGGCGATTGCTGACCTCGAAGAATCCCCGGGTCAACGATCCCTGCACGCGGTTCCAGTAGAGCTCGGTCAGTTTCTCGTACCAGGTGTGAAAACCAACGACGACGCGGGCACCGACACCGGCCGCGTAACGGGCACCAAGCACGCCGAACGGTCCGGGTGTGGGGATAACCACCACGTCCGGTGCGAACGACTCGATGCGGCGACGCAGACCGATCAGATTCGGAATGCAGAATTTCTGGGTGCGATCACCCGGCAGCGGCAGCATCCACCCGCCCTGCCATTCCCCGTCGACAATTTCGGGCGAGATGATGTCGATGGCTTCGACCCGGGGACTCAGGTAGTGCATCAGGTCCTGATAGTAAGCCCCTACCCCGTTGCGGTGGGGCGCGGCGTCGGAGACGATCAACACCCGGCTGCGACGGCTGGCATCGTAAAGTGATTCGGTCAGTCCCAGTCGACTTTGAGCGGTCATGATGCCACCTCCGGTCCGGTTCGGTAGTCGTCGCGGTTTTGATCGAAGCGATGCGCCACGTCGGACCAGCGCACCCGGAACGCCTGTTGTTGATAGGTATGTCGGCTGCGATAACGTTGAGCCGCCGAGACTTCCTCGGCCAGCGCGGCCTCATAGTTCGCCGTCAGCGGTAATTCCAGTCGGGTCAACAAGGTGCGGATGGTGCCGTCCAGGTCGCGGGTCAAGGCGTTCATCTCGACCCGGCCGACGCCTTCGTTGGCGATCTGGAACAATTCGACGTCGCGGTAGTAACCGGCCAGCATGGAAACGACGCGCTGTTCAAAGGCTGGGGTAAAGGTCGCACCATGAAACAACCGCCAGCCGGGATAGAGCGAGCTCAACTGGGAAGGCAGTGTCTTTTGCGCGGGTCGGGTACAGAGCGCGAAATCGGCGTCGGGAAAGGTCTCCTTCAGGCTGCCCAGCCAGGATGCGAACGAGGGGTTCTTGCACAGGTAGCGTCGATCAGCGCCGTGGACATACAGGTGTTTCTGGATCATGCGCCGATAGAACGCCATGACCGCGCGCCGTCTTTTCGCCGGGACGGCGGCATCGAACCGGGCCAGTCGCCACAACGAGGCTTCCTCGGGGAACAGTACGACCATCAGAAAGCAGGCGTTGATGGGCAGCAAGGTCAGAAAGTCCTCTTCCGGTTCGGTCAGACCCAGGCTGTGAATGGCGGACATGTCCTTGAAGAACGGCAGCTTGCCGGTGCCGAGCCAGCGTCCCAGGGGGCTGAACAATCGGCCGACAAAGCGCCACAGGTAACGCTCACTGATGCTGGGGGCGAGCAGACATTCCCAGGTTTGCATGGAGGTCAGGCGATCATGACGCGCCAGTACGCGATGCAGGTGGGTAGTGCCACTGCGAGGAATTCCGGAGATGAATATCGGACGACGGATAGCCACGTGTCGGTAGCGACGAAAAAAGAGTTCGTCGAAGGCGAAGCCGAGCCAGTGGATGCATTGCAGCACCATAAAGACCGGTATGGCCAGGCCAAACATCAGGGCTCGTTTGGGCAGGCGTCGCCAGCCACCGTAGGGCAGGTATTTCACGGTCCAGAAACAGATCGATAACATTTGACCGACGGCCAACCAAAACCCGTTACCCATAACGCTCCTAATCTCATTCATGACCAACCGCCCCAAAGTGCCATGAGTCCGCCCACGCTGCCGGGGTGACCCATTCTGGGTCGTCGTAAATACATCCATGTAGACTCGACCGCAGCATCCATGCTGCGAACGTCCCAGAATGGGTCACCCCGGCAGCGCAGGCTCGTCCCTGTGGTTGGTCCATGCCTTAATTTGTATCCCGGAACCCTAACCACCAAAAATGTCACTTACATGTCACGAATATGACCGTTCGATGTCACCGGGGAAAAATTTTCAAACTTCCAGAGAACTTTTTTCAACTTTGCCTGCCTCATTGATTGCCCGCTTTATGGCGCCGTTCATTCAGCCGGCGCTTTGGCACAACACACGACAATGATGATTAGAGGAAACAACTCATGAATAAGAAACTCGTATCTCAAGCGGCTGCGGCTTCCGTTCTGGCTGGTGCTTTGTCTCTGGCGGCAACCCATACGCTCGCAGCCGAGGACGACATGGAAAAGTGTTATGGGGTGGTGAAGGCCGGCCATAACGATTGCCAGGCGCATGGTCACAGCTGCCAGGGCCAGGCTTCCGTGGATGGTGACAGCCAGGAGTGGGTACTGGTACCGGCCGGTCTGTGCGAGAAGCTGGTCGGTGGTTCCACCGAGGCGATGTAAGTCGGTTTGAACCCGGTCGGGCTTTGCCCGCCGGGTTTTCTTGCGTTTGTCGATGGGGATTCGAATCATGAATCAGGCCGGTATCGGTTTGCGTGCGCCCTATGTTCAGCCGTTGCTGGAACACATGCCCGCACTGGGGTTTCTGGAAGCGCACAGTGAAAACTATTTCGGCGACGGCCCGGCTCGTCGCCAATTACTGACGTTGGCGAAGCATTATCCGATCAGTTTGCATGGGGTGGGTTTATCCCTGGGTCGCGCCGATGGGTTGGATCCGGAACACTTACAGCATTTAAAAGCTCTGGTGGATGAGGTGCGCCCGGTTCTGGTGTCGGAACACCTGGCCTGGAGCGGGTACCGGCATCGACATGTACCGGATTTGTTGCCGGTGCCATACACAATCGAGGCGCTGCAGGTGTTTTGCGATCATGTTGAACGGATGCAGGAGGCGTTGGATCGCGCCATTCTGGTGGAAAACCCGTCCAACTATCTGGCCTTTCAACGCATCGATATGGACGAAGCGGATTTTCTAAATGAGTTAGCCCGTCGAACCGGCTGTCGAATCTTGTTGGATGTGAACAATCTCTATGTATCCAGTCAAAACATTGGGCTCAATGCCCATGATTATTTGGACCGCCTGAAGGGCGATTATGTGGGTCAATTTCATCTGGCCGGTTTTGTGGAACAGGTCCGGGACGAGGACCGGGTCCTGATCGACAGTCACAACCAGCCGGTTGCGGAGAAGGTATGGGATTTGTACCTGGAATGCCTGCGTCGTTTCGGGCGACGTCCGACGCTGATCGAGTGGGACAGTGATTTCCCTTCGCTCGACACCCTGGTCAATCAGGCCGATCAAGCGACTCGCTGGATGCGGGAGGAGGTAGCGGATGCCGTTGTCTGACTATCAGGAGGGGTTTCTTGATGATCTGTTGTCCGGAACGTCGTCCATCGAGGATGCCATAGCACCCGCTTTTAAACACCGCCTCAATATTTATCGCAACAATGTGAACGTGGGTTTGAAGTCGTACCTGGCCGATGTGTTTCCCGCTGTAAAGGCTCTGGTGGGCGACGCGTTTTTCAACAGCTTTTGCCAGCGCTTCCTGACCTCGCATCCTCCGCACAGCGGAGACTTGCACCGTTACGGAGAGCCCTTCGCCGATGCATTGGCGTCGTTTCCCGCTTTGGCGGAACAAGCCTTTGTCGACGATGTTGCCCGTTTGGAATGGGCTTATCATCGCGCTTATTACGCGCCGGACGGTACTCCGCTGGTAATGCCGGACGATCCCAATCATTTACTGACACAGCACGCCTCGCTGCACCCTTCGGTCGCTTTGATTCAATCGCCCTACCCCATTGATGAGCTCTGGCGCCAGTCGCGACCGGACCACAAGGGAGAGTTTACGGTGCGCCTGGAAGACGGTGCGTCGTCCTTGCTGGTACTACGCACGATATCGGGCGTCACGGTCCAGCGACTGGAACCGGCGGCGCTTCATTGCCTGCGGTCGATTGAAGGCGGACTGGCGTTCGGCCCGGCGATCGAATCGGCCATGGCCCTGGAGGGAGCCGAACAACTCACCCCATTTTTATCCCACTGTTTCAACCAACGGCTGTTTTGCCAACCTGAATGAGGACACACCATGGACGCGCTGATGCAACGCTTGAACCATCTCGCTCTGTTGATCGATCAATGGCTACGACCGCCGGCCCTGCTCGCGGTGCGACTGTTCATCGCCTGGGTTTTCTTTAAATCCGGTCTGCTGAAACTGTCGGACTGGAGCAGCACGCTTTTCCTGTTTCAGTACGAATACAGCGTACCGATTCTGCCCCACACCCTGGCGGCGTATCTGGCCGTTATCGCCGAACTGGCTTTTCCAGTGATGTTGGCGCTGGGACTGGGCAGCCGACTGGCCGCCCTCGGGTTGCTTGGCATGACATTGGTGATCGAGCTGTTCGTGTACCCGAACACCACCGAACACTACTACTGGATGAGCATTCTTGGCATGCTGGCGGTGGTCGGCCCCGGTTTGCTATCGCTGGACCAGGGGTTGAATCGGTTCTTCCGTCCGCAGCCCCAGGTCAGTTACTAGTCGTCTTTGGTGCCGGAACCCGGCACTCGCCTTTTATGGATTTCCAAATCTGAGTTACGGAACGGCGGCGCTCAGGGTTGGCTCGATCCGTCGCCGCCAAAAATCACCACCCCGGTGTCGGTATTCGGCCAGATAGTACTGTTGACGCAGTTTGATGTGCTCGCTGAATTCGGAGAACACGCCGGACTGATAATCGAGCAAACCGCCTGATTGACCGGTTCGACACCAGGCGTCAATGGCGTTCGCGGCCCGCTGCCCCTGATCCAACGCCTTGGTGATGCCGGCGGAACTGATCGGATCGAAACTGCAGGCCGCGTCTCCGACGGCCAGCCAGACGCCCTGTTCGACAACGCCGGCGACGCCACTGAGGATGGCGACCGGCGCAGGTTTGATGACGCGATCGAGCTCCTCCGGCTTCGGACAAGGCAGGTTCCGACTCAGAAGACGCGTTCGCCGATAAGCTTCGACAAACCCGACCGCTGTATCGATTCCGCGCTCGCGCACGGTTCGCCAGTCACTGGTGAAAGAGAGCAGGCACCGATCCCCGGGCAGGCGGGCCCCATACCACCAACCCGATGTATCGCCTTCCAGCAGGGTATGGTCCGGTCGCTCCAGTGCATCCGAGCAATCCACGAACCCGCATACGGCGATCAGGTCATCGTAGACGTTGCGTGCTACACCCAGCCGACGAACAGCGGCGGCCGCAGCGCCCGAGGCGTCAACCATGACGGGGAATTCCCGATGAAACGGTCGGCCCTTCCGGGTCCCGCTCAGGCCGAATCCTAGGGGTGTTTGCGCGATCGAGGTCAGGCGAGCGGGTCGCATCAACTCTACATCGGCGTTCGCCAGGGCTTCCAACAATTGCTCGTTGAACCGGGATCGGTCGAGGTGGTAACCGCGACCGTTCGGGTCCAAGAGAAAGTCGTTGAAACCGGGTTGATCACGCCCCCACAGTGACCAACTTCCCGGGCAGGGCCGGTGCGCCTCGCCGTCCAGCAGGGCATCCAAACCCAATCGTCGCAATACCGCACGGGCACCCGGTGGCAGACTTTCACCGATGGCGTTCGGGTCGATCCGATCGTCCTGATCGCACAAGACCGTCAATCGGTTAAACCCCAACCGTTTTAGTGAGAGCGCCGTGGCGGCCCCAGCGGGGCCGCCTCCGACGATGACGATGGGTGTATCGGTCATACGCATCAATCAATCCGGTCCACAGTTTTTCGGTGGCTGATAGCCGGGCATGAAGGCCGTCGGCCAGGCTGGAACACTGTCACCCTCGCTTTCAAACAGGCTGGCGATCTCCAGGAACTTGTCGGCGCCGTAGTTGCCGCCTTTCCCGTCCGGTATCCGCAGCCCCTGAATGATGAAGCCGACTTTCTGCCAGTTTTCGACGAAGTCGAAATAGCATTGGAAACGCCCCTGCTGTTGCGGGTAGGGGGTTTGGGTTCCCTGCCCTTCATCACCGCGCACGCTGTACAGTTGCCCACCCAGATTCCACTGTCCGGCTGAACGATCGTAGGAACACTGACTGGCCGGATAGACCGCCACCGGCCGCTGCGCCGGCCAGGACCAATACAGGGTATTATTCCCGGCCGGGTTCGGGTCCGGCGTATGCGTGGCGCAGCTGTTGTAGTCCGTATGCCAGGGCAAGGCCATGAACTTCGACAGGTCGCCTGGCTGCACGGCCGCTTGCCGCAACGGTATATAGCCAACGCCCAGGAAGGGTTTGTCGCGTTTGGCCTGGCTGTAATCCAGCGGGGCCTGATTGATGCGGAAGGGGCCGGTGGCGCCCTGCCAGTCCTGCCGGTAGAGATTGACATCGCGGACAATGAAGGTCACCTCAATGCCGGGCGAATACCGACCGCCCAGGCAGTTCTGCAATACCGCGCGATCCAACCGTTCCCCCGGTCCATAGGTGACCGATTGTCGACTGAAGCGCCGGTTGTACCACTGATCCAGCATAAAGTACTGGGTTTTGCTGACCGTGAGGAAACTCTTCATGGCGTCGCCCAGCGACAGCGGCATCAATTTACCCCCCTGTTCGAACTGACTCTCGTCGTTCGGATCCCGGATCAGATTCCTGAACGACGGAATCTTCTGCTGCGGGTCGTCGCTGGCGGTGATGTGCCCCATGAAACGATGCCCCTGAATGGCGGCGTCGGGCAGATTGGTGTTCCACTGTTGCAGCATGGCCGCGTGCAGGATCGGCAGGATGTCGTCGTCGAACGACGGCAGGTAATCCGGATTGTATTGTCCGTTGGCGAACAGCGCAGGAACCAGCCCGAGTTGCTCCACCCAGGTGTTGAAGACATCATCCCAGGCGGACACCACATTGCGGGTCTGCGGTGCATAGGCCGGATCGGTCGTAATCACCCAACCGCCTACGGCTTCGACACAGCTGCCGTCCTCGAACACCACGGTGGCATTGACCGGCCCGTCCGAGACATCGTCGAACCAGTTGTCGTTGTCGATGGCATCGTTCAACCGCGGAGCCTGGCCGTTCTCGTCCCAACCGGCCGCCAGACCATAGCCGCCCAGCACCAGCAAGCGTCCGGAGCCTTTTTCCAGCGTCAGTTCGCCCAGAGTCCGGATAGACCCATTGGGGTTGAACATCGGCAATCCGTGATCGTCCGGAAAGCTGACCGGGTAATCGGCCACCTGCTGGACCTGGCCCTGACGGTCCACGTAGCTCGGTTCGCTCTGACGACTGAACGGTACTACCGGCGGCTGATCCCTGTCCGCTGCGGCGATCGTTCTAGGACCGGGGTCGATGACAAGCTTGCTCAACCGTTCGGTGGTATCGAGATCCGAACCGAATTCCTCCCGGTTACGGGCCGGTGGATGCCCGCCGTTTTCATAGGCTTTGATGCCCTCCTCGACGGCGACTGTCTTGCCGTCCTCCGTGACCTCGGAAGCGATGGCGTAATTGTTCGCTTTCTTGTTGGCCAGGTGCACCATCCAGACGATGTCCTTGACCGTTTTGCCGTCGATGACATCGCCGATGGCGACTTCCCGACCGCCCCCCGAGGGATAGGTGGCGTTCGACTGGTCATATCGGTACAGCCGAAACCGCGCCGCCTGACGCTTGAGCCGTTGCTGACCATCGCGCAGGTCGGATTCCTCGATAACGGTGTCTTCGGTACCCGCCTTGATCGGCAAGCCGCCCATCAGGCCGCTGGCGCCCTGAAGATCGCCGGCGGCGGTTTCGGGCGCTATGTAATACTCCTCACTGTTGCCCACACGGGCGAAATTGATAGCGGGATGAACGCGAAAAATGGGATTACTCATGATGAATGCCTCTGTTGATCAAACGTTGACTGACACGAATGGCGTTTAAGTCGCGTTATTGTTGCGACCGGAAATACCCGTTCACCAGAATGTGACTGATGTCGACTTCAAGCCCCGGCAGGGGGGTCATCGTCACCTCGGGAGGGAAACGCTGGTTGGTGTTGTGACAACGGAAACAGTTGTTCATCGTGCTTTGGGTTTGGGTGAAGGTTTCGATGGTCGCGTTCGAGAGTTTGAGTGAGCCGGTCAGGAAGTCGTCATCGGCCAGGGATTCGTTGGCTTTGAAATCATTGCCTTTCAGAAACCAGATGGCACCTACTTCGAAATAATTCGACCAAACACTGGACTCGGTACGTAATTGCTGCTTCACCTGAAGATTCAGGTCATGGATGTTGGAATCGTTTTTTGCTATGGATTTCCGGTCGTTCACCGCATCGTTCGGATCGTTGCCGAATTCGAACAACCGACACACCTGGGTGACTGGCGTCAGTGTCTGCGTCCGCTCGTCCAGTTTTCGGGAGGCGGAATTGCTGGGGTTCCGGTTGCACTCGCCGAAGGTTGTACCGGCCTCGTAGAAGGTCCAGTCCTCCTTGGATACCACGGTTTCCGCAGTCGCATCCGCCGGTACATTGGGCGCGTTTTCGTCGTGCTCGAACGTTGCCCAGATCATTTCCGGATGGCCCTCGACCCGACCGGCGATGTGCAACCCCACCAGCGCCAGGGTCACCTCTTCGGTCTTTTCCGGGTCGATGACGATCTTGCCGCTTCGATTGGCCAAGAGGGTGACAGTGGCGGGCATGGTGAAGAAGCGACTGGTGTCTTCGTTCGGCTGCACGATCTTCCAGGAGGCTTTCAGCTCCATGGCGCCGTTTGGAAAGGGTGTGTCCGGGTTAAAACTCGCCAGCTTGGTGGGATCGGTCAGGTCGTGCTCGGTGACGAACTGAGCGAAGGTCGAATCGAGGTACTGGGAATAATAGACTGAGCGCCCGTTCTGGTCGGTGAGGATGCCATCGGTTCCCGCCTGGAGAAACTCGTCCACGAGTTCCGGCCGGGACGATTTGGTCATTCTCGGCAGAATCCCGGAACCGAGATCGCTGTCCCCATATAAAGCCGCCGGAGACTCGAACGACAGAAATCGGGGTTCTCCGTCGACACTCTGGGTCAACCACAGAAACGCCTGCCAGGACCACTGATGAAAAGCACAGTTACTGTTGCCTTTGAAGTCGTCGAAGGGAGGTTTCGGTGTCTGGTTCTGTGGAAACCAGTCCGATTCGGCTTTGCAATCGAACGCGGCTATCTGGGAGGTCATCGCCTGGGGTTCCCCGGTGTCCCGAGTGGCCGTGCCGCAGGCAGAAAGCAACGTAACAGGGATAAACGAAACGGCGAACAATCCTTTAGTGAGGTTGGATACGGTCATGATTACTCCTTTACGAAGGTCACTTTTTATACACCACCCGATCGAGCGGTATTCAGTGCCTGGTTGTATTTATCGACACCGCGGCCCTTCCCTGGCCTGCCGATAATACTTCCGCAACCCGGACTTTTTTGACGTTAGTCCAGGGGTCGCGTTCTCGCAAATAGGTATGCGATTGGGGAGCGGCTAATCTCGCGTCCTAAAATTCACCTTCGGTGCTAAAACCCGAGCCAGCTGGTGGGTAAACCATTTCCACAGCGCCCCATCCCTGGGAACAACAGGAGGATCCTCCAATTCAACGGTCGTCGAGTCGGGACCACAATGTATTCAACTCGCGCTCCCATTGTTTCTGCCGATCCGGTTTCTGGTGCTTGGGTTTTCGGGCACGATCTTCCGTCAACAATCGCTCCAGTTGATCGATCCGTTCGAGGGCGTCTTCCTCACCCCCGATCGGTTGGACCGGTTGGTCGGTTTTCGAATTCGAATCCACCCGGTCGTCGAAGGTTTCCGGATCGCCCTGTTCCAGTTGGAGATAGAATTCATCGGGACCGGTCACTTCGTGTATGCGCCCCCGGGAAATCCACCACCACCGGGTCGCGGTTCGTTCTAGAAAGGTGCGATCGTGACTGGTCATCAGTACGGTGATGTCGCTGCCCGTCAACGACTCGATCAATTCCTCGCGGCCCTCCAGGTCGATGTGGTTGGTCGGTTCGTCCAGGACCAGGACGTTGGGCTGCTGCAATCGAAACAGCGCAAACATCATGCGGGCTTTTTCACCACCGCTCAGCTCACAGACCGGCTGATCGAAGCGGTCGTAGGGAACCCCGGTGGACAGCAGGGTCTGGCGAATGGGTTCGTCCGAACCGTCGACTCGCTCGCGCAACCAGTCGAACCGACTGACGGGATGATCGAGTTCCGCCAACTGTTGTTCGTAATAGCCCAGTCGAGCCCGTGGATTCCAGCGGACCGGGCCACTGTCGACGCCCACGGCATCGATCACACGATCGAGTGTTGTGGATTTGCCCACACCGTTGACCCCCAGCAGAGCCACCCGGTCGCCGGGTCGCACATTGAGGAACTCGCATCGGACCAACTCACGATCCGTCCCGGGAATGCATACCGTCAGGTCTTCCATAGCCACCACCTGTCGGGCGGTCAGCCCTTCTTCCGGTAACGACACCGACAAGCCACTGCCCTGGCTGACGAAGGTATAGTCGTCCTTGAGTCGCTCGACCCGCTTTTCCATGCTTTTGGCCTTGCGGGACAAGTCTTCGTTGTCGAAGGTATGCCCCCAGTGCGCCAACCGCTTGGCCGACGCCGCGATCCGGGCCACTTCTTTTTCCTCCTGGGCGCGGCGGGCTTCGGCCTGCTCATCCTGATGCTTCAGGGCCTCGCGGGCGGCATCGTAAGGCAGATCGAACTCATAGATCCGTTGATCGCGCAGCACCCAGGTCTGACGGCAGAGCGCGTTCAGCAGATACCGGTCGTGAGACACCATGATCCAGGGCCGGTTCAGGCCACCGAGCCATTGTCGCAGACGGGTCAGGCTCAGGATGTCCATATGGTTTCCGGGTTCGTCGAGCAATAGCACATCCGGATCGGTGAGAATGGCCCGAACCATCAGCAACAGATTCTGCTGGCCTCCGCTGAGACGGTTCACCGGCTGTTCGAACTGATCCCGGGTAAAGCCGAGTTTGTGCAATTCCGCCTCGGCCTTGTACGCTTCGATGCTGCGCCGGGCCTCCGGCAACGCGAGTTCGGCCGCCTCCAGCAGCGTGGTATCCATCAGTTCGGCGGGTACGAATTGATCGACCAGAGCCACCACCAGGTTGCGACGGCACTGGCGGTGGCCGCCGTCGGGCTCGAGCTGTCCGGCCAGCAGACGCAACAGACAGGACTTGCCGGAGCCGTTGTGGCCCACCAGTCCGATGCGGTCACCGGTGTTCAAGGCGAGGTTTATTTCAGCGAACAGGGGTTTAATGCCCACGGTCAGGGAGACCTGGGACAGGGAAAGCAATAAGCTCATGTCAACGTCCTAATAAAAACAGGGTTCAGGACGCCGTACGAGAAAGGTGTCTGGCTCGAATCGACGTCCGTTTAGCGGGAGTAGGACGTCGGGGCAGTACCCGAGGGGCACTGTGCACGGCCGAGACGGCACAAGCACAAAGTCATGGGGGCTCCTCTGTTGCGGTGAATGGAAGAAAACAGTCTAGCGAAGCGGGATGGAGCAGGAAAGCTTGTTTTTTTCAGCCGTCGTGCCAAAATGCGCACCCTGTCGGCGTATTGCAGCCCGTAAGCCTTTGAGGCTTCCGTTGGTAATTCGCTAAGCCATTGAATTTTTTGGAAAAAAGTTAAATGGCCTAGTTGACACCCCCGGAAATTTACGGATAATACGCGGCCGTTACGGAGGCTATGTAGCTCAGTTGGTTAGAGCACAGCATTCATAATGCTGGAGTCGCTGGTTCAAGTCCAGCCATAGCCACCACTTCTCTTGGGCCGTCGCCAAGTGGTAAGGCAACGGGTTTTGATCCCGTCATTCGCAGGTTCGAATCCTGCCGGCCCAGCCAGTTTTCCCCAGTGGAAGCGTTCTCGCCTCCCCACAAGCTGATCTCGTTTTTCCCCGTCTAATGGGCCGTCGCCAAGTGGTAAGGCAACGGGTTTTGATCCCGTCATTCGCAGGTTCGAATCCTGCCGGCCCAGCCATTCCTTGCACCTTCCCGACATCCGGACACGACGTCCCGGCACCTGCTCGGATTCGAGCCCATGCTAGACTGCGTGCAATTCAGACGCCCATCAGGGAGACGACCCCATGTCCGATCGAGACGACCTGCTCATTTCCGCCGATGCGCTCAAGCATCGACTGTCCGACACCGGAGCCGAACGGCCCATTCTGCTGGACACTCGCTTCAACCTGGCCGATACCGACGAAGGCGAACGGCACTATCGCGAAGGCCACATTCCCGGTGCCTTTTATGCCCATCTCGACCGGGATCTGTCCGGTTCCATCGTTCCCGGCGAGACCGGCCGCCACCCCCTTCCCGAGCCCGCCCAACTGCAAGCGACATTGCGCGCCCGGGGCATCCGGGCGGATTCCGAGGTCATCGTTTATGACGCCGCCAACGCCATGATCGCCGGGCGGGCCTGGTGGTTGTGTCGTTGGGCCGGGCTCGACCGGGTGCGGGTTCTGGACGGCGGCTGGCAAGCCTGGCTGGACGCCGGCGGTCCGGTCGAAAGCGGCTCGGGGCCCGAGCCGGCTGATGGCGACATCGAAGTCCGGTGCCCAACCGAGTGGATCGTCGACGCCGATCAACTGCTACGAAACACCGGCCGGTACACCCTGCTGGATGCCCGTGCCCGCCCACGCTACAGCGGTGAGACCGAACCGATGGACCACAAAGCCGGACACATCCCCGGTGCTCTGTGCGCCGACTTCACGGCCAACCTGGACGATTCCGGACGGTTCAAGTCGGCCCCGGCGTTGCGTCAACGCTTTGAAAGCGTGCCGGATGACGGCAACCTCGTATGCTATTGTGGCTCCGGTGTAACCGCCTGTCACAACATACTCGCTCTGACGCTGGCCGGACATCGCCAACCCCGGCTGTACGCCGGATCCTGGAGCGAGTGGATCAACGACGACAGTCGGCCCGTAGCCACCGGAACCGAAAAGGAGCCTGTTTGATGATCAAGTCGGTGTGGACACTCTTCCTCACGATTCTGGCCAGCGGCGCAACGCTGGCCCAACCTCATTTCAACGTGCTGGTCTATCACCACGTGGCCACGGACACACCGGCCAGCACCACCATCAGCCCCGAGCGTTTCCGCGAACACCTCACCCTGTTGCGCGATGAGGGCTTTTCGGTCGTATCGATCGAGGAAGCGCTCGCCGCGGTGCGCGGGGAAGGCTCGGCCAACCTGCCGGAGAAAGCCGTGGTGCTGACCTTCGACGACGCCTACGGCAATATCTACGACAACGCCTTCCCGATGCTGAAGGAATTCGACTACCCCTTCACCATCTTCGTGGCGACGGATCCGGTCGACCAGGGCTTCAATGAGATGCTGACCTGGGATGAACTTCAGTCCCTGCAGGACTGGGGCGTGACCATCGCCAATCACACCCGGGACCACGACTATCTGGTGCGACACCACCCCCGGGACGACGCCTGGCTGACCTCGGTCCGCGAGAACATCCAACACGCCCAGCAACGCCTGGAAAGCGAGTTGACCGGCGACATCCCCAAGCTGTTCGCCTACCCCTACGGTGAGTACAACGCTGCGCTGAAGGAATTACTGGCCGACGAGGGCTACATTGGTTTCGCCCAGCACTCCGGCGGCATTTACAGCGGCAGCGATTTCCATGCCCTGCCCCGCTTCGCCGCAGCCGGCATTTACGCCAACCCGGAAACACTCCTGACCAAGCTGAACAGCCATCCCATGCCGGTGAATTACGATACCGTACCGGACATGCTGATCCATGACCCGACACCATCGATGACCATTGAAGTGACCCGTCCGGATGACATGAGTCGCTCATTGAACTGCTTCATCAACGGCAACTGGCAGGACGCCGAGTGGGAGAATGAAAGCCGGTTCAGCCTCGCCGCACCCGACCCGCTGAGCGAAGGCCGGCATCGCTTCAACTGCACCGCCCAGGCGCGAGACGGCGATTTCTTCTATTGGTATTCGCAGCCTTGGTTGATACAGGAAAAGTAAGTCTTCACGAACCCGTGTGGAAGCCCTTGCTTACCACATACAAAAAAGGCCTGTATCAACAGGCCTTTTTTTTGTTTAAAAAACTGATGATTGCTCAGTCCGGAATTTCATAGTCGTACACCGGCACCCAATCGTTGCTGTCGGGCAACCGCTCCCAGACACTGCCGACCTCCGAACGCTGCACCAGATCGACGATACTCGGGTCCAGACGTTCCATGCAGTCCAGCGGCGCAACACAGGCCGCGTCCTCTTCCATCAGAAAATCGTCGGTTTCAAAGCCGCTGTAAAATCGAAAGCCGGTGTCGTTGGCGTGCTGGGCTTCTTCTTTATAAAAGAAACGAATGGGTAACGGGCGCTCATTCAGAATCAAGCTCGATGCCAGGCAGAGGTGGCCCTGATGACGGTGATAACTGACTTGTTCTTGCATAACGACAACGACCTCACTGAAATAACTTGAAACCGGGATCCGTGGCCTACCCTGATACGCAACCGCTACGGGATCCCAGGAGCCTGCGGGACTCCTCGAAGGGCGGCGGATTATAAGCAAGCCACACCAAAATGCATCCCGATTCAGAGACCGTTTTCAGCGCGTTTTTATTGGTCGTTGCAAATCAATCAGTTATAAATGTATTTTTTTGTAACGTTTTATTAAGGTGTCACACAGTGACGACATACTGGCGAGTTGGTGTGTCCGCCCCTGTTCCGGGGCGGCTCACAGCGCTATTGGGCGCTCTGTTCGGCATTGTCGAACAGAAATTGCTCCAGATCGTCCACCATGGCTTTCGATCCGGCGAAGAAGGGCACGCGCTGGTGTAACGAAGTCGGTTTGAGTTCCAGGACCCGCTGACCCTCTTTGCAGATCGCACGACCACCGGCCTGCTCCACCAGAAAGGCGATCGGGTTGCATTCGTACAACAGGCGCAGCTTGCCGTTCGGATACCGCGCCGATGACGGGTACAGGTAGATCCCCCCGTAGATCAGGTTGCGGTGGATGTCCGACACCAGCGAACCGATGTACCGTGAAGTGTAGGGCCGGTTCGAGGCATCGTCTTCGACCTGGCAGTATTTGATGTACTTCTTCACCCCTTCGGGAAAATGCACATAGTTGCCTTCGTTGATCGAATAGATCAATCCCAGTTCGGGTGTTTGCATGTTCGGATGGGACAGACAAAACACACCGAGCGTCGGATCATAGGTAAAGCCGTTGACACCATGACCGGTGGAGTAGACCAGCATGGTGGACGAACCGTAAATGACATAACCGGCGGCCACCTGTTCGGTTCCGGGTTGGAAGAAATCCTCATCCGACACCTTGGTACCCACCGGCGAACGCCGTCGATAAACCGAGAAAATGGTTCCCACCGAGACGTTGACGTCGATGTTCGATGAGCCGTCCACCGGGTCCATCATCACGATGTATTTGCTGTTCGTGTTGAGGCCGTCGTCGAGCAGGACGTAATGGTCCTCCTCTTCCGACGCGATGCCGCACACAACACCCCGGGCCGCCAGGGCTGCTTTGAAGGTGTCGTTGGCCAACACGTCCAGTTTCATCTGCTGTTCGCCCTGGACATTTTCGTCGCCGGACAGGCCGGCGATATTGACCAGGCCCGCCTTGTTGATCTCCCGGTGAATGACCTTGGCGGCCAGCTTGATCGCCGAGAACAGTGCGGACAGCTCGCCGCTGGCTTCGGGGTAGTCTTTTTGATGGGCAATGATGAATTCGCCCAGCGTCTGGATGGTCGAGGTAGTCATAGGGGTTTCCCTTTTGTTATTACTCAAATCACGAAGTTCACTGGTGACCAGCGCCGGATGCCGGGTAGACCTATTCGGGGATGTCGGCCGCCTGGATGGCGGCCGTCAAGCCCCCATGGATGGGTTAACGGCGACCCCGAATAGGTCTACCCGGTAGCCGGTGCGGGTTGTGGCACCATAGCGGCTAGTCCGAGATTTGGTTTATTAGTGCCTAGCAGGACTCTTCGGTCCGACGAACATTCTACCTCCTTCGATCTCAACTACCGGGCACAACTGACTTGCCGGTACGGACGTCATCCATCCTGGTTGTCGAGCTCCACGGCATCGAAGATCTGCTCCAGGATGTCCGGAATGGCCGACTGAACCCGGCTCCAACTGGGCATGAAGGGCGTCGCCATCGGGTTTTCCAGAAACTCCTGACCGGCGGCCATGACATTCCGGGCGAACAACTCCACCGCTTCTTCCTCGGCGTGCCGGTCGAGGGTCAGACCGTTGAAGATGGCATCATTGTAGTAGGTTTCGATGTAATCGAGGGCGATGCGGAAATAGGTGGCCTTGATGGTGCGAAAATGCTCCTCGGTGAACACCAGCCCCTGGGTCGCCAGCTTGCGGAAAATGGCTTTGCTGATGTCGTGCGACATCTTCGACAGCCCTTTGCGGGCGTCCTCCGGGCTCAAGGGCTGGTGCTTGTGGTCATAAACATCGGCCACATTCACCTGGCACAGGCTGCGCGGATTGTAATTGCGGTGCAATTCGGCCAGAACACCGACTTCCAGACCCCAGTCGCTGGGTATGCGCAGGTTACGCAATACATCGGTGCGCAGACTGAACTCACCGGAGAGGGTGTACCGAAAAGAGTTCATGTACTCCAGAAACTCGTTATCGCCCTTCACCATTTTCAGCGCGCGCAACAGGGGCGAGACCAGCAGGCGGCATACCCGCCCGTTCATCTTGTTGTCGGCGATGCGCGCGTAATACCCCTTGCAGAACTGGTAGCGGTAGGCCGGGTTCGCCACCGGATAAATCAGGCGAGCCAACAGCGATCGGTCGTAGGTCTTGATGTCGCAATCGTGCATCGCCACCGCCTTGGCCCGGTTCGCGGCCAGAATATAACCGTAGCAATACCAGACATTGCGCCCCTTACCCAGTTCGGTCGGCGCCAGCCCCTTGCTGGCTAGCAACCGGTCGATCGCCTGCAGGCGCGGTCCGTCATTCCACAGAATGCGTACCGTCTGCGGCAGTCTACCGAAATACCGGCGGGCATGCTGAAACTGATCCCGGTCGGCCCGGTCCAGTCCGACCACCACGTCGGACAGGTAAGGGACCTGCATCAGCTCCTGAACAATGTTTTCCAAAGCCGGTTGTTCAAGCTCTGAGTACAGTGAGGGTAAAACCAGCGCCATCGGATTGTGGTGAGAGAACCCGACCAGTTCCTTCTCCATCGACTCCACCGGCCGGTCGACCAGATTGTGCAAATTGGCGATGATGCCGTTCTGAAAGAAATCGCTCATGATTGCGTCTCCTGTGCGGGCTGCATACGTTGCAACCACTGCAAGACGGCCTCGTTCCAGCCCACAGGGCCGGGTTGTGAAGCCAGAATGGCCTTGGATACCGGTTCGGGTCGTGCCGGACCGTGTTTCGGGGGCAGGCGTACCGCCCAATCCGCCGCCGCGAGCAGGGCGTCGTCGTTGCCGCTGTCACCGAGGGCCATCACCTTCAATGGCCGACCGTCGCCCAGCAGTTGGCGAATCCGGTCGAGGGCCGTGCCCTTGTCCGCCGAACCCGCCAGATGCAGAAACCGGCCACCAGCCAGAACCCGAAGACCGGCCCGCTCCACGGCCTCGATAAAGAACTGCCTCCCGGGTGCGTCCTCCGGCCAGTAGATCGGCAACGACGCCTCGCGACGACGCGCCTTCGCCGCCTGGTCCAAAGGCAAACCGGTCCATTGCGCCACCCGGGCGTCCGACACTTCGTGAAAACCGAGCCCCGGGGCGTCCTGCTCCGCGCGAATGCGCTCGAAACAGTACACCAGGGCTTCGGTCGGAGTGCCCAGCACGTCCACCCGTTCCGGTTTGGAACGCTGGTCCACCACCACGCCTCCGTTCTCGCAACCGAAGACCAGTGCGAGATCGGGAATCGACAACCGCAGATCCGCCATTTCCGCCCGCGTTTTGCTGGTTACGGCAATCACCGGGATGTTCAGTGCTCGCAATCGCTGCAGGGCCGGCTCGGCCGGATGCCAGTCGTAGCTGTCATGGTCCAGCAGAGTGCCGTCCAGATCGGTCAGTACAGCCCAGCGGTCAGTCATACCGCACCCGTCCCATTGTCCGGGAGTGTTCCAAGAGAAGATGTTCGGGTGGTCATGTTCACCTCGGGTTCGGCGATGATTCGAATACTCACGCTGAGGATAGAGCAAGAATTTGGCCAGGCCGGGGAGGGATTTCGGGCGTCAAAACGCACCACTACAGTGCACCACGCTTTGAATGCACACTCATGCGCAGCACAAAGACCTGTTATGGTGCGTCACCGGAAGAAAGGTAGGGTTGAGAAGAGCAACGGCGGACTCGGAAAGGTCCGCCCGGAGGGTTTCGAGAGGGCATTCCCTGAGGAATACCCGGAGCAGTCAGCGACTCGCCTTGTGTTCTTCCTTCAGGCGATTGAATTCTTCGACCAGGGCCGCCATCGCTTCGGGATCGTAGGGCATCAACCCGCTGACGATCAGCTTCTTGGTACCGGTTCCGACCAGTTGCCCGTCGGCCATGATATTGAACCGGAACAAGGCATCGCCCCGCTTGCCCTTCACATCCAGCGTGGTATCCGCCAATTCCAGGGTCGGCTGCTTTATGTCCAGGCTGTCCAGCTCGAAGGCCATGCTTTCGTAGATCACCATCGGCCGCTTGGGGTTGAACATCACCTGATGCTTCTCCATGAGCGGCACCATGATGAATGGGAAATTGTGACCGGAGAACGCCACATAGGCCCGTGTCAGGCTCTCGATCAGGTCAGCGTCCTGACTGGTTTCGCCGCTGTGCTCGAGGTGCAGATAGGCTTTGTCGGCGGTATCCTTGATATCGATGACGCCTTCATCCACTTTCGGAAACACCAGCGGCACATTCGCACCCACCATGCCCGAAAAGCGTACGGACATTTTCTCGCTAAGACCGTAGCGATTCAGCACCAACGCGAACAACAGATCGCCCGGCACGCAAAAACGACGCGCGTCCGGGTTGTGAATCGGATTGAAGTCTCCGGCGATGTCCTTGGCGAAGGCGCTGGCCTGTTCGGCACTGATCAGGATGTGACCATCCTGCCGGGTATGAAAGGGATCGAGAAACACGAAGGTCACCTATACTGGGAGTTCTGCAAAGTAACCCATTGTGTCAATTCCACGTTGGCTTGTTTAGCACCCGTCGACGAAAAGATTTGTGAATAATGATCACGAAATGAACCGCACAGCGAGCGTTTTATTCAACATTTGCGGAGAAAGCCCGCTGCTCAGCGCTCCACCTCCAGCATTGGATCGGTGGTTCGACGTACCGAAGGCGGTTCCTGTATCAATTCGGCCGTACGCTCCGGCGCTTCCATCGGCAACAGGTGACCGTAGTGCCCATCCTCCAGGAATTCCCACTGCGGCATCCGCTGACGCAGACGCTCCCAGGCTTGTGGCGACAGAAACATCGAGGGTTTGCCCCGGATCACTCGGACCGGCATGCGTACCGACCTGAGATCCCGCCATATCGCGTCCAGCGTCAGATAGTTATGCACCTCCCATTGCCGGGGGAACGCCAGGCGAACGCCGCCGTCATCGGGTTCGGTCAGCCCTCGCGCCAGCATACGCAGCGGCTCATCGTCCAGACGACGAAACGCGCGACGGTCGCGCAAGTCGGTTAGCGCCTCTTCCAGCGAGCCCCACCGATCCCGGGCTGTCAAGGCGCTCCGGATGGGTTCGAATCGTCGGGCTACGTTGGCAGGCATCAGCCGGGTCAGCCACTCCCCTTTCATGGACTGGATGACCGGTTCGATCAGGATCAAACGGCGAAACAGTTCGGGGCGCTTGGCAGCGGCCATCAGCGTCGTGGTCGCCCCCATCGAATGACCGATGCCGATGATCGGCTGGGTATATCGGTGCTCCAGGAAGGCAATCAGGTCGTCCGCGTAGTCGCGGCAGCGCAGACCGGGCGTCGGTTCGGCATCGGGCCAGAGTGCGCGATTGGCCAGCGACGTCAGCGAGAAATGATGTTTCAGGATGGACAGCAAGGGGCTGTAGCAGGCGGTGGGGAAGCCGTTGGCCGCGTAGAAATGGGCGCTGGGGCCACGGCTGCGGACGACTTCGTGGTAAATGGCCTGATGATCCCTGATCGTCAATCGGTGCGACTTCAATACAGCGCCAGGGTCATGGGACGGATGCTCAATGGCCACTGGATCGTACACTGCTCCCATCACGCCTCCATTCCAGGTCGGGATACTCGTTCGAACAGACTAACGGCGTTTTTGTCCGCCGCCAAGTGCCGATTGGCTAACGTTAGCCTTTTTCAGTCGAACAATGCATCCCGGCAATGGAACCCGGGGTCATTCCGAGACATCCGTCCAGACGGGCAATGAAGGAAAGGCACCGGCGCGGCCCACGGCAAAGGCACCGCAGCGCACGCCCAGAGACAATGCGGCTTTCCAGTCGGGCGTGGCGGACTCGTCGCGGCTCAGGCTGGCCAGAATGGCCCCGGAAAAGGCGTCACCGGCGGCTGTGGTGTCAACCACATCCACCCGGGGCGCCGCCTGTTCCTCACGGCCCTCGCGGGTCAGCAGGACAACGGGTTTTGCCCCGTCGGTGATGTAGATGGCCTGGGCACGGTGTGAAAAGACAAGGTTGGTCAGCGCTTCCTCGGCGTCGACCTCCCACAGCTCGGCCAATTCATCGCGGCTGACCTTGATCACATCCGCCCGGGTCAGCATTTGCTTGATCGGCTCGTGGAAATTGGTCTGGTCCGGCCAAAGATTACGGCGCAGGTTGACATCGAAACTGATTCGATTGCCGGCGTCGATACAGCGGTCGACAAAACCGAGGTGTACGTTACGGATGTGCTCCTCGGTCAGGGTATTGGAGCATACATGCACAATGCCCGGCTTGAATTCGCGCGGATGCGGCAGCTTGTGGGCGGGCAGCATGACGTCGGCCGTGCCGTTGCGATAAAACTGAAAGCTGCGTTCGCCATGCTCGTCCAGCGAGACAACCGCCATGGGGGTTGGCGCATTGGTGGACCGCAGATAGCGCGTATCGACCCCGTAATGGTTGAGGGCTTGCTTGAGGTAAGCGCCGAACGCATCCCGACCAATCTGACCGATGAAGAAAGTGGGCACATCCAGCTTGGCGGCTGCGACCGCGGCATTGGCGGGGGCGCCGCCCGGGTAAAAACGGGCACCGGGAATGGCCAGTCCGTCTTCTGTGGTCTGGCCCTGCTGCAAGGCATCGATCAACAATTCCCCAAAGGCGTAAATCGGCTTCATCGAGCATCCTGTAACTGAGTGAACTGATTGTTATTGTCTCAGTTCGAACGGACCCTGTCGATTTGGCCCGCCGGATGACGAACATGCCCGTCCCGGACTAAACTGACGCCAAGACCGACTGGAAACCATTATGGAAGCTTTGTTGATCGGCGCTGTGGCACTGGTCGTCCTGATCATGATTTCGGACCTGTTGCTCACCGGCTATCGATCGTGGGTGGGTAAAAACAGAAAAGACAAACAGCGTTAGCACGCCGGAAGGATGGCGTCCCGTAGGGGACTCGAACCCCTGTTACCGCCGTGAAAGGGCGGTGTCCTAGGCCACTAGACGAACGGGACTGACCGGACAAAGGTGGCGCTCACATCGATGAGCGTCCGCCTGAATCGCCACGAGAGTCGAGACCCTCGATAACGAGAGGGCGCGACTTTAAGGAGGCGGATGAATTCTGTCAAGCAAATCTTTGTTTTCCTACGTTTTTTTGGATTACACTAAATAGACCACCAGACGAGATACGACATGGGCGCTTCGACCACCACAGTCATAGCCATTCTAGCCGTTGGCCTCATCAGCCTTATGGTGGTTGGTATGTTGATCATGCAGACCCGCCATCGCAATCTGGCCGTCACCCGGGACAAGTTGCTCAAACTGAACAATCAGTACCGCAAGCTGAACAACGTATTGCGCAACCTGCCAACGTCCTACCTGTCACCGGAGATGCGGGACTTTCTCTACCAGGCACTGCTGTTCAATCTCAAATCCCAGATGGAATTGAACCCGGATCAGCGCAAGTATCTGGACAGCGACTACAAGCAACTGGAACGAGAACGCGCCCAGGTACGCAAGCATCCGCCCAAACCGGAACCTCCGTCCCAGATCAATGCCGAGGAGACCAACCTCCACCGCCAGACACTCAAATCCTTTTATGCCTACATCAAGCGCAACTACGAAGCCGGTCACCTGAACAAGACCAACGCCGAGAAGATGCTGATGCAGGTGGAACTCAAGCTGGTGGAAACGGCGCTGGAGTATTTCAAGTTCCGGGCGCGCAACGCACTCAAACGGCACTACTACAAGGAAGCGCGTGTCGCGTACCAGAAAGCCATCGACACCATCGGCGCTTCCCGCCACAGCGAACAGTTCAAGCAGGAAGAAATCCAGTTGCGCAACCAGTTGAACAAAACCGTCGAGGAATGGCGCAACTACCGCGAACAACAGTCCGCCGGCCAGGCCGAAAAACTGGCGGAAGAGATGGAAGATCTGATAGAAGACCAGGAGAGCTGGAAGAAGAAGAATGTCTATGACTGACGACCAGGCCGCGCAGTTGGCCGACCTGATCCTGGCCGGTTTCGATCGACACTACCGCAAGTTCCGACACTATTCGCATTTGGCACGCGACGGTTTCCTGAAAGCCGAATGGCGATACCTGCAGGACATCCACCGCGAACGGGTCGACCTCTACGACGACCAGGTCGATCACTGCATCGCCACGCTGAAGGACCGCTTCGAACACCTCAGCCCCGAAGGCTGGCAGTCGGTCAAACAGGCCTACAGCAAGCGCCTGGAACGCCACCGCCAGCCCGACCTCGCGGAGACATTCTACAACTCGGTATTTTGTCGCCTGTTTCACCGTCGTTATTTCAACAACGAGCATATCTTCGTCGAATCCGACGCGCTCTGGCGGCACTATGAAACCGATGAAACACTCATTCGCCGCTACTGGGTCGACGGTAATCTCGAAGCCGTGTTCCTGAACATGTTAGAGGACATGGAACTGGGGTTGCCGCTGGAAAATCCGCATCGCGATGTCCGCCATCTGATGCACCGCTTCGCGCAGGAAGCCCCGAACCTGGCACGGGCGGCCAACCGGTACAGCATCGACCTGATCACGGCGCCCTTTTTTCGCAATAAGGCCTGCTACCTGATCGGGCGGTTGAACATCGATGGGGAAGCCCTGCCGTTCATTGTCCCGATTTTGAACAATGAAGACGGTCACCTTTACGCCGACACCCTCCTGGTCGACAGCAACGCCATGGCCATCGTCTTCGGTTTCGCAAGGGCGTATTTCTTCGTCGACACCGGCAGTCCGCTGGCCATCGTCAACTTTCTGCTGCGGCTGATGCCGTCGAAGACCCGGGCCGAACTCTATTCCTCCATTGGCCTGCACAAACAGGGCAAGACCCAATTCTACCGGGAGCTGCTGCAGCACCTCGACACCAGCCGGGACCGGTTCGAAGTCGCGCCCGGCATCAAGGGCATGGTGATGACGGTTTTCACCCTGCCCTCCTACCCCTATGTGTTCAAGATCATCAAGGACCGCTTCGCCCCGCAAAAGGAAATGACACGCCAGCACGTGAAGAACCAATACCACCGGGTCAAGCAGAACGACCGGGTCGGCCGCATGGCGGACACCTGGGAATTTTCCAAGGTCGCGCTGCCGCTGAACCGGTTTTCCGATGCATTGCTGGAGGAGCTGTCCAAGGTGGCCGCGTCCAATGTGCGACAGGAGGGCGAGCAACTGATCATCGAGCATTGCTACATCGAACGCCGCATGATCCCGCTCAACCTGTATCTGGAGGATCCGGCCTACGCGGGTCGCGAAGAAGCCGTGCTGAAGGAATACGGCCAGGCCATCAAGGACCTGGCCAAGGCGAATATATTTCCCGGGGACATGCTGCTGAAGAACTTCGGCGTCACCCGTCACGGCCGCGTGATCTTTTACGATTACGACGAAATCGACTGGGTCACGAACTGCAACTTCCGGCGCATTCCACCACCGCGCTATCCGGAAGACGAACTGGCTTCCGAACCCTGGTACAGCGTCGCGCCGAACGACATCTTTCCGGAGGAATTCGCCACCTTCCTGTTCAACGACAATCGTCTGGAAGCCGCGTTCCGGAAACACCATGGCGATTTGCTGGACGCCGACTACTGGACGGCGGTCCAGGCGGAGCTCAATGCCGGCAAGGTCGCGGACATCTACCCCTACCCGGACCACATCCGGGTCAAGCGCGCTTAAACGCGATCAACCCTGGTCGTTTCTCGGCTGCGGGGTCAAGGTCGCGGGGGATTGCAGGATCAGCCGCCCGGTATCGCCACTTTCGATGCGATAGCGCGCGCAGGCGTTGCCATCGCTGGCCTGACAGCGACCGAAGCCCTCGACAACGGCATCGAGCTGGCTTTCGAGAATGCGACGGTCCTCGGTGATGCAGACCAACTTGCCCGGCGCCAGTTCGGCTTCGCCCTCGGCCAGCGACACAGTCACCGACAACAAACAATGTGTCGGCCAGGATTCGCTCAGGGCGCCTTCCGGACTGCCGGCATCCCGGGGCTGGACCGTTACCGTTGTGGTTTCCGACAGTGTCTGCTCGGTCAGAGCAGCAATCTCAAGCTGGGCGTTGGTGGCCACTTGAATGGCGGCCTCTTCGGCCATGGCGGGGGCGGCCAGAGTGGCCAGGATGACGCTCAGGGACAGACCCAAAGGGGCTTTCATGCGCTACCTCGATGCTGAAACGATGAATCGCGGCGCATTCTACCAGAAATGCCGGAGATGTGAGTGTCGACCTTTGTCCGAATAGGTCCGAATCCGCGATGTACCGCCTCCCTTGCCATTTCCGGAAAAATCGGTACACAATGCGATAAAGGATATCGAAGAGGGTCAGCGTCGCCCACATGAACAAGAAATTGATAATCTTTCTCTTAATCGTCATCGGCTTCGTCGCCTTCCTGGTCTATATTGACCAGCGACGATCCAATCCCTGGGATTCCGACGTATTTTTCGGCACGATCCAACACCACCTGTATGGATAACAATCACAGAAGGCATCAGGAGGTGATCAAACTTCAATCAACAAGAACAACAATGCTCGTCAAAGACCGCTGAAGTTACCAAAGAAGCCATTAAACCAGTGGTCGCGCCAGCTAGAGCACGCTAAGCTGACGATGAAGTCACCTGGGCAGCCGACTGGCTACCCACACTGAAATAAGGGAAAGACTATGTCCGGCATCCTCTCTATGATTCTCGCCGGAGGCGAAGGCACCCGCCTGGCCCCCCTGACCTCCGTGCGCGCCAAACCCGCCGTCCCCTTTGGCGGCAACTATCGCATCATCGATTTCGTCCTGAACAACTTCGTCAACTCGGACCTGCTGCAGATCTTCGTGTTGACCCAGTTCAAGTCCCATTCCCTGATGAAACACATGAGTCGACGCTGGCGGGTGACAGGTCTCACCAACCGGTTCATCGACCCCATTCCCGCCCAGATGCAAATGGGCAAACACTGGTACCAGGGCACGGCCGACGCCATTTATCAGAACATCGAATTGGTCGAAGGCATGGACCCGGAAATTTGCTGCGTCTTCGGCGGCGACCATATCTACAAGATGGACGTGCGCCAGATGATCGAGTTTCACCGCAGCTACGAGGATGCCAAGCTGACGGTGGCCGCCATTCCCGTGCACGTAAGCCAGGCCGACCAGTTCGGCGTTATCGAGATCGATGAAAACAACAAGATGATCGGGTTTCAGGAGAAGCCGAAGAGCAACCCGAAGACGATCCCCGGGCGTCCGGACTATGTCCTGGCGAGCATGGGCAACTATGTATTCGACGCACCGACCATGGTCGAAAGCCTGAAGATCGATGCCGAACGCAGCGATTCGGTGCACGATTTCGGCCACAACATCATTCCCGACCTGTACAAGGCCGGCGTAGTCTACGTGTACGACTTTTCCACCAACTTCATTCGCGGCGAGCAGGAGCACACCGGCGGCTACTGGCGCGATGTCGGCACCATCGACTCGCTGTTCGAGGCCAATATGGACCTGCTCGCGGTCGACCCGCCCATCGACCTGTACAACCGCTTCTGGCCGCTGCGCAGCTATCACCCGGCGGTACCGCCGGCCAAATTCGTTCACGACGAGGCCAACCGCACCGGCCAGGCGATCAGCTCCATTGTCGCCGGCGGCTGTATCGTCTCCGGCAGTTTCGTGCACCGCAGTATCCTCGGGTACAACTGCCACGTGCACAGCCACGCCTATGTCGAGAACAGTGTCCTGATGGGCAATAACGACATCGGCCGCGGCGCCCGCATTCGTCGCGCCATGCTCGACAAGAATGTCGCCATCGCCCCCGGCACCGTCATCGGGGAGGACCCGGAAGCCGATCGCCGACGCTTCCACGTGTCCCCGAACGGTATTGTTGTCATCCCGAAAGGAGCACGCATTGGCTTCGACTGATCGTCCTTTGAAGATACTGGTCGTCGCCTCGGAAGTCGAAGGGTTGGTAAAAACCGGGGGCCTGGCGGACGTCGCCAGGGCCCTGCCGGCCACCCTCACCGCCCTGGGCCACGATGTACAGGTAGTCACCCCCGCTTACAGCCGTACCGAACCGATCTGGAGTCACTGGCCCAGCCAGTCGCTCTGTGTGCACCTGAACCTGTTCGACGAAACCTGGATGGCGGCCCGGACCGGTTCGCATGAAGGGTTGCCGCTGGTTCAACTGGAGCATGCCGAGAGTTTCGACCGGCCGGGCATCTACGACGACGGCCGCTGGCCCTACCCGGACAACGCCCGGCGCTTCGGCCTGCTCAGTAAAGGCGCGCTGCAGTGGTGCAAAGACAACGACTGGCGACCGGACATCGTCCACGCCAACGACTGGCAGGCGGCGCTGTGCTGTTTCTACCTGAAAGAGCACTTCAAATACGACACCTTTTTCGATAACACCCGCAGCCTGTTGTCCTTGCACAATGCCGCCTATCAGGGTCAGGTTCCAGCCAGTTGGTTGCAACCGCTCGGCATACACGAACAGTTCTTTCACCCGGGCGCGTTCGAGGATTTCGGTCAGATCAACCTGCTCAAGGGCGGCATTCGCTTTGCCGACGCGCTCTGCGCCGTCAGCCCCGGCTACGCCGATGAGTTGGTGACCGACCTCGGCGGACACGGGCTCGGCGCCCTCTTTCGCGATCGTTCCGACGCCCTGGTGGGCATTCTCAACGGGTGCGACTACGGCCAATGGTCACCGGAGACCGATCCGATGATCCCGGCCACCTATACCACGCCGGACGAACCGGGCAAGGCCGAATGCAAGCGTCGCCTGCAGCAGGAAATGGGGTTCGCCGAGCGGGACGTGCCACTGCTGGTCTCGGTCAGCCGCCTGACCGACCAGAAAGGCTTCCATCTGCTGATCCCGACGCTGTGGGAAGTGCTGCGCGAACGGGACATCCAGATCGCCCTGCTCGGTTCCGGCGACCCGCAGCTGGCCGCCCACCTGCACCGCCTGGCAAACCATTTCCCGGACAAGGTCGCCTTCGTCGAAGGCTACGACAACGCCCTGTCACACCGCATGGAAGCCGGCGGCGACGCTTTCCTGATGCCGTCCATCTTCGAGCCCTGCGGCTTGAACCAGATCTACAGCCTGCGCTACGGCACCCTGCCGCTGGTGCGCGCCGTCGGCGGCCTCAAGGACACCGTCGTCCCGCTCAGCGCCACCCAGCGCAACACCCGCAGCGCCACCGGCTTCATGTTCGAGGAACCGAGTGAAGCGGCGTTGCGCGCGGAGATCGAGCGGATGGTCGACGTCTACGAACGCAACCCCAAGCTGTGGCTGGCGATGCAGCGCAACGCCATGAAACAGCGGTTCGAGTGGGAGAGCGCGGCGCGGGAGTACCTGAAGACGTATCGTAGGATGCTGGGCGAGAACCTGTAGGGCAGAAGTGGTCCGACACATCGGGCCTCAGGCGACATCTGCCATGGCGGGCGCAACCCGCCTTTCTCTTTCATGGGGCCTAGCAGAGGGCTTCGCCCTCTCGGCAGATGTCGCCTGAAGCTCTTCTGCCCTACTTATTAAGCCGGCATCAGGTTCGATCCACACCCCGAATAGCCCCGAACCCGAAAAACACCAGCACCGCCGCCACGGCGGTGGTTCCGGCCCCCATCAGGAACACGACGCCCGCCCCGGTCCAGACATACCCGGACAACAGGTTGCCGCAGATCAGTCCCAACCCCATGCCGACGGAGACATAGAGCCCCTGCCCGAACCCCATCCGACTGGGTGGGAACAGACGGCCGACACGATGGATCGCCACTGAATGCACGACCCCGAACGTCAGCGCATGCAACGCCTGGAGTCCGAGTACCAGCGCGAAACTGCCCTCGACGAACGACAATACCGACCATCGCAGCACGGTGGCCGCGAGCGCCACGAACATCAGCTGTCGCTCGCTGAAGCGTTGAAACCAACGGGCGATGACCAGAAAGATGACGATCTCACAAATGGAACCGAAACTGATCAGAAAACCGATCTGGCTCGCCGGAAAGCCGCGCTCCTTGAGGAACAGGTCGAAGAAGGTGTTGTATGGCGCCATACCAATCTGCCAGAGGAACACCACGACCATCAGCACCGCGACCTGGCGCCAGTCGATCGGCACAGTTTCCAGGGATCGGGCCGTTTGGCGTTGTTTGGGGTCGGTCCGGGCTTCTTTCGGCACCAGCCAGGTCGTCCCCCACATGATGGCGCAGAGTACGCCACCGATCACCGGCAGGATGGTCACCGGCCAGTAATCCAGTGCGGTCCCCAACACCCAGACAACCACGACGTAACCGGCCGACCCCCACAGCCGAACCTGACCGTACCGGGAGCGGTCCCGGTCCAGCACGTTGATCGCCACACCTTCCATTTGCGGCAAGACGGCGGACAGGAAGATACCGAACAGGCCGAAGACGGTCAGATACCATATGAAATCGCCGCTTTTCAGCGACAGCAGATAAAACATCCCCATCAGCACGAATCCCAGGCGGATCAGCGGCAGGCGCTGCCCGGTCCGGTCACTGATCAGGCTGAACAGAAAGGGGGCGAAGATGTTGACGCCGAAGACGGTGGCGACAATAACGCCGATCTGGCGCGGGCTTAGCCCCTGGGCGGTCAGAAAACGGGCCAGATAGGGGGTGAAAACGCCGAACAGCGTAAAATAAGCCGCGTACATCGGCGACAGGCGCCAGGCTTTCTGGCGAAACGTCAGCTCCTGGGCTGAGGGCATTAGAACTCCTAGACGGCACGGGGCCGGGGCTATTCCGATCGGCTGGCCCGACGCAACGCCTTTTGGCGTTCACGGCGTTCAGCGAAAAAGCGGGACATCAATTCCGAGCATTCGGTTTCCAATACACCGCCGGTGACTTCAAGACGGTGGTTGTAAGGCCCATGGTCGAACAGGTGCAGGTTGGAGACCACGGCACCGCTCTTGGGTTCCGGTGCGCCGAAAACCAACCGCTGGATGCGGCTGTGCACCAGCAGGCCGGCGCACATGGTACAGGGTTCGACGGTCACATACAGCGTCGCCCCGGTGAGACGGTAGTTCCCGATCCGCTCGGCGGCTGTTCGGATGGCGACCATTTCGGCATGGGCACTGGGGTCGAGCCGGCCGATGGGCTGGTTGAAGCCCTCGGCCACAACCTCGCCCTCCTGCACCACCACGGCGCCTACCGGGACTTCCCCGGCATCAAAGGCGAGCCTGGCCTGAGCCAGTGCCCGCCGCATGGCGGTGACGTCGTCCATCACTCCCATTCGATGGTGGCGGGCGGCTTGCCGGAGATGTCGTAAACCACCCGGGAGATGCCGGAAATCTCGTTGATGATGCGGTTACTGACCCGCTCCAGCAGCTCATACGGCAGATGCGCCCAGCGTGCGGTCATGAAGTCGATGGTCTCGACGGCACGTACGGCGATCACCCATTCGTAACGACGGCCATCGCCGACGACGCCCACCGACTTGACCGGCAGGAAGACGGCAAACGCCTGGGACGTCTTGTGGTACCAGTCCGCCTTGTGCAACTCGTCGATGAAGATGGCGTCGGCCTCGCGCAGCAGATCGGCGTATTCCTTCTTAACCTCACCGAGGATGCGCACGCCGAGACCCGGCCCAGGGAACGGATGGCGGTAGACCATGTCGTAGGGCAGGCCCAGTTCCAGGCCGATCTTGCGGACCTCGTCCTTGAACAGCTCGCGCAGCGGTTCGACCAGTTCCAGTTTCATGTCCTCGGGCAGGCCGCCGACATTATGGTGCGACTTGATGACATGGGCCTTACCGGTCTTGCTGGCGGCGGACTCGATGACGTCCGGATAGATAGTGCCCTGAGCCAGGTAGGCGACGTCCGGGATCTTCGCCGCTTCCTCATCGAACACCTTGATGAACTCGTGGCCGATGATCTTGCGCTTCTTCTCCGGGTCGTCCTCGCCCTTGAGCGCATCGAGAAAACGGTCCTCGGCGTTGACGCGAATGACGCGGACACCCATGTGACTGGCGAAGGTGTCCATCACCTGGTCGCCCTCGCCCTTGCGCAGCAGGCCGTTGTCGACGAAGACACAGGTCAACTGCTCGCCGATGGCCTTGTGCAACAGCGCCGCCACAACGGAGGAATCGACACCGCCGGACAGCCCCAGAAGTACATGCTGGCCGCCGACCTGGTCGCGCACCCGGGCGGTCAGGTCCTCGATGATGTTGGCCGGCGTCCACAGGGCGTCACAGCCGCTCAGGGTGCGAACGAACCGCTCCAGGATGTCCAGCCCCTTCAGGGTATGGGTCACTTCGGGGTGGAACTGGATGCCGTAGAAACGGCGCGTGTCATCCGCGAAGCCCGCAATCGGACAGCTCGGCGTGGAGGCCATCAATTCAAAGCCTTCCGGCAGTGCGCTGACCTTGTCGCCGTGGCTCATCCACACATCCAGGAAATCGGCGCCGTCCGAATGGCGGTCGCTCAGGCCATCCAACAGCTTGGAAGCCGTGTCGACCTTGACCTCGGCATAGCCGAACTCCTGCTCTTTCGAACCGATCACGGCACCGCCCAACTGCTCCGCCATGGTCTGCATGCCGTAGCAGATGCCCAATACCGGCACGCCCAGGTCGAACACGGCTTCCGGCGCTCGCGGGCTGTCGTCGGCATGCACGGACTCCGGCCCGCCGGACAGGATAATGCCCTTGGGGTCGAAGGCGCGGATCTCGTCCGAGGTCATCTCATAGGTGTGGATCTCGCAGTAGACGCCGAGCTCGCGCACGCGGCGGCCGATCAACTGGGTGTACTGGGATCCAAAGTCGAGGATCAGGATTTTCTGGGCGTGAATGTCGAGGTGGCTCATATCGGTTTCCGGCTGGGTCAAACGACAGGCACCGGCTTTGCGCCGGTGCCTTCTCAGAATAGCGAACGGGCTGGATCAGGCCAGGCGGTAGTTCGGCGCTTCCTTGGTGATCTGCACATCGTGCACGTGGGATTCCTTCACGCCGGCCCCGGTGATTTGCACGAATTCCGGTTTGGTGCGCATCTCTTCGATGGTACGGCAACCGGTGTACCCCATGGAGGCGCGCAGACCGCCCATCAACTGGTGCACCACGGCGTTGAGCGGGCCCTTGACCGCGATGCGACCTTCGATGCCTTCCGGGACCAGCTTCTCGACGCCGCTTTCGACGGTCTGGAAGTAGCGGTCGCTGGACCCCTGGGTCTGGCCCATGGCCCCCAGCGAGCCCATGCCGCGATAGCTCTTGTAGGCGCGGCCCTGGAACAATTCGACCTCACCCGGGGATTCGTTGGTGCCGGCGAACATGCTGCCCGCCATGATCACGGAAGCCCCGGCCACGATGGCCTTGGCGATGTCGCCGGAGAAACGGATGCCACCGTCGGCGATCAACGGAATTTCGGTATCCCGGAGTGCTTCGGCGACATCGGCGACGGCCGACACCTGAGGCACGCCGACACCGGCGACGATGCGGGTGGTGCAGATGGAACCCGGACCGATGCCGACCTTGACGCCGTCGGCGCCGGCTTCGGCCAGGTCACGGGCCGCCGCGGCGGTGGCGATGTTGCCGCCGATGACGTCGACCTGCGGGTAGTTTTCCTTCACCCAACGCACCCGGTCGATCACGCCCTTGGAGTGACCGTGCGCGGTATCGACAACGATGACGTCGACACCGGCGCGCACCAGGGCATCGACCCGGTCCGGCGTTTCCGGACCGGTACCGACGGCGGCACCGACACGCAGACGGCCGTCACTGTCCTTGCAGGCATTGGGGAAGGCCTGGGCCTTGTTGATGTCTTTGACGGTCATCAGGCCGCGCAGTTTGAAGTCGTCGTCCACCACCAAGACTTTCTCGATGCGGTGCTCGTGCAGCAGATCGCGCACGTCTTCCGGGCTGATGCCTTCCTTCACCGTCACCAAACGGTCGCGTTCGGTCATCACAGTGTCGATGCGGGCATCCAGGTTCTTCTCGAAGCGCACATCCCGGCTGGTCACAATGCCGACCAGATCGTCGCCATCCATGACCGGAACGCCGGAGATGCTGTTTTCACCGGTCAGGGCAAGCAGCTCTCGCACGGTGGCGTCTTTCTGGATGGTGATGGGATCACGCACGACACCGGCTTCGAATTTTTTCACCAGCCGGACCTGTTGCGCTTGCTGCTCGATCGACATGCTTTTGTGAATGATGCCGATGCCGCCCTCCTGGGCCATGGCAATGGCGAGGCGACCTTCGGTCACGGTGTCCATGGCGGAGGACATCAAGGGGATGTTCAGCTCGATGTTCCGGGTCAGACGGGTTTTCAGCGTGACATCCTTGGGCAGGACCTCGGAGTATCCGGGGACCAACAGAACATCATCGAACGTAAGAGCGGTTTGGGCAATGCGCAACATGGTGGACTTCCCTCCTGGCGACGTGGGAAATGATAGACAAGTCTCAGAGGGACCTGCCTGAGTTGGCGCGGCATTATAACCATATTTGCAGACAAACAAAGTTTTATGGTTTAATCGGCGGTTTATATAAGCTGCCCCAATGCGGGCCAGTATTTGGGCGGCGTTGGCCGGCCTGGTAAAAGACCGTCTTGCGCTCCGCCATCGTTTCCCTCTACCCTTCCCGGCCAAGCTTCGACTCTACGGACCCCATGGCCCTGACCGATCCCGATAAGCCGCTGACCGTCAGCCAACTGAACCATCAGGTCAAATTTCTGCTGGAAACCCAGTACCCGGCCATTCCCGTGCTCGGCGAACTGTCCAATGTCGCCCGTCCGGCTTCCGGCCACATGTACTTCACGCTGAAGGACAAGGGCGCCCAGGTCCGCTGTGCTCTGTTCAAGTCGACGCTGTCGCGGTCCCGCTACAAACCGAAGGAAGGCGACCAGGTGCTGCTGCGCGGCCGGGTCAGTCTGTACGAGGGTCGGGGCGACTATCAGATCATCGTCTCCAGCATCCAGCCTCAGGGAGAAGGTGCCTTGCAGGCGGCGTTTTTCCAACTGAAGGAAAAACTGGAACGCGAAGGCCTGTTCGCGCCCGAACACAAGCAGCCGCTGCCGTCCCGCATTCGTCGCATCGGCGTTATCACCTCGCGCACCGGCGCCGCCCTGCACGACATCCTGACCGTACTCGAGCGCCGCTACCCGGCGATGGAGGTCATCCTCTACCCGGTCGCGGTCCAGGGAAACGAGGCGCCGCCTCAGATCATCGCCGCCATCGAAACCGCCAACCGTCTGAAACAGGTCGATGCCCTGATCGTCGGGCGCGGCGGTGGTTCGCTGGAAGACCTCTGGAGTTTCAACGACGAGGGCGTGGCCCGGGCCATTCACGCATCCGACCTGCCCATTGTCTCCGCCGTGGGGCACGAGGTGGATGTCTCCATCAGCGACTTTGTCGCCGATGTTCGCGCCGCGACCCCGTCCCAGGCAGCCGAGCTGGTCAGCCCCGATCAGGCCGATCTCTACCGCGCCCTGCAGATTCGGGAGGAGCGACTGATTCGCGCCTGGCGCGCCCAGTACACCCACTGGCAGCGCACTCTGGACCATGCCCGACAGCGGCTGCGCGACCCCGGCACTCTACTGCGTGAGTGGCAACAGCGACTGGATGAGCGCCAGAGCCGGTTGCACCGGGCGTTTACCGTAGGCCAGCAACAACGCCGGGAACGGTTCCGGAATCTGCAGGACCGGCTGAAACGGGTGAGCCCGGTCAATCGGTTGAAGGCGGACCGCAAGCAATTGGACAGTCTGAAGGTCCGTCTCAAACGCACCGGTCCACAACAGACGCGCCCGCACCGCCAACGGTTACAGGCTCTGATCGGCAAGCTCAATGCCCTATCGCCATTGAACACCCTGGAACGCGGCTACAGCATCACCCGGGACGAACACGGCAACGTCATCCAACGTGCAGACGACCTGAAACCCGGTGACAAGATCACCTCAATCCTGCGGGACGGCCAGGTGATCAGCCAGGTGGAACGCATCGAATAGCCTTGGGAGGCCTGGGTTCTTCCTGCCTGTGCCTCCAGGACGCTGGGGTGCCACCGTCTTTGGAGCCTGGGTTGGTATCCCAGCCAATGGCCCGTGCCGGATACAGGGGGGCGCTTCCTCGGGGTCGCCGTGTATACATCCATGTAGGCTAGACGGCGGCATCCATGCCGCCCACTCCCCCGATGAAACACCCCCCTGCATCCGTCACTCACTCCGCGATGCTACCCGAAGTCCCACGCTCCCCCGTGTCTCGGGTCAAAACAGCCCGTACGGTGGGCACCGCCCACCAAAATAACCACCAACACCTGCCATCTTCACATTACGTAGGTTGGATCGGTCCGACGCTTCGGTAGCGCGAAGCGACGTAATCCGACAATCCAAGCCAACACCCTATCCTACCGATCGATGCTTTCGGTTCATCTCAATGGCAGATAAACATCCGTCCGCATATCCCGCTCAGGCACATCCGGAAACAGATTCAACCGCTCAAAAAAGATCGGGAAATCACGCAGCTCCTCGCCACTGTCCGGCAACCACTCCCCATACAGGTACTGAACCGTCTCAGCCAGGTTTGTATCCGATCCGTGGTGCCGCAACACCGCACACCGCCCCGCCGGAATCCGGCTGGTCTCGACACCGTGTTCATTGGGCTCGACATCCCCTCGAATCGACGCGGCGATGCCGAACCGATAGTCGTCGGCCGGCACCTGCTCCGGATCGTTGTAGAGGATATTGAAGGTCCGGCTGACGCTGGGCGACGGGCCATGCGTTTTGCGCCAGTCGATAAAGCGCCGAATCGAGCGGTTCAGTCCGGCGGGTGGGCCTTGATGGACCAGCATTGCGATCGGGGTGTCTTCGAAGTCCACGATCTGGACGTCTTGGTGATGTTGACCGTTTTTCATAACGGGCCTCCCAGGCGTTTCGATGGATTGCATCAGTTGATGCCAGGGTGTCCAGTCCGGCGATTTTCGAAACTCCGAGGGGCTTTGTCCCAGGCTCTGGCGAAAGGCGCGGGAAAAGGCTTCGGCGCTGTTGAAGCCGGCCTCCAGGGCGATGTCCAGCATCGCGTGGTCGCGCCGAAATGCCAGCCGATACCCGGCCCGCCTCATGCGCAGCCATTGGGTGTAGCGAAACACGCTGACCCCGAAATAGTTCGAAAACTGCCGCTGGAAATGAAACTTCGAACACAGCGCCACCTCGCTCAACTCTTCCAGGCCCGGATTGGCGTCGAGATGGGTCTCGATGTAGTCCAGGACGCGCTGGAAGCGTTGGTGGTAGCGGTTCATGGCACTTTGGTTCATTCGGATTCCCCCTTGGCGAGGAGTACTTTAGGGGGTGTCCCTCGGCGGGTCTTGATGATTGTTGCGGTGTCCGGGTCCGGTCGATGGGCGGACGGTGCCCGCCCTAGCGCTTCAGTGCCTGTTCCAGTATGGATTCGCATTGGGACAGTTGCGCCTCCCGTTCCTGCAAGGCTTCGCGCGGGACCGTGCTCAGCTCCTGGAGCAGTGTCTCCCACCGTTTCTCGAAGACCTTTCGCGACAGCATGACGGCGTTGTACATCGACTTCGCCTGGCTGCGGCGAATCTCGCCGCCGCGCGCCAGGGCTTCCAGCCCCTGGTAGCAATCGTATTCGAGTGTGTTCATGTCCGCGAGCATCGGCTGTACCCGCTCCCATTGCCGGGGGGTCAGTTCGGTGAACCATCCCGTTTCACAGGCGAGGTTCGGGATGCCCATGAAATAGGATTGCAGTCCCCGATAGTCCCGGGGGATGCGCTGGCTGCGCCGGCATTCCGAACTGACCAGAGCGGACTGTTGTTCGAGGTTTTGCGAAACCTGCGCCCACAGAGTCGATTCGCACCAGGCCAAACCCTGGGCCGGGCCGCTGGGTCGCGGGTTCTGGTGACGGTCGAGCAGGTATCGGGGGTAGAGTTCGAACGTCAGCAGCGGCTGCTGAACGACCCGGGCCAGGGTCGTCTGGCAACGCTCGAACTGGGTGGTCCCGGCCGCCTGAACCCAGGCGGCGAGCAGCCAGCCGAGGCTAGCGGCGGCGAGAAGACCGGCCTTTCGCACGCGCTTTGGCCTTGTGTTGCTGCGCCTTACCGGAAGGCTTGTTGGCATAGGGGTTCTCCCCGACCCGGAATTCGAAACGAATGGGCGTGCCGCGCACTTTCAACGCCTTGCGGAAGGCGTTTTCCAGATAGCGTTTGTAGCTGCCCGGCAGTTCGTTCAATTGGTTGCCGTGCACCACGATGACCGGCGGGTTCGAGCCGCCCTGGTGGGCGTAGCGGGGCTTGATGCGACGGCCGCGCACCATAGGCGGTTGGTGCAGCTCGATCACGCCCTGCAGCACACTGGTGAGCTGGTTGGTGCTCCATTTTTGCCGCGCAGAGTGGTACGCCAGGTCGACGGACTTGTAGAGATGGCCGACGTTGGTGCCGTGCTTGGCGGAAATGAAGTGGATGTCGGCCCAGTCGAGGAACGGCAGCCGGCGATCGACGGCTTCCTTGACCTTGTCCTTCTGCTCGGGGTCCAGTCCATCCCATTTGTTGATGGCGACGACCAGCCCCCGGCCAGATTCGAGCACGAACCCGAGCATGTGCATGTCCTGTTCGACCAGGCCGTCGCGCGCGTCGAGCACCAGGATGACGACGTTGGCGTCCTGTATGGCCTGCAGGGTCTTGACGATGGAGAACTTCTCGACCGCCTCGGATACGCTGCGCCGACGACGCACACCGGCGGTGTCGATCAGAGTGTAGGTCTGGTCGTCCCGCTCGTAGGGGATGTAGATGCTGTCCATGGTGGTGCCGGGATGGTCGTAGACGACGACCCGCTCTTCACCCAGCATGCGGTTGACCAGGGTGGACTTGCCGACGTTCGGCCGGCCGACGATGGCGAGCCGGATGTTGTCCGCTTCGTCGACGTCGAGATCCAGGTCGGTTTCCGGTTCCGGGAAGTCTTCGAGGGCGTCTTCGAGCAGCGAACGCACGCCGCGGTTATGCGCGGCGGCGATGGGCATGGGGTCGCTGGCGAGGCCCAGTTCGTGGAAATCGCCAAGGACGACGTCGGTGTCCAGGCCGTCGGTTTTGTTGACGACGAGGATGACCTTTTTGCCGGTTTTGCGCAGGTGCTGGGCAATGTGATTGTCGGCGGCGGTGACGCCGGCCTGGGCGTCGGTGATGAACAGGACGACGTCGGCTTCGTCGATGGCGGCCAGGCTTTGCTGCGCCATCTCGGCGTCGAGGCCTTCTTCGAACCCGCTGATGCCACCGGTGTCGATGACGATGAAGGGGCGTTCGCCCAGTTTGCCTTCGCCGTATTTACGGTCACGGGTGAGGCCGGCCCAGTCGGCGACGAGGGCATCGCGGGAGCGGGTGAAGCGATTGAAGAGGGTCGATTTGCCTACGTTGGGGCGGCCGACTAGGGCGATTACTGGGATCATGTTGGTTCCAATGCCATCTCGGCTAGAGAAAATTGTTTAGTGCTTGTTTGGGTTGTGGTTGAACCCGTGACGGATACCCGATTCAGCCGGGTGCCTTGGTCCGCGCCGGCTACCCGGGACACCCTTTCGGGGTCGCCGTGCACCCATCCATGGGGGCTTGACCACAGCATCCTTGCTGTGAACATCCCCGAAAGGGTGTCCCGGGCATCCGTCGCTATATCTGTGGTATTTGGGTATCCGTCACTAGTCTACCGATTGAATACCATATTTATTCTGCTTGCCACCTCAGTCCGGTAGGGTGGGCACCGCCCACCAGTCTGCGGTAAGCAACCACCGCACATGACGTTCAGCCAAGAGACACGCTGGAGCCAACGTATCCTTCTCTGGTGGGCAATGCCCACCCTACTTGAATAGCCTTCCATTTTTGCCACTTTACCCGGTTCGAGCCAATTTAGGCTAGCGCCGGGTGCCGGGTAGACCCAGGCGGGGATGTCGGCCGCCAGGACGGCGGCCGCCAAGCCCCCATGGACGGGTTCATGGCGACCCCGACTGGGTCTACCCGGCAGCCGGTGCGGGCTCCCGGCACATAATAGGCCGTACTAATTTGCCCGTCTCTCGAACGACAACCGCTTAATCCGTGAGCTGTTTCCCTGTTGCAGCAGGTAGTCTCCCATCACCATCGGCGCGGTGTTGACGCCGGTCCAGTCGATCTCGCGGGAGACGAGCCAGTCGCCGGTTTCGGCGTCGAGCAGGTGGACATAGCCTTGAGCGTCGGAGACCGCCAGGGCGTCTTTCCAGGGGACGACTTTGCTGAGGCGGCGATACGTAAATTGGTCCTGGGTCCATACTGGGTCGAGGGTGTTGGGGTCGAGGGCGAGGACGCGACTCTTGTCGTTGACCGCGTACCAGTACTGCTCGCCGGGGACGATGGCCCGGTAGGTGGACAGCGGTTTGGAGGCCAGGACGCGGCCACTGGCGGCTTCGATAACGAGCATGTCGCCCTGGTAGCCGGCGGCGAGAATCATGCCGTCGACGACGGAGACGCTGGCGTCGACATCGACCAGGCGGCTGACGTCGGTTTTGCCCTGGGCTCGGGCAATGCGGTATTCCCAGGCTGGGGACCCGTCGTTGAGGTTGAGGGCGACGAGCTTGCCATTGGCGAGGCCGGTGACGACGAGGTTGTCGATGACGGTCGGCCGGGCGGTGCCGGTGATGGTGAGCTCCGGCTGGGCGTCCTGGTAGACCCAGAGGGCACGCCCGGTGTTGCGTTCCAGTGCGCTGATACGGCCGTCGGTAGTCTGCACGATGATGCGGTCTTCGAGCAGTACGGGAGCCTCGGTGGCCAGGGCGGCGATGGGTGTGCGCCAGAGGGTGTTGCCGTTCCAGTCGAGCAGCTGCAGGTCGCCATTGCCGGTGACGACGGCCATTTGGCGGTTGTCGGCCGCTACGGGGGCGCTGATCTGGTCGGCGATCTGGCGACGCCAGATGAAGTCGCCCTCGGGTGACATCAGCACGACCTCGCCGAACGGTGAGGCGGTAAGGATGCCCCGGTCGGTGAGGGTCGGCGCGATGCGGTGGAACGGGACCTCGGTGTAGAACGGGATGAGGATGTGCCACCAGTCGATGTTCAGCTTCGCTTTGGTCGGTACGTCCGCCGGCAGCGGCTCGGGCGCTTCTTTGAGCGGGCCTGAGATGCAGCCGGTGAGCGCGACCAGAAGCAATGTTGCGAGGGCCGTGGTCCGCATCAGGCGTTATCTTCCTCGGCGGCCGACGCGAGGTCGTCCAGCTTCATTTTCAGATAACGGCTGTCCATGCCCTGCTCCTGGGAGGCGTCGAAGGCAGTCTGGTAGGCGGAACGCGCGGCGTCGGCCTGACCCTGGACGGAGAGGATGTCACCGCGCAGTTCGTTGACGGCGACTTCGAACCCTTCGACGTCGATGCTATCGAGGGTGGACAGGGCGTTGTCGAGTTGGTCGTTGGCGAACTGGACGCGAGCCTTGCGCACCTGGATGACGGGCTTGAGGCTGTCGTCGGCGCGCTCTATCGCCCAGTCAAGTTCGGTCTCGGCGGCGTCGAGGTTGTCCTGTTTGACGGCGTCTTTGGCGGCCTGGAGAGCGGCGTAGACGGCGTAGGTGGTGCCGCTGTATTCGGATTTGAGGGTGGAGATCAGGGCGCCGCGCTCGTCAAAGGTGCTTTCCGGGTCCTGGGCGAGGTCGAGCAGGTTGGAATAGACGGCGGAGGCGGCTTCCTGTTTGGACTGGACGGAGTTCTGGTAGAAGGTCCAGCCGAAATAGGCTATCAAACCGGCGAGCAGGACGCCGATGACGAGGTTGCCATAGGTGTTCCACCATTTTTTGATCGCTTCAATCTGTTCTTCTTCAGTATCGTACACCTTGCTACTCCCAGTTGGGGACGCCCGGGCGTCCTGTGTTGCGGTCCTTCCGGACGGTTGTTGGTTGCTGTGCCTTGGGTTGCCTGGGTTGCCACGGCCCTGTTGGGTTGGTTGCCGGGAACCCGCACCGGACGACGGGGTAAGCTTCTCCGAGGACCGCTGTAAACCCGTCCATGGGCGCTTAACTTCGGCATCCATGCCTCAGATGTCCTCTCCGAAGCATACCCCGCCGACCGGCGCTGGCTGTTCATGCCAGCCTATGCATCCAAGACAGTACAAGCCGGATATTCGTGCCGGCGTTGGTTAAATCAATTCCTGTATAGCTTTCGAGAGTTCGTCCCAGCCGATGCTCTGCTGTTCTTTCTCTTCCCGCAGGAACTTTATGCCGACGGTCCGGTCCTGCACTTCCTGCTCACCCAGGATCAGGGCGATGCGCGCGCCGGATTTGTCGGCTTTTTTCATCTGGCTCTTGAAGCTGCCACCCCCGCAATGGGACTGAACACGCAGCCCGGGTACGTCGCTGCGGAGCTGTTCGGCCAGGGCCATGCCCGCTTCCTCAGCCGCCGAACCCGCCATGATGACATAAGCGTCGACGGTATTGAAAACCGAAGCGGGAATTTTGTTCAAGGTTTCGAGCATGAGGATCAGGCGCTCGATGCCGAGGGCGAAGCCGGCGGCGGGAGTGGGTTTACCACCCAGCATGGGGACGAGGCCGTCGTAGCGGCCGCCGCCGCAGACTGTGCCCTGGGCGCCGAGGCTGTCGGTGATCCATTCGAAGACGGTGCGCGAGTAGTAGTCGAGCCCGCGTACGAGGCGCGGGTTGATGGTGTAGTTGATGCCGGCTTTGTCGAGCAGGCGGCACAGGGTCTCGAAGTGCTCGCGGGATTCGTCGTCGAGGTAGTCGTCGAATGTCGGTGCGTCGTCCAGCAGGGCCTGGGTGCTTTCCGATTTGCTGTCGAGGATGCGCATCGGGTTGCTGTACAGGCGGTTCTGGCTGTCTGCGTCGAGCTTGTCCTTGACGGTTTCCAGGTAGTCGACCAGGGCTTTGCGGTAACGTCCACGGGCCTCTGAACTACCGAGGGTGTTGAGGTTCAGGGTGACGTGCTCGGTCAGGCCTAGGTTGTCGAGCAT
The DNA here is from genome assembly GCF_014651855.1 of Saccharospirillum salsuginis. Lineage (GTDB taxonomy): Bacteria > Pseudomonadota > Gammaproteobacteria > Pseudomonadales > Natronospirillaceae > Saccharospirillum > Saccharospirillum salsuginis. The sequence continues at coordinate 90,708 of NZ_BMXR01000001.1, forward strand.
CCGGGCGGTCAGCAGGATCAGTTCGGCGTCCACGTCGGGAGTGGCGATGCCGAAGGTTTCGGCGCCGATCTGGTAGAACTGGCGGTAGCGGCCTTTTTGCGGACGCTCGTAGCGAAACATGGGGCCCTGGTACCACAGGCGCTGGACCTGATTGTGTAGCAGGCCGTTTTGCAACGCGGCACGCACACAGCCGGCGGTGCCTTCGGGACGCAGGGTGAGGCTGTCACCGCCGCGGTCGTCGAAGGTGTACATTTCCTTTTCGACGATGTCGGTGTGTTCGCCGACACCGCGTTCGAACAGGGCGGTGGGTTCGACCACGGGCATGCGGATTTCTCGATAGCCGTATTGGTCGAGCACGGCTTTAACCTGGCCTTCGAGGTACTGCCATACCGGACTCGCGTCCGGCAGGATGTCGTTCATGCCACGAATGGCTTGTAGCGTGGACAAGGTGTGTCTCCTTGAACGGTAACGGGGTTTGTGGAATGCGGTGGTTCCACGGTGTTGGATTACGGTCCTGCGGACCTAATCCAACCTACGAATACGGATACTTCTACGGGTAGGTTGGATTAGGTCCGAAGGGCCGTAATCCAACTCATCACCTCACGCCTCACTCTTGGCGATCACATCTTTCTCAGCCGCTTCTTTCTCGGCCACTTTCTCGCGGATCAGCTTCTCATAGTGATCGACCAGGGTGTCGTTTTTCACTTTGTGATCCGGCTTGCCGCCGACGTACACCAGGTTGGCGGGGCTGCCGCCGGTGAGGCCGATGTCGGCTTCCTTGGCTTCGCCCGGGCCGTTGACGACGCAGCCGATGACGGCGACGTCCAATGGGGTCAACACGTCTTCGAGCCGGGATTCGAGCTCGTTCATGGTGCCGATGACGTCGAAGTTCTGGCGTGAGCAGCTCGGGCAGGCAATAAAATTAATGCCCTTGTTGCGCAGGCGCAGGCTCTTGAGGATGTCGAAACCGACTTTGATTTCCTCGACCGGGTCGGCCGCGAGCGAGACGCGTATGGTGTCGCCGATGCCGTCCATCAGCAGCATGCCCAGGCCGACCGAGGATTTGACCGTGCCGGAGCGCAGGCCACCGGCTTCGGTAATGCCGAGGTGCAGCGGCTGTTCGATCTGGTTCGCGATCAGGCGGTAGGCGGCGACGGTCATGAAGACATCGGACGCTTTCAGGCTCAGTTTGAAGTCCTGAAAGTCGAGTTTGTCGAGAATCTCGATGTGCCGCATGGCGGACTCGACCAGGGCTTCCGGGGTCGGTTCGCCGTATTTGCGCTGCAGCTCTTTTTCCAGCGAGCCGGCATTGACGCCGATGCGGATTGGGATGCCTTTGTCGCGCGCGGTCTCGACCACGGCGCGCACCCGGTCCTCGCGGCCGATGTTGCCGGGATTGATGCGCAGGCAGTCGACGCCGAGTTCGGCGACGCGTAGAGCGATGCGGTAGTCGAAATGGATGTCCGACACCAGCGGCACGCTGACGCGTTTGCGGATCGCGCCGAAGGCTTCGGCGGCATCCATGGACGGCACGGATACCCGCACGATGTCGGCGCCGGCCTGTTGCAATCTTTCGATCTGGGCGACGGTGGCGTCGACGTCGGTGGTTTCGGTGTTGGTCATGCTCTGCACGGCGATGGGTGCGTCGCCACCGACCGGCACGTCACCGACCCATATTTTACGGGATACCCGACGCTGAATCGGGCTTTGGTGCTGTTTGTTCACGCGGCCCCCTCTTTCTGTTTCCACTCCCGGTAGAGACGATATTCCTCGGTATTGGGGAAACGGTTACGCAGTTGCAATTCAAGCGATGACAGCAAATTCTCATTACCGACCTGATGCGCGATGCGAATGCCCAGCCAGAGCGTGTGCGCGGAATGATTCGCACGGCCGGCCCGCACCAGCGAGATGAACCCCCGGTAGGCGTCGAACGCCTCGGCCGAGTCGCCTTTCTGTTCGCGCAGTTCCGCCAGGCCGACATAACTGTTGGTCAGCAGCCGGTCGAGCACGATGGCCCGTTCATAGGCTTTGATGGCCGCGTCGGTCCTGTCGAGGCGACGGGCGGACAAGGCCAGGAATTCGAAACTGAGGGCCCGACGGGCGTAGAAATTATCTTCGGTCACCTCGCCGAATTCGTCGTAGGCGTCGTCGTACCGCTGGTGGTTGTACAGAAAAACGCCGTACTGGAACCGGGCTTCCGTTTCGCCACCGTGACGAATGGCTTTTCTGAAGTGGTGCTCGGCCAGTTCTTCGTCTTCTTCAACGTCGAATACCCGGGCCAGCCCCAGATGAGCACCGGGGTTATTGCGGTCCAGTTCCATGGCCCGGCTCAGGGCCTGTTTGGCCTGGAAGAGGTTGTCGTTTTCGAAATGGCGATAACCGATCTGCACATAGGTATCGACGGCTTTGTCGATGTCTTTCTTTTCCGCGAACGGACTGGACGTCGTGGTGACGCAGCCGGCCAACGCCAGCGCCATCACCAGGGACAGAACCACCTTGATCGGCGTCATAAGGTACCCCGTTGAGTGCGGCCAACCGCCACATCCTTGGCGGTGCGACCCAGTTGCACCGCCTCGATGTAGCGAGTGGAGCGTTTGGTCTTGTCGCTGACCTGCCCCACCAACTGGCCACAGGCGGCGTCAATGTCGTCGCCCCGGGTCTTGCGGATGGTCACGTTGTAGTTCGCGGCCAGCAGGATGTCCCGGAAGCGGTGAATGCGGTTGTTGCTCGAGCGTTCATACCCGGAGTTCGGGAAGGGGTTGAACGGAATCAGGTTGATCTTGCAGGGCGTGTCGCGCAGCAATTCGGCCAGCTCATGGGCGTGCTCGGGCTTATCGTTGACGTCCTGGATCATGGTGTATTCGATCGTGGTCACGCGTTTTTCGGAGAAGCGCGCCATGTAATGGTTGCAGGCATCCAGAACGGACTGGATGTTGTACTTCTTGTTCAGCGGCACCAGCGTATTGCGCAATTCGTCGTTGGGGGCATGCAGCGACAAGGCCAGCGCCACATCGGTGACCTTGGCCAGATCGTATATGGCCGGTACGACACCGGAGGTGCTCAACGTGACCCGGCGCTTGGACAGGCCGTAGGCGTTGTCGTCCATCATCAGGCCCATGGCCTCGACGACGGCGTCGAAATTCAACAGGGGCTCGCCCATGCCCATCATCACCACATTGGTGACGCGGCGTTCCCGCTTCTCGCCGGGCTGATCGAATGATTTCACGGCGATCCAGACCTGGGCGATGATCTCGGCCGAGCTCAGGTCGCGGTTGAAACCCTGTTTACCGGTCGAGCAGAAGGAACAATCGAGTGCGCAGCCGATCTGGGAGGACACACAGAGGGTGCCGCGCCCATCTTCGGGGATGAATACGGTTTCGACCGCGCTGCCGCCCGGCATTTTCATGACCCACTTGCGGGTCCCGTCCTGAGAGTCTTTACAGAAGGTCACATCCGGCGCGAGGATCTGGGCGGTTTCCTTCAGCTTGGCCCGCAAGGCCTTGCTGATGTCGGTCATGTCGTCGAAATTGTCGACGCCGCGCTGATGGATCCATTTCATGACCTGCACGGCGCGAAACTTCTTCTCGCCCAGGGTATCGACGAAAAAGGCCTCGAGCGCGGGCAAGCCCATGCCGAGTAAGTTGACCTTTTGTGTATTGGGTTCGGACATCGTTCGCAACCTGCAGGTGTGAGTTCGGGACCGGTTTAACGGGAAACGGGAGAAGCATAACATCGATCGCCTGTCGCGACCGACCTTCTGCGTCTCCCGTTCGGTGTTACGACCGGTTATCAGCCGCGCGGGCAGATTTCTTCGGACTTGAAGAAGTAGCCGATTTCACGCTCGGCGGACGCCGGGGCGTCGGAGCCGTGAACAGCGTTCGCATCGATGCTGTTGGCGAAGTCGTGACGCAGGGTGCCGGCCGCGGCTTCGGCCGGGTTGGTGGCGCCCATGATTTCACGGTTCTTGGCAATGGCGTTCTCGCCTTCCAGTACCTGGACCACTACCGGACCGGAGGTCATGAACTCGACCAGGGCCGCGAAGAAGGGACGCTCTTTGTGCTCGGCATAGAAACCTTCCGCCTGCTCCTGGCTCAGGTGCAGCATTTTCTGGGCGACGATGGACAGACCGGCGGTTTCGAAGCGGCTGTTGATGGCGCCAATCAGGTTTTTCGCGACGGCGTCCGGCTTGATGATGGACAGGGTACGTTCAGTAGCCATTGTAACAGTATCTCCAGTGAGTTCGTTTTTATCGGCGGCGGATTATACGTGGCCGGACGCCTCGTTGCCATGGTGGGAACGGCGGTTTTACGAAGGATTGGCGTCAGGTTCGGGGTTGGGTTCGCCCCTGAGGCGGGGGCAGCCCTCCCTGGGGCCGCCATGAACCCGTCCATGGGGGCTTGACGGCAGCATCCATGCTGCCCACATCCCCTGGGAGGGCTACCCCCGCCTCAGGGGCTTGCTCCCGTGCAAGGTACTCGTCCCCTATCCACCCTGGGAGAGGGTTAGGGCGGTCCGACGCTTCGGGAGGGGCAAATCTCGCACAGCCTCCTAGAGGCGGTCCCAGATGGACTCGTCCAGTACCTGGCCGTCGATGGTGATTCCGGCCAGAAAGCGCCGTTCAAAGTCGCGGGCGCACAGGGGCTGGCTGAAATAGAAGCCCTGGAGGTCGTCCACCCGCAGCGCTTCGAGGCTGTAGGCCTGTTCGGGGGTCTCGACACCTTCGGCGACCACCGTCATGCCGAGGCTGTGCCCCATGCGCACCATGGCGCCCACCATGGCCTCGTCCTGGGATTTACGGGCGATTTCGTGCACGAAGCTCTGGTCGACCTTGAGCACGTCGAACGGCAGATGCCTCAAGTAGGACAGCGAGGAATAGCCGGTACCGAAGTCGTCCAGTGCCAGATGCACACCGGCCAGTTTCAGGGTGTCCAGATCCGACAGGACACGATCCGACGCATTGATCAGCAAGCCTTCGGTCACTTCCAGTTGAACCGAGGTCGGCTTCAGACCGAGCTGGGTCAGCACCGTCTTGACCTTGGGGACGATGCTACCGTCGTGAAACTGACGGGGCGAGACGTTGATCGACATCAGCAGGGGTCGGTTGTACTGCCGTTGCCAGGACTGGAGTTGAGCACAGGCTTCCTGCAGCACCCAGTTGCCCAGATCGGTAATGGCGCCGATCTGTTCGGCGATGGGAATGAAATCCATCGGTGAGATCCGCCCGAGCTCCGGATTGGTCCAGCGAATCAGCACTTCCATGCCCTTCAGCGTCCGGCCCCGGGTGTGCATGATGGGCTGGTACACCAAAGAAAATTCGCCGCGTTCCAATGCCCCACGCAGTTGCTGGTCGATCTTCAGTCGCTCGGCCGCGGCGTCATTCATGGCCCGGGTGAAAAACTGATACCCCTTGCGACCGCGCGATTTACTGCGTGCAAGGGCGCTTTCAGCCTTGCGAATCAGGGATTCGGCATCCCGACCGTCCTGCGGACCGAGGCAAACCCCCAAGGAGGCCGAGATGGTCAGGGTACGCCCATCCACCTCGAACGGCTCCGCCAGAGCCGTCAGAATGCGACGGGCGACCAGTTCGGCGGCCATGGCGTCGTTGATCTGCGGCAATACCAGGATGTATTCGTCCCCGCCGTAGTACCCCAGCAAATCGCCCTTTTTAACCAGGGTTTTCAGTCGATGCGCCGTGGCGACCAGCAGTTGGTTGCCGAGCTGGTGGCCAAGCGCTTCGTTGATGTCCTTGAAAAAATCCAGGTCCATCAACAGGACCGCACAGAGGTGGTCGCGTTCACTGGCGATGCTGACCGCCTCTTCGAGGCGCTCGCGCATGTAGAGACGGCTGTTCAAACCGGTCAGCGGGTCTTTGTTGGCTTCCTGGCGGGCGGCGTTGAGTTCGCGCAGGGCGTCGTCGACGCGGTCGTGGGCGTTGGCAATCCTGATGTGATAATGGCGTCGCCACAGCCAGAGGATGGCGCCACCGAAGATGAGGCTGAGCGAAAAGGTCAGGACATGAGACCACGGCGACGGCAGGTTGGCAGCGGCCATCCAGGCCAACACCTGCCATCCGATAAAAAGTATCGCCGTGTAGCCGATTTTTCTTCGCACCCTACGCCAACCCTGGTTGGCTCGGCCCTGAGCTTATGATGCGGCTGTATCCCTGATCCGACCGACCATCGCCCGCAAGCCGTTTCCTCGCGTGGGGCTGAGATGGCGTATCAAATCGAGCCGTTCGAAGTAGTCTTCGATATCGAAGTCTAGGATCTGTTGACGATTTTTACCATTGTAGGCGGCAAGAATGACGGCCAGCAATCCGCGAACGATGTGAGCGTCCGAATCTGCGATGAAGTTCATATTCCCGCCTTGCTCTTCATGGGCGAGCCAAACCTGGCTTTGACAGCCTTTGACGATGCGGTCTTCGGTTTTCAGGGCGTCGTCCATGGGCGGGAGTTCCTTGCCCAGGTCGATGATATAGCGATAGCGGTCTTCCCAGCTGTCGAAGAAAGACAGGGTGTCGAGGATGTCGTCTGTGGTGACGTCTATTCCGAATTGGGTACTCATAGGGTTGGGCCGTGGTTGGGTTAGCTAAGTGCCAGTCTTTCGTGTCCGGTGCCTGGGTATCCCAGTCGAGGTCGCGCGGTATGCCGCCCACTCAACCCTTCCATGGGGGCTTGGGTTCGGACCGGGCTGGCGCTCCAGTCCATGCCTCAGACATCCTCGCTTGGGATACCCAGGCACCGGACACTTGATAATGTGGTTGCTTTGAGAAACATCCTGTTTCGAGTTGGATTAGTTATTGCCCACTCTCCCCGGGAGAAGAAGAATCCAACATTCCAATCCCCTCTCCCCTTGGGAGAGGGCTAGGGAGAGGGTCTATCCAGTATTAAAAAAACATCCCCGTTTCCAACTGGGCTTCTTCACTCATCATTTCCCGGTGCCAGGGCGGATCGAAGACCAGCTCGACCTCAACCTCGTGTACGCCCGGTACCTTGCCCACCCGGTATTTGATGTCGTCGACCAGTACCGGGCCCATGCCGCAGCCGGGCGCGGTGAGCGTCATGTTGATGTGGGCCGTGTGACCTTCGAGCTTCATGTCGTAAATCAGGCCGAGATCGACGACGTTGACCGGGATTTCCGGGTCGAAAATGGTACGCAGCGCATCCCAGACGTGTTCTTCCGATGGTTTGCCATCGGCCGTGGGTTCGAATTCCAGTTTTTCCGGCTCGAAACCCAGGGCGTCGGCGTCGGTACCGTCGATGCGGGCCATGTTGCCGTTGAACACGACGGTGTAGTTGCCGCCGAGCGATTGGGTCAGGGTCAGAAAGGCGTCGGCCGGAATGGTGACGGGTGTGCCCACCGGGACCAGTCGGGCGTCGACGGCCCGCTGGGTGACCACCATGCGTTTTTCCACTACTGTTCGGCCTCCACGACAAAACTCTCGCCGCAGCCGCATTCGGCGGTGACGTTGGGATTACGGAATTTGATGACGCGGTTGACGCCGTCTTTGGCGAAGTCGATTTCGGTGCCGCGTACGATCGGCAGCGCTTCTTTCTGGACGAAGAGTGTGACGTCGTCGGCCATCGGGAAGCTGACATCGGTGTCGTCGGCCTCGGCGACGAAATCGACGATGTACATGTAGCCGGAGCAGCCGCTTTCCTTCACCGCCAGGCGAATGCCCTGGGCGCCGGCTTGCTGGATCTGCCGGCGGGCATGGTCGATGGCGGCCGCCGTCATGGTGATGGCCGGCGCGCTGGTCGGGTCGAATGATTCAACACTCATGGCCTGTCTCCTGGTGTTCAGTGGTGCGCATTAGCCCGGTAGGTGGGGGCGAAAGCGCGGAAATTAAATCGGTTGGGGTGTTGGATTACGCGCTTACGCGCTAATCCAACCTACATCCATCCGTCACACGTAGGTCGAATTAGCGCGTGAGCGCGTAATCCGACAATGATGTCCAACCTCACATCAAAAACGTCTTAACCTTATCCAACCCCGCAAACAAGGCGTCCACCTCGTCCTTGGTGTTGTACATCGCGAAACTCGCGCGCACGGTTCCGGGTACGTGGAACCGCTCCATCGCCGGCATGGCGCAATGGTTGCCGACCCGCACGGCGATGCCCTGCTGGTCCAGCAGGAACCCGATATCCGACGGATGCCCGCCTTCGAGCAGGAAGCTGAACAAGCCGGCACGGTGGTCGGCGTCGCCGACGAGGCGCAGGCCGTCGTAGTCGCGCGCGCGGCTGACGGCGTAGTTCAGCACGGACTGTTCGTGTTCCGCCAACGCCTTGCGATCCAGCGATTCGAGAAATTCGATGGCGGCTGCGAAGCCGATGGCGCCGGCGATGTTCGGGGTGCCGGGTTCGAATTTGAACGGCAGGGTGTTGAAGGTGGTACCCTTGAACGAGACGGTCTCGATCATTTCGCCACCGCCCATGAACGGCGGCATGGCGTCGAGCAGTTCTTCCTTGCCGTACAGCACGCCGATGCCGGTCGGGCCGTACATTTTGTGCGCGGAGAAGCTGTAAAAATCGACGTCGAGTTTCTGCACGTCCAACGGCCAGTGCGCCACGGCCTGGGCGCCGTCGAGCAGCACTTTGGCGCCGATGGCGTGCGCTTTCTCGACGATGGTCTCCACCGGGTTCACCGTGCCCAAGGCATTGGAGACGTGGACGATGGAAACCAGTTTGACACGCTCGTCAAGCAGGTCGTCGAAGGCCTGCATGTCGAGCTGGCCCCGGTCGTCGACCGGAATCGGCACCAGTTCGGCGCCAGTCTGGCCGCACAGCAGCTGCCAGGGCACGATGTTGGCGTGGTGCTCCATGGTGGACACCAGGATCCGGTCGCCCTTGCGCAGATGCTCGCGCCCCCAGCTGAACGCCACCATGTTGATGCTTTCGGTCGTGCCCTTGGTCCAGATGATTTCCCGGGTCGAACGGGCGTTGACGAACCGGCGCGCGGATTCGCGGGCCTGCTCGAACTTGGTCGTGGCCCGGTCGCTGAGTGCGTGCGCGCCGCGATGCACGTTGGCGTTGTCGTTCCGGTAATACTGACTGATGGCGTCGATCACCGCCTCGGGCTTCTGGGTGGTGGCGCCGTTGTCCAGATACACCAGCGGCTTGCCGTTCACCTCCTGATTCAGGATGGGGAACAGTGCGCGGACCGCCTGCACATCGAAGCTCATATCAGGTGCCTCGCGAGATCGTCGTCTTTCGCGAACAGGCTGGCCAACATGGGACGCAACAAGTGACGCACCGGCTCGTCGACCAGGCCTTCGAGCAGTTCGTTGATGAACCCGAAACTCATCATGACTTCGGCCTCTTCGCGACGGATGCCCCGACTCAGGAAATAGAACATCGAGGTCTTGTCGAGCTGGGCCACGGTGGCCCCGTGCGCGCACTTGACGTCGTCGGCGTAGATTTCCAGTTCCGGTTTGGTGTCGACTTCCGCCTGATGGCTGGTCAACAGGTTCTTGTTGCTCAGTTCGGCCAGCGTCTTCTGGGCGTGCTTGTGAATGTGGATGCGGCCATTGAACACCGCCTTGGCCTGGTCGCCGATGATGCCGCGAAACACTTCCTGGGATGTGCAGTGCGGCACTTCGTGTTCCAAAGTGGTGTGGTAGTCGATGTGTTCCTTGCCGCGCGGCAGGTAAACCCCGTTCAGGTTCAGCTCGGCGCCCGGACCGCGATGGTGCACGACGATGTCCTTGCGCTTCAGGGTGCCGCCGAGGGCCATGTGGAAACTGTCCAGATTGGCGTAGCTCTGCAGTTCGGCCTGAACCGAACCGAGGTGACGCACATCGCCGGTTTCCAGCAGCAGATGGTAATGCCGCAGCCGCGCATTGTCGGCCAGTTTGAGCTCGGTGACCGGATTGATGAAGACGGCCCCGTCGGCTTCGTTGCTGAACGTCTCGACCAGGGTGGCTTCACTCATGGCACCGACATCGACCAAGACCCGAACCGGAATCACACGTTCGGACGCGGCCGTGGAAATCACCTGGTTGATCTGGATCGGTTTTTCCAGGCGCTGGCCCGGGTCGATTTCCAGCCAAAGCGCTTCGGCCAGTACGGCCTGGTTGAAGACGTTGAACAAGCGGCCTTCACCGGCCAGGGATTCATCCAGCCGTTGCTCGAACCGTGCCCGCGTCTGGGCATCGGCCTTGGACAGCAGATGCACGGACACACCTGCCGGCAAGGCATCGTGGTCGACCAATTGACCATCGACCAGGGTCAGAACGGTTCGCTCCCAGTCGGGGAAGTCCACGCCCTGACCGGTCGAGCCGCCTTCGGCCAATGACCAGTCGGTTCCGACCAGCGATTTCAGCGGGGTGTATTTCCAGTCTTCGGTCTTGCGTGTCGGCCAGGGGCTCTGCTCGAAGCGCTGCCAGCCCCGGGCACGCCAATCTTTCAACCAATCCCAGTCGGAAGCCGATTGCAGGGTGTCGTGCGCCCCTTGTACCTTCATGGATTCGGACGCCTGTGTTGGCACTGCCACTTAGGCCACCTCCTCGTCGATCCAACCGTATCCGTGCTTTTCCAGCTCCAGCGCCAGTTCACGACCGCCGGACTTGATGATGCGGCCTTTGGACAGGACGTGAACGTAGTCCGGCACGATGTAGTCGAGCAGACGCTGGTAGTGCGTGACGACGATGAAAGACCGCTCCGGGTTGCGCAGGGCGTTGACGCCGTCGGCGACCACCTGCAGCGCGTCGATGTCGAGGCCGGAGTCGGTTTCGTCGAGGATGCACAGTTTGGGTTCGAGCAGCATCATCTGCAGCAACTCGTTGCGTTTTTTCTCACCGCCGGAGAAGCCTTCGTTGACGCCGCGCTTGAGGAAATCCTGCGGCAGGTCGACAGCCTTGCAGCGCTCGCGCGCGAGCTTGATGAAGTCCATCGAGGTCATGGCGTCCTGCCCGCGGGAAGCGCGTATGGCGTCGACGCTGGCCTTGAGGAATTCCATGTTGGAGACACCGGGAATCTCGACCGGGTACTGGAACGCCAGGAACAGGCCCGACTGGGCCCGTTCCTCGGCTTCCATGTCCAACAGGTCGCGGCCTTCGAAGTCCACTTCACCGCCGGTGACTTCATAACCATCCCGACCGGCCAGGACATGGCCCAGGGTGCTCTTGCCGGCCCCGTTCGGGCCCATGATGGCGTGCACTTCGCCGGGTTTCACCTCGAGGTTCAAGCCGTTCAGAATGGTCTTCTCTTCGACCTTGGCTTGCAGATTCTTGATGTTCAGCATCGTGTTTTGCTTCCCGTTATTTCGATAAATTCATTCATCAGAGGGGGCAATTGTGATCCGTAGGGTGGGCACTGCCCACCAACCGTATCCGGACCAACCCTCGACTTGCCCACGGCCTGATCATTCAACAATGGCATCGGACTGTGGTTGTTTGTCTTTCCTGGTGGGCAATGCCCACCCTACAGGGGGCCGTCCATTCAAATATTGGATTAACCCACAGCCCCTTCCAAACTCACCTCAAGCAACTTGCCGGCCTCGACCGCGAATTCCATCGGCAACTCTTTGAATACGTCCTTACAGAAGCCGTTCACGATCATCGAGACGGCTTTTTCCGGGTCGATGCCGCGTTGCTGGCAGAGGAACATCTGGTCGTCGCTGACCTTGGAGGTGGTGGCCTCGTGCTCGACCACGGCGGTCGGGTTTTTCGATTCGATGTACGGGAAGGTATGAGCCCCGCACTGGTCACCGATCAGCAGTGAGTCGCACTGGGTGTAGTTACGCGCACCCTCGGCACCCGGGTTCATCTTCACCAGACCGCGATAGCTGTTCTCGCTGTTCTTGGCGCTGATGCCCTTGGCGATGATCGTAGAGCGGGTGTTCTTGCCCAGGTGAATCATCTTGGTGCCGGTGTCGGCCTGCTGGTAATTGCTGGTCAGGGCGACGGAATAGAATTCGCCGATGCTGTCGTCACCCTTCAAAATGCAGGACGGGTACTTCCAGGTCACGGCGGAGCCGGTCTCGACCTGGGTCCAGGAGATCTTCGAGCGATTCATGGCCAAGCCACGCTTGGTCACGAAGTTGTAGATGCCGCCCTTGCCGTTCTCGTCACCCGGGTACCAGTTTTGCACCGTCGAGTATTTGATGTCCGCATCGTCCAGCGCCACCAGTTCGACCACGGCCGCGTGCAGCTGGTTTTCGTCGCGCATCGGCGCCGTGCAGCCTTCGAGATAGCTGACCTGGCTGCCTTCGTCGGCGATGATCAGGGTGCGCTCGAACTGGCCGGTCTTGGCTTCGTTGATGCGGAAATAGGTCGACAATTCCATCGGGCAACGCACGCCCTTGGGAATGTAGACAAAAGACCCGTCGGAGAAAACCGCCGAGTTCAGTGCCGCGTAGAAGTTATCCTTCTGCGGCACGACCGAACCGAGATATTTCTTCACCAGTTCCGGGTATTCGTGCACCGCTTCGGAGATGGAGCAGAAAATGACGCCGGCGTCTTTCAGCTTCTGGCGGAAGGTGGTGCCGACGGAGACGCTGTCGAACACCATGTCGACCGCAACACCGGCCAGCACTTCCTGCTCGTGCACCGGAATGCCGAGTTTTTCGTAGGTGCGCAGCAATTCGGGGTCGACCTCGTCCAGCGACTGCGGCCGGTCTTCCATGCTCTTCGGCGACGAGTAGTAGGACAGCGCCTGAAAATCCGGCTTCGGATATTTCACATGAGCCCACTTCGGCTCCTGCATTTCCAGCCAGCCGCGATAGGCTTTCAGGCGCCATTCCAGCATCCATTCCGGCTCGTGCTTTTTGGCCGAAATCAACCGGATGACGTCTTCGTTCAGACCCGGCGGAATGGTCAGCGACTCGACGTCGGTGACCCAGCCGGCGGCGTATTCCGATTTCAGATACTGGTCAAACTGTTCGCTCATCTCTTACACCTTCAAGTCAGGAAGCGACCGACGCCTGCTTGCGCAGGGCCGTTACCGCTTCACGAATGCTGTGAATAGCCGTGTCCACCTCGTTTTCGGTGGTGTAGCGCCCCAGACTGAAGCGCAACGAGCCATGGGCGGCCTGATCGCTCAGCCCCATGGCCTTCAACACATACGACGGTTCGACGCTGGCCGATGTACAGGCCGAACCGGTGGAGACGGCGATGGTGCGCAGCGCCATCATCAGCGCCTCGCCATCGACACCGCCGAAGGCCACGTTCAGGTGGCCCGGCGTGCGCGGTACGCCGCCTCCGTTTATCTGGATGTCGCCCAGGTCCTCGATGCCGGCCCAGAGCCGATCACGCAACGCGCCGATGCGTTCGGCCTCTTCCGCCAACTCGTCGCGGACGATACGCGCGGCGTCGCCGATGCCGACCAACTGATGGGTCGCCAGCGTGCCGGAACGCATGCCGCGCTCGTGGCCGCCGCCGTGAATCTGGGCCTGCAGGTCCAGCGTGGAACGACGTCGCTTGTACAAAGCACCGACGCCCTTGGGCCCGTAGAACTTGTGGCCCGAAATCGACAGCAGTGTGACCTGCCAGTCGTTGACATCGACCGGGATCTTGCCCACGGCCTGAGCGGCGTCGACGTGAAACCAGGCATCGCGCTCGGCGCACAGGGCACCGATTCCGGCAACCGGATTCAGCACGCCGGTCTCGTTGTTCGCGGCCATGACACTGACCAGGCGGGTGTTAGGTTGCCAGGCCTCGCGAACGGCCTCGACACTGATTACGCCATCTTCGTTCGGCTGAACGACCGTCAGGCCGTAACCCTTTCCGGCCAGGTAGTGCGCCGGGTCCAGCACGGCCTTGTGTTCGGTCGCGCCGACAATGATATGGCAGTCTTCGGGTGCGAAATTATCCGCAACGCCCTTCAGTGCCAGGTTGTTGCTCTCGGTGGCACCGGAGGTCCAGACGATCTCGCGGCTGTCGGCGCCGATCAGGTCCGCGACGTCGTTGCGCGCCTCTTCCACGGCCTCTTCGGCCAGCCAGCCGAGCATGTGCGACCGCGAGGCCGGATTGCCATAGTCGCCGTCGCGGGTCAGAAAACGGGCCATACGCTCGGCGACCCGGTCGTCGACCGGTGTGGTGGCGGCGTAGTCCATGTAGATCGGGTTCATACAGTCACACCTGGCTGGCTGCGATGGTGTTGGTTTCATCTATGTCGCTGCGGCCTTCGCGCAAATAGCGGTTCTGGCGCAGGTTGACGGCCTGGATGTCGCGCCGGCTGACCAGATCGGCCAGGGAAATATCGCTGAGGAAATCGTGAATCTGTAGACTCAGGTCCTGCCACAGATGGTGCGTCAGGCAGACTTCGCCCTGCTGACAGCCTTCCTTGCCCTGGCAGCGGGTCGCATCCAGGGATTCGCTGACGGCGTCGACGACGTCGGCGATGCTGATGTCCTGGCTGGCCCGGCCCAGACGATAGCCGCCGCCCGGACCGCGTACCGAGGTCACCAGCTTCTGGCGACGCAGCTTGGAAAACAGTTGTTCAAGATAGGACAGGGAAATGCCCTGCCGCTCGGATATATCCGCCAGGCTGATGGGACCGACGTCCTGATTCAGGGCCAGGTCCAGCATGGCAGTCACCGCATAGCGGCCTTTGGTGGTCAGTCTCATCGATCCTCCCCCGATGCGTGAGGGGCTTTATTGGGTCGGGAATTATAAATACCTGAGTAAAACAGTCAACTATTCTAAAGGAGTAGATCGGGCCTGTGGCGCGGTTTTCAAGGCCTGAGGGGAATGCGGGAAGGACGTGAATAATACCCGTTGACGCGCGGGGAATCCACTTGACACGCCATTCGAACGGTGAAAAAGTGACCAGAGGTCCGAATTCCGGCACCCGACGTATACTACAAAACAATAAAAACAATGCAGGAGCCCACTGATGCGGTTCGCAGTCGGCAAGGAGCGCCTTGCTCATGCTTAGCGTCACCCACGCCAGCCTGGCCTTCGGCGGCATCCGCGCGCTGGACGATGTGTCCTTTACCGCCGAGACCGGACACATCACCGCCATTATTGGCCCGAACGGGGCCGGCAAGACCAGTCTGTTCAACATCATTTCCGGTTTCTATCAGCCCCAGTCGGGCAGCATCCACTTCGACGGCACGGACATCACCGGTATGCGCGCCGACAAGCGTGCGGCCATGGGCATGGCGCGAACGTTCCAGAACATCGCCCTGTTTCGCGGCATGACGGTGCTGGACAACATCAAGCTGGGCGGCCACACCCGGCTGCGCAGCGGCTTCTGGTCATCCGGGTTCTACTACGGGGCCGCCCGGCGCGAGGAAGCGGCTTTGCGCGCGGACATCGAGCGTGATGTGATCGATTTCCTGGAACTGGACCATATTCGTAAGGCACCGGTCGCGGCCCTGCCCTACGGTTTGCAAAAGCGGGTCGAACTGGCCCGGGCATTGGCGATGCGGCCGAAGGTCCTGTTGCTGGATGAACCGGTGGCGGGCATGAACCGGGAAGAAACCGAGGACATGGCGCGCTTCATCCTGGACATTCAGGACCGCTGGGAGACGACCATTCTGCTGGTTGAGCACGACATGGGCATGGTCATGGACATCTCGAACAAAGTGATCGTGCTGAATTTCGGTCGCAAAATCGCCGATGGCACGCCGGACGTGGTGCAACGTCAGCCGGATGTGATCGAGGCTTATCTGGGCACCAGCGAAGACCGGGAGGTGACCGTCTGATGGGCCAGTTCGTCCAATACCTGATCAACGGCGTGATTTCAGGCGGCATCCTCGCTCTCATCGCCCTCGGTATCGTCTCGGTATTCAAGGCGACCAAGGTGGTGAATTTCGCCCACGGTCACCTGATTCTGTTCGGTGCCTACTTTTATTTCACCTTCGCCGTCATGCTCCCCGAAGCCGCCTTCATGCCGGACTGGGTCCGCAGCTGGGAGCCGGAATGGCTGGTGGCTTACCGGGCCGACGCCCCCAGTTTCTCGCCCAAGGCGGCGATCGCCTCCTGGATCAGCGATGTGCCCCGAATTCTGCTCGGTCTGGCCGGTGCGTTGGCGGCCAACGCCCTCCTGGCGCTGTTGATCGAACGCCTAGTGATGCGGCCATTGCTGGGCCAGTCGACCTTCGCGATGATTCTGTCCACGGTCGGTCTAATCTGGGTACTCGAAGGCTCCGCCGGTTTGATCTGGACCGCCGAAGCCGAGCAGGTGCCCTCGCTCGGTCCCAACTTCCCGATTCGCTTCGAACTGTTCGGCGCCAACCTCTTCCTGTTCAGTGGGTCGCTGTTCAACCTGCTGATCGCCCTGGCTTTGTTCGCGGCCCTGATGCTGGTGCTGCGCTATACGCGCTCCGGTGTCGCCATCCGCGCCACGGCGGAGGATCAGAGCACCGCCTACGCCATGGGCATCAATGTCCCGCGTGTGTTTTCCTCGGCCTGGCTGATCGCCTCCACCACCGGGGCCGTGGCCGGCGCCATTCTGGCGACGCGCACCGGTTTGTCACCCGCCATCGGTCTGTTCGGCCTGTCGGTACTGGCCGTGGTGCTGATGGGCGGCCTGGATTCGTTCGCCGGGGTATTGCTGGCCTCGATGCTGATCGGGGTGCTGCAAGCCATGACGCAATGGAAACTGGGCGGTGAATACGCCGAAATCGTGCCTTATGTGGCGGTGCTGATCGTGATTCTGATCCGCCCACACGGCTTCCTGGGTCAGGAGGAGATCGAGCGGATATGATTACCGGTCATTACAAAACCCGTTACACCGCCGATGAAGGCATCTGGTCCACCTGGCCGAAACAGGCCGGGTTGGTTGCCGCGCTGGTGGCGCTGGCCGTCTTGCCGCTGATCGCCAACAACTATGTGCTCCTGCTGGCCGGCCAGATCGCCATCTTCATCATCGCTGTGGTGGGCCTGAACGTCCTGGTCGGCTACACCGGCCTGATGTCGCTTGGACACGGCGCCTTCTTCGCCATCGGGGCCTACACCACGGTGGCCGTACACCACGAATTCCCGAACACCTTCCCGCTGATCACCCTGTTGATCTCGATCGCGGTCGCGGCCGCCTTCGGCGTGCTGTTCGGCTTGCCGTCCTTGCGGGTCAAGGGCTTGTACCTGGCCGTCGCCACCCTCTCGGCCAACTTCATCGTCCTGTTTCTGATCCGCCAGGAATGGCTCGCGGAGTGGACCGGCGGCGTCTCCGGCACCGAAACGCCCAACGCCGTCCTGTTCGGTTACGAACTGCGTTCCCAACGCGCGCAGTATTACTTCATCGTTCCGATCATGCTGATCATGCTGCTGTTCGCCCAAAACCTGTTTCGCACCCGCTTTGGCCGGGCTCTGATCGCGATTCGGGACAAGGACTATTCCGCCGAGATCCTGGGCATTTCCCTGTACAGCCACAAACTGAAGAGCTTCGCCATTTCCGCCGCCTACTGCGGCGCGGCGGGCTGTCTCTGGGCCTATTTCTTCCCGGCCATCCTGCCGGAGGATTTCGGCCTGAATATGTCGATCACCCTGGTCGTCTGCCTGGTGGCCGGCGGCATGGGACGCACCCTCGGTCCTGTGTTCGGCACCGTTTTGATCCTGCTGGTCCCGGAGATACTGAAAATCGTGTTCGCCAACGTGACCGACGGCGATGCCAATGCCCAGATGCTGTTCAGCCCGATGCGGGACATCGCCTTCGGTGTTTTGATTATCGGGTTTCTGATTTTTGAGCCCATGGGCCTGGTATCGATCTGGGACCGGTTCTGGCGATTTGTTGATCGCTGGCCGTTTTCGAAGTAAGCGGAAAGACATCCGAAAGCGGACTACAGTATCCGGAGATCACGAGTCCGCGCTCACCAACAACAAGAAAGGAGAACCAGGATGGCTATGAAACGTAGAACGGTACTGAAAGCCGGCGCGGCACTGGCCGCGGCCACCATGGCGCCGGCCATCGTGCGGGCGGAGACCAAGCAATGGCGTGTCGCAGCGTCCCTGCCGATGACCGGCCCCTTCGCTACGGCCGGGCAGCTGGTGGCGCCCGCCTTCGCCGAGTTCGAGCAACAGGTCAACGACTCCGGCGGCATCGGCGGGCGACCGATCAAAGTCGAAGTCGAAGATTCCGGCTACATCCCCCGCAACGCCCTGGCCAACTTCCAACGCGCCATGGCCGGCGGCGACCTGCACTTCTATTTCGGGGATTCCACCGGCTTCATGGAACTGGTCGGCCCGACCCTGGAAGGCGACAACGCCGTCATGATGGGCTCCACCTCCTTCGCGTCCTCGCTGGCCAACCCGGCCGAACGCCCCTACCAGTTCATGGCCGGCCCGACCTACGAAGACCAGTTCGAGATCCTGCTCAAAGACATCGCTGACAAAGGCGGCAAAACCGTAGCTTTCGTCTATTCGGACACCGAATTTGGCCGCGACCCGATCGAACACGGTCGTAAAGTGGCCGCCGACCTCGGCATCGAGGTCGTGCTGGAGGAAGTCACCAAGGCCGAAGGCGCGGACATCGAAAACCACGTCACCAAACTCGCCCAGGCCAACCCGGAATACACCATACTACAAGGCTACGTCACCGGCGTCTGGCCGCAACTGATCGGCGGCGCCCGGGCCTTCGGCCTGCAGACCCAATTCATGGGCACCTTCTGGGGTATGGAAAAAGTCATCGCCGACCGCGTCACCGACCAGGCCGGCCCCTTCCTCGACGGCTACCAGGGCGTCATGCCCTATCGCTACTTCTACGACCAGGAGGACGCCCCCTTCTACCAGCAGCTCGGCGCCTACAAAAAGTCCATCAACCCCGACTTTCCCGGCTACGTCGTCACCTGGGAACTCGAAGGCCGGCTCAACCTGGAACTGTGGAAGCTGTGCATGAACCGGGTCATCGAAGCCGACAAACCGGTCACACCCGACAACCTCATGGCCGAACTGCGTGCCATCGACAATTGGGACAGCGGCGGCTTCTTCGGCCAGCCCGTCGACGTCGTCGACCACAAAATCGGCCAGGGCCGGGTCTACCGCTACAGCGCCGACAGCAAACTGTTCACCCCCGTCTCGGACTGGATCCAGGTGTAACACGGTTCGCCGGCCACTCGTCTGGCCGGCGAACCCGCGAGGACAAGCATGCTCACCATCGAAAACCTCGAAGTCGCCTACTTCAACGCCATACAGGTACTGAAAGGCCTGACCCTGTCCGTGGATGACAGCGAAGTCGTCGCCCTGCTCGGCGCCAACGGCGCCGGCAAAACCACCCTGTTGAAAGCCGTCTCCGGCCTGTTACCACTGGAAAACGGCGCCATCGGCGAAGGCCGCATCCGCTTTCAGGACCAACTGATCAACAAAACACCGCCGCACGAACTGGCACGGGCCGGCCTGCTCCACGTCCGCGAAGGCCGACGCATCTTCACCGAAATGTCCGTCGAAGAAAACCTGATATCCGCCACCTACGCCCTGACCGGCCGCGACGCCCAACCCGATTTCGAAGCGGTCTACAACTACTTCCCGCAACTGAAAGACCGCGCCCGTCAAACCGCCGGACTGCTGTCAGGCGGCGAACTACAAATGCTCGCCATCGGCCGAGCCCTGATCGGCCAGCCGCGACTGATCCTGCTGGACGAACCGTCACTCGGCCTAGCCCCCAAGATCGTCGACGAAATCTTCGACATCATCGCCCGCATCAACCAGGAACAAAACGTCAGCATCCTGCTGGTCGAACAAAACGCCAACGCCGCCTTCCGCATCGCCCATCGCGGCTACATTCTCGAAGGCGGTAAAGTCGTCCTGGAAGGTTCCGTCGCCGACCTGCGGCGCAACCCGGACATTCAAACGTTCTACCTGGGGTTGGGTGATCAGGAGGATAAAAAGTCGTTTCGGGATGTTAAGCACTATAAGCGTAGAAAGCGGTGGCTGGCATAAACAGACGCGGTCGGCGTTGGATGACGGGTGCCGGATTCTGCCATTACACCGATTCCGTGGCTGGGTTCGCTCCCGAGGCGAGGCACCATTCCTCATTTGAAGTTAGGGAGACGGACGATCTTGTAGGGTGAGCACGGCCCACCAATATTGGGATGCAACCACAGGAAACAACGGATAGCCGATAGATAACACAAAGCCGACTTATCCTTCCATGGTGGGCGATGCCCACCCTACGGTGACTAGTGGCTAGCACCGGCTACAGGCACGGGTTCAAGCACAAATACAGAGTTGAGAGCACAATCATGAGTGAACCAAGATTTGGCGAAGCCGGTTACATCAGTCTGACCCAGTTGCTTCAGCAACACGCCGAGCAATACCCCGACGACGTCGCCATGCGCCAGAAAGAATTCGGCATCTGGCAGGAAACCACCTGGCGTCAATATCGCGACCGCACTCATGCCATCGCCGCCGGCCTCACCCACCTCGGCATCGGCCCACAAGAACACGTCGGCATCATCAGCGAAAACCGCCAGGAATGGATCGTCAGCCAACTCGGCATCAACAGCGCCGGCGCCGTCACCTGCGGCATCTACCCCACCAGCCCCGTCGCCGAAGTCGTCTACCTGCTCGACAGCGCCGACTGCAAAGCCGTTTTTTGCGAAGACCAGGAACAGGTCGACAAAGTCCTGGCCATTCGCGACCGCCTGCCCAAACTGGAACACATCCTCGTCTTCGACCCCAAAGGCCTCGAACACTACGACCGCTCACTGTGGCGAAGCCTCGACGACCTGATCGAAGACGGCCGCGTCTACATGGCCGACCACCCCGACTGCATCCAGGAACGCCTCGCACAGCAACAGCCGGACGACACCGCCCTCATCGTCTTCACCTCAGGCTCCACCGGCCTGCCCAAGGCCGCCATGATCTCCTTCCACAACATCTGGGCCCAGATGGCCCTGTTGTGGGATGCCGTACCGTCAGCCGCGCACCAGAACATCCTCTCCTACCTGCCCCTGTGCCACGTCGCCGAACAGGCCTTCTCGACCATGAACGCCATGTCGCGGCGCATGGTGGTGAACTTCGGCGAAAGCCTGCGCACCATTCGCACTGACCTGCAGGAAATCTCGCCGCAGATGTTCTTCGGCGTACCGCGAATCTGGGAAAAAATGCAATCCGAACTGGTCGTGCTGGGCGAACGCACCGGCCCACTGCGCCGCTGGTTGTTGAACAAGGCGCTGACCTCCGCCCAGAAACGCGGGGCCAAACGAAAGGCCGACTGGTCACCGTATGAACGACTCGAATACACCCTGCTGCGCCCACTGGTCTATCGCCCGGTGCTCGGCTACCTGGGTCTGGCCCGGTGCGACATCGCCATGACCGCCGCCGCTCCAATCTCGGCCGACCTGCTGGCCCTGTTCCGGGGCATGGGGCTGCCGCTGATCGAGATCTGGGGCATGACCGAAACCACCGGCGCCGCCACACTGCAGGACCTGGACCTGACCGGTGAAGGCCGCATCGGCCGCGCCATTTCCGGACTGGAGGTCAAAGTCGGGGACGACGGGGAACTGCTGGTCAAAGGCCCGACCGTCTTCAAAGGCTATTACAACAACGACACCGCCACCCGGGAGACCATCGTCGACGGCTGGCTGCACACTGGCGACGTGGTGGACGCCCACCCCGACGGCACCTACACCATCGTCGATCGCAAGAAAGACATCATCATCAACGCCGCCGGCAAGAACCTCTCACCCAGCGTCATTGAAAACACCATCAAGGCCAGCCCCTTCATCAAGGAATGCATCGTCATCGGCGATCAGCGCAAATACGTCGCCGCCCTGATCCAGATCGACTACGACACCGTCGCCACCTGGGCCGACCGGCACAACCTGGCTTACACCACCTTCAAATCCCTCGCCGAACACCCGGAGGTCTACAAATTGATCCAGTCGGAAGTCGACAAGGGCAACGACCAATTGGCCCGGGTCGAGCAGATCAAACGTTTCACGCTACTGACCAAGGAACTCGACCACGACGACGGCGAAGTGACGGCAACGATGAAGGTAAGACGCAAGAAAGTGGCCGAACAGTATGGGGAATTGATCGAAAGTCTCTTCCAGAGCCCATTAACTCAATAAATCGATCCTGACGATTAAATTATTTCGCTTTACTGGATCGGGGTTTTCGGTAGGGTTGCGATCCTTCGCACGAGGACCCCTTATTGACCACCCAAGACCCCGTTCGCCCGCTCTGGGACTACGACACCATCGCCAACGGCCTGCGCGAGCAGGGCTGGATCCATTTGCAACACGGGATAGACGACGCCTTGGCGCTGGCATTGCTGCAGGACATACACCAGCATGACTCGGAGCAGTGGGACCCGGCGGGCATCGGTCGCCGGCAGAATCACCACACCAATGAACTGATCCGTCGCGACAGCACGCACTGGCTGAACGGGGCTACCGAGCCGCAGCAACGCTATCTGGCCGCGACCGAAGCACTGCGCCTGGAGCTGAACCGCCGTCTCCTGCTGGGACTGTTCGACTACGAATGCCACTACGCCCGTTACGACGCAGGCGCTTTCTACCGCAAGCATGTGGACGCCTTCCGGGGCCGCTCCAACCGGGTATTGACCACCGTCACCTACCTGAACCCGGACTGGGCCCCGAACGCCGGGGGCGAATTGGTGTTATACGACGAGCACGACCAGGAACTGACCCGCCTGAGCCCCACCCTGGGCAGCATGGTGATTTTCCTCAGTGAGGACTTCCCGCACGAAGTGCTGGCCGCCGAACGCACCCGATTCAGCATAGCCGGCTGGTTCCGCAACAACAACAGCATTCAGGGCGTAGTCGACCCCAGCCGCTGACCGAGTTTGCCCGGTTCCACGCCGCGGGCGATGCCCGCGGTGACCATGAACTTAAGCGCCTCGTCGAAGGACCAGTCGACCTCGATGAGGTCCGATCGCCGCACCAGCACCGTCATACCGGCGATCTGATAGCTGACCTGGAACAACACCGGTACCCAGTCCTCGCCCTCGTCACCCGGCAAAGCGTCGGCCAGCGGGCGAGGCAAGGTCTCGCTGGTGATAAAGCCAACCACGTAGTTATCGTTCGCCTGGCGCACCAGCACGGTTTGTCGCGCCTTACTCTTCCCCTCGCCCTGACTGATCAGCGACGCCATGTCCTTGACCGCGCCATAGACGGTCTTGATCAGCGGGAACCGCATCACCTGCTCTTCGAGCCGGCGAAAGAACCATTGAAAGGGTCGGACACTCAAGGCCAGCCCGACCACCAGAACCGCAATGAGAATCAACAGGAACCCCGTTCCGCCCCAGGGGTTGTGGACGCCGACCAGCGACAGCACAGTCTGTCCCAGGTTGTCCAACGTAATGGCGATGGACCAGAACAACCATACGGAAATGACCAGCGGGGTAATCGTCAGGATCCCGCGCCATAGCGTTCGTTTCATAGCAACCTTTCTCACATTCAATGAATTGAACAGTGGTTAGCACCGATAGTAAGACTGATGCAGGTTATCGAATGAGACTCCTTATTGATTGTTACAAAATGTAAACACTTGGGCGTACTTGGTCACCCAAACAGCGCTCAATGCCGTTATACTGCGACCACCTAATCGGAACGGGGAGAGAACCGATGAAAGGAGAAGCTCGGATACTGGACCTGCTCAACAAAGTACTCACCGTTGAGCTGACGTCCATCAACCGCTACTTCCTGCACGCACGCATGTACAAGAACTGGGGGCTCGACCGGCTCAACGAGCACAACTACAAAAAGTCCATCAAGGACATGAAACAGGCCGACGACCTGATCGAACGGATCCTGTTTCTGGAAGGTCTGCCCAACCTGCAAAAGCTCAACCGGCTGATGATCGGCGAGCACACCGAAGAGATGATTCAGGCCGACCACGATTTCCAGCTGGAACAGATGGTGTTGCTGCGCGAAGCCATTGAAGCCAGCGAGAAGGCTCGGGATTTTGTCACCCGCGATCTGCTGGTCGACATCCTCGACTACGAGGAAGACTACCTCGACTGGATCGAAACGCAGCAATACCAGATCGCCCACATGACGATCGAGAATTACCTCCAAGCCAACATGAGTGACGAGGACTGAGATCATGAAAGGCAACCCTAAGATTATCGATGCCCTGAACCGCCTACTGGGCAATGAACTGGCCGCCATGGACCAGTACTTCCTGCACTCGGAAATGTACAAGGACTGGGGCCTGAACAAGCTCTACGAGCGCATTTCCCATGAGTTCGACGACGAAAAGGGCCACGCCACCAAACTGATCGAACGCATCCTGTTCCTGGAAGGCAAACCCGACATGAAGGGCCGGGATGAGATCAAGATCGGGCACGACGTGCCCTCGATGCTGCAAAACGACCTGGACGTCGAGTACGCCGTCGACAAGATGCTCAAAGACACCATCGACCTGTGTGAGGCCGAGCAGGATTACGCCACGCGCGATATCCTGGAAACCCTGATCGACGACACCGAAACGGACCACACCTACTATCTGGAACAGCAACTGCGCCTGATCAAGATGATCGGCCTGGAAAACTACCTGCAGTCCCAGATGTAAGCCTGACCCGTCCCTTTCCTTTTACAGAGGGAAAGGGACAACCCTGCCCTTCCATCCCGAACCTGCTCAGGAATTGATCTGTGACATTTCCCCGTGGGACTCTGTGATCGATTCCTCAATCCGGAACATTCAAACCCTCAAAATGCAAAAAACGGGCTTCGTCCCTTCAAGAATCACCCCGGATTCAGTATTGTTTGCGCCGCGCGTCGAAGTATAAGCCCGTCGCTCAAGGACACGGCTCGGTACGCGGACCTACTCGTCTTTACGTCTGGATAAGGAATCCACTATGTCAGTCAGTCCTCTCAACCTTCAGTACATTAACCGTCAAATCGCTTGAGGAGCCGCATCACTGCAGCCCTCAAGGTATATGAGGCATGACACAAAACCCCACGGACTATTTGTTGAAAAGGAATAAATCAGCATGCAACTTCGATCCATATCCGATCCATCCCAGCCCACCACTGCGAACACCAACCCCAAGATCGCCCGGGTCCTCGGGGTAGCCGCCTCCTATCTTCGCATCGACATGGGCGATAGCGATCTTTGCGTTCCCTACACCCAATGTGCCGCATCGATTCAGTGCGTACAGCCGAATGATCGAGTATTGGTTCGTATCATTGATGGCCAGCCGATCGTTGAAGCACGACTCATGCGGGAAGGGGAAACACCCGTGCGCATCACCAACGATGCCGAGGGCAATCTGACACTGGAGGCAACCCAAGCGCTGCGGCTTAGAACTCCCAACGCCGAGATCGCCATCGATGTGGATGGCGATTTGACGCTCAAGGCCAACAATATCGACTCCGAAGCCGAACAGGAAAACCGCCTCACCGGTCGGTACGTCAAGCTCAGCTAATCATCAGGAACCGTGACATGGCCATGGATGCAAACGATGCGAATAAAGACGGCTGGCATCACCATTGGAAAGCCATTATTGCCCTCTACAAACGACGCAAAAGACTCTACTCCGGCCTGAGCGAAGCGCGCACGGCCGCTACAGCCGAACACCTTCTGCTTGGGCATTTGGCCGGTCTCAGACACTGCTGGTCATACCTGGAACCGAACCCGGCCAAGCCTCCCGAGGCATTCGCCCAGCTGTTGTCCGGCCTTTGTTCCGCCGATCCGGAAGCCCGAACCCAGACTTTGGAACAACTCGAGGCTTTGTTGGAAGGCCCGGACCTTCAGGAGGACTCCGATCTGCAGGAGGCCGTCGAGACCGCCCTGCGTTTGGCGATGCCCATCAAAGAAAGCCCATCGGACTCCGGCACGTTGTTCGATCTGATCCAGTCATACACCGCCACCCATTCCTGGCTCTCGGACATACCCTGGCCATCGTACGAAACGGCCTCCGAGGCAGGTCAATCCGGTGTTGCACAGCCCGATGACTTCGTTTCCTTATTGACCGCTCATCAGGTTCCATCACTGAAGGACCGGATGATCGATACGCCCAATTCGGCCATGGTGTTCGGTCTGGCCTCTCGGCTGGGCGACGAATCCGCCTTGGATAGGCTCCTGGCCCTGGAAAACGAAAAACCTGAATGGGTCTTACCCGCTTATTGGCTGGCCTCGACCCGCCCCGCTCTGGAGCGCTTGTTAAGTGCCCTGTCCGACCCGCGCCTGGCCCCGATCGCCGCTCCAGTCTGGCAAGTCATGAGCGGGCAGGCGCTCGACCAGGAGCCCGCTCTCGGTGTAGCCGGTAAGAAGAAAAAAACCGGTCCGTTGCTGCCGAATCCCGAACCCGCAGCTCAATGGTGGGATCAACACTCTAGCCAAAACGGCCCTTGGCTGGATGGAAAACCGGTCACCGCCGAACACATTGAATCTTACCTCACGCGCTTCTGTGGCAATGCCACCTTACCCGTATGGTGGCTCTGGCAATTCGAAAAACACAAGGTACTGCCCAATATGGTACACAGCTGGCACCGGCAGCGAGTGGCTGTACTGAGAAGGGAAGCAACACATGGAACTGGATAACACGACCACCTGGCAGGCCCAGGTGTTTCAGAGCTGGGCTCATGCAGGGCAACGCCAGCAGGTCCTGGTGATCAAAGCAGGGTACCGTTATGAACGGGATGGCACGCTCACGCCACTCGAAACGACCGAAGACCTGGTCGCAGTCGACGAATACCGGGACGACCCGGCGTGCTCAAGCGTCTCCAAAGCCGCCGAATTGGTGCCGTTCAAACAAGGGTTCGAACTGGTGGTCCAGGGCCGGGTGGAACCGCAACCCGGCAAGTGCTTGCAGCGCCTGGGTGTATCCCTGGTGCGTGACAGCAAGGCTCAATGGGAAAAACAGCTTGCTCTGTTCGGCCCTCGGGTATGGAAGTCTCATCCGCTCAGCGGGCTTCGCCCCAGCGACCCAGGTCCTTTGGAACCCCTGGACATCTGCTGGGAGAACGCCTTTGGCGGTATCTCGGAAAGCGGAGAGGCCCGTTTTGACAACAACCCCGCAGGCTGCGGCTGGGCCGAACGCCAAGGTCGCAAAGCCAAGGGGCAGCCGATTCCACAAATCGATCAGGAACCGTTGATTACCCGAGCCAACAAACGCTATCAGCCGGCCGGGTACGGACCGATCGCACCGCATTGGGGGGAACGGACCAACGCCTTCGACACCCTGGACAAAGACAAATCCCAGGAAGGTGGTTGCCCTTATACATCGTCCACCCCGGAAAACCTCTACAACTGCGCGCCGGTGGATCAGCAGCTCTCACATCCACCCCAGCCCGGAGATCGACTGGTGTTGTCGCACTGGTACCCGGACCACCCGGAGGTCGAAATCGAGCTGCCCTCGCCATCCCTCCGTTGCGTATTGACGACCGGTGGCCGGCCAGTCAAGGCCGTTCACCCTCATTGGGACACGCTGATGGTGAACACCACCGACCAGACGGTACACCTGATATTCCGCCTGGGCTTGAATGATGCCGATCTGCCGGATAGCCCGCGTCTCGTTCTAAGCGAAGAACAGGCCTCGGCATTGGCCGGCGAACGTCCCGAACCGGAAGCGCTCAAACAGGAGGGGATGGCATGACCCCGACCCAATACACCGGGCTGACTGGTCTCACACTGGAGCGGGGCATCGCGGTTACCGCCAACCCGGCTGGCATTGCTTGTTTGTACAGCGATGTGGTCACCCATCGTGCCAATGCTGCACCGGTGGATGGGTTCGAACGCGTTCAAAAGGGCGAAATAGCCCGACCGGAAATAGTGACCGCTGTAGACCTGGACTTGAGCCGTCTCGATGCCCGGATTGAAATGCTCTTGATCGACGCCCTCAATCAGTGGGATCGCGACCGGGCACTCGAACTCGCTCCTCGCTCAGGCCTGCTGGTTACCGCACCGGTGACCTTGTCCTCCCATCAACTGGGAATGCTCGGGTTCAAAGCCTGTGACACCGTGATTCAAGCCGGCACCCTGTCGAATGGCCTCAACCAATGGCAACACGCCTTAGAGGCCAACCCCGAGATAGACCGCTGGTTCTGGCTGTCCGTGGACAGCCACTGTGTAATGGATTGGTTGCTGCAACAACCGGAACTCTATGCGGCCGATACGCACCCGGAAGGCGTTCTGGCTGGCGAGGCACTGGTACTGACCGAGTGGCATCGGAACGAGCCCATAGGCCCCACAGTGACGTTCGCCGCCCAGTCGGACGAACTTAACGGCGACAATGCCCTGCAGGCACCCATCAGCGCGCGCCCAGATCTCATCACCGCTGCCGAAGCCGAGGTGGCAAAACGCTCACCGCAGTGGGCCGAATGCCTGACCAATGACAGTTTCAGCCAGGCCAAGGCGGCGGAACGCTACAAAACCGAAGTCGCCCTCTGGCCGAAAGCGGAACCTCAACCGGCCCTGGGGCCGGCCGAGCCGTTTATTTCCTGGTACGCCATGACCGGTGATATCGGCCTGGCGGCCTTGCCATTGGGCTTGTTGCTGGCGCGCGAACGCCTGAATCACCCACTGCACGAACGTGATTGGGTGGGCGTGATGATCAGCGACCAGACCGACCGCTACTACTGGCGACTGCAACGGCGGGACGATGCACCGACGTTGGCTAATTGATATCTCGAGTTTCGAACAAGGAGCACTGTTCTCATGTCTTTTCTGATCAACGGCCGCAGCGCCGTCCATAAGGACTCCAACGGCAAACTCATGACCATCGACGTTTGCCTAACACAAGTCGGCCCGCCCGTGGTGCCCATCCCCTACTTGAACGTGGCCGAGAGCAAAGACGCCGACAACACCGCCGACACAGTTACGGTGGATGGTAATCCGGCTTGCAACCAGGACTCTACTTTCGCCAAAAGCCGGGGCGACGAACCCGGCGACAAGAAAGGCGTACGTTCAGGCAAAACAGGCGCCGAAGCGTCATTCATCATGGGCAGCCCCACCGTCGGCATTCTAGGTCGGCCGGCCGTACGTGCCATGGAACTGATGGTCTCCAACGCCAAAAACACCCCACCGTCCGCCCTGTTACAAAGCATTGGCATGCCACCACTGCCCGCTTCAGCCAGCTCTCCAGAGGCTCTGGAAGCCCTCGAAGGCCCCCACTGGAATGCCGTGGATCACCAAATGCCGGAAGGCTTACACCCGCAAAACTTCATCGGAGACATGGAGAAGCCGGAAGGCCCGGCCATCCGCCAGGTGGCATCACCCACGACGACCGGCCCCTGTTACGTGGCCGGCATCCAGCCGGAACGCTCGAGCCTCGCTCTGGGCGTACGCGAAGCCACGCCGTGGCCGCACAAAACCGAAGGCTACATGTTGTTGCCACTGGGCGAATACGACCATGTGCTGATGGAAGAGCCCATTGCCGACGGCGAAGGCGCCGTGGAACTGGCTTACTTCAAATTGCGACGCTTTCTGACCGGCGACCTGGACGCCGAGCAGATAGACGCCCTTCGCCCCGGCTGGCTTTATGTCTACCTCAATGGCTATCTTTGGCGGGAACTGAAAGTCACCGAACACGGCACCTTCTCCGATGTGGACCTACGCACCTGGCAAGGCTGCGACGGCGGCCTGGACAACCAGGGCCGACCCATTGGTCGTCGCGCCACGGGGACTGCTCAGAACTATGTCGAGCTGCCAACCAAGATCAACAACGAAGCACCGGAAATACAGGTGGCTTTTTCCGAAGTTCAATGGTCGTGGAAGCGCATCGTCTCACTGGGCGGCATGGACCCGGAAGACCCACGCCTGCGCCACCTCGTTCGTGAAGACGAAACCCTATCCGGCATCGCCGAATGCTACCCGACTGTGGCGGACTCCCAACACATGGCTGACTTGAACGGCCTCGCCGACCCGAATGCCATTCAAGTTGACCAGGTTCTGACCGTAAGGGAAGCCGACCAACCCCCGGCCGATGCGGAAACACTGCGTCAGGAACGCATGGGCAACCCCATTGACGTGGACACCGCCACCGGCAACGACTTCACCATCACCCTGGAAGACCCGCTCGGCACCGCCGAACTGCTCGCCAACACCATGTCCGGCCTGATGCTGACCCATCAAAAGATCGTCGGCTGTCTAAACGGCGAGCACTTGAAAGACACAGCCGCAGACATCGACAACCCTCTTGTTAGAGATTACTTCTGGTATTCACGCCAGTCAGGTAAGGAAGGCGAACCCGTCTTTCCCTCGATTCCGCCGCTGCGGCAACCGGGTGAAAACTGGCGCAAGCATTGCCAATACCTCACCGAGACGGCCATGCTCGTCTACCCCACCCTGCTGGACAATGAAAAACTCGACCAGTTGGACGAAGAGACCCGTGAGCATCTACAGACTGCCGCCGGTGAATTGGATGAGGCCACCCTTAAAGACTGGCTGCACGTTGAAGAGCGCAAAGCCATTCGCCAGGACATCCGATTCGTTCGAGATGCGTTGACAGATGTGCTCCGTGAAAACACCGGGCACTCCCTATGCCTGTACCGCGCCCTACAGGACTATGCGCTTCAACCCACTGAGCGCTATCTGGACTTGTGGGTACGCGCCAACGAGTTTTTAACCAAGCTCATCATCGACCCCTGTAATCTGGACCAGCAATACGACCTGGCCGCTGAGGTCGAAAAAGAACGTAGCGAAGACGAAAACAACCCTGGTTACGATTTTTTACTCGACCTTCTAGACCCACAAGGCGATACAGTACTGGAGCAATGGCACGCAAGCCTGTTTCCGTGCGAAGACCAGGTTGACATTTTCAACGAAGAAGCACCCGAACTCGACAGTGTACCGGACCCGTTCGATGAGGACCCCTATACTACCGCTTTTCGGCCTAAGGACTTCGCACGGAGTATAGAGCTAGCAGACGAGGAGCATTCAGCTCTATCGATCGGTACCGTAAACAACGGCGCCGATCGCACGTTTAAGGTGATCGACCGATCACTTGAAATGGCCAACATACTGCAGCAGCGCTTGCCTAAGCAAAATAAGGTACGGCTGACCTTGGAGCCAATCTTTCGGCTAGTCAAAGGCGCCAAGATTCCAGTGATGGAAAACATGCGCCTGGTCTTGAAAGACGAAAACATGACCGGCCTGGTTGCCGCCGGGACATACCGCATCCAGAAAATAATCGACGTCGAACACCAAAAACGGTTAGACCATAACGAACGGACTAAGCAAGCGGTTAGTGAAGCCCGTATTCATAACCGCGGCGGAACCGCCCTGACCAAAATTGTCAATTCTGAAGGTCGCGTCATCGGCAGCGATTTTATTTCTGCCAATGCCCCCTATAAGGGCATTCCAAACCCGGATATTGACAAAACCGATGCTAAAGAACTATTCACCACCTATGGTAAAACCGGCACCGGTGAGCAACTGGTGAAAGCTCGAATGACTGTATTGGCACTACCTGAAGAGCGGTATCGCCGAATAGTGACCCGGTTAGACGAGGTCCAAACAAGGGCAAAGGAGTCCATACCATACAGAATCTTACCCTCAGGGTTGTTCCTCCTGGAGGCATTGAATTTCACGAGTAAAATAGAAAAGGTGCTTAGTAAAGAAAAAAAGGATCGAAATACTAGCGATATCCTCGGAACCGCACTAGGAAGTGGGATCAAATTTATCGCTGCAGGCATTGACGCCATCGAAGCATGGAAAGGAGGACATAAAGCTTTCTACAATTCACTGAAAAACAGCAAACACATACCACTTCAATGGGGAGCCAAGAAGATCTCTATACCTCTTCGAGGCCAGGAGAGCAAAGTATTTAAAATACCTGCTTATAAACTGCTAGGCATTGCGGGGGTCGCCGTTGACTTGGTTTATTCTGCGCAAGACACCTATACCGCCATCCGTCGAAATGACCTTGATGCAGCAACTGCAACGGCCATTTCCGGCTTGTTGATGGCTGGTAGTGGTGTTCTATTCACTATCGGTGTCCTTCCTGTCCTAGGTTGGTTGTTACTCATAGGTGCCGTCATCGGTTTCTTAATAGCTTCCTGGCTGACCGACGAACCTCTAGAAAGCTGGGCAACGAACGGCCCCTTTGCCAAGATTCCGGAAAACCGTCTGACCGGCGACGACCTGAATGGCAACGCTATGAATACCGCTGAGAAGGCGCTACAACAACTCCAAAACATATTATTAGCCCCTTCCGTCAAGAATATCCGGAAATCTCCGATACATGATCAAGACAAAGGTTTCCACTACGTAGAAGTAGAGGTTCTAGTACCCGGTTATAACTCCGACGCTAGTGAATTCCCCATGCAGATGGATGTAACTTACATGAGAGCTTACCGCCCCTCACTAGGGTATGGCCCTACGCCCACTACTTATTCTACAGCATACCACTCAGATAAACACATAGAGGACTTGCGTGCGGATGAGATCGAGCCAGTCTCAGCAGATGAAAACCAACCATTCCGATTGAAGGTTTACTATAAGCAAAAATCACTGAGCAATAACTCTGATAAATACCACTGGCAATTTCGAATCAAGCACCACATAAATGCTAACTTTAGCTTACCCTTACCCAACCCAAGTGATGAAGGTAACCCTGACAATGGATGGTTGGTCCATCATGGAGCTACTAAACCATGACATCCACTTCAAATACTTTAACTTTGAAGGATCAAGTGGATTCGTACCCGGAAGTGGTCTACAAAGGGACCGCATTCCGGTGTAGTATGAAGAGTGATGACATTCACCCCTCATATAGAACACCTCTACTTTGCAAGCCTCTACCTAATCAGACTCGGTGCCATGAATATCTTGCAATAGACTTTATGGCGTCTGATTTGGAACACTTTAAAAAATCTTGCTTTACAGAGAACAGCCTGACCGATACCAAAACTGGCCATAAAGATGGCTGCATGATACCTGTAAAAATGCCTGCTGCTTATTGCTATTATAACTTTGGATTCGTTTTGGCTGTTTGGGTCAGCCTTGTCAAATGGACTGCCATTATTGTTGCTGGACTTGAGTCTATTGCTTCAATCTTCACCTTCTTCATATTTATCACCACTGATGGATTTGAATCAATTTTCAACCCTAGTGAATTACTAGATTTTGGCTATGCATTCCTATTATTTGTAGCCCTTCCATATTCGATTTATAATTTACTAAATCTGTTACTTGACCGCGGTTTAATCGACCGCATTAGTAAAAATCCTAGCATTCGAATAATTCTACGCCGAGACACTGGCATGGTTCAATTTAAAAAGAAAGGCTGCTTTATTGATGTCCCCTTTTCGGAAGTTATGGGCATGACCCGTCACCACACTGATGACAGCGGCATTCGTCGCATAACGCTCCATTTGAATCACAAGTACAGCAAGCTCAATCGAAATCTAGACAACGGCATTCAGGCGCTTGGATCTGCCTTGCACGAAAATGAACGTTGGTGGTATCACCTGCGCTGGGAATTCATCCAACATTACATGGACCTTACTCGTCCGCTGCCCGATGTCCCTGAATTTGAACCATACCGCCACTTAGACCCTACTACTCGCGAATGGGACAAGCAACACAATCGCCCCAAGGACTACTGGCTCAAAATGGAACACGAAACTTACAAAACAATGGTAGATGCTGCCTGTGAAAAAGCCGAAACCTACTCCTACGATAAAGCCAATCTTGCCGAGGATATCGGGTGGACTCCTGCAGGTGACGGTAAGGCTTGGTATCAGTTAGGTTAATCAGTTTTCGCGCTCTAGAGCACCATTAATTATATAAAGCTAAGTTGCTTAGGTGCACTCATCATCAACACTCTTTTACAAGACCATGGAACCACTAACCATCATGACACAGTTTGAAAAACCTAGCCACATTAAAACACTTGGTAAAATGCTAGGAATTGCCCTTTTATGGATCATCTGGTTGTCCTTGTTTGAAGATGGCGTTGCACACAATATCAGTTCAGCAGCCCGTAGTGGAGGCTGGGATTGGATAAGCCTAGGTAGTCTCAATATTTTCTCTACGCTAGTCATTTTTTCTTGCTTGTGCATTTTCACTTTCAGGCAATACAAGAGAAAAAGAAAAGCCCTTTGGATAACCTCCTTTGCTACTGGTTTGATCACGTTGACTTTTGCTATATTGTCAGGCCTTGTCAGCTATGTATACGGCTTACCAAATCCAGAAGTCACTAATGAAGAATCCGATAAACTCTTACGTGCTTTCAACACAGAATTAGACAGTACTATTACCATCCCGCTTTCGGAATACACAATTGAATACGCTAAGGACCAGTACTTAATTATTTCCAAACCAACTTCTTATTGGATGAAGCATATGCCGCTACTCAGCCGGCGCCTATACCGGCATAGTGACTATTCATGGCATGACAACAGAAAATTGCTAGAAAATGCTCGAAGCACCCTTCACAAGCGATTCGTACCTGAAGATTTCAAATCTCTAAGGGAACAGATAACAAACAAGTTTATTGAAGACGGATACTTATTAGAAATCGAATCCCAGCATGGGCATACTTTATACGATTGGGATCAGTCTGACTTTGTCCGCTACTTGGATTGGCGTTATCCCGGGAAAATTTACACTATCGTTTACTTTAACGACAATATTGAACTAACCGCTCACAAAGAGAATACGATATCCATCAAAAAAACGCATTTAGAAAAGTCAGACAATAGCCAAAATAACATACGAGCAATGTATGCGTTTGATGTTGCTGCCGGTACCATACCATATGATGTTTACCTAGCGGATAGTTTTGTTAAATCATTCACTGACACCTTTCGTTATGGTATTGATGAAATTGCTAATGAATTCCGATATCGAATTGAGGCATATGAAGGCATACTTAAAACGACATTCGGCATATTCGATATCAAATCCGCCATTCAAAACTACGACGCATGTTGGGAGTCGGATAAGGAATGCGTTAGCATCGCAGACGCAACTCAAGCTTTTTTCCTATCCATTAAGGAGAATGATGCCCAAGGTGTCACCGAAAGACTAATTCATTCCTTTTTAACAGACGATCAGATTGAACACAGTTGGGACTTGGCTATGGAATATGATTCCACAAACACTGTGTCCGAATTGTACCCTTTTGTCGATAAAACCAAGCGAGGTCTATGGCTCAACGACGAGCTTTATTCCTCAGTCAAAGCTGGAAATACCAGTATGGTCGGTGCGTTGTTAACTATTATGTCACGCAATGACTACCGGTTCAGCCGAGAAACCCTATTTTGGGCTGTTGAGAATAGTGACGTAGACATTGTAAACCTACTACTAGAACACGGGTTTTCTCCCAACATCAGAGGAGGTAAGAACCGTCGCCCTATACATATTGCAGCGCGGTCAGGTAGACCCGAGATTATCGAAACACTGATTGATCACGGAGCAGATATCAATTCATCAGATCGCAATGGTGATACCGTGTTGCAGTATGCGATAAAAGATGATTACCAAGCAGAAACACTTCTCATCCTATTTGAGAACCCCGACTTAGACGTCAATGAGATGGACAGACAGTTTTACATCGAAAAGCTGCGCCAATACATTAAAATGCAAACAAGCCAAACTGTGACGTTCGATGACGCAAAAATAGCAGACTGGAAGTCTGGAAAACTCATTGATTATTTGGATAAGTCAGGGAATATGATCAATGCAAACCTCGAATCGTTCCATCAAACACCTTGGCACTGCATTGAAGATGAAGTCTCAGGCCTTACATGGACTGTAAAACATGATATGGGCGGAGTACATGATCAGTCCCTTGAGTTCTGGAAGAATGAGCCAGAGGGTTCGTTATGCGAACAAGCGGTCTGTAGTTTGAACGAAGTAATTCAGCGGAGTAATGAGAATAAACTATGCAACCAGATAGACTGGCGGATACCAACTGTTACTGAACTCGCATCACTTGCGTACCCACAGTATAAGAGTGCATTTCCATTTTCACCTGGCTTTCTTTTCTGGACCTATTACGGTGACAGCCTGGTTATAACCTCTGCTGACGGTATACTAGGAGAGCGTAGCACTATCGAGGACCCATTTTCAGGCATGAATGAACCCCATGCTCGGGTATTGCTGGTATCCGGCGTTCTCAAATCAATGCCAGAGGAGCCTAGTATGAATTATCAGGCTAAGTTCTTTGATAACTAATAGCGCCCTACCAGCCCCAGTAGTGATTCGGCTTCATTTAGTCAGCTCTCAACGAAGAGCAGTACTTTCATTGAGGCCGAATTTCAGATTCATATTAACAGCATAGTATATCGGAGTTCATTTGAATAACTTCAATCAGATCATCACCACGGCTTCATTAGTGATAGCTACTGCAGCATGCAATAGCGAGCAAAAGAACACGACCATTACTACAGTCGATTCCAACTCCAATGGACTGATAGAAATATCAACGATAGGGGATTTGGATCTTATAAGAGGAAGCTTGGATGGTTCCAGCATTGACGGAAATACCGAAGGGTGCCCTTCAGATGGCTGCATTGGCTTTGAGCTTACTTCCGACCTAGACTTTGATACAAATGGCGACGGTAAGATAACCGAACTGGACGAATACTGGAACAATGGAAAAGGTTGGGAATCTATAGGTTCAGTCGACAATCCATTCACAGGTGTATTCGGGGGCAATGGACATGAAATACGAAATCTTTATATCAATGGAGGTTCAGATATAGCCCTATTTGGTGTATCGGAAGGTGCACAATTTACCAATATTGCTTTGAAGTCGTTCAATATCTCCGGTGGTCTGGAAGAATCCAGAGCAGGCTCATTGGTCTCATATGCTCGAAATACAACTATCAATGACTGTTCAGCGTCGGGTTCAGTATCCGGAAGTCGAGCTATTGGAGGTTTGGTAAGTGTCATTAATGAAGGGGTAATTTCAAACTGTACTCTTGATGTTGTGGTGAATTCGACAGAACGGACAGCCGGTGGTCTAGCTGCACTCGCATTGAACAGTGAGATAGAACACATAACAGTATCTGGCTCCATACAGTCGGATGGACACACTGTAGGAGGAGTAATTGCTATGGCTCTCGAAAAGAGTCAACTTTCATACTTAAGCTATCGAGGAACAGTCAAGGGTTCTGCAAGTGTTGGCGGAATTACCGGTGCGATTGAATGGAGCGGTTTGTCCAATTCATATGCCTATGCGGAAGTGAGCGCGAGAGAAGACAGTGCTGGCGGTCTGGTTGGTTCTATTGAAGATCAATCGGTCATTTACCAAAGTCAGGCGGCCTGTAGTGTCAGTGGTCAATCGGATGTTGGTGGTCTTGTCGGGTATTCGAATAAAGGCAAGATATGGAACGTCACATTTACTGGAGATGTCACCGCAGAACAGAATGCCGGACAACTGGTGGGTACTATGAGAGGTGGTCAATACAACTACACAGTCACAACAGGCTGGCCTATCGAGTCTCCATCGTCTAATGACTACACTAGTGTAGGAGGACTTGTAGGGCTGGACTATTCAAATGTGAATTTCGATTCAGGAAAGAGCTTGCTGGAGTTAGCGAATGAGTCAGCTCGGGCTGACTGGGAACGCATGAATAGCGATAAACCCTTGGAAAACTACATAGGTTTGACTCTCGACTCGCAGAAACGAATCTTTCCCGACATGGGCAAGTGGTCATTGACTCCGGAAGAGCTAACCTGCCCAACCGCTCCGGATGATCACGAATGCTGGTCAGGAGGCGTTTTATACACCGGCTGGGATCCGTCGATATGGGATTTCGGTAACCAACAGCAGCTTCCAAAGCTCAAGGGGATGCCCGATCCAAGTTGCAAACACTTAGACCAGTAGAACCTTTGCTGACGCCATCCATGGTGAAGCGTTCATATCGTCGGTTCACCAATCGGAAGAACAAGCTGGCCTCTTCCCACGTCATCGGCGGATACTCGATTTTGTCTAGGATCAAAATCCTTGGTTTAGGTCAGCTGCAGCCATTGCTGACCGAGCCAGGTCTCGTACCGCACGGCGCGCAAACTGGCTCGCTGTGGTGCCCTCACAGTTAACACATTGCCTTTCACACTTGCCCCCCTAGGACGCATGCCCAAGTCTGATACTCAGAACTAGGACAGCCGTCCTACATGTGAATTCAACGGCACGGAGACTGGTGTTGAATGACTCAAGCCACCACTCGGAAACAGATCGTCGAAGCCGCCGATCGATTGTTTTATCAACAGGGGTTTGAACACACGTCTTTTCGGGACATCGCCGAGACCGTCAAAATCTCGCGTGGCAACTTCTACCATCACTTCAAGTCCAAGGACGACATCCTGGATGCCGTCATCGCACTGCGTCTCACCAACACCCGGCGAATGCTCATGCAGTGGGAATCCGAAGCCGAGCACCCTGCCGATAGGGTTCGATGCTTCATTAACATCCTGCTCATGAACCGGGTCAAGATTAAGCAATACGGCTGCCCGGTTGGCTCACTGTGCAGTGAACTGGCCAAACTCGAACACACCGCCCAAGGTAACGCGAATCAACTGTTCACACTCTTCAGGGATTGGTTACGCGAGCAATTCATACTGCTGGGACATCAACAAGATGCGGACGAACTGGCGATGCATCTGCTGGCTCGAAGCCAGGGTATCGCGACGTTGGCCAATGCTTTTCACGATGAAAGCTTCATCAAACAGGAAGTCGACCAGCTCAATAACTGGCTCAACGCCTGTTTCTAACGCCAATGGCTAAATCAAGAGGGAACCCAATATGTTTATCGTCCTACTCACCTTTTCCGACAACAAAGACCAGGCCGGCCAACACATGGCAGGCCACAAGGCCTGGATTCAGCGCGGTTTCGACGACGGTGTGTTCCTGATGTCCGGCAGCCTTTCCCCCAATCGGGGTGGAGGTGTCCTGGCTCACAATACCTCCCTGGAGGAACTGCAGCAGCGAGTGCAGGACGATCCGTTCGTCGCCGAGAACGTCGTCAACGCCGAGATCATCGAACTCTCACCCGCTCTTGCGGATGACCGGCTTGCATTCCTGCTCGACTAGTGTCCAGTTCCACGCCGTTGACACCTCCGGGCAAAGAGTCTGGAATACTGTCTTATCCTTGGTATCAGGACATGCCTATGAAAGAGCGTCTGTCGATCCAGCCTATCGCACCTGAAGAGCTGGAACTCGTCGCCGAGATGAATCGGCAATTGCAGAGCGACGAAGGGTCGCGGGTCATGGCTCTGGACGATGCGATCAGGCGACTGTCGAAGTGGCTCGCCAATGAGTATTCCTGTCATGTGTATCGGGTAAATGGCCAAATAGCGGGTTATGTCCTGTATCGGTCGACCGACCCCGATACCGAAGATCATTCGGACGCTGTTTATATCCGTCACTTTTATATTGTGCCGGAGTTTAGAGGCCACGGTCTCGGAAAAGCGGCCTTTGCGCTGCTAACCGAGGAAGTTCTGCCATCGGAGACCTGCATAACGCTGGAAGCCCTGGTGGCCAACCCGTCAGGAAGAGCGTTTTGGAAAGCTCTGGGATTCCAGGAGTACAGCATTCGCTATGAACGCAAACCCGACTCCAAGAACGCACCGCAATGACTAACATTCGCCCACTCTGCCAGACACCGGAGATCATACCAGTGGTGGCCTCCTGGATTTGGAACGCCTTCTGGTCGGATGGCCAGGGGCGCGGCTACAGTGTGACGGACATTGCCGAAAAACTTGCCCTGGCAACGGAAGATGCGCTGCCTATGGCGTGGGTCGCTTGGCACGAAAGAAAACCGGTCGGTTGCGTTAATCTGATCGAGAACGATGATGAGGCGCGACAGCATCTGCGCCCATGGATAGCTGCGCTCTATGTGGAGCCAGACTATCGAAAGCGCGGCGTTGCGTTAGACCTGATTGAAACCGTCCTGAGTGCCGCCGCAGGGCACGGAGAGTCAGAGTGCTTTCTGGGGACGGATATTCCATCGTTCTACCTGAAACAGGGAGCCAGGATCATCGAACACGAACCGGAGAACAACCACTACGTGATGGCTTTTCAAATAAGTTCTACAGATGGATAAAACGCATGCACCTTATCATGTTCGACATCGACGGCACCCTGGTTCAGTCGTATGACTTCGACACACAATGCTTTGCCCAGGCTGTAGAGACCGTATTGGGCACGCGGATTGATACGGATTGGGGGAACTACACGGACGTGACGGATTCCGGCATCCTGAGTTCGATTCTGGACGAATTAAGTATGACGGAATCCGATCGCACAATAGTCGCCCAAGATGTAAAGGACACCTTTATCCACTTGGTCGAAAAACACATTGAAACACACCCTGTAGCGGAAATTCCCGGTGCCGCTCGGTTCATCAATCTATTGGCGGCCAGACCGGACACCGCCCTGGCTTTCGCCACCGGCGGATGGCGGGAGACGGCGCTATTGAAACTGGCAGCAGCCGGCATTGACCCGGGGGACATACCGATCGCTTCCGCGTCGGACCACCATCGGCGCGTCGATATCATGAAAACCGCGGCGACCATTGCCGGTGGTGAGCCGTATGACTCCATAACATACATCGGCGACGGCCCATGGGATAAATCGGCATCCGCCTATCTGGGTTACCGGTTCATACTGGTCGGTAACCGCGTGGCACATACACCCAGCATCCCGAATTTCAGTGAAACGGACGCGGTTCTCGAATTACTGAGGCTGTAAGGAGATTGCTACTTTCTGGTAAGGTGCTTGCCCGCCTAACACCAATAGCCCACACTTACTTCATGAACCAATATCCCCTCATGCATTCAAAAGCCGCCCTCGCCATCTGGGTTCTGGCGTTCGCGGCCAGCTTGTTCCCACTGGGGTGGTCCCTGATCCTCTACAA
This sequence comes from Saccharospirillum salsuginis, assembly GCF_014651855.1. Taxonomy (GTDB): domain Bacteria; phylum Pseudomonadota; class Gammaproteobacteria; order Pseudomonadales; family Natronospirillaceae; genus Saccharospirillum; species Saccharospirillum salsuginis. The sequence goes on from NZ_BMXR01000001.1 coordinate 131,370, forward strand.
CCAAGTGATTCCCCAATTCCTGATGGTGAACACAATCTCACTTTGGATGGTGCTGTCCCACAGCCTGGTGTATCGCCACCTTAAACGGTGGCGATTGCAGTTTCTGCCCGAGGTGTTTCGCTTGATTCTGTTCGTCATCCTCGGTTACCTCCTGGTTAACTGGTTCCTCTGAGCACTGTCGACGCCTAGACATCAATGGGCTTACCCAGTCCTCCTCCGTTCCGCCTTCCAGCCCAACAAGGCTTTGCGTGCATCAGCCTTCAGCGGCAATTCAATCGCCATCATCAACTCGGCTCGTGTATGACCCATGTCCTCGAGCATGTGATCGTCGTAGTCGAGCAAACGCTTTATTTTGCGCTGGAACGCCCAGGCATCCAGTCGCTGTCTCAACCATCGGATCCACCCCAGCGGCGGCATGACGGGCATATTGAGTTCCGGCGTCGCATCGCACGGTAGCTCGGCGGCAGATCGATCGAGTTCGAGTTTCAGATTCAATTCAGACATAACGACGTCTCCCCGGACGGTAACCACGGGCTACCGTCGCTTGTTAAACAGTGATTTCAGGTGAGAGTCGCGACCTCGGTGATCAGAATGCGTCGGCATGCTGGTTAACACAAACTAAAAATACTACACTCAGGATTCAGTTTTTCTGAAAGGTAGAGCCATGAGCCAGCCCGCCGACATGCCCGGGACACTGCCGCTGCTGGATACCGATGTTCTGCGCACCTTTGTCGCCATCGCCGAGAGCGGCAGCTTCACCCGTGCCGCTCAGCAGGTCTTCCGCACGCCTTCGGCCCTGAGCATGCAGATCAAGCGACTGGAGGAAACACTTGGTCAGCCCCTGTTTGTGCGTGAAGCCAGGCAGGTCCGGCTCACGCCAGAGGGGGAAACCCTGCTGAGCTTTGGTCGACGGTTGCTGAAGCTGAATGAAGAGGCCGTGTCCCAGTTCCTGGCGCCTTCCCTGGAAGGCAAGGTCCGTTTCGGTACACCGGATGATGTCGGCACCCGCATCCTTCCGGGCCTACTCGCTCAGTTCGCGCGCTCTCATCCCAGTGTTCAGGTGGATGTGGTCGTCGATCGCAGTGCCGATTTGATCGACCAACTGGACAAGGACGAATTGGATTTAACGCTTGTAACCGCCGGCAATCAGGGGCAGGACCCGAGTCGGGGTGAAGTGGTACACACTGAGCCACTGGTATGGGTGGGCCGCGAAGGCGGAATTGCAGCCCAACGTTCGCCGCTGCCAGTCTCGCTGGCCGCGCACGGCTGTTGCTGGCGCTCAATGTCGCTGGATGCACTGGACAAAGCCGGCATCGACTATCGAATCGCCTACACCAGCATCCACTGTGCCGGACAGGAAGCGGCCATGGTGGCCGATCTGGCCATATCGGCTTTTCCGCAGAGTCTGGTTAAACCGCCGTTGACGCAACTGGGCACTCAATCCGGTCTCCCACCTCTGGGGGACTATCAAATCCTGCTGCTGCGTCGCGACGGTCTCGGTTCCGCCAGTGAAACCTTGGCCAGTTACGTGAAAGACATGTTCGATAGGTTTAAAACTTGAGTCGAAGTTTGACGGTCGTCGCAATCTGACCGTATCCAGTACACAGTTTGAAACCTTCGCTGTTGAATAAACAGGTATTGCTCCAACCTCTGCGGCGTTCGCTAGTGATATGCACCCACACCTATTCCAAAGACAAAGGAGACGATGCCATGAAAACGATGTACACATTGCTTGTCGCGATGATGTTTAGCTTGCCACTGGTCGCATGCGACAACGACGGGCCGGCAGAGGAAGCCGGAGAAGAAATCGACGAGGCCGCCGAAGAAGCGGGTGAAGCCCTGGACGACGCGGCCGATCAGCTTGAAGAAAGCGCTGAAGAGGCAACGGACGACTAACGAACCCATATTCTGTGTACACAGACGGCAACATGACGTTGCCGTCTTTCACAGCCACGATTTACGTTAATCGACATTTCGGCTCAACAGGCTGTGGCATTGGCACCACGATGTCTCAAACCTTCCACCACCCGTTGAATGTCACTAACATCCGGTCGAGTAGCCAAATACTCCTTCAGACTGATCAGCCCACCAAGGCCGTAGCGCGGCGTTTTAAACGCGGCCGCCATAGAAGGCCCGGCCATGTCCTGGCCCAGCGCATCGGCGATCGCCACCAGCAGCGACAGGCGTTCGATATCATTCTGGGACAGGCTGAACGCGCCCGCAGGACCATGCGGAATGGAATAGCGGCACAGAAGCCAGTCTTCGAGGGAGGCATCACGCAGAAAAGAGGCAATATCCCGGTCGTTGAGGTTCAATTGGGATGGCCCGCGAATGATTTGAATCTTCCGGACCAGGGCATCGACCCTCTTGCGATGAAAGGTATCGATTTTGGCCTGTGGATCCGGCTTCCTGAGTCCCATCATTACTGCCTCCTGCCATTCAATCAGGGTTGATCAAAAGATAACCCTCTTTTGATATTGCGCAAGTCGACAGGTGCGTTCGTGTCCGCCCCAGACGAGTCAAATCGCCTGCTCATCAGGAATCGAATGGTTATGGATGTGATGGCGGCGGGCTGTCGGATGCGATCGAGCCGGGGACGGAAACCTATGGGGGACGTGTTATTCTTTGTAAATGATGCGATTTCGCCCTTCGCGTTTGGCCTGAAACAAAGCATCGTCGGCGCGTTTGAACACATTCTCGAACAGCGTCTGGGTGTCGATCGATTCATTACCGTGATCCCTCATTTCGGAAATACCGAAACTGGCCGTCAACGCAATGCTCTGCTCCCGCCACACGACCGGGTGAGCAAGAATCGCATTGCGCAAGTCCTCAACAATCAATCGGGCCTTCGGGCCGTTCGTCGGTAACCAGAGCGCGAACTCCTCTCCACCAAAGCGAGCCAGAATGCCACCATCCGGTACCCGGTCGCGCATCCGGTTCGAAAACGCCTTCAATACCTCATCACCGGCCTGATGCCCATAACGGTCATTTACGTTCTTGAACCAATCCAGATCGATGATGACCAGAGTGCCGCTCTGAGGGTTGCGTTCGAGTGCTTCTTCGATTTCCCAAATCAGAGCTCTGCGGTTGAGCAAACCCGTCAGATGGTCGTGACGAACCTCCCATTCCAGGCGCTCGCGCAGAATGCCGTTGGTGATCAGTACCGCGGCGATTTCAAGGGCAGCCACATAGCTGCCCGGGTAGTCGCGCGGTGCATCGCAGTCATCGAACCCCAGAATGCCCCACCACTGACCTTCCACCATGATCGGTATGGTCAGCATCGAGTGGATGCCTTGCACTTCGAATTCATGCTTAAGGAAACCGCCGACTTCAGTGCGTTGATGGATCTGCACCTGGCCATTCAACCGGGCCTGATACAGCGCCCTGAGGTCTGGGTTATCAACGTCGACCCGCTTTCCAATATAGCGGTTGTCGTTGATATTCGAGGACTCCGGCCGATCGGCCCATTCAAAGACGAAATTGGTGACGTAGTAGTCCGGCCCCTGGTCGATGACTTCGAACATCCAGACCCGATTGGTACCGGTGGTCGTTCCCAGGGCTTCCAGGAAATCGGCGATGCCATAACGCCAGCCGCGATGATGCATCAGACTCTTGGCCGCACGCGATACAGCCGGAAACAGTTCCGTGTCCGGCGGGTTGGGTTTGTAGCAATCAGTCATACGTCAATAGGGTTACCGCGCCATGCATAACGGGGATACCTGGCCCATGAGAACCTACATCATTGATTCAACCGCGGATATTGCCTGAAGCCCGCCTTCCGGTCTATGCCAACGACCTAGATTCCGAATAGATTCGAATAATACTCAACACCAAAAAATAATAATTATCTTTTTAATTGGATGTATCTCTTTCGATATACAAAATCACCGCAATATTGAAATAAACATCACATCCACCTTTCACTGATCGAAAAACTCAATCATACCCGCTTGAATCCACACTTTTTTTTACTAGCGTGAAGAAGGCATTTAAAGAAAGGATGATTTATGGAGGATTTGAACGCGGTACCGTCGGGTGAGCGCAAAAAGCTCGAAACCCGACTCTTCATTTTCCTGATTGTATTCCTGTTCCCCATCCTCGCTGTGATGATCGTTGGTGGTTGGGGCTTTCTGGTCTGGATGTCGCAAATCCTGCTCGGCCCACCCGGCCCGCCCGGTTGAGGAAGGCTTATGACCGTATCAACGTCACGACGCGCTCTGCTGCGCGGCGGTGCCCCTTTGGCCGTAGACCGGCAACCGCCGTGGACCGACAGCACCTTCATCGACACCTGCATTCGCTGCGGGGACTGCATCGACGCCTGCCCGGAATCGATTCTGGTCAAGGGCGACGGCGGCTTTCCGCAAGTCACCTTCGCCAGCGACGGATGCACCCTGTGTGGCGAGTGCGTGAGCGCCTGCCCGGAACCGGTTTTCGACCTGAATCGCGAGGCGTTCGAGTGGCGCGCGCGCATCGAATCGACCTGCCTCGCACTCAACAACATTCAGTGCCAAAGCTGCCAGGACAGTTGCGAGACCGACGCCATTCGCTTCAGGCCCACCTTAGGACGGGTGCCCCAACCCGAGGTGGCCATCGACGACTGCACCGGCTGTGGCGCCTGCACCTCGGTCTGCCCACAGGATGCCATTGCATTGGAGAAACCCGATGACGGAACACAACAACAAACATCGCCATAACGACGAACTCCACATCGCCAGCTTGATCGTTCACGTCAAGCCCGAGCACGTCGAACCACTGCTCGAGTCAATGAACGATGACCCAACGCTGGAAGTACACGCGACCGACCCTGCCGGCAAGGTCGTCGTGGTCTGCGAGCATAAACACCACCGCGCCATTCTGGACACGGTCGAACGGCTGGAACACACACCCGGCGTACTCGGCTGTGTGTTGGTGTATCACGAAGTGATGGAAGCCCGGGAAGCCGGACAAGAATTGATCGCTCACAACACAACGGATCGTCAAGGGGTAACCGCATGAACCTGACCCGACGCGAATTCGCCAAAGCCAACGCTGCCGCGGCCGCCGCCTCAGCCGCGGGCATGGCATTGCCGGCCGCGGCCGAAAACCTGATCACCAACGACGACCTCACGGAACTGAAATGGAGCAAGGCGCCCTGCCGGTTTTGCGGCACCGGGTGCAGCGTCATGGTCGCCACCAAGAACGACCGCATCGTCGCCACGCACGGTGACAACCAGGCCGAGGTCAACCGCGGGCTCAACTGCGTAAAAGGCTATTTCCTGTCGAAGATTCTCTACGGACGCGACCGGCTGACTCAGCCGTTGCTGCGCAAGCGCAACGGGCAATACGACAAGGAAGGCGATTTCGAACCGGTCAGTTGGGATGAAGCGCTGGACATTATGGCGGAGAAATTCACCCGGGCCATTCGCGAACACGGCCCGGAAAGCGTCGGCATGTTCGGCTCCGGCCAATGGACCGTCTGGGAAGGCTACGCCGCCAGCAAACTGATGAAAGCGGGCTTTCGCAGTAACAACCTCGACCCCAACGCCCGCCACTGCATGGCCTCGGCCGTCGGCGGTTTTGCCCGAACCTTCGGCATGGACGAACCGATGGGCGTCTACGACGACATCGAGCACGCCGATGCCTTCGTGCTCTGGGGGTCGAACATGGCCGAGATGCACCCCATCCTCTGGACCCGGGTCACCGATCGTCGACTGTCCTTCCCCAACACCCGGGTCGCGGTACTCTCGACCTACAAACACCGCAGCTTCGACCTGGCCGACCTGCCAATGGTAATGACGCCCAACGCCGACATTGTCATCCTGAACTACATCGCGAATTACATCATCCAGAACGATGCGGTGGACCGGAACTTTGTCGATGCGCACACGCATTTCGTTAAAGGCGTTGAAGACATCGGTTACGGTCTGCGACCCGAAGACCCACGCGAACTGGCGGCGCAAAACAACCAGTCACCCAACGAATGGGAAGACATGAGCTTCGAGCAGTTCGCCGACTATGTCCGCCCCTACACTCTGGATCGAGCCGCCAAAGAGTCCAACGTACCCAAAAACCGGCTGGAAGAACTGGCCCGGTTGTACGCGGACCCGAACAAGCGGGTCACCACTTTCTGGACCATGGGCGTGAACCAGCACACCCGGGGCGTCTGGGTAAACAACCTGATCTATAACCTCCACCTGTTGACCGGCAAGATCGCCACCCCGGGCAACAGCCCTTTCTCGTTGACCGGTCAGCCGTCGGCTTGCGGCACAGCCCGCGAAGTCGGCACCTTTTCCCACCGGTTGCCCGCCGGGTTGGTCGTCGCCAACGAGGAGCACCGCGCCAAGGCGGAGAAAATCTGGAAGCTGCCGGCAGGGACCATTCCGCCCAAACCCGGTTTACATGCCGTACAGCAAAGCCGGGCCTTGAAGGACGGCGTATTAAAGGTCTACTGGACCCAGGTGACCAACAACATCCAGGCCGGCCCCAACACCCAGCAGGAAACCCTGCCGGGCTGGCGCAACCCGGAAGCGTTCGTCATCGTCTCCGACATCTACCCGACCGCCTCGGCCCAGGCGGCCGACCTGATTCTGCCCGCCGCCGGCTGGGTCGAGAAGGAAGGCGCCTACGGCAACGCCGAACGGCGCACCCAGTTCTGGCACCAGTTGGTGAACCCGCCGGGTGACGCCCGGTCGGACTTGTGGCAGACCATGGCGTTGGCACAGCGCATCAAGGTTGCCGATGTCTGGCCCCAGGAATTACTGGACCAAGCGCCGGACATGCAGGACAAGACCCTGTACGACATCCTCTATCGCAACGGCCAGGTGGACGCCTACCCGCTGGATGAGACCCACCCGGACTACGACAACTTCGAGGCCAACGAATTTGGCTATTACGTGCAAAAAGGTCTGTTCGAGGAATACCGTCAGTTCGGCCTCGGCAAAGGTAAGGACCTGGCTGAGTTCGACCGCTACCACCAGGAACGCGGCCTGCGCTGGCCAGTGGTCAACGGACAGGAAACTCTATGGCGCTATCGCGAAGGGTCGGACCCGTACGTCGAGGCCGGCACCGGCTTCCAGTTCTACGGCAACCCGGACAATCGCGCCCGCATCTTCGCGCTGCCGTTCGAACCACCCGCCGAATCCCCGGATGAACAGTATCCGTTCTGGCTGAGCACCGGTCGCGTCATCGAACACTGGCACACCGGTTCCATGACCCAGCGTGTCCCCGAACTGCACAAAGCCGTACCCGACGCCCTGGTGTACATGAACAACGAAGACGCCCGCGACCAGGGCTTCCGTCGCGGCAGCGAGGTACGCCTGATCAGTCGCCGGGGCGAGGTTCGGTTGCGGGTAGAGACGCGCGGCCGCGTCAGCATGCCTCGGGGGGTCGTCTTCGTGCCCTTCTTCGACGCCCGTCACCTGATCAACAAGGTGACGCTGGACGCCACCGATCCCATTTCCAAACAGACGGACTTCAAGAAATGCGCGGTCCGGCTCGAACTGGTCAACCTGGCCTAAGGAGAGACGTCATGAAATATCGGCTTGTCTTGATTCTGGGCCTCGTATTGGCCGCCTGGACCTGGGCCGAAGCCCCCGGCCTGTCCCCCTCGTCGCCGGAAGGCCTGCGGCCAGCCGGTACCCTGGGCGAGACCACGCCCGCGACGCCCATACCGGGCGACCCGCGCGAGGTGGAACGCGAAGTGCGCAACTACCCGGAACAACCGCCGGTCATTCCGCACATCATCCGGGGGTACCAGGTCGACAAGCGGTTCAACCGCTGCCTGGATTGCCACAGCCGCGAATCGGCCCCGTCGGCCGGCGCGCCCATGGTCAGTGTCACCCACTTCATGGACCGGGACGGCCAGGTGCGGGCGGCCGTGAGCGCCCGGCGCTACTTCTGCACCCAGTGCCACGTCCCGCAGACCGACGCCGAACCGATGGTGGATTCCGACTTCCACTCGATTGACCGCGTCCTTCAGGAAGCCGCCGAGGGAGGGCAACCATGAAATGGCTGAAACGTTACTGGCAGGTACTGAGTCGACCCAGCCTCCACTTCAGCCTGGGGGTGCTGACCCTTGGTGGTTTCCTGGCCGGTATTGTGTTCTGGGGCGGCTTCAATACGGCGTTGGAAGTGACCAACACCGAGCAGTTCTGCGTCAGTTGCCATGAAATGCGCGACAACGTCTTCGAGGAGCTGAAGGACACGGTGCACTACACCAACCGCTCGGGCGTGCGCGCCGTCTGCTCGGACTGCCACGTCCCGCACGAGTGGACGCACAAGATCGCCCGCAAGATGCAGGCCTCCAAGGAAGTCTGGGGTTGGATCTTCGGCACCATCAACACCCGCGAGAAGTTCGAGGCCAAGCGACGGGAGTTGGCCGAACGGGAATGGCGCCGGTTCAAGGCCAACGACTCGCTCGAATGCCGCAACTGTCACGAATTCGACTCGATGGACTTCACACTGCAGGAACCGCGAGCCGCCGAGGCCCATTCCACGGCGCTGGGCGGTGGCGACAAGACCTGCATCGACTGCCACAAGGGCATCGCCCACGAGTTGCCCGACATGAGCGGCGTGCACCGTTGACGCCGGCCCACCCCGGCAAACCTTTACAAAAAATTGCCCGAGAGCGTGTGATTCAACCGCTCTCGGGCAAGTGATTGACGCGCAAGGACTTTCCAAAACACCGTTGTGTTTTCCTGCCAGCCACGCTTCGCGAACCCGCGAAAAATCCTGAAATGCCCCTTTTCGAGCGCCCGGAAAATCCATACAATCCCGCGCCCCGCTCACCACTGGGCGGAACAACCCTCCAGGGGTGAGCACTGTCCTGTGAGGAGGTGCTATGAAGCCGCGCAACTTTGTTGCCAAGCACAACCCCCACCGCAGCCAAGCGTTTCGTGACAAGAAAAAGCAGGCGAAGGCGGGGTACCGCAAACACAAACCCAATTGGTCGTAGTGTGACCATGAACGATAGGAGATTCACCATGCCCCTTATGAGCGATTCAACCGTCCGCGTTTTCATCCACGTCAACCCCGTTGGCGCGGATGAGGCGTTGTCCCCGGCGGATCGCGATGTGGCAGGTACCTATCGGGTCGCGGTCAGTGCGGATCTGTTGCCATCACAGTGGGCGGACGCCGCTCTGGACGTCCTCCACGCCTGTGTCGTCATCGACGACGAAAGCCAATTCGAATTCACCGTCGAGGATGCCAAAGGCACCCTGCTGACGGGCACCCCCGGCCACCTGCACGCCTCCCTGGTCGATGCGGCCGAACTGATCTGATCGACCGCACCGAGCCATTCTGACGGGCGACGCTAAGACGTCGCCGTCAACGGATCCCCGATTCCGAACCCGTACATCGCCACCACCGTGATCAAGCCCGCCACCAGCAGATAGTACAGCGTCGGCAGGATGGTCAGTCGCAGTGTTTTGCCTTCCTGCCCCAACAGCCCGACCGTCGCCGAGGCCGCTACCACGTTGTGAATGGCGATCATGTTACCGGCGGCCGCACCGACCGCCTGGGCCGCGACCATCATCGCCGTGGAGACACCCAACAGTTGCGCCGTGTTGAACTGGAAGTCGGACAACATCAGATTCGACAGCGTGTTGGAACCGGCGATGAATGCGCCCAGCGCACCGATGGTGGCCGCGAACATCGGGTAAACCGTACCGACGGATTCCGCCACCAACTGCGCCATGGCCCGGGGCATGGAGGGCAAATCGGCCGCGTTTACGCCCGAGTTGATCAAAATCCGCACCATCGGGATAGTGAACAGCAACACGAAACCCGCACCGAGCAGGGTGCGGCTGGAATCCGCCATGGCGGACTTCAATTGCGGCAACTTCAGGCGGTGCAGCAGGAAAGTCGCCGCCACCACCAACACCATGACCCCGCCCGGCAAATACAGCAGCTGGATCGACCCGCTGATGCCGTCCTGATTCAACAGATTCTGCCAACTGAAGGCCAGCCAGTTGGTGAATACTGACTTCACTTCCGGAACGGTACGCGTGATCACCAGAATAATGGCGAGCAACAGATAGGGCAGCCAGGCCTTAACGATGGACATGGGCTGGCGACCGGCCAGATCGTCCATGCTGACATTGACCTTGCCAAACCACTCCGGCGACCACTGATCGCTCGGCGCGAAATCCCAGGCCTGTTTCGGCACCAGGAAACCGGCGCGGGCAGCGGGCACGACAATGGCCAGACCGACCAAGGCACCCAGCATGGACGGAAATTCCGGCCCCAGGAAGACCCCGGCCGCCATATACGGCAGGGTGAACGACAGACCGGCGAATATCGCGAACGGGGCGACCGAGAACCCTTCGCGCCAGGACCGGTTGGGGCCGAAGAACCGGGTCAGCATCAAACACATGGCGAGCGGCATCAGGGTGCCGATGACACCGTGGGTGATGGCGATTTCCGATACCATCAGCCGGTAATAGGCTTCCCATCCGCTGCCGTTCGCAACGAGTGTTTCCGTGATCGCGGCCTTATCCAGCCCACCCGAGACGCCGACAACGATGGGGGTGCCGACAGCGCCGAACGATACCGGCGTGGACTGGATCATCATGCCCATGACCACTGCCGCCATCGCCGGAAACCCGAGCGCCACCAGCAAGGGCGCGGCGATCGCCGCCGTGGTGCCGAAACCGGATGCCCCTTCCAGAAAGCACCCGAACAGCCAGGCCACGATGATGACCTGAATGCGCCGGTCCGGGCTGATGTCAGAGAAGCCGCTACGTATGGCCGTGAGCGCGCCGCTGTATTTCAGGGTATTAAGCAACAGCAACGCCCCGAAAATGATCCACAAAATACCGGCGGTCAGGATCAGCCCCTGCAGCACCGAGGCGGCGACCCGCATCGGGCTCATCTGCCAAGCCCAGAGCCCGATAACCACGGAGACCAGGAACACCACGGGCATCGCCCGGGCCGCCGGCCAGTGCAAACCGACCAGCAGAATGCCGGCCAACACAATCGGCGCGAAAGCCAGAAGGAACAGCAAGGTTTCGGTCATGATGTCGTTTTCCCTGTTGTTGGGGGTTAATCGTTTAAGTCAGACCAGTCTAACGCAGTTCCAGTAAAATCGGTTGCGCTGGGTCAAACATCAATCGATCTCCCACTTTTGATATACTCCGCCGCCGATTGAAACAAACACTTCCATACCGTAAAAGGACCCCGTGATGACACTCCGCTCATGGATCGCCACCGCCCTGGTGGCCACCTGTTCCACCGCCCTGCCCGCCTGGGCCGACACCTTCGTATTCACCGCCATTCCGGACCAGGACGAGCGCCGCCTCAACGAACGTTTCGGCAAAGTGGCCGACTACCTGGCCGACGAGTTGGGCGTGGACGTCGACTACATCCCGGTGAAGAGCTACCCGGCCGCCGTCAGCGCCTTTCGCAACAACCAGGTGCAAATGGCCTGGTTCGGCGGCCTGACCGGCGTACAGGCCCGACAGCTCGTCCCCGGTAGCCAGGCCATCGCCCAGGGCGAGGAAGACACCGCCTTCAAGACCTACTTTGTCGCCCACGAGAGCACCGGCCTGGAACCGACCGATACCCTGACCGACGCCCTGCGCGACAGGAGCTTTACTTTCGGTTCCAAGGGCTCCACCTCTGGTCGGCTGATGCCGGAATACTACCTGCGCGAACAGTTCGGACAGGCTCCGGAGCAGCTGTTCAGCCGTGTCGGTTTTTCCGGCGACCATTCCCGGACCATCGCCCTGGTCGAGTCCGGTGCCTATGACATAGGCGCGGTGAACTACGCCGTCTGGGAAGCCGAAGTCGAGGCCGGCGAGGTGGACACCGACGCCGTGCAGGTGATTTGGGAGACTCCGGCGTACCCGGACTATCAATGGACCCTTCGCGGCGACGCCGACGCCCGCTTCGGCGACGGCTTCACCCAACGCGTCCAGCAAGCCCTGTTGAACATGACCGACCCGGACCTGCTCGCCGCCTTTCCGCGCAGCGGTTTCATCCCCGCCGAGAACGCGGACTATGCGCCGATCGAGCGCACGGCAGTCACCATCGGCATCATGGACGCCCAGTGACTGGCTTCCGGCTCCAGCAGGCTGCTCTCGCCGTTGACGGTCGCCCCATCCTGCACGACCTGGATTTGACGATTCGTCCGGGCGAGCGGGTGGCGCTGCTCGGCGAGTCCGGCGCGGGCAAGACCACTCTACTGCGGGCTTTGCGCGACCAACACCCGGACCGGGTGGCCTGGTGCCCGCAACAGCCCGGCTTGGTGCCGGTGCTCTCCGTCTTTCACAACCTCTACATGGGCCGGCTCGACCGGTATGCCACGGCCTACAATCTGCTGAACCTGATCCGCCCCACGGCGGCCCGCCGCCACGACCTTGCCAAGCTGGCCGACCGGCTGGGCCTGGGCGAACGGTTGTGGACACCGGTGGAACGGCTCTCCGGCGGACAGCAGAGCCGTGTGAACCTCGGCCGGGCCTTGTATCAGGAACGGCCGGTGTTCATTGGCGACGAGCCGGTCTCCAGCGTCGACGAACGTCAGGGCGCGGACCTGCTCGGGCTGGTGTGCGAACAACACGAGACCGTCGTGCTCGCCCTGCACAACGTCGACCAGGCGCTGACGCACTGCAACCGCATCATCGGCCTGCGGGACGGACGCGTGGCGTTTGACCGCCCAGCCGACCAACTGACCCCGGCCGAGATTAAACCGCTCTACCCTGCGGACGCCTCATGACCGCACGCGCGCTGCCCCGTGACACCGGCGCCCTGCGGCGCACCACCGGCCTGTTCATTGTGCTGGCGCTGCTGTGTCTGCCCTGGGCCGACATCGCCGTGCATACACTGGCCCCCGGCCGGGAACTGGGCCGCCTGGCGCAAGGCCTTCTGTGGCCGCAATGGCCCACGGTCCGCACTCTGGGCGAGGCCATCGCCAGCACCCTGGCCTTCGCCTTTCAGGGCGTAGCGTTGGGTGCCGCGGCCGGTTTCGGCCTGGCGTTGCTGTACCGGCTGCGCGCGGTGCGCTGGTTCGCCGCCTCGCTGCGTGCGGTGCACGAACTGTTCTGGGCGTTGCTGTTCATTCAGTTGTTCGGGCTGAGCGCCCTGGCGGGTGTACTGGCCATTGCCGTGCCCTACGCCGGGATATTCGCCAAGGTGTACGGCGAACTGTTCGAAGAGACCGACCCGGCGCCACGCCGGGCATTGCCGACCCAAACCAGTCGCCTGTCGAGCCTGGTGTTCACCACCCTGCCCCAGGCCTGGCCGCACATGGCCGCCTACACCCGCTACCGGCTGGAATGCGGCATACGCAGCTCCGCCGTGCTCGGCTTCATCGGCCTGCCGACACTGGGCTACCATCTGGAAAGTCTGCTACGGCAGGGCTTCTACGCCGAGGCGGCGCCGTTTTTCTACGCCCTCCTGTTATTAATAGCCACCCAGCACCGCTGGTGCCGGGGCTGGCTGATACCCGCGCTGCTGCTGGCCGCCGTCTGGTGGTTGCCCCCGGTCGCCCCGGTGAACGGCACCCTGATCTGGCAATTCCTGACGCACGACATCGTGCCCGCGCCGCTGCGCAGCGGCACGGACGCACTGCCCTGGCTGATGGACCTGTGGCACGGCCAGTTGTGGCCTGGGCTGATCAACACCCTGGTGCTGGCCATGCTCTCGCTGGTGGTGATGGGTCTGCTCGGCGTGATCCTCTTCCCTGCGGTATCAAAGCTGTTCGGCAACCGCTGGACACGCGGCGCGGGCCACGGCGTGCTGGTGGTGCTGCGTTCCCTGCCCGAATACCTGCTCGCCTTTATCGCCCTGATACTGCTCGGCCCCAGCATGCTGCCAGCAATCATCGCGCTCGGACTGCACAACGGCGCCATCATCGGCCACCTGATCGGCCAATACAGCAACACCCTCATCCTGCGCGAAGACGCCGCCCGAGGCATGAACCGATACTTCTTCGAAGTGCTGCCCAGGCAGTTCCGGCTGTTCTTAGCCTTCTCCCTCTACCGCTTCGAAACCGTCATCCGCGAAACCGCCATCCTGGGCATGCTCGGCATCCCCACCATCGGCTTTTTCATAGACTCCGCCTTCGCCGAATTCCGCTTCGACCGAGCCGTGCTACTGCTCGCCGCTAGCGCCGTATTGAACATAGGCGTGGACGCCTTGGCGCGTCATACACGCCGACGCCTTTACCTGCGACGAACAGTCCAGGTCTGCTGAAGCAAAGGATTCCTCAAGTGAAATGTGGCGAAGAAACCGTCTTCAACATTAAAGCTATAGCTCTTACAATACTCTCACTAAAGCCGTTAATAACAAAGAAATGGTAGTCGATGATTGCCTATTGCAGTGAATACCATCATCACTGTCATTCAACAGGGAACAATAATGCCGTACTTCCGACGATTGTGGCTCACCTTAATCGTGCTCCAGATTATCGCTTGCAGTTCCAGCAACACCGGTGGAAATAAACCTGAAATCACGGAGTTGGGTTTAGTCAAGAACATCACTTCAGAGGAACCACTGGTAGTCGACTCTCAATGCATTCACTGCGATCAGAGTAAGACTCGATACCAGTGGTTTATTGAGGGGATCGACGATCCTGTTTCCAACGGCCATTCCTACTCACCAACGGTTGATCAACTTTCAAAAACACTGACCATACGCGCAACCGTGTACAACAACGATGGTGAATTCAGTGATACAAAACAGGTGACTTACTACCATGATGTTATCACCGACATAGCCAGTACAACGGGTGCATTCGCGGCAACCACTTCGGGAGGATACCTGGCAATCTGGGGAAACAGACGCTCTGGAGGATTCCCTTACGGTGTTGATGAGGAGATTTCCCACGTAAAATCCGTATACAGCAACGACATTGGGTTTGCTGTTGTTAAAACAGATAACACTGCCGTTTCTTGGTCCAACAGACACCCTTGGAACAATGTAGTTCCAGCAAGCACAGTAAATTTAACCAATATCGTATCGATTCAATCTACCAGCCAGGCGTTTGCCGCACTGAAAGATGATGGAACGGTGATCACCTGGGGGGATTCTACAGAAAGCAATAGCAGCGCCGTTTCAGAAAAACTGACTAATGTCGATTCAGTTTATTCAAATCACAATACCTTTGTCGCGATTCGATCAAATGGCGAAGTGGTGAGCTGGGGGTACGATACATACAACTATATCCAGCCTCCCACCTATCTGTTTGATGTCTACAGGATTTACAGCACCCGCTTGGCTTTTGCTGCGTTAATGAAGGATGGCAGTGTCCAAACATGGGGACTGAAATACAGTGGTGGCAACAGCAGCTCTGTCTCTTCAACACTGTCCAACGTAGCGTCTATTCAAAGTACAGAAAGCGCTTTTGCGGCCTTGACAACAGATGGATCGGTTGTGACATGGGGACATGAACTATACGGAGGTGACAGCTCAAGTGTCGCCAACAAACTCAATGGAGTCGTTGAGCTATTCTCTACTTCTGGAGCTTTCGCTGCTTTGAAGAATGACGGCTCTGTAGTGTCCTGGGGTAGTAACTACCATGGTGGTGATAGCAATACAGTCCGCTCCAGGTTGGATGATGTAGCGACCATATACAGTAGCGAGGAGTCATTTGCGGCTCTGAAAGAGGATGGATCCGTCGTCATTTGGGGTAACGACTATCTACTGATGGATAGCAGTCAAAGTCCCGATATTGCGGACATCGCATCAATAACCGCAACAGAGGACACCTTCGTAGGCCTGAAATCAGACGGAACTGTAGTCCGTATGAGCACCAGTTCACTGGGTATGAAAGAAGAAACCGCATTAAATAGCCTTTCTAAGGTTACGAGAGTATTCTCGAACGACAGTGCTTTTGCAGCACTGCAAGCCGATGGTAGCGTAACAACTTGGGGAGGCGCCCTGTCCGGTGGAAATGGATATGAAGTACCGACACTGACACTCCCTTTACCCGATTAACACAACACCACAATTGAAACCAATACAGATTCTGTAGTCACCACTCTGACACCCTCTTAAAGCGATGAACTGTTTCAGCCAATTGCTGACCAAAGTAGCAGGCGGTATCCAGATCTAATGCATTTACATCGGTACCATCCGGTTGTGCGGTCAGCCCCAAATGACTGCCCAATCGGTTCAAACCATCCGGGTGGTGACCACAGGCAACGTCCAGGTTCATCCAGATCATGCCTAGCTGACTGGCCATTATGCTCATGTAGCTGAGCGAGGCCGATTGGTCGCCATTCGGGCAGCCGCCAATCGTCAGGCCGGCCGCCAGCTTGCCGCGCCACAACTGCTCCGAATATCGCGGCCCGGAAATGCCATCGGCAAAGGCTTTGAACTGTGCCGCCGGGCCGCCCATGTAAGTCGGCGAACCGAAGACAATGGCGTCCATTTGGTCCAAAACTCGGTAGGTCTCCGGGTTGCGATAGCGGCCTTCCACAATATCCTTCCCCTGAATCGCTATTTGCCGGACCCGGGTGCCGTCCACCTGTCCCGCTCCCTCCGCGACCTGGCCAGCCATGGCAGCCGTGGTGCCATTGGCACTGAAATACACGATGGCAATGTATCTTTCGTTCTTTGTTGTGTTCATGCTGTGGTCTCTTAAGGTCCGTTCATCGGGGTAGAGTACACAGCCCGCCAATTTTATAAATATAAATGTTTATTTATTAAAACTATCAGCACGCTACCTTCAAGCTATGGCAGCCAGACCGGGCAATTAGTAAAGCTACAGACTGGTCGAATAAATCATGTCAGCTATCTCGACTGTACAGCCGGTACCTGGACGACCGACCAACTTCTTGGGTCGCAGGACGGCTGGGCTTCCCAACCCTTGGTCGCATTCAGCAGCGAGGCCGTGCCGCCTTCCGCCTGAAAATGCGATAGAATCCCCCTCTATCCTTCCTATCAAGAGGCCATTTGTGCCGTCATCGTTTAACTCTCTCCCGCTGTCCGCCGACATGCTGGGGAATCTTGAAACCCTGAATTACACCGAAATGACGCCCATCCAGGCCGAAGCCCTGCCGCTGATCCTTGAAGGCCGGGATCTGATCGCCAAGGCCAAGACCGGCAGCGGTAAAACCGCCGCGTTCGGAGTGGGGTTGCTGCATCACCTGCGGGTGGACAACTACCGGGTGCAAGCCTTGGTGCTCTGCCCCACCCGGGAGCTGGCGGACCAGGTGGCCAAAGAGCTGCGTCGCCTGGCCCGGGCCACCCACAATGTGAAAATCCTGACCCTTTGCGGCGGCATGCCCCTGGGCCCGCAAGTGGGCTCGCTAGAGCACGGCGCCCACATCGTGGTCGGCACGCCTGGCCGTATTCAAGAGCACCTGCGCAAGGGCACCTTGAAACTGGAGGACGTCTCCACCCTGGTCCTGGATGAAGCCGACCGAATGCTCGATATGGGCTTCACCGACGCCATTCAGGCCATCATTGGCGAATGCCCGAGCGAGCGGCAGACGCTGTTGTTTTCAGCAACCTACCCGGATCAGATCGCTCAGTTGGCGGCCCACTATCTTCGTGAGCCGGCCGAGGTGAGCGTCGAAAGCCTGCACCCGAAGAACCAGATCCAGCAGTTCTTCTATGAAGTGGAGGATCGGGCGGATAAATACCCGTTGGTCGAGCGTCTTTTAGCCCATCACCAAGCGGAATCCACCGTCATCTTCTGCCACACCAAGAAAGACTGCCAGGACCTGGCCGATCGACTCAGCGACGACGGCTACAGCGCTCTGGCCCTGCATGGCGACCTCGAACAACGGGACCGCGATCAGGTGCTGATCCGTTTCGCCAACAAAAGCTGCGCCAACCTCGTCGCCACCGATGTCGCCGCCCGCGGCCTGGACATCAAAGCGCTCGATCTGGTCATCAACTTCGAACCGCCCCAGGACCCGGAAGTCTACATACACCGGATCGGTCGCACCGGCCGCGCCGGCCAGGAAGGCGTCGCGGTCAGTCTGGTCACCCCGGCGGAAGGCCACCGCGTCAACCGCATCCAGGCATTACTGGGTGAAACGGCCCATTGGGGCGAGGCCGGACAACTGCCGGATCCGGGCACCGGCGTTATGCAACCGCCCATGGTCACGCTCTGCATCGACGGCGGTAAGAAAAACAAGATCCGCCCGGGTGACCTGTTGGGCGCCCTGACCGGCGAGGCGGGTTTCAGGGCCGAGCAAATCGGTAAGATCGACATTTTCCCGCTCCGCTCCTATGTGGCGGTCAGCCGGGAGATCGGAAAGGCGGCGCTGCAGCGGTTGATGGATGGAAAAGTAAAGGGACGGAAGGTGAAGGTCCGGTTGCTCAAGTGACGAAACCGGGCTGTGGCGACCGATGGTTTTACGCCCGGGCATCGGTGCGTCACAATGCTGAAGACGTCAGATAACGCAGGGCCACACCATGTCGAACAAAGTCTCTCCCGAAGTGCAGGCGGAAGCCGAGCGCATCGCCAGCGGCACCAAACGCCCGGGCCAGACCAAGGAACAAACCAAGGCCATCCGCCAGGGCATCGAGAAAGGCATCGCCGAGTACAAAAAGCAGCAAAAAGCCAAGGCGCGCGAGCGTGATAAAATGAACAAGAAGGAACAGCAGCAACAGGCGGCCGAGCGGCAAGCGGAGACTGAAGAGGCGGTTAAAGAACCACCTGCACAGACTGCCGGAATGGCCTGGTTGCCATGGATGCTCTTAGTCGTCAGTTGGGTGGGATTCGGTGCCTATCTGTGGCTTTCCAGTGGTATGGGCCAATAACCCGGAAGCCATAGCGAGAACTGAACGGTCAACGAGTGCGGAGGCCAATGGTATTGACCACCGCACCCTCGAAAACCTAGACGTAAAAACCTAGACGTAAAAGTCCAACTCCTCCTGCGCTTTGAGCAGATCCCGCATCTTGATCGGATCGTCTCCGTAGAAGAATACCAAACCCCAATGCGTGCCAAAGGCAGACCGTTCCGGCACGGTTTCCTTTTCCGGAGGTACCAGTTCGTGAAAATCGAAATACGGATGCTCGATGGTCTCTTTGGGCATTTCCAGTTTGCTGACCACACGGCGGCGCGGGTAAACCCCGAAGCAGCCGGCATAGCCCTTGGCGCCTTCCACTTCTTTCGGGAAGAACGCATCCACCTCTTCCTGGGTGCTCTTGGGGTCGAAGACCAGCATGGAAGCCTGGTAGGGGCTGAACCCATAGGCCCGTTCAATCAGCTCGAAGGCCTTGAACCCGGGTGGACGATAAGCCACCTCACCGAAGTACATCTCACCGTCGGCGGTGACGAAGTATTCCGGGTGGATCAATCCAAACTGGATGTCGAAGGTTTTGATCAGCTTCTCGATTTGCTGGGTGATCGCCGGACGCCAGCTTTCCAACTCATCGGTGGCCGGTACAAAGACGGAATAGCCCAGAGTCACATACTCGGAGATGTTCAGGAACTTGATCTTGCCGTTGTGAATCCAGGCTTCGACGGCGAATTCCCACCCATCCAGATGGCTTTCCATTAACAGCGGGTACTCTTCGTCCGGGATGTTGTCGATCTCTTCGATCTTGCGAATCATCCGGTGTCCGAGACAGCCCGCCTTGTCGAAGGCCTTGACGTGAATCGGGTCATCGGGGTCGCCGTCGAGTTTGAGCAATGTCTGGTTAACACGCTTCATAAACCGCACGACGTCTTCTTTCTCGTGTGCTTCCTCGAAAATCCCGACGCGAATGCCGCCCAATTGAGCGCGACGTTTCATCAGGGCTTTGTCCCGGAACAAGATGGACTGGCCGTACATTCGCGGGTTGTCCATAAGCACCGAATTGATGGCACCGGACCATTCCACGGTTTCTTCAAACAGAGGAATGGCCGCATCTACGCCTTCGGCTTTCAGCCGTTCGGCGATCTCCATCGAGCGGTCATTCAGGCGCACAAAGTCCCACTGAATGAAGGGGATGTTGTTCGCTTCGCAGAAATCAGCGGCCCAGTCAGGTGCCACCACGACATAACGGCGGTCAAACTTTTGAGCCGCTTTGACAGCATTCAAGCTCCATCCCAGCAAGGCGATGTAGCCCTTGTTCGGGTCTTTGGGGGTTTCGGTTCCGCGCACGGAATCGAGCGTTTGGTCGACCCAGCCCGACAGATCCGTGGATTTGGGTTGTTCGAAATCTTTCGACATACCTTGTTCTCCTAATCCGTTGCATTGGCAGCTGACGCTGATAGTGTCTGCGCCAGACATCAATGCGTAGGCAAGACAGAAGGATGATAGTCCTAATGCCCACCTGTCCCGGGCCAGGTATATGGCCCGATGAACCTCTTCGGTCGGGAACAGGGCGTTCCAGAGGCTGCGTAGGTAGCGAGTAAACACCGGCATACCTATAAGCCGTGTGTTCCGCAAGGCGGGAGAGTGGCGTCAAGAGCTCTTTTTATGCGCCGCTGAATTGTGTGTGGGTTTCCCTGCAGCTCTGTGTATGCACTGTTATCCGGTCGTCAGCGTACAAAGGAGTAAACCCGACCGATCCAAGCACAAGGTAGACCAATATCGAACAGGCTGCCATGTGAGCGCCGAGGAAACCGACTGACGGGCCGAACAGGTGGGTTGAACACTGTGCACCTGTACATTGCCACTGCTTCAGCTACCATTGTCAAGGTTTATACAAGCTCGTCTGGCTGGCAAAATACCCGCACCACTACGCCGGTCGGAACCGATCCGATCGGGTCGATCCGGGCACCGTTGGCTTGGGCGACATGCGAACAGCAGTACCCGAAAAGTCGGTGTGGTCTTTAACGTCAACACTTTATGAGGAAAACAACATGAAAATCGTACGAGTTCAGGACATCATCGGCACGGAACGCGAAGTGAGCGGTCCTGGATGGACCAGCCGACGGATGCTGCTGAAAAAAGATGGCATGGGGTTTTCTTTCCATGAAACCATCATTCCGGCGGGCGCGGAGCTCAACCTGTGGTACAAGCATCACCTTGAAGCTGTCTACTGTGTTGCTGGCAACGGCAGTATTTACGACAAAACCACCGGTGAAACCCATGAAATCACCGATGGCACCTTGTATGCCTTGGACAAGAACGATCCGCACACATTGCGCGGCGGCACCGAAGACATGCGCCTGATCTGTGCGTTCAACCCTCCGGTTACCGGTCGGGAAGTGCACGATGAAGACGGCGCCTACGTTCCGGATGCCGGTGACGACTGAACCTGACACCTACTCCCCACGCTAACGTAGCTGGAAGACTGTGGCGACCCATCAATACGCTTGTTGACCAAAGGCCATGTGGTTGGTCCGCTGTGTAATCAAGCCCCTCGTCGTCGCCCACTTCCAGTCAACCAGCACTGTGGGGATTCCCCTTCAGGAACGGTTTTGATGGCCTCGAGTCGGATGTTCCATTCATCCGCCCTTCCCCTTTTGGTTGAGTCGCTCTCAATTCGTTCCTGAACCTCCCTTCTTATATCCAATGTCCCAGTACAACCGACTCACGTATCGGTCACAACGGTTCTGTGCCTGGCTGTCAGCGGCATTCCATTCAATTTGGTGGTTCTTACAAGTTGAACTATGCTCCCGGAAACACCCACCATAAGGAGACTTGCCGACCTGTAAACCACCCGATGCACTCTTGGGTGCGTCGTCATGAGTATTTCGTCGAGCACTTCCGGCACAGGATCTGCCTCGCTCGACGACCGTGCAACCTTCCAATCGCACTTAAAACCAAAAAAGAAACAACAAGGAGAGATCCATGACGGATAACTATCCGCGCTATACCCCGCATGTACTCGACCTGCCTGCGGACTATGGAGTACTTGAACAACTGCAAGGAACCTGGGTCAATCACAACCCGGACAACACCACCCAGGGCTGGGGCATTCACACCACCTGCATGCCCTCTCCCGGTTCCAATTCCGAAACCATTCCCGGCAAATTTCACTTTCTGTGTGAAAACTACACCGAAGAACTGACGTTCAACCTGGTTCCCGGCGGTGTGCGTAACCGCGGAGGCACCAACGAACAGTTTTGCGGTGCGGTGGAGTACTCGCAGAAGATCAACGACCTGAAGGGCACCTTGCTGCACGCCGAGAACGGCATGTACCTGTGGCTCAACGATGTGTACAACCACCCGGCCGATGATGAATCCATCATGACCGACATCGGTTTCCCGGAACTGTCCGCCGGCGATGGGTCCAACGGCCCGCAGTATGTTCCGGCCTATCAGGTGTCCCGCAGTGGTACCATTCCGCACGGCAGTACCATCCTGCTGTTCGGCAAGAGTTCAGAGCCGCAACCCGGCGCGCCAATATTTCCGACCGGCGACGCCACCTGGGACCCGGCGCACCTGGCCATCTCCCCCAGCATGGGAGGCGCCGGAGCCTCGCCATCGAACCCCATCAACCTGGACGAACCCGCCCCGGACTGGGTACACGACAAAAGTCTGCCCGATCGGGACCCAAGCGGTAACCGCACCTACACCCAACGGATTCTGGCGCACGAGCTGTACCCCTATTCGGTCCGGCCGGATCTGAAACTGCGCGACGTTCTGAACAAGCAGACGGTCAAAAGCCATACCCTGCTCAACATGCAGACCCGCGAACCGGGCGGTGCCCAGGGCGGTGTGTTGAACACACCCTTTGTTCAGCGTTTTACGCCGATACGCGAAATGCAGTTCCGGCTCTGGATCGAGACCATCGAGGAAAACGGGAAAGAGGTTCTGCAACTGCAGTATGAACAGATCCAGTTCTTCGAATTCCAGTTTGGTACCGATGGCGGCACCACACGCTGGCCTCATATTCAGGTGAACACGCTAAGGAAAAAAGCCTGACTTTCCGAGCAATCATAGGTTGAGCGCCGTACCCGATCCCGGCGCTCGCCTCACAAGGAGATGGATACTATGTCGACCACCGAAACGGTCGCGGCCCCCGCAGGGCTGTTCAGCCGTCTGCAAGCCGGCCCGACCCGAAAGGACCTTCAGGACGCCGCCCAACTGGCGCTGCAAGTGGAATTCACCACGGTCCCCACCTACCTCAGCGGCCTTTACTCCATTTCGGACACCGGCAGCTACGCCTACCAAACGCTGCGCAGTGTTGTGATGGAGGAAATGTTCCACGTCAATCAGGCGGCGAACATCATTGTCGCTCTGGGGGGCGTGCCCAAATTCACCGGCGATGCCGTACCGGTGTTTCCGGGTTATTTGCCCCAGGCCAACCCGGATACAACGCCCTATCTGGGCCTCTATCGAGCCAGCCCGGACGTGTTCAGGAATGTCTATGAAGCCATCGAGACACCGGCGGCATTCGGAGCGCCGGCACAGGGTGACAACTACGACAGCATCGCGCAGTTGTATTCGGCGTTGGTGAATGCTGTCGAGTCCTATGACGGAAACCCCTTCACCACCGACGGCCCCGGACGCCAGCGGACCGACATTTATCTGGGCAAGTTCGGGGGCAACGTCGAGCCGGTCGTGGATATGGAAAGCTTCAAGCTGGCGGTGCAGGAAATTATTCAACAAGGGGAAGGCACGGTTCCGCCGCAGGCGCCGATGAACCCCCTCGAACAATACGGCAGTTACAATCACTACGGCCACCGTACCGATGGCACCTACGGCCCCATCATCGGTACGCCCTATGAACTGAGCCACTTCATGAAGTTTCGCAGTGTGGCCAACAGCCCGAAAGATTTTCCGGCCACCTATCCGGTGATCTCCAACCCCAATCAGGACGACTACACCAACCCGCAGGCCCAGCAACTGTCCTGGGTGTTTGATCTGTGTTACACCCTGATGCTGCACGCCTTCGAAAAGTCGTTCTCGGCCGATGCGCCCGACCCCTACTTCAACGTGGTGCTGAGCATCATGCATGGCGTGCTGCCTCACCTGGCCCGTTCGCTGATGCAAACACCGGCACTTCGAGACGGCGACGGTTCGGTCGGCCCCAACGCTGCCCCCGGCTGGCGCAGTCTCGATGGCGGGTCGGTGAGTCCCGACACACTGGCTCGGGAGCTCGAACACATCCTCACCGGCTATACCGGTAGCCGCGCCGACACCACGGTTCGTTCACTGCTGCACGAGGCGCACAAGAACAGCGTCGAAGTGGCGACCCTGTCCGAACAACTGGGTTTGAACTCGCTCTAAGACGAAGGGAATTCACCATGTCTCACTATAAAGTTTTTCCGCCCATTGGCATTGCCCGTGTGGGCAACGCCCCCACGGATTTTTACATCGGTCCCGAAACCTATCGTGGACTGCCGACGACCGTGGAAGGAGCCACCATCACCGAAAAGGGCTTTCGGGACGCCCAGGGCCGACTCTGCCGACAGGCGGCTCGTTTTCGTATTTACGACGACGACAACAACGAAATCACGCTGAACACCGCCGGCGTGAAGTCCATCACCTGGACGGTCCACATGGCCAACAAAAAAGCCAGTTGGTACGAATTCGCCACCAACGAAGGCGAGCGGGGCTACAGCAGCACGCACCCGCTGCGCAACGCGAGCGTGAAAGGCGACGATCGCCGCAAATTGATGATCGATCCCGGCCCCCGGACCATCACCGGAGCCGGGGCCGGCCCCGTCGCCATGGATCGGGAATCGGTCCCGAACGGCTACACCGGTGCGCATTTCCCGGAAGGCACGCTCTACCCGAACAAGGACAGCATCGACACCCTGGGTGAACTGCGTACCGACACCGACGGTCGCTTGCTGGTACTCGGCGGGCTGGGCGTTTCCGGTACGCGGGACCCGGCCGCCACCATCCAGCAATACGCCAATAACGACGGTTGGTGGGACGACACCGGCGACGGCCCGGTGCGCGCGCAGATCGAATGGGACAACGGTCAGGTCGACACCGTGGATGCCGCCTGGGTTTCCGTGGCACCGCCGTCGTACGCTCCGGAACTGGCCAACCTGGTGACCCTGTGGGACACCATCTTCGACAGCGCCGTCCGGGCCGGTCATTACCCGTCCATCTGCGAAAACGGCTACTGGCACAGCGGGGCCCAGGGTTATCGGCCCAACTTCCAGACCGAGATCAAACCTCTGCTGGAACGCGCCGCGACCTACACCTGGGTGGCCGCCATTCCGCCCAAAGCCCACAGCTTCGATATGGACGGGCTGGGCACTGTGCCGGGTGGTAACGAAGACGGTTTTCTGGGTTTGCGCAACTGGATTCTCGACATCCTGCGGCCGCCCAACCAGGAAAACACCCTGATCTCGAAGCGGGGCTCCACGATGATGCCCTATCTGGCCGGGGACAACTGTCTGAAGGAAGGCACGCTGGTGTCCAACTATCTGCGCCTGACCGATACCCAGTACTTCTTCCTGCAGCAATGGGCCGCGGGCCACTTTGTGAACGAAACGCCGCAAACGCCCGCACCGCAAGCGCTGACCCGCAGCGTGCTGGACAACTGTGTGGGCGGCGCTTTTTCGCCCGGTATCGAACTTACCTGGATCTCGCGCGACCGCGCCATCTATCGGGATGACGATCCGCTGCGCATCAACGCCGCCGAACCCACCGAAGGTCCCCTGAACCTGGGTTTCACCCCCGAAGCCATGGAGCCCGGCGACCTGACGCGCTACATGGCCATTCCCTGGCAGGCGGACTTCAACGAGTGTTCGTCGCAACCGATTGGTGACCGGGTGCTGTGGTGGTGGCCGGCGCAACGGCCGGAGTTTGTCTATCTGGAAAAGGAACCGCAGCCGGACAACGAAGCGTTCATGAAACTGGCCGCCGGCACCGCGTCGGACCTGCCGACACCCAGTCAGCAAACCCCGAACCAGTATCCCTGGGTCGGCACCGGGTTCGACCAGACGCGGGATGACTTCATCTCCTTCGCGGACGACACCCAGATGGTGGAATACTGGTCCAAACTGGGGTTTGTCATGGGTAAGGAGATCGACGGCGAACAACGCTTTGTCGAAGTGGCCCGGACCCTGCCCAGGCCGTTCAACAGCGATGACTGAGTGTGACGTCGTGATTGTCGGAGCCGGCCCGGCCGGTTCCGCCACGGCCCTGGCCCTGCTCGGGGCCGGGGTCGACCGCATCGTGTTGATCGACAACCCCAAGCCCCGTCCTTTCAGCATTGGTGAATCCGCCGCACCCGATGTGGCGACCAAGCTGCGCTTGCTGGGCTGTTCGGACAACCTGGCCGACCTTGGCCACACACCCTATCAGGCCAATCTGTCGCGCTGGGGAGGCGAGCGTCGATACGACGATTTCCTGCACCGCGCCACCGGACACGGCTGGCATCTGGATCGGGCCCGGTTCGATCGGGATCTGCGTGATCAGGCGGCCGATCGTGGCGCAACAACAATGCGGCCGGCCAAGTTGGAACACCTGACATTCGAAGCGGACCAGTGGCAATTGATGGTGCAACAAGAGCAGCGGACCCACAGAGTCCGCTGCCGCTACCTGGTGGACGCCAGCGGTCGCCACAGTGCCCTCGCCCGTCAGCTCGGCGCTGAACGCAAACGCATCGACACCCTGACAGCCCTGGCCTGGACGGTGCCCGATGGCACCGCACTCAGCGGCCTGTCCATGGTGGAATCCTGTGCGGAAGGCTGGTGGTACGCGACCTGTTTGCCCAATGGCCAGGGGGTGGTTTCACTGATGTCGGACGCCGATCTGATCCGCCAGCACAATCTGCGGGACTCCGAAACACTCAGGCATCTCTGGCGGCACAGCGTGGAACTGAAACGCTGGCTCCCTCCGAGTGATGCGGCCTCAATCGACCCTGTGGCTTTCGCCGCCCACAGCGGCTTCCTGACGCAACCGGTCGGCCCCGGCTGGATCGCGGTCGGCGATGCGATGGCGGCATTCGACCCACTTGCGTCCGCCGGTATCGCCAATGCGCTGGGGGACACTCTGGCCGCCAGACCGGCGATTCTGGGCTGGCTGGAACAGCACAGCCTTGCACCGGCCGAAGCCTATGCGGATCGGGCGAATTCGGGGATCGAACGCTTCCTCAGGGAATGGCTGCTACAGTACAGCCGGGAGACACAATGGCTGGATCAGCCGTTTTGGCAACGGCGTCGCAAGACTCACGAGAAGGCCTTTCGATGAGCATCACACCCGATTTCAGCGATCAAGTGGTTGTCGTCATTGGCGGAAGCAGTGGCATCCGCCGAACAGTTCGCCACATACGAAAAAGGGGCAGCCGTGGCTGCCCCTCTCTGAAAATCGGGTATCGTCCTGATCGCATCATCCTGATGCCGGTACGTCCTGTACCGCTGTAAAATACCTGTCCGGGTATCGGTTCCTCGCCGTCCTGCCTTCCGTGGTTGCCAGCGTCCGTGCTGCGTCGCTTTCGCGATGTCCTCGGCGCTTCCGCTGGCCTGCCTTCCTGGCGTCTGGGCTTTTCCGTCTGCGTTCATCGTGAACAGGGCAAAGTATAGGGGATTGGAAGAGTCTTGTTTGGCTTAAATCCAATCAAAGTGGCCGCTTCAGTCGCATCCGATGCAACAACACCGCATGATACGGGCCGCTCAGAGCCGTGTCGGTTTGTGACACCGTTCACTTATTGGTGCTGACTGACACGACGTGTAGGAAATGTCTTACAAGAGGCATGGGAGATTTGGAACACGCTGATCGCTATTCCGCCAACGCATCACCCTGGAGGTCCAACCACTCGAATCGAGTGCTGTGTCAGCCCCCGACCACAACCATCATCCAAAGCGGCAGCACGGCAAAGGCGAGCAGGGTCTGGGCGGTAATCAGCGTGGCCATCAGAGAAGCGTCGCCCCCCAACTGCCGGGCCAGAATGTAGGCCGACGACGCCGTGGGCAGGCACCCGATCAGCACCAGGATCTGTTGCTGCAGCGTCGATAGCCCGACCATCACCGCAACCGCCCAGAGCGTGGCCGGCATCACCAGAAACTTCAGCGTACTGGACATCAGAACCGGTCCCCAGTCATGCCCCAGTGCTTTGACATTCAGCGCCGACCCGACCGCCAACAAACCCAGGGGTAAGGCGGCTGACCCTAACAACTGCAGGGTTGGCGCGGACCATCCCGGTAATCCGATGAGCGTGGCGTTCAATAACAAGCCTATCGCACAGGCCAGAATCAACGGGTTGGTGATCAGCCCGATGAAAACGGCACGACCGTTCACTCCTTCCTCGCCAACCCACCAGGCGAAGATCAGCACACAGCCCACATTGACCAGCGGAATCATGATCCCCAACGCCAGAGCCGCCTGGGCGACACCCGCCTCGCCGAAGAGTGCGGAAGCCACGGCCAGGCCGATGTAAGTGTTGAACCGAATCGCACCCTGATACAGCGACGTCATGCTGGCCCCGTTGAATCGCAGAAACCGGTAAAGCAAGGCCATCAGACCGGTCACCAGCAGCAAAGACACCATAACCACCGCCGATAGAGCCCCCAGTGAACCCAGGGAGAACTCCGCCAGCGCCAAACGATGAATCAGCAAAGCGGGAAACAACACGTAGTAGGTAAGACGCTCGATGCCCGGCCAATAATCCGTACCCGGAAGGTTGATCCGATTCAGGAAAGCACCGATCACGATCAACAGAAAAACCGGACCCAGGGCATTGGCGATCATCATGACATCATCTTTTCTGAACGGGAGGGCGACGGCGCATTGTACCGTCGCGACCACCGATCAACCATGACCCAGACGGTATTGGTAGATGGGCGTGTTGTAGAGTTCGTTGACGCGTACGGTGCGCTCGGCCCGGGCACCGGGCATGGCGAAACCGACGCTGAACAGCGTGCCGGCCCAACCCGCGGATGCGTCGAACCGCTCACATAAACGGGCCATCTGCGTCGGGTTCAGGTAGCAGACCAGAACCCGGGCATGGCGCAGGTCCGCTTTAAGGAAATCACCTCGGTGGAGTGTGAGGTTGTCCAGTCTCAGTACGGCTTTCAAGAGCCGACTGACCATCCAGGGCAGCCAGGACAGCTCGTAGCCCTCGACCCGGTGCCGGGGGAAACGTCGTGCCATGGCGATCACCAGGCTGCCCCAGCCGGAACCGAGGTCAACCAGGGTGACAGCGGGAGCTTCGGGCACGGTGTCCGACAGGCAGTCCAGCAGTGCTCGCCTGGACCGTCCTGAACTGGGCATGGGCGGGACGCTGGTGCGAAGCGTCGAGTAGAGTATGGACATCAGCGCCAGCAGACACAGGCTGCCGACAATCACGGTCATCCAGGGCATCGGGTCGGGAGTCGGTCGGGAAGTGAGGTCAGGTAACCGGAGCCCGCCACGACGGCGGACTCGGGTGCTTCAAGTGCCGGTGAATCAGACATCGATACCCAACTGACTGCGGGCACCGCTGCCGTAATCCTGAAGCTCGATGGTGTAGTTCTCGGTGGGCAGCTTTTCGACATCCTCCCCGGTGTCTTCACCGTTCGAGACCGACACCTGATGCTTGACCACACCGCCCGGAACCCGGTCGCTCAGCCACCAGAGCTGGCCGGCGGTGGTTCCGCCGCCAAAACGTACGCGGGTGGCCTCAAAGGTCCCGGCCGGTACCCGGATGGTCTCACGGCCTTCGGTCGCGCCGGCGATGCTTTCCTCGGAGAGGACCACGGGCGCCTGATAGTTCTGTTCGGCCACCGGCAGCTCCTGGGGTTCCTCGTCGTCCGGGAACTGGGCGCGCATGCGCAACATCTTCTGCCGGTTCTCGGTAAACAGCGCCTCCATAACGATCACGTCATCACTGGCGTTGTCGTGGTACACCACCTGCCACCATTCCTCACCGTTCGCCTTGCGGTGCAGCAACGCCCGTTTCATCCGGTTGGTCGGTACGTTTTCATCTTCGGAAACCACCGCCCACTCGGTGTATTCACCGGGTTGATAGTCTCGCCCTGCGGTTTCCACGGAATACCCCTGGGCATTGAATGCCATTCGGGTCAAGTAACCGGCGTACCACTGGGTGAATTGCGGTGAATACCGACGCACAATGGCCTGGCCAATGGCTTCACCGACGACCTTGCCGGCGGCTTCACCGGCCGAGGTCGTGGCTGAATTCAGCGCGCCGACCGGGTCTATGGACGCACAGCCGGTCAGTCCGACGAGGGTGAACAGCAGAGCACAGAGACGGTACTTCATGAAGGGCCACTCCTTGTGGTTGGGGGTTCGGATCGAACAAAAAGCCTATCCTCCAAGGAGGGGCCCCACAACCCCCCAAACGAGCGACCCCATTCTCAGGAGGCCGACGACGCCAGATCCTCGCTGAACCGCTCGATCCAGTGCGACCACTGCTCACGGCTCAACATACCGAACGCATCGCCCAGGCTGATCTCACTGAAGATGACGCCCTCGTCCACCTGATACGGCGGCGGAATGATCGAGACGTCATGCGTTCGCATCCAGTCGGCCGCTCGATCCAGCCACTGATCCGGCTGGCATTCAAACCGGAGCCGGAACATGGCGGTGTGGGGTTCACGCGGCCAGGTGGACAGCCCGGGAATCCGGTTCAGCTCGCGGGCCAGCCAGCGGGCCTGCTCGTGGCGTTCGGGCATGGCCGGCCGATGTCGATCCAGCCCGGCGCGGGCGGCGATAACATAGGGATACAGCGCGTACAGGGTGCCACCGGCTCGTCGCTGCCATACCCGGGCGCTGTCGATGAAATCCCGGTCGCCCGCCAGAACGGCACCGGCAATACCCCCCAGATCCTTGTAGAAGCTGACATAGACGGAATCGAACAAACCGGCGATTTCGTCCAGTGACTTGTCATAGGCGGCCGGGCACTGCCAGAGCCGAGCCCCGTCCATATGCAGCTTGATGCCCCGTGAGCGGGCCCATTGGCTCTGTTCGACCAGATCGTCCCACTTCGGCAGTTGGCCGCCGATTTCACGCATGGGCAGTTCCAGCAGAATGGCGGCCAGCGGGTCGCGAGCCGCATTTCGCAGGTCTGTCAGTTGGGGGACCGTATGGGGGGCGCCCATCGTCACGCCCTTAAGCCCATACAATACCTGGTAGCTGTTGTGTTCATACAGGGTCACATGGCTGGTTGGAGGCAGGGCGACGTAGTCACGGCCGGCTCGGTCCGCCCAGATGCGCAGGGCAATGGGCTGCGCCTGGGTGCCACTGGGCATAAACACCGCGGCTTCCTTCCCCAACATCGTTGCCACATCCCGCTCGAATTGTTCGATGAGGGCACCGGTGCCGTAGTTGTCCGTGGATTCATTCGGGTCGGTCGAATCCGCCAAACGCTGAAGGGATTCCTTGACGGACTCGGGGCGGTGCCGGTTAACGCGGTATGCACAGCGGTTGGACACCTCCCGGTAAGTATCGAGCGAGGATGAAGACATTGGCGAGATCCATCGGTTGAAAGTCACCGCACAGTGTAACCCGCGGGCTGGTCACACTTGAATACACCGGGCGGTTCTCAGTCGGCGCAGGTCACCCGATTTCGTCCGGAGGCTTTTGCCGCGTAGAGGGCGCGATCGGCTCGATTGAGCAGGCCATCCGGCTCTTCCGCGTCGGCCAGTTCAGCCACACCGACGCTTGTTGAAATCTGAAACTCAGCGTCGTCTGACGCCATTCGAACGGCCTCGATACTCTGTCGCAGCCTCTCTGCCAATCGGGCCCCTGTTTTTAACTCCGTCTCCGGCAGCAATACGGTGAATTCTTCACCGCCCATACGCGCAAAGAAATCCGTGTCGCGCAATTGCGAGCGGACAGTGTCCGCCAGCATTCGCAATACGGTATCTCCCATGACATGGCCGAAACGGTCATTGACGGATTTGAAGTGATCGACATCCAAAGCGAGCAATGTAAGTGGATGCCGGTACCGTCTACTGCGCTGAATCTCGTCACTGAGTTCCTCCATGAACGCTCGGCGATTGGCCGTTTCGGTAAGCGGGTCGGTACGGGCCATGTAGTTGAGTTGTTCCGTCAGCCGCTCGTGTTCGGTCACATCCCGATAAAACCAGATGCGCCCCCAGTACCGACCCGTTTCATCGCGCAAGCCTCTTGAATAACGCTCAAGGACATTGCCGTTCTTCAGATCGATGCGATAACTCCTCTCTTCCTGGTCGAGGTGCCGATAGAGTTCCATAATTCGTTCAACGAACTCATCCGGGTTTTCGACCTGATTTCGCACGGCTTCAAGGGCACTGCGCCCATCGCCTGCCTGCAAGATGTCCTCCGGAATATCCCACATTTCCAGGAAACGACGATTCCAGGTTTTTATCTCGTTGTTGGCGTCGACGACCAGGATGCCGTCCGGAGATTCATCGAGATAAACGCTCATCAAGGTGGATTGGTAGCGTGTTTGAAGCTTTAAACGAACCGCATCGCTGATCTCGTAAGCCGTACCGAGTATGCGAAATACTCTGCCTTCGACGTTATAAAACGGCACCAGTGTGGTTCGCCAATACTTTTCCCCTACCGGCAGGTCGAGCAACTCTTCATACTGGATCGCGGCACCTTCACGGATGCATCGGCTGTAGTTTTCCTTGACCCGTTTCGCTGTTTCGGAATCCAATATCGAGTCCAGTGTGCGCCCCGCAACATCCTCATGGCGCAGTCCGGTCATTTGCTCATGGGTTTCGTTGATGGCCGAGAGGTGAAATTCCCGATCGGGCGTTACGTCGACGATAAATGCCGCAATCCCGAGGTAATTGATGACCTCGCGCAGCTCGCCAGGATCCTGACTGGACAGCAACCCTCTCAGCATGTTCACCTCTGGTTGACGTGCGGCACCGTTCTTAACTATAGACCGACTGGCGTCCATCGCATTGATCTCGGTCACCTTCCTGGTTTCATGCCGCCTCTAACGCCGATCGGCCATCAGGATCAGGCTGATTGCGAATCAGACGGGTAATGGAGGATACGTTCGAGCGATCCCACTGGATTGGCCTGATCGTGCCCATTCAACCTGGGTTCGGCGGGATGCTTTAAATGACGGAATCCGCCCCAAGTTTTTGTATTTGTAACCAATTTCACAAATACAGGAGCGAACTGCATGAGTTTCAATACCCTGCCCCAACCCGGCTTTGGCACGTTTCGCCTGAAAGACGAGGTGGTTCGCAAAGCCGTAGGGGATGCGCTGGACCTCGGCTACCGGCACATCGATACCGCTCAGATTTACGATAACGAATCCGATGTTGGACAGGCCATTGCCAACAGTCCGGTGGCGCGGGAAGACATTTTTCTGACCACCAAGGTGTGGATGGACTATTACCGCCAGGCGGATTTTCAGAACAGCGTGAAAGACAGTCTGAAACGGCTGCAGACGGACTACGTCGACCTGCTGCTGTGTCATTGGCCATCACCGGACAACGAGGTACCGATGGCGGAATACCTGGGCGAACTGAAGGCGGCCCAGGATGCGGGCCTGACGCGCCACATTGGCGTGTCGAATTTCACCAACGCACAGTTGGATGAAGCGATCTCGATCCTGGGGCCGGACGTGCTGCTGACCAACCAGGTTGAAGTACACCCCTTTCTGCCTAACCGCTCCGTGGTTGAACACGGCAAAGCGAACGGATTAACCATCACGGGCTATATGCCTCTGGCGGTCGGCGCGGTGAATGACGACCCGACACTGCAAGCCATTGGCGAGGCGCATAGCCTGACGGCCGCTCAGGTATCGCTGGCCTGGGTGCATCAACAGGGCATCGTCACCATTCCTTCCTCCACCAAACGGCACCACATCGAGAGCAACCTGAAGGCCTTCGACGTACAGCTCAGCGACGACGAGATGGCACGCATCGACGGACTGGCACGCGGTCAGCGGATTGCGAACCCGGACTTCGCACCCGATTGGGACTGAATCCACAACGCTCCGGATACTCGTTAACCTAAACAGGGGCGGCTATGCGCTGCAGAAGACAAGCGCCGGGTGAGTACCCGGCGCATTCGCGGGTTTACTTCCCGCTGTAAGCATCCAGAAAAGTGTTCATCAAGGTTCTGTCATTACGAACGTTCTTCAGTTCGTTCCAGACGGCCCAGCGCTCTTCCTCACTGAAATCGGTCTGTTTGGAAAAGGCCATGAAATAGCGACGGGACTGATACGGCATCTCGCTGATCGACAGTTTTCCGGCAAAGAACTCTTTTTCGGCCATGACGTGGGCCAACTGGCGCAGCATAACGGCACTGCCATTGCCGGCGGTGACCAGATTGATCAGGTTGGCACGGTCGTTTCGGGCGCTGGTGTCCACATCCAGGCCTTCCTCCGCCAGGGCTCCTCCGACGCTGTAGCCGTTCGGCACCCGTACCGGTTGCGGTATCGTGTTCGGGTCGCCCTGATACTGGTAGTTCTGGTCGGCCAGGGTGACCACGACGTAGTCCAGCGTGTTCAGCCGGTAGTCGTAGTCGGGCGAGCCATCCGTCCGGGTCGGATAATGCAGGAAGGAGGTACGCTCCTCCTTGAAGGAAATACCGATAACGGCATCGGCCTCGCCGCTGTGGATGTACTCCATACAGCGTCCCCAGGGCACCGCTCGCGCCCGGGTGGTCAGGTCGAGGCGTTCGCCGGCCTCGTGGAACATGTCCACATACAGACCTCCGCCTTTGTAGGACGCCAGAAAGGTAAAGGGGTACCAGGAATGATCGACACAGCTGATTAAACGGTCGCCGGCGTTGACGACGCCAGGCAGTGTTCCGGCCAACACAGCCAGGGTAAGTGCGAGGGATTTGAGGGCGTTCAAGGGTGTACTTCCTCCTTTTGTTTTTGTCTGGGCCACAGGGTTTGCCTGATTGGCGGCGACGGGATGGTACCGGACTCCCGGGGGAGTTTCCTGAATATGACGCAACTATCAGCGGCTAAACGTGTTCATTCTGGATGACGACGGTCAACAGGGATCCGCGGAAGGAAATGATGTGATGGAATACAGCAAGGTTTACCGGATCAGGTTGGACAGAAAGGTAACGTTCGACTTGTAAGCGGTTTGGTATAAGGGTGGCTCAATCAAGGAGCTGATTTCAACATGGCTTCGATGGTCAAGGCGGTGTCCTTCAATTGGGGCAATATCTCGACTTCCAGTTTGACCTGGGGCAGCGTGACCGAACTCCCGCCACAGTTCAGCGCCATGATCGGCCCACCCGGTATCGGGTAAATCGGTACCGCGATGGCGTGTATTTCCGGCTTCCACTCGCCCAATGACAGACAAGCGCCGAGTCGATCCAGATCCGCCAGACTGCGCTCAACCGTCGGCTGGGCGTCGACGGATACATCGAGCGGGCGTTCTTCCCGGGCATGCATTGCAACCAATACCCGCCCCATCGCCGTTTGCAACAGTGGCAATCGGTCACCCGACGTGAGTCTCAGGCCGTATGGGTTGCCGCAGTTGGCGACATATTGATACATGACGCTGTCGCCATCGGCGACGCCCAGGGCAATGGAACACCCAACCGCATTGGCCAGCGCTTGCATGTGAGGTGCCGCGAACTGCTGGATACCGGAATGGGCGAGGTACTGAAAACCCAGCCCCAATACGCCCGGCCCCAGACGGTAGCGGTCGTTGTTTACGCCGGAAGTCAGAAAGCCTTGCTCGGTCAGGGTATGGGTGAGGCGTGACACGGTCGACTTGGCCAGGCCAGTGAGTCGGGCCAGGTCGCCGTTGCTGAGTTCCGTTGAGTCCCGGGAGAATGATCGCAGTATGGAAAGGCCTCGCACCAGGGCGGTCACCTGTCCGGAGGACTTTGGGTCTTCTGCTGTCATGGACCGTCAAACCGATAAGTAAAGTTGGCCGAATTGTACCCCTACACCCACCGGGCCGCCAGCCGGGAAGACGGGGCCGCACAGCGGCCCCGGGGACGGGTCAGAACCCGTAATGTGTGGCCTGGCTGGCGACGACGATGCCCGTCACCAAGAGCCCATTGATAAAGGCGCCGGTATAGACCGTACCGGTCGCCCGATACGCCACGGTAAACACGATCGCGGCGATGGTCATCAACGGCAGGAATTGGAACGCGATGATGGTCCACAAAGGTTCCGACGCAATGGTCATACTGCCGCCCAGGAACAGGGGGATGTACTGGAACAACAGCAACAACACATAGCCGATGACCAATAGGATCCAGTTGACGAACAATTCACGCCGGAAACTCCAGTGGCTTTGGCGCAATTGGCCATGCAACAGTACCGCCACCACCGTGAAGAACAGGCAGAACGGCACGACGTAGCTGAGGGCGATGCGCAACTGAAGCGCGCTCAGCGGTTTCATGGCGAACACCCAGAACCGGAAGTCGGTATCGAACAGGTACACCGTTGCCAGCAAGAGTGAATACAACACGCCCACGACGGCCAGCGCCAGCCCCAGAGATTTCAAAATCAGGGCCGGTGAAAACCCGGCGGCGTCGGCCAGGCCATAATCGCGTGCCGTGGCGCCGGCTTTCTTGTTCAACAGGACATGCCACAGCGCAAACAGGATCGCCGCTACGATACCCACGCCCACTGCCCAGACCATGACCTGGGTGGTGATGTTCTGTGGCAGCCAGGCGCTGGCCGACCACCCCCAGGCTTCACTCAAACCTTTGAACGGGAATAACGTCACCACGGGCAGCGCGATAAAGACCGCCGCCCCGAGCCACCAGCCACCACCGGTCAGCGATTTGGGCGTCGCCGGTGTTCCGGTTATTAACCGGAACGGCGCACTGTGGACTAGGCCGGTAATGACGGACGGAATCAGAATCACCATACCGATCAGGGACAGCAGGGTGCCGAGTTCTTTCCACATCCAGACCTGGTTTTCGGCCGGTAGTGGCTCGCCGCCCTCAAGCGTTCGGTCGAACCAATCGATGGCGTGACCGATCGCCCGGGTCGACAGGTGATCCCCCGGGTGGGTCACCGGCGGCTGATACAGGATTCGCGCGGTGCCGGCGTCAATGTCTCCGTAGAGACGACCGGGCTCGACGAGCTCATCGGTGTTGAACAGCGTCTTCAGCTTGTCGGTCCCGGTGATGTCGGATGGAACCTCCACGCCCCACATCAGTTGGGAAAACTCATCGTATTTGGAAAACACCACCGCGACATTGCGCGGCCAGGTCGGGGTACCTTCGGGGGCTCCGAAGGTACCGGTGGACGAGCCTTCAATGACAATGGATTGATAGCCGTCCGGCATCACCGACGCCGCGATCAGCGACGACCACCCGCCCATGGAGTGGCCTTCCAGACCGATGTTGTCGGCATCGACAAACGGCAGCGTACGCATATAGGCCAGGGCGTCCATACCGCCAAAGCCGTTGGCGAAGGCGGGCGGATCCGAGTAACCGTGACCGGTCTGATCGGGCGCCAGCACGACATAGCCGCGCCGTGCGAACTCGATGGCAAACCCGGACTGGGTCTCGTTGGAATTGATGTAGCCGTGAATGGCGACGATGCCCGGGGCCGGGTTCTCGTTGGAGACGCCATCGGGCACATAGAGCCGGGCATGCGTGACCACCCCGTTATTGCCGGCAAAGCGCACGGTGCTGACGTCCACGTCTCCGGACGAGGTTTGTATCTGGTTGGCCAGGAAGCCGCCGACCACAATCAGGGCCAGCCCCAGCAGAAGCGTTCGAGGGTTGAAAGACATACGGTGTCCCTTGGGTTCGTTTTATTATTGATTGGGTTCGAATTTCTTCGTTTACGACCGGACACAGGTATACCGGAACCGACTCCACATGTCTAATAAAATGGGACGTGGTTCCACCATGCGGAATAGATGAATGGAGTTTGTGCGCCTATCACCCCGTAGACAGGCGCAATAGCCCGAGTCACGGCCTCCTTCCCTGTTTACGGAAACCGTTTACTCTTCTCGCCACGCCTCAAACCGCTGCAACACCCGCTGATAGGTCCGCGCGTACCAAAGCACATCCTTGCGGATCGCCGTGGTCGAGTTGTAGGGATGGGTGGGAATGTGCGGACGCATGTCGAAACCCGCCTCGGGGTGCCGTCCGATGCGGCTGGACGCGGACAGGCGCGTCGGGCCGTAGGCGATGCGGTTGGCGATGGCGGCCATGCGCTCGGTGGTGGTGGCGAAGCGGATGAAGTCGAGCGCGGCGTCGGGGTGGGTGGCACCTTTGGGAATCACCCAGGTCTGGCGTTCCTGGAGTTGGCCGTCCCAGAGGATTTCGATCGGGCTGTCGCCATCGAGGCGAGCGCTGAAAAAGCGGCCGTTGTAGCCGGAGGCCATGACGACCTGACCGCTTTCCAGCCACTCCACCGGGGTTTGACCGGCTCGCCACCAGCGCACCTGGCCGTCCAACCGGTCCAGTCGTTCGAAGGCGAGTCGCAAACCACGCGGTGTGCTGAGTAAGTCGTACAACTCCCGGCGTGGCACGCCGTAGGACATCAGCGCCCATTCCAGATTGGCGTAGGGCGAGGCTTGCAGGGCGCGGGGGCCGGGAAAGTCGTCGAGATTGAACAGGTCCGCGACTCTGGAGGGGCGACGCCCGGGAAAGGCGCGGCTGTCGTAGGCGATCACAGTGGCGTACACGGTGTGCGCCACCGAGCAGGGTTGCAGTGCGCCCGGAGCGAAATCCTGTCGCGCCGGTGTGCCGTCCGCGCCGTCCATCAGTAGGCTGTGGTCGAGGGTTTTCAGGTCGCCGGCGTCGCACGCTGCCAGCGTCTCCACCATGGACATATCGACCAGATCCGGCGGCGAATCGTCGAGTACGTCGAGCCCGCCGGTATAGGCTTCGGTCTCGATGGCGATGCCGGTTTGCGCGGTGAAGGGGTCGAACAACACCTCACGTTGCACGGCCTCGTAGGCTCCGCCCCAGGTGGCGATGCTCAGGGTCGGTCGGGTCGGGGTCTCGGCCATAGCCAGGGAAGCCAGCGCCGCCAGCCATATGCCTCTAATCATTGGCATATTCCTCCCGTCGCATCTCGGACATGATGTCCAGATAGGCCCGTATCAGATTGGACTCGTAAACGGTGCCCTCCAGGGTGTGATCACGACCGACCACGGGCACGCTTTCACCGACGAACTGCCGCAACAGCTGCATGGCGTCCCACAAGGTGGTGTGCGCGTCCATAACGAAGTCGTCGACGGCCTTGAACGCCTGCGCCGGGCGGTCGGCTTCCTGCTCGACCAGGGCCTGCAGTGTCACCTTGCCCTGATAGCGATCGCTGGCATCGACCAGATAGGCTTCCGAGGCTTCAGCTTTGGCCATGGCGCTGCGCGCCTGCGCGACACTGGCGTCCGCCGCCACCGACACGAACGAATCCCGAGTCAGGCTGTCGATGGTGCGCGACACCAACAGCGCCTTGCTGCGTCCGCCGGATAAATCCAACCCGCGTTGACGCAACTGTCTGTCGAAAAAGGACCGCCCCACCAACAGGGAAGCGACCAGGTTCGCCAGGGCCACACTCGCCAACGCGGCAATGGTCAGTTCATAGTTCCCGGTCAGTTCGAATATGATGATCACGGCCGTCAAGGGCGCGCCGATGACCGGGGCCGTAACCGCGACCATGCCGCAAACGGCGTAAACGACCAGGTCCGAGGTCGCGCCCGTGACGGTTCCGATCAGGGTACCGAACAAGGCCCCGAACAGGCTGCCGATGACCAGGGCCGGACTGAACACGCCGCCGGAGAAGCCCATACCCAGGCACCATGCCGTGGCCAACAGCTTCAGGACCAGCACCAACACCAGTTCACCACGACCAAAGGCACCTTCGATGAAGGCGAACCGCAGCGTCTCGCTGCCGATGCCGAGAATCTCGGGCACCCACAGGGCGGTAAGGCCGAGCACAGCCCCGGCAACGGCCGGTTTCAGCACCCTGGGCAAGGGCAACCGACCGGCGAACCGGCCCATGGCGAAAATACTCTGCATATAAACCACCGCCACGAGAGCGCTGGCCACACCCAAGACCATGAACAGACCAT
Source organism: Saccharospirillum salsuginis (assembly GCF_014651855.1). Lineage (GTDB taxonomy): Bacteria > Pseudomonadota > Gammaproteobacteria > Pseudomonadales > Natronospirillaceae > Saccharospirillum > Saccharospirillum salsuginis. The sequence continues at coordinate 171,059 of NZ_BMXR01000001.1, forward strand.
ATTCCCACAGGTGCAGAACCGGCGTCGGGTCGATCTGGAACAGGGGCGGCTGCGGTAAAACGGCATTGGCGACCACATACCCGGCGATGGAGGCGACGGCCACGGGCGCGAACGCGCGCAATGCGAAATGCCGCAGGATCAGTTCATGAGCGAACAGAATGCCGGCGATGGGGGCGTTGAACACGGTGGAAATGGCGGCGGCGACGCCGCAGGCTATGGCGATGTTGTCCACGGTGATGTCGGTGCGCAGCAGACGTGCCCCGATCGAGCCCACCGAACCGCCCAGATACACCAGCGGGCCATACTGACCGACACTGGCTCCACTGCCGAGCGACACCAGACTGGACAGGGTGGACAACACCGCCGGTCGGGCCGGTAAGCGACCGCGCCGGGTCTGGACCGCCGCGATTACCTCGGCCGGGCCGTGCGCCCGCCCCTCGGCGATGCCCCGATGCAGGAGACCGACGATCAACCCGCCGAGCGCTGGTACAACCAGCGTCGCCGCCACGATCCAACGACTGTCGGTCTGCATCATGCGGCTGCGCGGCGAAATCAACAGTACGTCGTTCAACCAGCCGATGCCGGCGACGAACAGATTGGCCAGTACGGCCCCCACCACGCCGACCGCTACACCAAGCCCCGTGACCTTGGCCAGTTGCAGGATGCGCTGCTCGGCCAGCCGGACCGTCACACCTTTGGATTCGGACATTATTGTTATTCGCTCCCCTTCCCTGCGCCCCGACAGAGTCACCAATAGCCGCTCTGAACAAGAATTGCAATGCGACCGTCCCGGATCGCTTTTTTGGGCTAGCCTGAGGTCAGGACGGAACGTTCAGGGATGCAGGCTCAACCCCTCGCGTTAAGGATTGCCCATGTCAATCAAATGGAAAATCACGGTCCTGTTCCTGCTGTTGGCCGGCACACCGCTGTTCATTGGATGGATATTCAAAAGCCAGTACGAATCTCTGGTGCAACGCAATGCACTGGCACGGCTCGAAGCCGTGGCGTCCAACCTGGAAGAACGGATGGACCTGGTGCATCAGTTGAACCAGGAGCGGCTGGCGGGCATCACCAGCCGCACCCAATTGCGCCTCAGTCTGTCCCGCTATCTGGAAGCCGAAGAGCCGGGGGCGATGCAGATGATGCGCCTGATCATTGGTGATGCCCTGAGCTCGATTCCCACCTTTCAACGCATCGATATCCTCGCCACCGACGGCGAACCGATCCTCACCACCGGTGACGACATCGAACCGCTGATTCGCGCGCGGGTCCGGGATGCCGGACAGCAAAACTATCGACATGCCGAATTGCGCGAGACGCCGGATGGCGAGTGGAAGTTATTGATGATGGGCCCCCTGAATCTGAACGACGACGTCATTGGCGTGGCCGTGTTGCATTCAGACATTACCGACATCCTGGCGCAGGCCGATCGGGACGCCTACCTGAAAAACAGCGGGGCCGTCCTGCTCGCGGTGCGCGGCGAGGACGGGTCTCCACGACTGGTACGTGCGCCCGTGGCAACGGAACAGGCTGCCCGCGACACACCGAATTCGGTATTGCCGTTCGTCGATGCCGTGCAGGCGAAGGAGAACACCTACACCGACATTTCCGACTATCGCGGCGTCCCGGTACTCGCCGCTACTCGCTACGCGGAGCCGTTGGGCCTGGGCATGGTGGTCAAGATCGACCGGGATGAAGTCTTCGGTCCGTTGCAGGTTTTACAACAGCGGCAGCTGTGGTTGACCGTGGCCGCGCTGATCCCGTTGTTCGCGCTCGCGTATTGGATCGCCTGGTCCGTTTACCGGCCGGTGAAACGACTGGTCGAAGGCACCGGCATCGTCGGAGCCGGCGACCTGGGCTACCGGACAAACAGCACCGCCCGCGATGAAATCGGCGACCTGGCACGCGCTTTCGACGCCATGCTCGACCGGCTGAACAAGGCGAATAAAAACCTGGTCGCCTCGCGCAACGATCTGGAGCACTTCACCCACATCGCGGCGCACGATTTACGCGAGCCCTTGCGCCAAAACCGTAGCCTGCTGGATCTGTTCATCCTGGCGGTTCAACACAACGACCGCGAAAAAACACAAACCCTGTCGGACCACTTGTTCGCCAACACCGACAAGATGTTGCACATGATCGACGACTTCCGTCTGTTGACCAAGATCGGCTATCGGGAGCTGTCCCGCGAAACGGCAAACCCGAAAACGCTGATCGATTCGGTGGTCAGTGAACTGGACGGCCAACTGCGCGCGCGCGAGGTGGACATTCGATTCGACCCGCATCCGGACGACGTTCGGCTGTATCGCTCGCTGGTCACGTTGCTGTACACCAATCTCGTGCAAAACGCGCTGGATCACACTCTCGGCGACGGATTTCAACTACACTTCACGGCACAGCCGTCGCAGGCGGGTTGGGTCTTCGGCGTACGCAACACCCAGTCGTCCATCCGGCCGGACGACCAGACTCGAATTTTCCAGATGTTTCGTACCGGGAAGCACGAAACAGGCACTGGCGTCGGCTTGAGTATTTGCAAAAAAGTCGTTGACCGTCATCAGGGGCGCATCTGGGTGGAATCCGGCCCGGACGTCACCTGGTTCCAATTCACTCTCGAAGGAGCTTGATGTCATGGCTCAATCCCTGCCCCGTATCGACGAGCCGGGACCGATTGTCGTGGTCGACGACGACGACACCGAGATCGTTCTGCTGCGAAGTTATCTGGAGTTCACGCCCATCCGTCGGGAGGTGTTCGGTTTCACCGCCGGCCAGGCCTTTATCGATTTCCTGGACGAAGTGGAAGCGGCCACCCAGCCGATGCCGTCCGTCGTGTTGCTGGACATTCGAATGCCCTACATGGATGGCTACGACATCCTCAACGAGATCAAATCCAGGGACCGTTTCCAGGTGGTACCGGTGGTTCTGATGTTCTCCAATTCCAAAGACGAGGCCGACATCACCCGTTCCTTCAAACTCGGCGCGGACGGTTACAAGGTCAAGCCGGCCAATCAGGAGGAATACCTGGCGTTGTTCAACGCCCTGTTCGGGCCTTTGTGACGTCACGACACTGCTCAGGTGACACCCGGCCCCGGTGCCGCGTCCATCTCGGCGAACAGACTGAGGGCCAGCCAGCGACCGATCTGTCGAACCAAGTCGGGCGCTCCCTGAAGTTCAATGTGACCGGATCGAACGGCTGACTCCCAGGGAACCTCGCCGAGCCAGATTCGTGTGAGGGTCAGCAGGCGCGAACGGATGCAGACGTCTTCTTCGAACCCCGGATTTTTCAAACAGATATCGACCCGCCCCCGATCGATCACCAACCAGTAAAAACGCTGCCTGGCCGGCGCATCGACCAGCTCGAAACGCAGCACGGTGCGCCGTTCCGGCATGCGATCGATGTGCAGTCGCCGGTGAATGTCCCACATCAGCAAACCGGCATCGAGATCGTCTTCGGTCACTTCCCGTTGAACCCATTGCTTGCCCCAGACGCCAAGAGATTCGACCACCGGGCGCAAGGCCGCCCCGGCCTCGGTGAGTCGGTATTCGGTGTTGCCATCGCGACTGTCGGCGTCGTACACCAGGCCGGCGTCCACCAGTTGCCGCAGCCGCTGGGCCAGCAAACTGGGCGACATCATCGGCAAACCGCGCCGCAGTTCATTGAAACGATGACTGCCGCACAGCAGTTCGCGAATCAGCAACGGTGTCCAGCGTTCGGCGAAGATTTCCGATGCCTTGGCGACTGGACAGAATTGGCGGTAGCTCTTGGTCATGCCGTCAAAACTAGCAGGCGGGCTCGCGGATTCCAGTACAAAACTTGTACTGGAATGCTCACGGACCCGGGCGCACTCTGGTCGCACACTTCGAAGAGAGTCCACCCAGGAAGGAGAACGCAGATGACACATGCACAAACACATCGATTCGACGACGAACACCTGCAGTCTTTGCGGGCCAGCCTCAGAGGCGACGCGCTGCTGGCGAGCGATGCCGGCTACGATGAGGCCCGCACACTCTGGAACACCATGTACGACAAACGACCCGCCGTGATCGTACAACCCCTGGGCGAATCCGCCAGGCCGTCCGCTTCGCCCGCGATCACGACCTGGACATCGCCATCAAGGGAGGTGCGCACAATGTCGCCGGGTTCGGTGCCTGTGACGACGGCCTGATGATCGACTGTTCACGCATGACCGGCATCCAGGTCGACCCCGACCAACGCATCGTCCGGGCGCAACCCGGCGTGTTGATTCGCGATCTGGATCGGGAAACCCAGGCACTTGGCCTGGCCGTGCCCGGCGGGTTTATTTCCAGCACCGGCCTCGCCGGTCTGACCCTGGGTGGCGGCTTCGGTTATCTGTCGCGCCGCTGCGGGCTGACGGTCGACAACCTGATCTCGGTCGACCTGGTGACTGCGGATGGTGACCGGGTGCGCGCCAGCGACGACCAGAACGCGGAGCTGTTCTGGGGTTTGAAAGGCGGCGGCGGAAATTTCGGTGTCGCCTCCTCGTTCGAGTTCCGGTTGCACGATCTCGGCCCGACTGTTCTGGCCGGACCGGTGGTGCACGATTTCGACGACGCTCCCGAGGTGTTGCGCCAGGTGTCCCGGGTGTTCGAGTCGCTGCCCGAGTCCGTCTCTTGCCTGCCGGTGCTGCGCTACGCACCGCCGGCCCCGTTTATTCCGGAGCAGTATCACGGGCGACTGATACTGCTGCTGGCGATGATCCACACCGGCGATCCGGAGGCGGGTGAATCCGCATTGGCGCCACTGCGCTTGATCGGTCGACCCCTCGCCGACGCGGTTGGGCCGAAACCCTATTGCGCATTTCAGGCCATGTTCGACAAAACCGCCGCACACGGCGCGCGTAACTATTGGAAAGGACACTATCTTGATGAACTGAACGACGGTGCCATCGACGCGCTCTGTGCCCAGGCCGCCCGGATGCCGTCGAAAGAATCCTCGATCGGAATGCTGTCATTGGGCGGCGCGGTGTCCCGAAAACAGGATACCGACTCACCCTACCCGCATCGCTCGGCCCAATGGGTGTTGAACATCCAAGCGCGCTGGCGCGAGATGGCCGAAGACCGGACCCACATCGACTGGGCGAGAGCCACCTTCGAGTCGGTCGATCCGCACGCCACGGGTGGCGTCTACGTGAACTTTCTCAGTGAAGACGAGGGCGAGGCACGTGTTCGGGCCGCCTATGGCGAGGACACCCACAGTCGGCTGGTGGCTCTGAAACGGCAATGGGATCCGGAGAATCGGTTTCATCTGAATCAGAACATTCGCCCCGGCGGATCCTGATTCCCGATCCGGAATTAAAAGTCCTCATTGAAAGCACTGAGATGAAAGGCGGCGGCGCGCTCCACATCCTCAAGCCCGGCTTCGGTCGGCTCTGTCGCCTCGGCGCCGGACAACACCCGCAGTACGCGATGGACGCCGCCGGCCAGCGATTCAAGGTTGTACCCGCCTTCGAGAATCATGGCCAGGCGGCCATCGCACAGTTCGTCCGCCAGTGCCTGGACATAGCCGGTCATAGCACCGAAACCTTCGTAACTCATGTTCAGTGCCAGATCGTTGTGATGGGCATCGAAACCCGCGGACACCAGAATCAGGTCTGGCTGGAACCAGCGTGCCGCCGGGCCGAGTATCTGATGAAACACCTGCATGACAGCGGCATCGCCGGTGCCGGCCGACAAGGGCACGTTGACGGTCATGCCTTCGCCCCGGCCACCGCCGACTTCTTCCAGATGGCCACTGCCCGGGTAAAAGGGCGCGGCCCGGTGCATGTCGAACAGCATGACGTCCGGATCGGCCCAGAATATGGATTGGGTGCCGTTGCCGTGGTGCACGTCCCAGTCGATGATCAGGACCCGGGGACACCCCAGCGCCACCTGAGCGTGAGCCGCCGCCACCGCGACGTTATTGAACAGGCAAAACCCCCGGGCACGCATCGATTCGGCATGATGACCGGGCGGCCGGACCAGGGCGAAAGCGTGGTTCACCTCGCCGGATACCACGGCTTCAACAGCGGCGATGGCGGTACCGGCGGCGACTTCGGCCGCTTCGACACTGCCGGGCGAGACGGCGGTGGTATCGACATCGAGCCAGGCCTGCTTGCCGCGATAGGTTTCGATGTCGTCGAGGTAGGCCGTGCCGTGAACCCGGGCGAGTTGTTCGCGCGTCGCCGCCCGACCGCCGACGGTTCGAATACCAGGAATCGGGGTTGCTTTCAATGCGTCGAGAATCGCCGTCAGACGACCGGGATGTTCGGGGTATTTCCACTCCACGTTGAGGCTGGCGAGGATCGACCGCACGCGCTTGTCCAACCGATCCGACAGGAAGGGTAAATTGACATCGGGCTTGTGTTGCAGCATGCGCTCGTCGTGACAGACGAGCACGGAACGGTCACCTTCCATGGGTGTCTCCTGCGTGAGTGTCTTTGAAGCCTAGCAAAGATTCAGGCGGCCGGTACCGATTCGTCCGCGTTGGTCAATACAGCCCGTACCTGGCCGGCCCGCTCGTTCATGTAAGTCAGCGAGGCTTTCTCCGCCTGGCTCAAACCGGTCAGGTTGCCCTCGTTGTATCGCTGGTAGGCTGTCAACAGTGTCGAAATGCGCGCCGGACCCAAAGCCAGCGATTGAGTGCCGCTGTCGTTGTAGGCGTCGACCGCCTCCTGTATATCCGCTTCGGTGCGATTCTCGCTGGCCACACCATCTAGCGCCTGTTTCAGACGGCTGTCCAGTTGGTAGGTGCGATCCGAGTTCCGGCTCGACTCCAGTACATCGCCTTCGTACTGGCCACCGCCGACCACATCCTCGTCGTTCAGCCCTTCGGTATTCGCCCTCGCCTCGCGTTCTTCCGGGCTCAACGCGTTGGGGTTGCGGTGATCCTCGGCCGGATCCTGCTCATAGCGGGAGACGATGGTCTCGGTAAAGGCATTGGCCTGACCGCCGTCGGTTTTCTTGATGTAGGCCTGGCAGTGGAATTGGGCGTTGATCCAGTTGTCCGGGTCTTTCCGCCCCGGATGTTCGATGTGTTCACTGACGTTCCGGACCTGCACGCGATAGTAGACCCAATAGTGCTCGTTGTTCACCCAGCGTTTGACGATGCTCTCGACGTTGGTTTCATGCGACCGGTTGGCTTCGGCCGTGATCGGGTACAGGTTCTCGGACGACCCCGGCCCGCCGATGTTGTCGTTCAACAGATGACCTTTGATGTATTTGGACGGATTGCGGTTACCCGGGTCGGTGACCAGATGATCCATGACACCGGACAAGGCGCTGTTGCCCGGTCCCGATCCCTCGCCATGACTCGGGCCGAGGTTGTCCGCTTCCATGTCGACGCCGACCGTATCCCCGGCGGCCGAACCGGTGCGGTAGCTGATCTCATTGGTGAGGTTCAACCCCGGGGTATCGCCTTTCAGGTTTTCCGAGACCGACACTCGCAATTCGTTGCCCGCCCTCAGCCGCACCTCAAAGCGGTCGTTCTGTTCGACAAAACCAACCTCGTCGAGCGCCAGTCGACGCTTGATGCGATCGAAATAATCCGCCATGGCGTCGGAATCGTCCACATGTTCCTGCACCAGCATCACCAGTTGCCGACCGGCATCGAGATCCACCTGCTCCTCGTCGCTTGTGCGCGGCATCGGCACCGGGTCGCCGTCGAGCGCTTGCAGTGTCAGCGGGGTCGGGACGCGGCCACCGGCGGTCTCTTCGGTACCGACCATCAGGGGCGTCAGGTGAACGGCCAATTGGTCGAACAGGGTGTTCAGTTGCTGCCGTTCGTCGCTGATGTCCTCGCCGGCGCGTTCGCGGGTGCGCATGGTCTGGCGCAGCTGGGTGATGTCCCGATAGATGCGTTCGGCATCGGTTTTGTGGCCTTCCTTCTGCGCGTGTTGCGGATCGTCTTCCGGAATTTGCAACTGGTTCAGAAAGGCGCCGATCGGTTGCGGAGTACTGGCGATGATCAAGTCGCCGCGTTCGCCTTCGAAATACAGCTCGTGCTCCTCACCCGCCTCGTCCTGGAACGATTTACGCTGCTCCCACCAGTTGCGCACCAGTTCGGCGCCGGACCGCAGCATGTCGATAAAACCGCTCCCGACCCGCAACGCGGTTTCGATAATCCAGTCCAGTGCACTGTTGATGCGACCGCGAATGCCCTCGACCAATTCGCTGATTCGTTCTCCAAGCCGGCCCAGGCCGAATTGGTTGGCCAGAAAACCAACCACAATGGGAATGGAATTCGACAGGGCGCCGACCAGGAAGTCGACCGCCGCGGCCAGTTTGCCCTTGGCCAGGTCGGCGATACCGCGCGTGACCGATGCGATGATCTCCAGCATTTCGGCCATGTACTGCGCAAAGGATTCGATGGCGCGGTAGATCGCGATCAGCGCATTGATGATCGGCGTGATGCCGCTGACATCCAGCAACGACAACAACCAGCGCGATGCCGTGGAGATGATGGCGGTGTTGACCCAGGAAACGACGGCATCGAGCACCGTGTTCCACAAATCCGATATCCGCTCCCGGATCATGTCCCACAAGCCGGTCAACCCTTCCGTAACAGCCACCTTTATCCACTCCCAGGCGCCCTGCATCATGTCGATGGCGCCGCGAATGCGCTCGACCACGGGCCGGCCGACGTGTTCGGCGAGGCGGTTCCAGATGTTTTCCATGGTCAGCCCGAGCAGATCGAACACGAAACTCAGAATGGATCGGAAACTGGTGATGTCCGGCGGTGTCAGGCCCGCTTCCTCGATCTGGCCGAACAACCAGCCGCTAATGCCGTTGAACAGGTGCGTAAAGATATTGCCGAAGAATTGACTGGCGCCTTCCTTCATCGCCCGCAGCATATTGCCGAGGAAGCCGATCGGGTCCATCAGGATGTCGCTGAACGCCTGGGCGGCGTTGGCGACAATACGCACGACTAGCTGAGCGGGGATGCCGATGAGGTTGAGCATACGCCGGAAGAAGGTCCAGAGCGCGCCCATCAGATTGCCGTCGACGAAGATCTGTTCCAGCACCCGCAGTGCCATTGCCTGGATTCTCGCCCAGATATCCCCGACGGCGGTCAATTGCTGGAACAACGGAATGCGTGACAGGATCTGCTCGATGAAAAAATTCTTGATCGGGTTCTTGATGCAATCCGGCAGCACCCACCAGATGGGCCCCAACAGGAAGTCCGGCAATCGTTTAAGCAGATTGCCCAACACACCGACGATTTTTTTCAATGCGTTCAAAACCGGTTCGATGAACCGCGACAATTTGACCAGCCCGTTGCCGATGGCCGTAAACAGGCTTTGCACGGTGTCCTGGGCCCAGGTCTTGACGCTGCCCAGGGCGGTCGACAACCAATCGAAGGCGCTGCGCATGCCGCTGATGATGGGCGCCGTCGACAGCTTGGTCAGAAAGGTCTGCCCCGTGTCGACAATGCCGCCGATCTTGACGGAGACCCACTGGCCGGTCGTCGTCAGCGTGCCCTGGAACGCCTGGATGCGATTCAGGATGGCCGGCAGGATCCGGTCGCGCAGGCTGGCCTGGTTCTCGGCCACATCGCCCCCCTCGCCCTGGTCCATGGCTTGCGCCGTCGACGCCACTTCCTGCAGCCAACCGTTGACGGTTTCCCGGAAATTAGTGATGGCCTCCAGCGGCAGGACTTCCTTGACCTTGTCGACGACGTCCTGAATGGGCCGGATCACCGGTTGCAGTTCGGTCTTGATGGCGCTCCAGGCCGATGCGGCCTTGTCCTTCACCCAGTCGATCAGGCCGCCTTCGCTGTTGCCGCTGCCGCCCATACCCAGTTTGTCCTTGATCCAGTCCCAGGCGTCGCCGACCATCGAACGGATGGCGTCCACTACCGGCCGCGTCCAATCCCAGATTTGCTGGCCGAGGCTTTTGATGTAGTCCCAGGTATCGGAGGCGACCTCCTTCAGCCAGTCCAATACCGGCGCGCCGAACCGGACCCAGACATCGGCAAAGAAATCGCCGATGGGCTTGAAGAAATCCGTGATGCCGTCCCAGGCGTCCCGGGCCAGACTGGCGACCATGTCCTTCAATTGACGCAAGGCGGCAAACAAGGGTTCGCAGTTGCCCTGTGCCAGACCCTGGGTGATCTCGACCATGGTGGTGGCGAAGCCGGCGAATCGGGTCACCATGGAGGACAGAATCGGACTCTTGTCGCCGAGACCCTCCAGAATCGAGCCGGTGACATCGGCGATCTTGTCTTTCAGGTAACCGAAAAAACCTTTCTCGCGGATCTCATCCACCAGATCCATAAACGCATCCGGCGCCACCCTCCGCACCACGGCCCAGATCGCATCCGCCCCGGCCTCGATGACGTCGTTGGCCCGGTCGCCGACATAATTCACCGCGTCGCCACCAGCGTCCAGGACAGCGTTACCGGCGTTGCTCAGGGCATCGCCGACACCCAGGTCCCAGTCTCCCTGGAGCTGGGGACGGGCCGGTTGGACGGAGACGGTTGCCTCCGATGAAGGCGATGGGACTGCTCCGCCCTGCTGTGCGACATGTGTCAGTTCATGCGCCAGCCGATGGCGCCCGGGCGCTGTATCCGGTTGATAGGCCCGCTCGTTGAACAGGATGTGATTGCGGTAGGTGATGGCCTGGGCACCGAGGCTCCGGGTCAGTTGGACGGCCCCCGGACCCGTGTGGATACGTGTGCCACGAAAGTCGTAACCGAGTGCTTGTTGGTAACGCTCCGCGGTTTGCTCGGGGAGTGGTCTGCCGCCGGTAAACAGGCTTTTGACTTTTTGCCAGAGCCCACCGGCCAACAGCGATTCCCGTGTTTCTGTGGCGTTCTCCTCGCTGTCGGACTCGCCGGAGCCCGATTCGCGGTCTGGGTGATCCGTCGCATCGTTGGCCGCTGGTGCGGGTCCGTGCACCGTTGCGGTTTCCGGCGTCGGCATCGCGGGCTCTACCCGACGGGCCAACCGTTCCGCCTCCTGTTCATGCCGGCTGTTCGCCGCACCGACCTCGGGCGTGGCGACGGACGTCATCACCGGGCGCGTCCCTTCGGACAACGGACCGTTCAGGATCCGGCGAACCGTTCGATCCTGGGATCGGTGATGACTCGGACGCCGACGCCGGGCGGCCGGCGCCGTCCGATTCACAACCTGCTGATGCGTCTTCTCCGGCATGAGTCGGCCTAGTTATCCGAATCGTCCAACGTTTTCAGTCGTTGCCCCGTATCCTGCTGCAGCGTATGCGTCAGTTCATGCGCCAGCAGCCACTGCCCCTGGCGGGTGCCCGGCTGATAGTACCCTTGACGAAAATAGATGTCCTGGCCATAGGTGAAGGCTTTGGCGTTCAGGTTCCGGGCCTGTTGATCCGCCTGGGCATGGGTATGCACCCGGACCGGACTCAGATCCCGCCCGAAGCCGGAGGAGAATCGGTGCTGCAACGGCCCGGGCATGGGGTGGCCTCCCTGGGGCGAAGGTACGCCGGCCGAGTGTGACGGCGCGCCGGCACCCGATTCGGCTTTCGCTTGCACACCGGCCTCCTCCTCTTCTTCCTCGCACTCTTCGCACATCCGCTGTGCCGCATCGGTGTTGATCAGGTGAACACCGCGGTCGGCTCCCTCCCCGTCCATCACCCGGTCGGCCATCCAGTCCGCTTCCCGCTCGTACCGGTCATCCGGCGCGCCGACCGTCAACTTAGCCTGTACGACCGGGCCGGTGGACGATTGCGTTCGCGCTTCGGTGGTTTCGCCATAGAGCACCTGACCGACCTGCTCGGACTGGTGATGCACGCCCTGGGCGAAGGTCGGTCTTCCCGGCCCCCGCTTTCCGGTTCTGTGACCCTGTCGGGTTTGCCACAGTTTCATGACACACCTCCTCGTTGACAGAGGTTATTCGGGTTGGATTTTCACCATCTTCTTGGCCGAGGTGATGATCCGTTCCGCCTTGGTTTTTTCGATACCGGTCTTTTCACTGAGCTGATTGACATCGGAGAGGGCCAGTTCGCCCAGGTTTCGAATGCCGGAATCCTTCAGCCTGGTCTCGTCGTCGGTCGATACATCGGCGATGTCTTTCACCGGCCGGGCCTTGGCCATATCGACCTTGAGTGCTTTCACTTCCTGCTCCAGCGATTGAACACCGGTGCGCATGGTCTGCATATCGGCCATAACCTGGCTGCGCTGCTGTTCGAGACTGTGGAACTGGTCCTTCAGCGACTGCACGGCCGCTTCGCTCTGGGTCCGCTCGGTCTTGAGCGCATGTAATTCCGACTCGGCCCGCCGGATTTCCGTGACCAGTTTGTCTTTCTCGACCCGAAGCTGGGTCATCTCTTCCTCGGCCAGGCCCGTGTTGAACCCGGGTGCATCGGGTTGTTTCAGGGCATAGAAAGCGGCCTTTCCGTTTTCTTCGTAAACTACGACTTCGCTGCCCTTTTCGATGCGATCCGGCGTCAGGGCGTGACGACGCAGGGCGTTGGGGGCGTCTTTGGAGTCGTACTTGACCACGCTGTTGACTTTAATGTCATTCTTCTCGAGTTCCTTGACCGCTTCGCGGGTGTTGAGATTGCGGTAGGCCTGTTTGCTGACCGTCGCACGCTGAACTTTAGCGTCCTTGTACAGGGCCGCATCCCCCATCAAACGCGCGTTGACCTTCAGATCTTGTTTCGATTCGTGCCAACGACGTCTCGGGTTGGCGGTTTTGGTCCGGGATACGCCTCGCTTGTAACTGCGGCCTTTCACCGCAAACCCACTGGGTTCGTTGGGTTTATAGTTCTCCATCAGGTTGCCGAAGAGATTGGGCATGACCATGCAACAGAATTCGCCTATGGCCTTTTTGAACATGGGCAGAACGGGAACCAGAGACAGCCAGTATTCGAACTTGGGAAAGGTCCAGACATTCTTGCGCTTGCCGAAATTGCAGACCTTGTAGACCTTGTTGTTGCGAATATCGATGCGCGCCAAATAGACCTTGTCATCCTCGTCGCACTGGGGACACTGGATCAGCAGGTGATGGCAGAAGCAGTCTTTCAGGTACTGCAAGATGTTGCCGATCAGGGAAATGAAGGCGAGCAGTATCTGCAGGCGATAATTCGCCAGTTCCTCACGCCTTTTCTCACTGGTCGCTTCGATTTCGTCGACGGGATAGAGTGTCAGCGTATTGCTCATGTAGTTGAGTACAACCAGTCGGTTTGTGTTGGGCTCCACGGCCATTGCCGTCGGCATCAGTTGAACCGGTACCCATTGTTTTTGAACCTCCCCCCGGTCAGCGGTAATAACCCGGAATTCGTCCTGAATCGAGATCATCACCTGATCCATTTTCGGGTGATACAGCAAGTTGATCTCGGTATCTTCTTCCAGCCCGTCGATGCTGTGCGCGGGCTGGCCTGTGTTTCCTTCCGGCAGTGCCAGTCGGTAACTGAATACCGACTTGGTGCTATTTTTTTGCTGAACCACCACATGCAGCAAATCGGGTTGATTGGCCTTGCCCGGCTGAACTTCCAGAGTATCGGTGCCGAAGATCAAATCCCCTTGAGGGTCGAGTATTCGCTTCAAAGGGTAGGGTTCATCTCCATCAGGGGTTTTCTCCAGATGGATATCGGCCACGCCGTCAAATTCCAGATCCGGTACACCAGAATCTCCTGAACGTCCAGCCGCGAATGCGCGGGCATTGTCCGGGTGGTAGGTTATGGGCCCAAATGCGTCGAACTTCCATTGCGGTTCTGGTACGAACTTCTCTTCGCCAAACAATTCAACCAGGTGCAGGCGATACAACCCCTTGCCACGCCCCAGCATAAACAGCCGCTGGTTATCGCCCGAGGGGATATGCAAATCCGTCGCCTCAACACCGCAAAGCACGACACTGCGGTCCCAATCGATTTCTCCGCCATTGAAGAAGCCCTCGTTGAGCAGAGAGTCTTCGGCATTGATCGCCGTGGCCGCATAGACCCGATCGCTGTCGGGATCGAACGCCATGGCGGTGATGACAGCCCCTTCGCCCGCTTTGATGGTGCTGACATGGACAACCTTGTCCTGACTGTTGTCATAGACATTGACGGTGGTATCAGTGCCACCGTAGGTCAGCGTATGCGTGCCTTTCGGGTGAACCAGAACCTGTTCATGATGGTTCTTGCCGAAGGCGGTCTTGATGGTCGTGTCCGGGAACGGGTAAGGCGGAAACGGCTGGCCGGCGCTCATGCCACAGAAAGTTTTGCTGTGCACCAGCTCCCGCATGCGAACATAAAAGGTTTGCAACAAATCATGCTCATCCCTGGATAAAAAGACCCACTGCCCTTCCGGCCGGTAAATCAGCTGAGAAAACAGATTCAGCAGTGCAGTGGCTTCACGACGAGAAGCCGGGACCAAATCCTTGTTCTCGCCGTCAGACTCGTCCTCGCCAAGCTCCTTCATCACGGCCTTGAATTCTTCGACCAGATCCTTGATGCAATGCTGGTAAAAGTCCATCCAGATGGTGCCGTCCAGCCAAGCGTTTTTGCCCTGGTTCTCGTAGGGTTCCAACCGAATGGCAGGCTTTCCCCCTTCCCCGATCTCGATCCAGATGCAGACTGTTCCCTGGCCGTCGTCCAACAGATCCGGGTTCTCTTCCAGCAATGGCTCCAGCTCGGCCATGACATCGACATGTTCGGCCTGCTCCAACTCGATGATGTTGCCTTCACAATCGAGCGCCGATCCCCGTGTGACGGTCACCGTTCGTCTCGGTGCTTCGCCCGTATTCGGGTCCGGTATCGTATCCGGCCCGCACTCGGCGATCAGCCCGCAGACCACACCCATGCCGTGCAAATGCTTGTGATGCCAGCGCAGATCGCGCGCCTTGCACAGGTAGTCGATGGCATCCTGAACCGTGCGCACCTGTGGCATATCGCACTGGTCATTGTCGTAGCAGACATCGCGGGCTTTCAGATCGGTCAGGGCCGGAAAACCAAACGGCTTGCAGCTTTGCTCATCATAGGGTGTAAACGAATCGATCTGACCGCCCGGCCCAACCTCCACCGTGCCGAGCACGAGATAATGATGAACGATGCCTTCCGGCAACGCCTCATCCAGCAACAGATTTCCCGCCTGATGCTCGGCCTGGCGCACCGGCGCCAGCCAATGATCGCCGGGAACCGCGATCTCGTCATCCAAATCGACATCGAGCGAGACCGCATCCAGATTCAGGTGCACCGGCCCGCCGAGATCCACAAAACCATGGGCGTTGCTGCCATAGCCCGTCGATAATTCACGGCCGCGATCCCAACCTTCTTCCAGAGTCCAGGCACCGCCATCCTTCACCAGCCGAACGTAGCCGTCCCAACGGCGAATCAAACCCAGTCCAGCCGGTTCATCGGTGTGGTCCGTCTTCAACACCCCGCGCTGCGGCGTAAAATCATCCTGAAAATGATGGCCGACGTGTTTCTCGGTCGTCATATTCTGATCGGGCGCACTGAAAAACTCATACACCCATCCCCCGGCCGTAAACCCGGGCGGCGTGACTCCGACTTCGTATTGTTCCGCCCCGTTCTCACTCGACCACTTCAGCCACAGTTCCGTCAGCTCCGGCTCGCTGCCGGTGCGATCCCAGATCGCCTCGTGCACTTCCACCCGGAACAGGTAGTTACCGACGTCATCGTGCAGCGCCAATTCATCGGCGCAGGGGTCGCACGGATCCGGCAGCGTCTCACCGGCATTGAGTTCAACGCTCAGCTTCAGACGACCGTGCCTCGGATTCACCGGCCCGTCCGCCATCAACGTCTCGGCGTCAATGTCCGTCGAACACGCCTTCACCTGCGCCATGCGCTGCGTCCGCGTACAGGTATCGGCCCCCTTCAACGCGGTATCGAGCAGGTCGCGATCCTCCAGGTGCGTAACGGTTCGCTCCCACAAATCGACATACAACCGATACTCGCCGGCGTCGAGATCCCGTACCTCGGGAAAATCGGCTTGCTGGGTAAACACAAAATGCGCCGGCGCGCTGGCTTCACTGGGCACCACCTTGCCGCGCAGACCGTCCACATAGACATACCCCCACTGCAACGAGTAAGCCCCGGACGGCCCTTCCTGAACCAACCCTCGCCTGGCGGGCGCCCCACTGCCAATCACATCCTCCATGGCGTCGGACACTTCGAACTGAAGCAGCTCGGTCAGCTCATTCCAGTCCGCGTCGGTAATCATGCGGCCCATTTGCTGATAGACGCCGCTGTAACGTTTTTGCTCGGTAAAGCTCTGACGGGATATCTGAGTTTTCATGTCCTTGGCTCTTTATCGTTGGTCTGTTTTTGTGCCATTCGTTTTCGTTGGTACTGTGCCAGTCGTTTGGATGGGTACTGTGGCTGGGTCCGCCCCCGATACGGCGCAGCCCTCATGCGGACCGCCGCAAGTACGTCCATGTAGGCTCGGCGGCCCCCATCCCTGGGGGCCGACGCCCGCCTGAGGGCTACCCCGCACCGGTGGCTCACAATCGTGCCAATCTCAAGGTTATTCACTGCTAGTCCCGACTGATTTTTGAAATAGATCAGTCGTTTGATTTTATTTTGGTTTTTCAGTGCTGATGTTTGACCTCGGTCGACTAGCGGCGGATGCCCGGGTTGCTTATCCAGGGATGTCCGCAGCATGGATGCTGCGGTCAAGCCCCCATGGATGGGTCCACGGCGACCCTGGATAAGCAACCCGGGTAGCCGCTGCGGGTTCCCGCCACAAAACCAAACGCGGCCACGACTAATGAAGGCTACCAACTTAACCATGAGGCACCTCCGGAATCCCAGCCGGGGCTAAATAGGCGTCGGGGATCATGACGGCCTCATACCCCACCGGTAGATAGTCTTTAAGTTTCTCCCGTACGGCCTCGAACCGCTGACACAGGTGCAGGAAATGGAACGCCCCCATTTCGGTCCCGTCTTCGGCACCAAACCAGACCGTTTTGGCCGTCGCCGGATGCAACACCCCCGCCCCCGGGTCACCGAATGAGGCACCAAAAAACGACACCGGTTCGTTGGTGTTGCGGTGTTGCTCCGCCAGGATCGCCGGCGGTTGGTCCGGGTGGACCCGGCTGTAACGCAAACACAAAGGCTCCGGTGGAATGACCGTCGGGTGGTCCTTCTGGATCAGGCAGGTGAACAGGACTTCGCTGCCTTGCAGGGCTTCGGTGACGCAACGGTCGAGTACGGTGCAGTATTCCAGTTGCGTCAGACTGCGTGCGGTCTGCAGGCGGCTGAACAAGGTGTCCCTCGCCGTCAGGACCGGTTGGTCGGTATCGATACTGTGCACTTCGACGTGTTTGACCGCGCAACGGTCGAAGCTGACCCGGCCGCTGTCGGCTTCGATGCGGTTGACCAGGCTGAGGCCGGCGAAGTGCCAGGCGCCATCGTCCGGGTCGCCGACACCGGTGACCGGAACCTGGCCCAGTTTGAAGACGCCGCGTACTTCGATGGGTGTCAGGCCAGCGGTTTTTAGTAGGCGGCTTTCGAACACCAGGGTGCCGTCGAGTCTGGAATAGAGGGTGACGACGGCGAGGAAGGCATCGCTGGGCAGTTCGTCATCGTCCAGCCAGTGCTGTTTCCATTGCACCCGATGTTCACCCGGCTGTTGGCTAGGGAAATAGCCTTCGGGCTGAACCACATGAATCAGAATATTCCGGGGATGGTAATGGCCGACGCGCCAATCGCTGTCGCGCATATCGGGCGTTCGGCGGCTGACGTCGTCGAAGGCGGCGCCGTGGTATTGGCCGTCGAGGTCGATGCGTTCGTGATGGCAGGGAACGCCGTGGCGATAATACTGGCGCCAGCGGATGCTTTCACCGTTGATCTCGCTGACCTGGCTGTAAACGGACGGATCGGGGTCGCGAACGGCGCGGCTGCCCAATCGCATATCCGGGGTCACGGTCGGCAATCCCGGATGCTTGGTCATCTGTTGCGGGATGTTCCGGTTCAGTGTGTCTTCGACGCCGTAAAGGCTTTCCTGTTGCAGGGGTTCGTTCAGGCGCGGCGTCATCGCCAGCCGGGTCCAGCCCTCCTGTACGACGGTCTCCCAGCCGCCGACGGCTTCGCTGACCTCGTCGACCACGGCCAGGGTGCCCTTGCGCTGTCGCCAAGCGACGGCGCGATCGACTTCGGTTCTCCGGCCTTCGAGCAACGGAGACAACAAACGAGCGTCGAGCAGGTCGGCGAAATACGGCAACAGCCATTCCTGGGACGCGATCCGGTCCGGATCGCCCGTGCCGGTGTCTTTGGCATCGACGCCCGGTTGGCCGGGGAAGTTGTCGCCGTAGAACTGGTGCAGCGTCTGGTAGAGCCGCTCCAGCACGACGTCCGCCCCTTCCAGGTAGCGCCGGGTGTGGTGGTTCTTGTCCTGCTGGCGAATGTATTCGGGCAGGATGTCGTAGAGGCGCAATCCGCGTTCGCCGGGCATGGTCAGACCTCCTGCGTGTGAATGATGGGTGGATGCACCCCGGCATTGAGATACAGAACCTGCCAGGGCTGGGGATTGACGCGGCGAACAGTGCCGTCATCGGCTTTAATCAGTTGTCGTGGCGACAGGGCGTTACCATCTTCGTCCATGAAGTCGGGGAGGATGACGCAGTCGGCATTCTTCACACCCTGAACGCCTTCGACCACTTCGAACACCCGAGACCGGAACAACGGCTCGGCGAAATGCGCCCGTTCCAGACTGAAGGCATCGATCAATGCCTGGCGCACGGCTTCACGCACGAGTTCGGGTTCGAATGCCTCGGCTTCGACCCGAATCGTGATGTCGAAGCACACTAGCAAGGGTTCGTAGGCGGCCAGGCTGACCAGCACGCCGGGGTGGGTATGCTGGCTCAGTGTCTGCCACAGGCTCTCTTCCAGATCCCCGAGCGGGCCGCCGCCGGCCGGGACGACCCGCACTTCGATCCGGTCGCTGGCGCCTGGCGTATCCGGCAACCGCAACGCCCTGGCACGCCAGACCGAACTGTAGCTTTCGCACAGGCGACCGAAATCCGACAGCGACACGGCCCGTTTCAGGGTGAGTACGGATGACGGCGCATGATCGCGGACCTGTTCGAGGTTTTCGGATTCCCCGCCACCGGCTGCGTCCACCGGTTGCATCACACCGTCGACCAGCGGGTGCGGTTTCTTCAGCTTGCTCAGGTTGTGTGCGGCCAGGTTGCCGCGCAAACCGTGCCCGTGGCGACTGCGCAGGCGAACGTTGTTACTGCCACTGGGCAGGCGGCGTCCCTCGCGTCCGTCACCGAACTGGACGATCAGTTCGCCGGTTTCGGTCAGGCGGGTACTGTAGTGCCAATCGGTCGGACCGGAATTGCGCAGGTTATCGACCTGGGTCCAGACGCGCCCGTCGACAAGGATGTCGATGGCGGCTTTGACCCCGCTGGCGAAAGTCACATCCTGCACGAAGGCGAGATCGGTTTTCTCGATCAAAAACGTCGGGTTGGCCTGCACCCGATCGCCACTGCCGAGCACTTGTTCGCCCTTGCTTTCACCGTGCCCGGCACGGACGACATTGCCATAAACCCAGGTATCGGCTTTCGGGAAATCCTGGCCGTCCAGGGACGGAGTGACCTTGATCCGGACAACGCCATCCGTTTCATCGAAAGCCTCGACTTCGGTCAGGGTGACCAGCGCGGTATCGGTATTGGACTCGATCCAAAACCGGCGTCCCGGCACCAGTGCGGCCACGGTTTCATCGAGCAGCACCGACAGTGTGCTGGTGTGGGTGGACGATTCGGTGTAGGCCGATTCCAGATTCCGGTTGTAATCCCGGTGCGGCAGACTTTCCTTAAATTGACCGTAGGCCTGGATCCAGGGGCCTTCGCCGACGGTAGGACTGACGGTGAACTGGAAATAACCGTCGAATTCGGCGATGGAGGTGATGCGGGTGGCGACCCGGGTGTCGTCCTGATGTTGAAGGACGATCCATTGATCGCTGGAAAGCTTATTGGGTTTGCCATCGAAACTGAGCGCCACGACCGAGGTGGTTTCGACCTCGAATGCGGTATCGGCTCCCGATTCCCGGTAGTAGACGGTATTTGCCTTATCGCCTGCGACGTAATCGTAGATGTGATTGCCGTCATCATCGACGTGAGATTCAACAGACAGAGGACTCTGGTTTTCGTCCCAGACGGTTGAGGATGGCCAGCGTGAACCAGGCAATACAAAACGCTGCTCACCATCCAGATACTGTGACTGAACCGCCTGGGCGCGATTGAACCCAGTTTCACTTCCGGTGTTGCCGTTCAACCGAATGCGACGACCGCTGACGGACAACACACGAATCGCCTGATAGTCACCGCCCTGATAGAAAATCAGCACATCGCCTTCGATTACCGAATGCGATGCTGACTTGGTTTCAATGACATTGGAACCGTTTAAGTGGGGAGCCTTGTTCCATTGATCCAGTCGATGCAATCGGAGATCGGCCAGGCTCCAGTCTTCACCGCTGTGATCGCCCTGGCGAACCGTCAGTGTCAGGGATTCGGTGCCGATGTCCGTCACTTCAACGGCGATTCCCTTCTCGAACCCGTTTGACAATACCGCCCACTCGCCAACAGAGAGGTTCTCGGGTGGTTCGATCCACTCGAACATCAAGGTGCTGTCTTTGGCGGGTATAGTCAGTGTTTGCTGGGACCGGTCATGGTCCGGACACCGCAACAGGTTCAGCCGGTAATCCACGTCCAGATCGTCCAACGATTCGAACACAACGGGGGCACTGCCATCCGACGGTTGATTCTGCAGTGCGAGACCGGCTTTAACCTCACCGACCGCCTCGTCTTTCGTTTTCGCCAGCAACGCCACCCAGGTTTCGGCCGATGCCGGCGGTGCCGGTCGGTAGTCAAGCATGGCCACCAGTCGGCGCAGGTTGTCCCATTGAGTGGTGGTGCGCAGGTAGCGTTCGTTGCTGTAGGCATCCTGATATCGAGCGAGGATGTGGATGCTGCGTGCCAGCGTGCGCAGCATTTCCCAGCCGTAATCCCGGCGGTCGGCCCGGTATTGATCGAGCAGGCGCTCCTGCCATTCGGCCAGGGTACTGTCGTTGCCGGCGTCACCCAGCCATTGCAGAACGTCGGGTTCGCCGCCGAAATGGACCCGCAGCGCGGCGCGTAGATCCTCCAGGTAGGTGGCGGCGTTGCCATCCACATACTGCAATTCGGTCAGACCGGCGCGGTTCCAGCGGGTGTAATCCTGTGTCATCCCGGTTGCCCTCCATGGAGTTTCAGCCGCCAGTAGCCTTTTTCCGGTTCTCCGGCGATGTTGTCACAACGGGCGATTTCAAGACCGTTCAGTCGAATGATCCCGCTGCCGGATTGATCGGGATAGCGGTCGCCCACCCGCTTGAACCGGTTCAGGCAAACCGCCTCGATGCCGTCCAGGCGCATCAACCATTCGATCAGATCGCTGGCAAACAGGTCCTCGCCGAACGCCAGCCGGCCCGGCTCGAAAAAGCCTTCCGGTCCGGTGCCCAACGCTTCGGTGATGGCCATGCGGACTTCGCTTTGAAAATAATTCGCCGACAAACGAACCGACAGGGATATCGACAGGCCAACCGGTACCGCGTCGCGCAACCAGACTTCCTGACCGGCCATTCGATAGACTTCCAGATAACCCCGCAGGACCGAACGAAAGGTGGGCTGCACCGTCCAGTCGACAGGCGCCAGACCGCGCTGCCAGTGAAACGTGTCCACGGCGGATTGCAATTGCTGGAGATCGTCCCCACCGACCAGGGCGTCGATGGCGAAGTCGAGTTCGCCATTTTCCGCGAGCACCACGGTCGCCTCGACCGTTTGCCAAGATCCGGTCCAGCGGCTGTCGCTGGCGGCGCGCAGGACCAGTGGATGATCTTCCAGTCGTTCGCGATAGTCGGTCAGCGACACCATGCGATGATTGGTGTGCACCGCACGCGGGCCGGCCTGACGCGCCTGGTCCATGTCGTACGGGTTGTCGCGCCAGTGGCGCAGCAGTCGACGGGTCAGGAAATCCCGGTGCAATGGTTTTTCCAGGTCCAGCACCTCGCGCAGGTTATCCTGGGTGTAGCCGAGCAGGTGCAGGAAATCCCGTTCGGTGGCGGGGTCCGTGATATCCGGATTCGGTCCCAGGGCATTGGCCGCGAAACCGGCCCATTCCAGCAGCCGGACCAGGTGTTCGGCGCTGAGCACCCGGGGGTCGAACGTCAGCGTCGATACGGGAAATCCCGCGACCGACAAAACATGGCGCACGACATCCTCATCCGCCCAGCCGGGTCGATGATGGTGGCGCAGTGCGTCGTAACCGATGTAACCGAGCAGTCGCAAGACCGATTCCGGCCGACGAGCGGTTTCCAGAAAGGCTTCGCCGTATGCGCGATCGAGTTGGTCGGACATCTGGTCGAGTACCACGGCGAAGGCTTCGATCAGAATCACTTCGATATCGGCCGGTGTCCACCGGCGTCGCTCGGGGAAACGGCCGGCGAGCTCTTCCATCATGAACAGCCGGAAACCGTCGTAATCCCGCGTCAGCCAGTCGAAGTCGTCTCCGATCGGCGGCAGGGGTTTCGGCAACTCGACCCGGCGCTCGCCGCAGTCGCCGCACCGGTCATGAAAATGGAGTTCGGGAATGGGAGTGCGTGCCATCAGGGTGCTACCTCGAATTCCATGCTTTCACTGTGATTCAACGCGGTCAGCCGGTAGCTGATGGTAATGATCAGCCGCTCGGCGTAGTCCGGATGCGCACCGATCTCGATCGACAGATCCTTCGGCGACACCTCCCCGGCCAGGGCGTCGGCCAGGCTAGATTGAAGCCGCTGCCGGGTGACCTGCCACAGCGGTGAACTGTTCGGCTCGAACACCAGCGACCGAATGCCCGCACCGAATTCAGGCCGGTACCAGCGCTCACCGGGATCGGTGAACAGCACCTGTTCGATCTGATCGCGAATGTGCGCGATGCGTTGCGTCGTCGCCACACCGTTCTGGCCAAAACGCAATGGAAAGTCGGTGTAGACGGTCTGATTGAGTTTGCTCATGGTCAGTTCGCCTTGGTCTTGGTGGTCAGTGCCGAGGCTTCACCCTGCGGTATCGGCGGCGACGACGGTGACCCCGGTGCGGTGCAGGTATGCACATGAGTCGCGAACAGGGTCAGAAAACTGGTGCCTTTCAACAGCGGCTCCCCACCCTGACCACCGACGGAGACCTGACTGCCGTCGATCACGATCATCTGCCCGGAAATCTTCAATTGCCCGGCCGACATGGTGACTTCGTTACCGTTGCTGTCGGTTACCGTCGTGCCGCTGCTGTCCATCACCATCTCGTTACCGTTGGCATCGGCCAGGGTCAGGCTGTTGCCGCTCGCGTCCAGGGTCAGCTTGGCGCCGCTGGCATCGGTCAGCTTGATGCTGCCGTTGGGGTCGATGGTCATATCGGCACCTTCGGGATGTTTGAGCTTGATCTGCTCTTCGCCGTCGGCATCGTCGAACTGCAAGGTGTGACCGGCCGGTGTTTTCAATACCCGGCTGTTCGGATAGGCCTCGGTGGCTTCATTCGGTACGCCTTCGCTCGGCTGCCAGAACACACCGGTCCAGATCGGTCTGTCCGGGTTGCCTTCTTCAAATTCGACCCAGACCTGAGCGTCGATTTGCGGGACAAAAAAGAAGCCCTGATCGGCCAGGCCGCCGAACGGCAAACAGGGCAAGGCCCAGTAGGTTTCCTGTTGGCCGAAGACACTGGGGACCCGGACTTTGAGACGCCCCCGTTGTTCGGGGTCGTCGTTGTCCGATACGAATGCCCGATACTTGCCGTAGTATTTTTGCTGACTCTGGCGGACGGACTGTTGCAGTGCGTTTTCCATGTTAGGTTGCCTTTTGGGTCAGTCTTGTTTTACTGTGGTTTGTTTTATTTGTACTGTGGTTAATCGGAGTTAAGTGCCCGGCAAGGTTGCCGGGTATACCTATCTGGGGTCGCCGTGAATACGTCCATGTAGGCTTGACGGCGGAGTCCGACCACCATGGATGGTGGAAGTGCCGGTTTTGCATGGAGCAAAAACCGGCCATGCCGCCGACATCCCCAGATAGATATACCCGGCACCCTTGCTGAGAATTAGGTGGTTTAATTGCGCATGAGAAAACTACTTTCTCTGGGTGAATTTGTTTTGATGTAGGGCAGAAGAGCCTCAGGCGACATCTGCCGATCAATGCGGTGGCTATGATGTATCCATAGGCATCGTATTCTTCCAACGGCAGATATCGGCTAGGCCTCTTCTGCCCTACGGGGTTGGGAGTCGGGGCCTCGAATGTGAGTGGAGGATGGTCGGGGTAGGTGTTCAGGGATGTGGGCGGCATGGATGCCGCCGTCAAGCCCCCATGGATGGGTTCATGGCGACCCTGAACACCTACCCCGGCCAGCCTCCACGAATTCCCGGCACCAAACCAAAACCAACCCCCGGCCCTGCCACAAAACCAAACGACCATCACAATATCCCCGCCAACACGTTGTCCATAACCGAAACCCCACCGCCATAGGCATTACGAGCCACCTCGAAACTCTGCAGATAGCCGTTGGCGTCGAACCGGTGCTCGACCTGCATGACGTACCAGGTGCCGCTGTATTTGTCGCCGATGCCGTCGATGTCGACCGGATCTCCCGGGAGCAGGACATGGCCGTATTGCGTGCCGTCCAGTTCGCCGGTGGCCGTGATCTTCAACGATTCCTCATTGGCCTTCGCCTGGGCCCGGCCGCGCATCTGGTTCGGGTTGCTGTTGCCTTCGCGTTTCAGACGCCAGGCGAAATCGCCTTGTTGTCCCGAGATCTTGCTGACGTGGGTGTCGCCCAGTACTTTCAGGTCCGGTTCGACCGTTTGTTCGTTGGTTTCCGAGCCTTCGTCGGTGGCGACTTCGTAGACCACGGCGTCCGGGCGATGACCGTCGTCGTCGAGGTTGAAACTGACGCAGCTGGTACCCGGGCCGGCGTAGACGGTGATGGTCGGTTGGGCATCCTGGCCGAATCGCATGGGTCCGAAATAGAGTTGTCCATCGCGGAAGAAGAGGTCGTAGGCGTTTTCCTGGGCGCGTTTTTTCAGGAACTTGATGTCGGTGTCGTTCTGGTTGACGACGAGGTCGCTCTGGCCTTCGCCGGGGGTGTCCAATGCGCTCAGGTTGTTGTCGCTCAAAATGGTTTGCACGATCTCGCGGTCGCTTTTGGGGGTGTCGTCGCCCCAACGGGTGTTGCGTTCGGTGCGATCGAGCAGCAAGGCGGTGTCCTGGCAGGTGACGGTGACCATGGCGCTGCCTTTTTGCTCCGGAAATTCGACTTTGACCTGACGGATAAAGCCTTTGAACACCGGATCTTCGCGTTCGCCGAAGGTGGCGAGGATGTCGATGGGCGCCCAGGGGCGAATGCGGTCGTCGTCCTGGACGTTCCAGGTGCCGTTGTCGACGCGCCGGGTTTCAAAAGTCAGGGTGGCTTCGGCGCTGTCCTGACGGGGCGACACGACCGAGACATCGACCAGGGTGGCGTAGAGGTCGTCGATCTCCTGACCGTCGATCTTGATGACGCAGCCGGCCGGGTCCCGGAATTGATCGTCGAGTATGTTCAGAAACGACATGGCCGAACCCTCCCTATCCCTGTCTCAATGCGGGTATGAGGATGACTTCACCCACCCAGTCCGGATGCATCAATCGACCGCCGTCGAGCAATTCCGGGTTGGCGTCGACAATGCGCCACCATTGACGGTCGTCGTTGTAGTAGTGGCGCGCGAGGTGATCGAGCCGATCGTTTTCGGTGACGGTGTGCTCGATGACGCCCTCCTTCGGTTCGATCTCGCGGGCACGCAGTCCCGGGAAGGTGCCTTCGGTGTTGCGTGGCTCGAAAGCTTTGGCGTTTTTATAACGGCTCTTTTTCAACAGCATCTTGATACCTCCCGGCTAACCGCCGCCGAATACACGCGACAGGACGGTGGCGGCGCTGCGGGCGGTATTGAGCCCGGCACCAACCGCCTGGCGGACCTGTTCGACCTGGTAGAAGGGGTTGTTGCCTTCGATGACCTGAAAACTGAGGTTCACATTGGCGCGGTACGGGCGCAGGTTCGGCAGGTGCGCGGTTTCATCCACCTGCACACTGGACAGGAACACCGGCAGGATGTGCGTGCCCCACACCAGCAGCAGGACCGATGGGTATTGGTCGCGTTCGAAAGCGCGCCCACTGCCCTGGCCGAGGCTGGCCAATGTCTGGACGCCACCCGGCCCCTGGGACTTGGGTTCGACCATGGAGCGGAGCGTATCGAGGTCCGGTTCGATGCCGAACTCGTTGGCGACGGCATGAGCGGGATGATTGACGTCGGCCATCCGGTCGGTGGCATCGACCAGGATGTCGAGACTGAACTGTTCCGGTTCGACTTCGACGCCCTGGGCGACGCGATGGGTTTCCCAGGGGAAGGCGAAGTCGTAGCCGCCTCGGGTGCCGGGCGCGTTGCCGGTGGTGATGGAGATCGATCGGGTCCGGCTCAGTGTTTGCGGGTTGAATTCGAACTCCAGGATCAGGGGCGGCACGTTGAGACCGTATTCGACCAGAACGCCGCGCGTCACATTGGGGATCATGCGTCACCTCCTTGCGAGGACGGTCCGGTGCCGGGTATCGACGGGCTTTTTCCGGGTTGCAATCCGTTCGAGCGCTGCCAGGCCTGACCGTGCAGTTGCTGCGCCAGGTGGCGGGCCACACCGAGATTGGTGCTGTTGTGCGCCAGGTTGATCGTCGGTACAGCCATCGTCGGCCAGTCGCCGCTCGGCCAATCGAGCTTGGCGAGTTCCTGTCGGAACAGTCGATGTATCGCGTGTTTGCGCCGGCCGAGGCTGGCCGGCAACGTCAGTTCCAGTCGATCGATACTCAGGCTCATCGTGCACTCCCGTCCTCGTTCTTCAGATACCCCGCCAAAGCGCCCAGTTGGGACGCACTGACCTGGTTTTGTTCCTTGGCCATTTCGCGCAGCACGGCTCGCGCAATGTGGGCGGTGTCGATGTCGGATTCCTGATCGGCCGCCAGGTAAGCCGAGTGCAGGGCGGCATTGCGAATCTGGCCGCCGGTGAGGTTGACTGCTTCGGCGATCTGGCGGAAATCGAGCGCGTCGGATATCGGCGCCCTGGGCGGCAACAGCCGACGCCAGAGTTCTTCGCGTTGCTCGCTGTCCGGGCGCGGGAACTCGACCACCATCTGGAAGCGGCGCAGAAAGGCTTTGTCGATCTGGCTGCGCAGGTTGGTGGTCAGCAGGCAGGGGCCGTCGTGATCCTCTATGCGAGCCAACAGATAGCTGACTTCCATGTTGGCGTAGCGGTCCCGGGCTTCGCGCAGGTCGCCGCGTTTGCCCATCAGGGCGTCGACTTCGTCGAACTGCAATATGACGCGGCGGCCATGTGTGGCATCGAACAGGCGGCCGATGTTTTTTTCGGTCTCGCCGACGTATTTACTGACCAGCGCCGCCAGGTCGACCCGGTACAGAGGCCAGTCCAACTCGTTGGCCAGCACGGTCGCGGCCAGGGTTTTACCGGTGCCGGACGGGCCGGCGAACAGAGCCACCGGGCCGCCACACAGTTGACCGCCCCACTGGTTCACCACGGTATCGCGATGCTGAATCCACAACAGGAATTCGCGCAGCATGGTGACTTGCTCGGCGGGCAGGACCAGCTCCCACCAGCCGGCCCGGCGCTTGACCGGATAGGCACCCGGCGGCGCCCAGTCGCCCAGCGAGCGTTTGAGCAGACGGGACAGCGCGAGATGATCGGGCTGGATGGCGGTGAACGGGTCGGTCCGGTCGCGGGTGATCAATCCGGCCTGTTCCAGACGCAGCAATGCATGCCGTACGGTTTCGAGATGGGTATCGGGAATGGCCAGCAAGGCGACGATCAGCGCTTCGCTAGGAGCCGGGTTCTGGTTGTGTTGCAGATCCTGAATCATCCAGCCGATTCGCGGTACGGCCTGGGGCGCGTAGACGCAGGCCAGCAGGTCCTGACAGAGACTGTCGTGAATCACATCGCCCGACTGTTCGAGTGTGTTCCACACGCCTGCTTCCCGGCCGGCCCGCACATCCTGTTGAACCTGCTTCAGCCGGTCCAATACATCCTGCGCCGGCCCTTCGCGCGCCTGCATGAAACACAGGCACAACAATTCGATGCGGGTCCATTCGGGCAACAGACCCAGTTCCTCGGTGCGGGCATCGGTGTGCGGGTCTGTGTTCAATGCGGCGGTCATGGCGTACTGCTCCGGTACAGGCTGATCAGCAACGGATTGCTGCGCAGGGTGATCGGCGTCGCACCCGGGTGCGGTGTGTACTGACGCGTCACGTGCAACAGCAATTGCCAGCGCTCATCGGCTGGCGTCACGGTCAGACTCGGTAACGTCAGCGTCGGCAGGGCGACCGGAATCGACTCCGGATCGATCACCTGCGAACTGACTGAAAGCGTCGGCCCGGCTTCCGTCCGCCAGGTATCGCCTTCCCAGACCGACCATTCCAGATCGACACTGGCACCGGGGTCGCCGGCGATCCACAGTGTCGGGTTGAACGAAGCCGGGGTTGTGCTGTCCACATCCAAAGTAAGCGAGGTGCGTATGTCGCTGCCGTCCACCCAGGCGATCAGCGGCGTCCAGGCCGGGTTGGTGATGGTCACTTCGCCGGTACGGGGTTGCGGTTCCTGCACGGTACCGGCGAACGGATCGTATCGACGCCCGATGTCGGCCCGGGTTTCCAATCCGAATGCGCCGACGCGCGGTGGTTCCGGTTTTTGGGTGTCCGGTTGCAGGATCGGCGTCAGCGAAAACTCATACAGGATGGACGGCCGGTAACTGGTATCGCCCTGGGTCGACCAGAGTTGGTTGATCTGTTCGTCGGTGGCCGGATTGAAAATGGCTTCCAGACGCACGTCCTGACCGTAAATGTTCACGCTCGGCAGAATGCGCTGGTCGTGAAACAGCGCCATGATCAGACCGATCAGTTTCAGATCGCCCTCGCCCTGGGCATCGCCGTCCTCGGCCATGGCGGTGACCATGCAAAACAACCGGATACGCCACGGGTCCTGCGGGTGCACACCGGCCTGAAAACCGGACGGTTCCATGCGATAGAAGAACAGATTCAAACGGTCTTCGTCGTCCTTCTTGGTGATGTCGGCCGGTGAACCCAGATAGATTTTAATGCCGTGCGTGTTGGCCTGAATGCCGTTGCTGATGAAATCGGCCACCGAATTGCAGGCCAGAAACAGGGCGGAGTCCGGTATGGCCATATCACAGGCTCCTGATCAGGCGTTGACTGTCCGAGAGTGTCGATGTTCGACCGCGTCGTTTGGCGCGTTGCGGTTTGGGGTTTTCCTCGACGCGGATCACCACCTCGCCAATGTGTAAACGCGGGGGTTTGGCCTCGCGTTGGCCGGCGGGCGATCCGCTCGACTGGGTCGGCGTTTCGGTTTGCTCCCGGCCAAGAGTGTAGCGGTGACTGTCGTTTGTGGGTGGCTCCGACGCTTTCGGGACATCGGTTGATGCGACCGAATCGTCCGCTTCGAGCGCCCTTCCGGCCTGTCGGGTATCGCGTTCTTTCGACGGCTCCTCAGCCTCGCTTTCAAGGTGTTGCTCCTGCTCGGAAACCTGCTGCTGTTCAAGAGGTGACGTTGTGAGCGATTCGTGTTCGTTGTACACGACTGTCGGACGGTTCCCTGGGTCATCGAGCGAGGTATCGGCTTGCCGGTGTTGCGGCGTTTGCGTTGATTCACCCTCGACCGTCGACGTCGATGCCCGGGTGATGTCCGAATAATCGCGTTCTTTTGCACTTTCGTTGGACGGCGCCGATCCTGTTTCCCCGACATCGTTTCTTTCGAGGTTCGATTGAGCCTCAATCGTTCCCATTCGACGCTCGGTGGAATGACGCGTGATCCGTTCGAATCGCAAGGGCGATTCAGGTCCCGAAGACTCAGCCTTTGCCGCCGTGCTTTTTTCCTCGACCGGACTTTCTGTTCGTGGCGATCGAGTCGATATCGTTTGTGGCGCAACCATCGCCGGTTCCTGATGGGCCGATGGCTCATAGCCGGGAGTCGGCAGGTTACGCCGTGCATCCGAACGGACACGGGCGAAAAAACCGGAATGGTTCATCATTCAGCCTCCTGCCGGTTCAACCCTCGATCCTGATCGATCAATCTCAAATAATGCCGGCGCCGCTGCACCGGCAAATCCAGAATGGCCGCTTCGCTCCAGTGATAACACCGGGCCAGGCGATGGATATCCTGCAACAGTGAATCGACCGGACGCGCCAGGTTGGCATAAGGGTCCAGCTCGACCTTCTGCTCGGCCCCACATTCGGGGCATTGGGTTTGCATGACCAGACCCAGCTCCGGGCTCAGGGTTTCCACACGATCTTCGATCAGCCCGATGTCTTCATCTGACAGTCTCAGGGTTTTGGGATCGACGATCGTTTCACCGTTCACCGACTGGATCAGCCGGCGCGCCATCCACAGATCCGGTTCGTCCTGTTCCGGCTGTTCAGCCAGCGCGGACTGTACAGCGCCATCGGGCACTTTGATGTGTGTTGTGCCACACGACAGCTCCAATTCCGCGACCGGGAACCCCTCGCCCGCCGGTTTAATGGGCAGATCTTGCCAGTTCAGCGCGAAGTCGTACGGCGCATCGCACGCATGACAATCGGCACTGAACCAGGTGGGTTGATCGGGGTCCGAACGGCACGCCAGTCGCCACTGCACCGCCAGAAATTGACGATCGGCCACGCAGAGTTCGGCGACGGTGCCGGGCGTCGGCTTTTCGCCCGCCAGTTCGTCCAGCACCGTCGACAGAGCATCGCTGATCCAGCGCGGGTGGTTCACCGCCGCAGCCAGGCCATCGTGCAAACGCAGGTCAAGTTCACCCCGGGGCCGGGCCAGTTTGAAATCGCGACGACGCTGTTGCGCGCGGATCAATCCGCCGGGCAACACGGTCATTCTTCCGTCGGCTCCTGTACCGCGGTGTCGCGTTCCCAGCCCTCGTGCTGGACGGTGATGGTCTGTATACCGACCGCGTTCATGGTGCCGGCGTCGAACTCCGGCAGCGCCTGGAATTCGGACACCCAGGCCCGATAGACCTTGTAGGACATCGCGACCACGCCCTGCAGATTCAACACATTCAGCACGATGTCCTTACGGTATTCCTTCAACGACATGGCCGAATTGCCTTGAATGTTGTTGACGCGGTTGGCCCAGTTTTCGAAAACCGGGTCGTGGGTCAGTCCTTGTTCCAGCGTGATGGGTTCGTAGCTGGTGCCACCGGGCATGACCCGTTCGTGCGCCGGGTCACCGGCGGTGCGCCATTTGACGGCTTCGGTGCTCTTTTTCAGCACGCTCATTTTTTTAAGACCGGCGACCGGCTGGCCGTCGATGATGACCTGGAACATGAATGTCCGGTACGGGTCGTAGCGGTGCGCATTGACCGGGAACAATGGGGCTGCCATAGCGGTTCTCCTTCGCCTGCCGGTATCGGACGATCAACGGCCGACACCGGTGGGTGTCATTATTGTTGGTTGACTTTCTGCTGAATGCGCAGGATGACGAACTCGGCCGGTTTCAGCGGTGCGAAACCGACGACGATGATCACCTGGCCCCGGTCGATATCACCCTGGGTCATGGTGTCGCCGAGGCCGCATCGCACGAAGTAGGCGTCGTTCGCCGTCGTGCCCTGAAAGGCACCGGCGCGAAACAGGCTGTTCATGAAGGAACCGATGTTGATGCGCAGCGAACTCCACAAGGGATCGGCATTGGGTTCGAAAACCGCCCATTGAATGCCGTTGTAGATGCTTTGCTCGATGTAGATGGCGGTGCGTCGAACCGGGACATAACGCCATTCGGGGCTAGCCTTGGTGGCCAGGGTGCGAGCGCCCCAGACGACGCGACCGTAGCCGGCACGATGGCGGATGCAGTTAACGCCAAGGGGGTTGAGCACACTTTGTTCGAGGTCTTCCACATTGTACTGCAGACCGGCGGCATTGATGCGCGCCTCGACGCCCGCCGGGGCTTTCCAGACACCGCGTTTGCCATCGGTCTGGGTCCACAAACCAGCCGCGATCGATGACGGCGGAATGTTGATGGTGGATGGTGCCGTCGGGTTTCGATCGGGATCGTAAAGCGGATTGCGAACGGTCACCCAGGGATAATACAACGCCGTATACGTCGAGGTCGGCAAACTCATGTCGGTGACTTCCACCGGCGTGTCCAGCTCCGGTGTGTCGGGCGGATCGACAATCAGAACGGATCGGCCGTGCGTTTCGCAAAACGTCACCGTATTGCTGATGACGGCATTGCCCGTGCCGTCGTTGGCCCATTGCTCACCCGGCAGCACCATGATGGAAAAATCACGGTATTTGCGCAGCGTCGTATTGTAAAAACTGGTGTAATCGGCCGCATCCGGTGTTCCGGAGCTGCCGGCGGTATCGGTATTGAGCTGGGTTCCGTTGGGCAGCGTCTCATCGGGCCGCCCGGAAGCACCCGCCTCGAGGCTGACTTGTATCAGGTTGGAACCGCCGTTGATGACTTTTTCGAAAAAGGTATCGTCGGTCGGATCGGTCGTCAGCCCTTCGAACGTTTCACCGTGCAACGCCTCAAACGGACCGGTGTTGTTTTCACGCGTACCAACCGTCAGGTTGAATTCATCCGCCGTCGCACCATGCTCGATCAGAATATGAAGATCGTTAGCCCAGGCACCCACGCTGCTGGCAGAAACGGTCAACACGTCGCCCGAGCCGTTGCCCAATGTTGTGGACGCGGCGACCGGCGTCGTGTCGGCATCCACCACGCGGCAGATATACGCCGCTTGTCCACCGTTTTGGTAGAACGCGCGTACCGCGAGTGCCATATGGTCGGTCGGATTACCGGATCCATCGGTTGTTGGGGACACCCCCGTACCTGAGGTCGGGTCAGCGAAGTGGGCGACATAATCGTCCCAACTGCCGATACGAACGGGTTCATTGGCGGGGCCACGGAACGGACGTCCGACGAAGGCCGTGACCGAAGTCGGCACGCCCTCGATCGGGCGAGCGCCACTGGGGATTTCTTCGATATAAACGCCCGGGGTGAGATAACTTGGCATGCGGTTGCCTCCGGTTATCCGAACCGGGCAAAAGAACCGCATACTCCTCAGATGCCCGATCCAGTGTCAGTTTCCATTCGGTGCCAGAGCCGGCGAACGGATGGCTCTTGCGTCCCTCATATTCCAGATCACTGAAGGCTGGAAATCTGAGTCGCGACGTTCCGCTACTCCAATCTACGACGATTCGTTACAGCGTGACGACCACTACAGATTCGCGGAGTCCTCAACGAGGACTTCAATCACAACAATTAGAAGAGGCGGACAGAGTTGTCAAAAATTTTTCGTGGAAGTGTGACGCAGGCGAGGTTTTATGGGTTGACTGTTCGGTCAGCGAGGGTGGCGGAACCACCCTCGATCAGACGACTTACTAGACCTTGCGTGCCCAGACTTCCTTCAAACCAATGGTCTTGTTCAGTACCAACTGGCCGGCCTTGGTCTCGTGCCGGTCGACCACGAAATAGCCCTCGCGTTCGAACTGGAACGAGCTTTCGGGCGCGGCGTCGGCCAGGCTCGGCTCCACGATGCATCCGGTCAGTACCTTCAGAGATTCCGGGTTGATGTGACGCAGGAAGTCGTCGCCACCCCGGTCTGGCGTTTCGTGGTTGAACAGTCGATCGTACAAACGCACTTCCGCCGGCAGGCCTTCACTGGCCGATACCCAGTGGATCACACCGCGCGGACGAACGCCTTCCGGTGCGTCGGCGCCGACGGTGCCTTCGATGACTTTGGCGCGAATTTCGACGATCTCGCCGTTGTCGTCCTTGATGACCTCATCCGCATGAATGATGTAGGCGTTGCGCAGGCGCACCCATTCACCCAGCACCAGTCGTTTGAACTTCTTGCGCGACAGGGTGTTGTCTTCGTTGAAGTCCGACCGGTCGATGTAGATCTCTTTGGTGAACGGCAATTCGCGTTCGCCGAGGTCGTCGCGGTTCGGGTGACCCGGTGCGGTGAACACTTCGCGGTGGTCGTCCGGCAGGTTGGTGAAAACCACTTTGAGCGGGTCCAGCACCGCCATGGCTCGCGGGGCGTTTTCGTTCAGGTCTTCGCGGATGGCGAACTCGAGCATGCCCAGGTCGACCACACCGCCGGCGCGACTGGTTCCGACCATGTCGGCGAAGTTGCGCAAGGCGCGCGGTGTGATGCCGCGACGGCGCATACCGCTGATGGTGGGCATGCGCGGGTCGTCCCACCCGTCGACGATGCCTTCATCGACCAGACGCTTCAATTTGCGTTTGGAGGTGACCGTGTAGTTGACGTTCAGGCGCGCGAACTCGTACTGGCGCGGCTTGGCCGGCACCGGCAGTTTGTCGATGAACCAGTCGTACAAGGGACGGTGGTCTTCGAACTCCAAGGTGCAGATGGAGTGGGTGATGCCTTCGAGTGCGTCGGACTGGCCGTGGGCGAAGTCGTAGCTCGGGTAGATGCACCACTTGTCACCGGTCTGGTGGTGTTCCTTCTTGCGGATCCGGTAGATGATCGGGTCGCGCAGGTTCATGTTGGGCGAGGCCATGTCGATCTTGGCGCGCAGGACGCACTCGCCTTCGGCGAATTCACCGTTTTTCATACGCGTGAACAGGTCGAGGTTTTCCTCGACACTGCGGTCGCGATAGGGGCTGTTCTTGCCCGGTTCGGTCAGTGTGCCCCGGTATTCGCGCGCTTCGTCGGCGTTCAGGTGGCAGACGTAGGCGTCGCCGTTGTTGATCAGATGAACGGCCCAGTCGTAGAGCTGGTCGAAATAGTCCGAGGTGTATTTCTCGCGCCCCTTCCAGTGAAAGCCGAGCCAGTTGATGTCGGCCTTGATGGAGTCGATGTATTCCTGCTCTTCCTTCTCGGGATTGGTGTCGTCGAACCGCAGGTTGCATTCACCGCCGAATTGTTGCGCCAGACCGAAGTTCACGCAGATGGATTTGGCGTGGCCGATGTGCAGGTAGCCGTTGGGCTCCGGCGGGAAGCGGGTCACGATCTGGTCGTGTTTGCCGCTGGCCAGGTCCTCTTCGATGATGGTGGCGAGAAAGTTGGACGGCTTGTCACTCATTTAATGGTGGCTCCATTTGCGGTCTTAGTCTGGTTGAAAGTCAGTGGCTTAACCCGCGATTGGTGTCGGGGGATACTCCCTCGGGGTCGCGCGGAACGCCGCCCGCTCAACCCGTCCATGGGGGCTTGGCGGCAGCATCCTTGCTGCCGACATCCCCGAGTGAGTATCCCCCGACACCACTCGCTAGCCCTGGCAGGTCAATTCAAGTGTGGTCATTTGGTCCCCTCTCCCGCTGGCGGGAGAGAGTTAGGGAGAGGGTGGAGCGCCAATGGCGCTAAAACCCGGCCATCCCGGCTTTTCTCCAAAATGGAAAAAAGGATGTTTTGTCTAAATGCGTCTTCGGCAAACCCGATCAAGCCGGGTGGTTGCAAGATTATGCTATGAACCGGCGATTATACCGGTTCTGACCCCGCTGAGTAGAGCTGGCGGGGCCTGTGTTGGATTACCGTGTCAATTCACGGTGCCAGTCGCCTCACTGCGCCACTGGTCCCACGCCTCAAGAACCGGGTCAGCGGCCCAGATCTGGGGGTTGGAGGGGTCGTGGCCTTCGTTGGTTTCGCGCTGGGTGACGGCGGTCTTGGCGTCCGCGAAGACGGCGTCGAGGGGTTTGTCGAGGGTGAAGGCGGTTTCGAAGAAGGCGCGGCCAAAGTAAGTCATGGTCTCTTCGTTCGAGCAGCCGAACGAGGGGCGGTCCGCCGCGGCGGCGGTGATGATGACGGTATCGTCCCGGCTCAGTTCGGGAACGAAGCCGCCGGAGTAGCAGGCGGAGATGACGACGACCTTGTTCTGGGGCGCTTCGCTGAGGATGCGGTCGAGTTCCTCGGGGTCGATCCCCGGCAGGGTGAGGTTCGAGTTGAAGTCGACGGACAGTTCGTGCTCCGGACTGCCGTGGCTGGTGAGGTAGAGGAAAATCAGGTCTTCCTCGCCCAGGCGTTTGCCGAGGGTGCGGACAAAGTGGCGCAGGCTGGTCTCGGTGGCGAGCGGGAAGTTGTCGTCGTCCTGCAATTCGTTGGCGAGCGTGACCAGTCGGCCATCGAAGGCGGGCATGTCGGTGAGTTGAGCGTCGATGGTTTCCACCTCGGTACGAAACACCGTCTCGGCGTTACTCAACGCCGCCAGCACGGTATACACCTCGGCCGTGTCCGGCGTTTGCTCCACCAGCCGCTTCAACTGCTCATCCACCAAGGTCCGCTGGGTATAGAGCGCCCGTTCCAGGCGTTCCTGCTGCTCCGCCCAGTCCCGTTCGTAGGCCGCCTGCCCGTCCTCACCGACGAATTCCCCGTATTCGAACTCACCGGCCAACACCGCACCCTCGACCGGCGTCATACGCCCTTCCCCGTGCGGCTGCCAACCGCGTAATTCGCCCTCGTAAACCGAGCCATCGCTGTAAGTGATCGTCCCCTTCGGCAAGCGATCCTGAACAAAATCGCCTTCATAAACGGTTCCATCCGAGGTCGTCATCCGCCCCTCACCGTTCATCTCGCCTTCCTCGAACCGACCCTCGTACACCGTCCGGTTCCGAAACGTCAGTTGGCCTTCCCCGTGAAACCGCCGCTTCTCGAACTCCCCTTCGTAACTCTCACCGTCGGGAAAATGCAGCACCCCCCGAACCCACTGCCCATCGCGGTACTCCCCCTGAAACACGCGACCATCCAGTAAAGTCTCAGTGCCCTCGCCATGCTTCAACCCCCGTTTGAACTCACCGACATAGTAAGTCCCATCCGGCCAATCGATGCGCCCTTCCCCATGCATCCGATCGTTTTTCACCTCGCCCTCGTACTGGCCACCATCGGGTGTCACCAGGGATGCAGCGGATACGGAACCCATCAAAACCAGGGCAAGCAACGTGGAAAGGTACTTTAGAACCAAGGGGATATTCCTTTGTCAGAGGGTCGGGAACCCGATTGTAACGAGGGCAATGAGAGTTAGCGAATGAAGCCAAATGTACTGATTATCCAACATGGCAGGGTAAGCGACGCATGCCCGTTATTCGGATAACCCATATTGCGGTGGCTACCAGGACTAGCGACTGATGCGGGGTGTTCTCATCCGGGGGTGTGCGAGGCATGGATGCCGAGGTCAAGCCCCCATGGATGGGTACACGGCGACCCCGGATGAGCACACCCCGCAGCAGGCGCGGATTCAAGGCAACCAACCTACCCAAACAAGGGTTGATTCAACCACAACATCCAATTACTGTACATCCATACAGAAACCACCTCATCATCATGCGTTTATTCATTGCCGAGAAACCCAGTCTGGCCAGGGCCATCGCCGACGCCCTCCCCGGCCCCAAGCAAAAAGCCGACGGCCACATCAAAGCCGGCGACGACACCGTCACCTGGTGCATCGGCCACCTCCTCGAACAAGCCGAACCGGACGCCTACAACCCCGCGTTCAAACAATGGTCCCACGACCATCTGCCCATTATTCCCGACCAGTGGCAATGGGTGCCCAAATCGAAAACCCGAGGCCAGCTCAGCGTATTGCGCAAACTGGTCAAAAGCGCCGACCGGATCGTCCATGCCGGCGACCCCGACCGCGAAGGTCAGTTGCTGGTCGACGAAGTCATCGACTACCTCAAAGTACCCAAGGCCAAGAAAGCCAGCATGCAGCGCTGCCTGATTGCCGACCTCAATCCCTCGGCCGTCAAGCGCTCCCTCGCCAACCTCAAACCCAACGCGGACTACAGGGCACTGTCCACATCGGCCCTCGCCCGGGCCCGCGCCGACTGGCTATACGGCATGAACCTGACCCGCGCCTTCACGCTGCAGGGCCAAACCGTCGGCTATCGGGGTGTGCTCTCGGTCGGCCGCGTGCAGACGCCAGTGCTTGGCCTTGTGGTAAGGCGCGACGAAGCCATCGACGCCTTTGTCAGCCAGCCCTACTTCGACGTCTGGGCCAACCTGGAAACCGAAAAAGGCGACCACTTCAAGGCGAAATGGGAGCCAAGCGAAGCCTGCGAACCCTGGCTCGACGAACACCGCCGCAACCTGTCATTGCCACTGGCGAAAAACGTCGTCCAGCGCATCTCCAACCAGCCGGCCCAGGTCGAAGACTGCAACCGCCAGACCAAGCGGCAAGCACCGCCGCTACCGCATTCGTTGTCCAGCCTGCAAATGGAAGCCAACCGTGTATTCGGTCTCGGCGCCCAACAGGTCCTGGACCTCTGCCAGAGTCTGTACGAGACCCACAAGGCCATCACCTACCCGCGTTCCGACAGCCGACATTTGCCGCAAGAGCATTTTGCCGAGGCGCCCAAAATCCTGACATCCGTAAAAAACAGCCTGCTGCAATTGGGTGAAACCGGCGCGGAAGCCGCCTGGCCAACACTGGACCAGAGCCGCAAGAGCAAGGCCTGGAACGACGCCAAGGTCGGTGCCCACCACGCCATCATCCCGACCGAGCGGGTCGTTCAGCGGCTGAATCCACAGGAAAAGCAAGTCTATTGGCTGGTCAGCCGCGCCTATCTCACCCAGTTCATGCCACCCTGGATTCGCCGTGAGACGGACGCCACCATCACCATCGCCGGCGGCACCTTCAAGGCCAGGGACAGCCAGACCCAGGACCCGGGCTGGAAGGTGCTTTACCCCAGCCGTGCCAAAAAAGAGGAAGAACCAACCCCACCGCTACCGCCGTTGGAGAATGGCCAGCCACTGCGCTCGCATCAGGGCGAGATCGTCGAGAAACACACCTCGCCACCCAAGCCGTTTACCGAAGCCACGCTCCTGGCCGCCATGACCGGCATCGCCCGCTTCGTGAAAGACCCGGCCCTGAAAGCCGTGCTCAAAGACACCGACGGTCTCGGCACCGAAGCCACCCGGGCCGGCATCATCGAGCTGTTGTTCAAACGGGGGTTTCTCAAACGCGAGGCCAAGAACATTCGCAGCACCGAGGCCGGCCGTGCCATCATCCAGGCGCTGCCGGACGCCCTGACCGAACCGGACCGCACCGCACGCTGGGAATCCCTGCTCGCCGACATCGCCGGGCAGAAAGCGCGCTATGAGGATTTGATGCAACCACTGGTAGCTGAACTCGGGGAACTGACCGGCCGGTTTCGGCAACTGGTTCCCTCGGGCTTGAAGGGGCTGCCGGCGACTGGAAAAGCGGGCGGGCGGCGCAAAGGTCGAAAAAAAGGCGGTTACACCAAGCGCAAAAGAACGGCCGCCACTTCATCGTGATCGAACTCAGGAGGAACGCATGGCGATCAAACGCATCTGGCACGGCTGGACGACCCGGGACAACGCGGACAAATACCAGTCTGTTCTGCTCAATGAGGTGATTCCCGGCATCGAAGCCAAACAGATCACCGGCTTCCGGAAAATCGAAGTACTGCGAAAGGACAATGGTGAAGAGATCGAATTCGTGACCATCATGACCTTCGATTCCCTGCAAAATGTGAAAGACTTCCAGGGTGAAGACTACACTCGTTGCTATGTACCGGATGTCGCCCAGGCGGTATTGAAACGCTGGGATCAGCATTCCACCCATTACGACGCCATCGACACGCGAGATTTTTAACGAACAGGAGCCCAACCATGACACACGCGATTCGCATTCACGAACCCGGCGGACCAGAAAACCTCCGTTGGGACGAAGTCGACATCGGCGAACCCGGCCCGGGCCAGGTACGGCTGAAACAGAACGCCGTTGGCCTGAACTACATCGACGTCTACATGCGCACCGGCCTCTACCCGATGCCGGAATACCCCGCCACGCTCGGTATGGAAGCGGCCGGCACCGTCGAGACCATTGGTGACGGCGTCACCCATCTGAAAGCCGGCGACCGGGTGGCCTACCCGATGACTCCCGGTGCATACGCCGAAGCACGACTGATCGACGCCGAAAAGCTGGTCAAACTGCCGGACGAGATCGACGATCGAACCGCGGCGGCGATGATGCTGAAAGGGCTGACCGCGCACTATCTGTTATTCCGCACCTACCCGGTGAAGTCCGGCGACACCATTCTGGTGTATGCCGCCGCCGGCGGGGTTGGCCTGCTGCTGTGCCAATGGGCCAAGCATCTGGGTGCGACCGTAATCGGCTGTGTCGGATCGGAAGACAAAGCCAAACTGGCTCAGGCAAATGGCTGCGACCACATCATCTACTACAACCGGGAGAACATCGCCGAACGGGTGCGGGAACTGACCCATGGCGAAGGCGTCGCCGTGGCGTACGATTCGATCGGCAAGGACACCTTCGAGGCCTCGCTGGACTCACTGCGGCCGTTCGGCGTACTCGCTTCGTACGGCAACGCCACCGGCCCGGTGGAACCGTTCAGCCCGGCTATTCTGGCGCCGAAAGGGTCGTTGTATGTGACGCGGCCGACCCTGGCGACGCACGTGGCGACGCGGGCCTTGTTGGAGGAAGGAGCGAACCGTTTGTTCGAGGCTGTGCGGTCCGGTGTGTTGAAGATTAATGTGAATCAAACCTATGCGTTGAAGGATACCGCGCAGGCACATCGAGATTTGGAGGCACGCAAAACAACCGGCTCGACCGTGTTGTTGCCGTAGCCCCGCAAATGTAGGGCAGAAGAGCCCGAAGGGCGTTATCTGCCGCTGGAAGAATAATGTGCCGAAATTTGCTCCATCGGCACATTCTTAACGGCAGATTACGCCCTTCGGGCTCTTCTGCCCTACTCCCCTTCATCACCCCTGTGGTATCTGAACCTCCATGCCGTCAGGGTTCAACTTCTGCCACGCCTCTTCCAAATCGGCTTTAACCTTCTCGGCTTCGGCCTCCGAATACCCCATGTGCGGAATGAACTGCAACAATTGCGGAATCGGGAAGCCGAGCGCGATGCCGTACATGGGATGGTCCTGTTCGAACTTCATCCGTTCGAAGATCGGTTGCAGGATGTCCGCAGTCCGGTCATCCGCCAGCCAGTCCTGAACGGTATCGTTGAGGGTCGGCAGGATGCGCACTTCGGTGTCGGATTCGACTTCGATGCGATGGGTCAGCCGGATGTCGCGTGACGAGACACCCACCCGCAACTCGAATTCACCACTTTCAACGGCCCAGCGACCCAGATGGGGCACATAGTAGGCAAAGGCATGCTCATCGAGGGTGAGTGTGACTTCTCGCTGTTCGCCCGGTGCCAACGTCACTTTCGCACAGGCCTTCAACTCATGTTCGGGGCGTCGGTAAGTGCTCGCTTCGTCGTGAACGTAGAGCTGGACGACCTCGGCACCTTCCCGGTCGCCGACATTGGTGACCCTGACCCGGGCGTGTCGTTGTTCCGCGTCGTAAGTGAGGTCCGACAGTTCGAACCGGGTGTAGCTCAGGCCGTGTCCGAAGGGGTACTGAACGGGCAAGGTTTTGGTGTCGTAATAGCGATACCCCGTGAACAGCCCTTCGGAATAGTGGACCGTGTCTTTCGAGCCGGGAAAGGTCTCATACGTCGGGTTGTGTTCGAGCCGGACCGGGAAGGTCTCGCTGAGCTTTCCGGACGGACTGACCTCGCCGAAGAGAACCCTGGCCAATGCCTCGCCACCGCCTTCGCCGGGCAACCAGGCCTGAATCATGGCCGGGGTGTGCGCTTCGAACTGCCGGGTTTCGACAGCCGAGCCGCTGTGCACCACCACCACCAGGTTGGGGTTGGCCCGGGCCACGGCCTCGATCAGCTGCAGATGATCCGGCGCCAGTTTCATATCGGCCCGGTCGAACCCTTCGCTTTCCATCGAATCGGTGGTACCGGTCAGCAGGACGACCTTGTCGACGATTTCGGCCAACGCCACGGCTTCGCCCAGTTCCTCCTCGGTGACTTCGGTGCCGGTATAACCGGTGGCCCACTGGACGGTGGTGCGCTCGCCCACGGCGGTGAACGCATCGACCAGATGGCGCGGTGTCATGTGGGAGCTGCCGCCACCCTGGAAACGCGGTAAATGGGCGAATTCACCGATGACGCCGACGGATTCTTCAGTGGACAGCGGCAACAGGCTGTTGTCGTTCTTGAGCAGGACCATGCTCTCGGTCGCGACCCGGACCGCCAGTTCGTGGTGGCGATCCCAATCCGGGTGGGCGTCGCGACGTTCTTCAACGCAGCGCTGAATCAGTTTCAGTACATTCAGGGCCCGTTCGTTCAATGCGACTTCTGTCATCAGGCCGCTGTCCAGGGCAGCGATCAGCTCCTGGTCGCGCAGGCCCGGTCCGGGCATTTCCAGGTCGAGGCCGTTGGCGTGGGCGCTGACCTTGTCTTTCACGGCGACCCAGTCGGACATGACCAGGCCGTCGAACTGCAACTGGTCGCGCAGGATGCGGTGCAGCAAGTCCGGGGACTGGCAGGCGTGCACGCCGTTGACGGCATTGTAGGCCCCCATGACGGTCCAAGGTCTGGCTTCGCGAATCGCCTTGGCGAAGGGTTCGACGTAAAGCTCCTGCAGAGTGCGCTCATCGATCTCGGCGTTGATCAGGAAACGGCGGGTTTCCTGCTCGTTACCGGCGAAGTGTTTGATGCAGGCGCCGACGCCGCGCGATTGCAGGCCCCGGACAAAGGCGGTGGCCATGGCGCCGGTGAGAAAGGGGTCTTCGGAGAAGTATTCGAAGTTACGCCCGCCCAAGGGGGTGCGTTTGCCGTTCAAACCGGGGCCGAGCAGGACGGAGACGCCCATGGATTGGCATTCGTCGCCCATGGCGGCGGCGGCCTGTTCGATCAGGTCCGGGTTCCAGGTGGCTGCCATGGCGGCTTCGACGGGGAAGACGGTGGCTGGCCGGGCACTGCCATCGAGGGCCTGAGAGTCGCTGAGGCGGACGCCGTGGGGACCGTCGGTCAGGGTGACCTCGGGGATGTTCAGTCGTTCGATACCGTGCAGGTGCCAGGCATCGGCGCCGCACAGCAGGCGGACTTTTTCGTCCCGGGTGAGTTGGTCCAATACGGCTTGAGGGTCAAACACGGCGCTACTCCTATCCAGTTGATGGCGGAATTGTAACCGGTTTCAGAGTGATACCCAATGTGTGGCTCGGTGGTAAAACCCGCACCGGCGACCAGGTAGACCTAATCGGGTGGTGCGACACATCGCTCGCCATGAACCCATCCATGGGGGCTTGACGGCAGCCATGCATGGCTGCCGACACCGAAGCGTCGGACCGCCCCGAATAGGAACACCCGGCACCCGACGCTAGCCAATTGTGGAGCC
The DNA here is from genome assembly GCF_014651855.1 of Saccharospirillum salsuginis. Lineage (GTDB taxonomy): Bacteria > Pseudomonadota > Gammaproteobacteria > Pseudomonadales > Natronospirillaceae > Saccharospirillum > Saccharospirillum salsuginis. The sequence goes on from NZ_BMXR01000001.1 coordinate 214,246, forward strand.
AGGCCTACTTGTGACCCAATAAAAGTCTCGTAGGGTGGGCACTGCCCACCATGGACACATACCTAAACTCCGGATTTTCACCAAGCTTGACCGTAGATCGCGTGATGCATACTACGAACTGGTGGGCAATGCCCACCCTACCCGACTTCTCTCGTGCAGCTTTCCAGCTCAACTTTGAGACCGTGTAATCCGCTGACGCGCTTCGAGATAGTCCGGCATTTTGCCTTCATCCTCGTAACACGGATCGCCGTCCTCGATGCGGATGATCTTGGACCCGGGGACGTAGGGGATGCTGGATTCCACTTCCTGCAGAGCCGTGTGCAACAGGTCGGCCATCACCGTCTCGACCGGCTGTTCATACACCTCAGCCAGCGCTTCCAGTTTGGCCAAATCCGTTTTGCTGAGGCTGACGGGTGTGGACACCAACTCCCGAGCCTGCTGGCGCTTTTCTTCCCATTCATTCAAGACGGAACTGAAACGACTGTTGGACATGCAAACCTCCTTAACAACACACGACAATGGATACGTGTTGATAAGCAAAGGTTAGTCCGGGGTTGGAAGGGGTTCCAATCAAGAGTGCGGGTTGGCGATGTAAATTCTGACGGACGACAGTAGGGCAGAAGAGCGACAGCGTTATCTGCCGGGGGAGAAGGCGGTGCCAGTGGCTCAACCACTGGCTCTGTATACTTTCCACGGCAGATAACGCTGTCGCTCTTCTGCCCTACAAACTGCTCACAGGAAAAACGGGACCAACTCGGAGAGTTTCCGTTCCCGGATCAACCCGGCCGCTTTCTGAATATCCGGCGCGAAGTACCGGTCCTTGTCGTAGAACGGGACCTGACCGCGCAGCACCGATTTGGCGCTCTCGAGGACGTCGCTGCTTTTGTTCGGTGCGCGGAAGTCGAGCCCCTGGGCGGCGGCGAGCCATTCGATGGCGAGGATGCCTTCGACGTTTTCGTAGATGTCGGCCAGTCGGCGGCCGGCGAAGGTGGCCATGGAGACGTGGTCTTCCTGGTTGGCGGAGGTCGGCAGCGAGTCGATGGAGGCCGGGTGGGCCAGGGTTTTGTTTTCGCTGGCGAGCGCGGCGGAGGTGACCTGGGCCAGCATGAAGCCGGAGTTGACGCCGCCGTTTTCGACCAGGAAAGGAGGCAAGCCGCTGAGGTTGCTGTCGATCAACAGGGCCATGCGGCGTTCGGACAGTGAGCCAATCTCGGCCAGGGCGATGGCGAGCATGTCAGCGACCATGGCGACCGGTTCGGCGTGGAAGTTGCCGCCGGAGAGGATGTCGTTTTCCTCGGCAAACACCAGGGGGTTGTCGGAGACGCCGTTGGCTTCGGTTTCCAGCACGCCGGCGGCGTATTCGATCTGTTGCAGGCAGGCGCCCATGACCTGCGGCTGGCAGCGCAGGGAGTACGGGTCCTGCACTTTGGCGCAGTGTTCGTGCTCGTGTTCGATCTCGGATTCGCCGAGGACCTCGCGGTAGCGGCGCGCCATTTCGATCTGGGCCTTGTGGCCGCGCACGTCGTGGATGCGCGCGTCGAAAGGTTTGCGCGAGCCCATGGCGGCGTCGACGGACATGGCGCCGATCAGCAGGGCCGAGGTCAGGGCGTTTTCGGCGTCGAACAGGCCTTCAAGCGCGAAGGCGGTCGAGGCCTGGGTGCCGTTCAACAGCGCGAGGCCTTCTTTTGGCGCCAGGGTGATGGGTTCGACACCAAGATGGGCCAGGGCTTCGGAGGCGGGAACGCGCTCGCCGCCAAGGAAGGCTTCGCCCTCGCCCAGCAGGACGGCGCTCATGTGCGCCAACGGCGCCAGGTCGCCGGATGCGCCGACCGAGCCTTTTTGCGGAATAGCCGGGTATATCCCGGCGTTGACCAGTTCCACCAGACGCTGCACGACCTCGCGGCGAATTCCGGAATAGCCGCGCGCCAGGGAGTTGACCTTCAGCACCATCAGCAACCGTACGGTCGCCGGTTTCATGAATTCACCGATGCCGGCCGCGTGCGACAGGACGATGCTGCGCTGCAGGGTTTCGAGTTCCTCGGGCGCGATCCGGGTGTTAGCCAGAAGGCCAAAGCCGGTGTTGATGCCGTAGACGGTGCGGCCTTCGGCCAGCACGCGGCTGACGGTCTCGGCCGATCGGTCCATACCCGGAAAACAGGCCGGATCCAGTTCGACGCGGACCGAGCCCTGACGCACCCGGCGTAGGTCTCCCAGGGTCAACTGGCCCGGTTGTATCGTCAGTGTGTCCGTCATTATTTCTTCTCCCGGTTGAGCATCGGCAGGTCGAGATTGTTCTCTTCCGCGCAGCGAATAGCAATGTCGTAACCGGCATCGGCGTGACGCATGACGCCGGTGGCCGGGTCGTTGTGCAGAACGCGTTCGATGCGTTTGCGCGCGGCCTCGGTGCCGTCGCAGACGATGACGACACCGGCATGCTGACTGAAGCCCATGCCGACGCCGCCGCCGTGGTGCAGGCTGACCCAGGTGGCGCCGCCGGCCGTGTTGAGCAGGGCGTTCAGCAGCGGCCAGTCGGAGACGGCATCGGAGCCGTCCTGCATGCCTTCGGTTTCGCGGTTCGGCGAGGCGACGGAGCCGCTGTCCAGGTGGTCGCGGCCGATAACGACCGGGGCTTTGAGTTCGCCGTTGGCGACCATTTCGTTGAAAGCGAGACCCAGGCGGGCACGGTCTTTCAAACCGACCCAGCAGATGCGCGCCGGCAGGCCCTGGAACTGGATGCGCTCGCGCGCCATGTCGAGCCAGTTGTGCAGGTGCGGGTCGTCCGGGATCAGTTCCTTGACCTTGGCGTCGGTCTTGTAGATGTCTTCCGGGTCGCCGGACAGGGCGGCCCAGCGGAACGGGCCGATGCCCTGGCAGAACAACGGACGGATGTAGGCCGGGACGAAACCGGGAAAGTCGAAAGCGTTCTGGACGCCGACTTCCTGGGCCATCTGGCGGATGTTGTTGCCGTAGTCGAGCGTGGCGGCACCGGCACTTTGCAGGTCGAGCATGGCCTGGACCTGCACGCCCATGCTCTCTTTGGCGGCTTGAACCACACCTGCGGCATCGGTTTTGCGGCGCTCGACGGCCTGTTCCAGTGTCCAGCCCTGGGGCAGATAGCCGTTCAGCGGGTCATGGGCGCTGGTCTGGTCAGTGACGACGTCCGGTGTGACGCCGCGCTTGAACAGTTCGGGGAAGACGTCGGCGGCGTTGGCGAGCAGGCCAATGGAGACGGCTTCGCCCTTGGCTTTGGCGTCGTCGATCATGGTCAGGGCTTCGTCGAGGCTGGTGGCTTTGCGATCGAGATAGCCAGTGCGGATGCGGAAGTCGATGCGCGATTCGTCAACTTCGACGGCGACCATGGAGAAGCCGGCCATGGTGGCGGCCAGTGGCTGGGCGCCGCCCATGCCGCCGAGACCGCCGGTGAGGATCCATTTGCCGGAGGCGTCGCCGTCGAAGTGCTGTCGGGCGACGCTGACGAAGGTTTCGTAGGTGCCCTGGACGATGCCCTGGGAGCCGATGTAGATCCAGGAGCCGGCGGTCATCTGGCCGTACATCATCAGGCCCTGGCGGTCGAGTTCGTTGAAGTGATCCCAGTTGGCCCAGTGCGGGACGAGGTTGGAGTTGGCGATGAGTACGCGCGGGGCATCCGCGTGGGTTTTGAAGACGCCGACAGGTTTGCCGCTCTGGACGAGGAGGGTTTCGTCGTCTTCGAGGCGGGTGAGGGTGTCGACAATGGCGTCGTAGCAGGTCCAGTTGCGGGCGGCCCGGCCGATGCCGCCATACACCACGAGGGATTCGGGGTGTTCGGCGACCTCGGGGTCGAGGTTGTTCATGAGCATCCGCAGGGGGGCTTCGGTGAGCCAGCTTTTGGCGGTCAGTTCGGTGCCGTGCTTGGCGCGGATGATACGGGTCGGGTCGTTGCGGTCTGTGTCAGTCATTGTCTGGTCTCCGGTTTGTCTGGTTCAGTGCCAAGGGGTTGATTTGGCTTAATTCAATTGGGTGCTTTAAATCCGCGCCGGTTGCCGGGGATTCCCATCCGGGGTCGCGCGGGGTGCCGCCCACTCAACCCATCCTTGGGGGCTTGACCGCAGCATCCATGCTGCGCACATCCCCGGCCGGGAACCCCCGGCACCCGTCGCTAACGTTCGTGCTACGTTATTAATTTGATCTCTCTTCTTTGTGCATCCTTGCTGGTGCTGTTGTTTCGTAGGTTGGATTAGCCGCAGGCGTAATCCAACGTTCGCAATTGTGGCTCCCAGCCCTACGCGGACTGATCGTGTTGGATTACGCCTTCGGCTACCGAAACCGGAGTGCCGGACCAGACGTACCGATCCAACCTACCGACTATTCTCGGACGACCTTCGAGTAGTTGTGCTTTCATTTCGGTCCACTATTGATCGTTGGCATGCGTGATAACTCCATCAAAAACGCGTTGGCGCAGCCGACCGGGGGCGATGGCGTAGGCCAGTTCCGCCGGTTGTTCGATATCCCATATGCAAAAATCGGCTCGCTGCCCGGGTTGGATGCTGCCCAGCTGTTCGCTCAGGCCGAGTGCTCTTGCGGCGTTGGCGGTGACGCCCTGTAAGGCTTCGGTCGGGGTGAGGCGGAACAGGGTGCAGGCCATGTTGAGTATGAGGGTGAGCTGGAAGATGGGCGATGATCCTGGGTTGCCGTCGGTGGCGATGGCCATGGGGACCCGGGCCCGGCGCAGGGCGTCGATGGGGGGTACTTGGGTGTCTCGCAGGGTGTAGAAGGCGCCGGGCAGCAGGGTGGCGACGGTGCCGGATTCGGCGATGGCCTGGACGTCGTCTTCGGTGAGCCACTCAATGTGGTCGACGGAAAGGGCGTTGTATTTCGCTGCGAGGCTGGCGCCGCCGAGGTGTGAGAGTTGCTCGACGTGGCCCTTGATCGGCAGGCCGTGTTTGTGGGCGGCCTGGAAGACGCGTTCGGTCTGGTCGAGGTTGAAGGCGATGCCTTCGCAGAAGACGTCGACGGCGTCGGCCAAGCCCTGATCCGCGATGGAGGGGATCATGTCGTTGCAGACGAGGTCGATATAGTCGTCTTTGCGGTCTTTGTATTCCGGTGGCAGGGCGTGGGCACCGAGGAAGGTGGTGACGACGCGCACCGGGTATTGCTCGCCGAGGCGGCGGGCGACGCGGAGCATTTTGGCTTCGTGTTCGGTGGTGAGGCCGTAGCCGGATTTGATTTCGACGGTGGTGACGCCGTCGGCCATCAGGCCTTGCAGGCGTTTGGCGGCGCTGGTGTAGAGGTCGTCCTCGCTGGCCTCGCGGGTGGCGCGCACGGTGCTGATGATGCCGCCGCCCTGCGCGGCGATGTCGGCGTAGCTGGCGCCTTCGAGGCGTTGTTCGAATTCGCCGGCGCGTTGGCCGCCGAAGACCAGGTGGGTATGGCAGTCGATCAGGCCGGGGGTCAGCACACCGCCCTGCCCGGCCACCGGCAGGTCCGCGATGTCGGCGTCGCTCAGTTCATTCATCCGGCAGACACGTTCGATACGGTCGTTGTCGGTGATGACAGCCATGGGGGCGTCGTAGGTACGCTCGCCGTCGAATAGGGTGACGTCGCGCCAGAGTTGTCGGTTTGGATGGGACTGGGGCATTGGATGGCCTCCTCCGATCATTTGTATATACATTTGATCAGAAACCCGTCGATGTCAACCCGGGAATTGTAAAAGGCTGTTATTGGTTGTCCGGGTCATTCACGACAACGACTGCCATCGCCGGATGTAGGTATGATGGACCGAAATGGGTCGGTGTTCGGTTACAGAGGGGTACACAGAGGTCGTTGACAGGCACTGTGCAATTTGTATATACATTTAAAACGGCATGCCAACTACAACAATCACAAAACTGAGAGGTTCACCATGACCCAGTCTGCGACGACCCGGAACCAGCCCGCCTGGCCACTGGCCCTGAAGCTCATCCTGCCCAGCCTGCTCGGGCTCTTTATCTTTTTCACACCCATCCCCATTGGCGACAAGACCACGATTCCGCTGGACCACATCGTCGGTGCCCTGCGCACTCTGTTGGGCGCCGGTGCCGGTTGGTATGCGCTCGGCATGATCGTGGCCGGTGCGATTTATCCGCTGGCGACCGGTCAATGGCGGCGTAATACGACGGAGAAGGTGTTCACCGGTCTCAAGCTGCTCGGCGTGGTGGCGGCAGTCATGGCGATCAGCGGCTGGGGGCCGGCGCTGCTGCACGAGCCGGACATGCTGCCGTTTCTGTACAACAAGCTGGTGATTTCGGTGGGTCTGATAGTGCCAGTGGGCGCTGTGTTCCTGGCGTTGCTGATCGGATACGGCCTGATGCCGCTGGTGGGCGTGCTGTTTCAGCCGCTGATGCGGCCGGTCTGGAAGACGCCGGGACGGTCCGCCATCGATGCCGTGGCGTCCTTTGTCGGCAGCTATTCGATCGGTTTGCTGATCACCAACCGGGTGTACACGGCGGGGCAGTATTCAGCGAAAGAAGCCGCCATCATCGCGACCGGCTTTTCCACGGTGTCGGCGACTTTCATGATCATTGTAGCGCGCACGCTGGACTTGATGTCGCTGTGGAATCTCTATTTCTGGCTGACGCTGTTGATCACCTTCACCGTTACGGCGCTGACCGTTCGCATTCCCCCGCTGCGTGCGATGGACGACTCCAGCTTGCATTCCGAGCCCGAGGTCGCCAAAGGCACACGGCTGCGCACGGCCTGGCAAGCGGGTCTGGATGCCGCCTCCGAGGCGCCGCCGTTGTTCAAGGGCGTGGCGACCAATGTCCGCGAAGGGGTGCTGATGGCCATCAGTATCCTGCCGTCCATCATGTCCGTCGGGTTGATCGGTCTGGTCGTGGCCAAGTACACGCCGGTGTTCGATTGGCTGGGGCTGGTGTTCTATCCGTTCATCGCCGTCTGGGGCTTGCCGGAGGCGATGGAACTGGCGCGCGCGTCGGCGGCGGGTCTGGCCGAGATGTTCCTGCCGGCCTTGTTGATGACCGAAGCCGGTCTGCCGGCGCGGTTTGCGGCCGGTGTGGTGTCGGTGTCCGGAGTTCTGTTCTTTTCGGCCTCGATTCCCTGCATCCTGTCCACGCGGATTCCGCTGGGGGTGGGCCGCATCGTATTGATCTGGCTGATTCGCGTGATCCTGAGCCTCATGCTGGCGGTACCGGCGGGCTATTTGGCCGCCTGGCTGGTCGGCTAGCGACTGGGGTGAATCGAGGCGGACCGGAGCTTGTAGCGGTCCCCCGGGTGTACCAGTCGGGCATAGCTGATCAAATGCTCGTTCGACCAGGTCCGTCGGGTGACGCTGAGACAGGGTTGGTCCGTGGCCATGCGCAGCCATTCGGCTGTGCGCGCATCCGGCAGAACCGCCTCGACGATGTGTTCCAGGTCGGAAATCGGGCTGCTGGCGACCAGGACTTCATTCGGCGTATGCCGGCTGAAGTCCGCCTCCAGGTAGTCCGGCACCCATTTGGGGTTGACGTAACGGTCTTCCAATTGAATGGGCGTATCGTTTTCCAGATGGATGATCAGGGTATGGAACACCCGGGTGCCGACACGGACACCTAGGCGCAACGCGACCTCGTCGTCGGCCGTGATCGCCTCGCTGCGCAACACCTCGTTGGCATAATGGTGACCCCGCTGGCGCACTTCGTCGGCGATATTGCGGACATCGGTCAGGGGGGATTCGGCCTTGCGGTCGGTCACGAAGGTGCCGAGGCCAGCCTGGCGGACCAGGTAGCCCTCCTGAACCAGGTCGCGGATGGCTTTGTTGGCCGTCATCCGGCTGACACCGAATTGTTCGGCCAGTTGTTCTTCCGGCGGAATCTGGTGGTGCGAGGCAAACTCACCGGATTGAATTTTATCCAGCAGATGCTGTTTGATTTGCAGATATCGAGGTTGTCGGTCGGTCACAGGTCGTCAATCAGTCAAAAATTCGGGGTAGCGTTCACATGCCCCGGAACGATAACCTAAAACACCCTCTTTTATAACTGAGGCGTAACTGAAGTGGAGGCGTCCATGTGGGAAGCAGCGGATCTGAATGCCTGGCAGGGCCGGATCGACGAGGAAGACGGGGCCGCCGGTCACCGCTGGCATCAGATCATCCAGGCTCCCCGGACCGACCGGCCCGGGGTTTGTCTGTTGGGGTTCGCGTCCGATCTCGGCGTAAAACTGAACCAGGGTCGTCCCGGCGCGGCCGAAGGCCCCGGTGTACTGCGTTCGGCACTGGCCAACCTGGCCGCCCATAACGATCACGCCGTCTATGACGACGGCACGGTTCGAACCGGAGACGACCTGGATGCGGCCCAGAGCGCCTATGCGGAACGCGTCGGGCAACGACTGGATGACGGACATTTCGTTATCGGCCTCGGTGGCGGGCACGAGATCGGCTGGGCCGGTTTCCAGGGCATGCGCCGGTGGCTCGACCGGCACGACCCGGACGCCCGCGTCGGCATCATCAACTTCGACGCCCACTTCGACTTGCGCAAACCCAACCCCAAGGGCACCTCCGGCACACCGTTTCGACAGGTCGCGGACTGGTGCCGGGATCATGGACAGCCCTTCCACTATGCGTGCATCGGCATCAGCGACGCTTCCAATACCGAAGCCCTGTTCCAGTTCGCGCACGACAACCGGGTGCGTTACCTGCGCGACCTCGACTGTCTGGACGTACACGCCAACCCCTTTATCCGTCGCTTCATCGGAGAACTGGATTACCTCTACGTCACCATCTGCTTGGACGCCCTGCCCGCCTCCGTTGCCCCCGGCGTCAGCGCGCCTTCGGCTCTGGGGATTCAACCGGGTTTCCTGTTTCACTGCCTGTCGGAGATTCAGCGCTGCTGTCAGTACGCACACTGCAAATGGCTGATCAGCGATGTCGCGGAACTGAACCCGCGCTACGACCTGCAAGACCGGACCGCCAAGCTGGCCGCCCGCATCGTCTGGGAGATCGACCGACTGCAACGCCCGGAATTCAACGGCCACGCGAGTTAACCCGAGTTTATTCAAAGGACTTGAAGCTGATGATCAGGATTCCTGGCCGGGCTGGCCCTTTTAACCGGTGAAAACGCATCCATCTATTGGATGTTACTGTTTAACGGAGCACCCCATGATCGAATTCCCGAAACGCTGGCCCGTCGAGAACCCGGACATCCTGCAACTGTATTCCATGGCCACACCCAATGGTCAAAAAGTGAGCATCATGCTCGAAGAGGCCGGCATTCCGTATGAAGCCCATCTGGTTCACATCGGTCAGAACCATCAGTTCGATGAGGACTACCTCAAGATCAACCCCAACAACAAGATCCCGACCATCATCGATCCGAATGGCCCGGGCGGTGAACGATTCGCGCTGATGGAGTCCGGCGCCATCCTGATGTACTTGGCCGACAAATCCGGGCAATTTCTGCCCAAGGATGAAACCCGTCGCTGGGAAACCCTGCAATGGTTGTTCTTCCAGATGGGACACGTCGGCCCGATGTTCGGCCAGTTCGGCCACTTTTATAAATTCGCCGCCGACAAAACCACCGACAGCTACGGGGTGGAACGCTATACCAAGGAAACCCAACGCCTACTGGGTGTGCTGGATAAACGGCTGGAAGGTCGTGAATGGATCATGGGTGATGAATTGACCATTGCGGACATGGCCATCGCCCCCTGGGTTAAATGCATTGACTTCTACGATGGCCACGAAACCCTGGGTACCGATCAATTCAAGAATGTAATGGCTTACACCCAACGCTTCTACGACCGGCCGCTGGTTCAGAAAGGATCGAAAGTCTGCGCGCCCTGATCAATTCATCGCGCTGATGCGAATGCGGAAAGCAAACGGCTCCCATAAGGGAGCCGTTTTTGTTTTGGGGTTACATCATTGTCGACTTACGGCCCGGTAAAACCCAGACCCCAAGGCCCTTTTACTGCCAAAGAAAGGGGATTTCCGGCGCAAAGGTATAGAACAACATGCAACCATAGACAGCCAGCCCAAGCATCAACGTCATTGGCCAAAACCGACGAGCCTTTTGGGCTTCAAACTGCCATTCTGATCGGTAAGCTTCCAACAAAAACTGAATATTCGGCTCCAGTTGTTCACCTTCGGCTTCGCGCTTATACAGGCGTTGCAGGGTGACCTTCTGAAGCACGGTCAGTTCCTTGAGTGGAAGGACGGATTGAGTATCCATATCAGCATCTCCTTGCTGGACCAGATGGTTGTTTACGTTAGGTTGTGCGCGCTGTTGACTGGTCGATACTATTTTTGTGAAGGCGTTCACATTAACCGTTCGACCGCGCATTATGATACAGAAGTATGCGATGGAGTCAAAAATTGATCAATTTGGAATGTTGTTGTTTTGTTTTAGAAGAGTGAGAATTCTCATGGCTTTAGCCTAGCCCCTTCTTGCCAAATACCCCGCTGGAGGTACAATGTTTTACGTGCGGTATCTTGGTAGATTAATGAGTATTGAAACAGAGGAAGCTATACTACTCTTTCTGGGTGCCTAGGATTATAGAACCACTGCATCAGTCCCTTACCTTACACCAGAAACCACTATAACTCATGGTGAATATTACTACACTAAGGAAGTCTGAGAGTGTCGTTTTGATTAGGAAAAATCGTCTTACAAATCAGTTAAAAGCTGATATAAAAAGCGAAGGGATAAACCTTATGGAAGACCTTGAAAAGCAATTGGAGCTAGCCAAACAAGAAGTCAATAAGTGGGATCACTTGCTGAGGACTGCACGGAATGGCCATGCAGGGGGCCATGCCGAAATGGCACTGGCGCATGCTGAGGCAAAATACAATCAGATCTTAGAGCAAGTCCACCACGCTCAAGAAAAAGAGTCACGCGGTTTCAAGCACTAGCCGTTTAGTTGGATAAGGGTGAAGTCGTTGTATCGGTAGGGACATCAATTAATCGAATTTGTTCCTTTCAGACTGGGTGCGGGGTACTAGCAAGTCGGCGCGAAAGGGAAATACTGTATTGACACAGGGAACCTCTATGCATACTTTTCAAGGCGTTGAGGAATTATTAATGGTCTCATAATAGGGTGGAAGAAAAATCCAGAATATTTTTTTAGATGAGGCCGGCGGTTGCACACTATGAGGTTGCACCGCGGCTCCATGAGCGTTGATTTTTATGCCGGACCAGTAAAACTGGCCCTGCACTATGCCTTTGAAGTGTTCAACTCGCCTTTAATGGGAACCAGCCACCATTCCTCAGGCGGGGGCTCCCAGCCCTCGGATTCCGAAACCCACCGGTCGCTGCCCCAGCGGAAGCCCTTTTCATAGTTCCAAACCAACTTTTCGCGATACTTGGAAAAGGCCTGATCCGACATTTTCTCGTACAAATCCGGTGGGCGATTGTGCTGCTTGTCCCACTCCGCCGTGACGGGGTCCAAGTGACGAAATGGTTCCAATTCCGGGACATCAGGCAAAGGCTTGGAGACATCCATGAATTGTTGAATCATTTCCCACTTCATGAAAATTTCGGATTTGTTGTAGCTTTCAAAACCTATGGGAATCCTTAGCTCCCTATTCTGGCGATGCGTAATCTCCAAGGTATAGGTCAGCACACCCGCCCGGCTTCCGGCTGCGGATGAATTAATAAATCCGTCAAATTCTGTAAATGGATGAATCTCAGCCGCCCCACCTTTATGAGGGAACACATAGACCAATCCTGTAGACCGAAATAATATCGCTCGTATTTTAAAATTCACCCAATCTTTTTTTAATGCTAACCAAGAGAAAAATGTTAGACATGAGAAGATAAAAGGTAACAAAAATACTTCCAGATCTAACAAAACAGACCAACTACCTTTTTGCAACAACATAATCAACAGAACTATGGGCGTTATAAATAAAAAGAACCTAGAAGCAATAAATATATAACCAACAACCATAGCCCAGCTCTGAGGTGACAGGGCTACCATATGATCATGGTTTAACAAATTCAACTTCCCATCGTCCTTTCTCGAATCCAACAAACCATGATAAGGACTACGTTCTTCATAGTTTAGACCACTAATTTTCTTCTTATGCTTATTAAACCTCTCTGGGGTATCTTCAGAGGCCGCCATGAATACACCAAAGTCGACACCCCACTTCAGCAAATGCCCATTCATCTTATTGGGTGTCCAGCGGTTCTCGCTGGCTTCTATTCGTTGGCAGTCCTTTCGGCTGTCATAAGCTGTATCCGCGTAATAATTATTGTTGTTCAATGCCATGTCCATCATCGACTCAATGTCTTTGCAAAGGAATCCGTATGCACCCAGTTCAATTGATCCTCATCCACTTCGACCGGGGTGTTTTCCGGCATATCATCATACAAACCCGGTTTATAGGGGGCGGGCAATACGATATCCCCGGCCTGAATTTGCCCTCGGCTGCGAAACGTCACATTCATCCGGTTATAATTTCCGGTGAACTCTGGCATCGAGTAGAAATACTGGATTCTCTCTATCCGGGTACGTTCTTCGTTGTGAACCTGCTCAATTCGGTAAGGTTTTACGAACCGTTCATCTTCATGAGACGAGCCACTTAGATAGCGCGCCCCTGGCTCATGGCGGGCTAACCAGCATTCCACTGTGGTATGAATACACAGCTTGTCCGCTTCCGGCGCAAACAAAGGGACCGTCATTGTTACTATCAATGCATCCTGGCTGGTCTTCTCGTCATACCCCTCTTCGAGGGCCAGTGCTGGCATAACCAACTGACTCATCAAGGCTTGGTAACAGTCCTCCGGGTTATCGCGCCATACTGCATACGTACCTTCGAATGCCTCCTCACCATAGGGTCCGTGTGAAACCCAATCCGGTAGCGGTTTGTCACGCCAATAGTGCGCTAAAACGGCAAAACCAATGGAAAACGCGAGAAGCGCCCAAACAACGGGGTTAGGAACGGCCGCTGCCCAACCAAACTTCAGCAACACTCCTGCCCCAATAACGGCCATTGCTCCACCCGTCACCGCACTCAACCCAAGAGCAACGGCGGCATCATGATCTTTGCGCTTATAGTGTTCCATGGCGTCAACCGCGGTCAGAATGCTGGTCACACCTGAAACAATCGTCCCCAACGTCTTGAATACCCTAAGATCGATAACACCACCTGAAGCGCGCCTCCAACTGCCAAAGGAAAGCTGTCTCAGCCTTTTCGCTACGTCATCTTTCCCTATTAATGTTGCGGTAGCAATTGATGCGTCACCGGTAGCTGCAATCAAAGAAGCAACTGCTGTATATAGTGCTACCTGTTGCTGGAACGTCGAGCGATCATTCAACGACCCACCTGCGATGCCCATTAAGGTCATGGCTTCATATCGCAACATAATCAACGACAACACCGCATTTAAGCCACGCGCACCCATGATCCCACCCTTGTACAGGTGCCCGTCGCTACCAAGTGCGATATTGTCATTCGCTGCCGCCAGCTTCGCCTTCTCCACACCCCAGTAGTCGGCCTTGTCCACGGCGATCACATCCACTTCGGCGGTAATGCGGGTGAGCCCTCTTCCCCGGTCGGATCCGGTCTTCGTCCACAGCGCGTGGGCGTCGAAGGCCTCTCCCGGCGTTGGCGGGGTGACGCCTTTATACCAGTTCATTTCCTGGCTGATCAATGTACTGCCGATTTTTTGTCCGGTATTGCCGTCGTATACGTCAGTGTAGGTTCCCGTGCCTTGAGCCTCGGCGTGGAACTGATCGACCCGGTGCTGGGTGGCGGCCTTGCTGGCCAGTTGTTGCTGTCGAACACTGTTGGCGCCCAACACGACGAATTTTTCGGTATCGACCTGGCCACCCTTGGGCACCATATGCATCCCTTTCAGGCTGGGCAGTAGGGATGCCTGGCCCAAACGGACGTAGATCGCCATGCGCTGCTTGCCCCGGGCGGAGTCTGGATTATCGGCACTGAGTAAGTCATTGGCCCAGCCGAAGAAGTCATCCAACACTCTCAGAGGTAGTGCCAGCTCTTTTTGCTCTTTGCTGAACAGTTCGGCACCCACGGCGGAATGCGCCGCATCGCTGTTTTGAACATTATCGGCTACCTCCGCACTGTCCTCTTCGGACAGAGGTCCCGGGCCAGCGCCCTGCGTCTCGCCCTTGGCGACCGCTCTCGCGACCGCCCGAGCGAAATCGCGGGTGTTGAACCGACCACTGCCTATGAAGTGGCTGTTGGGCATGTCGTCCGGCTTGTAGTACGGCTTGGTGATGTCGATATCCTGCGCACTCGGAAACAACATTCTGTGAATAGGATGGGAGGGCTGGTCGAGTACTTGATCGATCCATTGGCGGCCAACGTCCTCCGGGTTTAAATGCGCGGATGCGCGACGCGTGTCCATAAAGCCATAGAGGTCGCTGATGGTGGTCTTGCGGCCGTGTAGCGGTGTGATCAGGACCAGCCAGACAAACAGGAATTCCAGCCAGTTGTTGTCGTCACTGTCCGGGTCCAGGTTGGCGTAGTCCGCCAGAGCGCTGTGCAGGGGAATGCTCTGGTCACCCAGCCGGGTACGGTTGCGCAGGCCATTGGCTTTGTCGTCCAACCATTCGAAGTGCCGTTTGCGGGCGGCGTCGAGCGTTGCGATCGCTTCTTTGACCTTGCCGGGGAACAAGCTTCGACTGAGCTTGCGTTCGTCCAAGCGTTCGCGAAGATCACGCAGAAATTCCGCACCGTTGTCGTCTCGCTTATAGGTTCGAGTGCGCCGCCAGCGGGACACGGCAATGTATTGGCGGATTTTATCGTTGATGTCGTTGGATTGCCGCCAATTCGGATCCTGCCGTTCCAGATAGGCTCTGTATTCGTATAGGTGGGGGAACCGGCCGTCGAAGGGCTCGGTCATTTCCTGTTCCAGGGCGGCCCACTGCTCTTCCCCTTCCATTTGCCATAAGGTCGGGTCGAAAATGAGCCGGTGGATCACCTCGCCGGAAGCATGATGTGGGTTGTTCTCGCGCACCTCGTCATAAGCCGTCTGCAGGTCCTTGAGGGCCTCCAAACACAGGGCGGTGTGGCGCAGGGCGATGGCCAACGGGTTCAGCAGCGGGAATTGCGGCAGATGGTGATTCGGATGTGAAGCATCCTGCTCTGTTCGATAGTGGTCGACTTGATCCCCAAACCAGGGCAGCAGTTGAGTGAGCGGCTGGGTCCGTTCGTTCCGCAACCTCGTCATGGTCCGCAGTCCCTGGGACTTGGCCCGTCGCTGGTTGGCGATGGGCTGCTCTCGATTCCTCACCCGGTTGTCGGTCGGGTGGAGGCCGCCCATGGCTTCGACTTGCCGCCAACTCCATTGCACCTGGCTATGAGCGATTCGGACGTCGTCAAGACTCTTGCCGTTAATGACCTGTGGCACCAGGATGGCGTCATCATCCAGGTCGATGGCAACATCACGATTGTTCAAGCCCCAGCACACGTCCAGGTTGATCTCTTTGAGTTGATAGTTGGTTTGATCTTCATTGGCTTGAACGCCGATTTCACGCCACAAATAGCCATCGATGAAGATATAAAGGAAGCCCGAGGACGGAGTTCCCAGGCTTTCCTCCCGGTTGACGTCCAATTCATTATCGAGATACATACGCGGCAGTAGGGGCACGAACCAGGTTGGCGCGGAGAAAACCTCCGCCGAGGCGCCGGGACGACCGGTAATTCCATGTTCACAATGAACGGGGACGAGGTAATTCGGGTCGATCTCCAAATGTAACCGGTATTGAAACGCCGTGTTCAGGCCGGGAATCGCCAATTGTCGATTGCCGGCGAACAACGGGTTTTCGTGCTCCAGAGGCTGGGCGTTCGACATTGGTATCTTGGTTTTGGGTGCGTGCTCTTGCCCTTCCAGGGCCACAACGAGCGTTCCTGTGGGTTCGCGCTCGCTGTTACCGGCCAGGCCCACAATATGGTCACCCGTGAGGGCCAATGTATTGGTGCTATTGAGAGCGACATCCATTTCCTTCTCAATGGGTTCCTCGGCTTGAAGAGTCTCAGTCATATTCCTGCCTTTTAAGATCCCTTGGTCGTATTCGTTTGAACAACAAAGCCCCTGGCCCCCGCCATGGGTTGCTCAACTTCCGTAAGCTTCTTGCAATTTTTTCTGTGTTTGCGGCCCTGGGTCGCCATCCTGCGCCAAGCCGAAACTTGCCTGGAACTGTTTGACCCCATCACGGGTCTTTGAACCCATGACTCCATCCACGACACCGCAGTCATACCCCAAGTTATTGCAGCGCGCTTGAATGCCGCTCAATGTCTCCACCGGGTCCAAATACGCGAGGCGCAACCGAAATGTGTGTGTGGGTTGCTGGGCCTCCCCAGTCAAATAGAGTTGTAGCGTGGCACTGGTACCAGCATTCTCGGGTAATTCGAATTCCAACAAGCCCGAATCGGCCACCGTGCTTTCCAGCGATTGACCATTCACATCAAGTTCCGCCCTTGCCCCCTGGCACCCCTGCAGCCGCATCCGTAAATATTCTGCTGACGAGCTTTTTACAAATACGCTGTTGCGATTGGTTACACCCAGTTTCGCCGGAGTTTCATTCGGGTCTGGAATGATGATTTTATCGCCTGGATAAATCAGATCCGGATTGGGTCGCTGCGCCCTGAACCGTTCATTACTGGGGTGATCATACAGCGCCGCGGCACTGGCCAAGCCATAGTGTTTCGCTATACGCAACAGGGTCTCGCCTTGGGCTACGGTATGTATTGCCATTTATCGTGCCTCTCCATGTAAAAGCGCTGAATGTTATCCGCTCCGTACCGGTGCGTGACTGCCTCGACGCATTACGGCATTGTTCGATTCCGGGAACCGGACTTCACATTGCCCACTGCAACCGATACCTTCGATTTTCGCTTTGCCTTCTTGATCGGTCTGTCCTTCGTGTATAACCCCGTCGGGTGCTTTGATCCAGTACGGCTCGTCGGCCACCGGGTTACCGATATCGTCCACCAGTTGCAACTCAAACCAATAGGTTGACTTCGGAGCCTCGTACTGGGCGGCCTCATCTCCTTCTACCTCTACGGGTTGCAGCTCCAATACTGTCGTCTCGGGTAGCTCATCCACGTTGAGGGCCTCTGCCTCTTCCGGCTCATTACCGGCCCCGGTCTCATACTGCACCTCCCCATCGAACACCACCCCGCTCTGCCCGTTCAACGTCACCTTCTTGCCGAACAGCTTGATGTTGCCACTAGGGTCGATCTTCACGCCACCGTCGCCCTGCTTCAGCAGGATGTCGCCATTACCGTTGCCTTTAACGGTGATGTTGCCGTTCACCTGGTGGATGGCCGCGCCGGCCTGGACCTGCAGTTGTAGGTCGCCGTTGGTGACGCTGGTGTTCATACCGGGGTTGGTCAGGATCGACAGGTTGTGTTTCTGCACCCAGAGGCTGAAGTCTTCGCCCGCGCTTTGCGTCAGGTTGACCTGTGCGGTGTGGGTTTGATCGGTCTCCGCCTGGTGGTATATCGAACCTTCTTCAGTGGTCGTCAGGCTGTTGTTCTTGACGGTCTGGGTCCGGTCGGCGCCGATGCGTTCTTCCAGTTGCGCTTCGGCCTCGATCATCAGGTTCAGGTCGGCATAGAGGTTGACGCCGCCGTAGATGGCCATGAGGTGCACATAGGGTTCGGCGTCCTGTGCGTTCAGTTCCAGACGCACCTGACGGTCGAAGGTGTGCAGGGCGATGCAAGCGGCTTTTTTGGCGTCATCGAAGGTCAACTCGTTCTGGCCGGGGGTGACGATGCGGCTTTGGGTGGCGTTTTTGTTGGTCACCGGGCCGAACTGACTCCGGCCCGGTACAAAACCGACGATCATCGGTCGCGCCGGGTCGTCGTCCAAAAAGGTCACCAGGGCCCGGCTTTGGTCGAGCAAGGGGAAGTGCCAGCCGATCTCTTCTGTGTCATCGGTACCTGGGCTGGCATAAGGGGTCAGTCGACTTGTCGGGGGGCTGGCCTGGCCTTTGCCCTGGGCACTCCGGTCAAAATCCGCCCGGAAATAGTACCGGCCATCGGCGGACAGTTCGGCGTGGTCGTATCGGCTTTCGATGCGGGCCGGGAACAGGTGCGGCAGCGGCGGCTGTGTTTTCACCTTCGGCCGGGGCGGTGTCGCTCGGGGAATCACAACGGCTGTGTTGCGGTATTGCACGCCCGGGGCGTTGCCCTCACCGGCAGCGGGTTCGGCATTGTGGACCACCTGAATCATCCGATACTCGCCCGACGGGCAGTCATTGGGCAGTTGATGGGCATCGAAGGCGACGGTATGGCCCGCACTCAACAAGGGTTGATGGCCGTGCAGGGTGATGAAGTAGCGCTGCTGGTCGAAGTACTGTTGTTCGAACAGGGCCCGTTGCTCCGCCTCCGGGCGCGGGCGCGGTGGTGTAAAGCTACGATAGTCGGCGTCTTCGCGGCTGATGGCGCCCGGCGTGGTGCCCTGAACGCTGCGCCCGGCGATGTGGGGCTGGTCCGACCACCGTTGATAAGCGGCGGTGATCCGGTTGAGTTGCTGGTCCGGCGACAAACCGGAGACCGCCTGGCCCCATTCGATATAAGGTAGATAGGGGCTGACCTGGGTGTCGTTGCGAATGACCAACAGTTCGTGGTTCTGTTCCGGTTCCCGGTCTTCGAACCAGTAGTTGGCGCCCACTTCAGCAAGCAGGCGTTGAAAGCAGTCGAGGGTGGTTTCATCCTGGACCTGCAGGAAGGGGCCTTCGAAGGCGGGGACGGGATCGAGCGCGAGGTCGACTTCGAACCGGTCGTAGCCCATTTCCCACAGCAGTTGCCACACCACCTGTTCCCGGGTCATGCCCATGAACAAGCGGGCCTGCTCCTGTCGACGGCCCCGCTCCAGTTTGCTGCAGGCGGTCAGGTTCAGTTGATAACGTTTCCCGAGCCACTGCTCGTCGGCCGAGTCCAGGTTCAGGTGCATGCGCCGGGGCTGAGGCAGGCCGGGGCCGGTCAGCTCAACCCGGATCGGTTGATCCATCAGATGACCCAATGATTCCGGCAAATCGTAGGGTCCATCGCTGAGTACCTGCACCGACAATCGGGTGGGGCTGTTCAGCCGCTCAACGCCTTCCAGCCACTGCGCCATGAGGGTCTGCCCGGCCAGGATTACCCGGATCTCGGTACGCAGCAGCGATGCTTTGGTTTCCATGAGTCGCTAATCCTTGAGTTCGGGGGGCATCAGTTGTTGCCGATGGTGCCGCCTTTGATCACGATGGTATCGCCCGTCACTTCGATCTGCGGGCCATTCAGGGTGAGGTTGCCACTGCTGTCGATCTGCAAGGTGCCATCCCCCTGGGCCAGGGTGATGCTGCCGCTGCCGATACCGCTGAAGGTGATGTTGGCATCGGCTTCGAGGCTGTAGTCCCCGGCCTCGACGTTCACTTCATAATCGCCATCGACCACCTGCTGATTAAGGCCGTCCCCGACCTGCCAGTGCATGGCGCCTTCGCTGCGTAGCGTCATCTCCCCTTCGCGACTTTGCCAGCGCAGGTTTTTGCCGGCGCTGTATTCGATGTCGGTAGCCGATTCCACGGTAATGGAGCCTTCCTGCGTCATTAGGCTCTGGTTGTTCTTCACATGCACGCTGTGGTCAGCGCCAACGGTCGTGGTCTGGTTTTGGCCGCTTTCGAAGGTCATCGCGCGGCCCGCGTGCAGCACGAGGTCCCCTTCGGTGGACTCGAGCTTGGCCAGATGCGCGTCTTTCTCGGCACTGAGCGTCAGCTGGTTGGCGTTGTCCGGATTCGCCAGCTCGATGCGTTCCTGCTCCGGCGTATCGTCCAGCAACAGCCGCTGGCCGGCTCGGGTACGAATGAGGTTGTGGCGGGCATTCGCCTGGGTGACCGGGTTGACGGACTGACGGTTGTAGTGAGCACCCAGAATGACCGGGCGATCGATATCGCCGTTTTCAAAGCCGAGTATGACTTCCGTGCCTTTCGCCAGCGGGAAGTGCTGGCCGTGATCCTGTCCGCCCAACGGTTGGGCCATACGGACCGGTAAACTGGCCGGGCCGTCGCTGTCCGAGCGGTCGTCGAAAGGCAGGCGCACCCGGTACAGCCCCCGGTCATTGACTTCCTCGGTTACCCAGGCCGTCAAATTGAAACGCACCGGCGCATGGGGTGTGAAGGATGGCCGATACGGCAGGTCCGCGGGAATCACAGTGACGGAGCAGTAGAACGCTTTGTCCTGGCCGCCCAGACCATTACCGGCCGCGGCTCGCTGGGAGCCACCCAGGTGTACGCGGATCACGCGGTAGCTTCCGTTGAATTCCGGATGCTGGATCAGTTCGACCAGGCTGCCGGGGCGCAAGCGGCGGCAGGTGGTCTCCAGGGTCAGGCTGTGCGCCGGCCAGGCTTCGGCTTCGGCGCGCACCTGGGCCAGGTGACGACCCTGTTCACGATGCTGGTAGTTCGCCCCCCACTGGCTGAGCTCGCCGGTGTTTTCAAACGCCTGCACACCGGCTTCGACCGACAGGTCTTCGGAGTGCCACGGATTGGTGTCCGATAAATGCACGGTGCCGACACGACTTTTCCAGTGTCGATTGACATTGAAGACATGCTCGTCGTCTTTACCGGCGCCGGCGTTGGGCGCAAAACGCAAAGGCAGTGGCGTCTCGCCCTCGGTCAATTGACCCAGGTCGTCGACCAGCTGAATGATGGTGTCCGTATCGGACTGGTGCAGATGAAGGTACACGCCTTCGTTGGCCAGAATTCGGGTAACGAAATCGAAATCCGATTCCTCGAACTGGACGGTCAATGGACGAACCGGTGTGTCCGAGGCCGCGACCTCCACGGTGCTGAAATCTCCCAACTGGTCGGAGAGCAAGGTTTTGGCGATGTCCACCGCACTGCGGTCGACAAACACCCGGTTGTGACGGGTGGGTTTGAGCAGCCACAACACGGAACTCAGTGTCAGCTTTAAGCCGTCATAGTCGCCATTGCCATCCGCGTTCTCGCACGCGGTGATGACGCCATGCATCGGCAGGCTTGCCCCACCCGACAGTATTGAAAAGGTCGCCGGTTGGTTCAGGAGAGGATCCGGCGGCATGCCATGACGCAACAGGGCTTTCAATTCAATCGCGAAGTCCTGATGAAAGGTCCACTCGTGCAAGTCGACCGTTTCGATCAGGAAGGTATCATCGGGTAAGTCGGACAAGGTCAGGCAATACTGGCTTTCGTCCGCGAGGCCGACTTCGCGCATCGCTTTGTTGATCCCTGCGATGGATAGCGTCATGGCGGTTCTCCTTGTTTAGGCGGTTGCGGCCCCGGCGGGCTCGGGTTGACGGTCCAGGAAGACGAAGCCCAGCTGGCCCTGCTCGTCGGCATCCAGTTTGAGAATGTCCGGCAGGTCGCCTTCGGCGATGTAGTGCAACAGTTGGTTGGCGATGCCCGGCATCAGTTGCTGCTCGATGACCCGGTTGACCAGACGCGCGCCGGACTCGCTGACGCGGCAGCGTTCCACCAGTTGCGCCAGGGCTTCCTGGTCGCAGCGCAGTTCGATCTTGTATTCGGACTGCAACCGTTCGGCCATCTGCTCCAGCTTGAGCTGGATAATGCTGGCCAGGGCTTCTTCCGAGAGCGCCCGGAACGGTACCGTCTGCATACGGGCTGCGAGGGCCGGTGCGAAATGGCCGGAAATAACCGGCTGGACCAGTTCGGCCAACTCGCCCAAAGTGGGCGGTTGAAACGGATTTGCGTTTTCGTCCTGTTCGGATACCGCCGCTTCGTGTTCCGGCGCATCCGCTTCTTGCTCGCCTTCCGCTTCGGCCTCTGCTTCCGCTTCCGCCATGGCCTGTCTCACCGCATCCTGCATCGTGGTGGAAGGAGTACAGCGCTCCTGAATCAGTTCGGAGCCCAGGTTGGACGTCATCAGCAGGATGGTGTTCTTGAAGTCGATCTCGCGGCCTTCGCCATCGCGCATGAAGCCCCGGTCAAAGACCTGGTAAAACAGGTTCATGACATCAGGGTGGGCTTTTTCGACCTCGTCGAGCAGCACCACGGAATAGGGTTTTTGCCGCACGGCTTCGGTCAGAATACCGCCACGGCCATAGCCGACGTATCCCGGTGGCGAGCCCTTTAGCTGGGATACAGTGTGGGATTCCTGATATTCGCTCATGTTGATCGTGATCAGCGAGCGTTCACTGCCGAACAGATGCTCGGCGATCTTGCGGGCGGTCTCCGTTTTACCGACACCGCTCGGCCCGGCCAACAGGAAAACACCTTGCGGGCCGGTTCCGGTTTTGAGTGCGGCCTTGCTCGAGCGCAGGCTTTGTCCGATCACCTGCAAGGCGTCGTCCTGCCCGACCACTTGTTGAGCCAGTATGGACTCGAAGTTCAGCAGGGCGTGCAGTTCGTCCTTCACCATGCTGCCGACGGGAATCCCGGTCCAGTCGGCGATCACATCGGCGATCGCCAGGCCATTGACTTCGGGTTGGACCAGCGGCCGACCCTGTTGCAGTTCGGTCAGTGCCTGGCGGCGTTCCTGGCTTTGTTGCAACAGGCTGTCGAGATCGGGGTGGTCGGTCGATTCACTCAGCTCGGCGCTGTCCTGTTGAATCTGTTCCACCAGATTACTTTGCGAGCGCCAGTCATGCTCGGCTTCGCGCGCCTGTTCCAGCGTCGTGGTGAGTTCTTCGCGCAACCGCTGCAGGACATCGGCGTCCGGTTCCAGGCCGCGCTTGGATTCGTCGTTCAGGCGTGCGAGACGGTCTTCCAGATACAGGATCCGGGCCTTGAGGCCTTCGAGATGTTGCGGCTCCAGCGACTGTCCCATCTTCACCCGGGCACTGGCGGTGTCGATCAGGTCGATGGCCTTGTCCGGCAGGTAGCGACCGGTGATGTACCGGTCGGACAGGGTGACGGCGGCTTCGATAGCCTCATCGGTCA
The DNA here is from genome assembly GCF_014651855.1 of Saccharospirillum salsuginis. GTDB lineage: Bacteria > Pseudomonadota > Gammaproteobacteria > Pseudomonadales > Natronospirillaceae > Saccharospirillum > Saccharospirillum salsuginis. The sequence goes on from NZ_BMXR01000001.1 coordinate 237,088, forward strand.
CATGAACGGCGTGATGCTGCTCATAGGTAACTTTCAGACCGGACAGCATGTGGACGGCGGCTTCGATGGACGGCTCTTCCACCTTGACCATCTGGAAACGCCGGGCCAGGGCCGGGTCCCGCTCGAAATACTGTTTGTACTCACTCCAGGTGGTGGCGGCGATGGTGCGCAACTCGCCCCGGGCCAGGGCCGGTTTCAGTAGGTTGGCGGCGTCGGACATGCCGGCTTCGCCTCCGGCGCCGATCAGGGTATGGGCTTCATCGATGAACAGCATGACCGGCGTTTCCGCTTCAGTCACTTCGTCGATCACCTGCTTGAGGCGTCGCTCGAACTCACCCTTGACGCCTGCGCCGGCTTGCAAAAGCCCCAGGTCCAGAACGCAGATACGGATGCCTTTCAACAGATCGGGCACATCGTCGGCTACCACACGTTGCGCCAGCCCTTCGACCACGGCGGTTTTACCCACACCGGCTTCGCCGACCAGAATGGGATTGTTCTTGCGTCGACGGCACAGAATGTCGATGGCCATGCGGATCTCATCGTGACGCCCGCTGATCGGATCCATCCCACCCTGACGGGCTTTCTCGGTCAGGTCCTGAGTGAACTGATCGAGGGCGGAGGCGCCCTCGGCACCGGGTTTGGGCGCGGCGACCCCGCCCTTGGCAGCGGGGCCGGAGTTGGCGTGTTGCAGTGCCTCCACCGAACTGCGCGTCAGGCGATCGAAATGCTCATGCACGGCATCGAACGGGATCTTTTCCAGCGGGCCCAGGCCGGCATCGCTGGGCCAACTCGCGGCCAACTGAACCAGAGCTTCCAGGATGCCCGCCGAATCGATGATGTCGGGAGTGTAATGCAGGCTGTTCAACAGACAGGCTTTCTCAAGCAGCTGATAGAGGTTGGCCGAAATGGCCGGTTTGCCCTCATGGTGCGTGCGCAACCGGTTGACCTGCTCGATCAGGTTATGCCAGAGCTGATCCTGGTCCACCTCAAAGGCTTCCAGAATGCAGTCGATGTGACCCCGGCTGTCGTCTTCCAGCAGTTTCAGCAACAGGTGCTCGGGTTGAATCTCCAGGTGCCCGCGACTGGCCGCGAAGCCTGCTGCGGCTTCCAGTGCCAGCCCGCAATGGGGTGTCAGTTTATCGATCAGTACGCGCAATGTTCGGTTGTCCATTCGATCGGTCTCCCTGTTCGATGATTGATCCGGTTGTCTAGAAATGTCAGGCGGCTTCGGGCATGGCGTCTTCACCCTGCCGCAGCGCCCGTTGATAATGGTCTTTCGAAAAAGTCAGTTGGCACGGCTCTTTGACGTCCTCGCCCAGCGCCATGGCCTGGCCCAGTCGGCTGGCGGAATGTCCCAGTTGCAGTGGCGGGCGCTCGCTGGATGGCAAGGTGATTTGCACCTGATAGTCGACGCCCGCAGGCAAATACTGTTGCAGCAAGGCACCCAGCCGTTGACCGAGGTCGCCTTCCGGCTGCAGCGCCTGACCCTTGCTCCCGTCGACTTCCCCGGTGTGCACATCCACGCGCTGGCCCAGTACGGACATTTGCTGGCCCAGGAAGGTGTCGTGACCCAAGGCCTGTTGCCCATCGAGTGTCAATTCCTCATCGACCGGCACCTGACTGATAACGTCGTCGTCGACGTCCAGTTCCGGCAGGGCAAGCGCCTCGCGCAGGATGTTTTCAATGCCCGCGGCACTGCGACACCGACTGGCCAACGCTCCGGGCGTGGCCACCGCTGTCGTCAACCGATTGAAATAGGTGCCGGTCTGAGCCGACGCCAGCCGTTGAAACAGGTTGTTTTCCCCGGCTTCCTGAAGCAGGCGGAATTTCCGCCACCCCTGATGCAGCAACCAGTAGGTCTGGTTGTTGAACACATCCAAAAAAGTCTGGATGCGCTTGCCCACCTCATCCTGATGGGTCACGTCCTCCAGAAAATATTGTGGCAGTGGGGCATCCACACCGTAAAAACCGGCAAAGGTAGCCTCCACCTCAACATTCTGATCTTCCAGAATATTGACCCGCTTCACATCGGATGCGGGAAAGGACAACCAATCACACGGGCGCAGCTTCAACCAGCTCGGGCGCAGGTCGGTATGACCCGCGCCTTCCTGGTTCAGGATGACTTCCACCAGCTGATGGAAGTGATAGTCGCACGCCTGGGCCACTATGGCCTCTAGAGCATGGGACGATTCCCGCGTGTCGGTTTCCATACCCACTCCTTATAGGTTGGCAGGGAGATCAATTTGGTTTCGACGTATTCGGTGATATTGGCGAAAGTGGTGAAAAATTGGTGCAGCACGGTGCCGAACAGATAGAGGTCGGACCGTGAACTGAAGCCGGCCTCCTTGACCTCCAGGGTGATCTGAAGCCCCTGTACCAATACGCCACGGCGAATACGGTGCTTTACATCCGCATGAATGCTTTCGATCGCATTGATGCGATTTTCGTTCTCGACCTGTTCGCTCCAGTCGAACAGGCTCAGCAGTGTGCGGAAGTGGTCGACGTCACTGAGACTGGACAACTGCAATGACATCAGTGAAATCAACTGCCACTGAAAATCCTGGATGGCGGGCGGGGAGACCATCTTGCTTGGCCGGGCGATGTTGGTGACTTTTACATCCTTCGACACTTCCGATTGAACCTGGTCGATACCCCCCAATTCAAGAAACTGTCGTGGGTAACTTTCGTTGCTCGCCAGCACATCGACCGACAGCACCTCTCCGACCTTGGGTTTAACATCGCTTACCGAAATAAAGGTCCGACGACGCCCTGAACCACTCTTACGCGTATGGGTGGCGTAGGTCGGGTCGTCGTCTCGGCGGTAACTGAGTTCGTGCAACGGCCGGAACTGTCGGCTTTCGCCGGTCTCGGGGTTGCGGCCGTTCACCTCCAATACGGAGTATACATTGGCGCAATCGACGTAGCTGTAATCCACTTTCAGGGGGTAGTCCGGGACCCTGCCCGTCAGACGAACGGGTTCTGTCTGGGTTTTGAACAGGTTGATCGCCGGTACCGTGTTCAATTGGAAGGTTTCCCGACGTACATGATGGCCGGCCGGCATGGTCACCGGTGTTTCCAGCGTGAGTGTCAGCAAGCGGCCATCGCCGGCCCATTGCTGGCTGTTAAACCCCCGGACTTTGAGAAACAGATACTTTTCCCGGGCGTTGAAGTAGTCGTGCAACAGACTGAAGGCGACGTGTCCGCGACCACCGGTGGGCAAAAAGCATTCTTCAGGTTCCAGCATGGCCGGTTCCAGCTGGACCTGCCCCGGTAAGGGCTGGTTGTCCAGGGTCATTTTAAGGCGCGCCTGGGGGTGTATCGCCGCCTCATACAGGGCATAGGCCAGCGCGCGATCGCAATGCAGATGAATGGGCAGTTCGGTGAAGTCGAGATCGGGCCAGTCGAACGCGGAGCGTTTTCGAATGTGAAGCTTGATCTGGGTGCCGCCGCCGATGCGCTCGACCACGCTTACGTCATCTATATGGATGGGCTGAACCGACAAGGCCGCTGTGGTGGTGTATTCGCAGGTGACGTTTTCCGGCCCGACATTCAGCGCCTTAACCGATGTCCCCTTCCGCAGCGGAACGGTTTCACTGATCTGTTGTTCCGGGTCCAGTCTGACCAGCGTATAGGACGGAAAAGGCCGGCACAGCGCCGGATTCAGTTGGTCGAGCAGGTTTTCGCTCAATTCGGGAACACCGTCGTCGATGCGCTCGCGCACCTGAGCGGTTAAAAACGCCATACCTTCGAGCAGACGCTCGACATAAGGGTCCCGATCCTTGACGGCCTTGAGGTTGAGCATGGCCGCCTGCTCCGGATAGGCTTCGGCGAATTCCTGGGCGGCATCCTGCAACAGCCGCATTTCCGATTCGAAATACTCTTTCATCCGTTCCCTCTCGCCCTATTGGCCCGTGAACTCATCGACCTTGCGGGCTCTGGACTTCCGCTTCGCCCGAGCTCTTGAACAGGGTCCTGAATCGAATACGGTCGCCGCCGACGACCCAGCCGGCGATCTCCATGCGAACAACGGAAAACTGGATATCGCGCGGCAGTGGCGTGACCTGCACTCGACGTAATCTGGGTTCGTACTTTTCGATAACATCCTTGACCGCTTGGGCCATGTCGGTCTCGGAGTACGGTAATTCCTGATAAAAATGGTTGAGGTCCGGTAAGCCATAGTCCGGCAAGTGTGCCAGGACACCCTGACGGGCGTTCAACAGTCGCATCAGATGGTCGTGTATGCTGGCCAGCCGGTCTTCCCGATTGGGGTATTCCGACAGGGGCTCCCCGTTCAGATGCTTGCCTTGCAGAGCTTCGTATATGGACAGCATGACAGTTCCCGGAAAACACTCTTTTTCTGGAAATGGGTAAGGGCATGCAAACGCATGCCCTGTCGTAGCCATTACAACCGGTGGCTTATCGGCCTTCGACCCAGGAGTCGGAGAACTCGATGTTGCCGTCCAGGAAGGTCCACGTTACTTTCTGGTACCGGATGGATACGTCTTCCAGATGCGGATAGCGTTCTTTATCCAGATCCTTGACGTTAGCCATGCTGGGCTTGACGGAAGTAATCTTCACGCCTTCCAAGGTATGACGGAAGTACTCGACTTCAGTACCAGTCTCGTCAATCTTGTACCAGCTCAAAACCAGGTTCTGCAGGGTTTGACCATTACTGCAAGCCTTGTACAGATACGGGGTGGCCGCATCGTAAGCCTTGGTAATTACAAACGGCTCGTGCTTACGAGTACCGGTCAGTTCACCAGTGTCGTTATCCGTCGGGATACGCAGCTGGTGATCAAAAGCCAGTACTTCGATCGAGCCTTCACGGCCGGCAACATTTACCGAACCCTGAACATCATTACCTTGGTCGTCTTTGAGCATCATGTAGGCAGGAATTGCCATGAAGTAATCTCCTTTTAAAATAAATTTCCTAGCGGTGTAGGCGAGAGCTGACGCTGCATGACACAGCGCACCTCCACATCGGTCGAAACCAATGCCAGCTCGCGGAGATTCTGAAGGGGAAGATACTAGAACGATCGGTGCTTCGAGCATCCATCCCTGTATTCTTTGCTGTCATCCTTTTTAACACCCCCGGCACGCTGGCCGGGAAGTGTTGCCTTTCAACAACTATAACTATGAAAGTTGTGTCGAACAATCGTTGAAAGGCATTGTACCAAAATGTGAATCACATCCCGTTACATCGATCACAATTCTGGCATTTGAGATACCAGAGAAAGACGAACATCCACGCCTTCCACCTGGAAGTGCGGTTGCACATACATGTTCACGGTGTAGTAACCCGGGTTGTCCGCGGCTTCCTTGACCGACACCATGCCGTCTTTCAACGGATGACTGGCGGCCAGGTCCGGCTCGGGGTTGTTCATCTTGGTGACCATGCCCTGCAGCCAGCCATTCAACTCGTTTTCGAGATCCTGACGGGATTTCAAAGAGCCGATGCTCTCACGCTGCAATACTTTGAGGTACTGGGCGATTCGGGATACCAGGAAGATGTAGGGCAGGCGCGCGTTAATGCGCGAGTTGGCTGTGGCTTCCGCCGTGTCGTATTCCACCGGCTTCTGAGTCGAGTTCGCCGAGAAGAAACAGGCGTAGTCGCTGTTCTTGTAGTAACTCAGCGGAATGAAGCCGTGGTCGGCGAATTCCAGTTCCTTGGTTTCGGAAATCAACACCTCGGTCGGAATCTTTGACTCAGTGCCGCGGCCGGATTCATAGAAGTGAATCGGCAGGCCATCGAGTTTGCCGCCAGCCTCGGGACCGCGAATGTTCACCGTCCAGCCGTGTTTCTTGAAGCTGCGTACCATGTTGGAGGCGAATGCGAATGCCGAATTGCCCCACAGATAACGGTCATGCTGCTCGCCGGTGACGCCTTCGTTGTAGTTAAAGGTGCGGACCGGGTTTTCCTCGCCGTACGGCAGGCGAAGCAGGAAGCGCGGGAACACCAGACCGACGTAGCGCGAGTCTTCGGTCTCCCGGAAGCCTTTCCAGCGAATGTATTCGGCACGGTCCATATAGCTGGAGACATCCTGGATCTTCGGGATGTCCTCGACACTGTCTTTGCCGAAGAAGGTCGGGCCGATGGCGCTGATGAATGGGCAGTGGGCGGCACTGGAGACTTTGGACACTTCCGTCAGCAACTCGACATCCGGCGCCGACCGGTCGAATTCATAGTTGGCGATGACAGCCGAAATCGGTTCGCCACCCGGAGTATCGTATTCCTGCGTATAGATGTGGTTGAAATAACCGGTCTGGGTGGTATCCGGCGATTCCTCGAAGTCCTCTCGCAGTGCTTCCTTATCGCAGTCGAGCAGCTCGATCTTGACGTTGCTTTTGAAGTCTGTGCGCTCGGTCAGAAACTTCAACCCTTTCCAGGTCGACTCGACTTTCTGGAACGTCGGATGATGCAGCACTTCATCCAATTGCTTGCTGATCGTTTCATCGATCTGGGCGATGTATTCGTCGAGCAACCCTTTGTCGATTCGCTCGATCTGCTTGCCAGCGTCCAGGGCCAGTTCGAAAAACACCTTGAGTGCGGCCGTGATCCGCTGGTTGGCGTCGACTTCGGCCATGCCCTTGGAATCCTGAAAGCGGTTGATGTCGATCGGCTCCTTCACCGGGTCCATATGGACCAGGTCGATCAACCGTTCATACAGACTTCCGGCTTCTTCTGTTTCGGTGCCTTGCTTGCCTTGTTGTTCCTGTACGGTCATGGGAATCTCTCCTTATGCCTCGCTTTCGCCGTCTTCTTCCGATTCGGCCGCTTTCTGTTGAGCAATCAATGCCTTCAACTCATCTTTCAAAGAGGTGACGTCCGGCTCCGAGCTCAGAATGCGCTCCACTTCTTTGCGGAATGCGCTGTTGTCCAGAAGGTTCGATTTCAGGTCCTTGAGCAGATTGCGCATGGACAGCATCTCGCTCAATTCGGGAATCTGGGAAGCCACCTGTTCCGGGTGAAAGGACTTGAACCCTTCGGCTTTCAACGAGACGCGGATGTCTCCGCCGTCTTCCTTGATCCGGTTCGGGACCGTGTAATTCATTTCAGGCGACATGTCGCGCATCACCTGCTCGACATTGTTCGAGGTGATGTTGACGCGTTCACGCTCGGCGACGTCGCCCTCCCCTTTACCATTGCTGAAGTCGCCCAGTACCAGCAACTTCATCGGTAATTCCTTCTTTACGCTGGCACCGCCGGTTTCGAGATCCAGAGCGATGTTAACCCGAGCGCGTGGGACTTCATTTTGAAAACTGTCTGCCATGATGAGTTCTCCTCTTGCTGAAATGGGGTTGCTCGGGCGAGTCGACTCGTCCCGAAACCTCCCTGTTTAAAACCATTGGGCCGCGCGTGCCAGATCGGTGGCACACATCAAGGACTGCAAGCGGGCGATGTCTGCATCGAGCCGGTCCTCGCTGTCCTTATCCGCTTCCGCTTTCAAGTCCTTCAGGACCATCCAGCGCTGTCGCCATATCGCCATGGCCAGGTCCGGCACCAGGGTATCGAGCCCCAGTTCCTGAACACTTCGATCCAGTCGTTCGAGCATGGGCTCGGCCAACGCGGCCTGACCGCCTTCGTGGCACAACTGGGCCTGTATTAATCGAGCGCGGTGGCCATTCACATCCGAGCCTTGACCTTGTTCGTGCAACCAACGCAAGGCGACGCCGAGGTTTTCCTCGTCACGCAGGCGGCGCCCTTCGCTCAGCCAATCCGCGCCGTCGTTAGTGCCCTCGCCGTCACCGGCCGGGGCGATCTGCTCCAGCCAGCCCTGGGTAGCGCCGCCCACAAACGGTTCGCCGTTGTCGAAACTCAGTTGCTTCAACTTGGGCAATCGGTCGAACAAGGCACACACAAAACGCTCAATCTGCAGGGCTACCCCTTTATGTCCGGCTTTCGCCGCCGCCGTGGCCGACAAACGCTGTAGTTCAAAACAAAACGCACCACCCGGCTCGAAAAAGGCTTCCTCGGCGGCCAGAAATGCATTCATCCAGTCCTCGTTGTCGCATGCGATACGGACTTTGTTGACGCTCTGATCCCGTGGCGCGGGCACCCGTGTCTTGCCGGCCTCGTTGGGTGGGAGCTTCAAATCCCCCCATTTCACACTGCGGGCCAGGCCGGCCATGGCGCCATAAAGTTGCTTGTCACGGTAATACCCCAACAGCTGCTTGTGCGCCTGCAGCAGTTGCGCTTCCGATTGAATGCCGCCGTCGCCGATTGGCGGAGCCGAAGGCGCGGCCGTCGCCGGTGCGGAGGATGCCGGTTGCGACTGAGCCTGTGACTCGGCCGGTTTTTTGTCTCCCGCCTTGGGAGCCGGTTGTTGCTTCGCCAGCCACTGACTGAGGTCCGGCCAGCCGAAGCCCTCGACACCGGCCGCGCGAGCGACGTCGATGAACCCCTTGAACTGTTGGTCGGCGGCGACATAGATCTCTTCCGATATGTCGCCTTCGAAATTCTGAATAAAGGACAATACCCTGGGCTGTTGCAACCATCCCAGGGCGGACTGTCGAGCTTTGGGTTTACGCGGATGGCATTGATCCTCGAAAGCCGTCAGCAGCCCTTCGAGTAAGCGAATGCCCTGGTAAAACCCTTCAATGCCGTGCAGTCGACTGGCGGCCATGGTGAAGTATCCGGCCGCCCGCAGGTCCTTGGCTTCATCCGTCAGCACCTCGGTGGCGAGCGACAGAATCAGGTCGAAGTCGACGTCCTGCCGCTTTTCCACTTCGGCTTTCAACAGGGTAAAGCGGTCACTGTAGCGGGGATCCTCGCCGACATCCTCGGGCTCGACCGGTGCCAGACACCGCTCCAGCCATTCGTCCCAGCTTGTCATGTCATTAATGGCAATCGTCATCCGATTTGACTCCAGCGTATGGCTACATCCAACAAAAGACTGTCGGGTTGTTCGATCAGTTGTTCCGCCCAGCCCTGATGATCGCTTCCATCGACGCTCATCCAGTCGGCACCGGCGGATTCGGCCCCGTCCCGGAACAGGTTTTCGAGCCGCGACGCCGTCATCGGCTGTGACAGGACGTACAGTTGACCGAAGGCGGCATCCAGCGTCCAGACGATGTCGGGCCGCCACAGCCGCGAACGATCCATCCCCGACAGCAAGTGCAACCAGAACAGCAGGCTGTACGGCGCCAGCTCGGGCGTACCCAGTGGCAGGCTCAAGTCGACCGGGGCCCGTCTCGTAGTGACACTATGCCGGTATTGGTCGATCAGGGTGCGACAACCGGCCAGCAACCGACATTGCAACGTCGGGTCACCACCAGCCAGGTGGCTCAGCCAGTGCGCCAATGTGAAATCCGCCATGCACGCCATCGACTCCGACATCAGGCGCTTGCCAGACGGACTTTGGCGAGACCACTTGTCCTGCCGGAGCGGCGACAACTGAACTTCTTCGGGGCAGGCCAATGGCCAGGCCAGGGCCGCCTCGCATTGTTGAAACAACTGCCAGCTGCCGTAAAAAATGGGCGCCGGTTTGAAATACAAATCCACGTCCGACCAGCGGGCGTAGTAAAAAAACGGGTAGCGCCGACCGTGACTGTCTTCACTGGGGAAGAGGTAGCCGCACAGGCTTTGACGATCCAGCCCGCCGACGGTCATGAACCCCAGCCCCTGCGGAGGCACCGGGGCTGACTCCTCGCGCCCCGCCTGCATCACCAACCAGTCTTTCATACAGGCGTCCAGCGTGGTGACCTCCCGGGCATCGGCCGAGTGCTTCAAGTAGTCGGCTCGGCTGCGCAACTTACCCAGATACCCCAATTCAACAGCGACTGGAGTCGGGCTGGGAGCCGGAGCCGATTTGTCCGCGCCGAACCCGAACATCATCCCGCCTGGAACAGGTTTCGCGGCAGCGACAACTGGCTGAACAAGTTGGCGTTCAGCACACTGCCTTCCCGATCCGCTCGCATCCGGAAACGGACCGATGCCGGGCGTGGTTCATTATCCAACTGCCAATGCAGCTCGAATTCGGTGCCGCGCAAGTGGGTGACGTCGGCTTGTTGGATCAAGCGGACGAAGGCCCATTGACCGGTGGCTTCGAGCGTCGCCGGTGCGACCTGGTTCCCGGCCCGGGCCATTACCCGGGCGAAACTGTCGTTCTTCGACAAGGTCCAGGAGAATTCACGCCACTCCTGGGGTTCGTTGCGATATCGGTAATGACTGCCGTCGACCTCGATCAGGGATTCGGTCACACCGGGTACCGGCATCGGGTAAAGCGCATACCCCATACCCATCTCGCCGGTGCCGGGTTTGAACAGGCCGCTCGCGATCCGATCGGCGCCCTGCAAGGCCTGGAAGAATCCGGGGTTAAAGGCCAGGCCGCGATTCAACCAGGTCCGGCTTTGCCAGCGTCCACCGGACTTCTTCAGGAAGGGCTGCAACTCCTCGTCCATGAACCGCCACAGCGTGCCTTGCTCCGGCTGCAACAGCAGTTTGACGTCATGCGGCGTCGCTTCCACCTGGCTGGTGGAAAACGGGAAACGCCCTTGCAGGTCGTTGGAATAGGCTCGATAAACGCGGCTTTCCCACTGTTGTTGCAACGCCTGATTCGCGCTGCCCAGCATGGCGTACCAGGTGTATTGCAGCGGCGCGCGGAACTGATTGGCGACCCACTCCCGACTGCCGGGCTTCATCTCCTGCAACAAACCGTTGATGGCGATCCAGCCGGCGTACAGTTGCTTCCCGTTGGAGTCACCCGCCAACAATTCCTTGGCGTAGTCCTTGGCTTCCCGGTGAATGTCCGAGGCCGCCAGCATGAATTCCAGCTCTCCGGCCAATGCCTGCAGTTCCTGCTGATAGCTGGTCCAGACCGGATTGGCGGATGCTTTTTGCTTGGGTTGCACCAGCTCGAACAGAGTCTTGGCCTGGCGTTCGAATGCGGGGATGATCGGGATGGGCGCCGGCTCCTCGGATTCGTCTTCGCCTGTGACCTGATTCGCCAGATCGCTCATCTGGGACCCCTGCTCCAACATCGGTTCGGTCAGGGAGAGTTCCAGCGCAACCCGATCGAACAGGGAGGCCCACGGGGCCGATTCATGACCCAGCGCCTTGATGGTACGCACCGAATCGGTCAGATCGCGGAACGCGGGAACCCGCACGCTGCTCAGGAATTGGGTCCAGGCGTCGGCATAGCGGGCAAAATACAATTGCCGCAAATCGGAGCGCAAGCGACGCTTCAGACGATCGTCCGGGCCGCTGTTTTCGGATTCGGTTTCCATGCCCAGCACCCAGTCACCGGTACTGGCGGTTTTTGCCAGGGTATCGATTTCCTCGGCGACGTAGGATTGCCAGGCATCACGGGTGTAGATGCCGGGAACCTTTTCCTCGGCTCGCAAGGCACCGGACACGGCATCCGCGAGAATATCGCTGATGATGACATCGTCGAATCGTCCGTTGGCGGAAGCGACCAGTCGATTGTAGAGCATCTCGGCGTCGGCTTCGGTCGCGAGGTTGGACTGCGCCATCTCGACCACTTCGTTGCCCGCCAGCCAGGGGTTGGTATGGCTCTCTTCGATATCCGCGAACACCTCGGTCAGATAAAAACGGACCATCTCCTGCATAACCGGCTGCTGTTGCTGATAACTGAGCAGCAGATCGGTCTCGGTGTAGGTGTCGTACCAGAGTTTACTCAAGTACGTCTCCAGAAAGTCCTCGTCCTGACGTTCCCGATGGCTGGTCATCATCAGATAGGCACGCAACGCCTGGTAGTAGTCCTGCTGACGGGCGATTCGCTCTTCTTCGGTCCACTCCGTCCAGGCGGTCCCGTACCGGTTCAATTCGGTCTGCAGGGACGGTACGACCCGATCGTGCAAGGTTCCGGTCACGGTATCGAGCAGCAGACGGTGCATGGGTTCGGCATGCGACTCGACCAGCGAATAGCGGCGCACCAGTTGTACCGGCGAATAGGTTTGCATGTCCTCGAGCTTTCTATAGTGCTCGTAGAGACCAACCAGAGCGTCCAGCCGTTCCTGTTCACCGACCTCGGAATCGTGGTAGCGATCCAGCAGCGTCTCCGCTTTTTTCTGGTAGTCGCTGATCAACAAGCGGTTGGCCGTGTAGGTGCTGAACAAACCGACACCGGTCACCGTCAGTAAACCGGCGATCAGTACAAAGGTGGTGGCTTTGCCCAAACGATCCCAGCGCTGGCGTTTGCGGTTGCCGCGCACGGCGTCCTTCAACGGAAAAATAACGTCGGTGAAGAGACGATCGATGAAATAGCTCCGGGATTCTCCGGCGCGCTCTTTGGCTTGAGCCGTCACTCGGGCGAATATGCTCTTGAAGGCGTTGGATTTACGCTCGAGCGCGACCCCTTCCTGCGTACTGGAGGTGAAATAAACCCCCGCGAACCAGGGGGATTCATGGTAGGGGTTATCCTTGAATAACAACGCCAGCAGATCCATCAGTTTTTCGACCGCACCGGCGAACTGGTTCGGGAATTGATAAATCTCAACCTTGTCCTCGGCGGCACCGGCCAGATTGATTTTCTGCGAACGCTGCTCCAGCAGGCGGTGGTAGAGCTGGTTCAAGCGTTCCTCGAGCACACCCAGCGCATTGGATGAACGGTCCTCGGTTTCGTCGAGCAGGTACACGCCCCAGGGTTGCTTGACTTCCCCGTCGCCGAGATCGCCGAAGTAGGCCTCGAAACCTTTCAGCAGGTCGGACTTGGTGATCACAATGTAAATCGGAAAGGTAACGCCGAGTTCGGATATCAACTCGTGCAACCGGTTCTTCAAATGCTTGGCGTGCTGTTCCAGGGTGTCCTTGTCGGAAGTCAGAATCTGGTCCAGTGGAAGCGCCAGCATCAGGCCATTGATGGGCATGCGCGACCGGTTCGCCTTAAGCACCCGCAGGAAGTTGAGCCAGTCATCGTTTTCATCGTCACTGGTGTAGCGACCGGCGGTGTCGATCAGGATAGCCTGGTCGGAAAACCACCAGTCGCAGTCACGGGTACCGCCGATGCCCTGAACGTGAAAACGCTGGTCGTCCTTCAAGGGAAATTCCAGACCGGAGCGGGAGAACAGCGTACTCTTCCCGGCGGCGGACGGACCGATGACCATGTACCAGGGTAAGGCGTAGAGCGCACTGTTGCCGCGATACCGGGTACCGAGATGGGAGGATTTCAACGCGGACAGGACGTCCGAGATCTTGTTCTGGATGCTGTCGGACGACTGGTCGTCGCCCATCTTGTCCAGTTGCTGTCGCAGACGTTTACCGCGAACAGCGTTGTACAGAAAGCGCAGAACAAGAAACAGCAGAAAAACGCCGATGACCGCCGCCATCGCCATGAATTTCAATCGCTGGCTGTTCAGACCAACGTAGTGACCGAGATACCAGATCAACACCAGTACCGCGGCGATACCCGCCAGCCAACCGCTGGCCTTGGAGAGCAACAAGCCCTTCAGTTTCATCAGGATTGTATTACCCATCGGTCGCTTCCCTATTGACCTGGCTCGTCGCCATTTCCCGTTCGATTAAATGTTCGGCGCTTTCTTCGAGCGAAGTCCGCATCATCGCGCCATAGGCCAGAAAGAGACTCATCAGGGCGGCGGCACCGATTGAAGCCATCACCCAGTACGGCTGATTGCCACCTATGCGATACACCAGCCGGCTTTCCGGTACGGCCTGGTCCGCCAGATCACGGGGGACCGGACCGTTCAGATCCTCAAGCTCGGCTCGCAAGTTGGCGATCAGCGCCTGCAGGGGTTCGTAGCCGCGAATGCGATAGCACCCCTGATACCCGAATTGCAGACAGCTGAAATACAATTCGACCACCAACCGTTGGTTGGCCAAATCCTGGCGAAGCTCTTCCAGGCGATCAAAAAAAGCCTCCCCGGCATTGCTTTCACCGAAAAACTCCACGCACAACGGCTTGACCATCCAGTCGAACTTGTGGGGCCAGCGGGAGGACATCACCATCTCATCCACATAAGCCGCCATACCGAACCGCACATCGCGGGTCATGGCACTCGGCCATTGTTTTTCGAACGCCCGACGCTCAAGCTCCAGAAAGGCCTGTTCGAGATCCTTGCGCAACTCCGCCGGGACGGACTCGGCCTGGTCCGGATTCCGCAGGGGTTCGACCAGATTGAAAATGGGGGCACAGCCTTCCACCAGGGTGGCGTCCAATTCGCTGTATTCCGCGTGCATGGTGGTCATTCCTCAATCACCAACAACTCGATATCGGCCGAGACGAAGTCACCGAGACTGAAGGCCGAGAACTGACCTTCACGACGAACATCGAGCCAGGCGTCGCTGTTCTTGTCCAACTTGAAGTACTCGTACCCGGACTTGATCCGGACTTTCTGCGGAACCCGCTGGGTATGCACCAACGGGAGGCCCGGCAAGGCGCTGGCGATCATGGTTTCGATCCGGCTGGGAGCGCCGACCTTGAAATAATTGGGGAATCGGGTGAACCAGGAGGGATCCGCACTGTCGTGACTGACCGCCAGGAAGAACGTGCACCGATCCATCGCCGCTTCACTGAGCTTGCTGGATTCATAACGCCCGGGCGCGGCCTCGTTGAGTGTAATACCGGAGTCGGGTCGCTTGCGCTGGGCACCCAGTATCTCGCGGAACGAATCGAACAGGGTGATGAACGACGCCCCGGGCTCCTCGTGGCGATACTGCCCGTTGAACGGCACACTTTCCGGAGCCAGGTGCAAGGCCAACCGATCGTGGTAGCGCGTCAGCAGGCTGAACAGATCGAACGGCGACTGCCGGGTGTGGGATTCCATCAACCTGAGTTCGCTCAAGGCTTCGGTCAATTCGGCTTGCAACAGGAAGTCCGCCATTTCACCGGCGGTCATATTGTGCAGGTCACCCAGCTTGATGCGTTGATCCTGCAGGGTCCGAAACCGGGACTGGAGAATATCGATCAGATTGGTGATCAACTGACCCAGCTTAGGCACCGCGTCCAGAGTCAACATGGGCGGCAGATACTCTTCATCCAGTACGTACTCGGCATCGTGCTTGTGCACCAGCCGGACGAGATTCAGGGACAACAGGCTTTCCTGCACACTGTCGACGGTTTGCAGCCTGAGGTTGGGCTTGCCCAGCGGCACTTCACGGAGCCGACCGACATCGTAAACGTCCTCGACCTCCGAATACTCGACCTGCCAACCCGCCGATCGCCCGGAACTGGTATAACCGGTGATGTTGTCGGCCAGTTCGCTGTTGGGCACCACCAGGGCGATGGTGAGTCGTTCGGCGGGGTATTGGGAAAGTTCCAGCTCAAGACGCCCGTCGTGCTCGCGGTGATAGTCGATTATGCGGCCATCCGGCAGAATGCCCTGACAGGCGATCACATCGAGCCGACCATTCAACAGCGCCGACTCGTCCAGGACCAATTTACTGACACCCCAGTCATACGTCTCAAAGATACGTGACCGAAGCGCCTGTGTGCGGGAATGGTATTGATCCCAAGCCTGAAAGTGCTGTTGACCCAAAAAAACACCTTCGGCCCAGATGACCTTTCTTAATCCTTTCATACGGTTCCCTGATGCAACCTGGTCGGGCGGCTGGCGCCACCGGACATTTCAATGGATTGTTGAACATATTTGGCCCGCCGCACCGAACGTGGCACGACAAAGCCGAAAAACGAGTTTAATTGTTAGCGATATTGCAGATCGATGTCCGACCCGGACACGGTCAACGACATTTGAGTGGAAGCCGGGATGAGACCGTGATTGATCTTGCGATAGGCTTTCCAGTTGCCTTCATGCGAGCGAAAGAATGCGACGATGCCGGCGTAGCGGGCGCCCTCTTCCTTTTCGACCTCGATTGTTTTGCTTAATGAAGGCTCGATGGTGAACTCATGGACCGAAACGAGGGACGAGGCCAGTATCTGGGTGTCCGCCTTCCACAAATCTTCGTAAGCCGACTGCTCGAACAAATCCGTATCGCTGAGCTGGTAGACCCGCAGCAGAACAGCGTAGGTATTGCCGTTTTCGTCGGCATTGAGCGTATCGGATGCCTGAACACGAAAGTTCAGTTGGGGAGTGGAGCACGCGCCCAAAAGCACGGCGCACAGCAGAGTGAGACCAATCTTCAATTGCTTTTTGATGAGCATCCTGGCTCTCCTTGAATCTGATTGTCCATTCTGTCCATTTCAACAGAGGGTGCGTAACCTACCACAGCGTCACGTCGAATTGTGTGAGCTGCTTCATAAAAATCATTCGGTCGCCGCGGAGAATTGCTCGCGCATAACGCCTGCTGAGCAAAAATTAACCGCGCCGTTTTCTCTCTTTTTTTAGCAATACCATCGATAATTGGCGAAGACAACACTTCCATGATTTCTTTATTTTTTGTGATCGAAGTCCGTTTTTTGCTCTTGCGCGGCCACGGACCACAATGGCATCCTCCATCGCCGGTTCGCATGCGAATGCACACTTTTCGCCCAAGGAACACCGCACAAGGATGCACCATGATACCCAGAATGATTACAGTACTGGGCCTGATGGTCGCCACTGCCCCCGCCTGGGCTGTGGAATGGCAACAGGCACGCTTCTCCATCGGCACCGGCCCTCTGTTCGCTTCATTGCAATCGCAGGATGACTACCCTTCCGCACCCGGTCTGGGTATTCAGGGGGATTATCAGGTACCCGTATTCGTCGAGGGCCATACCCGTGCCTATGTGCGGGGTGCGCTGAACTGGGCGCAACACAAGCCCGATATCGAAGACGACCAGCACGGCACCACCGCCTACGGTTTAACCGCCACGGCCGGCTTGCTGCATGACCTGAAATTGGGCAATCGCCTGATCTGGATCGGCGGCGGCGCCGGCCTCGGCTCGCTGTCCCAGGTAAACCACTACTCCTGGCACCAGGACGGCAACAGCTGGACCCAGACCGAGTACGAAACCCGTCACGACCCGACCGTCGTGCTTGAAGGTTCACTGCAGATTCCCATTCAGGAACGCCTGTTTATCGACCTCAGTGTTGACTGGCCGGTTATAAAACCCGCGCTGCTGACAACCCGACTGAGCGTCAATTTCAAACTGAACTGAGATCGGTCCGACCCCGCGTTGGATCGCACTCCGGTTCGCCCCTGTAACGGAACCGAGGGGGGCTGACCCAGTGTCACGACCCCTCCAAAAGGATGAACGATGAGACGGACAATTCCTTTCTTCCTCTCCGGTGCGGTCGTGGGACTGGCCGGTTGTGTCGCCGACATTCCCGAACTGCCCGACGAATACCAGAACAAGGCGCCTGTTATCGAAGGCGCGTCCAGTCAGGATCTGACCGAGGGCAGCGTCAATCGCATCGAAGTGACGGTATCCGATGACCGGGACAGCGCGAGTGATCTGACCATTCAGTGGGACATCAGCCAACAGGCCGCCAGCGCTCTCGGCATCACCCCCGACGGTACGGCCGTGGACGTTGAGGTGCCCTGGCAGTCTTCCGGACAGCAAACCGCCCGCCTGACCATCACTGTGACCGACAGCGACGGCGAAACCACCAGTGCGGACATCGACTTGACGATCCGCAAACAAACTTTTCTGGTGGCCCAGGCCGAGAAGGAACAGAGCGACAAGGGCGACCTGTACAAGGTCGGCTACCCCGCGACCGATCCGTTGCATCTGAACGATGCGATCGGGCTGCAGGAAACCCTGGAACAACCGAGCCTGTCACCGAACGGGCAATACCTGGCGTTCATCCGGAATCACTCGGTCGATGGCGAACAACTGGTCATGATGGAATCCAACGGTTCCGACGAGGTGCCGGTCGAACTTCCCGAGGAAGTCGGCAGTAACATTGTCGAGTTGTTCTGGAGCGCCGGCAGCCGTTGGTTGGCTGTGGTCACGCAAACGGATGCCACCGAACCCGTACAGCACCTGGTACTGGTCGATTCCGAAGCCACGGCCACAGCGGTGACCACCGATCCCGGCCTGAATTCCGCCACCGCGTTTCGGTTTTCCGACGACGAAAACCATCTGGCCTGGGTGAACGAGACCGGGGAATTGATTTGGTACAACATCGCCGAGGCTACGCCAACCACCCTCTATGCCGCCGATGAAACCGGATTCGCGGCCGGTGTCGACTACCGCTGGCACCCCAGTGACAGTCGGTTGGCCTACACCGCCATTCGAGGGGCGGCCGGTTCGGAACACCTCTATCTGGCCTCCCCGGACACACTGACTGAACCCGCGGTGGCATTATCGGAACCCTACGGTTCACACGTACACGCCCTGAATGCCATGGCGTGGTCCCCCAAAGGCAACTACCTCAGTTTCACCGGTGATCTGTTGGTCGATGAACAGTTCGATCTGTTTGTCGTCGACTGGGTGGCCAAGCAGGAAGATGAAACGGCCGAGGCTCAAACCCGGATCAACAGCGGCTTGGTGACCGAAGGCGACGTCGCGGCTTACCGCTGGAGTCCGGACGAGGGTCGGGTAGCGTACCGGGCCGACCAGATTACCGACGGCGATGTTCAGCTGTTCTCCTCCACGGTTTCCGGCGGCTCCAACCGTCAGTTGACCGAGTTTGGTGAGCAAAGCCATACCCTGTTCTGGGATTGGGTGTCGCCGGAGTCGATCGTGGTCGCCGTCAGCGCGCCCAATCCGTCCGTCACCTCGCCCAGCCATCAGGTCAGCGTGTACAACGTCATACCCGACAAAGAGAAAGACCTCTCATTGCTGACGGCGGACATCTATCACCACGATGAACGCGAGAAGGTCGAAGACATCCGTCTGTCGCCGGACCGGAGCAAGCTCGCCTTGCAGTCTCTGGTCATCAGCTCTCAACAGGTACAGGCGCATGTGCTGGACTTTCAAACCCAGGAGCTGAAACAGGTCACGGACCTGAATACCCAGGAATCCGACCACGACTACCTCTGGTCTCCGAACAGCGACGGCCTGTTGTATCTCACCCTGAACGGTAGCGGTGAAGGTATGCGGTTGATCTACCAACCGCTGGAGACTTTGCCGGAAACGGAATCCCAGTCGTTACTGGGGGAAATGGCGCCCAACGGTCGCATCCTGGACTATCAGGTCGCACAGTAACCAACAATCAGCCTCTACAGCAGGATACGCTCTCGCTGGTAGAGGCCGATGGTCGCCCCCAACAGGATGACGGCGGCCAGGACACTACCCGCAGTAGTCAGCAGAAAATGCGTAACGGGAATGGCCTGCGATGCCACGGCCATTTCCATGATCTTGAACTGGCTGATGATCGGGATCAGCAACGTCACGGTCTGTGTGGGCACGTTCATGAACTGCAACAGAAAGAACGGTACCAAGGGCACCATCATGGCCAGGCTCAAATGGGTCTGAGCCTCCTTGGTGTTGCGGGCAAACGCGGCCACTGTTAACAAAAACGCCGTGATGAGCAGCGCCAGCGGCACACCCAGGACAAAGGCCACCAGGAAAGTGTGCGGGCCAAAATCAATGCCACTGCCGAGGAGATCGGCCGGCAGGAAGCTGAACAACGCATAGGACGTGATCAGCGGCAACACCATGGACAGGATGACGAAGAAAAACACGGCGGCGTATTTCCCGAGCACCGGACTGATCCGGCTCATGGGCAGGCTCAACAACGGCTCCAGGGATTGACGCTCACGTTCACCCGCCGTGGTATCGACGGCCAGGTAGAATCCTCCCATCATCATCGAATACAGCAACAGAAACGGCACGATATAGGCGATGAAGGGAACCTCGAGCCCCTCGCCGGACAGATCGTTCTCCACCACGTTCAACGGCTCGAAAATACGCGGATCGATGCCACGTGCCTGAAACCTCAGCTGCCGAAGGGTGCGATCGTATCGATCCAATATCGCAGTTAATTGACGTTTGAGTTTCCTGGAGTCCTCGTCGGATTCGTCGTAGTGAATCAGGACGTCGGCCGGCTGAGCAGCCCGAAACCGGTCATCGAATACCGTCGGTATTTCCAGTACAGCGTCGATCCGTCCCGCTTCAATCTCTTGCTGAAAATCGTCCGGCGCTTCCTGCGCATCCAGATTGTTGGCCTTGAGAAACTGCATCAAATGCGCCGCGCGCTCGACGCCGACGACGGCAATGGTCTTGGGCTCTTCGAAATCGATGCTGTTGCGGTGCATGCCGAGCAGCAGCGGACCGATCATCAGCAAAGGCATCAACACCGGTCCGTACAGTACGGCAAAGAACAGCGAGCGTTTGTCGCGCACATTGTCCCGAACTTCCTTTTTGAATATCGTCCATATCGGATTCATTCGGTTGCCTCCAATCGCCCGCCGATGGCCACGACAAAGGCGTCCTCCAGATCGGCTTGACCGGTGCGTTCGCGGATGCCATCGATGCTGTCGGCGAGGGCGACTCTTCCGTCACTGATGATGGCGACGTGATCACAGAGCATCGACACCTCCTGCATGATGTGACTGGACAGCAAAATACAATGCCCTTCATCCCGCAGTTGGCGCAAAATGCTGCGCAGTTGGCGTGTGGCCATCACATCCAGGCCGTTGGTGGGCTCATCCAGAATCAGGGTGCTGGGTTCATGGATCAGAGCCCGCCCCAGCGCCACCTTGGTTCGCTGCCCCTGGGAAAATCCTTCCGCGCGTCGATCGGCGAAACCCCGCATCGATAATCGCTCGATCAGTTCCCCGGTCTTCATCCGGCTTTGGCGCGCGTCCAGCCCGCACAGTTCGGCGTAATACGCTATGTTTTCTCGCGCGGTCAATCGCGGGTACAAGCCCGAGTTGTGAGGCAAAAAACCGATCTGTCGACGAACCGCCTGTGGCGCTTCGGTGACATCGAACCCGTCGATCTCGGCGCTTCCGTTGTCCGGCTGGATCAGGGTGGCGAGAATGCGCAACGTGGTGGACTTACCGGCCCCGTTCGGGCCCAGCAAACCGGTGATCTGCCCGTTCCCGGCTTCGAAACTGACATCGCTGACGGCCTGAACCCGGTCTTTCCGGGAACCCTGCCGCCGGAAAGACTTGGAGAGTGCGGTTGCTTTAATCATCCCGTTTCCTGGTTTGTGCCGGTCCGTTGAAATCAATGAATGCCGGGGTGGCCCGCAGACGCTGCAGACAGGTGCCGTCCAGTTCCGCCGGGCTGGCTGACTGGATGAACTGCGCCACCAGGGTCGGCGCGCACCCCAGCACGCTCACCGAATGTCCCTGCCCGGGCAGGACAAAATGACGGGCATTGCTCATATTTCGCATAGCCTTTTCGGCATAGGCGGGTGGTGTAATCGGGTCCCACTCTCCGCTGAACAGCAGGGTGGGAATGTCCGAATACAGTGGCTGTTTGAAATTCGGGTCGATGACACCCTGCGGCCAGACCGAGCACGTATCCTGTAACGCATTCAACACCAGATCACCCATGTAGGTGGCTTCCACCGGTTGTTGATCGATTCTGTCCGGCTGAATTAAGGGTACATCCTCGGTGCAGACCACGGCGTTGTGCATACCGATGGCCAGCGCCTGCGAAGATTGACGGATCAATTCGAATGCACGCCGGGCCAGAGGAGCGAAGTTGTCGTTGGCATGAGCTTCATAAATAATGGGCGGTAACAGGGCCGTTTGGTCGGTATGGTAAAGCGAAAAGCGCACCAGCCCGATGACGTGTGCCGCCGTCAGTTCCCGGGTTATTTGCCGACCGGTGTGCATGTTTTCATGGGTCACCGACCGCGGGCGTTCCGTCAGCGCATTGAGCAGCGCTTCGAATTGCGACTCCAGTTGCGGGTACCTATCGGCACAGTTCGGAGTCTCGCGGCAGCGCAGGAAAAAGGCATCCAGGGCGGCCTGACTCTCGATGGCGATGCCAGGCCCCAGATTGAGCGCCGGGTACACCACCGAATCCAGTACGGCGGTGCGCACCGACTCGGGGTATTGGCGCATGTAATGCTGCACCACCCGCGTGCCGTAAGAGACACCCATCAGGTTCCATTGCGGAACCGCCAACGCCCGACGTACCTGTTCCAGGTCGCGAATGGCGACACTGGTGGTGTACTGACGAGGATCGCCGTCGAATTGCTCCAGACACTCACGCGCGGTCTGGCGGGTGACCTCGGCGTCGTATTCGAGCATGAGTTGCTCTTCATCCGGAAAATCGCACGATTGCCGGCCGGAATGACCGGTGCCACGCTGATCGACCAGATAGAAGGTGCGCTCGTCGTCCAGTTCGTCGAAGACGCGGTCCAGAAACAGGAAACTTTCGCTGGCGGCCTGGCCGGGTCCGCCGGCGATGGCCAGAAACGGATCCGGCCGGGGGTTGGCCGTGTCCGCTTTAAGGCGGGTAATCAGAAGGTCCACCGTCGGACCGTTCGGAGCATCGTAGTCTTCCGGCACAGCCAGCGTGGCACACTCGACACGGCGGGCGCGGCCCTGGGCTTCCAGATCGCAGGGATGAAAGTCGACCGACCCGACCGTCTCCAGGATTCGATCCTGAATCTGCACCTCGTCCGCAAGGGCCGGGATCGTTGTGGTCCAGCCCAGAACGGCCAGAAGCGCCCATCCAGAGGCGGCTTTATACATGAGTTATTCCATCGATTCCGATATCAAAGGCCGGTCAGGGTGACGGCCCGGGTCGCCCGCATCAAGTGACGGTAGTCATGGTGTGATGGCGGTCGAGCCGGCGCTCAGTAGCCGAAGGCGGGCATCATACCGAACATGAGACCGAGGCCGAGCAGCATCAGTCCGGTCGGCCGCCAATGCTGACGGATGGACCAGAGGCCATAGACCAACGACAGGGGCGGCACCAACACCACCAGGCCCCAGAACATGGAATCCCGAAAGGCTTCGGCCAGCAGCCAGGCATAGCCCACCACGATCAGGGTCAAGCCCAGGTAAAACAGCAACAGCGTCATGAATGGTCGTCGTCCGGTAAATGCGGCGCCAGGATGGCATAAAGCTCGGGTCGATGCTCGCGGATTTCACGAACACTCAACCCTTCCAGCGAATGCGGGTATTTCAGCCAGGCATCGGTCTCGTACAGATAGAAGTCCGGAACCCGATCCGTTTCATTGCGGTCGGGCTTGTAATACGGCACGGCCAAGCGGATGTCGGCCGGGGTGTTCAGCCGCGCGCGCCGACGCAGTTCCTGAATGATGGCCTCGATCGACCGGCCGGTGTCGTACACATCGTCGACAATCAGCAGGGCATCGTCGTGGGTGATGTGTTTGACCAGATAATCCAGCCCGTACACGGCTACCTCCCGGCGCTGTTGATCGATGCCGCTGTACGAGGCGGTACGGATGGCGATGTTGTCGGTCGCAATACCGTGGTAGTCGAGAAATTCCTGAACCGCCGTCCCGATCGGCACCCCGCCCCGCCAGACCGCGATCATAAAGGTCGGCCGGAAGCCGCTGTTGACGATGTGCGCACCCAGCTTGAAGGAATCCTCCAGCAAGCCCTGGGCACTCAAGTATTGTTTTTCCGCCATGGCCGCGTTAGCGTTAATCTGAGTGAATAGTCACCCTATCATCCCCAGAGTTCGAGCGACTGGCAACCCATGAAGACCCACCCGCCTCAGATGAACAAGCAGTATCTGCACGAACAACAGCTGATCGAGGATGCGTTTCGCCTGGGCGTGAAGATCTTCGAGAGCGGTTTTCGCCCAAATTTCATCGTCGGCCTCTGGCGCGGTGGCAGTACCGTCGGCATCTATGTGCAGGAGTGCCTGCAGACACTGGGCGTTCAAACCGACCATTTCGCGGTGCGTACGTCCTACAAGGGCCTGGTCCACTACCCGAAACTGGTGGCGTCGCCGGACACCGAGATCCGAGTGCACGGAACGGACTACCTGGTCGAATCACTGAACGCGGACGACCGCCTGCTGATCGTCGACGATGCGTTCAGCACCGGCCACAATGTCAGCGCCCTGCTCGGCCGTTTGCGCAAACACCTCAAACGCAACATGCCCGCAGACACCCGCATCGCCACCCTGTACGAACGGCCCTCCGCCAATCGCACCGGCCTGCGTCCGGACTATAGCCTGCACCAAACCGAAGACTGGCTGGTGTTCCCCTACGAACTGACCGGCCTGGGCCGGGAAGAACTGGATGCCAACAAGCCCTTCCTCAGCCCGATACTGGATTCGGTCAACCGCTGAACTGGTCCCGTTTGGCGGCGAGCGTCTCTTTCCAGTCCTGAATGGCTTCCGTCTCCGGCGGCGACACCATCGGTTCGCCGTCCCGGCCGAAAACCTGCCCGGCACTGATCACCTTGCCCTTGTGCAGAATCGCCATCCGGGCATGACCGATGGAGTGCAGGGTGTCGCCGCGATAAAAGCGCTGCTCGAAATAGGCGTATTTTTCATCCCAGCACTTGAGCCGGACCACCACATCCACACGGCTGAACGGCGGAAACTCACGGATGTAGGTCAGTTCCTGAGCATTCAGCACCGCCCGATAGCGACCGAACAGAAAATCCTTACCCAGACCGCAATCGACCAACCATTGGATACGGCACAAATCCCCAAATGAGAAATACCGCGCCGCCGTCAAATGGATGTTCAGGTCCATATCGTGCAGCCAGACACGTCGACGTTGGCGGATGGTAATAAACGGGTCCTGCCCTTTGGGGCGAAACAAGGAGGTAACCACAAGGATCAGAAATCGGCCGATCAGGTTCATAGTAGGGTCCACTGACATTCAATCGGCGCTCATCCTGACCAGCGGATCGTCAAAATGCAAATAGCAAGTAGGTTGGATTAGCCGAAGGCGTAATCCAACATTGCTGAGGTGTCGATGGTCGGTTCTGTGGTTGGGTCTGCTACCGGTTCCGTGGCTGGGTTCGGGCAACAGACTCAATTCAGTATGAGGCATCCGTATCGATGCCCAGCAATGACTGAAACGCCCCCTGTGCGCGCTGGCGCTCGAATTCATCGGTGCTGAGGCTCAGCCATTGCTCGCTGGTGAGACCGAGCAGAACCTGATCGGTCACCGGCAGCATTTCATCGAGATGATGGGTGACCAGCAGCACTGTGCTGCCCTGTTCGGCCTGCATATCGCGCACCCAGTTCAGGCCTTCCTGGCGTAATGCCGGGTCGAGCGAAGAAAAGGGCTCGTCGAGCAACAAGACGGGTTTGCGTTGCAGAAACACCCGCGCCAGGGCTGCGCGTTGTTGCTGGCCACCACTGAGTCGGTCCGGCGTGCGGTCCAGCAGATTGGCGATGTCGAATCGGCGCGCCGCCGTCAATACGCGCTCGCGGTCGGCTTCATGAAGGCGGCCGGACGGGTGAATGCCCAGGGCCAGGTTGACCTCGACACTCAGGTGTTCAAACAGGTTGTGGCTCTGAAACAGGATGCCGAACGGACGGCGATGCAACGGCTGGTCCAGCACATCGCGGCCTTGCCAGCGTACCTCGCCCGCCGTGGCGGGCAACAGGCCGCAGAGCACATTGAGCAGAGTCGACTTGCCCAGACCGCTCGCCCCGACAATGGCCATCAGGTCACCGGCGGCCAGCTTGAACTCCCAGTGAAAATCCTGATCACCCAGCTGGGTAGTCAATTGTCTAACGTCCAGCACGGTAGCGCCCCCTCGCCCATTCGGCCAATAACAACAAACTGGCGCACAGCGCCAGCAGGACCACCATCATTTGGGCGGCCAGGGTCATTTGGTAACTGCCCATGGATTGATAGATCAACAACGGCAGGGTAACAAAATCGACCTGACCGACCAGCGCCGCCACGCCCATGTCGCCCAGGCTCAATACGGCGCTGAGCGCCAGCGCCCAGAGCATAACCGGCCGCACCAGAGGCCAGTAGACCAGGCGCAATACCGGCCAGGTGCGCATGCCCAGCACCCGGGTCAAGCGATGGTATTGACTGTGGGCCGCCTGAATCCGGGCTTTCAGGGGCTGCAGGATCAAGGGCATGGCCATCAGGGCGTTCACCCATATGATCAGCGGCCAGGTCGCTTCGCGCGCCCACCCCAGTCGCAGGCACAACAGGAACAGACCGGTGGTCAGCACCATCGCCGGAATCACCAGGACGCCGAAATCGAGCCAGCGTGACCGGCGTGTGCGAACCGCGCCGGGAAGGCAGCGGCTCAAGGCCAGCAGAACGGCACAGACGGAACTGAATACGGCGATGCCCAGGCTGGTTCGCAACGCGTCCGGCAAACGGGCGGGCCAGTGCCAGTCGGCTTGCAACGCCCGATCCAGCAAGGCCGCATAGGGTGACAG
Source organism: Saccharospirillum salsuginis (assembly GCF_014651855.1). Lineage (GTDB taxonomy): Bacteria > Pseudomonadota > Gammaproteobacteria > Pseudomonadales > Natronospirillaceae > Saccharospirillum > Saccharospirillum salsuginis. Next base: position 263,199 of record NZ_BMXR01000001.1, read on the forward strand.
CAACAACGCCAGTAACCCGAGAATAGCGCACCACTGCAGCGGGGACGGCCCCCGCTGTCCACCGCGCGGTTGACGCACGGCCGCCTCCATATTGAGCAGTCCGCCCTGACCCAGCGCACCGATCGCCGTCAGCGCCAGCGCACCGTGCAGCACGGCGTACAACATGGCCGCGCGGCTGTCGAACTCGTACTTCAGTGCCTGATAAACCGCCACTTCCAGGTTGGTATTGGCCGGACCGCCGCCCAGGGTCAGGATCACAGTAAAACTGCTGAAACACAGCAGGGCGATCAGGACGAACACCGGCCCGGACGCCATTCGAATCAACGGCCATTCCAGCCAGCGCAGGCGATGACGAAGTCCCATACCCAACACCTCCGCCAAGCGCTTCTGATGATCCGGTATCTGACTGAGTCGATCCCACAACAAGCGGGTGGCGAACGGCAGATTCAGCGCCACATGAGCGAGCAGGATGCCGGGCAGCCCGTAGACGGTCCCGGGCAGGGTCACCCAGCCGTTCTGGCCGAACAGGGAGACAACACCCAGCACCACGGCCAGTACGGGCAGAATAAACGCCAGATTGAGGAAGGCGGCCAACAGCCATTGGCCGCGAAACGGTGTCTGAGACAAAGCCCAGGCGAAGGGCCATGCAAGCAGCAGGGAGAGCGTCGCCGACAACAGGGCCTGGTAGATGGAAAACCAGATCACCCGGACGAGCCAGCTGTCGAAATAGCTGGCCCAGGCATAGCCACCGCCGGGATGCAGCACCATCCCCAGCGCCGCCAGCGCCAGCGTCAGCCAGAGCAGGCCGGCGCCCAGGCGCCGCAGCAGTCTGTTCCCGGCGATCATCTCCCCGTCCTACTGGCTGGCGGCGTTACGCCACTCGCGCAACCAGTCGCGGCGATTCTCGGCCACCGTCTCGCTGCTGAAGTACAGCGTTTCCGGTCGGACCATCTGCTCGAACGCTTCAGGCTTGTCAGCGCTGTCGAGCACCGGCCACATCCAGTTGGTGCCGGGCAATACGTCCTGAGCGGGATTGCTGACCAGAAACGCCAGGAAATCGCGCGCCCGGTCGATCTGATCCGAGTTTTTCAGAACGGCGGCCACTTCGATCTGAGCGTAGTGGCCCTCGCTGAAGATGGCCGCCTGATATTTGTCGGTGTCTTCGTAGGTCATGTGATAGGCCGGCGAGGTGGTGTAGCTGAGCACCATGTCGCTCTCGCCTTCCTGGAACAGCGAATAGGCTTCGCTCCAGCCCGGTGTCACGGTCACGACCCGTTCCTGCAGCGTGGTCCAGGCGTCTTCGGCTTCGTCGCCGAAGACCGATTTCATCCACAGCATCAAACCCTGGCCCGGCGTGCTGACGCGCGGATCCTGGTAGATGATGCTGAGATCGGAGTCGTAGACCAGTTCCTCGAGCGACGAAGGTACCGAATCCACGCGGGTCTGGTCGTATACGAACGCAAAATGGCCGTAGTCGTAAGGTACGAAGGTGTCGTCTTCCCAGTCATAGGGCAGCGTCAGTCCGGACAGATCGACCCGGTGCTTGGCCAGCAGGTCCAGCTTCTTGGTCTCGGCGATCAGGGCATCGTCCAGACCGAGGATGATGTCGGCCTGACTGTCCTCGCCTTCCAGGCGCAAGCGGTTCAGCAGGGCGACCCCGTCTTCGAGACCGACGAAATCGACTTCGCAGTCACAGTCGGCCTCGTAGGCTTTTTCGATTTGCGGTCCCGGCCCCCATTCGGAGACGAAGGACTCGTAGGTGTAGATGGTCAGCGGGTCGGCGCTGGCAAGCCCGGCGGCCAGCATGGGTGTGGCCATCAGGGCGGTCTTGAATACTGTCATGGTGGTGCTTCCCGTATCAATCGTGACATTGATACCGGCGTACAAACATTCTGGGCGTGGGCCCGGGATGTTTGCTGGGGGAAAGGTTGAAGTGGCTCGAAGCCCATCGTCTCAACTCCCTACGCCAGCATTAACTGGTTCAGGTTCGGCGGGTGTGTCTCAGCCCGGCTGCATACACAGCGGGCACCCCGGCGAGAACGCTATTGATTACTCCAGTTTCGCAGTTCGAGTTGGCTGAGAGGCAGTGGCCCGCGTCGGCTACCGGGGATACCCCTGTGGGGTCGGCGTGTATCCATCCATGGAGCCTAGACCGCAGCATCCCTGCTGCGGACTACCCCACAGGGGTATCCCCGGAATCCGCCGCTGGTCAGTACGGCGAACTCCGAAACTTGAGTAGATTAAAACGACCGTCATTCTACTGGAGTCGGCGTTTAATCCAAAATTCTGTCACAATCCCCGGCCGAATCCGCAATGACGGGTGATGGATGTCACTTCCGCTGTTTCAGGCACTCGATCGACTCGACGATCACCTCAAGGACCCGGTACGCATCCAGCGCTGGGCCGGTGGGGCGTGCAACCGGGTATTTCGGCTGACCGACGCCGAGCGTACGCTGGCGCTGCGCCTGAACCGGGCCGATACCGATCGGCTGGGCGTGGTGCGTCGGCGCGAGACCGATATTCTGAAGACTGTACAGGGGCGCCCCTGGGCGCCCGAGGTGGTGGCCATCGACGATGATGGCTTGCTGACGGCCTGGGTCGAAGGGCAGTCCCCCGCTTCGGGCGACAAAACCGACCTGGACTGGCTGGTTCAGGCTTTGACCGAGGTTCATGCCGAAACGCCCGATGTCGGCGTGCTGAACATGGCTGAACAGATACGCCACCTTATGGAGCAAGGCCCGCCCCTGGAATCGGCCATCGCGCAGGCCTTGCATCGACACTGCGACGCCTACCGTCTGCCGGCTTCTCTGACGCTCTGTCACCATGATTGGCATCCGGGCAACATCGTGACCACCCGGCGGGGCTGGGTCCTGCTCGACTGGGAATTCGCCGCCCTCGGCGACCCGGTTATGGATGTAGCGGCGGCATGTCAGGGTTTCGAACTCGATGCCGCTCAAATCGAACACCTGGCGGGGCGACTGACTCTGGATGAAGACCGCCTCCGGCAGGCGCTGTGCCTGATGGAGGCGGTCGCGCTGGTCTGGTACCGGGCCAACCCCGAATCCGCGCAGCAGGCGGACGCCAGCGCCGACGCCTGGTTTCAGCGCTGGAGCGACGTGCGGTTTTAGGCGTTCAAATGCGCCCGGATGCGATCGACCACGCGGTCGATGGCCGCATCGTCCAGATCCAGATGGGTCACCAGCCGAATGTGGCGCCCTCCGGCGATCAGGATGTCCTCGGCTTTCAGCGCCTCTTTGAGACGATCGCCGACTTCGGCCGCGCCGACATCGACGTACACCATGTTGGTGTTGACGCTGACCGACTCGACGGCCTCCATCGCTTCCAGTCCACCCGCCAACCGTTCGGCGCGGCGATGATCGTCGGCCAGCCGATCGACATGGTGGTCCAGGGCATGATGGATCGCGGCGGCCACAATGCCCGCCTGGCGCATGCCACCGCCGACCATCTTGCGCCAGCGGCGCGCCTCGCCGATCAACGAAGCCGGCCCCACCAGGACCGAGCCCAGCGGCGCACCCAGCCCCTTGGAACAACACAGACTGACCGTGTCGGCGTAGCCGGCCAACCGATCCACCGGTGTATCGGTCGCTACGGCGGCGTTGAACAGTCGGGCACCGTCGAGATGCACCGCCAACCCGCGCGACCAGGCCAATTCACTGGCGTCGCGCAGGAAGGCTTCGGGCATGACCTTACCGGAATGGGTGTTTTCCAGTGCCAGCAATCGGCTGCGCGCGAAATGACTGTCCTCCGGTTTTATGGCGTCGCCGATGTCCGACAGCGACAGCGTACCGTCCGGCTGCACCGGCAACGGCTGGGGTTGAATGCTGCCCAGCACCGCGCCGCCACCGGCTTCGTACAAATAGGTATGGTATTTCTGCCCGACGATGTATTCGTCACCCCGGCCACAATGCGCCAACAGCGCCACGAGATTGCTCTGCGTACCGGTCGGCAGCAATAAGGCGGCTTCTTTTCCGGTCAGCGACGCCAACCGTTCTTCCAGCGAATTGACCGTCGGGTCGTCGCCGAAGACGTCGTCACCCACCTCCGCCGCCATCATGGCTTCGCGCATGGCGGATGTGGGTCGGGTTACGGTATCGCTGCGTAAATCTATAAGCTGGGGATTGGAAGGACGACTCATCGACAAGGATCTCCACCGGTAATTAGGGTCCGAGCTATTGAACCTCAAGCGGGCATTGTATTGAACCCATCGGGCCCCAACTTAAGAAATTGTCACTCGGTAGTAATAAATCTAATCCGACACTTCATCTGGCACTATCAAGGAGGCCACACATGGCTCAGATCACCCTGAAAGGCAATCCCATCAACACCGTTGGCGACCTGCCGGCCGAAGGCAAGACCGCGCCGGACTTCACCGCCACCAAGACCGATTTGTCCGACGTCAAACTGAGCGACTTCAGCGGCAAGACCGTCGTTCTGAACATTTTCCCGAGCATCGACACCCCGACTTGCGCGGCGTCCGTGCGTCGATTCAACGAAGAAGCGAGCAAGCTGGACGGCGTTGAAGTGCTCTGCCTGTCCGCCGACCTGCCCTTCGCCCAGCAGCGTTTCTGCGGCTCCGAGGGTCTGGAGCGCGTGACCCCGGTCTCGGTATTCCGCAACAACGCCTTTGGCGAGGAATACGGCGTTCGCATCGCCGACGGCCCTCTGGCCGGCCTGATGGCGCGTTCGGTCGTGGTCGTCAAAGACGGTAAGGTGGTTCACACCGAGCTGGTGCCCGAAACCGGCGATGAGCCGAATTATGAAGCGGCTTTGAAGGCGGTTTCCTAACAGGCCTTTGCCAATGCCCGGCAGGGTCGGTCGGTCCGACCCACCCTACCGGGCAGCCCTTTTCTATAAGAGGGCAACAGTGATCAATGATGGTGACCGCCGACGCCGTGGGCATGCCCGTGGGAGATTTCCTCGGCGGTCGCTTCGCGCACATCGACGATTTCGATCTCGAACGTCAGCGTCTTGCCCGCCAGTGGATGGTTGGTATCCACATCGGCGAACTTGTGTCCTACCTTGGCCACCAGCACATGACGCGGCCCCTGCTGCGTGTGCACCTGAGCCACCATCCCCGGTTTCCAGCGCTTCGCGCCCTGCAGATGTTTGATCGGCACCCGCTGTATCGCGTCCGGTTTACGTGGCCCGTAGGCCTTTTCCGGCGGTACGGTCACGGTGAAGGCGTCGCCCGCTTCACGGCCTTCCATCGCTTCCTCGAGACCGGGAATAATGCCACCGTGCCCATGCAGGTAGGCATTCGGGTCGCCTCCGGCGGAGCTTTCGACGGTCTCGCCCTGCTCATCGGTCAGGGTATAGTGGAACTGGACAACGGTGTTCTTTTCGATCGGCATTACGCACCCTTATTGGTCGACTTTCCCGGAATCGGGCATGGACCGGACAGTATAGCGCCGGCCGTGTGCCGGGTGAATGAGGTTTCCGGGCTGGGATGATGGTGCGCGGTGCGCACCCTACCACGGAGGCCCTGAGGTATGCTGGATTCGTAGGGTGTGCATCGCGCACCGGGACAGTCGAATGGTGCGCGGTGCGTACCCTACCACGGAGGCCTTGGGACATGTTGGATGTGTAGGGTGCGCATCGCGCATCGGAACCGGTCAAAAGGTGCGCGGTGCGCGGTGCGCACCCTACAGAGGGGGCTCGGTCGGGGCTTCGACACGGCCTTTGGGGCGAACCAGCGCCAGCCACGAATGCACGAAGACGGCACCGAGAATCGCGGTGCCGCCCACCAGCGTCAGCGGCGGCACGCTCTCGTTTAACACCAGCCAGACCCAGATCGGCCCCAGGACCGTCTCGATCAACAGGAACAGACTCACTTCCGGCGACGGCAGGAATTTGGTCGCCATCATCAACATCACCGACGCCACCGGCATCTGCACCAGCCCCATGACCGCCAACCAGCCGTAACTGGTCGGGGTCAATGACAAGGGCTCGGCGAACCCGAGTGCCAGCAGGGCCGTGACCACACCGCTCATCGCCACCACCGGCATCTTGGGCAGGTTCGGAAGGCGGCGCAGCAGTGTCAGTGTCAGGCCCATCAGGATGGCAAGAATCAGCGCGATAAGATCGCCGACCCAGTCGGTCAGGCCGATGGAGCCGGCGAACACGACCAATACGCCGGACAACGCCACAATGATGGCGACCCAGGTCCGCAGCGGCACTTTTTCCCTCAGAATAAACCAGGAAAACAGGGCCGCGAAAAATGCCGAACTGCTCAAAATCACAACGGTATTGGCCACCTTGGTGTGGCTGACGCTGAACACGAACAGGGCGGTATTGATGCCATACAGCAGGGTCACGACCAGAGCCGCGATGCCGTGTTCCCGGTACACCCGGAATTCTTTCAGTCGTCCACTGAACAACATGAACACCAGCATCGACAGGCACACGAAGGATCCCCGCCAGAACGCCACATTGAATGCGTCCGTGCCGGCCAGTCGCACCAGCAAGGCGTCGAAACTGAGCACAAAGACGCCGATTCCGGCGATGGTGATGCCTTGTCGATGATCAACCAGATGCTGAGTGGTCATGCCTATCCTTACCGCTGAATGACTGTAGGTAGGGCAGAAGAGGCGCAGCCGACATCTGCCGTTCACGTGTGACCCCACCAGGCTCTTGTCCACCGACACACTGTCAACCAGAAAAACATCGGCGTAACCGCAAGGGCCGGATCACGACCACCCTACGATACCCTGCTTAGGCTGTGAATTTCACCTCTGATGTCAGGCGAAGGCGGTTTCAAGCAAGGTCCGGGTGTAGGGAGACTGAGGTTGATTGAAGATCGACTCGGCCTCATCCTGCTCCACGACCCGCCCGTCTTTCATCACCATGACCGTATGACACAAGGACTTGACCACCTTGAGGTCGTGACTGATAAAGAGGTAGCTCAGGCCGTATTCCGCCTGCAGCCGCTTCAACAGCTCGATCACCTGGAACTGCACGGTCCGGTCGAGCGCCGAGGTCGGCTCGTCGAGAATCATGAAACGCGGTTTCATCACCAGGGAACGGGCGATGGCGATGCGCTGGCGTTGACCGCCCGAGAACTCGTTCGGGTATCGGAAACGCAGGGCCGGGTCCAGCTCCACGTCCTCCATGGCCCGAATCACCGCCTCGTCCCGCTCCGACGGTGTGCCCATCTCGTGAATGTCCAGCCCTTCACGAATGATCTGTTCCACCGACAAGCGCGGGCTCAAGCTGCCGTACGGGTCCTGAAAGACAATCTGCATCGCGCGTCGATACGGTCGCATGGCTTTTTTGTCCAGGCCCTGCAAATCCACTCCGTCGAACAGCAACGCCCCTCGGCTGGATTCGAGTTTCAGGATGGCCCGGGCCAGTGTCGACTTGCCGGAGCCGCTCTCGCCCACCACACCCAGCGACTCGCCGCTGCGCAACGTGAAATCGATGCCGTCCACTGCCTTCACATGGCCGATGGTGCGCTTGAGGATGCCCCGTTGGATGGGAAACCAGACCCGGACATCCTCGCCGCGCAACATAACCGGCGGATCTCCCTCAAGCGGATCCGGGTGTCCTTTGGGTTCCGCCGCCAGCAGTTTGCGGGTGTAGGGGTGCTCGGGAGTATCGAATACCGTGCGCACCGTCCCGACTTCCACCAGGTGGCCTTTTTCCATCACCGCGACCCGGTCGGCAATGCGGTTCACCAGGGTCAGATCGTGGGTGATGAACAGAACCGTCATGCCCATGTCCTTTTGCAGACGGGCGATCAATTCCAGGATCTGCGCCTGAATGGTCACATCCAGCGCAGTCGTCGGTTCATCGGCGATCAACAGTTCCGGCTCGTTGACCAGTGCCATGGCGATCATGACCCGTTGCCGCTCACCACCGGACAATTGATGCGGGTAGGACTTCAGTTTCTTCTCAGGTTCGCGCAGGCCGACCCGTTCCAGCATGTCCAGAGCCCGCTGTTCGGCCTGTCGCTGGGTGGCCGGCTGGTGCAACTGAACCATTTCGATCAACTGTTTGGCGACGGTATGCAGAGGGTTCAGGGATGTCATCGGTTCCTGGAAGATCACGCCCACCTTACGGCCGCGCAGTTCACGTAGGTCGCGTTTGTCCAAATCCAGAATGTTCCGATTCCGCCAGCGGATCTCACCGCTGGTGAATTCGACCGGCGGTGTCGGCATCAGCCGCAACAGGGACAGAGCCGTCACGCTCTTGCCGGAACCGCTTTCCCCCACCAGCGCCAGGATCTCACCGCTTTCGATGGTGAGGCTCAGGTTATGCACCACCTCATTAATGTCGTCTCCCTTGCGGAACCCGATGGACAGGTTGTTCAATGTCATCAGCGCCATGAAGGGTCCTTAAAACGACTTACGGGGATCGAAGGCATCGCGCACGCCTTCGCCCACGAAGATCAATGTGGTCAGCATGAAACCGACGATGAAAAACGCTGTGAAGCCGAGCCAGGGTGCCTGTATGTTCGCTTTGCCCTGGGCCAGCAACAGACCGAGCGACGGCGACCCCGGCGGCATACCGAAACCGAGGAAGTCGAGCGAGGTCAGGATGGTGATGGACCCGGACAGTGTGAACGGCAGAAACGTCAGGGTCGCGACCATGGCATTGGGTAAAATGTGACGGAACATCAGGCGACGGTCGCTCATGCCCATGGCACGCGCGGACAGGACGTATTCGAAGTTCCGGGTACGCAGAAATTCGGCCCGAACCACACCGACGAACCCCATCCAGCCAAACAACAGCACAACGACCAGGAGCCACCAGAAATTCGGCGTCACGATACTCATCAGAATGATCAGGATAAACAGCGTCGGCATGCTGCCCCAGACTTCCATAAAGCGTTGCATGAACAAGTCCAGGCGGCCGCCGTAATACCCCTGGACCGCGCCGGCGGCGACACCGATCACCGCCGAAATGCCCGTGGCGGCGAACCCGAACAGGACCGAGATGCGGAACCCGTAGAGCACGTTGGCCAATACATCCCGGCCCTTGTCGTCCGTCCCCAGCCAGTTCTTCGTTGTCGGCGGACTGGGTGCCGGACTTGGCAAATCGTAATGGATGGTGTTGTAGCTGAACGGAATCGGCGGCCACAGGATCCAGCTGCCCTCGCCCAACAGTTCCTGGAAATACGGGTCGCGGTAGTTCGCCGGAAAGTCGAAATCGCCGCCGAAATCGGTCTCGGTATAGGTGGCGAAGATCGGGAAATAGAAGCGCCCCTCGTCCCGGATCAACAGGGGCTGATCGTTCGCCACCAGTTCGGAAACCATGGAAATGGCGAACACAATGCCGAATATCCACAGGCTCCACCAGGCGCGGCGATTGGCCTTGAACCGTTGCCAGCGCTGCCGGTTAACCGGAGACATTTGAAAACGACCGGTATATGACATCAACGAGCCTCGAAATCGATACGCGGGTCGACCAGGGTGTAGGTCAGGTCGCTGACGATGCCCATGATCAATCCCAGCAAGGTGAATACGTAGAGAGTGGAAAACATCACCGGATAGTCCCGTTGCAGGGTCGACTCGAAGCCGAGCAGACCCAGACCATCCAGCGAGAAAATGGTCTCGATCAGCAATGCGCCGCTGAAGAAAATACTGATGAAGGCGGCGGGAAAGCCGGCGATGATGATCAGCATGCCGTTGCGAAACACATGGCCATACAGAATGCGACGTTCGGTGCAGCCCTTGGCCCGTGCGGTCATGACGTATTGCTTGTGGATTTCGTCGAGAAAGGAGTTTTTGGTCAGCATGGTCAGGCTCGCGAATCCGCCGATGACCAGGGCGGTAACGGGCAACACCATGTGCCAGAAATAATCGACGATCTTGCCCCAGAGACTGAGTTCGTCCCAGTTCGTGGACACCAGTCCGCGCAACGGAAACCAGTCGAAGTAGTTACCGCCGGCGAACAGGATGATCAGTAGAATCGCAAACAGAAAGGACGGTATGGCATTGGCCGCGAAAATGACGCTCGAGGTCCACACATCGAAGCGGGTGCTGTGTTTGACGGCCTTGCGAATACCCAGCGGAATCGACACCAGGTAAATGATCAGCGTGCTCCACAACCCAAGCGAGATCGACACCGGCATCCGTTCGACGATCAGGTCCACAACGCTTCGACCGCGAAACAGGCTGTCGCCGAAGTCGAAGCGCAGATAATCCCAGAGCATGGTGAAGTAGCGTTCGTGCAGGGGCTTGTCGAAACCGAAACGCGCCTCGATGGCGGCGATGTCTTCCTCGGTAAGACCGCGAGCACCCCGGTAGGCCGAATCCCCGGTGCGGTTGCCACTGCCGCTGTCGGCACCACCGCTGTCGGCATCCGACCCACTGAGCGTGTCCGATTGATTGTTGCCGGTCATCCGGTCCAGCAGCGAGGCGGTCTGCCCCTGCATATTGGCGATCATCTGATCGACCGGGCCGCCCGGAGCGACCTGGATGATCAGAAAATTAATGGTAACAATGGCCCACAGCGTCGGAACGACCAACAGCAGCCGGCGAATCAGATAGGCGGTCATGATTGGGCCTTAGCGCGCGTTTCGGTCCGGCAGGGTCGCTGCGGCTTCCTCGTCCAACCACCAGGTGCCCAGGCCCAATGAGTAACGTGGCATCCTTGTATCGGGGCGCGCGAACTTGTTCCAGTAAGCTACCCAATATTCATCGAGGTGCCAGTTCGGTACAACGTAGTAGCGCCACAACAATACTCGGTCCAACGCACGACCATAGGCCAATAGCATGTCTTCATTTTGCTGATTCTCCGCGATGCCTCGCACCAAGGCATCGATGACTGGATCGGATGTACCCACAGCGTTGTAGGTGGAATCCATATACCGGCTGTCCCACTCGAACACCAACTGGTCACTGGGATAGGCGCCCCCACCAAGGGTATCGACGATCATGTCGTAGTCTCGTTCACGCCAGCGATTGGTGTATTGAGTAATATCCACGGTACGGATATTCATGGTAATCCCGGCCCGAGCCAGATTTTCCTGGAATGGGATAGCCACACGCTCGAAATTGGGCGAATACAACAGAAGTTCAAACGTTATTGGCTCACCACTGTCTAGATTGACCATTTTACCATTTTGCAATTCATATCCAGCCTGTTGCAGCAAACCCAGTGCTTGACGAAGTTGAGGGCGGATATTACCACTGCCGTCGGTCTCATAACTCTCATAGGGTTCGGTAAAAACCTCCGGAGGCACCTGATCCCGGAACTGCTCCAAAATTTCCAGCTGATTACCCTCGGGTAGTCCGGTCGCCATGTAGTCGGTATTCTGGAAATAGCTGCGGGTGCGCTCGTACTTGCCATAGAAGAGGTTTTCATTGGTCCATTCGAAATCAAACAGCAGGTTTATCGCCATACGAACCCTGCGATCTTCGAAAACCGGTTGCTGAATATTGAAGACGAACGACTGCATTCCATGAGGCAAATCGTGCGAGATTTCTTCTTTGACAATGTGGCCTTTTTCGAAATTATCACCTTCGTACTGTGTCGCCCAATTTTTGGAGACACTTTCCCTGCGGAAGTCATATTCGCCTTTCTTGAACGCTTCCAATAGTACGGTGTCGTCAAGATAATAGTCGTAGCGCTCGAAGTCGAAGTTCAGTTGGCCAACCCGTGTGGGGTGATTCAGTGCCCAATAGTCATCAATCCGTTTATAAACCACATACTGGCCCATCTTGTAGTCACTGATGGTATAAGCACCACTGCCTACCGGAACAGTGGTCAAAGGCTCCGGGAATTCGATGTCTTTAAAAACATGCTCAGGAAACACCGGTGTGTCGACAAGTCCAATCAACAAGGCCTTGTCACTTCGAGGCAATGTGAATTTGACTTTACGATCATCCAGGACCTCGACGCTGACCCCTTCATAGTAAGTCGAGAATTGCGGTACACCGTCTTCCATGAACAGATTAAAAGTAAAGGCAACATCAGAAGCGAGGATAGGCTCACCGTCTTGAAAGGTAGCCCTCGGGTCCAGGTGGAAAATGATCCAGTCGTGGCTGGTCGGGTACTCCACCTTCTCGGCGATCAACCCATAGTAAACACCCATCTCGTCGCCGTTGGCGACCATCAAAGGATCGAACAGGTTTTCACGAATACCCGCCGGAGTGGTTCCTCGTTGAGCAAAACGATTGAAGTTGTCAAAGGTACCCCGGACCCCCAGGGTAATGTACCCCTTCCGTGGCGCATCCGGATTGACATAGTCCCAGTGCTCGAACCCTTCCGGGTATTGTGGCTCGCCACGTTCGGCGATGGCGTGGGACACAATGACATCGGGCTCTTCGGCCAGGACGGCGCCCGCCAGGCACAGACCAACGACCACAGACACGAGGGCTTTCATGGACGACTCCTCTCCGGATTGTATTGGAACTCACGGTTCCGCTATCTGATACGTATTACGAACCCGGCTTCGAACCGGTTTCGTTGTTGTTGTTGTTCAGTACGACAATCCTTTGAGGACTCTTTTACGACTGTCCCAGTCGACTGCGTTGTGAGCGGGGCACCGTGGGCAGACGGCTAATGAAGAAGGTACACACAGCCCAGATGCACACCAGCATCACTTTCAGTGGTAGCGGGTCCACCGAGAGCAGCGAAATGCTGAAGGTCACGGCGACCACCACCAGTGCGACGGTTTTCGAGCGCGGCTTGATGTAGCGCTCCCGCTGCCAGTTTTCGATCAGCGGCCCAAACAGCTTAGTCGACAACAGCCAGCGGTGAAAGCGCGGTGAGGATTTGGCGAAGCAGGCGCCGGCCAGCAGCATGAAAGGCGTGGTCGGCAATACCGGCAGTACCACGCCCAGCGTGCCCAGCCCCACGCTGAGCCATCCGGTCCCGATCAACAACCATCGCCATAACAGGCTCCGCATTGGACTTTTCCTCGGTTACGCTCTCTCAAACAGATGCCCACAGGCGCCGGGCTCCCCGGTCTGCGCATGAAACACCCTCATCAAAGATAGCAAAGCCGGGCATCCTTGGGTATGACTCCCGGCTACCTTTACAGCCTCCCGAATTCACCCGTAACACACTGATTTTGATAATTTTTTTAGAAAAAGTATTGCAAAAGGAAAAACCGGTGGTAATATGCGCCCCGCTTTCGACGGAAACGTCAACTTTGAAACGTCCCGTTCGTCTAGTGGCCTAGGACACCGCCCTTTCACGGCGGTAACAGGGGTTCGAGTCCCCTACGGGACGCCACTTCCGTTTCATACGTGTCGAAGCTTCGCCCTCTGCGGGAATAGAAAAGAATTGCGGGAATAGCTCAGTGGTAGAGCACAACCTTGTCCGAGGTTGGGGCGGGACGCGCAGTCTCGCGAAAAGCCTCGAAGAGGCTTCACGAGCGACCCGATTGCAGCACACAATTAGACCGATTATGCGGGAATAGCTCAGTGGTAGAGCACAACCTTGCCAAGGTTGGGGTCGCGAGTTCGAATCTCGTTTCCCGCTCCAAATTCAAAAAGCCCAGCCAAGCGCTGGGCTTTTTCGTTTCAAGGAGCACGCATCCGGGTCACGACCGGGGCGCCGGCCGGTTGAATCTCGTTTCCCGCTCCAATTTCAGAATAGCCCAGCCAAGCGCTGGGCTTTTTCGTTTCAGGAAGCGCAGATCCCGCCTTCCTCTTCCTGACACCGAAAGCGGCACAACGACATGGATATCCACGGATTCGCTCGACGGACATTCATGTCCGGTCTAGGCTGACCTCAAAGGACTGCATTGGGCGGTTATCAACCAGCCATGTTGATGAAAAAAACCGGCACGAACGACGACCTGCGTCTATTATATACCTCTAATGTAATACGGCGCTTCCAGGTGCACATGCGATCTGTCGTTCAACTGATGATTCACGGCCTCCTACTGGCTGCACTGCTGGCTGTGACCGCCGAGGCTCGCTCTCCGGCCATGCCGCTGGATGAAGGCTGGCAGTATCGCTGGGGCGACTCCCCCATCGCCGCCAACGGTGTTCCGGAATGGACGCTCGACGCCCTCGAAAGCCCGAACTGGTCGAACATCGACTTCCCCTCCAACCCTCCCGACCGGGCGAGCCGCCAGAACGCCTGGTTTCGAACCGTATTGCCCGAGGAAAACTGGTGGGATCCGGTTCTCTACATCTACAGTGTGGACCTGATCACCGAGGTCTACCTCGACGGCGAACGCATCTATCACTACGGCACTTTCGACGACCAGGGCCACGGACGATTCGTCGGCTGGCCCTGGCACATGATTCCTCTGCCGGAAGGCTTCGGCGGCAAACCGATTTACTTTCGGGTCTGGTCCAACTACAGCGATATCGGTCTGTGGGGGGAAGTCACCCTCACCAACCGCCAGGATCTGATCCTGACCCAGTTGTCACGGTCGGCGGAATCCCTGGTGGTGAGTGGTTTTTCATTGATGATCGCACTGCTGACACTGTTGTTTGCCGGGGTTGACCGGCGACGCAGTGGATTCGCGGACATCAGCCTGTTCGCCTTCGCCTCCGGGTTGATGATCCTGTCCGGCAGTCCGGCCAGTCAGTTGCTGTGGGACCAGCCGTTGGTGTGGGATTACATCGGCGCCGGCAGCTACTATTGCCTTCCCATCGCCATCGCCCTGCTGTTGGAACAATGGCTGCCGATGTCCCGTCAGTCCATTGTCCGTTGTGTCTGGCAATTGCATCTGGTGTATCTCGTCGGCGCACTCGGCTTCTCGGCCCTCGGTCTGGTGAATCTGTCCACCACCTTTCCGGTGTTCGATGTTCTGCTGCTGGGGACACTGGCGGTGCTGTTCACCGTGGTGGCCCGGGATATTCGCCGGGTCACACTGGAGCAGCGAGTGCTGATCGCCGTCTTCGCCCTCTATTCGATCCTGTTGATCATCGACATGGCCGTCGCCCACAGCTTCCTGCCCTGGCGCCTGGTACCGCTGAGTTGGGGCGGGCTGGCTTTTACGATTGTGGCGACTCTGGTCGCCCTGCAGCGCTATCGTCAGGCGCAGCGGGATCTGATCCATTTGAACGAATCCCTGGAGCGCAAGGTCGAGGAACGAACCCGGGCCCTGGAAGCCCTGTCCTACGAGGACACGCTCACCGGCCTGAAAAACCGTCGCTATTTCAACGAATTCTACGAACGGGAAGTCGCCATCGCGCAACGCAACAATACGCCCCTCAGCCTGATCATGGCGGATCTGGACCACTTCAAGGCATTCAACGACCGTTTCGGTCACGAAGCGGGAGACAAGGCTTTGCAAATCGTCGCCGAAGCCATCCGCCGGCACTTTCGCGAGACCGATATCGGTTGCCGGTATGGCGGCGAAGAATTCGTCATCATTCTGCCCGGCTGTCGAGCCGAAGACACGGCCAAACTGACCGAACGCCTGCTCGCCGATATCCGGCAAACCCCGGTACTGCACCAGGGTCGCAATCTGGGACGGCTGAGCCTGTCGGCGGGCATCGCCGCCTGGCCGGAACATGGCGGACATCCGGAAGAACTGTTAACGCTGGCCGATCAGGCTTTGTACCGGGCCAAAGGGCTGGGGCGGGACCGCGCCTGTCTGCACGCGGCTTCGACAACCATTGAACGGGAGGATGGCTGAACCATCACTCCAGTCGAACGGCGTAGACCTCAGACAGGGGAATCACGCCCTGCCGCGCCAATGACAGTGCATGGTGGGTCAAGGGCGTCATGCCGTCCGATACGGCCTGTTTTTCCAGCAACTGGGCGGATACTCCGGGTTGAATCAATTCGCGCAGTTCAGGAGTCACGGTCAGCAGTTCGTAGACCGCCGCCCGTCCCTTGACACCCGTGTGATGGCACTGGTCGCACCCCCGACTCTTGTGGAAAGTCTCCCCGGGCTCGACACCGAGCAGCGACCGGACCTCGTCCGATACCGCCTCGGGCTCCCGACAGGCGGGGCAATTCTTGCGCACCAGACGCTGCGCCAGCACACCCTGCAGAGCCGCATTGACCAGATAGGGCTCGATGCCGATTTCCAGCATGCGGGTCAGGGTCGCGCTGGCGCTGTTGGTGTGCAGCGTGCTCAGCACCAGGTGCCCGGTCAGGGCGCTTTCGACCGCCATCTTGGCGGTCTCCTCATCGCGCATCTCACCGACCATGATGATGTCCGGGTCATGCCGCAGGATATGTCGCAGGGCCCGGGCGAAGGTGTAGCCGATGTCTGATTTGGTCTGAATCTGGGTCAGACCGTCGAGATGGTATTCCACCGGATCCTCGACGGTGATGATGTTGCGATGGGTCCGGGTCAGTTCGGTCAACGCCGTATAAAGCGTGGTCGACTTACCGGAACCGGTCGGCCCGGTGACCAGAAACATTCCCTGGTTCCTGGCCAGAATGTGACGCAACCGGGTTTCATCGTCGGCCGAATAACCGAGCGAACGCAGGTCCTTGAGCGCGAAGTTGGTATCGAGCAGGCGAATCACCACGCTCTCGCCGCGAATCGATGGAATGATCGACAACCGCAGATCAATGGTTTTACCGTGCTGGGTCAGCCGATAGCGCCCGTCCTGGGGCAGTCGGTGCTCGGCGATGTCCATATTCCCCAGCACCTTGATACGACTGACCAGACGCGGCATCAGCCGTTTGTTCAAGGCCCGGATGGTATGCAGGGTGCCGTCGATCCGATACAGCAGATCGAGCCGGTCCTCGCGCGGACGCAGATGGATGTCCGAGGCACGCCGGGTCATGGCATCCGCCAGGATATTCTGGACCAGTTGGATGATGGGTCGGTCGTCCCGATCACTGTGCGCGGACGATTGTTTTCGACGGGTTCGGGACTCGGGCGCCGGGTATTCGGCCGGCATTTCCGCCAACGCCTCCCGTTCTTCGTCCTGGTCGTAATGTTCGCTGATGGCGGTGTGAATGGCTTCTTCGGTGGCAATGGCCAACTCGATGGACTTACCGGTCATAAAACGCAACAAATCCACCAGTTCCGAGCTGGTCGGGTCACTCACGGCCACATAGAGGTGATCGTGGCCTTCGAGCAGCGGGATCACCGTGTGTTCGCGGGCGAAGCGGGCCGGCACCCGGTCGATGACGGCGGGGTCGATATCGAAGGAGGCCAGATCCACCTGGGGCAACGCCAGCAGTTGCGCCAGCGCGCTGACCACTTCTTCGTGGTGCGCCCACCCCCGATTGCTCAGAATGGTGCCCAGGCGCTCCCCCGGGTGTCTGGTCTGTTCCGCCAGAGCTTCACTCAATTGCTCCCGAGTGATCACACCGGAGGCAACCAGCACTTCGCCCAGATGGTGGTGGCTGAAATGACCCTGGCGCAACTGGCCGAAGGCTTTCAGGGCTTCACGGGAATGAATAGGCCGGTCGCGACCGAAGACCGGCTCGGACACATCGTAGGGCACCGTCGACAACTGATAGACTCCTATCCAGCGGGCTCTGTCATTAATTCAGTGTAGTCTAATACAGTACAATCGACCGAACACACCGGTGAGATCAATGAATAAGGCTATTTGTCCGTTGACACGAACGGATCGGTTTCGCGACTGCTTCCGCCTTTCTTGCGCGGCTTCAGAACCGTGTTCACATAGGAATCGGTCGCCTTGGTCTGCCCCACATCCTTGCCGGTCGCCTCGCTCAGGTACCAGCGGTGTTCCAGCACCTCGTGGAACAGTTCGGCGTTGTCCAGACGCCCTTTCATCCCCTCCGGAATGGCCTCGATGGTCGGGTTGAACACCTCCGACAGCCAGCGATAGGCGGCGACGGGTTCGGGAACATCACGCCCTTCCTTGTCGCTGAGGTAAATCCGGTATCGGTTCAGGTCGTTCAGCAGGCGACGGGCCTGGTTTTCCTGGACCTGCAACCCGGTCAGGTTGTTCAACCGCCGGCGGTGGTGCCAATGCTCCACCACCTGCGGCACCATGCGCACCCGCTGACCGTTGTCGACCGTGGTCAGTTCCATTTCCTCGACATCGAAGCCGAGTTCATTCAGGCGACGAATGCGTTTTTCAATGCGAAACTGATCCTCGGGTTCGAACACCTCGTCCTGCGTCAGTTCGTTCCACAGGGCCTTGTAGCGGGTCACCAGGGAATTGGCGAGGTCGACCGGATCCTGTTTACCCGGCAGGCCACCGCAATAGGCTTCCAGGTCCATCAGGTCGCCGCCGATGTTCATCTCGGCCAGATCCAGGTCGTATTCGCGCCGGCCATCGGACAGGGTTTCGCGCATCTCCCCGGTCTCGGCATCGACCACATAGGCGGCCATCAGTCCGGCGTCGCGGCGAAACAGGGCGTTGGACAGAGAGCAGTCGCCCCAGTAAAACCCGGACAGGTGCAAACGCACCAGTAGCTCGGCCAACGCATCGAGCATGTGGTTCAATTGCTCGACGGAAATGCCCTGCTGGATGATTACCCGATACGGCAGAGCCCCATCCAGATAATGAGTCACCAACAAGGCCCGGTTCTTCATGTCGACCGGCTCGCCCACCAGTTCGTAGGTACGCCGGGCTTCGGACACCCCTTCGTCGCGGTGGGTGATCAGGCCGACCGCCTCGACCACGGGCAACCCCATTTCAGCCAGTTCGCGCAGCAGGCGATATTCGTTACGGGCGATGGGCGTCATCAGCTCCTTGAGGGCATAGACTTCGCCTTTGTTGCTGATGAAACGCACCACATTGCGATGAATGCCCCTGGCCACCTCCACGAACAGCTCGGGGGGCCATTGCGAGAGGTGCTTGGACCAGGGATAACGCAGGTCGGTGATGTAGTGGCTCGGTGACGCGATTTGTATTTTCATGGCATTAAAAAGCCGGCGGTAAGCCGGCTTTCCTTAAGGTTATGACAACGGGAACCGTCGATCAGAGGCGTTCGGAGGTTTCGGCGTCGAAGACGTGGATCTTGTCGGCGTTGAATTCCAACACCAACTCCTGACCGATTTTCGGTACGCGGTGCACGTCCATCTTGGCAACGACGGGCTTCTCTTCGTTATCCATCCGGCTGTGAACAACCACTTCGTGACCCAGCGTTTCGACGATTTCGGCCTTGGCCTTGATCTTGCCGGTGTTGGCCCAGCCGTGGTCGTCGGTGTCGGTGATGTGCTCCGGACGAATGCCGACGATGACCTGGCCGCCCTTGCGCTCGCTGACGCCCGCTTTCCAGCGATCCGGCGTCTTGATGGTGATGTCCGGGTGGCTCAGTTCACTGCCGTCGTCGGAGACTTTCATCTTCAGGATGTTCATGTTCGGCGTGCCGATGAACTGGGCCACGAAGACGTTTTGCGGCGTGTCGTACAGATCCAGCGGCGTACCGACCTGACGCAGGTTGCCGTCGTGCAACACGGCGATGCGGTCGCCCATGGTCATGGCTTCGACCTGATCGTGCGTCACGTAAACGGAGGTGATGCCCAGGCGTTTTTGCAGGTTGGCGATCTCGGCGCGCATGTGCACCCGCAGTTCGGCATCCAGGTTGGACAGCGGTTCGTCGAACAGGAAGACGGACGGCTTACGAACAATGGCGCGACCCAGGGCCACACGCTGACGCTGACCGCCGGACAGTGCCTTGGGCTTACGATCCAGCAGATGGGTCAGACCGAGTGTCTCGGCGGCTTCATTGACCAGGCGATCGATTTCGGTCTTGTCCATCTTGCGCAGGCGCAGACCGAAAGCGATGTTTTCGAACACGGACATGTGCGGGTACAGAGCGTAGCTCTGGAACACCATGGCCACGTCGCGATCCTTGGGGTGAACATTGTTGACCACCCGGTCGCCGATGAAGAGTTTGCCGTCGGAAATTTCTTCCAGACCGGCGATCATGCGCAAGGTCGTGGACTTACCACAACCGGATGGGCCGACCAGTACCATGAACTCCTTGTCCTGAATTTCCAGATCCAGGCCCTTGATGATGTTCACGTCACCGTAGCTTTTAACAACGTTCTCGAAAGTAATACTAGCCATCTGCTTCCACTCGTTTTTGTCGTTATGCAACCGTCGCCCCACCGCGTGCGGTGGGCCCCGTCGAGCCTCTAAAGAGCTGCTTGTAATTTTCTTTCACAGCTTTGACGTCGCTCGATCGATTTCGTCCATTATAGCCGTAATTATACTACCAAATGCAAGCCCAACCGCTTGGCATCGGCGTTTCAAAGGCATCGGAGCCCATCAGACGGGCCTGTCAGGCCTTTCGAATGGCGGTCATCTCTCGACAAAACGACTGAATTTCGGGCATTTCGAACAAATCGGCACTCGACCGGGTCAGTTTTCGACGCCAATTCGGGTATTCGTCGCTGGTCCCTGGAATATTGACCGGCTTGTTGATCAGCATCAGGTCTTCCAGCTGTACCGCGACGATCTGCGAGCGGCAAGACCCCAGATGGTGGTGGATGGCGAAACACAGGGCCTGTGTCATGTCAGGGATGTCCTCGGCCCGTTCCGGGTGCCCGTCGGGCAGGCGTCCGTATGCTTTCAGGGCATCGAGGATGGCCTGCTTGGCCCAGGCCCGGTTTTTTTGTTCGTTTTTGTAATCGTCCTCGCTGGCGAACATGCCCAATTCCCATCGCAGACCCAGATCGCTCATCTTCCAGAAGGCGTGGACGGTGGGCATGTCGTGGTTGCATACAATCGCCAGCGCCTTCTCGGCGTAGTCTTCCGGCGGCGTGCAGCCGGCTTCGCCCATCTCGAAATAGAACACCTTGTTGGAATACAACTCGGCGCGCGGAAAGGTTTCGACCACTTCCGGCGGTACCGTGCCCAGGTCTTCCGCGATGACCATGCACTGATTACGCTGCGATTCGAGATTGAGAATGCCGAGCAGGTCGTACAGATCGTAGTAGACATAGGCGCCATAGGCCGCGCTCTTGCCCGGCGGACACCACCACAGCCGCAGCAACGCCATGGCGTGGTCGATGCGCAGCGCGCCGCAGGCCCGCATGTTGTTGCGCAACAGGGTGATGAAGGTCTGATAGCCCTGGGCCTTCAGTTTCACCGGGTCGAGCGGTGGCAGCCCCCAGTTCTGCCCTTTGGGGCCGAGCGCATCCGGGGGCGCGCCGACCGCCGCGTCCAGACAGAAGCTCTCCCGATTGGTCCAGATTTCGGCCCCGCCCCGGTCCGCGCCGACGGCGAGATCGCGATACAGGCCAATTTTCATGCCGAGCTCATGGGCCAGGCGATTCACCGCCTGGAGCTGTTCGTCGGCGATGAATTGAAGGTACTGGTAGTAGGTCACGTCATCGGCATGCGTCTCGGTGAACCGGCGCACGGCTTCGCTGTGATGGTCCTGATAGGCCTCGGGCCATTTCGGCCAGCCCCAGGCATTGATGTCCTTCGCCTTGAAGTGAGCCAGCAACGCTTCGAAAGTGGCATGCTGAAACAGAGGCTCGCCCTGGTTCTCGATGTACGCCTGAAACGCCCGGTCGCGCTCGGTCCCCTGGCCCAGATGGCGTTCGCGAAACACCTCGTATAGCTCACGCAGGGCCTGGTACTTGGCCGCGCTCACACCGGTGTACTCCACATCCGATGTCGACCGGAGCCGTTGCAGCAAGGCCTGGAACTCGGTGCCCTGCACGCGTTTTTTCAACGGCTCGGCCTGCTCGAATTCCGGGACCGATTCGATGTCCACGTACAGCACATTGACGTAACTTCGATTCGACGGGCTGTAGGGGCTGGCATGCTCGGGGCTGACCGGATACAGGGAATGAATCGGGTTCAGACCGATGACATCGGCTCCCTGAGCCGCCATATCCCGGATCAGCCCGGCCAGATCGGTAAAGTCGCCCATGCCCCAGTTGCGATCGGACTTCAATGTGTACAACTGGATCGCCGTGCCCCAAATCCGATCGCCCCGCACCATGGGTTCGGGCTGAAAACTGGTTTCGGGAGTGACGATCAAGGGCGTGGTGGCCCGGCGTTCGCCAACCGTGAGTGTCAGTTCGTGGTACCCCAGCGGCAGGTCCGTCGGCAGGGGTAATTGCAGGCGCAGGTGACGTACGCCATCGAGCCAGTATTCGCCGCTGACAGCCAGTTCATCCGCCCGAAAATCGCCGCTCAATCGGGTTTGGCCGTCTTCACCGAGAAAGCGCCAGTGGCCACCCTGATGTGTGTCCGGTTCGGGCAGGTAGAGCGGCAGGCTCCAGTCCCGCATGGGACTGAGCACACAGACCGGTTCGAGCAGTTCTTTCCATTGATGCGTATCGAGCTCGAAGGCATGGCGTTCGAGCCCGGCGTCATCGTCGAGGTCGTAGCCCATGGCCTGGAGAATAAGGGCGATGTTGTCCGGCGGTACGTCCACTTCATTGCCCCGGTAGTCGATGAACCGGGAGGAGATGTTTCTCAGGTGGGCGATTTTCGCCGCCAGTTCCCATTGCGCCATATTCACCTCTTTATTCTCGGCAATGCGGTACATCCGGTCGTGTTGACCACTTCCATCAGTGTAACTAGGCCACCGGCTAAATTCTCACTGAATTGCGTTCCGGTTGGGCTGAATTTATTGCAGGTGGATTTTACTGTGGTTGCTCCACCTTTGGCTGGGTTTGCTTTTGTGCCTGTGGGCCGTGCCGGGTGAGGGGGTGGTAGTCTGGTAGGGTGGGCACCGCCCACCAGTCTGTGATAAGCAACCTTGACACCAAACGTTCAGCCAAGAGACAAGCCGGAGCCAACGTATCCTTCGATGGTCGGCGATGCCCACCCTACTCGACTGCCCCCGCACAATCAGGCAGGAGCACCCTGCTCCTGACTCATACGCATCAGGTAGGTGACGGATTCCAGGATGCGGGCTTTGACCTGGCTGGGGGCGCTTCGATAGAAGGCCTGCCAGGCCTGGCCCCGGTACTGGTTGTAGTCTCCGGCCTGGTCCGGGTACTGCGCGATCCAGTTAAGGCGGACGGCGTGGGAAATGATGACTTCGACAATGATGTGGTCGTCGAGTTCGAGGTCCGGGTTGGCCTGGGCGAACGTCATCAGGCCGAGCAGGGCTTCGATGGTCATCTGCCGGTAAGACGGGCTCTTGATGTGGTTGAACAGCCGTTCGACCAACTGGGCGAATTGCGGTTCGCCGGCCGTCATCTGGTTCAGAATGTGGGATTCCAACCGGGATCTGGAATCGAACCGGTCGCCGAGGACGAGGCCGTGGCACTGTTTGAGCAGGTTCCAGAGGTTCTGGTAAAAGCCTTCGGGCAGGCGCGGCATGACGCCCTGTTGTTCCCGCCATTGCAGCCAGTTACGGGCCGAACCCAGCTCGAACGGTTCTGGGGTGTCGTCCAGAGATACCGTGTGCAGCGTGGTCGGATCGGTTCTCGGGTGCAGGGACTCGGTGACGAAGAGTCGACCGACTTCCTGCGTATAACTGCCGAGGATGTCTCGGATGCGGCTCTGGATCTCGAACGGACTGAGCGCGGCGAGCCGTTCGAAGGCCTGGTCGGGTTCGAGGTGGTCGGCTTCGGCCAGTTGCCCCATGATCAGCATGGCCAGATGGCCGGGGCGGACGGTCATCATGCCCTGGAACAGCTCGGGTTCGCCGCGCATGATCACCGACAGAATGACGAGGATTTCCTGGTTGAGGATGGCCTCGCGCCGGTCGTCGCCGCAATTGGCGTTGATCAGCGCCAGGGTGTCCTTGTTGCCCAGCGGTTCGCGAATGGTGCCCTGGTCGGTGTAGGCACGACCGACAACGATGATGCGCTGCCGCGCGAGGATTTCGGCGACGGCGTCTTCAAGCCCGCCCCAGTATTTGCCGAGCACACCGGCGGCCTTGCGGGTCACACTCCACAAGTGGGCCTCTCCGGCCTTGCGGTAGACCTCTTCGAGCAACACCTTGACGGTGACGCGCGGGGCGATGCCGAGGTCGTCATCCAGACCGTCGGATTCGGCCAGGTCGGTGAGGATGTCGATCTGTTCGTAGAGGTTGGAACTGTTTCTCAACCGGTCGATTTGTGTCTCGCGGCTCTCCTCGGGTTCGAGCAGGGCCATAATGGAAGGCACAACCGGCTGGCTTAGACGGGCGTCGAAGGGCAGCCACTGTTTGCGCCGTCGCGGTACCAGCGACAGGCCTTCGGGCAGGTAGTAGTCGTTCAAGTCATCGATGCGCTCTACCCCCACCTCGTCGAGCAGGCCGAGCAAGGCGCCCGCGCGCACGTCGACATCGCCGCAGCGGCCGTTCATCAATTCACGCACCAGTTCGAACAGGGCCTCGGCATCGCGCGCCCGGGTCATGGGTTCGGTGATGTAGAGCATCATCAGCGGCTGGCCGTCCTGGTCCCAGTGGCGGCTGATGTAGCTCAGTTCGGCCTTGACCTTTTCGCTGAGCAGGCGGTTGTCGGACGCCAGGTAAAAGGTGTCCCGGTTCTGGAACTGAGGCAGAAAGACGCAACTTTCGCCGGCCAGATGATAGAGCTGGGCTGTGGCAAGCGAGCGCGGCCGTCGTTGCGGTCGCCCGGTCAGGCCGAGTCTGCGATTCTGGCCGACGACGTTGAAAACCCGGGCCAACTCAAGTGGCGGCAGAACCCGCACCGGGTCCAGCTCGTCCTGGGTTTCGGCGAACAAGCCTTCGGCCGTGAGCCTTTCCCGCGCGGTTTCATTCTCGGCCAGCACACCGACGATGACCGTCGCCCGGTCCTTGTTGCCGATGCGTGTGTGTCGGCCGCTCGGGTCCAGATCGCTTACGTCGATCACGCCTTCGTGCACCAAGCAGCCCAGGGTGTAGAGCGACTGGGTCCAGACCAAGGGCACGTTGGCGTTCGGCAGGCGCGCCTGGCTGCCGGGATTGGCCTTTTCCGCCTCGATCGAATCGCCAGGGACGAAATAGAGTTCGGGCAGCAGCCAAAGGCCGTCTTTTTCGACCCGCAGGCCGTCGAGGCGTTCCCGGTAGGACTGGGTTTTGTCCTCGTCTCCGGCGAACAGCGCGTCCAGGTAGAGGAAGGCGTAGAACAGCGGCCATTCCGATTCGATGTGTTCGAAATTGCGCAGTTCGTGTTCTTCATAATGCAGGCGATTGTGGTCTTCCAGCGCCGTCTGGTGGCCGTCGCGCAGGAACCGCTTGCAGCCGTAGGGTCCGGCCAGGGTGTTCAGGATGCGGTCGCGCGTTTTGCGCACCAGACTGGATTTCTCCACGGCGAAGGCCGGGTAACCAATGACGGACAGGCAGGCCGCATCGACCTCCTTGGACAGGGATTCGCGCGGCAGCAGGTTTTCAAGCGTCGTGCGGCAGCGGGCGATCTCGTCCGGCACGACATGGATGACGCCGCTCTGACGGCCGTCCGCGAGCACGTTGAGGTCGCGCATGGCCTGCAGCGCCGCTTTGACCATACCGACCGAGGAGGCATTGATCTCCACCCGGCCGTTGTTGATCTTGTTGCCCCGCTCCCAGATGCCGAAATCCGGCGTGCGGTAGCCACGACCGATGTACCAGACCAGATTCTGGACGAAATTGACTTCGTCCTCGGTCTCGATCAGCGCCAGTCCGGAGCGGGTCATTTGCGCCAGCATCAACAGGTAGATCGAGGTGGCGTCGAGCTGCAGGTGACCCCACTTGTGGTCTTCGACCACGACGTCGCCGCTGCTGGTCTCGTACTTGGCATGCAGAGCGTCCATCGGGTTCTGGGTGTACTTGAAGCGCTCGACCTTGTGGGCCTGCTTCATCATGGCCGCCAACAGGCCGCGCATCAGCCGAACCACACTCTGATGCAGATACTCGGTGCGTTCCGGGTTGTGGTCCAGTTTGCGATAACCGAGCCAGAGCCCCCAGACAGCCTGGATGCTGTAGACGTTGTCGCGTACCCAGGCATCGGTGTAGTCGCCGTGGTCGTTGACGTCGGTGCTGGCCGGGAACAAGCCGGTGACCGGATCCTGTCGGCTGAGGATGGTGGCGTTCACCTCCTCGAAATAGTGATCCAGGCGTTCAATGCGGTGTTCGTGGCTGGGTATGGACATCTCGGTGATCTCTTGGCGGATCGGGGATTACAACAAGTCGGGCATTGTAATCGGTTTCTGGTGGTGGACCAGGGGGAGAGGGGTTGGAATTTGGGGGGTTGGGGTCTGCACGGACGGCAGATATCGCTTCGCTCTTCTGCCCTACGATACCCTGCCTGAAATGTAGGGCGGAAGAGCAAAGCGATATCCGCCGAGACAACCCCGACTCACCACTCACTCCAGCCACCCCACTCGGCCCAACCTCTTAACTTTGAACCGACTCACAGGCCTCACGGGCCAACTGCTCGATCCGCCCCCAATCGCCCTGATTCAGCGCATCGGCCGGGACGATCCAGGAACCGCCAACGCACATCACGTTCGGCAACGCCAGGTAGTCCTTGAAGTCCTTCACCGAGATGCCGCCGGTCGGGCAGAAACGCACGTCCGGGAAGGGACCGGCGAAGGCCTTGAGGGCGGACACACCGCCGCTGGCGGCGGCCGGGAAGAATTTGAAGTGGGTGTAGCCCAGTTCCATCGCCTGCATCATCTCGGAGACGCTGGCGACCGCCGGCAGAAACGGCATGTCGAGGCTTTGGCCGGCCTCGAGCAGGCGCGGCGTGGCACCGGGGCTGATGGCGAAGTCGGCGCCGACTTCTTCCAATTGCTTGAGCTGTTCGACCCGGGTCACGGTACCGGCGCCGACGATCACACCGTCGACCTTCTTCATTTCGGCGATGACGTCGATCGCCGCGTCGGTGCGCAACGTCACTTCCAGCACCGTCAGGCCACCGGCTTTCAGCGCCTTGGCCAACGGAATGGCGTCCTCGACGCGGTGCACGGCCAACACCGGCATTACGGGGTAAGCTTGTTGCAGGATGTCCTGAACTTGGTACGTCATGATGTCGATCTCTTCTCTGGAGGAGGGGCACCCGCTTCGGCGCCTTCTCGTCATTAATGCTGTTTGTTGACTCGATGGTTCAGTACGGCGGCCGCGCCCAGCAGACCGGGCTGCTTCGACACCACCACATAGGTCGGGATGTGCTCGACGAAACCGCGCAACCGACCCTTGGCTTCGAACCGGGCCCGGAACTGACTGCTGTGGAAGTAGTCGATGAAGCGCGGGATGATACCGCCGGTGATGTAGAGGCCGCCCTTGGCGCCGAGCGTCAGGGCGACATCGCCGGCGTAGTTGCCGAAGATGGCGCAGAACCGGGCCAGGGCTTCCTCGCAGATCGGGTCCTGCTTGGCCAGGCCCCGACCGGAGATGTCCGGTGCTTTCAGGCTCTCGGTGGCTACGCCGCGCAGATCGCACAGGGCTTCGTAGATGTTCTCCAGGCCCATGCCGCTGCACAGCCGCTCGATCGAGACTCGCTCGTACTTTTTCAACAGGAAGCCGAGGATGTGCATCTCGACCTCGTCGGTCGGCGCGAAATGGGCATGGCCACCTTCGGTTTCCAGCGTCACCGGGCCGGTTTCGCTGAACGCCAACCCGGCCAGACCCAGGCCGGTGCCGGGGCCGGTGACCGCCATCGGCCAGCCGGGCACGGCTTCGCCGGGGCCGACCTTGATCAGGCCGTCGTCACCCAGGTGAGGAATGGAATTGGCCAGGGCGTTGTAATCGTTGATGAACTTCAGGGTCTCGAGTTCGAGCTCGACCCGCAGTTCGCTGACCTTGAACGCCCAGGTGTGGTTGGTCATGGTGATCTGGTCCCGATCGGTCGGGCAGGCGATCGCCATAACGGCATGCCGGGGGCGCTCGTAGTCAGCCGCCGGGCCGGCGAGATAGGCGCGCACGGCGTCGCCGATGGTGTCGTATTCCGCACCGTTCAACGCGGCGACCGCCACCAGCTCGTCTTCCGCCAGGGCCAGGCCGCTGGCCGGGTCAAAGTCCTTCAATGGCGCCAGCGCGAACCGGGCGTTGGTGCCGCCGATGTCGGCGATGAGTCCGTATTGGGCCATGATCAGTCCTCGAAATCTTCAAAACGAAACACGGTCGCGCCCTGCTCCGCCGCGCTGACGGCGTCGCGCATGTGGGCGAACAATTCACGGCCAACGCCAAACTGATTGCCGGACAGGTCGCCCCGCACCAGTTCGCGACGCTCCCATTCTTCGGGGGAAACTTTGATCTCCAGCGTGCCGGCTTCGGCGTCAAGGCGAATGACATCGCCGGGCTGGACTTTGGCCAGCGGGCCACCTTCACTGGCTTCGGGCGACATATGAATCGCCGCCGGCACCTTGCCGGAGGCGCCGCTCATGCGACCGTCGGTCACCAGCGCCACCTTGTAGCCCTTGTCCTGAAGCACTCCCAGCGGCGGCGTCAGTTTATGCAGTTCCGGCATGCCGTTGGCCTTGGGCCCCTGGAAACGGACCACGACGATGCAGTCCTTATCCAGATCGCCGGCCTTGAACGACGCCTGGAGGTCGTGCTGGCTTTCGAAAATGACCGCCGGGGCTTCGATGATCCGCTGCTCCGGTTTGACCGCCGACACCTTGATGACGCCAGTGCCCAGATTGCCTTTCAGGACCTGCAACCCGCCCTGGGGGTTGAAGGGATTGCTGGCCGGACGAACGATGTCTTCGTTCAGCGACTCGCGCGTACCGTCCCGATAGACAATGTCGTCATCGTCGAGGAAGGGTTCATGGGTATACTGGTTCAGCCCTTCGCCCATGATGGTTTTCACATCGTTGTGCAGCAGGCCCGCGTCCAGCAATTCACCCATGACGTAACCCAGGCCACCGGCCGCGTGGAAGTGGTTCACATCGGCCATACCGTTCGGGTACACCTTGGCCAGAGACGGCACGATCTTGGACAGATCGGAGAAGTCATCCCAGGTCAGGACTATGCCCGCGGCACGCGCCATGGCGATCAAATGGATGGTCAGGTTGGTCGACCCACCGGTCGACAGCAAACCGACAATGCCGTTGACGAAGGCCCGTTCGTCCAGAACGTCGAATAACGGGGTATAACGACCGTTTTGCTTGGTGATGCGCACGGCCTGATGGGTCGCTTCCCGGGTCAAGGCATCGCGCATGACGTTGTCGGGGTTGACGAAACTGCTGCCCGGCAGGTGCAGCCCCATGAATTCCATCAACATCTGGTTGGTATTGGCCGTGCCGTAGAAGGTGCAGGTACCGGCGCTGTGATAGGAATCGGACTCGGCCTGCAGCAGCTCATCGCGACCCACCTTGCCCTGGGCGAATTCCTGGCGGATACGCGCCTTCTCGCTGTTGGGCAGACCGGAGGGCATCGGACCGGCCGGTACGAAGACGGTCGGCAGGTAGCCGAAACGCAAGGCGCCGATCACCAGGCCGGGGACGATCTTGTCGCAGACGCCCAGGTACATCGCCGCGTCGAACATGTTGTGCGACAACGCCACACCCGTAGCCATGGCGATGGTATCGCGGCTGAACAGCGACAGTTCCATGCCCGGTTGGCCCTGGGTCACCCCGTCGCACATCGCCGGAGTACCGCCGGCGACCTGGGCCGTGCAGCCCATTTCACGCGCCGCGCTCTTGATGATATTCGGGAAACGTTCATACGGATGATGCGCGCTCAACATGTCGTTGTAGGCCGTTACAATGCCCAGATTGGCCGCATTCATCAGCTTGATGGTGTTCTTTTCCGACTCCGAACAGGCCGCGAAACCGTGCGCCAGGTTACCGCAACTGAGTTGCTTGCGGTCCGGGATGTGCTCGCCCGCATCGCGCATGCGATCCAGATACTTCTGCCGGGACGGACGGCTGCGCTCGATGATGCGTTCCGTTACCCGTAACAAGGTGTCGTTCATGTTTTGACCTCTATGCTTGCCGGGAGGCGCCGTGTAAAACCCCGTTTGCCCCCCTGATGCGTTTAGCGTCCTCTCAACCGGCCCAGTAGACCGAAACCGGGGTCAGTGACTGCTTCAACACCGACCGTACCGGCAACTCCTCCACCGGCCCGTCTTCCAATGCCTGCTGCAGCACCGGCTTTTTGCCGTCGCCGGTCAGGTGCAGCACAATCCACTGGCTGCGCAGAATCCGCTTCAAAGTCAGCGTCATGCGCGGGTGCGGCGCCGTCTTCGGAACCACCGCGCAGCAGTCGGCATGGTGTTTGGTATCCAGCGCCTTATGCAGCGTCTCCGCGCCCGGGAAGAAGGAAGCCGTATGACCGTCCTCGCCCATGCCGAGCAGCGTGACCGTGATTTCCTCCGGCAGGGCGGCCAGCGCCTTGTTCACTTCGACTTCGGCCTCGAACGGCGACTCGGCCGCTGTCTTGTGCGGAATGAAGGTAGCCGCGGCCGCCTTGTTCTGCAGCAAGTGAGTGCGCACCAACTTCTCGTTGCTGTCGTCATGGTCCGGTGCCACCCAACGCTCGTCGACCAGGGTGATGGTCACCTTCGACCAATCCAGGTCCGCCTCACTCAGCGCCTTGAACAGATCCACCGGCGTACGACCCCCGGACACCGCCAGACCGGCCTCGCCCTTGTCTTCGATGGCTTTTTTCAGGCGGGCGATTACCTCACCGGCCAGCTTCTCGGTCAGCGCGTCGCGGCTGTCAAATTCCAAGCGTTCCATAATTCGTGTGAGCCTCTCTTCAATCTTTCATTGTGTCCGGTTTTGTTGGCGGTGGCCTTATTGGGCGGTAATTCTTCCATGGTGGGCGATGCCCACCCTACCCGGCTTCCAGCGGCAGATGTCGCCGAAGGCTCTTCTGCCCTACGTACGGTGCTATCGCTGGCTAGCGTCCGGTGCCGGGTGAGACACTCCAGGGCAGTCGGCAGCAGGGATGCTGCCGCCTAGCTTACATGGACGTATTCACAGCGGCCCAGGAGGGTCTTACCCGGCACCGGACGCGGGTTCCCGACTCGGAAACAACGTGCCAATTCGAACCCGTCCATCAACTGCTCTCGTGCCAACTCCGGCCGTCCCGAGCCACCAGTTCGAATGCCGCCTGCGGCCCCCAACTGCCGGATGGGTAAGCATGCGGGGCTACGGTGGACTGGCGCCAACCGTCCAGAATCGCGTCGGCCCAGACCCAGGCGGCCTCGACTTCGTCACGATGGACGAACAGGGTCGAATTACCGCGAATCACATCCAGAATCAGGCGTTCATAAGCCTCCGGCACCCGCACATCGGCGATGTGGTCCGGCATCGTCAGGTTCAGCGTCACCGGCGTCATCTGCATGCCCTCGCCCAGGCCCGGCAGCTTGTTCATCATGAACAACTGGATCGATTCCTCCGGCTGCAGGCGAATCACCAGCTTGTTGCCGCTCAGGTTGGACCCGTGCGGGAAAATGGAGTGCGGGACATCCTTGAACTGGATGACGATCTCGCTGTAACGCGACGGCAGGCGCTTACCGGTGCGCAGGTAAAACGGCACACCGCGCCAGCGCCAGTTATGAATGTCGGCCCGAATGGCGACAAAGGTCTCGGTCTGGGAATTCGGCTTGCCGCCTTCTTCCTCTTGATAGCCGGGCACCTGCTGGCCACCGATGGTACCGGCGGCGTACTGGGCGCGAACGGTGTTGCGGCGCACCTGTTCGATATCCATCTTCTTCAGCGATTTCAAAACCTTGATCTTCTCGGCGCGCACGGCGTCGGTATCCAGCGACACCGGCACACCCATGGCGACCAGGCACAGCAACTGCAGCAGGTGGTTCTGAATCATGTCGCGCAGGGCGCCCGAGTCGTCGTAGTAACCCCAGCGTCCCTCGACACCGACGGTTTCGGCGACGGTGATCTGGACGTTGTCGATGTGGGCATTGGTCCACACCGGTTCGAACAGGGCGTTGGCGAAGCGCACGGCCAACAGGTTCTGAACCGTTTCCTTGCCCAGGTAGTGATCGATGCGATAGATGTTGTCTTCGGCGAACACCTCGGACACCGCATCGTTAATGACCTTGGACGATTCCAGACTCTTACCGATGGGCTTTTCCAACACCACCCGGCTGTGATCGTTCACCAGGCCGGTCGCGTTCAGATGACGGCTGATTTCACCGAAGAAGTCCGGCGCCGTGGACAGGTAGTAGACGGTGTCCTGGCAGCTGAAGTCCTTGTCGAGTTCGTCGGCGAGCAATTGAAACGTCTCGGGTTCGCGGGCGTTGACCGCCACATAGCTGAGACGGGCGGCGAAACGGTCCCAGACGGCCTCGTCCCATTCATCCCGGTCGATGAACTCGTCCATACCCTGCTTGACCAGGTCGATGTAGCCGTCTCGGCCCAGATCGGTGCGCGACGCGCCGATGACGCGGGTGTTTTCACACAGATAGCCGGCCCGATCGAGGTTGTAGAGCGCGGGCAGCAATTTGCGGATAGCCAGGTCGCCGTTGCCGCCGAAAATAACGACGTTACAGGGGTACTTGGCTGTCAGGTGTTCCATAGAAGACTCCGATACGACGCATGGAAATCAGTGCGAAGCTGTAGTTTTTTTCCAATTTTACGGTACAAAGGTCCAAATGTCGCCTATATTTGTAATTTTACAACACAAACTGGTCATTTGGCACCATAGAACGGCACCCCTGCCGCAATAGAGGCAGTGTAGTGTAAGATAACGACCTTTCGCCGACGGGTTGGATTCCCTACAATCCGCCAGCAATCAACCCCCTAGGATTGTGTACGCATGTCACTGAACATACTGGAGCGCCTCAAATCGAACCCCAGCTGCCTGAGCAAGAGCGAACGCAAGGTGGCCCAGGTGATTCTCGAAGACCCGAACAAAGCCATCCGCTCCAGTATCGCCAGCCTGGCCAAGGCGGCCAACGTATCCGAACCGACGGTGAACCGCTTCTGCCGCAGCCTGGATTGCACCGGATTCCCGGATTTCAAGCTGAAGCTGGCCCAGTGCCTGGCCACCGGCACGCCCTATGTGAACCGCAACGTCGAATCCAGCGACAACGTCGAGGAATACAGCAGCAAGATCTTCGAGGCGACGATGAGCGCCATCTCCGATGCCAAGCGCTCGATCGACCCCAACGCCCTGAGCCGCACCGTCGACGCCCTGGCCCAGGCGCGCCGTATTGAAATCTACGGCCTCGGCGCCTCCGGCAGCGTCGCCATGGACGCCCAGCACAAGTTCTTCCGACTGAATACGCCCTGCGTCGCCTACACCGACGTCCTGCAGCAGCGCATGGCCGCCGCGGCCACCAAGCCGGGCGACGTGGTGATGATCATCTCCAACACCGGCCGCACCATCGCTTTAGTGGAGACCGCCCGCATTGCCCGCGAATCCGGCGCCACGGTGATCACCATCACCCAGCCGCACACCCCGCTGTCCGACGAAAGCCACATCCTGCTCGGCGTCGACAGCCCGGAGAACACCGACATCTATACCCCGATGACGTCGCGCATCGTGCATCTGACCATCATCGATGTCCTGGCCACCGGCGTGATTCTCAAACACGGCCCCGAGTTCCAGAGCCACCTCAAGCGCATCAAGGCCGCCCTGGCCGAGACCCGGTTCAAGTCTCCGGATCAGGAGTGAGGCGCCTCTACCCCGTAGGGCAGAAGAGCGACAGCGAGATCTGCCGTTTTACAAGAGTGCCTGTGGTTATAGGGTTGGCACCGTGTGCGGCTCACGGCAGATATCGCTCCGCTCTTCTGCCCTACCCTCCAACTCCCTGACCTGAATCACCCCAACCCTCCGAAAACCCGTCTACACTGCACCCTGACCAAGCGGTTGAATTGTCTTATCCTGTGCCCAAACGATGTAATAAAACTACAAACAGCTATCTAAAAGCACCAAAAGCTGGCAGAATGGCCCTGTTTTGTTGTATAACTATGAAAGTTAGCTACACCCTGTGACAGACAAATGACCAGGCTGTAGCCCGGAATATCGACGGAACGCACCTACGAACAGATAACGACGTTCCGCACAATCGCCGACTCAGCGATCGAAACTGACGAATACGACGCTCCGGCTGGCCCCGTCACAGTGATCCAGCCGGTTCAACCGTTACGAATTCCCAAGTAAATCCGGCGGTGGTTCGCCCACCGCCCAACAAACGCTAAGGAGCACACCATGTCCAAGATCCGCGTTGCTATCAATGGCTATGGCCGCATCGGCCGGAACGTCCTGAAAGCCCTGTACGAAGCCAAGCAGGCCGGCAATGAGTACCCGATCGAGATCGTCGCGATCAACGACCTGGGTGATTCCAAGACCAACGCCCACCTGACCAAGTACGACACCGTTCACGGCCGTTTCAACGCCGATGTCACCTACGACAACGAAGCGCTGTACGTCAACGGCGACAAGATCGTCACCGTCTCCGAGCGCAACCCGGCCGATCTGCCCTGGGGCGAGTTGAACGTCGATGTGGTCTACGAGTGCACCGGTCTGTTCACCACCAAGGAAGCCGCGAGCAAGCACATTGAAGCCGGCGCCAAGAAAGTCATCATCTCCGCTCCGGGCAAGGAAGTGGACGCGACCGTGGTCTTCGGCGTCAACGACGAAACCATCACCAGCGACATGACCGTCATCTCCAACGCCTCTTGCACCACCAATTGCCTGGCGCCGGTCGCCAAGGTGCTGAACGACACCGTCGGCATCGAGAACGGCCTGATGACCACGATCCACGCCTACACCAACGACCAGCGTCTGAGCGATGTCTACCACTCCGACCTGTACCGTGCCCGTGCCGCCGCCCTGAACATGATCCCGACCAAGACCGGCGCCGCCGCCGCGGTCGGTCTGGTGGTTCCGGAGCTGAACGGCAAGTTCGACGGCATGGCCGTACGCGTTCCGACCGCCAACGTGTCCCTGGTCGACCTGACGTTCACAGCGGGCAAAGACGTTACCGCCGACGAGATCAACCAGTTGATCAAAGACGCCGTCGCCAAAGGTGGCAACCTGGCCAAGGTTCTGGACGTCAACGAAGAGCCGCTGGTCTCCATGGACTTCAACCACAATGCGTACAGCTCGAACTTCGACGCGACTCAAACCCGCGTTCAGGGTCGTCTGGTCAAGGTCATGGCCTGGTACGACAACGAGTGGGGCTTCTCCAACCGCATGCTGGACAACACCGTCGCCCTGATGAACGCCCAGTAAGGCAACGACCTGTTAAAAGCCCGGAATTTTCCGGGCTTTTTCTGTTACAGTCAGCCTGTTGGCCGATACGAAAACAAGAGAACCATCAGACCATGAGACGCACCAAGATCGTCACGACACTGGGTCCAGCGACGGATAAAGACGACGTCCTGGAACAGTTGATTCTGGCCGGCGCCAATGTCGCCCGCCTGAATTTTTCACACGGCAGTGCCGAAGACCACAAACGTCGCGCCGACGCCGTACGGGAAATCGCCGCCAAGCACGGCAAGTACATCGCCATCCTCGGTGACCTCCAGGGTCCCAAAATTCGAATCGCACGTTTCAGGGACGACAAGGTTACGCTGGAAGACGGCCAGACCTTCATCCTGGACGTGGATTACGACAAGACCGCCGGTGACAACACCCGCGTCGGCATCGACTATCCGGCCCTCGCCGAAGACAGTAAGCCGGGCGATGTGTACCTGCTCGACGACGGCCGCGTCAAAGTACGCGTCGAGAAAGTCGAAGGCAGCGAAGTGCACACCACCGTTACGCAGGGCGGCCCCTTGTCCAACAACAAGGGCATCAACAAGCTCGGGGGTGGCCTGTCCGCCAAGGCGCTGACCGAAAAGGACAAGGAAGACATCAAGACCGCCGCCGAAATCGGCGTCGACTACATTGCTGTCTCCTTCCCGCGCAGCGCGGAAGACATGAACGAAGCCCGCCAGTTGCTGGCCGCCGCCGGCGCCACCGCCGAGCTGGTCGCCAAACTGGAACGCGCCGAAGCCACGCTGGACCACGACAACCTGGACCGGATCATCCTGGCTTCCGACGTGGTCATGGTCGCCCGGGGCGACCTGGGCGTCGAAATCGGCGACCCGGCCCTGATCAGCGTGCAGAAGCACATCATCAAGCGGGCTCGTACTCTGGATCGGGTCGTCATCACCGCGACCCAGATGATGGAGTCGATGATCGACAACCCGTTCCCGACGCGGGCCGAAGTGTTCGACGTCGCGAACGCCGTACTCGACGGCACCGATGCCGTCATGTGTTCCGCCGAAACCGCCGCCGGCGCCTACCCGGTCGAGACGGTCAAGGCGATGCACGATGTCTGCCTGGGCGCGGAAAAACACCCGCTGACCACCCAGTCGCGTCACCGCGTGAACACCGAGTTCAAGCGCATCGACGAGACCATCGCCATGTCCGTCATGTACTCGGCGAACCACCTCAAGGGTGTCAAGGCGATCATCGCATTGACCGAGTCCGGTTCGACGCCGCGCTGGATGTCGCGCATTTCCTCCGGCATGCCGATCTACGCGATGACACGCCAGGAAGCGACGCAGCGTCGGGTCGCGTTGTATCGCGGTGTCGAGGCTATTCCCTTCGACGTATCCGCTGTTCCGAACGATCAGATCAACCGTCTGGCGGTGGATGAACTGAAACAACGCAACATCGTCAAGGACGGTGACCTGGTCCTGCTGAGTTACGGCGACCACCAGGGCGTTCATGGTGGTACCAACACCCTTAAGATTGTCAGCGTGGGGAATATCCTGTAAAAAGACGCCCGACAATTTGAAACGTAAAAAACGGCAGCCTTGTGGCTGCCGTTTGCCGTTCTGGGACTGAAAAAAAGCGAAATTTCGCCAGAACGCGACGACACGCTAACACTGAAAATTCAGCTACAGTGTCGAGACCGAGTTTACCGTTGGCCGGCACCCGAGTGCCGGCCGGCACCCAAAACGAATCTGCCCATTTGATGATTCAACCCATAGGGGAAGAGGTCTGAACTTTATGGAACACGATATCGATCCCATTGAAACGCAGGAATGGTTGGATGCCCTGGCCTCCGTCATGCGCGAAGAAGGCTCCGACCGCGCGCAATTCCTGTTGAAGCGGCTGTCCGACAATGTCACCAAGTCCGGCCCGGACGTTCCGTTTGCATTGAACACGCCGTTCCGCAACACCATCCCGCTGGATGAGGAACCCAAGTACCCCGGCGACAACGCCATGGAGCGTAAAATCCGCGCCATGATCCGCTGGAACGCTGTCGCCATGGTGGTGCGCGCCAACAAGAGCGGCGACGACCTGGGCGGCCACATTTCCAGCTTCCAGTCCTCGGCGACCCTGTATGACATGGGCTTCAACCATTTCTGGCGTGCGCCGACCGAAACGCACCCGGGCGACCTGGTCTATTTTCAGGGCCACATTTCCCCAGGCATTTACGCCCGTTCCTTCGTGGAAGGCCGCCTGAGCGAAGAACAGCTCGACAACTTCCGTCGCGAAGTCGACGGCAAGGGCCTGTCCTCCTACCCGCACCCCTGGTTGATGCCGGACTACTGGCAATTCCCGACCGTCTCCATGGGTCTCGGTCCGATCCAGGCCATCTACCAGGCGCACGTCATGCGCTACATGGAAAACCGCGGCCAGATCGAAAAAGGCGGTCGTGTCTGGGCGTTCCTGGGCGACGGTGAGTGTGACGAACCGGAGTCCCTGGGCGCCATTTCCCTCGCCGGTCGTGAGCATCTCGACAACCTGAACTTCGTCATCAACTGCAACCTGCAGCGTCTGGACGGTCCGGTCCGGGGTAACGGCAAGATCATTCAGGAACTCGAAGGCGTGTTCCGCGGTGCCGGCTGGAACGTGGTCAAGGTCGTTTGGGGCCGCCATTGGGACCAGCTGTTCGCCAAAGACGACAAGGGCCTGTTGCAGAAGCGCATGGACGAAGTGGTCGACGGCGAACTGCAGGCGTTCAAATCGCACGGCGGTGCCTACACCCGTGAACACTTCTTCGGCAAGTACCCGGAACTGGCCGAGATGGTCAAAGACTTCAGCGACGACGACATCTACCGTCTGAATCGCGGCGGTCACGACCCGTACAAAGTTTTCGCCGCCTTCCAGCGCGCCGTCAGCGACAACAACGGTCAGCCGACCGTTATTCTGGCGCACACCGTCAAGGGCTATGGCCTGGAAGCGGGCGAAGCGAAAAACGCCAGCCACCAGTTGAAGAAACTGGACGTGGACGACCTGAAAGCCTTCCGCGATTCCTGCGGTGTACCGATCGCCGACGAAGACCTGGAAAACGGCAAGATTCCGTTCTACCGTCCGGATGAAAACAGCCCGGAAATGCAGTACATCCGCAAGCATCGCAACGATCTGGGTGGCTACATTCCGATGCGCCGCGAAAAGGCCGACGAGACACTGAAAGTGCCGTCACTGGAGTCGTTCGAGTCCCTGACCAAGGACAGTGGCGATCGTCAGATCTCCACCACCATGGCGTTTGTCCGCATGATCT
Source organism: Saccharospirillum salsuginis (assembly GCF_014651855.1). Taxonomy (GTDB): domain Bacteria; phylum Pseudomonadota; class Gammaproteobacteria; order Pseudomonadales; family Natronospirillaceae; genus Saccharospirillum; species Saccharospirillum salsuginis. The sequence continues at coordinate 301,327 of NZ_BMXR01000001.1, forward strand.
CCAACCTGTTGAAGGACAAGGAAATCGGCGATCGCATCGTACCTATCGTGCCCGACGAAGCACGCACCTTCGGTATGGAAGGCCTGTTCCGTCAGTACGGCATCTACTCGCCCAACGGCCAGCTCTATATCCCCCAGGATAAGGGCCAGGTCATGTGGTACAAAGAGGACGTCAAAGGCCAGATCCTGCAGGAAGGCATCAACGAATCCGGCGCCTTCAGCTCCTGGTTGGCGGCGGCCACGTCGTACAGCACGTACAACAAGCAGCTGATTCCGTTCTACATTTTCTATTCCATGTTCGGTTTCCAGCGCGTGGGCGACTTGTCCTGGGCGGCCGGAGACTTGCAGGCGCGCGGCTTCCTGATCGGTGCCACCTCCGGCCGGACCACGCTGAACGGTGAAGGCCTGCAGCACCAGGACGGCCACAGCCATGTCCTGGCCGGCACCATCCCGAACTGCGTGACCTACGATTGCTCCTACGGCTACGAACTGGTCACCATCGTTCAGGACGGCATGAAGCGTATGGTCGAAGACGAAGAGAACGTCTTCTACTACATCACCACGCTGAACGAAAACTACCAGCACCCCGGCCTGGAAGAACACATGGTCGAGGGCATCAAGAAAGGTTTCTACCTGCTGGAAGACGGCGTCAAGAAAGGCAAGAAAGCCGTTCAGTTGTTCGGTTCCGGCTCCATCATGCAGGAAGTGCGTGCCGCGGCCGAATTGCTGCGTGACGACTTCGGCGTTCAGGCCGATGTCTGGTCCGTGACCAGCTACAACGAACTGACCCGTGACGGCCTGGATGTCGACCGCTGGAACATGTTGCACCCGGAAGAGAAACCGCGTGTCTCCTACGTCACCCAACAGCTTGAAAAACGTCGCGGTCCGGTCATCGCCGCCAGCGACTATGTGAAGAATTACGCGAACCAGATCCGCAAGTGGGTTCCGCAGCCTTACTATGTGCTCGGCACCGACGGCTTCGGCCGCAGTGACTCCCGCGCCCAACTGCGCCACTTCTTCGAAGTGAACCGTTACTGGGTCGTTGTCGCCGCTCTGAAGGCATTGGCCGACGAGGGCTCCATCGAGGCGAAAGAGGTCAACCAGGCAATCAAGAAGTTCAACCTGGACCCGAACAAACCCAACCCGGTGACTGCGTAATTTGGGCAGCGGATACGAGCGGATTTAGGAGTCATACATGGCAACTGAAATCATAAAAGTTCCCGATCTGGGAATGGATTCGGCCTCGGTCATTGAGGTAAGCGTCAAAGAAGGCGACACCATCGCTGAAGAAGACACTCTCATTGTGCTGGAGTCCGACAAGGCATCGATGGACGTCCCGTCGCCCAAAGCCGGTAAGGTCACCCAGATCAAGGTGAGTGAAGGCGAATCTCTGGCCGAGGGCGATGAAATACTGTACCTCGAAGTCGAAGGCGCCTCGGGCGATGCCGACGAATCCGACGACGCGCCGCAGGAAGAGACCGCGGAACCGTCTCAGGCGGCGGCTTCGGCTTCCGGTGGCAGCGTCGAGGAAGTCAAAGTACCGGATATCGGCATGGACAATGCAACCATTGTCGAGATCAATGTCAAAGTCGGTGACACCATCGCCGAGGAAGACCCGATCGTGACACTGGAATCGGACAAGGCCAGCATGGAGGTCCCGTCCGACAAGGCCGGTGAAGTCGTCTCCATCCAGGTGAAGGAAGGCGATTCGATCTCCGAAGGGTCGGTACTGATCGAAGTGAAAACCGGCGCTGGCGGCGGCGACACGGCGGAAGCGTCCAAGCCCTCAGACAGCGCACCCAAGTCCAAGGGTGGCGGCGAGTCGGTGAAGACGGTCAATACGCCGGACCTCGGCGATGCCTCCGATGTCGACGTGATCGAAGTCAACGTCAAGCCTGGCGATACCTTGAACGTGGACGACCCGATCTGCGTGCTGGAAACCGACAAAGCCAGCATGGAAGTGCCGGCCACCGAAGCCGGTGAAGTCGTCGAGGTGTTGATCAACACCGGTGACAAAGTCAGCGAAGGCATGCCCTTGCTGAAACTGAAAGTCAGCGGTGGATCGGACGCCGAATCGGAAGAGAAAGCGGCCTCCGAAAAACCGGCACCGGCTGAAACTCCGGCGCCCAAGGCGGCGACTCAGGAGCAGGCCCCGAGCCTCGCGAATGCCTACGATGACGCGCCGACGCAACCGTCCAAACCGGTTCACGCCGGTCCGGCGGTACGCAAGCTGGCGCGTGAATTCGGCGTCGACCTGGCGCTGGTGCCGGGCAGCGGTCCCAAAGGCCGGATCGTCAAAGACGATGTGGCGGGCTACGTGAAGAAGCGGTTGCAGGAACCAACCAAGGCGGCCGCTGGCGCGGGCATTCCGGAAATCCCGGATCAGGACTTCAGCAAGTTCGGCGAGGTCGAGATCAAGGATCTGAACCGGATCCAGCAGATCACGGCACAGAACATGGCGCGCAACTGGCTGAACATTCCGCACGTCACTCAGTTCGACGAGGCGGATGTGACCGATACCGAGGCGTTCCGTCAGTCGCTGAAACCGCAGATGGAAAAGCGCGGCGTGAAGATCAGCCCGCTGGCGTTTATCGTGAAGGCGGCCGCATCGGCACTGGAGGAATTCCCGCAGTTCAATGTGTCATTGATGGCCGATGGCAAGCGTCTGGTCCAGAAGCATTATGTGAACATCGGGCTGGCGGTGGATACGCCGAACGGTTTGATCGTGCCGGTGATTCGCGATGCGGACAAGAAGTCGATCTGGCAGATCGCGGAAGAGATCATCGATTACGCGAAGCGCGGTCGTGATGGCAAGGTGAAGTCGGATGAGATGAAAGGCGGATGCTTTACGGTATCCAGCCTGGGCGGTCTCGGCGGCACGGCCTTCACGCCGATCGTGAATGCGCCGGAGGTGGCGATCCTCGGTGTCTCCAAGAACCAGGTGAAACCGCACTGGACCGGCAGCGAGTTCGTGCCACGCACGTTCACGCCGCTGTCTCTGTCGTACGATCACCGCGCGGTCAACGGCGCCGATGCGGCGAAGTTCACCACCTACCTCTGTGAGGTGTTGACCGATATCCGTCGGTTGGTCTTGTGATCATTTAAAGACTGAGCTTCTTAAGAAAACCCGGCTTCGCGCCGGGTTTTTTATGGAGTGGGATTTGTGCCCGGGTCCGCACCAGGGGTGGGGGTAGACCTATCCAGGGTCGCCGTGTATACGTCCATGTAGGCTAGACCGCAGCATCCATGCTGCGCACTTCCCTAGATAGGTCTACCCCCACCCCAGGCGCTGACTTCGTAGGGTGGGCACTGCCCACCACTTAAACGTGGCACGGATCACACCACCGTCCTTGAATGACTCATTACTAACGGAATTCCATCACTCGGATAACCACATCCACCGCTACGTTAATCTCCTCCAACATCGCCACCCGCTCCAACCCCTCCTTCGGTGCCCGATACCCATGCGGTGTCATCGACAACACGTCCTGAATATTGTCCTGCCCCTCGATGGACACGACTTCGCGAATGCGCTCCTCACTCACCGCTTCAAATCCTTCCGGCACACTCTGTTCCAATGATCGACTGTCTCGAACCTCCGAATACAAAACCGCTCGCAATTCCCGCAAATGATCCGCACCGGGATCGACCTGAATCAATCGGCCACCGGGTTTTAACACACGAGAAAACTCCGAATACACCGGGAACCCGAACATACACAACACACGGTCCAGGCTGTCGCTTTGCACCGGTAAATGGGCGTTGGTGCCAACCACCCAGGTGGTGTTGCTGTCCTGCTTGGCGGCGGCCAGTACGGCCCATTTGGAGACGTCGAGCCCCATCAGTTCGAGGGGTTGATCGGTCGGTGATTGCTCGGCCAGCTGCCGCAGGTAGTAGCCTTCTCCGCAACCGGCATCGAGGCAGGCCAAAGGCTGTTCGGAAGGATGGTCTTTCAGGGTGGTTTGGGTAACGGCTGTCGCTATCGCCTGGTAGTAGCCGCCGTTCAGGAAGCGCTTGCGGGCCTGGACCATGGCTTTGCTGTCGCCGGGATCCCGCGAGCGCTTGTGCTGGACCGGTAGCAGGTGGGTATAGCCCTGGCGGGCGATGTCGTAGCTGTGGCCGTGGGAGCAGGTCCAGCGGTTGTCGTCTCGGGTGAGGGGTTGGCTGTCCAGTGGGCAGGCGAGTCGGTCGAAGGGGGTGTGCGGCATGGTGCTTCCTGTGGTGCGGTGTCGGGCGGGCGGGATTCGGCGCCTGTGAAATGCAACATCACGTCGCTACCCTGAGTGCGTTACCATGAGGTTTTGAATCCTGCCTGGCGGCACAGAGTAGAGGAATTTCGGATGCATATCACGGTGTTTTGCGGCTCCAAAACGGGAAAAGACCCCCGATTCATGGCGCTGGCACGGTCTTTGGGCGAGCAGATGGCGGCGCGCGGTCATCATCTGGTCTATGGCGGTGCCCAGGTCGGTTTGATGGGGGCGGTGGCGGACGCGGTGCTGGCCGGCGGTGGCGAGGTGCTGGGTGCCCTGCCCCGGGCGTTGCAGAAGAAGGAGGTGGCGCACCCGAACCTGACGCGGTTGGAAATCGTGGAGACGATGCACGATCGCAAGGCGATCATGTCGAACGCGGCCGAGGCGTTCGTGGCGTTGCCGGGAGGACCGGGGACGATGGAGGAGCTGTTCGAGGTGTGGACCTGGAAGATGCTGGGCTACCATAAAAAACCGGTGGCGCTGCTGAACCCGCACGGTTATTACGATCCGCTGATCACGATGATCGAACGCATGACGGCGGAGGAATTCGCCTGGTCGGATCTGACCGAGAGCCTGGTCATGGCGACCGACATCACTGAGCTGCTGGATCGGTTGGAAGCCGAGGTGGAGCCTCGTTCGTGAAGCTGTCCTACGTTCGTTTGCATCAGGCCTTGCTGGTGCTGAGCTTGCTGCTGGCCGTACCGGCGGCGTTCATCGCCGACCGCCCCCAACCCTGGTGGGGCGTTATTGTGGCGGCGCTGCCGATGGCGTTGCATTTTACCGTGCGGTTGTCGTTCAAGGCGGGGCCGAGGAAACGTTGGTTGATGCCGCAACAGGTGTTTACGCTGGGTGGTTTGGGGCTGACCATCAATCCCGAGGTGATTGAGCAGCCGTCCTGGTTGGCGACCGCGTTGGCGACAGCCTTGGTGGTGGCCCTGTATGTGTATTTGTTCAAAGTGTGGCGTGTGGGACCGCCGGAGGAATAGTTTCCCCCGGCGAAAGCGTCTACCTCAGCAACAGCAGCGGCTGGTTGGCGCCCAGCAGTACCTTGGCGGTCAGGCTGCCGAGCACCAGTTCGCGCAGCCGTGTGTGACTGAAGGCGCCCATCAGGGTCAGGTCGATGTTGTGTTCGGCCTGGTAGCGGCACAGTTCGTCGCTGGGGCGGCCGTCCAGGGTGACGGCGGTGACGTCGTGACCGGCGTTTTGCAGCTTTTCGGTCGCAGCGTGTTGCAGTTTGCCGGCGGTGCCGGGGTCTTCACCGACCGTGACCAGGTGCACCGGAATGCCTTTGAACAGCGGGCTTCGCGCCAGCATCTCCAGTGCCTTGCCGGAGGCGTCGCTGCCGTCGTAGGCGAGCATGATACGCTCGGGCTCCTTGAAGTCGCTGTTCACGACCAGGATGGGTTTGTGTAGGGCCCGGACGGTGCTTTCCAGATGAGCCCCGAGGTGATGGTTGTCGCGCTCGTGGTCTTCGCCACGAATGCCCAGCACCAGCACCCGGATGTCGTCTTCCATTTCGATCAGGGATTCGGTCAGGCTGCCGTGGCGTTGCTTGACGATGGGGTGTTCGATGCCGGCCGCCACCGCCCGTTCGCGCGCGGTTTCAAGCATTAACTTACCCTGCTCGAGCAGCAGTTTGCTGCGCTGCTCCTCGATTTCGGTCAATTCCTTCATCAGCAGTTCGCGACTGCCCATGCCGATGGCGCCGGTCAGGTCCATGGTCGTGGCGCTGGCCTGGTGCTCGATGTTGTGCAACAGCTTCAACGGCGCACCGGTGCGCCGGCTGATCCAGGCCGCGTAATCGCACACGGACTGGCTGTAGCGGGAGCCGTCGATGCAGGCCAATACTTTATTCTCGTTGTCGGTCATCAGTGGCCTCCCAGGACTTTTTCGATTTCTTCGGGTTTATCGTGTACGCCAAAGCGGTCCACGATGGTCTCGCTGGCTTCGTTGAGGCCGATGATGTCGACCTTGGCACCTTCCCGGCGGAACTTGATCACCGCTTTGTCCAGTGCGCCCACGGCGGTGATGTCCCAGAAGTGAGCTCGGGTGAGATCAATCACAACATGATCGACGGCTTCTTTGAAGTCGAACGAGGCCAGAAACTTCTCGGATGAGGTGAAAAACACCTGGCCGATCACTTTGTAGGTGCGCGTTTCCTCGGAGTCGTCGAACTCGCTGCTCACATACATGAAATGCCCCACCTTGTTGGCGAAGAAAAGCGCCGCCAGCAAAACACCCGCGACCACACCATAGGCCAGATTGTGAGTCCAGACCACAACCACGACAGTGACTACCATAACTATATTAGTCGACAACGGGTGTTCTTTCAGATCTTTGATCGATCCCCAGTTAAAGGTACCGATGGACACCATGATCATCACCGCGACCAGAGCGGCCATGGGGATCATCGACACCCAGTCGTTCAGGAACACGACCATCAACAACAGCACCACACCGGCGATCAGGGTCGACAAGCGGCCACGGCCGCCCGATTTCACGTTGATGACCGACTGACCGATCATCGCACAACCCGCCATACCGCCGAGGAATCCGGCGCCGATGTTGGCCACGCCCTGGGCCTTGCATTCACGGTTCTTGTCGCTCGGGGTATCGGTCAGGTCGTCGACAATGGTGGCGGTCATCAGGGATTCGAGCAGGCCGACCATGGCCAGCGGAATCGAATACGGTAGGATGATCGCCAGTGTTTCCAGGTTCAACGGAACATCCGGCAACAGGAAGATCGGCAGGGCGTCGGGCAGTTCACCCAGATCGCCCACGGTCCGAATATCCAGCCCCAGGAATACGGAAACGGCGGTCAGCAACAGAATGGCAACCAAGGGTGAAGGAATGGTTTTGTTGATCAGCGGGAAGAGATAGATGATACCGAGCCCCGCTGCGGTCACGGCATATACGTGCCAGGTGACGTTGATCAATTCCGGCAGTTGCGCCATGAAAATCAGAATGGCCAGTGCGTTAACGAAACCGGTGACCACCGAACGGGAGACAAAGCGCATCAGTTCGCCCAGTCTCAGGTAGCCGGCGATGATTTGCAGCACCCCGGTCAGCAGGGTTGCCGCCAGCAAATACTGCAGGCCGTGCTCTTTCACCAGCGTGACCATCAGTAACGCCATGGCGCCCGTGGCGGCGGAAATCATGCCCGGACGACCGCCGGTGAAAGCGGTGATCACCGCGATGCAGAAGGAGGCGTACAGGCCCACTTTAGGGTCCACACCCGCGATGATGGAGAAAGCGATGGCCTCGGGGATGAGCGCCAGCGCGACGACGATACCGGCGAGCAAGTCGCCACGAATGTTCCCGATCCAGTCGTTTCGGGTCGATGATAAAAGCATTCCAAACCTCTCTGAGCCCGTTGAATGCGTCTCCCTGTTCCGGTCGTATGCCAGGGCCGGTGAGGCCTGGCCGTGCCGCCTTGCCTCACACTCGTTTCAAATTTTCAGTATTGGCCGTAGCCTGGGGAAGTCAGCTGTGCAGAACCGCACATAGATGGGAAAACGCTGAAAAACGGCGCGAATAGTACCTTTTCGTTCTAAAACTACAAGCGTTTTTCTGTGACAATTGGCAACAAGACAGCCCCAGGAACCCGAGGAGCACCGCCTGAAACCCATGTTCGAACAGATCGATTCCCAGCCGACCGACATCGGTGAAATCACCCTCAGACGGCGCCGGATCCCCGATCTGACCTCGAACGACATCTACGAGATCAAGCTCGATGAGGAATTTCTGATGTCGAGCCTGTTCGTGACCGCCGAGGAAGCGCTGGCGGATCTCGGCATTCAGGCCGCGACCGGCGACCGGTTGAAGGTAGTGGTCGGCGGACTGGGGCTCGGCCATACCACCGCTACGGCGCTCCAGTCCGATCGGGTCGAATCCCTCTGGGTGGTGGAACTGCTGCAGCCGGTGATCGACTGGCACCGGGATGAAAAAGTCCCGCTCGGGGCGGTTTTCAATCAGGATGCACGTTGCCGGTTCGTTCAGGGCAGTTTCTTCGAGTTGGCCCAGGGCAGGCCACACGGACTGGTCGCCGAATTGCCGCCCGCCTCGCTCGATGCCATTTTGCTCGACATCGACCATTCACCCGGCGACGTCCTGTTCGCGAGCAACAGCGGCTTTTACGAACCCCAATCGCTGCAAGCGATGGCCCGCCAACTGACCCCGGACGGCGTGTTCGCCATGTGGTCCAACGACCCGCCGGACGCGGCTTTTCAGGATTTGTTGACCGAGGTGTTTCAGGACGTCACACCGCACACGGTGAGGTTCTACAACCCGTTCATGAACGCCGAGTCGTCCAGCACGGTCTACGTGGCCAAAGGCGTTCGCCCCTAACCGATGAATCAATACGACAGGGTGACGACGATGTCGTCGCTGTACACACCTGGGATGGCGGTTGGCTGGCTCGGCATCCAGCCGTGAACGACGTGTTCACTGTTCGTGCCTTCCCCGCTGATGACCCGGGTATCTCCGGTTCCATCCCCGAATACGAACAGGAATTCCGAGTCGATATACAGGTTGTAGGCCAGTTCATGGTCGCCGAATGTCATCTGTCGCTGAGTGTAACCGCCCTGCCCCGATGTTGCGCTCAGGGTGTAACTGACTGGTTCCGGGCAGGTTACCGTCAGCGTGCCGACCGTGTCGGTGGGCGCTTCATCCAGAGGATTGACCGATCCGAAGGCGATCGGCGTGGCGCTGAGCGTACAGGCCAGCGACAGCGGCGCGCCCAGCCCCGCAAACAGGCTCAGGAGTATTCTTACCGAGAACGACATGACAGAGTCCCCACATTCGCCGGGTAGGCATCTACCCCGCTCAAATCAACACGAAATTCGCACACTTGCCCATCCCCCGTGCGAGCCTGTCCCTGAAGCGCCTGCGCCGGACCGACGTCGACATAAAACAACCCTTCGTGACCGAGCGTCAGCGACTCATCCATGCCCTCGACCCGAACCACCGTGCCGGCCGGCAGCGGTTCCTGTTCGGCATTGACCAGAGTCGCCTGAACGGTGCGCTCGAACCGGACCGGGAATCGGGCCGTTAAAACCTGGCGATTCCCCGGCACCAATTGACGGCCGGGTTCGTCCAGGGAGGCCGAGGGCGGCAGGTCCTCGCTGGCCAGCCGCAGTCGATTACGGCTGTAGGGTTTCAGGCCCGGCACCACGATCCGGCCATCGGGGCCCGTTGTGCCCGCCAGTCGATTGTTCTTGTAGACCCGGATGTCCGGAACGCCCGCGTCGACGACCGTATAGCTGCCGGCCGGGTTGCGACTGAGATGCGGGCCGGTTTCATTGAACACCAAGGCGCCGCTTAATTCGGCGAAACCGCTGACCTCCCGCTCCTGCCGTCGACCGACCACGCGCAGCGATGCCAGTCGGCCGTCCAGAGTCAGTTCGGCGTCCTGTTCGGGCACTTCGTTGCGAACACCGGCGTGCAGACGGTAACCATAGCCACCGTCATTCGGCGCATTGTACTGATAGGTCACACCCCGATCGGCCAATTGGTCGCCCGAGGCGGTCGCGGACAAGGTCTTGCCTTTACCCAATGACAAGGTGAACGCCAGACTGTACCGACGTTCCGGTTCCGGGCGAATCTGATCCTGGACATTGAATCGCAACGAGCCCTTGCCCGCCATTGTCAGACCCAGCGTTGCGGAGTGATACAGTTGATCGTCCCGGTCACGGTAGTCGCGCCGGAACCGACCCAGCGACAGCGATACCCCCTTGCGCACCGACCAGCCCAGGGTCACGCGCTGGTCGAGTTCGGGTTCGCGATTCGGGTTGCCGATTCCAAGCTGTATAAAGCCTTCATCGGTTCGCTGCTCCTGAATCCGAAACGACAGTGACGAGGTACGGCGGCTGTACCCCCACAACCAGGTGGTGCCGACCGATCCGCTCTGTTCCACGCTGGCCGCGCCGCCCAGATCGAGCATGCCCAGCGGGCCCAGCCCGAGGTAACCGGACAGGCCGTTGACCCAGCCTTCGGGCAGCAGTTCTGCGCGCCCGCCGACGGTCAACCGATTGGTCAGTCCGTACCGACCGCTCAATAGAGCGAACGGGTCTTCATCGTATTGAATCCGGCCATCCACGGTCCCGATGCGGCGGTGCCCGTAGGACAGAGACCAGTCCCTCAAGCCTTCGGCCAGCAGCGACGGATCGGAGTAAAACGAAAAACGCTGGGTGACCGGTACCCCGTCGCTCTCTTTGACCTGGCTGAGAATCTCGCTGACGCCACTGGCGGCCGGCAGACCGGTCAGTCTGAACGGACCGGGCGGGATATCCTGGCGGGTCACCAGGTTGCGGTTGATCCAGACTTCCAGCATGGCGGGCGTCAGCACGCTGCCCCGCAGGCTGGGGCGCGGCCGCGTCACCCAGGACGGCGCCAATTGGGTATTGGTGCCGATGCGGACGCCTCCGTATGACACGGTCTGACCGAGCACCTGGCTCGAGGTCAGGGTGTCGCCGACCACCAGAGAGAGCAGCGAACGGGGCCGATCCAATACACACCGACTGCCTAGCCGGCCGAGGATCTCCGTGCGCGAACGATACAGATGCTGGCTCTCGCAATAGGCGGTGCCGACGCTGACGGCGCCATCGAGATACGCCGTGCGCCATCGGGTCGCATCCGCGTCGACCCCTTCGGTCAGCCGGTAATCGAACACGGCCGAGTAGCCGGACTGAGGCACGAGCGGGTCCGCCCGTTGACGCTCGATCACATAGGTATTGAAACGACCCGGCTGCACCCAGAGCGTTAAACGGGGACGGCTCAGATCTAGCCAGAAAAATCCGTCCGACAGAGCATCGAGCGCATAGAGCCCGTCGAATTCCGAATCGACCGCGGCGCGGTCCAGGTTCAGCGCCTCGATCGTCTCTACCGGCAGGAAATAGCGCCCCTGGCGACGCACCAGAGTCAGGGGTTGGGTGGGGGCCTGGTCGTTGAGCACGACCGGTACCGACCAGTCACGCCGATCCGCGTTGCCGGTGGGGATCAGATCGTCGGCCTGGAAGCTGACATCCCCCTCGCGTTCATTCACCCGCATCAGAGGTTCCTCCAGTGCGGACAAGGGGATGACACGGCTCTGACCGGATTCGAGCACGGGGTATTCGCCTTCATTGGGCAACGCCCAGCCAAATTCCGCCAGTTGCGCCAACGGCAACGCCCGTTCGCCGGAGCCCAGCGTCACCCACTGAACCCGGATGGGACGGGGCCGGTCACCGGTGTCCTCCGACATCGGCGGTGGATTCTCGGCCAGCACTGCCAGCGACAGACACACCGATACCACCGCCATCCAACACGGCCACCGCCCGACCACGGCCTACCGGCCCTCCAGGGGCTGAAACCGGACCCGGCCTCCTGTCTTGAACTGCAAAGACAAGTCGCGATGCGCCTCGGCATCGGTCAGTGCCAATGGCCAGGTGATGGATGAACCGGGCAGGATGTACAGCAACCCCTGTTCGATAGCGATTCGTCGATCCGACCCCACTTCCAGTACCGGATCGGTAAGCCGGGCGAAACGCGTACCCGCATTCCGGACGACCAACTGCCAGCCGTCCAGACTGTGTCGCACCCGCCAGTTGAGCTCGGTTTTCGGGGATTCGGCCTGGAAAAACAGCGGCGTGTCCAGCTTCAACAGCGTGCGCACGCCCGGTTGAATAGCTTCGGCCGTTTCAGGTACCTGAATAAACTGGACCCGATAAGCCTGCTCCCGACCGGACCGTTCGGTCTCGAGCGTCACCCGCACACGCTCCGATTGACCCGGCTCGAGGGTGACCAGAGGCGGGGTGACCTGCAGATCGGTCGTATCGGATAACAGCCGGATACCGTCGGATTGACGCCAGGCCTGGAGCCGGACCTGCATCGTCACGGCCCGGTCTCCGCGATTCACCAGATCATAGACGGCGGTATTTTCCCCCACCGGCCGCTCCTGCAAAACCGGGGTGACCTCTATACTCGCCGCCCGGGCCAAACCCGCCAACAGCATCAGTATGACCGTTAATCCTTCAATGAATCGACGCATCAGTACACCAGCGTAACGGTGACGGTATCGGTCAACAAACCGGGAGAATCGGGAGCCTGGTCCAGGCGACCGTGCAAAGTCAGGCGGCGAGCCGTGTCGTCACTCACCAAAGGCGCCGGGACGGTATCCCAAGCCTCCTCACCGGGTGAGGCCTCTCCCCGAACCAGTTGTAATCGATAGCCCAGGGAACGGCCCCCTTCTCCGCTCAAGCGTCTGTGTTCGGATTCCGCAGCCGGCTGCATGCCAGGTCCGAGCCGGATGTCGCCATAGGTACCCCGGGTGCAATGAACCGATAGCGTCGCGCTGGCATTGAGCGCCTGACTCTCGGCGGATGACAGCGACAAGAAACGCAGATCCTCCGATTGCACCCGGCAGGAGGATTGTATGTGTGCACCCACCTGGAAACTGGTGGTGGCTGTGGTTTCCGCCTGGCCGACAATAGAGGAAAAACCCGCCAGCAGACCGATCACAGTGCTCGCGACGTATCGCATCGGGATGCTCCGTCAGCATGTAGAGCACAGTGTAGAACGTTATCGACCGGCGTCTGATACACCGTTCACAGGCTGGCGGAGTGCAATGTAAATCCAGGGTCAACCGATGCAGACCCGAATCCCGGTCACAGCTCGGTCCGATACCGGGCCAGCATCTCTTCCTGAGTCTCGGGTGTGTCGTCAAGTTGAATCTGATCCTTGAGCATCTGCCCCATCGTCGGCAGTTCGGACCGCTCGATCCGTGCTTCCGTTGACCAGAGCCTGGACCGCATGAACGCCTTGGCGCAATGGAGAAAGACTTCCTCAATGTCGATCAGAATACCGCTGATCGGTTTGTTGCGAATGCCCGGATACAGAGCCAACAAGTCGGGATCGACGGTCAGGCTGGCGCGACCGTTGACGCGCAGGGTTTCATCGACGCCGGGCACCATGAAGCAGGTACCGATGCGACCGGTTTCAATGATATTAACCAGGTTATCGAGCCGCTTGTTGCCTTTGACGTCCGGAATCAAGAGTTGGCGGTCGTTGAGGATGGAGACGAAACCGGGGTCGCCGCCACGCGGCGAGACATCGATATGGCCGGCCGCGTCGTAAGTCGAGACCACAACGAACGGCGACAAGCCGATGTATCGTTTCGAATGACCCTCCAGGTGCGACAGCTGTTTACGCACCGCCTTCTCCTTGGGGGTGCCATAGAGTTCGCGCAACTGGTCGACGCTTTCGATCTTCATGGTGAGTCTCCTTAGTTAATCCCATTGGGCAACACGGCTTGGTAAGCACCGTCGGTCAGCATCGCGGCCTGCGGGTCCACATTGAACTGGGCTGCGGAAAGCGGGTGGACCGTGGGCATCAGCGTTTGAAGCGCACGGCGGTGCCACTGACGCTGACCATCATCATGGCGCCCTGGGAGCCGACGACTTCATAGTCGATGTCGATGCCGACCACGCCATCGGCGCCCAGTGCCCGTGCCTTTTCCTCAATCTCCTGAAAAGCGATCTCGCGCGCATGGCCCATTTCCCGCTCGTAAGCCGCGGAACGTCCGCCAACGATGTCGCGAATGGCACCGAACACATCCTTGAAGATGTTGGCACCGAGAATGGCCTCGCCGACAACGATATCGAGGTATTCTTCAATTTCCTTGCCCTGAACGACGGCAGTGGTGGTTTTCAGCATGGTCTGGCTCCTTTTTGATTAGGGAGGTCGGAGATGCCCGAAATCAGGCACACCGAGCCTTTAAGCTACCAGTTTCGCAAACCATGTGAAGGGCCAAAGGTCAGGGTTGGGTCTTTATTCACACCTCGGTTGGGGCTTGTGCCCAATCCTCCTTGCCATAGTCCCGAATCACTGAAGCCACGCGCAACCGGTAACCCCTGAATAACCCATAACGTCCTTCATACTGGGCGGACCGGTGCCGCATTTGTTCTCGCCAGGCTTGAACCGCCGTTTCATCCTTCCAAGTGGACAGGGACAGCAACTTATCCGGGTCGGCCAGGCTCTGGAACCGCTCCACCGACAGGAATCCATCGATGGATTCAAGAAACTGGACAAGTTCTTCGGCGATGGTCATGTAACGGTCACGAGCTTGCGCATCGAGCACCACTTCGAAAATCACGACAATCATTGGGGTTGCCCTCCCCGCTTCAGGTAGGTGGCCGAAACAGGCCTGAGAAAGGTGCGCTGTTCCTGCTGGATAAACGGGTGGCTTTGGGCAAACTCAAAGTTCCGCCGCCCGGCCTCGTCCGCTTTCAACCGGCTCCGGTACTTTTCGTAGTCCGCCAGGCTATCGAAACTGATCAAACCATAGGCCACATCGTTAGTCCCTTCGTGCGGCATGAAATAACCGATCAGATCGCCGCCGCATTCCGGGATGATGGAGCCCCAATTCTCTGCGTAGCGTTCAAACTCGCCGGCGCGGTGCGGGTCGATTTTGTATTGGATGAAGCAGGTGATTTTCATTATCGTGTCTCCTTGGTTGTTCACCACCAGTATCCCGATCTGACCGGCCGTTGCTTCGATCGTCATCGAAGTAAGGAGAAACGCTTATGGAACCTGATATCTCTGACCTCGCACGCTTAATCGGCGATCCTGCCCGATCCCGAATGCTGATTGCCCTGATGAGCGGTAAGGCTTTGACGGCCACCGAATTGTCGCTTGAAGCCGACATTACACCTCAAACGGCCAGCAGCCACTTGAGTAAGTTGGTCACTCAAGATCTGTTGGTGATGCGCAAGCAGGGACGGCATCGATACTTTCAGTTGAACGGTTACCCGGTCGCTGAGTTAATTGAAACTTTGCTGAGCGTAACGGCGTCTCAACCGAACCTTACGAAAACCGGGCCGTCGGACCCCGATCTCAGACAAGCACGGGTTTGTTACGATCATCTCGGAGGAGCCTTGGGGGTCGGCATCTACGATAGCCTGGTTGCCAGAGGGGTATTGGAGGATAGACACGCAATCACTCGTCTGACCGATGATGGAGAGCGCTATTTCATCCGACTGGGGGTCGACTTCGATGCCATGTCGCGTAGCCGACGCCCCCTGTGTAAGTCCTGTCTGGATTGGAGTGAACGACGTACTCACCTGGCCGGTGGACTCGGGCAATGGATTTTGAATGACCTTTTGATGCGGGGCTGGGGGCAGAGGGCACCGAATTCCAGAGTCGTACACATCACAGCGCCTGGAAGAAAGGCCCTGGTCGAACGGTACGGCATCGAAGCGTCCCTCGCGTCGGCTTAACAGCCCATCATCGCTAAAGCTCAGAGAAGGAGACAATCGCTTCCTTCTCCATTAATGCGCCACAGCCTTGGAAAAAACGTTCATCACCACGACTCCCGCGATGATCAGAGCCATGCCCAGCAGTGCCGGCCAGTCCAGCCTTTGTCCGAAGAAAATCCAGGCCGCGAGGGTGATCAGGACGATGCCGGCACCGGCCCAGACCGCGTAGGCTATACCCACGGGGATGACCTTCAGCGTGATGGACAGGCAATAGAAGGCGGTGGCGAAGCCGACGATCACCAGGAGGGTGGGAATCGGTTTGGTGAAGCCTTCGCTGGCTTTCAGCGATGAGGTTCCGATGACTTCGGCCACGATGGCCAGCGCCAGGATCAACCAGTGTTTCATGTACAGCCCTCCGGTGTGATTGGGCTGCGGAGGGTACCTGTTTCGGGGCTTTGTGTCAGGGACCGGGATGGATTGGTGGGAGTGGTCCGCGTCGGCTACCGGCAATACCCCTGTGGGGTCGGCGTAAATCCGTCCCTGGAGCCTAGACCGCAGGATATGAATCCCATCCGTGGGATTCACCCTTCGGGCTCGCTGCGCTCATGCTAAAACGCTCCCGGCGTTTTAGTCCCTGCTGCGGACTCCCCCACAGGGGTATTGCCGGCATCCGCCGCTTGTCTTCGCGGCAAACGCCGAAATTCGAGATTAGAAAAAGCCCATCGGGTTGACGTCGTAGCTGACCAGCATGTTCTTGGTCTGCTGATAGTGGTCCAACATCATCTTGTGGTTTTCGCGACCAATGCCGGACTTTTTGTAACCGCCGAAGGCGGCGTGGGCCGGGTAGTGGTGGTAGCAGTTGGTCCAGACCCGTCCGGCTTCGATGCCACGGCCCATCCGGTAAGCGCGGTTCATGTCGCGCGTCCACAACCCGGCGCCGAGACCGAAGATGGTGTCGTTGGCTACGGCCAGGGCTTCGGCTTCGTCCTTGAAGGTGGTGACGGAGATCACCGGGCCGAAAATTTCTTCCTGGAAGACCCGCATCTTGTTGTGGCCCTTCATCAGGGTCGGCTGGATGTAGAAACCGGAGTCGTAGGTGCCGTTCGCGGTTTCCTTGTCGCCGCCGAGCAGGAATTCAGCGCCTTCCTCGCGACCGATGGCGAAGTACCCCATGATTTTGTCGAACTGTTCCTTAGACGCCTGGGCACCCACCATCACTTCGGTGTCCAGCGGATTGCCGCGCTTGATCTGTTTGGAGCGCTCGATCACCTTTTCCATGAAGGGCTCGTACATGCTCTCCTGCACCAGCAACCGGGACGGACAGGTGCACACCTCGCCCTGGTTGAAGTAGGCCAGCACGACACCTTCGATGCACTTGCTGAGGTAGCTGTCCTCGAAGTTCATCACATCTTCGAAATAAATGTTCGGTGACTTGCCACCGAGCTCGACCGTAGAGGGAATGATGTTTTCCGCCGCGCACTTGAGAATGTGCGACCCCACCGGTGTGGACCCGGTAAAGGCGATTTTGGCGATGCGCTGGCTGGTCGCCAGGGCCTGACCGGCTTCGGAGCCGAATCCGTTAACGATGTTGACCACGCCCGGCGGCAGCAAGTCCTCGACCACTTCGATGAACTTGAGGATCGACCAGGGCGTTTGCTCGGCCGGTTTCAGTACGGTGCAGTTGCCCGCCGCCAACGCCGGGGCGAGTTTCCAGGCCGCCATCAGCAGCGGGAAGTTCCAGGGAATGATCTGGCCGACCACACCGAGTGGCTCATGAAAATGGTAGGCGACGGTGTGTTCGTCGATTTCGCCGAGGGAGCCTTCCTGGGCGCGAATCGCACCGGCGAAGTAACGGAAGTGGTCGACGGCCAGCGGCACGTCCGCCGCCAGGGTCTCGCGCACGGCCTTGCCGTTGTCCCAGGTTTCGGCGACGGCGATCATTTCCAGGTTCTGTTCCAGCCGGTCGGCGATTTTCAGCAAGAGGTTGGATCTCTCGGTAACCGAGGTCCGCCCCCAATCCGTCTTGGCCTTGTGCGCCGCGTCCAGCGCGAGTTCGATGTCTTCCGCTGTGGAGCGGGGAATCTGGCAAAACGCCTCGCCCATGACCGGGGTGGCGTTGTCGAAGTACTGGCCTTTGACCGGGGCGACCCACTCGCCGCCGATGTAGTTTTCATAGCGGGGTTTGACGTTGACAATGGAACCGTCCTGACCAGGATGTGCATAGATCATTGCGAATACCTCATTCGGTTTTGTTGTTGTAGGGCGAAAGTTGTATCGCAACCGCCGTGCCATTTCGGTGGTTTGGCGTACAATCCCGGTAGCGGTACTATTCGAGTGAGAACAACAACAATACGACCGGGCCAATCAATAGGGCTTGAACCCGAGTCGTTGTCGCAGGGTGCAACAGGTGTTGCAAAATGCCACACCCGGGAGACGAATCGATGCCTTCACAACATCATGCTCAGACCCATCCGATCCACTTGGCGCGCCAGCATTTTTTCGAACGCGGTGCGGTGCAGGACGGTCTCATTTCTCCGTTGATCGAGCGATCCTGGCAACGTTGTTACGATGATGGTTTGCTGCCGGAAGCGTGCGGTCGGGACGCGCGCTTGAGCCAGGTCGAGTTTCGCGACGTCCGCGATCGGTCCTCGGCATTACTTGAGTCGGCCCGCCCGCAACTGGACAGTCTGTACGCGCAAATCCAGAACACCCACTGCGCGGTTTTGATGGCTGACAACCAAGGCACCATACTCCATGGTGTCGGCGATGCGGATTTCGTGCCGCAGGCGCGTCGGGTGGAGCTGATGCCCGGCGGCGTCTGGAGTGAGACGGCTCGTGGCACCAACGCCATCGGCACCGCCGCGCGCGAGGCCAAGCCGGTCGTGGTGCACGCCGGCGAACACTACCTCGACCAGAACGGGTTTCTCACTTGCGCGGCCGTGCCTATTTTCGACCCCAAAGGTCGGGTGCTGGGTGTGCTCGATATTTCCAGCGACGCCCATCATCCTCAGCATCACACCCTGGCGCTGGTGAACCTCGCGGTCTCGATGATCGAAAACCAACTGCTGGAGCACGAATGCCAAAACGCTCACCTGTTGTTCTTCCACCCGGATGCGCATCTGCTGGGTGGCTTGTACGAGGGCATCGTGGCCTATGACGACGACGGACGCATTCTGGGGTGTAACCGTTGGGCACGACATCACCTGGACATTCAACCGGGTCACGATGCCGACCATCAACTGACCGATTTTTTCGACACGTCCGACCGCGATCCGGCCCGATTCCGGGAACTGCGCAGCGTCGCCGGGGATACTTTTCACGCCCGGCATCGTGAACAAGCGCGGCCTTCGCAAACCGTCCCTGCCAAGCCAACCCGATCTCCATCAACAAGCGCCCTCGCCGACCTCAGTCTAGGCGACCCGATGGTCGACAAATGCATTCAGCAGGCAGGCCGGGTGCTCGGGCGCGATGTGCCCATTCTGTTGCAGGGTGAAACCGGCGTCGGCAAGGAAGTCTGGGCCCAGGCGTTGCACCGGTCGAGCCCCAAAAGCGGCGCTCCCTTCGTTGTCGTCAATTGCGCCGCCATTCCGGAAACCCTGATCGAAGCCGAACTGTTCGGTTATCGCGGCGGCGCCTTCACCGGCGCCGACAAAAAAGGCGCCCCGGGGCGACTGCTCGAAGCCCACGGCGGCACCCTCTTTCTCGATGAAATCGGCGACATGCCGCTGGCCCTGCAAACCCGGCTGCTGCGGGTCCTGCAGGAACGACAGGTCGTCCCCGTCGGTGGCGGACCGGCCCGTAAGGTCGACTTCGACCTGATCAGCGCCACCAACAGCGACCTCGACAGCGCCGTCCGGAACGGTGCCTTTCGACGGGACCTTTACTACCGCATCAACGGCTTGCGACTGAACCTGCCGCCGCTGAGGGAACGCCTGGATTTCAACGCCCTGGTCAACAAGATCCTGGAAGAGGAAGCGGCGACGGGCCTGACCGACGCCGTGAAACACCTGTTCAGCCAACACCCCTGGCCCGGCAACCTGCGCCAACTGCGCAGCGTCATCCACACCGCCGCGCTACTGGCCGAACCCGGCGAACCGATCGACCTGGAACACCTGCCGGCGGGGTTTGTCGAGGAGAGTCATCAGAACGACGATGGCCAGGGATCGCTCGCCGAAGCGGAAGCCGATGCGATTCGACAGGCGCTGGCCGGTCAGAACGGCAACATGTCCGCCGCCGCGCGGCAGCTGGGGATTGATCGGTCGACGTTGTATCGGAAATTGAAGCAGATGAATGGGAAGGAACCCCATACGTAGGGTGGGCAATGCCCACCATCGATAGAAACCTTAGGCCAATGCGCATTAGGTAAAATGAAATTCAAGACGAGGAAGTGGGTGTATTGGTTAAAAAATGGTGGGCGATGCCCACCCTACACGTCCTTCTTTGAGGTTTCTTTCGGATCTGGATTCAACGGCGGTTCCACCTCATCGCTCATCACCGACGGATCGTGTTTCTTGTCCCCACGAACCTCCGACTCCAACTGCCACTGAAGATCCCGGACATAGCGCTTCACCTGGCCAACCGTGCGGCCCACCGAACGCGCCACCACCGGCAAACGCTCCGGCCCGACCACCACCAGCGCCAGCACTGCCAGTACCATCAACTCCGCAAAGCCGATATCAAACATAACGCCTCTCCTCTTATCGAGGACGCATCAGGACACCGAATCGGTCGACTTCACATCCGCCTTAACCGTCGACGCCTCGGCTTTTTCCAGCGACTCGGGCTCCTCATTCATCGCATGCTTGAACCCCTTGATCGCACCGCCGACTTCACCGCCCAGACCTTTTAACCGCTTGGTTCCAAACACCACCAGAACGATCGCCAGAACGATGACCAATTGCCAGATTGAAATGCCGCCTAAACCCATGTTGTTTGCCTCTTGTTTGGTGCGTTGTTTTTGTTGTTGCGATTGTGAAGCGCCGGGCCTACCCACCATCAAATAGCCAGATAGGTATGCCGCATCTCCTCATCGTTGAGGACATCCTCAGCCAGGCCATCGAACACCACCTGCCCCATGTCCAAGATAACCGCCCGGTCCGCCAACTTCAAAGCCGCAATCGCATTTTGTTCCACAATCACCGTTGTAATGCCGTGCGACTTGATCTCTTTCAGCGTCGCCTCGATCTCATGCACAATCACCGGCGCCAGCCCCTCGTAGGGCTCATCCAGCAACAACAGCTTAATATCCCGCGCCAGGGCCCGGCCAATCGCCAGCATCTGCTGCTCGCCGCCGGACAAGGTCACCCCTTCCTGCATCCGCCGTTCCTGCAAACGCGGAAAGAGCTGATAAATCCGCTCGATCGTCCAGCCATGTCCGGGCGCGATCTGCGCCAGCTTCAGGTTTTCCTCCACCGTCAGACCCGGGATGATCCGCCGGTCCTCCGGCACCAGCGCAAGGCCATTGCGCGCTGCCTCGAACGCCTTCATCGTATGCAGCGGTTGATGGTCCAGCCAAATCTCCCCGTGGCTGACCGAAGGCGAATCCACCCGGGCCAGCGCCCGCAATGTGGACGTTTTACCGGCGCCGTTTCGGCCCAGTAACGCCAGAATCTCACCTTCGTGAATATCCAGACTGATGCCCTGGACGATATAGCTTTCGCCGTAGTAGGCGTGCAGATCCCAAACCGAGAAATAGGCGGGCGCGGAAGACGCATGGTTGGCACTCATCGACGCCGGTTTCCGGGAGGGTTCGTTCATCGATTCCTCCACCGGCTGTTTCGTTGGCTCTTTCATAACGACGGACTCATTCATTCGTTCAACCCTCTGATTCCACAGTGCCCAGATAGGCTTCCTGCACCTTGGGATGCCCCTTGATGTTCTGCGGATCGTCCTCGACGATCACATGCCCCTGCGACAGCACGCTGATGCGATCGGCCAGGCTGAACACCACGTGCATGTCATGTTCGATCACCACAAACGTAATGTTGTGCGCCTCGCTGATGGTGCGCAGCAACTCGATGGTATTATTGGTGTCGGCCCGGGACATGCCCGCCGTCGGTTCATCCAGCAACAACAGTTTAGGCGATTGCACCAGGCACATGGCCATTTCGAGGCGTCGCTTGTTGCCCCGCGACATGGACGAAGCCAGCAGGTGACGCTGGTCGATCAGGCCGACGTCCTCGAGTATCCGCTCGGACTGGTAGCGAATGTCCGCTTCCTTACCCAGATACTTGAACGGCGACAGCTTGAAAGCCCCGTCCCGACTGGCCAGCGCCGGTATCATCAGGTTTTCCAGTATCGTCAGATCGGAAAACACTTCCGGCGTCTGAAACACCCGGCTGACCCCGAGTTGGTTGATCTCATAGGGTTTCAGACCGATCAGGCTGCGACCGCCAAAGGTGACGGTGCCGCTGTCGGGGATCAGCTTACCGACAAGGCAGTTCAGCAAGGTCGACTTGCCGGCTCCGTTCGGGCCGATGATGGCGTGAATGGTGTTCTCACGAACCGAGAGGTTGACGTCGTCGAGCGCCGCCAGGCCGCCGAATCGTTTGTTCACACCCTGAACTTCCAGAATACTCATCAGTGTGTCTCCCCGGGTTCAAGCGATTTGGAAGAGCCTGGCTCCGAATGCTGCAGTCGTTTCACACTCCGCACGGTCCAGCGCGATACACGCTGCGCGCCTTCGACCAGACCTCCGGGCAGGAAGATCACCACCAGCATGAAGATCAGACCCAGCGACAAGTGCCAGCCCTTGCCGACAAAGGGACTGATCAAAGTGACCAGAATGTCGCCCAGCCAATCCGGCAGGAAGGTGAACCAGGCCTCGATCACGTTGTCGTTGATGCGGCTGAAGATGTTCTCGAAATATTTGATGATGGCCGCGCCCAGCACCGGCCCCAGCAGCGAGCCGGCACCACCCATGATGGTCATCAGAACCACCTCGCCCGAGGCTGTCCACTGCATGCGTTCGGCACCGGCCAGCGGGTCCATGCTCGCCATCAAACCGCCGGCGAGACCGGCGTACATGCCGGAAATGACGAAGGCGGCCAGCGTATAGGGTTTGGTGTTGATCCCGGTGTAGTTCAGACGCGTCTGATTGCTTTTCACCGCGCGCAGCATCATGCCGAAGGACGACCGGAAGATGCGCAGTGAGATAAAGAACGCGGCAATCAGAATCAGTGCGCAGATATAGAAACCGACGTTGAACTGCAGTTCCATCCCGAGGAAGGGCACCTGGGCGGTATCGTTCATTTCCAGACCGAACAGTTGCGGCGACGGCAGCACCCCTTCTGTGGAGGCGCCGTCCAGAACGCGCGGGTCGTCCAGCGCCAGTTGCAACCCGGTTTCGCCGTTGGTAATGGGTGTGAGTACGGAGTAAGCCAGGTTGAAGGACATTTGCGCGAAGGCCAGCGTCAGGATCGAGAAGTAGATGCCGGACCGCTTCAGCGAGACATAGCCGATGACCAGGGCGAACAGACCGGAAATCAACACCGACAGAAGGATCGCCGGAACAATGTTGACGCTCAGCAATTTGAACATCCAGACGGCGGAGTAGCTGCCCACACCGAGGAAGGCGGCGTGACCGAACGAGAGATAGCCGGTCAACCCGAACAGGATGTTAAAGCCGATGGCGAATATGCCGAAGATGGCGAACCGCTGCATCAGGTCCGGGTACCCGGCCCCGAGCGGTGCCAGCAACAGGGGGGCGGCGAGGACAACCAGGGAAAATACGATGACCAGCATCGTGTCTTTATTGTTGAGTAACTTCGCTAACATCTTAGGTCTCCATGACGCCTTTGCGACCCATCAGACCGCGTGGCCGGGTCAAGAGAATAATGACGGCGACCAGATAAATGATGACCTGGTCGATCGAGAAGCCGAAAAACAATGCCTTCACCTGGGTCATGGATGCGAAGCTCTGCAGAACCCCCAACAGGAAGCCGGCGGCGACAGCGCCCGGCAGTGAGCCCATGCCGCCGACGACCACCACGACGAAGCAGAGCACGAGGAAATCCATGCCCATGTGGTAGTTCGGTGACAGGATCGGCGTGTACATGGCACCGGCGAGGCCGGTGACGACGGCGGCGATACCGAACATGGCGGTAAAGCGCTTGTCGATGTCGATGCCCAGCAGGCCGACGGTTTCGCGATCGGCCATGCCGGCGCGCACGACCATGCCGAAGGTGGTGAAGCGCAGGAAGGCGAACACGCCGCCGATGATCAGCGCGGCGAACAGGAAGTACACCAGGCGCCAGATGGGGTAGATGATGGACCCGGGAGACAATCCCAGTGCCGCTCCAACATCGACGGCGCCGCGCAGGGCGTCCGGTGCCGGTTGCGGAATCGGGTTGGCGCCGAAGATCTGTTTGATGATTTCCTGCAGCACGATAGCCAGGCCGAAGGTGACGAGGATCTGGTCGGCGTGCGGACGTTTGTAGAAGTGTTTGATCAACCCCCGTTCCATGGCGATGCCGATAAGGAGCATGGCGGGGATGACGAACAGCAGCGACCAGAAGACGGAGTAGTCGACCATCAATTGGCCAAAGTCTCCGAACCAGAGCTCGGCGTACTGGACCCGGATTTCGAGGGGTTCGCCCCAGGGGTTGGTTTCGGTTTCGGAGAGGGTGACTCGTTCGAGGCTCAGCAGGCCGTTGACGACAACGGTGCAGAAGGCTCCGATCATGAAGAGGGCGCCATGGGCGAAGTTGACGACGCCCAGGGTGCCGAATATAAGCGTCAGGCCCAGGGCGATCAGTGCATAGGCACTGCCTTTGTCCAGGCCGTTGAGAATTTGCAGTAAGATGGCGTCCATCGTCTGTACCTTAAGTTACAGCGAGAGCCCCTTGGGTGGGCTCGTTTGGTAAGGCGGCTGGGTTTCTATTGGTGCCGGGAACCCGCGCCTGGTGCCGGGGGTAGCTCATGCGGGGTCGCCGTATATACATCCATGTAGGCTTGACCGAGGCATCCATGCCTCGCACATCCCCGCCTGAGCTACCCCCGGCACCAGTCGCTCGTATTGGTAGCCAATCCCCAAATAGGGGTCCTAAACCAGGTGCTTACGCTCCCGGATTACACTGACCCAGTGAACCACCGGCAAACATCGGGTGGTCGGGTTCGTACATCACTTGCTCCATTGGCGTGACCTGAACCACTTCCAGCAAGTCGAACTCGGATTCGGGATTTTCCTTACCGCGTACGACCAGCACGTCTTTGAAGCATTGGTGGTCGGCGCCCCGGTAGAGGGTTTTGCCGTTGCCGAGTCCGTCGAATTCGAAGTCCTCGAGGGCTTCGGCGACGGCGCAGGGGTTGAAGCTGCCGGCACGCTGGACGGCGTCCGCGTAGAGCAGGGTCTGGACGTAGCAGGTGTGGGCGGCCTGCGACGGTGGCTGGCCGTATTCGCGGCCGAAGGATGAGACGAAGGTTTGCGACGCCTGGTCCTGCAGGGACCAGTGCCAGTTGGTGGAGCCGAAAATGCCTTTGACGTTCTGGCCGGCACCACGCGCCATCAGGCGTGAGTAGAGCGGGACAACGATTTCGAAGTTTTTGCCGTTGACCATTTTTTCGCGCAGACCGAATTGGACGGCGTTGGTCAGTGAGTTGACCATGTTGGCGCCGTAGTGGTTGAGCACGAGGACGTCGGCGTCGGAGTTGAGAACCGGGGCGATGTAGGAGGAGAAGTCGGTTTCCGCGAGCGGTGTGCGCACGGCGTTGACGGTCTCCCAGCCTTTTTCCTCGGTGGCGGCCATGATGGATTCTTCCTGGGTCCAGCCCCAGGTGTAGTCGGCGGTCAGGTGGTAGGCCTTGCGGTCGGTGCCGTACCTTTCGGCCAGTACCGGGGCCAGGGCGGCGCCGGACATGTAGGCGTTGAAGAAGTGGCGGAAGCCGTTGGCCTTTTTGTCCTTACCGGTGGTGTCGTTGGAGTGGGTCAGGCCAGCCATGAAGATGACACCGGCGTCCTGGCACAATGACTGGACGGCGATGGCGACGCCGGAGGAGGAACCGCCGGTGATCATGATGGCGCCGTCTTTTTCGATCATGGCGCGGGCGGAGGCGCGTGCGGCATCGGATTTGGTCTGGGTGTCGCCGGTGACGTAGTCGACTTTGCGTCCGAGTATGCCGGTGCCGTCCAGTGCTTTGGAGGAGAAGGTGTTGAGCATACCGCCATCGCCTCCACCGTTGAGGTGTTTGACGGCGAGTTCATAGGCACGCAGTTCATCGGCGCCTTCGTCGGCATACGGGCCGGATTGGGGCACGTTGAAGCCGAGCACGACGCTGCCGGGTCCGGGTTCATTGGTGAAGGCATGCGCCTTGGTGAAGATGGTTGGAGCCGCCAGGCCTGCACCGACGGCGCCGCTGCCTTTGATGAACGAGCGACGGTTGGTCTTGAAGTCAGCCATTGTTTCTCTCCTGATTGTGATCTTGTTTTTGTTGTAAAGGCATGCAAAGTCTTTTCGCATGGTTCGCCAGATGGTTACCGTTTCGAGCGAGAGCCTTTGCATCTGACCTGGTTAAAACTTGCACTGGACTGCTTATTAATCAACCAACGCAGCGCGAAATACAACTAATGTCTAAAGCGAGAAACGAAGCTATGCGGCGATTTCCGATTGTTAAGTCGGGGTCACGAATGGCCTCGATCGGTCGCCGATAGACCACTGCGCGCTCAAAAAGCCCCCCTATATGAACAAAAATTGTTACCAAAACGTCATTAAAATCCGTTAGGGTAGTCTCTGGTCATTTTCTGACCATTTGTTCAAATAACTAAAAAACACAACAATGGGATCTGTCGTCGACTCTGAATGGAAGTCAGTGATCCCGGACAACAGACGAGGGAAGGTTATGAACCCGAGGATTTCTCCCCTGGCTCTACTGGTCGCCACGGCCGGTACCGCGCTGACGGCGCAGGCCGATCTGATATTCTCCGAGTACGTCGAAGGCTCTTCCAACAACAAGGCACTGGAAATCCAGAACACCGGTTCCAGTGCTGTGGATCTGAGCCAATACCGCATCGAACTCTATTCCAACGGCAGTACCAGCGTTCAAAACGCGCTCGACCTGAACGGCAGCCTGGCCGCGGGCGATGTGTATGTCATCGCCAACCCGTCCGCCGCGACCGAGATCATGAATGTGGCGGACACCACGTCGGCCGTCACCTATTTCAACGGCAACGATGTCCTGCTGCTGAAATCCAGCGATCAGGTGCTGGACCGCATCGGACAACTGGGCAACAGCGACACCTACGGCTCCAATGTCACCCTGGTGCGCAAGACCAGCATCACCAGTGGTGACACCGAATACGACACCCCCTTCGATCCGTCCGAGCAATGGGACAGCTACCCGAGCGACACCTTCAATTACCTCGGCAACGGCGACGATGGCGGTGGCGATGACGGCGGCGGTTCCGACGACCTCGCCTACTGCGGCGACCCCATGACGCTGATCAGCGCCGTACAGGGCGACGGCGACCAGACGCCGATGATGGGTCAGAACCTGGCCATCGAGGGCATCGTCGTGGCCGACCTGCAAGCCTCCAATGAGCTCAGTGGTTTCTTCATTCAGGAAGAAGACGCCGACCAGGACGGCAACCCGGCCACATCAGAGGGCCTGTTCGTCTACCATACCGATACCGATGTCTCCGTGGGCGACCGTGTCGTCGTCAATGGTACGGCCGACGAATACTACAGCCTGACGCAATTGAACCAGGTATCCCTGATCGACGTCTGCGCCAGCAACCAGATGCTGCCGAGCACAGCGCAACTGGCCATGCCGTTCGACGCCGGACAGTCCCTGGAAAACGTGGAAGGCATGCGAGTCAGCTTCGCGCAGCAACTGACCGTGAACGAGGTGTATCAGCTGGGCCGCTACGGCGAATTCACCGTGTCCGACGGCCGTCGTTACATCCCGACCGAGGTTGCCCTGCCCGGACCGGACGCCGAAGCCGTGGCCGAGCTGAACGACCGCAACAAGCTGCTGGTCGAGGACGGCATCCGCACCCAGAACCCGGACCCGGTCATTTTCCCGGCCCCGGAGCTGAGCGCCTACAACAGCCTGCGCGTGGGCGACACCACCACCGGCCTGACCGGGGTGATGAACTACGCCTTCGGCGCCTACAAGCTGATCCCGACCGAGACGCCGACCTTCGAGGGTTCCAACCCGCGCACCATGGCACCGGAAGACAGCATCGACGGTGAACTGCGCATCGCCAGCTTCAACGTGTTGAACTACTTCAACGGCGATGGGCTCGGCGGCGGCTTCCCGACCGATCGAGGCGCCGATACGCCCAACGAACTGGAGCGCCAGCAGACCAAACTGATCGCGGCCCTGACCGAGCTGGACGCGGACGTCGTCGGCCTGATGGAGATCGAAAACGACGGCTTCGGCCCGAACAGCGCCATTGCCCAGTTGGTCGACGCCCTGAACGCGACCCAGGCCGCCGACGACGTGTACGACTACGTCTCCACCGGCGGAGACGGCATCGGCACCGACGCCATCGCCGTGGGTCTGATCTACCGTCCGGCCCAGGTGGCACCGGTAAACGCCGCCCAGGTGCTGTCCAGCGCCAACTCCCCGCTGGATGACAACGGCGACCCGCTGTTCAACGACGACAAGAACCGCCCCGCCCTGACCCAGAGCTTCGAGCATCTGGACAGCGGCGACCGCTTCACCGTCGTCGTCAACCACCTGAAATCCAAGGGCTCTTCCTGTGAAGACCTCGGCGACCCGACCGACCCGAACGGCCAGGGCAACTGCAACGGCATCCGCACCGACGCGGCGCACGCTCTCGGTCAATGGCTGGCCACGAACCCGACCGGCATCGACGACGAGGACGTCCTGGTGATGGGCGACCTGAACGCCTACTCCATGGAAGACCCGATCCGCGCCCTCGCCGAGTACGGTTACGACTCGGTCAAGCCGGAAGGCGAGTACTCCTACGTCTTCGACGGTGAAAGCGGCAACCTGGACCACGCCCTGGCCTCGGACAGCCTGGCGGACAAGGTGGTTCTGGTTCAGGACTGGCACATCAACACCGACGAGCCGCTGGCGCTGGACTACAACACCGAGTACAAGTCCGACGCCCAGGTCGAGTCGTTCTACGCACCAACGCCCTACCGGTCTTCCGACCACGATCCGGTCATCCTGGACCTGAAACTCACTCCGCCCAACGTGGCTCCGGTAGCCGACTTCAGCGTCTACAAGCTGTTCTTTTGGTACATTTTTATCAGCGACAGCCATGATCCTGACGGCACTGTGGTGGCGCAGGACTGGCAGGTCGGCCCGTACGAATTCTCGGGCGACTGGGGCTTCCTCCCGAAATGGTTGATCAAGCGCAACCGGATCCAGGAAGCGACCCTGACCGTCACCGATGACGATGGCGCCACCAGCGAGGTGACGCAGACGCTGCCGCGCTGATTCGTCGATTGACGCGGCTACACGTCTAAACAGGGGGAGGCTCATGCCTCCCCATTAACAACAACTTAAGGTCACTATTTCCACATTGCTCAACAGTCTTATCAAACTCAATGTTGAGACATTCATTGAAAAAAATATATATCACTGACTGGAAAGACGAACTCGTCCTAGTTAGAAATCACACTTTAATTCAAAAATCAAACCCTTATTAATATGCATACTCAGCCAGGCAATGCCGGTGCAATCTAATAATCGAGCACAGATACTAATTACCAGAGTGGGTTTGACTAGCACTCAGTCTCTGCAGTTCATTTTCTAGCTCTGCTATTTCTGATTCCAAACTTAAATAGTCAACACCACCTTCGATCAACAAAGTTTTTTTAAGTTTCATTTTCTCAATATTTGATATAATATTCTTTGCCTTCGCTGCAGCAGTATACTCTCTAGCTATGTCTACAATTGAGAATTCACTTGTATCATCCGACGGTATTTTAAGCCCGGCTTCTTCATACTTGGACAGAGTAATGGTATCTGTGGAATAGCTGTCTTGATCACTAACTGATGCGATAAATTCTTGACTTGAAAGATAATTGTAATATTCGTTTGCTTTTTCTATACAATAATCAATCATTTGATAAGTGCAATAATACTTTACGTAAGGAGACTGTTGATAGTCTCTTATCCTAAGAAGTTCTTCTGACAAAAGCCCGGTACTATAGTGCGTAATGGTCATCACTGCATTTTCCAGGTATTCTCTATTCTCGCTACTATATTCCTTTTTCTTCTTTATCAACCCGCCAAATAGAGAGATAGTTGCTGATGCCTTGAAATCTTTTTTAACGCTGCTTTCAAAGAATTCCAATGAAGCTATCAGTTTATGCTCAACACCTCGAGATACTTGACTTACGAATCTATCACCGCAAAGCTGTGGATTACTGATATCTCTATTTAATTCCATAGTATTACTATCAAACCTTGTATTCACCCCACCCACTTTAAAATGAAAAAGGTTTGACTCTTTGGTATTTGTGGTAGCCTCTTCAAATAAATATCTAGCAGCCCCCCTTGCACCAACTATCCAAAACGACAAATTCGCGCTACCATTTATAGAATAGTCTTGTATGAATGTATTTTCATTGATCGAAGTGAAAAGTCTGATACTTGACCTACTTTGTCGGTTTATTTGGTGTTCACCAACAATGCAATCACTTAGGAAACTGCCTATACCAATTTCACTACTATTCAATCCGCCAAACCCCTTCCCCAATACATCACTTGTTATGTTGGCTTTACCAATATTAACGGTTTCTGCAGCATAACCATCAATCACTATTAAAGCTAATAGAAAGAGCAATATAACTCTCAACATCCTTTTTTACCTTTATTAAATTGAGGGCTCTTTCGAGCCCTCTTTTATAACAGAAAAAACTAATAGCTATTCAATACAGAATCGTCGTAAGCAATGAGATCTGACTTGTTCGACATATAATAGTCAGCACATTTTGAACCATAGGGGTTATTCTTACAATACTCAAGTATCTCTTCTGCTAGTGAGTAATTATTTTGAGTAATGTACACTATATTTTCGAGCACATCTTGGTCCTCAATACGTCCATTGGTTCTTAAATACTGTGCAACGCGATGATCTGCTTTCGATTTACCATACTCTTGGCTTACATCAGTCATGATGTATTCTCGATACAGGTTTGAAAGTTCTGAATTTTGAGGTTGTTCAAGCTTAGGAATACCCGAGGTACTGTATCTTGAAATCTCATACCCTGAAACCGCATAGTCTGAGAGTAAAGCAAGCTGGCTGCGGAAATCAGTTTGTGCGTACTCAGTAGCATCCTCAAATAGAGAAAGACATTTACCTAACTCAAAGGCGTTATTGGCTGTCGCAGTTGTGCAATCAGAGAGATTACCAGTGCTCGATGCGCCAAATTTGATTAACTGACTTGGATCACCTCCTTTTTGCCTGACATTCACACTGACTCTTGTAGCCGAAGACAACTGCTCAGATAAATCGCTGAGTTCCCCTTCAAATGACACTCCTGTTTTAGTGAACTTCAATGCGCCTGAAAGTAGCTCTCTATCAGACCTGCTAGTCGATGTAAGTGTTAATGTAACGCTCAAATTAGCAGCATACTCAATCGCAGTAACAAATTGATCCCCAAACGCCTCAACATAGTTTTCAGGGTGACTGTCCAATATTGTCTGACATTGATCCGTAAGAGAAAAAGAGCCTACTCTAGCATCTGCAGGCCTATAGACCTCCTTTTTAGGAATATACGTAACGGTCATATTTATTGACTGTGAAATACTATTTGAGGATATGCTGTGTGCCCAATCAGAACCCGCTCCAATTGAAATCAAAGGGTTTTCAACACCCACGCTCGCATTTCCATTATAAATATTACTAGCCTCCTCATGAGTCAAATTATATGTGCTGAACACTTTCTGGACCACATTGCCACCAAGTTCTTTTTTTCCATCAAGACAGAGATACCCCTTCCCTAAACTCTTCAGAGTATTGTATCCATAACCCAAATATAGATAATTATCACCATCATTGTGATCAACATTTAACTTCATGTATTCTGGTATAGGAGATGATGACACGTTAGCTATTGCAACTAACGTGACGAGAAGCGAAAGAATTGTAACTCTCATATTAAACCCTCTGCATCGATGTCGATATATAAATAATCAATCAGTTTAGCCACTGAACATATTGATCAAAATCACTCAACAATGAATATTTCCCAAATGGGATCTAGTTCAAGGTGGCCCCGATCATAAGCTTCGGGTGCATGCCTATCATTAAGTTGATTTTCAACATCTTCACATGATGGAAAGTACCACTCCATATCTCTAGTATTGTAGTGCACATAGCGTTGGATTTCATTTAGAAAACCAACTGCCCATGTATTTTCCCGCAAAGAATTATTACATGCACTGACAAACTCGGAATGAAGTTTAACAGGCAGATCAAAAGGCAAAGGGTTAATTTTCAAACTTAGACTAGAAGAAACTGAATTATCATCAAGACCATAACAAGTAAGATCACCAATATGCGTTTCTACAACTTCACGACTGGACATGTCTACTATCACGTCAGCTATGTCTATATTAGACTCTAATCCTAATACAAATCCACTAGAGTGCCTTTTTGCGGTTGATACTTCATTTGTATAAATATTCTTAAATTCGCATCCAATTACATTTTGAGCCTCAAAAGCCACATCCGGTAGTGAATTTTGTGTTGCGATGATCTGCTCTGGGTCTATCAAATTTGGATCCGGAATTATAAGATCATCTCCATCATACTCCTTTAACAATGGCTGAGAAACAGATGTCAATTTATTGTACTGATTTTCACACAAGTCATTATATGGATTATCAAAACAATACTCTGACACTTTTGATATAAGATATGCGTTATGGCTCGCATACTGCTTAATCTCACTTATTGCACTTAATTGCTCAGGCTCCACTAGATAAGAGTATTTTCCCAACAACTCGTTTGCGCGCTCCAAATCAGACATCGCATCTTTATATCGCTGTTCTAATAGCCGTAGGAAAAACTTATTGCTTGGCACACTACTTCCCCCCGAAGGCACGAGCGAGTATAAACCCGCATTGGCAAATGAGGTCGTGGTATAGCTCAATACATTATATTTGCTTTCATCTGATAGTTGGCTACCAAAGTCGCTTGCATACTGAAGGGCATCTCTGAATGCTGATTTACAAGAAGCAAGGTCTTTCATCGAACAACTAAGAATGTTGTTTGGTAATATTTCGGCAAGTCGAGCTGAATCGCCTCCATGCTGATATGCTTTAATATCTATACTAATAGTACGTCGCTCTGCTATTGAGAGCTTTTCCATGAACCCTTCAATACTTGCAACCCATGATCCTTGAGTTGCTAATTTTGCGTGTGCATCCCAAGCTTCTTTTTGGGATTTACTGCCAAAAGTAAGTTCCATTTGGACGAGAAGTGATGCGCCTAAGTTTAGCTGAGATATGAATTCATCACCAACGTATGTCAGAAAATCAGTTTCACTAATTCTCCCTGCATTTAATTCGTCGACAAAATTTTGGCAAGCATCTGAAATTCTATATCCACCACTACCTGGGTTAAATCGGACTACATCAGGAACTACGGTTGCAGAAGCTGTCCAAGTCGAACTAAAGTCACTGTTTCTGAATTCATTTTCGATACTTCCTCCAGCTGACAACTGGACCAAAGGAAAATCCAGCCCCGAGTCAATCCCACCGGATAAAACGTCCTTGATTTGTTCAGTGCTCATATTGTGCACGAACTGAAACTCAGCTACTGGACTTCCAGTCGAGTTATCATGTGGCGCCGTGACACAATAAAAATTACCTATTTGTTCGGATGCAGAACTGAATGGCATTCCAAGCTGGGCATAATCCATTATCTCGCTTGGAACTGTTGTGCTCGCAGCGGTGAAGCTAGAAACGCCAGCTGCTAATAAGCTTGCAAGTACTATTTGTTTTTTCATTCGAATTCCTGTTCTAGATTAAATTACTGTCCACTTGGACAGGTTTACTGTTACATAAACTTACATTTGTAACAATCCAGAAACACAAACCTTTGTAAATGGTAATGAAAATATTGATATTAGTGAAATTAACTCATCAATCAGAAATTAGCTGGGCATCTCAAGTCTAAGTATTTAGACAGACACTATTGCACATGATTACCAGGTCACCCACATGAAGCCTCGGGTAGCAAGGTGTACTTCCTAAATGGTTAATCTAGCCTTACCGGATCCAGGAAGCGACTCTAGCCATCACCGATGACGACGACGCAGCAGTAAAGTCATCAAGAACTCTGCCGCGTTGAGACGACGATTGAGGCGACAGCCATCTAAATAGGGAGGAGTTAGGCTTTCCTTTTTTTATGCTCGAATTCATCTTCAACTCCCGGTCACAAATCAGCCCGCACATTCGACTTTCAGTCACGCAGTGAAAAATCTCGCAACAAAGTGTTCACTTTATAACTTTTGTTATATATGGTGATCACAGATCAAAAGTTGACCGAATGATCAAATAACAAAAAATCGCCGAAGGAAGGCGCCGAGAGTGAGGGATCCGCTCCCCGAGCACTCACGAGGTAAAACAATGACAATGAGAAATGCCTGCCTGACCAAACTGGCGCTGGCTGTGGCTGCGGTCTCCGCGGCTGGCCAGGTTCACGCCGCTGTCGCCTGTGGCGACACCAGTACCCCCATTTCAGAGATCCAGGGCAGCGGTAGCAGCACGCCCAAAGCCGG
The DNA here is from genome assembly GCF_014651855.1 of Saccharospirillum salsuginis. GTDB lineage: Bacteria > Pseudomonadota > Gammaproteobacteria > Pseudomonadales > Natronospirillaceae > Saccharospirillum > Saccharospirillum salsuginis. The sequence goes on from NZ_BMXR01000001.1 coordinate 335,514, forward strand.
TGAGACGGTGACCGTGGAAGGGATCGTGACTGCGGATTTGCAGGACGGTTCAAAACTGAATGGTTTCTTCATTCAGTCGACGGATGACGATGCAGATGCAGACCCAATGACATCCGAAGGTCTGTTCATCTACGCCCAAACTCCCGATGTGGCCGAGGGCGATGCAGTCATCATCTCGGGCGAAGCCAAAGAACACTACGGACATACTCAAGTATCCGCCACCGCTATAGAAATATGCAGTTCCGACAATCAGCTGCCAAGCCCTGCATCAGTATCCCTCCCTTTGGACAGTGAAGACACACTGGAAACCCTGGAAGGTATGAGGATTCAGCTTGATCAAACGCTCACAGCGAACGATGTGCGTGAGTTGGCTCGCTTCGGTGCTTTCTGGGTCTCAAATGGTCGTCGATTCCAGCCCACTGAGGTAGCCCTACCCGGATCAGATGAAGCTCAATCCATTGCCACAACCAACGAGCTGAACCGACTGCTAGTCGATGATGGTAACGACAGCCAGAACCCGGAACCGGTTGTCTATCCGAATGGAAACCTGAGTGCCCACAACTCTTTAAGAAACGGGGAAACCCTCTCGGGTCTGACAGGGGTCGTCTACTACACGTGGAGTCAGTACCGGCTGTTCCCAACCGAACCTCTTCAATACGGTGGAACCAACCCGCGCACCACAGCACCGGAAACCAGCATCGACGGCAACCTGCGCGTCGCCAGCTTCAACGTCCTGAACTACTTCAACGGCGACGGCGAAGGCGGTGGTTTCCCGACCGCACGTGGCGCCGACGATGCGGAAGAACTGGAACGCCAGAAAGACAAACTGATCGCCGCGTTGGAAGCGCTCGACGCCGATGTCATCGGTCTGATGGAAATTGAAAACGACGGCTTCGACGAGCTCAGCGCCATCGCGCAACTGGTCGACGCGCTCAATGCCACTCAGAGCGAATCGGATCAATACGCTTTTGTTGACCCCGGCGTCGCCACGATTGGTGACGACGACATCGCCGTGGGCCTGATTTATCGTCCAACCCAGGTGTCACCGGTCAACACGGCCAAGATTCTGTCCAGCAACAACTCGCCGCTCGACGACAGCGACGCGCCCCTGTTCAACGACGATAAAAACCGCCCGGCTCTGGCGCAAAGCTTCGAAGACGCAGGTACCGGCGACCGGTTCACCGTTGTGGTCAATCACTTAAAATCCAAAGGCTCCTCCTGTGAAGACCTCGGCGATCCGGAAGACCCGAACGGTCAGGGCAACTGCAACCAGATCCGCACCAACGCGGCCCAGGCATTGAGCCAATGGCTCGATACCGACCCGACCGGCGTGGACGATGACGACATTCTGATCATCGGCGACCTGAACGCCTACAGCATGGAAGATCCGATCCGGGCATTGTCTGACGCCGGATACGACTCGCTGAAAGCCGAGGGTGAATACTCCTACGTCTACGACGGTATGAGCGGCAACCTGGACCACGCATTGGCCAACGATTCACTGGCCAACAAAGCGGTACTGGTTCAGGACTGGCACATCAACACCGACGAACCCTCGGCGCTGGATTACAACCTGGAGTACAAATCCGACGCTCAGGACGTGTCGTTCTATGCCGCCACTCCGTTCCGCTCGTCCGACCACGACCCCGTGATCGTTGACTTCAAGATGGTAGCGGATGATGACGACTCCGATGACGGGTCGGATTCAAATGACGACAGCAACGACTCGAATACCGATGGCAATGATAAAGACGACAAGGATGACAGGGGGCCGTTTGGCGGTGCCTTTATGCCTGTCGGTGGATTGCCGGGTGCGTTGGTTGGAATCTTGATGGTTGTTGGACTGGTTCGCCTGCGCGGTAACCGCTAACCACCGGTCGTTACCTCAGATCATCGACCGTTATGGACGGGCCGAGAAGAGCTTATGCTCTGGCCCGTTTAGCGGCGGATAACGGCCTTCGGCCCCGATGCCGGGATGCCGGATCAGACGTACCATTTCCGCCCTTTGTGAATCGTCGATTGACGCGAAACCACGTCGAGTAGGGCAGAAGTGGTCCGACACATCGGGCGACAGCGTTATCTGCCATAGGAATGATAATGAGCCAGTGGACCCTTCCAATGGCTCATTTTTCTCCCCCGGCAGATAACGCTGTCGCTCTTCTGCCCTACGACTCCCCCAATCTTTCCATCCGTCACCAAACCTTCATCCCGCCGACCCCTAACTGTCATCCGGGTTACATAGGCTACCCTCATCCCCGAACCGTGGAGCCCGCCCATGACTCACCGTTCCGTTCGTGCCGTTTTTATTTCGGACATTCATCTGGCCAACCTGAACAGCCAGGTCGACCTGCTCGCCGACTTCCTGAACAACACCGACATGGACCAGCTCTACCTGCTCGGTGACATTGTCGACCTCTGGAAATTGAGCACCCGCAAGGGCCGCTGGCACCGTCGGCACGAAAAGATTCTGCAGTTGATTCTGGCCAAGGCACGGAACGGCACCGAGGTCACTTACGTACCCGGCAACCACGACCCCTTCTTTCGCCACTTCGCCGACACCCGACTCGGGCCGATCCGGGTGGAATACGAAGCCATCCACACCGCCGCCAGCGGCGAGCGCTATCTGCTGTTGCACGGCGACCGTTTCGATGACGACATCTACTGCGGTCACTTCTGGTGGCATCTGGGGGAATGGGCCTATGAATCCGTCGTTACCCTGAACCGGTACCTGAACAAGGTGCGAGCGCGGTTCGGCAAGCCTTACTGGTCCCTGCCCGGCGCACTGAAAATGCGCAGCAAGAAAGCCCAGGCCTATATCGACAGTTTCGAGGCCAAAGTGGTGAGCTATGCCAAACAACAGGGTGTGCAGGGCGTCGTCTGTGGACACATCCACCAGAGCAAGTTGCATATCGAAGACGGTTTCGTCTACGCCAACGACGGAGACTGGGTCGAAAGCTGTTCGGCGTTGCTCGAACACCACGACGGCAGTCTGGAACTGATCCAGGTTCCGCACCGCCAGGGTGAACCCAGAATACACTTACACCCATCCCCGACCTGGCAAACCAAACGGTCAAGTTCGATCTAAAAAGTGAGAACGGTTACACGATCCAACAAATCGTTACCCGATTAAGTGTCAAGTGTTTCACAAAGCAGGCACCGTCACATTGCGCTTTCAAGGCATAGGGACCACTCTTGGTCGTAAACATGTCGAGCGAGTGACGGTGTCCGAAACGCGGACACACCTCAGCAGTTCGCCGACCGGAACGGACGCCCCGGGGAGGCCTGAATGCTGGCTCTATTATCTGTTCTCACACTCTTCCTGCTGGGTTTCGTGGTCGGTTACTGGTCCATGCACCTGTACCCAAGACTGCGACCCTTTCGCTACAGCCACCACACTGAACCCCAGTTGCCGGCTTCGTCCACGACCAGCCAATTGCAGACGCTGGCCAAGCTGTACGACCTGCCGTCAATCGTCGCGGACAGCCGGAACGATGCCGAACGCATCGATGCGCTGGTTCGCTGGGTGCACGATCAATGGAAACCTCAGCCTGGGCACTCGGCCGGGACGGACAACCCGCTGGACATCCTGTCGCGTGCCGCACAGGGCGAACGCTTCTGCCGGGCCGACTACGTCACGGTGCTGGCCAATGCCCTCCAGGCCATCGATCTACCCACCCGCTTACTCGAATTACACACGAGAGACAGCCATTGGCGCCCCTTTGGTGGCTACTACCAGGGAATGGAAGTCTTTCTCAGGGACAAGCAAAAGTGGGTCTGGGTCGATGCGCAATACGACGCCGTCATTCTGAATCACGGCGAGTTTTGCAGTGCACTGGAAATCAAGGAAGCCTTGCTGGATTGGAACAACGGTCTGGAACTGGCGTCGGCCGAAGGCATTACCGACATCGACAGCTATTTGGCCTTTCTTGGGCCGTTTCTGGACATCTTCATTGCCCAGCCCCTGGGACAACCCCGTCGATTCGCCCTGGTGCCGCCGCAACTGAAGTTCCCGCGCCGCCACCACGGCCTGGGTCGCACCCTGTACGACCAGCGTTGTCACTCAATGGACGTGTTCTACGCCGGTCACCCGACCCCGCAGATCGTACCGACCCCGATCCGCCCAAGAGGAGCGTTCAGGCCGCACTCGGTCAGCGCGTGACGGTGTAAATGGACATGGCCCGACGTACCGGGCCATTCCGGTTGCCAACTGATCCCGATCGTAGGGCAGAAGAGCCCGAGGCGACATCTGCCGATCAGAAGCAGAGGCAATAGATAAATTGCCGGCAAATAACCGTAGGGCAGAAGTGGTCCGACACATCGGGCGACAGCGTTATCTGCCGTTGTCGATGTTGGCGATAAACACGCTCCCGGCGATAAACTAGACCTCGGCTGGTTCGTCATTCCTGCCTGTTGCTTGCCCTGTTGCCACCGTTTTAACGGCAGATAACGCTGTCGCTCTTCTGCCCTACGTGTCGGACAAGTCTAACTCGTAGCCTATGGCCCCGGCAGATATCGCCTCGGGCTCTTCTGCCCTACGGTTTCCCAATCAAACCACCGGTCAATCGGTCACCCAAACGACTTAACCACCCGAATTCGCCGACCGGTCCGAATCTTCCAGCGGCTCGAAATCCTCATCATCCAACTCGGGCACTTCCTTCGCTTGGTAACTGGCGTCGATCTGTTTCAGCGTTCTGCACATGCTGTTGATGCGCTCATCCTGGGCGTGGATGTGTTCCAGCAGGGCTTTGATGGCGTGTGCCGTCGGGTCGGGCATTTGGGAGACACCGTAGGCATCGAACCCGATTTTCTTGGCCATTTCCTGCTGCTTCTCGCTGAACGGCAGTACCTTTTCACCCTTGTGCTTGACGATGCGCCCGGGAATGCCGACCACGGTCGCCGCTTCCGGCACTTCCTTGGTCACAACGGCATTGGAGCCGATGCGGGCGTCTTTGCCCACGCTGAACGGCCCCAGCACCTTGGCACCGGCACCGACAATAACGCCGTCTTCGAGTGTCGGGTGGCGCTTGCCTTTCCGCCAGCTGGTACCGCCGAGGGTGACACCCTGGTAAATGGTGACATCGTCGCCGACTTCGGCCGTCTCGCCGATAACAACGCCCATACCGTGGTCGATGAAGAACCGACGACCGATCTTGGCCCCGGGATGGATTTCGATGCCGGTCAACCAGCGCGATACCTGCGAGATCCAGCGGGCCAGGGTTTTCAACCGCCATTGCCACAGCTTGTGCGTCAGCCGATGCACCAGAATGGCGTGCAGACCCGGGTAGTTCAGCAGTACTTCGAACCAGTTACGGGCCGCCGGATCACGGTCAAAGACGCTTTGGATGTCTTCTTTCACACCTCGGAACATAGTCAGGGCTTCCTTATGGATTTGTCGACCTGAGTCAGCATGCCACGCAGGATGTTGGCTTCCACCTCATCAGGCTGGGCGCGGAGAATGAGTCGACGCAGCTTATTCATCAGAGTCCGTGGGTTATTGGGGTCGAGGAAATCAATCTCAACCAGGGTTTTTTCCCAGTGATCGAACAGACCTTCCAGTTGCTCACTGCGGGCCGGCGGCTGGTCCCAGGTCACGCCCCAGCGTTCGGGCGTCTGGGGTTCGGCCAGCACCTGGCGCATGCGCAGCTCGTAGACCATCACCTGAACCGCCTGAGCCACATTCAGCGAACTGTAATCCGGGTTCGCCGGGATGTTCACGTGGCAGTGACACCGGGCCAGCTCCTCATTGGTCAACCCGCTGCGTTCACGTCCGAACAACAACGCCACTGGCGAACCAGCCGGATGATCGGCCACACGGTCCGCCATCTCACGCGGGTTAACCAGCGGCCACGGCAGGGACCTCGAGCGCGCCGAGGCACCGACGACCAGACCGCACTCGGCGATCGCCTCATCCAGATCCTCCACCACCTGCGCCTGGTCCAGCACATCCTGGGCGCCCGAGGAACGGGCATAGGCTTCCTCGCTCGGGAAATCCGCCGGGGACACCAGAACCAGCCGGGTCAGCCCCATTGTCTTCATCGCCCGGGCGGCCGCCCCGATGTTGCCGGAATGGGAGGTATGGACCATCACAACGCGGATATCGTCCGGATTGATCGCCTCTTGCATGGCCGGTTCGGTCTGTGACATCAAAAAACACTCTCTGGCTATTAACGGTTGGACACAATAGCTGTATCATACCCGCCCTTTTTCGGGAAAGCTCCCGTGTGTCGCCCAAGGCCCTTCAGCGTCAGTATGCTGGACACAGCGCCCGGCGGTGCAACCGTTGTTTAACAAACCCGTCCCTGCGGATAACCCCAGATGGCCCGCACGACCTGTCCCGCCGGCACTTCCGTGACCCGGCTGGCCCACTCGTGCGCCCGTCGATGACTGTGTGAGTACCCAGAACCATGCAACCGATCCAGACCATAGCCCTGCGCGCCGCCCGTGGCGCCGCCGACAAACTGAGCTACACCCTGAGCAACATCGAATCACTGACCGTCGAAGGTGCCACCCGCAAGGACGTGTTCGACAAAGCCATCGAAGACGCCGCCTGGCGTGCCCGCAAAGCCATCCGCAAAGCCCACCAGCGCCACCACATCGACAGCCTGCACATCGGCATGGACGAAAGCCGCGACCACGACGGCCAATCCAGCTGGAAAATCAACGTCCTCACCGGCGAATCCAACTACCGCTCCGGCTACCCCGGCTACCTGATCAACATCGCCTACTACGTCAAAGACCGCATCGAAGCCGTCGCCCTGCTCGACCCCGTCACCGGCGACGAATACACCGCCATGCGCGGACGCGGCATGCAACTCAACGAACGCCGCATGCGCGCCGACGGCACCAACCTCGACAACGCCATCGCCGCCGTCGACAGCAACGACTTCAGCCAAACCCAACGCTGGGCCGAACGCACCGGCGCTCTGCGCGTCACCGGCTGTGGCTTGCTCAACATCGCCTACCTCGCCACCGGCCGCGTCCAGCTCGCCTACGCCGACAACCTCAACGACTACGACTTCCACGCCGCCAGCCTGCTTATCCAGGAATCCGGCGCCCTCTCCGGCGACCGCAGCGGCGGCCCGGCCAGCGCCAAGAAAGCCGAACTGCTGGCCGCCGCACCCAAGGTGTTCAAACAGGCGTTGGCCAGCCGCTGAGACGGTGAATTGCAGGAGCCATGATCCGCACGCGGCGCTGTGCGCGATTACGCGAATAGTAGTTGTCCAGCCTCCCGGCTGGACGGGTCGCGCACGGAGTGCACTCCTACATTTTCAGGAACCGGCGGAGCAATCGGATCACATGATTGCGGCACCGATGGCCAGTGGTGGATGTCCGGGTTACTGGGCGGGTCGCGCACGGCGTGCGCTCCTACATACCTCTGGAGTCAACTGAGATATCGGATCGTTGTGGCATTGAAGACCAGCGCCGGGGGCCCGGTATTCCCATACGGGGATATCTGAGGCAGGACGCCGAAGCTAAGCCTACATGGATGTATTCACGGCGGCCCCGAATGGGAATACCGGGCCGCCGGTGCGGGTTCCAGGCACCCAGCAATCCCAGCAGGATCCTGTGACGAAAGTCACGGCTTAACCGCCCACCGCCGCCGCTGCCCGAAAGACCGTGTTATAGTCCGCCCGCTTCAACCAATGGAACCGTTGTTTTGACCGACCTGCTCCACATCTACGCCGGCCAACACGCCCTCAAGCACATCCGCCAGCAAGGCCTCTCGCCCCAGGACATCCGCGTCATCCTCGGCGCCTCCGGCGGCCCCAAATGGTTCGTGCTCAGCCACCTCGACCGCTACTTCGCCCGCGAATGGCTGCCGCGCATCCCCCACCCCATCGACATGATGGGCAGCTCCATCGGCGCCTGGCGCATGGCCTCCTACGCCAACCTCAACCCGGTGGCCGCGATCGATCGATTGGAAGATGGCTACAAAAACCAGCGCTACTCGGAAAACGCCGAAGCCGACGAAATCACCGCCAAGGTCATCGAATTCGTCGACTACGCCCTGGGCGACACCCCGTTCGACGACCTGCACCCCAACCGCCACCTGCATCTGGTCACCGCCCGGTGCAAAGGCGCCACGGCCGCCGCCTCCGCGCGTCGACAGGCCTGGGCATTCGGTCGCGTCGCCCTGAGCAACCTGATCAGCCGCTCCAACCTGCCCCGCTATTTCGACCGCGTCGTCTTCCGCACACGCGGCGCCAGCCTTCCCCTGGCTCACTGGGACCAGTTTGCGACCCAACAGGTCGACCTGACCGCCAACAACCTGCGCCCGGCGCTGCAAGCCAGCGGCGCAATACCGGTGGTTATCCACGGCGTCACCAATCCGCCCGGCGCCCCGAGCGGGGTCTACCGCGACGGCGGCATGGCGGACTACCACTTCGACCTGCCGCTCAAACCGGACAACGGCCTGGTGCTCTACCCGCATTTCTCACCGGTGATGAAACCCGGCTGGTTCGACAAACCCCTGCGCTGGCGCAAAGTCACCGCGGACCACTACAGCCACACCATCGTGATCTGCCCCAGCCCGGCTTTCATCGAATCTCTCCCGTTCCGGAAAATCCCGGACCGGAAAGACTTCGAACGCCTGGATGACACTACCCGATTGAACTACTGGCAAACGGTCATCGATGAAAACCAGCGCCTGGTGGACGAGTTCGATGACTGGTGGCAACAGGGTTGCCCGCTGGAAAAAGTTCGTCCGATCGAAGAGATCGCTGCCTAGTCATGGAACGGGCAACACCACCCGTACCCTGAGACCTCCGAGTGTGGAGCGATCAAACGTCATCTCGCCCCGATAGCTGTCCACGACGGCCTGGCATATCGAGAGTCCCAGCCCATGTCCCCTCTCGGTTCGATCGGACTCATCCAGCCGGACACCTCGTCCGGCGAGTCGCTCGTAATCGGCTTCGACGACGCCGGCACCATCGTCTTCCACGTCCCACCGCCATGCTGTTTCGACGCGACGCAGGCTCAACCGCACTCTGGACCGCGCATGGCGGCAGGCGTTATCCAACAGATTACCCAACAGTTCCAGAACATCGTCGCGATCGAACGGCAGGGTATCCACATCGGGCAAATCCAGTTCCACGCGGGGCGCCTCGCGATACAGACGAGACATCATATCGACCAGATAGGGTAATTCTTCAGCGGGGGCAAATCGGCGCCCCGGACTGGGGGTACCGGCAATTCGGGCACGACGTAATTCGCGATCGATCCGCTCGTGCAACTGGTGGTAGACCCGCATCAACGCTTCCCGATCGTCAGGCCCGGACTGCCGATCGGCCAGAGAGTGCAGTTGCTGCAAGGGACGCTTGAGTTCGTGAGACAAATTACCAAGCGCAGTACGCGACCGGCGAATCTGTTGATCGGAGCGCTCCAGCACACTCAACAAAGCGTCCACCAGGGGCGCCACTTCCTCGGGAAGCGATTCGGGAATTTGGCTTTCAATACCCAGACGGTGCGCTTCCAGCTCACGTTGCAGCGGTTTCAACCGGGCAAAACCTCGTCGCAACACCCGCCGTTGCATCCACAGCAAAACGGCGACGGCAACCAGTACCAGCAACAACAGAACGCTTTCGAATCGGCGCTGCTCCATCTGCAGGGGAGCAAGATCCTCGGCTATCCAGAGCGAGTACACCTGGCCGCCCTTCTCGAACCCCAGTTGCCACACCAACCAGGTCTGACCGTTCAACTCACGCCGAATACCGACGCGTGTCTCGCCGGGAAGAAGCCGTTCCACCTCGAAGGTCAAATCCCACAGGGAGCGGGACCGGTCGGTGCGATCCGGACCGCTGAGGATATAGTAGTGTCCGGAATGAGCACGCTGATAGACACTGGGCAACTGATTGTCCGTTATGCGCCAATCGTCCGGACCGGCCACCACCAGCGAGGTTATGAGGCTTTCGGCATCGTGCTCCAGACGGGTCAGAACGAAATCGCGGCTCAGCCGGCTCACCGCGATGTCCACGAATACCAGCACGCCCCCCATGACCAGAACGAGCACCACCAACAACCGGAACCGGATTCCGCGTTCCAGCGATGGCCGGCGCCGACCGCGCGGGTCTCTAGGCATCCTGTTCCATCGTCAGCCGATAACCCTGTCCGCGCCGGTTGGTGATCCGTTCGCGCCCCAGTCTCTGACGCAGACGATTGATGTAGACTTCAATCACATTGCTGTCCGTCAAGCGCTCTTCCTCATAGATGTGCTCGCTCAGTTCGGTTTTGGAGAGATAACGGTCGGGGTGGAGCATCATGTACCGCAACAGACGGAATTCGATGCCGGTAAGACAATGTACCCGTCCTTCGCGATCGGTCACGGTTTGCCGGTCGGTATCCAGCGTCAGACCCGCTACCCTCAGGTTCGCCGGTGTCTGGCCATGGCTTCGATGAATAATGGACTCAATGCGGGCCAGAAGTTCTTCGACGTGAAACGGCTTTCCCAGGTAGTCGTCGGCCCCGGCTTTGAGACCATCCACCCGTTCGTGCCAGGTATCGCGGGCGGTCAATACCAATACCGGCACAGCCAGGCCATCGCGGCGCCAACCGGTCAGCACATCCAACCCGGAACAACCGGGCAAGCCAAGGTCGAGGATGACCAGATCGAATGATTCCTCACGGGCGAGGAAATCACCGTCCAGCCCATTGTCGGACCATTCCACGGCATACCCGCCCCGGCGCAGACGAGGGAGTAAGTCGTCGACGACGGCGACATCATCCTCGACCAACAACAAGCGCATCTTCAGTCCTCGATGTCCATTTCAATCATTTGCCCCGTCGCCGCATCGAATTCGAACTCACGCACGATACCGTCGGCACCCAATACCTCGACTTCGTAGAGAAATCGCTTCACGCCATGTTCCTCTTCCGCCTCGACCTCGACGTCCAGCAATCGCCCGTTGAGCAAGTCGGCATGTCGTTCCAGCAGCGTTTCAAGTGACAGGATCGTCCCCTGCGCGACCATCTCGCGCACGTCTTCGGAGCGCAGATGACGCTCCGAGGCCAGTGCAACATCCGGCAGGCCGAGCACGCTAATCGTCCCAACGACCATAACCCGGTATAACCACGGTATCTTCATCAAAGACTCCTCGCTGCGCCGCATCCCCGTGGCACGCCTGACATTGGCTGAATCCGCCCACCTCGGGGTTACCCGTTACCCGGCGATCGGGTATCTCACGATGCTGGCGCTTGAAAAACGGAGTGTCGGTTACTCTCAACGGCGTTTCATCCGACGTCAATCCCCGCAGGAACCGGCGGGTTACCCGGCTCTGTGTATCGGCGGCGTTGGCCAACAGGTAGTTGCTGATCCGATCCGAATCGTCGGGCAACAGTTCGGCGTTTTCACCGAAATGGTTGTCGAGTCCGGACATCAGGGCCTGCCAGCTTCGCCGGGGCAACAGACCCGCCGGATACGCCAGATGGCACGCCGAGCACTCGGCCCGATACAGTTCGCGCCCCGCACCCGGGGTGCCCGAAAGCCCGCTTTGACGTCCGTCATCATAGTCTTCTTCCCACCGGTCTTCATCTTCCTCGCCGGTATACCCGCTGACGCCATCGGCGCTCGCCAGCCCGATGATCCCCAGGCCCAGGGCACCTCCCAAAAGAACAGTGCCAAGGTACCAGCGCCACAGTGCAATGCGTTCGTTCATCGATAGCCTCCTATTGAGTCCGTAGCCAGGCCAGCAGATCGGCCTTTTCCTGAGCGGTGCATTCACGACCCAGAGTCCACTTGCAGTTCCGGTACAACCATTTCCGAATGGTCCGGACATCGGTCAGTCGCTCCGGATTGACCGAAGGCGCCATGGGGTCAATGACCTTTCCCGTTGTGAGGTGGCGCCCTGTTCGGGCCGGGTCGGCGGTATGACACCCGGAACAGCCGCGGTCGTTCTCAAACGTGCGCCGCCACAAGTCCGCGCCCGCCTCCGGGTTCGCCGTTTCAACACCCCAAGCCCGGTATTCGGCCATGAGTTCATCCACAGCGACGTCGGCCGTCGCGATGCCGGACAATCCCGAACCGAGCAACAGAACCAGCATCCAAACCATGCCCTTCATCAGTCGTCCTCCCGAGAGTCCACCGACGGTTTTCGACCCGTGATCATGGCCCGGACAAGGTTCTCGCGATGAAGCCAACTGCTGACCACGACGCCGGCCACATGTACGAACACCAATGCCAGCAACATGTTGGCGAACACTTCATGGACCTCTTCGACCAGGTCTTCCGGCAAAGCGGCCCAGGCGGTTCCGGCGAGGAGTCCCCGGCCCTCCAGTCCGGCCAGCGTCATTCCGGTCAGCGTCAGAACCGTCAGTGAGACCAGCAGCAGGACAACCATCCAGCCACCGGCGGGGTTATGGCCCTTATAGTGACGAGCCCGGCCGGACACCAGCCCCTTGAGGTAATCGACGACCACGGAGGGTCGCCGGACAAAGTCGGAAAACCGGGCGTGTCGGGTACCGATCAGGCCCCATACCCATCGAAAACCGACCAGGCCGGCTACCGTATAGCCCGACCATTCATGCAACGACTGCCATTCTTCCGATGCCAACCAGGCCAGACCGAAGAACGCCACCAACGACCAGTGGAATATTCGGACCAGAGGGTCCCATACTCGAACGGATTCTTGGGCAGACGAGACGTGCTCCGCCATGGGTGTTGTGTTCATACCAAGGCTCCTCCATGTGTGAGAAGCCCAGCATGCATCCACCTGGTTAAAATGAAGCTTAAAAACCCGAGTTTCGGAGTTCGAGCCAACTGTGGGGCAGTGGCTCACGTCGGCTACCGGGGGTACCCAGGCAGCCGGAACAGCGAACGCCAAAACTTGAGTTGGAGAGTGACGACGATCGCTAATGCTATCTCAAATACGGCCCGTCCTGGCCGATCTGCCCCGGTCCGTCCAGTACATAGATGCCGGCGGAATAGGCCTGAACGGTGAACTGCAGGGTTCCGTCCGATACCGTCCGGCTGTCGCCGGTGACCGCATCCCGATAAGTACCGTTCGGTAAGGCGGTTATTAGAACCGATTGCGCCGACCCGGCCGCCAGGCCCACCGCTGCGATCTGGCCGTCATGGGTGCGGGTAAAGCTCATGCCCGCGCCCCATTCGTTCACCCGGTCCATGGACCCTTTTTGCAGCGCCGGTAGCGCGTGGCGGATCTCGTTCAGACGTTGAATGTGCTGGTACAGCGGGTGCGCCCGAGCACTGGCCGGGTCGTCCAGCACCGGTCCGAAATAAGCCCGGCCGGTGTCTTTCAGAACGTCGTCGCTGCCTTGTATGTCTTGCGGCAAGCCCGCCTGAAACATCACTTCCTCGCCGTAATACAAGGTCGGAATGCCGCGCAGGGTCCACAACAGGGTGTAGGCCAGAGCCGCATTTTCCTCGCTGCAGCAGTAGCGGTATTTGAAGTCGTTATCCGGACCGACGTCGTGATTCTGGAAGAAGGTCACCAACTCGGTCGGCTCGGCGTAGGTCCAGTCCCATGCCAGAGCGCCGCCAATGCCGCTGAACGAACCGCGCGTGATGTTGTCGCGGAAGGTCGAGAACAACGGAAAATCGATGACCGAGAAATTGGCGTCGCCACTGGGGTTCGACGGATCGGATCCGGTGCGGGTATACCACCAGGGCCGAATGACAGCGGACGCATTGTCGTTACCGAGTTCGGAACCGAAACCCAACCCCTTGACCAGAGCCTCGCCGAACACGAACAGGTTCGGTTTGTGCGCCTGCCATTCATGCACGTAACCGAGCAGTTCATCCCGTTCAACGTGCTTGGCGGTATCCACGCGAATGGCATCGACCCCCATGTCCAGGTAGCGCTTGATGGACTGGTTCAGATAATCCCGCACATTCGCGTTTTCGGTCGCCAGATCGATGGTGTCGCCGGCCAGGTGCTTGTTTTGCAGGGCGTCGGGGTTCTCCCAATCGCCACCGGCCATGAAACCGTCCTGGTGATACCAGGCGGGATCGAGCGTATTGGAATCGATACCGAAAAAGCGGTTCGGGTCGTATCCCGGCTTGGGCACGGTCACGCCGGTTTTCGGATCGACCAACGGTACGGTTCCATCCGGATCCGACGTGTGACGCTCGCGGAACCAGGCGGGCGCCACGGGGTTATCGTTGTCGTCGCGGAATTCCGATTGGTAGTCGCCCAGGTTGCCGAAATAGGGATCGTTGTCGATCATCCCCTGCTGGCCACCCTCGGGGACGAAATACTTGATCGGCAGATGATCGATCCACACCTGGTCGCGAATACCGTACTGGCTGGAGTGGTTGATGACCACGTCCTGAATCACCTTGAGCCCCTCGGCGTGGGCGGCGTCGATGAAGTCCTCATAGGTGGCATCGGTCGATTCAAGCCTCGGGTCCACCCGCGTCCAGTCGTAGGCGTGGTAACCGTGGTAATCCAGCCCGCTGCGGTTTTCGTTCGGCGGTGTGACCCAGATGGCGGTGAATCCCAGATCCTTGATGTAGTCGAGCTGTTCGATCAGGCCTTTGAAATCACCCCGCCAGTGTGGATCTCCGGGTTCGATCCGGTCACGGTTGTAATAATTATTGCCGCTGTCACCGTCATAAAAACGGGCGGTCAACAGGAAATAGATCGTCTCTTCACGGAAATCCGTCCCCGCTGTCGCATCGCCGATCCGATAATCGAAAGACCGGGTGGCCTCATTTCCGCTCTCATCCACCGCCAGTGTCTTAATGGTCAGATCGATGCCCGGGCCGACATCGGCGGCCGTCAGCACTTCACCGGAATACGGAGTCGACTGGCGCGTCGGTTCGTCGCCGTTCAGCGTGTAATACAGACTCGTGTTCGGATCCTGATTGTCGCTGACAGAGAGCACCACGTCCTGCGTCTGACTGTACGTACCCGGTGAAGGATCGGCACCGACTGTCGGCGCGGTTCGGTCATCGCCGGCCAAAGGCGTGGTGGTGATGCTGTGATCGTCGCTGTCGAACCGGATGCGATAGGTGGTGTGATCGTCCACGGGATAATCGGCCTGTGGATAGGCTTCGGTCCAGTCACCGTAATGGTCGATCTTGAAACGCGGATCGGGATCCTCACCGTCGAACGTGACTTCGATTTCGAAATCACCCTCGGCGTTCGCGGTCATCGGCCAGGTACTCCAGCCATTCGGCGTACCCCGGAAATACCAGACGTCGGTCGAGTCCGTACAGTCGGCAACAGCCGTGGCGCTCAATGCATGGGACTGCGTATCGAATTCAATGTGATACGCCGTGTGGCTATCGACAAGGTAATCACTGACCGGATAATTCTCCGACCAGTCGCCGTATCGGTCAATCTTGAAACGCGGGCCGCCCTGGTCGTCGCCATCGGCGAATGTCTGACAGGTTTCCATGATCGAACCGTCGGCGGTGTTCATCGCCTGGGTCGACCAATCATTGGGAGTGCCGCGAAAGTACCAGTCGGCCATGGCCGGTGCGGTCATCAACGCACCGACCAGCAGACCACCGGCCACACGGAAACGGTAGTTCGACATAACGTGCCTCTTATTGTTGTTGGGTCAATTGGATCGGGTATCAGGTAGCCGGAGCCTAGAGTGATTGCACAACACTGACATCCTCCCCATGGGGCGGAAATCGACGAACGGTGGGCGTAGGCCGAAACTGAACGGCACCTGAATACGCTTGCGAAGAAACCCCGCCTATTCAGAAAGCATTCAGATACCGTCTGCCATCCTCTGCACAAACCACACGGAAAGATGCGGAACGATGGACAAAACAACACGGTTACACCATTTGACTCAAGCCCCCTGGCGCGCACTGTCGGCGGGTGCTTTGTTGACCACAGCTTTAACGGGTTGCCATGTGGAAGTCACCGATGCATATGAGCATGAGGCCGATTACGACACGGAAGTCACTGAATCGGTGGCCGACTTCAGCACCACCTTCCTGACCCGTACAGCCCTGGTCCCCTATTCCCTCGCTTCGGCTAGCATCGACATGGTGGCCAACCCCGAGGCGTTTCTGACGCCCACCCAGCGCAGCCTCCTGGCCCGCCACCACGACCCGGTGGAGACCACTTCCACCTACCTGTTCGAGTCCGGCCCGTGCGAATACGGCGGCTCGACCAGCGTCGAAGCCACCGGCGAGACCGAAACCTACTCCGACGCCATGACCTTCGTCACCATGGATGTCCTCACCACCGCCGACCACTGCGGCACCACCAGTTGGCTCGGCAACATCACGCTGAACAGCCGGCTCGACTTCGACGTCACCGGTTGGTACGACGACGCACTCGGGCGTATCGAATCCCTGGAAGGTCAAATGGATGGACGACTGCGGATGCGGGGCGACTACAAGGACGTGAATTTCAGCGGCATCGAGGCCGACATCGTGGAACTGTCGTCCACCGACTTCCGTATCGATGCCTTCGCCAGTTTATGGCTGGATGACAGCTGGACCGAGCGCAGCGCCAGCCTGGAGACCGAGCGTGGGGTTCATTGGTATCAGAATGACGAACACCCGCATGCCGGGCGGGTAAAAATTGAAGGGTACCGGGGTTGGGTGACGCTCACCTTCACCGAGGGCGGCGTTCACCGGTACGACAGTGACGGGTATCGGGAGTATCGGAGTTGGGGGAGTTTTTGATTCGGGGATGCCAGAATACGTTACCGTGGCGGCATTTTTTTGGTGGGCGGTGCCCACCCTGCGAATACTAACCGTGGCTGGGTTGTTGGATTACGCCTGCGGCTAATCCAACCTACACAAACAATGAATCGAGAGCCTTTATTGGCTAGCGGCGGGAACCGGGTGGTCCTATTCGGGGATGTCGGCCGCCCGGATGGCGGCCGTCAAGCCCCCATGGACGGGTTCACGGCGACCCCGAATAGGTCCACCCGGTACCCGGTGCGGGTTAAACCACCATTACATAAAAAAGGGCGACCGAGTCGCCTTTTTTCAGTCTTTCAGGAACCGATCAGCCCCCGTGCACCACGTACTCCGGCGCGAACATGGCCATCCAGATGATGGCGGTGCCGCCGCGCAGCGAGACCAGCAGAACCAGCGCCACGGTGATCACCGAGGTCGCATACATAAAGGCCCGCTCTTTCGGGATGTTCATGATGATCGGCAAGCCTTCGTAGATCAGGTACACCGCATAGGCCGCCGCGATGATGAACACCACCGCATTGAACCACAGCACCGGCCAGATACCGGCAATGCCCGCCAGGAAGATCGGCGTGGTCGCGTACACCGCCATCGCCATGCCGTGGTGCGGGTTAACCTCTTCGTCCGAATAGGTCCGCGCCATCCAGTTGATGAACTCCGCGAACACCCAGACCCCGACCAGTGCGGCGGCGTAACTCAAAATGCAGAGGATCAGACCGCTGCGGGGGGTCAGGGTGGTCAGCGGGCTGTCGGCGACCGACCAGCCAACGTGAACCACACCGATGTAAAAGCAGATGGCCGGAATCAACGCCAGGATGGGCACATGGGTGAGGAACTCCATGACCTTGGTACGACGTTGTTGACGGATTAGTGACCACTCACTATCGGGGTGAGTGAAGATACCTAGAGTATGATCGAGAATCATAGCAGTCTCCTGATTTGGGACCGGTCGTTGTTGTTGTTGTTCAATAAGCCCAATAAGACGTGCCCGATTAGGCTAACACCATGAACAGGCTGGATTTTTCGACCAGTTACACCACCTAAAATAGAGTATCTGCATAAGACTGCAAGGCCTTTGAACTGACCGATATCAAAAAACATAGATCGGTCGGGGTATTGATTTCCGAACAGAACTTTAAATTTCGTCGTTCGCTCCTATATTAATTTTTGCTAATATACAGACACAACCCCGTGCGGATACAAACGGTCACTGAAACCGGTCGGCTGTGCTAGCATGACCGACAGATCGTCCCGCACTCAATTCAGGAGCCCACCATGAATCTGACACAACTGGACAGCAACTACTGGGTTAGCCCGCAAATCACCGTCGAGGACGTGGCCGAGGCCAAAAACCAAGGCTTCGACACCATCGTCTGCAACCGACCGGACGGCGAATCCGACGATCAGACACCGGCCGTGGACATCGCCCGCGCAGCCGCGGACCAGGGCATCAAGTTCGTCGAACTGCCGATGCGCGGTCCCAACTACAGTAAAGAGCAGGTCGATACATTGTCCTCGCTGCTCGACAGCCAGCAAAAGATCCTGGGCTATTGCCGCACCGGCAATCGCAGCAGCGTTCTGTACCGTGCCGTAAAGGGCGAGGGCTGAGTTCACTCGCCAAGGATGAAGCTGTCGCTGCCCAAGGCCGGAGACCTCAACGCCGGCATTCTCGTCGCGCTCGTCGGCATCCCGCAGTGCCTGGCCTATGCCATGCTCTCCGGGTTGCCGCCGATGTACGGTCTGGTCACAGCCGCCGTGCCGGGCATGGTGGCCGCCCTGGTCGGTCGCAGCGCTCATGTCACGGTCGGGCCGACCAACACCACCGGCCTGATCATTCTCGCCAGCCTCGCCCCCTGGGCCGACCAGCCCGACAGACTTCTCACCGCCATGGTGACCCTGACCGTACTGGCCGGCCTGTCCCGCCTGCTGATCGTCGCCCTGAAAGCCGAACGCGTCTTCGATTTCGTGCCCGAGGCCGTCATGCTCGGCTTCGCCACTGGCGCGGCGGTCATCATCGCCCTGATGCAACTGGATGAATTCCTCGGCGCGCCCTTCGACGGGGTACGCACCGTGGTGGATGAGGCATGGCGGCTGATCCAGCTGTCGCCCCGGGACCTGGATTGGGCCTCGTCGGCCCTGGCCGCCGTCGCTCTGCTGTCGGTCGTGCTGGGCCGGCGCTACCTGCCGCGCTGGCCGATTCCGTTGCTGGTGCTGGTCGCCAGCCTCGCCCTGGTCTGGTTCACGCCCTTCGCCTTCATCGACAACTGGATCACGCTGGAAGAAAGCACCGTCATCACCGACGGTTGGCCCCGACTGGCCGGCGAACTGCCCAACTGGGCGATGATCCAGGCGTTGATCGTGCCCGGGTTCGCGGTAGCCTTCATCGGTTCGCTGGAATTGATCGTCACGCTGCGCAACCGCCAGGAACAGCGCTGGCTGCGCGCCGAACTCGGCAGCCAGGGCGTGGCCAACCTGGCCGGCAGCCTGGTGGGCGCTTTTCCCGCCAGCACCTCTCTGACCCGCTCGGTGTTGCTCGACATCGGCGGCGCCTGCACCCGCTGGGCGCCCTTTATTGCCGGCCTGATCCTGTTGCCCATCATTTTCTACGGCGCCGATCTGATTCGCGCCATCCCCCAGGCGGTGATCGCCGGTTTACTGGTCGCGACCGCCCTGTCGATGCTGAAACCGGCCCAGATCCGCAGCGTGCTGAAAGCCAACCCGCAGACGCGCACGCTCTTTATCGTCACCGTGGTCAGCACCCTGGTGCTGAGCTTCCACGAAGCCATTCTGCTCGGCGCCGCCCTGGGCGTGGTTATCTTCCTGTTGCAGGCGAGCGTGCCGCAACTGCACAGGTTCAGCGTCGACCGGGAAGGCTGGTTGCATACGAAACCCAGCGACGAAACACATCATTATGCGATTCAGGTCTCCGGCAGCCTCTATTTCGCCGCCGCCCGGCAATTGCCCGAGCGCCTGGAACCGATGATTCCGGACGACACCGAGCGCCTGACGCTGGATTTGAGCCACGCCCACCAACCCCGAATCGCCGCCATTCAGGCGCTGCTGCGGTTTCTGGAGGTGTGCGAGCATCGCGGTATCCGGGTCGATATCTGCGGCTACCCGGCCAACCTGAAACAGATAGCGGACACCATGGGCATTCGCCTACCCTGGTGCGAAGCCAGACTGGAGCAACGGATGGTGCAACAAGACCCGATCGCCGGGAGGCTGACATGACCCGCTACCATGAGGCACCGGATGTCCAACCGCACAACTTCGGCGGACTGCTGACCGTGGCGCAGGTCATGGTGGACTTCATGGCCCAGGCCGACCGTGTGGCGCGCACCAACGCCTCCATTCTGGTGCGCGGCCAGACCGGTTCCGGCAAGGAACTGGTGGCGCGCTACATCCACAACCAGTCGCGCCGGGCCGGCCAGACCTTCAGCGCCATCAACTGCGCCGCCCTGTCGCGCGAACTGATGGCCTCGGAATTGTTCGGGCACAAGCGTGGCGCCTTCACCGGCGCGACCCACGACCGCACCGGTCTGCTGGAGTTGACCGACGGCGGCACCCTCTTTCTGGATGAAATCGCCGAGATGCCGCTCGACATCCAGGCCGGGCTGTTGCGCGTCCTGCAGGACCGCTGCTTCACCCCGCTCGGTTCCAGCGAAGTGGTGCATACCGACATACGGCTGGTCTCGGCCACCCATACGTCGCTGCGTCGCCAGGTGGCCAACGGCGACTTCCGGGAGGACCTGATGTACCGGGTCCGGGTTGTGCCACTGTACCTGCCGCCGCTGAAGGCCCGGGTGGGCGATGTCGAGATGCTCACCTGGCAGTTCATCGACCGGTTGAACCGGGAGAACGAACGCTCCGTCTCGCGCATCAGCGATGACGCCTACGATGCCCTGCTCTCGTACGCCTGGCCGGGCAACATTCGCGAGTTGAACAACGTCATCACCTACTGCCACGCCATCGGCACCGGCGAGGCGATCGAACTGCAGGACCTGCCGCCCGAATTGCGCGGCGAAGCCCCGCCCGACGAGACCGAATCCACCCTGGTGCAGAGTGAGCGCGACCGCATTCTGGAACTGCTGCAGCGCCACAAAGGGCACAAGCAGGCGGTGGCCGACGAGATGGGGATTTCCCGGGCGACGCTGTGGCGAAAGATGAAAACACTGCAGTTGATGTGATCGACCGGGCAAACCCGTTACACTTGGCCCACATACTTTCTTACCACCGTTCAATGACACCCGACCACACCGATCTCTGGTTCCTGCCGCTCGGCGGTTGCGGCGAAATCGGCATGAACCTGAACCTCTATGGCCACGACGGCCAATGGTTGATGGTCGACTGCGGCGTCACCTTCGCCGACCCCGGTCAGACACACCAGCCTCATGTCCAGATGCCCGACCCGAGCTTTATCGAACAACACCGCGACAAACTGGCGGGCATCGTCATCACCCACGCCCATGAAGACCACATCGGCGCCGTGCCCTACCTGTGGCGCCGTTTTCGAGCGCCGGTCTACGCCACCGCCTTCACGGTCGAGATCCTCAAGCGCAAACTGGCCGAATTCGGTTTGATCGGGACCGTACCGGTCACCGTCGTCCAGGCCGGGGATCGCATCCCGATCGGCCCGTTCGAGGTGGAGTGGCTGCACATCACCCACTCCATCCCCGAGCCGAACGCCATCATGGTCCGCACGTCGGTGGGTTCGGTGTTTCACACGGCGGACTGGAAGCTCGACCCGGACCCGGTGCTCGGCGACCGCTACCAGGCCGAACTCTTCCAGCGGCTCGCCGAGGACCCGCCGAACGCCATGGTGTGCGACTCCACCAACGCCCTGGTCGAAGGCCATTCGGTGTCCGAAGCCGTGCTGTACGAAGGTTTGCGCAAGGTGGTGACCGAAGCCGAGGGACGGGTCGTCGTCAGTTGCTTCGCCAGCAACGTCGCCCGGCTCAAAACGCTGATGCGGGTCGCCGAAGACAGCGACCGGCGCGTGGCTATCCTGGGCCGGTCGCTCAAGAACATGGTCTCGGCCGCCAAGGCCACCGGTTACTGGAAACACCAGGCGCCCTTCATCGACCCGTTCGACCTGGGGTATTTCCCCAAGGCCCACTTCCTGGCCATCGCCACCGGCAGCCAGGGCGAGCCCCGCGCCGCCCTGCACCGCCTGGCGCGGGACCAACACCCGGACCTCACACTAGACGCCGGCGACACCGTCGTCTTCAGCGCCCGGGTTATACCGGGTAATGAACGACTGGTGGAAAACCTGATCAACCTGTTCAAGCGACGTGGCATCCACGTCGTCACCGCCGAAGAATACGGCCTGCCGATCCACGCCTCCGGCCACCCGGCGCAGGATGAGTTGAAACAGATGTATCAATGGGTGCAACCGCAGCTCGCGATTCCCGTGCATGGGGAAGTGGAGCACATGGCGGCGAATGCGCGCGTAGCGAAGGAATGTGGCGTACCCCGGCAATTAACCGGGGAGAACGGGGATTTGTTCTTTATCGGCCCGGTGCCGGGGGTCAGGCGCCAGGCGGTGAAGACCGGGCGTTTAGGATGGGACCGGGATGCGTTGATCCCGGTGCCGGAGTAAAGGTAGCTGAGCTAATACGCTCGGCACCCTATCGTAGGGCAGAAGAGCGACAGCGTTATCTGCCGTTTATACGGTGGCAAATGGCAAACAACAGGCAACTAACCGTAGGGCAGAAGAGCCCCAGGCGACATCTGCCGTTTATACGGTGGCATATGGCAAACGACAGGCAACCAACCGTAGGGCAGAAGAGCCCCAGGCGACATCTGCCGTTTGCGGCCGTGGCACATGAAAAACGCTTGGCAAACCCCGCTACCTTGGCCAGGTACACTTTTTGCCCCTGGCACGGCCTTCACCACCGTTTAGAACGGCAGATGTCGCCTGGGGCTCTTCTGCCCTACGTTATTTTGCCAAGAGTGTTCTTTTCGCCACGGTCGAAAGTGGCAGATAACGCTGTCGCCCGATGTGTCGGACCACTTCTGCCCTACGAGGTTCGGTGGCATTGGACGTTCACGGTTGCATCATTCTCCTACTCCTCCGCCTCGGTCAATCGATCACCCTCCAACTTCCTCAACGTCTCCAACAACCCCTCATCCGGCGCGACCTTCTTCTGGGTGTTGTAATCCAACAACACGATCCGCCCGCTGCCCAGGGTGGCGATGGCGTCCTGGGCGGTGCTGTAGATCGCGTATGTCTGCAAGAAGCCGAACGGCTGAACCTCGTCGATCCGGGCGCCGACCTTGATGGTGTCCGGGTAAGTCAGCGGGCGGCGATACTGGCACTCGGTCGAGGCCAGGATGGGGCCGATGCCGTTGTGCTTCATCTCGTCCATCAGGCCAGCGCGCTCGAAGTAGGCGATGCGGGCGCTTTCGAAATACCGGAAGTAGGTGACGTTGTTGATGTGGTTAAAGGCGTCCATTTCGCCCCACTGCAGGGGCAGGTCGATGATGACCGGGTAATCCCGCTCAAAGGCCTTCAATTTCTCACTCATGGGATGGTTGTACCTGTGTTGAATTCGGACCGGTTCAGTGTGCCCAAGGCTCCGACCAAACGCCAGCTCAGCCGGCCGACGTCGCCTGACTGCCGCAGGCGGCGAACAGGGCCTGCCAGGCGTCCACCTGCTGCCGGATCCGCAGCCGATACCGGTCGTGCCAGGCCTGTAAAACGCCCACATAGTCGGCCATCGGCTCGTTTTGAATCGGCAGGGTGTCGTGTATTCGCGACAAGGGGTCGAACCCGGCCAGGAATCGCTGGTCCACCGTCACCAGCCAGGGCTGCACCTCACCGGTAAAGATGTTGACCATGACATTGCGCGCGAAACCCAGCTCCTTGAGCGCCGGTCCCATCGGGCACAGGCGCCGGTCTTCGGCCGCCGCCCGCAACAGCCGCTCGGCCTGCTCCAGCCGCTGAATCGCCACGCGCATCGACTGCAGGCTGTGCCCGCCCATCGGGTATTGACCCATGCGCTCCAAGGCACCCAGCCAATCCGACCCGGTACTTTCCATCGGGGATTCCACCAACTGCGACAGGGTACTTTGTGCGGCTTTGTAACCCTCGGTATCGATCGTGTCTTCGGCCGCGAACGGCTCGGAACCGCCGGTCCAGTAGGCGGCGTAATCCGGATTGGCCACCGAGGCATTCCAGAGATGCACCGGAAACGCCGACCGCTTGGCCGCCAGGGCGGATTCGAGCTCCGCCCGCAGGTCATCCTCGATCTCGATGTCCGACCCGAGGCACTGCGGCAACAGGGTCAACAGGCGCCGTTCGTAATCGAGCCGGATTTCGGGTTCGGCGACCTTGCCGAGTATGGAATTGCGCTCGCCCAGCAATTTGAACACTTCGCAGCCGCGCAAGGCCCAGGCGTCGAGCAGGTCGATGCGAATGTCGGGCACCGGTTGGCGCAGTTGTCGGGGACGGGGGTAGGACGGCAATGCCATCGGGTCGACAGGCGCCGGTTCGGCATCCAGAACATTGGCGACCCGGGCGACGTAATCGTCCATCAAGTCGTCCCCGCCCTGCCCGCAACCGGCGAGTGTCAGAGCGGCCAGCAAGGTTGCAACCTGAAACAAAGGTTGAAACACCCTGCAATGACGCGCTGTGCGTTTTCTGAAAAATCCCTTTAATTTCAACAAGTTAATAATTGGCACGCCTCTTGATATATGTCTCCATAACTCAATCCGACACCGGAGAAAACAAATGGCTCATTCCATGGTGTGGATGTCCACCGACGAAATCATAAACAAAGTGCCCTGCACCTGCATCGACGGGCGCACCCCCGGCATGCGCTATAGCGTCGCCGGCGGCAGTTTCGGTCTGATCCTGCATACCCTGGGCCGGATCCAGTCCGAGCTCGGCCGTAATCTGCAACAGTCGGAAATCGAAGACTATGTTCGACTGTTCGCCGATGAGGTCGGCCCCGTCTATTTGCACAGCGACCAGCACAAGCTGGATTGCATCTACTCGCGCATGGGCGTGTCGAAGGACATCAAACTGAAAGAACTGACCGCGAACCAACGCCGTTCGTTCTGCGAACTGGCGACCGAACCGGAACTGCAGGGCTGCGGTCACCTGCATCTGATGATGACGAACGAAGCCGACTACGGCATACCGCTTCTGTTGATCCAGCGCAGTATCAAGGCCTTCATGACGCTCTACTTTAACGGTCATGAAGGACTGATGTTCGACGTGCTGTCGGGCCGACATCAGGAAGAACGCGTGCTGCTGCTGGACGTCCAGCGCGGTCGCCAGGACAAAGCCGAGTCGGCGCTGTATTTCGAATCCCCCATGTCCGAAAACAGCTTCTTCTGCCACCGCCCGCTCAAAAAAGCGTTGGCCGAACGTTTTCTGGAACGCATCGAAGCGTCGCATCGGCCCGGTTTGCCGCGTGCGGCCTGGGGGGAATTGATCGCCGCGCACAACCAGGCCGCCGAGCAAACGCTGGAACGCCTGGCGCCGGAATTACCCGTTGAACACATCCGTCTTTGAATCGAGGAGTAAACGATGAATAACACAGCCACCCTACCCCGCCTGCGTCGCTGGGTGCCGGCCATCGACTGGCTCGGTCACTACCAGCGCCGCGATTTCCGCGGGGACCTGGTCGCCGGTATCACCGTCGCCATGATGTTGATTCCCCAGGCCATGTCCTACGCTCTGTTGGCCGGCCTGCCGCCCTACATCGGCCTGTACGCTTCCGTACTGCCGTTGATTATCTACGCCGTCTTCGGCACCTCGCGCCAGCTGGCCGTCGGCCCGGTGGCCATGGTCGCCCTGCTGGTGTCCAGCGGTGTCGGCGCCATGGCCGACATCGGCTCGGACCGCTACATCGCGCTGGCGATTCTCCTGTCGTTGATGGTCGGTGCCATCCAGTTCGGTATGGGCGTGTTCCGGCTCGGGTTCCTGACCAACTTCATGTCCCACCCGGTCATTTCCGGCTTCACCAGCGCCGCCGCCCTGATCATCGGTTTCAGCCAGTTGAAACACATCGTGGGGCTGCCCTTGCCGCGCACCGAAAACATCGCTGAAACGCTCTGGCTGACGGTGTCTCAAATCACCGACATCAACATGGCGGCCTTCGCCATTGGCGTCGGGGGTGTCATCCTGCTGCTGGGACTGAAACGCATGAGCCCGCTGATGCCCGGCGCCATGATCGCCGTGGTTCTGTCGACCCTGGTGGTCTGGTTGTTCGACCTCAATACAACCGCGGGCGTCTCCGTCGTCGGTGAAGTCCCGGCCGGGTTCCCGGAATTCTCCGTACCCAGCATGAGCCTGACCGATCTCACGGATCTGCTGCCGATCGCGATCACCATCTCGATTGTCGGCTTCCTGGAAAGCATCGCCGTCGCCAAGAAGATCGCATCACAGAAGCGCTATGAAATCGACGCCAACAAAGAGCTGGTCGGCCTGGGCCTGGCCAACATCGTCGGCGCCTTCTTCAAGGCCATGCCGGTCACCGGTGGCTTCAGCCGGACCGCCGTCAACAACAACGCCGGCGCCAACACCGGCCTGGCGGCCATCATCACCGCCATGCTGATCGGTTTCGCGCTGTTGTTCCTGACACCGCTGTTCTACTACATCCCGAAAGCCATTTTGGGCTCGGTCATCATGGTCGCCGTATTCGGCCTGATCGACATCCACGAAGTGAAGCACCTGTGGAAGGTCAAGAAAGACGACCTCGGCCTGCTCGCCTTCACCTTCCTGGCGACCCTGATCCTGGGTGTGAAGACCGGCATCTTCCTCGCGGTCGGCCTGTCCATGGTCTGGTTCGTGATCAAGACCACCCGTCCGCACTACGCGGTACTGGGCCGGCTGCCGGGCACCGACGTCTACCGTAACGTCAAGCGTCACAGCGACGCGGAGACCAAGAGCAACATCCTGGCCATCCGCTTCGACGCCCAGTTCTACTACGGCAACGTCAGCTTCCTGAAAGACACCATTAAGCGTGCCGAAGCCGATATGGCAACCGAACTGAAAGCGGTGGTGCTCGACGCCAGCTCGATCAACCAGCTCGACTCCTCCGCCGACACCGCGTTGCATGAATTGCTGCGGGACTACCGACTGCGCGGCGTCGACCTCTTCGTCGCCAACGTCAAAGGCCCGGTGAGGGATGTGATGGAACGCAGCGGCTTCGTCGAAACCCTGGGTGAGGACCACTTCTTCCTCACCACCCGGGAGGCCATGGACGCCGCCCAGGATTATGTCGATCAGCAACGATAGGGTGAAGTGCTGAGCCTTGCCCCGGCATCCAGGATGCCGGGGCTTTTTTATGTAGGGCAGAAGAGCCGTAGGCGATATCTGCCGGGGGAGGATACCGGGGCTGTGGCCTACCCATTGCCACCGTATTAACGGCAGATGTCGCTGTCGCTCTTCTGCCCTACAGGTATTGATAGCCACCAGCCCATCGTAGGGCAGAAGAGCCCCAGGCGATATCTGCCGTGGGGAAGATACCTGGCCAGTGGCTTACCCAGTGCCAACGTATTAAACGGCAGATAACGCTGTCGCTCTTCTGCCCTACAGGTATTAGTAGCCACCGGCCCATCGTAGGGCAGAAGAGCCCCAGGCGATATCTGCCGTGGGGAGGATACGGCACCCGTAGCTATGCCAGTGCCACCCAACCCGTAGGGCAGAAGAGCCCGAAGGGCGTTATCTGCCGGGGGAGGATACCTAGGCTGTGGCCCATCCATTGCCACCGTATAAACGGCAGATAACGCTGTCGCCCGATGTGTCGGACCACTTCTGCCCTACTCGTACCGTGCAACGGTGTGAAACATGAAACAACCGTTGCAACAGCTTTAAACATTAGCTTTAACTAATATTTATAAACCCCTTTTAAATCAACACCTTAAAACTTGGCACGCCTTTCGCAACATGTTCTGCAACAACCGACCCGAACCGCGGGTCGACTGTCCAAATCCAAGTTAGGAGAAGCGACATGAACCAGCAAATCGAAACCTTCTACGACCCGAACACCTTCACTCTGACCTATGTCGTCTACGACGCCGACAGCCGTGACGCCGTGGTCATCGACCCGGTACTGGACTACAACCCCATCGGCAGCAAGATCTCCGATGAGTCCTATCAGAAAGTCGTCGATTTCGTGGCCGAGAAGAACCTGAAACTGCACTATGTGCTGGAAACCCACGCCCATGCGGACCACCTGAGCTCCAGCCAGTTGTTCCGGGATGAGTTCCCGGACATCCAGGTCGCGATCAGCGAGCGCATCCGCCAGGTTCAGGAAGTCTTTAAAGGCGTCTACAACCTGCCGGACACCTTCGTCACCGACGGTCAGCAGTTCGACCGCCTGTTGAAGGACAACGAGGAGTTCACCGCCGGCACGCTGAGCATCCGGGCCATCCCGACACCGGGGCATACCCCGGCTTGTGTTTCCTACCTGATCGGCGATGCCGTCTTCACCGGCGACGCGCTGTTCATGCCGGACTTCGGCACCGGTCGTTGCGACTTCCCGGCCGGCGACGCCAAAACGCTGTACAAGGGCGTAACCCAGAACCTCTACAGCCTGCCGGACGACACCCGTGTGTTCGTCGGACACGACTACCAGCCCGGCGGTCGCGAAGTGGCCTGGGAGAGCACCATCGGTGAGGAAAAGGCGAAGAACATTCAATTGAACGCCAACACCACCGAAGACGAGTACGTCAAATTCCGCGAAACCAAGGATGCCACCCTGCAGGCACCGAAGCTGATCTACCAGAGCATACTGGTGAACATCGAAGCCGGTCACCTGCCGAAACAGGAAAGCAATGGCAGCCGCTATCTGAAGATTCCGCTGAATATTCAGACCGCTCGCGCCCAATAACCCTGGGAGGCTATCGGAGAGCAGACGGTAGGTTGGATTAGCCGAAGGCGTAATCCAACACCTGCATCGCTGGCACGGTCTGCGTTATGGGCACAGTTTGGATGTTGGATTACGCGCTCACGCGCTACCGATGCGTCGGACCGATCCAACCTACTCTCTACGGGTCCGCACGCGCCCAATAACGTCGGGTAACGGGGTCAGACCAAAACGGTCTGACCCCGTTAATACACCGATATTGATTTTGCGGCCTTAGGCCGTATTATTTTAACCAATATATTAGTTATTTCTAAATTAGAGGTTGTTATGACTATTGTGAACTTCACACCTCTGCCGGCCTTTCTCGGCGGCGCATTGATCGGCCTCTCCGCCGCTCTGCTGCTGCTGTTGAAAGGACGCATCGCCGGTATTTCCGGCATCGCCGGCGGCATCATCTACCCGGAAAAAGGCGACATGGACTGGCGCTTCATGTTCATCGGCGGCCTGGTGATCGGCGGATTGCTGTACCAGTGGATCGGCCTCGGCGCGGGCGTGGATCACATCCAGGCCGTAGTCGACACCCCGATGTTGATCGTCGCCGGTGTGCTGGTCGGCATCGGCACCACCATCGGCACCGGGTGCACCAGCGGCCACGGCATTTGCGGCCTGGCCCGGCGCAGCCCGCGGTCCCTGGTGGCCACGGTCAGCTTTATGGCAACGGCCTTCGTCACCGTGTTCATCGTTCGTCACCTAATGGGAGCCTGATCATGACTAAATCGTTGAATCTCGCCGTCGCGCTGATCGCCGGTGTTCTGTTCGGCTTCGGCCTGTCGGTCGCCCAGATGATCGACCCGGCCAAGGTGGTCAACTTCCTGGATGTCTTCGGCACCTGGGATCCGTCCCTGGCCTTCGTCATGGGTGGCGGCCTGCTGGTGAACGCCATCGCCACACCGCTGATCATGAAACGTCGCACCCCGGTTCTGGCCGAGTTCTTCCGCGTACCGGCCAAGACCGAAGTGGACAGCCGCATCGTTGTCGGTGGTGTTGTCTTCGGCATCGGCTGGGGTCTCGCCGGCTACTGCCCGGGCCCGATGCTCACCTCGCTGAGCTTCGCCGACGGCAGCATCGTGACCATCGTGGTCGCCTATGTGGCCGGCACCTTCGCCACCAAGTGGGGACTGGCGCGCTGGGAGCACTACAAGCACCTGCGTCACCAGAAAAACGAAGCCTGCGTGGGGTGATCACGCCCCCACCTAACAAAAAAAGCCGGTCAGTTGACCGGCTTTTTTTATGGCCGGCATCCCGCCGGCTTCTTTTTTTGGTTAGGCAATCATTGAATCAGTCTTCGCCACACAACCGCGCCGCCAGGTGCGCTACCCGCCGGCCGAAGATCAGAATAATGGTAAAGGCGATGGGCCAGGCCACCACAAAGGCGGCCCCCCAACGCGACGGGAAGCCGTCGTCCAGCCCGGTATTGAGGGCGGTGATGACCGCAGTCATCAGGGTGACCATCAACACCGACATCAAAAAGGCCTGGACCACGGGCTGGTGTCGTTTACGCAGCATCGTTTGTTCACTCATGTCACGATTGTCCCGACGCCCGTGTTTTGAGCCACCATTCACGCCCTTTGAGCATCAGGTTCCAATACACCCAGGGGAAGAGTGTGGTTTTCATCCACCAGTAGAGGCCACGGGGCTTGCTCGGGTTCAACGGGAAGCTCGGTTGCAGTTTTCCGCCGTAACCGAATTCCGCCAGGACGACCTTGCCGGCTTCCACGGTCAGCGGGCAGGCGCCATAACCATCGTACCCGGCTTCCAGTGCCTGCCCTTCGCGTACCGCCAGCAGATTGAGCGCCGCCACCGGAACCTGCTTGCGAACGGCCGCAGCGGTTTTCGCGTTCGGTGTCGAGGCGACATCGCCCAGCGCGAAGACATTCGGATAGCGCACGTGTTGCAACGTGGTCGGGTCGACTTCCAGCCAGCCGGCCTCGTTGGCGAGCGGGCTGTCACGCACCACATCCGGCGCGCATTGCGGCGGCGTCACATGCAGAAAGTCGAAGCTGACTTCGCGCTCGGTGCCGTCGCTTTGCGCGAACCAGGCTTTGCGTTTCGGACCATCGACCCGGACCAGATTGCTGCCGAATTGAGCTCGGGCCCCGTAACGTTTGATGTAGCTTTCCAGAACCGGCACAAAATCCGCAACGCCGAACATGCCCGGGCCGGCATTGTGAAACTCGACATCGATATTGTTCAGGCGCGCGTGCTTCTTCCAGAAATCGCAACTCAGGTACAACGCCTTCTGCGGCGCACCGGCGCATTTGATCGGCATCGGCGGCTGGGTGAAGATCGCCTTGCCCGAGTTCATCAACTGGA
Source organism: Saccharospirillum salsuginis (assembly GCF_014651855.1). Taxonomy (GTDB): domain Bacteria; phylum Pseudomonadota; class Gammaproteobacteria; order Pseudomonadales; family Natronospirillaceae; genus Saccharospirillum; species Saccharospirillum salsuginis. Next base: position 366,333 of record NZ_BMXR01000001.1, read on the forward strand.
CCTGTTCCCAGGTATAGCCGGACAGCTCGGTCACGTAGTTGCTGGTTACGCCGTTCTTGCCGAGCGTCTCCCCCAAGCCTTCGATGGCGTCGATGTTCAATTTGAGCCCGAGCGCGACGACCAACTGCTCATACAGGACGGCGCGCCCGTCGTCGAGCCGCACCTGGCGTGCGTCCGGTTCGAAGGCCGAAATGCTGGCCTGGATCCAGTCCACACCTTTCGGCAGCAGGGAGCGGGTCGGCCGCTTCAACTGCGCCAGAGTCATCACACCCCGACCGACCAGGGTCTGGCCCGGCTGATAGACGTGGGTTTCATTGGGTTCGATAACGGCGATACGAAGCCCGGCATCCCGGTGCCGAAGCGAAGCGGCCATGGCAATGCCGGCCGCACCGCCCCCGGCGATTACAACGTGGTATTCTTGAGTCATGGTGCACCTATGCTATTACATTAGTAATACCTAATATTAGGTACAATCCACTCGGAATACCAGTCAGTCATTGGTCTAACACGGAAATGATCCAATTGTGTGGAATACCGGTAAGCTGGAACTGAGTATCCGACCCGGCACCGCCCGATTTCGTACTCTGTCCAGCTCAAACGGTGTTTTTGTTCTGATGAACCGGGCATGCTTTAATGGACGGTGGAATGCTTCACGGCCGGACGATTGCCTGACTGATCAAGGACTTTTATGAATCGTAAATCCCTGTCGCCCATCACCGATGCCCCGCTGGCCCGGGCACTGGTCGTCATCGCGGCGCTGGTCGTTATTCTGGCCGGCATGAGAGTGGCCCAGCCCATTCTGGTGCCCTTTCTAATGGCCACCTTCCTGGCGGTGCTGACCTCACCGGCCGTGCGCTGGCTGGTGCGGTACAAAATACCCACCGGCGTGGCCATTGGCGGCGTGGTCGTGCTCGTATTCGGGGTGCTGTATGGCATCGGCTCTCTGGTCGCCACCTCGGCCGATGAGTTTTTCGGCCGCATTCCCGAATACGAACGTCAGCTCGACCAGTGGATCGGCCTGCTGCGCGAACGCGCACCCTGGCTGGCGACCGATTTGCGCTCCAGCCTGCAGTCGATGGCGCCGCCGGACAGCTTCATCAGCTTCGCTGGGCGCCTGTTCTCCGGCCTGGGCAGCTTTCTGCTCGCCATCGTGCTGACCATCTTCATTCTGATTTTCATGCTGTACGAAGCCCAGGTCATTCAGGACAAGCTGCACCGGGCCCTGGGGAACAACCACAGCGTGGAATACGCCCAGCGGTTTACCCGCTCGGTGCAGCGCTACCTGGTGATCAAATCCCTCGTCAGTGCCTTGACCGGTTTGGTGGTCTGGGGCTTTCTGGAGTTGATCAACATCGACTACCCCATCCTGTGGGCCACTTTCGCCTTCCTGATGAACTTCATTCCCAACATCGGTTCGCTGATCGCGGCCGTGCCAGCCATCATTCTGGCGACCATTCAACAGGGCATTCCGGGTATGCTGATCAGCATGGCCGGTTACGGCGCCATCAACGCCATCATCGGTAACCTGCTGGAGCCGAGAATGATGGGACGCTCGCTGGACCTGTCGACCCTGGTCGTGTTCGTCTCGCTGATCTTCTGGGGCTGGGTGCTGGGGCCGGTGGGCACGCTGCTGGCGGTGCCGCTTACCGTGGTGGTCAAGATCGGGCTGGAGGTGTACCCGAAAACGCGGTGGCTCGCGATTTTGCTGAGCCAGTAACCGTAATCGGCTCAAAAAAAGAGCTTCGGCACCCGGCCGAAGCTCCGCTGGGTCGAACGGGTCCCGTCCCCTTACTCGACGCCGTACTTGCTCAACAGTTCCGCCATGGTGCCGTTCTCGCGGATGGCGGCCAGCCCACGGTTGAAGGCGGCGATGATTTCCTCGCTGCGGGCATTGGCAATGCCGCTGCTGACGTGCAGATCGTTCACGGACAGGGCGTTGTTCGTGAAGTCGTATTTGCTTGGATCGATACCCTCGTTCTTCATCGTCGACAAGGCGACAATTTCGTCTTCCAGGGTCAGATCGATGCGTCCGGCGTCCAGTTTAAGCAGGTTGGACGCGATGTTGTTCGTTTCCGGCCGAGAGAAATTGGTTGCGTTCAGGAATTCGTCACCATACCCATAGCCGCGAACTACACCGACGGTTTTGCCCGACAGACTCTCCAGGCCTTCGAATTCAAAATCGTCCCCCGCCTGCTTGATGAACTTCAGCTGGTTCTGCATGTAGGGTTCGCTGTAGCGCAGGTAGGCGGTCCGCTCTTCGGTGTACCAGGTGGCCACCAACACATCGATGTTGCCGTTTTTGACCTGATCGATCGCCCTGGCCCAGGGCATGATGGTCATTTCGACTTCGTAGCCTTCGTGTTCAAGCGCGGCGCGAACCAGATCGACGGACAGGCCGGCTTCGGCCTGGTCCTGAACAAAGGGCGGCCACGGGTCCTGAGCGGCGGTAATGGTATCGGCCTGGGCGAAACCCAGTACCAGGGCGAGTAAAACGAGTAGCGAATGGCGAATACGGAGCATCCGGAGCACCTCTTACCAGGGGTTGGTTGGTGTCCATGTCCAGGGGACGGCCAGTTTTTGTGCCAAATTGAGAACGGCATCACATCATCCTGTCTCATACCTTAGTCGGAGGACACGAATGCCGCCAGTCGAAACCGCCTCGAACGGCGGTCGTGAGCAATGAGTCGTCGGTAGCGGGCAGAACCGGGCCCCGGAGGGTAGCCCGGAGCCCGTACGGGAGCAGTAAATCAGGCGCGGGACATGAACTTGCGGCTTTCGGTATTCACCTTGATGCGTTCGCCCTGCTCGATGTATTCCGGCACCTGAACGGTGATGCCACCATCGAGCACGGCCGGCTTGGTGCGCGCCGAGGCGGAGGCGCCCTTGATGCCCGGCGCCGTTTCGACAATGGTCTTGACCACCGACTGCGGCAGTTCGATGGCCACCAGCTCATCGTTCACGATAAGACCGGTGAGCCCTTCCATGCCTTCGTGCAGCCAATCCAACTGGTCCCCCAGTTCCTCGCTGGACAGCAGATGCTGTGCATAATCCTCACTGTCCATAAAGGTGTGCATTTCGCCGTCGGCGAACAGGTACTGCATGGACCGGGACTGGAAATCCGCCAGGGTCAGCAGGTCATCGCCCTTGAAGGCCTCCTCGCGCTTGCGCTTGGTGACCAGCTCGGCCAGCGTCATCTTGTACAAGGTGGCCGCGCCCCGGGCACTGGGGCTGTGAACGTCCACCTTGCGCACGGCGTACTGCGCGCCATCCAGCTCGATGATGTGACCGGGTTTGATATCGGGGGCTTTGGGCATGATGACCTCGAAGTGATTCAGACGGCGCGCATTTTAGCCGGAACCCGGTGCGTTGGATACGCCGTCGTCACCGGCCGCCATCCCGGTCACGGCGGCCCGGCTGAGCCAGTCGCAGAAGACCATTTCGCAGTAATGGAACCCCCGACCGGGAAAACCGCCCTCGAACCAGCGCAACAGGCAGTGTTTCAGCGCCATTTCCGCATCCCCGGGGTTGGTGCGCGCCAGATGCCGCGTCTGCTCGAAGAAATCCCGCCCCCGGGCGGCGGCCTCCTCCGCCGTCAGGGCGCCCTGCCCGTCGTACTCCCACCAGGCGATATCGCCCGGCCGGTCCTCATCCCAACGCAGGTCCCGCACGTACCCCAGGTCGTACCGGGTGTGGGGATACGAACCCAACGCGGCCGGATCGGGCCGCTCCCCCAAAGCCCGCAAAACGGCCAAAGCAAAACTTTCCCCGACCCAAAGCGCATACCCCTGAGCCAACTCCCGCCGAGCAAACACAGAAACCGAGCCCCCATGCTCCGATTGTGGGAGCGCACTCCGTGCGCGACCCCCAAACCGCTCCACCAAACTCGCCTCCCAGGCACGCGCCAACGGCGATTCCAGAAACCGGTCGGGATGGTGCGCCGAGTCGCCACCGGCGGCCGCGTGCAGATCGTTCAGGGAATAGAAATCGTCCCGTATGCGAACGGGATGGGAGAGGATGGTGAGACAATTATTTTGGGACGAGCGTGGTTCTGGCGTATGATTGCGATCAGCCATTATAACCTCCATGCTAGGTTGTATGGTTAGCTGCCTTCGGGTGTTGCCGCACCCGTTGGTAGCGCTTGTTTAGTGATCCACTGTTTCTATAGTGTGACCTTCTCTCTGTTTGGTTCTTGCAGCTTTTCTTGCTTACTTCCTGTGCTTTCCGTGTGTAGAAAAGACCCCTCCATTCACTCATGAAACACTGGGTGAATCAACCGTTTTTTGGTTGGTTTTGCGAGCGTTTTTCTGGATTGTGATGGATGTATTCTTCCTTCTGAGGCGGGAACAGGCTTTGGGTAGGATGGCGAGGCGGACACGTGTGCAACAGCTCCATTTTGAGAACTTGCACTCCGTCACAAATTGCTCTTAACATGGAGTCATGTTCGACGGATATTTCGGATATTTCCTGGTAAATGCGTCGGAGAAGACGCTCATCCCCGAGATATGCGTCGGGTGAGACGTTTTTTTTGGATTTGATATCCGGTTAAGGTGGATCTCATGGCAGCTTGTAAGTACCGTGGTTGCTGGGCTCGCTCGGATCTGTGTGGTATTGTCACAGCGGGGATGTGCCGGAATAAGAGGCACGAGCGACGATTAAAAATAGCTGTTAAGCATTAATCGGAATTATCATTGATGGATCGATTTAAGGTCGATGAATTAGAAAGGCGAGTTGATGAGGTTCTCTTTTACAAGTGGGACCCTGTCGGGGTAAATCACTATGTATCGGCTCGTGCGGAGTACAGATCCTATGTGCCCGCGGTTTTGGAGAAGCTAAAGGCAGGAGACCGCGAAGGGGTGTTTGGATTGTTAAAAGGCATTCAAGTGGAAAGCATGGGCGAGGAGTTTGATTCGACTTTGGCTTCTAGTGTTGTGGATTTACTTTTTGATCACAAAGAGGCTATCGAGCTTGGTCATGCTTAACAAACCGCTGCTGTCCGAGCGTCAACACTCCACTTTTTGTGGGCTGTCGCTGCGCTCCATTGTCACCCTTAAAAAGCTCCGCGTTGCCGCCGGCAGAGCGGGGCGTTAAATACAGGGAGGCACCGAGATGCGGTGTGCAATGACAGGACTTCCCATAAGCGATCCAACTGATGGCATTTGGGATGATGGCGAATGGATCAGTTGGGAGTGGATTAATGGTCAATTGCACGAGCAAGACCTCAAGGCTGAGTTTCCCAATGCACCCATCGAAATTATCAAAGTGTTTGAGGACTTGGTTTATTCCGCAGAAGAGTACTACCAGCTCACTGGTCGTTACCTTCAAATTTGGGGAGAGCTCGGCGAACTTTACGCTGAGATCAAATATGGGATCGAGCGCCACCGTCCCGGCATGGCCGGCTCAGATGGTCGCATGGGGAATGATTGGGTAGAGATCAAGACGATTTCCCCTGAAAAAGGTAAAGGTAAGGTAGTGGTCAAGAGGGCGGGCAATTTCAACAAGCTACTCGTTGTCAAAATAGACGAGAGCTTTAGGTTTGAGTCCCGGATGATTGACCGCAAAAAGCTCGGCAAGGGAAAGGGTAAAAATGCCAGCTACTCATGGGGCTCAGAGGCTGAGTAAGCCTGTATTTAACCAGTCGCTGTAGTACGCGGCCGATGGCCGCCGGACGCCCTTTTCATTGCGGCTTCGCCTCCATTACAAGGGCGCCGCTAAGCTTCGCGTTATGCCTATGAGGCGATATGGGTTTACTAGATTTCACAGCAGCTACGATCAATTCCTTAGCATGGCCTACCGCGGTGGTTGTCATAGTGATTCTCTTACGGAAAGAGGTAGCCAACCTTTTAGCCAGAATCACGAAGATTAAGCATAAAGATTCAGAAATCGATCTCGCTGGAGAGGTCGAGGCCGCAGCAAGCAGCGCGGACAAAGCTTTAGGTGGCGTTGCGGAAGCCAATTCAGATTCGGAGCGAGAGAGAATCAATAGGCTTGCCGAGGACAGTCCAAGGGGAGCTATTTTGGATGCTTGGCTATCGGTTGAGGAGGCTATGACCGACTACGAGAAAAGGCATGGTATAGAGCATGCCAATTCGCATGCGCCGCCTCATCGTAGAATCCAAAGCATACAGTGGAACAATCTAGACGCTCCAACGTTGGGACAAGGCGTCTTGCAGATGTTAGATAAGTTGAGGCGAATCAGGAATGATGCCGTGCATACCACTGATTCCGATATTACACCTGATACCGCCCGGGATTATGCCGCTCTAGCTGCAAGAGTCAAAGCTAAGCTCGAAGAGGCCTAACCAGGCTCTGTTGCCGGACAATTTTTACACCGCTTTGTGGCTCCAAAGTTGCCGCAAAGCTTCGCGTTAGCACTCTAACCAACAGGCATCGATACCAGAGGAAGCCGTAATGGGCCTAGACGACATAGCTACGATTCTCAGCGGTTTCTCCACGGTTGTAATAGCTATTCTTACCGTATTTTTGTGGCGTGAGAATCGGTTGCTGCGGAAGGCAGGCTCTGAGCCCAATTTAGTTGCGTACTTTGAGCCGCATCCAGATGGAACAGGTGGCCTGAACATTTCAATCGCTAATGTAGGTACAGGCCCCGCAAGAAATGTTTACTTTCAATTCCTGGGAGAGTCAGACCATTTCAGTCGCTATAATCTAATTCTGGATTGCACCACAAAGAGAGGCCCTATAACTCTAATTCCGCAAGGAGAGAAGATTTCAATATTGTTTGCTATCGGCTTTCAACTATTCAATCCTAAAGATTCCGACGCTAAAGAGCCTATGCCCCCTTTTAATGTTCGCTTGGAGTGGACTAGCTTGAATGGAGCGGATGCAAAATGTGAAGACTATCTATTGGATGTAAAGCCGTACGCTGATCTGCCGGGTCTTGTTAACAAGCCTTACTTACTAAAGATCGTGGACTCCATTGACGGTTTAGGAAAAAAAGTAGGCAATCTCAATCTAGATGTAAGAAATTTATCGAACCTGATAGAGGCTAACTCTTTAGAAAACCGAGCAGTAAAGAAAGTCAAGGGAAACAATGAATCTATCTAAAACAGTTGGGTGTGTCGCCCCTTTCTGCGCAATCAATATTTTAGCGATACAACTGCCAAGCATAGACTGCGCTAACAAGTCAAAGTACTCGGACGCAGCAAAGCTGCGCCGGTGTTCGAAGCGTTAAGCAGTCAAAAGAGTCGATTATGAGTTTCAATGAAATGAATCATGAAGAATGGAAGGAGCTGCGATCAAGAGTCGATTCGCTTGCCAATACGATTTTTGTTCTTTCGGGAGGCGCTATCACTCTATCAGCTACAGCGCTGGTGCAACTTAAGTCCTCCAAGGCTGGACTACCAGAGGAAGTTGTTGGCGAAGCTGTGCAGTCTTGGGTATCGTTGTTAGCAGCCATTATGCTATTTTCACTCTTGAAAGTACACCTTATTGGTCAGGCGTATGCGCGAGCTAATAGTTCACGATTTTACACCAATACCAACAAAACAAACTTGGTAGGGTGGGGGCTCGGACTGTTCGGCGTCAGTGCTTTCTTCTTGGGGTTAAGCTCAATTGTGTATGTGGCGTCAAAAGTTATTACCGCTTAATCAAGCGTACCAGTTCGCCGCCGCAAGCGGCGGCAGGACGCTCGCAAGCTCGCGCCTCTGTACGCGACGTTAAGCGTTCCAATAGTATAGCACCCAAAATAATAGGATCTTGAGTATGTCAGAGTTTCCGGGAGGTTCAAAAAGTCGTGTCAACAGAGCAGGAGCGAATGTTCGAGCTAACACAGCCAGTATAGACGACTTGCGGTCTATTGAGGAATGGCGGGCAGCCCACCGAGCAGTTCTAAATACTTTTCAAGCAAGTCTACGCACGAGAACTAGAAACCAATCGATTGTGGTAGCGCAGAGGCATAAGCGTCGGAATACAATTTTCAACAAACTTCGCCGCCTTCCGAAAATGGAATTGTCCAGGATGGATGATATTGCGGGTTGTAGGCTGATTTTTGAATCGATTGAAGATCTCTATAGGTTCCGAAAACAATTTCACAAGGCTAGATTTAAGCACAAGAGAAAGAACGAAATTGATAAGTATGATTATATAAAAAGCCCTAAAAACACAGGTTATAGAGGAATACATGACGTTTATTCTTATGATGTAAACTCCAAAAATGGAGACAAGTACAAAGGCCTTCTAATCGAGATTCAATATAGAACCTTGGTTCAGCACGCTTGGGCTACGGCTGTTGAAGTTATCGGTTTTATTACAGAAAACCAGCCAAAATTTCAGCAGGGAGATAGGCGTTATTTGAAGTGCATGTCACTCGCAAGTGAGATTCTAGCTAGGGTTTACGAGGATAATACAGGTCCTCATCCAGATCTTTCTAACGATGATTTGATCAATAAATTCGATAACCTAGACAACGAACTAAACTTAATTAGGACCCTTACTGGACTCAATACTGCAGAAACTGAAGCATCTAGAAACCGGAATACGATACTAGTGTTTAAGCCCAATGGTGATCTAGAGGTTTTCTCCTACAGGGACTCTACTGAAGCGCTGGACGATCTGTTCAGGCTTGAAAATGAGAATCCGGAGTTAGACATCGTTTTGGTAAAAGCCGATACAAGCGAAGAAATAAGAATGGCTTTCAAAAACTATTTTTCGGACGCAAAAGACTTTGTTCGGCTCTTAACGCAAGCTAAAAGAGAAATTCATAAATCGATTAACCAGTGAATTAAGCCGACCGTTTTTCGCTGGCGTTCCAAACGGCGGTCCGAGGTTCAAACAGTGCACCCATTGCCAATGAAGGCTCGGGGAAAACGTTCGCTCCCCGTTTTGTCTTCATTCCGGCTATTTTCTACCGCCTGAATAAACAGGACGACTGGCGAGCAAATAGGACATCCATCACATGCCTGAAATTTAAATCGAGATTCGTTTAATTGGAAATGCATTATGAAATATCTTGCTCTCTTTGTAGTGATTCTAATGTCTGGGTGCAGCACCAGGGGAGTCACTGAAGTATCAAAGCTTAACCATGGCATGAACAGATCCGATGTTATTTCGCTACTTGATGGGCCTGGTTTTTTGTTGCGATTGGAATTAAACAAAACAGTAGAACACCGTCATGTATCATATGCCTTAGATCATCGCAACTATGATCAACTTCATTTGCTTTACAGGAATGATGTTTTATCAAACTCATATCTTAGTGATCAGCAAGTCGATGAATGGGCAAAGCTAAATAATGGAAGTAAAGTTGACTTTCAAGGTGAAAGTAAAGAGTGGCAAGTCGGGTCGACTGGGCCAAAAAGCGACATTGTCTTACTTCCAATATTCTACTTGCTTCAAATCAATACCTCCAGCAACTCAGAACTATCTCAAGTTGGCCTTGGAATGACTAAGGAACAAATCACTGACTTAATGGGTGAACCAGATCATGAGATGCAAAGAGTAGTAGCTTACGAACACTCTCGTTTCATTGGTGTAGTAGTACATAACTTTTATTTTTTAGAAAATAGACTAGTCAAAGTGCAGGATGGTCTGCTGCAAAGTGAGCCATGGGAAAAGTAGACGAAAAAGAAACCAGACAAATAAACAGGACAGCCACTGCAGAGACAAATAAACAGGACACAATAAACAGGACAACAAACAGGACAGCCACTGCAAAAGAAACCTCCGAAAAACCAGCCCTGCAAACTAGGTTCATACAGAACCAAGGTCGGTGATCGGAACGCCGCCAGAGAACAAGCGAAAAATGCCGGTTAAAGCCCGATTTCAAGCACGGGCACACCCTGAAAAGTTTTCAGTAAGGTTTATATGGGTGGGAAGGCCGTTCTAGGTCAGAATTTTTGCCGCTGAGAGCCCAGGCGTTCGTCGATAGCCCAAACGTCGGCAAGTCTCGACCATGGACCGAACCGTTCCGAGGAAACCTTTGAAGGAATGCTCAAAATGGATGGCGGTATAAAGCCACTTGTCCGGCTCCAAGTTCAGTCGCTCCATAATGGGCGGCAGGGATTCATCAATGGTACCGCGTTTGCCTTGACGGAACTGCCGACCGGTCCAGTCCAGCAATTCCAGGTAGTCCTGAAGCCGGAACGGCAAACCTTCCGGCATCTCTTGACGGGGATAACCCACGAAGGGGAATAGCTGGTTCGGTTGATTGGGTGCCAGGGGGTCCGCACCGCTATTGGCAACCTCAATGCGTTGCTGCGCCGAAGTATGGTCCGATGTTTCGGGAGTATCGGCCATCTTGGCGCGTATGGGGTTGAGATCGACGTAAGCCAGACAAGCCGCCAACGCTTTTTCATCCAGCAGGGCCTGGCATTCATGTGCAGGACAATATGGTAGTGATTGGACATGACGGCGTAGGCGCAAACATCCAGGGCGAAGACCTGGGACAGCTCTAGAATGCGGTTTTTGATCCACCCGCGCCGGTGCTCATAGTCGGCCACCATTGACCACCAAAACCGGCCACTGCGCCTGAACAAACCGGCCAAAATGTCAGCAGAATATTCAGAGCCACGCCCTTCAAAACCCTCTCAAATGCCGTCATAATGGGCCAAAACGAAATCATTGCGGTTAATATAGGTCGGGTTTAGAATGCCTCTAACCGGCCAATTATCTGGCCATCCATCCGGCCACCTAATTGAGCAAATTGTTCAGGCCGGCCACTGTCAGACCTGTCCGCCACACGGAGATTGAATGCCACCACCGGCTGAAATACAAATGGAACCCATGATGATCAGAGAGGGGCATCCGGATCTGGCGGATCTTCTGGATTTAGCCTGGGATCTGGGCCAACGATCACCTCAAATAGCCTCTCCTCAGCTCGACCCGGTCCGTGGCGCGGTGGCCCGACTCGTTCGGGCAATGAATTGTTACTACTCCAATCTTATCGAAGGTCACAATACCCGGCCAATCGAGATAGACCGGGCATTGGCTAACCAATTTGAGGAAGATCAACACCAGCGCGACCTGCAGCAGGAAGCCAAGGCTCATATTGAGGTACAGAGCTGGATCGATGAGGAAGGAGGTTTAGCGGACATAGGATTTGGTGAATTCGGGGTACGCGAGGTCCACCGACGGTTCTATGAAGCCCTCCCGCCCCACATGCACCTTGTTACCCATCCGCAGACTCAAGAGCAGCTTTCTGTGGTACCTGGAAGATATCGGGAGAACACCGTTCAGGTGGGTAACCATATCCCCGTTGCTCCTGATGAGATCCAACGGTGCATGAACCGATGGGAGGCGGTATACGCCAACCTTCCCGCGCGTAAGCTCCCCATAGCAGCGGCAGCCGCTCATCACCGATTGATCTGGATCCATCCAATGCTGGATGGCAATGGCCGTGTGGCGCGTCTGATCACCCATGCTATGTTGAAGAAGGGGATTGCCGGTGTGGAAATGTGGTCGGTCTCTCGCGGGTTTGCCCGGGACAGGGATCGGTATCGGTATCTCCTCCAGTGCTGTGACCAACCTCGGCGAGGTGATCGGGACGGCCGCGGCCAGCTGAGTGAATCCAGTCTGGTGGACTTCACCCGCTACTTCCTGGAAACAGCGCTGGACCAAGTGAACTTCATGAGCGGCATCCTCCGGACCGATGATTTCTCAAGGTCCCTGCTTGAGTGGATACGCAGCCAGCCGGACATCGCCCGAGGCGACCGGATCATTGAACAGATTCTCATCTACGGATCCATCGAACGGAGCCATGTCCCGGGCCTCTTGGGTACTTCAGAACGAACCGCCCGGCGTGTGGTCCAGTCATTAACCGACCATTACTTGCTGACATCTGACTCGCACAGGGCACCACTGAGGCTTAACCTGCCCCTTCATGCGGCGCAGGCCGTATTCCCGTCGATGGTGCCAGGAAATGCAATGTGACAATAAACAAATAATCAGAAATAAACAGGACAGCCATTGTTAAAGAAACCTCCGAAAAACCAGCCCTGAAAACAAGGTTAATACAAAACCAAGGTCGGTGCTCGTAGTCGGCTCCAGTGATGGCATCCTGCCCACAGAGGAAGGCGCGACGTACGCATCGGGCCACGCAGTGGTAATACGGCGTGGCTTCCAGCGAAATGAGGCTTTTCCTTGGCTTTGGCATATTGCCCGACCCTGATATACATCCAGTATTTTGACGATATTGTCAGATAGGCCTAGCCTCGGGCAAGCTTAAGAATGGGTGTCCATGCAAGCTGTGCAAGCTGTGAAATAAATACATCCGGCGCTTCGCGCCTACACTGCGCCCCATGGACTCACCGTTAGGCAGTCTTGGCAGCACAGTGGAAAACTAAAATCGGCATTAACATATGGGCTGGATGTCGATTTTTCATCACTGTTATCGACTACATGTGAGTACAACATGAATAAGCGAGGAACATACGATGAGCAAAGTTTTCGTTAACATAGGTCTTAGTCTTGATGGCTACTTGGCACCTGAAGGGATGAACATGGACGACCCCGGGTACAAGAATTGGGGAGAAAAGTGGGGGGCGCTAATGGCTTGGCTTCTCAACCAAGAATATATGCGCAAGAAGCTTGACTTCGGCCCGGGGGGCGAGACCGGCCCGGTCAACGAAATGGTTCGTCATACTTTTGAGCGCACCGGCGCAAACATCATGGGTAAGCGAATGTTCGATCAAGGCGAAGTCAGTTGGCCAGAGGAAGCCCCGTTTCACACGCCGGTATATGTTCTAACACACGAGAAACGAGAACCATGGGTGCGCCCAGGCGGAACGACGTTTTACTTCGTCAATGAAGGCCCGGAGCGTGCGCTGGCGCTTGCTCGGGAGGCGGCGGAGGATCGCGATATACGTATTTCGGGTGGCGCAGATGTGATTCAGCAATACCTGAGCCTTAATGCCATCGACGAGCTGGAAATCGCTTTGGCCCCCGTTCTGTTTGGCGGAGGGCGGCGTCTCTTCGAGAATCTACGCGAGCCGGTGCCGCAGTTTCGCATTGACACTACACTTGATGGTCAAGATGCCACACACTTGCGCTATATCCGTAAGTGACTTAAGCCTAGCAATGCCAGTCTGTCCGACACCAAATTCTACGCTGACGGCTAGATTTCTGTTCGGCAGCTGGCACCCCTTCTGATCTGTTGGCTCGCGGATTCCTCCAGACCATTCCTCGCGGTGCGGCCGTTGCGATTCGCTAGTGGTTATCGTTTAATCACAGCATGGTTTTCGACGGTGATTTTCCCATAGGCGGCTTTCACCCCACTAATTCAGACCCATGCGAGCGTACACAAACGGCTCCACCGGACAAATTTTGACGTCTCCTTTTTTGTCCCACATTAAGCCGCCACAAAAATTTGCTCTATGAGCCGGGCGTTGGCGTGTTTTAGAAAGTCAGAACACATTGACGAAGAGGAATCTGTATGGAAATCGTAGAACTGGAGAGACTCCAATTGGTTGGGTTGCCCGTGCGGGCAGAATGGCGCGAACTATGGACGGAGATGCCGAAAGCCTGGAAAAAGCTCTTTGAGCAAGTGGCCCAGATCAATCACCGCCACTCTGATCGATTCGTGGATACTTCGCTTGAGGTCGAGAACGGCGTATATCTCCAGCTCGTCGGCTCCGAAGTGCTTGAAGTAGATCGGGTGCCTGAAGGCATGATGGCTGTCGATGTGCCAGCTCAACGATATATCTACCATCGTCATGATGGACCAACGGCAGGCATAGCTAACAGCTTCGGCCAAATCTATGACTGGGCCAAGGCCAATGGTTACAACGCCGCTGAATTCAAGCTGGACATCGGGTACTCGGCCAACGGAAATGAGACATCACACGAGCTCTACGTCGCCATTCAACCAGCAAGAGGATGGCAGCGGATAAACGACAGATAAACAGGACACCCATTGCCAATGGAAGGCTCGGGGAAAACGTTCGTTCCCCGTTTTGTCTTCATTCCGGCTATTTTCTACCGCCCACCAGGGCGAACAGGGCACCCTGCGGGTCTATGCCCTTAACAATGAAGTCGCCTTCGGTACTCTCTTCGGGTCCGTGGAGGATTTTTCCATAAACAGGACAGCCACTGCAAAAGAAACCTCCGAAAAACCAGCCCTGCAAACTAGGTTCATACAGAACCAAGGTCGGTGATCGGAACGCCGCCAGAGAACAAGCGAAAAATGCCGGTTAAAGCCCGATTTCAAGCACGGGCACACCCTGAAAAGTTTTCAGTAATGTTTATATGGGTGGGAAGGCAGTTCTAGGTTAGAATTTTTCCCGCTGAGAGCCCAGGCGTTCGTTGATAGCCCAAACGCCGGCAAGTCTCGACCATGGACCGAACCGTTCCGACGAAGCCTTTGAAGGAACGCTCAAAATGGATGGCGGTATAAAGCCACTTGTCCGGCTCCAAGTTCAGTCGCTCCATAATGGGCGGCAGGGATTCATCAATGGTACCGCGTTTGCCTTGACGGAACTGCCGACCGGTCCAGTCCAGTAGTTCCAGATAGTCCTGAAGACGGAACGGCAAACCTTCCGGCACTTCCTTAAGGGGATACCGACGAGGGGCGCACCAGAATTGAGATAATCCCAGTTCCGGATGAATGTAGGTCTAAAAAACTGCTCGAAAGAAAAATATCAAGGAATTTGCTTTATCCAAGTGATCTGAGAGGAAAATACCGGGATATTTTAATATATTTTAAAATTCGTATATCTTCCGTCCAAAATAGTCTGCCAAAAATATTGGAAAGGCACTCAATACCGCTACATACTCATTTGGCAAAAATTTGGAAAGCTGAGCCTGAGCAATAAGCATTGGATCTAGAATTGGTGTATCGCTAAACTCGCTATTGACCAAGCCATTTGCTTTTTTAACATTTGCTGTGACTAAGCCTTGCCAAAGTTGTTTGTCGATTTTCTTGGCATCTTGATAGATTCTACTACCTCGCTCAGCGGATAAACGTTTATATTTTTTCCCAGTGCAGTCAGATAAACTGGCGGTTCGGTAGAGGAACTGTGTATGGTCGTCTATATCTCGCATGGCTTCAACCATAGGGTAGCTAACAAAGAGCTTTCCGTGTTCAGTTTCGTTGTCGAACAACTCAAGCATTTCCATCAGGTTTTGGTCGGAATAGAAGTCGTCGTATGGTTCCATATCAAAAAAGAGATAGATTTGACCAATTTGATCACGTCTCAATGTAGCCAGTTCTTCTTGAAGCTGAACGGTTGGGTTCATCTCCTTGATAAGCTCAAAAGGGTCTAAATCCTTGTCATTTGAAAGTATTTTATATAACTCGTAGATGTCATTTTTAAAGCTTACCAATATATGGCTTTCTTCACCACTAAAAAATACGCGTTCGAGACTCTGAAAATATTGTTTCTCGCGCACTTCCCCTTCAAATACAAACAGCGTGCGTTCCATTAGCTGGACATGCCCTTGTAGATTTTTTCTAAATTGTGTGCTTTACGCAGTTCCTTATTGGTTAAGGCGGTAATCGGCTTAATAACTTTATCCAGCACAAAATAGCAATCAGGTCGGAGCAGGTCGTTACTCATGACCCCGGTGTTGTGGGTGGTCATAATAGTTTGGCAATCAGCTTGGGCGACCTTTTCGACTATGCTCGATGCCAGCGCGTGGTGGTAGAAAGCATCAAACTCATCAATATAAGCAAAGGTAATTTTATTGCTTTGAAAACGCAACCACCAAAAATAAAAAATACCTAGAGATAGGGTTCCGGTAGAGGCTGCACTGCCAAACTCAAGCTTGGTTTCACCAAAGTCAAAATATATACCTTTCTGACCATTAGTGGTCGCTTCAACAGTAAGCGAACATTCTATACCTGCGCTATTTAAAAAGTCTTCAAAGTCTTTCACAGAGTCAGATTCAATAATGCTTTGTGAAAGGCGTTTAACGCCAATATCTTTGCCTACATACTCGCCGGTACGCGTCGAATTTAGCGATCGAAAAAAGACCATGCCTTCAATATATTCAATCAATGCTTCGAAATGTCTATTAGTGGGCGTGTCATCTAGAAACGTGTTATTTTTTACATATTTCAGCAAGGATATTTTAGAATCACCGACATCAGTCTTAAGTGATTCAGCCCCCTGCAAACAAATACTAGCTTTTGATGTATTGCGCCGGTCGATTTCGAGCACGATTTTATTATCAATCGTTAGGATTTCATACACCAGCTTGTCGAGAGATTCTTTGCCGTAGCTATAGACGATATCAACTCCGTCAATACGAAAATCAAAGACGAACTCAGCCAGTCCGACCCCTATGCCACCGTTTAGATAGTTATTGTCCAGAGTGTTGATATAACTGGGGGAATCAACCAAGTGGAGCACAGGGTCAACCATGGCAAGCCCAAGGTTGGATTTACCGCCGCCATTAGGCCCATAAATCATACCGTGTTCGACAACCCCGTCTCGCACTGCATCGCTGTTAAATTCATATTGCTGGCTAGATAGATCAAAATTCAGCCAATCGGCAAAGTTTCGGAAGTTTTTTACGGAAAACTTATGCAGCATCGTGCTCTCCCAGTCACTTATTGCACTAGAATACCACATTTTTGGGTTTGGCGTAAAAAAACTACGGCACTTCCTGACAATAAACAGGGTTCAAACAGGACATTGTAAATAAAGGCTCGGGGAAACATTCGTTCCCCGAATAGGCTCTATTTCGGCTATTTTCTACCGCCCACTAAGGCGAATAGGGCACCCTGCGGGTCTATGCCCTTAACAATGAAGTCGCCTTCGGTACTCTCTTCGGGTCCGTGGAGGATTTTTCCGCCCATGGCGGTAACGGCGTCGACCGCCAAATCGATATCCGCACAACGAAAATAGTAGTGCCACAGGGGCACTGGTATCTCGTCCGGCTTGGGCATGATCGCACCGATCAAGCCATTGTGGCGGATGAATTCATACGTACCCATCGGGCCCATACTCATCTCGCCGTCCTTGGTCCAGCCAAATGCCTTGAAATAGAAGGCTTTCGCCGCTTCCGGGTCGGTGGTCACCAACTCATTCCAGGCACAGTGTCCGATACGCGGTTTGTCCGAGGCAAAGGCCAGGCTTGCCTCATTGCTGTTACCCCGCATGACGTAAAACGGTGTACCCTGTGGGTCGCTCACCATGGCCAATCGGCCCACATTGGGTATATCGGTGGGCGGCACCTGTACCTGGCCACCCATCTCGAGGATGCCGGAGACGGTCTGGTCCACATCGTTAACACCGATATAACCCAGCCATATCGGCCTGGCACCCTGCTGGCACATCTCGTCAGTCAATTGCATCAGGCCGCCGGTATCATGCTGTTCTTCGGTCTCTTCGTCCTGGACGCTCAGGATGCGGTAGTCCATGCCAGGCTGACCACTGTCGGTCACCTGCCACCCCAAAATCTTACTGTAAAAAGCAGACGCCGCTTCAATATCGGTGGTGAGCAGCTCGTACCAGATAAATTCACCGTGTTGGTTGGGCATGGTGTTCTCCTTTTAGTTTAAGCGGGTATCGGCCCCTACTTTTTGAAATCCACGACGGGCGAAAAGCCTCCGAAAATCATGCGCTTACCGTCGAACGGCATCGGGTTTTTCTCTGGGTTGAGGCGCGGGTCACTGTCCATGGCCTGCATCATTTTTGCCATGCCGGCATCACGGGTGGCTTTATCGGGCCATTCTATCCAGGCGAACACGACGACTTCGTCGTCTGTCGCCTGTACGGCGCGCCGAAAATCGGTGACCTTACCGTCTGGTACATCGTCCTCCCAGCATTCCAGAACCCGGAGGGCGCCCCATTCCATAAAGGCGGCGTCAGCGGTTTCCGCATGTTGGATGAAGGCGTCTTTGTTGGCCTTGGGCACAGCGGTAACGATTCCGTCGATATAACTCATAGTCAGCTCCTGGGTGTTGATGTGTGGTGTCACAGAGTAGTCGTTGGCGCCTTCGGGAAATCGACAGGTTATGAAACTTTTTTTTGAAAATTCTCGAGACGAACGGAATGGGGCTTGCAGCCCAACAACAAATAGGACAGCCACAGTAAAGAAATCTCCGAAAAACCAGTCCTGAAAACATGGTGCATACACATTTCCAGAATCGGCCCGTACAGCGCGTCCTCTGCATTGGCTCGGCAAGCAATCCGCTCGTTCAGGGCGCTCCTGAACCAGATAATGCTCATGAGTTATTCACGCCACTGGGTGGCCAACCCTTCGACCACCCCACAGTTCAGCCTCTGTTCCCAGCCCCTCTGATCTTATAGCGATTATGTCTAACAAAATACTCTTTAATTACTTTCTCACCGCTAACCGTCTACCAAGAGTGGTTGAGCCTTAGATGTAGACACAAGAACGGTTTTATCCTCGTCTAGCCGACATGGCGTAGCTGTTCATACTGTAACGATTTGGAATTGAGTTCATTTCTTACCCTTGCTACATTCAGACTTAAGCCGAAACTCGGACCAGCCATTCGACTGTTCGATATAAAAGAAATCCAATTCAGCACTAACCTTTGCATACGGTCTAAACTATGCATGAGTCTGTGCTGTACCGAGCCATTGTACTGAAAGTTGGCTACACATTGTGTGCTTCAACTATATTGCTTCATTGAACTCCCTCAATCGGGGTGTTTTGAATATACATGTGCAGGCACAACGGCGACATTCTTGCTAGGACTACACAGTCATTACAAAGCCGCACGTGCTGCAGACGATATACCCAAAGTTAGTATCAGCTAGTTTTTATGGATATAAGAAAACGCATCGAGCAAAATCCAGTTATCGTATTTCTGTCTGTATTAGTAGTCGGATTCGTCTCTGGCGTCGGAGCAGTCAGAGTTATACTTGAAGTAGCAAACTTCGATACTGACTCACAAACTAAAATTGAGCGAATG
Organism: Saccharospirillum salsuginis; assembly: GCF_014651855.1. Lineage (GTDB taxonomy): Bacteria > Pseudomonadota > Gammaproteobacteria > Pseudomonadales > Natronospirillaceae > Saccharospirillum > Saccharospirillum salsuginis. Next base: position 385,168 of record NZ_BMXR01000001.1, read on the forward strand.
CAAAAAATCGATGATGAACTAAGCAAAACTAAGGAGCAACTAGAGAAGTATAAACTGGAGTTAAAGAGGCTTAAGGAAAACTACGCCATGTTAATGCAGGACGAGAGTAATAATATAGATGAACGGGTAGTGCGGGCTGTCAGTAAATTAGAAATATGGGTGGTGTACACGACTGAATATTTGCAGGAAGCGGTAGAGATCAAGAAACGTATTTCTGAGACTGGGGCAACAATTGCGCTGTGGCATCTGGAGGATTATGTATTAAGGGAAACCAAGGACAAACTGATACAGTTTAACCCAGCAAGCGCTGAAGGAGTAGCAGCAGTTAAGGCAATGATTGCAGACATCTATGATTTCAACCTTGAATCAGTTTCCGTGGAAGGCGAATCAAATGGGAGAAAACCTCTTTCAGAAATCATTTTCGAACTTAACCGTTCAGCAAATCATACAATAGGAAGTGTGCCAACACCTCTCAATATTACGACGGATACGGTTCCAACGAGAAGCAATGAAGTATTAATCTGGATAATGCCTAAAGAATTGTACGGGCTTCTCCAATGATGACGAAGTAACAATCAGGGAAAAGCAGCCAGGACACCCAACACAATTTAATCACCTATTTCTGGTCCATACAATGCCTATCGAACCCAACTTTACGCCTTTGCCAGATTTGACATTTCCCCAACAGAATAAACTGGACAGCCACTGCAAAAGAAACCTCCGAAAAACCAGCCCTGAAAGCAATTAGTTATGATGGGTGTCCTGGCAACGGCACTCTGATACTCGTAGTCGGCTCCGGCCATGGTATCCTGACCACAGGGGAAGACGCGGCGTACGCATCGGGCCACACAGCGTTATAAGGCATGGCGTCTAGTGAAACGAGGCTTTTACTTGGCTTTGGCATATCGCTCAAACTTGATATACATCCAGCACTTGGCGATATTGGCAATTAGCCCTTGCCTCGGTCAAGCTTGAGAATGGGTGTCCATGCAAACTGGGTATTGCTTAGACGAGATGTACTGCCGTTTTGAATAATAGTGTACAGCCGATAATTATGATCATTGCACCGCTTGCAGCTCTGGTGTTATTTATTGCAGAAGGGCTAAATCTTGTAGTTAACGTGTGCGCCGCAAACGCGTATGCCATCATGATCGTGAAATCAAAAAAGCACCAACCGAGAGCCAGATATATCGCAGACTGCCAGTAGGGGATGTCAACTAGTATGAATTGAGGTAGCAAAGTGGCGAAGAATATCAGATCTTTGGGGTTGCTGATCCCGGTGTAAAAAGCAGCTTTGAAGATTGGCCACCCTTCCTTTTTACTGTCCTCTTGAGGCGCTATATTGATGGGTTTTATGCTTTGTACACCAATCCACAGTAACAAAATAGCGCCAGCGATAGACAGAATATCTATCCAAAATCCTTTTGCAATAAAAGTCAGCCCGCCTAAAGATAAAGAAATCAATACTAAGGAGGCGCTGACACTGCCTGCTGCATTAAACAGACACTTTTTGGGCCCATAGGATGCTCCATGTTGGATTACAAGAAGCGCAGATGGTCCCGGTGTGGCAATGATCAAAAAGATCGTGCCCAAGTAAAGTGAAAATAAGGTCAAGCCTGCCACCCAAGATAAGTACCGAAAGGGATGGCACCATAGCCATATGGCATGGTGGCTGCAAGAGTTTCCATATAATTAAAACTATTTGAACTATCCTTTTTCGTTCTATGTGAATTAATCAAGACAACCATTGTGAAAGGAGGCTCCGAAAAACCAGCCCTGAAAACAAGCCCAGGCGTTTGTTGATAGCCCAAACGCCGGCAAATCAGGACCATAGACCGAACCGTTCCGACGAAGCCTTTGAAAGAACGCTAATAATGGATAGCGGTATAAAGCTATTTTTCCGGCTCCAAGTGCAGTCGCTCCATATTGGGTCGCAGGGCGTTAGCGTGGCTTTGAGTACGAGTCCAAGTTTTTTGTTCTACCCTAACTACAATGATCACCCCGACACTGCCGACTGGATGTTCCCTATGAAGCGATGTACAGTGCAATCTAAACGTACGTGAGCCACTTCTAAATCGCGATCTATCAGGACTATCCCCACCATGGCAAAAATCGGCACCTTTAATTCGATGGAGGTTACTTCCATCACCGACTTCGGGGCCTTCCTCGATGGTGAGAACCTCGGTTCTATTCTGTTACCCAAAAAACAATGTCCCGAGAACCTTCAAGAAGGTGACTCCGTCAGGGCTTTTATCTATCTGGATTCAGAAGATCGGCTCATCGCCACGCGCATTCAGCCGAAAGCCGAGGTGGGCCAGTGTGCGACTCTTGAAGTGAAAGAGCTCACGCCCTTTGGCGCTTTTCTGGACTGGGGACTTCCAAAAGACCTGTTGGTCCCTTTCAGCGAACAGCGTAAGCCAATGGAAGTCGGCCAGAAACAGGTGGTGTACCTGTTTGTCGACAGCCTGACGCAACGCATAACCGGCAGCACCAAGCTGAATCACTTCCTGCCGGAGGAGACGGATGCCTACCGCGCAAATGACCCGGTTGATCTGCTAATAGCTGGTCGAACGAACCTGGGTTACCGGGTGGTGGTTGATAATAAGTGCCTCGGCATGGTGTTCAATGAAGACGTGCTCCAGCCACTGAGTATTGGCCAGAGGTTGAAAGGCTTCGTAAAAACGGTGCGTTCCGACAATAAAATAGACCTGATGCTTCAACTGCAGGGTCACGAAGCCCGCCTCGACATTGCCGACCGAATCCTGAAAGAACTGGAGGCCAATGGAGGCGTGCTGATGCTGTCCGACCGCTCCAGTCCGGAGGTGATCTACAAAGCCTTCCAGGTGAGCAAAGGCAATTTCAAAAAGGCCATTGGCCGCTTATTGAAACAGAACAAGATCAGTCAGGAATCCGATCGGATTGTGTTGCGGTAGACATAATCCGCAGCGCAAGCAACGGGGTGGATCCATGTTTACTCTCCAGTACCCACAAAGCCAACCATGCGGGAAATCAAGTCCCCTTCCAGTTCTACAAAATACTGCCCGATCTGGACTTGTTCTGCACCATCCGGCCCCTTACCGCTAAACGCGACCTTGGCTCGTACAAAGTTGGCGACGGAATCGCTTGCAACGACTTTCGCTGACCACCCAGGTGCATTGGCACTGAACATCCCAACGTAATCGCTCAGTGCAGCAACACCATGTACCGCTTGGGGCGTACGAGGGTCGACGTATTCGATGTGTTCGGTCACCGCGCTGGTTATTTTGGTCAGCCGAGCCTCGGCTTCCTCTATCTGCCAAGCTTCAAAGAAGGTTTTAATACAGTCCGGCATTTTATCTCTCCTTGTTCGATGTGTCGTAACCTCTACAACTGTGTAGAGGCTCTGTGATTCATACCCAGTCTGCACAATGCTTGGCGATCAGAGCGGACGTGTGGTCATGTCGTATCTGTGAGCACCAGATTAGGCCAGCGTAGAACCATCAACAACTAAAATGTTGGTTCTAACAGGGTTCAAGTTGTCCACCGATACAATAAACGAGCAACGAACAGTATTGATGATATTACCGTGGAAAACCCAGGAAATAGCTTACGCCCCTGAGAAAAAAGCAATAAATCCGGTTAAAACCGCCCTATTCCCGACCGTCAGCACATCACTCTCCACACTATCCTTCCTGTGCGGCAGGCGTGCCGGTAGTCTTGCATTCAACTCATACCGACCTGCTAACCGCGGAGGCCCGCCGAATGATCGACACATCGCTGGTAACCCTGGAAATTCGAGGGCACATTGCCTATGTCACCCTATCTCGACCGGAAAAGCATAATGGCCTGAATATGGAGATGATCCAGGCCATCATCTCGACCGCCTCCCGCATCCGGCGTGATCGGCGTATTCGGTGCGTCATTATCAGTGGCCAGGGTGAGTCCTTTTGTGCCGGTCTCGATTTCAAAGCGCTGACAGAGAGCAAGACCATGGCCCCGCGCCTGTTCCTGAAATGGCCCTGGAAGAAAGCCAATGCGGCTCAGCACGTCAACCAATGCTGGCGCGACTTGCCGGTTCCGGTGATCTCTGTGATACACGGCAACTGTTTCGGTGCCGCGATGCAACTGATATTAGCTACGGATTACCGCATCGCCCGGCCTGACGCCAATCTGTCGATCATGGAGATCAAGTGGGGGTTGATACCGGACATGAGCGGCGCCGCCACCTTGTCTCGCCTCACCTCTGTCGATGTCGCTCAGGAACTGACCTGGACCGGTCGGCAGTTCAGTGGTACCGAGGCTAAAGCGCTCAGCCTCGTCAGCCGTTTGTCCGATGACCCGATGGCTGAAGCCGAATCCTTGGCCAACTCCATAGCGGATCAATCTCCGGATGCCATTTCGGCGGCGAAGGTCCTGTTCAATAAAACCTGGCAGGCCGGTACCTGGAAAGCCCTGTTCTGGGAACGCTGGATACAGGCCCGCATCCTGTTTCGGAAGAACAACCGCATCGCACTGAAAAATGGATTTCGTGCGGCTGATGAGAAAATACCTTATCGGGACCGCCGTTCGTTTCGCTGAATAAAACAGACAGGACAGCCATTTTAAAAGAAAACTCCGGAGAATCCGCCCTGAAGGCGTAACCACCTCCCGTTCAACCTCTTCCTCGCGGGTATTGTCGAGGTATCGGTGGGTCAGGACGACGCCTTTGAAGGGAGTCGTTCACCGGTCGACAACTACTTTTTCTCACCCCTGATATTTCCACAGAACCCGCTACATTGACAGAGCAGTCAGGTTTGGTTCAAGTGTTGGCATGGGTATCCCGGGAAAGGGGCACTTCTTACGCAGGACCTTGCTAAGCGCGGCCGCTATACGAAGAGAGGTCATCCAAACTGATGCAACCATTTTATTGAGTTCGTTACCGGAAACCAAAGAATATGTTGAACTTGTTGTTCGTTGCTATTGGGGTATTGCTTTTAACAGGTGGTGGAGAGGCTCTGATCAGAGGATCTCTGGCCGCAGCACATCGGCTGGGCATTTCACCTCTGCTCAGCGGCTTATTGATCGTCGGTTTCGGTACGTCTGCACCGGAGTTGGTGGTCTCAATCGATGCCGCTCTTAATGAGCGGCCCGACATCGCCATCGGAAACGTCGTAGGGAGCAATATAGGCAACATCTTGCTGATTCTTGGCCTGTGCGCACTGATAACGCCTCTCGCTGTAAAGCCACTCGTACTGCGACGCGACAGCGTCACAGTTGTCGCGGCAAGCATTTTGTTTCTAGTTCTTGTCGGTGGTAATGACTTGGTAACATCTGATGCTGCCATATTGCTCTCGGGGCTCGCCGCTTATTTGATTTGGGCCTACTGGACGGAACGCTCGGGAGAGGCGCCTTCCGCAGGACTACACATAGCTGAAGGGGAGGAAGTTACTTCTTTGCCAAGAACAGCGCTCTGGATAGTTATGGCGGTTATGTTGGGCTTGTTCCTGCTGATAGCCGGTTCACAAGTACTACTAAAAGGAGCCGTGGGAATAGCCGAGTCGCTTGGCGTCTCAGAAGCTGTGATTGGATTGACCCTTGTGGCGGTTGGCACGTCTTTGCCCGAGCTTTCGATTTCAGTTGTCGCGGCATTCCGCAAGCATGCCGATGTAGCTATCGGTAATGTCCTGGGCAGCAACATTTTTAATCTCCTGGGAATACTCGGATTTTCCGCGTTGCTACAGCCGCTTCCAGTCCATGAGCGAATCCTTCAGTTTGATCAATGGGTAATGCTGGGGACATCGCTGATTTTATTGCTTTTTCTATATACGGGCAGTCGGCTTAGCAGGCTCGAAGGAGCACTGCTCTTGCTCGGCTACGGTGTATATGTAAGTCTCAGTTTCACGATATTCGGCACATGATCTCCTCTCTGGCCATTGACAACTCGGCTGTTGCAATGCAATTGCAGCAGATCATCAAGCTTGAGAGTGAGTGTCCATGCAAGTCGATATCAGGTTATGGAGTGCCCTGTAAAAGCCTGCAGGTACCGTGGTTACTGGGCTAGGTCAATTCTGTATGATATCGTCACAACAGCAATGTGCCGGAATAAGAGGCGCAGTTGAAGATGAATAAACTGTAATGCATTCGGAGCAGTGTCATGAGCAACATCCAGGGGAAGTGTCTTTGTGAAGCAGTTTCATATGAAATTTCCGGGCAACTGGGTGCTGTCTACAATTGCCACTGTTCTAAATGTCGTCGATGGCACGGTGCCCCGTTCAGGACGAGGGCATCAATCGATGTTTCGCAGTTCAAATTGCTTTCCGGGGAGAATTGCCTTTCAACTTTCAAATCCTCGGAAAACGTCACCAAGTTTTTTTGTAAAGTCTGTGGGTCTCCGCTCCATAGTACTTACGCTGATAGGCCCAATGTAATTGGTATTGCAATAGGGGCTCTGGAGGGCGTGGAGTCGAAACCTGAAGCAAATATATTCACAGCCTCAAAGGCTTCATGGTATGAAATTACTGACGGACTTCCTCAATATAAGTCATGGCCTGGAAGTGAGGCAAAGGTCAGAGAAACGAATGAATAGCAATTGCAAGCAGTTCAGCCCTGCGAGCCAGGACCTCGCTTCGCTTGGCCACTGTTGCTCGCGTTATATGCTTAAGAAAAAGTCACAAAATAGAATGTCATGAAGCAAAAAGTGAAAGTTGTTACTTGGCTTCTGATTGCAGTACCAGTCACTTACTTTGTGATATTGGGGGCCATCATTGTACAGCATTACATTACGGTGGGTTCCGTCTCAGGGAATACGTGGTTCTTCGGCTCCCGTATATTGATCGGCTCCACAACTGCGGGTGTTCTGTCCATTCTGGTCGGGTTTGGCTTGGTTAGAGCTAATAAATAGGCAAGATCGTACAAACCACAGTAACAGAAAGAAGACTCGATCATGACTACAGTTGAAATTCGTCCAGCACTAACAACCGATCTACCGGACATTCAAAACTGCGCACTCGAAGCGTATGCGAAGTATGTCGAGCGCATGGATAGAGAACCTGCACCAATGAGTGCCGAATTTGGTATTCAGATCACCAATGGCTATGTAGACGTAGCAACGTTAGGTTCACAGTTCGCAGGCTATGTAGTGTTCTACCCCAAAGGCGACCATCTCCACCTTGAGAGTGTTGCTGTAAGGCCGGAGTGCAGCGGCCAAGGTGTTGGAAAGCGGCTTATCGAGCACGTTGAGCACCACGCTTTGAATGCCGGGTACAAAGCCGTGGAACTGTATACCAATGAGGTAATGACCGAGAATCTGGCCATGTACACCAGGATGGGATATATCGAGGTCGACCGCAGACTCGAAGCCGGCTTTAACCGAGTATTTTTCAGGAAACCGATTTAGCCCCTACAAATCGCAAGTCAGAGCAACCAGCCCGCCATCACGGACCGAGGTGGCGACCTCGCCAACCCCGGCTATACTGCCCGCAAACACTGTCCAGGAGGGATTGTCGTGGAAACGGTTGCGTGGCGGTTGTTGCCCGGATTCATCATTGCCATCCTGCCCGCGCTTTTTTCGGTACCGGCGTCGGCGGAGGAATCTACCCTGATCAACAGGCCCTCTCTGGCCATCGACAACCCGGCTGTTGCAACGCAATTGCAGCAGATCATCGAGCGGCCCGATTTCGAGGGGCTGGAGGTCAATATCACGGACTTCCAGGGTCGTACTATTTCTCGAGAAGCCTTGTCTCCCCGGTTACAGAACGACGGCACCTATTCCCTGGCGGATCGGACCCGACCGGAGACTCAGGTGATCGTTCGTCCGGCCGAAACGGTCTCCCTGAAGTTGACTCGGGAAGCGGTTGATCTGCCGGGCGGTGTCGCCGTTACCCGGTTTGACGGGGCCGATTCGTCCGTCTCCGAAGGCTGGTTTCAGCCCACGTTGGAGGCGAGCCCGACGCCCGCGGTCTGGCAGGACGATTTGAACCGCTACAAAATGCGGCTGTCGCTGGGGTTGCGCGGCGAAAACCTGCCCGAGAACGCGGCGCTGCAACAACCCGTCACCGTTCAATTCGGTTTTCGGGGCCTGATCGCCGAGCCGTTCGATGCCGTCACGCTTGAGCGCGCCGGTATCGAGAACGAAAAACATCTGGATTTTCTGTTTCTCCCCACCACCGAGCAACCGGTACTGGAGTTGCGTTCAGCCATTACCGACATCGACTTTCCGCTGGACGCCATGCCCCGCATTGAGTTGCGACCGGTCCGGGATGCAATGACCGGTCTCGGCCTGGACGAAGTGCTTGTGCGGGTGCTTCGCTTGCGGCCCGACGGCTCCACAGCAACCACGACGGGCCGTCAAACCGCGACCGTTGAAGTGACCTCAGGCACCGCCGTGCCCGACCCTTCCACGCTTACCCTGGAAGACGGTGAAGCACAGTTCACCCTCCGCTCGCGCGGCATGACGGATGCGACCGTACGGGTGACCGCCGGTCCGCTTTCGGACACCCTGACCATTCGGCAACAATGGCCCATTGGGCCGGTGCTGGCCGCCCTGTTCGGCGGCGCCCTTGGGGGCTATTCCAGGCGTTTCAGCAAGCAAGCGACGTCCGGGTCCGGCGGCGCCCGCATCGCTGAAGGCCTGGCGGTAGCGATCATCGCCTATGTCGCCGGGGTATTGGGGGTCGGTTATCTCGCGCTGCCGGTCTTTGTCGTGAGTACGGAGGCGGGGGCCTTCCTGACGGGCGCACTCACCGGGTTTGTGGGTGTGACGGTCATCGAAACCCTGAGCAAGCGTCTCGCGCGCAGCCCATGAGGCTGCGCAAAGCGAAATACGCTCCGATGCACGGTCGATTGAGTCTTTATTCGGGCCGATAAACAACCACTCGGTTACGGCCCTGGCTTTTCGCCCGATACAAAGCCTGGTCCGCCTCGGACACCAAGTCCCAGGCCGAAAGCTCACTGGTCTCAACCGAACCATCGAACAGCCGCAGGCCAATGGATACCGTCAGTTTCCCCAGCGAACTTTTCGGGGAAGGAACGGCCTGGCGTTCCAGATCTGTTCGGATGTGTTCAGCCAGGGTTTTCGCCTGGTCGGGCTCCTTGACGGTATACAAGGCGCCGAATTCCTCTCCACCCAACCGAAACGCCAAGTCGCTGGACCGCTTGAGCGCATCGGTCATGACATTCGCAATGGTTTTCAGCGCCTGGTCGCCCTGAGGGTGACCGTAGTAATCGTTATAGGCTTTGAAATAGTCGGCATCGATAATCAGCATGCACAGTAGCTCGCCATCCCGCTGGGCTCTGGCTAGCATCACCGGAAGTACATCGTCGAAGTACCGGCGGTTATAGAGCCCGGTTAGCGCATCGGTCGTCGATAATGTGAATAGCTCGTCGCTGGCACGCGAAAGCCGCTGAATTGCATCGGCCCGCGTCGCTTCGTAATAGTAAAGCATACCGCAGACCGCGAGCAGGCTGGTCGATATGTTCAGCAGTGTACGGATCAGCGTCGTTGTGGGTACCGGGTCGATCAGCGTGAAATTCACCGTCGCACCAGCCACGACCAGAACATAAAAAGCACCCGCGAAATAACCACCGACACGACGGCCCTTCAGGAAAAAAGCAAACGGGAAATAGGCGGCCGCCCATAAATATACTTGGTTGGAATCCTGTCTGAAGACGAGATAGGTCGCCAACCCTCCGAAAGCGATGGCATTCAGAAAGGTGGCCACTCTTTCAAGGTTGTGGCTGACCCTCAAATAGACGGTCGCCGAGAGGGTGGCCACAAAACCGATCAGGTTCAACGCCATCAGGGCGGTGATACCGGTCCAGAATAGATGAACCTGGGTAAAGGTGACCGTCACCATCAAGGTGAACAGCAGCATGACGTTGATCAGGTAAAGACGACGGTATTCGGGATCCTCTTCGGTCAAATACCCGTTAACGGTTACGAACCTCCACCATAAACGGTGAACAAAGCCCATCTTTCGATTCACGTCATGAGTGTGCCGGATATCGGGCGCATTCGGCTCAGGCATTCACGGCCCCGCCGAATACATACCTCGATCGGATTACATAACCGACTGAATTAAGAGCCTTTGACTGTACATTCACACTATTGCCCATCAAAACAACGCTCTACCTGAAGTAAAGCACAAAATCGCGGACTGTGTTGTCTGAAAGGTAAACCCTTACAAACCTTAGAGGTCGCTCAATAAATGGGAGTGATCCATGACCTTCGTTGTCCTTTTTAGGAATTCACAAACGGGCCGGTTGCTTTTCCTCACTCAGCTTTTCCTCACTCACCCTCGCCCCGCCAAATTGGCTGCGATAATGCTCCATGGTCATCCCCAGTTCCCGCTTGAACAACCGGCGGAAGTTGCTCTCGTCCTGGTAGCCCACTTCCAGCGCGATACGCGCCGAGGTCAGACGGCTGTTTTCCAGTAGCTGACAGGCGCGTTTCAGGCGTTCTTTCTGCAAGTATTTCAGCGGTGACAGGCCGGTGGCCTGGCGGAACCGGCGGACGAGTTGTCGTTCGCTGATGTTCAAATCCTCGGCCAGGTGCTCGATGTAAATGGGCTTGTGCAGGTTTTCCCGGAACCGGGCCTGGACGATGCGCACTTTCTCGTCGTTGTGCCCCGGGTCGTCGTCGGTTACGCCGTAGACCACCGGTGGCGTCGGGTAGCGGTCGACCTGGAGCATTTTCGCCACGGCCAGCGCCAGGGTGTCGCTGTGGAATTTCTCCACCAGGTGGATCACCAGTTGATGACAGCTTTGGGCGCCGCCGGTGGTGCAGACGAGGCGTCCGTAATCGACCAGCGGTGAGCGGGTGTCGATTTTCAGATGCGGGAAAAGCCGCTTGAAGTTCAGTTCGCTGCGCCAGTGCATCAGCGCGGGGTAGTGGTCCAGAATGCCGGCGCTGGCGAGCAGGAAGGAGCCGGTGCAACAGCTGGCCAGCAGGCCGCCGCGCTGGTAGTGATGGCGGACGACCTCGGTCATCGGTGTCAGACGCTCTAGTGCGTCGGCGATCTTGTGCTGGCGGGAGACGGCGTCGTAAATCGACGGGACAACCCAGATCTGGTCTTCCACCGGGGTGCTGTCGTCCCGGTAGACCGCTTCGATGGCACAGTCCGGCGTCAGGGGGATGCCGTTGAACGGCATGACGGGCTTTCCGTCCATGGAGGTCAGCACCCATTCGAACAAGGGTTCTTCGGCGCCGGACTTGATGTGGCAGTAGTTCGCGGTAATCAGCGCGTCGACCAGGCTGACCGCCAGGGAGCCCGCGCAGCGGTCCGTCAGCAGAATCACGACTTTCATGGGATGACCCTTTTCGCCAGTAAGATGTCAAATATGACACTTACTGCTCCGGTCGGCAAGGCGCACACTGCGACCCGTCACAGATTGCAGAGGAAGCCTTGAATGACCTTGCACCGCACCGCGACGAACGACCAACTGTCGACCCGCTCGCCCGAAACCGGAACCCGGCAAAGCCGCCCGATGCCCAAACGCTACCGCGCGCTCGGCTCGGCCCTGAACGTTCTGGGTTGGGTGTCACCAGTCAGCGCCGGCCGGGTGCTGAACCGCATGTGGTTCACGCCGGTACACGGCCGTCCGGGTGAACGCACCCGGGCGTTCTGGAACAGCGCGGACCGGCGCATTCCGATGCACATTGGTCCGGAGGGGCTTGATTTGCATTGCTGGGGGCCGCCTACGGCACCGGTCATTCTGGGCGTGCACGGCTGGCGTGGCAGTGGCAGCCAGTTCCGGCAGTTGGTCGGCCCTTTGGTCGAGGCGGGGTATCAGGTGTGCCTGTTCGACCTGCCCGGACACGGCCTGAACCCGAGCCGGTCGACTCATTTGTATGAGTTCGTGCAGGTGTTGCTCGCCATTCAGGACCAGCTCGGCCGCCCGGCGGGAGTAATCGCTCACTCCATCGGCTGTCAGACGGTGGTGCAGGCGTTGGAGCAGGGTTTGCAGCCCGGGTATCTGGCCCTGGTGTCGCCCGGGTTGAACATTGAGGCCATGGTGGATCGGTTCAGTGGGTTTATTGGACTGTCGGACCGGGTGAAGCGGGCGTTCAAGCATGAACTGACGGCGTATTCGATCGAGATCGCGGAGACCTGGCTCGGGGAGCCGGTGGCGATTTGGGATCGGTTGAATCATGACTTCGCGCGACAGGTCCTGACACCGAACGGGTTGTTGGTGGCCGATCGGGAGGATGAGGAAGTCGATTGGGCGGATTTTGAATTGACCGCCGGGTATTGGACCGGGGCGGAGACGCATTTTACCCGGGGGCTTGGGCATTATCGGGTGTTGAAGGATGACGGGGTGGTGGAGAAGATTGCCCGGTTTTTTGGGGAGCGGTTGTAGGGATGTTTGTGGGGCGTTATCTGCCGTGCGGAGGATACCCAACCGTAGGGCAGAAGAGGCTTTGCCGATATCTGCCGTGGGGAGGAAACCGAGCCGATAGGTAGTGAGATGAAAAGTAGGGCAGAAGTGGTCCGACACATCGGGCGACAGCGTTATCTGCCGTGGGGAGTATAAGTTGCCATTGGATACGCCTTTGGCAAGGTATTCTCCCCCGGCAGATATCGGCGTAGCCTCTTCTGCCCTACGGGTGGATACCGGGCCGGTGGATAGGCCGGTGGCCCGGTATTCTTCCACGGCAGATAACGCTGTCGCTCTTCTGCCCTACGGGTGGTTACCGAGCCGTTGGATTCGCCATTGGCAAAGTATTCTCCCTGCGGCAGATATCGGCGTAGCCTCTTCTGCCCTACTTTTTGGTTTACGGCGATTAGGCTTTGCGTATGGCGTTGGCGGCCAGTCTTAGCGCTTCTACTCGGAAGGCGCAGATGTGGTCTTTCGGGACGATGTCGTAGACGCCGGCGCCTTCCAGGAAGCGGGAGGTTTCCTGTTCGGGGCGGACGATGAAGATGTCCTTGCCCGCTTCCACGGCGTCTTTGAGGGCGTTTTCGATCGCCAGCGATACGGTTGCGTCCACCAATGGCACGTCGCTGATGTCCACCACCATGGCGGTGCAGTTCATGACGGCGGTGTGCTCCCGGGCGATGGCTTTCGATACCCCGAAGATCATCGGGCCACTCAAATAAAGCAACAGCAGTTTGCCCTGGGCGTTGTCGAGCAGGTGTTTTTCTTCGCTGTCGAGGGCGATGGCGTCGTCGGAGTCGGTGATGGTTTTGATGTTGCGGGTTTGTTCGCGGCTGAGCCGTTCGATGGTGATGACGTTGGCGATGAACACGCCCAGGCCTACAGCGACGATCAGGTCGAAGAAGACGGTGAGAAACATCACGCCGTACATGATGAGGGTGGCGTTCCAGGAGACGCGGTGTGCGCGTTTCATGAAACTCCAGTCCAGGATGTTGATGCCCACCCGCACGGCGATGCCCGCTAACACCGCGAGCGGAATGCTTTCGGTCAATTTGGCGGCCCACAGAACGACGACCAGCAACACCAGCGCCCGCACCACGCCGGACAACGCTGAACGCGCCCCGGTCTGGATGTTGACGACGGTGCCCATGGTGGCGCCGGCGCCGGGTAGCCCGCCGAACAGGCCGGAGACCAGGTTACCGATGCCCTGACCCACCAGTTCCTTGTCGGATTTGTGTTCCTGACGGGTGAGACTGTCGGCGATCACGGCGGTCAGCAGGGCGTCGATGCAGCCGAGGGTGCCCAGCACCAGGGCGTCGACGATCATCTGGTTCCATTGCGCCCAACTGAAGGTGGGCACGATCAGCGACGGCAGGCCCAGATCGATTTCACCGATGCGACGGATCTCGAAAAAGCCGAGCACGGTCAAGGACAGCAGCGTCCCCACGATCAGGGCGATCAGTTGAGCGGGGATGTAGCGTGTCCATTGTTTGGGCGCGAAGAACAGTATGCCCAGGGTCACCGCGCCCAGAATGAATTCGACCGGTTTGATCGACATCAGCATGCCGGGCAACGCCGCCAGCGTGCCCGTCACCCCGCCGCCGGGACTCGGGTGGCCGAGGAACGGCGCCAATTGCAGAATCACCAGGATGATCCCTATGCCCGACATAAAGCCGGACACGACACTGTAAGGCATCATGGTGATGTATTTGCCGAGCTTGAGCGTGCCGAGCACGATCTGGAACACCCCCGCCATCATGACCACGGTAAAGGCCATGGCCTTGCCGTTTTCAGGGTTGTCGGCGATCAAGGTGGTGAGTACGGCCGTCATCACGACCGTCATCGGACCGGTGGGTTCGGAGATCAGGGTGGAGGTGCCGCCGAACAGGGCCGCGAACATACCGACCAGCACCGCCCCGTACAAACCGGCTTCGGCGCCGGCACCGGAGGCCACACCAAAGGCCAGCGCCATGGGCAACGAGACCACCGCCGCCGTCAGACCGCCGAAGATGTCGCCTTTCAGGTTGTCGAATCGAATGTCGTTGAACAGCTGCATGGGTTTGAGAATCGGTAACAAAACATCGGAATCGCCGAGTCTAAGGGATGCGGCGACCATCCGCATTCATCAGGCGCGGATACACTTTGTCCTGTTTGTTAATAATCGGTGGGAGGGTGTTGAATCGTGGGGTTGTAGGGTGGATGAGCCGAAGGCGTTTTTTGTCGGAGGTAGCATACCTAGCCGGTGGGTAGTGAGATAAACCGTAGGGCAGAAGTGGTCCGACACATCGGGCGACAGCGTTATCTGCCAAGGAAAGAACACCGAGCCACCGGCCTATCCACCGGCTCGATATCCACCCGTAGGGCAGAAGAGGCTACGCCGATATCTGCCGTGGGAGAATACTCTGCCAATGGCCTATCCAACGGCAACATATACTCCCCACGGCAGATAACGCTGTCGCTCTTCTGCCCTACTGGAGCACACCGAGGCGGTGGGTTGGCCATTGGCCTGGTATGCTTCCCCGGCAGATATCGGCTGAGCCTCTTCTGCCCTACAGGGTGTATTAACCCTCGGCTTAGGCTTTCGCCTTGGCCTTTTGGCGGTAGGCGTGCAGCAACGGTTCGGTGTAACCGTTCGGTTGCTCGCGGCCTTCTAGCACCAGGGCTTTGGCGGCCTGGAAGGCGACGCTGTCGTCGAAGTTCGGCGCCATTGGGGTGTAGGTCGGGTCGCCGGCGTTTTGCTGGTCGACGATCTTGGCCATGCGCTGAAGCGTCTCGATGACCTGCTCTTCACTGCACAGGCCGTGGTGCAACCAGTTGGTCATGTGCTGGCTGGAGATGCGCAGAGTGGCGCGGTCTTCCATCAGGCCGATGTTGTTGATGTCCGGCACTTTGGAGCAGCCGACGCCCTGGTCGATCCAGCGGACGACGTAGCCTAGAATGCCCTGGGCGTTGTTGTCCAGTTCTTTCTGGATGTCGTCCGCCGACAGGCGCGACGGGTCGGTCAGCAGCGGGATGGTGAGGATGTCGTCCAGGCTGGCGCGTTCGCGACTGCGCAGTTCCTGCTGGCGTTCGGCCACATCGATCTGGTGGTAGTGCACGCTGTGCAGGGCGGCGGCGTTGGGCGACGGTACCCAGGCGGTGTTGGCGCCGGAGAGCGGGTGGCCTTTTTTCTGCTCCAGCATGGCGGCCATTTCGTCCGGCATGGCCCACATGCCTTTGCCGATTTGCGCCTTGCCCGGCAGGCCGGCGGTCAGGCCGACGTCGACGTTGTTGTCTTCGTAGGCGCCGATCCAGGCACTCTGTTTCATTTCGGCTTTCGGGATCATCGGACCGGCCAGCATGGAGGTGTGGATCTCGTCGCCGGTGCGGTCGAGGAAGCCGGTATTAATGAAGACGGTGCGGGCTTTCGCCGCGCGGATGCACTCTTTCAGGTTGACCGTGGTGCGGCGCTCTTCGTCCATGATGCCGATTTTCAGGGTGTTCTCGGCCAAGCCCAGCGCCTGCTCGATGCGCTCGAACAGTTCGACGGAGAAGGTGACTTCCTCGGGACCGTGCATCTTCGGTTTAACGATGTACACGCTGCCGGTGCGGCTGTTGCTGACCTTGCCGTTGCCTTTCAGATCGTGCAGCGCGGCCAGCACGGTGACCATGCCGTCGAGAATGCCTTCGGGAATTTCGCGGCCGTGCTGGTCCAGAATGGCGGGCGTGGTCATCAGGTGGCCGACGTTGCGCACGAACATCAGGCTGCGGCCGTGCAGCGTGACGGTCTCGCCATTCGGGGCGGTGTATTCGCGGTCCGCATGCAGGGTACGCGTCAGGGTTTTGCCGCCCTTCTCGAAGGTTTCGCTCAGGTCGCCCTTCATCAGGCCGAGCCAGTTGCGATACACCTCGACCTTGTCTTCGGCATCGACGGCGGCGACGGAGTCTTCGCAGTCCATGATGGTGGTTAAAGCGGCTTCGACCAGCAGGTCCTTAACGCCGGCGGCGTCGGTCTTGCCGATCGGGCTGTCGCGGTCGATCTGGATTTCGATGTGCAGGCCGTTGTTCTTCAACAGAACGGCCGAAGGTTGTTCCGCATCGCCCTGGTAGCCAATGCATTGTTCCGGCTTCGCCAGGCCGACTTCACTGCCGTCGGTCAGTTCGACGCTCAGCAGGCCATCGCGAATGCGGTAGGCCCGGGCCTGAACGTGGGAGCCATCGGCCAGCGGTGCGGCCTGGTCCAAATGTTGGCGGGCGAAGGCGATAACCTTCTCGCCGCGCACGGGGTTGTAGCCGGAGCCTTTTTCGGCGCCGTCGGTCTCGGGAATCGCATCGGTGCCGTAGAGGGCATCGTACAGGCTGCCCCAGCGGGCGTTGGCCGCGTTCAGTGCGAACCGGGCGTTCTTGACCGGCACTACCAGCTGCGGACCGGCCTGTTCGGCGATTTCGGTATCGACGTTTTCAGTGGTGATGGTGAAGTCGTCGCCTTCGGGAATGAGATAACCGATCTCTTCCAGGAAGGTTTTGTAGGCGGCCGCGTCGTGCGGCTCGCCCGAGCGTTCGGAATGCCAGGCATCGATTTTGGCCTGAAGCGTGTCGCGATGGCGCAGCAGTTGTTCGTTGCGCGGCGCCAGGTCGGTCAGGATGGCTTCCAACTGTTGCCAGAAATGCGCCGGGGAGATGCCGGTGCCCGGGGCGATTTCGTCGTTGATCAGTCGATGCAGGGAGGAGGCGATCTGCAAGCCGCCTTCTTGGGTCCGTTCTGTCATAGGGATAGGCCTCTTCGGTTCGGCTGGGACGACCGTTTCGAATGAAAAATGGCCGACCTCGTTATTCTTGTCGAGTCCGAGTTTAGGGATTTCAGCGAAATTTCGCTAATTTATCGTTGTGATAGTCAGTATTCAGGTTGTGAATGCTGAATGAGCGAAATTCCTGGTCGTTCGGTCAAGTTATGCGCAGTATCTCATGATTTTGGTGTGAAATGTAGGGCAATAAAGTAGGGCAGAAGAGCGACAGCGACATCTGCCGTTTATACGGTGGCAATGGCGGATACTTAGGTCCGGTATTCTACCCACGGCAGATATCGGCTCCACCTCTTCTGCCCTACAGGTGGTGCCAGCCTGGAACCAGTATGGTGCAACGCTTCGGTTGGGGGCTTCTGTTTCGGCACACATTGGTGCATTCGAATCGCCCGACCCGTCCACCATTTCCCAACACATTCACAGACTCACCCCACCAAAACCACCGCCACACTGCGGGTTAATCCCTCACCCCCCAATGCCCTACCCCACCCTGGCACGAAACTTGAGATACGTCGGGCCACACCTGCCTACATCTGTGCCCAACGCCGGGCCTTTTTCCCCTGATTGTGTCCACTATTTTTCAGAGCGAGGAATCCATGTCTTCCGATCGGATGAATGTGTTTGCGTTGTCGCAAGCGCCCATACGTACATTGCATTTCACCTGGTTCGCCTTTTTCCTGACCTTTGTGATGTGGTTTTCCCACGCGCCGATGAAGCCGTTCATCGTCGAGGCGTTCAATCTCACCAACGATCAATGGAAAGCGCTGCTGACCCTGAATGTGGCCTTGACCATTCCGGCGCGCATTGTCATTGGCATGCTGGTCGACCGGTTCGGTCCGCGTGCGGTGTTCAGTTTGTTATTGGCCGTGTCGGCATTGCTGTGTTGGGGGTTTGCGTTCTCGACCAGTTACGAGCAGTTGGCCTTGTTCCGCTTTTTGTGCGGGTTTATCGGGGCCGGGTTTGTCATCGGTATTCGCCTGGTCGGCGAGTGGTTTCCGGCCAAGACGGTCGGTGTGGCCGAGGGCGTGTACGGCGGCTGGGGGAACTTCGGTTCCGCGGCCGCGGCCTGGACGGTGCCGGCGCTCGCCGCTTACGTGTACGGCGGTGACGAGGGTTGGCGTTACGCCATCGCCACCACCGGCGTGATCGCGCTGATTTACAGCGTCGTGTTCTACAGGCAGGTGCGCAACACGCCGAAGGGGTCGACCTATTTCAAGCCGAAGAAAAGCGGTGGGCTGGAAGTCTCGACCTGGAAGGATTTCTGGTTCTACATCGCCATGAACCTGCCGATGTACGTCGCGTTGTCGTTGCTGACCTGGAAGCTGTCTTCCGCCAGTGTCGGCCTGCTGACCCAGACCACGGCGATCTGGCTGTATCTTGGTTTGGTGGCGTTGTTCGGTCTGCAGCTCAGCCAGATCTATCGCGTCAACAAGGATTCGCTGCGCGACGGTGTGCCCGAGATGCAGCGCTATCGGTTCAAGCAGGTAGCCGTGCTCGACTGGGCCTATTTCGTGACCTTCGGTTCCGAACTGGCTGTGGTTTCCATGCTGCCGGCGTTCTTTATGGAAACCTTTGCAGTCTCGCCCGTACTGGCCGGTCTACTCGGCGGTGCGTTCGCGGTGATGAATCTGCTGGCGCGTCCCGGCGGCGGTTTGCTGTCAGACAAGTTCGGGCGCAAGAAAACGCTGACCATTCTGATCGGCGGTCTGGCCATCGGTTATTGTGTGCTGAGTCAGATCGATACCGCCTGGGCGATTCCGGTGGCGGTGCTGGCGGTCATGTGCTGCTCGTTTTGCGTGCAGGCCGGTGAAGGCGCCGTGTTCGCCATGGTGCCGCTGATTCAGCGCCGCATGACCGGGCAAATCGCCGGTATGGTCGGCGCCTATGGTAATGTCGGGGGTGTGATGTTCCTGACCATGTATTCGTTCGTCGACGCCTCGACCTTTTTCCTCGCCATCGCCGGTGCGGCGGCGCTGTGTCTGGTGGCGGTTCAGTTCCTGGAGGAACCCAAGGGCCACATGACCGAGGTCACCGAAGACGGGCGCGTGCAACTGATCGAGGTTGGCTGAATTTCATGGTACTGGGGAACCGTTTGCGGCTGTCGGTCGACCAGGCGTCGAACCGGGGCGTGAAACCGCGCAACGAGGACTGCATCGGCATCCGCATTCCGGACGACGATGCGCTTGCCCTGAAAGGGGCTTGCGCCGTTATCGCCGACGGGGTCAGCGCCGCGACCGCCGGCAAAGAGGCGAGCGAAGCCTGCGTCACCGGTTTTCTCAGCGACTACTACTGCACGCCGGATTCCTGGACCGTCAAACACTCGGCCCATAAGGTGCTGATGGCGTTGAACCAATGGCTGTGCAGCCAGGGCCAACGCTCGGCCGACGAGGGCGGTTACATCACCACCCTGTCGACGCTGATTTTGAAGTCCACCCAGGCGCATTTGTTCCATGTCGGCGACAGCCGGGTGTACCGGCTGCGCCAGGGTTCGCTGGAACAACTGACGACCGACCACCAGGTTCGGGTCCGCAGGGACCTTACCTATCTGGCCCGCGCCATGGGCATGACGATGAACCTGGAAATCGACTACCGCGTGCTCGATCTGGAAGCCGGGGATCTGTTCCTGCTGACCACGGACGGCATTCACGATGTGATCGCGCACACCGAGTTAACCGACTGGCTGGCGGGCCTTCCGGAACCCCTGCACGGCTGCGCGTCCGAACTGATGCAGACCGCACTGACTCGCGGCAGCGATGATAACCTCAGTTGCCAATTGATTCGGGTCGACAGCCTCGGGCTCGATGACCGGTCTCAATTCGAATCGCTCAGTCGCCTGCCTTTTCCCCCACCGCTGTCGGTGGGGCAATCGATCGATGGCTACACCGTCGAGCAGATCCTGCACGAAAGCACCCGCAGTCAAACCTATCGGGTGCGCCATGCCGACCGGCCGGACCGGGATCTGGTGATGAAAACCCCTTCGGTCAATTTCGACGACGACCCGGCCTACATCGAACGCTTCCTGCTCGAAGAGTGGATCGCCGCGCGCATTCAAAGCCCGAATGTGGTGCGCAAGGTCGACCCGGAGCAGGCGCCGTCCCGCCTCTACTACCTGACCGAATACGTGCCCGGCGTGCCGCTGTCGCAGTGGATTCGCGACCACACCCGACCGGACATCAACCGCGTGGTCGCCATCGTCGAGCACATCGTCAAAGCCGTGCGGGCGTTGCACCGCAAGGAAACGCTGCACCAGGACATCAAGCCGGACAACCTGCTGATCGACAACGACGACCACGTCACCCTGGTCGATTTCGGCTCGTGCTGGATTCCGGGGATTCAAGAAATCCAGGTACCGATCGAACGCGAACGCGCTTTGGGGACGGCGCGCTACAGCGCTCCGGAATACGCGTTGACCGGTAGGGGGTCGGAACGGTCGGAGCAGTTTTCCGTGGCCCTGGTGGCCTATGAAATGTTGACCGGGAAGCACCCTTACGGTGAGAAGTATGAAAACGCCGCGTCGCCGGCGTCGTTCGCCCGATTGACCTACACGCCGGCCTACGAGCTCAACCCGCTGGTGCCGGTTTGGCTGGATGGGGCGTTACGGAAGGCGCTGCAATTGGACCCACGGCGGCGGTACGAGAGTTTTTCCGAATGGGTGGGCGATTTGAAAACGCCCAACCCGAGGTTAATGCCGGATCAGAGTTTGCCGCTGGCGGAGCGGAACCCGGTGCTCTTGTGGCAGGGCATCAGTGCGATTTTGTTGATGGCGTTGGTCGCGAGTTTGGTGTGGTCCTACTAAAACTCCGGCGCCGGCACCTCCTCCGCCACTTCATTAATCAACCTCCGCATCCACCGGTGCGCGGGGTCGTGATGCAACAGCGGGCTCCACACCATCTTCAACTGAATGGGCGGAATCTCGAACGGCGGCGCTTTCACCGCCAACCGGTCATTGTGCGACTGCAACAAGGCCGCCCGCGACGGGATGGTCACCACCAGGTCGTTCTGCTCCGCCAGCAACATGGCGGCCTGATAATGCCGGGTGAACACGGTGATGCGCCGTTTGCTGCCCAACTGGCCGAGTACTTCGTCGACCCAGCCGAGGCGCTGCACGTCCGACGGGTTGACGCCGACCCCGACGCCGTAACCGGTCTTGCTCACCCAGACGTGCTGGGCCTTGAGGTAGTTCTTCAGACTGAAGTTATCGAGGATGGGGTTATCGACACTCACCATGCAGCAGAAATCATCGCGCCAGACGGTGGTCTGGTGGAAGGATTGGGGGATGTCGTCGAACCGGTTGATGACCATGTCGACCTTGCCCTGTTCCACGTCCAGGAAGCTCACGTCCGAAGGCGTCATCAGGTCCAGAATGATGTTCGGCGCCATTTCCCGCAGCCGGCGCAACAGCGGCGGGATCAGCGTCGATTCGGCGTAGTCGCTGACCATGATGCGGAACACCCGGCTGCTGCCGACCGCGTCGAAATCGGTACGCGGCTGGATGGCGCGTTCGATGTCCTGCAGCACGGTGCGCAACATGGGTTCGAGTTGCTGGGCCCGTTCGGTCGGCGTCATGCCCTCGCTGGTGCGGATCAGCAGCGGGTCGTCGAACAGGGTTCGCAACCGGCGCAGGCCGTTGCTCATCGCCGGCTGGCTGATGCCCAGCTGGTCCGCCGCCCGCGTCACGCTGCGCTCGCGCAGCAGCACGTCCAGGTACACCAGCAGGTTCATGTCGATTCGGCTCAGTTGCATCCGGGGTCCTCAAGTGCCTTTTCGGCGCCATGATACCGATCGAGGCTACATTCACCAAATGAATACTGAAAATAAGAACTATAAATTGGTCAAATCCAGAGTCCGGAATTAAGGTGAAGTCATGGTCGCACAGCGCACAACACGAAGGCGGCCCATTAGAACAACAGCGGACTACCGCCACCACAATAAGAGGAACGAGCCATGACTACCGGACAATACAATCGCCAGGCCGAAATCGAAGCCATCCAGAAAGACTGGGACATCAATCCGCGCTGGCAGAACGTCAAGCGCGAATACAGCGCTGAAGACGTTGTTCGTCTGCGCGGCTCGCTGAAGCGCGATAACACCATCGCCACCCGCGGCGCCGAGAAGCTGTGGCAACTGATCAACGAAGGCGGTCGCCCGGCGTTCCGCCCGGAGAAAGATTTCGTCAACGCCATGGGCGCCCTGACCGGCGGCCAGGCCGTTCAGCAGGTCAAGGCCGGTATCCAGGCCATCTACCTGTCCGGCTGGCAGGTCGCAGCGGACGCCAACAGCTCAGAGACCATGTACCCGGACCAGTCGCTCTACGCCGTCGACTCCGTACCGACAGTCGTTCGCCGCATCAACAATGCTTTCGAGCGTGCCGACCAGATCCAATGGAAAACCGGCAAGAACCCGGAAGATGAAGGCTACATCGACTACTACGCGCCCATCGTCGCGGACGCCGAAGCCGGTTTCGGCGGCGTGCTGAACGCCTACGAACTGATGAAGAACATGATCCGCGCCGGCGCCTCCGGTGTGCACTTCGAAGACCAGTTGGCTTCCGTTAAGAAGTGCGGCCACATGGGCGGCAAGGTGCTGGTGCCGACCCAGGAAGCGGTACAGAAACTGGCCGCGGCCCGTCTGGCGGCGGACGTCGAAGGCGTGCCGACCATTCTGCTGGCCCGCACCGACGCCAACGCGGCGGACCTGATGACCTCGGACCACGACCCGTACGACGCGCCCTTCCTGACCGGTGAGCGCACGGCCGAAGGCTTCTACCGGGTCAAGGCCGGCATCGACCAGGCCATCGCCCGCGGTCTGGCCTACGCGCCCTACGCCGACCTGCTGTGGTGTGAAACCGCCAAGCCGGATCTGGACGAGGCCCGTAAATTCGCCGAAGCCATCCGCAAGGAATACCCGGATCAGTTGTTGGCCTACAACTGCTCCCCGTCCTTCAACTGGAAGAAGAACCTGGACGACGCCACCATCGCCAAGTTCCAGACCGAACTGTCGGCCATGGGTTACAAGTTCCAGTTCATCACCCTGGCGGGTATCCACAACATGTGGAACTCCATGTTCAACCTGGCGCACGCCTATGCCCGCAAGGACATGAGCGCCTACGTCGAACTGCAGGAGCAGGAATTCCGCGATGCCGAGAAGGGTTACACCTTTGTCGCGCACCAGCAGGAAGTCGGCACCGGCTACTTCGACGACATGACCAATGTGATTCAAGGCGGCTCGTCCTCCGTGACCGCCCTGACCGGCTCTACTGAGGAAGAGCAGTTTGCCTGAGGAGCCCGAGAGGCTTCCG
This sequence comes from Saccharospirillum salsuginis, assembly GCF_014651855.1. Classification (GTDB taxonomy): domain Bacteria; phylum Pseudomonadota; class Gammaproteobacteria; order Pseudomonadales; family Natronospirillaceae; genus Saccharospirillum; species Saccharospirillum salsuginis. Next base: position 408,580 of record NZ_BMXR01000001.1, read on the forward strand.
CCTTTCAGTCACATTCCCGACTGACGTAAGCAAGTCACTTTGGGCGCCTTTGGCGCCCTTTTTTTGCCTGCGAACCCTGCCTCGTAGGGTGGGCACCGCCCACCAGCGCCGGTTTTTCGACCGCCAGACGGATCCATCGACACTGTATCGGTATTCGTGGTGGCTGATTCATGGTGGGCGGTGCCCACCCTACTGGACTACCGGGCATGCCCGGTGATCCTTTCGAACTCCTGTCCCGTATCCAACCGCTTTATCCGGGCTCCGCACTGTGGAATCATGCCTGGATCCCTCAGAACAAACGACAAGGACCGATTCATGAATCTCCGTATCCGACCCGGGTTCATTCAAGGCTTGCTGGCGCTGACCGCCCTGTTACTCTTCTTGCCGGCTCAGGCCCATGAAATCCGCCCGGCCATCATCGATCTGACCGTGCAGGAGGACGAGACTTATAACCTGCAACTTCGCGTCAATCTGGAAGCCTTGATGGCCGACATCAGCCCGGAACATTCGGACACAGACGAATCGCCGAACGCGGCGACCTACAACGAATTGCGCGCACTGCCACCGGCCGAACTGAGCACCCGGTTCAACGACTTCGCACCGACCCTGGTCCGGAACATCGACCTGAGGGCCGACGGTGAACGCCTCACTCCGAATGTCGAGGGCGCCGATATCCCGCCGGTGGGCGATCTGGACCTGGCCCGGGACTCGGTGATTCGGTTGAGTGGCCAGATACCGGCCGGCACGGCCCAACTGAGCTGGTTCTGGGCCGAATCCTACGGCGCCAACGCCCTGCGTGTGAACGGTCCGCAAGGTGAGGAAATCCACACCGTCTATCTGCAGGCCGGGGACCGGGCCGAGTCGATCGACATCACCGGGGCCACCCAGAGTGCCGGCGAGATTTTCGTCAATTACCTGGTCATCGGTTACGAACACATTCTGCCCAAGGGGCTGGACCACATCCTGTTCGTGGTCGGCCTCTTCCTGCTGAGCACCCGCCTTTCACCGCTGTTGTGGCAAATCACCAGTTTCACGCTGGCGCATACTGTGACACTCGCGCTCGGCATGCTGGGCATCGTCAACCTGTCGCCGTCCATCGTCGAACCGCTGATCGCCCTGTCGATTGTCTACGTCGCCGTGGAAAACATCTGGTCGAAGGACATGACGAAATGGCGACCGTTCGTGGTGTTCGGCTTCGGACTGTTGCACGGCCTCGGCTTCGCCGGTGTGCTGACCGAGATCGGCCTCAGTCCATCGCATTTCGTGACCGGCCTGGTGGCGTTCAATGTGGGTGTGGAACTGGGTCAGCTCAGTGTCATTGCTTTGTGCTTCCTGGCGGTGGGCATCTGGTTCCGGAACAAGACCTGGTATCGGTCGTACATTACCAATCCGGCGTCGTTGGTGATTGCGGTGATCGCGGCGTATTGGGTGGTTGAGCGGACGGTGCTGGCCTGAGTGTTATTTGTCGCGCACGGAGTGCGCTCCTACAGGTGAGGCGGACGGTGTTGGCCTGAACGTTGTGGGTCGCGCACGGCGTGTGCTCCTACGGGTGGGGCTGACGGTGTTGGTTTGAACGTTGTGGGTCGCGCACGGCGTGCGCTCCTACGGGTGGGGTGGCGTGTGCTACCTTGTAGGAGCGCACGCCGTGCGCGACCCCGGTCATCCTGAGAAAAGGACGTCGCCATGGATCACGAAGCCTATCGCCACGCTCTCGACCAAACCCTCCACGCCGAAGAACTGGCATTTCCGCCCGAGGAATACCGGCAGCGACGCGCTCGCGTCCTGGCGGCCATGGAATCGGTCGGGGTCGATGCCCTGCTGGTCACCGATCCGGGTGATGTCTACTACCTGACCGGTTACAACACCTTCGAGGTCTCCGTTCACGTCGCCCTCGTGTTTTCCCCTCAAGGCACGGTTCTGCAAGTGCCCTCGATCGAAACCGGTCCGGCTGTGGTCACCGCCTGGGTCGACGAGGTGATCGGTTACCGGTGGGAAGGGGTCGGCACGGTTGTCGAACCGCTGTGTGATGCATTGGCGCCGTTCAACACCATCGGCATCGATTTGTGGAGCCCGACGGTGCGGCCCGGGTTGTGGAACGAGTTGCAACAGCGACTCGGTACCGGGCGTTTTCAACCGGCCGGCGACGTGATCGATGGAGTTCGGCTGATCAAGACAGCGTCGGAACTCGATTGCCTGGAGGTGAGTGCCCGCATCACGGCTGCGGGCATCCAGGCCGCGCTCGATGTGTTGGGTCCCGGCATCACCGATAACGCCGTCGCGGCGGCGGGCGCCGAGGCCATGCTCAATGCCGGCAGCGAGTTTATGAGCATACAGCCGATTGTTACCGCCGGTCAGCGCAGCAGCGTGATCCACATGAACCATCAACGTTATGTCATTGAGGAAGGCGATCCGGTGTTCCTCGAATTCGGCGCGGCCTATCTGCGCTATACGGCCCCGATGATGAAAACCGCCGTGGTCGGCACGCCCAGCCGGGCGATGATGGACGTGGCCGATCTGTGTCGCCGCTTGTTCGAGACTCTGACGCGCGAGATGCAACCCGGTCAGTCGTTCGCCGAAGCCGCCAAGGCGGCCGTTGCCCTTCTGGACGAGCACAGGGACCGGCTGTTTTTCTCGGGCGTTTACGGCTACGCCGTGGGTGCGGGCTTTCCGCCCAGCTGGGTCGAGGGTACCGGATACATCGCTCTCGATCAGGACCGGTGTTTTGAGCCGGGCATGGTATTCCACCTGCCGTTGTGCCTGCGCTGGCCGGGACACTGGGGCATTGGCCTGAGCGATACCGTGGTCGTGACCGACAACGGCGCCCGGCCGATCACCGACAACAACGGGCGGCTGGCGTTTATCCGGGGCGAGGGTTGAATCGCCCCACCACTTTTGAAGGCCCCTCAAGAATCATCTCCCCTCCCGATCACTGCTGACGACAAAGACACAAAGCGGTGCTAACCACCGGTTCACATGGACGCCCGCTTGACCCTCCCCTAGATTGACTCGCGACGTACAAAAATTACTCAAACAAAAACAACAACGAGTGCCATGAAACGTCTATTGATACTGCTGGCTTCAGCCGTGGTCATATCCACCGCTGTGCTCGGCCTGGCGGCTCTGCGCCCGACACCCGAGAGCGACCCGACGTTGCAAGTGTCGAATAGGGCCGTCGATGCCGACCCCGAAGAAACGGTTCGTACAAGTCGATCATCGTCCCGCTCTCCGGCTGCTTCACCCGAGCCTGTGGCCGATGATCGTGAGTCACAGCCGCTGACTCGCGCGGACCGTGACGGTTCGTCCTCGACGGACACAGCGCCGGCCAATGAGCCCGATTTCGAGCAGATGCTGCAGCAACCCTTGCAACAGGTCGCGGCGGCCTATGCCGAACAAAATCGTTTCCCCACCTTTTCGCAACCGATTGAATCCCCGGCCGAGTTGCTGCGTTATAAACCGCATCAACCCCAGACCGTCAGCCTGCCGTTCCCGACGCCAAACGGCGGCACCTACCAGGCCAATGTGACCTTGGACCAGTACCGGTACTTCAAGGGCGACCGTCAACAATTGACGCTGGATCTGTCCACCAGTGGCGGCACATTCATCAGCGACGTTCAGGCCACGGTGACCACCGTCGAAGGCGATGAGCTGTATCGACTGCCCTTGCATGTGGGCCCGGGCACGCGCATCGACCACTCGCAAACTGTGGACCTGAGCGACGCCTGGCAAGACTGGCCGATGGAGCTGCAATGGACCGTACGAGCGCGTGTGGGTGAACAGCGCTTGTCCGTGGTGGCGCCCTTTCGTTACGAGACGCCGGTCGCGGTGTTGGAAGGTGTCGGTGCCTCTCGGGTCGAGGGTGAATTCCTGACCATCCCGCTCGCGATCGAAACCGACTTTCCGGGTTACTACTTCGTTCAGGCCAACCTCTACAGCAAGGACGGATCCCCGTTGATCCACTTGCAAACCGAAGGGCCACTGACGCCGAACCACCCGCCGCTCACACTGCGCGCCTCGGGCGCGATCTTTCGGCATCTGAACGATGCGGGCCCTTATGTTCTGCGTGATGTTCAGGTGGAACGGCTGGGCGGCGATGCGCTGCCGGATCGATTCGGCCAGGCACGACGGTCGGAGTACGCGGTAACCGGTTTTCCGCTGAATGACTACGCCGACAGCACCTGGACCGACACTCTGGCCCAACAACGACTCGATTTTCTGGAGAGTCTGGGCGGTACCGATTCCCCGAATTGAGCGAGCCGATTTACCGGTTCGCCAATCCCCACCGGCCAAACGGTGGGTGCAACGCGCAGGGATAGCGCCCGTGGACACCCGATGCATAGAGTCGGGTGACGACAACAACAACAAAACAAAGGGCAATGAATCATGACATTCAGAAAGACTCTGACCCACTTACCGATGCGTCGGACCGCTCTGATGCTGCTGATCGGTTTGTTCAGCCTGGCCGCCCAGGCGACGCTGAACGGCAAACCGGTTGTGTTGGTGCACGGTTTTCAATACCAGCATCTGGGCACTTATCCCGATACGTCGACACTGCAACAGAACGCCACCGAGTATTGGCAGGAATACTGGCTGCACCGCGCGGAAGTGGTGATGCACTGGTCCAGCGGCGAGCGCATACGCGACGGCATCGCCGATGACATTCGCAACCAGGTGAAGAGCCTCGCCGACAACGGTACCTGCCTGAACGGTTGCGTCTTCGTCACTCACTCGACCGGCGATCTGGTGACGCGGTACATGCTGCGCAATCTGAACGGTTGGCTGTGGCAGTGGGGTTACGGTCCGGACCGGGTTAAGGTGCTGACGGTACTCGACATCGCCGGTGCCGGTGGCGGTACGGAACTGGCGGACTTGGGCGTTTCAGTTGTGGAGAGCGACAACATTTTCAGCAACGCGGCCACGTCGGTGGTGAACTGGTTCCTCGACACGAATGTCAGCCCGAGCGAACTGGGTGTGGTACGTGATTTGCAGCCGGCGGTGGCGCGGAGCATCGCGACCGATAACAGCGCTGTGCCGCGACTGCGCATGGTCGGTGCCGGCTCTGAATACCTGGGTGCCAGCAAGCCGTTTATTCTGGGCAAGGATGACAGTGTCGTGCCGTTGCACAGTGCCTGCGGTTCGGTGTTGCAGGAGTCGCTGGATTCGTGTTCGTCGAACATCGAGATGTCCGGCGAGATCGATTACGTTGCGAAGTCGCCCTCGGGTCTGCTGTACAATCATTTCCCGATCATCATGGGCGAGGACAGCAACCATTCCGACACCATGTCCAACCAGACCTCGGGCACGATGGTGCCGGTGGTGAACAACCGGAATTTCAATGGTTTGACCGTGGATTTCGCGGAGAACAACTATTGGAGCTGGTGGTACTGGGACGACATGAAAGTCATCCGAGGCGGTGACGGCAAGAGCATGTCGGCCAATGTGTTCGACACTTTGAACTGGTAAGAAATTGCACTATTGTGGCTAAACCCGCACCGGCGGCCGGGTAGTCCTATTCGGGGTCGCCGTGAACCCGTCCATGGGGGCTTGACGGCCGCCGTCCTGGCGGCCCACATCCCCGTATAGGACTACCCGGCCGCCGGCGCTAGCCTACAGACAACGCCACCAATGAGAACTCAACGTTCTGTCAGAAACAGCTTCACGCCCATACCAACCAATAGCGTTCCCGACACGCGCGCAAGCGCCTTCTGCACTCCGGACCGTTGAAACCAGTGTTGGCCGCGCGACAAGGCCCACACCAATCCGCCCAGCCAGATCAGGCTGAAGCCATTGTGAATGCTGGCCAGCAGAATCGACTTCGCCAATACCGGGTCGCCCACGCTGATGAATTGGGGCAGGAAGGCGATGTAGAAAATCGCCACTTTGGGGTTCAGTACGTTGGTCAGTAACCCTTCCCGAAAGGCCGCTGTCGCCGGTAGCTGTACGGAATTGGGATCAGCATGCGGTAACGGCCGGGACGACTGCCACAATGCCTTGCACCCCAACCAGACCAGATAGACAGCTCCCAGGCTCTTGATCACAAAGAACAGTCGATCCGACTGAGCCAGGATGACCGACAACCCCAATGCCGACAGAAGCGCATGCGCCATGACACCGGCCAGTATTCCCCAGGTGGTCGCCCAGCCGGCCCGACTGCCCGCCCGGACACTGTTTTTGATCACCAATAACGTATCGGCGCCCGGGGTTATCGCCAGGGCGGCGGCCACGGCCAGAAAAGCCATTGTCTGGGCATCGAACATGGTTTCCTCCAGGGTTACCGGGGCGACGGTGAGCCTTGAACCGGGCTATATCCAGACATCGTCTTCCGCCGTCAATTCGGTTACTTCTTCGTCACCGGTGTTGGCGACGCCTTTTGGTTCAATTAATAAAGCCTTCACTTCATGTTCGGCGAATGGCTTGTGCTCCACGCCCTTGGGAATCACGCACATTTCACCTTCCGACAGAAAGACCGGTCCGTCCCGGAAATCAATGCGCAGCTGGCCATCCAACACGACAAAAGTCTCGTCGGTATCGTCATGGCTGTGCCAAACAAAGTCCCCTTCCAGCTTGACGACCTTGAATTGATAGTCGTTCATCTCCGCGATGACCTTGGGCGACCAATGTTCATTGAACAAGCCCAGTTTGTCCGAAAAATTAATAACTTTGGGTTTCACAGCGATCTCCTTTGTAACAGTACAAGTCTCACCCGCCTGGCCTTGGATTGTCTTGAAACAACTCAAACGTCCTATCGGTCAGCGCCGAGGATGGGTAGGAATACGCCCCTTGCGGCCGGCTGTCAAAGGTGGACAATGACAGAACATCGAAACGACGACCCCGTGCGGTCGTCCCCCATCCTCTTCCAGGGAGTCCAAATCATGCTGTGGACCGTTTATTTGTCCGGTGAAATTCACACCGACTGGCGCGAACAGATTCAAAGCGCCGCCGAGGAAGCCAATCTGCCAGTGGAGTTCGTCTCGCCGGTCACCCACCACGAATCCAGCGACGCTGCGGGCGATGTACTGGGCAAGCCGGAGAACAATTTCTGGCGCGACCATCAGTCCGCCAAGGTGAATGCCATTCGGATCCAGACCTACATTGAGCAGTGCGACATCGCCGTCATCCGCTTCGGCGACAAGTACAAGCAGTGGAACGCGGCCTTCGACGCCGGTTATTGCGCCGCCCTGGGCACGCCCTACATCACCCTGCACGACGAGGACATTGTTCACCCGTTGAAAGAAGTGGACGCGGCGGCCATGGCCTGGGCGCAAACACCGGCCCAGGTGGTGGAGGTGTTGAAATATGTGACGACCGCTTAACGGAGCAATTGAATACGCGGTGTTCCCCCGCCTTCTTCCTGTCTCTGGCAATGCGTTTCGGTTGAGGCGGCTCTGGACGCGATAACCGAAACGCTATCCCGCCCTTGGTGTCTCAACTGATCTGGTCTTTGGCATTCAGGTCAGCCATTACTGCGTCCAACTGGCGAACGCTTTCCAGTGTTTCGCTAAGCCGGATGGATGGATCGGTGCTGACAATGGCCTGATCCAGCTCCGAAAACAGGCGTCGTGCGCTGAGCGTTACCCGGCGTCCTTTTTCCGTCAGGCTCAGACTCTTTCGTTTGCCGATACCGACCTCCTGTTCAACATAACCGGCCTGTTTCATGTCTTTGACCGTTTTGGCAATGCGTTGCCGGGACACGCCCAGTTCCCGCGCGAGCACGGAGGCGATGGCATCCGAGCAATCGAGCTTGCTGAGAAAGATCAGCGCAGACGGAGTAATCATTTCAAACCCCTGGTCGGACAGCTGGTGACACAGACGAGCCATGATCCGCTCGGTCAGTGCCGCGGTTTCACGGGCCAGGGGGAGCGACAGGCTTTCACTTGTAAACTTGGTTGACATAAAAGAGATTAACCGGAACTATGTCAACCAAGTGTACACATGGAGCCTGAAATGGTCACTGGAAATGAATTACGCATGCAGGGAATTGAATTACAGGGATATGGCGGACCGGAACGCCTGGTCTGGAAAGACGATCTTCCCAGGCCCGAGCCGGATGTAGGGCAGGTTCGGGTCAGGGTAATGGCAAGTGCTTTAAACCCGCTGGATCAGGCCACTCGGGAAGGACAATTGAAAGCGATGTCCATTCGGCGCCAACCACTGGTTCCTGGCAATGATGCCGCCGGTGTGATTGATCGGGTCGGTCCCGGGGTTGAAGGCTGGTCCGAGGGAGAAGAGGTATTCGGTTTTTTCGACGCCGCTTCCCGGCCCGCATGGCATGGCTTTACGGCCTGCGGCACCTGGGCCGAGTATGCGGTGACCCGGGCCGACACTCTGGTTCGAAAACCGAGTATTTTGTCGTTCGAGCAGGCGGCTGCCTTGCCGGTCGCCGGATTGACCGCCTGGCAGGGGGTGTCCAAGGCCCGTTTAAGCCGGGGTATGTCGATGCTCATCAATGGTGCGAGTGGCGGGGTCGGCAGCCTGGCTGTTCAGATGGCTGTGCACCAGGGCATCAGAGTGACAGCGACGGCCAGTCGAAAACATCATGGCCACTTGAAGCACTTAGGCGCGGACAACGTAATAGACTATGCCGAGATACCGGTTCGGCACTGGCCGACCGAATTCGATGCCGTATTTGACGTCGCCAACCGTCTGACTTGGCCTGAAAAGCGGACCTTGGTGCGCACAGGTGGTCGCGTGATCGATAACCTGGTGTCAGTGCGCGGCGTGTGCCATCGGTTTACCGGAGGCCGAACCCTGTCCGGTGTCCGTCACGACTACACCTTTGTGCGACCCGAGGCGGATGAACTGGCCCGACTCACGACCCGTGTCGAACAGGGTGACCTTGAGCCTGTGGTTGATCGGATATTCCCCTGGCAACTGGTGCAGCAGGCCTGTCACTATCAGGAGCAGTCCAGCCCGTTCGGCAAGGTTGTTCTGACGCATTGTTGAAGTCGGTAAGGGCGGCCGCCGGTCGCTTACGCCTTTATCAGCCCCAGTTCGTGGCGCCGTCCGGCTTCCCATTCCTGTCGTTCGAGCAAGGCATTTATCCAATGCTCAGCGGACCGGGGTGAACAGGCAAACAGGCCATCTTCATCCCCCAGGATCACATCGCCTGAAGATACCGTCACACCGGCCAGAACGATCGGTTCGTCCAGACTGCCCTCCCCGCCCAATGCCCGAGTCGTAATCGGGCTGATGCCCGATGCGAATGCCGGGAACGACAGGTCATTCACCGCCTGGATATCCGTCACGCAGCCGTTGGTCACGATGCCGGCCAAGCCTTTATTCAATGCCGCCAGGGTACGCAGTTCACCCCAACACGCGCGGTGGGTTTCATCCCCCATATCGATGACAAGCACGTCGCCCGGTTGCGACTGGATCAGTGCCTGTCGAATGGGCGTGCCGTCGCCCGGCGGAAGTCGGACCGTACGCGCGCGACCGAGCAGTCGCTGTGTTCGGGTTTGGGCGGTGATGCCGGCGAGGTAGCCGTCATCGGTCAGGTGGCCGAGGGTTGAGGTGGCGATGGATTCGTAGGATGCGATAAGGGAGTCGGTGTTGGTGGGCATTAAGAGGCACGCCATTTATTCGAATTATGGAAACAGCCGTAGGGTGGGCACCGCCCACCATGGAAGGATAATCACCCACGAAACCATCCATCGAAACCGGTCGCCGGTGCCGGTGGAATCGCTTGGTGGTTACATTCCGTCCGATGGAGGGCAATGCCCACCCTACGGATCAGCCCTGGATATCGAAGTGGGTATAGAGCTGGTCCATCATGTTGTTGGCGCCGATGATGCCGCCGGACATGAGCCAGGCCACCAGGTCGACGTCGTAGATGCGTTCGTTCTTGGCGGCGTCGAGGTTCTGCCACAGCGGATGGCTGGACCAGGCTTCGAAATTCTCGTGCACGGAGCCGTCCTGGGACTGGAAGATGATGAACATGACATCGGCGTTCATGCTCGGGATGGTTTCCTTGCTGTTCAGTTTCACGCCCCAGGTGCGTTGCGAGGACAGGTTCGGGAACTCGAATCCGAGATCGTGCAGTACGGTGCCGGCGAAGCTCTCTTCCAGATACACCCGCAGGTGGTCGTTGCGGATGTTGGTCACGGCCACGCTGACCGGCCAGTTGTCACCCATGCTTGCTTTCAACTCGTTTTGCAGTGTGGCGACGCGTTGATCCCAGTCGTTCAGCAGTTGATCGGCTTCGGCCTGTTTGTTGAGCGCTTCGCCCATCAATTTCACCGTGCCTTTGAAGTCGAAGACGGTTGCTTCGGCCACGGTCGGCGCGATCTGCGACAGTTGGGAATACACTTCCTGGTGCCGGGCCTTGTTGGCGATGATCAGGTCCGGGTTCAGCTTGGCGATCTCCTCCAGGTTCGGCTGGGTCTCCAGACCGACATGCGGCACATCGGCCAGGTCGTCCCGCAGATAGTGATACATGGGTTTCTGAACCCAGGAATCGACCACGCCGACCGGCATGACGCCCAGTGCGACGGCGGTGTCGTTGGCGCCCTGGTACAGGGTGACAATGCGCTGCGGTGTCCCCTGAATTTCGGTGACACCGAGGGCGTGCTCGATGCGACGGACATCGTCGGCCGCCTGGACCGGCGCGAGAACGGATAGACACATCAGACAGGCGGTGATCAGAGTCAGCCAGAGTGAACGGTTCGAGTTTGCTTGCATCGGTTTTTCCTTTGCGTTGCTTGAAATTACGCGAACAATAATGATTTTCATTTTATTTATCAAATGCATATGCCCAATCAGGCCAGAGTTTCCCGGGCCGATGTCGCATTCAGTAGCTTCGTTTCCGGTGAACCACCCAGTCGCTTGAGCGGGTTCGCCACCCCACCCTTGCCGAAGGGCATGCTGCCGGGCCCGCCGGCCCGCTCCAGCATGGGCCGGATCAGTAGTTTCAGCGGCCAGCGGTCGGCCTCGAAACATTCGCGCCGCAACAGTGCCCGGGCCCGCTCATCGAACGGGACCTGATCGATGGTTCGCTCCAGGCTGTCGCGCAGAACGCGCCACAACCGGCTCTCGTCCAGGTCGTAGCGGGTGGCCAGGGCGTCCAGAATGGCGCGCAGGTTTACCTGAATACCGAGTGTCAGCAGGTAGAACAGCAAATCTTCGGGCCGGTCGTGATAGAGGGTATTGGCTACACCTTTTTTCAAGCGGAACACCGGGTCTTCCAATCCGGCCTGTTCAAGCCAGGGCACATAGAGCCGCAGGGAGTCGTGGTCGCGCAGCAACAAGCCGTCCACCCGGCCATCGCGCCACACCAGCACGGCATTCTGACCGTGAATTTCCGGCAAAATGCCAAGCCGGAACAGGCGCAGGTTCCACTCCAGAAATCCGTCGCACACTTCCCTGAACAGGGTCAGCACCGAGGCTTCGTCGGCCGGCAAGCGCCGATGGGCCAGCCAGTCGTCGAAGAAATGGGCCCGGGTATCGGGCAAGGTGGTCCCAAGGGCGGACATCGGGATCAGCCGCCGGTCCGGGTCGTGTAACAGTTCGGACGGGTAGCGGCGGACCATGGCGGACAAATGCCGGGGATAGTCGTCGAACAGACTGGCCTCGGGCGGCATATAGGCCCACCAACGGGTCTCGTCGCAGAGGAATATCCGCTCGTGCAATTCCGGGTCTTTCGGCAACGCCCGGCGCAGCAGATTTTCGGCGATGACGCCGTTCATCATTTTCACCGCCGGCAGATACCGAGAGGAGCCGAGCGAATTCACACTCATCGGCAGCTTCAGGTAGTTCGGGCTGTCGTCCAGCGGCGCCAGCGAACGCACCGACGAGGTGGACTTCATCGCAGGCCCCTGGAGTTCGAGCCGAATCCAATGCCCTTCGATGCCATCCCGTTGCAGGGCCTCGGGAAAGCCGTGTTCCAGTTGCCAGGTCAGGACGGGAATGGCGATGTGGTTGTTCAGCCCGCGCTGCGTCATTTCATCACGTAATTGATGGTGTTGCGCGACATCGAGGATGTAATCGGCCGGCTCGTCACGGTCGATCACGCCCTTGCCCACCACCATGCGGTCACGCGGAAAGGCGACCCATTGCAGGGCGATGGGCTGGTCGAATTCGGCGACGTAGTGGTGATAGTCGTCCCGATTCAGACCCAGCTTGGCTTTCGCCACCGGATGATAGGGTCGGTCGCGCAGGGCGCCCCATTGCTCCATCACCTGAAAGAAGCGGGCTGGCGGGACATCCAGTAAGGCGTGCGTGCGAATGGCGTGTCGATACGACCAGGCGGTCTGTTCCAGAGTGACCGCCAGCGCATCGATCAACAGCTTAGCCCCTTTTGGACTGCCGGGCATACGCGTACCCAGGGCTTCGGTCACCAGGCGCAACAGATCGACCGGATCCAATCGCTTGATCCGGTCGCGCCGGGTGATGGCATAGACCGGCGCACCCGGAATGCTCAGCAACGGTTGGGCGATGCCGGGGCGAGCCGGTATCAACACAGTTCGAATCTCCGGGTGCCGGGGTTGCCAGCGCCAGACCTGATTCGGTTTCGCGAAGTCGTCCCCGGCGTGTGCGTCCTGGGCGTGCAGCCGACTCCATCGTTCAGCCGGTTCAAGGCCGGTGGTTTCATCGGCGAAGAACGCTTCCGCCCACAGACAATCCACCAGATCCTGCATGACCTGCACCCGGGCCTGTTGTTCGAATCGGTTCATTGGGCGATCTCCTTTTTAAACGCGGCCAATGGATTGGTCACGGTTTTGATGCGCGGTTCGTCGTCGCCCAACAGGCGCCGCTTGGTCAGTTCCTCGATCTCGAACGTGGGCGTAAACACATCGAAGCGGCGGAAGCGTTCCTCGTGTTCTGGGTGCGCCTGCTGATAGTCGTGAATCACCTCGGCCACATCGCGCCAGAAGTCGCCTTCCGCAACGTCGTAACGTTCGTTCAGAAAGAGGCACAGGTCCGACAGGGCGATGAAAAAGAAAGCGTCCAGCGAGTAGTCGCGCACCTCATCCAGATCATCGGTCAGGATGTAGGAATTGGGATTGATGCGCGCATGGGTCGGCGGTACCGAAAAGAGTTCCGGTGCCCGCTCCGGGTGTGTTAAATGCGACTGCGAATAACGCACACCGTCGTGAAAATCCTTCAGGGCGATACGGGTCGGCCAGCCGTTTTCATGCAACAGGACGATGTTTTGCCCGTGCGATTCCAGGCCGATGCCGTGACCATACAGCAGGTGGATGATCGGTCCGACGGCGACCTTCAGCACCTGGCGGGTCCAGTTGTTCACGCCGTAATGCTGGATCCAGTCGTCAATCAGGGGTTCGTCGTTGCCCTGCACATGGCTCAGGCCATTGAAGGGCACGGCTTGTTCACCGGGACGCGCATACTTGTGCAGACTTTCACGCCAGACTACACCGAGGTGGCCGTAGGCGGGCAGGCGACGTGCCTGCGGCAAAGCTTCGTAATCGCAGGTCAGCCCCAGCACTTCGCCGAGAATGACGAAATCCATATCGCGCGCGATCGGGTCGTTTTCGATCAACCCCTGCAACCAGTCTGTAATCACCGGGCCATTCAGACAGGTGTGGGCGGCCATAATGCGGCTTGTCGACGTGTTGGTGATGCCGAGCGACACTTTCGCGTACGGCTTTTTCGGATGGCGGGCATTGGCCAGGGTCCGGATCGATTGCTGAGCGCGATAGTCGTCCCGGCTTTCGCCCAGCCAGATCAGATCCCCGTCGGCCAGTTCGGGGTAAAAGGCCAACGCGACCTTCTCCCGCCATTGCCAGGGATGCACCGGCAACCACCAATAGTCCTCCGGTGATCTGCCCAATTCGGTAAGGGTGGCCTCGAAACGACGGCAATCGGCATCGCCCAGGATGTAGCGCACATAGGCTTCGTAATCGACCCGCGCGGACGCGTTCATCCGCGCCTTGTCCTTGTGCAGCGCGACCCACTGCAACCGCACGGGTTGCCGGAACTCGGGACCGAAAGCCCGGTTGTCGGCCAACGTGAACCCTAGGCGGGATTTGTAGCAGGGGTGATAGGAATGCGCGTCCATCAGATGCCCTTCCAGGGCATCGTACTGACGTTGTTCATCGCTCAACCGACCGGCTTCGGCGGTCACCTGCGCCTGAATATCCTTCAGCAGGGTATGTTCGAGTTCGTTCAGAAACCCGTCGAGACGGGTCGTGTCCGGCAGACGGGTCAGAACCTCGCCGGCGAACAACGGCAGTGTCGCTTCGGTCGGTTCCTCGCCGGGCAGGATGCGCATCACCGGCTGGCGGCTCAGTCGCAACAGGCCATAGCTGTCCTTGAAGCAACCTTCGGCCAAGTAACGCACCGGCCGACCGTCGTCGGTCGTGCCTAACAACGCCACCAGACTAGGGTCGCTCTGCCGGGTCTGGTCTTCGAACGGCAGCACCTGTTCAAAGACCAGCGCTTCGATCAGTTGCCGCAGCAATCGCTGCTCCACGCGATGAAAACGAGGTGATTGCAGAGTCGCAATCCAGTCAGTTTGATTTCCCTGAGAACGACTCAGGGATCGGGTGTCCTTGCGATCCAATACAGTCATAACATTACCTTTGTGAAATAAATAAGTACGCCGGCTTCGGAGTTAACATTTTTGGTGCCCGAACCCGCACCGGCTACCGGGTATACCCATCCAGGGTCGCCGTGAATACATCCATGTAGGCTTGACGACAGCATCCATGCTGTCCACATCCCCGGATGGGTATACCCGGCATCCGGCGCTAGCCCACGTGGAAACTCCGAAACTTGTACTACTGGTTTCAACGGGCGGCTTCTGCCGATGGGTTCGATTCGGTTTCGATAGGTCGATTGGGCAATCTGAGCGCCAGAGGCACTGTAAACAGCAATAGGATCCCGATGACGGTGAACAGCTCCTTGATGGCGGTAAGCCCTGCCATGTCCGGTACCATGCCGTCGCCGACCAGCATCGATCGGCGGGCTTCAAAGAACAGCGAGATCAACACGATTACCAGCGCCGCTGTCACGCGTCGCAGGATGTTGTTCATGGCCGCGCCCTGGGCAACCCAGTGTTCGGGAATGGCGTTGAGTCCGGCTGTGGTGACCGGCATGTAGGACAGTCCCATTCCGACTCCACGCAGCATTGTCCAGGCGAGAAGTCCGTACAACGTAACCGAGGCGTCCAACTGACCCAGTGCCAGAGTCGACAGTGCTGTGATGATCAACCCGAGACTGACCACACCGCGGGGTCCGCGCGCGTCCAACCGCTTTCCGCCCAGGTTGACGAATAAACTCGAGGCGACCGCCGTCGCGACCAACACCAGGGCCGTTTCCAGCACGCTGAACGCCAGTACCGTCTGCATCAGCAGAGGCAACAACAGCAGGCTGCCGAAGATGCCGACCGACTGCACCACGACGATGACGACACTGAGCCGATAGGCCGGTTCCGCGAACAAGCGTAGGTTCAGCAACGGCTGGTCGCATGTCAGTTCGTGGCGAACAAACGCCCCGAGGCAGAGCACGGCAGTTACACCCAGCACCAGGGCTACGCCCGGCGAATGAAACCCGGTCAGCAGACTCAGCGCGAACAGCAGACTGCCGACGCCCAGGCTGGCGAGTACGAAGCCTTGCCCGTCGAAACGGGGGACTGCTTCATCCGGCGGCGAATGCAGGCAGGCGTATCCGACGATCCAGCCGAGTACACCGACCGGGACGTTCATCAGGAACAGCGCCGGCCAGTCAAACACTTCGAGCAGCAGGCCGCCGACGGCCGGCCCGACGGCCGGGGCTAGCATGACCACGGTGCCCCACCAGCCGGTCGCCCGGCCACGCCGGTCCTTCGGGTAGGCCTCGAAGATCAGCGCCAGCGACAGGGGAATCATCAGGCCACCGGCCACGCCCTGAACACACCGCGCCACAATGACCCAGGCCATGGTGGGCGCCAGCGCGCCCAGCAGGGAGCCGCAGACAAAACCGGCCAGACCGAACAGGTAGAGCCGCCGCTTGCCGACCCGGGCGCCGAGAAAGCCGGTGACCGGCATGGTCATGCCCATGCTCAGCATAAACCCGGTGATCAGCCAGCCGGCCCACAGCGGACCGATGTCGAACGTCTGCATGAACACCGGAATGGCCGGGTTCAGGGCGCTGTTGTTCAGGCTAACGGTGACGGTACCGAGCATGACGGTGAACACCACCCAACCGGGGTGACGGGCGACCGGTTCGCTCATGCGGTGCCCTCCCCGACCGCTGCGTTATGCCGCCCGGCACCGGTGCGTATAAAATGCAGGGCCGGTCGCGGATGGCACAGAAAATCCGCGTGCGAGATGTTGTAGCCGTAGGCACCGGCGAGCGGCAGCACCAGCAAATCTCCACGCCGGGGCTCGGTCAGTCGCACGCCGCGCGCGAGCACATCCTTGGGTGTGCACAGCTGACCGACCACGGTTACACGCCTTTCCGTATTCCCTCGGCCCGCGCCCCGGGGCAGGTGCACCACGGGGTGGTCGTGGCCCTGGGCGGCGGGCAGTCGGAAGTGGTGGGTGCCGCCCCGACAGACCGCGAAATCCTCGCCGTGGTTGTGTTTCAAATCGAGAATCTGCATCAGGTAATAGCCGCAATAGGCGGTGATGAAACGCCCCGGTTCGAAACGCAGCAGCGGTGGATTCGGCAGCCAGGCGAGCCGCTGACGCAGGTGACGACACAGGGCCGGCCAGTCGAATTGCTCCGCGCCCAGATAATTCACGCCCATGCCGCCGCCAACGTTGAGCTCCGTCACCCGTTCCGGCCGTTCGGCCAGTGCCTGCCAGACGGGCCATTTATCCAGCAGACCGTCGAGCAGGGTCCGGTGGCGCTCTACATCCATCTGATGCGACATGGCGTGAACGTGGAAACCGCCGAGTTCCAGATGTTCGCAGGCATCCACCCGCATCACCGCCTCGGACAACTGGCGTTCCTCGATGCCGAACGGTGTCGGCTGGCCGGCCATCGACAGCTTGGTCGACAAGGGTTCCGGCAGCAGAGGGTTGACCCGCAGCAACACCCGCTGCCGGATACCGCAGTCGCCGGCGATGCCGTTCAGGCGACGGATCTCATCCAGACTCTCGATGTGCACCCGCTCGACGCCCGCCTCGATCGCCAGTCGCAAATCGCTGTCCAGCTTGCCCGGACCGGACAACACAAACGGCCTGTTCAGGTCGTGCTGGATCACCTTGCGCACTTCGCCGCCCGATGAAAGATCGAAGCCGTCCACCCAGGGGGCCACCGTATTCAGGATGGCCGCCTCGCTGTTCGCCTTGATCGCGTAATAGAGCTCCACGCCATCCGGCAGATGACTGCGCAACCAGCGCACCCGGTCCCGCAGGGCATCGAGGTCGTGAATGAAGGCGGCGACCGGGTCCTCCGCCGAGTCCGCCAGGCGATGGCAAAACGCCTGGATGGCCGGCGGAATCCGGTTCGGTTCACACTGAATCATCGTTGAGTCCTCAAACGGCCGCATCGAGGGGCTCCTGTGGCCTGACGGGCCGAGTGTCGGTGTGGGCGCGCCGGATCGGATTGGCGGTCATCACGTAGCCCGCCTGACGATCCGCCTGCTTGCGGAAACGCACCAACAGGTTGGCTTTGTTGGGCAGGTACGCGGAACTCAACAGCGCCTGCAGCCGCTCACGGCCCGCGGGCAGTCGAACGCTCAATTCATCCAGATAATCCGCCACGGCTCGCCAGAGGCTGCGTTCGAGTAATTCGTCACCGCCGCCGATGTAAAATACCGCCTGGGCCAGGGTATTCAGGAAGAGGCAATAGCACACCCGGTTCCATCCCTTGTCGGCGTCGTAGTAGACACTGCTCAGCGCCTGTTCCGACAGTTCGGGCAACAGGGCGGCCGGCCATTGCTCGGGCACGAGCTTGGTGCCTTCCATGTCGCGGTAGTAGTAGTGCACCGGCAGATGCCGTTTCAATCCGATCAGGCCGTTTTGCAAGTGGGGTTCCAGCACCACGCCGTGTTCGAAGTACAGCCGCATCGTCGGCTCGACCATGACGTCGAGTAATGCGTTGAACCACAACAAGGCGGCATTGAAATAGCCGGTTTTGAGGACACCACCGGCGGCGGCGATTTCCGCCCGGATTAATGATTCGCCACCGGGTTGCGGGGCGAACAGCGCCCCGGCCATGACCGGGCGATGGCCGAGTTGTTCATCGCGGAACCGGTTTTCGCGGGCGATGAACGAAAAGCCTTCGACCCAGTCGCGTGCGATGCCCCGGTCGCTGTCCAGGCTCTGATAGGCCGGCTCATACATCAGGGTGAACCCCTGATCCCGCATCGGCTCGGCCAGCGGCCGGATCGCGTCGCTGAGCGCCACCGCCGTATCCAACTCGTAGATGGCGTTCTTGCGTACGCAATTGGTCAGCCGCACGTTCAGCGAGCCTTTGACGAAGTAATCCAGATCCGGGTGGTAGCAACTGCGCAGGGAGGACGTCGCGTACAGCTTTTGTCCGGCACTGCCGTGGTCGAGCAACGCGCCGGTGCGCAGCCAGTCCCGAATTTCATCCTGCTCGGCCAGAAACCGCGCCTGCCAGGGGTGCACCGGCAGCAGCGCGCGGTCTTCATCCAGGTCCAACTCGGGCATCCATTGCGTGCGAATAAACGTCTGCAAATCGACATCGCCACGCGACCGATACCACTCGCGCGGTATCGAGAAACACCGCCATTGAAACCGGGCGTCGTGTTCGGGTGAGAAGTCGAACAACTCTTGTTCGCTCATGCCCTGGCGCGCCTTGGGTGTCGGGTGATAACGATGCCCCACCGTCATTGCCCGCTCGCTTTCGACGAACGCATCGACCACGCCATTCGGGAGCGGCCGGGCATGAGACTTGTGTTCAAGGATGCGGGTCATGACGGTCCGGCTGCAGCGGATCTGCTCCAGCAATTCGACACAGTCATCCTGGTCTTCCAGGTGACAGAGTTCGGTCAACAGCAACACCGCCAACCGATCCGGATCGAGCTCAGGCCCGGTCGGGCTTTGCGACGGTAGCCGCAAATAATGGTAGTTGGCGGTCGCGGAGACCGAGTGTACGTAAAAATACAGAGAGCAGGCCTGGGCTGTCAGTGTCAGTTCCGCCCGATACCCCGAGCGGGGTGTCGGTATGAAAGACAACCACTGGTTGGGCAGCGCCACTTCCCTGAGATAACAATTAAGCAAGGCTTCGATGGACAGAATGTCCGCCTGGGTGTGATGACTCACCATCGGAAAGATCCCCTTGTCCGAAAAGAGCGGCCACCTTAAACTTGATGATAATGATTATCAATAGCAATTTTTAAATCGGCGTGCGAAACCACCCAGGTGTGACATGGTTCACATCCATGCATCCGGAACGTCGGTAGAAAAACCACCTATCGGCACGGGTGCACTACACTTATAAATTGGCGGTAATCCGGGAGAAATCCCGAAGGCAGTAAGCTATGGACAGCTCAGACAACCCCGTGTTTCCTCGCTCCCCCTGGGCCAACGGCCTGATCTTCTTCTCGGTTGGTTGTGGGGCCATGGCCATTGTACTGGTCGCACTGCCCTATCCCTGCCTTACACCTGAACAGGCATCAGCCTGCACCGCCTGGCAGGCCGTCCAGACGAAGCCCATGGTGTTGTTGGCACTGGCGTTACCCGTCGCCTTGCTCGCCGCCGCTCTGGCCTGGCTCGTCAACCGCCAGCAGACGCTGCTCCAGACCCATCCGGAAAATTACGCCCAATTGGCCGCCACGGTTTTTCAAAGCACCCAGGAAGCGATCCTGATTACCGACCGGTATCTGAACATCATCACCGTCAACCCGGCCTTCAGCGAGATTACCGGCTTCAGTCTGGAAGAAGTTGTCGGTCGCCAGCCCCGATTTCACCGTTCCGGCCAATACGATGAACGGTTCTATGAGCACATCTGGAGCTGCATTCGAAAAACCGACCACTGGCAAGGTGAGATCTGGAACCGGCGCAAAAATGGTGAATTGTTTCCGGCCTGGGAAAACGTCTCCTCGGTTCGAAACTCGCACGGCACCATCACCCACTACGTTTCGCTCATGTCGGACATCAGCGCCATCAAGCAGGTCGAGGAGCGGCTCAATCACCTGGCGCATCACGACCCTCTGACCGAATTGCATAATCGACTGGCTTACACCTCCCACCTGGAAAGTGCCCTGGAACGGGCGAAACGACACGCTACCAAGGTCGCCCTGTTGCTGCTGGACCTGGATCGGTTCAAGCACATTAACGACACCCTGGGGCACGCGACCGGGGATTTGGTGTTGACCACCATTGCCGAACGACTGCGTCGCTGTGTACGCGGCGAGGATATGGTCGCCCGGCTGGGGGGCGACGAATTCACCATTGTCCTGGAAGGCATTTCGCACGGCGAGTCGGCCGGTACCCTGGCCCAGAAAATCACTCGTACTGTGAACGAACCCATGTGGCTCGGCGAACACGAGATCGCCATGAGCACCAGCATCGGCATCGCCATCTATCCGGACGACGCGTCCGAAGCCGACGCACTGGCGCAAGCGGCCGATACCGCTATGTATCGGGCCAAGTCCCATGGCCGTAACAGCTATGAATTCTTCACACCGGAGATGGTCACACACTCCCAATGGCGACTGGCCATCGAAAGCGCCTTGCGCCATGCCCTGGAACAGAACGAACTGTCGCTGTATTACCAGCCCCTATACAATTTGAACCGCCGTGAAATTGTGGGTCTGGAGGCGCTGGTGCGGTGGCATCATCCGCAATGGGGGCTGCTGCTGCCCGATCAGTTCATCGAAATCGCCGAGGAAACCGGCCTGATCGACGGGCTCGGTGACTGGGTGATCAATACCGCCTGTGCCCAGTTGGCCGAGTGGCATCGCATGGGAGGCAAGCCGCTTCGCTTATCGGTCAATGTGTCGGGCCACCAGTTGATCAACGGTCACCTGCTGGAAACGTTGCAAAGCTCCCTGTTGGTTCATGAACTGGAACCCAGCGAGGTCCGGTTCGGGCTGGACATCACCGAGAACATGTTGCAGGCCGGTGACGATGTACTGAAAACGCTGCGTCGCTTACGCGCCTGGGGGGCGAACATCACCATCGACGATTTCGGCTCCGGTTACTCGTCGCTCCGTCACCTGAAAGACCTGCCGGTCGACGCCCTGAAGATCGACCCGGTTTTCCTGAAAGACATACCGTTCGACACCGACAACTACGCCATCGCCGCCGCCATCATTTCCATGGGCCAAAGCCTGGGCATGAACATCATCGCCGAAGGTGTGGAAACGACCGAACAGCTGGCGTTTCTGGAACTCCACGGCTGCGACGAGGTTCAGGGATATCTCATCGGCAAGCCGATGCCGGCCGAACAGGCCACTCGACTGATGCGCGACAACGGACAGGGATACTTCGAACACTCGCGCTGAACACTTGGTCACACAACGACGGTTTTAAGTCGCCGCCCTGCCCGTACGCCGTCAAGGTGTCGAACCTGTCCGCCCTGGACCGGGCTCGTTGAAAAACCCCTGCTACACTGAACACAAGGCCTTGATACTAACCATGAGACTTGTGCCACCATGTCGCTGGTCACCCGTTTATCCCTGGTCATCCTGGTTCCGTTCCTGGTGCTGTATACCGCCTATATCCTGACCGAGATGTACCGGTCGCGTGAAGCGGCGCACCAGGAATTTGAGCAGTACGCCAACAGCCTGGCCACGATCACGGCCCAGTCGACCACGGCCGTGATCTGGAACCTGGATTATCCGACCCTGCTGGATGCCACCAATTCCTTGTCGGAGGACAGTCGTGTGGCGGGGGTTTTATTTAATCTCTACGCCAGCGGTGCCGACGCGTCGTCTGAATCCTTTCTGGTGGTCGGGTCCCTGCCCGGTCGTTCCAATATCATCGAAGAGGGTCGCACGCTCGCCGAGATCGAACCCGATACGACCGAATACAGCCACTTGCTGACACGAGAGGTCAACATGCACGGCCGTCCTCTGGGCACGGCTCACTTCTATTTCCGGGACCAGGAAATCCGGAATCAACTCGCCCAGGAAGCCAAAGCTCTGGTGGGCCTGGCGGGCTTGTTCATCCTGTCCTATCTGGCAACGGTATTCTGGATGCTTAACCGCTATTTCAAACGACCTTTTCACCGTGTGCACAGTCTGGCGCTGGCTTTTCTCGATACCTTCACCACCATCCAGTCCCGTTTCGAACAGGGCCGGGAACTCGATCCCGAACTCCTGCCGGATACCGATGCCTTGTTGCGCCAGAAAGGCATAAAGGAAGTCAGAAAAGACGAAGTCGGCGACTTCACGCGTTCGTTCGTCACCATGGTGAACACTTTTTCCATCCTGTTGACGGAACTTTCGCAGCACGCGCGTGTAATCCGCGAAATGAACGAATCGCTGGAAGAACGCATCGACGAGCGTACCCGGGAACTCCAGTCTTCCAACAAGGCCCTGTCGTCTTCGCTGCGTGTGCTGAAGCAGACACAGGCCACTCTGGTGCAACAGGAAAAGCTGGCCTCGATTGGCCAATTGGCCGCCGGGGTCGCGCACGAAATCAACAACCCCATCGGTTACATCGGCAGCAATCTCAATCGGCTGCAGGAGTATTTCGCGGATATCCAGACGTTGTTAAACCGGATCGAACAGGACATCATCGCGGGCCTGCCACCCGAGGAGCAAAGCGAAGCCATCGCCCGGCTCGATGCCGTCAAAGCGGAGCTGGACTACGAATTCCTGATGGAAGACCTGCCGGATCTGTTGAACGATTGTCGCGAAGGCAGCGACCGGGTACGGGACATTGTCCAGAACCTGAAAGACTATTCCCGCACCGACAACGGCACGCGCAAGACCGACGCCGACTTGAACGACCTGATCACCCGCGCCCTGAAACTGGTCTGGAACGAGTTGAAGTACGACTGTGACGTCCAGTTCGACGAAGGTGACGTACCCCGGGTGCCGGTCAATGTCGGTCAGATCGGACAAGTGGTGTCCAACCTGCTGATCAATGCCAGTCACGCCATTCGTTCAACCGAAAAACACGGTTCCATTCACATCCGGACCTGGGCGGACGACCAGGACGCCTGGATCGAGGTCGAGGATACCGGGTGCGGCATGTCGGAAGACACCCTCGCCAAGGTCTTCGATCCGTTCTTCACCACCAAGCCGGTCGGCCAGGGCACGGGACTGGGCATGAACATTTCCTGGGACATCATAGTCAACAAACACCAAGGCCACATCGGTGTCGAGAGCGAAGTCGGCCGCGGAACGGTTTTCACATTGCGCCTGCCCCTGCGGGTGGAAGCCGAACTCGAAGCCAGCGCCTGAGCGGAGAATCCCGAATGACCTCCACCCTGTTACTGATCGACGACGAAGACAACATTCTGCGTTCGCTCAAGCGGCTGTTTCGGCGTGAACCCTACCGGGTGCTGACGGCCCGCTCCGGACCGGAGGCACTGGACCTGCTGCGTCATGAGGATGTATCGGTGATTCTCTCGGACCAGCGTATGCCGGGCATGACCGGTTCCGAATTGTTGAAACAGGTAAAGACCACCCATCCGCAAACCATTCGGCTTATCATGAGTGGCTATACCGAACTGGAAAGCGTGACCTCGGCCATCAACGACGGCGCGGTGTTCAAGTTTCTGGTCAAACCCTGGGAAGACGACAAACTGATCGAACATATTCGCGAAGCTTTCGACATTCACGAATTCCTGGTCCAGAAAGAACGCCAGCGCCTGACGTTGAAAGCTCAAAACCGATCCCTGGATTTCGACCTGCGCTACCAGAAAGAGGAATCGGACCTTTATCTGCAGGGCATGAAGCTGGCGCAATCCATCCTGGAGCATGTGCCGGTCATGATTCTGGGCCTCGACGATCAGGGGACTCTGGTTTCGGCCAACGCCGTTGCCCGACAGCAGTTGCCGAACGACGCCGTGATCGGATTGCCGATGGACATGGCCCTGCCCGGGCCTCTGGTCGAAAAACTGAATACCTTGTTGAGTGACCGCCCCACGGGCGGCCCCGACGGGCAGTTCAACATGAACTACCAGGACGAACCCTTTCGTTTCTGGTATTCGCGTTTCAAAGGGCCCGGCAACGCCCAGGGGCTGATTCTGGTCGGCTGTCCGGACATCGAATGAAAATTACCCGGCGTGTTACAAAACCATACAAAAATCGTCATGCCGCAGGATGCGGTCTTTCATTGAACACCTTTACCCAGGGGAGGAATCCCGTATGAGCAACAACCGTCAGAGTTTGCGAGCCAGAATCAAGCAACTCCCCCCGCTGCCGCCCGCGACCTCCCGACTGCTGGAAATGCTGGAGGACGACGAGCAATCGGACGACATGAAACAGGTCGAAAAGCAGATCCTGACCGATCCGGTGCTCACCGGACGCATCCTTCAAATTGCCAACAGTTCGTTTTACGGTCTACGCCAACAGGTCGTCTCCATCGGCCAGGCCTGTTCCATCCTGGGTATCCATACCCTGAAGAACCTGGTGTACACCATGGCCCTGATGCAACGACTCAATCAGCCGCATCAGGACAGCGTCATCGACTACGCGAAGGTGTGGCGCCACAGCCTGCTCACCGCCAGCCTGGCCGGCGCCCTGACCGAACACTCCCGACTCAACAGTCTGGCCATGTTCACCACCGGCCTGTTTCACAACATCGGTCTGTTGATCATGGATTTACTGCAACCGAAGTTACTGCAGCAACAGATCAATCATGCCCGCACGCATCACTGCACACTGGAAACCACCACGGCGGAAACAGGCGCACCGTCTCATCTGGCGGTGGCGGCGACGACACTGGAAGTCTGGAACATTCCCGAGTCCATCATCACTCCATTTCGGCAGTCGACCGACAAGGGAGACGACGGACCGCGCTGCTCCACCAGCCTCAACTGGGTGCGGTTTTGCGCGTTGATAGCTCATGGCATGGGCGAGTCCTATCTGGAGAACGTACCGCTGGCACTGCCGGAGAATGTGTCGGAAGGGTATCTGGACAAGGATATGTCGGCCCTGCTGCCGGACTTGCACCGGGGCTATGCGATGTACGGGGAATTCCGGTCGAACCTGTTGTAACCGGGGTCTCCCGTCCTTCAGGTCGCCGCCTGTCAGCGCGGATACCCGGTTATCCGCCGGATCCGCTCATAGAGCGGCTGCAGCCGCCCGTACATAGGCCGGTACACCTCTTTGTAGAGACGATCGTACAAAGCCCGGGTCTTCGGATCCGGCTCGAAAACCTGTCCTACCCGAGTCATGCGTTCCACCGCGGTGTCGAAGTCCTTGTGGTACCCCATGCCCACCGCCGCATCGATGGCCGCACCCAATCCCGAGGTTTCATACGTATGAGGTCGCTCCGCCGGCAAACCGAAGATATCCGCCGTCAATTGCATGGCCACATCGCTCTGGGAGCCGCCGCCGGCCACCCGCAGTCGTGTCATGGGGACACCGGTGCGTCTCTCGATCCGCTCCTTGCCCTCGCGCAGGGCATAGGCCAGCCCCTCGAGAATGGCCCGATAGATGTGGGCACGAGTGTGAACGTCGCCGAAACCGATGATGGCGCCCTTGGCTTCCGGTCCCGGCTGGCGTACGCCCGGTGACCAGTACGGCTGCAGTGTCAGCCCCATGGACCCCGGCGGCACCTCGCGGACCAACTCGTCATACAACACTTCCGGCTGGATACCGCGCTGCTCGGCGATCTGCTGCTCGCGCAGGCCGAATTCGTGCTTGAACCAGCTGACCATCCAGAAACCGCGATAGATCATCACCTCGGTGCAATAGTGACGGGGGATCGCGGACGGATAGGGCGGCATAAAGCGGATCGGCTCCACGTAGCGGTCGCTGTTGGCGTTGATGGTGGCGGTGGTGCCATAGCTCATACAGCCGATGTCGGGAGCATTCCCGCCCGAACCCAGGATCTCGCAGGCCTTGTCGGAGGCCGCCGCGATCACCGGCAGGCCGGCCGGCAATCCCATATGACGGGCCGCGTCAGGTTGCAATGTTCCCATCCGCTCACCGGGCTCGACCAGGTCCGGCAGCATAGCGGGTTTAACCGGCATCAACCGCCACTTGTAGTCGCGAGGGCCGGCCCAGGCGTGGCGCTTGTAGTCGAACGGTATGTAGCCGACCTGGCTGCCTGTTGAGTCGATCATCCTGCCGGTCAGGCGGTAGTTGAGGTAGCCGGAGAGCAATACGAATTTGTCGGTCCGCGTCCAGATATCCGGCTGGTTCTGGGCGATCCAGTTGGCCTGGCAGTTTTCCCGGAAGCGCTGAATGGTGTCCTGCAACCCCAGGCACTTGAACGCCCAGCCCCAGGGCCCGCGCACCGGGCCTTCGATCCGGGCATGGCGTTGGTCGAGCCAGATGATCGCCGGGCGCAGGGGTTGACCCCGGTCGTCGAGGTTGACGACGGTGCCACGCTGAGTGGTGACCGTTACCGCCGTCACATCCTCGGGTTTGGCGTCGGTGGTGTCCCACAGTTGAGTGCACACCCGGCCCAGGCTTTGCCAATAAACGTCCGGGTGCTGCTCGGCCCAGCCGGGCATCTCCGAAAAATAGGGTTCGATCTCTTCCTTGCCCTTGCCCACCAGTTCGCCATCCAGGTTGAACAGCAATGCACGGACACTCTGGGTGCCGTTGTCGATGGCCAGGATCAGCGGTGAATTCATGTCCGGTCTCCCGCTTGCGGCAGGCTGTAGGCCCGACGCCATAAATCGAGATAGCGCCGGCGTTCCTCGCCCCAGCGCCGGGAAGACCAGTCCAGCACCGGCTCACACAGGGCCTGCACCCGATCCAGTATAGCCTCGGCGCCCCGGGGCAATATCAAACCCAGCCGGGTACGGCGCAGCAGCAGATCATCCAGGTGCTCCACGTTTTCGTTCCGGGCGCTCCAGACCAGTTCCGCCCAGAGGGTCCCGGTGCTCGCCACCGGTTCTAACGGCCCGGCCGCCAGCACCTCCGAAAGTCGACCGCCGTAGTGCCCCTGCAACCGTCGCCACTGGCGGGCGGAGATGCCCTTGGGGCGATGCGAAGTGGGTGGGACCGGGTCAAAGACCGGACCGCCGGTGGGGGCGCTCACATCGGTGTCGAGATAGGGCAGGCTCTGCTCCAGTACTTCCAGCGCGATCGGACGGAAGGTGGTCAACTTACCGCCGGCCACACTGATCAGGCCCCCATCGTCCCAAATGGCATGTTCGCGATTCTCGCGGGACGGGTCCCGGCTATGACCGCCCACCACCGGGCGGACACCGGCCCAGCAGGCCAGAACATCGGAGCGGCCGACGCCGCTGTACGGAAAAACCCGATCCACGATGGCCAGCAAGTAGTCCACTTCTTGCGGCATGATCCGGGCCTCGTCCTGGGGGTCGGCCTGGTGATCCAGGTCGGTGGTGCCCACCACAGTCACGCCCTCCCAGGGGAAGACGAAAACCGGCCGGCCATCGTCCGGGTGGAACAGGGATACGGTGCAGGCCACCGGCAGCCGCCAGAAGGGAAACACAAGGTGGCTGCCACGCAGCGGGCGCAGGGTCCGGGACGCTCCGCATTGGGCGCGCAACTCATCGGTCCAGGCGCCGGTGGCGTTGATCACCAGGTCGGTCTTTATCGAGACCCGGCTGTCACCGGCGACATCCCAAATGTCCAGGCCCGTCACCCTCCCTTCTTCGCGGATCACCCGCTCGGCGCGGACGTAATTAAGAACGTCGCCTCCGTCTTCGACACCTTCATGCAGCACCCGCAAAACCAGCCGGGCATCATCGGTCACCGCATCCCCGAACCGGGTTCCGCCATAGAGTCCCGCGCGGTTGAGGCCCGGTACCCAATCCAGAACGCGCTCGCCCTTGAGGTATTCGTGATTGCGCCGGCCCGCCATCCAGTCGTACACCGTCAACAGGGCACCGAAGATCCGAGGCCATGGGAACTGTTTGCGGTAGTGCGGCCAGACGAACGGCAGCGGTTCCACCAGCCCCGGGGCTTCGTCCAGAAGCCGCTGGCGCTCACGCACCGCATCCCGGGTCAGGCCAACGTGACCGCTGCCCAGGTAGCGCAGGCCGCCGTGCACCATTTTGGAGGAACGGCTGGAAGCTCCCCAGGCGAAGTCGCGCTGTTCCACCAGTAACACCCGCAAGCCAATACGCGCCGCTTCCCGCAGAATGCCCGCTCCGGTGATGCCGCCACCGATGATCACCAGATCGTAATGGCCATCACCCTGGCGAAGTTTTTCCAGGATCGTCCGGCGGGACCAGGCCGATGCGCCGTGCCGACTCATGAGGTCTCATCCTCCCGCGACAACAGGGTGCCGGGATTGAGTCGTTGCCCCGGATCGAACATTTGGCAAAGCGCGCGGATGGCCTCCATGCCCAGTTCACCTTTTTCCACCGGCAGGAACGGGGCGTGATCCTTGCCGACGCCATGCTGGTGACTGATGGTGCCGCGATTATCGACGATGATTCTGGACGTGGAGTCTTTGAGCGTCCGCCAGCGGGCCAGCGTCCGGTCGTAATCGTCCGCGGTGCGGAAGACATAGGTGGTGTAGATGCTGCACCCCTGGGTATAGAGGTGCGACAGGTGGGTGAAGACGTGCACCGCCTCACCCTCGCCCGCGAGCCCGTCGCGCAGGTTGGACTCCACCTTGTCGGTCAGGGTGTCGACATTGTCCCAGTCCGTGGCTGTCTCCAGGGTATCCACCACATACCCCCGATCCCACAGGGCCTGGCGCAGGTAGGGCATGGTGAAACGCTTTCGGGCCCACTGGCGGCCCATGTAGGTGCCGGTATAGACACCGTGGTGGCGTTTGACGATGTGCCTGAGCTCCCTCAGCGCGCTCCGGCACTGACGTCGGGTACCGGTCACGCCGACGGTCATCATGCATTTGCCTGCTCCCGCGCCGCGCCAGGCCAGGAATCGTTCCAGAGCCCCGATCAATGCCTCATGACCGGCCAGGGCCAGTTGCGTCTCGGTTTCCCCGGCGTTGCTGACCCGGACCATGGACAAGGGCACCCGGGACTGCACCAGGGCGCGGGAGGCGCTGCGGGCCGCGTTCCAGTCGGGAAAAAACAGCGTATGAAAACTCTCCCGTTCCGGCACCGGCGTGACGCGCACCTTGACCTCGGTGATCAGCCCCATGCGCCCCTCCGAGCCGAGGATCATCTCGCGCACATCGGGGCCGGCGGAGGATGCCGGAATGGTGGGGATTTCCAGGGTGCCACGCGGCGTTTCCAACCGGCCACCGGCGAACAACTGCTCGATACGCCCATAGCGCAAGGATTGCTGGCCGCTGGATCGACTGGCCACCCAACCGCCGACCGTGGACAGTTCGAACGACTGAGGGAAGTGGCCCAGAGTATAGCCTTCCACCTTCAGTTGCGCTTCCAGCAGCGGCCCGGGAGTGCCGGCACCGAAGGTGGCGATGTGGCTCTCGTGATCGATATCCAGCAAACGGTTCATGCGTCCGAGGCTGATGGTCAGGACCGGCGTGTCGGATGGGTCGGGGTTGATGTGCCCGGCCACGCTGGTGCCGCCGCCGTAGGGAATCACAATCGCCCCGACCTCTTCGGCCCAGTGCAGGATATCCCGAGCCTCGTCGGAGCTTTCCGGAAAGGCGACTCCATCGGGAAAGACACCGAAATCGCCGCTGCGCATCGCCAGCCAGTCGGGCAGGCTCTGGCCCCGGGCATGGCGGACGCGGGTCTCGGCGTCGGTCAGCACCCTGTCGTGCGGTGGCAGGCGGCTCTCCGGGACTCTGGCGGTCACCTCCTCCAGTTCGGCGTCACGCAGTGGCCGAGCCGAGCCGATCCGCTCGTTGAGGAAGGCGGCACCGTTCGCCGGTAATTCCAGGCTGAAGTGTTCGTCACCCCAACCGTTCCAACGTCGCATAGCTACTCCTTCTTCCCGAGATGACGTTACACTGTGATAAAGGGGCTTACCCCACCGATGTTTAACAGTATGACGGTGTAGAATCTTAGGCGTTGCATCAATCCTGTCACTGTCGAACGACGACAATCGAATGATCCTATGACGACAAACAACGACAGCCTGGGCCGAGCCTCGGTCAACGCCCTTCAACAGTATCTGCGCCTGGCCGAAGCGGATGGCCTGGACGTCGACCGGCTGCGCGCAGTGGCCGGACTGCCCGGCGACCTGGACGGGAGCACCCGGAGTCACGTACCGGGATCGGCTTTTCAGCGTTTGATCCATGCCATGGTGGAACACACCGGAGACCCGATCCTGGGGCTGCGCAGCGGTGACCATGTCCAGCCCGGCTCCTACAACGTGCTCGGCCACATCACCATGAGCTGCGCCACACTGGGCGAGGCCATCGACTGCATCGCACCCTACGAAAAGCTGGTGGGGGATATGGGGGTGACCCGGGTACTGGCCCGGGAAGACGAAATTTCCCTGGTCTGGTCCTGTGCCTACACCGACCCGGTCGTAAGCCCGCACATGATCGACAACGTCTTCGCCTCCTGGATCGAATACGCCCGTTGGCTGGCGTGCAGGGAACCGCCGGCGCCCCTGCGGGTCGACCTGGCGCACCCCTCGCCGGGACCGGACCTGGAGGGGGAATACGTGAGCCGCTGGAAATGCCCGGTGCACTTCGATCAACCGGTGAACCGCATCCGCTGCCACCGCTCTCTGCTCGACATGCCACTGCGGCAACCGGATCCGGAGCTGCGCCAGACCCTGGAAGAACACGCCCGCGCCCGCATGGAAAGCCTCAGCGACCCGGACAGCCTGGCCGCCCGCGTGCGCCATGCCATCCACCGGCAATTGCGCCAGGGTGTGACACGCCAGGATGTGGTGTCCGAGCATTTGGCCATGACACCACGTACCTTGCAGCGACGCCTGGGTGAGGAAGGCCTGTCCTATCAGCGGTTGTTGGATGAGATACGCGATGAACTGGCGCGGGACTACCTGAAAAACACCGGCCTGACGATTCAGGACATTGCGCTGCGCCTGGGTTTCAGTGAAGTGCGTTCGTTCCATCGACGCTTCAAGGCGTGGACCGGCAAGACACCGGGGCAATATCGGGAACTCGAATAGACTGCGGCCTTCGTTAGCGCCCCGTGGTCATACGATGTATGCAGAGCCGGGCTCGAATCCGGGACAGTCACCCCTTGGCCTTCAGGCGGATACCCAAGGATTCCAGGCGCTCGCTGCGGTCCCCGTTCATCACATTCAGCAATTCCTGTCGGGCGACTTCCCGAGGCAGACCTTTCCCTTCCAGCGTTTCCAGCAGGCGGCCAAAGACCGCCCGTCGTTTCAAGCCGCGCTCGGACGTGTCGCGCCGATCCATGAAAAAATCCATCAGCGTGGAACCACATTCGCAGTTGCGGTAGAGCTCGACGATGTCGCGATCGTCGTCGTCCCAGCTGCCCTTCAAGCCACTGCCCCTGGTCGGAGCGCTTGAATGCCGGAAGAAATCCTCGGGCGACCGGTAAACCCGCCCGCAGCTCGCGCATTGCTTGGGAAAAGCACTGTCGGACAGGGCCTTCAGATCGGCGAAGAGTTGGTATTCGGAATCGAAGGACGGATCACTCACAACCAGCCTGCACACCTTGGGGTTAAAACGGGGCTTCGTCAGTACAGTATAGACTCTGTGCACGAAGACGGTTTGCCCTTTCAAGACTCTCTTGATCCCGGTCAATCGATCAAACCGTGACTCCCATTTATTGCGAACGGGGTTCCAGAGTCTACGCTGTCAATATAGACACCATTGATTCACAGTGAACGGACACTGAGCCTCGAATCCAATCCCCGGGGCTCCGCGTAAAGAAGTAAGGCGACCCATGGATACTCCGCCCTTGATGTTTTTAACGCGACGATGGACATATCTGTTTCTCTTGCTGGCTGTGACGGTCTTGGCAGGGGCCGCTCGGGCTGAAATCCGGCTGAGTGACAACAGCGATCACTGGTTTCCACGGGCGGATGCCTACTGGGAGTCCGATGCGGGCTTAACCCCCGAACAGGCGCTGTCGAAACTTCGGAGCCCGGACGCACGACCAGGACCGCCCAGCGTCAGCCGGGACGATGTGTGGATGCTGTACCGTCTGGTCAACCCGTCGGAGCAACCTTTGACGGTGCACCTGACCAACGAGAACGCCCTGCTGGACCGTCTCGACGCCTTCCTGCTCGATGCCGACACCGGCCAGGTGCGACAACAGATTCAACTGGGACTGTCGCAGCCCGGGCTCGGTGCGAAACACGTTGCCCTGCGACACCAGGACGCTTTGCGCCTCGACGCCCGACAGCGCTATTTTTTGTTGTTCCGCCTGAAAAGCGATACGCCTCTGGCGTTGGCCACCAAGGTGACGGCGGCCCCGCTCATCGACGAGGAAAACCGCCAACGCTATGCCCGTTACTGGGCCATGCTGGTCACCGTCCTGGCCATCTTCCTGTTCAATGCGGTGCTGTCACTGGGCTATCGTGATTCGGCCTATCGATGGTTTCTCGGCTTTCACGGCTTCACCATCGTCTACTTTTCCGCCCTGACCGGTTTCGGACATCTGTATTTGCCCCTGGTCGTGATCCGCTTCCTCGCCGATCACATCATGGCGCTCAATTTTCTGTTGCTGTTCCTGCTGTACGAGTTCTCTCTGCATTTTCTCAGCCAGGAACGACGTCTCAACGACATTCGCAAGCCCTGGTACCGTTGGGGCCTGCCGGCCGTTCAGGGTATCGGTTTCCTGATCAGTCTGGTCGCGGCCGACTTTTATCTGCTGGCGCCCTTCCTGGCGGTACAGGTTCTGACGATCGTTCCTGTGCTGATGTTTGCCTGGCGCCAGGCGCGGTCGGGTTATGCGCCGGCCTACTTTCTGTTCCTCTCGATTCTGGTGCAGACCATTGGCGGCAGTGTCGGCCTGTCGACATTTGCCGGCTGGGTGCCCGCCAACTCACTGACCCTCTATGCCTTTTTCATCACCACGGTTATCGAGCTGCTGATCATGTCGTACGCGCTCTCCGCGCGGATTCGGTTTCTGGAACGTCGTCAACGCAACCTGCTGCTTCGGGAGTCGACCACGCAATTACCCAACGAGGCGTATCTGAACCAGATTCTCGAGCCCTGGTGGTCGAACCCGGAAACAGACATTCCCTCGAACGGCGCCATACTGATCGAACTGCGCGGTTTTAACGAGATCACCCATATCATGGGGCCCAGGACCAGCCTGAAAGTCTGGTCAAATGTCATTCAACAATGGAACGACTTCCTCTCACGGCACAAATGGGTTCAGTCTCTGCCCACGTTGGCGCCCAGCGACAAACTGGTGATCATCAATCGGGATACGATGCTCGCACTGATCGACATCCACCCGGATCATCGATGCCAGACCGCCTTTGAGGCCATGCGTAATCTGGACGTGGATTGTGAAGGCCAGGTCTTCGGCGTCGAGTCGCGCATCGCCATGCACGAAGCCGCGCGGGACATGCCGCTGGACGAACTGATGCGCGAACTGAGTGTGGCCATGGTCACGGCGCGTCGACACAACCGTTTTGTACAGCCCTACGACGCTCAACAGGATCGCTATTTCAGACGCCAGAACCGACTGAGCCGCGACCTGCGAACGGCGGCGACGCACAAGCAACTCAATGCCCATGTCCAACCCATACTGGATCTGAAGTCCCATCGCATCATCGGCGGTGAGCTGCTGCTGCGCTGGACCCACCCCGAACTCGGTCCGATCCCGCCAAGCGAGTTCATCCCACTGGCCGAGGAGATGCGCTGGCAACCGGAGTTGACCCGCTTCGTGCTGGATGAAGCCGCGCGCTGGCTGAATAACACCCCGGAGCTGGATTTGATGCTGTCGATCAAT
The DNA here is from genome assembly GCF_014651855.1 of Saccharospirillum salsuginis. Taxonomy (GTDB): domain Bacteria; phylum Pseudomonadota; class Gammaproteobacteria; order Pseudomonadales; family Natronospirillaceae; genus Saccharospirillum; species Saccharospirillum salsuginis. Next base: position 442,336 of record NZ_BMXR01000001.1, read on the forward strand.
CTGTCGGTGCTCGACCTGATTGTCCAGGACGACGGCGCCGACCTACCTTTGCGCATCGAGTCGATGGGGTTGCCGGCCCACCGCCTGAAAGTGGAGGTTACCGAAACTGTCCTGATGGAGCAGCCGGACCAATGCCAACAGACGCTCGATCAATTGCGGCGGCTGGGTTGCCGGATCAGCATCGACGATTTCGGCACCGGCTATTGCTCACTCGCCTATCTCAGCCGGATTCGCCCGGATGAGATCAAGATAGACCGCAGTTTCGTCACCGCGCTGGAGTCGTCGACCATCGACCGGGACATTGTTGCCGCCATTGTCCGGCTGGCGCACAACATGGGCGCCTGCATCGTTGCCGAGGGGGTGGAGGACATGTCCAATCTGAACGCTTGCCGGGAACTGGAATGCGACCGCATTCAGGGGTATCTGATCGCCCGGCCCATGCCGCTGCACGACTTTCGGGCCTGGCTGTCCAGCTACCGGCATCAGTCCGAACGTGAACGGTCTTGACTTTCTTTCGGGCAAACGTAGCATCAATGGCATGACTGATTGGTATAGCGCACATCGATTTACTGACCTCCGAGTCCTGCACCAGGGCACGGCGGTCTGACTTTTCCTGTCTGAAAAGCCAACTCCGGGCCCCGGGCTCGGAGGTGGATTCCCCTGAAACATCACCTTTTGTTTGGAATCTTCGACCAGAGCCAAGGTTCTGGTCCGGCTTTTCGGAGACTGTCATGCCCCATCTCAATCTCGATCAACTGATCCATGCCCTGTCCTTGCGCGATCTGAGCGACCCCGGCCAGGGCCCGCACGCCATGCAGCGTCTGATCACCGATATTCAGAGCGCTGTGCTGACGCACTATTCATGCCCGTTGCAACAATTGCGCACTTCACCTCTGGTGCCGGTGCGGGACAATTACGATGCACTCGGCTACCCCGCCGACGGGCCTGCCCGCGAAGCGCGATACAGTCGCTATGTCGCGCCCGGCTGGATGTTGCGCACCCAGACCTCGACCCTGGTCCCCGGTTGGCTGCGTGGCTGGACGGACAAGACGCCGCGCCGGCTCGGGCTGATCACCTGTGGTCTGGTCTATCGCCGCGACAGCATCGATCGGTTGCACACCGGCGAACCCCACCAGTTGGATCTCTGGGTGTTGATCCCGCGATCGGAGGTGACCGATCCGGACCGGATGCTGCGCAAGGCGATCGATACGGTTTTGCACGCGGTCCTGCCCGACCACGCCATCAATCTCAGTGATTCGCCGCATCCCTACACTGAAGGGGGGTTGCAAATCGATGCCCTGTCGGACCGAGATGAGCTGATCGAGATCGGCGAATGCGGCCGCATCGACCCGGGTTTACTGACTCGCACCGGTTGGGATCCGGACAAGGTCACCGGCATCGCCATGGGGCTGGGTCTCGATCGATTGCTGATGCTGCGTAAACACCTGCCCGATATCCGTCTGTTGCGTCAGCAGGATCCGAGGGTGGTGGAACAGATGCAAACGCTCAACCGGTGGCGACCGGTGTCGTATCAACCGACCATTGAACGCGATCTGTCGATCGCGACCGATGCGCAGATGGATGAGGAGGTGCTGGGTGATCGAATACGGGAGGCGTTGCCGGATCGGCTGAGTTGGCTGGAGGCGGTCCGGGTGTTGAACGAGACGCCCTATGAGTCGTTGCCGGAGGTGGCTCGGGAGCGCATCGGTATGCAACCGGGGCAGAAAAATGTGCTGGTACGACTGACCATCCGCCATCCGACCCGCAGCATTACACGGGACGAGGCCAACGACCTGCGCAACCGGGTTTACTCCGCCATCCACGAGGGCTCAAACCTGATGCTCGCATGACAGTGTGCCATTGGTCCGTGCCAGGGGGCGGGGTAGGCTCCCCCGGGGTCGCCGTAAATACGTCCCTGTAGGCTTGGCGGCAGCATCCATGCTGCCGACATCCCCGGTGGAGCCTACCCCGCCCCCTGGCACTTACAGCAGTATCGCCGCCCAAAACGTAGGGTGGGCACCGCCCACCAAAGGTATTTAACCGAGACGCTAGAAACTACCACCACCTCGAACCAACACCAAATACTCTACCTCAAGCCCCATACCTCAACTCAGGCAACCAAAGCACCAATTCCTCAAAGAAAAACACCAACGTCACCGCCAACACCTGCAACAAAATAAACGGAATCACCCCTTTATAAATATCGGTCGTCTTCACTTCGGGCGGTGCCACGCCTTTCAAATAAAACAACGAGAAACCGACCGGCGGTGTCAGAAAGGAGGTCTGCAACGTCAACGCGAACAGGACAACAAACCAGGTCAGGTCGAAGCCCATGGACGCCACAACCGGTCCGACCAGGGGCAAGAGGATCAAGCTGATTTCCAGCCAGTCCAGGAAGAAACCGGCGAGGAAGGCGACGAACAGGATCACCAGGACAATGCCGCCAGGCGAGAGCGGAATACCGGTCAGCAGGCCGGCGATGAATTCGTCGCCGCCGAGTGACCGCAGCACGACGGCGAAGGCGGTCGCGCCGAGAAAGATGCCGAAGACGAAGGCGGTGGTGACCGATGTCTTGCGCGAGACGTCCTTGATCACGTCCCAGTTCAGCTTGCCGTTCATGGCGGCCAGTATGGACGCGCCGAGTGCGCCGACGCCGGAAGCTTCGGTAGGTGTGGCGATGCCGAAGAAGATCGAGCCCAGTACGGCCAGGATCAGTCCGAGTGGCGGTACCACGGCCCACAGGGTGGCGAGGATCACCTTGGCGGTAATGGGGGGCAGGTCGGTTCTCGACGGCGACAGGTCGGGCTTGAGCCAGGCGGCGATGACGACGTAGGCGATGTACAGACAGCCCAGCATGACGCCGGGAATCAGGGCGCCCATGAACAGGTCGCCGACGGACAGCGACAATTGGTCGGCCATGATGATCAGCATGATGCTGGGCGGAATCAGGATGCCCAGGGTGCCGCTGGAGGCGACGATGCCGCTGGCGAACGCGGGCGAGTATTGCTGACGCAGCATGACCGGCAGGGACAACATGGCCAACAACACGACGGAGGCGCCGACGATGCCGGTGGAGGCCGCCAACAGGATACCGATCAGGATCACGGCGACACCCATGCCGCCCCGGAAACGGCCGAAGACGTTGACGAAGTTGGTCATCAGTCGTTCGGCGACGCCGGATCGCTCCAGCATGAGCCCCATGAATATGAACATCGGCAAGGCGACCAGGACCCATTTGGTCATCTGAGCGTAGATGCGTTGCACGATGATACCGAAGATGTTCCAGTCGGTGAGGTAGTAGGTATCCACGTCGAGATATTCAAACGCGAAGATCGCACCGACACTGAAAAACACCGACACCCCGGCCAGTACCCAGGCGACGGGAAAGCCGGTGAAGATGAGCAGCATGAAGCTGCCCAGCATGGCTAAGACTATAAATTCGTAAGTTTCCAAAACTGCATCACTCCACGGCCGGAACGGCCCGTACTGCCAGCCGGATCGAGCACATCAACCGCGACGTTTACCGGCCGGTATGGCCTTGGGGAATCCGGTCAGCAGCGACAGCGCCCGCAACGCCCGCGCGACGGCGGACATGAGCAGCAGGCTGAAGCCGACCAGGATGACGGACTTGATCAACCAGCGCATCGGCAAACCACCCGGCGCGCCGGAGACTTCATTGATCAGGTAACTGCGCTCCACGAACGGATAGGCGTAGATCAGGATCAGTACGCAGAACGGCGCCAGCAACAACATCATGCCCAGCAGTTCAATCCAGGCGCGCTTGCGCGCTGACAATTGTTCCGCCAGCACATCCACGCGGACGTGTCCGTCTTTCACCACGGCGTAGGACAACGCGATCATGAAACCGATCGAGTACAGGTGCCATTGCAGTTCTTCGAGCGCCACGAAGGTGGTGTCGAAGAAATAACGCAGAAAGACGTTGGCCACGACCAGCGCCAGCAGGATGATCCAACTCCAGGAAAAAAAACGGCCGAACGCATCGACAATGGCTTCAAGGACATTGGAAATCCGCGTATGCGGATACGAGACAACGGTGGGGCCATGCCCCACCGCCTCCTCGATTTTGTCGGGATCAAAATCGAACTGGCTCATGGATTAATCCAGGTGATAGTCGCGCGGCAGGTAGCCGTAAGTCTTCCAGATGGCGTGTTCGGCCTGGAATTCCTTCATCGAGGAGTAGACCCGGGCGAACATTTCGTCCTGCTCGGAGTACTTCTGCATGACCTTTTCGGTGGCCGCTTCGAATTCTTTCAGAACCGATTCGTCGTACTGGTGCAGGTTGACACCCAGCTCTTCGAATTCGTTCAGGGCTGCACCCTGCAAGGCTTCGGCCTTGGCGATGGCGGCGGCGTTACCGGCCATGCAGGCGGTCTCGATCAGGCTCTGGGTCTGGGCGTTCAGGTCGTTCCACTTGTCCAGGTTCACGTAGAGGTACTGGTTGGTGGACGGCTGGTGCCAGCCCGGCAGGTAGTAGTGCTTGGCGACCTGATAGAAACCGAGTTGCTTGTCGATGATCGGCAGGGAGAATTCGGTCGCATCGAGAACACCGGTTTCCAGCGCCTGGTACAACTCACCACCCGGCAGAACGTTCACAGACATACCGAATTCGGACATGATTTCACCGCCGAGACCGGCCGCGCGGAATTTCAGACCCTTGAAGTCTTCAACGCCATTCATTTCCTCGGTAAACCAACCGGCGGATTCCGGGCTGATGGTGCCGCACAGAATGGGGTGTACGTTGTAGGGTTCGTACAGTTCTTCGAGCAGTTCCTTACCGCCGTGGTGGTTCATCCAGGCCAGGAATTCCTGGGATTCCAGACCGAACGGCGTGGCGCCGAACAAGGCGGACGCGGGAATCTGACCCCACTCATACCCCATCCAGGAATAGCCGGCCGGAATGTTACCGGAGCTGACGTTGTCGAAAATCGACAGCGCGGGAACCAGCTTGCCGGGTTCGAAGGCCTGCAGGGTGACGCGGCCGTCACTGACGTTGGAAACCATTTCGGACACCAGCGGCATGGTGTCGCCGAGTGCGGTCAGGGAAGAGGAAAAGGCCATCGGCACTTGCCAGCGAATGCGATCGAAATCGGCCATGGCCACGGGCGCGGCGGTTATGGTACCGGCGAGCAGCAGGGTGGATACGGTCTTCTTCATGAGATTACTCCACTTGTTATCGTTGTTGTGGGCACGGGGTGTTTCCGTGCCAGGCGCTTGCATCCTAGGCGTGGAGTAAGATCCTTGGCTGTCGTACCTTGGTAGGAGGGTTGGCTATGAGGCTTGGTTGCGGGGTTGGTGGGTGGTCCTGCTTTGGTAGGAGGCTTATTTTTTTTGGTGCCAGTCGTCTGACTTTGCTGGGTTGGCTCTGGTGCCTTTGGTCCGCAACCGGTGTCGGGGGTAGCCAATTCGAGGCCGCGCGGGATGCCGCCCACTCAACCCATCCATGGGGGCTTAACTTCGGCAATCCCTGCCTCAGATATCCTCGAATAGGCTACCCCCGACACCGTTCGCTTACAGCCGTACCACATTATTCTTCCATTTCCCTTTTATTTCGTTCTCCCATAGGTAGGGCAGAAGAGCTCAAAGCGATATCTGCCGTTTAGTGCCGTGCCACCGCAACAAGCACAAGTCGCGGGGGATAGCCCTGCCAGGGATGTCGGTAGTCATGTAGGGCGGAAGAGCGAAGCGTTATCCGCCATTCCAAACGTGGCAAATAGGAAGCACCTGCCACCACACAACACGGCAGATAACGCCTACGGCCCGATGTGTCGGACCACTTCTGCCCTACGACTATACGACGGTGGTTCCGTTGCAAGCGCAGGGTGCCGGGGGTGGCCCTGTCGGGATATCGGCCGCCCGGATGGCAGCCGTCAAGCCCCCATGGACGGGTTTATGGCGACCCCGACAGGGCCACCCCCGGCACCCTGCGCGTACCAGTGCCTACCAACCCAACACGGGTACAAACATTTACCACCTCCAGCTTGAAGCCGTTACCCATAAAGCTACAATACGGCCCCTTTTCATCCGCACCAGCATCGAGGCACTCATCCCATGTCGACGCAGACGTTCAACCCCCGCGAAGGCCAGTCCACCGGCAGCCATGGCCGCATTGGTTTTGTCAGCCTGGGTTGCCCCAAGAACACCGTCGACTCCGAGCGCATCCTCACCCAGTTGCGGGCCGAGGGCTACGACATCGTGCCGTCCTACCACGACGCCGATGTCGTCATCGTCAATACCTGCGGTTTTATCAATTCCGCCGTGCAGGAGTCGCTGGACACCATCGGCGAAGCCCTGCGCGAGAACGGCAAGGTGCTGGTGACGGGCTGCCTCGGTGCCAAGGAAGACGACATTCGCGAAGTGCATCCCAATGTGCTGTCGGTGACCGGTCCGCACGCTTACGAGGCCGTGGTCGGCCAGGTGCATGATGTGGTGCCGCCGAAACACGACCCCTTTATTTCGCTGGTGCCGGATACCGGCATCAAGCTGACGCCCAAGCATTACGCCTATCTGAAGATTTCCGAGGGCTGCAACCACCGCTGCAGTTTCTGCATTATTCCCTCGTTCCGGGGCGATCTGGTCAGCCGGCCCGTAGGTCAGGTGTTGAGCGAAGCCGAGCGGCTGGTGAACAACGGCACCAAGGAACTGCTGGTGATCTCGCAGGACACCAGCGCCTACGGCGTGGACCTCAAGTACCGTACCGATTTCTGGAACGGCAAGCCGGTAAAAACCCGGATGAAGGAGCTGTGCCAGGAACTGGGCAAGCTGGATGCCTGGGTGCGGTTGCACTACGTCTACCCTTACCCGCATGTGGACGAGATCATCCCGCTGATGGCGGAGAATGGCATTCTTCCGTATCTGGATATCCCGTTCCAGCACGCGAGCCCCAAGGTGTTGAAAGCGATGAAACGCCCGGCCCATTCGGAAAAGGTACTGGAACGGATTCACCGCTGGCGGGAGATTTGCCCGGACATTACGCTGCGTTCCACCTTCATCGTCGGTTTCCCGGGCGAGACTGAGGAAGATTTCCAGATGCTGCTCGACTTCCTGGAGGAAGCCCAACTCGATCGCGTCGGCGCCTTCAAATACTCCAATGTCGACGGCGCCGCCTCGAAAGAGCTGCCGGATCAGGTGGACGAAGCCGTCAAGCAGGAGCGACTGAATCGCTTCATGGCCGTGCAGCAGCGCATCAGTGCCGCCAAGTTGCAGGCGAAGGTGGGCACCCGTATCGAGGTGATCGTCGACGAAGTCGTCGAGGAAGGGGCCGTCGCCCGTTCCAAGGCGGATGCCCCGGACATCGACGGCCAGGTGTTCCTGGATAACCAGACTCACCTGAAACCGGGCGACCGGTTGTGGGTCGAGGTCGAAGAAGCCGACGAATACGACCTCTGGGCGCACCCGGTGGCGTGATATCGGTACGACCGATGCCGCGCAAAACCGCGCTACTCACGGTCAACCGGTCGTCCGTTCAGCGGACTCATGATTGTGCCCGGCTCTTTGTGCCTTTCGCCACTGGCCCGGCGTCGACCCATAGTGCTTTTTGAACTGCCGAATGAAATGGGTCACGTCCTGCCACCCGACCTGCTCGGCGATGTCCGCCACGGGCATTCGAGTATGAAGCAAGCGGAGACTGGCTTGCTGCAGACGATTGGCGATGATCCACTCCCCCACGCTGGCACCGGTAGCTTTCTTGACCCGATCGGTTACGTAGGCGGGGCTTCGATGCACGACCGCCGCCACGTCGGATAAACTCAAAGGCTCGCAGCAATGCTGCTGCACATAGTCCAGCACACGCTCGACCAGCCCTTCACCCATGCGATGACTGGGCCGCATGACATCCGAAAGTTCGGCCATGATCAGACTCAGCAAGCTACTCTGCCGATCCAGATTGGACGTCGACACGGTTTGTCCCAGTCGATCGATCTCCTCGAAGTAGGCGCTCAAAATCGGCCGTCGTTCCACTGGAATCGTCACAGCGGGAAAAGCGCCCAGTTTGACGGCCCGGAACGGCGCCATCTGCGGATCCTCCCGGGTCCAGCCCAGACAGTGCGGGCAGAAGGACAGATGCCACAATTCCAGGTCTCGCCCCGTCAACAACCGATGCGGGGCCCCCGCCGGGATCACGATCGCCGTACCGGCGCCCATCGACAAGGTGTCACCTTGCTCCATCGATAACTCGCCGGACAACAGAAACGAGACAATGTGCTCGGCATGGTGCGCCTGATCGTGGGGCGCAAGCGTCGGCATCCGGTACCGGGCAACGGTCAGTGGCGGGTTGAGATCCAAGGTTTCACTCCCTTCAGGCTTCGCGCTGCAGAATCGAAAGATACGCCGATTTTTACCGAAGACGCCCTCTCCCGCAATCCCCCAGGCCCGCTTAACCTGTATGTACACCCTACAGCGGAGCATTACAGATGTCGCACACTGAACAGACCGAGCGTTGGACGGACACCGAGGCGCAGTGGTACGCCGACAACTACGGAGATTGGCCGACAACCCGGATGCCGTTGAATGCGGTCGAGTGGCACGGAGACGAAACAGTGGTCGATCTGGGCTGTGGCACAGGCAGCAGCCTGCGCCACCTGACGACACTGTGCCCTTCCGGGCGGCTGATCGGTATCGAACCCACACCGGCCATGCTCGCGATTGCGCGCAAACAAACCGATGAAGCGGGGCTATCCGATCGCATCGACTATCAAGCCGGGGCTGCCGAAGCCATCCCGGTAGCCGACCGTTGTGTCGATACCGTTCTGGCGTTCAGCACCTATCACCATTGGCAGGACATCGACGCCAGCCTGACGGAGATCACCCGCGTACTCAAACCGGGCGGGCGCTTGTTGCTCTCGGAAGAACCCGAGATATTGAACATGCACGGCTTCACCCTGGCTGAGATCGAAACCCGCTTGAATCGAGCCGGAATGTCGATCGTCGGGACACAGCGGCTGCGCGAAGCCCCGGCGGAATGCGACCTCATCGTAGCGGCCTGGCCCGCCTGAATCATATTCAACCGCGAGACGGACAGTACGACTCGGGCGTCATCTCAGCCTCTAGACGTACTGGCCCGCACACCAACCGCTGGCCCAGGCCCATTGGAAGTTGTATCCGCCGAGCCAGCCGGTCACGTCCAGTACCTCGCCGATAAAATACAGGCCGGGTACCTGTTTGGTCTCGAACGTTTTGGACGAGACCTCATCGGTACTGACACCGCCCAGCGTCACTTCGGCGGTGCGGTACCCTTCGGTGCCAGCGGGTACGCACGACCAATGGTGAAAGGCTTGTTCCAGCGCCGCCAGGTCCCGCTTGCTCATTTCGGCGATCGGTTTCGCCTGAATCTGTTCCAGTTCCGGGTTGATCGCGAGCCAGGCCTGCACGAAACGTTTGGGCAGTAGCCGGGCCAGCAACGTCTTGAGTTCGGCCTTTTCACCGGATTCGCGCCATTGCAGAATTCGGGCTCCGATGGACTCCGACGGTAGAAAGTCGATCTCGACACCCTCCCCCGGCTGCCAGTAATTGGTGATTTGCAGAATCGCAGGGCCACTGAGGCCACGGTGGGTGAACAGCAGTGCCTCGCTGAAGCTTTGTCGATCGGTGGAGACGCGCACCGGTAGGGAAACCCCGGCCAGCGACTGAGCCAGTTCCAGGCGTTTCCCGGATAAGGTGTAGGGCACCAGGGAGGCTCGACGTTCGGTCAAGGCAAGCCCGAATTGTTCGGCCAGTTGGTAGCCATACCCGGTAGCGCCCATCGTCGGAATCGACGGCCCGCCGGTTGCGATGACCAGAGACTCGCAGCCGAAGGTCCCCTGACTGGTCGCCAGCTTGAACCGAACCGGGCCCTCACCCGTCAGACGCTCAACGGACTCGACGCTGCATCGGGTCCGGATATCCACACCGCCAGCCTCGCATTCGGCCAGCAGGATGTTCAGGATATCCTTGGATTTGTGATCACAGAACAGCTGACCCAACGTTTTCTCGTGATACGCCAGATCGTAACTCTGCACCAGAGCGATAAAATCGAAGGGCGTGTAACGACTGAGCGCCGACACACAGAAATGCGGATTATCGGAGACGAAGTTATCCGGTTCGACGAAAGTGTTGGTGAAATTGCAGCGGCCGCCGCCGGACATCAGAATTTTCTTGCCGACCTTGTTGGCGTGGTCCAGCACCGCCACACGCCGACCGCGCTGGCCGGCCACGGCCGCGCACATCAGGCCCGCCGCGCCACCGCCGATGATAATGCTGTCGAACTGCTGCATGAACGCTACCCCAACCGTCAAACGGCGCGAATGATACGTGATCGGGATGGGATTGTCGCAGAATCAGACGGCGAATGCCGCCGGATAACAAGCGTGAGGCTCAGTGAGGGCTATTCAGCGGCGCCCTTGACCTTGCCGCGCAATGCTTTGGTCTGGCCGCGCTGCGATTTCCGGTCCATGCGCCGGCGCTGGGATCCCTTGGTCGGCTTGGTCGGTCGGCGCTTTTTCTGGGTCACCATGGCGCTCTGAATCAACTGTTTCAGCCGTTCGAGCGCATCCTCCTTGTTCTTTTCCAGCGTTCGGAACTGTTGCGCCTTGATCACCACCACGCCCTCCTTCGAGATGCGCTGATCGGACAGGCGCAACAAACGCTCCTTGTAGACGGCCGGCAGGCTGGAATTGGGAATATCGAAACGAAGGTGAACGGCGGTCGCCACCTTGTTCACGTTCTGGCCACCGGCGCCCTGGGCCCGGATCTGGGAGAAATCCAGCTCCCAGTCGCCCAGGGTAACGGTGTTGGAAATGCGCAGCATGATACAGCGGTTCGGTTAAGAAAGAGGCCGGATCACACCATAAGACCGGCCCGGGTTCAAGCGGCTGTCAATCGTCCGGCAGTTCAACCACCTGCTGGCCACCGCCCCAGCCGTGCTCAAGATCCCGCCCCTGAACGACCACGCGTTGATAGTCTTCGGGAATGGAAATGCCATACAGACCTCGGGTAAAAGGTTGTTCGTTGGCATGGTGGTGCAACAACTGACGCACACCAAAGACGGTGCCGTCTTCACTCATCACCCGAAATGCATCCGCATACCGCTGCGGTGAATCGTAAGGTGACGACAATGTGACACTGAAGTCATATCGATGCGCGCCGCTTTGCTCGACGGTCACATCAACAACATCCGGATAGGTTTGATCGCTCTGGGCGATCGCGTTTGACAATATAAGGCTGGAGAACACAGTACAGGTCAGTACAAACGGCAGTCCCAGTCGTTTCATCGTCAATTCCCTCTGTTTGTGGTTCGCCGTTAGGGTAACAAACTCACGGCACTCTTGTAGAGGCTTGTCTTCGGCAACTGTTAATGAACGTCTTTTCGTTGTTCGGCTTCCTGGGCCAGAATGCGTTCAGCATCGAGTGTACCGATTGGAATGTCGGTGCGAGTCGGAATATCACCACTCAGTTGCAGCGCAAGATACCGCATGGCACACACGCGAAGAAAGGAAGTAAAGTTGCCTAAATCATGACCAGCGTCGATGGATTCATGATACAACCGGGTGATCATTTGCGGCACGTTCATGTCATCGCGCGCGGCGATTTCTTCCAGTATCTTCCAGAAACAATTTTCCAGCCGGACACTGGTCACCATGCCATCGATTCGCAACGAATGAGTACAACTGACCCAAAGGTCAGGGTCCGCATTAACAAACAACTTACACATGGTGGTGCGCTCCGGTTTGATTCTGTGGTTTGTTGGTACAGTGCCAGGGTCCGTGCTCGATGTCGGGTATGCTCTTCCAGGGGCCGCTGTGAACCCATCCATGGGCGCTTAACTTCGGCATCCATGCCTCAGATGCCCCTTCCAGAGCATACCCGACACCGACCACTCGCTATCATGCCAAATACCACCTACAACATCAGAGTGTTATTGGAGTATCTGGCACCACTGTCAGCGACGGATGCCCGGGTTGCTCATTCGGGGATGTGCGAGGCATGGATGCCGAGGTCAAGCCCCCATGGATGGGTTCACGGCGACCCCGAATGAGCAACCCGGGTAGCCGGCGCGAACCCTGGCACATATCCAACTTTATTCAGCCTCCCAGGACAACCATAAACTGCTTCAACCAAGCTGGGTGGGCAGGCCAGGCGGGTGCGGTAACCAGTTTGCCGTCGGTGATGGCGTCGTCCACGGAAATGTCAGCGTAGTCAGCACCGGCTTGCTCGACTTCTGGGCGACAGGCCGGATAGGCTGAGCAATGACGACCGCGCAAGACACCGGCCGCGGCCAGTAACTGGGCACCGTGGCAAATGGCCGCCACCGGTTTGTCGTTGTCGAAAAAGTGCTGAACCATGGTCAGTACCCGGTCGTTCAGACGCAGGTATTCCGGTGCGCGACCACCCGGAACAACCAAGGCATCGTAGTCGGACACGTTGATGGTGTCGAAATCGGCGTTCAACGCGAAGCGGTGCCCCGGTTTTTCTGTGTAGGTCTGGTCGCCTTCGAAATCGTGAATGGCGGTGGCGACCGTATCGCCGGCTTTCTTCTCCGGGCATACAGCGTGTACTTCGTGGCCACAAGCCTGCAGCGTCTGGAACGGTACCATGGTCTCGTAGTCTTCGGTGAAGTCACCGGTGATCATCAGTATCTTGGCCATCTCGATTCTCCTTCTTGTTCAGTCCGGATGGACAGCGTTTGGGGACAGGATAGATACAGCACAGGAAGGTTAGCAGGGAAGTTCGAGCGGCGGGTATTAACGGGATACTACGAAACGGTGGTCAGCCGACACTGGGATAATCCGTCTCGCCCGCCGAGTCGTCGCTCAACTGGCGCAACAGGGCGTCGGCCGAATCCGGTCGACCGAACAGGTAGCCCTGGTAGGCCAGGCAACCGGCGGCGGCGAGCCAATCTTTCTGGGCCTCGGTCTCCACGCCTTCGGCGATGACATCCACCTCCAGGCTGTGACCCAGGCCGATGATGGTGCGGGCGATGGCGCCGGCGACGGAGTTGGTCAGGATGTCGGCTACGAACGACTGGTCGATTTTCAACTGAGCCAGGGGCAAGCGTTTCAGGTACGCCAGGGAGGAATAGCCGGTACCGAAATCATCGAGTGCTACCTGAACACCGATGTCCTTCAGAGCGGTGATCTTGTCGATGGCATCGTCCAGGTCGTCGATCAACATGGATTCGGTCAGTTCGATTTTGAGTCGCTCGGGCCGGGCACCGGTCAGGTGCAACACAGCCTCGATCGAGGCGACGAAATCGTCGGAGCGGAATTGCCAGGCACTGACATTGACCGACAGGGTCAGCGCTTCGGTCGTGGAATCTTTCGACCACGCATGCAACTGGGAACAGGCCGTTTTCAATACCCATCGACCCAGGGGTTGAATCAAACCACTGGATTCGGCGACCGGTATGAATTCGCCCGGTGAGACGACACCCCGCTGCGGATGCTGCCAGCGCAACAGGGCTTCGGCGCCGATGATGCGTCCATTGGCGTCCACCTGAGGCTGGTAGACCAGAAAGAAGTCTTCCCTATGTATGCTGACGCGCATGTCGGCTTCAAGCTCCATGCGGGACTGAAGCACGGTCTGCATGTCGGACGAATAGAAACAAACCCGGCCCCGGCCGGTTTTCTTGGCCTGGTGCATGGCCAGCTCGGCCTGTTTCATTAAGGTGTCGAGGCTGTAATCGGACGCATCGTCCGACAAGGCGGCACCAACACTGGCTGTGCAGTGGTACGTGAAGTCATCCCAGGCATAATGCTTGCGCAGAAGAGTGAGTACCTGGTCGCACAGGCGTTGTGTCGTTTCATTCAGGGTGGCGGACTCAAGGCCGGTCGCCAGAATGACGAATTCATCGGCGCCCAAATGGATAAGATGGCTGTCGCCCGATAATAACGACTGCAGTCGCCGACTCACTTCCCGCAACAGGTCGTCACCGTACTCGTGACCGTGGTAATCATTGATGTTCTTGAAGTGGTCGATGTCGATCACCAGCAAGGCCACGCCCTGGTCCGACTGTCGATCCCGAACCCGGTGTTCGAGATGGTCGAACAGATAGGCCCTGTTGGGCAGTCCGGTCTGGGAGTCGTAGTAGGCCAGTTGGTGTATTTTCTGTTCGCGTTGTTTTTGCTCGGTGATATCGGTCGAGATACCGCACAGGGCATAAACCTGGCCATCGCTGTCCCGCAAGGGAATTTTGACGGACACGTAGGTTCCTTGAATCTGACCGTAGCGCATCTGTTCTTCTACGGAAAGTGGCTGACCGTCGGCGATGACTTTGCGGTCGTTGGTCAACAATTCCCGGGCCGTCTCCGCATCGAGCACGTCGCTGTCGTCCTTGCCGATCAGTTCGTTTTCGGTCAGCTTAAAATTGTCGAGCACTTTCTTGTTGGCGTAAACATAGCGGCCATCGCGGTCCTTGATGTAAATAAAGGCGCCGACGCTGTCGAGAATGGTGGCCAGCTTCTGTTCACTTTGCCGCAAATCCCGGGTTCGGTCCGCGACCACGCGCCTGAGCCAGAATACGACCCCGACGGCAATGAACAGGAGCACCAGAGCCGCCACCAGCATGCCGATCAGCCGGGGCGAGACCAGGGGTTTGGGCGGCAGGGTTTGCCAACGATCGAGAATGTCGAAGTACACCGAGTCCGGGTCGAGACGCCATTGCGACAGCTGCATATCGATGGCGGACAGAACTTCGGGGTTAAGACCTTGTCCGGTGGCGAAATACAACGGAACCGGCTGGAACACGATCGGCGTCGCCACCAGTTCGAACCGGCTGGCAAACAGAGCCCCATATTGATGGTTGGTGATGGCGGCGTCCACTTCGCCAACCTGAACCCGTCGGAACGCTTCGGGGTAACTGTCGACGCCCACCAGTGTCACGTTGACGCCGAACCCGTCCAACAGGTCGGTAAAACCCGCTTCCTGTATGGATTCATCGAGAACGGCCACGCGCCTGTTTTCGAGTTGAAAGATGGAAACCAGGGACGCATCCGCCCGGGCATAGAGTTGCGACCAACTGTTCAGGGCGGGCTGACGGTGAAAATCATAGACATCGGCACGGGCATCGCTGTAGGCGACATCGGGCATCAGATCGAGCTCGCCGCGGTTCAGCATGCGCAGACAGCGGGTCCAGTTACACGACTGAAATTCCAGGGACCAGCCCTGTTCGCGTGCGATCGCCGTCAGCAGATCGACGAACAGCCCGGACGGACGGCCCTGTTCATCGAAGAATATTTTTGGTTCGTTCTGGTAGACGCCGACGGTCAGGGTCCGGGCAGCGGCCACCTGGACGACCAGCATGGTCATCAGGAGCAGAGAAAAGAGCCAATGTCGTTGGAGCGGCATGACAGCCCCCTCGTATTTCAGAATTCTTTCACCGGCATCGACAGTACCTGTTGCTCCGTCCAAGGTGCGGGCGGTTTCGGTCGTTGAGAATAACCGTAGAGCAATAATCCGAAAGAGCAACCGATGATAGCCAGCCACTGCACGGCGGTGGGCAGTTCGCCCAGCAAGGGTATCGCCAGCAAGGCGGTGACCGTCGGTACGAAGGCCATGAACAGGGCGCTGCTGATCGATCCCAGTTCGCGGATGGTAAAGCCGAGCAGGAACAACGCCAGTACGCTGACCACCACCCCCTGGTAGGCCATCTGCAATCCGATGTCGGTCCAGAGAGCGTTCGAGAGATTGTGGGGCAGCCACCACCACAACGGCACACACAACACGGCGTTGATCAACGGCACCCAGGCCAGGATTTCCTTGAGCGTGACCTGCCAGTATTTCACCGCCGTCATGTAGACGGACATGACCCAGGCCGCGCCGAACAGCAGAGCAATGGCGGTCCAGGGTACCTGTTGTCGCATCAGGTCGGGGACGACCATCAGCGCATTGGCGGCCACGATCATCGCCACGGCGATCCAGGCCCACCAGCGTAACCGCTGGCGCAACAACCAGACCGCCAGCAAACCGCTGATGATGGGCAGAGTGCCGTTCACCAGTACGCCGACATTGGCGGCCGGGCTCGCTTTCATGCCGTAGAAACTGAACAGGGTATAGGGGAAACCGCAGCCCAATGCCACAACCAGCGCTCGCCCCAGCGGCAATCGACGCCAGTTGTAGCGCAGCGACCAGGGCAAGGTGCACACCGCCGCCGTGGCGAAGCGCAACAGGGTGATGTCCGCCGGCGTCAGTTGGGTGTGCACGCCCAGACGCGACAGCACGATCCACCCGGACCAGATCAGCACCACGACCAATCCGCTGAGTACCGCCAGACGGCGCACGGCCCGATCGGACAATCCACGTGACTTGTCGGTTTCCGCCATGCGTTCAGTTCCTTGCCTGGTGACTGATGTGTTCGGTGCCCGACGCTAACACAGAAAGGCCTGAACCTTGGTTTTCAACTGCGCCATGCGACCGGTCAGGTGTTCGCTCGCCGCCCGAGCCTGTTCGGCCAGCGTGCTGGCCTGCCCACCCTGCTCGGAGAAATGCCGCAACCCCTCGTGCACGGACTGGATCGAATCCTGTTGTACGGCGGTGTCGCGGGCGATCGCCCGGTTCATGTCGAGTACTTCCAGGAAGCGCTGACTCAGGGCCTCGAGCTCCTCGCGGGTGCGGTCCAGGCTTTCGAGCCCGGCCTGGCTGCTGCCGGCACTGACCTGCAACTGGTCCGCGACCTGATTACTGGCGGTGCGCAGATTGTCGATGATGCCCTGGATTTCATTGGTCGAATCCTGGGTGCGTTGCGCCAGTTTGCGCACTTCGTCGGCGACGACGGCGAAACCGCGGCCGTGCTCACCGGCCCGCGCCGCTTCGATGGCGGCATTGAGCGCCAAAAGATTGGTCTGCTCGGAAACGCCCTGAATCACATCCAGCACATGCAGCACTTCATCGCTGTGCTTGAGCAGTTCGTCCATGCGTTCCCGCGCCGTCAGCATGTCCTGTTCCAGTTTGCCGATAGCGGTGTGACTGCTTTCCAGTTGCTGACTGGCCGAACGCAGCGCCTCGCTGCCGCCTTCCGAGCGTTGCCCGGCCTCGACGGCGTTGGACGCCACTTCCGACACCTTGCCGGCGATGCCGTCCATGGTGGACGCCACCGTAGCCAGTTCGGTCCGGTGTTGCTCGAACGCCTCGGTGGTGTGGCGGGCGCCGGAGCTGAGTTCGGAGGCGATGCTTTCGGCATGGTCGCACCCTTCGCGCACTTCGCCCAGGGTGTCCCCCAGGCGGGTCAGCAAGTGGTTCAACTGCGAGCACAGTTCGCCGATTTCGGCCCGGTCGGAGGTGGTGAATCGTTGCCGTAAATCCAGCGACTCGGTCACCGCCATGACCTGATTGCGCAACGCCGTCAACGGCGACACCAGAGCGCGGGCCATGGGGTACAACAACGCCAGACCGAGCAGCAACAGCACCGCCGCCACCATCAAGGTAACTTTTTGGTTGTCGGCGATGTCGGCCCGAATGTCCGTCGTCGGCACTTCGGCGACCAGATACCGTTGCAGGCTGGGGAGCCAGACCGAACCGACGAAGGCTTCCCGGCCTTGCCAGCGGGTCTCGAAGACCCGGGCATCGCCGCCGCGATTGTCGAGCAGTTGGCCGGCCTGTTCCCGGCCGGTCAGGTTCAGCGACCCGGCCTGATCGGCATCCGGATGCACATCGACCAGTCCGCCGGGTTGCACCAGCATGACCTGGCCACTGTCGCCGATGCGGTAGTCGCGGATCATGGCCGCCAGCTGTTCCATGTTCATCGCACCGCCGGCGACATTGAGTGGTCGCCCCTGGCGGTCTTCGAACTCGCTGCGGTAATTGACGAACATCAGCAACTGGTCACCGCTGAACGCGTTGGTATCGAGGTTCAGTTCGTACGATTGACTCCGCTCGACGAACTGAAAATACCAGGCGTCGTCCGGGTTGTCGCGGGACATGACGCGCGCGTTCAGCGAGCCGTCTTCATAAAACAGAATGCGCAATTCGTCGCCCACGCGAATGGACATGAATACGGCCGAGGCCTCCAATGACGACTGGGTTTGCGCCATGGCGTCACCGATCTCGTCGAGACGGCCTTCGGGTGCACCCGCGCGTATCCAGTCGGCGATGAAGGTGTTGTTGGCCAGGGCTCCGGAGCCGGCCAGTGCCAGATTCAACCGCCCCTGGATGGACGCCGCCATGCCGTTCAGGGCGGTGGGCAGCTCCTCGGTTTGCAGACGCGTCAAACGGTCGCGGGCGGACAGGTTGGATTGCAGGACAACGACCAGGATCAGAACGGTCGCCAATATCAGGGAAGTGGCCGCGAACAGGCGGGTTCGCAACGCAAGTCGGTTCCAGAACGTCATCGTCGGTTCCTTTGTGGATACTACAGGGATCGAGTCCTTGTGGCTGCGTCACATCCCGCGCGCCCACCACATCCCTGAAGACTAGATCCGGGCGGACGGTTTCGCAATGGAATCCGTCCGCCCTGTGTCACATCTGTCCGCTTTGCGTTGTTGATCTAAGGCGTCGCTTGCGACAAGGCATCACGCACCACGGCCTGAAACCCGTCGTAGGCGCCGGTCGCCCCGCTCAGCGCATCCACGCCCTCCGGTACCCCGGTGTTCACCAGTTGCCGGGCATAGGCGGGGAAAGCGGTCAGCTGGGTAACGCCGCCACTGACGCCCCGCCACCGTTGCGCGTAATTCATGTCGGCGGATTTGCGCGTGGTCACGTTGCCCTCTTCGTCGCGTTGAATCTCGTCGTAATAGACGGCGATGATGCGACCGTTCATGACACTGATCTCAACCATGGAGATCCAGCCGCGGCTGCTCGGTTCGGACTCGGCGTAATAGCTTCCGTCTTTATACTCACCGGTCGAGGGCAACGCCGGTTTCGAGGCCGGTTCGGGTTCGACGGCTTCGAGCGGACCCGACACCTGGGCGCCTTCGAGCACGCCGACGTAATACTCCGCCAGCATCGCCGTTGCCCGGGCACTGTGCGCCCGGCCATTGCCCTTGTCATACCAGGCGTCGGTGGCGACCTTGCCGCACCACTCCGTCACCACCTCCGGGTCGGTGGGATGGAAATTGATGTAGTCGGTGATGTCGTAGACCCGACCGTCGATGGCTTTCCAGCAACTGTCGGCGCTGTCGTGGCTCGCCAGTTCCTGCAGCGAGACCGTGTTCGGGGTTGTCTCAGCCATCGCCTGGCCAGGCGACAGCCAGACCACGCCGGCCAGCGTCAACACGCTGCTGACGAAAGCGATGAACAGGGTGTATGCGATCTGGTTCATAGGAAATCAAAGACCTCGCTGTGGAGCGCCGAGTGGGGAACGCCGGCCGAAAGCAGCAACGGCTTCAGGTGGTTCACCATACCCGGCGGACCACACAGATAGACTTCGCGCTGCGCGAAATCGGGGCAATGTTGTTTCAGGAAAGCGAGCGTCATGGGTCCTTCCTGACGAAAATAATGCGCCTCGACCCGGAATGCCGGGCAACGCTCCGCGTGGGACTTCAATTCATCCAGATAGTAGGCACGGCTGCTGTCCAGTGCCAGGTAGAACAACTGGATGTCCTCCCGACCGTCCGCACGCAACGCCCGGGCACCGCTGACGAAGGGCGTGATGCCAATACCGCCGCCGAGCCATAACTGCCCCGTGCCCGGCCGATGGCGCTCGTAGAAATCGCCGTAGGGGCCTTCGATCTGAACCCGGCTGCCCGGCGTCAGGGTTTGCAACGCGTGAGTCGCGTCGCCGAGATCCTTGATGCCCAGTCGCAGCTGAGGATCGTCGGGCGCGGACGACAGGGTATAGGGATGTTCTTCGCCGCATCCGGCCGCGAGCCGCTCATCCCAGGGCGTCAGGTAAACGAACTGGCCGGCCTCGTAGCGCAATGGCCGGTCCACCGGATCCAGAACCAGTTCGACGACGCCGGGCACCAGGGTTTGAACCTCGGCCACTGTCCAGTCGGAACGTCCCAGGTGAGGCGACAGCAGTTTGCGCCAGCCAATGGCGGCGAAGGCGAGCAAGCCAAGCACCAGCCACAGAGGCCACCACCGACTCAGTGACAGCGTATGGACCAGGGCGAACGCGAGCGCCGGCGCGGAAAGCAAATGCAGGCGTTTCCAGCGCTGGTAATGCAGCCGTCCGAAAAACTGGAAGGTGGGCGCCAGAAACAGGACCGTCAGCACCAGAGCCAGCCAGCCGGACCAGATGGCCCAGTCACTGATCGGCGGGAATAACGTCGCCAGCGCGACCGCCAACGACTGGGCCACGCCGGAAAACGCCATACTCCAGACGTGCAGCAGAATCAGAATGAAACCACCGAACCCCATCAAGCGGTGCAGTGTCCACAGGCGGGGCAAACCACCGAACCAACGATCCAGGCCGGGCAGACGCACACTGCCGATGCCGGCCAGCAACATCAGCCCCAAACCCAGCACGCCGGCGAGACGCCCCAGGGCATCGAGCACCCGGGCGCTGCTGCCCGAGGCGAGTTCCGGCCACAACGACCAGTGCCAACCCAACAACACAGCGAGGATGGCGACAATCAGAACGTCGCCCGGTTTGAAACGGGAGAGGGTCATCCAATGCTCCAATGTGCGATTCCCTGATGCCAGATTGCCATTGTTCGACCTGCCCGACAATCACCGGTCGAGGCAATCGAACGCCATGTTGACGTGCGTCAAGCCGGTCGCGCGCGCCAGGCGAATCCGGCCAGGCCGTAGCCCGGACTTGACGCCCGGCCAGCGTGAAAGATCCCCTGCGTACCCGGAAACGGCGCTTGGAATCCTGTATCATAGATCCATTACCAGTCCAATCGGTCAGGCCTTGCCTCTATACGCCTGGCTTCGGGTCCGATCGCATCGGAACCGACCCAAATGTCCGGATGTTCATGAATAACACACTGCAGTTTTCGATACTGATGGCCGCCACCATGGCCCTCGGCCCGCTGGCCATCGACGCCTATTTACCCGCCTTTCCGGTCATCGCCGAGGATCTCGGCGTGACCCAGACCCAGGTGGCGCTGACACTGAGTCTCTATGTATTCGGCCTGGCGGGCGGTCTGCTGGTGGGCGGCCCCCTGTCGGACCGGTACGGGCGCAGCCCGATCCTGCTGACCGGGTTGGCGGTCTACCTGGTCAGCGCCCTGGCCATCGCCACCAGTGACGACCTGGGCTGGATGATCGCCTGGCGGTTGATCCAGGCGTTCGGCGGTGGCTGGATCGCCGTCAGCATCCCGGCCCTGGTCCGGGACAATGCCCATGGCCGCGAGGCGGCCCGTTTGTTCTCATTGATCGCCCTGATCATGTTCATTGCCCCGGCCATAGCGCCGTCCCTGGGTTCGACCCTGTTGTGGCTCGCCGACTGGCCCCTGATCTTCATTTTTCTGGCCATCTACAGTGCGGTCGTGGCGATGTTGTTGTGGGTCACCCTGCTGCGTCACCTGCCCGAGCGCCCCCATCAACGGGAACCGGTGGCACGCCTGTTGACCAACTACATGACCGTACTGCGCCATCCGATGGCCTGGCGTCACATCGCCATTCAATCGCTGGGGTTCAGTGTGGTGATGCTCTATGTCACCCACGCGTCCTTCATGTACCAGGGCTGGTTCGGCCTGAGCAACCCGCAATTCTCGGCCGCGTTCGCCTCGGGGGTGGTCCTGATGGGCGTGTTCGGCACCCTCAACCGGCGCTTGCTGCTGAAGCACACGCCTGTGCATTTACTGAAAATCGCCATCGCCGTTCAGTTGGCGGCGCTGATTCTGATGAATGTCTTCCTGGCCGTGGATAACGGACACCTGGTGGCCTTCCTGCCGATGATGATCCTGGTCGGGGGCACCATCGGTGCCATCGCTCCGAACAACCAGGCGGCCTACCTCGAGCATTTCGGCAAACTGAGCGGGACCGCGAGCGCCCTGATCGGCGCCATGCAATTCATCGTCGCCGGGAGTCTGGCGACGCTGTCGACCCTGGTGGTGGACGGCTCGATCCAGCGCATTACCCTGGCCATGCTGTTCGTCTGTATACCCGGGTTTGCCGCCGCGATGAGTTTGCCGAGAACCCGGATGGCGGAGTACGACGACACCGCCGAGACGGTCGCGGAACGGAGCTGACACCGGACCGGCCGGATTTGATGCCGCACCACTTCTCGCCCACACTGGATGGGAACGCAGGAGGACTGGCATGACCGCGCTACCCATCACCCAATTGACACCGCCGGACGACCGGATCGAACTCGGCATCGGACAACCCGACCCGGCGTTGCTGCCCGCCGCCCTGTTCGAATCGAACCACGTGGACACGCAGAACCTCGCTTACGGCTTTGAAGCCGGCGACGGGCGTTTTCGTGAAAGCCTGGCCGCCTGGCTCGGCCGTCACTACAGCGTACAGGTGGCACCCGAGTCGCTGATGATCACCAACGGCTCGTCCAATGCGCTGGATATGATCTGCACCCGACTGGGCCAGACCAACAAAACCGTCCTGGTCGAGGACCCGACCTATTTCATCGCCCGGCGCCAACTGGCGGATCACGGCTTCACCGTCACGGCCGTGCCCATGGACGACGGGGGTGTCGACCTGGCGGCGCTGGAACGGCTGATCCACACCCACCGTCCGGCGTTCTTCTACACCATCCCGACCTTTCACAACCCGACCGGCATCACCCAGTCGGACGAACGCCGCGCCGCCCTGGTTCGGCTGGGTCGGGAGACCGGCTGTCCCATCGTCGCCGATGAAGTCTATCCCTTGCTGCATTTCAACGACCGAACACCACCGCCGCTGGCCAGCTACGATGAGCGGGCGACGGTGTTTTCCGTCGGTTCCTTTTCCAAGATCCTGGCGCCGGGGTTGCGCCTTGGCTGGATCCAGGGCACCCCGGCCACGCTCGAACACCTGCTGGAGGGCGCCCTTTTGGCCAGCGGCGGCGGCCTGGCGCCGGTCACCTCGTCTTTGGTCCGGCCCCTGATCGAAGACGGACGGCTCGAATCCTATCTGGACTTATTGCGCGAGACCTACCGGAAGCGACTGACGGTTCTGGCCGACAGCCTGACCGAGCATCTGGACGGGCGACTCGAATTCACCATCCCGGGCGGCGGCTACTTCCTCTGGGGACGCTGGACCGAGGCGTCGGATACAGCCCAACGCCTGCCCCGCGCCCGGGAGCTGGGTGTCGGTTTTCTCCCCGGAGACCGGTTCTCGGACTCGCCCGAGCAGGCCCGCTGCCTGCGGCTGTGCTTCGCCTTCTACAACGAAACACAACTGGCCGAGGCCGGTCGGCGGCTCGGTCAGGTATTCGGTTAAAGCCAATCGCCCCAGAGCGCCGACGTGTCGATCGACGATCGGTGCACGGGGCTGTCCGGGCCTGTGGCGACGGCTTCGACGGCATCCGCCACCCGGTCCACCTCGGCAAACGTCATCATCGGATGGAAACTCAACCGGACCCAGCCGGGTTTGGCATCCAGTTCGCCCCGGTCGAGCCGTTCGGTGATGCGCCGGCTGGTGGTTCGGTCGATGTCGAGCAGATAGTGGCCGTAGGTACCGGCGCAGGCACAGCCGCCCCGGGCTTCGACACCAAAGTCGAGGCTGAGCCGTTGGACCGCCCGGGTGTAGGGCAGCCGCTCGAAGATCAGCGAGAACACACTGAGACGATCGCGCTGGTCGCCCGCCAGTAGACGCACCCCCGACATCGCATCCAGCCGGTCGAAAAACCGCCGGTTCAACTGCCGCTCACGTTCACCCATGGCCCGGGTTCCGATCGTTTCTTTCAACTGCAATGCCATCGCCGCCTTGAGCCCCTGGAGAATACCGGGGGTGCCACCGCTCTCGCGCTGGACGATGTCGTCCAGGAACCGGTGTTCGCCCCAGGGGTTGGTCCACAACACAGTGCCGCCACCGGGCTGGTCGGGTACCCGATTGCGGTAAAGATGCCGGTTGAACACCAGCACACCAGCCGACCCCGGACCGCCCAGGCATTTATGCGGCGAGAAAAAGACGGCATCGAGCGGTTCATCGTCGGCCGGGTGCAGGTCGATGTCGACATAGGGCGCGGCGCAGGCGAAATCGACGAAGCAATAACCGCCGGCCCGATGCAGCAGACGGGCAATCGACCGATAAGGCGCGGCGACACCGGTGACATTGCTGGCGGCGGTGACGGATGCGAAGACGGGGCGACCGGAGGGTTGGCGATCCAGTGATTCGGCCAGCCAATCCAGGTCCACCCCGCCGCTTTCGGTCGGTGGAATCACGCACACCTCGGCCAGCGTTTCCAGCCAGAGCGTGTGGTTGCTGTGGTGTTCCATATGGGTGACATAGACCAACGGTCGCCGATCCCGGTCCGGCATCAGCGCGTCGCGATGGCGTTCATGCACCCAGAACCCGAGCAACCGGATCAATTTAGCAAGCGCGCCGGTCATGCCGGTTCCGGTCAACAGAACGACATCGTTGGCGTCGGCGTTCACATGCGCGCGGATGACTTCCTCCGCCTCATGCAGAGCCCGGGTCATGTATTGGCCGGTGACGCTGTCCTCGGTGTGGGTATTGGCCATCATGGGACCGGCGACCTCGGTCAGACGTCGCTCGATCGGCCGGTAGAGCCGGCCACTGGCGGTCCAGTCGGCGTAGAGCCGGTCATCGTCCTGCCCGATGGTGTTGGCGCGCAGGTGTTGCCAGTCGGGGGACGGGGTTGGTCGGGGTTGGGCGGTCATGCGGTGCATTCCTTGTGTGTCGAATCGGGTTTCAGGCCAGTGTGCCGTGATTCGGGCCGAAAAGAATTCCATTCCATGCCCTGGAATGATTAAATTTTAATAGTTTTTTGCCGATAATCGCCATTCGAGGTAAAAATTTTGCTCGATGCCATCGACCGCGCCATTTTAAGACTGTTGCAGCACGACGCCACCCTGTCCGTTCAGGCCGTGGCCGAACAGGTGAACCTGACCACCAGCCCGTGCTGGCGGCGCATTCAGGCGCTGGAAGACCAGGGCTACATCCGCCGCCGGGTTGCCCTGCTCAGTCGCCAGCCTCTGGAGTTGGGGGTCGATGTCTTTGTCTTCATCAAGACCAATCAGCACAACGACCGCTGGCTGAACGACTTCACCGAGGCCGTGCTGGCCATGCCCGAGGTCATGGAAGCCTACCGGATGAGCGGCGATGTGGATTACCTGCTGCGGGTCGTCGTGCGCGACATCGACGCCTACGACCGCTTCTACAAACAACTGGTCAGCCGGGTGAAACTGGCCGACGTCAGCAGCAGCTTCGCCATGGAACAGCTGAAATACACAACCGAGCTCCCCGTGTAGGGCGGAAGAGCCCGAAGGGCGTTGTCCGCCGATGGCCGAAACAGGCACTTCCCCTTCTTACGGCGGAAATCCCTTGAGGCGCTTCCGCCCTACTCCGTCTGCCCCCGGGTAAGCGCCAGAAAACCGCCCAGTGAAATCAGCAGTATCCCCGCGCCGACCAGGATCGCCACCGGGTAATACAGATTCCCCGCCAGTTCCAGTTGGCTGTACTTGATGATCATGATCAAAGCCTCCAGCACCAGGGCGATGCAGACGGTGCCGACGAAGCGGGTAATGGTTCGGCGGATATCGATGAACACATTTTCCTCATCGCCATTACCGCTGTATTCCTTGCTGATCCCCGCGCCGAGTTCGAACATGGCCAGCGCGATGACCAGGGTGTTGATCGAACGGACGGCGGTCGAGATGACTTCGCGCTCGGACGTCAGCAGGTCGACAACAAGGTGATAGGTGCCATAGAGCGACAGGATGAGCGCCAAACCAAAAAAAAGCGTGGAAAAAAGCGCGGCCATCCATTTCTTGTAGATTCGTTGCCAGCCGATGCCTGCCTCGGGCCGGGCGGGTTCCCGCGGGATCGGAGCGGTTTCCGGCGGCTGGTTTTCCGCCGTGTAGTCGATGTCTTCAAGTGAATATTCCGGGCTTGCTACAGTCATTGAGGCCTTTCCTTGAGAATGTCGGGCGATTGTTCGCCCTTCCACGGAGACCATCAATCGGCATCGTGTAAAGCCAGGTTGGTGGATTGTTATTACGTGACGCAGCCGTCACTCGGCCCGGACCTGCGTCCCGATCAGATCCGGGTACCGTCGGCGGTCTGATCGGCGATGCGACGTTCGATGGTGGCCAGCCAATACGGTTTCTGTGCCTCATCGGCGTTCTCATGGAAATCCAGGCAGGTATAGACGAGCTTGATGTCGTGATCGTCGTCGCGCGTCATCGCCCAGTCCCGGGCCTGGTTCGGGTCGATCGTCGGCTGCGCCTCCGGTTCCGGCCGGGGCGCCGGCTTGCGAGTCGAGATGAAAGCGACCAGATACGCCAACCAGTAATAGCGCAGCGCGACGTCGTCCTGCTCCAGCCAGGGGCGGATGATCCACATCGCATGCAGGCTGGTCAGTCCGTGCAGGATGGTGAAGTTGCCACTGTCGCGAAAAGCCCGACGCGCCAGGCGGACCAGGTCATCCCAATCCAATCTATTAGGCTGCTGCAGCCCGAGCACGAAATCCGGATGACGGCTCACTTCGTGCATCCGGTCGACGATGATGCCGGCACCGAACCGGTAGTCCGCAAACGGCGCGGATCGTTCGGTCAGCAGTTGATCGGGGGTTCGGTCGCTCGGAGTCTGAACCGGTCCCAGGTCCTGCCAATCCGCCGCCCAATAGGCCAGCGCATGCGCGATCTCGGCCTCGTCGCCCTGGCGGATACCGTAAGCAAGGCGGATCAGGGCATGGAACGCGGACGCGCAGACACCCGGCATCAGGTGTGGCAGTGCGTCGCGCAGTACCCGGTCACGGCCATCCCGAGCCAGGATCGCCTCGAAATGGGCCAGAAACCGGGGAAAGGCCTCGGCCCGTCCCAGGGCGAGCGACCATTCCGGCCAGATGTCGGGATCGAGAGCCGAAAACGGCTCCAGCCGTGTGCGATAGTGCTGGTAATACCCCTCCAACCGGTCGTCCGTCGCGCCCAGCCGATCCAGAGCGATCAACGCCATTGGCAGGTGATTGGCCAAGCCGTTCCGGAACGTGGGGGCGTATTGCCGGCCCTCGGCGAGCAACGTCTGCAGCGTTGTCATAAGGCTGCCCCGCTGTGTCCGATAAACACCGGCCAGTGCAACAATTTACGCTGACGGTCCGGTGCGGGGGCCGGTGTATCGACCGGTCCACGGGGGACCGGGTGCCGGGGACCATTCGGGTTGATGTCCCGCTCGATCCAGTCGGAGACCGGCAGACGTTCGTAGCGGTGGCGACGCTCCTCGCGCAGCCAGCGGTTCAGTTCACGGCGCTCGTTCAGGCGGCGGATCAGTGTGACGGTGGCGTTCATGGCCATACCCTCCCTCGGGTTCGATCATCAGTATTCGTTACGGGCTTGAAGGTCGTCGGTCAGGTATTCGATGAACTCCCATTCCATGCCGGCGTCGTCGAAAAAGTAGCGGCGCAAACGGGCGGGATGATCCTCGCTCATCGGGTTCTGACGATAGCCGGCTTCCAGCAGACGCTGCTCCAGTCCTTTCACATCCTCGACCACGAGCCCGAGATGGTGGACGCCATCGTGAACGTAGCGGGTCCGAGGGTCGGGCCGATGATCGTTTTCCTGTTGGAGGGCCAGGTAGGTGATGTCGGTACCGACATGCTGCCAGCGACCTGTTTCCCGATCGCCACCGCCGCGAATGCGGAACTCCGGAAAGGCGGTAAGCAGGAAATGCGTGGCGGCGTCGATGTCGGGTACGGTGATGTTGGCGTGTTCGAGGTACATAGCGATTCTCCTTTTTGTTGTCCGGCTGCGTCTGCAGCGATGACTAAAAGGATACTCGGGATTTTTATTAAATAAACACTTTAGTTTATTTAATAAATCTATACCGGCCGTTGGCCCGACCTATCAGGCCGTGACCGATCGCAATCAAGTGACCGAAGACACTGGCTTCATCCGAGGTTCAGCCGGACAATGGCACACTGGATTCACCGATAAGATCCGAGGGCATCACTGTGTGGCGAACTTTAATGGTGGCAATGGCCCTGTTGGCCGGCCAGCAGGTCCTGGCCAATGACGACTTTGTCTGGGGCAGTTACGGCGGCGGAATGGGTTATTTCGATGCACCCTATTTCGGGTTCGGCTTCATGGCCGATACCTGGGGCGGGGAATTCGGCCTGGTGGCCCGATCGGAACAGCCGAACGATTTTCATCACTATGAACCGCCACACTCGGATATGACGCTGGTATCGGAAGACACCCTGGTCGGTTTTCCCGTCTACCTGTCGATTCTGAAAGGCTATGCCCCCAATAACCGCATCGCCTTCTACACCTCGCTGGGCATGCTGATTTCCAGCCGTTGCGATGTGGTGGAGAGCAACATTTCCGGTAATCGTTTTTGCGACAACGCAGACGCCAACCTGGAGCTGATTCCGGGCGTGGGCGCGTTATTCACCATGGGGGAACTGACGGTGGGAATGGGCTACCAGCACGGCATCGGCCCGCTGATATCGGTGGGAACGGATTTTTAGGCCGACAGGGCTCGCCCCGCCGGCCGTATACCTCAGGTCCAGTCCAGGATCACCTTGCCGGACTGACCGCTGCGCATGATCTCGAAGCCATCCTGGAAGTCGTCGACCGGCAGGTGGTGCGTGATCATCGGCGTCAGATCCAGGCCGGACTGGATCAGACTGGCCATCTTGTACCAGGTCTCGAACATTTCACGTCCATAGATGCCCTTCAGTTCCAGCCCCTTGAAGATGACCTGGCTCCAGTCGATGCCCATTTCCTCGGGCGGAATGCCCAGCAGGGCGACCTTGCCGCCGTGGTTCATCGCCGTCAGCATCGAGCGGAACGCGCTCGGCACACCGGACATTTCCAGCCCCACATCGTAGCCTTCGGTCATGCCGATGGCGCGGGTCACCTCGTCCAGGGACTCACGGGCGACATTGACCGTACGGGTCGCGCCCATTTTAGCCGCCAATTCCAGGCGATAATCGTTGATGTCGGTTACCACCACATGACGCGCGCCGGCGTGGCGGGCCACCGCGGCCGCCATGATGCCGATCGGACCGGCACCGGTGATCAGCACATCCTCGCCGACCAGCGGAAAGCTCAGCGCCGTGTGAACGGCGTTGCCGAACGGGTCGAAGATGGCCGCGATGTCGTCGGTGACTTCGTCCGGCAGCTTGAAGGCGTTGAAGGCGGGAATCACCAGATACTCGGCGAAGGCGCCGGACCGCTGCACACCGACGCCAATGCTGTTGCGGCACAGATGACGCCGACCGGCCCGGCAGTTGCGGCAGTAACCGCAGGTGATGTGACCTTCGCCACTGACCCGGTCACCCACCTCGAAGCCGGTCACCTCAATGCCCATGCCGACGACTTCGCCGACGTATTCGTGCCCGGTGACCAGGCCGACCGGCACTGTCTGCTGTGACCAGTGGTCCCAGTTGTAGATGTGCACATCGGTGCCGCAGATGGCGGTCTTGTGGATTTTGATCAGCAGATCGTTATGGCCGACCTCGGGCTCGGGTACGTCGGTCATCCAGATGCCCGGTTCGGGCTTGAGTTTGGCCAGTGCTTTCATGAAATGATCTCCAGTTCGCGGCCGACCTCGATAAAAGCGGCGATGGCGACATCGAGTTGATCGCGCGTCAGGGCCGCGCTCATCTGGGTGCGGATACGCGCCTGTCCTTTGGGCACCACCGGGTAGCTGAAGCCGATGACATAAATGCCCCGCGCCAGCAGCTGGGTCGCCATTTCGGTGGCGAGGGCCGCGTCGCCCACCATGACCGGGATGATGGGATGGTCCCGGCCGGCCAGTTCGAATCCGGCCGCCTGCAACCGCTCGCGGAAGTAGGTGGTATTCTCCCACAGTTTGGCGCGTAATTGATCGCTGTTCTCGATCCGGTCCAGCACGGCCAGACTCGCGGCCGCGATGCTCGGCGACAGGGAATTGGAGAACAGGTAAGGCCGCGAACGCTGGCGCAACCAGTCGACGATGGGTTTGGCGGCCGATGTATAACCGCCACTGGCACCGCCGAGCGCCTTGCCCAGGGTGCCGGTGATGATGTGTACCCGATCCATCACCTGATGGAACTCCGGCGTGCCCCGGCCGTGGTCGCCCATAAAGCCGACGGCATGGCTGTCGTCGACCATGACCAGGGCGTCGTACTGCTCGGCCAGGTCGCAGATGCCGGGCAGGTTGGCGACGACGCCGTCCATGGAAAAGACGCCGTCGGTGACGATCAGCCGGTAACGGGCATCCTGGCTGTCCTTGAGGTGCTGCTCCAGTTCGGCCAGGTCATTGTTGGCATAGCGATAACGACGCGCCTTGCACAGCCGCACACCGTCGATGATGGAAGCGTGATTGAGGGCATCGGAAATGATCGCGTCTTCCGGTCCGAGCAGGGTCTCGAACAGGCCGGTGTTGGCATCGAAACAACTGGAATACAGGATGGTGTCTTCCATGCCCAGGAAGTCGCTGATGCGCGCCTCCAATGCCTTATGCACGGACTGGGTGCCGCAAATGAACCGCACCGACGCCACACCGAACCCGAACTGATCGAGCCCTTGCTTGGCCGCCTCGATCAACGCCGGGTCGTTGGCCAGCCCCAGGTAGTTGTTGGCACACAGGTTGATGACTTCGCCATCGTCGGTACGCACCATGGCGGACTGCGGGGATTGAATGACGCGTTCTTCCTTGTACAGACCTTCCTGTTTGAGAACTTCCAGCTGGTCGGGGAGTGCTTCGAGTAACTTACGGGACATTCACGATCTCCTGGCAGGGTGGGCCCCATCTCTGTCGGCCCTTGGAAAAACCCCCAAGCCTTAATATTCACGGGCTTAAAAGCAAGGGCTGGCATTGTCAGGAGGCAAATGGGGCTGTAAGGGAGACTGGACAAGGGTCAGTGCTGAACCAGTTCCTCGAAGAACGGAATATCCAGGGGTGGGTACTCAATGCCCATCCGGGTCAGGGCGGCGCATATCTGACCCCGGTGATGGGTGCCGTGGTTGACCACCGTCATCACCATCAGGTGACCGGGGCGTTCAATGGTGCCGCCGCTCATCGTCCGGGCGGAGATGTTGGTCAGCAGATCGGCTTCGCTCATGGACGCGACCAGTCGCCGGAACGATTCGGAACGCTGAAGGGTTCGCTGGAACAGTGGGTTCCGATCGGCTTCCACTTCCATGTCCAGACCGGTCACCCAAAATTCGGGTTTGACCCCCTGAATGCGCCAGTGCCAGAGACAATCGACCAGGTGCAGATGATTGACGGTGCCGTGAATGCTGCCGAAGAACAGTGCCTGCTCGCCTCGATACTGTTCATCGGTGAGCGTCTCCAACACACCGAACAGTCGCTCGTAGGCCAGATGGTGAAAGTGGGTCATGGCGGCCAGATGCCGCTGCAAGCCAGTTTGTGACGTCATCGGTCGCTCCCGGAAGCAGGTGGGTGCGAATGACTCGCTTTTTAGGCCATCGCACGCCGTTACTGTAGGCGAAGAGGGTCGATCCGACAATCGCATGGAGGACCGACGAGACCCGTCATACCCGTCAATAAGCGTCTTATTGATTAGAAAAATCAAAAATAATGACTTCGACCGGCGTTCCGATGCGCTAAAGGTTTGAATTCAATCACAAAAATCTAAACAATAGGCACCATTGGCAAGTATTTTGCGATATAGGTCAATGTCCGATGCTATCGTCCAGTGATCGAGGTTTGTTACAACACTCGTACAGGGACGGTAGCCGGATTCTCCGATCAGCTTTTGAACGTTTCCGTGGGGACGGGAGTCGAAAGTTGGCACAACGACACCATATCGTTGAAACAGGGTTTGATCGAACGATGCGCCCGCAATAAAAGCTTGAAAAAGCTTCACGAATCATACACTTTTGCGCCCGCATCCGACCGATATGGCTCCAACCTCCGCCCGGAGCCGTACAACCGTGACGAACTACCCTGGGGAGCCTGGCGAAACCTGGCCGGCCCCCGGCCGATAGCGTAAATGGTTGCAGTGTTCTAACCTTTGAACGAGAGGTACATTGCAATCGGGACATTCCGTGGCCATCCAACCCATTGGAGGCCGCCGTGTGACAACGAGGGATACTATGGACGAGAAGTTACAAGAGCTCGAACAGGCGATCGTCGAAGCCGAAGAGGCCAAGCGCCAGTTCGTCAAAGAGAACCCCAATGGCACGGGTGACAAGCAAGAGCGCATGCGCCTCTACAACGAGGTGGAACGTGCTCGTAAAGCCCTGCGCGAATACAAACGAATGAACCCCCACCTGCTGTGATACCGCGCGCCACGCCTGCTTGATTGCGGGCGCGCCGGCTCGCTTTACCGGCTTGTCCGTGTTGATTCCGGCACTGGCTCGTACTTCTCGACACCCGAATTATGACTGAACGTCATCCAGCCGGCGTATCTGGAGCACTGCCACCAAAGCCACAACACCCAGTACACCGATCACCGACATCGTGCCCCAGACATCGCCGAGCACACCCACCAGTCCGCCGACCAGCATCAGCCCACCGATCAGCGTATTGCTGACCGCGACATAGGTCGCCCGATCCTGTTGGGTCGCCATATCCACCAGATACGCCTTGCGCCCGAGACGCACACCCCCGTGACACACCATCACCACCGCGTAGAGCGCTCCACCCACCCAGGCATTACGCGCCAGATCGCCCCCCAGCAGAGCAACCAGCCACACAACAACGCCCAGAACACCGACGATGCCCGCCGCCGCCATCATCACCGACCGGCTCGAGCGATCACTCAGACGCCCCCAGATCGGCGCGCTCACACTGGAAGCCAGACCACTGGCGATGATCAAACCGCCCAGCCCCAGGGCCCCGCCACCACTCTGCTGTACCAACAGAACATAAAACGGCGGCACCAGGGCCACACTCAACAACAACGCCCGGGCCCAGACAAAGCGCCGAAAGGCCGCATCCGTACGCACTATGGACAACTGCCGCAACGCCACCGACAACGCATTGCCACCACCCTCCGTGGCGCCCGCCTCCTCCCGAATCCGGGCGAACGCCAACAATCCCAGCCCCCAGCACACAGCCGCCACCACCAACAGCCCCGCCAGAAGCGTCGCATCCTCCACCAGACCCGGCAGAGCCACCAGCGCAATCCCCAGACCGAACACAACCACACCCGAGATCCCCGAGGCATAGCCCATCACCGTCCCGCGCCGCGCCTTCGACACCGTCTTGCCCAACACATCCTTCGCCGAGACCGAACACAGACCGCGAGCCAGACTGTACACCACCAGCAACCCGATCAACGCCCAACCGGCCGACGCCCCGGACAAACGCCAGGCCGCCCAGCCCATCCCCAACAACGCCAGCGCCGACAACGCCGCGCCCAGTAACCACACACCCTTGCGCCGGGACATCCCCCGAACCCATGCCGCCACCATCAACTGCGGCACCAGCACCCCCGCCTCGCGAATCGGCACCAGAAACCCCACCATCGCCGCCGGCGCCCCCAGAGCGCCCATCAGCCAGGGCAGGATCAAACGGGCACTGCTCAACTCATCCGCCACCTTACTCAGGGTATTGGCCACCAGATAACCAAAGAAATTGCGCGGCAAATGACGACAGGCCGACTCCGGAATGTCCTTGCACACCCGGGCGTCCTCTTCCCCCACGGCCCGGTCGTACAACCAGCCCAGCATGCGGCTGTCGTCCTCGCCTGGATGTGTGGTCTGTTCAGTCATGTGTCGTGACTCCTGCGGTTTGATGTCTTTGGTTAAATGTAGTGTGGGAGAGTCCGAGCTTGGTTAGCCTTCGATGCCAGGTATGCTCTGGAAGGGGTGTGTGAGGCATGGATGCCGAGGTCAAGCCCCCATGGATGGGTTCACGGCGACCCTGGAAGAGTGTACCTGGTAGCGGAGGCGGATTCCCGGCACCGTATTTCGCACGTAAACGGTACGTTGCCAGAGCACATGGAGTTCAGTATTGGTCCGGGTGGCGTCCCCGGTAGGCCTGGAAATAATGGTAGAAGGCCCGTTCGTCTTCATCCAGCGTCCCATCCGGCACCCAGGGCTCACCAATCTCGATGGTGCGCGACGGATAATCCAGCCCCACCGGCAACACCGGCACCCCCGCCTGCTTGGCAATCCGCAAGAACCCCGTTTTCAACCGTCCCAAATGCCGCCGCGTCCCCTCCGGAGACAACGCCAGCAACAACCGGGGCTGAACGTCGAACTGCTCCGCCGCCTGCGCCACCACATCCTTGGCCGCATGCCGCACCACCGGAATACCGCCCAGCGACCGCAACAGACCGTTCACCGGCCAGCGAAAAATACTGTGCTTGCCCAACCACTGAATGCGCGCACCGATCGCCAGTAACGCGAAAACGCCGACAAAGAAATCCCAATTCGAGGTGTGTGGCGCCACCGCGATGACCAGCTTATCGTTGTCCGGCAAACGGCCCTGAACACGCCAGCCCAGACAGGCCAAACCGGTCCGGCCCAGCCAGCGGGTCAAGCCGTTACCCAGGGTCGGCCAATGCGCCGGACGCTCGGGGGTTCGTGTACGAACGTCGGACATCAGGTCTTGAACCGGCTCAATTGCTCGTGTTGGCGAGTGGAAATGTCATTCAGGCGATGGGTCTGATCCTGCAGCCCCTTGCTTTGTTCCAGCAAGCGACCGCTGTCGTCCTGCAGACCGTCGATATCGCCCATCACACTCTCGGTGGAATGCGCCTGCTCGGTCGCAGCCGAGGCGATGGTTTCGGTCATCTCGGTCACCCGCTGCAACTTGGCGGTAAAACTGTCGATGGCCTCCACCGCCTCCCGGGTCCGGTCGACACAGGAGACCGCCTTCGACTGATTGCGCTCCACCAGTTGGCTGACCGCCTCGGCCTGTTTTTGCACCGCCTCGATCATGTGATTGATTTCGTCCGTGCTCTGCTGGGTACGATTGGCCAGACTGCGCACCTCGTCGGCCACCACAGCGAAGCCTCGCCCCTGCTCGCCGGCACGGGCCGCCTCGATCGCCGCATTCAGCGCCAACAGATTGGTCTGTTCGGCAATGCCCTGGATGGTGGCGACAATGGTACCGATGTTATCCGAAGCGTCGGCCAACTGACGGATCGATTGCGTGGCTTCATCCAGTTCCTGGTTCAGTTCGCCAATCATGTCGCTGCTGGTGCGCACGCTGTGAGCGCTTTCCTGACTGACCTCGTTCAATTCGTCCACCTGCGCCCGCGTCTCCTCGGCCGAAGCCGCCACCGAGCCCACGGCCTGCTGGAATTCGCGCATCGCTTCGGCCATTTCGTTGACCCGATCGGCCTGGCGCTCGGCGAAATCCCGCATCAGATTGCCGGCTTCGTCCGAGTTTCCGGCGACACCCTTGAGTTCGTCCGCGTTTTGCTGAATCGAGGTCAGGATACTGCGCATGGTCGACGCCAACCGGTTCACACCGGTGCCGATGCGACCCAGCTCGGTACCGTCCTCGCACAGGGGATCGACCGTCAGGTCTCCCTCGGACAGATGCCCCAGGCCATTCAAGACAGGTGACATCGACCGGCGGATCGAGCGGTACGTGCCCCACCCCAGCAGCACCGCCAACACCACGGCCACGGCCGCCATAGCCAGCGTCATCTGCAGATTCCGGTTAATGGAGGTTTGCGATTGCGCCACGGCATCCTCGGAAGCGGCCACCAGGGCATCGTTCAGCGACTCGAGCGTCACCACCGCATCATCAACCCGGTTGGTGAGCTGCCCCACCGCCGCCTGCCGTTCGCGGTCGAGTTGCAACAACGACAAATGCGTCCGATACAAGCCCTCATCGCTCTCGATGGCCACCTCGAACGGAGCCACCACCGGACGCAACTGTTCGACAGCCTCCGCACGATCCTCGGCGTATTCGTCGAGCTGGGCTCGCATGACCTCCAGATCCGCCTGGAGCTGTTCGCCCATGGGCCGCATCTGTTGCTCGATGTCATTGGTCCCCGGCACCTGCTTCAACGTCCGATCCGCCGACTCGCCGCGCTCCTGAACCAGATTCAGCGCCTCATTGAACGACACATCGGCCTGCGAGAACCCCAATCGACGCTTGACCTCGAACAGCGCATCGCGGAGCTGCTCGAAGCGGGGCTGCCAGGCCTCGAATCGCTCGTTCTCATGCGCCAGGGTCGACAGCCAGGCCTGATGCTGACCGACCAGGGCCTCGGCCGCCGCGATGCTGTCCTCCGCCGCGGTCCGCGCCTGCTCCAACTGGTCCTGTGCCGACGCATCCGACTCCGTCAATCGGGTCAGTTCCCCGAGATTGCGG
Source organism: Saccharospirillum salsuginis (assembly GCF_014651855.1). Taxonomy (GTDB): domain Bacteria; phylum Pseudomonadota; class Gammaproteobacteria; order Pseudomonadales; family Natronospirillaceae; genus Saccharospirillum; species Saccharospirillum salsuginis. The sequence continues at coordinate 478,558 of NZ_BMXR01000001.1, forward strand.
CGAAACTGGGTCACCTCGGCCTCGATATCCGCCGCAAGCGCCTCCAGTCGGGACGGATCCCGCGTATTGATGAACTCCCCGCTGAACCGGTTGATGTTCTGGATACCGTTCATCGTCTGACCGGACAACGCCAGCAGTTGGCCGTAAAAGCCCCCCACCTGCGCCATCTGTTCACCCACGGATCGCTGTCCGCGAACGGACGCGCCGGAAATCAGGAAGACCAGAAGAATCAGCAGGCCAAAACCAAGACCCACCCGTTGTACCAGACTGAGTTTCATGAGCAGACCCTCATGCGAGCACGGCTTGTTCTTGTTGTTGAATATCCGTGCGGTTATGCATATGCCCTACCCGTACGACATCGAGATCGTTACGAGCGCCGGGTACCGGGTTAGACACTGCAGGGTAGTCGGCGGCATGGCCGGTTTTTGCTCCTGCAAAACCGGCACTTCCGCCATCCATGGCGGTCGGCTGCCGCCGCCTAGCCTACAGGGCGGTCCGACGTATCGGTGTATTCACGGCGACCCAGCAGGGTCTGACCCGGTACCCGGTGCGGGCGACTGGCACTTTATCCAGTTCGACCCGCAACCCTTATTTAGAAGGATAGCGAAATATCCTCATGATGCGACAAACAGCCGGCTACGGAGACAGCCAGGTCTTTCGGCATCCGATCCTGTTGGCGCAGGCCGATCGAATACCGGATGGTATCGTGATACTCGCGCAGCGCCGGCAGCAGGTCGGCACTGGCCTCACGACGCCAGCTCAGTTCCCCGGCATACAGGGATCGGGCTTCGGCATAATACTCGCGCGCCTCGGTCCACTCCGGGGCGTCCCCGCGCAAGGCACGACGCGCCCGGGCCAAACTGGAGCGAATGTCGCCGGCACCGGCGATCTCGTTCATCCGATCCTCCACAGCCTCGACTTCAGCCATGGCCGCTTCGGCGTCACCGCCCTGCAGGACCGACTCCAGAGCCATCAAAGCCTGCTCTTCGCCCGCCAGTGATTCGGTCGCCTGAAGCATATCCAACACCTCGCGAACCGGCTCATACGCCTGATCGACCGCGTTGCGGTACTGGAAGCGCAGCGTCTGGGCCGAACGCTGGACCTCCTGGAAGGCCGACCGGGTGGAGCGCCAATCATCGGGGATCTCCTCACGCAGTGCCACCACAACCTCTTCCAGGTGCGCAATGTCCTCACGCAGGTTCTCCATGCGGCGCTCGCTCGGATTGTCCGAATACCGCTCGTTCAGGATGGCCTCGTTCTTCTCCTCCATTTCGGCTTCCAGACGGGCGATGTCACGCTCGATATTGCGCACTTCGGTGTGCACGGGCCGATAACTGTCAGCCTGTTCGTCAATGCTTTCCTCGGCGCTTTGAATCTCCTCCACCTGACCGAAGACACCCAATACCTTGCCGAAACTCTCGTCGAGATCCTCACGGTACTCCTGCGGCAGTAACGCCAGATTCGCCGAGCGCAGATCGGAGACCGCGCGGCGCAGCTCGTCTTCGTTGTCCTCGTAATAGTCGAACAACTCGTCCTCGATGCACATTTGCAGTTTCGGGTTCATCGGGGGCGGGGCGTTTTCCGACAACAGGAAATTGCGGTTGGGCAGGTAGTTCACCAGCGGCGGCATCAGACCCACAATCAGCAGAGCCAACAGCTGCAAGCCGATGAACGGAATCACGCCGCGATAGATGGCCAGCGTCTTGACGATTTTCGGTGCCACACCCCTTAAATAGAACAACGCGAAACCGAACGGCGGCGTCAGGAAAGAGGTTTGCAGGTTCATGCCGACCATGACACCCAGCCAGACGGCCGTTACGTTGGCATCCGGTGCGGCCAGGAGGATGGGAGCGACCAGCGGCACAATGACCACCGCGATTTCGATGAAATCGAGGAAGAACCCGAGTACGAAAATCACGATCATCACCACGATAAACTGGGTCCAGAACCCGCCCGGCAACCCGGTCAGGAAGTGACGCACCAGTTCTTCGCCGCCGAACGCCCGGAAGGCGGCGGTCAGCATGGCGGCCCCGATCAGGATGATGAATACCATACTGGAGGTTTTCACCGTCTCGCGCATGACGCCCAGCAAGGTTTCATCGATGCGGTGTACTCGTACAAGACTCCATAGAATACCGACCATCAGAATCACAACGGCGAAGGCTGCGATCACAATACCGGCCATTTCATTCGCGCTACCAATGCTCTTGACGTTCAGATCCCAGATCGACAAACACACGGTGAGAACAAGAAGGCCTATGCCGGTCAACAGAACGGGAAGGTAACGGTGTCGACCCTCATAGAGACGGTAGCCTCCCATCAGGATGGCACCGATGGCCCCCACGGAACCGGCCTGATTCACGGTGGCCACACCGAGAAGAATGGACCCCAGTACCAGGATGATCAGTGCCAGTGGCGGGAACAGGGCTTTGAAGACACCGATAAAAAAGGTGCGGTTGAAGGCACCGTCGTAGTGTACCGGAGGCGCCTTTCTGGGACTGATCAGAGCTGTGATCAGAATATAAAGTATATACAGGCTTACCAGCAGCAGACCGGGAATGATGGCCCCCATGAACATGTCACCCGCGCTGGTCGAGGTAACATCCAGCGTTGAAGGCATGGAGAATTCACCCGTCGCCGCTTTATAGTCGGCCGCGCGGATATTGCTGGCCTGGTCGGCCGCGCTGGCCAATTGGTCGGCCAGAATAATCAGTACGATGGACGGAGGAATGATCTGTCCCAGTGTCCCGGACGCGCAGATGGTCCCGGTCGCCAGCGAGTGGGAATAGTTGTTACGCAACATCGCCGGCAACGAAATCATGCCCATGGCGATGACAGTGGCACCGACAATACCGGTCGTGGCCGCCAACAAGGCACCGACCAGTACCACGGAAATGCCCAGACCGCCCGGAACCGGTCCGAACATCTGCGCCATGGTAACCAGCAGGTCCTCGGCGATCTTGGACCGCTGCAGCATGATGCCCATGAAAATAAACAGGGGAATGGCGATCAGGGTGTCCCGTTCGACATTCCAGTACACACTTCGGAAGTTCGTGATACCGGCATTCAACCATTGCACCGGCCCCCCTTCCACGAAGAAGGCATCGGCACTGCCGGCGAAGAAGTACCCGCAAAATGCGGCCAGCGAGATCGTCAGGATGGCCGACCCCGGCAACGCGAATGCAACGGGGAAACCCGAGGACAGGGCCACCACCATCGTCAACACCAGAATGGCGAGAAATAAAAGCTCCATTGTTTACACCTTATCTTCAAACATCGGCTGTACGTCGTGGTGTTCTTCTTCGTCTTCCGGAACATATTCACCGAGCACAATGGCCAGATTGCGAAGCAGGTAACTGCAAAACTGGAACATCATCGACACCGCGAACACGATCAGAAAACCGGCCATCAGGTACTTCACGAACAGGCCATAGCCACTCTGGGAAATCTCGAAACTCACGAGAGGACTGTTCAGGCTGCTGGTCCGATCCCACATACCCAGAGACAGGATGATCCAGCACAGCGGCAATGCGAGCACCAGAATGCCGATGATATTCAGTCGCGCCTGAATGGCATGACTGAGGTGAGAATAGAGGACATCGACGCGTACATGGCCTTCTTCCCGCAAGGTGTAGGCACTGGCGAACAGGAACAGGCCGGCATACCAGAAGCGCACCAGGTCGCCCATGAAGGTTTGTTCGTAGGAAAACACAAAGCGGGCGATTACGATCAGAAATTCAGCGAATACGACCAATAACGCCAGCCAGCTGACACTGATGGTCCGTACCAGGGCGGCCACGACCGTCGCCAGGATCAATAACGGATAGTGTACATAGGTGCCGCGGAAGGTGGCCCGGCCCAGATTGCCGGCCAACTCCTCGCCCACCAGACTGGCCAACATTTCCTCGACCCGCAAAAAGGAAATGAGACTGTCTACCATGCCTACCAGCAGAACACCCCAGAAGGCGATGCGTACGACATAAGCGGCGGTCGCGTCCCACAATTGTGAATCGTCCATCAGGGATCGATGAGGCAGGCGCCAGGTAATAATCACGGCAACGACGACCAGAACCGGATACAACAAACCCTGGATCCAGGCTTGTGCATTCGCGGTGGCATCTCCGAACCAACTCGCCGGCAACGTCGACGCACCGGGCCAGCCTTGCCAAAGATTGAGATAGTTGCTGATCAGGAAATAGACCGTCAGTAGAACAACAGCCAATGAGAAACTACGGGCAAGCTTTGGAACCAGGCCACCTGCCGCCGGGGAAACTGTCGGTGAATTCACAGGGACACCACCTGAATGAAAAGGGAACTGCGTTGAAACGTCTCTGCCGGAAGGGGATACGGACACGATCAAGACCACCGGTTTTCAATGTGAATAACCGGCGGTCCATGAAATCAGCGGACCCATGCGCCCGGCGGTACGGACGACTGACTCGAACCGTCGGGTCATGGGTCGTTTGACCGGGTGTCCGATCCGGATCAGCCGCCCAGGACGCGGTTGCGCTGGTTGATGTATTCCACGTCGGAGATCTCGGTCCAGGCACCGATCTCGGTCCGGGCTTTATCGAAGCTGTCCACGACGCGGTTGGCCAGGGCACTGTGATCGCGGGTTTCCTCGAACACTTCCTGGGCCGCTTCGCCGAAAGCATCGAAAATGTCGTCGCTGAACTTGCGCAGACGAACGCCTTGCTGGGAGATCAGACGCTGCAGAGCGGCACCGTTTTTGGCGTTGTATTCCGCGAGCATGACGTCGTTTTCCATAGAGGCCGCGGCTTCGATGATCAGTTGGTCGGATTTGGACAGGCCGTCGAACCACTTCTTGTTCATGCCGATGCTCAGCATGGAACCCGGTTCGTGATACCCCGGATAGTAGTAGTATTTGGCGGCTTCGTAGAGCTTGAGAATTTCGTCGTTCCAGGGCCCGACCCACTCGGTGGCGTCAATGGCGCCGGAGATGAGGTTTTCATAAATCTGGCCACCGGGCAGGGAGACCGGAGACGCGCCGATTTTGGACAGCACGGTGCCACCCAGACCCGGCATACGCATTTTCAGGCCTTTGAAATCGTCGATGGAGTTGATTTCCTCACGGAACCAGCCGCCCATCTGAACACCGGTGTTACCACACATCAGGCCTTTCAGACCGAACTCGCCCGCCAGTTCGTCCCACAGTTCCTGACCGCCACCAAAACGGATCCAGGCGTTCATTTCGGTTGCCGTCAGGCCCACGGGAACCGCTGTGAAGAACCCGTAAGCCGGGTGTTTACCGGTCCAGTAGTATTCGGCACCGTGATAGATTTGAGCATTGCCGGAGGCGACTTCGTCGAAGGCGTCGAAGGCACCGACGCGCTCGCCGGCGGCGAAGTAGTTCACCTTGATGCGGCCGTTGGTCATGTTGCCGACACGCTCGGCGAACCGCTGGGCACCGGTACCCAGACCCGGGAAGTCCCGCGGCCAGGTGGACACCATGGTGATTTCGACACGATCCTCGGCGATGGCCGGAGCGGAAATCGTCGTAGCCGCGGCTACACCACCGGCGCCGATCAGACCCTTCTTGATGACGTCACGTCTTTTCATTCTGACTCTCCTGTTTGGGCTCATTACACAAGCAGTCGTCGATGACTTCGACCAAAAGTTGACCTTTCAGTCACAATCGACCCTGCTCCGTTAGAAACCAAATTATTGTTGTTGCTTATACAGGGGTCTTTTCGCACTGCTTTGGAAGGCACGGCGGGGGTATCCCGCGCGGCTTGCGTCGATGAAACACGCGGCCATGATCAACAGTGAGGCAACCTTCCAGTTGAATGCTAAAAGTCCCATTCCCGAGCGAGTCGAAGCCCTGATTTATGGTTTTTTGGGGGCTTCCGGATGTTGTCTGACCATCCACTTCAGAGAATACCCCGGCGTTTTCGAAACCTCAAACCTTGGGCCTGCGAAATACGCCGGATCGGCCTCCTCCTTTAGTTCTAGACGACACCCGGGGCCTTGTCGAGAACCGGGAACGACAATTCCGTCAAAAGGTCTCCCCTATCGGCCCGGTAGTCGGGTTCAATACGACCTTTGGTTGATATAAACACCCAGTCGGGTCAAGATGACGCGGCTGCTACGAGGCTCCCTTGGGAGAACTCGGCTCACTGAGGCATGTGGATCGATCCATAAAATGACAAATAACCAGGGTCGGTCTTCACTAATAAAAAGACACACAACTACCCACTAGACCAATATGGGAGTCACCATGCCACTCAACATCGCAGTGCCCAGGGACAGACTACCGGGCGAAACCCGGGTCCCGGTAACGCCGGATACGGCGAAGAAACTGATCGATCTGGGCTTTACCGTCACCCTGGAATCGGGTGCCGGCGACGCCGCCCAGTTCGCGGACGACCTGTACCGCGACGCCGGCGTCACCATTGAAACCGACGTCGCCAAGCTGTACCGCGAATCGGATGTCCTGCTCAAGATCAATGGCCCGCAAAGCGAACACGATGCGCTCAGCGGCTCGGAAATGGACGCCCTGGACAAGGGCAAGACCTGGATATCCTTTCTCGGACCGGGCCAGAATCCGGACCTGCTGGAGCAGTTCAAGCAAAAAGGCGTCACCGCCTGCTCGCTGGATGCCATTCCCCGCATTTCACGCGCCCAGAAAATGGACGTGCTCAGTTCCATGGCCAACATCGCCGGCTACCGTTCCGTCATCGAGGCGGCCAACCAGTTCGGGCGTTTTTTCACCGGCCAGATCACGGCCGCCGGCAAGATCCCGCCCGCGAAGGTGATGGTCATCGGTGCCGGCGTTGCCGGCCTCGCGGCCATCGGCGCGGCCAAGAGCCTCGGCGCCGTGGTACGTGCCTTCGATACCCGCCTGGAAGTGAAGGAACAGGTGGAATCCATGGGCGGTGAATTTTTGACCGTCGAAATGGAAGAAGAAGGCTCGGGCAGTGGCGGTTACGCCAAGGAAATGTCGAAGGAATTCATCGAAGCCGAAATGGCCCTGTTCATGGAACAGGCGAAAGACGTGGACATCATCATCACCACGGCGTTGATTCCGGGCAAACCCGCGCCCAAGCTGATCACCGAAGAGATGGTCAAGGCCATGCAACCCGGCGGTGTCGTGGTCGACCTGGCCGCGCCCAACGGCGGCAACTGCGAATGCACGGTGAAAGACGAGATCGTCGAGCGCCACGGCGTCAAGATCATCGGCTTCACCAATCTGGCTGCCCGCGCCGCCACTCAGGCCAGCCAACTGCTCGCCAATAACCTGTTGCGCTTGATCGAACACCTCTGCCCGGAGAAGAACGGTGAACTGGTGTTCGACCTCGACGATGAGATCACCCGGGGTTGCACCGTGGTGCACCAGGGCGACGTGCTCTGGCCGCCACCGCCGCCGAAGATCTCGGCCGCGCCGAAACCCAAGGCGGAACCCAAGGCCGAGCAATCCGAAGCGCCCAAGGCCGCCAAACGCGCCCAACCGATCGCCCTCTATTGGCTGATCGCCGGCGCCGCCCTGCTGGGTCTGGGCTCGGTGGCTCCGCCGGATTTCGTCAGCCACTTCACCGTTTTCGTGTTGGCCGTCTTCGTCGGCTGGCAGGTGATCTGGAACGTCAGTCACTCCCTGCACACGCCATTGATGAGTGTCACCAACGCCATTTCCAGCATCATCATCATCGGTTCGTTGCTGCAGGTCAGCGGCAGCGGTTCGACGGTGGTGACGATCCTCGCCGGCATCGGCATTCTGGTGACCAGCATTAACATCGCCGGCGGTTTCTACGTGACCCGCCGCATGCTGAACATGTTCCGCAAGGAGGGCCAATAATGAGCACCATGTTGTCCATGGCCTACTTGTTGGCCGGTGTATTCTTCATTTTATCGCTGGGTGGCTTGAGCTCCCAGGAAAAAGCACGACGCGGTAATGTCTACGGCATCGCAGGGATGATCATCGCCATTGTGGCGACCGTCGCCTCCGCCGCCGTCGAGGCCTATACCCTGCTTATCTCGGCGATGGTCGTCGGCGCCGTGATCGGCCTGTGGCTCGCCCATCGGGTCGAGATGACCGCCATGCCACAGCTGGTGGCTATGCTGCACAGCTTCGTCGGCCTGGCAGCCGTGATGATCGGCTGGGGGGCTTATCTGGACCCGCGCAATCACCTGGAAGGCGCCGAGAAGATCATCCACAACACCGAGATTTATCTGGGCATCTTCATCGGGGCGGTGACCCTGACCGGTTCCTGGGTCGCCTACGGCAAGCTGCAGGGCGTGATTTCCAGTAAGCCGCTGACGCTGCCGTTCCGAAACGGTCTGAACGCTCTGGCGATTCTGGTTTCCCTGGCCATGCTGGTGATGTTCGCACCCGGTGACCATAGCGCCAGCGACCTGACCATGCTGACTATCATGACCGTCATCGCCCTGCTTCTCGGCGGCCACCTGGTCGCCGCCATCGGCGGCGCCGACATGCCGGTGGTGATCTCCATGCTGAACAGCTACTCCGGCTGGGCCGCGGCGGCAACCGGTTTCATGCTGGGCAACGACTTGCTGATCATCACCGGCGCCCTGGTGGGCTCCTCCGGTGCCATCCTCAGCTACATCATGTGCCGGGCGATGAACCGATCCTTCATCAGCGTGATCCTCGGCGGCTTCGGGGCGGAATCCGCCACCGCCGACGACGAGGAATACGGCGAGGCCACCAGTGCCAGCCATGATGACGTGGCGCAATGGCTGAAGGACGCCGACAACATCATCATCGCGCCCGGTTTCGGCATGGCCGTCGCCCACGCCCAACAGGCCGTGGCCGAAATGACCGACAAATTGCGCAAGGCCGGCAAGAACGTCCGCTTCGCCATCCACCCGGTCGCCGGTCGCCTGCCCGGTCACATGAACGTCCTGTTGGCCGAAGCCAACGTGCCGTACGACATCGTGCTGGAAATGGACGAGATCAACGACGACTTCCCGGACACCGATGTCGTTCTGGTCATTGGCGCCAACGACATCGTCAACCCGGACGCCAAGGAAAAGCCCGGCTCGCCGATCGCCGGCATGCCGGTCCTGGAAGTCTGGGAGGCCAAACAGGTCGTCATCCTCAAACGCTCCATGGCCACCGGCTACGCCGGCGTCGCCAACCCGCTGTTCTTCCGCGATAACAGCGCCATGTTGTTCGGGGATGCGAAAGAAAGCGTTCAGCAACTGGTGTCCAAAGTGTGACATTTCGGTGAATCAATGATTCGGATCAAGGGCCGCGTTCGCGGCCCTTTTTTATTTCAGAGGTTGCGGTAAGGGCCCTCCAACTCTCTGTGATAAACTCCTCACAAATGATCTTCTGACAATCAACACTATGGATTTCCTGCTGATCGGCTTCGCCTTTCTCTGTGGCCTGGTCATCAAACTGGTGGGCTTCCCACCCCTGCTCGGTTATTTGCTGGCCGGCTTTCTGCTCCACTTCCTGGGCGTGACGCCCGACGACAGTTTGACGACCCTGGCCGATCTCGGCATCACCTTGATGCTGTTCACCGTGGGTCTGAAACTGAACATACGCGACCTGGCCAAACGGGAAGTCTGGGCGGGCAGCATGTCTCACATGGGCATCTGGACGCCGGTGCTGATCGCCGTATTGTCGGTGATCGCCGTGCCCTTCGCCCTGGGGCTGGATCCGGCCTCCACCGCCCTGCTCGCCTTCGCGCTCAGCTTCAGCAGTACCGTCTGCATCGTGAAACTGCTCGAAGAAAGCGGTGAAATGCGCACCCGGCACGGCAAACTCGCCATCGGGGTTCTGGTGATGCAGGACATCATCGCCGTGCTGTTTCTGGCACTGGCGACCGGCAAGGTGCCGAGTCTGTGGGCGGTCGGTTTGCTGGCGCTGCCGCTGATCCGACCCGTGCTGGATGTCATTCTCGCCAAGGCCGGACACGGTGAACTGCTGCCACTGGCCGGATTCTTTCTGGCACTGGGTGGTTACGAACTGTTCGATCTGGTTCACATCAAGGGAGACCTGGGTGCGCTGGTGATCGGCATTCTGCTCAGCTCCAGCAAAAAGGCGACCGAGTTGTCCAAGGCCCTGCTCAGCTTCAAGGACATCTTCCTGATCGGCTTTTTCCTCTCCATCGGTTTCACTGCCCTGCCCACCTGGAACATGGTCGGCATCGCGCTGGCGCTGACGGTGTTGTTACCCGTGAAATTCCTGTTGTTCTACAGCCTCTTCCTCGCCATGAAGTTGCGCGGTCGCACCGCCTATCTGAGCGCCCTGGCCCTGGCCAATTACAGCGAGTTCGGTTTGATCGTCGCGGCGCTGAGCGTCGACGCAGGCTGGCTGGCCGCCGAATGGCTGGTGATCCTGGCGCTGTCCGTATCCTTCTCCTTCATCGTGACCAGCGTGCTCTACCGAAACGCTCACGCCGTCTACAGCCGCTACAAAACCAGCCTGACCCGGTTCGAACGGCCCGAACGACTGTCCGAGGATATTCTGGAGCAACCCAGGGACGCCGAAATCCTGGTGGTGGGGCTCGGTCGTGTCGGCAAGGGGGCCTACGTGGCCCTGTACAATCTGGTGGGTCATCGGGTCTGGGGGATGGACGCCGACCCGGTTCGCATCGATCGGATGACCGAACACGGCTACAAAGCCTTCGTCGGCGACGGCGAAGACGCCGATTTATGGGAGAACCTCGTCCTGTCGACGGTCAAACTGGTGCTGCTCGCGCTGCCGTCCATCGAAGACATCAGCCACATTACCACGCAATTGAAACACGCCGGGTACTCGGGTCAGATCGCCGCCATCGCCCGGTACGAAGACGAACGACAGGCGCTGATCGGTCGCGGCATCGACAAAGTCTTCAACTTCTTCACCGAAGCCGGTACCGGCTTCGCCGAGGAAAGCTTGCAAATGATCGACCGGGCGGCGCGTTAAGCGCCGCCTTCACCGGCCTGTTTGGAAATACCCATTTTCTTGGTCAACAGACGGGACACCCGCATCCGGCCCTCGGCGTCCACCATCAACGCCTTGGGGGTTAAACTGTCCAATTCCGCATTCGGCGTCGAAAGCCACGCCTGGGCTGCATCGACACTGCCCAGCACCTTGCAGGCATGAAGCACCAGCTTGGAAATATCGTCCACCATGCCCTGGGCCGGTGGTTCCTCCGCCAATTCCATACTGACCAGCTGGGCCTTCGGAAACGCCTGCTGCACCTGCGCCTTCGCATATTCCAGCACATCCATCACGCTCGCCCCCTCGCGACTGAAATGAATGGTGAATTCACCGGCCGGGTTAAAGCCGAGTCGTTCGACGGTGAAGTCCGCGCCCGGAATCTCGTTCGCCACGGAATGGGCGTCCATCCCGGACGCCTCGGGCAGGCTGAAGGTCAAGGTGAAGTGGTGCAGCATAGGGCCTGTCGTCATTCGGTTTTGAGCAAGGATAACGAAGTTGGTTTACAAAAGGAAAACCGGGTTCGAATTAATAATGACACAGAAGGCCAGGTCCGGGTGGGGGTATGGTCATTTGGGGATGTCCGAGTCATGGATGACGAGGCCAAGCTCCCATGGACGGGTTCACAGCGGTCCCCAAATGACCATACCCCCACCTGGACCGGGTTACAGCCACCACACCGGGATTTCCCCAAATTCGACCATCACTGATAAACTCCCCGACACGACATAACAACAGGATCTGCTCGATGCCCAACCTGACCCCCACCAGCGAGGTTGTCATCAGTGGTGCCGGCCTCTGGAACCCGGACCACGTACTCACCAACGAAGAACTGGTCGACGTCCTCAACCGCTACGCCGACCAATACAACACCGAACACCAGGCCGAGATCGACGCGGGCGAACTCGAACCGGTCGCCAAATCCGACCCCGACTTTATCGCCAAAGCCAGCGGCATCCGCCAGCGCTATGTCTACGTCAAGGATGGCATTCTGGACGTCGACCGCATGCGTCCGCGTATCCCCGAGCGTGCCGACGACGAGCTCAGCCACCAGGCCGAAATGGCCCTGAATGCCGCTCGCAAAGCCCTGGCCGCCGCCAACAAGACCGGGCAGGACATCGACGCCGTCATCGTCAGCTGCGCCTACACCCAACGCGCCTACCCGGCCATCGCCATCGAGGTTCAGGCTCAGCTCGGCATCGACGGCTTCGGTTTCGACATGCTCGTCGCCTGCTCCGCCGCCACCTTCGCCCTGCACCGCGCCAACGAAATGGTTCGCTCCGGCACGGCCCGCGCCGTACTGGTCATCAACCCGGAACTGACCTCGCCCCAGGTCAACTACCGCGACCGGGACAGCCACTTCATCTTCGGCGACGTCGCCACCGCCATGGTGGTCGAGCGCGGTGACCAGGCGAACGCCGAACACGTTTACGACATTCTGGGCACCCAGGCCAAGACGGTCTATTCGAACAACATCCGTTCCAACTTCGGCTATGTGTCGCACGCCTTCGAATCCGATCCGTTCGCGCCGGACAAGCTGTTTCATCAGGAAGGTCGCAAGGTGTTCAAGGAAGTCTGCCCCATGGCCGCGCAGCACCTGGCCGAACAGGTCGAAACCGTCGGTGTGGACGTGAAAGACATCCGCCGCTGGTGGTTGCACCAGGCCAACATCAACATGAACCAGTTGATCACCAAACGGTTGCTCGGTCATGAAGCCAGCCAGGACGAGGCGCCGATCGTGCTCGACCAATACGCCAATACGGCGTCGGCCGGCTCCATCATCGCCTTCAATCTGTACCACAAAGATCTGGGTTCGGGTGACCTGGGCGTCATTTGTTCTTTCGGCGCCGGCTACTCCATTGGCAGTCTGGTCCTGCGCAAGCGTTGATCTCTGTCCCGCATGCCGGGGGTCGTTGAATTGACGGCCCCTGGTCGCCCTAGCCCCCATTGCCGTTCGGAGGGTGTCCGTAACGTTTCTTGAGTTCCGGCAAGCGATCACTGCGGCTGATCAACACCACCTCGTCGTCCTGCTCCAACCGGTCGGTCTCGTCCGGCAAAACCAACTTGCTGTCCCGATAGATACAGATGAAGCCGACGCCCTTGGGCAGGGCGAACTCTTCCAGTGGGCCGGCTTGCGAATCGGTAACGATAAACGAGTAGACCCGGGCATCGGCATGGATGAGTGAGGACATTTCCAGACTCTGCTCCCCCTTCATCAGATTGGCCAAATGGCGTGCCACAGCCCGGTTAGGCGCCACGGTATCCTCCAATCCCAACTCGGTGGCGATGCGTTCGAACACATCCTCGGTGACCAGGGGAATCACGCGCCTGAACTTCAGGGAACGCGCCACCAGGGCTACGATGATGTTGGTCTGTTCGTTGTCGAGCAACGAAAACAACGCGTCAGTGTTGTGAGGGTCCGCCTGCTCGAGCACATCGGGCGCGCCACCGTCGCCGTGCAGGAAACCACACGCCAGCTGTTCGGATAACACATCGATCCGTTCCATGTCCCGTTCGATCAGAACGACTTCGAACCCCTCGTCGAGCAACATACGGGCCGTGGCCAGTGTCAGAGCATTACTGCCAATCAATACGAATCTCATCGTTCAACATGCCTCCCGTCGAACCAGCTCCTGGGGTATAACAGAACCAGCAAGGCGATGATTTCCAGTCGTCCGAGCAGCATATCAACACACAGCAGGACTTTCAGGCCGGCGTCCAGATCCGGTCGTGTCACGCCGGACGACAGGCCCACCGTGCCCACCGCCGATACAACTTCGAACAGGGAATCCATCGCGGGCTCACCGGCGAGCAGAAACAACCACCAGGACAACAGAGTCACGGCGAACCACAAACCGGCCAGCACCAGAACATTTTCGATGTCATCAGCCTCGATGCGCAGCCCTCCGAGTCGAGGGGACAGCACCGCCCGCGATGGTGCGTTGATACGCTGCACGATCAATTGCACCAGACGTGCCACGATCAATATCCGGATCAACTTGAAACCGCCGGCCGTGGAACCGGCGCTTCCCCCCATCAGCATGGCCAGGATCACCAACAGGCGGGAGGCCGGCTCCTGATCGGAGAGATCCGCACTGCTGAACCCGGCGGTCGATTGCGCCGATATGGCCAGCAACACCGACTGGTCGATATCCCCCAACCCGAGCGACGACCGGGATACCCAATGGGTCAAAACCAGCCCCAGACTGATGACCAGGACCGCCCCGAGCAACATCCGGGACTCGTTGTCGAGCAGCACGGTCGGTTTTCGCCGCGTCACCGCCAGATAATACAGCGGCAGACTGACGGCACCGGCCAGCGATACCAGAGACACCGCCCAGCGGGCCGCCTGGGGCATGGCCGCCAGGCTGGCGTCAAAACTGGAAAACCCGCCGGTGGATACGGCCGCCAGAGCATGAACGACCGCTGTGAACGGATCGGTGCCGGCCACCAGGATCAATCCGAAGGCGAACAGGCTGAAGCCCAGATAGACCCAAACGACCCGCCGGGCATAGGTGCGCGCCGTTGTGCTCTGTCCTTCTTCGCCCGCCGTCGAGAGTAATTGCTTGCTGACGACCCGGTGGCCCATCAGCATACCGACCGCCAGGACAGCAATGCCGAGGCCGCCGTACCATTGCATCCAGGCGCGGCCGAACAAGAACGCCGCCGACCGATCCTCCACCGAGGCCAGTGTGCTCAGCCCCGTCGTCGTCATACCGGACACCGCCTCGAACCAGGCGTCGAGCCAGGGCACACCATCGGCCATCAGCGGGTAACTCATGACCGCCGGGGCAATCAGAAAGACCAGGGCTGTAATGCTTAGGGCTTCGTTGCGTTCGATGCGATGCGGTTCGGGCAGGCGCGCCAGGGGGAGCGAAACCAGGAGCAGGGCGACAATCACGGCCAGGTATCGCAGTGCCACGCCCCATTCACCGGTGGCCAGAGCCACAAGGGCCGGAACGATGGACAGCACGGCGAGCAATGCCAGCAACTGCCCCAGATATTTGAACACCACCCGCACACGAACCGGGCGCATCAAGGCGAGCGCGGATGTATCCGGCACCGATTATCCCTCCGGTTCAGCCCTGCCATGGCCGCCGATGAAACGGCGGCCATGACGGGGATCAGTACAACAGGGTGAACAGCTGGCGTTGGAACCTGGCGGCGATGGGGTCGCCCTTGCCGAGGCTGTTGATGACGTCCAGAAAGGTCTTCTTGGCTTCGCCGTCGCGGAAGTTCCTGTCCTTGCGCAGGATGCCGACCAGGGTTTCCAGCGCTTCCTCATATCGGTTCACCTGACTGTATTGCAGCGCCAGTTCAAAAGCCGTTTCGAGGTTGTCCGGGTCGCTCTCGAGCTTGGCCTGCAGTTCCTGGATTTCCGGCGTCTCGGCCGCCTGACTGACCAGTTGCAACCGTGAGCGCAGTTCCTTGTACTCCGGTTCGGTCTGCTGGGTCATGGTCATGTTGTCCAGAATCGCCTCCGCCTCGGTGGCGCGGTTCATGCTGATGTAGAGATCGGCCAGCATGAACGCGATCTGGGTGTCCTCATGGCTCAGCTTATAGGCTTCGCGCATCAGTGGCAGGGCGCCTTCAAGGTCGCCATCGGCCTTGAGCGCGATGGCTTCCTGCATCAAAGCGTCCCAGGGTTTGGGAAGGTACTTTTCCAGCCGCTCGCGAATGGCGCTTTCCGGTTCGGCGCCCATAAAGGCATCCACCGGCTGTCCGTTCTGGATAAAAGCCACGGTGGGCAGGCTGCGCACACCGAACTGGGCGACGATGTTCTGCTGTTCGTCAGCGTTGACCTTGGCGAGCAGAAGCTGATCCGGGTACTCGGCCGCCAGCTTCTCCAGAACCGGCATCAGCGCCTTGCAGGGCGCGCACCAGTCAGCCCAGAAATCCATGACAACCAGGCGTGTCCGGGATTCCTCCACCATCACCTGCTGAAAATTCTGCTCCGTTACAGTAATAACGTTGGCGGCTTGCTGGGTCATATTCACCTCGTGTTCGGTCCGCGGGCCGGTCGATCCCCGGCGTAAGAATGCATCTGCCCCCATTATTGGGCCTTTCGCGCATTTCGCAACGCCTGACAGAGCCGCCCGGCCCCGCTACAATCGGCCCCTTCATGAATCAACCAGGAATCGAAGATGAAGCGTGGTGTCCTAGTGGCCCTGTCCGTAGGCATCGTGGCCGCTCTGGCCAGTGCCGGTCTGTGGTTTTACCCTACCGCCTCGGCCGACGAGAATCCGTCCAACATCGCAGTCAGCGATTTCGAGACCCGGAACTTTCAGACCTACCAGCTCGACAACGGGCTCAAGGTGCTGCTGGTGTCCGACCCGGAAAGCGAAAAGGCGGCGGCGGCCCTGAATGTGTCTGTCGGCTCCTGGAGCAACCCGGAGGACATTCCGGGGTTGGCGCATTTCCTGGAGCACATGCTCTTCCTGGGAACCGAGAAGTACCCGGAAGTGGACGGCTACCACCGGTTTATCGAGCAAAACGGGGGCAGCGACAACGCCTATACCGCGGACGAAAACACCCTGTATTACTTCGATATCGACGCCCAGCAACTGGAACCGGCGCTGGACCGTTTCGCCCAGTTCTTCATCGCGCCGCTGTTCAACCCGGACTATGTCGAGCGGGAGATCAACGCCGTCCATTCCGAATTCACCGCCAGTTTGCAGAACGACAGCCGCCGCCTCGAAGACGCGGTGCGTGAGGTGGTGCGTCCCGATCACCCGGCCTCGCGCCTGGCCATCGGCAACCGGGAGACGCTGCAGCACCCGAACCTGCGGGACCGCCTGATCGAGTTCTATCGCCAACATTATGTGGCGGACCGACTCAGCCTGGCCGTCTATGGCCCCCAGGATATCGAGACGCTGAAATCCTGGGTGAACGACCGCTTCAACGGTGTACGCTCGGTCGAATCCACAAGCCCGGTCTACGATCAGTCGCTGTTCGAGACCACTCAGTTGCCCATGCTGATGGAAGTCGAACCGCGCCGCGAGACGCGCCAATTGTCATTTCGCTTTCCGGTGCCGGGTACACTGGACCTGCGCCAGTCCAAACCGCATGCCTACATCGCCCATCTGCTCGGCCATCAGTCCTCCGGCAGCCTGATTTCGGCGCTCAAGGAACGCGGCTGGGCCGATGCCCTGCACACCCGCAGCGGCGGCCTGACGGCCAGCACGCACAGTTTCGAGGTCAACATCCAACTGACCCCGGAAGGCCTGGCGAACTGGCAGGCGGTGGCGACCCTGATGTTCGACTACCTCGATCGCATCGAATCCAAGGGGCTGGAACCCTGGCGCTATGAAGAGCTGCGCACCATCAACACCATCAACTTCCGTTTCGCCGAACAGGTCGCGCCGGTTACCACCGTGCAGCGGCTGGCTGAACGGTTGGCGGTGTACGACGCGCCCAACGTGCTGCGTGGGCCGTATATGCTGGAGAACTTCGACCCCGAAACGGTCCGCCAGTGGCTGGGGCACCTGCGTCCGGACAACGCCCTGGTCACCCTGATGCATCCGGAGGCCACCACCGAGACGCAAAGCCAGTGGTACGAGACGCCCTACAGCCTGACGCCGCTGTCGGGCAATCAGGTCGCCGAATGGCGCACGCCCGAACCCAGCGACGATCTGTCGTTGCCGGCGTCCAACCCGTTCATCCCCAAGGACCTGTCGGTGTTGCCGATGGCGACACCCACCAGCGACCTGTACAACAACCTGCCGCAGAAAATCGAAATTCAGCCGGGTTTCACGCTCTGGTATGAACAGGATGATTCCTTCCGGACACCCAAGCTGGACCTGACCCTGCTGGCCGAGACCCCGGTCATCGCCGACACCGCCCAGGCCGAGATCCAGACCCGTCTGTATCTGGACCTGGTCGACGATGCCCTCAGTGAGATCCGCTACCAGGCCGGTCTCGCCGGTTCCGGCTATGGGCTCTCCCAGACCGACCGGGGCCTGCAACTGCGACTCTATGGCTACAGCGATCGCCTGCCGGTCCTGCTCGACACCCTGCTGGTGGAACTGACCGAACACCAGATCGACCCGGAACGGTTTACCCTGTTGAAATCGGACCTGGAACGCCGGCTGCGCAATACCCGCGAGGATCCGGTGCTGAACCAGATGTTCCGACGTCTCGGCGAATTCCTGGTCCGTAGCTCCCACACGCCGGATGAAATGCTGGCGGCACTGGAAAACGTCACACCGGAAAGCCTGATCGAATTGCGCGATCGTTGGGTGGAGCAATTGCGCCTGACCATGTTGGTTCACGGCAATATCACCGAGTCCAACGCCCGCGAACTGGGCAGCCGGGCCCGCACCATGCTCCCGCCCAGCGCGGATGCGCCAAGCGTGCGACCATCGGTCGCCTCCCTGCCGGAGCGCCGCTACCGTCACGAAATGCAGATCGACCACAACGACGCCGCCCTGCTCGGCTACTATCAGGGTGAAAACAGCGGCCTGCGCGAACGCGCCCTCTACCGGCTGATGGCCCAGTTGATCAATGCGCCCTACTTCGCCGAATTGCGCACCGAGCTGCAACTCGGCTACATCGTCTTCGCCCGGGACTATGAGGTGAAAGACCTGCCCGGCCTGATCCTCTATGTGCAATCCCCGTCCACCGACCCGGCCCTGTTGCAACTGTACAGCGACCGCTTCCTGGACCAGTTCCTGCAGCGGCTGCAAAGCATGGACCAGGACACGTTCGAGCAATACAAACAGGGGCTGATCAACGAACTGACCCAGCAGGAAGACAACCTGTATCAGCTCAGCCGGCGGTATTGGCAAGCCATACTGGACGGTAACCCGCACTTCAATACCCGCATCCGCCTGGCCCAGGCCGTGAAGACCATCAGCCTGGACGGCCTGACACGCGCTTACGAGACCCAGGTGCTCGACACCGAAGCCAAACGGCTGATGATGCACCAGGTCGGACGGGAAATGAGTGAGGACTACGCCGAACACGGCAGTGGCCTGGTCGGCTTTTACCCGGCCGACGATCCCGCCGTTGTCCACGAGGAATCAAGCTGGATCGTCCCGACCTTCAACAACCTTTGAAGAGAGAAACCGATACTCAATAACCCGCCTCGGATACCGGGGCGGGTTACAGGACGGCAGGAACCGGCTTATTCCTCCAACTGGGCCGACGTCAGGTCACTGTCCCCCTGACCACCTACATGACGTGGCAAAACGATCACCACCTCGGTGCCGTCCCCGGTATCGTTCAGCTCCAGCGACCCTTGCAGCATCTGCGCCAGACGGCGGGCGACGACAAACGTCAGGCCCGGCCCCACATCCTTGCCGCGATCCGGAATACTGGTGTAATCGGTCAGCGCCGTCGCCAGTTGATCCGTTCCCAGGCGCCGCCCCTTGGCCGAGATGCTCAACTGCAGCGCTTCACCGCGATGGGCATCGATGTAGGCGATCAGATGCACCACGACCCGGGTGTCCTCATTCATGCGGATCAATGCCTGCACCACCCGGGTCAACAGGTTGTGCAGCCAATCCACATCCGACACCAGGGGCAACTGGTCCTCCTGATGCTCCAGCTTCACCTTGACCTTGCGCGAGCGTCCATAGCGGCTCCACTCATCGACAAACCCCTCGATCACCGACAGAAAGTCCAGATTGTCGTGGCGCGGCAACTGCGATTTCAATTCCAGCTTCGCCAACGCCTTCAAATCGTCCGCGTAGCGCTGCATCAACTCCGCCTTCTCCTGAATGCGGGTCATCACATCCGCCTGATTCGACTTCGTCAGCGACATCACCTCCGCCATCGCCGTATTCAGCGCCGTCGCCATCTTCTCCAGCGCCAGATCCTTCTCCTGCGCCGAGGTCAACACCAGGCGGCGCAACTCCGCCCCCTGCTTGCCCTCATACTCATACCGCTCAATCTTCAGATGGCTCTCCTGCAACGACCGCTTTACCCGGCTCGTCTCCCGAAACGCCTCGTTCGCCCGCTGCTGAGCCCGATTCAGCGCCAACACCGACACCACACCGGCCACCCCGACCAACACGATCAAGGTTGCCAAATCCCGAACCGGCAACGCCTCCCGGCCGACTACTACAATGCCCGCCAGACTGGCCAGCCACAGAATCAACGAGACCACCAACAACGTGGCCAGATGGGAACTTTTGATCACTCGGATCTCCTCGGGTTGAGTCATCGAACGGTTAACGACAGTTTGCATTAAAGTTGGGAATTATTTAACTGGGTTCGGGGGTTGGTTGGTTTGTTGGATTACGCGCTTCGCGCTACCGGAGCGCCGGACCGATCCAACCTACCAAGTGAGGTTACGTAGGGTGGGCACGGCCCACCAATGGTTTAACCGCAATGGCCGATGAGTTTCGTAGGGTGGGCACCGCCCACCAATGATTAGACCGGACGAGCGACGAGTGGCAAAGGTTCATTTTTCGGTGGTTGAATATTCTTCCAGTGGTGGGCAGTGCCCACCCTACGAAACGCCGAGGTTGAGCGACCACCGAGGTTAGCGTCGGGTGGCGGGGTAGGTCCAGCCGGGGATGTGCGCAGCAGGGATGCTGTGGCTGAGCTACCACCGAGGTTAGCGTCGGGTGGCCGGGTAGGTCCAGCCAGGGATGTGCGCAGCATGGATGCTGCGGTTGAGCTACCACCGAAGTAAGCGTCTGGAGGCGGGGTAGGTCCAGCCGGGGATGTGCGCAGCATGGATGCTGCGGTCAAGCCTCCATGGAGGGATTCACGGCGACCCCGGATGGGCCTACCCCGCCACCTGACGCGGACCATTGGCACTCACACACAAAGCCACCATATTGTATTTCCCCGATGAACCTCATACACTTGACCAAAAGCTGACCACTTGGACAACAAAACAATGAACGCGCTACACGCTTCGGCCAAGCAGGCCCTCAGCCTGATGGACCTCACCAGTCTGAACGACACCGACACGGACGACATCATCACCGCCCTGTGCCAACAGGCCAACACCCCGGCCGGCCACCCGGCAGCGGTCTGTGTCTACCCCGCGTTCATCGCCACTGCCCGCAAGGCCCTGGCTGCCGCCGGTCTGTCCGCGGTCCGCGTAGCCACCGTCACCAACTTCCCGGACGGCTCCACCGATATCGATCGCGCCGTTTCCGAGACACGCAGCGCCATCGCGGCCGGAGCCCACGAAGTGGACGTCGTGTTCCCCTATCGTGCCCTGATGGCCGGCGACAGCGACACCGGCCACCGTCTGGTAGCCGAAAGCAAAGCCGCCTGCGGCGACTCGGTGCAACTGAAAGTCATCATCGAAAGCGGCGAACTGGGCACACCCGAATTGATTCGCCAGGCCAGTGACATCGCCATCGCCGCCGGTGCCGACTTCATCAAGACCAGCACCGGCAAGGTCCCCGTCAACGCCACCCTGGACGCGGCCGAGATCATGCTGACCGCCATTCGCGACAGCGGCAAGGACGTCGGCTTCAAGGCCGCCGGCGGCATTCGCACCGCCGGTGACGCCCAGGCCTACCTGCAACTGGCCGAGCGTCTGATGGGCGCGGACTGGATCACACCGGCCCATTTCCGGTTCGGCGCCAGCAGCCTGTTGAACGACTTGCTGAAAACACTGGGCCACGCCTCTGGCGAGACCGGTCAGGGAGGTTACTGAGATGTATCTGCCACAGGAAATCATTCGTCGTAAACGCAACGGCGACGTACTGTCCGCCGAGGAAATCCGCTGGTTTGTCCAGGGCATCAAAGACGAGAGCATCAGCGAAGGCCAGGTCGGCGCCTTCGCCATGGCCGTGTTTTTCCAGGGCATGAACCTGGACGAACGCGTCGCCCTGACCACCGCCATGCGCGACTCCGGCGACGTGATGCACTGGCCGGACATGCCGGGCCCGGTACTCGATAAACACAGCACCGGCGGCGTCGGCGATGTCGTCAGTCTGATGCTCGGCCCCATGGTCGCCGCCTGCGGCGGCTACGTGCCGATGATCTCCGGACGCGGCCTGGGCCACACCGGCGGCACTCTGGACAAATTCGAAAGCATTCCGGGCTACAACACCTACCCGGACAACGCCCTGTTCGACAAGACCGTACGCGAAACCGGTGTCGCCATTATCGGCCAGACCGGCAATCTGGCCCCAGCCGACAAACGTTTCTATGGCATCCGCGACGTCACCGCGACCGTAGAAAGCATCGACCTGATCACAGCGTCCATCCTGTCCAAGAAACTGGCCGAGGGGCTCGACGCTCTGGTCATGGACGTCAAAGTCGGCAGCGGTGCCTTCATGCCGACACCGGAAAAGAGCCGCGCGCTGGCCGAAAGCATCGTCAAGGTCGCCAACGGCGCGGGCGTGACCACCACCGCCCTACTGACCGACATGAACCAGGTGCTGGCCCGCTCGGCCGGCAACGCCGTGGAAATGCGCGAGGCGGTGGCCTACCTCAAGGGCGATGAACGCGACCCGGTGCTGCACGAAGTGACGCTGGCCCTGTGCGCCGAAATGCTGGTTTCCGGCAAACTGGCCGACACCATCGATCAGGCGCGCGACAAGCTTCAAGCCTCGCTGGACTCCGGCGAAGCCCTTGAGCGCTTCGGCCAAATGGTCAGCGCCCTGGGCGGCCCGGCGGATTTCGCCGACAAGCCCGATGAATATTTACCGACCGCCCCCATGATGGAACCCATCAAGGCCGAGCGCGACGGCATCGTCCAGGCCATGCAGGTGCGCGACATCGGCCTGGCCGTGGTGGCCCTCGGCGGCGGCCGCACCCGGGCCGACCAGAAGATCGACCACGCCGTCGGCCTGACCGACCTGATCAAGCCCGGCACCCGGGTCAAAGCCGGCGACACCCTGGCAATGGCGCATGTACGAGACGACGACCAACTGACCGACGTGCGCGAACGACTGAACAAGGCCATCCCGATCGCGGATGGCGAAGCACCGGCACTGCAGCCGGTGTATGAACGCATTACCGATGATTGACCCTAAGCGGGACACTGGAGGAACCATGGGACGCGCCATCGTACTGGTATTGGATTCATTCGGCATCGGCGCCAGCGCGGATGCCGACCGCTTTGGCGATGTGGGCGCCAACACCCTGGGCCACATCGCCCAATGGTGTGCCGAGGGCAAGGCGGACAAGAACCGCCACGGCCCGCTGATGCTGCCCAACCTGACCCGGTTGGGCCTGGTCAACGCCGCTACCGAAAGCGCCGGCGGCGAGGTTCCGGCCGGCATGGAACCGCACCCGGCCCCGGAAGGCAGCTACGGCTATGCCCGCGAACTGTCCAGCGGCAAGGACACCCCGAGCGGCCACTGGGAGATCGCCGGCGTACCGGTGCTCTACGACTGGGGCTATTTCTCCGACCTGGACAATTCATTCCCGCAGACCCTGCTCGACGACCTGATCGAGCGCTGCGATCTGCCGGGCGTGCTCGGCAACTGCCACGCCTCCGGCACCGAAATCATCGCGCGCCTGGGTGAAGAGCACATGAAGACGGGCAAGCCGATCGTCTACACCTCGGCGGACAGCGTCTTCCAGATCGCCTGTCACGAAGAGACCTTCGGCCTGGACCGGCTTTACGAGCTCTGCGCCGTCGCGCGCGAACTGGTCGATGAATACAACATCGGCCGCGTCATCGCACGCCCTTTCATCGGCTCGAACGCCGACGACTTCAAGCGAACCGGCAACCGCAAGGACATCGCCGTACCGCCGCCGAGCCCGACCGTGCTGCAGAAGCTGGCCGAAGACGGTGGCGAAGTCATCTCCATCGGCAAGATCGCGGACATCTACGCCCAGGTCGGCATCACCCAGAAATACAAGGCCAACGGCCTGGAAGCCCTGTTCGACGCCACACTGGAACACACAGGCAAGGCGCCGGACCGCAGCATCGTCTTCACCAACTTCGTCGACTTCGATTCCTCCTACGGCCATCGCCGCGACGTCGCCGGTTATGCGGCCGCACTCGAGTTGTTCGACCGGCGGCTGCCGGAATTGCTGGAGGCAATGAAAGACGACGATGTTTTGGTCATGACCGCCGACCACGGTTGCGACCCGACCTGGAAAGGCACCGACCACACCCGGGAACACATTCCGGTACTGGTCTATGGCAAGAACATGAACGCCGTGAACCTGGGCGAACGGGAAACCTTCGCCGATATCGGTCAAACCCTGGCGGATTTCCTGGACGTGTCCGCGATGGACTACGGCACCAGCTTCCTGCCCGAGTTAAAAGCGGGCTAACCCAACCCCTTCACCTGTCATTGCTTCCTTACCGGGCTTCGCGCCCGGTTTTTTTTATGCAGGGATGTACAGTTTGGATGTTGGATTACGGCCTTCGGCCTAATCCAACCTACTAGACTGCCAAAGTATAAAAAACGTAGGTTGGTAGGACACCTACCGCGTAGGGTGGGCACCGCCCACCATGGACAAAGCGGTGCCTCGGCACGATCATGGTGGGCGGTGCCCACCCTACAAGGCTTATCTGCCAAGGTATAAAAAAACCGTAGGTCGGATTAGGGCGTGAGCCCGTAATCCGACACACCCAGTCAAGCCAAACGACGCTCCTCCTGAATCCAGGCCTGATCGAGGTATTCATTCACCGACCGGGCCGTCGCCACCTTATCTTCGATGTGGAAAAAATGATCGCACCCCGGCAGCAACTCCACCGACACATTATCGTGAAGAGCAGCCTGCTGCTTCATCCAGACCGGGTCGGTAAAGGTGTCGCTCTCGCCATCGAGCAACAGGGTCGGATGGCCGGTGAAGGCGGGCACCGTTTTCATCAGGAACAGGCGATGAGTATTCTCGCGGAACCGGTGATACACCTCCTCGGGTTGTCCGACCAGGGAGGTGAGCAACCGTTTGCGCAACAGTTCGCGCTTGGTCGGATGCGGAAGGGAGATCGCCAACTGGGCGAACAGTTCGGCGAACGGTTCGTGATGGCCGTGGTCGAGCAGGTTGAGGCTCAACCGCAAGCCCCGCTCGGTGGGTTGCGGGAACGGGCTGGTACCCGCCAGGATGATGCGGCGCACCTGCTCGCTACGGCGACGCGCGACTTCCAGCGCGAATATGCCGCCATAGCTGCAGCCGATCAGATCGAAGCGACCGATATCCAAATGATCCACCACCAGGCCGACGCTGTCGGAAATCGTCTTGCAATCCACACTGCGATCGACCACCGGTGTTTCTCCAAAGCCCGGCATTTCGATGATGATGACCTGGCGCTCGGCATAGATCTGCCGCAACGTGCGCTCAACATTCATGCAGGTCTGAAACGCGCCCCCCAGATACACCAGAGGCAGTGTTCCCGCCTGTCGGTCGCCCAGGGTTAAATAGCGGGCCTCAAGACCCGTGCCGGCCACAATAGTACGTACATTATCGATCATGGAACTCACCTTCCCGATACAGATGACACTGCGTTCCCTGAATCCCTAGAGGGGCACCGTTTTATCCCCCCATGGCAGTATCAATTTCTTTTATGGTGTCTCCCTCTCGTTGTGCCGTTGATCGATAATGTCTTTCCGTCCCAAATGCATAGAAAGCCGGTGGCCCGTCATTGGCTCTTCCACCGGCTTACTTGTTCAGTCGTCTTCCGTTTAGCTGAGCGATCTTCTTGTTGAATGCTTCCGTTGTTAAATGACCAGATTCCCAGGCTCCGGTCAACCTTCTTCGCTCAAAGGATTGATCCGACCCGGATCAAAGATCCTTATCCGTGAAGGGGTTCACTTGACTGGCGAACGCCAGTGTCACACTGCCCGGCCCCAGGTTCACGCCGCCCGCAAGCGACATCGCCGAGCGAACGAACTTTTTGTTGTACTGCCGCGCCAATTCCGCCAGTCGCTCGATTTGCGAGAATTCGCCGAGTTCGGCGACACTGCCGGCCGCGATCGAAGCACAAATAAAGGGCGAGGACAGCTTGTCCTGTTTCAGCAGCTCTTCCAGGCGGTCGACGATGCGTTGCAGCGAGCGGTTGATGCCCTTGTTGGTGCCCAGGATCCACTGTTTGTCCTGATGACTCTCCACGATGGGGGTCATGCCCAGCCATTTGCCCAGATTCGCCTTGAACCAGGGAATCTGCTCGACCCCTTTCTTGGCGGCACGTTCCCGCACATACACCAGATCCGCTGGAATGGCATAGCTGTATACCTGATGGGTCAATTGCTCGATCGTACGCGCCAACTTGCCCATCGGCGGGTCGTGCTTCAATAAACCGGCGGTATGCAGTGCCAAAACGGCCTGGCCGGTCAGTGTCGTCTTGGTATCGACGAGACGGCACTTGACGTCGTTAACGCCATTGGTGGCCTGGTTCACGGTTTCGAAAAACGGACTGGTGGTGCGGCTGATGGTTTGAATCAACAGGGCGTCATAGCCTTCACCCATATCATTCAGCCACTCGCGTATATCCGCGACCGGTGGGGTGTCGGTGTTGCATTCGTTTTTCAGACTGAGCGCATTCGCTTCGTAAATCGCCTGGGTGACTTCCGGATCGCGCCGGTCCGGTTGTTTTTCGCCGTTAATCACCACCAACCCGGGTATCAGGCCGATGTTGTAACGGTCCAGTGTGGCTTTGGGGATATCACATCCGGAATCCACTACCAGTCGAATGCGTTCTGTCATCTTTATCTCGCTCTTGTTGGTCGTTATCACAGGGACACGAGGGTCGCTCCCTTGCACTACTGATGGCCAGCCAGGCGCCAATGTATGACAGTCTGTCATCTTGTGGGCCGAAAAACACCTCATGGGGAATCGAGGGGCAGGATTCAAGCCGATACTGAAGGTGGGCTGGGCCGGCCATCGACTCCATCGGCCAAAAGGTCCGAAACCTAAGTCCAGCACAACTTTAGAATTCCGCTTGTGAACCAGTTAACGAATTTGACAAGTTCCTGGGTTGTCTAAATTAGCTGATGGCGATATAGAGGTGATGGCTTGTTAATGGGGTTACTCCGGATATGTGCCTGGGTCCGCGCCGGCTGTCGGGGTGACATCTGCGGGGCCGCCGTCAACCCGTCCATGGGGGCTTGGCTTCGGCATCCATGCCTCAGACATCCCCGCAGACGTCACCCCGACATCCGTCGCTCGCATCCGTGCCTATGTTCATTACCTATTCCCAAGGTCCGTAGCACGTAGGTTGGATCGGTACGTCTGGTCCGGCATTCCGGCTTCGGTAGCGCGTAGCGCGTAATCCAACATTGGCAACGCGCCTATCGGTAAGCCTAAGGCACCTTTGTATTGTTGGATTACGCCCTTCGGGCTAATCCAACCTACCAAACCTAGAACCTGGGGGGGGTTATTAATTCGGCACAACAGACCAGTCCGCCGGGGAGTGGGTGAGGTGCTCCAGGGGAGTGGGCGACATGGATGTCGCCGTCTGGCCTACATGGACGTATTCACGGCGCCGAAGCGTCGGACCGCCCAGGAGAGCCTTACCCACTCCCCGGCAGACGGGTTTCGGGCACTGCACAATAACGAGCCGTTTCGAAATGGGCCACAGAAACTACTACAGGCTCTAACCCAACCGCTGCCGAACCGCCTCGAATAAGCTGACGCCGGCGGCGACGGAGACGTTGAGGCTGCTGACGTCGCCGGCCATGGGGATCTGGAAGAGGTCGTCGCAGGTCTGCCGGGTGAGGCGGCGCAGGCCTTTGCCTTCGGCGCCCATGACGATGGCCGACGGTACCTTGAAGTCGCACTGATAGAGATTGGCTTTCGCCTCGCCGGCGGCGCCCAGAACCCAAATACCGGCTGACTTGAGGTGATCCAGCGTGCGCGCCAGATTGGTGACCATAACGAACGGTACGCTGTCGGCCGCGCCGGAGGCGATCTTGACTGCCGTGGGGGTCAGGGTGCCGGATTTATCCTTGGGGACGATGACGGCATCGGCACCGGCGGCGTCGGCACTGCGCAGGCAGGCACCGATGTTGTGCGGGTCGGTAACGCCGTCGAGTACGAGCAATAAGGCGGGATGGTCGAGCCCGGTGATGAGCTCATCCAGGTCGTTCTCGCTCAGTACCGGCGCGGCCAGGGTCTGCACCAGGACGCCCTGATGACGGGCGTCGGAGAGTCCCTGACGGTTCAGCAGACGATCGAATTCCTCGCGCGACTGCCAGCGGAATTTCATGCCCGAGGCCTTGGCCAATTCCAGCAATCGTTGTATGCGCTGGTCCTGGCGGCCCTTCAGGAAAATGATTTCGCGGATGCGGTCCGGGTGGTGTTCCAGGGCGCTCTGGCAGGCGTGAATGCCGTACACCCATTGGGCGGTTCCGTGAGTCACTCAGTAAATTCTCCGAGTTGGCGTCGCGTTCAGGATTTAGGCTTGCGGCTCTTTTTCGCGCCGCTCTTCTTGCCGCTTTTCTTGGCCGATTTTTTCTTCGGCGAGCTTTTATCGCCTGCATTTACGCCGGTTTTTTGCGGTTTGCGAGCACGTGCTTTCGAGCCACGGACATTCCCCGGACGCGCCGGTTTGTGCACCCATTCGCCGCTCAGTTCGAAATCGATCTTGCGGTCGTCGAGGTTCACGCGCACGACCTTGACCTGCAACCGGTCACCGAGCCCGTAGCTGACCCGGGTGCGTTCACCCCTGAGCTGGTAGGAGGCTTCGTCGAACTGGTAGTAGTCGCTCTGCAGCGACGAGACATGCACCAGGCCGTCGACATAGACGTCGTCCAGCTGAACGAACAGGCCGAAGTTGGTGACGGAGGAGACGGTGCCCCAGTACTCTTCGCCGACGTGGTCGCTCATGTATTCACACTTGAGCCAGGCGACGACGTCCCAGGTGGCTTCGTCGGCACGGCGCTCGGTCAGCGAGCAGTGCTCGCCGAGCTCCAGCATCGCCTTGTAGTCGTAGGGGTAGATGTCGTTTTTCCTGATGCGCGGCGCATCCTTCACCCGGCGCACGAGCGAGGTGCGCTTGCCGGAGCGGATCACGCTGCGAATGGCGCGATGCACGAGCAGATCCGGATAACGGCGGATCGGTGAGGTGAAGTGCGTATAGGCTTCGAACGCGAGACCGAAGTGGCCGATGTTATCGGGCTGGTACACCGCCTGGTTCATCGAGCGCAGCATCATGGTCTGGATCAGTTGGAAGTCTTCCCGACCCTTGATGGTATTCAGCAGTTCCTGGTAGTCGCTGGCATGGGGTTTCATGCCGCCTTTCAATTCCAGGCCCAGTTGACCCAGGTACTGGCGCAGGTTTTCCAGCCGCTCGAACGACGGCGTATCGTGCACCCGATACAGACAGGGTATTTCCAGTTCTTCCAGAAAGTTTGCGGTGCAGACGTTGGCGGCGAGCATGCATTCTTCGATCAGCCGGTGGGCATCGTTGCGTTCGCTCGGAACGATGCGGTCGATCTTGCGGTTGTCGTCGAAGAGAATCTTGGTTTCGACCGTTTCGAATTCGATGGCACCACGCCTGCGGCGCTGATAGAGAAACAGTTTGAACAGTTCGCGCAGGGTGGAGATGTTCTTCACCACCTTGTTGCCGAAGTCTTCGGTGAAGCCTTTGCGCGCATCGCCGGCGGTTTCAGGATCGAGCAGTTCGGCGACCCGGTTGTAGGTCAATCGGGCGTGCGAATGGATCAACCCTTCCATGAAACGGTAGCTTTCGATCTCGCCGCGGGCGTTGACGGTCATCTCGCACACCAGGGTCAGGCGATCGACCTCGGGGTTCAGGGAACACAGGCCGTTGGAGAGGATTTCCGGCAACATCGGGATGACGCGCTCGGGGAAATACACCGAGGTGCCCCGGCCGCGGGCTTCGACGTCCAGCGGCGCGCTGACTTCGACGTAGTGAGAGACGTCGGCGATGGCGACGTACAGCCGGTAGCCGCCACCGCGCACCGGCTCGGCCAGTACGGCGTCGTCGAAATCGCGGGCCGTTTCGTCGTCGATGGTGACGAAGGGCTTGCTGCGCAGGTCGACCCGGTTGGCTTTGTCCGCCTCGTGGACCTGGTCGCTCATACCGGCGATCTGTTCCTGCACTTCGAACGGCCATTCGTGGGGAATGTCGTGGGTGCGCAAGGCGATGTCGATTTCCATGCCCGGCGCCATGTGTTCGCCGAGCACTTCGCTGACGCGTCCGACCGGTTGGCGGCGGAAACGCGGCTGCTCGACGATGTTGACTTCGACGATGTCGCCTTCGTTGGCTCCGGCTTCGTCGCCGGGCGGAATCAGGATGTCCTGGGCGATGCGACGGTTTTCCGGAACAACGCAGCCGATGCCGCCTTCGATGTGAAAGCGCCCGACCAGGTTCTGGGTATTACGCTCGAGGATTTCGGTGATGATAGCTTCGGTCCGGCCGCGATGATCACGACCGCCCTTGCGGGCCAGGACGACGTCGCCGTCGAAGCAGCAGCTCATCTGCCGACCATTAAGAACGAAGTCCTTGCCGCCGGATTCGGGGATCAGGAAGCCAAAGCCGTCCGGGTGACCCTGGACGCGGCCTTTGATCAGGTCCATCTTGTTGATCAGGCCGAAGGCGCCTTTGCGCGAACACAGCAGTTGGCCGTCGCGGACCATGGCGATCAGGCGGCGGCGCAGGGCTTCGACATCCCGTTCGTCGGTCAACCCCAACTCCTGGCAGAGTTCGGGGTGGGTGGCCGGTCCCTGACGCGTTTCCAGGTGCGACAGGATGAAGTCCCGGCTGGGGATGGGATGTTCGTATTTCTGGGCTTCCCGTTCGCGGTTCGGGTCAGCGGGTTTCCGACGGCTGATAAGCGTGTGTCCTTAACTGGAGTTGAATTTGCGCGCAGTATAACGCAATTATCCTGGGTGGGATAACGTCAGGGGGTATTGGCATTCTATGCCTTGGGGTTTGTTTGGTGGTTGAACCCGCACCGGCTGTCGGGTAGATGTATTCGGGGTCGCCGTGAACCCGTCCATGGGGGCTTGACGGCCGCCGTCCTGGCGGCCCACATCCCCGAATACATCTACCCGACATCCGCCACTAGCCAGCTTCCAGACTCATGTTCCTGAGTGGCTATTCCACCTTGAATACCGACACCTGCTCGCGCAGTCGGCTGGCCGAACCGGCGATTTGCTGGCCGGCGTGGTAACAGGCTTTGGCGTCTTCGCCGACCTGTTGGCTGGCCGACCCCACTGTGGCGCTGATCGAGCGCATTTGTTCGAAGACGCTGACCAGGGATTCGGTGGCCTGCTCGATGGCGTCGACGTCGCCGCGCAGGGTGTTGGAGCCTTCGCGCATGGTGACGAGTTGGTCAGACATGGAGGTCATGTGGGTGCTGGCCTGCTGGATCTGTTGCTGGCCGCGTTGGATGCCGTCGACGGCGGCGCGGACTTTGGTCATGAGGGTGGTGATCATGCCTTCGATTTCTTCGGTGCTGGCGCGGGTGCGTTGCGCCAGGGAGCGTACTTCGTCGGCGACGACGGCGAAGCCGCGTCCCTGTTCGCCGGCACGCGCGGCTTCGATGGCGGCGTTGAGGGCGAGCAGGTTGGTTTGTTCGGAGATGCCCTGAATCACCTCGATGATGCTTTCGATGTTGTGGCAGGTTTCGTCCAGTTCGAGGATGCGGGTTTGCGCCTGGTTCACGTCGGTCTGGGCATGTTCGATGATGTCGCTGGCGGTGCGGCCGGTTTCGGCCAGTTCGCCGGCGGTGGTGTAGGCGGCGTCCATGGAGTGTACGAGGCGATGGGTGAGGTCGGTGGATTGGCCGACGATGTCGTTGGCGGAGGCGAGGCTCTGGTCGATGGTGGTGACGGCGTCGTTCTGGTGGTCGCTGGAGCGGCGCAGGGAGTCGGTGACGTCGCTCAACCGTTGCACGGCCTGGTCGTTGTCGATGGCCAGTTGGTCGATCTGGCGAATGACGTCGCGAATGCGCTCGACCATGCCGACGATGCCGCGGATGACCTGGCCGACTTCGGAGCGGCCCTTGGTGGTGACGACCCGGGTGCGGGTCAGGTCGCCGGTGGCCAGTTCCTCGGTGAGGTAGACGGCGCGATGAATCGAATGGGCGAAATGGCGCAGAATCACCCAGCTTAGAATCAGGCTGAGCACCAGGATGGCGACGATGACGCTGAGCACGACCTGCTGCGTCCAGTTCTGGGCGGACCGCACGGCGGTGGAGGCGGAGGTTACAGCCTGCATGCCCAAGGTTTCCATGGCCTTGAGTTGCTCTTTCATCAGGTCCACTTCGGCCTGGGCGCGGTTGGACATGTAGTCCGCCTGTTTCGGCTCCAGGTCCCGCAGCTGGGCCATGACTTTTTCGGCTTGTTCCAGGTAGGCGGCGTGTCCGGTTTTCAGGTCCGGCACCTGCTCGAGCATGGATTGGCACAGTTGGCCGCGCTCGCCGTCTCCGGCCGAGGCGAGGCAGGTGTTGAGTAAGGCCTCGAATTCATCCAGCCGCCGGAAATACTGTTCGTTGACCTCGCTGAAAGACTGGTAGGCGGCGTTCACGTCGGCCTCCGAACTGTAGTTGTCCTTCCAGGCATAGGCGAAGGCCTGTTGGTATAAGGTTTCCTGGCGTTGATAGAGATTGAGCAGGTCTTCCATCGCCAGGGTTATCGGGACATCCTCTTCCACCAGCACGGCGGTTCGGCTACCCAACTGTTGAATCTGATACAGGGCGAATCCGCCGATCCCCACCATGGCCAGCAACAGAAAAGCGCCGTAGAGGTTGATCAGGGTTTTGAGTTTCAGGGAGGAAAGCATGATGACGCTCCGAGACAATGCGGAGCCATCGTATGACGTTGATGTGACAGGGAGATGTCAGGGGTTCTGTAGGGCAGAAGTGGTACGAATGGTCCGGCATCCCGGCATCGGGCCCGAAGGGCGTTATCTGCCGTTTCGGGCGATGCCGATCCACTAGATTCCGGCACCTTATGCTCCGAACGGCAGTCCGAGTAGGGTGGGCACAGCCCACCATGGAAGCATAACCGCCCACCGGCATCGCCAGATTACCGGAGGACATGGCCGGAGATTGAATCGCGTACGATGGTGGGCATTGCCCACCCTACCGGGTAACGATTACTTTATATCGAACGAGTGCCGCAGGACGATCGTTTCGGTGCGGTCCGGGCCGGTGGAGACGATGTCGATCGGCGCGCCGATGGCCTTTTCCAGGTAGGCGATGTAGTCGCGCGCCTGTTGGGGCAGGTCGTCGATCGATTGGGCGCCGAAGGTGCTGTCGCTCCAGCCCGGCAGTTCTTCGTACACCGGCGTTACCCGACCGAACGCCTCGGCGGATTCGGGCCAGTCGACGTCGTTGCCGTTTTCGTCACGGTAGCCGACACAGACCTTGACCGTCTCCAGGCCATCCAGCACGTCCAGCTTGGTCAGGCAGATGGCATTGATGGAGTTGATGCGGATGCTGTGCTTGACCAGAACGGCGTCGAACCAGCCGCAACGACGGGCACGGCCGGTGGTGGTGCCGAATTCGTTGCCTTTCTTGGCCAGGTGGGCGCCGTCGTCGTCGAACAGTTCGGTCGGGAAGGGACCGGCGCCGACGCGGGTGGTGTAGGCCTTGGTGATGCCCATGATCTGGTCCAGATACAGCGGGCCGACACCTGAACCGGTGGCGACACCCCCGGCGGTGGTGTTGGAGGAGGTGACGTACGGGTAGGTGCCGTGGTCGATGTCGAGCAGCGAGCCCTGGGCACCTTCGAACATGATGTCCCCGCCCTGCTCGCGGATGCCGTGGATCAGGCCAACGGAATTAACCATCAGATCCCGGATCTTTTCCGCCTGGGCGACGGTCTCGTCGATGGTCGCCTGAACGTCGACCGGGTCGACCTTGTAGTACTGGGTCAGCACGAAGTTGTGGTAGTCCAGGATCTCGGTCATTTTTTCACTGAAACCGGGCTGGAACACATCGCCCAGCCGGACGCCGCGACGACTGACCTTGTCTTCGTAGGCCGGGCCGATGCCGCGACCGGTGGTGCCGATCTTGTCATTGCCGCGACGCTGCTCACGGGCCAGATCCAGGGCCACGTGCACCGGCAGGATCAACGGGCAGCCCTGGCTGATGCGCAGACGTTCGCGCACCGGAACGCCCCGCTCTTCCAGCATCTGCATTTCGGTCAGCAGCGCTTCGATGGACAGCACCACGCCGTTGCCGATGATGCAGTTCACGCCCTGGCGCAGAATGCCGGAGGGAATCAGGTGCAGCGCCGTCTTGACGCCGTCGATCACCAGGGTGTGTCCGGCGTTGTGGCCACCCTGAAAACGCACCACCGCCGAGGCTTTCTCGGTCAGCAGGTCAACGATCTTGCCCTTGCCTTCGTCACCCCATTGGGTGCCCAGTACGACAACATTTTTACCCATCGTCACTTTGTCCGTTCGTTTCAATTAGAAAGAGATTTGACAACCCATTGGTCGCCTTCCAGCACCAGCTCACGGTCGCAGCCCAGTTCGTCGAGGTGGGTCTGACCGGAAAAAACCTGAATCACCCGCTCGCCTTTGGCGCGCAGTTGTTGCACCGCCTCGGCCAGTGCCGGGTCGGTCGACGCCGGAGCGCGAACGCCGGCCGCTTCGCGCCAGCGCCCGTCGCTTTGCGAGGCGAGGATTTTCAGGTCGCTGGAGAACCCTGTGGCCGGTCGGGAACGGCCGAAGACCCGACCGGTCGAATCGTAACGGCCGCCGCGGGCCACCGCCTGGCCGAAGCCCGGCACAAAGGCGGAGAACACCAGACCGGTGTGGTAGTTGAAGTCGCGCAGTTCGGCCAGGTCGAGGTGCAGTTTCAAATCCGGGAAGCGGGCACGAATCGCCTGGGCAATGGTGTTCAGGGTGTCCAGGGCGGTAAAGACCGTCTCCGGCGCATCCTTGAATCGGTCGCGCCAGTCGTCGAGGCGATCCAGCGAACCGTGGCACTGGGGTAAAATCGAGAACCAGTGCTTGAAGGTGTCCGTCAGCGGAGCCTGGGCCAACCAGGTATCGAGCTCGGGCAGCGCGCGCTGGCGCAGCAGGCGGAACAACTCGTTCTGGGCGGCCTCCGGCAGTCCGGACGCTTCGACCAGGGCCTGATAGATACCGATGTGACCGAGGTCCAGCGAGATGTTCTGCAGATCCGCCTTGGCCAGGGAGGTCAGCATCAGGGAGACGATCTCGATGTCGCTCTCCGGCCCGGAATAGCCATACAACTCGGCGCCGATCTGAATCGGACTGCGGGTCGACAACAAATGGGTCGCCTTGGCGTGCAGTACGTTGCTGGAGTAGCAGTACCGGGCGACGCCGTCGCGCGGCAACGAATGCGCGTCCATCCGCGCCACCTGTTGGGTGTTGTCGGCGGACAGCCCCATCAGCCGACCGCTGGTCTGGTCGGTGATCTTGTAGGTCAGCAAGTCCAGATCGTGACCGACGCCGGTGAGCAGGGATTCCAGGTATTCGGCACTCGGCGGAATCACCAGATCGTATCCCCAGGCGCGGTATTCATCGAGTAGGAGGCGGCGCAAGGCCTCAATCCGGGCGGCTTCCGGCGGCAGGATTTCTTCGATGCCGTCGGGCAACAGCCAGCGTTCTGCTATGGTCATGCCAGATGACTTTCCCATGGTGTCAGCGAATGGGTTCTGCCCCAAAGCCCGTCACGGCGCGGTCCGCGGCGGGTCAAACCGGCTCCGAGGCCGATTTTAGGCACAAAAAAACCGGGCGTTGGGCCCGGTTAACCGATTCTACACTGGGGAGCGCTCGCCCCCCAACACTTTTTTCAATTTTGTGTCATTGGGCGCCCAGAGTGTCCGGCACCGAAGCTCCCAAACCGGTCTTGGAGGTCAGATACTGGAAGAAGTCGTCATCCGGCTCCAGCAGCAGGATGTCGCTGCCTTCGTTGAAGCTGTCTTCATAGGCCCGCAAACTGCGGTAGAAGGCGTAGAACTCTTCGTCCTCGGAGAAGGCTTCCGCGTAGATGCGGGCCGCTTCGGCATCACCCTCACCGCGCAGCTCCTCGGCTTCCCGGAAGGCTTCGGCCAGGATAACGGTGCGCTGACGATCGGCGGAGGCTCGAATCTCTTCTGCGAGCTTTTCACCGTTGGAGCGGAAACGGCGGGCTTCCTGCTCACGCTCGGAGCGCATCCGGCTGAATACCTCAGCCGACACTTCCTGCGGCAGGTCGATCGCCTTGACGCGAATGTCGATCACCTCGATGCCGAGTTCGGATTGGGCGAACTGGTCGATGCGTTCGGTGACCTCGCGCATCAGACGATCGCGCTCGCCTTCATCTTCGATACGACCACCGGTGGACAAAGGTTCGTCCGCCGAGCGACCGGAAACCACTTCGCGCAGGGTGCGCAGACCGAAAGCGTCCCGCAACCCGGAATTGATCCGGCTTTCCAGAATGGAGTTGGCGCGGAACATGTCGCCGCCACTGGTCGCGGTGTAGAAATCGCGCGTGTCGGAAATGCGCCACTGGACATAGGCATCCACTTCCAACCCTTTCTGTTCGCTGGTGATGAAACGCTCGGCATCGCTGTCCAGGGTGATGATCCGGCCATCGAACTTGCGTACTTCCTCGATGAAAGGGATCTTGAAGTTCAGACCAACCGGCACATTGTCGACGACGACTTCGCCGAATCGCAGCTTGATGGCGCGCTGTTTCTCGTTGACCACATAGACGCTCTGAAGACCGACAAAGACCACCAGAGCCAGCAGCGCCAACAAAAATATATTTCGATTACTCATGGGTGCGCTCCTCAGTTTCCAGTGCCACGACGGCGATCGAATTCTCGCAGAATCTGATCGGTCAGATTGCTGATTTCATCCGCGGACAGGTTATTGATGTCCGAGCCGCCGCTGCCACCACTGCCGGCGCTGCCGCCACCGGAACCGGTGGCCCGGTTACGCAGTTGATCCAGCGGCAGATACATCATGTTGTTGCCGCCTTCGACATCGACCAGCACCTTGTTGTTGCCGCCGTATATCTTGGACACGGTTTCCAGATACAGGCGCTGACGGGTCACTTCCGGCGCTTCGTTGTAGGCCGACAGGACGCTGGAGAAGCGACGCGCTTCACCCGTGGACCGTGCCACGACCTGCTCTTTGTAACCCTGGGCTTCTTCCAGTTGGCGACGGGCACGACCTTCGGCGACCGGCAGAATCTGGTTCGCGTATGCCTGGGCTTCGTTGATCAGTCGCTGCTCGTCCTCGCGGGCCTTGATCACGTCGTCGAACGCATCCTGCACCTGGTTCGGTGGGGAGGTGTCGTTGATGTTCAACTGGGCCAGCTCGATGCCGACGTCATAGGAGTTCAGATACTGCTGCAGGCGCTCTTTCACTGCGGCCTGGATCTGGTCACGCCCGACGGTCAGGGCCTGCTCCAGGGTCGCACTGCCGATGACGTGACGCAGCGCGGATTCGGCGGCGTTGGCCATCGAGGTTTCCGGCTGCTGGACATTCAGTGCGAATTTCTGCGCGTCCACCGCCCGATATTCCACGGACATGGAGATCGAGACGATGTTCTCGTCACCGGTCAGCATGCTGGACTGGTGACGATAGTTCCTCACCTCGGTTACGTTCACTTTTTGATCAATAACATCGATGAACGGAATTTTGAAGTGCAGACCCGGGGCTTCCAGCGAATTGAATTTACCCAGGCGAAGCACCACGGCGCGCTCGGATTCGTCGACGGTATAGATGGAGTCGTACACGGCATAGACCACCACCAGCACCAGCAGGATGCCGAAGATGGCCGCCAGGCTACCGCCGGTACCACCGGAGCCTCCGGAACCGCTGCCGCCGCCTTTCTTGCCGCCCAGCCATTTGTTCAGTTTGTCGTTGAATTGCTTGAACAGCTCGTCCAGGTCCGGGGGACCGTCGTTACGACCGCCGCGACGACCGCGGTTGCCCCAGGGATCCTGATCGTTGTTGTTGCCATTTGGTGGTTCGTTCCACGCCATGGTCGTCTCCGTTTCTAAAAAGGATGGTGCATCTTGCCTTGAGCCCCCGAAGGGATTCAATGCTCGAAAAACTCTTTCTCCGCGGACACGCCGAAGCGGTCCGGGTCCAGTCCGTTCTTTTTAACCAACTGCCGCAGGTCTTTTTTCTGAATACGGACATCCAGCAGGAGATTGCCGTGCGAGTCGTAATCTTCTCCCAGGACGGCATTGTATTGATAGAGTGCCGCACGCAAAGCCGCTTCGGAAGGCTTTAGAGCCAACTGACGGGCGATGATGTCGTCCCCCAGCCGTTCGGTGATGGCCTGTTCGATCAGCGCCATGCCGGCTCCGGTTTGCGCCGAGACCCAGACTCGCTCGGGCAGGCCCTGTTCGTCCCGCTCGATGACCGGCTCGAAATCGTCCAACAGGTCGATCTTGTTGAACACCTCCAGGCGCGGAATATCGAGCGAGCCGATCTCTTCCAGGACACTTTCAACCTGCTCTTTGTTTTCTATACGGTTCTCATCGGCCGAGTCGATGACATGAAGCAGTAAATCGGCTTCGGCCGTCTCCTGCAAGGTCGCTTTGAAAGCCTGCACCAGTTTATGGGGCAGATGCCGGATAAATCCAACCGTGTCGGCGAGAACGACATCTCCCATATCCGGAATGCTGAGCCGCCGCAGCGTCGGATCCAGCGTCGCGAACAACTGGTCGGCCGCGTAGACCTCGGCCCGGGTCAGGGCGTTGAACAGCGTGGACTTGCCGGCATTGGTGTACCCGACCAGCGAGACCGTCGGGGTGTCCGACCGTGCGCGGGCCCGGCGGCCCTGGTTACGCTGACGTTCGACTTTTGCCAGTCGACGGTGGATGGAGGTGATGCGGGCCTGCAACAGACGCCGGTCGGTTTCCAGCTGGGTCTCACCCGGACCGCGCAAACCGATGCCGCCCTTCTGCCGCTCCAGGTGGGTCCAGCCGCGCACCAGGCGCGTGCTCTGGTATTGCAGTTGCGCCAGTTCCACCTGCAGCTTGCCTTCATGCGTACGGGCGCGCTGGGCGAAAATATCGAGGATCAGACCGGTACGATCCAGCACCCGGCATTCGACGGTCCGCTCGATGTTGCGTTCCTGGGAGGGCGACAAGGTATGGTTGAACAGCACGAGCTCGGCTCCGCTGGACTTCACCGCCGCCTTGATTTCCTCCAGCTTGCCGGGACCGACGAAAAATTTCGGGTGAGGCGTGGTTCGGGACCCGCCGATGAAAACGGCCGGGTCTCCGCCGGCCGATACCACCAGTTCTTCGAATTCCTGTGGGTCTTCCCGATTGTCGGACTCGGGAAATTCGACGTGGACCAATACAGCACGGTCCCCGCCTTCTACGCGTTCAAAAAACAATCAGTCTCTCCGATGCCCGGTCAATGACGAGCCGCCCGGCCGAGGGCGAGGGACGGGCTTATTCAGCCGTCGCCTCTTCGCCTTCGTGCGGAATTTTGACATTGCGCGCCGGGACGACGGTCGAGATAGCATGCTTGTACACCATCTGGCTGACGGTGTTCTTCAGCAAAATGACGAACTGGTCAAAACTCTCGATCTGCCCCTGCAACTTGATGCCGTTGACCAGGAAGATGGATACAGGGATACGCTCTTTGCGCAGTGCATTGAGGAAAGGGTCTTGTAACGAGTGCCCTTTTGACATGATGGACTCCTTTAATGAAGGATTATAGTAATCGTTTATCGGCACCACTGACCCGGAACTTTACGCTCCCCTTGCCCGGGATGCCGGTGCGGAAATCGATCGCCCCGGTCCCGGTCGCGATCGGCACACCCGGCATCGGGTGGTTACCTGCTGTGGTTTGCGCCAGCGTCGCCAGTGGCTGCCCGTTCGAGCCTGAGCCGGCGGGCAGTTGGGCGACAAAAAGTCTGGCAGACCTTGCAACCACGAATCATACGCAGGCGCGGGCCTGCTTTTTGTGAATTGTAGGCGAAAATCATCGGGTTGTGGATGGGGAGTCGTGATTAAAAACCCGCTTTACGCAACTTTTTCCACGCCAGTGGCAGGATGTCGTGACGGTCCGGCGCCAATTGTTCAAGTTGTGGCCAGTTCCGCAGCCAGGTCAATTGTCGCTTGGCGAGCTGACGCGTGGCGACAATGCCGGTCTCGATCATGCGATCGTAGTCGATATCGCCCGCCAGGTACTGCCACATCTGACGGTAACCGACCGCCCGGATCGACGGCAGATCGGGGTGCAGGTCCCCGCGCTCGAACAAGGCCCGCACTTCGGCTTCGAAGCCCAGCTCCAGCATTTGGTGAAAGCGAAGGGCAATGCGCTCGTGCAGCACGGCCCGGTCGTCCGGATTAACCGCCAGTTGCAGCAGCCGCCAGGGGAAAGCCTCGATCGCGGCTTCGGACAGACGCCCGCGCCCGTCGTTGACCGATTCGGCCCAATACGCGGAAATCGGCTTACCGCTTATGCGATACACTTCCAACGCCCGTAACACGCGTTGCGGGTTTTGTCGGTCGATGACGGCCCAGGCGTCCGGGTCGACCCGGTGCAGTTCGGCCACCAGGGCGTCCAGCCCCTCCAAGTCCCATTCGGCCTGCAAGGCCTCACGCACGCCGGCGTCGGCCGGCGGCATCTCGGCCAGCGGCTCCACCAGCGCCTTGTAATAGAGCATGGTGCCACCGGCCAGAACAGGCACTTTGCCACGCTCGGTAATCCGCTTCATGACGGCCAGGGCATCGTTGCGGAAATCGGCCGCCGAATAGGACTCGGACGGATCCCGCAGGTCGATCAGGTGATGCGGTGCCCGTTCGAGCGTGGCCCGGTCCGGTTTGGCGGTGCCGATGTCCATACCGCGGTAGACCTGGGCGGAATCGACGCTGACGATCTCGCCCCGCCCCTTCTCGACCAGTTCCAGCGCCAGATCCGTCTTGCCGGCCGCCGTCGGCCCCATCAGGAAGACCGCCAGGGGTTTGTCAGCACTCACTCAGCGCCCCCTCAGAAAGAGCTTGTCCAGCTCTTCGACCGTCAACTGGGTAAAGGTGGGCCGGCCATGGTTGCATTGGCCACTGCGCTCGGTCCGCTCCATGTCCCGGAGCAGGGCATTCATTTCCGGGATGGTCAGCTTGCGATTGGCGCGCACCGAGCCGTGGCAGGCCATGGTGGAAAGAATTTCATCCCGCCGCGCGATG
Organism: Saccharospirillum salsuginis; assembly: GCF_014651855.1. Classification (GTDB taxonomy): domain Bacteria; phylum Pseudomonadota; class Gammaproteobacteria; order Pseudomonadales; family Natronospirillaceae; genus Saccharospirillum; species Saccharospirillum salsuginis. The sequence goes on from NZ_BMXR01000001.1 coordinate 519,434, forward strand.
ATGGCGTCCGACGTCTCGTGCACCTGGAAGTCCGCCAGCACCGAACGCACCAGAGGCTCGACCTCCGCTTGTTGCAGAAACACCGGGGTCTGCCGCACGATCAGGCTCTCGGGGCCAATGCGTTCGACCACCAGGCCGAACTGCTCCAGCAAGCCGCTGAACTCTTCGGCCGCGTCGGCCTCGCGCTCGCTGACCGACAGCTTCTGCGGCACCAGCACCGGCTGCGCCTGAATGCCCTGCTGATCGTACTGGGTCTTGAGGCGCTCATAGGTGATGCGTTCATGAGCGGCGTGCATGTCGACGATGATCATGCCGGCCTGGCTTTCGGACAGAATGTAGATGCCCTTCAACTGGGCCACGGCGAAACCCAGTGGCGGAATGTCCGCTTCGGTTTCCGGCAAAGGAGTCGGGGCGGCCGCTTGGGTCGCAGCCGCATCCCCCGCCGGAGCACTGGGCATCGACGGCCGCTGCAGCGTCTCGTAAAACGCCACCTGATCCGCCACCGGCGTTTCCGGCGCCGCCGGACGGTTCGGATAAGGCCGGGGGGACATATCCATGCGCTGCTGGCCACCGAATACGCCGGCGTCGATACCGGTCGCCTGGGGCTGTGCCGGTGCCGCGCTGACCGAGTCCGGCTGGGTGTCCGGTCGCACCTCGGCCAGGGCGCGATGCAGTTGGCGAAACAGAAAGTCGTGCACCAGCCGCTGGTCGCGGAAACGGACTTCGTGCTTGGTCGGGTGAACGTTGACGTCGACACCGCTCGGGTCCAGCGTCAGATAGAGCACGAAGCAGGGGTGACGGCCATGGTAGAGCACATCGCGATACGCCTGTTTGACCGCGTGACCGATCACCTTGTCTTTCACCACCCGCCCGTTGACGAAGAAATACTGCATGTCGGGCATCGAGCGGGAAAACGTGGGCAGGCCCACCCAGCCGGTCAGGCGCAGCCCGACCGCCTCGGCATCGATCACCAGGGCGTTCTGCATGAAGTCCGGGCTGAGCAACTGGGCCACGCGGCGTTCCTGCTCCGCCTGGCTGGCCGCGGGACGCAGCGAATGAATGGTGCGGTTGTTGTGACGCAGACTGAACCCGACATCGAAACGGGCCAGGGCCTGACGCTTGATCACCTCGTCCAGGTGATTGAATTCGGTTTTTTCGGTGCGCAGGAATTTGCGCCGTGCCGGCGTGTTGAAAAACAGGTCACGCACTTCGACGCTGGTGCCGTCGGTGTGCGCCGCCGGTAACAACTCGGTACTCATGTCCTGACCGTGCGTGTTCACCTGCCAGGCTTCCGACTGTTCCGACGGTTTGGAGGTCAGCAACAGCCGCGAGACCGAGGCCACACTGGCCAGCGCTTCGCCACGAAAGCCGAGGGAGGCGACGGCTTCGAGTTCGTCCAGGTTGTGAATTTTCGAGGTCGCATGGCGACTGAGCGCCATGGCCAGGTCGTCCTTCAGGATGCCGCCGCCGTTGTCGCGCACCCGCATCAGTTTGATACCGCCCTGCTCCACTTCGACATCGACCCGACTGGCCCCGGAGTCCAGGCTGTTTTCCACCAGTTCCTTGATGACCGAGGCGGGCCGTTCTACCACTTCGCCGGCGGCGATCTGGTTGGCCAGACGGGGCGACAGGATTTCAATTCGACGCATGCTCGATGTGCTGCCTGTTCAGAAAATGGATTGAAACCGAAACGGCGCCCTCAGGCGCCGGGAATCAGGAGAACCTGTCCGATGCGGATGTCGGCATCGTTCAACTGGTTGACCTCCTTGAGCCGTGCCACCGAGGTACCGTTACGCGACGCGATGGCGGAGAGGGTATCGCCGCGCACCACCACATAGCGACGCAATTCACCGGCGTTGCGCTGCTGCCAGGCCACCCAGGTCCCCGGCGGCGGATTCCGCTCGAACCAAGCTGTCACACCCTGGCGAATGGCGGTCGCCAGTTTCCGGCGATAAGCACGGCTGCCGAGATTGGCCTCTTCGGTCGGGTTGGAAATGAAACCGGTCTCGACCAGGATGGAGGGCACATCGGGCGATTTCAGCACCGCGAAACCGGCCTGTTCGACCGTGTTCTTGTGCATTCTCGCCACATCGCGCATCTCGCCGAGGATGGACGAACCGACGTCCAGACTGGAGCGCAGGGTGGCGGTCATCGACAAATCGACCAGTACCGACCGCAGCACCTCGTCCTTGTCTTCCAGGCTGACGCCGTTGATGCCGCCGATGACGTCCGAGGCGTTTTCCTGATCCGCCAGGTAGCGGGCCATGGCGGACGTCGCGCCGTTCGAGGACAACGCGAACACCGAAGCGCCCGACGCTTGCGGGCTGGTGAAGGCGTCGGCGTGGATGGAGACGAACAGGTCGGCGTTTTTCTGGCGGGCAATCTGACGACGACGCTGCAGCGGCACATAATAGTCCCCGGTGCGCACCAGAAACGGCTCGTAGCCCTTGACGGCGTTGAGCTGATCGTACAATTCGCGCGCGATCGCCATGACGACGTGTTTTTCCAGCGTGCCCTTGCCCCCGATCGCGCCGGGGTCCTCCCCGCCATGACCGGCATCGATGGCGACGATGATGTTGCGCTGCTGATTGGACAGGTCATTGACGGTTTTGCTGACCTGCCGCTCCTGCGGCTCCATGGCCAGACCCGGCGGCCGCTCCAGATCGAGCACCAGGCGATGACCGTATTGTTCGTTGGGTCGCAGGGTGAAACTGCGCGGATTCAACCGGGCGGACAGGTCGAGCACGATGCGGATATCACCGCCATTGCGTACGCCGCTGCGAATCCGGGAAATGCCGCTGTCGTTCAGGTCCAGAGCACCCAGATCGGCATCCAGTCGGGCGCTGTCGATGTCGACCACGACCCGGCTCGGGTTGGCCAGGGTAAAGACCCGGTGTTCGACCGGCCCGCTCAGGTCCAGCACCAGACGGGTATTGTCCGGCGCCGGCCACAGCCGGGCACTGTCGATGTCGGCCGCCCAGTTCAGTGGGGCCATAAAAAGGAGGGCCAGAATCAGCCAATACTTCCGAACGATCATTCGTGCTCCCATACGTGCTGCAACCGGTCGCTCACCAACCGCCCCCGTTCGGTCCGGGGCTCCACGGTCAACTGCCGTGCGGCTCCAGCTTCGGTAAAATGTATCACGACATCCGCTTCGGGCAAGACTCCAGCGCCACGTTCCGGCCATTCCACCAGCCAGGCCGTGTGGGGTTGCAGGTAGTCCCGAATGCCGATGAATTCCAGTTCTTCCGGATCCGCCAGTCGGTACAGGTCGAAATGCACTACCTGGAGGGCTCCGCAGTCATAAGGTTCGACCAGTGTATAGGTGGGACTCTTAACGCGACCTGACCAGCCACAACCGTGCACCACGGCCTGGCTCAGGGTCGTTTTTCCCATGCCCAGGGTCCCGTCCAGATACACAATGGCTCCCTCGCCCGCCATCAGGGCTTCCGCCAATTGTTTTCCCAGTGCGGACATCTGTTCTTCGGTCACAGTCAGACGATACAAGCGGTCGGGCTCCCATTCACGGTCGTTAAACGCGCGAAGTGTACCATTGGTCTACCCTTCAGTGGGACAGCAACGATCGCTTACCTTGCCATATTGCGAGTGAGCGCTCACACTTCGCGCCCGTTTAGTCCTGCATTCCCATTAACGCCATGACCCGAACCACCGACCGCATCCAGACACTCGATCTGACCGATCTGGCCCGCCGCATCAAAGATGAAGCGCTTCGACTGGGCTTTCAGGCGGCGCACATCGGCATGGCCGATACCGAGTCGCACCGTGCCGACTATGAAGCCTGGCTGGCCACCGGCCACCACGGCACCATGGACTGGATGACGCGCAATATGGACAAGCGGTTTGACGGCGCGGAACTGCACCCGGGTACCCTGCGGGCGATTTCGGTCCGATTGGACTACTTGCCGGTGAACGCCGCCGACATGGAAGCCACGCTGGAGGATCCGTCCATCGGCTATGTTTCCCGCTACGCCCTCGGTCGCGACTACCACAAGCTGATGCGCAAACGCCTGACCCAGCTCGGCCGCACCATCGGGGACTGGGTCGGTGAGCACAATTTCCGGGCCTTCGTCGACAGTGCCCCGGTCATGGAGCGCCAGTTGGCCGAACAAAGCGGAATGGGCTGGCGCGGCAAGCACAGCCTGCTGCTGAATCCGAAAGCCGGCAGTTGGTTCTTTCTGGGAGAGTTGTTCACCGACCTGCCGTTGCCGGTCGACCCGCCGTTCGAGACCGATCACTGTGGCAGTTGCACAAGCTGCCAAACCGTCTGCCCGACCGATGCCATCGTCGCCGACGGCGTGGTCGACGCCCGTCGCTGCATCAGTTACCTGACCATCGAACACGCGGGTCCGATTCCCGAACACCTGCGCAAACCCATGGGCAACCGCATCTACGGATGCGACGATTGTCAGTTGTACTGCCCCTTCAATCGCTTCAGCGAAACGACCCGCGAGGCGGATTTCGAGCCGCGCCAGGCACTGGATCACATGCCGTTGACCACCCTGATCGACTGGAATGAAGCCGAATTCCTGAGCAAGACCGAAGGGTCGGCCATCCGTCGCATTGGCCACGAACAGTGGCAGCGCAACCTTGCCGTGGCCCTCGGCAACGCGCCGACCACGAACGAGGTGGTGGAGGCACTGCGTCGGGCACGCACCCGGGCCGGCGACCTGGTTCGGGAGCACATCGACTGGGCGCTGGCCCAGCATGGCTACTCCGAGAAATCTTGAGCCCATCGAAGTTTAACGATACGATACCCGGCATCGAATTAACGTCTGGGAAGACTATACTTTGCCGATCACTTTGAAACCGGGATGCATCCCGTGCTGATGCTTCGTTTGACGCGCCTGCTGGCGCTGGTGTTCTGCGTGTTACAGGGACTGTTACTGGCCGGCAGCCATCGTCTGCTGTGTCGCCTGGGGCTGTCGAGCCCGGGTGCCATCCATGCCTACGCCCGTCTCTGGTTCCGCAGCCTGTTGTGGGTGCTGAACGTCCGGGTCCGGCTGGACGCCGGAGTACTGGAACACCGGGGACTGATCGCCGCCAACCACACCAGTTGGCTCGACATTCCGGTGCTCGGCGCCGTGCTGCCCACCTATTTCCTGTCCAAGGCCGAAGTGCGCGACATGCCCCTGGTGGGCTGGCTCGCCGACAGCGGCGGCACACTGTTCATTCATCGTGGCCGTCACGAACAGGAGGAAGTGCGCGATCGCATGCAATCCCGGCTTGGCGACGGTCATTTCCTGACGCTGTTCCCGGAAGGCACCACCGGGCGTGGCGACCGATTGCGGCCATTTCACCCCCGGCTGTTCGCCGCGGCCATCGAAACCGGCGTCCCGGTCGTGCCGATCGCCATCCACTATCGCAGCGACGACCCGCAAGACCCGAAAATTCCGTTCGAACAGGAAGCGTTCTTCACCAACATCTGGCGGGTGCTCGGCATCTGGCGCACGGACGTGGAAGTGCGGGTCCTGCCGGCGCTGGAAAGCGCCGGGATGCCGCGCCGGGCCCTGGCGGATCAGGCGCGAAGCGCCATCATCCGGTCGCTTCGTCTGCCGAGCGAACCGCGAGTGCCGGATCGCCCGGCGCCAACGCCTGAAAGTCTGACCTGAACGACACCAGCCGGCTCTCGGGTAACACCACGGTCATATACACGCCCTGGCCGTATTCGACGTTATCCGGGTTCAGGTCGTAATCCGCCAGCAGGCGGCGGACATCGCTCTCGCGCGCGAATGAGCATTCCAGTTCAAGGCGGCACCAGGTCTCGACTGGTACCCGTTCGGCGGTCTCGAGCGCCTGGGACACCGCACCGCTGTAAGCGCGAACCAGCCCGCCGGCGCCGAGCTTTACGCCGCCGAAATACCGCACCACCACGCCCAGCACATTGACCAGGGATTTATGGTTAATCACGCTGAATATGGGTTTACCGGCCGTACCGGACGGCTCACCGTCATCGCTCATGCCGCTGTCCCCACCGGCATGAAAGGCGAAACAGACGTGGCGCGCATCCGGGTAGGCCTGTCGATAGGCCTCGATCCGCGCCTGAGCCTCCTCACGACTCGATACGGGTTCGACCCAGGCGAGAAAGCGGCTTTTTTTGACCTCCAGCTCAGCGTGAACGACGGTGTTCAATGTCCAACTCATCCGAACCACCAACTGCGATCGTTGCTGACCAGATCGAATATTTTGGAATGCCCCCATTCACCCGGATGAATGCGGTCGCTATGGACCAGTTCACGGCGATACTGAACGTCGTCCATCAGCGGTGTGTAGATGTCGATGTAAGGTACCCGGGCTTTCTGGCAGAACTCGCGAAAAATCTGATTCACCCGCTTCACACGGGCATTCATGCCGGGGTCGTAGACCGGCGACGGCCCCACCATCAGCAACTTGTAGCGGCTGTGCACCTTGGCGAGGATCTCGCGCAAATGGGTCAGCGATGTTTTGGCCGGCAACGGCTCGGTGGTCGCCGTGCCGATGGCGTCCATCAGGCCAAACGCCAGTATCAGCCGATTATCGTCGCCGACGGGCAAACGCGGGTCCAGCTCGCCCAGACGTTGAACCACCTCGGCGCTGGATTGCCCGGGTATGCCCAGGTTGTAGTAGGTCACCGGCCCATGCCCGGCCATGACTTGCTCGATCAGGTAACCGGCCCAGCCTTTGCCAGCGGGGCCGCCGACGCCCTTCGCCAGGCCATCGCCCAGCACACAGATATTCAGATCGGTCATACAGCTCTCAATCCATTCGGTACCCGACAGTATATCGGCAGGCCGCGATATGTCGCCAAGTCACTTGACCCAACCGTACACCTAGATCCGTTTCCAAGCGTTGCGACAGTCGGTAAACTGCCGACAGCGTCTTAACAAGGAATAACAATGAAAACACCCGTGAACGTAGTGTTGGGCCTGGCGGCAACGCTCGGTGCCGCCCAGGCTGAAGAGTTGAAACCCGCCAACTGGGTGCTGTTACCGGCCATTGGCTCCTCTGCGGAGACCGGGTTCGAATACGGCCTCTATGCGATGCGTCAGTTTGCGCAAACCAGCATCGACGAACCCCAGGACAGGACCGAATTCGTGGTTCAGGGTACCACCAAGAGCCAGTTTCAGGCGTTTATATGGCCCGACTTCTATGTGGCGGGCGGCAACTGGAACCTGTCCGGCGAGATTGGCGGCAAGTACTGGCCCACCCCCTATTTCGGTCAGGGTAACGACGTTTCCCTGGACGCGGAACCGGAAAACTACGAACTGACCGCTTTCGAGAGCGACGTGGAAGCGGCCTATCGGGTCACACCCAGTATCTGGCTGGGCAGCCTGGTTTTCCTCGAATACGAAGACATCACCGATGACGACGACGATGCCTTGTTGAACGACACGATCAACGGTTTCGAAGGCGGCCTGTACAGCGGCATCGGGCTAAGCGCGGCCTGGGACACCCGAAACGACCGTGACTGGCCGACACGGGGCTCGCGGGTGAGCGCTGAATTGCGTCAGTACGCGCCCATGCTCGGCAGCGACTACGACTTCGGCATTCTGTATTCCAAAGCGAGCCACTTTGTGACCCTCGGTGACGATGTCCTCGCCCTCGGCGCCAATTATCAATGGAGCAGCAGCACGACTCCGTTTACCCGTCTGCCCCGCCCCACCGGCGCCTCCACGCTGCGTGGCGCCAACGGCAACCGCTGGATCGACCATCAATTGCTGGGCACCCAGGTCGAGTACCGCATGACACTGACACCGCGCTGGGCCGTGACCGGTTTCTTCGATACCGCCCAGGTCGGCGAGTCGCTCGACGATCTGGGGCTGGATGCCGTTCACACCAGTCTGGGGGGCGGTGTACGCTGGTCGACCATCGCCGACTCGCGATTCAACATCCGCTTCGACGTCGGCTGGGTCGATATGGAAAGCGTCGGCATCGCACTGCGCGTTGGAGAAGCCTTCTAAGACATGAGCGAACGCCGGACCGACCGTTTCCACATTGCCCCGAGCCCGGAAGAGCCACCTCCGCTCGCGCCCTGGCGCCTGAAGATGAACGACATCATCTTCGGCGCCGAGTCACCGGCGGGCAAAGGGTTTGACGTCCTGTTGATTATCGCCATCCTGCTCAGTGTGACGGCGGTCATGCTGGAGAGCGTCGCGTATGTGAAAAATCACTTCGGAGTCTGGCTGGTCGGCGCCGAATGGTTTTTCACCATTGCCTTCACGGTCGAATACGGGTTGCGGTTGATGTCGGTGCGACATCCGATGCGGTACGCGACCAGTTTTTACGGTGTGGTCGATCTGCTCTCGATCATCCCGACTTACCTGAGTGTCCTGATCCCCGGCATCAACTCGCTGCTGGTCATCCGCATTCTTCGCATTCTGCGCGTCTTCCGGGTGCTGAAGCTGTTCCGTTATATGAACGAAGCGGAAATGCTGATGCAGGCACTGCGCTCGGGTCGGCGCAAGGTCCTGGTGTTTCTGTATTCGGTGATCACCATCGTGGTTGTATTCGGTTCCATCATGTACCTGATTGAAGGGCCGGCGAATGGCTATACGTCCATTCCGAAAAGCATCTACTGGGCCATCGTGACGCTGACCACGGTCGGCTACGGCGACATCTCGCCGTCGACGCCCATCGGGCAATTCATTGCCTCCGGGGTGATGATCACCGGTTACGCCATTATTGCCGTGCCTACCGGCATCTACACAGCGGAACTGGCCAACCAGATCCGGATCAAGCGCGACGCCCGAGGCTGCCCCGGCTGTGGCAAAACCGGCCACGAAAGCGATGCCGATTACTGCCGGTTTTGTGGTGAAGAACTGTCAACCTGACGATAGTGTTGACAATTCCTTACAACCATCCCTTGTATTTGAACAACAGATAGGGCGCGATGCCGGAGGCGATCATCGCCCCCAGGGCCATCGGATAACCCCCGACCCAATCCAGCTCTGGCATGAACCGGAAGTTCATCCCGTAGATGCTCGCGACCAGGGTCGGCGGCAGAAACACCACAGCCGCAATCGAAAAGGTCTTGATGATCTGGTTCTGCTTGATGCTGATGAACCCCTGGGTCGAATTCATCAGAAAGTTGATCTTCTCGAAAATAAAGGAGGTGTGCGTCAGCAGCGTTTCGACATCGTGCAGCACCTCCGCACAGGTTTCACTGACCGTAGGAAGCGACCTCAGATGACGCTGCATGAACGCGATCGAGCGCTGGGTGTCCATCAGGCACAGGCGAATCTTGCCATTGCTGTCTTCCAGCTTGGCGAGGCGGTCGATCGCCCATTCCAGATCCGAATCCTCTTCTTCGAGCACCACCTTGCTGACCGCTTCCAGATCCCGATGAATGTCCTCCAGAAAATCGGCCAGGTTTTCGACCTTCTGATCGAAGATCGTGACCATCAGGTCGGCCGGCGTGTCGGCTTCAACCTGCCCCCGTCGGGCGCGCAAGCGCAACAGCCGGAAATCGGCGAGCTTGCCTTCACGCACCGTGATCAGTCGGTTGGGCTGAAGAATAAAGGCGACCGTGGCCGTGCTGTGCCGACCTTCGCCGTGGCTGAGGAAAAGCGAGTGGACGTGCAAGCCTTCGGCATCGACGAAGTACCGACTCGAGGCTTCGATCTCGGCGACGTCGGCCGATTGCGGCAACTCGGACCGCAACAAGGCGTTGATCTGCTCACGCTCCCCCGAGTCGGGATCGCGCGCGTCGAGCCAATCCGAATGATGCAACTGCTCGTAACTGAAAGGCTCCGCCCCTGATTCGGCGGTCTGACGAATGGTGTGATCCTTTAACGAAAACAGACGCAGCATGTGGGGCTCCAACTTGGCAGGTTAGCCGTTACCTTCAAACAGTGTGACCCAGACCGGCATACCCAACAAGCATTAACCGACTCCGCCGGTCCGGGTACCCTCACCTCCAATCGAGGGCGCCCTGATCGATTTCCAAACCCCGACAGGCGTAACTTTACAACGCACTGCCAAGTCGTTGACAATCCGCCCGGTTCACATCCGTCGCGAGAGTCCATACGGTAGTCGGCTCCATCATCCCGGATCAGGGATACGCCCGATCCAGACTACGTCGAGGTTCGTCATGAACAAAGCGGTCCATTGCGGTTCGATTCTGCTTGCTCTCCTGCTTACCGCCTGCAGCAACCTGTCGACCGGCCCTGAAACCCGGGCCAACACAGCGGCCACACCGGACGGGTACCGCTGGTACACCGCCGACAACGGCGTTGGCACTTTTCTGGTTCCCGACGGCTGGCACGTCAAGGAAGAAACCCGCAACGGCACCGATGCCCTGTTCATCAGCCGCGAAAACATCGACCAGCAAGGCCGGTACCAGGTCGGGATGACGGTCAACCGTGTTCCCAATTTCTCGCAAACCACCTCCGTCCCGGCCACCGAATACGCCGAGAGCTTTATCAAGCAATTGATGGTGAAACACGATGTGTTGATGTCGAACACGAACAGCGAAAGTGTCGAGCCCCGATACATCGCCCGGGTCAGGCTGACGAAAGACCCCGCGACCATCGTTCACTACATCACCGTAGGCCGCGCGGCGACCGACGAACTGTTCCTGATCTACTTCGAAGCCCCGGAATCGGAGTGGGAAGACGCCCTGGAGACGGCCCAACCGATGCTGGAGGCCTTCCGTCTGGGGCAATGACGCTAACTGACACCGAGATGCGATGACGTCCAACACCGCCCCAGGCTACCTGTCCGGCCCCATCATGGGTCACATTCAACGCATGACCTTGTCCGGCGGGTTGGGCCTGATGGCCCTGTTCGCCGTCGATTTCGTCGACCTGTTCTTCATTTCCTTGCTGGGCGAGCGGGAACTGGCCGCGGCCATCGGCTTCGCCGGCTCGGTGCTGTTCTTTTGCCAATCGCTGAGCATCGGTCTTGCCATCGCCGTCGGCGCCACGGTCTCACGTGCCATCGGCGCGAACGACCTGGATCGGGCCAAGGCCCTGATCGGCAGCGGTTTCGTGTTGACCTTCACCACCGGAGCCGTGGTCGCCACCAGTGTCTGGCTGGGTCGCGACTGGATTCTGGGGTTGCTCGGCGCCGAGGGCTATACGCGCGACCAGGCCTCGATGTACCTGGCCATCATCCTGCCGTCCTTCGCGTTCGTCTCCATCGGCATGGCCGCCGGCGGTGTCATGCGTGCACGGGGCGACGCCAAGGGGGCGCTCTGGGTGACACTCAGCGGGGCACTGGTCAATGCCGCGCTCGACCCAATTCTGATCTTCGGTCTGAACCTCGACCTGGCCGGTGCCGCCATCGCCAGCGCCATGGCGCGGATGACCATGTTCGGCTACGGCCTCTACAAGCTGCACCAGTATCGGATGCTCATCCGGCCGGAAGTGCGTCAGGTGCGTCGGGACTTGCCCACGATCAGCGCCATCGCCGTGCCTTCGGTTCTGACCAACCTCGCCACTCCAGTGGGCCTGGCCTATGTGACCGCGGCGATGGCGCAATTCGGAGATTCGGCCGTCGCCGGGTTCGCCATCATCACCCGCTTGCAGCAGGTCGCCTTCGTCGCGCTGTTCGCCCTGTCCGGCGTGGTCGGCCCCATCGCCGGACAAAACTGGGGCGCGGGTTATTTCGATCGGGTTCGGGTCGTACTGACCGATTCGCTCAAATTCATACTCTGGTACTGCCTGATCGTCTGCCTGGCCCTAGCCGCACTGACTCAACCCCTGCTGTGGGCCTTCCAGGCGTCCCCGGAAGCCGCCGACCTGATTCGCTGGTTTACCTATGGGTTGAGCACCATCTTCGTGTTCAACGGCATCACCTTTGTCACCAACGCGCTGTTCAACAACCTGGGAGCACCCAAGACGTCGACGCTGTTCAACGTGATGAAAGCCACCGTCTTCACCATACCGTTCGTCTGGGTCGGGGCGATCTGGCTGGATGCTCCGGGTGTTCTGGTGGGCCAGACTGTCGGCAGCGTCCTCGTCGCCCTGTGGGGATTGAACCGCTGCCGTCGCTGGATTGATCGATTGGATGACCGGTGAACCGGCAAGCTATTCGGCGGCGGCCTTCGCCCTCACCTGCCGAGCCGCCCAGATGGACTTCGCCATCTCCCGAAACCGGATCACCGCGACCCGGTAGCTGACGACCAGGCACAGTATCAGGAAAACCGCGTATCCGAACACCGCCATCGACCCACCAACCCCGTACGCGCTGAACGCCAGCATAACCGTCACCAATAAGCCCGTTATAAAACTCACCAGCGTGTTATTGGTCAGGAAGAACTGGGCTACCGTGCGTTGCAGGTGGCCCTGGGCGTCGTCATCGGGCCGCAATTCAGCCAACAGGTAATAGAGCTGACGGTATTGGTCGTAAACGCTCACCGGTTTGGATTGGCCACTTTCACGGTGCGGTTTAAAGGTGGTCCCCAGCCAGCCCAACCGGACCAGGCCTTCTTCCAGCAGGATCCCCAGCGCCTGGGTCAGTACCATCACCGTGACCAATACACCGGTCCAGACCCAGGTCGTGACCGTGGTACCGCCTCCCAGAATAAGAACCAATGCATCAGGCGCAGCGATGCGAACGGCACCATAGAGCGTAGCGACCGTCACCAACCCCGGCACCACGGTGACCAGTGCCACCCAGAGTGAAATCCCCAACATGGCGTTCATAAGAAAGGGCCTGTGTTGTGGTTGACTGACGCTTTAGAATAGCACCGTGTCGCGAGCCTGACCGGCTTTCGCATCCTACATCCCTGTAACAGGAGACAGCACCATGTCAGACGCATCGAAGGATGCCCTGAACGTCCTCGGCGAGCCCCTTCAACCCTGTTGTTTCGAACCCAAGACCGGCTTCTACCGGGATGGTTTCTGTCATACGGGCTCAATGGACGCTGGCTCCCATACCGTGTGTGCCATCATGACCGACGAGTTTCTGAGTTTTTCCGCCGAACAAGGTAACGACTTGTCCGCCGCCAATCCCGAATTCGGTTTTCCCGGCCTGAAACCGGGCGACAAGTGGTGCCTGTGCGTCAGCCGGTGGGCGGACGCTATGAAACAGCACAAGGCGCCGCCGGTCGTGTTGTCTTCCTGCCACATCAAGGCTCTGGAAACCGTGGATCTGGAATCGTTGAAACTCCACGCCAACTGGAATTGAACACATCCGGCGGGCTTTATCGATGGGCCCGCATACTGTCCGCCTCATACCGGAGACTGGTTAATGAATGACGTTGTCAAACTGCTCCTGACCTTCCCGGTATTCGGACTGTGTCTCGGCTATCCGGATCAGGACCCGGAAACCAAACCACTCCGTTCACGCCAGGCTGCGGGCGTCATGCCCACGGTGCGTTTGAATGCTTTGCTGAACGCCGCTTCGGACTCATAGCCGACGCCGCGGGCGACGGCATAGACTTTGGCTCGATGCTCCATCAACTGGCGGGCCGCCACCTGCATTCGCCACAGGGTCAGGTAATGCATCGGTGGCTCGCCAACCAATCGGGTGAACCGTTCGGCCAGTACCGAACGGGAAGCCCCCACTTCCCCCGCCAACGCCTCCAGTGTCCAGGGTTCGACCAGTCGCTGATGCAGGATCGAGAGTGCTTTGCCGACCATGGGGTCCTTCAAACCACCCAACCAACCGACGGTCGATTCTTCGGACTTCGTACGCAAATAGCGACGTAACACTTCGACGAACATCAACTCGCTCAGTCGCAACAACAAGGCTCGTTCACCGCCCCGGGATAGCCGGGATTCGGTGAGTGCGAATTCGATCAGCGACGACAGCGGGTCCTGACAACCGACCATTGCCGGCAGGCGAATCAATCGTGGCAGGGTATTCAACAGCGGATTAAACGGATGCAGACTGCAGCCCAGAAAACCGCAAATGAAGGCGTTGCCCCCTGGGCCGGGACCGCCATCGGCAATCACGGAAGGTATGGTTCCGGCAGCCATCTGGTTGAAAAACTCGATGGAATCGGCGTCCTGCCCCGTTGTCACCGGACAGGGTCGGTCGGAGATGACATAAGCATCGCCCCGGGGAATCAACAGAATATCACCGGTTTCCAGTCGAACGGGTTCCTCACCCGACACCGCCCCCCAGCAGGGCCCTTCGGTGACAATGTGGTAGGAAATGATCTGATCCGCACCGGGCACGATCATAGGTGCAAACCGCCGACCGTCGGTCACCGTGGTGGCGTAGGGCCAGCCAGGTTCCCACAGAAAAAAGACGGCGCCGCGCAGACGCACGGCTTCCAACACATCGGACAATGGATCCCCATCCGACGGAAGATGCACTGACTCGGTATCAGCCTCCATGAACATTCCGCTCTTGGAAATGATGGACGTTGTGACAAGCGATTCGGACGCTCGGACATGGCGACACAACACGCCACCTACCTACAATCTTCAATCAAGCAGACGCAAGGGGCTCGTCATTGGTTTGAGAATAGCCCAAACCTCCAGGCCGCTCCAAGCCAATCACAGACCCACCGTCCAAGGAGGCCGATACCATGACCACACTGTCCAATGCGGAAATATATGATCGCCGCTTCGTCCCGGCCCTGTTCGGGCAATGGGGCCCCATTGTCGCTGCAGCCGCCCAGGTCGACGCCGGGCACAAAGTCCTGGATGTCGCCTGCGGCACCGGCGCACTGGCCTGTGCGGTAAATGAACGCGTCGGCCCGGAAGGCTCGGTGACCGGTCTCGACCCGAACGATGAGATGTTGACCGTAGCCAGGAGCAAACAACCGGACATTGAGTGGCAAGAAGGCGCTGCTGAAGAACTGCCATTTGACGACGCCACCTTCGATGCTGTTGTCAGCCAGTTCGGTTTTATGTTCTTCGACAACAAAGAGGTCGCACTGCGGGAAATGATGCGGGTGCTGAAACCGGGTGGCCGTCTCGCGCTGGCGGTATGCGACGGCCTGGATCATTCACCGGGATACGCTGTTCTGACCGAGCTGTTGCACCGACTGTTCGGACACGACATCGCCAATGCGTTTCGGGCGCCATTCAGTTGCGGGGACCGGGACCAACTTCGAGATTGGTTCAATAAAGCCGACATCCCCGACGCAACCCTTCGTCGACAGGACGGCCGTGTCCACTTCGACTCCGTTGACGATCTGGTCGCCACTGAACGAGCCTGTGCCTGGACACTCGGTGGCTTATTGAACGATGCCCAGTTCGACCGACTCAAGCTGGCCGCTGGGGAATCACTTGCCCCCTTTATCGATGCAAACGGCCAGGTAACCTTCACGATGCCGTCCCTGTTGGTCACGGCTCGAAAACAATAACCCCTATCGGTGTTTACCCACCGACCACTCCGTATTGGAAAGATAGGTTTCACCCGCATCGACCGCGCCGGATTCCATCGTCGTGCCCATGCTGTCGTTCCAACGATTCAAGTAACCGAACAGCGAGACCACACCGAGGATCTCGACGATATCGTCTTCGTCCCAATGAGCTCTTAATTCGGATTGAATCGTCTCGTCCACGGCGTTGGGAACCGATGAAGCCGCCAAAGCGAATTCAAAGGCGGCTTTTTCGGCCGGTGTGAACAAATCACTGCTGCGGAATTCCCAGATGGCGTTCAACCGTTCATCACTCCCGCCGTAGCGATGGGCGGCTAAAATGGTGTGAGCCTGGCAGTAATTGCAGCCGGTGTTGGCGCTGGTCAGGTAGCCGATCAGGCGTTTTTGTTCGCTGGTGACCTGACCCTGGTTCTCCATCACGGCTTTGTTGAGTTCGATGAACGCCTTGGCGATGGCCGGGCGGCGCTGCATGGTGAGCACGCTGTTGGGGCAAAAGCCCAGGGTTTCGTTGAAGAAGGCCGCGAGCTCGGCGACTTCGGAATCGTGATTGGGATCGAGTGGTGATACCAATGGCATGGTCTTTCCTTTTTGTTGTTTGAACCCCGATACCCTACTGTAACTCGGAAGCAGCCGGGATGGCTTCGATCATTCTTTTTACCCCTGCCAGGTGTTGCGTTAGATGTACTCCACCCGCAACACGATATCCTGCTCGTAATTCCCGAATTTCCGCCCGAACAGATTGATGCCGCCAACGTGCCGCGCATCCGATTTCACACCGATACGCACACTGATGTATGGATGGTCCATCAGGTTCAGATCCTTGCAGGTAATACCGGATAGATGAATGCCGTCCATATAGCTGCCGCGTTCGGTGACCCGCCACCCTTTCAGCAAACCGTGCTGGGTGTTCCGGTCTTCCCACCAGGACGGGTTGAGCAGACCGCGCTGGTCGCCGAAGTCGGCCGGGGAGGTCCAGGTGCCGATTTCGATGCCGTTGATCCAGAGCGTGATGTCGGATGGCCAGTCCGGATGATACATCGGCGCCTCGGAACAGATTTCCATCGTCAGCCAGAGGTTGCGCGGGCTGACTCGAGCCGGCAGTCGGTTGGGAATTCTGTATTCCAGATAGCCGCATTTGAACCAGATCAACTGCGCCTGGGGATGATTGGGCTCGTAAAAGGAACTGGGGTCGTCGGTCAGCCCGATCAGGCCGAGCTCACTGGTCAGCCCGCAGGTCGGCGTAACCTCGAAATCGCTGTAGGCCCCCACCGGCCAGGTGAACTCCCAGATCGGGTGTTCGTGCGACGGTGCCTCGTGTGTCGGCAGGTCGATCACGATTCGGTCGTATACCCGCTGGCATATGCGTTGGGTGCCCCGCTCGCCCGGCTTCTCTTCGATGTGAATCAACCCGCAGTGTTCCAGTTTCTTGACGTGCTGGGAGACGGTGGACAGCGGCAACGCCAGTGACTGCGCCAGATCGCCCACGCTGTGCAGCCCCTCAGCCAGCTCGCTGAGGATCTGAACCCGGGTCTCGTTGGCCAGCGCTTTGATGATCGCCAGATCCCGCCCACGGTCCGATCGGAGTACCAATGTCGGCGATACATGGGTGGGGTCGGACTGGTCTCGCGCATTTACTTCCATATTATTGAAACCTTTATTAAGTCAAAGCACTGGATTTGACGAAGCTATCTTTTATTAAAATCCTTTATTTTCAGTAGCTTACGAGCATTATTCGGATTTCAACACCCACTTGCCGGAATCCAATCCCTGAGCCATTATTTTACAAAAATAACAACCAAGGCAAGCACGATGCGCATGAGTTCCTTCTGGCAAAGCGACACCTTCTCCGGTTGGGCGTTCATCAGTCCTTATCTGATCGCCTTCATACCGCTCCTGCTTTGGCCCTTCTTTCAGGGCCTCTGGATGAGCCTGCACGACTGGAACCTGCTGGCGGTCACCTTCAACCCGGACGCCAAGCAGTTCATCGGCCTGAGCAATTACGCCCAATTGATCGGCGGGGATAATCTGAGCTGGTCTCTGAGTCAGTTCTGGCCGTTCCGCACCGTGTTGCTGGTCGGCGGCGTGACGATGTTCCTGCGTGCTCGTCGCCACAACCGTTTTGACCGGGGCTATGTCTGGACACTGGCCGGGCTGGCCACTCTGTGGTTGCTGCTCGGCATTCGGGGCGACTGGTACGACCCGCGCTTCTGGATCGTCGTGCGCAACACCGTGGTTTTCGTCGCCTGGGTGGTGCCGCTGACCACGCTGACCGCATTGCTGCTGGCCATCGCGCTGAACCGCCAAGGTCGCTGGGCCGCGATCATGCGCACTGTCTTCTTCTTTTCACAGATTCTCTCGGTCACGGTGGTCACCTTGATCTGGCAGTTGGTCTACGGCGTGCGCAACGGTTTCATCGCCAACCTGCTGACTCCGTTCGGCCTGGAATCGCCCAACTGGTTGACGGACGACCAGTTGGCCATGGGCGCCATCGTGGTCGCCACCGTCTGGTGGTCGGTCGGCTTCGCGCTGATTCTGTTCCTGGCCGGCCTGCAGCAGATTCCGGGCGACCGGCTCGAAGCCGCGACCCTGGATGGCGCCACCGGCTGGCGCAAGGTGGTGCACATCATCGTGCCGTCGATCATCCGCACCGTGCAGTTCGTGATGATCATGCAGATCGTGCTGCACTTTCAGGTCTTTGGCCAATCCCACCTGATGACCCAGGGCGGGCCGGGCGACTCCACCAATGTCTGGGTGCGTTACATCTACCAGTCGGCCTTCCGCGATTCGGAAGTCGGCTACGCCTCGGCCATGGCGACCCTGTTGTTTGTCTTCATGCTGATGTTTTCCATCGTCCAGTACGCCGTCACCAAGCGCCAGGAGGCCTGAGCATGCAATCCGATCGCAAAACCCCGTTATGGATTCTGATCACCGTCACCCTGGCCGCCTTTGTCTGGCTGATCCCGGTGATCTGGATGTTTTCACTGTCGCTGCAGCCGAACGAACTGCTCAGCCGCACCACGGCCAATACCCTGCTGGGCCTGGTGCCCTGGCCGTTCACGCTGGAGAACTTCCAGGCGATTCTGGCGATCGGGGATACCCCGCGCTGGTTCCTGAATTCCATGATCGTCGCCGGCCTGTCCACCGCCCTGGTGCTGGTGACATCCACGCTGGCCGGCTATGCCTTTGCCCGGGTGCCGTTCCGGGGCCGCAATATTGTGTACCCCCTGGTGCTGGCCGGTCTGATGGTGCCGGAACAGGTGGTGTTCATCCCGCTCTACGTCTTCTTCTCGGACCTGGGCGCCCACAACACCCTGCCCACCCTGGCCCTGCCACGGGTCGCGTTACCGATCGGCGTGTTCCTGATGACACAATTCTTCAAGGACATCCCGATGTCGCTTGAAGAAGCGGCGCGGCTGGAAGGCTGCGGCCACGGCCGGATTTTCTGGTCGATCATGCTGCCGCTGGCCGGCCCGATGCTGATGACGCTGGCGATCATCACCTTCCTGTACAGCTGGAACGACTACCTCTGGCCGCTGGTGTCCGCCCAGCAGCGCGAAGTGTTCACCATCACCGTCGGTCTGGCCAAGATTCAGGGCAATTTCGCCCAATCCCAGGGCCTGGGCCAACTGATGGCCTCGGGTGTTCTGGCCTCGTTGCCGGTGATCGCCCTGTTCCTGATCTTCCAGAAATACATCCTCCGCGGCATTGCCCTGTCGACGGATAAATAAACCGGCGGCCAAGGCCGCCACCGAGCCCTACAACAACAAGACGGAGAGACTCATGAAACTGTTCAAACTCATCACCGCAGGCACCCTGGCCGCCTGTGCCAGTCTCGGCACCGCACACGCCGAAACCGAACTGGAACTGGCCCGCTTCTTCGGCGACTGCGCCGATGCCGGCACCGACATCGACACCGCTGTCGGCGAAGCCTGCATCATCCAGACCATCATCAACGCCTATTCGGCCGAGGACAACGACGTCACCGTCAAGACCCTGCCGACCGACTGGGGCAACTATTACGACCAGTTGAAGGCGATGTACGCCGGTCGCAACGCCCCCGATGTACATGTGATTCACAAGCACCGCATCGCCGAATTCGCCTCCCTCGGCGCCCTGCTGCCGCTGCCCGAAGCGGACCTGAAAGCCGCCGGCATCGACCCGGCCGACTGGGTACCGCGGGCCCGCGAAGCCGTCAGCTACAACGGTCAGTACTACGGCGTGCCGATGGATTTCCACGCCAACCTCTGGCACGTCAATCTGGACATTCTGTCCGAAGCCGGCCTGGTCGACGAAAACGGCCAACCCATCCTGCCCGGCTCGCCCGAAGAAATGCTGGCCCACGCCAAACAAGTGAAAGAGGCCACCGGTAAGGACTACCTGACCGCCGACTTCGCCCAGTTCCCCATTGGCGTTCGTCTCGTACTCGCCATGCTGTGGCAGCAGGACAGCAATGTCTTCTCCGGTGACGAAGCCACGGTCAACACGCCGGAAGCCAAACGCGCTGTCGAGGCCATCGTCGCTCTGTTCGACGGCGACTACGCCGACCCGAACCTGAACTACAGCGATTCCCAGCAGGCGTTTCTCGCCGGGGAGGCCGTGATCCAGATCAACGGCACCTGGGTGGTCGACTTCTACGACAACCAGGCCAAAGACGAGAACGTCGCACTCAAGCGCTACTACACGGCCGACTTCCCGACCCTGTTCGAGCAACCGGCAACCTGGGCCGACTCCCACCTGTGGGCGTTGCCGGTCACCCTGCAAAGCGAACCGGAAAAATACGAAGCCGCCCTCGACTTCCTGGCCTGGCTGAACAACCACAACGTCGACTGGGCGCGCACCGGCCACCTCGCGGTTCGCGAGTCCGTATTGAACTCGGCCGAGTATGAAAACCTGCCGCACCGCGATGAATACGCTAACACGGTCAACATCGCCCGGGACAACCCGCCGAGCGTTCGCTACAGCGCGATCCAGGACGTGTTGAACCGGGAACTGCAGTCCATCTGGCTGCAAGGCAAGTCCATCGACGACGCCCTGGCCGACGCCGAGCGCGAAATCGATCGCTTGTTGTAAGTCATCCAGCGGGGTCGCTGCTGCGCCCCCGCCCTTTTCACCCAGACAGAAGGTACATTCATGTCGAACCGATGGAGCCCCGAGGCCGCCTGGGACTGGATCAACCAGTTCGGCTGGCCGGTGGGATGCAACTTCACCCCCAGTTCCGCTTGCAACCAACTGGAATTCTGGCAGGCCGACAGTTTCGATCCAGCGACGCTCACCGCCGAGCTGGACCTCGCCGCCGGACTGGGATTCAACGTGCTGCGGGTCTACCTGCACGATCTGCTCTGGGAAACGGATGCGGACGGCTTGCTGGATCGGATGGACCGCTTCCTGGGTTGGTCCGACGCGCGCGATATCAAAGTGTTGTTCGTCTTCTTCGACGACTGCTGGAACAACTACGCCTTTCCCGGGCCACAGCCCGAACCCCGCCCCGGCGTGCACAACTCCCAGTGGTTGCAATCGCCCGGCGCACGGCACGTCATCAATCCGGCCGTATGGCCGAGGCTGGAAACCTACGTTAAAAGCGTGCTCGACCACTTCCGGGACGACACGCGCATTTTCGGCTGGGACCTGTACAACGAACCCGGCAATGAAGGCCTGCTCGGCAACTCGGCCGACCTGCTCAGCGCCGTCTATGACTGGGCCCGCGCTGTGAACCCGAGCCAGCCGCTCACCACGGCACCGTTCCGCTGGACCGAACCGTTCGACACCATCAACGAGATCCACCTCAACAACGCGGACCTGATCAGTTTTCACGATTACGAACCATTGCCCAGCACGCAAACCGTCGTGGACCGGCTGAAGCCGCTCGGTCGCCCGCTGCTGTGCACCGAATACATGGCGCGTACCGCCGACTGCACCTTCCAAAGCCACCTGCCGTATTTCAAGGACCAGGGCATCGGCGCGTTCAACTGGGGCCTGGTGGCCGGCCGCATCCAGACCAACTTCGCCTGGGAAGCCCACCCGGGCGCCGGTGAGCCGCCGCTGTGGTTTCACGACATATTCCGGAGTGACCACACGCCCTATCGATCGGAAGAAGTCGAACTGATTCGTTCATTGACCGGGCGGTAACACCTTCAATCACCCTTTCTTCAGGCCATACCTCGTGGCAAGTTCGCGGCCCTTTCGGGGGCCGCTTTTTTAGCCGCAAAAGACGTTTACCCGTTGTATCCACCATCACACGGTCGATGGACGATTGCCCTAATCTATTAGCTTTCAGGTCGTTACCTCCTCAGCCCGAGCGGCTGAGAATAGCGAACAGCGTATTAGGGGTACTTGACTGGTTATTCAACTACAGGGTTTTATTCCTGCTCAGATCCATTAGAATGACATCCTATAACATCATAACCACTTTCCTTGGAGGCCCCTCTTTGCGCATTACGTCGAATGGCAGCGTTCCTGCTTACGAAAAGATAGCCCGCCAGATCAAAGCCAGTATTCAGGATGGCTTGTACACCTACGGCAGCGCACTTCCTTCTGAAACCAAGCTGTGTGAAGAATATGACGTAAGCCGTATCACCATCCGAAGGGCCATCAGCGAACTGGTCGACGACGGTTTCCTGGAGAAAGTTCATGGGAAAGGGACGTTCGTCAAATATCGCCGCTTCGAACAAGAATTGTTGAATTTAAGTGGCTTTACCGAAGCCTTTGGCAAGAAAGGCATCCGGGTCAGTCACCACATCATAGAAGAGAGCATCGAACCCGCCGACCTCGTCACCCGCAAACAACTGCAAATCGAAAAATCCGAGAAGGTACTGAAAATTGTGCGGCTTCACTATCTGGACGAAAGCCCGTTCAGCCTGGACACCTCATACTTTCCGGAGTCGAAGTTCCCTGGATTGTTCGAGTTTCTCAAGGAGGACGATTCACTTTACGACATCATGAAGAAACACTTTCATATATCACCCCTTCACGCCGATCGGACCATTACCATCGCGACTCCGACCGAACGGGAATGTCAGCTATTGGAGTGCGACATGACCGAACCCTTGTTCAAGATGGAGAAACTGGTACTGGATGACGACGAACCACTACATCGATCCGTACTTCTGACCCCCAGCAGCCGCGTCAGCCTGAAACTGAGAATGTAAATGCCACTTCGCGTCATGCCCAAGGCTAGCCACATGAAGCGGCGTAATCGGTCATCTCATGAGGATAGCCGAAGGCACCGTAGTGCAAACATGTGGTGGCAGCCGCTTTCGCACCAAATGCCATGCTCTCGGCCGCCGACGCGCCCATGATCCTGGATGCCAGAAAGCCAGCGATGTAGGAATCGCCGGCACCCAGGGTATCCAGTGCATTGACGGCTTCGATGCTTTGAGTCAAAACACCCTCATCACCCAAATAGATGGCCCCTTGATCGCCCCGGGTCAGTAATATGTGTGCGACTCCCCGATCACGAATATGCTCCGCGAAACGAATCGCCTGCGAATGAGACATCTCCGAACAGGAAAAGAATCCATATGTGATAAAGGGACATACACGGTCGAGACGGTCAACATCCTTGAACGTCGAAAAATCGTAAGACAGTGAAATGCATCGGCTGAGTACTTCAAGTTCCGAATCCAGATAACTGTAGGCACTGGTATGCAGCAAGCCGAATCGCTCGATATAGTCGAGATCGGACTGATTGAAGTTCAGTTTCAGCTGGGACTGAACGCCCCCCTTATTGGATTGGCCAAATACTCGGTCTCCAGATTCGTTCAAACTGACATAGGCCTTACCGCTGTCTCCGTGGGCCACTCTTAACCGGGAGACGTCAAGGCTTTCTTTGATCAGCGATGCCTGGATGTGCTCTCCTTCCCTATCATTTCCGATGATACCCATGTAGCCCACGCGATCGAGTCCGTACCGTTTCGCCAGAACCGCTACATTCAGGGCATTCCCGCCCGGGTAAAAAAGATTCTGATCGACATAGTTGTCGACGACATTGTCACCCACGCCGATGAGCGTGTACTTCGAACCGTTCAAATCTTTCATCTGGTTACCCCTTTACAGATCCGGAAATCATGCCTCGAATGAAGCTTTTCTGCAGGAAAATAAACGCGACAATCAGTGGAATGGCGGAAATGACCAAGCCCGCCAGTAATACACCCCAATTGGTTTGCAGGGCGTCCCGAAACGCCATAAGGCCCGACGGGATAGTTTTTAACGAGTCGGAGTCGATAAAGATGATCGCGAAGAGGAACTCGTTCCACGTATAGTAGGCGGTAAGAACCCCGGCGGTGATCAGGATGGTCTTGCTGAGCGGCAAATAGATCTTGTGAAATATTTTCCAGGAGCTGTACCCGTCAATGTAGGCGGCCTCGTCCAGTTCCGAAGGAATCGTCAGGAAATACGCCCTGACCAATAAAATGGTGATGGGCAGACGATAGGCGACGTAAGGGACGATCAACGCCAGGTAGCTGTCGTGGAAACGGGTGACCTGCATCAGTTCATACAGAGGCACCAGGCTGACCTCGGGCGACACCAGCAAACCTCCGATCAGGAACAACAGCAAGGCGTTGCCGGCCGGCCCCTTGTACCGAATCAGCCCATAGGCACACAGAGCCGATATGTAGACCGTGAGACCGACCGAACTGGCGGAGACAATAAAACTGTTTAGAAAGTAGCTGGAGACACCGCCGTTCCATGCGTCGACATAATTGCTGAACATCCATTCGGACGGGAGCGACCAGCTTGACGTATAGATTTCCTGGGTGGACTTCAATGAGTTGATCACCGTCCAGAACAACGGATAAGTCACCACCAGCACGTACACCAGAAGGACTATCGAGCTGACCGAATAGCCGGTTACACTCAGTGCCCGTCCAAGAAGGGGTTTGAATCGCGTATTCGAAGTCGACCGATCGTGTTCGGATGCGGTCCGCGCCAACGTATTCTCATGTGATGTCATCGTGATTGCCTCCCGGTTTTGGACATCCGCAGCTGCACAGCCAACACGGTCATAGTCATGGCGAACACAACCACCGCGATCGCAGAGGCATATCCCATCCGATCCTGATTGAATGCCGACTCGTAAAGATAGGTCGCCAATACCGAGCTGGAATAACCCGGGCCACCACCGGTCAGGATGTAGGGTTCTCCAAACACGGTGAACGATTGGGCTACCGTAACAATGAAGACCACCAGCAGGATCTCTTTCGACTGAGGCAAGGTGACATGGATGAACTGCTGAATCTTCGAAGCGCCATCCAGAGAGCTCGCTTCATAGAGATCCTTCGATATGGTCTGGATGGAAACAATGAACAACAGTGCGGTATAGCCCATGCTCTGCCATTGAGATATCGCGATCACCGCATAGATGGCGGTGTCGGAGCTGCCGAGCCAAGGCTGACGTAAATGCTCGAGTCCGATACCGGCCAGTATCTGGTTGAACAATCCGGTGATCGGATCATAGAAAAACTGAAATACAAAGGCGACGATGGTGACAGAGAGCAACACCGGCACAAAATACAAGACACGCAACAAGGGAGCGATCTTCCGGAAAAAGCGATCTTCCAGTATCGCCGCTATGATAAAACTGCAGATCACCTGAAAAAACACCGAAATAGCGGCATACTTCAGGTTATTGATCAGTGATATCCGGACGGCTTCATCCTGAATCAGCTCTTTGAAGTTCTCCCATCCGACATATACCTTTCCAGGAGAAATAGCCGAAAACTCATAGAAACTGTAAACGAAATTCAGAATCAATGGGTAGTACACGAACACAACCGTCAAGGCCGCAGCCGGTACCACGAAAATCAATGGACTGTATCGATTTGATCGGGTCATCATCAAGCCTCCAACAGATTGAAAGCCGACCGGCATACCCCGGCCGGCTTTCAATACTTAGCTCGTCGCGTCCTGACGAACTTCCGCGGCTACCCGCTGAACGTCCCGCATAACCTGCTCGGCCGTCTTGGATCCTTCCAGCATCAACTGCACGCCGTTCATGTAAGCATTCACGATGCGGATATCCAAAGCGTTGTCGAGCCACAGGTACATGCCGTCGGCGTCTGCGATTTGTTCCGCGGCTGCCACCTGACTCGAACTCGCGGTTTCATCGGTCACCGCCCCGACAGCGGAGCTGATGAATCCGGTGGTGGCGGTCAGTTGCTCGGCCGTCTCACCCGCGACCAGAAATTTGATCAGTCGATAGGACGCCTCCGGGTGCTGAGTTTTGGCCGACACCATGTAACCTTCAGGAGCGCCTTGCATGGTCCGCTGCTGACCATCGCCATTCTCAAAGACCGGGAAGTTGGTTGACGCCCAGTCGAAACCAGCGTCTTCTTCCAGATAACGAATTTCACCGTACTCAAGATAGTTCATGGCGGCACGGCCGGCGATGAACATGCTGCGTTCGGTGGAGTGATCCGTTGCGTTCGTAAACTGGTTCGAACAACTGTCGACCATGCGCTTCAGCTCCTCGAGGGCTGTTACGTAAGCCGGATCGGTGAAACGACCGGATGAACGCTGGTAGTCGGATTCGATGACACTCGGTTCGACAATGCGTTCATTGAACGTACCGACCCAATGACTGATAGCCCAATGCTCCTTGGAACTGAACACCACGGGAATGGCACCCATGTCCTTGAAGGTTTCGCAGGATGCCAGCAAGTCGTCGAACGTTTGTGGAGGCGCTAATCCGGCCTGTTCGTAAAGATCCACATTGTAGAACAATGCCTTTCCGTTCATTTGCCAGGGCAAACCGTAAACCTCTCCGTCGTATCGGAACGGTTCGACCTGGGACAGGAGGATATTGTCTTCCAACCAGTTCCGGTCGCTGTCGATAAAGCTCTCCAGGCTCAGCACATTGCCGTTTCGAGCCAGATTGTCGCCGAACTCCCCGCTCCAGGAGAAAAAGACATCCGGCGCATTGGAACTGCCAAGAATGACACGCAACTTGTCCTTGTAGGAATCGTTCAGTACCTGATCGATATTGACTTCGATGTTTGGATTTTGACGCTCAAAAGCCTCGACACGCGCTTCGATGAAGGACCGTATCGGTTCGTTGGGCCAGCGGTGGAACAGATCCAGCTCGATGGTTTCCGCATTGGCGATACTGGATCCGGTGACGGCCATGACCAGGATCGCATTGCTTATTGTTGTACGCTTAAACATCCTGCTTACCTCATGATTTGTCGAATAGGGTTGATGGCCGGAATTACCCGGCCGGGCTACCAATCAATAATCCATTTTCCACATGTACCGCCGCACCGTCAGAGGGTGACCGCGGTCTTCCGCCAATCGGTTGGCATACGCGCGCAACAGATAGCCGAATACGATTTGAGTGATATATTCCCGCGCTTGTTCGGGAACATCGCTGAAGTCGAACTCCTTCGCATCCAGCACAATATTTTTCTGGGAGAACTTCTTGCTGAACGCCAGAGCACGCTCTTCCTGGGGGCGAGTCGAGTCCAGACCCAGAAGAGTAATGATGGGCGTATCGAAATCCGTCACCTCGAAGGGGCCGTGAAAGTACTCTCCCGCATGAATGGCGTTCGAATGAATCCACTGCATTTCCATGAGAATGCAGATTGCGAATGAGTAAGCCGGCCCGTAGTTGGAGCCACTGGCCATAGTGTAAATCACCGGCTCCCGCTTGTAGGCCTGCCCGAATGACACGATGCGTTCCGCATGGGATCGAATGACTCGCTCCACCACTCCGGCAATGTTCTTCTGCGCCGAGACAATGGCGGGATACTTGCTGTTCCCTTCCCGGGTTTCCAATAATTTGAACAGCAGTTTATTGAACACGCAGGCGGCGGCGCGGTCATTGGCTTCGCTCGGTGCCAGTTCGTACTCAATGCAGTGATCCACCGTTGTTCCCAGAGGAGATGAGGGATCCGTGGTCAGACCGACCGTCAAGGCGCCCTTCGACTGGGCGAATTCAGCGGCGGCCACGGTTTCGGGTGTGTTACCGGACATGGAAGACACCACAACGAGACTGTCTTTACCCAGCCGGGCCGGCGCCCGTTGCACGAACTCGGCTGAATTGTAGGCGTCGGACGTTAAAGTCGTGGATTCCCGGTCGATCAGGTATTTGTTTGGGGTCATCAGGGCGTAAGATCCGCCGCAGGCGACAAAGTAGATGTCCTTCAGGCCTTCTATGGCCTGAATGGCACCAATGGCCTGCTCGATTTGTTGGTCGATTTCCGAGGTACTCATAGCTTCTCCAAGTGACGTTATATAACGTCATATCTGTAAATAAAAATTTTTTGGCTCCAGAGCTGCTGAAACCATAATCTTCAAAATATAACGTGTCAATACGTCTTATTGTGTTTTTTGTTCGTTGCAGATTTCAAAGACAGCTTTTCTTGATGCTTGAACACGGTTCCAGCCCCGATACTTAGGCTCGCTTGTTTGAACGCTGACCAGCCGATACACTCAATCTCTCTTTCGGATTACCCCCGAACACCCACTCGACGCTTCGCAGGTTCACACGGAATGGAGACGATACTGGTCGTTGAAGACCATGAGCAGATGCAGGCTTGGCTGCGTGAAGTCGCTGAAATGGCCTTCCACGACGCAGAGGTCGTCACAGCCAGCACCCTGGGCCAGGCGCGCAAGCACCTCGAAACCCGGCGTTTCAGCCTGGCGTTGGTCGATATCGGCCTGCCCGACGGCAACGGCATCGATCTGATTCGGGAGTTGGCGACGCAGACCGAACCGGAGTGTTATCCGGTCGTTACCACCATCTACGACGACGACCAGCACCTGTTTTCGGCACTGGAAGCCGGCGCCAAGGGGTATCTGTTGAAGGACCAGCCGCGCGAGCGACTGTGCGACCAGTTGAAGGGCATCAGCCGGGGCGAACCGCCATTGTCCCCCAGCGTGGCCCGACGCATCCTTCGGTATTTCCAGCCATCGACCGGTTCATCTCTGGAAGAAAACGCTCAAAACGAGAACCACCTCACAAATCGGGAAACCGAGGTGCTGCGATTGCTGGCGCGGGGGCTGAAACGCAACGAGATCGCCGAGCGGCTGGGCATCACCGCCAACACCGTCGCCGGCTACGTGAAAACCATTTACCGCAAACTCAATATCTCCGGGCGTTCGGAAGCCACGCTTCAAGCCGTGAAAATGGGGCTGATCGACCGGGATGACTGATGTTGTGACCACCGGTCGGCAATGGGCGCCGCTGCAGATCCTGCTGTCGGTGGCGCTGACCTTGCTGTTGTCGATCGTGATGTCGGTCTGGATCAAGATCCACGAACCCTGGACCGGGGTCGAACTGGTCACGCATGAGGCCGGCTGGCAGGTGGTGTCGGTTCAGTCCGGCTCGCCCGCCGACGGGCTTCTGGCCATCGGCGATGTGGTCCGGTCGGTCCACGCCGACGGCGATACCGTGACGCTTGCCGGCCAGGCCCGATACACCAACCCGCACGAACACCCCACCTATGCCTCGCTGAACGCCTATCTGGCCTTCGAGGACCGCCTGGCCCGACTGGTGTATGCCGACGCATTCCGGGTGCAACTGGACGACGGCCGGCGCATCGCCCTGGAACCGGCCAAGCGGCGCCCCTGGCACACCATTCCCAGCGGTTTCTGGTTGTTGCACACCTTCGGTTTTCTGGCGGCCACGGTCGGTGTCGCCGTCTGGGCGTTTCAGCAAACCCAGAAGGCGACCGGGCTGCTGGCCCTCTCCGGTCTCGGTTTTTATGTCGCGACCTGGTTCCACAGCATCTGGCACGTCCGCGAGTGGGCCGTACCGGCCCCCTGGCTGGATGTCATGCTGCGGGGGAATCACCTGGGCCTGCACCTGATGTTGTCCACCCTGGCCATGCTGATCGCGACATACCCGCAACAGGTCGGACGCTGGACGGCCAGCGGCGTGGCGGTCTTCGTGGCGCTGGTGCAATTGAACGAGAACCTGCAATGGCTTGACTGGCCCGGCCACAGTTTTTATACGCCCTTGCTGGTGTACTACCTGATCGGCATCGCACTGGCCGTCATCCAGTGGCGCCGGGCCCGCTACAGCCCGCTCGACCGGGGCGCCCTGCGCTGGGTACTGCTGTCCATCCTGCTGGCGATGGGCGCGGGCATGACCAGTTATTTCCTGCCCCTGCTGTTCGAGGTACCACCGTTCACCGGCATCACCACCATGGTCGGCCTCGCTACCTTGATGTACTTGGGGTTCGTATTAGGCGTATTGCGCTACCGGTTGTTCGATCTGGAACGCTGGTGGTTCATGGCTTGGGCCTGGTTTCTGGGCGGCCTGGTGGTCATCCTGGTCGATTGGCTGGTGATCTCCCTGTTCGGCATGGACACCCTCTATGCCCTGGGCATCGCCCTGATTCTGGTCGGCTGGGTGTATTTCCCGATCCGCCAGTGGTTGTGGCGCAAACTGACGGCATCGGTCGAGATTCGCATGGAGCAGTACCTGCCGGAATTCGTGCAGACCATGTACACCGAACGGGAAGAAAACCTGGAAGCGGTGTGGAAGAACCTGTTGCAGCGCATCTACCAGCCGCTGGCGATCGACACGACGGCTCCGGTCTCCGAGGCGCGCCTGCACACCAACGGTTCGCGTATGGACGTGCCGGCGTTCACGCTCGACGGACCCGGTCTGCGCCTGCATTACAGCCAGGCCGGCCGCCGGCTGTTTTCCAACCGCGACCGGGAAATCGCCGCCGCCCTGGTCACCATCGCCCAGCGCATCGGCAGTGTGCGACAAGCGCAACAGGCCGGCGCCCGCCAGGAACGGCAACGCATCCAGCGCGACCTGCACGACGATGTCGGCGGACGCCTGCTGACGCTGATTCACAGCACCGACGACGACCGACAGCGCACCCAGGCCCGCATGGCGATGGCCGCCCTGCGCGAGGTCACCAATGCGCTCGACGATAATCAGCGCTATACCCTGGCCGACCTGCTGGACCGCTGCCGCGCCCATCTGGAGGAACGACTGGACGTATCCGGCGTCGCGCTGCGCTGGGAAGATGAAATCGAGGACGCCGATCCGACACTGAGCCCCCGCCAGTTCATCAATATCCAGCGCGTTATCGACGAAGCCACCACCAACGCCCTGAAGCATGCCCGTCCCACGGTGGTGAAGGCCCGCATCCGATCCGAGGCGGACCATCTGATTCTGACCCTGCGCAATGACGGTTTGTGCGACGACGCCCCTCTGGAGCCCTCTTCGGGCCGGGGGTTGCACAACATGCGCACGCGTCTGGAGGAGATCGACGGCACGATCACGACCGGCCCGTTCATGGACGGCGAGGCGTCCTGGTACGGCGTGGAGATCCGGGTCCCGATCCACCCCAAATCCGACGTCTTGTCAACGCGGTCCACCTTTCTGGCCTAACCCCCCGTTTGGGGGGCCCCGACCGGGGTCTGGTCGAAAGTCACCCACGCTTTACACTGATTCTCCACTTGCAGTCGAGAGACCGAACAGGTGGAGATGGATGACACAACAACTCAGCGAATCACTGGATGAATTAAACGCGGTTTTACTGGCTCTGTACGACGACGCCCAAACCGAACGACCGGACCGGTTTCTGGCCCAGGCGATTGACCGGGCCGCCCACTGGCTGGGGGTTGAGCCGACCCGCCTGAAGCTCAAACGCACCTGCGTTGCGCACCCGCCCCACAACCGACCGCAGGCAAGCTGCTCTTCCCTGGCCTCCTCGATTCGGCACCTGAAAGCCGTACGCGAACCGAACAACGCCGAATGGCTCTCCACGAATGGCGATGGGCACCTGACCACCCGCACCGAAGACCACGACAGCCTGGACGAACTGCGCTGCTACGCGGAGCAGGCCGAGTTCAGCCTGATGGTCTCGGGCCCGGCCGGCCCCCGGGGGTTGAACGACGCAGCCATCGACGGCCTGCGTTGCTGGATGCCGCATGTCGTTCAGGCGCTGCGTCTGAACCAGAACCACTACCTCAAACGCCTGCAACAGGCCGAAGAGACGGTCGCCCTGGTCGACCGCAACGGCCTGGTGTGGGCCCGGGTCGGCTCGCCCGATGCGCTCAGCGACGGTTCGGACCATCAAAGCCACCGCCTGACCGGCACGGTAACCACGTCTCTGGCGAAGCAGGGGGAATGGCGCGGTGCCCGGGTTCAGTATTCGGCCAAGCCATTGGGGCCGTTCTTCGTCCTGCAGTCCACTCCGGTCAATGCCCTAGAGCAGCTTACCCCTCGCGAGCAGGACATCGCGCACCTGTTCACCCAGGGCTACAGCTACAAGGAAGTGGCGCTGCGACTCTCCATTTCCCCGGCCACCGTGCGCAATCACATCGCCCGCATCTATAGCAAGACCGAGGTGCGCAACAAGGTCGCCCTGTCCTTGTTGCTCGCCGGCTGACTGAAGGTCCACAGGCGGATTGTCAGCACGGCGGCGTTGTCCGCTGAAGTCAACGCCGCTTTATGGCTTCAATGGCCCTGGCTCGCCATCCGTCGGCTGTCGATGGCCTCTTCCAGCCAGCCCACCTTCATTTGCGGAACCGAGGACAGCAGCAAGTCGGTATAGTCGTCGAACGGCGGCGTCAGCACCTCCGATTTGGTGCCGTAGCGCACCACCCGCCCCTGGTACATCACGGCGATGGAGTCGGCGATCGCCTTGACTGTGGCCAGATCGTGCGTGATGAAGAGGTAGGCCACCTTCTCGGTTTGCTGCAATCGCAACAGCAGTTTGAGAATGCCGTCGGCTACCAATGGGTCGAGGGCGCTGGTGACTTCGTCGCAGATAATCAGCTTGGGTTCGGCGGCGAGCGCCCGGGCGATGCAGACGCGCTGCTTCTGGCCGCCGGAGAGCTCGGCTGGGTAGCGGTCGTAGAATTCCGGACCCATCTCGATTTCATCGAGCAATTCCAGCACGCGCTTGCGCCGTGCCTCGCCGCGCAGGCCGAAATAAAACGTCAGCGGTCGACCGATAATGGTGGCGACGGTATGACGCGGGTTCATGGCGACATCCGCCATCTGGTAGATCATCTGCAACTGGCGCCGGTCTTCCTTGCTGCGCCCTTTCAGGGCGGCGGACAGGGTACGACCGTCGAACTCAATGTCGCCCTCTCGCGGCGGCAACAGACCGGTGATCACCCGCGCCAGGGTCGATTTGCCGGAACCGGACTCGCCCACCACGGCCAGCGTCTGCCCTTCGGACAGCCCGATCGATACGTCGGACAGCACATCGGGCAACCCTGTGGCGTAGGCGGCGGTGATGTTGCGGGCGGACAACAACGGCGACTCGGCCGGTGTTTGCTGTCGATGTTGAATGGAGCGCACCGACACCAACGCCTGAGTATAGGGCTGCTGTGGCGATTCGATGATCTGTCGGGTCTCGCCATACTCGACCATGGCACCATCGCGCAGCACCATGATCTCGTCGGCGATCTGGGCGACCACCGCCAGGTCGTGGGTGATGTAGAGCGCACCCACTCCGGTCTCCCGGATGGCATCCTTGATGGCCGCCAGCACATCGATTTGCGTGGTGACGTCGAGCGCCGTGGTCGGTTCGTCGAATATGATCAGGTCCGGCTGGGGGCACAGCGCCATGGCCGTCATCGCCCGTTGCAACTGGCCACCGGACACCTGATGCGGGTAGCGGTCGCCGAAGTGCTCGGGGTCCGGCAGACCGAGCGTTCGAAACAGGGCCACGGCACGCGCCTCGGCCTCCTCGCGGGTCGCCAGCTTGTGTTCAAGCGTGGTTTCGATCACCTGATCCATCAGCCGATGGGCCGGGTTGAAGGCCGCCGCAGCCGATTGGGCCACGTAGCACACCTCCTTGCCGCGCAACTGGCGCAAACCCCGGGCGCCGGACTGGAGAATGTCGCGCCCGTTGACCCGGACTTCTCCACCGGTGATGCGCACCCCGCCCCGGCCATAGCCGGCCGGCGACAAGCCAATGGTCGATTTGCCAGCGCCCGATTCAC
Organism: Saccharospirillum salsuginis; assembly: GCF_014651855.1. Classification (GTDB taxonomy): domain Bacteria; phylum Pseudomonadota; class Gammaproteobacteria; order Pseudomonadales; family Natronospirillaceae; genus Saccharospirillum; species Saccharospirillum salsuginis. The sequence continues at coordinate 552,633 of NZ_BMXR01000001.1, forward strand.
CGATCAGACCCAGCACCTTGCCTTTTTCCAGCGACAGATTGATGTCTTCGACGATGGTGATGTCGCGGGGCTTTTCGCCCGGCGGGCGGACGGTGGCCTCGATTTTGAGGTTGTGAATATCCAGCAGGTTATCAGCCACCTCGGCCTCCTTTGAGATCGGTGGTGCGGCGCAGGATCCAGTCCGCGACCAGGTTGACGGATATCGCCAGAAGCGCGATGGCCGCCGCCGGAATCAGGGCCGCCGGCACACCGAAGACGATGCCCTGGCGGTTCTCGCGCACCATGCTGCCCCAGTCGGCTTCCGGAGGCTGTACACCCAGACCGAGGAAGGACAGCGACGACAGGAACAGGACCGCGAAGATAAAGCGCAGCCCGAGTTCGGCCACCAAAGGCGACAGGGCGTTGGGCAGGACTTCGCGGAACACGATCCAGGCCCGGCCTTCGCCGCGCAGTCGGGCGGCCTCGACAAAGTCCTGGACGTTGATGTCCACGGCGACGGCGCGGGCAAGGCGGTACACCCGGGTGGAATCGAGAATGCCCATCACCAGAATCAACACGGTGATGGTACTGGGCATGACCGACAGCACGACCAGGGCGAAAATCAGCGTCGGAATCGACATCAGCAGGTCTATGCCTCGTGACATCAGCTGGTCGACCCAACCGCCCAGCACGGCAGCGAGGATGCCCAGCACCGAGCCCAGCGTGAACGCCACCACCGTCGCCAGCGAAGCAATCATCATGGTGGTGCGCGCACCGAAGAGCATGCGCGAAAAGAGATCGCGACCGAGGTTGTCGGTGCCCATCAGATGGGTGGCGGAACTGGACGCCCACATTTCGCCGACGGTTTCGGACATGCTGTAGGGGGCGATCCAGGGGGCGAACACGGCGGCGATGACGAAGAAGGTGGTCAAAGCCAGCCCGATCAGGGCCGTGACCGGTATGTTGCGTAACTTCATCGAAACTCCCTCACTTCGGATGTCGCAAACGCGGGTTGGACAGAATGGACACCACATCGGCGACGATGTTCAGACCGATGTAGACCGCCGCGAAGATCAGGCCGCAGGCCTGCACCACGGGCACATCGCGCTTGGCGACGTGATCGATCAGATACTGCCCCATACCCGGGTAGACAAAGATCACCTCGACCACCACGACCCCGACCACCAGAAACGCCAGGTTGAGCATGACCACATTGACCACCGGCGCGACCGAGTTGGGAAAGGCATGACGCCAGATGATTTTCAGCCCGCCCAGACCCTTGAGCTCGGCGGTCTCGATGTAGGCCGATTGCATGACATTCAAAATGGCGGCCCGGGTCATGCGCATCATGTGGGCCAGGATGATCAGCGTCAGGGTCGCGCCCGGCAGTGCGATGGCGCGCATCCGGTCGATAAAGGGCATGCCGTCGTAGACCGTGGAGACGCTGGGCAACCAGCCGAGCTTGACCGCGAACAGGTAGATCAGCAGATAACCGATGAAAAACTCCGGCAGCGATATTGCGGTCAGCGTCGACCCTGAAATGACCTTGTCCGGCCAGCGGTTCTGATAGCGGACCGCGACCAGGCCAAGCAGAATCGCCAACGGCACCGCCACCACGGCGGTCCAAAAGGCGAGGAAAAAGGTATTGGCGACACGCCCGCCGAGCGAATCGGCAATGTCCTGGCCGTTCGACAAGGCTGTGCCCAGGTCCCCTTGCAGCAGGCCGCCCAACCAGCTCAGGTAGCGCTGCCAGGCCGGGTCGTTCAACCCCATCTCGCGGCGCAGATTGGCCAGTGCTTCCGGCGTGGCCGACTGGCCGAGAATGGACTGGGCGACATCGCCGGGCAGGATCTGGGTACCGGCGAAAATCAGTACGGATACCGCCAATAACAGCAGAATGCCCAGCGCAAGGCGCTGGGCAATCAGTTTGACAACAATCGTGTTCATTACATGACCCCGAGCGATCAGGCGCTGAGCCAGCACCGCGACAGGGCGAAGCCGGACATCATTTCACCCATGGGGTGATCGCTCCAACCCTGTACTTCGTTGGTGTGGGCTTCGATGTAATCGTTGAACATGGGCAGGATCAGACCGCCTTCGTCGCGCACCATCATCGCCATTTGGCGGTACAGCGAGGCCCGTTTCTCATCGTTCAGCTCACCGCGCGCCTGGCGGGCCAGCTTGTCGAAATCGTCACGGTAGAAGTTGGTGTCGTTCCAGTCGGCGTTGGAGATGTAGGCCGTGGAATACATCTGGTCCTGGGTCGGGCGTCCGCTCCAGTAGGAGGTGCAGAACGGCTGGTTGTTCCAGACTTCGGACCAGTAACCGTCGCCGGGTTCACGCCGAACTTCTATGTTGATGCCGGCCTGGGCGCAGCTCTGCTGATACAACTGAGCGGCGTCGACGGCGCCGGGGAAGGCGACATCCGAGGTGCGCAGCACTATGGGGCCATCGTGACCGGATTTCTTGTAGTGGTAAGCCGCTTTCTCCGGATCGAACTCACGCTGCGGGATGTCGGTCGGGTGCAGCGGGTAGGCGGAGTTGATCGGGTAGTCGTTGCCCACCGAGCCGTAGCCGCGCAGGATGCGCTCGACCATGTCTTCACGGTCCATGGCGTATTTCAGAGCCAGGCGCAGGTCGTTGTCGCTGAACGGAGCGGTATCGCAGTGCATCAGGAACACATAATGCGCCTGACCGGAGACGTTGCGCACCTGGACATTGGGCAAGCGTTTGACCATGTCGACGACACGCGGCTCAATGCGGTTGGCCATGTGGATCTGGCCGGATTGCAGCGCGGCGGTACGGGCGGTCGGATCGTTGATGACGGTGATTTCGATCTCGTCGGCGTGACCGAACTCCTCCAGGTTCCAGTACTCTTCGAAACGCTCGGCTCTCTGGCGCACACCCGGCTGGAACTCGGTAACCTTGTACGGACCGGTCCCGATACCGGCGTCGGGTGCATCCTTGCCGCCGTTCGGCTGGATGATCAGGTGGTAGTCGGACATCAGGTACGGCAGGTCGGCGTTGGCTTCGGTGGTGGTGACCACCACTTCGTATTTGCCCGTTGCCTTGACCGATTCGATGCCGCGCATGATACCCAGCGCGCCGGATTCGGAGTCCTCATCGGAGTGACGCTCCAGGGTGGCCACCACATCGTCGGCGGTCATTTCCTTGCCGTTGTGGAACAGGATTCCCCGGCGCAGCTTGAAGGTCCAGGTCTTGGCGTCGCTGCTGGAGCCGATTTCCTCGGCCAGGCGCGGCACCAGGTCGCCGTTGGGCGCCACATTGGTCAGCGGCTCACCCCAGGACTGGCCGAAGGAGTGCTGTACCTGGCTGGTCCAGGTCGCCGGGTCCATGCTGTCGGTGGAGCTGCCACCCTGCATGCCGGCCTTCAGTACGCCACCCTTGCGCGGCTGGCCCGAGGTTACGGCACTGGCAAAGACAGAGCTGGCGAAGGGCAAGGCAATGCCCAGCGCCAACGCACGGCCGAGAAAGTCGCGTCGGGAAATTTGGCCTTTGCGTGCCTGGTCGGTTAGAAACTGAAACTCGTTGGACATGGGTCGTTCTCCTCTTTCTTTTTATGAGCGCACTCGTGGCTGAACAGCGCCTGACGAGCGGCATAAGGCGGTCCTCGGTGGGCCGCGATGTTAAAGTCGTGGGTCGAGCGGGTCAGGTCGGGAAGCTGACCTCACCGTAGTGCCGAATGATCTGATCGGCATCGGCCAGATGCCGCGTTCCCAGGTGCGGGGCGGGCGTAAGGCCGATACCGGCCACCAGCCCGGCTTCGCGGGCCATTTTCATGTCGCCGTTGGAATCCCCGAACAGCAGTGTTCGGTGCGGGGCCACACCCAGTTTGTCGCAGGCGGTCAGCGCCATATCGGGGTAGGGTTTGCCCCGGGCGACCTGGTCGTGGCCGAGCACCACCGGGAAATAGCCGTCGATCTCCAGCCGCCGGAGATGCTGGTGCGCGCTCGAGGTGTCGTCCGAGGTGACGACGGCCATCACCACCCCCTGCTCCCGGGCGCGGACCAGAAACTCGGTCAGGCCGGCCACGGCGGTGACGCGCAGCGCCGGGTCCGTTTCGGATTCCAGATTCGCCATGCTGTCGCGCACCAGCCGGCTGGCGTCGTTCCAGGCTTGGTCGGCGTGCTGGTACAGATGCAGGGACAGGATGCTGACGATGTCGTCCATCGATCCGATGGTCAGCGGGCCGGTCGGGTCCCACTGTTGAAAATCCGGGCTGACGCCCAGGGCGCCGGCGATGTCGTGCGGTGGAATGTGTCGGTTGGGCTCCAGTCGACCGTTGACCTGCCGCAGCAGCGCACTGAGCCAGCCGAGCCAGAGATCCCCGAAATTGAGCAGCGTGCCGTCCTTGTCGAACAGGATGGCGTCCACGTCATAGGACTGCTGATTTATTGTTATTGTCGTCATGGCGTCATACCGGGTGCTTCACCCTCTCCTTGTCCGGTTTATGGCGTTGAGTCGTCGTTGTCGTCGGCCAGCCAGCGAAACAGCTCGCCGGATTCGCAGCGTGCGATCAGCTTTTCCAGAAACCGGTAGTAGTCTTTCGATTCGTCGATCTTGGCCAGATCGATCTCGATTTCCCGCGCAATGTCCGCGGGCAAATCGTCTCGCTCGAGCAGCGCCTGGTACTCGGTTTCGGCGGCCTCGATGGCCTTCATGTTGATGGTGACCTCGTCTTCCCAGCGCCGGCAGAAAAAGTTGATGAAGTTCTTGTGGAAGTCTTCTTCGGCGCGATACAGGTCCTTGCGCGAGCCCGGCCGGAAGATGCGATGCACCATCTTGTTTTCCTGAAGCTTGCGCACCCCGGTGCTCATGCTGCCTTTGCTCATCCCCATCTTGGCGCACATTTCATCGAGCGTGATCGGGTCGTTGTGGAAGTACATCAGCCCGTAGAGCAGGCCGGTGGTCGAATTGACCCCGTAGTGGTCCATGGTCTGGGCAATGGAATTGACCACCAGCGAGCGCACCTGTCGCAGTGCATCCTCGGCGTCTGAGGGCTCGGTTGTCGGCGCGTCTGGCCGGTATTTGTTCTGGCTTGAAGGCATCGGTTCAGTCTGCGAACGGGTCTGTTTTTAGCGTGTATCGAATATTTAGTATTTTTTAAACGTTTTGTACCTTACCAGATTGGGGGCAGAAGTGAATGGCTGTGATTGTCTTGTAACGGTGGTTAAAAGGGGCTTTGTTCAGCGAATGGGCATTAAAAACGGGGCTGGATACCGCCCCAAATGCCGCTGTGGCGGCATGGGGCGGTGGGGAGAGAAGGGTAAGGGAGGGAGGTTTACGGGCGTATCACCGCCCGTACACCGGGCGGGTCCAAGCCGCCGCGTTGGCTTGCGATGAGGGTGCCGCCATCAGGTGTTTCAGGGAATCGGCCTCTTCCGTATTCACGTAAACGACCTCATAGCTGTCGTCTTCATACCCGACCCGCAGCAACTGGTGCGGACCGGAACGAATACCGAACACGCGCACCGTCTCCGGCGCCGGGTCCAACCGACCCAGTTCGACCAGCCCCTGGTCCGGCGACCCCGCACTGACCGCCGCCAGAGTGCTGTCGTCCTTCAGCAGAAAGACCTCGCTGATGTTGGCCCTGGCCAGGCGGATGGCGACATTGCCCTCGCCCGTTCCTGAAGCGCCGATCCATTGCGCCTGTTCGAGCCGGATTTGCTCGCTGCCGTCCACGCGGGCAGCGACGGCCGTGTCGATGTTCCGCGTATCGTTGTAGAAGAACCAGCCGTTGACGCTATCGACGACGGGCGTCTCGATGCTGCCTTCGTACAAGGCGGATTCGGAGTAATCCGACAGATCCACCGATGTCAGGGTGTCGTCGATCAGCCAGATCAATTCATTGCCGCCATCGATCAGGAAGGGGCTGGCGAGTGTTTGGGCCACGCTGTCTGGGTTACGGCTGGCGTAGTCGATCTCCAGCGACCAGCCGTTGCTGTCGACGCGGTACAGCATCGGGTTGAAGGCGCCTAGAATGGAAAATTCACTGCGTTCGTGAAAGGCGAAATACAGCGTCTGGTCGCGAATGGCCAGCTGATCGGCCGTAGGCAGCATGGCCCCGGTGCCCAACAGGTTCTGGAGGAAGGTCAGCTTTTCGCCCTGGTCATTCAGCAACGGTTTGATTGTACCGGGGTTGCCCGCGCTGTAGAGCCAAAGTTCCGAAGGTGGCACTTCCTCGTCGCTGGTATCCAGGTCCTCGAAGGTGAGCACCAGCAGTTGCTGGTCCCGCCCCAGGTGACTGAACATATCCACAAAGCGAACATTCTCGACCGGATTACCCTGGGCATCCAGGACGGCGCCTTCGGATGCGAGGTTCAGGTCGACCTGGGCCAGGCGGTTGTTGTTGCTTTCATCGATCACTAGCCAGCCATTCGGATTACCGTCGCCGAGGGGCACTACGGGATTGTGATCGTTACTGAATGCCAGCGGCGCCTGGCTGACTGAATCGCCGATTCGAAGTTGTTGCCATCCGGTCGTCCCGCCCAGATAGGCGACGGCCGTGTTGGCCGGTTGATCCAGATCGTATTGGAAATACAGTCGGGTACTGTTCAGATTGCTGTTGTCCGCTTCCGAAGACACCTGCTGCGGCGCAGGTGGCGTGACACTCTGGGTCGCCTCTACCCGCTGAAAGGCATCCGGTACCATATAGGTGACGTCCGACCCAGTAATGGTGCGCTCCTTCTGGGATCGATAAAACAGGTGTTGCGCCCGGTAATCCGTCAGATCGTTGCCGGTGATGCTGGCCTGTGCGATGGGCCGAAACAGATAGATGGCGCCTTCAAGATAGGCATCGCCATCCACCAGTACCGCACCATCGTCCGGCAATTGAGGGTTGTAGGCGAAAAGCCCCGAGTTACCGTCCGCGTCCGAGGTGAAGTACAACCAGTTGTCGTTGTCCGGCACGCCCGTCAAACCGTTCAGTTTGGGCAGAGTATCGCCGCCGACGGAGCTCGAGCCGCCACCGTCACTGCCGTTGCCACCGTCATTTCCGTCTTCTCCGTCATCGCCTCCCCCGCCACTGCTGTTACAACCTGCGGCAAGAGCCACTACCAGCGCCAGACTGTACGCTTTGAATTCGGACGTTAAAACCGCCATGCACACCTCTTTGCTCAACCCGAGCCCGGGAGGGATAACCGAGCCCGGGAACGAAACATGAATCGAGTTATGACTCTATGAGCCCTGGTTCGCAAAGAGAATGGTGCAAATGCACTATCGGGAGGTTTCCTGTTCGGCCCGACACCGCGCCTCCGGCTCTTCCCAGAAGCGCTTTTCGATACCGGGCAACGAGATCAGGGTTCGGGTTATGGTGATGGGTCCGAATTGCTCGTCATCGCCCACGGCCAGCACGTAGAGGCCTTGCTGGGCCTGGTTGTACACTTTCAGGTAATAGGTACCGGCGGGAAAGCGGTCCGTACTGAGAAAATCCTCGCCGGATTCCGGGCCGATCCAATACCACTGTTTGCCATACTCCTCGTACCAGGCCCACCACTCGAAACGCTCGCCATCCAGCGAGGAAATGAGATCGCGGTTTTCATCGAGAATATCGACCGAGAACCAGTGCGCCCGCGCGCACCCCTCCCATTTGGGTTGGGTGATGCCGGCATAGAAATCAAAAGCCCGGTCGATGGTAATGCGGTACACATCGGGCGCGCCATTGAGTTCCGCGTATATGGCCTTGGAGACTTCGGGCTTTTCGATGACGTAGGGGTTGTCGAACGTCCAGTCGGTGGTGTTTTTGTCGTGGACGGGTTGGTGGGCCCAGGCGGCGCTGAGCGTGAGCAGAAAGAGGATGATCGTCCTGGTCATGGTAGTTTCCCTCCAGTGGATTCACAGACCACCGTTCAAACCGACACCTGGTGGTCTGAGCGGTTAATTGGAGGTCACTATAGTTCAAGCTGGTCTATACGTATGGTCCATTATGAGGGTGATGATTTCCGAAGCTCAGCAGCCATGCGACTCAAAATGTCAAATCGTTCCCCACGGCAACAATCGACACGTTTCTGTACATGCCTCCAAGTCGCCTCAATAGGTTCAAGCTACAGGGGAAACTCACACTTCCAGTCCGGAACAAATAGAGCCATATCTATGCCCATTGACTTTAGTTGTCTAAACAGGTCTTCGTCAGATGAAGCACTCCAATGATTCACATTTATAAGGTCATTCTCATTAACACCATCAGACACCTCCAAAACCTTTTTGTCTACTTCAAAGTCCACGATACAGTACTTGTGCTCCAATGAACTCTTTAAAAAACTAAAAGCAGTAGCTACGAACATGGGATCTTTTGGCAGCTTGAATATAGGGTAGATCGCAATCCATCTTCGAAAATTGATTGAAGAAGGCCCAACCTCTTGAGCCACAACCAAATAGGAGCCATGCTTGATTCCGTTCCAAACACTTGGCGAGAATTCACTCATCACTTACCCTTCTTCTAATAGTTACCTGGCCAATATATTCGAGTGACGTTCCCCGCAACAGGATGAAGTTGCAAGTGAGGACTTGCTGCATGCGGATCTTCGGGACTATGGTTTGCCATATACACCTTTCTAGTTTCAATATCACTTATTGGCGTGTCATCCCAATGGTAGTATGGCTCTTTTCCATTCACAGTTCTAAAATAGTCTTTAGCCGTAACCGAATTAAATGCCTCTGCATTTCGATAACCTTGGCCTGCAAACAGCCCGAGAAAAAGTTCCTCGGCTTCCGAACGACTGTTCACTGTTACACTCGTATCACCTCTTAATAGAGCTTCTGCCGCACTTTTTACTGTGGCATTGCTCCATGGCACACATTCTTTGGCCTGAAGACCCAGAGGATCAACAAAGAGTACAGGATTGGGACAATATTGGTAAACATTTAGCCCACCCCGGATACCCAAGGGGTCTTGCGTCACGAAACGACCACTCGAAGGTTCATAGTATCGGCACAAGTTTTGATGTAGACCAGTTTCAAGATCTTCATACTGACCTTGCAGCCGAAGTCCTGCATCAAATGCCAACCCCGTCACCGGATGAACAATAGCCGCCCAATTGTCCTTCGTTTTACCATATACCTCGTGGTCAATACTCCACACTAAGTCGCCGGATTCATGTTGATAAAGTGCCTTTGGCGTCCCAGCATGATCCGTATCAAACTGCATCAACCCCAACGCCTGATCCCACAGCGCCACCGGCACATGCGTACCGGGCTCATACACGTACACACGGCGGTTCTTGGGCTGGTACTTCGCGTCGAGGTGCCGTACCTGAACGAGGGTATGACCCTGCCAGACGTAGGCTTCGGCGTACTGTCGTTTCAGAGCCTCGGTGCCCTCTTCCGTCGGCTCCGGCTTGAACACCACCTTGTCGATGCGGCGGCCGAAGGCGTCGTAACGGAAGGTTAGGCGTTGTGTCAGGTTGCCGTTCTTGCGCTCGTCCAGCCGGATCAGTTGGTGTTTGGCGTTGTAGACGAGGTGTTGTTCGAGTTTCTTGTCCTTGCCCTTTCGAATACGCACGAGGTTACCGTGGTCGTCGTAGTCGAAATGGCGGTCGCCGTGGAATGGCAGACGGTTGTCGAGTAATTGCTCGAGGCCATCGGGTAGCCGGTTGCCGGCGGCGTCCTGTCGATGGGTTTCGATGTCCGCGGTCGGTTGGCCGGGGTGTCGGGTTTGGGTTTCGACCAGTTGATCCAGCGCGTCGTATCGGTAGTGGCGCTCGCCGTGTTTGAGGTCGCGGATGTGGTTGATGCGGCCTTGGGTGTCGTAGCCGTAGTGGCGTTCCTGCAGCGGCCGGTCCGGGTCATGCCGGTTCAGACGGCGGTAGTGTTGCAGTCGGTTTTGCGGGTCGTATTCCCACTGGCTGGTGTGCTGTCCCTGTTGGCGTTGCTGCAGTTGGCCCCTGGCGTTGAGGTGTTGTTCCAGCACCGGGGTATCGAGCACGTTCCACGGGTCCCGGTCGTCGGGCAGGCCCATGCCGATGCGTTTCAGGGTGTCGTTCGGGTACCAGTCGTAGCTGTGGGTCCAGCCCGGTTGGTGGAAATCGTGGTGCAGGCTGGGCCATTTCTGGTTCGGCGGCCGGGCGATGATGGCACTGTGGCGGACACCGCGCAGGCGGCCTTGCGAGTCGTATGCAAACTGCTGTCGGTGATCGTAGGGGCGGACGCGGTTCATCCAGCCAGGGAAGTCCTGACGGATGCGGTCTTCGAGCAAACGGCCGCCGGAGTCGTATTGCAGTTCGTGTTCGGCGTGTTCGTTGCGCGCCCGGGTCAGACGGCCCAGCGGGTCGTAACCGAACTCGGTCCAGGTGACGGCCTCCGCGCGGTCGGCGTGGTCGTAGTGCTCCCGAATCAGGCGACCGAGCGGGTCCCGTTCGAAGGTCGCGCGGATCGGGCCTTCGGTCAGGCCGGTCAGGTGGCCGGCTTCGTTGTAGCGGTAATCCGTGGTGCGGCCATCGACGCCGACTTCCCGGGTCAGTCGCTCGCAGCCGTCGTACTCGAACCGGTGCGCCTGGCCGTTGCCGTTAACCACCGCCGTCAGGTTGCGTTCGGCGTCGTACTCGTAACCGATCGTCTGGCCATTCGGCAGGATGCGAGCCTCCGGCTGGGCGAAGGCACCGTAGCGCAGCTGTGTGGTGCGCCCGCCCGGGTCGGTCTGGGCGATCAGGCGTCCGGCTCGGTCGTATTCGAACTTCCAGGCCTGGCCGTGTTCATTCAACTGGGTCGTCAGCCGACCCAGGTCGTCGTAGTGGTAATGCTGTTCCTGGCCATGCTGATCGACCTGACGGTGCAGGCGACCCTGGTCGTCGTAATCGAACCGCAGGTCGGTGAGTGTCACCAGGCTGTCCGGTTCGGCATCGGCTTCGGTGAGGCATTCGTAGCGGCTCAGGGTGCCCAGGGTGTCGTCCCAGTGGTAACGGTGAACCCGCCCCTGACGATCCCGATGGTGACTCAGGCGGTCGCCGTGCCAGGTCCAACGCTCCTCGGTACCGTCCGGGTGGCGGCAGGCGCTGAGTTGCCCTTCCGGCGTGTAGTCGTATTGGGTGCGCTGGCCGAGCGGGTCGATGACCTGGCTCGGTTGGTCGCTGTCCTGCCAGTAGTGCAGCTCGAATGTCTGCCCGAGGGCATCGGTTCGGCGCACCAGGCGATCGTTGTGGTCGTAGTCGTACCGGGTGATGTGGCCAGCGCCGTCGGTGTGGGCACGCAGGCGCCCCTGACTGTCGTATTCCCAGTGCTCCCGGCCGCCGTCCGGTCGGGTGCGTTCGGTCAGATGACCGGCGGCGTCGAAGACAAAGCTCTCGACATGGCCCCGGCCGTCGGTGGCGCGGCTGGTGTTCTTGGCCGGGTCCCATTCAAAACGATAATCGTAGTGTCCCGAGGCCTCGAATTGCCGCGTGCAGCGGGCGTCCGGCCCGGTACCGTCCCACTCGAACCCGAACACCAGGCCGGTGGCGGTGCGGCGGCGATGAAAGAGGTGACGGGTGTAGCGGTATTGCTCAAGGCCGCCGCTCTGGTCCCGCGCGGCGATCAGGTCCCCGTCGCGGTTGACCCGGTAGTGAGCCAGGGTGCGTTCGGGCTGGTGCGGCTTTGCTTTGCCGCGAATGACACGCCAGCCATGAACGCCGGGTTCAAAGCGCACCTCCGCGCCCCAACTGCTGGTGGCGTGGGTCAGCCGTTCGGGTTCACTCACATCCACCCGGTCGGAACGCTCATACCACAGTTGCCAGTGGTGGCGACGGTCCGGCGTGCTCAACTGACTGAGACGCCAGCGCTCGGCTTGGCCCAGGTCCGGCTCGAAATGCCAGACCAGACCGTCCTGTTGCAGGCTGAACCAGTCCTCGTAGCGGCTCAACACAACGCCGAACTGGTTCCGCACCCGTCGGCCGCTGGCGGGCAGCGGATAGGTGATGGACGCGCCTTCGGCATCGCAGTGGATTAACTGCCCGTCACGCAGGACCAGGCTCTGATCGAACGGGTGGCTCCAGCCGTGGCCCAGTAACGAGCGACGGGCGCTGGCGGTGCTACGGTAGAGGCGCTTCCAGACCAGCGGCAGCGGGCCGCCCAATTCGAAATCGACCTGAGAGAACAGCTCTTCCCCGGTCAGCATGTTGATCGGGTCGCCGCAGGTGGTGCTGTGCGCTTCGCTCTGCGTGCAGCGGCCGTTATCGGTGGTGCTTTCGGACTCGGTTCGGTCCGCCTCGCGGCGGCGCAGTTCCGCCGCCGGCGTCTGGTATTGACCGGTATGGCTTTGCTCGCGACGGCCGATTCGCACCCGGTCGTATCGTTTTTCGATGGCGCCGGTCGGCAGCACGCGGTAAATGCGACGTAGGGTGCCGATGGTTTCCGCGAAATAGCGGGAATATTTGATGGCGGCGGCCGAACCGGCCACCGCCGCCGCTGCACCCGCCGTCAAGGCGGTGGCGACGGCCAGGGCGATGGCGAACAAGATGTCGAACGCCAACGCCCCCAGGGCTTCGGCTTTTTCGACGGTGCTCATCGAGTCGAAAAAGCGTTTCGGAAAGTCGACCAACAGCGACCAGGTGTCTTCGTCCGTCGCCAGCCAACTGAGCACGGTGTAGGCGCGTTGCGCCTGGTCCCAGGCGTGGCCGGCTTCCTGGGCGACGTAGGCGAAATCCTCTTCCAGTTCCGACAGCGAATAGCCATCGGCGAGTTTTTCGTAGAGGGCGCTGCTGGCGGCGGTGAGGCCGGTGGCGGCACCGGTAATGGCGTCCGCCGTGCTGGAGACCAAATCCCTGGCGCTGTCCCAGATGGACACCATGACCGCGCCGGTGAGGATGAGCCCCTGCTCCACGAAATCGCTCTCGGCGAGCAGATCATCCAGCCGGTCTTTCCGGTCCATCCGCTCGTTGATGATGCTATCGAGCAGGGTGCGCAGTTCATCGCGCAACTGCGGCAACCGGGTGTGGTCCGCCTCGTACGTCACACTGGCGTCGCCCGCCGGCAGATACTGTTCCGTGGCCCGGCCGGACTCGTTCAAACGGCCCGTTCGGGTATCCCCGGCGACGGTGAGGGTGTACCGGATATCCGGCACCGGCTCACCCTGGTCGTCCAGGTATTCCAGCGTCAGGCTGTGCTCCGTACGGGTGCCTTCCGGTTGATAACGGTTCAAGGACTCGGCGACTTCCGGCGGCATCTCTTCCGACACCGAAGCCGCCGCCTGCGCGGCGCCCGGCCGACCCGCACCGCCAGCGCGGACCGAGGACGACCGCACTGACGCATCGACCCGTTCCAGACAGATCCACCGGCTCGACCCGACCACGGGCCCGCGCGTGGCCTCCCATTCCCCGCGCCGGTTCAAGGCGAAGAACCGGTGGCGCTCATCCGCCACCACATAGCGGGCTTCCTCCGCGCTCAGCAAGGCCCAGTCCCGCCAGTGAGGCAGCAGCCGGTTGCGGAGGGAGACCGGCAGGCGACCTACGGCTTCCCGGTCTCCTCTTGCGGTTGTGGTTGTCTCATCCGATGCGGGTGCGGGTGAGCGGGAGACAGCGTGATCGGAATGCTGGGGAGATTCTGGGTGCCATGCATCGGCACCGACGGTGTGCGCACACATCGGGGCAGCGTCCTTCTGATGGTTTCCTTGCGACTGCTTTCTGCGGGGTGATTAGTGGTTGTTGGGGCCGAACGATATCGACTGGCGTTCAGAAGGCAAGGTGGTTGGGGGTTTTGTGGCTGCTTTTGTGATGGTTCTCACATGGAACGAGCGAAGATACACCCCTGTGACCCGTCACCATCGGCTTTGATCATTTCTTACCGTCATTGCGTGGTGGGCGCACTGCAGGTATTCTCCACCCCACTCTCAAAACACATAGCGGTATCCGCACCCGTCAGATTTGCGGTTTTTTTGTGCCTGTCGCTTGGGCCTCTCAAGCTCATGCGTGGGTCACAAAACCGGCCTATCAAGCCGATACATGTTCGTACCTTCGTGCGGACATGATCGTTATGGCCGGGTGGATAGGGCCGAATACAACACCCGCAAGGGGAATAAGCCCAGCCGTCTATGTGCGGAGAGTGACGCCCGGCTACCTGCCTCTCAAGCTGGTGGCTGTTTATCTCGAACACATAGGACACGCCAATATGACAACCAACCCTCAAAAAAAGACCTTCGCCCCATCCAGCCCAGAAGAGGGCTTGATGATCCGTCCAGATGCTGAACCCATGAACTCAGATATGCTTGAGGCCATCGTCAACCGTTCCAATGCGTTGCTGGATGTTCTGACCGGTTACTTTTCTACACCCGCGAACGAGCGGCCTTTTATCCTAAAAGACGTGACGCTTGCCAATCTTGTCTGGCAACTCAGAGGAAACTCTGATCTCATAAACATGATAATAGTCAACCACGCGGACAATTCACCTGATAGGGGCTGGCCCTGCAAATAATAATCGGTTCGATCACAACAAGATAGGCCCATAATTATAAGTAGCAAATGCAAGTTAACAATCACGTTCTGACAAAACTGACTGTTCCAGAGTCGCACCTTACATTGTGGGCTTTTAAATCGTGTATTAAACGCAACATTCGATTAGAAATAACAAAAAAAATATGCTAAGTGTAAGCAACTAAAACGGGTAACCAGACATACACTTTTTTCCGAAAAGGAGAGGAAAATGCCTGAAGTAATCTCCTGCATCAATTTAAAGGGTGGCGTAGGAAAGACAGCACTAGCTGTCAACTTGGCCGCCTACTGTGGACAAAGGGGTTTCAAAACTCTATTAATCGACTTGGATCCACAAACAAATGCTACATTTTCTACAATGGGAGTTAGCCGCTGGACAAAAGAAACAACAGCCAAAGGCACTGTAGCAGATTTACTTGGTGCGAGAAACCATTCAAATGCAACAGGATCAAACAAAGATGCTCAATCAGTAATTGTTAAAAATGTCTTTACAAATGTAGACCTAATACCGTCACACATTGACTTATTTACTGTAGATTTAGACTTAGCTTCAGCTAGCTTCAGAGAAACCAGACTAAGAAAATCCTTAAAACCCATTCAAGATGAATATGACGCTATCATTTGTGATTGCCCACCAAACCTAACTATTCCAACTCAAAATGCACTTGCATTTAGCACACACTATATTGTTCCAGTTACGCTAGACTTTCTATCTGCAATCGGCGTTGGGCTGCTTGTTAAAAGAGTAGAGGAATTTAGCAGTGACCTGGATCATGAGCTCATCCAAGCTGGGATTGTAATTACTCGCGTAGGTAGACCTGCTATTCATCGAGAGGAAACTGAAGCCACACTGCGTGAACAATTTGGAGATGCTATAGTAGAGCATACAATCAAAGAGCGTGTTTCCGTTAGCAATGCAGCTCAACAGGGAAATTCGATATTTGAAACCAATGACAGAGATGCTAAAGAACAGTTTGAAAATGTTTGCCAAGAACTGATGAAGAGGGTAGGTTTATTATGAAATCACATGACTTTGCAAAAAACTTAGTCGCAATGGCTAACATTTTAAGGTCTGGACCAAATGTAGAGCTGGAGAACTTGAATTTCTCGAATCTTTCAAAAAACTCTACAGAAAACACCAATTATCTTGATGAAAAAGAACTCCCGAAAGCATTAAGCATGATGGTAGAGCTAAATCAAGTAAGCAAAAACCAATGGCTATCGCTCATAAGTGAATATGATTTCGATGTCCCTACCAGACCTCGAGATGCCAACAGAGATATTATAGGAAAACTACTTAAGTATTTATCTGAAAACCCAGATGAGAGAGAGAAACTTAGTGGTAAAAAAGTCATCAAAAAGAGCAATAAATCTTCAGAACTAGCTGATGCTCTCAGTCTATTGCTAAG
Organism: Saccharospirillum salsuginis; assembly: GCF_014651855.1. Lineage (GTDB taxonomy): Bacteria > Pseudomonadota > Gammaproteobacteria > Pseudomonadales > Natronospirillaceae > Saccharospirillum > Saccharospirillum salsuginis. The sequence continues at coordinate 568,435 of NZ_BMXR01000001.1, forward strand.
GTAACGGCAAATGAGTGGATACCTTGAAGAGATCGACTATAACTTTGATATTTTTTTTGATAAGTTACTTATTGATATAAATGATTCGATGAAAGAAAGCGAGAAGTCTAAAGAAGTATTTTCAGAAAGCTTTAAAAGAATTATTTCAATCCAAGCTTGGCGAACAGAAATAGTTGAACAAAACTCACCCGATGGGGCATGCCAGTTCTTTAAAGAAGCTCAAAATGATGCTTTAATTTCGCACTCGCTAGCAAGACAAGGAGCGTGGCGGCCATCTTTAATGTCACTGAGAAGTTGCATAGAAAATACTTTACTAACGCTCTACTATATCGATCATCCTGTAGAATTTAATCAATGGTCAAAGGGCAAACATCGACTTGGATTCTCCGATTTGGTCAAGTACTTGGCTGCACATCCCAATTTCGAGGGCACAAAGGAAACAGAAAATGGACTCTCAGAACTGAAGCGTGAGTACGAAACCCTTTCTAAGGCCGTACACGGCTCTACTAAGTCCTTCAGAATGACAAAGGGAGGCACCATAAGTGGACTAAACTCTTTCACAGAACAGGAACTTGGTGCTTGGAATACAAGAGAGCGAATAACTATTTGTGCACTTAATTTAATCCTTTTATTTTTCTTCAGAAACCTTCTGCAAGGAGCCGCGAAGCGAAATCTCAGAAAATCGATAGGACTTACCACCAACACTAAGAAATCAGAGAACATCAAATCTCTAACTGGAGTTAAAATCCCAAGCCAACACTAACAACTTCATTTGATACAGCGCCATTGCAAAAAAGACCTACTCGAGCAACTAGAACATTGAAACCACACTAACTAGTTTCAGCCAGGACCAATTGTATATTTTTCATATGTCATTGTTTTTAAATTTCTTATGGGCATCAATATTTAAATAGCGTTCTTAATATACAACAAAAAAGTTGAGAGTGTTCAAAACTCTGTGTTAGCTAAGCCTCAGAGCTCCATGTGGCAGTTCACTACCCTTCGGCAACTGAGCGAAATTTGAAACTTGCTAGCAGAGACTGAATCTACTGGACTAGCATAGTGGTCGACTGTCGATTCGAGTCCGGCTCGCGAACCGGCACCGCAGACAACAAAAAAGCCCAACCACTCTCGTGATCGGGCTTTCTCTAAATCTTGGTACCAGAGGCCGGACTCGAACCGGCACGGTGTCGCCACCGGGGGATTTTGAATCCCCTGCGTCTACCAATTTCGCCACTCTGGCTCAGTGGTGCGGCATTTTATCGAAAAATCCTTGTTCGTCAATGGCTTCCGTGCCCTGAACGGTGTTTTTCTCTCGCCTTATGGCCGTTAGGCCAGCTTCCAGTTGACCGTCTCGCCGCCGTGGAAGGGCACGATGTCGTCGCCGTTCGGCAGTTTAATCACTTCCGGCACCTGCCAGGGTTCACGCTTCAGGGTGATGGTGCCCTCGTTGCGCGGCAGGCCGTAGAAGTCGGCGCCGTGTTCGCTGGCGAAGGCGGGCAGTTTGTCGAGGGCGTCGAGTTCGTCAAACACCTGGGCGTAGAGTTCGATGGCGCTCCAGGCACTGTAGCAGCCGGCGCAGCCGCAGGCGGTTTCTTTCTTGTGGCGCTCGTGCGGGGCGGAGTCGGTGCCGAGGAAGAATTTGGGCGAACCGGTGGCGACGGCGGCGCGCAGGGCTTCCTGGTGGGTACGGCGCTTGAGCACGGGCAGGCAGTAGTTGTGCGGGCGGATGCCGCCCACCAGCAGGTCGTTGCGGTTCAGCATCAGGTGCTGGGGGGTGATGGTGGCGGCCACGCGGTCCGGGGCTTCGGTGACGAACTGGGCGGCTTCCATCGTGGTGATGTGTTCGAACACGACCTTGAGGCTCGGGTGGCGCTCGACAATGCGGCTCAGGTGTTCGTCGATGAAGGCTTTTTCGCGGTCGAAGATGTCGATTTCGGCGCGGGTCACTTCGCCGTGCACCAGCAGCAGCAGGCCGTTCTCGGCCAGGGCTTCGAAGACGGGGTCGAGCGCGTCCACGGCGGAGACGGCCGAGGCGGAGTTGGTGGTGGCGCCGGCCGGGTAGAGTTTGGCGGCGACCACGCCGGCGGCCTTGGCGGCTTTGATGTCTTCGGCGCTGGTCCGGTCAGTCAGGTAGAGGGTCATCAGCGGTTCGAAGGTGTTGCCGTCGGGGCGGGCGGCGAGAATGCGCTCGCGGTAGGCGACGGCCATCTCGGCTGTGGTGACCGGCGGGACGAGGTTGGGCATGACGATGGCGCGCTGGAAGCACCGGGCGGTGGCGGGGACGGTCTCTTGCAGGAGGTCGCCGTCGCGGAAGTGGAGGTGCCAGTCGTCCGGGGTGCGCAGGGTGAGTTCGTTCATGCGGGCCTCTTGATTATGAAGGGGATCGTTTGAGGCGATTTTAACAGAAATGGCAAGTGTGGGTTGGAGAGGTTAGGCGGGCTTCGCCCGCTCGGCGGATGTCGCTTCGCTCTTCCGCCCTACAGGTAACGGCGGAATGGAGGTGGCGTGGGGTTTCCGGTAGAATGTCGCGCCCTTTATTGGAACCCTTGAACCTGCATGCACGTCCGCGATTTCGATTTTGAACTCCCCGAAGAGTTGATTGCCCGTCACCCGGCCGCCGAGCGTACGGGCAGCCGTCTGTTGCACCTGGACGGGCCGTCCGGCGCCCTCGCCCACCGGCAGTTTCCGGACATTCTGGATCTGCTCGAACCCGGCGATCTGCTGGTGTTCAACAACACGCGGGTGATCCCGGCGCGGTTGTTCGGTCAGAAGACCAGCGGCGGCAAGGTCGAGGTGCTGGTCGAGCGGATGACCGGGGACCATGAAGCCCTGGCGCATGTGCGGGCGAACAAGAGCCCGAAGCCGGGTACGGTGCTGTCGATGGAAGGCGGCATCGAGCTGGAGGTGACCGGGCGCGAGGAGAATCTGTTCAAGATCCGCAGTCACAACGACCGGCCCCTGGTCGATCTGCTGGAAGAGCATGGCCACATGCCATTGCCGCCTTACATCGAGCGGGCGGACGATGCCAGCGACCGCGAGCGCTACCAGACGGTCTACGCCCAGCGCAAAGGCGCCGTGGCGGCGCCGACAGCCGGGCTGCATTTCGATGAGGCTTTGTTGCAGAAGGTGGCGGACAAGGGGGTCGAAACCGCCTACGTCACCCTGCACGTCGGCGCCGGCACCTTCCAGCCGGTGAAGGCGGACCGCATTGAAGACCACATCATGCATTCGGAGTGGATCGAGGTGCCGCCCGCCGTGGTCGAGGCCGTCGAGCGCACCCGCGCCCGGGGCGGCCGGGTCGTCGCGGTGGGCACCACCAGTGTGCGCTCGCTGGAAACCGCCGCCCAGTCCGGCGAGCTGCAACCGTTCACCGGCGACACCAACATCTTCATTTACCCCGGTTATCGCTACCGGGTGGTGGACGCGCTGGTGACCAACTTCCACCTGCCGCAGTCGACGCTGATCATGCTGGTCAGCGCCTTCGCCGGGAAAGATCACGTCATGGCGGCGTACCAGTCCGCCATCGAACACCGCTATCGTTTTTTCAGTTACGGCGACGCCATGTTCATCACCCGTAACGACGCAGTCACGAGCCAAGAGGAGGCCGAATGAGCCGCACCTGTTTCATGAATTTCGAATTGAAGGCCACCGACGGCCAGGCCCGGCGCGGTACTCTGAACTTCCCGCGCGGCGCGGTGGAAACACCGGCTTTTATGCCGGTCGGCACCTACGGCACGGTCAAGGGCATGACGCCTCAGCAGGTCGAGGAGATCGGCGCGCATATTATTCTCGGCAATACCTTCCACTTGATGTTGCGACCCGGCACCCAGGTGGTGGAAGAACACGGCGGCCTGCACGGCTTTGCGGGTTGGGATAAGCCGATCCTGACCGACTCCGGCGGCTTCCAGGTGTTCTCGCTCGGCAAGATGCGCAAGATCACCGAACAGGGCGTGACCTTCCGCTCGCCGGTCGACGGCGCCAAGGTGGAGCTGACGCCGGAACGCAGCATGGAAGTACAACGCGCCCTCGGTTCCGACGTTGTGATGATTTTCGATGAGTGCACGCCCCACCCGGCTACCCATGACCAGGCCCGCAAATCGATGGAGATGAGCCTGCGCTGGGCCAAGCGCTCGAAAGACGCGCACGGCGACAGCCCCTCGGCCCTGTTCGGCATCATCCAGGGCGGCATGTTCGAGGACCTGCGCGATGTCAGCCTGAAGGGCCTGACCGACATCGGCTTTGATGGTTACGCCATCGGCGGGCTGAGCGTCGGCGAGCCGAAGGAAGACATGATGCGCATCATGGAGCACCTGACCCCGCAGATGCCGGATGACCGGCCGCGTTACCTGATGGGCGTCGGTACGCCGGAAGATCTGGTCGAAGGCGTGCGTCGCGGCGTCGACATGTTCGATTGCGTGATGCCGACCCGCAACGGCCGCAACGGGCATCTGTTCGTCAACGACGGTGTGATCAAGATCCGCAACGCCCGCCACCGGCACGACACCGGCCCGCTGGACGCCGAGTGCGACTGCTACACCTGCCGGAACTTCAGCCGCGCCTATTTACACCATCTCGACAAATGCGGCGAGATGCTCGGCGCCCAGCTCAATACGCTGCACAACCTGCGCTTCTACCAGAACCTGATGGCCGGTTTGCGTGAGGCTATTGAAGCGGGTAAATTGTCGGCCTTTGTGGACGACTTCTACCAGCGGCGCGGCCTGCCAACGCCCCCGCTGGCCGCATAAATACAATGAATAACCCGGACCCGTCGTCACTGTGCCGGCCAGGAAAAAACGTCACACCGGGGCTTGAGGCTCCGGCAACTGGCCCCATCACGGCAGGGTTATCGAATTCGCAACCTCATCATCTATAGTTTGGAGTAACACCATGAAAAAGCTGTTTATCGCCCTGCTGGCCCTGACCCCGGCCTTGTCCCTGGCCGCTCCGGCCGGCCAGCCGAGCCCCTGGCAGTTGCCGATCATGCTCGGTATCTTCTTCCTGATTTTCTGGCTGATGGTCTGGCGCCCGCAGAGCAAGCGCGCCAAAGAGCACAAGAACTTGATTTCCAACCTGAGCAAGGGCGACGAAGTCGTCACCGCCGCCGGCATCACCGGCAAGGTCACCAAGGTGACCGACGATTACGTTCAGGTGGAAGTGTCCAACAACGTCGAACTGACGTTCCAGAAGACGGCCATTACCGCCACCCTGCCCAAAGGAACCCTGAAGGCCATCTGATCGGGACGGTGGGTGCCGCCGGGTGATCGGCGGCATCCCGCACCGCCAGACCGCCCGGACCTTCGCTGCATCACGCTCAGGATTGCCTCATGCTCAATAAATATCCCCTGTGGAAATACGCCCTCATCGTCGTGGTGATGTTATTTGGCGTTATCTACAGCCTGCCCAATCTGTTCCCGGCCGATTCCGCCATCCAGATTCGCGGCGCCAACGCCGGCCTGGAAATGAACCAGACCACGCTGAACCGCGCCACCGATCTGCTCGAAGCCGAAAACATTGATTATTTCGGCGCCGAGATCATCGGCCAGTCCGCCCTGATCCGCCTGCCCAGCAACGAAGCCCAACTGCGTGCCAAGGCGGCGGTTCAACGCGGTCTCGGAACGGACTACATCGTCGCGCTGAATCTGGCGCCGACCACACCGGACTGGCTCAGTTCACTGGGCGCGCAGCCCATGTCGCTCGGCCTGGACCTGTCCGGCGGTGTGCACTTCCTGCTGGAAGTGGACATGGAGCGCTTCATCGAAAGCCGGCTGGACAGCTACTCGTCCAATTTCAAGCGTAACTTCCGTGAAGAGAACATCCGCTATCGCAGTATCGATGTGATGGACGACAACTCCATCCAGATGTTGCTGGCCGACGAAGACACGCGCGACGCCGCCGAAACCTGGCTGCGCCGCAACCTTCAGGGCGAATTCCTGACCGAAGACGTCGAGCAGCGCGGCCTGCCGGGCCTGAAGCTGACGTTGAGCGAGCAGCGTCGGGCCGAGCTGCAGGACTACGCCATCAGCCAGAACCAGACGACGCTGAACAACCGGGTCAACGAGCTGGGTGTGGCCGAGCCGCTGGTTCAGCGCCAGGGCGCCAATCGCATCGTGGTGGAACTGCCGGGTGTGCAGGACACCGCCCAGGCCAAGAACATTCTCGGTAAGGCCGCCAACCTGGAATTCCGTCTGGAAGCGCGGGGCAACGAAGGCGAAGTCTTCCCGCTGCGCAATCGCCAGGGTGGACGCGGCACGGCCATGCTGGAAGACGACATCATCGTCACCGGCGACAACGTCACCGACGCCCGCGTCTCCTACGACGAAAACGGCCTGCCGCAGGTGGCCGTCAGCCTCGACGGCGAAGGCGGTTCGCGCATGGGTCAGGTGACCCGGCGCAGCATCGGCCGGCCGATGGGCGTGCTGTTCATCGAGCAGAAATCCCTGCTGCAGGGTTACGAAGACGTGAACGGCGAGCCGGTACCGATCTACGACACCGTCGAAGAGAAAGAGATCATCTCGCTGGCGACCATTCGCGGCGCCTTCTCCAACAACTTCGTGATTACCGGTCTCGACAGTGCCCAGGAAGCCTCCGACCTGGCGTTGCTGCTGCGCGCCGGTGCACTGGCGGCGCCGATGCAGTTCGTCGAGGAACGCACCATCGGCCCAAGCCTGGGGGCGGAGAACATTCGCCTGGGCGTGAACAGCGTGATCATCGGTTTCGCCCTGGTCATCCTGTTCATGGTGGCCTGGTACAAGGTGTTCGGCGTGTTCGCGAGCGTCGCCCTGACCGCCAACCTGGTGCTGATCGTCGCCGTGATGTCCATGCTCAGCGCCACGCTTACCCTGCCCGGCATTGCCGGTATCGTACTGACCGTGGGTATGGCCGTGGACGCCAACGTGCTGATCTACAGCCGAATACGCGAGGAGCTGGCCGAAGGCCGACCCCCGCAGGCGGCGATCGACGCCGGCTACGGCCGCGCTTTCGTGACCATCATGGACGCCAACATCACCACGCTGATCGTGGCGGTGATCCTGTTCGCCATCGGCACCGGTCCGGTCAAGGGCTTCGCGGTCACACTCTCGGTGGGCATTCTGACCTCGATGTTCACCGCCATCATGCTGACCCGAGCGCTGGCCAACCTGACGTTTGGTGGCAAGCAGCTGAAGAAGCTACCCATTTAAGGAGCCCATCATGTCCGAACCGAAAATTTACGACTTCATGGGCGCCCGCCGCATCGCGGCGGCCATCTCCATTGTGCTGTTGGTCATCTCGATCGGCTCGCTGGCCGTGCAGGGCCTGAACTTCGGCCTCGATTTCACCGGCGGTGCCCAGATCGAAGTCGGCTACGAAGACCCGGCCGATGTCTCAGACATTCGGCAAACGCTGACCGAAGCCGGTTATCGCGACGTCGTGGTTCAGTATTTCGGCAACAACACCGACGTGCTGATCCGCATGCAGGAAGACAACAACCCGCGCCTCGGTGACGAGGTACTGGCGTTGTTGTCCGAGGAACGCAGCGACGTCACCCTGCGCCGCAACGAATTCGTCGGCCCGCAGGTCGGCGAGGAACTGCGCGAGAAAGGCGGCATCGGCATGCTGGTGGCGCTGGGTCTGGTGATGGTTTACATCGCCGTACGCTTCCAGTTCAAGTTCGCCGTCGGCGCCGTCGCCGCCCTGGCCCACGACGTCGTCATCGTCATCGGTTTCTTCTCCGTGACCCAGATGGCGTTCGACCTGACCGTTCTCGCGGCCGTGCTGGCGGTGATCGGTTACTCGTTGAACGACACCATCGTTGTATCCGACCGGATCCGGGAAAGTTTCCGCACCATTCGTCGGGATGACCCGGTGTACCTGGTCAATGTGTCGCTGACGCAAACCCTGGCGCGGACGCTGATCACCTCATTGACCACCCTGTTGGTGTTGATCGCCCTGGGTGTGTTCGGCGGTGAATTGATTCGCGGTTTCTCGGTTGCGTTGACCGTGGGTGTTCTGATCGGGACCTACTCCTCCATCTATGTGGCCGCCAATGTGTTGTTGGCAATGAAGTTGTCCAAAGAGGACCTCATGCCGCCGGAGAAGAAAGACGACGTCGATACCGAAGAGATTCCGGCGTGGTTGACGGATCCCGAGGAAGAAGAGAACGAGAAGAAGTAGGCCCCTGGGTTGAATTGTTGGATTACGGCCTTCGGCCTAATCCAACCTACGGACTGTGGCCCCGTAGGGTGGGCACCGCCCACCATGGAAGGATAACGCGGCGTTGGTTGCCCATGTTTCATCCCGGAACAATGTTGAGCCCCGTAGGGTGGGCACCGCCCACCATGGGAGGATAACGTGGCGTTGGTTGCCCATGTTTCATCCCGGAACAATGTTGAGCCCCGTAGGGTGGGCACCGCCCACCATGGGAGGATAACGTGGCGTTGGTTGCCCGTCGTTTGCACCCGGAACGATGGTGAATTCCATGGTGGGCGGTGCCCACCCTACGAGTGTTAACGCCGATGGTCAGCGCCGGATGACCGGGATGCCCATTCGGGGAAGTCCGAGTTTACAGTAGGTTGGATTAGCGCGTCAGCGCGTAATCCAACACCCTCCCCCACCACCATCCCTCGATTTTCCCCCGCCTTTTCGGTAAGGTTCGCTTTCGATTCGACAGCAGCCCACGGAAACCATGAGCACGACGCGCGTACTGACCGGCATTACCACCACTGGCATCCCCCATCTCGGCAACTACGCCGGCGCAATCCGCCCGGCCATCACCGCCAGCCAGAACCCGAACACCGAATCCTTTTTCTTCCTGGCCGATTACCATGCGTTGATCAAGTGCCAGGAACCGGAACGCGTTCGTGAATCCGTGCGCGCCATCGCGGCGACCTGGCTAGCCTGCGGGTTGGACCCGGAACGGGTGACTTTCTACCGCCAGACCGATATCCCTGAGATCACCGAACTGACCTGGGTGCTGACCACGGTCACCGCCAAGGGTCTGATGAACCGGGCCCACGCCTACAAGGCAGCGGTGCAGGAAAACATCGATGACGACAACGCCGATCCGGACCGGGGCATCACCATGGGGTTGTTCTCCTACCCCATCCTGATGGCCGCCGACATCCTGATGTTCAATGGCGAGAAAATCCCGGTCGGCAAGGACCAGATCCAGCACATCGAGATGGCGCGCGACATCGGACAGCGCTTTAATTATCTGTTCGGCGACACCTTCACCCTGCCCGAAGCGGTGATCGAGGAGTCCGGCATGATCCTGCCCGGTCTCGACGGTCGCAAGATGTCGAAGAGCTACAACAACACCATTCCGTTGTTCGAGGGCGAGAAGAAGTTCCGCAAGCTGATCAACAAGATCAAGACCAACCTGCTGGAACCCGGCGACCCGAAAGACCCGGACGACTCCGCCCTGTTCGACATCTATTCGGCCTTCGCCTCGCCTGAACAGATCGCCGACATGCGCAAGCAATACGAAAACGGCATCGCCTGGGGCGAAATGAAAAAGGTGTTGTTCGAGTTCCTGAACGAAGAGCTGCGCGAAAAGCGCGAAACCTACAACACCCTGATGGACGACCCGGCCCAGCTCGACGCCATCCTGAAACAGGGTGCCGAAAAAGCCCGCGATTACGCCGCGCCGCTGATGGCGGACATCCGTAAAAAGGTCGGCATCGGCCCCATCGCCGGTTAATCGTCGATCGGTTTCGGGAGCCCGGTCTTCGGGCTCCCAACTCCACCTCCCCCACCTTTAGTGCTCCCCAGCGACAGCCGCCTCCCCTAAACTTGCAGCATTCATTCCCGTGTCGGAGCCCGGATGCGCGCTGCTCATCAACGCCTGCTCGGCCTGGCCTGGCCGATGATCCTGCAATCGCTCGGTTTCACCCTGACCAGCTTCACCGACAACCTGATGGTCGGTCAGTTGGGCGAAACCACGATCGCCGCCATGGGCAACTCCATGCAGTTGCTGTTCTTTCTGGTGCTGACCTATTCGATGCTCAGCCAGGGCGGCGGCATCGTCGTCGCCCAGTATTTCGGGGCCCGGCAATATGTGGCGCTGCGGGAAAGCATCGCCTCGCTGCTGCTGGTGGGCGTTCTGGTCGGGGCCATCCTGGGGTTCGGCTTGCATCGCTTCGGCGGGTTTTTCGTCTCGCTGATCACGCTGGATGTCATCCGCGAGACGTCCAGCGGGGTTCCGGAACTGGCGGCGGTTTACCTCGGCATCGTCGGGCCCTTGTTGATCATGCAGGTGCCCAGCTTCATTTCCCAGAGCATACTGCAAAGCCTGGGCGACACACGCGGACCGATGCAGATCACCCTGGCCGGTGTGGTGCTCAATGCCATCGGCAATTTCATTCTGATTTTCGGCGGCGCCATTCCCAACGTCACCGAACCGCTGTTCACTCCCCTGGGTCTGAAGGGCGCCGCCATAGCCACCGCCTTCGCCTGGGCATTCATGGCGGTTCTGATGTTGCGTCGCCTGCTGGCGCATTCGGCTATCCGGTTGAGCTTTAGGGATCTGTTCCGACCGGTCTGGCACCGGTTGGGCAAGATCGTGCGGCTGGGCTATCCGCTGTCGCTGGACGGGTTGCTCTGGCAGAGCGCCACCCTGTTTTACGTGATGATGTTCAACTTCGCCGGCACCGAAGCGTACGCGGCCTTTGTCATCACCATGACGTTGCGGGCGTTTTTCATCGTGCCGGGTGTGGGCATTCAGCAAGCATTGGCGATCGCGCTCGGTCAGGCCCTGGGACGCAATGCGTTCAAGCGGGCGCGCGTGTTGCGGCGGGAGGGGTTGAAACTGGTGCTGGTGGTGTTGCCGGCCATCGGGCTGATCATCGCCCTGCTCACACCGTTGATCCTGTCGCTCTACGACATCTCGGACACCACCCGGCACCTGGTCATTGTCATGGTGGTGAGTTTCTTTGTGTTCAGTGCCAGCGGTGCGGTGACGGTCTCGGTGCCGGGGATCCTGCGCGCGGGCGGTGAAACCCGCGCAGTATTAGCCATTACCGCCGCCGGCTTCGCCCTGGTCGGGGCGCCGACGGCCTTGATCGCGACCTTGGTGCTGGATCTGGGCGTCTGGGGCGTTTTCGCCGGCTTTCTGGCCGACGAAGTCGCCAAGTCGATCATCATGCTGATCGTTCAGCGTCGCGACCGTTGGGTGCGGTCGCTGGCGGAACCCGCCCCGGCCCAGCCGGTGGCTGAGACGGCCTAAACCTGCTTTGAACATGGTGGAGGTGCTCCGTGTCTGACCTCAAAAAGCGACGCGGCGTTCCTCGCCCATGTAAATGGCTTCGTCCAGGATGTCCAGAATGGCGCGCACCCGGTTCACCTCCTGGGGCGGCACATCGATCATAATCAGGTGCTGGCCGTTCTCGACCTGCTCGTGGAAGCGCTCCAGGCGGTGGTTCTCGTGGGCGAACCCCACCAGACCGCCGACCCAACTGCCGAGCAGGGTCGTGAGGGCGACCAGAGCGACCTGCCCCGAGGGGGCCAGGGTGTAGTTGAAGGCGAACGCCATGATGTAGAGCATGACCAGGCCGGCTATCAAACCGGTGATCAGGCCCTGCAACCCTCGTCGCAGGATGTCCAGGCGTTCAAGATAGGTGGCGCCGTGCAAATGGCGGGTCATCAGGCCGACTTCGTCCTGGCTGAGTACGTGTATGTGACGGTCCTGAATGTCGTTGTGTTCCAATTCCCTGGCGATGTGCTCGGCTCGATCAATATCATCGGTGAGATAATAAAGTCGTTTCATCGCGGCCCTCCGGTCGATTGTCCGGGAGTGCGGAAGTGACCCCCGAAAATCTGGACCTCCATCTATACCCTCTTTAAGCTTGCGAATCCGTTATAAAACGTTAGCGAATGTCACCATTGATTACCGATAGCGCCACCCCTAAAACAGCGCCGACCGCCCTGCTGATCGCCAAGAATTGGCCGGAGCCCGCGTCAACCGCGGCCGGGCGTCGAACCCTGGATGTGCTCGACCTGATCCGGGAAAGCGGTTACCGGGTCGAGATCGCAAGCCCCGCCGAATCGACACCGTTCCAGGCCGATCTGAACGCCCTGGGTTATCCGACTCATTCCATCGAGGTGAACGACGACGGCTTCGATGCCTGGGTGCGTGCACTCGATCCGGCTCTGGTCATCTACGACCGTTTCGTCATGGAGGAACAGTTCGGTTGGCGGGTTCGCGCCGAATGCCCGGAGGCGATGACGCTGCTCGACACCAGCGATTTCCACAGCCTGCGCGAAGCCCGGCACCGGGCGCTCAAAACCGGACAACCGCTCGACCTGTTCAACGACACGGCGCTGCGCGAAGTGGCCGCCATGGCCCGGTGCGATCTGGTGCTGATGATTTCCCGGGTCGAGATCGAGTTACTGCAACGCGAATTCCAGATCCCGACGGACCGCCTGCTCTATCTGCCTTTTCTGGTCAGGACACTGCCGGAACCGGCCGACTGGCAACGGTTCGAGGACCGAACGCATCTGGTGATGATCGGCGGTTTCAAACACGCCCCCAATCGGGATGCCGTGCAGTGGTTCCAGCGGGCGGTCTGGCCCCGGGTTCGTAAACAACTGCCGGAAGTGGAGTGCCATGTCTACGGCGCCTACGCCGACCACGCCGTGCAGCAATGGCACAGCCCGAAAACCGGCTTTCTGATCAAGGGCCGCGCTGCGGATGCGCTGGAGACCCTGTCCCGCTACCGCATCAACCTGGCGCCGTTGCGTTTCGGCGCCGGCCAGAAAGGCAAGATACTGGAGGGCTGGCTGAGTGGCACACCGACGGTGACGACGCCGATCGGCGCCGAGGCCATGGCCCCGCCGGGTGACTGGGGATACCCGATCAGCGACCGTCCGGACCGCATGGCCGAGACCCTGGTGTCGCTCTATCGGGACAAACAACGCTGGACTGAGGTACAGGGACGAGGGCTGGATGCATTGAAAAGCGGCTTTTCGCATCAACATCATTCCGGAGGATTCATTCAACGCCTGCGGACGGTGGCTGGCCGGTTATCCGAGCATCGGCACCGCAACATCTGGGGGCGACTCCTTTGGCACAATCAATACCGGGCCACTGAATACATGAGCCGCTGGATCGAGGCCAAGAACCGGAACGCGTGATCCGCTCATAGTAAAATCCAATCGAAAGTCGAGTGGACATTGACCCGGGCTGTGCCAAGGTTATCCGACAGATTCGCTTCGAGAAGGAGGACCTATGAGCAACAGTTTCAACGCCCTGGACACCCTGGACGTAGGGGGGCAATCCTACCGCTACTACAACCTCCAAGCCCTGGCCGACCAATACGATCTGAACCGACTGCCGTTTTCGCTGAAGATTCTGCTGGAAAACCTGCTGCGTAAGGAAGACGGCAAGAACGTGACGGCGGACGACATCAAGGCGCTGTGCCAATGGCAACCCAAGGCCAAGCCGCATCACCAGGTCGGCTTTTCACCAGCGCGCGTCGTACTGCAGGACTTCACCGGCGTACCGGCCGTGGTCGACCTGGCCGCCATGCGCGCGGCCATGCGCAACCTCGACAGCGACCCGTCTCTGATCAACCCGCGTTCGCAGGTGGACCTGGTCATCGACCACTCGGTGATGGTCGACTACTACGGTCATGCCGACTCACTGAAGAAAAACACCGACAAGGAATTCGAACGCAACAGCGAGCGCTACCAGTTTCTGCGCTGGGGTCAGCAGGCCTTCTCCAATTTCCGTGTGGTGCCGCCGGGCACCGGCATCGTGCACCAGGTGAACCTCGAGTATCTGGCCGAAGTGGTCATGGCGTACGAGAAAGACGGCGAAACCTGGGCCCTGCCGGATACCCTGGTGGGTACGGACTCCCACACTACCATGATCAACGGCCTGGGCGTGCTCGGCTGGGGCGTCGGCGGCATCGAGGCCGAAGCGGCCATGCTCGGCCAGGCGATCACCATGCTGATACCGCAGGTCGTAGGCTTCAAATTCACCGGCAAGCTGCCCGAGGGCGCGACCGCCACCGACCTGGTGTTGACAGTCACCCAGATGCTGCGCCAGAAAGGCGTGGTCGGCAAGTTCGTCGAGTTTTACGGCGACGGCCTGGATGATTTGCCGCTGGCGGACCGGGCCACCATCGCCAACATGTCGCCGGAATACGGCGCCACCTGCGGGATTTTCCCGATCGACAAGGAAACCCTGCGCTACATGGAATTGAGCGGCCGAGACCAGCAGAACCTGGATCTGGTCGAAGCCTATGCCCGCCAGCAAGGCCTGTGGCGGGATACCGGCGCGGTGGAAGCGGATTACAGCGACCATCTGGAGCTGGACCTCGGCACGGTCGAGCCCAGCTTGGCGGGGCCAAAACGCCCGCAGGACCGGGTCGCGCTGAAAAACGCCAAAGCCGAATTCTACAAGCTGCTGGAAGAGGACGAGCAGATCCTCGCCCGGGACGGCATTCAGAAGGACGAGGAGCGCTTCGCCGGTGAGGGCGGCCAGACGGCGGTCAACAACACCAACCTGCACGAGCGCGGTGCCGTGGAATTCGAGATGGACGGCGAGAAGCACTTTCTCAATCACGGCGATGTGGTCATCGCCGCCATCACCAGTTGCACCAACACCTCCAACCCGGACGTCATGATGGCCGCCGGCCTGATGGCGCAAAAAGCCAACGAACTCGGGCTCACGGTCAAACCCTGGGTGAAGACGTCGCTGGCACCGGGTTCACAAGTCGTGCCGGCCTACCTGAAGAACGCCGGCGTGTTGGGCGACCTGGAATCGCTCGGTTTCAACATCGTCGGCTTCGGCTGCACCACCTGCATCGGCAACTCCGGCCCGTTGCATCCGTCGATCCAGAACGCCATCCGTGCCGGCGGTCTGAAAGTCGCCTCGGTGCTCTCCGGCAACCGGAACTTCGAAGGCCGCATCCACCAGGACGTGCCGACCAACTACCTGGCGTCGCCACCGCTGGTTGTCGCCTATGCCCTGGCCGGCTCCATGTGCGTCGATCTGATCAACGAACCGCTGGGCGAGGATAAAAACGGCAAACCGGTCTACCTGAAAGACATCTGGCCGAGCCAGAAGACCATCGCCGATCACGTCACCAAGGCGTTGTCGTCCGGCCTCTACCAGGACAAGTACAAGGACGTTTTCTCCGGCACCGACGCCTGGCGCAAGCTGCCGGTTCCGGAAGACGAGATCTACTCCTGGCCGGATTCCACCTACGTCAAGAAGCCGCCCTATTTCGACGGCATGACGATGGCGACGCACGATCCGGAGCCGATCGAGAAAGCCCGTTGCCTGGTCAAGGTGGGCGATTCCATCACCACGGACCACATCTCACCCGCCGGGGCCATCAAACCGGACAGCCCGGCCGGGCAATACCTGCAGGACCAGGGCGTGGACCCGAAAGACTTCAACAGTTATGGCTCGCGCCGGGGCAACCACGAAGTGATGCTGCGCGGCACCTTCGCCAACGTGCGCCTGCGCAACCAGCTGGCGCCGGGCACCGAAGGCGGCTGGACCACGCATTTCCCGAGCGGCAAGCAGACCAGCATTTTCGACGCCGCCATGCAGTATAAAGACGAGGGCGTACCGCTGGTCGTCCTGGCCGGCAAGGAATACGGCACCGGCTCGTCGCGCGACTGGGCCGCCAAGGGCACCAACCTGCTGGGTGTGAAAGCGGTGATCGCCGAGAGCTTTGAACGCATTCACCGCTCCAACCTGGTCGGCTTCGGCGTCCTGCCGTTGCAGTTCAAGGACGGCGACAGCATCGACAGCCTGGGCCTGACCGGACAGGAGACGTTCGACATCGAGCCGGTCCAGGGCGAACCCGAAACGCTTGGCGTGACCGCGACCGACGACAACGGCAAACAGACCCGGTTCGACGTCAAGGTCCGCATCGACACTGCCGTGGAATGGGAGTACTTCCGCCACGGCGGCATCCTCCACTATGTGCTGCGCGAGCTGGCTGGCGGCGAGGCGGCTTGACCGCCTGGACGGTCGAACCCCGGTTCAATTGCGGGGGTTCGACCGTGTTTCCACACCTCCCGTACCGGAACTGCGCCGCAAATCAGACCAAAACTTTTGACATCACCCCCGCAAAAACGTCTAATCCAGTGACGAGCAGTCATTTATTTGACGTACTTTTGCCAATAATTTGAACTACGTCACACTTTGCACTACGATTCCATCACAGAGTTTGGGATCGCTCCTCCCCCATAATAGGCTGTTCTCATCCATTCAGGTCCTTACGCACATCAATGTTCATAGACGGCTTATCCGACAGCGAGAAACACAACCTCGCCCAGTACCTGCGGGAGCAGGAACACACCCCCTTCATGGTCATCAAGCATGCCCATGCGGCCGCTCAATGTGAACGACGGGGACTGGACATACACCCCATCGATCTCAAATACCTCAAGGTGTTGGATCTCGCCATCGAATCCCTCTACGGCAAGCAGCGGGTAGGCCCTGGGCTCGCCTACGACGAACCCCGCACCCGCGCCGGCAAGAACCTCGCCTGAGGTCCACCGCCGACGTCCTCGCTCACGCCACCAGCGACACCGCCACCAATAACATCACCGACCCGATTCCCGCATCGAATACCCGCCAATGCAGCGGTGACCGCAACCACCCCCCGAGGTGTCGGCCCAGCCCCGCCAGGCTGGAAAACCAGACCACCGACGCCAGCGAGGCGCCGAGAGCGTAGTACGCCGGCACCGCCTGTTGGGCGCCGACACTGCCGATCAGGACCACGGTATCGAGATAGACGTGGGGATTGACCAGCGAAATGACCATCGCCTGCCCCGCCATGCGCCAGGCACTGCCTCGACCTCCCTCTTCAGCGGCCTGTAACCCGCCATTGCCCTGCCACGCACGCCAGTAAGACTGGGCCGCCAGCCAACACAGCAGGCCGACACCCAGCCAAGTCAGCAGCGGTACCAGTCCCGGAATCCAGGCCTGGACGGTGCTGAGGCCGAATACGCCGAGCGTGATCAACACCGCATCGATACTGAAGCAGACCACGGCGATGACCGCCGGGTGCTCGCCACGCAGGCTCTTGCTCAACACCCAGGCGTTTTGCGCGCCAATGGCCACGATCAGGCCGATGGCGACGCCAAATCCGGTCAGGAACGACCACATGTTGTTTTCTCCCCAAATCAAACAGTGGCGTTACCTTAAAGTGCGGCGCTATCATTAATCCAACGAATAACTTTCATGCTTCATTAGAGATTCTTATGCTCGACTATCGTTTGCTGGAAGCCCTGTCCGCCGTCATCGAGACCGGCGGGTTCGAACGCGCCGCGAACCGGCTTTATCTGACCCAGAGCGCGGTGAGCCAACGCATCCGGCAGTTGGAACACCGTCTGGGTCAGCCGGTGTTGCTGCGCACCACCCCGCCGCGGGCGACGGACCTGGGACGCCGATTGCTCAACCACCTGCAACAGGTCCGGCAACTGGAACACGGGCTGATCGACGACACCGATTCTGATTCATCCATGGCGGTCCGGCTGACCGTAAACGCCGACACCATGGACACCTGGCTCGCCAGCGCCCTGGCCGACTGCCCGTTGAGCGAGCGTATGGATTTCGATCTGGTGGTGGAGGATCAGGAAATCGGTCTGCGCCGCATGAAGAACGGTGAGGTCATGGCCTGCATCTGCGCGGAGTCACAACCGGTCAACGGCAGCCTGGCTATTCCGTTAGGCCTGCTGCGCTATCGCGCCCTCGCCAGCCCGGCGTTTATCGAGCGCCACAACCTGCGTCGACATCGGGACGCCTTGCTGCACGCCCCCTGTTTGATCTTCAACCACGACGATCGACTGCAGCATCGATTCCTGAAAGACCTGGGTCTGACCGAACCGGGGCGTACGCATCGTTGCCCGTCATCATCGGGGTTCATGTTCATGGCGCAGGCTGGT
The DNA here is from genome assembly GCF_014651855.1 of Saccharospirillum salsuginis. Classification (GTDB taxonomy): domain Bacteria; phylum Pseudomonadota; class Gammaproteobacteria; order Pseudomonadales; family Natronospirillaceae; genus Saccharospirillum; species Saccharospirillum salsuginis. The sequence goes on from NZ_BMXR01000001.1 coordinate 586,324, forward strand.
TTGGGCTACGGCATGATGCCGGAACTTCAGGTCGAGGAGGCGCTGGCAGACGGTCATCTGATCGACATCCAGCCCGGCTATCACCTGGATGTGCCGTTGTACTGGCACTACTGGCAGACCGAAAGTCCGGCGATGGCCGCCTTGCGCGAGTCCGTCACCCGTCATGCCCGGCGCATTCTTCGCCCGGCTGATTAAATAGCAAACGATAATGGTTTGATCCAGGTCAATACAGGGAAGCTATGAGGGAGTTTAAATCCCTTCATTCGACCACACGTCTGTAGTGTACGAAGATAAAGCCATCATTCATTGATGCCTACGAAAGGAGGCACATCCATGAGTACCAATGCGATCGGTTTGAACACAGCCAGTGCTGAACGGTTGGCCAAGGGCCTGAACGATTTGCTGGCGAACTATCAACTGTTTTACATGAACGCGCGCGGCTTCCACTGGAACATCAAGGGCGCCAATTTCTTCGAGCTGCACGTGAAATTCGAGGAGTTGTACACCGACCTGTTGACCAAGATCGACGAAGTCGCCGAACGCATTCAGACGCTCGGCCACGAGCCGATTCACAGCTACAGCGAGTACATCAAGCTGGCGTCCATCGAGGAAAAGACCAAGGTCCGCGACGGCCGCGTCGCCATCGGCCACATCCTGGAAGACTTCCAGGCGCTGATCGGCAAGCAGCGCTCCCTGCTGGCCCTGGCGTCCGAAGCCGAAGACGAAGGCACAGCCGCCTTGATGAGCGATTACATTCGCGAGCAGGAAAAAGCCGTTTGGATGTATCGGTCCTACCTGGGCGAGTAATCGCCCGGCGGGATTAACCCTCCCTCCCAGTTGTACTATCCTAACCGCCCGGTCTGAACCCAGACCGGGCTTTTTTACGTTAGAGGGACGGATTGTGAGACGCATCGACGTGGTGGACTATCGGCCGGAATGGCCAAACGAGTATCGGCATGAGGAAGGACGACTGACGTCCACATTGGGCGAATGCCTGGTGGCGGTCCATCACATCGGCAGCACCTCGGTTCCGGGATTAGCGGCGAAGCCAGTCATCGATATCTTGCTGGAAGTGCGGGATCTGGAGGAGCTGGACACGTACGATAGCGCCATGGCAAGGCTGGGCTATGAGGTCATGGGCGAATTCGGCATTGAACGGCGCCGCTTTTACCGCAAAGGCGGTGACCAGCGAACCCATCATGTGCATGCCTTTCCCGCGGGAGATGAACATGTCACGCGGCATTTGGCGTTTCGGGATTATCTGATCGCGCATCCGGAGGTGGCGGATGAGTACGACCGACTGAAGCGGAAGATTGCGGACGAATACCGCACTGATTCAGACGGGTATTGCGGTGCAAAGAATGACTTTGTCGTTCATCATGAATACCTGGCGCTTGCTTGGTTTTCCAATCGAACACACACCTTGTGATGAGCTCCCGATGATCGCAATCATCGGGAGCTACAAACACCTTACCGATCCATGACTTCAATATCGGTAGGGTTATAAATCAACTCCAGGGTTCCAATCAGAGACTGGTCCGCTACATTGACCACGTCGATCCGACCACGGGATTCCGGATCCGATGTGGCGGATTGAACAGCCACATAGACGAGATCACTGTACCGTGCGGCGCTGTCATCCAATGCCTCGTGTTGAATATCGGCAATGTTCAGGTGCTGAATATCGCTGACCGCTGAACCCGCCGGATTGGCTTGAGTCGGATTGAAGTGGTACAGCGTATCGTCCCCCCAATTTGCACGGCCTACGAAAAAGGCCTGGTTGTCGTTGACCACTTCCACTTTCTGGATTTGTCCATAGGGGTGACTGGCGTCATCACCGTCATCGACCAACATGGATGTCGCATAGCTTGACGTATCGACCGTGACAATGCCGCCGTCATATTTGCCCGCTGTCGCGCCAAAGGCCGAATTACCCTGGCCGGCGATATACAGGGTGTTGTCGTGCAAGTCGATATTGCCCGCATTTTTTATCCCCAGATCAATCCCTTTCAGGTCACCCGCACCCTTCCCGGTATCGATTTCTTCCAGCGTAGCCAGATCGATCACCGCCAGATAGGAATGCTCGGTCGCACTGAAGTCGGCATTAAGACGATCCATCAAGACATAGAGTTTGCCGTCAGCGATCAGCGCGTCCGTCATGCCCGGTGTGCCGTTGGTATCGGCGTGAGCATAGGCTGACAGATCGATTTCTCCCAGTTTAAAGCCGGTTTCTCCGCTGTCACTGACGGATGGATCGATAACCCACATATTGGGCAGACCATACTGAACGATAAAGGCTCGACTTTCGCTCTCAAAAACCACCTTGTATGGATTCGCGGAGGCATCGCCTTCAGTAACTGAGTATTGCCATTCTTGGGTCGGAACAAAACCGAAGCTGAGACTGTACTTGGTCAAATTGTCGAATCCAAAACGCCCTGAGCGATACAGGGAATCGCTATAGACTGAAATGCCAATATCGTTAGGAGAGGTTGTCGCCAGTGCATTTTCGGACACATAAGCGGAACCATCGGTTGCGCTTCGAATGAACGCCACGTCCGAGGTGGAGTAGTCCGGACTTGCCGTTGCGACCACGACAGTGCGATCCGTATCGGCAATCATTTCTCCTACATCGAACGTATTAGTGGAGATGTCGGACTCGCCATCCGCGCCATTGATGCATCCGGCGAGAGACAAAGCGGCAAAAGGCACACTCAGTGCAAGCTTATTCATGGTAACTCCTAAAAGGTCAGGGAATAGCCGGCTACAAATTGACGTCCCGGCAGGGGTTTTCGGCTGATGTCCATCGAGCGGTTGTCAAACGCATTGATCACGCTCACTTCGACGGTTTGCTGTAAAGATCGCCACTGCCAGAATCGCCTCAAGCCGATGTCGAACTCTGAACGTTGCGGTGCCTGGGTGGAGTTGGCGCGATCGTAGAAAAGCCCGTTTTCAAAGCGCCATTCGCCATGAAGTCGCCAGGGGTTCCAATCGGCCGTGATCCGGGACTGATGGGACCAGCGGTAATACCCGGGTGCCTGGTTTCCATCGTAGGAGACGACGGGCGATGTAATCAGGCTCGGCTGATAGGCGCCTTGCTGTGACAGGGTCCAACTGTGGATTCGCCATTTGAGATCCCATTCCACACCCTGATACTGAACCTGGCCGATATTGACGTAGCGTCCGACACCTTGTGAATCGTATACCGGTGCGATGTTGTCGAAGGCATAACGGTTATAGACCGTTAGTGCGCCTTCAAGATCGCTGCGCTGGTATTCAATCGAACCTTCCACCAATTGTCCGGTCTCGGGCACCAGCTCTTCGTTGCCTTGAAAATATCCCTGATCTCCATATCGCTCAAACAGCGACGGTTGCCGAAATGTCTGGCTGACATTGGCTTTCAGGGTCCATTCATCGGTTAATTGATATCGAACCCCCAACAACCCACCCCATAATTGGGTATCGTCCAGATTGGACAGACTTCTCACCGTTCCTGTCAGGCTGAGACGGTCCGACATCAAAACCCATTCATCAGTCAAAGAGGTCAGCCAGGTCCATTCATCGTACTGATACCCACGATCAGTAATCTTGTCCTTAAAGCTCAGGTCTGCATGGGATGCTTCATTGACCAGGGTTGTGATGTGCGTCCCCCAGTACCAGGCACCCAAATGCTGCAAACGCTGATCGGTCATAGAGTCATAGCTGTCGTTTTGGTTCAGACCGATGATGGAAGCGGGGTCGTTCAGATGCCCTTCATGAGAGTTAGCCCGATACCGAATCGATTGATCCAGGCGGCCGTCCGCCATTCCAGTGGCCGACCACGCCAAACTGCCTCCCATTTTCCGTTCCCGGTAATAGGTATCCTGAACGTCATTGTTGTTCCAGGCGGGTAGCGATTTGGTCGACCATTGTCCATTGACGGCAGCCAGCCATTGATGATGGCCGACCTGTCGTGTCACATCGGCCGATGCCGAGTAACGTTCGTAATCGGCGTTGTTGCGACGCTGTTCGACATCATCTTCGGATACATCGGGCGTACCGGCATCGTAGAGAAACGGAAAGTCATTTTCGGCACTCAATGCCGACGCACGGATGTTCAGTCGAGCACCGCCCCATGTCCAATGGTGAGCGCCGCGCGCTTCACGCAAGCCGAAGCTGCCGAGCTTTACTCCCATTTGGGTTCGGGATCCATCCTGCGAGTCCTCGCGCGTGACAATGTTGATCACACCGCCCATGGCATCCTGAGAAAACTGAGGCGGGGCGGCGGTTCGGTAAATCTCGATGGATTCGACCTGATCCAGCGGAATCTGGCCCAGGTCCGCCGAACCGCCGCCCGAACCGGTCAGTAAAATACCATCGACAAAAACCAGGGATTGTTGTCCGGTCGCTCCGCGTACCGACAGTGTCGAGTAACTGCCCAACTCGCCGGTCGATTGAATCTGCACACCGGGCGTAATTTCCAAAACGTCGGCGACGCTGTGATGGTCGGCCTGAAAGGCATCACGCCCGATGACGGTGACCTGACCGGTGGACAACTCGGGATAGGTTTGAAAGGCGGGAGGTAGGGTGTCTTCGACGAGAACGGGCGACAATACTGTTTCCGAACCCGTGTTCTCTTCGGCAAGAGAGACAACACTGGCAGCCAACAGGGATAACGGCAACAGCCTGAAACAAGGTCGATATCGCATTCGGAACAGCACCCACCGTGCACAGCAAATTACTTCAGGCCGGTATCCGGGCTGACAGAGGAGCAAGGACGTTGCTGAATACCGGTCCCCTTCCCGAGCCTTTGACTCAGTGGGTATTCGACACGGCTTCTCGGCCTATTAGGCCGCCTCTGATCACCGTTGCGGGGGCAGCATTGGACTGATCGGACTTACCCGAACCACCAATTTCCCGTTTAAACCTTGACGGTCACCTGAACAGGCCGTACAACCTAATGAGTTTCACCGAGCGAGTCAAGCGGACCTCCCCGAATAAGGCCACCATGAAAAACGCCCTGCCACTGTCATTCAGTGTCGTTTTATCGTTATTGATCCACGCGGTGTTGGTGCTTTGGCTGACAGCGCACTGGCCGGAACGTCAGACATCTTCGGCACCGACATCGGTACCGTTTCAATTAACCCATCAGGGACGCAGTCGTCCCGAATCAGCTAACGCCACGGATGCAGCGGAGGCGCCGACACCGCCTGACCCGGCTCCGAAACCCGAACCCGAACCCGAACCCGAGCCCGAGCCCGAGCCCGAGCCCGAGCCCGAAACGATGTCATCATCCGCACCAGAGCCCAAGCCAGAACCGGTCACCGATAATCGGGATGTGGTATCGACCGAAACCGATACGGCGGTGGAACCATCGACAACGAGCGATTCCGAACCGACTCCTTCTCCGCACGCTCAAACGGATCGGCAAGCGGAAAGTCTGAGCCATCGCGCAGAGGAACCGGTGCCCGAATCGACCTCTTCCGAACCGGCATCCCAAGTGATGACCGAACCAGAAGTATCCGAGCCCGACCCGGAGTCGACCCCTTCGGATACAGCCATCGAACCGGATCCGGAGTCGACATCGACCGGGAATCCAATGCCCACCGGGGAAGTCCAGGCGACGCAGGCCCTCCCACTGGTTCAGCCGCTGAACGCGCCGGATCTTGATTATCCAGCGCTGGCCAAACGGCGTCGCCAACAGGGAACAGTGATCATTCGTGGTCGGGTCAATGAACAGGGAAGGTTGGACAACGCCGAGATCCTGGAGAGCTCGGGCCATGCGTCGCTGGATGAAAGCGCGTTGAGCCAGGCCCTGGAATGGCAGTACCGCGCACCCGGTAATCGGGAAGAGTGGGTGCGAATACCGGTGCAGTTCCGCCTGCGTTGATCAGAACTCCGCCGGCACCAACCCCGGCTGCGCCACTTCGCTCACCAACACACTCAACTTGTGCCAGGGGTTGCCTTCGCGGCGTCCCTTGATGGTGGCGTCGATCTCGCCGCAGCGGATCAGGCAGCGTTGCCAGTGCGCGCCCGGTGCGCGCCTCAGGGCGGTTTGATAGGGCCCCTGCCGTTTGTCGAAGATGCGCAGCCGCTTGAATACACCGGCCAGGATCTGGCCTTGAGCCTGAGCTTCGGACAGTTGCACCAGGTGGCGCAGTTCCCGCGCCAGCACCCAAAGCACGATGGGTGCTTCGATGCCCTCGGCGGCGAGACCGGAGAGGACGCGCTGGCTGCGGGCCAGGTCGCCACTCAGGAAGGCGTCGGATAGATCGAAGATGTCGAAACGGGCGCTGTCGGCGACGGACTGGATAACGGTATCGAGACTGATGGCGGTGTTGTCGCCTTCGTTCATCAACAACAGTTTGTCGATTTCCTGACGCGCGGCCAGGAGGTTGCCGTCGACCCGGTCGGCGAGCAAGGCCAGGGCATCGTCGTCGATGGTCAAGCCCTGTTGTTGCAGGCGCTGGCGCAGCCAGGCGGGCAACTGATGGCGTTCGATCGGCCAGACCGGGACCCACCAACCGGCGTCGGTGACCTTGCCGAACCACTTGGCTTTGGACTGGGCCGCTTCGATGCGATCGGAAACGATCATCAGCAGGTTGTCCGGGTTGGCGGACTCGGCGTAGGCGACCAGGGTCTTGCGGCCTTCGTCGTTCAGCTTGCCGGGCAGGCGCAATTCGAGGATCTCCCGGTCGCCGAACAGGGACATCGACTGGTTGGCGTCGGTCAGCTGGTTCCAGTCGAACTGATTGTCGGCGTGGAACACCTGACGCTCCGAGATGCCGGCGTTACGGGCGGCGGCCCGCACCCGGTCGGCGGCTTCAAGCACCAACAGGGGTTCGTCGCCGCTGATCCAGATGATGGACGGCAAACCCTGTGACAGTTGTTTATCCAATTGCTGCAGCGAGAGTTTCATTCGGCCGGGGTGTCCTCGGGCGTGCGGTTCAGTTCTTCGTCGCTCAAGGCTTCGAGCTGGTCGAGAACGCGCAGGGCGATGCGGTTGCGCAGATAGCCGAAGCGCTCGGCGCGGGCCTCGTCCTCGTCGACTTCCGGGCTCAGTGACAAACGCGTTTCGACCCGGGTGCTGCGATAGGAGATCACCGACACGCCATAGGCGTTGACCAGACTCCAGGTGACTTCCAGGCCGAGTACGTTCGCATCGCTCAGTTCGACGTCACTGGTTTGCAGGCTGTGGACGCGCACCAGAGTGTCGGCCGGACGGGTACCGAGCACCAGACCATAGAGGGCGAAGGTGTCCCGCATGGTGTAGTAGAGATCTTCGGCATCCACGTCTTCCTGCCAGACCATCGGGCTGAGCCCTTCGGCGAAACTGAACTGGCCTTTCAACTGGTAGCCACAGCCGGCCAGCAAGCCGACGGCGACCATCAGGCTCCCAAGGCGCAGTAGCCAGAACCCGCACTGGCCACCGGGTTGATCCAGTCGGGTGGTGCGACACATCGCTCGCCATGAACCCTTCCCTGGGGGCTTGACGGCGCGCGTCCTGCGCGCCGACATCCCCGCCTGGATCAACCCGGCAGCCAGCGCTAACCTGTAACGCAGATTCATCCCGTTACTTGGCAACGATGTTCACCAGCTTGTTGGGCACGACGATCACCTTGCGAATGGGGGCGTCGGCGATGAAGCGCTGAACGTTCTCGTCGCCCCGGGCGGCGGCTTCGACGGTCTCCTTGTCGGCACCGGCCGGCACGGTGACCCGGCCACGCACCTTACCGTTGACCTGAACGACGTATTCCAGGGTGTCCTTGACCAGAGCGGATTCGTCCGCCTTCGGCCAGGCGACATCCAGCACCAGGCCGTCGTGGCCCAGTTCGTTCCACAGCGCCTGGGTGACGTGCGGGGCGATGGGTGCCAGTACCAGAACGGCGGTTTGCAAGGCTTCCTTGACCACGGCGCGGTCCTGGGCGTCGTCGCCCTCGAAGCGGTTCACGGCATTCAGCAGTTCCATCACCTTGGCGATGGCGGTGTTGAAGGTTTTGCGCTCGCCGAAATCGGCGGTGACGCCGACGATGGTTTCGTGCGTCTTGCGGCGCAGGGCTTTCTGGTCGTCGTTCAGTGTATCGACGTCCAGCAGCGGAATGTCGCCGCCGTCCACCAGGGTGTGAACCGCCCGCCACAGACGCTGCAGGAACTTCTGCGCGCCCTGGACACCGGATTCGGTCCACTCGAGCGTCTGCTCCGGCGGTGCGGCGAACATGGAGAACAGTCGCACGGTGTCGGCGCCGTATTCCTCGATCGCCTGTTGCGGGTCTTTGCCGTTGTTCTTGGACTTGGACATCTTGGCCATACCGGCGTAGATGACCGGTTCGCCGGTCGAGATCTGGCGGCCGCCAATCACCTTGCCCTTGTCGTCGCGCTCGGCTTCGACGTCCGTGGGCGAAATCCACTCCCGGCCATGTTCGCCGACTTCCTTGTACCAGGTTTCAGCCAGCACCATGCCCTGACACAGCAGGTTGGTGAAGGGCTCATCGGAATCGACCAGACCTTCGTCGCGCATCGCCTTGTGGAAGAAGCGCGAGTACATCAGGTGCATGGTGGCGTGCTCGATGCCGCCGATGTACTGGTCGACCGGCAGCCAGTAGTTGGCCTCTTTCGGTTCCAGCATGCCGTCGTCATGATGTGGCGTGGTGTAGCGGGCGTAGTACCAGCTCGACTCCATGAAGGTATCGAAGGTGTCGGTATCGCGCTTGGCCGGCTTGCCGTCGACGGTGATGTCTTCAAATTCGGGGTTGTTCTTGATCGGCGAGCTGATGCCGTCGAAAGTGACATCGGTCGGCAACACCACCGGGAATTCCGGCGCCGGTCGGGCTTCGCCGTCGACGTAGACCATGGGTACCGGTGCGCCCCAATAGCGCTGGCGGCTGACGCCCCAGTCACGCAGGCGGTAGTTGGTGGTCACTTCGCCCTTGCCTTCTTTGTTCAGGCGCTCGGCGATTTTGATGAAGGCTTCTTCGGAACTCAGGCCGTCGAATTCCCCGGAGTTGACCACAATGCCTTTTTCGACGAAGGCTTCTTTGGCCAGGTCGAGCTCGGTCTCGCTGTCGTCGGTCGGCTTGATCACCTGCTGGATCGGCAGTTTGTATTTGGTGGCGAATTCCCAGTCGCGCTGGTCGTGGCCGGGCACGGCCATGACGGCGCCGTGGCCGTAGTCCATGAGTACGAAGTTGGCGGACCAGACGGGGATTTCCTCGCCGGTCAGCGGGTGGATGGCGGTGAATCCGGTCGGTTGCCCCTTCTTCTCCATAACCGCCATGTCGGCTTCGCTGGTGGTCATGTGGTTGCATTCTTCGATGAAGGCGGCCAAAGCGGTATCGCTTTTGGCGGCCTGGGCAGCCAGCGGGTGCTGGGGCGCCACGGCGACGTAGGTGACGCCGTAGAGGGTGTCCGGACGGGTGGTGTAGACCTCGAGGACCTCGTCGCTGTCCTTGACCCGGAAGGTCAGGTTCACGCCCTGGCTGCGGCCGATCCAGTTGCGCTGCATGGCCTTCACTTCGTCCGGCCAGCCGGGCAGGTTGTCGAGCGATTCGAGCAGTTCTTTGGCGTAGGCGGTGGTTTTGATGAACCACTGGTCCATTTCCTTGCGCTCGACCGGGGTGTCGCAGCGCCAGCAGCAGCCGTCGTGAACCTGTTCGTTGGCGAGGACGGTCTGGTCGACCGGGCACCAGTTGACGGCGGAGGTTTTCTTGTAGGCGAGGTCTTTCTCGACCAGGCGGGTGAAGAACCACTGTTCCCATTTGTAGTATTCGGGCGTACAGGTGGTGACTTCGCGGTCCCAGTCGTAGGCGAAGCCCAGCATTTTCAGCTGCTGGCGCATGTAGTCGATGTTTTCGAACGTCCATTTGGCCGGGGCGACGCCGTTCTGGATGGCGGCGTTTTCGGCGGGCATGCCGAAGGCGTCCCAGCCCATGGGTTGAAGGACGTTTTTGCCGAGCATGCGCTGGTAGCGGCTGATGACGTCGCCGATGGTGTAGTTACGCACGTGGCCCATGTGCAGTCGGCCGCTGGGGTACGGTAGCATCGACAGGCAGTAGAATTTCTCTTTACCGGGGTCGACTTTGGCCTTGAAGACCTGCTTTTCGTTCCAGGTGTCCTGCACTTGGCGCTCAATGGCGGCCGGGGAATACGTAGCGTCCATCGGTTTCCTGTTCGGTTGTGAGAGTGGTGAAAAGGTCACGGGTGCCGGGCGGAGCCCGGGTGACACAGGATAACCGACCGGCGACTGGATTTCGACTATCCTGCCAGGGCGTTGAATTTGAACGACTGCACCCAAAGCCTTGGGACAGAGGCGTAATTTGGATCCTGGGCTAAATTCTATGGCGGCGGGAACCCGCACCGGCTGCCGGGTAGACCTATTCGGGGTCGCCATGAACCCGTCCATGGGGGCTTGACGGCCGCCGTCCTGGCGGCCGACATCCCCGAATAGGTCTACCCGGCACCCGGCGCTGGCCAACGGTGGCTTGGCGTCATTTCCTATTCCTGAATGAGTAGGTCGAATTAGCGCGTCAGCGCGTAATCTGACAACCGGATACCGCTCCCGGTCATTGTATTCCGTTTCTTAACAATAGGAGGCTTCAATGAAACGCGTACTCGTCCCCCTCGCCGATGGCTGCGAGGATCTGGAAGCCATCACCATTACCGATCTGCTGGTCCGTGCCGGAGCCGAGGTGGTTCGCGCCGGGTTGAAACCGGGCGAGGTGACCGCCGGTCGGGGTGCGCGGATGTTGCCGGATACGGTGTTGGAGTGTGTGAAGAACGATACCTTCGATATGATTGCGTTGCCCGGTGGCCGGCCGGGGGCGGATCATCTGGCGGAAAGCGCGGTGTTGCGGGATATGGTGAAGAATCAGTTTGAGGCCGGTCGCTGGGTGGCGGCGATCTGTGCGGCGCCGCGTGCGTTGGCGGCGGCCGGTGTGTTGGAGAACCGGACGGTGACGTGTTTTCCGTCGGCGCTGGATGGGTTGGCGCCGGCCAGTACGACGGTGACGGAGAATCCGATGGAGGTGGACGGGCATCTGATTACGGCGAAGGGGCCGGGTGTGGCGATGGATTTCACACTGCTGCTGATCGAGACGTTGTGGAATAAGGCGCATCGCAAGGAGGTGGAGGGCCCGCTGCAGCGGCCGGGGATTGGCGGCCGGTAGGCTCAGGCATTATAACGGTTGGTGATTCTATGCTATCAGCCCGCATTGGAACTCGTAGGGTGGGCATCGCCCACCATGAAAGGGAGGCCGACACGCACCATTCTTGGTGGGCAGCCGAAACGTCGGACCGACCCACCCTACCTGGGACTCGCGATGCCGACGAGCCCCGAGGGAATCTGCCCTACTGTAGGTAACCTGCGACGATGCGGTCGATACTGCCGTCGTTGTGCATGGCGGTGATGGTCTGGTTGAAGCGGTCGACGACGTCGGTGCCGACGGCGAATTTGCTGAACATCATGTATATGTCGGCTTCTTCGAGGGTGTAGGTGTAGATCAGTTGGTCGCCGCCGCGCTGTTCGCGGGCTTCCTTGAGGTTGGCGACGGCGGAGAAGGCGTCGGCGAAGAAGCCGTCGAAGATGCCGTCGAGCAGGGCGCCGGAGAGGTATTCTTCGCTCTTGGCGGCTTTGAGGCCGGGGGTGCCGGCGTCGATCAGTTCGTTGACCCAGGGGGCGTAGGAGTAGCCGGTGACGTAGCCGATGGTGAAGCCGCGGTCGAGCAGCGAGAGCAGGGTGTCGCGGTTCAGGTCGGAGATGCTGGCTTCCTTGACGGTGATCAGGCTGACCGGTTCGGTGCGGTAGGGTACGGAGAAGTGGGCGTATTCTTCGCGCTCGGGCGTTTTGGAGGCGCCGGGGGCGATGTCGATGCTGCCGGCGGCGACTTCCCAAAGGTGTTTTTTCCAGGCCAGTTTGTGCCAGAAGAGGTTGTAGCCGGCGCGTTCGGCGATGGCGTTCATTAGTTCGATGTCGAGCCCGGTGAGTTCGCCGGCGGTGTCACGGTATTGGTAGGGCAGCCAGTCTTCCCAGCCGATTCGCATCGATGGGTTCTCGGCCAGGGCGGCGGTACTTACGGTCAACAACAGAACCCATTTCAACACCCGGGATCGCATGGTGGGACATCTCCTCTGACAGTAGTGTGACCGTTTCGGAGGCGGTTCGGGCGCCCCGGGGTCACCGATCGACTTATTTTTAAGACGACGCATTCTGCCTGCATCGCTACCCAACCGGTAGCCGTTTCTCACTATTTATGTCGACCAGTTCTCAATTGAACTCCCTCAGCCGCGATATGCGCCGGTAAACCGTCGACGGCGGGCGGACACGCTTGCCCTGTTGGCGAAAATCCGACAGAGTTTCGTTAACGCTCGCAATATAGTTCGATAGTTACATGGCCATAGCTGATATTCCCCGTCTCTCTCTGGCGCATGCGCCGACACCCATTGAGCGGATGGATCGCCTGGGTGAACAGGTGGGTACCCGGCATCTCTACATCAAACGCGATGACTGCACCGGTCTGGGGCTGGGCGGTAACAAGACCCGCAAGCTGGAATACCTGATGGCGGATGCCCGGAATCAGGGCGCCACCGTGGTGCTGACGGTGGGCGGTCTGCAAAGTAATCACGCGCGCCAGACGGCCGCTGCGGCGGCCCGGCTGGGGCTGCAGTGCGAACTGGTGCTGGAACCGGTGGCCGGTACGCCCGAGTCCCTGTACGACCACAGCGGCAACGTGTTGCTGGATCATTTGTTCGGCGCCGCCGTCACGCGGGCCCAGGCCGGCGAGGATCTGGACGCGCTGCTGCAACAACGCGCCCAGGCGCACCGGGACGCGGGCGAGGTGCCCTATGTGGTGCCCGTCGGCGGTTCCAACGAGATCGGTTCGCTGGGGTATGTGCGCTGCATGGAGGAAATCGCCCAGTGGCAGTACGACGCCGATGTGGAATTCGACCGCATCGTGCTCGCCACCGGCAGTGCCGGTACCCAGGCCGGTTTGTTGGTTGGCGCCCGGCTGTATGACGTGAACGCGGAGATTCTCGGTTTTTGCGTCAGCCGCAGTACGGAAGACCAGCACACCCTGGTGCTGGATCTGACGCAGCGGCTGCATCAGTCCCTGGATCGTTCACCGCTGGATTACCGCGATCGGGTCGTGACCGATGGCGGCTATGTCGGCCCGGGTTACGGGGTCGCCACCGATGGCATGCGCCAGGCGGTTCGGGTGGTGGCCGAACAGGAGGGGATTTTGCTGGATCCGGTGTATACCGGGAAGGCGATGAATGGATTGATCGATTACTACCGGTTGGGAAAAATCAGCCCGGATGAGCGGGTGTTGTTTTTACACACCGGTGGGGCGCCGGCGTTGTTTGCGTATGAATCGGTATTGGTCGGGTAGGTCGGGTCGTTAATGGTGGGCAGTGCCCACCCTACTTATTCAGGATGCTGAGCCAAATCTACGGATACCCTCCGCCACCTGGCCGTGGTACATCCCACCGAACAGATTCAGGTGGTTCAGCCAGTGGTACAGGTTGTACAACTCTACCCGTTCGCTGAACCCGGCCGGTAATGGGTTCACGGACTCATAGGCTTGGTAAAACCGCTTATCGAACCCACCGAACGCGTGCGTCATGGCCAGGTCCGCCTCGGGCCAGCCCTGGTAGCTCGCCGGGTCGATTAGAACCGGGCGTTTCCGCTCGTCGAACATCAGGTTCCCCGACCACAAGTCACCGTGAAGCAGAGCCGGTTCCTGCTCCGGCACCCAGTCCCGCAAGCGCTCGGCGATGCGCTCCAATTGCGTGACCTCGTGCCGGTCGACCAGACCGGCGTCGCGGGCCCGACGGATTTGCGGTCCGTAGCGCTGCTCGCGGTAGAACCGGAAACCGTCCCGCTGGCAGCGGTTATCCTGGTGGGAATCGCCGCAGTAAGTATCGCAGTGAAAACCGAACTCATCCCGTGAGTGCCGATGCAACCGCGCCAGCGCCTCGCCGGCGGCCTCCCAGGCCGCGGCGTCGGGACGACCGGATTCGATGTACTCCATTACAATGCTCCGGTCGGTTACGTCGATGACCTCCGGTATCCGAAAATCGCTGTCCGCGAGCGCACTCAGCCCCGCCGCCTCGGCTTCGAAGAAACCGGCCGGTGCGGTGTGGTTGGTCTTTTGAAGTGCCTTGCGCCCGTCCGGCAAGGTCAATGTCTGGGTTGAATTCATAACAGGTTGGGCCGACACGCCCCGGAACGGTCGGCGGACCGTCGCGGGGCCTCCTTGAAGATCAATGCCCCAGAATCTGACTGAGGAAGAGTTTGGTCCGGTCGTTCTTCGGATTGTCGAAGAATTCATTCGGCTCGTTCTGCTCGATGATCTGACCGGCGTCCATGAAGATCACGCGGTCGGCGACCAGTTTGGCAAAGCCCATCTCGTGCGTCACGCACAACATGGTCATGCCCTCTTCGGCCAGTTCGACCATGACATCGAGCACTTCCTTGATCATTTCCGGGTCGAGTGCCGAGGTCGGTTCGTCGAACAACATGACCTTGGGGTTCATGCACAGGGAGCGGGCAATGGCGACACGCTGTTGCTGGCCGCCGGAGAGTTGGCCCGGATATTTCTGCGCCTGCTCGGCGATTTTGACCCGTTCCAGGTACTTCATCGCCGTTTCCTCGGCTTCCCTCTTCGGATGTTTGAGCACGAACATCGGCGCCAGTGTCAGGTTCTGGATCACCGTCAGGTGCGGGAACAGATTGAAGTGCTGGAACACCATGCCGACATCCTTGCGGATCACTTCGATGTTCTTGACGTTGTCGGTCAGCTCGACACCGTTGACGATGACGTTGCCCTGCTGGTGTTCCTCCAGTCGGTTGAAACAGCGGATCATGGTCGATTTGCCGGACCCGGAAGGCCCGCAAATCACGATGCGTTCGCCCTGTTTCACGTCCAGGTTGATGTCGCGCAGGACGTGAAAGTCGCCGAACCATTTGTTCATGTTGGTGACCTGGATCACCGATTCACGGTCGGACAGTCGGTTTTGTTCACTCATGCTGAACTCCTCGGGTTACATGCCTCTCTTCAGTTCGCGATCCAGGTGCAGGCTGTAGCGAGACATGAAGAAACAGAAACAGAAAAAGATCAGGGCGATGAACACATAGCCCTCGATGAATTGCTGGCGCCAGGCCGGGTCGTTGATCGCGGACTTGGTTGCCCCCAGCAGATCGAACAGGCCGATAATGACCACCAGCGAGGTGTCCTTGAGCAGGGAAATAAAGGTGCTCATGGTCGGCGGAATCACCAGTCGCAACGCCTGGGGCAGAATGATCTTGCCCATCTTCTGCCAATAACCGAGCCCGAGCGAATCGGCCGCTTCATATTGCCCGGACGGGATGGCCTGCATCCCGCCGCGAAACACCTCGGCGAGGTAAGCCGCCTGGAAGAAGATGATGCCGACCTGGGCGCGCAGGAGCTTGTTGATGGTCACGCCTTCAGGCAGGAACAGCGGGAACATGACCGAGGCCATGATCAGCACCGAAATCAGCGGTACGCCGCGGAAGACTTCGATGAAGACCACACACACCACTTTAACGAAAGGCATCTCGGAACGCCGCCCCAGTGCCAGCAACAGAGCCAGGGGTGCCGCGAAACCGATGCCGACCACGGCCAGCAGCAGCGTCAGGGTCAAACCGCCCCATTGCGCGCTGTCGACCCGGGTCAGACCGAAGACGTCGCCCGCCAGAATGATGTAGAGCAGCGCCAGCCAGACCAGCCAGGCCAGCGCGAGCCAGGGGCTCCAGAACCGGCGGTTCATGCTGACCAGCATCCCCACGATCAGCATCACGGACCCCAGGACGGAGCGCCATTGTTCATCGAGCGGGTAGGTGCCGAAGAGCACGAAGCGATAGTTTTGATGGACATAGGCCCAGCAGGCACCGCTGACGGCTTCGCAGGCGTCTTTGGTTGAGGCAAAACTGGCATTGATCAGCGCCCAGCCCACGACGGTACTCAACACCTGCCAGATGATGTAGAGGCAGAATATGGTGATGACCGAATTCAACGGCGTGGAGAACAGATTCTCGCGCACCCAGCGCCAACTGCGATGCGTGGCGGAGCCGGTGGTGGGACGGTTCTGGTTCGGGATCAAATTCGTCATCTCAACGCTCCACCAGCGCCATGCGCTTGTTGTACCAGTTCATGAAGAACGAGATCAGCAGACTGATGCTGAGATAGATGGTCATGAAGATCGTCACCGCTTCGACCGCCTGGCCGGTCTGGTTCATCGTGGTGTTGGAGATCGAGACCAGATCCGGATACCCGATGGCCACCGCCAGTGAACTGTTCTTGGTCAGGTTGAGGTACTGGTTGGTCATCGGTGGAATGATGACGCGCAAGGCCTGCGGCAGGATGATCAGGCGCATGACCCAACTCGGCTTCAGGCCCAGGGAGGTGGCGGCTTCGCTCTGCCCCTTGGGCACCGACTGAATACCGGAACGTACGATCTCGGCGATGTAGGTCGCGGTGTAGATCGTCAGCCCCAGCAACAAGGTGAAGAATTCGGGCGAGAGACTGATACCGCCTTGGAAGTTGAACCCTTGCAACGAGGGTGTGTTCATCTCTGTCGGCGCACCGAATACCAGCCAGGCCAGGATCGGCAGACCGATGGCGACACCGATGCCGGCGCTGAGGTAGGGGAAAACCTCGCCGGTGGCTTCCAGTCGTTTCAGCGCCCATTTGCGGACCAGAAAAGCGCCGATCAACCCCAGAATCAAGGCGATCAGCGCCGCCGTCCAGGCGGGATGGTCCGCCGGTACCGGAAGATAAAGCCCACGATTGGACGCGAAGACACCGGCCATAGGGTTCAACGCCTGTCGGGGGCCCGGAAACGCATTGGTGACGACGGAATACCAAAAGAACAGTTGCAGCAACAAGGGGACGTTGCGGAAGGTTTCGATGTAGGTTTTGCCCATAAAGCGCAATAACCAGTTCGGCGACACCAGCCCGATACCGATCAGGGTGCCCAGGATGGTGGCGAGGAAAATACCCAGGGCGGAGACTTTGACGGTATTGAGGATGCCGACCACCAGGGCGCGACCGTAGGTGTCCGCCGGAGAGTATTCGATGACACTTTCGCTGATGCCGAAGGAGGCCTCGCGTTCGAGAAAGCCGAAACCGGTGGCGATGTCCTGTTGTTCGAGGTTGGTTAGGGTGTTGTTGACCAGATACCAGCCCAGCAGAAAGACGCCGCCGAACACCAGAACCTGATAGAGAATGGAGCGGAAGGTTTTATCGTAGATCAGTGCCAGTAAAGGTTGGGTACCGCTGGAGGAAGACTGTGTTGAACTCATTCCCCGGATCTCCGTGAAAGTTTAGCCACAGTACCGCCCGGGTCGATGCACGATGGCACCGCTGTGATGTCACGCAATCCAAAGACCGGGCGAAGGGGAAAGGCCCCGAAGGGCCTTTCCGTTTGCTGCCCGTCTTTAACGGATCGGGAAGGCGTACATCAGGCCACCGTCGGTCCACAGCGCGTTCAGACCACGCTCCAGACCCAGCTTCTCGGTGACGTTACGCTGGTAGGATTCACCGTAGTTACCCACCTGCTTAACGATGTTGTAAGCCCACTTCTCGTCCAGACCCAGAGCTTCACCCATGCCCGGCGTGACGCCCAGGAAGCGCTTGATGCCCGGGTTGTCGGTGTCCATCATGTCGTCGACATTGTCGGACGTGATGCCGAACTCTTCAGCCTGGATCATGGCGATGTGCGACCATTTGACGATGTCCAGCCACTCGTCGTCACCGTGACGGACCACAGGGCCCAGCGGTTCCTTGGAGATGATTTCCGGCAGGATCACGTAGTCTTCCGGGTTCTCGGCGGAGACGTTACGCGCCGACGCCAGACCGGAGGCATCCGTGGTGTAGACGTCGCAACGACCGGAGAAGAAGGCCGCGGTCACTTCGGTGGTGTTTTCGATAACCACCGGCTCGAAGTCCATGTTGTTGGCGCGGAAGTAGTCCGCCAGGTTCAGCTCGGTGGTGGTACCCGGCTCGACGCAGATGGCGGCACCGCTCAACTGCTTGGCGCTGGTGACACCCAGGTCCTTACGCACCATGAAGCCCTGACCGTCGTAGTAGTTGATACCGGCGAAGTTCAGGCCCAGGCTGGTGTCGCGCGTGGTGGTCCAGGTGGTGTTCCGGGACAGCACGTCGACTTCGCCGGACTGCAACGCGGTAAAGCGCTGGGCGGCGGTCAGCGGAGTGAAGCGAACGGCGTCGGCGTCGCCGAACATGGCGGCGGCCACGGCGCGGCAGACGTCCACGTCCAGACCTTCCCATTCACCGCCGGTGGCGGCGGAGAAGCC
>NZ_BMXR01000001.1:604640-738521 GCF_014651855.1 Saccharospirillum salsuginis
GTTCACGCCGCACTGGACGTAGCCTTTGTCACGAACGGAGTCGACGGTTTCACCGGCCATGGACTGACCGGCGATCAGGCCGGAGGCCAATACAGTAGAGGCAAGCAAAGTAGATGTTTTCATTGAGGTCTCCCATTACTTTGTTTTTATTGTCGCAAGGCGGTCGGCACCGCCCGGAGGGGCTCTCCGACTCCCTGCTATCCTGCGGAAATCAGACTAGCACGCTTCTCGGGGTTCCGCGAACTTGTCGTCGTACTGTGTTTAAAGAGTCTGTTAATCGGCCGGTACGGGCTTACGCAACAGCGCCACGTCCCGGTCGGGAAACTCGAGCCGATCACTGCCCAGCCAACGGGCCAGCCACTGAAAAGTGTATTCGGAGTAAAAGGCGATGTGGGTGGGGTCGTGAATGTATCGCCACTGCCTAAAAGCCGTCGGGTTCAGTACCCGCTGGGTCTGAATCACCAGGTAACCGCCTGGTTTCAGGTGGCGAAACAAGCGCGGCAATACCGCATCCGGCCGGGCGAGGTGTTCGATCACCTCGGTCAGGGTGATGAAGTCGTAACGACGCTCCCAGACGCTTTCATCCGGGTGATAATACAGGTCGTACAAGGCGGTGGGATGACCGGCGTCTTCCAGCATCATGGCCAGAGCCGGGCCCGGACCACAGCCGAAATCGAGTCCGTTCGCGTCGGGCGCCACAGCCCGGACGACCGCGTCGAAGGTGCGAGACAGAAAACGGCGATAGCCCGTGTCCGTTACGTCGTTGTCATGCTTGTCGTATTCGGCTTTTTCGCGTTCGGGGCTCAGATGCTGGTCCTCGGGGACGAACACCAGTCGACAGGTCCGGCAACACCAGTAGTCACGACCGGACCTGTGGTGCCAATGATCGGCCTCGGATGCACCACACAGCGGGCAGTTCATGTCGGCCCACCGGACCCGAAAAGGACGGGAATACAGGCGCTTGCAGCGGCCCAGCCAGTGTCAATAATTTGTTGATTGTCCGTAAACATGGTATCTGTATGCCCTGCGGCTGGCCCTGAGTGCAAACAACCGGTGAGGGCACTTGAAACGTTTCCAACCCTGGTATCCGAATTGAGCATGAGAGCATTATCAAGCGTCTTCACTGGCCTGGCATCCATCCTGATGGTCTTTTGCCTGCTCCTCGCACCAGCCTGGGCCGAGACCCCTTCACCGGTATCCGAGCGATTCTGGCTCGACCTTCCCGACAGCTGGCAACCCGAACAACTGGACAGGACACAGATCACCGAGCGCTTGGCCGAAGAAGGCGTCGCCCTGAGCGGTGGCGTTTTCTGGCACCTGATGACCGTTTCGACGGATCGATTCAGCCAGTATGTCATCGATTTCCGCAATTCCTCCGTCATCGGTCAGTTCGAACACTGGGTGCTCGATGCCGACGGGAGGGTCATCGCACAACTGGAAGGTGGCATCCAGAACACCACGCCGAATCCCTACTTCCTGCGTCACGGGCGAACATTGACGCTGCCGGCGGGACAGTACCAGATCATCACACGGCTCGACAGCCCGTTCTTCCTGGCTCAACCGGAGCCGACCCTGTTCGAACCGACCCGCTACCAGCAATCGATCAAGGTCGGCAATGCCGTGACCATGGCGGGCATGGGGATCTTTTTCGCGCTGGGCTTCTATTACATCGTGCTCGGCACCAGCCGGGGGCGCATCGGCGATCTACTCTACGCCGTTTTCATCGCTGGCAACCTGCTGTACAACAGCGCCGCGCTGCTGGTGGCCAGCGATCTGTTCGGCATTCACCAGTTCTTTTTGATCAGCGTGCCCATCCTGTTCTCCAACACCGCGTACATTGCGTTTGTGATGGTGTTGCTGAACATCAACCGGCACACCTCCCGGATTCTGTTCTACACCGGCTGCGGCATCATATCGTTGTTCATGCTGTTCTGGATCATCGCTCTGGTGCAACCGCACTGGTCGCTTGAACTGGACCGTATCGGCGTCGGCGTCTTCGCCCTCTACGGGTTTACGGCGGGCGTGGTCAGGGTGATTCAGGGCAATCGAACAGCGCGTTTTTACCTCATCGCCAACATTGCTTTTGTCGTGCCGGCGCTGATCTCCATACGCGCATCGACCCTGCCCATCGCCGACACGCTGTTCATCGAGCATCTCGGCCTGTTCGCGGTCGCGGTCGAGGTGATCCTGCTGTCGCTGGTGATCAGCCACCAGGTGGGTATGGTCTACCGCGAAAAGGAAGCCGGCCTTTATGCCACTCAGGAAGCCTTGCTCGCGGCCAACCACGCGCTGGAAACCAAGGAGCGTTTTCTGGCCAATGTCAGCCATGAACTGCGCACGCCACTGAACGCGATACAGGGCTCGGTGGAACTGGTGACGCAACATCCGTTGCCGTCCAAGATCAGCCGCCACATCGAGGCGATACACGCTTCCTCGAACTTCCTGCTCTACCTGATCAACGACATTCTCGACCTGGCCAAGATGAACGCGGACCAGCTCACTCTGGTACAGGAATCCTTCGATCTGGACGAAGCCGTCGACGATCTGAGCAGCATTTACAAGAACTCTTTCCAGCGCGACCGGGTACGATTCCTGATCGACATCGCTCCGGATGTTCCCAACCGGCTGGTGGGCGACGAAAACCGTCTCAAGCAGGTATTGGCCAATCTGCTCAGTAATGCCTTCAAATTCACCGAGCAGGGTGACGTTCGATTGATCGTTCGCCGGCAGGACGAACATCACCTGTATTTCGAAGTCAGCGACACCGGCATCGGCATCGAAACCGACAAACTGCACACGGTATTTTCCGCCTTTACCCAGGCCGATGCCTCCATAGCCCGCAAATACGGCGGCACGGGTCTCGGGTTGCAAATCGCGTCCAAGCTGGTGCGTTTGATGGGCGGTCGACTGGAAGTCAGCAGTCGCTATGGTGAGGGCAGCCGTTTTCATTTCCAATTGCAGATGAACGGCGAGTGGCGCCTGCCGAACCTGCCTAATCGAGTGGCCGGTCTGGTCTGTGATAAAGAGGACTACGCCACCATTCTCAAACAGGACCTGGCGCGGCAGAATGTCGATGTCACCTTGATGCTGTCCAAGCATGAAGCTCTGGCGGAAGGACTGCCGAAAACACCGGAAGCCTGGCTGGTGATCGCCGATCAATACGATGAAACACTGGCTCGCGCCTTCCATTCGGGCCAGGCCGTGCACTGGCTGGTCAATCGGTTCAACCACTCCGAATACCGGCACGACCGAAATCTGGACATCGACCTGTTGCCCTACGCACGCACCCAGCTCCATCGACTGACTCACCCGTCCGATGTGCTCTCTGAACAGGAAGATCAGAACCTGTTGCTGTCGCAATTGCGCATCGCGGCGGTCGATGACAATACCGTCAATTTGAAGGTGCTGCTGGGCATGCTGAAGCGACTGGAGGTTCAGTGTTCGGGGTACGAGCATCCCCGGGAAGCCCTGCACCGGATACAGCAGGAAATGCCCGACATGGTGTTGATGGATGTTCAAATGCCCATCATCGACGGGTTGGAAGCGACCCGTGAATTACGACGCAACGGCTACCCGAATCCGATCATCGCGTTCACCGCCAATGCCTCGGACCATGACCTGGAGGACTGTCTGGAGGCCGGCATGGATGACGTTCTGGTCAAACCGATTCGGCTGGACGATCTGAAAACCATGCTGCTGAAATGGTCGGACAAAGTCGATTCCCGATCGGAACGAATCGTCTTGTAACACAAAATTCCGCGTGGTGCCGGGAACCCGCACCGGCGGCCGGTACTAGCTCCCTGTGGGCTCGGAATCTTGAGTAAATAAAAACCACAAAAAAGGAATGCTCGCCTATGACTCCAACACCCAAGTGGCCATTGCTCTGGCCGTTTCTCCTCACCCTCATTGTCCCGCTTATCGCCGCCTGGTTCGCCTACCCCGGCACTCATCAGCCTCCCGGCATGTGGGTGTTCCCGCCGGAACAAGTGGGTGGCACACCCGGCTTCAGCCTGCTCGCCTTCATTATCATCGGTACGCTCGCACTGATCGTCACGGCGCTGATCCTGTTCCCGAAACTCTTCGGCTTCCAGGGCGCCACACCGGCCGCGCCGACGCCAACCAAACCACTGCCCTGGTGGACCTGGGTCGGCGCGGTGTTCATGCTCGTGTTCTGGTGGATCATGTGGGCACGCCCCACCTTTGTCGGCGGTCTGGTCTATTTCGCCTTCAGCCCGATGTGGTGGGGCTTTATCGTCATGCTCGACGGCATCGTCTATCACCGCAACAACGGCAAGTCCTACATCGCCACCAAACCGGCGATGTTCGTGTTCTGCCTGCTCATTTCCGTCGGCGGCTGGCTCTATTTCGAATACTACGACTACTTCGTCCTGGCCAACTGGTACTACCCGAACGGCCATATGAGCGAGCTACCCCACAGCCTGATCGTCATCCTGTTCCTGATCGCCTACACCACCGTCTGGCCCGCCATTTTCGAATGGTTCAGCCTGCTCAATTCCTTTCCCAAACTGGTCGCCCGTTATCAGAATGGCTGGAAACTTCCCCTGCCGGCCAACCTGCTGATTTGGGGAGGCCTGGCCATCACAGTCGTCATGGTGTTCTGGCCACGCCCCTTCTTCTGGGCGATCTGGATCGGCCCCATGGCGGTCCTCACCGGCACCCTGCTCCGCCTCAACGTCTGGAACCCGTTTACCAGCCTGACCCAGGGCAACTGGGCACCAGGCATCCTGATCGCGGTGTCGTCGCTGTTTAACGGTTTCTTGTGGGAAATGTGGAACCACGGCAGTGAAAACCCGAGCATCGGTTACCCGACCAACCCGAACTACTGGATATACGACATTCCCTACGTCAACGTCATCCACATCTACTCGGAAATGCCGCTGCTGGGCTACTACGGCTACCTACCCTTCGGCGCCCTGGTCTGGGTCTTCTTCATCTGGATCGGCCGACTGTGCAATCGGGACACCGATATTTACCTGAATGGCAATCCCAACTGACCCAAATACTGAGCACCTGGCGGTGCTCTTTTTGGGACTGTGGTTTGTTAGGGCATGCTGCCAAGGCAAGGAGGCCGGGTATTCCCCTCAGGGGTCGCCGTAAATACGTCCATGTAGGCTTGACCGCAGCGTCCTGCTGCGGACATCCCCTGAGGGGAACACCCGGCCTCCTCGCCACCTCCTGACGTGCCACTTCCGAAGTCCATAAATACAAAAAAGCCAGCATTGCTGGCTTTTTTGTATGTCTGGAATACGGATGGGAATGGAGGCACCGACGCGAGTGGTCGGTGCCTGGGGTGCTCGTGGAGGGGTGTCCACAGCATGGACTAAAACGCCGGGAGCGTTTTAGCATGAGCGAAGCGAGCCCGAAGGGTGAATCCCATGGATGGGATTCATATCCTGTGGCCTAGCCTACATGGACGTATCCACGGCGACCCCGGAAGGAGCGCGCCCGGCATCAACCACGAACGACTGGCACCTATGCCAATTCAACCACTCCCAGAGAAACCACAGAGTCGGCTTATTTGAGCGGACTACGCCCTTTACTGGCGGCAATTCTCATACGCAGGGCGTTGAGCTTGATGAAGCCCTCGGCGTCTTTCTGATCGTAGGCACCCGCATCGTCCTCGAACGTCGCGATGCTTTCATCGAACAGGGAATCGTCCGACTGACGACCGGCGACGATAACATTGCCCTTGTAGAGTTTCAGGCGAACCTTACCGTTCACCGTCTCCTGGGACGCATCGATCATCTCCTGCAGCATCCGGCGCTCCGGGCTCCACCAGTAACCGTTGTAAATGACTTCCGCGTATTTCGGCATCAGCTCATCTTTCAGGTGGGCCACCTCGCGGTCCAGCGTGATCGACTCGATCGCACGGTGCGCCTTCAGCATGATGGTGCCCCCCGGCGTCTCATAGCAGCCGCGCGACTTCATGCCTACGTAGCGGTTCTCGACGATGTCCAGACGGCCGATACCGTTGTCGCCGCCTACCTTGTTCAGGTAGGTCAGCACCTCGGCCGGGGTCATCGGCTTGCCGTCGATGGCGACGATGTCGCCTTTCTCGTAGGTCAATTCCAGGTAAGTCGGCTGATCCGGCGCCGTTTCCGGGCTGACCGACCAGCGCCACATTTCTTCCTCGGCCTCGGCCCAGGGATCTTCCAGGATGCCGCCCTCGTAGGAAATGTGCAGCAGGTTGGCGTCCATCGAGTAGGGAGACTTCTTGCCTTTCTTGTTGAAGTCGACCGGGATGTTGTGGTCTTCGCAATAGGCCATCAACTTCTCGCGGGAGTTCAGATCCCACTCCCGCCACGGGGCGATGACCTTCACCCCCGGTTTCAGTGCGTAGGCGCCCAGTTCGAAGCGAACCTGATCGTTGCCCTTGCCGGTCGCGCCGTGGGAGATGGCATCGGCGCCGGTCTCGTTGGCGATTTCAACCAGACGCTTGGCGATCAGCGGCCGGGCGATGGAGGTGCCGAGCAGGTATTCGCCTTCGTAGATGGTGTTGGCGCGGAACATCGGGAACACATAGTCGCGCACGAACTCTTCGCGCAGATCCTCAATGTAGATTTCCTTGATCCCCAGGGCTTGCGCCTTGGCGCGCGCCGGCTCGACTTCCTCACCCTGACCGAGATCGGCCGTGAAGGTGACGACTTCGCAGTTATAGGTTTCAGAGATCCACTTGGCGATGACCGAGGTATCCAAACCTCCGGAATAGGCCAGCACCACTTTCTTGATATCAGACATTGCGACTCCCAATGGTCCAGGGGCGGGTTTGGCCGGCTATTTTATGGCCTAGCCCGGTAGGGATCCAGTGAATTGGGGGAAAGAGATTGTTTCAGAGGGAAGTTGGGCCAGAATCGGTAGTAGGTCGATGAGATGGTCTCCTCCCCTCTTAATCGGCGTCGCGATGCGCCAAGATAGGGAAGGAGTAAATTCCTATCTGAGATGAGTGGGAGGAGACCATGGCAAAGGTTACAACTATTGGCATTGACCTCGCAAAGAATGAGTTTGCGCTGTACGCGCTGGGTCCGAAGGGCCAGTGTGGCTGGAAGCGCAAGGTGCGCCGCAAGCAGTTGCTGAACCAGCTTTCGAAACTGACCCCTTGCACCGTCGCCATGGAGGCCTGCGGCGGATCCCACTACTGGGCCCGTCAGATACAGGCGCGGGGACATGAGGTGGTGCTGCTGCCGCCCCAGCACGTCAAGGGTTACCTTCGGGGCCAGAAAAACGACTACAACGACGCCATGGCGATTGCCGAGGCCTGCGAACACCGTCGAATCCGTCCGGTGCCGATCAAAAGCGTCGAGCAGCAGGACGTGCAGATGTTGCACAAACTGCGTCGAAGCGTGAGCAACGAACGAACCCGGATGAGCAACCGCTTGCGAGGGTTGCTGGCCGAGTATGGTGTCATCATTCCCAAGGGGATAACGGCGCTGCGCCAGGAGTTGCCCCTGGCGCTGGAAGATGCCGAGAATGGGCTGAGTGCCCGGGCTCGGGAGTTGCTGCATCGTCAGTACCAGCGCTTTCTGGACGCAGAAGAGGAGCTGGCTTGGTACGACCGGGAAGTGGAACGACTGGCTAAGGAGGACGAGGTCTGCCAGCGTCTGGACGAGCTGCCGGGGGTCGGCCCAATGGTGGCCAGCGTGCTCAAAAGCTGGATGGGCGATGGTCATCAGTTCCACCGGGGTCGGGATGCAGCCGCCGCTCTAGGGCTGGTGCCGAAGCAGAACAGTACCGGGGGCAAGGAGCTCCTGCTGGGGATCAGCAAGCGGGGCGACCCCTACGTCCGGGCTCAACTCGTTCACGGGGCACGAGCGGTGGTGTCGCGGGTTGACCGGAAAAGCGATCCGCTCAGCCGTTGGGTTCAGAGGGTTAAAGCGCAGCGGGGGTTCAACAAGGCCACGGTGGCGTTGGCAAACAAGTTGGTCCGCATGGCTTGGGTGATCATCGCCCGAGGCGAGCGGTACCGGCCGATTGAGGAGCGACTGGCTGGATAAGTTGATCAGGGAGCGAGTCGAACAAGCGAGCGACATAAAGTAGACGATTAACGGAGGATAGCCTTCCCGCGGGTTGCGAGGGTCACAGCGATCGATGGCACAACAGGTCAGACCGGCCTGCCGAAAACCTGACTAATCCGAGGGCCCTGGAGGCCGTTAGGTCGATGAGGACGGCAGGCGCGGATCTTCCATCAAGGCCAGAGGCGACAAAGCCGCCTCGTGAAACAGGCCGGATATACGGACGTAAACCTGTCCCTGACATCGAGCACTGAGGCCTTGCAAACGGGGAGGAGACCATATACGGATTAGCCAAAGGCGTAATCCGACGCTGGGTTCCAGGCGAGGATGTCGTCACGATTGGATTGTTGGATTACGCTTCGCTAATCCAACCTACTCATTTGCGGCAGACAGCTGCGTCAATCCTCCTCTTCGGCCACCGACTCAGTCTCCATTCCCAACTCCTTGATCTTCCGGGTCAAGGTGTTGCGCCCCCAGCCGAGCAATTCGGCGGCGTCGCGCCGGCGGCCGGCGGTGTGCTTCAGCGCGGTTTCGATCATGATCCGCTCAAAGCTCGGCACGGCGCTGTCGAGCAAGCGCCGCTCGCCCCGGGCCAGTTCACGATCCGCCCAGTTGCGCAGGGCCTGCTCCCAGTTTTCGCTCGCCACCGGCGCCTGGGCCTCGTCGAGCAGTTCCGGCGGCAGGTCCGACACCAGGACCTCGCGGCCGGAGGCCATGACGGTGATCCAGCGGCAGGTGTTCTCCAGTTGACGAACGTTGCCGGGCCAGTCCAGTCGGCTCAGGTAGGCTTCGGTATCGGGCTTCAGTACCTTGGGCTCGACATCCAGCTCGTCGGCGGCTTTGTGCAGGAAGAAATGCAGCAGACGCGGGATGTCCTCGCGACGGTCGGCCAGGCGCGGCAGGTGAATGCGAATCACGTTCAAGCGGTGGAACAGGTCCTCCCGGAAACGCCCCTCTTTCACCAGGTCTTCGAGGTTCTGGTGGGTCGCGGCGATGATGCGCACGTCCACCTTGACCGAGGTATGACCGCCGACACGGTAGAATTCGCCGTCGGCGAGCACGCGCAACAGCCGGGTCTGGGTTTCCGCCGGCATGTCGCCGATCTCGTCCAGAAACAGGGTGCCGCCATCGGCCTGTTCGAACCGGCCCCGGCGCTGACCCTGGGCGCCGGTGAAGGCCCCCTTCTCGTGACCGAAGAGTTCGGACTCCATCAGGTCGCGCGGAATGGCCGCCATGTTCAGGGCGATGAAGGGGTGTTCGCGGCGCGGGCTGTGACGGTGCAGCGCATGCGCGACCAGCTCCTTGCCAGTGCCGGACTCGCCGTTGATCAGTACCGTGATGTTGGATTGCGATAACCGGCCGATCGCCCGAAACACTTCCTGCATCGCCGGCGCTTCGCCGATGATCTCGGTATTCTTGGGGGCTTCGGCCGGTTCGGCCGAGGCCTGTTTCTGGCGGGTGTGTTCGATGGCGCGCAGTACCAGCGAGACCGCCTCGTCCACGTCAAACGGTTTGGGCAGGTATTCGAAAGCGCCGCCCTGGAAAGACGCCACCGCGCTGTCCAGGTCCGAATGCGCGGTCATGATGATCACCGGCAGGTTGGGGTGCCGGTCATGGATGCGGCTGAGCAGTTCCAGCCCGTCCATACCTTCCATGCGCACGTCGCTGACGATGGCGTCGGGCGGTTCCTGGTCCAGCTTGCGCAGCAGGGACTCGCCGGTTTCGAAGCTGCGACATTCCATGCCCTGTTTGTCGAAGGCGCGTTCCAGCACCCATCGAATCGAGCGATCATCATCGACAATCCATACACGGTTAGCCCGAGTCATGAGCACCCTCCAAAGGTAAATAAACGCTGAATACGGTTTCGCCGGGGCGGCTGTCACACTCGATGACACCCCGGTGGTAATGCACGATCTGCTGGGCGATGGACAGACCCAGTCCGGTACCGGACGGTCGACCGGAGATCATGGGGTAAAAGATTTTTTCCATCATTTCCCGGGGAATGCCCGGGCCGTTGTCGATCACTTCCAGTTTGACCACCAGTCGATAACGATGCTGGCGGATGGTGAACTGGCGCACCGTACGCGTGCGCAGCGTGATGGTCGGGTGTTCAACCGGGTTCTCCATCAGCGCCTGCAACGCATTGCGGGCGACGTTGAGCACCGCCTGGATGAGCTGAGCCTCGTCTCCGTTCAAGTCCGGAATACTCGGGTCGTAATCCCGCAGCACCTGGATCTGGTCGCCGGCTTCTACCTTGAGCAGCGAAAACACCCGTTCGGTGATCTGGTGAATACTGACCGAGGTCATCTTGGGGACTTGGTGACTGCCCAGCATCCGATCGACCAGGTTGCGCAATCGGTCGGCCTCTTCGATGATGACCTGGGTGTATTCGCGCAACGCGTCGTCCGGCAATTCGGACGCCAGCAACTGGGCCGCGCCGCGAATACCGCCTAGCGGGTTCTTGATTTCGTGGGCCACGCCGCGCACCAGATGTCGGGTGGTTTCGGTTTGCTCGATCAGCCCTTCGTCCCGGCTGATGCGCATGGCCCGGTCCGCCGGCAGCATTTCGACGATCAGGTGCAGGTCGCCCGCTTTCACATAGGGCGTGACCATGAAATCCAGCGTCAGCAGTTCCCGGTGCACCAGCTGCCATTGCGCGGAACGCACCGACAGTGTGGTGCCGTCGTCGATCGCCGCCGTCAACACCTCCCGGATCTCGGTCGGATTGACGAACAGGCTGTAAAACGCTTGACCGACGATCTGCTTGCCCGAGCGGATCAACAGCAACTCGGCCGACGGGTTGACGTGTTCGACGATCAGTTTGCTGTCCAGCTGGATCACCGCGGTGAACTGATGGTCGACCAACTGGCGGTAAAAATCGGTGTCTGTCACAAATAGTGTCCTGTGATCCCGGGAGAGATGAAAATCGATGCATGAGCCTCCCGCAGAGCCGGCGCCGTTCGCCGGGGTACTGCAGGGTGGTACGCAAGAAGCAGGCCATGGATGACGCGGCCTTCATGCACGATTTCAGGGCTCTCAATCGTTGATTTGCACTATTTTGGACCATATGACAGGAATAGCGAACCATATTGGTGCATGGCTTTTTGAATTGCCTGTCAGGAGGCGAGATGAATTGTCCGGTTGAAATGTGCGCTGGGTTCCAGCCCGGATCACCCGATCTGCTTAAAGCGCTTAATTGGTTTATACTGCAAGCGCATGCCCACTGATCGGAAACCCTTCATTCCAAGGCCGGAACACCAGGATGTGACGTGTTATGAATCGCAGTTTCCCGCTGAGGCTGCTGCAAAACGCCTGGCAACAGACGTTGAGCGACAGCGGTCAAATATTGCTCTTCGCCGATTCCGGCGGGCAGCGCTTCGGCACCCTGGTCAAGGAATTCGCGGGGACGATCGAGGCACATCCCTATTATTTCCAACTCGGTCCGGATGCGGCCCTGCTCGGCTATTACCCGCTGATCGACGTCCTGCGCGACCTCTACGACCGGTGTGGCGTGGACGACTGCGATCGCTGGCTCGACGAAGTCGACGTTTACCCGCCTAATCGCGCCATTTGGCGACAAATACTGGACGATCGCTACGTGCGACGTCCCGCACTGCGGCTGAAGGACCAGGTGGTCCAGCATTCGATCAGTCTGGAACAGGACCTGCTGGACCTGATCGCCGATCTAACCCGGCAACGGCCGGTAATGGTCGCCATCGCCAACTACCACTTCGCCAGCCCATCGCTGCAGTTGCTGCTTGAACGCACCCGTCAGACGTTGCCCAAACAGTTTCTGATACTGGCCGCCAGCGACCCGGAACGACTGAACCAGCACGACGAAGACGGCTTGCCGCACTATCGCTGGGTCGGCGACGACCAGTACGACCCACCCTGGTTGATCGACCTGGCGCCGGACCTGGACCGTCACCCCGTGAACTGGCCGGGCCAGCGGTCGATCGACACCTACAGCATTCCCAACCTCATCCAGCAGGCGCTGGAAAACCACGTCCTGCTGTGTCGCAGCGAGACTCTGGACCTGTGCGACCAGGTCGGCCTGATGCTCGATGAGCGCCAGATTCTGCTGGTCGATGAACATCGTGACGAATTGATGTTGCTGGAGGCCGAAGCCCAGTTTTACGCCGACCGATACAACGCGGCGATTTCGGTACTCAACGAGTTGCTGGAGGTCGCCCGTCAGCGCCAGGATCATGAACGACAGTTCGATGCCTACCTGCGTCTGTCCTGGTGCGCGCTCTACAAACATCGCCTGGACGATGCCCAGCAGATGGCGACCCATGCGCGCACAGCCCTGGAATACATTCCGGACAAGGGTGCGGACTGGTTGCTGCGCGAACGGGAATGGTTGCTGTTGCAGGCTCTGGTCTACGCTCAGCAACACCGGCGCCTGCCGGAAGTCTACCAGCACCGGCTGGAAGCCCTGCTGCCTCTGGAGGACAACGACGATACCGTCTACGCCTTCCGGTTCGCCCAGGTGAGCTGGGAGGATCGCCTGAATGCGACCGAAAAACGGTATCTGAGAAAGGCCTTGCTGTCGGGTATGCGTCAGGCCCGACGCCAGGGCAATCGGGTCGCGGCGGTCAAGTTGCTGCAGAGCATGGCGGTATTGCAGACCAACAATCAGCGCAACCAGCGCGCTTTGACCTGCCTGAATCTGGCACTCAGGCTGAGCGGCCCCCTGCGTTCGGCCGAGCATGAAGTGCCGGTGCTCAACGCCATCGGCTATGTTCGATTGCAGATGGGGGATCTGACCGAGGCCCGCGATACCTTTCATCAGGCCCTGCAGAGCCTGCAACTGACGGCCAATTACAACGAGGTCGCTGCCACACTGAATAACCTGGCCTGGACCTATTTCGTCGGCGGCAACCTGCCGGAATGCCAGCGTCTGTTGAACACCGCCATCCGGCTGTGTCGCATCCGGGGGTTCCACGTTCTGCCCTACCACACGCTGGACGACCTGCTGCTGCACCAGGCCCTGTGTCGCTTCTACCTCGGCCACAGCGTGCTCGCCCAACACACTCTGCTGGAGATGACCCATCGCAGGCCCGATTTAAGCAACAAGGGGCGTTTGCTGTACGCCTGCCTGAAGCTGCACTTCGCACGCTCGGAAGCGGACTATGACGCGGTCGATGAACTGGTGGCGGAGCTCGACGAACTGCTGGTCAACAACGCCGACCTGCCCGGGCCGCCGACCAGCATCGCCCTATACGCGGCCGGTCCGGATCGCCTGTCGATCAAACCGCCGACGGTGGGGATCGACTGGATGGCCTACCCCGGACGGGACACCGTTATGCTTGCGGCCCAACCGGTGGATGTCATGTCTCTGTTGCGCACGGCCGAGCAGGAAGGTGAACTGGAGACCCTGCAACAGCGGGTGCGCGATACGCGGCTGCTGTCGCACCTGAGCGCCCAGGCCAATGCCGCCACCGATGTGCGCGAGCTGATCGAAACCATCTGCCGCCAACTCGCCGCCCACCTGGATTGCGATTATGTCGCTCTCGAACTGACCGAGCAGCCCTACATTCGCCCCCTGTTCGTGCATCAGGGGCTGCCGCAGCGTACCGCGGAACAACTGCACCAGAAACTGGCGCTGCAAAAACTCACGCGGGGCCGTCTGCTGTGCAATGTCCGCAATCTGGAACTGGATGAACTCGAACAGGGGTATGTCTACGTCAACAGCATCGCCCTGCCGCACCACGATTTCGGCGATCTGGTGTTGATGACGCGCAGCAACCGGGGCTTCGACGAGTCGGTGCTGCGCACCAGCGTCATGCTGGCCGCCCAACTGGCGGCGGCGATTCAGCGACTGATGCACGAAGGGGAACTGCAGCACCTGTCCTCGACCGACATGCTCACCGGGCTGATCAATCGCCAAGCGCTCTACCCGCGCCTCGAAGAGGAACTGGCGCGCGTACGGCGGCACGGGAACTACCGGTTCTGTCTGGCGTTTCTGGATCTGGACAACTTCAAATACCTGAACGACAACTTCGGCCACAACCTGGGGGATCGGGTCCTGCGGGGCTTCGCCAAACTGCTCGACCAACACACCCGGACCGAGGATGTAATCGCCCGACTCGGTGGCGACGAGTTCGTCATTCTGTTCCCGGGGCAATCCGGAGACCAGGCCGAACAAGTGGCCAAGCGGCTGCTGGAACGTTTCGACACAGTCGAACACTGCCACCGGTCACTGCGTGAATTCACCGGACAGGTGCTGGATCTGGATCCGGAGTATTGCCTGGGGGTGTCCATCGGCATTGTCGAGTCCTCGCCGGAGCGTGCGCCCGCGAGCGTCGACCAGTTACTGAACCTGGCCGATCAGTCGATGTACGCCGCCAAATCCAGCGGGAAAAACCGGGCCATCATCCGTCCCGCGGGGGACACGGAAAACGACGGCGAATAAACGACCGGCTCGCCTCGGCTATTTCCGGATGGACCGTCCAGTCACCCTGCTCCAGCAACAGGGTCATCATGCGGGTGGCCACGCCCCGCCCCCGGGTCACACGCCGTACGGCCAGCCCCTCGATGCACCGGTCGCGGGTCAGAATCGCCCCGACGATGTGGTCGTTGAACCAGCCCGCCCACAGCCGCATGGCGGCGTCGCCGGCACACCAATCCCTCCAGGCATCGCGCCAGACCGGGTCGTCCTGCTCATCGGCCAGCTTGTTCAGTTCGACTGTTTCGGCGTCGTCGGGTTGGGTCAGGGGTTTGAGAAAAACCGGCATGTAAGTGTCTCGAACGGGTCCGTGGGTGGTTTGGGGCGGAGCATACCGATATAATGCGCCTTCGCAAGAGCATCCATCACAGAGACGACCGACAGAGAGTCCCGCTATTATGAGTCGCCAAGCGACGGTTGAACGCAACACCTCCGAAACCCAGATCAAGGTCAGTGTGAACCTGGACGGCACCGGCCAGGCCCGATTCGACACCGGCATGCCCTTTCTCGAGCACATGCTGGACCAGATCGCCCGGCACGGGCTGATCGACCTGGACATCGTCTGCAAGGGCGACAACCACATCGACGACCACCACAGCGCGGAAGACATCGGCATTACCCTGGGCCAGGCCATGGCCGAAGCCGTCGGCGACAAGAAAGGCATCACCCGCTACGGCCACAGCTATGTGCCGCTGGACGAAGCCCTGTCCCGGGTCGTGATCGACTTTTCCGGCCGGCCGGGTCTGGAATACGACGTCCCCTTCACCCGCGGCAGCGTCGGCGGGTTCGATGTCGATCTGTTCTACGAGTTCTTCCAGGGCTTCGTCAATCACGCCTGGGTGACCCTGCACATCGACAACCTCAAGGGCAAGAATTCGCACCATCAGGTCGAGACCGTCTTCAAGGCGTTCGGCCGCGCGCTGCGTATGGCCCTGACCGAAGACGCCCGTATGGCCGGCATCACGCCGTCCACCAAAGGCGTACTCTGAATCTTCACCGACCGGGCGCTGCGCGCGCCCCCAGCTGACAGGACTGTTTTCCCGTGAGTCGCAAACTGCTGACCGTCATCGACTATGGCATGGGCAACCTTCACTCGGTCGCCAAGGCCCTGGAACACGTCGCCCCCGACACTCGCATCGAAGTCACCGGCGACCAGCATCGCATCGCCGAGGCCGACCATATTCTGTTGCCGGGCGTCGGCGCCATTCGCGACTGCATGGCCGAGATTCGCCGCCAGGGCGTCGACACCGTGGTCGCGGACGCCATCGCCAGTGGCAAACCCTTTCTCGGCATCTGCGTTGGCATGCAGGCGCTGATGGCCCACAGCCATGAGAACAACGGCATCGACTGCCTCGGCCATTTCGACGGCGAGGTGCGCCGTTTCCGCGAAGGCGCGGTCGACGACAAGGGCCTGCCGATGAAAGTCCCGCACATGGGCTGGAACACCGTCGACCTGAAGATCGACCACCCGCTGTTGCACGGTATCGAGTCCGGCGACCGCTTCTATTTCGTGCACTCCTATTGTGTGGACGCCCACCCGGAATACACGGCGGCGAGTTGCACCTACGATGCCACCTTCGCGGCCATGATCTACCGCGACAACATCTTCGCCAGCCAGTTCCACCCGGAAAAAAGCTTCCCGGCCGGACTGACTCTGCTGAAAAACTTCGTGAACTGGGACGGCCAGCGCTGAGCCGCCCCGCAGGAGACACCCGATTATGCTGATCATCCCCGCCATCGATCTGAAAGACGGCCAGTGTGTGCGCCTGCTGCAGGGCCGGATGGAAGACGCCACCGTCTTCGGTTCGGACCCGGTCGAGATGGCCACCCGCTGGGTCGACGCCGGTTGCCGACGCCTGCACCTGGTCGATCTGAACGGCGCTTTCGAGGGCACGCCGATCCACGCCGAAGCGGTCGCGAACATCGCCCGCAAATACCCGGATCTGCCGATCCAGATCGGCGGCGGCATTCGCTCGATCGAGACTATTGAAGCCTACGTTAAGGCCGGGGTGAGCTGGTGCATCATCGGCACGGCGGCGGTGAAGGATCCGGCGTTTGTGCGTGAAGCCTGCAAGGCCTTCCCGGGTCACATCATCGTCGGCATCGACGCCAAAGACGGCCTGGTCGCCACCGAAGGCTGGGCCGACGTCAGCACGGTCAAGGCCACCGACCTGGCACGGGATTTCGCCAACGACGGCGTCAGCGCCATCGTCTACACCGACATCAGCCGCGATGGCATGATGCAGGGCGTCAATCTGGAAGCGACGGTCGAGGTCGCCCGGGCGGGCGGTATCCCCGTGATCGCCAGCGGCGGCGTCACCAATATGGCCGACATCGAGCGACTGTGCACCGTCGCCGACCAGGGCCTGCTCGGCGCCATCACCGGCCGCGCCATCTACGAAGGCAGCCTCGACGTGCGCGAGGCCCAGGCCTACTGCGACGCCAACACGTCCGCCTGAGAGGAGTCGAACCTATGGCATTGGCAAAACGCATCATTCCCTGCCTCGATGTCGACAAAGGGCGCGTGGTCAAAGGCGTCAACTTCGTCAACATCCGCGACGCCGGCGACCCGGTCGAGGTATCGCGCCGCTACAACGAACAGGGCGCGGACGAGATCACCATGCTCGACATCACCGCCACCCACGAAGGGCGCGAGACCATGGTCGATACCGTAAGCGCCATCGCCGGCCAGGTGTTCATCCCGCTGACGGTCGGCGGCGGCATCCGCACGCTCGACGACATCCGCACCATGCTCAACGCCGGCGCGGACAAAGTCTCGATCAACAGCGCCGCGATCAAGAACCCGGATTTTGTGCGCGAGGCCTCCGAACGTTTCGGCGCCCAGTGCATCGTCGTTGCCATCGACGCCAAGCGCGTCGACGACCACTGGGAGATTTTCACCCACGGCGGCCGCAAACCGACCGGCATCGATGCCGTGGAATGGGCGAAGAAGATGGACGACTACGGCGCCGGTGAGATCCTGCTGACCAGTATGGACCGGGACGGCGTCAAATCCGGTTTCGACCTGGCGCTGACCCGCGCCGTGGCGGATGCCGTGCGTGTACCCGTCATCGCCAGCGGCGGCGTCGGCAATCTGGAGCACCTGGCTGAAGGCGTACTGGAAGGCCACGCCGACGCCGTGCTCGCCGCCAGCATCTTCCACTTCGGTGAGTTCAGCATTGCCGAGGCCAAGGAACACATGGCCGGTCGCGGCATCGAAATGCGTCTTTAAGCGCATTGTTCTACGCTGGGTGTGAGTCATCGATACGGTTCGCGCCCAAATTCTCCAACCGCAAGGAAGTAGTCATGCAATACGACCCGAAAGCCGTATACGAAGTCCTCAAGGAATACGGCATCGAGGGCCGCCTGGTATTGGCCGAGGAACCCGATCTCGACCCTCACACCATCGAGCTGAACGACGGCCTGGCCATCGTCTTCGACGGCAAACTGACGCTGATGCAGGACGTCGACGGCACCGTACATACCCGTGGCCGTTACAACCACCTGACCGAGCTGATCGACTGGGTCCGTGACTACCAGGCCATGAACAACGGTCACTGACGACAACACAGCGTTCGCGTTTTCCTCCCTATAACCCCTTGAACTGTATGGGTATTTCCTTATAGTCGCCGACCATCCAGGTCGGCGCCGCCAGGGACAACCCGTCGACCCTCCCATCGACACGACTTTATACAGCGAGGGAAATTATGGCCCTATCCGACAGCGACATCGTTTTCCAGAGTTATGGACGGTGTTGCAACAAAGACGCGTTTTTCGTCGACTTTTACGACCGTTTCATGAACAGTTCGGACGCCATCCGCGACCGGTTCAAGAACACCGAGATGAAACAGCAGCGTCATCTGCTGCGCAACGGCATCATGCAACTGGTGCTTCATGCCCGTGGCATGCCCGACACCAAACTCCGCGCGCTGGGCGATAGCCACAGCCGGGCGGGCTACGCCATCCCGCCGCAATGGTATGAACTGTGGATGGACGCCCTGATGGCCACCCTGCGCCAACACGACGACCAGTTCGACGATAGCCTGGAGCAAGCCTGGCGCCGGGCCATTCAGCCCGGGGTGGATATGATACGCGGGGCTTATTGACTCAGGGTGATTAGTCGAAAACGGCGGCCCCAACTTGTTCCGCTACGGTGCAGGCAGCACATAGGGTATCCATGCCCCCGGGGAAAATCGCTCTGCCTCGCCCCTGGGGTAGGTCTGCACCCGAACCCTGACTTTCGTCTCGCTGGAGGTGTAACCAATGCCGGCACTGAATCTAACGCCAAAGGACTTGATCAGGTCCCGGTGGATACGGATTCGGTGTGTGGAGCCTTTGGCCGCTACTTGCACACTGTTGTGGTCCAATGATCCTGGACACCCACTAAGGGTGGTACACTGCCACTCAGACGCGAGGTGTTCATATTGAAAAGACGATCTTTCACAAGCGAGTTCAAACAAGAGGCAGCCAGTCTGGTATTGGATCAAGGTTATAGCATCGCCGATGCCAGTAAAGCTATGGACGTCAACGCGTCCGTCATGCGCCGCTGGGTGGATCAACTGCGGCTTGAACGAGGCGGACAAACACCGACCAAGGGCAAAGCCATCTCACCCGAGCAACAGCGGATACAGGAGCTCGAAGCCAGACTCCGCAAGGTTGAACGGGAGAAGGAGATCTTAAAAAAGGCCACCGCTCTCTTGATGTCGGACTCCCTCGGTCAGCCACGCTGATTGAGGAGTTGAGTGAGCAGTACGAAGTCCGCGAGCTGTGCGACGTATTCGGTATCAGCCGGAGCAGCTATTACTACCAGCGCCAGGCGCGGGCTCGGATTGATGCCGATCGCATACGGCTCCGTGCGCGAGTAAAAGAGATCTTCTCGGATAGCCGCCAGTCTGCAGGCTCCAGGACGATCTCTGCTGTTCTGAGGCATGAAGGACACGAGGTCGGTCGATTCAAAGCCAGGCGTCTCATGGCTGAGGCGAATTTGACCAGCAAACAGCCTGGTCACAAGTACAAGAAAACAGGCGGGGAAGCCGATGTCGCGCCCAATCACCTGAACCGGGAATTCAGGGTTACGGGACCTAATCAGGTGTGGTGTAGCGATATCACATACATCTGGGCCGGAACCTGCTGGTTGTATCTGGCCGTTGTCATGGATCTCTGTGGCCGCCGAGTGGTCGGATGGGCGATGTCCCGCTCACCGGACTCTGAGCTGACTAAGCGGGCGCTGACGAAGGCTTACGAGTCTCGTTGCCGCCCTGCCGGGGTCATGTTCCACTCGGATCAGGGATGCCAGTACACCAGTCTGATGTTCCGGCAGCAATTGTGGAAGTACCAGATGAAGCAGAGCATGAGCCGTCGAGGTAACTGTTGGGACAACGCACCCATGGAACGTGTCTTCCGCAGCCTGAAAGTGGAATGGGTGCCAACAACGGGATATGCGAGCCCGGAGCAAGCCGAGGCGGATATTCCCCGGTATATTGGCTACTACAATCACCAGCGGCCACACAGTAGCAATGGATATTTATCGCCAGCCGAGTTCGAGCTGAGTGTGGCTTAAAAAGTTCTTAAACCGTGTCCAGAATTACTTGACCACAACACACTATTTCATGTTAGGTCAAAGCGGCGCGGCGCTCTTTATCGACTCTAAAGAAAAAGTCCGCCAATTTATCTATTTCCGCTTCATACTCCATTAGAGTAAAGTACTTTCTAAAGGCAGGGTCCATCACCCGGTCCTCGCCTTTCAATACGCTTATCCAAATGCTTAATATGGACATGACCGACCTGATAACATCCGTCCGTGCATAGACTGGCGCATTCTCATAGAACTCGATCAGCCTGTCGGCACTGAACTGATCCGGTTCCAGCAATCGCTCTAGCCGCGCCTCCAACGCCGCTATATCGTTCTGGATTTCAGCATCTACTTCATTGAAATCCGCTTCGGTCATTTCGACGCCGCCTTCCGTCAGGTCTTCTATCGTGTAGCCGTTCTTCTCGACAAAGCGTACCTGATGGATCAACCCCGGCACCTCAGGGATCGGCCGGCTTCGGTCCATGAAGTCTGTGAGTACTCGCCAGAAAAACTGGGCCTGTTCGTATTGGGTTGGAAAGCCAAAATGCACCTTCCACCAGCGATGACGCTCATTGGGTAAGTTTTCAGTGGGCATAAAATACAGGTTGTGAGTGACACCGCCACGCTGAAAGCCCCGGATCCAATAACAGTTGACTTTGTCGAAGGGAACGGTCAGGGAGTTTTTCTGGTTCTTTCTCCAAAAGCAGACGTTTCCGGTGGTTCTGTCGAAGACCACCCAAGTGTTTTCTCCGCCTATTCTAGTCTTGTACATTGAAAACAAGGTAACGATCAGGAAAGTAGCTCCTGCTATCACAAAAACATTAAATCCTTCTTTTTGGAATAAGTCGATTCCAGCTATTACACAAAAAACAAATAAAGCTGAGAAAATAATTCCAGTTGCTTTCCAGGCACCATAGGACGAGTCAGCTTGTATAACCCATTGTTTGCCATCTGTCTTAACATAAAATGGTGTATGAAAACTGTACACCGGCTGGGGGGTGACTAATTTACCTCTGAGCTTATTGGCCTTACGACTGACACGGGTATTATCCGTTGTTCGCTTCGTACACTTCCAATCCGGGTAAAGGTATTTTGTTTCACCCATTAAAAAATCCGCATACCAAAACAACATTCGACTTTTCCTTAGGTAGGTGAAATGGCCGTATTAAATCTATGCACGACGGCTCCTTCAGCAATCAACCAAGCGTTCTCAGCCGCTGTCTTTTCATCCACCACATTTTCGTCCACGACCGCCTGCCCCATCTCGTTCCTCCCCGGTGCAGGCAGCACATAGGGTATCCATGCCCCCGGGAATAATCGCTCTGCCTCGCCCTTGGGGTAAGTCTGTACCCGAACCCTGACTTTCGTCTCGCTGGATGTGTAACCAATCCCGGCACTGAACGTAACGCCGAAGGACTTGATCAGGTCCCGGTGGATACGGATGTTGTGCGTGGAACCATTAGCCGCTACTTGCACGTTGCCGGGATTGGCGGATTCCGGTGCTCTCGGGTCGTTGCTCAACAACGTGACGGTCTCCCATCGTTCGATTTCGCTCTTCCAAGCCTGGATGTCGATTTGGTAGACGCCATTCGTCATCAGGCCTGGTGTTTGAATGGCTATTTCGCAGTATTCTTCATGCCCCACCCAGGTTTCAGCGAAATGCACCTGGGTTGCCGGAAGAGGTTGACGCTTTCATGGTCTGCCAGTTACAACGAAAAATTCCTTATCGGATAAATTGCTATGTCAGAGCATAGCCGCACGGCGTTCTTGATCAATCCTGAAAAAAAAGTCTGCGAGTTTGTCCATTTCTTGCTCGTACTCTTCTAAGGTAAAATACTCTCCATATCCAGGCTCCATCATGCGGTCTTCTCCTTTTAAGAATCTAATCCATCGTTTCAGCTTCACCATGATAGTTCGTAGAATATCTTCTTTTGAGTAGATGGGTGCGTTTTTATAAAACTCGATTAATTTGTCCGCGCTAAATTTATCCGGCTTCACCATCCGCCTCAACCGCGCATCCAATGCCGCCATGTCATTCTGGATTTCCGCGTCTACTTCATTGAAATCCGCTTCGGTCATTTCGACGCCGCCTTCGGTCAGGTCTTCTATCGTGTAGCCATTCTTCTCAACAAAGCGTACCTGATGGATCAACCCCGGCACCTCGGGGATCGGTCGGCTTTGGTCCATGAAATCCGTGAGTACTCGCCAGAAGAACTGAGCCTGTTCGTATTGGGTTGGAAAACCAAAATGCACTTTCCACCAGCGGTGACGTTCATTGGGTAAGTTTTCAGTGGGCATAAAGTACATATTGTGAGTAACGCCACCACGCTGAAAGCCCCGGATCCAATAACAGTTGACTTTGTCGAAGGGCACGGTAAGGGAGTTTTTCTGGTTCTTTCTCCAAAAGCAGACGTTTCCGGTGGCTCTGTCGAAAACTACCCAGGTGTCTTCGCCACCGGTTCTGGTCTTATACATTGCATATGCGAAAATGGCGAAAAAACCTATCGCAAGATAAACAAAGAGATTCACTCCATGGTATTGGTATAGAGTGCTGCCTGCGATCACACAAAAAATTAGCGCAAATGCGGATAAAAATCCGGTCGCTCTTGTCCCCCCATAAGATGAGTCCGACTGTACCACCCATTGCTTTCCATCTGTCTTCACATAAAATGGCGTATGAAAACTGTATACCGGCTGGGGGGTTACCAACTCCCCACGCAGTCTCTTGATCTTTTTACTGACACGGGTTTTCTCCGTTACCTGCTTTGTGCAACTCCAGTCCGGGTAACGATATTTCGTCTTCCCCATTAATAATTCTTCAAACCAAAATATCATGGAACTTACTCTCAGGTTGGAGTTATGACCGTATTAAAACTGTGCACGACGGCTCCTTCCGCAATCAACCAGGCATTCTCAGCCGCTGTCTTTTCATTCACCACATTTTCGTCCACGACCGCCTGCCCCATCTCGTTCCTCCCCGGTGCAGGCAGCACATAGGGTATCCATGCACCCGGAAACAGCCGCTCTGCCTTGCCCTTGGGGTAGGTCTGCACCC
Organism: Saccharospirillum salsuginis; assembly: GCF_014651855.1. Taxonomy (GTDB): domain Bacteria; phylum Pseudomonadota; class Gammaproteobacteria; order Pseudomonadales; family Natronospirillaceae; genus Saccharospirillum; species Saccharospirillum salsuginis. The sequence goes on from NZ_BMXR01000001.1 coordinate 627,749, forward strand.
GAACCCTGACTTTCGTCTCGCTGGATGTGTAACCAATCCCGGCACTGAACGTAACGCCGAAGGACTTGATCAGGTCCCGGTGGATACGGATGTTGTGCGTGGAACCATTAGCCGCTACTTGCACGTTGCCGGGATTGGCGGATTCCGGTGCTCTCGGGTCGTTGCTCAACAACGTGACGGTCTCCCATCGTTCGATTTCGCTCTTCCACGCCTGGATGTCGATTTGGTAGACGCCATTCGTCATCAGGCCTGGTGTTTGAATGGCTATTTCGCAGTATTCTTCATGCTCCACCCAGGTTTCAGCGAAATGAACCCTGGGTTGCAGGAAGAAGCTGGCGCATTCGTGGTAGGCCAGGTCGCGTCGATCTTCCCAAAACTGATAGTTTTCATCCTGCCAGAAACCGCCTCCACCGAAGCGAGATTCCACCTCCTTGCCGAAGGGGCTGTTCTTTAAAAGCGTTTCTGTCGGGGTATCCGTGAGGAAATACACCAGGGCGAAACCCACTACAATCAGTACAAACCCGACTACGTTCAAAGTCAGTGCCGCCGCCTGCATGGCCGGTATAGCAGCGATTGCCGTCAAGGCAAAGCCTACGGCTGTCATCCCATAGGCTCTGGCGGCATCTTTATCCCCTAGCACCCATCGGTTGTACGCGTCTAAAGAAGAGAGTACAGAACTAAATATGCCTGCCACAACATTAAACCTCGTAGCCCATCGAGTGATCCGTACGCTCTTACCAAGTACCTTTTCATCCACAGGGAGAGTTTGAACAAATCTCTCTTTGGCTACATCCTTCAACCGGCTTTGTATCTGCTTGGTTGTACCGTACTTGCTTTCGAATACATATTGATAGGAAGTGGCAATTGTTGCAGCAAAGTCGGTCAATGCACTTCCGAAGTCCATCCAACCTCGTAGGTTATTCGTGTCTCCGGCTAACCGCTCCGCCACGCTGGTCAAATTGTAGGCTTCAAATGCCACCATGGCCCCGTTAAGCAGGAACAATCGATCCATACGCTTGGCGAAGTGCAACCTGGGTTGGTCGCTGTTCAACGCTTTTTCGTAGCCGCTTATCGATGCTTCCAAGTTGGCTATCTTGGTTTCGGCATCCTTCATAACCTTGGCCAGTTCCAGGGCCTCGTCTCTGGTCTTGAACGTCATGTCTTCCAACCGATATAGATCCTGCCGCAAACGCCTGATGTTTGGTTCGGCGTCATTGGCGGCTTGCTGGAGTACGTCCGCCATCAACAGGCGGTTGGTGTTGTCCACCAGCTTTATCTCGGCGGCCGAGCGGACCAGGGTGTTGGCCTCTTGGGCGAACGCGATCTGAACGATCTTTTCGGCATTGCGCACTTCGGCGGTGTCGAGTGTGCTGTGCATGTAATCCGAGAGGTATCGGTGCAGTTGTTGGGTGTTTTCCAGCGCCAGGTCGGCGGGCACCCGGACCTTGCGTCCCGGCGCCAGATCAAAATTCACCCAGGGGCCCTGGTGGTTCTTGAACTGTTTGGCCGTCGCCAGGGTATCCTTCATTCGCCGCAAGCGGCCCGCCGCCGTCATGGCGACATAGCCTTCCGGAAGACGGTGATTTAACAGGTCGTCGTGGGTGACTTTAAGGGCTTGCAAGTGCTCCCCGGCCAGCAGCGAGTACAGGTGCACAACCTTGGTGTTGTGTTTGAGTGTGCCGCCGCTCAGTACTGAACCCGAGGCGTCTTGCATTTTTCGGAGGTTTTCGTCGATGTTGTTCAACGCGTCCTCCACCTGGCTGCGCTGCTGCTGCAACCGTGCGTGTTCGCCTATGAGGGCTTGCTTATTGCGCTCCAGGAAGGCCACTTCTTCGTCAATCTGATCGATGCGACTCACCAGGTTGAAGTTTTCTCGGTGTTTAGCGAATTCGCTTTGATTTTGCAGGATGTTTTGTTTTTCGAGCATCAACTCGTGCTGTCGCGCTCTGGCTTCCTCAAGCGTGTGTTTTTGCTGTTGGAGTGTGGCTTCCTGTTCGGCCAGTCGGGTGTTCAGTTCTTGGCTGCGGTCATTTAGTTCTCCAAATTCTACTTTTTCTTTTACCTGCTCACTACGATGTTCACCCAGCCCCTGCTCCATCGTCTGCGTCGTTCGCACGCCGTCATGCGCCGATTCCTGGACCATAGCCCCGAAGGCATGGGCGGTATGGCCGGCGAATCGCCAGGCTTGTTCCATGGCCGACGCATTGCGGTTGCTTTCCGCCTCCATCGGAGCCGGGATCATGGTCAAGGCCAAGGTGAAGGTATGTATGGCCTGAGCAACGAAGCCGTGCATGTCGACACAGGTTCCGTCTATATAGATCGGCGGCCAGTCGTGGTGAGCGGTGCCGTTCAGGCCATCGATAATGCGGCGCACTTTTACCGGGTTGAGCAGGCGTTCTTCCAGGTCGGGTTCGGATTCGTCGATGCTGAGCGGGTTTTCCGGGTCCGGTCCGCTTTGTGGAAAAAGGATGTCGGCCAGGGGATGCGGATCCTTGTGGGGGTGGCTGCCGGTCAGGCGCAATATGAAATCCGCGCCTTGGTCTCTGTCCAGGCAAAGGGCGTAGTCGTCGAGATCGAAAAACAGGTCTTTGTAGGCGTTCGCCACCGGTTGGTTGAAACGGGCAATCAGTTGGCCCATCAGTTCGGGCAGCAAAAACCAATGGGCGTGTTCCAGAGTACTGTAGTCATCCATGGCGGCCAGGAAGGCCGGCGTGTCCATCAGGTCCATCAGGTCTCGGCGGTAGTCCAGTGCGGTTTGGATGATCTGTTCACAGCCTTCTTTATTAAGCTGTTCCTCCATGGCTTGCCGGTCCAGTTCCTCGCGGTCTTCCACACGCTGTTCCAGCACTTCCCGTTCTTTTTCGGTCAGGTTCGATTGCTTCAGACGTTGATCGATGGGTGCGAAAAACTGACTGTTGAACAGTGCGGCCAAACGGCTATCCGCGACGGTTTGAATGTGCTCGGCTCGGTCGGCGGCGATGCGGTCGAGCGTCCACTCACTTGGGTAGGGATGGTCGGCCTCGAGCATGGTTGTGACCGTGGCGTCGAGCAGATCAATCATCTCGGCCTGAGTTTTAGCGTAGTACCGAGCCTCACCGATTACATCCGGCAGGATGACGCTGGCGATGCCCTTGTCTAATTTGGTGTTGTAATGCCGCCGTTTGGGGGCAAGGTCTTCGTTATTTACCAGTTGGATAACCCTGTCTTCGGACAAACCCTCGACGTTTTCGGCGGCGTCGGCCACGTTAATCGGTGTCAGCCGTGCCGCTCGGGCCTCCTCCGAATACCCCGGGCTGTAATCGGATTCGCAGCGTTCGCCGAGCCGCTGGCGTGGATCTTCCGGGTCTATACCTCCCAGTTGGTCGATGCGGGTCCAGCTCCATTGCTCTTCGGAGAAAGCGATGTTGACCTGGCACTCGGCGTCGTCCATCCGGCTTGGTAATACCATCAAGGTGTCTTTCTGCACACTGGCGCGGCGCCGGTCCAGTCCTTTTTCCCAAGCCAGGTTGACGTCACTCAGTTTGTGGCTGGCTGCGTCGTAATGGGCTTCCCGCCATAGGTAGCCGTTCACGTAAACATAGACCCACCCGCTGCGCAGTGGGCCAAGCCCTTCTTCCGGGATGTTCCGAAGGAAAGTTACGGGCACCAGCTTGAGCGCGGGTTCGGACAGTTCCTCATCGAAGGGGGTGGTATCGCTATAACCGAGAGGGATTTTATAGAACCCGTGATGGTCGTCGGTCAACATAAGCGATAAGCGCTTCCGGCCCGGGGCCAGGTTTTCGAGAATCAACTCCCTTTGACGTTCGGCGTTGTTGGGGCCTTCGGGGTTGCCGGGTTGGGCTATGTTGGCAGTGGTCATGCTTTGACTCCTTGCGATGGCCCCGGCTCAATGCCAGGGCCATTCCTTAACGGGTGGCGTTCACAACGGTTCAATCAGGATGTCGCGGTGAGTGGGTTCGTCGGCGGCTATTCGTCGCTCTCTCCCACCACTGTACCCATTCCGTCGCCAGGATCGCCCTGCACGGTGGCGTTCAGGCGGTCCGGTCCTTCGGGCTCCAGTTCGTCCGGCGCCTTGGGTCGGGCCGGCAGAGGTGGCATGCCCACCGCCTGCATCAGTGGCGCCGGTGGGGTGTTCTTGTTGTTGGAGACCATCATGTCGAGCGCTCGGGTGGCCGGCTGGCCTTCGACGAAGACATTGGCCGAGGCGGACACAAAAGACGCCTCGCCCTGGGTCTTACCGGAGATAATGCCTTTATGCGAACCGGGTTGATCTCCGGTGCTTTTCTTGAAGACGGACTTGATGTGGCACATCGGGTTGCCGTTCACGAAAACGCTGCCGGCGGCTTTGTCGGCATCCGCCGAGCGGGCGACGTTGGGGTACGGTATCGGCGTGGACCCAGTACCACTGGGGGTCATGCACACGTCAATGGTGTTCAATGTACCTTGGGAGCCGGCATGAACGGCGGTACGGCCGTTGATGAGTACGTTATCAGCCACTGAGGCCTCCTTGCTTGGGTTCATGGGCGGGTGTCGCGGTTTCGGTGTACGAGTCGAGCTTCATCAGACTGTAGCTGTGGTCCAGGTTCTGGTGGAACAGCCATTGGGTGGCGACCGGTGGACACGGCATCTGATGACGCCCGAGCGCGCACAACACTGCCAGGCCGGGTCCGGCGGCGCCGACATAGCCAAAGCCGAGGGTAACGGAGGCGTGTTGAACCTGGTCGAATTCGGTTTTCGGTTCGTAGTCCCCCAGCCATTGGTGCCACTGTGCCTGTTGGTCCATGTCCTGGTCGAGGTGGGTAACCAGACCGTGGGCATAGGGTTGCGCCTCGGCCAGGCTGGGTTCGTTGGCATCCAGCGTGTTCAATGGTTTGGGGTATAGCGTTAGGCGGGCGGCACCGGGCCGGGGTTCACAGGTCAGCCAGATCGCGGTGGCGGCTTCGCCCAACACGAGCCCATCGGTGAAATACTGGATAGCGACTCGATCACTCAGCCGGTCCACGGTGGCCTGATTGATGAGGGAGTCCGCACTGAGCCACACCAGGGAGGTTTCGGCTTCGATCAATGCCCTGTCTTTTGGTTCGTCCATTCGATAGACAGCGGCCAACCGACACCATTCCGCCAGATCCGGGTCGCCCAGTTCGAGACATTCTCCCACCAACTGCTCCTGAATGACTTCGGCGGGCTCGGAAGGCCAGTCATCCCGGTTGACGCTGAACACCATGGCGGTTGTTTCGGGAAGCGGGCCGTGTCGGTTCCATAAGGCGGTCAAGGCCTTTGCGGCCAGGCGGGTAGCGCGTATCCGGCCATCGAACGTGTGCTCACCCTGCTCCGCATCGGCCGGGAAGGTGTAGCAAGGCAACGGCAGGCCGTCCACGTCAATGGTCAGGCTTTCACTTTCGGTCAAGCCGGGTTGATCGATGTCGCCTTGGCGGGTAGCGGCGACGGCATAGACGGCGGCCGGGGTTTGGCCGCCGAGGGTATAGGCCGATGCGGCTTGTACATAGCGCTGCAGCTTATCCATGGGCGGCCTCCGGTTCGGTGACAATGCCATGCTCAACCACATGAAGTTCGGCCATCAGGCGCTTGGGCAGTTGGGTGAAGGCACGTCGATAGAGCAGATGAAGTTGCCGTTTCTCGGTGTCGACAACGAGGGTATCGGCCTTGAGGGTTATGTGGTCTTCGAAGGAGCGCGTTTTCCAGAGCAGTGTCAGGCTGGGGATGGTCCAATCGATCGTCAGCGGTTGATGCTCGGGTACGCCCTGAGTCAAGCCGGTCAAGGTCAATTTGGCTGGGCCGTGCAGCGACTTGTCGAACCATTGGTTCTTGGGGGCGCTGTGGTAGGCGGTTTCCGGCAGCGGACCGTTGTACGGGTATTTTTCCCGGGAAGCGGCCTTTTCTTCGTCCAGCGAGGCGAAAGCGGCCTGCCTGGGGTGCCAATGTGGCGGAATCGGTCCAAACCCTTGCGGTTCCGGGGTGTCCGATGGTTTTTTGATCAGATCACCCGGAACTTCGATCTGGGGGAGCAACACCTCGCTGAGGTCGGTCTTTTTCAGGCCGTTCCCCACATAGCCGCGACCGACCGGGTTGGTCGGGTATACATCGTGCTCTTTTTTTGTATTGCGACCGCCAAAGGCGTATTCGTAGCGGATCGGCAATTCAGTGATGGGTTCCGGGTCGGAATAGGCGGCGCCGAGCAGGCTGCTTTTCCAGGTTCTCGGCCCCATGACTGACAGCATTTTCCGCCACTGAATGCCCTCTTCGGTACTCAGGGCGGCTTCTACGTTAAAGCCGGATCGCGGCGCCGCGCAGTGAGCCGTGGCGAACATCACAATTTCCGAACCATATTTAAAAGGCACTGTTTCACGGAAACAGATGGGGGCATGAATCTCCGGGTCGTCCTCCGGATATTCGTCGGACTGGGACAGTGGCTCGCTTTCCGCCAGTGGCTGCACATAGCCTTCAAGGTCGTATTGGTAACTGGCTTTACCGATGAGGATTTCAGCGGTTTCACCCTGTGCGGTCCAGCCTGAGGTCAGTTCCAGTTGGTAGTACGGGTGTGGTTGAATCTCGATCATGCTTGCCCCTCCGCCATGCGTTGGGCACGCTGCCAATGGCATTCGTTGGGATTCGGTAAGCATCGCCCCTGAGAATCCAACCAGATAGCCGGACCCACCGGCTCGGTATCGGCGCCGAAATAGCGGCCCAATCGCACCCTGAATGGTCGATCTGTCTGGTTTTGGCCCAGGCACAGGCGGCCACTGGGTCGATGCTCCAATAGCCATAGCCTGGCCACGCGGGCATCCGCAAGGGGGGCGCCCTTCTTAAGGTTGCCGAGGCTGATGGAACGGACTCGGGGCAAGCGTTGCCCGGTCAGACCAAACCAGGCCCGCTCAGCGATGCGAACGCTATTGGGTCGGGCCAGCCGGTCGATACACAGTTCAAGATGCGCGACGTCGCCATGAACCGCCAACCAGAAGTCGGGGATGTGATCTTCCTGAACGGCTTGTTGCAATGGTTCAATGAAGTCGGCGGCTCCGCTTACGGCGGCGGCACACCAGGCCGATCGAGAGGTAGAATTGGATGTGGTCCACAGGCTTATCAATTCCAGGGCGGGTTGGGTCTTGCCGGCCGCCAACAGCCCCAGTGCCAACCAAAGCAGATCGTCCGCCCGGTCGTTTTCCCGCACACTGTCGCGAGCTTCGGGCAGCCAGGCTTCGAGGACGTTCGAGTCCAACAACCGATTCTTGACGTGATAAGGAATACAGCCCGGGGTTGCGTTGGACCAAGTGAAAGTCGATGCATCGGTTTCTTCCCGCATCCCATGAACCCTGGCATTGAACCACCAGCGAGTGGTGTCGGTGAAGCCTTCCTTAGCGGCCAGGGCACGCAGCAAGGGTTGCCAGTTTTGTTCACCGGTGATGTCGATGGCGGTTTGTAATTGATTCAACCAGGTATCCACCCCCGCCTCCTCCAGTACGTCGCCCAGTCGATCAGTGTCGCGGCTGAAACCGGGTTGAAAGGCGGTGATGCAGAGATTAAGTATTCGGTTGTCTTCGTCCATCATGTCCGGTTCGGGCATGGCCTCCTGCAGGTAAGCCAAATGGCCGTAGAGCTTTTGTTCGATGCCCCGCAACATGTCGAATTCGCAATGCTTATGGCGCTCGGTCAGCCAGGTGGCCCGGCTCTTCAGCTGGGATTTCGCCCGGGCGAAATGAAAATTTTCCATGAAAGCGTCATCCTGACAGGTTTAGTTGAGGTGAATTTCCCTTCCTTGAAGTACACAGTGATCTTCGGCTTCGAGTTGGAGGTTCCGGCCTCGCAAGTTCAATTGGGTATTCGAGGTCAAACCGACCCTTCGGCCTTTTACGTCAATGCCTGTCTTGCCCACCTCAAGCGCACTGTCGCCGATTTCAGCCAGTAGCCGAGTGATGTGTTCGGGCAGGACCAGGCGAGCCAGGTCCTCAACAGTGCGGACGTGGGGAATGAACTCGTTCTCGCCGGTGGACACAACATAAGCCACGCGGGCGGTGCCGTCGTCCATCAGGTCCGCCATGACGATGTCATCGATGCAGACCAGATTGCGACCGGCCTTCTCGGGTGGGACGGTTACAGACTGCCCATTGACGGAAAGCAGTGAACATCGGCCTTCGTGGGTTTCCAATACGGTGGCTTCATGACGGTCTACCACTTTGGCCAAGTGTTGCGGAGGGTGTTGGGGTGCGATAGCACGAGGTGTTGTCATAGTGGCTCCCTTATGACGGCTTGGTTGGTCAAGCTCCTGACATGGTTGACGTACAAACATTCCCGTTGTACATGCCATGAACCAAAGACTGCCGATGGTAGCGTTCAATCGGAATGTTGAGAACCATTGCTGAGTTGGTATGGCGTCTTTCACAGAGGAAAATGCGACATTTGTGATCAACGTCACCACTTCTTCACTGAGCGATACCGGGTTTTCAAGCAGCAACGGGTATTGCCCGGTTCATTTAATAACCGGGCGTTTTCAACAACTATTCTACGCCCCTCAAGGGCAAGTAATGGCTCGCTGTACCTCATTCAAAGCTGAAATCGACCGCCCCCGTCAGAGTATCCTTTGGCGACCCGATGTTGACGTTATAGGTGCCCTGGTAGTGGTTTTCACTGATGCTCTGAATCGTCACCGTGCCGGACTCGCCGAACAGGAAGACCGGTGTGTCGCTCATTCCAAACGCAGCCGATGTGAAACGAATATAAACCTGGTTTCCGGTGCCGCCTTGTTGAACCTCAAACAGCTCATCGGTAACGCTGTAGTCACCCGTGCCGAAAGATCCACTGAAGGTCGCACTCACCTGCAGATCCTGATCGGTCAGATAATCGGCTTTCCAATTGAGTGTCCAGATATCAATTTCCTGATCCGACTGCCCTTCCCCGGTCGCCTCGAATAACGTATAGCTGTCTTCAATGGCGCCGCACTGAATGGAGGCGTCCTCAATGTCGTCATACAGGGTGGAATTCAAACTGTATTGGCCCAGGCTGTATGACAGGCTGGCCGACAGTTTGGACACACGGCTTTCAAGCGCTGGAGTTCCGTCACAGAGAAAAGCGTACCCCAATTGCCCTCCGTCCTGAAAATAACGAACCGTCGCTTCTCCGTCCAGGCAGAGTGCTTCCGCCTTACCCCTTATCGTGATGTCTTGGACCACTTCGGGAGTTGAATTGAAGATGTCACACATTCGGAAAGCGGGAAGGTCGCCTTCTTTCAACATCGTTAACGCCGTCGAGGAGAGTCCGAGTCTCTTAATATTTCGGGGCGCAACGCGCTGACCGCCCGCTTTCGCCAGAATGGTCAGATCGGTTTCGGTATCGACTCGATAGGTCCCCTCGCCTTTCGCGAGTAAAGCCTCGATGATTTCATCAAAGGTCAGGGTATCTCCGGCTTCTCCGAAAGACTCGGATCCCGATCCTCCGGAATCCGAACCGTTTGAGTCGTTAGAGTCGGAACCGCCACTGGGGCGGCAGGCGGTCAGTAAAATCAAACCGGAAATTCCGGCGAGGATCAGTATGGTTCGAAGGTAAGGACGCATCGGAAAGCCTCCCAGACATCAATGTCGCCGGGACCAGCTGTCACGGGCATCGTCCGTGATGGCTCAGCGACCACAGGTATTCCGCGGTCACTGTCCGCAAGGACAAAGGACCGCCCCTCAATCACCAGGAAGCATTGACAGTGTAGCCCGATCCGCGCCGGAAGAAATGAGCCATTGTTTCTATCAACCGGCCCGGTCAGGCGATTTGGCAATAAAGGCTAGGGTCGTCCAATTTCCCCGGCGTTGCTACGCCGGGCCGCCAGAACCAGCATCAGCGCCAGGCTGGCGCACACCAGAAAACCGGTCGCCAGCGGATACAGAGTCTGGTTATAGAATTGGCCGACCGTCACCGACACCCCCACCGCGACCAAACTGGACAGCGAAGCCACCAGAGAAGCGCCGATCCCGGCGACCTGTCCCAGCGACTGCATGGCCAGGGCATTAATGTTGCCGAACAGCAGGCCGACACAGAAAAACAGACCGAACCCCAGTGCCAGAAAGACCGGCAAGGCGGTCCGACCGTTCCCCAACCAGGCCAGGCCGATCAACACGCCGGACAGCACGATCATGCCAGCCAGGGCGGTCACTGTCTGACGGTGCATGCCGAGGCGCATTACCAGTGTGCCGTTGACGAACGAGGCCACGCCGACACCGGCGGCCAGCAGGGCGAAGAACACCGGGAACAGGGCGCCGGCCTGGTACAGGTCCTCGAACAGGGCCTGGGCGATGCTGTAATAGGTGACCTGGCAGCCGAAGATCAGGCCGGCCACAACGGTGTAGGCCATGACCTTGGGATGGCGGACGATGCGGCTGGCCGAACGCCCGAGGTTGACCGGTGAAAATGGAATGCGCCGCTCCACCGGCAGCGTCTCGGGCTGTCGCAGCGCCAACCAGACGGCCACGACCAGTGCCAGCACCAGAAAGGAATAGAAAATGCCGCGCCAGTCCGCCACCGCCAACACCAGTTGGCCGTAGGCGGGCGCCAGCATCGGCACCAGAATGAACAGCATCATGACGAAGGACATGATGCGGGCCATGGCATCGCCCTGGAACTGATCGCGTATCAGTGCCCGTGAACCGATTTTCGGGCCGGAGACGCCAATGCCCTGAACGATGCGCCCGGCGATCAGGACCGACAGACTGTCGGCCGTCATCGCGATGACCGTGCCCAGGGCGTAGATGCCCAGACCGATCAGGATGGCCGGCTTTCGGCCCAGCGCGTCGGACAGGGGGCCGAACAGCAGCTCGCCGAACACCATGCCGAAGATGAACAACGACACCAGCCAATGTACCCGGGTCGGGTCGGAGACATCGAACTGAGACTCGATCACCGGCATGGCGGGCAAGACGGCGTCGATGGTCAGAGCCGTGAGCGAGGTCATCAGGGCGAACAGGGCGATGAATTCGGGGAGTTTCAGGGGGGTTGATGGAACGGCGGCGGGGTTCCTTGAGGTCATTCGAATCCTTGGACCAATGGGTTTCGGCCAAGGATATCAGATTTGATGTGACCGGTAACACTGCAAGGGCCCCTATCCCGGTATGTTCAGTTGGCGATTATTGGTAGGGCAGAAGAGCGAAGCGATATCTGCCGTGGGTAGAATAAGTCGCCAGTGGATACAATTTTGGCGTGGCTTACTCCTATCGGCAGATATCGCTCCGCTCTTCTGCCCTACATGTCGGGTCAGTCGACCTCAGTTCAGTTCGGGCACTTCCTCTTCTTCCAGCACCTTCATGGTGAACTGGTTCGGGTAGAGCAGCACTTCGATGCGGCGATTCGCGCGCCGGCTGGCGGCGTCGACTTCTTCGACCAGGGGCCGGGTGTCGGCGTAACCCACGGCTTGGAGGCGGTCCCGTTCAATGCCGGAATCGACCAGCACCCGCACGGCGGCGGAAGCCCGGGCGGAGGACAATTCCCAGTTGGTCGGGTATTTGGCGCTCAGGTTCCCGGATATCGGCCGGCTGTCACTGTGCCCTTGAATGCTGATCAGATGCTGCGGGAAGCTGACCAGGGCGTCCGCCAGCAGCCGCAGCGTTTCGCGTCCGGAGCTTCCGATCACCGCCGAACCGGAATCGAACACGATGCTTTCCGGCAGCTTGATGACCGTGGTGCCGTCCTCCAGCCGCGAGACCAGTGTTTCCTTCTCGTTGCTCAGCGACTGCAACCGCGTCTGCAGTTGGTTCATCGCCTGGGCCTCGCGCTGCAACTGACTCTCCAGCTTGGAGATGGTCTCGCTGTAGCTCTCGCTCTGAGCCTGTTCCAGGGCCAATTGCTCACGCGCCTGGCGATATTCGTCTTCGACCGACTCTCGCTCCTGTTGCACCTCGCTCAGGTTGGCTTCGCGCCGTTGCAGTTCCTGCTGGGCCGCATCCAGTTCCGCGCGCGTGGTGGCCAGATCGACCGTGGTTTGATCCAGCTCTTCCTGTAAGCTGGCGACCCGCTGTCGCGCCTCGTCCCGCTCCGCAACCACTTGCTCGTAGCGCTGTTGCAGGTCCGCATTCCGCGACTCCAGATCCTGGATCCGTTGCCGGGCTTCGGCCAATTCGGACTGGCTGGCATCCGCACTCTGCTCCAGCGAATCCAGACGGGCCTGGCTTTGCGTCAACTGCTCCGCCAGGGTCTCGGCCTGCTCCCGATTCTCCGCCAGTCGGGCCTGCAGGTCGGACCTCAGTTCATCGCCCGACGCCAGCGCCGCTTCCAGGCGCTCGCGCTCGGCACGGTTCGCCGCTACGGCCGAGGCCAGTCGATCCCGCTCCGCCCGGGCCGTTTCAAGCTCCGCCGCCAGGTCATCGGCGCGGTTCTGCGCCGCCGCCAGTTCGGCCTGTCGGGCATCCAGTTCCGAGCGCAGATCCGCCAGTTGGCTTTCCAACTGATCCGCCGTGCTGCTGCGCTGCTCCAGACGCGAGCGGGCGTCGGCCAGTTCCGTTTCCTGGTCCGCCAGGGTACTGTTGAGCTCCGCCAAGCGCTGACTCAACTCATCGCGTTCGGCCTGCAACGCCGCGACCTGGTCGGTCAGACGCTCCACCTCGGCTTCGGCCGCGTTCGCCGTTTGCTCCAGGCGCGACAGATCGGTTTGCATGGACTGGTAGATATAAGCCCCCACAGCCGAACCAATCACCAAAATCACCGCCAACGTGACGGACACCCAACCTCGTTGTGATACCACCTTGTTCGCCTCCTGCCGTTATTGTTGTAGTTTGTAACTGAACGCAGTCAGTCTAGTGCAGCCTGATAAACTTTTCATTGCAAGCAAAAAAGGACCCCATCATGGACGTCAGCGACCAGCAAGCCATTGAAATCAACCGGGTCAGAGCCTTTATCCGCGAGCACGCCCCCGACCTCATCGAGGCCGCGGGCGACAGCCGCTGGACCGAAGGCAAGATCCTGTACCGCTTCGAATCCGACGAACCGGGCATGTACGCCTACATGGTCGGCCCCCTGAAGAACGGCAAGATCAGCTGGCACCTGATGCCGCTGTACGCCGTCGAATCCATCCGCGATGCCTGCGAGGCGCCCTTGAAGCCGTTCATCACCGGCAAGAGCTGCATCGCCTTCCGACACTTCGACGATCTTCCGCTGGAGGCGCTGACCACCCTGGTTCGGGACGGAACACCCCGGTTCCATGAAGCGATGGAAGCGCATCTGGCCAAGCGAAAACGCCGTAAATAGGAACTACAAGGCGTATAAAGCATCTATACTGGACATATATGCCTCGTGATCATCGCCCCGGTGATGGTGGAGAGGAGGTCAAACGTGCGTCAGTACATACGACATCCAACCGACATTCCGTTGCACTACCAGGTGGCCGACGCGCCCGAGGAGTGCCATCCCCATTTACGGGATGTCAGCACCGGCGGGCTCAGTTTCACCGCCGACCAGCCCTTCGAGCAGGGTCAGATACTGACGATCCAGATCGACGTCACCGACCCGCCCTTCGAAATCAGCGGTGAAGTGGTGTGGTGCCATGCCCGGGACGGCGAATATCTGGTAGGGGTCTGTTTCGATTCAGTGGAACAGGCCTTCGCTCTGCGCATGGTGGAGCAGGTCTGCCACATCGAGCAGTATCGGGCGGCCGTGCGGCAACTGGAGAACCGGGAACTGACGGCCGAGGAAGCCGCCCACGAATGGATCCAGCGCCACGCCCGGGATTTCCCGGCCTGGAACCCCTCGAACGACCCCTGACAACCGACAGCGCACCATCGGCGGCCCGTCTTCAAGTCAATACACCGTCAGTCGGGCGATCACCCAGTGCGGGGGCGACGCTTCCAGACAGCACCTCCTTGCCTGCTGAACCCTCTGGTCTACACTCCCGATAGGCCATGTATTCGGCCTGTTAATCTTATGGACTGAAAGCAATGAGACGGATGCAGGGAGAATACCGTCGGCACATGCGGTCGGGGATACACATTCCCGTTGTTCTCCGGTATTTGGATCGAACGTTAAATACCGATACGTTGAATATCTCGGCCAGCGGAATGGGGTTAAGGCGGACTCCAGAGGCGGACATCGAGCCGGGCGAAACGGTCAGCGTTGTGGTTCGCGACTGTCCGGATCTCTCAATAGTGGCGAAAGTCACCTATGTCGGCGCCGCCCGAATCGGCCTGAACTTTCAACGTGTCCCCCTTTCGGACCAGGAACTGTCCCGCGTTTACCTGAGTGCCCCCCGATGGCAGCGTCTGTCGGTATGGGTGAAGCGAAGCGCATGGAGTGGCGGTCGCCGACTGGCCGTGTTTACCGCAAACACACTGCTGCGGGCACTGATCCTGAAGTGGGTCCGGCCTCGTTTCATCTTCGCCGCCTACGGGACTCAACGCCAGGCAGCGACCTATTATTCCCCCTCTCTGGCCCGGTTTATGCCGCTGAACCTGATACTTGGGTACATACGCCATCAGGACATGCGGGGACTCATGGTCGCACCGCAGTACCTGGAGCACGAATTGCAGAGCGAACCACCCAAGGTGCGCCATTATATCGAGCAACTGCAACGCGATTTTCGAGGCGCGGAGCGTATAGCCCTGGTGGGTCGTCTACCCAACTTCGTCAAAAAGGCCGAAATCGAGATTGATTCTCCCCTGGTGGAAGGCAGCCGGGGGACCCGCTTCATGCTCTGGGACGTGGCGAGAGCGTTGCGGCGGCGCCCTCAATACCTTGAGCATGACAGCATCGTCGTGCTGGGGGGTGCCGGTCGGATCGGCAGTGCCGTGTGCCGGGACATCGCACGCCTGTATGCCAAGGTTCTGGCCTTTGATCCGCGTTACACGGAAGAAGAAGAGGTAGAGACAGGCGATGGCATCCTGCTGCGCACCGCAAACCCCGAACGCCTGGCCGACCAGCGTCTCTATATCGCCCTGACACAAAACGGGGATGAAGTACTGGAACTTGGCCCGTACATCCCCTCCGGTTCACTGATCGCGGACGATACCCACCCCTGCATCGACTTCGATGCGAGAACGGAGCTCGAGCAACACGGAATTTCCGTCGAGAAGACGGTGCTGTCACACAATGAATTTTCCATGTGGCCACGCATGCCGGCCTGGAACAACCGGGATATTCCGGGTTGCCTCGTGGAGGCATTGGTCCTGCTGCACCATCCCGAATTAACGGACAACGACTTCATCGCGTTTTGTCACGAAGCCGAACGCCTAGGCTTCGCCGGGCGACTGGTCGAGCCCCTGGATGATTAAACCGCCGGGCGGGAAACACCTATGATGTCGCGCATCGGAATCAGAAGACTCTTGATCGTCCTGGTGCTGTTACCCAGCCTGGGCATAGCCGAACAGATGACGATGCATGGCGAAGCCGACCGCTACTCCCTGAATCGCCATATTGCGTACTACGTGGATACCTCGGGAGACATGAACCTGGTCCGGATTCTCCAGCAGGATGGCTGGCGTACCAAGGAACAGGACGACGTCCTCAATCTGGGTTTCACGCAGGACCCGCTCTGGATACGAACGTCACTCTCCCTACCCGAGACGATATCCAGGCAATGGTATCTGGTGATTCAGTATCCACTGTTGGAGCAGGCCGACCTGTATCTGTTGCAGGATGGCACCTTGCCGGCCACTTACCACATCAGCCGCCGGCAGGTCCTGGAGGACCAGAACCACTCACACGGCTATCAGATCGCACTCCCATTACCCACAACCCTCTCCGGGAACATGGAGTTGGTGTTGCGGGTACAGTCGACCACCTCTCTCCAGGTTCCGTTGGCGCTCTGGCGAGAAGATCACCTTCACAGCTACTTCACCCAGGAGAGTCTGTTGTGGGGCGGGTATTTCGGGATCCTCTTTGCCCTGGTGGTGTACAACCTGTTCCTGTTTGCGTCCATTCGCGACCCAGCCTACGGCTACTACGTTTTGTACCTGTATTCTCTGGTCGCCGTAATGCTGTGCGTGTCGGGATTGGGGGTGACCCTGCTCTGGTCGCCAGAACCGCTGGTAACGCGCTATGTCCTCCCGATCAGCACGGGGTTTCTGACATTGTTCGCCATCCTCTTCGCTCGCGCTTTCCTTCGTTGGCCCGGCGGCGTCTCCCGGCGTCTGGAACGGAGTATGCGGATAACGGCGGGGCTGGCCGTTCTGCTCATTTTGTATACCGCGGTCAACCCGATCCACGGTGCTCGCCTCGCGGGATTATTGGGCGCACTGGTGCTCGCGATGTTGATTATCGCCGGGAGCGTCCGTCTGCGGGCCGGTGTGGTTATCGCTCGCTACTTTGTGGCGGCATGGGCGTCATTTACCCTCGGTGCCGCCCTGTACCTGCTGAATGTGTTCGACCTGATTCCCGTCAACGCCTTCACCAACCACGCCATACAGGTTGGTTCGGTCGCTGAAGTCCTGTTGCTGTCGTTCGCTCTGGCGCACCGGATCAAGGAGGAGCGGGCGCACAAGCTGGTGGCACTGGAAAGACAACACAGGGCCGAGGGGCAGGTACAAAAAATGGTCGTCGATGCGTTGGAAAACGCGGTCCATGATTCGGTCACGAAGATGCCCAATGCGGCGATGCTCAATCATCGTTTGCAGGAACTGTTGCCCGGCACCCGTAAGATCGCCACCGTCATCGTCAATTACCCTCAGGTGAGGCAAATCGCACTGAGTATGGGTCACAGCCTTGCGGAGACAATGTTCCGGGAACTGGCCAACAAACTCAATGGAGCCCTGGCCAATTCAGGAATGGTGGTGTGTCTGGAAGACAAGAGCGCCGCCCATATCGCCACTCCGGAATTGGGGTCGGTCGCTTTCCTGATGCGAATCGATTCATCGCACATTCCCCTGGAAACACAGGTCGAGGGTTTGGTCGGCCAATGTGAGGTCTCCGTCAATACGGTGAAATTACCGACGAGGCTGAACATGCACTGCGGGATCGCCCTTCACCCCGATCATGGCTCACACGCCACCACACTCTATAAGTACGCATGGGCGGCATTGGACAGCAGCGTTCGAACCCAGGTGCCGGTGCAACTCTACAGTCAGGAAATATCGGCTTTCGCGGAACGACGGCTCGCACTCATGAGTGCCTTGCTCCCGGCCATCGAAGCCGGAGAAATGACGATCTATCTGCAACCGCAGATCGACTGCGCCACCGGCTCAGTTGTTGGAGCGGAAGTTCTGCTGCGCTGGTTCAGTCCGGAGTTCGGGCAGGTGCCCACCTGGGAAGTCATCGACATTGCCGAAAACGCCAGCCTCATGGATCAGGTGACCCGCTTTGTGGTGATTCAAACCTTGGAGACCATCCAAAGGTTTCAGCTGCAAAATCTGGACATCCGATTCAGCATCAATCTTTCCGTGCAGAACTTAATCACCAGCGATTGCATCCGTTTCATCCTGGATGAAACCCGCAACCGATCGATTCCGTTGGACAGACTCGTTGTCGAAGTGACGGAAACCGCCATGATGCAAAAAATGGATACGGTCATCGTGTCACTGAATCAATTCACCGGTGCGGGCGGCCGGGTTGCTCTGGACGATTTTGGCACCGGCTATTCTTCCCTGGCCTATCTGAGCCGATTGCCGATCAGCGAATTGAAGATCGACAAGAGCTTCATCAGAAACATGCGCCTGAACAAGAATGATCTCTGGATCGTGGAGAATACCATCAAGCTGGCGAAGACATTGAATCTCGTTACCGTGGCGGAAGGTATCGAGGATCGGGAGGCCCTGGACCTGGTCAGGCAACTCGGCTGCAGCCATGCCCAGGGCTATTATTTCAGCCGACCCATGCCGGTGGACGAGTTTTGCGCATGGGTGCGGGAGCGCGAAGCGAGCTGACAGAGCACTGTCCCGAACGGACCGGGCCCCATCGCCCGACCTTATTCCTGGTACAGGACCGTCACGGCCGTCCCCTCCGCCACCATGGAGCCTGTAACAGTGCGACCGTTCCCGGCTGTGGGGTCGTTTTTCTCCATCGCAACCTTCCAGGTTCCCGAGGGCAACGGATAGCTGAAGTTACCGCCGGAGTTGTAGATCACCAGAATGCGGGACCAGGTGTCACCGTTGGCGCCCGCGTCAATGTCCGTGACCAGGACGTCGTCGGCGTGGCGGATGGTGGTGACGTTCTGGTCGATCTCGTCCCAGGTGTTCATGCGGAAGCCCGGGTGGGCTTTGCGCAAGGCGATGGCGTCGCGGTAGTAGGAGTAGATGTCCGCATTGTCGATCTTCCAGTTCCAGCGAATCTTGTTGACCGAGTCCGGCGACTTGTAGCTGTTGTGGTCGCCGTCCTTGTCGCGCAGCATCTCGACGCCGCCGTGCAGGAAGGGTATACCCTGGGAGGTGAGGACGATGCCGTTGGCGTAGTTCTGGATGCGCCGCAGATAGTCGCTGTTCTCCGGGACGCCGTTCAGCGCCGCCCAGGCGAGAATCTTGTCGCGCAGGGCGAGGTTGTCGTGCGCCGAGACGTAGTTGATGGTCTGCTCCGGGTCGGTGGCGTACATCGGGTCCCAGAGGTCGATCACCTGATCCGGGTCGTTGGTGTAGCGGATGCCGGCGCGGCTGCCGAAATCCATCGCCCAGATCTCGCCCTGGTTGAACGCGAAGCCGCCACCGTAGCCGTCGTCGTTGTTGCCCTTGATCGCTTCGCGGTATTTCG
Source organism: Saccharospirillum salsuginis (assembly GCF_014651855.1). GTDB lineage: Bacteria > Pseudomonadota > Gammaproteobacteria > Pseudomonadales > Natronospirillaceae > Saccharospirillum > Saccharospirillum salsuginis. The sequence continues at coordinate 646,400 of NZ_BMXR01000001.1, forward strand.
GGTTGAACACGCCGACGTGACCGGTTTCCTCACGGGCGATGGTGCCCAGGCGAACGCGCTCGGCTTCGCGCGGGTCACTGGCGTAGCCGTTCCAGGGTTCGCCATAGAGCAACAGGTCGCGGTCCGGGAATTGCTGGTTCAGATAGCGCCCCCAGTCGCCGTATTCGTCATGGTCGAAGATGCCGACCAGGTCGAAACGATAGCCGTCCAGCCGGTATTCACGGGTCCAGTATTCCAGTGAATCGCGGATCATCCGGCCGACCATGGGCACATTGGCGTCGATCGAGTTGCCGGTGCCGGAGAGATCGGTGTCGGTGTAGTACCGCATGGAGATGTTTTCGAACATCTCGTAGTCGAAGGTGTGGTTGTAGACCACGTCCATGATCACGCGAATGCCCGCCTTGTGGAATTCGTTGATCATGGTCTTCACCTCGCGAACACGCTCGATGGTGTCCGTCGTAGTCGCGTAGCGCTCTTCGGGCACGTTGAAGTTCCGCGGGTCGTAGCCCCAGTTGTAGCAGCTGGTGTCGGCCGGGTCGGAGCAGGTGGAGAAATCGTAGAACGGCAGGATCTGGACGTGGGTGACACCCAGTTCCTTGAGGTGGTCGATGCCGGTGGTCGCACCCTGGTAGGTGGTGCCGCCTTCGACCATGCCGAGGTATTTGCCCCGGTTGGCCGCCGACACACCGGAGGTCGAGTCGATGGTGAAATCGCGGATGTGGATTTCGTAGATGACGGCGTCTTCGCGCTCGATCAGCGGCGGCGGGGCGACCCAGCCACCGACCGGGTCGGTGCGGCTCATATCCATGACGATGTTCACGTCCTGGTTGGGCAGTGCCATTTTGCCGTAGGGGTCGCGTACCGGGACGCCGTCGATGGTGAAATAGTACTCGACGCCGTGCAGGTCGCCGGGCAGTTCGATGCCGTAGATTCCGGTGTAGCCGAGCTGGTCGGCGACTCTCGGCAGGGTGTAACCGACACCGTCGACGACCAGGCCGATATTGCTGGAATCCGGCGACCAGATGGCGAAGGTGGTGGCTGTCGGACTGTATTCGGCGCCCAGCGAGCTGAGCGTCAGGTCACTGCCCGACGCTTCGGTGACATCGATCTGCCGGGTGCCGGCATCGAAACAGATGTCGTAGGTGGTGTTGGACGACACAAAGTAGTCGGTCTCGGGGTAACTCTCGGTCCAGTCCCCGGTGTGGTCGATCTTGAAGCGCGGACCACCGCCGCCGTCGCCGGTGCCGAAGCTCTCGGTGGTGCACCAGCGGTTATCGCCCTCGAAGGCCATGGCGGTGGTGCCCCAACCGTTGGGCGTGCCCCGGAAATACCAACTGTCGGTTACAGTCGTGTCGCAGTCGGCGACGCTCTCGGTGGTGATCTGCTGCGTCGAGCTGTCGAACTGGATGACCAGGCTCTGGTTGGAGCCGACGGCATAGTCCTCGGCCGGGTAGGATTCGGTCCAGTCGCCGTAGCGGTCGATCTTGAAGCGCGGGCCGCCGCCGGCATCGCCCTCGCCAAAGGTTCGACAGGTCTCGTACAGGCTGCCGGATACCGGATCGAGCGCGTCGGCTGCCCAGCCATTGGGGGTGCCCCGGAAAAACCAGTCGGCCTGGGCCAGGCCGGCCGCCATGACCAGAATGCCGGTCACTGAGATCAGTCGTTTCATGATTCTAGACTCCGCTTTTTTGTTGTTGTGCATCCAAGCATGACCTGAACAAGCGGCGCCTGGCTTCCTCCCCGGGGCGGATTTTCACGTCGACAACGGTTCCGTATCGAATGGTGTCAGCCGCATGAAACAGGGGTTGAGGTCCGGCCATACCCACCCCGTGGCAAATTCCGCCCCGGGGGGAGGAAGACCCGGGGCGGACACCTGTGCACACTGTCATCCTGAGTCCGAACACCCCTACAAAAACAAGACGAGGTGAGATACGTGACACATTCCGTACTGCATCCGACCCGGCTGGCACTGGCCGGTACCCTGGCGCTGACCGCCTGGTCCGCCCCGGTCCTGGCCGACATGGCCCAATCGGTCAATGTGATGGCGCCGTTGGAGGTCAGCGATTACTGGGCCTTTGAGAACCAACTGGCCACGGCCAAGAGCGAGGGCGCGACCGCCGTATCGGTCGATGTCTGGTGGGGCAAGGTCGAAGGCGCCGGAGACCAGCAGTTCGACTGGGGCTATTACGACGACCTGTTCGGTCGCATCACCAACGCGGGTCTGGACATCGTACCGATCATGTCCTTCCACCAGTGCGGCGGCAACGTCGGCGACACCTGCAATATCCCGATTCCCGGCTGGATCTGGAGCCACTACAGCGTGCCGGGGTCCGACCTGCGCTATAAGAGCGAACAGGGCAACGAATCCTGGGAAACGGTCTCCCTCTGGGCCGACCATCTGGTGGTCGAGGAATACCGGGAATTCATGAACGCCTTCGAAAACCGGTACGGCTACCTGGCCGGCGACATCGACGAGATCAACATCTCCATGGGCCCGGCCGGCGAGTTGCGCTATCCCTCCTACAACAGCCACGATTCGAACACCGGCTATCCGACCCGGGGCGCTTTCCAGTCTTACAGCGATCCGGCCGTGGATGCCTTCCAGGACTGGGCGATCAGCAAATACGGCAGCCTGAACGGCGTCAATAACGCCTGGGGCTTCGGCCTGACCCGCAAGGAGGACATCCGGCCGCCCTCGGACGCCCAGTGGTTCGTCGAGAGCGGCGATCAGTTCAACCTGCAATACGGCCGCGACTTCACCCGCTGGTACCATGACAGCCTGAAACAGCACGGCTACAACATGATGGATACAGCCCTGGCGGCCTTCGACGACAATTTCTCCAACATCGAACTGGGCTTCAAGATCCCAGGCGTACACTGGAAAATGGCGGCGAACGACAACACCCGGCGCAGTGCCGAAATCGCCGCCGGCCTGATTCCGTCGGATCTGGATCTCAGCAGCGACAGCACCGGTCACGGCTATGAGAGCATCATCGAAGTCGCCAACGCCTACCAATACCTGTCCCGGGGTGTGGTGTTGCATTTCACCTGCCTGGAAATGGACAACGACCCCTATGGCGCAGGTCAGTCGCTGGCTCAGGATCTGGTGTTCTGGGTCTCCCAGGAAGCCGATCGCCAGGGTGTGCCGATCAAGGGCGAGAATGCCCTGGCCGGTGGCGCGACCACCGACAATGGCTGGGACAACATCGAAAACGCCTTCAACTGGGCCAGCTACAGCGGTCTGACCGTGTTGCGCATCGGTCAGGTGACCACAGGCGGAACCGGCCAGTATCGTTTCAGCCGGTTCATCGACAACTATCTCCAATAAGACAACACCCTCCAACAACAAGAAAACCGGATTCCGGCCTGGCCAACTCGATCGTCCCCGCCAGGCCGGATCCCCCGAGGACCCTCTTATGAATCCGTTCAAGAACACATCACGTCCCCTGGGCATGGCTTTTGGTCTGGCCGCGACCGCGTTGAGCAGCGCTGCCCTGGCCGACATGGCTCAGTCGGCCAACGTTATGGCACCCCTTGAAGTGAGCGATTACTACGCCTTCGAGCAACAGTTGAGCACCGCCAAGAACATGGGCGTCACGGCCGTTTCCGTCGACGTCTGGTGGGGCAAGGTCGAAGGCGCCGGCGACCAGCAGTTCGACTGGGGCTACTACGACGACCTCTTCAACCGTATCACCAGCGCCGGTTTGGACGTGGTGCCGATCATGTCCTTCCACCAGTGCGGCGGCAACGTCGGCGATACCTGCGACATCCCGATTCCGGGCTGGATCTGGAACCACTATTCCGTACCGGGCTCGGATTTGCGCTACAAGAGCGAACAAGGCAATGAATCCTGGGAGACCGTCTCTCTCTGGGCCGACCATCTGGTGCTCGGCGAGTACCAGGAGTTCATGGAAGCCTTCGAAGCACGCTACGCCTACATGGCCGACGACATTCTGGAACTGAACGTCTCCATGGGCCCCGCCGGCGAACTGCGCTACCCGTCCTACAATAGCCACGACACCGGCAGCGGCTACCCGACCCGGGGCGCCTTCCAATCCTACAGCGACCCGGCAAAGGCCGACTTCCAGAACTGGGCGATCGACAAGTACGGCAGCCTGTCGGGTGTCAACAGCGCCTGGGGCACCAGCATGACCCAGACCAGCCAGATCCAGCCACCGGCCGACGCCACCTACTTCGTCGAAAGCGGGGATCAGTTCAATACCCAGTACGGGCGCGATTTCGTCCGCTGGTACCACGACAGCCTGATGCAGCACGGCCACAACATGATGGACACCGCCCTGGTCGGCTTCGACGGCGCCTTCGCCGATGTCGAACTGGGCATGAAGATTCCGGGCATTCACTGGAAAATGTCCGCCACCGACTACACCAAGCGCAGCGCCGAGATCGCCGCCGGGCTGATCCCGTCCGACGTCGACCTCGACAGCAGCGCCACCGGCCACGGTTACAGCGACATCGTCGGCATTCCGGCCAGCTACCAGCATCTGGATCGCGGCGTGGTGCTGCACTTCACCGCCCTGGAAATGAACGACGACCCCTACGGCGGCGGCCAGTCCCTGGCGCAAACGCTGGTGTTCTGGGTGGCCGAAGAGGCCGCGAACCAGGGCGTGCCGATCAAGGGTGAAAACGCCCTCGCCGGCGGCGCCACCACCGACACCGGCTGGGACAACATCGAAAACGCCTTCGACTACGCCAGCTACAGCGGCATGACGGTCCTGCGCATCAACCAGGTCGCCACCGGTGGCACCGGTCAGTACCGCTATGAGCAATTCATCAACAATTATCTGGACCAGACCCAGGGCGGCGACTTCCAGCGCACGGTCATCTTCATGTACGGCCAGACCCAGTCCGGCCAGGACATGTTCATTCGCGGCGGCATCGACCACAACTACGCCAACACCAACCTCGGCCGCAACTGCTCGACGTCGAACTTCGAATGCGCCATTCGCATCCAGCACAACAACCTGCTCAACGACACCACGGCACCGTGGAAGGAAGGCGATCTCTACCTCGACTGGTACGGCCTGGAAGCCAACCAGGGCGCCGGCGCCGAAGGCACGGCCATGGACTGGACCACCGACTACTGGCCGGACAGCTGGGGCACCAAGCGCACCGTACCGGTGGACGGCTACGGCGAAGAGGCGCTGAATAACTACGGCGACCACTACTGGATGCTGGACGTCCAGATGGACTGCTCCAAAACGGTGAACGGCTGGTTCGAGCTGAAGTCCTACATCTCGAACGGCCCGGGCTGGGAAGGCGACATCAGCCAGAGCGGCACGCCGTACGCCTCTAACAACCACTTCGCGCAATGCGGCAAGATCAACGTCTTCCAGCGCGACAACAGCGCGGTCCAGATCCTGGACTTCTAATCCCGTTCCTCTCCATGTCGGATGATTCGGGGGTGCTTTGGCACCCCCTTTTTTGTGGCTCAATGGAATGTGTGCCAGTGGTTCGTGCCGGGGTGGGGGTAGGCCTCCTCGGGGTCGCGCGGGGTGCCGCCCACTCAACCCATCCATGGGGGCTTGACGGCAGCATCCATGCTGCCCACATCCCCGATGAGGCCTACCCCCACGCCCGGCACTTACTATGGTGGCAACTTAATCATTCCATTCCTGAAGATCTGGGTATCGTAGGGTGGGCACCGCCCACCATTTCAATGCGGCACAACCGAATAATTGTCCACTGGCGTTAATCGTATCAATGGATATTTCCATGGCTCTACATTCTTCCAAGGTGGGCGGTGCCCACCCTACGGTGTTAACCCAACGTAGCATTGGTAGATTGGAACGGCTTGCGAATGGTGACGCTACTGCGAGTGACGGGCGTGGGGGTAGGCCCTATCGGGGAAGTGGGCAGCAGGGATGCTGCCGTCTAGCCTACAGGGACGTATACACGGCGACCCCGAGAGGGCCTACCCCCACGCCCGGTACGGACCAATGGCACAACCCTACACCCAGGCACCGAACTTCCAAGGCACCATCGAATCCAATGCCCCATCATTTCGTTCAATTTTCAAACTGTTGGGTAATTCGTCCTAATACTGGATCGCCGGTTCGATTAGGCTAGGGCTCGCTTTGCACTAAACTGGTTGCCTGACTCGAGCCCAGCCGATGACCCAAAACAAAAATACGACACCGCAAACACCGGCCCACAGCCGCCTGTGGATACAACCCTACAAGCTGGTCCAGCCCAGCAGTGGCGCGCCGCTTCAACAGCGCCCACGCCTGGTCAAACAACTGGACCAATGCCGCCACTTCCCGCTCACCCTGCTGCGCAGCCCGGCCGGATACGGCAAGACCAGCCTGCTGACCCAGTGGATGGCGGAGACCGGCGTCAACGTCATGTGGTACGGGCTGGACCCGAGCGACAATGACCCGAGCTATTTCGCCAGCCACCTGATCTATGGCCTGCACATCGCTACCGGAGAAGGGTGCCCGGATTCGCTGCGCCTGGTGGAGACCAACCAGTTCGACCGGCTCGACAGCCTGTTGACCAAGGCATTGATCGAACTGTCGCATCATTTCGACCCCTTGTTCATCGTACTGGACGATGCCCATACCCTGAACGAGCCGGCCATTCTGTCGGCCCTGAAACAGTGGATCCGGTTTCTCCCCCCTAGCATTCACCTGATCCTCACCGCCCATCAGGAGCCTAACCTGGGGTTATCCACCCTGCGTGTGAAGGGACAGTTGCTGGAGCTGCAGGCGGAGCAGTTGGCGTTCAACCGCGCCGAGCTCGATACCTTTCTGCGTGAGCGTCTGGCGTTTGAACCGTCCTCCGAAGTGGTCGAGCGATTGATCGAGGACACCGGCGGCTGGCCGGGTGGGCTTGAATTAATTACCCGCAATGCGGGCAGTGAGGCGGATCTGAGGTACGCCAGCGGCAAACTGCAGCAGTCCTTCCAGCATCTGGAAGCCTATCTGGACGATGAAGTGCTGAGCGATCTGCCGGAAACCCTGCACCGGTTCCTGACCTCGATCTGCGTGTTCGGCCAGTTCGATGCACGATTGTGCAATCAATTGATGGAGCGCGGCGATGCGGAAACCCTGATCCAGCTGCTGCGCGAACATCAGCTGTTTATCGTGCCGGTGGACGAGGTGTCGGGCTATTTTCGGCTGCAGGCGCTGTTTCGCCAGACACTGATCAAGCGAATGCAGAGCCAGGAACCGGAGCGCTGGCGAGCCATCCGCATCCGTGCCGCTTACGCCTATCTGCACCAGGAGCGGCCGATGGAGGCCGCGCAACTGGCCCTGCAACTGGACGACGCGGACCTGAACCTGGCGATTCTCAAGGCCGGCGGCCTGGATTTCTACCGATCCGGTCAGTTCTCGGTGCTGCTGCGCCTGCTGGATCCGCTGGATGAGGAACGGTTGATGGCCCATACCGACCTGATTCTGCTGAAAGCCTGGATCTGCCTGCTCAGCTATCAGGAAGACAAGGTACTGCCGATGCTGGCCAAGGCCGAGAGCCAGCTGGGGCGGGACCAGCCGCAAATCGGCCTGGAATACGCCGTGGCCCGGGCCCAGGCGGCGATCAACGGCGAACGCTTTGCCGAGGCAAAGGCACTGGCGCGGGAAGCCGTGGACGCCCTGCCCACGCAGAGCTTCGTATCGCGCACCGTGGCGGCTTCGGTCCTGGGGCAGGCCGCGCTGTGCGAGGGGGATCTGGCCACGGCCCTGCGCTATCTGGAACAGGCCGAGTCACTGGCGTTCCAGCAGGGGCTGACCCAGCAACGGCTCTGGTCGCTGTGCCTGATGTCGGACGTGCGCACCGTGACCGGCGATCTGGACACGGCGCTGGACATTCAGAACCAGGCCATCGCCCTGGCGCGAGATCACTGCATCGAACTGGTCCTACACATGGAGTTCGTCTATCGCAACCGGGCCCAGATCCTGATCGAGCGCGGTCAATTCGATGCCGCCCTGCAGAGCCTGGAATTGGGCACCGAGATCATCGAACCGCTGGGCGATTATGGCTTGTTGAACCCGTATGTGATGCGCGGCCGGCTGGCCCTGCACGGGGAGGACCGCCACCAGGCGAGCCAGTTGGCGATCCAGGTGCGCCATCTGCTCGATCGCTACCGGTATCACACCGACTGGGTCGCCCAGGCCCATGAGTTTCTGATCAGTGCCGACCGGCTGCTGGGCGACCCGGACTCCGAGGTATTCACACCGCCGCCGCGCTCGACCGGAGCGGCCATCAACCACTTCTATCAACACTACGACCGCAACCGGGCCATCGCGGACTGGTTGAACGGACGAACCGACAACGCCCGGGCACTGGCGACGTCCCTGTTGGATCTGGCCCTCGAACACGGTCTCAGCCTGCTCGCGCTGAAAGCCCGATTACTGCTGGCGATCTGGCAGCCCGACGAGGCGGGACGGCGGCACTGGCAGGCCGCACTCGACGACTTGCCGCGTATTCGCCCGGTCACGACCCTGAGCCTGTACCGCCAACTGTTCCGGGTGGAGGGCCGGGACTGGCCGGATTGGAATCTCTGGTTCCAGCCGGCGCAGAGCAGCCGTCCGAAAATGCTATTGAGCGAGGGCGATCCACGCCTGAAACATCTGAACCAGCGCCATGCACAGGGGCATGAATCGGTCACGACCAAGGAATTCCAGGTGCTGTTGCTGATCGGTGAGGGACTGAGCAACGAAGACATCGCCCAATGCATGCATGTCGCTTTGTCGACCGTGAAAAGCCACATCCGACGGCTTTACCGCAAGCTGGACATCGACAACCGGGACCAGGCACGCACCCTGGTGCGCATGCTTCAGTGATGCAGATCGAGGTCACGCATCAACACTTTCCACATTGCGTTGATGTCGCGGGACACCCGATGTGCCGGGTGTGAATCGGTCACCGCCTTCTTGTCGATCGCCATTTTTTCGATCAGGGTCGTGGCGCGCACCCAACCGAGTTGGGGTTCTCCGGCGTTTTGCGCGAACTGTTTCAGCGACGCACGGTGCAGCTCCAGGCGCGGGTTGACGCGATTGAAAAAGGGCGCGAGTTTGGCGGAGGGGATCGCGACGTCATCGACGAATTCACGCAGGGTGCGGAAACTCTCAAGACACAATGGTGTCGGCGTCAGCGGTACCAGAACCCGGTCGGCCGCCCGGTAAGCCTGCTCGATAACGGTATTGATGCCCGGCGGACAGTCGATCAACACCAGATCGAACTGGGATTTGAGCGATTTCAACAGCCGCTTGATGTGCTTGTCGGATACGTCACTGGACATCAAACGGTCCAGTTTTCTGAGCCCCTTGCGAGCCGGCAGGATAAACACCCCTTCATACGGCGTCGCTTCAATGTATCGATTCCAGTCGATCTCATGACTCAGCCATTGTTTGGCCTTCAGTTTCGTGGCCTGACCCTGTCCGAGAAAAAACGTCGCCGATCCCTGCGGATCGAGATCGATCACCAGGGTTTCGAAGCCGAATTCCATGGCTTTGTGAGCCAGATTGATGGTCATCGAGGTCTTGCCCACACCACCTTTTTGACTGTGTATCGCGACGGTTTTCATGCATTCCTCCGGACAGCGGGTATGCGTATTGGAACAGACACCGGGCTCGACACGTCCCCGGGGGAGCGAACCGATTCCCGACCAGTCTATGACCGTTTCGTGACAATGCGATGACTACGCCGAACCGCACCCGCCGGATCCGTTGAGCCATTCGCGCACGTTCGTCGTATCTACTCCATCGACGAATCCAAAACGCAGACGGGAATGTCCTGATGTCCATTACCCTGACACAGGCCCGGCGGGCGGCCCAACCCTTTCGCAACGCCGAAGTGGAATGCCTGATGGGCACGTTTTATCACATCCATCTGGATGACGGCCTGCGCCGCCATCCGTTGGTCGATGCCTGGCGGCAACCGCTCAAGCTGACCAACCTCCAGCAGGTGCGCTCTGTGTTAAAGCAGCTACCCTTGATGCAGGCGGAACTGGTTCATCGATCGGCCTACGGCGAGATGATCGGGCTGGACGACGCAGACAATAGCCTGCGGCTGCCCCTGACCGGTATTGCACCTCGCCGGGACACACCCCATACCGATGGGTAATGGCCCAAGGAAAAAGGAGAATCACGTATGAGCCCCAGTCAGATCATGCTGTTCTGGAGTTTGGGTGGACTGGCGACGTTTTTTGTTCTGGCCCTGCTGCCCTGGGTCCACCTGGGCCTGATCGGCTACCTCAGGGATTTCAGCGCGCTGATCCTGGCGTTCCTCGCCGGCACCCTCTGGCTGCCCGCCGTCCGCGATGCGGACAACCGCGATCCCAAAGCGGCCAATCTGGCGATGGCTGTGTTTCTGGCGGCCTGGGCGACCTTTTTTATGCCCGCCTGGCTGGGCCTGGTGTTGCTGATGATCGGCTATCCCGCACTGTGGTGGTTCGAACGGCAATGGTTCGGTGCGGCGCAAAGCCTGGACTACCGCAACCTGCGGTCCCTGCTGACCTGGGGTGTCGTCGCGGCGCATGTCCTGGCGCTGGCGTCCCTGTCCAGAGGAACGCCCTGAGGCGAATACCGGGTGTATTTACGGCCGGGATGGAACTTTATTACCTTAGTGGCCCGTTCAATGGCCAATTCAGCCAAATTCGGACTGAAAAACCCGCCGAAAACCACTAATATGTCCCCATAAAGAAGGGCTCGCCACCGATGCTGTAATTTTGTTACATTCAGCGCTCTTCCAGTTTGATCGACGGGGTCCAGATGCGACCCCATCCAGGCCCTTCGAATTCCGACATGGGTACGATTGATCACCGGCGCGGCCCAGGGCCCGGCGGCAACCAATGAATGTAAGGTAGTGCAGGCATGATTAAGAAGATTGGTGTACTGACCAGCGGGGGCGACGCCCCCGGGATGAACGCCGCTGTCCGGGCCGTGGTTCGAACCGCGCTGAGCAAGGGGGTCGATGTCTATGGCGTCTGGGACGGCTATCTCGGCTTACACCAGAACCGCATCGAACAGCTGGCACGCCACGATGTGTCGGATCTGATCAACCGGGGGGGTACCTTCCTCGGTTCCGCCCGCTTCCCGGAGTTCAAAGAGGAATCCGTTCGCCGCGAAGCCATCGAGAACATGCGTCAGCACGGGATGGAAGCCCTGGTTGTTATCGGCGGGGACGGGTCCTACATGGGCGCCAAGCGCCTGACCGAGATGGGTTTCCCCTGCATCGGCCTGCCCGGCACCATCGATAACGACGTGGCCGGTACCGACTTCACCATTGGCTTTCACACGGCCCTGAATACCGTCCTGGATGCCATCGACCGTCTGCGCGACACCTGCTCGTCTCACCACCGCATCGCCATCGTCGAGATCATGGGCCGCTACTGCGGCGACCTGACCATCATGGCCTCCATCGGTAGCGGCGCCGAGTTCACCATCGTGCCGGAGAAGGGCTTCGACGAAGAATCACTGATCCAGACCGTGGCGGACGATGTGACCGCCGGGAAGAAACATTCCATTATCGCCATCACCGAGCACGTCACCGACGTCAGCGCCCTGGCCAAACGCATCGAAGCCCGCACCGGGCTGGAAACGCGCGCGACCATTCTCGGTCACATACAGCGCGGCGGCGTTCCCTGCGCGTTCGACCGGGTGCTGGCCAGCCAGATGGGCTCCTATGCGGTGGAGTTGCTGAGCCAGGGCGTCGGCGGGCGTTGCGTGGGCATCCAGAGCAACAAGCTGGTGCACCACGACATCGTCGATGCCATCGAAAACATGCCCAGACCCTTCAAGCAGGATCTGTACGACCTGACCAGCCTGCTGGCGTAGTCCCGCGAGCACACCTTACCGGCTACGGTTAAGCCCCGGATCGCCTTGGCCGGCACCCCAGGGCTCCCCGGGACTAGAAAATTTCTTCCGGTTCCAGACCGAACAGGGAGGGTTCGCCGAATTCGACCTCTTCGCCCTGCTCTTCCTCCGGCACCGGCCCCCCTTCCACATCGGGGTTATCCCGGCGCACGATGATTTCAACCCGACGGTTGGCAGCGCGGCCCTCGGGGGTGTCGTTGGAGGCGATCGGCTCGGTGGCGCCGTGACCGACGATCGAGAAACGGTCCTGCGGCATTTCCGGTGCCGCCCACAAATACTCCGCGACCGACAGGGCCCGGGCGGCGCTGAGCAGCCAGTTGTTGCGGAAACGGGAGGTGGCGATGGGAACGTTGTCGGTGTGCCCCTCAACTGAAATTTCACCGGGCACGGTCAACAGCAGATCACGGACGCGGTCCAGAATCGGCAGGTAGGCGTCGGCGACAAAGTCCGTCCCTTCGCCGAAGGACTGCTCTTTAACGCGAATGATGATGGTCCGGTCCACGGTCTCGATCTGCAGCATGCCGTCGGCGATGACATCGGACAGCGCCTCGGCAATGCGCTGGGCCTCCTCCTGCACCTCCTGCTGGATCTGCTCGTCGGGCACCACAATGCGACGGGTCAGCTGCCCTTCCTCGCCCTGGGCGGTCTCCTGCATGGTCATGGTGTCCTGACACAACACCTCCAGCGAATCCTTCAGGTCCGCGATGGTGTCCTGGCGCACCACGTTCAACGGCGTCGGGTCCGGACGGGCCGGACTGAACTCCTGGGCGATGATGCTGGTGCCCTTGGGGATCTGGTTGACGTTGATCTGAGCCTGGACACCGAAGGCGTTGCGCATGGACCCGGCCAGGCGCTTGAATTTCAGGGCGTCCATCTCCGAAAACGACAGTAACAACACGAAGAAAACCAGCAGTAACGCCATAAGGTCGGCGAACGTCGCCAACCAGGCCGGTAACCCCGGTTCACATTCGGGACATTCATCATATTCGTCAGTCATAAATGCCTGCCACCCGCGCGATCAATCCGTACCCCGTTGGGAATTGGGTAAGTAACTCTTCAACATCGATTCGATAATGCGGGGATTCTGACCGGCCTGAATGGACAGGAGGCCATCAATGATCATTCTTTGGACACGCTCTTCTTCCGAAGCGCGCAAAACCAGCTTGTCCTTGATGGGGATGGCGAATGCCGTCGCCATGAACGAACCGTAGAGGGTGGTCAGCAAGGCGACCGCCATTGCCGGACCAATGGCTTTCGGGTCGTCCATGTTCGCCAGCATGGCCACCAGACCGATCAGGGTACCGATCATCCCCATGGCGGGCGCGACGTCCCCGATGGCCCCGAAAAACAGGGTGCCCTCCTTGTGACGATCGGAGGTCATCTTCATGTCTTTCATCAACAATTGTTTAACCACCTCGGGGTCATGCCCATCGACCAGCAACTGGATGCCCTTGCTCAGGAACTCGTTGCTCGTCTCCCGTCCCTCCAGCGACAGCAGACCGCCTTTGCGCGCGGCATCAGCCAGATCGACGATTTCCTCGATCAGCTCATCGGCCGAGACCAGTTTGAACGAAAAGGCCTTGCCGACGACGCTACCTACGCCAAGGAACTTCTCCAGGCTCATTTTGGACATGGCCACGAAGACGGAGCCGACCACGACAATCAAGATCGAAGGCACATTGAGGTACATACCAATGCTGCCATTGATCAACATGGCTGTCACAACGAGCACAAATGCTCCGACCAGCCCGATAATTGAAGCAATATCCACTGTTCACCCTTTTTAATCGTAGTCAGACCCAAAGTGTAAAGTGTAGCCGGAAAATCGGCTAATCGACCTGTGCCCCCGGGCGACCGCCTGTTCAAGGCCACAGGATCGGCCCACTTTTCGACTTCTTTATAATATCGACCGGCGAGCGGATTAGTTGACCCTTTCGGCGCGGATCAGTACCTTTGCCGCCAACGCATCGCAGGAAAGACCCATGTCCGAGCAGAACACACCCGACTTTGAAAGCAAGATGGACGACCTCGAACGCTTGGTGGAACGCCTGGAGTCGGGCGAGCTGTCGCTGGACGACGCCATGAAAACCTTCGAACAGGGCATCAAACTGACCCGCGAATGCCAATCGGCTCTGGATGCCGCCGAACAGAAAGTCCAGGTCCTGCTGGGCCAGGGCGGCGACGAACACCTGGAGCCGTTTTCTCCCGAAGAGTGAGCCACACCCCGAATGAACCTTGAGCGTTTCCAGGACGATACCCGGCGTCGATTGGAACAGCACCTGAATGGCCTGATGTCTCACGCCCCGTCCCCTCGGCTGCGCGAGGCCATGCGCTATTCGCTGCTCGGCGGCGGCAAGCGCCTGCGACCCCTGCTGGTACGGGCCACGGCGCACAGCCTGGGCGTGACCGGCGACACCTGGCTGCACCCGGCCGCGGCGCTGGAAATGATTCACGCCTACAGCCTGATTCACGACGACCTACCGGCCATGGACAACGACGACCTACGCCGGGGTCAGCCGACCAATCACCGCGCTTTCGACGAAGCCACAGCCATCCTGGCCGGTGATGCCCTGCAAAGTCTGGCCTTCGAGCACCTGACCGACACGCCCGACCTGACCGACAGCGCCCGGTTGTCGATGGTGCGCATCCTGGCCCACCACGCCGGTCAGGCCGGCATGGTCGGCGGGCAGATGCTCGACCTCCAGGCCGAGGGGCAGGACCTGAACCAGACCGACCTGGCGGCCATTCACCGGCTGAAAACCGGCGCCCTGATCGAATCCGCCTTGAAACTGGGGGCTCTGTGCGCCCACAGTGTGGATGACAACACACTGGGGTATTTGGCCACCTTCGGTCAGGCTCTGGGGCTGGCTTTCCAGATCACCGACGACATTCTCGATGTCACCACCGACACCGCCATCCTGGGCAAACCCCAAGGGAGCGATGCAGCACGCGACAAGTCCACCTATGTCCGCTTGCTCGGGCTGGACGAAGCACGAGTAGAGGCCCGACGCCAGATCGATTGCGCCAAATCTGCTCTGAATACTCTGGCACTGGACAAGAACAGCCCTCTGCACCGGCTTGCTGACTACGTATTAGAGCGAGATCACTAGATTTTCGTTACACTGTGCGGCTTTCTCGCTAGCTCACGTTTCAGAGACCACTGAAGTCTAGCGCCGGCGGCCGGGTAGACCTATTCGGGGATGTCGGCCGCCTGGACGGCGGCCGTCAAGCCCCCATGGACGGGTTCACGGTGACCCCGAATAGGTCTACCCGGCCACCGGTGCGGGTTCCGGCACCACACCAGTGCCCTCCGAAACTTGAGTTTTATAACAGATACCGGGTTCCGGGACGGGCCCACAGGCAGGTACGCTCATCACCATGAAGGTATTTACACATATCCCGAAAACCCGGCCGGTTACGCCACTGCTGGACAGCCTCCAGACGCCGGCCGACTTGCGCAGGCTGAACATCGACGCATTGCCGACGCTGGCCGATGAACTCCGGGAATATTTGCTCTATACCGTCGGACAGTCCGGCGGGCATTTCGGCGCGGGCCTCGGGGTCGTGGAACTGACCATCGCCCTGCACTACGTCTATGAAACGCCCGAGGAACGGCTGGTGTGGGACGTCGGTCATCAGGCCTATCCGCACAAAATCCTGACCGGTCGTCGCGACCGGATGCAGTCGATCCGCCAGGCCGGCGGGCTCGCGGCCTTCCCCAGTCGCCTGGAAAGCGAATACGACACCTTCGGCGTGGGGCATTCCAGCACGTCCATTTCGGCGGCGCTGGGTATGTCCATCGCTGACCGTCTGGTCGGCCGTGCGCGCCAGACGGTGGCCATCATCGGCGACGGCGCACTGACCGCCGGCATGGCCTTCGAGGCGCTCAACCACGCCGGTCACGACGGCGGTGACCTGCTGGTGGTGCTGAACGACAACGACATGTCGATCTCTGAAAACGTGGGGGCTCTGTCCAAGGCGTTCTCCCGGGTCTTTGCGTCGAAGACGTACAGTCACATGCGCGAGAACAGCAAGAAGGTGCTGCAGAACCTGCCGCCGATGCTGGAATTCGCACGCAAGGCCGAAGAACACATGAAAGGCATGGTCTCACCGGGCACCCTGTTCGAGGAACTGGGTTTCAATTACGTCGGCCCGGTGGATGGTCACGATGTGGTCGAGCTGGTGCACACCCTGAAGAACCTGCGTACGTTCAAGGGACCGCAGTTTCTGCACGCGGCCACGCAGAAAGGCAAGGGTTTCACGCCCGCCGAGAACGAGCCGATCAAGTACCACGCCATCACCAAGATCGAGAAAGAAGACACCAAGCCGGTGCCTAAAAAGCCGAGCGGGCCGAAGTATTCCAATGTCTTCGGTCAGTGGCTCTGCGATATGGCGGCGGCCGACAAACGCCTGGTCGGCATCACGCCGGCCATGCGCGAAGGCTCGGATCTGGTGCAGTTTTCCGAGCAGTATCCGGAGCGCTACATCGATGTCGCCATCGCCGAACAACACGCCGTCACTCTGGCGGGCGGCCTGGCCTGCGACGGCGCCAAACCGGTGGTGGCCATTTACTCCACCTTCCTGCAACGCGCCTACGACCAGTTGATTCACGACGTGGCGCTGCAGAATCTCGACGTGCTGTTCGCCATCGACCGCGCCGGCCTGGTCGGCGAGGACGGCCCGACGCACGCCGGCAGCTTCGACCTGACCTACCTGCGCTGTGTACCCAACATGGTGATCATGGCACCCAAGGACGAGGACGAGTGCCGTCGCATGCTGACCACTGGCTACCGTCATGAAGGTCCGGCCGCCGTACGCTATCCGCGCGGCACCGGCCCGAACGCGCCGATCGACCCGGAACTGACCGACCTGCCCATCGGTCGGGCCGAACGGCTGCGCGAAGGCGAACGCATCGCCATCCTGGCCTTTGGCAGCCGGGTTGGCCCGGCATTGGCCGTGGGCGAGGCCATGAACGCCACCGTGGTCAATATGCGCTTCATCAAGCCGCTGGATGTGGAGCTGGTCAAAGAGATGGCCGCCCAGCACGATCTGCTGGTCACCGTCGAGGAAAACGCCATCATGGGCGGTGCCGGCTCCGCGGTCAGCGAGGCGCTGCACGAGCACGGCATCAGCGTGCCCATGCTGCAACTGGGCCTGCCTGATACCTACATCGACCACGGCAAACCGGCGGACATGCTGGCCAGTGTCGGTCTCGACGCCGCCGGCATTCAGCGGGCCATCGAGTTGCGCCTGGAAAGCTGATCGCGACGGGATTCGGGCATTTTCGCTCGAATTCCGCCCGTCTTTGGCTAAACTGACCGTCCGGCCCTCGTAAAAGGACAGCCCATGACCCTGCACGCCCAAGGACTCCCCGGCTACACCGAAACGGTCGACCTGTGGCGCGAACGACTGCTGGCCAAACCCGGTGCGACCGAGGACACGCCCTTCGGCCCCGAAGCGCTGGTGTACAAGGTCGCCGGCAAGATGTTCGCCCTGATCAGCCTGGGCGAGACCCGCCTGGGCATGAACCTGAAGTGCGACCCGCAGGAAGCGATGATCATCCGCGACAGCTTCGACGCCGTCATACCGGGTTACCATATGAACAAGAAGCACTGGAACACCGTCGATCTGTTGGCCGGTCTTGAGACCGAGCTGATTCAGGGCTGGGTCGACGACTCTTACGAACTGGTGAAATCCAAGCTGCCCAAGCGGATTCAGTCCCAACTGACCGGCGCCTGAACCCGCCCCATTGGCCAAGGAGGCCCCCCATGAACAACCTGTCACTGGTCATCGGCAACAAGAACTACTCCAGTTGGTCGCTGCGCGCCTGGCTGTTGCTGCGCGAGTTCCATGTGCATTTCCAGGAAATCCGCATCCCGCTCGACATGCCGGAAACCCACGCTCTGATGGAGCGTCATTCGCCATCGCGCAAGGTACCGGTGCTGAACATCGGCGACCTTCACGTTTGGGATTCGCTCGCCATCGCCGAGACGGTGAACGAACGTTTCCTGGAAGGCGCCGGCTGGCCCCGCAAACCGGACCTGCGCGCTCTGGGCCGCTCCGCCTGCGCCGAAATGCATTCCGGGTTCCCGGCCTTGCGCGCCAGCATGCCGATGAACTGTCGACGTCGTGTGCACGGGTTCAGACCGGACGCCGCCACCGTGGCGGACATCAACCGCATCAACCAGCTCCTCGGCGAATGTCTGGAACGCTCGGGCGGCCCCTTCCTGCTGGGGCGCTTCTCGATCGCCGATGCCTTCTTCGCACCCGTGGCCTCCCGCTTTACCACCTACGGCACCGAAGTACCCGCTCCCGTCGGCGCCTGGATGGACAAGATCGCAGGGCTGGAGAGCATGCAGGACTGGCAGCGCGAGGCTGAAGCCGAGACCGAGGTCATCGAGCGCGAGGAAGTGCCTGATCAATAGCTAAGGGAGACTCTGGTTTCGGAGTTCGCCAGATAGACTAGCGTCGGATGCCGGGGTTACCCCTGTGGGGGAGTCCGCAGCAGGGATGCTGCGGTCTAGGCTCCATGGATGGATCTACGCCGACCCCACAGGGGTATCCCCGGTAGCCGATGCGGGCCAAAGCCACCTGTCCGATCCGAACTCCGATACTTGAGTTGGAAAGGTTACACTTGATCGGAGCCATTCAGTCGGTGATAAACTGACCGAATGGACAACCCACCGAGATGCCGATCATGTTGACCGACGAACAAAAAAACCAATTCGACCGTGATGGCTACCTGCTGTTGCCGAACCTCCTCAGCGACGATGAACGCCAAGCCCTGATCGACCGGGCTTACGGCATCATCGAAGAAGCCGACCTGGAACAGACCAGCCGTTTCTCCACCACGGACCGCGCCCAAATCAACAACGACTATTTCCTCGGCTCCGCCGAAGCGGTTCGCTGCTTTTTCGAGGAAGGTGCCTTCAACGACCAGGGCGTATTGCAGCAGCCCCGCGCTCAATCGATCAACAAGATCGGCCATGCACTCCACGACCTGGAACCGGTGTTTACCCGCTTCGCGCGCCGCCCGGATTTCGGCGACTTGGCCCGGGACCTGGGCCACGCCCAGCCGGCGCTTTACCAGACCATGGTGATTTTCAAGCAGCCGCGGATCGGTGGTGAAGTGACTTGGCATCAGGACGCCACGTTTTTTCACACCGACCCGACCAGCGTCATCACCTACTGGTTCGCGCTGGAAGACGCCACTCTGGAAAACGGCTGCCTCTGGGTGGAACCGGGCGGTCACCGGGGGCCTTTGCGGGAACGGTATTTTCACGAACAGGGCGACCTGCGGATGGAGCCGCTCGACGACACGTCCTGGCCCACCGACGCGGGGACACCGATGCCGGTGAAGGCGGGCAGTCTGCTGGTGTTTCACGGGCATTTACCGCATTACAGCGCATCGAACCGGTCGGATCGGTCGCGGTTGGCGCTGACCTTTCATGTGGTGGATGCGGCCTGTGAGTATGCGAAGGAGAATTGGCTGCAGCGCCCGAACCTCGGTGTATTTAACATGTAGGTTGGATTAGGTCCGAAGGGCCGTAATCCAACGATGGTGGCTCTGGCTGGGCTAACGCCATTGGTATGATGTTGGATTACGACGCGCAAGCGCGTCTAATCCAACCTACTCTCCTATATCCTCATTCCACAATTCGGGGCGATCGGCGATAAACTGCTCCATCATCCGGATGCAGGCCTCGTCCTGCACCACTTCCACCTCGACACCCCGACTGCGCAACACCTCTTCCTCGCCCAAAAAAGTCCGGTTCTCCCCGATCACGACCTTGGGGATGCCGTACAACAGGATCGCTCCGGTGCACATCGGGCACGGTGACAGCGTGGTGTAGAGCACGCTGTCGCGATAGACGGAGGCGGGTTGGCGGCCGGCGTTTTCCAGGGCGTCCATCTCGCCGTGCAGCACGACCGAGCCGTTTTGGACGCGGCGGTTGTGGCCGCGTCCGAGGATCTCTCCCCGGTGCACGAGGACCGATCCGATGGGGATGCCGCCTTCGCGGGCGCCGAGTTCAGCTTCCTCGATGGCGGCCTGGAGGTTGGGATCTGTGGATGATTGGCTAGTCACGCTGGTAAGTCCCCACTAACCGGTTCATGCCGATGATGTGCGGCTCGCAGGCTTCGAGCAGTTGCCAGAGCGACATGCCGTCGTCGAGGTCGAGGTCGGTGTCGAGGGCGAGAACCCAGAAGTAGTAGCGGTGGGTGCCGTGGCCTTCGGGGGGCATGGGGCCGCCGTAGCCGACTTTGCCGAAGTTGTTTTTGCCTTTTGTGCCTTCGGTAGTGCCTTCGCTGAGGCTGGTTGTGTTGGCCGGCAGGTTGTAGAGGACCCAGTGGACGAAGCCGTAGGTGCCGTTGGGGGAGACCAGCGGGGCGTCGGGGTCGTGGCAGACGACGACGATGGATTGGGTGCCGTCGGGGGTGTTGGTCCAGCTCAGCGGCGGGGAGACGTCTTCGCCTTCGCCGGAGTATTTTTGGGGGATGGCGCCGCCGTCTTCGAAGGCGGAGCTGGTCAGGGCTAACTCAGACAGTGCGAAAGGCATAATGTGCCTCCTTTTCTTATTCCGTGGGTTGGATGGGCTGGGTGCCATTGGTCCGCGACCGAGGACCGGCGCGCCCTTCCAGGGACCGCCGTGAATACATCCATGTAGGCTTAACTTCGGCATCCATGCCTCAGATGTCCCTTCCAGGGCACCCCGGCCCTCGGTCGCTTACATTCCAGCCAACACCTCATTCCAAATTCCAAACTGCTGGTTTCAATCAGCATAGCGCAATCCAGGTCGGTCAGGTCAATCTTCCGATGTGCCCTCCAGGGTATAGATCAACGGCAAGTGGATCCGAACCAGTAATCCGCCCTCGGGGTGGTTCTCCAGAAACAGGTCGCCGCCGTGGCCGTGGATGATGCTTTGGGCGATGCCGAGACCGAGGCCCATGCCGCCGGCATTGGTGGTTTTGCCGTGGTCGAGGCGGGTGTAGGGGTTGAACAGGGTGTCTGGGCGGTCGGTTTGGAGGCCGGGGCCGTGGTCGCGGATGCGGATTTCGACCTGGTCGGCTTCGATGCCGAGGTGAATGTCGGCGCGGCTGCCGTATTGGACGGCGTTGTCGATGAGGTTGGTGAGGCAGCGTTTGAGGGCGAGGGGTTTGCCGATGTATTGGGCGTGCTGGTCGATGTGGACGCTGACGCTTTGGCCGGCGAGGTGTTTTTCGCGGGCGATTTTGTGCAACAGGGCGCCGAGGTCGACGGGTTTGGGGTCTTCGTGGATGTCGGAGTCGCGCACGGTCTGGAGGGCGCCTTTGACCATCATTTCGAGTTCTTCGAGGTCTTCGTCGAGGGAGGCACGCAGTGGTTCGTCGTCGATCATTTCGGCTTGCAGGCGCAGCCGGGTGATGGGGGTGCGCAGGTCGTGGGAGATGGCGGCGAAGAGTCGTTCGCGGTCGTTGAGGTAGCGTTGGATGCGCATTTTCATGGACTGGAACGCCCGGGAGGTGGCGTCGAGTTCGCGCATGCCGGAGTCGGGGACGGGGGCCTGGTCGAGGCCGCGGCCGAAGGCGTCGGCGGCTTCTGAGAGACGACGCAGCGGTCGGGTCTGCCAGCGCACGAACAGGAAGCTGAGGACGCCGACGACGATGAGGGTGGCGCCGAGGGACCACCAGCGGTCGACGGTGAGGACGCGGTTTTTGTTGAGCAGGTAGGGGTCCGGCAGCAGGGTGGCGAGGTAGAGCCATTGTCCGTTGCTGAGGCTGACCTGGGTGGTGAGGATGGGCGCCGGGTCGGGTTCGAGGACGAGGCTTTGGCGGATCCAGCGTACGGGGATGTCAGCGATGGGGATGCGCTGGTCGTAGACGCGCACGTCTTCGGGCATGGACAGGGCGAGGGCGAGGTCGATGCCGTCGAGTTCGTCGATCAGTTGGTCGCGAATGGCGTCGATCAGCGGGCCTTTGAGCGGGGCGTTGACCTCGCGGGTCATGGGGATGCGCATGTCGTTGACGCTCATGAACAGCCGGCTGCCGCCGACTTCGCGCTGCTGGTCGATGACGATGGGGCGGACGTTGTCCGGCAGTGCCAGAAAGTAGCGGATGGTGGCGGACAGGGAGGTGGCGAGGTATTGGGCGTTTTTCTCGACCCGCTGGCGGCTGTCGCTGTCGAGTTGACCGGCCCAGATCAGGCTGGTCAGCACCTGGGCCAGGGTGATGCCGGTGAGCATGACCACCAGCAGCCGGGCGAACAGCGAACGTGGCAGCCAGCGTTTAAGGCTTGTCATGCACGCGCTCCACTTCCGCGGTGAACACATAGCCCTGGCCGCGCACGGTTTTGATCAACTGGCTGGCGCGACCCTCGTCGCCGAGCCGGGTGCGCAGTCGGCTGATCTGGACGTCCAGATACCGGTCCAGCGGCCCCAGGTCGCGGCCCCGTGTGGCTTTCATCAGATAGCTGCGCGAGAGCACTTCTCCGGCGTGGTCGAGAAACAGACGCAGCAGTTGGAAGTCGGCCCCGCTGATGGTCTCGGCGGCCCCGGAACCCCGGCCCAGGGTGCGTTCCAGGGTGTCCAGGTAATGGTCGCCGAAGCGGTAGTAACGGCCACCGTCGGTCGGCGTGACGTTGGCCGGTTCGTAGCGCCGGTGGATGGCCTTTATCCGCGCCAGCAGTTCGCGTGGGCTGAAGGGTTTGGCGATGTAGTCGTCGGCGCCCATTTCCAGGCCGACGACCCGGTCGGTCTCCTCGGCGTTGGCGGTGAGCATGATGATGGGCACGTCCGAGACGGCGCGGATCTTCTGGCAGACACTGAAGCCGTCCTGGCCCGGCAACATGATGTCGAGTACGACCAGCGACACTTCTGAGGCGGACTCGCGGAAATCGGTCAGGAAAGATTCCCCGTCGGCGGCGACCGACACCCGATAGTTGTTCTTTTCCAGGTAGCTTTTCAGCAGTTCCCGAATTTTATAGTCGTCGTCGACGACCACGATGCGATTCGACGTCATTACTTCAGGGCTCTCAAGGTTTGCGCCAGTTGGGCCGTCGCCGTTTCAGGCGTGACTCGCGCGTCGATAAAGAAACGATGGACGATCTCGAATACGGCGTCTTCGGATTCCGGCGAGGTCGCCATGGAGTGCGCCATGCTCGGCGCCAGCCGCCCTTCGTCGCCGGCTTGTACGAAGACATGGTGTGCGGCTCGGGCGCAGTCGTCGAAGTCCGCGACGGATACATCCCGTCGCACCGGCAGCGTGCCTTTGGCTTCGCTGAACGCCCGTTGCACGGACGGCGACAGCAAGGTGTCGATGAAGGCCGGCACCGCCTCCGGGTTGGGGTGATCGCGAAAGACGACGAAGGTGTCGATGCTGTACAGGTGTTGCTCGGTCGTGCCCGGGACAGGCAGGCACAGGTAGTCCTCACCCGGTTTCAGCCCCCAGGCCCTGAACTCGCCCTTCACCCAATCGCCCATGATCTGCACCGCCGCTTCGCCTTCGGCCACCATGCGGCTGGCTTCCTGCCATTCCCGATTGCCGATGCCGGGGTCCATCAGGCTTTTCAGTTCACGCAGCAGACGAAACGTTTCCACGACCCGGGGGTCGTTGAGGATGGCGTCGTCGTGTTCGACGAAGTAACGGCGGTAAAACGTGGGCCCGGCGACGCTCAGCAACAAGGTTTCGAACAAGGTGGCGTTCTGCCAGGGCTGATTGCCGTGCGCCAGGGGAACAATACCAGCTTCCCGCAACGCGGGCGCGAGATCGATGAGTTGACTCCAGGTCGTCGGCAGCGGCAGGTCCAGTTGCTGAAAGACACGCGGATTCAGCCACAGCCAGTTGATGCGATGGATGCTCAGGGGAATGGCGACGCGCGCGCCGTCGACACGAATCAATTCGTTGACCACCGGATGAAACAACTCGGTCCGATTCAGTACCGGATCGCTCAATGGCTGCAGAAACCCCAGGTTGGCCCAGTGTTCGATGTTGGGGCCGATGATCTGCGCCGCACCCGGTGGGGTGCCGGCGATCACTCTGGCCTTCAATACGGCCATGGCGGAATCCCCGCCGCCGCCGCGCACCGGATAATCGGTCCAGGCCACACCCTGCTCCGCCAGGCTCGCTTTCAGGACATCGGCGGCGGCCTGTTCGCCGTCGGAAGTCCACCAGTGCAGCACTTCGAGCGCCTGGTCGGTCGCGAGTGCGGGGCGAATGGCCATCGCAATGAAGATCGTCAGTACAACTATCGGCTTCATGGTTTTTGTTATCGTCACCGTCAGAACATCATCCTAACGCACAAGTCCCCTTCAAAGTATTGCTTAATCTTACCGCTATCTTTCAATGGGTATCGACTGTCTTTCCTGAAAGATTCGGATAGGTCCCCACCGACAAAACCAATCCAGGTTCCCGCCCGAGTGCATCGCGTTCCGGCGTCTCTTTCCAACTCCCTTTCAACGCCTCGAACAGTGCATTAACAGTCAGACAGGCTCCGGCTCTAGAGTGACCCTGCGCTCGTTCGATGCGAGCCCAAACGACCAATAACAACAAAGAGGAACGCCTTATGCCTGCGATTAAACGTGGCCTGGTATTGGCCACCGCGGCCTGCGCCCTGACCCTGAACGCCACCGCCCAAACCCTGACCATCGAAAGCTGGCGTGTGGACGACAAGGACCTGTGGGAAGACGTATTGATTCCCGCATTCAACGAACACAACCCGGACATCGAGGTGCGTTTCAAGCCCACCTCGCCGACCGAATACGACTCATCGATCAACGCTCGCCTGCAGGCCGGCACCGCCGGCGACCTGATCACCTGCCGCCCGTTCGATGTCTCGTTGAACCTCTACAAACAGGGGCACCTCGAAGCCCTGAACGGACTGTGGGGTCTGGACCATTACCAGGACTTCGCCAAGCGCGCCTGGAGCACCGACGACGGCCAGACCGCCTTCTGTCTGCCGATGGCCTCAGTCATTCACGGCTTCTTTTACAACAAGGACATTTTCGAGGAACTGGATCTTGAAGTGCCGGCCACCCGGGAAGACTTCTTCGGGGTTCTGGAAACGGTGAAACAGGATTCCAGCTATACGCCGCTGGCGCTCGGCACCAATGACCAGTGGGAATCGAACCAGATCGTTTTTACCAACATCGGCGCCAACCATTGGAACGGTGAAGAAGGTCGAATGGCGTTGCTGAACGGCGAGGCCAAGTTCACCGACCCGGCTTTCGTTGACGCCTGGGAAGACATGGCACGCTGGGGCGATTACATGGGTCGTGGCTATGAAGCCCAGACGTATGGCGACTCGCAAAACCTGTTCGCGCTCGGTCGCGCCGCCATTTATCCGACCGGTTCCTGGGACATCGCCTATTTCAACGACCAGGCCCTGTCCGACTTCGGTGCGTTCAAACCACCGGTCGCCGAGGAGGGAGACACCTGTTACATCTCCGACCACACCGACATCGGCATCGGCATCAACAAGCACTCCGAAAACACCGAAGCGGCCAAGGCGTTTCTGAACTGGGTGGCGAGCCCGGAATTCGCCGACCTGTTCACCAACAAGGTGACCGGTTTCTTCTCGCTGTCCAATCACGATGTGGACGTTCAGGACCCGGTCGCGGCGGAGATGATCAGCTGGCGTCAGGAGTGTGAATCGACGATCCGACTGAACGCGCAAGTGATGAATCGCGGTACACCGAACATGGAGCAGGAACTGTGGGTGGTGAGCAGTCAGGTTCTGAACGGCACCCTGTCACCCGAAGCCGCCGCCGAGAAAATCCAGTCCGGCTTCGCGCAATGGTACGAACCTCAGTCCGAGTAATCGGGCTGTGGAGCTCACTGCGGAACCTGCACAGTGGCTCCTTTGAGGAGCCCTCCGGGGCTCCTCCTTTTTTGAACACTTCGTAGGGCAGAAGAGGCCTGGCCGATATCTGCCGTGGGGAGAACGTCGAGCCTCGGACGTTCCCACCGGCACAACGCAAAACGGCAGATGTCGGCTCCACCTCTTCTGCCCTACATACAGCGACACCCTCATACCGTAGGGCAGAAGAGCCCGAAGGGCGTTATCTGCCGTGGGGAGAAGGTAGTGCCACAGACTGACCCACTGGCACAAAAAAACGGCAGATGTCGGCTCCACCTCTTCTGCCCTACATACAGCGACACCCTCATACCGTAGGGCAGAAGAGGCCCAGCCGATATCTGCCGTGGGGAGAAGGCAGTGCCACAGACTGACCCACTGGCACAAAAACGGCAGATGTCGGCTCCACCTCTTCTGCCCTACCCAACACGACAACAACAGCCATGATTAAAACAGTGTGGTTTCCACTATGAGACGTACCTTTCCCTGGCACATCGTTGTATTTCTGGCACCAGCGGTGCTGATCTACACCGTCTTCAGTGCCTACCCCTTATTCGACACCCTGCGCCTGAGCTTTTTCACCGACAGCACCTCCGGTGAACGCAGCTTCGCGGGGTTGACCAACTTCATCACCCTGCTCGGCGATGACACCTGGTCCGATGCCTTCTGGAACGCGATGTGGAACAACACGAAGTTCTTCATTATCCACTTGCTGGTTCAGAACCCGATCGGTTTGGCATTGGCCGCGCTGTTAAGCCTGAAAGGTTTGAAAGGCGCACGCACCTACCGGACGCTGATTTTTCTGCCCACGTTATTGTCCGTTGTCATCATCGGCTTTATCTGGCAATTGATCCTCAGTCCGTTGTGGGGCGTGTCCGAGGGCTTTCTGGAATTCTTCGGGCTCGGTTTCCTGTTCGATGCCTGGCTGGGCAAGGAGTCCACGGCCCTGGTTACCCTGGCGTTGATTTCCGTCTGGCAGTTCATCGGTATTCCGATGATGCTGATATACGCCGCCATGCTGTCCATTCCCGACGATTTGATCGAGGCGGCGCATGTCGATGGCGCTTCGCCCTGGCGAATATTCTGGTCGATCCGGCTGCCGCTGATTTTCCCGACTCTGGGGCTGGTCACCATCCTGACGTTCGTCGGCAATTTCAACGCATTTGAATTGATTTACGCCGTGAAAGGCGCGCTCGGCGGTCCGAATTTCGCCACCGATATTCTGGGGACGTTTTTCTACCGCACCTTTTTCGGTTACCAGTCCCAAATCGGCAGCGCGACCATGGGGGCGACCGTGGCGACGATGATGTTCCTGGTCATCCTGTTCGGTGTGATGGCGTATTTCTATTTCATCCAGCGGCGGCTGACCCGCTACCAGCTCTGAGGAGACCGGTTCATGACTTTGCATAACACCCGACAGCACAGCCGGACCGCGTTCGTTCATATCGCCCTGGCCGGCTACACTGTGATCGCGCTGTTCCCGATCCTGATGGTGATCGTCAATTCGTTCAAATCCCGGCGCGCCATCTTCAACGACCCGTTGGCGCTGCCCACACCGGACAGCTTCAGCCTGACCGGTTACGCCAAGGTGCTTGAGGAATCGAATTTTCTGTTGTTCTTCGGCAACAGCCTGATCGTCACTCTCATCCCACTGGCTCTCGTCCTCCTGTTCGGCGCCATGGCCGCCTGGGCGTTGAGTGAATACAAGTTCCCGGGCAATCGCTGGATGGCCCTGTTCCTGGCCATGGGCATCATGGTGCCGATCCGTTTGGGCACGGTCAGCATTCTGGACATCATGGTGGGGCTGGACCTGGTCAACACCCGGCTGGCGTTGATTCTGGTGTACACGGCTCAGGGGTTACCGCTGGCGATATTTATTTTGACCGAGTTCGTCAGCCAGGTGCCAACCGAATTGAAAGAAGCCGCGCGCTGCGACGGCATCAGCGAGTATCGGTTGTTCTTTCAGATCATCCTGCCGCTGATTCGACCCGCCGTGGCGACCGTGGCGGTATTTACCATGGTGCCGATGTGGAACGACCTCTGGTTCCCGTTGATACTGGCACCGGGTGAAGCGACGCAGACGATTCAGCTGGGTGTTCAGCAGTTCATCGGACAGTATGTGACGGACTGGAATTCGGTGTTGAGTGCGCTGACGTTGGCGGTACTGCCGGTGCTAGTGTTGTATGTCTTCTTCTCGCAGCAGTTGATTCGCGGGTTGACCTCGGGGGCGGTGAAGTAGTCCACGCCCAGGTTGTTGGATTACGGTCCTATCGGACCTAATCCAACCTACTATTGACAGTAGGTTGGATTAGCGCGTAACGCGTAATCCAACACAAACCGAGGCACGACACACACCCATCAATTCGCCAAATAATGCTTCCGCGACCACATCTTCATTTCGTCCAACTTCCGCAAGCGCTCACCGATACGTTCCAGCGTCGCCTGAACCGGAATCTCCCCCATCGCCATCTCCTGCAAATGCGCTTCCCAACTGCTCCAGAACCGGCGCATTTCGGGGATGTCCGGCATGGTCTCACCCGTGGCAGCCATGGCGAAGGTATGGGCGATGCGCGGGTTGGCTTCCAGTTCATCCATCAATTGCTTGTTGGCGGCGGCGCCCAGCGGGCGGTCGTCGTTGAGGGCTTTCACGCCGTCGTAGACCACTACATACTCTTCCAGAAACTTCCGCGCCATGTCGGTGTTCGGGCTGTAGCCGTTGATCGCACCGGCCAGAAAACCGACGAAGGGCCGTCCGTGACCGGCGGACTCGTTCACGGCCGGGAACCGGGCCAGTTCGAAATCTATGCCGGACGCGCTGATCTGATTCCAGGCCCAGGGGCCGTTGATGATCATGGCCGTCTCGCCCGCCAGAAAGCTGTCCATCATCAAGCCGTAATTATCGTCCGCTTCGATGACACCGGCATCCATCAGCCGATTGAGCGTCGACAAGCCCTGAACGGCGCCTCGGTTGTCCACGCCGACATCGGTCAGTTGATACACCTGATCGACCTTGCGGAACGAGTAACCACCGGCCGAAGTCACCAGAGGCCAGGTGAAATAAGGCGTGGTGTAATCCCAGACAATGGCGCGCTTGCCGTCCTGGCGCAATTCGCGGTCGAGCGCGATGACCTCGTCCCAGGTCTTGGGCGGGTTGGCGACCAGATCCGGATTGTAGATCAGGGAGATGGCTTCCATGGCGACCGGGTAGCCGTATAGTCGGTCACCGACCGTCATGGCGCCCCAGGCGAAGTCGTGGATGGCGTCGCGCACCTCGCCGGGCGGGTCTACCGGCTCCAGATAGCCTTCGTTGATCCAGCTGCCGAAACGGTCGTGGGCCCAGAAAATCACATCCGGACCCTTGGAGGTTGCGGCGAACTTGGTAAAGCGGGCGGCGGGGTCGTCCTCGCTGTCCCAATCGTCCTGGGTGCGCACGATGACCGGAATACCGGTGTCGCGGGTAAAACGGTTGCCGACGGCCTGCAGGCCCTCGTAGCTCTTATCGTTGTTGATCCAGACTTCCAGCGCGCCGGATTCAAACGCGTGAACCGGCAAGCTGAGTGAGATCAGCGGGATACACAGGGTAGCGAGCAAGGTACGGATCATATACATCGTCTTCTCCGTCGATCCGGGCGGATTGCATCCGCCTTCGGATCTGGCCTATTGTTTTTCTTCTGTCCGGCCCCGGTTTAGCCCGGTCCGGCATTTTGGTATTCGGCCATTATCCACAGCCACTCCGTAAGATTTCAGTTGATTTTGGGGGTGGACACCCTGGTTAGACCCCGGTGGAGCCGGGGTTGATCGGTCTGATTAAGAGGGGAATTCCCGGCATGAGCCGTTTAAAACCGCCCGTGTTTGCCGTCGCTGTCCTATGGGCGGTTTTTCTGGTCGATGGTTATCTGACCGGAATCGATCTTCGTGTTTTCGGCCTGGTCCCGCGAGAGACGGATCGGCTGTGGGCGATTCTGACCATCCCTTTCCTGCACGGCCATATGGCCCACCTGATCGGCAACAGCATACCCCTGTTGTTGTTCGGCTGGCTGGTGATGCGGCGCGGTACGGGCCGCTTTATCGCTGCCAGTGCCTTTATCATCGTCGTCGGCGGTGTGTTCCTCTGGCTGATCGGTCGCCCGGCGCTGCACATCGGTGCCAGCGGCTGGGTCTTCGGGCTGTGGGGGCTGATCATCGCCGATGGCTGGTATGAACGCACACCGACGGCGGTGCTCACCAGCCTGTTGGTGATCCTGCTCTACGGCGGCATGGTGTGGGGGCTGCTGCCGCAGGCGACGGTCAGTTTCGAAGCGCACCTGGGCGGGCTGGTGGCCGGGGTCTTGTATTCCGGCTTCAGCCACCGCAACCGCCGTGTGGCGCGCCGGTGAACCGCTCCCCTTTTCCGCCTGGCTCGTCGGTCCCATGGGTGTAGTACGGCAATCACCTTGAGTACTGGCGGGAAGACACTAGTGTTATAGGTCCAACCGACCGACATAGGCTGGAGATAGCGACCGTGGTTCTGGACGTTCAACCGCTGACGGAGCCCAGTGATGACCCCACCCACCGCACCAACCTGGCACGACTACGACCCGGATGGGCTGATTGAGGGCCTGGAGGATGGCACGCGCCTGATGGTCTTCGGCGACCCCGGCAGCGGCAAGAGCCGGCTCTGCGCCGACCTGGCGGACGCCCTTCTGCACATCGGCCGGGAATGCCTTTGTGTGAACGCCGACCCGGCCTCGCCTGCGTTTGGGCCGCCCGGAACCCTGAGCCTGGGCCGACGTCAGCGAGAACAGTGGCAGGTTCTGCGACGGGAAGCCTTGTGTACGCTCGATGCCGGTCGCTTTCGTCTGCCGCTTTGCCAGATCGTCACCCGACTGATGGACTTCGCCGACGACCGCCCGGTGCTGATCGACGCGCCCGGCCTGACCCGGGGCATCGCCGCCGCCGAGCTGTTACCCGCGCTGGTCGACGCCGCCGGTGTCGACCACCTGGTGGTGCTCGGCCAGCCCGGCACACTGCCGCTGCCCGACGAACTGGCCGCCCTGCCCTGTGCCATCACCCGGATGCGCAGCCACCCCGACGCCCGACAGCCCACGACACCGGAACGGCGCAACCAACGCAGCCAACGCTGGAACGCCTTTCTCGCGCAGTGCGAACCGAGGACCTTCAATCTGGACCACAGCCGCGTGACCGGCACGCCACCGCCCCGGTTCGCGCCGCAAGCCTGGGTCGGTCGACAGATCGCGGTGCTCGACCGGGGCCACACCGTCGCACTGGGCGAAGTCCGCTCGCTGGACGGCAACCGACCCACCGCCTGGCTCGATAACTCCGCCCCTGGCGATACCCTGCTGATCCGCAATGCCGTGCGCAAAGCGGACAGGACCCTCGGAACCGCCGCCGAACCGGTCAGCCGGGGTAAAACCCGGGCGCCGGTCCTGCTGGGCGAACCCAACCAGCCGATGCATTTCACCGTCGGCCGCCTCAACGCCACCCTGCACAACGGCGTATTCGGCGACCCCATGCTGGAAGTGTCGTTCAACACCCGTCAGCACTGCGTGCTGTTCGACCTCGGCGAAGCCGGCCACCTGCCGGCGCGACTGGCGCACCGGGTCAGCGACGTCTTCTTCAGCCATGCCCATTTCGACCACATCGGCGGTTTCCCCTGGCTGTTACGCGCCCGCCTGCTGCCCTTGCCCGCCTGCCGACTCTACGGCCCACCCGGCCTTGCGCAGCACATCGCGAGCTGGATCGGCGGCGTGCGCTGGGACCGCATCGGCGAACAGGCCCCCGAGTTCCACATTCAGGAAGTCCACGGCGACCGCATCGAGCACTACCGCATCGTCACCGGCGGCCCCCTGCAACACCAGGCCACCAGCGACCTCCACAACGGCCTGCTGCTGAGCGAATCCGGTTTCCGGGTCCGTACCGTCACGCTGGACCATGACATCCCCGTGCTCGCCTACGCACTGGAGCACGCGAACAAACTCTCGATCCGCGAGACCGCGCTTCGGGACATGAAGCAGCCGCCCGGACCCTGGCTGGGCGACCTTAAACAAGCCGTACAGCATAACCGGATGGACGAAACACTGACCCTGCCGGACGGCACGGAACACACGGTCCGTACCCTCGCCGACCGTCTGGTGGAGCAAACCCCAGGCGAAACCCTCGTCTACGCCACCGACCTGGCCGACACCCAAGCCAACCGCACCGCCCTGATCGGGCTCGCCCGTGGCGCCGACGCCTTCGTCTGCGAAGCCCCCTTCCTGCAGGCGGACCGGGAACAGGCCCGCAGCACCCAGCACCTGACCGCCCGAGCCTGTGGCGAGATCGCGGCGGCTGCCGGCGTGAAGCGGTTGGTGCCGTTTCATTTCTCCAAACGGTACAAAAAGGATGCGGGGGCGGTGTATCGGGAAATTGAGGAAGGGTTTGGGCGGTCGGTTCAGGATAGTGACTGAGAGATTAGCAACTTTGTAACCTCACCCAGATTGTACCAACTATTGGTTTATATAAACCACTTAATGGTCTATATTTACCAAATGTAGGTTAGCTGGAATGTACCCATGTTTGTCTTGAAAGGCGTGTTACGGGCGGAAAGCCAGGAGAAGGTACTCATTTACCTCCTCCTCTGTGGGTCCGGATATGGAAAGCAGATCGCGACATTCTTCGATGTACCCACCAACCCGATCCAAAAGCAATTGGCTCGGTTGGAGACAGATGGCGTCATCGTCAGCCATGCGGTCGGCAAGGTCCGCGTCTATGAGTTGAACCCCCGCTACCCCTTCTTTCAGCCCCTGAAAGAGCTTTTAAAAGCAGCAATCTCGGCCTACCCACCCGAAATGGTTAACCGCCTTTTGGTTGGGCGGACACGACCACGCCAACCCGGTAAACCATTGGTTGCAGCCCGAAACCGTTCGGAGGAGGACCCGGGATCATGAGGGATTTCAGTAAAACCTCCATCATTGAACTAGCGGCCATTGTCGCCGAACACCTTGAGCGGCACGGTATAGACGTTGTGCTTGTGGGCGGACTGGCTGTGGAGATCTATACGGACAATCTTTATCTCACCAAAGATATCGATATGGTGAACACAAACTATCAAACGCCCAAGAAAATGAATCCGGCCTTGGCGGAACTGGGGTTCCACAAAGAGGGACGGATTTACGTCAACGACACAACAGATATCACACTGGAATTTCCACCTGGGCCTCTGGCTGTCGGCAATACTCTGATCTCGGTTGACCAAATCACCCGAGTTGGAGAAGGCCAAATTCCCATTCTTGGCATCAAAGATGTCATCAAGGACCGACTGGCAGCCTACATACACTGGGGAGATCAACAGTCGCTGATTCAAGCGCTGGCTATGATGCTGAAACATGATATCGAACCCAATACATTCCAGGAATTCTGTACTCAAGAGGGTGCATCGGCTTCATATACACTGCTGAAGGCCCTGTATACCGAAGCGGAATCCCAGCAAGTAACCACGATGGAACACCTGGAAACACTGCTGACGAAAACCTTGCTAGACAGCCTTTGACCTGCTGAACACCAGTATTGGATGAATTGGCATTCGCATAGGATTCCTTGGAAGTTCATCGGGCAAACAAAACGACAGATCGCTAGCGACCGAACCGGTGGCGCTGTCACCGGCACCATCGGACAGATCAACTCCGGTGCGTTCAGGGCTTGGTCGCCCTGAACCGCTTCTCCACAGAAATTTTCACTATTCTTTTCTTTAATTGCGTTAATTTCTCCTGCAAGCACACCCTTTCATCAGGGTCATCATCAAAAATCCGACCCAGTTTCAGGCACACCTACTTAAGCCTCATCGATAGAATTTTTGCGGTCCGCGGTTGGGCGTTTGCTCGCCCGACTCACCTCAGATAAAAACAACGATGAGGATTACCCATCATGGAACTGCTAACCGAAATTATTTCCGCCATCAACGGCGTCGTCTGGGGCCCGATGATGCTTGTGCTGATTCTGGGCGTCGGCCTCTTCCTGCAACTGGGCCTCCGTCTGATGCCCATCCTGAAGCTGGGAGCCGGCTTCAAGATGATGTGGGAAGGCCGCTCCACCTCCGACAGTGACCGCAATGCCGGTGAAATTTCCCCCTTTCAGGCCCTGATGACGGCACTGTCCGCAACCGTCGGTACGGGCAACATCGCCGGTGTCGCCACCGCCGTGTTTCTCGGCGGCCCCGGCGCGCTTTTCTGGATGTGGTGCACCGCCCTGGTCGGTATGGCGACCAAATATTCCGAAGCGGTACTGGCCGTGCAATTTCGTGAAGTCGACGAGAACGGCAACCACGTCGGCGGACCCATGTATTACATCAAGAATGGCCTGGGCTCCAAATGGGCCTGGATGGGCACGCTCTTCGCCATCTTCGCGACGGTGGCCGGGTTCGGTATTGGCAACACAGTGCAGTCCAACTCCGTCGCCGATGTGCTGGAGGCCAGCTTCGGTCTGCCCGACTGGGTCACCGGCGTGGCCCTGATGATTCTGACCGGTGCGGTTCTGCTGGGCGGAATCAAGCGTATTGGTCGAGTGGCCGGTTCCCTGGTGCCGTTGATGGCCGCGGCCTATCTGATCATTGGCCTGATCGTGCTGGGCATCAATGCCGATGCCATTCCCGCAGCGCTCGCCACCATCTTCCAGGACGCTTTCACCGGTACCGCCGCTCAGGGTGGTTTCGCCGGCGCGGCCGTCTGGGCCGCCATCCGGTTTGGCGTGGCACGGGGTGTGTTCTCCAACGAAGCCGGCCTTGGCAGTGCGCCCATCGCCCACGCCGCCGCGCAAACCAACGACCCGGTGCGCCAGGGCATGGTGGCCATGCTGGGCACCTTCATCGACACCATTGTCACCTGCTCCATCACCGGCCTTGTGATCATCACCTCCGGCCTGTGGACCGGCGGTGAATCCGGCGCAGCGTTAACCTCGGCCGCCTTCGAACAGGCGCTGCCGGGCTGGGGCGACAGCCTGGTGGCGATTTCCCTGGCGATCTTCGCCTTCACCACCATCCTGGGCTGGAGCGTCTACGGTGAGCGCAGCGCCGAATACCTGTTCGGCGTGAAAGCCATCCTGCCGTTCCGGTTGCTTTGGATCCTGGCCTTGCCCGTCGGCGCCCTGGCCGGCCTCGACTTCATCTGGCTGCTGGCCGACACCCTGAACGCCCTGATGGCCATCCCCAACCTGGTAGCCCTGGCTCTGTTGAGCCCGGTTGTCTTCAGACTGACACGCACGGCCATGGCCAAACGCGACGCTCAAACCGCCTGACGGTTCAGCTATCTGACCGTCTGACAAACCCTTCCCGGGGCCTGCACCCGCAGGCCCCCTTTCCCATCCTGGAGGTTGTATGGCCCGCCCTGCACGCGCCCGCATCGATCTGGACGCCATCCGGCATAATGCCCGACTGGCACAGACCCTCGCCCCGGACAGCCAACTGATGGCCATCGTCAAAGGCAACGCCTACGGCCATGGTGCGGTACCGGTGGCCCGGGCTCTGGCCGATCAGGTGGACGGCTTTGGCGTGGCCTGCATCGAAGAAGCGCGCGAACTGCGCGACGCCGGCATCCATAACCGACTGCTGCTGTTGGAAGGCTTCTTCACCGCCGATGAACTGGATGAGATTGACCGACTGCGTTTGGACGTCACCGTCCACTCCGACTACCAGTGCCACGCCATCGAACAGGCAAACCTCAGCGAGCCGATCGCTGTCTGGCTAAAAGTGAACACCGGCATGAACCGACTCGGGTTCGCACCCGAAGACATTCCCGGCTTGATCCAGCGACTGGACCGCTCTCGCCTGGTGAGCGAACGAATCCTGATAACGCATCTGGCCCAGGCCGACAACCCGGGCGCTTCAACCACAAAAGATCAACTGGCCCGGCTGGAGAAGTTGATGGATCAGTGCTCGAACCTGCCCCTCAGTATCGCCAATTCCCCCGGAGTACTTGGCTGGCCCGCCACTCACGCGAACTGGATTCGCCCCGGCATGATGCTCTTCGGCGCCAACCCGATCGCCGACACACAACCGGGCTTAAAAGCCGCCATGACCCTGGAATCGGCCGTGATCGCCGAACGCCGGATCGAACCCGGAGACACACTGGGCTATGGCGACCACTACCGCGCCAACCGCCCCATGCGCATCGGCGTTGTCGCCCTGGGCTATGCCGACGGCTTCCCCCGACACGCACCCAATGGCTTACCGGTGCAGATCGACGGCCACGACAGCGTACTCGTCGGCCGGGTGTCGATGGATATGCTAACAGTGGACTTGACAGACTTACCGGATGCCAGGGTCGGCAGCCGAGTGGAGTTTTGGGGGTCGAATGTGCCCATTGAGACCATTGCCCTGGAATGTGGCACCATTCCTTATGAGCTTGTGAGTCAAATAACCGCTCGTGTTACGCGCACCTATTCCTATTGAAACACTGATCAGGCGGTGATAGCACCGATTATTCGTACGACTTATGTCAAGTTAAAGATGCCATTATAACGGAGGTTCAATTGGTGAAACATCCGAACCTAATGGATGCTTCAAAGCCAACCATGAATGCACGAATACGGCACCAAGTATCGCTGCGCCACCGTATATGGTTAATGGCGGCACAGTTTCACTCAACACCAGCCATACCCAGACCGGACCAAGCACTGACTCGATCAGTAAGAACAAACTGACTTCTGGGGATGGCAGATATCGGGTTGCTTTCATCAGCATCACCGAGGCTATTGGCATTTGCAGCAACCCCATAACCGCAAGCCAACTGTAGCTGACGATAGTCATGTCACCCAGGTCTGTGAACCCTATACCAATAGCCGCCGTAACTAGCCCACTCATGGCTACGACAGGAATTTTAGGAAGGTCAGGTAAACGGCGCAGCAGTGTGAGCGTCAGCCCCATCATCAATGCAAGGAGAAGCGCTATCATGTCCCCAACCCACGACTCAAGGCCGATGGAGCCTGCAAATACGACAACCACACCGGCCAAAGAAACTGCAATAGCGACCCAAGTACGCAATGGAATTTTCTCGCGCAGTAGGAACCACGAGAACAACGCCGCAAAAAAAGCGGAGCTACTTAGGATTACGACTGTATTAGCGGCTTTGGTGGCACTAATACTGAACACAAAAAGCGCGGTATTGATACCGTATAGCAATGTAACCAAGAGTGCCGCTCGTCCGTGGTCACGATAGACTCGAAACTGTGATAGTTGTTTTCGCATCGCGAGTAATGCTGTCAATGCGATAAAAACAAACAGTCCTCGGAACAAGGTAATATTAAACGCCTGAGTCTCTGCGAGGCGCACAAGTAAGGCATCAAAACTGAGAACCGTGATCCCAACGCTCGCAACCGCAATGCCTTTCCGGTGATCAACTATTGGTGTTTGACTCATAGACACCTCACTCTTGGACTAATAAGATAGACGTGCCAACCTACAACAGTTCACGAACATAAGGAAGTCATCCATGATGGGTTGTTGGCACCAATTCACTGTTGAAAAGAATTATTCAAATAAACGGAATAACACCTTCGGCTAAGGTACGATGCTGCAAGGAGTCCCAGTGGATGCCTTCGGAGGGGTCGCTCTTAACAAGACGGCCAGCATCCAGAAACTTACACCCGAGTTCTTGAGCCCTTTTCTGATATTCCAAACCGATTTTTCTTGACTTGCCTTGAGATCCTTGAAACGACCCAGCTTCCGTCCCCGCCTCTACAATAGGGGGTGGTGCTATCAGTAGAACTTCCGGCGACTTATTGGTTAAGCTGAGTTGAAAAGTCAATACAACCTCTGCGCAGGCTTTTACCCCCATGGATATATCGTAAGCAGACAATGCAAATCGACTCTTGAGATCATTAGTCCCCAGTAAGAGTATAACCATATCGGGTTGATGAGATTCGAGCGCTATAGGAAGGAAATGTACTCCATTTCTGGTTGCGCCATCAAACGGGTCATTCCATACCGTCGTTCTCCCAGGCAAACCCTCCTCGACGACATGATAAGTGTCACTCCCCAAGGCTTCCTGAAGAAGCATCGGCCAACGCTCCTTTTTACCATACCGGCGAGACATACCAGAGACTGCACCCCAAGTGTTTGAGTCCCCATAGCAAAGTATTGTGTGCATTAAAGCTTACCCTCACAATTGACGATATAGACTAGGTCACCATAGAGCATCTATCAAAGCATCAAGTTACGCACACGTCTAATGCCCAAATTCAAGGATGCATTGCTCAATATCGAGTTGTCTGTATTTTTCGAAACCAAGTAGTGCTGTGTCCTTCCGACCCGGAAACCACCACTATCCAGCAGCCATAATATGAACTCATTCACGGTGAAATTACCTTCCAACTTCATCACCAATTCACCGCTCGATGACCATGATAGGATAGGCAGGGAGCGGTTTGGTCCATCGGCGAAGTAGTTTGTAATACGACTGTTGGATACGAACCGCATTCGGATTCGAAATTCGTAGCCATGAATCTGATCAGCCTCGATATCGAGCTTAAGCAAGGTACAATTCCACTAGCTTCAGCCACTTGTTCCATTAGACTCTTACTACGATATTCGGTGGCCACAGCCGAACATCACTGAATAAAAAGGGGGGCCGAAGCCCCCAAGAGCAATGACAAGCCCTTCTCGTCAAAGTTGGTAGGTATCTTTAATCCTCTTCAGGTCGTCCCATTGATCATCCGACAACCAGGTAAATGGTTTACGTGGTTGTCCGACATCGTAACCCTGAAGCTTCAGCATACCTTTTATACCCGCCAGAAATCCGGGTTTAAGCAATACATCAATGACGCTGTTGATTTCGTTCTGCTCTCTTGATGCCGTTACGAAATCGCCATCCTCCACGGCCTTCCATAACCGCAGATAACGATCAGGCATTACATTGTATGTAGAGCCAATCCCTCCATCTGCCCCCATAACCGCACCACTGACCAACATATAGTCTTCACCGTGATATATCAGTTTTTCTGGGAAACGCTGTTTGAGCCGTTCGATGACAGTCATATTGGTGGTTGTGTGTTTCAGACCGATAACATTGTCCCACGACAACATTTCACCCAGTTCATCCAGTGAAAAATCGACACCGGTTACTGACGCGGCGTTGTAAACCACCATGGGTAAATCTACGGTTCGCACGATTTCTTTGTAAAACCCCATTATTTGGGTCTTAGTAAATCCATAGTAGAACGGAGGTGTTGACGAAATGGCGTCATAACCACACGCGTGCGCTTTTCGGCCCAACTCAATCGTATTGGGGGTACTGATAGCACCGATGTGGGCCATCAGCTTGGCTCGTCCCTGGTTGATTCGGGCTACAACCTCCAGAAATTCAAGACGCTCGTCTTGTGTCTGTAGATAGCATTCACCAGAACTCCCACCGATATAAAAGCTGCGGATCCCTTTCTCCAGGAAGTGCTCAAACAGCTTTTCGGTTGAACTAGGGTCAATCTTTCCGTTGTCGTCATATGGAGTGACCAGAGGGATGATAATGCCTTTGGAGTCAAACATGGGATTATCCTAATAATAAGTTGGGCAAAAACAGTGTTATCTGGGGAAACACAGCGACCAGAATTAATACGATGAACAATGGAATGAGAAAAGGAATCACACCGCGCGTCAGAGTATGAAACGGGATATCCCCAACTTTAGAAACAACAAACAGTGCCATACCCATAGGGGGTGTCAATATTCCGATCATTAGGTTCATCATCACCATCACACCGAAGTGGACGGGGTCGATACCAAACGTCATAGCTACTGGGACTAAAATTGGAACCACGAGCAACAGCAAGGCGAGCGCTTCTATGAACGTTCCCAGGAACAACAACATCAAGTTTATGAGAATGAGAAACATCCATGGACTGTCCGAGAACGCCAGGAAGAATTCGGCTACTTTCTTGGGTAATTCTTCCAGAGCGACGACGTATCCGAACAGAGTGACGCCCATTACCATCAAGGCCACTACGGCGGTCGTGCTGACCGTTTCGCGGAAAATGGTAATCAAATCGCTCCAACCGATTGTCCGATATACAAAGCCCCCCAAACACAGAGAATAGATCGCCGCAATGACCGCAGCTTCTGTTGGAGTAAAGACCCCTGAAAAGATACCACCAATGATGATGGCCGGGGTCAAGATGGGCAGAAAAGCCTTTTTGGCTGCTTGCCAGCGTATGGCCATGGTCTGCTTGTCCTGTACCTCGTAACCCCGCTTCTTGGCAATAAAATACACCATGGTCATGAGGGCCAATGCACACAGCACCCCAGGAACCATTCCCGCAATAAAAAGAGCGCCAATGGAGGATCCGGATACCACACCGTATATCACCAACGGAATGGATGGGGGTACCAGAGGGCCTATGATCGAAGAAGCCGCAGTAATACCGCCTGCAAAATCGTCGTGGTACTTACCATCCCTCATGGATTTGATTTCGAGTTGACCCAGCCCGCCAGCATCTGCCAGCGCACTCCCGGACATCCCGGAAAAGAGAAGACTGGCCATGATGTTCACATGCCCCAAACTGCCCGTAATGTGGCCAACCATCGCTTTGGCAAAATTGAATATCCGTTCAGTCACGCCAGCGGCGTTCATTGCGATCCCCGTCATCACGAAGAAGGGAACCGCCAGCAATGGAAAGGTATTCAACCCCGCGATCATGCGCTGTGTCGCAAAAACGATACCCAAATCACTGAACACCAGATAAATGACGGAAACCATGATCAAGGAGAACCCGACCGGCATCCCTACAAAAAGCAACAGAATCCACCCAAGGAACAGCCAAATCATGATTCTTCTCCT
The DNA here is from genome assembly GCF_014651855.1 of Saccharospirillum salsuginis. Lineage (GTDB taxonomy): Bacteria > Pseudomonadota > Gammaproteobacteria > Pseudomonadales > Natronospirillaceae > Saccharospirillum > Saccharospirillum salsuginis. The sequence continues at coordinate 686,857 of NZ_BMXR01000001.1, forward strand.
GACTGTGGTTGATTGAAGTCGCGAAGATCCAGGATCAAACGCTGTACTAAACGAATTACCAGAAGCGCGGTAGCGACTGGATAGGCGCCGTAGAGCCAGGACATCGGCAAATCCAGGCTGACCATGGACAGTCGATGCTGCATAAGGGCCATGTTGTATCCGATGTAGATCAGGTAACACATAACGGCCACAATCGATATGTCGAGCACGACCTCAATCGTCTTCCGAGGCACACGCGGTAGGAAGTTAACAAAAAAGTCGATTTTTACGTGTTCACGACGTTTCGCGACTGTGCAAATGCCTAGCAACGCACAGTAGATGAACAGGTATCGAGAGACTTCTTCCGTCCAGATCAACGGGCTTCCCAATACAAATCGACTAAAGACCTGAAGGAACAGCGTTACCAACAGCATAGCCATCAGCAACATTCCCAAGGTCTCCTCGAAGTCTTTAATCCACTTTGACATACGATTCTCGTTTGATCAGAGGCGGAAAGGCTCGACAGGTATTCACCTGCCGAGGCCTTACCCACTATAGTGGTTACAGTGCCTGGATATCGGCAACCAAAGACTCGCCAAGCTCTTTTTCAAATTCGTCATACATCGGTTGCATGGCATCCCGGAATGGCTGCTGATCAGGACGGGTTACCGTCAGACCTTCCGACTTAAAGAAGTCGACCAACTCACGCTCACCCTCGATCACTTCCTGTGCCATAAAGTCGGCGCCTGCCTGCAACGCCTCTTCCAGTGCATCACGGTCCTGCCCGGACAACCCCTGATAGGTTTTCTCACTGACGATCGTGATGATGTCCTGGGCCATGTGACCTGTCAGCGCCAGATAGTCCTGAACTTCGTAGAACTTCTGAGCGTTGATGGTGGGCAGTGGGTTTTCTTGCCCATCAACGGCATTGGTTTGCAGGGCCAGATAGACTTCAGAAAAGGCGATGGGTGCCGGAGAAGCTCCAGAGTACTTGGCAAAGTCAAGCAAAACTCGGGCATTAGGCACCCGAAGCTTCAGCCCGTCCATGTCTTCAATGGACTCAATCGGTCGATTCGATGTCGTATGCCGGGTACCAAAGTAGGATACCGCCATCGGATGCCAATTGTACTCTTCGGTCATTTCATCGCGCAGGTCCTGACCAAAATCACTGTTGTAGATCGACTTGATGTGATCATAGTCACGGATCACATACGGAAGCTGGGTCACGCCGGCACGCGGGATCCAGTCACCAATACGCCCCATTTGGGCATAGGTGACGTCCAGTGTGCCCCAGGTTACCTGAGCTAACATGTCGCGATCATCGCCCAACTGCCCTTCCGGAAACAGACTGATGGTTACTCGACCATCGGTAGTCTCTTCGACTTGTTTAGCTGCGAGCTCGGCCGCCTTGTACTCAAGGCTCGAGACCGAGGCTTGCATGCCCCATCTAAGATTGGTGTCCGCCAGCGAATAGCCAGCCACCCCAAGTGTCAATGCGACAATGGAAGTGATTTTTTTCAGTTTCATGGTACTACCTCTTGTTGTTGTGACAGGATTGTAATTGAGTCAATGCCAACAATAGCGTCAACTCGTCAGCGGTATCATCCCACTGACAGGATTCATCGTTTATCTTTGACTTAGTCGTTCGCGAGATCCATCAGCAACTGGCGCTCAGCAATAAACGCAGCCCCCTGCACCCCGGAAAGATGGCCACATTCCGCGACTTCAATGCGTGGGCCATCAATCAGTTCACGGCTGATCAATAACGCTTTGACCTGACTTAAGTAAGTCGGCTGCAAGCCTATACTCCCACCGAGTACGACTTGATCCAGATCAAGCGTCATATGCAACGTATCGATCAAATGAGCTATCTGACGTGCGCTCGCTGAAATCAGTTGCTCACTGACCGCTTCCGGAACCGAACCGTCAAACAGTGATTTGGCAGTCACCTGCTGGCCAACCCTCTGACTCAGCTGTCGACCCAAGGCCGCGCCAGAGGCTCTGCTTTCTATGCAGCCCGGCATCCCGCAACTGCAGATCGTCAACTCATCGGTTTCCGGGCTCTCAATACCGCGTATGTGGCCAGCGTGTGACGCCAACCCTGTCCCACTGATGAGAGGCCGCCCATTTATGACCAGGCCGCACCCTATGCCGGTGGAGACAGTGACAAATGCCAGGTTTTCCGGCTCTGGCTGATCTCCCGATGTACGAACGCAGTATTCGGCATACGCCGCCGCAGTCGCATCATTGACGAGAGTCACTGGGGCTTTAAATTGCCGTGCAAGATCGGCTCTGACATCAATTGACTGGATCCAGCTCAAAACGGAGCGATTCAACGGGTCTATCCGATCATGGGAAACACGCCCCGCTGAAGCGACGGCCACAGCATCTACGGGCAAGTCACCAACCATCGTTCGAAGCCAATCTTTCAGTATTTCCCACGTCATGCTTTGGGATGCCCACTGCTCACGGGCTTGTATTACTCCATTTGCGAAGTACACGCCCAGCACTTTTGTTCCACCAACATCCACTGCTAAAATATTCATTGCGGTTCCCGCCCTTCCAAAGCGCTCTCATTCACCTTATTCATAGCCGAAAGGAACCACCCCGTCACATCGTCCGGACGTGTGATCGCTGAGCCCACTGTCACGGCGAGTGCACCGGCCTTTATAGCTTCATGGGCATCCTGAGCGGTTCTAATTCGTCCTTCTGCAACGACCAACCACCCTTTGTCTGACCAGCGTTTGACCAACTGGAAGTCGGGCTCGTTAGGTACAGGTCCGTCAACGTAGCCTGACAAGGTGGACGCAATCAGATCGCAACCCGCCTGGACCATCTCGGCGCCCTCTTCGAACGTCGAACAGTCGGCCATAGCCATACACCCTCTCTCGTGGATTCTGGCCAGTACCTCCTTGGCAGGAACTGGGCGAATCCGATCTGTGGCATCGAATGCGATGATCGTCGCTCCAGCATCAGCCAACGAGTCGACGTCCTCCAAGTAAGGAGTGATCCGCACCGGGCTGTCCTCAAGGTCGCGCTTCACAATACCGACCAGGGGCTTATGCGTGACAGCCGCCACCGCAGCGACCCGCTCTGCACCTTCAATGCGCAAACCGTGACAGCCTCCAGACAATGCAGCCTTCGCGAACCGGACAACACCATCAACATCGTCAAAAGGCCCGCCCACAGTGGGCTGACAGGAAACGAACAGTGCTCCGCTAATGGACTGAAGGGCTTTTGATTGGAGATGGCGCATATTTTTATCCGATACATCTTTTGTGTAGAAATTTTTCACCATTATGTACCGCAGAAAACACTTTGCAACCCTTTTGAAGAAATTTTTTGCCAAAAAGAGACCTACACCTGAAAACCAGATATCATTGTGATTGTTTGCTATATGGCCTGGTGGTACGTTAAGGCCCCCGTTATGAAGGAAAGGACACGTTGAACAACAAAAACATCCTGGTACAAATCCAGTCCAACGTCGCCAGCCTGAGCCCGGCGTTGAAACGGATCGCTCAATACGTCTCGGAATCTCCCGATACAGTGATCTACCAAACCATTACTGAGCTGTCCGAACAGTCAAAATCCAGCGAAGCGAGTGTGATCCGGTTCTGCCGAGACCTGGGGTTCAGCAGTTTCGCCGACTTCAAGATGGCTCTGGCGCTGGACCTGACGAATCGTGAAAAGCGAGGACGACGACGCGAACCAGATTCAGGGGGCATGATCGCTCAGTACGGCCAGAATGCTGTCAGCGCTCTGGACGACACGGTATCGCTGCTGAACGAAGACGCAGTGAAGTCAGCCGTAAAAGCACTGAACAAAGCCAGAGGGATCGACCTCTACGGCGTAGGAGCGTCTTCCGTTACGGCCGCATACGGAGAATACCGACTGCTGCGGCTCGGTATGCGTCCTCACCTGTTCAGTGATATGCACTTGGGGCTGATGAGTGCCTCTCAATTAGGCGCACAAGATCTGGCGATTTGCATCTCGAGTTCAGGCTCAACAGTCGATATTGTTAAAGCGGCTCGGATTGCCAAGGATCGCGGTGCAACCGTATTGGCGATCACGAATACGGTAAAAAGCCCATTGGCGTCGGTAGCAACCCTGACTTTGATTGCTTCGTCCCCAGAGTCACCACTAACTGCTGGCAAACTGGCCTCGAAAGTCGGGCAGCTTCTGATACTGGACATTTTGTTTGGGGAGCTGGAAGGAGGGAAGAAAACGTTCGAATCTGCCTTCCAGGAGACGGCGGATGCGACTGGAGGCCTGTCCTATTAGCAATACCCAGTCACATCAAGCTAAGTATCCAACAATTCCAGCGCTATCCAAAAAGGCTGGAGTGGGGCAATCGGTAAAAAGGTGAAATAGTGGTTTATCCTAGTGTACAGGTTCTCTACACCCGTTCTTCAGCATCGTTGAATAGCGTTCGTTCGGTCTTGCCCCCTCCACACTTCCATGTCAAAGCTCTACCGACCATTAGCATTGAACACATACTGTACCGATCTGATCTGGAAGACATATTCAGGAACATCGCCAAATATGACGTATTAGTAGTAACCTCTGTCGAGACCGTTAAAGTCATCGCGCATTATTTATATACACAATCTATCAAATCCGCCGCAACTCTAGGGATGACAGTAGTCGCTGTCGGGACTACCACGGCTGATGCTCTTAAGTCGATTGACATCGGAGTGGATGTAGTACCGGACACTTTTAACGCATCTGGAATCGTACAACTGATGGGGCTACCCGATAGCGACAAGCTTCAAGTCCTTTTTCCCAGGGGGAACAAAGCCAGCAATAAGATCATTGAAGGACTGAGCAATAAGGGATACAAAGTTACTTCACCCGTTGTATACAAAAACACTTTCGCCCACCACTCGGAAAACACGATCCATAAGGTACTGGAATCGACCGATTGCATAGCACTAACATCCCCATCTTCACTGCATGGCCTGCTAAAAAACCTGGAACGTCACAATGCAATGCACTACTTAAGTGAGATGACCATTGCGGCAATTGGTGATGTTACCAAAGCAGCCTGCATGAAAGCCGGTTTCCAGGTTGATATTCTTCCTAAAAAATACACAGCAATGGACATGGCTTTGGCGATTAGGGGCTTTTTCACGGATCGTAGGATAGAAGGTGGCTGAGCCGGTGTTTGTCCTTATACCCCGAATCAGCCATTTACCGAAATCTCTCTAGTTCAGACCTCCAAAGAGTGCTTGTATTCAACTATCGGTATTTCTTTTTTTCTGTTTTTCCTTCCGTTTTTCTTTCAAGGTTTTCTGAGCTTTCTTTTTCTCTTGTCTGTCTTTAGCCATACCATTTACCCAATAAATTATATACCTTGATTATCTACAAACACGCTTAGTCCACCGAACGTGGGCCAATCAAGTACTTCAAGGCGGCACCCTCCCCGTCCTCAGTGAATTTAATCGAATACCCTTAGAACACTACACTGAATAGAATTTCGAAATACACGAACGCGAAATGTCTCCCCCTCCCGCTTTCCGAGCAACGCAGCCCCCATAGGTGAAAAGACGCTTAGAAACGGCATCTCCGTAGAGGCGAGGTCGTTCGTTAGTGTCGCTACGATGTGTTCATCGGTATCGAGTATCCGAACCTGGACTGTACTGCCTACGCCCACCCGCAACGGGGACTTGAGACCATAGGTCTCCATCATTTCAAACGTGGCCATCAATTCATACGGTCGAGCCAATGCGTGTACAGTACTGGTGTAACCAGCCCGGCGCATAAATTGGTACCACTTGGAAGTACCAATTACAGACTTTGTAGACATCTCTCACTCCAACACAATCAAAAAAAACAATATCGTTGGGTTAGCCGAGAGACACATTCTGCCTCTCGGCTTAATTCAGGAAGGTGAGGTGATGTGTATCATTAGGCATGATGGTGTGATACTTCGTGTTCTGGTTTAGCTACCGGACTATACCCCCGAAATAAATAAAGACAAGAGCACGATCTGGTCCACCGCGTGGACTGCAATTCTTACTTTTGCGAATGCCTGCGTTCACTCGTATTCATGTTATCGAATAATAGCAGGCTTGTTTTATGTAAAGGTATCGTGAGACTGACTTGATTTTGTCCTTAGTAGAGCCTATGGTTGAAGTATCTTTTCACGAGCCACAATGTCCCAGTGATGAACCACGCAATACGTCAACCGCATCACAAAACCTCCCTGACCTTCCCCATCTAAGCCGGGCGGCCATCGGCTGTCCGGCTATTTCCTTTGCTCCAAACAACTGAATTCGGATCGAGTGCAAGGCGCCAATTTCTTGGCCTGCACTGATTTTTTATTGTGCTCGTTCGCAAGGATCACCTATGGACATCGAATTTGTCATTTCTTCTCTGGACTGTGAGCGTCTGGAGAGTTTGATCGACAGCGCCCCCGCGACTGTCCAAAGAAATACTGTCGAGCTTCAAAAGAAGCTTGCCAATGCAACCATTGTCCCTCCCTCTTCAGTACCTGGCGATGTAGTCAGCATGAACTCAGTGGTTGAATTCGAGCTTATTGATTCCGGCGAGCCTTTCGAAATGACCTTGGTCTACCCACGAGAAGTGAATGGCACGCAGTCAACGCTATCAGTTTTTGCTCCCATTGGAACAGCACTTCTGGGGTGTCGTCGCGATGCCGAGGTGTCGTTTGATCACGGCAATGGCAAAACTTCACGGATTCGCGTGATAAACATCTACTACCAACCGGAGAGCAGCGGTGACATGCACCGGTGAGAACTACCAGGGGGCTAGTATGTCTGATCAGACAAGCAATCATGATTTATCAGCACTGGACAAAGACATGTTGTCCATACTTCGGTCGAACGGTCGAATCCCCATAGACGATCTGTCTGACCAACTTGGGCTGAGTTGCACGAAAACCCGAGAGAAGCTTGAGCAGTTAGAACAGTGTGGGTACATAAAAGGGTATCAGGCCATTGTCGATGTCGATCGATTGTATACAGGTTTCAACACCTATTTACTGATTAGCCTCGGCCATCAGACAGCCAACAATCACAGGAGAATCGAGCACTTCGTACTTAACGAAGCTTCTGTGATCGAGTGTGTTTATCTATCCGGCGAAAGCGAGTACCTAATGAAAGTATGCACCGAAGACATCGCAGATTTTCGCGAACTCGTTACGAAACTGTATCAGCACATTCCCGATATTTTGAGCTTAGACAACAAGCCAGTGCTACAAACCATTAAATCCCGAACTCAGGACTTTACGGATGGAACACTGGCACTTCAGGAGAAAAGCCAATGAAAGTTGTCGTACTGGGTGCAGGTGTCATCGGTGTTACTACCGCCTATTACCTGGCAAAGGCAGGCCACAAGGTGATCGTGGTCGATCGCCAGGGTGCCGCTGGCATGGAAACCAGCTTTGCAAATGCCGGGATGATCTCAACGGGATACAGCACACCCTGGGCAGCACCGGGAGTACCTATTAAGGCCATAAAGTGGATGTTTCAACGCCTGGCTCCCTTTAAAGTGTCGCCAGGAGCATTGAACCGTCATTCTATGCCGTGGCTCATTCAGATGACTCGTAACTGCAGTCATTCGGCCTACGCAACCAATAAACAGCGTCTGTTAACACTGGCGGAGTACAGTCGTGAAAGCTTTCTTAAATTGGAAGATGATCTGAACATTGCTTATGACAACCGTAAACATGGGACCCTGCAGCTGTTTAGAAACAAAAAGCAACTTCACTCAATCCGGCAGGACTTAGATGTCCTCGATGATATGGGTATCCCCTATGAACTTCTCGATGCTGAGGGTTGTTTAGCAGTTGAGCCAGGCCTTGCTCATGGATCAAGAAACTTCGTCGGTGGTCTCCGATTGATCAATGACTTGACGGGTGACTGCCACCTATTCACTCAAACACTGGTCGACGAATGTCGAAAAATGGGGGTTGAGTTCAGGTTTGATACCGTCATCGACTCTATCAAAGCCACTACCCGAAATATCATGTACGTTTGCACTGGTAGCAGAGTGATAAAGGGGGACGCTTATGTATGCGCTTTGGGGTCTTATTCACCTGAACTGTTGAAACCACTGGGTGTCAAGTTGCCCATCTATCCGATTAAAGGCTATTCGCTAACCTATTCGATCAGCGATCAGGAAAACCACGCACCAAGGTCCACCATCATGGACGAAAGCTATAAAGTGGCAATTACCCGATTTGATAAGCGAATTCGAGTGGGAGGCATGGCTGAAATTGCTGCATTCAATTTGAAGGCCTACAAAAAGCGCCAAAAAGCGCTCGAATTCGTTTTGAACGATCTGTTCCCCGGATCAGTCGGTCTGGATGAGCCGGAAGCCTGGGCAGGTTTGAGACCGATGACACCGGACAGTACACCTATTTTAGGCAGAACACGGTACTCTAATCTGTACCTGAATACGGGACATGGCTCACTTGGGTGGACACTGTCTCTCGGATCGGCACGAACCCTGGCGGCGATTATTTCGGAACTCCGACCTGACGTGTCCCCCGAAGACTATTCCATCGTTCGGTACAGCAATGGGTGAACAAGAAGTTTTGATTAGTGGCCGCGGCTTATTTGAACTTTGATCTCAAAGCGCGACGCCCAATCCGCCTGACGGTTCAGCTATTTGACTGTCTGACAAACCCTTCCCGGGGCCTGCACCCGCAGGCCCCCTTTCCCATCCTGGAGGTTGTATGGCCCGCCCTGCACGCGCCCGCATCGATCTGGACGCCATCCGGCATAATGCCCGACTGGCACAGACCCTCGCCCCGGACAGCCAACTGATGGCCATCGTCAAAGGCAACGCCTACGGCCATGGTGCGGTACCGGTGGCCCGGGCTATGGCCGATCAGGTGGACGGCTTTGGCGTGGCCTGCATCGAAGAAGCGCGCGAACTGCGCGACGCCGGCATCCATAACCGACTGCTGCTGTTGGAAGGCTTCTTCACCGCCGATGAACTGGATGAGATTGACCGACTGCGTTTGGACGTCACCGTCCACTCCGACTACCAGTGCCACGCCATCGAACAGGCGAACCTCAGCGAGCCGATCGCTGTCTGGCTAAAAGTGAACACCGGCATGAACCGACTCGGGTTCGCGCCCGACAATGTTCCAGATTTGATCCAGCGACTGGACCGGTCCCGTCAGGGGAGCGAACGGATCCTGATGACGCATCTGGCCCAGGCCGACGACCCCGGCACTTCGACCACCAAAGACCAACTGGCTCGATTAAATGCACTGTTGGATCAGTACCCGAACTTACCTATCAGCATCGCCAATTCCCCGGGCGTCCTTGAATGGCCCGCGACCCACGCGAACTGGATTCGCCCCGGCATGATGCTCTTCGGCGCCAACCCGATCGCCGACACACAACCGGGCTTAAAAGCCGCCATGGCCCTGGAATCGGCCGTAATCGCCGAACGCCGGATCGAACCCGGAGATACGCTGGGCTATGGCGATCACTATCGCGCCAACCGCCCCATGCGCGTCGGCGTTGTCGCCATGGGCTACGCTGACGGTTTTCCACGACATGCGCCCAATGGCTTACCGGTGCAGATCGACGGCCACGACAGCGTACTCGTCGGCCGGGTGTCGATGGATATGCTGACGGTGGACCTGACGGACTTACCGGATGCCGGGGTCGGCAGCCGTGTGGAATTCTGGGGGCCGAACGTGCCCATTGAGACCATAGCCCGGGAATGCGGCACCATTCCGTATGAACTGGTGAGTCAGGTTACGGCTCGCGTTCCTCGGTATTTCGAATAAAGTGAGTATTGATCAGCGGTTCCTGCACCATGATTCACACAAAGGAGCAATTGAGTTGACTGGCCGTCGTATTGGACAGGTAATTTGACTTGTCAGCCGACTTGCACAACATTAGGCTCAGCCATGGCGAATGCAACGCAACCGTTCAATTAGCGTTCGAGCACCTAACCAACTTTTGAATCCCTGAGTAATAACCGATGCATACGATCAGCTTCTCAGCATTCCGCGCTTCACTGGATCAGGTGCTGGACAGGGTAAACGAAGATCACACTCCAGTCATGATCACACGGCAGAACGGAAAACCAGCCGTGCTGCTCTCATTGGATGAGTTTTCTTCTTATGAGGAAACTGCCTATCTACTGGGCAGTGCCAACAATGCACAACGACTGGCCCTAGCGATTGAAGCGCTTGAGGGTGACCAGGGAATCCGAAGATATAACAAGGGATGAACTAAGCAAAGGTTTAGACAACCCAGAGCCACTCGCACTCGGTTGAGGTGTTTAAGGGCCAAACCGCATCGACCGGGAACGCTCTCTCGTGTATAAAGTAGCGGATGGCGCACTGAAAAACTGAACAGCATCGAACCCACTACGGATCAAAGCCCGGCACATGTCTGGCCTATTAAAACGGGCAGCTATGAAAACAAACATCGACCATTTACCAGAAACTAAACAGCAAGAACTACAGCGCATCGTAGCTACTATCCTTGACGCCTGCGACGCGGTGGAGATGGTGATTCTGTATGGCTCCCACGCCCGAGGTGACTGGAAGGACGGCCCTCACGAGCAAGGCAAAGGCCGACTCGTGATTCACAAACAGAGTGACTATGACATTTTGGTCATCACTCTGGATGAGTATAGTGCGCGCGATGCTTCCCTCTGGCGCGGTGTGAAGGACACCTGTAAAAAATCCGGTTTGAGCACCTATTTAAGCCTCATCCCTCGCGATATCTTCTTCGTGAACCAGAAGTTAAGAGAAGGTCAGTACTTTTTTAGCGAGGTTATTGAGCAAGGTGTTTTGTTGTATGACAGTGGCCGTATGACATTGGAAGAACGGAAGACGCTTGACCCCCAAGAACAGAAACGCATTGCGCAGAGTGTTTATGACGATGTCTTTGGCAGCGCTAAAGAGTTTTACGATGTCTACGAATATGTGTTCAATAAAGGGTCATACAAAATAGCCGCATTTCAATTGAATCAAGCTTGTGAGCATACTTACAAGGCTGTCCTTCTAATCTTTGGTGGCGAAAGCCCACACGAACACCTTTTGGATAAACTGGAAGACTGGGCAATTGATTATTTACCGGACATCGAAGGTTTGATCCCACGGGAAACCAAGGAAGAACAGGACTTGTTTGATCTGCTGGACTACGCTTATATCGGTGCCCGGTATGACTACAGCTATAGCATCACAGAGGGGCAGTTGAAGCAGCTGGCCACCGGCGTAAAACAACTTCAAGATGTAGTAGATTTAGCCTGTCAGCACAAAATTCAGAATCTCGTCTAACACGATTCGATCCACCCTGGTTATCGACGTTTCTGATCAGTTTCAGACAGCACCTTGAACGATGTTCAGTTTGCTTGTCAGGCTGTGTTAATAGCCATCAACTGATATACTTCATTCAGTAAGCAGGAGAATATTACATGACTGCCAGACATACCCCTAAAAAAGTCAGCAAAGACCGTATTTACAGAGCTGTTGCCAGCTCCACGGCTATAGAAACTGGTGGTTCTATTAAAGCCATTGAACAACGGCTCAAGGCCAACTTAAGTAAATTCAAGGATCTGAAATTGGCAGACTAAAGTTTTTCCAGAGAATCTTTCACCAGCATTTCCCATTTTCACATATCGAATATCGCCAGCTACACCTGCTTGTATGGCTGCAAAGCAGTAGTCCTTGTGTTTATCGAACAGTGAATAATCCAGCGGGCTAAAACACCTGACATCAATGAATCACTCCATTGAAAGCTGTCATTACACTAATTACTTTTCACGGGTAAAGATGGTGGGCCCTGGCAGACTTGAACTGCCGACCTGCCGATTATGAGTCGGATGCTCTAACCAACTGAGCTAAGGGCCCAAGACGGGTCGGCGGGAGCCAACCCGGAAAGCAGTCGGCATTATAACGTCCATGCCGCGTACGTCTACCCAGGTTGTTGATTCTGCTGGGCTTTTCTCGCTTCTCTCGCCTCTTACCGGTCATTCGAAGCGTTGGATCCGCTCTCGCGTCGCGGGGTGGCTGGAGAGGTACTCTTTCCAGGCGGCGGTCTTGTCCGGGTCGGCGCCGTGGCTGTCCATCATTTTCTCCAGGGCCGAGGCGAAGGCCTGCCGCTCGAGGCCGGCGGCCTGCATCAGGTCCATGGCGGCGGTGTCGGCTTCCCATTCCATGTCGCGCGAATACGACAGCTGCGCCAGGGCGTAGGGGGCCGAGACGACGATTTCGGACAAGGCTTCGCTGTCGCCGGTGATCAGCAGCGTGGCCGCCAGCAAGGCGGAGGAGCTGATGATGCCGCGCACGCCGTGGTCATGCCGTACATGGCCGATCTCGTGGGCGGCCACGGCGAGGAATTCGTCCTCTTCGACCAGTTCCACGAATTGATCGGTAAACACCAGGGTGCCATCCGGCAGGGCAAAGGCGTTGGCGCCCAGGGCGTCGCTGCTGTAGAACAGGACGCGCACCTTCAGGTCGGCCAGGTGGTCGGCGAAATGCCGCTCGAAGGACGCGCGCAACGCCTGTTGGCGTTCCTCGCTGAGCGTGGTCGGCTCCAGCCAGCTGCGTTCCATCCAGTGCAGGGCCTCTTTTCCCGCCATCTCCCGGGCCTTGTCCGGCACCAGCGGCGCGGTGGCTTCGGCCATGGCCGGAATGCCGTGCCGGTAGGTTGCCCAACCGGCGGCGACCACTACGATCAATAGCCCCAGAATCCACAACGGCGCCCGTTCCAGTTTGGGCAACCAGAGCGTGCGTTCGCTCTTGTGGCCGAACTGTCGCAGGGCCTGGTCGATCCGGTCGTTGTCGCGGGTTTCCAGACGGCCAATATCGGGCAGCGTCAGGAACCTCGGTGAGCGGCCGAGCCGGTCACTGACCTCGACAGCGGCAAAGGGGCAACGGAAGCTGCGGTCGAATGCCTGAAAGCTGAGCCAGCCGCTGGCATCCAGCGTGACCGTCACGGTCTGGCTTTCGGCCAGGCCGTCGGGGTAGAAATTGGCACTGAAGTGTTGGGTCATCCGGGTGCTCTACTCGGAGCCGAAGACCGCCATCGGCGGCCTCGGCCAGGGTCTTAAATGCCGAAACCGACGTCCACGTCGTACACTTCGCCCAGCTCTTCGCCCAGGGCGGATTGCTCCTTGGCCTGGCCGGCGGCGATGGTGCCAACGTTCCCGGCGTCCAGGAAGGCGAGCGAATTCGCATTCAGGCGGGCCAGCCGGACCTGCGACCAGGGATAGGCCAGACCCAGTGTCAGCGCGACCACGATGGAGTTGCTGATGAACACCCAGATGAACCGCCCGACCGGCATGTTGGCTTCGAAACGGTTGCCTTCGATGTGCACACCTTTCCAGTAGACGTTGAACAGCATGGGTTTGAACGCCAGCATAAGGCCGTAGATGGCCAGGTACCCCACCCCGATCAGGGCCATGGAGGCCACGCTGAACCCGATGGCGATCAGGGCAATCGAGGCGACGATGCCGATGACCAGACCGAACACGACGGACTGGTAGTGCTTCACGGTGGCGTCGAAGTTGAAGTCTTTATTGCCATAGGCGTGATGGGTGACGATGTATCGGGCCGAATAATGCATGGCGTTCGGCAGCATGATGCCGAATGTGATCATCCCCAACAGCGGGTACAGCAAGAATGCCTTGCAGGCGCCCCAATAGCTGCCGGTGAAGCGGAAGCGTACACCGCGATAGGCGGAATAACGGGCGTTGAAGCGCAAGCCGGCGTTCACCAGCCAGGGCAAGGCCAATAAGAACGCGACTATAAAGACCAGGAGGATTTCCGGCACGAAGTTCGCGACCAGCTGCAAAGTGATGAAAAAAGCTACAGCGATTATGCGTCCCTTCAGGATCTGGCCGCCGGTGGCCAGGTATTCGAAGGAGGCGCCGGCAATCTCGGTGTTGCCGTAGAAGTACCGCTTGTTGCGGACCTTGGCCCACGCGGAGTAGATGCCCAGTGTCAGCACCGTCAGTGCGATGTTGACGATCCAGATGCCGAAGTATTCACCGCCTTTGCCGTGGAAGTCGACGGGAACGGGGCGCAGGGAGGGATGGGAAGAGACCGGAGCGTCGGTCGAGGACAGGGTCGTCATAACGTTTCCTTGTTTGAAATCGGGTTTTTGTGTGTTGCACGGGCGCGCGGCGCCCGTCGCTCCGCCTTGGAACGAATCGCGGACTTTACCCGGTTCTCCGGTTCAGATCAAAGCCAAAGCGGACCGATGTGATACCTGCCCGGTTCCGCCTCGGTCGTTGGTTCACCCCTGCTGGGCTTTGATGTTCACCGGCAGCCCTTGTTTCAGGGTATTGGAGGCGATGCAGCCGCGCTCGGCGATTGTGACCAGTTTGTCCAGATCCCGGACGTCGGGGCCGCCGGTGACGGTCATGTCGATGCGCTCGAACACGGCCGGGTTGCCGCCCATGGTGGCGGTGATGGCGACATCCACCGGGCCGAGGTCGATGTCCCGGCCCTGGGCGGCGGCGACGAGGTTGGACATGAAGCAGCCGCCGAGGGCGGCGAGCAGGGTTTCACCGCCCATGGGGCCCTGGTTTTCGCCGCCTTTGTCGGTGGGGCGGTCCATGGTGACCGTGTGGTCGCGGATGTGGGCCTCGGAGGCGGTGTTGTCTTTGCGGTTTAGGGTTATGGTCATTTGTGGCATGGGGTTGTGCCTCGCTCGTGTTTATTTCCATGGTGGGCGGTGCCCACCCTACCGACAACATTGGACATGGAGCATGACAGCTAGTTCCCGGGTTAGAAGAAGTAATCGACTTGCCAGTATAGACGGTCGTTGTCTTGGGCTTGTTCCAGGAGCTTGGTGTCGCCTTCCAGGTAGGCGACGTAGCCGAGTTCGGTTCGCCATTGGTCGTTGATGGCCCAGTCGGCCGAGAAGCGCGTGATCTGGCCACCTTCGAAGTCATCGCCGAAGCCGAGGACGGCACCGCTCAGGGTGAGCTGGTCGCGCCAGGTGGTGTGCTCCAGGCCGAGCGCCCAGCCGACCTGGGTTTCGTCGCCGAGGTTGGTTTCCATGGCGTCTGTGTAGTCTGGCAGGTGGCGCAGTTGGTATTCAATCAGCAGGCGGGTGTCTTCCGGCAGGCTGATGTCGAGGCCGAAGGCGGCGGACCAGCGTTCGGTCTCCGCCGTGTCGCCGCTGACGGGAACCATTTGGCCGCCCACCGTCTGCATGCTGACCGGGGCGTAGGTCAGGCCTTGTTCGTGGGTCAGTTCGGCTTTCAGGACCGCGTCGCTGATCGGGACGCTCAGACCAGCGCCGACCGTGGTGAACCGTTCGTATTCGCGCCGGATTTCGCCCGGTTCGAACAGCACATGCCCGGTCGGGTTGTAGCCGCTCCAGCCAAAGGCCGCGAGGTCGATGCCCTGCCAGACGCCGCTCAGCCGGGCGCCGCCGGTGTGGTTGGCCGGCTCGTCCCAGCCATGGGCCGGGGTCCGGTCGTCCAGTTCGACGTCGAGCGGGTAATAGTCGCTGCCGTAGACCGGTTGTTCGGCCATGCGGTTTTCGTGCGCCACCACGCCCTGCAGTGTCCAGCCGCCCAGGTAGATCCGGGCTTCGCTGAGCCACCGCGCCTGGCGGGCCTCCTCGGGTTCGTACAGGCCGGGCTGCGACATCCTCGGGGCGTTGACGACTTCCTGGATGGACAGGGCGTCGTTGAAGCCCCAGGTCAGCACCTGGCGGCCGGTGGAGACGGCCCAGGCCCCGGTCTGGTAACGCACCAGGGCTTCCTCCCAGTCCACGCGGGTTTCACGTTGGTCCCGGTAGGGGTCTTTCCAGTCCGTGCTATCTCTCAGGTCGAACACCCAGTCCCGGCTCAGGCGGACGTCGACCACGGCGTCGAACCGGTCGCCGGGTCGCCATTCCAGTCGGGGCTGCAGGCCGAAGGCGAAACTGGACAGGCCCCGGTGGTCCGTTTCACCCGCCTCCGGCGAGCCTTGCTGGGTGTTCAACTGCCCGCGGTGAAACACCCGGGTCGAGACGTACAGGTTCGATTGGGCGGCGGTGGTATCGGTCTCGATGTCGCCGAACCCCTCTTCGAAGTTCTCGCCAAACGGATCGTCTTCGGCGGCCAGGCCGGCGCTCAACCCGGCCACCAACAGCCAGCTCAGTCGTCTCATAAGCCTTGCTCCAATCGTTGAACGCTGAAGTTGCCCTCGCGGATGTCGGGGTTCAGTTCGATGTTCTCGAAGGTCAGCTGGGTGCGGTGAACCGTCTGACCACCCTCCTGGCTGACCACCTGCATGACGGTGGGAATCCAGAATCCGTCCCGATGCTCCCACTCGGGAATGTTCAGCAGCTTGCGTTCGCCTTCGGCTTCGAGTGTGTGAATGGCGCGGATTACGGTGTGGTTGCTTTGCCGAACATAGAGCACGGATTGTGTGTAGCCGGTGCGGTCGATCACGTCGTCGTTCGCCGCCGTGGCTTCCACCTGCCAGATCGCCTCGTCACTGACTTTGGTTTCACCGAGCAGCTTATAGGTCCAGTCCTCCAGATTGCGCGACGACAGGTCGGCGTAGGACAGATCCGAGCCCATGAAACTGCCGCTCTGGTCGCTGCCGGCGATGCGTTTGGATTTGTTCAGGCTGGGCAGGAACAGCCACTGATCGTCGCCCTTGTCCGGGTCGTCGTAATCGAAAATCAGGAAGCCGGTGCCGCGCACATCCTGGGGGGACAGGAAGAACAGCAAACTGCGCTCGCTGTCCTCGAAGGTTTTGCGCAGGGAATTCAACTGGCGCACCCGTTGCTGATTGTTGCGGTCGATCAGGACCATGGTCATGTCGGAGGCCATGGCCGGCGGGCTCGGCTGGGCGTCGACCTCGGCCATGATCTCGTCACCGGTCTCGGCGCGCGCGCCATAGCTCAGGCAAACCAGGGCCGCCAACAGCACGATGGCGGGTTGAGTCAGGGTACGGACGGAGTGTTGAAGCATCATGAGAGTTGCTCCTTGGGTTGGGATAACAGAGGTGAATACCAGCGCAACAGCACCGGCGTCAGCGTGAAGTTAGACACCATGGCCAACAGGAAGGCGGTGCCGCTCAGGAAACCGAAATTGAAGATGCTGTGCACCTGGCTGAACAGGAAGACGTAGAAACCGGTGGTCAACACGATCGACGTGGTCAGCAACGCGCGGCCGGCATGGTGGAACGCCGTGTCGATGGCGGCCCGGGCGTCGCCGTGTTCGGCGAAGGCTTCGCGGAAGTGATGCGTAAAGTGAACCGTGTTGTCGACCGTGATACCGATGGCGATGGTCGCCACCAACATGGTGAACAGGTCGAGCGGAATCGACATCACATACATCAAGCCCATCACCACCAGAATCGGCGCCAGGTTGGGCAGCATGGCCACGGCCCCGAGACCGGGCGAGCGCAGCAGAACCATCATCATCAGGGTGATGGCGAGCGCGGCGATGCCATAACTCCAGGCCGTGGTGCTCACCACTTCATCCAGGGTCGCACTGAGCAACGGCAACACTCCAGCGATGGTGATCTCGGCTTCAGGCGCCAGTGCCTCGGTCAGCCGGCGCTCGGTGATCTCGATGAAATCCTGATAGGCCAGGACATCGGCCCAGGGCATGATCAGGGTCACGCGCGTTTCGCTGTAGGACGGGTCGACCAGACGGCTCAGTTCATCGGCGCCGCTGTTTTCGAACAGCAGCAGTTCCTCGGCCAGCAGACGGGGGTTGTCGGGAATCGCGTAGAAAGCCGGGTCGCCCTCGTTCAGGGCCTGGTGCGTGCCCTTGATGATGTCCAGAATGGAATTGACGTGTCCGATCGTCACGCCCCCCGGCGTGGTGTTCTGCAGGTCGGTCAGTTCCGCGTCCAGCCGCTGCAACAGATCCGGGTTCTTGATGCCGTTCTCGGTGCCGGTGTCGATGATGACATCCATGTTGATGGTGCCGCTCATGCGGTCATCGATGGTATCCGTCGCCTGGCGGATGGGCAGATCGGCCGGCATCCAGTTCATCGGGTTGTGCGAAAACCGCAACTGCAACAATAACGCAATGGCTACCGCGACCACACCCAGCCAGACCAGCGACATCACCGGCCCGAAACGCCAGGCGAGATTGGCGATCCCCTGCATCAACCGCTCACCCTTCGGCGTGTCGGATCGATCGGCCCTGGGCTTAACGGGCCAGACCGCCATCAACGCCGGAATCAGCGACACGGTCAACAGGAAAGCGAGTATCACCCCGAGGGCCGCGAAAACACCGAGCAACGTGATGGGAATGATATCCCCGGTGGCGAGCGACAGCAGACCGGCCGCCGTGGTCAACGAGGTCAGCAGCATCGGAATCGCCGTCAGCCGAATCGCCGCCTGCATGGCCGATACCTTGGCCTCGCCGCGATTGAAATGACTGAAGAAATGCGTCAGCAAATGCACCGCATCGCCGACGGTGATGGCGAGTAGGAAGGACGGCACCATGATCAACGGCATCTGAATCGGCCGGCCGGTCAGCGCCAGTATCCCGAAGGTCGCGAGAATCGCCAGCACCACCGCCGACATCGGCGCCACCACGGCCGACACCCGACGGAAGAACAACACCAGCACGACCACGATTAACACAATGGTCAGGCGGATGAAACTCGACATCTCGGATTGCATGGTGTGTTCGAGTTGCTGGTTGATCACCGGCATGCCGGCGACGACCGGATCCAGATCGTCGAACTCAGTCAGGGTGCGTTCCAGTTCGTTGATCAGTTCATAGGTTTTCTCGACCGGTAAAAACTCGGCTTCGGACGGGGACGGCGTCGAATTGCCCGCCCCGCTTGCGGTGAAATCATCGCCGAAGGCATCGTCGAACGCCGACTCATCGTTCGACTGGGCGTCGGGGTCGAAATCGTAGGTGTAGGGCTCGATCACCAGGGTGGTGAAGGTCCGGCTTTCATTGATCACCAACCCTTCGAGCGTCGGCGTCGACGCAATGCGCGACTCGATCTCGGCGCGACTCAGGGTCCCCACCGGACGCGGAATCAGGTCATCAACCAGCAGCCCGTCTTCGGTGCCCTGCTGGTACGGGGCATCGATCAGGCTGTTGACCCGGTTGACCCAGGGAACATCCTGCTCGATGCGTTCATGCAAGGTCGCCAACCGGCGCAGGGTCGCATCCGCCAGCACATCCTCGGCGGACACCCCGACCACCACCACATCGTTGCGGCCATACTGATCCTTGACCCGGTTATAGGCCTGACGCGCCGGCGTCGACTCATCGATGAAATTTTCCAGATCCGTATCCAGTTCAATGGTGCGCAACTGGGTCGCCAGCGCAGCGACCACCACCAGAAGCAACACCAGAACCGTTTTCGGATACCGCATCACCCCGGCCGTGTAGCGGTCGAGGAAAGCATGTACAGGACGTTGGGTCATTGAGCGTTCTCCATATCAAAGGCGCGATCCAGCATCATTCCGAAGTAGTCGGCCAATTCGTCGTAATAGGTTTCATCCATGGGATGGCGGCTGAGCGTCTCCAGTATCGGTTTCATTAGAACCGGAAAGATCAACAGGCTCTGAATCATCAAACGCGCAAACTCCGGCTGGTGTTCGCGCCCTTCGGGCAACACCTGATCCAATTGCCGCTCCACCTCCGTCAGCAACGGCCGCAGAATGGTCTCCACCAGCCAGCGCCCCTGATCGCCGGGGTCGTACAACAGACTCTTGATCACGATCTGGATCAGCTCGCGCGGGGCATGACGAAAATAAAACCGAAAGATGTCACCGAACGATCGACGCGGCATCTCCCGCAACCCGTTCAGCAGGTACCCCTTCATCGGCGTGATGTAACTCATCACCACCGCCTGAAACAGCCCCCGCTTATCGCCAAAGTAATACGCAATCATCGCCGAATTCACCCCGGCCCGCTCCGCGATCCGGCGAATCGACACCCGGTGAAACTCCTGCTGCAGAAACAGATACCGCCCCGCCTCCAGCAACTTCTCCCGAGCACCGCCGTCCGCGCCAGGCACCAACTCAGCCTCTTCTTTCTCGGTCATACCGCCTCCGGAACCGCCACCAATCAATCGATTGATTAATACCCTAGTCCCGGTCGATTCCCGACGCCACGACTTTCATTCATCAAACTTCATGTAGTGATCAACTGGCAAAGTCCGACATGAGTCTATGGATGGGAATGTGGTTGGTTAGGCTTCTTGGGACTGTGGTTGAATCCGTGTTCGGTACCGCGCAGGGCCTTTCAGGGTCGCGCGGTGTGCCGCCCACTCAATACGTCCATGTAGGCTTGACCGCAGTAAGTAGGTTGAATAGCCGGTAGGCGTAATCCAACATGGTGCCATTGGCTTTGATAGTGCCAGAACCACCATCGTCGGATTACGACCCTTCGGGTCTAATCCGACCTACATATTGGTGGGCGTAATCCAACTACATGCCAGTGGTCATGTTAGTGCCTGGTCCACTGGTGGGCGGTGCCCACCCTACTTGGCCAGATGGCTAAATGTTTATTCATTGGTTTAAGGGATTTGGAAGTAAGCGGTGATACCGGAATTAAGCGATCGGGGCGGGGGATGTTCTGGAGGAGACATCTGAGGCATGGATGCCGAAGCTAAGCCCCCATGGACGGGTCTACGGCGGTCTCCGGAAGAGCATCACGCGCCTCGCATCGCGAACTCCTGGCACAATTCGAACCAAGGCACCGCAATCCCGGCCACAAACGACAACCACTGGCACCGAACCTTAACGACCAGTGGTACAGCCCGTTGAAACCAGCGACAATAGAGGGGATGCTGTTTATCGTTGTCGACGCCACGAGGCCACCCTAGATGCTCAACCCCCTGATCACCGCCAAACGTATCCTGCAAGCCGCCGCCCAGGTCACGGACAGCGGCGCCCTGGTCCGGTTGATCGTCGAACGCATCCGTACCGCCCTCAAAGTCGACGTCTGCAGCCTCTACGTCATGAACGAACAGGGCGAACTCGTCCTGACCGCCACCCTGGGGCTGGCCGAAAACGCCATCGGCAAAACCCGAATGACCCCCGGCCACGGCCTCGTCGGCACCATCGCCCAGCGTCAGCATACCCTGAACATCGACCACGCCAGCCAGCACCCCCGCTTCCGCTACTTCGAGGAAACCGGCGAAGAACGCTTCGAAGGCTTCCTCGGTGTACCCATGATCCATCTCGGCCAGACGCTCGGCGTACTGGTGGTGCAGGTGCGCGAGTCCCGTCGGTTCACCGAAGAGGAAGAAGCCTTTCTGGTGACCATGGCCGCTCACATGGCGGGCAGCCTGGCCGGAAATCTGAAAAAGGCGGCGCGACCGACCGCCGACAGCCAGATGCCGGTCCTGCGCTTCCAGGGCATCAAGGGGGCGCCGGGCATTCAGATCGCACCGGCCTATGTGGTGAAAGACGACATCCGCATGGAGGACATTCCCGAGCGCAACGGCAGCGGTGTCGATTTCGAGCGGCGACGTATCCAGGAAGCGCTGGAAGAGACCCAGGAGGAACTCGACGCCGGGCTCGATCAGTTGGGCGCGGGCAGCGATACGCTGGATTCTCTACTGGAAGTCTACAAGCTGTTGCTGGTCAGCCCGGAATTGAACCAGGCCATTGAAGAAGAGCTGGAAACGGAAGTCAGTGCCAGCACGGCCCTGAAACGCGGCATGCAGCGGCAGATCGCCGTGTTCGAGGCCATGGAAGACCCGTATCTCAAGGCCCGGGCCGAGGATTTACGCGTGCTGGCGGTGCGCATCTATCGCCACATGCACGAGGAACTGACGGAGCGGATCGAACCCGATCATCCGGTCATTCTGGTCGGGCGGACCATCAATATCTCCCATTTCACCCGCATCGACCGCGACAAGCTGGTCGGCATCGTCAGCCTGGAAGGGTCGGCGCTGTCGCACACGGCGGTGTTGGCCAACGCGTTGGGGATTCCGGCGGTGGTCGGCATCGGCGATGAAGACCTGACGACGCTGCACGACACCGAAATCATCGTCGACGGGTATCGCGGTCAGGTGGTCGCCCACGCCCCAGCCAGTCTGCGCGAGGAATTCGAGCGGTTGACCCGCCAGGAGCGGGCGCTGCAGGCGGATCTGTCGCATTTGAAGACGCTGCCGGCGGAGACCAAGGACAATGTCCGGGTGCGGCTCTACACCAACACCGGCCTGCTGGCGGACATTACGCCGGGGCTGGAACGCGGCGCCGAGGGCATCGGTCTGTACCGGTCGGAAATTCCGTTCATGGTGCACAATACCTTCCCGACCGAGGAAGAGCAGGTGCGCATCTATCGGGGGGTGCTCACCGCCTACGCGCCGAAGCCAGTGGTGATGCGTACGCTGGATATCGGCGGCGACAAGGCCCTGCCCTACTTCCCGATCAAGGAGGAAAACCCCTTTCTCGGCTGGCGGGGTATTCGCTTCACGCTGGACTATCGCAACATTCTGCTCGACCAGATCCGGGCGATGCTGATCGCCAACATCGAGACCCAGAACCTGCAGTTGATGATCCCGATGCTCAGCCGTGAGGATGAGCTGGAGCGTTTCCATGCGCTGGTCGACGAGGCGGTGGCGCAGTTGAAGGAGGAAGGCCACCCGGTCAGCAAGCCGCCGGTGGGCATTATGGTGGAGGTGCCGGCGGTGTTGTGGCTGCTGCCGCGTCTGCGCGACACCATCGATTTCGTGTCGATCGGTTCGAACGATCTGACGCAGTATCTGTTGGCGGTGGACCGGAACAACCCGCGGGTGGCTAAGTTGTACAGTCATCTGCACCCGGCGGTGCTGGAGGCGTTGCGCGGGTTGGTGCGGGAGTGCAGGCGGTTGAATCTGCCAGTGAGCATTTGCGGGGAGATGGCGTCGGATCCGGCGGCGGTGGTATTACTCTTGGGGATGGGGGTTCGCACTCTGAGTCTGTCGGCGTTCCATCTGCCCCGGATCAAGTGGCTGATCCGCTATTTGCACATCGGCGATTGCATCGCCCTGCTGGACCAGGCCCGGGATTGCGCGACCGAGGCCGAGCTGCGAGGGTTGATCAACAATCACCTCCGGGATTTGGGGTTGAATGCGTTGATCCAGTGAGCTGGCACTGGTCCGTGCCGGGAGCTTGGGTTCGCTCCGGGTGCCGGGGTCCGCGCTTGGTGCCCGGGGGGTGTCCATTAGGGGGCGCCGTGAAACCATCCATGGGGCTGGGTACGCACCGGGTGTCGGGGTAGACCCAGTCGGGGTCGCCGTAAATACGTCCATGTAGGCTTGGCCGCAGCATCCATGCTGCAGACATCCCCGTCTGGGTCTACCCCGACACCCGGCGCTCGCAACTGTGCCACGTCATCACCGCCATAATGTGATCGAACCCAACTGGAACACCTCGCCACATCGTAGGGTGGGCACCGCCCACCAAATACACTGACCAACCCCCGAATTATCCCACCGCCTCCCCCCCCCAACTTGCCCACCCAACAAATCCCCACCTAAACTGCACACTATTCAATCAACCACGGCCACAACAATGCCCCAAAGCCGAACCCCAACCCTGCTGTTCACCGGCCTGCTGGCCATCATCCTGGGTATCTGGTCGGGGAATTCCTTCGTCTATCGGCTTGATTTGAACCGGGTGCCGGACCGAACCTATTTCGTTACGTCCCTGAAAGCACTGGTCACGCCCGACTCCCGGGAATCGCTGGCGTTGCAAAACGCGATCTACCAGTCCCGGGTGGAAGCGCTTGAACGACAACGGTCGGACGCTTTGGCGCGATTGAATTCGGTGAACGATTATCTGGCACCGCTGGAGGCGGATGTGCGCACGTACCGGTCGCTGCATCAGGAACGGGTGCGGATGACGCAGGAGGAGCAGACGCAGTTGTACATCGATCTGGTGAGCCGGTACCGGGATTATCAGCGGGCGATGTCGGAGACGGAGAGTTTCGTGCCGTTGGAGGATGGCGATTCGCTGATGGCGCTTCCGTCGGTGTATCGGGATCTGATCGTGCGCGAAGGCGGCGAGGTTGCCCGGGCTCACAATCGATTTATCAAGGAACCCCGGGATGTCAGTTTCGCGGCTCGGTATGAGGGGCCATTGCGCCGGTTTTTGTCGGAATACGATCTGAACAGGGTGATCATCGAGTGCCGGCAGTCCTTGTGCGAATTGCATTTGTCGGGCGAATGGGAGGATCCGTATTACCAGGCCTACGAGGCTATCTATCACGATTTGGAGCGGACGGATTGGTATGATCTGACGCGGCTGGCGGGGGCGCACCAGTACCGGGGCGAGGGTGTGCAGATACAGGTCTGGATTCTCGGAGCCGGGTCATGAAACAGGTGGTCTGGACGACAGTGCTGGTGTTCCTGCTGAGCTTCGGCGGCACCGTGGGCTTGCATTACTATCTGCAACCACCGACGCCGGAACCGGCCGCGCAACGCTTGCTGGAAGAGCAACCGCCGTTGCAATTAACCAAGCCCGAGTTGAACGACCAACAAGACATCCTGGTCGAAAACATCGAACGCCTGGAAACCGAAGTCGACCGCATCCGCGGCCAGCACAGCCTCGCCCAGGCGCGCGCGCAAACCCTGATGGATGAACTGGACCGCTACCAGGCCGAGCGGGATGCCTTTCTCGCCGCTTACGAAGAACGCAAATCCGACATCGAAGACCGCCTCGCCGAGCTCGACCAGGCCATTGCCGACCGGATCGCCGAGCAACAGCAACGACAGGCCGAACTCAGCGACCTCGACGCGCAATACCGGCTCGACTCCATGCTCGCCTACCCGCACCCGTTGAACGACTCCGACATCCTGCGTGAACAAATGCGAGCCCACCCCCGCCAACACCTGGAGCGTGTGCAGCGACACTACCAGATCATCCTTCAGGCGCCGGACTACCCGTACCAGGAGCAACTGTATGACCTGATAGAACCGGTATTGGCCCAACAGAACGACCGGTACCAACACAACGCCGGCATGTTGGCGTTGCAATGCAGTGCGCGGTTTTGCGAGGTGCAATTCGAGATGGAAAGGCCCGATCCGTTTGTCGATTATTGGCGGGCGTTGTTGGATGCGTTGCGAGAGCAGACACGTATCGGGCCCGTCGAGGATGAGTTGGTTGTGGAGGAAGAAGGGCGAATTACCGGAATGTTGATGGTGCGGAGGGTTCCGTAGGGTGGGCACGGCCCACCATGGGAAGGATAAGGAGTCACAGGAGGTATTGGGTTGTTTCCGTGGGAGGTTTTATTTCTATGGTGGGCGGTGCCCACCCTACCTGGCTACGCAGTTTGGAGCTTGGTTCGAGTTGCGAGCATGGGGTGTCGGGGTGGACCCTGGCGGGGATGTTCGCAGCATGGATGCTGCGGTCAAGCCTACATGGACGTATTGAGTGGGCGGCATACCGCGCGACCCCGCAAGGGTCCACCCCGGCACCCCATGCGGACCCAACCACCTAACTAAAAACCAGCCACCCAAACAATCCCCTGCAAACACACCCAGGCAAACACGCCGGCAATGACGTCGTCGATCATGATGCCGATGCCACCGTGAATCCGCTGGTCGAACCATTTGATCGGCCAGGGTTTCAGCACATCGAAAAAGCGAAACAGAACAAACCCGAGCACCACCGTGATCCAACTCACCGGCACCAGCATCATCGTGATCCAGAACCCGACGAACTCATCCCAGACAATACCGCCGTGATCGTGCACACCCATATCCCGGGACACCCAATCGCACAGATAGCACCCCAGTACGAACGCCAGCACCACCAACACCGCATACAACCAGAACGGCGCCTGCGCCAGCACCAGGAACACCGGAATCGCCGCCAGAGTGCCGAAGGTACCCGGCGCCTTGGGCAGGGCACCACTGCCGAAACCGAAGGCGAGAAAGTGCGTCCAGTGATTGTGCCAGCGACGAGCCGAATGTTCGGTCATGCGATCCTTCCTGTCTGATGGTGTTTCTGCACGAAGAGGGGTATCCGGGTGTTCAGAAATGCTCGAAGCCCCGGTGCCCCAAGGTCAGCGGGCGGCCATTATGCCGGATTTGCACGCCGGCGTCGCCCGCCTCCACCCGGCCGATGCGGGTCAGTGCCAGGTTGAACGACCGGCCCAGCGAGCCCAGGGTTTCGCGGTGTTCCGCCGGTGCGGTAAAGGCCAGTTCGTAATCATCCCCGCCGGCCAGCACCGTCTCCCAGACCGCCTCGCCGAAACGCGTCCGCAACTCCGTCTCCATGGGCAGGCGCTCACAATCGACATGGATGCGCACGCCGCTGGCCTCGGCCAGGTGCCCGAGGTCCGCCGCCAGACCGTCGGAAACATCAATCGCGGCCGACGCCAGGCCGACCAACTTTTGCCCCAACTCGATTCGGGGGACGGGTTGCCAGTAGGCCGCCAGCCAGTGCTCCGGCACGGGCGGTAGCGTCGGGTCCAGAATGTTCGGCAAGACGGCGGCGGCCAGACCCGTTTGCCCGGACACCCAGACGTCGTCACCCGGTCGCGCCCCCGAGCGCAACAGCGGGTGCTGTACCCGGCCATGAACCTGCACGGAGATCACCGCAACCGGCCCCGAGGTGGTATCGCCACCGGCCAGAACCAGCCCCCATTGCTCCGCCAGCTCGCGCAACCGTCGACCGAACGCCAGCAACCAGACATCGTCCACGGTTTTGGGCAACGTCAGCGCCAGGGTGAAGAACGCCGGATCCGCGCCCATGGCCGCCAGATCACTCACCGCCGGCAAAAAGGCGCGCTGCGCCACCTGTTCCGCCGTCGCGTTTTCCGGGAAGTGGCGGCCGGATACGGCCGTGTCGATCGACATCGCCAGGGGCGCGCTGTCCTGCCACACCAGGCAATCGTCCCCCTGGCCCACGATCAGACCGGGATCGGTCAGGGACCAGCCGCCGAAGCAGCGTTCTATCAGTTCGAATTCCGTCATGGCGGGAAGTGTCGCCCCGGGCGGGGTAAAAGACAATACAGTGAGGGGTTGGTTGAGGTCGTGGGTTGGATCGGCCGATGTTTCGCCAAAGGCGTAATCCAACCTAGTGTGCCCGCTTAGGTTTGGGAGACTCAACCAGGATCGTTGGATTACGTCTGCGACTAATCCAACCTACAGACTGACCACTTTCAGCCAATAGACAGACCGGAGCCAAGGTATCCTTCTATGGTGGGCAATGCCCACCCTACGTTGGCACCCCAGCAAGCCCCTGAGGCGGGGGTGGCCCTCCCAGGGGATGTGGGCAGCAGGGATGCTGCCGTCAAGCCCCCATGGATGGGTTCATGGCGGCCCCTGGGAGGGTTACCCCCGCCTCAGGGGCGAACCCAGCCACGGTACTGGTAGCAGGCCCAGCCATGGAACCACAACTAAAGGTGCGGCCCGGCCTCAACGATGGTGTCCGCCACATCGTACTTGGCGAAGTTCTGCTGGAACTCCTCGATCAACGCCTTGGCGCGCTCATCGTAATCGTCTTCGTGCTTCCAGGTTTGGCGCGGCTCTAACAGTTTGGCATCGACACCCGGCACGGCAACCGGCACGTCCAGATTCAGGCCATCGATGTGCTTGGTCTCGACATCCGACAGGGCGCCGCTGGTGATGGCGCTGATCACGGCCCGGGTCACCGGAATGCTGAAGCGTTTGCCTTCGCCGTAGGCGCCACCGGTCCAGCCGGTGTTGACCAGGTAGACGTCGGTACCGGCCTGCTCGATTCGCTTCATCAGCAGTTCGGCATAGACACCGGCCGGTCGCGGGAAGAAGGGAGCGCCGAAGCAGGTCGAAAAGGTGGTTTTGATGCCGCTGCCGGCACCCATCTCGGTGGAACCGACCAGGGCGGTGTAACCGCTCAGGAAGTGGTAGGCGGCCGCTTCCTTCGAGAGTTTGGAGACCGGCGGCAATACGCCATTCAGGTCACAGGTCAAAAAGACCACCGCGTTCGGTTCGTCACCGCGATTGCTCGGCTGACGCTTTTCGATGTGCTCCAGCGGGTAGGCCGCGCGGGAATTTTGCGTCAGGCTGTCGTCCGCGTAGTCCGGCTCGCGATGCTTGCCCAGCACCACGTTTTCCAGAATGGTGCCGAAGCGGATGGCGTTCCAGATCACCGGTTCGTTCGCTTCGGACAGGTTGATGCACTTGGCGTAGCAACCACCCTCGATGTTGAAGACCTCGCCCGGTCCCCAGCCGTGTTCGTCGTCGCCGATCAGGAAGCGGTCCGGGTCCGCGCTCAGCGTGGTCTTGCCGGTGCCGGACAGACCGAAGAAGAGCGTCGTCTTGCCGTCGTCGCCCACGTTCGCCGAGCAATGCATCGGCAACACGTCTTCGGCCGGCAACAGGTAATTCTGGACCGAGAACATCGCCTTTTTCATTTCACCGGCGTAGTACAGACCGGCGATCAACACGCGACGCTTTTCGAAATTGAGGATCACCGCACTGTCGCTGTGGGTACCGTCGCGATCCGGATCGCAGACGAAACTGGGTACGTTCATCACTTCCCAGGTATCGCGACCGGAGACATTCCACTGCTCCGGTACGATGAACAGGTTACGTGCGAACACCTGGTGCCAGGCCAGTTCGGTGGTCACCTGCATCGACACGGCGTGCCGCTCGGAGGCGCCCACTTCCAGATGGCCGACGAAGTGCTCGCGATCGTTCACATAGTCGGAGACCCGCTGCCACAAGGCATCGAACTTGTCGGCCGGGAAAGGCTGGTTGACCTTGCCCCATTCGATGTTGTCGCGGCTGCTCGCCTCCTCAACAATAAAACGGTCCTTCGGGGACCGGCCCGTACGAACCCCGGTGCGCGCCACGAATGCGCCGTTGCTCGCGAATTCGCCTTCCTCGCGGCGAACGGCGAACTCCAGCAGCAAGGGGGTGCTCAGGTCCACATGGGCATGAGGGGAAAAAGCGGCCATCGCGTTGGTCTCCTTAAATTGGGGATTGTCCAGCGTCGTAACTGAGTCGTTTTGTTTTTGGAAATTCTTTTATTGATATGTCTTGATAGGCGCCGCCAGTGTACTGCGCCCGGGCCAGGACAAAAAACAATAATTCGTCAAAGAATTTCTGACATGCGTCATCCCAAAGAGGTAAGACTGAAAGAAAGCGACACCTGACCGTTCGATCAGAGATTCCCTGTTCCGGCTTGCCGATCCACCCGGGCCGTCCCAAGCACACGAATAGTGCCGCCCGGAAAACCCAGCAGATCGACCATTCGGGCACCGGTTCGCAATAGCCACCGCTGAAACCGCCACAGAACCGTGGCAAAAGGCGGGGGCGTTGCATACACTTTTTGTCAATTCTTAACGGCCATTTGTTGTTAAGTTACAAGATTTACCGTTTTGAACGGGGGATTTCGTAATTCGATTTCATTGATGTGAATATCGAAAAACTGTCTTTAATCGAACAGCCGGGCACCGACAGTGGATGCTCTGAACCAAAATGAGCGGCCTTGCGTAGCAAGCGAGCCGGAACTTTGTCTGGAAATCCCGGTCTCACCTCCAATATGCTCAACGAACTCCGATCGACACACGACTGAAGGACACAGAATGTACAAATCCGCTTTATTCCTGACCGCCACCTTCGCCGCCGCCCTCACTGCAGGTACGGCCCAGGCCGAAGACCGCTGGGATGAGATTACCGACACCGCCGAAGGCCAGACCGTCTACTTTCACGCCTGGGGCGGCAGCGACGTGATCAACGACTACATCAACTGGGCCGCCCAGCGCGTTCAGGAAGAGTACGGCGTGAATGTTCAACACGTGAAGGTTACCGAAACCGGCAATGTGGTCAGCCAGGTGCTGTCGGAAAAAACCGCCGGTCGCGATACCGACGGCGCGGTCGATCTGGTCTGGATCAACGGCGAAAACTTCGCCGCCATGAAAAACAACGACCTGCTGTACGGCCCGTTCACGCAATGGCTGCCGAATTACCAATGGGTCGACACCGCCGACAAACCCACCACCCTGTTCGACTTCACCACTCCGGTCGAGAACATGGAAGCGCCCTGGGGCATGGCGCAACTGGTGTTTATGTACGACAGCGCCGAAATCGGTGAACCGCCAACCTCGATGGAAAGCCTTCTCGACTTCGCCCGCGAAAACCCGGGCCGTGTGACCTACCCGGCACCGCCGTCCTTTTATGGCACGACCTTTATCAAGCAAACCTTGCTGGAACTGGCCGACAACCGCACACCGCTGTATAACCCGGTCGACAACGCCGACTTCGACGCCGTGACCGCTCCGCTCTGGGACTACCTCGACCAATTGCACCCGTTGATGTGGCGTCGCGGCCAGACCTTCACCTCCGGCGCTCCGGAAATGAAGCAACTGCTCAACGACGGTGAAATCGCGATCTCCCTGAGCTTCAACCCGAACGACGCCAGTAACGCCATCGCCACCGGCGAACTGCCGGAGACAATCCGCACCTACGTTCACGACGACGGCTCCATAGGCAACACCCACTTCGTCGCCATTCCCTACAACAGCGGCAGTGCCGAAGGGGCCATGGTTCTCGCCGACTTCCTGATGTCGCCCGAAGCCCAGGCCCGCAAGGCCAACACCGACATCTGGGGTGACCCCACCGTGCTGGACGTGGACCGACTCCCGGCCGAAGACCGCGCCCTGTTCGAAGCCCTGCCCCAGGGCAAGGCCACGCTGAGCGCCGATGAACTCGGCGCCGTTCTGCGCGAACCGCACACCAGCTGGGTGGAGGCCCTGGAACGCGCCTGGCAGGAACGTTACGCCAATTGAGACCGGCCATACTGCGCTGGTTTCCACGCCTGACCATCGCCGCCTTCCTGACGCCGGTGGTTCTGGGCCTGGCCGGCACCTGGCTGCCGGCTCTGGGGTGGTTTCCGGCGCTTGACCAGACCCGACTGACGTTCGCGCCCTGGGTTGACCTGATGGCCTACCCGGGCGTCGGGCATGCGCTGCGGCTGACGCTGGTCACCGGGCTCGGATCGGCCGTCCTCGCTCTGGCCGTCACCGCCATCATCCTGGTCGCGTTCTACCCCTCGCGTCCGTTCCGGCGTCTGGAGCGTTTGCTGGCCCCGATTCTGTCCGTGCCCCACGCCGCCTTCGCCATCGGCATCGGTTTCCTGGTCGCGCCGAGCGGCTGGCTGCTGCGCATCATTGAAACCGTCACCGGCTGGCCGTCTATCCCGCCCAACTGGCTGACGTTCAAAGACCCCTGGGGGTTCAGCCTGATCGGCGTGCTTGCGCTCAAGGAAATCCCCTTTCTGCTGTTTATGGCCCTGGCCTCCCTGCCCGCCCTCAAGGTGCGCGAAACCCTGTGGCTCGGCCATAGCCTCGGCTACGGCCGCCTGAAAACCTGGCTGATGCTGCTCTGGCCGCCGCTGTACGACCGGCTGCGGCTGCCGTTCTACGCCGTCGTCGCCTTCGCCCTGTCCGTCGTCGACATCGCCCTGATCGCCGGCCCGACCACACCGCCGACGCTCGCCGTCCTGGTCACCCGGCTGTTCAACGACCCCGACCTGCTGCTGCGCCTGCCCGGCGCTGCCGGAGCGACCCTGTTGCTGCTGGTCACCGTTGGCTCACTGCTGTTTCTGCGCCTGCTCGAATACCCGGGCCACCGGCTGCTCACCCGCTGGCTCGCCAATGGCCGGCGCTGGCAAAAGGCCGGCTCGCTGCGCATGCTCGGCGGCCTGTCCGTCGCTGTCGGCGCCATCGCCTACGCCGGCTCCCTGTGCATCCTGCTGCTTTGGTCCATCGCCGACCGCTGGCGCTACCCCGATGCCCTGCCGGCCGGGTTCAGCCTGCGTCACTGGACCGACTCGCTCGACCGGATCGCCGACCCGCTCTGGCTGACCCTGAGCACCGGCCTGACCAGCGCCGTCATCGCCCTGATCCTGGTCATCGGCGCGCTGGAGAACGAAGTCCGCCTGCGCTACAGCCAGAGCCGTTTCAACAGCCAACACCTGCTTTGGGTCCTCTATCTTCCACTGCTCGTCCCCCAGATCGCCTTCCTGTTCGGCTTCCAGGTCAGCCTCATCTGGCTCGGCATCGACGGCACCTGGTGGGTCCTCGTCTGGTCCCACCTCGTCTTCGTGCTGCCCTACACCTTTCTCACGCTGAGCGGCCCCTACCGCGCCTTCGACGACCGCTACGCCTGGGTCGCCATCAGCCTCAGCGGCAGCACAGTACGCAGCTTCTGGCAGATCAAACTCGGCATGCTCTGGCGCCCCATCGCCTACACCCTCGCCACCGGTTTCGCCGTCTCCGTCGCTCAATACCTGCCGACCCTGTTCATCGGCGGCGGCCGTTTCGCCACCGTCACCACCGAAGCCGTCAGCCTCGCCAGCGGCAGCGACCGACGCACCACCGCCGTCTACGCCCTCGTCCAACAGGGCCTGCCCCTGCTCGGATTCTTACTGGCCATACTGTTACCGGCCTGGCGATACAGGCACCACCGGGCGATGCAGCACCGATGAGGCTACTGAAGTGCCAGAACCCGCACCGGGTGCCGGGTAGACCTATTCAGGGTCGCCGTAAACCCGTCCATGGGGGCTTGACGGCAGCCATCCATGGCTGCCGACATCCCCGAATAGGACTACCCGGCACCCGGCGCTAGTCTGAAGTGCCCTCGGGAATCTGGGTGACTGCCAACTAAGGGACAACGAAATGGATGTGATATGGCACCATCTTGAGCCTTGGAGGTCTGAATGGAAGAGTCAGGTAGGGTGGGCACCGCCCACCAGCCCATGGTAAGCAACCACTGGGCACAACCTTTAGCCAGAAATACAAGCCGGAGCCGAGGTATCCTTCCATGGTGGGCAGTGCCCACCCTACTCGACGGCGAAACCATTCATGACATGAGAATTAGTATTGGAGCAAGCCACCAAACTGAGCGTCGGTGGCCTGGGGTTCCCATTCGGGGATGTCGGCCGCCCGGACGGCGGCCGTCAAGCCCCCATGGATGGGTTTACGGCGACCCCGAATGGGAACCCCAGGTCGCCGGCGCGGCCGATTGGCACTCACTCATATTCAACGGACAAACCACAGACCTCAACCATGACCTTTGAACTGAAAAACGTGACTGTGACACTGGACGAACACCCGCTGTTCGCCCCTTTGACCGTCCAGTTGGACAAAGGCCAGATCGGCACCATCATGGGCCCCAGCGGCTCCGGCAAATCCACATTGTTGGCCGCTATCTCCGGCACCCTGCCGCCGACCTTCGACTGCACCGGCGACATCCGGCTGAACGGCCGCTCCCTGCTCGACGTACCGGTCGAGAGCCGCCAGGTCGGCATACTGTTTCAGGACGACCTGCTGTTTCCGCATCTGAACGTCTACCAGAACCTCGTCTTCGCATTGCCCCGGGGCCTGTCCAAATCCGAGCAACGCGAACGCATCTGCAGCGGGCTTATCGACGCCGACATGGATCGCTTCGACCACCGCGATGTCGCCACCCTCTCCGGGGGTCAGCGCGCCCGCATCAGCCTGCTGCGCACCCTGCTCGCCGAACCCAAGCTGATCCTGCTCGACGAACCCTTCGCCAAACTGGACCTGCAACTGCGCGGCCAGTTTCGCGACTTCGTGTTCAACCGCATCACCGACCTCAATATCCCGGCGTTGCTCGTCACCCACGACCCCGCCGACCACCCCGACACCGGCTTACTGATCGAACTGGAGACCGCCCATGCTTGACCGCTGGAGCCTCGCCCTGGTCAAACCCCCGCTGAGAACCCTGGCCAAGAGCCTCAACCGCACCGGTCTCGGCGCGGACACCGTCACTCTCTCCGGTTTCGTTGTCGGTCTGGCCACCGTGCCGCTGCTCGCGCTGGAATGGTACGGTCTCGCGCTGATCGCCATCGGTCTCAATCGCCTCGCCGACGGGCTCGACGGGGAACTCGCCCGGCTCCGGGGTGCCACCGACGGCGGCGCCTACCTCGACATCGTCCTCGATTTCGTCTTCTACGCCGCCATCATCGCCGGTTTCGCCCTCGCCAACCCCGCGCAAAACGCCCTGCCCGCCGCTTTCCTGTTGTGGGGATTCATGGGCACGGGCAGCAGCTTTCTGGCTTTTGCCATCCTGGCCGAACGGCGCGGGCTGACCAACATGGTCTACCCCAGCAAGGGGTTCTTCTACCTGGGCGGTATCGCCGAGGGCACGGAGACCATCGCCTTCTTCGTCGCCATGTGCCTGTTTCCGGAGCATTTTGTTGTGTTGGCGTGGGTGTTTTTCGGGCTGTGCGTGGTAACGACCTT
The DNA here is from genome assembly GCF_014651855.1 of Saccharospirillum salsuginis. Classification (GTDB taxonomy): domain Bacteria; phylum Pseudomonadota; class Gammaproteobacteria; order Pseudomonadales; family Natronospirillaceae; genus Saccharospirillum; species Saccharospirillum salsuginis. Next base: position 720,967 of record NZ_BMXR01000001.1, read on the forward strand.
TACCCGGGTGGTGGGCGGCTATTACACCCTGCGGGGCGAGAACGTGTAGGGCAGAAGAGCCCTAGGGCGATATCCGCCGTTTATACCGTGGCAATCGATTGGCCATTGCCTGGGTGCACATTACGGCAGATATCGCCTGGGGCTCTTCTGCCCTACGGGTTTGGCACCATTGGCTACCCGAGTTACCGAGGCCTGAAAGGCTCCTGATCACTAGCGTAAACCGCCCTACTGGCCTTACACTGCGCGCGCCACTCCCGGTTGCCGATAATGGCCCCGGGGTTTAGGCTCTTATTCGAAATCCGGCACAAGGGTACGCCATGTACATCGCTTTTCTGATCAACGCCTGGGAAGACATTGAACCGGGTAAAAGCTCCACCCTGGTGATGATCCAGGAATGCCTCATTCGCGGGCACAAGGTGGCTCTGCTGTACCCCCAGAATCTGACCGTGCGCAACAATGTGGTCAACGGTTTCTCCAAGGTGATCCAGCCGTTGGAGAAGGTGCCGGAGAGCGTGGCCAGCCTGTACAAGAAGATCCGCTTCGATGAGAAGATGCTGCCGCTGCACGCCTTCGACTGCATCATGGTGCGCAAGGATCCGCCGATCGAACCGACGGTGCTGAGCTTCCTCGACGCGGTCAAGAACGAGACCCTGGTCATCAACGACGTCGACGGCCTGCGCAAAGCCAGCAACAAGCTGTACACCACCACCTTTCACGACCCGGGCAACAAGTTCCTGCCCGAGACGCACGTGTCCAAGAACAAGGAATACCTCAAGCGCGTTATCCGCGAGAGCAAGCAGGACAAGTTGATTCTGAAACCGCTCGACGGCAGCGGCGGTCACGGTGTGATCGTGCTGGAAAAATCAGCCCAGTCGTCGATCAACTCCCTGCTCGACTTTTACATCGACCGTGAACGCAATAACTACGTCATCCTGCAGGAGTTCATCGAAGGTGCGCAGGACGGCGATGTGCGCGTGCTGATGCTGAATGGCAAGGCCATCGGCGCCTACCACCGCAAGCCGGCCGAGGGCGATGTGCGGGCCAACATCCAGGCCGGCGGCAGCGCCCACTCCTGGAAGCTGACCGAAGCGCAGCGCCAGGTATGTCGCAAGATCGGGCCAAAGCTGGTTCAGGACGGACTCGACTTCGTCGGCCTCGACCTGATCGGCGAGCGCCTGCTGGAAGTCAACGTCTGTAACCCCGGCGGCATCACCAACATCAATCGATTGAGCAAGACCAAGCTGCAGAAACAGGTCATCGACTTTCTGGAAGACCGGGTGGCCGAGCGCCGTGAAAAACATGCCGAGCTCGAGCACCTGATGAAGCGACTGTCCGATCTGCGCTCGCGGGATCTGCTCGACAACGACTGACACCCGACCGATGAAAAAACAAACCGGGACGGACATCCACATCCGCTGGAGCCGCCCCGCTGAACTGCGGCGGTTGCTCCAGGATCCGGAAACCTGCCGCCAACTCTTTGGCCAGACCGAATTGCTGCGGGATCTTCTGGATCACATGCGGCGACAGCCCCGGGACCGGATCTGGTATCAACCGGCTCATCTGAGTATCGACGGGCACTGGGTCGCCGCCGGCGGGTTCAAGGGTCCTCCGCAAAAAGGCACGGTGGAAATCGGCTATCGGGTGCATCCCGATTATCGACGCCGGGGCTATGCTTCGGCCCTGACCCGATGGCTGTGCCAGGCCGCCCTGGAGCACCAACTGGACTATGTCGTCGCCGTGACCGCCACCACCAACCTCGCCTCCCAGGGTGTGCTCGCGCACAACGGTTTTGTTCACACCGGGGACTTGCTCAGCGACAGCCAGCAATGGCTGCAACGCTGGCGATACACAGTCCCCAAGCTTTGGACCGGCCTCCCCAAATAATCCCGTCCGGTGGCCGGCTCAGCTCGGCCACGCCTCGCGTAACTTGAGCAGCGCCTCCTTCTCGATCTGCCGTACCCGTTCGCGACTGACGCCCAACTGATCCGAGATTTCCCGGTAGCCATACTCCCGACCATGACCGATGCCGTAACGCATCGCCACAATGATGCGCTCCCGGCGGTCGAGGACGTCCAGAGAACGCCGCACCTGCTCCGAGGCTTCGATTTGCTCACCGGCCTCTTCGGTGGTCGGGTTCGTGTCTTCCAGGGTGTCCGACCAATGGTTACTGGAATCCTCGGTCAGCGGTGTGTCCAGCGACAACGGCGTCAATCCGATTTCCAGATAGTGGCGCACCTGGGTTTCCGGCATCTGCAGCTCCCGGCTGATCAGCGCCGCTGACAGCGTCTTGCCGTACCGCTGCTGCACCGCGACCACCTGACGCTGAAACCGCTTGAGGTCGTCGACGACGTTGGTCGGCTTGCGGATCAGGCTGGCCTGGTTCTTCAGCGCAAGGCGGATGAACTGCTGAATCCAGTAATGGCTGTAGGTCGAGAACCGGGTGCCCTGGCGTATATCGAATTTCTCCAGCGCCCGCATCAGACCCAGCTGCCCTTCCTGCACCAGATCGCGCAAATCCAGCCCCTGGTCGGTGTGCTGATGGGCCACGCTGAACACCAGCCGGATGTTCGAGCCGAGCAGCATTTCGCGGGCCTCGGTCAGGCGACGCCACAGACGGCCGGCCATCGTCGGGCCTTTAAAACGACGCTGGTACCAGCGCCGGGCCTGGTTGAGTTCGCTGTAACTGGGCCGCTTGCGCCACAGGGTGTCCACCCAATCACCGGCTGCCCAGTCCAGATTCGGGTAGCGCTGTTGCCACCAGCCCCGACCGATTCCCTGGGTCAACAGAATCAGCGCACGGACGCTGTCCTGGTGTTGTTTCAACCAATACCGCTCCTGCTCGACCGTCAGCAAAGGGTGCTGCCGGCTCCATTGCGCGTAACTGCTGTATTCAGTCTCTTCCGCCGCCGCGAACCAGGCTGGGTTGTGAGCATTCATAGCGACTCCGATTGATACCTTTCCGGCCTTGGTTCGTACCTTGTATCGATATCGGATCAGAAAAAGGGGATTTCGTTCCCCCAAGCTAGACAGAAGCTGGACAGAGTCAAAATCTTCAACGCAATTGGACGGGAAACGACGAATGACACACGGCAAACGCATCGGCGAAGTGGCCGAACTGGCGGGATTGAGTGTTCACGCGCTGCGGCAGTGGCACCGACGATACGACATCGGGCCAACCGCGCTCAGCGATGGCGGCCAACGGCGCTATACCGAATCGGATATCGAACGCATTCGCTTGATACAACGCCTGCGGCACCAGGGTTTCAGCCTGGCGACGCTGGCGGAATGGCCGTTGGCCCGGCTGCGCCAGCACAACGACCGGGACAACCAACGACATGTCATTGCCTGGTGTGGCCCGAGTTTCACCAGCATGGCCGCGCAATTGCCGCATATGGATTTGTTGCCGGTCGATGCGCCCCACGATCTGCACAGCGGAGCGGACCTGTGGGTGCTGGAGATGCCCACGCTGACCGACGACGTGGTCTCCGGCCTGCCCCCGGCCGAAACTCCGGAGGCCGTCCTCTGGTACGAATTCGCCAATCGTCAGCAGTTACGTACATTGGAGGACCTGGGGTATGAGACGCAACGGGGTCGCCCGCATCCACGCTGGCTGCTGAATCGGTTCGAAGCCACCCAGGCCGGGTTCAGCCAGCAGGAACTGGACATGCTGATCGAATGGCAGCCGGACATCGACTGCGAATGCCCGAACCATCTGGCGCGCATCCTCCGGGAACTGACCGGGTTCGCCCGCTACAGTCTGGAATGCGAGGTGGCCACACCCGAGGAGGCGAATCTGCACCGCAGCGTCTTTGATGACATCCAGAGCGCGCAACGCTCGGTGCTGGATGCGCTTCAGTCCGTGCTGATCGCCGATCGCATTAGTCTGGCCGATCTGATCGCGCAACGCTCCGCGCGCCCCCCGTCGACCAAACAGGCGGAGGACTCCTGACGCCGGATGGGTCAGTCGTTGCGGAAGACCTGGTTTTCCTGTTCCTGGACCCGGATGAAGGTGGTGCGCTTGCTCAGCTCTTTCAGCTTGGCCGCGCCCACGTAGGTGCAGGTGGAGCGCACACCGCCGAGAATGTCGGTCAGAGTCAAAGCGAGGGGACCGCGAGCCGGCACCTTGACCGTCTTACCCTCGCTGGCGCGGTAGTTGGCGACGCCGCCATGGTATTTCTGCATGGCCGTATCCGAACTCATGCCGTAAAACGTCCGGTACTGTCGTCCGTTTTCCTCCACCAGGTCGCCGCCGCTCTCGTCGTGCCCGGCCAGCATGCCGCCCAGCATGACAAAATCCGCACCGGCACCGAACGCCTTGGAGACATCGCCCGGGCAAGTACAGCCACCGTCGGAAATAACATGCCCGTTCAGCCCGTGGGCCGCATCGGCGCATTCGATCACGGCGCTGATCTGGGGGTAACCGACACCGGTTTTGACGCGGGTGGTGCACACCGAGCCCGGGCCGATGCCCACCTTGATGATGTCCGCACCGGCCAACAACAGTTCCTCCGTCATTTCGCCGGTGACCACGTTGCCGGCCACCAGAATATGACTCGGGAAGGCGGCCCGCACACGGGAGACGAAGTTGCCGAAATGTTCGGAGTAGCCGTTTGCCACGTCGATGCAGATAAACACCAGCCGGTCGTCCAGCGCCAGAATCTCTTCCAGTCGCTTGAAATCCGCGTCGGATGTGCCTGTACTGACCATGATCAGGTTGCACACCGCATCGGACGCCGAGGCTAGAAATTCACGCCAGTCGTCTACACTGTAATGCTTGTGCACTGCGGTCAGCAGTTGTTCGTCCGCCATGGCACGGGCCGTCTCGAAGGTTCCGACGGTGTCCATGTTGGCGGCGATGACAGGCACCCCGGTCCAACTGCGATCGGCGTTGCGGAAGTGGTAGGTACGCTCCAGGGAGACTTGGGAGCGGCTTCTCAGGGTAGAGCGTTTGGGGCGGATCATGACGTCCTTGAACCCCAACTTAATGTCATATTCAACGTGCATAATATCCGGTACTCGTTTCATGGAACCGGACGCACAGCTTAGCAGCGGCGAGGGAAATCGCCAGCATTTTCTGACCAACCAGTCGACTTTTCGAGGTGTGCCATGACTCAATCACTCACCGACACCATCGTGTTCGATACGCCACAGGGAGCCTTTCGTATCGACGCACTGGGCGGCCGCATCGTTCAAGCGGCCTTTTGCGAGGAACCGGCGCGCGACAGCGACGTCTCCATTCTCAAAGTGGCCGAGAAGCAGTACCTGCAGTATTTCGACGGCCAGCGGACCCACTTCCAGCTGCCGCTCGCGCCCCGGGGAACGGCGTTCCAGCAACGGGTCTGGCTGGCGCTGGACCGGCTCGACTTCGCCCAGACCTGCACCTACGCTCACATCGCCCAGCAACTGGGTCAGCCGACGGCGGCACGCGCCGTGGCGAGGGCGGTGGCCAGCAACCCCCTGGCCATTGTCATTCCCTGCCACCGCGTGATCGGCCAGAACGGCCGCATCGGCGGCTATGCCTGGGGGTCGGATCGAAAGGCCTGGTTGCTCAAGCACGAGCGCACGGTCATGGGTCTGGACCATCCCGCATCCGGCCGGATTACAGCCTGAGGTCACGAACCCACAGGAAGGCGGCGTCCAATCTGTTCATTACGACGGAGCCTGTTTAGACTCGGCGCTCGAATGAGGCGCCGCGGGCGCCGTTGTCATGGAGTTTTCCGATGAAGACCAAACGCATTCCGATACCGTCGCCGGCCCCCGGGCACGAACGCTTTCTGACGGTCCACGAATTCGGCCAGGGCGAACACAAAGCCTATCTGCAGGCCGGTCTGCATGCCGACGAATGGCCCGGTATGCTGGCCCTTCAACACCTGATGGAACGTTTGATCGCACTGGAAGCCGACGGTCAGCTGACACAACGCATTGTGCTGGTGCCCTACGCCAACCCGATCGGCCTGAACCAGCGGCTCTTCGGCAAGTTTCCGGGCCGTTTCGACGCCGTGACCGGGCAGAATTTCAATCGCGGTATGGCCATCGACAGCGACGATCTGATCGACCGGGTCCGCTCCGAGCTGAGCGACGATGGCGAGGCCAACGATCGCATCGTGCGCGCGACGCTGCGCCAAATGGTCGAGGAACAGTCCCCGGCCTACGAAATCGAGTGGCTGCACCGGACACTGCTCGGCCTGTCGCTGGACGCGACCGTCATGCTCGACCTGCATTGCGACTACGACGCCATGCCGCATGTATTCTACGGCGACCATCAGCGGGACCAGGGTGCCCGGTTGGGCGACTGCCTCGGTTTTCCGATTCGACTGGAAGAGGACGTGCGCGGCGTCGTGGCATTCGACGGAACCCATACCCAGCCCTGGGTGTGCCTGTCCGAAGCCACCGGCAAGCCGTTTTCCCGGCCCTGTTTCGCCGCGACACTGGAATTGCGAGGACAATACGACGTCAGCGACGATCTGGCCCGACGGGATGCCGAGGGCATTCTGGCCTTTCTGGAGTCGGAAGGGTTTGTTCGCGACAGCGGCGCCGAGCACCAACCACCGTCCGGCCTCACCCGGGCCATCAATGTGGACCAGGTCAAGGTCATTCCGGCGACGGCCAACGGCCTGGTCACCTATCACAAGGAACTGGGATCCCGGGTCGAGACGGGGGATCACCTGGCCGACATCGTTGTTCTGGACGCCGACGGTCCCAAGCGGTTGGCGGTCACGGCCCCGACCGGTGGCGTGTTCTTCAGCCGCACCCACAGTCACTTGGTCTATCCGGGCGCGAGCCTCGGAATGATCGCCAGTGACGAACGCCACATCGAGCCGGGTCAGCAATTGAGTTTTCGGTAATAACGGGGGGAATCCGCGCGCGGAGCAGGCACCGGGCCGCTCCGCATCGTTCAGGCGAGTGCGCTCAGGCCTGGGCGGCCATGATGCGTTCGTACTTGTCCATCAACTGGGCTTCGGATTCGACATGCCCGGGGTCCTTGGGAATGCAATCGACCGGGCACACCTGCTGGCACTGGGGTTCGTCGTAGTGACCGACGCACTCCGTACACAGAGCCGGGTCGATCTCGTAGATCTCGTCCCCTTCGGAAATCGCGTTGTTCGGGCACTCGGGCTCGCACACATCGCAGTTGATGCATTCATCGGTGATGTAGAGGGCCATAGGGTCTATCCTCGAAAGCGGCGTCGGTTCAGCCTTTCGCTTCCGACTGCTGCTGTTGGTAAATCTCGGCCAGGGCCTTTTGCACGATGGGGTGGACCATCTTGGTCACGTCGCCGTTGAGCAGGGCGATCTCCCGTACGAACGTCGACGATATGAAAGAATATTGCTCCGACGGCGTCAAAAACAAGCTTTCCACATCCGGCGCCAACACCCGGTTCATGTTGGCCAACTGAAACTCGTATTCGAAATCGCTGACCACGCGCAGGCCGCGCAGAATGGTGTGAGCGCCCTTGGTTCGGGCAAATTCAACCAGCAGATTGTGGAACCCTTCCACCTCGACGTTACCCATGCCCTGGGTCACTTCCCGTGCCATGGCCACCCGCCGTTCCAGACTGAACAGGGGTTTTTTCTTAGGACTGGCCGCTACGGCGACGATGACCTTGTCGAACTGGCGCAGGGCGCGCTCGATCAGATCCATGTGCCCATAAGTGATGGGATCGAAGGTTCCTGGATAGACAACAGTACGGGCCATGCGGGGCTCCCCGGTTTCAAACGCGGGCGAATGTTACCTCAGCCGCCCCCGGGGTACAAACGCGGGCGGCGGCGGCCGGTCAGCGGATGAAGAGTTTCTTGATCAGGCGGTGAGGCCAGCGATCGTAGGGCGGGTAGACCAGCTTGAGTGTGCTGAGGCGTTGCTTGCCGACCACCGGTTTGAGCTTCGAGAAAGTCTCGAACCCGTCATCGCCGTGATAATGCCCCATGCCGCTGTGGCCGACACCGCCGAACGGCAGATTCTCCAGCGCCACATGGAACAGCGCATCGTTGAACACCAGGGCGCCGCTGTGGGTGCCTTCGGCGAAGCGTTGGCGCAGCGCCTTGTCGAAACCGAACACATAGAGCGCCAACGGACGTGGCCGGTCGTTGACGAATGCGATGGCGTCGTCGAGGTCGTCGTAGGCGATCACCGGTAGGATGGGGCCGAAGATTTCGTGCTGCATCAGGTCCGCTTCAGGGTCGACGCCGGTGACCAATACCGGCGGGATCTTGCCCCCCACCGGTTCACCGCCGGGCAGGTCGGCGCTCCAGTGCAGTTGCGCACCCTGTGCCTCGGCCTGGCGCAGATAGCCCATCAACCGCTCGCGCTGCCGGTCGTTGATGATGGCCGAGTAGTGCGAATTATTGAGCACATCGTCGTACTGCTCCCGCACTTCCTGCAGGAAGAAGTTGACGAAATCCTCCACCCGTTCGGCCGGACACAACACGTAATCCGGCGCCACGCAGGTTTGGCCGGCATTGAGGCAGTTGGCGAAGACCAGACGCTCGGCCGCTTCACGCACGGGTATGCTGCGGTCGATCACAACCGGGCTCTTGCCGCCGAGCTCCAGCGTGACCGGCGTCAGGTTGCGGGCGGCGGCGGCCATGACGTGGCGTCCCACCGCGGTCGAGCCGGTGAACAGCAGGTGGTCGAACGGTAACTCGGAAAATGCCCGCGACACCTCGACTTCGCCATTGACCACCGTCAGCACCTCCGGGTCGAAGTGTTCGCGCACCAACCGCGCGAACAGCTCGCCGAACCGGGGCGTGAATTCGGAGAGCTTGACCATGCAGTGATTGCCGGCCGCCAACGCCGAGGTCAGCGGTCCGACAGCGAGATAGAGCGCATAGTTCCAGGGCACCATGATGCCGACAACGCCGAGCGGCTGGGGTGTGAGCCTGCCCCAGGCCGGTTGAAACAGCATTGGCAGCAGGCGACGACGGGATTTCATCCAGCCCTTCAGATGCCTGAGCGCATGGTTCAGGCCCAGAATCGACGGCAGAATCTCGGCATTGACGGTTTCGTGTACGGAGCGACCGCCAAAATCCTCATTCAGGGCCTCACCGATGGCATCCTGGTTATCCAGTATCAGTTGCTTGAGGCGCAGCAACCGATCGCGGCGCTCCGCGTAGCTCGGGTAGGGATGCTGCCGATAGGCTTGCTTCTGGGTCTCGAACAGGGCGTGCAATGAATCCTGCGACATGGCTCTTCTCCTCTGATGAGGCTCACACTAGAAGGCAACTGACCCATGGTCAATTAGCGTCGGCGGGCGCCCATCGATTGATGACAGCCGGAGAGTCAATGCAGGCGCTAGCCCGCCGATCTTTTACGTGGAATACAGGGAGGCAGACCCAGAACAGTAGGTTGGATTAGCGCGTGAGCGCGTAATCCAACTTCCAAATCGTGCCCGTAAAGCGGACCATGCCAATGATGAACCTGTTGGATTACGCCTTAGGCTAATCCAACCTACTATTATCGGACAGCCCCCGAGGCAACCGCCACAATCGCTGTGTCACATCGCCGGAAGTTTTCTCCTTCTCCGAAATCCAGCCTTCCGGTGGCAACAGCGACCGGTCCTTCGGGGATTCAATATAAACGAAGGCACCCGGTTTCAGGCACCCACTGGCCACCAGGGCGTCCAGCACGGGCTGCCACAGATCGGCGGCGAACGGCGGGTCGATGAAGACGCCGTCGAGGCTGGCGGGGGCCCGCTGCGCCACCCACTGCAAGGCATCGGCCTGTTGCACCTGAATCGGCCCCTGTAAAAGCCCGGCGGCTTCCCTGAGCGCGCGCACCGCGCCCGGATGCGTCTCGATCAACCACACTTCGTCCGCTCCGCGTGACGCGGCCTCCAGGCCCAGGGCACCGGTGCCGGCGAAGAGGTCGGCGACCCGGGCCGCCGGCAGTTCGAATTGCAGCCAGTTGAACAGGGTTTCACGCTGGCGGTCGCCGGTCGGGCGCAAGCCGTCCAGGTCGGCTATGGGCAAACGGCGACCCCGATAGTCGCCGCCGATGATGCGCAAGGTGCCCGCGCCTTTGCCGGAATTCGGTTTGCGTCGTGATGCAGGACGTTTGGCCATTCAGAGCTCGCTCAGTGTTCGTTCACGTTGTTCGTTGACATCGGTCAGGGTAATGGACGCCAGGCGCTCGGGCTGGGTCAGCAGGAAATCCAGCGGCAGGCCATAGACCGCCGTGGTCACCAGATAACGATGAATTTGCTCACCGCTGCGCTCGCGCTGTTCGGCCGCCGATTGATAGGCGGCCAGCACCGGCTCCAACTCGGCTTCGGTGACCGGTCCCAGCGCCTCGGGCGCCAGGGTCTGATTGATCAGCACCTCGCTGGGGCGCCCCCGATGGTCCCAGCGCACTTCGGGCTCGTAACCGCTCAGTCGCTGCTGCAGTACGCCCACCCACAGCAGGAAGGCCAGCTGCCGTTGCGACCCCATCGGCGGCGACGTCAATCGCGTCAGTGCCGGCTGCGGCGCGACCTGGTTGTCGACCCCGGTACCGGCCAGCGGAGCTGTCAGCCGACGCGCTTCCGCCCGAAGGTCAGCCGTCAGGGGCCCGGACAACACCAGGTCGCGCCGGTCGCCGTCCGGCAGCCATTGCTGCAGGAAATCGACACTGGTTTCCAGCGCACGTCGATCGGTCGGATTGACCACGGTCACCAGGAAGCGACCGCCCTGTCGGGACGTGCGAATGGCTTCCGCATCCGGCAGGGTCATCGATTCGGCGGGAATTCGATCCTGAATGACGGTCAGCCGCACGGTGCGGCTGTCGGGCAGCTCGACGGTCCACAAATGGTCGTCGCGCTGGAACTCGATCCGGTCCAGCGACCAGATCAGGCGCTCCGGCCCGGACGGCGCTTCATCCGAATCGGGACCGAGCTGATTCAGCACGAAGATCAGCGGAATCGTGATGTATATGATGATCCAAAGGGTACGGCGACTGAAGTGAAACATAGGTCGATCGGTCGTTCAGGGACACCCAATGTACCGGAGCGTGCGGTGAATCGCTATCCTGTGCTTTGGCTGGCACCGGCAATTTGCTAGCATACGTCGGCTGTATTATCCCTCCACTGGCATCAACACAGGCACCGATCACCATCATGCTGGGCTTTGGCAAAAAGAAATCCAAGACCGAACAGGACACCACTCCCGCCACCGAGGAGAAAACCTCCTGGTTCGGCCGCATCAAACAGGGGCTGGGTCGCACCCGGGCCAGCTTCACCGAGGGTGTCGCCTCCGTCTTCCTGGGCAAGAAAAGCATCGACGACGACCTGCTGGAAGAACTGGAAACCCAGTTGCTGACCGCCGATGTCGGCATCGACGCGACCCAGGCCATTCTCGACGAACTGGTCGAGCGGGTCGGGCGCAAGGAACTGAAGGACAGCGACGCCCTCTTCCAGGCGCTGCGCGATACGCTGGTACACCAGCTGCAGCCGGTCGAGGCACCGCTGGCCATCGATGGGACGCACAAACCCTATGTCATTCTGGTCGTCGGCGTGAACGGCGTCGGCAAGACCACGACAATCGGCAAGCTGACCAAAAAGCTTCAGGGCGAGGGTCGTTCGGTCATGCTGGCCGCCGGGGACACCTTCCGGGCCGCCGCCGTGGAGCAATTGCAGACCTGGGGCGAACGCAACAATGTCCCGGTGATTGCCCAGCACACCGGTGCCGACAGTGCTTCGGTGGTGTTCGATGCCGTCCAGGCCGCGCAGTCGCGGGGCGTGGATGTGGTTATCGCCGACACCGCCGGCCGCCTGCACAATAAAGAAAATCTGATGAACGAGCTGGCCAAGGTCGTGCGGGTGATGAAAAAGCTCGACGAAAATGCTCCGCACGAAGTGCTGCTGGTACTGGACGCCGGCACCGGCCAGAACGCCATCAGCCAGGCCCAGGCCTTTACCGAGGCGGTCAACCTGACCGGCCTGGCGCTGACCAAGCTGGACGGCACCGCCCGGGGCGGGGTGATCTTCGCACTGGCCAAGAAGCTCGGCCTGCCGGTGCGTTTCATCGGCGTGGGCGAGCAACTGGACGATTTGCGGCCTTTCACGGCCGAGGATTTCGTCGACGCCCTGCTGGATACCCGCGCCGAATGATTCATTTCGATCAGGTCAGCAAGCGTTACGAAGGCGGGCATGAAGCCCTGTCGAGCGTGTCCCTGCACATCGAAAAGGGTGAAATGGTGTTCCTGACCGGCCACAGCGGCGCCGGCAAGAGTACCATGCTGAAACTGATCACCCGGATCGAAAAGCCCTCGTCGGGCCAACTGCGGGTCAACGGCCAGTTGCTGAACCGGCTCCGGGCCTATCAGGTCCCTCATTTCCGGCGCCATCTGGGCATCGTTCACCAGGATCATCAACTGCTGATGGATCAGACCGTCTTCGACAACGTCGCCCTGCCGCTGATCATCGCCGGCGAGCATCCGAACGATGTTACGCGCCGGGTGCGCGCCGCGCTCGACAAGGTCGGTCTGCTCAAGCGCGAGAAATACCAACCCATCCAGTTGTCGGGCGGGGAACAGCAGCGCGTCGGCATTGCCCGGGCCGTGGTCAAGAAACCCGCCATTCTGCTGGCCGACGAGCCCACCGGTAATCTGGACCCGGCGCTGTCCAAGGACATCATGCGATTGTTCGCCGAATTCAACCGGGTCGGCACCACGGTGCTGATCGCCAGTCACGACCTGGGGCTGATCGCCCGCCTCAATTATCGGGTCGTGTCGTTGCAGGAAGGCCGTCTGCTCACCACCCCCTTCAGCGGAGCGGCATCATGACGGCCCAGTCCGCCCGAAAGGCCACCAACCGACGCCGTGTGACCGGCGAGTCCAACCGTTCCGCCTGGTTGCGCCACCACAAGGACAGCGCCCTGTCCTCGCTGATGCGACTGGTGCGCAACCCGGTCTCCAGCGCGCTGACCTGGTTGGTGATCGCCATCGCCCTGACGCTGCCCACCCTGTTCTATCTGGCGCTCAGTTCCCTGCAACAGCAAACCGAACAGTGGCAGGAAGGCGGCCAGATCACGCTCTATCTGCGCAGTGAGGTCAGCCAGGACCAGGGCGAACGACTCACCGGCGAACTGGACGAGCGGCCGGAGGTCCTGCGCGCCTATTACATCAGCGCGGACGAGGCCTGGACCTCCTTCCGTGAGACCCTGACCCTGTCGTCGGATTCGCTGAATCTGGAGGGCAACCCGCTGCCGGCCAGTATTGTCGTCATACCGACCCAGCAGAACAGCAGTCAGTTGGAGGCGCTCCGGCTGATCATCGACGGGCTGCCCGAGGTCGAGGATGTTCAGCTCGACCTGGCCTGGATCGACCGCCTGAACCGCTTTCTGGAATTGATTTCCAGCCTGGTGACCGGCCTTGCGATTCTCCTCGGTATCGCCGTGTTGCTGGTGGTGGGAAACACCATTCGGCTGGCCATCGAATCCCGCAAGGAAGAAATTCGCATCATCAAGCTGCTTGGAGCCACCGAGGCGTTCGTGCGCCGGCCCTTTGTTTACCTGGGTATCTGGTACGGCTTGCTCGGTGGTTTGGCCGCCTGGTTGCTGGTCAGCCTGCTGGCCTGGTGGCTGCATGCACCGCTCGGCGCCTTTCTGAGCACCTATGGCCTCAGTGCCGACATCGCCTGGCTGGGCCCCCGCGAAAGCCTGGTTCTGGTGGGCTCGGCGATCGGTGTGAGCCTGCTGGGCGCGCGCATTGCGCTGTGGCGCCATCTGCGGGATGCCGAACCGCGTTAGAATGGTCTGCGGTGATCCAGTCCAAAGACTTGATCGTAATCAAGATGTCAAAGACGGCCTGTATTAGTCTGATGCTATTGCCGGTATCAATAGACTGTATTGGTTTGCACAACTTTTACCGGCCACGCTAGGGGTGATATGGGATTTCTGGTATTATTACCAGTGAATTAAACTGCATCCACCGTTACTGACACAGTGATGGGGAGGGAGATAACGTGAAACTGAACAACAGTGTTCCGGCCCTGGCGCTGGACTCTCTGGCTCCGGGCCAAAATCTGGAGTCCTACATTCAGGCTGTGAACGCCTTCGATCTCCTGACCGCGGACGAGGAGAAAGAACTGGCCGAGCGTCTTTATTATCAGGAAGACATCGACGCCGCTCGCCGCCTGGTACTGTCACACCTGCGTTTCGTTGTTCACATTGCCAAGAGTTATTCCGGTTACGGCCTCAACCAGGCCGACCTGATCCAGGAAGGCAACGTAGGCCTGATGAAGGCGGTGCGCCGTTTCAACCCGGAAGTGGGTGTGCGCCTCGTATCCTTCGCGGTTCACTGGATCAAGGCTGAAATCCACGAGTTCATCCTGCGCAACTGGCGCATCGTCAAAGTGGCCACCACCAAGGCCCAGCGCAAGCTGTTCTTCAACCTGCGCAGCTCCAAGAAGCGCCTCGGCTGGTTGAACGAGCGTGAAGCGCAAGCCATCGCCGACAGTCTCGGGGTCAACCTCAAGACCGTCTACGAAATGGAAGGCCGCCTGACCGCGCACGACGCCACCTTCGACGCGCCCACCGAGGACGACGACGAAGGCCCGGCTCTGTCTCCGGTGCATTACCTGGAGGCCAGTGGTGCCGACCCGGCGTCTGTTGTCGAGCAGGAGAACTACGAAACCGATGCCAACGAACAGCTGTTCGCCGCATTGGAAGATCTGGACGAGCGCTCACGCGACATCATTCAGAAGCGGTGGCTGAACGAGAATAAAGCCACGCTGCACGAACTGGCCGATGTCTATGGTGTTTCCGCCGAGCGTATTCGCCAGCTGGAAAAGAACGCCATGAAGAAAGTCAAAAAGGTGATGAGCATCGAGTTCTAAATACTCGCCTGTCATCACGCGCGAGAAAGCCGCTGCCTTCAGCGGCTTTTTTATGGCTACACATCAACCGTTAACCGAGCACGATCCCATGCAGCACACCTCCCGGGTTGTTCCCATCGCCGCCGTCATCCTGCTTCTGGGTGTGGCCCTTGGGGCCTTCGGCAGCCATGCGCTGGCGGACCGGGTGATACCGGCCCGGCTCGACACCTGGGACACCGCCGTCCTCTATCAATTGGTGCACGGGCTCGGCCTGCTGCTGGTCGCCCTGCTCGGCCGACAACCCGGCATGCCTTCGCTAGCATTGCCGGCCTGGTCGCTGGGGCTGGGCGTCCTCTTTTTCAGTGGCAGCCTCTATGGGTTGGTACTGCTCAATCAACCGCTTCTGGGCGCTGTCACGCCCCTGGGCGGTGTTCTCTTCCTGATTGGCTGGGGTTCCCTGGCCTGGCAATGCTGGCGCGCCGGCTGAACGCCGACGCCGACTTCTACGGACCAACAGATGACTCAAGAACGCACGCCCATTCAACGCAAGATTCGCAGTTTCGTCATGCGCACCGGGCGCATGACCGAAGGCCAGAAGCTGGCCATGGACAATGGCTGGCCAAAGTTCGGCCTGGAACTCGGCGACGGCCGGATCGAACCGGAGAAGCTCTTTGGTCGCGATGCGCCCAGGGTGTTCGAAATCGGCTTCGGAAACGGTGACTCTTTATTCGAGATGGCCCAACAGGCACCGGAAAAAGATTTCATCGGCGTGGAAGTGCATACCCCCGGCGTGGGTCGATTACTGCATCATATTCTGGAGGCCGGCGCGGAGAATATTCGCATCTACAAGGAGGACGCCGTCGAGGTACTGAGCGATTGTCTGCCCGATGCCAGTCTGGATACCATCCAGTTGTTCTTCCCGGACCCCTGGCACAAAAAGCGCCATCATAAGCGCCGCATCGTTCAACCGGAATTCGCGCAGCTGGTCCGCCGTAAACTGAAAAGCGGCGGCACCTTCCACATGGCGACGGACTGGGAAAACTATGCCGAACACATGATGGACGTGATGGAAGCCGCCGAAGGTTTTGAGAACACCGCAGGCCAGGGCCAGTTCCAGCCGGGCCGTCCGGCCCACCGCCCCGAAACCAAGTTCGAGCAGCGCGGCAAACGGCTGGGCCATGGCGTCTGGGATTTGATCTACAGGAAGATATAACCGCTAGACGGCTTCGGCTTTCGGCCACCAACACAAACCGGCCTCGCGCTCGACGATGCGAAAGCCCAGGTTCTGGTACAGCACCGTGGCGTGATAATGCGCATCGGCGATGATCACCTGCCGATCCGCATACTGCGCCACCCATTGAGCCAGATGATGGATGAGTGTCCGGGCAATGCCTCGGCGGCGATATCCGGACAACACCATCACATCCTGAAAGCGCGCCAAGCCATTCAGGTGATAAACACCCGCATAACCGATCAGTCGCCCGGCATCGAACACACCGTAGAAACGCCCACACCCCTGCTCATCGAGCGCCCGATAGATGTTCATCCGCCCCAGGCGGTAATGCCGAAAATCCGATTCGGCATGCCCCTCGTCGCGAGCCTCGACACCGATCTCTACCCATTGCTGCCAATCCGATTCGTCCGTTAGCGGTCGGATCTCAAAGTCGGTATTCAATTGATCGGGCGTGATCAGGTCGTGTGAGTTCATCGCCAGAATGTGCTCTTCCTGATACTGGTAGCCGGCCTGTTTGAACCGCTCCACGATCTCCATCAGATCGTTTTCGTTGTAGCGCCACAGGAAGGTGCGGTGGCGAATGCCGGCTATGGATTTGAACGCCTCGTCGAAACAGGCTTCCCATTCCTCGCGGGTTTTGGAGGCGAGGGGTTGTTTCAGGGCGAGGAGGTTGCCGAAGAAATAATCCGGGCTGTTTGGGGTTTTGAAGATCAGATAATCGTCACGGTCGTCGAGTTCGGACTCGAGATGGCTGACGACGTATTCGCTTTGGATGCCCAGGCTTGTTTTGAGGTT
This sequence comes from Saccharospirillum salsuginis, assembly GCF_014651855.1. GTDB lineage: Bacteria > Pseudomonadota > Gammaproteobacteria > Pseudomonadales > Natronospirillaceae > Saccharospirillum > Saccharospirillum salsuginis. The sequence continues at coordinate 737,782 of NZ_BMXR01000001.1, forward strand.
CATGGTAGGGATGGGTCGGTTGAGGTTTTCGCTATGATGGCATTGATGGTGGTTGAACAGTAGGTTGGATCGGTACGTCTGGTCCGGCACTCCGGCATCGGTAGCGGAGCGTAATCCAACGATGGCGACCCCGGTAAGGACCGGTGCCATTGGTATGATGTTGGATTACGCCTGCCGGCTAATCCAACCTACGACAGAGGCGGTCGTCATTGACGGCGAGAGCGGTATCCTCCCCTGGTGGGCGGTGCCCACCCTACGGGTACGGTGCCACCATGTAGGGTGGGCACTGCCCACCATCGAACCTTACTGTGCCCCGGAGCACTCCATCGGCACGCCAATGTCCCGACCCCACAACGCAAAAACCCCCGATACCTATCGGTACCGGGGGTTGGTATTAAAAGCTTGACGATGACCTACTCTCACATGGGGATACCCCACACTACCATCGGCGAGGCTGCGTTTCACTTCTGAGTTCGGCAAGGAGTCAGGTGGTTCCACAGCTCTATCGTCGTCAAGCAAACTGGTTGGTGACTGCGGTATGGTTCAGGATCGCTCTATGGCTTTCCCGTTTCGGTGCAGTACACCCAATTCGCACTGATCAAGTTCTGTCTCTCAAGTCTCGGTCTGTCACCAAGCACCTTCAATTCTTCGTCTTGCGTTACGGCGCCAACACCCCTTGGGCGTTATATGGCCAAGCCGCACGGGCCATTAGTATCGGTTAGCTCAACGCCTCACAGCGC
>NZ_BMXR01000002.1:0-411729 GCF_014651855.1 Saccharospirillum salsuginis
CCCGCCCCCAACGGGCATCACTGGTTCCGAGGCGCGGACGGCAGCTACAACACCAAACGCAACCCCGGTTACAATGGCCCGCGCAAGGAGTACGATCACGAGGAACGGCGGTTTTACGAGAGTGGCAAGCACAAGACTACGCCCGGGACGAATCGGTTCAAGGCTGAGTTCGCCGAGGATGCTGCTTATGACTATATGGATCGGCTGGGGCATAAAGTGGTGCCCGGGTTCCGGCGACCGACTTATGGGCAACATGGCATCGATGGGATCTTCCTGAATGCCAATCCGCCGCCGACTTACATTGTGATTGAAGCTAAATACCACAAAAGTACATTTGGCTCGATCACTGGACCAAATGGCGAACGAATTAAGCAGATGAGTGACGAGTGGATCGTATCTCAGTCTAAGCACCAATTAAGCAAGCGGGAGCGACTGGCTATTCGACAAGGTGACTATGAAAAAGTGGGACTTCGCTATAGACCCGACTTGGGCAGAGTGGTTAAGGAGGAAATAACATGGTAATGAGACAAACTTCGTTTGCTGATCAAAACATGCTGGATGAATATCGCGCATTTATTGAAGAAGTAGCGATACCAACGTATGAAAATACCCTTTCCAATCCAGACCTGGATGAACGGAAAAGGAAAATAACCTCATTTTCCCGGTTTGAAGAGCAACTCGAACTTACCATTATAAAATATACATTAGGGTATGGTCTGGAAGAGGTAAAAGTCGAAAGCGAGAAGAGTGTGGCGTTTCTAAAGGAATATCTGGATGCCTCCAGTACTGAAATGGATGCAAGTATAAACCTTTACATGCTAATTGTATGGGCACTTTCAATTGCTTACTTACTAAAGGTGAATATATCTGAAGTTGGTGAGAAAATACCATTCCTGGAAAAGGATATGCTTGTCGGCAGGCTGTATAATGCGTTCGACAGAAGCTTTACTCCTTGCACAAATGTACTGTTCCCAGCTCTAAATGGTCCACTTTGCGATGCTTTAGGCCAGTATGATGACAAACAGCGGAATGCTACGTTAGATGGTTTTTTAAAGGGCTATTTCCAAGGACTTGAGAAGTACGGGGCCGGTTGGTTAGATAGCCACAAAGAGCTGGACCCTGAATACTATACACATTTTGGCTATTGGGTTTTTGAACTAGGCGCTTTGGTAGTCGATATAGATTGGGATGATTCAAAAATAAGCGATAATCCACTGTACCCCATTGAACTGGTCGACTGGCGACGGAATAATTGAGCTGTATGCACAGGGGATAGTATAGTGACTTAGGTTGTGTTGAATGATTGCAAAAACGCCAAATTGAGATTTCGGTCATTTATCAAGAGGTAGTTGTCGGTGGGCTTCACCCTCAGCTCAACTGTTTCGAATTTTAGCTTATTTAAATCAATACATGTGCGAAAATCTAAATTGACAATTTTCCCCTCAATGGGTGCTTCGGAGGTATATCGCATGCGTACTATTCGCGAGTTGACGAGTGTCCTAATTGACACAATGGTTAAGTTTTCAATCAATCTCTCTGACCTCAGATTCTTCAATGACAGATAGAATCTTATCGGCTACCTCGCGTCTCGACCTGCTATTTGTACCAGCAATGTATTTTTTAAGTTGAGAGATAATTACCGAGCGCACCCTAGTAAGTCGCTCCTTCTCTCTTCCCGAAAAGTCAGTGAATAATTGAGCACCAGCTCTTTCTAGCCAACTATCAAGTAACTCCTCATCATTCTCGAACATGCTAACGATCAATTCCGGATTAGAAGTAAGAGCAACCTCAAAGAAATCGGTCAACTCCAACCAAACCGCACCATCGCGGTTTTTCCACGCCTCTTTTAGCCTATCTAATGCTGGTTGGCATTTTTTAAGGTCGCCTTCTTTCAGTAATTGAATAACCTTATACCGGTTCCTTTCAAGCCATTCATACCCAGAGGAAGATGAGACGGCATCAAGCTTTGCGAGCAACTCCCTAGAGATATGCAAAACCCGATTAGCTGACTGTTTGTCAATTGTATCGATTAAGTGGACAGATTCATTTCTCTTTTGCCTAATTTCATTTAGGAAGTTGATTTCTTCAGAGCTCAATATTCTGTTTCTTTCTGATAGTTGAACCAGCTCAATCATGGTTCCTTTTTTCGCTGAAATGCCCCTTGTTTCCAATAATCGCCTCAAAGCAGACTCCACAACTTTGCTCGACTCCAACACAGACATATCAAACATACCTATATCGGCAAGCTGCTTTGCTCTAGCAAGAATTTCAAAGTCAGCTTTCCGCTCTTGCTGTTTCTCGGCGGCTAAGAATTTTGACTTAATAGATCTCCGTAGAAATGAGTAGATCATGCTGGCTAAAATACTTGTGAGTACGCCGGTTAGGAAGTTAATCGCGTATTCCGGGATTTGACTGACATACGACCCAATGTAGCTTAGGCTTATAGTTATTAACCAGAACGCCAAAAAAACTGGGGGCGTCGCCAATGCGACTGAATAACAAGCATCGCTAATAGCAACAAGAGATTTAATGTGCCTGGAAGATGCAAACTGAAGTGAGATAAAGTATACCGCCAAACCCAAAAAGGCAGTCAAAAATATGTATGCATATCCAATGGTGATTTTTAACTGAAATATGCTAAATCCAACGTCGGAGTTAGAGTCGACCAGCGGCTTAAACGCGAATACTGCAGCGAGAAGCCCGATGGTAAACCCAACTTTAGTTTTAAAAAAATCATCCATATTGGCTCGTGATCCCTAAAAACGCATGACAGCTTTCGCGACCACGGAATGGAGCCGAAGACGCAATGTAGTGGGAGTCGCCGTTCCTGCACTGGTTATGTGCGTTTTCAAGTTAGCTTCCATTCCCGTCGCGCTCATTAATATGCTGCTTTGTTTCATCAGGAACGACTTCAGAATATAGAAGTTCAAGTTCCTTTGGTTTGGAGATCATCTCGTCAGCGATAAAATTTAAGACGTGAAATAGCTTTAGTGCGATCTCCCTTCCATCATTCATATCTATCTGCCCAGGGTGCACAGAGTTGTTGCCAACTACCCTCAAAAGATCAAGCGCCTGTTGAATTTTCGGGCTAAGTCCATCAGAAACAAGTTCCTTGATGTCACTGTTGATATTCTTTCCGGACTTTCCAAGCTGCTTTAACAATAACTGCAACCCCAGCCTGAGCAATGCGGTCGCACCGCGTGGGGAGTCACCAACTATACTGGCTGCTTCCAAATATAATGATTGTATATCTTCATCCATGTCTGAATTTGGGGGAGCGACTGGAATATTAGGTGGGAACACAAGCTTGCCCTCAACCCAAAGCGTGAATTTATCGCAAGAACTACATGTTGCGACAGAGAACCCAGGTGGGACGAAATCCAACATATGTCGATCATTGGCATCGTTGACTTGTCGAATAAACTGCGCAATTGCCTTTTGCTCCCAGTCCGCGACAGTTCCACGATATTCGTAAAAAACGTGACTAATGATGGTGTTGGCAGACTTTGCTGCCTGCCTGACATCAAACCAAGTCTGCTGGGCAACAACCCTGCAATGGGGACACAGGAATTTTTTACTACCGAAGGTTGGGGCTACATCCATTTTCAACTCCTTACTCTAAAGAAACTTAACGCCAGTGGTAATGGGCGCCAAAGGAGCGCAGCGTAGTTGGCGTCCCGTTGACCACATGGTTAGCTGTACTCTGCAAACATTTCTCGTAGCATGGATTTTGTTGAGACATCTTGGTCTGTTTCCAAGTCATCCAAGACTTTCCGAAACGTGACCAACTCGACGCCCTCACCGGCAACCAGAGGGGCATCCTCTGGCAGAAAAAAGTAAACGGAATCAATATCACGTGCATGCCTCAAAAGTCGGAATTGTTTGTCCGAAAGGTCTGCAGCGTGTTTGCTATAGGTAACCTGACCAATAACCCTTTTCCCATCCCTATCGATGCCAAAAATATCGATATCCATTAGCCCTCTGCCAATAGGCAAAACGAGTCGCTCCAATTGCCCGGAACTGCGCAGCCATTCGTAGCAAAGAACCTCAAGTTGGCTTGGGTGTAACGAATTTACCTTGCGCGGCAGTGATCGTCCTTCCACAGCCGCTAACAGCGCCCCTTCCGCACTGGGCCATCCCGTTAATGTTGCCTGTCTCGGCTGGACACCAACTAGCAATGGGTAGTCGGCGTAAGGAACTACAACTGCACTACTCAGGGCAGCCACTTTGTAAATAAATGACTCGCCAGAGCTGGGATCATGGAATTCTTCAGAGAATATCTGAGTACCTTGCTCCAGGAACCCAACGAGCATTTTAGACCCATCTAGACGCCTATAATCAGCGCCGACAATAGCGCCGTCGTTACAGTATCCCCATAATCTTTCGAGTGCCTTTCGGCCTGCAGGATAGTAGTCAGAGGGGTTGGTGGAAAAGTCATCGTCATAATGCAACGCAATCAGCCGCCTCTCCCACAATTGGCGCAGAACGTGGGGAGTAGATAAACAGTTATGTCGAATGAAAACTGACTGCACAAATTTTCCTTTTTCAGCTAACGTCGGAATAAGCCGCCGTTTGGAGCGGCAGCGCAAAACGGTCGGCTTGATTTACTGGTTAGCGGACTGTCCAATCAACTCACAGTTCTTGGTAGAGAACTTATTTTCTGCAATCCGGTTCTGCTCTTCTGTTGAGAGCACCTCATTAGCGCTGCCATAAACTCCTTCCAGAACGTTTTCCGCAGCCGACTCATATATGCGCCCTAGAATGAAATCAGTGGTAGGTCCTTGCATGTGCCAGAGTACTCCCACAGGGACCTTCGAGGAAAGGTCTTCTTCACTAATTTCGCCTGACCTCACCGAGTCAATGAACTTCTTCCCTTCTTTGTATCCGAATTCGAAAAGCCGCTTTTGTTCTTCAGACCGTCCGATCTTTGCTGCTAAAACAGTACATTCTAAAGCACTAAAAAACGCCCGCCCGGAATCGGCTGAAGAGCCAGATGTTTCAGCCAACGCGTCGAGAGCCGGAAAAAGCAGAAACACTGCGACCAAAGCTACATTCTTCATAATCCTCCTAGACCGCTAACGCCTTGAATAGCCCGCCAATTTGGAGCGGCAGCGGAAAATTGGTCGGCTTAATTCACTGGTTATGTTACGTGCCACTTTCTAGCTCCCTAAAAACAGTGACTCGTTTGAGTCGATCATCCTGTAAATCGACGATACCGTCTTTTAGGTCACGCTCAAGCATTTGGTAAACATAAAATGGAGCTTCATCGTGCATATAAAATACTTCTTCGTAATCTTCCCCATCATCAGTGCCTTGAAGAATACCTGCTCCTTGAAGCCAATTTAGTGCTCGCGCCGGAAGATCACTACCACCAAAACCTGAACAGCAAAAAATGCAATGCATGGGTCTGAGAGAACCAATGATTGAGGAAAGGCGTTTTTCGTTTGACGACTGAAGCTGCTTGACGAAATGAGGATTCAGTATTGCGGTACCAAAGTGCCTAACAGTGGGTTTATAAGTGCGACACACCCACCCAGTTTTATACTTTTTCGTATCCCAGTTCGTGAACATACAGTAGAGTGGAATTAATCGTTTCTTTCTCGCATCGCTAATCAGTAGATCAGCTTGGTGTCCATTCTTATTCTTGTGGTGTAAGTGTTCGTATTTTTCAGAAGCTAGGTTTAGAACTTTCGCCTGAACCCTCATGCCGAGCCATCTCCCACTCGGACCGGTGAACCACCATTCCCAGTCTGCGCCATTCAAGGACTCATCATGTCTTGTGAAAGATTTGACGGCGATCTTTCCTGCGCCCCATTTCTTTATGTTGAGAATAATGAAGTCTGTTAATGACTCCTCTCCGATCTGATAATCAAGCTTTCTCGCCTCGCGCAGCTTGTTCCATGCCCAAGTTGAGTTTTTTATCGTGATTTCACCTAACTCCATATCTTAGAACTTCCTTGAACAAATAACAGCCATTTTTCATCGTCGCCTGCGCCCCTTATTCCAGTATATCGACTACGTGACATCGCAACCTCGTACTACCGCAACCCAGCACCACCGTGCCTGGAGTCAGCCCCAGAACGCCTTGCTGATTCATATCAATTCCGAAAAAACCGTCTCACCAGACGAGTATCCCCGGGATCAGTGTCTTCCCGAACGCATATCCCGACAAATATCCGGGATATGCATCGCACATGGACTCATGTTTAGTGCATTTTGTGACGGAGCGCAAGGATTGAAACGGATAGGAAGTCAAGTGTGTCCGCTCCTTCAATGAAGGCACGATTTAAGCAGTATAGCAGACGAGTAAACTGCTCTTAACTGCAAACTAAACTGCCCGCAAAATCCACCAAAAAACCGGTTGATTTTAACAGTGGTTCATGCGTGAATAGACGGATGCTCTCTGTGTTCAGAGAGCATGAACAGGAAGTAGAACGCTTAACAACGAAAGGTCGCACTATCGACGAAGTTGATCAATAAATAAGCGCTACCTCCGGGTGTTGGCGCACCCGAAAGTAGCTGACCACCACAGACTGAATAGGAGTCTATAATGGCTGATTGCAATCATACGCCAGAATCCCGCTCGTCCCAAATAAGTCCCACTGAAAACAGTTATCTCACTGTCTTGTCCCATCCCGTTCGCATACGGGACGATTTCTATTCCCTGAACGATCTGCACCAGGCCGCCGGTGGCGACCCGGCGCACCATCCCGACCGGTTTTTGGAAACGCCGCTGGCCCAGGCTTGGGAGGCGTGTTTGGTGGAGCGGGTTGGGGGGCGTGTTCGGAGTTCGGTCCCGTCGGAAGGGGGTGAGGTGGGTCGCGCACGGCGCCGATGTGCGGACCATGCGCTCCTACAGGGGTCGGTTTCGGTGTTTGCTCGGCGGGAGTTGGCTCAGGGGTATGCGTTTTGGGTCGGCGAGCGCTTTGCCTTGGCGGTGCTGCGGGCCTTGGAAGACCGGCCCGATCCCGCTGCGCTCGATGCCAACCCCCACACGCGGTACGACCTGGGTTATGTGCGGGACTTGCGTTGGGATGAGGACCGGCCGGGCGATATCGCCTGGTGGGAGTACGATGGCCAGGGGGCGCTGACGGCGGAGGAAGCCGCCGCCCGCGGGCGGGATTTCTTCGAGCAAACGCGGCATCTGGCGCGCACCAACCCCGCGGATGCGGAAATGGCGCTGAAACACTGCCTGTTGCGCTGGTTCGAAGGCGGGTTTCCCGGTCGGGGGTTCCACCACTGCGAAATGGTCTTCTGCGACTGGCTGAGCCGCGCCGCCGTGGCGTGGATGGCCTCGAACGGTCGGGATGCGGTGCCGTTGGCCGCGCGGTAGCGGCCGTTTCCCCATTGGCGTACGTCCCGGGCTGTGGCGTCTCTCCTGCCCGGGCCGGCCCGGGCGCTTCCTTTGGCTTGAAGCGCCGGCCGGGGCCGGGTACCTTGTTTTTCCGAGGACGGTTTACCGTATAAACAATGGAGTGCGTCGATGGCCCCCGACCCCACCTTTTACCTGAAGCCCTGTCCGGCGCTGCCCTATGTGGAAATGCGTCGGGCGCGGCGTTCCCAGGCCTGTTATCACACGCACTCCCACGATGAGTTTTCGTTCGGTGTCATCGATCAGGGGCAGGCGTTGTACCGCAACGGGTCGGACCGTCACACCATCGGTCAGGGCTCCACGGTTACCATCAACCCGGCCGATGCCCATTCCTGCAACCCGGACGAGGGCGACTGGTCCTACCGCATGCTGTTTGTCGATACCGGCTGGATCGGTCGGCTGCAACAGGAACTGACCGGTTCCGGGCAGGACTATCAGGCCTTTCCCGCGCACTTCCAGTCGAACCCGGTTTATTTCCAGCGGTTCGATACCCTGTTTCGGCAGTTGGAAGCCGGTGCCGGTTCGCTGGAGGCCGAAAGTCTGCTCGTTGGCTACCTCGCCGGGTGTCTGGCCGAGGGATCGGCTCAACGGCACTACAGGACGGATTCGACCGGTCTCGCCCGCGTGCGGGACCGGATTCTGGACAACCTCGACCAAACCCTCACGCTGGATGAGCTCTCGCAGGAGGCGGGCGTCAGTCGCTATCACCTTATCCGTACCTTCAAGCAAACCTATGGCATGGCGCCACACGCCTATCAGCTGGATCATCGCATCAAGCGCGCCAAGCGATTGTTGCGAACCGGTCGGCCGCTGAGCGATGTCGCGTTGGATCTCGGCTTTGCCGATCAGGCGCATTTCCAGCGGCACTTCAAACAACGCCTGGCGATGACGCCGGGGCAATTTCAGTCGTTCAACGCCACGGTCGTCTAGTTGTTGTCGTTCCTAGCTATCCTGCATCCAGTACCACTTAACCGCCGCCCGTAGTGAACCTGCACAGGGAGCGCCGCATGAAATACACCACCGACCTGTCGTACCGACGCCGCGTGGACGCCGCCATTGCTTACATCCGGTCCAATCCCGGAGCGGATTTGTCGTTGAACACCCTGGCGGATGTAGCATCGTTTTCGTCGTTTCATTTCCATCGCATTTTCAAGTCCATTACCGGAGAGCCGCTGGGGCAGTACATCCAGCGCACGCGCATGGAAAGTGCGGCCATGGCGTTGCGGTCGAACCTCAATTTGAGCGTGGTGGAAGTCGCGCTGCAGCACGGCTACGAAAGCCCGGACGGTTTCAGTCGTGCTTTTCGCAAGGTGTTTGGCCTGTCTCCAAAAGACTGGGACCGGGATCGACCCCTGCAAAAGCGCAAGATCGGTCGGGAGCCGGATGCGTTCCCGGTTTACGATCAAACAGCGTTGTGTGAATGGGCGGACACCTACGGCTGGACACCGGAGGTGGTGACTCTGCCGGCCATGGGCGTCGCGCGCCTCCAGGTGACGGACGCCTATCGGGACTTTGAAGGCGTCATGGCGGCGTACGACCGACTCTGGCCCTGGTACGAATCCACACTGGCTCAACATGAGGGCGCTCTGTTCCTGGGGTGCTCGCATGACGACCCGGATCTGACACCCCTGGAACGCTGCACGTTCGAGTGGGCGGCCGGACCGGTGAAATCGGACGAGGTGCCGGAAGGTATAAGCGTCGCTCAATTACCCGAGCAAACCGTGGTTCGCATTCGGCTGCAGGGCACGCTGGAACAGGAGGATCAGATCTGGCAGTACCTCTACCGGGTCTGGCTGCCGCAAAGCGCTTACGAGCCGGCACACGCGCCGGCGATGGAGCTATACTGCGAACCGCCACATACCACGCAGTGGCAAACGTACGATCTATGGTGTGCGTTGCCTCTGGTGCCCGCGGGTGCGGGTACCGCGTGAGGGTTTACAACAACAACCGATGGAGAGTTAACGATGGAAATGGGTGCGTTTTCAATCAGCCTGGCGGTCAAAGACATTCACGCCTCGCGTGATTTTTACGAGAAACTGGGCTTCGAAAAGTTCGGCGGCGACATCGATCAGAACTGGTTGATCATGAAGAACGGCGATCATCTGGTCGGTCTGTTCCAGGGCATGTTCGACAAGAACATTTTGACGTTCAACCCGAAGTGGGACCACAACGCTCAGACGGTGGAGGGCACGCCGGATGTACGCGACATTCAGCGCGACCTCAAAGCCAAAGGGGTCAAACTGATCGAAGAGGCGGACGAGTCCACCACCGGTCCGGCCTATATCACGCTGGAAGACCCGGACGGCAATCCGATCCTGATCGATCAGCACGTCTGACCCGTGTCGGTTGCACACCACAACCGGTAACGTTTTAACCGGCTGTGGTGTGCTTGTACGTTCCCGTTACGGGCGCTGATACACCCGCACGTAATCCACCTGCATGGTTTGCGGGAATACGGTGGAACCGTCCGGGTTGCCCGGCCAGTTGCCGCCGACGGCCACGTTCAATATCAGGTGGAAGCGCTGGTCGAATGGGGCGGGGTAGGCGCCGTTGGACGTCCACCAGTCATTCTGGGTCTGGTAGTGAACGCCGTCGACGTACCAGCGGATTTCACCCGGCTCCCATTCGATGGCGTATTCGTGGAAGTGGTCGACTACGGACGTCGGCGGCGTGTAGGCTTCGCCGCTGTAGGTGTTGTTCGGCCATTCACCGCCGTAGTGCAGGGTGCCGTGCACCTCGTTACCACCACCGTTGTTCAGGTTCACCGCTTCCATGATGTCGATCTCGCCGCTGGCCGCCCAGCCGCCGTAGGCGTCGTCCGTCGGCAGCATCCAGATGGCGGGCCACAGGCCCTGGCCTTCCGGCATTCTCGCGCGCACTTCAACACGGCCGTAACGCCAGTCGCCTTTGTGTTGGGTGCGCAGCCGGGCGGAGGTGTATTCGCGTGTGCCGTCCGGGCCGGTGTAGCGTTCCTGACGGGCGGTGAGGGTGAGCACGCCGTTGGCGACATGGCTGTTCTGAGGCCGCGCGGTGTAGTACTGCAGTTCGTTGTTGCCACCGCCCCAGCCGTTCACTTCGTGTTCCCACTTACCGGTGTCGATCTGGTTGCCGTTGAACTCGTCGGACCAGACCAATTGCCAGTCGTTGTTCGAGTCGTCGTCCAGCCAGGTGAAGTCCAGATAGTTCAGGTTTTGCAGGTCCTCTTCGAAATACACTTCCACCTGATGCTGGCCGCTTGTCAGTTGGGTTTCGAAACTCACGTCCGTCCAGTTCTGCCAGCCGCCGGTGTTGGGGGCAGTTAGCCGGCCGCTGACGTCGGTGTTGTCGATCTTCACCCGAACGCCTCGGTTACTGTAGGGCGTGGCGCTGCGCAGGGTGATGCGATAGGTGCCGGATTGGTTTACCTGAATCGGATATTTCAGGTATTCGGACGCGGCGACCCAACCGACGTTGTGGCCGCCACCGGCATCGGTCGTGGGTTCGATGTCGACGTCATCGTAACGATAGGCACCGCCGCTGTTGCCGGTGGTGGTGTCGTAGTAGCTGTCGTAGTCTTCCGCTTCCAGTCGCCCCGGAATCTGGGTCGGTGCGGCCCAGCCTAATGTTGGGCCAAGCAACAGAATGGACACCAGGGTGCGCCAGATAAAGTGATGGATGTTCATGCGTTGTCTCCCAAAAATTTTCATGAGCATTGCGGACCATCGAGGTCCGGTGTCGGGGCGGGTTCGCCGTCGGGTTTGGAACCCTGCAGGCCGAAGCTGACGGATTGGCCGGGCTGGATGGTCCGGTTCCAGTCGAGGGGTGTGGCCGTGTAGGTCGGCCCCTCCGAGAGGGTCGCGTTCCAGTGGTTGACGACGCCGATGCCGTCCGGGAAGGTCCAGTAAACGGTCCACTCCTGAATCGCGTCCGGCCCTTCGTTGTTCAGCGTCACGGTGGCGATGAAGCCGGTGTTCCATGCGTTGTCGATCCGGAACTCACAACCGAGCCCGCCGTTCCCCGGTGATTTCACGGCAATCGACACCGTCGCCGGTTGGGAAGTGGCTCCCTGGTCGTCCACAACGGTGTAGGTGAATGCATCCGTTCCGGTGAAGCCGGCATCGGGCGTGTAGGTTCGCGTTGCGCCGGTGCCGGTCAGGGTGCCGTTGGCGGGGTCGGTGGTCTGGTAACTCTGAATCTCGCCGTCCGCGTCCTGGCCGTCCAGTTGAACGGTGAGGGCGGTGTTCTGCGGTGCGGTCAGTTCAAGATCGCGCGCGGTCGGCGGGCAGTTGGTGTCGGTGCCGCAGGGCTCGCCCGGTTCGGATCCCCAGAGCAGGGCATCTCCGTTGTAGAGGGCGATCTTGGGGGCGTTGCGGTAGGTGGTGTCGTACCCGTCCCAGGATGGGTCGCCGTCATTGCCCCAGTGCGGTTCATCGCTGTCGCTCGGCAACGACAACCGGAACTGGACCTCTTTGCGGTAATCCGACTGACCGCCGGGGAAGATGTCGACGCCGGTGAAGTCCACTTCCACGTAGTGGATGTTGTTGGCGGGGTCGCCCCAGGGCATCAGCGATGACACCGAGGTCGCCTGACTGTAGGCGGTGCTGACGGTGACATCCTCCGGCGTATAACCGAGGTCGATTTCATCGCTCAGGTCGACGAAGTAGCGGAACGTCATCTCATCGGTTCCGGTCGCCGGCCAGGCGGAGCGGTTATTCACCCGTGTGGCCAATTCGATGAAGCGCGGCCCTTCCGCGTTCACCTTGGCCTCGACGAAATATTCCAGGTCGCGTTCCTCGGCGGGCGGGAACTGATCGTCCGGAATCGGGTCGCCGCCGAAATCCAGCCAGAGCCGGGCGAGAGCACCGGTGAAGCCGGCGTTGTAATCGGTCGCCACTTCGTTGGCGATGTAGTCGCCCCGGTCGTCGCTGTAGTCGTCACCGGAACCCGGCCCGCCGACCAGCGCGCCAATCAGCAGATGCCGGCTTTGCTCGGGCACTTGCAGGCTGTCCGCCCAGGAGCCGTGAGCGCCCCGGTGGTGCGGGTTTTTCGGCCCGTCCGGCGCCATGCCGATCTGGTAGGGAATGCCTTCGGGGTTGTCGCCCATGATGTACCCGATTTGCCCGACCGCGAAGTCGTAGTAGGGGGCGATCTTCGGATGGTCCGGGTCGGTGCCCCGCAAGTAATCCGAATACACCAACGCCACAAAGGCGGTATTGGCGGCGTAGCGGGTGGCGCCCCAGGTATCGAGTTGCGCCAGGCCGCCTTCGGTGTAGGGCACACGTTCGCCCTGGTAACCGGTGGACCAGTAATCGAGCCAGCGTTCGGCATCGGTCTGGTATTCGGCCTCGTCGGTCAGCTGCGCCAACAGTACGTAGGAACCGTAGCTCTTGTCGTCCCAGGCGTGCGTCCATTTGAAGGACTTGATGTCGGACTGGGGTTCGGTGTTGAGCTGGGCATAATCGGCCCGGGCGTTATCCAGGTAGTCGGTATCGCCCGTGGCCTCGTACAGCCAGATCGCGGACCAGACCCATTCGTCCCGGTAGCCGCTCCAGGAGTTGTAGAACGACTGGGCGTCGGTGATGCAGTCGCTGTATTTGCCGGGGTAGGTTTTGGCGAAGTCGTACAGTTGCCGTGCGTGGGTGCGCAGTTGGTCGCTGTAGTCCGGGTCCGCGGTTTCGAACACCAGGGAGATGGCGGCCAATGCGGCGGCGGTTTCACCGGCGAGGTCGGACCCCGGACAGTCCGCATCGATCTTGAAAGCCGGCCTTTGGCTGGCGGAACGATGCGTCAGATGAATCACTTCCGGCGGGCCCCACCAGGCGTGGTCGGCCGAGCCCTGGCCCACCTGGCCGTACAGTTCGTTCGGTGCGGTGTGGGCGGCCATGAAGTAGTCCGCCACGAACCGCAGGTTGTTGCGGATGTGCGGCATCTGGCCGGTCTGTTCGTAAGCCTGCGGGTTCTCCAGAACGCCCCAGGCCAGCATGGTGGCGGAGGCGGCCATGGGGAACCCGAACTTGACGTGATCGCCGGCGTCGAACCAGCCGCCGGAGAGGTCGACACCGACATCCTGACCGTCGTTGAGGACGGCGTCACCGCGCCATTCGACCCGGTTCCAGTCGGGCAGGTCGCCGGCTTGTTGCGCTTCGTAAAAGTAGATGGATTTTTGCAGTGCTTCGCCAAGATTTACATCGGTCAATGTCGTATCGGCGAACAGCGGAGTGGACAGCACCAGGCTCAGGGGTAGGACCCACAGGCCGGGTTTGAGTGCATTCGAAAACATAGCGTTCTCCTTGTTTTCAGGGGTTGGGGCCGGTGTGATGACCGGCCGGGATGGGTCGTTCGAGTCCTTGCGAACGACAGTGACGGAATGCTTAGTTGAGCGGTGTGAACCGTATCCAGTTCAGGTTCCAACCGCCCTGGGGCGCGGCGATGCCAAGGTTCTGGCGACCGGCCGAAAGGTCGACCGTGGTCGAGACCGTTTGCCACTGTTGCCAGCCGCCGGTGGCCGGCACCTGAACCTGGCCGTACACGGGCAAGCCGCCAGCTCGCTCCAGTTGCACAACGCCCGGGTTCGACCAGGCGCTGGCGACGCGGAACTCGACGCGATAGGTGCCGGTGGTGGGGAGGTCGACATCGTGGTACGCGAGCCAGTCGCCGGCGTCCACCCAGCCGACATTGAGACCGCCGCCGTCATCTGAGGTGGACTCGGTCTGGATGCCGCTCATGTAATCGAAGGCTTCGGCTTCGATGTGAACCGTGCCGGTGTCGGGCGGTTCTGTGTCGTCGTTCCACTGGCTGACGATGGTTTTAACCAACTGGCCGGAGTCGGTCAGCGAGCCGTCCGGTCGCCAGATGGAGGCGCCTTCGTATTTGTCATTCCAGGCCCAGTTGGCGTGGCTGATGTGGTTGTTTTTGAAGAACGTCATCCAGCGGTCGGTCTCCGCGTAGTTGACCGCGCCATCGCCGTTGGCGTTGACCGTGCCCCACTCGGTGGCGAACAGGGCGATGCCGTTGTCGAGGGCTGTTTGGGCTTTATCGCGCAGGGATTGGCCGTGCGTGCCGGCGTAGAAGTGCAGGGTGTAGGCGATGTTCGGCCGGTCGATCGGGTTCCAGGAAGCGACATCGACATCCTGCGACCAGTTGGGTGTGCCCATGATGATCAGGTTGTCCGGATCGATGGCGCGGATGGTGTCGATCACCGACTCGGCATAGGGTTTCAACTGGTTATCCCAGGAGACGTCCAGGGGTTCGTTGTAGAGCTCGTAGATGACGTTGTCGTGGTCGCCCCAACGATAGGCGACCGTCTCGAAAAACGACTTGGCCATGGCCCAGTCTTCGTGGGCGTGGTGGCTGTGGTAGTCCACGATCACGTAGAGGTCTTCATCGATGGCGGCCTGGATAACGCGGTTCAGTCGCGCCATATTGCCGTCCCAGTCCCGGTCGACACCGCCGTCGGCGGCATGGCCGATCGCGGCGCGCACCAGGTCCGCACCGAACTCGGTTTTCATGGTGCGTACGTCGGCGGCGGTGTAAAAATCCTCGCCGCCCCAGCCGGTGTTGCTCCAGAACAGGCTGATGCCGGCCAGGCTGCGGGCTTCCCCGCCCACCAGAACCTGGTTGCCCTGGACGCTGAGCGGCTCGACGGCGTACGCCTGGGCGGCGCCCAGCAGGGTGGAAAGACACAGTGCGGCACGGCTCAATGAGCCCAGCCGGCGGCGGGTGGAAGGATGATGCGTTCGTAAGGTCATGGTCTTGATCCTTGTTATTGCTGTTTTCGGACCAGAGCGTTACGACCCGCTGGGGAACATCAGCTGCCTTCCTTGGTGGGCTATCCGGATCAGCGGTGGCTCTGCCTTGGGTGCTGAACGGATACGGCATCGATGGGTGCGCAGGGCTTCATCGATATTCGTATGTAACCGGTTACAGTTTGAGGGCTAAAAAAAACCTCCCGATGGAGGCGAATTTCCCCGTTTTGTTAGCTCAGGTTGATGCTATGGCAGTTCCGGGCACGACCTGAATGAAACCGGTTACCAGGTCAGAGTAGAACGCCTGGCGCGACTGTGCAAGGTCCCGATGCCCTCGAATGTGCAACACTGCGGCAGGGCGGTCGAATGCGGACACCTTCAACGTGCACGGAGCGCCCGGCTCGGTCCTGGTCTACAATCACAATGTGTACCTCATTCCCCTGTATCCATGCATCGCGCGGCGGGGAGGCCGATGAAAACGCTGCTGACTCTATTGCTAATGGCATGCGCCGGCGCGGCCACCTCGGACACTGTCCGCCTGTGTGGTGTTGAGTGGCCTCCATTTACTTATGCCGAGAATGGGAACATTGAGAGCGGCATATCGTTTCGGATCTATCAGGAAGCTTTTCGTCGTCTGGGTATGTCGTTTGAAGCGCACGCCTTGCCTTGGCCACGTTGCCTGAGATTGGTGGAGTTGGGGCACTATGACGCCGTGATCGACAATGCCGACCTGGAGCCGTTCGTGGCGGGCTCCCACCCGACGGCGTCCTACCCCTTGGCGATTTATGTGCTGGCCGATTTTCCGGTCGATGATTTTTCGTGGGACTTCATGCGGAGAAAACGCATCGGCATGGTGCGCGGTTACGACTATACCCCGACCATCGCCGCTTTCGAGGGGTGGCGACCCCGCTATTTCACAACCGATGAACAGATGTTGCGGGTCCTGCAGGCCGGGCGCATCGACTATGCGTTGGGCGACCTGTACAGCGTCCCCATTCTCAGCGAACGCATCGGGATTGAGATCAAGCGGTTGCGACCGCTGGTGGATTCCACCAACCTCTACTTGGTGTTCAACGCGGACCGGGCCGATTTGATGCGCCGGTACGATGCCGTGATCGGCCAGATGATCGAAGACGGCACGCTCGACGCCATTTATCTCGAGTTCATGCCGCTGACGTATTCCGACGTGATGCGTTTGAACGACGGGACTCACGCCGGGTTCGATTAACCTCGGTCGCGGTATCGGCAATACTCACGACAGTCCGACGATCAGCCCGTGTTCATCCAGCGTCATGTCCAGGGCTGCGGGTCGTTTTGGAAGGCCCGGCATGGTCATAATGTCGCCGCAGACGGCCACCACGAAACCCGCGCCGGCCGACAGGGTCAGTCGTTTAACCGGCAGGTCGTGCCCTTCGGGCGCACCAAGCAACGTCGGGTCGGCCGAGAAACTGTATTGGGTTTTGGCGATGCACACCGGCAGGTGGCCGAAGCCGAGCGCCTCGTATTCCTCGATCTGTTTTTGCGCTTCGCGAGTGAAGCTGACCGAACCCGCGCGATACAGCCGCGTCGCAATGGTGTGGATTTTCTCGGCCAGCGGCTGACTGTTTTCGTAGAGCAACTGGATGTCGGGCGTTCCCTGTTCGAGCCGATCCATTACGGCTTGGGCCAGTTCGGTCGCGCCCGGTCCGCCGTCGGCCCAGTGGCTGGCCAGAACGGCGTCGGTACCGAGGTCCCGACACAGGGCCGTGAGGGTCGACAATTCCTCGTCGCTGTCGGTCGGGAAACGGTTGACGCAGACCACCGGGTTCAAGCCGAACTGCCGCAGGTTGTCGATGTGGCGTTCCAGGTTCACGGCGCCCGCCCGCAAGGCGGCGACGTCGGGGTTGGCCAGGTCTTTCTTGCGTGCGCCGCCCTGCAGTTTCAGCGCCCGCACGGTGCACACCAGCACAGCCGCATCCGGCCGCAGACCGGACTGTCGGCATTTGATGTCGATGAATTTTTCCGCGCCGAGGTCGGCGCCAAAACCGGCTTCGGTGACGACGACATCGTTCAGGCACAAGGCCGCCCGGGTGGCCGTGACCGAATTGCAGCCGTGGGCGATGTTGCCGAACGGGCCGCCGTGAATGAACACCGGGTTGTGTTCCAGGCTTTGCACCAGGTTCGGGTTCAGGGCGTCTTTCAACAGCACTGTCATCGCCCCTTCGGCACCCAGGTCCCGCACCCGAACCGGACTGTGATCCCGCCGCTGGCCGATGATGATGTCGCCCAGTCGACGGTGGAGGTCGGATTGGTTTTCCGCCAGACACAATATCGCCATGAGTTCCGAGGCGACCGTGATGTCGAAGCCGGTTTCCCGGGGAATGCCATGTGCGGCGCCGCCGAGACCGGTCAGAGTGTTGCGCAACGAGCGGTCGTTCAAATCCAGCACCCGTCGCCAGGTGACGCGTCGCGGGTCGATGTCGGCTTCGTTGCCCCAATGGAGATGGTTGTCGATCAGTGACGCCAACAGGTTGTGCGCCGCCGTGATGGCGTGAAAATCCCCGTTGAAATGCAGGTTGATGTCTTCCATCGGAATGACTTGCGCACGTCCGCCACCGGCCGCCCCGCCTTTCATGCCGAAACAGGGGCCGAGCGAAGGCTCGCGCAAGCACACCGACGAACGCACACCCAACTGATTGAGACCGTCGTTCAGACCGACGCTGGTGGTGGTCTTGCCTTCACCGGCGGGCGTCGGTGTGATGGCCGTGACCAGCACCAGTTTGCCGTATGGCTGTGCGCTCAAATTCCCCATGTGAGTAAGATCGAGCTTGGCTTTGTAGTGGCCGAACGGCACCAGACTGTCGGCCGATAATCCCAGCCGTTGTTGCGCCAACGGCAGTATGGGTTGCGGCTGTACCGACCGGGCGATTTCGATGTCCGGTGTGCCGGGCGCGGGCCAGTCGGGCGTGCTTGGCGCGACGGTATCGGTCTGGGTGCTCATGGTCCTGTCTCCTGGGTGCGATTGAGTGAGTCGTTGTCACCGGCGGGGTCGGCTTCGAGGCGTCGGCTGTGCAGCCACTGGGCGGTTTTCTGCAGCCCCCCGAACGGAAACAGATGGAGCCCCGCTAAGGGTGAGTCCGGATGCCTGGCCCGGTAGTGCGCCAGGTTGTCGACCACGCCATCCGGCGTCCAGGCTCGCAGCAGTCGCGTCGTGCCCGGTCGTTTCAGGACCTGTTTGGCCGAGGTGCCCACTCCGCATTGGGCGGCATAGGCCAGCAGGGTTTTCAGTCCGCTCGGGCCGGGCAAGCCGACGTACACCGGCCAGGGGTGCAGGTCGGTCGCGTTGTCGTTCAGCCAGCTCAGTACTCGCTCCGCTTCGAAGGTGAACTGGGTGACGATCCACAGTCGCGAATCGGTTTGGCGGGCGTAGTCCTGTTTGACCGCAAGGGCCCGTTTCAATTCGACGGGGGAAGCGACGGGATGGCCGTCCGGATGGCCGGCGATGCCGATGTTCCTGAAACCGTGACGGAGCAAAGCGCCGGACGCCAGCACGGCCAGGGTGTCGGCGAAGGGGCCGAGCGACTTGCCTGTGTCCCCGGCGATGAGCAACAGCCGATGCACACCGGAGCCGGCCAGATCGGACAGCCAACCGTCCAATTGCGCCATGCTCGACACCGCCCGCGCCGGCAGGTGGGGGATGGGCACAAAACCCTCCGCCAATAGCCGATGGCAAGCCGCCAATGTTTCGGAAAACTCGGCCTTCGGCAGAAACGGCACATAGACCGACAAGCCCCGGGGTAACATCGTGGACAGGGACGGAGTCCCCAGGATCTGCCTGGGCGTGGCTTCGAGGGAGGCGCCCTGAATCAGCCTGTTCAGAGCGCCCGCCGTCGTATCGCCAGGCCGACCGTTTGCCGGCTCGGAGTGGAGCATGGTGCCTTCCCCCTTTTTCAATCGATGCCGTCAGTCGACGAAATCGATGCCCTTGGACCGGGCCCGTTCACGCGCGTTGGGGTTCACCGACGGGCGGAAGGGTACATCGACGATCTCCGCACCGACCGCGGTGGTGCCATCGGCGGTCGCGTATTCCGGGGGCAGGTGTACGGTCAATCGGGTACCGAGGTCTCTGGATTCCCAGGGCACAAACGCCAGTGCGATGTTGGTTTCCAGTTCCGGGGAATACCAGGGCGAGGTTACGTAACCGATGGCGTCGCTGTCCGGCGTTTCGGTGAGCAACCAGAAGTCGTTGGCGTAATCGGTCACCGGTGCGCCACCAAAGGTCAGCCCGACCATGACCAGTTCGAACGGCGGATCGCCCGCCTCGATTTGTGCACGCGCATGTTCGAGCGCCTGCTTGCCGACGTAGTCGGCGTCCTTGTTGCGTGGCACCTGGTAGGCCAGGTTGCACTGGAAGGGAATCACTTCCTGATCGATGTCCTGCCCCCAGCTCAAAATGCCCGCCGCGATGCGACGGTGGTGGGCCGGGGCAATGACGCGCAGGTTGTGTTTTTCGCCGGCGGCGAGCACCGCATACCACAAGGTTTCCGCGTGCAGGGTGGCGTCTTTCAGATAAATCTCGTAGCCCTTTTCACCGGTGAACCCGGTTTGCGAAACGATCACATCGCAGCCTTCGACCTGGCCTTCCATCAGGCCGTAGTAGGGTAATTCCTTGACGGCCGGGCCGAACAGATCCGTCATCAGGGCTTCGGATTTCGGCCCTTGAATCTGGACCGGCGCGACGTCGATTTCAGCAATGCTGACGTTGTAGCCCATGCCCAGATTCACGCCGCGCAGCCACATTTCCAGGTCGCTGTCGGACAGTGAAAACCAGAACTCATCCTCGGCGACGCGCAACAACACCGGGTCGTTGAGGATGCCGCCGTCTTCATTGCACAGGATCACATACTTGCCGCGCATCGGTTTGATCTTGGTCGCATCGCGGGTGATCACATAATTGACGAAGGCCTCGGCGTCTGGCCCTTTCACCTGGATCTGCCGCTCGACGGCCACGTTCCACATGGTCACGTCATTGATCAGGGCGTTGTACTCCACCATGGCGCCGCCTTCCTCGGGACGGACGTAGCCGCGCGGATGGTAGATGCGGTTGTAAACGGTGGCCCGCCAACACCCGGACTCCACCGACAGATGCCAATACGGCGACTTCCGCACCCGGGTGGAAATCAGCATCTCCACGGGTGTCGGCCCGGACTGGCGCAGGTTGATGGGCACCTTGCGACCGGACTGGTCGACACTGGTGGTATGCCGTGCCTCGGCGGCACGTTCCTGGTACGTGGACAGCAGCGGGTTGTCGTTGGAGTGAGTCGTCATGGCCTGGTCCTCTTGTCAGCCGGGTGGACGGCCCTAAACATGGCTGCTGTGTGGCGGCCGGCATTGTCAATCACGACACGGGAGTTCCCAAAAACGGCACTGAGAGAGCGAGTGAGAGGTACCACCAGGAGACCTGACCGCCCCCGATGGATTGTCCCCGATTCGTAAATGGGCCATAGTTGCTAGGCGGTATACCCGGCTTGAAAGCTTTTCACTATAGAGGGGGGCGACTATGCTCCACAAACATCTGTTGAATCGGTTGTGTAAAGCCCGAGTTTTACTGCGACAAGCCGATGCTGACAGTCTGTCGGTTCCCGAAGTCGCACGATCCGTGGGTCTATCCACTTTCCATTTTATCCGGTTGTATAAATCCGTGTTTGGAGAGACCCCGAACCAGTGTCAAATCCGCGCCAGGATAGACAAAGCCAAGGATTGGTTGCTGACTACGGATATAAGCGTAACCCGAATCTGTATGGATACAGGATGCAGTAGCACAGGCAGCTTCACGACCCAGTTTAAACAACAGGTCGGCCTGTCTCCCCGTGCTTTTCGGTACCGCTATCGATCACAGCGAAAGGTTCGGCCCACCTTGCCCGATAGCCTGATTCCGGGGTGTTTTTCCCTGATGCCGGGGAAGATGAAGTAAACCGCAAGATTGAAGAAGTTATTCCTAAAGGTAACGGCTATTCTGGTGGCTCAACCTAAACGATAGTACGTTGCCATGTGGGAGGCGCTATGAAGATCAAACTGAACAGCATTTTTGTTGATGACCAGGAAAAAGCACTGACCTTTTACACCAAGATTCTCGGTTTTGAACTGTCCAAAGACATACCGGTCGGTGAATTCCGGTGGCTGACCGTTGTGTCGGCGGACGGACCCAAGGATGTTGAACTTGTGCTGGAACCCAATAATAATCCGGCTGCACGGCAGTTTCAGGATGCCCTGATGGAACAAGGGATACCGATCACGGCGTTTGAAGTCGACGACGTACAAGCGGAATATGAGCGACTAAAAGGAAAGGATGTGAGGTTCACAATGGATCCAACGGATATGGGAGAGGTGACCATTGCGATATTCGCGGATACGTGTGGCAACCTGATTCAAATTTATCAAGGGTGAATACTTTTCATAGTGAGAATAAGTAATAAAAGACAAGTGACAAGGAGCATTGCATATGGAATTCAAAACACGGCGATACGTCGGCCAGGGCGTCAATCACGAAGGTGAAGACTTCGAGGGAACCTTCCTTGTCGAGCCAGTCGAGAACACCCAGGCATACAATTATTCCTACCGAGCTGTCCGTATCGAGGACGGCACCCAGGTTCACTACGAATGCGGTCTTATCGGTGTGGACGAGGGGGGAGTCCCGTCCATCCACACGCAAATGGATGAGCTGCCTTCCGTCTCCGTGCATCAGCAAAGGCGCGATGAAGACGATGTCCATGCCTTTGGTTTCGAGGGCGGGGGTTCGCTGGCCGGGTTCGTCAGTGAGTTGGTGTTTCAATTCAATGCGGACGGTTTTCGATTGACCCATCGGTGGGCGATGAACGCACCCCTGCAGGATCGCTCCTGGTGCGATTTGGTGGCCGTGGATGGGTGACCGGCGGGTTATTGGATCCGTGACAGTGAGCTATGCTTGTGGTGAACCATCTTGTGGATGCCAAGCGAAGAGGTCCGTATCACCATGAAGAAGCTCAAGAACGAGAAGGAACTGGTCAAGAAGGCCATTGAGACCGGCATCAAATACGGTGAGGCGCGGGGTGTGGTGCAGTTCGAGCCGACGGACTCCGCCGAAGTCAAGATCGAATTCATTTACCGGTTGCTGGTGCACGATGGACTGATTCAGCCACTGCCCAACGATCAGATCTCGCAACAGGGGATGCGGCACAAGCTGGCGCTCTGGGCTTCGAAGCTACCGGAGTGAGGTCGGGGGTACAGGAACAAAAAAAGCGGAGCCCATTGGGTTCCGCTTTTTTGAGTCGACCATTCTGAGATGGTCTATGCCGGCCCGCATGCGGCCCGGCAATGAGAGTCGTCGTTATACGGCGACGATGTTCTCGGCCTGAAGGCCTTTTTGGCCCTGCGTGATGGTGAACTCAACGCGTTGGCCTTCGGCCAGGGTTTTGAAACCCGTGCCGGTGATGGCACTGAAGTGTGCAAAGACGTCAGCGCCGGATTCTTGCTCGATAAAGCCAAAACCTTTCGCTTCGTTAAACCATTTTACAGTGCCGGTAGCAGTAGCCATGTTAGGCTCCTTAAATATCTAAAGTGTGTGTGCCTGAAGTCAGGCGGGTCATGCTAAGAAAGGTTGTGATTACTAGGTGAAACTGGCGAGGCACAATAGACAGGTTGCTAGACTGCAAAAGGACTTCGAACTGCGATTTCAACAAGGTAAGACTAACTTCTTAAGCTGAGGCGCACAGTATAGATTGCCCGGGCTGGCGTCAATCACTATTCACCGGCGTCGCGCTTCTTTACAATAGCCCCTCACATCACCCGGCCGCCAGACCGCCATTTCCGCACCCAAGAGACACGCCCGCACGAATGAAACCACCCAAGAGACTCCTGCCGCTGATTGAAGACGGCCTGATCGATGAAGTCATAAGCCCGCTGATGAGCGGAAAGGAAGCCTCCGTATGGGTGGTGCGCTGCGGCAACGACATCCGCTGCGCCAAGGTCTACAAAGATGCCGCCAAACGCAGTTTTAAACAGGCCGCGACCTACCAGGAAGGGCGCAAAGTGCGCAACAGCCGCCGCGCCCGGGCGATGGAGAAAGGCTCCAAATATGGCCGCCGGCAACAGGAGTCCACCTGGCAGAACGCCGAGGTGGACGCGCTGTACCGCCTGGCCGACATCGGCGTACGGGTGCCGGAACCCTTCGGCTGCGTCGACGGCGTATTGCTGATGGAGCTGGTGACGGACGACGACGGCGAAGTCGCTTCCCGCCTGAACGACGTCATTCTCACCCACGAACAGGCTCTCGAAGACCACGCCCTGGTCATGCATTACGTCAAACTGATGCTCTGTGCCGGCCTGGTCCACGGCGATCTGTCCGAGTTCAACGTCCTGGTCGACGCCTATGGCCCGGTCATCATCGATCTGCCCCAGGCGGTCGACGCCGCGGCCAACAACAACGCCGAACGCATGCTGGCGCGGGATGTCGCCAACATGACGCGCTACTACGCCCAGTTCGCCCCGGAACTGGCAGAAACACGGTATGCGCCGGAAATCTGGTCGCTGTACAAGTCCGGCGACCTACACCCCGAGCTGGAACTGACCGGCGAATTCGACCTCGACGAAGCGAACGCCGATGTCGAAGGGGTGCTGGACGAGATTCACGCCATTTTGATGGAAGAGGAAGAGCGTCAGGTTCGCCAGGAGGAAGAGGACGAATCGGACGACTGAGGGTTCAATCGCGCGGAGTGCCAAACACCTGGGTCCAGTAGGTGCTGGAATCCGCCGAGTCGGTATCTACCCGGCTGGTGCTGAATTGCTCGTGCTGTCCGGAACGAGTGGGCAATTTGATGCGCGTCCATTCGAGTATGCTACGGATGTGAGGCCCACTCCGTTCAGTCTATACTGCCGGAACGGATTACCGACGGGTGGAGGATGCAGCATGCAATATGAAGTCGATACGCCGGACGCCTATCTGCGCGCTCTGGATGACGATTGGCGAAAAGACTCCCTGGAGGCTCTGCGAACGCTGATTCTGCAGCAGGACAACGCCATTGAAGAGCGCATTCACTACAAAATGCTGGGGTATTACTTCGGCGGGCAATATGTGTTTCATCTGAACGCGCAGCGCGGTTACGTCAGTCTGTACGTTGGGAATACCACTGACATCGACCCGGAGGGCGAGCTTCTGGCCGGTCTGAACCTGGGCAAAGGGTGCATCCGGTTCACCAAAACAAAGCGGGTCCCGGAAACCCGAATAGAGGAGTTCATCGGCCGGGCGGTGTCCATGGCCCGGCGCGGAAAAGCGCTGGATTGCTGATCGTTCAGAGCCCCTCCGGTTGCTGAAACAATCGCTCTGCCATCAAGTAGTCCACCACCGCCCGCGTTCGTTCGGGCAACTGTTTGCGGGACGGGTACACCAGCGATACCACCAAGGGGTCGCTCGACAGTTCAGGCATGACCGGAATCAGCTGCCCGGCCTCGATTTCAGCCCGCATGACGCCCGGCAGCATGGGGCCTATGCCATAGCCTCGCAACACCAGGTGTTGCAGCAACAGCGGGGAATTGCACCGGGTGAACACTGTCGGGCGAATTTCCACGGTCTGGTCTCCCTGCCTTAACCGCACAACATCGCCGTGATGCGATTGCGTCAGCAGCGTCCAGGGAGCGGCTTCCAGCTCCGCCAGGGTATCGGGCAAGCCGTGCGTGTCGACGAATGCGGGGCTGGCGAAGAGCGTGACCGCCTCTTCGTACAGGACCCGGGCCACCACTGAATCGTCTCGTGGCAGTCCGATGCGAATCGCGAGATCGATTTGCTCACTGACCAGATCCATCCGTTCGTCGTTCAGGACAAAGTCCAATTGAATCCTGGGGTAGCGTCGCTGAAAGTCCGCCAATCTGGGCAGGATGAATTTGTGGGCGATGTCGTGATTCAAGGTGATGGCCACCCGTCCGCTGGGCTCGCGCGGCGTGGCGATAGCTTCGACGTCCTGCAGAATGGAGGGCAGTGCCCGGGCCTGGTCGTACACCCGTTGCCCTTCGTGTGTGACCGTGAGCTGGCGGGTCGAGCGTTGCAGTAGACGCACGCCGAGGTCCGCTTCCAGTTGCGCTACCTGTTCGCTGACGCGCGATCGACTGGTGTGCAGCTTGCGGGCGGCGGCCGCGAAGCTGCCGGTTTCGACCACGGTGGTGTAGACGGCCAGTAAGCGCAGATGAGAGAAGTCTATTGTACTCAAAAGCCGAACACTCCATTCGGTTTGGGTGGTCTTATCGGAACGATGAGTGTCGCGCACACTGAGTGCGAATTCCAGACACACGTGAGGAGAAAC
Organism: Saccharospirillum salsuginis; assembly: GCF_014651855.1. Taxonomy (GTDB): domain Bacteria; phylum Pseudomonadota; class Gammaproteobacteria; order Pseudomonadales; family Natronospirillaceae; genus Saccharospirillum; species Saccharospirillum salsuginis. Next base: position 25,407 of record NZ_BMXR01000002.1, read on the forward strand.
ACCATGATTGGAGTAACAGGCGCTACCGGCCAACTGGGCCGGCTTGTGATTCAACACCTGCTGAACCGGACTGAAGCATCCAATATTGTTGCCTTGGTGCGCAACCCGGACAACGCCCAGGGATTACGCGAACAGGGCGTTACGATTCGTGAAGCCGACTACGACCGCCCCGAGACGCTGTCCGCCGCACTGAACGGTGTCAGTAAACTGCTGCTGATATCCTCTAATGCGGTCGGTCAGCGGATGCCCCATCACCAGGCCGTCATCGACGCTGCCAAAGCGGAAGGTGTCGAACTGCTCGCTTACACCAGCATCCTGAAGGCGGATAGGTCCCCACTGATTCTGGCGCAAGAACACAAGGAAACCGAAGAAGCGCTGCAGGCGTCGGGTCTGCCGACCGTATTATTGCGCAACGGCTGGTACACCGAAAACTACACCCAGTCCCTGGGCGGTGTATTGCAGGCGGGTATGGTTGCCGGTGCGGCGGGCGAGGGGGTATTGAACACCGCGACCCGCAATGATCTGGCCGAAGCGGCCGCGAGGGTACTGACGTCGGCCGACAGTGAAGCCGGCCGGGTGTATGAGTTGTCGGGTGACGAGGGCTTCACATTGGCCGATTATGCCCGGGAAATCGCGCGTCAGACTGATCGATCTATCGAGTATCGTGCGCTCTCCGAGCAGGACTTTACACAGATGCTTGTTCAGATCGGCCTGCCGGAAGGGTTCGCGTCCATTCTTGCCGATGCCGAAGCACGTGCGGCCGAGGGCTGGCTTTCGGATTCCGGGAACGACTTGAGCCGTCTCCTGGGTCGCCCGACCACATCCCTGTCGGAAGCGGTTCGCGACGCGCTCGCGTAACGGGTATCCGTCACCCCGGTGTCGTGGTTAGGCCCACACCGAGGTGGCGGCCCTTCCGACTTTTCCCTCATTCCCCGCCTTTCGTATTCGACTCCGCTGTTTTCTATATTTTTTGGCATTAAAAGTATTTGACCTGACCAGGTCACCCCGATCTATAATTTCGAGACGCGAACAAAAAAGAGGCGATCATGTATCTGGGACTGGATCTCGGCACCTCCGGCCTGAAAGCGGTGGTGATCGATAACAACGGCGATGTGGTCGCCACTGAAACCGAGGCGCTGGACACCCAAAGCCCATATCCGCTCTGGGTCGAACAGGAACCGGAATCCTGGTGGCAGGCTCTGGTCGCCGTTTTGCAGCGCCTGAGCGCGACGCTGAATGTGTCCGAGATCCGCTCCATCGGCCTCGCGGGCCATATGCATGGCGCCGTTCTGCTCGACGCGGACGGTCAGGTCTTACGCTCCTGCATCCTCTGGAACGACGGCCGTAGCTTTGCGGAATGCGGTCAACTCGAAGCCGCACTGCCGGATTTCCGCGAACGCTCCGGCAACATCGCCATGCCGGGGTTTACCGCCCCGAAACTGCTGTGGGTGGCCGGCCACGAGCCCGACATCTTCCGACGTACGGCCAAGGTTCTGTTGCCCAAGGATTATTTGCGCTATCGCCTGACGGGCGACTTTATATCCGAGATGTCCGATGCCGCCGGCACCCTTTGGTTGAACCCGGCCAAGCGGGATTGGGATGACGCTCTGCTTAATGCCACCGGCCTTAACCGCGAGCACATGCCGCGACTGATCGAAGGCAGTCAAATCGGCGGGACCTTGAACCGGGAGGCGACCGAGGCCTTGAATATGGCGCCCATCCCCGTGGTCGGTGGGGCGGGGGACAACGCGGCCGGGGCCATCGGCGTCGGTGTCACCGAACCGGGGCAGGGGTTCATTTCACTGGGGACCTCCGGCGTTTACTTCGTTGTCAGCGAAGCGCACAAGGCGGCACCGGAACAAACGGTGCATGCCTTTTGCCATTGCCTGCCCGGACGCTGGCACCAGATGTCCGTCATGCTCAGCGCCGCCAGCAGCCTGGATTGGTGGGCACGGTTGCAGGGCACGGACGTAGCTGGCCTGTTGAAAGAGCTGGACGACAGCGGCCAAACCGAGACGGAGGTGACTTTTCTGCCATACCTCACCGGTGAGCGCACTCCGCACAACGACGCCTATGCGCGCGCCCAGTTTTTCGGTATGTCCGCCCGCACGCGCCGGCCCGATTTGACGTTGGCGATCCTGGAAGGTGTGGCGTTCAGCATCGCCGACGGCGAGGCGGCCCTGCGCGAGGCCGATGCGCCGTTGAATGATATTTCCCTGATCGGCGGCGGTGCCCGTTCCGAGCGCTGGCGCCAGATCATCGCCGATGTGCTGCAACGGCCTTTGCATTTCCGCGCCGGTGGCGAAGTCGGTCCCGGTCTGGGTGCGGCCCGCCTGGCCCGGATTGGCTTGGCCGGGGACGACGTCGATTCCTTGAAACGTCATTGCCCACCACCGGCGATTGTGCAGACCCATCAGCCTGACCATGCCAGGGCAGTCTACTACCGGGAGCGTCTGGCGCTGTATCGGGATCTCTACCAACGAACGTCGTCTCTGAACCACCCCAAATAATGCGAGGACAGACCATGACGACCTATTTCGAGGGCATCGAACCGATCCGGTACGAAGGCCCGCGTTCGACCAATCCGCTCGCGTTCAGGCACTACGACCCGGAACGCATTGTTCTTGGGAAACCGTTGAAAGATCAACTGCGTTTCGCCGTCTGCTACTGGCACACCTTCTGTTGGGACGGCTTCGATGTCTTCGGCGAGGGCACCTTCGAGCGTCCCTGGCAGGCCCCGGGCGATCCCATGGCCCGCGCGACCGAGAAAATGGACGTCGCATTCGACTTCTTCGCCAAACTCGGCGCTCCGTTCTGGACCTTCCACGACTACGACATCGCCCCCGAAGGTGCCACTATCCGCGAGAGCCGCGACAACCTCGCGCGAATGATCGACCGTGCCGAAGCCAAGCAGGAGGCCACCGGCATGCGCCTGCTGTGGGGCACCGCCAAGAACTTCGGCTACAAACGTTACATGGCCGGCGCGGCCACCAATCCCGACCCGGAAGTGTTCGCCTATGCTGCCTCCCAGGTGCAACAGGCCATGGGGGCCACGCATCGCCTGGGCGGTGCCAACTACGTGCTCTGGGGCGGCCGCGAAGGCTACGAAACCCTGCTTAACACTGACCTGAAACGGGAACAGGAGCAACTCGGTCGTTTTCTGCAGATGGTGGTGGAGCACAAGCACAAGATTGGTTTCAAAGGGGCGATCCTGATCGAACCCAAACCGCAGGAACCGACCAAGCACCAATACGACTACGACACTGCGACCGTCTTCGGTTTTCTGCAGAAATACGGGCTGGAGAACGAGATCAAGGTCAATATCGAAGTGAATCACGCCACCCTGGCCGGCCATACGTTCCAGCACGAACTGGCCACCGCTTCGGCGCTCGGCATTTTCGGCTCCGTCGATGCCAACCGCGGCGACTACCAGAACGGCTGGGACACCGACCAGTTCCCCAACAGCGTGGAAGACATGATGCTCGCCTGCTACGAGATCATCAAAGCCGGTGGCTTCACCACCGGCGGGTTCAACTTCGACACCAAACTGCGCCGTACCTCGATTGCACCGGACGATCTCTTCCACGCCCACATCGGCGCCATGGATACCCTGGCTCTGGCGTTCACCAAGGCAGCGGAATTGTATGAGTCCGGTTCCCTGCGCGATTTCGTCGAACAGCGGTATCAGGGTTGGAACAACGCGCTGGGACAAGACATTCTGGGTGGCCGGATGGATCTGGATGCCGTGGCCGAATACGCGGTGGCCAAAGACATCGACCCCCAACCCGTGTCCAGTCGCCAAGAGATGCTGGAGAATCGGGTTAATCGCATTTTGTATGGATGATCCGACACTCTACTAACTCAGATTCCCGAGGCTGGATACGGCCTCGGTCCATACCTGACGACATCTATTTTCTTCCATCCTGCCTCCCCTCCCTGCATCATTGCGGATAATCTAACAGCATTTGAAGTGCTCGTTCCTAGATTAAGCAAATTAGGAGTGACTATTTTAGTGGACACTCTAAAGAGTGGCTACTATAGTGGACACTTAAGATCAGAAGGAGGTGATGTTGAAGGTACTGTTAACGGACGAGGTTCAGGCTGACATTGAAGAACTGAGGGATCGAAAGGCAAAGGCAAAAATTCGATTAGCACTCGACAAATTGGAATTGGGTAATCTTGGCGATGTGAAACCTGTGGGGGAGGGGGTATCGGAGATCAGGCTCCATTATGGTCCGGGCTATCGGATCTATTACTTCCAGGATGGGGAGGCCATATATGTCGTTGCCTGTGTCGGCGACAAGGCTACTCAATCTAAGGACGTGAGGCGAGCCAAAGAAATTAAACGGACCTGGAAGCTGTTACATTAATTTCAAATTTTTAAGGTCACACTATGGAAAAGAAAGCAGCGACACTCGACGAATATGCCCAAAACTGGATGCAGGATTCCGAGGAAGTGGCAGCCTATCTGAATGAAGTGCTGGAGGAAGGAGATGAAGCACTGCTCTTGGTTGCGCTTCGTCGAATAGCAAAGAACTACGATGGCGGCATTCGGGGGTTAAGCAACGATCTGGGTATGAACCGCAGTTCCTTGAACAATGCGCTGGATGAAAATGGGAACCCCACTCTAAAAACGATGTTCAAGATTTTGGACAAGCTGGGGTACAGGGTTCAATTGGTTCCCAAGCCTCACGATAACCATAGGGTTTAAGGTCGTCAGCCCCGCCATGGGGAACAAAGGGCTGCGAAACAAAACGATTGAGCCCAATTAATGACATTGCCTCCAGGGTCGACATAACAGAAATCTCGACGTGATCCGAACTGACAATTGGCAAGTTCCAGTCGGCGCAATGGCCCTGACATAGCCGACAGTCCGGATCGCTTAACTCAGCGACAAAAGTCGCCGAGGTTTGTTCGGCGTGAGATCAGAACCGGAACCCCAGTGTCCATTCCAATGCCAGGCCGCCATACGCTTCCGCCGCCGTTTCTGCTTCGTTATCGCACTGGGCTTCAATGTCCAGGTTGCCCACTGTGTAGCCACCTGCCACGCGCGAAGAAAAACCGTTGTCGAAATACCAGCCGTAACCGACCAGTCCGGTCGCCGTCAGGCCTGTGGCTGTGGCCTCGCAGTTGGTGCTGGAATAAGAGTCGGTTTCTTCAACTGTTAGGCTGGTATAACCGGCATTTGCAGCGAAAAAGGCGCCATCATCGTATCCTTGTGTCGCCGTGGACTTTTCAAACCGAACACCTATGGTGGTCGCTGTTAATTTGACATCGCCAAGGTCCAGGCCCAGATAGCCAAAGCTCGGACCCACCTTGGTGGTTTCATCTTCAGTGAGGGTGAACAATGCGTTGCCATTGAGGGAGCCGATGATCAACCCAAGAGGGTTGATGTTGATTTCGGTGGCGTATACGGCGGACAAAGGGGAGCATGCCAGAGCTGCGGCAACATATAATTGTTTTCTCATTGTACTTCCTAATCAAAGAGTCGGTTGGGGTTTGCCTGGGGATCTCTCGTCATTCCTTGGCGAGTACGGAACGCACCTGAATCGGGTCGCAAAAGGCTGCGAACATTGAGAGGCCGGAAACCAGGGAGGGCGCGATGCTATCAGAGTCTGTGCGAATTTCCAGGCTGCGGGTGTCGTTTGTGTCCGCTCTGGCTTTACAAGAACAGACAGGAAGCACGGGGCCGGAGTTGGGTTGATTTCAGCGGAAATGCCCCAGAGCCAGGGCGATGACGCCCTTACCGGTCATGTCTTCAGACCAGGGGTAGGATTGAATCTCGGTGCGACCCACCAGCTCCGGTATCAGGGCCTCCTGGATGCCCGCCTGGATACTGTCTTCCAGCAAGTCGTACGCCCGTACACCGGGACCGGTGACGACGACGCGTTCCGGGCTGATCAGGGCCAGCACGTTGGCGATGCCGAAACCGAGCACCCGGCCGGCCCGGTCAAACAGCTCGCGGGCGGGCGTCGAGCCGTCGCGGGCCAATTGCGTGAGGTGCCGCATCTCGTCTTCTGAGGGATGTCGTCGATCGGTTTCGGGTAAATCGATTAACGCCCGGGCATCCCGGTAAAGCGCATAGTCCGCGACATAGGCTTCAATGCAGCCCGCTTTTCCGCAGGCGCAGGTTGGACCGGTCGGAGTGTATTTGGTGTGCCCGAATTCAGCGGCGGCGCCATTGTGACCGCTGTACAGGTCGCCGTTCAGGATCAGACTGCCTCCGACACCGTAGCCGATCATGATGACCGCGAAGTCCGGTTTTTGCAGGTACTCGGGGTGTTTGTGTATGGCGTGGGCAATGCAGTTGGTGTCGTTGGCGAGTTCGACCGGACACTCGAAAGCGGCTTCCAGAGCCGCGGTCATGTTGACATTCTTGATGCTCAGCGCCGGGCTCCAGACCGAATAGCCCCGGTGGGCGTCCACAATGCCCTGGATTGCGACGCCCAGGCTGACCAGTCGGCGGGCGTGATCCGGGTAGTCTTCCAGAAAACGGGATGCCTGATCGACCAGCAGATCGTTCAACGAGGCCTGGTCGAGCGATTGGGTATCCGCCGTCACCACCGTTTCCGCAACGATGTTGCCTTGCAGGTCGCCCAGCATCAGGCGGATCTCATTGATCGACAATTTGATGCCCAAAGCCGAGGCGTGATCGGGATTCAGGCCGATCAGCACTCGGGGGCGCCCGCGGCCGGTGGCCGAGACGGGTTTTTGAACCTCGCGAATCACACCTTCGGCGACCAGATCCGAGGTGATGGCTGTGACCGTGGCCGGACTCAACCGTGTCCGTTGTCCGATGTCGACTCGGGCCAGGGGGCCAAAAACACGCAGGGTATTGATGATGTCGACGCGATTGGCCGCCCGGATCTGTTCTGTATCGCTCTTCTTCATGGAGGTCCGGAGTGTCTTCAAGTGCGGGAAGCGGCCAGTCTAGAGTCTTTCGGTAATTAGGTCGACTCGTAAATTAAATATGGGGGAGCGAAAAAGGGGAATAGGGGGTCAACTGGCCGCGTGCGTGGGCACGTCCGGCCGGATCATCTCGTCGATCAACCCTTCCCGAATGGCCTTGTAGGAAATGCGCATCCGCTCCAGGTCGAAAGCGTGGAATACTCGGTGCAGGATGATGTAGCCGGCGGCGAAGACGGCGATGCGGCGCGGGCTCAGTTCCAGCAATTGGGACAGCTGGTGTTGGCTGTCGGCCTGGGTCAGCACCGGATGCAGTCGGTCGAGCTGGCTGCGTTCGATCACGCCGTTTTCGCTCAGGCCCAGATTGCTCAACGCCCAGCTAACGGCTTTGATGCTGCCGGAAGAGCCCATGACGTCGTCCCAGTCGCGACCGGTGAAGCGGGGCTTGATCTGCGCCAATTGGTCATCGACATAGGCTTCGCAGGCGGACAGGTGATAGTCGGTCAGGCGGTCGTGGTCGAGAAACTGGGCGGTGAGTGTGACGCAGCCAAGGTCGAGACTGGCGACGGCTTCGGGTTGCCGGCCGTGGCCGACGATGATTTCGGTGCTGCCGCCGCCGATATCGAGCACGAAACGGTGCTGGTCGATGGGCTGGCCGTGGGATACGCCCCGGTAGATGTAGCGGGCTTCGTCGTCGCCGCTGAGAATGCGGATCGGTTGGCCGAGTGTGGCTTCGGCGAGCTTGAGGAAGCGTTTGTCACCGATCAGGCGTCGAAATGCGCTGGTGCCGACCGCGGTCACATGGGCGTCGGGCATTTTGCTCAGGGTATCGTGAAAGTGGGACAGGCAGCGCAGTGCCCGGGAGCGAGCCTCGCGGCTGAGGCGGCCGGTTTTGGCGTCGACGCCGGCGGCCAGACGCACCAGTTCGCGCTTGCAATCGACGGAGTGCAAGGATTGTCCATCGGACTTCATGATCACCAGATGGAAACTGTTTGAGCCGAGGTCGATCGCGGCGTATAGCGACGGTGCGTTCATGGGTTAAGGCAATTTTTATTATCTACTGGAATATAGCGGTTATGGCCGCAAAATGACACTCCTGTGGAAATCGAGTGTTGTGGATTGTTGTAACAATTTCGATCAGGTCCGCCAATAGGGGAGATAGACTTTCTAATATTGTTCCAATGTTAACTCGGTGGTTCCATTGAATGTGAGTCGGGCATTCGTGCCCCAGGAGCGGGTAGGGCCTTCCAGGGTCGCTGTAAATACATCCCTGTACGCTCGACGGCCGAGTCCGACCGCCATGGATGGCGGAAGTGCCGTTTTTGCAGGAGCAAAAAACGGTCCTGCGGCCCACGTCCCTGGAGACCCTACCCGCCCCTGGGGCACTCGGATCACTGGCTAGTTCAATACGACTGCCCGTAGTGGACATACATCAGCCAAAGATACAGGCGATAGGAGAAACGGTGTGAGCGACAACCTGGTGGTTATGGGTACGGTTTACAGCCTGCTGGCCGGTCTGGGTACCGGTGTCGGGGCGGTGCTGGTGTATTTGATCCGCACGTTGTCGAAGCGCATCGAGGATGGGCTGTTGAGCCTGGCGGCGGGGATTATGTTAGCGGCGTCGGTGTTTTCCCTGATTCTGCCGGGGATCGACTACGGGCTGGAACTGGGGTACGCCGAACCGGTTGCCGTGGCGGTGGTGATCGCCGGTTTGCTGCTGGGGGCGATCATCCTGTTTGTCATTCACAATTACGTGCCGCATGAGCACTTTTTTATCGGTCGGGAAGGGCCGGACACCCGCATGCTCAGCCGGGTCTGGCTGTTCGTGATTGCCATCACCCTGCATAACTTTCCGGAAGGCATGGCCGTGGGCGTTGGCTTCGGCGGCGGTAACATCGCCAACGGTCAGGCTCTGGCGCTGGGGATCGGGCTACAGAACATACCCGAAGGGCTCGCGGTCGCAGCGTCGATGCTGACCATCGGCTACACGCGCACGCAGGCGTTCGCTGTGGCGTTTCTGACCGGCCTCGCCGAACCCGTTGGTGGCTTTTTCGGCAGTGTCGCGGTGGGGCTGACCGAACCCTTGCTGCCCTGGGCGCTCGGTTTCGCAGCCGGTGCGATGCTGTTCATCATCAGTGACGAGATCATCCCGGAGACCCATCGAGGACATTTTCAGAACCTCGCCACGTTCACGCTCCTGGTCGGCTTCTGCGTGATGATGTTCCTCGACGCCACCTTAGGTTAAGGGTGCGTCTGCCCGACCGGGTGGTCGGGCAGAGGGAGTCAATCAAGCCGCTCGGACAGGAAGCCCAGAAGCGCGTGCCAGGAGGCCTGGTCGGCTTCGAGGTCGTAATCGCCGCTGCCGTGGACCGTGAACGCATGCCGGGCGCCGCCATGGATCTGCGCGGAATGCTCTACTCCGGCCGCCTGCAGATCATCGATCAGCGCCGCCAGATCCGACATGCCCGAGACCGGATCGGCAGAACCGTGTTGCAGCATGACCGGCGCCGCCACATTGTTGTAGTTCTGCCCGTCCGGCAACCCCAGGCCACCATGGAACGACACATAACCTTCCGTCTCGGCTCCCGTGCGCGCCAATTCCAGCACACCGGCACCGCCGAAACAGTAGCCGATCACCACCACATCGTCCGTGCCGCCAGCGATGTTGGTCACTTCATCCAATGCCCCCTGCAACCGCTGCTGAAACGCCGACCGGTTCGAATACATCTCACCGGAGCGGGCCCGGTTCTCCTCCAACGACGTCGGCAGACGACCCTCGCCGTACACATCGATAGCGAACGCCGTGTACCCCTGAGCCGCCAGCATCTCCGCGCGCCTCATTTCATACTCCGTCAGCCCGTCCCAATCGTGCACGATCAGCACCGTGCCCCGGGTCGCGGGCAGATTCTCGTTGTAGGCCACATAGCCTTTGAAATTCATCTCGCCGACCTGATACACGTGCGGTTCCGCCACAATCTCGGCGTACGCCGTCGCGGACACGCTCACCGCCAGAGCCAGCGAACACAGTGAAGTCGTCAATGTCTTTAAACGCATCGGGGTCACTCCTTCGTACAGGGTTGATGGTTCAACGAATACGACCGGACCCGAAGCATAGATCAAAAATCGACCGACACCAGGCGTGCGCTCACCCGCATCCAACCCCTATAATGCGCCCCGAATTCTCATCAAGCGGACGCATCAACCAATATGGCCGACCTGCTGCCCCACATCGAACTGAGCACCCGACCCGACCCCGACGCCACCGTCATCTGGCTGCACGGCCTCGGTGCCGACGGGCACGACTTCGAACCCATAGTCCCCGAACTCCACCTGCCGGACGACCTGGGCATCCGCTTCATCTTCCCGCACGCCCCCCAAATTCCCGTCACCATCAATGCCGGCTACGTCATGCCCGCCTGGTACGACATCTACGAGATGACCATCAACCGCAAGGTCGACACCCAGGGCCTGCGCACCTCCGCCGCCGCCATCGACGCCTTCATCGACCGCGAACTCGAACGCGGCATCGACAGCCGCCGCATCATCCTCGCCGGCTTCTCCCAGGGCGGCGCCGTCGCCTACGAATGCGCCCTGCGCCACCCCAAACCCCTCGGCGGCTTAATGGCCCTGTCCACCTACTTCGCCACGGCGGACGACATCCAACGCTCCGAAACCAACGCCCGGCTCCCCACCTTCGTCGGCCACGGCACCTTCGACCCCATCGTTCCCGAAGCGCTCGGCCGGAATGCGGCTCAGGAACTGAATCGTCTGGGGTATCCGGTGGAGTACAAAACCTATTCGATGGAGCACAGTGTGCATCCCGAAGAGATTCGGGATATTTCGGGGTGGTTGCAGAAGTTGTTGAAGGGGTAGATTGGAGGTTGAGTTGATTGTTGGATTACGCGCATTCGCGCTAATCCAACCTACTTGACTAATTAGCCACCTAAGTAAGCGGCGGATGCCTGGTGCGCTCCTCCGGGGAAGTCCGCAACATGGATGTTGCGGTCTAGCCCCCATGGATGGGTTGAGTGGGCGGCATCCCGCGCGACCCCGGAGGAGCGTACCGGGCAGCCGTCGCGGGCCATCGGCAACTCAGTCTATTTGACGGATACCTGCGAAGAGGTCGACTCGAGCGACTCGATCAGTTGCTTCAGTCGGTGACTCATCTCGGCGCTGGCGACCAGTTGGCTCACCATGTTCTGGGTCGTCTCCCGAATCCCCTGAACGTTCGCCAACACCTCATCGGTCGATCCCGTCTGCTCATCCGACACCCGCGCGATAGACTCATTGGTATCTGCGATACGCGACACCACCTCATTGATCGCATCCAGCGCCTCGCGCCCCTGGGTCGCCTCATCGACACAGATCGTCACCTGCCCCGAACTGTCCGTCATCTGACTGACCGACGTCTCCATCGCGCCCAGTAACCGGTCCATGGTCGACTGAATCTGATCGGTCGAATCCTGAACCCGTTGCGCCAGCTTGCGCACCTCATCGGCCACCACGGCGAAACCGCGGCCCTGTTCACCGGCCCGGGCCGCCTCGATGGCCGCGTTCAGGGCCAGCAGGTTGGTCTGCTCGGCAATGCCGCGAATCTCCTCCACGGCCTGGGTGATCTCCTTGCTATTGTCCGCCAGGGCGCCGACATTCTCGGTTGCCGTCTGGATGATGCCGGCCAGCTTCTGGATGGACTCGGTGCTTTGAGCCACCTGGCGGCTGCCTTCCACGGCGGCGTTGCGGGCCTCCTTCGATAACCCGCGCGCATCGTCCGCCTGAGCGGCGATGCCCTGGAAACTCTGCAACATGGTCTCGACCACCTCGGCCGAGCGATCCGCACCTTCCTGCTGACGAGTGAGATCGTCGCGCCGCGCATCGGCGTCGTCGGTTAACTGGGCCACTTCGGAATGGAGCTGCTCGATGGCGCTTTTCATGCCGCGAATGACACCGGCGGTGCGGTCCTGCATGGCATTGAAGGCGTCGGCCATCTCGCCAATCTCGTCGCTGGAATCGACCTCGGCCTGTCGGCTCAGGTCGCCGCTGTTCTGCACCTCGACCATGGTGGTTTTCAGGCGGTTCACATGCCGCTCGATAAAGCTGATCAAGACTTGAGAGCCGAGCATTTCCAACACCATCAGTATCGCGACCACACCGGCGAAGCTTGGCGCGGTCTGCCAAAACACGGTGGTGAAGGCATCCCCGGATACCGAGGCGATCTGGCGCATGGAATACAGAACCAACAGGCACAGCACAGCGAATACCAGAATGTTCAACAACCAGAACTTGTACTTCAAGCGCGCGTTCTTGAGCAGTCGGAGCATAGGAGGAGATCCCAAAGTCGTTATACCGAGCTACAAACTATAGCAGCCGGTCAAGGTCGGATACCTTGTCATCGGTCAAAGTTGGGGATACTTGAGGCTGGAGGGGGATAAGTCGGTGGATTGTCCGGCTTACCGCCCCCTCCCAAGTGGTGGGTTCAGCGCTGGCGTCGGTAGAGGCGCATGGTGACCGGTCCGAAGATCGCCGTTAACACGATCGGGGCGACCATCGCCAGGGCGATACCGCCCGGGTCCGCCGCGCCGGCGAGAATGGACCGCAACGCGGTCACCAGATGGGCGATCGGGTTGAACGCGATGATCGTCTGCAACAGGTCCGGCATAGTGGCCGGGTCGACGAAGATGTTGGACGCGAATGTGACCGGCATCAGTACCAGCCAGCTCAACGTCATGACGGCACCGGGTGTGCGCATCAGCAGTCCGAGCGTGGTGAACACCCAGCCGATGCCGAAGGCGAAGGCGTTGAGCAGCACGATCGCCAGTATTACGCCGCCGAGGCCGGCTTCGGGCCGGTAGCCGAGCAGAAATCCGATGAAGAAGACGATGACGGACGAGCCGGTGTAGCGAATCACATCGCCGACCATGGCGCCGACCAATGGCGACGGGTGCCAGACCGGCATCGACTTGAAGCGATCGTAAATGCCTTTCGAGATGTCGGTGTTCAGCGTCACACCGGTATAGACGACGGTAAACACCACGGTCTGCGCCAGAATCCCGGGCAGCAGGAACACCAGGTATTCCTGCGGCGAACCGGCCAGGGCGCCGCCAAATAGAAAGGTGAACATCACCGTGAACATGATCGGTGTGACCAGGACATCGAACAACTGCTCGGGCACGTGCTTGATTTTCAGCAGGGCACGCCAGCCGAAGGCGATGACGTTGGCCGGTGCGCCGGGCAGGGCGGGTCTCTCGACCGCGTGCATCAGGGTATTCAGGTCGGGCCCGTTCTGCGCGGAGGGCGTCGGAGCCGTTTTTGGGGTGTTGGCGGTCTGGGTCATGGGGTTGTCTCCACCTCGTCGCGGTGGGGTTCGGGATCCGAGTGATGGCCGGTCAGGGCGAGGAAGACTTCGTCCAGGCTCGGTTGGTCCATCGAAAAACTGGCCAGCGGAAAGCCGGCCTGTGACAGGCCCGCCAGGGCTTCGGTGGCCTTGTGGGTGTCGGAAAACTGGACCGAGAGCGACGTGGGTTCGGCTTCCAGCGTCACCGAGGCCTCCAATGCCTGTGTCAGCCAGGTTTGGGCGCGGGGGCGGTCTTCCGGCCGTTGCAGGCGAAGCCGCAATGTGCCGGAGCCTACCATGCGTTTCAGCTCGCTGCTGGTGCCCTCGGCGATGACCCGACCGTGGTCGATCACGGCGATACGCTCGGCCAGTTGGTCCGCTTCTTCCAGATATTGGGTGGTCAGCAGCACGGTGGTGCCGGCGTCAGTCAGCGCCCGTACGATGTCCCACACCTGGTTGCGCGAGCGCGGATCCAGCCCCGTGGTCGGCTCGTCCAGGAACAGCAGTTCCGGCGGTACGATCAGCGAGGAGGCGATGTCGAGCCGGCGCCGCATGCCGCCGGAATAATGTTTCACCTGCTTGTCGGCGGCCTGGGCCAGGTCGAAGGCGTCCAACAGGTCTCCGGCGCGCTTGCGACCGGCCTTGCCGCGAAAACCGAGCAGCATGGCGAGCAGTCGCAGGTTTTCCAGGCCGGTCAGATCCTCGTCGACCGAGGCGAACTGGCCGGTCAGGCTGATGCGCTGGCGAATGCGGTGCGCGTCCCGGTGGAGGTCGAGCCCCAGCACACGGGCGTCGCCGGCATCCGGTTGCAGCAAAGTGGCCAGCATGCGCACCGTCGTGGTCTTTCCGGCCCCGTTCGGACCCAGCAGGCCGTAGACCCGGCCCGGTCTGACGGCCAGGTCGATGCCGTTGACGGCCCGGGTGGGACCGAAGCGTTTGCTCAGGCCATGAACATCGATGGCCCAATCCGATGGCTGGGTATTCATGAAGGTCGGGTCCTTGAAACGATTGCTCTACACTAGTCCTGTCGCAGGGTGAAAACTATAGGTGAGAGGTAACAAAGCGCTGTGGACATCATTCTCCCCGAACCGAGTGAATTCTGTCTGGAAACCGAACGCCTCAGGCTGCGCGATTTTCGGCCCGAGGATGTCGACGCCTACACCGCGATTCGATCCGAACACAGCCATCGCTGGCACGACAGCGACGACCTTACGCCGGAACGCTCGGCCGAACTGGTGGGCTGGTTCGTCGACTGGTCGCGTGAGCTTCCCCGGCTGCGCTATCAGTTGGCGGTCATTGAACGCAGGACCGATCGTCTGGTCGGCACCGTGGGCGTGCGCCTGAACCCGGACGATCCGACCGAAGGCGGTTTCGGCTGCGAACTCGCCGAAGACTGCCGCGGACTGGGCTATGCCCGTGAGGCGTCTCGGGCCTTGTTCGACTTCGCGTTTTCGCACTGGTCGCTGCACCGCATCGTGGCCGACACGCTGGTTGAGAACCGGGCGGCTATCCGCCTGGCCGAAAGCCTTGGGTTCACGGTCAGCAACGAAGCCGGTCCCCGCCGGTATGTGCGCGGGGAATGGCACCCTTCCGTCGTCCTGGTCATGCGCCGGGACGACTTCGACCCCTAATCGGCTGTGAGCCCTAGACGCCGACGAATGCGCGATAACCCAACCTCGTTGACTCCGATGTCGGACGCGTTGTGACGGGTGCACCGTTGATCTACGAGATGAGGCAAGCGTTCCTTCAAACAGAAACGGTCGCCATCTTTGCTGTTTCCGATCATATTTTATGTAAAACATAAAAAATATATTGTTAATTGTAATTTCGAGCGCTAATCTCCGGTTAAATTCCAATCAGGGATCCCGGATGAACGCGCGTCGATTACATTGGATACTGACGGTTGTGTGGGGTGGCGCCGGCCTGTTGCTGGCGGTGGCCGGAATCATCCTGCTGGCGGCACCCATGCTTGGCGAGCCTCTGGTGACACAGTGGCCATTGGTGGCCGAGGTGTCCCGGTTCGATGTACCGATGCGCATCGAGGCTCCGGTCTCCGACGCCGTTCTGGCGTTCACCCGTGGAACCCTGACCGTAGAGCACACCGGTTACGGTCTCTCCTGGCTGCTGCGGTTGTCGGATGTCATCGTTTCCGGCGGCTTGATCCTGTCCGGCCTGTGGCTGTTGCGGGCCTTTACCCGCGAGGTGCGCGATGGCATGCCGTTCTCGCCCGGCAGTGCCCGGCGTTTGCGGTGGATCGGTGTGCTTCTGCTGGCCTTTCCGATCTGGCAAGTCATACGCGATCTGCTTTGGCATCGGGTGGTGCTGAGTCAGGTGACACCCATCGATGGTGAAACTCATCTGGTGCTTCCCTGGAACCAGGCCGGTATGTATGACTTGCGCCTGGTTCTGGATCCGGACCTAGGGTTCGCCGTGACCGGTGTGCTGATGCTGGTGGTGGCCGAGGCGTTTCGCATCGGAATGGTCTTGCGTGAGGACAGCGAGGAGATCATCTGATGCCGATCGTGGTTCGGTTGGATGTGATGATGGCCCGACGCAAAATGTCGCTGAACGAATTGTCGAGCCGGGTGGGCGTATCGGTCACCAATCTGTCGTTGTTGAAAACCGGCAAGGTGCGCGGCATCCGTTTCAATACGCTTGAGGCTATTTGTCGGGCACTGGACTGCCAGCCCGGGGATATCCTCGAATTTGACGAGGATCATCCATGAACACTCTCCGAATGATGATACTGGCCGGCATGTGGACCGGCTTGGCCGGCTGCGTGACGGGCTACGATACCGCATCGGTGGAAGCCATTCCCGAACCGGTGCGGCAGAGTCTGGCCCGGGCGATCGACAACGGCCACCGGGCGGGCATCGGTGTCGCACTGATCAATCCCAAGGGGCGATTCATCGAAACGGTCGGCCTGATCGACGCCGATGGCTCAGAGCCCTTTACCGCACAGAGCCAGGTCGGGATCGGCTACACGCCGGATCCGAAAAGACTGGCGCATCCACATCAAGGCTTGGTCGATATCGGCCAATAGGCCGCCTCGACTCCGGTCATTGCCCGAGGCGCGTGAGGGCTCTTTGCCTCGACCGAGGATCTGGCCCGGTTCGTCGCGCGTCACCTCGACCCCACGACGGCTTCGGAAGCCTCCAGGGTCAAGACGGCGCTGGCGGGTATTGAGGGACAGCCTTTGGGTTGGCGGGCCCCGGATTCGGACCTTACTTCAAACGGAAAAACGACACTGACTTCAGCAACTCTTCGCTCAGCTCGTTCAGCGATTCTGTCGATTCGACGGAACCGCGTGCCCGTTCGGCGTTTTCCTCGGTGATCTCGTTCACCTCGTTCACGGTGTTGGTGATGCCGCCGAGCGTGGCGTTCTGTTCCTCGGCGGCGGCTGAGGTCTGCAGGGTCCAGTCCTTGATCTGTTCCACGGCCTGAACAAATGTCTTGATGGTCTCGCCCGCCTGGCTGATGGTCTCCACTGAGGCCACGGACTTGGTGTGGCTGCCGCCAATCACGTTGACGGCGTTCTGGGTGCCGTTGCGCAGGTCTTCCAGCGTCTGCTGGATTTCCTCGGTGGATTGCTGGGTGCGGTGGGCGAGTTTGCGTACCTCGTCGGCGACCACGGCGAAACCCCGGCCCTGCTCGCCGGCGCGGGCGGCTTCAATGGCGGCGTTCAGTGCCAGCAGGTTGGTTTGCTCGGCGATGCCCTGGATCGAGGTGATGATGGTGGTGATGTTCTCGGCCTGGCCGTCCAGTTTTTCGATGACACTGACCGACTGTTCGATCTCGGCCGCCAGCGTCTGGATGGCGTCGACCGCTTCCTGAACGGTGCGGTTGCCGGTCTCGGCGGACTCGTTGGCCTGTTCGGAAACGGTCAGTGACTCGGCGGCCGCTTCGGAGACCTGATGCGAGGCGGTCTGCAGCTCGCCGATGGCGTGGGCGAGCTGTTTCATTTTGTCCTGCTGGGTTTCGGCATCCTGAAACCGGGCTTCGGTGTCGGACATGATGTCGCTGGCCGCTTTTTGCAGGTGCTCGGACAGGTCCATCACCGAGCCGACGATGGTGGCGAGTTTTTCATTCATCCGGGCCACGGCCAGTTTGACTTCGTCCACCTCATCGCCGTTCTCCTGGGCCTGGATGTTGGCCGTCAGGTCACCGCCGGCCAGCCGTTGGGTGACGTCCACAATGGATTTGAGGTTGCGTTTCAGGGTGCGTAATACCCAGATGGCCGCCGCCACGGCCGCCACGATCAGCACAGCCAGGCCGATGATCAGGTTTTGCACCGTTGCCTGCTGTGACTCGATCAGGTTCTCGGATCGGGTATCGACCAGGGTGTTGTATTGGGTTTTCAGCGTGTTAATGCGCGCCTCGACCGGTCCCAGCGCTTCTTCCAGGGCGGCTTCGACCGCGTTGCGTTGGTTCCAGGTGGCTTTTTCCGCCCACGCGGTGCCGGCTTGGTCAAAAGCGTCCTGCAACGATTGCAGCTCGGTCAGCAGGTTGTCGGCCAGGGTCCGCAGTGAGGTGTCCGTTTTTGCCAGCATGACCTTGTCCCAGCTTTCAACCAGGTCCGGTGTCAGGCTGTTGACCTGTTCGACCAGAGTGGCTTCGGTTTCCTGGGCGGCTGCGATCGAGCCTTCCAGCTCCGACAGATCGATACCGCCGGCGAAATAGCGGGGGCCGAGATCCTTGGCGGTGGTGTATTGGCCTTGCAACCGGCTCCAGTTCTCCGTCATGGAGGTCACGAATTGGCGCAGTTGAGCGTCTTTTTCACTGTTGCTGATGACGGTGTTGAAGCTGGTCACGAACAAGAGGGCGAGTAACAGCAGTGCCAGGATAAGGGCGGACACCAGCAGGCTGATCTTCAAAGTAAGAGGGAGTTTTTTAATTTTCATGGCCTGACCGCTCGTTTTTAAGGCTGACTTGTTTTTTTAGTGTAGTTCAGGTAACGGCGTTTCACCGCAATCCTTTAATGCGATTCCTGTGCCAGAACACCGGTCGATATGCCGATTGGTGAAATTGGTGCATCAACCGAACCGGTTTCCGGAACCGGCGGTAAGGCGTCGAACAACGGCGAGCAATGATCGAATCGTAAGCTGCACACTGGACGAAGCCCGTCTACACTGGACGATGAATCCGTTTTCAGTCCAATGTTCATGTACAAACCCGACGATTTCCGTTCCCTGGCCTGCCGGGAGTGTCGCTCGCCCGAATTGCTGGGCTTTGATTTCTCCATGGCGTTCCAACCTATTGTCAGTCTCAATCAGCGTGCGGTGCTCGGATATGAAGCTCTGGTTCGGGGCACGGCCGGTGAACCGGCCTATTCGATCATTGAGCGAGTGGACGACAGCAATCGTTACCGCTTCGATCAGGCGTGTCGCGTCAAGGCGATCCATTTGGCTTCCCGCCTGGGTTTGACCGGCCTGTTGAGCATTAATTTCTTGCCCAATGCCGTCTATCGGCCGGAACTGTGCATTCGCACCACCCTGGAGGCCGCCGCGGAAGCGAATTTCCCCATCGATCGCATCCTGTTCGAGATCACAGAAGTGGAACAGGTGGCCGACGAGCGCCATTTGATGGCCATTCTCGAGTATTACCAGCAACAGGGCTTTCAGACCGCGCTCGACGATTTCGGGGCCGGTTATTCCGGTCTTAACCTCCTGGCCGAGGTCCAACCGAACATCGTGAAGCTGGATATGTCACTGATCCGCGATTGCGACCGGGATAAAAAACGGCAAATCATTCTGGCGTCGACGGTGAAGATGTTGCGCGACCTGGGGGTGGAACCGCTGGCGGAAGGCGTCGAAACGCGGGAGGAATTCGGGTTTCTCGAAGGGCTGGGAATCGACCTGTATCAGGGCTATTACTTCGCCAAGCCTGCGTTTGAAAGCCTGGTCGACGTGGATCTGGACAGTCTGATCTAAACCTTGTTGGTGGCAAAAAAAACCTCCCGACCGGGAGGTTTTTTTGTTTACGCGATCGCGTACCGATCAGGCGCCGATGATGCCGCCGTCTTCGCGACGAATCGCGACGATGGAGGAACGCGGTACACCGTCTTTGTCGGTGTTTGGCCAGGCATTGCCCGGGTGCTGAATGCCGACGAATGCCGTGCGGTGATCGTCGGAGAAGGTGATGCCGGTGATCTCACAGCCCTGAGGGCCGACCATGAAGCGGCGGATGTGACCGGTCACCGGGTCGCCGCACAGCATCTGGTTGTTGCCCTGACCGGCGAAAATGCCTTCGTTCGAGTAGTTGCCGTCGGTCTGGATCCAGAGGCGGCCGAATTGATCGAACACCAGGCCATCCGGGCTGTTGAACATGTTCTCGGCGGTGACGTTGTCGCTGCCGGCGTACAGACCGGTCTGGGTTTCGGGGTTACCGGCGACGGCGTACAGGTCCCAGCCGAAGCGGTCGGAGCTGTGGTCGCGGTTTTCCGGCATCCAGCGCACGATCTGGCCGAAGTGGTTTTCGGCGCGCGGGTTCGGGCCACCAACCGGCTGGTTGTCCTTGACGCCACGGTTCTTGTTGTTGGTCAGGGTGCAGAACACCATCGGCGAGGACGGGTGGCAGGCGACCCATTCCGGGCGGTCCATAGTGGTGGCGCCGACGAAGGTGGCGGCGGCTCGGGCGCGGACGAGAACATCGGCTTCGCTCTCGAACCCGTTCTCCCGGGTCAGGCCGTTACGGCCGTAGCTCAGCTCAATCCACTCGCCCATGCCGCCGTCGTGGAACTTGGCTACGTAAAGCGTGCCCTGTTCCAGCAAGCGCATGTTGCGTTCGCGGTTGTCGGCGTCGTAAGTGTCGCGGGAGACGAACTTGTAGATGAACTCACCGCGCTCATCGTCGCCCATATAGACCACGGCACGACCGTCCTTGTTGATGGTCATGGCGGCGTTTTCGTGTTTGAAACGGCCGAGGGCGGTGCGCTTTTTCGGGGTGGAGGTCGGGTCCATCGGGTCGATCTCGACGATCCAGCCGTGACGGTTCGGCTCGTTCGGTTCCTTGGCCAGATTGAAACGGTCCTCATGCGGCCACCAGTTGTAGCCGAAGCCGTTTTTGCTCAGGCCATAACGCTTGTGGGCCTCGGTCAGCGCAGTGCCTTCCGGCGCGCCGAAGTAGCCGTTGAAGTTTTCCTCGCAGGTCAGGTAGGTGCCCCAGGGCGTGCGACCGGCGCCGCAGTTGTTGAAGGTGCCCAGCACCTTGCGGCCGGTGGCATCGGCATTGGTTTTTACGTAATCGCTGCCGGCGACCGGACCGGTCAGTTCGAACTCGGCGTAGCCGTGCAGGCGGCGGTTCATCGGCGCGCCTTTTTTGATCTGCCAGGTGCCGTTGCGCTTGCGCTCGACCTCGACAACGGTGATGCCGTGGGCGTAAATGCCCTTGCGCACGTCTTCAGCGGTCTTGGCGGCTTCGCCGTGCTCGAAGATGAATTCGTCGTTGTAGTATTCGCTGTTCACGGCCAACACAGCGTGGTTCGGGTCGATGGACCCGTCGGCACGGGTGACGTGATACAGCTCCATGCCGTCGGTGTTGTCGCCGAACTGGCCGGCCTGGTCCTCGGCGCTGTTGGAGCGGGAGAATTTGGGCGCGCCATCCAGAACCGGGTCGCCCCAGGACATCAGGATGTCGTAGGTATAACCGGCCGGCAGAGAGACCTCGTCCGCCGTGCTGGTCGGGATGTTCTCGAAACCCATCAGAGTGGTCGCCTGGCTCACGGCCATGGCCAGTTGCGAGGCACCGCCCAGAAAGGTCGCGGCACCGGCGGCGCCACCAGCCTTGATCAGGCTGCGGCGGGAAATGGCTTTGTCGATCAGGCGGTCGAACTCGACCGGCTTGTTGTTATCGTCATGCATGGTCCTGTCCTTTTTGTATCACGGATCGTTGAAGGATGCGGGTAAGCGGGGGACGAGTGTTCCGAAGTTGTGTTACCGCTGTTTGACATTAAGATGTCGGAACCGTGACCCAATGGTGATGACGCAGCCTTTACGCTCGAGTGCTGGTACGCTTGGGTGCGCGTCGGTAGGCTTGAATGAGTCTCTGAACGATGATTGGATTCAATCTAAGGACACCCCTTGACCTTCGCACCTGTCGAACCCGAACCGACCAACCTGCCTTTGATCCTGGCCGGGCCCATGGTGCGTCGGCTGCAGACCGATCGCCTGGTGCTGTGGCTGGCGACTTCGGCTCCGTTGTATGGGCGGATCGTGCTGCACCCGGGTACCGACGAAACGGTGCTGGACAAGCTCGACCTGGCGACCTGCACCCGGTCCATCCGGGTGGGTCGGCAAGCCTGGCTGCATCTGATCGAGGTGCCGCTGAACGCCGCCGACGGCGACCTCATCGGATACGACTTGCAGCTCAAGGCCGGCTCGGGCACTCGCCCGCTGTCGGAATTGGTGCCCGACTTGTTGTACCCGGGCCAACCCTGGCCGACGGTGGCTGTCCACACCCGGTTGCGACAATTCCTGCACGGTTCCTGCCGTAAACCGCATTACGCCGGAGACGACGCCCTGGCCCAGGTGGACCGGCGCATCGAAGGCGGTTTGACGGAAGCCGAAGCCCGTCCGTCGCTGCTGATGCTCACCGGTGACCAGATCTACGCCGACGATGTCGCCGGCCCGATGTTGCGGCTGATCCATGACGTCATTCGCCGACTGGGGTTGTACGACGAGCGCTGGCAGGAAGCGGAAACCAACGACAGCCAGGGGTTGTTCGTCAGCGCGTTCACCTATTATCACCGCGAGTCCCTGCTGCCCAGTACGCGCGAAAACCGACTGCTGCAGGACCTCTTCTTCGGCGGCGTGCGCAAGCCGATCTTCACCGCGGTGTCGGCCCGCAACCATCTGATCACCCTCTCCGAAATGCTGGCGATGTACCTGCTGGTCTGGTCGCCTCAGCTCTGGCCGTTGCTGGACCGGACCGCTCCACGCCTGGAAGACCGGGACAAAGCCGAATACGAGCGCGAGCTGGGTAACCTGGCCGGGTTCGAACGGTCCTTGCCGGCTATTCACCGGGCGCTGGCTCATGTGCCGGTGTACATGATATTCGACGACCACGACATCACCGACGACTGGAACCTGACCCGGGGCTGGGAGGAAGCCGCCTATGGCCATCCGTTTTCCAGGCGCATCATCGGCAACGCTCTGCTGGCCTATGGGCTGTGCCAGGGGTGGGGCAACGACCCGGAGCGACTGAAACCTCTGTTGACGGAGACCATCGCGCCCCTGTTCGAGTCGGCCAGCGAGGACGGCGAACTGAACGAGGCGGTTCACGACCGCACCATCGACGCCTTGCTGGATTGGGAGGAGTGGCATTACCGGTTGCCGACCGACCCCAAATGGCTGGTGCTCGATACCCGTACCCGGCGCTGGCGCTCGGAATCCAGCCCCGGCAAACCGTCCGGGTTGATGGACTGGGAAGCGCTGACCGAGCTGCAGCAGGACCTGATTCACGAACGCGCCGTGATCATGGTCTCGGCGGCGCCTGTATTCGGCGTCAAACTGATCGAGACGGTCCAGCGTGTTTTCACCTTTTTAGGCAAGGCATTGATGGTGGATGCGGAGAACTGGATGGCCCACCCCGGAGCGGCCAACGTCATGCTGAATATCTTCCAGCACGCCCGGACACCCAAGCACTTCACCATCCTCAGCGGCGACGTGCATTATTCCTTCGTATACGACGTCGGCATCAAACACAGCAAGAGCAGTCCGGAGATCACCCAGATCACCTGCAGCGGTTTGCGCAACACCTTCCCGGAAAAACTGCTGCCCCGGTTCGATCGATTGGACCGTTGGCTGTTCAGGCCCGGCTCACCGTTGAACTGGTTCACCAAACGCCGTCGCATGACGATCCGCAAGCGTTACCCGGAAGGAATGGGCGGACGCCTGCTGGTGAATCAGTGCAGCCTGGGATATGTGGCGCTCGATGACGAAGGGCGGTCGGCGGATGTGCGGTTGATTCTGAGCAATGGGGAGGAGATTCGCTTCGGCGCACCTCACGAGTGAGGGGCGTCGCACTCCGCCTAAGGCTGTGGTAGCTTTTTTATCCGCAGTCACAAGGGAAGATCCCATGCCGTCCCCTTATTCAAAATCTCCGTTTTTCCCGAATCTCCGTTCCGTCACTCTGTGGTGCGCCGCGTCGACCCTCATACTCGGTGGATGCGCGACCACCCAGCCGCCCCAATCGGATGAACCGCAAGCCGATTCCGAATCCGCCATCGATCCGAACTATTCCAGCGAATTCCACCGGACTCGCATTCTGGCCGAGGAAGGCGATGCCGATGCCCAATATACCCTGGGTTATCTGTATCACTTTGGTGATGGCGCGCCCCAGGATCTGATCGCGGCCGCCGGCTGGTACGAAAAGGCGGTGCGCCAGAACCATGCGTCGGCACAAAACAACCTGGGTGTGCTCTATGAATCGGGCTATGGCGTTGAACAGGACCTGGTACGGGCGGTCGAGCTCTACCGGGCGGCGGCCGAGCAGGGCGATGCCGTCGCCCAGGACAATCTGGGCATGATGTATTACTGGGGCGACGGAGTGGAGCAGAGCTTCGATAAAGCCGCGCACTGGCTGAGCCAATCGGCCGGGCAGCGTTACGCCGAGGCCCACTACCACCTTGGCTTGCTCTATGAAAACGGCGAGGGTGTCGAGGAAAACCTGGAAACCGCCTTCGACCACTACGAATGGGCGGCTCGCGAGGGGCATTCGGCGGCCCAGAACGCCTTGGGCGTGCTGTACCTGCAAGGCGCGGGGGTGGAGGCCGATTACGAAGAAGCCGTGTTGTGGATGCAATTGGCAGCGGAACAGGACCATTTGGGCGCCCAATACAACGTGGCCTGGATGTTCGAAAACGGCTATGGCGTCGACGCCGACCCGAGTGTCGCCGCGAACTGGTATCGCAAGGCCGCGATTCGGGGCGATGCCGATGCCCAGAATGCCCTCGGCTTGATGTATGAGGACGGTCGGGGCGTTCAGCAGGACCACGATAAGGCGTTTGGCTGGTTCAAAAAAGCCGCGGAGCAGGACCACATCGACGGTTGGTTCAACCTGGGGTGGTCCTATGCGTACGGTCTGGGGACCGAGCAGGACATCGAGCAGGCCCACCGGCTGTACGGTCTGGCCGCCGAACAGGGACACGACAATGCCCAGTACCGGTTGGCCCTGCTGTATTACGACGGAGTCGGCGTTGAGACGGATTACGACACAGCGGCGCAATGGCTTGTGCGTTCAGCGGAGCAGGGGTATTCGCCGGCACAGAATCACCTGGCCTATCTGTACAAGACGGGTCTCGGCGTGGTGCAGGATTTC
This sequence comes from Saccharospirillum salsuginis, assembly GCF_014651855.1. Lineage (GTDB taxonomy): Bacteria > Pseudomonadota > Gammaproteobacteria > Pseudomonadales > Natronospirillaceae > Saccharospirillum > Saccharospirillum salsuginis. The sequence goes on from NZ_BMXR01000002.1 coordinate 49,960, forward strand.
GATCAGTCACTGCACTGGTACCGAAAAGCGGCGGAACAGGAATACTCGATCGCCGAAAACAACCTGGGCGAACTGTATTACGAAGGACTCATTGTCGAGCGTCATTTTCCCACAGCTTTCCGCTGGTTCCGTAAGGCGGCCTTGCATGAGCACGATCATGCCCAGTACAGCGTGGCGTATATGTACTACACCGGCGAAGGCGTCTCGGTCGACTTGGTGCGGGCCTACGCCTGGAACGACCTGGCGGCGGAAGCCGGCAACAGCTCCGCCATCGCATTGCGTCCGATGCTGAGCGCCGGGATGACGCGCGGTGAAATTCGCCAGGCCAAGGGGCTGGCGGCCCAGATCCGGTCGGCCATTGAAACCGGCGATGCGTCGGCATTGCCGGGTGTTGAATAAGGCCGGGCGGGGGGGGTGGATTACGCGCTGGCGCGCTATCGAAGGCGTAATCCAACATCACAACCCAACCTCAGTTCTCGCTGAAATCCGTCCAACCCAGATACCAGGGGTTCGACACCTGCGGATCCACGGCACCGTAATAGGTGGCGCTTCGGTCCCAGAAATCACTGTCGCTCGGCCAACTGGCCTGTTCGCGATACGCCTGCATGCCTGGCCGGAAAACCGGCTGGCGCGGGTTGCGGGCGTTCTGGGTGAACAGCTTCTCGGCGGTCTGGGTGGGGGCCGCGAACACGGTGGCCTCGTCGACACCGGCATCGTTGTTCTTCTCTCCCGTCTCGGCCGGCCAAATCTGTTCGATACTCCGGGAACTCTCGATCAGCAGCGAGTCGAACGCCAGTTGGTTGTGCTCCAGCAGCGACCCGGTCAGCGGGTCGCGCAGGTCGATCGGGTGCGTACCGTAGCCGGCGATCAGGATGTTACCGAAGCGACCGGCGGTGCCGCTGCGCAACACCATGGCCGTGTGTTCGCCGCTGTTGCTGATCAGGGTGACGTTGCTGAATTCAGGCGTGGAGCGAGGCCGGGCGTCGTCGCGCTCCGGTGAATTGTCGCCTTCGAAACCGCGGTCGCCTTCACCGGTATGCTGTTGAATGATCAAGTGCTGTACCCGGCCGTTCCAACCCAGATCCCAGTCCAGACTGTCGTCGCGGGCGCCTGTGATCAGCACATGACGCATGCTGGCCGACCCTCCGAAGAATTCGATGCCGTCGTCGAGCGCCTTGTGTACCTGAATGTGCTCCAGCACGGTGTCCGGTCCGCAACCGCCCAGGGTCAGGCCGTTCAATTCATTGCCCGGAAAGGCCTCGTAACCGGCGTATTCGATGCGTACGAAGGTCAACTCGCCGCAACTGCCTTCCTCGACCTGGCCGCCGAAATGGCCGCGAATGTCCCGGCCGTCCACACCTTCCACGCGGGCGAAGGCTTCGTTGGTGCGGTCCTCGCCGAGCAGGACCACTCCGCCCCAGTCACCCCTGGCACGCTCACCCACATCCTGGGCGCTGGTGAAGACGATGGGAGCCGAGCGGGTGCCCCGGGCGATCAATTGGCTTTCGCGGGCGACGATCAGCGACGAGCCGTGTTCGCCGAGGATCCGGGTGCCGGGCTCGATGGTCAGGCGGGCACCGCCGTGTACGAAGACATCGGTTTCCAGCACATAGGTGCGGTTGGCGTGCCAGGTGGTGTCCTTGCCGATGTCCTGGTCGATGTGAACGGTGCCTGTGATCTGCTCCATGACAGGCGAGTCCAGGGCGGAAACCAATAATGCCAACCCACCGAGGGCGATCAACGCCATCAGTACGCGTCGCCAGACGCTGGGCAGGACCGGCTTGCGGTTCGGGCTCGGGCGGGGCGACGTGGCATAACCGGTTTTGGCCGACAAAAATGAGGAATTTGGAGTGTGAGCGGTCATAAGCGGCATAGACTTCTTGAAATGGGGCTTCGAAGTCTATGACGTCGGTATGACAGAACTGTGTCAGACCGCAAAACTGTGAACTATAACTGATTGTTTTTTAACGCCTTTTGGAGAAGTGCGCCAAAAGCGCGCCGGATCGGCTTCTCCCAAGGCTAATCACAGCCTTATCCACAGATTGTGTGGGTAAGTGCACCATGAGGGGGTAGGGGGCATCAGGCTAGCGCCGGGTGCCGGGTTGACCTATTCGGGGATGTCGGCCGCCCGGACGGCGGCCGTCAAGCCCCCATGGATGGGTTCACGGCGACCCCGAATAGGTCTACCCGGCAGCCGGTGCGGGTTTTGGCAATGTACTATCGACTGGGCTCCATGTTTTGCCGACCAGCTATCAGCGTTGCACTCGCGATGCATCCTGCCCAAACAGTACCTGTTTTTCCTCCTCGCTGAAGCCGTCTTTCTTAGGCGGCGCGATGTCCTCGGCCAGGGCATAGGCGCGTTTCACGGCCGGGCGTTCGGCGATGGCGTTGTACCAGCGCTTGAGGTTGGGGAAGTCGTCGAGGCTCTGTTGTTGGCGTTCGTGCGGCACGACCCAGGGGTAGCTGGCCATGTCGGCGATGGAATAGTCCCCGGCCAGGTAGGGTTGCTCGCCGAGTCGTTTGTCCATAACCGCGTAGAGGCGGGCGGTTTCCTTGACGTAGCGATCGATGGCGTAGGGGATTTGCGTTGGCGCGTAGGCGTTGAAGTGGTGGTTTTGCCCGGCCATCGGGCCGAGGCCGCCCATTTGCCAGAACAGCCATTGCATGACGTCCAGTCGCTGGCGTGGGGTCTCGCCGATGAACTGGCCGGTTTTCTCGGCCAGGTAGACCAGGATGGCGCCGGATTCGAAGACCGATACCGGCTCGCCGCCATCTTCCGGTTCTGTGTCGACGATGGCGGGGATCTTGTTGTTGGGCGAGTGTTTGAGGAACTCGGGTTCGAACTGGTCACCCCGGCCGATGTTGATCGGTATCACCTTGTACGGTAATCCGGTTTCTTCCAGGAAGAGAGTGATCTTGTGGCCGTTCGGGGTGGTCCAGTAGTAGAGATCAATCATCGTGAGGCTCCGTTGGTTCGATGGCTGAGACAATCCGGTAGCTGGGCGGTCCTTCGAAATCCGCCTTGCCCAGTGGCACGCCCTGGTGCCTGAGCAGCGCGTGGATCATGCTCAGATGAAAGTACAGGTTGGGGATAACGTAGCGCATTACAAAGTCAGGGGCGTTAAAACGCCGAATTCGGCCACGCCACTGGACGTCGATAGGGCGCGTTTCAACATCGAAGTCTGGTTCGGCTGAGTGCCGTTCCAGGTCCCGCAGGGCGCGTTTCAAATCCGATTCGATGGTGTCGAAATCCCGGGCCGGTTCGCGGAAATCCCGCTCATCGCCGCGATTGAATACGGCGTAGTCCGGTGCCTCCGGCGTCGGCGGTGACCCGCCCGCGAGGCGGATGACACTGCCGCGTGCGCCGCTGGTCAGTATCTGGAACTGGCGATCCAGGTTCAGCATGTCGGGTGCGAGCCGGGCGTTGAGCAGATCGACCGGATCCAGGTTTTGTCTATGGCAGTGGGTGGCTGCTTTTACGGCCAGGACCCGGGCTCGGTTCAGTACCGATACGGCGCTGTCCCGGGCGAGAGTGTGGTGCGGGTTGGGCATGGTGTGGTCCCGTCGGTGAATGACGAGGCTATTGTGATCGGGTTAACTGGATTTGATAATGGCATTGAAATCAACAGTACTTTCAATGGACATTTGAAAATGTACAGCCTGACCGATGTGAATCTGTTTCTGCGCGCCGCCGAGGCGGGGAGTTTGAGCGCCGCGGCCCGGCAGTTGAACCTGACGCCGGCGGCGGCCAGTGCCGCCCTGAAGCGGCTGGAGGCGCAGTTGAATGTGCGTTTGTTCGAACGCTCCACCCGGTCGTTGCGGTTGACCCCGGAAGGGGAGGTGTTTGCCGAACATGGTCGCGGTGCGCTGGGTATGCTGGCGGACGGGGAGGCACTGATCGGGGCCCGAAGCCGGACGGTCAGCGGGGAGGTTCATTTATCCGCGCCCACCGATCTGGCGCGAACCTGGCTCAGCGGTTGGCTGGACGACTGTCTCGGGCGTCACCCGGACCTGCGATTGGTGCTGCATGTTTCGGACGCCTTGCACGATCTAACCCGGGAGTCCGTCGACATCGCGCTGCGCTACGGTGACCTGCAGGATTCCAGTCTGATTGCCCGGCGGTTGACCGTCAGCGAACAGGTCGCCTGTGCCTCGCCCGATTACCTGGCCCGACACGGCACGCCCCGACATCCGCGTGAACTCGCTCACCACAATTGCCTGACGTTCTACAGCAACCACCGGCCGCGCACGACCTGGACCTTTCAGCGGGACGGGAAAACGCATGAGGTTCGCGTCGAGGGAGACCGGCGGGCCGATGACAGTGCCCTGGTACATCAATGGGCCCTGGAGGGGGCCGGCATTATTTACAAGTCCCGGCTGGATTTGATGGACGATTTGCAACAGGGGCATCTGGTGCCGTTGTTTCCGGCGTTCAGGGGGCCAGAGGTGGCGTTGAATGCGCTCTATCCGAGCAAGCGGTATCTGCCGTTGCGCACGCGGCGGGTGCTGGATGATCTGGTGGAGTGCTTCGCGAATTAAGCCATGCGAAAAGCCCCCGGCGGAACCGGGGGCCGGGGGGGCTTCAGTTGCGGGTGTAGCGCATCAGTGTGGCTTCACCGTCGAAGTTGTACAGGCAATAGAATCCGCCGTCGGATTCGCCCAGGACGGTGCATTCGTAGCTTTCCGCCTCGACGTCGGTCCACTCGGCGTCACAGCTGTCGCGGCTCTGCTCGCGAACGACCGCCTGGGACAGGCTGGCGCCTTCCTGCTCCCATTCGTATTCGATGCGGTAGAGGTCGCACTGACCGGCGCCGTCCTGTTCGGTGTAGGCACCGGTACCGTCGCTCTTGAAGGTCTCCTGGCCGGAGCCGAACCAGCTGCAGTCGTAGTCGAGCGTCTCGGTGGTGTAGGTACCGCTCTCGACCGTGACACGGGTGTTGTCTGCCGCCTGGACATCGACGTCGATCAGCGCTTCCCAACCGCGATCGGTATAGTCGTCCTGGTAGGTCAGCTCCATCGGCAGTTGGGCGAGCTGGATCACGCCGGCGTATACATCGCTGCAGTTGCCGTCCGGTGAGAACTCGCTCAGGCCGGCCGCATTGGGCATCGTATCCAGGGCATCCAGCGCCGCCTGCCCGAAACGCTGGTAGTTGAAGGCCGCCGAGGTGACGCCCCGGGTGTTCAGCGCTTCACTGGCCAGGGTGTCGGCCGCGGACTTGGCCGGGTCGCCGGTATAGACCACCAGGTGTTTGCCTTTGATGGCCGCGTACACGGTCGGGCTCGGCAGCGGTGTCGGCACCTGAACAGCGTCGCCGTTGCTCGGGATGCTCAAACCGGCCATGCCCGGCACGCTGGTGGTGATCAGGCCGGCGATGGTTTCCGGGCTTTCCGCGCTCAGGCTGATCAGGGCGGAACCGGTGATTCCGGCCGGGCTGGATGGGTCGGCTTCGACCGAGTACAGCGCCGCGCCGATGCCCTTGACGCCCTGGGCCATGCCGCTGGCCATACCCAGCATAGCCGGGTTGGTGGATTGGGCTTGCGTCTGCAGGTCGATCAGCTGCTGACATTCGAAGTCGGCGTTGGTGAACTGGGTCCACAGGGCCGTGGCTACCGGAGCCAGCTTGTTCACGTCGAGACCGAGGGCCAGGGCGAACAGCTTGTCCGAGGCGTCGCCGGCGTAGTCGGGCAGGGAACCGGACAGCTTCTGCAGCTCACCGGTGACCTGGCTGTTGTTGATTTCCCAGATCAGTCGCACGCTCTGGCTCAGGGTGTCGCCGCTGACTTCCAGGGCATTGTTGCCGGCGACCAGACGGGGCGCCTGACGCGCCAGATCGACGATTTCGGCGCGGCAGGTGGCGTCGAGCGAACCGCCGGCGTCGGCCATGACGTCCGGTGCCAGGCGGGACAGGTCGCGGCCGAATGCGGTGTTTTCCGGTTGCAGGATGCTTTCGACCACATTGGCGATGTCGATGAACATGCGGGTCTTTTCGTCGAAGCCGTAGGTCTCACCCAAAGCGTCCCAGGTGCCGGCGTCGGCCATGGACTGCTCGATGTCAGACAAGCCCAGTCGACGGGCCATCATGTCCTGGGTGTCCTGGCCGTTGAACAGAGACACGGTGGCGACCCCTTCATTGACGGCAACCGCCAGGTCGGCCGACAGTTCTTCTCCCGGAGGTGTCAGCCGCCACAGTTGAACGGAAACCCCGTCGACCTCGGTGGTGCGTGACTCGGCGCCGCTTTCGGTTTCGGCGTCGGACAGCAGGGTGCGGAAGGCTTCCTCGTCTTCCAGGGCGAAACGGACGACCGGCATGGCTCCGTCCAGGAAGAACAGGGCGGCGCCGTCTTCCTTCATGCCATAGCGGTCCATAAGGGCCTGGTAGCCGTCCGACAGATGGGTCATGTAGTCGTCGAGCCACCAGACGAACAGCGCCATCGCCGGGGAGTCCAGGTCGGCCTCGGATTCGAGCAGGGTTTTCAGATCGCGAATGTCCGACTCGGTGTACGGCATCATCATGTTGTCGCTGAACCGGCCCATCCGGCTGTCCGCGTGGCCGGCGGCGAAGATCGGGGTATCGGCGGGAACGGTTTCCAGCATGGCTTCCAGGGTGTTCTCGTCATTCGAGAACAGGCCGAACAAATCGAAGGCCGAGGCCGGGGTGGCGATGGCCGCCGTCAGCGAGGCGGCCAGGGCAAAGCGGGTCAGGTGTCCTTTCATCCAGGGCTCCATCTTTCGGTTGATATACTGCCGTTTGGGCCGTCTAAGCGGCTCGTCCACGGTGCGAAAGCGGGCATTGTATCAGCAGATTTGCACGCTTGCCTCAGTCCTGGATCACAGACGGCACAGTTTACAGGGTTGAAGCATCGGGAGGCTGTCTCCATTGATTTATTCGAATCCGTTATGAGGTTTTGCGATGTGGGATGACCGATATGCCGGTGACGACTATGTCTACGGCACCGAACCCAACGACTATCTTCGACGACAGGCGGACCTGTTCGCCGACGGCGCGCGTGTGCTGTGTCTCGCCGAGGGGGAGGGCCGCAATGCCGTTTATCTGGCGCAGCGCGGATTGAATGTCACCGCCGTGGACAGCTCACCGGTGGGGTTGGCCAAGGCCGGGCGCCTGGCCGATTCCCGCGGTGTCTCGATCCGAATCGAGGAGGCGGACCTGGCCGATTATTCGCTCGGACATGAACAATGGGACGGCATCGTATCCATCTTCTGCCACCTGCCGCCCGATGCCCGCCGGCGCCTGCACCAACAGGTGTTCGCCGCACTGAAACCCGGCGGCCTGTTCGTTCTCGAAGCCTATCGTCCGGAACAGCTGGAGCTGGGGACCGGCGGACCGCCGAACGCCGATCTGATGATGACCGAGGCCGAACTGCGGACCGAACTCGAAGGGCTTCACCTGGATGAGATTCAGTCGGTCGAACGCCCGGTGATCGAAGGCCGGGGACACACCGGGATGGGCGCCGTCGTCCAGGTGCTGGGCCTCAAGGTCTGAGAACGCTTGCGCGGATCACCGCCTCGGTGCACACTTTCAGGTCTGGAGCGCAGGCTCCGGACCCATTCCAGAAAAGGAGAGCCATTATGACAGCCATCATTCACACCGCTTCGCCGATTGCCGTATCGGCAGGCCGGGTATAAGGCGCGCTCGCTCTCCCCAGTCCTAAGTTCTTCGACCTCCGTCGAAGGCCTCCAAGGAGTGTAACGCTCCACCCCGCCTGTCCTGACGTTCGATAAAGACTCGGGTGCGCCGCAGTGGTGTGCCCGGGAACCGATTGTCCCGGGTCATGCCGTGTCATGGCCCGGACCCAGTAAAGGACAGACCGATGTCATCATCGCATTACTCGCTGGCCGAACTCGGCTGGCACCCCGTATTCATGCAACAACTGTCTCTGGACGACCTGGAACAGGGCCGGGCGGCGCGTGTCGCGGCCGTCCATCGCGATCGACTGATCGTATTGACCGAGGCCGGTGAACAGGCGCTCGACCTGACCGGTCAATGGCTGCAAGCCACCCCGGATGAACGCCCCACCGTGGGCGACTGGCTCTGGCTGTATGACGACGCTTCGCGGCCGATGCGAATGCTGGAGCGCCAGAGCCTGGTGAAGCGGACCGCGTCCGGCAGCAATCCCAAACCGCAGTTGATCGCGGCCAATCTCGACACCCTGTTCGTTGTCTCCTCGTGCAACGCCGATTTCAATCCGTCGCGTCTGGAGCGCTATCTGGCGCTGGCGTTCAGTGCCGGTGTCGACCCGGTGATGGTGCTGACCAAGGCGGACCGGTGTGACGACCCCGAGGCCTACCGCCAGCGCGCCCAGAGCATCCGTACCGATGTGCCGGTGGTGGTGCTCAACGCGCTGGACGACGGTATTCGGGAGGCCCTGTCGCCCTGGCTGTTGGCCGGCCGGACCCTGGCCTTCGTCGGCTCCTCCGGGGTCGGCAAGTCGACGCTGACCAACACCCTGATGGGTCGGGAAGACCAGGCCACCCGGGCGATCCGCGAGGACGACGCCAAGGGGCGCCACACCACCACGTCCCGCCAGTTGGTGCGGTTGCCGGGTGGCGCCTGGGTGATGGACACGCCCGGCATGCGCGAACTGCGCCTGGGCGATGCCACCGAGGGCGTGCACCGGCTGTTCGACGACCTCGATGAGTTGGCGGGTCAATGCCGATTCAACGACTGTCATCATCAGGGCGATGACGGCTGTGCGCTGGAAGCGGCGGTCGAGGCCGGCGAACTGGAACCGCGCCGCTTGCAGAGTTACCTGAAGCTGTTGCGCGAGACCGAGCGCGCGTCCCGAACCGCCTGGCAACAGCGCGAGAAATGGAAGTCGTTCGGCAAGATGGCGCGCCGGGTGCAGCGGGAAAAGCAGGCACGCAGCGGCCGGATGGAGTGATTCGGAACGGTCCGTTTTGTCATGGAAACGTCACGGCTTCACGCCACACTCGGGTGTAAGGTGGAGCCCTGGCCGGCCGAATCTTCGACAGAAACCTGGCCGGCCGAGCATCGACCGAAAGTGGCCCGAACGGGTAGCGTTGACAGGCCTGGCGAGGCGTGAAAGTAAGACGAAAAAATGCTTTACATCCCGCAACGCTGCGCTAAAGTGATCGCTGTTAAAGATTTTCGCAATACTTATAAGCAAGACCCGGTGAGACTTTGCAGTTCCCCTGAAAAGGTTGCGCGTAAGTAGACGTTATCTTTACCCGGCGGCGTAAGCTCGGGTTGCCCGGGCCAGTGGCGCCACATTGTTAAAACGCGTCCTTCAGGAGATCGCACATGTCCGTACAAACCGGCAAAGTAAAATGGTTCAACGAGACCAAGGGTTTTGGCTTCATCGAAGTGGAAGGCGGCAAAGACGTCTTTGTACACTTCAGTGCCATCAAGGGTGACGGCTTCCGTACCCTGGCTGAAGGCCAAGCCGTTCAGTTCACCATCACCGAAGGTCAGAAAGGCCCGCAAGCCTCCGACGTTGAAGTGATCTGAATCCTCCGGGATTCAAGCGAACATCAAAAAGCCGCCTCTAGGGCGGCTTTTTTGTGGGTATCTGTCCGGGGCAGTGGTCTGGCTCGACTGCAGGTTGCTGGTTCCGTGGCTGGGTTCGCCCCTGAGGCGGGGGTAGCCCTCCCTGGGGCCGCCGTGAATCCGTCCATGGAGGCTTGACGGCAGCATCCTTGCTGCCCACATCCCCTGGGAGGGCTACCCCCGCCTCAGGGGCTGTCTGCCGTGCCAGTCCCCACCCCCTAAGAAGAGGGATAAAATTGTGACCAGAGGATAGTGACTAGCGCCGGATGCCAGGTAGACCCATACGGGGATGTCGGCAGCCATGGATGGCTGCCGCCAAGCCCCCATGGACGGGTTCACGGCGACCCCGTATGGGTCTACCTGGTATCCGGTGCGGGTTATACCACTGAAGTACGACCGCCGAATCTTGGTTCAGGAATTGATCGGCCGAATGGCCTTTGAATTGCTGATGCCCTGGCTGTCGGCATCCAGCTCCAGTTGCTTCTCGATCCAGTTTTCGAGCCGCTTGAGCGCGCCCTGTTGCTGCTGGAAGAAGAGGTAGGCGCGCTGCCCGAAGGTATCGCGCAGGTCCTGGGATTTGAGCAGGCCGATCAGGCGTTTGCTCAGCTCCTGGGTGTCCTCGACAATCACGGCGCTGTGGTCTTTGGCCATGGCGTCGACGATGGACTGGAAGTTGAAATAGCTTGGCCCCATCAGCACCGGTCGCGCCAGGGCCGCCGGCTCGATCGGGTTATGGCCGCCGCCGCCGTTCAGGGTGTTGCCGATGAAAGCGGCCTGGGCGGCACCGTAGAACAGCATCAGTTCGCCCAGGGTGTCGGCCAGGAAGACGGCGTCGGTCTTGCGCGGTTTCTGGATGCGGCTGCGCCGGCTGTAGCGCCAGCGGTGCTGGTCTAGCAGGTCGGCGACGGTGTCGAAACGGTCCGGGTGGCGCGGCACCAGGATCAGCAGTGCATCGGGCAACTGCGTGCGGACGGCCTTGTGCACCTCCAGAACCTGTTCATCCTCGCCGGTGTGGGTACTGGCGGCCACCCAGACGGGGCGACCGTGCAATTGCCGGCGGTATTGTTCGATGCGACTGTGCAGTTCCGACGTCAGCGGCAGGTCGAATTTGATCGAGCCGGTCACTTCCAGCCGACCCTGTTCCACGCCCAGTTCGTGAAAGCGTTCGGCGTCCGGCGCGTACTGGGCAGCGATGCCGGTCAGGCTGTTCAGCATCGGCTGGGTCAGCCAGCGCAGCTTGCGGTAGCCGCGCATGGATTTGATCGACAGCCGGCCGTTGGCCAGCATGACGGGAACCTTGGCTTTATTGCAGTGGTGCACCAGGTTGGGCCAGAGTTCGGTTTCCATGATGACCAGGGCACGCGGTTTCAGTGTGCGCACCAGGCGTTTCTGGACGTGCGGCAGGTCCCAGGGCAGGTAGGCGTGATACACCCGGTCGTCGAACTGGGCGCGGACCGTGTCCGAGCCGGTCGGGGTCATGGTGGTGACCAGGACCGGGATGTCCGGGTGGCGTTCCAGCCAGCGTTCGATCAGCGGACGGGCCGCGATGGTTTCGCCGACGCTGACCGTGTGCACCCAGAGCATGCCTTCCGGCATTTTGGGCCAATGGCCGAAGCGTTCCCCGATTCGTTTGCGATAGGCGGGCAGTTTTCGGCCGCGCAGCCAGACCCGCACCAGTACCGCCGGCACCAGCAGGTAGAACAGCAGGGAATAAAAGTGACGGGCCAGGGTCTTCATGCCAACCACTCGGCGAGGATGTCATTCAAGTATAGAAAACCCTGAGGCGTTGTGCTCAGTCGACCGCTGTGAATTTGAAGCAGTCCACGTTCGATCTGGCTGTCCACTGTCGGTTTTATATCACTGTAAGGCAGGCCGGTCGCGGCTTCGAAGTCCGCCTGCGGCATGCCGTCGACCAGACGCAGGGTGTTGATGAAATAATCGAACGGACGATCCTCCGACGTGACCGTTTCCTCGTGACGCACCAGTAACCGGTCCCGGTTCAGGTAGTCTTTGGGCAGCCGGGTTTTACGCGTGCGCACGATGCGGACCGGTTCCCGATCGGTCGCCGGCCAGGTGACCTTGCCGTGGGCGCCCGGCCCGATGCCGAGATAGTCGCCATAACCCCAGTAGTTCAGGTTGTGCCGGCAGGCCAGGCCCGGACGGGCATAGGCCGATACTTCATACTGGCGGTAGCCGGCGTCCGCCAGTCGTGCCTCACCGGCTTCCTGAATCGCCCAGAGGGTATCGTCCCGGGGCAGCACCGGTGGCTGGCGGTAGAATTCGGTGTTCGGTTCGATGGTCAGCTGATACCAGCTCAGATGGGTGGGCGACAGGTCGATGGCCTGTTCGAGGTCGTCCAGCGCTTCGGTCTCGGTTTGGTCCGGCAAACCATGCATCAGGTCGATATTGAAGTTGTCGAAACCGACGGCGCGGGCCCTGTCCACGGCGTGCCGGGCCTGGCCGGGGTCGTGGATGCGACCCAGGCGCTGCAGGTGGTGTGCCTGGAAACTCTGTACGCCGACCGACAACCGGTTCACACCGGCCGCGCGAAAGCCCTTGAAGCGACTCTCGTCCACGGTGCCCGGATTGGCTTCGAGGGTGATCTCGCAGTCCGGCGCGAACCCCAGTCGCTGATCCAGCCGCTCCAGGATCGCGCCGATGGCGTCCGGCGACAACAGGCTGGGCGTACCGCCCCCGAAGAAGACGGACGTGACCGGCCGGCCCTGAGCCAACGGGCTGTCCTGGTCGAGGTCCTCGAACAGACGGGTCAGATACTCGGCCTCGGGGATGAGCTCCGGATCCAGCGCGTGGGAATTGAAGTCGCAATAGGGGCATTTGCGCACGCACCAGGGCACGTGCACATAAACGGACAGCGGCCGTTGCACGGTCATGAGGTCAGCCGTTGCTCCAGCAACGGCAGGAAGGCGGCCATGGCCTGGCCGCGATGCGATAGGCGGTTTTTGACCTCGGGCGCCAGTTCCGCCGCCGTGCAACCCTGGTCGGGCACGTAGAAAATGGGGTCGTAGCCGAAACCGTCCTCGCCGACCGGTTGGGTCAGGATGACGCCTTCCCAGCTGCGCTGGACGATCAGCGGGGTCGGGTCCTGGGCGTGGCGCATAAACGCGAGCACGCACTGGAATCGAGCGGTGCGTTCGGCTTCCGGGACGTCTTTCAACTCGTTCAACACCCGCTCGATGTTGGCGGTGTCATTGTGCTCGCCGCCGATCAGCGCCGAGTACCGGGCACTGTAAATACCCGGCGCACCGTTCAGGGCGTCGATCTCCAGGCCCGAATCGTCCGCAAGCGCAGGCAGGCCCGTGGCCTCGGCGGCGTGGCGGGCCTTGAGAATGGCGTTCTCGATGAAGCTCAGGCCGGTCTCGTCGGCGTCGACCACACCCAGCTCTTTCTGCGGCACCACCTCGATATCGAGCGGTTCCAGAAGGCGGCCGAATTCCCGTAACTTACCGGCGTTGCCGGAGGCCAGCACCCATTGGCTCATTCACCTTCCTCCCACATTTCCTGACTGAAGCTGTATTCGAAGACGGGTTCGTCCGGCAGGTCGACGGTGACGTCGAACCAGAGCATTTCGCGGTCGTCGATGCGCACCTGGCCCAGGTGATAGATGGCGTTCTGCTCACGCACCACCTCCAGATCCACATCCTGCGCCTGGCCGATCAGGTTGCGCACCCGCACCGAGACATCGGCTTCGACTGGCGTGGCCACGCCATCGGGTTGTTGTTCGAGCACGGACAGATTGATCAGCGCCATTCGGCCGGAGCGCTGCAGGCCGTACTGGCTGGCGATCTCCGGAGACAGGTTGGTGCTGTTGAGCACGATGTAATGCAACTCGTGCCCGCGAAATTCCACTTTCTGTTCCGCATGGGCCAGACCCAGTGTCATGGCCAGGCCGAGCAGCAGCATCGCGGCGCGATGGATTCTCATGATGCTCACCTCGTTATGTGATAGAGGGCGATTTCGCCCAGCAAGTTGGGCAGTAGACGGATCTTCCAGTTGGCTTCGTGGTTCCGGTCCACCACCGTCCTTTCCAGTATTTTAATGCCTCGTTCGTGACACAACACTTCGAAGTCGCGAAAGGTGAAGAAGTGAATGTTCGGCGTTTCGTACCAGGCATACGGCAACGATTCCGACACCGGCATCCGGCCGCGAAAACCCAGGTAGGCCCGGGTGGTCCAGTGACCGAAGTTGGGGAAGGTGACGATGGCCTCCCTCCCGATGCGCAACATCTCCTCGACGATGCGATCCGGCTTGGTGGTCTGCTGCAACGACTGGCTCATGATGACGGTGTCGAAACTCTGGTCATCGAAGTCGTCCAGGCCGTTGTTCAGATCGCGGTGGATGACATCCACGCCGCGCCGCACGCATTCGACGATGTTGCCGGTGTCGATCTCCAGGCCGTAGCCGCTCACTTGTTTGTGGTCGCGCAGCAGCGCGAGCAGGGACCCGTCGCCGCAGCCCAGGTCGAGCACCCGGCTGGTGGGGTTCACCCACCGTTGAATATAGTCCAGATCCGGTCTCATCAAGCGGCACCTCCGGTTTCGAGCGACCCCAGGAAGCCCTTGATCAGGTCGACGTACTCCGGGATGGGGAACAGGAAGGCGTCGTGGCCCTGTGGCGCGTCGATTTCCAGGTAGCTGACCGGGCGCCGCGCCTTGACCAGGGCGCGGACGATTTCCTCGCTGCGGTCCGGCGCGAAACGCCAGTCGGTGCTGAACGAGGCCACCAGAAAGCGGCACCGGCTTTGGCTCAGGCAACGGGCCAGATCGTTGTCGTGGTCGGCGGCCGGGTCGAAGTAGTCGAGGGCTTTGGTCATCAACAAATAGGTATTGGCATCGAACTGGTCCGAAAAGTTTTCACCCTGATAGCGCAGGTAGCTTTCCACTTCGAAGTCGACGTCGTAGTTGAAATTCAGTGTGCCCGAACGCAGATCGCGGCCGAATTTCTCGCGCATGGCGCTGTCCGACAAATAGGTGATGTGACCCAGCATGCGCGCCAGCATCAGGCCTTTTTTCGGACGGGTGTCGTGATCCATGTAGTAGCCCTGGTGGAAGTCCGGGTCACTGGCGATCGCCTGGCGGGCCACTTCGTTGAAGGCAATGTTCTGGGCGCTGAGCTTGGGCGCGGCGGCGATAACGGCGCAACCGCGCATCCGCTCCGGATAGTCGATCGACCAGCGCAGCGCCTGCATGCCGCCGAGACTGCCGCCGATGACGGCGTGCCAGCGTTCGATGCCAAGCCGGTCCGCCAGGCGGGCCTGGCTTTTCACCCAGTCGCGTACGGCCATGATCGGGAAATCCGGACCGTAGGGGCGGCCGGTTGCCGGGTCGATACTGGTCGGGCCGGTGGAGCCGTGACAGCCGCCCAGGTTATTGACCGAGACCACGAAATAGTGGTTTGTGTCGATCACCTTACCGGGGCCGATGCAGGCGTCCCACCAGCCGGGTTTGCGGTCGTCCATGCTGTGGTAGCCGGCGGCGTGGTGATGGCCGCTCAACGCATGGCAGATCAGAATGGCGTTGGAGCGGTCCGCGTTCAGCGTGCCGTAGGTTTCGTACACCAGTTGATAGGACGGCAGTGTCCGGCCGCTGCGCAACGGCAACGGTTCATCGAAGGTCGCTGTTTGAGGGCTGATCAGACCTACGCTGTCAGCCGGGATGTCTGTGGGCATGAAGGGTCTTTCCTGGGGCCTGGGACGGGACCGGCGCGAGGGCCGGCCCGTGAACGTCTGATCAGAGGCCGATGAACGGACTGAAGCCTCGGGTGCTGTATCTCAGGACTTCGTAGAAGCCGGTGGGAGGCAACACCATTCGACCGAGGATGAAATCACGCAGGATGATCAGCACCAGGAAGGCCACGATGTAGGACAGATCCAGCATGCCGACCTGCAGGTTCAGTTTGCGGAACGGTCCGACGAACGGTTCGACCATCTGCGCCATGAAGCCGAGCAGGGGGTTTTGCTGGCCCATCGAGATCCAGCTGCCCACGGCCACGATGATCATGCTCCACTGCAGCACCGTCAGGATGATGCCGGCCACGGCGATGAGGGCCCAGACGACGATCTGGCCAAGGTTGGCCAGCGGATTGGTGCCCATCAAACCGAAGATCATCAGGGCGAGGATGATCTGGCCGACCCAGATGCAGAACAGGGCAGAGAAATCCAGCCCGGCATAGCCCGGAATGATCCGCCGCAGCGGCATCAGGAACGGATTGGTGATTTTCAGGACCGTTTGCGCCAGCGGGTTATAGACATCGGCTCGCGCGACCTGGGCCAGGAATCGGGCCACCAAAGCGATCAATACAATGGCGAAGGCCGTTTTCAGGATCAGAACCAGAATTTCGCCCAGCATGGGGGACTCCTTTATTTGAAGATGACAGTCGTACGCGTGATTCGGCCTGGCGGTTCGGTCAGTCCGCCAGTGCCTTGGACAGTTCGATCGAGCGATGGTGACAGGCTTCCATGGCCCGCGCCACCACAGCGTCGATGTCGTCCCGCTCGAAACTCAGGATGGCCTGTTCGGTGGTGCCCTTGGGCGAGCATACCTTGCGCCGCAGCTCGGCCGGTGATTCGCCGGTCTCCTGAACCATTTTCGCCGCGCCGAGGGCGGTCTGCGCGATCAGGGCGCTGGCGGTCGCGGCGTCCAGCCCCTGGGCCTCGGCCGCCTTCTGCATGGCTTCCATAAAGCGGAAAAAATAGGCCGGGGCGCTGCCACTGGCGGCCGTTACGGCATGCAAATCGTCCTCGCGGTCGACCCAGACGGCCGTGCCGATGCCGGAGAAAATGCTTTCCACGGCGCCTTTCTCACCGTCACTGACGCGGGCGTTGGCATAGAGGCCGGTGGAACCGGTCATCACCAGAGCCGGGGTATTCGGCATGGTCCGCACGATGGCGAAACCGCCGCCGATCCAGCGGTCGATGCTCTCGGCGGTGACTCCGGCGGCGACGCTGACCACCAGCGGGTTGCGCGCCTTGAATTCGGACGCCAGCGGCTCGACGACAGACTTCAGCGCTTGCGGCTTCACCGCCAACACAACGATGTCACAGGCCCGGATCAGGGTGGCGTTGTCCGCCGTGGCGTGCAGGCCCTTGTGGTCGAACGCCTGGCGCTTGTCCTCGTTGCGATCGCAGATCCAGATCCGATCCGCGGGAAAACCGCTGGCCAGCATACCGTCGATGATGGCGCCGGCCATGTTGCCTGCGCCGATGAAGCCGATGGTGGGGTCGTGCATGCGATTCTCCTTTTGTGCCGGTATTGGGCTGGCGATTCAGCGGTGACGTTGTCCGAAAATGGCGCTGCCGACCCGGACATGGGTGGCACCGCACTCAATGGCGATCTCGAAATCCTGACTCATGCCCATGGACAGGGCCTGACAGTCCGGAAAGTCTGTAATAAGGGTGTCTCTCAGGCTTTTCAATTGCAAGAACTGGGCTTTCAGCTCGGCCTCCGGCAGATCCAGCGCCGGAATCGCCATCAGACCGGCGAGTCGCAGGCGCGGCAGTTCACTCACCGACCGGGCCAGTTCGGTCACCTCGTCCGGCGTGACGCCGGACTTGGCCGGATCCCGGCTGATATTGACCTGCAGGCAGACATTCAACGGCGGTATCGATTCCGGGCGTTGATCGGACAGACGCCGAGCGATCTTCAGCCGGTCGATGGTCTGCACCCAGTCGAAACGCTCGGCGATGGCCCGCGTCTTGTTGCTCTGCAGCGGCCCGATGAAATGCCAGACCGGCCGGGGGCCGCTCCAGGCATCGACCTTGTCGACCGACTCCTGAACGTAGTTCTCGCCCAGATCCGTCGCGCCGGCGGAGACGGCGGCCAGCAGGTCCGCCAACGGCCAGGTTTTGCTGACCGCGACCAGGGTGACGTCGTCGGCGGAGCGGCCGGCGCGTTCGCAGGCGGAACGGATGCGGGCCTTTACGGAGGCGAGATTGTCGGCAATGGCGTTGGCGTGAGGTTCGCTGTTCACTGGATGTCCATCGAGGTTGCTGGGGTTGTCGCGCCGCACGCTCGCAAATCCGCCGCCTTCGGTTACACTGAATGACAACCGAATTCTAAGGCGGCTTTTGCAGGCTGTGTCTCAAAACCCGAGAGCATAACTGTTTTGGCGCTGCCTGAGTATTGTATCTTTTCCTGTCCGGGATGTGTCAGGCCGAGTACCCGTTGCCTAGAGACGGAGGCCGCACCCGGAAACGACCGTAGTATTGGGGAACTGAATGGACATTACCGAACTGCTCGCCTTCAGCGCGAAACAGAACGCATCCGACCTTCACCTGTCCGCCGGCCTGCCGCCGATGATCCGGGTGGATGGCGACATCCGGCGTATCAACCTGCCGGCCCTGGCCCATAAAGAAGTGCACGCGCTGATCTACGACATCATGAACGACAAGCAGCGCAAGGATTTCGAGGAATTCCTGGAGACCGACTTCTCGTTCGAAGTGCCCGGCGTGGCGCGTTTCCGGGTCAACGCCTTCACCCAGAACCGGGGCTCCGGCGCCGTTTTCCGGACCATTCCGTCCAAAGTACTGACCATGGAAGACCTGGGCATGGGCCAGGTCTTCAAGGACGTCGCCTCCGTGCCGCGCGGCATCGTTCTGGTGACCGGTCCGACCGGCTCGGGTAAGTCCACCACCCTCGCGGCGATGATGAACTACCTGAACGAGACCAAGTACGAGCACATCCTCACCATCGAGGACCCGATCGAATTCGTGCACGAATCCAAGAAGTGCCTGGTCAACCAGCGCGAAGTTCACCGCGACACCCACGGCTTCTCCGAAGCCCTGCGCTCGGCGCTGCGGGAAGACCCCGACATCATCCTGGTCGGCGAGCTGCGGGACCTGGAAACCATCCGCCTGGCGCTGACCGCCGCCGAAACCGGCCACCTGGTGTTCGGCACCCTGCACACCACCTCAGCCGCCAAGACCATCGACCGGATCGTCGATGTCTTCCCGGCCGAGGAAAAGTCGATGATCCGCTCGATGCTGTCGGAATCCCTGCAGGCGGTGATTTCACAGACGCTGCTGAAGCGCAACGGCGGCGGCCGGGTCGCGGCACACGAGATCATGATCGGCACCCCGGCGATCCGGAACCTGATACGCGAAGACAAAGTGGCCCAGATGTACTCGGCCATCCAGACCGGTGCCCAGGTCGGCATGCAGACACTCGACCAGTGCCTCGCCAACCTGGTCCAAAAAGGCATGATTTCCCGGGAGATCGCGCGCGAGAAGGCCAAACAGCCTGAGAGTTTCTGAGGCCCGGTATTGTTTTGTGGCTGTGGTTGACTCTTGCTGGGTTGGCTTGGGAGCCGTGGGTCCGCGGCCGGTGGTGGGTGTACCCCTGGCGGTTCGCCGCAAGTACGTCCATGTAGGCTCGGCGGCCCGCATCCCTGCGGGCCGACGCCCGCCAGGCGCACACCCACCACCGGTCGCTTACAACGGTGTCACCGAAACGTCCGAGATATGAACGGCCAGTCGAGTAGGGTGGGCACGGCCCACCATGGAAGGATAACTCGGCTCCGGCTCGTCTCCCGGTTGAATGGTGTAGGCTGGGGTTGCTTACCAAAAGCTGGTGGGCAATGCCCACCCTACTTGACTAATGATTGGCGGAACTTGCTGTACTGCAAAGTGAATACATAACAAGCGCACGGTGGCGGGTGTCCCCGTGACGGACGTCGGCCCGCAGGGATGCGGGCCGTCGAGCTTACATGGAAGTACTTGCAGCGGTCCGTCAGGGGGAGCACCCGCCATCGGGCGCGAACGATTGGCACGATGCCTACCCAGTAAAAGAGGTAGAAGGCACAGATACAAACGACAGGCACGATGCCTACCCAGCAAAAGGGGTAGAAGGCACAGACACAAACGACTGGCACAATCGGACCCGGATAAAAGGTGCCACAGGCACAAACCCAAACGATTGGCACAACACAATTAGTGACCAAGCCTCCAGACCAACCTCTGGAGCAATGAGAACTGGAAACGGCTATGGAATTTGATCGATTACTGCGTTTGATGGTGGAAAAAGGGGCCTCGGACATGTTCGTCACCGCCGGGGTGCCGCCGAGCATGAAAGTGCACGGGCAGATCGTGCCGGTGACCAAGAACCCGCTGAGCCCCGAGAAAACCCGGGAACTCGTGCTGTCCGTCATGACCGACAAGCAACGGGTCGAATTCGCCGAAACCCAGGAGTGTAACTTTGCCATCTCCGCCCGGGGCATCGGCCGCTTCCGGGTCAGTGCGTTTCACCAGCGCAACCTTGCCGGCATGGTGCTGCGTCGCATTGAAACCCGGATTCCGCGTGTCGAAGAGCTGGGTCTGCCCGAGATTATCAAGAAACTCGCCATGACCAAGCGCGGTCTGGTGTTCTTTGTCGGGGCGACCGGTACCGGTAAGTCGACCAGTTTGTCGGCGATGATCGGTCACCGGAACCGGAATTCGAAAGGCCATATCATCTCCATCGAGGACCCGATCGAATTCATTCACCAGCACGAAAGCAGCATTGTTACCCAGCGCGAAGTCGGGATCGATACCGACAGTTTCGAGGTCGCCCTGAAAAACACCCTGCGTCAGGCGCCGGATGTGATCATGATCGGGGAGGTGCGGACCAAGGAAACCATGGACTACGCCATGGCGTTCGCCGAAACCGGTCACCTGTGTCTGGCCACCCTGCACGCCAACAACGCCAACCAGGCGCTGGACCGCATCATGCACTTCTTCCCGTCGGACCGGCAGCGTCAGCTGTGGATGGACCTGTCCTTGAACCTCAAGGGCATTGTCGCCCAGCAGTTGATTCCCACGCCGGATGGTCAGGGCCGTAAGGCGATCATCGAGGTGCTGGTGAATACGCCGCTGGTATCGGACCACATCCGCAAAGGCGAGGTGCATCTGTTGAAGGACTTGATGGCCAAGTCCAATGAGCAGGGGATGCAGACGTTCGATCAGGCGTTGTTCAAAGCCTATTCACGGGGCGAAATCACCTACGAGGACGCTCTGGCGTACGCGGATTCAGCGAACGACCTGCGTCTGATGATCAAGCTGGATCAGGAAACCGACCCCGGCCATCTGACCGGTCAGGCGGCCAAGCTCTCGATTCAGGGAACGGACGATTATTAATTGCGGGTAGGGCGGATGTCGTCCGACACTTCGGGCGACAGCGTCATCCGCCGTTTCTAACTGAGGCAAGCGCTGGATTCAGGGGCTGGTCGGATAGCGGAGGATATCGCCTTCGGCTCTTCCGCCCTACATGCAACGATCAATGCTGGGTCTGGCTGGTCCTCATGACCCTCAAATCCCGATAGTTCCTGAGCCCGCCGTACATCATGGTATGGAATTTCTGGGCGGTCAGTTCGGTCTTCTCTTTGTAATCATTGATGTCGTAATCGCGCACCACGTCGGATTCCGGCGCGCTGCCGGGTTGGCCGGTGCGCAGGACAAGGCGGGTAATGTGGTTGCCGACTTCCTCGCGGATGGCTTTCACCAGGTCGAGGCCGGCCTGTTCGGTTTCCATCACTACGTCGATGATGGCCATGGCCAGATCGTCGCCGAGCTTGTGGGCGATGGCCAGGCCTTCTTCGGCGCTGGACGCGGTGTGAACGACCAGGGGTTGGTCTTCAAACAGGAATCGGCGCAGAGCCAGGCGGGTGACGGCATGGACCTCCGGTTCGTCGTCGACGACCAGTACTTGCCATCCCTGTTCGGCTTCAGAGGGTTTGCCGGTGGTTTCATCCGCCAGCCAATCGATCGATGACATCCTGTATCCTCCGGTGACGGCATACTCGCTGGAGAGTCTGCCGGTAAACAGCAGACATACGTCACCACGTTCGTTTTCGATCACTTAAAGATAGCTGAATTTATAACCAATGCAATGGAAAAGGCCGTGTAGGAGCGCGCACCGTGCGCGACTCGGGAGTCAAAGACCATGATGGGTCGCGCACAGCGTACGCTCCTACAGGCTCACCATGATTATCTACACCCCTCTCCCACCGGGAGAGGGGCTGGGGGAGAGGGGCAAATTAGAGTTGGAACGGATAGATATTGCCGACTTTGGTAATCCGCGTCAGCTCATCCAGCGCCTCGCGGCTTTCGATCAACAGCTGCGGGTCGGCCAGGTCGGCCTGGGTCAGGCTGTCGCGGTAGTGCCGGTCTACCCAGTCGTTCAGGGTGGTGAACAGGGTGTCGTTCATGATCACGCCCTGGTCCATGGCCTGGTATTCGGTCTCGTTCAGCGCTACACGCAGACGCAGGCAGGCGGGGCCGCCGCCGTTCTGCATGGACTGTTTGAGATCGAATACCTGGACGGTGTTGATCGGGTTGGTCTTGTCGTCGACCAGCCGGTCCAGATAGTCGGACACCGGTTGAACCTCGCGACATTCGCCCGGCACGACCAGCATCATGGAGCCGTCTTCCTTGCTCAGCAATTGGCTGTTGAACAGGTAGGAGCGCACGGCGTCCTGAACCGACACCGCGTCGGTCGGCACCCGAACGGCGATCAGTTCGACATCGCCCAGTTTGCGTTGCAGTTCGTCCAGTACGGCCTCGGTGCGGTCGAAGGCTTCTTGGTGGTAGAACAGGACGTTGCCGTTGCCGACGGCGATGACGTCGTTGTGGAAGACGCCGGCGTCGATGGTTTCGGGCTTTTGCAGCGCGAACACGGCCCGGCTCTCGTCCAGACCGTGCAGACGGGCGATGGCCTGGCTTGCTTCCAGAGTTTGACGAGCCGGGAACTTCGTCGGTCTCGGCGCGTCGTTGTTGAACGCTTCCTGACCGTAGACGAACAGTTCCACGCCCGGCTCGTCGTAACGCCCGCAAAAGCGGGTGTGGTTGGCCGCGCCCTCGTCGCCGAAGAAGCTGACGGCGGGCAGGGCGTCGTGATGCGCGAAGTGTTGCTCGTTACTGAAGATGGCCTTGAGCATCCGCGTGGTGGTCGGGTGCTCGATCGAGCGGTGGAACTTGGCGTTCAGGTTGGCCGCGGTGAAGTGGACCCGACCGTCGGCCGTGTCCGCGCTCGGCGAAACGGTTCCGGCGTTCGCCGTCCACATGCAGGAGGCGGAACTGACGGCACTGAGGATCGCCGGGTTCTGTTTGGCCACCTTGGCCAGGACCTCCGCGTCGGTGCCGGAATAACCGAGTTCACGCAGCGTCCAGATAGCCGGCCGCTCGTGTGGCAGCAGGATGCCCTGGCGAAAGCCCATGTCGGCCAGCGCCTTCATTTTCAGCAGGCCCTGCTTGGCGGCCTCTTTCGGGTTTGAAACACCGGCTTCGTTGCTCAGCGAGGCGATGTTGCCATAGGACAGGCCGGCGTAGTTGTGGGTCGGCCCGACCAGCCCGTCCAGGTTCATTTCAAACGACGTCATAGATTCATCCCCGGTGAAGTCTGGGCGGGTTTCGCCATCTTCGGCGCTTCCATGGAGGCGATCGGGTAGGCGCAGTAGTCCGCCGCGTAGTAGGCCGAGGCACGGTGGTTGCCGCTGGCGCCGACGCCGCCGAACGGCGCGGTGCTGGCCGCACCGGTGATCGGCTTGTTCCAGTTGACGATACCGGCGCGGATTTCCTCGAAGAAATGCTCGTACTTGGACCGGTCGTTCGAAAGCAGGCCGGCGGACAGGCCGTAGCGGGTAGCGTTGGCGCCTTCGATGGCGTCGTCGAAGCTGTCGTAGCGATAAACACTCAGCAGTGGGCCGAAATATTCCTGGTCCGGTACGTCTTTGGCATCGGTCAGGTCGACAATGCCCGGGGTCAGCAGGGCGGTGCCTGCTTCGGCCGATGTCATTTCCAGCAGGATCTTGCCGCCACGGCCGACCAGGTCCTGTTGCGCCTTGAGCAGGTTCTCGGCGGCGTCCAGGGAGACGACCGAGCCCATGAACGGTTGATCGTCGGCGTCGTAGTGGCCGACGGTCAGGTTGCGCGAGGCCTCGATCAGCTTGTTCAGGAAGGCATCGCCGTGCTCGCCCTTGGGAATGAACAGGCGGCGGGCGCAGGTGCAGCGCTGACCGGCGGAAATGAACGCACTGAACAGGACGTGGTGCAGGGCCGCGTCCTCGTCAATGTCGGTATCGACAATCAAGGGGTTGTTGCCGCCCATTTCCAGCGCCAGGATCTTGCCCGGCTGGCCGCCGTATTGCTTGTGCAGCAGTTCACCGGTCTGCGAGGAGCCGGTGAAGAACAGGCCGTCGATACCGGCGTGGCCGGCCAGGGCGATGCCGGTTTCCTTGGCGCCTTGCACCAGGTTGATGACACCCTCCGGCAGGCCGGCGGCCTGCCACAGACGCACGGTTTCCTCGGCGGTTTTCGGCGTCAGTTCACTCGGTTTGAACACCACGGCGTTACCGGCGATTAGCGCCGGAACGATGTGACCGTTGGGCAGGTGGCCGGGGAAGTTGTAAGGGCCGAAGACAGCGACGACACCGTGCGGGCGGTGGCGCAAGACGGCTTCGCCGTCCGCCAATTCGCTGTGTTTCTCGCCGGTGCGTTCTTCATAAGCTTTAACGGAAATGTCGACCTTGCCGATCATGGCGCCGACTTCGGTGCGCGCTTCCCACAGCGGCTTGCCGGTCTCCGAGCCGATGACGCGGGCGAGGTCTTCTTTATGCGCTTCCAGCTGTTCGGCGAAGCGGCGACAGATGGCGATGCGCTCATCCAGCGAATGTTTTTTCCAGCCGCGGAACGCGGTACGGGCCGCCTTGACCGCCGCGTCCACGTCGTCGGCATTGGCGGTCTTGCCTTCCCAGACCACAGCCTGGGAAATCGGGTTGATGGATTGCAGGTTGTCGCCGTGGCCGTCTTGCCACTGGCCGTTGATCAGGAGTCTGGGTTCAGGCATCGGACGATCTCCGTGGTCGCAGCGCGACGGCTCGCACTGAATCGCCGTTGTCGACGTTCAAGTGCTCGGCCTGGGCCGCGCTCAGGTGAAGGGTGGAATCCTGGAGGGCGGTGCTGTTGACCAGCACCACGCGGTAATCTTCGAAACGACGGTTGGACACCAGGGTCAAACCGTCCTTGCGGGTCAGGTCCGGCTCGGGGGCGTCGGTCCGGATCTCGACATCGATTGTCCGGCTGTCCTTGACGGCACGGATGTCGGCGATGCGAGCCGATACGGTCGGGCCGCCGTCGAAGATGTCGACATAACCGTTGAAGTCGAAACCTTCGGCACGCAGCATCGCCAACGCCGGTTCGGTGTCCGGGTGAACCTGGCCGATGACGCGTTGCGCTTCGGGCGAGAGCATGGGCGCGTAGATCGGGAACTTCGGCATCAGTTCGGCGATGAACGCCTTGTTGCCGAGCCCGGTCAGATAATCCGCGTCCGAGAACTCCATCTGGAAGAAATGTCGGCCGAGGCTTTCCCAGAACGGGCTCTGACCCTGTTCATCACTGTAGCCGCGCATTTCGGCGATGATGGTGCGGCCGAACAGCTCCTGAAATTCCGCCAGGAACAGATAGCGGCTCTTGCTCAGCAACTGGCCGTTCTGGTTCTTGCGGTAGTCCGGCATCAGGAACAGGGTGCAGATTTCGCTGCTGCCGGTCAGGTCGTTGCTCAGGTACAGCGTCTGGGTGATCTTGTGCACGCCGATGTCTTTCGACGAGTGCACCGTCTTGCCGACGTGGTAGTTGTACCAGATGTCGTCGTGGCCGATGCTCGCCTCCAGCGCGCAGATACCGGCGATGTCCTTGGTGGCCGGGTCGATCATGGCAAACAGATAGAGACGGTCTTTTTCCGGCAGCTCCTTGTTGAAGGAGGCCACGGCCTTGTCGAGCTTGGCCTGCATCTTTTGCCGGTTGTCCGGCAAGGTGGTGACGCCGACGCCGGAGTTCTTGGCCATGGTGCACAAATAGTCGATGTCGGCCGGGATAACGGGGCGAATGTACATGGTCGTTCCCTTCCTTACAGCGGCGCGTAGGCGATGGCATCCCCTTCGGAGACGTTCAACGCCTCCGCGACTTCCAGGGGTATGCGAATGGTTTCCCCGATGCCATCGACCAGGGTGCCGATGGTGCAACGGAAATCGTTCAGCGAGCGGTTGCTGATCAGATATTTCATGCCGCCCACCACGTCGCTCGGGCGCGCCTTTTTGTGGCGCACATGCTTGAGCGTGAACAGGTTCAACAGGTCGCCGGACAATACCGGACCGCCATCGAACGGGTCGATGAACTGGGTCTTGTCGAAGCCTTCGCGGTAGAACAATTGGCAGGCGCGGTTGGCGGCTTCATGATTCTGGGCGATGTTGCCCCGGGCTTCCTCGGGCAACAACGGCACGTAGATCGGGTGCTGCGGAATCAGTTCGGACATGAAGGTCTTGCTCTTCACGCTGCAGTAATAGTCCGCCGTGTTGAAGTCGATGCCGAAGAAGTGACGGCCGACGGCATCCCAGAACGGGCACTCGCCCTTGTCGTTGAATATGCCCTGCACTTCGATAATAACCTGACGCTGGAAACGCTCCGGCAGGCAGGCCATGAACAACAGGCGCGCGCGCGACAGCAGATCGAACGCTTCGGTTTGCTTGACCCGGGGTTCGATAGCGAACGAACGCAGCAGGGTTTTGCCGGTCAATTCATGTGATAAAAACAGGATCGGCACCTTGGAGCTGACGTTCAGATGGTGTGAGGCGTGCACCACTTCATCGATCCGGTAGTTGAAAAACGGATAACCACCCCCGGCTTCGGTGTCGACGCCGGCCGTACCCAGCAATTCCTGTTGCTCGGTGTCCTCCAAAACGAACAGGAAGGACGCTGGTCCGTCCTGGTCGATGCCGGTATTGAAGGCATCGTCCGACTGGCCGATTTTCTCCGACAGCTTGTCCCGGGCCGACGGCAGAGTGGTCACGCGGGCATCGGTGGCGTCCAGCAATCGTTCGATGCTGGTCAGATCCACGAAATTACTCGGGCGAACAACGAGCATGTTGATTCCTCTCGAACAAGGGCCGCGGAGCGGCCCAGCTGATTTCCCTCAAGGGATCGCGAGACGAAGGGTGAGCGGCCTTAGCCGACCACCTTCTCGATGGCTTTTTCCAGGCGTGCCAGACCTTCATCGATGTCGGCATCCGGAATGATCAGAGACGGGGCGAAACGCAACACGTTCGGTCCGGCGACCAGCAGCATGGCCCCTTCGTCCAGTGCCGCGCCCAGGAATTCCTTGGCTTTGCCCTGCCATTCGTCGACCAGTTCGGCACCGATCAGCAGGCCCATGCCCCGCACTTCCTTGAACAGGTGGAAGCGCTCGTTGATCTTGGCCAGACCGTCACGGATGCGCTGGCCCTTGGCTTCAACGCCGTCCAGCACACCGGGAGCGGTCAGGGTTTCGATCACCGCCAGGGATACGGAACAGGCCAGCGGGTTGCCGCCGTAGGTGGACCCGTGAGTGCCGACGCCCAGGCTCTTGGCACACTCGTCGGTGGTCAGCATGGCGCCGATCGGGAAGCCGCCGCCCAGGGCTTTGGCCGTGGTCAGTACGTCCGGTGTGACGCCATACTTCTGGTAGGCGTACAGCTCGCCGGTGCGACCGACGCCGGATTGAACTTCGTCAAAAATCAGCAGGGCATCGTGCTTGTCACAGAGCGCGCGCAGGCCTTCCAGGTATTCTTTCTTGCCCGGCGTCACGCCACCTTCACCCTGAATCGGCTCGACGATAACGGCCGCCGTCTTGTCGGAAATCTGGGCTTCCATCGCCGCCAGGTCGTTGTAGGGCACGTGGCTGATGCCGCCCGGGGTCGGCTCGAAGCCTTCCTTGTATTTGGCCTGGCCGCCGACGGAGACGGTGAACAATGTCCGGCCGTGGAAGGAGCTCAGCGTGGAGATGATTTCATGCTTGTCGTCGCCGTGCTTCAGCCAGGCATGACGGCGGGCCAGCTTCAGCGCCGCTTCGTTGGCTTCGGCACCGCTGTTGCAGAAATAGACCTTGTCGGCGAAAGTCAGATCGGTCAGCTTCTTCGCCAGGGCGATGGCCGGCTCGTTGGTCATGACATTGGACAGGTGCCACAGCTTGTTGCCCTGGCTGGTGAGCGCCTCGACCAGGGCGGGGTGGGCGTGACCCAGGGCGCTTACCGCGATGCCGCCGGCAAAGTCGATGTATTCACGGCCGTCCTGATCCCAGATGTGCGAGCCTTCGCCGCGTACCGGGATGATTTTGCCCGGGGCATAGTTGGGGACCATGACGTCATCAAACTGTTCTCTTGTAATATCGCTCATCTCGACTTCCATCGGTTCGGGTTGGGGCGCGGTACAAGCCGCAGCACGGGGCCCAACGAGTGTGTCTGGTGGCGAACCCCGGTCGACAAACCAAACGGAACCGGGGGTCGGTGATGGGATCATTCTAGAGAAATGCGCGCCGGACCTTTAACAAGGGTGCGACACGGGGTTATAGAGTCAGAACCCCAAGAGGGGCACTTGTAGGGTGGGCACTGCCCACCGAGAAAGCATACTGCACCACAGACATTCAACACAGCCTCCTTTTAATGTAGGTTGGATTAGCCAAAGGCGTAATCCAACAAAAATCGCCACAGGGATGGCCAAGAGGCACGTTTGGTGTTGGATTACGCTGCGCTACCGGAACGCCGGCCGATCCAACCTACAAGCGCTTGGTACGGAAGCCGTGTATAACTTTCGTGGTGCACGATACGTCCATGGTGGGCGGTGCCCACCCTACACATGCCCCAGCCACTGTTTCGCCAGCGCTGGCAAAGCCTCGTCCGCGGGCGTCTGAATGAAACGAAACCCCTCGGGCAGGTCGAGCGGTTCGGCGTTCACCACGACTTTCTCGGCTTGATCTGCCGCATACAGCATCATTGAGGCTGCCGGCTGCACCGTCAGCGACGTTCCGACAACAATCAACCGGTCCGCCGAGGCCACAGCGTCCAGCGCTTCGTCGTAATGGTGAATAGTCTCCCCGAACCAGACCACATTCGGCCGCCAATAACCGCCGCCCGGCGTTTGTTCATCCGGATCCACGGCCGCACCGTGCAGATCTTTCCGTTGATTCGGATCGGCCGTATCGCGCACCCGGTCCAGCTCACCGTGCAGATGCAATACCCGGCTCGACCCGGCCCGCTCATGCAAACTGTCGACGTTCTGGGTCACGATGGTGGTCTCGAAACCCTCCTCGAGCCGGGCAATGGCACGGTGCGCCGCCGTCGGCTCGGCCTGCCAGGCCTTGGCGCGGCGCTCGTTGTAAAACTCGGTGACCAGGTGCCGATCACGCTGCCAGGCCTCGGGCGTCGCCAGTGTCATCGGGTCGTGGTTGCGCCACAGGCCGTCCGGTCCGCGAAACGTCGACAGCCCGGCCGAGGCACTGAGGCCGCTGCCGGAAATGATGCAGAGTTTGGGCATCGGGAAAATCTCCCAAAGGTGCAAGGTATTGTTACTGGTGATCCATGGAACGGTTACGGTAGCCGTTCAAAGTAGTCCCGCTTAAGTGATGCCACAAATCGGACTTTACGGAATCCAAGTTTAACGAGTAGCCGCTGAGAGGGACGATTGTCCTGCTTGGCAAATGCACAAATTTTGTCCAACCCCAGTGTTTCGAATCCCCAAACCGTTGCGGCCTTAGCCATCTCGTAGGCATAGCCCTTGCCGGTAAATGACGGCGCCAAAAAGTAAACCAGTTCCGGTCCCCAACCCGGTTCATCCTCGTCCATGATCAAGCCTCCCCAACCCAGTGTCTCCGATGTTTGCCGGTGAACCAGCGTCCAGGCACCGAAGCCATGCCGCCGCCAGTGTTGTTCCAGCGAGCGAAAGTAACGTTGGCTTGCGGCAAAATCGGCTGTCGAGGCTGTGAAACGCATGTGATCCTGGTCGGACAAGACATCATGAAGGGATCTTGCATCCGAGGCTTTTGCAGGTTCGAGTATCAGTCGTTCGGTTTCGATTCTGAACTCCATCGCTGAGGCCATTCAGTCGTCTAGTTCAAGCGACATTGTTCGCGACTGGGTCGTGTATCCCAATTTGGCGTAAAACGCCTGGGCGCTGTCATTGAATTCCATGACCTGAAGCTTGATTTCCCGAGCACCATTCTGTCTGGCCCAACTGGCGACCGCGTCCAGTAAAGCCTTGCCAACCCCGGTTGAGCGATTCGCTTCGTCGACCACGATGGTTTTAACCCAGCATATAGGTACGGTTGTCAGAAAAGGGATGTCGGTATTGCGATGGATGTTCGCGGTCACGAAGCCGATCAAACGGTCATCCTGTTCGGCCACCCAGATGTGGATGTCCGGATCTTTGAGATTCTTGACCAGATATTCCCGATCCTTTTGACCGGGCGGCACAAAGACCTGTGGGGCCTTGTCATGATGATACCAGGCGATTTGGGTATTCAATCGTTCCAGTTCGTTCAGGTCCCTGTCGTTCGCGAGGCGGATGTTCACTCCTTGTCTCCAGGCTGTTTGTGATGGATTTGAAACCTCGTATTTATCAGACGCTTTAAACGTGATCAAACATTTCCCCGTTTTTCTGTATTCACCGGATGTAAACGGGGGCGGGCATCACAAAAGCTACGCAAGCCAGGATTCCCACCCGTGTATTTCAAGAACCCGGTTGTGTGAATTCAGCGCTCACATCAAGCAAGCGATTGATCCACACTTTACTGTCACTGGATGTCCAGTGGTCATCCAAACGAAAATCTTTGCCTTCACCCGATCCCAATATCATCAGTTGGTTCATAACATCCGCCTGGCTCAGTTCACCTCGATGCATGCGGACGACAAAGTCATCGATGGCGGCGCGGGCCCTTGCCAACTCGCTGTCGCTTAAACCGGAAGGTTCGATCAGGCCGACCTGGGCGGCGTGGAGCAGTTTTAGCGTGAATGAGGGCGAGCCCGCGATGAAATTCACCATGTTCCAATGCATCGAACCGGGCAGGGATTGCAGGTAGTGCCAGGTATCGGTGTCGCGTTGATGCAGGATGTCGTCGGACTTTGGCCAGGTTGCTTCCAGCAAGGGGCGGACTACGAGTTCTCCGTTGGAGCTGTTGGTCAGGATCACCAGACCGTCGCCGGATTCGGGGTCGATAAACACCTGGGTCCGCACGCCGGACTCACGGCCGTCGTGTTCCAGTACCGTGCGGTCGTCCAAAAGGAGCAGGCGCCAGCCCAGTCCGAAAAATTCCCAGGGGTCGTCGTGTTGCGATTGCAGGCTCGTCATTTCCCGGAACCCGGCATCGCTCAGTCCCGCGCCGCCGGCAACCCAGGCCGCAAAGTCGGCGTAGTCACCGATGGTCGTGAACGTGTTGGCGGCCGCATTGGTGCTGCGGTGCTCGAGGTAACCCACATCGAGTGGTGAGGCGGATTCGTCGTAGCCGGTGGCGATGCGTGGTTCGAGACGGCGATGCCAGCCGTAGTGGGTGTGGTTCAGGTTCAACGGCCCGGTCACGTACTGGCTCATCAGGGCGTCCATGGATTGACCGGTCCGCCGCTCCAGTGCGCGGCGCAGGTATTCAAACCCTTCGCCCGAATACTCGTGGCGGGTTCCGGGGTCGAACATGAAGAAGAGCGGGTTATTGCCGCGCCAGTTGGGCAGGCCGGTCTGGTGGCTCAGCGACAAACGGGCCGTCAATTGACGGTGTCTCGGGTCGTCCTGGATATCCGGGTCCACCCAGCCGTTGGCCAGGGGTTCGTCGAGGGTGGTGCGACCGTCCTGAATCAGATGCATCACCATGACAGCGAACATCGGTTTGGTCAGGGATGCGACATTGAACAGCGTCTGCCGGGTAACGGGGCGGTTGGCATCGGCCCGGCCGAAGGTACCGATCCAGACGACGTTTCCGGCTGCGATTCGCGCCAGTGCCAGGCCGGGCACGTCGTACAGATTCATGGTGTCAGTCACTACCCGCCGGATGGGGTCGGGCGGGGTGCCGGGTTGTGTTGCGTGGGTCGTGCCGGCCAGCGCCGACAGTATGGCGAGCGTTAACGTCAGGGCGCGGGCGGGCCTGGACGGGAATCTGTCCATTGTGGATCTCCTTTGTATGGGATGGGTGGGTTCGGGAAGGCGTTCGTCAGGTCACAGTCGTCGGCCCAGCCACATGGACAGTAAAGCGCCGAATCCGGCCATGATGGAAATCACCCCGTATGTGACCGGGTTATTCACACCCAGGCCGATCCATCCAACCAGTACCAGGGCCAGCCCGACGCTGATGCCCATCACCCCCCAGGTCAGCCGGACCTGTTTCCGCTTGTCGCGACCGGCTTCCAGGATGGACCGGGCCACGTCGGCGTCGCTCTGGGTATCGGTCACGCGTTTGCGTACGCCGGCGTCGGCCAGAATGCGCACGGCGATCAGCAGGCAAAGGGCCAGCACGATGGGGATGAGAATGGCGATGATGTCGTACAAAACGAATCTCCTGTGCGGTGACGACGTCTTGATGGGATAGATACCCTCGGCGCCCAACCGGTTGCAGCCAAAGGTCACAAAATGCAGGCCGTGCGTTGCAACCGATTCGGCAACGGACGTATCTATGAATGCATGACGAATGACCGAACCCTGGTAACCCAGGCGCTCGATGGCAGCGCGGAGGGTTTCAAACAGCTTGTGGCGCAGCACCAGGCGTTGGTTTGGCATGTGGTGTATCGCATGGTGCACAACGAGGAGGACGCCCGCGAGCTGAGCCAGGACGTCTTCCTGCGGGTTTTCCAGCGTCTGGGGCAGTTCCGGTTCGAGAGTTCGTTGGCGACCTGGATTGGTCGCATCGCCTACAGCCGGGCGGTGCGTCATCTGGAGCGCAAGCGGTTGCCCTTGGTGGCGGATGAAGACGCCGTGTTGGCGGTGCCCGACCCCGGCGCGGACAGCGACCCGCTCGTCGGTACCGACCGGGCCCGGAACCGTGCACGTGTGCAGGCGGCCTTGTCCCGCTTGGCGCCATTGCCGCGCACCATCGTCTCGCTGTATCACTTGCAGGGGCTGACCACGGCGGAAATCGCCCTGATGACGGACTTACCGGCGGGCACGGTTAAGAGCCACCTGTTCAGAGCGCGCCAGTCCCTGAAAACCTGGCTGACCGAAGAGGAAATCACATGACAACGGACACTGACGATTCACCGGAATGGCGCCGGCAGATTCGGGTCGAGCGGTCGACGTCGGAACCATCGGATCCTGTTGATGCCGCTTATTTCCGTCTGTACCGGATGCTTGAGGAACCGCTTCCGGTTACCGCACCCAAGGATCTGGCGGACCGGGTCGTTCGCCGCCGCTCCCGGGCGATTCGTTGGAACCGTCTGCAGTGGGCGGTGCTTGCCGTTTTGTCGGTCGGCGTCGGCGTCTATGGCCTGGCACTGAGCTTGTCTTCGCTGGCGAACACCGCCGGCGCCCCGATGATGGTGATGCCCAGGATCGAATGGCCTCTGGTGGTATTCGCCTGTCTGGCCATTCTGGCGGGTGTTGGCTGGGTCGGACGGCGACATGGGGACGACTGATCCGGCCGTGCGTGGATTCACCGTCGGGATATCGGACGCCCTCTGTTATACTGCCGCCCCAATGAATGAACCCGACCTCTCCACAGGTGACCGCTTAAGTGTTTGACGAACTCGATCTGGTACCCCCGCTCTCCCGCGCCATGACCAAGCATGGAATTATCGAACCCACTGATGTCCAGGAGGCGGTCATTCCGCGTTTGCTGGACGGCAAGGATCTGCTGGTCAGCGCGCAGACCGGCAGCGGCAAGACGGTGGCCTTCATCCTGCCCATGGTCTCCCGGTTCAACCGGGCTCCGCCGCGCCATGTCGGCATTCGCGCTCTGGTCCTGGTGCCGACCCGGGAGCTGGCGCGCCAGATCCATCAGGTGTGCCGGCAACTGGGAGCGGACATCGACGTTACCGGCTACAGCCTCACCGGCGGCGCCTCCTTCAAGGAGCAAAACGCCGCCCTGCGCAAGGTACCGGACATCCTGATCGCGACGCCGGGCCGATTGAAAGAACACCTCAAGCTGGGGTCGGTCGATCTGGCGGACATCGAATATCTGGTTCTTGACGAAGCCGACCGTATGCTCGACATGGGGTTTCGCGATGACGTGCTGGAAATCACCAGTCAGTGTCCGGCCGAGCGTCAAACCATGCTGTTCTCGGCGACTCTGGATCATCGCGGTGTTATGGGCATGGCCCGCCAACTGCTGTCGGATCCGGAAACCATCGCCCTGCACGAGCAGCGTACCGTGCCCGCCAACATCAAGCAGGAATTCATGCTGGCGCACGACGATACCTTCAAGGAAAAACAGGTCCAGGCGCTGGTCCAGCAGGACACCGCCAGTCAGGTCATCATCTTCACCAATACCATTGTCAAAGCCGAACAGTTACAGGCGAAACTGCGCAGCGGCACCCGGCGCGCCGGTTTGCTGCACGGCAACCTGACACAGGAAGAGCGCAACGAAGTGGTCAGCGGCATGCGCAGCGGTAAATACAAGGTATTAGTGACCACGGACGTGGCCGCACGCGGGCTGGACTTGCCGAATGTCGGCCTGGTGATCAACTTCGACCTGGCCCGCAAGGGCGACGAATACCTGCATCGCGTCGGTCGTACCGGCCGGGCCGGACAACCGGGTCGGGCGGTCAGCCTGGTGGCACCGAACGAATGGAACCTGATGGCCAGCATTCAGCGCTATTTGGGTACAACCTTCGAGCGGGCCGAATTACCGGGGTTGAAGAGCCGCTATCAGGGGCCGGACAAGGTGCGCGCTTCGGGTAAGGCGTACGGCAAGAAAAAACCGGGCAAGCAGGACAAGGCCAAGCAAAAAGCCAAGGCGAAAACCGCCAAGAAGAGAAGGCCGGCCCGGCCGAAGCGCACCGAGGCCGAACGCGATGGTTTCACGCCGCTCAAGCGCAAGAAATCGGGCAGCGACGACTGAGTCAGGGCATCTCAGGTCTATTCCGGGAAGTATCGGGACAGAATGGCTTCGTACGTTCCATTGGCCTTGATGGCGGCCAGGCTGTCCCGTAAGGCGCGAATCAAGTCGGGGTCGCTGTCCGGGTGCATGGCCATATACAGGCTGCCCGTCAGGTCGTCAATCCGATAGGCACGCTCGATAAGCGCCATATCGAACCCGGCCGCTTTCACGCGAATCGGCATCGCGGCCTCGTCATGGGCGATCAGTTCCATTCGACCAAAATACAGCATTCGGACAATCAGATCGTCGTCGTTGGTAATTTCGAATCGTTCGAACCCCCGGTTTTCCAGGTAGGTTTTAATCACATCCTCCTGGGAGACACCAATCCGGTACGGGCGCGCGTCTTCAAGGGATTGGATAGTCAGATCGGTGTTGGACTTGAGTTTATAGAACGACGTTCGATAGGGCGCGATGACGCCAATCCATTCGAACAAGGGTTCCCGCTCGGGAATCAGGGCGATGGAGTAAATCAGAGTGTTGGGTTCGGCTTGCGCGATTTGATAGGCCCGGGCCCATGGATAAAAGTCGATGTCGGCGTCCACCCCCGCATGATCGAGTACCGCCTGGACGACCTCGGTCGAGAGACCATGGGCTTCTCCGTCGACCAGATGGTTGTAGGGCGGGAATTCCTCGGTCACGACATGCAGCGGGCCATCGGCCCAGGTCGGGAATGTCATGCTCAAGGCGAACAGCAGGGCGCTAACCGTGGATGACGAAAACGGTTGGATTGGGGGCATGGTAACGAACTTCACATCCGGACTCGGTAACTTCGCTCAGTATAGATGATTTCGCCCGCCACATTCGGAATGTCCTGTAAATTCCATTAGGCGAGGGCGGATTGTGATCAAGGTCAATCCCGGTGGTGGAAGAACCACACAGGTGGAACGATCAGTGTAAGATAGTCGATGTTGTGAACCCCGATTCGGAGTGCGTTGCATGATCCCCAGTTGGCGTGAAGTTTTGACGCAAATCCCCAGGCTCGATACCCGGGACTGGCAGGCCATGGGCCGCCTGAAACGATGGTTGGTGGCCAGCCGGGCCGCCGTCTTCGTCATGACCCTGTTTTCCGCGGGGTTGGGCATGGTGTTGGCGATTCCAGGCCAATCCTTCGATGTGCTGAACGCCGTCCTGGTGTGCATTGGTCTGGTGTTGGCTCACGGCACCAATAATCTGGTGAACGATTGGACCGATTCCAGAAAAGGCATCGACAAGGGCAATTATTTCCGCACTCAATACGGGCCTCAGCCTCTGGAAAGCGGTTTCCTTACCGAGCGGCAATTATTGGGGTACATCGCACTGACGGGTGGACTGGCGATCGCTGTTGGGCTGGTTTTGGTGCTGCGAACCGACATTCAGACCCTGTACTGGATGCTGGCGGGCGCGTTCTTTGTGCTGTTCTACACTTGGCCGCTGAAGTACATCGGGTTGGGGGAGCCCGCCGTCTGGCTGGTGTGGGGGCCTTTAATGGTGTTGGCGTCCGCCTATGTGGTTTCCGGCGACATGACAGCGACGATGATCTGGGTCAGTGCGATTTACGGCATCGGCCCCGCCACCGTGTTGTTCGGCAAGCACACCGACAAACTGGCCGAAGATCGCAAGAAAGGCGTGTATACCTTGCCGGTGTTGTTGGGCGAATCGAACAGTCGCCATACGGTCATCGGTCTGTGGGCCATTCAGTACGGTGGCCTGGCGTTGGGCGTGGGGTCCGGGGCACTGAGTCTCTGGTACCTGCTGACCTGGCTGGCCTTACCGCGTTTCATCGAAACCGCCAAACGGTTTCGAGAACCCCGACCGGTTGAAGCCCCGGTCGATCTGCCGCCCGGAGTGTGGCCGCTTTATCTGGTGGCCTTTGCGTTCGACTACAACAAACGATTCAGCGGTTGGCTGTTCCTGGCGGTATTGCTCAGTAGTGTGGTTGGGTAACGCCCTTAGTCGGGATGTTGAATGCCCCTGACTACCGGGAAACCCGGGTGTTGTGACGAAATGATGTAAACTGTCGGCCCCTGAAGCGTTGTTGTGTATCTGCGGTTCGTTGATAGTAGTGGTTTTGTTGCCCACTGGAGTGTCCCGTGTTGCTCAGTCCATTGAACATACCGGCGTTTCGTCATCTATTACTGGCGCAAGTCATCGCCCTGTTCGGAACCGGCCTAACCACCGTGGCTCTGGCCTTGCTGGCTCATCAACTCGCCGGTGGCCAAGCCGGACAGGTATTGGGGTTCGCACTGGCGCTTAAAATGGTGGCTTATGTGCTGATCGCTCCGTTGTTCGGCGCCGTGGCGTTAAAGTTACCGCGCCGTTCGTTCCTGGTGGCGCTCGATGTGTTCAGAGCCGTATCGGTAGCATTGTTGCCATTTGTCACCGAAATCTGGCAGATCTATCTGCTGGTGTTTACCTTGAATGTCTTCTCGGCGGGGTTTACTCCGGTCTTTCAAGCCACGATCCCTCACATCGTAAAGGATCCGGAGGAATACACGCGTGCATTGTCACTGTCCCGGCTGGCGTACGATCTGGAAAACCTGTTGAGTCCGATGATCGCCGGCGCCTTGATTCTGACCATCAGTTTCAGCAACTTGTTTCTGTTTAACGGCATCGCTTTCCTCGTGTCGGCAGCTCTGGTGATGCATTCAGGTATTCCCCCCATGAAGCAGGGCGCCGATGTGGATGGATTCTGGGTGCGAGTGAGTCGCGGCATTTCGATCTACCTGAAAACTCCAAGATTGAGAGCGGTACTGGCGTTGAGTTTGGCGGTATCCTCTGCGGGCGCGATGCAGATCGTCAATACGGTCGTGTATGTCAGAACCGAGCTTGGACTGGGCGAATCCTGGGTCGCCTGGGCCATGGCGGCTGCGGGCGGAGGGTCGATGGTCGCCGCTTTCACGCTCCCCCGACTATCGAATCGATGGTCATTTCGACGGATTCAGATGACCGGCGGGCTCATGATGTCACTGGCTGTGTTGCTTGGTGTGACGCTCCCTTCAATCGGAGGGTTGATGGTGCTTTGGGGAATAGTGGGCGCGGGAACCGCTCTGGTGTTGACCCCGATCGGTCGGCTGTTGACCGAGTCCTGTCAGGAATCAGACCGACCGGCTTTGTTTTCGGCGCAGTTCTCGCTCTCTCATGCCTGTTGGTTGATCACCTATCCACTGGCCGGTTGGCTTGGAGCCCAGGTGGGTTTGATCAGTGGATTTATGGTGTTGGGAGGGGTGGCCCTGGTATCGGTTCTGATAGCCGCTTACTTGTGGCCCGCAACGGACTCCATCGATCTGCTGCATCGTCATGAAGCAATGCATCATACTCATTTGCACTATCACGATGAGCACCATCAACATCGTCATGAGGGATGGGAGGGGCCAGAACCTCACTCCCATCCGCACGAGCACTCAACGGGTGAACACCGGCATCCGTTTGTTATCGACCGGCATCATCCCGATTGGCCCGACTCTCGCTCATAGCTCGCCGGAATAATTGGCATTCACGACATTGCCGAATTCGTCCAGAAAGATGTAAAGCGATTGCTCATCGGGGTCATCGATTGCGTCATTCTGGTACAGAACAGACCAGATAAGACCAAACTGGCTGTCCTGCCGGGTGACGTCCGGCTCGTAAGCACCCTGCCAGGATGATGGAATACGGTCATTGCTGACCAATTGCTCCACCGCTTGATTAGCACGTTCGACGATGGTGTCCTGGCTTAGCGGCTCCTTCGGGCCATGATCGGTGTGTGCCCAGGCGGACGATAAGAACAACAGGGTGAATGTCAGTGCAATGCCTTTTATCAATGTGCTCATTGTGAAAATCCTCGATTAAACAAATAGGTTGGGTGATCAGGGTTTGAAGAGTGATTGGTAGAACCCACTGGTCTCGACGGACACCGTGACCGGTTCACGGCCGCGGTTGACCCAGAACCACCCGTGCGTTCCTTCAAACGGTGCCTCGAAGGTGCCACTGGCGGTTGTCTGATCCCGACCGACCCAGTAGCTTGTGAATTCATCACCCGCGTTCGGGGGTTCGCCGTGCATATCGAACGTGACCGTGCCGCCTTCGGCTCGCCAATTGAAGACAAATCGGTCGCCTTCGGCCATTTGCGCCTTTATTTCGGCTCCCTCACCGGGGGCGAGTGTCAACGACATCCGATCTGATCGATGGGGTTGATTCCCTCGCCAGACCGGGGGCTCCATACCGCCCATAAGGGAAGCGGAACCGGTGCCGGTATCGTTCGAAGCTTCGGTGGTGTCCGCTTCCGAATGGAGACGGTCGAAGCCCATAACACCGCCCAGGCCAGTGGGGTCCACGCCGAATTCAGCCGGCATGACCGCCGTGACGAGCAATATCGCTCCAATGAGCAATGCCCCCAGGGTCGCTTTGAGCAGCGAGGTGTGAGACGGGAGGACGTCTCGGTCTGATTCCTTCATTGTATGCATAGTCAAAACCTTATACAGAGAATACGAGTCCGGTCAGTTGGTAGCCTGTCAGCAGAAAACCACACGCCATGAGCGCGGTGTTGGCGGCAAATGCCTGTCGACTGAAGGCGTCTGTCTTACGCCAGTAGTTCATGACGATCAGAATGGCCCCCAAGGCCAGCAATTGGCCCAACTCCACGCCCACATTGAAGGCCAGAATGTTGGCGACCAACCCATCTTCCGACAGCGTGAAGTCCTGCAGTTTGGTGGCGAGACCAAAGCCATGGAAAAAGCCGAAAATCAGTACAGCCAGCTTGGTATTCGGCTGAACCCCGAACCAGCGCTGATAGGCTCCCAAGTTGTCCAGCGCTTTGTACACCACCGAAAGGCCGATGATCGCATCGACGATGTAAGGGTTGACGTGAACATTCGACAGCACGCCGAACAGCAGGGTCACACTGTGCCCGAGTGCGAACAGAGACACATAGACGCCGATGTCTTTCATGCGAAACAGAAAGAAAATGACACCCACCAGGAACAATAGATGGTCATAGCCGGTAACCATGTGTTTGGCGCCAAGATAAATAAACGGAAGGATCTGGGTGCCGCTGCTTTGTTCAAGAAAGAGCGCATCGCTTTCTTCAACACCGTGCCCCCACCCCATGGCGGGGAGGGTAGCCACACACAGAATGAAGAGTACGCGCCACAAGCTCAGGCGCATGCCCCAACCCCGTCGGATCGGTAACTTCATCATCAATGTCTCCAAATTGATATTACATAGAGTCCGGGCACCCAATCGGTGTCCGGTGTGAATGCTGGCCGACGATGGGTTTGGGTGGGCGATACAAGCGGTCAGGAGGAGCGGTCGTCAGGCTGCACGGTTCTGTGCTGGCCTGTGTCGACTTGACGAGTGGCGCATTCATCGACGGAACGCCATTCGCGAGGGAGGCTTCAGCGGCTCCCAACGCATGAAGGGTCAAATGAAGGGTGTCGTCAATGGATGCATGGTCATGAATGTGGTGTGACTTGGCGAGGAGGGTGTCCGCATCGACCGGGTGGATGTGGATCGAAAACCCGTTGGCTTGTTCGCTCAGGGAGTGTCGCCATTGGTTGGCGGCCGAAACACCCTGAACCATCAATGCTATCAGGATCATGGTCATCGCCAGTACCCATTGGCTGTGTGAGATCGTTCGCCGACTCAGCATGATCGCATGGAATCCATTGATGGTCTGAAGATTGAGTGTGGTCGGACAATATCGAAATTCCCGGGAGGGAACAACACAGGATTCCCGGGTCCGTGAGCGATTTAACAGTTAAAAAAAAAGGCGCACCGCCCCGGGGCTGTGCGCCAAACTCGATTGGACCGATGCCTCCCGTCTCGGGGAAGCGACCGTTCAGTCACCCATGGACAGCGCCCACCGCAAAGCGGGAATATCCGATTACCTAACCTCTCGCGGGTGACCGACCGGCTTAACCGATCTCAACCAAGATCTCTCCCGGGGTAACCCGGTCGCCTTTCTGCACGTAAACGGCCTGAACGGTGCCGGCTACGCTGGCATGAATTTCGGTTTCCATCTTCATGGCCTCGGTGATCAACACCGCCTGGCCGGCTTCGACTGTGTCGCCTTCGGCGACCAGCACATCGACGATGTTGCCCGGCATGGCCGGTGTCACGTGGCCCGGTTCGGTCGCTTTCCTGCGCCCGCCCTTGGCCTCGGCCACGTATTCGCTGACGGTTTCGAAGACCACTTCCTCGGGCATGCCGTCGAGCGAGACATAGAGCTTGCGTTTGCCACCGCCGAATTCACCGACCCCGGTGATGGCGACCTCATAGGTTTCACCATGCACATCCACCTTGAACTCGGTCGGGCTGGCGGCCACTGGTTTGTGGGCCGATTCCGGGGGCAGCAGGGGTTCGGGATCCAGCTGGCCTTCGGCGCGTTTTTGCAAATAGTCGCGCCCCAGATCCGGGAACATGGCGTAGGTGAGCACGTCTTCCCGATTCGTCGCCAGATCGCCGATGTCCCGCGTCAGTTTCTTGATTTCCGGTTCCAGAGCGTCGGCCGGGCGCGCGTCGGAGACGGATTCGTTGCCGATGCCCTTTTTCAGCACGGCCTGGCTGACCGGCGCCGGCGGCTTACCGTAGCCGCCCTGAAGGTATCGCTTCACCTCGTTGGTGATCGTCTTGTAGCGTTCGCCGGCCAGAACGTTATAGACCGCCTGGGTGCCGACGATTTGCGATGTGGGTGTGACCAGTGGCGGGTAGCCCAGGTCTTCGCGCACCCGCGGGATTTCGTCGAAGACTTCACGAATCCGATCCAACGCATTCTGTTCCTTCAACTGGTTGGCCAGGTTGGACATCATGCCGCCCGGCACCTGGTTGATCTGAACCGAGACGTCCTCGCGGGTGAACTCGCTTTCGAACTGGTGGTATTTCTTGCGCACCTCACGGAAGTAATCGGCGATGTCGCGCAGTGCTTCCAGGTCCAGACCGGTGTCGTAGGGCGTGCCTTTCAGCGCCGCCACCTGGGATTCGGTGGACGGATGGCTGGTGCCGCCCGCCAGCGACGAGATCGCGGTGTCGATGCGATCCGCTCCCGCTTCGATGGCCTTCAATTGACACAGCGGCGACAGCCCGGAGGTGGCGTGGCTGTGAATGGCCAGCGGCAGATCGACTTCGGACTTGATCGCCTTGACCAGTTCGAAGGTGGCGTAGGGCGTGAGCAGGCCGGCCATGTCTTTGATGGCGATGGAGTCCGCGCCCATGTCGCGCAATGCCTTCGCCTGTTCGGCGAACAACTCGGCGGTATGCACCGGGCTGGTGGTGTAGCAGATGGTGCCCTGGGCGTGCTTGCCGACCGTCTTGACGGCCTTCATCGCGACCTCGAGATTGCGCAGATCGTTCAGCGCATCGAACACGCGGAACACGTCGATGCCATTGTCCGCCGCGGCGGTGACGAAGGCTTCGACCACATCGTCCGCATAGTGCCGGTAACCGAGCAGGTTCTGGCCGCGCAGCAGCATTTGCAGGCGGGTGTTGGGCAGGGCTTTGCGCAGTTGGCGCAGCCGTTCCCAGGGGTCTTCCTTCAGGAAGCGCACACAGGCATCGAAGGTGGCGCCGCCCCAGACTTCCAGCGACCAGAATCCGATGGCGTCGAGTTTCTCGCAGATCGGCAGCATGTCTTCGGTGCGCATCCGGGTGGCGAGCAACGACTGGTGCGCATCGCGCAGTGTGACGTCGGTGATTTCTACGGGGTTCATCGGATTCCTCCTTACCATCCGGCGTGGGCGGCAATGGCCGAGGCCAGCACCAGCGCGATTTCACTGGGATGGCGTTTGACGGAATAGTCGAGCAGTTCGGGGTGATCCGGCACGAAGCTGGTGTTGAACTGTCCCTTCTGAAAATCGGGGTGCGCCAGGATTTGCTGGTAGTAATGACCGGTGGTGCGAATGCCGTGCAACCGCATGTCATCCAGTGCGCGTTGGCCGCGTGCGATGGCGTCTTCCCAGTTCAATGCCCAGACAATCAGCTTGAGGCACGTCGAATCGTAATAGGGGGGAATGTCGTAACCGGTGAAAATGGCGGTATCGACCCGTACGCCGGGGCCGCCGGGTGCGAAATAATGGGTCACGCGGCCGAAGCTCGGCAGAAAGTTGTTCTTCGGGTCCTCGGCGTTGATGCGGAACTGGATGGCATACCCCTGGTGGCGGATGTCCTGCTGTTCATAGCGCAGCGGCCGGCCGGAGGCGATGCGCAACTGTTCCTGAACGATGTCGACGCCGGTGATCTGTTCGGTGATGGTGTGTTCCACCTGCACCCGGGTGTTCATTTCCATGAAGTAGACCTGGTTGCCGGTGACCAGGAACTCGACGGTGCCGGCGTTTTCATAGCCCACAGCCTTGGCGGCGCGAATCGCCAGCTCACCGATGTAGTTACGCTGTTCCGGCGTGATCTGCGGGCTGGGGGCGATCTCGATCAGTTTCTGGTTGCGACGCTGGATGGAGCAGTCGCGCTCGAACAGGTGAATAACATTGCC
Organism: Saccharospirillum salsuginis; assembly: GCF_014651855.1. GTDB lineage: Bacteria > Pseudomonadota > Gammaproteobacteria > Pseudomonadales > Natronospirillaceae > Saccharospirillum > Saccharospirillum salsuginis. Next base: position 92,787 of record NZ_BMXR01000002.1, read on the forward strand.
CTGGCTGTCGGCCAGCACCTGCGCCTCGATGTGGCGCGGGTTGACGATGCATTTCTCCAGAAAGACCTCGGCCGAGCCGAAGGCCTTGGTCGCCTCGGAGATAACCCGGGGATAGTGGCTTTTCAGTTCATTCGCGGAATCGCAGCGGCGAATGCCGCGCCCGCCGCCGCCGGATGTGGCCTTGAGCATGACCGGGTAGCCGATCTCCTCGGCGACGGCCAGGGCGTCCTCCAGGTTGTCCAGGTTGCCGTCGGAGCCCGGTGTGACCGGCACTCCGGCGGCTTGCATGCTTTTTCGGGCCTGGGTTTTATCACCCATTCGGGCGATGACGGACGATTTGGGGCCGACGAAAGTGATGCCCTGGTGTTCGCACAGCTCGGCGAAACGGGCGTTTTCGGACAAGAAGCCATAGCCCGGGTGGATGGCGTCGCAGCCGACTTGCTTGGCCAGGTTGACGATGCGCTGCGGGTCCAGGTAGCCGGCCAGAGGGTCGTCGCCCAGCGAGTATGATTCGTCCGCCCGCTTGACGTGGAGGCCATAGCGGTCCGGCTCGGTGTAGATGGCGACCGAGCGGATGCCCAATTCCGCGCAGGCGCGGATAATGCGGACCGCGATTTCGCCGCGGTTGGCGATGAGCACTTTTTTGAGCATGGGTCGTCCTCCCGCTCGTTGCCTGAATCCTTACCGTTGAACCCGCACCGGCTACCGGGTAGGCCGCTTCGGGGTCGCGCGGGATGCCGCCCACTCAACCCATCCGTGGGGGCTTGGCGGCAGCCATCCATGGCTGCCGACATCCCCGAATCGGCCTACCCGGCATCCGGCGCTAGCCCTGTAGGGTGGGCACTGCCCACCAAAGAATGAGCCGCAGCCTAATATCAAGTAGGTTGGGTTAGCCCGAAGGGCGTAACCCAACACCTTCCCCGGCACCCAACTGTCCACGAATTCCTAAAACTGCTCATAACCTACGACAGCCTCTTCATAATTAAAAATTGATAGTTTTTATATTTTGTATAAGGTCTGCCTTATGAGTAATCATTAAGAGGGCCAAACCGTGCCACTCAGCGTTCAAAAGTTGCTCAGTCGGTTGTCGTTGCGCCAGTTGGAAGTCTTTCAGGCGGTGTACACCACGGGGGGCTATGGCAAGGCGGCGGATCTGTTGGGGTTGACCCAACCGGCGGTCAGCTCGCAGATCCGGCAGCTGGAATCCGCGCTCGGCCAGAAGTTGTTCGAGTACATCGGCCGCACGTTGTATTGCACGGCGGTGGGCGAGATGGTGGAGGAGAGCGTCGCGGTTATATTCGAGGAGCTGCGCCGGTTGCAGAATGATATTCATGCGCTGGAAGGGCAGATTTCCGGCGATCTCAAGGTGGCGGCGGTGAGCACGGCGCAATATGTGATTCCCTATGTGATGAAACCCTTCCTGGCGGATTACCCTGAGGTGAATATGTCCGTTCAGGTGGTCAACCGTGCCGCTGCGATCGAACGGTTGAATCAGAATACCGATGATGTCCTGATCATGGGGATTGTCCCGACCGACCGGCCGGTCTCATCGGTTCCGTTTCTGGATAACGAACTAATCCCGGTGGTGCCCGCCGACCACCCTCTGGCCGGACGCGACGATGTCTCGCCCCAAGAGTTTCTGCAACAGGGGTTTCTGGCGCGTGAACGGGGTTCCGGTAGCCGGCTGGCGCTGGAGCAGCATTGTCTGCACCAGCGTCTGCGGTTGGAGCCGTCGATGGAGGTCGGCTCGAACGAGTCGTTGAAACACGCGGTCATCGCCGGCCTCGGCGTGGCGATTTTGCCTCGACTGAGTGTTTTGTCGGAATTGAAACTCGGCAGCCTAAAAACCCTTCCCCTGGAAGGGTTTCCGCTGCGCCGGTCCTGGTGTCTGGTGTATCCCACGGCGAAAAGTCATTCACCGGTCACGCGGCGATTTATCGAGTACGTGCAGGGCAACCTGGCGGGAATCGATCATCAGTTCCGGCGGATGGTGGCGGAGCATGGCTGACCTGTTTTTCTGAATGATTCTGGCCATAGCATCAACTTCTGGACAGGCGGTTGCGCATACCGGTTTACCGAGCATGAGTGTGCATCATGATATTGTCGGCAGTATGTCCTGTGTTAATGTGTCGTGCATTATCCCCTAGTTCGGAATGCTGAACACCATGACTGAACTTCCCTTCTCCCAGGCTTGTGAAAACAACAAGCGACCCATTCTGGAATGCCTGCGTTCGGTCTTCGATCAAGCCCGCAGCGTACTTGAGATCGGAACCGGGACGGGCCAGCACACGGTTTATTTTGCTGAAGCACTCCCGCACCTGACCTGGCAACCGAGTGACCATCCCGACTCGGCTCATCTTGGTCAGGATCGGTTGGCCGCCTGTGAAGCCCTCAACCTATTGCCCTTTGTGGCTCTGGATGTCGGTACAGACGATTGGCCGATTCCGGATGTGGATGCGGTGTTTTCCGCCAATACGGCGCACATCATGAGCTGGGCCGAGGTGGAGCGGATGTTTGAGGGTGTTGCCCAGCGATTGCCGACCGGCGGAGTTTTCTGTCTTTACGGACCGTTCAACGACCAGGGGCGCTATACCAGCGACAGCAATCGCCAGTTTGACCGCTACCTGCGCTCCCGCGAGAGTCACATGGGCATCCGGGATACCGTTGACCTCGAAGCCCTGGCCGGCTCCGTCGACCTTCGCTTGGACGACGATGTTTCGATGCCAGCCAACAATCGAATCTTGGTGTGGCGTAGGCTATAGATTGTAGCCTCAGATCGCATGCCCACCCAGACGCTGGCCTAATGCCCCGCGCCTTCCAAGACCTGACAAAGCCGTTCAATCGCGCGCCGTACCTCCGGTAGATGGCGGTCATCCTGGTGGGTCACCAGCCATTGATCGTGGCTCAACTCGCCAATGGGGCCGCCAGTCCGATGCAATTGAGGGTGGAGGTCGCCGATGAAAGTCGGCAGCAGGGCGATGCCCTGACCGGCGAGGGCCAGGTCGAGGCTGTTGCGCGGGGTATTGACTTCGCACACCGCGTCGTTGCCGACCGTGCGGTCGAGCCAGTGGGACGAGGGGGTGTCGGCCAGGACTTTGACCCAGCGTTCCGGTGCGCTTTCAGTGGCGTATGGAGCGAACTCGACGCGCGCCAGTTTGCGACAAACGAGAGTCTCCTCCGTGGGCCGGCGGTTGCGGAAACCGATCACCACTTCGCGATGCGAGATGTCCAGTACCTGTTCCGCCGATATAAAGCGCAGGCGCAGGTCGGGAGGTGTACCGGTCAGGGTGTCGAGGTGCGGCAACAGGGCCAGCGTCGTCCAGGTGCCGGCGGATATCTTGACCAGCGGCCGATCCCCCTGTGTGGGCTGGGCGGTCAGACGAAACAGGTCCGATTCAATCTCTGCGAGCCCTTCCAGCAGGGTTTTACCCTCTGCGGTCAGTTCGTAACCGCGGTCATGCCTGACGAACAGTTCACGCCCCATGCTCCGTTCCAGCGAATGCATGCGACGGCCCAGTGTCGCGGCGCTGAGTTGGGTCGTTTTCGCTGCCTTTGAGAGGCCGCCTTCGCGCGCCACGGCGAGGAACAAGTGCAGATCGTTCCAGTCGATGTTTGTTTCATTCATGAAAAGACCTGTTCATTTCGTTTCGTATCTTGAGAGGTGATTGTCTTGTAATCTCAGCCTCAGTCAATAGCCGGAAGCTCGCCTTTTGGCGGGTACCCACACCAGTGAGCGACTTGTGTGGTGTTCAATACCTGGAAACGGAGGCTGGCATGCGATATCTAAAACACGAGACGGATCTGACGCAAAACCGCATTTTGAACCGAGGTCTCGGTCAGGTACCGTTTCCACAGGCGAGGCCGACACGCGCGCTGCGAGAGGAGGATGCTTACTTTGAAAGGCATGGCGGACCACGCCTGAGGGAAGTGCTCTTGGCGGGCGCGAGATTCCTTCGCAATCGAAATTTCTCTATGGTTAAGACCCGGAAATCCAGGGCGCCGCACGCACAATCGGAAACCGGCAAAGTCGGATAGTCTTTTTAACCCCAGTCATTTTCCCTAGTTGCATAAATACCGGGTCAGACGGTCGATAACTGCTTGTTTGGCATCGTAATGGTCGTCACAAAACCGGTTCCGGCTCGCCATTTTAGTAAGTGGCTGGGAATATGGATAAATCGGCTGTACTGAACGTGAGTGGGTTCACATTGATCATGCCATGGATTTTAATCGATTCCACGTTGATAAGACATCTGCGTATGCCTGGATAAACAACAAAAATTCACAGGAGACTGCTATGAATATTAAGTCCTTGATTACTCCTCTCGCCACATTGACGGCGATATTGATGAGTAGCCCGTCCTTTGCGGAACCCACCTACGGCTTTTCACAAATCGGTTCGGAAAGTGGCTGGCGGACGTCGGAGACAAATTCCATTAAAGCCGAAGCCGAACGCCGGGGAATCGACCTGAAATTCTCGGATGCTCAGCAAAAACAGGAAAACCAGATCAAAGCCGTGCGCTCCTTCATCGCCCAGGGCGTGGATGGCATTCTGCTGGCGCCGGTTGTTGAATCCGGCTGGGATCAGGTCCTTCGCGAGGCCGATCGTGCGGATATTCCGGTCGTGTTGATCGACCGCGGTGTCGACGCCGATCCGAGTCTGTACCTGACCAAAGTCGCGTCCGATTTTAAAGAGGAAGGCGCTCTGGCGGGTTCCTGGCTTGCGGCCGAGACCAATGGTAATTGCGACATCGTGGAGCTGCAGGGAACGGTTGGTTCTTCCGCCGCCATCGATCGTAAGAGCGGCTTTGATGCCTTGATCGGCAATTTCCCGAACATGAAGATCATCCGTTCACAGTCCGGTGACTTTACCCGTGCCGGTGGCAAGGAAGTCATGGAAAGCTTCCTGAAAGCTGAAGGGGGCGGTGACAGTATCTGCGCAGTCTTCGCTCACAACGATGACATGGCACTGGGTGCCATTCAGGCCATCAAGGAAGCTCAGTTGGATCCGGCGGATGATATTCTGGTTGTGTCCATCGACGCCGTGCCGGATATTTTCAAAGCCATGGCCGATGGCGATGCCAATGCCACCATCGAACTCAATCCTCACCTGGGTGGGCCGGCGTTCGATGCCATCGCGGCTCATAACGACGGTGAAGATGTACCGAAGTGGATCAAGGCCAACGGACCGCTGTACCTGCCGGATACCGCCGCGGCCGAATACGAAGCCCGTAAGTAAGTTTCAACCGATGATAGGCGCCTGCGGGCGCCTTTCTCTGATCCACGGGATACTCACATGACGGACCAGAATAACCCCCCGCTTCTCTCCATCGAGGGAGTCCATAAATCCTTTCCCGGCGTTCGCGCTCTGGACAACGTCTCGCTGACGCTTAACGCGGGTGAAATCCACGCCCTGCTGGGTGAGAACGGTGCCGGAAAATCCACGCTGATCAAAGTCCTGACCGGTATCTACGTCAAAGACAGCGGCAGCCTGGTGATGGACGGTAAGCCGGTACACATTCATGATTCACTGGACGCTCAAAAGCACGGCATTCGAACGGTCTATCAGGAAATCAACCTGATTCCGACCATGACGGTCGCGGAAAATCTGACCTTGCTGGACCAGCCCAAACGCATGGGGCTGATCAGCTGGCGCAGTGCGGAATCCCGAGCCAGGGAGATGTTGCGCCGGGTCGGTTTGGACATCGATTTGCGCAGCCAATTGGACTCCCATTCGGTCGCGATTCAGCAGATGGTGGCCATTGCCCGAGCGCTGGGATCCAAGGCCCGAATTCTGATTCTGGACGAACCGACCGCCAGTCTGGACAGCCAGGAAATCGCTCGGTTATTCGAACTGATGCGACAGCTGAAGTCCGAAGGCATGGGCATTATTTTTGTAACGCACTTTCTGGATCAGGTGTATGACATATCCGATACCATCAGTGTGTTGCGCAACGGGTGTCATGTCGGCACCTTCAAGACCGAGGCATTGTCCCGTTCAGATTTGGTCAGTCATATGCTGGGTAAAGATCTGGACACCTTGCACCACGAGCAAAGTGATTCGTCCCTCGAACACGGTAATCGTCAGCGGATACTCTCCCTGAAACAGGTGGGACGACGCAATATGCTGAACCCTCTGGACCTGGATTTGCACCAGGGTGAAGTGGTCGGTTTGGCGGGTTTGTTGGGCTCCGGACGCACGGAAGTCTGTCAGTTGGCTTTTGGCGCCAAACGCCCGGATCAGGGTCGCAAGAGCTGGCTGGGTACTGAGGTGTCAATCAATACGCCCAAGCAAGCCATTGCCCAGGGCATGGCCTATTGTCCGGAGGATCGCAAACATCATGGCATCGTCGCCGAACTCAGTGTCCGCGAAAACCTGATTCTGGCGTTGCAGTCGGCCAGGGGCTGGTGGTCACCGATGCCTATGTCGGAACAGAAAGCCATTGTGGATGAATTCATTCAGCGCCTGAACATCAAAACCCCCCATATGGAGAAACCCATCGGCGAGCTCAGCGGCGGTAATCAGCAAAAGGTCATACTGGCACGCTGGCTGATCACGCAGCCGAAACTGTTGATTCTGGATGAACCCACCCGGGGTATCGATGTCGGCGCTCACCATGAAATCATTCAGATCATCAAGGATTTGTGCGGGGAGGGGATGTCCCTGCTGGTGGCGTCTTCCGAGGTGGAAGAAATCGTTGCCTTCGCGCACCGGGTGGCTGTGATGCGTGATCGCACCAAGGTAGCCGAAGTATCGGGCGACCGGATCAGCCAGAAGTCCATTATTCAGGCCATTGCGCAATGAGTGGAAGGTAGGTCAGCATGCAATTTGTCAGTAAGCCGAGACCGGACGCGAAGACATTGGCGCCCGTGATCTCGTTGTTTGTTTTGATTATGGGTACATCCCTGGTCACGCCGGGGTTTCTGGATATTTCCATCGTCGACGGCCATATCTATGGCAGTCTGGTCGACATTGTCCACCGAGCCACGCCTATGTTGCTGGTGGCCGTTGGCATGGCGATTGTGATCGGCACCAAAGGCATTGATTTGTCGGTCGGCTCCATTATCGCCATCAGCGGTGCGGTGACGGCCGTTCTGACCGTGAATACGGAATGGTTACCGTTTGTCGTCATGGGTTGTGCACTGCTGGCCGGTATGGCGTGCGGACTGTGGAACGGACTGCTGGTGACGGTATTCGGTATTCAACCCATTGTCGCCACCTTGATCCTCATGGTGGCCGGTCGAGGCATCGCCCAGATGATCACTGGCGGTCAAATCGTGACCTTCCATTCGGAATTCTTCAACGCGATCGGCAATGGTTTCTTCGCCGGGTTGCCGTTGCGAGTGGTGCTCGCGATCGTCATCGTCGTGGCGACCGCCCTGGTGTTGCGCAAAACCGCGCTGGGTCTGTTTTTCGAGTCCGTCGGGGCCAATGCCGAATCCAGCCGGTTGATGGGCATCGATTCCCGCATGCTGATACTCATCGCCTATGTGTTTTCCGGGTTTTGTTCCGCCATGGCGGGCATCATTCTCGCGGCCGATATACGAGGAGCCGACGCCAACAATGCCGGTCTCTGGCTGGAGCTGGATGCCATATTGGCGGTGGTGATCGCGGGGGCTTCGCTCAGTGGCGGCCGTATCTATCTGGGGTTGACGGTGATCGGAGCCTTGATCATCCAGACACTGACCACCGCGATCCTCACCAGCGGTTTGCCGGCGCAGTACAACCTGATCGTCAAGGCCAGCATTGTCCTGCTCGTATTGCTGATTCAGTCATCCAGAACCCGTGATTTCGTTAAATCCCGTCTGATGTTGGCCAGGAGGTCTTCCCATGTTGAATGAACGCGTCCTGCCGTTGATCGCGACGATCGTTGTCTTCGTGCTGCTCTACGGATACGGCATCTACGAGTACAAAGGGTTTCGCGATACGCTCGTCTTTACCAACCTGCTGACCGACAACGCCTTTCTGATCGTGACCGCAGTGGGCATGAGTTTTGTCATCATTTCGGGCGGTATCGACCTCTCTGTCGGTTCGATGATCGCCTTCATAGGCGTCTTGCTGGCGTACCTGATCAGCGGGCTGGGGATTCACCCGGTATTTGCGGCCGTCATCGCGCTTTGCGTGGCTACGTTTTTCGGCACCATGATGGGCGTTATCATTGCCTACTTCGACATTCAGCCCTTTATTGTCACCCTGGCCGGTTTGTTCCTGTTTCGGGGCTTGGCCTATCTGATCAATCTGGACTCGGTGCCCATCGACCATTCTTTCCTGGTGACCCTGGCCGAAATATACGTGCCCTTGCCCGGTCGAGGCGGACTGACCTTCATTGCCATGGCGATGATCGTCCTGTTGGTCATCGGCATGGTGGTCGCGAAGCGAACCCGGTTTGGCCTGAATGTGTACGCGATCGGTGGTGATAAACAGTCGGCCTCGTTGTTGGGCGTACCGGTCAACCGCACTCTGGTGAAGATCTACGCATTGAGCGGTTTTTACAGTGGCGCGGCGGGAATCGTTTTCGCCATCTACACCGGATCCGGTTATCCGCTGGCGGCGGTGGGCGTGGAGCTCGACGCCATTGCCGCCGTGGTCATTGGTGGAACCCTGCTGACCGGTGGTGTGGGTTTTGTGGTGGGCGCGTTCCTCGGTGCGCTCATCCAGGGGATCATCCAAACACTGATCATTTTCGACGGCACGCTGAACAGTTGGTGGACCAAGGTTGCCATCGGCGTTTTGTTATTGCTGTTTATTTTGATGCAGAAAGGCATCGTCCACTTCACCAAGCGGTACACGGAAAAATCCGTCAAACCGGAGCCTGAGGCCGTACCGGTGACCAAGGCCGCATGACCCGTGCGGTGACCGGAGTGCCGGCATCCAGTAAGCGTCCGGTTGTTTCAACCGTTTGCCATGGCTGACGTCATCCCTGGATGTTCCTCACGGAAGAATAAGTATTGTGCTGTCAGCGGGTAACTGTGTGTCGAGAGTCTTGTCACGTCGTGTCAGGTATGTCGTTGTTTTTTGAAAGAACCGACGACATGGACATCCGTCCTGCTCGGTTAATCACGGCTCGCGAATGACCGACTTTGCCCCGACAGCCAGTCGGACAAGGCCGGTTCCAGCAGGTGCAGCGACTTGTACGATCGTTCCGCCTCGGACATCCCGGACAGGGTGTCGAGCAGGTCATTCAGTACCTGGGGCTGTTCCAGGTAATCCGACAAAGGGCGGATGGCGACGCGGATGGTAAAGAGCACGGCGGAGGTTTCAGGCAATCGCCTCAATGTTTGCCGCTCGGTACGTATGTGGCAGCGTTCGGGAATAGCATCGGGATCCGCAATGGGCTCGGATTCCTCGCCGCCCGGCTGATAAAGCCGATCGCTGGTAACCACCGACCAATTACCCCGCCAGACCGGTCGATCGACTTTGATGCGTTCGAAGAACCGATTGACCTTGTGGCTGAGCTGTTCCTCGTACCCGGGTACCGGGCCGTGCACCGCATCCAGGGTGTGCCCGACCTTCTCGAGCAGATTCCAATAACTCGGTGCCAGGCTGGCGGCGGTCAGTCGATAGTCGCCGTCGTCCGGTTCAAGAATGCAGAGGTCTTCCTGAACACACCAGGACAGCGGCAGCAGAGGGTGCCGGGCGGCATGCCAGGATTGGGTCTGGCCGGTGGCGGTGCAATACAGGCCGTCCGCTGTTGTTTGGTACAGGGTCGGGAAACGGCGAGGCAGATGATCAGCCATCAATCGGGCCACTTCGCGCTGGGCGGCGTCGGAAGAGGGCAGGGCGCTGAATACCCGCTCGCCCTTGTCTCGCCACAGCGCTTGTTTAAGCCTGACCTGATCCGCCAGGCGTTCATCGGGGATCAACCAGTCAGCCAGGTCCAGCCGGTGCAGCCCCATACTGAGCAGGTTCTTGTGTTCCTGGAAAGCCAGATAATCCATAGCGTTTGTGGATGTCGACCAGGGCGAATGAGTGGATCGCTCATTCTCCGCTAAGTCGAGGGAAGCCACAATAACTCAAGTTTCGGAGTTCGCCGAGCAGATAAGCGGCGGATGCCGGGAGTACCCCTGTGGGGAAGTCCGCAACATGGATGTTGCGGTCTAGGCTCCATGGATGGATCTACGCTGACCCCACAGGGGTGTTCCCGGTAGCCGACGCGGGCCACCGCCTCTCGGCTGACTCGAACTCCGAAATTTGAGCACAATAAGACGCCGATTATCTAACCCGTCGGTGTGTGACGCTGGCCAAAAGGGGCAGGGCAGGAAGGGGGTCCTGGCCTACAGGACCCCCTGTGTTTGCGTTAGGCTTCTTCTGTCTGCCTGGCCGTCGACTCTTCCACCAATGCCTGGTCGATTTGCTCGGCTTTAACGAACGCCGGGCGTGCTGTGATACGTGCGATGTAGTCGTCCACCGCTTCGTTCGTATCAATCAGCCCGAATTGACGGCACCAGCGCAGGGCGATTCCCCAAAGCAGGTCCACCGCATAGGGGGTATCGCCGAGCAAGTAGGGGCCCTTGGCGATCTGGTCGAAAACGGTCTTCTGCATGACTTCGAATGTGCCATAGGCCATCATGCTCCTGTCGCCCGGTTCCCGTTTCAGGGCCCGGTCGATGACGGCGGGTTCGAAACTGCTGCCGTAATACGCCATCCAGCGCATATAGGCACCGCGCTGCGGGTCGTCCATGGCGGGCGCCAGTCCTTTTTCAGGAAACAGATCCGCCAGATGCAGGTAGCAGGCTACCTGTTCGGTCACCACGGTGCCGTTATGAACCAGGGTCGGGAACTTGCCCAACGGATTGACGGCCAGAAATTCCGGCAGGTGGTTTTCGTCTTTATTGATGTCCACCAGCTTCAGTTGGTAGGGCACACCCAGCTCTTCCAGCAGGAACAGCACGCCGGTACCGCGTGTTTGCGGGGAATGGTACAGAGTCAGTTCGTGTGTCGACATCGTTTCTCTCCTTGCATGTGAGTGGTACTGCAGGAACGATGGTAGGCTCCAATCCTGACACCTTATGTCAGGTATCAAGGCTATACTGAAAAAATAGTTCGGAAAGGAGTGCCTATGCGGGCCGGCCGGTTGCTCAAACTGCTGATGACGCTGCAAACACGGGACAAGGTGACCGCCCGAGAGCTGGCGGACGTCTGTGAAACCTCGGTGCGCACCCTGTATCGCGACATCGAGGCGCTCAGTGAGATGGGCGTGCCGGTCTATAGCGAACGGGGCTCGGATGGCGGCTATCGGTTGTTGGATGGCTACCGCACCCGGCTGAATGGTTTGTCGGCGAAAGAGGCCGAGGCCTTGTTCCTGGCCGGTATTCCCGGCCCGGCCAAGGACCTGGGTTTGTACCCCACCCTGGCTGACGCTCAACTGAAGTTACACACGGCGCTGCCCGAGAAACTGCGCCAGGGCGCAGACCGTCTGCAATCCCGGTTTTTACTCGACGCCCCCAACTGGTTTTCCGAACAGGAAAAAGCCGATGGCCTGCCGGACCTGATGACCGCCGTTCTTGAGCAGCGGCGGATTCGAATGAATTATCGCAGTTGGACGGGTGAGCGAGAACGAGTGACCGAACCCTTGGGTGTGGTACTGAAAAGCGGTGCCTGGTACATGGTCGCACGCTGTGAATCGGATCTCAGGACTTACAGGGTAACCCGCATTCGTTCGTTGACGGTGTTGGAGGAAACTTTCGAGCGTCCCGACCACTTTCAATTGGCGGAATACTGGCAGGCATCCCAGCGGGAGCTGGAGGAAAAGCAGTACCCTGTGTTGGCCGAGTTACGTTTGAGTGAGATCGGTATGAAGATACTGTCGTACGTCAGCTCGACCTACGCCATGGAACGAGCGGAAGTCGAGCCGCCGGACGACGACGGATGGCGCCGGGTGACGATTCCGGTTGTCCGACAGTCCATCGCCTGCCACGAATTGCTTCGCTTCGGGCCGGAAGTTGAAGTGCTGGGTCCGCCGGAATTGCGGGAGGATATGATTCGGAAAATTGAACGCATGTCAGGCTATTATCGGTCGGGCTGATACGACATTCGCATTATGAAGGGTTCCGGCGGAGCGGGCCTGAATAAAACTGTACCAGTCCCTCGAGACACCCTTCCCAACCGGCTTTGTGTTGCTCAACGGTTCTTTTATCCATGATGCGTTCATGCACGACGATCACTTCCGTTCCTTCGGTTACCGGTTTGAAATAGACGCTCACCCGTTCGGGCATCTTTTGGTGGTCACTCGACAGCCATGTATAGACCAGTTTCTCGTTGGGAACGATTTCCTCGAAAGTGCCCGTAATCCACAGGAGGTTGCCTTCCGGTAGCTGGTTGGCGATGCGGTATTCGCCACCTTCGACCAGGTTCACCTCTGCAGCCGGACAGTCGACGCCGGCCGGTCCCCACCACACCTTCAAGGCCTCGGGTGACGTCCAGGCATGAAAGACCTGGCTGGGTCGCGCCTGGATGATACGTCGGGCGATTAAATTGAGTGACGGGGCGTTCATGTGTCGCTGTCCTTGTCTTCCAGATAGCTTTTCAAGGATTCAAGACGGTTGTTCCAGAATACCCGGTAGTGTTCCAACCATTGATCGGCATGAGCCATGGGATCTGGCTGAAAGGTACAGGTTTGAACACGTCCGGATTTGGTCCGGATGACCAGTTGTGCGTTCTCCAATACTTTCAAATGTTTTGAAGCGGCTGGCAACGACATGTCGAATGGCGCAGCCAGTTCACTAACGGTGGCGCTACCCCGACTGAGCATCGCCAACATTTGGCGGCGTGTCCTGTCCGACAATGCTTTGAAGACGAGGTCCAACCGGTCCTCGTCGATGGGGGCGGTCGGTGTTGAGCGGAGTGTCATCATGAGCTGAATATTAACCAATCAGTTTAGTATTGCAATGGTTAACCAAAGGGTTTAGTGTTTTAGAAGCTAAACCATATGGTTTAGCAAACGAACTGACCAGACCGAAGGAGACACTTATGACAACCTCCATTCATCAGGAAAACACCTTTAATACAACGCCTCAAGCATTGTTCGATGCGTTTGTGAATGCCGAGAAACACAGCGCATTCACCGGATCGCCGGCCCGTATCGAACCCGTCGAGGGGAGCGCTTTCTCAGTGTATGACGGTGGCGTGGACGGCCGTCAGATTGAGCTGGTTACGCATCAACGGATTATTCAGGCATGGCGTGGGGCGGATTGGCCGGATGGGGTCTACTCCATCGTTCGACTTGATTTTCAGCCTCTAGACGACCGTACATTGCTGGTGTTGGACCATACCGGCATTCCGGAAGGTTCCGCAGCCCATCTGGAGTCTGGCTGGTACAAAATGTATTGGGAGCCGTTGAAAACCTGGCTGGAGGCTCGCTCACAGTAAGCGCCCCACGACGATGGTGACAGGCGGCAAGGGTGGGCTTCGGGCTCGGCCCATAACTCCCGTGGGACATGGTTAAGGCATATTTAACGTCTCTCCATCTTGTGGGATGGATACCAGTGCGGACACGCCGTGCCGGTTCACGGCGTCCTGAAGCGCGTTTCGACTGACGGGACAATGATCCAGCGCTTCAAGATGATTGGCGATCACCTGTCCCGTCGCGCGTCGGCTGAAGTGGATAGCGTCTTCGATGCCCATGATGATGTCACCGCCCAGGTCGAACCGGGCACCGCCGGCGGGGATGACGCTGACCTCCGGTTGGTGTTCGCTCAGGCAGGTTTCGACCGCCTCGGTATAGACGGTGTCGCCGGCGATGTAGAGCTTGGGTTCATTCGGGATGTCGATGACATACCCCGAGCCATGGGCCATCAGGCCACCGACCCAGCCGTAACCGTGGACACAGGGAATCGGAGTGATATGGCCATCGAGGAAGGGTTGAGTCTGGTCCGCTTGCAGGACCACCTGTATCGACAGGCCTTTTTTGGCCAGGAAATCGGCATCGACCTCCATGCAAATCACCGGTATCTGGCGGTCCCGCAACCATCGTGTCGCGGTTCGATCCAGATGATCGAAATGCCCTTTCTGGCAATGGGTGATCAGGCAGTGCGTCACTGAATTCAAATGCTCGGTGGCGTTGACCGGCAGATCGACCAGAGGGTTGCGGCGCCGATGTCGGGTTGCGTATTTCAGGGATGGAATACGGCCTTTTGGGGCCAGCATGGGGTCGACCAACAGTCGGGTCTGGCCCCAATTGACAATTACAGTGGCGTTGCGAATCTGAGTGATGTTCATGGGTCCTCCTGTCTGATGCCGTTATTGTGGTTCCCGTGCCCGGTCGGTACGATGGCAAAAAACGTCATAAAGCAGGAAATTATGGACAAATGAAGATCGGGCTCCTGGTGTACCCCGGTTGTATGGCGGCCGGCCTGTTGGCGTTTGGCGATGTCTTGAAAGCGGCCAATGCCCGTGTCGGTCAGCGCGTGTTCGAGTGTCAATGGGTCGGGGTCGGAAGCGGTGCATTCGATGTGGCGACGGGCGTGACCGTGGAGACCCGGGCGTTGTCCGAATGCCGGTTGCACGCGGTTCTGGTGCCGGGTGCCTGGCGGGACATTGCGTCCATCTCGCAGCCGTCGGACGACGGCATGATCCGGGTGCTGAGAGGACTGCCCGAGTCAACGCGGCTCTGGGCGTATTGCACCGGCGTGGGCTTGCTGGCGGAAACGGGTCGACTGGCCGGACAACCGGCCACGACGACCTGGTGGCTGTTGGACTGGGCCGCCAACCGGTTCCCGGACGTCCGTTGGACGTCGGATTCGACCTGCCTGTATCGTCCCTCGGTCGCCACCGCGGCCGGCGTATCCGGCCATCAGCCGCTGGCGATGGCGTTGATCGAGGAGACCTGCGGTGTCGCGGTGCGAAACTCGGTGCAAACCCATCTGATGTTACCGCGCCCTCGGGTTCAGCCTTCGGTTTTCCGGAATCTCCCGGGCTTGGTTCACGAGAGCCCCTTCATTCGGTCCGTGGTGCATTGGGTGGAAGCCACACCGGCTGTGCAGATCACCACCCAGGCGCTGGCCGACGCCTTGAATCTGACCCCCAGGACCTTGATGCGACGCGTAGAGCGGGTCAGTGGTTATCGCTGCGGGTATCTGATGCGTCTGATCAAACTCAAGCAGGTCTCGGACCAACTGACGCTGACCGGAAAAACCGTCTCCCGCATCAGTCATGAGCTGGGGTATGCCGACGATGCGAGCCTGCGTCGAAGCTTCAAGCAGGTGCTGGGGATCACACCCCAGCAATACCGTCAGCTGTGACTGTGGTCCATCGGTCGATTATGTCGATGAACCCTGATCCAGGGTGAGATCCTGAATGTATTGCCCGCCCTCGGGAATGTGCAGGCTGGCCCCTTCCAAGTCGTTCCCGATCGGCTCGACCCGGCCGCCCAGGACGGTTGCCAGGAAATGTTCGGCGATGGCGTTGAAGGACAGGGCATTCTCCGGCCGAACAAACCCATGGCCTTCGTCGGGATAGAGCGCGTAGGTGACCGGGATGTCGTTCTCCTTCATGGCGGCGACGATCTGGTCGGATTCCTGTTGTTTGACGCGCGGGTCGTTGGCGCCCTGGCCGATCAGCAGCGGTTTACAGATTCGGTCGACAAAGGTCAGAGGAGAACTTTCCCGGAGAAACGCTCGGCCCGCTTCGGTACGCGGGTCGCCCACCCGATTGGCGAACATGTCGAAAATCGTAGCCCAGTAGGGCGGAATGGATTCCAGCAGGGTAATCAGATTGGCCGGGCCGACCAGGTCCACACCGCAGGCGAACACGTCCGGCGTGAAGGTGAGGCTGGCGAGGGTGGCATAGCCACCATAGGAGCCGCCCATGATGGCGACTTTGTCACGCTGGGCGATGCCGTGTTCGACCGCCCAATCGACGGCGTCGACCAGGTCGTTGTGCATGTTGCCGGCCCATTCCCGGTCGCCGGCGTTGATGAAGGCTTTGCCGAATCCGGACGACCCCCGGAAGTTGACACTGAGAACGGCATAACCCCGGTTGGCCAGCCAATGGTGTTTGGCGTCGGGTCCATAGCTGTCGCGCCCCCAGGGGCCGCCGTGTACCAGCAGGACCATGGGCAGGGGCGCTGAAGGGACACCGCTCCGATCCGGGTCACTCTCCAGCGGTAAAGTCAGGTAACTGACCAGGTTCAAACCATCGCGGGCGGGAATGATGACCGGATGCATGGGCGACAAGGGGGCGTTTTCCAGATCGGGACGGCTGTTGAACAGAAAGTCGGTCGTTTTATTCGCGCGGTCGTACCGATAGAAACGCCCGGGTTGCTCTGGGCTGCTGTAGGCTACGATCCACTGCCGGTCATCCCTGGTTCTGGAAACCACGGAAAAATCGCCGTCGCACACCGTGTTCAAATAGGCCAGATCGTTTTCGATTCCGGCGGCCAGAGGCGTCCATTCCAACCGTTCGTACTCAACGGCCGCGGCCTGCACGGTGTGTGTGACCGGCTGAATCATCACGTCGGAGACATCGGCTCGTTCATCAGACAGCAAGGTCTCGCTCTTACCCGAAGCCAGATTCCAGCGAACCAGGGCCGCCGTATCCCGATCGCGACTGTCCACCATCAACAGCTGGTCCGGGTCGTTCTCGAACCCGACGATGTAGGTGGTCATCGAATCCTCGACCGGAATTCGGTCGAAGGGACGCCATTCCTCACGTTCGAACCGGTACCGTTGAACGGACCCGTCCGCTTCCATTTTTTCACCCAGTCGAACCTGGAAGTCCCGGTCCACGGTGATGAGCTGATAGCCCGGGTTTTCGACCAGCAATCTCCGTTCGCCGGTCAGGACATTTATGACGTAGAGGTCGTGCAGCGATTCGTCCCGGTCGTTTAGACCGACTACGAGGCTGTCCGGATGGTGGTAACTGAGCTTTGCGACGAAGGCCGCGACCCCGTCAATCGGCGTCAGGTCCAGGCACTGGCCGGATTCGACGTTGATGCCGTAAATGTGCCAGTTCTCGTCTCCATCCCGGTCCTGGTCGTACAGCACCACGCGGCCGTTCGGGGCCCATAGGTGTGATTGAATGCCGCGATGCGTGTCCCGCGTGATCGGACGGGCGGTGTCGAGATCGTCGCTCGGCGCCAACCAGATGTTCATGACACCATCGAGCGGTGCCAGCCAGGTCAGGTGCTGGCCGTCGGGGCTGATTCGGACACAGGCGCGCTCGGGATTGCCGAATATATGGCGGCGGGGAATGAGGGGAGTATTGGCGTCCATGGTCGGGTTCCCTTGTGCGGTTGGCTTCCTGCCAGCTTAGGGGATAGCGACCCGCCCTTGCCATGGCCGATGGTCACGAATGTGACCAATGCGACGAAAACCGGTTTGACCGTTACTTATCCACCGCCATCTTCTGATGCAGGCTGCGGTCTTCGGACGGCGTCAGACCGTATTGGTTCCGATAGGCGGTGCTGAAATGCGCCCCGGAGCTGAAGCCGCAACTCAGACCAATCTCGGCGATGCTCTCGCTGCTGCTGAGCAGTTTATTGCGCGCTTTCTCCAGGCGGATCTGCAGATAATAACGGCTGGGCACGGCGTTGAGGTGTTTCTTGAACAGCCGTTCGAGCTGCCGCCGGCTGATCTTGACGTGGTAGGCAATGTCGTCGGTGGTCAGCGGCTCCTCGATGTTGCTTTCCATCAGTTCCAGCGCTTCGGCCAGTTTCGGCTGTTCGGCGCGGGTGCGTTCGCTCAACTGCTGCGGCACGGTGTCGGACGGAATGCCGAGCCGTTCGTTGACGAAGTGGCGTGAGACGGCTTCGGCGATGTCCGCACCCATGCCCCGGGCGATCCACATCAACATCATGTCCAGGCTGGCGCTACCGCCCCGGCAGGTAAGGCGATCGCGGTCGATGCAGAATTGCTCACTGGCGAGCAGTATGGATTTGTGTTCCTTGAGCAGTTCGTCGTAGCCGAGCCAGTGGACCACGGCGCGGTAGCCGTTCAACTGGCCGGCCCGGGCCAGAACATAGGTACCACTGGCCAGGCCGCCAAGTGCGCACCGGGTCGGGCGGCTTTGCAGGAAGTCGATCAGGCCGGGCGTTTCCGGGTGACGAGCGGGGGAGGTACCGGCGACGATCCAGACATCGGCGTCGGGGGCGGTGTCCAGGGAGTAGTCGGTATCCATGCGGTTGCCGAGGCTGGAATAGGTCTTATCGCCGGACAGCGCGACGGTGAACGCGGAGTAGGCGTCCTCGCCCGTGAGTTCGTTACAGACCAATAATGGCTCCATGGCGGAGACATAGGCCATGGAGGAATACCCCGGTAACAACACAAAACCGATTCGTTGGGTCACCCTTGTTACTTCTCCCGTTGATTTGGTGCTGTAACTCTGGTCTCGGAGCCCGCGGTGGCTAGCGCAGGGTGCCGGGTAGGCCTATTCGGGGATGTCGGCCGCCCGGATGGCGGCCGTCAAGCCCCCATGGATGGGTTCACGGCGACCCCGAATAGGCCTACCCGGCAGCCTGTGCGGGTTTCAACCGCCAGCATGTCCAAGTTCCGAAACCAGAGTTACTCGAATGTACCTTTCTTCAACAATTCGCCATCACACAGACACCAGTCGCCTTTGGCCATCACCGACTTCAGAGCCAGGCTGTCGCGGTCGAGCAGCAGCAGGTCGGCGTCGTTGCCTGTGGCCAGTGTGCCCTTGTTGGGCAGCTTCAGTACAGCGGCCGGGTTGGCGGTCACGGCCTTCAGGGCGGTGCTGATGCTTACGCCTTCTTCCAGAACGGCGTCGCGGAATTCGTTCAGCATGGCATCCATGGCGCCGACCTTCAGGCTTTCCAGTATACCGTCTTTATTGAAGTGCGGCAGGCTGGCGTGGCCGTCGGTGCTGAAGGTGATGCGGTTTTCGTCGGCACCCCGGTCCAGCGCGAATTTCAGGGCGCTGGCGCATTTGACCTCGCCGGCGGCCAGGATTTCCGGCGTATGGCTGGCGGTAAAGTCGATGGTGCCGCCCCCTTTGATGAAACGCAAACCGTCTTTGATCAGGCCGGGCGAGCGGTTCATGTGGGTCGGGTAGTACTGGCTGAGCGGGATGTCCGAGTTCTGGGCCACTTCGAACAGCAGGGACAGGTAGTCCTCGCTCTCGCCGACGTGGATGCTGACGATGCCGGCCTTGCCGCTGAGCAGGCCGCCGACGCGGGCTTCGGCGCCGACCCGGGCCAGTTCGCGCCAGCTCGGCTGGCTGCCGCGATGGTCGGCGATGGCCACTTCGCCCACGCCCACGAAACGCTCGATCAGCATGATGTCCTGCTGGACGCTGCCGGTCAGGGTGCGCACCGGTACTTGATAGCTGCCGGTGTGGCACACGGCGGTCAGGCCCTCGGCTTCCAGCCCGGCGGCCTTGGCGAGCAGGTCCGGCAGGGTGCGGGAAATGGCGTCGGTGCCGAGCACGCCGGTCACGGTGGTCACGCCGCCGCGAATGGCGTCGGAGAATTCCATGGCCGGTGTGCGAGTGTGGAAACCGCCTTCACCGCCGCCGCCGGTGATGTGCGACAGGGTATCGACCAGACCCGGCGTCAAGTATTGGCCATCGGCGTCGATAACCTCGATATCAACGCCCGATCCCTGCAACGACAGCGATTCGCCCATGGCGACGATGCGTTGGCCTGCGATCAATACATCTTGGACGCCCAGGTCGGTCGGTGCCAGTACCTGGGCTCCGCGGATCAGTGTCAGCATGACGGTGGCGGTTCCCTTGAGGAGAATGTGACCGGCATCATACGCGGGCCCTGTGCACGCTCCAAGGTAAGTGACCGCTCAAGGCCGCAATCCTGAAAACCCGGTACGCCTGGATAGAGCTACACTGTTCGGATATTGAACAACTTTTGCAGGCGGAATGATGACAACACGAGGTAGCCGCATGAACGTCAAGAAAGTGCTGAGTCCCAGGGACTGGACGCTTTTCACACGAACTTTGGTCATGGTGGGGTTGTTGATCGTCCTGCTGGTGATCGGTTTCGCCCTGGTGATGGCCGGAGTGCGGCAACTGGTGACCGAAGCGGAATCCCAGGGCACTCTGGTGGATGCCCAGCGCGCCACGCTCGCTCAGCAAAGCGAGGCCATCCAGGGGCAGAAAGCACAGCTGGCTCAACAGCAACAGGCGTTGCAATCGCAGTTGGATGCCCTGGCCGTCCAGCAACAGACCGCAGTGGCGCTGCAGCAGTACCCCGAATTCCTGTTCTGGCGGTTCGCCTCCACCGCCTCGCTGGCTCAGAACGACATCCGCCAGGGGGATCAGGCCGAGGAAGCCCTGCGTGAAGCGGTCGGGCGCCTGGCCGAACTGGATGATGAACTGGCGGAGGCGATCGATGTCTTCCTGCTCGACCTGGAGGATTTCAACGCGAACATTGCCGAAGCAATCGAGTTGTTCGAAGCGGGCCGCGACGACGATGCCCGCCGCATCGTCCAGACCACCCAGAACAACTTCCTGTCGATGAACACCATGATCGAAGTTGTCTCCCAGCTGGCCAGCGAGGCCGTGGTGGCGGCGAATGAAAGCGTGAGCCAGTCGTTGGCGCAGATGGAAACCTCGGTCGATAACGTGGAAGCCGCGTCGAACTCGGTGGCCGACGGCAGCAGTGCCTTGATCGCCGGTATCGAGCAAACGGCGGCGGAGGGACGCACGACCCAGACCCAGGGCTGGATCACACTGGCCGTGGTCAGCCTCTTGTTCCTGGCTGTCGGATACTTATTGTCGCGGTCGGTCAGTCGCCCCGTCTTCGAGCTGGAAAAAGCCATCAAGCGCATCGATGAGACCGCCGATCTGACCCAGCGCGTACATCTGAAGCGGCGTGACGAGGTCGGTCGCATCGCCAAGACGTTCAACGGCATGCTGGAGAGTTTCGGCAGCATTGTGGCGGATGTACGCAAGGGCGCCACGCTGATGGCCGAGCAGGTCTCGGAGCATTCCGCCTCGAACGAGGAAGTGGGCCGTATCCTCGAGCAATTGAATTCCGAGGTGGACCAGGTGGCCGCGGCCATCAACGAACTGTCCACTACGGTGCGCGGTATCAACGAGCACACCAGTGAGGCCGCCCATCGGGCGCTGGAAGCCGAGGAACAGTGTCGCGACAGCAGCCGCCAGTCCACCGACAGCGGTGAGCAGGTGCATATGCTGGAAAACGAAATACGGGGCGCCGCCGACAATCTGGACAAGCTGGCGTCGCGGACCGAGGAGATCCATGCGGTGGTGGATGTGATTCAGGGCGTGTCGGAGCAGACCAACCTGCTGGCGTTGAACGCGGCCATCGAGGCGGCGCGGGCCGGTGAGCAGGGTCGTGGTTTTGCCGTGGTGGCGGACGAGGTGCGCAATCTGGCTCAGAAGACGGAGCAGTCGTCGAAGGAGATCAAGGACATGATCGATCAGTTCTCGACGGAGGTGAATTCAACCGTCACGGCGATGCAACGCTCGGTGGAGTCGGCGACCAGTGCGGGTGAATTGAGTGCCAGGGCCAGTGAGGCGATGCAGTCGGTACTGGCGATTGTCGGCGAGATTCGTTCGACCAATGAGCATATTTCCGAGGCGACCCAGGAGCAGACGGAGGCTACCGATTCGATCGACAACAGTGTGACGAGTATTGCCTCGCTGATCGCCCAGGTGGCGGAGCAGGCCCAGCAGACCGTGGCCGGTGTCCGGGAGATGGCCGGTCATTCGGATCGCTTGCGGACACAGGCGGAGCGGTTCAAGACGTAATAGTAATAGCCGGGAATCCGCGTCGGGTGGCGGGGTGCTCATTCAGGGTCGCCGTAAACCCTTCCTTGGGGGCTAGACCAAAACATCCATGTTTTGGACTTCCCGGAATGAGCACCCCGCCACCCGACGCTACCATTGGTGTCAGCCGCAACGTAGGGCAGAAGAGCGAAGCGATATCTGCCGATAATCGTGGCACGGAAAACTCCATCGCCACTGTTTTAATCCGAGGCACATTGGCGGATAACGGCCTTCGGCCTCTTCCGCCCTACGAGTCCGAGAACACGGCTTTTAGTTCTTTGGCATGAGCTCGATCCGAAAATACGCCAATCACACCCATATCCACCAGCTTCTTCAGCGTCACGGTATCGTTCACGGTGTAGCAATACAGCGGATAGTCCTTTAACACATCCGCGGCGCGTTTTTCGGTCAGTTGACCGGCATCGCAATGAATGCTGACTGGATTGAAGCCAACCAGAGACGTCCGCCAGTCGTCCTTCATTCCTTCATACAAAGCCCCCAACGGACAATCCGGCATAGCCTGGGCAACCTGTGCCAAGGCCGGATGATGAAAACTGGATATCAACAATTTTTTGTTGTCAATCAGTTCAGATAATCCCGGTGTAGCCAACACCCCTTCAACCAGTTTCTCGGCCGACAGGTCAGGATTTATTTTTATCTCGAGGTTAAGGTCGAGATCGAGTTCTTTCACCAGTGCCAGCGTCTCTTCCAGAAACATCAACGACTCGCTGGCGTAGTGTTTGTTGAACCAGGATCCGGCGTCGATGGTTTCCAGTTGGGCCCGGTTGAGGTTGCTGATGCGTGTGTGTTCCCGGGTAAAACGTTTGAGGGTGGGGTCGTGCATCATGACCAGGCTGTGGTCTCCGGCCAGGGTGACGTCGAGCTCGATCCAGTCGATGCCGAGTTCGGCCGCTTTGCGAATGCTGGCGGCGGTGTTTTCGGGGGCCAGGCTTGCGACGCCGCGATGGCCGATGAGGGTGGGCATGGGTTGGTTCATGGTCGGACCTTCCTTGAAAGAAAGTTTCATCTTAATCGGTTAGGTTTCCGTCCAAACGGGACGGTTTCTGTAATTAAATAATATTTGATCCATTATCGGCTGTCTGTGCTTGTGTAGCGAATTTTGCCGGGTATAGTCCTCGCTGAATCACGTTGTAAACGGCGACAGATCGTAATGTGATTCGATGACAATTGATAAAACAATCAGAGCCACACACTGGCCATTGCCTATCAACTGACAAAACGAAGGGTAACAACATGATTAGACAGCCTGATCGTAACCTGGGCATGGAATTGGTCCGGGTGACCGAGGCTGCGGCACTCTCCGCTTCGCGCTTCATGGGCGCGGGCGATAAGGAGGCCGGTGACGGCGCTGCCGTGGATGCCATGCGCGCCGTCCTGGAGACCGTCAGTATGGACGGGGTCGTGGTCATCGGCGAAGGCGAGAAAGACGAAGCCCCGATGCTGTACAACGGCGAGGCCGTCGGCACTGGCGACGCGCCGCCACTGGACATCGCGGTCGATCCGGTCGAAGGCACCCGCCTGCTGGCCACTGGCCGCCCGAACTCGATCTCCGTCGTCGCCGCCACCGAACGCGGCGCCATGTGGAACCCCGGCCCCTCTTTCTACATGAACAAGATCGTCGTCAGCGAAGCCGCTCGCGACGCCATCGACATCACCCAATCCGTCGCCCATAACCTGTATTCCATCGCCGATGCCCTGCAGCGCAAGGTCAACGAAGTCACCGTCTTTGTGCTCGACCGGCCTCGTCATAAGAACCTGATCCAGGAAATCCGCGCCGCCGGCGCTCGGGTGCAGTTGCACACCGACGGCGATGTGATGGGCGCGCTGATGGCGGCCATTCCCGGTACCGGTGTCGATGTGCTGATGGGCATCGGTGGAACCCCCGAAGGCGTTATTTCGGCCGCGGCCGTGAAAGCCCTGAACGGTGGCATGCAGGGCGTACGCGCGCCCCAGTTGGAAACCGAGAAGCGGGCACTGCAGGAGATGGACGTCGATCTGGAGCAGGTGTTCAAGCTGGAAGACCTGATCACCGCCGATGATGCATTCTTCGCCGCCACCGGTATTACCGACGGGCCTTTCCTCGACGGTGTGCATTACGACCGGGACGGGGGCATCACCACCCACTCGATCGTCATTCGCGCCGAGTCCGGTTCGTTGCGGTTCATCAAGGGGATTCATCGCCTGAAGCGCTCGGTCGAATTCGGCAAGCACTCCAAGCAGAGCTTTCAGGATATGGTGGATATCGCGGCCAAGTAGGGTGGGCACGGCCCACCACCAAAATCGATGCAACCCTGCACGTAACGAAAGCCGTGTAGGGTGGGTCGGTCCGACCCACCCTACGAGATCTACGGTTTCGGCTTCCAGTCCGGGTTGATCAGTGCCGTCAGAATATGATCCCGCCAGGCGCCGTCGATGAACAGATAGTCTTTGGCCATCCCTTCCTCGACGAACCCGAGTTTGCCCAGGATATGTCCGCTGGCTTTGTTCCAGGGCTGGTAGTTGGCCATGATGCGGTGCAGGTTCAACGGCCCGAAGGCGTGTTCGATGACCGACTGCAGCGCTTCGATCATGTACCCCTGGCCCTGATAATCCTGATGGGACCGATAGCCCAGGTGCGCGGCCTGGAACACCCCGCGTACGATGTTGGACAGACCGATGTCCAGAATGGGGTCGCCTTCCAACAGGCCATAGTAGCGATACCCCATATCCAGCCCCCAGACTCGTTTCTCGTTCGCCAGCCGGCGCTGACACTCGTCCAGCGTGGCTGGCAATGTGCCGCCCCCTTGGGCAAAATGGTCCGTGTTTCGATGGTGATATTCATACAATTGCCGGGCGTTGATCGCCTGCGGGTCGACAATTTGAAGTCGGTCCGTTTCCAATAACAACATTCATCATCTCGCTTACGTCGTCACGGGAATGCCTCTCAAGAGGCCTTCCAGCGGCGGGTTCCGTGTGTTGGTCTGGCATTAGGTTAGGCTGAAAAACCGGGATGCGCCCACCATTCATTCAAAAAAAACGAGCGAGTATACATTATGTGGAACACCCCTGATCTGTGCGACGCCCATCCCGAACAGGCCCAGGTATTGGAGCCGCTGTTTCGCGACTTCGGCGGCAAGCCGGCTTTCTTTGGTCAGGTTGTCACCGTGCACTGTTATGAAGACAACTCCCGCGTGAAGGAACTGGCCGGAACCGATGGCGACGGCAAGGTCATGGTCATAGACGGCGGCGCCTCCTTGCGCCGGGCGCTGATCGGCGACCAGATCGCTTTGGACGCCGTCAATCACGGCTGGCAGGGCGTCGTCATCAACGGTTGCGCCCGCGACATTCACGAACTGCAACGCATGCCGATCGGCGTCCGCGCCCTGGCCAGCATTCCGGTGAAAACCGAGAAGAAAGGCCTGGGTGATGTGGATGTTCCGGTCACCTTCGCCGGTCAGACGATTGAACCGGGCATGTGGCTCTATGCCGATGAAACCGGCATCGTCGTCAGCAAGGAGAAACTGTTCGGATGACCACGGTCTGGCACCTGGAACTGCGCTCGCACGAGAAACTGAACGCCAAACCCTGGCCGGACCTGCCCTTGCAGTTCGCCGAGGTTGAAGTCAAACAGGGCGAGTTCAACCGCTTCCTCTACCAACTGGTGGGCCAGCACTGGAACTGGCGCGATAAAAACAGTTGGTCGATGGAGCGCTGGCGCGAACACACCGAACGGCCCGAGCACCGCATCTGGCTGTTGATGGTGCGCGGCAGCCCGGCCGGTTACGTGGAAATGGAGCGCCAACCGGGAAACCAGGTGGAATTCATCTCGGTCGGCCTGGCCAAACCCTTTATCGGAATGGGACTGGGCGGGCCGATGTTGTCTGAGGCTCTCAAAGTCGCGTTCAACTGGACGGATGAAGACGGTAATCCGCCCGAGCGGGTCTGGCTGCATACCTGCTCGGACGATCATCCCTCGGCCCTGGCGAACTACCAGGCGCGTGGCTTTGAAATCTTTAAGGTGGAAGATGAATAGGCTGGAGAAATCCGATACCGCTGAGTTGTAGGGCAGAAGAGCCGTAAGGCGTTAGTTATCTGCCGGAAACATACGAGGGCGATGATCCATCCATTGCCTCACGACAGAATGGCAGATAACGCCTTACGGCTCTTCTGCCCTACGTGTATCCAATGCTGCGAGGCTGACGAAGCCATCAATGCGGGAGCGCCAATCGGGCCACGAAAGCCGGCGACCCAGAATTCAGGCCACGGCCACCTTCCGGCGAGCCATGCGTTGTTGCAGTACGAGCCCGCCGACGATCAACCCCAGCCCTCCGAACGTCATCACTTGCAGCGGTTCGCCTAGAATAAAGTGAATCAGAAACAAACTGATAAAGGGCGACAGAAATATCAGCGTCCCGATGCGGCTGGCGTTATTGGTGTGGTGCATCGCCAATTGCCAGAATACGAAGGTAATGCCCATTTCGAATACGCCCACATAGGCCAGGCTGGCGCCGACCTGCCAGTTGGCTAAGGCGGGCATGCCATCCGCCCAGAGCATCCAGACAACCAGTATCGGCAGGCCGTAGACAAAATTCTGGAACAACCCGATGATCGGCGGGCGCGAATCGCGGGTATTCAGCAACCAGTATCCGGCCCAGAGCAGGGTTGAAGCCAGAGCCAGAAAGAGCCCGAAACCATCCAGCTCCCCGCTGACGTTCTTGCCCGCCAGCGAAATAAACACCACCCCGGAATAACCGAGCAGCATGCCGATCAGATCCCAACGGGTCAGTTTGTGGCCCAGAAAAGGCACCGACAGCAGACCCAGCGTGATCGCCCAGGTGTAATTCACCGGTTGGGCGACTTGGGCCGGCAGTCGATCATAGGCTTCGAACAGGACGGCGTAGTAGAGCACGGGGTTGATCAGGGCGAGACGAATGGCGGCGTTACGGTCGGACCAGAGTCTCGTCAGGGCGGCCTTGAACTCGCCGCGAATGGCCAGCACGCCAGCCAGAGCCAGGATGGAAAACACCGAAGCCCCCGCCATTAATTGACTGACGGTGACGAATTTCAAAGCCACCTTGAAGGCGGTCGCCACGGTGGACCACAGCAGGACGGCGGTCAGGGCATAACCCAGGGCTCGGGTTTCGGAGGACATGAACGGTTCCCGGAATCAACAACAAGCGAGCAAGACTAACGAGACCCAGGGTAAGCGTAAAGCCCCGGAGATGTCGGCGTTCCGCCGACCAGGTGGTTGGTTATCCTACAGCGGCAGAAACCCGCACCGGGAGGCGGGGCATGCCCTTCCGGGGACCGCTATGAATACATCCATGTAAGCTCAACTTCGGCATCCATGCCTCAGATGTCCCCTCCAGGGCACACCCCGCCTCCCGGTGCTAGTGTTCGGTGGCTCCATCGCCTAGCAGCGGATGCCCGGGATGCTCATATGGGGATATCCGAGGCATGGATGCCGAGGCTAAGCCCCCATGGAGGGGTCCACGGCGGCCCCAGATGAGCATCCCGGGCAGCCGATGCGGATTCTAGGCAACCAGCTTAACTCAGCCACCCGACCGGCGGAACGCCGGCATTCCCCGGGGTTAGAATTGGAGTTCGAGGTACCAGCCGCCGGACAGGCTGTCGTATTGGGACAGGTCGTCGCGCAGCTTCCAGGTCAGTTGCCAGCCGATGTTGAGCCCCTCGGTGTTGGTCTTGAGATTGATGCTGGCCTGATAGTAATCGTCGGCATCGTACTCACGCGGGGTGCAACCGGAGCAGCCTGGATTCAGTTGAGTGGAGTAGGGTTCGGCATCCACGAAATGAACCATGTTTTCCAGCGTCACAGCGCGGTTCTCGAAAACCCGGTACCCGATGCCGATGCCCTGGACATCGTAGCGGTCCGAGGCCAAATGAACGTCCCCGTTCGAGTCGGCGATGCCGGCTCTTTCCTGTCCCCAGAACGCCGAGAAGCCAAAGCGGTTATTGACCCACAGGCCCACGCCCCAGCGATTGGTGCTGAGGGCCAGTTCGTCCCCTGCGGCGCTGTCGTTGCCGTCCCAGTTGTAGAAGACGGTAAAGTCGAGATTGTCGGTGAAGTGGTCTTTCTTGTCCTGCTCGGACTTCACACTGATTTCGCCTTCGGTACCGGAGGGCTTGGGTGCGCGCGCCATGCGTGCGGCCGGGCCGGGTTCTTCGATTCGGTAGTAAAAGGTGCCATCCATGGTCAGCGTCAGGTCGCGGCCTTTGTACCGGTAGGATTGGCTGCCTTCGAACCCGTCCGCGACCAGTTCGATGTCGCCGGCATTCAGATCCAGCTCGTGGATCAGGTCGTCTTTCAGGTCGGCGGCCGCCTCGCGCTCGATTTGGCGGCGACAGGCAGCGCCGTTGTCTTCGCTGATGCAGTCGGCCTGGTATTTTCCGCGAATGGTCTCAATGCCGCCATAAAGGGAGGAATCATCAGTCTCCTCGACGGTCACGCCGGTTGGTATGGCGACCCACTGGCCGATGACGCGGCATTCGAATCCCTCGTCGACTTCGCCCAGCCGGATATCCTCTCGACTGTGCAATTCAACCCGATGCATGGGTTCCTCTTCACCGGTGTCGAAGCGCTGGTCAATTTGATTCAGGGCGTCTTCCCTGGCCAGGTCGAAGGCGCGGTTGCAGGCTTCGTCCTGGGTCTCCGCGGTGGCGGTGGCTTCGGTATCGACGCTGTAGGGTGGGTTGTCGACGGGGTTTTCCGCGACAACCATGGCCGGGCTGGCGGTGAAGGCG
Source organism: Saccharospirillum salsuginis (assembly GCF_014651855.1). Taxonomy (GTDB): domain Bacteria; phylum Pseudomonadota; class Gammaproteobacteria; order Pseudomonadales; family Natronospirillaceae; genus Saccharospirillum; species Saccharospirillum salsuginis. Next base: position 121,249 of record NZ_BMXR01000002.1, read on the forward strand.
ATCAGAGCCAGTGTCAGGGGACGCATGAGGCACTCCTTGTTCCATAATGGCGCCTATTGTCCGCGATGCTCCCCGGGATGGGGAGTGCTGGTGGTCACGAATCTGTTGGGTATTTGTAGAATCCCTAGTCAACTTCTGGAGTTCGAGTCAGTTGGGAGGCAGTGGCCCGCGACGGGTGCCGGGGGTTCCCTTGTGGGGTCGGCGTTGACCCATCCATGGGGCCTAGACCGCAGCATCCTTGCTGCGGACTTCCCCACAAGGGAACCCCCGGCGCCCGTCGCTCGTTTACGTGGCCAGTTCCGAAGTTGCGGTCCCAAATCCTGCAGGTACCTAGGAAGCTTGAGGGCAATGGTTCGGAGCTTCCCTATACAAAGTGCGGCTGGGACGGACCTCCGATCTGGCGCGCCAGGTAGCTGGCGTAGTTGTCCGTCATGCCGGCGATGTGGTCGACCAGGCGGTAGTAGATCTCCTCGGGTGACCAGTGCGCTGAGGGCGCTTCGGACCCCATTAGGTCGAATACCCGTTTGGCGCGGTAGCTCAACTGGCCGTGATCGCCCTTGCGGTGCAGTTCGTAACCGGCGGTGATGAAGGCCTGCAACAGGGTGCTGAGGACGGCGTAGGCGCCGATCTCGGTTTCGGTTTTCTGAGTGTCCAAAAATACCTTGTTCTTGGCCAGTTGCTTGGCCTGGGCGACGCCGCTTCGAATCTGTTCTGGGCAGGCGGCCATGAGGTCGCCGTCGAACCGTCCGGCCATGATGTCCGGCAGGTGGGTGACGAAGGCGTCGACGACGGCATCGACAATCACGCCGATGGTTTTGCCGCGCAGCGCCGCCAGTTGGCGGTTGGGGGAAATGCCGTTGTCGCCGTCGTCGAGCCCCAGGTCGCCGGTGCTCTGGATGTTCTGAAACACCTGGCGCACTTCGTTGAAATCCAGAATGTGCAACTCGACCGCGTCTTCCAGATCGATCAGGGCGTAGCAGATGTCGTCCGCCGCTTCCATCAGGTAGCTCAGCGGATGGCGGCACCAGCCGAGGTCGCCGTCGGGTTCGAGCCCCAAACGGTGTGCCAGCTGCTGCAGGATGCGGTATTCCGGCTGGAAACAGCTGAATTTGCCCTTGGCGTTGGCGTTATCCGCTGTCCAGGGGTATTTGATGGATGTACCGAGCGTTGGATAGGTCAACCGCAGGCCACCCCGGTTCAGGTGGTATTCCACCTGGGCGATGATGCGAAAGCCCTGGGCGTTGCCCTCGAACTGCATCAGGTCGCGCTGGTTGGCCTCGGGCAGCGGTTCGATCAGGTAGCGGTTTTCCGGCTGTTTGAACCAGTCCTGAATCGCATATTCACCCGCGTGCCCGAACGGTGGGTTGCCGATGTCGTGCGCCAGGCAGGCGCTCTGGACGATAACGCCCAGATCGTCCGGCTCGATCCAGGCCGGCAACTGGTCACGGATGCGCTCACCCACCCGAATGCCCAGGCTGCGTCCGACACTGCCGACTTCCAGGCTGTGAATCAGCCGGTTGTGGATGTGATCGTTCTTGGCCAGCGGGTGCACCTGGGTCTTGCCGCCCAACTTGCGAAAAGCGCTGGAGAATACGATACGATCGTGGTCCTTGTGAAAGTGACTGCGGCCGAGTTCCTCGACGTCGATCGCCTCGTGTCCGTAGCGTTCGGTGGTGAGCAGTTGTGTCCAATCCATCCGCGGATCCTGTGATTGATGCGTGAGTGAATGATTACTGACCCCGGAGGCCGTTACAAGGGGATGTTTTAGCTGGTTGTTTATCCAGTGGTTTTGTTGTGAGACACTACGCCACCGGGATGTCGGGCTAAGGGGCACACTTCGTAGGGTGGGCATCGCCCACCATTAACCCGAACCAGCCGCCAACCTATTTTCGAGAGGCACCGATTTGGCCAAGGCAAAAACACAATTCGTCTGCTCCGACTGTGGGGCCGACTATTCCAAGTGGCAAGGGCAGTGCACCGAATGCAAGGCCTGGAACACCTTGCAGGAATTCCGCGAAGCCAAGGGTGCGGTTGCCCGCCAGCCGGATTTCAACAACACCGACACCCAGCGCAGCGGCTTCACCGGCAGCCGCAGCCAGTTGCAGAAACTGTCCGACGTCAATCTCGAAGAGGAAATCCGCATTCGCACCGGCATGGGCGAATTCGACCGGGTCCTGGGGGGCGGCCTGGTGTCCGGTTCGGTCGTCCTGATCGGCGGCCATCCCGGTGCCGGTAAAAGTACCTTGTTGCTGCAGACGCTGTGTCACCTGGCCCGGCAACTGTCGGTGCTGTATGTCTCCGGCGAGGAATCCGTCCAGCAGATCGCCCTGCGCGCCAAACGGCTGAGCCTGCCGATGGACGACCTGGCCATCCTGGCTGAGACTTCGGTCGAATCCATCACCCGAACGGCTCAGGAGCACAGACCGCGCGTGCTGGTCATCGACTCCATCCAGGTCATGCACGCGCCGGACATCGAATCCGCCCCCGGCAGCGTCTCCCAGGTGCGCGAATCCGCCGCCTGGCTGACCCGTTTCGCCAAACAGACGGGCACCGTCCTGGTCATCGTCGGGCACGTCACCAAGGACGGTAGCCTCGCCGGCCCCAAGGTGCTCGAGCACATGATCGACGCCAGTGTCATGCTGGAAAGCTCCGGTGACAGCCGCTTTCGCACCCTGCGCGCCATCAAAAACCGCTTCGGCGCGGTCAACGAACTCGGCGTCTTCGCCATGCTCGATGTCGGTCTGAAGGAGGTGAAAAACCCCAGTTCCATTTTCCTGAACAAGAGCACCGAGCAATCCCCGGGCTCGATTGTCACTGTCGTCTGGGAAGGCACCCGGCCGCTGCTGATCGAACTCCAGGCGTTGGTCGACGGTGCCAACATGGGCCACCCCCGCCGCGTCGCCGTCGGTCTCGACACCAACCGGTTATCGATGATCCTCGCCATCCTCAACCGTCACGGCGGCGTCTTCACCGGTGATCAGGATGTCTTCCTCAACGTCGTCGGCGGCGTCCGGGTCACCGAAACCAGTGCCGACCTCGCTACCTTGCTGGCGGTCCTGTCCAGCCTGCGCGACCGGCCGCTGCCGAGAGACTGGGTCGTCTTCGGCGAGCTCGGCCTCAACGGCGAGCTTCGCCCGGTGCCGAACGGCCAGGAACGCATTATCGAGGCGGCCAAACACGGCTTCCGCAAGGCGATCATCCCCAAGGCCAACCAACCCAAGAAACCCATCGACGGCATGGCCGTGGTGGGTGCGACTCGCCTTGATGAGGTACTCGAGGCCCTTCGGGATTGATGAGAATGTGGTTTGTTTTCCGGGTGCCTTCTACACCTGGTTTGCCTCTGGGGCGCTGGGGGGTAGACCCATTTGGGGTCGCCGTGAATACGTCCATGTAGGCTTGGCCGCAGCGTCCCTGCTGCGGACATCCCCATATGGGTCTACCCCCCAGCCCCCACACCCCGGATGTGGCTCGGTCCAGATGAATTTCCCATAAACACGTCAGTGATTGAGCTTGATCCAAGCTCATCGTGAGAAGTAGTGCAGTACCAACTGATGTTTGACTATCTGGAGTAGTAGGATGTTTGAGGGTTTTTGGCGTAGGAATTTTGAGGATCTATTTGCACCAAACTGAGTGCGTGGTGGGGGTGAGGTGTTCAGGGGATGTCCGCAGCATGGATGCTGCGGCCAAGCCTACATGGATGTATTGACGGCGACCCCTGAAGGCCTTACTCCCACCATGCACGGATTCCTGGCTAACAAAGAGAAATAGCCACCCAGGAAGGAGTAGAAGGCACCTAACCTTCCAGTACCGCCAGATAATCGGAAGCCTGGGTGTGCTTGCGCAGAATGTCCGCCAGTGTCTCACCTTCGAGGTTTTTGGCCTCGACGTTCCGCCCCTTCTCGCGGAAAAGTTTGACGAAACGGGCGAACGTCTCCTCGTTCATGCGTGTATAAGCCCGGTAAAGGCAGTGGAAATCCGGGTCTGTGCCGTCATAGGTCTTGAAATCGAGGTATTCGGCCAGTCGATCCTCGCTCCAGACTTCACCCTCAACGCGCTTTTTGTCTCGTTTCATCGAGCATCCTCAACGATAATGGGCGCGTTGCCTGGATCGGGGCCGGTTACGAACCGGGGAACGGCCGAACCTGACCGGACAACAGCGCCAAAAATGGGTCGTGCGACTTTTATTCACTGGCCGACGATTTTAAAGTTATAGCCGGCCTGGGTGAAATGACCTATTGGAATATGTGACCTGGCTCCCGGCTATATGTTGGTCATCCCGGGTTCAGCCTGAAACGGTTAGGATGAAGGGTGACACGGGCCGGGCTTATGGAGAACGATTATCTGCAACCGACTGACAAGGCAGTTTATATGGGTGTTGCCCCTCCTGATGCTGGGAGGAGCTGTGAAGGCGGAGGAAACCGCCGGGCTGCCCCCTGTATTGAAAAACAACCTCATTGTCGAGCCCGGTAACCGCGCGCTGCACCGCGCCCTGATCGCTCAGTTGGAGCAGTATCGCGAATCGCTGGGTTCCATCAATCTCTCTCCCAATCTGTCGCGGCTGTCTCGTGGCGAGATCGAACGCATGCGTCAGGTGCTCGATTCACACGGCTTTTACGACGCCGATATCATTTACCGGACCGTGCCCGAATCCCAGGTCGACTACACCTTCTTCGAATCGACGATTCGGTTGTTTACCGGTGCTCAATACGACGGCGAACACATCCAATATCGGATCGACACCGGAGAACAGTACAAGGTACTGAGCGTGACCATCGACGGGGTCGACATCGAAACGCCGGAGACCTGGCCATTGGCTGGGGTCGGCGAGCCGATGGTGGCGGAGACCATTTTGGCGGATCAGTCCCAGTTACGCGCGATTATCGATGACAAGGGCTGTTATTTCACGCTTGAGGTGACTCATCAGGTACGTCTGGCCGAGGCGGAGCACGGCGGGCATCTGGTCTACCGGGTGTTGGCGAACCAGCCGTCGAAGGTGGGGGACATCACGTTCAGCGGGACGGAAGGTGTGAGTGAACGCTTTCTGCGCCGCCAGACGGATCTGGACGACGGTGCCTGCTTCAGCCGGGCGGATATCGACCAGGCGGTGCTGAACCTCTATCAGACGCAATTATTCGCCACGGTACGCCGGTCGTTGACGCGCACCGAGGAGGGCCGGGTCGACGCCCGGTTCGATCTGGTGCAACGGCCGCCGCGGACGGTCCGCGCCGGTGTTGGCTGGGACACCGATCAGGGCTTCGGGCTGAAGCTCGGTTGGGAGCACCGCAATATGTGGGGCCGGGCGCAGCGGCTGACCCTGGGCACCGAACTGTGGGCCGAGCGCCAGTCGGCGAATGCGCAAATCACTCTGCCCGGTTTTCTGGAAGCGCGGAATACTCTGGTCTGGAATAACACCGTGTCGCATGAAACCCCGGAGGACAAGGAGTATTACAGCGGTGAGAGTCGGGCCACCATCAACCGCCAGGCATCGCGCGAGGACACCTACCGTTACGGCATCGCGTACGAGCGCATCGACGAAAAGGTCAATGATAAGTGGAATACCTTCAGTCTGCTGCGTTTTCCACTGGCCTATGAGTACGATGAAAATCCCAACAGCCTGAACCCGCGACGAGGTGTACGTTACAACGTTCAGACTGAGCCGGTTTTCAGTTTGTCCGGCAGCAGCGATCCGTTTTTTGTCGGGACCCTGGGCTGGGCCAGTTATCGGCCCCTGGGCGACGATGTTGTGTTGGCCAATCGACTCGAATGGACATCCTTGTGGCCATTGACCGATACCGCCGATCTCGACCGGATCCCGGATTCCGAACGCCTTGTGTCCGGCGGCGGTGGCTCGGTACGTGGTTATCCCTATCGGTCCATCGGTGTGGACGGCACTTCAGAAGGTGGCACCCAGAAATGGGAAGGCGCGCTGGAATTGCGCGCCCAGATGGGGCAAAACTGGGGCGTGGCGCTGTTCACCGACGTCGCCAGTGTTAGTGAAGAGTGGAACCCCACCCGCGATCAGGACTGGTTCACCGGCATCGGCATGGGCGTTCGCTACTACACGGCCCTGGCACCGATACGCTTTGACGTGGCCATTCCGATGAACCGGCGAGACAGCGATGCCGCCTTTCAAATTTATCTCAGTCTCGGGCAGGCCTTTTAATGGCGGTACGATTACGCAAAGTGGCTCTGCACGCCTGGCTCTGGACCCTGGCTGCATTGCTGGCCCTTATCGTGCTGATCATCGTAGCGACCGGACTCGTGCTGGGGACCGAGCGCGGCCGTCTGCTGATTCTGGAGCAGGCCGAGCTGTGGTTGCCACGACTGACCGATCAGACCTTGGTGATCGAGAACGCGTCGGTGCCGAGCCTGGGGGATTGGCGTCTGGGGCGGGTGACATGGCAGGCGGGCGATTCCGGGCCGCGCGTTTCGCTCAGCGATGCGCGCTTGCAGTTCAGGCCGCGTTACCTGTTCCAGCGGCGCCTGTGGGTGGATGCCCTGACGGCCGGCGGTGTCCAGGTCACCCTGCCCGAGTCCGTATCGACCGAGCCCGAGCCGTCCGAGGGGGGCTCTTTCTCCCTCCCCGAATTGCAGGCCTTGTGGCCGAGCATTCCACCGATCCGGCTTGAGAAACTCCAGGTCGACCGGCTGGCGCTGAACCTGCCGGGCCGGTCACCACTGATCACGTCGGTCGACAGCGATGCCCAGATCAACTGGGGCAGCTGGCCGGCCCGCCTTAACCTGTCGCTTCGTCAGGGCGAGCGCAGCGACCTGTCGCTGTCCGTCGCCGTCGACGCGGTCGATTCGTTGCGCGTCACCGGCACGGTTCGGTCGCCCGCCGACAGCGACTGGGCCAACTGGCTGGATTGGCCGCTGGACGATGCCTTGGCCGGCCAGTGGGACATTGAGCTGCGAACCGGGGAGGCCGGTTATGAGGCCAATATTCGCGACCTGGTGTTGCCCTGGCGCGAATACCAACTCAGCGCCAACGGGTCGGTCAGTGTCGATCCGTCCTTGAGCCGGGTGTTCCTGTCGGAACTGTCCCTGGCTGTCGACGGCCATTCAGCGCGTGTCCACGGGTTTCTGGAGGCCGATCGATCCGACCTGACGCTACGCTTCGACGACATGCCACTGGGCCTGGCCAATGGCCTGATACCGATCGAGGGGCTGGACGGATCCCTGGCCGCGAATGGCCGTTTGACCGGCGGCTGGCGGTCGCCCCGTTTCGAAGGGGAGGCGGCGTTCGACGGGCAATTGCAGGGTGAAACCGTGACCGTGGAGACCCGGTCCCGGGCCACCGCCGACGGAGTCATGCTGGAGACCGCCGATCTGGCCTGGGGGGAGGCCCGCGTGTCGGCCTCCGGCGCGATCCAGTGGACCGACCGTCGAATCGACCTGGACCTGAACTGGCGGGACGTCGCCGACAGCCGCTGGCAACCCTGGGTGCCGGGCTGGCCGTCGGACCTGTCGTTGCGCACGTCCGGCGAGGGTCGACTGAGCGGTGCTCTGTCCGATCCGACGCTGGACGCCTCCGTTCAAGTCGACGGAAGCTATCGCGAGCAGTCCTTGTCGTTGACCTCGGCCGTGCGTTTGTCCCGGCGTGACCTGGCTTTAAACGGACTGGCATTGACCACCGACCAGGGACGTGTTGACGGCCATGCCGAACTGACGTTTGCCGATCTGACCTTCACCGCCGGTACCCGACTGGATGACGTGCGCTCCCGCTGGCTCGATAGTCTGGGCATCCAGTTACCGGTCGAGCAGGACTGGGGCGCGACCGGCGATCTGACCTGGTCCGGTACCCTGACCGACCCGCGCGCCGAAGGCGACCTGAACGTGGTCGGGCAGTGGCAGCAACAGCCGATGAACGCTCAATTGCGACTGGACGAAGTGACGCTGCGGCATCTGACGCTCGGCGAAAGCCAATTGACACTGTCGGATGCCCGGGCTCGTCTGTCCGGCGGGGTCGACTGGCAACAGCAACAACTGGATCTGCGGGCGCGGCTGCAACAATTACGACTGCGCCAGGTTCGTCCCTTTCTGCCGGAAATGCCCGTCTGGCTGGACAACTTGCGCGGCGGCACCAGCGGCGACCTCACCGTCGCCGGGCCCTGGACGGCACCGAGTGTGGTCGGGGATCTGGTGTTCGAGGGCGAATGGCAGGAGCGGCCCCTTCGGCTCGATCTCGACGTCAGTGCGCCCGAACGGGAGCGCTGGCAGGTGCGCAACGCGCGGCTGAAATGGGGCGATCTGTCGGCCGATTTTCAGGGCGACCTGCAACCGTTCGAGCCCTCGCTGAACGGGCGCTTCAACATCGCCGGGTTCAAACCTTCCGATCTGACCGTGCTGCCGATGAAGGTACCGGCCACGGTATCCGAACTCAGTGGTCGGGCCAGAGCCTCCGGGACGATCAGCGGGTCACTGATGGCGCCGACCCTGACCGGGAGCGTCGGTTTCGACGGTCAATGGCAGGGAGCCAACTTGAAACTGGATGGAGATATCCAGCACCTGGATCCACAGCGGGTGCAGTTGGACAACATGACCCTTCGTTCCGGCAAGGCCCGCCTGACGGCGCGTGGTGCCGTGGACTTCGATCCGTTGAGCTTCGATCTGCATACCGAACTGACCGACCTGCAATGGCAGCAGCTCGAGTCCTGGGTGCCCAAACCCGAGGGTTTGCCGCTCGAAACCCTGTCCGCCAATGCGTCCGGCGAACTGACGCTCACCGGTGACTGGCCGCGCCCCAGGGTGGACGGTCAATTGAACGCGCGTGGCGACTACCTGAACCAGAGTTTCCAGTTGGACTGGCGCGGGCAGGGCGGTCTGGCCGGTGCCCTGGCGCACCAGGTGCAAATGAATTGGGGCCAGGCGGACCTGACCGCCGATCTGGATACCGAAGGCGATACCGTCGACGGTCTGCTGCGGTTATCGAATTTTCAGGTCGCGCAAATGCGCGCTCTGGGCGTGCCCCTGGGGCCGCAACTGACCGGCCAGGCCTCGGCCGATGTCCAGATCTCCGGCGCGATCACCGACCCGTCGATCGACGCCACCGTATCGGCGGACGGCACCTGGCGGCCGCCGTCGGCCGTGTTCGCCAGTGACACCGCCTGGAACATCGACGTTGAAGCCGACGGTCAACTGGACGATTGGCGCATCGAGCGGGGGCAGGCCGATCTGGGGCCGGCCGGACGGATCTCCGTGCAGGGTTCGGGAACCATGAACAGCATCGACCTGACCGTGAACCTGGACGCACCCGAATTGCGTTATTGGCTGCCCGATGAATCACGGTGGATCGGTAGCCTGAGTGGCCGACTCAACATAGCGGGAACGCCGGCCGCACCCGATATCTCGGCGGACCTGGAATGGGATTCGGCACGCTGGCCATTGGCAATGACCGTTACGGCACAGACCGATGACGGTCAACACGGGCTTCAGGCCCGCCTGACCAAGGACGGCGCCGAACGACTCTCGGTCGATGTGTCCACGGCGCAAACGGCCCTGTCCGCCTGGCGCGACGACATCAGTGAGCGGCGGTTCGAAGCGGATGCCACAATCGATACCGATGCCGAATCACTGTCTCTGTTACTGCAACAAAGCGCAGAGCAGGATTTTCGCGGGGACATCAGCGGCCGCCTGTCCATTGTCGGCAGTCTGGCGCAACCGGAATGGGAAGGCGAGGCGCGGTTTCGCAACGGTCGCTACGAGAACGCCAACTACGGGACCGTGCTGTCCGACATCAGCGCCAACCTGACCGCCAACAACCGCACGCTCGAATTATCACTGGATGCCGGTGACGATGGCAGCGGAAATGTATCGCTGGATGGAACCGTCAACTGGCCCGAAGACCGCACCGAGTGGTGGATGCCGGAACTGGACCTGTCGCTCGACACCCGCAATGCGCACCTGGTGCGCCGGGCCGACATCGATGCCACGGTGAATGGCGGTTTGACCGTCGAGGGCCCCTGGCGCGACCTGACCGTGGCCGGCGAATTGGAAGTGATGCCGCTGACGATCAAATTGTCCTCGTTTTTGCAGTCCAGTGTGCCCTCGCTCAATGTCGTCCGTACCTCGCAGGAGACGGAACAGGACGAGAGCATTCGGGCGACGCCCTACGCACCCAGCGGGCAATGGCAGGTGCGTATCCGAGTCGACCGCCGCGCGCAGATTTATGGCCAGGGGCTCGAGGCTGAACTGGGAGGCGAAACCGATTTGACCGATAGTCTGACCAGTCCCGAAGTCGGCGGCCGCTTCGAAGTTATTCGCGGGACCTACACCGCGTTCGGCAAAATCTTCCAGATCGAGAGCGGCACGGTTCAGATCCAGGGCAGCCAGATCATGCTGGACATCGATGCTGTCTACGAAGGGCCGGAATTAACCGTGGACCTGCGCATCACCGGCAACCAGGACCGGTTGGACCTCACCATGACCTCGACACCGCCGTTGTCCAATGACGAGTTGCTGGCGCGACTGTTGTTCGGCAAGCGTATCGAGGAGATGACGGCCGTCCAGGCCCTGCAGCTGGCTTCCGCGCTCAACAGCCTGCGCAACCCGGGCAGCGGTCTGGATTTGTTCGGCACGACACGCGAACTGCTCGGCCTCGACGCCCTGACCATCGACAGCGGCACCAACGAAGCCGGCGAGACCGGCGTCAATGTCCAGGCCGGCAAGTACCTCAGCGACCGCTTGTACCTGCAGGTGGAATCCGGCGTGCGCACCGACGAAACCTTCTCCAGCCGGTTGCAGTACCAGGTGACGCCGAACGTGAATTTCGAGTTCTATACCCAGGGTGAAATCGGTTCGGGCGGGGTGGAGTTGAACTGGAAGAACGACTATTAGGTAGGGCAGAAGAGGGCGTGAGCCCGTTATCTGCCGTGGAGAGCGAGCCGGGCCAGTAGATCATCCGTGGGCAGGGCATTCTCCCCACGGCAGATAACGCTACGCCCGATGCCGGGATGCCGGACCAGACGTACCACTTCTGCCCTGCCTGCCCCCACCCAACCACCGTCAGCCGATCCAGACAGCGGTGATCGTCCCGAGACAATCCAACCTCTGGCCTCCACGCCCCGCATTTCATATCCTCCCGCTTTTCCCAATCATTCCACTCCCGCCAAGGAGGCTTTGTGTCTGTTTTCTGGCAACTGCGCTGGTTCTTCAAGGAAGAATGGCGCCGCTACAGCATTGCCGTGCTGGCGTTGGTCGTTGTAGGCCTGGCCGTTCTGGTCCCGCCCTGGATCACGGGCAGGGTGGTCGATGCCATCGCCGCGGGCACTCTGACGCTCGAGCGGTTGTTCATCAATGTCGGCATCGTGATCGGGATCGCGGTGCTCAGCTATGTCATGCGCGTTATCTGGCGGGTGGCGTTGTTCGGCGCCAGCTATTCGCTGGCCAATCGATTGCGGCGGGATCTCTACCGCCACCTGACTACTCAGTCGCCCCGGTTCTTCCAGAAGCACAAGACGGGCGATCTGATGGCGCGCGCGACCAACGATATCCAGGCCGTGGAAATGACCGCCGGCGAGGCCGTGCTGGCGCTGTTCGACGGTGCGCTCACCGGCATTCTGGTGTTGACCGTGCTGGTCACCCAGATCAGTTGGGAACTGACGCTGATCGCGCTGATGCCCTGGCCCATCGTCGGTTATTTCATGTGGCGGTTCGGTCAGGAACTGCATGAGTCGTTTCGACTGGCCCAGGCTCGCTTCAGCGACCTGAACGACAAGGTGCAGGAAAGCGTTTCCGGCATTCGGCTGGTGCGCGCCTTCGGTCGCGAGGGCATCGAGGATGACCAGTTCAATGCCATCGCCCGCGAAGCGAACCGGGCCAACCGGATGGTGGCGCGTACCGACAGCAAGTACGACCCGGCCATCTCGCTGGCCGTCGGCATGTCCTTCTTCCTGAGTGTCGGTGGCGGCGCCTGGTTCATCGTTCACGATCAGATGACCGTCGGTGAATTGACCAGTTTTACGCTTTACCTCGGCTTCATGATCTGGCCGATGTTCGCCGTCGGCTGGATGTTGAATCTGGTTGAGCGCGGCCAGGCCGCCTACGACCGCATTGACGAACTGATGCACACCGAACCGGACATCGCCGATCACGGGACCTTCGAGGATAAAACAGCGCCCGAACTGGACATCTCTGTTCACGAGTTCCGCCATCAACCGGACGGTGACGCCACACTCACCGACATCCTGATCACCGTCGGCGCCGGCGAGTTGATCGGCCTGGTCGGTCCCACCGGTGCCGGCAAGACCACGCTGCTCGATCTAATCCTGCGTCTGCAACAGGGCCCGGATGTCGACATTGCCCTGGGCGGGCATCGACTCAGCGAATTCACGCTGGCTAATTTGCGACGCCACCTGGCTTGCGTACCGCAAACCCCGTTTCTGTTCACCGCCACTCTGGCCGAGAACATTGCCCTCGGCCGGCCGGACGCCAGTCGGGACGATATCGAACGGGTGGCGCGCATCGCCCAGGTTCACGACGATATTCTGCGTTTCCCGGACGATTACGACACACTGGTCGGCGAACGCGGCGTGACCCTGTCCGGCGGCCAGAAACAGCGGGTCGCCATCGCCCGGGCACTGTTGCTCGACGCCCCGGTCCTGATTCTGGACGATGCCCTGTCGGCCGTGGATGTGCGTACCGAGCAAAGCATTCTGGCGCACCTGAAAGCCGAGCGGGCCGGGCGCACGACGCTGATTGCCTGTCATCGCCTGACGGCCATCGAAGACGCGGACCAGATCCTGGTGCTGGAACATGGGCACTGTGTCGAGCGCGGCACACACCGTTCGTTGCTCGCCGCAGGAGGCTGGTACCGACGCACTTACGATTATCAACAGCTGGAACGGGCCGTGGAGGACGGGCGATGAACGGAACCTTCAGCCGATTATTGCGCTACGGCCTGGCCTATCGGCGGCTGTTGGTGCAGGCGATTGTCCTGCTGGCCATCGCCACCGGTGGCAACGTCCTCGGTCCCTATCTGATCAAGGTCTTTATCGACAGCTACCTGACGCCCGGTGTCTGGGTGATCACGCCCATCGCCGGCCTGGTGATCGCCTACCTGGTCTCGCAGCTGATTTCGGCCGTCTGCTTCTTCCAGCAGGCGATCCGCTTCAACCACATCGCTCTCGATGTGGTGCAGACGATTCGCGAGCAGGTATTTTCCCGTGTCATGCGGCTGCCCCTGGCCTTCTTCGACCATACCCCGACCGGCAGCCTGATCAGCCGGATCACCAACGATACCGAGACGATCAAGGATCTCTACGTCAACGTCATCTCGGTGGTCATCCAGAACGCCATTCGCATGCTGGGCATTCTCATCGCCATGGCCTTCCTGGACTTTAAACTGATGTTGATCTGTTCGGCCCTGGTGCCGGCCGTCGTTGGCGTCATGCTGCTCTACCAGCGATTGTCCACACCGGTCTTTCAGCGAGTCCGGACCCTGCTCAGCGACATCAACGCCCGTCTGAACGAGGGCATCCAGGGCATGGCGGTGATCCAGTTGATGAACCAGCAGGCCCGATTCAGTCGTGCGTTCGAGCAAACCAGCACGGATCACTATCGCGCCAAGATCCGCAACATGCTGATCGACGGTTTGTTGCTGCGCGCCCTCGTCGATTTTCTTTACATGTTGGTGCTGGCGGCTCTGTTGTTCGCGTTCGGTTGGGACTTCCTGAGCCCCGAAGGCGCCATTCAGGTTGGCGTGATTTACGCCTTTTTAAACTACCTCGGTAACCTGACCGAGCCGATGATCGACATGATTTCGCGGCTGAATCTTTTCCAGCAGGCACTGGTGTCAGCCGACCGGGTGTTCCAGCTGTTGGACGAGACCCCGGAGTCGATTCCGACTCAACCGCTCGAACCCCGCGATGGCTCGGTCCGCTTCGAGATCGAAGCGTTCAGCTACGACCGCCGAAAGACCGTGCTGACCGATATCCAGCTCGACATCGAGCCGGGATCCTTTGTCGGCATCGTCGGTCACACCGGTTCCGGCAAGAGCACCCTGATGTCGTTGCTGATGGGCTTCTACCCGGTCGAACTAGGGACGATCCGGGTCGGTGAAGTCCCGCTCGACCGCATCGACCCCGCCATTCGCAGCCGCCGCATCGGCCTGGTGCAACAGGACCCGTTCATCTTCATGGGCACCATCGCCGACAACATCCGGCTCGATCTGGACCTCACCGACGCCGAGGTCGAACAGGCCGCAAAACAGGCGCAACTGCACGAGGCGATCCTGCGCATGCCCCAGGGCTATCAAACGTCCCTGACCGAGCGCGGTGGCAATTTGAGCACCGGTCAGCGCCAACTGCTCAGTCTGGCTAGAACCCTGGCCCGACAACCGGACATCCTCATCCTCGACGAGGCCACGGCCAACATCGACAGCCACACCGAAGCGCTGATCCAGAGTTCGCTGATGCAGTTGCGCGGCCGCATCACCATCATCGCCATCGCCCACCGGCTGAGTACCGTCATGGAGGCCGACCATCTGGTCGTGCTGCATCAGGGGCATATTCAGCAACAGGGCCGGCATGCCCAGTTAATGGCCGAGGAGGGGTTGTACAAGCACATGTATGAGTTGCAGCAGCAGAAGGATCCGTTGGTCGGGCAGGGCATTGAAGCGGGCCAGGATTCATAATTTCTGTCGGACCGATTGACGTTCGAAAAGAGCCACAATGACAATGGATTGATTTATAACCGATTTCTCCAGCTGGACCGTTTATTGCTATTTCATTCGGCGGGGACGGCTGCTTCTGCGGCCATCGAAAAGAAAGCTCTGAAAACGGAGTTCAGGCTATGAGAAACCTCGTTAAAGGCATTGCCTTTTTGTCTACGGCCGTTGTTTGTCAAACGGCCTCCGCACTGGTGATCGATTCCACGTCGACCGATGGCACCGCCATGGCGAACAATCTGCTTGGAACCGGCATCAGCATTTCCAACGTCAGCTACTACGGGGGCAGTAACCAATCCGGTTTCTTCTCCGATGGCGGGTCGGTGTTGGGGTTCGATGACGGTCTGATCATGACCTCCGGCAGTGCGCTTGACGCGCCCGGACCCAACAGCTCCGGTGGCTTGACAGGCAATAAAGGCGTTGGCGGTGGCTCTGGTGACGCTGATCTCAATGCACTGATCCCGCAGTCGACCAATGACGCAGCCGTTTTGAGTTTTGACTTTGAAACCGACTCTGGAGACCTGTATTTCAACTATGTGTTCGCCTCTGAAGAATACAACGAATGGGTGAACTCAAGCTTTAATGATGTATTTGCTTTCTTTGTTGATGGCGTGAACATCGCAGAGGCCCCCGATGGTCAGGCTGTCAGTATCAATAATGTCAATTGTGGTAATACTGGAACCGGCACCGGACCCAATTGTGACGTTTACAATAACAACAGTCCGGCGGCGTACGATATCGAATACGACGGCTTCACCGATAAACTCGTGGCTTCCATTACCGGTCTCGGCGCGGGCACCCACACCATGAAGATCGCCATCGCCGACGCGGGCGATTCCATTCTCGACTCCGCGGTCTTCCTGGAAGCCGGAAGCTTTTCCGACATACCAGATATTCCGGTTCCGGAACCCGGCAGCCTGGCCCTACTGTCCCTCGGCATCGCCGGCCTGGTCCTGAGTCGTCGGAAAATCCACTAAGCACGCCCCTTCCCCGCTTCACCCCAAAGCCTCCCTCGGGAGGCTTTTTTGTACATGGATGTACTTATGCTGCGAGCACATGGATGTGCAGGAGCAGTGTTTGTACATACAAGTACTTATGCTGCGGGCACATGGATGTGCAGGAGCAGTGTTTGTACACGGAAGTACTTATGCTGCGGGCACAGGGCGGTCCGACGTTTCGGTGTGCAGGAGCAGTATTTACATTTCGATCTTCATCTCTTCCGTCGCTCGCACTTGCAATTATTTTCTTGTGTTTTATAGTTTCAGAAAATACTGAAAATTCAGAAATCAATGATCCAGGTCATGGAATCCAGCTTCCGGAAGCGGATCTGGCCGGAAATTAAGAGGTATCCGCATGAAACTGACCCCCGAGCTGGAATCCTGTGTTGTCCACTTCGGTGAGATGGGCAGCCGTTGGGGCTTCAATCGTACCGTTGGCCAGATGCTGGCGCTGATCGTCCTGAGCGACCGTCCGCTGAGTGCCGACGAGATCGCCGCCGCGCTGAGTGTCTCACGCGGCAATGTCAGCATGGCCACCAAGGAGCTGCACAGCTGGCACCTGATTCGTACGCATCGCGAACCGGGCGATCGCAAGGATTACCTGATCGCCAACGGCAGTATCTGGCAACTGGCGCAGCAGGTGCTGTCCGAACGTAAAAAACGTGAAGTCGACCCGACATTGTCGATGTTACGCAGTCAACTTATGGAGCTCGACGATGAAGAGACTCCGCCGCATGCATTGCGGCAGATGCGGGAAATCCATGATCTGCTGGAGTTGTTCAACCACTGGTTCGACGATGTTCAGAACATGAAACCCGAGCATTTGCAGGCCTTGATGAAGCTGGGCTCCGGTGTCGGCAAAGTGCTGGAATTCACCGACCGGATGCGGCCGAAAGGCAAGGCCTTGTAGGGCGGAACGGTCCGACGCTTTGGTGCGCAGTGTAATCCCCAGGTTGGAGTGTGCCGGGAATCTATTTAGAGGCACCTCAACGGCAGATGTCGGCTGGGCCTCTTCTGCCCTACCCGTTGATGAGGTGGCTTACAAACGAGTGCCGGGGTAGGTGTGGTCCTGGCCAGGGAAGTCCACAGCAGGGATGCTGTGGTCTAGCGTACACGGAGGTATTCACCGCGACCCTGGCCGGTACCACCCCTGCACCGGCACGGATTTCCGGCAATTAAAGCAGCCGCTACCACAGTATCCCCATAACTTGAGCGGAGGTTTCGATGGAACCCCAAGTTCTCGACACCCTGATCCTCTCGCGCATTCAGTTCGCCGCGAACATCAGTTTTCACATCCTCTTCCCCACCATCACCATCGCGCTGGCCTGGTTGCTGTTCTATTTCAAGGTCCGGCACGACATGACCGGCCATCCCGTCTGGATGCGCATCTACCGATTCTGGGTCAAGATCTTCGCGTTAACCTTCGCTCTTGGCGTGGTCAGTGGCATTACCATGAGCTTCCAGTTCGGCACCAACTGGCCCGGGTACATGGAAACCGTCGGAAACATCGCCGGGCCTCTGCTCGGGTACGAAGTGCTGACCGCCTTCTTTATGGAGGCGACCTTCCTCGGTGTCATGTTGTTCGGCACCGGTCGGGTACCGAATTGGGTGCACACCCTGTCCACCGCTCTGGTGGCCATCGGCACGTCGTTGTCCGCCTTCTGGATTCTCGCCCTGAACAGCTGGATGCATACCCCGGCCGGTTTCGAGATGATCGACGGGGTGGCTCACCCGGTGGACTGGAGCGCCATCATCTTCAACGCTTCGATGCCGTACCGGCTCGTTCACATGCTGATCGCGTCCGGCCTGACCGCCAGTTTCCTGGTCGCCGGTCTGTCCGCTTACCGTATCCTGAAAGGCGATCCGAAACAGGCGCCGCACAAGACGATGAAGACAGCCGTTAGCGTCGCGGCTCTGTTGATCCCTATCCAGATCTATGTCGGCGATTTGCACGGTTTGAACACCTTCGAGCATCAACCGCAGAAGATCGCCGCCATGGAAGGGGTTTGGGAGACAGAGCGTGGAGCCCCGTTACTGTTGTTCGCCTGGCCGGATGAAGCGGCGCGAACCAATCATTGGGAAATCGAAATTCCCGGGTTGGCCAGCCTGATTCTGACCCACGACTGGGACGGCGAAATTCGCGGTCTGAACGAATTCGAAAACGAACACCCACCGGTCAAACCCTTGTTCTTCGGCTTCCGGTTGATGGTCGGCCTCGGCGTGTTGATGCTGGCCGTGAGCTGGACCGCCGCCTGGATGCTGTGGCGCCGCGACCGGCTGCCGATCTGGATGCTGCGCACCCTGGTGGGCATGACCTTCTCCGGCTGGCTGGCGAC
This sequence comes from Saccharospirillum salsuginis, assembly GCF_014651855.1. Classification (GTDB taxonomy): domain Bacteria; phylum Pseudomonadota; class Gammaproteobacteria; order Pseudomonadales; family Natronospirillaceae; genus Saccharospirillum; species Saccharospirillum salsuginis. The sequence continues at coordinate 139,248 of NZ_BMXR01000002.1, forward strand.
ACTGGCCGGCTGGTACGTGACCGAGATCGGCCGCCAGCCCTGGCTGGTGACCGGAGTGCTGACCACCGAACAGGCGGTGACAACGGTCCCCACCGGTCAGGTGGGACTGTCATTGACCATGTACCTGGTGCTCTACGCCGTGCTCTTGTTCGCCTACTTACAGACGTTGTTCTACATGGCGCGCAAGTCGGTGAAAGTGGAAGAGTTTGAACAGGAGACTGAGCTGGATCTGGACAAACTCGAAGACGACACACACTCAGGCAAGGAGGTTCAGGCATGATTCCTGCGCAGTGGTTACCCGATATTTTCCTGATGCTGATGGGCGTCGCCGTGCTGATCTACGCCGTGCTCGACGGCTACGACCTGGGCGTCGGCATGGTGCTGCCGGCCAACGACTCTGAACAACGCAACCAGATGATCGCCTCCATCGGGCCCTTCTGGGACGCCAACGAAACCTGGCTGGTGCTGGCCGTCGGCATTCTGCTGATCGCCTTCCCTCAGGCGCACAACCTGGTGCTGCGCGAGCTGTATCTGCCGGCGGCGCTGTTGATGCTCGGGCTGATTCTGCGCGGCGTCTCCTTCGACTTCCGGGCCAAGGCCGTGACCGGCCATCGCCGCACCTGGGACAAGACCTTCAAGGCCGGGTCCTGGCTCGCCGCCCTGACTCAGGGGTATATGCTGGGCCGCTATGTACTCGGTTTCGAAAACAGCCTGGCGGCTCAGTTGTTCGCCCTGCTCAGCGCCGTCTGCGTCAGTGCTGCCTACGCCTACATCGGCGGCGCCTGGCTGGTGATGAAAACCGAAGGCGACCTGCAACGCCGGGCCGCCTGCTGGTCGCGCCGGGCCGGTTGGCTGGCGGCGCTGGGCATCGGCGCGATCAGTGTGGTCAATCCGCTGGTCAGTGAAGTGATCGCCGAGCGCTGGTTCAACTTCCCGGCCGTGATTCTGCTGGCGCCGATTCCGTTGGTCAGTCTGGTGCTGGTGATCGTGGTCGACCAATACCTGAAACACGTACCCACCCAGAATGACGTGGGTTGCTGGTTCCCGTTCATTGGCGTGGCTTTGCTGTTCGTGCTCAGTTTTATCGGCCTGGCCTACAGCTTTTATCCCGATGTCGTACCCGGACGCATCAGTGCTCAGGAAGCCGCGAGCGCCGAAGCGTCGCTGCGCTTCGTCGGTATCGGTGTCGCGATCGTATTGCCGTTGATTCTGGCGTATACAGCCTTCGCCTATCGGGTGTTTTGGGGTAAGTCGACGGAATTGCGGTACCACTGAGGTGAAGAATAAGGGTGGTTCGGATCGACCTTGCCGCAATCCGGGTTGGCGACTAGATTGAAACCGGTGAAATCACCGGTGGAGAAACATCCCATGGCCAATGAAGGTTACCACGAACCGTTTGAGCGTCTGTCGGACGAGACCAAGGACATGCACCGTGCCATTGTGTCGCTGATGGAAGAACTGGAAGCGGTGGATTGGTACAACCAGCGCATCGACGTGTGTCACGACGAGGAACTGAAAGGCATTTTGCGGCACAACCGCGACGAGGAAAAAGAGCATGCGTCCATGGTGCTGGAATGGATCCGGCGCAAGGATCCCAAGTTTGATCACGAGTTGAAGGATTATTTATTTACGGATAAGTCGTTGTCTCACGATTGACGTGTTGGATTACGCGCTTCGCGCCAATCCAAACTACCGTAGGTCGGATTAGCGCGAAGCGCGTAATCCGACAACCATCCCGGCCACAGGCTCAAACCAAATACGGCGACACATCCTCCACATCATTCTGCTCGGGCAACAAATGTTCCCGGGCATAGTCCTTCCACTTCCCGCTTTTCAGAAACAGCTCGAACACATCCGGGTCGATGTGATTGTCGTGCCGCATCTTCTGCAATATCGAAAACGCCTGGCTCAACGGCATCGGCGGTTTGTAGGGGCGCTCTTTGGCGGTCAGCGCCTCGAACACATCGGCGACACCCATGATGCGCGCCGGGATGGACATCTGGTCCCGGGTCAGCCCGCGCGGGTAGCCGCGACCGTCCATCCGCTCGTGATGGCCACCGGCGTATTCGGGCACGCGGCGCAGCTTGGGCGGGAAGGGCAGTTGTTCGAGAATGTCGATGGTGATGTCGATGTGGCGATTGATGGCGGCCCGCTCCTCGGCATTGATGGTGCCCCGGGTAATGCACAGGTTGAGCACTTCGTCGTCGGTCAGCAGGGGGTTCAACTCCCCATTGACGTCGGGCCAGGACCTGGCGGCGATGGCTTCGACCCGGGCCATGTCCTCGTCGGACATGAACTCGCCGCCGCGATTGATGCGTTCAATGAACGTCAGATCCTCGCGCAGGTCGGCTTTTTCACGATCATCCCGGGAAGCGGCGACAGCGGCCGCGAAGCGGGCCCGGACGGCGTCGAAACCGTCCAGCAAGCCCTGGAGCTTGCGCCCTTTGTTCAAAATCACCTCGGAGGTCGCCAGCTTGCCGCAATCGTGCAGCCAGGCGGCGACGTGGAGCTCGTACCATTCATCGGCGTTGAGATTGAAGTCGGCGAAATAGCCGTCGCTGTCCTCGCACGCCGCCCGGGCGATCAGTTCGGTCAGTACCGGAATGCGTTGGCAATGGGCCGAGGTATGCGGCGAACGCACATCGATGATGCGGGCCAGAGCCTGGATAAAGGCATCGAGCAGATCCTTGTGGCTTTGCACCAGGAGCTGATTGTCCAGCGTAATGGCGGCGAACTTCGCCATAGCCTGGGCCGTGGCCTGATCCTTCGCGGAAAAACTGCGATTGCGACCGTCCCGGGTACGGGCGTTGATCAGTTGCAGGACGCCGATGACGTGGTCCTCGTGGTTCAGCAGCGGCAGTGTCAGCATGGACTGGGAGCGATAACCGTGCTCCTCATCGAACTGACGGGTACCGGAGAAATCGAAGGATTCGGTGGTATAGACATCGGCGATGTTCACCGGTTCGCGAGTCAGAGCGACGTGGCTGGCGACGTTGCGGTGGTTGGGCTCGCCCTCGTGATACAGCGGAATGGCGTGCCATCGGGCCGCCGGGGCGTCGTCCATGGTCTCGATGCCGAGCACGGTATTGTGGATGACGGAAAACACCAGGCGGGATCGGTCGCCGTCGTCGACAAACCGGTAGAAGGTACCGCCTTCGGCGCCGGTCAGTTGGCGGGCCTCTTTGAGAATGCGATGCATCAGGCCGCCAATACTGTGTTCCTGGGCGAGTCTGACCAGCAGGTCACTGGTGGAATCGACGCTCCAGTTGGGTTGCACGGGCGTACTGCTTGAACTGATTCGCTCGTAGGTATCCATACAGCCTCTCCTGAATCCAGAGGTCATGATAGCTCAAAAATTGCCCGATGTTAGGGTGTGAACACCTTTTGATTTTTTTGTGGCAGTGGTTCGCGCCCGGTGGTGGGGCTGCCCCTGGCGGACCGCTGCAAGTACTTCCATGTAAGCTCGGCGGCCCGCATCCATGCGGGCCGACGTCCGCCAGCGGCAACCCCACCACCGGGCGCTGGCCAGGGTGCCGCCGTAAATCAGAACCCTACTCCGTGGGTTGGGTATTGATCTCGCCTTCCTTTCCGGCGGCGTTGCGTTTTAACCACCCCCAAATCCGCCGCACGGTACGGCCGGGGCGGTCGGTATTGGTGCCGGTATAGGCGGGAGCGTCGAGAATGAGGCTGTACTTGGGGAGCTTGTTGCGTGCGGCCTCGGCCTGGCGTTCGCGTGCCTGGTCACGAGCCCAATCGGTGTCGCTGTAAACCAGGTCGAGTACGGGGAGGTCGAGGGCACCGATGTAACCGGGCAGGTCGGTGCGATCCGGGTTGGCGTCGATCATCAGCAGAGCATAGCCGATCTCATCGTCCGGTTGCAGGCGTTCGGCCATGTAGCGGGCGGCCCAGTAGGCACCGTCGCCGAAACTGATGAGTACAATGTTGAACAGCCCTTCCTGGTTCAGCCGCTGCTGGCCCAGGGCTATGCGATCCATCATGCGGCGGGCGAATTCGTCGGATTCCCGCCCCGGTGCCGTCGTTGTCGGCAGCGCGATAGAGAGCGTATTCCAGCCCTTGTCGGGCAGAAAATGACGGGTCTGCTGGACCCGGACCGGCCAGTTCGGGTTGTGCCCCTGATCGTGCAGGATCAGAACGCCTCCCTGAGGCGTAGCGGTACGTTGTTGCAGGCGCAGACCGAGAAACGGGTCCGCCTCCGTACCTAACTGCACGACCTGATCCCCGCGCAGCGCATTGCGGTAGTGGGCCTGCAGATCGTCGAGATGGTCCTGGCGCGCCTCCGCCAGCGGTTCCGCCACCGACGCAGTCGCCCAAACCGCCAGACAGCCCAGGTAAAGCCAGCCGAACAACCGGGATTTCATCGAGGTTTGACCTCCCCCGCGCAGTCACTAGAATGGGCCTTCCGCTCGCCAAGAGACCCGCGCACCATGTCCGATTTTGTCATCGCACCGTCCATATTATCCGCCGATTTCGCCCGCCTGGGCGAAGAAGTCGACACCGTGCTCGAAGCCGGAGCCGACTGGGTTCATTTCGACGTCATGGACAACCACTACGTTCCCAACCTCACCATCGGCCCCATGGTCTGCGACTCCCTGCGCAAACACGGCGTCACCGCACCCATCGACGTCCATCTCATGGTTAACCCGGTAGATCGGCTGATTGGCGACTTTATTGAGGCCGGCGCCAGCATCATCACCTTCCACCCCGAAGCCAGCGACCACATCGACCGCTCCCTGCAGCTCATCCGGGACGGCGGCTGCAAAGCCGGCCTCGTCTTCAACCCGGCCACCCCGCTGCACTACCTCGACTACGTCATGGACAAGATCGACCAGATCCTCATCATGTCCGTCAACCCCGGCTTCGGCGGCCAGAGCTTCCTGCCCTCCGCCCTCGACAAACTGCGCGCCGCCCGTGAGCGTATCAATGAAAGCGGCCGCGACATCCGCCTCGAAATCGACGGCGGCGTCAAAGTCGACAACATCCGCGCCATCGCCGAAGCCGGTGCCGACACCTTCGTCGCCGGTTCCGCCATTTTCAATGCGAATGATTACCGCGAGCGGATTGATGCGATGCGCAAAGAACTGGCGGCGACGCGCAGTGTTTAAGAAACAGCGGCAATAAGCCGATCGCACGGCTGGCTAGCAGCGGATGCCAGGGATGCTCATTCGGGGGTGTCCGAGGCATGGATGCCGAGGCCAAGCGCCCATGGATGGGTTCACAGCGACCCCGAATGAGCATCCCTGGTAGCCGCTGCGGGTTCAACCACAAAACCGGAACCTCAACCACCCATCAATCCGGTACAATAACCACCGATTCAACGATCACTCAGGAGAGACCGTGGACGAATTATTGGTGTTCGACCTTGACGGCACCCTCATCGACGCCGACGAACGCATATCCGACGTCACCCGCCGCGCCCTGCACGAACTCGACCAGCGCGGCATCGCCTGGACCGTCGCCACCGGCCGCATGCCGCACGGCGCCCGTGAAGCCCTGCCCGAACTGCGCTTCCGCCACCCCCAGGCCTACAAAAACGGCGTCCTCATCTGGGACCTCAACGAAAACGCCCGCATCAACGCCCAGGCCATGGACCCCGTAGAACTGCTCGAAGTCTGCCGCCGGCTCGATGCGCACGGCATCAACCCCTGGCTCAACACCCTCGACCACGACGACCGCATCGGCGCCTACATCCAGCGCATCCTCACCGATCGTGAAAAATCCTGGGCCCGATACATGGAAAGCCAGTCCATCAACGTCCAGCTGCGTGAAGACTTCGCCGGCATCGAAGAACACGTCCTCAACATCTTCGCCATCACCGACAACGCCAAGGTGCTCGACATGGCCGAAGAACTGGCCGACGTACCCGGCGTCCAGGTCTACGCCGGACCGGACATGTACCACCAAGGCTACTACTGGATGGACATTCACCACATCAGCGGCACCAAGGGCGACGCCGTCAAGTTCCTGCAGCGTCAGACCGGCGCCCGCCGCCTCGTCTGCTTCGGCGACTCCGACAACGACATCAGCATGTTCAAACTGGCCGACGAAGCCTATGCCATGGACAACGGCCTGGACGAACTGAAGGCTGTCGCCACCGATGTCATCGGTCACCACACCGACCACGCCATCGCCCACTTCCTGGCCGACCGCTACGGGTTCCGTCTCTGATGGGACTGAAAGCGGTCCTGTTCGATCTCGACGGTACCCTGGTCGACAGCGTCAGTGGCCTGCACCAGGCCGTGAACGCCGTACTGATCGAGCAGGGCGGTGATGGCTGCAGTGTCGACGAGGTACGCCATTGGGTCGGCAACGGCCCGAAAAAGCTGATCCAGCGTGCCCTGGAAAGCCGCGGCATCGACATGAGCCCGGAAGACGGTCTGGCCGCCTTCCGCGAACACTACGCCCGAACCCTGTTCAGCGCCGAATTCTACCCCGGTGTACCGCAAGGCCTGGCCCGGTTGAAAGCCGCCGGCCTGCGCCTGGCCTGCATCACCAACAAATCCTCCCACTTCACCGGTCCCTTCCTGACGCATATGGGCCTGTCGGATACATTCGACGCCGTGCTCTGCGGCGACCAGGTCGAACACCCCAAACCCCACCCGGAAAGCCTGATTCGCATTTGTGAAGGCTTCGAGATCGAACCCGATCAGGCTCTGATGGTCGGCGATTCGGTCAACGACCTGATTCCCGCCCGGGACATCGGCATGCCCGCACTCGCCGTCAGCTACGGCTACCATCAAAACCAAAATCTGGCCGACTACGACGCCGAGGCGGTATTGGACGATTTCAGTGCCATCGTTGAGCGGGTGTTGACCAAGTCGACCGGCAGCATCGACGGAACCCGCCTATACTGACAGAGAGTCCGGGTACGTCGGGTTCGATGCGCTGTTACGGGGAGACTGATTGTTGACGCTTAAATGGTTACTGGTAACCGGCTTGGCCCTGGGGTCGATGGGCGTGGCCGCGTACGCCGAAGACTCCGCTCCCTTACCGCTGGTGACCGGTTACGACTACGCCCCCTTTTCCGACGACGACCTGCCCCACGGCGGTCTGGCCACTTTGGTCGTGACCGCCGTATTCGACCTCCTCGAAGAGCCAATCGAAGTCGACTTCCTGCACTGGACCCGAGGCTACGAGGCGGCACGAGAGGGTCAATACGCCGGAACCTTCCCCTATATACATTCTCTTGAGCGCGCCGAGCACTTTCTCTATTCCGAGCCACTGTTCGAAGTGGGTTCCTACCTCTATGTCCATCGCAATACGCAAATCACCGCCCGTGAACCCAAAGACCTCACCGGGCTTACCCTTTGTCTGCCGGTCGGCTACGCGCCCGGTCCGCTGATCGGTCAGATGGTAGAGGAAGGCCGGATCGACCGGGTCTCTCCCATCAACATGGGAAACTGCTTTAAGCGCCTGCTGGAAGGCGAGGTCAGCTTCGTTAAGATCAACCGTTACGTCGCCCGCGATATCCTGCGCAACGCCGGCGTTTCGCTGTCGGAGGTCCGTGCCTTGCCGTTCAAGGTCGAAAATCTGACCATGCACTTTATCGTGCCCAAGTCCCGACCCGATGCTGAAGCCTTAGTGGAGCGGTTCGATCGGGCGCTTGGCCAGTTACGGGACAGCGGCCGGTTCGAAGAGATCGTCGACGCCTATTTCGATGAGCTCTATTCTGTGCCGGAACCGGAAGAGCCTTCGTGAACCTGATCCTTGAGAGCAAGGCAGAACAGATTTGACGGGCTCCGGATCGAACGGGGAATCGTTTCGGGTCCCAAGGTGCTAAGATGCCTGCACCCATTCCGGGAAACCAGGGAGCGACCTCATGGTTAAACAAGTCTTTGTCAATCTGCCGGTCGGCGATCTGCAGGCCAGCATCCGCTTCTTCACCCAGCTCGGATTTCGGTTCGACCCGAACTTCACCGACGATACCGCCACCTGCATGCTGGTGACGGACCACATCATGGTGATGCTGTTGAATCGGGAAAAATTCCAGGGCTTCTCTCCGAACCCAATCAGCGACGCCAGTCAGCAAACCGAAGTCATGATCGCATTGGCGATGGACGACCGTCGCGAAGTCGATGATTTGGTCGCCAAGGCGGTGGCCGCCGGCGGTTCCACCTACAATGAACCGCAGGACCACGGCTTTATGTACGGCCACGGGTTTCAGGACCTGGACGGTCATGTTTGGGAAGTGTTTTACATGGATCAGGCCGCGTTGCCGGCGGAGGGTGCCGAATGATCATACTGTCCGATCTGGTCGTGGCGCTGGTGGCGATTCTGCATCTGTATTTTCTGGTGTTGGAAATGTTCCTGTGGGACAAGCCGGCCGGTATGAAGGCATTTGGTTTGACCGCCGAATTCGCCGCCTCGACCAAAGCACTGGCCGCGAACCAGGGGTTGTACAACGGCTTTTTGGCCGCCGGGCTGATTTGGGGCCTGCTGCAGGGCGCCGACGGCCTGGCGGTGAAGACGTTCTTCCTGGCGTGCGTGCTGGTGGCGGGCGTGTTTGGCGCGGCTACGGCCAGTCGGAAGATTTTGTATGTACAGGCATTGCCAGCGCTGGTCGCCCTCATCCTGACCTGGCTGGCGGCGTAAATAACCGTAGGGCGGAAGTGGGGCGTCTGGTCCGGTATCCCGGCAACAGGCCGAAGGCGTTGTCTGCCGTGGGGAGTATCCACAATCATTTGACGGCTTATTGGCAGGATATCTTACCCACGGCAGATAACGCTGTCGCACTTCTGCCCTACGCTCAACCCAAACGCCGGTAATGGCCGTACGTGCGTTACACAACAAGGAGACTCACTCATGACATACCGAGGCAGTTGCCATTGTGGCCGCATCGCTTATGAAGTGGAGGGTGAACCGGAGCAGGTGATCACCTGCAATTGCTCCATGTGCCAGCGCCGAGGTTCGATGCTCTGGTTCGTGCCACGCGATCACCTGAAACTACTGACACCCGAAGAAAACCTCAGCACGTATACCTTCAATACCCACAAGATCAAGAACTACTTCTGCAATCAGTGCGGCATTCAGCCGTTCGGTGAAGGGGTGGATCCCAGTGGCAATGCTATGGCGGCTGTGAATGCACGTTGCCTTGAAGGTATCGATCTCGACAGCCTGAAAGTGCACCACTACGATGGTCGTTCGGCTTGAGTATCACGGCCCGCTCGAATTGCCGAGCGGGTTTTTCTACTCTCGTCACTCTTCCATGAACAGAAAGTTCTCGATCAATTCCTTGCCGCCTTCGGTTGCGAAGGATTCCGGGTGAAACTGAATGCCGTGAATCGGGTAGTCGCGGTGCTGCACACCCATGATTTCGAAATCCCCGCCCTTGTGAATTTTCTCCAGATCGTCGAAATCACCGGCTGAGAGGCTGCCGACCGTTGCCGTGACCCGCAGGCACGTCGGAATGGATTCGGCCTCGGCGATCAGCGAGTGATAGCGCATCACTTCCAACTGATCCGGCACACCCTTGAACACGGACGTGCCCGAGTGGGTGACCGGGCTGATCTTGCCGTGCATCGGCAGCGGTGCCTTGACGACCCGGCCGCCGAAGACGTGTACGATGCCCTGCATGCCCAGGCAGACGCCCAGCAAGGGTGTCGTCTTGCCCAGCTTTTCGATCACTTCGGCGCAGACACCGAAGTACGCCTTGTCGTCCGGTGATCCCGGTCCGGGTGAGATGATGATGCGGTCCGGTTGTGCGGCGGCGATTTCCTCGAAGCTGACCTGGTCATTGCGTTTGACGACGATCTCGAACTGATCGACCGCGTCCCGGTTTTGCGCCGTCTCCAATATCTCGCCTATGAACTGATACAGGTTGTAGGTAAAGGAGTCGTAGTTGTCGATGATGTAGACCTTCACGCGCTCGTCTCCTCGTCGATAAAGGGGGCCAGGGCCAGTTTGGTGCCGGCGAACTTGCGGCGGATTTCCTCGTACTCGTCCTCGGCGTTGCTGTCGTAGACGTTGCCGCCGCAGGTTTGCACATAGGCGCGGTCGCCGTTGGCGAAGACGGTGCGGATGGGAATGGCGAAGGTGCAGTCGCCGTTGAACGAGAAGTGGCCTACGGCGCCGCCGTAGGGGCCGCGACCGTCGTTCTCCAGGTCGTCGATGATCTTCATCGCCTCGATCTTGGGTGCGCCGGTCAGGGTACCGGCCGGGAAGTTGCTGGCCAGCGCCGTGAACATGTCCTCGTTCTCGTCGATGATGCCGACGATCTCGCTGGCGATGTGCTGAACGTGGCTGAAGCGTTTGATGTCCATCAGGCTGCGCACCTTGACCGTGCCGAAGCGGGCGACCCGACCGATGTCGTTGCGGTGCAGGTCGACGATCATGTTGTGCTCGGCGATTTCTTTCGGGTCGTTCAGCAGGACGCGGGCCAGTTGGGTGTCCTCCTGGTCGTCCTTGCCGCGTTTGGTGGTGCCGGCGAGCGGGAAGGTCTCCATTTCGCCCTGGCGCAGGCGGAACAGCATTTCCGGGCTGGCGCCGATCAGTTTCTGGTCGCCGAATTTGACGTAGTACATCTGCGGCGAGGGGTTCACCTCGCGCAACTGTTCATACAGGGCGATGGTGTCGCCCTCGATGTGCAGCCTTTTCTTGAAGCCGACTTCGCACTGGAAGATCTTGCCGTCGATGATGTCCTGCTTGACCTTGGCCACGGCCTCGGCGTGCTCGGCCTGGCTCATGGTCTCACCCAGCATGCGGATGCTGAGGTCGCCGTTGCCTTCATAGGGGGTGTCGATCAGTGTTTGCAGGAAGTCGTAGCGGCTGTTGTCGTAGTAGAAGTAGATGACCTCGCCGGTCATCTTGTCGAGGATGAGGCCGTCCTTGTACAGGCCGAAGCGGAAGGTGTCGAAGTCCGCGTTCGATTTGAGCTGCAAGGTGGGCTCGAAGTAGCGCATGGCGTCGTAGCCGAGGTAGCCGGTCAGACCGCCGGCGTATTTGCGCGAGATGATGTTCTGCGGCATCAGCTCGCGCAGCAGCAGGTAGGGGTTGTCGTGTTCGTGGTGTTCGGTATGACCCTCCCGGTCCTCGATGCTCAGGGTTGTGCCGTTGGCGTAGAGAATGGTTTCCGGGTCGAAGCCGATGATGGAGTAGCGGGAGAGGTGGCTGTCCTCGCCCAGGGATTCGAGCATGAAGCAGTTTTGGAAGCGTTTTTCGATCTTCTTGAACAGTTCGAAGAAGTCGAGATCCGCTGCGAGCTTCACGTAGTGCGGCTTGCGCGGCAGGGTGAAGGGTTTGGGTCGATGGGGCATGACAACGGGTCCTTGGTGGATCTTGGGTGATCAGTCTTCGGTGGCCTGGTTCAGCGCGCGCGAGCCCCGGGAGACGGTGGCGATGCCGACACCCAGGTGTTCGGCGATTTTCCGGTGGGGCACGCCCTGGCGCAGCAGTTTGAAGATTTGCAGGCGTTTGCTGATCTCGGTGTATTCGGCCGGTGTAAGCAGGCGTTCGAGGGCGGCGTCCATGTCGGTCGGGTCCTCGATGGCGAGCAAATGCCGGATCAGTTCGGCTTTGTAGTCTTGGTCTGTACTCATGTACTAGTACGGTATTGATTTTTGGGGTGGAGTCAAGGGTTAGTTTTGGTGGTTGCTCGGGTAAGGTGGCTGGGTCCGGTCCCGGTGCCGGCAATGCTCTTCCAGGGACCGCCGTAAATACATCCATGTAGGCTTAACTTCGCCAGTCCATGGCTCAGATGTCCCTTCCAGAGCATTCCCGGCACCGGGACCTCGGATTGGTGCCGCACTGGTCCAAATTCACCACGCCAATTTTCAATACACAGCCTATGGTTGGGATATAAATGGTCTATCCTCAGACCGCGAATCCATTCAGGGAGAGCTCTTCGATGTCGAACAATCACACGTCATCCAATGTTTTGAACACCTTTGTTCGCCTCAGAAGCGACGCGACGGTGGAGCGGTTGCCGGTGGGGGAACGGTTTTGGCAGCAGTTGTCCAATGGTGAACTGGGTACTTTTCACAATGAGTTTCTGGTGACCAGTCATCATTTCGACAGCGATTGGGGCAGTTGGGAGATGCACCCGAAGGGGGATGAGGTGGTCTGTGTGTTGGCCGGTCGGGTGACGTTTGTGTTGGAGGAGGACGACGGGGAGCACCGTGTTGAGTTGTGTGAGCCGGGTGATTTTGTGGTGGTGCCGCAAGGGGTGTGGCATACGGCGGAGGCGAGTGAACCGGTGTGGATGCTGTTTCTGACGGCGGGTGAGGGAACCGAGCACCGTGCCCGGTAGGTTTGGTGAGCTTGTTTGCAGTCGAAATGGGCGGAATTCGGTATGATGGCGGCGCATTCACAGGAATCATGAACCTTGACTACCGATCACGCATTTGTCATTCAAGCCGTCAGGAACTGGGTCGAGCGCCTGGTGGTCGGCTACAATCTCTGCCCCTTCGCCAAACGTGAGCTGGTGCGGGAGTCTGTCCGGTTCACGGTGTCCGAGGCGACCGCTGAGGAGGCGTTGTTGACGGATCTTCAGATCGAGCTGCAGCGCTTGGTGGATGAGCCGGCCATTGAAACCACCTTATTGATTCACCCCCGGGTGCTGAGCGATTTCATGGATTTCAACGCCTTTCTCGATCTGGCGGATGGCCTGCTGGCGCACATGAAGCTGGAAGGCGTGATCCAGATCGCCACATTCCACCCGGATTACCAATTCGCGGGCACCCATCCCGATGATGCGGAAAATTACACCAATCGGGCTCCTTTCCCGGTGTTGCACCTGTTGCGTGAAGCGAGCCTGGAAGAAGCGATCGACCGCTACCCGGATACGGCCGAGATCCCGGAGCGAAACATCGAGCGGATGGACGAATTGGGCGTTGAGAGGTTGAAGCGTTTGCTCGCAAGCTGTTCGAGCGACATGTCCTAGAGCTGATCACCGAGATAGACCATCAGGAAAACCGCCAGAGCCACCAACAGACCGGACATCAGCAAGTTGGTTAATTTCAGGTCGTAGGGAACGGGGTCATCGGCTTCGATGGCCCGTTTGAACAGGAAGAAGCGTACCGTGGCGCTGATGATGAGGACGATGCCGACGGCGAACAGCGCCAGGCCGACCCATTCGGCGGCGATCGAGGTCTGGAATCGGTCCGGTTCGTTCAGAGAGGCACTCAGGTACGTCAGAAAGAGGTTGAATTTCTCCATCAGGAAGCCGAACGCCATCACCGCGATGGCGGTGCGCACCCAGGCCAGGTAGGTGCGTTCATTGGCGGAATGGTCGGTGTAGCGTTTGATCATGAGGACTTGGGATTCTGGTTGTCGACCGGGGCTTTTCGCCGCCGGGCCGGTTTCATCAGGTCCATATTCCGGGTCCGCTCGATCGGTTTGCGCTGATGGTGCATCGCGGCCTTGGACATCATGTGGGCGGTGATTGGCGCCGTGATGAACAGGAACAGGGTGATCACCAGTTCTTTCACGCTCAGGCCCGGCAGTTCGACACTGAAATACAGGCTGGAAGCGATCAACACGCCGCCGATGCCCAGGGTGGACGCCTTGGTCGGGGCGTGCAGCCGGGTGAAGAAGTCGGGCAGGCGGGCGAGGCCGATGGAACCGACCATGAGAAAACCCGATCCCGCCAGCAGCAGGAATATCACCAGGGCTTCGATGAAGACATTCATAAAACCTACTCCGTTATTCGATCAGGTCGCCGCGCAACAGGTACTTGCACAACGCGGCGGTACTGACGAAGCCAAGCATGGCGATCAGCAGGGCGCCCTCGAAATACAGCGGGTTGCCGAGGAACAGACCCAGCAACACGATCAGGGCGATGCTGTTGATGTACATGGTATCCAGCGCGAGGATGCGGTCGAGCACGCTCGGGCCCTTGATCAGGCGCCAGAGGTTCAGCAACAGGGCCACGCCGACGAAGGTACAGCTCACCAGGACGATGATCTTCAGCATGCGAAAATCTCCTTCAGCGGCTTCTCATAGCGCTGCTTGATGGACTGGATCGTTTCGGCTTCGTTTTTCAGGTTCAGTACGTGTACATAGAGCCATTGATGATCTTTCGAGACTTCCACGCTCACCGTACCCGGGGTCAGTGAAATGCTGCTGGCCAGCAGGGTGATCGGCAGGTCGGCCGTCATATCGAGCGGTACGGCGATGAAGCCGGGCGTCAGTTTGCGCAACGGCCCCATGACCTGAATCGCCACTTCGATGTTCGACAGAATGATGTCCCACATCAACACGAACAGGTACTTCACCGCCAGCAACGGTCGCCGCAACGGTGGATGATTTTTCTGCAGCGGTGTGGTCAGCAAGGGTATGACCAGGGCCAGAATACCGCCCAACAGGATATGCCCGGCGGCGATGGTGTTGTTCAACAACAGCCAGACGACCAGCAGCACCAGACTGAGCAGCGGATGGGGCAGGAAGCGGGTCATGGCGAGCCTCCTTCAATGGCGGTTTGCACCCTCGGGTAAGTCGCCTGCATCTGTTCGGCGGCCGAGGCCGCGAATTCGGTGACCGGACCGCCGAAAATCACCAGCAACGGCGAGGCACTGAGCAGAAAGGCGATGGCGACGATCTGAATCGGTTCGGACCGGACTGTGCCGGGTTTGTTACCCGACAGGTGCCAGAACAGGTTGGTGCCGGCGCGCGACAGGCCGATCAGCACCATCAGGCTGCTGATCAGAATGGTCGGCCAGATCCAGCCCATTTGCAGGTTGGTCTCGGCGGCTTGAAGCAACAAGGCTTTGCCGACAAAGCCGGAGAACGGCGGCAAGCCCACAACGGTGAGCGCACCGATGAAAAACAGCACGCCCAGCAGCGGCGCCTGGGCCATGGGCCGGGAAACGACGAAGCGGTCGGACGCCTGGCCGCGCTGGGTGGCGATCAGGTCCGCCAACAGGAACAGGGCGCCGGTGACCAGGGTGGTGTGCACCAGGTAGTAGAGGCCGGCGATGACCGCTTGCGGATTCAGCAGAACAACCGCCAGCAACAGGGTTCCGGCCGAGATCAGTGCCAGGTTGGCGATCATGATGCGCAAGGTCGGAGCCGCCAGTACGCCAATGGATGCGACGATGATGGTGCCGATCGCCAGCGGCCAGATCCAGGGCACGGCCACGAAGGCCAGCTCGCCGGCGTTCGCACCGAACACCACAGTATGGATGCGGAAGATGGCGTAGACGCCGACCTTGGTCATGATCGCGAACAGGGCCGCGACCGGGGCGCTGGCGGCAGCATAGGTTCTCGGCAACCAGAAGTGCATCGGCAGCATCGCCGTTTTCAGGCCGAACACCAGCAACAGCAACAACACACCGGCTTCGGCGAGTATTCGAGCGCCCGGACCCAGACTGCCCACCTTCGCGGCCATGTCACCCATGTTCAGGGTGCCGAGCGTGCCATAGAGGATGCCGAGCGCGAACAGAAAGAAGGCGGAACCGATGAGGTTCAGTGTCACGTAATGCACGCTGGCGGCGGTCTTGGCCTTGCCGCCGCCGTGGATCAACAGCGCATAGGAGGCGATCAGCAACACCTCGAAGAAGACGAAGAGGTTGAAGATGTCCCCGGTCAGGAAGGCGCCGTTGATGCCCATCAACTGGTACATGAACAGTGAATGGAAATACTTGCCCTGGTTGTCTTCCCCGGCGAGTGAAAACAGCAGCGCACCGAAGCTCAGCACCGATGTCAGCAATACCAGCAGGGCGGATAACTGGTCGGCCACGATGATGATGCCGAACGGAGGCTGCCAGTCCCCTACCGCGTAGATCTGGGACTGGTCCAGGCTCTGTATCAGCAATGCCAGGCTGACCGCCATCAACACCAGATTGCTCGCCACCGAGACCACCCGCTGGCGGACAATGGTATTGCCCAGCGGTGGCAGCAGCATCAGCGTGCCCATCAGCAACGGAATCAGGATCGGGAGAATCGGCAGGTGCTGCATCAGCGTTTCTCCTTCGACGGCTGGTCGGTCGTGACCCCGGGTTCGTTGCGGCCGTCGACGTGGTCGTTACCCAAATCGGAACGCGCACGAATGGCGAGGATGACGACGAAAGCGGTCATAGCGAACCCGATGACGATGGCCGTCAGCACCAGCGCCTGCGGCAGGGGGTCGGAGTATTGCTCCGACTTCCCGAGAATGGGCGCGCCGTTGATCATCAGGCGACCGCTGGAAAACAGAAAGAGATTCACCGCGTAGGACAGCATGGTGATGCCCATGACCACGGGAAATGTGCGGCCCCGCAGGGTCAGGAAGAGGCCGCAGGCGGTCAGCAGACCGACACAGAAGGCAAAGACGGCTTCCATTATTCGTGCTCCGTTTCGCGTGCGCGTTCCGAGGTGGTCAATTGACCCAGGTTCGCGAGAATCAGCATGGTGGCGCCAATAACGGTCAGGTAGACGCCTAGGTCGAACAGGATGGCACTGGCCACTTCGAACTTACCGACGACCGGCCATGTCAGGTAGTCGTACCAGGAGGTCAGGAAGGGCTTGCCCCAGATCCAGCTGCCGATACCGGTCGCGACGGCGATGAACAGTCCGCTGCCGATCACCTTCTGATAATCCAGTTTGAGACGATCCTTCAACCAGTCGACGCCGTGGGCGATGTACTGCTGAATGATGGCGATCGACGTGATCAGGCCGGCGATAAAGCCGCCGCCGGGGAGGTTGTGACCGCGCAGGAAGATGTAGGCCGAAACCAGCAGCGCCAGGGGCAGCAGGCTTTGCGAAATCACCGCCAGCATCATCGGGTGCTTGTCTTCGGCCCAGGGGCGGCCGCTGTCATCACTGGTCGGTTTGAACAGACCCATGCGGGCGATCAGTTTGTAGATACCGAGGGCGGCGATGCCGAGCACGGTGATCTCGCCCAGTGTATCGAAGCCCCTGAAATCGACCAGGATGACGTTCACCACATTGGTGCCGCCCCCGCCGGACTTGGCATTGTCCAGGAAGAAGTCGGAAATGGTCTCCAGCGGGCGGGTCATCAATGCATAGTTGATGGTACCGACCACGCCGCCGACCAGCGCGGCGATGCTGAGGTCGCGCGCCACCCGTTTCGGGCTGGATTCCTTCGGCGTGTTTTGCGGCAGAAAGTAGAGTGCCAGCAGCAACAGGATGATGGTGACCACCTCGACGGACAGCTGCGTCAGCGCCAGGTCCGGCGCCGAGAACAGTGCGAAGGCGAGCGAGACGATCAGGCCGACCACCGACAGCATCAGCAGGGCGATCAACCGTTTGCGGTGCCAGATGATGGTCGCCAGCGCCGAGAAGGCCAGCAGGGCGGCGCCGGACAGCATGACGGCGTCGACCGGGATTTGCGGGCGCAGCCCGGCGGTGGCGTTCAGATCCAGCAGCGGCAGACCGGTCAGGACCAGCGCGAACAGGATCAGCAGAAAGTTATAGCGTTGCAGCGAGTTGTTCTCGAGCCATTCGACGACGATGGCGCATTGTTTCATGACCCATTTGACGGAGCGGTCGAACATCAGGCTGGCGTTGGCTTCCGGGAACTGGGCCTGGAACTGAAACAGCTTGTAGCGGTTGTAGTAGACATAGGCGCCGCCGATCATCGCCAGCGTGCTCATCAGCAACGGAAGGTTGAAACCGTGCCAGATGTGCAGGCTGTAATAGGGCAGGTCGCCGCCGATCACCGAGGTCGAGGCGACCGCCAACAGGTCGCCGACGATCAGTGCCGGCCAGATGCCGACCAGCAGGCACAGCGCCACCAGAATCTCGATGGGCACGCGCATGTAGCGTGGCGGCTCGTGGGGCGTCTTGGGCAGGTCGATCGGTTCGCCGTTGAAGAAAACATCGTGGATAAAGCGCAGCGAGTAGGCGACCGAGAAGGCGGTGCCGATGGTCGCCAGCACCGGGATCATCCAGGACAGCGAACCGAGCGAGCTTTGTTCCAGAGTTTCGGCGAAGAACATCTCCTTCGACAGGAAACCGTTCAACAGCGGTACACCGGCCATGGCTGCGGCCGCCACCATGGCGAGCGTCGCCGTGTACGGCATGTATTTCCACAGGCCGTTCAGGTTGCGCATGTCGCGCGAGCCGGTTTCGTGGTCGATGATGCCGGCGGCCATGAACAGCGATGCCTTGAAGGTGGCGTGGTTGATGATGTGGAACACGGCGGCGACGGCGGCCATGTCGGAACCCATGCCCAGCAGCAGGGTGATCAGACCCAGGTGGCTGACGGTGGAATAGGCCAGAAGCCCCTTGAGGTCGTGCTTGAACAGGGCGGTGTAGGCGCCGATCAGCAAGGTCACCAGGCCGGTCAGGCTGACGACGGCGAACCAGAGGTCGGTGCCCGCCAGTACCGGGTACATCCGCGCCATCAGGAACAGGCCGGCCTTGACCATGGTGGCCGAATGCAAATAGGCGCTGACCGGGGTTGGCGCGGCCATGGCGTGCGGCAACCAGAAATGGAACGGGAACTGGGCCGACTTGGTGAAGGCGCCGAGCAGCACCAGCGTCACGATGACGGGATAGGCGTCGTGGTTGCGCAGCATGTCGCCGCTGGCGAGCACAGTGGGCAGGTCGTAACTGCCCACCACCTGGCCGATCAACAGGATGCCGCCGAGCAGGGCGAGCCCGCCCATGCCGGTCACCGTCATCGCCATGCGTGCGCCTTTGCGCGCTTCGGTGCGATGGTTCCAGAAGCTGATCAGCAGGAAGGAGCTGACGCTGGTCATTTCCCAGAAGACCCACATCTGGATCAGGTTCTTGGAGATGACGATGCCGAGCATGGCGGTCATGAACAGCATCAGGAAGGCGTAGAAGCGCCCCATCGAATCCTCTTCAGAGAGGTAATAGCGGGCGTACAGGATGATCAGCAGGCCGATGCCGAGAATCAGAATGGCGAACAGCAGCGCCAGGCCGTCGAGGTGAAAGGCCAGCTCCAGCCCGAGCGCCGGTATCCAGGGGATGGACACGGCAACGGTTTGACCGTCGAAGACCTCGGGGAGATTCAACAGAACCAAAAACAGCGCGATGGCGGGTGGGATAGCGGTAAAAAAGGCACAGGCACTGCGGCCAAAGCGAACGGTCATCAGTGGGACGAGGGTCCCCAGCACCGTCAGCAGTGGCACCCAGAGCATGGGCTCCCTGAGCAATGTCATGGAACGGCAGGCTCCCCTGGTTGGTCAGCGCACCGATTTGGTGCTTATTAGTCGTGAAACGGTGGCCGACATCGGTCGGTGTTCAGCGGGGACAGAGCATAACGAGAACGGGGTAGACCGTCCAGAAGAATGGAATGGTGATGAAAGGGGGATAGCGAAAACTTCCCTGTCGTGCGAACACACCTCCCGGGGTTCCCTGTTGGTCCCTGCTACCTCTCGAACTCGGTCGAAAGGTCGTGCATTCCCTTTTTTCCCAAGGAGCCACTCTAGACCGGTCGTACAGGAATGTCTAACCGTGGGTGTCGCATCTGTCCGCTCTGCGCTTTTCGGTTCTGGTGTTACAACCGATCGTCCCCGGCGAAGGCTTCGGCCAGATGCTGCATGACGCGACGAATGCGCTCCACCTGGCGAAGATCAGGGTGTGTAAGTAGCCAGAGGTTCGAGGTCTTACCCGCCGGAAATGCCATCAATCTCTCCAGTTCGGGGCGCTGCTGGTCGTCCGGCAGTAAGGCGAGTCCATGGCCGGTTTGCGCCAGCCAGGACATGGCGACCAGATCATCGCTGCGAGCCGTCACGTTGGCCTGCAAGTGCTTGTCGAGCCAGATGAAGGCGGGCAGATGTCGCATGCCGTGACTGGCGCCGATGAGGTGATGGTGGGACAAGTCGTCGAGATGGGACGGGTAACCGTGCCGTTCCCGGTAGGCCGGGCTGCCATAGACACTCCAGCCGATTGTGCCCACCTGTCGACCGACCAGATGTTCGGGTGGCGCCTGGGTCACACGAACGGCGATGTCCGCCTGCCGCCGGTTCATGTTGACCTCAAGATTGCTGACCAGCAGTTCGACCTCGATCTCGGGACAGGCTCGGCGCAGGTCGGCCAGGTAGTCCGGTAGAAAACGATAGGCGAGATTGTTCGGCGCTGTGATGCAGACCTTGCCGCTTGGCCTGACGTCGCGGCCCGCGACACGACGTTCCAGATCGTTGAAGGCACCGTCGATGCGGTTGGCGATGTCTCTGAGTTCCTCACCCAGCGGCGTGGGCACATAACCGGTGGGCAGGCGTTCGAAGAGCCTCGCCCCCAGCGACGTTTCCAGGGCATTCAAGCGCCGGAACACGGTCGAGTGGTTTACTTCCAGCGTCCGTGCCGCGCCGGCCAGTGAACCGGCCTGTTCAATGGCAATAAACACCTTGAGCGCGTTCCAGTCCATATCGGCTCCTCACCGGTTGCTTTGCAGACTTGCAAATAAGATTTGCCAATATTGCGAATTCAATACGATGTATGCAAGCGAGATACTGAACCTGAAGCCACAAGAGAGGACCATCAAGATGATTGAACTGATCACCCATGTGCTGTGTCCCTATGTGCAGCGGTCGGTCATTGTATTGCAGGAAAAAGACATGCCTTACCGCCGTACGGACATCGACCTGGCCAATAAACCCGACTGGTTCCGGTCGATTTCTCCACTGGGCAAGGTACCGGTGCTGGTGACGGGCGAGCGGCGTTCCCTGTTCGAGTCGGCCGTGATCTGCGAATACCTGAACGAGATCACGCCCGGCTCATTGCATCCCGAAGACGCCCTCGAACGGGCCGAACATCGTGCCTGGATCGAGTTTGGGTCCGGCCTGTTGAACCGCATCGCACAGTTGTACAACGCCCCTACGCGGGAGGCGTTCGATGCGGTCCGTGAGACTTTGGCCGATCTGTTTCGTCAATTGGAGGATCGTTTGGAGGAAGGGCCCTTCTTTTCGGGAGAACCGTTTCGGATGATCGACGCCGTGTATGGGCCGATCTTCCGCTACTTCGACGTCTTCGACTCGGTTGTGGATCTGGATGTCTTCCGGGAGGTACCCAGGGTTCAGGCCTGGCGCGCGAATCTGGAAGCGAGGGAAACGGTCCGGACAGCCGTATCGGCGGACTATCCGGAGCGATTGCTGGCCTTTGTTCGGAATCGCGGCAGCTACCTGTCCAGTCGTGTGGCGGAGGCGCTGGCCGATCCCGCTTGAATCAGGAACCCGTCACTGGCGCGCCGTAACGCGGAGGCGGGTTCGAGGTTCGAAGACCGACCAGGCTCTCCGGGCCGATCAGGTTATCCAGCAAGTGTTCCTGAACGCCTGGGATGGCCCGGGATCCATGGCCCGGATCGGTCGGGGCCTGACGGTTCAAAATGACATCGACAAACGGGGAGAGTTGGCCGTTGTAATGGCTTACCGGCCGGTCGTCCATCGCGCATCGTAACTCATCGCCACCGGGCAGAATTAACCTGGCTGGCCGTGCTTCCCGGTCGTACCGAAAGTGGGTTGCCTTGCCATTGGGATGGGTCTGAATGGCCAGTCGACCGTTGCCGTCATAATCGAACCGCCAGGTCCGGCTTGCTTCGTCCTTCAGTTGGCGCAGGTGACCCATCTCGTCGTGAACCAGGTCGTGTTGACGGCCGTCTTGAACCACCCGGGTGTGCATCCAGCCCCGGTCGTCGAATTCGAATGAGACTTCGGCCCGCATCGCAACCTGGCTGTTGAGTGGAAGGACCGGTTGCATCGCATCCGTCAGGGCGATGCATTCATAGCGACCGAGTACGCCCAGTTCTTCGTCCCAGATGTAACGATGCAGGAGGTTGTGACGATCGCGGTAACGAACCAGACGGTCGTGTCGGTAGGTCCAGTGTTCTTCGCGGCCGTCCGCGTGATAGACAGAGGTGGGACGTCCATCGAACCGGAACTGTAACGTGGTGCGTTGGCCGAGCGCATCGACGACGGCGTTCGGTCGGGGTCGGTCTTTCTGGTAGTGCAGCGACATCGTCTGGTCCGCGGTGTCGTTGAAGCGAATCAAACGGTTTTGCTCGTCGAAGTCGTACCGGCGGGCGCCATTTGGGCCGGTCTGCGCGCGCAGGCGGCCCTGGTCATCGTATTGCCAGTGCTCGATGTCCCCGTCGCAATGTCGGTGTAATATCAGTCGACCGTCGCGATCGAACACCAGGCTATCGATCTGGCCGCGATCGTTGATGGCCTGACTGGTCCGACTGTCGGCGTCCCAACTGAAACTCAAGTCGAAGGCGCGGGTACAACGCGGTTCTTCCACTGAAGTGTCCCAATCGAACCGGCGCAGGGAGCCGTCGGTTGTCCGGTGCAGTCGGCAGAGGTGATTGCTGTAGCGGTACTGCGACAGGCGTCCGAAGCCATCGCGTACGGCGATCAGGTCTCCGTGACGGTCGAGGTGGTAATGGGCCAGGGTTCGCTCGGGCCAGCCGGCTTGTGCGCGGCCGGTCACTTTCAGCCAGCCACGTCGGCCGCCGACAAACCGGACCCGGGCTCCCCAGCTGCCAGTGGCGCCGGTCAGCAGACCGCCGTCCTTGTCGTCGTAATGCACTTGCCAGTGATGGGTCAGGTTGGTGGTCAGCAACTGGACCAAGCGCCAACGCATCGGATGCCAGGGGTCCGGCTCGAACCCATGAACGATTCCGTCGCGTTGCAGTGTCAGGTAGTCGCCATAACGGCTCAGGATGCACTGGTTCGCGCAATACATGCGCTGACCGATGGCCGGGCGGGGATAGGACACCACGGTGCCGTCGGTGTCCTGGTGATGCAATTGGCCGTTGTCGGCCGTGATGCACTGCTGCAGTGGATGGCTCCAGCCATGGCCCAGCTCACCGCGACGTTCGCGGTTTTTGCTCTTGTAGCGTCGCCGCCAAACAAGCGGCAGCGGTCCGCACAGCTCGAAGTCGATGTGTTCGCTGTGCATCTCGCCGGTGCGGCGATCGATGCCGTTCTGGAAGATTCGGGAATGGATATCCCGCAGGGCACCGTCGGTTGCCATTTTGACAATGGTGTCGACCGCGCCATTCGCGGGGGTGTTCGAGATAGGGGAGGATCCATCCGCCTCCCCGGAGAGCCAATCATGGCTCCTGTCCGTCTGGGCACTCATAAGTCAGGGATCCCTTTGTCGTTTTTCCTTGTTAAGCTCGCACGCGCGAACTTAAACCGTTCAGATCGGCATTGACTCTAGCCCTCCGGACGGTGATGGCAAGCACCACTTACGAACGATTGACGAAAAAGTAAAGGACTGTGACCTTCTTCACACTGGGAGTGCCGCAATCGGCGTGCTTTGGGTTCGGCGTGACTGTCCTCTACACTGTCGTCACATTCACAGGTTTCAATGAGCGCGCTAAATTCGCTCCTTGTTCACCGACAGGCCACACATGATCACATTGGACGATACCCTTTCCCAGGTTTGGGAGCATTTGCATGCCGGCGTGGACGACCGCAATCATCCGTTTCGAACGCCGGTTTTTTGCACTCAGGGTCAGCAAGGGCCGAATGCCCGGACGCTGGTGCTGCGCGCGGTGGATGCCGAGAACAATACGCTGATCTGCTACAGCGATACTCGCGCCGGTAAGTGGGCCGAGATCAATCAGCGTGCGCAAGCCGCCTGGGTGTTTTACGACCCGGACAACGGCTACCAATTGCGCGCCTATGGCCAGTCCAAGTGTCTGACCGAAGGAGCCCTGGTGGAGCGCCACTGGGCCGCCCAGGATGGTGTGGCGCGTAATAATTACCGCTCGTTCGGCGGCCCCGGTCGGCCGCTCGACGGCCCGACCGATGGCGTACCGGACAGCCAGCGCAATAAGGACGTCAATGCCGGGCGCGAACATTTCGGTCTGATCGTCACCCGTCTGACCGAGCTCGACTGGCTGCACCTGGCGATCGATCGCCATCGCCGTGCCCGCTTCGTGCGCGAGGGTGGCGAATGGCAAGGACAGTGGATCGCGCCCTAATTAAAGATCCTTGGTTAATCGCAACGCATCGTACACTGCCGCATGAATATTGCGGGACTCGACCGCATCTCCGGTTCTGAACAGCTGAAAACCGCCGTCCCCGTTGCGAACCACGCGTTGTGGGTTGCCGGCGATCAGATCGTCGTAGTCCACCTCGCCGCCGTTGGAGGAGTGCGGTTTCAAGTCGAAATAGACGTCCGCCATGGGGGTGACACCGTAGTTGACGACGACTTGATCGACTCGGCGCTCGTGGTCCAGATCCAGATAATCGCTGGTGATGCCCGCCCGCAATGCACCCTCGATGCGTTCGACATGATTCAATCGGTACGTGGGCGTAAAACGCACATTGGGTCGTTGCAGTGAACGCATGTAGGGCACCAGGGTCATGGCCATGACCTCGGCCGAAAAGGTCCGGTCCGGTGTCATGATTTCGAGTTCGGCCCCGGTTCGGGCGATCATCTCGGCGGCCTGCAAGGCGGGGTGGTCCCCGGCTTCGTCGAACAGCAATACGCGTTGGCCGGGTTTGACGTGACCGGACAGAATGTCCCAGCAATTCACTACCAGGTTATTGCCGACGGCGGGTTGGTCTTCGATCGGATAGCCTCCGGTTGCCACGATCACCACATCCGGTTGTTCCGCCAGTACCTCATCGACCTCGGCCCAGACGTTGTAGCGGATGTCGACACCGAGCAAATCGCACTGGGCCAGTCGCCAGTCGATGATGGCGATCATGTCACGCCGCCGTTCGCTTTGTGCGGCCAGGCGCACCTGACCACCCGCCTCGCTGGTGGCTTCCAGCACCACCACATCATGGCCGCGTTCGCCGGCCACCCGGGCCGCTTCCAGACCCGCCGGCCCCGCGCCGATGATCACCACCTTGCGACGTAGCTTGGCCTTGGAAATCTCGTGCGGCATGGTGGTTTCCCGCCCAGTGGCGGCGTTGTGGATGCAATAGGCCGCACCGCCCTGGTAAATACGATCCAGGCAGTAGTTGGCGCCGACGCAGGGGCGGATTTGTTCTTCACGCCCCTCGACAATCTTTTTCACGATGTGCGGGTCGGCCATGTGCGCCCGTGTCATGCCGATCATGTCGACCTTTCCGGATTCGATGGCGTACCGGGCGGTGCCGACATCCTGAATCTTGGCGCCGTGGAAGGTCGGGAAATCGATCCGGCGTTTGATCTCACCGGCGAAATCGAGATGGGGCGCACTGGGCATGCCCTGAACGGGAATGACATCGGTAAGACCGGGGTCGGTATCGATATGGCCGCGCACCACGTTCAGGAAGTCGATCTGCCCGCTAGCTTTCAGGCGTCGGGATATTTCCAGCCCTTCATCGGCGGACAGGCCGCCGGGTAATTGTTCGTCCCCGGTGTAGCGAATGCCGACGATGAAGTCCGGTCCGACCCGTTTCCGGATGGCTGTCAGCACGTCGAAGGTGAACCTCAACCGGTTGTCGAGCGTGCCGCCATAGGGCGCGTCCAGTTCGTTGGTCAGCGGGGACCAGAACTGATCCATCAAGTGGCCATACGCCTGCAGTTCGATGCCATCGAGCCCGGCCGCTTTCATGCGTTCGGCCGAATCGGCGTAATCGCGAATGATTCGGTCGATGTCCCAGTCTTCCACTTGCTTGGGAAACGCCCGGTGGGAGACTTCGCGGTGGTGCGACGCCGAGACGGCCGGTAACCAGTCGCCCTTGTCCCAGCGGGTGCGACGACCGAGGTGGGTCAATTGAATCATCACAGCGGTGCCGTGCTCGTGGCAGGCATCGACCAGGTCACGCAGGTGGGGCACCACCTCATCCTTGTAGGCCAGGATGTTGTTGAACACCGGCGGACTGTCTTTCGCTACAGCGGCGGATCCGGCGGTCATGGTCAGACCGATGCCGGCCTTGGCCCGTTCGACGTGGTAGGCCCGGTACAGTTCGGTCGGCATGCCGTCCACCGGGTAGGCGGGTTCGTGAGCGGTCATCATCAGGCGATTCTTGATCGTCAGATGCTTGAGTTGAAACGGTTGCAGCAGCGGGTCCTGGGCCATGGAAAGCCTCCGGTTGAATGCGGGCCAGACCTTTACGCTAAAGAGGTCTGTACATAGGTGTCAAGAAGTAAGACACTGATATACATAAAGCGGCAATACCCCGGTCCGTTTGCGACACGCGATATCCAATAAGAGTCAGGCTATGAATTCGACCCCACACAAAGGCCGTGCCGAAGACTGGCTGGAAGCCGCCTACGACGCCTTCATTCAAGGCGGCGTGGAGGCGGTGAAAATCCAGCCGCTGGCCAAGGCGCTGAACACCTCGCGCACCAGCTTCTACTGGTTCTTCAAGGATCGCGAAGCTCTGTTGGACCAACTGGTTGAGCGCTGGAAGGAAAAAAACACTGCGGGATTGATTCGGCAGACCGAGCGCTATGCCGACAGCATTGTCGAGGCGATGCTGAATGTTTTTGACTGCTGGCTGGACGAGCGACTGTTCGATTCCGAATTCGAATACGCCGTGCGCCACTGGGCGATGCAGAGCCCGGAAGTGGCACAGGCAGTGGCGACGGCGGATGAACAACGCCTGGAGGCTTTAACGCGGATGCTGATCCGCTTCGGCTATTCGGAACACGAGGCCGGTGTTCGCGCGCGTACCACCTATCTGACTCAGATCGGCTACATTTCCATGCACACGCAGGAGTCCACCGAAGAACGCATCGGCCGGGTGGCCGAATACGTCGAGGTGTTTACCGGTCAGCCCTGCGAACGCTCGGATCTGGAACGGTTCGTGTCCCGTCATGCGCCCAATCTGACCGATTGGATGGCGGCTTACGACGATCGGGGGGCGTTGCTCAGCTGAGACCGAATACCAGACCACCGACGGCAAAAAGCACTCCCGCCCAGCGATGCACACTCGGTACGCGTCTCGCCACCTGAGCGGAAGCCAGCCCGCACACGTGCAGCGCAGCCGTCGCCAAGGCGAAACCGGCGGCATACCCCAGGGCGGAGGATGCGACTGGCATTTCCGCGCCGTGGGCGACGCCGTGAAAAATCGCGAATCCGGCGCAGAGGGCAGCGGCGAGTCCGGTGTTTAGTTTACCGCTGATGGCCAGTGCCAAGCCGATAACGATGGATGAAACCAGGATCATCGGTTCGACGCCCGGCAGGGCGATGCCTGCCATGCCCAAGGCTCCACCGACCAGCATGGCTGCGACAAAGGCCAGCGGCAATTGCCAGCGGGCGGAGCCACCCAGATGCGCGCCCCAGAAACCGACGGCGACCAGGGCGAGGATGTGATCCAGCCCGCCGATCGGGTGGGTCAGACCGGCGGTGAAGCCGGATTCTGTGCCGTGGCCCGTGTGGGCCAGAGCGAGGGTGGGAAAGCCGGTCAGGATAAACAGGCCGATGTGTTTAGCGTTTCCAGTCATGTTATGTCTCCAATGTTAACCGTGTTTTCCGGGAACGACCGTTGGCGATTCGTAGGGTGGGCATCGCCCACCAACGTGTCGAAATGTGCCACTGAATGCACCGATTGGCCCTCTTTTCGTTTCAATGGGATCTACCGTTGGCTGGGTATCCTCCCCTGGTGGGCAGTGCCCACCCTACTCCTCTGCCAAGGCCAAACGGTTTCGTAGGTCGGATTAGTGTCGAAGACGCGTAATCCGACGATGAATAAAGTGCCGGGAAGAAGGTGTTGGATTATGGGTATCAAACCACGGCCTTGGCCGGCGGTATGTCTTTCGAATCCAACATGCCTTCGCGCACAATGAAGGCGATGACATCGTCCAACCCTTTTGCTGCTTTCAAATTGGTGAACACAAACGGCCGGTCGCCGCGCATCTTTTTCGCATCCCGATCCATCACGTCCAGGTCGGCCCCGACCAGGGGCGCGAGATCGGTTTTGTTGATGATCAACAGATCCGATTTGGTGATGCCGGGGCCGCCCTTGCGTGGAATCTTGTCGCCTGCGGAGACGTCGATGACGTAGATCGTCAGGTCCGACAGTTCCGGGCTGAAGGTCGCGCTCAGATTGTCGCCGCCGCTTTCGACGAAGACCGCGTCCAGCGAACCGTGTCGCGTCGTCAATTCATCGATGGCCGCCAGATTCATCGAGGCGTCCTCGCGGATTGCGGTGTGCGGGCAGCCGCCGGTTTCCACGCCGAGAATCCGGTCCGCGCTCAGCGCTTCGTGGTGGGTCAGGAACTCGGCATCCTCGCGGGTGTAGATGTCGTTGGTGACGACGGCGATGTCGTAGTGATCGCGCAACGCGGCACAGAGTGACCGCAACAGGGCGGTCTTGCCGGAGCCGACCGGGCCGCCGACGCCGATGCGCAGGGTTTGCTTGGGGTGAGTCATGGTGGGTTCTCCCAGTCAGGATCGGAACAATCGGGTGTATTGGGTTTCGTGACGGCAACTGGCGATGGCCAGCGCCGGCAGACAGGCACCGATGTCGTCGACATCGATGCCCCGGGCGAGGGTCCAGGCGTCGGTCAGCACCGGATTCAGTTCGCCCAACAGTTGCTGCGCCTGGGTTTGGCCCAGCGGTACGAGCTTGGTGGCTGCGGCCACCTGGTTTTCTAGCCAGGCCCAGGCGAAGCCGAGCGCCGTGTCATCGATGGGGATGGACCAACAGGCGGCGGCATAGGCGAAGGCGGTGACGAAACTGATGTCTTCGTCGGCCGCAAGCGGCGGTGCCATTTCCAGACTGCGCAGCAAACGCACCAGCGCCCGGCCCATGGCGGTGTCGGTGAACCGCAGTTCCCGGGTCTCGCGGCAGGCCAGAATCAGGTTGTTGCAGTCTTGCAGTTGTTCCGCATCCCCGGCCAGGGTGGCGGCGTGGCTTCGCGCCAGGATCGGCAAATCGACCCGGCTCAGGTTGTACCTGAGTTGTTCGCTCAGAAAGCGGCGCGTGGTCTCGACGTTGTGCACCCATCCGGCTTCGACGGCGTACTCCAAACCCTGCGAGAACGAGAACCCGCCCACAGGAAGGCTGACGCTGCTCAATTGCAGCAGTCGCAGTAGTGCCGATCCAGACTGCGGTGGCCGGGCGCTTTCGGCCATCGTGTCAGTGGTGATGGTGGCCATGGGCATAGGCTCCGGATTCCGGATTGAAAACGGCGTCTTCCGGCTGGGTCATCAAACCGAGCTGAATCAACATGGCTTCCAATACATGGTCCGGTTTGATGCGCAGCCATTTCTCGCCCACTTCGATTTTCACGTGGCGGTTGCCGAGGTGATAGCAGGCGCGGGCGAATGTGTGCCAGTCATCGCAGGTCGCGGTGACCACCGGTTCGATGGCGCCCTTGATTTGCACGTGACGACCGCAGGTCGTTTTCAGTATTTCACCGACCGCGAGTGGGCGACCGCGTTCGAGGAAGAGGCGGGCTTCCTCACCGGTGTCGGTCAGTACACGCAGGCGGCCTTTTTCGCGTTGGTCGTGGGTCAGGGTCAGGTGGCCGTCGAGTTGGTCGATGGCGGTTAGACCGAGGCGTTGGTTGATTTCCAGCATAGGAGTCACCGATTTTGTGGGTGGTCTGTAGGAGCGCACGCTGTGCGCGACACCCGAGGTGCCATGAGCACTGTCCGATCGCGCACGGTGCCGCGTGCGGACCATGGCTCCTACAGGTTCAAAACAAACAATACCGCTGAGCCAACGGCAGTTCCGTCGCCGGCTCGCAGGTCAACAATTGCCCGTCCGCCCGCACTTCATAGGTCTGCGGGTCGACGGTCACATCCGGTTGCCAGTCATTCAGAATCATGTCTTTCTTGCCGATGGTCCGCGTGTTCTTGCACGCGACCAGTCGACGCTGCAAACCCAACTCGTCGGCGACGCCGGCATCCAACGAAGCCTGACTGACAAAGGTCACCGAGGTTTTGGCAGGGGCCTGCCCAAACGCACCAAACATGGGTCGGTAGTGCACCGGTTGTGGCGTCGGGATGGATGCATTCGGGTCGCCCATCGGTGCGGCGGCGATCATGCCGCCCTTGATGATGGTCGCCGGTTTGATGCCGAAGAAGGCCGGTTTCCACAGCACGAGGTCCGCCAGTTTTCCGGGTTCGATGGAGCCGACTTCGTGGCTGATGCCGTGTGCGATGGCCGGGTTGATGGTGTACTTGGCGATGTAGCGACGGGCGCGAACATTGTCGCAGCCGAGGTCGAGATCCTCGGCCAACAGGCCGCGTTGTTTTTTCATTTTGTCGGCGGTTTGCCAGGTGCGGGTGATCACTTCGCCGACCCGGCCCATGGCCTGTGAATCGGACGCGATCATGCTGAAGGCGCCGAGGTCGTGGAAGATGTCTTCGGCGGCGATGGTTTCCTTGCGGATGCGCGAATCCGCGAAGGCGACGTCTTCGGGAATCTTGCTGTCCAGGTGATGGCACACCATCAGCATGTCGAGGTGTTCGTCGATGGTGTTGCGCGTGTAGGGTCGCGTCGGGTTGGTGGACGACGGCAATACATTCGGCGAGGCGCACGCCTTGATGATGTCCGGTGCGTGACCGCCACCGGCGCCTTCAGTGTGGTAGGTGTGGATGACCCGGTCCTTGAACGCGGCCAGGGTGTCGTCCACAAATCCGGATTCGTTCAACGTATCGGTATGGATGGCAACCTGGACGTCGTACCGTTCCGCCACGGTCAAACAATTATCGATGGCCGCCGGTGTCGTGCCCCAATCCTCGTGCAGTTTCAAACCGCAGGCACCGGCTCTCAGTTGTTCTTCCAGGGCTTCGGGCTGGCTGCCGTTGCCCTTGCCAAGAAAGCCGAGGTTCATCGGCAGGCTGTCGGTCGCCTGCAGCATCTTGCCCATGTACCAGGGGCCGGGTGTGCATGTGGTGGCGTTGGTGCCGGTGGCCGGACCGGTGCCACCACCGATCATGGTGGTGACGCCGGACATCAGCGCTTCTTCGATTTGCTGCGGACAGATGAAATGGATATGGGCATCGATGCCGCCGGCGGTCAGGATGGACCCTTCACCGGCGATGACTTCGGTGCCCGGGCCGATGACGATGTCGATGTTATCCATGATGTCCGGGTTACCGGCTTTGCCGATAGTCTCGATGCGACCGGCGCGAATACCAACATCGGCTTTGACGATGCCCCAATGATCCAGAATCAACGCATTGGTGATGACCAGATCGACGGCCGTGGCGTTGCTCGATTGGCTCTGGCCCATGCCGTCGCGAATCACCTTGCCGCCGCCGAACTTCACTTCATCGCCGTAGGTGGTGTGGTCCGCTTCCACCTCGATCCATAAATCGGTATCGGCCAACCGAATGCGGTCGCCCGTGGTCGGGCCGAACATCTGGGCGTAGGCCTGGCGGTCGAGCGTTTTGTTGGATGTCGTCATGATGTTGCTCCTGTATCCAGCGGGCCCATGACCTCCGCGCGAAAGCCATGAACTTCCCGTTTGCCGGCGTAGGCAACGAGTTCTACCTCGCGGCTCTGACCCGGTTCGAAGCGTACGGCCGTGCCGGCGGCGATGTTGAGATGGAAGCCACGGGCCGCAACGCGATCGAACGACAAGGCCGGGTTGGTCTCGGCGAAGTGGTAGTGGGAACCGACCTGGATCGGGCGGTCGCCGGTGTTTTCGACCGTCAGGGTGATGATGGGACGGCCGGCGTTCAGGGGAATCGGGTCGGGTTTTAGTTGGAGTTCGCCTGGGGTCATTTTTTGATCTCGTTGTTGTTGGTGTGTGCTTCACCCTAGGGTGGGCACTGCCCACCATGGGATTCGGTGTTCCCACGGATTGATCTGCTGGCAATGTATTTGGATCGATCGTTTTGTTTCGTGGTTTTGTGTTCTTCCATGGTGGGCGGTGCCCACCCTACGGTTGTTGGATTACGCGCTTCGCGCTAATCCAACCTACATGGAAAGTGCTGGTGGTTTCGTAGGTTGGATCGGCCAGCGCTCCGGTAGCCGATAGGCGTAATCCAACAATTCAACCAACCACATGTCACACGATCGGTTGATGTACGGTCACCAACTTGGTCCCATCCGGAAACGTCGCTTCCACCTGCACCTCATCCACCATCTCCGCGATGCCGTCCATCACCTGGTCGGCGCTGAGCAATTGCTTGCCTTCGCTCATCAATTCCGCCACGGTTTTTCCGTCCCGCGCGCCTTCGAGAATATTCAAGGTGATGTAGGCTACGGCCTCGGGATAATTCAGTTTCAACCCACGTCCCAACCGACGCTCGGCGAGCAAACCGGCGGTGAAAGTGAGCAGTTTGTCTTTTTCACGGGGTAACAATTCCATCGGGTTTTCCTCGTGGTGTGTTCAGGTTGCCCAGATGCGCGGCTCGCACGCGGGAATGCCGAGCAGGGCGGGTCTCAGGGTGGTCCATGCCCGGGTGAAAAACTTCCGGGCCGGTTCGGCCCGATCGCTTAGGCTGCGCAGGACGATAAAGTCACCGACCTGGGTTATGCCGCTGAACGCCAGACCTGTGGCTGATTCTTCGTGGTCGCGCAGTTGATCCACCATTGTTTTTTGATCGCCCTCGAACGGTCCGGCGATCATCAAACCGTTGACCGGTTGGTTCTGAAACCCGGCCAGGCCTGAGCGCAGTTCATCGCTGGGTTCGATCAGGTGCAGATGCTCCCGCAACACGATTCGACCCTGTTGCCGAATCTGCAAACGCTGATGCAGCTCGCCGGTTTCAAACAACCGCTGGTTAGCCGGCAGACCCAGGCTGGTGATTTCCCAGCCGATAAAACGTGCGCCTTCGGCGAGCTGAATGTCGGTATCCAATTGAGCGCGGGCGTCGGGGTAGATCAGGGTTTCCTGCGGCAACCATTCCAGTGTGGCGTTCTCGTGAACGGTCAATTGATTGCGCTGGTGCTGCAGGGCCCGGTCCGGTCGCGCGCGATAGGCACGACCGGCTCCGGGCGTGGTGATGACGGCGGACGCGTCCGGGTGGACGTTGATGCTCATGCGCAGATCGTCGCCGGACACCATGCCACCGGGGGGATGCAACAAGTAGGCATGGGCGCGGTCCGGTCCTTCCGGATAGAACGCTTTTTGCACATAGAGCGGCCCTTCGTGGCGACATCCGGCCAGCCGCGTGCCGCGCGGTCCCTGCCGGAAATCCAGTTCCAGCCAGGCACGCCAAATGGAGTCGGCTTGTACGGTGTCTGGAATGGCAGCGCGCGTATTCATGGTGTCGTTACACAGCCAGATGCTGACGAATCAAATCGTCGGACAGGTTCGCCATTGGGTCGCTGGCGACGATGCGACCTTTTTCCATCAACCGGAACTCCTGACCGACGCGTCGGGCAAAGCCGAGTTTCTGTTCGACCAACACCACGGTCAGCCCTTCTTCCTGGTTCAGTTTCACAATCACATCCCCGATCTGTTTAACGATGTTGGGCTGAATGCCCTCGTTCGGTTCATCCAGAATCAGCACCTTCGGGTCCAGCACCAGGGCTCGACCGATGGCCAGTTGCTGTTGCTGGCCGCCGCTCAAATCCCCGCCGCGCCGGTGCAGCATGTCGTTCAATACCGGGAAGAGTTCGAAAATCTTCTCCGGGATGTCTTTCGCGTTGTCTTTCCGGGCGAGTAAACCGAGGCGCAGGTTTTCCTCGACGGTCAGCATCGGAAAAATGTCCCGCCCTTGTGGTACATAACCGATGCCGGATGGTGCCCGTTGTTCCGCCGAGACTTTGGTTAACTCCCGGCCGTTGTATTCGATCGAACCGCTGCTCGCCGGCAACAACCCCATGAGACATTTCAGCAGCGTCGTCTTGCCCACACCGTTGCGCCCCATGATGCAGGTGCAAGCGCCTTCGGTGATGTCCAGGTTCAGATCCCAAAGGATCCGAGTGCCGCCGTATTGCTGGTTCAGGTTTTGAATCCGTATCATGCGTCTTCCCCCAGATACACTTCGATCACGTCCGGGTGGTTCTGCACCTGGTCCATCGTGCCTTCCGCCAACACCGAGCCCTGGTGAAGCACCGAAACGGTGCGTGCGATGGAGCGAACAAATTCCATGTCGTGCTCGACGACGATGACGGTGTGCTTGCCCGCCAATGAGGTCAGCAGCTCCGCCGTGCGCTCGGTTTCTTCCGGCGTCATGCCCGCGACGGGTTCGTCGATGAGCAACAATCGCGGTTCCGAAACCAACAACATGCCAATTTCGAGCCATTGTTTCTGACCGTGTGATAAGTTTCCGGCCAGCAGGCGTTTTTGCTGCACCAAACCGATTGTGTGAAGCACCGAATGGATGCGGTCTTCCTGCTCGGAGGACAGTTGTGAAAAGAGGGTTGGGAGGATGCCCTTGTTCGTTTTCAGCGCCAGCTCCAGGTTGTCCGCTACCGTTTGCGCTTCGAACACGGTCGGTTTCTGGAATTTTCGGCCGATGCCAAGTTGGGCGATGCGTGCCTCATCGTGGTGCAACAGATCGATGGACTGTCCAAAATGGACCGTGCCCGAATCCGGCGTCGTCTTTCCGGTGATCACATCCATCAGCGTGGTCTTGCCCGCGCCGTTCGCACCGATCAAACAGCGCAATTCGCCGTCGTTCACATAGAGATTCAGATCGTTCAGTGCCTTGAAACCATCGAAACTGAGATTCAGGCCTTCCACATATAAGATGACCTGGTGCGAGACATCGACTCTGGGTTCCGGCGGCATCAGAAAGGGCCAGACCCGGTCCCGCCGAAACAGTTCAAGAGAGTGGGGATGAGCAGTCATGGTGTGGTCTCCTCGGCTGTGGCGGGTGTGTTCGAGTGGCGGTTCAGGCCCTCGCGCACCTGGCCGTATAGACCGGCAAGGCCCTTGGGCAGGAAGAGCGTGACCAGTAAGAAAAGGGCGCCTAGCGCGAACAGCCAACCATCCGGCAGCAGAGCGGTGAACCGGGTTTTGGCGTAGTTGACCAAAATGGCACCGAGCACCGCGCCATAGAGGGTGCCGCGCCCGCCGACGGCGACCCAGACCACCACCTCGATGCTGTTCAAAGGCGCGAACTCACCGGGGTTGATGATGCCGACCTGGGGCACATAGAGCGCACCGGCCAGGCCCGCGATCATGGCCGAATAGACGAACAGCCAGACCTTGTATCGATCCGTCCGGTAGCCCAGAAACCGCACCCGCGCTTCGCCGTCCCGCACGGCTTCGATGACTTTGCCGAAGCGCGACCCGAGGATCCATTGGCTGACCCCGTACACCAGCGCGAGCAAAACCGCCGTAGCGATAAACAAGGCCACCCGGGTGCCGTCGGACTGCAGACTGAAGCCGAGGATGTCCTTGAAATCCGTCAGGCCGTTGTTGCCGCCGAAGCCCATCTCGTTGCGGAAGAACGCCAGCATCAATGCATAGGTCAGCGCCTGGGTGATGATGGACAAGTACACCCCGCTGACTCGCGAGCGGAACGCCAGGGCGCCGAAGACGAACGCCAGAACACCGGGCACCAGCGCGACCATGATCATCGCGAACCAGAACTGGTCCATGCCGAACCAGTACCAGGGCAGGCTGTCCCAGTTCAGGAAGACCATGAAATCCGGCAGAGTGGGGTGGCCGTAAACACCCCGGTCGCCGATCTGCCGCATCAGATACATGCCCATGGCGTAACCACCGAGGGCGAAAAAGGCGCCGTGGCCGAGGCTCAGAATGCCGCAATAACCCCAGACCACATCCACCGCCAACGCCAGCATGGCGTAGCTGAGGTATTTACCGAGCAGGGTGATGGTGTAGGTGCTGACATGCAGCGATGACGATTCGGGCACCAGCAGATTGCCGAGCGACGCCAGCACCGTGACCCCGAACAGGATCACGACGAACGGCAACACCCGTTGCCCGGCCGGTTGACGCGAAAGCACAGAGCGCAGAATACTCATTCGGCCGCCCTCCCGCGTTGCGGAAACAGCCCTTTGGGCCGTTTCTGAATAAACAGGATAATGAATACCAGCACCAGGATGCTGGCCAGAACCGTACCGGTGACCGGCTCCATGAACTTGTTGGCGATGCCGAGTGTGAACGCCGCGACCAGGGTGCCCAGCAGGTTGCCGACGCCGCCGAATACCACGACCATAAAGGAGTCGATGATGTAGCTCTGCCCCAGATTGGGTCCGACGTTGGTCAACTGGCTGAGCGCCACACCGCCGATGCCGGCGATACCGGAGCCAAGCCCGAAGGTGAGGGCATCCACCCAGTCCGTCTTAATGCCCATCGCCTTGGCCATGGCCCGGTTTTGCGACACCGCCCGTACCTGAAGACCCAGCGACGTTTTCTTCATGATCAGCAGCAGCGCCACGAACACGACCACCGCGAAGATGAGAATGGTCAGCCGGTTGTAGGTAAGTGACAGCACCGGATTGATTTCCCAGGAACCGCTCATCCAGTCCGGCGAAGCAACCCGCCGGTTCAGCGGCGAAAATACGGTGCGTACCGTCTGTTGCAGGATCAGACTGATACCGAACGTCGCCAACAGGGTTTCCAGTGGCCGACCGTGCAGGAAGCGGATGACGCAGCGCTCGATCAATATGCCCACGCTGCCGGCCACCAGAAACGCCATCGGGATGGCGACCCAGAGTGACTGGTTGATCATGTTCGGCATCATCAACTGAACGACATAGGTGGTATAGGCGCCGAGCATCAGCATTTCACCGTGCGCCATGTTGATCACCCCCATCACGCCGAAAGTGATGGCCAGACCGATGGCGGCCAGTAACAACACGGAGCCGAGACTCAACCCGAAAAACAGCTGGTCGACATAGCCATAAAAGGTGACCTTCTGGTCGATGGCCTGCATAGCCTCGGCCGCCGCCGCTTTCACTCCGCCGTCGTCTGAATACTCGGAGAGTTGAAATAAGAGGTTGCGGACATCGGTTTCCAGACTCTCGGACAGATCCTGAATCGCGGTGATGCGAGCAGCGCTGTTCTCGCCCTGTTCGGCGGTGTACATAGCCAATGCCAGATCCAGAGCCTGACGCACCTCACGGTGACTCTCCCCGGCCCGAGCCTCGGCCAGAAGGCTCACGGTGTTTTCGTCCAGATCATCCAGCAGCGATCGCACCGCCGCGGTTCGAACCGCCGGGTCCTCATGGCTCAACTGCATCCGTGCGATGGCTTCGGATAGGTAACCGCGAAGACTGTTATTGATGCGGACCTTCGACTGTTCCCGGCGGCCCAATTCGCCGTAATCCTCACCCGAGAAGTAATCGACATAATGGTCGTCACCATCGACATCGGTCTCGACCAACAAACGCCCATCCGAGCGTCGGTAATACAAATCCCCGTCCAGCAACGTCTGGAACAAAGGCAACACAACCGCCTCATCCCCCGACGACGCCAAACGCTCCAGAATCGGCTGAGTCTCCCGCAGGCCGGCCTCGGTCAATTGCTCCAACAACGTATTGACCTCCGCCGAAGGCTCCTCCGCCCAAACCGGCGAAGCCCACAACACAAGCAGACCGAACCAAAAAACAAAGGCAAGTCTCACAGAGACCTCCGCTGTAGCAAATAAAAACAAGGGAAAGAAAAGGCCGAGGATCAACCTCGGCCGGCATACTCGTAGGGCCGAAGAGCGAAGCGACATCGGCCGCTTCAAACTTGGCTACGCTATGACACGATCGCCTTATTCGTAGCTCTGCCCGGAACACGCCCCACTCTCAACATTGAAATTCCCACACTCCAACGGAAACGCCCAATCCGCCAACAGCATCTTCGAACCGGGCAGATAATCCGACCAGGCATCCCCGGGCACGACACCCATGGTTTCCCAAACCACCTCGAACTGACCATCGTCCTGAATCTCCCCGATCAACACCGGTTTGCTCAGGTGGTGGTTCTTGTTCATCACCGCCATGCCGCCGGTCAGGTTCGGCGTGGTCTGCCCGATCATCGCTTTTTCGACCGCGTCCACATCGGTGGTGCCGGCCTGTTCGACCGCCTGAACCCACATGTTGAAACCGATGTAGGTCGCCTCCATCGGATCGTTTGTCACCCGGTCCTCATCGCCGATGTAGGCGTGCCACATGTCGATGAAGTCGTAGTTGGCATCCGCGTCCACACTCTGGAAGTAGTTCCAGGCGGCCAGATGACCGACCAGCGGGCTGGTATCGAACCCGGACAGTTCCTCTTCACCGACTGAGAACGCGATGACCGGAATGTCTTCGGCCGAGATGCCCTGGTTACCCAGTTCCTTGTAGAACGGTACATTGGCGTCGCCATTGATGGTGGAGACCACGGCCGTCTTCTTGCCCTGGCTGCCGAAGCTCTTGATGTCCGACACGATGGACTGCCAGTCCGAATGGCTGAACGGCGTGTAGTTGATCATGATGTCGCTCGCCGCAACGCCGTGATCCTTCAGGTAGGCTTCCAGGATCTTGTTTGTGGTGCGAGGGTAGACGTAGTCCGTACCGGCCAGTACCCAGCGCTCCACACCCAGATCATTCATCAGGTAATCCACCGCCGGGATGGCCTGCTGGTTCGGCGCCGCACCGGTGTAGAAAATGTTCTTCGAGGATTCTTCACCCTCGTACTGCACCGGGTAGAACATCAGGCCGTTCAACTCTTCCAGCACCGGCAGCACGGACTTGCGCGACACCGACGTCCAACTACCGAAGATCACATCCACCTCTTCCTGGGTCAGCAGCTCCCGCGCCTTCTCCGCGAACAGGGGCCAGTTGGAGGCCGGGTCGACCACAACGGCTTCCAGGTCTTTCCCGAGCAGACCGCCGCGCTTGTTCTGTTCCTCGACCATCATCAACACGGTGTCTTTCAGCGTGGTCTCACTGATCGCCATGGTGCCGGAAAGCGAATGCAGCACCCCGACCTTGATGGTGTCGTCTTCCGCATAGGCCGCACTCGCGGCCAGGGTGGCGGCCACAGCGAAGGTGACGCCTTTGAGCGTGGGTTTGAATGTCATGAGTCTTCCCCTCTGGTTGGTTATACACCGGGTTCGGAACCGGATTTGTCAGCGGGTTCGAGTATGGGAAAGGCTCTGGGATGAGGGTATGGGGGGATTGGCGGGGTTGGGTACGTTGTTTGACGTATGGACGAGAATGGGGCGAGTGATAACGCCTTTGAGACCAACCTATCGTTGGCGTATTGTTTTTTAGGAAATCGCTATTAGGGCGACGCTGGGGAATTCAGAGAACCGGTAACGGGTCGGCATGTTTTACCGGCCAATCCATGTCGCATTCTGGATCAATCAATAATTGCCCGCCGACACTAACAACAGTGCCGACATGGGGGATTATTAAGGGGAGCTAGTATTCTTTGGGAAGGTTCTTTTTCAGTTCTTCAACACTGGCCACAGAAAGACCCGTAACTTTGGCCACAAACTTAGGGTCGGCGCCTTCTTTCAGCAGGTTGCAAGCTGTATGTCTCAGTCCTTTAGCTTCACCACGGGCTTCGCCTCTAGCTTCTAACTGTTCGGCAATGGTCATAAATGTCTCTCCTATAGGCTCGGGTAAGCGGTGACTTTCTTCGACCAAATGGTCGATATCGCTGACGTTACCCGCTCCAATGGCATAGTGTAGCAAGGTGCGGATGAAATCCAACCATTGCTGGCTGTGGTCGTCCAGCCCCTCGCAGTCGTGCAACCACTCCAGTAGATAGGGCCCGATGTCCGGGTCCCGGATGTGCTTAAGGGCCCGGGCGACAATGCCGATCCACTGTTGTTGGCGCAATTCGTCGTCACTGAGCTGGTTCACGTCAATCAGGGGGATGGGGTCCTGGAGCAGCGTTCTCATCACGCCCAAAGGGTCGTCGAAGCAGTCGGCGAGGTTCAGTGAATAGGGGTAGGGAGTCTGGCTGCCGTGGTACAGCACCAGCGCATAGACTGGTGCCAGTAGCCCATTGGGTTGCTGTTTGAGGTGTTTGGTCAGAAGGCTGAACAGGTAGTGGCCGATGCGAACGGGCATATGCGGGTCCGGCCGGGACTGGTGTTCCACCAGCAGGGCCAGGTAGGCCGGTTGATCGGCCAGTCGGCAACTGAATACCAGGTCGGAGACGGTTTCCTGCAGCGCCGGGTCCAGGTAGCTGTCGTGCTCCAGTTTCAGGCTGTCGAGGTCCAGCGCGGCGCTGATGTCCTCGGGCAGGTAGTGCCGCATGAAGCTTTCCGCAACGGCGCGGTTCTCCATGACGCTGCGAAAGAAGCGGTCATGGGGGTTGTGTGGGTGATTGGGCTTTCCTTTCACACTGAGCATCCTTTCCGCGAAGTTGGGCGGAGTCTAACAGTGTTTATGGGGTGGTTGCGATTGTGCGGTTTCCGATTTGTGATCGGATCAGGGAAGACCGTTGAGCCCTGATCCTTGTTCTGTTGTTTCAAGCAGTGACGTTTTTCGTCCTTTATTCGGTCTTGAATGTGTTGTCGAATGAGTCACCATCGTGTGTCGCCGTAGTCGGTATAATTAAGAGGCGGCTTTACCCGGAGTGATTCATTGTCCTTACTGTCAACCTTCAGATTTGGCGCGTAGACTATCAATTGACTGTTTACTTTGCCCTTCGTTGGCTGCCCAATCATAGATCATCTGCCAATCCACAATTCTGTTTTGACAGACTTTGATTGCTTGATCCCAACATTGTGGATCATAGTGATACCAGTAAGCGGCGAGTCGGTCTATAACGCTGAGCGTCGGCGTGATGACTCTCAGAGGTCCATGTTTGGTATTGAAGATCGGAATGTCTTTATGATCTATGATTAAGTCACCAAACCCGAGTGGTGACGGTGGGAACTCGACAAACCATTCAGTATGTGGATGCTCGAATTGACGTAGGTTACTACTTTCTTGGAATCCGATTGGAGCCAACGCATCTCGTAGTTCTTTTCGGCTTGCCGATGTAACGAAGTCCAGATCGTAACTTTGATAGTCGTTGTGGGTATATATTGAAACAGCACCACCACCCGAAAGTGTGGCCAGGATGCCCGCCTTTTCCAGGTACCGACTCAGGATGGATGCCAACTCTTCGATGGAGGTTTCCCTGGTGATTGTATCCATAACTATAGTGTTTTTCCGGATCGTCTGGGGCGTTGTCGCTGCCTAAAGTATTTTTGCACCACATCCTCGGGCAATTGCTCAACTTCGGCGAGGAGGAATTTCTTTAAATTTTTCACCGTGGGATTTCGTTCGTTAAAGGTGAACAGACGAGCGTTACCGACTAACCGGCTGACCAGAACACCGTTACCTTCAAGTCTTTTAAGCTGCCGTTGGGTCATGTTTAGGCCAATGTCGTAGGTTTTGGCAATACGCAGGGCATGCCCTTCACCATAAACCGTAATGAATAACAGGACCTGTGCGGCCGTTCGGTTACCTAGGACTGCCTCAAGAACGGGGTTCATACGACGTGAGATACCCAATTTAGGGGTGGAAGCACTTAATATAGGGGTTATAGTACCCCCTTGTTGAGTATGGTCAAGTATTCGTTTATCCGAATCGAAGAGTGATGCTGTAGAGTTCTGAGTGGCTGGTCAATCAAATCGACAACCCGTCCGCCAGACCAAAACTCGCCACCTCCTCCAACACATGCCGCACGAACGATTCGTTCTTCAGTGACCGGTGCGCCCGGCTCGGCGATACCAGGTAGAACCCGACCGGTTCGGGCCGGTCATTCACCAATACTTCCTCCAACGTTCCTGATTGCAAGTAGGGCAGTGCCTCGAACCGGCTGGTGAAGGTGTAGCCCAGCCCCGCTGCGGCGGCTTGCAGGCATTGGCCGATGTCTTCGAACAGGATGTCGGGGTTTTTGGGTGTCCAGGTGCGGTCCCGAAAGCGCCAGGGCAGGGCTTGGCCTTTGGCGCCGGAGGCGATGATGGGTCGGTCAGTCAGTTGGTCGGGTGTCTCCAGTGGGGTGTCTTCGATCCGTCGCTCGGGGGCGACGAACACGCCGTAGTG
Source organism: Saccharospirillum salsuginis (assembly GCF_014651855.1). Lineage (GTDB taxonomy): Bacteria > Pseudomonadota > Gammaproteobacteria > Pseudomonadales > Natronospirillaceae > Saccharospirillum > Saccharospirillum salsuginis. The sequence goes on from NZ_BMXR01000002.1 coordinate 180,911, forward strand.
AATCCGGAACAGGCGTTGGGCGACCAGTGAGGAGTCCGGCAGCGGTCCTTGGCGGAACGCGAAATCGAGTTGGTGAGCCTGGAAGTCGAGGTAGTCGTTGCTGTGGATCAGTTGAACATCCACTTTCGGGTGCTTCTGACGGTAGCGGATCAGCCAGTCGGTCAGCGGCCCCCGGGCAAAACCGCCCGGGGCGGTGACTCTCAGTGTACCGGTGGGGGTCGCGTCCAGGCTGTCCCGCCAATCGGTTATTTGGGTTTGTGCTTCCAGCAGTTCCCGGGCCAGCGGCAGGAAGGCTTCGCCTTCCTGGGTGAGAGACAGCGACCGGGTCGTCCGCAGCAGCAAGGGGAAGCCAAGGTCGGCTTCGAGCTTGGCGATGCGCCGGCTGACGTTGCTGCCCGGTTGCTTCAGGCGCCGGGCGGCCCGGGCGAAGGAGCCGAGCTGGGCCACTTCGACGAACCAGATCATCGCTTCCAGGTCCATGTCATTATCCCGAAAATGGATTAATGATTATCAGATTAACCCACTAATCGCTGAATGAAACCCCCGATACGATGAAACACATAATCCATCTGAGGAGACAGAGCGATGAAAACCGCATCAGTGATCGGAGGTTCCGGGATGCTCGGGGCGCCCGTGGCGCGCCAACTGCGAGCGGACGGGTATCGGGTTCGGGTAATCAGCCGCAACAGCGACAAAGCGGAACGGCTGCTGGGGCCGGATTTCGAGTATGAGACCGCCGACCTGCTGGATGTCGACAGTCTGCGACGGGCGCTGAAAGGCTCGGACGCGGTGCATATCAACGCCAGCGGACACAGCCGGCGCAGCTATTACAACAACCATGTACTGGGCACGAAAAACATCCTGGAGGCGCTGTCCGACGAGCGCATCGAGTGCATCAGTATGATTTCGACGGCCCTGGCCTATCCGGAGTTCGCCGACCGTTGGGACAACCGCTACAAGATGGAAGCGGAAGCCTTGTTGAAGGCGAGCGGTCTGCCGTATCTGGTGTTCATGCCCAGCTGGTTTATGGAAACGCTGGCGTTGTTCAAACAGAAGCAGCGGCTGGTGCACATCGGCCCGTCCACTCAACCCATTCACTGGATCGCGGCGCAGGACTATGCCCGGGAAGTCAGCCGCGCGCTCGCCGACCCGAGCGTTCGCAACCGTCGGATCGTCCTCTATGGCTCTGAAAGCATGACCATGGCCGAAGCTATGGCGGCCTATGCCCGGCACCATGATCTCAAGGTTCAGCGAATGCCCGCCTGGTTGGCAAAGGCCGTTGGATTCATCAGCCGAGACGAGACCTTGATGGATGTCGCGGATTTGATGCGGCACTACGACCGCGCCGGTGAGAAGCCGGTGGTCGATGCGGTTCGAACCACAACAACGCTGAAGGATTGGTTGGGATCACAGAGGGTGTCGGAAAACCTTACACATAGATATGGATGACTAAGGGTGAAAAGCGCTTTTTGCGCTAAGGATGGTGTCGGAAAAATTTACAGAAGCGAGGGTGTTTTGTGATGGAGTGCACATAACTCCCTATGGGTAGGCTTGTTGGCGAGTTGGCATAAATAGTGCTGGTGCGAAGATCAACCTTACGCCGTATGATTGGAGCAGTTCATGAAGGTCCTAACCACTCTCGCTTTTTCCCTGGCCGCCTCTTCGTCCGCCTTTGCCGGCCTCATCACTGTCGATTACCAGGCGACAAACTCCGGTTACTCGTCTATTGCGGGTTCATTCTCAGGAACGGACACGAATAACGACGGCTGGCTGACCTTTAATGAGCTGGACAACTGGAACACCAACTACGGCGGCGGCGCCGGTTTTGCCGACCTGAACGATCTCGGCGACTTTGATTACACCAACAACATCTGGACACCGAACGCGTTCCAGTGGGATCAAGTGACTGAAGACGCCTACATGACCTGGAACAACTGGAGCTATTCAACCTCCACGTCCAACTACAACTGGATGTTCGATACCGCCGTGGAGAATATTGCAGCGGTTCCGGAGCCGGGTTCGTTGGCTCTGTTGGGCTTGGGCATTGTGGGTCTTGGCCTGGCGCGTCGGAGCAAGAAAGCAGCCTGAGCTGATTGACCACAGCCCCCGCAGTTGACGGGGGTAAGAATAGAGGCGTAACCCGCCTCTTTTTTTTGCCTCAAGGATATGCTGTTGGTGGACGTCGGTTGGCGATCATTGGTGTTTGTCTCTCGCCTTTCGGTTGTGTTCAAATATGTAGGGCGAGGTTTCGTCATGGAAGCAACACATTGTCACCCAAAGGATTCGACCCACAATGAAACGCCCCTACCCGAAAGAGTCCGTAGTCTTCTGGCTGAGTGCTGTCTATCTGATGGTTTTCTGTAACCTGGCAGTATTGATCCTGGGTTGGCCATCCCGACCAACACTCAAACAAGTCGTCATTTTGTCCGGCATAGGCTTTTTGCTCGCCCTATTTGAAGCCGCCCGTGAGGATCTGGTGGTGAAACGCTGGATTAGGAAGAAAGCGGCACGACGACGGAACCAAGTGTCCCTGGTGAAGGCTTGGGGGTATCTGGCCGCCAACACGATGATCTTTCCGGTGTATTTTCTTGGTTTTTTTTGGCTTTTGTTAATTTGGAATCCATCGGGGTGGGACGCGGACCGTTGGTTGCATACGTTGATTTTTGCTCTTCTGATCGGTCTCTACGATAGTTTCAGTAAAACGCCAATACTGGATGGAATTCGATCGCTGTGCCGACAGGTAATGACGAAAATATCGCGGTAGTCGCAAGGTTGAAGGTGCAGTCCACCATCCTGTCTTCAAGCACGACGAGTTCATAGGAAAACTGGCACCGTAAACTCATTTACTCCACCAAACGCGTCCCCTCAAGTGTGCCGTCACTGACCCAGGTAGAATACCCGCTGCCGTATCTGGGTTCGGCGACAAAGTAGAGTCGGTTGCCGATGACGGTGAGGTCTGATGGGTCACCCCCATAAGTCCCAGGGTGCACATCGATTAACAGTTCGGCGCCACCTACCGTGCCATCGGTTCTCCACAGTTCGTTACCCGATTCAGACGTTACACCAGCAAAGTATATGTATTCGTTGAAGGCGGCTATGCGGCCTTGGCTGGTTGTGGTGGTGTCGGTGACTTGGTAAGTACCGTCTTCAGTGCCGTCGGTTCGCCATAGTCGGTAGCCATCCAGATGGGTGATGAAATAGGCGATCGATCCCACTGCAACTATGTCTTCCGGGCCGGAGCCGTTGGGTCCGGGGTTAATGTCTTTCACGCGATGCGTGCCTTTGGCCGTGCCATCGGTTCGCCACAGTTCCTTACCGAAATCCACTTCCCAGGTGCTGAAGTACAAGTAGTCACCCACTACCCCCAAGGGTTCCAGATAATTTCCTTCTTCACCGGTGTAGATGTCCTTGACTAAATAGGTACCGGCTTCGGTACCGTCCGTGCGCCATAGTTCTTCACCGTGGTCCGGGTCCGACGCGGGAAAATACAAGGTTGAATCGTGCACCATGAACGAGGGCGCCTCGACGATGACATCGGCCAGTGAACCCACGCCTGTCAATGGGTAGGTGCCGGCTTGAGTACCATCGCTGCGCCAGAGACGTGAGTAGGCGTCATCATCGAGCGCTTCGAAGAACAGAAGGCCGTTCAAGGCCGTCAGGTTATCGACTTCATACAGTGAATCCCCCTCGGCACTGAGTATGGGAACTGTACCGCTCTCGGTACCATCGCTGCGCCACAATTGACTTTGGTAACCGCCATCGACTCGGAAGTAAACGGTCGAACCCATCGTGGTTAAATCCTGAATGCCATCTTTTAACGGATACGAGGCAATGGCTTTCACGCGATGCGTGCCCGCCTTGGTACGGTCACTTCGCCACAGTGACCAGCCGTTCTCGCTGTCGTAGGCGGTGAAGTAGTCTTCGCCATCCAGATGGGTGCTGGCTTTACGGTAATCGGACAGGGCGACGCTTGGCCAACTGGCTGGGTGGGCCTGGTTGATGTTGCTTACTATCCGGGTTCCGCTTTCGGTGCCGTCACTGGTCCACAACTCCGCCCCCTTTGTTGCGTCGTTGGCAACGAAGTACAGGTTTTGGCCCAGGGCGAAGATATCGTTGTTTCGGCGGCCCAGATAGCTGTCGTCCACGGAGGCAACTCGGGTCGCACCACCTATGCTGCCGTCCGTACGCCACCATTCACCAGACCCCGCGTCAATGCGTGCCGTGAAGTAGAGCGTGTTGCCCACGGTGTGTAATGAGGTCAGCGTGGCATTCGTCAGGTCGCCGGTGGTGTCTTCGATCATTACGGTACCTTCCGGTGTGCCATCGGTTTTCCACAATTGATGCCCGGTACCGCTGCGTTCGACGATGAAATAGAGCGTTGAACCCAGGGTCGCTGTGGGGCCGATCGAGTAGGGCGCTGTGTTGTCAGGTGAGATGTCTTTGAGCGGCTCGCTGCCTTCGGGGGTGCCATCGGTTCGGATCAGCTCGCAACTGTTGTCTTCCAGTTCTCTTACGATAATCAGTGAATCGCCGAGAACCGGAATAGTGGATTCGGTTCCGCATCGTACCCCGTTTTCAAACTGGAGGGTCGTACCGTCGGCGGTGCCATCGCTGCGCCACATTTGACTGCGGTCTTTGCCCACCAGCAGGTGGAGCTGGTCGTTATGGAAGGCGGTTGCAACTGTCGAGTCATCGGTAGTGTAGGTGTCCCCCAAGTGGATTGGTTGGTGGGTTTCGCCGTCGATATATCGAAGTGTTACGTCATCGTCGGTTAATTCCAGCAGATACAGGTCATTGCCGTTTGGGATCAATCGATGCTCATGGTAACGGTTGAGGTCCATCACCCATTGGGTACCGTCGGACGTACCGTCGCTGCTCCACAAAGACAGGGAGTCTGCGTCGCTTTCCACCAACAGGTAGAGCTGCTGTTCGGCGGCTACCACGATTTGATTGTTTGTGTGGGACGAGTTGGGGAAGCCATCTTCAATACCCGGACGAAACTCCTTGACCAGCCAGGTACCGTCTTCAGTGCCGTCGCTGCGCCACAATTCCTGGCCAGCGTCTGGCGTAGACGCGAGGAAATAGAGCGAGGATTCCATAGTGACCAGGTTGGTCGGGTAGCTGTTCGGGCTGCCGGGGTTGATGTCCTTGACCATGACGGGGTCACTGCCATCGAACCGCCACAGCTCCGTACCGTGGATGCCGTCCGATGCCGCAAAGAAAGCGTGTTGATTCAGTAAGACGGTTTCGACGTCGTAGGGGAAGGCACTGCCGTCACTGCTGCTGTTGAGGTAGGTCACCACTTCGGCATTCCCGTCCGCATCGGTACGCCACAACTGGTCGTTGACTGAGATCAGGGTGAATTCGTTCGTGGTTGGTACAGTACCTTCGTCCTTATCCCCATTTCCACCCGGTGGGTTGGGGTCACTGGCCGTTGAGCAGGCCGTAACGGAAAAAATAACGGGAATGAGCCAGGTCAGGTGTTTGGTTGAAGGGATTGAGGCAAACAGCATGCAGGTACTCTCTGGCGGATCGTCTCGTGCGGTTGAATAACAGTCCATGTCCATACGCCGCGTTGAACAGGAAGTGCGGCAGGCAGGCGTGATGTAGTCCGTCAGTCTATAGGCTTCAGGCTTGACAAAGACACTGTGTGGCATACAGTGAGTGCCATATACTATGTGATACACAGTAAATGGAATCCAACCCGACATTCGACAAGTTACGCCTGGAGTTGCGCCGAGGGGTGCTGGTCATGGCCGTGCTGGCCCGGCTGGAGGCCGAACACAGCGGCTATTCGTTGAGAAAGCGGCTCAACGATGACGGCATCGCCATCGACGAGGGGACTTTGTACCCCCTGGTACGCCGCCTGGAAGCGCAAGGGCTGTTGTCCAGCCAGTGGCGAGAGGAAGGTAATCGAAAGAAGCGCTTTTATCGATTGACCGATTCGGGGCGCGACGTCCTGCACCGGTTGAGTGAAGAGTGGCGTTTACTGGGTTCCGCATTGGAGCCGCTTTTACCGAAGGAGTGAACCATGGACTTGATCAGACGCTATAGCGATGCCGTAACGGAGTACTTGCCCCCGGCGGAACGCCGGTCCGTCGGGGACGAACTCTACGACGACTTGTGCGAGCAATACGCGGAGCAGTCGCATGAAACAGGCAGTGAAGAACACCAGCTGACGTTTCTGCGCCAGCAACCGCCCCCGATGAAGATGGCCCGTCGGTTCATTGGGGAGCGCTACCTCATCGGGCCGGATCTGTACCTTCCCTATATTCGCAGTCTTCGGGTCGCGACCGTGCTGGTGGCGGCGCTGCATCTGTTGTTGTGGGTGGTCAAGGTCGCGCTGGGAGAAGGCGGCTACATTCAGACCACAATACAGCAGTTGGCGTCCTTCCCGGGGACCTGGCTGGTCGTAGCCGGTATCCTGACTCTGGTTTTCGCCGTGTTCGAGCGGACCGGTGAGCGCATTGGTAGCGCGGTCGACTGGCGTCCCGAGGTGCTTCGCAGCCGGGATGTCAGCGTTCGGATTCCGGTGGGTGAAACGCTCTTCGACATGGTGGTCGCGCTGGTGGCCCTGCTGTGGTGGAACGGTGCGGTCCGGTGGCCGCTGCGGGTGGAACATGCCGGGGAGACCTACGCCTGGTCCTTACCCGAGATCAGCGTCTTTGTGATGGTGTTGGTCAATGTTTTGCTGGTCATCGATCTGGTGTTCGCCGCTTTCAAGCTGATCCGTCATTATTGGCGTCCGTCAATCCGGTCGATGGATATCGCGATCAATCTCATCTGGATGGGGCTGTTGCTGTATGCGATTCAGGCCGATGCATTGCTTGTCTACGCCAACGAACCCCTGCCGGAAACCCTGGTCAAGCTGCAATCGGCGCTGGAGTTGTCGATTCGCCTGGGGTTGACAGTTGTTGTGGCCATACTGGGCTGGGAGGTGTTGTCCCAGGGGCGTCGGTTGTTGAATCGAACCTGATGTCGCTAAAATGCGGACTGGTTCGCATTCTGGCGAGAGTCGTTCATACTGGGGGTCTGGAGGGTGCCGAAGTCAATAGGGACTGCCCGGACACCTCCCTCAAGGACGCGAGGAGCCCTTTTCATGTTCCGAAATTCTGGTCGCTGGCTGCGGTGGTTGGCCGTGATCGCTCTGGCCGGCGTGGCGCTGGTCGAGTTTCTGCATTGGGAGATTGGCGAGCAGCGTCGTCAGGACCAGTATCAGCGTCTGGTGCAGGTCGGTGCCGACGTCCGTGCCCAGATGGAAGCCCGTCTGTCGTCGGCCCTGTTCCTGTCGACCGGCCTGGTCACCTACATCGAAAGTCAGAAAGGCGATATCGACGGGGGCGAGATGACCCGTTGGCTGTCGCGGATGCTCGAACAGGACGAAGCCATCCTGAACATCGGCGTCGCGCCCGACAATCGCATCCAGTATCTGTATCCGCTGCAAGGCAATGAGGCCGCCATGGGTTTGTACTATCCAGATTTGCCGGAGCAGTGGCCCGAGGTGCAGGCGGTCATGGACAGCGGTAAACCGGTGCTGGCGGGACCGGTATCGCTGGTTCAGGGAGGACGCGGCCTGGTCTATCGAGCCCCGGTCTTTGTGGATGGTCAATACTGGGGGCTGGTCAGTACGGTGATGGATGCCCCGGTCGTCTTCCGGATTCTGGAGCAGGCCAGCCAGAACCAGAACGTCGACATTCAGCTGTACCGACTGCGCGGTGGCGAACCCGAAGTCCTCTGGGGCGAACCGGTGGACCTGGAGCGGACCCAGTACACCAGTGTCATCACCGTGCCGGGGGCGACCTGGCGACTGCGCTTTCAGCCCCGGGACGGGGACATGTTCACCTGGTTGTTCCGCCTGAGTGCCTACAGCCTACTGGCTGTGATGGTGGCCCTGGTCGGCGTGGCCATTCGTGCCTGGCTCAAGCAACAGGGTCAGGAACGGGCGCTGCGGGAAGAGTCCGAGCGTCTGAAAGAAACCCTGGTGTCCACCGTCAGCCAGGAAGTTCGCACGCCGTTGAACAATATCCTGAATGCGCTGTCCCTGCTGGTGAAGGGCAAGGAAGGCGAACTGCAGCCCACAACCCGTCAGATGATCGAATTGGCGCATCGGAATGCCGAGTGGGTCCTTACCCGTGTGGATGAGTTGGCCAAATATGAGTGGGCCGGGGCGGGAATCGTGGACTATCAGCCCGCTTCCCATCGGATGACGGATCTGGTGGAAGAAGCCATGCACGCTCTGTCGGGCATGGCCGAGACCCGGGGCGTTGTGTTGGTGGCTGGCCAGATCGAGCCCGAGGTCCGCTGCGTTCTGGATGCCCGCCGCTTCCGGCAGGCAATGACCACGGTCATGACCAACGCGATTGAAGCGTCGCCGGCCGGCACCCAGGTGGAGGTCAGCGTACGTCAATACGGTCAATGGTGTGAGGTGTCCATTCGGGATCAGGGGCCGGGCCTGCCGGATGCGACCCGTCGTCGTCTTTCCCGCTGGTTCCGCTCTCGCAGCGACGACGCCGGGGACAGTAACGGCCACGGCATGAAACTGTCGGTGATCAAGGCCTTGATCGAAGGCATGGGCGGCACCCTGACTTATGTGAGCAAGAAAACCGGCACCGTGTTCCGCATCAGCTTCCCGACCGATGCGGCGGTGGAAAGCCCGGTGGCTTGAATCCGAACGGCCGCATCGGGGTGTGGCCGCCCGAGTGCACTGTAGCGAGCGTCAGTCTTCGGTTTCCAACTGGTCTCTGAGTTCGGCGGGGGTCATGACAATGCCTTCCTCGTTCACGCTCGGGAACATCGCCAGCGAATAGCCATCTTCCTCCATGCCCGGTAACCAGCGGCTCATCCAGGAATCCAGATCGATCGAGGCCGGGTAGCAATCGTCCCAGTCACCGCTTGCCCATTCCTTGGCCAGTTCGGCATGTGGCCAGATGGGCAGGCATTCCACCCGGTCGGACGACATCAGCACGACGCCGTCGACACTTTGCAAAGTCCATACCTGTTCGTTCTTGATGATGGCGTCCAACAGATAGTCGTACCGCTCTTCGGCCGACAGGTTGGACAGGGCTTTTTGGTCTTCCGGGCTCATAGCGGCCCTCCTTTCTTTCACAGGATGGATTGGACAAAGGGGCTAAGGAGGCCCCTCAAATCAGTAGGTGTGGTCAATGGCGTTGAATTACAGGGGGTTGATTCGCGCCAAGATTAACCTTTTTCATCCCTTTACGCGACAAGGAAGGGGGCTTTGCCTCAGTTCCGGCCGTATACGCGCGGTCGTTCGTAGCGGAAGAAGCCGTTTTCCTCTTCGAGCCGAATGGTTTTCGCCTCGACGCCGAAATACTGTTCTCTCAGGTCATTCAAAGCCCGGCGCCGTTCATCACCGGTCAGGGTCGATACCAGGGTTTCGCGCTCGGCCATGTAGGCGTGGCCGTTGTTCCAGCGTCGGTTTCGTTCCTGGTCCCGTTTGTGCAGCCGCTCCACCTGTTCTTCGCTGTAGCCCATTTGCCGGCGAATGTCGTCGATTTCATTCTGCCGCTGTTCAGGCGGTAATGCTTTCAGCGTTTTCTGGACGGAAGTCAATCCGAAAAACACTTTCGTAATGACGCTGTTAACGTCCCCGTACTGGGCCAGGTCCTCGCCCAGAGTGTCTTTCATGCGAGTTTCCAATTGATAGAGGGTTTCATCGAGTGTGCTGTGCTCGGCCTGGTTCAGTTCGGCCAGCAGGGTTTGCATTTCCTCCTGTTTGCGGGCCAGTTTGTTACGTTCATCGGCCCAGATCAGGTCGGCGTCGTCACCGAACAGTTCGCGTCGTTTGGCCCAAAGGGTGCCGTGTCGTTCGAGCGGGGCGAGATCCATAAGCGCGGCGGTTTCCCGGTCCAGCCAGTCGTTGTAGCGGTCCAACTTGTCCATCAGGGCGAGGATGGCCCGGGCATGGTCGGGAAAGGCCTGTCGTATTGCGCTGTTGAAGTCGTTCAGGCCTGAGGCCGGAAAGCGTTCCATGACATCCAGGCGGATGCGATAGAGCCGGGCCTGGATGCTGACTTCCTCGATGCGAGGCCCGAACTCCGCCTTCAGTTCACGGGCCAGGGCGTCCACGAAATCCCGGGGCGACTCGGTATTCGCCGATGCTTGACGGTTCGTTGTGTTCGCAGTTTTAAGCGGTTGTTCGATATTCGTCGGCTGGGGCGACACGGTCGTCCCGACCAGGGCGTCCGGTTTCGGACTGTTCAATCGATACCAGGTAGCACCACCGGCGGCGATGGCGAGCGTTGCGACCAGGGTCAGAGTCTTGATGAGCATGGTGAGAATCCTGGGTCATCATCGTTATTGTTGTTTTGACTACCGGTCGGGGTGGCTCGGTCGAGCCACCCCGTGCATCCAACACAGAGGGAGGGTTTACAGCAGGGGTTCGAGCACCGGCCAGGTCAGGTCGGCGAGCTTTTGGGAGCCGCTGCTGTTCGGGTGGATGCCGTCGACAATGATGTCGCTGTCGTTAATGCTGTCGCGCGGGTCGACAAAGGTGCAGTCCGCAACGGAATACGCGCACGCCTGGGACAGACGCAGGTCACCGTAGTCGATCGCTTCCTCCATGCTGTCGAGCAACAACAGCGCATTTTTGGTGTGGTAATAACCGACGAATACCACGTTGTCGACGCCGTCGGATTGCATCCGGTTCAGCAGGTTGACCGCGTCGACATAGACATCGTCGACCAGGTTTTTACAGCTCTGACTGAGTCTGCCGAATTCGTACCACTGGGTCTTGCAGTCGTAAGGGTCGAGCATGATGGCGGGAATCAGAATGTCGTTGCCGCCGCCGTCCATCACGATGGTGTCGATGGCCGGATTGTCGTCTTTGGCGATGGCATACTGATCGACGATCGAGGTGGCGATGATGCCGCCGGCCAGCTCGGCGCCCGACAGGGTATAGCGTCGGAACGATTCACCGGCATAGTCTTCGAGGTTATCCTGCAGCTTGCCCGACAGTGCGAAAATCGAATCGCCGATGGCGACCACCTGGTCGTTGTCGGCGTCGGAGACACGCGCGTTACTGGCCAGTCCGCCGGGTCCGCCGCAGCCCACAAGGGCGCCGGCGAGCAGGAACACACAGGCAATCTTCAGTCGATAGAAAGTTGATAGGGCCCTTGCCTTGGGACCAACTGCGTTCATTATTGTTGTCATAACAGTGCTTCCATTGTTGTTTTTGTGCTGGATGCGTCGGCGAGGTTAGCAAGGGCGGCTGAGTAAGATGTGATTGATCACACAAAGTCACCAAATAGTGGGGCACCCTTGAATTTGCATCACAATTGTTCGATCAAAGCGGGTTATTTTTTAGCCCGGGTCGCATAAACTGTCCGAATGCGCGATACAACAATAAGACGCGACACCCAAGGAGAGACTCGTGGCATCGACCCGCCGACAATTCATTGATCTGATCAAACAGGACGCCCTGGCACCGAAGGATATACAGAAGGCTTTAACGTCTTCCGGCCTCTATCCCGGCGGTGCCGACTGGTATCGATTTCTGGACCGCTTGCTGCTCTGGATGGCCAGCCTCGCACTGGCCGCGTCGGTCGTGTTTTTTGTAGCGTATAACTGGGATGCGTGGGGGCGATTCGCGCGCTTCGGGATTGTCGAGGTGGCGATACTGCTGGCTGTGGCAGCCTATGTGCGCTGGGAGCATCACCGCATCGCGGCACAGGCTGCCTTGCTGGCGGCGACGTTGTCGCTGGGTGCGTTGCTGGCGCTGGTCGGACAGGTGTATCAGACCGGAGCCGACCCCTGGCAATTGTTCTTCGCCTGGGCGGTGTTGATGCTGCCTTGGGCTTTGCTTGGCCGGGCGGTCATTCTCTGGGTGGTCTGGGTCGCCTTGTTAAACCTCTCCGGGGTGTTGTATTTCCAGTCGTTCGGTCTGTTCGGCCTGATGTTCGAAAGCGCCTGGTCGATGTATTGGCTGCTGTTTCTGTTCAATGTGCTGGTTCTGGGGGTCTGGGAAGCGGCCGCGTTGCGCTGGACCTGGCTGGCCGTGGACTGGGCACGGCGCCTGGTTGCGGTCGCGGCCGGTACCGCCATTACCTGGTTGACGCTGCTCGCCGTGTTTAACGATCGCCACCCCGAAGCCATGCCTTTGCTGGCTTACGGGCTCTGGCTGGCCGGGTTGTATGTAGCCTACCGGCGCTGGCGTCTCGACCTGTTCATGTTGGCCGGTGGCTGCCTATCGGCGACGCTGGTGGTTACCGCTTTGCTGGCTCGCTATGTCTTCGAAGGTAATGAGATGGCGGGCTTCGGGATCATCGCACTGGTTATACTCGGCCTCGGGGCGGCGTCGGCCCATTGGTTGAACACCCTGCACAAGGAGGTGAGCGCATGACCCAATCGTCACACGACTTGGCCGACCGACTTCAGGCGGCCGGTGTTCCTGTAGGGCCGGTACAGCCGGTGGAGCCCGAATCCCCCTGGTTCGTAAAAACGCTGTTGGCGCTTTCCGGCTGGCTGGCGTCCCTGTTTATTCTCGGTTTCCTCGGTCTGGCACTGGAATCGGTGGTCCGCGAGGCGGGCGGTGCCTCGGTTGTGGGGGTGATCTGTCTTGTGTGTGCCTACGGATTGTTCCGGCTGGCCGGTAACGATTTTGTTGAGCACCTGGGTCTTGCGGTCAGTCTGGCCGGTCAATTATTGATCGCCTGGGCGCTCAGCGACCAGCTGAATTTCGATCTGAACAGCCTGTTCTGGGCGGCTCTGTGTGCGATTCAGTTGTTTCTGGCGATAGCCATGCCCAACTTCATCCACCGTGTGGTCACGATGGGATTTGCCTGTCTTGCCTTCGGTGTGGCCATGTACATGAGTGGCTGGTTGGCGTCACCGGCGGGAGTGCCCTTGCTGGCCTTGGTGGTGCTTTGGCTGAATGAATTTCGGGTGCCTCGTTGGGCTCGGGCCTTTCAGGCGCTGGGATATGGCCTGGCGTTGGGGGTGGTGATTATCGGGCTGTTTCTTCGCTTCGGTTGGGCCGACGAGATCTGGCCCAGCCAGATCCCTCAATGGACAACCTGGGTGGATAATGGCATCGCGTTATTGGCATTGGTGTTATTGCTGGTGGCGATATTTCAGCGGGTCGACTGGCAGGTCGACTCCAAGGTGATCACGCTGGCCTTCTTCGCGTCCATAGGCATCGGTCTGTTGTCGCTGGAAATCGTTGGCCTGGTGCCGGCGGTTGTCTTGCTGGTATTGGGGTTCGCGGTGTCCAATCGGTTGTTGATGGGGCTCGGAATCGCAGCCTCACTGTTGGCGGTGTCGAGCTATTACTATTGGCTGGAGGTGACCTTGCTGATCAAAGCGGCCACGCTGTTCGGTCTTGGTGCTGTACTGCTGCTCGTACGCTGGGCTCTGGTTCGTTGGTTGGGGCGGGAGGTGAACGATGCGTAAGGTCTGGGTGGTTGCCTCGGCGCTGGTGGTGTTGGTCTTGGTCAATCTGTCCATCGCCATGAAGGAGTATCACCTGGCGATGGGCGAAGTGGTCTATCTGGAGCTGGCGCCGGTCGACCCGCGTTCGTTGATGCAGGGCGATTACATGGCATTGCGGTTTGCGTTGCAAAACGATATCCGCAATGCCCGGCAGAATACCTCGGCAACGGTGAATGGTACCGCGATCGTGCGTCTCGATGAGAATCGGGTAGCGCAATTCGTTCGACTGGATGACGCCGATGCGCCGTTGGCGGAAAACGAAATCCGTCTGCAGTATCGGATCCGGAACCACTGGGTGAAGATCGCGACCAATGCCTTTTTCTTCCGGGAAGGCACGGCCGACCGGTACGAGGCGGCCCGCTACGGGCGTTTTCGTGTGAATGATGACGGCGCGCCTTTGTTGGTCAGTTTGCACGATGAGTCGCTGAATAATCTGGGTGAGATGGATCGAGGGCTATAACATCGCCAGTTTGCGCAGGGCGATGCCGGCCGCCGACGTTCGGTTGTCGACCTCCAGCTTGTGAAAGATCGTCTCCAGGTGTTTGTTCACCGTACGCGGGCTCATCTCCAGAATTTGCGCCACCTCCCGGTTGGTCTTGCCGTTGGCGACCCAGTACAGCACCTGGGATTCACGGTCCGTCAGACCCAAAGTTTCCTTGAGCCGCCGAGGGCCACTGGCGTGTTCATCCTCGATCAGTTTCAACAGGGTCTCGCCGTTGTCCTGCCGGGCGATCAGGCGGACACTCAACGGCTGGTCGAGACCGGTCAAACCGAGTTGATGCTCCGGCTCCGGGCCGTGGCTCAGCCATTGCGCAACCTGTTCGGCCAGTTCTCCCTGTTGCCAACTATCCGAACCCTGTGCGCGAGCCAACAGGGCATGCGCCTGGGGCGTGGCCCACCGGATCTGGCCTTGCGCATCGACGGTCAACAGCGTTTGGCCGGTACGGTCCAGCGCCGTCTGGGCGCTGTTGGTCAGCCGGGCGTTGTTCAGGTGCACCCGCATCCGGGCGAGCAACTCCTCCGGATTGATCGGTTTGGTCAGGTAGTCGACGCCGCCGGTGTTCAGACCGCGAACGATGTCCTCGGGGTCGGTCAGACCGGTCATGAAGATCACCGGGATGGCGGCCAACTCGGGGTCGGTTTTCAACGCCCGGCAGGTGTCGAACCCATCGAGGTGCGGCATGACGGCGTCCAGCAGAATAATGTCGGGCCGGATGCGACGGGCGATGGTCAGCGCCTGTTTGCCCTCCAGTGCGACCAGCACGTCCAGGCCTGCGGTCTCCAGGGCATCGTTGATCAGGCTCAGCGCATCCGGTGAATCGTCGACGACGAGAACGACGTCGGTGCGTTGGATCTGGGGTGTCATGACGGTTCAACCTCCAAACTCTGGGCCAGTTGTTCGAACTGCAGCGACTGGCTCAAGGTGGTCAGATGGTTCAGCGTGGCGTCGCTCAACACGCTACTGTCGGTCAGGCGTTCCAGGGCTGTACGGACGCCCCGGGTATAGCCGATGTCGGCGCAGGCTTTCAATTCATGGATCAGCGGGTGGTCCGGGATCGACAGCGTCGGAGTGTTGGCGAGACCCACGGTATTGGGTGGGTTCGGCGCATCGTCCTGGTAGATCCAGCTGATGCGCAGGTGTTGCGCGAGTTGGTCGAGCAACGGCAGGTTACCGACCGGTTTGATCAGGTAACCGTTGTAGTCGGCCTGAGCGTTCGGGTCACGCTGATGGTCCTGGGCATCGGCCGACAGCATGACGATAGGGGCCGAGCGAATGCGTTCATTGTCCGACTGTCGTAACGTCCGGGCCAGCTCCAGGCCGTTCATGCCGGGCATGGAGATGTCGAGCAGGAAGAGATCGGGCGTGACCCGGTCGAGCATGGCCAGGCAGGTTTGGGCATCGTGCGCTTCGAGCGTGGTGAAGCCCAACGGAATCAACAGATCGGACAATAGACCGCGCAATACCGGGTCGTCGTCGACCAGACACAACGTCAACGGCCGGCCTTCGTAACCGACCACCCGCTGTGGCCGAATCGGCTTGGGCGCCGCGTCCGTAACCCAGGGCAACATCAGGCTGACGGTGAAGCAACTGCCATGACCCAGATCGCTCGTCACGTCCAGATGCCCGCCCATTATTTCGGTCAGCAGTTTCACGATGGTCAGGCCCAGACCGGTTCCGGGAACGTTCGGAGTATCGGCGTTACGCACGCGCTCGAAAGGATCGAAAATGCGCTCCAATGCATCGGGCGGAATGCCGGCGCCGCTGTCGCGGATGGTGAACTCGGCGACCTGGTTGCGATAGCGAATGTCCAGATGCACTTCGCCCTCGGCCGTGTATTTGATCGCATTCGAGAGCAGGTTGATCAGGATCTGGCGCAGCCGTTTTTCATCCGTATTGACTTCGCGCGGCAGCGGGTCGTGTATCGTGCAATGACATTGGATGCCCTTGTCCCGCGCCTGCATGGCGAACATGTTGGCGAGCTGATCGATAAGCTCGGGCAGGTCGACTCGGTTGCGATAAAGGTCCAGTCGGCCGGCCTCGATTTTCGAGACATCGAGCAGCCCTTCGATCAGGTCGGTCAGGTACTGGCCACTGCGATGAATGATCGACAGACCGTGCCGGTGTCGTTCCGGTGTGTCCGGTCGGTCGGACAACAACTGCGCGTAACCGAGGATGGATTGCAAGGGCGTGCGCAGTTCGTGACTGAGCCCGGTCAGGTATCGGCTCTTGGCCGCGTTGGCGCGTTCGGCCAGTTCCTTGGCGCGTTGCAACGCCTGGTCGGTGGCGTGGTGGGCTTCGATTTCCTGCGTCAGTTTTTGCGTCTGCCGGTTCGATTCCTTTTGCGCCACAACCCGGCTTTCGTGCGCTAGTAAAAACAACCAGGCGATGACGCCGGATACGATCAGCAGTGTGAAAAACAAAGTCCACAGCGTTTGCTGCAACAGCAGTGTGCCGGCCAGGTCGTCCGGGACCAGTTGTCGATAGATCACAGCCAGCAAGGCGGCCAACAAGACGTTGATCAACAGTAACAAAGCGACGAATCGGCCCAGTCGGGAATTGACCCAGCGTACCGCGCGCTTCGGTAAAACCAGGCTCAAGCCGTCGAATAATTGTCGCGACAATCGGGCCTTGGGTTTGCAGCTGTCGAGGCAGCGCACATCCAGCGAGCAACACAGTGAACAAATGGGCAGTTCGTAGGCCGAACAATAACTGATGTCCTCCACCTCGAAATCGTTCTCGCACAGACCGCAGGTCAGAGTGGTGTATCGGCCGGGGGATTCGGCTTCGCGATCCATCGGTATCAATTCGGGCGATTGCCGGGCCAGATAAAAACGACCCCGGGTTAACCAGGCGAGTGCCGGTACACTGATGAAGCAGGTGGCCAGGCTGACGAAATGCGCCAGGTGGCTGAGTGTTTCCCCGAAGGCGCCCAGGTAGCTCAGCATGCCGAGTGTCGTCGCCAGCATCATCGAACCGAGGCCGACCGGATTGATGTCGTACAGGTGCGCCCGTTTGAATTCGACGTAAGACGGGCTCAACCCCAGAGGTTTGTTGATCAGCAAATCCGCCGACAGGGAACACAACCAACTGACGGCGACGATGGCGAAAACACCGAGGATGGCTTCCAGCGACTGGTAAATGCCGAGCTCCATCAGGATCAGGGCGATGGTTACGTTGAACACCAGCCAGACCACCCGGCCGGGGTGACTGTGCGTCAACCGCGAGAAGAAATTGGACCAGGCGATGGACCCGGCATAGGCATTGGTCACGTTAATCTTCATCTGCGAGACGATGACCATCAAGGCCGCCAGAATCAGCGCCAGCGCCGGAGTCTGTGTCAGGTACAGAAAGACGGTGCGGTACATCTGTGTCGGGTCGGAGGCCTGTTCGGCCGGCAGGCCATTACGAATCGCCAGAAAGGCGAGGAAGGAACCCAACAGCATCTTGATCAACCCGAACAGCACCCAGCCGGGGCCCGCGAGAATCAACCAGAACCACCAACGCCGCGCGTTGGCCTTCGTTTTTTGCGGCATAAAACGCAGGTAGTCGACCTGCTCGCCGATTTGCGCCACCAGCGCGAAAAAGACCGAGGCCGCCGCTCCGAACAACACCAGATCGAAGTGATCGCTGCCGGGGGTTTTGGCCGGCGCATACTGCGTCCAATCCGGAATCTGTTGGTAGTCGTGAACAACCACGACCACCAGGGCCGAGCATTGCAACAGCAACCACAGCCACTGGGTCCCGGCCTGAAACCGGCTTATGGCCTTGATGCCGTGGGTGACGATGGGAATCACGGCCACAGCGCAGAGGAAATACCCGAGTGGCAGCGGAATGCCGAGCAAGGCTTTCAACGCGGACGCCAGAATCGCCGCTTCGATGGCAAAAAAGATAAAGGTGAAAGACGCATAGATCAGAGACGTCAGCGTTGAGCCGAGATACCCGAAACCGGCACCTCGCGTCAGCAGATCGATGTCCAGCCCGTGTTTGGCCGAGTAGTAAGTGATTGGAAAACCGGTGATGAAAAACAACAGGCACACCACCAGCATGGCGCTGACGGTGTTGATGAAGCCATAGTTCAAGGTCACAGCCGCGGCGATGCCTTCCAGCGCCAGGAAAGCCGTGGCCCCGAGCGCCGTGTGGCCGACCCGCTCGATGCTCATCCGCCGACCGGAATGGGCGGTGAATCGCAGCGCGTAATCTTCGAGCGTCTGATCCGCGACCCATTTGTTGTAGTGGCGTCGGACCTTGAATATTTTCTGTGATGCGGACATGGGATTGTGTCTTTTTGGTGCGCCGGCGCTTTGTTTTGGTGCGTTCGTTATGGGCGGGGCGCGTTATTCCGGACGGCCGACACGCACATCGGCGGCCATCGTCCGGGAGTCGGCAGGAAATTGCAGAGATCGTGCCAAGGGCGCGCGGTTAGTGAGTAGGTTGGATTAGCCCGAAGGGCGTAATCCAACGGTCCAAGCCATGGGGTGGGTAATTACCACCGTAGCCACGTTGGATTACGCCTGCGGCTAATCCAACCTACTGTGTGCCCGGGGGCGAGTGGAGTCGAGCGGCCGGCGGTGGTCAGTCGAAAATGACACCGGGATTGAGAACACCCATGGGATCCAGCGCCTGTTTGAGTTGCCACATGAGCGCGATTTCAGTCTCGCTGCGACTCAATGCCAAATACGCTTTCTTTTCCAATCCGATACCATGCTCGGCTGAGATGGAACCACTGACATGCTGCAGCGGTGAATACACGATGGACTCGATGGCGTGCCGGTTCGAATCGTCCATGGCGTCGCCGACATTGATGAAGATGTGCAGGTTACCATCGCCCAGATGACCGAACACGATCAATTTGGCGGCCGGCCATTGCGCGGTCAGCTCCGATTTGAGTGTGTCGACATAGGGTTCCATGTGCTTGATCGGCAGGCTGATGTCGAAGGCGGCGTAGGGAGCCAGTTTTTTGGTCAAACGTTCGATGTCGTCCCGTATGGCCCACATCTTGGCTTGCTGGGCCTGGGAACTGGCCACGGCGGCGTCGGTGATCAGGTTCTGTTCGAAGGCGGTTTCCAGCGCGGCCTCGAAGGTGGCGGATTCGGATTCGTGATAGTTGGCCGCCTGAATCAGCACGTAATAGGGCGCCTTGTCTTCCAGTGGCAGAGTGTGCGGGCTGTCGTCACCGGCCATCAGTTCGGCGTGGTCGCGCCACATCACTTCAAACGCACTGAGCCGGCCGCCCAGTTGGCGTTCCAGTTGACGCAATAAACGCGACAGGTTGGCGAACTCATCCACCGCGACCCAGGCGGTGCTCAAGCTGTGGTGCAGCGGGCGCAGTTTGAGTGTGACCCGGGTGACGATGCCCAGCGTGCCTTCGCTGCCGATGAAGAGTTGCTTCAGGTCGTAACCGGTGTTGTTTTTCATCAGCGGGCGCAGGTTGGAAACCACGCGGCCGTCGGCCAGCACGGCTTCCAGCCCGAGAATCTGCTCGCGCATCATGCCGTAGCGCAAAACCTCGTTGCCACCGGCATTGGTCGAGGCCATACCGCCGATGGTGCACGACCCCCGTGCACCGAGATCGACGGGGAAATGCAGGCCGTGTTCTTCGGCGATTTCATGCACTTTCTGCAAGGGGACGCCGGCTTCGACGGTAAGGGTGCGGCTGTCCACATCGATCGGTTCTATCCCGGTCAGGCGCTCGAGCGACAGGCCGATCTGGTTCGGAGTTGCTCGCACGCCATCGACGACACCGGTCAATCCACCCATGGGGACAATCGATATGCCGGCCTCATGGCATAACGACAGCGCTTGGGCGACTTCTTCGGTGGACGCGGGACGGATGATGGCGCCGGCCTGGTTCGGGCTGTGGTCGAACCAACTGACGGCCCGCTGGCGGACATCGTCGCCGGTCAATACCTGATGGGCGCCCAGCAGGTCCTGCAAGGCGTGGATCAAATCGTTCATGGGACACCCTGATTCTTGTTTTAGGCGGAATCACGTTGCGCCAAGGCGCGCAAACCGTCAAGTGGCCTGACCCGGTACTTTGGTCGGGGGTGGCCAGCGCCGCAGCAGAGTGCGAGTCCGACCCGGCTGCAGGTTCGCCCGGCGGATATCGCCGTCATAGTGGCGATGCACCCGCTTGTCCATCAACCGGAACCACCAGAACGGCAGGTAGGCCGGAATCAGCAGGCTGGCGTAACCCGAGGGCAATTGCGGGCTTTCATCGAAATGGCGCAGCGATTGATAGCGTCGGGTCGGATTCGCGTGATGGTCCGAATGACGCTGCAAATGGTAAAGCACCAGGTTGGTTACGCGATGGTTGCTGTTCCAGGAATGGCGGGGCTGGCAGCGTTCGTATTGGCCATTGGCGCCTCGCTCGCGCAACAGACCGTAGTGCTCGATGTAGTTGATCACTTCCAGTAGGGAGATGCCGTACAGAGCCTGCAGCAACAGGAAGGGCAGGACGGACCAGCCGAACAGGGCGGTCAGGCCACCGAAGAACAGGGTGGTCAACAATAGGCTCTGAAGGACCCGGTTGCCCCATGAAAAGGCACCGGATCCTGCCCGCTCCAGACGCAGCCGTTCGATGCGCCAGGCCGACCGCACACTGCCCAACAGGGTGCGTGGCAGGAACCGCCAGAAGCTCTCGCCCATGCGGGCGCTGGCAGGATCCTCAGGTGTGGCGACGCGGACATGGTGGCCCTGGTTGTGCTCGATAAAGAAGTGGCCGTAGGCCACCGGAACAAACGCCAGTCGCGCCAGTCCGCGTTCCCAGCGCGTTTTCTTGTGGCCGAGTTCGTGCGCGCTGTTGATGCCGATGCCGTTTATGGTGCCAACCGTCAACACCAGCCCGATCAGATGCCAGAGTGGGAGCGATTGGCTGGCCACCAAAGCGCACCCCAACACGGTGATGGCGAACTGGCTGGGCAGGTAAGCGGCCACCAATACCCGGTAGTAACGATCCTGTTCCAGTGAAGCGATCACGGACTCGGGCGGATTCTGCCGGTCCTCGCCGCAGCCGATGTCCAGCAGCGGAATGACCAGGTACACCAGCACGGGCCCGATCCAGACCAGCGCCGCCCCCTGTCCGCTGAGCCAGAATACGCTTAGAGCTGTCAGCACCAGCAATGGAATGCCTGGCCCGAGCAACCACAGCCATCGCTTGTCGTCATGCCATTCGGGCGTTCGGGAATCGAGGTGTTGGGTGCTCATGCTGTGCCTCTGGGTTTTACCGTCGGTTCGATGTTAGTCGAATCCAGGTGACTGGGAATATAGCACCGTTGGCGGAAATTACCGGTCGAACCAGTCCGGTAGCGCCCGCGCCAGCGTCCGTGTCATGCGCTGTGTGTGCGAACCCGGCCAGTAAAGCCGCTGGCAATGGGGGCAATAAAGCCGGGTGTCGGGATAGTTCTCGGCACTGGGCGGCAGTCGGTCGCGAATTTCCCGGTCGGTGGCTTCGCGCAGCGGGGTGTTGCACACCAGACAGCGCAGAAACAAACGCTCCGGTTTATCCAGTTCACACTGCTCGACCACTTCGGTCAGTTGGCGCAATGGATCATCCCGGGTGATCAACACCGCTTTGCTGGGTCGCAGTTCCTTGACCAGGGCGCGGTCCCGGGTAAGCAGCCATCGATCCTCCCGGTCGGCCATCTGTACCAGTTCGGGGTCGTGGATGGACGGGTCGTGACGGGTGTCGAAATTGAGCACCCGTAACCATCGGGCCAGACGGGCCAGCATGGCATCGGCGAGAAAGCGGGGTTGTTCAGTCATGCGATCAGTATAGTCGACGGGTCCTGACCGATGCAGCGAAGAGGAACCGGATTCGTCGCGCCACCGACCGTGGTAAACTGGGTGCACATGCCCTTCAAGGAGCCGGTCGCCCATGACGGTGGTGATGATCGACAACCACGATTCCTTTACCTACAACCTGGTGCACTATCTGGGTGAGCTGGGGGCCGATGTCGCCGTAGTCCAGAGCGACGCGGTCACCTTGGCCGACCTCGATGCGCTGGCGCCGGCCGGTGTGATGATCTCGCCGGGCCCCTGCACGCCGTTCGAAGCCGGTATTTCCATGGACGCCATCCGGCATTTCGCCGGGCGGGTGCCGGTTCTGGGGGTCTGCCTGGGGCATCAGTGCATCGGACAGGTGTATGGGGCCGAGGTGACGCGCGCCGGCCAGGTCATGCATGGCAAAACCTCCCGGGTTCATCACCGTGATCGGGGTGTATTCTCCGGTCTGCCCAATCCGTTCACCGTGACCCGCTACCATTCACTGGTGGTGCGTCCGGACAGCCTTCCCGAGACCCTGGATATGACCGCCTGGACCCAGCGGCAGGATGGTTCGCTCGAAGAGATCATGGGGCTGCGTCACCGCGACCTGGACATCGAAGGCGTCCAGTTTCACCCGGAATCGATCCTGACCGAGCAGGGCCATGCCCTGTTGCAACGCTACCTGAACCGGCTCGACCGCCAATCGGAGCCTGAACCGGCACCGTCAATCTGATATAGTCCACCCGATAACCGACCACCCTACCGCAGGAGCAGCCATGGAGATCAAACACGCGCTCAAGCGCATCTCGGAGCACGGCCATTTCAGCCAGGACGAAATGCAGTCCGTCATGCGGCAGATCATGACCGGCGAATGTACCGATGCGCAGATCGGCGCTTTTTTGATGGGCCTGCGGATGAAGGGGGAAACCATCGAGGAAATCACCGGCGCGGCTCTGGTGATGCGCGAGCTGGCGGCCCAGGTCACGGTTGTGGCCGACCATCTGGTCGATACCTGCGGTACCGGCGGCGACGGCCAGGACCTGTTCAACGTCTCCACCGCCTCCGCTTTCGTCGTGGCGGCGGCCGGCGGCAAGGTCGCCAAGCACGGCAACCGCGGCGTGTCCTCCAATTCCGGCAGTGCCGACCTGCTCGAAGCGGCCGGCATCAACATCGACATCACGCCGGAACAGACCGCCCGCGCGATCGAATCCGTCGGCGTCGGTTTCATGTTCGCACCGGCGCACCACAGTGCGATGAAGTACGCCATCGGCCCGCGCAAGGAACTCGGCATGCGTACCATCTTCAACATCATCGGCCCGCTGACCAACCCGGCCGGCGTCAAGCGCCAGGTGATCGGGGTGTTCAGCGAAAACCTGTGCGAACCGCTGGCCAACGTCATGCAGCGCCTGGGTGCCGAGCACGTCATGGTGGTGCATTCGCGCGATGGCCTGGACGAATTCAGCATCGGCGGCAGCAATGTGGTCGCTGAATTGAAAGACGGAAAAGTCACCACCTACCAGGTGCGGCCGGAAGACCTGGGCATTGCCACCCAGGGCTTGTCGGGCATGGCGGTCAACTCCGCCCAGGAAAGTTTCGAACTGATCAAGCACGCCCTGACCGGTGCCGATGATGAGATCTCGGCCCGGGCCGCCGACATCATCGCCCTGAATTCCGGCGCCGCCATCTATGTGTCCGGCGCCGCCGACAGCTTCGAGGCCGGTGTGGCCATGGCGCAGGACGCCATTTCCACCGGTCTCGCCTTTGAAAAAATGAAGGAACTGGCGTCCTTCACCGACGCCCTGGCAGGAGACTGATCGTTGAGCGCGACCCAAGCCCCGACCATTTTGAGGAAGATTCTCGACCGCAAGGCCGAGGAAGTGACCGAGCGTTCCCGGCGTATCGGTGCGGCCGATCTGGAACGCGAATTCGATCGGCACCCGGCTCCGCGCGGTTTCACCCGGGCGCTGACCGACAAGATCGAAGCCGGCAAGGCCGGCGTCATCGCCGAAATCAAGAAGGCCAGCCCCAGCAAGGGGCTGCTGCGCGACCCTTTCCTGCCAGTCGACATCGCGCACAGCTATGCCCGCGCCGGCGCCGCCTGCCTGTCGATTCTGACCGACCGGGATTTTTTCCAGGGCCATGAAGATTACCTGATGGCCGTACGCGCCGAGTGCGAGCTGCCGGTCATTCGCAAGGACTTTCTGGTCGACCCCTATCAGATCACCGAGGCCCGGGCCATTGGCGCCGATTGCGTGTTGCTGATCGCGGCCGCGCTCGACCCGAAACAGATGCTGGATCTGCACGACCAGGCCCGTGAACTGGGCATGGACGTACTGGTGGAAGTGCACAACGCTCCGGAAATGGACGAGGCGCTCAAGCTGGATACGCCGCTGATCGGCGTCAACAACCGCGATCTGCACACCTTCGAGGTGTCGCTTGAGACCACGCTGACGCTGAAAGACGCGGTGGACGACGGGCGCACCCTGATCACCGAAAGCGGCATCCTCGAACCGGGTGATGTCGAGCGTATGCGTCAGGCTGGCGTGCACGCCTTCCTGGTGGGCGAAGCCTTTATGCGTGCCGATGATCCCGGGGCCCGCCTGAACGAACTCTTTGGAGCGCTTTGATGCCCGTTATTATCCCGATTCTCGCCGTCCTGTTGCTGGTTCTGGTCGTGGTGCTGAAAGTCACCTCGGCCAACCCGACCACCCTGTCCGACGAGCAGGCCGCCAAGTATTCCAAGTGGATCCGGATTCTGGTGCCGCTGGTCCTGATCGGTGCCGCCATCCGGTACTTTATGGGCGGTTGATCCGCCCATCCCGGCCTTGCCGGATCCCTGTTTTCTCACCACGAGCCGCTCGTTTTGCGATCCATGTCTTTGATCCGCTGATGCCGGGCCGGTAAGCTGGCCGTCGGGGGCCGGTTGTACACCCGATGCCTTGTGTTCCGCCTACAGAGGATTCGATATGAAAAGGATGCTGCTCATCGTGCTCGTAGCCGTCGTCGGCGGTTTCGTTGTGACTCACCAGATCATCGCCGGCAAGGTCGGCGACCGGATCGACCAGATGTCGGACAACATGGCCGCCGCCGGCAGCCTGAATCACGGCAATATCTTCATCACTCCGACCGGCACGGCGCTGATCAACCGGGTCGTTTTCTACCCCAATGGCACTTCGGGCGATGTGCGCATAGAACGGGTCGCCATTCGGACGGGCAGCCTGAAGGCGCTGTACGACCTTGGCCAGGGTATGCAAGGCGGGCAACCCCCGGAAAACCTGACCGTCGACTTCGAAGGCATTCAGGCGGATCTCGGCGACAACTTTCTGCAACCGGTCGGGCAGGGCGCGACGAGCCAGCCGGCCGACTTTTTCGCCGCCGGCTGCGGCGAACGCACCTACTTCTCCTTCGCCGACCGGGATGCCATGGGCTATCAGTCCATGCTGTCGGACATGACCCTGCAGTACCGCTTCCAGCCCGGTCCGAATCGCCTGACCGTTAGCGGCGAGTGGATCACCCGGGGGATGGCCGGCGTCGAATACAGTGCCGATCTGCAATTGCCCAGCGGCCAGGCCGGGCTGCAACTGCACCACGCCAGAGTGCGTCTGGTTGATCACGGCTACATGGACGCGGTACTCAACTTCTGTGCCCGCGAAACCGGGCTCGACGTCGCCAGTTACCGGCAGCAGCATCTGGCTGCCTGGGAGGCCAATTGGGCCAACTTTTCGATGGTGCCGGGAGACGGTCTGGTCGCCGCCTATGGTGACTTTGTGGAAAAACCGGGCAGTCTGACGCTGGAGACCTATCCGGAGATCAACTTCATGCAGGCGATGATGAATCCGACACCGGAGGCGCTGTTTCAGCTGCTGGACCCGCGCATTCGCGCCAACGACGGAGAACCGCGTCCCTTCCGGGTGGCGGTTGCGATGGAGGATTGGCGTGAATCCGGGCAAACCGGTGAGGCCGAGACGGACTCGGAAAACTCCGACGAGAAACCGGAAACGGTGGCGCAACCGGAAGAGCCAACATCGTCCAAACCCAAGATCAAGCGACTGGGCCGATCCGAATGGTCGACCCACCTGAATCAGCCGGTCTGGTTGACACTGAACGACGGGCGTCGCCTGGAAGGGATGATGCTCTCGCTCGACGGGGAGCGGATGCGGTTCCAGCAGAACGTCTACAATGGCCAGATGGTGATGCCGCTGCGCATCGATGAGATATCCGACGTGCACCTGCAGCCATCGCCGCGATGATGCAAATAGGGTGGGCACTGCCCACCATGGAAGGATAACTTGGCTTCGACGTGTCACTTGGCGGTGTGTGTAGTGATTGCTTTCAGCAGGCTGGTGGGCGACCGATGCATCGGACCGACCCACCCTACCCGTCAGACGCTGGAAAGAGGGGGATCTCCCCTCATCGTCCCAACTAATTAACCTGAAATCGCCACGTCACTGAACCTGAGAGTTGGCATCCTCACCGAACGGCGCCAGTTCCACTGCGCCGTATCTCCGATTACAGCAATCCGTTTGAGCAATTCGAAGAAGTTGGCCGCGACTGTGATGCCGCGTACCGCCTGAATTCGCTTGCCATCCCGACACAGGTACCCGCTGGCCCCGAGGCTGAAATCGCCGGTCAGGGCGTTGGTGCCGGAATGCAGGCCGTCCAGGTCGGTCAGCAGCAGGTACTCGCCCGAGGTCAGGTCCGCCGAGGTCGCCCGGCCCGGTGTGACGGTCAGCTGGTGCGCGCCGACACCCAGTGACGATTTCGGGCCGCGCTGGGCATGGCCGGTGGTTTCCAGGCCGAAGTGTCGGGCCGTGGCGCTGTTGTGCAGCAGCGTACGCAATTCGCCGTTCACGATCAGCGGTGTGGTCCGGCAGGCGGTGCCCTCGGCGTCGAACAACCGATAGCCGAAGCCGTCGGTGTTGTCCGGCTCGTCGGTCAGGTTGAAGTCGGCCGAGGCGACGGCCTGGCCGAGCTGGTCGCGCCAGGGGTTGACCCCGTCTTTGGCGGCCTTGGCCGACAGGGCCGACATGAAAGCCGACAACAGGCCGGCCTGGGCCTCGGTATCGAAGATGACGTCGTAGTGCCGGCTGGGCACGGGCTTGCCGGCCAGCAGATCGATGGCGTCCGCGTACACCCGCTCGATCAGGTCGTCGGCGTTCAACGCCTCGCCGGTGCGTGCGGTCTGGCCGTGACCGGCCATGGCGGTGATGTCGCCGTCGGCCGCCAGAGCGTAGGCGAACAGGCTGTTGGTGCGGCTGCGGTGGCGGGCGTTCAGGCCCCGGGTCGAGAGCAACTGGCGTTCTCCGATGCGCTCGCTGACGCCGTTGTAGGGGACATTGCGAATGCGGTCGCGGCCAGCCAGCGTGCGTTCCAGGTAAAGCGCCAGGTCGATGCGCGCTTCCGGCGTCAGGTGGCTCTCCGGGCACAGCAGGGCGTCGTCGCTGGTCAGCGTCTGGGCGTTGTCCGGTATCTGCTGCTCCGGGTCCGGCTTGCTGAATTCGGCGTTGACCAGGGCCTGGTTCAGCAATTGATCGAGTGCGGCCTCGTCGCGGGCTTCCGAATAGGCCAGACCCACCCGTTCGTCCTTGATGACCCGCAGGCCCAGGGTGCGGGTGTCACTGACGGCCTGCTCTTCCAGTTCCCCGTCACGGGCTTTCAGTGACAGGCTTTGCTGGTGGTCGATGATCAGGTCGGCTTCGGCTCCCCGGTCGCGGGCTTTCTCCAGCAGGGTGTCGTATGGGCGTGTATCGGTCATCAGGCGTTGCCTCCCACCAGGATATTGTCCACTTTCAGGGCGGGTTGGCCCACCGTGACCGGTACGGCGCCGCTGACCGAGCCGCACATGCCGCAAGCCAGCGCCAGGTCGCGTCCGACCATGCTGATTTCCCGCAACACCGCCGGGCCCGTGCTGATCAGGGTGGCGGCCTTGACCGGGTACTGCACCTTGCCGTTTTCGACGTAATAGCCTTCGGTGACGGCGAAGTTGAACTCGCCGGTGCCGGGCTGCACCGAACCGCCGCCCATGCGGGCGGCATAGATGCCGCGATCCATGGAGGCGACCATGTCGTCCAGGTCGTCGTTGCCCGGTTCGATGAAGGTGTTGCGCATGCGCGAGGCCGGTGCGAAGCGATAGCTCTCGCGGCGGCCGGACCCGGTGCGTTCGTATCCGGTTTGCTGCGCACCCATGCGGTCGACCAGGAAACTGGTCAGTTGGCCGTCCTTAATCAGTTGGGTTTTGCGCGTCTCCATGCCTTCGTCGTCGATGTTGATCGAGCCCCAGACGTTGTCGAGCGTGCCGTCGTCGACGGCGCTGACCACGGGGCTGGCGATCATTTCACCCAGCTTGTCGTGAAAGACCGAGGCCTTGCGCGCGACCGAGGTGGTTTCCAGCAAGTGGCCGCAGGCTTCGTGGAAGATGACGCCGCCGAAACCGTTACCGATCACCACCGGCATGTGACCGGACGGGCAGGCCTTGGCGCCCAGGTTCACCATGGCCTGCCGGGCGGCTTCCTCGCCGAGACGGTCCGGGTCCTGCTGGCTGTGCAGTTCCCAGCCCAGCAGTCCGCCGACGTTGTCCGAACCGGTCGCCTGGCGGCTGCCATCCATCGCGACAGCGGTCACGGCGATGCGGCAGTAGTGGCGGCTGTCGCGGGTGTGCAGGCCTTCGGTGGTGAAGATTTCCACGTCCTGTTCGCGTTGCAGGCAATTGCCGATGGTCCGGCCGATGGCCTCGTTGTGGGCGCGTGCGGCGCGGTCGGCCCGGCGCAGAAAGTCGACCTTCTCGGCCAGCGACAGATCCTGGCTCAAGGCGATGCGGGCCGGGTGACGGTTGGGGAATTCACGAAAATCGAAGGCCGTGGCCGTGGTGACCGGGTCGCGGCGGTCCTTGGCGGCCAACTGGTCGATGACGGCGTTCAGCGCCTCCGGCCGGTCGTCGTTGGTGTAGCCGTACAATACCTTATTGCCGTACACCAGGCGGATGCCGATGCCGAAATCGAGACCGCTCTGGACGTTCTCGACCTGGTCGAGCAGGGTGCGCAGGTTCTGGCTTTGGTGGCGCTCGATAAACAGATCGGCGAAGTCGGCGCCCTGGGCCAGGGCGTGGTCGAGCACGCTCTGGGCGGTGTGTTTGGGAAGCATTCGGTCGTCCGTTTGCGATGGGATTACCGGAAGTGTAGAGAATTCGGGTGGGGTGTGGCTATGAAGCCAAGGGTAAAAATCGGGGAAGGGGAGCGGGTAGGGCAGAAGAGCCGGAGGCGACATCTGCCGAGAGGGCGCAGCCCTCTAGCCGGTGCCACGTTAGGAAAACTAGGGCGGGCGGTGCCCGCCATGGCAGATATCGCCTAGGGCTCTCCTGCCCTACAAAGACGAATAGCTTACGACTTGCGGGGTGGCTTGTTTTTGCGCGGCGGGCGCTTCTCGCCTTTACCGTCCTCGACCCAGGCCCGCAGGTTCAGCGGACGACCCTTTACCCGTGTCTTGCGCAGCTGCTCGAAGATTTCCTTCGGCATGCCGGTCGGAAGGTCGACCAGGGTGTAGTTGTCGAAGATGCTGATGTTGTTGATGAAGCGACCTTCGATGCCGGCTTCGTTGGCGATGGCGCCGACGATGTTGCCCGGCTGGACGCCGTCCTTGCGGCCGACGTCGAGGCGGTATTTGTTGGCGTCGTAGTCCAGTGCGCGATCCCGCGGAGCACCGCGCTCACGGCGTGGTTTACCATCACGGTCGGGGCGTTCGCGACGTTCTTTCGCCGGGCGTGGTTTCGGGTCTTCCGGTACCTGCAACGGCTTGTCTTCCTGGGCCATCATGGCGAGGGCGGCGGCGATGTCGCGCAAATCGAGGTCTTCGTTTTCGGTCCAGCCATCGATAACGGCGCGGAAAAAGCCGAGGTCGGCGGTTTCAATGCGTTCTTCGATTTCCGTCTTGAAGGCGGCGGCGCGGTGTTCGCTGAGTTCGGCGGCGCTGGGCAGCGGGTAGGGCTTGAGCTGCTGCTTGGTGACGCGTTCGATGTCGCGCAGCAGACGGCGCTCGCGCGGTTTGACGAACATGATCGCCTTGCCGCTGCGACCGGCACGGCCGGTCCGGCCGATGCGGTGAATGTAGGTCTGGACGTCGCCGGGGATGTCCCAGTTGATGACGTGGCTGATGCGCTCGACGTCCAGGCCGCGCGCGGCGACGTCGGTGGCGATGACCAGGTCCAGCTTGCCTTTCTTGAACTGGTTGATGATGTCTTCACGCTGCTTTTGGGCCACGTCACCGCTCAGGGCGGTACAGGCGTGGCCGCGTGCGGCCAGTTTTTCCGCCAGGAACTGGCTTTCGACCTTGGTGCGCACGAACAGGATGGCGGCGTTCCAGTCTTCCACTTCCAGGATGCGGGTCAGGGCTTCGAGCTTGTTGATGCCGCCGACGTGCCAGACGAACTGTTCGATCTGGCCGAGCGTGGTTTCGTTCGGTTTGATCTCGATGCGCACCGGGTCGTTCAGGTATTGCTGGGTCAGGCGTTTGACCTGGGGCAGCATGGTGGCGGAGAACAGAGCGACCTGCTTGGTGGCCGGCGTGTGTTCCAGAATCCAGTCGATGTCTTCGACGAAGCCCATGCGCAGCATTTCGTCGGCTTCGTCCAGTACCAGGTGCTTGAGGCCGCTCAGGTCGAGTGAGTTGCGGCGCAGATGGTCCATGACGCGGCCCGGGGTGCCGACGATGACCTGGGGGTTTTGCTTCAGGCCGCGCAATTGGTTGCGCATGTCGGCGCCGCCGTAGATGGGCAGGACGTGAAAGTTGTCGAGACCCTTGGCGTAGGCCTGGAAGGCTTCGGACACCTGGATGGCCAGCTCACGCGTGGGGCACAGGACCAGGGTTTGCGGGCCCTGGTTGCCGGTTTCCATAATCGACAGCAGCGGCAGGGCGAAGGCGGCGGTTTTGCCGGTGCCGGTCTGGGCGAGGCCGAGGACGTTGCGGCCTTGGAGTACGGCGGGGATGGCCTGGAGCTGGATGGGGGTCGGGGTTTCGTATCCGAGGTTGTTCAGGGTGTCGAGCAAGGCGGGCGCCAGGCCCAGTTGGTCAAAACGGGCGGTTTCTTCGGTCATAATCGGTTGTTTCCTCGAGGTGGCCATGAGGTATTCACGGCCGGTCAGGCTGTATCACTGGGAGCCTTGTTCGAGTCACACCATTCATCCGAGGGGGTCGTCGTCGACCGGTTCAAACCGGCTCCACCACCTGCTGACACAGTAATTCGTTTCCGGGAAGCGGTTGTGGGCTTCCCTGGGCAGGTAAAACGGCCGCGGAGTATACATGAGGTGATGGGGCTTGTCTTTCATTGATCAGATTAATTCAAGTCATTGCTCAAAATAACTGTCTGGAATGAAAGTGGGTCGGCATTATAACCTTCGTAACCAATGGCGATGTCTGGTGGCTTGGCTCCAATGTGCCGGAAACCCGCGCCGGCTACCGGGTTTGCTCATTCGGGGCCGCCGTGAACCCATCCGTGGGGGCTTAACTTCGGCATCCATGCCTCAGATATCCCCGACTGAGCAAACCCGGCATCCGTCGCTAGCCACATCAGTCAAGACCCCAACATTCGATAAGGAGTTTGTACTATGAAAGCCCTACTATTACCCGGAAGCCGCCGGGAAAACAGTCTGAACCGCCGTTTGCTGGATGCGATTGCCGCGAACCTGGAGGTTGAGGGGGTTGAGGTGGATCGGGTGGTGCCCGGGGATTTGGTGGCGCCGTTGTATGACGGGGATCTGGAAGACAGTGACGGGGTGCCGGAGTCGATCAAGGCGTTGAATCAGCGGATGAGGGCTGCGGATGCGTTGGTGGTGGTGACGCCGGAGTACAATGGGTTCTTTCCGGCGCTGTTGAAGAATACGTTGGATTGGATGTCGCGCAAGACGGGCGGTGAGTCGGGGACGGCGGTGTTTGCGGATAAGCCGGCGCTGATTTTGGCGGCGTCGCCCGGCGGGCGTGGCGGTATGCGGGCTTTGCCGCATTTGCGGTTGCAGTTGGGGAATCTGGGGCTGAATGTATATCGCCAGCAGTTGGGTGTGGGTGGCGCCGGTAAGGTGTTGGGCGACGGTGGTGAGGTGTTGGATGAGGGACTGTCCGGTCAGTTGGCGGATTTGGCCCGGAATTTCACCGGTTTTGCCCGAAAACTGGCCGGGTGACGCGTTACCTGTAGGAGCGCAGGCCCCTGCGCGACAAGTCGCAGACATCGGCGGAGCTGTGCGCCATAGGCCGGGTATTCAGTCGGCCGCTTCCACAGTGCTTCGGGTTAATTCTGTCGCGCAGGGGCCTGCGCTCCTACTTAAATGCAGTTACCACAAGCTGTCTTCGTCGACCCACCGCTGCAGCCGCATGGCGCGGTCTTCGATGGCAGCGCCGATTTTGGGCCGGTCTTCGATGAATTCGATTCTAAATTCCGGGTAGTCTTCTCCGGCTTTGAGCCGGGCGGCGGCGAAGCGCCATTTGGCGGCGAAGTAGCGCAGGATGTCGCGCGGACGGTCGCTGAAGTTGTTGATGCCGACAATGTCGGATGGGACGTCGCCGGCGATGCCGTACCAGCCGTCGAAGCCGGGTGTGCCGAGGCTGCGCACGCGCCACAGGCCGACGTAGGGGACTTTGCTCCAGAACGGTTCGATGTCGATGGCGCCGATGACGATGTGGCGGCTGTCGAAGTAGTGGCGCAGGTCGCGCCGGCGTTCGTTCAGCCAGAGTCCGCGGTTGAAGCGGTTGCGATAGTCCGGTGCCTCAAGTGGCTTGGTTGCCATGGCTCGTACTCCAGAGCGGACGGGCATGTTCGCTCAACGTTAACTCAGGTTGCCACTTGTCCTGTATCCCCGCAATCCTTTTAAAGTCGAATAATAGCCTTTTGTAACCGCTCCCAGTAAGCTGATCCGCCGTTTGTATTGGTCATTGGTGGAGTCGCATGAACGCACAGTTTGAATCTGACCTGGCATTGCCACAGCAACCCGAACACCTGTGGCGTCATTTTCAGGCCATTACCCGAATTCCGCGTCCTTCCGGTCAGGAAGGTGCTTTGCGTGACCGTATTATCAAGTTAGCCGAAGAGCGTGGTTTTCGCCATGCGGTCGATGAGGCGGGTAATCTGGTGGTGTATGTGCCGGCCTCGGGAGGATGCGAGTCGGCGGAGACTGTGATCATCCAGAACCATCTCGATATGGTGACGGTGAAGACCGGTGACAAAGAACACGATTTCGAGCGCGACCCGTTGTCCCTGCAGGTCAAGGATGGCTGGCTGAGCGCCGACCGCACCACGCTGGGAGCCGATAACGGCGTCGGTGTGGCGGCCGCCCTGGCGGCGATGACCGATCCGGACGTGACGCACCCGCCAATGGAATTGCTGTTCACCACCGAGGAAGAAACCGGGTTGCACGGAGCCTCCAATTTGGATGCCTCTCTACTGACCGGTACGCGCATGCTGAACCTCGACACCGAGGACTGGGGCGAACTCTACATCGGTTGCGCCGGCGGGTATGGTTATGAAGCCCAGCGCCAGATCATGATGAAGCGTCCGCGTCCCGGTCTTGTGCCCTATATGTTGCACCTGAAGGGATTGAGCGGTGGCCATTCCGGTATTCAGATTCACGAACAACTGGGCAATGCGAACAAACTGCTGACCGAGGTACTGGTCGATGCCGATGAACTGGATTGGCAACTGAGCCGTTTTCGCGGCGGTGTGGCCCACAACGTCATCGCCCGCGAGGCCTCGGTGGAGATTCTGGTCGACCCGGAGCAGATGGATCAGTGGCAAGCCCACCTCGATCAGGTCCGCGACCGCTGGCTCGGTTACCTGCCCGAGGCGGACCAGGGGCTGAACTGGGTGTTCGAGCCGATCGAGCGGGAAGAGCCGCTGGTCGCTTCGGCCGCGGACACGCACATGATCCTCAACCTGCTCAGTGTCCTGCCGCATGGCGCCCAGAGTTATAACCTGCAACAGCCGGCCGATCTGGTGGACCTCAGCGTCAATCTGGCCGTGGTTATGCTGCAGGACGATACACTGCGTATTCAGACCAGCATGCGCTTTTTCAATGAAAACCAGGCGCGCCCGCTCAAACACAAACTGGAAGCCTTGTTCGAGATTTTTCAGATAGGGTATTCCATCATTCTCGACTACCCCGGCTGGAATCCGGATTTCGACAGCGCCCTCGTCGCCCGTACCCGCGACATCGCGGCCAGACAACTGGGCGAAGTGCCGGTGCTCAAGGCCATCCACGCGGGTCTGGAGTGCGGCATTCTGAAGAGCAAGAAACCGGACCTCGACATCGTCTCCTTCGGCCCGACCATCAAGGGCGCGCACAGCCCGACCGAACGATTGGAGATCGCGACAGTCGAGCCGTTTTGGCGGTTGGTGACAGGGGTGTTGGAGGATTTGGCGCGCGTTTAGGGTGGGCACGAGTCGTTGAAATAGGGTGGGCACAGCCCACCATGGAAGTACGCCGGGCCATTGCAATAGGCGATCGATCTGATGGACTGCCAGTGGCATTGAACCGGGTTGCATCCATCCCGATGGTGGGCCATGCCCACCCTACGTTTAGCCTCCCAGTCCCTTGATGATCCCCGACAACTGATCTTTCGATTCCACCAGGCTCTGCATCACTTCATCCACGTCGTCCGGATTGATGTGCAGATGCTCGTATACGCTGTCGTCGAATTGGACCGGCTCGCCCGGTAACAGGTTGTATTCCTGCAGCAGGTGGTTGGCCAGGTACACCAGATGGGCGTGGTCGGCGTGCCCACCCAGATAGTCCGGTTCGGCCTGATAGCGAATGCCGATGCAGACCGCGTCCGGCATCTTCCAGCTTTTCATTAAAGACGCGGCGATCTGGTCGCCGGTGATGCCGAGCAGGTAGTGCTCGACATGTTGATGCTGAATGTGGCGGTTGGCTTCGAGCATCCGGCAGGTGGCCGAGAAATGCGGCCGGAAGGCGTGCGCCAAAATCAGGTAACCGAAGTTGTGCAACAGGCCGGTCAGGTAGGCGAGGCCAAACCCCGGGCGGAATTCACGCGGAATCAGCGACAGCAGGGCGCCGCAGGTCGCGGCGACGTAGACCGCCCGCGTCCAGTAGGGCGCGAAGCCTTCGGGATGGTCTTTGGGCAGTTCCAGCGTCTGACCCAGGGACAGGCCGAGCGACAGGTTCATCACCAGGTCGTACCCCAACACCCGCACGATGGCGTCCTGGACCGATTTGATCGAGCCCGGCGCCGAGTAGTAGGAAGAGCTGGCCCAACTGACAACCTGAGCCGCCAGACTGGGGTCGCGTTCGACGATGCGACTGAGTTTGCTGATGTCCGCGTCCGGATCGACGCGCAGGCGGATGATGGCCTGGGCGGTTTGCGGCAGCGGCGGTATTTCCAGTGTCTCTTCCAGGCGCTGGCGAATACGCAGGGCCGTGAAATTGGAGACCGCCCGGTGAATCTCTTCCCGGTCGTGCTCGAACAGGGACATTTCATGGTCCGGAATCAACGGCGGCAGGTCGACGCACAGGTCGTTCACCTTGGTCGTTTCGCGCTGTTTGATCAGGCGGATGTCCTGCAGGTGAATCAGGCGGGTTTTGTTGCCGCTGTAGATGAACACTTCGGGCGAGTCGAGCAGCCGTTTGTCGATCAGGGTTTCGGCTTCGATCAGGTCGTCGAAGGCCGGCAGTGTCTTGATCGATAACTTGGCTTTGATTTTCTCGATTTCAGGGACCGACAGAGGCTGCAACTGCCGTCCTGTCAGACGGCGGACTTTTTCCAGATCGAGCAGACTGTCGGAACGGAAAAAGACCTGTACCAGGCCGAACGAGTCGCTCAGCAGCGCTACTTCAGCACGCACCCGGTTGGACCGGGAGGGGCCCAATTCATGATCGATGCCGTGTTTGCGCAGATGTTGCTTGACCAGGAAAGGCAGATCGGAATCGTTGGGCTCGGCCATCGCTTTCGCCATGTGGTGGATTTCCTTTATCGTTCATCCGTGAGTGTAGATCAATATGACCCCGAGGGGTCGACTGATCGAGTGACTATGGTCATTAACCCAGTGTCAAACCGTCGATTGTGTCACACTTGTGCATATCGGTCCGCATTGAACAGCCAGCGGTTGACCAGCGGTTCCACGTGGCCGGGGTATTCGACCGTCAACCGGTGCGCCAGCTCCGGTACAACATCCAGCCAGTTACGGTCCCGTTCCAGGTCCGCCACCCGGAATTGCATGGCACCGGTCTGGCGCGTGCCCAGAACCTCGCCCGGGCCGCGCAATTTCAAGTCTTCCTCGGCGATGACGAACCCGTCCGAGGTGCTGCGCATGACTTCCAGTCGCTGGCGGCTTTGTTCGGACAGCGGTGTTCCGAACAGCAGTAGACAATAACTGTCTTTCGAGCCCCGGCCAACCCGGCCGCGCAACTGATGCAATTGGGCCAGACCCAGGCGTTCGGGGTTTTCGATGATCATGACCGAGGCGTTGGGCACATCGACGCCGACTTCGATGACCGTAGTGGCGACCAGGATGTCGAGCTGACCGTCCTTGAACGCCGTCATCAGGCGGGTTTTCTCGGCGCCCTTCATGCGCCCGTGCAGCAGACCGATGCGCCGGCCGGGCAGGGCACGCTGCAGGTTGTCGGCGGTGTCTTCGGCGGCCTCGGCCTGCAGCTCTTCGGACTCCTCGATCAGGGTGCAGACCCAATAGACCTGGCGACCGTCGCCACAGGCGGCATCGACGCGGCGGACGACGGCATCGCGCCGGTCCTGACTGATCACGGTGGTGGTCACCGGTGTGCGCCCCGGCGGCAGCTCGTCGATGATGGAGACGTCGAGATCGGCATAGGCGGTCATCGCCAGGGTGCGTGGAATGGGGGTGGCCGTCATGGTCAACTGGTGCGGCAGGCCCTGTCGCGCCTTCTCTTTCAGCGCCAGACGCTGGTGCACGCCGAAGCGGTGTTGTTCGTCGATGATGACCAGCCCGAGTTGCGCGTATTCGACGCTTTCCTGAAACAGGGCGTGGGTGCCGATCATCATCTGGATACGGCCCTGGGCCAGATCGTCCAGGGTCTCACCGCGTTGTTTCTTGCCGTGTTTGCCGAGCAGCAGGCCGCAGGTCAAGCCCAGTGGTTCGACCCACTGGCTCATGTTGCGAAAGTGTTGCTCGGCGAGCAGTTCG
Source organism: Saccharospirillum salsuginis (assembly GCF_014651855.1). Lineage (GTDB taxonomy): Bacteria > Pseudomonadota > Gammaproteobacteria > Pseudomonadales > Natronospirillaceae > Saccharospirillum > Saccharospirillum salsuginis. The sequence continues at coordinate 217,777 of NZ_BMXR01000002.1, forward strand.
GTGGGCGCCATCAGGGCAACCTGGTAACCGGCTTCGATGACCTGCAGCGCCGCCAGCATGGCGACCAGTGTCTTGCCCGACCCGACGTCGCCCTGCACCAGGCGCAACATCGGCAGCGAACGGCCCAGATCGTCCTGGATTTCGCCGACGACCCGTTGCTGGGCGCCGGTGAGGGTGAACGGCAGTTGTTTGAGCAGTTCGCTGACCAGTGACGTGCTCGGTGGAAAACGCACAGCGCCGAACGCCTGGGTTTTCTGGCGAATCTGCATCAGGCTCAGGTGATGCGCCAGCAGTTCCTCCAGCGCCAGGCGTTGCTGGGCCGGATGCAGGCCGGCGAGGAGAGCGTCGGTGTCGCTGCCGGGTGAGGGATGGTGCAGGCTCAATAGGGCGTCGGTCAGCGACGGCAGCCCCCAGCCGGCGAGCCAGTCGGGCGGCAGCCATTCGGGCAGGCCCCCCTGGCGCTTCAACGCGGTGATCGCCTGTTCCACCAGTGAGCGCAGGCGACCCTGGTTCAGGCCTTCGGTGCTCGGATACAGCGGGGTCAGGGCGTCGTCCAGCGGTGGGAAATCGCCATCGTCACGCACCTGGTATTCGGGGTGCATCATCTCCAGCCCGGTCGAACCCATACGCACCTCGCCGTAGCAGCGGATGCGGGCGCCCTGCCGCAAACGGTTCTGTTGTGCCTTGGTGAAGTGAAACAGGCGCATGGTGAGCAGGCCGGTCCGGTCCGAGATGCGGCAGATCAGGCTACGGCGCCGTCCGAACAACACCTGGCTGCCCATGACCTCGCCTTCGATGACCACGGCCATGCCCAGCTTCAATTGCCCGATGGGCGTCAGCCGGGTCCGGTCCTGGTATTTGTACGGCAGGTGAAACAGCAGGTCGCCGACGGTCAGCAGACCGATGCCGGCGCATTTTTCGGCCAGTTTGGGTCCGATGCCGCTCAGTTGGTTGATGGGGTGCTCAAGCGCCATGACGGATCAGGCGGCGTTGCTACCGATCTTGCACTGTCGGATACAGGTCTCCAGCAAATCGATGGCTTTGGGGCGCGGGAAGCTGGCGCGCCAGGCCAGCGCGACCGTCCGGCGCGGGGCCTTGCCGGCGAAGGGTCGCACGGCGACCTGCTTGTCGTTGTACAAAGTGGTGCCGGTGGCCGATTGCGGCAGGATGGTGACCCCCAGGTTGGAAGCGACCATATGGCGCAACGTTTCCAGCGAACTGCCGTCGGCCATGGTGCGCACGCGCCCTTTGGGGTCGCGCGAGGCGGAGGCGATGTTCGGGCAGGTGGTGAAGATGTTGTCGCGGAAACAGTGGCCCTCGCCCAGCAATAGCAGGGGTTCCTTGATCAGCCGTTCGGCCGGGATGGCCTGCTCCTGGGTCAGCGGGTGACCGCTGGGTAGCAGGATTTCGAAGTCCTCGTCGAACATCGGCTTGGTCAGCACATCCGGTTCATTGAACGGCAAAGCGATAATGATGGCGTCGAGCAAACCGTCGCGCAGCCGGTGCCGTAACACCCCGGTAAAGTTTTCCTCGATTTCCAGTGGCATGTCCGGCGCCATCTGCCGCAGTTGCGGAATGATGTGCGGCAACAGATAGGGGCCTACGGTATAGATGACACCCAGTTTTAGCGGGCTGGACAATTGGTTCTTGCCGGCGTGGGCCAAATCCTCGATCTTGTGGCTCTCCTCCAGAACCCGCTGCGCCTGTTCGACGATGCGCTGGCCGATGGGCGTGACCTGAACGCCGGATTTGCCGCGTTCGAAGATGGCGACGCCGAGTCGGTCTTCCAGCTTCTTGATGGCGACGCTGAGCGTGGGCTGCGCCACAAAGCAACGATCCGCCGCCTTGCCGAAGTGACGCTCCTGGGCCAGGGCAACGATGTAGCGCAGTTCGGTCAGTGTCATGATGGGTTCCGGTTGGGCCTGGGATTATCGAGGATAAAGTGTAAGCTATCGAAAAGTCTTTTCTGATACAAGAGGGTAATTGAATGGCAGGGCGAGTGGTGTTGGCCGGCGTCGGTGATCTGAATCGGCGCGTGGCGCGGCGGTTTCTGGATCGGGGGGGCGAGGTTGTGGGTTTGCGCCGTTCGTCGCCGGACGCCGATCTGGGGTTCGAGCAGCACAGCCTGGATCTTGCCACCCAGGTCTGGCCCGATCTGGACGCGGATTGGGTTGTCATGGCGCTGTCCGCGCCCGAACGCACGGCCGAGGGCTACCGTCAGGGGTATGTCGAACCGGTCAATCGCCTGCGCGAGAGCCTGGACCGCTGGCGACGGATGCCGAGCCGGGTGGTCGTTGTCGGGTCCTCCCGCGTTTATGGCGTCGATGACGGTCGCGAGCTGACCGAAGACAGTCCGATCGAACCGGCGGATTGGGCCGGGGAGCAATTGGCGGAGATGGAAGCCGAGGTGGACGCCCTGCCCGTGCCGTCGACCGTGGCCCGGCTGAGTGGCATCTATGGTCCGGGTCGGGACTGGTTGCGGCGTATGGCCCGGTCACTCGAGGAAAAGCCGCCCAAACGCAACCACTGGACCAATCGAATCCATATCGAGGATGCCGCCTCGGCCCTGGCGCATGTTGTGCTGGACGCGCCTTTTGCCGAGCGGTATCTGGTCACCGACCGTTGCCCGGTGCCCTTGTACGACGTGTTGAGCTATCTGCGCGAGCGGGAAGGGCTGCCGGCCATCGACAGTGTGCCGCCGGTCGGTGGCGGCAAGCGGTTGCTGTCCGATCGGCTGGCGAGTACCGGCTTCGAATGGCAATTCCCGGACTACCGGGCCGGCGGATATCGGTAGGAGCGCAGTCCTCTGCGCGACCATTCGAACACCAGAGCGGGACAAAAGGCGATTGGAGCCTTGTTATTCAGTCGCAACGCGCATGGCCTCCGCCTCATTCTTTCGCGCAGGGGACTGCGCTCCCACAGTTGGGTACCATATCCGCTTCATCCTGCTTTCGAACCGCCATGTCCACCGTCCCCAACAGCATCATCGCCGCCCATGCCCGCGCCGCCCAGACACGCGGTGCGAATGTGGAAGCGTTTCTGCATCGCTTCGACCTGGACCCGGATGCCGTTTTCAGGGAGCAGGGGCGCAGCGACATCCAGGCCTTCGGCCAGTGGCTGGGAACCTTGTGGCGTGAGATGGGCGACGAATCGGGCGGTTTTTGCCGGCAGAAGATGAAGACCGGCACCTTCGCCATGGCCAATTACGCTGTCGCGTCGGCCGGAACCCTGCGCAAGGCGCTGATCCGCAGCGGCCAGTTCTACGACATCGTCGGGGACTGTCTCAACGTCTCGCTGCACGAGGAAGGCCAGGAAGCCCGGGTTGTGATTCAACTGCGCGAACCGTCCGATCTGGACCGGCGGGTGTTCTACGATTCGCTGCTGATCATCTGGTTGCGCTGGTCGAGCTGGCTGGTGGACACGCCGTTGTTGCCGGAGCGGGTGCACCTGTCGTTCGATTGGCCGCCCTATCGGGAGGAGTACGAGGCCATGTACGGCTGTCCGGTGTATGCCCGCCAACCCGAGTGCGCCCTGATCTTCGACCGGGCCTATCTCGACTTGCCCGTGAACCGTACACCGGAACAAATGGCCGAGTTCCTGGCGCAGGCCCCGTCCGTTCTGCTCACCCAGTATCGCCGCGATCGCAGCCTGGCCCAGCAGGTGCGGCGTATCCTCAATGCCAGCCAGGACCCGCTGACCCTGGACCAGAGCCATGTGGCGGATCGGTTGGCGGTGTCGCCGGCGACCTTGCGTCGGCATCTGCATTCGGAAGGGACCCGCTTTCAGGCGTTGAAGGACCAGTGGCGTCGGGGGCGGGCCGTGCATTTACTGAAGACCACGGATTGGACCCTGCAACGGATCGCGCTCGAACTGGGGTTCTCGGAAGCCAGTGCCTTTCACCGGGCGTTCAAACGGTGGACCCGGATCAATCCCGGGGATTACCGGCAGCCCCCTCCATCATGACGACGCCTGTCTGAGCGAATTGATCAATTCCCCTGACCGTTTCGGTCATTGCCCCATTTTGGTGAGCTTCTAAGCTGGGTTCAGTTTCGGTGGCCGTTCAGCCATCCACTCCGATCGTACCAAGCACGCCGAGGATCTCTTATGACACCGGACGCTCTTATATACGACGCCATCCGCACGCCCCGGGGGCGGGGCAAGCCGGGTGGCGCGCTGCACGAGATAAAGCCCATTCAATTGGTGGCCGGGCTGATGCAGCGCCTGGTGGAACGCAATCCGATGGAGACGAGTGCCGTGGATGACGTTGTGCTGGGCTGCGTCTCGGCCATCGGGGATCAGGGTGGGGACATCGCCAAGATCGCGAGTCTCTACGCCGGCTGGGATACGGACATCGCCGGGGTGACGCTGAACCGGTTCTGCGCCTCGGGCGCGGAAGCGGTGAACCTGGCGGCGATGAAGGTGCGTTCGGGCTGGGAGGACCTGGTGGTGGCTGGCGGCTTCGAGTCGATGTCGCGGGTACCGATTTTGAGCGACGGCGGACCCTGGGCGCTGGATCCGGAGACGAACGACCGTACGGGGTTTGTGCCCCAGGGCGTCGGTGCGGATTTGATCGCGACCCTGGCCGGCTTCGATCGCGAGGCGGTGGATGCCTTCGCGGTGGCGTCGCATCGCAAGGCGGCCGCGGCCTGGGACCGGGGCGGTTTCGATCAGTCGGTCGTGCCGGTGGTGGATAGCAATGGCGAGGCGGTGCTGGCGCGCGATGAGACCGTGCGGGCCGATTGTTCGATGGCGGGGCTGTCGGGGTTGAAGCCGTCGTTCGCCGCGATGGGCGCGTCGGGGTTCGATGATGTGGTCCGGTCCAGGTACCCGGAAGTGGAGCGTGTCGAGCATGTGCATCATGCCGGGAATTCCTCCGGCTTGGCCGATGGCGCGGCCTTACTCCTGGTCGGCAACGAGACCCAGGCGAAGCGTTGGGGCTGGACACCGCGCGGTCGTGTGGTCAGCACGGCCGTGGTGGGATCCGAGCCGACGATCATGCTGACCGGGCCGGCGCCGGCGGCGACCAAGGCGTTGAAACGGGCCGGTCTGAGCGCGCGGGACATCGATCTGTGGGAAGTGAATGAAGCCTTCGCGTCGGTGGTGATGCGTTTTCAGCGCGAATTGGATGTGGATCCGGATCGGGTGAACGTGAACGGCGGCGCCATCGCCATGGGGCATCCGCTCGGGGCGACCGGCGCGATGCTGATCGGCACCGTGCTGGATGAACTGGCGGCACGCAACCAGCGCTATGGCCTGGTGGCCATGTGTGTGGGCGGTGGCATGGGCATCGCCACCATCGTGGAACGGTTGGGGGATTGAGCATGACGACTGTACGACTGGAAACCGATGAAAACCGTATCGCCCACCTGATCCTGGACCGGCCGAATGCCTCGTCCAATGTGATGGATCCCGCTTTCGGCGAGGATCTGGCGGGGTGTCTGGACGCGTTGGAGGCAGGGCCGGACCTGGCCGGTGTGATCGTGCGCTCCGAAAAGAAGAGCTTCATGGCCGGCGGTGACCTGGATTTGCTGCGCCGGGTCGACGACGACAATGCCGCGACTGTGCTGGGCCTGCTGAACAGCCTGAAACGCTCATTCCGGCGCCTGGAGTTGCTGCACAAGCCGGTGGTGGCGTGCCTGACCGGCACGGCTCTCGGGGGCGGCTTCGAGCTGGCGCTGGCGTGTACGCATCGCATTGTGCTGGACGACCCGCGCATTCGGGTCGGCCTGCCCGAGGTGACGCTGGGGCTGTTGCCCGGCGCTGGCGGCGTGTCACGGATGGTGCGCCTGTTGGGGTTGGAGGCGGCCATGCCGTTACTGACCGAAGGCAAGCAATTGGCACCGGACGCGGCCGAGCAACAAGGTCTGGTGCACGAACGAGCGGCCACAACGGAGGCCCTGTACGAACAGGCGAAAGCCTACATCCGCGCCAACCCCGAGGTCTGCGCGCCCTGGGACCGGAAAGGTTTCAAACTGCCGGGCGGTTTGCCCAATCAACCGCGCCTGGCGCCGTTGCTCTCGGTGGCCCCGGCGATGATCAAACAGAAGACGCACGGCTGCTACCCGGCACCGGTCGCCGTCTTGGCGGCGGCGGTTGAGGGGGCTTCGCTCGACATCGAGGCGGCCGGCCGGATCGAAAACCGCTATTTCATGCCGCTGGCCAAGGGCCCGGTGGCCAAGAGCCTGATTTCGACGCTGTTTTTCCAGAAAAACGCCATCGACGGCGGTTGGAACCGGCCGACAGCGGAGGCCGAGCCGATTCGTCGGGTCGGCGTTCTCGGTGCCGGCATGATGGGTGCCGGCATCGCCTGGGCCTGCGCCAGCAAGGGCATCCCGGTGGTGTTGCTGGATGTCTCCCGGGAGAAAGCCGAGCACGGCAAGGCGCACAGCGAAAAACTCGTCGCCAGGCGGGTCGGCCAGGGGCGTTGGACCGAGGCGCAGGGCAATGACGTCCTGGATTCGATAAAACCGACGTCCGATTACACCGACCTGAAAGACTGCGATCTGGTCATCGAGGCTGTGTTCGAGGATCGAAGCCTGAAAGCCGAGGTCACCCGGGCGGCCGAAGCCGCGATCGGAACGGAGTCCCTGATCGCGTCCAACACCTCCACCCTGCCGATCACCTCGCTGGCGACGGCCGTCTCCGATCCGGCACGCTTCGTTGGCCTGCATTTCTTCTCGCCGGTCGAGAAGATGCCGCTGGTCGAGATCATACGCGGCGAGCATTCGAGCGACGTCAGCCTGGCGCGGGCCTACGATCTGGTGAAACGCATCGGCAAGACACCGATCGTGGTCGACGATGGGCGCGGCTTTTTCACCTCACGCGTCTTCAGTACCTACACCTACGAGGGCCTGGCGATGCTGGCCGAGGGCGTACCGGCCGCCGAGATCGAGAACGCGGCCTGGCTGGCCGGGTTGCCGGTCGGGCCGCTGGCGGTGATGGACGAAGTCTCGCTGGGCTTGCTTGAACATGTGCGCGCCCAGACGCGGGCGGACCTCGAAGCCGCGGGTCAGACCGCGCCGGAACACCCGGGCGATGCCGTACTGGACCGGATGCTGGCGCTGAAACGACTCGGCCGTGCCAAAGGGGCCGGTTTTTACGATTACCCCGCGGAGGGCCCGAAACGCCTGTGGCCGGGCCTGGCCCAGGAATTCGGCGCCTCTGTCACCGCACCGCTGCAGGACCTCAAAGACCGATTGCTGGCCGTGCAGGCGCTGGAGTCCGTCCGCATTCTGGACGAAAGCGTGCTGAACAGCGTCGCCGAAGCCAACATCGGGTCGATCTTCGGGCTTGGTTTCCCGGCCTGGACCGGCGGTGTGCTGCAATACATCAATCAATACGGACTCGACGCCTTCGTCGAGCGCGCCACCGACCTGGCCCGCCGATACGGCGACCGTTTTCAGCCGCCGGCCAGCCTGGTCGAACGCGCCCGGAACCACCAGACCTACCAAGACAAGGACACCCGCGCATGAACCTCCCCAACCGACCCGAACGCACCCTGTTTGACGCCGAACTGCGCCTGTTTGGCGATGCGGTCAACCAGTTCCTGACCGCCGAAGCCCTGCCGCACCGGGAAGCCTGGGAGGAAGCCGGGCAGGTGGACCGCGACCTCTGGCGCAAGGCCGGCGAACAAGGCCTGCTGTGCCCGACAGTCCCGGAGGAATATGGCGGCGTGGGCGTCGACTTCCGCTACAACGCCCTGGTCGACGAGGCGATCAACCGTCTGGGTCTGACCGGCATCGGTTTCGGCCTGCACTCGGACATCGTCGCGCCCTACATCCTGCACTACGGTACGGAGGCGCAGAAGCAGCACTATCTGCCAGCCATGGTCAGCGGCGACTGCATCGGCGCCATCGCCATGACCGAGCCGGGCACCGGGTCGGACCTGCAGGGGATCGCCACGAATGCGGTGCGCGAAGGCGATGGCTGGGTGCTCAACGGTGCGAAAACCTTCATCACCAACGGCCAACTGGCCGACCTGGTCATCGTTGTCGCCAAAACGGACCCCGACGCCGGTTCCAAGGGCTTCAGCCTGTTTCTGGTGGATGCGGATTCGGCCGGCTTCAGCAAGGGCCGCAACCTGAAGAAGGTCGGCATGAAAGCCCAGGACACCTCCGAACTCTTTTTCGAGGATGTGCGCCTGCCGGAGAACGCCCTGCTTGGCGAACGCGGTGCCGGTTTGCAATACCTGATGCGAGAACTGCCGCAGGAACGGTTGAGTGTCGCCATCAACGCCGTCGCCCATGCCGAGGCTGTGCTGGCCGAGACTCTAACCTATACCCGGGAGCGCACCGCCTTCGGCAAACCCATCACCGCCTTCCAGAACACCCAGTTCAAGCTGGCGGAACTGGACAGCGAACTGACCATGATGCGTGTGTTCGTGGACCAGTGCCTGGACTGGCATATCCACGGACAACTCGATGCCATTATGGCCGCCAAGGCGAAATACCTGTCGACCGACCTGCAGTGCAAGGTGGCCGACGAGTGCGTCCAATTGCACGGCGGCTACGGCTATATGTGGGAATACCCGGTTGCCCGCGCCTGGGCCGATGCCCGGGTGCAGCGCATCTACGCCGGCACCAACGAGATCATGAAACTGATCATCGGCCGCGCGCTGACGGAGGAGCGCTGATGGGCCCGCTCACCGGCCTGAAGGTATTGGACTTCAGCACCCTGCTGCCGGGCCCGTTCGCGACCCGCCAGTTGGCGGACCTGGGTGCCGAAGTGCTGCGCATCGTCTCGCCGCGTCATCCGGATCTGATGCAGCAGTTCCCGACCACGGACGGCTATCTGAACGGCGACAAACGCCGGGTGCTGTTGGATCTGGCCGAACCGGGTGCCCGCGACCAGGTGCGGCCATTGCTCGGTGATTACGACATCGTACTGGAACAGTTCCGGCCCGGCGTGATGGCGAAATTCGGGCTGGATTACGAGAGCCTGAAAGCTGATTTCCCGGAATTGATCTATTGTTCGTTGACCGGCTACGGCCAAACGGGACCGTTGAAGGACAAAGCCGGACACGACATCAACTACCAGGCGCTATCTGGCCTGGCTTCCTATGGCGGTAGCGAGCGGCCGCAACTGACCTCGGTGCCGGTGGCGGACCTCGCCGGATCCCTGAATGCCGTCATCGCCATTCTGGCGGCCGTGCACGAACGGCACCGAACCGGGCGGGGCCGGTATCTGGATGTGTCCATGGCCGAGAGCGCCTTGAAGCTGAACGCGATGGAGGCGCCCGCGGTGTCCGCCGGAACGCCAAGTCCCGAGCCGGGGCGGGGCTGGTTGAACGGCGGCCTGTTTTACGACTATTACCAATGCGCCGACGGCAAATGGGTCTCGGTCGGCGGCCTGGAGCCGAAATTCATCCAGGCCTTGTGTGACGGTTTGGAGCGACCGGAGTGGGTGGAACGGTTCCTGGACCCGTCGCCCGCCCGGCAACAGGCCCTGAAGGTGGATCTGCAGGCCGTGTTCGCCGGTGAGGTCCGCTCGGTCTGGTTGCAGCGGTTGTCGGGCGATTGTTGCGTGGAGCCGGTGTTGACCCTGGCGGAAGCCCTGCAGCATCCGCACTTTGTGGAACGCGGTGTGCATAAGAGTTTCTTCCGTAGGTTGGATTAGGCCCGCAGGGCCGTAATCCAACAACCCCACCCAGGCACTCCCGATCACCCGCTACAAACCACCTTGCAACCCCTCCATCCCGATGCTAACCTTAAAAATTAACCGATCGGTCAAATTTATAGAGCCAACAACAATCCGCGGCGCAAGGCCGCCTACTGCACTATCCATCGACCCGTGGAACCATCATGAACAAGAACCCGTATTACGCTCCAACCGGCGGCCATCCGCCGCAAACCCAACTGCTAACCGACCGCGCGGTCTTTACCGAAGCCTATGCCATTGTACCCAGAGGCGTGCTGCAGGACATCGTGACCAGCAAGCTGCCCTTCTGGGAAAAGACGCGCCTGTGGGTATTGTCCCGGCCGTTGACCGGTTTTTCCGAGACGTTTTCCCAGTACATCGTCGAGGTCGCGCCGGGTGGCGGCAGTGATCGGCCCGAGCTGGATTCCGGCGCCGAAGGTGTGTTGTTCGTGGTCAGCGGAGAACTGACTCTGACTGTCAAAGGTCGAACCCATGTGATGGAAGCGGGCGGTTACGCCTTTCTGCCGCCCGAATGTCGCTGGGAGGTGAAGAACGCGGGCAATGAAAACGTGACCTTTCACTGGATTCGCAAGGCCTATGAATTCGTCGACGGCATCGAGGTGCCCGAACCCTTCGTGACCAACGAACGCGAAGTGGAACCGATCGCCATGCCGGATACCGATGGCGCTTGGGTTACAACCCGATTCGTCGACATGGAAGACCTGCGTCACGACATGCACGTGAACATCGTGACCTTTCAGCCCGGCGGGGTGATTCCTTTCGCCGAGACACACGTTATGGAGCACGGCCTCTACGTGCTGGAAGGCAAGGCGGTGTACCGACTGAACCAGGACTGGGTCGAAGTCGAGGCCGGCGACTACATGTGGTTGCGCGCTTTTTGCCCGCAGGCTTGCTATGCCGGGGGCCCGGGGCCGTTCCGTTATCTGCTGTACAAGGATGTGAACCGTCACATGAAATTGCGGCTGTCCTGACCGGCCGCTTTCAAAGGTGGGCGAGGTCCATTGACGTCCCGATGTAGTCGCTGATGTCGAAGCCGGCCGTACCGTTCGGCACTTCCTGGCGGATCGCGATGGCCTGGTTGGCCGCGTCGGACAGATCCAGCGGCAGTGGCTGTTGGAGCGGAGTCTGCGTCGGGTCGCTCAAGACCAGAACCTTGGGTCTGTGGAAATCCCCGGGGTTGTAGCGGATGACCATGGCCAACTGTCCGGCGCTTAATTCGACCAGCGTACCCACCGAGTAAAAACCGATGAATTTGACAAAGGTCCGGGCCAGGTCGGAATCAAATTGGGTGCCCACGCCCCGGAGGATGATTTTCAAAGCCTGTTCACTGGACTTGGGCTGGCCATAACACCGGGAACTGGTCATGGCATCAAAGGCGTCGGTCAGGGCGACCAGTCGGGCGTAGTAGGGGATTTGAAAACCCGATAGCCCGCGCGGGTAGCCCTGGCCGTCCAGCCGTTCGTGGTGTGAGTGGGCCACATCGACGGCGACCAGGTGGTCGCCTTTGGCCGACATGAGAATATCGCGGCCATGAGTGGTGTGTTCAGCCATGATGTAGGCTTCTTCCCGGGTCAGCCGGCCGGGTTTGTTCAACACCTCCAGCGGTGTCCGACTCTTGCCGACATCGTGCAGCAGACCCGACAGGGCGGCCCGTTCGATCTCCGGTTCGATCAAACCCAGGTACCGTGCGAAGGCGGCGCTCAGAATGCAGACGTTCATGCTGTGTTCGGCGGTGTAACTGTCTTTGTGTTTGATCATGGCGAGGTAGCGCAACGCACTGTCGTTCTGCAGCACGCTGTCGACCACATTTCGCACGACTTCCCGGCATTCGTTGATGTCCAGTTGCCGGCCGATGCGCAGCCCATCCATCATGGCGGTGGCCAGTTGACGTGCCGAGTCGAACGTCATGCGCGACGATTCGACGGCGTCCCGGAAAGAAACCTGGTTCAGATAGCGGACCTTGCGTTTCGGTGTATCGCCCGGGGTGAAACGGGTCGGGGGAGCGTCTTTGTTCTTTGATGTGTCCTTTGATGGCCGTGGATGGACAGGACCTTTCCGATCCGGGCCATGTTCGACTTTCACATCAATGTAGACCTGTCGGCAGTAAGTCCGCAGCTGATGGATGTCTTCCATCGATTGAATGACGAAGCCTTGCAGCAGAAAAGGGGTTTCCTCCCAGGGACGGTCCAGCCGGGTGACCTGCATACCGATTTCCAGGTCAGAAACAGAAACGGCGACTTCTTCTGATTCATATCGGTTCATAGTAGGCAGTGCGGTCCGGTCTCAGGTACGGGCGGGTCGCTCTTGGCAGTCCAAGTATTCAGGATAGCCGAGATTTCACCAAAGTCATCGAACCATCACCATCAGTCGCTCCCCGGCTCGATCCGCCCGGTATCCGCGGCGTCGCCGATACCGATGGCGAATCCCAACAGGTAGCGCCGTTCCCGATCCTGACCGGCGTAGATGCCCTGTTCTTCGGCGTAGGTGGTGGCCGCCAGTTCGACCGCGCGCCACCGCCATATCAGCCCCAGCGTTGGCGCCCCCTGGTAGAGCCCCATGCTGTAGGCCAGGGCGGAGCGTCGATGTTCGAACAATTGCCAGCGGACGCCGACGCGAGTGCGCTTGATCGGATCGTCGTCGATATCGATGTCGTGAAACAGATCGATGTAGTCGGCGCCGATGGTCAGCGAGGTCGGACCGGGCGCGGGCGGATGAAAGGCGATGCCAAGGCTGGTGGTTTGCGGAATCCAACCGGCGTCTCCGAAATCGAGCCCACCCAGGTTTTGGGTTACCAGTCCGAGTCGGCCCTGTCGCAGGTAGGGCAGGTCTAAGGAAAACTGCAGGCCCAGATCGATGCTCTTCGCATTTCCGTGACTGTACAGATCCTCGAAATCCGGGTTGTCACGGGCGATTTCGACCAGTTCGCGCGGTGTGTAGCTGTCCGCGATGCGGTCCCGATGAATCGACTTCGCCGCGAGCCCCCAATGCCAGTCGCCGGTTTCCACGGCGGTGCCGAAGACGATGCCTTCCAGCCGCCGGGCATGGACCGTCAGAACGCCATCGGTACCGAATCCCTGATGGGGTTTGGCGTCGAAGCGTTCACTGTTCAGGCGCGTGAGTGTGAACGCCATCGGGATGTCCCGGTAGCGGCCGCGCCAGTGGACGCTCGACAAGGCGGACCACTGGGCGTGGATGTTGCGGCCGCGATAGTCGTCCATGACATCGAACAGCGCCTGGCGCTGGGCGTCCTCGTCCGATATCGACAGGGCTGTGTCCAGATCCCGCAGGAAGTCGTAAGTCCGGGTCGTAGTGCCCGCCGAAGGCGCCCAGGGCACGAACTGCCAGCCATCGGGCAGGCGAGCAAGGCCCGCCGGGTTTGAAAAAACCGACGTCGGATGCCCGCCGATCGCGAGGTCCACACCGCCCAGGCCCATGCTTCGTGGCGAGCGATAGATGTAGGGATACTCCGACACGGCGGCCGGTGTGGAGGCGCCGAACAGGCAGAGTGTCGCGAACAGGCCGAGGCGCATACGAACCTTCATTGCTCGAAATAGGCCTCCAGCGCCGATTGTCTGACCAGGGTGGCGCCGTCTTCGCGCAAATCGCACGCTTCGGGCGTACCTTCGGCCGGTTCACACAGGCTCTGGCGGGTGCTTTCCAGGCGTTGCGCCACCCGGTCGGATTCGACATTGGGCAGCACGAACAACATCAATTCCGCCTCACGGTTCAACGGCGACAGCAGGGTATTACTGAGGGTCAGTAAATCGGTGCCATCCGCGCGCGGGATCGGGCAGGGCCAGCATCCCGATCCCGGAGCGGCGGCCGAGCACCGGTCGCGAACATCCCGGCGGCAATAACCGTCGGTGACGGCCATCGACGGGTCGCTGCCCGGAACGATAAAGCGGTAACGGACACGCGATTCCCGGCCGGTGCAGGCGGGGCCCGGTTCAATGATGACCCGAACCGGCGACAGGGCACCAAAAACCTGGCCGTCGATTTCGAACTGAACCTCGGAAACATCCGTCAAACGTTCCCAACGGACCTCTCCGGTCACCGAAGACCCCGGTACGCAGACATCGCCGGTACTGTTGTCCTCGCCGATGGCGGTCAGCGCGCAGGCCGTCACCTGGGCGCCGTCGATCACACCGCTGTTGTTCAGGTCCGTTTCGCAGGTCAGGGCGTCGTCGTCCTGCCAGGCCGGTGCTTCCTGGCCGAGCATCAGGGTCAGGGCTTTGGCGAAGCGGGCCGGAGCGAACAGCCCGGCGAGGAAGCAGGCGTCCTTTTCGGTGTCCGACAGCTGATCGATGTTGCCCGGCAGACAGGCCTGCTGCAGAAGACTGGCACCGTCACCGTTGTTTTTCGATACCACCGACTGGTGTGACAGCAAGGACAAATCCAGATCCCGCAGTGCTCCAGGAGAGACGCCCAGACTGCCCAGCCGACGGATGAAGCGCAGATCCGGATTGTCTTCGTCGGGCAGCGGTTCGGACAACACCACCTCGATCAGGTCGGTCAATTCATAGCCCGCCCGACCGATGTAGGCCGCGGCGCGGTTCAACGCCCGGCCCTCCTGGCTCATGCCGCGCCGACATTCTGGGGAATCGATCTGTTCGAGAGCCTGTTGCCACTGGCCGGTATCCATTGACCGGCTGACCTCATGGGCACAGGCCTGGGCGCCCGGTTGACTGGAGTGACAGGCGATCAGCAGCATCGGAAGTGTGCCGATCAGCAGCCACCGAACAGCGGGCTGGATGAATCTGTTCATGGCTTAAGCATCGTTAACACCGCCTTATCGTCGGATATGGAGCTGGGTATCGGGGCTTTCGGCTTTTTTTCAATCAGGGTTCAGACTTTGTTCCAGCGATTGTTCGCGTTGCGTGGCCTCCCCTTCCTGAATCAACCAATCGATAAATTGCGAGACCTGGGGAGACAGAGATCGATTGGACGGGAAAACAATCTGGTAACCCCGGTCGGATTGAACGGCCTTGTCTGACAATGCCAGCAAACTGTGGTTTTCCAGCAGGGGTTCGACAAAAGGCGACCAGCCAATGGACACACCCTGACCGGAGAGAGCCGCCTGCAGCAACAGAGTGTAGTTGTTGAATATCAATTCGGGTTCGCCGGGGACAGCTGGAAGATCGAGGGCTGTGAACAGCCGTTGCCAATCGAACCAGGGTGGGTGGTCCTCGGCTTCCAACTCCAGCAGCGGAAGCTGCCACCAGTGCTCGATATCCGGGTGTCGCTCCAACAAGGCGGGACTGCACACCGGGACCACGACTTCGGGAAACAACAACCGCGTCGGCTCGGACATGGTGAAGCCGTTGCCGAACAACAGCCCGATATCGACGTCGCCCTCGTCGGGGCTGACCGAGTGTTGTGCCGTAACCAGCCGGACATCCAGTTCGGGATGGTGCTGTCGGAAATGGCGCAAACGCGGCAGCAGCCAATAGGTACCCAGCGCATAGTCGGCGGACAGGGTGATGCATTGATGCCGCCTTGGTTGCCGGGCCCGACGGTATCCCTCGGTCAGAATGCCCAACCCTTCGGATGCCCACCGAGCCACCTCATTGCCGGCCCGGGTCAATTGGACACCCCGATGTACCCGCTGGAACAGGGGCGTACCGAGTTCGACCTCCAACTGTTTGATGTGTTGACTGATGGCCGACTGAGTACTGCCCAGTTCACGGGCCGCCGCCGTGAAGGATCCCAGCCGGGCGGCGGATTCGAACGCTTGAAGGCGAGGCAGTGGCGGTAGCGGATCGGAACTTGCCATTAGTAACACTGATGTTGTCTATAAGTGAAAGCTCAGTTTACACCCTGGCTGAGCAGGATCACCATGAAAACAACTTTGGAAACTATTAATTCTGTTAATCGCAGACCGTGCGATCCCAAGAAGGTGTTTTCGATCATGTCCGATGCCCGACCCAACATACTGTTCATCATGGCCGATCAAATGGCGGCATCTGTGCTGCCCATCTACGGTGGTCAGGTGGTTAAAAGCCCGCATCTGAACGCGCTTGCCGATGGCGGTGTGGTCTTCGATTCCGCGTATTGCAACAGCCCGCTGTGCGCGCCATCCCGGTTCGTGCTGATGACCGGTCGCCTGCCGTCCGTCATCGGTGCCTACGATAATGCGGCTGAATTAAGAGCGGATACGCCCACCTTCGCCCATTATTTGCGCAATCTGGGTTACCACACGGCCCTGTCGGGCAAGATGCATTTCTGCGGACCCGACCAGTTGCACGGTTTCGAGCATCGGTTGACCAGCGACATCTACCCTGCCGATTTCGGCTGGTCGGTGAACTGGGACGACCCCGCGGAAAGGCCTACCTGGTATCACGACATGTCTTCTGTCGTGCAAGCCGGCCCCGCCGTGCGCACCAACCAACTGGACTACGACGATGAAGTGGTGTTTCACGCTCAGCGCTATCTGCATGACCGGGCCCGCAGCGAGGACGGTCGACCTTTCTGTCTGACGGTGTCGATGACACACCCGCATGATCCGTATGCCATCCCGGAAGAATATTGGAATCGCTATCAGGACGACGAGATCGATTTGCCGAGCCTTGACTGGGAAGAGGTTGAACAGGACCCGCATTCGACTCGCCTGCGGTCCGTTTACCAGGCCGATGTCACCCACTTGACCGAGGCTCAGGTTCGCAATGCCCGCCGTGCCTATTACGGGGCCATCAGTTACGTCGACGACCAGATCGGGCGACTGCGGGACACCCTGAAAGCCACCGGTCTGGATAAAAACACCATCATCGTATTCTCCGGAGACCATGGCGATATGCTGGGAGAACGCGGTCTCTGGTACAAGATGAGCTGGTTCGAAGGCTCGGCACGAGTGCCCCTGATCGTGCATGCGCCCGATCGTTTCCGCCCGCACCGGGTCTCCCGGAGT
Source organism: Saccharospirillum salsuginis (assembly GCF_014651855.1). GTDB lineage: Bacteria > Pseudomonadota > Gammaproteobacteria > Pseudomonadales > Natronospirillaceae > Saccharospirillum > Saccharospirillum salsuginis. Next base: position 234,338 of record NZ_BMXR01000002.1, read on the forward strand.
GTGTCGACGATGGATCTGCTGCCGACCTTCCTGGATCTGGTCGACGGACCCAGTGACGACCGCTACGCCACGAAGATCGAGGGGTGTAGCCTGCTGCTGCACCTGCGGGGCGATGGCGGTCATGATGAAGTCATTGGCGAGTACATGGGTGAGGGGGCCCGGGCGCCGATCGTCATGATCCGGCGTGGCGACTACAAGTTCATCCATGCCCCCGGCGATCCGGATCAACTGTTTAACCTGGCTGAAGACCCCACCGAACGATCCAACCTGGCGCGGGATCCGGCGCATGCGGACCGTCTGGCACAGTTCAGGCAGGAGATCGCGGAGGGCTGGGACCTGGACGCCATTCACCAATCCGTACTCAACAGTCAGAGAAGTCGCCGCCTGGTGGCGTCGGCACTGTCGAAGGGCGAAGTCACATCCTGGGATCACCAACCCATGGTCGATGCCAGCCGACAATACATGCGAAACACCCTGGATCTGGGCGATCTGGAACGACGGGCGCGATATCCGCGAGTCGAATAACGCACCAATAATAACAACGGACAAGAGGATAAAACGATGATTGTGCTGAAACGAACTTTCGGTTGGACGGTGTGAAAACCGTTGACGGAGAGGTCGGTTTAGCGGCGGTTCAGCAGTATCTGCGGTAACCCGGCTCGAGCGCATGGACACTGGGCATGGTGAGGTGTGGATGATCGCTCAAGCGGTCACCACCTCGCCACAAACGCGGTTTCGGCCGCCGGTCTTGGCCTGGTACAGCCATTGGTCGGCCTGTCGAAAGGCCGAACTCAAAGGCTGGTCCGGTTCGGCGCGCGACCAACCGATGCTGACCGTGAGCTGTACGCTTGGTAGTTGGGCGAAGCGGAGATCTTCGATGGTATCCCGGATGGTTTCCAGCAACCGCGCGAACTCGGCTTCGGACAATTCGTAACCGACCAGGGCGAATTCCTCGCCGCCGAGCCGGCCGGCCAGCAGATTACTGGTTGCGCGGGGAGGTACGCTGAATTCAGCCAGGGTGCGGGCCATTGTTGTCAGCACTTCGTCGCCCGCGTCGTGACCGAATCGGTCGTTGATCGATTTGAAATGATCCAGATCGAGAATGGCGACAAACAGATCCCCGCCGATCTCGACCATCAGACGGTGGTGCACATCGCCGAAATCGTCCAATTGGCGGCGATTGGGCAGACCGGTCAGCGGGTCGGTCAGTGCCAGTTGATTCAGGCGCCGGTTGCTTTCCTCCAACTGAGCGGTTCGGCGCTCCACTTCCTGCTCCAACCGATTGGCCTGTTCCTGTTTCAGTTGCAGTGTTTCCTGTTCCAGCGCCTGACGCCGGATGACTGAGTCGCGGATGTTGAGCGCGATGATGAAGGACAGCAGCATCGAGGTGACGGCCATACCAGTCAGCAACAGGCTGATCAGGGGCTGGCCGTAGGGCACCCAACCGAAGGCGCTCAGTGCCAATGCCGAGGCGCCGAACAACATCGGCGTCCACGCCAGGGCGAACCATTTGGCTCGGCGGGATCCCTCCCGGATTTCCAGCGTCAGCATGGCGACGATCAGCACGAGCAGAACCAGGGTCCACCGCACCGGAAAGGCCATCAAGGTGGTGCGTTCCGCAAAGGCCGCCAATGCGGCACCGATGACAACCAGGGCCGCCAGCATGCCTTTCATTAACGCGTGTAATCGAGGCGGGCGTTTATCCGTTCCCAGCATGGTCAGCGTCATCAGCCCCAGGGTGAACACCAGGGCATACAGGGTGATCGCCGATACGGGTGCGTTCCATTCCGGATGGTTCGGCCAGCCGTAGCGGTTGCCATAGCCAAAAATCAGCATGAAGAAAAACGCCTGGACGGCGGCGAACACGGCGAAGGCCAAATAGGCGCGTACCCGGGTGGCGAAAAACAGCAGTACGCAGTAAACCACCAGGGTGATCATCAACCCGAAATACAGCATGTCCCGATAGCTGATGTTGAGTGCCCGCTCCATGAAAGCCGAGGGTTGCCACAGGGTGGTCGGCAGGTGCAGCAGGGTGCTTCGAATCCAGGCCCGGACGGGCACGGTTTCGCCCGGTTCCAACGTGACCGGGAAAACAAAGCCGGTGTGCGGAATCGGGCGACTGTCGAACGGCAGGTCCTCGCCGGTAAGCCAGGATCTTTCACCGACCGACAGCCACAGGTGATTGAGAAAGGAGGCGTCGATGGCGAGCCAGAGGCGCTCGGTATTTGTGGTGGTGTTGAGCAGGTTGAAACGCAGATGCAAGACCTGGCCCGGCGGCTGGTACCCATCGGTGTCGAGGTCGGACAGGGGCTGCCAGTCGGCTTCGGGATCCGACTGTGTCTGAAAGGAATAATAGCCCTCGATGACGCCGTCGACATCCAGCCGCTGCTCACCGGACCAGACGGCGGTGTCCGCCGAGACCGGAAAAGCGACCGCGCACGTCAGCAACAGCGCCATACCAACGGTGATAAACGGCTTGATCGATGCAGGCAGCACGATGGTGTGGGTACCCCGTTCCGAGCGTTACAACAGTCGCGGTGGGGTGAATCCTCCGCAGGCTCACTCTCTGCCCACAGTGTAGTCCAAGTCATCGACCGCCGCTTGATTCACCGTTTCAATCGGTAACAGGGCACATATTCGGTGCCGGGCAGCTTCATCCGGTGCTGTTTGACGAAGGCCTGCAGCAGTTCATCCAGCGGCCCCAGAATATCGGTCTCGCCGCGGATTTCGTAGGGGCCGTGCTCCTCGATGAGGCGGATACCCTGTTCCTTGACGTTCCCGGCGACAATGCCGCTGAAGGCCCGGCGCAGGTTGGCGGCCAGCAAGTGCACCGGCATGTCCTTGCGCAACGCCAGTTTGGCCATGTTGGCGTGGGTCGGTTCGAACGGGTTCTGGTATTCCATATCGACATGGAGCTGCCAGTTGAAGTGATAGGCGTCCGCCTTGGCGCGGCGAAAGGCGCGCACTTCGTGAATCCCCTTGACCATCTCGCGCGCGGCCTCGGCGTGGTCGCCGACGATGATGCGATAGCGTTTCTGTGCCTCGCTGCCGAGGGTGGCGCTGATAAACCGGTTCAACTGGTTAAAGTAGGGTTCGGCCGACTTGGGTCCGGTCAGGATCAGCGGGAAGGGCAGGTCGGCATTTTCCGGGTGCAGCAGAATACCCAGCAGGTACAGCAGTTCCTCGGCCGTGCCGGCGCCGCCGGGAAAGATCATGATGCCGTGCCCGACGCGCACGAAGGCTTCCAGGCGTTTCTCGATGTCCGGCAGGATCACCAGTTCGTTGACGATGGGGTTCGGCGCCTCGGCGGCGATGATGCCCGGTTCGGTCAACCCCAGATAGCGGGCGTGACGAACGCGTTGCTTGGCATGGGCGATGGTGGCGCCTTTCATCGGGCCTTTCATCACGCCCGGGCCGCAACCGGTGCAAATGTCCATGCCGCGCAGCCCCAGCTCATGCCCGACGTCCTTGGAATATTCGTACTCCTCATGACCGATGGAGTGGCCGCCCCAGCACACCACCATGCGCGGTTCCTGGGCGGGTACCAGGGAGCGGGCGTTGCGCAGCAGATGAAAGACGTAATCGGTGATCCCTTCGCCCGAGTCGAGCTTGACGCGTTTGCTCTTCAGTTCGCTCTCGGTGTAGACGATGTCGCGCAGTGCCGAGAACAGCATTTCCCGGGTGGAGGCGATCATTTCCCCGTCGACGAAGGCATCGGCCGGGGCGTTGAACAGGTTCAGGCGGATGCCTCGATCCTGCTGGACGATGTCGATGCGGAAATCCGGATAGGTTTCCAGGATGGCCTTGGCGTTGTCGGTGCCCGAACCGGTGTTCAGAATCGCCAGCGCGCAACTGCGAAAGAGGTCGTAAAGGCCATTCTCGCTGACCGACTTCAACTTCTGCACTTCCAGTTGGGACAGGACTTCCAGGCTGCCCTTGGGGGAAACGGACGCGTTGACGGTGGCGGGTTTGGTAAAAGCTTTGTTCATAGTATCGGTAACCTGTACAGATGGCCCGACCCCCCTTGGGACTGGGTTGATCGGATAAAAATAAAGAGGCCGGATGTATCAGCTTAGCTGTTTTTCAGTATCCGACCGAATTCTGTTCGCCGTTCCAGGCTCTGGCGGGTCAGGGTTTTCATGGCATCGGGATCTTTGATGGTGACACCGTCCTGGGGTGGATTGTCGCGCACGGCCAGAGCCCGGCTGAGCCAGAAACGCGTGGCGGCCTGGACCGTAAGCGCCGGTATGGCGGTGATTTCCGCCACTTTCAAGGCGCGGTGGCTGTGGTAGTGCGCGACAAAATCCGCACAGCGGTCGAGGTCGACACCGCCGTCTTCGCCCAGGCACCAGTCGATCAGGCACACGGCGATGTCCAGCGCATAGAGATCCTGACCTGCGAAATACCAGTCGATGATCCCGGCCAGATGGTCGCCTTCGAATAGGGCATTGTCGTGAAAGAGGTCGGCGTGAATCACACCCCGGGGCAGTGAACGGTCGATTCCGGCCAGGCAGTCCAGCGCCTCGTCGAGCAAGCGCCGGTCTTCGTCCGGGAGGCCCGCTGTCAGCTCGCGCGCCGTGCGCTCGATCCAGTCGATGCCGTGGCTGTGAGGTCGGCGTCCGTCGAACCGGGCGGTACTGCGGTGAATATCCGCCAGGGCTTCGGCCAGGATTCGGGCGTGAGCGGGTGTCGGTTGCTCATGCCGGCCCTGGACGCATTCGAACAGAACCGCCGGTTTGTTCTTCACCGAGATCAGGAAGTCCCCGTCCCGGGTGCGAAACGGCTGTGGAACGGCACATCGGTCGTCGTGCAGGTGCTCGCCCAGCGCGAGGAAGAAGGGCAGCTCTTCCGGAGCGTGTTTCTCGAACAGCGTCAAAACGAAGCGATTCTGGTCGGTATCGACAAAGAAATTGGTGTTTTCGGTCCCGGCGCTGATGCCCTGATGGTCGCGGTAGGCGCCCAGATCGTAGTGGCACAGCAGGGACTCGATGTCGGCGCGGGATAATTCGGTGAATACAGACATGCCAGGGGTGTTCGGTGAATGGGACGGGGAGTATAAACCGGGCGCTCGGCCGGAGCCATGGGGCGGACCTGAATTGTCGCGAATCGAGTAGGGCAGAAGTGGTCCATCTCTCATGTTAAGATTTCGGCATTTCTTGTAAGGAACCGGATTCATGGCAGACACCCAGCCCAAACCCGTCGTCCTGGTGGACGGGTCCTCCTACCTGTTCAGGGCCTTTCACGCACTGCCGCCCCTGACCAATTCGGCCGGGCAACAGACCGGCGCCGTCAAGGGCGTGATATCCATGCTGCGTAAACTGGCGGCCGATTACCCGGACAGCCACATCGCCGTGGTGTTCGACGCCAAGGGGCCCACTTTTCGCAACGAGATCTACGACCAGTACAAGGCCAACCGGCCGCCGATGCCGGACGAATTGCGCGAGCAGATCGAGCCGATCCATACCATCGTCAAGGCCATGGGGCTGCCGCTGCTGTCGATTCCCGGCGTCGAGGCCGACGATGTCATCGGCACCCTGGCCAATCAGGCGACACACAGCGGGCAGGAGTGCCTGATCAGCACCGGCGATAAGGACATGGCGCAGTTGGTGAGTCCTCACGTCACGCTGATGGACACCATGAAGAACGAGACGCTGGATGTCAGCGGCGTCGAGAAAAAATACGGTTTCCCGCCGGAGCTCATGGTCGACTATCTGGCGCTGATGGGCGACAAGGTCGACAACATTCCCGGCGTGCCGGGTGTCGGCCAGAAGACCGCGCTGGCGTTGATCCAGGGGCTGGGCGGGCTCGACGACATCTACGCCAATCTGGACAAGATCAAGGACCTTGAGTTTCGTGGCGCCAAGACCATGGCCAAGAAACTCGAGGAACACCGCGAGCAGGCCTACCTGAGTCATGAACTGGCGACCATCAAGCTCGATGTCGAACTGGACTTCAAGGTCGATGAACTGGTACCGACCGATCCCGATCAGGACGCTTTACTGGGGCTCTACCAGCAGTTGGAGTTCAAGACCTGGATTCGTGAACTGACCGGCGAGGACAACGGCAATGGCAAGGCTGTGGCCGCGAAGTCCGGCGGCGATCGGGACCAGGGCGGGCAGGGCGAGGTGCGGCCGGTCCTGGTGAAGCCCGAGACCACCGATTACCGGGTGGTGAGAACGGCCAAGGATCTGGAGTCCTTCCTGGCCCGGGCCGACAAGGCAGGCCGACTGACGATACTGCCGGTGCGCGAGATCGGTCACTACCACCAGTCCGATCTGGTCGGGGTGGCGCTCGCTTTGGAGCCGGGCGTGGGCGCCTATGTCCCGCTCATCACCGAACAGGGCGATACACTGACCGAGAACGAACTCTGGCAGGCGCTGGCGCCGAGGCTGGCCACTTATGCGGTGCGAAAGAGCGGCTATGACTTTAAAGCCCTCTGGCACATTCTGCTACCGCGTGACCACAAGGCCGCGCATCTGGGGCGCGACACCCTGCTGATGGCCTTTGTCTACGACAGCACGGTGCGGCGCGACACCCGGTTGAGCAATCACTTCGGCCCCCTGTCGCTGGACAACCTGTTTCGCCATTATCTGGAAGAAGACCCGAAAACCATCGAGGATTTTCTCGGCAAATTCGGCAAGCGCCAATTGCCGATCCAGAGCGCCGATCCGGCCGAGATCGGCCCCTGGTTCGCCGAGCGGGCCGACCTGACCGGTCGCCTTGCCGATTGGCTGGAACAGGGGCTCGCCTCGCGCGGGCTGACCGGCGTCTACGAGCACATCGAAAAACCCCTGATCAAGGTCCTGGCCGAGGTTGAGGAAAACGGCACGCTGCTCGACGTGCCCTACATCCGCCAGTTGAGTCACGACTTCAAGCAACGCATGGACGCCCTGGTCAGCCAATGCCATGAACAGGCCGGCACCGAGTTCAACCTGGGTTCCCCCAAGCAACTCGGCGAAGTGCTGTTCACCAAGCTGGGTCTGCCGGTGGTGTCCAAAACCGCGAGCGGCGCGCCGTCCACCAACGAGGACGTACTGACCGAACTCGCCGAGCAGGGGCACGACCTGCCCAAACTGATTCTGCAGTACCGACACCTGAGCAAGTTGGTGGGCACTTACACCGACCCGTTGCCGGATCTCGTCGAAGACGGCACCGGTCGCCTGCACACCAGCTACAACCAGACCGGAGCCCAGACCGGCCGATTGTCGTCGACCGACCCCAACCTGCAGAACATCCCGATCCGTTCCGACGAGGGGCGCTCCATTCGGCGCGCTTTTGTCGCACCCAAAGGGTACAAGGTGGTCGCGGCGGACTATTCGCAGATCGAATTGCGCATCATGACGCACCTGTCCCAGGACGCGAACCTGATCAAGGCCTTCCGGGAAGGGCGAGACATTCACCGCGCCACCGCCGCCGAAGTGATGGGCATCGAAGAAGACAAGGTCACCTCCGAACAGCGCCGATCGGCCAAGGCGATCAACTTCGGCCTGATCTACGGCATGTCCGCCTATGGTCTGGCCCGGCAACTGGGCATCAGCCGAACCGATGCCCAGACCTATGTCGACACCTACTTCGAACGCTACCCGGGCGTGCGTCGCTACATGGACGAGACCCGCGCCGAAGCCGCCGAGACCGGCTACGTCGAGACCCTGTACGGCCGTCGCCTCTACCTGCCGGACATCAAGGCCGGCAAGCAGATGCTGCGCCGCGCCGCCGAGCGCACCGCGATCAACGCGCCGATGCAGGGAACGGCCGCGGACATCATCAAGATGGCGATGGTCGATGTCGCCAACTGGCTGCACAAGAGCCGCTACCGGGCCCGGATGGTGATGCAGGTGCACGACGAACTGGTCTTTGAAGTCCATGAAGACGACCTGGACAAGGTGACCGAGGGCATCCGTTTCCGGATGCAGCATTGCGCCAGCATGGACGTCCCGCTGATCGTCGACATCGGCGTCGGGGATTCCTGGGAATCGGCGCACTGAATAGTGCAGCGCGCACCCGATGACCGGATCATCGAGGTGTGCGCTGTTGGTAGACAATCTCTATACGAAGAGGGTGACGCATCCTTTACCGCGGATACAATCCGACTACCCATCCGATCTATTGACCCCGACCTCCCCGCATTACGCTTGAACTGCGTTACACGATTACGCAAACGGCTCGCGACACGGGCTTGTACAGCCGTGGCGGCCAACCCTTTTTCAAGATCCGTAAAGGAGGCATGCACCATGACTTCATTCAACCGGGAAGTATTTTGCACGCTGTCAGTTGTATCCATTTCCGCCGCCGCCATTGTTTATTCCGGTTCGGCCATGGCCGAATCCGGGAACAGTATGCGCGACCACCTCGAACCTCATGCCTACGTCGGCGCGAGTTACGGTTTTTTCCGTTCTCGCGGCGGTGAATTCGAAGATGAAGACGATGTCTGGGGCGCCAACGCGGGTGTCATGTTAAACCAGTACCTCGGCGTTGAAGGGTCCTATGAAAATTTTGGCCGCTACGGCAACGACAATGCATCGGCGGAAGTCGACGGCTTCGGTGTTTCGGCCATCGGTTCCATTCCCGTCATGGAAAACCTGAATCTGTACGGCAAATTCGGCAAGTTCTATTCGAATGTGGACGTGGAAGTGGGCAGTTACGAGAACACCTACGAGGACGATCAGTTTTTCTATGGTGCCGGGGCGGAGATTGCCGTCTCCGATCCGTTGCGGTTGACGGTTGAGTACGATCGTTACAAAGTGGGCGTCAATGAAGACGACGACCTTCCCGAAGATTTCGAGAATTCCGACAACGATGTCGATACGTTGAAAGCCGGGGCCCGCTACCGGTTTTAAAGCCATTGAAGGTGTCTGATTTCCGGGACCGGTCCACAGCGACGATAGGCATGCACGACATGAGCTCACTGGTCCTGATATTAGTGGCCGCCTGGCTCTCGGGCCTGACGGCCTTTTTGGGTGGGCTTGCCGCCTGGTTGGAACCCTCGCGCGAGACCCGGCTGAAACGGGAAATCACCCACGGTATCATCGCCTTTGGTGGCGGTATTCTGGTGGCGTCGGTTGCGTTTGCGCTCACGCCGGAAGGGATCAAGGATTTATCGCCGTTGGTGCTCGCGGCCGTCTTCTTGTTGGGTGGCGGCGTATTCTGTGTGCTCGACATTCAACTGGCGCGTCGTAAGGGATCCGTCGCCCAGCTCATGGCCATGATTATGGACTTTGTGCCCGAAGCCATCAGCCTGGGTGCCGTATTCGGGTACAACCCTCAACTGGGGTTGTTGTTGGCCCTGATGATCGGTATTCAGAATCTGCCGGAAGGCTACAACAGCTACCGGGAGTTGCGGGGACACCACTTCCGCAAGAGCGCCATTTTGATATCGCTGTTCGCCATCAGTTTTCTTGGCCCGCTGTCCGCCAGTCTGGGATACTTCCTGCTGCAGGACCGATCCAGCATCACCGCCAGCATTATGGTATTCGCCGCCGGCGGTATTCTCTATCTCATCTTTCAGGACATCGCTCCCCAGGCTCGCATGCATCGGCATTGGACACCGCCTTTGGGGGCTGTGGTCGGTTTCATGGTCGGCATGTTGTGTCATCAGTGGGTGCTTTGATCCATACACTCAGCCGGTCCGAAGACCGGCCTGTGTCGTGCTCAGTCGTTTGGCGTGCCGAACCCGCCGCCTCCCGGCGTTTCAATTACCAGAACATCGCCCGGATTCAACTGGACGCTGGCTTTTGAGTCCAGGACGACTTCCGAACCGTCGGTCCGAATGACACTGTTCCGACCGACGCTGCCATTCTGGCCTCCTTCGAGGCCGTAAGGCGGAATCCGGCGGCGATTGGACAGAATGCTCGCATCCATGATGTCCAGGAAACGCATCTCGCGCACCACGCCATCACCGCCCTGATGGTGTCCGCGCCCGCCGGATCCTCGCCGAATGCGAAACTCCTCCAGACGAACCGGGAAGCGCCATTCAAGGATTTCAGGGTCGGTCAGACGGGAGTTGGTCATGTGGGTGTGTACCGCGCTGACGCCGTCGGAATGGCGGGTGGCACCGCTGCCGCCACATAGGGTTTCGTAGTATTGGTACTGGTCGTTGCCCCAGGTGACATTGTTCATCGTGCCCTGTGACGCGGCGGCTACATGCAGGGCGCCGAATAGGGTATCGACGGCCAGTTGCGACACCTCGACGTTGCCGGCGACCACGGCGGCCGGATAACGCGGGTTCAGCATGCAGCCCTCGGGCACGATGATGTTCAACGGCCGCAGGCAGCCGCCGTTCAACGGGATGTTGTCGTTGACCAGGCAACGGAAGACATAGAGCACGGCGGCGTGGGTCACGGCCAGCGGCGCATTGAAGTTGGACGGGTGCTGATCGCTGGTGCCGGTGAAGTCGATGGTGGCCGAGCGCTCGGCTTTGTCGACGGTGATCTTCACCTTCACGGTCCAGCCGTCGTCCATGGCGTAGTCGAATTCGCCGTCCGACAGCACATCGATGACCCGCCGCACGCTTTCCTCGGCGTTCTGCTGGACGTGGTGCATGTAGGCCGTGACCACTTCCAGGCCGTATTGATCGACCACGCGATTGAGCGCCTGCATGCCGGCTTCGCAAGCGGCGATCTGAGCCCTCAGGTCGGCGATGTTGTAGTCGATATTGCGCGCAGGATACTGGGCCGTGCTGAACAGATCCCGAATCAATGCTTCCTGGAACACGCCCTGATCGACGATCTTGACGTTGTCGAGCAGGACGCCTTCCTCGTCGATATGGCTGGAGTTGGATGGCATCGAACCGGGTGTGATGCCGCCGACATCGGCATGGTGTCCGCGCGAGGCAACGTAGAACGCGATGTCGGTTCCGCCCGGATTGAACACGGGTTTGATCAAGGTGATGTCCGGCAGATGGGTGCCGCCGTTGTACGGATCGTTCAGCATGAACGCATCGCCGTCGCGCATTTGCCCCCGGTTCTTGTCGATCACGGTTTTGATGCTGTGGCTCATCGAACCCAGGTGCACTGGCATGTGCGGGGCATTGGCGACCAGTTCGCCGTCCGCATCGAATATGGCGCAGGAGAAATCGAGCCGTTCCTTGATGTTGACCGAGGCGGCGGTGTTCTGCAGCACCAGACCCATCTGTTCGGCGATGTGCATGTAGAGGTTGTTGAAGATCTCCAGCGTGATCGGGTCGGCTTCGGTGGACGTGTGGGTCGATTCTCTGGCTGAGGCCACCTGTTCGAGCACAATGTCGTTGCCGGTCGTCAGAGTCGCATCCCAGCCCGGTTCGATGACCAGGGTACTGGTTTTTTCCACGATCACGGCCGGCCCCTGGATGTGCTGGCCCGGGCGGATGTGTTCGCGTTGATAAAACGGTGCGGTGTAGCGTTGCCCCTTGGTGGTCAACTCATGGTAGGTGACCGCCTCCGACCCCGTTCCGGGTTCGACCGGTTGCTGGGGGTGTTCCAGTGCCGAACCGCCACCCACGGCTTCCACCTGTAAAGCTTCGACGATCATCCGGGTGTCTTTGGAGATAAACCCGAAGCGCTGTTTGTGCTCGGTTTCGAAGCGGGTTTTGATGTCGTCCAGTCGACCATGATTGACCAGCAGGCTGGTATCCGACCCTTCGTATTTGATGTGTACCCGGGCCATGGTCTCGATGGCCTCGACGGGTACACGCTGGCGTTTGAGTTTTTCGATGCCGGCGTCCGCCAGGGTGCCTTTCAACGCATCCAATTCCGCGACGGTCTCGTCGCTCAGCGGTTTTTCGACACTGGTTTCGCTGACGTCGCGCACATCGGCCAGGCCCATGCCAAACGCCGACAGCACCCCCGAATAGGGATGCAGAAAGACCTTCTTCATGCCCAGCGCTTCGGCGACCAGGCAGGCGTGTTGACCGCCGGCGCCGCCAAAACAGCACAGGACATAATCTTGAACGTCATAGCCGCGTTGTGTCGAGATGTGTTTGATTGCATTGGCCATGTTGTCGACGGCGATGGACAGGAAACCTTCGGCCACCTGTTCGGGGCTGAACGCTTGCCCGGTCTGCTGTTCAATCTCGCCCGCCAATCGCGAAAACCCTTGCCGGACCGCTTCGACATCCAGCGGTTCGTCCGCGTCGGGACCGAAGACTTTGGGAAAGTAATCCGGCTGCAGTTTGCCCAGCATGACGTTGCAGTCGGTGACCGTGAGGGGACCGCCATTGCGGTAACAGGTCGGTCCCGGAAAGGCACCGGCCGAATCGGGGCCGACCCGGAAGCGACTGCCGTCGAAATTCAGCACCGAGCCGCCACCGGCGGCCACAGTATGGATGGACATCATCGGGGTTTGCAGACGGAAGCCGGCCACTTCTGTTTCGAAGGTGCGCTCGTATTCGCCCTGGTAGTGACACACGTCGGTCGACGTACCGCCCATGTCGAACCCGATCAACCGATCGAACCCGGCTTGCTCGGCCGTCTTCACCATACCGACCACGCCGCCGGCCGGACCGCTCAGAATCGCATCCTTGCCGTTGAACATTTGCGCATCGGTCAAGCCACCGTTGGATTGCATGAACATCAAGCGGCCGGGCTCGTCGACGAAGGTATCCAGTTCGCCGGCTACCTGATTGACGTAGCGTTTCAGGATCGGCGACAGGTAGGCGTCGACCACGGCCGTATCCCCCCGGCTGACGATCTTCATCAGCGGGCTGGCCTGGGCGCTCGCGGTCACCTGTTCGAACCCGATCTCACGGGCGAGGCCGGCGACGGTTTGTTCATGGTCCTGAAATTGGTAACTGTGCATCAGCACAATGGCGCAGGACCGAAAACCGTCGTCGTAGGCTTCTTGCAGCAGGGTACGAGCCTGGTCTGCATTCAGAGGTTGCAGTATCTGGCCCTTAGCGTCGATGCGTTCATCCAGTTCCACTACCCGCTGGTAAATCATATCCGGCATCTGGATGTCGATGGCGAACAGGTCCGGCCGTGATTGATAGCCGATGCGCAATACATCGGCGAAACCGCGTGTGGTCACCAACAGGGTTTTCTCGCCCTTATGCTCCAGCAGGGCATTGGTGGCCACGGTCGTGCCCATCTTGATTTCTTCAATCTGTTCAACCGGAATACGGGATCCCCTGGGGACCTGCATCAGTTGACGAATGCCCTCGATGACGGCGTCTTTGTACTGGGCCGGGTTGTCGGACAGCAGCTTGTGGCTGACCAGCTCACCCTGGGGGTTGCGGGCGACGATATCGGTGAAGGTGCCGCCGCGGTCCACCCAAAACGACCAGGGTTTCATCGAGTGACGGTTGGTATTCATGAGGCGTTCTCCGGAACTTGTCATAACGAGCGGGTAATGATCCGTACGATTATTTGTTGAGGACGTCGGGCAGCCATAAGGCGATGCCCGGGAACACGGTGATCAGCGCAACGGCGACGATCAGCAACAGGAAAAACGGTAAGGCGTAGCGTGCGACTTTGAAGATATCCTTCCCGGTCAGTGACTGGATCACGAACAGGTTGAAACCCACCGGGGGCGTGATTTGCGACATCTCGACGACCAGCACCAGGTAGATGCCGAACCAGATCAGGTCGATGTTGGCCGCTTCGACCAACGGCAGGATCACAGACGTGGTGAGTACGACCACTGAAATGCCGTCGAGAAAGCAACCGAGAAGTATGAACAGAAATGTCAACGCGACCAGAAGCAGGGCGACGGACAGATCCAGGCTGGCGACGAATTCCGCCAGCATGGCCGGAATGCGGACAAAGCCCATGGCCACCGTCAATAAATGCGCCGCGGCGAGGATCAACAAAATCATGCAGGACATGCAGGTGGCACCGACCAGACTTGAACGGAACATGTCCCAATTCAGACTGCCGGTCAGTCGCGCCAGGCCCAGAGAGCCCACGACCCCCAGAGTTGCCGCCTCGGTCGCCGTTGCCCAGCCCATATAAATCGAACCGATGACAAACATGATCAGCAACGCGATGGACAGCAGCCGGCGCGACTGCTTTACCTTCTCCAAGAAACTGAGCTGCGCATCGAGCGGAGCCGCCTTCGATTTGTTGAGCAGTGACCAGGCCACCACGTAGGACACGAACAAACCGACTAGCATCAAACCGGGCAAGGCGCCGGCCATGAACAAGCGGGAGATGGATACTTCGGCTGAAACGCCATAGACAATCAGAATGATCGAAGGCGGAATCAATAACCCCAGGGTGCCGGAACCCGCCAGCGTCCCGATCGCCATCGACTCGTGATATTTGCGCTTTTCCAGCTCCTTCAGACTGATCTTGCCCACCGTCGCCGTCGTCGCCGCCGACGAACCGGATACCGCTGCGAATATACCGCAACCGAAAATATTCACATGCAGAAGGCCACCTGGAATGTGGTTCAACCAGGGCGCCAGGCCCTTGAACAAGTCCTCGGACAACCGGGTGCGAAACAGGATTTCACCCATCCAGATAAACAAGGGCAGTGCGGCCAATGTCCAGGACGAAGTACCGCCCCAGGTAGTGGTGGCCGCGATCATACTGATCGCGAACTGATCGTTCAGCACCAGAGCCGCAAGCGCGACGACAAACAGGGTGGCGGCGACCCAGAGGCCGGTCGCGAGCAGACCGAACAGCAGGACGACCAGTATGATGGAAATAACAACGGGATCCATGAGTCGGCCTCTATTCGGAACTGTGCGCGCCGTGTTCTTCGGCGACGAGATAACTGGGTTTGGTGCGACGCAGGCAAACGATCCAATCTTCGAACACGGCCAGACAGAACAGGCCCATGCCGAACACCATGGAGGTCTGCGGTATCCACAGCGGAACCGCCACCATACCGGTGCTGACTTCTTCGAAGTCGTAGGTTTCCAGCGTAAAAATCGCGAAGGCGTAGGTGAAATAAGCGGTCAATGCCAGCAACACCGTCAAGCTGAAAAATTCGGCTTTCAATCGGTGCTGTTTGACCTGATCCAACAGCAGGATGACGCGAATATGGCTGTTGTTGCGAAAGCTGTAAGCAAGGCCGTAAAACAGACTGGATACCAGAAGATACCCGGTAAAATCCTCGGCGGACGGAATGATGACACCGAACCAGCGGCCGACGATTTGCGCGACGATAAGCAGGCAAATCAAACTCAGACTGGTGGCGGCGATCACCATACCGGCTGCGTATAGTGTGTGGAGCAGTCGTTGGAGCATGTTGGGTGGTCTCCTGGGAAAGTGGCTTGTATCGTGCCAAGGGTAGAGCCTATCCGGGTCAGCTACGGTGCCAATGGCCCGTATCCGGTACCGGGTATCCCCTCGTCGGGTCGCTGCAAGTACGTCCATGTAAGCTCGGCGGTCCGCATCCCTGCGGACCGACGTCCCGCCGAGGGGAAACCCGGTACCGGACACTCACTATTGCGCCAAGCTCTCCAAGGTGGATGGTGCTATTGGCAATGCACCGAGTGGCCGATGGTGGGTAGACCCATTCAGGGATGTCCGCAGCAGGGATGCTGCGGCCAAGTCTACATGGATGTATTCACGACGACCCTGAATGGGTCTACCCATCAGCGGACACGGACCCTGGCACGGAACACGGATAGGACTCAGGCTAGAAACCGTACCACTGGCACATAAAGTTCGGTAACTATCGACCGATAGCCTCCAGGATTTGGTTACTGCTGTCGTAACCCATTTCCTCGAACCACTCGCGGGCCATGTCGTCGCCGACTTCGTTCAGGGCGCGGGCCAGTGATTGATCCGGGCTGTAGACGGTCATACCGTTTTCAGCCAGCAAAGCGGTTTTCTCTTCGGTTTCGCTGACGGCCATTTCCCAGCCACGAGCTTCGGCGGCCTCGGCGGCTTCCAATACCGCTTGTTGCATTTCGTCCGGCAGGCGTTTAAAGGCTCGGGCGTTGACGAACACCATATTTTTCGGAATCCAGGCGCGGGCATCGAGGTAGAAGTCGGTGTAGTCCCAGGCCTGACTGGACACACCGGTGGTCGGTGAGGTTGCCATGGCTTCCACGATGCCGGTGCTGAATGCCTGCGGGATTTCCGGTGTCTGGACCGTGGTGGGAATGGCGCCCAACAACTCGGCCATGCGCGAGGTGGAGGCGCTGTAAGCACGCATCTTCATGCCCAGGAAGTCATTGATGCTGGTGATCTGTTCTTTCGTGTAAAAACCCTGCGGCGGCCAGGGAACAGCGTACAGCAGCATCAGGCCTTGTTCTTCCAGGCTCTTTTCCACCTCCGGACGGGTGACGTCCCAGAGCTTTTTGGCGCCGTCGAAGCTGGTGACCAGGAAGGGGATGTTGTCGACTTTGTAGAGGGGATCGTCGTTGCCCAACAAGCCCATGAATACTTCGCCGATCGGTGCCTGTCCGGTACGGACAGCCCGGTGAATTTCCGGGTGTTTGAACAGTGAGGCACCGGAGTGCACCACGATGTTCATCTCACCGTCCGTTGCGTCGGAGACGTCCTCCGCGAACTGGCGAATGTTCTGGGTGTGGTGGGTACCGTCGGCGTAAGGCGTAGGCATGTCCCACTTGACCTCGGCCGAGGCAAACGTTGCGGTCAGGGCCGCGAGGGTAGTCGTCAGTAAGGGCTTCATCAGAAATTTCATCTGTGTTTCCTCTGTCATTGTTATTGGGGACGTCCGAGTCATTTGGGTTCAGGTGCGTTCACCTGGCGAGTGCCATCCGGGGCGTCTCGCCGAATGGGTCGGTATCAATCGGTGTGTTGTGTCACCCGCTCCTGATACGTCGTCAGGATTCGTTCGCCCTCTTCTCCGGTTCGAGACAGCCATTCCTGTGTCATGGTGTTGCCCAGGCTGACCAGTTGTTTTTGCAGGCGCGGCGACGGGCTGCGCACGGCCATGCCGTTGTCTGAGAGTGTGATGCGTGAGCGAAAGTAGTCTTCCCGGGCGATGGTCCAGCCGCGTTGTTCGGCCACGTTGGCCTGCTGCAGTAACAGGGATCTGTGTTCGGAATTCAGGCTGTTCAGGCGGTCGGTATTGATGAACACGATGTTCTTGGGAATCCAGGCTTTGATGTCGGTGTAGGTGGTGGCGAATTCCCAGGCGCTGGCGCGCACGCCGGTGGTGGCCGAGGTGATCATGGCGTCGATCTGACCCTGCTGAAACGCGGAACGCAGATCAGTGTAGTCAACGCTCACCGGTGTGGCGCCGGCCAGCGTAATCAGGTCTTCGAGCGTGTCCGAATAGCTGCGGACCCGCAGCCCTTCCAAGTCGCCGACATCGTCGATACGGGATATCGAATAGAACCCTTGGGGTGGCCAGGGCGTGGCGTACAGCAGGGTCAGGCCATCCTCGTTCAGGCGTGCCTCGATGTAGTCGCGCGAGGCCTCCCACAGTGCCTCGGCGGTATCGAAATCCGCGACCAGGAACGGCAGGTTGTCGATCAGGAAGAGTGGGTCGCGCTCGGCCAGCGACGCCAAAAGTACTTCACCCATATCCGCTTCGCCGGAGCGAACCGCGTCGTAAATGGCGTTGGCGGGGAGCAATTGACCGGCGGGGTGAACCTCAAGTTGCAGTTGGCCAAAGGTGGCGTAGTTCAGCTCGTTGGCGAGAACCCGAATATTGATGGTGTGTGGCGATCGTTCGTCATAGGCCGTCGGAAAAGTCAGGGTCTGGGCGTTGGCTAGAGCAGCCATTGCACCATGCAGTACGACCGCCATGAGCAGCAGGGCCCATCGGGGTGGGGTGAATTGAACGATCATGTCGGGACGCCTCTCAGTATTATTGTTGTGAATGAATTACGAGCGATATGCGTCTTATCTTTTTGATGGATTCACTATAGCGTCACAAAAAACGCAAAGTCAATAAAAAGTGAATGCAAAATGTATTCTAAAAGAGTTGAACATTGATCAAGCTCATGGGGGCGGTATGGGTGGCTAACCGGACTCTTTCAGTGGCCTATCAATAGTGTCTGGGGGAGGCGATGGCGCAGGCGTTGAGCTTTGCGTCAGATAACGCCTGACGGCGCTTCTGCCCTACTTATGGACGCGGGGTGCGGTGGGTGAGCGGCCATCGGGCCGCCCCAAGGGAGGAATGCTTAGAGGGAAGCGGCGGCCCGGGCGGCCTGGTCGTAGAGGACGGACATGGTGCGCAGGGTCTTGGCAACGTCGCTCAGTTCGTCCTCGCTGATGCCAAGGTTTTCCAGCCAGTCCACCAGGCAGACGCTGCGCACGTCGCGGTATTTCAGGCACAGCTCTTCGCCGGCGTCAGTGGCGTTGTAGAAGGTTTCCTTGCCGACGCGTTTGCTTTCCACCAGCCCCATTTTGGCGAGTTTTCGCAACGAATAGGACACCGTGTGGGTATCGTCGATGTTGAGCATGAAGCAGATGTCGGCGATGCGCTTGGCGCGGTTGCGGTGGTAGACGTTGTGGATCACCAGGATGTCGATCGGGCTCATTTCCTCGTTTCCGGCGGCGGTCATGCAGTGCACCAGCCAGCGCGAGAAGGTGTTCTCCGCCATGATCAGGGCGTATTCGAACTCACTGAGCTCGGTGCTGCGTTCGCTCAGGTGACTGGATGATACGATCGAGGCTTTCGTTGTCTTCGAGGCTTTGGACATAACGGGGATTCTCGGGTGTTTCCGGACAGTGGCCCGGATCATACCCGCCCCCATTTGCCGTGTACAACTTGCACCGGGCCGGGCCGGGCGCTAACCTGTCGGCTGTCTTGTCGGAGTGCCAGTGAAACAGCTGGCTGAGATCGCATCAGCGGGATCCGTGGAACCTGATCGAGTTAATACTCGCGAAGGGAACAAGAGAGCACAGCCAGCCGTCTGGGCCGTGCCTCGGTTCGACCGTCGTCGAACCACTTGTTTGGGTTCACGCTGACAGGGGCGTTGTCCAAACCGTGCCGCCTCCCTGTCAGTCACTGTCATACCCAGTCCAACCAGTACCACCCCTGTGCGGTCACTCCGTCGCTTCCGAACCATGAGGATCGACCGGAATGACCACCACGACCAACAATAATGCCCAAACCGACCTTGGCCAGCGCGTCCAGCAATTAAGCCAGGACTCCATCCGTCCTTTTCCCAACTCACGGCGGGTCTATTTCGACGGCTCCCGGCCGGACATTCGCGTTGGCATGCGCGCCATCGACCTGTCCGAGACCGTGGTCGGCGGCCGCAAGGACAACCCCGAGACCCGGCCCAACGACCCCATCTACGTCTACGATACTTCGGGTCCCTATACCGATCCGAACGCTGAGATCGATGTCCGCCAGGGGTTGCGACCACTGCGCGAGCAATGGATCGAAAAACGCGATGATACGGAGACCCTGGACGGTGCCAGCGCGCGGTATACCCAGGATCGCGAGGCCGACCCGAAGCTGGAGGCGTTGCGCTTCCACGGCGGACGCCAGCCGCGTCGCGCCCGGAACGGGTGCAATGTCACCCAGATGCATTACGCCCGCCAGGGCATCGTCACGCCGGAGATGGAATACATCGCCATCCGCGAGAACCAGGGCCGTGAACGGATCCGCGACGAGGCGCTGAAGCGCCAGCATCCCGGCCAGGGCTGGGGCGCCCAATTGGCCGACCCGATCACCCCTGAATTCGTGCGCGACGAAGTCGCGCGCGGCCGTGCCATCATCCCGAGCAACATCAACCACCCCGAAGCCGAACCGATGATCATCGGCCGAAATTTCCTGGTGAAAGTGAACGCCAACATCGGTAATTCAGCGGTTACGTCCAGCATCGAGGAAGAGGTGGACAAGCTGATCTGGGCCACGCGTTGGGGTGCCGATACCGTCATGGACCTGTCCACCGGGCAGAACATCCACGAGACCCGCGAGTGGATTCTGCGCAATTCGCCGGTGCCGATCGGCACCGTGCCGTTGTATCAGGCGTTGGAAAAAGTCGGCGGCGTCGCCGAGGATCTGACCTGGGAGGTTTATCGCGACACCCTGATCGAGCAGGCCGAGCAGGGCGTCGACTATTTCACCATTCACGCCGGCGTGCGCTTGCACCATGTGCCGATGACGGTGGATCGGGTCACCGGCATTGTCAGTCGCGGCGGTTCCATCATGGCCAAGTGGTGTCTGGCGCACCATGAGGAAAGCTTCCTCTACACCCACTTCGAAGACATCTGCGAGATCATGAAAGCGTACGACGTGTCCTTCTCGCTGGGAGACGGCTTGCGTCCCGGTTCGATCGCCGATGCCAACGACGAAGCCCAGTTCGCCGAATTGGAAACCCTGGGGGAACTGACCCAGATCGCCTGGAAACACGACGTTCAGACGATCATCGAAGGTCCGGGCCATGTGCCGATGCAGTTGATCAAGGAGAACATGGACAAGCAGCTCGAAAGCTGCGACGAAGCACCGTTCTACACCCTGGGGCCACTGATCACGGACATTTCGCCGGGCTACGACCATTTCTCCTCCGGCATCGGGGCGGCCATGATCGGCTGGTACGGCTGCGCCATGCTGTGCTACGTCACGCCCAAGGAACACCTGGGGCTGCCGGATCGGGACGATGTCAAACAGGGCCTGATCGCCTACAAGATCGCCGCGCATGCGGCGGACCTGGCCAAGGGCCATCCCGGTGCCCAGATCCGCGATAACGCCATGAGCCTGGCCCGGTTCGAGTTTCGCTGGGAGGATCAGTTCAACCTGGCGCTGGACCCGGATACGGCGCGCGAATACCACGACCAGACCCTGCCCAAGGAAGGCCACAAAGTGGCCCATTTCTGTTCGATGTGCGGTCCGAAATTCTGTTCGATGAAGATCAGTCAGGACGTGCGCGACTATGCGAAAGAGCAACAGGCCAAAGAGGCTGGCGCCAACGGACGAAACGAGATCGATCACGTGCAGGTGCTCGACGATCCGCTGGCGGGCATGCAACGAAAGGCGGCCGAATTCCGCGAAAGCGGCGCTCAACTGTATAGCCCGGTGACCGAGCTGGAGGGCGAGGGTGATGACTGATCGCGATGCGACCCGCCCCATTGTCTGGACCATCGCCGGCAGCGATTCCGGCGGTGGTGCGGGCCTGCAGGCGGATCTGCTCACCCTGCACGACCTGGGGGCTCACGGTTGTTCGGTGGTGACGGCGGTGACCGCGCAAAACAGCCTGGGCGTGCGGTCCGTCCAGCCCATGGACATCGACCTGCTCGTGTCCCAACTGGATGCGCTGGCCGACGATCTTCCGCCTCGGGCGATCAAGATCGGTCTGTTGGGGTCGGCCGATCAGGTCCGCCACCTGGTCGCGACGCTGCCCCGTTGGAAGCGCCAATGGCCGGGGCTGGGCGTCATTCTGGATCCGGTGTGCGTCGCCACCAGCGGTGATCGCCTGGCCGATGCGGACTTGTTTCGCGCCCTGGGCGAGTTGTTGCCCTGGGTCGACCTGATCACGCCCAACTGGCCGGAACTGGCCCAATTGACCGGTCACGCGGTCAACGACGAGGTCGGCGCGCTGCGCGCGGCCCGGGCGCTGGTGGAGACGACAGCCACCGCCGTACTGGCCAAGGGCGGTCATGCTTTCGGGGCCGATCACAGCCGGGATCATCTGCTCGCTCCCGGCCAACATTGGGTGCTGACCCAACCCCGCATCGAAACCCGCCACAATCACGGCACGGGCTGCACGCTGGGCAGTGCCATTGCTGCGGCCTGGGCTCGGGACTATCCGCTGGAAGACGCCGTCACCGTCGCCAACGCCTATGTCCATGCCGGATTGAAACAGGCCTATGCCACCGGCGAGGGCGCCGGCTCGCTGGCGCGAACCGGATGGCCGCTTGGCGAGGGCTTTGCGCAGGCCAGGCACGCGCAGGACGTTGAGTTGCAACACCGCTTCGCGCCCCTGCATCGACCGCTGGGTGTCTATCCGGTGGTGAGCGATACCACCTTGCTGGAAGATCTGCTGGATGCCGGCGTCACCACCGTCCAGTTGCGACTCAAGTTAGATGATCGGGACCGTCTGGTGCCGGCCATTCGCCACGCCATCGAAGCCGGCCGACGATACGACGCCCAGGTATTCATCAATGACCACTGGTCTTTGGCCATCGAGCTGGGCGCTTACGGTGTCCATCTCGGCCAGGAAGACCTCGAGGAAGCGGATCTCGACGCCATTGCCCGTGCCGGACTGCGTCTCGGGATTTCCACGCACGGTTACGCCGAACTGTGCCGGGCCCGCACCTTCCAGCCCAGTTACATCGCCCTGGGCCATGTGTTTCCCACTCAGACCAAGGACATGCCCAGCCAGCCCCAGGGGCTGGAGCGGCTGGCCCGCTATCGGGCCGTGGTGGACCCGGCCGTGCCCACGGTGGCCATCGGTGGCATCAAGAACCACCACCTGCCGGGCATCGCGGCCTGTAGGGTCGATGGCGTGGCGGTGGTCACCGCCATTACCGAGGCCGAAGATCCGGTGGCCGCCTGGCAGGTACTGGATGGCCGTTGGCGTTCCTTGCGTGTAGGAGCGCACTCCGTGCGCGAAGGGGATACCGCCGAGACGGGGTCGGTCGCGCAGAGGCCTGCGCTCCTACATGAAACATCAGAAGGTAATCCACAATGAACATCGCACTGAACGATCAGACACACCCTTGCCCGGCGCAGAGTCGCCTGGACGACATCATCCGGGCGGAGTATGGCGAACGCGCCGGTATGGCCGTGGCTCTGAACGGCGAAGTCGTACCGCGCGGCCAATGGGCCGATACCCCCTTGAGCGAAGGCGACCGGCTGGACGTCTTTCATGCCGTGGCGGGAGGTTGAAAACCATGCTGACGATTGCCGATACACATTTCCAATCCCGCTTGCTGACCGGCACGGGAAAATTCCATCATCCGGACACCATGCTGGCGGCGCTCGAAGCCAGTGGCACCGAACTGGTCACCCTGGCTCTGCGCCGAATGGACCGTCGCGACCGCGATCATTTGTTCGAACCCCTTGCCCGCGCCGGTTACCGCTTGCTGCCCAATACCTCGGGCGCCCGCACCGCCGACGAAGCCGTTCAGGCGGCACGCCTGGCACGCGAAGCGATGGGCACCTCCTGGTTGAAACTGGAGATCCACCCCGACCCGCGCTGGCTGATGCCGGACCCGGTCGAGACGCTGGCCGCCGCCGAGCGACTGGTGCGTGAAGGGTTTGTTGTTTTGCCCTATGTGCACGCCGACCCGGTGCTGTGCAAGCGCCTGGAGGAAGCCGGCTGCGCGGCCGTCATGCCACTGGCCGCGCCGATCGGATCCAACCGGGGTCTGGAAAGCCGGGCTTTTCTGGACATCATCATTGAGCAAAGCGGCGTGCCGGTCATCGTCGATGCCGGTCTGGGCGCTCCCTCTCAGGCGGCTGAAGCGATGGAACTGGGGACCGACGCCGTTCTGGTCAACACCGCCATCGCCACGGCACGCGACCCGGTGGCCATGGCACGCGCGTTCAGGGGCGCGGTCGAGGCCGGCCGCCAGGCACGCGATGCCGGTCTGGCGGCGCGGCAGAGTCAGGCCGAGGCGTCGAGTCCTCTGACCGACTTTCTGTCGGAGGCGACACCATGAGTTTCAGTGACGTCCTGAAATCCGTGAACTGGGAAGAGGAGCGCCTGTCGCTCTACGCCAAGACACCGGCCGACGTGGAACGGGCACTGGCCCGGTCGCGCATCGATATGGAGGACTTCAAGGCACTGATCAGCCCGGCCGCCGAAACCTGTCTGGAGTCGATTGCCCAACGCAGTCACCGTACCACGGTGCGGCGGTTCGGTCTGACCCAGCAGTTGTTCGCGCCACTCTACCTGAGCAATGCCTGCGCCAACGAGTGCAGTTACTGCGGCTTTTCGATGAGCAATAAGCTCCGGCGCAAGATCCTGACACCCGAGGAGATAGCGACCGAGGCGCGGGCCTTGAAGGCCCGGGGAATGGAGCATCTGCTGCTGGTCGCCGGCGAAGCCCCGAAAATTGTCGGAACCGACTACTACGAACGCGCGCTGTCCCAACTGGCACCGGAGTTCGCGCAGTTGAGTCTGGAAGTGCAGCCGCTCGACCAGCCGGACTACGAAAGGCTGAGCAAAGCCGGCCTGCACTCGGTGCTGGTCTATCAGGAAACCTACCACCGGGCGTGTTATCACCAGCATCACACCCGGGGCAACAAGACCGACTACGACTACCGGCTCGATACCCCGGACCGGGCCGGGGCCGCCGGTGTCCATAAAATCGGCCTCGGTGTACTGCTCGGCCTGACCGACTGGCGCGTGGACAGCCTGATGTGTGCCCACCACCTGCGTTACCTGGAGCGGCGCTACTGGCGCAGCCGCTTTTCCGTCTCGTTTCCCCGGCTGCGACCGGCCGAAGGGAATTTCGAGGTCCCGAATCCGATCAATGACCGTAACCTGGTGCAACTGATCGGTGCCTGGCGTTTGTTCAGCCCGGACCTGGAACTGACCCTCTCGACCCGTGAACGACCCGGGTTTCGCGACCGGCTGATCCCTCTGGGCATCACCAGTCTGAGCGCCGAATCGTCCACCCGTCCGGGCGGCTATGCCGTCGATACGGACGACTCGCTCGAGCAATTCAGCACCGATGACCGCCGTTCCGTGCAGGATATCGTTCACCGGTTGGAGGCGTTACACTACCAGCCTGTTTGGAAAGACTGGGAACCGGCCATGCTGCGCGATTAAGGCCAAAAGTTTGCCGGGACCCCGTTTATGACCTTAACTAAGAGACATTCCACTGAGCCATGTCCCGCGGTTCGAATGAATCCGGGGGCGTGTGTAACGGGTGGCCGCCTCGGTCGGCGCACCGGAGTGTAGATTGGAGTAGCCATGTCGATTCCCGTCTTAATTTGTGACGATTCCAGTTTTGCCCGAAAACAGGTGCAGCGAGCCTTGCCCAAAGGCTGGGACGTCGAAGTCACCTTCGCCGGCAATGGCGAGGAAGGTTTGACGGCGATCAGGGACGGCAAAGGGGACGTGGTGTTCCTCGATTTGACCATGCCGGTCATGGACGGCTTTCAGATGCTGGAAGTCGTCAAGCAGGAAGACCTGCCGGCCATGGTGATTGTCATTTCCGGTGACATTCAGCCCGAAGCGATGGAGCGGGTGAAACGTCTGGGGGCTCTGGACTTCATCAAAAAACCCGTAGACCCGGACCGGTTGAAGCAGGTTCTGGCCGAATTCGGAATTTACGCGGAGTAGTGCCATGAGCGGCGAGCACCTGGACGAAGAACTGCGCGACGTCTTTCAAGAGATCACCAACGTGGCGATGGGACGCGCGGCCGATCTGTTGGCTCGTCTGCTCAACAACTATGTGGTGCTGCCGATTCCGGTCGTCAACCTGATGGAGCGCGCCGAATTGAACATGGCGTTGACGTCGCTGGAGGAATTCGAGTCCGTCAGTGCCGTTTGCCAGGGATTCGTCGGGTCCCGCATCGCCGGTGAAGCCCTGCTGATTTTCAACGACACCAGTTTCCAGGATATCGCCGAACTGACCAATTTCGCCGGCGACATCACCCCGCAGATCGAGTTGGAACTGCTGATGGACATCGCCAACATCCTGATCGGTGCCTGCCTGAAAGGCTTGGCCGAGCAACTGGATGTGTCTTTCAGTCAGGGTCAGCCGGTCATTCTCGGACAACACCTGGCGTTGAACGATCTGGTTTCCGGCAAGGCCGGACGCTGGACACGCGCCCTGACCATCGAAATTCCGTACCGTCTGGAAGGTCGCAACGTGGACTGCGATCTTCTGCTGCTGTTCACCGAGGACAGCTTGAAGGTGCTGGAAGACAAAGTCAGTTTCATGTTGGAGTGAAGATGTCCGCATCCCGTGATGACAATTTGACCGAATTTCATTGGTTGCTCGAGGTCCTGCAGACGATCGACGTCGGCATGCTCGTGGTCGACCTTGAATTCAAGGTCATCGCCTGGAATGGTTTCATGGAGAATCACAGCGGCATCGCTCCCCAGGACGCCCTCGGCCGGCATCTGTTCGACGTGTTTCCCGACATCCCCCAGGACTGGTTCGAACACAAGTCGCGAACCGTCATCCAGCTGAAGAACCGGGCCTTCACCACCTGGGAACAACGGCCTTATGTCTTCAAATTCAAGAACAACCGGCCGATTACCGGCACCTCGGAATACATGTACCAGAACTGCACCTTCATACCGGTGACCAACACCCAGGGTGAGGTGGAGAACCTCTGCGTCATTGTTTACGACGTCACCGACGTCGCCGTCAGCAAACAGGAATTGCAGAAAGCCAACGTCCAGTTGAAGGAGCTGTCCCGCCTCGACCGGCTGACCGAGCTGTTCAACCGGGGCTATTGGGAAGAGCAGCTGTCCCAGGAATTCATGCGCCAGCAGCGTTCCGGCAACGCCACCAGTCTGGTCATGTTCGACATCGATCATTTCAAGAAGGTGAATGACGAACACGGTCATCCGGCCGGCGACGAGGTGATCCGCATGGTGGCCCGTGTGGTGCGCGAGACCATTCGCGCCAGCGATATTCCCGGCCGCTACGGTGGCGAGGAGTTCGCGGTGATTCTGCCCGATACCCAGCCCGAAGACGCCATGCAGTTGGCGGAGCGATTGCGGGAGCATGTGGAAGCCCAGGTGGTGAAGACCCAGGGCGAGGACATCCAGGTCACCATCAGCCTCGGCGTTTCCGGCTGGAATTCCGGCTTCAGCGAATACTCCGAATGGATCGACAGCGCCGATCAGGCGTTGTACCAGTCCAAGCAGGGCGGTCGGAATCTGGTGACATTGGCTTAAATGGGGCTTTGTCCGCTTAAAGTCTGTCGGCTTGTGCCCGCAACACCCATAAAACGGATCTGTAGGTCGGATTAGCCCGAAGGGCGTAATCCGACGTCGTAATGAGCCTGGAAATTGTAACCTGGCGTGGAAGGATTGTTGGATTACGCCCTTCGGGCTGATCCAACCTACTATTACAACACCGTCGACCGCTCCACCAGCCGAACCTGCCAGTGAGCCGGCAACCAGCCGGCCTGATAATAATCCCCGAACCGATCGTCGACGAGCCAGATGTCTCCGGTGTCTGTTTCTGTCCGCACACATCGCCCGGCCGCCTGCAGCACTTTGTGCAGGCCGGGGAAGCGGTAGGCGAAGTCGAATCCGGGCTGGCCCGAGCGGTCCAGCGACTGACGAATCCGGTCGTTCAACGGGTTGACCTGGGGCAGGCCCGGGCCAATGACCATGACGCCGGTGAGGGCGTCGCCGGGCAGGTCGATGCCTTCACCGAGGACGCCGCCCAGCGGCGCGAGCACGGTAAGCCCCTGTTCGGTGCGCAATCGGTCCAGTAGCGCCAGGCGCTCCAACAGGCTCATGTCGCGCCGTTGGGCGATGATGGTGGGGTCGTCGCCCAGCAGGGGTTCGCACTGCCCCATCTGCTGGTAGCTGGAAAAGAAAACCAGGGCGTTGCCGGCTGTGTGTCGTTGAAACGCGCGAATCAGTGGGGCGATCCGCTCGGCCAGACCGGATCGGTCGCGGTAACGGGTGGAAATGTCGGTGATCACGGTGACGCGGAACTGCTCGGGCTGAAAGGGCGAGGCCAGGCTGAGCGGAACAGCGGACTCGAGACCGGTCATGGCCTGGCTGTAGTGCCAGGGCACCAGGGTGGCACTGAAAGCGGTGACGGAATTGACCAGGTCGTGCTTGGCACGCAGTAATCGGGCCGGGTTCAGGCAGAGGGTTTCGACGGTGCGCTCGGCGGGTTTGCCCGGCGTGTAGCGCCAGCAGAAATCCAGGGTGCTGGCCAACTCGTTGATGCGCACGAACCGGCCGGCATCGAACAACAGGGCCTGCCAGGCGGCCGGAGGCTCCCAGAAGGGGCTGTCACGCAGCAGTTTGGCGCTGCCCTGCAGCCAGGTGCGCAAAGCCTGGATCAGCCCGTCCGGTGCCTGGTCGGACAGGCCCGGTTGTTCAGGCTGGCATTCGCGCAACGCACGTTTGAGCGGTTTCAGGGCGTTGCGAATACCCTGGGGCGCCTGTTTGTCGAGCTGGGCGATGGCTTCGCCGCTGAGACGGGCGCTGAACATACCCCGGCCGCGATCGATCAGGTTGTGGCTTTCATCGACCAGGACCGCAACCTGGTTGTCGACTTCCCGGAGCAGGTACGGTTGGACCGCGGCGGTGTCGTAGAGGTAATTGATGTCACCGACCACCAGATCGGCCCACAGCGCCCAGTCCTGGCTCAGGTAGTAGGGACAGATCCGTTCGGCTTCCGCCAGTTCGGTCAGGTGCGCGGCATCCCAGATCGGTTGGTCGAAAAAGCGCTCGCGCACCCGGCTGCGCTTGCTGTAATAATCCCTGGCATAGGGGCAGAGGGCGCCGTCGCAGGGCGTATCCGGGCTGAGGCACAGCCGGTCCCGGGCCTGGAGATTGACCACCTGAATGTCGTCGGCGCCCAGATTCAGGGCGCGAACGGTGTCGAGTACCAGAGGTTGGCCGGTGCCTTTCATAGTCAGGTAATAGATGCCCTGGTGGTGTCCTTTGGCCATGGCCTTCAGCGCCGGAAACAACGCCGCCAGTGTCTTGCCGGTGCCGGTGGGCGCTTCGATCAGGGTCTGGCGGCCGGTGGCCTGGGCTTTATAGACGGTTTCGGCCATGGTGCGCTGGACCGGGCGCATCTCACTGAATGGGAACGCCAGCCGATCGAGTGTCCGGTCGCGGTGTTGGCGATGGCTCTGGAGCCTTGCCAGCCAGGTTTCATAGCGACTCAGCTCGCCGACCAGGAAATCCAGCAATGCGGGCCTGAGCCAGACTTCATCCTCCTGCCATTCCTGCTGGGTCTGGCTGTGCACATAAGTCAGGCGGACGGTCCAGCGGTCGGTGTCCGGGTCCTGCAGGGACCACAGGGCCGCATAGAGCAGCGCCTGGCGGCGGTTCTGCCGGCGGGCGGAGTCGGGCAGTTCGTCCGGCGGCACCCGGCAGGTCTTTATTTCCTCGACACCACCGGGCCAGGTGCCGTCGATGCGTCCGGCCAGTGTCAGATCGAAGTCCGGATGGTGCCACGCCAGAGTGACCGGACACTCGGCGCGATACTCATCGGTACGGCGCCGTTGCGCCAGGCCGTGGGTCTCCCGGCCTTCGAGGGCACTGGGTGTGGCACGGAAGGTACTGACCAGATCGCCTTCGTCCAGGCCGAACTCGGCCAGGGCGCGAATGGAAACCCGGTAGGCCGGTCGGTTCGAAGCTGCTTCAGGCGTAGTCGACATACCAGACCTCGGCCGGAATACCGGCCTCGGAGAACACCGCCAGCCAGTCGCGCTGGTTGTCCTGCAAGCGGTCGCCCGGCCCCTTGATCTCGATGAAGCGATACCCCGCATCCTGACCCGGTCGGAACTGGAACAGATCCGGGAAGCCGGCCCGGTGCCGACGCAGGTCGAGCCAGAGGTGGTGAAAGATCGCGACCCAGTGCTCCCAGGGAACGGTGTCGAAGCAGCGCAGCACCAGGGTTTCATCCAGGGCGGCCCAGTGCACGAAGGGATTGAACCGCCCGAACTTGGCCGACCAGTGTCGCCGGATGCGGTCCCGGGCGTCCCGGGCGGTCAGTTCCCGGTAGAGTCGTTGGGGGGAGGTACCGCGTCGGTTCAGGAAATCCGGGTCGTGGAGGTCGGCCGGTCCTTGCTGGAAGGGATGGTGGAAGGCGCCGGGCACTTCACGGAAGACCAGGTCCCAGTGGATCAGACCGAACACGCCGAGTGGCAACAGATTCTCCAGCCACACCGAGTCGGGCAGGTGCTCGCACGCCAGTTGTTCGACGCTGCCGTTGCCCCGGGGCCAGCATGCCCGGTGTTCGATCGGCGCATGGACGGGATCGGGGTCTACAGGCTGGCTCAATTTGCGGGCCAGTCTCGGCATGAACCGCTGGCCGAACCGGATCTCGGTGGCGTCGCGGGGACGGTCGCGGAGTTGTTGCAGAGTGTCCCAGGCGATTTGGTAACGGCCGGCTTTGTAGTCGATTCGGCAGCGGCGTTCGCGCGCCGGTGGCTGATCGTTGGTTTGGAACAGGGCCAGGGCCGTGTCCAGTTCACCCCATTGTTCGAGACGAAAACCGACCCGGTTGCGCAGTCGATCGAGCCGGTCCCGGATCGACTCGCACCAGTCGTCGCGCAGCAGGTCGCCGGCCAACTGCAGCAGGGTGTCCCGGTCGCCGTTCTCCTGTGCCTGGTAATATTCGGCCTTGAGGTCGTTCAGCGCCAACTGCTGATCGATCTCCAGAGCCGTATTGAAGCGGCGCTGGCGTCGGTCCAGTGAATACGGCTCGTACTGGAACAGGCCGAGGTCGGAGAGGACGAAATCGGTCAGGCTCTGGTATTCGTTGCCGAAGTACATCAGTTGCAGCCGGCGCAGCGTCAGCCAATGGCGCGGAAGCAGAATGGGAATATCGACCTGCCAATCGGAGGCCGGTTGTACATCCGGCCACTCGTCCAGCATCTCGAGCAGTACCGCCTTGGCGGCTTTCCGATCCGGCAACCAGTCCAGCCTTCGCAGTTCCGCCAGCGTGAGCAACCGGGCCAGTTCACCGGCGGTCAGTTCCGGGCTCAGATCGACCAGGCCGGATTGAGCCAGATCGGTCAGGGCCGCATCGAGGTCGGGGATTTCCGGGTAGTTCAGTTTGTCGCGCCGGAAAAAAGGGCCTTTGCGGGTGTAAAGCCGGACCAGTAGCCGGGCCGGCGCCTGATTCAGCGCTCGAAATCGTTTCACGAAATCGCGATCATCCGGGGACAGCAGGTCGTCGTAGCGATCGACGACGGTGTCCAGCAGCCGGCGAAAGTTGTCGAGGTAGTAGCCCTCGGGTAAGTCGGGCAGGGCGGTCGTCATCGGGTTACAGTCCCTGCAAGTAGGTCTCCAGGATCAATTGGGCGGCAACGCTGTCGATTTGGGCCTGGCGAGCCTTGGTCAGGGTGCTGCCCTTTTGCCCCATCTGGTTGCGGGCTTCCCGGCTGCTCAGGCGCTCGTCGACACCTTCGGCCGGCAGGCCGTAGCGGCCGTGCAAGCGCTTGCGAAACTTATTGGCGCGCTGGCCCATCTCGCTGTCGCTGCCGTCCATATTATAGGGAATGCCGACCACGAAGCTGACCGGTTTCCATTCCCGCACCAGGGTGTCGATGTCGTCCCAATCGGGTATGCCGTCGCGGGCGCGCAATGGCGGCAAGGGCGAGGCGGTGCGCGTCAGGGTCTGGCCGGTGGCGACGCCGATCCAGCCCAGGCCGAAGTCGAAACCGAGCCAGTAGCCGGCAGAGTCGCTCAAGACGCCTCCCGGCTGAAGCGGTTGTCGGTGCGGAACTGCCAGGTACGGATGATCTCCAGTACGTCGTATTCCTGTCGCATGTCCGAGGTGAACGTCGGAAAGGGGGCGGCCAGGTGCACAATGCGCTTGGCGGCCTGATCCAGCAGCGCGTGGCCCGAACTCTGTGTCACGGTCACCTCATCGAGGCTGCCGTCGGCGCGAATGCGCACCGCCAGCCGGACCGCGCCGGTCAACCGCTGCTGTCTCGCGGCCTGCGGGTAGTTCTGGTTGCCGATGCGCTCCACCTCTTCCAGCCAGTTGAACACATAGGCGGCATCGAGCGAGCGTTTGGCGGAGACCGCCGTCAGTGTGCGCACGCGCGGACGCTTGGCGTAGTTCTGGCGGCTCTCGTCCAGCATGGCGCGCAGGGTCGCCACATCGCTGATCTGGCTGACCATCATCGGGTCCTGGCTGGCCAGTTCCGCTTCGGCCGGGGCTTCCTCCTCGGACTGGTCGTTGACCTCGCGGCGCTGGTCCGCGTCGGTGGTGACGATGCGCTGGCGTGGCTGCTCCGTGGGCGAGAACCGGATCTGTTGGACCTGCGGCGTGGTCCGGAAAATCTGGTTGTCCTCGATATCGGCCTGCTCGGTGGAGGTCAACTGCGCCTTTTCCTCCAGAGTGCCGCTGCCCTGCTGGTCGGCGTCGGCCAGGAAATCGGCTTCGTCCAGCGGGGTTTCACTGTCGCTGCGGTGCTGGGACAGCGTCACTTCCAGCGTCGGCGGAATCTGCTGGGCCTTGGGCGGTTGAAAACTGACGCCGAAGATCAGCAGCGCATGCAGACCCAGAGCAATAAAGAGTGTGAAACTGAGCCGGTCGGCCGCGCCCACGCCCGCTACTGCGGTTGCCATCTAGCCTTGCCCCCGTTTCTCGGCGATCAGATCCATCAAACGGCCACCGATATCGGTGTTGTAGGCGGCGTCGATTTCGCGAATACAGGTTGGGCTGGTGACGTTGATTTCGGTCAGATAGTCGCCGATCACGTCCAGTCCGACGAAGATCAGCCCACGCGCCTTCAGTTCCGGGCCGACCCGCTCGGCGATCCACCGGTCCCGATCGGACAGCGGCTGGGCGATGCCATTGCCGCCGGCGGCCAGATTACCCCGGGTTTCGCCCTTGACCGGAACCCGGGCCAGGCAATAGTCGATCGGTTCGCCGTCGATCAGCAGGATGCGCTTGTCGCCGTCCTTGATCTCCGGCAGGTACTTCTGCGCCATGGTCTGGTGGGTGCCGAAGTGGGTCAGCGTTTCGATGATGACGTTGACGTTGGGCTCGTCTTTCTTCAGGCGAAAGATGGAGCTGCCGCCCATGCCCTCCAGGGGTTTGAAGATGACATCGCCGAATTCCTTGTGGAATGCCTTCAGCAGGTCGGCGTCGCGCGTGACCAGGTGCGGTGGAGCGCAGTCGGCGAAGGCGGTGGCGTAGAATTTCTCATTGCAATCGCGCAGGGCCTGTGGTTTGTTGACAATCAAAGTCCCCTGTTGCTCGGCCCGCTCGAGCATATAGGTGGCGTAAATATATTCGTTGTCGAACGGTGGATCTTTGCGCATCAGAATCACGTCGAGCGAGGGCAGTGGCTGAATCTCGGCCTCACCCAGTTCATAAAAGTGATCCGGATCACGAAATACGCTTAAAGGGGTCATTCGTGCCCAAGGCTGACCATCGCGCAGATACAGGTCCGCCTGGGTCATGTAAAAC
Organism: Saccharospirillum salsuginis; assembly: GCF_014651855.1. Taxonomy (GTDB): domain Bacteria; phylum Pseudomonadota; class Gammaproteobacteria; order Pseudomonadales; family Natronospirillaceae; genus Saccharospirillum; species Saccharospirillum salsuginis. Next base: position 267,235 of record NZ_BMXR01000002.1, read on the forward strand.
AGCTCCCAACCCCGGTCCTGTGCGGCCCAGAGCATGGCCAGGGAGCTGTCTTTCTTGTACTGGACACTTTCCATCGGGTCCATGACGATGCCGATTCGCAATTTCATCCTCTAGCCTCGGGTAATCAACTACTGGTATGGTAATGGTTCTTTGCTATAGCAAAAACAACTTTCTTTACAGCCGGTTATAGCGAATAGCTAGAAACTGTGATAAAAGTTCCGAAGTTGTCCACAGCCGCGCTTAACCGGGCACATCCTCTTTGGAAAGTGTCATGATATCCTCACCAGACGGTGACAAGGTTGTTGGCCTGCGGGGTGGCCGTGAATGCTGAAAAGCCGAGTTTTTGCTGGAAAGCCGGGCCGGTTGCCTCCGTTTGGGGTGCACGGGTCAGCTTTCGCAACTGGATATTAAAGACTTTGCCGCCCTTAGGGCAGCACTGTCGGTTCAAAATGAGAACTAGAACATACCGCTTTCGACCCTGGGATGACCTATGGAAAACAGCTTTGAAAGCCTGAAGGTGATGGTCATTGACGACTCGAAAACCATCCGCCGTACGGCCGAAACTCTGCTCAAAAAGGTCGGCTGCGAGGTTATCACCGCTACGGACGGCTTTGATGCCTTGGCTAAGATCGCCGATACAAAACCGGACATCATTTTTGTAGATATCATGATGCCCCGCCTCGATGGTTACCAAACCTGCGCACTGATCAAGAACAACAGTGCCTTCAAGGAAACGCCTGTGATCATGCTGTCCAGTAAGGATGGCCTGTTCGATAAGGCCAAGGGACGTATTGTCGGGAGCGACCAATACCTGACCAAGCCCTTTGGCAAAGAAGAGCTCCTGGGCGCCATTCGCGACTATGTGAAGTGACAACGAATGCCGGCCTGGGCCGGCATGTTTCAGTGAATAATAACAGGTGAAACATGGCACGCATTCTGATCGTAGATGATTCTCCAACCGAAACCTACGCGTTTCAGGGCATGCTGGAAAAGCATGGCCACGAAGTGCTGACGGCCGATAACGGCGCCGATGGCGTCGCTCTGGCCCGTCAGGAATTGCCCGACATCGTCCTGATGGACATCGTCATGCCGGGCTTGAACGGTTTTCAGGCCACGCGCCAGTTGACCAAGGGCGCCGATACGGCGCACATCCCGGTGGTGATCGTCACCACCAAGGATCAGGAAACCGACCGCGTCTGGGGTCGCCGCCAGGGCGCCAGCGGCTATCTGGTCAAGCCGGTCAGCGAGGAGCAGCTGTCGTCCACGGTGGACGCAGTACTCGCCGGCAAGGCTCAGGACTGATACGGGTCTTATGTCCGACATGACCCCTATCCAGTTATTGCGCGACATCGCCAGCCGGTGTCGCGCCCAGGCGGCGGGCCTGCCGGAGCAGCAGGAGGCCCGGGAGACCTGGAGCGGTATCGGTTTTCGTCTGGGCAACCAGCATTTCGTGGCGGCCATGGATGAAATTACCGAAATTCTCAAGGTCCCCCCGGTGACACGTCTGCCGAACGTCAAGCCCTGGGTCCAGGGTGTGGCCAATGTCCGTGGTCGTCTGATCCCGGTGGTCGATCTGGACCTGTTTTTTGACGCTCCCAGTCAGGAATCCCTGCGTAACCGCCATATTTTGGTCATCGAACAGCAAGAACAGGTCGATGGCCTGATCGTGGACGCCGTTGAGGGCATGCAGCACTTCCCGGTGGACGAATTCTCCGATACCGTCCCGGAATTGCCGGCGGCCATCAGCGCCTTTGTCCGCGGTCACTATGTCCGGGACAACCGGGTCTGGGCTGTCATCAGTATGGCGGACCTATATGAACACGAAGCGTTTCAGGACGTGGCGGTCTAGCCACGTCCTATGCCTGTGCACCCCAATAAAACGCACAACATGGAATCGCTTGAACCAAGCACAAACGACGGAACAACAGCCTGAGGCCGAACTGGAGTTCGAACGATGAAACAAAGAGCCGGAAACATATTGACGATTCTGGGCACGAACCGCTTGCTCAGTATCCTGCTGGTATCGCTGCTCGTAGTGGTACTGGCACTGGTGTATGTGGTGATCTACACCTTCCAGATGCGGGGCTATGACCAGGAACTGCTGGAGCATGCCGGCGAGATGCGGGTACTGTCCCAGGAGATCGCGAAAAACGCCACCGAGGCCTCGGGCGGTCAGGAAGAAGCCTTCGGGCTGTTGCAACGCTCCCGTGCCGAATTCGAGGTGCGCTGGAATTACGTGCAGCAGGGCAACACCATCACCGGCATGCCGGCTCTGAGCGAGCACGCCCCGAATGTCGACATCAGCAATCTGTCGCGCATCTGGAATCGGGTGAGCCAGAACGCCGATTTGATCGTCGAATCCAAAGACACCATCCTGGATCTGCACGACACGGCCCAGACACTGTCCGAGCGGATTCCGGAACTCCAGGTCGAATACGACGAAGTTGTCGAAATCATGCTCGAGACCGATGCCCCGGCGGGCCAGGTGGCGGTGGCCCAGCGCCAGGCCTGGTTGGCCGAACGGATCGTGCGTTCCATTAACCGCGTACTGGTCGGTGGTGAAGGCGCGGTCATGGCGGCCGACTCCTTCGAACGGGATGCTGCCCTCTTCCAGCGCGTACTGGAAGGCATGCTGAACGGCAACCCGAACCTCGACATCCAGCGGGTGGAAGACCCCGAAGCGCGGGAAACCCTGAGCGAAATCGCCAATCTGTTCCAGATCGTATCCGGCTCGGTCACGCAGATCATGGCGACGTCGCCCGAGCTCTTCCAGGTGCGCGAAGCCTCCGCCAACATCTTCACCGACTCCCAGGTTCTGCTGGAGGAGTCCTCCACTCTGGCCGGTCAGATCCAGCAGGCCGCCAACAGCCGCCCGCTCGGCCAGACCTGGGTGCTGATCGTCATGGGTATCGTCGCCGCCGGCCTGATTCTCGGCGCGGTTGTGGTGATTATCCGCGATACCCAACGCGACTTGCGTGAAACCGCCGAAACCAACGAACAGAACCAGAACGCCATTCTGCGTCTGCTGGATGAACTGGCCGACCTCGCCGACGGCGACCTGACCACCCAGGCGACGGTGACGGAAGACTTCACGGGTGCCATCGCCGACTCCATTAACTTCGCGATCGACCAGATGCGCCAGTTGGTATCGGCCATTAACTCGACGGCGGTCCAGGTCTCCTCGGCCGCCCAGGAAACCCAGGCCACGGCCATGCACCTGGCCGAAGCCTCCGAACACCAGGCCCAGGAAATCGCCGGGGCCTCCGCGGCCGTGAACGAAATGGCCGTGTCCATTGACCAGGTATCCGCCAACGCCGCCGAATCCGCCGCGGTGGCGGAGCGGTCGGTATCGATCGCGAAGAAAGGCGCCGACGTGGTGCAGGCGACGATCAACGGCATGGACAACATCCGGGAGCAGATCCAGGAAACGTCCAAGCGGATCAAACGACTGGGTGAATCCTCCCAGGAGATTGGCGACATCGTATCGCTGATTAACGACATTGCCGACCAGACCAACATTCTCGCACTGAACGCCGCGATCCAGGCCTCCATGGCCGGCGATGCGGGTCGGGGCTTCGCGGTGGTCGCGGACGAAGTACAGCGCCTCGCGGAACGTTCCTCGGCGGCGACCAAGCAGATCGAGGCACTGGTCAAGACGATTCAGAACGACACCAACGAAGCCGTTATCTCGATGGAGCAAACGGTGGCCGAGGTGGTTCGCGGGGCCCGTTTGGCCCAGGACGCCGGTGTCGCACTGGAAGAGATCGAAACGGTATCGAAGAACCTGGCGGACCTGATTCAGAACATTTCCAACGCCGCTCGTCAGCAGGCCTCTTCGGCCGGTCACATTTCCAACACGATGAACGTGATTCAGGAAATTACCTCCCAGACGTCGGCCGGTACCACCGCCACGGCGAAATCCATTGGTAACCTGGCCCAGTTGGCGAACGACCTTCGTTCCTCGGTAGCCGGCTTCAAACTGCCGGAAGGGGACGAGGAGGATTTCAGCATGCTGGAGGCGCCCGAGCTGGATGATGAAGTCGCATCCGCCTGAGGTCTGAGGCCTGAGCTTGTCCACTGAACGCGTGTCGGTCAGCCAGGCGCCGGATTTGAGCGACCGGGCCTTTACCACCTGGCAGGATCTGCTGGAAGAACGGCTCGGGCTGCAGTTGCCCGAGCAACGTCGCAGCTTCCTGAAGACCAGCTTGTCGATTCGTATGCGCGAGCTGGGCTTCGACGATTACCTGGATTATTACCGCTATGTGAGAAGCGGCGATGCCGGGCTGGTCGAATGGAACATCCTGATCGATCGGGTCACGGTCCAGGAAACCCGATTCTTTCGGGATCCGGCGGCATTCGCCCTGACCAAGGATTTCCTGCAGCGGCGGGCCCGTGAAGGCGAGCGTCCGCTCAGCCTGTGGAGTGTCGGTTGTTCCACCGGTGAGGAAACCTACAGCCTGGCGATGATGACCTTCGATCTGTTGCGAAAAGAAGGCGAACAGGGCGTGCGACGATTCGGTGTGACCGGTACCGATGTGTCCCGACGCGCTCTGGAGACGGCCCGGGCGGGTGCCTACCCGTCGCGCCGATTGGAGAATCTGGACTCTCGTTTGGTTGAGCGTTTTTTTACACGCGAAAACGATCGATACCGGATCAACGATGAATTGAAAGACCGGGTCTGTTTTACCCGGTTGAATGTGTTGGAATTGGCACGTTCGCCGATGGCGAACCTGGATCTGATCTACTGCCAGAATGTGCTGATTTACTTTCGCAAGTGGCGCCGCAAGGAAATCGTCACCGAGCTGGCCCGACGCCTCGCCCCCGGCGGTATGTTGGTGTTGGGACTCGGCGAGGTGGTCGATTGGAAAATGCCTGAACTGACGCGGGTACCCGGTGAGCGCGCGTTGGCCTACTTGAAACACAAATAATACTGAGGGGTACAGGCATGGCAGAACGCCGTGATTATGTTGCACTGGAATGGGTCAAGGGTGAGATCGACGAGACGCTGAAACAGGCTCGTCAGGCCCTGGAAGCATTCGTCGAGACCCCGGACGACACCACCCGGCTGCAGTTCAGCCTGGCCTATGTGCATCAGGTCAACGGCACCCTGCAAATGGTCGAGTTTTATGGGGCCGCACTGCTCGCCGAAGAGATGGAGCGCCTCAACCAGGCCATGCTCGACGGCTCCACGCCGGCCAGCCAGGAAAACCTGGCCGTGCTGATGCAGGCCATGCTGCAACTGCCCAATTACCTGGAAAAACTCAAGCGCGGTCAAAGCGACCTGCCGGTCGTTATTCTGCCGTTGCTGAACGATTTGCGCGCCGCCCGTGGCGATACCCTGTTGTCCGAGACCGCCCTGTTCACGCCCGATCTGACGGCCGCACGTCGCTTCATCGGTGAGCCCGACACTGACTCCTTCCGTCAGCCGAGCGTCGCCCAGTTGTTGCGCAAGCTGCGCCAGATGTATCAGTTGGCGTTGCTCGGTTGGTTGCGGAACCAGGACATCGACACCAATCTGGAATACTTGGGTAAATCCATCGGCCGGGTCCGCAGTTTGACCGAAAAGACGCCGATCGGACCGCTCTGGTCCGTGGCCGATGCGTTTGTCTCGGCCCTGAAGGCCGGTCGCATCGACCGGTCGCCGGCCATCTCCGTCATTTTGCGGCACCTCGACGGCGCCCTGAAGCGACTGCTGGAAAAACCCCACGAAGTGGCCGGACAGGCACCGGACGAGGACCTGCTGAAGAACCTGCTCTACTACCTGGCCAAGCTCGATCCGGCCGGGCTGCCGCGTGTGCAGCGCATTCACGAGCAGTTCCACCTGAGCGACGCCCTGCCGAGCAGCGAGGAAATCGAGACCCAGCGCCAGCGTCTGTCCGGACCGGACCGTGAAACGGTCGGCAATGTCGTCTCCGCCCTGCTGGAAGAGCTGGCCCGACTCAAGGACAGCCTGGACCTGATGGTCCGTTCCCGTGTCACCGAGACCCGCCGCCTGTCCGAACTGGAACCGGGCATCAAGCAGATGGCCGATACTATGGCCGTCCTCGGGCTCGGCAACCCGCGCCGGGTGCTGACCGAGCAACTCGACCTGATTCGCCGCGTCCAGCAGCAGCCGGAACTGGAGGATGACGGTGTCCTGATGGATATCGCCGGGGCCTTGCTGTACGTGGAAGCAACCCTGTCCGGCATTGCCGACGACGCCACCTTCGAGACCGAAGACGATGAGACCGGTCTCGACGGCGCGCAGGAAGCCGTGGTGCGCGAGGCTCGCAACGGTCTCGAACAGGTCAAGGACGCCATCGTCGAATTCATCGGCTCGCACTGGGACCACGCCAAGCTGGAACAGGTGCCGCGCCAGTTGAGCGGAATTCGTGGTGGCCTGGTGATGATCCCGCTGGAACAGGCGGCGCTCGTCCTGCGCCATGCCCAGGAATACGTCGAGCAGCAGTTGTTGGGCGACAAGCGTACCCCCGAATGGAAGGAGCTGGATGCCCTGGCTGACGCTATCATGGGGGTCGAATATTACCTGGAACGTCTGTCGCGTGATGGCAGCGGCACCAATCTGGACCTGTTGCAGCGCGCGGCCGACTCCATCGGTGAACTCGGCTATCGCGTCGACTTGACGGCCGGCAACGAACCCAGAGTCGAACCCGTAACCGAGCCGCCGGCCTGGTCCGAACCGAGCGAGGATCCGGACACCGATCTTGATCTGGAATTGGACGAACTGGAGCTGGAATCCGAATCGGACCCCGACACGACGTACGCGTTGGACGAGTCGTCCGAGGCCGACAGCGGCGACATGCCCTGGGAGTCGATGACCGAATACGAGCTCGACGGTGACGATCTGGACGACAGCCTGGAGATCGACACCGAAGGTCTGTCTTCACTCGGCTTCGGTGACGAGTCGAACGACACCGAAGCAACGAGCGCGGACAGCCGGGACCAGGACTTTTCCGATTGGCTGGTCGACAGCCAGGATGCCGGGACGAGCGAAACACCCGCCGACGAGACGATCGAGCCGGAAGCCAACGAGGTCGAAGCGAAAGCCGAAACGCCGCAGGCCACGCCCGAAGCCGACGATGACGATCTGATCGACGACGACATTCTGGAAATCTTCATCGAGGAAGCCGGCGAAGTTCTGGAAGCCATCAATGAATTTTTCCCGCGTTACAAGGCGAATCCGGACGACAACGAGGCCCTGACCGAATTCCGCCGCGCCTTCCATACCCTCAAGGGGAGCGGCCGTATGGTGGGCGCTTCGGTCGTGGGCGAGACCGCCTGGGCCGTGGAAAACATGCTGAACCGCCTGATCGAAGGCAGCATTCAGCGTTCGGATGACCTGATCCGCGTGGTCGAGGAAGTCACCGCCGAAGTCCCGCAGTTGGTGAAGGCGTTCGAAGACAAACGTGTTCCGGACAGCCGTCGGGCGGATGAGCTGGCCGAGAAAGCCCACGCCTTGTCCAAGGGCCAGCCGATTCAATGGGACGACACGGCGAGCGGCGCGGAGCCCGACTTCGAGCCGGATGCGACCGTCGAGGCCGATGTCGACGAGACCGAGTCGCCGGAAGATGAGATTGAAGCCCGGGCTGACGAGGGCGAAGAGGCGGTCGAGCCGACTACCAGCCGCGATGACGAAGACGGTGGCGTCGCGCTCCTGGATATTTTCCAGGCCGAGTTGGCCAGCCATTTGGACTACATCGACAGCTACATCGAAGACGCGCCCGAACAGGCCTTGCTGCCGGATGCCCTGCAGCGCGCACTGCACACCATCAAGGGCTCGGCCCACATGGCCAGTGTCGAGGCCGTAGCCGAGCTGGTCCAACCGATGGAGCGTCTGGTCAAAGACATGCAGGAGCGGTCGATTCCGGCCGATCCCGAGGTGCTGTCGCTGTTGGCCGAAGGGGCCCGGCGCATTCGCAGCGCGGCTGGTGGAGACGAAGAGGTCGAAACCGAGTCTTTCGTCGAGCGTGTCGAGCAGGCCTACAATCGTCTGTTCCGTTCCGCGCCCGGTCAGGAGCCCGATGACCCCGCCCTGATGGCCATCTTCATGTCCGAGAGCATGGATATCGTGCTGGGCGCCGAGACAGTGCTGGAGAACTGGCGTGACGGCCAGGATCGTGCCGAGGACATCGACGAGCTGTCCCGGGAATTGACCCGTTTGTCCCAGGCCGCCCAATCGGTGGATCTGATTCCGGTCGCTGAAATGAGTCAGGGCCTGGCCCAGTTGTATGTCGCTGCCCGGAACGACCGGGTCAAGGTCGACGACGGCTTGTTCACACTCGCCAACGACGGTCACGAATCCCTGATCTCCATGATGGATCGCCTGGCCGCCGGCCAGAGCATTCGTTCCGACGCTCTGTTTCTGGAGCGTTTGAACCAATTGGTGCCGGATGCCGAACCCCTGGCCGATCTGGCCGAAGACGAGAATCCGGATGCGGCGCGTACGGCCGTCGACAGCCTGGTCCAACAGGATCTGCACAGTGGCGACAGCGAACCGCAACCGACCGGTGAACTCGAAGCCGCGACTCCCGCGCCTCAACCCGAGGCGCCGCAACGTCTGAATGTCGAAGGCGACCCGGATCTGGTCGACATCTTTCTCGAGGAAGCCAACGACATTCTGGAGAGCATTCAGGCCGCTCTCGAAAACTGGCGCGAAGACACCGACAACACCCTGGCCGTGGAAGGCTTGCAGCGCGATCTGCACACCCTCAAAGGCGGCGCGCGCATGGCCGAAATCGCACCGCTTGGCGATTTGGCGCATGAACTGGAGTTCCTGTACGAAGGTCTGGCCCAAGGCAAATACAAGCCTTCGGAAGGCTTGCTGGAACTGATCCAGCAGTGTCACGACCGCCTGGCCGTCATGGTTCAGGACATTGAATCCAACATGAGCTGCGAATCGGCGCCGGACCTGGTGGCGGCCATCAATCACTTTCGCAAGCACCCGGGTGAAGCGCCCCAACCGGTGGATATGTCCCGCCCCTCGGTGACCGATTCGGCTCCGAAGCCTGACAGTGGTGCGCCTGAGAGCCGTGCTTCCGAAAGCCGTCCACCCGAAAGCGACGACTCGGCCGAGGCCGCCTTGCCCAACACGAAATCCGGGGCGACCGAGGAGGCGCCGCAGGACTCCGATCAGCCGAAGCCCCTGGACGAACTGGGTGAAGACATCGACCTCGATATTCTCGAGATCTTCATCGATGAGGCCGGGGAACTGCTGAACGAACTCGAACAAGCCATCGAAGACTGGCAGTCCGAGCCGGGCAACGAGCTGCACGCGGACGAAATGAAGCGGGTGCTGCATACGTTGAAGGGCGGTGCCCGTCTGGCGCGGTTGAAAAACCTCGGCAATCTGAGCCACGATTTCGAAACCTACATCATCCGTGCCCAGCAAGACAAGCAACCGCTGGACGAGGCATTCTTCCGCGACATTCTCGGCCGTCAGGACCAGTTGGTGCGGGGCGTCGAAGCGATGCAGGCCTTCCTGGAAACCCAGGGGTCGAGCGGCAGCTTCGGCCCAAGCGTGATCCAGATGGCGCAGGAACTGGACGATGACGACTGGGAACAATCGACCGGCGACGCCCAGCCGCCGGCCGTACGCGAACCGGAACAGGCCGCTCCGTCCGAGGACAGCGGTGACAAGACCAATGTCCTGCCGTTTAAACGCAAGGAGGCCGAGCGCAAGGCCGAGACCCAGCGCCGTGCCCAGCCACAGGAGACGGTCAAGGTCAACGCCAGCCTGTTGGAAGGTCTGGTCAACCTGGCCGGTGAGACATCCATCGCCCGCGCCCGTCTGGAGCAGGAAGTCAGTGACTTCACCTTCACCCTGACCGAGATGGACTCCACCATCGACCGACTGCGCGAACAGGTGCGGCGGCTGGACATGGAAACGGAAGCGCAAATCATCTTCCGCCAGGAACGGGCCGAGGAAACCAACTACGAAGACTTCGACCCGCTGGAAATGGACCGCTATTCCCAGATCCAGCAGTTGTCGCGCTCCCTGATGGAGGCCACGTACGACCTCAACGAGTTGAAGTCGTCGCTGACCGACAAGACGCGGGACGCCGAAACCCTGCTGCTGCAACAGAGCCGCATCAACACCGAACTGCAGGAAGGCCTGATGCAGACGCGGATGGTGCCGTTCAACCGCCTGGTACCGCGGTTGCGTCGGATCGTCCGTCAGGTCGCCGGCGAACTGAACAAAGGCGTCGACTTCATCGTCGGCAACGCCGAAGGCGAAGTCGACCGGACCGTGCTGGAACGGATGATTTCCCCGCTCGAGCACATGCTGCGCAATGCCGTCGACCACGGCATCGAAGGTGTCGACCAGCGAAGCCAGGCCGGCAAACCCGAAAAGGGATCGGTCTACCTCGACCTGTCCCGCGAGGGCAGCGACATTGTGCTGCGCCTGTCCGACGACGGCGGCGGCATGGATGTGAACCGCATCCGTGACAAGGCCATCGACCGGGGTCTGATGGACCCGGACGCGGACCTGAACGACCGCGAGATCCTGCAATATATTCTGGAGCCCGGCTTCAGTACCGCCGATCAGGTGACCCAGATTTCCGGGCGCGGCGTCGGCATGGACGTGGTGAATTCCGAGGTCAAGCAACTGGGCGGTAACATGGCCATCGACTCGCGGCCTGGTGAAGGGTCGCAGTTCACCATCCGCCTGCCGTTCACCGTATCGGTGAACCGGGCCCTGATGGTCAACATCGAGGATGACCATTACGCCATTCCGCTGAGTTCGATTGAGGGCATTGTGCGGGTGACGCCCAAGCAACTGGCCGAGTACTACAAGCCGGACGCGCCGCTGTTCGAATACGCCGGCGGCCGCTATCGCCTGGAATACATGGGTGGCCTGCTGCGCACCGGCGCCATGCCCAACCTGCACGGACTCGACATGCCGGTGCCGCTGGTGTTGGTCAAGGGCAGCGATGAACACCACTCCATGGCGCTGCACGTCGACCGACTCATGGGCAGCCGTGAAATCGTGGTGAAGACACTGGGACCCCAGTTCAGCACCGTCCCCGGCGTTTCCGGGGCCACCATCCTCGGGGATGGTTCAGTGGTGGTGATTCTGGATCTGGCCGCCCTGATCCGCAGTCAGCTGGCTGTCGAACACCACAACGTCACCCGTTTGCCGGTCTCTACGCCAGCGCCGGCTCCGCAGCCCAAGAAAGAACGCGATCCGGATGCGCCGGTACGGGTCATGGTGGTGGACGACTCGGTGACGGTCCGCAAGGTGACCAGCCGCCTGCTGGAACGCCAGGGCATGGAAGTGCTATTGGCCAAGCACGGCGCCGATGCCATGACCCAATTGCAGGATGTGGTGCCGGACATCATGCTGCTCGACATCGAAATGCCCTATATGGACGGTTTCGAGGTGGCCTCCCGGGTTCGCCACGATGAACGTCTCAAACAGGTGCCGATCATCATGATCACCTCCCGAACCGGCAGCAAACACCGTGAGCGGGCGTTGTCGATCGGCGTCAACGAGTATATGGGCAAGCCGTTCCAGGAAGGACCGCTGCTCGAGTCCATCAATCGACTGCTCGACGGGGATGACTGAGTGGATACCCGGCCGGCGACCGACCAGCACAACCGGGTCGGGTTGATCGCGGACACGCCCCTGGTGCAGCACATGCTGCATCAGGTGGTGGCCGACGCCGGCTACGAAGTGGCGGTCAACACCTCGCCGGAGCGGCTGAACGCCACCCTGCTGGACAGCGAGACGATACGCGTCTGGGTGGTCGAGCTGGAAAACCACGACACCTGGGACACCTTCCTGAACGACCTGCTCGAGCGGGTCGAAGCGCCGATCCTGTTTGGTGATGGCGACATCCCCGGCAAGAACGACGAGCGCTATCCGCGCTGGCACAAGCGCATGCAGGACAAATTGCGCGCGCTGGCGCCGGTGGTCGAACCCAAGGTGGATGCTCCGGAAATCGACCTTGAGCGGCTGTTGAAGACGACGCCTCGCCCGGTCTACACCCTGCCGGACCGGTTGAAGTCGGCGCCCAAGACCGAGTTGGGGCCGATCTGGGTGCTGTGTGCCTCCCTGGGCGGTCCGGAAGCGGTCAAGACCTTTCTCGACCTGTTACCGCGTGATCTGCCGGCCTGCTTCCTTTATGCCCAACACATCGACGCCGGCTGTCTGGACGCGCTGATCCAGTCCATCGGCCGACACACCGAACTGAAACTGGTACCCGGTGGCCACGGCTCCCAACTGGAAAACGGTCGCGTACATGTGGTGCCGGTCAACCACGAGATCCGTTTTACCGAGAACCATGGGATCGTCTGGCAGAACAACCCCTGGTCCGGGCCTTATGGACCCAGCCACGACCATTTGTTGAAAAACGTGGTGACCCGGTTCGGGTCCGACACCAATGCCATCGTCTTCAGCGGCATGGGCAGCGACGGCGCGATCGGCGCCACCGAGGTGGAGTCCGCCGGCGGAACCGTCTGGGCGCAGGACCACGTCAGTTGCGTGCAAAGCTCGATGCCCGATTCCGCCGACCGTACCGGCGCCGTCGCCTGGCGGGGGTCCCCCGAAGCCATGGCCGAAAAACTCATCGCCTGGTTGGATTCACACAGCACCCAGGTGGCTTGATCAATCGAGGAAACACCATGAAAGCAATGACACCGGCCGAACAGGACACCATCGTTTCCAGCCTGTTGGTCCCGATGCAGCAAAAGAATCTGTTGGTGCCCAACGTGGCGATTGCCGAAGTGGTGCCGAAATCGACCCTGTCACCGCTGGAAAATGCGCCGCCCTGGTTTCTCGGCTATCTGGAATGGCGCGGCGAGCAGGTGCCGGTACTCAGTTTCGAAGTCGCCAACAGCCAGGTGCACGCCCAGGATGCCAGTCAGGCCCGAATCGCCGTGTTCAACGCGGTTTCGGACAAGAGCCGTCGGCGCTTCTTCGGACTGCTGGTGCAGGGCATTCCGCGTCAGATCAAGCTGGGTGAGGCCGATATTCGCGAAGACAGCCAAGCCAGCCTGGCCCAGGCCGAGAAACAGGCCGTGATCACCCAGTTGGGCAAAGCCTCGATTCCGGATCTGGACTACCTGGAAGGTTTGGTCGCCCGGGTGGCCTAACGGCCATCGGCTTTTTAGAGCTTGGTCATCGCATCGTTAATGCGCTTCTCCAGCTTCAGTTTCGCCCGCACGTAATGCATGGTTTGCGCCCGTCCGTAAGGTAGGCTGGCCAATACCCGGTCGGTCAGCGCCAGGTCGGTGATGTAGACCGGATAGCGCTGGCCCTGGGCGCGCAGGCCGAGTACATAGGAGGCGACGGCGGGATAGAATTGCTCGCCCAATTCCGCCGTACTGAATTCCTTGTCGTTGCAGATCATCTGATATTCGTAGCGCCCCTTGTTGTTCCGGTCCATCACCGCCTGCAGGTTGATGAACCGACCTTCCTGCATCAATCCATTCAAGCGGGCCCGTTTCAACTTGGCATCGCCGGCGCCCTTGCCCGCCAGTTCATAGCAGTTGACCGAACGCTGATGGAGGTGGAAGGCATCTTCCTCGCTGCGCTGGCGGTGTTCGGTGATGCGCAGAAACCGGACCAGCGGTGCCAGCAAGGTGGGCAGGTTGTAATAGGGTTGGCGGAATTTCAGCAGTGAACCGTGTTCATCCAGCAGATACAGCGTGGCCTGGCGATCGGTCAGGCGGTAGACCAAGGTGATCGCAGTATCGCCGGGTTGTTCCCTGAGAACGGTTTTCAGATGGCTGCGCGGGGTGTCGAACAAGCGGTCCGGCCGAATCAGGCTGGGAGCGGGTTGTTCGCTGCCCAGCCATTCGACCAGTTCGGCCTCGGATTCGAATTGCACGGGCTGGATTTGCTCGCCGGTGAAAAACAATGCCTGATACCGGTTCCCCAGGTTGTACAAAAAGCGGACCGGCCGGCCCATCAGTGATTCATACAGGCTGGTCATGGCGTCGCCGATCAGGTCCTGGACCCGCTTGGCGATCGCATGCGGTCGTGTCTGGTTGTGGCAATGGCATTCCACCAGCGGTTGGGATTGATTGGGCTTGCCGAGCCGGGTGAGCAGGAACTGGATGGCCTGGGGCAGGGCATCCTGGCCGGTGAACCGATCCACCATGACTTCCCCCCAGGAATTGATCGCCACCAGATCCAGCGTCGCCACCAGGTTTTCACGCAGGGCGCTGAAATCCAGGCTGTTGCTGCGTGCGGAAATCTTTTGCAGGCCGCGCTCGGTCAGGTGTTTGAGCGGATCGCAACCCAGGTTGATGAACACCAGAACACGCTCGATCTGGGCCGGTTGAAAGTAGTTCGGCTGGCTGACCACCGGTCGATCCGAGGGCAGGGCCTGGCGCAGGGTCGCCAGCGTCTTGCGTACCTCGAACTCGGTCAATTCCTGGTGCCGGGCGAAGACCGGAATGTGCAGATGGGCTTCGAGCAGGCCGTTCAAATGGCACCAGAGCAGCGTTTCGAGCAGGCCGGGCGTTTTCTTCAATGCCGCCGGTTCATCGTCGTCGCCCTGGACCTGGCTGTAGGCCGCCCACTGGGTTTGGCCGGGTTGGCGGCGGTTGCTCTCTTCGTGAATGCGCACCTTCTCGTGACTGAGATCGACGTCCTGTCCGAAGCTGATGAAGTCGATCTTGCCGCGCCGGCGATCGAAGGCGGCGTGCAGCTTGCGGCTGAGAATCAGCAGGTCTTTCTGGCTCATCAGGTGGCTGCTTTGATGCTCGGCGGCGAACTGGGTCAGGAACCGGTAACTGTGCGTCAACTCGTTGACCAACAGCTTGCGCTCGCGCATCACGTCCTGGACCGGCCAGTTGCGATGGCCATCGAGATAGCTCAGATAGGCGTCGCTCCATTGCCAGTCTTCCACCATCTGTTGCATCAGCCGACGCCGCCAGCCGACGGTGCGGATGCTGCGGCTCATGGGAATGCCGACCTTGAAGTAGAAGCAGCGTCGTACCAGTTCCAGTCGATCGGTCTCGCCCCGTTCGCGCAAATAGGTCTCGATGCGCTGGTAGAGCATCGCGTAGGGGTCGAGGTCGTTCAGCGTAAGGAAGTTGCTGTGGATGGCATTCTTGTAGCGGTGCGCCAGGCTGGTGACGGACGGAAACTCCCGCGCGTAGACTTCCAGCAGCAGCAATTTGAGCACAGACTTGTGCGGCGAATCGATGCCTTTGTAGAGCTGCCAGAGACCGGCGCCGATGAATTCACCGGGCGGCAGTTGCGGAATGGGCCCGAAATCGATGGTGTGTTCGGGGCGCAGCAACCCCTTGTCCTGGTATTCCCGGATGGTCGCTTCGTAATGGGTCTCGTCTTCGATCGGAACCAGCCACCAGGCCGGAGGGGCGCCGGCCAGCAGCTGGCCGGTTCGATAGAATTCATCCAACAACAGAAAATGTTGGGTCGAGCCGCAGTTTTCGCCGGTCAGCGAACGCTGGTCGTTGCCCTGGAAATGGTGAGCGTCCATCAGGAAGAAATGCACTTCCAGGTTGAACCCCTCCGCCCATTGGCTCAGTGCATGGGCTTTATATTCGAGCAATCGGATCTGTTCACCGCTGAGCTGGCTGCTGTAACACACCCAGATATCCAGGTCCGACGTGGTCGACTGGGCGATGCTGCCGCTGGAACCCATCAGATAAAGGCTCATCAGCTGTGGCTGCATCGGGCGCAGGTCGGCCGGCTTGACGGATCGCTGGTAGCTTTGCAGCATCTGCACCGTACCCTGTGCCGGCGTGTAGTTGACCAGCCCCACCGGTATTTCCGGTTCGTCGACATAGCCCGGAGCCTGGGGCAGGTTGGTGTGAAACAGCAAGGGAATCAGATCCAGACATTGGCGCTGTTTCGCCTGCAAGCTGTCGCGCAGGCGCGACAGACGGCCATCGTTGACGGTGAGAAATCGCTCGCGTCGCTCCTGAAGCGTTGGCCAGCTGGGGGTGGAAGTCGTTACTGCCGGTGCGTCCGCCACTGGGCATGAACCTGAATATGATGAATATAGGGAAAGTGTGACTGATGTCCCAAGTGTAGTCGATATCGGCCGTTGTCCCGAACCATTGAACATCGGATTCACCGGGTGCGGTGTCGGGCGGGCGTACTGCGTTATGACTGTTATACTTTGTTACAAAGCGGACACCCGGCTCGGGGTACACTTTGGCGGCCGGTCAGACCGGACTTCTCATGCAGTAATCGAAATAATGGATCAGAGATGCAGTCAGAACAACAAAAGCGCATCCTGGTTGTGGATGACGACGAAGACATCCGTGACCTGTTGAAAGAATATCTGGAAAAAAACGGCTTTGCCGTCTCCAGCGCCGCCGATGGTCAGCAAATGCACCAACTCTGGCCCGCGCAACGGTTCGACCTGATGGTGCTGGACATCATGATGCCCGGCGACGACGGTTTCACCCTGTGCAAGGAGGTGCGCGCCAAATCCAAGGTGCCCATCATCATGCTGACCGCCGGCTCCGACGAGACCGATCGTATTATCGGTCTGGAGCTGGGCGCGGACGACTATGTCGGCAAACCCTTCAATCCGCGCGAGTTGTTGGCCCGAATCAAGGCCGTGCTGCGGCGCTACGAAGACGGTGGCGAACGCCATGCGCTGGACAGTGCCCATAAAATCCGCTTCGGCGATTGGCACCTTGACCTGACCAACCGCGAGCTGACCGACCCGGACGGCGATGTTCAATCCCTGAACGGTGCGGATTTCAACTTGTTGCAGCTGTTTCTCTCCCGGCCGGGTGAAGTGCTCAGTCGTGACGATTTGAGCCATCATCTGCGCGGCCGTGATTCCTCGCCATTCGATCGTTCCATCGATGTCCAGATCAGCCGACTGCGCAGCCGGTTACACGATGACGGCAAGTCCCCCCAGCTGATCAAGACCGTGCGCGGGGCCGGCTACATCCTGACGGTGCCGGTGGTTACCGACTGACCATGCGCTTCCGGTTCTCATCGCTTTATAGCCGGTTGCTGGTGCTGATGGTGTTGGGGTTGATCAGCGCCTTTACCATCAGCAACTACGTCTGGCTGTATTTTCTGGAGTTGCAGCGCCAGGAGCAGGGCGAGTCCATGGCGCGGGATCTGGCGTTTTCCATGGGGTCGACCATGGAGTTCATTCGCGCTTACCCACGCGATTACCGACACATCATCATCAATCAGCTGCGGGATATGGGCGGCTCCCGGTTTCTGGTATCGATCAATGATGAATTCATCGATGTAGAGCCCATACGCAATTCAGCGGCGAAACAGCGCTTTCTGACCGACTTCAACCAAGCGGTCGAAGAAAAACTGGGTCAGCGTCTGGCCGACCTGCACGTCGAATTCGCCGATCCCCGATTCCTGAACGTCTACAAGAACGACATCCGTCTGGTCGATCTGCCGCCACGCTGGGCTCAGAACACGCTGATTCTGGAGCCCGATCCGCCACCGGTCATCGTCGCCCAGGTGCCGGTTGGAGAGACCGAATGGTTGTACCTCGCCGGTTTACTGCCCGACCCCTATTTCCTGAGCGAAACCGAATACCTCGACAAAGGGCAATTGCTGTTCCTGGCGACGCTGATGATCATCCTGGTCGCCATCCTCTGGGTGGTGGTGCGCTGGCTGACCCGACCGCTCAGCAATCTGTCCTCGGCCGCCCGCCAATTGGGGACGGACATCCATCTGGCTCCGCTGGACGAGACAGGGACCCGGGAAGTGAAAGAGACCGCACGGGCTTTCAACCTGATGCAGGAGCGGGTGCTGCGCTTCGTCGATGACCGGGAACGGATGTTTTCGGCCATCTCGCACGATCTGAAAACGCCCATCACTCGCCTGCGTTTACGGGCCGAAATGATGGAGGATGATTCGTCGGTCAAGACCAAGATGATCAAGGATCTGGAAGAGCTCGAAGGCATGGTCAAGGGCGCCCTCGACCTGGGGCGCAGTACCGACGTTCACGAGGCAACCCATCCGATCGACATCAACCAGATGGTGCAAACCCTGAAAGACGACCTGGACCTGATCGGTTACGACCTGCAGATTCAGGGAAGGGCGCAGCGGCCCTTTTTCGGTAAACCGCTGGCGCTGAAACGCTGTCTGTCGAACCTGGTCCACAACGCCGCCTTTTACGGGACCCATGTCCGGCTCGATGTCGTCGACAGCCGCCAGGAACTGAAGATCTATGTCGTCGACAACGGTCCCGGCATACCCGAGAACCAGTTAAGCAAGGTGTTCGAACCCTATGTGCGACTGGAGATTTCGCGCAACCGCAACACCGGCGGCGCGGGCCTGGGCTTGAGCATCGCCCGTAACATCGCTCATGCCCACGGCGGCCAGCTCAAGCTGCGCAACCGCATTGGCGGCGGCCTGGAGGCCGCGGTGCTGCTGCCGAGACGTTGAACGCGTCTGTTCCGTTCACACGCAAACCGGTTATCCTCCCCTCCCTCAACAGTATTCACGGTGCTTGGCTTGGCTGTCGAGATTCGCTATAGTGCCAAAACTTGAACGATTGGTCAGAAATTAAGAGGTGCTCATGCCCACTCCCCATATCAACGCCCAGACGGGCGACTTCGCCAAGACCGTCCTGATGCCGGGTGACCCGCTGCGGGCCCAGTTCATCGCCGAGAATTTTCTCGACGACGTTCGTCAGGTGACCGACGTGCGCAACATGTTCGGCTTCACCGGTACCTACCAGGGCAAGCCGATTTCCATCATGGGGTCGGGCATGGGTGTTCCTTCCATGTCCATCTACGCCAAGGAACTGATCACCGACTACGGCGTCCGCAACCTCATCCGTGTTGGCACCTGCGGCGCCATCTCCCAGGACATCCAGCTGCGTGACGTCATCATCGCCATGGGCGCCAGCACCGATTCGGGCGTCAACCGCCTTCGCCTCAATGGCTACGACTTCGCCGCCCTGGCCGACTTCGGCCTGCTGGAAAAATCCGTCGCCTCGGCCCGCAAAGCCGGCATCGACGTGCGCGTCGGCAACATCTTCACGTCCGACCTGTTCTACTCTCCGGACACGACGCTGATGTCCACTCTCGAGAAAATGGGCGTTCTCGCCGTCGACATGGAAGCGGCCGGCCTCTACGGTGTCGCCGCCGAATTCGGTGCCAAGGCGTTGACCGTGCTGACCGTTAGCGACCACATCACCCGGGGTGAAGCCACCACCTCCGACGAGCGCCAGACGACGTTCAATGACATGATCCGGCTTACGCTGGATGCGACCCTGGATCTGGACGAATGACCACGCTCGACCCCAAACTGAAGGCGGCGGCCCGGACGGTGGCCGCCCACGCCTATGTGCCCTACAGCGACTTCCCGGTCGGCGCGGCATTGAAGACGGCCGACGGCCGGGTGTTCACCGGCTGCAACGTCGAGAACCGCTCTTACCCGCTGGGCATGTGCGGCGAACGCAACGCCATCGGCGCCGCTGCGGCCGCTGGTGTCCGCCCCGGTGAGATCCGCGAACTGGTGATCTACATGCCCGGCGACCGCTTGTTTTCGCCCTGCGGCGGCTGTCGCCAGGTCATCGCCGAGTTCCTGCCCGCCGATGCGCGTGTCTGGGCGACGAACGATGGCGTGTCGTTCAAAGAGTGGACGGCTGAAGAGCTGCTGCCTGACGGGTTCAGTTTTGATGGCCTGGAGCCTTCCGTTTGACCCTGGCTAATTGTCCTATTGTGCCAGGGGCTGGGATGGAGGTAGTAGTCTTCGGGGTCGCCGTGAATACGTCCATGTAGGCTTGGCGGCCGCATCCCTGCGGCCGACATCCCCGAAAACCACTACCCCCACCCCAGCCTGAACGATCCGTGGCTCGATACTAAAGAAGACTTTCTATCCTTTCGTCCGACTGAATTTGGCGAGAGGCCTCTCTCGGTTTTTCTTTCGCTTTCGATTACCTAGTGGAAGTATCCATTGCTTTGTGAAGTTCCATCGATGTTTTGGAATGTGAATAGTGCGGTGGCACGGGCCTATGTCACCCAAGGCGTCTAAGCAAGATACAACCCAGGCACAAAATAGCCCATTGGCAGCGTTTTGAGACTAGAGAGTCTCCCACAGAGTATTGAAAATGACCTGTTGGGTGTTGGCGATGGTGGGAGAGTTGATGACCACCGCCGTTGGCAGGTCGCCGTGGCTCAGGGAGATCATCGCCAACTTCGGGGGATAGATGGCGATGTAGCTGCCGGCGCGGTCGCTGGATTTTTCGTTGATCCATTTGCGGTCCGCCAACGGCGCTTCTTCGCCACCCTCGCCGATCGCGATGACCTTCACGTTGATGCCCAGCTTTACCCGTTGGCGGGTGTAGTTCGGAAAGGGGCGGTACAGGTATTTCCGGATCGCCTTGGCGGAGTAGATGCAGTAACTGCGTGTTTCCTGCTCGCTCACCGTCGACAAAATGTCTTTCAGTACCAGTTCGATGCCGTCGTCGCCCTCGTAGTAGTGGACATCCGCATTACCGGTCGCCGGCCTCAGGTGACTCAGTTCCGGTATCACCTTGTCGTCCAGCAATTCCATCGCCTCGGTGACCTGCTGCTGGTGATTCAGCGCCAATTCTTTCAATCGTTGTGGTGGTTCGGCGCTGAAGTGGCGTCGCTTGCCCTTGGGGAAATAGCTGACCACGCCTTTTTGCTGCATGCGTTTCAGCAGTTCGTGGGTCGTTCCCCGGTTGATGCCGGCGCGGTCGGCGATGTCGCGAATCGAAGCCGGGCCGGATTGAAGCAGAGCCAGGTAGATGCGGGTTTCACGGGGTTCGAGTCCGAAGATTTTCAGCACTTCCGCGGTGTTCATGGTCAGACTCCTTGTTTTTGTTGTTCCGAGGCGGGCCGGGGGGCGTAGTGGAAGACGTCGCTGAGCATGGCGTTCGGTCGCAGCCCTTCGGCGCACAGGGCGTCGTAGACGGTGTAGACCATGGCCGGGGAGCCGCAGCAGATGGCCTGGCAGCGGTCCAGGTCGCTGTGATCGCCGAGGATGCTGTGCACCAGCATCTGGTGTTTGTCTTCCCAGTGGCTGTGTTCGGAGATCAGTGCGGACATGTGCAGGTTGTCGTGCTGGTCGGCCCAGGCTTCGGCTTTTTGCAGCATGTAGAGCTGGCTGAGGCGGTAGCCGGACCAGTACAGGTGGATTTGGCGCTGGCTGTTGTGGCCCATCAGGTCTTCGGCGATGGATTTGACTTGGCTGAAACCGGTGCCCGAGGCGATCAGTAATAGCGGGCCGGCCTCGTCGGGCAATGTGGTGAGCCGGGTGTCGCCGGCGGCCGGGGCGAGCTGGACGGCGTCGGCGTTTTTAAGCCAGTCGATCAGGGCGTCCGCCTGGGGCGTGCCAGACTGGATGTGCAGTTCGATGCAGGGGCTGTCGGGGGCGGAGGCGATGGTGTAGTAGAGGTCGTTGAAGCCCTGGATCTTGAGTTCGGTATGTTGGCCGGCTTCGAAAGGGTAGGGTTCGAGGGGTTTGAGTTGGACCAGCCAGACGCCGCCGCTGAGTTTTTTGAGGTCGTGCAGGGTGGCGGTGGTCAGGGCGTGCTCGGTCACGGAAACTCTCCGGTTGGTTTATGTCAATGGACATTATACACAGTGAGTTTCCGATGGGGCCATGGGGTGGTCGGTTTTGGGCGTTCCGGGGTTGTTCTTGGTTTGTTGCCAGTAGTCTTGGGTGCCCGTGTTCCGTGCCAGAGACCGGCTATGCTCCTCCGGGGGCCGCTGTGAACCCATCCATGGGCGCTAAACATCGGCATCCATGCCTCAGATACCCCCTCCAGAGCATGGCCGATCTCTGGCACTCGAATCAGTGGTTACGAAGCTCGCAAGCGATCCAAAATCAGATTGGATCAAGCCGCGAGTTTTTCTGCCGTCGCAGGGTAATGGGGTTGTTCTTCCAGTACTTCGAACCCGACCGGTTGAGTGCCTTCGAAGGTGACCCGGATCCGTTCATTGGCGGCCAGTCCGTCGATTTGCGGCAGTGTGGCGGCGAGGACGGTTTGGACGTAGGCGTCGGCAACCTGGAATTCGACTTCGGACCGGGCGGCTTTGGGTTTTCGGTAGAGTTGCCACAGGTGGACGATGTCGATGAGGACGATAAAGCCGTTCAGGGCAGCGACGGGCCAGGCGCCGATCAGCAGGCCGTAGCTGGCGAAGGCGCCGGCGCCGACGAGGTTGATCCAGCGCAGTTTGTAGATGTCGGCCATCATGAGTGACACAGCGATGAGGACTGAGCCGAGGTAGCCGTAGATTTCCAACCAGTTCATGTGGTTGCTCCTATAAAAGTTGACTGATTGGTCAAGATTATAATGAAAGAAATCCGCTTTGTCAGCTGATGGAGATCAATAAAGGGTGTGGTTACCGGGGCTTAGAGCCCCAGTTCGGTCATCAGGCTGTCAACTCTGGCGGACACGTCGGGGTCTTTGATGATGGGGCGTCCCCATTCGCGGTCGGTTTCGCCGGGCCATTTGTTGGTGGCGTCGAGCCCCATTTTGGAGCCAAGGCCGGGGACGGGGCTGGCGAAGTCGAGGTAGTCGATGGGGGTGTTGTCGATCAGGACGGTGTCGCGCGTGGGGTCCATGCGTGTGGTGATGGCCCAGATGACGTCTTTCCAGTCGCGGGTGTTCACGTCGTCGTCGACGACGATCACGTATTTGGTGTACATGAATTGCCGCAGGAACGACCAGACGCCCATCATGACGCGTTTGGCGTGGCCGGCGTAGCGCTTTTTCATGCTGACGATGGCCATGCGGTAGGAGCAGCCTTCGGGCGGCAGATAGAAGTCGACGATTTCAGGGAACTGCTTCTGCAGAATCGGTACGAAGACTTCGTTCAGTGCGACGCCGAGTACGGCTGGCTCATCCGGCGGACGACCGGTGTAGGTGGAGTGGTAGATCGGGTTTTCCCGATGAGTGATGCGTTCGACGGTGAAGACCGGGAAGGTTTCGACTTCGTTGTAGTACCCGGTGTGGTCGCCATAGGGACCTTCGTCGGCGGTCTCACCCGGGTGCAGGTAGCCTTCGAGTACGATTTCGGCGCTGGCCGGGACCATCAGGTCGTGCGTCTTGCATTTGACCAGTTCGGTGCGGCTGTCACGCAATAGGCCGGCAAAGGCGTATTCGGACAGTGTATCCGGAACCGGGGTCACGGCGCCCAGAATGGTCGCCGGGTCGGCACCCAGGGCGACGGCGATCGGGAAGGGCTCGCCCGGTTTTTCCTGCTGCCAGGCCTGGAAGTCCAACGCGCCACCGCGATGCGCGAGCCAGCGCATGATCAACTTGTTGCGGCCAATGACCTGTTGGCGGTAAATGCCGAGGTTGGTGCGGCCGCCGTTCGGTCCCTGGGTGATGACCAGCGGCCAGGTGATCAGGGGTGCCGCGTCCCCGGGCCAGCAGGTCCAGACCGGCAATGTGCCCAGGTCCACGTCGGGGCCCTCAAAGACGACTTCCTGACAGGGGGCGTTGCGGACGGTTTTTGGGGCCATGGACATGACTTTTTTTACCAGAGGCAGCTTGCCCCAGGCGTCCTTCAGGCCTTTCGGCGGATCGGGTTCCTTGAGGTAGGCCAGCATACGACCGATTTCACGCAGATCTTCGAGTGAGTCCGCGCCCATGCCCTGGGCGACGCGTTCGGGAGTACCGAACAGGTTGCCGAGCACGGGCATGGAGTAGCCGGTCGGGTTTTCGAACAGCAGGGCGGGGCCTTCCTGTCGCAGCACCCGGTCGCAGAGGTCGGTCATTTCGAGGTGGGGATCGACGGATTGTTGAATCCGTTTAAGCTGGCCTCGCTGTTCCAGGCCGTCCAGAAAGTCACGCAGGTCTCGGTATTTCATCATCCGCAGGCCGATTGAATAGACCGGGCAATGCTAAAGCATCCGGGGGTAAAGCCCAAATGGTCCGTGGTTGATTGGGTTGTTGTGCTTGTGGCCCGTGTTCGGGAACCGGGATACTCTTCCAGGGGCCGCTGTGAATCCATCCATGGACGCTTAGCCTCGCCATCCATGGCTCTGATGCCCCTTCCAAAGTATCCCGATCCCCGACCACTACCTTTGGAGCCATCCACTCCCATACAGGCGCTCAAGGTTTTATTTTGAATGAAATCTCAAGTCAGATAAGGCTAAGGGTTGTAATCCGACAAATACAAACCAGGGCAATGAATAAGGTAGGGAAGTAGGGATGGATTGTTGGATTACGCTCTTCGAGCTAATCCAACCTACGTTAAAAGGTATGGTGTAGGTGGCACTGAATCGAGCGGCGGATGCCGGGTGATGCCATCAGGGGATGTCGGCCGCATGGATGCGGCCGCCAAGCCTACATGGACGTATTCACGGCGACCCCTGAGGGCATTACCCGGCAGCCGCCGCTGACCAATGGCAACAATGCCAACCCAGCCACCAAAACGCCTAGCCACTGAAGCAAACCTACAACTGTCGGGCCTTGATAAACAGAGGCTCCCGACTTTGTCCGGCTTCCTCGAGTCGTTTGAGGTAGCGCTCCCAGTAGGCGTCTTTCTCGTCGCCCAGGGTACGCAAGTAGCCCCAGTCGTAGAGGCCCGAGTCGTGGCCGTCGTCGAAGACGATCTTCAGGGCGTAACGTCCGACCGGTTCCAGCTTCAGGACGGCGACGTCCTTTTTACCCAACTGGAGAACCTCCTGTCCGACTCCATGGCCCCGAACCTCCGCCGAGGGGGAGTGGACGCGCAGGAACTCCGCGCTGAGGCGGTGTTCGGTGCCGTCCGGCCAGATCAGGTGCAACTCGGCATCTTCGCGTCGGTATTTGATCGACTTCGGGGCCTGGGTCATGGTGTACGCTCCTGTCAAGCCGGGTTAGAGGATGAAGCGGCTGAGGTCTTCATCCTGAGCCAGTTCGCCCAGGAATTGATTCACGTAAGCGGCATCGATGGTCTGGCTTTGACCGCTCAATTCGCTGGCGCGGAAGGAAAGATCCTCGAACAGACGCTCCATGATGGTGTGCAGGCGACGGGCGCCGATGTTTTCGGTGCTCTCGTTGACCTGGTAAGCCGTCTTGGCGAGGGCGTCGATGGCATCCTCGGTGAATTCGACGGTCATGCCTTCGGCGCCCATCAGGGCTTTGTACTGATCGGTGATGCAGTAGTCGGGCTCGGTGAGGATGCGCTTGAAATCGTCCGGGGTCAGGGCATCCAGTTCGACACGAATCGGTAATCGGCCCTGCAGCTCCGGGATGAGGTCGCTGGGTTTGGAGAAGTGGAAGGCGCCGCTGCCGATGAACAGGATGTGGTCGGTGCGGACCATACCGTATTTGGTGGAGACGGTGCTGCCTTCGATCAGCGGCAACAGGTCGCGCTGGACGCCTTCGCGGCTGACTTCACCGCCGGTGCGCTGGTCGCTCTTGGCGATCTTGTCGATTTCGTCGAGGAAGACGATGCCGTTCTGTTCCACCGATTTAACGGCTTTTTGCTTCAACTCTTCCTCGTTGACCAGCTTGACGGCTTCTTCGTCGACCAATTGCTTGTAGGCGTCCTTCACCTTGAGCTTGCGCTTTTTGGTCTTGCGCTGCCCACCCATGTTGGAAAACATGTTTTGCAACTGGCTGGTCATCTCCTCCATGCCGGGAGGCGCCATGATTTCGACGCCCATGTTGGGCTCGGCGATCTCGATCTCGATTTCCTTGTCGTCCAGTTCACCCTCGCGCAACTTTTTACGGAAGATCTGGCGGGTGCTGCTGTCGGTTTTGGGCTTGTCGTCGCTGGCATCGCCGTAGTGGCTGTCGCGCGCTGGCGGCAGCAGGATGTCGAGGATGCGATCCTCGGCGGCGTCCTCGGCACGTGGGCGGGCGCGCTGCATTTCCTGTTCGCGCAGCATCTTGATGCCGGTTTCGACCAGATCGCGCACGATGCTTTCAACGTCCCGGCCGACGTAGCCGACCTCGGTGAACTTGGTGGCTTCGATCTTGATGAAGGGGGCGTTGGCCAATTTGGCCAGGCGACGGGCGATTTCGGTTTTACCGACGCCGGTCGGACCGATCATCAGGATGTTTTTCGGGGTGATTTCGTCGCGCAGCGTCTCGTCGAGCTGCATACGGCGCCAGCGATTGCGCAGGGCAATGGCAACGGCGCGTTTGGCCTTGTCCTGGCCGATGATGAATTTGTCCAGTTCATGGACGATTTCACGGGGAGTCATGGTCGACATCACAGACCTCTCACAGGGATTCGTATACGGCGTTGTGGTTGGTGAAGACGCAGATGTCGGCCGCGATGTCCAGGGCGCGACGGGCGATGTCTTCGGCGTTCATCTCGGTGTTCTCGGACAGGGCTCGGGCGGCGGCCAGGGCGAAGTTGCCGCCGGAGCCGATGGCGACGATGCCGTGTTCGGGCTCGACGACGTCGCCGGTGCCGGAGATGACCAGGGTGCTTTCTTTGTCGGCGACGATGAGCATGGCTTCCAGGCGTCGCAGGGCGCGGTCGCTGCGCCATTCTTTGGCGAGTTCGACGGCGGCGCGGGTGAGGTGGCCGCTGTGTTGCTGCAGGTGCCCTTCGAATTTCTCGAACAGGGTGAAGGCGTCCGCAGTGCCGCCTGCGAAGCCGGCGATGACCTTTTCGTGATAGAGCCGACGGACTTTGCGGGCGTTGCCTTTCATGACGGTGTTACCCAGGGAGACTTGACCGTCGCCGCCGATAACGACCTGGTCGTCGCGGCGCACAGATACGATGGTTGTCATGTGGTGTTGTGTTCCTTTGTTGGCTTCACTCGCCTAGATGGGGACGGGGTGGGGAATTCAAAGGCGAAGCTGGTTGGGAGGTTACTTTTGGCTTGGGTGCCAGTGGTTGGCTGGGTAGGTGCCAGTGGTCCGCACCCGGAGGAGGGGTAGCCCTGCCGAGGGCCGTCGTGAACCCATCCATGGGGACTTAGCCTCGGCATCCATGCCTCGGATATCCCTCGGCAGGGCCACCCCTCCGCCGGGCGCTCGGATCCGTGGTTACATAACCAACGACATTCCTTTCTACTAAGCGTCTCGGAGGTAGGCTTGTTTGGCGTGGGGACCGGGCGGTAGTCATCGTGTGAAATTCGTGAATCAGGACATCGTAGGAGCGCACGCTGTGCGCGACCTCGATCCGAGACTCCTCAACCAACGATTGCCATGGATGGCGATCAATCCAACGACCGAACCATCACCTCATGATTCAACCCCACCAGAATATCCTGAGCCTTGTTCAATCTCGATCGGTTCTCGAACGGGCCGACCATGACGCGGTGGTAGGTGCCGCGATCACCCAGTTCGACGGTGGCGAGGTGGGTTTCGGTGAGGCCGTTGATGATGAGTTCGGCGCGCAGGCGGTCGGCGTCGGCGACCTGGCTGAAGGAGGCGACCTGGATGATCCAGCGTTTGCCGCCTTCGGGCACGGTGGTTTTGGGGGCGTCGGTGCCGGGTTGGTCGGCGCCGGGAGTTTTGGGCTCGGGCAGGATGACGGGGACTTCGTCGTCTTTGAGCAGTTTGTAGAACTCAAAGGCCTGTTCGAGGCTGCGGGTGGTGTCGTCGCTGGTCTTGGGTTCGGTATTTTGCTCCGGCTTGGGCTCGGATTGGGTTTTGGGTTGCTGCGTGAGGTTCTGGACTTCTTTACGAACAGCGTCGGCCCCGGATGATCCATCCGAGGGAATCTGAGTCAGGTAGTAGAGGAACCCGACGAAGGCGACGGCGGTCAGGGTGGTGAACACCCAGACCCAGCCGGGTACTCGGCTGCGCTCGGGTTCCGGTTGTCGTTTGCTGGCGAAGTCCCGGGCCATGTTACATCTGCTCCGGAGCGCCGACGCCGAGCAGGTCGAGGCCGTTGGCGAGGACTTGCCTGATGGCGGCGGACAGGGCAAGGCGGCCCATCATGACGGAGGGGTCGTCGACCAGGATGCGGTGGTTGTTGTAGTAGCCGTGGAAGATGGACGCCAGTTCCTTGAGGTAGGTGGCGATCACGGCGGGTTCGAGTGTCTGGCCAGCGTGTTGGACAACCTCGGGGTAGCGACGCAGCTGGGTGACCAGTTCGCGTTCATCGTCCAGTTCCAGTTCGCCGAGGGCGGCGACGCCGGAGGTGGTGATGTTGTCCAGGTCGTCCTGACTGGCTTTGCCAAGTACGGCGCAGATCCGGGCGTGGGCGTACTGGATGTAGTAGACCGGGTTGTCGTTGCTCTGACTGCGGGCCAGGTCGATGTCGAAGGTCAACTGGGAGTCGGCCCGGCGTGAGACTAGGAAGTAGCGGGTGGCGTCGCGGCCGACTTCGTCGATCAGGTCTCGCAGGGTGACGTAGCTGCCGGCGCGCTTGGAGAGTTTGACTTCTTCGCCGCCTTTGGTGACCAGGACCATCTGGTGCAGTACATAGTCCGGGTAGCCTTCGGGAATGCCTTCGTTCAGGGCCTGCAGGCCGGCGCGGACACGCGTGACGGTGCTGTGGTGGTCGGCGCCCTGTTCGTTGATAACGCGCTTGAAGCCGCGCTCGAATTTGTCTTTGTGGTAGGCGACGTCCGGCAGGAAGTAGGTGTAGTTGCCGTCCTTCTTGCGCATGACGCGGTCTTTGTCGTCGCCGAATTCGGTGGTTTTCAGCCAGAGTGCGCCGTCTTTTTCGTAGGTATGACCGTTGTCGATCAGTTGCTGGACGGTGGCCTCGACCTTGCCCTCGGTGTACAGCGAGGATTCGAGGAAGAAGACGTCGAATTCGACGCCGAAGGCTTTGAGGTCCAAATCCTGTTCGCGGCGCAGATAGGCGACGGCGAAGTGACGGATGGCCTCGAGGTCATCCGGGTCGCCCGAACCTGTAACGTGCTGGTCGTCGGCGTCGATGGTGTCTTTGGCCTTGTAGCTGTTGGCGACGTCGATGATGTATTCACCCCGGTAGCCGTCTTCCGGCCAACTCGGGTCGTCCGGTGTCAGGCCTTTTACGCGGGCCTGGACGGACAGGGCCAGGTTGTTGATCTGGGCACCTGCGTCGTTGTAGTAGAACTCGCGGGTGACGTTCCAACCGTTGGCGTCCATGACGCGGCACAGGGAATCGCCGACAGCGGCGCCCCGGCCGTGTCCGACGTGCAGGGGGCCGGTGGGGTTGGCGGAGACGAACTCGACCTGGACTTTTTCGCCCTGGCCGCTGGTGTTGCGGCCGAAGTCGTACCCTTGCTCCAAGATGTCGCCGACGATTTCGGCGACGGAGTCGCTGGCCAGGAAGAAGTTGATGAAACCGGGGCCGGCGATCTCGACCTTGCTGATCAGGGTGTTATCCGGCAGGGATTCGATGATCGCTTCGGCCAGGTCGCGCGGTTTTTGGCCGCAGGGCTTGGCCAGGGTCAGCGCCAGGTTGCTGGCCAGGTCGCCGTGGGTTTTGTCTCGGGTGTTGTCGACCATGATGCGCACGGGGTGGTCGCCCGGAATCGTGCCTTTGGCCTTCAACTGATCGACGGCTTGACCCAGTAACTCGGCAACCTGTTCTTTCATCGGTGTTGGAACTCCGTAGGTGAGTGCTGACCGACCGGGCGGTCGGTGATGTGTTCTGTGAGGTGCGCATTATCCACGAATAGGGCTTTGGGCTCCACCTTGCTCGGGTTTCGTGTGTTGCCAGGAACCCGCACCGGCGGCCGGGTAGGCCTGTTCGGGGTCGCCGTGAACCCGTCCATGGGGGCTTGACGGCCGCCGTCCTGGCGGCCGACATCCCCGAACAGGCCTACCCGGCCCCCGGCGCTAGCCATCAACGATTCCTCTTAAGCTTCAGTGCTTTACATCAAATCGATCGGGTCGATATCCAAATGCCAGCTCACCTGGCGATGCTGCCGGGGGTAGTCCCGAACCAGTGGTTCGAGTACGGCGTGCAGTCGGGCTCGGCTTTGGCATTGGACCAGGAGGATGAAACGGTGCTTCCCAGCCCGGCGCGAGAGGATGGCGGGCAGGGGGCCGAAGACGCGGACCTCGCCGGTGGCGAGCAGGCGCTCGGCCATTTCTCCGAGCCACTGTTCGGCGCGCTTCGGGTAGGCGCTGTCGGAGCGCAGACAGGCGAGGTAGCCGAAGGGGGGTAGGCCGGAGCGTTCGCGTTCGGTCAGCAGTTGCTGGGCGAAGGAGGCATAGTCCTGGTTGAGCAGGGGTTCGAAGAAGGGGTGGTCGGGGTGCCAGCTTTGCAGGACGACTTCTCCGGCTCGTTCGCCCCGTCCGGCGCGGCCGGCGACCTGGATGAGCAGTTGACCCATTTTTTCGCGTGCCCGGAAGTCGGCGCTGAACAGGCCGGCGTCCATGTCGAGAATGCCGACCAGGGTGACGCGGTCGAAATGGTGGCCTTTGGCCAGCATCTGGGTGCCGACCAGGATGGCCGGTCCGGCTTCTTGGGTGCGCGACAGCTGGGCATCGAGTGTTTTGGCGGACGTGATGGCGTCCCGGTCGAAACGGATGATGGGGACGTCGCCGAACAATTGGCCGAGGGCTTCTTCGGCGCGTTCGGTACCGGCGCCGAGCGGCATCAGTTCGTGCGATCCGCAGTCCGGGCAGGTGGTTTCGGGACGGGCCTGGTAGCCGCAGTGGTGGCACAGGGTCATGTGGCGGCTGCGGTGGTAGGTCAAACGGGCGTCGCAGAAGGGACAGTCGGCCATCCAGCCACAGGCGGTGCAGAACCAGGACGGGGCGTAGCCGCGCCGGTTGAGGAACAGCAGGACCTGGTTGCCGCTGTCCAGGTGTTGGCGGACTCTGTGGACCAGGCGTTCCGAGAGACCGTCCTGGTGCTGCTGGCGACGCATGTCGATGGTTTCCAGCCGGTCCAGTCGGTGACCCTGGGCCCGTTGTTGCAGGCGGGCATGGCGATATCGGCCCGATTGCGCGTTGTGCAGGGATTCCAGCGAGGGTGTCGCCGAGCCCAGGATCACTGGAATGCCGGATTGGCGAGCCCGATAGATGGCGACGTCCCGGGCGTGGTAGCGCAGTGTGTCCTGTTGTTTGAAGGAGCTGTCGTGCTCCTCGTCGACGACGATCAGGCCCAGGTCCGGAATGGGTGTCATTACCGCCGAGCGGGTGCCGAGCACAATCGCCGCTTCGCCAGTTTTGGCACGCAACCAGGCGTTGTGGCGCTGCCGGTCGTTGAGGCCGCTGTGCAGCGCGACCAGCTTGTCGCCGAATCGCTGCTGGAAGCGGGCCAGGGTCTGGGGGGTCAGGCCGATTTCGGGAACCAGAACCAGAACCCGCTGGCCGGCGTTCAGCACCGAGGCCATCGCCTGCAGATAGACTTCGGTCTTGCCGCTGCCGGTGATGCCTTCGAGTAACAAGGCGTTGAACTGGCCGATCCGGAGTGCGTCGAGCGCGGCCTGCTGATCGTCATTGAGCGGTAGCGGGGGCTGTTTGAGCTCGCCGACAGGCGTTCTGGGAGAAGCACTCGCGGCCTCGGTTCGAGCCAGGCGTTTTTTCACCAGCCCCTGCCAATGCGGTCGTTGAATGCCCTGGGAACGCAGTTCGGAGGGAGTGCCCGGACCATGTGCCTGAAGCCATGACAGGGCTTGTTGCTGGCGCTCGCCCTTCAATTGACCGGGTTCCAGGTGCTCCCCGGCAACGGTCAGCGCTACCTGTTCCTCCTCGGCCAATGCGGCCGCATCGCCATTGCGCAGGGTGGCGGGCAAGGCCAGCAAGTAGGCACTGTGGGCATCGTATAAATAGTAGCGGCTGATCCAATCGGCAATGGCCAGTAAGGATGCCCCCACCAAGGGTTCCTCATCCAGAATCGCCTCAACCGGCTTCAAACGTCCGGCCTCTTCTTCCGAAACCTGGCGCTTACCGGTCACCAGCCCCACTACTGTCTTCTTGCGCAGCGGAACCCGAACCCGCTGCCCGGGGAGAACCTCACCGGACGGTGGCAAACAATAACTCAAGGGCGCCTGGAAAGGCCCGGGAACAACGATATCGGCGATGGTGACGGTACTGGCGAGAGTGGTTGTCAATCGATCAGACTCTGGTATGATTGCGCTCCCAATTTTGGGGCCGGTCCTGGAAAAGCCATGCATTGTGCCCCGAAGCAGATTCTTACGTCAAAGTGCGGTGCCCGGCAAGACCGGGTGGCGGCACAGCAGAGGTGACCCATGAAAGCTGATATCCATCCCAAGTACCAGGAACTGACCGCGAACTGCTCCTGCGGCAACGTCGTCAAAACCCGTTCCACCCGTGGCGGTGAAATGCACCTGGACGTTTGCTCCGCTTGCCACCCCTTCTACACCGGCAAGCAGAAGATCGTTGATTCCGGCGGCCGTATCGACCGCTTCAAGTCCCGCTTTGGCGCTCGCAAAATCGGCAAGTAATCTCTGCACGCTCACTGACTCCAGTGAATCCGAAAGCCCGGCCTCGTGCCGGGCTTTTTTGTGTGTGCATGAACAGCCCCTGTAATGAGCCAGAGTGGCCGGGTAGGGTCATCCAGGGTAGTGCGCAGCAGGGATGCTGCGGTCTAGCGTACATGGATGTATTCACCGCGACCCTGGGGGCCCTACCCGGCCATCCTGGCGGATTCCTGTCTCCGAATAATGAGTAACCCTGACGTTGCCAAGTCTGTTCTTGCGCAGCGTTCAACACTGTCGTGCGGTATCCTCGCCATCCTTCGCTTGAGCCGCCTCATGCCGTTGGTTATGCTTGCGGGCACTACCTACCTCTCGCCATAACAATAAGTGGAATCGATCATGTCAGACGATTTAAAGCGCGATGCGCTTGAGTATCATTCCTTGCCCCGTCCCGGTAAGTTGAGCATAGAAATCACCACACCGGCGGAAACCTCGCGACACCTGTCGCTGGCCTACAGCCCGGGCGTCGCCGAGCCGGTCCGCGCCATCGCCGAGGATCCGGAAAACGCCTTCAAATACACCATGAAAGGCAACCTGGTGGCCGTCATCTCCAATGGAACCGCCATTCTCGGCCTGGGTAACCTCGGGTCGCTCGCCAGCAAACCCGTCATGGAAGGGAAGGCGCTGCTGTTCAAACGGTTCGCCAATGTAGACTCCATCGACATCGAAATCGACAGCGAAGACGTCGACGACATCGTCAAGACCGTCTCCCTGATCGCCGAAAGCTTCGGCGGCATCAACCTCGAAGACATCAAGGCCCCGGAATGCTTCGAGGTCGAGCGTCGTTTGATCGAAACCTGCAAGGTGCCGATCTTTCACGACGACCAGCACGGGACAGCCATCGTCACCGTCGCCGGTATGCTCAATGCGCTGGAAGTCCAGGGCAAATCGATCAAGGATGCCAAGCTGGTCTGCCTGGGTGCCGGCGCCGCCGCCATTTCCTGCAGCCGCCTGCTGGTTTCCGCCGGCATGCCGAAAGACAACATCCTGATGATCGACCGCAAGGGTGTTATTCACGGCGGCCGCGATGACCTGAACAAATACAAGGCCGAGTTCGCCAATCAGGTCACCTCCGCACGTACCCTGGATGACGCCATCGACGGCGCCGACATCTTCCTCGGTCTGTCCGGTCCGGACATGTTGAGCGCCGATCAACTGAAGAAAATGGCGCCCAACCCGATTGTCTTCGCCTGCGCCAATCCGGATCCGGAGATTCGCCCGGAACTCGCCCTGGCGACGCGCGACGACCTGGTGATGGCCACCGGTCGTTCGGACTACCCGAATCAGGTCAACAATGTGCTCGGTTTCCCCTTCATTTTCCGCGGTGCGCTGGATGTGCGCGCCACCGCGATCAATGAAGAAATGAAGCTGGCTGCCGCCTTCGCCATCAAGGAACTGGCGAAGGAAGAGGTCCTGCCGGAAGTGGTGGCGGCCTACGGCGGCGAACAATGGACCTTCGGTCGCAACTACATCATTCCCAAACCGATGGATGCCCGCCTGCTGAACCGGGTGGCCGGCGCCGTGGCTCGTGCCGCGGTCGAGACTGGCGTGGCCCGCGTGCCGCTACCGGAGCAGTACAAGGCCTGATCCGCTAGCCGGTACATAAAAGGGGAGTCAGCCTGGTGGCTGACTCCCCTTTTTTATGTGTGATTGACGATATGACGGCCTGATTAGGGCCGATACCCGCCTAGAACAGCTCCGCCGGTGAGACCGAATCACTGGATTGCGATTCGCCGCCGCCTGAAAAGTCGATGGTCACGTCTTCACGGCTGAATTCGGTCGGCGCCGTATCCTGGCGGAAAATTTCGAAGATAGCGCTGCTTTGACCGGGGCGTGCCAGCAATCCGGTTTTCGGATCGATCCGCATCCTAACGATGCCCACCGGTTGGGGCAGTTCATTGCTGGGTTCGCCCTTAAGAGCCGTTTGCATGTATTCGATCCAGCCCGGCAAGGCCGCCTTGCCGCCGTATTCCGATCGACCGAGGCCGACCTGCTGGTCGTAGCCGACCCAGGTCGACGTCACGAAATCGCCATTGTAACCGGTGAACCAGGCATCAACCGCGTCATTGGTGGTCCCGGTCTTGCCGGCCAGGTCTTCGCGACCCATTGTCTGGTAGGCCACACGTCCGGTGCCTCGCCGCACGACATCCTTCAGCATGGAATCGATCAGATAGGCGGTTTGTTCGGAGATAACCTGGGATGCGTAACGCCGTTGGCTCCGGGCGGTCTGTACCTGCGTTTGAGATTCCTCACCACCTCCTTCCAGATTCAATTCAATAGGCTCGATGTCGACACCGGAAGCGCCTGCGGTGTCGGTTTCCGCGACCGGCTCCGACTCGTTTTCCCAGTATGGCGTCGGGGTTTCCGGGCAGTTCCGGCAAACCTCCGCGGGTTGGGCTTCATAGATAATATTGCCGTTCACATCTTCGATGCTGGCGATAAAGTAGGGGTCCACCCGATACCCGCCATTGGCGAAGACCGCGTACCCCCGGGCTATTTCCAGCGGCGACATGGACGCACTGCCGAGCACCAGCGTCATGTCGTTGGCCAGCTTGGCCCGATCGAATCCGAAACGCGTGGCGTAGTCCAGAGTATAGTCGATGCCGATATCGTCCAGAATGCGGATGCTGGACAGGTTGCGGGACTGATAGAGCGCCTGGCGCATGGGGATGGGGCCAAGGTAGCGGTCCCCGGAGTTGCGTGGACGCCAGACGTCTTCGAGGGTGGCGTCCGCCCGTACAATCGGGGCGTCGTTGACGATGGTGGCGGGGGTGTAGCCCTTGTCGAGCGCAGCGGCATACACGAAGGGTTTGAAGTTGGACCCCGGTTGGCGGTTGGCCTGTACCGCCCGATTGTATTTGGACAGAAAGTAATCGAAACCGCCGGTCAGTGCCTGGATCGCCCCATCCTGCGGATCGAGCGAGACCAGAGCACCCTGGGCGTTGGGGATCTGGGCAAGTTGCCATTCACCGTCGATCTGATGCAATCGAATCAAATCACCAGGTACCGCGACCTGCATCGCGATCTCGGGTTCCGGTCCAAATTCGTCGACCTTGATGCGCGGGCGGGCCCAGTCCATGGCGGACAACGGTAAACGCATCAGTGGCCGGTCCTTGGGCAGGACCCAGAGTTCGTCCTCATCGGCTCGCACCACGATGGCTGGAGTCAAATCCCCGAATGAGGGCGTCGCATCCACGGTTTCACGCCAGTGCGCATAGGCTTCCGGGGGCGTTTGGCCTTGTTCGGGTATGTGGTCTTCCGGACCCAGATATCCATGGCGTTTGGAATACTCCAGCAACGACTTGCGAACCCCTCGATTGGCCGCTTCCTGGAGGGTGCTGTTGATGGTGGTGTGGACGGTATAGCCATCCGAGTAGGCTGATTCGCCGTACTGTTCGATCATGA
This sequence comes from Saccharospirillum salsuginis, assembly GCF_014651855.1. Taxonomy (GTDB): domain Bacteria; phylum Pseudomonadota; class Gammaproteobacteria; order Pseudomonadales; family Natronospirillaceae; genus Saccharospirillum; species Saccharospirillum salsuginis. The sequence continues at coordinate 302,885 of NZ_BMXR01000002.1, forward strand.
AATCACGCACCATTTCGGCCACATAGTTGGCTTCGATGCCCGGGCGGTTACCTCGATAGCTGGCCGTCAATGGGGCTTGTGCGGCCTCCCGATAGGTTGCGTCGCTTATGTAGCCCAATTCATGCATGCGCCCGAGGACGGTATTGCGTCGCCGCTCGGCCCGTTGCGGATTGGCCAGCGGGTTGGCGGTGGACGGGGCCTGGTGCAGGCCGGCGATCATGGCCAGCTCCGGTAATGTCAGATCGCTGATGTCGCGGCCATAATAAACGGCCGCCGCCGCCTGGATGCCATAGGAACGGTAGCCGAGGAAGTGCTTGTTGGCATAAAGTTCGAAGATTTCCTCCTTGGTCAACTCGCGCTCCATTTGAAACGCCAGCAGAATCTCGGTGAACTTCCGGGTGATGGTCTTTTCCCGGGTCAGGAAGAAGTTCCGCGCCACCTGCTGGGTGAGCGTGGACCCCCCCGGACCGTCTGTCTCGCCCGTGGCCAGGACGGTGAGCACGGCCCGGGTGAACCCGATCGGGTCGACACCGAAGTGTTCCTCGAAGCGACTGTCCTCGACGGCAATCAGGGCTTGCACGAACTGGGTGGGAACCTCCTCGAAGGATAACGGTGTTCGACGCTGATCGCCGAATTCCTCGATCAGCCGGTTATCCGCACTCAGGATGCGCATCGGGGTCTGGAGTTGTATGTCCTTTAATGTCTCGACCTCAGGCAGCGTCGGAACCAGGTAGAGATAGACGCTGGATGAAATGAGAACCAGGGCACAAATTAAAGAGAACGCTGTCCAGAGGACGAATGTGGTTGATTTGGCCAGAAACTTCATGTTTTCCCAATTAAAAGAAGGGGTTAGCTGAAAAATGCCTCAAAAGTGCGACATTATAGGCAGAATTGAGGCTTTTTATACATTGCGGATTGGTCTATTGTGTTATGTAATAGTTAATGTAAATACCTATAAAACGTTCGTAAGTACGTGTCGTTGAAGGGAAACATCTGTGGCCTCGCTATTCAAAAAGAAGCAAAAACGGCTTTTGGGCATCGACATCAGCTCCACCTCGGTGAAGCTGATGGAGCTCAATCAGACGTCAGACGGCTACCGTGTTGAAGCTTACGCGGTCGAACCCCTGCCTGAAAATGCCGTTGTAGAGAAAAACATCAACGATGTCGAGGGTGTCGGCGAGGCCATTAGTAAATTGGTCTCAAAGTCCCGCTCCAAGTTGAAACAGGCGGCTGTGGCCGTGTCCGGTTCGTCGGTGATCACCAAGACCATCGAGATGACCGCCGGCATGTCCGACGAAGAGATGGAAAGCCAGATTCAGGTCGAGGCGGATCAATACATCCCCTATCCCCTGGATGAAGTGGCGATCGATTTCGATGTCATCGGCCCATCCAGCAAGAGTGATACTCTGGTGGACGTCCTGCTGGCGGCCTGCCGGCGGGAGAACGTCGAGCTGCGTGAAGACGCCCTGCAAATCGGCGGTCTGGAATCCCGCGCCGTGGACGTGGAAGCCTTCTCTCTCGAGCGCGCCTTCCAACTGCTCCTGCCTGAGCTCGAATCTCCCGGTGAAGAGGGATTGACTGTCGCGGTGGTTGACGTCGGTCACACTATGACCACGCTCAGTGTTTTGAACGATGGAAAAACCATCTACACTCGTGAGCAGTTGTTTGGTGGTAAGCAGTTGACCGAAGAAATCATGCGCCGCTACGGCATGACCCAGGCCGAGGCCGGTCTCGCCAAGAAACAGGGTGGCTTGCCGGACGATTACGCCAGCGAGGTACTGGAGCCGTTCAAGGAAGCCGTCGTGCAGCAGGTCAGCCGTTCACTGCAGTTTTTCTTCGCAGCCTCCCCGTTCAACGATGTGGACTACATTGTTCTGGCGGGAGGGACGTCATCCATCCCGGGTCTGGCGCAAATGGTGAAAGAAAAGATTGGTACCAATACCCTGATCGCCAATCCGTTCGCCAACATGACGCTCTCCAATAAGGTCAATGCCAGCAACCTCACCAATGACGCCCCCGCACTGATGATCGCCTGTGGCCTGGCGCTGAGGAGTTTTGAACGTGGCAAATATTGACTTAAGGCCCTGGCGTGAAGAACGCCGCAAGGAACGACAACAGCAGTTTCTTCTGGTTTTGGTGTTGGTGGTTGTCGCTGCCGGTGCTGCGGGTTGGTCCTGGAATCAGACTGTGAAGGCTCAGATACAGCAGCAGGAACAGCGCAATACATTCCTTCAACAGCGAATATCCGATCTGGACAAGAAGATCGAGGAAATCAGGACTTTGCGAGAGCAGCGTGAAAAGCTGGTTGAACGGATGGAGGTGATTCAAAGCCTTCAGGGTGACCGGCCTATTATTGTTCACGTATTTGAAGAGTTGGTGGAAGCGACACCGGAAGAAGTCTACTTCACTTCGCTGAGTAGCCAGGGCACAACGATTAATATCAGTGGGCGGGCCGACCGGCCTTTAAGTATTTCTGATTTTCTTCGTAATCTGGACACATCACCCTGGTTCCAGAACGCATTCCTGATCAATGTACAGTCTATTAAGGAAGGGCAGGAGGTTGTCGGAAATACCTTCAGTCTTCGCGTCCAACGCGCCAATCCGAATTCGGAGGCTGATGAATGACCTTTCAAGAATTTTTGGACGGATTCAGGCGTTTCGACTATAACAACCCTGATTTTGAAAATATGGGGTCTTGGCCGCTCGGGATCAAGATGCTTACTCTACTGATCGTCATAGTTGCGATCATAGGTGGGTTCTATTGGTTCGCCATTAAAAATTCTTATCAAGAGCTGGAGCGTGCAACCGGCAGGGAACCTTCATTAAAAGAGGAATATCAATCCAAGGCATTTCGGGTGGCTAATCTCGATGCATTCAAGGCTCAACTGGCTGAAATGGAAGAGACTTTTGGCACACTGCTCAATCAACTTCCCGATGAAACCGAAATGCCCGGGCTACTGGACGACATCAGCACGACCGGCACCCAGAGTGGCCTGGAGATCGACCGGATCACGCCCAGTTCAGACGTGGTAAGGGAATTTTACATCGAGACTCCGATCACCATTGCTGTTCGTGGCTCATACCATGAAATGGGTAACTTCGTCAGTGCCATGTCGGCGATTCCTCGAATTGTGACGCTTCATGATTTTAATATTTCCTTGCAAGGCCAGGGTAGTGTCAATTCCGAAGCGCCATTGAGCATGACCATTCAAGCACGCACCTACCGTTACAATCCCGGGGGTGGCCAATGAAACAAGTTAGCTGGATAGTTCCCGTGGTGGTATTGCTGACGGCTTGTGTCCAAGAGGACCCACTGGCCGATCTGCGGGATTACGTCGAGGAAGTCAACGCACGCCCCTCAGGAAGCATACCGCCCCCGCCTGAATACAAATCTTTCGAACTGGTATCTTACACAGCCAGTGGTGAACGCTCTCCGTTCGAGGTGCCCCGTCCGGTGGAAGTGGAGAGCGAAGAAGGTGAGGAACCAAAAAGCAATGTCAGACCCGATCCGAATCGGGTACCTGAGTATCTGGAGTCTTTCCGTATAGAAAACCTGGCCATGGTTGGTACCTTGACGGGATTGGATTCAGAGGCTCTCTGGGCGTTGATACGAGATGGCAATGGCGAGATTCACAGAGTCCAGGTCGGTAATTTTCTGGGCCGGAATCATGGCCAAATCATCAACATCAGCGAAACGCAGATCGACCTAATAGAAATAGTGCCATCAGGTCAGGACAACTGGGTCGAACGTCCCAGGGCAATTGTTCTCTCGGGCCTGGATGAGTGACCGAGGAGAACGAAGGGTGATAAATATGAGTTGGAAGATGAATCTGAGTCGATTAGTCGTATTTCTGGTTGCAACCCTCGTGAGTTGCAGCGCCTTCTCGGTTTCCCTGACAGATTTTCGTGCGATGGCATTGTCTGGTGACCGAACGCAATTGGAGCTCACATTTGATGGCCCTGCGCCTACACCTGTTGGCTACAGTATTGAGGATCCCGCAAGGATTTCCCTCGATTTCAGTGATACCAACAGTCTGTTGGACAATAAGTATTATCAGATCAGTACGGGGAATACCCGCAATGCGGCGATTGTCTCCTCCAGCGGTCGAACCCGGGTAGTACTGAGTCTGACGACCCTGGTTCCTTATGCCACGGCGGTATCGGGTAACAAGGTCCAGGTCTTGATCGGTGAAGGGGCTCAAGAACTGGTCGGTTCATCGAATACCAGGGATGGGGTAAGCGATCCTGATGGAGACATGATTATGTCCGCCAACGAATCGTCTACCGGGGCTGGACAAGAGAACGCTTCAACCACCCAGGCCTCAAGATCCGCTTCCAATGAACTGATTAATGTTGACTTTCGTCGTTCTGAAGCCGGGACTGGGCAGGTAATACTGGAGTTTTCCAACGATACAGCCCGGACCGACGTAGTGGAGCGAGGCAACAATATCATGGTTCGAGTGGAAGACTATGAGGTGCCCAGCGAACTGCGTCGCCGATTGGATGTCGTCGACTTCGCCACCTCCGTCCACTTCGTCAATGTCTATCGGGAAGAGGGCGATGCCGTTATCGAACTCGAAATCAATGGCGCCTACGATTATCTGGCATATCAAGCCGATAATCGTATGACGATAGATGTGCAGACTTTGACTCCTGAGGAAGCGGAGGCGCGCCTCAAGGAACAATTTCCGTACAGTGGTGAAAAACTGTCTCTTAGTTTCCAGGACATCGAGGTTCGAAACGTACTGCAATTGATAGCAGACTATGTGGGTTTGAATCTCGTGGCTTCCGATTCCATATCCGGAAACATTACATTGAGATTGCAGAACGTTCCTTGGGATCAGGCGTTGGATCTCGTATTGAAGACGAAAGGGCTCGACAAGCGTCAGACAGGTAATGTTCTGTTGGTGGCTCCAGCTCAAGAGATCGCTGAGCGAGAGCGTTTGGAACTGGAGTCTCAGCAACAGGTCGAGCAGCTAGCGCCTTTGGTAACTGAATTTGTTCAAATCAATTATGCGAAGGCGTCCGAGATCCTGTCCGTTATTCAAACTGGAGCCGGTGGCGGCGGTGGCTCCGATGGTGAAGGAGAAGAAGGTGGATCCTCATCCTCGGGATTCCTCTCCAGTCGTGGCTCAGCCTCGGTTGATGCGCGTACGAATACTCTCATTTTGCGGGATACCGCCAGTAACCTCGAGCGTATTCGAGAAGCCATCCGCATATTCGACGTTCCGGTGCGTCAGGTTCTGATCGAAGCTCGAGTTGTCGCGGCACGAACCTCTGTCGGCAAGGAGTTGGGTATTCGATGGGGCGGAAATGTGAACAACGCCAGTGATACACCAGTCGTCGCATCAGGTAGTCTGGATCAAACCAGCAGTATCGGCAGCGACTTGAATACGTCTGGCGGAACATCCTACGAAATGTCCTACCCGGATGCATTGGTAGTGGATTTACCTGCTGCGAACAGCAATGCCAGCTCCTTTGCGATCGGCGTAGCCGCTTTCGACTATGCGCTGGATCTTGAGCTGTCCGCCCTGGAGACCCGCGGTTCGGCAGAGGTTGTCTCTCAACCAAAAATTGTAACGTCCGATGGCCAGGAGGCTTACATCATTTCCGGGCAATCCATCCCCTTTACCGGGGAGGATGGTGAAACGATATTCCGGGATGCCGGCTTGTCACTGCGCGTCACACCGCAAATCACACCCGACAATAGAATGGTTCTGGATTTGATTGTAACCCAGGATTCCCTGGCGGCAGGCGGTAACGCCATCGACACGAACTCGGTGACTACCCAAGTGTTGGTCGACAATGGTGAAACTCTGGTTCTTGGCGGTGTATACCGGACAGAGGCCGTCACTACGGTCAACAAAACACCGTTGTTGGGTGATTTGCCGGTACTTGGGGCACTGTTTAAACGCAGTTCGACTTCCGAAGAAAAAACCGAACTCCTGATTTTCATTACACCGAAACTGGTGAGAGAGGGGCTCGCGTCAAACTAAGAAGCAATGAAAGCTGACAATCTAATACTGATCGGGCCGATGGGTGCGGGTAAGAGCACCATCGGCCGTTTGCTGTCTGACGATCTGAGCTTGCCCTTTATCGATTCCGACAAGGAGATCGAGGATCGTTCGGGTGCGAACATTCCCTGGATTTTTGACCTGGAAGGTGAGGCCGGCTTTCGCGAGCGGGAGAGTCAGGTCATTGCGGATCTACTTGGCGAGCCCGCGAAGGTGTTGGCCACAGGTGGCGGTGCCATATTGAGCGAAGACAACCGACGCTTGCTCAAGGCGTCCGGATTCGTGGTGTATCTGAAAACATCGGTCGAACAACAATTGATCCGTACGGCGAAGGACAAGAACCGTCCATTACTGCAACGGGATGACCCTGAAGCCGTTCTCCGAGCCCTCGCAGTTGAGCGCAATTCGTTGTATGAAACCACGGCCCACTTGACCATCGACACTGACGGGCTGTCTCCCAAGGCCGTCGTTCGTGACATTCTTCGACATTTGAAACAGGCGTGAAGTGATGCTATTGACCGTCGAGTTGGGAGAGCGCAGCTACCCAATACTGATCGAACCCGGCTGTATGAACCGCAAGGACCAATGGTCCGAACGGGTGCCTCATGCGGAAGTGGTGATTGTCACCAACGAGACCATTGCCCCTTTGTACCTTGACTCGCTCAAACGCAGCCTCGAACGGTCCGGGCGTCGACTGTTGTCGTTAACATTGCCGGATGGCGAGTCGTACAAATCGGCCGAGACACTGGGTCGGATCTATGATTTCCTGTTGGAGCATTCGATCAGTCGCAAGGCGGTTCTGATAGCGCTGGGTGGCGGTGTCATCGGTGACCTGACCGGCTATGCGGCCGCCACTTTTCAGCGAGGGATCGATTTCATTCAAGTACCGACGACGTTGCTGTCCCAGGTGGATTCCTCCGTGGGAGGCAAGACCGGCATCAATCACCCTCTTGGAAAAAACATGATCGGCGCATTCAAGCAGCCGAAGTCCGTCGTGATCGATCCCGCCGTTCTTTCAACATTGCCGGATCGCGAGTTGTCGGCCGGATTGGCGGAAGTGATCAAATACGGACTCATTCACGATGCCGACTTCTTTGAATGGCTAGAGACCAATATCGACGCCTTGCTTGCCAAGGACGCCGATGCCCTGGTTCAGGCCATCGCGCGATCCTGCCGATTGAAAGCGGATATCGTCGCCGCCGATGAGACCGAGCAGGGCATTCGCGCCATATTGAACCTGGGTCATACGTTTGGCCATGCCATCGAAGCCGAACTGGGCTATGGGCTTTGGTTGCATGGCGAGGCGGTCGCAGCCGGTATGGTCATGGCATCCGACCTTTCCCAGCGCCAGGGGTGGATTGACGGCGAAGTGACCGAGCGGGCCAGGAACCTGCTGTCGGCCGCCCGATTGCCGGTGGCGCCACCGCCGCAAATGACACCCGACCGTTTCATGAACCATATGGCCAGAGACAAGAAAGTCGAATCTGGCCAATTGCGCCTGGTTCTGTTGGAGGCGCTCGGCCGAGCCACGGTTACGTCCACGTTCGATCCGGCTCGACTGGAAGCTTGTCTGAGCGCCTTCTGCACTTCTCACTCTCAGCCGTGATATCGTCCACTGGACAGGGGCCGAAGCACCCGGTTTAATGGTCCAAACACGCCAGAGATCAGTCTATGCAGGATATGCCGGATCAACTCCAGCGAATGCTCGACTTTTACGGGCTGGCACAGGACCCGTTCGGTGAGCAGGTCGATGCCACGGTATTCAGCAATGCCGGCGACCGGTCCGAGCTTGCGGAACAATTCAAGCACCTCCTGACATTCAGTCCCCAGGACTGCCTGTTGATGGCACCCGCCGGAGGCGGTAAAACCGCTTTGGCTCAACAGGTATTGAAACGGTTGGACGATGAATGGCGCGTCGCCTGGGTCAATGCCGCCGAGGCCACTCAATTGGACGATCTGGTTCGGGAACTGATCGGTCAACTGGGCCTGGGGTTGAAGGCCGACGGCGATATAGCATCGGCATTCCGGAACATTGCCGATGTTATCCGGCAGCGTACCGAAGATGGCGAATTCTTTCTGTTAATCGTGCAACATGCCGATCAGCTGCCTCTCGATGTCCAGCAGTGGCTCCAGTCGTTTCGCACACTCAGTCCACGCCCTGACAGTCGATTGCGTCAACTCTGGCTGGCGAGTTCCGCCACGGCCATCGAGCAGGCGGACAATGACGATCAATGGTACAGCCTCGTACTCGAACCCTTTAACGCCAGCGACGCCCTGACCTATTTAAAAGACCGATTCGCCGGTGCCGGCCAATTGGATGGCGTCCCCATTGAGCCTCGCGATGTTACGCGTTTGAACGAATTGGCCGGTGGCTTACCCGGCGAGTTGAATCAAGTCGTCAAGGATTACCTGATTGCCGGCACCTACAAAACCACGGAACGGCGTCAGGGGTTTCCGCTCACCCATGTGTTGGCCGGCGCGGCCGTTGTCACCGTGGTCGTACTGGCTGTTCTGTACAGTCAACAACCCGCCAATGAGTCGGTTGACATAACCTCTTCCCAGCAGACCAACACGGAGACCGAGGAACCCACCGAGGTACAACAGAGACTGGCGGAAGCCGCGGCACGTATAGAGGCGCGTCGTCAGGAGGGGGTGGCATCCGCTTCCGAATCCGAGCCGGTTGCAGAGCCGGAGCCGGCATCCGACACGTCACCGACTGATCCACCGAGCGAGACATCGCAGCTTGCTACTCAGACGACCGAGAACCCGGCGGCGACACCCGGAAGTACCGATGTGGACACCGAACAGCCCGATGCGTCGACGGAGGTCGAAACGGATGCCGGGGGTGATCGTGGCCTGATGGCTACGGCAGCGGACAGCGACTATACGTTGCAACTGCTGGGCGTGCGGGATCGTTCTGCGATTGAACGAGTGGTGTTGGGCCTGGAAAACCCGGACCGGTTCGAGATCGTTTCGTCCACTTACCAGGGTGAGCCCTGGTATGTCCTGATTCACGGGCAGTATGAGGATGCGGCCCAGGCTCGAGCCGACATCGACCGCCTGCCGGACGTATTTAGTGGTCAGTCTCCCTGGCCCCGTACCTTTTCCAGCTTAAGAGCCGACGCACCTGAAGAGTGACCCGGCTTTTCAATATCCTCCTCGTGATTTTCACTCATGCGACTGAATTATCCGCTTATTATACCGTTATTAATTGTTTGATGCCTTTCGCTCAGTAGACTCGGCGCCAGTTCTCAGAGTTTTTGGGAGCGCATTTCACCGTGCCGAGATGCGTGAAACCCAGGAAACATCGGCAGTACCAGTCATCGGAACGTCTGTTTGTCCCGGCTGTAGTCAATGTTTCCCGTCAACAAGAAGAGAGTCACTATGATTCAAGGTCTCTACAACCCGGCTGAATTTCGCGACAACTGTGGGTTTGGTCTGATTGCCCATATGGAAGGCAAGGCCAGCCACCACCTGCTACAGACCGCGATTGAATCGCTGACCTGCATGACTCATCGGGGCGGCATCGCCGCCGATGGTAAAACGGGTGATGGCTGTGGTTTGTTGCTGCAGATGCCCGATGCCTTTGCTCGTGCTGAAGCCCGAAAACTGTTTGATACCGATTTGGGCGATGCCTATGCCGTTGGCATGATCTTCCTGAGCGCGGAAGACAGCCGTGCCAAGGAAGGCCGGAAAGCTTTGGAAGCGGCGCTGACCGACCAGGGTCTGGAGGTCCTGGGTTGGCGTAAGGTTCCGACGGACACCCAGTTCTGTGGCCCGATGGCGATGGATTGTCTCCCCGCAATAGAGCAGGTCTTCGTAAAGGCCGAACGCCAGGACGATCTGGCCGTGAAGCTTTACACCGCAAGGCGCAAGGCCGAGCAGGCCATGATTCATGACGAGGAGTTCTACATCTGCTCCCTGTCCGAAAAGGTCCTGTCCTACAAGGGCCTGGTGATGCCGGTCGATTTGCCGCGTTTCTATCAGGACCTGGCCAGTGATTCCATGGAAACTGCCATTTGCGTATTCCACCAGCGGTTCTCCACCAACACCATGCCCAAGTGGCCGCTGGCGCAGCCCTTCCGCTTGCTGGCTCATAACGGTGAAATCAATACCATCCAGGGTAACCGGAACTGGGCTCGTGCCCGGGCCAGCAAATTCGCCACCAACGCTATTCCGCATTTGGAAGAACTGCAGCCAGTGGTCAACACCACGGGGTCCGACTCCTCCAGCATGGACAATATGCTGGAATTGATGCTGCTTGGCGGAATGGACCTGTTCCGGGCCTGCCGTACCATGATTCCGCCCGCCTGGCACAATGTGGAAAACATGGATGCCGAGCTCAAGGCCTTTTACGAATACAACTCCATGCACATGGAGCCCTGGGACGGGCCGGCCGGTATCGTATTGACCGACGGACGCTATGCCGTCTGCATGCTGGACCGGAACGGTTTGCGCCCGGCACGATGGGTGATCACCAAGAACGGTTACATCACCCTGGCCTCCGAAATCGGGACTTTCGACTATAAACCCGAAGATGTGGTCGCAAAAGGCCGGGTCGGCCCCGGTCGCATCGTCGCCGTGGACACAAAGACGGGCGAATTCCTGCAGACCGAGGAAATCGACAATCGCCTGAAGAAGACGCACCCCTATAAAGACTGGTTGAAGAACAACGCTGTTCGTCTGCGCAGCAAGCTGGAACTGGCCGAGGAGGTCGACGGGGCATCACTGGCACCGGAGCAACTGCTGGCGCATCAGAAAATGTTCCAGGTGTCGTTCGAAGAGCGCGACCAGGTGTTGCGACCACTGGCCGAGAGCGGACAGGAAGCGGTCGGATCCATGGGAGACGACACTCCGATGGCGGTATTGTCGCAACGTGTCCGGCCGGTCACCGACTATTTCCGCCAGCAGTTCGCCCAGGTCACCAACCCGCCGATCGACCCGCTGCGCGAAGCCGTGGTGATGTCCCTGGAGACCTGTCTGGGTCCGGAACGGAACCTGTTCGAGCCCAGTGCCGATCACGCGAAGCGCTTGATCCTGACGTCACCGGTGCTGTCGCCGCTCAAATACCAGAACTTTTTGCATCAGGAAGCACCGGAGTTTCGCCATCAGGTGCTGCCCCTGGCCTATCCGGCCGAGGGTGACTTGCGACAGGCCATCGAGGATCTGTGCGACGCCGCCGAGGCCGCGAGCCGCGACGGTGTGAAAATCGTTATCCTCTCCGACCGCGACCTGAAAGCCGGTCAGTTGGCCATTCCGGCCGTCATGGCCACCGGCGCGGTTCACCATCACCTGGTGGACAGAGGCCTGCGCAGCGACACCAATATCGTGCTGGACACCGGTGCCGTTCGCGACCCGCATCAATTCGCGGTCGCCATCGGCTTCGGTGCCACCGCCGTGTATCCCTACCTGTCGTATGAAGTGCTGGACGACATGATTCGCACCAATGAATTGCAGGGAGATCCGCGTCAGCTGCATAAGAATTATCGCAAGGGCATCAACAAAGGCCTGTTCAAGATCATGTCCAAAATGGGCATTTCCACCATCGCCTCCTACCGGGGCGCTCAACTGTTCGAGGCCGTCGGTCTGTCGACCGAGGTGGTGGATCTGTGCTTCAAGGGTGTTAAAAGCCGTATCCAGGGCGCGCGGTTCGAGCATTTCCATCAGGAATTGCAGGAGCTGGCCAAGGTGGCCTGGAAGCCGCGCAAACCCTTGCAGCAGGGCGGGTATCTGAAATACGTACACGGTGGTGAATACCACGGATACAACCCGGATGTGGTCACGGCTCTGCAGGATGCGGTTCAGAACGGCGATCCGGCCCGTTATCGGGACTATGCCAACTTCGTAAACAGCCGGCCGGTGGCGACCATTCGCGACCTGTTCGAGCTGGGTTCGCAGAACAAGGCGATTCCGGTCTCCGAAGTCGAGCCGGTCGAGAAACTGTTCCCTCGTTTTGATTCCGCCGCCATGTCGCTGGGTGCCTTGTCACCCGAGGCCCATGAAGCCCTGGCCATCGCCATGAATGAGTTGGGCGGTCGCTCCAACTCGGGTGAAGGCGGTGAGGATCCGAAACGGTACGGCACGAACCGCCGCTCCAAGATCAAGCAGGTTGCGTCCGGGCGCTTCGGCGTGACACCAGCGTACCTGATGAGCGCCGATGTCATCCAAATCAAGGTCGCCCAGGGCGCCAAGCCGGGCGAGGGCGGTCAGCTGCCGGGGGGCAAGGTCAACAAGCTGATTGCCGAGCTGCGTTACTCAGTACCCGGTGTGACGCTGATTTCGCCGCCGCCGCATCACGACATCTACTCGATCGAAGATCTGGCCCAGTTGATTTTCGATCTCAAGGAAATCAATCCGGATGCTCTGGTCTCCGTAAAGCTCGTCTCCGAACCCGGTGTCGGCACCGTGGCCGCCGGCGTGGCCAAGGCCTACGCCGATCTGATCACGGTTTCCGGTTACGACGGCGGTACCGCCGCCAGCCCGCTGACGTCGATCAAGCACGCCGGTTCACCCTGGGAGCTGGGTCTGGCCGAAGTTCAGCAAACACTGCGTGGCAACGACCTGCGTGACAAGGTCCGTCTGCAGACGGATGGGGGCCTGAAGACCGGCCTCGACGTGATCAAAGCGGCTATTCTCGGCGCCGAAAGCTACGGTTTCGGTACGGCACCGATGGTCGCATTGGGGTGCAAATACCTGCGCATCTGCCATTTGAACAACTGTGCGACCGGCGTCGCGACTCAGGATGACCTGCTGCGCGATCAGCATTTCCGGGGCACGGTGGACATGGTGAAGCATTATTTCCGGTTCGTGGCTGAAGAAGTGCGCGAAAACCTGGCCCAGTTGGGCTTCCGTAGCCTTGGCGAAATCATCGGTCGTACCGACCTGATCAGCGTCAAGCCGGGGTTGACCGACAAACAGAAATGCCTGGATCTGTCTCCGGTGCTGTTCAGCGATCAGATACCGGCCGACAAACCACAGCAGTGCCTGGTCGATCGTAACCGTCCGTTCGACAAGGGCGAGAAGCAGCGGGAGATTTTCGAGACCATTCTGCCGGCCATCGAAAACAAGACCGGCGGGCAGTACGAGTTCTCCATCGGTAACTGCGACCGCTCGATCGGTGCCCGTGCTTCCGGCGAGATCGCCAAAAGGTACGGCAACCAGGGCATGTCCGACCGACCGATCACGCTGAACCTGCGCGGTGTGGCCGGTCAGAGCTTTGGTGTCTGGAACGCCGGCGGTCTCAACCTGGTCCTGGACGGAGACGCCAACGACTATGTCGGCAAAGGCATGACCGGTGGCAAGATTGTGATCCGGCCGCCAAAAGGCAGCGCCTTCGAAACCCAGAAGACATCGATTATGGGTAACACCTGCCTCTACGGCGCGACGGGAGGCACCCTGTTTGCGGCCGGCGCGGCCGGCGAGCGTTTCGCGGTGCGCAACTCAGGTTGTGTTGCCGTGATCGAAGGGGCCGGCGACCACTGCTGTGAGTACATGACCGGTGGCATGGTGGCCGTTCTGGGGCATGTGGGCGGCAACTTCGGTGCCGGTATGACCGGTGGTTTCGCCTATGTGCTGGACCTGCAAAACACCTTCCCGGACAAGTACAACCGCGAACTGGTGGACATCCATCGCATCGGTACCGAAAGCATGGAAACCTATCGCGACCACCTCTTTGGTGTCATCGGCCGGTTCGTCGAGGACACCAAGAGCGCCTGGGGGGCCGAGCTGCTGGACAACTTCGACGACTATGTCGGCCGATTCTGGCTGGTGAAGCCGAAGGCGGCCAGTTTGTCCGATCTGCTGTCCAACACCCGCGCGCGGCCCGAGTAATCCGACGGAGGAATGACCATGACACAGCGTTTGAACAACGATTTTCAGTTCCTGGACGTCGGACGCCGGGAACCGGCCAAGAAAGACATTCATACCCGCAAACACGAGTTCGTGGAAATCTACGAACCCTTTGCCCAGAAGCAGGCCGCCGAGCAATCGCACCGCTGCCTGCACTGCGGCAATCCGTACTGCGAGTGGAAGTGCCCGGTGCACAACTACATTCCCAACTGGCTGAAGCTGGTCAGTGAGGGCAATGTGCTGGAAGCGGTCGAGTTGAGTCACCAGACCAACTCCCTGCCCGAGGTCTGCGGCCGGGTTTGCCCGCAGGACCGCCTCTGCGAAGGGGCCTGCACACTGAACGACGGCTTCGGTGCGGTCACCATTGGCAATGCCGAGAAGTACATCACCGATACCGCATTCGCCATGGGCTGGAAGCCGGACCTGTCCAAGGTGACCTGGACCGACAAGCGCGTGGCCGTCATCGGCGCCGGCCCGGCGGGTCTCGGCTGCGCCGATGTGCTGGTCCGCAATGGCGTCAAGCCGGTGGTGTTCGACCGTTACCCTGAAATCGGCGGTCTGTTGACGTTCGGTATCCCGGAATTCAAGCTCGAGAAGAGCATCATGGCCAAGCGCCGTGAAGTCTTTGAGGAAATGGGCATCGAGTTCCGGCTGAACACCGACATCGGCCAGGATATCGCTTTCGAAGACATCTATGACGAGTTCGACGCCGTCTTCATGGGCATGGGGACCTATACCTCCATGCGCGGCGGGATGCCGGGTGAGGATCTGGACGGCGTCCACGAAGCCCTGCCATTCCTGGTCTCCAACGTCAATCATTGCCAGGGCTGGGAGAAGAACGAGTCCGAATTCATCAACCTGGAAGGCAAACGTGTCGTAGTCCTCGGGGGCGGCGACACCGCCATGGACTGCAACCGCACCTCCATCCGCCAGCAGGCGTCGAGCGTGACCTGCGCCTACCGCCGCGATGAGGCCAATATGCCAGGCTCGCGCAAAGAGGTCGCCAACGCCAAGGAAGAAGGTGTCCAGTTCCTGTTCAACCGTCAGCCGGTCGAAATCATCGGCGACGGCAAGGTCGAGGGCATCAAGCTAATCACCACCAAACTGGGCGAACCGGACGAAAACGGCCGTCGCCGGCCGGAACCGGTGCCGGGATCCGAGGAAGTGCTGGCGGCGGACGCCGTTATCATCGCCTTCGGTTTCCAGCCCAGCCCGGCGGACTGGTTCGGCGATCACCGCATCGATCTGGACGACTGGAAGCGCGTCAAGGCGCCGGAACACCAGGAATTCGCCTTCCAGACCAGTAATGAGAAGATTTTCGCTGGCGGCGATATGGTGCGAGGGTCGGATCTGGTGGTTACGGCCATTTATGAAGGTCGGCAGGCGGCTGAAGGCATTCTTGATTTTCTGGATGTCTGAACCAATCGCTGACAGTCGGCAGGGAGTGCTGGCTGTCAGTTGAGTGATCGATTCACATGCGTCAGAAATTGGGAAATTTGAGACTTGTGATGTTGCGCCTGAGTAATGGCCCAGTGCCCGGATTGAACCATGGGGTCATCGAATTTCAATCGTCTGGACAATCCCGCCAGGGCTCTTAAGACATTACGGGGGTCTTGATAGCCCGCCAACCAATCGTCTTCGCGCATCCAGTTCAATGTCTTTTCCAGTTTGGCAGGCAACGTCAAAGCGCCAAAACGTCGAGATTGTTCGTAGCAAATGCGGGTGAATGCCGTCAGTGATCGCTGGTGGTATTCCGTCCAATGCTTCGCCAGATGATGATCAATCAACATATCCACGACGATGGGCGTCGTCTTCCTCAGTTTCGGTCGTAACGCCTGTCGCAACGGCTCCAGAATTGGCGTTCGGTCCGTCTCCTTGTCCAACCACTGATGCCGGTCGAAATGCACCAGAAACTCTTCGGAGACCTCATCCGGCGAGGGTCGCTTGCCGAAATCCGGCCAGAGACTGCCCATCAGGGCGTCCGGAGTGGGGTCGGAGAAGAGCCAGTGGCCCAGGTAGTTCATGAGTGTCTCCCGGGTGGATTGACGTCCGTCAGTCTAACACACCGGCGAGTTCGTCAGTGGCGGGTGCGGTGCGTATAATGCGGGCACTTTTCCGTTTGGGGACCCTGTTGTGGCTGAATTGAAGAACGACCGCTTTCTGCGCGCCCTGATGCGCCAACCTGTGGATCGAACGCCGGTCTGGATGATGCGTCAAGCCGGGCGCTATCTGCCGGAATACCGCGAGACCCGGGCTCAGGCCGGGGATTTTCTGAGCCTGTGTAAAAATGCGGACTTCGCCTGTGAAGTGACCCTGCAGCCACTGGAACGTTACCCTCTCGACGCGGCCATTCTGTTCTCTGACATTCTGACCATTCCCGATGCCATGGGGCTGGGCCTGTATTTCGAGACCGGCGAGGGGCCGCGCTTCGAAAAAACTGTGCGTACCATGGCCGATGTCGAGGCTCTGCATCAGCCTTCGGCCGACGGCGATCTGGGTTATGTGATGAACGCGGTCGGTACGATTCGCCGTGCCCTGAACGGCCGGGTCCCCCTGATCGGCTTCTCCGGCAGCCCCTGGACGCTCGCCACCTATATGATCGAAGGAGGCGGTTCCAAGGATTTCCGTTTTGCCAAGGCCATGCTCTACGATCAGCCGGAGGTGATGCACGCCCTGTTGGATCGTCTGGCCCGGGCGGTCACCGAGTACTTGAACGCCCAGATCGAAGCGGGCGCCCAGGCGGTGCAAATATTCGATACCTGGGGCGGGGCGCTCAGTCACCCGGCCTACCGTGAGTTCTCACTGGCGTACATGAGCCGGATCGTCAAAGGCCTGAAACGCAGCCACGACGGTCGAACCGTTCCGGTGATCCTGTTCACCAAGGGCGGGGGGCAGTGGTTGGACGCGATGGCGGACAGCGGCGCCGACGCCCTGGGGCTGGACTGGACAACGTCGCTGACCGACGCTCGTCAGCACGTGGGCGACCGGGTCGCGTTGCAGGGGAATATGGACCCGTCCGTCCTCTATGCATCACCGGATCGGATTCGTGAAGAGGTCGAACGCATCCTCGCCGAGTACGGCAAAGGTGCTGGCCACATCTTCAACCTGGGCCACGGCATTCATCAGTTCGTCGATCCGGATCGCGCCGGGGCATTCGTGGAGGCGGTGGTCGAGCTGAGTCCGAAATACCACCGCTAGAGCAGGCTCGATAATCAGTAGGATCGCTTGCAGGAGGCGGACGCCGAAACTGAATCTCCGCCGCCCGCTGCGCATCCTGAAAGCCGTCGTTCTATTGGCCGGGTACCAACAGTAAACTCCACTCGGTCGGTCCCGGCAGGAATCGGCTGGGTCGGCCTTCCACCCAGTCCCGATGACCCCGATCATAGTACGATGACAATGGGTGCCCGCTTTGACCGGTCGCCATATGGAAAATGCCGTTCTCCTCATGGCCGGGTGCGACCACCATCCGCTCCGAAGCGCCGGAGTCCGGAGATTGAACTCTGGGCATGTAGGTATCGCCGTCCATGGGTTCGGCTGGCATATTCAGCCAGTTGGACAACACTGTGGGTAATGCACCACTCAGTGGGTGGGTAATGTCCAGTCGGTTCGCTTCCCCCCAGGTCCGGTCGGACAGGGAGGCCTCTCCCTGTGTCAGTTCGGTCAGTGTATCCACCGCCATGCGCACCATGAAGTCATCCCAGGAAGCAAACCCCTCGGGTAAATGGCGCTCCGGTTGCTGGTTAACCAGCGCCCAGACCGGGTACTCTAGGAAATTATCCACCTGGCCCGGCCAGAAGGCATTGCTGGCATTGGCCAGATAGTCGTAGACCGGACCGACAGTCTGATCGATCACCCGTTCCCGATAGCGCTTGACGATCCGATAGCCCACCGAGGTTTTGCTGGCGCGCCCCTGCCAGTTCTCGACCTGATCGTGGAGTCGGTTCAACGGCGGCCGATCGGCCAATGTCTCCTCGTCCAGAACGGCCAGCATCAAGCGTTGCCAGCGTTCCAGGAAGACCGCACGGTCGTCGAGCATGATGTCCAGGAAGTCCTGCTCGGTGAAGGTCTCCAGCGCGAAGAGGTCATCGCGAATCTGTTGCTGGCGCGCACCCAGGGCATAGCCACCCCAGCCGACCCGATCGAGTTGGCCATCGACGATGCGTGCGTTGGCCGTCCAGAGTCGGCCCGGCTCCGGATTCACGATGCGCGGGTATTCGGCCGCGCTGAGGTAGCCGTTCCAGCCATGGTTGCCTGCCGACCAATCGCTGGGCTGTTCCGCTGAAAAGCCGTTTTCCTCGAAGCCGAAACGGCGGGGCAGGCGGCCCATGATGGTCCAGGCCTGATTCCCCCGATCGTCCACTACATTCAGATTCTGACCGGGCACGCCGGACACGGCTGCGACATCGAGAGCTTCATAAACGGTGTTGGCTTTCTCCATCCGAATCAGATTCAGGTTTGCTCCTTCCACATCGTGAGCCACCCATCGCAAGGCGGTAAGATTGCCCAGGTGATCTTCGCCGATGACCGGCCCCCAACGGGTCAGGCGGACGTCAACCTCGACCGGCTCTCCACCCTTGATGTCGACGGATTCGCGTTCGACCCGAAACGGCTCCCAGCCGTCCGGGGTCAGGTACTCGGAGCCCTCGGCATTGGTCTGTAAAGTGATGCTGTCGTGGTAGTCTCCGTTCGAGTTGGTGAAACCCCAGGCGATATGCTGGTTCGATCCGACCACCATGGCCGGCGCGCCCGGCAGGGTAGCGCCGGTTACCCGCCGTTGATCGCCCCCTGGCAGTATCCATGAGGCGCGGTACCAGATGTTCGGTACATTCAGGCCCAGATGCATGTCGTTGGACACCATCCCGGCGCCGTAGGCGGTACGGTCACCGGATGCGGACCAGTTATTGGAGCCCAGTTGCACCTCATCGCGATACTCCCAGTCGCGAGCCGCCAGAGCGCCGCTCTGCAGTTCCGTCAACGGTGTCTGTGGGAAGTCGGCTTCAAAGCGATAGGCTTCGCCCTCCACGGGGGCATCCCATCGACCGCCGCGCGGAGTCAGGAACTCGTACCAGTCCGCCGGCAACAGGTCCTTCATCACCGCCAGAGACCGCTCACGTTCGTTCCATTCCGGCTGTAAATCCAGGTACATGCTGTACAGGGTCAGAATGCTGTCCGCCGCTTGCCAGGGTTCGGGTTGAACCCGCAGCAAACGGTACTCGAAAGGTGGACTCGACAGGGCATTCAAGCCGGCATTGACGCCCTGGGTGTAGGCATCCAGAACCCGGCGCGAGCCGGTATCCATTGCCGCCACCGCCCGCTGCGCGCGTTTGCGAAACTGGTGCAATCGAATCCGTTGGTCATAGTTCGCCGCCACCGGTCCGACCAGTGCCGCCAATTCCCCCGCCGAATTTCGACGCAGCAAGTCCATCTGGAAATAACGTTCCTGCGCATGCAATACACCCAGGGCAAACGCTGTGTCCGGTCGGTTACTGGCTTCGATGGTCGGAATGCCCTGGGCATCCCGTTCGATCGATACCCGGTCGTTCAACCCGGACAACGACAATTCACCGTCCAACGGCGCCAGGCTGCCGTTCAGCTGCCACCACACCCAGGCCACGCCGCCCGCAGCGAGGACCAGCAACAACAACAGGGTCCGAAATACCCATCGGACGGGACGCGACAACGCCATGAGAGTCTCCTTTTGAATGCTTGTTATCGGGCCAGTCGGTGGCCGACTTCGAAAGGTCAGTATCCGTGGCCGAACTCTCGGCAACCGATACGGATTCGCCGAGCAGTCAAAGAGTTTCGCACAGGTATGTAATCGTTCCCAAGTGACTTGAGATCACTACACAGTCTTTGTTCAACAATCCTGCCAAGTCTCGGCAATCTCAATCGGATTGTCATAACCTGTTGAAATTGCGACACTTGTCGACTTATTGATGAAAGTCATGAATTCCGCACAGGGTCAGCGCCGGATGCCGGGCGAGCCCAGTCGAGGATGTCGGCCGCCTGGCCGGTTTTTGCTCCATGCAAAACCGGCACTTCCGCCATCCATGGCGGTCGGACACGGCCGTCAAGCCCCCATGGATGGGTTCACGGCGACCTCGACTGGGCTCGCCCGGTAGCCGGTGCGGGTTCCTGGCACTACTGAGAAACCGATCCAAAATGTCCGGGCGACACCACGAATGAGCGATCAATCCAGCGAATACACCGAAACGCTATCCCTCGGCCAATTCACCGAGAAGGCCTACCTGGACTACTCCATGTACGTCATCCTCGATCGGGCACTGCCCAATATCGGTGACGGTCTCAAACCGGTTCAGCGGCGTATTATCTACGCCATGAGCGAACTTGGCTTGAAAAACACCGCCAAGTACAAAAAGTCCGCGCGCACCGTCGGGGATGTGCTCGGTAAGTACCATCCGCATGGCGACAGCGCCTGCTACGAAGCCATGGTGCTGATGGCTCAGTCGTTTTCCTACCGTTATCCGCTGGTCGACGGCCAGGGCAATTGGGGTTCCCCGGACGACCCCAAATCCTTCGCCGCCATGCGGTACACCGAATCGCGCCTGCACGCCAACTCCGCATTACTGCTCGACGAGTTGGGGCAGGGCACAGTCGACTGGGTGCCCAACTTCGACGGTACCATGGACGAACCCTCGGTATTGCCTGCGCGCTTGCCGCACATCCTGCTGAACGGGACCACCGGTATCGCCGTCGGCATGGCGACCGACATACCACCGCACAACCTGAAGGAGGTCGCGGCCGCCTGCGTCCACCTGCTGGATGCTCCGGACGCCAGCGTTCAAGACCTGATGATGCACATCAAAGGGCCGGATTTTCCGACCGGGGGCGAACTGATCAGCCCGCGCGACGACCTGCGCAAGATCTACGAAGGCGGGCGGGGCACCGTTAAGGTCCGGGCCAGTTACGAGGTCGAAAACAGCGAAATCATCATTCGCGAATTGCCGTTCCAGGTGTCCGGCTCCAAGGTACTGGAGCAGATCGCCCAGCAGATGCAGGGCAAGAAACTGCCCATGGTGAGTGACCTGCGCGACGAATCGGATCATGAAAACCCGACTCGGCTTGTCATCGAACCGCGCAGCAATCGGGTCGATGTCGACGCCCTGATGAACCACCTGTTCGCGACCACCGATCTGGAAAAGACCATTCGCGTCAATCTGAACATGATCGGCACCGACGGGCGCCCCCAGGTCAAGGCGCTCAACCGCATACTGACTGAATGGCTCGAATTCCGTACCACCACGGTTCGCCGGCGACTGCAGCACCGGCTCGACAAGGTCATCGCCCGTCTGCATATTCTCGACGGCCTGTTGATCGCGTATCTGAACATTGACGAGATCATTCACATCATCCGCACCGAGGACAAACCCAAGCCGGTGCTGATGGAACGGTTCGGACTCAGTGACGTTCAGGCCGAGGCCATTCTCGAGATCAAACTGCGTCAATTGGCCAAGCTGGAAGAAATCAAGATTCGCGGCGAACAGGACGAGTTGTCCGCCGAGCGGGAAAAGCTGGAGAAGACCCTCGGTTCCCAGGCACGGATGCGTACCCTGATCAAGAAGGAAATCCTCGCCGACGCTGAAACCTATGGCGACGACCGCCGCACCCGCCTGGTCGAGCGCGAAGAGGCCCAGGCATTCAGCGAGACGGAAATATTGCCGTCCGAAGCGGTCACCGTGGTCCTGTCCAAAAAGGGCTGGATCCGGGCGGCCAAGGGGCACGATATCGACCCGACCGGCCTCAACTACAAGGCGGGCGACGGGTTCGCCTTCGCCGGTCCCGGCAAGAGCAACCAGCCGACCGTATTGCTCGACTCCACCGGCCGTACCTACACCCTGGCGACGCACAGTCTGCCCTCGGCCCGGGGGCAGGGCGAACCGATATCCGGGCGCGTTAACCCGCCGCCGGGGGCCGAGATGTGTGGTCTGATGATCGGTGAACCGGGCGAGCAATATCTGCTCGCTTCGGACGCAGGGTACGGTTTCATCGCCCGGTTCGAGGACATGATCGGCAAGAACAAGGCCGGCAAGTCCGTCCTGTCGCTGCCCAAGAACGCTCGCGTCCTGCCGCCGGCCTCTGTCCACCAGTTGCAGACCGACTACCTGGCCGCGGTCAGCAACGAAGGCCGGCTACTGGTGTTCCCGGTGCGCGATCTGCCGGAGCTCGGCAAGGGCAAGGGCAACAAGATCATCAACATACCGTCCAGCCGGGCCTTGGAGCACGAAGAGTATATGGTAGGAGCGGTCGTATTGGGCGCGGACGACACCCTGCTGGTCTACGCCGGCAAACGGAAGCTGAAGCTGAAAGGCGCCGACCTCGAGCACTATCTGGGCGAGCGTGGCCGGCGCGGCAACAAACTGCCGCGCGGTTTCCAGAATGTGGCCGGCATCGAGGTCGAACGCTGACGCCAACGTCAGCCTTTCCTCTCACACTCCGTTCGTTTTCAGCTAACCTCATAAGGCATCGAAAACGGACGGAGTGCCTGTAATGACCATCGATACCCAGATTGCCAACTACTACGAAAAACTGGTGGTGGACGAGCTGACTTCCCGAGACGAAGTGGCCGGCAAGCCCGAGGACGAGTTGGCAGACATCGCTTGTGTGGCTTTGAACCGGCTGCCCGCCCGGTACTACCGGTTTTCCGTGGATATGGCGTTTTATCTGTCGGTGCAGGAACAGCACCAGATGGAACTGGCGGTCAGGGACGCGGTGACCCATGCCCTGAAATTTGTCCAGGAACACGGTCGTGGTGGCGAGTGACTCGAAAGCGCCGGTGAAGCTCCGGCGCTTTCGGAGTTTTATTTTTCAAGTTTAGGAGTTCGTGCGGGCTGTGAGGCAGTGGCCCACGCCGGCTACCGGGCATGCCCCTGTGGGGTCGGGCGGAATGCCGCCCACTCAATCCATCCATGGAGCCTAGACCGCAGCATCCTTGCTGCGGACTACCCCACAGGGGCATCCCCGGAATCTGCCGCTAGTCAGTTCGGCGAACTCCGAAAGTTGAGTTATTTGATCACATACTGGCCGTAGCGAATGGCTTTCGCCAGTGCCCGGGCGGAATCGCTGGGTGATTCCGGATTGGCGGTCAACTCCCCGATCTTCTCGTAGAAGTACCCCTGAACCGTACCGGTCGTGGCCATGCCGTGGGCGATGCTCGGCAACAGGGCATCGTTGTTGGCGGAGGCGATGAATTCCGACATGGAGATGTTCGCGCAAAGGTCGAACCCGGCCATGGACATATCGGTCCGGGCGGGAATCGAGCCCTTGTTCTGGTTGAACGTCTTCTGGAAATCGTCATCCATGATGTTGCGAACCAGATCGTTCTGGGCTTCCAAATCGGCCGGGCTCGGCTCGCGCAGTTCGAAAATGGCGAAGCTGTCGATATTGAACAGAAACTGGTTGGTGGTTCCGGGTACCGGTGCGCACAGATAGTCCTGACCCGGCCGCTTGTTTTCCGCGGCGAATTCACCCTTGGCCCAGTCGCCCATGAACTGGAATGCGGCCTCGCCGTTGATGACCCGGGCGGTGGCCTGGTTCCATTCGGAAACCCCATTGTTCAAATTCATGTCGTCGACCAGACGATAATAGCGTTCGAAGACTGCGGCCATGGTGTCGCCTTTCATGGCGCCGAAATCGTGCTCAACAAAGGCGTTCTGATAGAACTCCGGGCCGCCCACCGACAGGGCGACGGATTCGAACAGGGTAGCGTGTTGCCAGTCCTGATTGCCCTGGGCGATGACCTGATAGCCGGCCTGGCGAATCTGCTCCGCAGTTTGCTCGAATTCCTCCCAGGTGCGGGGCACGCTTACGCCGACGTTGTCCAGAATCTGCTTGTTGGCCCATAACCAGTTGGTCCGGTGCACATTGACAGGAACCGCCACGTAGTTGCCGTTGTACTGCATGGCTTCGGCCACGACCGGTGGCAGTCGGCCGTCCCAGCCCTGCTCCTCGGCCAAGCCGTCGATGTTCCGCAGGAAGCCCAGCCGGGCCCAGCGCTGGATGTCGAGACCCTTGATCTGCGCCGCAGTGGGCGGGTCGCCGCGCAACACGCGATCCTGCAGGCTAGCCATGGCGTTGCCGCCGCCACCGCCTTCGACCACGAAGTCGACCCAGTTGTGGCCGTCCGCTTCCATTTGATCTTTCAATACCTGAACGGCACGGGCTTCACCGCCGCTGGTCCAGTAATGCAGTACCTCAACGCTGCCGGCGTAGAGACTCATGGGTAAACATGACAGGGTCGCCACCAGGGCGCCTTGTGTGACTTTGGCGAGTGTGTTCATTGCTGACTCCAGGCCGTTTTTATCGTTGTTGGCGCTGTCCGTGTAGTGTCTATCGAGCGAGCATCCGATCCGGACAGCGTAGCTGAGGCTTGTGTAACAAACTGTATCAAATCGTTGGTCTCGGTTGCGCCGGCCGCAAACGAGGCTGTCTTCGGCCTCCCCATGAACCGCTTCAAGCTGTGTTACACTCCGGCCTCATCATTTTGCAACGATAGACTTACATGTCCGAGACACTGCGCATCGCCACCCGTAAAAGTCCTTTGGCCCTGTGGCAAGCCGAATATGTCCAAAGCGCCCTGAATCGACTGCACCCGGATCTCGCGATCGAATTGGTCGAATTGTCCACCCAGGGCGACCAGATTCTGGACCTGCCGCTGGCCAAGGTTGGCGGCAAGGGCCTCTTCATCAAGGAGCTGGAACGTGCCATTTCGGATGGCGAAGCCGACATCGCGGTGCATTCCATGAAGGATGTACCCATGGAGATGCCGGAGGGGTTCGAACTCGCCGTTATCTGCGAGCGGGAGGATCCGACGGACGCCTTTGTATCCAACCAGTACGCACACGTCACCGATCTGCCGCAAGGCGCGGTGGTGGGCACATCCTCCCTGCGTCGACAGAGCCAGCTACTGGCGGCCCGTCCGGACCTGACCATCCGTTTCCTGCGCGGCAATGTCGGTACCCGGCTCGGCAAGCTCGATGCCGGCGAATACGATGCCATTGTTCTGGCGTCGGCCGGGCTGCGTCGATTGAAACTCGAAGAGCGTATCCGGCATACCCTGGACACCGATTTGAGTTTGCCCGCCGTCGGCCAGGGTGCGGTGGGTATTGAAATACGCGCCGGCGATGAGGCCGTGCGTCAGCGCCTGTTGCCGTTGATGCACGAGCAAACCCTGATCCGGGTGACGGCCGAACGCGCCATGAACCGCCGTCTGGAAGGCAGTTGCCAGGTCCCCATCGCCGGTTTCGCCATCTTGGATGGCAACCGGTTGAGCATGGAAGGGCGGGTCGGTGAGCCGGATGGTTCCCGCCTGCTCAAGAGCCGGGGCACGGCGGAGCTCGGGGGCGATTCGGCCGAGCACCTCGCGGCCGCGCGCAAGCTGGGTTTGTCGCTGGCGGAAGATCTGCTCGCCCAGGGTGCCGGCGAGATTCTCGACCAACTGGCGGACTGATGCGGCTGCTGTTACCAAAACCCGCGAAAGACTGGGCGCGTTGGCGCGCCGGTCTGGCGGATCTGGATACAACGCCGATCTGTATCGACCCCTGGCATTTCGAATGGCAGTGGGAGACGCCGGAGCAGCGCACGGTCTGGTTGAATCTGGATGAATTCCAGGGAGTGATCTGTGTCAGCGCCCGAGCCGCCGAAGGGCTGGTGGCGGCACTCGACCGGTATTGGCCGATGCCACCGATCGGCATTCATTGGTTGTGCAATGGCAGCGGCACCGCCGCACCGCTGACGGAGGCGGGTCTGCGGGTTCATTTCCCCGAACGGGATAACACCGCCGAAGCCGTACTTCAATTGCCTGAAACACAGGCCGTCGCCGAACAAAAATGGCTGGTCGTCAAGGGCGAGGGAGGCCGGGACACCTTTGCTCGAACCCTGTCCGACCGCGGTGCCGAGGTCACCGAACTGCGCCTCTATCGTCGTTCGGTCAAAGCGGAAGCCCTCTCGGAACTGGTTCAACGCAGTAAAGACGCCGAGGCGATCCTGGTCAGCTCCCAGACACTCGCCGCCGCCCTGATGCACGAAAACCCACAGCACTGGCGGAGCTGGCCGGGCCAATGGTGGCTGACCTCGCCGCGTTTGCTCGACTGGGCGGTGGCCGAAGGTATCCCCCATTGCCGGGGTACCCGGGGGGCGGCCCTGGAGCAAGTCCGTCAGGCGTTAATCGAACGAACCCGACACGGCGGCAGGTGACGCCGGCCAAGCTTCCATCTTACACTGTGCAACCATCGACAGGCTCGAGACAGGACGACGATGACTCACCCAGACGATCAAAAACCGGACAGCGAACCGTCAACCGGTACCCCGCCGGAAGGCGCGGACCGGGTCGATACCCAAAACGACGGGGATTCGTCCCGTGATACCGAGTCCGAGCCGGTTGCGGACCATGTGGAATCCACCGATAAACCGCAACCAAGCCCATCCGAAAGCGAAGCCCGGACACCGCCGCCGCCCAAGCGCCCCGGGCGTACCAGTCGTCGCTCAAGCGGGCCCCGTCGCCCCTGGCTGTGGCCGTTGGTCAGCCTGATATTGCTCGCGGTCCTGGTGGCGGCTGGTTATTGGGGGGTTCAACAACTGGGGCGTTTGAACCAGAACTGGCAGAGCCTGACCCGCAACCAGGAACAACTGGTCGAGCAAGTGGACACCCTGCAATCCCGCCTGGGGCAATCCGAACGGGCTCGAGCCAATCTGGAGGATCAACTGCGCAGCGAACTCGCCGCTCAAGAGGAAATGCTGGTGGAAACCGCCCAGCGCCTGAGCCGCCGACAGGATCTGGAAGCCGATCGCTGGCCGCTGGAAGAAGCGCTCGCCCTCCTGCGTCTGGCCGAGCGACGTCTGCAGCTCGACCAGAACGCCGAGGTCGCGCTGCGCTTATTGAACGCCGCCGACCAGGTCCTGGCCGGCCTGACCCAGGCCGCCGTGTTGCCGGTGCGTCGGCAGATCGCGCAGGATCGTCTGGCATTGCAGTCGGTCGAGTCGCCGGACATCAACGGTCTTTATTTCCGCCTGGATGCCGTCCATGAAACCCTGGCGGCGCTGGACTGGACACCGGAAGACGCGGTGACACCCAAGGTTCAGCCCGATCCGGATTCCGCCTGGAAGGCCTTCGTGGACAGTCTCGGCAGTCTGGTCACCATTACCCGGCTCGATACCGCTTACCAGGCTCCTCCACTGCTCGACGATTTCGCCCGTTGGCAACAGCATGCCCTGCTGCTCGCCGAGCAAGCCCAGCTGGCGCTGCTCGCCGGCAACCAGGCCCTGTACGATACCGCGGTGCGGCAATTACTCGACCACTTGCAGCCGATGCGTGAAACCTTGAAGTTGCAGCCTGTCGTCGACGAACTGAATGCCCTGCACGACACCCGACTCAATCCCGACTGGCCGGATATCCACGGCAGTGTTCGGGCGCTCGAGGACTACATGGCCCGGGCCGAAACCGAAAACAGCGACTCGGACCCCTCCGACTCGGCTGAACAGGAGGGCACCGAATGAGCCGGATGGTCTGGAAAGTTCTGCTGTGGTTCGTGCTGCTGCTGGCGGCCGGCGTGCTGGCCCATTTCATGGTGCGCCACCCCGGTTACGTCATGGTCACCTGGGGCAACTGGATGGTGGAAATCACCCTGTGGGCGGCTCTCGGTGCCCTGGTGGTCACCCTGGCGGCGATTTGGCTTGTCTGGCGGCTCACCCGGGGGCTCAACCCGATTCGGCTGGCGCGGCAGTATCGCGATCGGCGCGATCGCAAGCTGGCGCGTGTCGAAACCGAAAAGGCGGTTAAAGCCTGGTTGCAAGGCGATGACGAAAACGCGTTGACGGCACTGGACAAGGTGATCAAAGCCGGTGGCTCCGAGCGGCTGCCGCGTGTGCTGACGCTGTTGCCGGCCCGGAACAGTGGCCAGTGGGAAGAGCGGCTGAACCGATTCATGGAAATCGACCCCGACCTGGCCGTGGCCGGCCTGGCCCTGCAGGCGGATCAACTCTGGCAGGCCGGTGATCGAACGGGATTCCTGGCCGGCATCGACCGGCACCCCGAATTGCTCGAGGTCAAGCGATTGCGGCATCGTTACTGGCGGGCGCTGATCGACGGCGGCCGGGCAGAAGAAGCCTTGATCAGCGTCGGCGCAACGCCGGCATTGAATCCTTCAGATCGGGAGCGCTGGCAACAGGAGGCCGGTTTGGCGCTGATCAAACAATGTCTCGACAACGATCAACCGGACTTTACCCGGCTGAAGACCATCCCCCGGAAGATTCGTCAGCAGCCTGCGCTGGTCGCCGCCGAAGTGCGTTGTCTGGCTCGACACGAAAAGCTGGACGACGCGTTCAAACTGTTGAAAAAGGCGTTGGACAGCCGGCCTGCCGACGAACTTGTCGCACTGCTGGTCGACTGTCCGTTCGACGCCCAACAGGCACTGAAACTGGCCGAGCAACTGGAAGGCCGACATCAGCGCAGCGCCACGCTCAGTTGGGCACTGGGTGTCCTGTGTAAACGCCAGTCCCTCTGGGGCAAGGCCGAAGACTATCTGAACGACGCCTGGCAACAGGACGATCGAGCCTCCATCGGGCTCGCCCTGGCACGGCTGTACGAATCCCGTCATCAAACCGAAAAGGCCCAGGCTATCTACAAGACCCTGGCCCAACGAACCAAAGGAACCTCCGACCTTGGCTGAATCACTGACCCTCGAACCCGGCGCCGATCACCGTCAACAATACGCCGACCTCCTGCCGCAGTTGAAGGGACTGGTCAGCGGCGAACCGGATCGTACCGCGAACCTCGCCAACCTCGCTGCGGCACTGCGTCAGGCGTTCGGCTTTTTCTGGGTCGGTTTCTATCAGGTTCAGGGCGACGAACTGGTTCTGGGGCCGTTCCAGGGCGACATTGCCTGTACCCGCATCGGTTACGGGCAAGGTGTATGCGGCGCGGCCTGGTCGGAAGCGACCACCCAGTGGGTACCTGATGTCGATGCCTTCCCGGGCCATATTGCCTGCAGCAGTCAGTCCCGCTCCGAAGTGGTGGTTCCCATTCTGGTCGACGAAGAGGTGGTGGCGGTACTCGATGTCGACAGCGATCAGCTGGACGGCTTTACCGAAGCCGACATCGAAGGCTTGCAGAGTGTCGCCCAACTCTGTGTAACCTTCTGGACATAGTTGCCCGGCCAACGTAACAAGGATGTTACATTGGCAGGCTCCGTCCGGGCTAAAGTGTTACCGTTCTCGTGTTACCCCCTCCTTTGGATGAACAATATCAGCGGCTCGCCAATGGGTTTGCCGTTGTCCATCCTCCCGGATCTCGGATCTCCGCCATTCCAAAAACCTTGCCTCCAATAAACCCGACCTCTTTCATTCAACCGGGAGAGGGGGTTCAACCAGAATGTCCTCTTTACCGCTTTTGCGGGTGATGTTTGGTGTGGAGTCGTTGGATTTCAGAGTACGGGATTCTACAGCGAGTGCCGGATGGCGGGGTATTCTCCATCGGGGATGTCTGAGGCATGGATGCCGAAGCCAAGCCCCCATGGACGGGTCTATGGCGACCCCGAGGGAGAATACCCCGCCAACCGGCACGGACCAAAGCCACGAAAACCAACCGAGCCACCAGAGACAAGCCACCAAACGTCACCGGAAGTAACACAGTAACATGCCAGCCAGCGCTGTGCGGCTGTAAGGCTTTGTTACGTTAGGTTGCCCTTCGAGACGTGCTTGGGGCGGTCGGTCTGACTAGAGTGAAAAGCGTTGGAATCAGCGAATTCCATCGAAGCACTGTCCAAACGGGATTCGGGGACGGAACGGTGACCAGGAGAACGCAGTCCTTGGCGCCGCCGAATAACAAACCCGGGTTTCGATCGAATTTGAGACTCTGTCACAACAACAAGAGAAGGACTGAGCAATGATGTTTAAGAAAACTCTGATGGCCATGGCATTGGGCGGCACCGTCGCCGCAACCGCGCAAGCCGGTGAAGTGGAAGTACTGCACTGGTGGACGTCCGGTGGTGAAGCTCGTTCCATCGCCGTGCTCAAAGAAATGGTTCAAGACGCCGGCCACACCTGGAAAGACTTCGCCGTAGCCGGTGGTGGCGGTGAAAACGCCTATACCGTATTGCGCTCACGCGCCGTTTCCGGCAACCCGCCGGCCGCAGCCCAGATCAAGGGTCTGGAAATCCAGGAATGGGGTGATCTCGGCTTCCTGGCAAGCCTGGAAGACGTGGCTAACGAAAACAACTGGGATCAGGTCCTGCCCGAGGTTGTATCGGACGTCATGAAACACGATGGCGATTACGTAGCCGCCCCCGTGAACGTACACCGCGTTAACTGGATGTGGGCCAACCCGGACGTGTTCGAAAACGCCGGCGTTGAAATGCCGACCACTCTGGACGAACTGTGGGATGCGGCCGATCAGTTGAAAGCCGCCGGTGTGACGCCGATCGCTCACGGCGGTCAGCCGTGGCAGGATGCGACCACCTTCGAAAGCATCGTACTGGCTGTCGGTGGCGCGGACTTCTTTGCCGATGTCTTCGTCGACCACGACGCCGAAGCCCTGGAAAGCGACACCATGACCCAGGCATTCCGTGAGTTCAAAAAGGTCAAAGACTACATCGACCGCGGTGCTCCGGGCCGTGACTGGAACGTGGCGACGTCCATGGTCATTCGTGGCGAAGCCGCCATGCAGTTCATGGGTGACTGGGCGAAAGGTGAATTCACCGCCGCCAACATGACGCCGGGCGAAGACTATGCCTGTCTGCCGTTCCCGGGCACCCAGGGCGAGTTCACGTTCAACATCGACTCGCTGGCCATGTTCAAGCAGCGCACTGCCTCCAACAGCGAAGCGCAGATGAAAATGGCTGAACTGGTGCTGTCTCCGGAATTCCAGGAAACCTTCAACCTGAACAAGGGTTCCATTCCGGCCCGTACCGATATGGACATGAGCGCGTTCGACAGCTGCGCCCTGGCGTCCATGGACACCTTCAAGCAGACCGCCAATTCCGGCGAAGGTCTGGTACCGTCCATGGCCCACGGCATGTCCACGACTTCCACGGTACAAGGTGCCATCTACGACACTGTGACTGAGTTCTTCAACTCCGACATGAGTGCCGAAGATGCGACCACTCGACTGGCTCGCGCCATCCGCGCCGCCCAGTAAGCAACCCAGGGTGGCTCGTTGAGCCACCCTCGGATCTGACAGCGATGGGGTCGCGCTTCCGCGACCCGTCGCTCTCCAGGCAGGCAGCTTGAAAAACAGCTCTTCAGCCTGCGGAACCGGAGCGAGACTTAGAAACTTGTTCTAGAGTTCCTCTAACACTGCGTTGAACTATTTTTCAATCTGCTTAAGTGAACGGACGGGAATAGTATGTCGGTATCAAACAAAAAGGGGCTGGATTACTGGCTGCCCAAGCTGGTGGTTTCGCCCACGGTCGCCATAACGGTGATCTTTTTTTACGGCTTTGTGATCTGGACGGCGGTGTTGTCATTCACCAAGTCCAGAATTCTGCCGCAATATGAATTTGTCGGTTTTGATCAGTATGTTCGTCTCTTTCTGAACGATCGCTGGATGGGCGCGCTGACCAACCTGCTTGTCTTCGGTGTGCTGTTCATTGCCATTTGCATGATCGTCGGTCTGATCATGGCGGTCCTGCTGGACCAGAACATACGGGCCGAGGGCGCACTCCGTACGATTTACCTGTACCCGATGGCGCTGTCGTTCATCGTTACCGGTACCGTCTGGAAGTGGCTGTTGAACCCGACCGTGGGCATTGAGCGATTCATACGAAGTCTGGGGTGGGACAGTTTCACCTTCGACTGGATCATCGACCCGAATATGGCGATCTACACCATTGTCATCGCCGGGGTCTGGCAGGCCAGCGGCTTTGTCATGGCGATTTTCCTGGCCGGTCTGCGCGGGATCGACACCTCGATCATCAAGGCGGCCCAGTTGGACGGTGCCAGTCTCTTCTCCGTCTACACGCGCATCATCATTCCGTCCATGCGTCCGGTCTTTTTCTCGGCATTCATCATGCTGGCGCACATTGCGATCAAGAGTTTCGACCTGATCATCGCGCTCACCGGAGGCGGGCCGGGTAATTCGACCGACGTACCGGCCATTTTCATGTACCAGTTTTCGTTCCAGCGCGGCCAACTCGGCATGGGTGCGGCTTCGGCCATCATCATGCTGATGACGGTGCTCGCCATCCTGGTGCCCTATCTGTATTCCGAATTGAGGACTCCGAAAAATGGCTAAAACGACCGATCCCCGTTATTCGCCGATTACCGGCCGGGCCATCCTCTATGGAGTGCTGATTGTTATCGCTCTCTATTACCTGATGCCGCTGGCGCTCATGGTTGTGACGTCACTGCGGTCCATGGACGAGATTCGTCTGGGGCAACTGATCGAATGGCCCGATGCGATCACTTTCGAGGCCTGGAAAATCGCCTGGAATGAAGCCCAGATCGGCGCCCGTGATGAACTGGGTCTGCGGCCTTACTTCATCAACTCCATCATCATGGTGATTCCGTCGGTGGCGATCTCCACGTTGTTGGGCGCGTTGAACGGCTATGTATTGAGCTTCTGGAAATTCCGGGGCAGCGAGTTGTTCTTTGCCGCGCTGTTGCTGGGGTGCTTCCTGCCGTTCCAGGCCATCCTGCTGCCGCAATCGCAGTTGCTGGGTTGGTTGGGCCTGACCGGCACCATTCCAGGCCTGGTGTTGACCCACGTTGTGTACGGGGTGAGCTTCACCACGCTCTTCTTCCGCAACTATTACGTCAACCTGCCGCATGAACTGATCAAGGCGGCCAAGCTGGACGGCGCCGGTTTCTGGATGATTTTCTTCCGCATCATTCTGCCGTTGTCCGCGCCGATCCTGGTGGTCACGGTCATCTGGCAGTTCACCCAGATCTGGAACGACTTCCTGTTCGGGGTGGTCTTCTCCGATCCCGACTCGCAACCGGTGACCGTGGGTCTGAACAACCTGGTCAACAGCGCCACCGGTGAGAAACGTTACAACGTGGATATGGCCGGTGCGATCATCGCCGCCCTGCCGACCATTCTGGTCTATGTACTGGCCGGTAAATATTTCGTACGCGGTCTGACGGCCGGTTCTGTTAAAGGTTAATTGGAGTTCGCAAGATGGCTGAACTGAATATCGACAACGTCTACAAAAGTTTTGGCGAGACCCACATCCTGAAGGGCATCAACCTGAGCATTCAGGACGGTGAATTCGTCATCCTGGTTGGTCCGTCCGGCTGCGGCAAATCAACATTGCTGAATTGCATCGCCGGTCTTGAAGAAGTGACGGACGGTCGCATCGTCATCGGCAAGGACGATGTCACCCACGCCGCGCCCAAGGATCGTGACATCGCCATGGTGTTCCAGAGCTACGCGCTCTATCCGAACATGAACGTGCGCAAGAACATCGCCTTCGGTCTGGAAATCCGCAAGATGCCGAAAGAGGAGATCGACGCGGAAGTTCACCGAGTCGCCAAGTTGTTGCAGATCGAGCCTCTGCTCGATCGCAAACCCTCCCAGCTCTCCGGTGGTCAGCGTCAGCGGGTGGCCATGGGGCGGGCCCTGGCACGTCGGCCCAAGACCTATCTGTTCGACGAACCGCTGTCGAACCTGGATGCCAAGCTGCGCGTGGAAATGCGCACCGAAATGAAGAAACTGCACCAGCGTCTGGGTACCACCATCGTGTATGTAACGCACGACCAGATCGAGGCGATGACACTGGCCGACCGGATCGCCGTGATGAAAGGCGGTGTTGTGCAGCAATTCGGAACACCGCAGGAAGTCTACGACGATCCGGCCAACATTTTCGTCGCCGGCTTCATGGGCTCGCCCTCGATGAACTTCCTGAACTGCGAAGTCACCGAGAGCGGAGGCAACTACGCCGTGCAGGTCGATTCGGAAGGCCGTATCTTCCAGCTGCCGATCGATCCGAAGCAGGCTGACCTCAGCCAATACCTTGGCAAGACGGTGATCCTGGGCATCCGTCCGGAGCAGATCACCCATGTCATGCCGCATGTCGAAGCCGAGCCCTTTGTCACCAAGGTGCCGGTCAAGATCGAGGTCACCGAACCGACCGGGGCCGATACCCTGGTGTTGGCTCGCATCAACGACCAGGAATGCGAGTGCCGGGTACACCCGACCGAGGCCGGCAAGCCCGGCGAGATGATGGAAATGCTGTTCAACATGAGTAAGGCCGTTTTCTTCGACCCCGAAACCGAAGAACGGTTGTAAGAACCCGGCCCGTCGCCTGGCGATGGGCCCGGCGAGGCCGTTCCGGCGGCCTCATCGCTCCCCCAAACGCGGGGAGCACCTGGCATACGACCCTCGTTTGCTCGTTTGGTAGGCAACCTCTTGGCGCGGCCCTCGGGCCGCGCTCTTTTTTACCGGGAACGCTCGCTTCCCGCAGGTCTTTCCGGCGGACGGCTCAATATCCTGACATTCCGGCCCGGGCCGACTAGACTGATACGACAGCGCTTCAGCCATCGAATGTTCCGGATGTCGGATTTGCCAAAGGTCCCCAACCATACCCCCTCTGTGTCGATCCCCCGTCTGCACGCGACTTTGGGTGACATGATCCATCGATTGCCCGTTGTGATCTACGAGGCGATGCCGTCACGGGTTCAAACCGATCTGTGGGTGTTGTCCTACGCCAACGACGCCTTGCTGACGGTCACCGGTTACCCGACCGAAGACTTTGTTGGTGAATACCCCGAACGGCACCTGTTCGCATTGATCCACCCCGATGACCGTGTACGCGTGGGCGTTGAGTACGACCGCTGCCGGACCACGCTGTCGATGGTGTCGCTGCGATATCGGCTCTTGCACGCGACAGACGGCTACCGCCTGGTCGAGGAACGTTCGATTTTCGAGCGGGATCCGGACGGCCGTTTGCACAGCTACGGGTGCCTGATCGATTCCAACGCGCCGGAACGGCAGCAGGAGTATCTGGCGGATCTGGACACCCGGTTGGCCCGACTCAACGCCGACGTCGCCATCGCCACCGGCCAGGAATTTCTGGAACACCTGTGCCGGCGCCTGTCACACCTGACCGGGGCACGTCAGGTCGGCATCTTTCGGGTGGAGCATGAACGTTATCTCGAATGCCTGGCCATTGTGCGCGACGGGTTGTTGCTGCCCCGGTACGGCATTCCGGTTGCGCAAAGCATCTTCAAACCGCTGGGTGCGCAGGACTCACTCGAGCTCTATCTGGATTCGAAAGACCAGACCTGGACCATGCTGGAGCACATCCACCACGTCACGGCCATTCGACTGAACAACCGACAACATGAATGGCTGGGTGTGCTGGCACTGGGCCACGATCATCCCATTGAACGCGACAGGACTCTGGATCGGGTGCTTGAGCTGTACTCGGACCGTGCTGTGACGGAAATCGAGCGACTGGGGCTCGAAGACCGATTACAGGAAAGCGAAAGCCGCTATCGGGCCTTTTTCGAAACGGCCGTGCAAGCCTCGGTGGTGGTCAATGTTCAGGGGCGCATCCTGGACCTGAATCGCGCCGCCCAGCAATTGTTCGGGCTCATATCCGAGACATACGATGCGCGCATCGAATTACAGGACATCTTCCCCCGCCAGCAGCCGGACGGCCGGTCTTCGCTCTATCACTTTCTGCATTACATCCGCCACTCCATACAGGGTCCGGTGCCGCCGGAGCGATGGCATATTCATCGGCTCGATGGCGAGGCACGCATAGTCACCGTTTACGCCGTGTCCACGGTGTTGAATCTCAGTGAACGGGTCTTGTTGACCTTCGAAGACATCACCGATCAGGTTCGAGCCGAACAGGAACTGCGTACCCAACACGCCTTGCAGAATGAACGACAGGGGCGGCTGCGTAATCTGGTGGCGCTGGCGACCGAACTGGAGCGCCAGCCCAGCCTGGGCGACTTTCTATACGAGGCGTGTCGTCAGCTGTACCGGCAGAGCGGTATCCACGAGGCCGCATTTTTCGAGCGGGAACAGGATCGCTGGCACTCGATGGCTAACCCGGCGCCAACCGGCGCGCCGCAACAGCACCGGGGTGCCGTCGCCCGGGCATTGCGCAGCGGTCAATCCGATTGGCGCCGGGATACCGGGCACTGGCTTTATTTTCCGCTGTTGGGCCGGGACGCGCCCCTGGCGGTGTTGGTACTGGGGTGTAGCCAACCGGTTTACGACGATCAGGAGTTCGTGTCTCTGCTGATGCAGACCATCAGTCTGTCCTTTGACAACCTGCTGCAGCGTCATACATTGCGTCAGCAGGCCATGCGCGACAGCCTGACGGATCTCGGTAACCGGGCTCAATTGCATGAGTGGATCCGCGAGTCACTGGCACAGGATCCACGCCAGACGGCCAGTCTGTTGCTGTTCGACCTGAACCGGTTCAAGGAAATCAACGACAGCCTCGGACACCATTTCGGCGATCGACTGCTGTGCGAGATCGGCCCCCGGGTCCGGTTGGCCCTCGATCGGGACAACAATTGGGGCATTTGCCGCCTCGGTGGCGACGAATTCGCGGTCTTCCTGCCCCGCATTCGTTCCGAGAAGGCTTGCCGTCTGGCCGAAGACATCAGCGAGCATCTGCGCCGGCCTTACGTGATCGATGCATTGCAGTTGCAGGTGGAAGCCAGTATCGGCATTGCCCACTATCCGGACCAAGGCAACGACGGTCACGAATTGCTGCGGTGTGCCGACGTGGCCATGTATGCCGCCAAGCATGCCGGTCGTTCCCTGGTCGAGTTCGAATCGGCCCTGGATGCGAATACACCGCAGCGTATCGCGGTCCTGTCCGAACTGGATCAGGGGCTGCGCGAGGGACACCTCTGGGTCGCCTATCAGCCGGTGATCAGCGCCAGTGACGGCCGCACCAAGGGGTTCGAAGCCCTGGTGCGATGGCAACATCCCGAACTGGGAGCCTTGTCACCCGCCGAGTTCATCCCGATCGCCGAAATGGGGCAGGGCATCCATCGCATCACCGAATTCGTGTTGCATACCGGGCTGGCCGCGCTCGCGAACTGGCGCCGGCGCGTGCCCGATCTCTATATCGCGGTCAACCTGTCATCGCGGGTGTTGCTGGATCAAAACCTGCCGCGCAACATCGAACGCCTGCTGCGCGAGCACGGCCTGCCCGGCACCGCCCTGGTGCTGGAACTGACGGAGAGCACCTTGCTGTCGGATCCGCTGCGTGCGGTCGATATCATCAATGAGCTGGCGGCCATCGGTATCCAGGTGGAAGTGGATGATTTCGGGACGGGCTATTCGTCGCTCGCCTATTTGAAATCGCTGCCGATCCAGGCGCTCAAAGTGGATAAAAGCTTTGTCGCCGACTTGTTGCTCGACCCTCACGATCGGATCATCGTCGAATCGACGATCAAGATGGCCCATAACCTGGATCTGGCCACCATCGCCGAAGGTGTCGAAGACGAGGCGACCCTGATCGAACTGGTGAAAATGGGGTGCGATGCCATCCAGGGGTACTATTTTTCCAAACCCCTGCCGCCGGCCGATGTCGATGTCTGGCTGAAGCGGTACGAGTAAGGCGAGGTCAAGGGTCCAGCCTGAAAACGCCCTGTTCGCTGCGGTACCACCGTGACAGGTCGTCGGCGGAGGCCGGGCGTTGCATGAAATACCCCTGGGCCATATCGCACTCGATATCGCGCAGGTAACGATAGACGTCCGCGTCCTCGACCCCTTCGGCCACGACTTTCTTGCCCAGCTGGTGTGCCAGAGTGACCGAGGCATTGACGATGTGGGCTGTGGGACCGGTGGGCGACAGGGTTCGAATAAAGGACTGATCGATCTTGATGATCGAGACCGGCAGATCGTTCAAATAGCGAAGCGAAGAATACCCCGTGCCGAAGTCGTCGATGGACAGTTGAATGCCGTGGTCGGCCAGACGTTTCAGTTTGTCGATGCTGTGATCCAGATCCATCATGAAGGCGCCTTCCGTCACTTCCAGTTCCAGGTGTTGACCGGGCAGGTCGTGCTTTTTCAACAGATTCACAACGCTATCGACGAAGTTCGGCTGCATCAGGTTGTGAGTCGAGACATTGACCGCCACGGTCAATTCCAGGCCGTCTCGACGCCAGGCCACCAACTGGGCCAGCGCCGTATCCAGCGCCCAGGCGGTCAAGCGGTCGATCAGGGTGCTCTGCTCGGCCCGGGGAATAAATTTGCCGGGCGGAATAAAGCCCCGTTCCGGATGGTTCCAGCGCATCAGGGCTTCCACCCCGGTGATGCGGCCATCGGCCAGATTGATCTTGGGTTGGTAATGCAGTGCCAGTTGGTTGGTCAACAACGCCGCGGTCAATTCACCCAGCAGTTCAAGGTTTTCCCGGGTATGCAGCGTGTCCAGATCCGGTGTGAACCGAACCCGATGCTGAGACAGCGTCGAGGCGTTGCGCAATGCCATTTCCGCACGTCGGAGGTATTGTTCCGGCTCGACATCGAGTTGTGAGATATCGGCGTAGCCAATGCGGATATCACCATGAATGCGAATCTGGCCGAATGCATAGGGTTCGCCGCACTCCGCCGTGACATCCTCCAGTCGACGTTCCAGATCGGCATCGGTCGAGATGGCGATCAGAGCGGCCACCTGATGGGTATTGATGCGGTAGCAGCAATGACCCCGGTTCAGTTTGGGCCCCAGCCGACACGCCATTTGTCGAATGATCTCGTCGGTGATGTCCGGTCCGTGGGCCGCTTCCATTTCGGCGACGTTGTCGAGCGATATCACCGTCAGAGCGAGTCGTTGCCGTTGGCTGTCTCGCAGCCCCTCCAGGTATTCGATCAGTGCCCGCCGGTTGGACAGTCCGGTTACAGCGTCGTGGCGTAGCGCCCAGTTCAGATGCGCCAGGTAGTGGCGCGTGCCATCCCGTGCCACACCGCTCAGCAACCCCGCCAGGCCAAAGAAACCGGTGCGATACAACCAATTGAACAGTTTCTGGGGTTCCCCGGTTGCGACATCGATGGGCATGAAGGGGCCGAGAACGACACCGGCCAGCAGACCGATCAGAAGGCCACCGCGCGCACCGAGCAGAAAACCGCCGAGCAGGATGACCAGGTACATCGAATGGGAGTACACATACTTGATGCCACCGGTGGCATACACCAGGCTGTAAACGCCAACCATCAACACCATCAGCAGGGGGAGGGTGATCCACTGTAGGCGTTCCCAATGGCGTTCAAACCATTGGTAAAAAGCGACGGGATCGAACGGATTTATTCGGGATCGGGCTTGATTGGCTGCTGCCGCGCCTCTGTACAGATCGACACCCACATCGTGTCTCATAGGTTGAACGGCCTCCCTCTATGCGGTTGGACAGGATGACATCCATATGTCGGTATGCTCGGTTGGACATTGGGCCAGACCTGCGGACTACCCCGCACGGAGTACTGCGCCTTGATACATTCAGATTAGCAAAAGACCGGGGGATTGCCAGGCGGGGAAGGAGAAGGCGTGCGCCGGCTGGAGTCGCCGGCGCGGCAGGCCAGGGGAGACGTTACCCGCGTTCGGCCAGGCGAGTGCGAGCACGACCCGCCGCCGCCCGGACCTGGATCGGGGCCGTGCCACCCAGATGGTCACGCGCGGCCACCGAGCCTTCCAGCGTCAGTACCTCGAACACATCCTCGGTGATCGTCTGGCTGAATTGCTTCAACTCGTCCAGCGTCATCTCGCTCAGATCCTTACCTTGATCCAAGCCGTAAGCCACGCTCTTGCCCACCACCTCGTGCGCATCGCGGAAAGCCATCCCCTTCTTGACCAGATAATCGGCCAGATCCGTCGCCGTGCTGTAACCGCGAATCGCCGCCGATTTCATCACGTTGCGCTTGGCCTGAATATGCGGCACCATATCGGCGAAGGCGCGCAGGCTGCCGGCCAGAGTGTCGATGGTATCGAACAGCGGCTCCTTGTCCTCCTGGTTGTCCTTGTTGTATGCCAGCGGCTGGCTCTTCATCAGCGTCAACAGGCTGGTCAGATGCCCATACACCCGACCGGTCTTGCCCCGCACCAGTTCCGGCACATCCGGATTCTTCTTCTGCGGCATGATGCTCGACCCGGTGCAGAACCGGTCCGGCAGATCGATGAAATCGAACTGGGCCGACGTCCACAGCACCAGCTCTTCCGACATCCGCGACAGATGCATCATGATCAGGGCCCCGCAATGCGTGAACTCGATCGCGAAATCCCGGTCCGACACCGAATCCAGGCTGTTTTCCGTCGGCTTCTCGAAACCCAGCAACTCCGCCGTACGCGCCCGATCGATCGGATAGGTCGTCCCCGCCAGCGCCGCCGCGCCCAGCGGCATCTGATTCACCCGCTTGCGGCAATCCCGCAGCCGTTCGAAATCGCGCTGCAGCATCTCGTTCCAGGCCAGCAAATGGTGACCGAAGGTCACCGGCTGAGCGGTCTGCAGATGGGTGAACCCGGGCATGATCGTATCCGCCTCCTGCTCCGCCAGACCGACCAGACCCTGTTGCAAACGCGTCAGCTCCGCACCCAAACCATCGATCGCGTCGCGCACATACAATCGAATGTCCGTCGCGATCTGATCGTTCCGGCTGCGCCCCGTGTGCAACTTCTTGCCCACCGGGCCGATCTTCTCCGTCAGCGCCGCTTCCACATTCATGTGAACGTCTTCCAGCGCCACCGACCATTTTTGCCGACCGGCCGCTATATCGTCACGAACCGACTCCAGCCCCACCACAATCGCCTTGCGCTCCGCCTCGGTCAGCACCCCGACCTCGGCCAACATGGTCGCGTGCGCGATCGAGCCTTCAATATCGTGGCGATACAGACGCTGATCGAAATTAATCGACGCCGTGAATTCAGCGACGAACGCATCGGTCGCCTCAGCAAAGCGACCGCCCCAGGCGGCATTGGTATCGGACATGACGAGTCGGTTCCTTTCATGGAGTTCAGGAGCGGATTATAAGCGTCTGACAGGCTGTGGCTACGTCATGTTGGCAAGACTGCCTTTTTATTGGCGCAATACGGGAAAGACGGTCAGAGCCAATCGCCGGAATGAGTGCCCCGGTTTGCTTGTGGCGCGCCTCAATCTGGTGGCAGGAATCCGCACCCGCCACCGGGCATGCCCCTGACGGGTCGCTGCAAGTACCCGCAAGCGGGTCCAGCCTTCCAGCACAGCTGGAAGTCGTTCGGGCTGCGCGCGAAGCATGCTTCGCAGACGCTTGCCTCACCCATGTAAGCTCGGCGGTCCGCATCCCTGCGGACCGACGTCCCGCCAGGGGCATACCCGATGCCGGGTGCTCACCTACCAATCCTGGCCGTGGTCCCAGTTTCGTAGGTTGGATTAGCCGTAGGCGTAATCCAACGTTTGTTATTGTGGCATTCAATAATAGGGTGCCCCAGTCAAAGGTGGCACGAGGCAATCCACTGGCAACAGGTTACCTGTCCGGATTCCTGGCACGGACCCAACCTCGAAACTTGATCCGTAACCAACCACAGGCCAAACTGGACTCCGATCCAAGGAGACTCCCGTTTGACGAAGACCAAGCGTAAACCGACCCGAGCCAAACCCCCGCGCAACCAGTCCCTTATCCTGCCGGACCTCTGCGCCACCACCTCGGTTTTCTTTCTCGTCCTCGTCTCCGAACTCCTCGTGCTTGTCTGGGTCCTCCTGCAATCGGGCATCGACTGGATCCAACTCGGCTACATGAGCCTGACCGTCCAATGGATCGTCCTGCCCTCCGCCGCCATACTCTGCCGTCTGCGCCACTGGCTCGCCCGACGCCCCCTCTGGCAGGGCTGGCTGGTTGCCTTCGCCGCCGTTTCGACCGTCGGCTTCGTGGTCAGCCTCGCCGGCGACTGGATCGTCAAAGGCAGCTGGCAGGATACCGACGGCTGGCAGGTCCTGCGGCAAACGGCCGCCACCGCCATCATCGCCGCCTTGCTGTTGCGCTACTTCCAACTTCAGCAACAGGTTGTCGACCGCTCCCGGGCCGAAATGGCCGCCCGCGTCGAAGCCCTGCAAAACCGCATTCGCCCGCATTTCCTGTTCAACAGCCTGAACACCATCGCCGAACTGATCGCCACGCGGCCGGTCGAGGCCGAGCGCGCCATCGAAGATCTGTCGCGCCTGTTCCGGGCCAGTCTCCGGGAAGCCGGAACCTTCTGGTCGCTGGAAGAAGAACTGGCGTTGGTTCAGGGTTATCTGTCACTGGAGCAATGGCGTCTCGGCGACCGTCTCCGGGTGGTCTGGCGCACGCCCAAACCCACATTGCGCTGGTCGGTGCCGGTGTTGATCCTGCAACCACTGATCGAAAACGCCATCGTGCATGGCATTGCACCCCAGGTTCAGGGCGGTACGCTGATGATTGGTTGCTACCAGCGCGGTGAACGACTGATCATCGACATCGAAAATCCGCTGCCCGACAACAGCCCGACCGCGCAGGAAGGACGAGAGTCGAGAGGCAACCAGGTCGCGTTGAACAACATCCGTCACCGCCTGGCCACGCTCTACGGTGACGGATCGAAGCTCTACGCCGCGCCCGAAGAGCGCAGTTATCGAGTCCGGCTGACGTTGCC
Organism: Saccharospirillum salsuginis; assembly: GCF_014651855.1. Lineage (GTDB taxonomy): Bacteria > Pseudomonadota > Gammaproteobacteria > Pseudomonadales > Natronospirillaceae > Saccharospirillum > Saccharospirillum salsuginis. The sequence goes on from NZ_BMXR01000002.1 coordinate 345,300, forward strand.
GGCCCGCCTGTACAACCCGCGTGAGGAATCGAATGAAAGTCTTGGTCGTCGACGATGAACCCCTGGCTCGCGAGCGGCTGATGCGGCTGCTGGAGTCGGAAGACACCGTGACCCAGTGTTTCAGTGCCGCCAACGGTCAGGAAGCACTGACCAGGATGACCACGGATCCGGTCGATCTGGTCCTGCTGGACATCCGCATGCCCGGCATCAGCGGGCTGGAAGTCTCGGAGCGGATGATGGAGGCCACCCAGCCGCCGGCGATCGTGTTTTGCACCGCCTACGACGACTACGCGCTCGACGCGTTCCGGGTCCAGGCCGTGTCCTATTTGCTGAAACCGGTGAAACGGGAGGACTTAAACCGGGTATTGCGTCAGGCCGGTCAACTGAACCGGGCCCAGTTGAATGCGCTCGGCGACCAGGACGCCGGGCCGGTGCTGACCTTGCAGACCGGGCGCGGCAAGGAACGGATCCCGTTGACGGACCTGTATTACTTCCGGGCGGATCAGAAATATGTAACCGCGTTGTGCCGCCAGGGCGAACGGTTGTGCGACCTGAGCCTGAAACAACTGGAGGAGCGCTGGCCGGACCATCTTGTCCGAGTGCATCGCAATACCCTGGTGCCCAAACAGAGGCTGGAGAAACTGAGTCGGGACAGCGAAGGGGGCTTCTGGCTGCGATTGCGGGGGCTGGAGGAGTCCTTGCCGGTCAGTCGTCGCTTCGCTCGGGAGTTAAAGCCGTTGTTCGAGGGTTAGTCGGCCCCGGTCGTGGTGTGTGTGTTGGAACTCCGGCTTCCCTTCCTTGGCGGCTTTTGGTATTAGTTTTCAGGTCGAAGGAGTTGCGACGCTGATCACAACGAATAAACCGAACGGCAAAGTGCCGATTTTCCCTGTAAAAGGAGCTGTCGATGACCGGTCACGAATCCGAACGTACGAAGGACGTACCACCCCCCTTGAACCATACATCCGAGAACCGAAAGTCGTTGCGCGAGCAAATGGCGAGTCAGGTGGAGGCCTATTTGGAGGCCGGAGGGCAGGTTGAAGTCGTAGAGCGCGGAAAACGCTCCGACCAGCCCCGCAAACCCAATAACCGATACGGCAGCCGGCCCATCTAGGCCGGGCCTTAATAGAACGCCTCCCGATCGATCCGGGTCCGGAATCGAGCGTGAATCGGTCGGGGGCGACGCTGTGCTTGACAGCATCACGGCCAGTGGCGAGCCTTGCGCTACTGAACCGAGTTGGAGTTTGATGTGACCGCACCCGCCGCCCTGCAATCCCTGTCCGAGACCCTGTCCCGAAAGCCGGTATTTCAATCGTTGAGCACCGGACATCAGTCTTGGGTGATGAAGGCGGCCCTGTGCAGCCCCTGGCTGTGGGAATGGCTGGAGACCCGGGAGGATTGGCAGGCGTTGCTTGAAGCGGCGGCCGAGCCGGTGGATCCGGATCAAGAGCTGGCTGGTCTGGCCGAACACTGGGCGCTGGACGATGAAGCCCGGGTGATGTCGGACCTGCGGCAGTGGCGCAACTGGCATATAGCGCGCTTGATCGTTCGGGATGCCAACGCCTTGGGCGAGGTGAAGGAGACCGCGCGAACGGTGTCGGATCTGGCCGACAGCGCCATTACCCGGGCACTGGACTATGCCCATCGACTCTGGGCCAGCCAGTGGGGCGAACCCGGACCGTCGGAATACGGCGAAACGCATCAGCGCCTGGTGGTGATGGCCATGGGCAAACACGGCGCGCGGGAGCTGAACCTGTCGTCGGACATCGACCTGATATTCGCCTTCCCCAGCACCGGAGAAACCGAAAACGGCCGTAGCCATGAGGAGTTTTTCACGCGGGTCGGGCGCAAACTGATCCAGTTGCTGGACACCCGCACACCGGACGGCATCGTCTTCCGCGTCGATATGCGCCTGCGCCCCTGGGGGCAGAGCGGCGCCCTGGTGAGCAATTTCACCGCCATGCACAACTACTACAGTCAGCAGGGTCGGGAATGGGAGCGTTTCGCAATGGTCAAGGCCCGCCCCCTGACCGGTGCGCCGGGCGCCCGTAAAGCCCTGGAAGCCGACCTGAGCGGCTTCGTCTATCGCCGCTATGTCGATTTTCACGCCCTGGGCGCCTTGCGCAAGCTGAAAGGAATGATCCAGAAAGAAGTCCGGCGCCAGCAGTTGGAGAGCAACATCAAGCTGGGGCAGGGCGGCATCCGGGAAGTGGAATTCATCGCCCAGGCGTTCCAATTGATCCGCGGTGGCCAGGATTATGCCCTGCAGACCCGGGGCACCTGGCCGGTGTTGGACATTCTGGAGCAGCAGGGATACCTGCCCGGTGGCGTGGTCCATGAACTGGCCGACGCCTACAGCTTTCTGCGCGATCTGGAGCACCGCATCCAGGGTCTGCGCGATGAGCAGACACAACGCCTGCCGGGCGACGAAACCAATCTGGCCCGACTGGCTTGGTCGATGGGGTTCGACGACACCGAAGCCCTGCTCGACCGGCTGGACGCTCACCGCCAACGGGTGCACTACCACTTCCAGCAGGTGATTGCCGAGGATGAAAACGATGGGCAGCGCGTCGATGAAGATCTGGCGGCGTTCTGGCAATCGCCCGACCGAATCCCGGAAGCGCTGCCCGAGTCCGTGGCCTTTGAGATCCGCGCGTTTAAAGAAGAGCCGGCCGTCCAGCGGCTCAAAGGCCAGGCCCGGGACAATCTGGACCGGCTGATGCCGCTGCTGCTGACCGAACTGGCGCGGATCAAACGTCTGGAGGGCGGCTTTTCCTGTCTGCAACCGATTCTGGAAGCCGTATTGCGGCGCACCGTCTACTTCGTTCTGCTGGCCGAAAACCCCGATGCGCTGCGCCAGCTTTGCCGTCTGGCACCCGAATCCCCCTGGATCGCCACCCAGCTCCAGCAAAAACCCTACCTGCTCGACGAACTGACCGATCCGGACACCCTGTATCGCCTGCCGAACCGGGTCGAACTGATGGACGAGCTCCACCTCGCCCTGGTGCGGGTGCCGGAGGATGACCTGGAGCAGCAGATGGAAGTGCTGCGCCATTTCCGCCACGGTCGCGTACTGCGCGCGGCGGCGTGCGAGGTCACATCGATGTTGCCGCTGATGAAGATTTCGGACTATCTGGTTCGCGTTGGTGAGGTCGTGGTTGAACAGGCGCTCGCGCTGGCCTGGCAGCAAATGGTCGCCAAACACGGCCGGCCCAGCCGCGATGACGGCGACTGGTGCGAGCTCGATTTCGGCGTTATCGCCTACGGCAAGATGGGCGGGCTCGAACTGTCCTACGAGTCCGATCTCGACCTCGTCTTCGTGCACAACGCCGCCCTCCAGGGCGAAACCGAAGGCCCCAAGGTCATCGACAACGTCGTCTTCATGGCTCGCCTTGGCCAGCGCCTGATCCACCTGCTCAGCACCCAGACCCCGTCCGGCATTCTCTACGAAGTCGACTCCCGGCTGAGGCCCTCGGGCAAGTCCGGTCAGCTGGTCACCCGCCTCGGTACCTTCGAGAAGTACCAGAACCGCGACGCCTGGACCTGGGAGCACCAGGCCCTGGTCCGCGCCCGCTACATCGCCGGCGACGCCGATCTGCAGCAGGACTTCAATGCGGTACGCCGTTCGATACTGCAACAACACCGGGATTCCGCCACCCTGCGCGACGAGGTGGTGCAGATGCGCAAGAAAATGGTCGACCACTTGTCCAGCGAGGCGACATCGCCCAAAACCGGGGAGGCGGTGTTCAACGTCAAGCACGACCCGGGTGGCATAGTGGACCTGGAATTTCTGGTCCAATATCTGGTTCTGGCCAACGGCGAACACTACCCGGAGGTCACCCGCTGGTCGGACAATGTCCGCTGTATCAAGGCCCTGCACGAGGCCGGCATCCTTTCGGAAGCCGACCGCGACACCTGGCTCGACGCCTACATCACCCTGCGCGAGCAGGTCCACCACGCTCTGCTTGCGGGGACTTCCTCAACCGTACCCCTGAACGAACTGACCCCGGAGGTCAATAAAGTCCGCGAATACATTCAGGAACAGTGGCGCCACTGGATGGGGGTCGAGTCCCCGGCTTCTTTCTAGCTCTATGATCCTGCCTGTCGTTTGGCTGGGTGCCTCCGTTTGGTATGGCTGAGTCGGCCTGAGTGCCAGAACCCGTGCCAACCTCCGGGTGTACTCTTCCAGGGACCGCTGTGAACCCTTCCATGGGCGCTTAACTTCGCCATCCATGGCTCAGATGTCCCTTTCAGAGTACACCCGGAGGCAGGCACTGACACTCAGGGGTTAAATCCAATACGAATTCCCTAAAACACTATTTAACTACCCTCTTCTTGAAGCTTCGAAGAAAAAAGTGTTCGAACGATGTTTTGGGATGAAAATGGATATGGTGGTAAGAAGACAGTGCCCGAGGCCCGGGGTGCTCTGGAGGGGACATCTGAGGCATGGATGCCGAAGCTAAGCCTACATGGATGTATTCACGGCGGTCCCCGGAAGAGCGCGCCGGGCATCGGGCACGGGCCAATGGCACTTAAGCTGGCCCAGCCGTGACAAACCGAGGCACCCAACTGAACGACTGGCACTAAAGCATCCGCAGAATCCAGAACACCACGTTGCAATCAAGGCAGAGTGGGAGAGTAGAGAGAGGGTGGTGCTTTGTCATACAATCGAGGCAACCTCAAGTCACCCGGGGTTCGGATCTGCCGGACCCCCGTAATGGGAAACTACGATGTCCGCATTTGGTACAGTTTTCATGCCCGAGATGGCATTGGCACGCTTCGAAGACAATCAGTGGACGCCCACCGAATTTGTCCCCTCCGATTCCCTCACCCTGCACCCCGGCGCTCACGTACTGCACTACGCCAGTACCTGCTTCGAAGGCCTCAAAGCCTTTCGCCATGCCGACGGCTCGGTCAACATCTTCCGGATGGACGCCAATATCCGGCGCATGGAGCAAAGCACCCAATTGCTCAATCTGCCGGCGTTCGATCAAGCTCAACTGCGTGAGATGATCATCGAAGGGGTTCGGCGGTTCGCCGACCAGGTCCCCGACGCCCCCGGTTCCATGTACATTCGACCCACCCATATCGGGACCGATGCCGCCATCGGCAAGGCGGCGGCACCGTCCGAAAACTCGTTGTTGTACGTGTTGCTGTCGCCCGTCGGCGATTATTTCGCCGGTGGCGGCAAGGCGCTGACCCTGCTGCTGGAAGAGAACGGTATGCGCTGTGCGCCCCACATGGGGGTGGTCAAAAGCGGGGGGAATTACGCCAGTGCGCTGGGGCCGATTCTGTCGGCCAAGGCGGAGTACGACGCCGATCAGGTGCTGTTCTGCCCGAACGGCGACGTTCAGGAGACCGGGGCGGCGAATTTTCTGTTGATCGATGGCGATGAAGTGATCACCAAGGGGCTGGACAGCACCTTTCTGCATGGCATCACGCGGGATTCGATCCTGACCATTGCCCGGGACATGGGGATGACGGTCAGCGAACGGGATTTGACCGTGGATGAGCTGATCGAACGGGCATCGAAACCGGGCGCGGAGGCGGCTCTTTCGGGCACGGCGGCGGTGCTGACACCGGTCGGACGGTTGATTCGTCACGGCAAGGTGATCAATGTCGGCACCGAACAGACATTCGAGAAGACGGTCAAGTTGCGCCGGGCCCTGAACGAGGTTCAGTGGGGCCAGGCGGAAGACAAGCACGGCTGGCTGACGCCGGTGGCCTGATGCGCTGGGCGGAGACGGCGGCACTGCCGACCGTCTTGCGCTCGGTGGCCGCTCGTTACAGCTGCTGGTAGCGCACCAGGTTGGAGAGCTTGGGGTTGGGTTTGTCGGCCTTGCGCAGCAGCAGGGCGACCCGGCCGATGGACTGGACCAGGGTGGCGCCGGTTTCCGCGCACATCTCGTCGATCAGGGCGGTTTTTTGAGCACGGTCGGCCACATTGACCTTAACCTTGATCAACTCGTGGTCGTTCAAGGCCCGTTCGATTTCCGCCAGCACCGTTTCGGCCAGTCCTTTTTCCGCCACGGTGACCAGTGGATTCAAATGGTGACCAATGGCCCGGTAGCGTTTTTTCTGTTCCTGATTCAAACTCATCGTAAATCTCTGACTCGGTCGCTTGCAAAACGCGCTATTGTACTTTAGAACACGCTCGCTGATACAGACTCCCCGAGGATTTCCGTGGCCCGATCGAAAAGCAGTCACAACTGGCTGCAGGAACATTTTGACGATCAATACGTGCGCAAGGCCCAGCAGGACGGGTTCCGCAGCCGTGCCAGCTATAAGCTGATCGAGTTGATCGAGAAAGACAATTTGATTCGCTCCGGTATGACGGTGGTAGATTTGGGCTCGGCACCGGGCGGATGGTCGCAGGTGGCGGCCCGGGCCGTCGGTGATGAGGGCCGGGTCATCGCGTCCGATATCCTGGAGATGGACCCGGTCGCGGGGGTCGAATTCATCCAGGGGGATTTCACCGAAGACGAGGTGTTTCAGGCGCTTCTGGCCAGCATTGGAGAGCGTCCGGTCGATCTTGTAATCTCCGACATGGCCCCCAATATGAGCGGTATGTCGGCTGTCGATCAACCGGCGGCCATGTATTTGGTGGAATTGGCTCTCGACATGGCCCAGACTATCCTGAAACCGGGTGGGGGCTTTGTCGCCAAAGTATTTCATGGGGAAGGTTTTGACGAGTACGTCAAAGGCGTCCGCCAACAGTTTTCGCGCGTAGTGATGAGGAAACCGAAGTCCTCGCGCGCCCGCTCCCGGGAAACATACCTGGTCGCTCAGGGGTTCCGGGGTTAAGCGAACTAGCAGCGCAGCTGCTCTTTAAGGGTAAAAAGTTAAACGATATGGCTAAAAATCTTGTTCTCTGGCTGATCATCGCATTTGTGTTGCTGGCCGTGTTCCAGAATTTCGATATGGCTCCGACCGTCGAGGAAGTCAGCTACTCGCGCTTCGTCCAGCAAGTGGAGCAGGACCAGGTGCGGTCGGTGACCTACCAGGGCTTGACCATTCAGGGCGAGCGGCGCGACGGGTCGACCTTTACGACCGTTCGGCCACCGTACGTCGACGATTCCGAGCTGATCGACCAGATGATCGAGCACAACGTCAACGTCGAGTCCAAACAGCCGGAGCAACAAAGCATCTGGACCCAGCTGTTGGTCGCCGCCTTCCCGATTCTGATCATCCTGGCCGTGTTCATGTTCTTCATGCGGCAGATGCAGGGTGGCTCCGGTGGGGGCAAGGGCCCGATGAGTTTCGGCAAGAGCAAAGCCAAGATGCTCGGCGAGGACCAGATCAAGACCACTTTCGCCGATGTGGCCGGCGTAGAAGAGGCCAAGGAAGACGTTCAAGAACTGGTGGAGTTCCTGCGCGATCCCGGAAAATACCAGCGTCTGGGCGGCAAGATTCCGCGCGGCGTTCTTATGGTGGGCCCGCCGGGTACCGGTAAAACCCTGCTCGCCAAGGCCATCGCCGGCGAGGCCAAGGTGCCGTTCTTCTCGATTTCCGGCTCGGATTTCGTCGAAATGTTCGTCGGTGTGGGTGCGTCCCGTGTTCGCGACATGTTCGATCAGGCCAAGAAACAGGCGCCTTGTATCATCTTTATCGACGAATTGGACGCCGTGGGCCGCTCCCGGGGCGTTGGCATCGGCGGCGGTAACGACGAACGTGAACAGACGTTGAACCAGTTGCTGGTGGAAATGGATGGCTTCGAGGTGAACGACGGTGTCATCGTCATCGCCGCCACCAACCGTCCGGACGTTCTGGATCCGGCCTTGCTGCGTCCGGGTCGCTTCGACCGCCAGGTCGTGGTCGGCCTGCCCGATATTCGCGGCCGCGAACAGATCCTGCGGGTGCACATGCGCAAGGTGCCGGTGGCCGACGATGTCGAAGCCGCTGTCATCGCGCGGGGCACGCCCGGCTTCTCCGGTGCGGACCTGGCCAACCTGGTCAACGAGGCCGCCCTGTTCTCCGCTCGTCTGAACAAGCGTGTGGTGACGATGGAGGAGTTCGATCGGGCCAAGGACAAGATCATGATGGGCGCCGAGCGCAAATCCATGGTCATGTCCGAGAAAGAAAAGATCAATACGGCCTACCACGAGTCCGGCCACGCCATTATCGGTCGACTCGTACCGGAGCACGATCCGGTGTACAAGGTGAGCATCATCCCGCGCGGTCGGGCTCTGGGTGTGACCATGTATCTGCCGGAGGAGGATCGCTACTCGATCAGCAAACGCCAGTTGGAGAGCCAGATCTGCAGCCTGTACGGCGGCCGTATCGCCGAAGAAATGACCAACGGCCGTGACGGTGTGACCACCGGCGCATCCAACGATATCGAACGGGCGACCCAGCTGGCGCGCAACATGGTCACCAAGTGGGGCCTGAGCGATCTGGGTGCGCAGCAGTTCGAGGAAGAGAATCAGGGCTATCTGGGCAACCAGTCTCAGATGGTTCAGGTGTCTCCGGATACGGCCCAGGCGGTGGATAACGAGATCAAGAAGATTCTGGATCGGTGTTACAAAACAGCGTTCGATCTGCTCGAAGAGCATCGCGACAAGCTGGAAGCCATGAAGGACGCCCTGATGGAGTATGAAACCATCGATGCGGACCAGATCGACGACATCATGAACGGTCGCAAGCCGCGTCCGCCGCGGGGCTGGAACAGCAGTGACCACACCGGTGCCGGTGGTGGTGAAGCGCCGGCGGCCGATGAAGGGGCCGACACTCAGAAAGAACCGGCCGATGCCAAGTCCGGCGACGGTGATCTGGATCGGGACGGACAAACCGAGCAGTAAGGTCACCGATTCGAGAGTTTAGAACGGCGCCAAGGCGCCGTTTTTTATTTGTAGTCCAGGAGGTTAAATCCGTACCCGTTGGCGGGTATGCTCTTCCGGGGACCGCTGTAAACCCGTCCATGGGCGCTTAACTTCGGCCCGGGCTGGCGCTCCAGTCCTGCCTCAGATGTCCCCTCCAGAGCATACCCGCCAACGGGCACTACCGTCGGCAGCGCGCGAATTCTTAAAGGAGTCTCTCCAACATGACCGACCTTTCAAAATGGCCATGCGGCAATCAGACTTTGAACCTGACCGAAACCCAGGTAATGGGCGTGTTGAACGTAACGCCGGACAGTTTTTCGGACGGTGGTCATTTCATTGGTCATGATCAGGCCTTACGGCATGCAACTGAGATGGTCGATCAGGGCGCGGCGATCATCGATATCGGTGGGGAGAGTACGCGGCCGGGAGCGACGCCGGTGAGTGTGCAGGAGGAGTTGGATCGGGTGATCCCGGTGATCGAGGCGCTGGCCGGTCGGGTGGATGCGGTGTTGTCGGTGGATACCAGCACGCCCGAGGTGATGCGTGAGGCGGCTCGGGCCGGGGTACATCTGTTGAACGATGTTCGTGCCTTATCCCGCGACGGGGCTCTCGAGGCAGCGGCCGGACTGGGCCTGCCGGTGTGTTTGATGCACATGCAGGGTCAGCCGGGGACGATGCAGTTGAATCCGCAATATGGCGATGTGGTCGGTGAGGTGCTGCGCTATCTGGGCGATCGCATTGCGGCCTGCGAGGCGGCGGGTATGAAACGTCAACAACTTTTGGTTGACCCCGGGTTTGGCTTTGGAAAGACGGTGGGTCACAATTTGCGGCTTCTTAATGAGTTGGACCGTCTGCAGTCCCTGGGGTGTCCGATACTGGTCGGCATGTCGCGCAAGAGTATGATCGGCGATGTGCTGGGCAAACCGGTGGACCAGCGACTCTACGGCAGTCTGGCGGTGGCCGTGGCCGCCGCGATGAAGGGCGCGGCCATTGTGCGGGTGCACGATGTGGCCGAGACGGTCGACGCCATCACCATGATCAACGCGATGAGACAGTCGGGTCAGGACCCGGCCGTCAACGGAGAACCCAAAGCGTGACCAAGGATAAACAGTATTTCGGAACCGACGGCATCCGCGGACGGGTGGGCGACGGTGTCATTACCCCTGAATTCATTCTCAAGCTCGGCTGGGCGGCCGGTCGGGTCTTTTCCAATGGAACCAAGGGCAAGATCCTGATTGGCAAGGATACGCGCATATCCGGCTACATGTTCGAATCCGCGCTGGAGGCGGGTTTGTCGGCGGCCGGATGCGATACGTTGATTGTCGGCCCGATGCCGACTCCGGCCATCGCCTATCTGACCCGGGCGTTCCATGCCGACGCCGGCATCGTGATTTCGGCCTCGCACAACCCCTTTTATGACAATGGCATCAAATTCTTCTCGGAGAACGGGACCAAATTGCCCGACGAGCTGGAATTGGCCATTGAAGCCGAGCTCGAAAAAACACTGACCACGGCCGAGAGCGACCGATTGGGCAAGGCCCAGCGCATCGATGACGCCGGTGGGCGGTATGTGGAATTCTGCAAGAGCACCTCGGGTTATCTGGACCTCGAGGGCATGAAGATTGTTCTCGATTGCGCGCACGGCGCGACCTACGACGTGGCTCCCAAGGTGTTCCGCGAATTGGGTGCCCAGGTGATCTCCATCGGCACTCGGCCCGACGGGCTCAACATCAATGAGGAGGTGGGGTCGACCCACCCGGCGGCGTTGCAGCGGGCTGTATTGGAGCAAAAAGCCGATCTGGGCATCGCGTTCGACGGCGACGGCGACCGCGTCCTGATGGTCGACAACGAGGGTGAGCTGGTCGATGGCGATGAACTGCTGTTTATCCTCGCGACCCATCTCAAACAGCAGGGTTTGCTGAATGGTGACGGCATCGTCGGCACCCTGATGACCAACCTCGGGCTGGAAGTGGCCCTCAAGAAGGAAGGCATCGACCTGGTTCGGGCCAAGGTGGGCGACCGTTACGTAATGGAGCAGTTAAATGAGCGCGACTGGATCCTCGGCGGGGAAAGCTCCGGCCACCTGGTCTGCAAGCATGTGACCACGACAGGTGACGGTATCGTTTCGGCCCTGCAGGTTCTGAGCGGTCTGCGCAGCGCCGATCAAACACTGGCCCAGGCGAAATCGGGCATGCGCAAATTCCCGCAGGTGATGATTAACGTCCGGATGCCGGTCAAGATGGACGTCATGTCACTGGCCTCGGTGGCCGATGCCGTTACCGAAGCTGAACGGGTGCTCGGCGATGCCGGCCGGGTGTTGCTGCGTCCTTCCGGTACCGAACCGGTGGTGCGGGTTATGGTCGAAGGTGAGGATGTCGGCCTGGTTAAACGTACCTGCAATGAGTTGGCGGACCAGGTCGAGGAGGCCGTCAGTCAGGCCTGAATCGGTCCGGATTCGCTAACCTGTTGTTTTAAAACCACTCTTTTTACTCAATTGATGCAAAACGCGGTTGCCCGGGCGCACGAAAGACAGTACACTCTGCGCCCGCTTTAAGGAGGTCAGCGATGCGACGCAAACTGGTAGCAGCGAACTGGAAAATGAATGGGGACAAGGCGACTGTAGAGAGTCTGTTGTCCGAATTCGTCCAGAATGTCGACGGCCAGTCGATCGATGCGGTCGTATTTCCTCCGGCACTGTATGTTGGCCAGGTTGCGGACAAGCTGGCCGGTTCGGGTATCGAATTCGGGACCCAGAACGTGCATCACGCCGATAAGGGCGCCTTCACCGGCGAACTGTCGTTGTCGATGGTGAAAGAGTTCGGGTGCCGTTATGTATTGGTTGGGCACTCCGAGCGCCGTGAGCTGTTCGGCGAAGACGATGCGTTGGTGGCCGACAAGGTCGCCGCCGCGCTTGCCGCGGACGTAACACCGATGTTGTGCGTCGGCGAAACGCTGGAGCAGCGCGAGCAAGGCGTTACCGAAAAGGTCGTGGGCGGTCAGATTCAAGCCGTTCTGGACAAGGTCGGGATCGCGGCGTTCGAGCGTATCGTGATCGCGTATGAGCCGGTCTGGGCCATCGGTACCGGCAAGACGGCCACTCCGGAGCAGGCTCAGGAAGTGCATGCGTTTATTCGCAAGCAACTGGCCGGTTCGGATGAAAGCGTCGCCCGGAAGTGTCGTCTGCTCTATGGTGGCAGCGTCAAGGCGGCCAACGCGCAAGAATTGTTCAAGCAGCCTGATATCGACGGTGGGCTGGTCGGCGGCGCCTCTCTGCTGGCCGATGAGTTCATCGCCATTTGCCAGGCCGCGAAAGAGGCGTAACGCATATGATGGTTGAGAATTTAGTACTGGTGGTGCACGTGGTGTTGGCCGTAGCCCTGGTGGGCTTCGTGTTGATCCAGCGCGGCAAGGGCGCCGATGCCGGCGCCTCGTTCGGCGGTGGTGCATCCCAGACCGTTTTCGGTAGCGGTGGTAGCGGTAATTTTCTGACCCGCACCACGGCTATCCTGGCGACCGGTTTCTTCCTGACAAGCTTTGGGCTGGCCTATGTGGCCAAGCAAAAAGCCGAAGGTCTGGATGATCTCGGTCTGGACATCCCTGCGGCGGAGCAGACCACCGAATCGCAGGAAGTCCCGGCTGGGGAAGAAAGCAGTGGCAGCAGTGTCACTGAAATCCCCGCCGAGTAACGCTTTTGCCGACGTGGTGGAATTGGTAGACACGCCATCTTGAGGGGGTGGTGGGCTTTAGCCCGTGCTAGTTCGAGTCTAGTCGTCGGCACCAATACAAAGGCCTGTTCATCAGGCCTTTTCTTTTTATGCGGAGACCGCATATCGGGCACGGATTGCCCGGTCTTGGTTTCGGCCCTTGAAAGTCCGGCGCTGCATCCCTATAATGCGCGCCGCCTGACGCGGTTTATGCGCGTTTGGAAAGAGTTTGTTGCGGGGTGGAGCAGTCTGGTAGCTCGTTGGGCTCCCCACCCCGAAAGAGCCGAAGGGAGTCACCGACCTTCGGCTTATGAGCCCGACCACGGAGAGTGGCTAGGGTATTCGGTGGCAAAGGTTTAGTGCGGGGTGGAGCAGTCTGGTAGCTCGTCGGGCTCATAACCCGAAGGTCGTTGGTTCGAATCCAGCCCCCGCTACCAATTGTATCGGCGATCACTGGGAGTGACGCCCGGCGTTGAGACCACGGGTACGACGCCTGGTCTACGGACCATACGGAAGCCAGAGGGCCTTCCGTCGCAGAGAGCGGTCCGTGTGACCCGTTTTTGGAGCCCCTCATTGAAGGGGCTTTTTTGTACATGGAGGTCTTTACTTCGCGAAGCGCGGGCGTTCCGACGCCTTGGGGTGCAAGCGAATGTGTACATGGAGGTACTGTCGAGATCAGATTGCACGATTGATCTGGGCCTGCGGAGCCAGCGGAAGGTGTTGGTTCCAAAGTTGCCCTTTTTTTGTCTTTGAAAAAAGTGAGGCCATCGGCGCAGCGCCGTGGCCCAATTAGAGGTAATAGATGGCGAAAGTCGATGAACTCAAGGTATTGCTGGATCCCGTGGTAACGGGTCTGGGCTATGTGTTCTGGGGGGTGGAATATGCTTCTCAGGGCAAACACAGCACCTTGCGGGTGTTCATCGACCATGAAGACGGCATCAATGTTGACCAGTGTGCCGAGGTCAGCCATCAGATCAGCGCCGTCATGGACGTTGAAGATCCGATCGCCCAGAACTATACGCTGGAAGTCTCCTCCCCCGGCATGGACCGTCCCCTGTTTACCCTGGAACAGTACGCCGCCTACATCGGCGAGTGGGTCAATGTCCGGCTGCGCGCACCCTTCGAAGGCCGTCGCAAATTCAAGGGGGTGTTGACCGCCATCGAGGATCAGGATGTTTGCGTCACCGTCGACGGGACCGATTACCTGCTGCCGATCGAAAGCATCGAGAAAGCGAACCTGATTCCCAATTTCGACAAAAAATAAGTGCGGCGCAACCGCATACAGAACATAGCGATTCAACCGAAAGGAAAGCCCGGTACAGTCCGGCAAACGAGAGGCTGAGACGATGAGCAAAGAAATTCTCCTGGTCGTGGACGCGGTAGCGAACGAAAAGGGTGTGTCCCGCGAGGTCATCTTTGACGCCATGGAGCTCGCACTGGCCGCGGCCGCCAAGAAGCGTTTCGACGAGGAAGGCGAGGCGGATATTCATGTGGTCATCGACCGCAAGACCGGCGAGTACGAGACCTTTCGCCGCTGGACCGTTCGGGACAACGAAGCTGTGCCGACCCTGGGATCCGAGTGGACACTGGAAGAGGCGCACGAAGTCGACAAATCGCTGCAACCGGGCGATATCTACGAAGAAAAGATCGAAAACGCCGGTTTTGGTCGCATCAGCGCCCAGGCCGCGAAACAGATCATCGTGCAGAAAGTGCGCGAAGCCGAGCGCGCCAAGATCGTCGAGCAATACCGTGAACGCGTCGGTGAAATGGTGCTGGGGACCGTCAAGAAGGTCACCCGTGACAACATCATCGTCGATCTGGGAAATAACGCCGAAGCCGTGTTGCCGCGCGAGGAAGTGATCGGGCGCGAAACCTTCCGCATCGGCGATCGGATGCGGGCGGTTCTGCAAGGCGTACGCGCCGAAGGCCGTGGACCGCAGCTGGTTCTCAGCCGAGCCAGCAACGAGATGTTGATTGAGCTGTTCCGCATCGAGGTGCCGGAGATCCAGGAAGAAGTGATCGAGATTCGCGGTTGCGCCCGGGACCCGGGTTCACGCGCCAAAATCGCCGTGAAGACCAACGACGGTCGTATCGACCCGGTCGGGGCCTGCGTCGGTATGCGCGGTTCCCGTGTGCAAGCGGTGTCCAACGAACTGAACAACGAACGGGTCGACATCATCCTGTGGGACGATAACCCGGCACAATTGGTGATTAACGCCATGGCGCCGGCCGAAGTGGCATCCATCGTCATGGACGAGGACACCCACACCATGGATGTGGCGGTCGCGTCCGACAATCTGGCCATCGCCATCGGCCGCAACGGCCAGAACGTTCGGCTGGCCAGTGACCTGACGGGCTGGACCATCAACGTGATGACCGAAGAGGAAGCCGGCGAGAAGCAGGAAGAGGAAGCCGGTCAACTGGTTCGTTACTTCGAAGAGAAGCTGGATGTCGATGAAGACATCGCGGCCGTACTGGTCGAGGAAGGCTTCACCACTCTGGAAGAAGTGGCCTATGTGCCGCTGGAGGAAATGCTAGGCATTGAAGGCTTTGACGAGGATATGGTCCAGGAGCTGCGTCAACGCGCCAAGGACGTACTCCTGACGCTCGAATTGGCGAGCGAAGAGCAACTGGACTCCGCCGAACCCAGTGAGGATTTGCTCAATATGGACGGCATGGACGACCACCTGGCCCGTGTCCTGGCCAGCAAAGGTATCAGTACGATGGAAGATTTGGCGGAACAGAGTATCGATGACCTGATGGACATCGATGATATGGACGAGGAACGTGCCGGTCAGTTGATTATGGCAGCACGGGCGCCTTGGTTTGAGAACGAGTAATCACGGGTAGGAGGAATCCATGGCAGAAGTCACCGTTAAACAACTGGCGGAAAGCGTTGGTACACCCGTTGATCGTTTATTGAAACAGATGAGCGATGCTGGTCTGCCGCATAAAGCCGAAAGCGATGCGGTCAGTGACGACCAGAAACAGACCCTGTTGACGTACCTGAAGACCAGTCACGGCGAAAACAGCGGGTCACCCAAAAAGATCACCCTGAAACGCAAAGTCACCACCCAATTGAAAACCGGTGGTGGCGGGCGCGGCAAGACCGTCAGCATCGAGGTGCGCAAAAAGCGCACCTATGTGAAGCGCGATGCGGCCGAGGGCGCCGAAGCACCCAGCCAGGCCGAGCCGACACCGGCGGCCGATTCCATTGCCAGCCGTCGTGCCGAAGAGGACGCCAAGCTGGAAGCGGCTCGCCAACGCGACGCCGAGGAAAAGGCCCGTGAGGAAGCGGCACGTAAGGAAACGGCTGAGAAAGAAGCCGCCGAGCCTGCCGCTGCGGAAAAGAAAGCCAAACCGGAAGCCAAGAAAGCCAAGGCCGAGCCGGAAGAGGTTGATCCGAAACTCGCGGTTGCCGAAGCCGAAGCCAAGATGGCCAAGGAAGACCGCACCAGCGACAAGAAGAAGCACAAGACCGAAAAACCGATCCGTGTCGATGATGGCCCCGCAGCCGATGCCCGCAAGGCCGGTCACAAGAAGGGTGGCAAGCGAGCCGAAGTGGCTCAGCGCAGCGCAACCGGTCGTGGTGGCAACAAGCATCAGCAAATGTTGTCGGCGTTGAACGAAGGCGAAGGCTTCGGCCGCCGTCGTCGTCCGAAGAAAGGCCACGGCAAGAAGCGCGATCACCAGTTCGAACGTCCGACCGCACCGGTCGTACGCGAAGTGCAACTGGGCGAGGCGATCACTGTGTCCGACCTGGCTCAACAGATGTCGGTCAAGGCCGCCGAAGTGGTCAAGATCCTGTTCAAGATGGGTGTCATGGTCACCGTGAACCAGAGCATCGATCAGGACACCGCCATTCTGGTCATCGAGGAAATGGGTCACAAGTACACCATCGTCAACGAGAATGCGATGGAAGACGATGTGATGGAAGTGACCTACGAAGGTGAAGAGTCTCCGCGTGCGCCGGTCGTCACCGTCATGGGTCACGTCGACCACGGTAAGACCAGTCTGCTGGATCACATTCGCCGCACCCGGGTCACCGCCGGCGAGTCCGGTGGTATTACCCAGCATATCGGTGCCTACCACGTGGAAACCGGCAAGGGGATGATTACCTTCCTCGATACACCGGGCCACGAAGCGTTCACCGCCATGCGCGCCCGCGGTGCCCAGGCGACGGACGTGGTTATTCTGGTTGTGGCGGCCGACGACGGTGTCATGCCGCAAACCGAAGAAGCCATTCAGCACGCCAAGGCGGCCGGTGTTCCGATCATCGTGGCCATCAACAAGATGGACAAGGAAGGTGCCGACCCGGATCGTGTGATCAACGAACTGGCGCAGCGGGAAGTTATTCCCGAAGACTGGGGCGGTGACACCCAATTCGTCAAGGTGTCCGCACACAGCGGTTTGGGCATCGATGAGCTGCTGGACGGTGTCCTGCTGCAGTCCGAAATGCTCGAATTGAAGGCTCACTACGAAGGCCCGGGCAAGGGTGTCGTGGTCGAATCGAGTCTGGACAAGGGTCGCGGCGCTGTCGCCACTGTTCTGGTCCAGTCCGGTCGTTTGAGCAAAGGCGATGTGGTTCTGGCCGGACACTTCTACGGCAAGGTTCGGGCCCTGCTGGATGAAACCGGCAAGCAGGTCGAGCATGCTGGCCCATCCATTCCGGTCGAGATCCTCGGCCTGAACGGCACTCCGGATGCCGGTGACGAGTTTGTTGTCGTCGATAGCGAACGGGATGCCCGTGAAGTCGCCGAAATGCGCAGCGAACGCAGCAAGGAGTCCATGCAGGCTCAGCAACAGGCGGCCAAGCTGGATGCTTTGTTCCAGGGCATGGGTTCCGATGAACAGAAGAACCTCAATGTCGTCGTCAAGGCCGACGTTCGCGGTTCACTGGAAGCCATCAACGCCTCCCTGCAGAAATTGAGCACGGATGAGGTGAAGGTCAACATCGTCGCCAGCGGCGTGGGTGCGATCTCCGAGTCCGACGCGAACCTGGCGATCACCGCCGGCGCTGTGGTCTTCGGTTTCAACGTCCGTGCCACCGGCAAGGCGCGTCAGGTTATCGAACAGGCCGGCCTTGATCTGCGTTACTACAACGTGATCTACGACCTGATCGACGACGTCAAGGCGGCGATGAGCGGCTTGTTGTCACCGGATCTGCGTGAGGAAATCGTCGGTCTGGCCGAAGTGCGCGATGTCTTCAATTCACCCAAGTTCGGTCAGGTGGCCGGGTGTATGGTGATCGAGGGCACGGTGTACCGGAACAAGAAGATCCGCGTATTGCGTGATGAAGTGGTGATCTACGAAGGCGAACTCGAATCGCTGCGGCGCTATAAGGACGATGTCCAGGACGTGCGGCAGGGTATGGAGTGCGGCATCGGCGTCAAGAACTACAATGACGTCAAGGCCGGCGACAAGATCGAGGTCTTCGACGTGAAGGAAGTGGCTCGCAGCATCGACGATTGATGTCGTTGAGTGCCTGGGTCGGGGTGGGGGCCATTGGGGCCGCCCACCAGCGTAGGTCGGATTAGCGCAGCGTAATCCGACAATCCAGACGGTGGCGATGATTTTCGACGTTGTCACGGGTGGGTGTCGGATTACGGCCTTCGGCCTAATCCGACCTACAGTTCCCACAAAACCCGATTTCCAACAACCTCCCCAAAGCCAGAAACGAGAGGCCCACCATGGCCAAAGAAAACAGCCGTATTCGCCGCATCGCGGACCAGATTCAACGTGACCTGTCCGTATTGATCCAGCAGGAGGTCAAAGACCCGCGTCTGGGAATGGTGACCATCAATGCGGTGAAGGTGAGTCGTGATTTGTCCTACGCGGATGTCTACTTCACCTGCATGGTCTTCGGCGACGATGCGGATGCGGAGCAGGCCCGGCGTGAGCAGGAGAAACTGTTGAACAAAGCGTCGGGTTTCCTGCGGTCGATGCTGGCGCAGGCGTTGAAGTTGCGGGTGATGCCGCAGTTACGATTCCACTACGATGAAGTGATCGAATCCGGGGCGCGTCTGAGCGGCCTGATCGATGAGGCGTTGCGTCAGGACAAGTCCCGTCATCGTGGTGACGAGTGACTGCGCGATTGTGAAGTATCCACCGGCCGACCGTCTTTCGGCCGGTGTTCCCTCCTTGTGTTGAACTCCCCGGTTTTGGATTTCCCCGATGGCTAGACGAAAAAAAGGACGTCCGATCAACGGTATTGTGTTGGTGGATAAGCCGGCGGGCTGGTCGTCCAATGCGGTGCTGCAGAAAGTGCGATGGTTGTTCCAGGCTCAAAAGGCGGGCCATACCGGTGCGCTGGACCCCTTGGCGACCGGTTTGTTGCCCGTGTGTCTGGGGGAGGCGACCAAGTTCACGCGGTTTCTGTTGGATGCGGACAAAGCCTATTTGACGACAGCCCGGCTCGGCATACGGACCGAAACGCTGGACGCCGAAGGCGAGGTGACGGATACCGCGCCTGTACCGGCCCTGGATGCCGCGACGATCGAACAGCTGCTCGCCGAGCGCTTTACTGGCGACATCGAACAGGTTCCGCCCATGTATTCGGCGCTGAAACGGGACGGTAAGAAGCTTTACGAGCTGGCTCGCGAAGGCAAGGCGGTGGAGCTTGAGCCTCGGCCGGTAACCATCCACGCCTTGTCGCTGGAGCGACTGGGCACCGATGAACTGGATCTGGCGGTGGCCTGCAGCAAGGGAACCTATATTCGCACTCTGGTCGACGACATCGGTCAGGCACTCGGCTGCGGGGCTCATGTCTCCGCGTTGCGTCGAACCCGGCACGGTCACTTCTCGCTTGAGGGCGCCATTTCACTCGATGCCCTGATCGAGCAGGGGGAAAGCGAGGGCTGTGAAGCGCTCGACCGGCATCTGTTGTCGATGGACGATCTGCTGGTCGAACTGCCAGTGGTGGAGCTGACCGAAGGCCAGTCGCGACGTTTCAGCCACGGTAACGCGGTCGATCGTATCCCGCCGATGGACGCGGGCCAGGTGCGCGTTCGGGACGGCGTTAGCGGTCGTTTTCTGGGCGTGGGTGCGATCACCGCCGATGCCGTTCTGCAGCCGGTACGGGTTGTGGCCGACGCCGGCCATTGACGGGTTTGTTCGCGCCGGGCCTTCATGTATAATGCGCGCGGCTTCGGGCCGTTCGGGCCCGATTGCTGGAATGCCACTGTTAATGTGCACGGTGGTCACTCCTTTATTGAATGCACATTCGTGGAGTTATTCGCCCATGGCACTCACAGTCGAGCAAAAAGCTGAAATCGTAAAAGAGTTCGGTACCAACGAAACCGATACCGGCTCTCCGGAAGTGCAGGTTGCCCTGCTGACCCGCAACATCGAAGGTCTGCAAGGCCACTTCAAAGCCAACGCCAAGGATCACCATTCCCGTCGGGGCCTGATCCGCATGGTTAACCAGCGCCGCAAACTGCTGGATTACCTGAAGCGTAAAGACGTTTCGCGTTACGCCAGCCTGATCAAGCGTTTGGGTCTGCGTCGCTAAGCGGACGATTTCCAGCAAGGGCTCCCAACGGGAGCCCTTGTTGTTTTCGCACTGTGAAAACCGGCTTGAAACTCCCCATCCACCGGCTAGTGTAGTGGTCGGTTGGTAGACCAACATATGGACAACCGTGAACAACGATATCTTCCCCGGGTCAGGGCCTTGCCCGCCTGTGGAGCTTCTATCCATGCATCTCCCCACGCGTCTCCGCCGAGGGGTGCATCGATAGAAGCATCGTTGGGATCGGTGTCCTCTCAAAGGCAAAGAAAGAGGAGACTCACGTGAGTCATTTGAACCCGATTACCAAGCAATTCGAATTCGGCGGCAAGACCGTCACACTGGAAACCGGTCGCGTCGCCCGTCAGGCCACCGGTGCCGTTTTGTGTTCCATCGACGACATCCAGGTACTGGCCACCGTTGTCGCGGCCAAGGAACCCAAGCCCGGCCAGCCCTTCTTCCCGCTGTCCGTTCACTACCAGGAAAAGTACTACGCCGCCGGCAAGATCCCGGGGGGTTACCTGAAGCGTGAAGGCCGTCCGTCTGAGAAGGAAACCCTGACCTCCCGTCTGATCGACCGCCCGATCCGTCCGCTGTTCCCGAAAGGGTTCATGAACGAAGTGCAGGTCATCCTGAACGTCATTTCCGCCAACAAGACGGACGATCCGGACATCGCCGCCATGATTGCCACTTCGGCCGCGCTGTCCATCTCCGGCATTCCGTTCGCGGGCCCGATCGGCGCTGCCCGCGTTGGCTACACCGACGCCGAAGGCTATGTGCTGAACCCGACGTTCGAGCAACTGAAAGATTCCCGTCTGAACATGGTCGTCGCCGGTACCAAGGACGCCGTCCTGATGGTTGAATCCGAAGCCGACGAACTGTCCGAAGACCAGATGCTGGGCGGTGTTCTGTACGCGCACCAGGAATTCCAGTGCGCCGTCGACGCCATCAACGACTTCACCGTCGAAGCCGGCAAGCCCAAATGGGACTTCCAGCCCGAGCCGGAAAACACGGCCCTGATCGAACAGGTCAGCAGCCAGTTCGGCGCCAAGATCGCCGAGGCGTACCAGATCTCCGACAAGATGGAGCGCTACAACGCCCTGTCCACCCTGCGTGACGAAGCCGTCGCCGCTCTGGCGGGCGAAGAGGAAGGCCAGCCGGAAGCCGGTGAAGTGGAAGGCATCTTCGCCAAAATCGAAAAGAAACTGGTGCGCGAGCGCATCGTCAAGGGCGAGCCTCGCATCGACGGTCGCGACAACAAGACCGTCCGCCCGATCAGCGTTGAAGTCGGTGTCCTGCCCAGCGCACACGGTTCCGCCCTGTTCACCCGCGGCGAAACCCAGGCACTGGTCACCACCACCCTGGGAACCCTGCGCGACGGCAAGATGGAAGATTCCCTGCAGGGCAACTACACCGACCACTTCATGTTCCACTACAACTTCCCGCCGTTCAGTGTCGGTGAAGCCGGTCGCATCGGCGCCGTCGGCCGTCGTGAAATCGGTCACGGCCGCCTGGCCAAGCGCGGTGTCCTCGCCCTGATGCCGAACCACGACGACTTCCCGTACACGACTCGGGTCGTCTCCGAGATCACCGAGTCCAACGGCTCGTCCTCCATGGCCTCCGTCTGTGGCGCCTCTCTGGCCCTGATGGACGCCGGTGTCCCCGTCAAGCGCCCGGTCGCCGGCATCGCCATGGGTCTGGTCAAGGACGGCGAGCAGTTCGCCGTACTGACCGACATCCTCGGCGACGAAGACCACCTCGGCGACATGGACTTCAAAGTGGCTGGTACCGACACCGGTGTCACCGCCTTGCAGATGGACATCAAGATCGAAGGCATCACCGAACAGATCATGGAAATCGCCCTGGAACAGGCGCACGCCGCCCGTACCCACATTCTGGGTGAAATGAACCAGGTCATCTCCCAGTCGCGCGCCGAACTGTCCGACAACGCGCCGACCATGGAAACCATGAAGATCGACACCGACAAGATCCGCGACGTCATCGGCAAGGGCGGCGCCACCATCCGCTCCATCGTCGAAGAGACCGGTTCCGAAGTCGACATCTCCGACGACGGCACCGTTCGCCTCTACGCCCCGGATGCCAAAGCCGCCCAGGCCGCCAAGGACAAGATCCTCGCCCTCACCACCGAACCCGAGCCCGGCTCGGTCTACAAAGGCAAGGTCGTCCGCATCGCCGACTTCGGCGCATTCGTCCAGTTCCTGCCCGGCAAAGACGGCCTGGTCCACATCTCCCAGATCGCCGACCGCCGCATCGCCAAGGTGACTGACGAACTGGCCGAAGGCGACGACGTGGTCGTCAAGATCCTCGACGTCGACAACCGGGGCCGTGTGAAACTCTCCATCCGCGAAGTCACGGACGAAGAGAAAGCCTCCTTCGACCCTGAAATCGTCGACGACGAAAGCCCGGAAG
Source organism: Saccharospirillum salsuginis (assembly GCF_014651855.1). Lineage (GTDB taxonomy): Bacteria > Pseudomonadota > Gammaproteobacteria > Pseudomonadales > Natronospirillaceae > Saccharospirillum > Saccharospirillum salsuginis. The sequence continues at coordinate 367,754 of NZ_BMXR01000002.1, forward strand.
ACCTGTAAAACCCGGCTTCCACCTTACACGCTCAAAATAGAGTGTGAGAAACAAAACCCCGGCCAGTCCGGGGTTTTTTGTTGCTGGAAGGCTGAGAACGGCTAAAAAGACTAGCGGTGGAGGCCCCTTATGCTTATTCGGGGATATCTGAGGCAGGATGCCGAAGCTAAGCCCCCATGGACGGGTTTACGGCGGCCCCGAATAAGCATAAGGGGTCACCACCGCGGGTTTTGCCACGGAACCCAACCGTTCCACTGACATGAAACCGCTTCCTGTTGCGAACAACCGCAACCAGTGGTTGAATGTCAAACCTATGAAGTCATTGGCTGATACGGATGTGAAAAGCTCGTCCTTCTGGTTGCGTCATCCCGACCCGACCCAGGCTGCCGTGCATCTCGCACTGCAATGGCTGGCCTATGTCTATCCCGAAAGCGAAGCGCACCTGGCCGCCACCCTGCGCCAGGCTTTGCCGTATTCCGACCCCGAACTCAACACCCGCTGGCGCGACTTCCTCGAACAACACGACATCGACGACCACGTCGAAGCACTGCGCTGGCTGTCCAAAACCCTCTCCTGGGAACAGGTTCCCTTCCTGGTCGAAAGCTGCTGGCGATTGCTGCTCGTCTCGCACGACATGCCCAGCCATGTCCCGCTGGCACTGCGTCTGATGGCCCGCATCCTCGACGTGCCCGAATTTCAGGTGCTGGAGATCGGCCAGCAGGTCCAACGTGAAGTCCAGGACGAGGACTCGGACGTCGAACGGGCACCATTGCTGCCGGACGATCCCCGTTACCTCGATCGTGTCGAATGGCGTCTGTACGGCGTCAGCGACCCGGTGCGACCCAGCCGTGCGGAGCCCGAGCAAAGGAGCGACAGCGGCGGCTGGCGTCAGTTTACAATTTTTCTCGCCGGTATCCTGGTCGGTGCCGGCTTGCTCGGCTTCCTGGTCTGGGGCCCCATGCAACTGGGGCGCCAACCGGTGCCGAGAATGTCCCACCTGATCATGGAGGACGACACGCCGACCTCCGCACCGATCGAGACCGGGCCGGTGATCGAACAACCGTCCGTCCCCGCCGTTACCGAATCCGGATCGACCGGCGAAACAGCGCCGGCTGAAACCGACTCTACCGTGACCGGAGAGGCCGCTGCCGATTCGGCACAGCCCGATCCGGACACGGCCGGAACGTCAGCCAGCCAAAGCGAGGAATCCGAGACCCAGGTTTCCGATGCCAAAGGCGAGGACGCGACCGAGGCACCCGAAGCCCCGGAGTCCTCCGAAGCATCGACGGAAGAACCATCCGAGGAAGTGTTGATGACCATCACCGCCTCGGTGCTGAATGTCCGCGCGGAACCCTCTCTGGAGGCCGAAGTGGTGATGAAATTGGGCGCCGGCGCCCAGGTCTGGGTAGATCCCTCCAAGTCGGAAGGGTTCTGGCGGCAGGTACGGGTGGACGAGACAATCGGTTACGCCAGCGGACGATATATGACACCGGCGGAATAGAAGGGCTGTAGGGCGGAAGAGCGTAGCGATATCCGCCGGGTGAGCGAAGCCCACCAAAAGGCTGACATGGACTCCTGTCACACTTGTGCCTCTTTATAGAGATGCTGGTGATAGCTGCGGCGGATATCGCAGCGCCCGACGCCGGGATGCCGGACCAGACGTACCCCTTCCGCCCCAAAGAACCCCGCGATCAGTCTGGCAGGGTCAGCTCGACTCCCAGCGCCTTGAGCTTCTCCTGCGCCCGATCACGGTAGCGGGCCCGAACCGGGCTGCCGGCTGGCTTCTCCAGATAATACGCCAGCGGATACGCAACCGTTTTTTCCACTCCGGCGGCTTTCAGTTGCTCCACCAGCCGTTCCTCGGCACTCAGGTCGGGTTCCGGCAAGGCGTGGGCCGTCTCCACAACCAATTCCTCACCGTCGGCTACCCGGGCCACCAGGTCCGAATAGGCCTTTTGAAACGCCGGCCAGGTGTTGCGCTCAGGCTCCGATCGCAACGCGAAGTGGCCGGTATTGCGGGCCGCCAGATGCACCGCCGCGTGAGACCAGTGTGCTTGCAAGGGCGCATGGCTTTTTTGGCAGGCCTCCAGATAGGCCTCGCGAGTGGTCGGCAGCCCCAGGTCTTCCGGTCGTGGAATCAGGTAGCGGCAGAACTCGGCGATGGTCGGTGGCCAGGCCAGCTCAAGCTTGCAACGCTCCAGAGCGTATTCGATGCGCTCGCGCGAATACCCGGCCAGACTGAAAGCCCACTCCCGTTTGGCCTGGCCGATCGTGGTCTCGTCGCCATAGGCGCTTTCGAACCGGTGGGTGTAGATGTGGTGCAGCCGCGCGAACAGCATGTTGATCAGCAGCTTGGTGTCGTGATCCAGCGGCGATGCATTACCAGTCTGTGTCCCGGATGTTTCGGAGGGCTTCGCGAACCTTGGCCCGTTTTTCCCGAGCAGGGTTAGCACTCTCTGCGGTGTTTTGGGTTCGTTGGGTGCGCTCATATCGGCCCTTGTTGTTCAGTTGATCGTGCCAGGCCCGTTGGACCCAGTTCAGGAAACGGACGTCCCAACTGTATTCGGCGCGGTCCTTATCCTGGTAATACTGGCGGAACTTGGCCAGTTCCGACAGTGCGAACGTGAGCGGTATGTCGTGAAACGACAGCAGCCGGGGGAAGTCCTCTGAGGGCTCCCATTCGGCGTGCATGCGCGTGCGTTCGGCCCGAACCGATTCCCGGGCCGGTTGTTCCGGTCGCAGGTACGCCAGGTCGTCTTCCATCTGGTTGCGTCGCCGGGCATCGTTCATGCCGTACACGGGTACGCGGTTGGGCGACTCGGTCTGGGGATCGGGCACGGGCGTGGACGCCGGTTCCGGCCTGGGCTCGGCGGCGGGTGCCTCGTCCTTGTCCAGATCGACCAGGGTGACTTGCCAGGGCGTGCTGCCGGTCGCGTTCAACAGGCCCTGAGCCTGCAACCGGCGCAGCACGGATGTCAGTTGGGTGGCGCTCCAGAAGGGCAGCAGGCGACGCCGGTGCTCTTCGGTCAGTTGCAATGGCTGGCCGCCCAGGAGGGCGAGCTCGGTCAGCAACTGGTACAATAGCGCCTCTTCCAGGCCCAGTGTCTCCGCCAGGGCGGGCGACACCACCAGGACTTTTTCGGGAATCACACAACTACCTCGAACGTTGATGATGACCGCGCCCCGGGAAAGATGGACGGATGACGATATGGGGACGGCCGGACCGGACTCGATACCGGTCTTTGTGATCGTTCAGTCTAACACCGAGGTCCCAAGCAATCGAATGACTTATCGGCCATGGATGGAGGGCGGTATTGGTGCCAGAATCCGCACCGGCTGCCGGGTAGACCCAGTCGGGTGCCAAAACCCGCACCGGTAGCAGGGTGGCCACGGGGAGGGTTACCCCCGCCTCAGGGGCGAACCCAGCCACGGAACCTGTGGGCCACTGCCACCCAGTGACCCCAGCCACAGAACCCGAAATTTGAGTCACCAACAATGAGATGGCATGACCGATATTCTTACTGTTCATCGTCTGGTTAAACGCTTCAAGAGCGTCACCGCGGTGAACGACATCAGCTTCAGCGTGTCCCCGGGACAGTGTTTCGGGCTGCTCGGCCCCAATGGTGCGGGTAAGACCACCACCATCGAGATGATGGAGGGCATCAGCAAGCCCAGTTCCGGTGAAGTGCGCCTGTTCGGCGAACCGGCCGATCGCCGTGCCTATGAACGCATCGGCATCCAGTTCCAGAACACGGCCCTGCAGGATTATCTGACCGTGGAGGAGACGCTCAAACTCTTCGCTGCCTTTTATCCGGTAACACTGCCCCGCGAGGAATTGATCGAACTGTGTTCGCTCGGCGACTTTCTCGACCGGGATACCCGGCGACTGTCCGGCGGCCAGCGCCAACGCCTGCTGTTGGCTCTGGCGCTGATCAACGATCCGGATCTGGTCTTCCTGGACGAACCGACCACCGGGCTCGACCCCCAGTCGCGGCGCAATTTCTGGGAGCTGGTGCAGGGCATCAAGCGGCGCGGCAAGACCATTGTGCTGACCACCCACTACATGGACGAAGCCCAGGTCCTGTGCGACGACATCGCCATCATGGACCAGGGTCGTATCATCGAGCGTGGTTCGCCCGAGGCACTGCTGTCTCGGCATTTCGATGGCGTCATGGTGCACCTGCCCAAATCCGCCGCCGAAGGTCGAACCCTGCCGTTTGAGGTGCTGGAATTGGACGATCGCCTGGAGATCCAGACCGGTCAGGTCGATCGCACTGTCCAGCAACTGACGGCGGCGGGCATTCCGCTCGACGGCCTGCAGGTCAAGAGCCCGAACCTGGAAGACCTCTTTCTCAAACTCACCGGCCACGCGCTGCGCGCCTAGGGCGCTAGGGAGACCCATTGATGCTGACCCGCATGCTGGCGGTATTCAACGCCCGCAACCGAGAATTCTGGCGCGATCGCAGTTCACTGTCCTGGAACCTGGCCTTCCCGTTCCTGCTGGTGTTCGGCTTCTATTTCATCTTCGGGCAGGGCATGCCGATGTTCAAAGTCGGCGTGATCAGCGACCAGGATGCCTACATCACCAAGCCGCGATTCATGTCGTTGAACCATGTCCAGTTTGTGCCCTACGAGGACCTGGATGTGGCCGTTCAACGGGTGCGTCGCCATCAGATCGATCTGTTGATGGATCTGGACGAACGGCGGTATTGGGTCAACGAGGAGAGTCGCAACGGGTACATGGCCGAACGCTTGCTGGTCTCCGAGGATCCGGACTTCCAGCGGCGCCTGGTGCGCGGTGAACCGATCCGCTATGTCGATTGGGTGCTGCCCGGCATCATCGGTATGAACATCATGTTCAGTTCGCTGTTCGGGGTTGGCTACGCCATCGTCCGGTATCGCAAGAACGGAGTGCTTAAACGGCTGAAGGCGACGCCGTTGTCCGCGTTCGAGTTCGTCGGTGCCCAGATTCTGTCACGACTGCTGATGGTGTTGGTGATCGCCGCCATTCTCTTTTTCGGCAGCCATTGGGCGCTGGCGACCCTGATGTTGGGCTCGTACGGCCCGCTGGTGCTGACCATTCTGCTGGGCGCTCTGGCGATGATTTCCCTGGGCCTGGCGGTCGCCAGCCGGACCCGCAGCGAGGAATTGACCGGTGGTCTGCTGAACATGGCCACCTGGCCGATGATGGGGTTGTCGGAGGTCTGGTTCTCGCTGGAAGGCGCCCCCGAGAGCGTGCATCGCATCTCCGATCTGTTGCCGCTGACGCATCTGGTCTCGGCGGCGCGGGAGATCACCACCGAGGGCGCCACACTCCTGGAGGTGAGCGATCACTTACTCACCCTGGCCGGCATGTCGGCCGTTTTCCTGCTGATCGCCGCCGCCCTGTTCAATTGGGACAGCGATCATCGATGACGCCATGGACGCCCCGATCGGGGCGTCGTTACAGCCCGGCGGCTACTTCACCTCGACGTCCGCCTGGGTTTCCTCCGCCGGCTCGTTGAGCTTTCTGCGCTCTTCGAACCGTTTCAAGGCTTCTTCGCACAATCGATAGCCTTCATCGATCATCGCCTGAGACAGGTGGTAGTCGAAGAGCCCACCCATGCTGCGCGGCACCTCGATCATGATATCCGGCGGGTGGGCGGCCAGTTTCATGTGGGCGATGCTGTTCTGCATGGTGTCGATCGAGCGGGTCATCAGTTCCAGCAGACTCCATTGGCTCTGGGGTTCCTCGGTTTTTTCATCCTCCGACCACCACCGGTCGATAAAGCGGCTGATCGCGCGGTGAACGGTGTTTTGCGCTTCGTCGCTGAGTTTGACCGGCTGCTGCTTTTTGGGCTTGGACTTCGGCAGCATGGGGGTTTCTTCGCGGCCGTTCAGGTTGACGGCCAGGGTGAAGTCGGTGGTGGTGCGCAAGGTCGGTGCGATCGGGACCGGGTTCAGTACGCCGCCATCGACCAGCATCATGCCGCGATAGGTGTGCGGCCGGAATACCGAGGGGATGGCGATGGAGGCGCGGATGGCTTCGAACAGGGAGCCGTCGGTGAACCAGATTTCCTTTTGGCGTTCGATGTCGACGGCGACGGCGGTGAATTCGACGGGCAGATCTTCGATTCGGGCGTCGCCGACCAATTTCTTGAGGACGTCCATGATTTTGTGGCCCTTGAACAGGCCGCCGCCATTGAACGACAGGTCGAGCAGGCGCAGGACGTCGGACCGCTCCAGGGCGCAGACCCAGCTTTGGTAGTCGTCCAGTTTGCCGGCCGCGTAGAAGCCGCCGATCAGGGCACCGATGCTGGAGCCGGAGATGCAGCGTATGGTGTAGCCATTGTCTTCGAGGCAGCGGATGATGCCGATGTGGGCGATGCCGCGGGCGCCGCCGCTGCCCAGTACCAATGAAACGTTTTTCGATTGCACAGTGGGAACTCCCTGAATGCGGTGCTGGTTAGTAAACACCTGCCGAAAACCCGTACCCCGGAGACTGCCGACACTCTTCAGGGGCGGTCCGACGTTTCGGCCGCTGTGAACCCGTCCATGGGCGCTTAACTTCGGCATCCATGCCTCAGATGTCCCCTCCAGAATATCGCCAGCCCCGGGGTACTAGCCTGTAGTGCCTAGGCTAAGTACACGTTCTATAATGATGAAGGTGTTAAGCGTTGGTTTCCAGACCAACTGTGTATTGCGATCGTGGTAAACTCAGCATAAAACACCGTCCGGGAGTTTTACTGTGCTGGATCAAGTTCGCATCCAGTTCGATCCGTCCAGTCTGGATCTACTGAATGCCCTCCTGGCGCTGATGATGTTCGGCGCCGCGCTGTCCGTGAAAATGGCCGATTTTCGTTACATTGTGCGCTCGCCGAGAGCTCCTGTGATCGGGTTGGTGTGCCAGTTTGTGTTATTGCCGGCGGCGACCTGGGCGTTGACGCGGGTTTTGGATCTGGAGCCGTCGCTGGCGTTGGGAATGATTCTGGTGGCCGCGTGCCCGGGCGGGAGTTTTTCGAACATCATGACCTGGCTGAGCCGTGGGCATTTAGCGACGTCGGTGAGTATGACGGCGGTGTCGTCGTTGGCGGCTTTGGTGATGACGCCGCTGAATTTTACCTTTTATGCGAGTCTGCACCCTGAAACCCGGGCCATTGTGGAGGCGATCGCGGTGGAACCCTGGCAGATGATGCGCTTGGTGGGGTTGGTGCTGGTGTTGCCGATCATCGCGGGAATGGTGGTCGGGCAGCGCTTTCCACGCTTTGCGAAGCGGGCCGATACGCCGTTCCGGTGGGTATCGCTGGCCATTTTCCTGGTATTCGTCGGCATTGCCTTCAGCCGTAACGGGGCTTTGTTTCTGGAGCATGCAGCGTCGTTCGCGGGGCTGGTGATTTTGCACAATGCGGTGGCATTGGGGCTGGGCTGGACCGCGGGCGGTCTGGCACGGTTGCCGGAAGATCAGCGCCGGGCGGTGACCCTGGAAGTCGGTATCCAGAATTCGGGACTGGGGTTGATCATTTTGTTCAGTTTTTATCCGGATCTGGGCGGTATGATGCTGATTACGGCGTTTTGGGGTGTCTGGCATCTGGTCAGCGGCCTGCTGATGTCGGCGTTTTGGTCGCGCAGGCCGGTGATGGGGACGCCCCAGCTATCCTGAAGGCTGCAATTTGTGTTGCAGCCAGGCGGCTTGTTCGGGGAGGGGGCGGTCGACCGGCAGTTCCTCCGGTTGGATGACGTCGACCACGCGCAGGTGAATGGTCTGGTGTTTGCCCAGGCGATAGGCCCAGACCTGGACCACGGCGCGTGCGATGGGGTGCAGGCTGTGCAACAGTTGCCGAATGGGTGACTCGGGCATGGCGATGTCGACCAGAACGATGGGTTTGCCGGTGCTCTGCGCCAGCCGGACGATGCCGGTTCGCCAGGCGGGGTCTCGAGCCCGGCCCCAGAAGGGTTTGGCGCGGCTGAGACCGCCGGCCGGGGTCATGACCAGGCGACCACCGTGGTTCAGCCAGTCCTGGGCCGCTTCGAACGAGGCGCGTCCGGATACGGAGCGTCGTTGGCTGTCCAGGCGTACGGCGAGGAAGACTCGGCGCAAGGGCTTGAAAACATTGAGGAAATGCCGGGCGATAACCCGTGTCTCGCGACCGTTTTGGCTGGCGAGCCAGGCCAGTGCCAGGCCATCGAACAGGCCGTGAGGGTGGTTGCCGGCGACTATACAACTGTCGACCTCGTCCAGTCGCTCCGCGTTTTCGACGGTGATGTCGAATCGGTTGCGGCGAAACAGACAGTCCAGCATGCCATGCAAGTCGCCCCGACCCGTACGCCAGGCGCGGTTAAGCAACTGTCCGGCCCAGTCGACGCCAACCAGTTTGAACAGGCCTTGGCGCAGTGGCGCCGGCCAGTGATCCAACATACATCGCTTCCTGTTGAATCCTCCCTGTGAAGGGCTTCCCTGGCCGGAAACATGCCGGCCATCTTGTTTTTATGATTAAGAGTAATCTAGCCTGTGACCCTGGCCGGGGCAAGGGAATGGGAAATTGTCCCGCTTATTCGACTGTAACAGGAGATTGAACACATGCCGGAACTGGCCAATACACGGCTTCGGGATTATCAGCAGTACGTCACCGAATTGGAGAGAGAACGCGGTTTCGATGAGCAGGATGTCCTTTAAAAGGAATCCCGGAACAAACAGCGGCAGTGGGATTGAGTCACTGTGAAACCTACTTTATCCGAATCAGAGGGATTGCCATGTATACGTCTGATTTCGAATCATTGATCGACATTGTAAGGCGCAAGAACCGGGTGGATCAGGGGAGCGACTGGTCGAATGGCTCGGCGACCTATCTCGACGAAGTGCGTAAGGAGTTGCTTGAAGTTGAGGAAGAGATTCGTCAACAGCGATTGTGTTATTTGGAAGATGAGCTGGCGGACGTACTCTGGGACTATCTGAATGCGATTGTTTGTCTTGAGCAAGAGCAGGGCGTGAGTTTGGAGAGAGTCATCCGTCGTGGTGTCGGGAAATACGCTGAGAGGGTGGCCGCCATCGAGTCGGGTGAAGCCTGGTCATCGGTGAAAGTACGACAAAAGCGTAGGCTCTCGGAAGAACACGAGGCCGGCGCCTCGGAGGAAGCCTGATGCGATCCCACCGTTCGGAAAAAAAGGTAATGGTGTCCTGGAGCAGCGGCAAAGACAGCGCCTGGGCACTGCATCAACTGAGGCAGGATCCGGAATTCGATGTTGTCGGTGTCTTCTCCACGCTGAATGAAGAGTACGACCGGGTGGCGATGCACGGCGTGCGACGTGAACTGTTGGAACAACAGGCTGACCGTCTCGATCTCCCGCTGGATGTCATTGACTTGCCTAACCCCTGTAGTAACGCGGACTACGAGCGGATCATGACGCGATTTGTCGATCGGGTCCTGGATCGCGGCGTCACCCATCTTGCCTTTGGTGATCTGTTTCTCGCCGACGTGCGGCAATACCGGGAAGACAATTTGCGGGGCACCGGGCTCACCCCGCTGTTCCCGATCTGGCACACACCGACCCGTGAATTGTCCAGAGACATGCTGGACAGCGGACTGAGGACCGTCGTCACCTGTGTCGACAGTCAGCAAATCCCGGCGGCATTCGCCGGACGGGAGTATACGGCCGAATTCCTGAAGGATCTGCCCGATTCGGCCGACCCTTGCGGTGAGAACGGAGAGTTCCACACCTTTGTGTTTGACGGGCCTATGTTCAAAGCGCCTATCGACGTTGAGGTTGGAGAGCGGGTGCAACGGGACCAGTTTGTATTCGCCGACGTCTTGCCCCGGTAATCCGGGGCCATATGCAAAACTCCAGCTTCGAGAGAATCGCCATGAACACCAATGAGTTAGAAGCCTACGCCTATGAACGCATCGTATTATTCGATGGCGTCTGCAAACTCTGTAATGCCTGGGTTCGTTTCCTGCTCAAGTTCGACACCCGCAAACGATTCAAGCTGTGCAGTGTCCAGTCCGAGCAGGGGCAGAGCCTGCTGTACGCTCTCGACATGCCGACGGATCGGTATGAAACCATGGTGCTCCTCGACAGGGGACGGGTTTGGACTCAGAGCGATGCCTTTCTTAAGGTAGTTGGGCAGTTACCCATGCCCTGGCCGCTGCTCAAAGTCCTGTATGTTGTACCGGGTGTCGTTCGAAATGGGTTGTATGACCGCATTGCATCCAATCGATACCGTTGGTTTGGTCGACAAGAAGCCTGCCGGGTACCGGACGGTACGGAAAAGGATCATTTTGTAAAAGGTGGATGGTGAAATGTTGGCAAGGTGGGTGTTGGCGTTCATTTTCTTCTATCACGGTCTGGTTCCCAAAATCCTGTTTACCAGTGAAACCGAGATCCGAATGATCGAAGCACATGGGTTACCGGTGGATCCGCTTTGGGTAGCCAGGGCGGGGGGCGTAATAGAGATTCTACTGGCCATCGTATTACTGGTGTTTTCACACCATCGCTGGCCCCTCTATCTGGTTGGCGGAATGCTGATCCTGTTATTGCTGGATGTGGCTTTTTTTAGTACCGAATTGTTATTCGAGGCGTTCAATCCGGTGACCCTGAATATATCCGCCTTGGCTCTGGTTGCCGTGGCGCTGAAGGAGTCCCGGGAGGGGCAGGCCGTGATGAAGCCACAACCAACGATGCATGGCTAGCCCCCAAACGCCGACCCCAAATCCCACATCGGCAGAAAGACACCCAACGCCAGCACTAACACCATAGCCCCCATAAACAGCAACAGGATGGGCTCGATTGCCTCGGCGAGACGTTTCAAGTCATACTCCACTTCCTGATCGTAGAAGTCGGCGATGTCTACCAGCAGGTCACTGACGTTGCCGGTCTCTTCCCCCACCGCGATCATCTGTAAAATCAGCGAGTTGAACATGCCGCTGGCGGAGGCGGTGGCGAGCAACGATTCGCCGCGTTCGATGCCGCCGACCATGCCTTCGATGCCGCGACCGATGTAGCGGTTGCCGGTGGTCCGGCTGGCGACGTTCAGCGCCTGCAGCAGCGGAACACCGGCATCGAGCATCATGGCGAACGGGCGGGCGAAGCGACCGAGGGCGATGCGTTCGTATACACCACCGAGTATCGGGACCTTCAGGATAATGCGGTCCCATTTGTACTGGCCTTCGGTGGTCTGCTTCCAGCGATAGAAGGCGTAGCCGCCGAGCGCAATCAATCCGAGCAGGTAGGGCCAGGTGCTGAGCATGAATTCGGAACTGAAGATCAGAATTCGGGTCGGAATCGGCAGGTCGGCGCCCAATTTGGCGAAGACGCCGGCGAACGCCGGGATGACCGCGAAGTTGATGACCAGGATGGCGACCAGGATGGCGCTGACCACGATGATCGGGTAACGCGTGGCCGATGCGATGCGCTTGCGGGTGTCTTTCTCCAGTTCCAGATGGTCGATCAACTGCTTGAAAGCCGTGTCCAGTTGACCGGTCGACTCACCCATCCGGATCATCGAGATGAACAGGTCGCCGAAGACGTCCGGGTGCGCGCGAAAGGCGGTGGACAGCGTCGTGCCCTGGGTCAGGCTGCGCGCCACGTCGTGCAGCACCTCTCCCAGCCGGGGCGAGCGGGTGGCATCCGCCAGGCCGTTGATGGCCCGCATCAGCGGAATACCCGATCGGGTCAGGGCGTACATCTGACGGCAGAACATGATCTGTTCGTCGATGCTGACTTTCTTCTTGCGGTTGAACAGGCCCTCCAGCGACATGTTCAAGTTGATAGTCGCCGCGCCGCGTTTCTTGCCGGCCGGCTGGACTGACGTCGGGATCACGTTCTGGCGTTTAAGCTGTTGCAACAAAGCCCCCTGGGAGGCGGCTTCCAACACGCCTTCCACCGGTTGCCCGTCCTCGGTGCGCCCTTTGTAGTAAAACTCAGCCATGGGTCGCCGCTCGCTCGATCGGTGCCTCGTCGCTCAGGTCGACAGAGATCTTAAACACCTCGCTCAGGTCGGTAATGCCTTGCTCAGCGAATTCCAGTGCCCACTCTTCCATCGTCTTGAAATTGGGGTTGGCCTTGGCGGCCTCGACGAAGGCGTTGTGATTCTGGTCGCGCAGTGCGAGCAGCATGGGCTCATCCAGTTCCAGCCATTCGAACACACCGATGCGTCCCCGGTAACCGGTGTTGTTGCATTGATAGCAACCGGCACCCGTATAGAACTGATGATCGACGTAGCGCCCGTCGGCCATGTTTTGCAGCCAGAGCTTTTCCCGTGTACTGGGTTCATGCGGCTGGCGGCAGTCCTCGCAGACCTTGCGCAGCAGTCGCTGCGCCATCACACCGCGCAGGGCCGAAGCCACCAGATAGGACTCGACCCCCATGTCCGCCAGTCGGATGGCGCTGGAGACGGCGTCGTTGGTGTGCAGCGTGCTCATCACCAGGTGACCGGTCAATGCCGCCCGGGTGCCGATGGCGACGGTCTCCTGGTCCCGCATCTCGCCAACCAGGATGATGTCCGGATCCTGGCGCAGGGCGGAACGCAGAATGCCGGCGAAATCGAGATTGATTTTGGGGTTGATCTGAACCTGATTGATCCGGCTCATGCGGTATTCGATCGGATCCTCGGCGGTGATGATCTTGTTCTTTGGCTTGTTCAGCAGGTTCAGCGCTGAATAGAGTGTCGTGGTTTTACCGCTGCCGGTCGGTCCGGTCACCAGGATCAGGCCGTGAGGGCGTTCGATCATCAGTTCAAAACGCGATCGGATGGATTCGGGCATGCCCAGGTCTTCCAGCGACATGATACCGGCGCTCTGGTCGAGCAAACGCATGACGACGGATTCGCCGTACTGCACCGGCATGGTGGACAGGCGCACGTCGATCGACTTGTTGTTGACCCGGATGTTGAAGCGGCCGTCCTGGGGCATGCGGCGCTCGGAGATGTCGAGGTTGGACATGATCTTCAGGCGCAACACCAGAGCTGAGGCAACGCGTTTCTCCTTGATGACCTGTTCCTGCAAGACACCGTCGACGCGCATGCGAATGCGGAAGACGGTTTCATCCGGCTCGATGTGCACATCCGAGGCGCGCACCGAGACGGCGTCTTCCAGCAGGCTTTGCAGCAGGCGCACCACGGGCGCGTCCTGCAGGTCGGTATCGTCGGCGAGGTTGGCCAGGTCGAAATCGCTGTCGCGCAGTTCGCCTTCCAGCTCCACGGCGATCGACTCGATCTGTCCGGTGCGCCGATAGACCGAATCGAGTGTGGCCAACAGTTCGGACTCGCGCACGATCGCCGGTTTGACCTGTTTCTTCAGCTTCTTTTCGACTTCGTCGATGGCCATCAAGTCCAGCGGGTCGGCCATCGCGAGCAGCAGGCCGTCGTTATTGTCGGCGAGTAACAGGCAGCGGAAGCGCCGGGCAATGGATTCGTCGAGCTTCTGCATCACCGCATTGTCCAGTTGAAACTGACGCAGCTCGATAAAGGGGATTTTCAAGTGCTCCGACAGGGTCTTGAGCAGTTTGTTTTCTGGAATCAGACCCATGTCCACCAGCACACGACCGACTTTTTTGCCGGTGTGTTTTTGTTCCTGCAGAGCCAGGTTCAGTTGGCCTTCGGTGATCAGGCCGGCTTCGACCAGAAGATCGCCCAGGCGGACCCGTTTTTGCGGACGCGTGGATTCGTTCGGTTGTGTCATTGAGGCACCAATACTTGCAAGCGCTGGTTTACGTAGTGGATCAGTTCTTCCTGCTGACCGAGATTGACGTACATTCGGTAATTGATGATGGCATCCTGGCGCAGGCCGGCGTGTTCGAGTGACAGGCCCAGCAACAGGTACCAGACCGGTTTGACCTTGGGCAACAGTGTCAGGCGCTGATAATGATTGACCGCCGACAGATGCTTGCCGAGACTCTGCTCCAGTAACCCCAGGTATTCCACCAGGTTGATGTCGCTGGGGTGTTCGCGTTGTGCCTTGGCACAGACATCGCGCGCCAGTTTGTATTGCTGGCACATGAAATACAGCCAGACCAGCACGACCTTCACCCGCACTGAATTGGGAAACTCCTCGCTGGCGTCGATCAGAAACATTTCGGCTTCCTGCAGTTGGCCGATGTTGACCAGTTCGACCGCCATTTCCACCACCTGTTTCTCATCGGTGCTGATCGCGCTGTAGCGACCGAGGTTGGGCCGTGGAATGGTCAGTTTCAAGGACCTGCCGGGCAGCGTCACCTCTTCTTTCAATTTCTCGTCTTCGGACAGCTTGTAGCGGCTGACATGTTGCTGGGGTTTGATGACCTGGTGGTGCTTGCGGGCCTCGGCCATTCGCTTGAGCACCGCCTCCGTTTTCTGGAAGAGGTCGTGTTTGAGTGCGAACGACATCATCTCGTAAAAGGACATCAGGCCGCGCCGCACGATCAACTCGCCCAACGCCCGGCCGTCCGACGGATCCTCCAACTCGGCTTGCAAGGCATCGAGCACCTCTGGATCCAGTTTCGAATGTTCGCTCAGCACCTGATACAGGCGACTGGTCGCCATGGTTGTCATCCCCCCGCCAGAGCCCGATACCGCTCCCTGGCGAATTGGGTCAGATTGGCGTTATAGGTCGAAAATTCCTCCAGGTAAGTCTGATACAAAATCCGTGCCTGCGCCAGTTGGCCGCTGTTTTCCTGGTTGATGGCCCAATGCAGCCACCACTGGTGATTTTCCGGTTCGCGTCTACTGAGATGTTCGAACAACTTGGACGCTTCCGAATAGCGGCCGGTCTTTTCCAACGCCATTCCCCGCAGGCCCAGTGCCTCGATGGACGTCAGGCCGGTCAGCAGCGGTTCGGCCGATTCGGGAACCTGGTTGGACAGATAGATCTTCGCCAGCCAGAGACGAGGCAATTCCTCGTCCGGGTCTCGATCGATCCAGTTCCGCAGCAAGGCCTCGGCCCGTTCCAGTTCACCCCGGTCCAGAGCAGCCTGGACCCGTCGTTCCAGGTCCGCCGAGCGGTTTTCGGCCAGGGTGACCGAACCGGGATCGGAACGGGGGCTGTTTGACGCCGGTTCAGGCTCGGGTGCCGGTTCGGGGGCGGGTTCCGGTTCCGGTCTTGATTGGGGTTCCGGGTTTGGCTCCGGCTTGGGTTCCGGCGTTGATGCGGGTTCCGGGCTCGGCTCCGGCGCCGGGTCGTCCGGTTCCGTCCGTTCTGCCGAACTCGGCACGGTTGGCGCCGGATCCGGTTCGGCAACGGGTTGATCAGCCTTCGGTGTGGACGGCGCCGACTCGACGGCTGTGGACGCCACACGCTGAGTCTCCGGTTCCGCCTTGGTGTCCGGTAATGGAACCGTCGAGTCCGATGCCGCCACTGGAGTCGGTTCCGCCTCCGGCACAGGGGGCTTGACCGACTCGGTGGCCACCATGGGTTGCGATGGTTCGGTCGCCTCGGTCGCGACTCCGGTTTTTGGTTCAACCGGTTCGGCGCGCGTGACGGGAGCACTCTCAGTCGTGACCGGCGGGTCGGGTGTTTCCCAACCCCGGTGGACGAGCAGGGCCACGGTAGCCAGGCTGGCGAGGGCGGTGATCCACCACCAGGGGCGGTTGTGCCGGCGTTCGCTCCGGGTCAGGGGGTTGAAGTCCGAATCCGTATCGGTATCAAGCCGTTCCGGTGTGCTCAGGGCTTTGTGAATCCGGCTCACAGGAAGCTCCAGGCGGAGACGGCGAGCAGGGCACCCACGGCCAGCAGAGCCATCGACGGTGCCAGCCAGCCGCTGGAGTCGGGTTCCGGCCGGCTGTCCCGGTAGGCGCGGTCGATGTCGGCCGGCTTGAGTTGCCGGCGGCGGTCGGAAAAGGCCGACAGCAACGCCTTGTGCGCCAGCACATTGATCATCCTGGGGACACCCCGGGCCCGTCTGTGCAGGGCCTTGACGGTGCGCTGGTCGAACAGCGGCGGGCCGTTGTAGCCGCAGCGGGACAATCGATAGTCGAGGTACTGGCGGGTCGCCTGTCGGTCCAGGGGTTTCAGGTAGTGGGCGAAGGTGATGCGTTGCCGCAATTGACGAAAACGTTTCTGGTTCAGCAGGTCGTCCAGTTCCGGTTGACCGAACAGGATGATCTGCACCAGTTTTTGCTGTTCGGTTTCCAGGTTGGTGATCAACCGCAGCGCTTCGAGTGTCTTGGCCGGCAGGGATTGGGCTTCGTCGACCACGATGACTACACCGCGCTTTTGTTCGGCCAGCGCCAGAATACGGCGGTTGATGTGGTCGAGCAGGGCGGCGTTGTCCGCCTGCTCGGACAGATTCAGCCCCAATTCCTGACCGACCGCCCGATAGAGGCCGACCGGCGACAGCATGGGGTTGGGAATGTAGACGCTGTGAAAGCGGTCGCGGGCGGTCTCGTCGTCGCTCAGATAGCGCAGCAGCCGGCGGCAGAGGATGGTTTTTCCCGTGCCGACGTCGCCGATGACCTTGAGAAAGCCCTCGCCGGTGTCCAGTACATGGGTCAGCAGGCTGTAACAGGCCTCGTGGTCTTCCAGGCGCACGAACAGGGCTGTATCCGGCGACAGACTGAAGGGTCGTTGCTGGAGTCCGAAGTGCGCTTCGTACATGGAATCGGTCACCTACATCCGGTTCAGGACCTTGTCCAGGTCGTCGAGCGTGGTGCGTTCGTCATACACCACGGGCTTGAGCAGAATCACCAGTTCGCTTTTACTCTGGGTCTCGCGGTTCTGGGCGAACAGGAACTTGAGGCCCGGCACCCGCGACAGCCAGGGCAGACCCGTGGCCGACGTGTCCTGCTTCTGCGACAGCAAGCCGCCGATGACGACGATCTGACCGCTGGCCGCCCGGATGATGCTGTCCGTCTCGCGGACATTGGACAGGGCCAGCGGCAGGTTGTAGGTCTGGTTGCCGACATTGATGACCTTGGTGCTTTCCACCACCTCGGTCACCGACGGGCGCACGTGCAGGATAACGTTATCCTGGGCGCTGATCTGGGGGGTGACGTCCAGGGCGATGCCCGAGAAAAACGGCGAGAGCACGAATTCGGGCGTGGACGTATTGTTGCCGTTGTCGTCCGACTCGTCGCGCGAAGTCACCTCCGTCACGAAGAATTCGTCGGTACCGACCTTGATCACCGCTTTCTGGTTGTTCACGGTGGACACGCGCGGGCTGGACAGCACCTGCACATCGCCCTGGTGCGACAACAGTTGCAGCATGGCGGTGAAGTCTTCGGAATCCACGTTCAGGCTGAATACGCCGCCGATGTTGCCGACGCCGGCCAGCGCATTGCCCGACAACTGGGCAACATCCTCGGTGAAGGTCTCCCAGTTGATGCCGGAGCGGAATTCGTTGTTCAGTGTGACTTCGACCACCTTGGCCTCGATCACCACCTGTTTCTGCAGGCTGCCCTCGGCGTCGTCCAAGAAGCGTCCCACCACTTCATGTTCACGCGGTGTCGCGCGTACAACCAGCAGGCCCGACTGCGGGTTGACCACGACCTGACGCCCGGGCCCTTCATCGAGCAGGCCCATCACCGTGGTTTCCATGCCTTCCCAGAAGTCGGCGCTGTATTCGGTGGCGACACTGCTGGTCTCATTGGCTTCGCTGCCCTGCCGGGAGATCTGGCCGCCACTGACGGTGGTGTCCGAGCGGCCGGAACGGGCGACGTTCAGATAGTTCAGATGGTAGATCCGGGTCTGGATCTGGTTCGGCAGGACCCGGTAACCGTAGTCGGTGCGCTGGTAGTCATAGCCATAGAGATCGCGCATGGCGCTCATGACCTGCTCGATGGTGACCGAACGCATGTTCAGACTGATGGTGCCATTGATCGACGGATCCACCAGGACGTTGATGCCCTCGGTTCGGCCGAGATCGGCGAAGAAACGCTGCAACGGTACATTGTCGGCCTGGACGTCGAAGCGTTTGGCGGCGCGTGGGGCCTGGCTGAAATCCAGTAAATCATCCTCCAGCGCCTGCGGGGCCTCGACGGGGGCTTTTTGCGTGCGTTCGGGTACCGCGTCCGGCCGGCTCTCCTCAAGGGCCGCCTTGGCGTCGAAATCCGGGGTTTCCCGGGGTTGTTTCGGCGTAACAGAGGTACAGCCGGCCAGGACAGACACGACCAGTACGGTGCCGAGAATGGCTCTGAGCGGGGATATGGCCGAGGGCGTGAGGTCAGTCACAGGGTCATTCCTCGTCGGTTTCGGTGATGGACAGGGTACCCGGCTGGCTCAGGTTCAGGGTGCGATCCCGGCCGCCCCGTCTGAGGTGAACATGGTCGGGTTGGATGTCCGTCACTCGGTAGTTGTGAATGGTGTCGTCCAGGGTCAGCCATTGGCCGTTGATCACGGCGTAGCGCTGATCGTCCATGATGTAGACGGAAGACAGGTTGAAACTGGGCTCGGGCACCGGGCGCGGTGCCGTTTGGGCCTTGGGTTCGGCATAGGTATCCGGTCGCATCGGATCCGCCTGGATGGCGGAGAGCGGTGCCAGCACGACAAGCAACAGCGACAGGGCACTACTAGACATTCAGCCACTCCTTCTTGTCACTGAGGGTGTGCACGCGCAGACGGATCCGCAGTTGCGGGTAGTTGTCGGTTTCGATGCTGATTTCGTCCCAAAACAGTTGCCAGGGTTTGTCCTCGATCGCCTCCAGATAGCCGATCAGGGCCGGGAAACTGCCTTGCAAATCCAGTTCCAGGCGGTGGCGGTAGAGCACAACGCCCGAATCGCCGTCGCCGGTCTGGATCTCGGACGCCGGTTGAACGCCGAGCCGGACCAGGGTCAGGTCGTTGTCGACCAGCAGTTCGCGCAGCAGATTGGCCATGCGATTGGGCGGGATCAGCACATCGGTAACCCGATTGATGCGATCTTCCAGCGTCGACAATTCCTCGCGCAGAGCCTCGTTGCGTTCACTCAGTGAACGGGCGCGCGGGTTGTTCTGCGCTTCCTGCAGGGACAGCAGGGCGTTCTGGTTGGCCGTGAATTCGTTGCGCAAGGTCTCGATGCGGTCGCGCAGGCGGTCGTGCTGGGTTAATCCTGTGACCCACACCGCTCCATAAGCGGCAAATCCGAGCACAAGCATCAGGGTGATCAGGATCAGCAGTCGTTCCCGGGGTTGAAAACGGTCCAGCAGCAGGCGCAGGCGAAATGTCAGTGCCATCAGCGAGCCTCCTGCTTGGGATCGAGAGTGGCGCCGACCACCGAATCGGCGATGGAAAAGCGCCACAAGGCGTTATCGTCCTCAGCCTGGTGGATGTTCAGGTTCTGGATGCTGAGCCCCTCGAACACCGAGCCTTCCAACTGACCGAGATAGCGCGGTACCAGGCCCGGGTCCCGGGCGAACCCTTCCAGGCCGAGGTGCGCCCGGCTGTCGCGCAGTTCGATGCGGGTCAGCCAGATGCCGTCCAGGTCGTAGTTGGACAGACTGGCCAGCGGCTCGGAAAAGCCCTGTGCGGAGACGTCCAGTTGATCGGCGAGCCCGCTCAGGGCGGCCTGCCGCTCGCCGAGGCGAGTGGTCAGGGTTTCGTTTTCCACAAGCAGATCCGCTTCGCTGGCCATGCTCGGGTTTTCACGGCGGAAATCGTTCAGCCGTTGCTGGCTGTTCTGCACCTGGGATTGCCAATAGCCGGTCTCGTCGAGCAGCGTTTGTCGCAGGTTCCAGTGATAGCCGGTATAACCCGCCGCTCCGACCACGACCAGCAACAGGGCGATCAGGAAGGCGGGGACCTGCCAGGGGCCATAGCCGGGCAGAATGTCCGGCTGCATCAGATTGATGTGTCGGGTCATACGGCCACCCCCCGAAAGGCGGTACCCAGCATGGGAATCAACGGGTCGGGGACGACACCCTCCAGCGGATCGGGCAGCAGGATCAGGTCCTCGGCCCGCAACGGCTGGAAGCGAACCCCCAGTTTTTCTCCCAGGGAGGCGGTCAGGCCGACGTCGCCCGGCCAACCGATCAGAGAGACTTCGCCGATGCTGCCAAGCCCCAATTGCGATTCGTAGTAGTCGAAGGAGCGGCGCAGCTCCAGCACCAGGGATTCGAGTTGGATATCGTCCTGGCCTTCCAGAGTCAGTGCCGGTTCGTCCGGGCCGCTCATGCCCAGGCTCTGGTAGCCGATATCGAACTGGCGCGACAGCACCAATTCGTTTTCGTACAGCAGCACGAGACGGCAGCGATCCGGCCCCAGATGCAGCAATCCGCTCTGATGGCGCTGTTGGCTGCGAATGGCCAGATTCCTCAATTGCAGTTGATCGACATCGATCACGTTGAGCGTCAGCCCGCGTTTGGCCAGTTCCAGTGCCCATTGGCGCAGCGGTGATTTCATCGCCGCGATGACAAAGGCCATGCGCAGCCGGCCTCGATAGGCATCCGTCGGCAACAGGATGACGTCCAGGGTGGCGTCTTCGATGTCGTAGCTGATCAGATCGGCCGATTTCAAACGCAACGCGGATTCGATCTCCTCGGCCGGCACATCGGGCACGTCGACCATCAGCATCTGGTACAGGCCTTCGCCGAGCAGCAGATTAACCGGGCCGCTGGCCTTTTCGGCCGCCCAGCCGGCAAGCTCCCCGGGGCGGTTGACGGCATCGGACTCCACTTTCCAGTCAAAGCGATGCAACCGGGGCATGGCGTTCGCTGAGCTCTGGAAACTGGCCCGGCCGATGCCCTCTTCGGTGAGGTAGATCCACTGTTGGCGTTTGTTACGTCGAATCGGTGACAATAAGCCCAAAAGCCCAACGCTCCGGTATTCAAATACAGTTAGAAACGAGTTTAGCAACCTTTCCCGGGGTTGGCCGATTCCGTCCGCCTCCCGCTCGTGTAAAGATCACGGGCGCTGAAAAGCGGTTTGTGCGATGTCCTTGGAATCGTTCAAGTTTTTGACACTCATCCGCTTAAGCATGGGTCGGGTGTCAAAAATATGAAATACCGTCCACAGTTTATGTGATTTATTGTTAACTGTCTCACAATTCTAAAGGAAAATCCGGGTATGTTTCACATTGTGCTTTACGAGCCGGAAATACCGCCCAATACGGGCAACATTATTCGGCTGTGCGCCAACACCGGCTGTCATCTGCATTTGATTGAACCGCTCGGATTCAGCATGGCCGAGAAAGCCCTGCGTCGGGCCGGCCTCGATTACCACGAATTCGCCGACATCCGCATCTGGCCGGACTACCCGACCTTCCTCGAACAAGCCCGCCCTGAGCGCCTCTACGCCCTCTCGACCAAGGGCAAGCGGTACCCGTCCGATGTGACTTTCAACGCAGGGGACTATCTGATGTTCGGCCCGGAGACTCGGGGCCTGCCTGTGGATGTGCGCGAATCGCTGCCAGCCGACCAGGTGTTGCGACTGCCGATGAAACCGGACAGTCGCAGTCTCAATTTGTCGAATGCCGTTGCCATCATGGTCTATGAGGCCTGGCGGCAGGTGGATTTCGACGGCGCGGTGTAGCTTATTAGAGTTCGCCCATGGCCGCCCGAATCAGCGGGCGTTTGGCCAGGGGTAACCGGTGCACCCAGTTCAAACCGCGATTGCGCAGCAGTACCGGCGCCGGGTGATCGGTGCCGAACAGCCGCTTGAACCCTTCCATCGCCGCCATGGCAGCCAGGTTGTGCGTCTGGCGCCGGCGCTGGAAACGCCGCATCGTCCAGGCGTCACCAAGCGACTGGCCCTGTGCATGCGCCCGGCCCCAGACATCGCTCAGGGCCTCGGCGTCCAGGAACCCCAGGTTGACCCCCTGACCGGCCAGCGGATGTATGGCGTGGGCCGCGTCCCCGAGCAGCACGACCCGGCCTTGCCAGTACTGGTGGGCGTGCATCTGGCCGAGCGGGAAGCAAAAGCGCGGATCCGCCGCCTCGATCGTGCCCAGGCAGCCCTCGCTGGCCCGGTTCAGTTCGGCCAGGAAGTCGGCGTCATCCAGGGCCTGCAAAGCCTCGGCCCGGTCGGTGTCCGCACTCCAGACGATGGAGGTCCAGTGTTGCGTGCCGGTTTCGTCGCTCAGTGGCAGAAAGGCCAGCGGTCCGGTTTCCAGAAAGATCTGGCGCGCCGTGAAGGCATGCGGGTGGCTGTGGCGAATGGAAGTGACCAGGGCGGTTTGGTCGTAAGCCCATTCCCGGGTCTGGAAACCGGCCTGGTCGCGCACGGTGGAAAACCGGCCATCGCAGGCGGCGAGGACCGGAGCCGACAGCGTCTCGCCGTCATCCAGTATCACCTGCACACCGAAATCGTCCTGTTGCCAGTGATCGACCGTGCGGCCGGCCAGCAATCGCAATGAGCGGCCTTCCTCCGCCGTCTGCCAGAGCGCCTGGGTCAGCCAGCGGTTCTCGACAATATGGCCCAGATTGTCGGCCTGGACCTCGGCGGCATCGAATTCGATCCGGCCATTGCCAAGACCGTCCCAGACGGCCATGTGCGAATAGGCGCAGGCCCGGCCGTTTGGGATGCGGCGCCAGGCGTCGAGCCTTTGCAACCAGGCCTGGCTGTGCCGGCTGAGGGCGCTGACCCGGGGGGCGAATCGGCCGGGCTCGGGCGCGTCGGGCTCGGGGTGACCGCGTTCGACGACCGCGACCGACAAGCCCTGTCGCGCTGTGGCCACAGCCAGCGACAGGCCGACCATACCGCCACCGATGATGATGGCGTCGTGCGTAAAGGCGTCGTTCATGGACGGGCTCCTTCGGGCAGTGGCGCGCCTTGCAGCAGGCCCATGCTGGCCAGGGTAAAGGCTTTGTTCAATTGCGGGTGCCGGTCCAGTATGCCCAGACCGAGGTTGCGGCCGAGCCGGAACCCGAGCCGGTTCGAGGCAAAGGTGCGCACCAGGCCGTCGGACAACCGCGCGGTCATCGACTGGTCGCGATCAATCGCCTGCGCCAGATCGTTCAGCGTCGCGTAGTCGCCGGGGTCCAGGTTATCGACCAGCCGGGTGTTCATCCGGTCCGCCGCACGCAGTACCGAGCGAATCGCCAGGTTGAACCCCTGGCCGGCGACCGGGTGCAGGGTGGCGGCGGAGTTGCCGAGCACCATCAGCCGGTGCCGGACCGGTTCCAGGCATTGGCGCAACACCAGGGGGTAGTCGGCGGTCTCGCTGATGTCGGTGATGCGACCCAGGCGCTGACCGAAATGTTCGTTCAACCAGGCCAGTTGTTGTGCCTGGTCCATGGCCTGAACACGCCCTTCCAGATGTTCCGGAACCGTCCAGACCAGGGCCGAATAATCCCCGAAGGGCAGCAGGGCAATGGGACCGTCTTCGGTGAAACGTTCGAAAGCCCGGCCACGATGCGGTTCCTCGGTGCGCAACGAGGCGACCCGGGCGCGGGCGTGGTAGTCGTGCAGCCGGTGGCCGATACCGAGCCGGTCCGCCAGCGGTGACCGGCCGCCGTCGCACAGAAACACCTGGCGCGCGGTCAGTACCTCGCCATCGGTCAGGGTCAATTGCTGGTGGTCGGCTTCGGGCTTCAGCCGATCCACCGACGATTCGAAGCGCCAGTCCACGTTGTCCAGATCCGCGCAGGCCTGCCACAGCGCCAGACCCAGATTGCGGTTGGCGACCACGGCCCCGAACGGATGGCCCGGGAACTCCCGGGCGTCCATGACCTGGTAACCGGCATGGCCCCGGTCGCTGACCTCGATCCAGTCGATCCGGCTGGCGTGCGGCTCCAGGCGGGATCCGACATCGAGCCGGTCCAGGGCGGTTTGAGTGAAGGCGGACAGGGCCGTGGCCCGGTCGTCGAAACTGGGTGAATTCGGGGCGGCGTTGGCCGGTTGCGGCGCCGGGTCGATCAGGACAAGACGGGCGCCCGCGTCGAGCGCGGGGCGGAGCGCACGAACCAGTGTCAGTCCCACCATGCCGCCGCCGACGATGGCGATATCAAAGGATGCCATGCTATGACTCTGGATAATTGGAACGGTGTCGAATCATAACAGGCTTGGCGCGAGGCGCGTAATCCATCGTCATCAGCCGACCGGCACCGCAAAACCGGCCGATGTCGATCCGCCTACAGATTGGAACCCAGGTGTTTGCGCAGGAAGTTCTGGGTGCGCTCCTGATCCGGTGCGGTGAACAGCTTGTCCGGCGTGTTTTCCTCCACCACGACACCGCCGTCCATGAACATGGCCCAACTCGACACATCCCGGGCAAACCCCATTTCGTGGGTCACGATCAGCATGGTCATGTGGTCTTTCGCCAGGCTCTGCATGACCTGGTTCACCTCTTCCACCAACTCCGGGTCGAGCGCGGATGTCGCCTCGTCGAACAGCATGACCTTGGGCTGCATGGCCAGGGCCCGGGCGATGGCCACGCGTTGCTTTTGCCCGCCCGACAACCAGGCCGGGAACACATCCGCCTTGTCGGCCAGACCCACCCGATCCAGCAGTTCCATCCCCAGTTCGCGGGCGATCTTCTTGTCCATCTTTTTAAGTTTTCTGGGGGCCAGTGTGACGTTGTCGAGGGTGGACAGGTGCGGGAACAGATTGAAGTGTTGAAACACCATGCCCATGTTCTGGCGAATGTGGTTGATGTGCCGCTCGAACGCCAGGCCCTTGATGTCGGGCCGGTTGACGGCGACACCGTCCAGAGTGATGGTCCCGGAATCGATCACTTCCAGATGGTTGACCGACCGCAACAAGGTGCTTTTACCGGACCCCGATGGTCCGATGATGGAAATGATCTTGCCGAGGGGTACGGTCAGGTTGATGCCTTTGAGAACTTCAAGATTGCCAAAGCGCTTGTGGACATCGGTGATTTCCACCATGGGGGTTTCTGTCTGCCTGTTCGTGCTCATAGTCACTCCATTTTTTATTCTGCGTCGCTTGTGACAATCGCGCCTATCGACGGAAGGCGGTCTGGCGTTCCAGCCAGGCTTGGCCCAGCTCCATTAGAATGTTGATCGCGTAGTAAATCAGTGCGATCACAATGAAAAATTCGAACGGTCGGAACGATACGCTGATCGCGTACTGAGATGCGTAAACCAACTCGGCCACGCCGATCGCGGAGAGTACCGAGGTGTCCTTGACCATCAGGATCAGGTTGTTACCCAATTGCGGAACGGCCCGAATCAGAGCCTGAGGCAGGATGATGTTGAACAGGGTCGCGCCATGGCCGAAACCGAGCGACCGCGACGCTTCGTACTGGCCATCCGATACCGACCGGATTGTGGCGATGAAGATGTCCGCGTTGTACGCCATATAGTGAAAACCCAGCCCCAGAATGCCGACCACGATGGCGGGGATCAGTATCAGTTCACCCAGCCCGAAATACAGAAAATACAGTTGCAACAGCAGAGGCGTCGTCATGAACAACCAGATGAAGGCGCGCAGCGGCCAACTGATCACTTTGTTGGTGTAGATTGAAATAACCGCGACCAACAGCCCTCCCGCTACGGAAAACAACGCCACGATGACGCCAATCAGCAAGGTGATACCGATGCCCTGAATCAGGGTGGGCAGGTAGGTCAGGACAGGTGAAAAATCGAAAGTCATCGGCGGGTCTCCTACAAGGCGTTGAAACGGGTGGTGCGTCGATAGGCCAACTCGACGATGCCCATGACGGCGTAAATGATCACGATGTACATCAGGGCGCTGACGGCGAAAATTTCCAATGGCTTGTAGGTGGAGCCGATCAGTCTCTGAGCCTGGTAGGTCAACTCCACAACCGAGATGATCGAGACCAGAGAGGAGTTCTTGATCAATACGATGGCCAGTACGCCGATCGAGCGGATCATCAGGCCGGCGGCCTGCGGCAGTACAACATTGACCATGGTCGCCAGGCGACCGAGGCCCAGGGAGCGTGACGCTTCGCTTTGCCCCTTGTCGACCGATTCGATGGCGCCGCGTATGGCTTCGCTCATGTAGGCGCCGATGTTGAAGGCACCGACGACGACACCGCAGGTGAAGGGGTCCAGATCCAGGCCGATGGTCGGCCCCCCGTAAAAGATCAGCAAGAGCTGAACAAAGTAGGGCGTGCCCCGAACAACGCTGACATAGGCACGGGAGAACCACCGCACGGGGGTAAATTTAACCGACCGGAAAAAAACCAGAGCACTGGCGACCAGAAAGCCGAATACGATCGCTCGAACGGAAATGTCGATGGTCACCCAGGCGGCCTTGACCAGCAGGGGTGTGACCTCGACCATTAATTCAAAGTCCATGGTGGTAGTACCCTTTTCTTGTTATTACCACGGTACGTAAGACGAGGGCGTCCAACGCGGGCATCCGCTGTCCCAGCTGTAAGCCAACCCTCCCTGGCTTGGGCTGTCCGGTACCGGACCTTTACTTGATGTTGGCACCTTCGCCGATCCATTTATCGACGATGTCCTGATAGGTGCCGTCCGCCTTGATCTCCGCCAATGCGGCGTTGAGCGCGGCCATCAATTCCGGTTTGTCCTGCTGGATGGAGATCGCCGCCGGCCATCTGGGCAGTTCACCGACATCCACCACCTTGATGTCGACGTTGTTCTCATTCAGCGCCACGTAGATGGGTACATCGTCGCCGATGATAGCATCGACGCGGCCCGTGGTCAGACCGGACAGCATGTCGGGCAGGCCCTGGAACGTCTGGTTGCGCCACTTGCCCTTGCCGTTCTCGACGGCCCACTGGTTACCGGTTTCACCGAGTGTGGAACCGACCCGTTTGCCTTCGAGATCGTCCAGGCTGTTGATGTCGGTGTTGTCGCCACGCACCCAGACCGACAAGCCGGCGCTGTAATAGGAGTCGGTGAAATCGACGGCGCGTTTGCGTTCTTCGGTGACACTCATGCTGCATATGCAGGCGTCGAACCGGCCACCGGCCAGTGCGGCGACAATGCCGTTCCAGGGCGATGTTTGAATATTGACATCCACGCCCATCCGATCCGCGAGGGCTTCTGCAATGTCAACGTCGAAACCGACCAGCTCGCCGTCCGTATTCACGAAACTGAACGGAGGGTAGGCTCCCGAGTTGGCGACCTCGAACACATCGTCGCGAATTTCAGGCAGATCCCGCGCCTGAACCGACACGGACAACATCGACGTCATGCCCAGCGCGAGGGCGGTTACGGCAAGGGTTTGAGTGACCTTTCTCGTTACATTCATCATAGTTGCATCCTGTTTGGTCTTTGTTTTTATGTTGGCACATTGCTGTGCACGTTGGCTGAGTCGTCAGTGTTCCGACGACAGCGATTCACCAGTCCGTTCCAGTAACATGGCTATGCCCTGGCCGCCCCCGATACAGGCGGCGGCAATGCCATATCGGCCTTGGCGAGACGACAAGGTGCGAGCCAGGGTTCCCACCAGGCGGATCCCCGTCGCGCCCAGAGGGTGACCCAGGGCCAGCGCCCCTCCGTTGATGTTGACGGTTTGCGGGTCCAGCCCGAGTTCACGGATGGCGAACAGGGGCACGACGCTGAAGGCTTCGTTGATCTCCCAGACGTCGATATCGTCCGGTGTCAGCCCCTGATTCCGCAGCAACCGTTGAACCGCCGGCACCACGCCCTGTCCCATCAACTCGGGTCGGGTTCCCCGGTCGGCGCACGCCACCAGACGAGCCAGGGGTGTGGCGCCGGTTCGCTCGACAGCCGCTTCGGTCATCAACAGGCCCAGAGCCGCACCCGTGGTCAACGGTGAGCTGTTTCCGGCCGTTACCTGACCGGTTTCACTGAATGCGGGTTTCAATTGAGCCAGACGCTCGGTATTCGTATCGGGGCGAATGTGGGCATCGCTTGCGAACGTCCGACCCTCCTGCGAAGGCACCGGCATGATTTCCCCGGCAAAATAGCCGGACCGCTGAGCCTGATTCGCCCGTCGGTGGGATTCGCAGGCGAAGGCATCCATATGTTCCCGGCCAATGCCTGACTCGGTGGCCAGCCGTTCGGCCGTCAGGCCCATGTTCAGTGCCACCGCCATGTCATAGTCCTTACCGGACGCCGCCGGAATGTCCGGTACACCCAACACGCCCTGAGCGAACAAATCCGGTCCCATCGGTACCCGACTCATGTGTTCGTAGCCCCCGGCCAGGGCGATCTCGGCGGAACCGCTGGCCAGCGTCATCATGCCGAACCGCAGCGCTGCGATACCGGAGCCGCATTGCTGGTCGATCATGCGGCTGGCAGCCTGATTCCCCAGTCGGCTTTGCATGAGCGGATAGCGACCGCCGAAGCTCCACTGTTCTTTTACCGCCAGAGCACAGCCGAGACTTAAGTCGTCAATCTGGTCCGGTGCCAGGTCCGTCGATTCCAGGCAGTGGTCGATCAAACCCGCCAACAACCGGTCCGCCGGCCACTGCGCCAGTGCATCGACGCCTTCTTTTTTGGGGTGGGCGCGACTGAACGCCGTGCGCCGATAGTGTGTGAGATAGACGGATTTCATAGGGCCTCCAGCTGACACCAACGGCTGATGAACAAGGCGTAGGCTTTCATCGTATGGCGTATCGACTCCAGATTGACGCACTCGTCCACACCATGGATGTTTTTCGCCACCGGGCCATAGCAGGTACCACCGGTCCGGTTGTAAAAATGAAACGCTCTCAAATCGGTGGTACAGGTCGACCAGTACGGTTCTGGGTCGGCCTGACACAACGAGTGGTGACAGTCGGACAACAAACCGATACCGGGATGGGTGGTATCGATCAGGTGCCCTTCGGAACGAAACCCGTGAAAACGCAAAACCGGTTTGTCCTCGGCGAAAGCGGGATCGTGTTGGCTGGCGTGCTCGATGCAGTCGGTGACGCGCTGCATGATCTCGTTGGCCGTCATGCCGGGCGGAAAGCCGATGCGTCCCTCCATCTCGGCGAAAGCGGCCACGCTCGACGGCCAGTTTCCGCCCTGGATGGTGCCGATGTTCAGATTGAATGGATTGTCCAGGTGTTGATACGGACCGTTGCGGTGATGTTCATTGAGTTCGTCTGCCAGAGACTCGAGCCGGGGGACCAGTCGCTGCAATTTCTCGATGGCATTGACGCCGGTTCTCGCCGCCTGCACATGTACGGGTTTACCGCGCACGCCCAGTTTGAACCAGAGCACACCGACCTGACCGGAGTAGATGGCCGGGCCGAAGGGTTCGGGAATCAACACAAAATCGCCGCTGTACCCCTGATGCAGGCACGCCAGGGTGCCATTGCCCGAGCATTCCTCTTCGACGACGGTCTGTATCGTCAACGGCGAGGTCACTCGATAACCGGCATGGCGCAGAGCATGAACGGCGTAAATCATCGCCGCGACACCGCCTTGCATGTCTCCGGTTCCCCGACCGTACAACCAGCCATCGCGTTGCCAGGTGGTGTTGGGAGCCTGGGACCACATGTCGAACGGCTCGGCGGCGACAACGTCGAGATGTCCGTTCAGCACCAGGGATCGGCCCTCGGCGGCCGGGTTTTGCTGTGACACAAGGTTGTATTTGTTTTCATGATCCCAGGGAACCGGCGCATAGAGCGGATGCTCGCTCAGCGATGACTTGGGCATACCGACACGCGTCACCGGCAAGTCCAGGTCCCGCATCCGGGCTTCGACGCTATTGAGCACACCCTGCTCCTGACCGAGGACCGAATACTGGCCGACCATGTCCTGAATAAAGTCGACCGCGTCGGGAAACAGCGCATCGGCGCTGTCGAGAATGCTCGACTCAAGTTTACTGACCGTCATTCGCCGCCTCCGCCCCGGTGAAGGTGAGTTTCGCTTCGGTGAGCTCCTGCAGTTCGGCATCGCTGATGTCCGTCAGTATTTCCCGAACCACGAGGCCGTCGGGTGTGACGTCCATCACCGCCAGGTCGCTGATGATGCGATTGACACATCGCTTCGCCGTCAGCGGCAGGCGACAGGTTTCGAGAATCTTGGAACGGCCTTTTTTATCGGTGTGTGTGGTGAGTACGACAATGCGCCGGGTTTTCTGCGCCAGTTCCATCGCGCCGCCGATTCCGGGTGAAAACTTGCCCGGGATCTTCCAGTTGGCAAGGTTGCCGGATGCATCGACCTCGAAGGCGCCGATCATCGTCAGGTCCAGACGGGCGCGGCGAATCATCGCGAACGAGACGGCACTGTCGAAGAAACTGCTGCCCGGCCGTGTAGTGACATAGGCGCCCGCCGAGTCGATCAGGAAAGGGTCCATGGCTTCCGGCTGCGCCTGTTTCCAGGCGCCCAGAATGCCGTTCTCGGAGTGAATCTGGACATCGAAGTCGTCCGGCAGGAAGTGGATGACCTGCGTTGGCAAACCAATACCCAGATTGACAATGCTGCCGGCCACGACTTCCTGCGCGGCCCGGTTCAAAATGCGATCAGTGGCGGACATGATGAGCCATAACTCCGTAGTCGGAAGTGAGCGAAGGCAGCGCCACCAGGAGGCTGACAAAAGCACTCTGGGTGTGAACGTGTTCGGGGGGGATGCAGCCGGGGTCGCCGACGTCGATGGCTTCGGCGATGACGCAGTCCGCGGCCATCGCCATCAGTGGATTGAAATTGATCGCCGCGCTGCGATAGGCCAGATTGCCCATGGTGTCCGCCCGGGCGGCATGAACCAGTGCGAACTGGGCGTTCAGGGCCATTTCCACTTTGTAGGTGCGACCCTGCCAGTCGAGCAGATCCTCCGGGCGTGTTATTTCCGAATCGAGGGCGATGTCGCTGAGAAAACCGAAACTGCCGGCTCCGGCGGTACGGATTTTCTCCGCGAGAATGCCTTGCGGATGGAATTCGACGATCAGATCCCCGGCGTTCATGATCTCGATCACCTTTTTATTGAGTCCAATATGGGTGGTGATCAATTTCTTGACCTGACCGTTTTCGATCAGCCGGCTGATGCCATGACCGGGCTCATTGGCGTCGTTCTTGATCAGGGTCAGATCGGTTTGACCCTGACGCACCAGTTCGTTGATCAGGCTGAAGGGCGTACCGGGGTTGCCGAAACCGCCGATCATCACAGTGGCGCCGGAAGGGATGGCCGCGATGGCGTCTTCGATTGAACGGTTCTTTTTCATGGCTTACGACGCCTCCTGGCCAGCGATGCTGGTTTCGAAGGCCGCCAGGCTGTCGTCGAACAATTCAACGATGTCATCGATCTGCTGGCGCGTGACCGTCAGCGGAGGCGTGATCAAAACATGGTCGCCCCGCAACCCGTTCAGTGAGCGGCGCGGATAAATCAACAAGCCGCGCTGTTTGGCCAGGCGGGTCAGGATGTCGAAGGCATTGAGGTCCGCCGGAAAGGGTTCTTTGGTGGTCGGGTCCCGGACCAGTTCCACGCCCTGCAGCAGTCCGATGCCGCGTACCTGGCCGATACAGCCGTACTTGTCCGCCAGTTCATCCAGTCGGGCCCGTAAATGCCGGCCTTGCTCCCGGGTGTTGTCAATCAGGTTTTCCTCGTCGATCGCATCGATAACGGCCAGACCCGTGGCGCAGGCCAGCGGGTTGCCCGCATAGGTATGTCCGTGCATGAAACCGCCGCCGTCGGTGACGGTTTCGACCAGGTCTCCGCGCGCCATCATCGCCGCGATCGGGTAATAGCCGGAGCCCAGCCCTTTGGCCATGGCCAGAATATCGGGCGCGACGCCCCAGTGCTGATAGGCGAACCATTCGCCGGTGCGCCCCATGCCGCTGAGCACTTCATCCATGATCAGCAGACAGCCGAAGCGGTCGCACAGGGCGCGAATGCCATCCAGGTAGGCCTGGTTGACCATGCGGGCGCCGGTGCTTGCACCGCCAACCGGTTCAAGTACGAAAGCCGCCAGTGTCTCGGGGCCGGCCGTCAACATGGCGGATTCGGTCTGCTTGAGGACGGCGTCGATATGCGCATCGATATCGGTTTCTTCGTAGCGATAAAAGTCAGGCGAGGGCACCTTGATCGAACCGAGGGTGATCGCCTTGTAGGGTGCTTCCAGCGGTTCATAACCGGTCAGGCCCAGGGCGCCCAGCGTGCTGCCGTGATAGGAGGGCCGCAGCGACACAAACCTGGACCGCTGCGGTTCGCCCTTGGCGACAAAGTATTGTCGGGCCAGCTTGATGGCGCTTTCGACGGCTTCGGAGCCGCTGCCCACGAAAAACACCTTGTCCAGTTCGCCCCGTGTCAGCTCCACCATGCGGTCCGCCAGGTCCAGTGCGACCTGACTTTCAAACTGAGTGCGATAGCTGAATGCAACCTTGTCCAGTTGGCGAACCATGGCCTCTTTCACCCTGGGATGGTTGTGACCGATGTTGCAGGTGATCGCGCCGGAACAGCCGTCGATGTAACGACGGCCCTGGGTATCCCACATGTAAATACCATCGGCATGACTCACCAGAGGCATGTCATCGCGGGTCAGATAGAACAAGGCATTGCTGGGCATGGGTTCGGTGATTCCTCGGATTGTCTGGTTAATTTTTGTTCTGACGCATTATAGGAACAGCAAAAAAATAATTTCAACGCATAATGTTTTTTAATTATTTGATGAGTTATTGTCATGTTTTAAGCGCAAGAAGAGAGTCCTGGTGACAGGGCTGTACCTGGATGAAAGGGGCGGAAAATGACTGAAATGAACCTTAACTCGTTGAGATCATTGCTTATTTTTAAAACGCTATACGAGACGGGTACCGCCACGCATACGGGGCGGGAACTGGGGATTACCCAGTCCGGGGTCAGTCGATCGCTGGCTCAACTGGAAGAAAACATCGGCATTCCGCTGTTCATGCGGCATAAAAAAAGGCTGGTCGCACTGCCCGAAGCCGACGAGCTCTACAGCGAAATCCTGGGGTTGCTCAGTAACCTGGAGAACATGAAGCACAGCATTGTCGCCTTGCGCGAGTTTGGTGCCTCGCGCATTCGCATTGCCTGTGCTCCGGGGTTGGGTTTCGATTTCGTTCCCAGAATCATCGCCCGAATACTCAAGGACAACCCCAAATACAGCGTCTATCTGGACATTCTGCCCACCCCGGAAGTGACGCGCGGCGTGGAAGCCGGTCAATTCGATGTGGGCTTCGTGACCTTGCCGGTGACCAGCGAAGAACTGGTTGTCGACGAACTGATGTCGACCGAGGCGGTTTGTCTGATTCCCAAAAATCACAGCCTGGCCGACGCCGAGCTCATTACGGCCGCCGACCTGAAAGGGCAACACCTGGTGATCCCCAACCAGCCCAACCTGGCGGCGGACCAGCTGTTGCTGCACATCTCCGAGCAAAACATTCGTATATCCGGTAAGACGGAAGCCAATATCGCCGCCATTTCCTCACTGGTGGCCAATGGTGTCGGCATCAGTCTGATCAACCCGATTACCGCTTACGATCATCAGTTGTTTCGCGACGATCTGGTGATAAAACCGTTCAAACCGACATTTCACTACCAGTTCGGCCTTATCTATAAACCGAAGTGGTCGAGTAGCCGCTTGGTGGGTTTATTGAAAGAAAGGATGCCCAGGCTGCCGGATTACCTGCTGACCGATAAGAAAAAATAGAAAGAATAGAAAATATAAAGGCATCGACCCGGTAATAGTTGGACAAATAGTTCGACAATACTCGAATAAGAAAGTCCCGATAATTTAAACCAGTGGTGTCGACATTTATCCGGGGGCGCCGGTTGGCCGCGGCCGACATCGAATTGTCATGATTAATTGCATTATTCGACATGTCGGACACGCGGAAACCGATCTACAATAAAACGATGCGCGTACCCAATAAGGGGTATATTCGCATCCGTGAGTGGAAGCGTCATTCCCACCCCCGGGAATGAGAAGGAACGACTTAGAGCTGTATACCGACATTACAGTCAAATAAACGGCCGTCATCGGGGCGGGATGGACCCGATGCTGTCATTTGAATCCGGAGTTGTACTCATGCTCAGTCGTTTCAGTATCAAAGCGCTTCTGGCCACTTTGGTCCTCGTGCCCCTGGCGGTGCTCGTCCTCGTCATCGTTCTGTCTCTGCAAACCATGGTGCGACTGGTGCAGGGGGTGGACAGTCTCTATGCCGATCGAGTGGTCCCGCTCAAGCAGATCAAGGTCACCTCCGACAGCTATGGCATCGCCGTGGTGGATGCGTTTCAAAAATACCGTGCTGGAATGATAGGACGGTCCGAACTGATCGACGAGGTGACCGAAGCGGTGGAGACCGGATCCAGAGAGTGGGCGTTGTATTTACAAACCCGGTTGACGCCACGCGAGAAAACCCTGATCGAGGCGGCCGAAACCCATCTTGGGCCGGTAGAGCAATTCATCGACCGCTACCTCGCCATGGCCGAGGCCGAGACGCTGGCCTCGGTCGATCAGGACCGGTTCACCACCGAGTTGTACACTACGTTCGACCCTTTAACCGCCAGTTTGAACGACCTGGTCGACTTGCAGAAGGACGAGGCCAGTGTGTTTGTCGAGCGAACCGATGCCGACTTCGAAGTGCTGTTCTGGGAATTGGTGATCGCCGCCGTCGTCCTGGTCATCGCCGTAGCACTGGCCGGTTATTTCATCTATCGCTCGATTAACAGGCCGATCGGTGCATTGCGGACCATCATGAGCGACATCGCCGACAACAAGGATCTCACCCGCCGCGTGGAGGTCATCGGTCGGGACGAGGTCGCGCAGCTGGGCACCGACTTCAACCGAATGCTCGAGCGGTTCCAGACTCTGATTGCGCAGCTTCGTGACGCGGCTGAACAATCCAGCACCGCGGCCGAGGAAATGAGCGCGGTCAGCACCCAGGTCAGCACCACCGTGCAGGAGCAGGAGGAACAGGTGAATATGGTCGCCACGGCCATTACCGAAATGTCGGGCGCGGTGCAGGAGGTGGCCAACAACGCCAGCGAAACTTCGAACCGGGCGTCGGAGGCGGACACCCAGTCCCAGCAGGGGCGGGCGAAGGTGAAGGACAACCTGGACTCGATTCACACCCTGTCGGAATCCATCCGGGAGGCGTCCAGAGTTATCACCGCGTTGCACGAACAATCCGGCGACATCACCGAAGTGCTGACCGTGATTCGCAACATCGCCGAACAGACCAATCTGCTGGCGCTCAATGCCGCCATCGAGTCCGCGCGGGCGGGTGAGGCCGGACGCGGCTTCGCGGTGGTGGCCGACGAGGTGCGCAAGCTGGCGCAGAACACCCAGGAGGCGACCGAATCCATCTCGGAGATGATCGACAAGTTGCAGCTCTCCGCCCAGGATGCGGTGTCCACCATGGGCCGGGCCAGTGAACAGGCCGGGCGCAGCGTGGAATTCGCCCAGGCCTCGGGCGATATCCTGGAAGCGATCGCCGAATCGGTCAGCCGCATCGCCGAGATGAACATTCAGGTTTCGACGGCAACCGAAGAGCAAGCCTCCGTCGCCAACGAAATCACCGAGAACATCAACCGCTTCAGCGGCGGGCTGAGTGAAGTTGCCCAAAGCGCGGAGCAAAGCGCCCGTGCCAGCGGGGAAATCGCACGCTTGTCGAATGATCTGCAACAGCAGGTTACAGTGTTCAGGGCTTGACCGTGTCTTGTCGGACGTCTATCAGATCCGGGCCGAATCGTTGATGATCATGGAGTAATTCTCACAAATCCGTCACACAGCCACGTTTGTTGAGTGTTCGCGGTGAGTGACGTTTGACAGCCTTCAAGCGGCGGGAGTAACTTCCGCCGTCGTACACGGGTGTACCCCGGTATCGATGCAAGGAGTCGAGGGAGGGGCTGACGCCTCCCTCGAGCGTCGTACCGTTTTGCTTATTCGAGCCAACCCGGCCAATCCAAGGGAAGACAATCGTATGAACCTCTATCTTCGACTGATCGTTTCGATCATCCGTGGATTTTTCAAACCCACCATGTCTCTGTCGGACACCTTGCAACGTGAACTGCGGGTGTTGCCGAACGATATCGACATCAACGGTCATCTCAACAATGGCCGCTGCATGACCATTCTCGATCTTTTCATGCTGGAATTGTGTCTGCGCACCCGGGTATTGGTACCCGCCATTCGAAAAGGCTGGAAACCGATGCTGGGAGGCAACGTCGTGTCCTATCGACGTCAGTTGTCCATGTTCGAGAAATACCGGGCGCATTTTCGCATCCTCTGTCTGGACGAGAAGTGGACCTATTTTCAATACGCGCTTTATAACTCGGACGGAGAAATCGTCGTCGCGGGTTACTCGAAAGGCGCCTGGGTCGGCCGCAAGGGCCTGGTGCCGAATGAGGTGATCCAGCAAAAACTCGATGTCGAAGTACCGGACCGTCCCATGCCCCAGGCGATCCGCAGTTGGCTCGATGCCGAGTCCGACATTTTAAACGGCGATTGGCAGTTCGACTGAACCAAACGACTCAGATCTGGCTGTAGTCCCCGGAACCCATTCTATGAATCGGTTTATTCCGCTGTGTGATCCGCAGCGCGGGAGTGCCATGCGCAAGGATTTTGCCCATGGACCATCCATTTGTATTGATGTTCTTCTTTTTAATTCTGTTCGTGGCCGGCACGGAACTGCTCAGGCGGTACCGGCACGCCGCGATGGTGCTCTTCCTGCTCAGCCTGCCGGTGCTGTTGGTGCCCAACGGCAACGGTCTGTTCATGCAGATCAAGACCGTCAGCGTACTGGTTCCGATTTGTTTTCTGATCTACGCCCGGGTTAATGCCGGGGCATTGAAACCGGTCAGCTTCCTGATCTACGGCGTCATTATCCTGAACATTGTCGAGGCATCGGTCATCGACATGATGACGGGCAACTATTTAAACCTCGCCGCAGGCCTGGGGTTGATTCTGTTGTTGCCGCGCCCGGGGGAGTCATGGCGCGTCGCCGGTCGTCATCGGAACTTCGAATTGGCGTTACCCACCTACTGGCCTTTCCTCTACACGACCTGGAACCTGTGTTTTCTGTACTCCGCCCGTATTTCCACGTTCGGATACGCCATTCCACTGTTGCTGGCCCCCTTCCTGTACGCGGTCGCGCTCAGGCGGAGCGACTGGTATTTCCAGGCAAGAGCCTATTCGTTCGGGGGCTACCTGTTCTTCCGGGCGGCTTTCGGGGACACGGCGCCGCTGAATCTGGACAGCTTCGACCTGACCGACTGGTACAGCCCGACAGTCGCCCTGGCTTGGGGTGCGGTGAACCTCGCGATCACGGGGTATTGCCTGTACCCATGGTGTTCAAACCGAATCACCGCGTTCTACGACACATTCCGATCAAAACAAGAAGGCTAACTCCATGCTGGAAAAAATTCTGTTTGTATTCTATCTGTTGATGAGCCCCATCATCATCCTGGCCCGGTTCACCAAGGCCGGTATCCTGAAATATGTCTACTGGACCTGTTACTACCTGAAACTGGTGCCCATCCTGGTGTCCATCTATGGATTCGGGCTCGCCTCCAGTTACCTGAAATGGAAATGGGTGCAGTTCAAGTGGCTGGTGCCGGGATTCTTCGGATATACCCACTTCAACCGGGATTCCATCGAGCTGGCCAATACGCGTATTCCGGGTACCGACTATCATCTGGGTTATATCCCGGAAAAGTTGCCGGCCGAACTGGTGTATCAGTGGCGCCGGGACAAGGTGTATCACAATTATATCCGTTCCATGATTCGGGCGAATCACGACTACATCAACGTGCCGATGGAAAACTTCGAGTTGCCGACTCCGGTATCCGACGACGAACTGGCGAAGATCGTTAGCAGCTCCCAGATTTCACACTACCTGACCGCTAAGAACGGTCGTTATGTCTTTGATATGACGCCCTTCCTGCAGGAAAAACGCTTCGCCAGCTCGGAATTCGAAGTGGCGAGCCTGTCCATCGCGGAGTCCTTCGACCCGGCCTCCATGGTCATCGCTTTTCGGGACGGTACGCGCGTGGCCTGTGGCGACGAGCACTGGGATCTGGCGAAGATCTACTTCCTGTCGAACACTATGGTCTTCTTCATTCTCGGTGCCCATCTGCATCACCATCTCTTTTTTCCGGAGATCGGTGCCGCCCAGTTGTTCAACCTGGTCCCCACCGACAGCAACTTTTACAAACTGATGCAACCGCATACCTCTTACATTCTGATGCTGAATCATCAGTTCAAGTCCAACCCGTTGTCGTTGCGTGAAACCACCGGCATCGCCGACAAGTTTCTGTACAGCTGTATCGGTTTCTATCCGGCGGAGACCTTCTACAAAGTGGGGTACGAGAACGCCCTGAACATGTACAACAAACGGGAGACGGACGAAGAAGCCCTGACGCAACGGTTCAATATTCAGTTCCGGATACCGTTCGAGGGGTATCTGGAGGGAGAGCACGAACTGAACCAGCAACTGAAGGACTACTACGGCACCGTCGAAAGGTTTGTGTCGGACATTTACGAGGACTTTTTGCGAGATGGCTCCGAGCCGCACATTAACCGCTGGGTTGACGAAGTGTGCCGTTACGTCAACCTGCCGTCCAAGGCGGGTGACCCGACATTCAATATTCAGGTGATCGCGACCTTCATCTGGTATGTCTCTTTCGTGCATTCATTGGAGCACTACCAGTTCCACAAGTACAAACGGAACTATTGTTTGCTGACGCGTTTACCGTTCGCGATCGCCAAGGACCGGCCCCTGAACGAAGTGTTCACGCAATATGATATCTGGAAGTCAAAACACATCGTTCTGACGTTCGGAAAAAATCATCTGAACCCGCGTGTATCCGAAGGTTATTTCAATCTGGACTACCGGTTTCGCGATCAGGCGTTGGTTCGCCGGCAAGAAAGCTTCAAGCAAGAAGTTGCCCAGTTGTTGGCGAGATTCGATACCCCGGCCGAAGCGATCGCCCTGTCCATACGCTATTAGAGTGTTTAAAGCTTGATACCCGCGTCGGCTCAGATCGGGGGCAACGCCTTACGAAGCGCGTCCGGTAACGGTACCGGGCGCCGGGTCTCCGGCGAAATGCACACCTGCGTCAAGCTGGCCGAAAAGGTGGTCTCCCGCGCGGCATTTCGGCCGGTAACCGCGAAGGTGAAGGCGGAGGTTTTGACGGATTCGCAACACACTTCGATTTCAATCGATTCGTCCCAGGTCATCGTTGCCAGAAATTCGATCGACAGCGCCCGTGCAGGCGGCAGAATGCCAAGGTCGAACAGTTCACGCACGGCCGGCCCGCCAAGGGCATCGGCCAGGAAATCGTGTACGGCTTCGATCACGAAGTAACTGATTCTTGGTGTGTAGACGACACCGGCGGGATCGCAGTCGCCGAACAGGATGGTTCTTTGGGTCGTGAATGCCATGTCTCGGTTCCCTCTCTTCTGGTACCGTGATCTTAACGGGAACAGGGAGCGGGGAACAGTCGGCGTCGTCCGAGCTGAGAGCCTTATGCGGCGTGGCAAGCGGGAGCCGTGATTGCGTCAGCATTACATTAACCCCTGGTGTCGAGCGTAGTATTCGAACACTTCCCGCGAGGTTTTCTTCAACGGGTATCCGAAGCGATATTTCAGAGCGTCGTTGCTCAATACCGGCCGATATCGCAGAAAGTCGATTTGCTCGGGTCCATAGGCCGTCAGATGGCAAAAATGCCCGATCGCCAGTCCGGTCTTGAGCACAACAGCCGGTAGGGACAGACAGGGTTTGTCCAACAAACGGGCAATGTCCTCCATGGTGAGTGCGCCGTCACCGGCCAGGTTGTAGCAACCGGTCTTCTCGTTCCGGACACCGGTATGGACGATGTCGACCACATCCTGGTCCCAGATGAACACGAACGGGGATTGCGAACCCCGGATCGTTAGCAGTCGGTCGCGTTGAAACAACCGGGTGATCGGGTTGTCGGTCCGGGCGCCGAGTACAGTGCCCGGGCGCAGTACGAGCTGTTTCAAGGCCGGTCGGGTTGCCCTGTAGTGAGCCAACATTTCCTCGATCAGCCGCTTGTGCTGACTGTACGAGAACCGCTCATGGCCGCGCAGCGGGTCGGTTTCCTCGATCCAGTCCGGGTTGTCCGGATGGTAACCGTAAGCGGCACCACTGCTGGTGACCGTCAGGTGGCGCACGCCAGCGTGCACACAACCCTCAAGCACATTGCGTGTGCCGTTGACGTCGATGTCGTAGTCGCGCGCCGGGTTGCCGCTGGGTTGCAGCACGCCCGCCAGATGGACCACGTGGGAGACGTGTTGTTCAGCCATCCAGCCCGGCAACTCGGGGTCACGGATGTCCAGTGACCGATAGGTGTACGCCGTCGAGGCATTGGCTTTTATATCGATACCGACCACCTCATGGTCTTCGCCCAGACGGTCGACCAACTGACGGCCCAGATAGCCCTCGCTGCCGGTGATCAGGATTCGCTTTACCATGGAACCTCCAATGTCCGAAGGTCGAATTGGATGGTATGGAACGGCTTCAGGTACCGCGGATTGTGAGACACCATTTCAGTTAACCCACCCCAGACTGTCCGATGCCCGGCGCAACGCCTTCAGATAGTCGGCCTTGTGGACGTAATAGGCCATGCGCGCCAGCTTGAGGTAGTCCATACCGCCGTCGACCCGGCGGTCGCAGTGACGCCGAACCCTGTCCATAAACCGTTTGGCCGAAGGGGCGACTTCCTCTCGCGCCAGGATGAAGCGAGCCACCAGTTGCGCCTGGTCGTCCCGGCCCTGCCAGCCGAGACCCGAGGCCTCCACCATGCCCATGACAAAGAGGTTGTCGAAGTGGGGAGTGAACATATTCAGGTAGAGCGACGGCGCGTCTCCCTGCCAGTTCAGATGTTGCGCGTCGATGAAGGGGTAGCTGAGCTCGTAACCGGTGGCTTCCAGAATCAGGTCGTACGTTCCGACCGAGTCGTCGTTGAAGAGGGCACCGGTCGCGGTCAACCGGTCGATGGCCGGTCGCACCCGGATGTCGCCGTGACCGATGTGGTGTAGAAACAGGGAGTTGACCACAGGATGAGACTCGTACATCCGGTAATCCGGATCCGGCAGGCCGAACTGGCTGGGTTTACCCGAGATCAGCCGGACCAGGCCGCCGTCCACCCATTGCTTGAGTCGGTTGGGCAGACGTATCTTGCCGCCGAGCGTGTCGGTCGGCACGCCGGCGACGAATTTCGGCAGAAAGTAGTAGCCGCGCCGGACCACCATGTCCACGGACGTTGCCCGATGCACCGCGTCCACCGCGATGTCGCAGGCGCTGTTGCCGCAGCCGACGATCAGCACCCGCTTGCCCGCGAACAGATCCGCGTTGCGATAGTCGGCACTGTGCAGCCGTTCGCCGTGAAAGTCCCCGTCGAATTCGGCCCGGCGGGGTTGGTGCAGGGTGCCGTTGGCCAACAGAACGCCCGCGCATTCCAGGGTCTCCGGTCGACCATTCCGGCAGTAGTCCACCCGCCAGCCGTCGCCGGACGGTTCGACCCGTTCGACCCGGGTGTTGAACCGGTAGTGACGATAAAGATCAAAATGCTCGGCGTAATCGCACAGGTACTGGTTGACCTCATCGTGGCGCGGGTAGATGGCGACTTCATCGCGCATCGGAAAATCGGAGAATTCCGTCATCCGCTTGGATGAAATCAGATGG
Source organism: Saccharospirillum salsuginis (assembly GCF_014651855.1). Taxonomy (GTDB): domain Bacteria; phylum Pseudomonadota; class Gammaproteobacteria; order Pseudomonadales; family Natronospirillaceae; genus Saccharospirillum; species Saccharospirillum salsuginis. The sequence continues at coordinate 409,065 of NZ_BMXR01000002.1, forward strand.
GCCGAGTCGTACATGGTGCTGGTCGGGCTGTCGATCGCCCATAGACCGCCCACGTCGTTGTGGGTTTCGAAGCCCACCACCGGCAGCCCGAGCCCGGCCAGCCGTCGAACCGTGCACAGGCCCATCGGGCCCGCACCGATGACCGCATAAGGACGCATCCGTCACCTCGATTTGTTGTGGTTGTTGTCGGAGGGTGTTACTTGTTTCGAAGTAGCTTACGAGCCGGGTGGTACGCATACCCGAGCCGGAGAGGACAAGTATTGGTTAATTCGGGACATCGATTATGGCGGACACCAGCGTTACCCCCAGCTTTACCAAGGCGATCCTGACCGCCTTGCCCCGCCTGGTGGTGCGCTTGCCTTTGGATCTGGAGCACCGCATTCAGGTCACACAGGCCGACCAGCGCTTGCCCATGGCGTTACAGAACGAGTTCTGGCAGGCCGTGGTCGACCGCGAACCGGACCCGGCCATCGGGCTCGCCATCGGCAGCGCCCTGCAACCGGCGCACTACGACCTGGTCGGTTTTCTGGTGATGAGCAGCCCGTGCCTGGCCGACGCGGCCGACGGTCTGGTGTCCTATTCCGCGCTGATCGGGGAGGGTGGCCAGTTCTACCGACAGCACCGCGACGGCGCCTGGCGGCTGACCTACCAGGCGGACTTCCGAATCGCCCGGGCGCATCGCCAGAACGCCATCCTGGCGGCCATCATGCAAGGCAGTCGCTGGCTGGTCGGGCAGGACCTGGCGCCGGTCGCCGTCGGATTCGAATTCGGACAACCCGCACACCTTGAGCCCTACCGGCACTGCTTTGGCGACGCCCGTCTGAACTTCGGTCAGCAGGCCGCCTACATCGAGATTCGGGACGCCGACTGGCAACGCCCGATCAGCAGCGGCAGCGAAACCGTCCAGCACCAGATGCGCGATCTGGCCCAGCAACAGCTGCAACGCATCCACCCGGGCACCGTCGTCGACGAAGTACGCCAGCTGCTGCGCCAGAAACCGGCCCTCGGCCGCGCACAGATTGCCCACCTGCTCGCCGTCAGCGAGCGCCACCTCACCCGCAAGCTACACGACCACGAGACCAGCTACCGCGAGCTGGCCGACGAGGTGCGTCGCGAACGCGCCCTCGACCGACTCGCCGACCCGCGCCTGACCCAGGACGCCCTGGCCAGCTACCTCGGCTATTCCGACGCCAGCGCCCTGGCCAAGGCCTTCCGCCGCTGGACCGGCATGTGCATGCAGGCCTATCGCCGTCAGTCGAGAATGCGATAGGCTTAGCCCCGTCGCCCACTACCGGACCCCAATCGAACGTGATTGAGCAACTCGAACGTCAACTCAGCCAGCAACTGACGCAATCGCCCAAATCCCCCAAATATCTCTGCCTGCGCGATGCCGTCATCGACCTGATCGTCGACGGCACCCTGCCCGAAGGCACCCGTCTGCCCACCGAACAGGCGCTGGCCGGCACCCTGCCGGTGAGCCTTGGCACCATCCAAAAGGCGCTCAAGGTATTGGTCGACAGCGGCGACCTGGTGCGTAAGCGCCGCATGGGTACCTTCGTAGCCGAAGGTGACCACCGACGCGCCATCGGTACCCCGGCGTTCCAGTTCCTGCGGCCGGACGGGGCCGTGGTGAAGATGGTGTTCATCAAGCTGCTGAAGCGCGAACCGGTGGACCGGGACGGCCCCTGGACCGAAGTGCTGGGCGACTGTGACGAAGGCTACCTCCACCTGGTCCGCCAGGACCGCATCGACGGTGCCTTCTATTGCCACACCGACCTCTACCTGAGAGCGGATTTCGCCGGCAACCTGATGACGGTGCCCACCGACCAACTCGAACACGAAAGCCTGGTGCCCCTGCTTCAGGAAGCGGGCGTCATCCACCACTGGACCGCCGAAAACCGACTGGCCCAGGTCAGACTCCCCAAACCGCTCCACACCACCATTTACCCGGACGGAGCCCCCGACACCCCACTCGGGCTCAAACTCGACACCCGCTACCAATCCGAAGACGAACGCCCCTTCGCCTGGCAGGTTATGCACATTCCCCTGAATGATTACAGCCTGTCGTTGACGACCCGATCCCGTTGATTTGTGGCTGGGTTTGCGTTGGTGCCAGTGGATGTTTTGTTGGCACGGCTAGGTGAGGGTGGCTGGGTATACATTGGTGCCCATGGTCTGTCCCTTTGGCCCGGTCGACTACGGGTGGCTGGTATACTTTGGTGCCCTTGGGCCGTCCCCGGGAGGTACGGCGCGCTCTTCCAGGGGCCGCTGTGAACCCATCCATGGGCGCTTAGCTTCGGCATCCATGCCTCAGATACCCCTTCCAGAGCACCCCGTACCTCCAGGGGACTGTCATAGTTGGCAAAAGCTTATCCTTTCCAAACCCAGCGCAATCAAATTCTCAAATATTAGGGTTATTGTGACGGTCCATGTGCTCCCCAGGATTTTGATTCAAGAAGGGAGGGAATTACTAAGAAGGTGAGTTTGAGAACTGGCTATTACGGTACATGATCAATGATTCAATCTGAGCGAATGAATGCACTTTGTCTTCATACACGGTTATGTTGAGCGGTTTCAAATCGGTAGTTCATATGGAATTCAAGCTGTTTTAGGGAAATGTCTGTAGGTGTACCCACTGCTTCAGCGACCGATGCCGGGGGGGGGG
>NZ_BMXR01000002.1:411866-698692 GCF_014651855.1 Saccharospirillum salsuginis
CGCGAACCACTGGCAGCAAAGCCAACCCCGCCACCCGTAGCAAACCCAGCCTCATCCAGAACCACTGGCAAACATCCGAACCCAATATTGAACCCGAGAAATATACTATATAGTATTTGACAGTGAATGCTCTGTGGTTATACTCCCTCTGAGAGCTTCAAATAACAAACTAAGTTCCATATATGAGTTGAAGCGTCAGTCGCAGCCAGTCAGAAGAATCGGAGGGTGACATGAGCTGGGAAACCGTCTGTAAGAAGAACGACATCCAGGAAGACTTCCCCTATTCCGCCAAGGTCGACGGAAAAGAAATCGGCGTCTACTGCATCGATGGCGAGTACTACGCCCTCGAAGACGTCTGCCCCCACGCCTACGCCCTGCTGTCCCAGGGTTTCGTCGAAGACGGCCAGGTCGAGTGCCCTCTGCACGAAGCCGTGTTCGACATCAAAACCGGCCAGTGCCTGCGCGAGCCGGCCGACCGCGACCTGCACGTCTACCCGGTCCGCATCATCGAGGACGACGTCCAACTGCAACTGAACAGCGAGGCCTGATCACCATGTCACAGCTGAACTACAACCCCCAACTGAAACAGTGGGAACGCATCATCCCGGCCACCGAACCCGGCCAGGGCCGCATCGAACAACCGGGCGGTTTCGACAACCGCGTCTGGCAGAACCGCGACCACGAGCCGGAAGCCTTCGAGCTCGCCCTGGTCGAAGCGCTGGAAAGCGTGTTCGAAGACGGCGCGACCGAGCTGGACCAGGTGGTCGCCGGCCTCAACCGGATCGAATTCAAGGACCGTCAGGGTAATGCCTGGACGGACAACAGTGTTCTGCAGGAGCTGGCCGTTCTGGGCCAGTGAGGAGGCGTTGCCATGTCGACCATCGTTGAAACCGCACAAAATCCGGAACAGTACCTCGACCGCGGCCTGCGTTCGCTCTGGTACCCGGTCGCCGCCAGTTGGGAACTGGGCAGTAACCCGCTTGGCCTGACCCGGCTGGGCGAGAATATCGTCCTGTGGCGTGATCATGAAGGCCAGGTGCATGCCGTGGAAGACCGGTGCCCGCACCGGGGGGCGCGTCTTTCCAAGGGCTGGAACCTGGGCGATCGCCTGGCCTGCTGGTACCACGGCGTGGAAGTGAACGGCAACGGCACCGTCTGTGACGTACCGGCGATCAGCAACAGCCCGATGGTGGGGCAGGATTGTGTGCGCCGCTATCACGTTCAGGAAGCCCAGGGTGCCATTTTCGTCTGGTTCGGCACCACGCCGGACGAAGAACCGGCCGAGCTGGAACTTCCGGAACAGCTGACCGATGGCGAAACCTTCAGCCATTTCCTCTGCACCGCGACCTGGCGGTGCAACTATCAATACGCCATCGACAACGTCATGGACCCGATGCACGGCACCTACCTGCACTCGGACTCGCATTCCATGGCCGAAGGCGACCGCCAGGCGGAAATGACGCTGGTGCCGACCGAGCAGGGCTTCATTTTCAAAAAGACCGAACAGGCCGGCGTGAACTTCGACTGGGTCGAATATGGCAACAGCGGCACGCTTTGGCTGCGGTTATCCATTCCCTACCAGCAGAAATTCGGTCCGGGTGGCCCGTTCTGGATCGTCGGCATGGTGGTGCCGGAAGACGCAGACCATTGCCGCGTGTTCTTCTGGCGCATCCGCAAGGTCGAGGGCTGGCAGCGCCAGGCCTGGCGTTTCCTCTACCGCAGCAAGCTGGAAGGTCTGCATTGGGACGTGCTGGAGCAGGATCGCGTCATTCTTGAAAGCCTGGCGCCGGATGCCCGACACCACGAAAACCTTTATCAGCACGACGTCGGCTTGTCCCGGCTGCGTCGGGTGTTGCTGAAGGCCGCCAAGCAGCAACTGGCCAAGCGCCAGGAGGCCGCTCATGGCTGAGATGCTGGCCGGCAAGCGCATTCTGGTGACTGGGGCGGCCCGGGGGCTGGGGCGCAGCATCGCCGAATCCGCCGCGCGCGAGGGCGCACGGCTGGTGATCACCGACATTCTGGACGAGGAACTGCAGCGTACGGCCGCCGAGCTGACAGAGCAGGGCGTTCCAGTCGAAGCGTATCGCGTCGACCAGGGCGATCCGGAGTCCATTACCGAGGGCTTCTCCCGCATCGCCGAGGGCGGGGCGCTGGACGGGCTGGTCAACAACGCCGCCATCGCCACGAATGTGGGCGGCAAGACGATGATGGAATACGACCTGGATCTCTGGGACAAGGTGATGACCGTGAATGTTCGCGGCGTCTGGTTGACCACTCAGGCGGCCGTGCCGTTACTGGCTCAATCCGGTAACGGCCGTGTCGTGAACGTCGCTTCGGACACCGCCCTGTGGGGCGCACCGCGCCTGATGGCCTATGTCGCCAGCAAGGGCGCGGTGATCTCGATGACACGGTCCATGGCGCGTGAGCTGGGCGAACAATCGATCACCGCCAATGCCATCGCCCCGGGTCTGACTCATTGCGAGGCCACCGAATACGTGCCGGAAGAGCGCTATCGGACCTATCGCGACGGGCGCGCCCTGAAACGGGAACAACAGCCGGACGACATCGACGGCACGGTGCTTTACCTGCTGTCGGACTGGGCCAGGTTCGTGACCGGCCAACTGATACCGATCAACGGCGGCTTTGTCAGTCGCTAGTGACGGGCCGGGAGCAAGCCCGGCGGGAGAGAACCGATGACCGATACCACCCCCGAACACATCGTCGTGGTCGGCGGCGGACAGGCTGGCGGCTGGGTCTGCAAGACCCTGCGCCGCGAAGGCTACACCGGCCACCTGACCGTCGTTGCCGACGAACCACACGATTTCTATGAACGCCCGCCGCTGTCGAAAGCGGCACTGACCGACGGTGCCGAATTACCGCGACTGTTTCCCGAGAGCGAGGTCAATGACCTGGCGATCGACTGGCGCCGGCCCAATCGCGCCGTCAGGTTGAACGCGGACACCCATGAGCTGACCCTCGACAACGGCGACACCCTGACCTACGACAAGCTGGTGCTGGCCACCGGCGCCAGGCCGCGCGTCCCGGTGCCGCGCTGGGCCAACATGACCGGCGTGCTGACGCTGCGCAACTGGCAGGACGCCCAGCGGCTGAAAGAGCGCCTGGGCTCGGCGCGGCAACTGGCCGTCGTCGGCGGAGGCTGGATCGGCTTGGAAGTGGCGGCCAGCGCCCGCAAGCTGGGGCTCAAGGTCACCGTCTATGAGCTGCAGCCCCGCCTCTGCGGACGCAGCGTTGGCTCAGAGGTATCCGATGCCTTGCGCCGGTTGCATGTCGACGCCGGCGTCACCGTCCGGCTCGACACCGGACCCATTGACCTCAGCGAGAACGCCGATGAGCAACTGTTGGTCACCACCGGCAGTCGAACCGACGGCCCGTTCGATCTGGCCATCGTCGGGGCCGGTGTCGAGTTCAACCTCGATCTGGCGCGGCAGGCTGGTCTGGACATCCAGCAGGGTGTGGTCGTCGACGACCGGGGCCGGACGTCCGATCCGGACATTTTCGCGGCCGGGGACATCGCCCAGCATCCGCACCTTGGGCTCTGTCTGCAGTCCTGGGCCTATGCGCAGAACCAGTCGATGGTCGTGGCCCGGGCGCTGCTTGGCCAGGACGCCCACTATGACGAACCGGCCTGGCTCTGGTCCGACCAGCATGGGGCCAATATCCAGATTCTCGGCATCGCCGAGGACGGCAGTCAGTGCGTCGTGCGTGACGACAAGACCGGGCCGGTGTACTTCTACCTGACGCCGGAGCGACGGCTGTCGCAACTGGTGGCGTTCAATCAGCCCCGGGCGATTAAGCTGGGCAAGCGCTGGCTGGCCGCCGGGCGGGAGTTGGATCCCGATCAACTGGCCGACCCCGATTTCAATCTGATGTCGCTTAAATAACCGGTGGGAGCGCATGTTCCGCACTCGGCGACGTGCGCGACCGGACAGTGCCACAACATGGAGGTCGCGCAGAGGCCTGCGCTCCTACAGGTCCAAGCCCGGGAACGAGTAACCCGTAGGAGCGCACGCTGTGCGCGACCGGACCGTGCCACGACATAAAGGTCGCGCAGGGGCCTGCGCTCCTACAGGTCCAAGCCCCGGGAACGAATAACCGGTAGGAGCACATGGTCCGTACTCGGCGCCGTGCGCTCCTACCTCTCCGGGGTTACAAAATCTCACCCGAGGCGATTGACAACCCGGATCCATCGGCATACATTGAGTTTAATCAAATAATAAACTTAGTTTCATATATAAAACTAACGCACACATTATAGCCGCCGGGCGGTTCACATTCGGGCCCGGCCTCGGACAACAACAGCAAGCGTGGGTTGAAGCAATGAACAAGTTGACCATCGGAATTTGTGGCGGAGGCGTCGGCGGTTTGTGTGCCGCGATCGCCCTGCGCGCCCAGGGGCACGACGTCACGGTATTCGAGCAAGCCAAGCAGTTTCTGCGCATCGGCGCGGACGTGAACCTGACTCCCAACGCCGTGCGCGCGCTGGACCGGCTCGGCGTCGGCGAGGTGCTGCGCGAGACGGCCGCCCGGCCGACCCATCGCATCAGCCGCACCTGGGACACCGGTGAGGAAACCTCCCGCCTGCCGATGAGTGAAGCGGCGGAAGCCAAATACGGCGCGCCCCAGTTGACCATCCATCGCGGCGATCTGCTCAAGGCGCTGGAAAACCGGTTGCCCGACCGCGCCATTCGCCTCGGCGCCAAAGCCAGCCGGGTGGTGACCGATGAAGCTCGCCCGCGCATCGAATTCGAGGACGGTACGAGCGAGACCGTCGATCTGGTCATCGGCGGCGACGGCATCCATTCCGCCGTGCGCACCTCCGTGTTCGGGGAAGACCATCCCGAGTTCACCGGTTTGGTGTCCTACCGGGCGGTCATCCCGCGCGACAAGGTCGATGTGCCCAACCTCGACGCTTTCACCAAGTGGTGGGGACCCACCCCGGACGTTCAGGTCGTGGTCTTCCCGCTGACCCGGGGCAAAGAGGTGTTCATCTTCGCCACCACACCCCAGGACGACTGGCGCGAGGAATCCTGGACGCTGCCCGGCGACGTCGACGAACTACGCCGGGTCTACAAAGACTTTCACCCGGACGTCCAGCAACTGCTGGCCGCCTGTGACAGCGTCACCAAATCCGCCCTCTATGTGCGCGAACCGATGGACCACTGGTCTAAAGACGGGGTCACGCTGCTGGGCGACGCGGCCCATCCGATGGTGCCGTTCATGGCGCAGGGCGCCTGCATGGCCATCGAGGACGCCGTGGTGCTGTCGCGCTGCCTGGAAGGCGTCGGTCCCGACGGACTGACGGCCGCTCTGGCCCATTACGAATTCGCGCGCAGGGAGCGAACCGCCGAGGTTCAACGAGGCTCGCGCGCCAATAACTGGCTCAAATCCGAAGGAAACGCCGACTGGGTGTATGGCTACGACGCCTGGCAAGTCGCCGTCGCCTGACCTTCAATGCATCAATAAGAACAAACGCCGAGAGGACCGAAAGATGATCAAGCAAACACTGGCCAAACTGGCCCTGGCTCTGTCCGCGACTGTCGCGACCACCGCTGTCCTGGCGGACGAGATTCGCATGAACGTCGTTTCCTTCACCCCGAAAACCGCTGCCGTGTCCGACGGGTTCCACCGCTTCATCGAGGCGATGAACAAAGAGTTCGAAGGCGAACTGGAACTCAACTGGCGCGGCGGCCCCGAAGTCATGGACCCGTTCCGCATGGCCGACGCGGTGCGCAACGGCGCCATGGACATGGCGTTGATGAGCCCGAGTTATTATTCAGGGTTGGTACCGTCTTCACCGTCCTCCAACATCTCGCTGAAGAGCTATGAAGAGATTTACGCCACCGGCTACTACGACCGCATGACCGAGATCCACGACGAACGCGGGCTGGTCTACCTCGGCGAGATTCCGGCGTCGGACGTCAACTTCTTCATCTTCCTGAAAGAGCCGGTCGACAACTACACCGACCTGGAAGGCAAGCGCATCCGCGTCTGGCCGGCCGTGCTGCCGTTCGTCAAGGGCCTGGGCGCGCAGCCGCTGGTGTTGCCGATTGGTGAAATCTACACCGCCATGGAACGCGGTGTGATCGATGGCTTTGTGCAGGGCAACCTGGGCTGGGCCGAGCAGTTCGAAGACGTGGTGAACTACTACATCACGCCGCCGATCTACCGCGCCGGGTTCAACGTCATCGTCAACCCGCGAAAGTGGAGCCGACTGCCGGACGATCTGCAACAGCGTGTGCAGGCCTACCTGCGCGAAGAGCTGGCGCCGGAACTCGACAAGGGTTGGGATCCGGTCATCGAAGCCGGTAACCAGGAAGTGGCCAACGCCGGCTTCCAGGAAATCCGTCTGTCCGACGCGGACGCCGAAGCCTATCTGGACATCGCCATCGAGCAGGCCTGGGCCGATCTGGAAACCAAGATCGACCCGGCGCTGGCCGCCGAACTGAAGGCCATGCTCGTTGACTGAAGCGGCGTTATCCCCGGAGCGGCCCGATGATCGGGCCGCGCCCGATTCCGACTCAACGCGGGAGGTCACCATGACCGCACTCTCCGAACCGAAAACCGGCCTGTACGACGGCGTGATGCGCTTGTTCAGCCGCATCAACTTTGCGCTGGCCTGCATCGCCGCCGTGGTGCTGCTGTGCGCGACCAGCTTCGTGTTCCTGGAGATCCTGTCCCGGTTTTTCCTGGGCAAGTCGCAGATCTGGGTCATCGAGATCAGCAGTTATTCGCTGCTGTACATGACCTTCCTCGGCGCGCCTTACATGCTGGAAAAGCAACGCCACGTCGCCATCGACCTGCTCACCGACGCCCTCGGCGAACCCTGGCGCTCGCGCCTGGCTTTCGTCATGAGTCTGTTGGCCGCTCTGATCTGCGGCGTGCTGACCTGGTATGGCACGGCCGTCGCGTGGGATCAGTTCCAGTTCGGTACCCGTGAAGCCAGCCTGCTGGCGCCGAAGAGCTATTGGCTGACGATTGTGTTCCCGATCGGCATGGGTCTGATGACCGTTCAATTCATTGACCAGGCCATCAAAAGTCTGCGCGGCTAATGCTATGCATCGTCTCGCGTTCGGCCTGCGGAGGGTAAAACTATGATGGAGTGGTGGCAGACCCTGTCCTTGCTGCTCGGTTCACTGCTGATCCTGATGGTTCTGGGGATGCCGGTGGCCTTCGCCTTTCTGGCGGTGAACCTGGTCGGCGCTTTCGTCTTTCTCGGTGGTATTTCCGGCATCGAGCAACTGGTGATCAACACCACCGGCGCGCTGACCAGTTTCACCCTGGTGCCCATCGCCATGTTCATGATCATGGGCGAGGTGATGTTCCGGTCCGGCATCGCCAACGATGTCATGGACGCGCTCGACAAATGGTTCGGGCGTCTGCGCGGCCGGCTCGCCTTCATGGCCGTCGGCGGCGGCGTGCTGTTTTCCACGCTCACCGGCAACAGCATGGGCTCGATCGCCTTGCTCGGCTCCAGCCTGGTACCGGAGATGCAAAAACGCGGCTATAAAAAGCCGATGACGCTCGGCCCGATTCTGGGCTCGGCGGGTCTGGCCATCATGATCCCGCCCAGTGCGCTGGCCGTGGTGCTCGGTGTGGTCGCCGAACTGCCGATCGGCCGTTTGCTGATCGCCATCATTCTGCCCGGCCTGCTGATGGCCGTGCTGTACGCGCTCTACATCCTGGGCCGTTGCACCGTCGACCCGGACGTCGCGCCCTCGTTCGATGTCGAGAAGGCGCCGATGAGCGAACGCCTGATCGCCACCGCACGCCACATCTTGCCGATCGGCATCATCGTCTTCGCCGTGGTCGGTTTCATCTTCCTCGGCATCGCCACGCCGACCGAGGCCGCCGCTTCCGGCGCGGTCGCCACCGTATTGCTGGCGCTGTTCAAACGCCGGTTGTCGATCAAGTTGTTCAGCGAGTCCCTGTTCGAGAGTTCGATGATCTCGGTGATGATCCTGTTGATCGTCGCCATGGCCATCGCCTTCACCCAGTTGCTCGCTTTTACCGGCGCCACCTACGGCATGATGGATATGGTGATGAACCTGCCGGTCAGCCCGAAGATGATCGTCCTGGCCATGGTGTTTTCCATCATCATCCTGGGCATGTTCATGGGCCCATTGCCGATCATGCTGATCACGCTGCCGATCTTCGTACCGGTGGTCATCGAGTTCGGGTTCGACCCGCTCTGGTTCGCCGTGCTGTTCCTGATCGCCATAGAAACCGGCTCCACCTCGCCACCGCTGGGCGCGGGCCTGTTCGTCATGCGCGCCGTCGCGCCGAAGGGCACGACCATGGCCAATATCTACAGCGCCGCCGTGCCGTTTCTGATCTGCGATTTCCTGGCCATCGCATTGGTGTTTGTGTTCCCGGAAATCGTCACCTGGCCCGTCAGCCTGATGTTCGACTGACCCGAACCGCGCAGGAGCCTTGTCATGCCCCGACCGAACTACGTCATCTTCATGACCGACCAGCAACGGGCCGACCACCTCGGCTGTTACGGCAATGACGTCCTGCGCACCCCGAACATCGACGCCCTGGCCGCCGGCGGCCTCCGCTTCAAGCGCTTCTACGTCGCCAACCCCATCTGTCAGCCCAACCGCGCGGCCCTGTTCACCGGGCAGATGCCTTCGGTCAACGGCGTCCGCCAGAACGGCATTCCGCTCGACCTCGACAGCATCACCTTCGCCGATGTACTGCGTGAGAACGGGTACCGCACCGGTTACATCGGCAAGGCGCATTTTCAGAACGTCACCGCCATTCCCGCCCCCGAACGGCGGCAACAGGGGGAAGGGCAGCCGCTGGCCGAGGGCGTGAAACACAGCCTCAGGCGCCAGCGCACCGGCCCCGGTTATGACTGCGAAGTGCGCCAGCGCTGGGCCGAGGATCCGCACCGGGAGACCCCGCTGCCGTACTACGGCTTCGACCACGTCCGCCTGTGCATTGGTCACGGCGACCAGGTCGAGGGCCACTACACCGCCTGGCTGCGCGACCGACACCCGAACCCGGAGAGCCTGCGCGGCCCGGATAACGCCCTGCCGGACGATCACCCGACGGTACAAAGCTGGCGCACGGCCGTGCCGGAAGAACTCTACCCGACGCGCTACGTGCAGGAGCAGGCCTGTGACTTCCTCCAGCGGCAAAGCGACGACGCGCCCTTCGTGCTCATCGTCTCCTTCCCGGACCCGCATCACCCGTTCACGCCTCCGGGACGCTACTGGGACCTGTACGACCCGGCCGATGTTCAACTGCCGGCGTCGTTCCACCATCCCGTGGACGGCATCAAGGGCTTGCCGCCACGCGCGCTGACCCCGTACATCTGGGGCCAGGCCAATCGCGACAGCCACTGGCCAATCACTGTCACCGAAGACGAGACCCGACGCCTGATCGCCCGCAACTACGGCGCCATCGCCATGGTCGACGATGCCGTCGGTGCGGTCATGGACTGCCTGAAAGCTCAAGGTCTGGACGACAATACGGTCGTCGCCTACACCTCCGACCATGGTGACTACATGGGCGACCACGGCTCGCTGCTGAAACTCGGTCTGCATTTCCAGAGCGTCACGCGTGTGCCGTTCATCTGGCGCGACCCGACTAACGCGGAACGCGCGGGTCAGTGTTGCACGCGGCTGGCCAGCGCCATCGACCTGGCACCGACGATTCTGCAACACGCGGGGTTGCGCGTTCCTGTGGGGATGCAGGGGCAGAATTTTCTGGATCAGTCGTCGCCGGCGGCGTCGGTCCTGATCGAGGATCCGGGTATCGAGGTGTTCGCCGATGCGGATGCGGACAGTGGCATTTTCACGCTGGTGACCCAGAGCTGGCGTCTCAGTCTGTTCGAGGATCACGGCGATGGTGAGCTCTACAACCTGGTCGAGGACCCGCACGAGTTGAACAACCTCTGGAACGATCGGGGGTTCGCCAATATCCGGGCTTCATTGGAACACCAGTTGCTGAGGAGGCTGATTGAACTGCGGGACAAACGGTTGGTGGCATCGGCCCGGGCCTGAGGTTGGTTTGGTATTTTGCCAGGAACCCGCGATGGGTGGCCGGTGCGCTGGTTTGGTTGGGTGGCTGAACCCGCCGTGGGTGTCCGGCATGCTCTTGCAGTTGAGTGCCAGGAACCCGCGATGTGCATCCGGCGCACTCTTCCGGGGACCGCTGTGAACCCGTCCATGGGCGCTTAACTTCGCCATCCATGGCTCAGATGTCCCCTCCAGAGTACCCCGGATGCCCATCGCTGGCATTTGGAGGTGGAGCATGCCGGACACCTACGGCTGGGGCGTGGAGAGCTAGCGCACCGAACACCCATTGCTAGCTCTTGGTAGAAAAACAATCCAGGGGTAGGGCAGCCGGCCAATTATTGCTGGAGCCCGGATGCTTAAACCACTGAATGAAGGAATCGGTGTAGGAGAAGGAAAGTTGGGCATAGAACTGCTAGGCAATCAGACGGAATTGAAGTGTGGTTGTGTACAACGGAGGCACGAATACGAGCAGCGGGGGCCGGGGGTGCCCTTTCAGGGATATCTGAGGCATGGATGCCGAAGTTAAGTCCCCATGGACGGGTTTACGACGGCCCTGAAAGGGCACCCCCGGCCTCCGGTGCGGGAACCTGGGCACAGATACAACCCGGCCACTGCAAACCCAGGCAAAGGACCAAAAAACAGGCACCAACAAACTTGACTCAACCGCGAATTAATATATAGTATTCAATATCAAATATAAAAGTTAGTTTCATATATTAATAAAGCGAAGAGAGGCAGGTTCAGGGAGTGCACGGGGTGCTTGCCAAGCGGGGGAAATCCCGCAGACTGGCGCCCCAGTCAGACACACGAACGAAAGGCGGATTTGAAGATGGCAGAACAGGACGCTCGAAAATACCTCATACCCGGGCTCGAACGCGGGCTGAACATTCTGATGGAAATCAGCCGCAACCACGGGGAAATGAGCTTCGCCGACATCTGCAACAAGGTGGATGTGCCCAAGGCGACGGTGTATCGGGCCATCCAGACGCTGGAATACATGGGTTTCATCCAGCGTCATCCCAGCACCGGGTTGTACTCGCTGGGGGTCAATGTGTTGCGGCTGGGCTTTGAATACGTCGCCTCGCTCGACGTAGTTCAGGTCGGTCAGCCGGTGATTGAACAACTGCGGGACAGCACCGGCTGTTCCAGTCACATCGCCATACGCGACGGGCAGGATGTCATCTACGTCGCCCGGGTCAGCGCGGCCAACGCCACCATCCGCCGGGTGAGCGTCGGGACGCGGTTGCCGGTGCACCGCACCTCGCTCGGACGCATGTTGCTGACCGGTCTGACGCGGGAGGCATTCGACGAACTCTATCCGCAGGACGACCTGCCGGATAACAGCCCGGGCTCGCCCGGGACGCGCGAGGCGTTGTGGAACCTCGTGCAGGAGGATCGGCAACGCGGTTATGTCATCGGGGAATCCTACTTCCAGTTCGGCATTTCCTCGATCGTCTACCCGCTGTTCAACCACGACGCTGAAGTCGAGGCCGTGGTGAGCATCATGGTGCCGGTTCATGAAATACCGCCGGAGGATCGGGATCGGTTGCGCGCCCTGGTGGGCGAGGCCGCCGAGACCATATCCGGCCTGATGGGATATCGCGGCAATGCACCGGTATTGAAGGCCAGACCCTGACGTTGCGGGCCTGGATGACTGAGACAAGGCGCCACCGCAGTCGGTGGCGTCAGCGAGAACGACTTACACCCAACTAGCGGTGGGGCGCCCCTGTGCCATGCGTCCCCCGACGGAGGTCGACATGAGCATAGTGGGCATCGAAGCACTGGAATTTGGCGCCGAGGACCTGGACGCGGGCAAACGCTTCGCGCGGGACTTCGGGCTCTCTCCCGTCCGTGAGGATGACTCTCAAGCGGTATTTGCCGCCCAGAATGGCGCGGAATTGCGCATTCGTCGCATTGACGACCCATCCCTGCCCGAGGCCTTCGAAGCCGGCTCGACGCTGCGCCGTATGGTCTGGGGCGTGGCCGACGCCGATAACCTGGCCGTCTACCGCGACCGGTTGCGCGATGAACCCGGCTTCACCGACCTCGGCGATGCCGTTGAATGTCGCGACCCGAACGGCCTGACGCTGCGCGTCGAGATCAGCCATCTCAAGCCGGTCGAACTGCGCGTGCCGCCGATCAATCAATACGGCGACATGCGCCGGGTCGACGAACCCAGCCCGGTCTACGATCAGGCCGAGCCGGTGTCCATCGGTCACGCCGTCTTCTTCGTCGACGATCTGGAGACCATCGAGACCTTTTACCGCGAGAAGCTTGGCTTCGTCGTCTCCGACCGCTACATCGACCGCGGTGTCTTCCTGCGCATGAACGCGCGCGGCGGTCACCACAACCTCTTCCTGCTCAAGCTGCCCCATCGTGGCCACGGCCTGAACCACGTCGCCTTCACTGTGCGCGACATCCACGAGGTCATCGGCGGCGGCATCGCCATGACGCGCAACCAGTGGTCCACCTTCATCGGCCCGGGGCGTCACCCGGTGTCTTCGGCCTACTTCTGGTACGTCAACAGCCCGCTCGGCGGGGCGTTCGAGTATTACACCAACGAAGACTACCTGACAGAGAACTGGCAGGCGCGGGCCATGCAGCACTCGCTGGAATCCTTTACCGAATGGGCGGTGGAAGGCGGCATCGACGCCGACACCCGCCGCCAGAAAAAACAAGACGCCTAACAGCAAACCAGACAATCCCCGGCTTCGCCGGACCAACCCAAAGGGGAACGAGCCATGAGTGAACAGTTCGATACCTGGACCAAACCGGCCGACCAGTCCTTCGCCGACTGGATCGAATCCCGCATCGCCCGCTTCAAGGGCCGCAAATACGACTGGAACGCGCTCAAGTTCCAGGCCGATTTCGACCCGAAATACCGTCGCGCCCAGATGCGCTACATCGGCACCGGCGCCACCGGCGTCGCCTCCGACGCGAACACCATCCCGGCCGAGCACTTCACCTTCTCGACCATGGTCTTGCCGTCCAAATGCGAAGGCCCGCTACACGTCCACGACGACGTGGAAGAAGTTTTCTTCGTACTCAAGGGCAGCATCACCCTGTTCCTGAAAGACGGCGACAACTACACCGAAACCGTACTGGAAGAGCGCGACGTCGTCTCCATCCCGCCGGGCATCTATCGCGGCCTGTTGAACCACGGCGAGGAAGAGTCGCTGATGTGCGTCATGCTGGGTACGCCCAAGCCGCAGATCCCGACCTACCCGGACGACCACCCGCTGTCCAAGGTCAAGCGGAACTGAGGTCGACGATGGACGCGCGCAGCCTCAACCTCGGCACCGGCCGCCAGGACTACCACGAAAGCGGGCAGGGGTCCACGCTGGTGCTGTTGCACGGCATCAGCTCCGGCGCCCCGTCCTGGGAACCGCTGGCCGGGCACCTGCCCGGCTACCGGTTACTCGCCTGGGACGCCCCCGGATACGGCCGCTCCACGCCGCTGGTCCAGGCCCGGCCCGACGCCTCGGACTACGCCCGACGGTTGGACGAATGGCTGACCGCCCTCGACGTGACCGACTGCATCCTAGTCGGTCACTCACTCGGCGCGCTGATGGCCAGCGGCTACCTCGCCAACCACCCGGACCGTGTTCGCGGAGTCGTCCTGGCCGACCCGGCCCGAGGCTACAAGCACGAACCGATCGACTTACGCGAACAGGTCTTTCGCAGCCGCTGGCCGCAACTGGCCGAGCTCGGCCACGAACGCTTCGCCGGCGAACGCGCCCCGAGACTGCTGTGCGACCAGCCGACCGACAGCGCGCTTGGCCTCGTCCGTCAGGGCATGCGCCGACTGAACCTCGGCGGTTTCCAGCAGTCCAACTGGCTGCTCGCCAACGACGACCTCGTCGACTGGTGGCGTCAGGCCCCGACCCGGCCGGCTCAGATTCTGTGTGGCGACGAAGACCGCATCACCACACCCGACGCGGTCCGGGCCCTAGCCGAGACACTCGAACTACCGTACCGGGGCATACCCCAAGCCGGCCACGCCGCCTACATCGACCAACCCCAGGCCTTCGCCCAAGCCCTCGACGGCTTCGTGCGCGGTCTGCCCAACGACTGAGAGGACACCGCCATGAGTTTTATGGTTGAGAACCGCATCGCCGTCGTCACCGGCGGCTCATCCGGCATCGGCCTCGAAACCGTCCGGCTGCTGCTCGCCTCCGGCGCCCGGGTCGCCTTCTGTGGACGCAACGAAGAACGCCTCGCCGACGCCGAACGTCAGCTTAAAACCGAATTTCCCGACGCCGACCTCCTGGCCCGCCCCTGCGACGTCCTCGACGCCGACTCCTGCCGCGCCTTCGCCAGCGCCGTGGAAACCGGACTCGGCCGCGCCGACATGCTCATCGCTAACGCCGGCCAGGGCTTCATGGCCCGCTACGACGACACCCCACAGGAACGCTGGCTGGGCGAAGCCAACCTCAAACTGTTCGGCGTCATCAACCCCCTGGACGCCTTTCGCCCCCACCTGGCCGCGTCCGACATCGGCTCACTGACCTGCGTCAACTCCCTGCTCGCCGTCCAGCCCGAGCCCTACATGATCGCCACCTCCGCCGCCCGGGCCGCCCTGCTGAACATGACCCACTCACTGGCCGACACCCTCGTCGACGAAGGCATCCGCGTGAACTCCATCCTGCTTGGCGTCGTCGAATCCGGCCAATGGCGCCGGCGCTACGAAAACCGCGAAGACCGCGATCTGAGCTGGGAAGACTGGACCGCCCGAATCGCCGAAGACCGCGGCGTCCCGATGAAACGCCTCGGCAAACCCGAAGAACCGGCGCGAGCCTTGGTGTTCCTGGCCTCGCCACTGGCGTCGTTTACCACCGGAGCCGCCCTGGACGTTTCAGGCGGCTTCAACCGACATATATGAAGCCATTTTGGTGGATTCCACTGAAGGCTAGCGACGGATGCCGGGTAGACCCTGTCGGGGATGTCGGCCGCCCGGACGGCGGCCGTCAAGCCCCCATGGATGGGTTCACGGCGACCCCGACAGGGTCTACCCGGTAGCCGGCGCGGGTTCTGGCACCAAAGCCAACCGGAACATCGACCAACCACAGCATCGAGAACAAGGTATGAGTCAACGAATTTTGATGATCGGCTACGGCGCCATGGGCCGTGAAGTCCACCGCCTGCTGCCCGACGGCGTAACACTCGACTGGCTGGTGCTGCCCGAAGCCGCCCAGAGCGACACCCAGGCCGAACTGGGCAACACCACCCGCGTCCTCACCGCCATCGACCAATGCAGCGGCCAACCCGACCTCGTCGTCGAATGCGCCGGCCACCCCGGCCTCGCCCAACACGGCGAAGCCGTCCTGCAGCGCGGCTGGACCCTCGCCGTCGTCTCCGTTGGCGCCCTGACCGACAACGCCCTCTACCAGCGCCTCGTTGACGCCGCCCGCACCGGTGGCGGCCGCCTGCACATCCTCTCCGGTGCCGTCGCCGGCATGGACGGCCTCGCCTCCGCCCGCGAAGGCGGCCTCACCGCCGTCACCTACGAAGCCCGCAAGGCACCGCGCAGCTGGAAAGGCTCCCCGGCCGAAGACCTGATCGACCTCGCCACCGTCACCGAGCCCACCGTCTTCTTCGAAGGCAGCGCCGGCGAGGCCGCCCGACGCTTCCCGGCCAACGCCAACGTCGCCGCCACGGTCGCGTTATCCGGTCTCGGCATGGAAAAAACCCAAGTGAAGCTCTGGGTCGACCCCCACACCGAGCGCAACAGCCACCGCATCCACGCTGTCGGCCGCTTCGGCGAATTCCGCGTCGAACTGAACGGCCGACCGCTCGACAACAACCCCAAAACCTCCATGCTGGCGGCTCTGTCCGTGGTCCGGGCCTGCCGCCAGCTGCTGGATCCGGTCGTCATCTGACCGGGAGGAGACAGCCATGACACAGAAGATCTTCATCGGCGGCGAATGGCGATTGGGACGGGGCGACACCACCGTCTCCCGCTTCCCGGCCGACGGCTCCGTCAACGCCGAATTCCCCGCCGCCAGCCTCGACGACGTCGAAGACGCCATCTCTGCGGCCGACGCCGCCTGGCGCACGCCGGACTGGGCCGACCGCCAGCCACATCAACGCGCCGAGGTCCTGTACCGGGTCAGCGATCTGATCATGGCCCGCCAGGAAGAACTGGCCCGGCTGCAGACGCGGGACAACGGCAAACCGCTGGCCGAAACCCGCGCCCTGGTCGCCAGCGCTGCCGGTACCGCCCGTTACGTGGCCGCCGCCTGCGAGACCCTGGAAGGTGAATTGCCGACCCAGCGCAACGCCGACTTCATGACCTTCAGCACCTACGAACCGCTGGGCGTCATCGCCGCGATCACCCCCTGGAACTCGCCCATTGCCAGCGAAATGCAGAAAATCGCCCCGGCGCTGGCCGGCGGTAACGCCGTCATCCTGAAACCGGCCGAAGCCACCCCGCTGGCGGCGCTGAAACTGGCCGAACTGTTTGAAGAGGCCGGTCTGCCCAAGGGGCTGCTGAGCGTGCTGCCCGGTCGTGGCCGGATCATCGGCGATGCACTGGTGCGCGACCCGCGCGTGCGCAAGATCTCCTTCACCGGCGGCACCTCGACCGGCCGCCACCTGGCGCACATCGCCGCCGACAAACTGATCGGCGCCTCGCTGGAACTGGGCGGCAAGTCACCGACCATCATCTGCGAAGACGCCGATCTGGAGCAGGCCGTACGCGGCGTGGTCTACGGCATCTTCAGTTCCGGTGGCCAGGCCTGCATCGCCGGTTCGCGTCTGTTCATTCACGAAAGCCAGTACGACGCCGTGCTGGAACGGTTGCTGGCCGTGACTCGGGATCTGCGCGTCGGCCACCCCGAAACAGATGGGGTTCACATCGGTCCGCTGATCAGCGAGGCGCATCGCGACAGCGTCGCCGCCTATGTCGACCAGGCCCGTGCCGAGGGTGCGCGCATCCTGACCGGCGGTCAGGCACCCTCCGATCCGGCGCTGGTGAGCGGCAGCTACTACCTGCCCACCGTCATCGACGGCCTGAAACCGGACAGCGCGGTCTGCCGCGAGGAAATCTTCGGGCCGGTGCTGGTGGTGCTGCCATACCGCGATGAAGCCGACCTGATCGCGCAAGCCAACGACAGCGTCTACGGCCTGGCCTCCGGCATCTGGACCGCCGACTACCGTCGCGCCTGGCACCTGGCGCGCAAGCTCGAGGCCGGCACGGTCTGGATCAACACCTACAAGAAATTCTCCATCGCCACGCCGTTCGGCGGGTACAAGGAGAGCGGTCTCGGCCGCGAAAAAGGACGCCAGGGCATTCAGGCCTACATGCAACAGAAGAGCATCTACCTGGGGCTGGACAGCGCGCCCATCGGGTGGAGCCGCTAACCCACTGTTTGAGGACTTCGATATGAGCACGATCACCGTGGGTGAAGCCATCGCCCGGACTCTGGAAGCCTACGCGGTCACGGCCGTCTACGGCGTCATTTCCATTCACAACCTGCCCATCGCCGACGCCCTGGGCCGGCGCGATCGAATCCGCTTCGTACCGGCGCGCGGTGAAGCCGGGTCGGTCACCATGGCCGACGCCCACACCCGGGTCGGCTCCATCGGTGTCGCCCTGACCAGCACCGGTGCCGGTGCCGGCAACGCCGTCGGCGCCATGCTGGAGGCGATGAACGCTGGCACACCGTTGCTGCACATCACCGGTCAGGTCGAGAAAGACTACCTCGACCGCGACGCCGGCTTCATTCACGAAACACGCGACCAGATGGGCTTCCTGTCGGCCTGCTCGAAAAGCGCTTACCGCGTCTGTACGCCGGAACAGGCCGTGCCCTTGCTGCACCGGGCGCTTCAGGATGCCCTGACGGCGCCGTGCGGGCCGGTCAGTCTGGAAATCCCGATCGACATCCAGGCCGCCAAGATCGACTGGGTCGAGACCGCCCCGGTTCAGGGGCGGCCGAACCCGGTGCTCACCGACTACCAGCTCGACCAATTGGCGGATAAACTCCAGACCGCCCGCCGTCCCGTGCTCTGGGTCGGTGGCGGCGCCCTGGGGGCTGAAACCGAAGTGCGCCGTCTGGCCGACCTCGGCGTGGCCGTGCTTTCCACGACACACGGTCGAGGCATTCTGCCCGACAGCCATCCGCGCAGTCTGCGGGCGTTCCATAACGCCGAATCGGTCGAAGCCCTGCTCGCGGACTGTGATCTGATGCTGGTTGCCGGCTCGCGCCTGCGCAGCAACGAGACCCGGACCTATTCACTGACGCTGCCACGCCCCTTGTTGCAGATCGACCTGAACCCGGCGGCGCACCAGCGCAACTACCGCATCGACGACTTCTACTGCGGCGACTGTCGCGACACCCTGCGCCGCCTGGCCGACCGGCTCGAAGGCCGCTGGCAGGCCGACCCGACCTTCGACGCGGCCATCGCAACGGCGGTCCAGAGCGCCGAGGAAGCGCTGCGCACCCAGGTGGGCGCCTACGCGCAACTGTCCGACGCCGTGCACAAGCACCTGCCGGCCGACGGCCTGTTCGTGCGCGACATCACCGTCTCCGGCAGCACCTGGGGCAGCCGCTTGCTGCCGGCGGAAAAACCGCTGGGCAACATCCACTCTCTGGCCGGTGCCATCGGGCTGGGACTGTCGATGGGCATCGGCTGCGCGGTGGCGCAACCGAAGAAGAAGGTCGTGACCCTGGTCGGTGACGGCGGCCTTGCTCTGGGGCTCGGCGAGTTGGCCACCATGGCCCAGGAAAACCTCGACATGGTGCTGCTGGTGATGAACGACGGCGGCTACGGCGTGATGCGGGGGATTCAGAACAAGTATTTCGAAGGTCGTCAGTATTTCAACGAACTGCACACGCCGGATTTCCAGACTCTGGCGCAATCCATGGCGTTACCGCATTGGAAAGTGACGCACGCGGACCAGTTCGATGCGGTGCTGGCGCAGGCGGTGCAACTGGACGGACCGGCCCTGGTCGAGGTCGACATGCACTCGGTCGGCGAGCTGAAATTCTCCGGCCCGCCGCAGAAGAAGCTGTATTGATGTGGATTCCCGTAGGGTGGGCACCGCCCACCATTCGCTTTCGGTCCTATTGAACAATTGTCCATTGGCAATGATGGGGGCGGTGGATTGTTCTGCCAGACCCATATCTTTCCATGGTGGGCGGCCGAGTCGTCGGGCCGTCCCACCCTACGAGGTCAGAGTCTCGGTCCTTACCACATCAAATCATCCGGAATCTGGAAGTCCTTGTACGGATCGTCCTCATCCGGTTGGTTGTCTTGCGGATCGGCCTGGAACACGACGGCTGCTTCGTCCCGTTCGGCCACCTTGGCGGCTATGTCTTTGGGCACGACCGCGTAGCCGTCTTTCAGCGCGCAGATCGCCAGTTTGCCGGACGCCAGCTGTTGCTGGATGGAATCCTTCACGTACAGGTGCTTGATCTTCTTGATCCGGTGGTCCGTGAAATTGAAACGGACCTCGCCTTTCACCGTCAGTTGGCCCTGGGAGATGATCTGTTCCAGTTGGGCCTGATTGGCCTTGGCGGCCTCGGCTTCCTGGCGTTCCTTGTTCAGTTGACGATCGCGCTCCGCCTTTTCCTCGCGTTCGCGTTGCAACCGAGCCTGGGTGTCTTCCTGTTGCGCTTGGCCTTTCTGGGCCTGTTTCGCTTGTTTTTTCTTCTCGTGCTGGGCCTGCTTGACTTTTTTCTTGTCCACCAGACCCGCATTCAACAACTGGTCGGCCAGTGACTTTGCCATGGAATGTCGCTCATGTATCAAGGGTTGATTCGCGAACCATTGTAAGCCACTCATCCGGCCGAACCCAGCCTTGGGAAACGGTCACTCCACATCTTCCTTGGGTTGAGGATCCCGTGTGATCAGCCAGTAACTGAGCCCCAGGGCGAGGACCACGGCCGCGATTGCGAAGACATAGTCGGCGGAGATCTTGTCGAGGTCGAGCACGATCACCTTTCGGGCGATGGCCATCAGAGCGGTGGCGATGACCAACTGCACGGGGAAGACATTGGTACCGAGATACAGCCGGATGTTGATGAAGATCTCAATGGCGATCAACACCGCCATGAATGCACCGAATGTCTGAAAGATGTCGTTGATGTCCAGCAGGAACATCGGCGGAGTGGTCAGGCGTTGGTAGAGCACATAGACCACGTCGCCAATACTCCAGAGGATAACCAGGACCATCAGAACCGCCAGAAAGCGAACCGAATGGCGAATGATCCGATGCAGAAACCGGATCAGCGGGTCGGTGTGTTTGATCGGTATCTCGTCGTGGATCTGGTTGTCGTCGACTTTCATGTTCGATTCCTGTTGTTGAACAGACGGTCCCGGGCGGTTTCGGTGATCTCGATGACCTTGGGGTGCTTCAGTTTACGTTCCGGAGTAATGGCGAAATAAGTTTCGCGTATCTCCCGAATACGGCCCACGGATTCGGCACCATAAGTATCCCACACTTCCGTCAGAATAGCCGATGGCACCGGGTAGAGAGCGTGCCCGGCCTCGCCGACGGCTTTCATCAGGGCACTGTCATCGAATTCCGCCACGATGCGTGGCTGGATGCCCTGTCGCTCGAACCAGTCATCGAGATGCCGCCGCACGACGCTGGATGAGGTCGGCAACAGGCAGGGTGCGCCGTCCAGCGATCGTGGGAAATTCTGGCTATACCGACGGGCGATCACCGGTGACCCGACCCAACTGATGTCGCTGTATCCCAACAAGTGGCTGTACGCTTTTACGTTCAAACCCGTGGGGATGGATTGATCCGACAGGACCAGATCGAGCCGGTGCAGAGCGAGATCGGCCAGCAGGCTGTTGAGGTCGGCCTCCCGGCAGGTCATCTGGGGCGCATCCGGACCGGTCAGGGCCGGGGCCAGCGTGCGGTAGGCGATCAGTTTGGGTATGGAACTGACCATACCGACCTTGAGCCGGTTGGGAATCATCAGGCCCGGGTCGCGCAGGCGCAGGGCCAGCTCACCGCCCAGCCGGAAAATCTCGTCGGCGTACTGGTAGACGAACTGGCCGGTGGCGGTCAGGGTCAGCCCCCGGCCGGCGCGTTCGAACAGGGCACCGCCGGCGCTTTGCTCCAGGGTCTTCAGTTGGCCGCTGATGGTCTGCGGCGTGAGGCTGAGCGCCTCCGCGGCCCGGGCGACACTGCCCTCATTGGCCACGGTCCAGAAGTACAGCAGGTGGTTGTAATTCAGGTGCCGCATCGAGGCCGACCTCCAAAAGTTCGAAAAAACCGATCTATTCGGTAATTAAATTCGACTTGTTCGTAGTCAGTCTAACCGTACTCTAGGTCTTGACGCCAGTGCCCGGGACCTCTCCCGGCACGGTCAAGTCGGCATGCTGTGCCGCAACGGAGGAGGTTAGTCCATGAGCAAACATCACTGTGACGTTCTGATAATAGGCGCTACGCCCGCCGGGGCCGCCCTGTTGTATCAATTGGCGCGGTTCACCGATCTGTCCTCGATCAAGCTGATCGACGCCCGTCAGACAACGGGTTCCGCCGAGTTGGGCGGTCAATGGACCAGCGAAGGGTTGCAGTATGGCTACATCGATACGCTCGCCAGCCTGTCACAGGCACGCGCATGGCATCGCTCGGCGTCCATGGTGGTCAACTATGCCTTGCGCCAGGCCGAACCCCAGGCGTTGATCGGCAAGTACCCCAAGATGGTGGTGGCGCAGGGGGAAGAGGACATTCTCTGGCTGAAAGAGCGCTACCAGGCATTCAAATCCCACTTTCCGCTGCTGGAATGGTGGGAAAAAGCCGACATAGCCGAATTGGAACCTTATCTGGTACTCGATGGCGACGGTCACTGGCGACCGGAACCGATGGCGGCCATGGGCACCACCACCCAGCACACCATCGTGAACCGATCCGCTCTGGTCGAGTCGATGCTCGACAACGCCCGGGCGACCTACGACAAGACGGTCGATGTGCAGTACGGTACTCGGGCGATTCGGGTCGAGGCGTTGTCTCAAGGGTATAAGGTATTGACGACCAGCGGTGAGATACGCACCCGCTATCTGGTGTCGGCTACGGGGCTCTCCGGTCTGGATCTGGCGCGCGGCCTGGGACTGGGTCGGTCGATCGCCGAAGTGCCGTTGGCGGAAACGCTGTTCGAGACCGAGCGCCTGGTGCGTGGACGGGTTCACAGTCTGCGCCGGCCCGAGTCGTCAAAAGCGGCGCCCTATGCCGAACCGATCATGGACCGTCCGGGGCAGATGCGCCTGGGGCTGGCGGTGCCCTCGCTGACCCGGGGTGGCAAGATGCCGTTGGCCTCCTTCTCGGGCAACGGTCTGGACGGAAGCCTGCAACAGTTGAGGCAACTGATTCCGTCGCTTGGTTCCTCGGCGTTGTCCGAAGGGCGGATGATATTGCGACCACGTGGCATTCTGGTGGATACCGAGGCAGGCCGGCGTGTGCCCGAAGGCACCAGCCTGGATGGCGATTGCGTGCGTTTCCACCTGACACCGGCGTCCGAGGTTACCACCAGCCTGCATCAGGCCTATCAGGACCTGTTGTCCATCCAGGCCCAGTTGGGCTGCGCCGTAGCCGAGGTCCGGCTGAAGGCGCAGTTGATGACCGATCCGCGCACCGTCAACCGGGGGCGGGCGGCCTGATCGGCTGCGCCTGGACCAGCAGGGCCGGATCCAGCAGGTCCCCGAGCGCTTCGGCGCTCAAACCGGATTCGGCCCGAACCACGTCCAGCAGCGGCTCGCGGGTGCGTTGCTGGCGTTTGACGATGCGGGCGGCGCGGTCGTAGCCGATCACCGGACACAGCGCGGTGACCAGCCCGGCCGACGCCTCCAGATGATCACGGCAGCGTGTTTCGTTGGCTTCGATGCCGTCGATGCACAACTCTGTCAGCATGTTCAGGGCCGACGTGAGCACAGCCAGACTGTCCATCACCTTGTAGGTGACCAGGGGCAACATGGCGTTCAACTGCAACTGGGCGCTTTCGGCGGCCATGGTGACCGCGGTGTCGTTGCCGACAACGTGATAGGCGACCTGGCTGACCGCCTCGGGAATGACCGGGTTGACCTTGCCGGGCATGATGGAGGAGCCGGCCTGGCGCGCGGGCAGACGGATCTCGGCGAACCCGGCCCGGGGGCCGCTGGACAGCAGTCGCAGGTCGTTGCTGATCTTGCTCAGCACGATGGCAAGCCGCTTCAGGGCGTTGGATACCGTCACCAGGGCTGAGGTGTCCGACGTGGCGAAAATCCGGTCGTCCACCAACTGAAAATCCAGTCCGGTCCGGTCGTTCAGCGCGCGAACCGCCAACGCACCGAACTCGGCCGGGCAGTTGATGCCCGTCCCGACGGCGGTACCGCCCAGGTGCACCTTGAGCAGACCGTGCTGGCTGCCGAGTACCGATTCCATCTCTTCCTTAATGGCCGTGGCGAAGGCACGGAATTCCTGGCCGAGCGTCATCGGCACCGCTTCCTGCAACTGGGTACGCCCGATCTTCAGAATGTGATCGAAGGTGTCGCTTTTTTGAATGAGGGTGCTATGCAGTTTGTGCATGGCATCCAGCAGCGGCTCGGACTGGGTCAGCACCGCCAGCTTGACCGCCGTCGGATAGGTGTCGTTGGTGGATTGGGACTGGTTGACGTCGTTGATCGGATGCAGATGCGGGTACGCCCCCGGGGCATGACCCAGTCGCCGCAGGCCAAGGTTGGCGATCACCTCGTTCGCGTTCATGTTGGTCGAGGTGCCGGCACCGCCCTGGATGGCATCGACGATAAACGCATCGTGATGGTCGCCGGCCATCAATGCCTGAACAGCGCTTTGAATGGCCGTCAGCTTGTGCTCGGACATCAGTCCCAGGCCCTGATTGGCCTCGGCCGCGGCCAGCTTGACCTGGGCCAGGGCGCGGATCAGGTCCGGGTAGCGGGACAGGGGGTGGCCGGTCAGCGGGAAGTTGTCATTAGCCCGCGCGGCGTGGATGCCGTAGAGGGCGTCGGCCGGTAACGGGTATTCGCCCAGGGAGTCGGTTTCCAGTCGGGTGTCGGTGGCGCTGTCGAACCGGTCGGTCGCGGCGGTGGTCATTGTTTTTCTGGTCTCTCGGGGTTGTCGGGTTGAGGCGGTTGTCGAGGGCAAGAGTACGGTTTGATCAGTGGCTTGACCAATGCCGTTTCCGACATCATTATGCAATAAATGCATATCTCGAGGCGGGGAATCGTATGGACCTGGACGTCAAATGGCTGGAAGACTTCCTCATGCTGGCCAGCACCCGCAGTTTCTCCCAATCCGCCGAGCGCCGGCACGTCACCCAGCCGGCGTTCAGCCGCCGCATTCGTGCCCTGGAAGCCTGTATAGGTGTGACCCTGGTGGATCGGTCCTCGTCGCCGATCGGTCTGACGGCGGAAGGGGACATGTTCCTGATTACCGCGCGCAAGCTGCTGGACCAGCTGGACTCATCGGTGGAGCAGATCCGGGGTCTGGTGCCCCAGCACAAGCAGATTCTGGAAGTCGTGGTGGCGCATTCCCTGGGGCTGGGGTTCCTGCCCCGCTGGCTGAAACGCTTTTACCGCACCCGCCCGGAGTTCAATCTGCGTGTGCTGGCGATGAACATTGGCGAGGCGATTCTGGCGCTGCGGGAAGGCAAATCCGATCTAATGATGATCTACGCCGACCCCCAGGCGACGATGCAGCTCGACCCGGATGTGTTTCCCTCGATACAACTGGGTCGGACGGAACTGGTGCCGGTGTGCGCGCCGGATGAATACGGCGAGCCGGTGTTTCCGTTTTCAACGGAAGAGGGAGCGGAGCCCATCCCGTTGCTCGCCTACACCAGCGATGCCTCCCTGCAACGGTCGGTGCGTTCGATGCTGCAGGCCCAGGGCATGCAGTTGCAGTTCAAGACGGTGTTCGAGATGGCCATCGCCGACGGTCTCAAGGGCATGGCATTGGCGGGGTTTGGCGTGGCCTGGTTGCCACGCATCACGGTGGAGCAGGAACTGGAGGAAGGGCGACTGGTGGTGTGTCCCGGCGACGCCTATCGGTTACCGCTGGAGATTCGACTCTATCGTTGCTCGCTGATCGAAAAGCAGGCCATCGACCAGGTGTGGGCGTTGTTGTCTCCGCCCCGGGAGCTGAATTCGTGAAGTGGTGATCGCGAAGATCGGAGTTGGATCAGGTACACTGGGCGGTGGTCCACCTTTAGGAAACCCACTACCGACAGGAGCGTTACATGACACTCCGACACTGGATGCCGTTCGTTCTGGGCGCGTTGTTGATGCTGGTTGGCTCGTTATCGGCCGAAACCGGCGACGACGCCGGCCCACTCTTCAATGCCCGCCAAGCCATGTTCAACGCCTTGTATGACTACGAGCTGACCGGCGACCCCAACTATGACTACGCCCAGCTCCTGGTCCCGCTCAATCTCGAAGCGGTGGATATGGCGGAGACGCTGAAGGATGAATCCGACGACGACCGCCTGTTGCGCGTTGCCAACATGCTGAAAGACGACGTGGATACCGAAATCGAAGCGCTTCAGGCCTGGCAGGAGCGTTTTTCGGCCCCCACGCCCGGCGACGACGCGGACGCAGTGACCGTTGCGTTTGAGGGAGTCCGCGAACGCATGATGGAACGTCGCGATGAGTTGCAGTCCAACGACGATCTTGAAGGCAGCGCCGCCGCGACTCTTACGTGGTACCACGAAGCGGCCATCGCATTGACGCATGTCACTCTGGAGCACAGTGTTGATGCTCAGTTACGGCTATTGGCCTCGGACATCAAGCGGGATCACACCCGGCAGATCGCCGAGTTGCGGAACTGGCGGACACTGCGCTGAGCGGGTTACAAGTCCTTGAACTTCGACTTCAACGCCTCGAAAGCTTCCCGTTTGACCGAATCCTCCAGCTCGATCGGATCGGCCTCGGGGATCAGGCCCGAGGTGTCGAGGTTCGCATTGGGTGTCTCGCTCTGCGGGGGCGGGGCGTCCCGTTGTTCCAGATGATCCTGCAGCAGGATCAGCGCATCGACCGAGCCCTGAATATCGGCTTCTTCGCCCTCGTGTTGAGCGATGCGGTGTTCCAGCTTTTCGATGATGGCGCGCACTTCTTCCTGGCCGGGCTGTTTCTCGTTCAGCCACTGCTGGGCACTTTCGGCGGATGTAGACATGTCGGGTTATGACACCTTACTGAATGACGAAACCGGAAAGCTGCTAGTGTACCGGAATTGGTGCCCGGACACCCAGTGGTGGCTGCAAACCCTGGTCGACGGTCTCGATTGGCGACAGAGCCGGGTTCGGGTCTTCGGTCGGGAGCATCCGATTCCGCGGCTGGAAGCCTGGTTCGGGGCGGCCGGGGTTCGTTACCGGTACAGCGGCCAAACCCTGGAGGCCAAAGGCTGGCCGGCCGTGGTCAAACCACTGGTGGATGCGGTCTGCGAGCAGGCCGGGGAGCCGTTTAACGCGGTTCTGGCCAACTGGTATCGCACCGGTGACGACAAGATGGGCTGGCACGCGGACAACGAGCCGGAACTGGGTGATAACCCCGTCGTCGCCAGCCTGTCACTGGGCGCCCGGCGGGATTTTCGATTGCGACGCAACGAAGACCGTCAGCAGACGATCACGGTCGCCCTTGGCGAGGGGGATTTATTGATCATGGGCGGCCCACTGCAACACCACTGGCAGCATTCCGTGCCCAAACGGGCCAAAGCCGAAGACAGAATCAACCTGACCTTCAGAACCATTCGGCAGGAACCTGTAGGAGCGCAGGCCCCTGCGCGACCAACCCGATAAGCTAGGTCAAACCCCCAGCCGCTCAACCTCATGATACAGGTCGGTCAATTTATCCAGAATCGCGTTACCGATGCTCTTCTTTTCGAAATCCGACCGGCGCGGCAGGTCTGCCAGTTTGACTCGATGCAAATGCAGGCAGGGCATGGTGGCGTTGAATTCCCGCAAATCGCCTTTTACCAGGATCGGCAGGAAAGGATCCTCCGAATGCCGGGTGCGGATCATTTTCTTCAGTGCCTGCTTGAGCGGCATCGGCACCGGTTTGACGTCCCGGTTGCGGTATTTGACGATGACGTAAAAGCCCGTTTTGCCCAGCAGCTCGCCCGGAACGATGTGGAAGCCGGTATCGCGTACCGCGCTGGCGTCGACGCCGTGGAAGGTATCGTGAAAGGCGTACGGATTGGGCAGCACCACCATCTTGCTGTTTTCCTGGCTGGGGAAATGCAGCGTGTAGTTGGTGTAGAACTGTTCGACGGACGGCGAATAGACACAGAGGCGGCTTTCAAAGCACTTTACGAATTCGATCGCGCGCTGCCGCTCTCCGATGGAGTCGAGGCTCCATTCCAGGTCGGCGTTGTGTTGTTTTTCTGCTGCGTGACTCATCACGGCACCCTCGGCTAGTCGCTTAATCTACTATAGACGGACAAGCGAGCCATAAGCCGGTCTCAGTTGATATACTGTGAGGCCGGTTCAGGTTCGTACAGCGTTATGTCCCTGTGAGCGTCAAAGAAAGAACGTTTATTATCACTATTGTCACAGAAAAAACAGGCGCGCCGGTTTTCTGACGCTGAATCTGTGACACCGTCTACACTCTAAGTTACTGCGGAGGAATCCGAATGGCAAATGTCGTCGTCGAACGTTTGATCGAGCTGTTGAAACTGGAGCCGATCGGTCAGCTGCGCTATCGGGGCCTGTCGCAGGACCTGGGCTACCCCAAGGTGTTCGGTGGCCAGGTGATCGGCCAGGCGCTGTCGGCAGCCATTCAGACGCTCGACAGCCGTGTACCGCATTCCCTGCATTCCTATTTCCTGCGTCCGGGCGACGCCAAACACCCTATCGAATACGAAGTCGAGGTCATCCGCGATGGCCGCTCGTTCAGCGTACGCCGGGTCATCGCCAGCCAGTTCGGCAAGCCCATCCTGGCGATGACGGCTTCGTTCCAGAAAGAAGAGAGCGGCCTGGAGCACCAGGACGCGATGCCCAACGTACCCGGGCCGGAGCTGCTGGAACCCGAGCTGAAACTCTACCGTGACCATTCCGACGAGATTCCCGAGCGGGTCCGCGACCTGTTCACGGCCGAGCGGCCGATCGAATACCGCATCGTCGAGGCGCAAAACCCCTTCCGGCCGCGCCATGGCATCGCCAAACGACACATGTGGATCCGCGCCAACGGTAACCTGCCGGATGACCCGCTGATTCACCAGAGCATGCTGGCTTACACCACGGACTACGGCTTCCTGGAAACCGCGTTGATGCCGCACGGCATCTCCCTGATGAAACCCGGCCTGTCCATCGCAAGCCTCGACCACGCCATCTGGTTCCACCGCCCGTTCAAACTGGACGACTGGCTGTTGTATGTCGCCGACAGCCCGAGCGCCAGCGGCGCCCGGGGCTTCGTGCGCGGCGAGATATTCGATCGCAGTGGACGGCTGGTGGCCAGCACCTCGCAGGAAGGCCTGATCCGCTACGCCGGGGACAACCAATGACACAGCGCCAACGCATCACTCTGGGCATCACCGGAGCGTCCGGTACGCCCTACGCCGAGCGTCTGTTGCAATGCCTGCTGGACGCCGATTTCGAAGTCCATCTGCTGGTGTCAAAGGCCGCCCTGATGGTGGCCGCCATCGAGACCGGTACACCTTGGCCCGCCCAGCATGAAAAACTGCACGATTACCTGCGCGACCGGCTCAGCCAGAAAGGCGAACTGATCATCGCCGGCCGCGAGGACTGGATGAGCCCGGTCGCCAGCGGCTCCGGCGCGCCGGAGACGATGATCATCTGCCCCTGTTCCACCGGCACCCTGGCCTCGGTCGCCACCGGCCAGTGCGACAATCTGATCGAACGCGGCGCCGACGTGGTGATGAAAGAGGGCGGCACCCTGATTCTGGTACCGCGCGAGACGCCGTACAGCGAAATTCACCTGCGCAACATGCTGACCCTCAAACAGGCCGGCGCGCACATCATTCCGGCCAGCCCCGGCTTTTACAACCGTCCGGAAACCGTGGCCGACATGGTCGATTTCGTTGTCGCCCGCGTCCTGAAAACCGCCCGCATACCGCAGGACCTGCTGCCGCCCTGGGGATATGGCGGTGCCAGCGGGCAGGCCACCGACTGAATCCATGAAGGTCTTGCTGCTCAGCCCCTACCACGCCGCCAGCCATGCCTACTGGTGCGACGGCTTGATGGCCGCCTTTCCCGACGTCGACTGGACGCTGAAGACCCAACCGGCCCGCCACTTCAGTTGGCGCATCCGGGCGGCCGGCTGGCTCTGGGCGCTGGCGAGCGATTCGGATTTCAAACAGCAATACGACCTCGTCGTTGCCACCTGCCTGGTCGATGTCGGCACCCTCAAGGCCCAATGTCCGGCCCTTCGCGACGTTCCGGTCTGGGTTTATTGCCACGAAAACCAGTTTGCCTACCCGTTGTCCGACCGCCAGCAGGCGTCGCACCAGACCGACTGGCAGTTTCAGAGCATCGTCAACCTGCTCTCGGCGGACTGGATCAGCTTCAACACCCACTTCAACCGCGATACCTTTTTTCGCGGGGCCCAAAAGCTCCTCAAACGCTTTCCGGAACCTCTGCCCGGTCAACCGCTCGACCGTCTCCAGCGTCTGTCGGACGTACTGCCCGTCCCGTTGACCGATGCACTGGCGGAACTGAAACATCAGCCGAAAGAAGCCGACCTGATCGTCTGGAACCACCGCTGGGAATGGGACAAACAACCCGAACGCTTTCTGCGTGCCCTGGTCCGACTGAAAGAGCAGGGCACACCGTTCCGCCTCGCCATGCTGGGCTACGGCGGTGGGCGCAGCGCCGAGTTCGATGAGATGAGGGATGTCTTAGCCGAGCGGGTGGTGCAGTGGGGTGAAGTCTCCAAGGAGGCCTATCGGGATTGGCTGGGGCGCGCCGGCATCGGCGTCTCCACCGCCATTCATGACTTCCAGGGCCTGTCGATGCTGGAACTGGCCCAGGCCGGAGCCACGGTCGTGGTGCCGAATCGACTGGCTTATCCTGAATGCTTGCCCGGCGCATCTTTTTATCCCGGTTCCGAGAAAGATGCCGCGCAAGACGTGGATGACCTGGTCATGGTGTTAACGGCACTGCTTGAGGGGGAAGCCCAGCCGGCGCCGGTTCGAGGGCGGATACCTTTGTGGCGGGAACTGGCGGACAGCTACCGGGACAAAATGACCTTCATCGCCTCTATGAGCCTCTCTCAGCCCTGATGACGATGAGCATCTCCCCTGTAGGAGCGCACGCCGTGCGCGACCCACGAAAGTGCCAACCCAAAACTGCACGGGCGAGCCCGAGGCAATGGCTAATGTCCGAGGAGCGTGACTGTCCTCGAGTACGGAAGCGGGACGGCCTTTCATTTTGTCAGAAAAAGTGCTACTTTTTCTGACATTGTGGAGAGAGGATAACGATGTCTGTGACTGAAAGCATTAAGCGACGGTTACTGAGTATGAAGCGAGGGGAGCCGTTTACAAACACATGCTTCCTCAAGCTTGGCTCACGCTCGGCCGTCGACAAGGCGCTCTCTCGCCTGGTCAAGGACGGCGTCATCCAGCGTGTTGCGCGCGGGGTTTTTGTGCGCCCCAAGAAAAGCCGCTTCATCCACAACGTGATGCCTGATGTGTCCCGCGTCATCGAGGTAATCGCCAAAGATCACGGCGAGACCGTGCAGGTCCACGGTGCGGAAGCGGCGCGTCGCTTCAAACTGAGCACCCAGATGCCCACCACCCCGGTGTACTACACCAGTGGCCCAAGCCGGGAGATCCGAATCGGCAACCTCAAGGTCAAGTTCATGCACACGACCAGTCATCGGAAGCTGCAACATGCCGGCAAAAAGCCGGGGTTGGCCCTCTCGGCCCTCTGGTATCTGGGCAAAGACGGCGTCGATGATGAGGTAATCCAACGCATCCAGGAAGGCTTGAGCAGGAAAGAGTTCGAGGAGTTGCGCACATCCAAGATGCCGGCCTGGATGGCCGGTGCGATTGAACACTATGCCCAAGGAGAAGCACATGGCTGAAGCCTTCCTGGAACTGCCGGCAGCGGATCGGAAAGACATACTGCAGACGGCAGCCGCGGAACTGGGTCGCCAGGCAACGGTATTGGAGAAAGATATTTGGGTCTGTTGGACATTGCAGGCCCTCTTTACCATGCCTAATGCCCACCCCATGGCCTTTAAGGGTGGTACCTCCCTGTCCAAAGTCTACGGCATCATCGATCGCTTTTCTGAGGATGTCGATATCACCCTCGACTACCGGTGCTTCGAGGATGATTTTGACCCTTTTTCCGATAGTACCAGCAATAGCCAGATCAAGAGGTTTAGCGATCGCCTCAAGGAATACGTCAGGGAATACGCCTACGACACCGTCCTCCCCTACCTCCGTGCTGAATTGTCCGAACTACCAGCAAACGAGCACTACAGCGTCGAGGTCGACGAGACTGGGGAAAAGATCTGGGTGAGCTTTCCCTCCGTTACCGAGGAAGCCGATGACTACCTCAAAACTCAGGTCTTGATCGAGTTGGGTGGTCGCAATGTGATTGATCCCAACGAGCGTCATGGCATTGCTCCCTATGTGGCAGAGTTGACGGCTGAGCTCGATTATCCTTCCAGCGAAGTAGTAGTACTCTCACCCGAGCGGACTTTCTGGGAAAAAGTGACCTTGATCCACGTAGAGTGCAATCGAGGACAATTGAAGGAAAACGCCGAACGGCTTTCTCGGCACTGGTATGATCTGGTGATGCTGAATCAGCATGTCTCCGGTCAGGCTGCCGCCCGGAACCGCGATCTGCTCGAGGACGTCGTACGCCATAAAAAGGCGTTTTTCAGGGCGAGCTATGCCAACTACGACGCCTGTCTTGAAAGCCGGCTGAGGCTGATCCCTGAGGATATTACCCTTAATGGACTTCGCACCGACTATGAGAAGATGATCGACGCTGGCATGATGTACCGGACACCCCCCTCCTTTGACGAAATCGTGGAATCGATCCGCATATTAGAAAGGGATATCAATTCCTGGTGACGATCGGCGGGATTCCAACTTCAACAAGCTTCTCCAGATTTCGCATGTGAAATCGCATCGGAGCCACTAGAGCTCCTTTAGCCACGCAGTAATGATGTTCCTGAACACTGGGATGGCTCCTTATCGGTTGACAGGAAAAGGCATAGGCTTATTCTTTAGGTGCGGCCGCAAAATCGGCCGCCGGGTTTGACGGCCCGAAACACACAGGCGGACACAACCGCCGCGATGAGCGGTTTTTTTGTGTCCGGAGCATGGCTGTGCCTGCTTTATGGGCGGGCCATGCGGGGCATCTTCGGATGCGCCGGGTGCCTGTGTGTCCGGTCCGTCAACCCGCGTGGTTCCGCTCACCCTTTTGACGGAGGGTGGTGGAACCCAAATACACACACAGGAGTTTCCATCATGACCGACCTGACCGTTTTGTCCTGGTCGATTCGCACCAAGGACAACCGTTATTCCCTGCACGACCTTCACTGCGCCGCTGGCGGCGACCGCCACGACCATCCCGGCCGATTCCTCGACACCTCACGCGCCCAGGGCGTATTGGACGACCTCGCCATTCAAGAAGGCCCCGACTTCATCCCTATTCGCTATTATCCCGCCCGGGAAGACCTGGAAGACATTCAGCGCCCGTTTGCCTGTAAGGAACTGGTGCATGCCTACGCCCTCTGGATCGGTCCGGAATTCGCCCTGGCCGTGTTGCGCGCGTTTGCTTCCACTCTGAATCTGAACAACCCGGAATTGGCTCCCGACGATCTGTACGACCTCGAGTTCGTTCGCGATCTGCGTTGGGACGATAACCGCCCCGGCGACGCCGGTTGGTGGGAATTCGATCGCAGAACAAAGATGTCGGCGGAGGAAGCCGCCGCCATGGGACGGGAATTCTTCGAGCAAACGCGGCAACTGGCCCGAAAGAGCCCTCATGAAGCCGAAACGGCCCTGAAGCATTGCCTGTTCCGGTTCGTGAACGGCGATCTGAATCACCCCGGGGTGCCGTATTGTGAAATGGTGTTCTGCGACTGGGTGAGCCGGGCCGCCGTGGCCTGGATGGCGAGGCCGGAAGCCCGAGAGCCAAAATCCGGTTGATCGTACACCGGTTCCAACACTGGTCAGCCGACTGGAACTGTGTTAACCGTAAAACCAGTATCGGCGAATCGGATTGTATGAGTGAGATTTAGTTATGGTGGAACCGGTATTAACTGACGAGGAGCTTGAACAGTACAGGGCGGACGTCCACCCGAAACTGGAATCACTGAGGCACCGGGATTGGAGGTCGCCCGTCCCCGAGCTATCTCAATATGTTGGCCTTTATGTGGCGGGAAATGTGTCATGATCCAGAAAAAGATGTTCTCGCTCTAACCGCCTAGCCCTTGCCACTCCTGCTTAAAGCCTTAAGCGAAGATTCTGCTGAATCCATTCGGCCAGATCGGTATCGACCGAGGCGGTTTCCGCGAATTCCCGCCAACGGCCGACGGCATTTATGCACTGTTCGATCAATTGTGGTGCTTCATCACGCAGGCCACGTACCTGCTCGGCCACGGTCAGCAAGTCCTCGCGGGTAAAGTCTTCGCGTTTGCCGTTCAGGGTCATTTGGTGAGAGTCCACCCAGTAGGAGTCGGGTTTGTAGCTGAACGCGACATCGAATGCCGGCGCCAGTCGCCATCCCGCATTGGGTGAATCCAATACGAAGCCGAAATTCTTGGTATGGTCGTCCTGGTTTCGGGATATGACGTTGAAAATCATGCGCCGGTAGATTTCGACCGCGTCGGCTCTTGGCAGTCTCAATTGTCGTGCCACGCTGAATAGCTGTTCATAGCTGTATAGCCCGGGTTTTTTATAGTCAGCGTGATCTATGGCGCACAGCGACTGATAGTGGCGCTTGCGGTTTCCGTCCCGGTCGAAGCGTTTTGTCATGAAGTGGGCGCGATCGCCCTCGATCAACAGTTCGCTGGGCATCATGGTGATGCCCGCTTCCACGGCCATCAGATAATAGGCGTATTCCATCCGGCCATACCCTTGAGGGTCGCCGAACACTTCGCTGGTATTCGAGCGTTCGCGAACCCCGTCGAATTTGAGCAGGTAATGGTGAAAACCAGAAGGTGCGTCTTTTTGTCCGGAAAGCACTCGGGTCCGGTCCTCGTTGACGGCGATAACGGCTTTTGGACGGGCTCCTCCGGCGGAGGTGCCAACTTGGAATATCTCGGTCATGGCATCCCGGTGATCGCCATTGCCATCCAGTGAGACCTTCAGCCCCGCACGATGGTCCAGCACCCGCTGTGCGAGTTCCACCAACAGATCGATATGCACGTCAACGACCGCCTGGCTTTGGCGATTTGACAGGACGGGATGATATTCTAGGGCGCCCATGCCACGTGTGCCGGTGTACAGAAGACGGTCCAGCGGGTTGAAATCCGCCTTGTCCAGGCCGTTGCGTACCAGCCAGGCATCGATGACCGCGTTGCCGAAGTCGTCCGGCAAGGTATCGGCGTAGGCGCCGGGCAGGCCCTTGAGCGTTTCATGGGGAAGGCCGGGAAAGGTGAAGCGTCCCGGCCGGTTGGGCAGATGCACCGGCGAAACCGATACACCGTTCGCGATCCAGTCGCGGGCATATTCAAATGTTGTTACGCCATTGTCTTCGTTGTATAGCAGGGCGCCTACTTGTTCGCCCCACAATCGCACTTCCGCGATGTCCTTCACCAGTCGGCTCCTTTGTCCCTCGTGTCTGTCTTATCCTTGGGTCGTGCCCTCATGCGGTGAGGCCGACCCATCTTAAGTGCTTCCATGGGGCTGAACGGCTCGTTCGGCAGGAAGGCGTCCAGTTGATCGAGCTTTCCCAAAGCCCTGAGGGCCGCGATCAAAGTGATCACCTTGCCCTGACCTCGTTCCAGCCGGTTGTAGCTCATCCGGTTGATGCCCAGATGTTCGGCGAGTTCCTGTTGGGTCCGGTTCTGCTCCAGCCGGGCTTGGGCCAGGCGTTGGCCCAGTTCCACGGCAATGGCGTCATCGGTCATGGACTCTTTGATATGCCCCATAAAGATATATTTATTAATCCTTAAAAGTGTTATTGCAAGATTAAGATATAATATCGGATCTTTAAGTTTGAGCAAGAAGGAATTCTTAGTTTCTATGTAAAGATTAAAAAATAGATCATAATCAACTGCAGCGGTTAATTAAGATGTATTTTTCAATCATTATGGTAGGTAACTACTATGGGCTCCTATTCCGACAATAGGTGGCTTTGTTACTGCCGCAGCGACCTCCCCCCATCCACGGCCAGAACCTGCCCGGTAATGAACGGTGAATTTGCCAGGAACAGTGCGGTTTTGGCGATGTCTTCCGGTGTGCCCATCCGCGCCAGCGGCGTCTGTTCGATCAACCCCTGTTCGACGGCCTCGCCTTCGTGTTCCGGGGCCAGAATGGCGCCGGGGGCGATGGCGTTGGCGCGCACCTTGGGTGCCAGGTCCAGCGCTGCGCTGCGGGTGGCGCTGATCAGGCCGGCTTTAGCGGCGGTGTAGGCGACGTGCCCGGCCAGCGGGCGCAGGGCATGGATGTCCACCAGGTTGATGATGGCGCCCTCGCGTTCCCGCAGCTCATCGGCGAGCGCCTGGATCAGGTAGATGGGCAGTTCGAGGTTGCTGTGCAGCAGGGTGCGCATGGCCTGGCTGTCGATTTCCCCCCAGGGGGTCGGAAAGAAGGCCGAAGCGTTGTTGATCAGTACATCGATGCGGCCGAAGGCTTGTCGGGCGTTTTCGGCGCAGGCATTAATCTCGCTCAGGTCTTCCAGTGTGGACTGAACGCTCTTGGCTGAGTCCGGCCGTTGCTCGTTCAGGTCCGACACTAGCGCCTCGGCATCTACCCCGCTGTTGCGATAGTGAATCACCACCCGATAGCCGGCCTGGTGAAAGGTGCGGGCGGTCTGGGCGCCCAGGCGGCGGGCGCCGCCGGTGATGAAGACGACGGGTGCGACGTCGGTGTCGCGGAGGTTCAGGCTGAGTTCGACCATTGGGCGATGACCTTTTTAACGGCATTGATGCGTTCGCGGTGCAGGGCGTCGCCCAGTTGGGCGCCTTCAAATCCCTGAGCCATAAGATCGGCCGGTTTGACGGACTCGCAGGCGTCCAGGCACTCCCGAAACCGATCGGCTTGAGGATACGCGTTCCGTTCCAGACCGGATCGCCCGCGCGCGTCGGCCTCGCACGCGAGCAGGAACTGTTCGAACGGTTTGCGCTGGCGCAGAGCGCCCAGCTGGCCCAACGTCTTGACGATGGTGCTGGCTTTCAGTTTGCGGATGCCGTGGCAATGCGTGTGGTACCGGGCCACCTGCTCGGCGAGCTGCGCCGCTTTGTTCGGCCAGCGCCGTTCGGGCGCCAGACGCTTGATCAGATCGGCCCCCATTCCCTCGTGGCCGTGATGGGAGGGCCATCGTTCCGGGTCCGTCATGCCCTTACCGAGATCGTGGCACAGCACGGCGAAGCGCACCTCGAGGCTGTCGCTCAACTCGGTGGCGATGCGCAGGGCCTTGAGGGTGTGGACTCCTGTGTCTATCTCCGGGTGCCAGCGCATCGGTTGCGGTACGCCGAACAGGGCGTCGAGCTCGGGGAAGATGACCTTCAATGCGCCGCATTGGCGCAGCACCGCGATAAACACATCCGGGTCCGGTTCCAGCAGGGCGCGGGACATCTCCTGCCAGACGCGCTCCGGCACCAGGTATGCCAGTTCACCGCTGTCGACCATCTCGCGCATCAGCGCCATGGTTTCCTCAGCCACGCTGAAACCGAGGTGTTCAAAGCGGGCAGCGAAGCGGGCCACCCGGAGCACGCGCAGCGGATCTTCCCGGAAAGCCGGGGAGACATGGCGCAGGGTTTTGTCCCGCAGGTCGTTCAGACCGCCGAATGGATCGACAATCCGGTCGTGTTCATCCTTGGCCATGGCGTTGATAGTGAGGTCGCGACGCAGCAGGTCGTCCTCGAGCGTCACGTCGGGCGAAAAACGCACCTCGAAACCGGTGTAGCCGTGTCCGGATTTACGCTCTGTGCGGGCCAGAGCGTATTCGTCCTTGGTCTCGGGGTGGAGGAAGACGGGAAAATCCGCGCCGACCTGGCTGTAGCCGAGATCCAGAAGCTCCTGGGGACGGGCACCGACGACGACCCAGTCGCGGTCCTTAACCGGCAGGTCCAGCAGTTCGTCGCGCACAGCCCCACCTACGAGATAGATTTGCATGGCAATCGAAAGTCAGAATGTGGGGCTATTGTAGAGGAGAGCCGGGGCGAAAGGACACAATCGAAGGCTCTGTTCGGGAGAGCGCCATCAAACCAGCCCACTCTCCCAGCGGGAGAGGGGCAGGTAGTCAGACATCTTGGAGAGGGACAGGCTTCCTTAAAACTCCATGGAAAACTGAGCGACAACCCCGGCGTCCTGTATCATCTGGTCCCAATCATCGAATGACTTGGGCTTGAACCAGCCGGACAGATCCAGTCCGACACCGAATGGCGTGATACCGAAGCCGGTGCTGATGACATGGCTATCCGACACGCTCAGGTTATTGCGATAACCGGCGCG
Organism: Saccharospirillum salsuginis; assembly: GCF_014651855.1. Classification (GTDB taxonomy): domain Bacteria; phylum Pseudomonadota; class Gammaproteobacteria; order Pseudomonadales; family Natronospirillaceae; genus Saccharospirillum; species Saccharospirillum salsuginis. The sequence continues at coordinate 449,454 of NZ_BMXR01000002.1, forward strand.
CAGCTTTAACCAGTTCCAGGCGTTGAATTCGCCGCCCAGGCCCAGGTAGCGGGTGGGTACGCCGTATTTCAGCGGGTCGTTCTCGGTAATGTCCAGATCCACCGACAATGTGGACCAGCGCGTCATATGTGCCCCACCTATCCGCATTTTCGGGCCGATGCTCAGTTCGGCGCCGGATTTGGTTTCAAAGGTTTGGGGAATCAGGTCCTTGATGACCAAGCCGGCGCGGACATTGCCACGCAGGACATCAGGCCAGTCTTTGGCGACCCCTACGTCGATATTGCCGGTGAAGTAGTCGGTACGATTGGACTCGATATATGTAGCGACGTCTTCACCAAATTCGTTCTCGGCATTGGACAGCAGAATAGTGTCTTCAAATACAGTGATGGACTGCAATTTCGGTGTTACGCCTGCTGCAAAGGTTTCGCCCATGTATTCGAATTCTCGGGCTACGGATATTCCAACTTCGGCGATGTTGGCACCGACAATCTCGACACTGGTCTCCAGGTCTTGCGGATCGGGCTCATTGAAAGTGCCGTTGGTGAAGAAATTACCGTTGTAGTTGGTCACATCGTTCAGTTCGGTTTCAACCACGGTTGACTGATTGTCAACAGTCTGTGCCGCCGCATCCAAATCGTTTGCCCAGTCCTGCAAGTCGCTTTGATACTGGGGGTTGGTTTCGCCCCCCGTATAGTCATTCGGGTCGGGCTGATTGGCAATGACGGTGGTCAGTGACTGAGTATCACCGGACAGAGTCACCAGTTCGCCGGAGGCATCCGTCGCTTCGGCGCTGACGCCTTCCAGGTCATCCAGTGCTTGGCCCAGTAAAGTCAGATCGCTGTCGACCACATCCACCGAAAATCCGGCAACGGTAGAGTTGTTGATGGACAGCCCAAGGCCAAGGCCGGTACGCGGTAGCGCGAACGCGGCGCCGAGGTCCAGACCGGCCATCAGCGGCTTGTCATTGAAGCCGGGCAATTGAGTGCGCATGTTCCCGAACGTGGTGTTCATAGTGACCGATGTAGAATTAACGACGTTAATTTTACTATCCAGAGTGGCGCTATTGGTTACCAGTTCGTCCGAGTTGTTGTTCAATGCATCAATATCGGCCTGATCGGGTGATTGCCCATTTGGAGTGTTCTGAATATTTTGGATTGCAGTCTGAATGTTGGCAATGTTCCCGGCTTCCGGATCATAGTTACCGTCATTCGGCGTCGGGTCTGGAGCCGTGATTAGTTCAATGACGTCGGTTAACGGGAGTTCGGTGTCACTCCCGGTGATTGCGATGTTCAGTTCAGTGGCGGCGTCGGCGCTGTTTTCAAAATCTTCATAAGTTGAATCATAAAAATCGCGACCATGCTCGATTAGGCCAAGCGAGTCGTCGATATAGACTTTTGCCGAAGGCAACGTTAACCCAAAATTCACGTTATCGGGTGAGGCCGCCAACAGTGCTGGATTGAATTGACCCGCCGCATAGGACGGCGAGGAGGCAACCCCGGTATTCCCCATGGCGTTGGAGCGGGTGTCGTTTCCAGTAAAAGGTGTGGCGGAGGCGGTACCGGCGGCGAGAATGGCGAGAGCCAGCAGTGATCGATTCATCAACAGGTCCTGCTAGTAATAGGGTTACAACATGGCGAGGCGCATTTCGGCCCCATTCGTATAGTAAAGTAGCGGTAAAATAACAGGTCGCAACTTTTAATTGAATATTACCCGTAAAAAAAGGGCTGCCCGAGGGCAGCCCTGACAAGCTTACGGCGTTGTTGTTCGATTGTCGCGGCCCGGTCTTAAATAGTGGAATTTACCTTGGTTTCGCAGTCGCTGGCGGAGCCGGGTTTGCCGACATTCGCCAGGTTTGAAACTGCGTTCACATCCAGAACCAGGTCGCCCTGTTCGGTGGCGCCATCGATTTCGGAGGAGAATCGGTACAACCGGTTGCCTGCGTATTCGCCGGACTCCGCAGTGGCGACTTTGGCTTTCATCGTGCCTTCGAATTCCTGGCCTTCGTAGTTGAATGTCAGCGAAACCATACCGTTGTTGATCTTGGTCCAACGGCCACCGATGTACTCGTTTTCGAAGACTTCTTCAGGATCGGCCGCTTCGCCTTCATCGAGGCTCGGCGACACATTGACACAGGTGCCAATGCTACCGCTGTTTGAATCCGCATTCCCGCTCAGGTGGATGGCGATGTAACTGCCGGCGGCGAGCTCGTCGGAATCTTCCGCGGTAGCTCTCATCACGAACCAGTTACCACCCCAGGTGGTATCGCTGGCCAGTTTGGAATCCTCGACCGCCGAATCGACCTTGGTGCTGTCGAAGTCGGTTTCGTTGGTAACCGCATCGTTGCCTGCATCCACCAGGGTGTTGGTAATGGACGCGATGTCGAACTCGACCGTTGAATCGTTCAGGTTGGTTGTCAGGCTGGAAGACAAATTGTTAATGCCGCTGTCCAGCACTTTCTTGACCGCATCGGTATCGGTGTTGGACGTTTCTTTCTTGATCAGCTGACTGATGACTTCCGACGCCTTGATCTGAGCGTTCACAGCATCTGTATTGACAGCAGTCTCGATTTTCTGGATTTCGGCGTTCAGCTGCGCCAGGCGAGAGGCGACCGAAGTCTGGGTGGTGGTGTTTGTGCTCACGACCTCAGCGATCTGGGCGATATTGTCGCTCGGCAGTGAGTTCGGTGCCATCGATTGGGTGGCCACCTGACTGGCGATCCGATTGATCAGGTTTATCTGGGTGGTCTCGGTATCGGTCACTTCCGTGCTGGAGGTCAGCACGTCCATCATGGTCTGAACCGCAATCGAGTTCGCCAGGAATTTTTTGGCTTTTTCGTCACTGGCGGTGGAGAAATCCAGGCGCAGGTCGGCATCGCTGGTGATGCTCAGTGCCGAGCGTATGGAAGTCCGGTCGTTGTCCGAGTTCGCACCCTGCAGCAAGGTGGTGATCGGCGAGAGCACCAGAGGCGTGCTGCTGCGTACCGAGGAAGACGATATGGAACTCGCCATGGACATCACACCCTTGAGCCGTTCCCCGGTGGACAGGTCGGTGCCGCCCTTGATGCGAATGACGATGGAATCGAGCGAGGACCCATAGATCAGACAGTAGCGCTGGTACTCATCGGAGATGACGGGCAGGGCGCAATAGTTGGTATTGGTCAACGGGTTGTAGCTGTAGTAACCGTCCGAGTCGGTGTAGGCGTACGGCTCGAAGTCGTCGATCTTGTTGTTGTTGTTCATGTCCGCCCAGACTTTACCGCCGGCGACGCGGCCGTCCACGGCCAGGCCGTTCAGGCCTTTGCGGGTGTCTTCACCGCTGGCGTCTTGCGGTTGAACATCGCAGCCGGCGAGGGTGACGGCGGCGATGGCGGCGGCGAGCGTTGTGATTGGCTTGATCATAAAACCTCCAGGGGGCTGTCGATCGATCAAAAGGCGATATTGAATGAGGCGGACGCCGAAGCGCTCCGCAAGGCGTTGCCCTGTTCGGTCAGGTCGTCGCTGAACAGGTCGCCCAGGTCGGCATTGAGCGAAGAATCCAATTGGAACACTTTGAAGAAGCTCAGACCGAAGCCCAGTTGCGTGGCTTCCAGGTCGGTGAAATCTTTGCCGACGCCCAGGCGCAGCCGTGGCCAGTACCATTGCGTCGGCTGGGCCAGGAAAGCGAGGTTCATGGTCTGGCTTTCTTCGCCGAAGAGGTCGGTTTTTTGGGTCACGTCGAGGGAAGAGGCCAGCACCAACCGGTTGTTCAACCAGGACTGGCTGGCTTCGATGCCCAGGTGCGGGTACACCCGGTGTTCCTCGGCAAGGGACATGTCACCCAGGGACGCGAAATGTTCGGCGTGGAAGCATTCGGTTTGCTCGGTGTCGTCCGTCAAGTCTCCGCACGCGCCACCGAGAACGTTGTACTCCATCACCGGCCGGTTCACGTTGTACAGCGTGAAACCCAGTTGGGTGTTGTCGCGGGTCAGAGTCACGCCCAGGTCCAGCGCCACATCGTAGTTGTAGTTGTTATAGGCCGAGGTCAGATCGTCCTGAATGGTTTGTTGCAGGCTGTCGTCGCCACTGTCGGCGTCCTGGATCAGGCTTTTCAGCGGATACAGCCGCTTTTGCAGGCTGTGGGCGATCAGGGTGCCGCGCGCACCGGCGGTGGCGGATACGCCGAAGTTGTCCAGGAAAGTGATCGGCGGCAGCTGACGGGCATAGCCCAGATCCAGATTGAACACCTGAGCCTGCTTCAGGTAGATCGACGAGGTCGTGCGCAGAAAGTCGGTCGGTTCCAGGTCTTCATCGTTGTCGTTGGCGTCAGTGATCGCCTGGGCGTCCACATCGAACTCAATTTCGTCGTGCAACAGGGAAATTCGGCCCTGAGTCAGCGAGGAGACCCCGAAACTGAAGGTGCCCGTCTCCTGGAAATTCAGGTCCAGCGGTGTGAACGGCATGTGCACCATCGCGCCCGGCTTTGCATAGAAGTTGTCCGCCAGTAGAGCAATGTTGGTATCCAGCGCCGACTCCAGGTCGTTAATCTCCCCCAGCACATCGCCCACGGTGGCGTCGCCGTCTTCAAAGGCGGTAAAGGTTGCGTCGATGCTGTCCAGCCGGTCGCCCATGTCCTCGAACACGGTATTGAATTCACCCAGGCCGCGCGTTTGCACGTTGCCGGTGAAATCCAGGAGCGGGAAGCGGCTGAATTTGGTGCTGCCGAAGGTCGCCGAGGGGTTATACCGTCCCGACGTGCTGATTTCGGAATTACTGATCGCACCGACCGACGAGGCCGGACCCGGAGCGATGTAGTTGAAATTGCCCGCGAACGCGGGGAGGGCGAGAACAGTGCCGAAAACGACGGACAACCCCAGAGCGAATGTGCGAATCACCGTGACTACCTCTCTCTGTCGATGGGAGAAATCATAAGAACCGGACAGCTTTGCTCCATGAATATAGTCAGGGGTCGTCAATAATGTGAAGTAAATCACGGAAAATCGTTATTTATACCCGGACATTAGTTGATTTATTGGCGGATTTGATGCAGTTCACAGTTTTGGGTGGTTTGATCGCCGGATTATTGGCTGTTTTTTGGGCAATAGGGGTGGGGGCAGTGGTCGATCATGGTGGGCGGTGCCCACCCTACATGACGGTTTTTTCGGCAGTTTGGGTGAGGGGAATCATGGTGGGCGGTGACCATGAGTCTAGCGTCGAGTGGGTGGAGGGGGTATCCGGGGGTGTCTGAGGCAGGGACTGCCGAAGCCAAGCCCCCATGGATGGGTTTATGGCGACCCCGGATACCCCTACCACCCACTCGACGCGGGTTCCCGGCACTGTCTTCTACCGGCGGCAGACCCGAAATAGTCCTAATGTCCGACCGCCAAATGCCGATACCTGAATCAAACCCCGTGATTGTTCAGGAATGAGTGGAGCCCCCTTATGAACCCGATGTCCGGCCGGTCCCTGACGGCGACCCTAGTGCTGACCTTCCTGCTCAGCGGCTGCAGCCTCTGGCCTTTTGGCAATGACGAAGAAGAAATCGACACCATCGTCTCCGAAGTCCGGCAGATCAACGAAAAACTGCCCCCGATGGAGCCCATGGTCCTGCGCGCTTCCGGCTACGGCGCCATCAACCCCAACTCCACGGGGTTAACCCAGGTGCAGAAACGCCTCATCGCCATGCGGGCTTCCAAGCTCGACGCCTATCGAACCTTGGCCGAACGCGTCTACGGCACCCAGATCGTCGGCAGCTCGACCGTTGAAAACCTCGTCGTCCAGAACGACCGGTTCAAAGCTTTTGTCGATGCCCGAATCCTCGGCGCCAAGGTCGTCTACCAGGATCAAATGCCGGACGGCAGCTACGAAACCATGGTCGAAATGGTCATCGATCAGGGCTTTCGCAACTGCCTGGCCAACCAGTCCAACGGGCGTCGCAATACCCAATGCGCCTCGGAAATGGTGCACGATCTCGACGCCATCACCCGCAGCCAGTTGCGTAACCAGGGGCTGAATACCTCGGACGGCTCGGGTCTCTATTTCATCGAATAATTCTGTCCGGAACACACCCGGAAGGAGTGAACCCAGATGGCACGCCTGATATCGCCGTGGACGCCGATTCTGCTGATTACGCTGTGGCTCTGGGCCGGGCTCGCCCAGGCCGAACCGACCGATGAGCTGGTCCGGGTCGACGCCCGGGGGGAAGCCGAAATCCAGTACGACGACCTGAACAGCGCCCGGATGCGGGCCTTGCGCAAGGCGATCGAAAACGCCTCCATGCAGGTCAGCGCCCAGGTGCATTCCACCCAGGTTATGGAAAACGGCAACCTGACCGTCGACTACCTGCGCGTCAACAGCGCCGCCCAGGTGCGCGACATCCACATCATGAGCGAGGGCCGCGAGGGTGATCTCTACGCCGTGGACATCACCGCCCGCGTCGCCAGCGATCAGGTCTGCGCCAACGTCATGGCCAACCACTACCGCAAATCCGTCGCCGTCACCGGGTTTTCCATGGAACACCCCGAACAGGCCACGCTCGGTCACCTGGGCGCGGTCGATCGTGAACTGGCGGCTTATCTGGTCAATGGGCTGAGTGGCATGGCGGGTGTGCGTGCCCTGAACGCCAACGGCATGACCCTCTACCCGAACAATCCCTTGAGTGCGCCGACCCAGCTGTCGCCGCGCATGACACTGACCAGCGCCGTCGATGCCGCCAAAAGCCTGGGCGCGCAATTTGTCATTTCCGGGGTGATTCGGGACATGGCCATGGAGAACCCGGACGCACCCCGTGCCCGCCGCTGGGACGGTTGGCTGGAAAAGGTCGGCCTGAGCAAAGCATCGCGGACCCGGCATTTTGTCTTCGATGTTTTCATTCACGACGGCTATTCCGGCGCCCTGGTGTTCCAGAGCCGTTACAGCACCTATGGTCTGTGGAATGAACGGAATAATGCCCGGGTGGGTTTCGCCACCGGCAAGTTCTTCGGGACCGATTACGGCCAGGAGGTGGATCGGCTGATGCGCCAGGCCATGAGCGACATCCAGCAGACCATTCAATGCCAGCCTTTTATGGCGACCATCACCCAGGTCGACGGCAAGCGGTTGTTCGTCGATACCGGAGCCGCCAGCGGCCTGCGCCCCGGCGATTTTCTCAGTGTCTACCGCACCAGCCAGCATTTCGATCGCCAGGGCGAAGGCTTCTGGCAGATCAGCGATACCCGTCTGGTGGCTGAGGTGAAACAGGTGCAGCCGCATTTCGCGATCGCGGAGTTGTCGATCGGCAGTGAGCGGTTGAATTTACAGATGGACGATCTGGTGATGGGCTGGTAATAGGCATGGCTTCGTAGTTTGGATTAGGTCCGAAGGGCCGTAATCCAACGATGGTGGCTCTGGCTGGGCCAACGCCATTGGCATGATGTTGGATTACGGCTTTCGGCTACCGGAGCGCCGGCCGATCCAACCTACTTCCCCCTGGGAAGATAGGCGGTTCGATTCCCGTTCAGTCAAAGTTGTATTTATCCAGAATGGCCCGGTAATCCTCGGTTTTCATGAAGTCTTCCAGGGCCGCCGTGAATTCGGCGGCCAAGGTGTCCGCATCGGGGTGGGCCTTGGAAAACGCGATGTAGTTCGGTCCGCGATCGATCGGTGGCGTCAGGAAGCGAATCTTGTCCCTCACCCCCAGTTCCTCCGCATACAACGACAGAGCCGGCTTGTTGCCCACGCCGATGAAATTCCGGCGGGTCGCCAGTGATTTCAGCAGTTCTGCCTCGTTGTTCACCGGAATCTTGTTCAGGTAGTCCGCCTGATCGAACTGTTCACCGTGCCAGTAGCCGCGCACGGCCAGGAAACTGAAGTCCGCCAGGTCCCTCAGGTCGCCGTCGAATTCGACGTTCAGATGCTTGGGCACGGCCAGGTAGGAACTCTCGAACAGGTGAGGAGCATCGGTGTAGACGACGTCCCGGGCGCGCTCTTCTGTTTTAAAATAGAGAATGACCATGTCGATCTGGCCGATGCGCAGGAAGTACTGCACCCGGGCCCAGGGGAATCGGTGGTATTCCAGGTCGTAATCGAGGGAGTCGGCCACGTGTTCGGCGATCTCCACCGCCGCACCGCGCAGTTCATCGTCTTCGACGAAGTAAAAAGGGGGATAATCCAGTTCGCCCAGACCGACGTTCAGTCGATCGGCCGCGGTGACCAGCGGGAACAGCAATGTCAGGGCAGCCCAGAGATGGCGCGGTTTCGGCATGAGACAACAGACCGTATGGCTTGTCTGAACAGTATAGAAGGGCAAGGCCTTCCGTGACAGTCACACCCGGTAAATATTACTGACTGAAGACCACCCCCGCCGTATCGCAAAACAGTTTCAGGCCGCTGTCGACATTGAGCATGGTCAGATAGTTGTTCCAGACATAGCCGGTATCGAGCGCGACGAAATCGTCGTCGCCGGTACGGCCCATCAACGCCGCCCAGTGGCCGAACAACAGGGTGTGGTTGCGTTGCACCGGCCATTCGAACCAGGGTTTCATGCCCTCGGGCGGCTTGTCCGCTTCAGTCTTTGTTTTCAGTTCCAGTTGGCCGTCCTGCCCGCAAAAGCGCATGCGGGTGAAGGCGTTGGTGATGTAGCGCCAGCGTTCGATGCCGGTCAGGTCGTTGCGCCAGCGTTCCGGCTCGTTGCCGTACATGGCGTTGATGAAGGTCTTGCACCGGTCCGGGTCCGCCAGGACGCACTCCAGTTCGTAGGCCCGATCGATCGCCTCCTCATCGCTCCAGATGGGCGGAATCCCGGCATGGGTCATGATCACCCGGCGCTGTTCGTCGCGCAGCAGCAGCGGCTGGTGACGCAGCCATTCGATCAGTTCGGGGCCATCAGGGGCCTCGAGCACGGCATCGAGGTCCGGGTTGCTCTTCAACGGCTCGTCGGCCAGGGCCAACGCGACCAGGTGCAGATCGTGATTGCCAAGCACGGTGCGCGCTGACGCACCCATCGAACGGACCAGGCGCAGGCTGCCGAGTGAGTCGTGGCCGCGATTGACCAGATCTCCGGCCAGCCAGAGCTGATCCAGGGCGGGGTCGAATTTGACGCTCTCCAGCAGGATTTCCAGGGGCTCGCGGCACCCTTGCAAGTCGCCCACGGCGTAGAGTGTCATGCGGAGGACTCCGTACGGCTGAGATGATTGGCCAGCATAACAAAATCTCGAATACTGAGGTTCTCGGCCCGTTCGCCCGGATTCAGACCCAGGGATTCGATCGCCTCCGCCGACATCAGCGGTTTGAGGTTGTTGCGCAGCGTCTTCCGGCGCTGATTGAATGCCGTGCGAACGACAACCGCCAGCTTGTCCGGGTCGTCCGCCGGGTATTCGATGGTGGTGCGCGGGTTCAGTCGCACAATGGCCGACTCGACCTTGGGTGGCGGCGCAAAAGCCCCGGGCGGGACGGTGAACAGATACCGGGCCTCGCAATAATACTGGATCATGATGCCCAGGCGACCGTAGGCGTTGTCGCCGGGCGCGGCGCAGAGCCGCTGGACCACTTCCTTTTGCAGCATGAAGTGCATGTCGTGGATGTGGTCCGAGTAGTCGAGCAGGTGAAACATCAACGGCGTCGAGATGTTGTAGGGCAGATTGCCCACCAGACGCAGCGGCCGGTCGTCGGTGACCAGGGTGTTGAAATCGAAGGTCAGGGCGTCGGCTTCGTGGATGCGCAGGTTCTCGTGGCGGAAAAACTGGGTTTTCAGAATCGGGATCAGGTCTCGGTCCAGTTCGACCACATCCAGCTCGCCGCCGGTCGCTTCCAGTAGCGGTTCGGTCAGCGCACCGCGCCCGGGGCCGATCTCGACCATATGCTGACCCGGTTTGGGTGCGATACTGCCCACGATGCGATCGATGATGCCGGCGTCGTGCAGGAAATTCTGGCCAAAGCGTTTGCGCGCTCTATGCATGTGTTGTACTCCGATAAAACGCCATGTCGGCGGCGGTGCGCAGCGCCACACCCAGGGACGTGTCGCTGGCGCGACCGGTGCCGGCCAGATCCAGCGCGGTGCCGTGATCGACCGACGTGCGGATAAAGGGCAAGCCCAGTGTAATGTTGACCGCCGCGCCGAAGCCTTTGTATTTCAATACGGGCAGGCCCTGGTCGTGATACATGGCGAGCACGGCGTCGGCGCGGTCCAGATAATGCGGCTGAAACAGCGTATCGGCCGGCAGCGGGCCTTCCAGATCCCAGCCCAGCGCCCGCAATTCGGCAAGCGCCGGTTCGATGACCTCGATTTCCTCGCGGCCAAGGTGACCGCCTTCACCGGCGTGAGGGTTCAGCCCGGCGACCAGAATATGCGGTTCGGCGCAGCCGAAATCCCGCTGCAGCGAGGCGTGCAGCACGGCCGTCACCCGTTTCAGCCGTTCGGGGGTGATCGCCGCGGGCACGTCGGCCAACGGCAGATGGGTGGTCACCAGAGCGACACGCAACCCTTCGGTGGCGAGCATCATCACCACCTGTTCGACGCCGCTTTTCTGTTCCAGATATTCGGTGTGACCGGTGAAGGGGATGCCGGCCTCATTGATCACACCCTTGTGGACCGGGCCGGTGACCAGCGCCGCCCGGTGGTTCAGGGCCAGATCGATCGCGGCATCCAGGGTGTCCAGCACGTAGGGTGCGTTGGCCGGGTCCAGTTTCCCGGCCTCGCTTGGAGCCCGCAGTTTGACCGGCCAAACCGGCAAAACGCCCGCTGTATGAGCCGTCAGGTGGTCGGGATCGGCGATTTCGGCGATCTCGACGGACAATTCCAATTGGCGGGCCCGGTCGCGCAGCAGGTCGGGATCGGCGATGGCGAACATCGGTCGATCCAGCGCGTTCATGGCCTGTTTCAACACCAGGTCCGGGCCGATGCCGGCCGGTTCGCCGGGAGTTACGGCCAGGGGCATAGTCACAACCGAACCTCCACGAAGCTCTGGGCGCGCAGTTCCACCAGCCAACGCTGTAACGACTCTTCGTATTTACGCTCCGACAACGTCTGGCGGACTTGCTGGCGCAGCACATCCAGGCCCACGTCCTGAGTCCGCTCGCCCTCGACACGCAAAATGTGGAAACCGAACTGGGACTCGAACACCGGGCTGACCTCGCCTTCCGGGATTTCGCGCACCATGCGGGCAAAGGCCGATACGAATTCGTCGGGCTGGCGCCAGCCCAGATCGCCGCCGTCCCCCTTGCTGCTGAGATCGTCGGTGAATTGATTGGCCAGTTCCGCCATGCTGGCACCGGTTTGGATCTGGTTGCGCAGGTCGTCGAGCAGGGCCTGCGTCTGTTGTTCATTGAGCAGCACGTCCGGTTTCACGAGAATATGCCGGACCTTGTATTGCGTCACTTGCACCGCTTTGCGCTCTTTCTTGTCGACCAGTTGCGCCATGTGCAAGGCGTCGCCCTGTTCGATCAACACCGCCTCGCCCAGTTCCAGAACCGGCACCACGGTGCGGAACACGCTGGGCAGGTTGTCCACGGTCCGCAGGCCCAGGTTGCGCGCCTCCGGCTCCCGCGAGAGATCCGCGCCGGCATCCAGCTCGGCCTTCAAGGCTTCCGCTTCGGCACGCTCATCGACGCTGAACCGCCGATACACCAATTCGAATTCCGCCTCCTGCAACGACTGGCCGGCCAGTGTCTTCAAATACCGCTCGACCTCGCCCTCGGTCACATTAATGCTGCGCCCCACATGCTGACGCCGAACCTGGCTGATGGTCAGCTCCTGCCGGATCTGCTCGCGCACGGTCTGATAATCCTGACCGCTTTGCTGAACGGCGGTCACGAACTGTTCGATGCTCATGTTCTGCTGCTGGGCGAGCCGGCGAACGGCATCGTTCACCTGGCTGTCGGTGATGTTCAGATTCATCTGCTCGGCCAATTGCAGTTGCAGCCGTTCCTGAATCAACGCATCCAGCACCTGCTCGCGCAGCACCTCGTCCGGCGGCAACACCTGTGGGTTGCTTTGATACTGTCGACGGATCTGCTGCAACCGCTGACTCAGTTCCCGCGCCGTTACCACATCCTCATTGGCCACGGCCACGATCCGATCCAGCAGCTCGGCCGCCTGGGTTTGGATGACAGTCGCGAATGCCAGTCCAAGGGTGATTGCGCACGTTCTCAATATTCGCAAGGTGATTGCTCCTGAGTTTTTAGGCCCTGGGTTCTACTGTGGTTTGTCCAGGGCGGCTTAATCCTATTTTGTGGTTGTGGCCCCCGACACTGTCGTGCGGGGTCGCATCAGATCACTTTTCCAGTAGGGTGGGCACTGCCTACCATGGAAGAATAAGTTGACGTTGAATTATCCCACCGGACGATCATTGTTTCCCGTGTTTGTATCTCAAGGATGGTGGGCAGTGCCCACCCTACAGGTTCCAGTTGGATTGTCATGATTTTGGCTGAGGTTCGAGTGTCAGGGGCCGGGGTAGCTTATCCAGGGGAGTCCGCAGCATGGATGCTGCGGTCTAGCTTACAGGGAGGTATTCACAGCGACCCTGGATAAGCTACCCCGGCTCCTGACACGTATTCCAGGCACTCAATTAAACCGTGCCGTGGCCAACCCGGGCAACCAATCAAACCATCAACGGTAAGTAAACAACCGCCCCCGATACCCGGGCACTTTCTCGTCCAGCAGGGATTCGACGGTACCGGTACTGCCGCCGAGGCCCTTGAGGGTGAATTCGAACTTGATGCCACTGTCGGTGCGGCTGGCGAACAAGCCGGTTTCGGTGGTTTCCTCGTCATCCTCGTCCGGAACGCTGTTGAACCCCACCAAACGTACATTCCAGCAACAACTGTCATAGTCTAGGCCGTACACCAGATCCGTGTAACGGAAATCGTCCGTTTCAACGCCATCCTCCAACGGCTTTTCCCAGTTAGCGTAACCAATGACCGCCAGGTTTTCACGCAAGGGCCAATAAGTCGAGACCGCCAGGCTCTGGGTACCTTCGCCCTCGGTCAGATTATCGCCGGTAATGCCGACGCGCAGGAAACTGCGATTCGGCGGCAGCAGGGTCACATCCAGCGAGTAGCCGTCCAGGTCCCAGGTACGGTGTTCCCATTGGGCCGAGGCGTTGATCTGGAGGTGGCGTTCCGGTGTCCAGCGGGCGTCGAGGTAATTGGGGCTGTATTCGGGTACGAAATCCGGGTCGATCTCTTCGGCGTCTCCCTCGGTGACGCGTTCCTGGCTCAGTTTCAGGCCCTTGCTGACCCCCAGAAAGACGATTTCGCTGCCGCTTTCCCGATCCCGCAGCCGGGTGTCGAGGGCGGCGCTGACCCGGTTCATGTCGCCGACGCGGTCGAGGCCACTGAAGCGGCTCTTGGTAAACAGCTTGAAGTCGTTGTCCACGGCGCTGGTGTTGAGGTCGGGCAGGTGGTCCTGGTCGACGTAGGGCGTGTAGGTGTAATGCAGCCGGGGTTCGAGCGAGTGGACGACCAGGCCGTCGGCCGTGGCATAGGGCCGTTCCAGGATCATGCGGCTGTCGGTGGTGAAGCGCCAGGCCTCGGCGTCCGGGCTTTTCTGAAAGTCCTCGTCCTCGAAGCTGAAATTGGGGTCGAGTTCGTTGATGCGGTCGTAGGCCCAGTAGATGCCTTCGATTTCCGGGCGCAGGTAACCCCATTCGACGTCGAACGGATAGGACAGGCCGGCATTGGCGTAGTAACGATGCGTGGTGGTGGCGTAGGTGACCTGGTTGCCGGTCAGGGCATCGAGCCGTTCTTCATCCAGTTCACGGGTGAAGCGGCTGTAGGTCAGGGTGTTGTTGAACGTGAGCGAGCCGGGCAAACCGAGTGGTTGGTAGCGCAGGCTGGCCTCGGGCAGTCGTTTGAGGCCGTGCTGGGCGGCGGTGACGGTGTCGTCCTTCGGTTCCTGCCATTCCCCGAGAATCGACGGCGAGAACTGACCGATGCGGGTGGAGGCGTTGACCGAAGCGGTGTGGAATTTGGATTCGCTGTCCTGCACCGGGGTCGTGGCCTTGGTGTTGACCCGCACCGTGCCCGTGGGCACCTGCTGGATAAGCCCCAGGTTCAGTTTCTGGTCTTCGACCGGGTCGCCGCCGTTGTTGAAATTCTGGTCGTACTGAATGTCGCTGACCCAGCGGGTATCGAGGTTGTAGCTCGTGCTGTCGGTCAGTTGGCCGTTTTGCCGGTGGCGCACGGCCCAGCGCTGGACGTCCTCGGCGTTCGCGGTCTCGTCCTGGAGTTCGGCGTCGTTGCGCAATTGCCAGTCGATGTCCGAGATGCCGTTGTGGTTTTCGGTCAGGAAGCGGAATTCGTTGCGGGCCAGCCAGCCGAGATCCGAGAAGTAGTGCAGCGTCAGGGTGTCGTCGAAATTGGGCGCCAGATTAAAATAGTAGGGCACCGCCAGTTCACTGAAGCTCGGGCCTTCGCCGAGGCCGTAGGTGGCGGTCAAAAAGCCGCTGCGGCGACGGTCGTCGATCGGAAACGACACATAGGGGAAGTAGAATACGGGAATCGACTTGATTTCGAAGCGGGCGTGCCAGGCTTTGGCGATGCCGGTGTCTCGGTCGACCTCGAAGGAGGCGGCGCGGATCTGCCATTGCGGGTCCTGCGGCATGCAGCGGGTAAAGGAGGCGCTTTGGCCTTCGAGGTAGTTGCCGCCACTGCGGTACAAGGTCCGGGCCGAGCCGTGCATGTCCTGTTCGTGCAGGGCGAAATGGGCGTTGTCGACGGTCGAGGTCTGGTCGTCGAAATTGAGGTCGGCTTCCTCGCCGGTGACCAGGATGCCGATGGTGCGCAGCCGGACATGGCCCAGCAGTTCGCCGCTGTTGCTGGGTCGTTCGTAGATGAATTCATCGGCCTGAGCGCGGAAGGTGTTCTGGCGGGCGCTGACGTTGCCGACCAGGGCCGCGCCGTCTTCGGAGATCTCCCGGCTGTAGTCGAACAGGAAGGTGATCGGGCTTTGCTCATTCGGCAGGTTCGGGTCTACAGTGGGATCGAGCTTGAGCGGGTCGACGAAACCGCCCGGACAATATGGCGCGATGCCGACCTGTTCGCTGGCGGGCAGTGCCTCGAACGGCCGCCAGTCTTCCAACACGGGATTGTCCTCGGCCGTGACCACGGACGGTACACAGGCTGCCAGCAGCAAGGCCCGGAACGACGGCAGGGTTGGACGGTTGGATATCGGCATGTGCCCCGAAGACTGGCCAAACAAGGAAGCGGCATGATACCGGAAAGGATGAGGGCACGACAGACCGGGGCGGTAGGCAAAGCGGGTCCTTCGGGGTAAGCTGACGGACCTTTTACATCGGTGTTCGACGGAGGACAACAGCCGTGCGGTGGTTTGGCAAAGTAGTCGGCGGTGCGATCGGGCTTTACACGGGCGGCGTGGTCGGCCTGGCGCTGGGCGTGCTGTTGGGCAATGCATTTGACCGGGTACAGGGTGGCCAGGCCGAAAGATTCGTACGCGGGGCCCGCCGCGGTGTGTTGCAGACCGTTTTCTTCCAGGCCACGTTCCGGGTGATGGGTAAGCTGGCCAAGGCCGATGGCCGGATCAGCGAGTCGGAGATTGAAGTCGCCCGTCACATCATGTCGCGCATGGGCCTGGATGAAACCCAGCGGCTCGAAGCCATGCGGTTGTTCAACGAAGGCAAGACGCCGGAATACGACATCATGCCGATGCTCGACGAGCTGCATGAAGTGATCGGCCGGCGCACCTCCCTGGCGCAGATATTCCTCGAAATCCAGTTGCAGACGGCTTACGCCGATGGCGAACTGAGCGCCAGCGAACAGCGGGTGATTCAGTTGATCTGCAAGGCGCTTGGCATCAACAAGCTGCAATTCGAGCTGATTAACCAGCGCATTCGGGCGCAGATGCAGTTTGCCCGGAGCGGCGGCGCCACACGGGCGCGCGGACCGAGCCTGGAGCAGGCGTATAAGGTGCTGGGTGTGGAATCGTCCGCCAGCGAGGCCGATCTGAAGAAAGCCTACCGGCGACTGATGAACCAGCACCACCCGGACAAGCTCGTCGCCAAGGGGCTGCCGGAGGAAATGATGTCGATCGCCAAGGAAAAGACGCAGGAGATTCAGGAAGCCTACGAATTGATCAAGCGGGAGCGGAAAACCGGGTAGGGTGTATGTGTTGGATTACGGCCCTGCGGGCCTACCGAAGCGTCGGACCGATCCAACCTACGTTAGAGACCTGTGTCTTGAAACCCCGGGATTCGTCGCTATTCATGGAAGTTCCATGAATACGAATAACGAGACACATCATGCCCATTTCCACTGAGTTACTCCAGGCCGGACAGGACGGCACGCCTCTCATCCTGATCGAAACCGACCAATTTGAAACCTGGCTGGCCGAGCAACCGGCCGAGCGCGTTCGCTGGCTGAACGCCAGCGGCTTCAAAGGTAAAGGGCACGCTCTGGTGCCGGGTGACGATGGCTTGTCCGCGGTGGTGGTGGGCGTGAAGTCCCTGCGGGACGCCTGGCTGCTCGGCGATGTGGTCAACAAGCTGCCGGCCGGTCGCTATCATCTCGACATCGATTCCGAAGCGCGTGAGCGGGCCGCCTTGAGCTGGCTGCTGGGCGCTTACCGGTTCGACCGCTACAAGAAAGCGGAGCCGGTTGAGGCGACCCTGGTGATCGACAGCCCGGCGCAGGTCGAGCGGGTGCGCAAGCTGGCGGACGGCGTCGCCCTGGTGCGCGATCTGGTCAATACGCCCGCCGCCGACATGATGCCCGAGCACCTGTCCGAACGGATGGCGGACCTGGCCAAGACCTTCGGTGCCGAATTCACCGAGATCGTCGGTGAGGACTTGCTCACCCGGAACTACCCGACCATTCACGCGGTCGGCCGCGCCTCGGTCCATGCCCCGCGTCTGTTGGACTTGCGCTGGGGGGATGAAAACCACCCGAAAATCACCCTGGTGGGTAAAGGCGTCTGTTTCGACAGCGGCGGCCTGGACCTGAAACCGGCCAGCAACATGCGGCTGATGAAGAAGGACATGGGCGGTGCGGCTCACGTGCTCGGTCTGGCGCAGATGATCATGGCGCTGAACCTGCCCATTCAACTGCGGGTACTGATCCCGGCCGTGGAAAACGCCGTCGCCGGTAATGCCTTCCGTCCGGGCGATGTGCTGACCACGCGCAAGGGCTTGACCGTCGAGGTCGACAACACCGACGCCGAAGGCCGGCTGGTGCTGTGCGACGCCCTGGCCGAGGCCGATACCGAGAATCCGGAGCTGATCGTCGACTTCGCCACCCTGACCGGTGCCGCCCGGGTGGCGCTCGGCACCGAGTTGCCCGGGTTTTTCTGTGATCAGGACGACGTGGCCCGGGAATTGGTTGAAGGCGGCAAGGCCAGTCAGGACCCGGTGTGGCAGTTGCCCTTGTTCGAGCAGTATGAGGACATGTTGAAGAGCGATATTGCGGATCTGGTCAATTGTCCGGTGTCGCCGTTTGGCGGAGCCATTACCGCCGGCCTGTATCTGAAACGCTTCGTCGACAACAGCCCCTGGGTGCATTTCGACATCATGGCGTGGAACCAGCGGGCATTGCCGGGCCGGCCGGTGGGCGGTGAAGCCTTCGGTGTGCGGGCCGTGTTGGCGATGTTGGAGGCGCGGTATGCGTAGGTTGGATTAGCCCGAAGGGCGTAATCCAACATTGGAACCGGGGGCACCTTCACCACCCCCGGGCCCAAACTCCCCCGCCAACGCCACAAACTCGTTCAAATACGGCGACGCCTCATCAACGCTACGTATGGCGGCGTACAAGGTCCCTTTCATCCCGTTTTCCCCCAACGGCCGCGAGGTCAACGACGTCGGTTGCTGCGAATAGCGCAGCACCCAGTCCGGCAGTGCTGACAGACCCCGACCGCTGGCCACCAACAGCAGGATCACCGCAGTCAACTCCGACTGTCGGATCGCCCTGGGTTCCACACCCGCCGGTGTCAGAAAATGCTTGAACACGTCCAGCCGGTCGCGGGATACCGGGTAAGTGATCAATAACTCCTCGCGCAGATCCTCGGGGTCGACAAAGTCGCGTTCAGCCAATGGATGATCCTTCGCCATGACCAGGCGCCCTTCGTAGTCGAACAGCGGGCGGAACTGCAGGTCGCTGGCCTCGAACGGGTCGGAGGAGATCACCAGGTCCAGCTCGCCAGCGCGCAGAGCGGTCATCGAATCGAAGCTGAGACCCAGGCGGATGTCGATTTCCACCGCCGGCCAGTCGGCCTTGAACCGTTCCAGTACCGGCATCAGCCAGTCGAAGCAGGCGTGGCATTCGATGGCAATGTACAGCCGGCCGATCTCACCGGACGCCATGCGGCTCAGTTCGTCCTCGACCCCGGCCATGCGCGGCAGCACCTGACCCGCCAGTTGCACCAGCTTGAGCCCGGCCGGTGACAGCCGAATCGGTTTGGTGTGGCGCAGGAACAGCGGCACGTCGAAATAGTGTTCCAGTGTCTTGATCTGGTGGGAGAGGGCGGACTGGGTGATGTGCAGGCGTTCGGCCGCCCGGGCCAGATTGCCGGCCTCCTGGATGGCCTGAAGACTTTGCAGATGACGACGCTCAAGAAACATTATGAATTTCGCTTGTAAAAAGTGTGAGAAACATGAGATAGCATTGAATACTAGCCGCGCGCACACTGTTTCGCCAAGTCATCACTCACAGGGAGATTCACATGACATTGGCCCACACCCTCGGGTTTCCGCGCATCGGCGCCCGCCGCGAACTGAAGTTCGCCCTGGAATCCTACTGGAACGGCGAGACATCAAAGCAGGCGCTTGAAGAGACGGCGCGTACCCTGCGCCTCAAATACTGGCAGCAACAGGCCGAGGCCGGTCTGGACGTCGTGACCGTCGGCGACTTCACCTATTACGACCAGGTGCTGGACGCATCCGCCCGACTCGGCGTTGTGCCCGAACGGTTCGACTGGGCCGGCGGCGATGTCGATCTCGATACCTATTTCCGCATGGCCCGGGGCCGTGCCCCCAGCGGACCATCGGCTGCCGCCTGCACCATGACCAAGTGGTTCGACACCAACTACCACTATCTGGTCCCGGAACTGTCCGCCGATCAGCGCTTCGAGCTGGCCCGTACCGATCTGGAAGAGCAGGTCACCGAGGCGAAACAGGCCGGTTTCACGCCCAAACCGGTGTTGCTCGGCCCGCTTACCTGGCTGTGGCTGGCCCGGCCGGTCGGCGATTTCGATCGCCTGACGCTGCTGGAACCCTTGCTGGACGCCTACGCCGAGCAGTTGAATCGCCTGGCCGATCTGGGTGTCGACTGGGTCCAGATCGACGAACCGGCTCTGGTGCTGGACCTGCCGCAAGCCTGGAAATCGGCCTATGAGCAAGCGTACCACCGGCTCAAGGCGACGCCGGTCAAGCTGCTGCTGGCGACCTATTTCGGGGCGCTGGAAGACAACATCACCCTGACCTGCGAATTGCCCGTAGCCGGTATCCACATCGATGCGGTCAGTGCGCCCGATGAGCTGATTCAGGTCGCGGACTGGCTGCCGTCGCACAAGGTGCTGTCGGTCGGCCTGATCAACGGACGCAACATCTGGCGCACCGATCTGGATGCGGCCCTGGCGACCCTGGAACCGATTAAGGCCAAGATGGGGGACCGCCTCTGGGTGGCGCCGTCCTGTTCCTTGTTGCACGTACCGGTCGACCTGAATCAGGAAACGGAACTGGACGGGGAGTTGCGATCCTGGCTGAGCTTCGCGGTACAGAAACTGGATGAGGTTGTTCTGCTGAAACGCGGTCTCGACGACAACCTGGACGAGGCGTCTCGCCAGGCGCTGAAGGACGCCGCCACGGCAGCGGCCAGCCGATTGCGGTCGCCGCGACTGCGCCACCCGGAGGTCCGCCGTCGGATAGAGGACAGCGAGCGGCTATCCCTGGATCGCGCTGAACCCTTCGCCGTTCGCCGTGACCGGCAACAACAGCGTCTCAATCTGCCCCGTTTCCCGACCACCACCATTGGTTCCTTCCCGCAGACCCGGGATATCCGTCAGGTGCGTCGGGACTATCGCCAGGGTCGGCTCGATGCCGCCGATTACGAACGCCGCATCGAAGCCGAGATTCAGGCCACCGTGGCGGCCCAGGAAGCATTGGGCCTGGACGTTCTGGTCCACGGTGAAGCCGAACGTAACGATATGGTCGAGTATTTCGGCGAGCAACTGGACGGCTTTGCATTCACCCGCTTCGGCTGGGTGCAGTCCTACGGATCGCGCTGCGTGAAACCGCCGGTCCTGTTCGGCGATGTCAGCCGGCCCGAGCCGATGACGGTGCGTTGGACGCAATACGCCGCCGCTCAAACCGACAAGCCGATGAAGGGCATGCTGACCGGTCCGGTGACCATTCTGAACTGGTCCTTCGTGCGCGACGACCAGCCGCGTTCGGATACCGCCCGCCAACTGGCGCTTGCCCTGCGGGACGAGGTGCTCGACCTCGAAGCGGCCGGCATCGGCATCATCCAGATCGACGAGGCGGCTCTGCGCGAAGGGCTACCGCTGCGTCGTCGGCACTGGCCGGCTTATCTGGACTGGGCCATTGGCGCCTTCCGGCTGGCGGCCAGCGGCGCGGCCAGCGAAACGCAGATCCACACCCACATGTGTTATTCGCAGTTCAATGACATCATCGAATCCATCGCCGACATGGACGCCGACGTCATCACCATCGAGACCTCGCGTTCGGACATGCGCCTGCTGCAGGCCTTCCAGCGCTTCGAATACCCGAACGACATCGGTCCGGGCGTCTACGACATTCATTCGCCGAACACACCGAACGTCGAGCAGATCATCGATTTGCTGGAGAAAGCCCGGCGGGTGATTCCGGCCGAGCGGCTGTGGGTGAACCCGGATTGCGGGCTGAAGACCCGTCGCTGGGAGGAGGTGAAACCGGCGCTGGAAGCGATGGTGTCGGCGGCGAAGGTTATGCGGCAGCGGGTGGAAGCCACAGCGTGATCCTGTAGGAGTGCAGTCGGTAGGTTGGATCGGCCGGCGCTCCGGTAGCGCGTGAGCGCGTAATCCAACATCCAAACCGTGCCCGTGAAGCAGACCGTTCCAAAGATGAACCTGTTGGATTACGCCTTCGGCCACCGGAGCGCTGGCCGATCCAACCTACGCTACGGAACTGTCGCGCAGGGGCCTGCGCTCCTACAGTGACCGATTACACCTTGAACTGGGACACCATCTCCCGCAATTGCTCGCCCAAGCGCGCCAGTTCGGCGCTGGCGACCTCGGTCTGTTCCATGCTCTCGCTACTGTGCGCGGAGATCTCGACGATGCCGGTGACGTTGCGGTTGATTTCCTGCGCCACCTGACCCTGTTGTTCGGCGGCCGTGGCGATCTGGGTGACCTGGTCGTGAATGCGGCCAACGGCTTCCTGAATGGTGTGCAACGCCTCGCCGGCTTCGCCGGCCTGGCTCATGGTGGAATCGGAGCGTTCCCGGCTGCGGTTCATGCGCTCCACCGAGCTGCGGGTGCCGTCGACCAGTTCGTCGATCATGGTGCGGATCTGTTCGGCCGAGTCGCTGGAGCGTTGCGCCAACGCCCGTACTTCCTCGGCAACCACTGCGAACCCCCGTCCGTGCTCGCCGGCCCGTGCGGCCTCGATGGCGGCATTCAGCGCCAGCAGGTTGGTCTGCTCGGTGACGTCGTGAATGACGTCGAGCACCGTTTCAATCGACTTGCTGCGTTCGGCCAGGTCGTTAACCGCGTTGCCGGTGTCCTCGATTTCCCGCGCCAGATCGCGCATCGAATCGATCGTGGTCTGCACCACCCGGCTGCCTTCCTGGGCATGCTTGTCGGCTTCCGAGGCGGCG
Organism: Saccharospirillum salsuginis; assembly: GCF_014651855.1. Taxonomy (GTDB): domain Bacteria; phylum Pseudomonadota; class Gammaproteobacteria; order Pseudomonadales; family Natronospirillaceae; genus Saccharospirillum; species Saccharospirillum salsuginis. Next base: position 471,224 of record NZ_BMXR01000002.1, read on the forward strand.
GCCTCGACTTCGCTGCCGTTGCGTGACATTTCCTGAACCGTGGCGGTCATTTCATTGATGGCGGAGGCGATCTGGTCCGTTTCCATCGACTGTTTCTGCACACCGCCGCGCGTTTCCGAAGCCACCCGGGTCAGTTCCTCAGCCGAGGTGGCCAGTTGTTCGGTGGACTCGCCCACGCGTCGGATGGCGTTTTGCACTTTCTCGACGAAGGCGTTGAACTGGCTGGCGAGGTAGCTCATCTCGTCCCGCCCGTGAACCGGCAGCCGCTGGGTCAGGTCGCCTTCGCCCTGGGCGATGTCTCGCATGGTATCGGCTGTGCGGCGAATGGGTTTGAGCAATGTGCGCAGCAGCACACCAATCAGCACCAAGCTGGCGACAATGATCAGGACCACACCGAGGGCGATGGCACTGAAGGCACCGCGCAGGTCCGCGAACAGCTCGGCGCGGGGGATCTGCGCGAAGGCGACCCAGTTTACCAACGGTATTTCGGTGGCGGCGACCAAGTACTCGACGCCGTCCGCGCCGGTCGTGGTGGTCGAACGATAGCCTTCGCCATCGAGTAGCTCGGACGCCACCTCGCGAAGGCCGGGTAAGTTGGCGACCGTTTCTCCGGCCACCGCCTCGCCATCGGGGTGGACGGTAACCTGACCCTCGGTCGAGGTTAAAAAGAGGATGCCGCTCTCGCCCAGTTGATAATTGCGAATGGTGTCGGCCATCTCGGCCAGCGTATACCCGACCCCGGCCACACCGACCCGTTCGCCGTTCAGTTCGATGATGTAGTTGATGAAGACCTTGAGCTGGCCGCCCTCGGTATCGAGGTCCAGACGGAACGGCACCCGGTTGCTTTCGTCGACCAGATTGTAGAACCAGGTGTCGACCCCGCGCTCCACGGTGCGCTCCACGCCGCCGGTACCGTAGTAATTGCCGCTTTGTTCGGACACATAGAAGACGGTGTTGGCGCCGGTCTGTTGCTGGATGGCTTTGAAGTAGGCGACCGCGTCCTGCAGCCCGCTGTCGGGTTCGCCGTCCGCCAGCCAGCTCTTGAGATAGGGGTTGGTGGCGATGCCCCTGGCGGTGGTGACCGGGCCGGTCAGGGTGGCGTTGATGTCGTTGCGAATGCTGTCCAGCGTCGCCGGCAGCTCCGACTGCGTCACCCGATCGGTGATCAGATTCCCGAACAGTCGATACTGGACGATGGCGGTGCCACCGACGATGACCACCAGGGTCAAACCGATGCACAGCATCAATTTCTGGGCAATGGTGAGGTTGTTCACGGTCAGACTCCGACAGCAAGGGCGTTGTTCAGGGTAGACCAGCTCCGGTCGGCTTGCCGTTTGTTGTTGTTTTGACCGGGTGGTAAGGATTGTATCGGAAAGAGAGCTGGAAGCTTTAGGGAGGAGTGTTTGTAGGAGCCATAAAAAACCGGCCCTGGGGCCGGTTTTCTGGATCGATCCGAGCGTTTACTCGTCGATGAAGCCGCGCAGGTGGTCGCTGCGGGTGGGGTGGCGCAGCTTACGCAACGCCTTGGCTTCGATCTGACGGATCCGCTCGCGGGTCACGTCGAACTGCTTGCCGACTTCCTCGAGGGTGTGGTCGGTGTTCATGTCGATGCCGAAGCGCATGCGCAGCACCTTGGCTTCGCGCGCGGTCAGCCCGGCCAGCACCTCGCGGGTGGCTTCGCGCAAACCGGTAACGGTGGCCACATCGATCGGCATTTCCATGGTGTTGTCTTCGATGAAGTCGCCCAGCGAGCTGTCTTCGTCGTCGCCGATCGGCGTTTCCAGGGAGATCGGCTCCTTGGAGATCTTCAACACCTTGCGGATCTTGTCTTCCGGCATGTCCATGCGTTCGGCCAGTTCTTCCGGCGTCGGCTCGCGACCCATTTCCTGCAGCATCTGCCGGGAAATGCGGTTCAGCTTGTTGATCGTCTCGATCATGTGCACCGGAATCCGGATGGTGCGCGCCTGGTCCGCGATGGAGCGGGTGATGGCCTGGCGAATCCACCAGGTGGCGTAGGTCGAGAACTTGTAGCCGCGACGGTATTCGAACTTGTCGACCGCCTTCATCAGGCCGATGTTGCCTTCCTGAATCAGGTCGAGGAACTGCAGGCCACGGTTGGTGTACTTTTTGGCGATGGAGATCACCAGACGCAGGTTGGCCTCGACCATTTCCTTCTTGGCACGACGGGCACGCGCCTCGCCGATGGAGATGCGGCGGTGAATGTCCTTGATTTCCGCCAGCGTAATGCCGGTGGTCTTCTGGACATTGCGCAGTTTGCGCTGGGCGCGACGCAACTCGACTTCGTATTTGAAGGCTTCGTCGGAATACCGGCTGTCTTCGATCAGGTTGTTCAGCCACTCTTCCTCGGTTTCGTGGCCGACGAACATCTTGATGAATTCCTTGCGCGGCATCTTCAACTGACGCACGCAGATCTTCAGCAGGTTGCGTTCCTGGGCACGGATGTTGTCGACCGTGGCCTTGATCATGTCCAGCGATTCATCGAATTGGCGCGGTGCCAGCTTGAAGCAGCAGAACGTCTGACCCATGGCGTTCAGGGCGTCGTTCGCCTCCTGGCTGTAGCGGCCTTTTTCCTCGATGACTTTCTTGGCATGGGCCAGTTGGTTGGCCAGCAGCGTGAAGCGTTCGCGCGCCAGTTCCGGATCGGGACCGCCATCGGACGATTCATCGTCGTCATCGTCGTCGTCCTTGTTGGAATCGTCGGCGACCTTTTCCTCGACAATGGCGTCCGGCGAGTCCGCCGCCGGTGCCGGGTCGGCCTGGTCCGGGTCCTGAAAACTGGTCAGGATGTCGGACAGGCGACCGCCTTCCTCGGAGGAGGTGATGGTCTCGTAGGAAGCCAGGATGTCCTCGATCACACCCGGGTAGTAAGCCATGGCCTGCATGACTTCACGGGTGCCTTCCTCGATGCGTTTGGCGATGACGATCTCGCCCTCACGGGTGAGCAGCTCGACGGTGCCCATTTCCCGCATGTACATCCGTACCGGGTCCGTGGTGCGGCCGGTATCGGTTTCCACCGCGGCCAGTGCCGCGGCGGCTTCTTCGGTAGCGTCTTCGTCCTCGGTGCCGCTTTCCTCGGCCATGAGCAGTTGCTCGGCGTCCGGCGCGGTTTCGAATACGTTAATACCGATGTCATTGATCATCGCGATGATGTCTTCAACCTGGTCCGGCGAGTTGATCTCCTCGGGCAGGTGGTCATTCACTTCGGCATACGTCAGATAGCCCTGCTCTTTACCGCGGGCGATCAATTCTTTGAGGCGTGACTGTTGCTGAGATTTTTCAGCCATAGAAACCCTGTCAGTTCAGTGGTGGATCAGGCGGAGGCAAATAGCCGCTTAGTTTACCGTATATCAACGAGTTAGCCAATTTTTAACCAGCTTGGATCGGTGTTAGGCCGGGATGGGCGCTCGGTAAGCACGCCTCATCCGGTGACGATACGCAGGTCCCGCCCTGGCCGAAGTCAGTCGTTGGTGGGACACCCGGGTGCGTCATAACTTGCGTTTCTTCTGCAGCTCTAGGAAGCGCTGCTTTTCTTCCTTCGTGACGGAAGGATCGCGGTCGAAGATGATGCGTTGCTTCAAGGATTCGTACTCGGCATCGGGAGCCCTCTTGGTAAGGGCGCCAATCAGTTTTTCAAGTTCCGTGCGGGCCAAAGTCACGGGGTCGGTCTCCCCATGGGCGTGTTCTTCCAGCCAAAGATAGTCCGAGGCGGCGATGGGCGCCAGTGTGGCGCGCAAACCGTGTTGGCAGAGGTAGTCAAAGGCGTGGTACACATCCGCCCGTGGCGCCTCCTGGAGCAGCTTGACCACCTGGGTCAGCAGCGGCTTGCCTTCCTGCTCCGGAACCTGTGTCAATCGTTCGAGATCCAGCTCCCGGGCCAGTTCCGGGTAACGGATCAACCAGGCCAGGCAGCGATGCACGATCGAAAACTGAACCCCGAGGCCCTTGCGGCGAACCGGCGCTTCGTAGCCATCCGGGTCCTCGTAGGCCCCGTAACCGGGGTCCGCGTAGGCGGGCATGGCCTCGTCGGGCGGAAAGTCCGGCGGCTGCGAGCCGGAATCGCGTCGTTGCTCCGGTAGGGCCGGCTTGACCGGTTCATAGCTCTTCAGGATTTGATCGACCGGCAGACCGACAAGGTTCGACAACTGCTGCAGCAGCAATTGGTGGAGTACCCCCTCGGGCACCTGGTCGATCCAGCCCCGGGCTACACTGGCCAGCCGAGCCTTCCCGTCCAGCGTGGAGACATCGGCCTGGGTCTGCAGATGCTGAAACAGGAAATCCGGCAGGCTCTGGGCCTGACGGACACGGCGCATGAAAGCCTCGAAGCCCTCCTTGCGCACCAGGGTATCCGGATCCTCGCCTTCGGGCAGGAACAGGAAGCGCGCCTGCTGCCCGTCCCGGATTTCCGACAGCGTGTTTTCCAGCGCCCGCAGAGCCGCCCGACGCCCGGCTTCGTCCCCATCGAAACAGAAGACGATTTCCGGCGTCAGCTTGAACAATCGCTGGACATGGGTGCGACTGGTGGCCGTGCCCAGGGTCGCCACCGCGTTCTTGACGCCGTGCTGGGCCAGGGCGACCACGTCCATGTAGCCCTCGACAATGATGATGTTGTCGAAATTGCGCAGCGCCTGACGCGCCTCGTACAGGCCGTAGAGCTCATGACCCTTGTGAAAGATCGGCGTTTCCGGGCTGTTCAGGTACTTGGGCTTGTCGTCCGGTGTTAAAACCCGCCCGCCAAACGCAATGGTGCGGCCGCGAATGTCCCGGATCGGGAACATCAACCGATGCCGGAAGCGGTCGTATTCACGGCCGTTGTCGTTGCGGATGATCATGCCGGTGGCCAGTAATTGCTCCCGGCCCTGATCGGCGCTGGCGAAATGCTGGATCAGATTCTGCCAGCCGGAGGGGGCGTAGCCGATGCGATACCGCTGAACGATCTCCTCGCTCAACCCCCGGCCGAGCACATACTGCTGGGCTTCGGGCGCGCTCGGGTGGTTGTAGAGCTGGTGTCCGAAGTAGTCCGTGCAGCTGTCCATCAGATCGTACAGGGTGCGCCGCCGGCGCTGTTTTTCCTTCTGGGCCGGGCTCTGTTCTTCACGGGGTACTTCGACCCCGGCGGCCCTGGCCAATTCCTCCACCGCCTCGGGGAAGCTCAGGCGCTCGTATTCCTGCAGGAACTTCAACGCCGTGCCCGAGGCGCCGCAACCGAAGCAGTAATAGAACTGCTTGGTGGAATTGACGGAGAAAGAAGGGGATTTTTCGTTGTGGAAGGGACAGCAGGCCCAGTGGTCCTTGCCCTTTTTCTTCAGCGGAACACGATGACCAATGATCTCGACAATGTCTGTCCGTTCGAGCAGATCATCGATGAAATCGTTTGGGATCAGACCGGCCATGAGTTCCTCAACCGAAGGTGTCGCGACCGCTCAGCATAGCGGCATCACGGAGAATCTGGAAATGGACAGTCGTTGCGACGGTCCCGCCGGTAATACGGCTTGTAGCGCCTGACCGGCGTGGTGATCAGCCCAGCCGGGCTTTGACCGTCTTGCTGACCGCGCCCATGTCGGCCCGGCCCTGCAACTGGGGTTTCAGCAGGCCCATGACTTTACCCATGTCCTGCATGCCGCTGGCGCCGCTCTTGGCGATGGCGTCGTCCACCAGGGCATTGATTTCGTCATCCGAGAGAGCCGCGGGGAGAAAAGTGGCAATCACCTCCATTTCTTCTCGCTCGATTGCGGCCAAGTCTTCGCGTCCGGCCGATTCATACTGTTCGATGGAATCGCGACGCTGTTTGTTCATTTTATCGAGGATCGCCAGGATGCGGGCGTCATCGAGTTCGATGCGTTCGTCGACTTCGACACGCTTGAGCTCGGCAAGGATCATCCGAATGGTCCCCAGGCGGGCCTTTTCTTTGGCCCGCATGGCGTTTTTCATGGCTTCGGTAATCGCTTGCTTGAGCTCAGACATGTCTGGTCAACCCACGTAGTTAAGAGTTCGGTCGTTCTTAGTAGAGACGCAGCATGCGCTTGTTTTCGCGCTGCAGCTTCTTGGCGTGACGCTTAACAGCAGCGGCAGCCTTGCGCTTGCGGACCCAGGTCGGCTTCTCGTAGTGCTCGCGACGGCGAACTTCGGACAGGACACCGGCTTTTTCGCAGGAACGCTTGAAACGACGCAGAGCAACGTCGAACGGCTCGTTTTCTCTTACTTTTACGCTAGGCATTAAACAGACCTTTGATTGTGGGTTTGACAGCTCAAATGGGGTTGGGCCACCTCTCGGTCAAGCCCTACCCGTATTTTTGAGGCGCGCAATTTTACTGTTTTGGGGTGGGGGTGTAAAGCTTGGTGGCTTTGCTTGTTTGTGCCAGTGGTTTGTTTGGAGGCTGGGTATGCTACCGGCAGGGATTAGTACTCGCCAGGAACCCGCCTCAGGAGACCGGGTAAGGCCCTCCTGGGTCGCCGTGAATACCTCCATGTAGGCTAGACGGCGGCATCCATGCCGCCCACTCCCCTGGAGTGCCTAACCCGGCCCCCTGGGGCTGGTGTGTTGTGCCTGCGTATTCGACAGACCCCTGTCCCGTAGGAGCGCACGCCGTGCGCGAACGTTCGGTAGAGAGGGCACCGCCCACCCTCGAAAGTAGGTTGGATTAGGCGATTGCCGTAATCCAACAATGCGCCGGTGGCACGATATCATGCCCAGGCCACAATCGTCGGATTACGCCTTCGGCTAATCCGACCTACGGAATTTGTGCCACAGTTGGTTCTGAGCCCGGTTTTGATAAGTCGCGCACGCAGTGCGCGACAGGATACATTGAAACCCTAAAAGCTAATCCATGGCCCCGGACAACGGACCTACAGGATCCGGAAGGAGCAGTGGCACCACCTCAAGCGCCCGATGCCGGGGGTGTCCCAGCCAGGGATGTCGGCCGCAGGGATGCGGCCGCCAAGCCCCCATGGACGGGTACACGGCGACCCTGGCTGGGATACCCCCGGCAGCGGGTGCGGGCCATAGCCTCCGTATTGGGCCTTGGCAACGGTAAAACCAGGCACCCAACTCCACGAAAGCCACAGATTCAAACTGGCCTTGGAACCAGCCAATGATTAAACTCCCGCCCCACTCTTTATGACCGGCCGAGATGTGAATGCGCGTTCTGGGAATTGAAACGTCCTGCGATGAAACCGGTGTGGCGCTGTATGACTCCGAACGGGGTTTGTTGGCGCATACCTTATTCAGCCAAGTGGCCATGCACGCCGAATTCGGCGGTGTGGTGCCGGAACTGGCCTCGCGCGACCATGTGCGTAAGTTGGTGCCGCTGATTCGCAAGGTGTTCGACATGGCCGAAGTGCCATTCGGCGAGGTCGATGGCGTGGTGTATACCGCCGGCCCCGGGTTGATCGGCGCCCTGATGGTCGGCGCCTCGGTCGCGCGCTCTCTGGCGTGGACCTGGGACGTGCCGGCTCTGGGTGTACACCATATGGAAGGGCACCTGCTGGCGCCGATGCTGGAAGACCGGCCGCCGCGCTTTCCCTTTGTGGCCCTGTTGGTCAGCGGTGGTCATACCATGCTGGTGGATGTGCAGGGCGTCGGCCAATACCGGATTCTCGGCGAAAGCCTGGACGATGCCGCCGGGGAAGCCTTCGACAAGACCGCCAAGATGATGGGATTGCCTTACCCCGGCGGACCGATGCTCAGCAAGCTCGCGGATCAGGGTAAGCCGGGCGTGTTCGAGTTCCCGCGTCCCATGGTCGACCGCCCGGGTATGGATTTCAGTTTTTCCGGCCTGAAAACGGCGGTGCGGCTGAAAGTCGCCGAACACGCCGTGGACGAGACGGTACCGGAGGAAGTGATGGCCGACATCGCCTGCGGCTTTCAGGAAGCCGTGATCGATACCATGGTGATCAAGTGTCGCCGGGCGCTGAAGGAAACCGGACACCGGGCTCTGGTTATCGCCGGGGGCGTCAGCGCCAACCGGCGTTTGCGCGAAAAACTGGCCGCGATGGCCGAGGAGCGGCACTGCAAGCTGTTTTACCCGCGACTGGAATTCTGCACCGACAATGGCGCCATGATCGCATACGCCGGTTGCCAGCGGCTGCTGGCCGGCCAGCGGTCGGATCTGGGTATTGAAGTACGGGCGCGCTGGCCGCTGGATTCGCTGGAGGCCGTGCATGACTGATCGGGTGTTTTTGCAGGAGTTGAAGGTCGAAACGGTGATCGGTGCCTACGACTGGGAGCGCTCCATTCGTCAGAATCTCTGGCTGGATTTGTCGCTGGCGTTCGACTGCAAACCCGCCGGGACCACCGACGATCTTTCCAAGGCGCTGGATTACGATGCGCTCAGCCGCCACATCCGCGATTGGGCGGCCGAACAGTCGTTCGAACTGATCGAGACCTTCGGCGAGCGGCTGTGCGTTCTGATTTACGAATTCTGCGGGGTGCGCGACATCGATCTGCGCATCAACAAACGCGGCGCTGTGGCAGACTGTGGCGGTGTCGGAATCCACATCAGACGGACTTTTTGACGTGAGCCAAAACCAAGCGACTCCGGTCGCGCTGAGCCTGGGCAGCAACATCAACCGTTACCGCAATCTCACCGGCGCGCTCGACGCCCTGGCGGAGGCGTTCGGCGAGCTGTGGTGTTCGCCGGTCTATGAGAGCGAATCCGTCGGCTTCGACGGTAGCAATTTTCTCAATTCGGTTGTGGTGATCCACACCGAGCGCCCCCTTGGCGACATCAACGCCGTGCTCAAACGCATCGAAGACGATCACGGCCGCAATCGCCAGGGTCCGAAATTCAGCCCCCGGACACTGGACATCGATGTGCTGACCTACGGAGACGCCGTCGGCACGGTTGAAGGCATTGAACTGCCACGAGAAGAAACGGCGAAAAACGCCTTCGTCCTCAAACCTATGGCCGACCTCTTGCCCGATACCCGATTACCGGGGTCGGATTTCACCTACGCCCAACTCTGGGCGGCCTATCCCAAAGACAAACAGAAGCTCTGGCGCGTCGATTTCCGTTGGCACAACCGGGCTCTGTAATACGCAAATTCTGGCGGTAACCGCTGGCTAGCTCCGGATGCCGGGTAGACCTATTCGGGGATGTCGGCCGCCCGGACGGCGGCCGTCAAGCCCCCATGGATGGGTTCACGGCGACCCCGAATAGGTCTACCCGGTAGCCGGTGCGGGTTCTGGCACCAAACCGTGACTGTAATCTTTCCGTCAAGATGACGAATCACCCAGGGCTTTCCGCACCAGGGGCCATACATTATCCCGAATAACCGGTTGAGCCTCGGCGGTGGGGTGCAGGCCGTCGTCCTGCATCAAGTCCTGATACTGGGCGACGCCTTCCAGCAGGAAGGGCAGATACAGCACATCGTATTCCTCCGCCAGGTGGGCATATTGGTTGAAAAAGGGTTCGGTGTAACGAGAACCGAAATTGGGCGGCAGCCGTATTCCCAGGAGGATGACGTTGGCGCCGGCCTGCTGGGACAGTTCGATCATCTCGCTCAGGTTGTTCGTCGTCCGCTGGATGGGATAGCCCCGCAGGCCATCGTTGGCGCCCAGTTCGAGCACCACGACCGAAGGGGCGAACTCCTCCAGCAAGCCGGGCAGGCGTTCGAGGCCCCCGCGTGAGGTTTCGCCGCTGATGCTGGCGTTGATGACGGTGTGATCATCCCCCAGTTTTTCATCCAGTAGATGGACCCAGGTCGACTCCGGCGACATGCCGTAGCCGGCGCTGAGGCTGTCGCCCAACACCAGAAGGGTTTGCGCCTGGGCGAGGCTCGCCCAGAGCAGTGTCGCCATCAGGGCGGCGACCCGACAACCCGAGCTGAACAGAGAAGTGATTCGCATGACAGATTCGTCCAACATCATGATAGAGACCCGAGAGCTTAAACAGGAAGTGGCCAGTCGTGAAGGTACGTTGGCGATCCTCAAGGGGATCGACCTGGCCATACACAAAGGCGAATCCGTCGCCATCGTCGGGGTGTCGGGCTCCGGAAAGTCGACTCTGCTGGGCATGCTCGCCGGACTGGATCGCCCCAGCGGCGGGTCGGTCTGGCTCGGTGGCCGGGAAATCACCGCGCTGGACGAAGAGCAGCGGGCCTTGCTGCGCGGCGAATTGGTCGGTTTCGTGTTCCAGAATTTTCAGCTCCTGCCCAGCCTGACCGCGTTGGAAAACGTCATGCTGCCGCTGGAGGTCAAATCCGTGGATCGGCCGCAAGAGCGTGCCATGGAATGGTTGCGGCGAGTCGGTCTGGATGGGCGCGAGACCCATTACCCGATGCAATTGAGTGGGGGCGAACAGCAGCGTGTAGCCGTGGCGCGGGCCTTTGCCAGCGAGGCGCCGATCCTGTTTGCCGATGAACCGACCGGTAACCTCGACACCCGCACCGGCGAGAAGATCGCCGATTTATTGTTCGAACTGAATCAGGAACGCCAGACGACCCTGGTTCTGGTGACTCACGACACCAAGCTGGCCAGCCGTTGCCAGCGACAACTGGAAATGGAAGACGGGCAGTTGACCGAAGTGCCGCCCGCGAAGACGGCTCACTCCACCGCCGAGCAGGTTCGCGTATGAATCTGTCGCTCAAGCTGCTGTGGCGCGATTGGCGCGGTGGTGAACTGAACATCCTGATTGCGGCCCTGCTGGTGGCCGTGACCACGGTCACCAGCATTGGCCTGTTCGCCGACCGGATCCGCAACTCCATCGAGGACGAAGCCGGGACCCTGCTCGCGGCGGACGCCCAGATTCGCGCTCGCAACCGGGAGACGGTCAGCGACGAGCTGCGTCAACAGGCCGAGGATTTCGGGCTGCGAACCGCCGATATGGTGACCTTCCAGGCCATGGCGTTCGGCGCGGACAACGCCATGCAACTGAGTTCGCTCAAAGCGGTTTCCAATGCTTACCCGCTGAAAGGCGAGGTCAAGATCGCCGACGAACCGTTCGGCGAGGCCCGGGCGGTGACCGAAGCGCCCGCACCCGGCGAAGCCTGGGTGACGTCCCGGTTGTTCCCGTCTTTGGGCATCGAGGTCGGCGACACCATCGCCGTTGGCGAAGCGGAGTTCCGGGTCGGTGCCGCGTTGATTTCCGAACCCGACAATGCCGGCTCCTTCTTCGGTGTGGGACCGAGGGTGTTGATCAATACAGCCGATGTCGACAAGACCGGCGCGGTGCAGGTCGGCAGCCGGGTGGGCTATCGGTTGCTGCTGGCCGGCGACGTCGAAGCCTTCCGGCCCGAGGTGGAGGACCTGATGGGCTCCCGGCACCGCTGGGTGGACGTGCGCGATGCCAACGAGAACATCACCTCGGCGCTGGACCGGGCCGAGAGCTTCCTGCTGCTCGCCGGCTCGCTGGGCGTCATGCTGGCCGGCGTGGCCCTGGCGCTGGCCTCGCGCCGTTATGCCTCGCGCCAGTTGAGCCATGTCGCCCTGTTGAAGACACTGGGCCTGACACCCCGGCGGATCTCCCGCCTCTACGCCGGCAATCTGGTCCTGCTGGGCATTCTGGTGGTCGCCGCCGGCCTGCTGCTGGGCTGGTTCCTGCACTGGGCGTTCCTGGAGCTGGCGGGGGATCTATTACCGCGTGAACTGGAAGCACCGGGTTGGGAACCGGTCTGGATCGGGCTGCTCACCGGCCTGGTTTGCCTCATGGCCTTTGCCTTTCCGCCGGTCTGGGTGCTGCGTGAGACACCACCGTCCAAGGTGCTGCGCTCCGAACTGGAGGGCGGCACGCTCAGTCAGGGCGTGATGCTTGGCCTGGGGGCGGTCGCCGTGATCGGCCTGGTGTGGCTGTACAGCGGGGATGTCTGGTTGACCGGGGCGCTGCTGGGCGGCGGCCTGGTCACGATACTGGGCGTGTCGGTGATGGCGGCCGTGCTCATCTGGGTGATTCGCCGCTATGGCAGCCGCCTGGGTACGACCTGGCGTCTGGGGTTGGCCAACCTGCAACGGCACAGTCGCCAGAATGCCTTCCAGATCATGGTGTTTGCCATCGCCCTTATGCTGTTGTTCATTCTGACGTTGTTGCGGTCGTCGCTGATCAGCGAGTGGCAGCAACAATTGCCCGAGGGCGCGCCCAATCACTTCGCCTTCAATATCTTCGAGGACGAACGGCGCGGGTTCGAGGCCTTCCTGGATGAGAACAATGTCGATCGCGAACCTTTCTATCCGATGATTCGCGGCCGCCTGGTCGAAGTGGATGGCGAAGCCATGTCCGAACGACTGGAGCGGCTGAACCCGGACGGCGACGACTTCCGTCGTGAACTGAACCTGACCTGGTCCGATCAACTGGCCGAGGATAACGCCATCGTCGAAGGCCAGTGGTGGGAGAGCGGTGACGACGAACGCACCCTGGTCTCGGTCGAGGAACGCTTCGCCCGGGAGCTGGCTATCGAGATCGGCGATACTCTGGCGTTCACCATCGGTGGGCAGGATGTCGAAGCCGAGGTGAAAAGCATTCGCAGTGTCCAGTGGGACAGCATGGCGCCGAACTTCTACATCATTTTCAGCCGGCCAATACTGGACGGGGCCGGGGCGTCCTACCTGACCAGTTTCTACCTGGCCGAGGACCAAAAGCCACTGTTGTCACAGCTGTTGCGGCAGTACCCGACCGTGACGCTGATCGAGGTGGATGCGATCATCAACCAGATTCAGGACATCGTCGGCCAGGTGACTCTGGCGGTAGAATTCATCTTGGGGCTGGTGTTGGTGGCCGGGTTCATCGTTCTGCTCGCCAGTGTGCAGGCGACCCTGGACGTCCGTCTGGTCGAAAGCGCCATTCTGCGGACTCTGGGTGCCCGGGCCGGCCTGGTGCGTGGCGGGCTCTGGATCGAGTTCGCGGCCCTGGGGGCGCTGGCCGGGTTTCTCGGGGCCATCGGCGCCGAGGCCGCGCTGGCCTATTTCCAGACCGAGATGCTGGAATTGGCCTGGACACCGCATTGGCTGCTATGGCTGGGTGGCCCGGTGCTGGGCGGGGTTGTTATCGGCGCGATCGGCGTGGTCTCGACCCGCCGGGTGATCCGGGTGCCGCCCATGGCTGTGTTGCGTACCGTCTGACCGGCGTTCACACGCCGGTCAATGCTCACCCTTGAAGGGGGTTGATCCGACCCCCATCTTGTCACATCAACGTAAAAGGCTTTGATTAGTTTTAAGGCCATAATAGCTGCTGGCTATCGAATTCATAGGCAGCTATGGCGTGAATTCCCGGGCGTCGGCCCGTAAACTGACCCGTTCTAAGTCGGCTTGCCCCGGCATCCTTAAAAACCGTCGTAACACCCATCCACTGTGAGAATGGAGCGATTAGATGAGCGTACTTCTTGGACGTAAAGCCCCCGACTTCACCGCCCCGGCCGTACTGGGCGATGGTCAGATCGTAGACAGCTACAGCCTGGCCGAAAGCATCAAGGGCAAGTATGCACTGGTATTCTTTTACCCGCTGGACTTCACCTTCGTCTGCCCGTCCGAGCTGATCGCTCTGGACAAGCGCGTCGACAAGCTGAAGGAACTGGGTGTCGAAGTGATCGCCGTTTCCGTCGATTCCCACTTCACCCACAACGCCTGGCGCAACACCCCGGTTAACGAAGGTGGAATCGGCCCGGTCAAATACACCATGGTCGGCGACATGAACCACGACATCTGCAAGTCGTTCGGTGTCGAGTCCGAAGGTGGCGACAGCTACTACCCGGCCGGTGTGGCGTTCCGTGCCTCTTTCGTCATCGACAAGCAGGGCGTTGTCCGTGCCCAGCACATGAACGACGAGCCGATAGGCCGCAACATCGACGAACTGGTTCGCGTCGTCGAAGCGCTGCAGTTCTTCGAAGAAAACGGCCACGTGTGCCCGGCTGGCTGGCAGAAAGGCGACGCCGGCATGGTTAACACCCCTGATGGCGTAGCCGAATACCTGGGCAGCAACTCCGACAAGCTGTAACATCAGCAGTCAAACGCCGTAAGCACAAAGAACCTGGTCAATGTTGGCCGGGTTTTTTGCGTTTTGGGGTTGTTAAACACAAATAAGACGGAAACCGAACAGTGCATGGGCTGACGATCTTCTAGACTGAGACGTACGTCTTATTTCCGGCGCCGCTTCTGGCCTGGAACGGTGCTTTGAATTAGGCTTCGGGCATCGGTTTAAGGAGGATGTATCGTGAAGAGTGGGCTTTCAATGTGGGTTAAAGGGTGTCTGGTGGTTCTTGGGCTGGGAACACTGGCGTCTGCAACCCTGGCGTATGAGCGGCCCGAGCCGAGGATTATCGGTGGCGACAAAGTCACGGACCTCAACGCCTATCCCCATTTCGTCGCTTTGATGTCATATTGGAGCTGGCCCGGTGGTGGCGGGGATCGTGATCACTGGAATCCGTTCTGTGGTGGTACCTATATCGGCGACAACCTTGTTGTGACGGCGGCCCATTGTGTTGATAAAATCGGCGCCGGAAGTACTATTGCATTGCTGTTTGGTAATCACTCGGACGAAATGCAATATGAATACTGCTCCGACAACACAACCAACCAAACCTGCATCCGTCGGGACAGCCCCGATGACGATGTCTCCGGCTATCATTTCACCGATTATTTGGCCTACAACGGCACCGAACAAGTAACGCTCGACGTTACCTCATCCAGTATCCTCATCCATCCCAATTATCGGTCAGGGACGTTCGACAACGACATTGCCATCATCAAGGTTTCGGCGCCTGGAACGGCCACTGCCGCCGATCTGCCCGCAACCGATGTCTTTCCGACGTTGGTTTCGGGAGGCCAGGAAGTCACTGTGATCGGGCATGGCAATACAGTTACAACATCGGAATACATTCCCAGTGCCGATCTATTGGAAGTGAGTATTCCGGCCAAGTCCGATCAGGCTTGTATCAACGACTATGGCGGTAATTTCAACACCGACAATATGCTGTGCGCGGGCCAACCCAATTCCACCAGCCCCTCACTGGGAGAGGACTCTTGTCAGGGCGACAGTGGCGGCCCTTTATTGGACGGAAACACCTTGGTCGGTATAGTCAGTTGGGGCGGTCAGTGTGCGAAGTTCAACGGTGTGTATTCGGATGTCTTCGCGTTAAAAGCCTGGGTTAACGCGGTTGCCAGTGACTACAGTTTCCCGCTGACACTCAATTTCGGCTCTTCGACCGAAAGTCTGGTCAAAACACTGACCTGGACGTTCGAAAATCGAAGTGGATCCAGCGTCACTCTGGATAACTTCAGTTTCCCGAGCATCAGTGGTTACAGCGTCGTTCTGGATCAGTGCGGGGGTGTAACGTTATCGGACGATCAAAGTTGCGACGTCGCGATCAAAGCCAATTTCACCACAGTGGGCAATTACGATTCTCGGTTTACATTCGAAGCGAATGGCGTACCACTGGAAATTGCACTCTTTGCCGAGGTTCTTAAAGAAAGTTCCAATCGATTTGGATCCTCGGGCGGCAGTTTGGGGCCCTGGTTTCTGTTTCTGTTGAGTCCTTTGGTGGTCTTCCGAAATTCCGTTCGCACCCGGTTCCCTCTCGCAATTCTAGTTGCTGTCGGCTTGACCGCCTGTTCCTCCAACCCTTTCAAGCCGGATGCGCCCGAGGTCGTGTTCAATCCGTCGATCAGTGAACAGGGACTGGAATTTTCCGTGGTGTCCACCGGGTGTACCGAGGAAGACCATGTCTACCTCCGGGTAAAAGGCGAAGAGATCGAGGTGCGGCGTACACAACGGGATATGTGCCGAATGGCACCGCATCTGGTGCGTTTCATGATGCCGCTGCCGGAAGGGGAGACAGTCTGGCGGATCCAGAACCCGGTCCGGTACTCGAACCGGACGTCCGGCCCGGGAATTCCGGGTGAGTCCGGAACCCGCTAAAAACCTAGAGAACCAACTTTCTGAATTCGGGCGACTCTTCACTGTAGCGCCAGTATTGCTCGAAGACATCGAGTTGCTGGCGCACGGTGGCGCGGTCGTCATAATGGGCGAAGCCCTGCCAGGCGCCGCTGTCGGTGGCGTGGTAGACGATGCCACTCAAGTCGCTGATTACGAAGGTGCCTTTCAGAGGTTCGCTGTCCAGGATCTCGGATTTGATCACCCGGGCTTCCACGCGAGACAGACGTCGAATCAGTTCCAGCCAGGGGTGATTCGAACGAACGGCGGGCGTCGGGTCGGTCGTCAGGATTCGGACCTGGCTGCGGCGGTTTTTAATGGCGAATTGCCGCAGTGCCTCGACCACCGGTTCAGCCCCGAGCCACTCCGGTTCCAGGTCGGTGGTCAGTACCGTTACCTTGCGAATGCTCTGGTTGATCAACTCGACGGTGTGCTGAACAAAGCCGTCGGTGTTGTCCAGGCGGATGACACCGGTCTCGCTCGATTCGGTCATGGAAGCTCCTTTAGAGCAGTTCCCGCATCGCGACTTCATCCAGGGAGTCCCGGATCGCCAGGAAACTGCGATAACGTCTTTCCAATATCCTACCGGATTCAACCGCATCACGCACCGCGCAGCCCGGTTCGTTTTCGTGCGAGCAATCACGGAATTTGCAGTGACCGGACAAGTTGGACAGCTCCGGAAAGGCCTGGAACAGGTCTTCCGGCTCGATATGCCAGAGACCGAATTCGCGAATGCCGGGGCTGTCGATCAGGTTGCCGCCGCCGGGGATATGGTACAACCTGGCCGTGGTGGTGGTGTGGCGGCCCTTGCCGGTCGACTCTGAGATGGACGCGACGCGGATCTCTTCCTCCGGCAGCAGGGCGGCGATGATCGAGGACTTACCGACACCGGACTGGCCGACGAACACGGAGTTGCCTGCGGCCAACAGGGTGCGGATCTCGGCCATACCGGCCTCGGTCTGGGCGGAGAGGGTGTGGACTTCGTAGCCGAGATCCCGGTATTCCTCCATTTCACGCGCCATGTCCGGTGCCTGTTCCAGGCAGTCGGATTTGTTCAGGACCAGAATGGGGCGTATGCCGTGGTGAGCGGCGGCGACCAGGTAGCGGTCGATCAGGTTGACCGGGGTGCGTGGCGCCGGCGCGCAGACGATGATGATGCGGTCGATGTTCGCCGCCACGGGGCGTAACTGACCGCGCACGTCCGGCCGGCTGAGCAGGCTGGTGCGATCCTCGCAGGCGACAATGACGCCGCTGCCCTGGGAATCCTCCTGCCAGATGACCCGGTCCCCGGTCACCAGGGCGGGCAGGTTGCTGCGCTTGTGACACCGTGTGACGCGGCCGTCTTGGGTTTCCACATCGGTGGTGACGCCGAAATGCGCGACGATCAACCCCGGTTGCGGCTCGCCCAGTTCGCCTTCCTCGGCCTGGGCATCGATGGCCTGGTCTTTCTTGCGGGCGCGTTCCAGACGTTCTTCCTGGACTTTTTGAATGCGGTGCCGCTGGCGGCGGTTCAGGTTACGTTTGCTCATGAATCGACGTGGATATACTGTGGCGGCTATTCTAACCCGCATAGTTGTGAAAGGTTGAGCCGAATGGACAAAAAAACGAACTTGATCTGGGTCGATCTGGAAATGACCGGTCTGAACCCGGATACCGATCGCATCATCGAAATCGCCACTCTGGTGACGGACAAGGATCTCAACATCATTGCCGAAGGGCCGAATCTGGTGGTGCATCAATCCGATGCCACGCTGGACGCGATGGATGAGTGGTGCACCCAGCACCATGGCGAATCGGGTCTGACCCAGAAAGTGAAGGACAGTGCCTTGAGCGAAGCCCAGGCGGAGCAGCAGACGCTGGACTTCCTCAAGGAATGGGTGGAGCCGGGGGCGTCACCCCTGTGCGGCAACTCTATCTGGCAGGACCGGCGCTTTCTGATTCGGTACATGCCGTCTCTGGATGAGTTTTGTCACTACCGCAACATCGATGTGTCGACCTTGAAGGAACTGGCGCGCCGGTGGCGGCCCGAAGTGCTGGAAGGCGTGCAGAAGCAGGGGAGTCATCGGGCGCTGGATGATATTAAAGAGTCGATCGGGGAGTTGAAGCATTACCGGGCCGAGTTTTTGAAGATCGATTGACCGGGCCTGTAGGAGCGCAGGCCTCTGCGCGACAGGGCGGATCGTGCTTCCAAACGGGTCGCGCAGGGCCTGCGCTCCTACAGTACGCTATACAACCGCCCGATATGATTCTGGAAATGATCCAGAAACAACCGCGTTTTCAACGGCAGGTGCCGGCTGCGATACAGCACCGTCAACTGCTGGGCCACCGGTTTTCCTTCGAGTTCGACCTCCGCCAATGCCCCTCGCCTGACCGCCGGATCCGCCTGGTACCGAGCCAGGCGGGCGAGGCCCAGGCCGCGAATGGCTGCCTGCAGTTGCATGTCGGGGCTGTTCAATACCAGCCGGCCATTGACCGGCACGGTCTCGATATGACGACCGACCCGGAAAGACCACATCGACTCCCCGCTTTGCAGAATGCAACGGCAATCGGCCAGATCGGACAGTTGTGTCGGGGCCCGCTCCCGGCAGTGCGAGGCAATGAACAACCCCTGAGGAATACTCATCAGTGTTCGCGCGATCCAATCACTGGCGGGTAACGGACTGTCGTGCAGAACGAACTGAAGATCGAATTCAGGGGAGGGCGCCGGCAGAACTCCACTGTATTGCGTACAGCAGAGACTGATCTCCGGATAACGTTGCAGAAATTCGCTGATCAGCTCGCCCATCTGCGTGGTAAACAGCTCCTGAGGCATCTGAATCGCCAGTCGCCCCTTGGGGTGTCGCTGGTAGGCGCGAACGGAATCCTGAATGTCTTCCAGCTCCTCCAAAAAAGGCGCTGCGTTGTTGAACAGAGCCTCGCCGGCTTCGGTCAGGTCCAGCCTGCGGGTCGAACGCTCCAGCAAACGCACCCCCATTTTCTCCTCGAACTGACGCAACTGGCGGCTCAAGGTCGATTTGGGCATGCCCCGGTGCTCGGCCGCCCCGGTGATGCTGCCAGCGCGAACGGTATCGATAAACAGTGAAAGCCCGTCCAATTCCATGAATCAGCCCCCTTACGCAGTGGTTATATGGCTAGATTGTTCCAAAAATGGCACAAACCTACTCAATTCTCGGGTCTAGTATCATTCAAGGCAAGCCTTATCATGGACTTCGTCAATGAGACTTAACCGATGGAGGAACTGTCATGTCGAAAGTAACCATGCTGAGCGCCGATGAATTTGCCAAGACCGTCGAAGCGGGCGAAGGCCTGACCCTAGTCGACTTCTACGCCGACTGGTGCGGCCCCTGTAAGATGATCGCCCCGGTCCTGGAAGACCTGGCCGACGAGTACGACGGCAAAGTAACCATCGTCAAGCTCGACGCCGACGCCCACCCGGAAGTGCTGTCCAAGTACGGCGTTCGTGGCCTGCCAACCCTGATGATGTTCGAAAACGGCAAGCCGGTCGGAACCCGTATCGGCGCACAGCCGGCCAGTGCGTTGAAAACCTTTATTGGTGAGCACACCGCTTGATGTGATCGTTCATTTGTCGTAGGAGCGCACGCTGTGAGCGACCAGGCATCCGAAGTGCCGAACTGTCGCGCACGGCGTGCGCTCCTACGGTTTCCTCATTTCCATTCTTTCCCTCCCGTCAAAAAACACTAAAAAGTTGATCTGGATGTTGGCAACTTCCCGTTTAAGTCGCTAAGTTTCAAACAGTTGTTTTAGTGGACATTGTCTGACTGGGAGTCTCATATGAATCATCTATTGGTCTTGATCGTGGCCGCCGTGGTCATGCTGGCCGTGTTGCGCCGCGAAATGGGTGCCGGTGCCTCGGTTGTGGCATTGGCGGGCCTGACCGTGGTCGCCTTTCTGTTCAACAGCCCCTTGCTGGGCGTGCTCTTTCTGCTCGCCGGTGCAGCCGTCGTCGTGGCCGGCCTGCCCGGCGTTCGCAACAGCTGGTTGACCCCGCGCCTGTTCTCAACATTCAAAAAGGTCGCACCTAAAGTCTCCGACACCGAGCGGGTCGCTCTGGAAGCCGGTACCGTCAGTTGGGACCGGGAGCTGTTTTCCGGCCAGCCGGACTGGGAAACCTTTCTCAGCAATCGGACTCCGATATTGAGCGAAGAAGAACAAGCCTTTCTCGACCATCAGTGCAGCGTCGCGGCCGGCATGTGCAACCCCTGGGACATCGCCTACGAACGCGCCGATCTGCCCGCCGACCTGTGGAAATTTCTGAAGAAAGAAAAGTTCTTCGGCATGATCATTCCGAAGGAATACGGCGGTCTCGGGTTCTCCGCCAAAGCGCAATCGGCCGTATTGCAGAAGCTGGCCTTTAACGAAACCCTGATGGTGTGCGTCGGCGTACCGAATTCATTGGGCCCGGGCGAGCTGCTGGTCAAATACGGTACCCAGGAGCAAAAAGACTACTACCTGCCGCGCCTGGCCGATGGCCGCGAGATACCCTGTTTCGGCCTGACCGGTCCGCGCGCCGGCTCGGACGCGACCTCCATTCCGGATACCGGCATCGTCTGCAAAGGCATGCACAACGGCGAGGAAGTGCTGGGTGTGCGGCTCAACTTCGAAAAACGCTGGATCACCCTGGCGCCGATCGCCACCGTGGTTGGCCTGGCGTTCCGCATGTTCGATCCGGACAAATTACTCGGCGATACCGAGGACATCGGCATCACCGCCGCCCTGATTCCCCGGGATACCGACGGCATGGAAATCGGCCGTCGCCACTTCCCGATCGGCAGCCCCTTCATGAACGGGCCGATCAAGGGTAAGGATGTCTTTATTCCGCTGGACTGGATCATCGGTGGAACCGACATGGCCGGCCAAGGCTGGCGCATGCTGGTCGAATGCCTGTCGGTTGGGCGTTGCATCACACTCCCGTCCGGCGCCAGCGGTACCGGGCGCTACGTCACCGGTCTCTCCGGCGGTTTTACCCGCATCCGCCGCCAGTTCAACCTGCCGGTGGCCGATATGGAAGGCGTTCAGGCGCCCTTGGCACGCATGGCGTCGATGAGTTACATCGCACGGGCAACCGTCCTGCACACCGCCAACATGATCGACAACGGCGAGAAACCCGCCGTACCGTCGGCGATTCTGAAAAGTCAGTTGACGGAATTCCAGCGTACCATCCTCTCCGACGGCATGGACGTGCATGGCGGCAAGACCGTCACGCTGGGGCCGCGCAACTACCTGGGCATTGGCTACTCGTCTTCGGCGGTTTCGATCACCGTGGAAGGCGCCAACATCATGACCCGAAGCCTGATGATCTTCGGTCAGGGCGCGATCCGCTGTCACCCCTGGGTGCTGAAAGAGCTGGAAGCCAAGGATGCGAACGATATCCGCGCCTTCGACAAGGCGATTTTCGGTCACATCGGCATGGCGGCCGGCAACGTGGCCCGGGCCCTGACCGGTGCCCTGGGTGTCGGGGCTGGCGAGAACCCGTTTTACGGCGACGCCGCCCGCTATGCCAAGGCGGTCAACCGCTTCAGCGCCGCCTTCAGTCTGATGTCGGACGTGGCCATGGGTACCCTGGGCGGCTCCCTGAAGCTGCGCGAGATGCTGTCGGCCCGGCTTGGCGATGTGCTGTCGAACCTGTACATGACGTCCATGGTGCTCAAGCAGTGGCATGAGGGCCGCAAGGTGCCGGGCGAGGAAGCCATCATGCGCTACAGCTGCGAGTTCCTGTTGCACCGGTCGGAACTGGCGCTGGACGAAGTGTTGCACAACCTGCCGAATCGCGGTGTCGCCCGCCTGGTGCGGCCGATCGTCATGCCGTTCGGCAAACGCTGGAAGATGCCATCCGATGAATTGGCGACCCGCATCGCGCGCGACGTCAGCAACGACAGCCCGCTGCGGGATTATCTGCTGGAAGATACCTGGCAGGCCGACGACGGTGAGCAGTCCAACCCGCTGGCCCACTACAATGCCCTGTTGAAGAACAACAAGCGCGCGGCCGAGCTGTACAAGACGGTCGATAAAGCCTACGCCAAAGGCGAGCTGCCGATGACGGCGCTGCACCCGGAGCAACGCTTTGAGGCGGCCAATGAGGCCGGCCTGATCAGCGAGGAAGACCGGGACTTCATGGCCGGCTATGAAGCCGAAGTGCTGGAGATGCTGACCGTGGACGACTTCGCGTTTGACGAATTCGCCCGCAACAAGAGCAAGATCGTCTGGCACAACGGCCGTCCTGCCAAGTCGCGGGCCAAGGCCCCGGCCAAGAAAACCGCGTCCGAATCCTCCCCGGACTGATCCAACCGGTGGTGGCCCTAGCGGTCACCACCCCTCTCTTTCCCTCCCGCCCGTTTCCTCCTATGCTGTTCGAACACCTGTTTGCCGAAGAGGAGAGCGCTCGTGGTGATGGACATCGTGGCGGTGATTGTCGTAACCGTGGTGGGCATGGGCCTGGGAGCCCTCTGGTACGGCCCTTTGCTGGGTAAGGCCTGGCAAGCCGAGACCGGATTGACGGATGAGAAAATCGCGGATGCCAACATGGGGTTGATCATGGGCACGGCGACGCTGCTGGAGCTGATCGCCGCCATCATCTTCCTGTTCATGGCCGATGACGGTTCCGCCTTCAACGGCGTTCAAGTGGGAGCGCTGGCGTCTATGTTTTTCGCCATCGGGCTGGGGATCAATTATCTGTTCGAGCGGCAGTCGATGAAACTCTATCTGATCAACATCGGCTACATGAGCCTGACGTTTATTCTGATGGGTGTGATTATCGGATTTCTAAGGTGATGGGACGCTAGGGGGCCGTATCAACGGCCCTCGTTCAACAAGTCTTCGACAACACGGCGCTTTTCGTCCGGTGTCTGGTCCTTATCGGTCCGGGTTCCGACCTTGATGGTGGAGGTCAGCCGGACCACGCCGGCCTGATGCAGTTCTTCATGGCAGGCTTTGATGGCGGCGAATACATCGTCCCAATCGCCGTACAGATTGGTGCCGTAGGCGTGCAGATGGGTCTCGATGGGAAAGCGTTGCAGGATGCGTTCGCAGGCGGCGACTTCATTGCGGACCGAGACTCCTTCGCCCATGGGAATAACACACAGATCGGCCATGCATTTCATGATGAGCGCATCTCCTGTTGTTCGATGAAGGATTCATCCTCGACCACCGGCCAGCCGCCCAACTGCTTCCAGCGGTTGACCATGTCGCAAAACAGTTCCGCTGTCTTGCGGGTGTCGTATTCCGCACTGTGGGCTTCGCGGTCGCTGAATTCAATCCCCGCCATCTGACAGGCTTTTTTCAGCACGGTCTGGCCGTAGACCAGGCCGCCCAGGGCCGAAGTATCGAAGGTCGAGAAGGGGTGGAAGGGGTTGCGCTTGATGCTGGCCCGCTCGGCCGCCGCCATGACAAAGGAATGGTCGAAGGTGGCATTGTGACCGACCAGAATGGCCCGCTTGCACTCGTTGTCCTTCATGCCGTGACGGACCATCTTGAAGATGCTCTTCAGGGCGGCGCCCTCATCGACGGCGTCGCGCAGTGGGTTGTACGGGTCGATCCCGGTGAATTCCAGGGCCGACTTTTCCAGGTTGGCCCCCTCGAAAGGTTCGACGTTGTAGAACAGGCATTTGTCCTGTTCCAGCCAGCCATCGGCGTCCATTTTCAGGGTAACGGCCGCGATTTCCAGTAACGCATCGGTTTTGGGATTAAAACCGGCCGTTTCGACATCAATAACAACAGGGTAATAACCGCGAAAACGCTGCGACAGCAGCCAGTGGGCATCGGGGTGCGACACGCGCGCTCCAGACCAGGGAATTTGGGGTCATCTTAATGAACTGGGGGATGATGGCAAGGCGTTTGCTGGGGAAAACGACAGTGTCACTTTTTCGGAGTGTTTCGATGACCGGACGGCAAGCTCTGTCCCGCATACCCTGTTCGACGGCCAAAACTGGCCGTTGGGCCCTGCTGTGTCTGTTCGGGCTATGCCTGGCATTGCCGACCCGGGCAGCCTCGTTTGGTACCGGACTGACCGATACCGACTGGCAAATCGACGGCAACGAGTTCTATTGCAAGTTCATCCAGCCGATTTCCCAGTACGGCATGGCGGTGTTCTTTCACGAAGCGGGCCGAGAACTGGAATTTTACCTGCGGCCCACTCGCAAGCTGATGGCCCGAGGGCATGCGGCCCTGACCATTCAGGCACCGGACTGGCGGTCCAGCGCCCTGACCAGCGAACTGGGGTATGTACCGGTACGTGACCGCCGCATCACCGTCCGAGTGGAACCGGATCGTGCCCGGCGCATGATGGCCGAACTGGGCAATGGCATGGCGCCGACCTTTACGCGCCAGGCCAAGTACGGCTCCGAATCGATCCGGGTGCAGCTGTCGCCGGTCGATTTCAAGGGCTACTACAACGACTACCTAGCCTGCAGCGCAGGATTGCTGCCGGTCAATTTCGCCCAGATCGAACGCACGGTGATCAACTACCCGAGCGGCGGCGACGTTCTGGATGCCGCGGCCCGTTCCACTCTGGACGATCTGATCACTTATGTTCAGGCCGATGACAAGATTCTCAGCCTGGAAGTGGTGGGCCACAGCGACAACGTGGGCACCCGCTACGACAACCGCCGATTGTCCGAACGCCGCGCCAACAAGGTGACCGACTACCTGGTGAACAACGGCCTGGACCCGAACATGATCCTCACCGATTACCAAGGCGACCGCTACCCCGTCGCCGACAACAACACCGCCGAAGGCCGGGCGCAAAACCGTCGGACCACCATTCTGGTCAGGCGCCTGGAGGATGAGCCGGAGGATCCGCTCGACGGCCTGCCCAATTTCGACGCCCAATGAACCGAGCATTGACCCTGAGGAACCCGACCGTGACGCCAACCGCACCCGCCGTGCAATTGAACCAGGACCACATGATCTACACCCGCAATGCCTCCACGCGCACCGAGCTGGATTTGGCCGACCTGGCCGAAGTGGACGTGTTCGCCCGGGGGGAGCAGTGCTATTGGCATCTGACCGGTAAGGACCGGCGCGAGGCGCTGGTGCCGGTCGGGATACCGGGGGAGTCCCTGATTCGACAATACCTGGCCGATTGGCGAGGGTTCGACTACGACGGCCTGGTGCGGTTCGTCAGTGAGCCGCCAGTCGAGGGGCGGCGGCGGTTGTGGCCGTTGGGGTAGAAGTCACTCCCAATGGAAGAATTGTAGAACCCTTTCCCGCTGGGAGAGGCTTAGGCTATGGGGAGTAGGTTCCCCTCTCCCGCTGGGGGAGGGGTTAGTGTTGCGTCGGAGAGGGGCAAGCGTTATTTATCGATATCCCGGCCTTGTAAACAATATAGGCGGACGCCCCTGATAGTTACCGAACAGGATAAGTGTAGAACTGTCTGACATCTGAGTGAGGGGCTCGCCATCCCAGTCCCAATGCAACCAGTCAGGAGTGTCCAATGTCACGCCAACATTGTGATTGATGGCACTGGGAGCTGAAACTGAAAATAAACCTGCGCCACCCGACAGCGTCGAGCCCGTGCCATCCGGCCCGGAAAAGCTCGCTGAATCCGCCACCGCTTGGCAGGTGGTATCTTCCCCTGAGGGGCAATAGTCTGTCCCTGAATGGGTCAGGCCCATAAATACCGCAGAATCCAGGGTGTTTTCGCTGGTTTGAAGAGTGAACAGAGCGTCTCCGCTGTCAAACCCGGACAAGTATTCCAGCTCGACCGGTATGAACGCATCGGTGGATGAGGCATCGACGAATTCAGGCAGTCGAGCTCTCGCATAATACAGCGTCCTGTCGGTAAGGTTCAGTGTCAGCGGTTGGCAGGCGCCGCCCACTGACAGTTGATAGCACACGCCGTCGCTGTCCGTCAGGTTTGCCTCGGATACAAAGAATTCGCTGACGGTTTGTGGTGTGTCGTCGTTGTCTGGCGTTCCCGCTCCTGAACTTCGATTCCACAAGACCTCTATGTCGCTGGCCGACAATGTGACGACACCGTCAAAGTCGCCGTTGTCTCCAATCGACCAGGTTAAGGTCGATTCGAGGGTGTCTCCTGTTCCTGCCAAGGTTCCAGGCTTTGAAAGCCAGTTGTTGGTTAAGGGCGACCAGTTAAAGGCACTACCGTCGTAGTTGTTTAACGGATCACCGTCGATATCGTACGACCTTACGTTTACGGTAATGTTGGTCATGGATTCGGTGTAGCCCTGATACGCGGAGCCGGTACTGCCCCAGCTGTAACTGGCGGCTGTTGGGGCAATGTCGAGATAGGCGGGCACGAACCGACCGGTTGTTTGCGGTTGGCTGGTAATGGTCTCGCCTGACCCCAGGAAATCCGTGAGTGTGGCCACAAGACTAATGGAGCCAACTTCGTGATATGACAGTCCATTGCTCTGAGGAAGGATCAATCGGGCTCCACCATCCTGCCATTGGCTGCTGGAGGACGTGTTGAGGCTGTCGCCGATCAAGTCACCCAGGTTTCCGCCCGTTGGACCATTCAGTGTCGTGTCGCCCCAGTCAATGTCGAAATCACCGGCTAATCGCCCGAAACTCGCTGTCGCGTTTCCATTGATATCCAGGCCCTCAAGTGCCAGCGAAAAAGGTCGGCCAGCGTCTTCAAACTTTGAAGATCCATCGTTATTTCCGTGGCTTCCCACTAAATCGATAAGAGACAAACGGTCTGGGCGGGTTCTGATAGAAACGGCACCCGTGATCGTATCCCCTGTTGGGTTGCCATCAGCATCGTCCATAGGCGGAGATTCGGCTGATAAGGTCTGTACCCCAACATCCGGGGAGGTCAACTGAAAGGATGCTGTTGAATTTCCCTGAAAGGTGACCGGCACGGACTGTGTACTGGAGCCCGATATCGGATTCTCCGGATTCGGCAGTGGCGTGCTGTTCCAGGATACTTGCTGGCCCGATGCACAGCTTCCGGGTTGGGTGCAGGTAGTGCCCAAGGTCAGGTCGACAGTCGTACCGTCAGGAAAGGCCGGTTGGCACACGCCGGTGTCTGGATCCGTGCGGACCGCTCGGATGTACAGATCGCTGGATGCCGCCCCGGCGACCAGATCGAAAACGCCGGTTGCCGGGGTCCCAGGTATGTTGCCGTCGAAGAACTGAAAAGCGGCATTGACGAAGTCCACATTGCAGTCCGGTTGTTTGGCCGCTCCCAGATAGCACTGAACCGGTTCAGTGGATAAGGGGGCAATTGACGGGCTGGAGTAGGACACGCCCAGTTGGGATGTCCCTGTCGTATTTCGAACGAAGTCGAAAGTCGAGCCGCTGTTGTAGCCGGTTTTGGCGGCGCCTCCGACCCAGCCGTCGCTCGGTGTAAATGTGGTATCCACCGGGTCGGACACCTGGGTGGTACAGTTTTCGTCCAGGCAGGCTCTAACCGTGATGGGAAGCGGTTCGCAGGTTAGCCCCTGGTCCGTTTGTCGTTCGAGTTCATAGTGGTGGATCTGCGGCTCGACTGGTTCAATGGTGTTTGCACAAACGCTGAAGTTGTCGATCTCATGATTGTTGTTGCTGCCGCCGGTAGACCCGGTAATGGTCAGATACATTTTATTCGGGATACCGGCATTGTGGTCCAGCATGTCGAACTGAGAAATCACGGTTTCTTCGTAGGTACCGTCGTTGTTGGTATCCCGTTCAACCGTGAGCCAGGCGTTGGTGCCATTGCTGTGGTCGATGATAATGCGATATCGATGGCCATTGGAATTTTGCACCGACGGACTCAGTGAGGACGGCGGACTGCTCGATCCGGGCGGGATACCGTTCGAGGTGATGTAGTTGTAGCCGCTGTTGTCCGAGCCTTCGCCGCGAATGGTGACGGTTTCACGAACCCGACTGGAGAATCCCCCTTGCCGGCCTTCGTTGCTGGTCAGGAAGTTACCGTACTCGTCGAGGCCAATGCCGACCCAGCCGCCGGCGAAGCCGACGTTGTCGCTGCCATTGCGTTGGGCGTAGCCCAGTGACCCGCCAAAGCTGCCTGGTTGAGGCGTGATCTGGGAATCGGAAAACGCCAGCGTTACGCCGTCGGCGCCGTTTGAGCCGCCGCCGTAGGCGTAGTAATCGAACTCAACCTCAACACGGTTGCCGGCGCTGGGGAACAGTCGCATCAGGGTTGCAGCCGTGGATATGTATCCCACAGCCGGAGTGATTCTAAGTCGACCGTTCACGATGCCGGGTAGATAATCCGAACTGGAGGATCGCTCCGTAACCGCCCAGTCAGAGCCCAGATCCGACCGATTAAAGTTGTCGGTCACACAAGTGGCGTCGGTCGGGCAGGAGCGTACCGTGTCATCCAGATTCCGGCCGTTATTTTGTAAATCGTAAAGGCCCGACACTTGTGAATCGGTCAGGATCTGGTCATAAATCAACACTTCATCCAATTCGGCATCCAGGTAGTTGGTATTGTTGCCATTGGTGTGAGGGACCGCGCCGATCTGATCGAACGTGTTGGTTACGCTGCCCGCTTCGGTGGTACCCGTTGCCTCAAGCTGACCATCGACATAAACCTTGGAAGCGCCGCTGGTGTGGTCCCAGGTCAGCACAATATGGTGAAAATTGCCGGTGTTGATGGCCGTAGAGGAACGGGCATCATTGGTGTTTCCTTTGGTGATGCCGATACGGCCGGATGCATCGATCCAGCCCCAGAAAATGTCGTCTCCACCTCCGGATTCCTCGACACCCGTCACTGCGGGTGCGGCCCAGGATGTATTGTTTCCGGTATAACCAGCCGTTGTTTTTATCCAGAAACTCAGGGAAGCCGTGGTTCTAAGTTCGCTCAGCTCTGGTACTTGCACGACATTGTTGCCACTCAGATCGCCGGCGCGGCAAATCTGTCCCGGATCAACCGTGACGGCGCTATTCAATGCCGTGCCGTTCAGCCCACCGATGCTGTCCACCACTTCGCCCGATGTGCCGCTCCAGGTGGTCTCATCGAAACGGTATTCCCGGATGGGTGTCGCGCTGCTGGCGATCGAAATGCAAATGTCGTCGATATGCCAGTAGTCAAAATCGCCGTTGTTGCCGGCTGTTTGCCTGATTCTGAGCTGAAAACCATTGTGACGGGCATTCGCGGGCAAGGTGTAAGTTCGGTCGAATACCTCGCCGGGTGTGCCACTGCCGGTGAAGGTCTCCAGCGTCACCCAGGTGCCTGAACTGTTCAGGTACCCGACTTCAAGATCCTCATTGTTGTCGGGGTCTTCGCTGAACGCGTCGTCACCGCGCTGGACCGTCATGCTAACAGTGACTTCGCCGGCCGTTGTGTCGTAAATAGGGCTGGTGACGGCGACCTCTCCACCCTGGGTAAACAAGGCGTTACTACCCGTATCGGTGTTGACGCCGGCATCGCCGCCCGACGAGTTGACGGACCAACCGGACAGGGAACCGTCCTCGAAGTCGAAACACTGGTTCGGCGGTGTCGGCGTTGTGCAATCTCGATTGATATCGCGGACGGTTTGAACCTCGCTCGCATCGAGAACGTCGTTGAAGAAACGAATATCGTCGAACCAACCATTTGCCGAGTCGTTGGTTGATGTACCCGGCACATAGCCGCTTCTATTGTCGCCGAAGTAGACGGTGTCGAAATTGGGCATCGTATTGTTCGAGTTGAACGAATCGCTTGCTACCAGACTGCCATCGACATAAAGGTTGATTTCGTCGGCATTCAAATCCCAGGTGATGGTGAAGTGGTGCCACTGTGTAGTGTCCAGACCGGTGCCGGAATCGGCTTGGAAGTCGTCGTCGCTGCTGTCCTCCATGCGGAAGGAGGGCGCGCCGCTGCCATTCAACGTCAGGTGGAAATACTTGTCTCCTTGCGAGGCATCCACCAATTGACGGTCGCCGCTGCTGCTATTGCCGAGGTACCAGAAGCTGATGGTGCCGGTGTTCCCGAGTGACGCATCGAGGTCGATGCCGGTATCCAGTGCGTCCTGATTGTCCGAGGTGTTCAGGGGAATCTGTCCGCCACGGCAAGCAGAGGCTCCGTCAACGCTACCGTTTTGGGCGTTACCTATGGCCCGAGCGACATTAGCATTGCCGAGCATATCGTCGATTTCGCCAGCCGCGCCGTTCCAGGCTTGATCTTCATTTAAGGGAAAATAAGCGAACGTGGCCGGTAGCGAGGCCGAGCAATAGGGTGGATAATTTCCGCTGGATGCGCTGCAGGTTCCGTTGACTGTAGAACCGTTGCCCAGGCTCAGATTGCCTCCTGCCGTGATATCGCCATTGATATTCGCATTGTTTCCGGCATTTACAGCGCCGCCAGCCTGAATATCACCGGTGATTGTGGCTGAATTTCCGACACTGATGCTTCCATCGGCGCGAAGGGTTGTGTTGGCCAGCAGGCTGTTGCCGACGTTGATATTCCCGTGAGCATAAAACGTCAGCGAATAGTCACCGGTGGTATTGACCTCGAAATTGTTGCCGATACTGATGGACTGATTGACTTCGACGAAAACGTCCTGGTTGAGCAGTATGGTGTCGCCGTTGCCCAGGCTGAGATTTCCCGAGCAGTTCATCGTGCCGCCGTTGACGGTGCAGTTGTTGAACGGGCCTGTGCTCGATGGCAATGTATAGGTAGCCGCTTGAATGGTAGCCCCCATCAGCAATAGCAACGCCATTAACGCGATTCGGGATCCGCTCGGGATAGACCGCACGGCGCGCGACGCGGTCTTACAGTTCAACGGTTGCATTGATCTCGGTCCAAACATAATCAGAATCGGTTGGATTACCATAGCTGGCCGTTGCCGTCAGCGAAAATAGGGTGAACGACTGAGACGGACGACCATAATCGGCGCTGTTGCAGTTGATGGTGACTGTAAAGCCAGGTAGAGCCGCAGGTGTCAGTGTGCTCGTAACCGAACCACAGGTTTCGGATTCCACCAGTTGTTGAACGGCCATCTCAAGGCCAGCTTGCGCAGCAGATTGAGCCCGGATACTTAACAATGTTTGTGTCGATTGAGCCGTATTACGAACGGCTAGCGAGGCCAGCAACGTAACGGCCCCTCCGATCACGACGATCAGGAAGATAGCGGCTACCAGCGCTACACCGGACTGACGATTCGGTTGGTTCATGCGCCGTTCTCCAACTGTATGGTGTCAATCAGACGGATTGACTCCGAACCTTCTCCGATTTCCAGCATGACCTCCAGTGACGGAGGCTGGTAACTCTGGCCGGGAATCACCCGAAACGAACAAGACAACACATTGTCGAGAGCCCGACTGACCACCGGGTTGTTTCCTGTTCGGATACTTGAGAGTCGGGTCGCCAGTGGTTGATTTGAAAGCACATTGTAGCCATGGATGCGCTGCAACTGACCATCTAAACACCGATAGGCGACGGGGCCATTGGTGAAGTAGGCTCGATAGTGCGGCGAATGACCATCAAAGTCGTGATTGTCCGCTGAGCCGTCGTCATCATGGTCAATGGTGACGTTGGCGATTGGATTTCCATTTTCGCCGGCTTGATTCGTAATGTCGCCAACCGGTGCAATATCGCCATCAGGGCTGGTAAACAGGTTCTCCCAGGACGACCTAACGTCCGCAGCCGACTCCGCACCAATGCTGACGTACAATGGCGGTTGGGCAAGGCCCGTATGGGGGCCGTATTCGCCAGGAGAGCCAAATACATCGAAACTGCTGTCATTGTTGGGTTGGAGACGATCCCAGGGATTGAACTGCCTGTGTCGGTAGCGGTATGCGAAATCCGGTTCTCCCAAGTCCCGGAAAAGGAATTCAGCAATCTGATCATTCCCGCCACTAGTTCCGCTGGTGAATACTGAGTTCGGAACCGCCCGAGCCAAGTCCCTCCGCATTAGGAAAAAGCCGATCTCGGCCTGTTGAACCCATTTTGCCCGTTCGGTGGATTGAATGACTGCGCCATACTTTCCTCCAATCAACGGAGCGACAACGGCCGCGATGATGGCCATGATAACGATGACCATGATCAGTTCGACCAGGGTGAAGCCACGGTGTTGGTGGGTCGGCATCAACATGGTGAATCCGCTTCCCAGTAGCTGGTCCGATAGCCGTTCAAGGTCGTGGTCTGACCGCGCGGGTCGGTGGTAGTCACTTCGATCTGCATCACCTTGGCGGGACAGCCGCTGCTGTTTTGGACGCCTCCCAATTGCAGCGCATCACTGATGTCGATATGCACCGCTACACGATAATTTTCCAGGCCACTGATCGAATTGCCCTGAACATCCTCGATCCCGCCGGATCCGCTGTCGTAGCCGTGGTATTCGTAGACATTATCCCAATTGCTACGCGGCTGGCCCGCCGTACTTGCGGTTTGGTCCTGGAGGCTGGCTGAAGCGGCGGCGTTGGAAAGCGTAGGGTTGGTGCGCGGGTCGGACGATGGATCGAAATAGGATTTGGAGGTTACTTCGCTGAGAAACTGCCGGGCCAGCAACTGCGACTGGCTACGGAGCATGGGATCGACGTTGGATACCACTTGAAATCCCAAACTCTGTAGTAGCGCTGTGGCGGAAATGCCGATGATGATGATCGCAATGATCAGTTCAACCAGCGAAACACCAAGTTGTTTCCGTACCATTATGGGAGTGCAGTTTGAGAGGGACTGCCCAACCAAGGAGTGTCTCTGGGCTAAATCGCATTCCGAGCCCGTTTCCACAGTAGTCGAATCATTGAATGGCAGCATAGGCGGTTAACCCATCCAGGCGAAGCGTCGCACTGGGTGTAATGGCGAGTGTAGTGCCAGCACTAACTACACTTGACGGCAACGTGGTGCACCCTGAGCCGGAGTTCCGTTGATAAAGCCTTCCATCCGGCGTGAAGATTAATCGCTGTAGGCTTGCTGTACTGGCGCCGCCGGTCAAAGAGTCACCGTACGGGTCTGAAACGGACACGTTCAATTCCAACGGACAGCCGCTAGTGTCAATCTGGCAGTCGCTGTCACGTAGGACAGACCAACCGCTGGTGGTCAGGCGGACTTCATGGCTACATTGGCTGGTAAGGGTGCGGTTACGGGTGTAGGTGAGGGCGCTTTGGAATTCTTGGTGTACGTTAAATGAGGAACTTGAATTGAAGAAAAGTGGTACGATAATGCTTGATGTGATTCCCAATAAAACAACTACTATCAGTAATTCTATGATAGTGAAGCCTGATTTGTGAATGGGGCTAGAGTAAGTCATTTTGATATACTCTGGTGAGCAGTGAAACTACTGCCCACCAGATAAAATTGGTCGTCATAAGTACGACCAGTTTATTAGCAACCGGTTGTAGTTACAGATGAAGTTGAACCGTCGCTTTCGTCATATGTGAAATTGCAGTTTGCCACTGCACTACCTGAACCGTCATCAGCGGAAATAACCACGGTTCTATTCGGTGCTGTACCACTTGGGGTGCCCAATACAAAATCGTCAGCGATTTGAGCAGCTACATCAATTCCACCAGCGGCAGCGGCAGGGTTGCCGTTTTCCATATCAACAGAAGTACCATCCATTGTGACTGTCTCACCGCTTGCTGATTCGTCACAACCGCTATCAGACAGACACGCAGCTCTAGCGATTCCTCGGGCAGATTTAACAGACCCTATCGCACCTTCAAGCGCAGAGGTTCTAGCATCGCTGCTTAAGTCGACAAACCGAGGCAAAGCAAACGCCGACAAAATCCCCAAAATCACAATCACCATGATCAGTTCGATCAGCGTAAAACCTTTCTGTTGTTTCATCATTCTAAATCCGTCCCGTTTGAACAGTGTATTTGCCTGCTTTAAGTGTAGTCGACCTGTTCGCGTCCTGTTCGGTGGGGCGTGTTTTTTGTGAACAACGCAAGCTGTCCGTGCTGACTGTGTGAACTACATCGCAGTTAGGTTGATTTTATGTGGTTTTGTTGGCGATGCAACCTTATCTAGAAATTACTTTAAGTGCGATGACGGGTTTTTGACGGTTTTGGGGTAGGTGTTGAGTTTGGTGAGTAATATGTGACCTGTTTGGGCAGGTTCTTGGGAGTTCTCCCTCTCCAGGGTGTCGGACTACCTGCCCCTATCCAGGAGTGTGAAAACTTCAAGCAGACCCTCTCCGAAGTGTCGGACCACCTACCCCTCTCCCAGAGGGAGAGGGAATAAGACCGGTGGAGGCGTTAGATGTTGTTGGCCTTGCGGAATTTGCGGATGAGGTTGGCGGTGGAGCTGTCGTAGTCGTCGGTTTCGCCGTTTCCGAGCGCTTCGAAGACGCTGTTGCCGAGGACTTTGCCCAGTTCCACACCCCATTGGTCGAAGCTGTTGACGCCCCAGATGACGCCCTGAACGAACACTTTGTGTTCGTACATGGCGATCAGGGCGCCGACGACTTCCGGTGTGGCCTTCTCGAAGGTGATGGCGTTGCAGGGGCGGTTGCCCGGAATCACCTTGTGCGGCGCCAATTCGCGGGCCTCGGAGTCGCCGAGGCCTTTGGCCTTCAGTTCGTCCATCACTTCGGCTTCGGTCTTGCCTTCCAGCATGGCCTGTTGCTGGCCCAGGAAGTTGGCGAACAGCCACTGATGGTGGTCGGCGACCGGGTTGTGGCTTTGCAGCGGCATGATGAAGTCGGCCGGGTTCAGGCGTGTGCCCTGGTGCAGCAGTTGGTGGTAAGCGTGCTGGCCGTTGGTGCCGGTGCCGCCCCAGATGATGGGGCCGGTCTGCCAGTCCACCGCTTCGCCAGCCTGGGTGACGGCTTTACCGTTGGACTCCATGTCGACCTGCTGCAGGTGGTTGGGCAGGTCTTTGAGGTATTCGTCGTAGGTCAGAACAGCGTGTGATTCCGCCCCGAAGAAATTATGGTACCAGACGCCCAACATGCCGAGGATGACCGGCAGGTTGTGTTCGAGGCCGGCAGTGCGGAAATGCTCGTCCATGGTGTGGGCGCCGCTGAGCAGTTGTTCGAAGGTGTCGAAGCCGAGCACGATGGATTGAGCCAGGCCGATGGCGGACCAGAGCGAGTAACGCCCGCCGACCCAGTCCCACATCGGGAACATGTTGGCTTGATCGATGCCGAAGTCGGTCGCGGCCTCGATGTTGGTGGAGACGGCTACGAAGTGGTTCCTGACCTGTTCGGGCTTCCCACCCTGCTGGAAGAACCATTCCCGTGCGGCCTTGGCGTTTTTGAGGGTCTCCAGGGTACCGAAGCTCTTGGAGGCGACGATGAACAGGGTGGTTTCCGGGTCCAGGTCCTTGCACACCTCGGTGACGTCGGTGCCGTCGATATTGGCGATGTACTTCAGGTCGTAGCCGTCCTGCCAGTAGGGCTTGAGGGCGTCCGAGACGACTTTGGGACCCAGGAAGGAACCGCCGATGCCGATGTTGACGATGGTGCGCAGTTTTTTGCCGGTGTGACCGGCGAATTCGCCGCTGTGCACCGCCTCGGCGAATGAACGCATCTTCGCGAGGGTGGCGTTGACGGTGTCCATGATGTTCTCGCCACCGACGTTAATGGCGCGGTTGCTGCGGTTGCGCAGTGCGATGTGCAGGGCCGGGCGGTTCTCGCTGCGGTTGATGACCTGGCCTTCGAACATGGCCTTGATGGCCTCGGGCAGCTTGGCTTCGCGGGCGAGGCCCATCAGTTCGTTCAGGGTCTCGTCGGTGACGCGGTTCTTGGAGTAGTCCAGTTCGATGCCGGCGGCTTGTAGCGTGTAGCGCTCGCCACGCTGGCTGTCTTCGCGGAATAAATCACGCAGGTGCAGGGGTTCGACAGTGGTGTGGTGTTCGGTCAGTTTTTTCCAGGTCGACAAATCGGTGGGGTTATATGACATCGGTACCTTCCAGGGTTCTTGTTGGCTTTAGAGACGGTATGGACGTCGGGTTGGCCGTCTTCAAGTGAGAATTTGCTGGGAAGTGTGTAATTTAATTACAAAATAGGGCTAAAAACCACTGGTTTTTGGAAGTTTGCGACAAAGAAAGAGAATTGCGTACTGTAGGAGCGCACGCTGTGCGCGACACCGGCGGTGTCACGGCAGAGTCGATCGCGCACGGCGTGCGCTCCTACAAGATAGGGGTTCAGGCGAGCTGGACGGGAATGGCGTTGCTGGTATGGCTGACGGTGTTGTCGGCGTTCATGTAGAGCATGCGCGGCTTGAAGGTGTCTAGCTCTTTTTCGTCCAGGTTGGCGTAGGCGCAAATGATGACGGTGTCGCCGACCTTGGCCTTGTGAGCCGCGGCGCCGTTGACGGAGATGATGCCGGAGCCTTCTTCACCGCGGATGGCGTAGGTGGTGAAGCGCTCGCCGTTGCTGACGTTGTAGATCTGCACCTGTTCGTATTCGCGAATGCCGGCCATGTCGAGCAGGTCGCCACCGATGGCGCAGGAGCCCTCATAGTCGAGAACGGCATGGGTCACACGGGCCTGATGCAGTTTGGCCTTGAGCATGATGAGTTCCATCGCATACCTCGTTGTCGATGAACAAAAAATCGGCTTGCGAACCTCGGTTTCAGGGGGTGTGCCGAGGCTCCCCGCCATCCCGTTCGACGGCGAGCGGATTATGACGGTTTTGGGTCAGGGTCTCAACGGTCGATCTGGATGTTGTCGATCAAACGGGCCTTGCCCAGGAAAGCCGCGGCAAGGATGACCAGTTCGCGGTCGTCCTCGGTGGCCGGTTCCAGGTCCAGTCGGCGGCTGATGTTGAAATAATCCGGGGTAAAACCGGCCTGGGTCAGGGCTTCCTTGGCCTGGCGCGTCAATTGGGCGAAGTGCGTGTCACCGCCTTCGATGGCCGCCTTGGTCTGCTTGAGAATGCGGTAGAGCTGCGGTGCTCGTTCGCGCTCGTCGGAGGTCAGGTAGTTGTTGCGCGAGCTGTGGGCGAGGCCGTCGTCGGCCCGGCCGGTGTCGACGCCGACCATCCGGATGGGCAGAAACAGGTTGTCGACCATGGTTTTCAGGACAGTGAATTGCTGGAAGTCCTTGAGGCCGAACACGGCAGCGTCTGGCTGTACCTGGTTGAACAGTTTGAGGACGATGGTGGCGACGCCGACGAAGTGCCCTGGGCGGCTGGCGCCGCAGTGCAGGGTGGTGATTTTCTTGACTTCGACCCGGGTGAGGTCCGGCTCGGGGTACATGATGGCGTTGTTGGGGGTGTAGAGCAGGTGGCAGCCTTCGGCGATGAGCTTTTTTTTGTCTTCCTCGAGGGTGCGCGGGTAGCCGGAGAGGTCTTCGTTTTCGCCGAACTGGGTCGGGTTGATGAAGATGGAGGCGACGACGATGTCGGCTTCGCGCCGGGCCTGGTCGACCAGTTTCATGTGGCCTTCGTGGAGGTTGCCCATGGTGGGGACGAAGGCGACGGTCTTGTTGCCCGCTCTGAGATCATTCAGGTTGGCACGAAGGTCTTCTAAGGTGGCTACGGTTTTCATGGTGTTCTTTCCCAGGCTTGTTTGAATGGTGCCGTGAACCCGTGCCGGATGTCGGGTAACGCCCTCCTGGGTCGCCGTGAATACATCCATGTAGGCTCGGCGGCAGCATCCCTGCTGCCCACGTCCCTGGAGTGCCTTACCCGACACCCGGCACTAGCCATGGTCGCCAAATCTATTGCAGTGTCCCACTCGTCACCTCGCGCTAGCCCCGGGTGTCGGTGGCACTGCTTCGTCGTACTAGTCGAAACAGTGTTCCGCCGCCGGAAACGCCCCGCTTTGGACGTCGTCGATAAAGGCTGTCACTGCATTTTCGAGGGTGTTGGGTTCGGCCATGTAGTTCTTGACGAATTTGGGCAGTCGGTTCTGGTTGAAACCGAGCATGTCGTAGCTGACGAGGACCTGACCGTCAGTGCTGGGGCCGGCGCCGATGCCGATGACGGGGACGTGGACGGCTTCGGTGATGGCGCGGGCGAGGTCGGAGGGGACGCATTCCAGCAGGAGTATGTCCGCGCCGGCGTCGCTGAGGGCCATGGCGTCGTTGATCATTTGCTGGGCGGCGTCCTGGTCGCGGCCCTGGACCTTGAATCCGCCGAATTTGTTGACGGACTGGGGAGTGAGGCCGAGGTGGACGCAGGTGGGGATGCCGGCCCGGCCGAGGGCGATGACGCTGTCGCAGAGCCAGGCGCCACCTTCGAGTTTGACCATGTGGGCGCCGGCGCGCATGAGGCGTCCGGAGTTCTCCTGGCATTGGTCGAGGTTGGCGTAGCTGTTGAACGGCAGGTCGGCCATGATCAGGGCGCCCTGGTTGCCGCGGGTTACGGCGGCGGTGTGGTAGACCATGTCGTCCATGGTGACGGGCAGGGTGGTGTCCTGGCCCTGGATGACGTTCCCGAGGGAGTCGCCGACCAGCAATACGTCAACGCCAAGCTTTGAGAAGCAGTGGGCGAAGGAGGCGTCGTAGGCGGTGAGGACGGTGAACTTCTTTCCTTCGGCAACCTGTTTTTGGATGGTTGCGACGGTTTTGGTGTTGGCCATGTTCGCTCGCTCTGTTCTCGCGGTGGAGGCGAATGGTTGCCATTTGGTGGGGGTAAGTCAAGTTGGAGGTGGGGTTTGAGGGTGTGATCGGGTGTCAGTTTTGAGGTTCAGGCAATAATGGGGGTGATGGCCTGGTCAGCTACCTTGGAGAACCAATCTGTGACGGGCTTTCCCTGAATGGCCGCCGTCGGATCGAGGTCGGCCAATGGCACCAGCACGAACGCTCGCTCTTGGGCCCGGGGATGCGGCAGGGTGAGTTCGGGGTCGTTCTGGATCCGGTCGCCGTAGAGGATGATGTCGAGGTCGAGTGTGCGCGGTCCCCAGCGTTCGAGGCGTACTCGACCAAAATCCTGTTCAATGCGCTGTAGGGCGTGCAACAGATCGTAAGGGGCGAGCCGGGTATCGATTTGGCAGACGGCGTTGAGAAAGTCGGGCTGGTCGGGCGGGCCGCCGATGGGGGCAGTGCGGTACCAGCGAGAAGTCTGTTCCAGGGTGGTGTCGGGGAGCCCGTCGATGGCATCGAGGGCTCCGCTCAGGTGGTCTTCGGGGACTCCGAGGTTACTGCCGAGCGCGATGTAGGCCCGGGTCACGGTTGGTCCTCGGTGGGTGCGCGCCGGCGACGGCGTCGTCTTGGTCGTTTGGGGCTGGCATCCTTGGCCATGGTGGCGCGTTTGTCGGGGTTTTGTTCCTGGTAGTCGGTCCACCATTGGGCCAGGTCGCCGAGC
The DNA here is from genome assembly GCF_014651855.1 of Saccharospirillum salsuginis. GTDB lineage: Bacteria > Pseudomonadota > Gammaproteobacteria > Pseudomonadales > Natronospirillaceae > Saccharospirillum > Saccharospirillum salsuginis. The sequence continues at coordinate 510,198 of NZ_BMXR01000002.1, forward strand.
TTCTCGCCGGCGCTGTCGCGCAGCAGCAGGAAGTCGTAGGCGGCACGGAAGCGCGGGTGGCCGAGCAGTTGTTCGGCGCGTTTGGGCGTCCGCTTGGGCAGGCGCAATTGCAGTTCCCAGATCTCCTTCATGGGGATGGAGAAGCGCTTGGGGATGGCGATGCTGCGGACCTGGTTGCTGACGACCTGGGACATGGCCTGCTGCCAGGCCGGCTGTTCGGGCGTACCCATGTCGATGCGGTGTTCGGCGTCCTCGCGCACGGCCGGCCAGAGCAGGGCGGCGTAGAGGAAGGCGGGGGTGACCGGTTTGCCCCGGTTGATGCGGTCGTCGGTGTTGATCAAAGCCTGTTCGATAAAGCCTTCGAAGTAGCGGTCGCTGTCGATCTTGAGCGCGGCGAAGGTTTCGGGGAACAGGGGTTCGACCAGGTTGTATTCGCGCATCTTCCGCCAGGTGGACAGGCCGTGCCCGGACATGAGCATTTTCAGCACTTCGTCGAACAGGCGTGCCGGAGCCACGTGGCTGAGCAGGGGGGCCAGCTCGGGGATGCAGTTACAGGTGGCCGGGTCGATGTCGAAATCCAGTTTGGCGGCGAAGCGCAGGGCTCGCATCATGCGGACCGGGTCTTCGCGGTAGCGGGTTTCCGGGTCGCCGATGATGCGCAGGATGCGGTTATCGAGGTCGGTCAGACCGGTGCCGTAGGCCTGGAGGCTGAAATCCTTGGGGGTGTAGTACAGGGCGTTGACGGTGAAGTCGCGCCGTTCGGCGTCTTCTTCGAGGCTGCCGTAGACGTTGTCGCGCAGCAGCAACCCTTCGTCGGACTGTTTTTGCTGGTTGGGGTCGGCTTCGCCGTCGTCGGCGCGTCCACGGAAGGTGGTGACTTCGATGATTTCGCGGCCAAAGGTGACGTGGACAATGCGGAAGCGGCGGCCGATCAGCCGGGAGTTGCTGAACAGTTTGCGGACTTGTTCGGGGGTGGCGTCAGTGGCGACGTCGAAGTCCTTGGGTTTCAGGCCGAGTTGCAGGTCCCGTACGCAGCCGCCGACCAGGTAGCCTTCGTAGCCGGCGTTTTGCAGGCGATAGAGGACCTTGAGGGCGTTGTGGCTGATGTCCTTACGGGAGATGCTGTGTTTGTCCCGAGGGATGGATACCAGAGCGGAGCCGTTCGCTCTCTGGGGTAACCAGCGTTTGATCCATTCCACTACCATGGTGATTGTTGTGTCTCGCTTTGGTTCGAAAGCGCGCAGTTTAGCGGAAGAGGCTCGGATTCTCTACGTTCGTGGGGTATGACCTGTGGCTTAACCCGTGTGGACTGCCAGGAGAGTCTCTTCCGGGGACCGCTGTGAACCCATCCATGGGCGCTTAGCTTCGGCATCCATGCCTCAGATGTCCCTTCCAAAGCACCCCCTGGCCGCCCACACTAGCCATTCGTGGTAGCACCGGTACAAAGCCATCAATCACATACATAGTTCGTAGGTCGGAATGGTACGTCTGGTTCGGCACCCCGGTCTCGGTAGCCGCAGGCGTAATCCGGCTTGGGTGTAAAAAACCCATTGGAGGTACAAGCGAGAGGGGCAAAGCGGGAAAACTGGGAGGTTAAAGACGAGCAAGCCGGCTCGGGGCCGGCTCTTAGCAGCATGACTACAGGAATGTGGGCTTATTCTTCTTGTTGTTTGTTATTGCGCTTTTTATTTAGTTGCTTTTTTTCTTGTTGTTATTGTTCTTCTTCTTGTTCTTTTTATTCTTCAATACATTGCCCGGTTTTGGTGATGCTACCCCCTTGTTTTTGTTTTTGGGCGGGGGTGCTTTTTTAGTGGCCCGTTGTTGTTTTTGTTGAGGGCCGTTCCTGCATTGCGCGCTTATGATTGCAGGTGGTGTGCCAGAAATAGAAAATCCTTTAAAAACAATAAGTTATAAAGGTGTGGTTAATCTGTAAACAGTTGGTAAACGGGCTCTTGTTACCTAAGGTGTCAGGCTTGTTACGAATGTTTGGGGTTTGTTACGTAACAGGTTGGGGCTGGCGGGGAATGACGGTGTTACGACGGCAGAATAAGTGTTACCGGCGAATGTGCGGTTAGCGGTAACAACGTCTGTTATCGGGTTCTGAGTGGGTTGGACCGGTCGTTTGGGCCGGTTCCCCGGTGTCGGTTGTGCGCGACTGTTTGGTTCTGCCTGCCAACAGCGGGATTGTCCGATAACCACGGGAGAGGCCGGGGGGATGTTTGATTAGGAACCTGCGGACCGACCGAAGCGTCGGCCGATCCAACCTACCCGCCAGCCGTGAGGTTTATTGGGTGGCGTTTGCGGTGCTGCCGTTGGCGTTTTTCTTGGGGCGGGGGATGCCGAGTCGCTGGCGGCGTTCCCAGAGGCATTTTCGGCTGATGCCGAGTTTCTGGGCCAGTTCGGTTTCGGACATGCTGTCCTGGTGTTCGAGGACGAAGTGCTGGAAGTAATCTTCGAGGGAGAGTTCGTCGGTGTCGGGTGCGGTGTTGTTACTGCCGTTGGCGGCTCGGGATTCGGGGGTGTCGGTGTCCTGGTTGACCAGGGTGTCCGGAATTTGCCAGTCACCCTGGTCGACGCCGAGTTCCTCGGTGCCGATTTCGCCGTTGTCGCAGAGGATCAGCGAACGCTGAATGGCGTTCTCCAGCTCGCGCACGTTCCCCGGCCAGTCGTACTTCACCAGCGCCTTGCGGGCGGTTTTGGTCAGCACGACGGGGTGTTCCATTTTCAGGCGGCGGGAATGCTTGGCGAGCAGGTGTTCGGCGATTTCAATGACGTCCTGGCCGCGTTCGCGTAGCGGCGGCAGGGTGACTTCGATGACCTGCAGGCGATAGTACAAGTCTTCGCGGAAGCGGCCTTCTTTCACCAGTTGTTTCAGATTGCGGTGGGTCGCGGCGATCAGGCGGACATCGACGGTGCGGGCGTGGACGGAGCCGACGCGGCGCACTTCGTTTTCCTGCAGTACACGCAGCAGACGGGCCTGGGCTTCCATCGGCAGTTCGCCGATCTCGTCGAGGAAGAGGGTGCCGCCCTCGGCCGCTTCCACCAGACCCTGACGGGTGGCGGTGGCGCCGGTGAAGGCGCCTTTTTCATGGCCGAAGAGTTCGGATTCGATCAGGCTCTCGGGAATGGCGGCGCAGTTGACGCTGACCAGGGCCTGGTCGTGGCGCGGGCTGAGCTGATGGATGGCGCGAGCGGCCAGTTCCTTGCCGGTACCGGATTCACCGTGAATCAGGACGGTCACATCCGCCGGGGCGACCCGCTTGATGCGACGGTAGAGACGTTGCATGGCTTCGCAGCTGCCCACCAGGTCACCCAGGGTTGAATGCGGCTGGTGTTCGTCGCCTTCCTCGGTGTCGTCCCCTTCGATGCGGACTTTCTGTTTGCGCTGAGCGTCCACGATGCGACCGACGGTACGAACCATTTCCTCGTGATCGAAGGGTTTGGCGATGTAGTCGACCGCGCCCATTTTCATGGCGTCCACGGCGGAGCGCATGCTGGCGTAACTGGTCATGATCAGCACCGGTATGCCCTTGGCCATGTCGATCAGTTCGGTGCCGGGAGCCCCGGGCAGGCGCAGGTCGGTGATGATGAGGTCGAAACGGTTGAGTTCGTGCTGGCTGGCTTCGGTAACAGATTCGGCTTCGGTGACAGTGTATTGATGTCGTTCGAGCAGTCGTTTCAGAGCGGAGCGGATGATGCTTTCGTCTTCAACAACGAGAATGTCACTCATGGATCGCCTCCGTCACCGCAGCGTCCGCATGGGGGCGCATCGGTGTTGGGTTTACGTCTTGGCTCGGGGCCGGAACCCCGTCACTGCGTCGTGGCGCTCGCCAACGGCGGACACTCACGCACACCTACGATGTTACCTCAGGTAACAGGGTGTGCAAGGGTAACCGAATTAAGAAACGAGTGCCAATGCCCTCCTGAGTGAACGCAGGACTTTCCACCGTGATGTGGCCGTAGTGCTCTTCCACGATGGTGTAGGCCAGGAACAGCCCCAGCCCGGTGCCCTTGCCGACTTCCTTGGTGGTGAAGAAGGGGTCGAAGATGTGATCGATATCGGCCGGGTTGATACCGCTGCCCCGATCGATGACCTCGACCAGGGCGCTTTCGCCCTCGGCGGTCGCTTTGATGCGGACGATTTCGTTGGCCGGACTGGCGTCGCGGGCGTTGCCGAGCAGGTTGATGAACACCTGGCTCAGGCGCTGCGGCTCGCACAGCAGCACCAGGTCCTCGCCGACGTCGTTGACGAAGATGACCGGGTTGGCGTTGCGCGAGAGTGACAGCAGGTCGATGGCGTCCTGAACCACCTGTCGCAGCGGCCAGGGCTGGTGGTCGTTTTTACCGTCTTCCTGGCCTGCGTGCGCAAAATTGACCAACGAGCGTACAATTTTCGTGACACGGTTGGTCTGTTCCCGGATCTGGTCGGCGATTTCCTGCTGTTCGTTGGGGGCGGAGACGTATTTGAGGTCTTGCGCCAGGCAATCGATGCCGGTGATGGGGTTGCCGATTTCGTGGGCCACACCCGCCGCCAGCCGGCCGATGGATGCCAACCGCTCCGAATGAACCAGCTCGGACTCCAGCATTTTATGTTCGGTTTCGTCCTCGAGCAGGATGACATGGCCTTCGGCCGGTGTTTCGCCGCGCACCGGTTGTTGGTTGCGGTGCAGACTGAACCAGCGCTTGCCGTGGCCTTCGGTATTCGGTTGTTCCACCGTCATTTTGTTGGACGTGCCCTTGAGGAAGCTGTCGAGCAGGTCGTACCAGTTGGCCGGCAGTGAATCCAGTCGGGCGCCGATGGCCTCCTCCTCGCTGATGCCCGTCATTTCGGCCATGACGCGGTTCCACAGCAGTATTTCACCGTCGCTGGCCAGCGAACAGACGCCGATCGGCAGGTTGTAGAGCGTCTCCCGGTGGTGTCGGCGTAACCGGTCGAGTTCGGCGGCCATGCCGGTCAGCTGGTGGTGGTAGCCGTCCAGGCGCTGTTCGAAGAAGTGGATGTCATCGCGGTCGATCGACTCCTGCCGGTCGTACGGCAGGTACCGTTGCACCAGGGCCTGGGCCACGCTGGGGCCCATCAGGCCGGACAGATTGGCCTCGATGGTGTCGCGCAACCGGCGCAGGGCGTACGGCCGGTATTCGCCGACCGGGAAACCGAGGGATTTCAGCGCCCGTTTGACCTCGCGTTCGGCCATGATGCGGCCGAGCGGGCGACTCAGTGCTTCGATGAACTCGCCGGCATTGCGCGCCTTCAACGGCAGGCGGTGGCGCCGGTCGACGGAGGTGATGACACAGGTCTGGGCGGCTTCCTGTTCTTCCCGGCTGGTGCGGGTGAACACCGACACCAGGATGAACACCAGGGTGTTCAGACCGAGTGACAGCAGGGTGGTCATCGACCACTGGTCACGGTTCAGCGCGAACTGCAGCGGCAGGCGATAACCGAGCTTGAAGCTGTCGGCCAGCATCGGAATCAGCAGGCTGGTCGCCCAGACGCCGAGCCCCACCAGGAACCCGGCGATGTAACCCTTGCGGTTGGCGCCGGACCAGAACAGCAGGCCGAGAATGCCCGGCAGCAACTGCAGCAGGCCGGTAAAGGCGGTGATGCCGAGCGACGACAGGTTCTGTACCTGATTCAAAAAGAGGTACAGGCAATAGGACAGGCCAATCACCACACCGATCAGGACGCGTCGGACCCAGAGCAGCCAGCGGTAGACGTCGGCATCGAAGCGCGGCTTGTAGAACGGCAGCACCAGGTGGTTCAGCCCCATGCTGGCCAGGGCGATGGAGGCCAGGACAGTGATGCCGGCGGCGGCGGACAGACCGCCCAGAAAGGCGAGCCAGACCATCCAGGGTTTGTTGAGCGCCATACCCAGCCCCAGGCTGAAATATTCCGGCGGCACGGTGCTGCCGAGCGACAAACCGGCCCAGAGGATGGGCATGACCGGCAACGCCATCAGCAACAGGTAGATCGGTACGGCCCAGGAGGCGAGTCGCAGACGCGGCAGCTCGGTGTTTTCCCGGAACAGCAGTTGGAACAGATGCGGCAGAACCAGCGGCGCGGAGAGAAACATCAGCAGCAGGGAAAACCACTGCACCGGCATCAAATCGGGCGTGGCCTCGGTCAGGTGTTCCGGCAACGGGATGGTGAGCTGGTTCAGCTCCGGCCAGCCGCCGAAGACCTCGATCAGCGCCGCGCCGCCCAGGATGAGCAACGCCACCAGCTTGAACAGCGATTCGAAAGCCAGGGCGAAGATCAGGCCGGGGTGTTGTTCGGTGGGCGCGACGTCGCGGGCGCCGAACAGCACGGAAAACAGCAGCAGGATGGCGCAGATCAGCAGCGCGACCAGCCAGGCGCGGGTGTTGGGGTCGAGCAAGGTGATGGCGTCGGTGATCGCCTGAATCTGCAAGGCCAGCAACGGCAGCATGGCCAACAGGACGCCGACGGTGGTGAGCAGACCGGCCCAGCGACTGCGATAGCGGAAGGCGAACAGATCGGCCAGTGAGGCCAGTTGGTAGCTGCGTGCGAGGTCGAGAACGGGCCTCAGGATGACGGCGGAGAACAGCAAGGCGATGGAGACGCCGACGTAATAGGCGAGGTAGCCGTAGCCGAATTCGTAGGCCATGCCGACGCTGCCGTAAAAGGCCCAGGCACTGCAGTAGACGCCGATGGACAGGATATAGACCAGCGGGTGCTTGAGCAGGGCCTTGGGCATCCAGTCCTTTTCGGCCAGATAGGCGGTCAGGAACAGGAGAAACAGGTAGCCGAGGCCGGCGGCCAGCAACCATTCCCAGTTGAACACCATCATCGCTTGCTCCTCAGGTATTCCGCCAGGCCGTTGATGAGGATGAGGGTGGCCCAGATGAGGAACGGGAGGATCCAAGCGGTCGGACTGCCGTTCAGTTCGAGGGTGAACGGTAACAGGAGGTAGACCGGCATGATCAGCAGTTTAAGCAGTAGCGACAGGGACATGGTTGGGTCGGGTTACAATGCGGGCGTCATGTTACTGTGTGTTAGCGGCTTTGGTAAGGTTTTGGTTTGTGCCCGTGGTTCGTTGATTGGAATTGTGCCTGGGTCCGCGCCCGGTGGCGGGGGAGGTCTCCAGGGGTCGCCGTAAATACATCCATGTAGGCTAGACGGCGGCATCCATGCCGCCGACTCCCCCTGGAGACCTCCCCCGCCACCGGGCACTCGCAACTATGCCCCTGGACTCCGTAGGGTGGGCACCGCCCACCAGAGAAGGCTGAATAGTGATGAGTAGGTTGGATTAGATCCGAAGGATCGTAATCCAACAATTCAGGCCGTGAGCAAGGATCCGGCAATAAGGTATTCGCTTAATGTCGGATTACGACCCTTCGGGTCTAATTCGACCTACTCGTTAACCTACCCTTACCGATCCGGAAACTGCGCCTTGATGTCCGCAATCTCATCCCACCGCTCCATCAACAAATCCACAAGATCGGGATCGAAGTGCGCGCCGCGTTCTTTCTGGAACAAGGCTTTCACTTGATCCAGCGACCAGGCGTCCTTGTAACAACGGCGACTGCTGAGGGCGTCGAAGACGTCGGCGATGGCGGTGATGCGCCCGGCCAGGCTGATGTCGGTGCCGGCAAGTCCGTTGGGATAGCCTTTGCCGTCCCAGCGTTCGTGGTGGTCGAGGGCGATTTGCGCACCGGTGCATAGGATGGGTTTGTCGGACTGGTGGAGCATGTCGTAGCCGTGTTGGGCGTGGGTCTGCATGATGGCCCATTCATCGGGGTCGAGCGGTCCGGGTTTGTTGAGGACGGCGTCGGGGATGGCGATTTTACCGAGGTCGTGCAGCGGGGCGGCTTCGCGGATAAGGACGGCCTGGTGTTGGCTGAGACCGCTCGCTTTGGCGAGGATGTAGCTGATTTCGGCGACGCGGCGCAGGTGTTGGCCGGTTTCGCGTGAGCGGTGTTCGACGGCGTCGCCGAGGATGAAGACGATTTCGCGCTGGCTGTCTTCGAGTTCGGTGCGCAGCGAGAGATTCTCGAAAGCGGTGAGGGCGTTCTGGCAGAACACTTCGAGCAGGTGCTTCTCCATGGCGTTGCGCGCGGTGAGGCCTTTCAGGTAGAGCAGGCTCAGATGCAGTTCGCTGGAGCGGTAGAGACAGAAATAGCCGCTGTCGAGGTGTTGGGCGTGAAAACCGGTTTCGACGCCGGCGATAAAGGCGTGGGCGCTGTCCGGTAACAGGTCGGTGACGGCCTTGCCGATGTCGTGTTGGTAGGTTCCGGTGCCGGCGACGACGGTGAGCCGGCCGGATTCTTCGTGCGCGGCGACGCCTTCGCATTGGGCGTAGAGGGCGTCTTCGTCGGGCGCGAGGATGGCGGAGATCTGTTCGAGAATGCCCCGGGCGAAGTCCTGGACGAAGGTTTTCTGTTGCAGTTGGGTGGAGGCGAGCAGGATACGCTCCAGCCCCTGCCGGTTGCGTTCCAAAGCCAGGATGTCGCGGTAGCTGCGCAGGCAGGAGTAGAGCAGGGTATGCAGTTTTCCGCGGGTCAGCTCGGTTTTTTCCTTGTAGTCGTTGATGTCGTAGTCGGCGATGATGGTTTCTTCCGGCGCCTGGCCGGGCTGTCCGGTGCGCAGGACGATGCGCACAAAGGTGTTGCGCAGTTCGTCGCGGATCTTCGGCACCATGTCGAGACCGGCGTGGTCGCTTTCCATGACGACATCGAGCAGGCACAGCGCGACATCCGGGTGTTTGCGGATCATGTCCAGCCCTTCCTGCGCACTGTGACTGTGCAGGAAGACGAGAGGGCGGCCGTCGAACTGAAAGTTGCGCAGGGCCAGTTTGGTGATGGTGTGCACTTCCTCGTCGTCGTCGACGATCAGGATCTTCCAGGGGATCTGTGTCTGTTGCTCGGCGCGACTGTCCTGTTCGTCGGCGAAAATCAGTTCGTCACTCATGTCTGTGGTTCCAGGGGTTCGGTCACGGGTTCGGTCAGCGGCAGTCGTATCGTGATGTGGCAGCCCTGATGCGGCGGGCTGTCCACCTGTATGCGTCCACCCAGTTTTCCGGTGACCAGGTTGAAGACGATGTTCATGCCCAGTCCGCTACCCCCGCTCGAGCGTCGGGTGGTGTAGAAAGGATCGAATATGTGTTTCAGGGTTTCCTCGCTCATGCCCCGACCGTTGTCTTCGTAGGTGAGCAGGATCGTACTGTCGGTGCCTTGCGCGGACCCGAGGCGGATGGAGCCGGCCGCTTGGCCATCGTCGAAGCCGTGCAGCAGGGAATTGATGATCAGGTTGGTGATCACCTGGGACAGGGCGCCGGGGGTGAGCATGAGTTCGACTTCCGGATCGATGGCGTTGGTGACCTCAACGGGGGTGTGCTTGTACTTCGGCCGCAGGCTGGCGAGGATTTCGTCGACATAGCTCTTGAGATTGATGCGACGCTTTTCCTCGCTGGTCTGGTCCACGGCAACCTGTTTGAAGGAACTGATCAGGCGGGCGGCCCGGTCGAGGTTGCTGGACAGCAGATCACTGGTTTCCCCGCATTCGTCCAGGAATCGCTCAAGGTCGGATTTCTTCAGGCTGTTGTTGTTCAGGGCCCGGTTCACGAGCCGCACTTCCGAGGTCAGGTGGCTGGCGGCGGTAATGGAAATGCCAAGCGGCGTGTTCACTTCATGGGCGACGCCGCTGACCAGGTTGCCGAGCGAGGCCAGTTTTTCGCTTTGCAGCAGTTCCTGCTGGGCGATCTTGAGTTTCTCCAGTGATTCGGACAGCTCTGTGTTGCTCTCCTGTAACTCCAGGGTGCGTTGCTCGACCGTCTGTTCCAGGGTGTTGCGATGTTCCTGCAGGGCCTTGTCGCGTTCTATCAGTGTGTGGTGCTGGCGCTTGAAGGCCTGGTAGAGTCGGCCGACTTCGTCTTCGCGCCGTTCCAGACGCGGGTCGCGGTATTCGGTCCACTGCGAAAAGTCGTCCGGGGCAATGCGGTCGACGTAGTCCGAGAAACGCTGAATCGGTTCGGCCACCAGTCGCTGGACCACGCCGTACAGCACGGCCAGCAATAAAATCAGCGCGACGAACGCCGAGATCAGCACGCCACCGAGAACCAGCCGGACCTGATCGCTGATCAGGCGATTGTCGCTGCGCAGGTAAATCCAGCCGATGTTGGTCTGTTCCTCGTTGAAGATGTGGTTGACGGGCGTGGCCAGCATCAGCGAATCCTGGTCCATGACTTCCCGTCGCTGATCAGTCGGTTGCAGTCGTTCCCGGGGGATGTCCTTCAGGTCTCCGAGTTGCAGGCTGATCTCGCCCTCGACCGAGCGAACGGCGACACCGGAGATGTAGGGGTCGCGCAACAGGGCTTCGGCGGCACGGATCACGCTGTCGATATCGAACGCCCACATGGATTCGCTGATCAGCGGCATCATGTTGCTCAGCGAGGCGTCGACGTTCCGGTCGCGCATCCCCTCCATGGTGCGGGTCAGGGTGGTGTACTGCATGAAAACGGTTGCCAGCAGCGCGAACGCGACACCGATGAAAATGGCCACCAAGAGGCGTCTGGCAAGATAGGCGTTGAACCTGGGCATAGCGAGTGTGTCGGCTGTCTTTACATTCCTTCAAGCCTAAACCCGACATCGGGTCTTCGCCAGTTTAACGGCGTTTGACCGATTAAAATCAGGGGATAATGGCGTCCCGGCTCATTAACGTCGCCCGTGACCAGGCATTCACCGCCTGTGCCAGCATGATGTCGGGTCGGTCCTCGGCCACATCGAGATCGAGAAAGCGTAAGACCTGGTGCAGGTTGTGACTCGGCCGTGTGTCGTCGATCGCCGGCGCCCGGTTCTGTTTGCTCAATTTCTGGCCGTCCGGTCCGATCAGCACCGGGAAATGCCCGTAGCGGGGTGGTTCGGCATCGAGGGCATCGAACAGGGCGCGTTGCCAGAAGGTGGAGGATTGCAGGTCGATGCCCCGGATGACATCGGTGATGCCCTGATCCAGATCGTCGACGGTCACCGCCAGTTGGTAGGCATAGGGGCCGTCGCGGCGTTTGACAACGACATCGCCATAGTCCCGGCCCAGGTGGGCGGACTGCCAGCCTTGCAACAGATCGTCGAAGCGATCTTCCCGGTCCGGCACCCGAAAGCGAATGGCGCAATCGGGCCGGGGCCGGTCGTAGGCGTGGCAGGTGCCCGGATAGACGGGTTGGCCACCGAGTTGCTTGCGGCTGCATTGGCACCAGAACAGCCGGCCTTTGTCCGCCAGCCGGGCAAGAGCGGCCTCGAAAGCGTCGCCACGTTCGCTTTGATAGCGAACTTCCCCATCCCAGTGCAGACCGTGTGCTTCCAGGCTGTGCAGAATGGATGCTGCGGCGCCCGGTTGTTCACGCGGCGGGTCCAGGTCCTCGATGCGGACCAGCCAGCGCCCCTGGTGCTTGCGCGCATCCAGATAACTGATAACGGCGGCGAGCAGGGAACCGTGGTGCAGCGGCCCGGTGGGCGAGGGCGCGAATCGACCGATGTAGGCTGGGTATTGAGACATGGTCAGGGTTTTATCACCGACAGCTTCACAAACAAACCCACATTTTGCATTATGCCCGGCCTCAAGCCCAGCCACAGGAACGCCCATGAAACTGGCCGCCCGTACTCAGCGCATTCAACCTTTCCACGTCATGGAGATTCTGGCTCGTGCCAAAGCGCTCGAGGCCGAGGGCCGGTCGGTGATCGGTTTATACGTGGGCGAACCGGATTTCGGCACGCCGGACGCCATCGTCCGGGCCGGGCAGCGAGCGCTCGGCGACGGACACACCGGATATACGGCGGCTACCGGCATTCCGGCCCTGCGGGAGGCCATTGCCGACCGCTATCGGCGCTGGCACGGGCTGGACCTGGCGCCAGATCGAATCGTGGTGACGCCCGGCGGGTCCAGCGCCTTGCTGCTGGCGTTCGCCGCGACCATCGACCCCGGCCGGCAGGTACTGCTGCCGGAACCGGGCTACCCGTGCAATCGAAATTTCCTGGAAGTCATCAATGGCGTGCCGGTGTCGGTGCCGCTGGCCGACGACGGTCTGCGTCTGTCGCAAACCGCGCTTGAGGCGGCCTACAGCGATGCCGCTCAAGGTGTGCTGCTCGCGTCGCCGTGTAATCCCACGGGTCAGGTGTTAACCGCCGAGGAATGGCAGCAGGCGTCGAACTTCTGCCGACGTCACGATCTGGCGCTGTTCGCCGATGAAATTTATCACGGCCTGACCTTTACCGAAGCGCTGCCGCCCTCGGCTCTGGAAATCGACGACGGGGCCTGGGTGACGCAGAGTTTTTCCAAGTTTTACGGCATGACCGGCTGGCGGCTGGGTTGGTTGGTGGTGCCGGAGGGTGCCCAGACGGCGATTGCCCGTCTGGCGCAGAACCTCTACCTGTCCGCTCCGGCGGTGGCTCAGGTAGCTGCGCTGAAGGCGTTTGAACCCTCGGTGGAAACCGAGTGTTTCGCGCGTCGGGATATCCTCAGGCAACGCCGGGATTTCCTGGCACCGGAACTGGAATTACTCGGGCTGCCCCTGCTCGCCCGACCGGATGGCGCCTTCTACCTGTACGCCGATGTCTCCGGCGTCTGCGACGATGCGGCGCTCTGGTGTCAGGCACTGCTGGAGGAAACCGGCGTCGCGGTCACGCCGGGCATCGATTTTGGCGGTGCTACCGAGCACACGGCGGTCCGCTTCGCCTACACCGCCGACATCCCCGTCCTGGCCGAAGCCGTCGAGCGTATCGGCGACTTCCTGGCCAAGTATCCCTATCTGAGACAATCCTGAACGGGAAGCGCCGACAGTCTTGAAGGGGCTATTTATTGGCCTCCAGCCAGGCGATCAGGTCGGCTCGTTCTTCGTCCGTCATGCCACTGCGGTTGGCCAGGGGCATGTAACCGGTGCGCAGGGTGTTCAATACCCGGTCGGCCAGTGGTAACGCCCTGGTTGTGTCGTTCAGAATCAAACCGGCCGGTGGGCTGTTGAACATGGTGTCTGACGGTTGTTGCGCGTGGCAGGTGGCGCATCGGGTTTCGAGGATTTCGTCCATGTGGGCGCGTTGCGATTCGTTAGGGTCCGCGCTGGCGGCGACGACTGAGTCGCTGCTGTCCGAAGTGCCGCCACCTTCCTCTGCTGCTGACGCTTCCGCCGAAGCTGTTTGATCCGTGGTTTGCTCAACCGGTGCGCTGGCGGATTCGACGGTCGGACGCGGTGACGGAGTCATCAGCCAGGCCAGTACGGCAAGGGCGAGCAGAGACGTGGCCAGGATCATCGGCTGGACCTTACCCTGGTGGCGCAGGTTGAAGAAATGCCGTGCGTAGGCGCTGATGCAGCCGATGGCGGCGAGTACGGCCCAGTTCCATTCGTGACCGTAGGTCATCGGATAGTGGTTGCTGAGCATGATGAAGATGACCGGCAGGGTCAGGTAGTTGTTGTGGGTGGAACGCAGCTTGGCGAGCTTGGCGGGTTCCGGATCCGGTTCTTCGCCGTTTTCGACGGCGTTCACCAGGGCGCGCTGGGCGGGCATGATGCCGAGCAGGACGTTGGCGGCCATGATGGTGCCGATCATGGCGCCGACCTGGATGTAGGCGCCGCGCCCGGAGAACAGGGCGGACATGACCCAGGCGAAGAAGGTCAGCAGGACGGCGAGGACGAGCCCGAAGGCGAGGCCGTTGTGGCGCAGTGGTGTGCGCAGCAGGCCTTCGTAGACGGCCATGCCGGCGGCCAGGGAGAACAGGGACAGGACGATGGCCTGGCCGGTGCTGAAGGCGAATTTGGTGGTGTCGATGAGGTAGATCTGGGCGCCGACGTAGTAGATGAGGATCATCAGGACCATGCCGGTGAGCCAGGTGGTGTAGGCTTCCCATTTGAACCAGTGCAGGTGTTTGGGGGACTCTTCGGGACCCAGGGCGTATTTGGCGACTTCATAATAACCGCCGCCGTGGATGGCCCAGAGGTCGCCTTTGATGCCTTTGTCTTTTTTCCATTGCGGTGGCTCTTCGAGGTTGTTGTCGAGCCAGATGAAGTAAAAAGACGCACCGATCCAGGCGATGCCCGCGATCACATGGAACCAGCGGAAAAACATCTGCAGCCAGTCCATAAAATAAGCCAATGTCATTGTTGTTATCCTCGGTGAAAGTTTAAAACCTGAGGGTTGAACCCGCGACGGTTGGCGGGTGTGTTCCTTCCAGGGGCCGCTGTGAACCCATCCATGGGCGCTTAACTTCGACATCCTGTCTCAGATGCCCCTTCCAGGAACACACCCGCCAACTGTCGCTAGCCTTTACCAAACTCAATAAAAAAAGGTCGATATTAACTGCCGCGATAGGTGGTGTATCCGTGATCGCTCAGAAGTAAGGGGATGTGATAGTGCTCGTCCGGTTGTTCGATGGCGAAGACGATGCTGACCTGGGGGTAGAACTTAGGCCGTTGTTGGGATTCGAACCAGGCACCGGTGTCGAAGTCGACTTTGTAGGTGCCTTTTTCCCGGGATTGTCCGCTGAGCCAGTCGGTGATGCGGCCGTCGCTGTTGGTGGTGCCCTGGGCGATTTGGGTCCAGTCGCCACCGGTTTGCCGTGAGAGGGTGACGTTCAGGCCGGCGGCCGGGCGACCGGTGACGGTGTCCAGCACGTGGGTGGTGATGGGGCTTTTGGTAGTCATGGTGATTGCACTCTCGTGTTTACACGTTCGAAGGTGTCTGTTTATTGTTAAGTTTGACCGATCGGTTAGTTTTTATGGTAGGGCAGGTCTGGGTGCAATACAAGCATCCTGTGAGGTTTTTGCGTTACAATTTGAACCGGTCGGTTAGGGTTTTGTGGTGATGGTCCGCACCCTGGAGCCGGGTAAGACCCTCCCGGGTCGCCGTGAATACGTCCATGTAGGCTAGACGGCAGCATCCATGCTGCCCACTTCCCTGGAGTGTCTTACCCGGCCCCAGGGTGCTCGGTTCGTTGCCCCTTTATATTTCACAGTTCCCTTTTTCATGCTCGATGTAATAAATGTGTTTTCGATCCAGAATCCTGAAGTGAGTTAGGAAGAGTAATGAGTAAACGAGAAAAAAATCGCGCCGAGGTTCAGGCAAGAATTCTGGATGCGGCTGAGGAGGCGTTCAGTCTGAACGGTTTCGGCGGGACGAGCTTTCAGGATATCGCCCGGGCGGCGGGGGTGCCGAAGGCGAATGTGGTGTATTACTACTCGACCAAGGAGGCGTTGTATCGGGAGGTGCTGGGTCGGATTACGCGAACGTGGAACGATGTGTTCGAGCACGCGACGGAGGAGGATGATCCGGCGGAGGTGTTGGATCGGTTTATTCGACATAAGTTGCAGCAGAGTGTGAGTAATCCGCGCCGGTCGCGGATTTTTGCGATGGAGATTCTGCAGGGGGCGCCGCATCACGGTGATTATTTGCGCCAGGAGTTGCGGCCCTGGGTGCGACAGCGGGCGGATGTGATTCGGGCCTGGATTGAGGCCGGTAAAATGCGGTCGGTGGATCCGTTACAGTTGATTTTTATGATCTGGGCGACGACGCAGCATTATGCGGATTTCGAAGCTCAGGTGTTGACGTTGTTGAACCGCAAGGAGTATGAGCCGGAGGATATTCAGCGTATCGGCGATGAGGTCAGTGCGTTGATTTTGCGGGGCTGTGGTTTGGAACCGCCGGAAAGCCGTGCAGCTCCAAAACCGAAAACGCGGACTGTGTAATCGGTAGGGCAGATAACGCCTTCGGCTCTTCTGCCCTACTTTTATAAGTTACAGAAAAATATACTTCGCGATAAACAACACGCTCAACACATACAACGCAACCGATACCTGCTTGTACTGCCCGGTAAACACTTTCAAGAACGCGTAGGTTAAAAAGCCCAGCGCGATCCCTTCGGCGATCGAGAATGTCAGTGGCATCATCACGACGGTGACGATGGCGGGGATGGCGTCGGTGTTTTCCTTCCAGTTGATGTTCGCCATTCCGCCCATCATCAGCATCGCGACGTAGATCAAAGCGCCGGCGGTGGCGTAGGCGGGGATCATGCCGGCCAGCGGGGCGAAGAAGAGGGCGAGCAGGAAGAGGGCGCCGACGACGATGGCGGTCAGTCCGGTTCGGCCGCCGGCGGCGACACCGGAGGCGCTTTCGACGTAGCTGGTCACCGGTGGACATCCCATGAAGGCGCCGACGACGCTGGAGCTGCTGTCGGCTTTCAGGGCCTGGGAGAGGTTTTCGATGCGGCCGTTTTCGTTGACCAGGTGGGCACGGTGGGCGACGCCCATCAGGGTGCCGGCGGTGTCGAACATGTTGACGAAGAGGAAGGCGAGGATGACGCTGATCATGCCGACATCGAACGCACCGGCGATGTCGAGGGCCATCAGTGTCGGTGCGATGCTCGGCGGCATGGCCACCATGCCATTGAACTGGACCAGTCCGAAGGCGCCGCCGATGGCGGTGACGACGAGAATGCTGAGCAGGATGGCGGCGAAGACCCGGAAGTAGGACAGCACGGCGATCATGATAAAGCAGAGCGCGGCGAGTACGACGCCGGGGCTGGTGAAGTCGCCGACGGTGACCAGGGTCGCGGGGCTGGCCACCACGATGCCGGCTTCTTTCAATCCGATGAACCCGAGGAACAGCCCCACCCCGGCGCCCATGGCGTAGCGCAGGCTGGCCGGTATGCTGTTGAGGATCCACTCGCGGATACGGGTGAAGCTCATGATCATGAACAGCACGCCGGACAGGAAAACGGCGCCCAGCGCGACTTCCCAGGCGTAGCCCATGTCACCGACGACGGTGTAGGTGAAAAAGGCGTTCAAACCCATGCCGGGTGCGAGCCCGACCGGCCAGTTGGCGTAGAGCCCCATGATCATGCAGGCCAGCGCCGAGCCCAGGCAGGTGGCCACGAAGGCGGCGCCGTGGTCCATGCCGGTCGAGGCCATCATGTTCGGGTTGACGAAAATGATGTACGCCATGGTGTAGAAGGTCGTGATACCGGCGATGACTTCCGTCTTGACGCTGGTACCGTGCAGGCTGAGTTTGAAGAAGCGGTCGATCAGACCGGTGTTTGAGTCGGAACGGGATGGTGCAGAGGTGGCATGAGTGGTGTCCAGTGAATCCACGGTAGCGGCTCCTCAGGTGTTGTTGTTTTTGTAGTGCGCCACCCGGAAGACCGGGTGGCCCCTAAATCGAGGCTTGTTTGACCGATCGGTCAATATCACTGTAAGTCGAATGACACGGAAGCGCAATTCAATCGGGTATTGTCTCTCGATACGTCAGGTATTGGCTGGTTGCAGAGTGATTTGGAGGTCTTCGGGGAAAAAATGCTCGTCACAGTTGGGTAAATCACCGGCCCGATCGACCACCAGGAATTCATCCTGGTCTTTCAGGGCCAGCACCGGATGGTGCCAGGTCGCACGGTGGTAATTGACGCCCTGGTCTCCCCGGGCGATGAAGGCTTGAATCGCGTTCGGGTCGGGCCGGTCGGCCCGAGGGGCGACGACGATCAGGAAGGGTTCGCCGTGCAGCGGAATAAACGCCTGGCTGCCGTGCGGATGGCGTTCGAGCATGCGGATGCGAAACGGGTAGTCGTAGGCGCCGCTGCGAAAGATATTGATGATCGGCTTGCCATCGGCCGGTCCGGTATCGACCTCGGCCAGGCGGTGATAACGCCGGGTATTGCCGTCGTTGATCATGAAATAATCGCGGTCGGCCGTTTCGATGACGTCGCCGAAGGCTTTGAAATTGTCCCGGGTCAATGGTTGCGGTTGAAGGTTAATCTGCATGGTCATGGCCTCACATCTTCTGTAAACGGAACAGGGCGATCTTGTTGATCTCGGCCAGCGCCCGGTCGAATTCGTCGGCCGGATCGTTGTGAATACGCTCTTCGAACGAGGCCAGGATGGCGTGCCGGTTACTGCCTTTGACCGCCATGATGAAAGGAAAACCAAATTTGTCCTTGTAGGCTTTATTGAGCGAGGTGAAGCGTTCGAACTCTTCCGGTGTGCATTGGCTGATGCCCGCACCGGCCTGTTCGCTGGTACTGGCTTGCGTCAGTTCGCCCTGGACCGCCGCTTTTCCGGCCAGGTCCGGGTGGGCGTTGATCAGTGCCAGCTGTTCATCGCGTTCGGCGTTGAGCAGAACTTTGGCCATCAACGCGTGCAGGGTTTCGATGTGGTCGCAGTTGGCGTCGATGCCGCCGTCATAGGTTCGTTCGGCGACCCAGGGCGAATGTTCGTATATGTCGGCGAAGGTTTGGATGAAGTCTTCGCGACCCAGTTGGGACGGTGTGACGGTTTGGAACCAACTCATCGGTGTGCTCCTCGGGGATCAGGTCGTTGGGTAATGATGCTCGTACCAGTGCCGGGCAATGTCGACGCGGCGAGCGAACCAGACGTGTTCATGGCTTTGAACGTATTCCAGAAAGCGTTTCAACGCGCGAATGCGGGCCGGGCGGCCCAGCAACCGGCAGTGCATACCGATTGAGAGCATTTTCGGTGCGGTTTCGCCTTCCTCGTACAGGGTGTCGAAGGCGTCTTTCAGGTACTGGTAAAACTGCTCGCCACTGTTAAAGCCCTGCACCTGGGTAAAACGCATGTCGTTGGTATCGAGCGTGTAGGGGATCACCAGATGGGGCTTCTTCGGGCCCTCGACCCAGTAGGGCAGGTCATCGGCGTAGCTGTCCGAATCATAGAGGAAACCGCCTTCTTCCATCACAAGCCTTTGGGTGTTTGGGCTGTTGCGGCCGGTGTACCAGCCGAGCGGACGTTCGCCGGTGATGTCGGTGAGGATGCGGATCGCTTTGTTCAGATGCTCGCGTTCCTCTTCCGGATCCATGTCCTGATAGTCGATCCAGCGATACCCATGACTGCAAATCTCGTGACCGGCTGCGTGCATGGTTTTGATCACGTCCGGATGGCGTTCGGCGGCCATGGCGACAGCGAAGATGGTGAGCGGAATCTGGTGTTTGTCGAACAGCTCGAGCAATCGCCAGACTCCGGCGCGGCTGCCATACTCGTAGAGGGATTCCATGCTCATGTTGCGTTTGTTGGGCAACGGCTGGGCGGAGACCATCTCGGAGAGAAAGGCTTCGGATTCGGGGTCACCGTGCAGGATATTGCGTTCACCGCCTTCTTCGTAATTAAGCACAAAAGAAAGCGCGATGCGGGCGTTGCCCGGCCAATTCGGTTGGGGCGGGCGGGCGCCGTAGCCGATCAGGTCTCTTGGATAGTTGTTGTCACGCATGGTGAATCCTCGTCTTCTGTAGGGTGGGCACTGCCCACCGTTAATACTGACCCAAGCTGTTTATGATCGATTGTCTGTGTTGTATACCGGTGGTTCGGTTTAATTCGGTTGGTGGGCGGTGCCCACCCTACATGTCTCGGTCATGCACGACGTTTCCGGCCGAGATGGTGTAGCGAACCGCCCGGTCATCGCCGAGCATCATCAACACAAACAGTTTCTCATCCAGCGTCTCGGCATACTGCATCCGGTGCTTCATCAAGGGTGTCGATTCACAATCCAGCACCACAAAATCGGCTTCTTTGCCCACGGCCAACGACCCGATTCGATCGTCCAGACGCAAGGCTTTCGCACCACCCAGCGTCGCCAGATACAACGACTTCAGCGGATGCAGCTTGGCACCCTGCAACTGCATGGCCTTGTACGCTTCGTTCAACGTCTGCAGCAATGAAAAACTGGTGCCGGCGCCGACATCAGTGCCGAGACCTACATTCACTTTATGTTCCTCGGCCTTCGGCAGATTGAACAGGCCACTGCCCAGGAAGAAGTTCGACGTCGGGCAAAAGGCGATGGCGGAACCGGTGTCGTGCAGGCGCTTGAATTCCTGGTCGCACAGATGAATACCGTGAGCGAACACGGAGCGTTCGGTGAGCAGGTTGTGTTGGTCGTAAGCGTCCAGGTAGTTCTTGCTGTCCGGAAAAAGAGCCTGCACCCACTCGCACTCTTGCGAGTTTTCGGACAAGTGGGTATGCAGGTAAAGGTCGGGGTATTCACCCAGTAGCCGGGCAGCGGCGTTCAGTTGTTCCGGTGAACTGGTCGGCGCGAATCGGGGTGTGACAGCGTAATGCAGCCGGCCCTTGTTGTGCCAGCGTTCGATCAGCTCGCGGCTGTCGTCGTAGGACGACTCTGCGGTGTCGGTCAGGTAGTCCGGCGCGTTGCGGTCCATCATCACCTTGCCGCAAATCATGCGCAGGTTGCGTTGCTCGGCCGCCTTGAAGAAGGCATCGACGGAGGCTTTGTGAACGGTTCCGAATACGAGCGCCGTTGTCGTGCCGTTGCGCAACAACTCGTTCAGGAAGGTGTCGGCCACCTGGTCGGCGTGGTGCGATTCGGCAAACCGTTTTTCCGCCGGGAAGGTGTAGTTGTTCAGCCAGTCGAGCAGTTGTTCGCCATAGGAGGCAATCATGTCGGTCTGCGGAAAGTGGATGTGGGTGTCGATAAAGCCCGGCGTGATCAAGCTGTTCGGGCATTCGACGATCTCCGCGTCCTCCGGCAAGGTCGGCAGAAGGTCGCGAGCGTAACCGAGACCGGTAATGCGGTCGTTTTCGGTGACCAGCA
This sequence comes from Saccharospirillum salsuginis, assembly GCF_014651855.1. Lineage (GTDB taxonomy): Bacteria > Pseudomonadota > Gammaproteobacteria > Pseudomonadales > Natronospirillaceae > Saccharospirillum > Saccharospirillum salsuginis. The sequence continues at coordinate 530,739 of NZ_BMXR01000002.1, forward strand.
GGCCGTCGGCCAGATATTCGTAGGACGCGTCCAGCCCAACCTCGGCCGGGTCGGCCAGGCTATGGACTATTGAGGCGCGCCACGCTTTCACATTCGATGACATTGTATTGCTCGTTTGTTGTCGGTTTATCTGGGTGCCTGGGCTTTTGGTGCCAGGAATCCGTACCGGGGGTGGGGGTACTACCCACCAGGGTCGCCATGAACCCATCCATGGGGGCTTGACGGCAGCCGTCCTGGCTGCCGACATCCCTGGTGGGTAATACCCCCACCCCCGGCACTGTCTTCGGTGCCAATAACTCCGCGCTCACCGATTGTATCGGTTTGTGTAGGGCAGAAGAGCCCTAGGCGATATCTGCCGTTGGAGGTTCAAGGGGCCATTGTTGGTCGCCATTGCCTCCGGGTAGATCGGCAGATATCGCTTCGCTCTTCTGCCCTACTTGTGTCCGGTTTACCCTGTGCCGTGGTTTGCATTGTCGGATTACGCCATCGGCTCCGAGACCAGGGTGCCGGACCAGACGTACCGATCCGACCTACGAAATAGGTTGATACAGTCGGCCAGCGACAGGTGCCGGGGTGGTGCCATCCAGGGATGTGGGCAGCAAGGATGCTGCCGTCAAGCCTACATGGACGTATTCACGGCGACCCTGGAGGTCACCACCCCGGCACCTGTTGCGGGTTTTGGCACAGTACTTTACTTAACAGGTTCTAACTCAGGCACCGTACCCTCAACTTTAGCCCGTTGCTCAAGAATCTGCTGAACCCCCATCAGAACGCGTTCCGGTGTAGCCGGGGCATCGATTCGGGGTTGGATCCTGTAATCACCCAGGCTTGCCACGGCGTCCTTGATCGCGCACCAGGCCGCGATGCCGAGCATGAACGGCGGTTCGCCGACGGCTTTGGAGTGGTAGACGGTGTCTTCCGGGTTCTTGCGGCTCTCCACCAACTTGGTGTTGAACTCCAAAGGCATGTCGGCCACGGCCGGGATCTTGTAGCTGGCCGGTCCGTTGGTCATCAATCGGCCCTGGTCGTTCCAGACCAGTTCCTCGGTGGTCAGCCAGCCCATGCCCTGAACGAAGCCGCCCTCGATCTGGCCGATGTCGACGGCCGGGTTCAGGGAATCGCCGACGTCGTGCAGGATGTCGGTGTGCAGCATTTTGTATTCGCCGGTCAGGGTATCGACGATGGCTTCGCAACAGGCGGCGCCGTAGGCGAAATAGTAGAACGGCCGGCCGGCGGCTTTGTCGCGATCGTAGTAGATCTTCGGCGTTCGGTAGAAACCGGCGCAGGACAGTGAGATCTGGTTGAAGTAGGCCAGCTCGATCAATTCCTCGAACGCCAGGTACTGGTCGCGAATGCGCACGTGGTTGTTCTTGAAGATCACTTCCTCGGGCGTGACCCGGTAGTGACCGGCGGCGAATGTAATCAGCCGATCCTTGATCGTTTGGGCCGCGTTCTGGGCGGCCTTACCGTTCAGGTCGGCGCCGGAGGAGGCGGCGGTCGGCGAGGTGTTGGGGACCTTGTCGGTGTTGGTCGCGGTGATCTGCACGCGGCCGATATCCACCTGGAAGACCTCGGCGACGACCTGAGCGACCTTGGTGTTCAGGCCCTGGCCCATTTCGGTGCCGCCGTGGTTCAGGTGAATGCTGCCGTCGTTATAGACATGCACCAGCGCGCCGGCCTGGTTCAGGTGTGTGGCGGTGAAGGAGATGCCGAATTTTACCGGCGTCAGCGCCAGACCTTTTTTCAGCACCGGGCTGTTGCGGTTGAATGCCTTGATCGCCTCGCGGCGTTTCGCATAGTCCGCACTGGCTTCCAACTCGGCGGTGATCTCGTCGAGGATGTTGTGCTCGACGGTCTGGAAGTAATGGGTCTCGTTGCGCTCTTCCTGGCCATAGTAGTTCGCCTTGCGTACGTCGAGTGGATCCTTGCCGAGGGACCGGGCGATGGCGTCCATAATTTCCTCGATCACCACCATGCCCTGCGGTCCGCCGAAACCGCGATAGGCGGTGTTGGAGGCCAGGTTGGTCTTGCACCGATAACCGGTGACGACGGCATTGTTCAGGAAGTAGGCGTTGTCCGAGTGGAACATGGCGCGGTCGACGATGGAGCCGGACAGGTCGGGCGAGTAGCCGCAATTGCCGGCCAGATCGAGGTTGATGCCCTGCAGGCGACCGTCGTCGTCGAAGCCAACGTCGTACCGCGCGAAAAAGGGATGGCGTTTGCCGGTCATCATCATGTCGTCGACGCGCGGCAGACGCATCTTGGTCGGCTTGCCGGTCAGACGGGCGACGACGGCGCACAGGCAAGCCGGGCCGGCGGCCTGGGTTTCCTTGCCGCCGAAACCGCCACCCATGCGGCGCATGTCGATGGTGACGCGGTGCATGGGCACGCCGAGAACGCTGGCCACCAGTTTCTGGACTTCGGTCGGGTTCTGGCTGGAGGTGAACACCAGCATGCCACCGTCTTCGGTCGGCATGACCGAGGAGATCTGGGTTTCCAGGTAGAAATGTTCCTGGCCGCCGATATGCAGCTTGCCTTGCAAGCGGTGCGGTGCGGCGTTCAAGGCGGCACCGGCATCGCCGCGTTTGTGCTGGTGACTGTCGAGCACGAAGTGCTCTTTCTCCAGTGCTTCCTCGACGTCCAGAATCGCTTCCAGGTCTTCGTACTCGACAATGGCGGCCTTGGCCGCCTTGCGGGCTGTATCCAGGCTGTCCGCGGCAACGGCGAGTACCGGCTGGCCGACGTATTCGACTTTGCCGTCCGCCAGCAACGGATCACCGGAGAAGACCGGGCCGATGTCGAGATCGCCGGGCACGTCCTGCGCCGTGATGACGATCTCCACACCCGGTATGTCATAGCAGGGCGCGGTGTCGATGCGCGTGATGTTGGCGTGGGCTCGCTCGCTCAGCAGGGCGTAGACATGCAATTGGTTGGGAAATTCCAGCCGGTCGTCGATGTATACCGCTTCACCGGTGACATGCTTGTCGCCGCTTTCGTGTTTCAACGGCCGGCCGACGCCGGTGACCAGGTCCTGGGCGAAGATCTCGGCCAGCTCGGCCTGGGTTTTGGTTTGGACGAAATGTTTAGACATAAGCCGTTACCCGAGTCTCGATGGTGGACGATTGCAGTTCCAGAAACGCCTTGCGCAACAGGTTCTGCGCCGTGGTCAGCCGGTAGTCCCGGTTGGCGCGAAAGTCAGTCAGGGGCGTGAAGTCGTTTGCCAGGGCGACGCAGGCGAGGTCGATCGTCGCTTCGTTCCAGGGCTGTCCGACCATGGCTTGTTCGCAGGTTTTTGCCCGTTTGGGGATGGCCGCCATGCCGCCGAAGGCGAAGCGGACGTCGGTGACGGTTTGGGTTTCGTCATCCAGCCGAATGGACAGGGCCGCACAGACGGCGGAAATGTCGTCGTCGAGCCGCTTGGAGATCTTGTAGGCACGGAACTGCCAGTCGCCGAGGCGCGGAACGATGACTTTCTCGATGAATTCACCCGGTTGCTGTTCGGTTTTCTTGTAGTCCAGAAAGAAGTCTTCCAGCGGCAAGGTGCGCTGCCGGTCGCCCTTGCGCAGCACGATGCGGGCGCCGAGCGCGATCAATAACGGCGGAGAATCGCCGATCGGGGAGGCGTTGCCGATGTTGCCGCCGAGCGTGCCCTGATTGCGGATCTGCAGGGAGGCGAAACGATGCAGCAGTTCGCCGAAGTCCGGGAATTCGGTGGCGAGCGCATCGTAGCAGTCGGTCAGGGGGGCTCCGGCGCCGAGTTCGATGCGATCCTCATAGGTTTCGACCGTTTGCAGCTCGCGCACATTGCCGACATAGATCGTTGTCGGCAGTTCGCGATGGAATTGGGTGACCTCGAGCGCCAGGTCGGTACCGCCGGCGAGCAGGCGAGCATCCGGATGGGCTTCATAGACGCCGGCCAGTTCGGTGACGGTCAGCGGGATCAGGCAGCGCTTGTCGCCGGACGTGAGTTCGGCGGTTTCGGTCGGGGCGATGGCTCTCAGTTGTTCAATGGTGCTCGACTTGGCGGCGTCGAAATGGTCGGACCGGTGTTGGTCGGCGACCTGTTCGGCGGCGGCCAGGATCGGACGATAGCCGGTGCAGCGGCACAGGTTGCCGGCGAGGGCTTCCTGTGTTGCCGCTTTGTCGTAGGCCGCGGGGTGGTTTTTATCCAGCGCGAACAGGGACATGACGAAGCCCGGGGTGCAGAAGCCGCACTGGGAGCCGTGGCAGTCGGCCATGGCGGCTTGCACGGGGTGCAGTTGGTCGTTGTGCTTGAGGTCTTCGACGGTGATGAGTTGTTTGCCGTGCAGGGCGGAGACGAAGGTCAGGCATGAGTTCAGGGTGCGGTAGCGGATGTCGTCGCCGATCAGCTCACCGACGACGACGGTGCAGGCGCCGCAGTCGCCGGATGCACAGCCTTCTTTGGTGCCGGTCTTGCGGCAGTGTTCGCGCAGGTAGTTGAGCACGGTCATGTTGGGGTCGAGGGTGTGCTCGGTGCGCAGGGTCTGGTTGAGTAGAAACTGGATCACGGTTGGTCTCCTGCGCTGTTCGACGTGTTGATACTGAGCCGGGTCGAAACAGCTGTTGTTGTTGTGTTGCGTCGATTCTAGTTTCATCCTGACCGATCGGTCAAATTATAGTTCGTGCGATCGGGTGACCAGGGGTTGTTTGAACCCCGGTCGGGGATTGTCAGTTGAGTCAGTTATTTTTGTGGTTGATCGGGTGGCTGGGTTTCCTGTTGTGCCTGTAACCCGGGCCGGCTACCGGGTATAGCCATTTGGGGTCGTCGTGAATCCATCCATGGAGACTAGACCGCAGCATCCATGCTGCGGACTCCCCCAAATGGCTATACCCGGCATCCGACCCTAGCCATCGCCGCCATCATGTAGGGCAGACGTGGTCCGACACTTCGGGCCCGAAGGGCGTTATCTGCCGTTTTAAATGGGGCAACATCCCAATCTCCGGCTACAAAACCAAAACCACCCGAAAATCATTCACATTGGTCAAGGTTGGCCCGGTCACTACCGAATCCCCCAACGCCTGGAAAAACCCATGCCCGTCGTTATTGGCTAACGATTCCAACGGGTTGATGCCGAGCCCGAAAGCCCGCTCCAGGGTCGAAGGCGATACCACAGCCCCGGCGATCTCCGCCGCGCCGTCGACGCCATCCGTATCCGCTGCCAAGGCCCAGGTATCCACCTGACCCGCCAATGCGGTGGCGAGTGACAGCAGATATTCGACATTCCGGCCGCCGTTGCCGTCGCCGCGTACGGTGACGGTGGTTTCACCGCCGGACAGCAGCACGCAGGGCGGGGTGACCGGTTGGCCGTAGTGCCGGACCTGCCGGGCGATGCCGGCCATGACTTTGCCGACGTCTCGGGCCTCCCCTTCAAGGCTGTCGCCGAGGATCATCGGGGTGACGCCGGCTTTGCGCGCGACCTCGGCAGCGGCCTCAAGGGACTTTTGAGGCGTGGCGACGAGGTGGGTTTCGACGCGGGAGAGGCGCGGGTCGTCGGGGTCTACGGATTCGAACCAGCCGGATTCCAGGCCGGAACGAATACGTTGCGGCAGGTGGATGTCGTAGTGGTCGACGATGGCGAGGGCATCCGAGCAGGTGGTGGCGTCGCCGACGGTGGGACCGGAGGCTATGTTGGCCGGGTCGTCGCCGGGGACGTCGGAAATCAGCAGGTTGACGACCTTGGCGGGATGGCAGGCCGCGGCCAGTCGGCCGCCCTTGATGGCGGACAGGTGGCGGCGGACGGTGTTCATCTCGCTGATGGTGGCGCCGGATTTGAGCAGGGCCTGGCTGATGCTCTGTTTGTCTTCCAGGCTGATGCCTTCGGCCGGCAGCGGCAGCAGGGCGGAGCCTCCACCGGAGATGAGCATGATGACCTGGTCGTCTTCGGTCAGTCCCTTGACCCGGTCCAATATCCGTTTGGCGGCGTCGAGACCGGCTTGGTCGGGGACCGGGTGGGCGGCTTCGAGAATCTCGATGCGCTCACACGGAACGGCGTAGCCATAGCGGGTGACGACGAGGCCTTCGAGGTCGCCTGGCCAGTGTTGCTCCAGCGCCCGGGCCATGGCAGCGGAGGCTTTACCGGCTCCGATGACCAGGGTGCGGCCTTTAACCGGTTCGGGTAGGTAGTCCCGCAGGCACCGATCCGGCTGGGCGACGGCCAGGGCGGCGTCGAGCATGTCGGTCAGCAGTCGTCTGGCCTGGTTGTCCGTTTGTTGTGTTGGCTGGGTCATGGTTGGTTACCTGCTGTTGGGTTGCCTGTTGTGCCGGTGGTTCCTGGTGCCCGGGTTGGTTGTTGTGCCAGTGGTTCGCGATGGGTGCCGGGGGTACCTGCTCCGGGCCGCCGTGAATACGTCCATGTAGGCTAGACCGCAACATCCCTGTTGCGGACTTCCCTGCGCAGGCACCCCCGGCACCCATCGCTTGATTTGGTGCCAAATTAGTCAGCGAATTCCCTGGTGTGCCGCAGCTTTGTAGTCTTGTAGGTTGGATTAGATCCGAAGGATCGTAATCCAACAATCCAAACCATGAGCATAGGTTGGATATCGAGGTGCTCGTTGAATGTTGGATTACGCGCTTCGCGCTAATCCAACCTACTACTAGTGAATTCCTACCCGTAGGGTGGGCATTGCCCACCATCGCTTGGAATTCAATCATTTGTTGAATCCAAAGATTCCGGTGAAACCCAAGCCATGGGTAGACGTCGATGGTCCATTATCCTCCCATGGTGGGCGGTGCCCACCCTACGAGGTAGATTGCCGTGGCAACATGGATCAGCGCCTGGTGTCCGGTACCCCTCAGGCGGACGTCGGCCCGCAGGGAAGCGGGCCGCCGAGCTTACAGGGAAGTACTTGCAGCGGTCCGCTTGAGGGGTGCCGGGCACCGGGCGCGGGTTCCCGCCACCGTCACCAACCCAGCAAGGCTATCCACTGGCACCAAATCAACCAATAGAGTGATCAGCCATCAACTCCAATGCCTGAATCATACCAGCGTGGTCCCAGTTGCTGCCGTCTCTCGCCTCGCAAACATTAAACAAGGTTTGTGCCGTGGCGGTACTCGGCAATGACACGCCCAACTGACGCGCGGCGGTGAGCGCGAGGTTGAGGTCTTTCTGGTGCAGGCCGATGCGGAAGCCGGGTTCGAAGTTGCGTTTGACCATGCGCTCGCCGTGCACCTCGAGGATGCGCGAGGAGGCGAAACCGCCCATCAATGCCTCACGAATGCGCGCGGGGTCGGCGCCGGCCTTGCTGGCGAAGACGAGGGCTTCGCCGACGGCTTCGATGGTCAGGGCGACGATGATCTGGTTGGCAACCTTGCAGGTCTGGCCGTCGCCGTTGCCGCCGACCCGGGTGATGTTCTTGCCCATCAGTTCGAACAGGGGCAATACGCGGTCGAACACATCCTGGTCGCCGCCGACCATGATCGACAGGGTGCCGGCTTTGGCGCCGACGTCGCCGCCGGAGACGGGGGCGTCGAGGTAGTCGCAGCCGAGGTCGTTGATGCGTTTGGCGAAGTCTTTAGTGGCGACGGGGCTGATGGAGCTCATGTCGACGACGGTTTTGCCTTTGGACAGGCCGGCGGCGATGCCGTCTTCTGCGAAGAGGGCGGCGTCGACGTCGGGGGTGTCGGGCACCATGACGATGATGATGTCCGAGCGTTCGGCGACGTCTTTGCCGCTTTGGCATTCGGTGATGCCGGCGTCGCGGAGGCTGGCGGGGATGTTGCCGAGGGTGTAGCCGTTGACGGTGTGGCCGCCGTCGATCAGGTGGTGTGCCATGGGGGTGCCCATGATGCCCAATCCTACAAAACCTATATTAGCCATGGTTTACCTCTATATCGTGTGGTTTATTGCTCTCTGGTCCAGTTAGGAGCCAGGGTTTCCAATTGTTCCGTGCCTGGGTTCGGACCCGCTGCCGGTGGTACTCATGGCGGATCGCCGTGGATACGTCCCTGTAGGCTTGACCACAGCATCCCTGCTGTGGACATCCCGCCATGAGCACCACCGGCATCGGTCCCTGACTTGGTAGCCAGGATTAATCTGACCTGAAACTGTTCAACCTTTTGTCCGTTCAACCGTTCAGGTCTTCGCGCCAATTCAAACCTTCCATCGTTTTACCTTTTGGTTTGTATTCACACCCAATCCAGCCTTGGTAGCCCAGTCGGGTCAGTTCCTTGAACAGCCATCCGTAGTTGATTTCACCCGTTCCCGGTTCGTGTCGCCCCGGGTTATCGGCGAGTTGGATGTGTGAAATCCGGTGCAGGTTGTCGGCGATGGTTTTCGCCAGTTCCCCTTCCATGCGCTGGGCGTGGTAGATGTCGTACTGGATAAACAGGTTGTCGCTGCCGACCCGATCGATGATCCGGTTGGCGTAGCGGGTGTAGTTCAGGAAGAAGCCGGGGATGTCGTAGTAGTTGATCGGTTCGATCAATAAACGAATGTTCTGGTCCGCCAGGGCTTCGGCCGCGAATTTGAGGTTGTCGACGAAGGTCTGTTCGGCTTGTTCGTTGCTCACGCCTTCGGGAATGATGCCGGCGAGGCAGTTGATCTGCTTGCAGTTCAATGCCGTTGCGTAGTTGATTGCCTGGCCCACGCCGTCGCGGAATTCGGCGACGCGGTCGGGATGGCAAGCGATGCCTCGTTCGCCCTGAGCCCAGTCACCGGCGGGCAGGTTGTGCAATACGAGTTGCAGGTTGTTGTCGGTCAGTCGGGTTTTCAGTTCGTCTACGGAGTAGTCGTAGGGGAACAGGAATTCGACGGCTTCGAAGCCAGCATCAGCAGCGGCTTTGAATCGGTCGAGAAAGTCCAGTTCGTTAAACAGCATGGTCAGGTTTGCGGCGAACTTTTGCATGCGCTTGTCCTCTATTGTTGTGCTGCTATGAATGTCATTGCCAATGTTTCTTCAAGGTGTATTCGGCGTTGAACCGAGCGCCGGAGGCCGGGGATGTCCATGCAGGGGAAGTCCGCAACAAGGATGTTGCGGTCTAGCCTACATGGATGTATTCACGGCGGCCCCAGCATGGACATCCCCGGCATCCGGTGCGGACCGATGGCACCTCCATCCATTGGCACCAATCGGTCAGTCGGCACTGAGTCGTTGGTTGCCCAATGCGGTTGGTGCGTCTTCGAGCGTCTCGGCCAGTGCCTCGAACTCGTTGACGTTTTCCAGCTCAGTACCCATGGCGATGTTGGTGACGCGTTCGAGGATGACCTCGATCACGACCGGGACCTGATAGGTCGCTATCCACTCTTTGGCCTGCTGTATGGCCGGGCCGAATTCGTCCGGGGTTTTTACGCGGATGGCTTTGCAACCGAGGCCTTCGACAACAGCGACGTGGTCGACGCCGTAATGTCCCGAGGCCTGTTTCTGGTCTTCGGGGTAGTTGATGTTGTCGAACGCCAGCTGGACGCAGTAGTCCATGTCGAACATCCGCTGGGCCTGTCGGATCAAACCGAGGTAGGCGTTGTTCACCAGGACGTGGATGTACGGCAGCTTGAACTGGGCGCCGGCGGCCAGTTCCTCGATCAGGAACTGGAAGTCGTAGTCGCCGGAGACGGCTACGATGGTGCGATCCGGGTCGGCGGCGCGGACGCCGAGGGCGGCCGGTACGGTCCAGCCGAGGGGGCCGGCCTGGCCGCAGTTGATCCAGTTGCGCGGTTCGAAAACGTGCAGGAACTGGGCGGCGGCGATTTGCGACAGGCCGATGGCGCTGACGTAGCAGGTATCGCGTCCGAAGTGGTTGTTCATGCACTGGTAAACGCGCTGCGGTTTCATCGGTACGTCGTCGAAGTGCGTTTTGCGCAGCAGCGTTTGTTTGCGTTCCTGGCAGCTGTTGGCCCAGGACGTCCAGTCTTTCAGTGTGCCGGCCTGACGCCATTCTTCGGCCACCTCGACCAGTTTTTCGAGCGCGGCGCCGGCGTCGGAGACGAGCCCGAGGTCGGGGTTGAAGACGCGGCCGATCTGGGTCGGTTCGATATCGATGTGAACGAATGTCCGGCCTTCGGTGTAGGCGTCGACCGAGCCGGTGTGGCGGTTGGCCCAGCGGTTGCCGATGCCGATGACGAAGTCGGACGACAGCAGGGTGGCGTTGCCGTAGCGGTGGCTGGTCTGCAGCCCGGCCATGCCAGCCATCAGCGGGTGGTCGTCCGGGATGGTGCCCCAGCCCATCAGAGTCGGGATCACGGGTACGCCGGTAATCTCGGCGAAACGGACGAGTTGTTCGCTGGCATCGGCGTTGATGATGCCGCCACCGGCGACGATGACCGGCCGTTCGGCATCGAGCATCATCGACAGGGCTTTTTCGATCTGGGCGCGGCTTGCCTGGGGTTTGTAGGGCGGCAAGGGTTCGTAGCTGTCGATATCGAATTCGATTTCGGTCAGCTGTACGTCGATAGGCAGGTCGATCAGGACCGGTCCAGGACGGCTGGAACGCATGATTTGAAAGGCCTGTTGGAAGACACGCGGTACCAGGCCGGCTTCGCGCACGGTGACGGCCATTTTGGTGACCGGCTTGGCGATGGATTCGATGTCGACGGCCTGGAAGTCTTCTTTGTGCAGGCGGGCGAGCGGTGCCTGGCCGGTGATGCACAGGATCGGGATGGAGTCGGCCGAGGCGGAGTACATACCGGTGATCATGTCGGTGCCGGCGGGGCCTGAGGTGCCGATGCAGACGCCGATATTGCCGGCCCTGGCTCGGGTGAAGCCTTCGGCCATGTGGGAGGCGCCTTCGACGTGACGGCCGAGGATGTGTCGGAAGTCACCGTGGCGTTCCATGGCGGAATAAAAGGGATTGATGGCGGCACCGGGTACACCGAAAACGGTATGGATGCCTTCTTTTTGCAATACAGCAACTGCCGCATCGACTGCACGCATGCGAGCCATAGTCTGACGACCTCTTCTGGTTGGACTGCGTATTTTTAGTACGTGACCTAGGTTAAATTCGCGGTCCTTGTGGCTGAATAGCAGTCAAAACAGTTCTGTCGATACTAAAAGTATTGGCTTGTTGGTCAGTGAGTGGCGTAGGCTTGGGAGGGAATGGTCCGCACCGGCTACCGGGTATACCCACCCGGGGTCGCCGTGAATACCTCCATGTAGGCTAGGCCGCAGCGTCCATGCTGCGGACTTCCCCGGTTGGGTATACCCGGTAGCCGGCGCTCGCGCCGTGCCAAAGTCTGAACCGACACGATTTTTGAGGTGGATATGGATCGCTATATTGAAATCAAAAACTTCGCTCTGGTCGCCGAGCACGGCAGCTTTGCCAGCGCCGCTCTGGTGGAGGGAGTGACTCCAGTGGTGATGGGACGGCGGCTGGATTCGCTGGAGCGTCGGTTGGGGGTGAAGTTGATGCACCGGTCGACGCGGGGGCTGACGCTGACGGAGCTGGGTGAGCAGTTTCTGGAAGGGGTTCGGGATCTGCTGCAGGAGTTCGATGCGGTGGAGGCTGGGATTACGGCGGAGCGGACGACGGTGCGGGGGCACTTGGTGGTGTCGGCGCCGGCGTCGTTCGGGCGCCAGCATGTGGCGCCGCACGGGCCGGAGTTTCAGCGTCGTTTTCCGGATGTGAATATTTCGTTCAATCTGACCGACAGTCTGGTGGATCTGGTGCGCGAGGGGTATGACATGGCACTGCGCATCGGGGAGGTGACGGATCCGAATTATGTGCCGGTGCGGTTGTATCCGAACCGGCGGGTGTTGTGCGGGTCGCCGGAGTATTTCGAGCGCAATGGTACGCCCCGGACTTTGGAGGATCTGGAGCATCACAATTGCCTGGCGTTCAATCTGCAGGGCGGGCAGCAGCGTGGTTGGGTGTTCATGAAGGACGGGAAGAAGATCGCGATGCGGGTGTCTGGGAATCTGGACTGCAACGATGGCCAGTTGTTGTATAACTGGGCGCGTCAGGGGCTGGGCATCGGTTGGCGCTCGACCTGGGAGATTCAGGGAGCCTTGCAGCGTGGGGAGTTGGTGACGGTGCTGGATGAGTATGCGGTGCCGTCCTATGACATACAGGCGATTTACCCGCAGCAGCGGTATTTGCCGGCAAAGACTCGGTTTTTCATCGATTTTTTGAAGGAGGTGTATAACCGGCCGGGGTATTGGGAGGCGCATTCTTGAGGTAGCTATTGCGGTGTACCGTAGGGCAGAAGAGCCCCAGGCGATATCTGCCGTGGGTAGGCAAATAAGCCTGTGGACAAGCCTGTATCAACTTATGCTCCCACGGCAGATATCGCTACGCTCTTCTGCCCTACACGGCTTCCAAAGCCAATCCCTCCACCCCGGCCTTGGCCACCTGCGCATCCTGGTGCGGCAACACACCCGACACACCCACGGCCGCAACCACCTGGCCATCGACCACCACCGGCACGCCGCCTTCCAGGGTGCCGCTGATTTCCGGTACCGACAGGAACGCGAACCGCCCCTGGTTGATCATGTCTTCGTACAGTTTGGTTTCCCGGCGGCCCAGAGCGGCGCTGCGGGCTTTTTCGAGGGCGAGGTAGGCGCTTATCGGGGCGCTGTTGTCCATGCGGTGGAGCGCCAGCGGGTGGCCGCCGTCGTCGACGACGGCGATGGCGATGTGCCAGTGGTGTTGTTCGGCTTCGATCAGGGCGGCGTCGATGATGCCGTTGGCATCGGTGATCGACAGCAGGGCTTTGGACAGCATGCCTGTTCCTCCAGGGTCACGGTCTGTGATTCGGTCGACTCATGCTAGGAGGAGAGGGCGGTGCGCATCAATAAAATTAACCGATCGGTCAGGTATTTTCTGTCGGTACTTTTTGTTCGGTTGGCCTGCGGATGACCGATCTCAGGCCAGGACGATGGTGTCGTTCTCGATCTTGAACGGCACCGGAGTCAGGTAGTCGCCCTGACACGGGCCGGCCAGGCAGTGACCGGATTCGATTTCGAACAGGGCTCCGTGTGTGGAGCACTGGATCAGGGCGCCGTCCATGTCGAGGAAGTCGTTTTCCATGAATTCGAGGTTGATGCCGAGGTGCGGGCATTCGTTCTTGTAGACGAAGACTTCGCCGTCCTTGCGCACGGCGAAGACCGGGTTGCCGGGCAGATCGAACCCGAGGGATTGACCTTCTTCCAGGTCATGAACGGAGCAGAGTTCTGTCATCAAAAAGCCTCTCAATTACACTGTTCAATGCGACACGATCAGTGGGCAGTCGTGGTGCGGGTGCGCCTGGACCGTGACCCTGAGGTCGAAGTGTCGTTCGATGTGCTCGGCCGTCAGCACGGACTTGGGCGGTCCCGAGAGCACGGCGCGGCCCTGGTCCAGCACGACGATCTGGTCGGCGTAGCGGGCTGCCAGGTTCAGGTCGTGCACCACCAGCAGCACGCCGACACCACGCTGCGCGAATTGGCGGACGGTGCGGAACAGGGCCTGCTGGTGATGCAGGTCCAGGCCGGTGGAGGGCTCGTCCAGCAACAGGAACCGATGCCCTTCGGGCTGCGCTTCCCATATCTGCGCCAGTACCCGGGCGAGATGCACCCGCTGGCGTTCGCCGCCGCTGAGCTCACTGATGCCGCGTTGGCGTAAGGATAACAAATCACAGAGGTCGAGTGCTTCCCGGACGATCTTGTCGTCGTGGCGGCGACCGGTGCGGTGCGGGTAGCGCCCGATGCCCACCACGTCCTCGACCAGGAATTCGAAATTCAGGGTGTGTTGCTGGGGCAAAACCGAGAGCAGTCGCGCCCGGTCCGGTCCGCTCCAGTCGTTGAGTGAGCGATCGTGCAACCGGACCTCGCCACCGTCGGGACGGTATTCGCCGCACAGTACTTTCAGCAGTGAGCTCTTGCCGGCGCCGTTCTGGCCGATCAAGGCGAGGACTTCACCGGGGCGCACCCGGATCGAGACGGTGTCCAGAGTGGTGCGTTCCGGTGTCAGAGACAGGCTGATGTCATGGGCCGAGAGGGTCATGTCAGTCGGCCCCGCTGCCGATGGATCAGATAGATAAAAAACGGGCCGCCCAGCAGGGAGGTGACGATGCCGACCGGCAGTTCGGCCGGGCTGATCAGAGTGCGGGCGATCCAGTCCGCCCAGAGCGTCAGCAGGGCGCCGAAACCGAGGCTCAGCGGCAGAACGCGTCGGTGATCGGGGCCGACCAGCATACGCACGATGTGCGGCACGACCAGGCCGATGAAGCCGATCACGCCGGTGAAGGCGACGGCGGCGCCGACACCGGCGGCGCTGAGGTAGACGATGCGACGCTTGAGGCGGGGCACGTCGAAACCGAGGTGACGCGCTTCGGATTCTCCGAGCAGCAGGGCGTTGAGTGGCCGGTAGAGCCGCATCGACAGGGCGGCGAGGCCGATCAGCACGACCCCGGTCATCAGGACTGCATCCCAGCCCGCGGCCGAGAAGCTGCCCAGGTTCCAGAAGGTCAGGGTGCGCAGTTGCTCGTTGGTGGCCAGGTAGGCGCACAGTCCAATGCCGGCGGCCGCCACCATGTTGAAGGCGACGCCGGCCAGAATCAGGCGTAATGGCGAATAGGCGCTGCCATGCCCCAGCAGCATGACCAGACGGGTGGCGAACAAGCCGCCGCTGAAGGCGACCAGCGGCAACAGCAGCGGTCGGGCCCAGGCCGGTAATTGAGCGGTCAGGCCCGGCAGCAGCACCATGACGATGACCACCATCAGAGTCGCGCCGCTGGAGACGCCCATCAACCCCGGCTCCGCCAGCGGATTGCGAAACAACCCCTGCACCAGGGTGCCGCAGAGGGCCAGCAGGGCACCGACGATCATCGACAGCAGGATGCGCGGCATGCGGATCTGCCAGAGGATGACGCCGTCGGTCCGGGACAGATCCGGGAAAAACAGTTGGTCGAACAGCGTTGACCAGGCCAATTGCACCGGTCCACTGGCCAGGCCCGCCAGCAGTGAGACGGCGAACAACGGCAACAACAGCCAGCCGAGTTGTTGGCCTCTCCTGAGCATCAGCGGGTATCCAGTAGGGTCTTGGCCTGGGACGCCAGCAGCCGGTCGCGGTTGCCGCGAATCGCATCCAGTTCCCAGACTTCCAATCGACCGCCGTCGCTGAGTGTGACATCGCGCAGCAGACTGACCTCGATGTTCTGGTTCACCTCGAGGTGTTGCAACAGAGGTTCGGCCAGGAAGATGGTGTCGCGCGGTTGCAGAGCACTGACCTGTTGCAACCACTGGGCGGCATCGCCCGTGACCAGTGGCAGGGGTAAACCGTGTTTGCTGGTGCGGGAGACGAAAGCCGGCCCGGCGCTGAGCGAGTAACCGAAGCTGGGCTGCAGCCAGGTCGACTGCCGGAAACGCTGCTCGGCCGCCATTTGCAGTACCCGGGCGGCGCAGACGGCGTTCATGGCGTAGTGATCGTCGTCGCCCAGACCGAAGACCAAAGTGAACCCTTCCGGCAACAGGACGCCGCCGTACAGCTCGCCCACTTGAGTGATCATATGCTCGTAACTGGCCCACAGCGCCTGCAACTGGTGGGCGTCGTACTGACGGGTCAGCGCGTCCCAGTTGTGGCATTGGACATTGAGCAGGGCGACGTCGCAGTAGGCGCCCTTGACGCCAGCCAGGTGCACCTGCTCAAGCAGCCGCTCGGTCTCACCCTGGTCGGTCGACGTGGCCAGGGTACGCAGAATCTGACCGTTGCGATCCATCGCATCGCTGAGGCGCTCGACCAGGGCTTTCAACTGCGCCTCGGGCGGGCCGCTGAAGGCGTCGCGCCATTCCGGCAGGTTGTCCGTCAGTTGGCGCGCCAGACGGGCGGTCGTGGCGTGTTCCATCCGGCTGTGCCAGTACAGCAGACCGCCGGCGCCGGCCAGGGCGAGCAGGTTGAACAGAAACCAGCTGCGCACTGTGCGGGTTTGCCAGTCGATCCAGGGGCGGCGGTCGAGCTGAATTTCGGTATGGCCGAGCAGTTCGGATTCGAAGTGCACCGGGTGACTGAATTGCGTCGGTTGCAGCGGTTCGCGGTTCGAAGGGCGGGACGCCAGGGTCAGGTCCTGGTCGACGCTGGACAGGGTCACCGACGTCACCAGGGGTTCCTCGGCCGTTCGATTCAACAGCAGGCTGATGGCCAGGCGGTCGCCCCGCTGCAACGGCGCGGCGACATCGAACGCCAGCGTTCGGGCCAGGCTTTCGCCCAGGCGATGGCTGGATTCAGTCAGTACTTCGGAGGCCGGTTGGTACCAGAACAGCCAAAGCAACAGATTCAGCAGGAGAAGCAGTGCGGCCACGAAGGCCGTCAGTGGCTGCCAGAGCCAACGCAGTTGATGCATGACGGTGGAATAATTCAACTTAACCGATACAATGACGCCTCCGCGTCGCGGAGCCCGATGAGGAGCGCCTCGGGGCTGGCCCCGGGATCGCCCGAAAGCGGCTATGGTATCGGTATTCGCCCGGATAAAGAACCGTTCCGGACTGGAACTTGATCACAGGCCGTGACGCAACCGACTTCGACACAGATGAGGACATGCCATGAGTGACGCCGCCAACCGCCTGGAAGAGCAACTGAAGCAGATCAAGAAAGGTCTTTTCATGATGAGCCCGGACCGCGTCCGCGCCATGTCGACCCACGAAACCGACGACCTGATCGAAGAACTGCGGGGCGTGACCGAAGACGCCCTTAAGAACGTTGAATCGCTGAAAGGCTGAACCCTTCCCCAACCGGAGAGCCCCGTTGAGTACCATCTTGATGCTCAAGGTGAGTGGTCACGACCGTCGCGGATTGACGGCGGAACTGACCGAAACCCTGGCCGAATTCGGCGTCACGCTGCTCGACATGGGGCAGTCCGTTATCCACGATCAGGTCTCGCTGGGCATGCTGTTGCAGCTGCCGGAGGGGGGCGACGCTTCCGGGCTGCTCAAGGAAGTGCTGTTCAAAGCCCATGAGCTGGGTATTCATGCCCGCTTCACGCCGGTGGAACCCGGCGCCTACGAAGACTGGGTGACGCAGCAGGGCAAGGACCGTTACGTGTTGACCTTGCTGGCGCGTCGGATCACGGCCGAGCAACTGGCCCGGGTGTCCCGGGTCGTCTCCGAGCAGGGTCTGAACATCCAGGACATCACCCGCCTGACCGGTCGTGTGGCGCTGGATGCGCCGCGCGAGTCCGACAAGGCCTGCATCGAACTGACCCTGCGCGGCCAGCCAAGCGATGTCGACAGCCTGCGCCAGGCGTTTCTCGATATCAGCAGTGATCTGGACATCGACGTCGCCTTCCAGCAGGACACCGTCTACCGCCGCAATCGCCGTTTGGTCTGTTTCGACATGGACTCGACCCTGATCGAGACCGAGGTCATCGATGAGCTGGCGCGAGCCGCCGGCGTCGGCGACCAGGTGGCCGAGATCACCGAACAGGCCATGCAGGGCGAGATCGACTTCCAGGAAAGTTTCCGTCGCCGCATGGCGTTGTTGAAGGGGCTGGACGAGAGTGTCCTGGCCGGCATCGCCGAGCGCCTGCCGATCACCGAAGGCGCCGAGCGGTTGATTCACACCCTCAAGGCCTACGGCTTCAAGACCGCCATCCTCTCCGGCGGCTTCACCTATTTTGGCCAGTACCTGCAGGACAAGCTTGGCATCGACTACGTCCACGCCAATGAACTGGAGATTGTCGACGGCAAGGTCACCGGTCGGGTGCGCGAGCCGATTGTGGACGGCGCCCGCAAGGCCGAATTGCTGCGAAACCTCGCCGACCAGGAAGGCATCAAGCTGGAGCAGACCATCGCCGTCGGCGATGGCGCCAATGATTTGCCGATGCTGGCCCAGGCCGGGCTCGGCATCGCCTTCCGCGCCAAGCCGATTGTGCGCGAGAACGCCCGACATTCCATCTCGACGTTGGGGTTGGATGCGGTGTTGTATTTGCTTGGGTTTCGGGATCAGGAGATTTATTGATCCCAAACTTGGGAGTGTTAGCTCCCGTCGGCTTGTGTTGGATTACGACGCTTGCGCGTCTAATCCAACCTACCAGTGGCAATGGATGATGTTGTGTCTAGGTTCACTTTTGGTGGGCGATGCCCACCCTACGGTGTTTTATTGACGATGCGAGCAACGGATGCCCGGGATGCTTAGCCAGGGATATGCGAGGCATGGACTGGAGCGCCAGCCCGGACCTAGGTTAAGCCCCCATGGACGGGTTAACGGCGGCCCTGGATAAGCATCCCGGGCAGCCGGTGCGGACCCTGGCTAGTACTCAGACCGCCTCTTCCTCGCCGTCCGAATCGAAGTTGTAGTTCATCTGCGCCTGGGGCGCCTGCACGTAGTAGCCCTGGATGTAGTTCACACCCAGCTCCCACAGCGAGGCCAGGATCTCGGCGCTTTCGATCTGCGGCACAATGGCGTTCACTTCCTGCTTGTGTATGTCGCGAATCAGATCTTCCAGCGGTTGCATGGCCTTGTCGTCCTTGGCCAGGGCATCGATGAAGCTGCCGTCGACGCGAATATAGTCGATTTCCAGGTGGCGGGTCACCGACAGGCCGCTCTCGACCAGACCGAAGTGCGTCAGCGCCAGGTGGCATTTGAGCAGGCTCAAGCCTTTGCTGAACGCCTTGGCGGCTTTCAGGTGGCTTTGCGCATGTTCTTCGGTGATCTGGAAGCAGATGGCGTCGCCGGGCAGTTTGACGGCCTTGAGTGCGGAGTTGACCCAGGGCAGGAAGGTCGGGTCCTGAATCGAGGACGGCGTCAGGTGAATGAATACCTGAGTGTTGTGGCCGCGGCGTCGGTGCTCGGCCAGGATCTTGATGGTGTTGAGCACGACCCAGCGGTCGAGCGTCGCGCCGAGTTCCCGGGCTTCGACCATGGGCAGGAATTCTTCCGGCAGAACGTCCGAGCCGTCCTTGTCGACCATACGCAATAAAGCGTCGTAGTGTTCCTGGTTATCACCCCGCAGGCTGATGATGGGCTGGAACAGAATGCGGAAACCGTCGTTCTCCAGCGCGTGCTGGACCTTGGCGACCATGGAATCGTCGGACAGATTGGCCATGTCCGATTTGTCGTAATAACGGAAGCCTTCGTTTTTGGGAACCGCCTGGGTAAAGGCCTCATAGGCGTGGGCCAGGGCTTCATGGCCGTTGTTGCAGCGTTCGTCGATGTGCGCCAGGCCGAACACCACGTCCACCGGGATGGTTTTGCCATCCACCTCGAACAGATGCTCGGTAATCGCCTTGCGCGCGGCCAGGGCGTCTTTCTCGATCTGTTCGATATCGCCCTCTTGCATCAGCACGGCGAAGCTGTCGTCGCCGTAACGCGCCAGCACCGAGTTCTCCGGCTGCCATTCGCGATAGAGATCGGCCAGTTCTTTCAGCACCACGTCGGTACCGGCGATGCCGGCTTTGGCCTTGATGTCCTGAAAGTTGGCGATGCCGACGTGCAGCACCAACTGGGTGGTGTTGTTCTGCACGACCTGCTGATAGGCCGCCTCGATGGTCTCGCTGAAATATTTGCGGTTGTACAGGCCGGTGACCAGGTCCTGGACGCTGATCTCCTGAATCTTCTGCTGCAGCTCGGCGTTGTCGGCATCGCCGCGACGGATCACCAGTTGGGTGCAGGCTTCGCCCTCGTAGCTGGCGCCGGAGAAGGTCACACGCATATCGAAGGTGCCACCGTTGCTGTGCTGGCCGACCATCTCCACTTCACCGCTCTGATCGTCCCGGTAGGTTTTCAGCGAGGACTTGAGCTTGTCGAGGTTGTCCTTGGCGACCAGGTCCATGATCGGTGTGCATTGCAGTTCTTCGAGGTCGTCGTAGCCGAACATCTCGCGATAGGCCTGGTTGGCGTAGATGTGCATGCCTTCATGGACGTAGGCGATGGCGTCGAC
This sequence comes from Saccharospirillum salsuginis, assembly GCF_014651855.1. Lineage (GTDB taxonomy): Bacteria > Pseudomonadota > Gammaproteobacteria > Pseudomonadales > Natronospirillaceae > Saccharospirillum > Saccharospirillum salsuginis. Next base: position 550,541 of record NZ_BMXR01000002.1, read on the forward strand.
GGAGCTGTCGAGCAGTAATTGGCAACGCTTTTCGGTTTCGCGCAGGTTGACGCGCAATTCGCGCAGTTCACGACGGGTGGCCAGGGCGGCATGCTCGCGCTTGACGGCGGCGACCAGGTGTTGCTCGTCGCCTTCGACAACCACATCCGTCACGCCCATGCCCAGAGCGCTGGCGACGACTTCGGAATTGAAGGTATCGATCAGGCCGACGATCGGTACATCCTTGCCGGCGCGCTGCACTCCGGCCACCGCCTCGGAAACATCGACCGTGCCGGTGCTGAGCTTGGCCAGCATCAGGTCCCAGCTCTGTTCGCCGAGCACGCGGGTAAGTTCGTCGATGCTGGCGATAAAATGGGAACGCACGGCCTGGCCCGCGTTCCGTATCGAACTGAGCAGCGGTTCGGCTTCACTCTGGGTATCGTGAACCACCAGAAGCCGAAGTGCGTTTGCCTTATTTTCGGACATAAATCAACAACTGCAACGCGAGAAAATGACTAGGGGCCTCAGTATAGTGATGAACGGTCGATCATGACAGGGAAGAGCCATCAATATTAGCCAAAAGTGTGTGCTGGCGGGCATTTTAGGTGTTCAGTCACCGATACGGGTTGCGCTCGGTCGGGATGTCTGTACCACCGGTAGAGGGGTTACAACTGACGCCAGAGACTCTCGAAGCTGTCGTCTCCGCTGCCGCGCTCGGGGCGCTCCGGTTCCAGTGGGCGTTGCGCGACCTTGCGGATCTGGAACTGGCTCAGGATGCCGGTGCTCAGAATGCGCTTGGTCAGCTGATATTTGGTCTCATTGCCTCCCATGTTGATGGTCACCTTGTTCCCCACCTGGAACGGCAGGCGCGGGGTCAGTACGGACGCATCCTGCCCGATGGCCCGGATTTCCGGAATAAACAGGGCACGCAGGTAGTCGCCGTGTGCGCCGGTCTTGTGCAACTGCCGGATGCCGCAGGGGCGGCTGTTGGGCGCGATCAGCTCGACCCCCATCTGGGTGCCGGCCTCTTTGCTCTGTCTCAGCCAGCGCACCACACCGAGGTTCCAGTGCTGCAACTTTTCTTCCTTGATCGCCACAACTTCACCGGTCTTGAGGTTGGTAGCCGGTTTTTCATTCCATTGAATGCAGTAACCACGCGGACTGACATTGACCATCTGACCGCTGTACATGGGGTGGTCTTCGGTCGCTTCCTGAGGGAACTCGATGCTGTCTTCTTCCGGGTCGGCCATGCGCCGCTGTCCGGCATCGAAGGACTGATCCCAGACATCCTGCTGGGAGCGCACCGCCTGTGTCTCGGTGGCGGAAAACCGCGAAGAGACCACACCAATGAAGGGGTTTTCGGTGCTGGCGGACTGGCCGTACAGCTGGGAATAGAAACCGATGCCGCCGGACATGTGGAAATGCGTACCGGTCAGGCCGACGGTCATGGACACCTTGCCACTGGCCTGGGTCCGTGAAAAAGACCGCTGTTTCATCCCGCCCCAGGACTGAACCAGATGCTCCAGCAGGGCGCTGCCGAAGTTGTTCGGAATGGTAATGGCTGCTCGGCGCTGGGAATCCGCATTGGCGCTATAGGCCGCCTTGAGTTCGGTGTGCAGCAAACGCACCAGGGGCAGGGTGTTGATGCCCAGGTAGTCGCCGTAGCTGCTCGGTTTGATCAGGTAACTGTATTGGGGTGGGTGGTCTGCTTCCGGGTTGATCACCAGGACCGATTTTTCGTCCGCCACATCGTCGATGTCCAACTGGCCGACCCAGGCGTTCATGGCCTGGTAGGCGTCGGTCAGTTCCCGTTGCAGCAGCTGGTTGGGCTGGCTGGCACCCAACAGAATGGCCTTCAGATAGACCTCTTGTACGCTCAGGCGACAATTGTCCGTCGGATCCTCGATCGCCACTTTATGCAGGTTGAAGGCCGAGGCGACCTGATAAAGCTGGTGGACTTCGCGCCACAGACCGGCCGGTGTCGGAATATACAGCTGGTAGGAGCGCAGAATGCTGGGCAACAGGTCGCACAGGGTTCGGTGTACGGCCTTGGCCATCAACGGCCTTTGTTTCAACTGCCCCTGCTCCAGCAGGTGTTGAACGACAATTTTGTAGCCGGTGGCCAGATGGGTCTGTAGCGCCTGGGCCAGATTGGCGACTTTGCGCTGCTGGTCGTCCAGAACCACGCCCTGGTTCAGATAACGCTGGTTGAGCGACTGGCAGACGTAGTGCACTGGCCCGCGCACCAGGTCCATCAGTTCCAGGCGGGAGGCGTCGTTGACGCTCAGTTGATTGAATTCGATCACGGCGTGATAGAGCTGACGGGCGGTTTCGCCGATATTGGCCATGGGCAGGTTGCCCACCCAGTGTTTGAGCTGGCGAGCACTGGGATCACAGAACGACAGCGTCGTCAGCGTCTGCGTCGGAATGTTGAGGTACTGTTTTGGCCGGTGTTCCATGCAGTGCTCTACCTATCGATACCTTGAAGTATAGCCGGGTTGTACGGGAGTCAACCGTCATTGGGCTCCCGCCCAGGGGCAGTCCTTCGGTAAGAGTAGCGGTCGAGACATTGTTTGTGAACCAGTTCGCAAAAATGTGCGAGGCCGCCCCTAAATTGTGTGTTCACGGCGAGGAAAGTATCGAACGTTGTTCTTCTTGTTGGAAGTCAGTGCCGGTCATACCTTCCCTGGAACCGTATCCCGTTAGGTATAGCAAGTTCGACGGCAGAATGCCATGGGACATTGTGTTCAATCTGGACCGATGTTCAGGGGTTGAGCCAGCGTTTACCCGCATCGCCCGGTACCTCGCGGGTCAGGCGGGGCAGAAGGTAGCCGGGCAGTTCGGCCTGCATCGACTGCCACAGGGACCGGGCTTCCCGGTCGTCGACATCGAAATGGGCGGCTCCGCGGACCGGATCCAGCACATGCAGGTAATACGGCAGGACGTCGCAGTCGAACAACCGCCGGCTGAGCGCGCACTGATCCTCCAGCCGGTCATTGACGCCACGCAACAACACGGCCTGGTTCAACAGGGTACAGCCGATCCGGCGTAACGGCGCCAGCGCCCGGTGAACCTCATCGTTCAGTTCCCGGGTATGGTTGGCGTGAATCACCAGGACGGTCTTGAACCGGGTAGAGCGGATCATCTCCAGGAAACCCGCATCGAGCCGGTCCGGTAGAACGACGGGCGTGCGGCTGTGAAAGCGCAGTGTGGTCAGGTGCGGCAGGCGTTCGAGATCGGCGATCATCCCGGCCAGCCGATCATTAGGCAGGCTGAGCGGGTCGCCGCCGCTGAAGATGATCTCGTTCACATCCGGCTGGGAAGACAGGTAGGCCAGCGCTTGCTGCCAGTCGTCACGACTCAAGCGGTTGTCGGCGTAGGGGAAGTGCTGGCGGAAACAGTACCGGCAATGGACGGCGCAGGCCTGGGTGCTGACCAGCAGGGCCCGGCCCCGGTATTTATGGATGACACCCGGCGCGGGGTTCTGGCCTTGTTCGGCCAGGGGGTCGTCGCTGTAGCCGGGTTGCGGCTCGGTTTCCCGGCCGCTCGGCAGTACCTGGCGCAGTAGTGGGTCGTTCGGGTCGCCCGGCCGCATGCGGTTGACGAAGCTGAGCGGTACCCGCAGCGGGAAGGGTGCGTTGTGCAATGCGGGTTGGTCGAGGTCCCGCGCGGTCAGTTGGAGCCGGTCGAGTAATTCGTCCACGCTGCGCACGGCTTCCTTGAGCTGGGTTTGCCAGTCCGATTGGGGGGCGAGTCGGGCTATCTGGCGCTCGGAAGTGTGCGGGGAGTCCACACTGGACTCAATCTCGGTTAACATACGCCCCTCTTTTAAATGTTGCACTATGCAGGAAATGGTTAATGGCCACTTATTCTACCAATGAATTCCGCGGGGGTCTGAAGGTTCTGCTCGAGGGCGATCCTTGCACCATCGTTGAGAACGAATTCGTCAAGCCCGGAAAAGGTCAGGCCTTTAACCGGGTCAAGTTGAAGAACCTGAAGACCGGCCGCGTCTGGGAACGGACGTTCAAATCCGGTGAGTCTATCGAAGCCGCCGATGTGCTGGATATCTCCATGGAGTATCTTTACAGCGATGGCGAGTTCTGGCATTTCATGAAGACCGACGGGTCCTTTGAGCAGCTGCCGGCCGATGAGGCCGCGGTGGGCGAGACGAAGGACTGGTTGAAGGAGCAGGAGCAGTACGAGGTGACTCTGTTCAACGGCACGCCGATTTCGGTGTCTCCGCCGAACCACATCGAGCTGGAGATCGTTGAGACGGATCCGGGGGTGAAGGGTGATACGGCGACCGGCGGTTCGAAGCCGGCGACCTTGTCGACCGGGGCTGTTGTGAAGGTGCCTTTGTTTATCTCCGAGGGTGAGGTGATCAAGGTCGACACCCGGACTCGCGAATACATCAGCCGGGCCAAGCAGTAATCGGCCGGTTAGTTGCTATAGAAGCCGCCATTTGGCGGCTTTTTTGCTTTTAGGCAACCACGAGGGTAGTGCCAGGAGTTGACATAGATGTCGTGCCTAAACCCGCTGCCGAGGTGGGCCAAGGTCTTCCAGGGGCCGTCGTAAATACATCCATGTAGACTAGGCCGCAGCATCCATGCTGCGCACACCCCTTCCAGACCTTACCCCACCTCGGCTGCTAGCCATTTGTGCCTTTCATTTCTGAGCGATCAACCATGTCGACAACTGATTTCTCCAGCTCTTGGCAACCTTCAGCCTCGCTTGAGACGCTTAAGCAGCGTTCCTTGCTTCTTCGTCGCATCCGCCAATTCTTCGAAACCCGCTCGGTGATGGAAGTGGACACGCCCCATTGGTCCCGATTCGGCGTTACCGACGTTCATCTTGAGAACCTCCGCATCACGGACGGTGGCTTTCTGCTGACGTCTCCCGAATACCCGATGAAACGCCTGTTGGCGGCGGGGTCGGGCGATATTTTTCAGTTGGGGCATGTGTTTCGACGCGATGAGTCGGGGCCGCGTCATAATCTGGAGTTTACGATGCTGGAGTGGTATCGGGTCGGTTGGGACGATGAGCGGTTAATGGTCGAGGTGGCGGAGCTGTGTCGTTCGGTGGCGGATGAGCCGGAGTTGGCGGTGGAGACGGTGTCGTATCGGGAGGCCTTTGAACGGTCGGGGTTGCCGGATCCGCATCGGGCTGAGGTGGCGTTGTTGCGGGCTTGTGTCGGGAAGCAGCTGAATACGGAGGCCGGTGACTGGTCGCGCGATGAGTGTCTGGATGCGTTGATGGCGTTGGTGGTGGAGCCGGGGTTGCCCGGGGATCGTTTGGTGTTTGTGACGCGTTATCCGGCCAGTCAGGCGGCGCTGGCGCGGCATGAGGTGGTCGATGGGGTGACGGTGGGGCGTCGCTTTGAGGTGTATTGGCGGGGCATGGAGTTGGCGAATGGGTATTGGGAGCTGACGGACCCGGCGGAGCAGGCGCGACGGTTCGAGGCGGATCGGGCGCGGCGGCGTGAGCTGGGGTTGGCGGAACCGGAGGTGGACCCGAATCTGTTGGCGGCGATGGAGGCGGGTCTGCCGGAATGTGCCGGGGTGGCGTTGGGGGTGGACCGCTTGCTGATGATCGCTTTGGGTGCGTCGGATATCAGCGAGGTGTTGCCGTTCGATGCGTCACGCGCCTGATTGGAAGCCTGATTCAGTAGGTCGGATTAGGCTCGAAGAGCCGTAATCCGACACCCCCGACGCTTGTCGTCAGTCGTTCTTCGGCTTGTTCACCAGGGCTTCCAGCTTTTTCTGCATGCGCTGTTCCTTGACCTGCTTGTTCGGCTGGGGCTTGGCTTTGCGCTTGGGAGCGGGCTTGTTTTTGTTGCGTTCGGCGCGGCGCTTGTCGATGGCGTCGAGCTTCTCTTTGGCATGGCCGGCTTCCTCGGCCGTGACGGTGCCCGCCGGGGTGCCGTCGATATTGACCCGGTCGGTGCCTTCGGTCATGCAGGCGTAGTAGCTGCGCAGACGGACGTAGACGTTGAGGGCGCGGCGAATGCGGGTCTTCGACAGCTTTTCATCGGCGGCCAGGTCTTCGTGGATGCCGATTTTCAGCGGTTTGGGCTGTCTCGGGTTGAAGGCCTCCGGGTAAAGTTCGCAGAGTTCTTCCATGGCCTTGCGATTGGCTTCGAATTCTTTCTTTCGTTGCGCCTCGGTCTTTTTCTTGGCCGGGGCTTTGTCCTGAGTCTCGGGGGCGTTCTGTTCGGTCATGGTGGATCCGGCGATGACGTTGAGCGGCGCAGGATACCCCGTTACCCGTTCTTTGAAAACCCGCTTTTACGCACGATGGGCGGGTCGTTCTGTCCCTGTTCGACCCCTTTGGGAGTGAGGGCGCGCGGTTAACCGGTCTTCATGGTGGAATAGCCGAACTGACGGCTTTGGCCGGACGGGATCAGTCCCGGCTTGCGGTCCAGTTCGCGCGGGATGTCGATACCGGCCTGTTTGAAGGTGGTCAGCTGCTCCGGCGTGAGGTTTTCCAGGAAGCGTCGGTAGTAGCTGTGTATGCGTTCGTCGGCGCTACCGGCGGCGTCCCGGATCAGCGCCGTGATGGCGTCCTGGTTGTTGAGACGGTGACGATGGCCGGTCTCGCGACGCACCAGGGCGACCAGTTTGGACAGGATGTAAATGTTGGTTTCGTTGTAGATCACCAGCGATTCCATGTTGCAGCTCCTTGGTTAGCGCAATGCAGTCGACTGGAATGTAGTTGGATTCGTGGCGGTTGCTATGCAGGAATGGTGAATATTTGAACCAGGTCCGCTTTGGTATTCGGTCTTGGGATGGGGGTCACAGACTGCGAAAATTGTTGAAAATGACAGAAATTCGGCGAAATTTAAGTCAGATTTGAGTTTCGCGCTGTGAGGTGAACAGGCCCTGTAAATCTGGGTGTCCAGTCCGACGGTGCAATGACGGTCATCCATGTCCGCCCCGTCAAATCGAGCCTGTTTATTGTTACGGTATGTAACCGGGGCCGGTCGCGGAACCGGATTATTCCATGGACTGGCCCAACCGGACCCGGGCGCCGGCTGCGATGCCGTCGGCCCATTGCACGGCCTCTTTTTCGAACAGCATGACCACGGTACTGCCCAGGCGGAACCGGCCCATCTCCTCGCCTCGCTCAAGGCGCAGGGCCGGTTCGTCGAAACGATGTTGAATGATGTCACGCTGGTAGGGCGCGACCACGCCGGCCCAGGTGGTTTCGATGCTGGCGACGATCATGGCACCGACCAGCACCAGCACCATGCGGCCGCGTTCGGTGTCGAACTCGCACACCAGTCGCTCGTTACGAGCGAACAGGCGCGGTACCCGGTCGGTGGTGACGGCATTGACGCTGAACAGCCGACCGGGGACGAAGGTGGTGCGCACCAGGGTGCCGTCACAGGGCATGTGGATGCGGTGATAGTCCTTGGGCGAGAGGTACAAGGTGGCGAAATGACCGTCCTGATAGCGGCGAGCCTGTTCGGAGTCTCCGCCGAGCAGTTCGGTGGCGGTGAAACTGCGTCCCTTGGCCTGGAAGATCCGGCCGGATTCGACGCGGCCGGCCTGGCTGACGGTCCCGTCAACCGGGCAGGCCAGGGCTTTGGAATCTTCCGGTAACGGTCGGGCGCCCGGTTTCAGTGCGCGGGTGAAAAAGTCGTTGAAGTTGCGGTATTGACTCAGTTCGGGCCGTTCGGCCTCGGTCATGTCGACCTCGAAATGGCGGGCGAACCGACGGATAAAGGTGTCCCGGATCGGTCCGAATTCGGATTCGGCGAACCAGCCGGTCAGACGTGACAAGGCATGGTGCGGCGTCAGGTACTGGGTGGCCACGAAGAGGGTGTCTTTCAAAGAGGCGGTCATTGACGGCTCCGGTTGAGTGCCGTGTTCCAGTCGGCACAGAATTCTCTGAAGAGTCGATAGTCGATGTCGTTCAGTGGCTCCGGGTCACCCTTGGCGTCGGCGTAGATCATCATGGTGACCTCGGGACCGATATTGAACGAACGCAGGAAGAATGGCTGGTTGTCGGCCGCGGTCAGCAGGTTGGCCGGCAACTGCTTGCGCGCCTTGTGGCGATTGCCGTTGTGCAGAAAGGCGGCCGAGACCCGACGTGTGAATTCGGTCAGGATCGGGCTGCTGGCCAGTGGCAGTTTGAGCTGGCGCAGCGGTCGGTCGTAGTCGCAGCCTTCGCTGTCGAACGCCTCCCAGGCGCCGTTATTCACTTCCATCACTACGATCCGGTGCAGCCCCAGGCCTTTTTGCAGACCATAGAGGGCGCTTTCCTGAATCTCCACAGGGGAATGCCAACTTTTTTCGTTGCGGAATTGCCGACGGATTTCCCGCAGGGTATTGAGCTGGACGCTGTGTCGCTGGCGAGGCGTCGCCGTCGGCTTTCGCGACTCGCTGGACGGACGGGGCTGTTCGGCCGGCTTCCGCGCCGGTTTTTGCGGCGACGAGGTCCGGTTGCGGGTTTTGTGAGTACGGCCCAGTTGGGCGGCACGGGCCAGATCGGCCTCGCTGAATCCCTCCCGTTTCGGGTTGGGTTGCGTGCTGAGCGGAGGTTGGTGCGCCAACATGCGCCGCGCCGCGGTGGCGGCCTGGGGCAGTTGGTATTCGCGGGCGGCCTTGGTGATCCAGGTTTTCAGCATGGGGCGGAATTCAGTCAGCCCGAGCGCGATCTCGCCGGTCCGGCACAGGGTTTCCATGATGTCCGAATCCCAGGACAGGCGAACCCGGTACGCCAGTTCGTGGCTGAACGGCAGGAAAAATTTCAGCGCCGACAATTTGTGCGGCTGGATGCGATTCTCGATCTGCTGGTTTTCCTCCGGGCTGTTGGTCTCGGGAATGGCCGGCAGTTGGAAAAAATGGCAGAGCTCGTCGTTCCAGTCGCGTAGCGGCATACCGATGAGTTCTTCGATCAGGCGGTCGCGGTTTTCGCCGCGTTCTGCGCGGTATTCGAAGCCTTCCATCATTTGCGGTTCGAGCAGCCACAGAGTCCACAGACCGACGTTGTAGAAGAGCGTCATCCAGTAGTCGGACTCGGTCCAGGGGATCTGACGCATCTCGAACCACTGCCGCATCAGGCTGGCGGCCACCAGGCTGTCGCCGACGGTGCTCTGCAGGCCGGCCATAGCGGTGCTGCCGGCCTCGACCCTGGGGATCTCGTTGCTCAATTTGATCAGGCGCTGCGAGCCGATCAGGGCGACGGCGTGCTCCAGCGTGCGGACCAGCACCTGGCGATTGGACATCATGCGGTTGGCGAAACGATAAATCTGCATGGCCAGCAGCGGGTCTTCACTGACCACCTTGATCCAGTCCATCAAAGGTGCCGACGGCCCCGGCAGCGCGGACTGCGGGAGCAAAGCCGGTATTTTTATGGTCTTGGCGCGATCCAGCCAGGGATTGTGTGGGCTCATGCGGTAGCTTTACAGCGTATGACGTCGTTAGTGTACGGGCAGAAAGCGATCGGGTTAAGCGTTTAAGCCAACCCGAGTCGAGTGTTTTGTCGAATAATCGGATTCTGACGGAAAAAGTGATGGCCGACTAGCCGGATGATGCAAGTTTGGAGATAAGGTGTCTTTCGTGTCCGGTTACGCCGGCCAGGGGCGGGCCGTACCCACCCCAGGGGGGATGACTTGGCTCACACCAGATTTCGAGCTGTTTTCCAGTCCAGGCCGGAGGTCTTTTTCGCCGTGGGGCGATCCTGTGCGTGCAAGCGTTGCACGATCTGACCGGCGATGGAGATGGCGACCTCCGCCGGTTGCTTGCCGGGCACGTCGGCCAGGCCGACCGGGCAGACGACCCGTGCGATGTCGGCTTCGCTCCAGCCTCGATGCGCCAGGCGCTGGCGAAAGCGCCTGGCTTTGGTGTCGGATCCGATCAGGCCGATGTAGTCGATGTCCGGCCGACGCAAGGCGGTCTGCACCAGGTCGAAATCCAGTTGATGATTGTGCGTCAGAATCAATACCCAGGCGCCCTCGGGCAGGTCGGCGATGGCGTCCGTCGGTTGGTCGAGCCGTTCGATGGTGAGCGTGGCGTCGCCCTCGGTCGGCAGCCAGTCGGTGCGGCTGTCGACCCAGGTAAGCTGCAGATCGAGTGCCCTCAGAATCGGCATCAGCCGATGCGCGACATGGCCGGCGCCGAAGACCGTCAGCGACTGTAATCGCGAGGCGAACACCTCGAACAGAATCTGGGTGGCGCCGCCACAGCACTGGCCCAGGTTGGCACCGAGCTCGAAGCTTCGCACTCCGGTATGGGGTTCGCCCAACGCCAGCAGGCGACGGGCTTCCTCAATCGCCTTGTACTCCAAATGGCCGCCCCCCAGGGTGTCCCATTGTTCACTGGCGGTCACCACCATCTTGGTGGCGGCGTCGCGCGGTGTGGAACCGGCCGTGCTGAGCACCGTCAGCAGCACCAGGGGCTCGCCCTCGTGCTGGAGTTGGTGCAGCGCATCGAACCAGCGCAGGTCCTGTCTCATGAGGCGTTCCTCTCGGCGTCGTGTATCGCGTCAATGGCGAACAGCAGGCGTTCCGGCGTGGCCGGCGCATCCAGCGGCGGGCTGATGCGGTAGTCGGCGACACTTGCGACGGCGTCACGCAGCGCGCACCAGACCGAAATCGGCAACATCAGTGGCGGCTCGCCCACGGCCTTGGATTTGAAAATGGTGTCTTCCCGGTTGGATTGCGGGTAGAGCGCCACATTGAAGATTGGCGGCGTATCGCCGATGGAGGGAATCTTGTAATTCATCGGGCTGTTGGACAGCAGCCGACCCTGATCGTCCCATTTCAGTTCCTCGGTCGTCAGCCAGCCCATGCCCTGGATGAAACCGCCTTCGATCTGGCCGATGTCGATGGCCGGATTCAGGCTGTGACCGACATCGTGCAGGATGTCGACCCGGTCGACCGAGTATTCGCCGGTCAGGGTATCCAGCGACACTTCCGAGCAGGCCGCGCCGTAGGCGAAATAGAGGAAGGGACGGCCCTGACCCCGGTCCGCGTCCCAGTGCAGCTTGGGCGTGCGGTAGTAGCCGGTGGCCGACAGCGAGATGCGGTTCAGGTAGGCGGCCTGAACCAGTTCGGCGAAGCTCAGCCGCTGGTCGGCGATGATCACATCGCCGTGTTCGAAACGGATCTGATCCGGACGCACGGCGTAGTGGTCGGTGGCGAATTCGATCAGGCGTTGCTTGATCGTGCGGGCCGCGTTCTGCGCCGCCTTGCCGTTCAGGTCCGTGCCGCTGGACGCGGCCGTCGGCGAGGTGTTGGGCACCTTGTCGGTACGCGTCGAGGAGACTTGCACGGCCTCCAGCGCCACGCCGAATTCGGTGGCGACCACCTGGGCGACCTTGGTGAACAGGCCCTGGCCCATCTCGGTGCCGCCGTGGTTCAGGTGAATGCTGCCGTCGGTGTAGATGTGGATCAGCGCGCCGGCCTGGTTCAGGTGTTTGGCGGTGAAGGAGATGCCGAATTTCACCGGTGTCAGCGCCAGGCCTTTCCTGATCACCGGGTTGGCACGGTTGAACTCGGAGATTTCCTCGCGGCGCACCCAGTAGTCGCTGTCGTTCTCCAATCGTTCGATCAGTTCGGGCAGGATGTTGTCTTCCACCGTCATGTGGTAGGGCGTGACGTTGCGGTCGTCGGTACCGTAGAGGTTGCGTTTGCGAACCGTAAGCGGGTCCTCGCCGATGGCGCGGGCGATGTCATCCAGAGCCGCTTCGATGGTCATCATGCCCTGGGGGCCACCGAACCCGCGAAAGGCGGTGTTGGAGACCGTGTGGGTCTTGCTCCGGTGGCCGACCACGCGGGATGCCCCCAGGAAGTAGGCGTTGTCCGAATGGAACATGGCGCGGTCGACGATTGCGTTGGACAGGTCCGGGGAATACCCGCAGACGCCGTTCACTTCGATGTCCGCCGCCTGGATCAGCCCCTGGTCGTCGAACCCCAGCCGCCAGCGGTTGACGAACGGATGGCGTTTGCCGGTCGCCGCCATGTCCACGCCACGCGGCAGGCGCAGCTTGACCGGACGACCGGTCTGGCGGGCGAGCAGGGCGGCCAGGCAGGCCCATTGCGCCGCCTGGCTTTCCTTGCCGCCGAAACCGCCGCCCATGCGACGCACGTCGACGGTCACCTGATTGAACGGCACGCCCAGTACCTCGGCGACCAGTTTTTGCACTTCGGTCGGATGCTGGCTGGAGGTATAGACCATCATGCCGCCGTCTTCCTCGGGAATGACCAGGCTGGCCTGGCCCTCCAGATAGAAGTGTTCCTGGCCGCCGATGTGAATTTCACCGGAAAGCTGGTGCGGCGCGCGCTCAAGGGCCGTGCTCGAGTCGCCGTTTTGGAACTCGACCGTTTTGCCGACGGTGGCGTTCGCCGCGCGCGCGGCCTCGACGGTCAGGACCGGCGTACCCGGTTCGATGACCCATTCGGCCGCCAATGCCGCCTGACGCGCCTGTTCATAGCTGTCGGCGGCGACCGCGAACAGCGGCTGACCGTGAAACAGGATCTCGCCATCGACCAGAACCGGATCGCCCGGGAATACGGCGCCAATGTCGCGGTGGCCGGGCACATCGTCGATGGTGACCACGCCGCGTACACCCTTAGAGCGGCGAACGGCATCGATCGACAGGGATTTCAGCGAACCGGCGGCCACGTCGGCGAGCCCGACGGCGGCATGCAGCAGACGCGCCGGTTCCGGCAGATCGTCGACATAACGGGCCGACCCCGCCACCTGACGTCGCGCGCTTTCATGCGCGGTCGGATGGCCGGCCTGGCCACTGCTTTGGCGGGGGACGGTTCCCGAGGAGTAGAGGGCATCGGTCAGTTTACGCATGGTGAGCCACCCCCGAGTTGAAGACGCGACTGAGTTGATCGGTACGGGTTGTCTCCAGATGGAAGCGTTTCAACAGATTGGCCGTGACCCGGACCCGGTAGCGCGCGCTGGCCCGGACATCGTCGATCGGCGCCAGTTCGTCCGCCAGGCGCCGGGCGGCCTCCTCGATGTCGAGCGACGGCCAGTGCTGGCCGACCAGGCTCGCCTGCCAGTCCGGCAGCCACAGCGGCGTCGCGGCGAGACCGCCGAATGCGGCGCGGATTTCCGCCACTCGCTCGTCGTCCGGCTCCAGGTAAAACACGGCGCAGACGGTGGAAATGTCATCCTCGAACCGCTTGGAGATTTTATAGGCGCGCAGCTCGCTGCCGGGTCGGCGACGCGGCAGATGAACGGTGTCGATCCATTCCCCGGCTTGCAACTGGGTCCGGCGATAGCCGGTGATCAGCTCCGCGACCGGGATCCGTCGTTCGCCATGCCCGCTGGCCAGGGTGACTTCCGCACCCAGAGCGATCAGCAGCGGCGGGGTGTCGCCGATGGGGGACGCCGTCCCCAGATTGCCACCCAGGGTGCCGCGATTACGGATGGGGCGCGACCCCAGGCGCTCCAGCCATTCGGCCGCCTCGGGGTAGTCCGCGAGCAGCGCAGGTTCCAGATCCGAGTAGCTGACGGCGGCGCCGATGTGAATGCCGGTGTCGTCGACGATCACGCTGTTCAGACCCTCGACACGCGTCAGGTCGATCAGGCCGTGCAACGACCGGCTCGACTGTGTCTTCTCCAGTGCCAGGTCGGTGCTGCCGGCACTGAACCGCGCGTCGGGTGCGGATTCCAGGGTTTTCGCCAATTCCTGACGCGTCCGGGGCTGCCAAAATCCGACCGAAGGGTCAGCTTTTGGGGTGTTTGGTAACACGGATGTTTCCATTTGACCCAGTTCGGCTTCAATGGCCTCGCGTTCCAGATCGAAGGCATCGCCATGGCGCTGTTGCAGCACCTCCAGCGCCGCATCGATGATCGGCCGATAGCCGGTGCAGCGACACAGGTTGCCCGACAGGGCCGACAGAACGGCCTCGCGTTGGGGGGGCGCCTCGCTGTGGTAGAGGGCGAACAGGCTCATGACGAAGCCCGGCGTACAGAAGCCGCATTGCGAGCCATGGTGCCGGACCAGCGCGTCCTGAACCGGATGCAGTTCGCCGTTGCGCACCAGGTGCTCGACCGTCAGCACCTGCTTCCCGTTCAGGCTGTGAACAAAGGTGATGCAACTGTTCAGGCTGCGGTACCGCAACCCGTCCGGGGTGTTCTCGCCGACCACCACGGTGCAGGCACCGCAGTCGCCGGACGCGCACCCTTCCTTGGTGCCGGTCAGGCCGGCGTCCTGCCGGAGGTATTCGAGTACCGTCATATCCGGGTCCGTGTCCGTCAGACTGATCGGTTCCCGGTTGAGTAAGAAGGTGGTCATAGCGTTTGCTCTCAATGGTTGGAGCCGGACCTTGGATTCAAAGATATCAATGCAAATTCAGGGCCAAAATATGACCAAGTGGTCAGGAAATGATGTGGGTAGACGTTATTCTGTTGGTTGTATTTTAGTCAATTCTGGCGGGTTATCGGGAGATTGGAAACGAGTAAAAATTGATGCACTGTTTTGGTGCGAGAAGTTCAGGTGTCGGGAAACGTGTCTTTGATCAGAGTGACCAAGGCATCCAGACGGGCGTTGGACAGCTGTCTGTAGTCGAAATAGGGCGTCAGGATCAGCCGCTGCGACGGCGATATACGGATGCCGTCCGCACCGGTCACCAGATCCGGAATCCGACTCTCGGTGAAACCACAGTCGAGGGCGTAGGTTTTGCCCATCACCAGTGTCAGCGCGCACACGGGCATCACCGGTTTGGAGAACAGCAGGGCGGTGCCCGACCCCGCTTGCAGCAATCGGTTGTCCCGCTCGTCCTGCCAGCGATCGTATTCGGGCAGAAGTCCGTGAACGAGTTTGGCGTAGAGGTTGATGATCTTGCGCCAGTGGTTGCCGGTGGCGGCGACAAGCGTTTCCAGTTCACCCGGCGCTGCGGGGGTAAGCGTGTCGCGGTGCTCGTAGTCCGGCAGTGGCGGCCGGTTCGGGCCGTGTACCCGAATCCGGGCCGCCGGGTCTCCCAGGCCGATGTCGGTCATGGTGTGGTTCCGAGTTTGACGTTGAAGCCGATCAGCGTATTGAAAAAACGGCGCCGGGTGTAGCCGTTCAGACCGTCGATCGGGTCGTTGTAGCGCAACAGTTGCAAGCTGATGAAGGGTTCCACGCGACGACCGAGTGCAGGACCATGCAGGGTGGAGGATAACCCGACCAGTCGATTGTCCGTATACAGCGGTTGTTCCAGATGAAGCCCCAGTGCCAGCGCGGGCAGTGGCCTGGGACGAACCCCGACTTCCAGGCCCAGGTTGAGGGGATTGAAGCCTTCCCGCAGCAGGACGGTATCCAGGTGAGTCGACGCGTACCAGGCGGGTCGTCCGGTCGTCGCCGGGGATTGATACAACACGCCAAGCCGATACTCGAACGCGGTCGAGACACCGAATCGCATTCGGCTGTTCTGCATCAGCGACGAGGCCCAGATACGCTCCAGGGTCTCCGCCTGCAACCAGCCCGCCGTTCCAACCAACAGGGCGAGCCACCCGGAGTTAACCCGCCGCATCCAGAGCCTCTTGCTTCAGTTGAACGCACAGTGGCAACGCATCCGTGGTGATCGTATTGACGCGGTGCTCCAGCGCCTTGTTCAGATCCGCGACACTATCGGCGCCATACAACCCGACGCGCTTGCCGCGCTGCCGAAGCCGCTCGATATGAACCTCGGAGATCGACCCCACATCCACGCCGTCGAATCCCGACTCCATACCCGCCAGGTATTCACGGTGCGCCAGCATCAATGGAAACTCCACCCGAAAGCCTTCGAAGGGCGGTTGCACAATATCCTTTAAAAAAGACGTTCCCTGAATCCGGTCGTCGTTCTCCGGGTAGTAGCGTTCGATCAACGCCACGGTGTCGTTATGGATCGGATCCTTGAATTCGAGATACAGGATAAAATCGGACTGGTTGAACCGCTGCAATACCGATTCCAGCGTCGGAATGTCTTCGCCGTTTTTCAGCTCGCACTGGCGCTGCAGTTCCGCGAGTGACAAGTCTCCAATCCCGGCCGTGTCCGGACAGTTTTCACCGGGCTTGCTTCGCGTCAAACCGGCCAGGGTCCGATCGTGAAACACCATGGCGACATCGTCCCGGGTATGAAAAATATCCATTTCGGTGCCATCGGCACCCAGGTTGTAAGCCGCGAGAAACGCTCCGAGCGTATTCTCGAACGTCGTCTCCGACACATGGCCCCGATGACCCAGGCAGGCAACTTCTTCAAGCGCCAGGTCTTCAACCTGCACGCAGCCGGACAGCGCATACAAGGCCAGCAGCGAGGAAACCACCCAGCGAGCTGGCATCACATCAACCTCCGGTCTTCTCTATTTCAACAATGTGGCCACATTGTCTGGGTTGTTTATCGCTTACGTCAGTGCGCAAAGTCACAAGGATGGTATGTGGTTTTAGGAGTCAGGAGTGGGGGTAAGGGTTGCCGGGGTCGCGCGGTGTGCCGCCCACTCAATACATCCATGTAGGCTTGGCGACCGCATCCATGCGGTCGACATCCCCGGAAACCCTTACCCCCACTCCTGACCCCCGCAGCTACGATGCCTTCGGTACGAATTATGAAGTGCATTGAATCTGCAAGAATGGAGTCTGGGTTGCTCGAGGGATGGCTTTGAAGTGTGAATTAGTCCGCTAATTTGAGCAGTGGAGGTACGGGGTGCTCTGGAAGGGGTATCTGAGGCATGGACTGGTGCGCCAGCCCGGTCCGAAGTTAAGCGCCCATGGATGGGTTTACAGCGGCCCCTGGAAGAGCGCGCCGTTCCTCCACTGCGGCCGATTGGCTATAAGGCAAACACAATCACTGTGGTGTATACGGGCACCTACTCAAACGACAGGCACAAAAAAGCCGGCGCAAGGCCGGCTTTAGCGTTTTGACTCTCTGGCTGTAATCAGCTCTTAGACAGAGTAGTACAGATCGAACTCAAGCGGGTGCGTGGTCATCTGCAACTGAGTGACTTCTTCCATCTTCAGCTCGATGTACGCATCGATCACGTCGTCGTCGAATACACCGCCGGCCTTCAGGAATTCGCGGTCCTGATCCAGCGCCTGCAGAGCCTGCTCCAGGCTGCTGCACACAGTCGGGTACTCGTTTTGCTCTTCCGGCGGCAGATCGTACAGATCCTTGTCCGCGGCATCGCCCGGGTGGATCTTGTTCTTGATGCCGTCCAGGCCAGCCATCAGGAAGGCGGAGAACATCAGGTACGGGTTCGCGGTCGGATCGCCGAAACGCACTTCCACACGCTTGCCCTTCGGAGAAGAGACGTACGGTATCCGGATGGACGCCGAACGGTTGCGGGCGGAGTAGGCCAGCATAACCGGTGCTTCGAAGCCCGGAACCAGACGCTTGTAAGAGTTGGTCGAAGCGTTGGCGAACGCGTTCAGTGCGCGGGCGTGCTTGACGATACCGCCGATGTAGTACAGCGCGTTTTCGCTCAGACCGGCGTATTCGTCACCGGCGAACTGGTTCATGCCGTCCTTGGAGAAGGACATGTGAACGTGCATGCCGCTGCCGTTGTCGCCGACCAGGGGCTTGGGCAT
Organism: Saccharospirillum salsuginis; assembly: GCF_014651855.1. Classification (GTDB taxonomy): domain Bacteria; phylum Pseudomonadota; class Gammaproteobacteria; order Pseudomonadales; family Natronospirillaceae; genus Saccharospirillum; species Saccharospirillum salsuginis. The sequence continues at coordinate 568,034 of NZ_BMXR01000002.1, forward strand.
GAAGGTCGCGGTCTTGCCGTAGGCGTGAGCCACATTGTGCACCGCGTATTTCAGGACCTGAACTTCATCGGCCTTCTTGGTCAGGGTGTTGGCGCCGACACCGATTTCGCACTGGCCGGCGGTGCCGACTTCGTGGTGGTGTACTTCGATTTCGAGGCCCATGGCTTCCATGGCGTCGCACATGGCGGCACGCAGGTCATGCAGGCTGTCGACCGGGGGAACCGGGAAGTAGCCGCCCTTGACCTTGGGACGGTGACCCAGGTTGCCGTCTTCGAATACTTTCTCGGAAGACCAGGCCGCTTCTTCGGAATCGATCTTGTAGAAGGCGCCGGAGATGTCCGCGCCCCACTTGACGTCGTCGAAGACGAAGAATTCGGGTTCGGGACCGAAGATGGCCTTGTCGCCCAGACCGGTGGATTCCAGGTAGGCTTCTGCGCGCTTGGCGACGGAACGCGGGTCGCGGTTGTAGCCTTCGCCGGTGGACGGTTCGACGATATTGCAGCGAACGATGATGGTGGCGTCTTCGGTGAACGGGTCGAGGATGGTGGCTTCGTCGTCCGGCATCAGGATCATGTCGGATTCGTTGATGCCTTTCCAGCCGGCGATGGACGAACCGTCGAACATCTTGCCGTCGGTGAAGAAGGAATCGTCCACTTCCTTGGCCGGAATGGTTACGTGTTGCTCTTTACCCTTGGTGTCGGTAAAGCGCAGGTCAACCCATTTCGCTTCGGAGTCTTTTAGCAGTTTCAGAGTATGCTCTGACATATGTACGTCTCCAGGTTGAACGGCCCGTGGGGCCGGTGTGCTATTTAAGGCGATTCAATTCGGTGGTGTCGCCGCGTGTGATGACCGCTCGAGCCTGACGACCCGTTGGAACCAGAAGCCACACGGCAAAGCACTATCTGTGTGCATGGTGAGAGCAAGTGCTGTGCCAACGACAATTAAGCCAGTCCCATGGGGCTTTCCGGGCGATCGCCGGGGTTCGGCTGCTCTATCGTCGCACCAATATAGTGCCTTGATTCGAGCTTTGCACAGAATTGGTGCGCACTTTTGGTGCACTGTCGGGAGTGACCAGCCCGTCCGGGGGCGTCATGGATTCGGGGGACGGATGAAATTGGCGGGCCGGACCGCTATACTCACGCGCCCGCACGACCCGACCGAAGACAGAAACCTTATGTTGTATACGATCAAGCTGCATCCGGAAATTACCATCAAGACCAAGCCGGTGCGGCAGTTGATGACCAAAAGCCTGGCCCAGAACACCCGCAACGTGTTGCGGCGCATTCATCCCGACGTCACTGTGCGCAACGACTGGGATTCCATTTTGGTGCGCACGCCCGACGCCACCGAAGACAGGATCAACGAGGCCATCGAGGAGGCGCTGGAGTGCATCCCCGGCATCGCCTTCTACAACGCCGTGGTCGATTTCCCGTTGGGCGATTTCGACGACATGGTGCGCGATACGCTCTCGGTCTGGCGGGAGGATCTGGCGGGCAAGACGTTCTGCGTGCGGGTCAAGCGGTCCGGCCATCACGACTTTTCCTCGGTGGATGCCGAGCGCTATGTCGGCGGTGGTTTGAACAAGTTCACCGATGCCGCCGGTGTGCGTCTCAAGCACCCCGAGGTAGAGGTGAAGCTCGAGATCAAGCGCAACCGGGTTTATGTGGTCAAACAGAGACGGCGCGGCATGGGGGGCTATCCGCTGGGCACCCAGGAAACGGTGTTGTCGCTGGTCAGCGGTGGCTTCGACTCGACGGTGGCGGCCTATCAGATGCTGCGCCGGGGCGTGAAAAGCCACTTCCTGTTCTTCAATCTTGGCGGCGCGGCCCATGAAAACGGAGTCAAGGAAGTCATTTACTACCTGTGGAAGAAGTTCGGCAGTTCGCACAAGGTCAATTTCGTCAGTGTGCCGTTCGAGGGCGTGGTCGAAGAGATTCTGTCCAAGGTCGAGGACCGCTATATGGGCGTGGTGCTCAAGCGCATGATGATGCGCGCCGCCGAACAGGTCGCGACCTATCAGCGCATTCCGGCCCTGGTGACCGGCGAGGCCATCGCCCAGGTATCCAGCCAGACGCTGCCCAACCTGAGCCACATCGACGACGTGACCGACAGCCTGGTGATCCGCCCGCTGATCGTGACCGACAAGCCCGAAATCATCGACATCGCCCGGAACATTGGCACCGCGACCTTCGCCGAGCGCATGCCGGAATACTGCGGGGTGATTTCCCGTAAGCCCAATGCCGCCTGTAAGCGGGTGGATGTGGAAGCCGCTGAAACGGACTTCGACTGGGCCGTACTGGAGCAGGCGGTCGAAGCGGCGAAGACCGAGGCCATCGACGAGATGACCTGGGTCAGTCAGGATGATCTGGAGGCGGATCTGGACGCGCCCGCCGATTCCGATCGGCCGGTGACGGTGATCGATGTGCGCCACCCGACCGAAGCCGAAGTATCACCGCTGGAGCTGGCGGGGCAGGAAGTCCTGCAGATTCCCTTTTACAGTCTGAACCGCCGGTTCGGTGGCCTGGATCCGGACGTCCATTACCTGTTGTATTGCGACAAGGGCGTGATGAGCAAGCTCCACGCCCTGCACCTGAAGGATGCCGGCTTCGACAATGTCGGTGTCTACCACCGGGACTGATTAACGCGGACGCGCCAGTCTCAATACCCAGTCTTTCAGCACCTGTCCGGCGACATCGGCATCGTCCACGCTAACGGCCTTGTCGCCCTGGTGGCTGTCCCCGCCCTGGCAGCGCACGAATAGCATGGCCACCGGGCACAGGCGGGCCATCGCGGCGGCATCCTGGCCGGTGCCGCTGACCAGATAACGCGGCCTCAAACCGGCATCCTCGATCGCGTGCGCCAATTCCAGCTGCAGCCAGTCGGCGCAGGTCACCGCGGGCGTCGCCCGGGTCTCGACCCACTCCATCTCAATCTCGCGTTCCTGGCAGGCGAGTCGAGCCGTCTCCCAGATGGTCGACAGGGCCGCATCCCGGCTGGCGTCCTGTTCACTGCGCAAATCGAGGCTGATCCGGGCCTGGCCGGCAATCACTTCGGCGTCGCCGGGATGGGACTCGATGCGTCCGACGGTGGCGTTGACACCGTGTTCGCGGGCGACCCGCTCGACGATCAGGATGAACTCGGCCGCGGCCGCCAGCGCATCCTGGCGCAGGTGCATGGGAACGGTGCCGGCATGACCGGCGGTGCCGTTGAACTCGATGGTGAACCGGCGCGTGCCGGCCAGCGCAGTCACGATACCGACCGGCAGTTCTTCGGTTTCCAGTACCGGACCCTGTTCGATGCCGGTTTCCAGGTAGGCCATGATCGGCGAACCCTGAAGGCTGGCCCGGTGGGCCCGGGTGGCGTCGAGGCCGAATCGCGACCAGGCCTCGGCCAGGCTGGTGTCGTCGCGGTCCTGCAGTTTGGCCCAACCCGCATCCCAACCGCCGGCCACGGCCATGCTGCCGAGGTGCGGCACCCCGAATCGATGGCCATCGTCATTGGCGAAGGCGACCAGGTCGAGATGAAACGGCAGTTGGACCGCATCCTGTTTGAGTGATCGCAACACCAGCAGCGGCATCACGACGCCGAGGAAAGGATCGCTGTCCAGATCGGTGTCCAGGTGGGCGCCGAGCAGGACAACAGGCGCCTCCGCCCGGTCGCTTTCCAGTCGTCCCCAAAGATTGCCGGCGGCATCGCGCCAGTGGGATAGGCCGGCGTCGTCCAGCCCGTCGATCAACAGTTCGTGGAGGCCGTGATGGGTGGCGGACAGATAGCCGGTCGAGCCGGCCTCGGCCCGCTCCACCCGATCGGCCAGGGTTCTGCACCATTCCAGTGCGTCTTCGCCCCAGTGGGTCATAACACCTTCGGATTGAATGAGTGGAATTGATTCTTGCCGCTGGCCTTGGCTTTGTACATGGCCTTGTCGGCGGCTTCGTAAAGGGCATCGAAATGATCGCCCTGCTCGGGATAGACGGCCACACCCATCGAACATCGGCTGTGTAACCGGGTGCTGTCCCACTCGATGGGCGCCTGCAATTCCTGGATCAGCTTGTTGGCGACAATGGTCGCCTCTTCGGCCGATTCCAGTGAGGCCAGCACGATGAACTCGTCGCCGCCCAGGCGCGCCACCGTGTCACTTTGGCGGACATTTCCGCGCAGTCGTTGGGCGATGGCCTTGAGCAGGGCATCGCCGGCCGGGTGGCCGCTGTTGTCGTTGATGACCTTGAAGTCGTCCAGGTCGATGACGAATACGGCGATGTGGCTGCTCGACCGGTCGGCGCTGAACGCCAGTTGGCGAAAGCGGTCTTCCAGCAGCAGTCGGTTGGGCAGGCCGGTCAGCGGGTCATGGAAGGCCATCTGCTGGAAGGTGTCCCGGTCGATTTCCAGGCTGCGCTGGCGAGCCTTGAACTCGGAAATATCCTGTACAGCGCCGACCACATAGTTGCGACCGCGTGAATCCGTCGCGACCTGGGCGGTCACACGCAGCCAGCGGGCCGGGTCGAAACCGTCCAGTGTGACTTCCAGGTCCATCGGCTGTCCGGTGTAGAGCGTGCCGCCGACCTGGCGTACGAGCTGGCGGCCGGAGGGTTCGTCGAACAGCTTCTTGATGCTGTCCAGCGAGGTATCGAACGCCCGGGGGATGGCCAGGATCCGATAGGTCTCCTCGGTGAAGGCGAACCGTTGCTGTTGGGTGTCGAATTCCCAGCCGCCGACCCGGGCCATGCGGTTGGTCTGCTGCAGCAGGTTCTGGCTGTGCTGGAGCTGGTTCAGCGCCGTTTTGTAATGGGAGATATCGCGGAAAATCACCCAACTGCCGACAATCTCGCCCCGATTGTCACGAAAAGCGCTGGCGCGAATGGACACCGGTACGACACGGCCGTCACGGTGCAGAAGCTCCTTTTCGAAGACTTCCGAATAACCGTGTTCCTCCACCTGACGGGTGATTTCGTGATCCACCTCTTCCCAGCCGGGCGGTGTCAGGTCGTGGTAAGTCAGGTTGGTCAGCTCTTCGCGGCTGTAACCGATCATGTCGAGATAGGCGCGGTTGGCGTAGCGCAGTTCATGATCCTTGGTCCAGAACGCGATCGCATCCAGACTGTTGCGGAACAGGGCGCGGAATCGGCGTTCGCTGCTGGTCAGGCTTTCGATCAATTGGTTGCGCAGCGAGCTGTCGCGGCAGATCGACCAGCAACCTTCCGGATTGCCGTCGGCGTCGCGTACCAGCGCCAGACGGATGGATACCGGGATCAGGCTGCCGTCCTCGCGGAGATAGTGTTTTTCGTAGACTTCACTGACACCGTCTTCCAATACCTGATCGCGGTAGCGGCGGTCTTCCTCCTCCAGGTACTCCTCAGGCGTGAATTCCCGGAAATTGCGACCGATGACGTCCTGTGCTGCGCGCCCCAGCATGTCCAGAAAGGCCTGGTTGGCGAGCTGGAAATTGCCGTCGATGGTGGCGAAGGCGATGCCGTCCATGCTGGATTCGAACAGGGCGTAGAGGCGGTGTTGCATCAGCCCTTCTTCTTCCACCGTCTTCAACTGAATCAGGAAACCGTCGTGGTCACCCAGCCGGAACGATTGAATATCCACCTGAACCCGCTGGTCCCGACCCGCCGTCACGGCGGTCGTCAGTATGGTCCGGGCGCCATCGGTCAGAGACAGTTGGTGAGGTGTCAGGGAGGGCAGAAACTGGTCGACGGACCAGTCGTCCAGTGTTTGAACGTCACAACACAGCCAGGCCGCCAAAGCGGGGTTAGCGGCCTGAATCGCCCCGAATCGGTCGCAAACCAACTGCGGACGGGGGCTCTGTTCGAATGCGGCCTTCAGAGGTGACCGCTCGTCACCCTCTCTCACGGGCTGCCCTCTTGGTGTCGGCCCGTCATTGGGCCTGAATGGCGACCGGGAAATGGCGTTCCCAGTCGCTCAAGTTACGATGTTAACGACATCGCTTCAATTGGTCGTTTCGGATTCGTTCTTCTGCTTGTTTTGCAGGTAAAGGGCGTCGAAATTGACCGGGGCCAGCATCAGCGCCGGGAAAGAGCCCTTGGTGACGGCCGCGTCGACCGCTTCACGCGCGTACGGGAAGAGCACGGAGGGGCAGTAGGCACCGAGCATCTGGTCACGGGTTTCCTCGGGGAAACCGGACAGGGTGAAGATGCCGGCCTGGTGGATCTCGGCCAGGAAGGCTGTCTGTTCACCCAGCTTGGCTTCGACGGTCACGATCAGCAGGACTTCGTAGACGCCTTCGTCCAGCGAGCGGGTCCGGGTGTTCAGGTCCAGTTTGACCTGGGGCTTCCATTCTTCGCGGAAGATGGCCGGGGCATTGGGGGATTCGAACGAGACGTCCCGGGTGTAGATGCGTTGAATGGCGAATTGGGGTTTTTGTTGTTCGGTCATGCGGGCTCCTAATGAATTCCTTGGGGTTGTCTTGTAATGATGTGCGGTTCCGTCGAGGGCCGGTGTCAGTCCGGCTGACCGGCGTCGCGGAGCAGGGCGTCCAGCTGACCGGCCCGCTCCAGGGCGAACAACTCGTCGCAGCCACCCACGTGTCGATCACCGATCCAGATTTGCGGTACGGTGAACTGACCGCTTTTCCGCATCATTTCCTGGCGTAACTCGGGCTGGCCGTCGACACTGATTTCCCGATAGGCGGCGCCTTTCCGGTCCAGCAATTGTTTGGCGCGGATGCAGAACGGACACCATTGTGTCGTATACAGGGTAACGGGGGCGGTGGACATGGGTACGACCTCGGTCTCGACCGGAATTCAGTTTTTCACCAGTGGCAGGCTGTTGTTCTGCCACTCCATGACGCCACCGCTCAGTTTGTGCAGTTTCTTGAAGCCGGCCTTGGCCAGCAGGGCACCACTGGCACCGGCGGATGTACCGGATTTGCACACCAAGATGATCGGGGTGTCCTTGTAATCTTCAAGTTCACCCAGGCGGCGCTGCATGTCCTTGGCTGGAATGTTGATCGCGTTCGGCAGATGACCCTTGCGGAAATCCTCCTTCGGACGCACATCGACGACCTTGGCATCCTCGGTGTTGATCAACTGGGTGGCTTGCTGCGGGGAGACACCCTTGCCGCCTTTGCTACTCTCGGTGGCAAAGAGGGCGATCAGCAGCGCCAGCCAGATGGCCGACAGGATCCAATGGTTGAGGACGAATTCGATCAATTGCTCCAGCATAGGTACGGGCTCTGTGGGTCGATGAAAAAGTGAGCGCCGGAGTATACACCAGCGCTTGGATGATCCATAGATGTCCGGGTCGCGGATGCGGCGCCGAACAACCAATTTTCCCATCTCAAGTTTAGGCGTTCGCGCTTTGGTGCCAGAACCCGCACCGGCTGCCGGGTAGACCCATTCGGGGTCGCCGTGAACCCATCCATGGGGGCTTGACGGCAGCCATCCTGGCTGCCGACATCCCCGAATGGGTCTACCCGGCATCCGGGGCTAGCCATTAGTGAATTCCGAAGCTTGAGTTCCCATTATTGGATTGAATGGGAATCCACTCGCCACAGGGGAGTTGAATCAGTACACTAGCACTCATGTAATTTTCCTACATTTTCGACCCGGAGGTTGATCTTTATGGCAGCGGTTAAACCGGCAGTCCTTTTGATTCTCGATGGTTTCGGCTACAGCGAAACATCCCAGTCCAACGCCATCGAAAAGGCCAATGCCCCCACCTGGAAGCGACTCTGGCAGGAGTACCCGCATGCCTTGATCAGGACATCCGGCATGGATGTCGGTTTGCCCGACGGCCAGATGGGGAATTCCGAGGTCGGTCACATGAATCTGGGTGGCGGTCGCATCGTCTACCAGAACTTCACCAAGGTGACCAAGGCCATCGAAGACGGTGATTTCTTCGAGAACCCCGCACTGACCGAAGGCGTCGACAAAGCGGTTGAGAACGGCAAGGCTGTGCATATTCTCGGTCTGCTGTCGCCCGGCGGCGTGCACTCGCACGAGGATCACCTGCATGCCATGGTTGATCTGGCGGTGCAACGCGGCGCCAAGCACGTGTATGTCCACGCGTTCCTGGACGGTCGCGATACGCCACCGCGCTCCGCCATGCCGTCGGTCGAGAAACTGGAAGCCAAGCTGGAAAAAGCCGGCGTCGGCGGCATTGTTTCGCTGATCGGTCGTTACTATGCCATGGACCGCGATAACCGCTGGGAGCGGGTTCAGGCCGCCTATGACCTGCTGACCAGGGGCGATGCCGACATCGTCGCCTCCACGCCGATGGATGCCCTGCACGCTGCCTATGAGCAGGACAAGGACGACGAGTTCGTTCCGGCCACGTCGGTACGGGCCGATGGCGCCAAGCCGGTGGTCATTGAAGACGGCGATGCCGTGGTGTTCATGAACTTCCGCCCGGACCGTGCCCGCGAACTGACCAAGGCGTTCGTCGAAGACAACCTCGACAGCACCCTCGATCGCAGCGTTCGCCCGAAACTGTCGGCGTTCGTCACGCTGACCGAATACGCCGCCGACATTCCGGCTCCGGTGGCTTATCCGCCGGAGAATCTGGTCAACACCATCGGCGAAGTGATGGAGCAGCAGGGTCGGAAGCAGTTGCGCATCGCCGAGACGGAAAAATACGCCCATGTCACCTTCTTTTTCAGTGGTGGCCGCGAGGACACCTACAAAGGTGAGGACCGCATCCTGATTCCGTCGCCCAAGGTCGCGACCTACGACCTGCAACCGGAGATGAGCGCTCCCGAGGTGACCGACAAACTGGTCGAAGCCATCGAAAGCGGTCAATACGATCTGGTGGTCTGCAACTACGCCAATGGCGACATGGTGGGCCATACCGGCAAGATGGATGCCGCGATCAAGGCGGTCGAGACCCTCGATACGGCTTTGGCCCGCGTTACCGAAGCCACCTTGAAAGCCGGCGGCGAATGCCTGATCACCGCCGATCACGGCAATGTCGAGTTGATGGTCGACCCGGAAACCGGCGGCCCGGTCACCAGCCACACCAACTACCCGGTGCCGCTGGTCTACGTCACCGGGCAGCACAAGGAAGCCAAAGTAAAGGAAGGTCGTCTGGCCGATATCGCGCCGACCTTGCTGGCGATGCTGGGAATCGACAAGCCGCAGGAAATGACCGGCGAGAGCTTGATTGAGAAGTAGCGGGAACACCCCTTGTAGGGCGGAAGAGCCGAAGGCGATATCCGCCGTTTCAAACGGGGCAAAGGCATGGCCCCTTGGTCGATCATCCCATCGGCGGATCTCGCTTCGCTCTTCCGCCCTACATACAGCGGCCACATAACAGTCCGTCAGCTCCAACCCGGCCTTCGCCGAGCGGATGTTTGGCCGCGTAAAGACTTCGAAATAAGCCCCGCCCGAAAAGGGCGTGGCTTTTCTCCCCGCCTCGCATGCGTTAGCCTTCGGAGCATTCACAGGTACGCTAGTGCTTCAACTCCGGTCAAGAAGGCCTTATCTGTTCGTGTCCCGGTTTTTCTCTTTCAGTGTTCGGCTGTCACTGACCCTGGCTGTGGTCGGCGCAGTCGCTGTGTCCGTTCAGGCCGAGGACGACCTCAGCTTGAAACAGCGCGAACTGGAGCAACTACAGGGTCAGATTCAGTCGTTGCAAGCCGAGGCCAAAGAACGTCAAGCCGAAGTGTCCGAACAACGCCAGGCGTTGGAGGAGACCGAGCGCAAGCTCGGCGAGCAGACCCGCCAATTGCGGGCGACCGAGGCACGCCTGGCCGAGGCGAGAAGCCGGCTCGATGAGCTGGGTGCCGAGCAGCGTCGACTCGAACAGCAGTTGGACGACCAGCGTGAAGCCATGGCCGATCTGTTGCGATTGGCGTACAAACAGAACAACCAACCGCTGATCAAGCTGTTGCTCTCCGGTCGCCGCCCGGAGGCGCTTGCGCGGCAGATGCATTATTTTGCTATCCTCAATGAGGATCAGAACGCCCAATTGCGTCGATGGATCGAACAGTCGGAGCGATTGGCCGAGGTGATCGACGAGCAACAGTCGCTGACGGAACGTCTGGAAGCGGACAAACAGTTACTGGTGGACACCCGGGAAGAGCTGGCTGCGCAGAAGAACCGGCGCGCCCAGATTCTGGCGAACCTCGAAGAGGAAGCCGAAGCGGTTGAGCAACAATTGGCCCGCAAACAGGCCGAGCAGGCGCAGCTCAACGAGTTGGTCGACCGTATGGAGGCCGAACTGGCCGACCTGTCTTTGGAATTCCCCGAAGGCATCGATATGGCCGAGGTCAAGGGTAAGCTGCCCTGGCCTCTGGAGGGGCGAATTCGTGCCAATTACGGCACCCCCATCAACGGTTCGCGCCTGCGCTGGCAGGGTTGGCTGATCGGCGGCGACAGCGGCGCCGAAGTCCAGGCGGTTCATCACGGTCGCGTGGTGTTCGCCGACTGGCTGAACGGGTTCGGGCTGCTGGTGATCCTGGACCACGGCGATGGCATGATGTCCCTCTATGGTCGGAACCAGAGTTTGTTGCGTACCGTAGGGGAATGGGTCAATGCCGGTGATGTGATTTCGGAGGTCGGGTTGTCCGGCGGTTTCAGCGAACCGGGCCTCTACTTTGAATTGAGACGCAACGGCCAGCCGGAAAACCCGGCGAATTGGCTTAAAAAACGATAGAATGACGGTGTCTGTATGTCAGGCCCGGCAACGAGAGTGTTCCAGTTTTGGTCGACTCTATGCAACCCAACACTGATGTGAAAGGAACCCTTATGAAGTTGATCCGCAGTCCTTGGTTGAGCGCGGTTACCGCGCTGATTCTCGGCATTTCCATTGGTATCGTCAGCAGTGTGCATGCCGAAAAGTCGCAGTCCCGCCTGCCGGTGGACGATGTACGGATGCTGTCCCAGGTGCTGGAGCGCATCAAGCAGGCCTATGTCGAAGACGTGGACGACAGTGAATTGCTGGAGAGCGCCATCGAGGGCATGCTGTCCGGATTGGACCCGCACTCCGATTATCTGACGCCGGAAGATTTCGCCGATCTGCGCGAAAGCACTTCGGGCGAGTTCGGTGGCCTGGGCATCGAGATTACGCTGGACGATACCGGCTTTGTCCGCATCGTCGCCCCCATCGACGACACCCCGGCCTATCGCGCCGGTCTGCAATCCGGGGACCTGATCACCCAGATCAACGATACGCCGGTCAAGGGCATGACCATCAACGATGCCGTCACCCTGATGCGCGGCAAGCCGGGCACCAGCCTGACGCTGACCATCGCCCGGGAAGGCGAGAACAAGCCGCTCGAGTTCGAGATCACCCGTGACATCATTCAGGTCACCAGCATTCGCTCACGCATGTTGGAGCCGGGCTTCGGCTATGTGCGGATTTCCCAGTTCCAGGAGCGTACCGGTCAGGATTTCATTGAAGCGATGGAGTCGCTGCGCGACGAAAACGACGGTTCGCTGGACGGCCTGGTGCTCGATCTGCGCAACAACCCGGGCGGTGTTCTGCAGGCTTCGGTCGATGTGGTCGACGCGCTGATCAGCGACGGCCTGATCGTCTACACTGAAGGTCGCCTGCCGAACAGCGCCAGCCGCTTCACCGCCCACGGTGACGACCCGAGTGACGGTGTCAATCTGGTGGTGCTGATCAACGGCGGTTCCGCGTCCGCATCCGAGATTGTCGCTGGCGCCGTTCAGGACCATCAGCGCGGTGTCATCATGGGCACCCGCAGCTTCGGCAAGGGCTCGGTGCAAACCATCCTGCCGCTGGACCAGGAACACGCCATCAAGTTGACCACGGCACGTTATTTCACCCCCAGCGGTCGCTCCATTCAGGCTCAGGGCATCGTACCGGATATCGAAGTCCGTCCGGGCAAACTGACCCAGGAAAACGGTAATCCGTATTACACCGAAGCCGATCTGGCCGGCCACCTGGCGAACCCGGAAGGCGAAAACGGCAGCCGTGATCGTGCCGAGAAAGGGGAGGAAAGCCAGGAACAGCAGCTTATCGACGATTATCAGCTGTACCAGGCTCTGACTATGCTCAAAGGCATGCGCATACTGAATGCGGCCCGGTAAGATCACACTTAGCGCGGCCCTGCTGTTGGCGTTGTGGGCCGCCGCCTCCCCGGTATGGGCCTCTGTCGAGGCGCGCCCCCGTGTTGCCGTGGTCGTCGACGACCTCGGCAACCAGTGGCGCAGCGGCCTGGCCGCCATCGAGGTGCCCTACATCAAGACCGTGGCGATCATGCCCGGACGTCCCTATACCGAACGGTTGGCCGAAGCGAGCAATCAAGCCGCCAAGACGGTCATCGTTCACGCGCCCATGTCCAACCAGAGTGACTTCCCGTTGGGGCCGCTTGGGCTGGACCGGGCAGAAGGGCGGCTGCAATTGCTCGACAACCTCTGGCAGGGGCTCGATGGTGTGCCCCACGCCGAGGGTTTGAGCAATCATATGGGCAGCCGCCTGACCCGCGATCCCGAAGCCATGGCCTGGATCATGGCCGAGCTCAGGGATCGAAACCTCTTCTTTTTCGACAGCCTCACCGTGGCCGACTCCCAGGGCTGGCAGGTCGCGCATGACATGGGCGTGCCCTGGCACCGCCGGCAGGTGTTTCTGGATCATCGGCAGACGCCGGATTTCCTGGCCCGGCAATGGCAGCGCGCCCTGGCGATCGCCCGAGAGCAAGGCTCGGTCACCATCATCTGTCATCCCTATCCCGAAACCCTGGCCTTCTTCGCGAGCTTGAATCCGGCCCAATACCGGGACATCGAATGGGTCTCGATCAAGTCGTTGTTGAACCCGCCCGAGAAGCGTCCCGTTCCGCGTTGGCGACCGAATAACACCCCGCTCGGCGCCTGACCCCGTATTCGGCTGCTAAGCTGAACAGACGACTGTCGTAAAAGGACTCTCTATGTTCCGATACCTTGCGTTGACTCTGGTGTCCTGCCTCCTGATCGCAGGGTTTATCTGGAGCGGGCAACTGCAAAGCATTGCGGCCGGTATCGCCATCTTCCTGTTCGGTATGCTGTCGATGGACAGCGGATTTCGCGCCTTTACCGGCGGGTCGTTGAAGCGGTGGCTGGGACTGGTCACCAACCGGTTGTGGAAGGGCATCGTCTTCGGGACCGGCAGCACCGCCCTGGTGCAATCCAGTTCGCTGGTCAGTCTGGTCGCCATATCCTTTATGAGTGCCGGCTTGATGGAATTGCGTCAGGGGGTCGGTTTCATCTTCGGAGCCAACCTCGGCACCACTTCGGGTGCCTGGTTCATTGCCTTGTTCGGGTTGAAAGTGGACATCAGCACCTGGTCGATGCCCATGCTGGTGCTGGGCATCCTGTTCGTTATGCAACGAGCGCGTCCTCTGAAAGGCTTGGGGCATGTTCTGGCCGGGATCGGTTTTCTGTTTCTGGGCATTCATTACATGAAAACCGGCTTCAACGACCTGCAGCAACACCTCGACCTGGCGGCCTGGTCCATCGGCGGGTTCAAGGGACTGGTGATCTATTCCGTCATCGGCATCGTGGCGACAGTACTGATGCAAAGCAGTCACGCGACCCTGATTCTGACCATCACAGCATTATCCCTGTCCCAGATCACGTTCGACAACGCCGTCGCCCTGGCCATCGGTGCCAATGTGGGGACGACCATCACTGCCATGATCGGTGCGCTCGGGGCCAATGCGTCCGGCCGTCAACTGGCGGGTGCGCATTTCATCTTCAACAGCGTCACCGCGATATTGGCCGTGGTGGCCTTTCCGGCGTTCATGACCGTTGTGGACTGGGTGTCGAGCGCTCTGGAGTTGGCCGAGGACGCCGACACCCTGCGACTGGCGCTGTTCCACTCCGTGTTCAACCTGGCCGGCATCCTGGTCATGCTGCCCTTCGTGTCGCCCTTGATGCGGGCAGTGCGCTATGTGTTTCCCGATCGGCACCATCGCACCCAGCCTGCGGATACCGGTCGGCTGGACAAACACCGCCGCCGGGCGGTTCTGGCGCATCCCGATACCGCGATGGAAGCCATCATCAACGAGACCCGCTTTTTGTGGGAAGCCACACTGGCGCTGATCGAGCGGGGGCTCTACCTCACCGACAGCGACGGACACCGGACCACGGATCTGGACAGTGGCGTGCCCGCGTCGCCGACCATCGATGAACATCTGGACCTCGACCGGCTCTACAACGAGGACGTGAAACCCCTGTACAACGAGGTTCTGCAATTGTCGTCGCGCATTCAGGGAGAGCTGTCCGAGCAGCAGCACAAGGTCCTGTTCGAGCTGAAACTGGCCGTGCGTGACCTGGTCAACGCGCTCAAGGATGTCAAACACCTGCAAAAGAATCTCAAGCGGTACGCGGTGACCGATGAAGACGGTGTGGCCCGGCAATACAATGCCTTTCGCATCGAACTGGGCCGGCTGATACGATCCCTCCGATCCCTGTTGAGTCTGCCCGACCCCGAGGAAGCCATGTTGCGTCTGAGCGAGTTGCAGGTGACGTTGAGCCGGCAGGACATTGTCACCAATGGCGAGCTGGATGAAGCCGTGGTCCGCCAGGAGATTCCGGCCGATGTGGTCGGCAGTGTCGTCAATGACAGTCGCTATACCCTGAACATCGGGCACAATCTGGTGCAGATGGCCCGCCAGTTGTATTTCGCGACATCGTCGGACGACTATGACTATACTGCCCATCGGGATCTCTCGCTGACGCGGGATGAGGCAGATTTGTACGCCCAATCGAACCGGGAGTCCGACGATGTCCCAGATGCAAAAAATCCGTAAGTGGGTGCAACGCCTGCAGGACATCCTGTCGGACGAGCGCAATACCGGCCAGGAACAGGTCGAAGCCCTGGAGAAGACCTTGCGCAAGTTGCGCAAGCGCGAGGCCGAGCTGATCGAGTCGCTGGACAATGATCCCGACAAAGCGCAGCGCCGGGTCCTGAGCGATCGGCTCAAACTGGTGCGGCGGCACCTGGAGAAAGGCGAGGCGCATCTGCAGGAACTGCGCAACCAACGGCGGGAATAGCCCGCCACACCTCCGTTCATGACCGATTCAGTTTTCTGTGCGAAAATACGGTCCACTGTTTGTCCATATCTGGGAAGGAAAGCGAATGAAGAAGCTCGGGGCCTTGTTGTTGGCCAGCCTGGTGCTGCTGTCCGGTTGCGCCACCCTTAGCAAAGACGAATGCATCACCGCCGACTGGTATTCCATCGGCTACGAAGACGGAGCCAATGGCTACCCCTCCACCCGCATCGCCTCCCACCGCGAAGCCTGCGCCAAACACGGCGTTACCCCGGACCTGCGTGCTTACCAGGACGGTCACGACGAAGGCCTGCTCGGCTTCTGTACCGAACGCAACGGGTTTAATCGTGCGCTGGGCGGTTATCAATACAACGGCATATGCCCTCCGTCCCTGGAGCCGGAGTTCCTCGACGGTTACGAGGCCGGTCGTCAGATTTACACCGTCCGCTCCGAAATCAGTTCGCTGGAAAGTGAGCAACGCAGTAACGAATCGGAGATCGACCGGATCGACGAGGTGCTGATCGAGAAAGAAGCGGCTCTGTTCGCCACCGGCACACCGGAGGACCAGCGTCGCGTGATCTACGAAGAGATTGCCCAGCTCAAGGAGCGCAAGGGTGAACTGACCCAGCGCAACCAGGAACTCATTCGCAAGCTGGCCGAAGCCCAGGCGAGATTGCGCGTGTTGGAAGAACGTTACAGCTATTATTGACGCGACCCCAAGGTCGTTGTGGGTCGCGCACCCACAGCGGCCTCATTTCTGCTAGGGTTTGTTGATCTATCGGAACCAACGCGCGCACCATGCCCTGGATCGACTCCCATTGCCATCTGGATTACCTGCCCGACCCGCCCAATGCCATGGCACGGGCCGAGGAAAACGACATCCGCCACTGGATCCTGCCGGGAACCGACCCCAGCCAGTGGCAGCGCACCCAGCACCGGTTTGAACGGGACCCACGCGTCCATTTGGCCTTCGGTCATCATCCCTGGTTCCTGCCTGAGCATGACGCCGAAATGGGCGTCCTGAGCCGTCAGCTGGACGACAGCACGACGGTTGTCGCCATTGGAGAAACCGGCCTGGATTATTACAACGGTCAGCCGAAACGGCCGCCGGCCGACCACCAGGAAGCCTGGTTTGAACAGCATCTGCGCTTGGCGCAAGATCGGAACCTGCCTGTCATCATCCATGCCGTGAAAGCGCACGACCGGGTACTGCACTATCTGAAGCAATACCCGCGTGTCACGGGCGTAATCCACGCCTTTTCAGGACCTTACGAGCAGGCCATGGCCTATATCGACAAGGGCTGGCGGCTGGGCTGCGGCAGCCTGATTCTGAAATCCGGTAAAACCCGGGACGCTTTCGCCCGCATTCCCGCCGACCGCCTGTTGCTGGAAACCGATGCGCCGGACATGCGCCCCAAGCATCCCGTGCACACCATCCCTTTGCTCGATCTCCTGCAAACCGCCGACGATCTGGCGGAGGCCCGGGGCGTGACGACCGCGGATCTCATGGCACAGACCAGCGCTAATACCCGAACCTTATTCGGTATTTGATTCCAATTGGTTATGCAAATCATACAAACTATTCACTAGTGGCATGAGTCGAGATTCAGTACTGTCGGGAAGGCATTAATCAGGAGCCTCCCATGAGCTGGATCGCATTTACGTTAATGGCCGCTGTCATGCAGGCCGTGCGCACGGCCGGACAGCGGCAATTATCGCAACACCTCAGTGCCATGAGCACCACCTTCGCCCGCTATCTGTTCGGCCTGCCGGTCGCACTGGTGTATTTGACCGGTCTGGCCTGGAGTCAGGAAGCGGTGACGCCGTCACTGACCGGTGGCTTCCTCGGCTGGGCAATGCTGGCCTCACTGGCGCAAATCGGGGCGACCTGGTGCCTGATCACCGCTTTCCGGTTCAACAACTTCGCCGTCGGCACCACGCTCGCCAAGACCGAAGCCCTGCAAACCGCCTTCATCGGCTGGCTGCTGTTCGGGCTGCCGTTGTCGATCCAGGGGTGGCTCGCGCTGGTGATCGGTTTTCTCGGCATTCTGGTGATCGGCAATCTTCGTACCTTGCTGTCTCAGCGGGGGGCCTGGCGCAGTCCAGCGCTTGCTTTTGGGCTGGCCTCGGGTGCCTTGTTCGCGGTCGCCTCTCTGAGCCTGAGAACCGCCGCCCATACTCTGGGCGTCGATCTCGTCCTGGCCGCGGCCGTTACCCTGCTGACGATGATCGTCATCCAGACAGTAGTGTGCGGGGTCTGGCTGGCCTGGACCGAGACGAAACCCTGGCGGGCCTTGTGGCGTCATCGCCGACTGGCCGGCTTTATCGGCGTTACCAGTGCGCTGGGCTCCATCGGTTGGTTCACGGCCATGTCATTGCACAACCCCGCCCTGGTGAAAACCCTAGGTCAGGTGGAGTTTTTCATCACGCTGGCCATTACACACTGGGTATTCCACGAACGCATTCATAAACACGAAGGGTGGGGCATGGCGCTGGTTTTGGTGAGTGTGGTATTGCTGCTGACTTGACGAGAGTGCACGGCGTGCGCTCCGACACTGAAAAAGCACGTTGCATGATTCGCACTGACATTGAAATTCGGCATTGAGCTAGTATGACGGCAACTCCACGAGCAACGAGAGAATGCCATGCCGTTGAACCGAGACGACTTGCTGGAACTGGACCGCCAGGACCCATTGGCCGACCATCGCGACGCTTTCGATATCCCCGAAGGCGTGATTTATTTCGACGGTAATTCGCTGGGTGCTCTGCCCAAGGCGGCGAAAGGGCGTGTCCGTGAAGTCGTGGAGCAGCAATGGGGGCAGGGTCTGATCCGCAGTTGGAACGAGGCGGACTGGATCAATCTGCCGCAGCGGCTCGGCGCCAAGATCGCCCCGTTGATCGGTGCGCAACCACATGAGGTCATCTCGGCCGACTCCACCTCGGTCAATTTGTTCAAGCTGGCGGCCGCCGCCTTGCGCATACAACAACAAACGTCCCGCGAGCGTCGGGTGATTCTCTCCGAACCCGGCAATTTCCCCACAGATCTGTACATGTTGCAGGGGCTGTGCGACTTCGCGGCCGGGGAACCGGAGCTCGTCACAGAGCCGGCCGACAGCCTGATCGATCGCATCGACGAAAGTACAGCTTTGGTCGTGCTCACCCACGTTCACTACAAGAGCGGCCGGTTGCACGATATGACCGCCATTACCCGGCGCGCGCACGAATGCGGCGCCCTGGTCCTATGGGACCTGAGCCACAGCACCGGGGCCGTGCCGGTGGAATTGAACGACGTGGGGGCCGACTTCGCGATCGGCTGCGGCTACAAATACCTGAACGGGGGGCCGGGCGCACCCGCTTTCATGTTTGTCGCCGAGCGGCATTTATCCACCTTGCAACAACCGCTCAGCGGCTGGTTCGGTCACGAAAGTCCTTTCGACATGCGCGACGACTATGCGCCGGCACCGGACATTCGCCGGGTTCTGACCGGTACAACCTCGGTGGTGGCCGCGTCCTTGTTCGAGGTCGGTCTGGATCGGTTCCGGGACGTGGATATGTTCGCGCTGCGCAAGAAATCCATGTCGTTGACCGAACACTTCATCCAGTTGGTGGAGGAGCGGTGCCCGAACGCCGGGTTCGAACTGGTTTCACCGAGAGAACCGCAACAGCGGGGCAGCCAGGTGTCCTTTGCCCATCCGGAAGGCTATGCCATCGTGCAGGCGTTGATCGACCGCGGCGTCATCGGCGACTACCGCTCACCGGATATCCTGAGGTTCGGGTTTGCACCGCTGTATGTGCAATACGTGGATCTGTGGGGCGCGGTGGAACATCTCGCGGACATCATGTGCAACCGCCTGTGGGAGAACCCGCAGTATCGCCATCGACGTCAGGTGACCTGAGGCGACTCAACCGGGCAACTCATCCGCCACCCGAGTGCCGGAGCGAAGCAGAGCCTCGAACCGATCCTCCGGCAACGGTCTGGACAAGCCGAATCCCTGGGCGACATCGCAAGCGGCCTCTTTCAAGGCGTTGAATTGGCCTGAGCGTTCGATGCCTTCCGCTACCACTTCCTTGTCCAGTTGGTGGCACAGGGCAATGATGCCGGAGACCATGCCCAGGCTGCCGTCGGTCTGATCCAGGTCGCGAATGAAACTCTGGTCAATTTTCACCAGATCAACCGGCATGCGCTTCAGGTAGCTGAGCGAGGAGTAGCCGGTACCGAAATCATCCAGAGCGACCCGAACCCCGTTTTCCCGGAGCAGTTTCAATTGTTCGATGGCCTTGTCCGGCTTGTTGATCAGAACGGATTCCGTGATCTCGATGCACAGGTTTTGAGGGGATGGCAGGCTGGTGATCATGTCCGATATCTCTTGAGCCAGGCCTGGGTTGCCATCGAACTCAATCGCCGACTTGTTGACCGCGATGTAAAATGACCCTTCAAGCATCGAGGACCATTGCGCCAACTTGGCTATGGCTTCGCGAATAACCCAGCGACCCACTTCGTGGATCAATCCGAGATTTTCCAGGATGGGTATGAAATCGCCCGGGGACACAAAATACCCCTCCGGGTCTTTCCAGCGCAGCAGAGCCTCGGCACCGACGATTTCACCCGTACTGATTCGATAAAGAGGCTGGTAGTACAGCTCGAATTCCTGGTTCAGGGTCGCTTTCTTGAGTTGGTTGCCCAGTCGATGGCGTGACTCGGCTTCGATCTGGATCTGCTCGGTGAAGAAGTGATAATCGTGCTTGCCTGAACTTTTCGACACATACAGGGCCGCGTCCGCGTTCTTCAGCAGCGTCTCGATCGTGTCCCCGTCCTCGGGATGTATCGCGATGCCGACGCTGGCCGACAGTTCAGCGGAATGCCCCTTGACCTCGTAGGTTTTCGACAGGACCTCGATCAAGTGCTCCGCGAACTCGGGTAAGTCCATATGCGGTTCATCGAGCCGTGTCAGTATGCAGAATTCGTCGCCGCCGAATCGGGTAACAATATCCGATGGGCGGACGCTCGACCGGATCCGCCTGGCGGCTTCCTGCAGAACCAGATCGCCTGTCGTATGCCCCAGGCTGTCGTTGACCGTCTTGAAATTGTCCAGATCGATAAAAAGGATCGCCAGGGACTCGCTCGTGCGATGGTTTTCCTTGATGGCCTGTTGAGCCAGCTGGTTGAACAGGTATCGGTTGGGGAGTTGGGTGAGTTGATCATAATTGGCGTAGTGCTCGATCAGATAGCGGTTCTTTTGCTGTTCATCCGCTTCCAGCAAGCTGGCAACGTAGCAGTAGGTCACCTCATTGGCGTCCGACAACGCCTTTATGTTGAGAATGTAGCTGTTCTTCGATGCCTTCGATGCCAGTATGAAGCCTTCGAACCGTCGCTCGCCAATAACCGTCAGGGCCCGATCGGGCAGTTTGTTGATGGTTTGTTCGGGCGTCTGGAACAACGAACTGAGTTGCATGCCGACTAACTGACCCGACGATTGACGGTACAAATCGGAACTGGCTTCATTGGCCGCCAGTACCCGGAAGTCGGCGTCCAGGATCAGGGTGGGTTCATGGGTGCGTTGAAAGACCTCGGAGGTCAACTCCAGCCGCTGCCGGAGTTGTTGCTCGGTGGTGTTGTCAATCAGGGCGACCATACTGCCTATGATGGAATTCGAACCATCCTTGTGATCGCGAATGGGGTGAATCGACAGCTGATAGAAGTGGTTTTCGTGTGCGATTTCGCTTTGTGCCGGTTCACCCTGGTTCATGACCCGTCGGACCTGGTCGGTCAGCCCCTCTATCGGGAGTTTTGGCGACAGGGCCGAGAGGTTGGTGGCGCCCCAGGGCCCCAGATTGTGAAAGTATTCGCACGATTTCTGGTTGTAGTTGAGAATATCGAACTTGAGGTCGACCACGATGACCGCTTCGACCAGGTTCTCGATCAGACTCTTCAATTCACTGTTGATGGTGGTCAGTTCGACCGTCTTTGCCATCAACTCGTCATTGACCGTGGTCAGTTCCTCATTGGTAGCCTGCAGCTCTTCGTTGGTGGTTTCCAGTTCTTCGTTGGTGGCCTGGAGTTCCTCATTGACCGCCAGGGTATCCTCGTTGAGAACCTGAAGCTGGGCGTTGGAACTTTCCAGTTCCGAAATGACGCTGTCCAGATCCTGTTTGGTAACCAGTAGTTGTTGCTTGAGCGTTCGCACCTCGTCGCTGTCACGTTCACTGGGGTCCAGCGACAATACCTGTTCCCCCGTGAGGTATCGTTCGAAAACCATCAGATAGCCACTGATACCCTGTTTGTCGAGGGCGGTTATGGTCAGTCGAATGTGCCGTTCGTCTTCCCGGTCCAGCTCGATGGGCGAAGAACTCACCGTCTGGTGCGACTTGGTGGCTTTGATCAACAAAGGTCGCAATTCATTGCGCAACTCGGGAATGAGCAAATTGTAGATGGTGAATTTGGTGCCACCCTTACCGACCGTCAGAAACGGGGAACAGTCGCCGAAGAAATGTTCGATGTATCCGTCGTCGGAAAACAGTACAGCCGCCGGCTGGTAGCGTTCACTCAGTATCGACCGGGCCATGTCGGCCAATGCGCGGGTCGGGCCGTCGGGGTGGCTGCCGTCGATGGTCATGCCCACGGCCGGGCTGGTTTTCAGATTTTGCTTCAGCCGGTCTGGCAGTCGTGCTTTCCCCGGCAGACGACGAAACAGCTTGCTCTTCTCGCTGACTACTTTAAACAGGGATTTTTGCTGCGTGATGGACTCGGATCGACCCAGAAACAGCAAGCCATCGTGTTTCAACGCATAGTGGATGATGCTCAACACCTGTTTTTGCAGTCTCGGTTTGAAGTAGATCAGCAGATTACGACAGCTGACGAGATCGATTCCGCGCAGTGGCGGGTTGCGTATCAGATCGTGGACGGAGAATACGATACACTCGCGCACCTCATCGGACAGTTGAAAGCCGTCCTTGACACGCGTGAAGTACTTCTTCAACCAGCTTCGTTCCAGCCTGTAAACATCGGGAAGCAGGTAGAATCCGCGCCTCGCCTTTTTGATGTTGTCTTCGCTCAAATCGGTCGCGAATACTCGAAGCCTGAAATCCAGGCGGTGTTTTTTGATCAGTTCCATCGCCATCATCGTGATGTAATAGGCTTCTTCGCCGGTCGAGCACCCGATAACCCAGATGCGAAAGTCCTCGTCGGGGTTGTGACCGACCAGGGACTCTTCCAGGCAGTGGTTTAACTCGGAGAAGGCTTCCGTATCGCGGGCGAAGTGAGTGAAGGAAATCAGGATGCTGTTTGCCAGCGTTTCCGCTTCCAGGTCGTCGTGCTCGAGGTGAGCCAAATAGGCTTCAAGATCGGGAAGCTGGAGTTCGGACATCCGGCGTTGAATCTGTCGACTGAGAGTGCCTTCCTTGTAGCCACTGAAGTCCAGGTCGGTTTGCTGATCGATATAGGTAAGAACCCGTTGAAACAAGCCTCGGTTCTGTTCGATTTCGCTCTGCTGGTGCCTGTATTTTCGCCATTGCTCCAGGAGTTCCGGCAGCTGGCGCCCAATGGCTTCCGGACTCAATACATGCTGGGCGCAACTGTCGGCTACCGCTGTCGGCATGGACTTGAACTGGGCGGTTGAGGGGTCCTGCGCGATGACCAGGCCATCCCGGGCAGAAACTTCCTGGCAACCATGAAGGCCGTCCGAACCCGCACCGGATAGAATGATGACCGCGACTCGATGGCCAAAGTGCTCTACCGCCGAGGTCACCAGCAAGTCGATGGACGGGGTCGGCAGACTTTCAATGGACGGCAGGGTTGAAAACCGGTGCTCCCCGGTGATGACCGTATTGGAGCTGGAGGGCAGGACATAGAGATGGCCGGATTCGATGGGCATGCCATCGTCCACTACCCGGATCGGTGACGGACTGGCATCCTTGAGCAGTTCGGGGATCAGCGTCTTGTGCGTCTTTTCGGAGTGCTGAGCTAATATGATCGGATAAGGGAAGTCCCTCGGAAGCTGCCTCAGGCAATCCGCCATGGCGTGGAACCCGCCCGCCGAGGCCCCCAGAATGACCAGGTTCGAAGGCGCTTGGCCTGTTTGCCCCATTGTGACTGCTCCCCGTCATTCCGGCTACTCATTGAAGGGTACAGTCTAGCTTGCGCTCTATGGGCTGGCAAAGACCCACCCCGGAATATGATGGTGCGCCCTGTCCGGGATAATACGGGCGGCTGGTTGTTCGAGTGGGCACCGGGCAGGACGCCGCAGTGCCTCCTCATTCCGTTCGACGTTACTTGACCTCGGTCAGGCGCAGGTAGGAACGCACTTCCTCCCAGCCCTGCGGGAACTTCTCTTTCGCTTCTTCATTGCTGACCGACGGCGGGATGATCACCCGATCGCCTTTTTGCCAGTCGGCCGGAGTGGCGATGCCGGCCCGGTCGCTCAGTTGCAGCGAGTCGATCACACGCAGGATTTCGTCGTAGTTCCGGCCGACGGACATCGGGTAGGTCATCGTCAGGCGGATTTTCTTGTTCGGATCGATGATGAACACGCTGCGCACCGCCGCAGTCTCGGACTCGTCCGGGTGGATCATGTCGAACAATTTGGCCACTTTCAGGTCCGGGTCGGCGACGATCGGGAACTGCAGGTTGGTGTGTTGGGTGTCGTTGACGTCCTCGATCCACTTCATGTGTTCTTCGGTGGTGTCGGTGGACAGACCCAGCGGCTTAACATTCCGTTCGGCGAATTGATCGGCCAGTTGGGAAGTGCGACCCATCTCGGTGGTGCAGACAGGGGTGAAATCCGCCGGGTGGCTGAAGAAGAAGCACCAGGAATCGCCAATCCACTCGTGAAAGTCGATTTTGCCCTTGGTGGTATCCACTTGGAAGTTCGGTGCGGTATCGCCTATGTGCAGACTCATGTTGATGTCCTCTCATGTCTCGGTTGTTGATCCAGTCTTGAATCGTTGTCTCTCTGGATACTCCTTAATATATTAGTAATATCTAATATAACAACCGGTTTGTATCCTATGGCCATCATAGTCGCCGGCAATGAAAGGATCTTGACTCACGTCAACAGTGCCGCGCCCAGGCCGATCACCAGCGAAAGCGACATGGGGATACCGACTCTCAACCCCAGGCTCCGGGAGCCGATGCCGGCGGCCATCAGTGCCTTGACCAGGTTGTTCACGGATGCGGCGATGATGATGCCGAGCGTCGCCGTGCTCATCGCCAAAGAGTCGTTGGACAGGCGGGTCAATGACAGGGTGATGGCATCGACATCGGTGATACCGGATGTGGCCGCCAGCAGATAGATACCGGCATCGCCGAGCCAGTCCTTGAGCCAGGTTCCAAGCAACAGTATGGCGGTCAGCAAGGCACCGAACAGTAGCGCCGATTTGAGGTCCAGCGGGTTCTGGTGCAGTTTGGGGTTCTCCACCCGGGTATCGGCCCGGTGCCGTCGCCAGATGATGATGGCCGGCGCGTACAGCAGGGTAGCCATCAATACGACCGGCAGGCTGATGTCGGCCAACAGGTCGGGGTTGATCAGTGCGCAGTACACGAGGATGCGCGGAAACATGGTGCCGCAGGCGATCAGGATACCGGCGGCGAGCAGCGGGTTCAGCCCGGGAGTGCGCTTGGAGAGCTGGGAGAAGTGCAGTGTCAGCGCCGTGGACGAACTCAGCCCGGCGAACAGGCTGGTGAACAGCAGCCCTTTCTCGGTACCGCCGACGCGCATGGCGAAGTAGCCGACAAAGGACACCGAGGCGATGAGCACCACTAGCCACCAGATCTCATAGGGGTTCAAAACACCGCCCGGGCCGAAGCCCTGGTCCGGCAGAATGGGCAGCAGGACCACGGTGATCAGCAGCAGCTTGAGGCCGGCATCCAGCTCGTGGGCCTCCAGTTTTTTAACCAGGGTGTGCAGCGATTGCTTGTTATCGAGGATCAGGGTTGTGATGACGGCGGCGGCCGAGGGCAGGGCGGGGTCCATGACCATCACAGCGGCCCCGAAGCTGAACGTCAGCATCAATCCGATCATGCCGGTGATGCTGAAATCCCGAAATTCCATCGCCTGCATTCGATAACCCATCAAGGCCAGGCCGGCCACGACCAGAAAGGCGACGGGCAGAACCCAAACCGTGACCTCTTGCGACAGCAAGGCGGCGAACCCGCCCAACAAACCAACCAGCGCATGCGTGCGGATACCGGCGACCCGGCTGCCGGCCTCCCGGTCGCGAGCCTGCCAGCCCCGCTGCAATCCGATCAGGGCGCCCAGCAGAAGCGCCAACGCCAAGTGAAACAAAGTGGTGTTGTTGGTAATCAGGTCGTTGGTAAGCGCATCCATTAATGAGCAGCCTTCGTCTGTGATCAGGCTCCTTCGGACTCGTGGACCGGGAGTACTGACAGGGGAGTCACATCCCGCCATGTTAGCAGCCTTTGTCTTCAAGCTGTTAAGCCGCGTCTTTCCTGCCTTCCCGGCCGAACCATGGTGCATTTGCACCACAGCCAAATTCAGACCCTTGCTTTAGGGTAAAGGATTGAGAGCGACGCTGTGTCGTGAAACCGGTACGGAGACAGGAAATCATGAAAATACTCAGAACGAACCCTTTGGTCACCGCGATGTGGGCGGCCATGATGTTGGTCATTGTGGGTGGTTGTCAGCCCTCGGGAAGCGATGATGGTGGCGATACCGACAGCGGAGATGCCAGCAACGACAGCTCGGACGACAGCAATACCGACGGCACCGATACCGGCACCGACAGCGGATCCGGTGACACTCTCGCCCGACTGGATTGGAGCGCGGAAAACCCCTTACCGGGCGGCTATGCCTTCAACGACGTGATCGCCGCCCAGGGCCAATTTGTCGCCGTCGGCGACAGCGGGCTGATTCTTGTCACCACGGACGGTCAAACCGGGTCTTTCAAGAACGTGAACGGCGATTACGACCTCCAGGCCGTGGTGTTCAACGGCAGCCAATACGTCGCCGTCGGTAACAAAGCCTACTGGGTGGTCGACAATGATGCGGCCGATTCGGCGATCTTCACTAGCAGCGATGCCCAGAGCTGGACCCAGGTGGATCCCGGCGACATCGGTGAACTGAACGACGTAACCTGGACCGGCAATGCCTTTCTCGCGATGGGCGAAGCCGGCAAGCTGACGCGCAGCACGGACGGTTCGAACTGGACGGTCGAGACCGTCGCCACCACCGAATCGATCGATGCCCTGCATTGGGACAGCACCCTGGGCTTTGGCGCCGCCGGCGGACAGGACGTGATCTATACCAGCAGCGACACCACGACCTGGACAGAGCAATCCACCAGTACCGTATTTGAATTCGTCTCCAACGGCAGCCGCATGATCGGTCTGGGTGGCATTGGTTTAATTTATTCCAGTACCGATGGCGTCAATTGGGAAAGCGATTTCTCTGGCAATGGCACCATTAGCACCATGCGGGGTGCGGATTGGTCGGGAACCGACCTGGTCGTCGGTGATCAGAACGGCGATATCGGGGTCCGTACGCCGGGTGACTGGAGTGGCAGCACCGACCACTGGAGCAGTACCGCCAGTGGCGTAAACGAATCGCTGAACGGCCTGGCTTATCTCAACGGCACCTACCTCAGCGTGGGCGATGGCAGCGCCATGCTGACCGCCACCGACCCATCCAGTTGGACTCTTCATTCCAGCGATATTGTCGGAGGTGTCGATCTGAACGGTATCGATGGCAACGGCAGCGGTGTGACCGTCGCCGTCGGGGACAGTGGCTGGATCGCCACGGCCGACTCCGCCAGTTCACCCTGGACGGCCCAGCAACTGACCGCTCAGGCCCAGAACCTGAATGATGTGGTCTGGACCGGTACCCAGTTCGCCGCTACGGGCCGATCGCAAGCCAGTGGAAGTAGCATCACCGAGGATTCGATTGTCATCCTCACCAGCCCGGACGGACATACCTGGAACGAGTTTATTGTCGACGGATCGGCCTTGGGCGACGCCCGCGTCGCTGGTCACGACGGCATCGTAGCGGCGGTCTCACCCACCGGACATGTGGCCGTCTGTGACACCAGTTGCACCGAGACGGATCTGAACAGCCTGCCGCGCAACATCGAATGGGCCGGAGACCGGTTCATCGTGGTGGGCGATGCCGGCCTGTTCAAGACCAGCGCGGACGGCCAAAGCTGGAGTAACGGCAACAGCCCGACCGGAAACGGCATGCAGGCCATGGCCTACGGCAACGGCACCCTGGTGGTCGGCCAGAACATCGCCAACACCAACAAGGTGTTCGTCACCACGGACCTGTCGACCTGGGAGACGGTCGAAGTCACCGATCCGGATTGGTCGAATCTGCGCTGGTTGCGTTATGAAGACGGGGAATTCGTGGGTGGCACGAACGGCTTCCTGTGGACCAGCCCGGACGGCAAGCAGTGGAGCAAAACCGCGCTGCCGCACCAGACCTGGGACGGTACCGCCAAGGGCTCGGGCTATCTCGTCGTCGGCAACGACGGTCGCATCATGCACGGCGACTGAGCCCCGCCAACACGGATGTACCGCGCCGGCCGAGCGGAGGCCCGGTCAGGCGTAGGCCGACAAGGTAATCACCAGCCAGGTGGCGATCAGCAGAGTGCAAACGGACAGTACGGTCGCGGCATTCCGGGTTTCGATGTTCATCATTCCCCTCCGGTTTGGAAAAGACACAGCGTTGTGAGTGACAGTCTTGAACCGGGGCGTCCTTGTCGGCACCAGGAATCCGCCAGAACGCAACCCTCGCGATTAAAGTTAGAACAGCTCTGCGGGTTGTCAACGCGAGCCGGGCCAACCCGTTCGAAGGCTGGCCCGGCGCATGTCGGTCAGTCGACGTCGGCGGTCAGGGAAACCCCGGAATAGCCGCTGTATGCCCGAATACTGATGTACCAGGTCCCGGCATCGGGGGTATTGAAGGTACATTCTTCCTCGTTCCCCCAGCGGTAGGGGCGGCAATCGAAAGCCGAGGTGGTCGGTTCCGAGCCGCGACGAACATAGAGATCGGCATCGCCCGAACCGCCGGATATCGTGGCGGTCAACTGATCCGCACCGGTACCGACGTCGAGGGTGTAATGCCGCCATTCGCCCTCGTTGCCGTCCAGGTTCGATTCGTTGATGCCGTCTGTCGACCCGTCTCCGTCGGAATCGCCACCCGGAATGCCATTGAAGTGTTCCGAAACCTCCGGCCAGATTTCAGCGATCAAAACCCCCTGATTCGGGCAGCCACCGAAGTGGTGCAGGGCGATGGCTTTGTTGGACGAGGCCGCCAAGACCGCGGACCCGGAACTGCCACCGATGGTGTCGCACATATAGCCGGTGTCGGTATCGATACCCCGACCATTGGTAACGGCGACGTCGATCCGGCACAGACCGCCGCTGTTCTGGTCGCTTTCGATCGACAGTTCTTTCGGATTACCGGAACCGTGTTGCGGGATATAAATGCGTTCGCCTTCGTTGGGCAGCCGTACATCCAGACCGTAATAACCGAAGTCCGATACCTGCTGGAAACCGCTCAGAGTGAACAGGGTGTAATCCAACTCGTAATTGGTCTTCAGCAAGGTGTTGCCGGCAACCTTGGTGACGGCTTCCAGGGTGTTGCCGTCGCATTGGGTGTGCTGGTAGTTGAACCACACTTCGGCGGCGGCGACGCCGGACTGGGAGGCGACACAGTGGTTGTTGGTGAAAACCCGGTTTTGCTCGCCCACACGCCAGGCGGTGCAGAGGCTGCCGTTGACCAGCAATCGGGCGGTGGCTCGAGAATGGTCGTATTCGGTGGGGTGGCTGTCCTGCCAACAGGCGACGTCGCGGCGCTCCATCTGGCCGCAGGTTGAAAAGCCCTGGGCTCCCGAGGGTGCGGAGAACCGGCGTTCCAGTTCCGCCTCGGAATAGCCTTGCCAGAGATAGTCAACCGCGACGCTGTGATTCGCCTTGACCGTTGTTGCCTCGGGCCGATGCACGGTTACGACGGCTGTGTCGCCGGTGATGGACATGGGCGAGAACCGGTTTGTTCCCCGGTCGCCTTCATCCCGCGTCAACAGATCCCGATCCGACGGGGAGGCGCCGTACCGATACAGTTCGGTCCCGCTTGGGTTGCTGACGGTTACGAAAGCCCCGGCCGGTAACTCGAATTCACTGAAATGCAGCTTGATGAAACCGGCGCCGGAACGATGAAACGTCTGCCTGATCGGTCCGGACCGGTTCAGGCTTTGCGGGTCGAGCAGTTGTGCCCGAATGGGTACTTTATCCGCGACCCGGATGGACTCGATGGCTTCCACTTTGTCGTCGGCATAGGTATGTGCGGTGGTGCCCAAAGCGACCAGCAAGGCCAGACCACCGATAAAGAGTGAGGTTATGGGTTTTTTATGAGTCAGATACATTGATCCCTCCAATGTTGTCGTTGTTATGACAGTGACTGCCGAACCGGGCAGATAACTGCGATCATCCCTGGAGTGATTTCAGTTGCGTTTTTTCTCCTCTGTCCAAAGTGCAAGGAGAGACCCTAGACGAGGAAGCCGAAAACGCAATGTGGTTGTTTTTACAGTGTGAACTCGTACAGGGCGACGGCTGGACTTGCGAATTCGCCAGGACCCGTTACCTTTCTGGGACGCATGATGAAAGGACCGTCTCAATCATTGCCCCAATGGAGCGTCCCATGAACCGCATTCCCCATCGCCTCGCCTGGCCGATTGTTTTGGCCCTGGGTGTGTCCGCCTGTTCCGAAAAAGCCACCGTGCCGGATTCCGCCGAAGTCGGACCGAACCCGGTGTTGCCCGAGCCGAAAACCTCCATTGTTCCGACCGTCAACCCGGCCAAGGCCGTTGGCTGGCCCGAAGGACAGCTACCCGAACCAGCGGAAGGGTTGAGTGTCGGTGTCTATGCCAATCGACTGGATCACCCGCGCTGGCTGTATGTCCTGCCGAATGGCGATGTTCTGGTGGCCGAATCCAACGCACCCGAAGGCTCGGGCGGTTTTTCCGGCATCAAGGGCTGGATCGCCGGGTTGATCATGGACCGTGCCGGCGCCGGCGTGCCGAGTGCGGACCGCATCACCCTGCTGCGCGACGTCAATGACGATGGCATGGTCGACTTGCGCACGGTGTTCTTGGACGACCTGCATTCTCCGTTCGGCATGGAACTGGTGGGCAACGACCTCTACGTCGCCAATACCGACGCCCTGATGAAGTTTCCCTACCGGGACGGGCAGACCGAGATCACCGAACCCGGCACCAAGGTCACCGATCTGCCGGCCGGCGAACTGAACCACCACTGGACCAAGAATGTGATCGCCGGTCCGGAAGGCGAGCGGCTGTATGTCACCGTCGGTTCGAACAGCAACGTCGGCGAGAACGGTATGGCGGTTGAAGAAAACCGCGCCGCTGTTCTGGAAGTGAACCCGGATACCGGCGACTTCCGCGTCTTCGCCAATGGCCTGCGCAATCCGGTTGGGCTCGCCTGGCAGCCGCAAAGCGGCGAACTCTGGACCACGGTCAACGAGCGCGATGAACTGGGCGACCATCTGGTGCCGGACTACATGACCGCCGTCCACGACGGCGATTTCTACGGCTGGCCCTACAGCTATTGGGGCCAAAACCTCGATCCGCGCGTTAAACCACAACGGCCGGAACTGGTCGAGACCGCCCTGGAGCCGGACTACGCCCTGGGTGCCCATACCGCCTCCCTGGGGCTTGCGTTCTATGACCACGATCGGATGCCTCAATACCGCAACGGCGCCCTGGTCGGCCAGCATGGCTCCTGGAACCGCAAAATCCACAGCGGGTACAAGGTGATCTTTGTGCCGTTTGAGAACGGGGAGCCGGCCGGGCCGCCTCAGGATGTGCTGGCCGGCTTCCTCAGCGAAGACGAGGAAGCACTGGGTCGCCCGGTGGGCGTGGCCGTCGCCAACGATGGTGCCATTCTGGTGGCCGACGACGTCGGCAATATCATCTGGCGGGTGGTACCGGACTCATAAACCGGCGGCTCGGTGCCTGACCCGGCGCTGTCACGTTTCATAGTCAATTACTATTGCTGTTGTCATAAAGATAAATTTTCGCTTTTTCAGATACGGGACTAGTCTGGATCCCGATGACGCATACGACGTCAGCCAAACGGCGCCGACAACAATCGGCGCGACAATCGAGACGGGCAGCATTCAGCGCCGTCGCCCGAATACAGAAAGATCTGGGTCAACTCGCAGGGCGTAACCGCCCGTACGCTTTGGCTCCAGACCTGACACGCAGTCATGAACGGGAGAGTGATATGACAGACAACAATGCACAATCGGCCGGCAAATGCCCGGTGATGCACGGATCCCGCACCAAGCAGGGTAGCCGCGGACCCGGTAACCACGACTGGTGGCCGAATCAACTGAACCTCGCCATCCTTCATCAACATGCGCCCAGCTCCAATCCACTGGGCGAAGCGTTCGACTACGCCGAAGCGTTCAAGTCGCTCGACCTGCCCGCGGTCAAGAAAGACCTCGAAGCCCTGATGACCGATTCCCAGGACTGGTGGCCGGCGGACTATGGCCACTACGGACCGTTTTTCATTCGCATGGCCTGGCACAGCGCCGGTACCTATCGCACCGGCGACGGCCGTGGCGGTGCCAGCACCGGCAACCAGCGCTTCGCCCCGGTCAACAGTTGGCCGGACAACGGCAACCTCGACAAGGCCCGCCGCCTGTTGTGGCCGATCAAGCAGAAGTACGGCAACAAACTGTCGTGGGCGGATCTGTATATTCTGGCGGGCAACGTCGCACTCGAGTCCATGGGCTTCAAGACCTTCGGTTTCGGCGGTGGAAGGGAAGACATCTACCAGCCGGAAGAAGACATCTACTGGGGTGCCGAAGAGGAATGGCTGGCCACCAGCGACAAGGCTCACAGCCGCTACTCCGGCGACCGGGATCTGGAAAACCCCCTGGCCGCCGTCCAGATGGGTCTGATTTATGTGAACCCCGAAGGCCCGGACGGCAACCCGGACCCGCTGGCCTCTGCCAGGGACATCCGCGAGACCTTCGCCCGCATGGCGATGGACGACTATGAAACCGTCGCCCTGACCGCCGGTGGCCACACCTTCGGCAAGACTCACGGTGCCGGCAACCCGGATAAGGTCGGCCCCGAGCCGGAAGCCGCCCCGATCGAGG
This sequence comes from Saccharospirillum salsuginis, assembly GCF_014651855.1. Lineage (GTDB taxonomy): Bacteria > Pseudomonadota > Gammaproteobacteria > Pseudomonadales > Natronospirillaceae > Saccharospirillum > Saccharospirillum salsuginis. Next base: position 600,120 of record NZ_BMXR01000002.1, read on the forward strand.
AAATGGGCTTCGGCTGGAAGAGCAGCCACGGCAGCGGCAAAGGCCGTGACACCATCACCAGTGGCCTGGAAGGCGCCTGGACGCCGACCCCGACCACCTGGGACATGAGCTATTTCGATGTCCTGTTCGGCTACGAATGGGAACTGTCCAAGAGCCCGGCCGGTGCCAACCAGTGGGTGCCGAAAGGCCTGGCCGACAAGGACAAGGCCCCGGACGCCGAGGACGCGCACACCCGCGTCGGCATCATGATGTCCACGGCCGATATGGCGATGCGCGAAGACCCGGACTACCGCAAGATCTCCGAACACTTCCACAAGAATCCGGAAGAGTTCGCCGACGCCTTCGCCCGAGCCTGGTTCAAACTGACCCACCGCGACATGGGCCCGAAAGTCCGCTATCTCGGCCCGGAAGTCCCGGCCGAAGACCTGATCTGGCAAGATCCGGTGCCGGCGGTCGAGCATGACCTGATCGGTGACGCGGACATCGCCGAACTGAAAAAACAGATTCTGGCGAGTGGTCTGAGCACTTCCGAACTGGTCTACACCGCCTGGTCATCCGCCTCGACCTATCGGGATTCCGACAAGCGTGGCGGCGCCAACGGTGCGCGCATTCGCCTGGCGCCCCAGAAGGACTGGGAGGCCAACCAGCCCGAGCAGTTGGCCAAGGTCCTGAAAACGCTGGAAGGCATCCAGGAAGCGTTCAACGGCGCCCAGAGCGGCAACAAGCAGGTGTCATTGGCGGATCTGATCGTCCTGGGCGGTAATGCCGCCGTCGAACAGGCCGCCAAGGCCGCCGGTTACAATGTCGAGGTTCCGTTCGCACCGGGCCGGACCGACACCACCCAAGAGTTGACCGACACCGAATCCTTCGAGCCTTTGAAGCCCGAAGCCGACGGTTTCCGCAACTATCGCCGCACCGCTTTCACCGTCTCCGACGAGGAAATGCTGGTCGACAAGGCGCAGTTGCTCGGCCTGAGCGCACCGGAAATGACGGTACTGGTCGGTGGCCTGCGCGTGCTGGACGCCAACTACCAGGGGGCCAAACACGGCGTCTTCACGGACCGTCCAGGCACACTGACCAATGACTTCTTCGTCAACCTGACCGATATGAACACCGAGTGGAAGCCGACCGGCGCGGACGCCGATGTGTTCGAAGGGCGGGATCGCAAGACCGGCGAAGCGAAGTGGACCGGCACCCGGGTGGATCTGATCTTCGGGTCCAACTCCCAGTTGCGGGCCATTTCCGAGGTCTATGCCCAGAGTGATGCCAAAGAGAAGTTCGTGAACGACTTCGTCGCCGCCTGGAACAAGGTGATGAACGCGGACCGATACGACCTGGCCTGAACGGCAGGACGCAAACCGAACCAGCACGGCCCCTGACGGGGCCGTGTTTTTTATGAATTTGACTCAGGTTTCGAGCGCCTTGGCCAGGTGGTCGCCAATGCGCCGTATGATCTCGACGCGGGCAAAGCGTTTATCGTTGGCCGGTATCAGATGCCAGGGCGCCTGTTTCGAATGCGTCCGATGGACCAGGGTGTTGACCGCCTCAACGTAAGCCGCGCGCTTCTCCCGGTTGCGCCAGTCTTCCGGGCCGATCTTGTGGCGTTTGTGCGGCACCCGTTCGCGTTCCTGAAAACGCCGCAGCTGCTCATCATCGTCGATGTGCAACCAGAACTTGATCACCAGATGGCCCGCTTCCGTCAATTGCGCCTCGAAATCGTTGATTTCCGAATAGGCCCATCGGCACTGCGATGCATCGATCAGATGTTCGACTCATTCCACCAGCACCCGCCCATACCAGCTGCGGTCGAATATCGCCGTATCACCGGCGCGCGGAATTTCTCGCCAGAACCGCCAGAGATAGGGGTAGCGTAGCTCTTCGCTATTGGGCGCACCGATCGGAACGACACTGACCAACCGGGCGTCGATGCCCTGCAGCATTCGACGAATCACCCCGCCCTTGCCGGCGGCATCGAACCCCTCGAACACCAGAACCGGACTGCGCCCGGCATCGAAGGCTTTCCAGGTCAGATGCTTGAGTCGATCCAGCTCCGCATTCAACTGCGCTTTGTAGTCCGCTTTCGAGAGCGACGGGTGCGTGCACAGTTCACTTAATGGCGCCGGAGTCTCTTTGGTGAGCCTGTCAGAGCTTGGAGCGTCGATTTCCGGATCGGTTTCCCGGGCCTCACGCATGGCCTTGAGCAACAAACGCCCCACGGTAAGGTCGCGTTCGACCGGATCGTCGCAGTCAACCGACAGCCAACCGGTGGGGGCATTCGTATGATCCATTAAAATGTCGGCACGCTGAACCAGCGTATCCCGGTGTGCCAGCAATTGTTCATCGGTCGGTTCCGCCTGCCAGTGACCACCGTTATCGGGCCGGGCTTTCTCGATCGCCTGATGTTGCGCGATCGCGGACCGGGTTAGCCAGAGCTTCAACACCGAAACACCCTCGCGCATCAGTTGGCCTTCCAGCAGCCGCAACCGGGCCAGGTGTTCCGTGTCTTCCTCACTGAGCCTCGGCCCGTCGTTCGCCAGCAGAGTGCCGGTGTACCAGCCGTTTACGTAGACCCCGATGCGACCGCGAGCGGGCACCGTGCGCCAATACCGCCACAGGCGCGGATGCAGATAGTCTTCCTCGCGCTTGCGGCGGAAGGCGTGAAAATCCACACCGCGCGGATCCAGCCAATTGCCCAGCACATTGGCCACCTCGGCCCGGCTCAGATGCTCCGGCGATTCCAGCACCACCGCCATCGCCCGGTTCGCGGCGCGCAATTCACGTTGTTCGCGCAGCAGGGCGGCGCGCAGTTGTCGGGTTTGCTTCGCGGTGTCGGTCATTGTTCAGTCCGGAAAACCGGTCGAGGGGGCCGACCGGATACAGAAACGGGAAAGTGCATTACCATGGGGCGTTCGAACCGTGGAAACCTGTTCTCACTATAGCAGGGCGGAAACGGAGGGATGGATTCGAGAGCCTTTTATTCATGCACAAGCCGACCGTATTGAACACCGAATACCGATTGTTGTTCATCATCAACATCATGACTCCAACGCAGCTCATGGACTGCACATCACCGCTATGCCGCTGTATCTGTTGCAGGAACTGGATACATCGACCGATTTGCCCGGCCTGTTGCTTGGGCTGACTGCCGCCGTGGAACTGCCGGTCATGCTGATGACGCCACGCTGGACTGCCCGTTGGGGCATGGTCCCCGTACTGGCCGCCGGCATGGGAGCCGCTGTGCTCTATTACCTGGGCGTGTATTTGGTGCAAGAGCCGATTGGCTTAATGGCACTGCAACTGCTGAACGGATTCTTTTTTGGTATTTTTGTCGGACTGGGCCTGACGGCCGTACAAAACTACCTGGTCGAACACAGCGGATTCGCATCCGCCTTCTACACCAGTGCACTGAGAACCGGCAGTATGGTGGGGACGGCCTTGGCCGGGGTGCTCGGCCAATACCTTGGATTTCATAATGCTTTGTTGGGCAGTGTGACCTTGGCCCTGGGTTCAATGTTGTGCCTGGGGCTCGTCTGGCTGAAACCCGATGCCGGACCTGCAAAGCTCGCGCCCGCGAGCGCATCGACCGAAACGGAGACGGTATAACATCATGAACTCACTTCGAACCGCATTGACCATTTTGATTGCCGCGATCCTGGCAGGATGCGCCTCCCATGGTTTCGACCAAGGCTACCTTAATGATGAATTGGCTGTGGCCGGCCTCGACCAGACCGAGGAAGATATTCAACGCATTATGGATCTCAAGCCCGCACTGGGGCGACCTTTTTCGCTCGGTATCTACTATGAGGACTATTACGGTATCCATGCCAAGAAGGCCAAGGGCATCATTATGGACAATCTCATACCCATGCTGCAGCAGTTCAAGGATGCGGGCATTCTGGAAGACTACTTCATCATCAACAACGGCACGGTGCGCGAAAACAACCTGAAGGAAGTCCGCATTGCGGCCGCGCGCCATCACGCCGACGCCATTCTGATGATCGACTACTATCGGGATTCCGACCGGTACCTGAACCCCTTGGGAATCACATACCTGACCATCGTTGCCGGCTATTTTATTCCGGGTTCAGAGGTGGAAGCCATCGGCGCCATTTCCGCCACAATGTGGGATACGCGCAACGAATACCTCTACGCCACATCCTACAACGATGAGTTATTCCACACTCGCGGTCCCGCTTTCATGTTGAATAACAATGACATTGAGCTAACGGCGCTGGAAAAGGCTGTACCGGGCTTCATGAGGGACCTGAGCAGTCGGTTAGCCAACATGTTTGTTGAGCCGGACAGTGGGTTTGAGCCGGGTTTGGGGTACTTAGAGGAGAAGGGAACTGAAGAAGCTGAGAAGTGATGTCTGAATATTGTGGGAAATTACCCGTGAAGCAGAGGCTAACTCTGCTTCACAGTATCGACTATCGCTAAAATCCTTTTCCTGTCTTTTTCACCGACCTTGCTGAAGTTTGCGATCACTCGGGCAAGATCATCGTCATCGCAATATAAGTAGGCTACCGGAACACCCAGTACCTCACATAGCTTGGCTACGGTAGTGGCATCCGGATGATGCTTGCCTTTTTCATACTGATTCATGCGAGGGCTGGCGGACGAAGGATCAAACCCAGCCTCGATTCCCAGCTGCTTTTGAGACATTCCTTTCTTTTCCCTTGCTTCTCTGAGCCGCTTTGTGAACGTGTTGATGTCGCCTTCCCCAACTGATGACCCGTAATTACTAAGAGCTTCTTAGTTTTTGGGTTGATCGAATACTAAGGATTCCTTAGTATGCTAAGAAAGTCTTAGACATTGGCGTTCGCTTTTTCATTTGCAGCGAAGCCGATTTGAGGAGGGACAGATGGAAAACACCCCGGAAACGCATGAGATGACGCTATCAAGCCCGGAAGATGGGTTGATGATTCACCCAGATGTGAGGGCTATGGATCCAGACATGCTGCAAGGCATTCTTTGCCGATCGAAAGCACTGTTGAGCTTGTTGAGCAGTTATTTTGAAGCGCCGTTAGAGCAACGTGGATTTAAGGTATCGGATCAAATAGTGAGCAACACTCTTTGGCAGCTTAACGGAAACCTTGAACTCATAGAGGCAGTAGTGGGGCGCACTGATTCGAATCAACCGTTGCCCCAACACAGCGATTGTGAATAGGTGCAACAGCGTACTTTAAGGGAGGTGGATTGTAGTAAGCCTTGGTTTACCCGCCATTGAACGATGATATAGTCTGATTTGACGATAGAGGCAAGTATGGGCAGTCAGGTCGAGAATCTATGGGAAACCCAGGTAATTTCAGCTTTCTGGCGGAGCATGACCCTCTATTCGTGGAATTGGCCACGGCCGCCGAACGCGCGTTCGCGGGTGATCCGAACACCACGTTGATTAAGCTGCGGCAGTTGGGTGAGGCGATGGCCCAGCATCTGGCGGCCAGTACGGGCATTGAATGGAATGAACGGACGAGTCAAGCCGACCTACTGTACAGCCTCAACCGGGAGCTGAAACTGGAGCCCACCGTCCGTGAGATGTTTCATATCCTGCGGGTCGAGGGCAACAAGGCGACCCATCAATTCAGAACCAAGCACCGAGAAGCCATGTCCGGGCTGGTCGTGGCGCGGAAGCTGGCCATCTGGTTTCACCAGTCTTTCAGCAAGTCTTCGGCGTCATTCAAACCCGGCCCTTTTGTTCCCCCGACGGACCCCAGTGAACAGCTCAACAGCCTGCAAACCGAAATCGCCAAGCTCAAAACCGAGCTGCAGCAAGCCAGAATCGATCTCGATTCCAGCCAGCAACTCAATGACCTGATTGCCAGGGAGAAAGCCGAATACGAAGCGCTGGCTCTGGCCATGGATGAAGAGTCGCGCCGGTTTGCTGAGCAGGCTCAGTCCCACGAGCAGGCCCTGGCCGAGCAGGAACAAGCCTATGAGGCCAAAATTCAGGCTCTGCAGGCGCAGCTGAACGCTCAGGATGTGCAGCAACAGGCCAAACAACGCCAACAGATCAGTCAAAAGACTCAAGCCGCCACACAGCACATTGTGCTCGATGAAGCGCTGACCCGCGTACTGATCGATCAGCAACTGACCGAATCCGGCTGGCAGGCCGACAGTGAAGCGCTGACTTACAAAAACGGAGCCCGGCCGCAGCCGGGTAAAAACCTGGCCATTGCCGAATGGCCGACCAAGTTGAACGGCGAACCGGGGCGAGCTGACTATGTGCTGTTCGCCGGGCTGACGCCCATGGGAATCGTTGAAGCCAAGCGGGAAAACACCAATGTCGCTGGTAAAATCGGCCAGGCCGAGCGATACAGCCGTGGCTTTCAACTGGATGCCACAATGCGCGGTGCCTGGGAGCAGGCAGGGCTGACCATCGCCTGGCCGGACGAAGCCGAAGGCCACTACATAATCCCCTTTGTCTATTCCTGCAACGGGCGGCCGCATGTGCCGCAGTTGGCCGAGCAGTCCGGCATCTGGTTCCGTGACGTTCGCCATCCCTCCAATACCAAACGCGATCTGAAGGCGTTTCATTCACCCCAGGGATTGTTGGATCAACTCAATCGCTCGCTGGAAGATGCCCAGCGAAAGCTGGAGCAGGAACCTTTCGGTTACCTGAAACTGCGTGATTATCAGCGTAAAGCCATCGAAGCCATTGAGCTGGCACTCGCCCGAGGCGATCGACGCGCCCTGCTGGCCATGGCTACCGGTACCGGTAAAACGCGGACCATCATCGGCCTGATGTACCGCTTCCTGAAAGCCGAGCGGTTCAAACGCATCCTGTTTCTCGTCGACCGCAGTGCGCTTGGGCGGCAAGCGCTGGATGTCTTCAACGAAGCCCCATTGGAGCAAAACCACACGCTGTCGAAAATCTACAACGTGGCGGAAATGGGTGACATGGTGGCGGAGGCTGAAACCCGGGTCCAGGTCGCCACCGTGCAGGCCATGGTCAAACGCGTGTTCATGAGCGATGACCCGCCCCCACTCGATCAGTTCGACTGCATCATCATCGACGAAGCCCATCGGGGTTACACACTCGATCAGGAACTGACCGAGGGCGAACTGGCCACGCGCGACACCAGCCAGTACCTGTCGAGCTACCGCCGCGTGCTCGACTACTTCGACGCCGTGAAAATCGCCTTAACGGCCACACCCGCCAAACACACCAGCGAGATTTTCGGCAATCCCGTCTTCACCTATTCCTACCGTGAAGCGGTCGCCGACGACTGGCTGATCGATCACGAACCGCCGATTCGCTATAAAACCCTACTCAGCGAGAAAGGCATTCAATTTGGGAAAGGCGATGAGGTCGAGGCCATCAATACCCAGACGGGCGAAGTCGAAGTCGCCGAGCTTGAGGATGAACTGAATTTCGAGATCGATGCCTTTAATCGGCGAGTGATCAACGAGAACTTCAACCGGGTGATCTGCGAGGCCCTGGTGCACGAGCTCGACCCCTTCGGCGATGAAAAGACCATGATCTACTGCGCCACCGACCTGCATGCCGATATGGTGAAGCGCTTACTCGATGACGCGTTCAAAGATCTCTACAACGGCGAATACAACCAGGCGGCGGTCGTCAAAATCACCGGTAAAAGCGACAAGGTCGACCAGCTAATCGCCCGCTATAAAAACGAGCGCTACCCCAGCATTGCCATCACCGTCGACCTACTCACCACCGGCATCGACGTGCCGCCCATTTGCAATCTGGTGTTCCTGCGCCGGGTGAAATCCCGCATTTTGTACGAACAGATGATTGGACGTGCCACCCGCCGCTGCGACGAGATTGGTAAAACCGTCTTCCGTATTTACGACCCGGTCGACATCTACGCGGCACTCAACGATGTCAACACCATGAAACCCCTGGTGAAAGACCCGAACATCACCCTGGAACAACTGGTCGGTGAGCTGACCAACCCGGAACAGCTGGAGCGCGCCTTGAACGCACCCGGCGACAGTCCGGATCAAAGCCAGGCCGATGTCGTGCTCAGCCAGCTCAGCCAGAAGGTGATGCGCGTGCTGCGCAAAGCCGACAAGAAAGCGGAAACCCGCCCCGAGGTGAAGCAGAAGCTCAATGAGCTGCAAGACCTCTGGGGTGTCGAGCCAAAGCGCCTTCACACCCATCTGCACGACCTGGGGCCGAAACAGGCGGCCCACTTCATCACTCAACACAATGGCTTGCTGGGTCAGCTGGCGGAAGTGAACCAGTATCTGGGCACGGACAGTCAGCCGATCCTCTCCTACCACGACGATGAATTGGTTCACCGCGAACAGACCTACGGGGTCCATGAAAAGCCGGCCGATTATCTGGACAGCTTCAACCACTTCATCAAGGAACAGCTCAACCAAAGCGCCGCCCTGGCCGTCGTGGTCAACAAACCCCGCGACCTGACCCGCGAGCAGTTGAAGGAGGTCCGTCTGCTGCTTGACAAGGCCGGCTATACCGAAGCCAAGCTGCAAGCCGCCGTACGCGGTGAAACCAACCAGGACATCGCCGCCAGCATCATCGGTCACATCCGCCGGGCTGCGCTGGGCGAGCCACTGGTGCCGTTCGAGCAGCGTGTGGCCCAGGCCATGCAGCGGATCTACCAGAACCACAACTGGACTCCAGCCCAGCGTAAATTCCTCGAACGCCTGTCGAAACAGCTGGTGCACGAGGTCATCATCGACCGCGACTTTGTCAACAACCGCTTCAGCCTTAAGGGCGGCGCCAAGCAATTCGACAAGATGCTGAACAATCAGCTGGACGAGGTATTGGACGAACTCAGCGAAGCGATTTGGCCATCAGAGTCGGCTTAAGGCAGGTTAAAGGGTAAATCGGCTTGATATATGCCTCGCAAAACACCAGAATCAACAAATAATTGTTGATTAAGCAAGAATATGATTAAAACTCTCACGCTCAGTAACTTCCACAGCTTTGCCGATGAAGCCATAATCGATTTCAGCCTGGGTAAAAAGCCCACGCCGTCCGGTTATGACATTCAGGTTGGCGAAGGGCGTTACAACAAGGCGATCGCCGCCGTGGGTGCCAATGGTTCGGGCAAAACACAGTTCCTGAAACCATTGGCATTCCTGAATTGGTTCGTAACGCAATCGTTTCTGAGCAGTGATCCCGATGCGGATATTCCCTGCGAGCCCCATAGGCTGAATACGGGTCAGCCGTCACGTTTCGAGCTTGAGTTCTGCCTGAATGGTCGGGATTTCCGTTATGAACTGGAGATTCTTGATAACGCCGTCGTTTTTGAAGCTCTGTTCGAAAAAACCAGTACGCAATTTAGCTATCTATTCAAGCGGGAAAAGGTCGAGCAAGGCTACCGATTCCGACAGAAAGGCTTTCCCTTTCCCAAAGCCCAGGCTGAGAGGATACGAGGTAACGCCTCTGTGTTAGGCGCCGCCCACAGCTACGACGTATTGGAAGCAAAGCCCTATATCGAGTTCTTTGAGCGTATCGTGACCAATGTTGTCAGCAGTGGTCGCCGCCCCTTTGAACACAGCCGTGTGTTTCAGGTGGCGGAACACTTGTATAAACAACCGGCACTGCTGGAAAAAGTATCCAAGGCGATGTGTCAATTTGACCTCGGGCTGGCCAGTGTTGTGATTCGAGAGGGCATCGGTCGGGACGATAACGGTAAGGAACAAACGCTGTATGTACCCTTTGGTATGCATTCCACGGAACAGGGTGAACAATTCGAATTGCCTTTCTTTCAGGAGTCCAGCGGCACACAATCGGCGTTTGTGCTGTTGGAACCCATACTGAGGACACTGCAACAGGGCGGTATCGCCGTGATCGACGAGCTGGATAATGATTTGCATCCCCATTTGGTCCCGTACCTGCTGGAATGGTTTGAATACGAACACACCAATCCACACCAGGCTCAGTTGATTTTTACCTGTCATACGCCGGAGGTCTTGAACCTGTTGCAGAAACACCAGGTGTATCTGGTCGAAAAGCGCAATCAACGCAGTGAAGCCTGGCGTCTGGACGAGATGACTGGACTGAGAGCCGATGACAACCTGTATGCCAAATACATGGCGGGCGCCCTGGGTGCCACGCCGGAGCTTTAGTCACGATGGGTGCTAGACGAAAGCGGCAAAGGCCATTGCGTCATGCGGCCAAAACGGCCTTGTTGGTGGTCGGCGAAGGCCCGGACGACCAGGCCTTCATCAAGCACATGAATCGAGTGTTTCGGGATGACAGCACCGGTATTCGGGCTACCGTCCAGAAAGAATCCGGCGGGTCTCCCGAGAACATCATTGCCAACACCCTCCGAAAATACAAAAACGGAGCATACGAACGCCGATTCATCGTGCTGGACAGTGATGTGCCTGTATCGGACGCAAGCCAAAAAGAGGCTGAAAAAAAGGGGTACACTTTGATACTGTGGGCACCTCTGTGCCTTGAGGGGGCTTTGCTGGACGTGCTTGGAGAATCCTTCCGGCCGGGCGAAACCAGCCAGAGCATGAAAGACCGGTTGCACCCTCGTTTGAAAGCGCACCATACCGAACCCGAAGCCTATGAAGACCTGTTTCCAAAGCCGGTGCTGGCCGATACAACCAATGAATCGGTAGTATCGGTACGCAAGGCCCTGACCGGACAGAAATAGCCCGAATGAGCCGAACCGCCAGTAAACACTGTCTTTGAACCACCCAACCTAAAATAACGAACAGCCTTAATTTATGTTCGGCGCCAACTTAAAATAAGAACTCATCGCCATCCGTCAAAAGGCCTACCCAGGCCGTTTGAATCAGCATTAACCATTGAGAGCACCATGACCAACAACGACATCGTACAAAAACTCTGGAATCTCTGTGACGTCCTGCGTGACGACGGCATCAACTACTCCGACTACGTTACCGAACTGGTCATGTTGCTGTTCATCAAGATGGTGCACGAAAACACCGAAGCCGGTGTGCTGAAAAAGCACCCGCTGCCCGAGGGCTGCCGCTGGACCGACCTGAACCGCCTGTCCGGCATCACCCTGCTCGACAGCTACAAACGCATACTGCTGAGCCTGTCGTCCGGGAAGGATGCGGAAGGGAATCGGGTCCACGACGACCCGCTGATCAGCGCCATCTACGCCGATGCCCAGACCCGCCTGCGTGAACCGCGCCACCTGGAACAGATCATTAAGCGCTTTGACGAAATCCAGGACTGGTTCAGCGCCACCAAAGACGGCCTCGGCGACCTATACGAAGGCCTGCTGGAGAAGAACGCGAACGAAACCAAGAGTGGCGCCGGGCAGTACTTCACCCCGAGGGGCTTGATCAACAGCATGGTGCGCTGCGTTCAACCCAAAATTGGCGAGGTGATACAGGACCCGGCCGCCGGCACCGCCGGCTTCCTCGTCGCCGCCGACCAGTACCTGCGCGAACAGACCGACGACTACGACGACCTGAGCGACAAGGACCATCAATTCCAGATCAACAAAGCCTTCGTCGGCATTGAACTGGTGCCCAACACCCGACGACTGGCGCTGATGAACTGCCTGCTGCACGGCATGGAAGGCGACGACGAGGGTGTGGTGCACCTGGGCAATGCCCTGGGCGATGCCGGTAAAGCTCTGCCAGCGGCCGACGTCATCCTCGCCAACCCGCCGTTCGGCACCAGCAAGGGCGGCGAAGCCAGTAACACCCGCGACGACCTGACCTTCAAGACCAGCAACAAACAGCTCGCCTTTCTGCAGCATATTTACCGCAATCTGAAACCCGGTGGCCGCGCCGCCGTGGTGTTGCCGGATAACGTTCTGTTCGAAGCCGGTGTCGGCACCGAGGTGCGACGTGACCTGATGAACAAGTGCAACCTTCATACTATCCTGCGCTTGCCCACTGGCATCTTCTACGCTCAGGGCGTGAAAACCAACGTGCTCTTTTTCACCAAAGGCACGACCGAGAATCCGCGTCAGGAGGAAGACTGCACCCAGAACGTCTGGGTCTACGACCTGCGCACCAACATGCCGAGCTTCGGCAAGCGCACGCCATTCACCGAGGAGTACCTGAAACCCTTCGAAACCGTGTACCACGCGGACACCCGAGAAGAAGGCGACTACGCGTTCAACGCCGAACAGATTGATGTCGACAAAGACGCCGTCGAAGAAAACCAGAACATCGACGACCGGCTCGCCCATTCGCGCTGGCGCAGCTTCAGCCGCGAGTGGATCGCCGAGACCAAGGGTGATTCGCTCGACATCAGCTGGTTGAGGGATAAGGAAAGTGTGGATGCGGCGTCCTTGCCCGCGCCGGAGGTGTTGGCGAAGGAGGCGAAAGATGAGCTTTCAGCGGCGATGAGCGATTTGGAGGCGTTGTTGGGGGCGCTTGAGGGAGAACAGGGATGAGTAGTCAGTATCTCCCAGCGGCAGGTGATGTGTCAGTTTCTAATCAGAAACAGCCGGAAATAGGGCTTCCTTCTGGCTGGACGAGATGTTCAATTAGTGACATAGCAGAAGTAAATCCAAAAAAGATTAATGCTGAACCAGAAGAGTTAGCAGGCTTTGTTCCAATGGCTAATGCTCCAGATACCTATTTTGGTCAGTTAATTATTGAAAAAAAGTTCTGGGGTGATATTAAAAAGTCATATACTAACTTTCGGGATGGGGATGTGATCGTTGCCAAGGTCACTCCATGTTTTGAAAATGGTAAGGCTTCGATTGTTGATAAATTACCGAACGGAATTGGAGCAGGTAGTTCTGAGTTTTTTGTATTAAGGCCACGAATAACTTCTCTATCAAAGCGTTATCTGTTTAGCGTTATTAAATCGCAGAAGTTTTTAAGTGATGGTGCGTCGAATATGACTGGAGCTGTCGGACTAAGGCGTGTACCAAGAGCATTCGTTGAAAAATTTGAGCTGTCTCTTCCTCCCCTAGCCGAACAAAAAGTCATCGCCGACAAACTCGATACCCTACTGGCGCAGGTCGAAACCACCAAAGCCCGCCTGCAACGCATCCCTGACATCCTCAAACGCTTCCGCCAATCCGTGCTGTCGGCCGCGGTGAGTGGGAAGTTGACGGAGGAGTGGCGGTGCACCCCGGTTTTGGTCGATTGGAAGGATAGCAAGGTAGCGCATATAGTAGAAAAAATAGAAGCTGGAAAAAACTTGAAGTGTATTGAGGCTCCACCCCAGAAAAGTGAATACGGAATAATTAAGATTAGCGCGGTTACTTGGGGAATATATGATGAGGAGCAAAGCAAGACCTTACCTGATGAAACTCAGTTTCTGGAAACGCGCCGAATCAACGTTGGAGATTTCTTGATTTCAAGAGCCAATACTATTGAATTACTAGGTAACCCAGTTATCGTGCATGAAGTTACTAAAAATTTGATGTTGAGTGACAAAGTTCTTCGGCTTGTTATGAAAGAAAAAGAGAAGCCATGGATTAGCATATTTCTTAGATCCAGACGTGGCAGAATGGAAATCGAATCTCGATCTACCGGTAATCAGATGTCGATGAGAAATATTGGTCAGAAAGCACTTCTTGATATCGACATCCCACGGCCGCCTGAAAAAGAACAAGCCGAAATCGTCCGCCGGGTCGAAGAGCTCTTCCAATTCGCCGATCAAGTCGAGCAAAAAGCCAACGCGGCGCTGGAGCGGGTGAATAACCTCACCCAATCGATTCTGGCCAAGGCGTTCCGTGGCGACCTCACGGCGGATTGGCGGGCGGAAAACCCGGACCTGATCAGCGGCGACAATAGCGCTGAAGCCCTGCTGGAAAAGATTAAAGCCGAGCGCGAGGCGATGGCCCCGAAAAAGAAGACCCGAAAGAAGAAGGCATGACCGTGCCCCAGCCACCCATACACATCCATGCCACCAAAAAGCTTGCCGCGAAACTGCCGCTGGACGATCTCGGTTTTATCGCCACGAAAAAACCAAGGTTGCGAGCCGTACCGGACGACTCGGGTACGGCCAATCCGCTCAGTGGCTGGCACGCCAACCTGATCACCTTGCAGCGCCGCCAGTGTGTGTTTTTGGTGCACAATGAGACGCGTTTTCCCGTCTTCCTCAAGGCGCTGAAAAAGCCGGACTATGCCTCGTTCGATATGTGGTTCCAGGATGCGTTGATGAATACCCTGCTGAAGTGCGGCGCTATGGATCAACAGCTGGACACGGCCGAGTACTGGTTGTCCGAGATCTGTTTTGATGCGCCCGCTGACCGGTCCGTCCAGGCCACGCTGAACCGGATGGCCGTTGATGTCGAGCATTTGTTATTTTACGACCGTGCCGATCTGGCTGATGTATCCGCCTACAAGCTGGGCGTCTGGTTGGCGGATCGCCCGTGCAGCATTAACAGGCAGAAAGACTGGATATGGCCGGAGAAAGCGATGTTGGATCTATTGGCAGAAGAGCGATTTTCTGAGCCGAGGTGAGGGCAATAGTTTAGTTATGGACAGGCTGAATGGAATCCCGGACTCGAATCAATCATCCATAGGCTGGAGCAGGTGCCTCGGTTAATAAGTATCGGCGCAGCATCTGTTCCTGACGCATAACGTGTACGACAACCACTTGGGTGTCTTCCACGCGATAAAAAACACGACAAGGGCTGACCGTCAATTCACGATAAATAGACTCGTTGAGTTCAACAGGGCACTTTCCCAACAACGGAAAGTCCGCTAGCCGATCCGTTGCCGACATTACCTTCTGTACCAGTCTCCTGGCTGCGAGGGTATTATCGAAAGCGATGTATTCGGCGATGTCGTTGAGTTGATTCAGGGCACTGTCGGTCCAGGTTACGACAGCCATTTTTTCAGTTTCTCTTTGGCTTCGGCTTGAGAGTGTGTGTTTCCAGACAGGATATCTCTCTCGCCCTTGGCCAACCCATCGAGCAATTTGAGTCGACGTTGCAACAGTTCATAGTCGTCGACGTCAACCAAGTACGCGGAAGGTTGGCCATGTTCTGTGATCAGGATGGCTTCCTTGTCACGATGCAATTCATCCAGAATTTTTGTGGCCTGACGTTTCAGGTTAGTGACCTGTTCGATTTTCATGGAAACTCCGCGATTGGGTAGAGTGATACTATAGTGTCACTTCACAGGCTGCTTTGCCATAGTCCACACGGGGCTCGGTTCGAGAGTGTGACGGATATCGAAATAGGCAAGGTCGGGATGGCTTGTTAAACGGACACAAAAAAGCCCGGCTAAGCCGGGCTTCTTCGAGAAATCTGGAGTGGTGCCCAGAGGCGGAATCGAACCACCGACACGGGGATTTTCAGTCCCCTGCTCTACCGACTGAGCTATCTGGGCAAGTCGCTGTGTGCGCTGTTCAGCGCGTCGCGAACGGTGCGTATTAAACGGATTTTCGAACGGGGCGTCAACCCTTTTTTGCCTTAAATCTTTGATTTTTTTGAGCTTTCCTGACGATTGATCAAAAAGCGATCAGTCGTCTTCGGGGACGTAGCCCTCGGCCTGGTCGAAGTCCTCGCCGTTGAGGAACTTGTCCTGCTGCTCCAGCAGGTACTTGCGGGCGGCGGGGTCGGTCATGGTCAGGTGTTTTTCGTTGATCAGGCGGGTCTGGTGCTCCTGCCATTCGGCCCAGGCCTGTTTGGAGACGTTCTCGTAGATGTCCTGGCCTTTGGGGCCGGGGAAAGGGGGCTTTTCGAGGCCTTCGAGTTCTTTTTTGTATTTTTTGCAGTGGACGGTTCGGGTCATTTTTCGGGCCTTGGGTTGGGTTCGGTGGTTATTCAGGTTGTTGGATTACGGCCCTTCGGGCCTAATCCAACCTACGCAAGAGGCTCAGAACAGGTGGTCGAGTAGGTGTTTGACCGGGGCGCTTAGGCCTATCTGTTCGGCGATGCCGGGATGGTACCAGAGGGCGTTTTCGGATACAGCGGGGGGCGTCTGTTCCAGCGGCACGAACAGGGGGTGGATGTTGAGGTGGTAGTGGCTGAAGGTGTGGCGGAAGCTTGGCCAGTCTTCCAGTTGGTCCCGGTGGTCGACGCCTTTCAGGGCGAGGTGGCTTTCGGCCGCGTCGCGGCTGTCGAATTCGGGGAAGGAGTGCAGGCCGCCCCAGATGCCGCTGTTGGGCCGTTTTTCGAGGTGGATTCGGCCGTCCGGCGCCTGCAGGATAAGCATCCAGGCGCTGCGGGTGGGTTTGTCCTTCTTGGGTTTGCTGGCCGGCAGCTCGTGGGTGCGGCCTTCCTGGTAGGCGAGGCACTCTTCCTGCAACGGGCAGGCGTCGCACAGCGGGCGTTTGCGTACGCAAACCATGGCGCCGAGATCCATCATCACCTGGTTGAAGTCACCGACGCGCTCGGCCGGCGTGAGGCGTTCGCTCCAGTCCCACAGGCGTTTCAGGTTGGCGGTGGTGCCGGTCCAGCCGTCCAGCGCGAAAAAGCGCGCCAGAACGCGTTTGACGTTGCCGTCGAGGATGGGGGCGTGGACGCCTCGGCTGAGGCTCAGGATGGCGCCGGCGGTGGAGCGGCCGATGCCGGGCAACTCGGCGACCTCATCGACGGTGTTGGGGAATTCGCCGTCGTGGTGCTCCACCAGGTGTTGGGCCGCCTTGTGCAGGTTGCGGGCGCGGGCGTAGTAGCCGAGGCCGGTCCACAGGTGCAGCACTTCGTCCTGGTCGGCGGCGGCCAGGTGGTGTACGTCCGGAAAGCGCGCCATGAAGCGTTCGAAGTAGGGGATCACGGTGTTCACCTGCGTCTGTTGCAGCATGATCTCCGAAATCCACACCTTGTACGGGGTTTTGTCCTGTTGCCAGGGCAGGGTCTTGCGGCCGTGTCGGTCGTACCAGTCAAGAACCCGCTTTTGGAACCAGGGTGCGTCGCAGTGCATTCGTCCACTCCAGTTGTGAACCGATCGGGCGCAGGGTGTCGTTCAGTCGCTCGGCTACGGTGGGCGCCTCTCGCAGGGTCAGGCCCGGCCAGGTGCCGGACAGGACGCCGAACCCGAAGGATTGGTCGGGCCGGTCGGGTCGCTGCTCCTGCCATTCGCCGTCGGTCAGTTGCCATTGGTTCCGATCGGGGTCGAATGTGAGGGCTTCAGCGTCGAACCGCAGGCTGATGGAGCCATCGGCCCGGGTGAGGCCCACCAGCACGGCGGCATCTTGCCACTCGAAGGCGCCTGGGCTCAAGTCGGCCCGGCCTTCCACGGCCAGGGTAAGGTCTTGGGCCTGGTTCTGGTCTTCACCGCCACTGCGGTAGGAGAGTGACAGTTGGCCGGTGGCTCTTCCCGGTTGAACGGTCAGATCGGAACTCAGGGCACTGACGCGTTGCGGCACGCCCGCCTCGTCCGGAAAGGCGAGGGCGGTGTCCAGCCCGCTCAGGTGCCAGCCGGTGTCGAGTTGGTCGGCCTGTTCGATGGCGCCGGCCCAGTCGAGCCCGCCGGGCAGGGCATCGCCCGGTTCCGGCCAGCGGCCGGACCAGGACAGGTATTCCAGCGACCAGCGGTCGTCCGAATAGGTGCCGCTGCGTAACGCTGTGCGCCAACTGCCGCGCCAGGGGCCCTGGCTGACGGTCCATTGGCCGTTGCCTTCGGTGATCAGCAGGCCTTCATCGCGGCTGCGGACGATAGCGCCGGCCGTCAGGTTCAGACGGTGCCGGTCGCTGACCAGACGGCCGCTGACTTGCCAGTGATACCGGCGGCTGCCGCCAAGGCGTTCGGCGGCGGCTTCGATGTCGTTCCATTCCCGGTCGCCCACCGCCAGCGTGGCCTGCGTCGCGGTCAACTTATGCGGTGCGATGGTGTCGATCAGGCGGACCAGCTGCACCAGGCCATCGGAAGACAAGGCCGCGTCGCTGAGCCACAGCGGCCGGTCGAGCGTCAGTTCGATTACCTGAGGGTTGCCGAGCAAGATGGAGAGTGGGCTGAACGTCAGCTCCAGCCGTTCGGCCGTGAAGTGGCCCGATGAAAAGGCGACATCGGGCGACAACCAGACCAGGCGGCTCAGGCCAGCGTCGTCCGGTTGGGGCCAGTCGACACGGGCCACATCCCCCAAGCGCTCGTTCAGCCAGGATTCGCTCGACCAGGACAGCCAGCGCCATCCGAGGAACAGCCCGAATAAAACAACAAAGCCGGCGAGCCCGAGGGCCAGCCGGCGTTTCAGTACTGAAGTCATGTCAGGGTCAGTCGTCCAGCATCTCCAGATTGCGAACGGCGCCCTTGTCGGCGCTGGTCGCCAGCAGGGCGTACGCTTTCAAGGCGGCGCTGACCTTGCGTTTGCGCGGTCCGGCCGGTTTCCAGGCGTTCGCGCCCTTGGCCTCCATGTCGGCGCGGCGCTTGGCCAGTTCCTCGTCGGAGATGTCAATGTTGATGGTCCGGTTCGGGATGTCGATGACGATGTCGTCGCCCTCTTCGATCAGGGCGATGGCACCGCCGGCTGCCGCTTCGGGCGAGACGTGGCCAATGGACAGGCCGCTGGTACCGCCGGAGAACCGACCGTCGGTCAGCAGGGCGCACGCCTTGCCGAGCCCCTTGGATTTCAGGTAGCTGGTCGGATACAGCATTTCCTGCATGCCCGGGCCGCCTTTGGGGCCTTCGTAGCGGATGATGACCACATCGCCTTCATTCACCTGGTCATCCAGAATGCCTTCGACGGCGGCGTCCTGACTTTCGAAGATGCGGGCCTTGCCGGTGAACTTGAGGATGCTGTCGTCGACGCCGGCGGTTTTCACCACACAGCCGTCTTCGGCGATGTTGCCGTGCAGTACGGCCAGGCCGCCTTCCAGGCTGTAGGCGTTTTCGAGCGAACGGATGCAGCCGTTCTCCCGGTCGCCGTCCAGCGTCGGCCATCGGGTGGACTGGCTGAAGGCTTCCTGGGTCGGGATGCCGGCCGGACCAGCCCGGAAAAACTCTCTCACGGCGGTGTCGTCGGTGCGCATGATGTCCCAGAGTTCCAGTGCGTCGGCCATGGTGGCGGAGTGCACGGTGGGCACGTCGGTGTGCAGTTTGCCGGCGCGGTCGAGCTCGCCGAGGATAGAGTAGATGCCGCCGGCGCGGTGCACGTCTTCCATGTGGTAGTTCGGGTTGTTCGGGGCGACTTTGCACAGTTGAGGAATCTGGCGGGACAGGCGGTCGATGTCGGTCATGGTGAAGTCGACGTCGCCTTCCTGGGCTGCAGCCAGCAGGTGCAGGATGGTGTTGGTTGAACCACCCATGGCGATGTCCAGCGACATGGCGTTCTCGAAGGCTTTGAAGCTGGCAATAGAGCGCGGCAGGACGGACTCGTCCTCTTCTTCGTAGTAGCGCTTGGCCAGGCCTACGATGCGGTGACCGGCTTCCTCGAACAAGCGACGGCGGTCAGAATGGGTCGCCAGGGTGCTGCCGTTGCCGGGCAGGGACAGGCCGATGGCCTCGGTCAGGCAGTTCATTGAGTTGGCGGTGAACATGCCGGAGCAGGAACCGCAGGTCGGGCAGGCGCTGCGTTCGATCTCCGCGACGGTCTCGTCGTCTGCATCGGGGTCGGCGGCGATGACCATGGCGTCGACCAGGTCCAGGCCGTGATCGGCCAGTTTGGTCTTGCCGGCTTCCATCGGGCCGCCGGATACGAAAATCACCGGTATGTTCAGGCGCATGGCGGCCATCAGCATTCCGGGGGTGATCTTGTCGCAGTTGGAGATGCACACCAGGGCGTCGGCGCAGTGGGCGTTGGCCATGTATTCGACCGAGTCGGCGATGATTTCGCGCGAGGGCAGGCTGTAGAGCATGCCGTCGTGGCCCATGGCGATGCCGTCGTCGACGGCGATGGTGTTGAATTCCTTGGCGACGCCGCCGGCTTTTTCGATCTCGCGGGCGACGAGCTGGCCCATATCCTTCAGGTGAACATGGCCCGGTACAAATTGGGTGAAGCTGTTGGCGACGGCGACGATGGGTTTCTGGAAGTCGTCGTCCTTCATGCCGGTGGCGCGCCACAGCGCGCGGGCACCGGCCATGTTGCGGCCGGCGGTTGAAGTCTTGGAACGATACTGAGGCATGGCGGTGTGCGCTCTTTTCAGGGCCGACCCGTCACGGGGACCAGCGGTTGAACGAAGTTTGCCGCCATTGTAATCCAAGCTGGGGTAATAGGAAGTGCAATAAATCCAATGGATTGTTGCATTTTCAGGACTGATGGACGCCACCCTCCGGGTAGCGTCCGAACGCCTGTCAGGGCCAGGTTTCCGTCAGATCGGACAGGGTGTATTGGGTGTCGACGTTCTGCACGCTGCCGCGAATGTAGAGCTCGCCGACCAGCCGCACAGTGCAGACCCCGTCCTGACCGCCATCGACGCATTCGATTTCGAGCTGGTCGAGGCTTTTGCTGACCCCTTCGGAGTTGGTCAGCTCGCTGTCCAGCCAGCTGATGGAGACATCCCGGCTGCCGGCGTCCGTCGGAATGAGCACCGAACCGGTCTTGCCGTTCGGGCCGATCGGTTCGCCGTCCGAAGCCAGCAGGCTCAGGTCGAAGTCATCGTCCTGGTTGGGGCCGTTGTCCAGAATCCGGAGATAGGAGGCGTCGGCCGGCATGATCACCAGGTTGGATTCGGCACCGATCAGATGGCCCTCATAGCCTTCCAGTGACAGGGTATATTCACCGGCCGGCAGAGTATCGGGCAGCGTGAAGGCGATTTCCCGCGCATGACGGTAATGCACACTCTCGGCGTAATAGGTATCAAAGAGGGATGTGGAGGTCAGAGCCAGGCGCAAATCGGCCCGGTCGAGGGACTCCATGTTTTCGCCGAACAGTACGCCGTAGTCGCCGGCCCGAAGCAAGCCGCTGCCGGTGCCGATCAGGCGGGCATCGCCGATCCAGTCGAAATGAGTGCCGGGCAGGGGCAGAACGTCGTCCGGGAAACCGCTGTAGTCGGCGTGGTCCATTTCCAGAGTGACGTCGAACCGGCTGCCGCCAAGCTGATCGATGAGCGGGGTCAGCTCGTTCACGGTGATGCGCAGGTCGGTCCAGGAAAAGTCCGAGGCGTCGTGGACCTGGCTGGCTGTAATCGCCATGCGGGCTGTGTTGCCACTGCGGTCGGAGAGTACCAGGTCCGGGTAGTAGCCGGTGTCGGTCTGGTCGACCAGGTTGGTGCCGTACAGGCGCAGGAAGTCAGTGCCGCTGTCGGCGTAGAGGGTGCGCTCGCCGCTGGACGTGGTCATCTCGGTAATGGCGGCGCGCGGTGCGACATCGAAGACGATCTTCTCCGGCGCGATCAGGATCTGCCAGCCCTGATAGGCCTGATTGACCGCGTTGGCGACCGCCAGCGGTACCGAAGCGCTCTTCGAAGCCTGGCCCAGCCGGTTGGCGACATTGCTGACCAGGGCGCTCTTGGCGTTGCTGGCCAACTGACTCATGCAGACGGCGAATTTGGGGTCGGTGGCGACGCCCTGCAGCTTGTCGAGCACCGGCACGACCAGTGAATCGACGGTGTGGGTGATGACCTGGCTCTGGCTGTTGGCCTGGTCGATTTTCTGCTTCAGGTCGTTGATCAAAAAGAGATAGCTGAACGCATCCGAGCCGCTCGGCGCCATCAGTTCCTTGGCGATGCATTGAACGGTGTCCGTCTCCTCGCCGAGGCCGGTTACCCACTCCAGCACGGGCAACAGCACCCGGTCGAGCAGGGTGCGGCCGAAGACCATTTTGGCGATTTCGGCTTCGCGCTGGGACAGATCGGATGTGCTTTGCCAGCCGAAGCCGCCGGTGATGGCGTTGATCCGGCAGGGTCGCATCTTGCACAGCGACCGGTTGTTACCGCTCAGGTAAGCCACGGTGGAGACGTTCAGCAGGCCCATGCTGTTGCCGCCGAGAATGCCGGCGTCGAAGGCGTGGCTGATGTGGTCGGTCAGCACCTCGCCGCTGCGTTTGTCGACAACCTGCAGGCTGGCGTAGAAGGGGGCGTTGTTCTCGACGCACAGGTCCGATGGCCAGATGTCGTCGGGTTCGTAGAGGTTGCTGAGGTCGCCGCAGGTGAGCAGGTCGCGGTGGGAGCCGACGGACACATTGGCGTAGGTGGCCCGGCCCGGAATGGCGCGCTGGTTGGTGACCTTGACGATGGGTTGGTACAGCGAGCCGCCGGCGAAGATGGCGTCCAGGGTGTCGGAGAGGTAGTCGACGCCCCAGCGCGGTTGAACGGTAGTGGTTGAGGCGCCGGGCTCCCGCCAGGCCAGGCTATCGTCGACTTCGGTCTGGAATTGCGTTTGGGCGTCCTGGGCGGCCTCAGCGTCTCCATTCAAGGCATCGGCCAGGGCGGTCTGAATCTCCGGTAACTGGTCGGCCACCCGCGCGAGCATGGCGGGGATGTCCTTCGCAGCCTGTTCGCCCTGGCCGGTGTGGTAGTCGAAGAGCCAGGTTTCGAGCGTGCTGCGGGCGCCGACACTGACCGTGGTCTGGGCCGGACCGATTCGGGTCGACAGCGACAACGGCCGTTCGTCGTGGTGCCAACGGATCCGGTGTGTGTGTCCCGCGGGCAGCCAGAGTGTGACTGAGCCATCCAGAGCCAGGCTTCCGGTATCGGTCAGACGACTCCACTCGGAAGGTGATTCCAATGACGGTTCGGGTGACAGCGTGACCGGGCGCACTACGGGCAAGGTGTGTTCGTGGCTGCGATCGCGATCGTCCCGCCAATGGAAGGTGTCGCTCAACGGTTGCTTCGGCAGCTTCACGCGCAGCGAATCCGAGGTCTGTTCCAGAATGTCCACTGGCTGTTGGCCCAATTGCAGGTCGGCCAGCCGGTCCAGCGCTTCGCCCGCCAGGGTCACGGCCTGACCGGCTTTTAACGGCTCGCTTACCGGGTAGAAGTAGGGCGCGCCGGCCATCTGGGTCTGTACCGGATACTCGGTCGACCCATAGGTGCCGGCCACCAGGCTGACGCCGTAGGCCATGACTTCGGGCGCGGTCAGTGTGAGGCGACCCTGGACATCGGCATTGACCGGTTGGGCCAGAATACCGTCCGCATGGTGCCACCGCACCCAGGTCGGGGTGCCGTATTGGGCCAGACCGGTGGAGTCGATGACCACGGTCTGACCCGGGATCAGGGTGTCGGGCAGGTCGGTGTGTGCTCGGGGGCTCGCCAGCGCGGTGATGGTGAGTGCCGGGCCGGATTCCGGCTGAACCGGGGGCTGATCCGGCGCCGGATCCTGGTCGTCCGGCAGGCCGTCACCGTCCCGGTCCATAAGCGTATCGCGAAAGGCGGATTCGTAAACGGGCAGAGAGGGCGGCGCGGACGGGTTGGTTTCGGTACCCGTCGGCTCCTGAGTAGTATTTGGCTGTTCGCAACCGGCCACGCCTAGCAGGATCAGGCTCAGGATCGCACTGTGTGTTATGGCTTTCATCACTGCGCCTCCGTGATGGTCAGTTCGATCGGCAGGGCGAGCGTGTTGCCGCCCGGGTCGCTCACGTCGACGATTGCCTGGGTTGTGCCGGTGAAGTCGACGTCACGCACCACCACGTAGCGGGAGTCACTGTACGCCGGTTCGCGATGCGCCTCGCGGTTGTCGTTGGCGATGCGGTCGCCGCAGGAGGCGTCCGTGACGTGCGCGGCGGCGAGATCGCCGTCACTGGCCAGGCGTTGCCATTGACACTGGCCGTCGCCGTAGCTCGTGCCGAGGATCAGCCCACGGGGCGAGTCGTCCAGTCGGAATCCGGAGGCGTCGGCCACGGGGGAGGTGGTCCGATCGAGATTCAGAACCGGGTCGAGACTGGTGGTCGCCTCGTCCAGCGCGACGATGTCCCAGGTGTCGGTGCCGGTCTTGACCGACCAGTAGTAGACACCGCCGTGTTCGACGATGGGGTCGAGCCAGGTATAGGTCTCGCCCGAGGTCGAGTAGAAACCCGAGCCCCAGACGTTCAGGCCGCCGGTCGGATCCCAGGTCAGCACTTCCAGGCCGGTGCCGTCACCGATGCCGGCGACGAGTTGGGTGCCTTCGGTGTTCAGTGCGTAACCGAGGCCGGTACCGGACCAGGTGCGCAGCTGTTGGGCGCCGGTGGCCGGGTCCAGCCGCCACAATTCGGTCTCGCTGGTGCCGGTGTTTTCGACCATGAATATCACCTGGTCGCCCAGTGCCTTGACCGATTCCAGGGTGTAGCCAGTGAGGCTGAACGCCGGGATCACGGTGGAGGTGGTCGACTCGGGGGCGGTACACATCAGGTCCGAAGTGCCTTCCAGACACACCCGGTCGGTGGTGTTGATCATGTAATCGGCAAAGGTGTCGCAGCCAGCGTCCAGGCTGGTCGGCGTCCCAGTGGCGCGATCGATCGCCAACCACATATTGTCTGTGGGGTGACATACGAACAGATCGCCGTTGAACGGATTGGTATGCCGGGCATAGGTCGACGAATAATCCGTGGCCAATGTGGCCGTGGTCAGGGTGTTGTCCGCTTCGAACCAATGCACCTTGTGCTCGGTTGTGCTTTGCTCGGCGAATACCAGTGTTTGAGTCGCGCTGTCGTAGGACAGTTTACGCAGGTCGGCGTCCGTCGCCGCCGTGTGCAACAGCTGGGTTCCACTGTCCGGTCGCCAGCCCCAGAGCCGGTCTTCGTTCGTTGCATCGGACTGGGTGAAGAAAGCGAAGCCTTCCGCCATCCAGGGCACCAGCGAGTTGTTGGCGACGGTCTGGGTGCCCATGGCTTCGACGGTGATGATGCGGGTGTCGATCACCAGGTCCGTGGCGGTCAGCATGGCCATGGCACCGTCCGGTTGGCCGGAGACGGCGTCCAGTGTCAGGCTCTGGTTTTCCGGGTCGGACACGTCATCCAGCAGCTCCGAATGCGGGATCGACAAGACATCGCCGCGTTGCAGACTGTACGTGGGCGTGCCCAGCAAGGTGGGTGTGTCGTCGTCGGCCAGCACCAGGACCTGGATCTGGGCTGTATCGCTCAGGGCCTGGCTGTTGGTGACGGTCACGTCCACGGTCACGGTGTCGTTGGCCACCAGGTTCGGCGCGGTCAGGGTCTGGAAGGCGGGTTGGGCACCGGCGTTCAGGGTCGCCGCCGGCCCCGACGTTTGTTGCCAGTCGAAGCTCAGGCTGCCGCCTTCGGGGTCGAAGCTCGGGCTGGCGTCTAGGTCGCGGGTCTGGGTTTCAACCACGCTCAGATTGGATGCGACAACGATGGCCTCGGGCGCGGAGGCCGCATAGGGTGTCAGGCCAATCAGGGTATGGTTCGGGCCGTCCAGAGCCGCGCCCTCGACGCTTTGCACTTCCAGGCGAAACTGGTCGCCGCTGCCGCCGCCGAGCAGCGTCACCGGAATCAGCTCGGCAGTCTGGCCGGGCTGGATCCAGACCTCGCCGCTGTTGGCGACGAAGTCTTCTCCGGCGACGGCGTTATCGTTGGAGGTCGCCAGTACCTGATATGTGATCTTGATCGGCCGTTCGGCGGGCCGGTCCAGCTCCAGGCTGAGTAGCACCTGTCCCTGGCCGTCCGGATGAGGTTTGGCCGTGGTCAGGTCGCTGCCGACGTAGACAGCGTTGTCCGACGGGGTGCCGGTGCAGGCATTGCGCGGGTCGAGCGGGCAGAGGTCGGTGTTGTCAGCCTGGGTGTCGGCATCCGAGTCGGTGCTCCACGGCAGCGTGTGCCAGCGGAAGGCGCGGACGGCAATTTCCTCGACATTGCTCAGGGTGTCGCCGTCGCTGTCGGCGTTGGCGTCGAGCAGCGAGGCGTCGTTGGCGATTTTCGTAAACGGATCATTGGCAAAAGGATCACCCAACAGCATCAAGCGCAGGCGATAACGCAGGTTCTGACTCTCTTCCTGCCAGGTCGCCAAGTCCTCACCGGTGTGGTGGGTCGGGCATTCATCCTGGAACTGCTGCAGCAAATCCTCGTTGCCTTCTTCGTTGAGCATGGCCCAGTCGTCGTCGCTGATGAAGCAGCCGATGTCGTTGCCGGCCTGGTTGAATTCGAGCTTCGCGCGCAGCCAGGCGCTGCTGTCCCGGCCGCCCGGTACCGCGTTCAGCCAGGTCTGCATCTGGCTGGCGTCGGTCGCCAGATCACCGTCCGGGGCGAGGGCGGTCTGCAGCGCGTCGATCACATCCTGGATGGAGCGATCGGCATAGCGGGCATCCAGATCCGTATTGAATTCCCGTATCCAACTGAGTGAGGCGGGCTGCCCCAGGCGTTGCAGCGGCTGTCCGTCCGCCAGTTGGCCTTCCTGGGCCAGCAGTTGTTCGAGCACCAGCAAGCGAAGCGTCTCGGCCTCGGTGAATGTCGGGGTAACCGGCTGGACCAGTTCGTCCTGCAGCCATTGGGTGTAGGCGGCTTTCCAGTCGGCGACGGTTTGCCAATCGCCGGCGAGGGCCGGGTCGAAGGTGGCCGGGTTGAGATCCTGCCGGGTGGCCAGGTAGAGCAGGTCGATATCGCGTGCCGTCTGCTCGTTCACGGTCGTGGCGATGCCGGCACGGATCAGGGCGGCATCGCCGGCGGGCAGACGCATCTGTGGCCATTGGCCCGCCGCGCGCCGTTGTTCGGCTTCCGACCGCAACCGGGTGGTTTCAACGTCGGTGGCGGTGAGACCGGCCCGATCCAGATCCTCCTGGGTCAGCAGGTCCTCCAACCGCCAGGCGGCATCGCCGAAGAGGGTGGCGGTGCTCAGCCGGTCCGGTGTGAGGCCCATGGCGGTGTCGCCCAGGGTGTACTCGATTTCGTATAGACGGCGTGCGGCCGGGTATTCCTTGTAGCGCTGGCGTTCCTGACGAAGTGCTTCCGAATCGGCCGGGGGCGGGTCCTGCAGGCTGAAGTTCGTCTTGTCGCTGGGGTTGGTGCCGCGCCAGGTTTCGTCTTTGTCGGTCCAGCCGTCTTTGTCGGTGTCGACCGGCTCAGCGCACGCCGACAGGTCGCTTTGGTCGCAGCGCAACCAGAGGTCGAGCACGCTCCAGCCTTCGATGTGGCTTTCCGTGGTCCAGTCGGTTTCATCCAGAGGGTCGAGTCCGAGTTCCGCTTCGACCAGATCCGGGATGCCGTCGCCATCGCTGTCGCGCCGTTCGCCATCGTCATGGTCGGTCGCCAGGGAATAGGTTCGGGTGGCGTTTTCGATGATCGGGCCGGAAAACGATGTCTCGCGCAGTTCGACTTCCAGATCGTAGTCGCCGTCGCGCACCAGAAACAGCCGCTGTTCCACGTAACCGCCGGTGATGCCGTCGCGGTCGTTCGTGGTCAATGTGCGCTCGTTCCACGCATTGGTGCCCAGCCGCCAGCGCAGGAAACGATCGCCGCTGTCCAGTTGACTGGGTTCGACCTGTAATCGGACGGGAATGGTGCCGGTGAAGGCGCCGTCCGCCGGGATCACCCGCAGTCGGTTCGGGCCGTCACTGTCGCCGATGGTTCGATCGGCCGCGTCCAGGCTGATGACGGAGACACCCGGTTGCGGGTCGGTCATCGGCGTCGAGCTGTTGTTCAGACTGTTGACCAGGGCCTGGAACTGGCCGTTCAGGCTGGGAGTTTCGGTCAGGCTCTGATAGTCCTCGATCCACTGGCCGTAACTGTAGCTGGTGACCCGGCCGTCGGCGCCGACCATCCAGAGGTTGGCGGCCTCGTCGTCGAACAGGGCCGAGGCGGAGACCCCGGTTGCGAGAACCAGGCCGGTCAGGGTCATCAGGGTGCGACTGAGTCCGTTCATGAACCACCTCCGGTGTCCGTGGTGTCGTTGGTCTGATAGGTCATCCAGTCCGTGGACCGCCATTCGCGCATCCGCAGATCGTCGTCGAAATAGATCAGCTGGTAACGATAGTCGTGGTCCGGTACCAGGCCGGCACGGTCGTAGTAGGCGATGTCGACATGTGCAAACTGATCGGCATCGGCGATGGCGAAGATGTAGGGGTCACGCAACCGGTGACCGAGATAGCCGGTCCCTTTCTCGTTCTGTTCGACGACCCAGTGCACATAATCGATCAACGGTGAAACCTGGATGTAATCGGACACCTGGCCTTCCGGTGTCCGGGTTTGGCGGAACACCATGAAGGCCAGATCGTCCGCCAGTGCCGATTTGAACTGGGCGAGGCCGCTCGGTCGGCAGATCAGGTCGGTCAGATAGCGCCCTTTGGTCGGTTTGCTGGTGTCGGTGTCGTCACTGTCACCGTAGACGCCGCGCAGATAGACCGGACGGGAGCAGCCGTTAAGGTCGCTGTAGGAGAAATCTCCCAGTGGAATGGCCAGACCGGTGCTGAGCACCACCTGCGGGCTGGCGGTCTGAATGTCGCGTCCGTCCAGCAGAGAAAGGTCCGGCCCCTGCGGCACATCGGCCAGTCCCGGCCAGGGTAGCCATTGCGGGGGCTCGTTATCCTCCGTAGCGCGCGTGTCGCACAGGGCCGCGCTCCAGTCGGAGTAGTGCGGCTGACCGACCTGGGTGCTCGGTGCGAAGGTGCGCAGGCGCACGCACCATTCCTCGGGTGTGGCGCCGAGCGCCGGGATGTCGATCTGGGTGTCCTGCAGGCCGCCACCGCTCAATTCAACGGCCGAGAGTGTTGCGGTAATGGGGTCGATGCCGCCCGGTTCGGTGCGGGTCAGTTCGACTTCCACCATGGATTGGCGTTGGCTCGGCATGCGCCAGGACACGGCCATCTTGTCGCCGATGGGCGTAATGCTGACCGGCCGTGCGGGCGCCAGCGTGATGTTCGACTGGCCGGGGACGTCGCGGCAACCGATCTGGGTGGTCGCCGAGACGTTGTTGTTGGCATCGCGGGTGACGGCGAAACCGCAGAATTCACCGAAACTGTGCTCGTAGTCGAGGCTGGCCTGACCGGTGCCGCAACTGGTTTTCACTGGAACATTGTCGCCGGCGATCTGCTGGTTCAGGGTCACGCACTGATCGGGGCCGGGTGGTGTGACGGTGATGGTCAGCGGACCCTCGACAACGCCGACCGGTGCGGGTACAGGCTTGACGCAGTATTCCGGCACCACCTTGACCCGGCCGGCGCCGCACATGTTCACGCCCGAACCGGAGGGTAAGGTGCAGGCGATCGGCTCGCTGCCGTCGGCCGGTGTGAAGGTGAAGTCGCGTGTGGCGGTGTCAGTGCATTGTGACGTAAAGGTATCGTTCTGGCAGAGGCTGCCGTCGGCATTGCCGATGTTGGCCTCGGTCAGGGTGTAGGTGTCGCCGGGTGCGAAGCCGGTGCATTGCAGAGTCAGTTTGCCGTCCATGGTGTCGGACAGGGTGTCCTCGAACGACCAGACTTTATCGATGCCGGTCTCGACGCTGCAGTCGCAGACGGTTTTTTGTTCATGGGTCACGCTGACGGTCGGCGGGTCGGGCAGGGTGCGGTCCGGAAAATTAACGCGGACCGGTTCGCTCAGCAGGCTCAGACGACCGCCATCGCTGACGCTGGCCAGGCGGTACCAGTATACGAAGCCCTTTTTCTTGGGGGGCTGAGTGTCGATCAGCTTGACCTGTTCGCCCCGCTCGAGCGAAACGGTTTCTTCACTGACATCGATGACCACCGGTGCCGGATCACTGGCGGGTGTGCACTGTTTGTTGTCTTCCCGTTCGGCGGCATCGGCGAAGCCGTCACCATCGCTGTCCTTGAACGCACTGGCGTCCGCGTAGTTGTCGAAACGGTAGACCTGATAGTCGCTGACATCGATCTGGACCCGGCGCGGGGTGTCGGTGGCGCAATCCTCTTCCTCACCGACAAACGCCAGATAGCCATCGGTGTCGGCCGTCGCCAGGTTGCAGAAGCGGCGGTCGCGCCCGTAGGCGGAGCGGTAGCTGTTCAGGTCGATGGCGTCGAACGTCAGTTCGACCTGTTGTTCGGCTTCATTCAGGAAGGGGCGCACGTCCCACGGAGCGGGTGGCCGGGCCTGATCGGGCACGGTGACCAGGGTGGCGCGCGTGGGGCCGTACTGGCCGGCGAAGTCGCGGGGCACCAGGTAGTAGGCGCGGGTGTCGCCGGGTTCCAGCCCGGCGGCGACCAGATCGGCTCGGGTTTCGAGCCATTCGGGTTCGGCCGGGTCGCCGTCCGGTGCGATGGTCAACAGGGTGTCGTTGACCCGTTCGAGGTCGCCGAATTGAACCTGGCCCCGGTTGTCGTGGGGCAGGGCCGCCGCTTCCGTGGCCAGGTCCCGGCTGACCAGGGTCTCGACGTTGTCCCGGGTCCGGTAGAGGTCATAACCGCTGATGATCAGTTGGCTGGCCAGGCGGTCGGCCTGATTGGTACCGCCCGGCAGTGACCAGTTCAGGTTGACGCTGAAATGGTCCCGAAAATCGGGCCGGTCGCATTGGGCCAGAAAGGTCTGCGCGAAGTCGTCGGGGCCAAGCATCGGAGTCGGTGTGGTCGTATCGACCTGAGCCAGGCCCACACGACGGGTATCGCCGGTGGCGTTGTGGGCGATCAGTTCGTACTTGTACTGCCCAGCGGGCGGATCGTCATGCCAGCCGCGATAGCGGGCGATGGCTATGTTGAAGTCCTGGCGTGAAGCCAGTTGGCCCCAGTAGTCCCCGTCGTCCGGATCGGTCAGGGTGTTGTGAATCCTGGTCGCGAACTGGTCGCTGTCGAAATTCAACTGGCCGTCACCCTGCAGGGCGGCTTCCTTGAGTTGCGCGACCGTCTCCAGCAGGCGTCGCTGTTCTTCCGGTCCGTCGTAGAGTGTGCGGATCTGAGCCGGGCTCATCACCGCTTGCGCCGGGAAACTTTTCAGCAGAGTGCCGTCACGGTACAGGCTGAAACTGGCGATGTCGTCCGGTAATTCGCCCTCGACCAGATCCCAGCGCAGATAGACTCGCGTGTCGTTCTGGCCGGCCTGGGTGAGCGATCCCTCGGGCGCCTGGCGGGCGATGAAGTAAAACTGGTTGCTTGCCTGCGCAAGGCCTGCGAGCAACAACAGGAGGACGGTGGATATCAAGTTGCGAAAAATCATTCGGTTCACGCCTCCTTAGTGAATCGCGCTGGTGGACAGGTCCATGATGGACCAGCCGTTTTGGTAGCCGGCCTGGAAGCGGGCATCGCCCGTGCCACACCAGTCGTCGTTGCGACTGCGTGACACCGAGGTCCAACTGGCCGGTTCGCAGAAGCCGGCCCCGGCTACGCCGAAGCCTTCGCCGACGAAGCTCAGGTCACCGTCGCTGGTCACGGTGCCCATGGCGCGGACCTGGCCGCGCAAGGCGCCGACACAGAGCACCTTGCCGTAGGCGCCGCCGCCGACCAGGCCACCCAGCGTCAGCGGCGGACCGGTCAACACCCAGGCACCCATGTCGGCCGAGGCGCCCACCGTCAGCGGGCAGCCGTTCGCCCAGACCGGAATCGAGGCGGAGCCGCGGACATAGGCGCCGGAGAAACCGCTGTCCGGCAGCGGAATGAATTTGGCGACGGACGGGTCGAGTTCGAGCAGAACATCCTGATTGCAGGTGCGGCCCATCAGGAAGGCCACCTCGGCCTGGATGTCGCTGAACAGGGCGCCGGCGGAGGCGCCGATGTAGACCTCCTCGCTGCCGAGACCGGCGGCGAAGGCCGGGTCGTAGATGATGAACTCGGTGAACCCGATGTCGCCCACCACGGCCAGGCCGCCATAGACACCCATCGGATTGAATGCGACGTCACCGCCGGTGGCGTTGGCCAGCGTGAAGCCGAGGTAGACCTTTTTCAGGGTGATGTCGGAGGTGCCGATGCGGGCCGGCAGGTTCATCGCGGCGATGGTGACGTCCAGGTTGCTGCCCGCACCCGGCGCGGCGCAGCCTTCGTCCTTGTTGGACGCGCTCCAACTGACGGCGGACAGGGCGGCGCCGAAGGTGTTGCCCGGTTCGCCCTCGGAGGCCGGTTTCATGGTCCACTCCGCCTGAACGTGAGCCCGCTCCAGTTCCTGCCCGGCGATGATGCCATAGCCGTCCAGCGAGGCGCTGCTCAGCGGTATGTCACGAACCGGTGCGGTGGCGGCCGCCAGGGCGTCATTGGCCTTGTTTTCGACTTGCTGCAACGCTTGGCGCACGGCTTCGTTGGCTTGGTCGGCCAGCATCATCAGGTT
Organism: Saccharospirillum salsuginis; assembly: GCF_014651855.1. Taxonomy (GTDB): domain Bacteria; phylum Pseudomonadota; class Gammaproteobacteria; order Pseudomonadales; family Natronospirillaceae; genus Saccharospirillum; species Saccharospirillum salsuginis. The sequence continues at coordinate 631,966 of NZ_BMXR01000002.1, forward strand.
GTCGTTCACCTGCCGGCCGATTTCGGTCAATTGTTCGTTGATAGAAACCCGGAGCGATTTGACCGGGGCCGAGTCCATCAGCAAGGCGACGATATGCCGGCGTATCTGGTCGGCGTTCATGTTCGCCAGCGGCAACTGGACATTGCCCTGGATCTGCTCCTGCAGAGCCGTGACCAGTTGTTCCCGACTCTGATCGAGCAGGTCGCGCGCGCCATCGAAGGCGTATCCGATGATGTCGACTTCACCGGCGATATTCGGGTCGGCCACCAGGGTGTTGACGGCACCGTCGGTAGCGAAATTGAGTTCATCGATCAGGTATTGCGTCACCACCGCATTGCCCTGGGTATCGATCTGGTCGTCGATGCCTTCCAGTGCGGTTTTCATGCCTTCCAGCGGCGTCAGCAATTGATCCTGCAGGGTCGCGAGAGACGTTTGCACGGCGGTGAGTTCGGAGCGGACGTTGCTCTGCAGCCCGTCGATGTAGTTCAGTGCCGCCTGAATGTCGCCGATGTAGTCGTCGACCTGGGTCAGTACGTTTTGCACATCGGTTGCGCACAGGTTGGATCGCAGTGCTTGTTCCGCTGTGCTGAGCTGAGTAGTCAGCAGTTCGGCGTTGCGGGCGATGGTTTGTCCCGCGGATCGCATGGATTCCTGTGTCGCCGGGTCTTCGATGACGCGGTCGGCCAGCAGTGTCAGCACCTCGCCGCCTTCAAGCAGATCGAGCAGGGAACGCAGGTTGCCCAGATGCTGCCAGGTGCTGTGCAGGAAGCCATCGACCTCGGCACCGACCGTGCTGCCTTCGGTGTTGCACTGGGAGGCGGTGAAATCCGAGATGCGTTGTGTCATGGCATCGACTTCGCTGATGGCGGTTGTGGCCCGGTTCAGGGGGGCGTCCAGGCGATCCAGCCCGGCCAGCGCCTGATCGAGGCCGTCGTCCACCGGTTCGACCAGTGCGGCCATGATGCCGTAAACGGTATTCAGCAACTCGGTGGCATCGGCGATGGCGGTGCGCAGATCGTTGACCCGTTGTGGATCGGTAATGTCGGACTGGGCGGCCGTCAGGGCGGTTTCCAGATCGATCAGCCGACCGCGCAGGTCGGTTTCAAGCACCGACAACTCGTCGTGGATGGGCTGCATCAGCTCATCGTCCAGCGAAGCGATGAGCTGATCCGGGTAGGAGCGGATCTCGGCCAGCGCATCGGCCAGCACGACGATTGGGTCCTCGTTGCTCGGCATCAGCGGTGCCGATGCCGCGCCGACTTCTTCCAGCGCCACCAGCAGGGCCTCTTCCATGACCACATCGACGCCCTGATTGGCGAAATCGTTGAGTCGGTCGGCCTGGCTGGTCAGGGTGCCGAGTGTCGGTTCAAGCACCGGTTCGGAGAGCAGGCCGGCGTCGATCAGCAACTGGTCGACCTTGCTCAGGCTTTCCAGGCTGTCCAGGTCGATCTGGAAACGCAGGTTCCCCAGCCGCTCGAAGTCCGCACTGGCCCCGAAACTGAGTTTGGTTTTCTCCGGGGTGATGTAGTCGATGCCGGCGTTGGCTTCGAGTACGAACAGATCCTGGTTCCAGGTCCGGCCAATGAATTGCGGGCCCGGGCGGTTGTCCGGCAGGTCGTAGTACACCGGAAGTTCGAATCCGAAGCCGGTGTTGCCCCATTGGTAACGCCCCGCCAGGTCGTACTGGTCCTGATTGTCCTCGGCCAGATCGAGCAGCAGGTCCCGGTTGGGTTGTTCGGCCAGCGCCGTGGTCAGCGACGGCGGGTCGTTGCTGGTATCGCCGTCTTCGTCCGGCATCAGGGTGTGGCGTTGCAAGGGTACGGAGGGGGCCCCGGTCACGTCGGTGTCTTCGTTGGCGACGCGAATGTCGGTGTCGAGGGCCTCCCAGAACGGAACGCCGATCAGGCCGCCGAGCGCGATGGTGCCGTAGCGGCCGGAGTCCACCGAGGTCTCGTCCCAGGGCGTCTGCAGCTCGGCTTCGGACAGGGCCACCGGGAAGCCGACTTCGTCGTCGGTGGCGTCCAGCCGGTACTGATCCTGGTTATTAAGCCCGGTGCGCAGGGCATCGCCCTGGGCTGACCAGGTCACGTCCAGCATCAATGCCTTGTCCAGCGCCAGGAAGTCGGCGTCCTGTTGCAGGGTGAGATACTGATCGTTCACGCCGCATTGGGGAGAAGGGTCCCCTGAGGATGTGGTGAATTGGAAATCGAAAAAGTCGGTCTTGGCGTGCCAGGAGGACAGCGAACATCCCGCATCGGATGCGCATTGCTCGGGGGCGAGCCGGGCCTGACCGAGTTGGCCGCCGCAGTCGATGGACAGGCTTTCGAAGGCCACATCGAAACCGGCGTCGCCGGGCAGGTCGACGCCGCCGTCGACCCAGTTGCGGGTGTCCATGCGATTGTCCCGCAGCCGCACGGCGAAGCGGTCGAAGGCGATGTTGTAGCCATAGATCGAGACCGGATCGGTCAGGCTCGGTGGGTCGGCGTTGAAGACGCCGGTGATGCCGCCGTTCTGAATCACGTATTTACTGGCCGCGTGACCGGTCAGCGACAGGGTGTCGTTGCCAACGTCGATATTCAGGGATCGCTGGCCGATGTCGGCGCCGGTACCCGTGGCCGGTTGACCCTGGGCATCGGCGTAGAACTGCGGACCGACGGTCAGCCCGGGCGGATAATGGTTGCCGCGTCTGAACGCCTCCGTCCCCGGTCCATGCGCGGAAACGTCATTGGATTCGACGACCCGATGGCTGCGCAGGTGATCGGTCACCGGAGCGTCGCCCGGCGCCATGAAACCCGGCAGGACCAGCGTGGCCGCCGAACCGTTGGCCATATCCTGCGGCCGTTGCCAGGCCGGGCCATCGGCGCGATCGCCCCAACGAACACCGTCGCTGCCGGTCACGGTGGAATGGGCCAGCAGGGTGCCATCGCCGCCGACCCGGGCGGTGCCGGTCACCTGGTGGCCGGCACGGCCGCCTTGCAGGCAGTCGGCCGAGCGACAGGCGGTGCTTTGGTCCAGGTCGTAGTCGAGGGCGACGGTGCTGTCGCTGATGCGGCTGTCCTGCACGGACACGGTGAAGGCGTCCCATTGCACCGAGCCGGCCGGCCAACCGCTTTGGGCCGAACCGGCGTTGAAGGCCGTGCTGTCGTCGATGCCGGCGTCGCCCAGCGTCAGAGTGCCGGCCTGGCCCTGGGCGTAAATGGCCGAGTTGGAACGGAATTCACTGGCGCGCGGGTCGCTGGCTTCGAACAGGGGGTCGGTCATGACCCTGAGTCCGGTATAGGCCAGGCGAATGCCCTGAGGCCCGAGGGTGCCGCTGTCGATCCAGTAGCCGAACGGCAGCGAATCGGCGGTCAGGTACTGGCGATAGATTGGGGCGAGGTTTGTGGCTGGCAACAACAGATAGGTCTGCGCCGTGGACTGGCGGGCCCAGTAATCCGAAGCGCCATAGGCGTAGGCCAGGTTCGATTCGATGACCGAGCGATGCGCGACCGGCAGCGGGACCAGTACCGGGGAACCGTCGGATTCGAGGGGTACGGCCCCCTGGGTCACGACCAGAACGGGATCGTTACCCGACAGGTCCAGGCTCGCGCAGACTTCGCCGGAGAGCGATTGCTGGGCAGTCTGACCCTGATAATCGACCGACCAGACATAGCCACCGTCGAGCTGCCATTCGTCCTCGGCACAGGTCAGGCTGCCGGAGCCGTTCAGAGAGAGGCCGGTCGGGCTAACCTGCAGGGTCTCCTCGCCGAATTCGATGGTGTCGGGCACCGGGATCAGTTCGGGCAGGTCGGTTTTCGCTGTCCGAGTCTGGTCGTTGCGGGTCAGGCTGGCGTGCAAACGGACTTGCCAACCCTGTTGCCAGGCGTTCAGCAGGAAGTCCTGCACGTTGGGGCTGCTCAGCGAGGCTTGCAACGGCTGCGCGGCGTTGAGCGTTTGGGACGCGTCGAACAGGGCGTCGGCCGGGTAGAGGTAGTCACCCAGTCGGGTGCTGTCCTGCTGTTCACCGTCGGCTTCGGCCAGCAACGTCAGTGACATCGGCCAGTCTTGATTCAAAACGGTGCAATTGGCGGAAGCGGTGCAGTCGGCTTGTACGCCCAGTGCCAGGCCCAGGGCGTAGGGCGCGTTCATGACGTAATCGTCCTGCGGCGACAGCATCGGCGTGCAGCCCAGACTGGACGGGTCCGTCGGCGGCCCGGAGCCGATCAGGCAGGCGTCGATGGCCGCGATGCCGCCGCTGTTCGAACCGGGGTCCGGCAGGGAGTCGAGGATGCTGACACGAGCCTCGGCGCGTTGAATGTCGAATGTCGTCGAGGGGTTTTGCAGGGTCAGGCCCAGAGATTCGATGTCTTCATCAAGGCTGTCGATCAGCAATGGCAGCGTCACCGTCAGACTGCGTTGTCCGGCGGAGAAGGAGACCGTCTCGTCGATGCCGACAAAGTCGAAACCGTCCAGCGCCGTGTTTTCCTGAGTGGTCAGGTCGATGGTCATGGCGGGCAGGTCGGCCGTCAGGCCGGAACGGCGCAGGACGATGTCGGTGGAGCCCTGGGCTTCCAGAACCGTGATGTCCGACAGGGACAGGCTGGGCTCGGTCAGCCATTCCCAGTCGCAGGTCGGATTGCACAACCAGGTATTGCCGAAGTCCAGAGACAGGTCGGGCAGGTCGGGCAGCACCTGGGTGTCGCGGATTTGCTCGTAGAGGTCCGCCGCATCGATGCCGGCCAGGGAGGGAAGCACTTCTTCCGGCTTCAAACCCTGCCCCAGACCCGTCAGCATGGCCTGGTAGCCGTTCGGCATGGCGTTGTCGGTGCGTGGCAAGGTCATGATCGAGCCCGACAGCAACAGCAGACTCAGGTTCGGATCGCCCAGTTCGGCTCCGGCATCCACCTGAGCGAGGTCCAGGCTGCGCGGGTCGGTCGATTGCGGCAGGCCCAGGGCCGTCATCAAGGTACCCTGGGCGCCGGACAACCGCTCCTTGACCGGCTGGGTGGTGTCCGTCTGATTGTCGAACAGAGCCGCGCTCATGTCGGTCATGACGTTGATGTTGTGCGGGCCGGACCGGTCTTTTTCGGCGACGGTGACGGCACTCAGGGGATCCTTGAGCGTGACGCTTTGACCTGTGGTTTCGTCCAGGAAAGTCCCCGTGGCCTCCAGGCGGATGTTCTGGCCCGGCTGAGCTTTCAACGAGTAACGATCTTTCTCGACCGTCACCGGCAGCGGATCGCCCAGATCACCGGTCTTGTTCATGGGTCGGGCCGTGACGGAAAGCTGGGTAAAGGGACCTTTCTGGACCACACCGCTCAAGGTGATGCGGGTATCGCCGTCACCGGTGTCGGCACCGTCGCCCGAGGAGCCGCCGCCACAGGCCGTCAGGCCCAAAGCCACGAACACCATCGCAAACCAGTAAAAACGAGGACGATAAGGCAGGTCCATTGCAGAGACTCCCATTCAGAACACGATCGGATTGAGTCGACAGGCGGTCAACCGCGTTGTGTCATGATCCGTCAGGGAGGATTCGATGCGAATAGTGCAAATGCACTATAGGGGAGGGGAGTGAGACCCCGGTCACAGGACCGGGGTCGGGGCAGGACTCAATCGTGGAAGTGACAGGCGACGCGGTGCGTGCCTCTCGGGTTTTCCAACTCGGGCACCTGTTCGGCGCACAGCGCCTGGGCCTTGGGGCAGCGTGTGCGGAACACACAGCCGCTGGGCGGGTTGATCGGCGATGGCAGGTCGCCTTCGATCAGGATGATGTCCTTATTGCGTTCGATCTTGGGGTCCGGAATCGGAACCGCCGAAATCAACGCCTGGGTGTAGGGGTGCCGCGGATGGTGGTAAATGTCGGCGGCGTCGGCCACTTCCATCACATTACCCAGGTACAACACCATGATGCGGGTGGAGATGTGTTTCACCACGCTCAGGTCGTGGGCGATGAAGATCAGCGACAGACCCATGCGCTTTTGCAGGTCCATCAGCAGGTTGATCACCTGTGCCTGAATGGACACGTCCAGCGCCGAGACCGGCTCGTCGCAGATGATCAGCTTCGGCTTCAGGATCAGCGCCCGGGCGATGCCGATGCGCTGGCACTGGCCGCCGGAGAATTCGTGCGGGTAGCGGTTGATCTGGTTCGGCAGCAGACCGACCGTCTTCATCATTTCCTTGACCTTCTCCTTCACCTCTTCTTTCGGGGTGTCCGGATAGTGGGTCTTCAACGGTTCGGCGATGATCTGGCCGATGGTCATCCTCGGGTTCAGTGAGGCCAGCGGGTCCTGAAAGATCATCTGGATGTCTTTACGGTGGCTGCGCATCTGGCTGTCGCGCAGAGGTGCGATGTCCTTGCCGAGCCACATGATCTCGCCGCTTTCGACCGGCAGCATGCGAATGACGGCCCTCGCCAGGGTGGACTTGCCACACCCGGATTCACCCACAATGCCCAGTGTCTCGCCCTCGTACAGGTCGAAACTGACACCGTCCACGGCTTTCAGCTTGTTCGGTTTGGTCCACGGCATGGCGCCTTTGGGGTAGATATCGAACTGGACCTTGAGATCCGATACCGACAGGATGGTTTTCTTCTGTTCGCTCATTTCAGTGTCTCCGGTTCGAAGTGGCAAGCCCGTGGACGGTTCAAACTGTTGGCACTGGTCAGTTCGGGACGGTCGGTGGCGCACCGCTCTTCCGCGAACGGACAACGTGGCTGGAACGGGCAGCCGGCCGGCATGTTGGTCATATTGGGCGGGTTGCCGGGAATGGTCATCAGCTCCTCACCCAATTGGTCCAGGCGTGGAATCGCTTTGAGTAGCCCCTGGGTGTAGGGATGGCTCGGGTACTCGAACAGACTCTCGGTGTCGCAGTACTCCATGACACGGCCGCCGTACATGACCAGGGTGTTTTCGCAGGCACCGGCCACAACGCCCAGATCGTGGGTGATCAGCATGATGGCGGTGTGGAAATCCTGCTGCAGGTCGCGCAGCAACTTCATGATCTGGGCCTGAACGGTCACGTCCAGAGCCGTGGTCGGTTCGTCCGCGATCAGCAGTTGCGGGCGCAACAATAGAGCCATGGCGATCATGACGCGCTGGCGCATACCGCCGGAGAATTCATGCGGGTACATGTGGATGCGGTTGCGGGCTTCGGGAATGCGCACCGCATCCAGCATGCGAATGGCCTCTTCGAGCGCCTCCTGCTTTGACATGCCTTTGTGATGTTGCAGGACCTCGGTCAATTGCCGACTGACCTTCATAAAGGGGTTCAGGGAGGTCATGGGGTCCTGGAAGATCATGCTGATCTTGTCGGCGCGGATGCGGTTCATCCCCTGCTCGGGCAGGTTCAGGATTTCCAGATCGTCGAACTTGACGCTGCCGGACGCATGACCGTTGCCAGCCAGCAGACCCATGATGGAAAAGGCGGTCTGACTTTTGCCGGAACCTGATTCGCCCACGATCGCGAGGGTCTCGCCCTCTTTGATGTCGAAATTCACACCATTGACCGCGTTGACATAGCCATCGTTGGTTTCGAAGCCGACGTTGAGATCTCTAACCGATAATAAACTCATAATTCAGACTCTCCGTCACTAGCGGTCTTTCGGGTCCAGCGCGTCGCGCAGGCCGTCGCCGACAAAGAAAAAACTCAGCAGGGTGGCGATGAAGAAGAACAGCGGGAAAGCCAACTGCCACAAGGTGCCATAACGCATAGTGCCCGCGCCTTCGGAAATCAGTGCGCCCCAGGAGGTTTGCGGCTCCTGCACACCCAGGCCCAGGAAGGAAATAAAGGACTCGGTGAGGATCATTTGCGGTACCAGCAGGGTGGCGTAGACCACCACGATGCCGAGCAAATTGGGCACGATGTGTCGCAATACGATGATCATGGGTCGAACCCCGGAGGCAATGGCCGCCTCCACAAATTCCTTGTGCTTAATGGACAGTGTTTGACCCCGAACGATCCGCGCCATATCCAGCCAGGATACGATGCCAATACCAACGAAAATCAGGAAGATCGACCGACCGAAGATCACCAGCAGAATGATCAGGAACAACATGTAGGGGAAGGACATCAGGATATCGACCAGACGCATCATGGCGTTGTCCAGCCGCCCGCCGTAGTAGCCGGCGATCGCGCCATACAACGTGCCGATTACCATCGCGATGAATGCGCCAATGATACCGACCATCAGCGAAATCTGGCTGCCCTGGACGGTGCGTGCGAACAGGTCGCGCCCCAGGTCGTCGGTCCCGAAGTAGTGTCCGGTTTCGAACGAGGGCTGTCCCAACTCGGCGGCATTACCCATAACGGCCCAGTCAATATCGTCGTAGCTCCAGGCGGCAATAAAGGGGCCGGTAAGTGCGAACAGGAAAATCAGCCCCAGAACGACAAGGCCCGCCATGGCCATTTTATTGCGCGTGAATCGGTGAAAGGCATCCTGCCACAAGCTGCGGCCGGAGACCGTTTCACTGGCCATATTTTCAGCCAGCTCGCTGACCTTTTTGTTTGTGTGTGTGAGCATTGCAGACAACCTTAGTAACGAATCTTGGGATCAATCCAGGCGTAGAGAATGTCCACCACCAGGTTAAACAGAATGGTTAAACCACCGAGCAAAATGGTGAAGCCCATGATGACGGAGTAGTCGCGATTCAGTGCGCCATTGATGAAATGCACGCCGATACCGCCCGTGGCGAAGTAGCTGTCGATGATGAACGAGCCGGTGATCATGCCGACGAAGGCTGGGCCGAGGTAGGACACAACCGGCAACATGGTCGGCTTCAAGGCATGACGCCAGATGATGTAGCGGAAGGGCATGCCCTTGGCTTTGGCGGTTCGGATGTAGTTGGAATTCAGTACTTCCAGCATGCTCGACCGGGTAATCCGGGCGATGCTGGCGAGGAAACTGGTGCCCAACGCGATCACCGGCAGGATGATGTATTGCCATTGGCCGCCTTGCCAGCCGCCACCAGGAAGCCAGCCAAGCCAAAGAACAAACACCAGTACCAGAATCGGCGCCAGCACAAAATTGGGCAGCACCTGTCCGACAATGGCGGTACTTACGGCGGCATAGTCGGCCGCCGTATTGTGCTTGATCGCGGCGATAGCCCCCAGACTGACCCCGATCACGACGGCGAAGATAAACGCCCAAAAACCGTAGGTCAGGGTGACCGGAAAGCCGGTTTCGATCAGGTCGTTGACTGTCCGGTCCTTAAAGCGGAACGACGGGCCGAAATCAAAATCCGTGACGACGTTCCAGAGATAAATACCCAGTTGTTGATACAGTGGTTTATCCAGGCCGTATTTGGCTTCCAGGTTTGCCATAACCTCGGGCGGCAAAGGCCGTTCCGACGTGAAAGGACCACCCGGAGCGGTATACATCAGATAAAAGGAAATGGTGGCGAGCACCAACAACGTTGGAATCGCAACGCCAATACGTCTCAAAATGTAATTGAACATGATGGTTCAGCCTGCAAAATTTTGACCGCGTATCTTACTGACCCAGTCACTCTATACCGAATATAAAACAGCCTTCGAACAGTCTGTTTTACGTAAACCTGAAATAACAATAAGGGTCCGGTATGACGGCAGGGTGGGCAGTTGACCTATAAAGGCAGCGGCCGCACGAAGCGGCCGCTTGAATCAAACAACGGTCAGGTTGTTGATTAGTGCTCGACGATGTACAAGTTCTTGCTCTGGACGTTCTGCTGAACATCTCCGAAAGGCCAGCCTTTGACGTAAGGCTTGAGCATCATCACTTCGGTGTAGTGATAGATCGGAGCGTTCGGCATGTCGACGGCGATCAGTTCTTCCATCTCGGTGTAGACGGAACTCGGATCGTCCATCATTTGAGCTTCCTTGGACATCGCATCGTATTCCTCGGATACATAGTTGGCATCGTTATAGCCGGATTCTGAATGCATCAGGTCGAGGAAAGTGGAGGCTTCGTTGTAGTCGCCGCACCAGCCGGCACGTGCGATTTCAAAGTTACCGTCGCTGCGTGTGGACAGGAAGGTCTTCCATTCCTGGTTTTCCAGGGTGGCGTTGACACCCAGCTTCTGCTTCCACATGGCCGAAATCGCAATGGCGACTTTCTTGTGGCCTTCGGAGGTGTTGTACAGGATGGTGGTGTCCAGAGGGTTATTCGGACCATAGCCCGCTTCGGCCAGCAATTCTTTGGCCTTGGCGTCGCGTTCGGCCTGGGTCATCTCTCCGAAGGCGACATCCGGCGGTGTGAAGCCAGCGGTCAGCTCAGGGGTGAAGGTGTAAGCCGGGAACTGGCCACCCTGCATAACGTTGTTAACGATGACATCTCGATCGATGGCATAGGACAGGGCGCGACGGACGCGAGCGTCGTCGAACGGTTCAACGTCGTTGTTGAAGTTGTAGTAGTAGGTGCACAGCTGAGGAATGGAGTGAGCCTCATCCGGGCTTTCTTTCTCCAGGCGAGGGTACTGACCGGCCGGTACATCGGTCTTGTCCAGTTCACCGGCATCGTAGCGGTTCAGGGCCTGGTTCTCGTCGTTGATGACCAAGGTGACGACCTTGTCCATCATGTTGTTTTCGTTGTCCCAGTACAGGTCATTCCGCTCACGCACCAGGCGCTCGTTGATAACGTGCTCGGTCAGAACGAAGGCGCCATTACCAACCAGGTTGCCCGGCTTGGTCCATTCTTCGCCGTGCTCTTCAATAACCCATTTGGGTGACGGGAAAGTGGTGGCGTGCGTAACCATTTGTGGGAAATAAGTCAGGGAGCGGGACAGGTTGACGCGGAAGGTGTAGTCGTCAATCGCTTCAACGCCCAATTCGGACTTGTCCACGTCGCCGGCAATGATTGCTTCGCCGTTCTCGATGGACATCAAGCCCATGTACCAGGCGTACGGAGACGCCAGTTCCGGATCCACGGCGCGTTTCCAGGCGTATACGAAGTCCTGAGCGGTGACCGGTTCGCCATCCGACCATTTGGCGTCTTCACGCAGGTAGAAAGTCCAGACGGTGTTGTCTTCGTTGGATTCATAACGCTCGGCGACGCCGGGAACCAGGTTGCCCTCTTCGTCGGAGTTCAGCAAGCCTTCGAAGAGGTCGCGGACGATGTAGGAACCATCGACATCTTCAACAACTTGCGGGTCCAGAGAGGAGGATTCATCCAGAGCGCGGTAGGTGAACACTTGCTCTTCGGCAAGCATTTCGCCCGTTTCAGGGTGACGGTCTTCCGCCAATGCCATGCCGGAGGCGCCCATCAGAGAGGCGGAAACCAGCGTAGCAGCCAGGGTTTTATGCAGAGTTTTCATTGTAAGCCCTCTTTTTTTAATCATTATTTTAGTTCTCAGTGTTCAGTCCACGTTTGGGACTCGACTGTTTCCAGTCAGACAGCACAACGGGTAAGTTACCTACCTTGAAGTGAACATCAACGAGCACCCCCGCGAAAGGGGTGTAACGCTAAGTTTACTGTTGTACTGGGGGTGACAGCGGGCATCCCTGGCCCGTGTTTCCAAAGTCAAAAAGACCCTGGGAATGGCTGCCTTGACGGCTGTCACCAAACCGGTCGGATATGTCTGGTCGGGAGGTTAACCAGTCGGTTGCTTTCCCTGTTTCAGAACATACGCCGGGGCGAGCACTCGCTTCGATGGTCACCCGGAGGTGACCACCGGAGCGACAACTCAGTGCTCGACGATATACAGATTCTTGCTGTAAATGTTCTGTTGTACGTCCTCGAACGGCCAACCCTTCACAAACGGTTTGAGCAGAATCGCATCTGTGTAGTGATAGATCGGCGCGTTGGGCATGTCCTCGGCGATCAGCTCTTCCATTTCGGTGTATACCGAAGACGGGTCGGCCATGGTTCTGGCCTGCTCGATCAGCTGGTCGTATTCCTCGGATTCGTAATTGGCGTCGTTATAACCGGACTCCGACTGCATCAGATCCAGAAAGGTGGACGCCTCGTTATAGTCGCCGCACCAACCGGCGCGGGCCACCTCGTAGTTGCCCTCGCTGCGGGTGGAGAGGAAGGTTTTCCATTCCTGGTTTTCCAAAGTGGTTTCAACGCCCAGTTTTTGTTTCCACATTTGCTGAATGGCGATGGCGACCTTTTTGTGGGCTTCGGAGGTGTTGTACAGGATGGTGGTGCTCAACGGGTTGTCCGGTCCATAACCGGCTTCGGTCAGCAATTCTCGAGCGCGGTTGTCACGTTCTTCCTGCGTCATCTGACCGAACGCGACCTCGGGCGGTGTGAAGCCCGCGGTCAACTCCGGAGTGAAGGTGTAGGCCGGATATTGCCCCCCTTGAAGCACGTTGTTGACGATGATGTTCCGGTCGATGGCATAGGACAGCGCACGGCGGACACGGGCATCGTCGAAAGGCTCAACCTCGTTGTTGAAGTTGTAGTAATAGGTGCACAGACGCGGAATGATGTGCGTTTCCTCCGGCCGTTCTTCCTCCAGCCTCGGGTACTGGCCGGCCGGTACTTCGGTTTTGTCCACTTCGCCGGCGTCATAGCGGTTCAGAGCCTGGTTCTCATCGTTAATGACCAGTGTTACCACACGATCCAGCAGATTGCTTTCGTTGTCCCAGTAACGCTCGTTACGCTCGCGAACCAGGCGCTCGTTGATGACGTGTTCGGTCAGGGTGAAAGCGCCGTTACCGACGAGGTTGCCCGGCTTGGTCCACTCTTCACCGTGCTCTTCGATCACCCATTGCGGGGATGGAAAGGTCGTGGCGTGAGTGACCATCTGGGGGAAGTAGGGGATGGAACGGGTCAGTTCCACCTTGAGGGTATAGTCGTCCACAGCCTCCACACCCAGGGTATCGGGTTCGGCCTCTCCGTTGATGATGCCTTCGGCGTTTTCGATCGACATCAACTGCATGTACCAGGCGTAGGGTGAGGCCAGTTCCGGATCGACCGCGCGACGCCAGGCATACACGAAGTCTCCGGCGGTAACGGGCTTGCCGTCCGACCATTGGGCGTCTTCGCGCAGATAAAAAGTCCAGGTCCGGTTTTCGTTGGCGGATTCGTAGCGTTGGGCCACGCCGGGAACCAGATTGCCCTGGTCGTCGGTGTTCAACAGACCCTCGAACAGATCGCGAACAATGTAGGAGCCGTCCACATCCTCAACCAGTTGCGGGTCGAGCGAGGATGCTTCATCCAGTGCCCGGTAGGTGAACACCTGTTCTTCGGCCAGCGCTTCACCGGTGACCGGATGGGTGTTCTCCGGCGCTCTGTCTTCGGCTTGAGTGGTGGAAGAGGATTGGGACTGTGTCTGGTTTTGTGCCTCTTGCTCGCCTTGGCTGCAGCCGGCGATGGACACGGCAGAGATCAATGCTGCGGCTAGCGTGAAACGCCAATCGGCAGACAGTGGTTTCATGTATTGGGATCTCCCTTGTCACGATTGCCTTAAAACGTTGAACGACGGATGCAACGATACATTGGGCCGGCACCAGGTGTATTTGTCGGTATCCCGCTGAGCAAAATGGGTGCCACCCGGTGTCAGCTCCATGTTAAAAATCTGACACCTTGGTCGAGTGCAAGAAGTTGGCACAACTATTCAGAAACATCAACGATGTTTTTCAAAATACACAACTTGGCCGGGGAGTCTATATTAAAAAGAGGAGTGGATCACAGTTTGCTGAATTTTCGGCGAAAATAGCCGCTTTTAAGGGAGGATTTTCAACAACGGCCTGGCCGGAAACGGTGCTGTTTGAGGTTGATGTGCACTGTATTGGTGCGATTTTGGTCAGCCATGTTCATCTTCCATGACATCGATCAGGTTACTGAGTTCACGTTGCAGGGCATCTTCATCGCCCAGATTTACTTCGATCAGGCGGCGCAGGTGGGAGGCGGTGTCCACATCCATGGTCTGAATGTTCAGGCCACAGGCGTGTCGGACGGGGTGAAAATAGGCCACCTGGACGTCCATCTGCATTTCCACCGAGCCCTCGTCCAGACGAACGATGAGCCGGCCCTGTTGTCCTTCCTCGATCGGCTGGCCGAGATCGCCCAGTACCACCAACGCCCCTTTGAGGCTGATATCGCGCAAAATACCGGGAAAGCTCTGGCCAGCCAGGTCGAGCTGGATGCGGGCATCGAATTCGATGCGATGGAAGCGGCGTTGATCGTCTCTCATCAAGATCTCCCCAACGGACATTGAAATCACTATAGTGTGCGCTCATCTTTGCTGCAAACGTATTCGGGCGGCGCTCAATCGCCGTTTCCGACCTCTGGAGGACGACCCATGGCACGATCCACCGACATGCCGACACCCAACCAGGTGTTGCCCGGCCGGGATGAACCCCTGGCGATCGACTATCACAACATCGTGCTGGATATCGACATGCGCGAGACACCTCCCGGATGTGAGGAGATTCTGCTGGCCATGGGCTGCTTCTGGGGCGCCGAACGGCATTTCTGGCAACTGCCCGGCGTGGTGAACACGGCGGTTGGTTACGCGGGGGGCCAGACCCCGAACCCGACCTATGAAGAAGTCTGCAGTGGTCAAACAGGTCACACCGAAATCGTTCGGGTTGTGTACGACCCGAATGAAGTGCCGCTGTCCAAGTTACTGAAGTCCTTCTGGGAAGCCCACGACCCGACCCAGGGTATGCGTCAGGGCAACGACATCGGCACCCAGTATCGATCGGCGATATACGGGGATGAGGCGCAGTTGGCGGTCGCGCGCGAGACCGCGGCGCGGTTTCAGGAGGAGTTAAGCAAGCAGGGTAAGGGCGAGATCACGACCGAATTGGCGGCTAAGCCGACGTTTTATTTCGCCGAAACCTATCATCAGCAATACTTGTACAAGAACCCGATGGGGTATTGCGGGTTGAAGGGAACCGGGGCGGTCTGTCCTCTTTGAGGGAGAGTCAGTTTGTCGGATTGCGCGCCGCGCGCTAATCCGACCTACAGGGGGGGGGATGTGGTTACACGCCACTTAACGCCCGAATCCGGTCTCTCAATTTCAAAGCCTCTTCCCGCGCCGCCTCGGCAAAATCCTCGCCCTGACTGGCGTACAGCACACCCCGCGATGAGTTGATCATAAGGCCTTCACCGGGTGCTGTCTGGCCGTTGCGTACGGTTCCTTCCAGGTCGCCACCCTGGGCGCCGATGCCCGGTACCAGGAACGGCAAGTCCGGGGCGACGTCGCGTATTCGGGCCATTTCCTCCGGTGCGGTCGCGCCGACCACCAGGCTGATATTGCCGTTGGCGTTCCAGTGTTGCTGGGCGCGTCGGGCGACGTGGATGTAGAGCGGTTCACCGTCGATTTCCAGGTTCTGGAACTCGGCGGCCGAGGGATTGGAGGTGCGGCACAACAGAATGACGCCCTTGTCGGCGTGCTCGGCGAACGGCAGTACGGTGTCGGACCCCATGTACGGATTCACCGTAACGGCGTCGGCGCCGTAGTGTTCGAAGGCTTCACGGGCGTACATGCCGGCGGTGGAGCCGATGTCGCCGCGTTTGGAATCCAGAATGACCGGTAGGTCCGGATGGACGTCCTTGATGTAGCGAATGGTGGCCTTGAGCTCGGCTTCGGCTTCAACCGCGGCGTAGTGGGCGAACTGGGGCTTGAAACAGCAGACCAGGTCGGCCGTGGCGTCGATGATGTCCCGGTTGAAGTGGAAGATGGCGAGATTATCGCCTTCGAATCGGGCCGGGAACCGGTCCAGGAAGGGGTCCAGACCGACACACACCTGGGTGCCGGCCTGCCAGCGCTGTCTGAGCTGTTCGATAAACGTCAATGCGAGTCTCCCCGAGTGTCTGTGGTGGTGAGCTACAAGGTTTTGAAATACACCTTTGAATTCCGTTGAAAGTTGTAGAGGTCCTGCCGTTGGGGCGGCAGTTCGCCGACCGGTGCCTGCTCGAAGCCGCGTTCGGCGAACCAGTGGGCGGTCTGGGTGGTCAATACGAACAGCCGCCGCACGGCCTGTTCACGGGCACGTTTTTCCAGCGCGCGTAACAGAGCGTCGCCGCGACCGGACTGGCGATAATCCGGATGAACGGCAACGCAGGCCAGTTCGGCCACGCTCGGTTCGGTCTCCGGAATCGGATAGAGGGCGGCGCAGCCGATGATCATGCCATCGCGTTCGTTGACGTAAAAATGGTCGATCTCGTTTTCCAGTTTTTCCCGACTGCGACGCACCAGTATGCCTTTGTCTTCCAATGGACCGAGCAGGGCCAGGATGCCGTTGATGTCATCGGTTCGGGCGACACGGAAGGTGTCGTACCGGTCGCGGGCGATCAGAGTGCCGACGCCGTCCCGGGTGAACAATTCGCCCAACAGGGCTCCGTCCTGGTGGCCGTCGATGACATGGCAGCGCGGGATGCCGGCCTCGCTCGCGGCCAGGGCGGTATTGAGTTCGCGCATGCCGGGATGGTCCTTGGGTTGTTGCCCGAGGCAGTGGCTGAGTTCGAAGGCGGTCAGTTCTTTTTGTCCGCCGGTTATCGGATGCGGGTCGTCGCCGACGATGACGATTTTGTCGGCGTCGAGGCGGCGCGCGGTTTCGATGATCAGGTGATCCGGCGCGAGATAGAAGACTTCGCCGGTGACCGAATAACCGAGTGGCGGCAGCAGGACGATGTTGCCGTCGTCGAGGTGCTGGCGGATGGCAAGGTGGTCGATGCGACGCACACGCCCCTGTGCCTGGAGGTCGATGCCGTCGACGACGCCTTCCGGACGGGCGGTGACGAAGTTGCCGCCGATGACTCGGACGCGGGCGCCGTGCATGGGCGAGTTGGCCAGCCCCTGGGTGAACTGGGCTTCGAGCCGGCTGCGCCAGTGGCCGATGCGGTTGAGGATGGTGTCCATGGTGTTCGGGTCGATGACGGCGTTTTCGTTGAGACGGACGTCTTCGACCTGGTCGTCGGCATCGAACAGGACGATCAGTTTGAGGCCGAGACTGTTGAGCAGGGCCAGGTCGCTGACCAGGGCATGCACGGAGGATCGGCTCAGGACCTTGCCTCGCAACCAGACGACGGCGGTTTTACCCCGGTAGGCGTGGATGTAGGGTGCGCTGTTGCGGAAGATGGATACGAAGTCGGTCAAGTCGGGCCTCCTGTGCAGGCGGCCATGATACAGGATTCAGGCGGGTTTTGGAGCCAGAGTGTATGGGCTGGGTTCGAGGTTGATCCGGGTGTGTTTGCCAGTGGTCCGTACCGATTATCGGTGAGACCCTTCCAGGGACCGCTGTGAACCCATCCCTGGGCGCTTAGCCTCGCCATCCATGACTCGGATGTCCCTTCCAGGGTCTCACCGATAACCGGTACTCGTTATATTGCTATCAACCCTTTTCACAATACCTTCGAAAACCGCGATGTCGGCACATCCCCCAGGTACGCATCGAAGGCCATCAAAATCGGCCGCAGCAACAACCGGCCGGTCGCGGTGACGTTGATGGTGTGGTTGTCCAGCGTTACCAGTCCATCGGCTTCGAATGCCTGCATCCGGTCCCATTCGCTGGCGAAGTAGTCCGGGCCGACGATGTTGTGGCGTTGCCCCAGGTCGTCGAGGTCCAGTCGACCCTGGCAGGCCAGGCGGCTGATGGCGTCGCGGCGAAGGGTGTCGTCGTCGCTGAGCCAGAACCCACGGTGGGTGGCGTAGTGGCCGTTATCCAGTTGGCTTTCGTAGGTGTCGAGGTCGGCGGTGTTTTGCAGGAAGGCGCCGCCGATCTGGCTGATGCCGGACATACCGAGCGCCAGCATGTCGGTCTCGGCCTGGGTGGAGTAGCCCTGGAAATTGCGTTGCAGGGTGCCTTCGGCGAGGGCCTGGCTGAGGGTGTCGTCGGTGCGGGCGAAGTGATCCATGCCGATGTAACGATAGCCGGCCTGCTGCAGCCGCTCGATGCCGTAGCGCATGAGGTCGAGCTTGTCCTCGGGGCCGGGCAGGGCGTGGGCGGCGATGCGCTTTTGCGAGGGGAAACGGTCGGGCAGGTGGGCGTAGTTGTAGAAGCTGATGCGGTCAGGCCCGAGGTCGAGGACGGTGTCGAGGGTGTCTTCGAGTGTGGTCAGGGTCTGGTAGGGCAGGCCGTAAATCAGGTCGAAGTTGATCGAGTCGAATGCGAGGTCCTGGGCCTGGCGCACCAGAGGTTCGACCAGTTCTCGCGGTTGGACGCGATGGACGGCGATCTGGGTGGCTTCGTTGAAGTCCTGGATGCCGAAGCTGACCCGGTTGAAGCCGCGGTGCCTCAACAGGGACAGCATGTCCGCGGAGGTTTCGCGTGGATCGAGCTCGATGGAGTATTCGCCTTCGGGATTGGTCGGATCCCAATTGAAATAGATCTCCAACCAGTCGAGCATCCGGGTCATCTGGTTGGTCGTCAAAAAGGTCGGGGTACCGCCGCCAAGGTGCAGCTGAGTGATCGGCCGTGTGCCGAAATGACGGGCACTGAGGGCCATTTCGGTGCCCAGGCGCGCCAGATAGTCGTCGGCGCGGTCGCGATTCTTGGCCAGTACCTTGGTGCAGGCGCAGTAGTAGCACAGGTGCCGGCAGAACGGGATGTGGATATAGAGCGATAACGGATCCTGGCGGCCGGTGAGCTCGGCATAGTGGCGTTCAACGTCTTCCCGGTCGATGTCGTGAAACTGGACGGCGGTGGGGTAGGAGGTGTAACGCGGTCCCTGGATGTCGTACTTGCGAATCAGACGATCGTTCCAACGAATGTCATCGACTTGGAAGGGGGTCATTCGGTGTTACCTGTTCCGGTGTATTGCTGATTGGAATGGCAGCTTACCGGAACAGGAATGACGGGATGCTGACTCAGGTCAAAAGTTTGGGACGGCGGGAACCACGATCGGCATGTGGCGCCGTACACAATCGGGAAGGATTGCCCCGGAGTGGGAGCATGGTCGCGCACGGGTGTGCGCTACTCTCCATGCTTCAGTGTTGCGACCCGATTACGGCTGTTGCTGGAAGAATTCCCGCGAGCCGTACACCACCATGGTCTTGCCCTTGACGCTGACCAGCCCCTGTTCTTCCAGGTTTTTCAGCACACGGCCGACCATCTCGCGGGAACAGCCGACAATGCGACCGATTTCCTGGCGGGTGATCTTGATCTGCATGCCTTCGGGGTGGGTCATGGCATCCGGCTGCTGGCACAGGTCGAGCAGGGTGCGGGCGACGCGACCGGTCACATCCAGGAACGCCAGATCGCCGACCTTGCGCGTCGTGGCGCGCAGACGGGTCGCCATCTGTTCGCCGATGAAGTACAGGATGCGCGGGTCGTCCTGGGTGATTTCCCGGAACTTGGTGTAGGAGATTTCGGCCACCTCGCATTCCGTCTTGGTTTTGACCCAGGCGGAACGGGAGTCCATGGCGTCGAAAAGGCCGAGCTCCCCAAAGAAATCGCCGGCGTTGAGGTACGCCATGATCATCTCGCGACCGTCGTCATCCTCGATGATGACGGAGACGGTGCCCTTGATGATGTAGTACAGCGAGTCGCTTTTGTCACCCGCGTAGATCAGGGTGGTTTTAGACGGGTAGCGACGACGGTGGCACTGCGACAGAAAATAGTCGAGATGCGTATGTTCGATTGACTGATTGACCATGATCGTAAGCGTTCCAGTGTAGCGTTTGTGCCCCGGCCCGACATTCGCGACCCGGTGGCTCCTTGACAGACGAGCGGCCTGACCAGTGACTGCATCCTGTCCCCGGGGTGGCCCTGCCTGGGCCGATTATCATCCGGGCGGAAACTGACCGTCGCCTGTGCGAGTATAGACATCAATTTTGGCCTTGGGGGCAGAATGTTCGCCCCTCGAAATAACCAAGGCATCCGGCCATTATGGGGTATACACCAAGCTCTGGCTACGTCAGAGCCCGATTTGTATGACTTGGATCCCGTTTTGTGGCCCAATGTCCGTTGTTTTAAGGCTTTTAAGCCTCATCCTAGCGAAATAAACACCCTTGTACAGGAGTCAATCCGCATTGAAAGCCAAGATCCAGTGGGCCGGAGAGAAGGCCTTTTCGTACGAATCCAATAGTGGTCATCGGGGTTTTGTCGACGGCGCCGCCAAAGAGGGTGGCGACAGTCGCGGTCCAAGCCCGATGGAGTTGATTCTCTGCGGCCTGGGCGGGTGCACGTCCTACGATGTCGTCAATATCCTGCGCAAGAGCCGCCAGGACGTGGTTGATTGCGTCGCCCAGCTCGACGCGGAACGCTCGGACAGCGTGCCGGCGGTCTTCACAAAGATTCACATCCACTTCGTCGTGACCGGTCACAGTCTGAAGCCGTCCCAGGTCGAGCGGGCCGTCAAACTGTCCGCCGAGAAGTATTGCTCCGCCTCATTGATGCTGGAGCGTGGCGGTGTCGAAATCAGCCACAGTTTCGAGATCGTCGAGGCGGATTGAGAAACTCGTCCATTCACCCAAAAATCACTGGGCATGGCCGGACGCTATCCGCATAATACGCGGCCGCCCGATGGCGGGGACTGCTCTTTTCTCCGCCATCTTTCATACAGCCGGCCTGTCATGGGGGAAGATACCTATGAATGACGAACTGCGGTTACACGGGTTCAATAACCTGACCAAGTCGCTCAGTTTCAATATCTACGACATTAATTTCGCCAAAACCGAGCAGCACCAGAACGAGTACATCGCCTACATTGACGAGATGTACAACGCGGACCGGCTGACCGAGATTCTGACCCAGGTGACCGACATTATCGGTGCCAATGTACTCAATGTGGCCCGGCAGGACTATGAACCGCATGGAGCGAGCGTCACGATTCTGATTTCGGAATACCCGGTCGAGGGCGAGGAGGATTATTCCCAGGCTTCTCCCGGTCCCATGCCGGAAACCGTCGTGGGCCATCTCGACAAGAGCCACATCACGGTGCACACCTATCCGGAAAGCCATCCCGACAGCGGTATCTCCACCTTCAGGGCGGACATCGACGTCAGCACCTGCGGCGTTATCTCGCCGCTGAAGGCGTTGAATTTTCTGATTCATTCCTTCGACAGCGATGTGGTGACCATGGATTACCGGGTCCGCGGCTTCACCCGCGACGTCGATGGTCGCAAGCACTACATCGATCACGAGATCAACTCGATCCAGAACTTCCTGGCCGAAGACACCAAACAGATCTACGAGATGATCGATGTGAACATCTACCAGGAAAACATCTTCCATACCAAGATGCTGCTGAAGGAGTTCAATATTGAGAACTATCTGTTCGGTCGCAGCGTGAGCGAATTCAGCGAGGACGAACTCGACAGCATCACCAAGGCCTTGTGGCGTGAAATGCAGGAGATTTTCTATTCACGCAACATGAGCAACGGCCCCGCACCGGTCTGATCCTTCCTTGTATCGACACGGTCAGGCACACGCCTGGCCGTATTATTGGTCGATTTCTGTACAAAACCCCAACATCAAGCAACATTTTGTGACTGGTATCGCCAAATCCCTTGTGAAACCGGCCCCAGGACAGGGTAAACTCGAAGCGAGCGCCCACAGTCATGCGTGGGCGATAAATAATAACGATAAGCAGTAGCGGAATGGGTAGTGCTATGGGTCAGGAAATCGAACTCAAACTCAGTATTCGTCCCGACTCGGTGGAGGTGTTCAAGGCGCATCCACTGTTGGATTCGGTTTCGGGACAATCCCACTATTTGGAAAACCAGTATTTCGACACGCCCGATCAGCAACTGACGGCCGCCGGCGCCGCTCTGCGGTTGCGACGCGATGAAGGCCGGTGTGTTCAGACTCTGAAGACACGGGGCTCCAACATCGGCGGTCTCCACCAGCGCGATGAATGGGAATTCGAGCGGCCGGACGGTCGCATCGATCTGTCCGAGCTGCCCGCGTCGGCTTTGCCGGACGGTCTGACGGTCGACCGGCTGCAGCCGCTGTTCGGAACCCATTTCAATCGTCATCGCTGGTTATTGGATTATCAGGGGGCCAGCATCGAAGTGGTGCTGGACGAAGGCCGCATTCTGACCCAGGACACCGAACAGCCAATCAGCGAGGTCGAGCTGGAGCTGAAAACCGGTCAACTGAGCGCCTTGCTCGACTTGTCGTTGCAATTGACCGAAAGGGTCCCGATGGTGCCGTCCGATATGTCCAAGGCTGAACGGGGCTACCGTCTGCTCGACGGCAACGCCTCGGTCGAGGTGCCGCTGCCGGCGATTGTCGCCCAGCAAAGTATGGAAAGTGCCTTCTGCGCGCTGATGGGCTACGAACTGGAACGCCTGCAGCGTCAGTGGGAAGTGTTCTGGATGAGTCAGCAGTGGCGTCACATGCAGGCCATGCTGGTGACGCTGGGTAACTTGCAGACGGAACTGGAATGGTTTGCCGACATTCTGCCGGACGCCCACCTGGAGAAAGTCTCCGCCTGGGTGCTGTGGCTGGACGAGACGATACGCCCGCTGGTTTCCTGGTGGCCGGCCTGTTTCGCGTTAAGCCAGGAAGCCCGCAGCGAGCCCGAGAACATTGCCGTCAGCCTGCAGCAGGCTAAGGCCATTCGCGCGCTGGACGGTATCGAGGCACTGGCGCACAATCCGCGCTTCGGCAATACGCTGATGTCCCTGACGCGCTGGTTGCACCTGCGCGCCTGGCGTCATGACCAGACCGACGATCACCGCCGGGCTTCCGACGAGGCCGTCAGCGACGGGCTCGACCGGTCGCTGTCCTCGGCCTGGCAGGCATTCAAGCCGGACCAGTTCGCCGGCAGCACCAGTCACGCCTTGAGCCAGTTTCCGGCCGTGCATCGGTTGCTGATGCTGTGCCAGTATTTCAACACCCTCTACGGTGCCGAGTTGAATCACTACCGTGAGGAGTTGCAGGCGCTGGAGGACAACCTGTCCAAGCTGTCGGCCATGGACGTGGTCAGCCGATTGCGTGAATGGCTGGATGAGCTGCCCCTGGAACAGCAGGCGTCGGTCTACAGCTGGACGCGCAGCCAGACCGTACTGCTGCGGGACATCAAGCAGTTGGCCGGCCGGCTGTTCGAGTCCCGCGATACCGCGCTGGAGGTGTAAGCTTGGGCGCGGCGACCTTGCTGCCGGGTCGGCTCGACCTGGATTCGGTGCTCCGGGCGCTGGTCGAGGACGGCCGGCTGTCATCCGAACAGAGCGACCGCGCCCGACGCCAGGTCCGCCCCGGTAAGGACCATCCGCTGATTCGCCTGGCCGCGCTGGAACTGCCGGACCAGGCGGACCCCGAACGCAAGCTGACCCTGACCGCACTGACCCAGTGGCTGTCCGAGCACGTCGGTCTGCCGTTCCGCAACATCGATCCGCTGAAGGTGGACGTGACCCGCATCACCGATGTCATGTCCTACGAGTTCGCCCGTCGCTATAACCTCTTGCCGCTCGCTATCGAGGAGACCGTGGTGGAGATCGCCACGTCCGAGCCCTTGCTGAGCGGTTGGGAAGACGCCATCGAGCAGGTGTCGCGACGCAGCATTCGCAAGGTGGTGGCCAATCCCGAGGACATCGAGCGTTTCGCGCTTGAGTTCTACGCGCTGAACCGGTCGGTCAGTGGCGCTACCGGACGCAAGTCCAGCGTCGGCATCGGCAATTTCGAGCAGTTGATCGAGCTGGGTAACCTGCAGAATGTCGAGGCCAACGACGAGCACATCGTCAACATCGTCGACTGGCTGTTCCAGTACGCCTTCGACCAGCGCGCCAGCGACATACACGTCGAGCCGCGCCGCGACTATGCCCATATCCGCTTTCGCATCGACGGCGTCCTGCACCCGGTCTATCAGATGCCGATACAGGTCGGCCAGGCCGTGGTCAGCCGCATCAAGATCCTGGGGCGGATGAACGTCGCCGAAAAACGCAAACCCCAGGACGGGCGGGTGAAAACCAAGGCGCCGAACGGCCAGGAAGTGGAGTTGCGTCTGTCGACCCTGCCGACGGCGTTTGGCGAGAAGCTGGTGATGCGGATCTTCGATCCGGACGTTTTGCTCAAGAGTTTCACCGACCTGGGGTTGCAGGACGAGGACCTGAACAACTGGCGGCAGATGATTCGTCACCCCAACGGCATCATTCTGGTAACCGGTCCGACCGGTTCCGGTAAGACGACGACCCTGTATTCGACGCTGAAGTCTCTGGCGACGCCCGAGGTCAACGTCTGCACCATTGAAGACCCGATCGAGATGGTCGAGCCCGCCTTCAACCAGATGCAGGTGCAGCACAACATCGATCTGAATTTCGCCGACGGTGTTCGCGCCCTGATGCGTCAGGACCCGGACATCATCATGATCGGTGAGATCCGGGATCTGGAAACCGCACAAATGGCCGTTCAGGCGGCCCTGACCGGACACCTGGTGCTGTCGACCGTCCACACCAACGATGCCCCGACCGCCATTACCCGTTTGCTCGATCTGGGCATCCCGTCCTATCTGATCAAGGCCACGGTCCTCGGCGCCATGGCCCAGCGCCTGGTGCGGACCCTGTGCCCGCACTGCAAAGCGAAAACCGAGCCGAACGAGTCGGTCTGGCAGCAACTGGTCCGCCCCTGGACCGCGAGCCAGCCCAAGCACTTCCACAAGCCGGTCGGGTGTCTGGAATGCCGAAATACCGGCTACCTGGGCCGAACCGGTCTGTATGAAAGCTTCCAGATGAGCAACGATCTGGCCTTGCTGGTCACGGACGACTGTGATCCGCAGGTGTTCCGGAAGGAGGCGATCAAGGGCGGGATGTTGAGTCTGCGATTGTCGGGGGCCAGGAAAGTGGCTGCCGGGGTCACCACCCCCGAGGAAGTGTTCCGGGTGACGCCGGAGGCGCGGGGGTAGGGAACGACCCTCTGCCAGTAGGCACTATGGGGCTGGTATTGTAGGGCAGAAGAGCCCGAAGGGCGTTATCTGCCACGGGAAGATGCCCAGCCTCGATTCATTCCATTGCCAGCGGACAAACTGGCAGATAACGCCTTCGGCTCTTCTGCCCTACTTCCAAGGCGTGAGGGTCAAACCTTCACACCCGATACACCGACTTCGTCATCAACTTCGACACCCCGGTCATCAACCGCTTCACCGGCTCGGGGAACGCCTGACCGCCCGCCGCCAATGCGTTGTGCGCATGTCTCTGTTCATCTTCCAGCATCCGCTCCAGAATCGCCCGGCTGCGCGGGTCCCGGTCCTGAATCTGCTCCAGGTGATCGTTCAGGTGCTGGCTGACCTGATCCTCGGTGGCCGCGACGAAGCCGAGCGACCAGCGGTCTCCGGCGAGGCCCGCAACGGCGCCGAGACTGTAGGACGTAAAGTAGAACACCGGGTTGAGCAGGCTGGTTCGGCTGCCCAGTTCATTGAGGCGTTGTTCGCACCAGGCCAGGTGGTCCAGTTCCTCGTCGGCGGCCTGTTCCATGGATTCGCGCACGTCCGGCAGTCGGGCGGTCAATGCCTGGCCCTGGTAAAGCGCCTGGGCGCACACCTCGCCGGTGTGGTTGATGCGCATCAGGCCGGCGATGTGTCGCTGGTCGTCGCTTTCCAGAGACGGCGCTTCCCGATCCCGGCCCGGCGACGGGTGCGCCGCGTGAACGGCGCCCGGTGTCAGAGTCTTCAGGGCGTTGTCCAGATGGGACAGAATCCGGTCAGTAAAAGAAAGATTTCTTAACATGGTGGTGTTCCCGGTTGTTCAGAATATCGGGCATGGCCTGCATCAGCGTTTGTCGCAGAGCCCGGCCCGATACCGGTTTGGTCAGCAGGTACTGAATGTTAAGCCGGGTTTCGTCCAGATCGACATGACCGACGTCAACTCCGGTCAGCATAATGATAACGATATCCCGGTTCAGTGCGTCGTCGGAGCGGATGCGTTCGGCCAGTTCGGTGCCGGTCATGCCGGGCATGTTCTGGTCGAGGACCAGCACATCGATCGGCGAGCCCTTGTGGTATTCGTTGTGCAGGTTGGCCAGCGCCGACTGGCCATTGCTCATGCTGAACACGTCCATGCCCCAGCTCATGCCCAGATGCTCGATCACCTTGCGGCAGGTCAGGTTGTCGTCGACCACCATCAGCCGGATCTGATCCAGGTCCTGGGTCGAATAGTCGTCGACGCCGCCGGTCTCGCTCACTTCTTCAAGCGGCAGGTCGATCCAGAAGGTGGTGCCCATGCGCAGCTCGCTGCTGAACGATAACTGGCCGCCCAGCAAGCCCACCAGAACACGGGTGATCGGCAGGCCCAACCGGACCTCGCGCGGCGACAGGGGCTCTTCCGACGGGGCGGCGGGAAAGTCGAACAAGGTGTTTTTCAGTTCCTTGGGCAGGCCCGGGCCGGTGTCGGTGACGCTGAAACGGACCCGTTGATTGTTCCAGGGCTTCACCTGGATCAGCACTTCGCCACTGTCGGTGTAGTTCAGGGCGTTGTCGAGCAGGTTGCTGATGATCTGGGCGATGATCTGGGCATTGCCCTGATAGCGCGTCGGCAATTCCGGCGCCACGTCCATCACCAGTTCCAGTTGTTTGGCGTGGGCCAGCCGCGAATAGGGCTGGATGGCGTCTTCGAGCAGGTCGTACAGGTCGAATTCGTCCTCGCTGTCCGGCAACCGGTTCAACCCGATGCGAACCAGGTTCTGCAATTGGTCGGCCTGGCGCAACAGCGAGAAGCCGGCTGCCTGGACGGTATTGACGTACTCCTGTTGGTGCGCGGACAGACTGGTGTCCTGCAGCAGTTCGGCCATGCCGAGCACGCCGTTGATGGGGCCGCGCATTTCATGGTTGAGCTTGCGCAGCAACGGCCAGTGCAGACTGGGCAGGTTCAGCCCGTCTACAGCGAGGCGCGAGTCCTTTTGACGAACGAAGCGATACGCCGCCCAACTGACGGCTACCATGGCCACCAGGGAGACAGCATGCAAGATGGCGGCATGGAAGGAGACGCTGCGCATCAGCCCCAGGCTGGCGACGGTGAGGAGCAGATAGAGCAGAACGGTGCCGCCGAAACCGGCCAGCAGCCAGTGATCGTGCGGCGAGCGCTCGCGTTGATAGATCCACAGGCTGCCGGTCAGGAGCAGCAGAATCGGAATCAGCGTCAGCAGGATCGGACTCAGACTGACCGCGAACGGTAACAGGGCTACGGCGCACAATACCCCGAGCGCGCGCAGAATCCAGGTCAGGCTCTCCCGCAGCCAGGCCGGGACCCGGTCTTCCCTGACGTTGACCAGCAGTCCCGCCAGCGCGACAACGGTGAGCAACCCGCCGGCGTTGCGAGCGTGAATGTCGACATAACTCAAGGTGGGCAGCAGAAAGGAGGTCAGGCCGTTCCAGCCGAGATTAAAGGCGATCAGCCCCAGGTTGAACAGGGTGGCCCAGACCAGCGCCATGTGATGATGGCGAACCAGGCAGGTGATCGTCAGGACCAACAGAAGGACCTGCAGCGCCAGCAAGGCGGAATGCACCGCGATTTCCGAAGCCAGCATCAGATTCAGGGAACGGTTGTCCATCAACAGCACGGCGGTATTGAGCGGGTCCAGCGATTGCAGCTTGAGGAACAGCATCTGGGTACCCGGCTGGACGGTGACCGGCAGAACATAGGTACCCAGTGGTTCCGGGCGCTGGTTGAGCGGAATGGCGGCGCCCGATCGCACCTGGCTGTATTGCCCGGATGGCTTCGGGCTGAAGACGTCGATCCGGTGATTGGCGTGGCTGTCCACATAGAAGTAGTAGGTGCGCGCCTGGCCATCCGGATTGGTGACCGGGACACGCAGCCACATGGCGCCATCGAAAAAGCCGTTGCGCAATAGCGGCTTGTGAACCGGGGCGAAGCGGTTGGCCAATCCTTCCTGTTGCAATTGGTACACGGAGAAGGCGTTGTCGGAATCGAACAGGTAGTCGGCGTGAGGCAGCACGTTGCGACGGAATTCATCCTGATTCAACAGGATGGGGGAATCGGCGCAGGCCTGGAAAGTCAGCCAAAGCAGGGCCAGCAGGGGCAGACGTTTGATCATTCCTGTCTCTCTCGGTCATCACCGGTCGGGATTGCCGGGCCGGTGGGTGGTCCTTGTTGGAATTCGTAGTTACAGCCGAGAGAGTATACATCAGGGCGCCGGGGAACAATGGCCCCGACACCCTGTAGCTGGTCAGCGATTGATGGCACGGTGGCCGATATCGGTGCGGAAGTAGACGTCGTTCCAGTCGATCCGCTCAACCGCCTGGTAGGCTCGTTCCTGGGCGGCTTGAATGGAATCGCCCAGAGCCGTGACACACAGCACGCGGCCGCCGTTGGTGACGGTCTCGCCGGAGTCGTCCAGTTTGGTGCCGGCTTCGAAGACTTTGCAGTCGGAGCCGAAGTCCTCATCCAGACCACGGATCACGTCGCCCTTGCGGTAGCTGTTCGGGTAGCCGCCGGCAGCCATGACCACGCCGAGCGCCGGTCGCGGATCCCAATCGGTTTTCAGACCGTCCAGTCGGTCTTCGACGGCCGCCAGGCACAACTCCACCAGATCCGACCGCAGGCGCATCATGATCGGCTGGGTTTCCGGGTCGCCAAAACGGCAGTTGTATTCCAGAACGTTGGGTGTGCCATCCTCGGCGACCATGATGCCGGCGTAGAGAAAGCCGCGATAGCGGTTGCCCTCGGCGTTCATGCCTTTGACGGTCGGGAGGATGACCTCGTCCATGATGCGCCGGTGCAGTTCGTCGGTGACCACCGGTGCCGGCGAATAGGCACCCATTCCGCCGGTATTGGGGCCGGTATCGCCATTGTCGCGCGCTTTATGGTCCTGGGAGGAGGCGAAGGGGACGACGGTTTCGCCGTCGACCATGACGATGAAACTGGCTTCTTCGCCGGTCAGGCATTGTTCGACCACGACACGGGCACCGGCATCGCCGAATTTATTGCCGGAGAGCATGTCTTCGATCGCGGCAATGGCTTCGTTTTCGGTCTGCGCCACGACCACGCCCTTGCCGGCCGCCAGGCCGTCGGCCTTGACCACAATGGGTGCGCCTTTTTCCCGGACATAGGCGCTGGCCTCACCCGGGTCGGTGAAGACGCCGTAAAACGCTGTCGGGATATTGTGGCGGTGCAGGAATTCCTTAGTGAACGCTTTGGACCCTTCGAGCTGGGCCGCGGCCTGGGTCGGGCCGAAAATGGGCAGTCCGCGCTGTTCGAACAGGTCGACCACGCCGGCCACCAGCGGCGCTTCCGGGCCGACAATGGTCAGGCCGACCTGGTGGTCTTCGGCGAAATCGGCCAGGCCTTCCAAGTCGAGCACATCGAGGTTGACGTTTTCGACGCCCGGTTCACGCTCGGTCCCGGCATTGCCCGGAGCCACATAAACGAGGCTGGCTTTGTCGCTCTGGCGGATTTTCCAGGCCAGTGCGTGCTCACGGCCACCATTGCCGATGATCAGAATATTCATGCCGCAACCTCCCTCAGTGCCGGAAATGACGCATGCCGGTGAAGACCATGGCGATGCCATGTTCGTCGGCCGCTTGAATGACTTCGTCGTCGCGCATGCTGCCGCCCGGTTGGATGACCGCTTTCACGCCCATCTCGGCGGCCTGGTCGAGGCCGTCGCGGAACGGGAAAAAGGCGTCGGAGGCCATAACGGAACCGGCGATTTCCAGGCCTTCGTCGGCAGCCTTGATGCCGGCGATCCTGGCGCTGTAGACCCGGCTCATCTGACCGGCGCCGACGCCGACCGTCTGGCCGCTCTTGGCGTAGACGATGGCATTGGACTTGACGAACTTGCACACCGACCAGGCGAACTGCAGATCGGCCAGTTGGGCGTCGGTCGGCGCCGTTTTGGTGACCAGCTTCAGTTCGTCGGCGCGAACCCGGCCGAGATCGCGGTCCTGCACAAGCAGGCCGCCGTTGACCCGTTTGAAGTCGAACCCGGGCACCGGCGCCTGCCACTGGCCGCAGGCCAGCAGGCGGACGTTCTTCTTGGCCGAGATAACCCTGGCCGCCGCTTCGCTGACCTGGGGCGCGATGATGACTTCGACGAACTGACGTTCGACGATGGCCTGTGCAGTCGCTTCGTCCAGTTCGCGGTTGAAGGCGATGATGCCGCCGAACGCCGAGGTCGGATCCGTCTGGAAGGCGCGGTCGTAGGCTTCCTGAATGGTCTGGCCGGTCGCCACGCCGCACGGGTTGGCGTGTTTGACGATGACACAGGCCGGTGCCTCGAAGGCCTTGACGCACTCCAGGGCGGCATCGGTATCGGCGATGTTGTTGTAGCTGAGCGCCTTGCCCTGCAGGCTGACAGCGGTCGCGACACTGGCTTCACGCGGATCGGAATCGACATAGAACGCCGCTTTTTGATGCGGGTTCTCGCCGTAGCGCATGACATCCTTCAGATTCCACTGCTGGTTGAAGGTATGCGGGAAAGCGGTACGTTCTGGCACGCTGTCGGCCGGGGTGTCTTCATCGACGCTGCCCAGATAGTTGGCGATCATGCCGTCGTAGGCGGCGGTGTGTTCGAAGGCGGAGCGGGCCAGACGGAAGCGGGTGGCCTGACTCAGACCGCCGGTCTCGTCCCATTCCTTGAGGACAACATCGTAGTCGCCGCTGTTGACGACGATGGCGACATCCTTGTGGTTCTTGGCGGCGGAACGAACCATGGTCGGCCCGCCGATGTCGATGTTTTCGATGGCGTCGGCCAGTACACAGTCTTCCCGGCTGACGGTCTGTTCGAACGGGTAGAGGTTGACGATCACCAGATCGATGGCGTCGATGCCGTGTTCGGCCATGACGTCATCGTCGGTGCCGCGCCGACCCAGGATGCCGCCGTGGACTTTGGGGTGCAGCGTCTTGACGCGACCGTCCATCATTTCCGGGAACCCGGTGTAACTGGAGACTTCGGTGACCGGAATGCCGGCTTCGGTGATCAGGCGGTAGGTGCCGCCGGTGGAGAGCAGTTCGACGCCACGCTCATTGAGGGCGCGGGCGAAGTCGACGATGCCGGTTTTGTCGGAAACACTGATCAGGGCGCGTTGCGGGGTCTTGGTCATGCTGTCCTCAAGCGAATCTAGGGGAAGCCACGGTGGGCGGCGTCAAAGGAAAATGGTTCGTTCGGTCAAACTTTTCAGGGTCCCAAAAACGCGAAAGGCGACCCTTTGGTCGCCTCTCGTGTTGCTCAGAGCAGGCCGTACTGCTTGAGCTTCTTGCGCAGCGTGCCCCGGTTGAGGCCGAGGACCTGGCTGGCCTTGGTCTGGTTATCCCGGCTGAAGCGCATCACCGCTTCGAGCATGGGGGCTTCCACCTCGCTCAGCACCATCTGGTAGACGTTGGCGACTTCCTGCCCCTCGAGGTGGGCGAAGTAGTTCCGCATGGCGATCTCGACGCTGTCGCGCAGGGTCTGGGGATGCTCGGATGACGATGACGACGGGACCTGCAGGGATTCGTGCGGGTCGTGCTTGGGGTATTCCTGGGCAACGGTATCGATGGTCATGCTGCTTGATCCTTTAACGATGTCAAACGTTGAAAAAGTGTGTCGAGAGCCTGGAGCTGGCTTTCCGCCGTCTCCAGTGTGTTAAAAGCTTTCAGGGTGGCCCGGTCTACGTCGTGTGCCTTCAGGTACCAGCCCACATGCTTGCGCGCGATGCGCAGGCCCATGTATTCCCCGTAAAACCGATGCAGGGCCTGAAGATGCTGACCGAGCGTTGACTTGACCTCGGCCAGTCTGGGTTCGGCCAGTAGGGTCCCGTCCGCCAGGTACCGGTTGATCGCCTGGAAAATCCAGGGGTTGCCCTGGGCCGCACGACCGATCATGACGCCATCGGCATCGGTGTACGCCAGGACCCGGGCCGCCTGTTCCGGACTGTCGATGTCGCCATTGGCCAGCACCGGGATTCCGACGGCCTGTTTGACCGCGGCGATGGTGTCGTACTCGGCCTCGCCCTTGTAGGCGTCGGCGCGGGTGCGACCGTGCACGGCCAACGCCTGAATGCCGATGTCCTCGGCCATGCGCGCAATGCGCACGGCGTTCTTGTGCTCGGGCGACCAACCGGTGCGAATCTTCAGGGTCACCGGAACGGTCACAGCGCCGACCACGGCTTCCAGAATTTCCCGCACCAGCGGTTCGTCGCGCATCAGTGCGGAGCCGGCGGCCTTGTTGCAGACTTTCTTGGCCGGGCACCCCATGTTGATGTCGATGATCTGGGCGCCGTTGTCGACGTTGGCCCGAGCCGCCCCGGCCATCATGTCGGCGTCGCCACCGGCGATCTGCACACTGATCGGCCCGGCTTCGCCCCGGTGATCGAGCCGCCATTTGGACTTGTTGCTGTTCCACAGGCGGGTGTCGCTGGTCACCATCTCGGACACGACCAGACCGGCGCCAAGCTGCCGGCACAGGGTTCGAAACGGGCGGTCGGTCACACCGGCCATAGGGGCCAGGACCGTGGGCTGCTCGATGCTGTAAGGGCCGATGGTGAACACGGGTATCGGTTAAAAATTGCTCAGATCAGGGGCGGGGAATGATACTGGCTCTCGGGGTGAGATTAAAGATTGACATTTATCTTTCTTTGTCGATTGTTTGATCAGGTTTTTGGGGGCGTATAACTGCGCCAACTTTGGCTCAAGTTTCGGAGTTCGGTTCGGCAGGGAAGCGGTGGTCCGCGTCGGCTACCGGGAATGCCCCTGTGGGGTCGGCGTGAATCCATCCATGGAGCCTAGACCGCAGCATCCCTGCTGCGGACTTCCCCACAGGGGCATCCCCGGCATCCGCCGCTTGTCTCCGTGGCGAACACCGAAACTTGAGCTTTAAGCCGGTGCCATCACCAACTGGTAGTTCACCGCTCGCTGGCCGGGATCCCGGATCGGGATGGATACGTACACCCGGGTGTTCATCGGCATCAGGGTGCTGCCGGTCAGCTCACCGCGCAGGTAGTCTTCGGGGCGGAAGGCCTGGTCGGCGACCAACTCGCCGTTGACGTCGGTGTATTGGATGATCAATACCGGGAACGGCTGTTTGAAGGGCGCGCGGTTGGTGAGGACGGCGTCGACGAGTTTGACGTTGTCCAGCACCTTGTGGTCGCGCACAAGGACGTTGGATGTCCGGATGCGGGATAGGTCTTCCTGCGCAGGCAGCGTGCAGCCGAGGACGTTACAGGCGCTCTGGTAGAGTCCGCGCCACTGGTCCATCTTGGCGTAGGTGTCGCGCTGCATCCAGGCGAACTGGGCGGCGAGGGTGACCAGTAGCACCAGGATGGCGACCCCGCCGAGCCAGCGCCAGCGAGCGAATCGGCCCTCGGCGTTGAAGTCGAGATCGATTTCGTGATTGATCTGGCGGACCAGTTGCGACGCCTTGCTGCCCGATGACCCCGAGGACTTCGGCTCCGGTACGGCGAACGATTCAAGCTCCGGTTCGGGGTCGGGTTCCGGCTCCCGCTTGGGCTGGCCCTTTCTCCGGTGATCCGGGGCCGGTTCCCGGGCTTCGAACTTGGGTGCGCTTTTCTGCTGTTGTTTCTCCTCGCGTTCCAGCTCTTCCAGAATCGACTCGGCCCAGCTCTCGTCCGTGCTGTCGTCCTCCTCGAACGCCTCGCCCTCGAATTCGGACGTTTCCCGCTGAAAGGGATTGGCCTGCTCCGTGGTGGAAGTCTGCTGACTGCCCAGATTCAGAAAGTGGTCGCTGAACTCACCGAGTTCTTCTTCGTCATGACCGTCCTCGAACAGATCATCGTCGTCCTTGTCCTCGAAAATGAATTCTTCTTCCTCGTCCGGACCATCGTCGAACAGGAAATCGGCATCGTCGTCGTCATCGGCGGCGAAACCGGATTTTGTCGAGGGGGGCTCGACCGGCGGCGCGGGACGTGTCTTGGCTTTCGGGGTCGCCGGTTTGGGTGCGGCCGGTTGAGCCGGCTTTTTGGCGGCCTGCTTGGCGGCGGGTTGCGCGCCCGGCTTGCTGGAAACGATGTGATTGCGCGCACTGAACACCTGCAGACAGGCGCCACAGCGCACCGAGCCATTGGCGATGGCCAGGTGCTCTTCTTTAACGCGAAAAGAGGTTCCGCAGTGCGGGCATTGAGTAATAAAGGTTTCGGCCATGGTCAACTGAGTCCGGGCATCCATGCGTCAATAACAGAGGTTCCGCCGCATTCGGCGTAACCGCCAAGTGTAAGAAAGCTTGCGCAACAGCACAACTAACGGGTTCTCACCCCGTTTAATCGCACCCAGCCATCTTGCTCGGCTTGGGGGTCGAATTCGATCCAGGGGGTGTACGCTTTGCGCACCGCCTCGGCCTGATGGGCCAGAATTCCCGACAATGCCAACTTGCCGCCAGGCCTGGTTCGCAGGCAGATCGACTCGGCCAGGTCGCACAGAGGGCCGGCCAGAATATTGGCCACGACCACATCGTACTGCGGCTCCAAATCGCGGTCGTCCAGCATGACCCGGAAACAATCTTCATCGATACCGTTGTTGCGGGCATTGGCCCGTGTGGCGTCCAGCGCCTGCGGATCGATATCCAGGCCGTCCATTCGGTTCGCTCCGAGTAGCAGCGCCGCCAGCCCCAGAATGCCTGAGCCACAGCCGTAGTCCAGTACAGAATCGCCGGAGACGGTTTCCCGGTCGAGCCATTCCAGGCACAAAAACGTCGTCGGATGCGTCCCCGTGCCGAATGCCAGACCCGGGTCCAGCCGTAAATTGATGGCTTGCGAGTCCGGCGGTTCGATCCAGGACGGGCATATCCACAGGCGTGGCCCACACTGGATGGGCTTGAAATTGTCCATCCAGGCCCGCTCCCAATCCTTGTCCTCCAGAATCTCGGTCACCATCGGCCCCTGAGGCTCAATGCCCTCGGCGGCCATGAACTCGCCAAGCGTTGCCTTCAGTTCCTCGGCATCGAGTTCATGGTCGAATAACCCCTGAATGGTAGTGTGCTGCCACAGCGGCGTGGTCCCCCGGATCGGCTCGAACACCGGCTTGTCCTCGGTGTCGACCAGGGTGACGGCCTGACACCCGGCCAGTAATAGGGCATCTTCAAGGGTGTCGGTGTGTTCCGGCAGGGTGGGAATTCGAATCTGTAGCCAGGGCATGCTTGAGTATCCAGTCGTTCGGTGCGGTGGTTGGGTTTTGGGCGGAGGTTAAACCAGTTGGGTGCCGGTGTCTTGTTGGAGTGGTTTGTTTTTTGTTTCGTGCTTGGGTCCGGTCTGGAGCTAGGGGTATACCTACTCCGGGTCGCCGTGAATACATCCATGTAGGCTAGACCGCAGCATCCATGCTGCGGACTCCCCTGCGTAGGTATACCCCTACCTCCAGACCTCGCATCCGTGGTGCTCGTATCACTAACCTGGGCTTAATTTCTGTAATTTCTTCTGACTGAATATTTATTAAAGCGCCTGTGGTGGTAGGTCGATGGTGGGCAGTGCCCACCCTACGTTCAATTACTAAATGAGCTGAGATGGAGGTGGCTACCAGGAACCGATGGATATCAATCAACTAAAAGGTTCTAGGGAAAAGATTGAGTATTTAACCACGGATTCGAGCGATTGGTGGTGGGGGTAGGGGTGTCGAGGGATGTCGGCAGCAAGGCGGTCCGACGCTTCGGTGCTGCCGCCAAGCCTACATGGATGTATTCACGGCGACCCTCGAGGCCCCTACCCCCACCACCAAGCGCGGACCATGGGCAATTTACCCGGCCTTGCCACTATTGTTCCTCGGCCAGTTTGTGTTCGAGGTAGTGGATGTTGACGCCGCCGCGTTTGAAGCCCTCGTCGTTGACCAGGTCCATGTGCAGTGGTGTGTTGGTCTTGATGCCGCTGACCACCAGTTCGTCCAGGGCCGACTTCATTCGGGCCAGGGCCTCCTCGCGGGAATCGCCGTAGGTAATCAGTTTGCCGATCATTGAATCGTAGAACGGCGGGATCGAATAGCCCGCATAGATGTGGGAATCCCAGCGGACACCCAGGCCGCCCGGCGAGTGGAACTGGGTAATCTTGCCCGGACTGGGCATAAAGGTCCGCGGGTCCTCGGCGTTGATCCGGGCCTCGAAAGCGTGGCCTTTGAAAATGATCTCATCCTGGGTGTAGGACAATGGCTCACCCGAGGCGATCAGCAATTGCTGCTTGATGATGTCCACGCCGGTTATCATCTCCGATACCGGATGCTCCACTTGAACCCGGGTGTTCATCTCGATGAAATAGAAATGACCGTCCTCGTACAGGAATTCGAAGGTACCGGCACCGCGGTAGCCGAGCTCCTTGCACGCATCGATACAGGCCTGAAGTACCCGTTCATTGGCCTCTTGGTCGATGTGCGGGGCCGGGGCTTCCTCGAGTACCTTCTGGTGGCGGCGTTGCAGCGAGCAGTCCCGGGTGCCGAGGTGAATGGCATTGCCGTGGGTATCGGCCAGCACCTGTATCTCCACGTGACGCGGATTCTGCAGGAACT
Organism: Saccharospirillum salsuginis; assembly: GCF_014651855.1. Lineage (GTDB taxonomy): Bacteria > Pseudomonadota > Gammaproteobacteria > Pseudomonadales > Natronospirillaceae > Saccharospirillum > Saccharospirillum salsuginis. Next base: position 668,187 of record NZ_BMXR01000002.1, read on the forward strand.
TTTCCATGTAGACGGTACCGTCGCCGAAGGCCGAGGCCGCTTCGGACTTGGTCACCTGAATGGCGCCGAGCAGGTTTTTTTCCTCGTGCACGACGCGCATACCGCGTCCGCCACCGCCAGCGGCTGCCTTGATAATCACCGGAAGACCGATACGCCGGGCAATGCCGAGACAGGTTTCCGGGTCGTCCGGCAGCGGGCCGTCGGAGCCGGGGACGGTCGGAACATCGGCTTTTTTCATCGCTTCGATGGCCGAGACCTTGTCGCCCATCAAGCGGATGACGTGAGCGGGAGGGCCGATGAAGGCGAAACCGGATTTCTCGACCTGTTCGCAGAAATCCGCGCGTTCGGCGAGGAAACCATAACCGGGGTGGATGCCGTCAGCATTGGTTACTTCGGCGGCGGCGATGATGGCCGGGATATTCAGATAGCTTCCGGCGGAAGCGTTGGGGCCGATACAGACGGATTCGTCCGCGAGTTTGACGTGTTTGAGATCCCGGTCGACGACCGAGTGGACCGCGACGGTCTGAATGCCCATCTCCTTGCAAGCCCGGAGGATGCGCAAGGCGATTTCGCCGCGGTTGGCAATCAGGACTTTTTTCAGCATGACGGGCCTCGTTAGCTGATGGTGATCAGCGGCTGATCGAATTCGACCGGCTGACCGTTTTCGACCAGGATGGCTTCCACGGTACCGCTCTTGTCCGCCTCGATCTGGTTCATCATCTTCATGGCTTCAACGATGCAGACAGTGTCGCCCTTGTTCACTTGTTGGCCGACTTCAACAAAGGACGGACTGGTCGGGCTGGGGGCGCGGTAGAAGGTGCCGACCATGGGCGAGCGAATCGCGTGACCGGACGGTTCCGGATCGGCTTCGGGCGCTGAAGCGGCGGCCGGGGCGGGCGCGGCTTCCGGTTGAGGAGCGGGCTGGGCCGCATAGTGAACCGGCGCCGCCGGTGCACTCAGCGAGCGGGAAGTGCGGCTGATGCGGATGGCTTCCTCGCCTTCGGTAATCTCGATTTCATCGATGCCGGATTCTTCCAGCAGCTCGATCAGTTTCTTGACCTTGCGTATGTCCATGGTGGTGTCCTCTAGCGCGAAAGATGGTGATGGGCGGCCTGCAGGGCCAGATCGTAACTGTGCCGGCCGAAACCGGCGATCACACCGACGGCGAGGTCGGCGAGATAGGAATGTTGCCGGAACGACTCCCGGGCATGTACGTTGGACAGATGCAGTTCGATGAAGGGCTTGGCGACCCCGGCCAGGGCATCACGCAATGCGACACTGGTGTGGGTAAAGGCTCCGGGGTTGATCAGGATGAAGTCGGTACCGTCAGGGGCCGTGTCGTGAATGCGATCGATCAACACACCTTCGTGGTTGCTTTGCAGGCAATCAAGCTCGTGTTTCAGCTTGGTGGCGGCTTCGGTCAGGTGTTGTTCGATATCGGCCAGGGTGGTGTTCCCATAGACCTCGGGCTCGCGCGTGCCGAGCAGGTTGAGATTGGGTCCGTTCAGTAACAGGAGTTTCGCCATGCCGATGTCCGAGTCAGGTGATCAATATCCGGTAATATGCACGGAAATGTAGACGATAGTGGTGTTAAATGCGTCGAACAACTGGAAGGGCGAATTTTAGTTGTGAATTTTATTCAATAAGCTTCGCGATTTATTGCGATTTAAGCGGGATCCGATCCTGTCGGCCGACCCGTGTTTTAAGGCTTCTCCACGAATATGACTGATGTCCCTTGGTTTCGAACGGTCGTATGACTAAGCTGAGTGGGAATTTTGCAGGGAGTAAACAACATGTTGCGTGAACGTCTGTCCGGCCTGGGTCGGGTATTGAGGCGTCTGGTGCCGGGGCGCCGGGGCGGCAAATGGGCGGGCGCCGCCGTCCTGGTTGTGTTCGTGGTGTTGGTATTGATCGGTTGGTATTGGAGTAACGAACCGGAGGAACTGGATGTTGTCGCCATGGCCGAGCAGCATGCCAGCGAGAACAACCGTGAGCTGGTGGTGGGGTATGCAACCACCTTCACGCTGATGGAATTGACTCGAACCCTGCTGGAAAAACCCGGGGGCTACCTGTCCAACGACGTCACACCGCCTTCGCTGTGGCTGGACAACATGCCCAGTTGGGAGTTCGGGGTGATCATCCAGATGCGTGACCTGAGCCGGGCGATGCGGCGCGATATGAGTCGCTCCCAGTCCCAGTCGACCGAGGATCCTGACTTGTCGCGGGCCGAACCCTTGTTCCATTTCGATCACGCCAGTTGGATGTTGCCCTCCACCGAAGGCGAGTATCGGCGAGGGGCCGAGTACGTGGAATCCTATTTGTTGCGGTTGTCCGATCCGCAAAACACCCGGGCGCAGTTTTACGCCCGCGCGGACAACCTGAATCGCTGGCTCGGTGATGTGGAAACCCGTCTGGGCTCCCTGTCGCAGCGTCTCAGCGCCTCGGTGACCGAGCAACGGCTCAATCTCGACCGGCCCGCCGACCAGTCGACTCCGTCGGGCATCGAGCAGCAGGTGAAGACACCGCGTCTGCAGGTCGACAACGTCTTTTACGAAGCGCGGGGCGCGTCCTGGGCGCTGTTGCACATCCTGAAGGCGATCGAATCCGATTTCGGCGCCATTCTGGACAACAAGAACGCCCGGGTAAGCCTGCAGCAGATCATTCGGGAGTTGGAGGCGACGCAGCGGACCCTGTGGTCACCCATTGTGCTCAATGGCAGTGGTTTTGGTGTGTTGGCCAATCACTCCCTGGTGATGGCGAATTATATTTCGCGGGCCAATGCGGCACTGATCGACCTGCGGGAGTTGCTGGCGACCGGTTGAGGGTACGGGCAGTATCGTTGGATTACGCGCTTGCGCGCTAATCCAACCTACCTGTGATGCAGCTCATGGTGGATTAAGTTGCGTAGGTTGGATTAGCGCGAGAGCGCGTAATCCAACAACTTATAGAAGCCCGGCCACTATCCATCGTCCACTCATAAAAAGCCCGGCTCACATGGCCGGGCTTTTCGCATTCGAGCAAGCCGTATTACTGGTTGTCATACGCCTTCACCGACTCTTCGATGATCGCCTTGGCACGGGCCGCATTGTCCCAGCCATCGACCTTGACCCACTTGCCTTTCTCCAGATCCTTGTAATTCTCGAAGAAGTGCTTGATCTGCTCCAGCAACAGCGGCGGCAGGTCGGTGACTTCCTGCACGTCGTCGTACAGAGCGGTCAATTTGCTGTGCGGGACGGCGACGACCTTGGCATCGGAACCGGCTTCGTCGGTCATTTCCAGTACGCCGACCGGACGGGCACGAATAACGGAGCCCGGAACCACCGGATACGGTGTGACGACCAGAACGTCCACGGCGTCGCCGTCGTCGGCCAGAGTATTCGGGATGTAGCCGTAGTTGGCCGGGTAGAACATGGGGGTGGCCATGAACCGGTCGACCATCAGGGCGTCGTAGTCTTTCTCGATCTCGTACTTGATCGGGCTGGCGTTGGCCGGGATTTCAATGGCAACGAAGACGTCGTTCGGGACGTCCTTGCCGGCTGGGATCTGGGAGTAGCTCATCGATGGGCCTCACTTAAGTCGAGTTTCATGTCGGCCGGGACGGGCCCGGCCAGCGTATTCAAGGGTCGGTCATTATACGGACTGACCGGGTGCAATGCAGCTAGGAGGCTGTCCGAAAACAGTCCCTCTCCCAAAGGGAGAGGGAGCTGGTGCTTGGCATGGCAGCAAGCCCCTGCGGCGGGAGTAGCCCTCCCGGGGGATGTGGGCAGCAGGGACTGCTGCCGTCAAGCCCCCATAGACGGGTTCATGGCGGCCCCAGGGAGGGCTACCCCCGCCTCAGGGGCAAACCCAGCCACGAAACCGCTATTCTCGGACAGCCTCCTGACTATTCGGTTATGCCGGCAAAACGCTCGAAGTAGTCCGGGAAGGTCTTGGAGGTGCAGCCCGGGTCGTTGATGGTGATCTCGGCGTCGCCGAAGGCGGCCAGCGAGAAGCACATGGCGATGCGATGGTCGTTGTAGGTATCGATCGCCGCGGGCTGTGTCCGGACCGGAGGGGTGACGGCGATATAGTCTTCACCCTCGTCCACCTCGGCACCGAGCTTGCGCAGTTCGGTGGCCATGGCGCTGAGCCGGTCGGTCTCCTTCACGCGCCAGTTGTAGATGTTGCGAATGCAGGTCGTGCCCTCGGCGAACAAGGCCGTGGTGGCGATGGTCATGGCCGCGTCCGGAATGTGGTTCAGGTCGACATCCACGGCTTTGAGCGGGCCCTGGCGCGATACTTCGATCCAGTGATCGCTCCAGACCACCCGGGCCCCCATCTGTTCCAGCACTTCGGCGAACCGGGCATCGCCCTGGACCGAGGCCTTGCCGGTGCCGTGTACGCGGACCGGTCCGCCGCCGATGGCGCCGGCCGCCAGGAAATAACTGGCGCTGGAGGCGTCGCCTTCAACCTGAATGTCGCCCGGGCTCACGTAGTGCTGTCCGCCTCGGATGTGGAACGATTGGTAATTGTCGTGGCGGACGTCGACTCCGAACTGGCGCATGACATCCAGCGTGATTTCGATGTATGGCTTGGAGACCAGCTCGCCGCTGACCTGAACCGTCAGGTCGTCGTTCAGCAGCGGCGCGGCCATCAACAGGGCGGTTAAAAACTGACTGGAAATGCGTCCGTCGATGCTGACGGTGCCGCCGCTGAGGTGTTGTGCCTGAATCTTCAGGGGCGGAAAACCGGGTTCGCCCAGGTAGTCGACTTCGGCACCCAGGGGGCGCATGGCGTCGATCAGGTCGCCAATCGGCCGTTCGGCCATGCGCGGTTCGCCCGTCATCTCGAAGGTGCCATTACCGATACACAGCGCCGCGGTCAGGGGGCGCATGGCTGTACCGGCGTTGCCCAGAAAAAGACTCAGTTCCTGGCCGCGCGCCAGCGGGCCGGCCAAACCGGTCAGTTCACAGCGGGTACCGTCTTCGCTGAGTCGATAGTCGACCCCGAGGGACTTCAGGGCGGTGAGCATGTGACGTATGTCGTCGCTGACCAGCAAATTGGTGACGGTCGTGGTGCCTTCGGCCAGGGCGGCCAGCAGCAGAATGCGATTGGACAAACTCTTGGAACCGGGGATGGTAACCTCTCCCCGGGCGTGCGTGAGGTGTGGAAGCGTCAGGCTGTGCATGATGATCCATGTTCTGGGTGGGTCCGATTACCCGATTGTACGCCAGCTTGGGGTCATCTTGCATCCAGGGCAACGACCTGAATAATAGTGTTGCGTTATTTGACGATTAAGATGTCCACCGTGATGCGGTCGAGAATCTTCTCCGCCGTATGCCCGAGCAGCCAACGCTCCAGGCCACTGCGGGCGACGGCCCCCATGATGACCATGTCGGTGTTGGTCTGATGCAGGTGTTCCGGGATGACTGACAGGGTTGAGCCGGTTTCCAGCACAGTCTGGTCTTTCGGGATGTCATGGTCCTGTGCCAGCTTGGCCAGCGCCTGCTCGTGTTGTTCGCGAATCTCCTCGCTGATGTCGGCGCTGTCGATCGTCGGTTGGTCGAGGTAGATCAGCAGTGGTGTCGGGTCGTAGACGTGGAGCAGTTCGAGTCGGCCGCCCAGATGAGTGGCGAAATCCTTGCCCCAGCGGACGATGTGTTCGTCCAGGGTGTCCGGTTTGTCATTGGCCTGTACCGGATCGACGGCGGCGGTCAGTCGGATGGGGTCGTTCCAGGCGTTGGCTTTGGTCAGCAACAGCGGTACCGGACAGTGGCGGATCAGTTCCCAGTCGGTTTGGCTGAAAAAGGTCCGTTGAATGACGTTCTGGTGGTGGGTGGCCTTGACCACCATGTCGACCGGTTCTTCCTCGATGAAGTTCATCAACGCCGGACCGGCGTGTTTGTCCCAGACGCCTTTGGTGGTCACCTCCACGCCGTCGTTGCGAGCGATATCGGCGATGGTTTCCAGGCCTTCCATCAGACGTCGCATATAGGCGTCCTTGGCCTGGTCGGCGGTGTCCGGATTGAGCGGGTGATTGGACGCCAGGGTCGCGTTGTAGCCACTGGCGAACAAGGTCAGGCGCGCCTTGTCAATGCGGGCCAGGCGGCTGGCCTTGCGCACGGCTAGAGCGCTTTCCTCGGCCGGATCGATCAGAACCACGATGTGTTTTTGTGCAAACATGGCGACTCTCCCAAGGGTCGACGTCAGTGTCATGCCTAAAGCGTAGACCCTGGGGAGCAAATCGCCCAGTCACCGGCGAACGCTGTCCGACTATTGGACCAGGGTGAAGACGGTGACCACTTTCTGCACGCCATTCACTTCGGCGGCGAGCTTGACCGCCTGTTTTGCCGTAGCCTCGCCGACGCGACCCATCAGATACACCACGCCCTCCTCGACAATGATATTGACGTTGGAGGACGGGAAATGGTCGGTGGTGAACATGCGCGAGCGGACCTTGACCGCCAACCAGGTGTCATTGGCGCGAACGCCGGCCGAGGTCGGCGTCGCCGCTTCCAGATGGTTGTGTACGGCTTCGACCTGGGGGTCGTTTCGGGCCATGTCGGTGGCCTTGGGGATCATCGAACCATCGGGGACCTGGCCGACCAGCAAAACCACGCCATCATTCACGTGGACATCGAACTGCGCCTGATCGAAGCGCGTGTCGATCTTGGTCAGGTTGACCGTCAAGCGGGTGGCCAGGGCATTGTCATCGATGACTTGCCCCATGCTACGGCCTTCGGGGTCCGGGGTGATGGGTTTGTCTCCGGTGGCGCTGCCCATCAGGGTGGTGCAACCGGTCAGCATCAATACCAGCAACAGTGAGCTCAGAATTTTCATCACAGTTCGCTTCCAAAAAGTTGGTGTTCGATCAATTCGCCCAGACAATTCAACAACAGATGATGGGTCAACTGAATCAGACCCAGTTTATCGGCCGGCACGCGCAACTCAACATCGTTCTCTTCCAGCAGTGCCGCGATGTCACCGCCGTTTTCTCCAGTCAGTGCGACGACGCACAGCCCCATTTCGTGGGCGGCCTGTACGGCCTTGATCACCGCCGGTGCATTACCGGTGGCGGAAATCGCCAGTAACACGTCCGGCTCATGGCCCAGGGTGCGTACCTGTCGGGCATAGATATCGTTCGGGTTGGTGTCGTGGGCGATGCCGCTCATTAATGTACCGTCGCCGGACAGGGCGAGCACCGGTAATCCCGGACGCTCGCGTTCGAATCGGCTGAGCATGCGGCTGGCGAAGCCCTGGGCATTGGCGGCCGAGGTGCCCATGCCGCACACCAGGATCTTGCCATCGTTCAGCAAGGCATCGGTCAGCAGGTCGGCACCGTGGTGCATCAGCTCGTCGAGCTGTTCGGCCGCCAACTGAAACGTCTCCAGGCTCAGACCGATCTGTTCGTAGATGATGTCGTCCGGGTTCATATCCGCCTAATTATTCAGAGGCTCCCAAGCCGGTGGAATATCTTCATCCGGCGGTAAAAGCGCTTTTAATCCAGTTCAGGTCGTCGTCCCGTCCCAGGGTAATGACATCGAAACGGGCGGGGCGCGATGCGTGTTCGCGATGGCCCTGCAGAAACTGTTGCGCCGCGATGATCAGCTTACGCTGTTTGGCGGCGGTGATCGAGGCGCCGGCACCGCCGTAGCGCTCGCTGCGACGCTGGCGCACCTCGATAAAGACCAGGGTATTATCGTCGAGGCAGATGAGGTCGATTTCACCGCCCTTTACCCGGAAGTTACGTGTGATCGGACTCCAGCCCTGCTGAACGCACCACTGCTCGGCCAGTGTTTCCGCTGCCTGTCCTTTGGTTGGCCGCCAAACCATCAGCGCCAGGTGTCCGGAGACAATGAATCGTCCAGACCGGTCCGGGTTTCCGCGCGACCTTCGATGAACTCGGCCCAGGTCAGTTCGCGATGAACCCGGCGCTTCTCGTCCAGCCGCAAGGTGCCGGTCACACCGTAGACGCGCGCATCCGGGAATCGCTGCAACTGGGGCAGGCGCGGATAGAGCCGGTAGGCGTCGACGCCGAGCGCCACCAGGGTCTCATAGCCGGTATAGAGCTCGTCGAACGCGATCTCGACGGTGTTTTCCAGCGGGGTTTGCCGCAGTTTCCACGGCATTTCCACGAAGGACACGCCGTTGAGGTCCTTGTCCCGGTCCGGATTGTCCGAACCGCCATAGAGGTGAGACGTGGCCATGACCGGGAGATCGGACGCGAACTGATAGTTCAGCACCGGCTTCAACTGCCGGGCCTGGGACGGGAACGCCACCATGAAGACCACATCGATGTCCTCGCGGCGGCGCGGTTCGAACACGATGTTGCGCCCCAGGATTTGTTGCAGATTGCGGTGGCGTTGTTCGCTGTCGTGGACGTTCAGCGCCCGCTTGACGGTATTCAGGTATTGGTCGGGCCGGGTGAACAGTGATTTGCTGGTGATGTGGCCGCCCTGGATTTCCCAGCGGCGGATAAAGGCGTCGCTGACCTTGCGACCCCAGTCGCTGTCCGGTGCCAGTACCATGGCCCGTCGCATTCCCTGTTGCCAGGCCTGGTTGGCGACTTGCTCCGCTTCGTCTTCCGGTGCCAGCCCGAACTGATAAAAACTGTGCGGCGCCTCATTCCGGTTATCGCTGTAGTTCAACGCGAGCACCGGAACCGACAAGACTTCCTGGCTTTGCAGGCGCTGGACACTGGCTTTGTCCAATGGGCCGATCACCAGATCGGCGCCTTCGAACACCGCCTGTTTATAGACGTTGTAGGCATCCTGATTCAGTGCCGTATCGAAAAAGGTCAGCGACGGCGTTTCCCGCCCCAGGCTCCGGGCCTCGTACCAGGCGGCCAGTATGCCCGAACGGATCGCCTTGCCGGCTTTCTCCAGCGGGCCGGTCAGAGGCAGCAACACCGCGATGTTCCGCGGCTGCTGGCGAGCGATTTGACGCAGCAGCGTCAGGTCACCCGGTAATTGTTGCGCCGCCGGGTGGCTCGGGTGGCGATTGATCCAGTCATCGATGGCCAATACCTGTTGGCGGACGTCTTCCACGTTTTCACGCGCGATCAATGCCAGGTCCAGCCAGCCGGTCAGGTCCGGGCTGGATTCGGACTCGGCCAGGGTCCGCAGGGATTCCTCCGGCACCAGTTGCAGATCGAACCAGATCTGCTCGTGGTTGTAGGTCGCCTGATCGCCGTCGAGCAGCGGCGCCAGAAAAATGCGCTCGCGCGATGCAGCCAGGTATTCTCCAGCGTATTCGTGCGCCTCGGCTCGCTTGAAGCGAATTTGAATCTGGCGCTCCATCGGCAGACCGTCGAACAAATAGGCGCGGTCGCCGGACAGCCAGTTCAAGGCTTCCTGGCCATCCCCCAGAATCAGAGCGATTTCCGCCTTCAACTCCGCATAGTCGGTTTTCTGGGCTGTGTTCAGGCGGTCGAACTGCAGCGCACTGAGAACCACTTCCGCCTCTTCGGTACGTTGCTGCTCGATCAAGTCGCGCGCGGTGTCCAGGCGCTCGGTCACCAAGGCTTCGCTGCTCGCCGCGTCCTCGACCGGCTCGGCCTGATCGGTTTTCGTTGCCTGACCGGCGCAACCGGCCAACAGGGCGGCCATCAGCCAGGCCGACAGCCGGACCGAGCGCCTACAAAAGGATATTTTCAACATCGACTCTGGGCTGGTTACAATCTGTGACCGGGCATTCTACTCTACAAAGCCCGCGCCTTGAAACGCGCTTCACCCAATACCCAGCAGGTCCTTCATGACAGACAGCGTCACCCTTCACCCGGCTCTCTACGTCGTCGCCACCCCTATCGGCCATCTCGACGACATCAGCATGCGCGCCACCCGCGTCTTACAGGGCGTTAACGTGTGCTGTGCCGAAGACACGCGTCACAGCAAGCGCCTGCTCGACCACCTGAACGCCCGCCCAAAACTCGTTTCCCTGCACGAACACAACGAACGCGACCGTACCGGCTTTATCCTTTCTTTACTCCGGGATGATCAATCCGTCGCACTCATCTCGGATGCCGGCACCCCGCTCATCTCCGACCCCGGCTACCATCTGGTCAAAGCCGTCGCCGAAGCCGGTTACACTGTCCACCCCATTCCCGGCCCAAGCGCCGTCATCACCGCCCTCAGCGTCTCCGGCCTGCCAACCGACCGCTGGGTCTTCGAAGGCTTTCTTCCAGCCAAGACCGGTGCCCGGCAAAAACGGCTACAAACACTGGCCCGTGACACCCGAACCCTGGTGTTCTATGAAAGCAGCCACCGCATTCTCGACAGCCTGAACGACATGAAAACCGTCTTCGGATCCGAGCGTCCGATCACGCTGGCCCGGGAACTGACAAAAACCTTCGAAACCGTGTTGCGGGGCACGTTGGAAGAGGTAGTAGCACAAGTGGAGAGCGATTCGAACCAGCAAAAGGGGGAATTTGTGCTGGTCGTAGGAGGCACCACGGATGAGCCGGAGGATTTCGGCCTGGATCCGAGGAAACTGGCCGAGACACTCGGGCCCCTGATGCCGCCGAAGCAGGCGGCTGCTGCGATGGTGGAGTTGATCGGGGGAAGGAAGAAGCAGTGGTATGAGTTGATTACGGGATTGGATAAAGGTACTCCCTAGCCCTCCCGAAGCGTCGGACCGCACAAGGGAGAGGGAATAGAGCGTTATGAGGCTGGGGGTGAGTGGCCGGAGGTGGGGTATGGCTCTGCAGGGGTAGTCCGCAGCAGGGATGCTGCGGCCTAGCCTACATGGACGTATTCACGGCGACCCCGGCAGGGCCATACCCCACCTCCGGCCGCGGGCCACAGGCACGAAACAATCCCAACCACGATAATGCTTGCGAATCGAACGAAAACCATTATGGTTCGCCCCGTGAGTCGGCCAGGCAATCGCTGCTTCGTAAGAAGGAGAGGAAAGTCCGGGCTCCACAGGGCAGGGTGCCAGATAACGTCTGGGCGGCGAAAGCCGACGGAAAGTGCAGCAGAAAGGAAACCGCCGTCCGCAAGGGCGGTAAGGGTGAAAAGGTGCGGTAAGAGCGCACCGCAGTCCTGGTAACAGGGCTGGCGATGGTAAACCCCACCCGGAGCAAGGCCAAATAGGGTCCCATTAGGCGTGGCCCGCGCTGGGACCGGGTAGGCTGCTTGACCTTGAGGGTGACCTCAAGGCTAGACGAATGATTGCCCAAGACAGAACCCGGCTTACCGGCCGGCTCACACTCTCTTGCTTTACCCGTCGGTACCACAACGATCGAGCCTTGACCTACCCATGCTCATCGTTGCATCGTTCATTCTAGGCTTTTCACCTTCCTTACATCGGCCCTTCCTATCCGCGCTTGTGGATAATTCGAAAAGCCGGACAATGCAATGTCAGTCAAGCCTCTGTTGAACCTTAATCGGAGGTTTTCTGTGAGGTTCGTCACATCTAACCACTGTTCGTGCCGTTTTTAAAACCAATCCTTCCTGAATGTCTAATTCCTTATTCGAAAAAAATCTTTAACTTAAAGTCTTACTTTAACTCTTGATCGCAAGTGGCTTGCGATGCTTGAAATTAGTATGTCAGTACTCGCTAACTTTACCTGCCAAAGTTGTGATCCAATTCCTAACTGCCTGTTTTTATAGGATTTTTTTTGGCCTCCCAGGCTAGTGACCACTTGCTTGTGGGGCAGACGGCTCCTATAGTGTCGGCTAGTGGAGAAAAGTGGAAGAAAGTGGGTTATCGGGGCTGTGAGTGACCGCTAACCCGGCCAGGACAGGCAGGGCGACTAGGCCGCCCATCGACCAATAACAGCGGACACCATTCACATGGCGCGGACGACAGACACCATCATGCTGAGGGGCGTGCACACCCTGGCTCTCGATGCCAAGGGTCGTCTTGCCGTGCCCAGCCGGTACCGGTCTTCGCTGCAGTCCCTGGCGGAAGGTGAATTGGTCATCACCATCGACACCGAAGCACGCTGTTTGCTGATTTATCCGCTTCCCGAGTGGGAAGTGATTCAGGAAAAAATTTCCTCGTTGTCAAGCTTCAATCGGGCCGCGCGCCGCATTCAGCGTTTGCTGATCGGGCATGCCACCGATGTGGAGATGGACGGCAACGGTCGCGTTCTGGTGCCACCACCGCTGCGCGACTACGCCCAGCTGGACAAGAAGGTCGTGCTGCTGGGGCAAGGCAATAAATTCGAACTCTGGTCCGAAGATCTATGGGCCGAAACCCGCGACGCCTACCTGGAAGAGGCCGGCGACGACGACGCCATGACCGCCGAATTGGAGCAAATTTCACTGTGAAGAAAGGCACCGATCGGACAAGCGCGACAGCGCCCGACTTCAGCCACGAAACGGTACTGCTGCATGAAGCGGTGGATGCGTTGCGCGTGGGTGATGGTGTTTATGTCGACGGCACTTTCGGGCGAGGCGGGCATAGCCGGTTATTGCTTGAGCAACTCGCGGCCGACGGTCAATTGGTGGTGTTCGACAAGGACCCCCAGGCCATTGCCGAGGCGCAGGCTCTGGCGAAAGAGGATGACCGGGTTGTTGTCTGTCACGCCAGCTTCGCCGAATTAAAGACGCGTCTGGCTGAGTTGGGCCTGGTCGGGCAAGTGCAGGGTCTGCTGCTGGACCTGGGTGTCTCCTCGCCGCAGCTGGACGACGCGTCCCGTGGGTTCAGCTTTCGGTCCGACGGTCCGCTGGACATGCGCATGGATCCGAGCCAGGGCGAAAGCGCGGCCGACTGGTTGAGCCGGGTGGATGAAACCACGCTGGCCAATGTGCTCTATCAATACGGCGACGAGCGCCACAGTCGGCGCATTGCCCGTGCCATCGTCAAGGCGCGCGGTGAGCAATCGCTAACGTCGACATTGCAGCTGGCCGAGATCATCAAGGTCGCGCATCCGGCCTGGGAGCGCAACAAGCACCCGGCCACACGCAGTTTTCAGGCTATACGCATCTTCATCAACGGCGAACTGAGCGACCTGGAAGCGCTGTTGAACGATGCCGTGGACGTGTTGGCGCCGGGCGGGCGACTGTCGGTGATCACCTTTCACAGCCTCGAAGACCGGATGGTGAAACAGTTTGTCCGCAACCAGGAAAAGGGGCCGGATCTGCCGCCGGACCTGCCGGTACCGGATTCCGAGATCCGGCGCACCATGAAACGCGTGGGTAAAGGCATCAAGCCCAGCGCGGCGGAAATCGACGTGAATGTGCGCTCCCGCAGCGCGACGCTTCGGGTGGCGGAGAAGTTATGAAGACGGAGGCGGCCTGATGACCCGGCCGGCGCGTTGGTTGACGGTCGGGTTGATGGGATTGGTGTTGGCATCGGCCTTCGCGGTGGTGCTGGTGACGTATCAGACCCGGGTCCAGTTCGCCGAACTGGAGCAGTTACGCCAGCGCAATCAACAGTTGGACGAGCAGTGGGGGCGGTTGTTGTTGGAAGAGAGTGCGTTTTCTTCCCCGTCCCGAGTGGAACGACTGGCCCGGGATGAGTTGAAGATGTCCGAACCCGGGGCAGATCAGGTTCGGTGGTTGGATCTGAATCGGGATCCATAGGGTGGGCATGACCCATCACCAAATAAAGAAGAGGGGATAACACCACATGTTGGCAAACTGGCGGTTCTACTTCGTGCAGACGGTACTGGTGGCGTTGCTCGCCATCGTCGTCTGGCGCGTGGTCGGTTTGCAGGTGTTGGAAAAAGATTTCCTCATTGAGCAGGGGACATCGCGTTGGCAGCGTCTGGAAGTGATCAACGCACCGCGCGGCATGTTATCCGACCGCCACGGTGAACCGGTAGCGGTCAGCACCCCGGTCGTCTCGGTCTGGGCCGACCCGAGGGAGCTTCGGGAGGCGGACATCCCTAGGCTGGCGGAAGCCGCCGACGTCTCCGCGAAAACCCTCCAAGCCCGGCGCCAGCAGCACCGGGCTTTCATGTATATCAACCGGCACATGACGCCGGATGAGGCCGAGCGAATTCTGTCCCGAAATATTCGCGGTGTTTACGGTCTGACCGAGTACAAGCGCTATTACCCGGCCGGCGAAGTGGCCGCTCATGTCGTCGGGTTCACCGATATCGACGACCATGGCCAGGAAGGGGTGGAGCTGGCATTCGAAAACCAGCTGCGTTCCGAATCCGGAAAGAAAGAAGTCATTCGTGATCTGCTCGGACGTTCGGTTAGGGACGTGGGGCTGATCGAAGCACCGAAAGCCGGTCAGGATCTGCGTCTGACGATCGATCTGCGCCTGCAATACCTGGCCTATCGGGAGTTGAAGAAAGCCGTGACCCAGCTGGACGCCCTGGCCGGTTCGGTGGTGATCATGGATGTGCGCAATGGCGATGTCCTCGCCATGGTCAACCAGCCGGGCTTCAATCCGAACAACCGGGCTCAGTTGAACCCGACGGCGACCCGCAACAGAGCCATGACCGACCAGGCCGAACCCGGCTCGGTGATGAAGCCGATCAGCATGGCGGTGGCGCTGTCCAGTCAGCAGTTTTCCATCTCGTCAACCATCGATACCAATCCCGGCTATTTGCGGGTGGGTGACTACGCCATCCGCGATTTCCGCAATTACGGCGTGCTCGACATGACCGGGATTATCACCAAGTCGAGCAACGTCGGCATCGCCAAGGTTGCCCAGCAACTGGACGGTCAGCGCATGTGGGAGACTCTCTACGGTCTGGGCTTCGGTCAAACCACTGGGATCGGTTACCCGGGCGAGGCCGCCGGTCGTTTGCCCAACCCGATGAACTGGCATGCGGTCGATAAAGCGGCGATGTCCTACGGCTACGGCCTGGCGGTCACGCCGCTGCAGCTGGCTCAGGCCTACGCCACCCTGGCCAACGACGGACGGCAGGTTAACGCCCGCATCCTGATGGATACTCCCGCCGTGATCGGTGAACAGGTGGTGCCGCAAGACGTGGCCCGCCAGGTGCTGGGCATGATGGAAACCGTCGTCGAGCCCAAAGGTACCGGTACCCGGGCGGCACTGGATTGGTTCAGCGTCGCCGGCAAGACCGGTACGACCCACAAGGTGGGTGCGCAGGGGTATGAAGATGAAAAATACATGGCGTCCTTCGTCGGTATCGCTCCGGCGGATGAGCCCCGAATCGTCGCTGTGATCGTCATTAACGAGCCGCCGACGGATGCCTATTTCGGCGGGGAGGCGGCCGCGCCTGTGTTTCGCGGCATCATGACCCAGGCGTTGCCGTTGCTCGGCGTGCAGCCGGACCGGATTCCGCCCCAGGCCCGGTTGGGAGGTGACTCATGAAATCCTTGCTGAACTGGTTGCCCGATCATCCCGAATTGGCGGGCCTGAAGGCTCGGGAATTGACGCTGGACAGTCGCGAAGTGGGGCGAAATGATGTTTTCGTCGCACTGTCCGGGCGCGCCTTCGACGGTCACGATTACATCGACTCGGCTATCGCGGCCGGCGCTTCGGCCGTTCTGGCCGAGCGTTCAGTCGGTGACAAAGCGGTTCCCGTCATCGTCATGAACGACCTGCGTACCCGCCTGGGCGAGTTGGCGCACCGATTCTACGACAATCCGACCGATCATCTGGCCATGGTGGGCATCACCGGTACCAACGGCAAGACATCCACCTGCCAATACATCGCCCAGTCGCTGGATTTTCTGGGCAAACGGTGCGGCATCATCGGCACCAACGGCCAGGGGTTGTGGGGTGCCCTGCAGGAAACGCTGAACACGACGCCCGACGTCATTCGCCTGCATCGCGAACTGGCGCGGCAGCTGGAGCAGGGCGGTCAGTTCAGCGCCATGGAGGTCTCCTCCCACGGGCTGGATCAGGGTCGGGTCGACGGCGTGCGCTTTCACACCGCCGTCTTCACCAATCTGAGCCGTGATCACCTCGATTATCACGGCACCATGGACGCCTATGGTGCCGCGAAATGGCGTCTGTTCCAGTGGCCGGGCCTGGTCAACGCTGTGATCAACCTGGATGACGACTGGGGACGTGCCCATTTGGACAGCGTCCGGGCGGATTCCGTACTCACCTATGGCTTGGCCGGGGATGCCGACGTCCGCGTCACCGACCACCGCTGTCGCCCGACGGGTCTGGATGCCCAGGTCAGCACGCCCTGGGGCGCGGTCGAACTGAATTTGCCGTTGCTCGGTGTGTTCAACCTGAGCAATGCCCTGGCAGCCTTTACCGTCCTCTTGGCCGAGAGCGTGCCGTTATCCACAGCGGCCCGGGTTGTGTCCAATGTTCATCCGGTCAAAGGCCGGATGGAGCGGGTGCTGATAAAAAACGGCCCCACGGTGGTGGTCGATTACGCCCATACGCCGGACGCATTGGAAAAAGCTCTGCGGGCCTGCCGCGACCATGTTCAGGGTCGACTGGGGGTGATCTTCGGCTGCGGCGGTGATCGCGATAAGGGCAAGCGGCCGGAAATGGCGGCCGCGGCCGAGCGCGGCGCCGACTTTGTCGTGGTGACCGACGACAACCCGCGCAGCGAAGCATCCGCCTACATCATCGCCGATACCCGGGTGGGCTTCGCCCGGCCGGAGAAGGTGGTCGAAATCGCCAATCGTCGACAGGCCATTTTCGACACTCTAAGCCGCTGCTCGCCGGACGATGTGGTCCTGATTGCCGGCAAGGGGCATGAGTCCTATCAGGAGATTCAGGGCGTGCGCCACCACTTTTCCGATCAGGAGACGGTACTGGCGTGGCAGGAGGAACGGTATGTGGAGTGACCCGACTTTGAGTCAGTGGGCCCGGGCCTGCGGCGGCGAATTGCAGGGCGAGGACCAGGTGATCGGTACGGTATCGACCGACAGCCGAACCGTGGAAACCGGCGATGTCTACGTCGCGTTGAAAGGCGACTACTTCGACGGTCACAACTACGCCGCCACGGCCTTGCATAAAGGGGCCAGCGCCCTGGTGGTCGAACAGCCGCAGGCGGACTGTCCGATCAGCCAGGTGATCGTACCGGACGGTCGCCAGTCTCTGGGGCATCTGGCCGGTCTGTTGCGCCAGGCTTTCCAGGGGCAGGTCGTGGCGTTAACCGGCAGTGCCGGCAAGACCTCGACGCGGGCCATGCTGCAACACATTTTCGGCCAGCAGCCGGGATTGCTGGCCACCGAAGGCAACTTCAACAACGACATCGGCGTGCCCAAGACTTGGTTCCGTCTGACCGACCGGCATCAGCGGGTGTTGCTCGAGTTGGGGGCCAACGCCGTTGGCGAGATCGCCTGGACGGCCGGGTTCAGCCGGCCGCACATCAGCCTGTTGTTGAATGCCAGTGAGGCACACGCGGGCGGTTTCGGCGGACTGGAGAAAGTGCGCGAGGCGAAAGGCGAGATACTGGAGGCGACCGACCGCGAAGGCGGCTGTGTGCTCAATCGCGATGATCCGGCCTACCAGGCCTGGCTGAAGCGGGCCGGTGACCGGCGCATCATCAGCTTCGGTCAGCACAGCCGGGCCGATGTCTGCCTGATCGAATTTCAACCGACGAACGCCGGCAGTGCGTTCTCGTTGTCGTTGCCGGACGGGGATATTTCCGTCGAATGGCCCATGCTCGGCCGGCACATGGCCCTGAACGCGGCCGCGGCGGCGGCCACGGCCTGGCTCGCCGGGGTGTCGCCACTCGACATCGCCGAGGGCCTGTCCCGAATGAAGCCCCAGCCGGGCCGGCTGGAACCCATGGCCGGCCAGCACGGCGGCCTGTTGATTCACGATGCCTATAACGCCGCGCCGGCGGCCGTCAAGGCGGCCATCGATGTGTTGGCCGAACAGGGTGACGACACCTTGTTGATCCTGGCGGACATGGGCGAATTGGGAGATCTCGCCGAGTCCCTGCACCGGGAAGTCGGGCAGTATGCCCGGGGGCGAATCGGTGATCTCTGGACGGTCGGGACCCTGTCCCGGCACACGGCCGACGCCTTCGGCGGTCGGCATTTCGATACCTTGGAAACTGTGTTGGCGGCGTTGCCGTCACGCTTGACTGAAACCACCGCAGTACTGGTCAAGGGATCGCGCAGTGCGGGCATGGAAAGGGTCGTCGAGACCCTGAAAAGGAAACCCTGATGTTTGTTTGGTTGACTCCATACCTACTTGAGCTCGATTCCGGCTTCCGGGTGCTGCAGTACCTGACGCTGAGAGCGATTTTCGGTGTTCTGACGGCGCTGTTCGTGTCGCTCATCGTCGGCCCCTGGCTGATTAGAAAACTGCGTCATTACCAGATTGGCCAGTCGGTTCGCCACGACGGTCCGCAGAGCCATTTGAGCAAAGCGGGTACGCCGACCATGGGCGGGGCGCTGATCCTGATTTCGATCATCGTCTCGGCCTTGCTCTGGTCCGACCTCGGCAACCGGTATGTCTGGATCACCTTATTGGTGACCGCCGGTTTCGGTGCCGTGGGCTGGGTCGACGACTATCGCAAGGTGGTGCAGCGCAACAGTCGCGGCCTGCCGGCGCGCTGGAAATACACCTGGCAATCGGTCATCGGCCTGGGCGCGGCCCTGGCGTTGTTCCTGACCTCGGGCGGTGGCGTCGAAAACACGCTGTATGTGCCTTTTTTCAAGAACATCGCGATCACGCTGGGCGTGTTTTTCGTGGTGTTGACGTACTTCGTCATCGTCGGCACCTCCAACGCGGTCAACCTGACCGATGGCCTGGACGGGCTGGCGATTCTGCCGACCGTGCTGATCGGCGGGGCTCTGGGCGTGTTCTGCTACGCGGCGGGGAACGCGGTGTATTCGGAATACCTGCAGATTCCCTATGTGGTCGGCGCCGGCGAACTGATTGTGTTCTGCGGCGCCCTGGTCGGCGCCGGACTCGGGTTTCTTTGGTTCAACACCTACCCGGCGCAGATATTCATGGGCGATGTCGGCTCACTGGCTCTGGGCGCGGCCCTGGGTGTAATCGCCGTCATCATCCGACAGGAACTGGTGCTGTTCATCATGGGCGGGGTCTTTGTCGCCGAGACGGTCTCGGTGATTTTACAGGTCGCCTCGTTCAAGTTGACCGGCCGGCGCATCTTCCGGATGGCGCCGCTGCACCACCACTACGAATTGAAAGGCTGGCCCGAACCCAGGGTCATTGTGCGGTTCTGGATCATCACGGTGATCCTGGTTTTGATTGGCTTGGCAACGTTGAAGATACGCTGATATGGGATTGATTACCGCGGACACACATTACCTGGTCGTCGGCCTCGGCGCGACGGGCCTGTCCTGCGTGCGCTTTTTGCGTGAACAGGGCAAGCGGGTGTCCGTGATCGATAGCCGCGAGCAACCACCGGGCCTCGCCGAGATGGCGCAGGCCTGGCCCGAGGTGCCGGTGTACACCGGCGGCTTTGACGAGGCTGTGATCGCCACCGCCGATGTCCTGGTGATGAGCCCGGGTGTGCCGCTGGCGACGCCGGTCATTGCCGCGGCGATCGAACGGGGCGCACGCATCACCAGCGATATCGAACTGTTCAGCCGGGCGTTCGAGGGACGCAAGGTACTGATCACCGGTTCCAACGCCAAGTCCACCGTCACCTCCTGGCTCGCGGACATGGCGAGTCTGGCCAAGGCGTCCTTCGTGGTCGGCGGAAATCTGGGCCAACCCGCGTTGACGCTGCTGGATCAGGAAGCCGATCTCGCGATCCTGGAACTGTCCAGTTTCCAGCTCGAGTTGCTGCCGGCGATGAACGCCGACGTGGCCACGGTGTTGAACGTGTCCGAAGATCATCTGGACCGTTACCCCAGTTTTGAGGCCTATCACCAGGCCAAACAACGCGTTTACCACGGCTGCCGCCATGCGGTCTTCAACCGGGAAGACGCACTGACCACGCCGCTGGTGTCGAACGATGTGCCGACCACCTCATTCGGGCTGGATGCACCGGATCCGAATCAGTTCGGCCTGATCGAGAAAGACGGGGTCGAATGGCTGGCGCGCGGCAACGATGCCTGGCTACCGATTTCCGAGGTGGCATTGCCCGGTCGCCACAATCTGGCCAACGCCTTGGCCTGCCTGGCGCTGGGCGATGCCATCAGGTTGCCGCGCGTTGCGATGCTGGAATCGTTGCGTGGTTTCAAGGGGCTGCCGCATCGCTGCGAACTCGTGGCGACCGTGGACGGCGTTCGCTACGTCAACGATTCCAAAGGCACCAATGTCGGTGCCACTCTGGCGGCCGTCGACGGACTGGGTCGCGAAGCACCCGGCCGTCTGATCCTGCTGGTGGGTGGCCAGGGCAAAGATGCGGATTTCACGGCTTTGGCCGAGCCGGTCCGGACTCTGTGCAAGACCGTGTTCGCCTATGGCGAAGATCAGGCTGTGCTGGCCGATGCCCTGGGCGATACCACCCATAAAGTCGCAACGATGGAAGAAGCCTTGCAGCAGGCCAGCGACCTGGCCGAAGCCGGAGACACGATTCTGTTGTCCCCGGCCTGCGCCAGCTTCGATCAGTTCCGTAATTTCGAACACCGGGGCGATGCGTTCCGGACCTGGGTGGAGGGGCGTTTATGACGGCACAAGCCAAAGCGTTGCCCCTGCTGACCGATCGCTTGAGCGAAGCGTACCAACCGCTGTGGCAACCGGATCGCTGGTTGCTGGGCAGTTGCCTGGCGCTGCTGGTGCTCGGGTTGGTGATGATTGCCTCGGCGTCGATCGACGTCAGTCAACAGCGATTCGGAGTGCCCTATCACTACGTGATTCGTCACGTGATTTATCTGGCCGCCGGCATCGGCCTCGCTGCGGTTCTGTCCACGGTGCCGATGAAGGTCTGGCAGGCCACCAGTTGGTTGTTATTGTTCGCCGCCCTGGCGTTGCTCGTCATCGTCCTGATTCCGGGCATCGGCAAGGAAGTCAAAGGCAGTTTTCGCTGGATCGATCTGGGTCCGGTCGGGTTTCAGCCCTCCGAACTCGGCAAGGTCGCCATCATTCTCTACGTCGCCTCCTATCTGGTGCGGCGCCGGGATGAGGTGATCAGTCGCTGGTCCGGCTTTCTGAAGCCTTTGCTGGTGATGTCGGTCATGGTGGTGTTGCTGTTGCTGGAGCCGGACTTCGGCACCGTGGTCGTGGTTCTGAGCACCATCCTGGGCATGTTGTTCCTGGGCGGCGTCAAGGCCGGGCAGTTTTTCCTCGCGGTGATCGCCGCCGCCGGGGCTGTGGCGTCGATGGCCTTTTCGCAGAGTTACCGGGTGCAGCGGTTGTTGGCCTTCCTCGATCCCTGGTCCGAAGAAAATGTGTACGGCAGCGGTTACCAGCTGACCCAGTCGTTGATCGCCTTTGGTCGCGGCGAATGGGTCGGTGTCGGGCTCGGCAATTCGATGCAGAAGCTGTTCTATCTGCCCGAAGCCCACAACGATTTTATCCTGGCCATCATCGGCGAAGAGTTGGGGCTGATCGGCGTACTGACCGTTCTGGCGCTCTACGCCGTACTGGTGTACCGGATGTTCGCCATCGGTCGCCTGGCCGAGCAGAAGGATTACCTGTTTGGCGCCTTTGTCTGTTACGGCATCGCGCTGTTGTTCGCGATCCAGGGGTTGATCAACATCGGTGTGAACACCGGCTTGTTGCCCACCAAAGGGTTGACGCTGCCGTTCCTCAGCGCCGGCGGCACCAGTTTGCTGGTCTGTCTGTCGCTGGTGGCCCTGGTGAACCGCGTTTACGGCGAGACCCTGCGTCTGGCCGGGGAGGCGAAGTCATGAAGCGGGTGTTGATCATGGCCGGCGGGACCGGCGGACACATTTTCCCCGCCATGGCTGTCGCCGAGACACTGCAGGCCGAGGGCTACGCGGTGAGCTGGCTGGGCGCGAACCGGGGCATGGAAAAAGAACTGGTCCCCAAGGCCGGATACGATTTTCAGGGCCTGGCCGTTTCGGCCTGGCAGGGTGGAGGCCTGGTACGCAAGGTAAAGGCTCCGATCAATCTGGTGTCCGCCCTGTGGCAGGCACTGGGCATCCTGAAGCGACTGAAGCCCGTCGCGGTGATCGGGTTCGGCGGCTACGCCTCCGCGCCGGGCGGCCTGGCCGCGATTCTGTGTCGGGTACCCCTGGTCCTGCACGAACAGAATGGGGTGCCGGGCCTGACCAATGCCCGTCTGGCCAAGCGGGCCGATCGGGTGCTGCAGGCTTTTCCGGACACCTTTTCGGGCGAAGTTGAAGTGGTCGGGAACCCGGTCCGTGAAGCCCTGCGCTCCCTGCCGGAACCGGCCAAGCGCGGTGTCGGCGGCCATCGGCGTCTCAGATTGTTGGTTATGGGCGGCAGCCAGGGCGCCAAAGCCCTGAATGAGGTGATCGGACCGGCTGTGGCGACGATGACGACCGGGAACCAGCCGGAGATCTGGCACCAGGCCGGACGCGACAAGGTGGAGCCGACGCTGGCCGTCTATCGCCAGTCCGGTGTCGAGGCGAGCGTGGTCGAATTTGTCGACGACATGGCCAAGGCCTATGGCTGGGCCGACCTGGTGATCTGCCGCAGCGGTGCATCGACGGTGTCCGAACTGGCCTCGGTCGGGTTGTACAGCCTGCTGGTGCCCTATCCCTGGCACAAGGACCGCCAGCAATACCGCAACGCCCAATGGCTGGTGGACTGCCAGGGGGCGGAAGTGATCGACCAGAACGAATTGACGGCCGAACGACTCGGCCAGCGGCTGGCCTATTGGCACAGCCATCGTGACGCATTGAAATCGGGTGCAACAGCCGCTTGGCGCTGCGGCATTCGGGACTCGGCCCAACGTGTGGTCCGGGTTGTTAACGAATTGATACTGGAGCAAGCCGCATGAGCAGTCTGGACCTGAACCAGGGACAAGAATTTCCGATCCCGGAGATGCGCCGCATCCGCCGGATCCATTTTATCGGCATTGGCGGTGCCGGTATGTGCGGCATTGCCGAAGTGCTGCACAACCAGGGGTATGAAGTCAGTGGGTCGGACCTGAAGAGCAGCGCCGTGACCGATAGGCTGGCGGGGCTGGGGATTCAGATCTTTATCGATCACGCCGAAGCCAATGTCGCCGGGGCCGATGTGGTCGTCGTCTCCAGCGCCATCAACCCGGAAAACCCGGAAGTGAAATGGGCACTGGACCGGCGCGTGCCGGTGGTGCGCCGCGCCGAGATGCTGGCCGAACTGATGCGCTATCGACATGGCATCGCCGTGGCCGGCACCCACGGCAAGACCACGACGACCTCGCTGATGGCGTCGGTCATGGCCAAGGGCGGCTTCGACCCGACCTTTGTCATCGGCGGCAAGCTGAACAGTGCCGGCGCCAATGCGCGACTGGGGACCAGTCGCTATCTGGTCGCCGAGGCGGATGAGAGCGATGCGTCCTTCCTGCATCTGCAGCCGATGACTGCGATCGTCACCAACATCGACGCCGATCACATGGGCACTTACGAGGGCGACTTCGAGCGGCTGAAGGACACCTACATCCAGTTTTTGCACAACCTGCCGTTCTACGGGCTTGCGGTCCTGTGCATCGACGACGAACACGTACGCACCATTCTGCCGCGTCTGTCCCGGCAGTTCGTGACATACGGGCTCAGCGAGGAAGCCGACTACCGGGCAGTCGACATCCGTCAGAAAGGCATCAAGACCGAGTTCACCGTGACCCGGCCGAGCGGCATGGCGCCAGTGGAAATCGTGCTGCACATGCCGGGTCTACACAATGTGCTGAATGCTCTGGCAGTGATCGCCGTGGCGTCCGACGAGGGCGTGTCCGACGACGGCATCCGGGAAGGATTGAACACCTTCGACGGCGTCGGCCGACGGTTTCAGGTGCAGGGTGATTATCCGATCCCCGACGGTCAGGTGATGCTGGTCGACGATTACGGCCACCATCCCCGCGAACTGGAAGTGACCTTCGATGCCATTCGCAAGGGCTGGCCGGACAAGCGGCTGGTGGTGTTGTTCCAGCCGCACCGGTACAGCCGGACGCGCGATCTGTACGAGGACTTTGTCGATGTCCTGTCCAAGGTCGACGTCCTGCTGTTGCTCGATGTCTATTCGGCCGGCGAGGAGCCGGTCGCCGGCGCCGACGGTCGCAGCCTGAGTCGCAGTATCCGGTTGCGTGGTCGGGTCGATCCGATCTTTATCGAACACAAGGACAAGGTCCTGGAGATCCTGCCGGATGTGCTGCAGGACGGGGATCTGCTGCTGACCCAGGGGGCAGGCGACATCGGTACGATTTCCGCCGAAATCGCCAAGGCCCAGCTGGGCTTCAAGAAATGACGGGGTTGGCCAAATGACGACTTTGAAACCCGAACAGCGACGTTTCCGCACCGTGGGTGTGGTCTATGGCGGCGAATCCGCCGAGCGGGCCGTGGCGCTGCGCAGCGGCGAGACGGTCATCCAGGCGCTGAAAGACGCCGGTTACGAAGTGCTGACTCACGATGTCACCAGCCGCGCCGGACTGATGGATTGGCTGCGTCAGGTTAAAGCGGACGTCATCTTTCCGGTGCTGCACGGTCGCGGCGGCGAAGACGGTGTGCTGCAGGGCCTGCTGGAGTGGTGCGGCCTGCCGTATGTCGGCAGCGGCGTGCTGGCGTCGGCGCTGGCCATCGACAAGCTGCGCAGCAAGTGGGTGTTCGGCAGTGCCAATGTGCCGACACCGACATTCGCCGTGATCCGCTCCGAGGAGGAACGCGCGGCGCTGGAACATCAGGTGGACTATCCGGTGATGGTCAAGCCGGTGCATGAAGGGTCCAGCATCGGCATGAGCCGGGCGGACGACGCCGACGGCCTGAAGGCCGCCTGCGACCTGGCGTTCCGCTACGACCGGGAGGTGATGATCGAGCAATTCATCACCGGCCAGGAATACACGGTCGCGGTGGTGGGGGATGTCGCACTGCCGGTTATCCGAGTCAAGGCGGCCACCGGTTTTTACGACTACGAAGCCAAGTACGAGAAGAACGACACCGAGTACGGCCTGCCCTCGGGCCTGGGCGAGGCACGCGAGACCGAGGTTCAGAACCTGGCCTTGCGCGCCTTCCGCGCCCTGGGTTGCGAAGGTTGGGGACGGGTCGACTTGATGATGGACGAGGCCGGGCAACCGCTGGTGCTGGAAGCCAACACCATCCCGGGCATGACCGATCACAGTCTGGTACCCAAGGCGGCGAACGCGGTCGGATGGTCTCTGGCCGAACTGATGCACCGCATCCTGGCGACCGTACCGGAGCGTCGTGAATGACCAAGCGCAAGAAGCCCGTCAAGCGCGGCGCGACCAAGCGCCGCCAACCGATCGACTGGCGCACACCGCTGCGACGGGGCATGCGCTTGTTGGCCGGCGGTATCGCAGTGGCGGTGGTGATCAGCGCCGGGCGCTGGTTACTCGACATTGAATGGCAGCCCATGGCACTGACCGGCTGGCAGGTGGACAGCACTCTGGTGTACGAGGATCGCGCCCGTCTGGACGCGACTCTGGAGACCTTTAAAGGCTCCAGTTTGCTGACGCTGTCGCCGGGGGAGGTCCAGGACGCTGTCGAAGCGCTGCCCTGGATCGACGCGGCCACGGTGACCAAGGCCTGGCCGAGCCGGTTGTTGATCGCCGTGCGTGAACATGAGCCGGTCGCTCGCTGGAACGGCGACCAGGTGTTGAACAGCGATGGCGAACCACTGGCGCGACCGGTCGCCGACCTGGTCCTGGCGGAGCTGAACGGGCCGGACCGGCAGGCCAAACGCGTCATGGAGCAGTATCTGCAGTATTCGCGGGTCTTTTCGGACTCCGGATACCGTTTGAAAGGGGTGCGCATGCACCCGCGCGGAGCCTGGGATCTGACATTGGATAACGGCATCGACGTCGCGTTGGGCTCGCGCGACATGCTGGAACGGACCCGTCGCGTCGTCGCCCTGCTGGAGCGCGGCGGACTGGATCCGAACACGATTGATTACATAGATGCGCGCTACCCGAACGGCCTGGCCGTCGGCCAGCGCGACAACACCGAACCATCGGCATGAGGTGAACCATGACATCGCCGTTTAAAGGAAAATTGATCGTCGGCCTGGATATCGGAACGTCCAAGGTCGTCGCCATCGTCGGCACCGTGACCGCCGACGGCGGGATCGAGATCGTCGGTCTCGGCTCGCACCCGTCGCGCGGGCTCAAGAAAGGGGTGGTGGTCAACATCGAATCCACCGTCCAGAGCATTCAGCGCGCCGTCGAGGAAGCCGAACTGATGTCCGGCTGTGATATCCACTCGGTTTATGTGGGCATCGCCGGCAGTCACGTGAACAGCCTCAACAGCCACGGCATCGTCGCCATCAAAGAGAAGGAGGTGATCGACGCCGACCTCGAGCGCGTCATCGACGCCGCCCAGGCCGTCGCCATCCCGGCGGACCAGCGCATCCTCCACATTCTGCCGCAGGAGTACATCATCGACTCCCAGGAAGGCATCAAGGAACCGCTGGGCATGTGCGGCGTGCGCCTGGAAGCCAAGGTGCACCTGGTGACCGGCGCCCAAAACGCGGTGCAGAACATTGACAAGTGTGTACGTCGTTGCGGTCTGGAAGTGGACCAGATCATTCTCGAACAACTGGCCTCGGCACAATCGGTACTGACCGAGGACGAAAAAGAACTCGGTGTCTGCCTGGTCGACATCGGTGGCGGCACCACCGATATGGCGATCTTCACCGAAGGCGCGATCCGCCATACGGCGGTGATCCCGATTGCTGGCGACCAAGTGACCAACGACATCGCCATGGCGTTCGCGACGCCGACCCAGCATGCCGAGGAAATCAAGATCAAGTACGCCTGCGCGCTGTCACAACTGGCCGGCGAGCACGAAACCATCAAGGTGCCCAGCGTCGGCGACCGCAGTCCGCGCGAGCTGACCCGTCAGGCGCTGGCCGAAGTGGTCGAGCCACGCTACGAGGAGCTGTTCAACCTGATCAAGGCCGAACTGCGCCGCAGCGGTTTCGAGGAAATGATTCCGGCCGGCATCGTATTGACCGGCGGGACCGCCAAGATGGAAGGGGCCGTGGAACTGGCCGAGGAAGTCTTCCATGTGCCGGTTCGTCTGGCCATACCTCAGGGTGTGTCCGGCCTGTCGGATGTGGTCTCCAACCCGATCCACGCCACCGGTGTCGGTCTGTTGCAGTACGGGTTGAGACAGATGCAAAGCGGCAAACAGCCGGCTTCCGCCGCCAAGGTGCGCAAACCCAAAGAGGGTCCGGGCGCCCTGTCAAAGCTGAAGCAATGGGTTGCGGAAAATTTTTAAAGAGGAGAGAGCCCCCGCGCGGGGTCATCACGATAAAAAGAAACTGAATTCAGGGCGCGACTTCTTCGGAGGTCGTTCATAACAACGAAGGAAGGAGCAGGAAGATGTCCAACTATGATCCAGAGCTGAACGGAGGTGACATGTTCACGCTTGTAGACGAACAGCCGCAATCGGCGGTGATTAAGGTCTTCGGCTGTGGCGGCGGTGGCGGTAACGCCGTTCGGCATATGCTGGAGTCCCACATCGACGGGGTGGAATTCATCTGCGCCAACACCGACGCTCAGGCGCTGCGCGGCGTGGAAGCCACCACTCAACTGCAACTCGGCAACGGCATTACCCGAGGTCTGGGCGCCGGTGCCAACCCGGAAATCGGCCGTCAGGCGGCGCTGGAAGACCGCGAGCGCATCGCCGAGGTATTAAAGGGCGCCGATATGGTGTTCATCACCGCCGGTATGGGCGGTGGCACCGGAACCGGTGCGGCGCCGGTCGTGGCGGAAATCGCCAAGGACCTCGGTATTCTCACCGTGGCCGTGGTGACCAAGCCATTCCCGTTCGAGGGCCGTCGCCGTATGAAAGTGGCGATGGAAGGTCTGGATATGCTGCGTGAAAACGTGGATTCCCTGATCACCATCCCGAACGAGAAGCTGCTGACCGTTCTGGGTAAGAATGTGACGCTGCTGGAGGCTTTCTCCGAAGCCAATAACGTGCTGCAAAACGCGGTGCAGGGTGTGGCCGACCTGATCGTCCGTCCCGGTACCATCAACCTCGACTTTGCCGATGTGCGCACCGTGATGTCCGAAATGGGCATGGCGATGATGGGCAGCGGCATCGCCTCCGGCGAGGACCGGGCCCAGCGCGCGGCCGAGATGGCCATCCGCAGCCCGCTGCTGGAAGACGTCGACCTGCACGGTGCTCGTGGCATCCTGGTCAACATCTCCGCCGGCGTCGATCTGGGTCTGGACGAGTTCACCGAGGTGGGTAACACCATCGAGGAATTCGCCTCCGAGGAAGCGACGGTCGTAGTTGGCACGGTTATTGATCCGGAACTGAAGGATGAAATCCGCGTCACGGTGGTCGCCACCGGCATCGGCCAGGAAGTGGCCCGGGCCGAAAAGCCCAAGGTCGCGGTGGACAACACCCGCAAGGCCGACGGTAGCCCGGACTACAAAGCCCTGGAGCGCCCCACAGCGGTGCGAAATGCCAAGGCGGCCGAACCGGAAGAGGACAGAAAGCCGGTGCGCTCGGCGAAAGATCTGGATTATCTCGACATTCCGGCCTTTTTGCGGCGCCAGGCGGACTGACAAAAATGGAACATTACTCCAAAGGCAGCAACATTTGTTCAGGGGCGGCCTTCTGCTAGAATGCTCGCCCTCTGAGCAACGTTTGACGGTGCACGGCCAGTCTGCTGGCACCGATGATAGGGTCAATTACCCCATGGTTAAGCAACGAACACTGAAAAACACCATTCGCGCGACGGGAGTGGGTCTGCACTCCGGCAAGAAGGTGTATTTGACATTGAAACCGGCTCCCGTGGACACGGGTATCGTTTTTGTCCGGACGGATCTTGATCCGGCCGTGGAAATTCCTGCCCATGCCCTGAATGTGGGCGATACCACGCTGTCCACCACGCTGGTTAAAGGTGACGTTTGCATCGACACCGTCGAACATTTGCTGTCGGCCTGCGCCGGCCTCGGCGTGGACAACGCCTACATCGAGGTCAGCGCGGCTGAAGTGCCCATTATGGACGGCAGCGCCGGCCCCTTCGTTTTCCTGCTGCAGTCGGCGGGTGTCGAGGAGCAGAGCCGGGCCAAACGATTTATTCGCATCAAGAAACCGGTCGCGGTCGTCGATGGCGACAAAGAGGCCCGTTTCGAACCGTACGACGGCTTCGCCGTACGTTTCACCATCGATTTCGACCATCCGGTCTTCCGTGACCGGTCCCAGACGGCCGAGCTTGATTTTTCCACCACAGCCTTTGTCAAAGAGATCAGCCGTGCCCGAACCTTTGGTTTCATGCGGGATTTCGAATACCTGCGCGCCAATAATCTGGCGCTGGGTGCCAGCTTCAATAACGCAATTGCAGTTGACGATTACAAGATCCTGAACGAAGATGGCTTGCGGTACGAAGACGAATTCGTCAAACACAAGGTGTTGGACGCCATCGGTGATCTCTACTTGTTGGGCCACAGTCTGATCGGACGGTTTATCGGCCACAAGTCCGGGCATGGTCTGAACAATCTCCTGCTGCGTGAATTGCTGAAGCAGGAAGATGCCTGGGAATTTGCTACCTTTGAGGAGGATGATACCGACTCGGTGCCGATCGCGTACGCACCCGTCCTGGTCACTAACTAGGTAGCGACGTAGTATGAACATCATTCTGGTCAGCCGGCGCCATGGTCGGTCCCGAACGATTTCACTGTCCGCATTGATTATTCTGGCAAGCCTGCTGTTAGCGGGCTTGATTGCGTTGGGCGTCATGTTGACGCTGCAACTTCAGTCCCGGGGGGGCGATGGCATCATCGATCCTTATGCGGTCAGTCAGTGGCAGAAACGCATCAGCGGACAGGAAAAAGAACTGGCCCGCACCCGTGAATACACCGAAGAACAGATCCGCGCCCTGACCGTCAAACTGGCGGAACTGCAATCCCGACTGACCCGTCTGGATGCTCTGGGCGAGCGCCTGGTGGATGTGGCGGAACTCGAAGACGGTGAGTTCGATTTTGCCGTACCGCCCGCCGTCGGTGGCCCCGAAACCGACACCGGCGACTATAACCCGCCCGATTTCGTCACCGCTCTCGATCAACTCTCTTCCCTGATCGACGATCGCGAGCAGCAGTTATCCGTCCTGAACTCCCTGTTGGGAGATCGCAAGATCCAGTCCGCCACCTTCGTGGCCGGTCGCCCGATCCAGCGTGGCTGGATGAGCTCTCGCTACGGCTACCGGAACGATCCTTTCAACGGCAAGGTCGCCTGGCACGACGGGGTCGATTTCGCCGGTAAGGACGGCTCCAACATCGTTGCAGTCGCCGCCGGTGTGGTGACCTGGTCATCGGACCGTTACGGCTACGGCAACCTCATCGAGATCAACCACGGCAACGGCTACGTGACCCGTTACGCCCACTGCAAAGAGCTCTTGGTCGACGTCGGCGATGTGATCAAGAAAGGCGATGTGGTCGCCCTGATGGGCAGTACCGGCCGATCCACAGGCCCGCACGTCCACTTTGAGGTCCTTCACCGGGGCAAATCGGTCGACCCGGCCAAGTTCATCAACCGCGTAGCCCAGTTCTAACTCGTAGGGTGGGCATCGAGGCTGTGAAAGTATCCCTTCTTTAAGGTTAAAATCACGGCTTGCTATTCAAAAGGAGCTTTCCAGTGCCTGCCCGCCGCTACAAAACC
>NZ_BMXR01000003.1:0-470520 GCF_014651855.1 Saccharospirillum salsuginis
GCCGGTTTTGTAGCGGCGGGCAGGCACTGGAAAGCTCCTTTTGAATAGCAAGCCGTGATTTTAACCTTAAAGAAGGGATACTTTCACAGCCTCACCGCCCACCAAGGAAATATAAATCGCCACCCGAACTGAAACACGGACACAAAACCTGACCACTAACTCAAACAACCAACCACCTCACATAAATCGAAAACACAAGGAAAAAGTTTAGCGATATAAACTTTTGTGCTTGAGCTAGAACGGATGTTGTTTTAACCTAAGCCCTGTTGTCGAAGTTCGGACAACAGCAACCACAAACCAATCACGAATCACGAATCACGAATCCATTTAAACAGGCCGGAGGAAAAGCGATGAATAACCAAGCTCTCGCAAATTATACCTCCTGCTCCCGTTGGAACATGCCAACCGGAGTACGAGCACTGTTGCACCCGCGATTCGTGTAATCTTGCCACACGAGCCGCGGATTCATGCCGCGGCACTGTAGGTAAGTTATATCCCCCTACCTGTTAAAAGCATGACTCCGCAGCTCCAGCGGCAAACTGACCATTGCCTGGAGAAAGACATGCAACTCGTTAACTTTTTTCAATTGATCCAACAGCGTCGTGCCTTGAACAAATGGTTGAAGGAACAGCGTGAAGAACGTTTCGTCGCCGAGCATCTGAACGATCACATGCAGCGTGACATTGGAATTGGCCAACAAGGCGTGCAGGCTCCTTTGACCTGGAAGGAACCCAAGCGGGAGACCCGGGAGCAATCTCGAAGTATCAAGGAAAGAGCCGGGCCCAGTAGCGCTTAAGCCAGGGGGACGTCGGCTAAGTCAGCCAGGCTGTCTGACTCGGCGTACCCCCAACACCAGGATGGAATCCAGGGAGACCATCGATTCCGTCCTGTTGTCTTCAGCACCGTTCCGGGTGCTGAAGGTTTTGTATAACCCATCCCTCGATGCCTTTTCTGTGTTTGACCCTCTCTGCCCCCGGTGGTAACTGTTAACGCCTTGCTGATTCTCGTCTTTGCAAGGAACTCGATATCAGGAGCCGTCGATGAATATCTATCTGTTGTGTACCGCCCTTTTGGTGTTGTTGTACTTCACCCTGAGTTTTAACGTGTCCCGGGTTCGGGGCCTCAACCGCAAACAAAACGTCGATAAGGATGTATTGCTGAGCAAGGCGATCCGTGCTCATGGCAATGCCAGTGAGTACATTCCGTTGTTTGTTTTGGCCTTTCTGTTTTATCGGGAATCCGCGTCCTGGATTTTGCTGGCATTGACGGTCGTCGCCACGGCGGGGCGTGTGTCGCATGCACTGGGCATGCTGACGGCGGACCATGCTCAGCAAAAGAACCCCATGCGCTACATGGGCGCACTCGCTACGTACATCGGACTGCTTGGTTTCGGTTTGGTCTTTCTTATCGATGCCTTTACCGATTTTCCCATGGCGTGATTGGAATGAGGCGTTACAAGGGACGGATCATTCTGGTCGTGATCGCTGTAATCGTGTTGGTCGGTTTGTTGCTGCCGGAGCGTCGCTGGATGCCGGTCGACGGTGCGACCTCGGCGGATTGGCATCCACAAACCTTCTGGTATGAGCCCTGGGGGACGAGCGGTACGCACAAGGGCATCGATATTTTTGGCGAGACGGGGACGGCGGTCGAGGCGGCCACCGGTGGCTGGGTGGTGTATTCCGGGACACTGAGCAAGGGCGGTCAGGTGGTGGCTGTGCTCGGCCCCAAGTGGCGATTTCATTATTACGCCCACCTGGACACCCGGGCTGTTCGGACCGGTGAATGGGTCGCCGCCGGGCATCGCCTGGGCCGGTTGGGGGCCAGTGGGAATGCGGCGGGCAAGCCGCCCCATTTGCACTACGCTATTGTGTCGCTGGTACCGTTACCCTGGCTCGCGACGACCGAGTCTCAGGGTTGGAAACGCGCTTTCTTTCTGGATCCCGGCCGTTGGTTAACCGACTCTGGAGCATGACCATGAACGAACTGCTGGAACGGTTGTACCAAACCGAATCCCGACCGGTGCTGGCGACGCTGATTCGTCTGCTGGGTGATTTCGATCTGGCCGAGGAGGCGTTGCACGAAGCCTTCGCCGCTGCGCTGAAGCAATGGCCACAGAGCGGCGTTCCGGATAACCCTCGAGCCTGGCTGGTGTCCGCCGGTCGGTTCAAGGCCATCGACCAAATACGTCGTCGCGCCAAGTTCGACGCTCATTTGAATGAGTTGGCAACCCAGCTGACCATCGAGGCGGAACAGGCGGGCGATGAGGAACCGCCGGACATCGAGGACGATCAATTGCGGCTGATCTTCACCTGTTGCCACCCGAGCCTCGGCACGGAAGCGCAACTGGCGCTGACCTTGCGCGAGGTCTGCGGCCTGACCACCGAGGAAATCGCCCGCGCCTTCCTGACCAAGCCGAGCACCTTGGCGCAGCGCATCGTTCGCGCGAAGAACAAGATCCGCGATGCCGGCATTCCCTATGAAGTACCGGAAGCCCGTGAACTGCCGGAGCGGCTCCATGCGGTCCTGCAGGTCGTCTATCTGTTGTTCAACGAAAGCTATTCGGCCTCGAGTGGCGATACCCTGATCCGCACCGATCTGTCCCGCGAAGCCATCCGGCTCGGCCGTTTGCTGTGCCAGTTGCTGACGGCGAACGAAGCCCGGGGACTGTTGGCCCTGATGATGTTGCACGACGCCCGACGGGCCGCCCGGACCGACGATGCCGGCGACCTGATTCGTTTGGAGGACCAGGACCGGTCGCTGTGGCATCACGAGCAGATCAGGGAGGGAGTGGCACTGGTCCAGGACGCGCTGGCGTCCGGTCCCGCCGGCCCCTATTGCCTGCAGGCCGCCATAGCCGCTGTCCATGCCGAGGCCCCGTCCGTGGCCGAGACCGACTGGGGCGAAATCGTGGGCCTCTACGATCTACTGTTCGAGCGAATGCCGAACGCGGTGGTGGCGCTGAACCGGGCCGCCGCCATCGCCATGCGCGACGGGCCCGAAGCCGGCCTGAGCCAGATCGAGTCGCTGCTCGCTCAGGGGAATCTCGCCAACTATCACCTGGCGCACGCCGCACGGGCCGACCTCTACCGGCGTCTCGGTCGGGTCGAGGACGCCCGCCAAGCGTACCGGACCGCCCTGGCCCTGACCGAGCAAGGTCCGGAACAACGTTTTCTGGAGCGCCAACTGGAGGCATTAACCGAGTGACGATTTTTCAAATTGGATGTCGAATCGCGCTCACCGGATTCGACTAGGGAAGGAACCCGACACCCATCGGTGTCATTGAACCCAACCCCGATACGGAGGGAATCACCATGAGATTCATGATTCTGCGCAAGGCCGACGATCAGACCGAAGCCGGTGTGATGCCTGGAGAGGCACTGATCGAGGCCATGGCCAACTACAACGACCGGCTGATCAACGCCGGTGCCATGGTCACCGGTGAAGGCCTCAAGCCCACACGCGAGGCCGTTCGGATCACCTTCAAGAACGGCGAACCGGTGGTTACCGACGGCCCCTTCGCCGAGACCAAGGAACTGCTGGCCGGCTACACCCTGATCGATGTCGCCTCGAGAGAGGAAGCGATCGAATGGGCCAGACAATGGCCACCGGAAGACGGTGACGGCAACGCGACCATTGAGCTGCGTCCGGTCTATGGTCTGGAGGACTTCGAACCCGGCCCGGCCATGGATCACATTACCCATCAATTCGAACGCGAGCAGCGCCAGCCGACCAGCGGCGCCATACATCTGAGCTTCGACGGCAATTGCTCGGAAGCCTTCGATTTCTACGCCGAGTGTCTGGGCGGTCAGATATTGGACCGGTTTCTCCACGGTGAGACACCAGCCGGTGAAGAGGTGCCGGACAACTGGCAGGACAAGGTTCTCCACACCACGCTCAGCATCGGCAAACTGACCCTGATGGGAGCCGACGCACCGCCGGGATACTATCAATCCCCGCAGGGGTTTAACGTCCAGCTCGACATCGACGATCCCGACAAAGCCAAATCGACCTTCGAGCGTCTGGCGGAGGGCGGCGAGGTCTTCATGCCGTTCGAAGAGACGTTCTGGGCTCGAGGTTTCGGCATGGCGCGGGACCGTTTCGGCATCCCCTGGATGATCAACAGCGGTAAGAAGTGAGGAGCAACACCATGAAATATCTCGCCCTGGTCTACCAATCCGAAAAAGCCATGAACGCCATGGGCCAGCAAGCCTGGGACGCCCTGAACCAGGAATGCATGGCCTGCGGTGCGGACCTGACCGGCAGCGGCCACATGCTGATGGGTCAGGCGCTGCAGTCGGTCGAGACCGCCACCACGGTGCGCGTGCGCGACGGCAAGGTCACCACCACCGACGGCCCCTTCGCCGAGACCAAGGAACAGTTGGCCGGCTTCTATCTGCTCGATGCCCGGGACCTGAACGAAGCCATTCAGCTGGCCTCGAAAATCCCGCCGGCGCGGCTCGGATGTGTCGAGATTCGCCCGGTTCGGGAACTGGTCGAGGAAGGCAATGCGCTTTATGGCAGCGAGGAAGAGGACACTAGTCAACCAGCCAAATGATGCCCAGCGTCACCAGGCCGACCAGCAGGGCCTTGCCGCCGCTGAGCAACCAATGGCCACCACCGATGCGTCCCAGGAAGACGCCCAGCAGAAACATCAGGGCCATGCCCGTGGTCATCGAGGTCAGCAAGGGGGACCAGGGAAACTGAAGACCACCGATGTGCAGTATGATCGGCAGGATGATCAACAGCGAGATGATCAGCGGCGACAGACCGTTGATGACTCCGATGACCCAGGGCGTCCACCGGGCGGCTCGGCCGTGGTCCGTGTCGCTCAGGTCCCGAGCCATGGCCTGTTCGATCTCGGCCAGGTCACGCTGGCGTTCGGCGGATTCGCTGATATAGGCACTGCTGATGCCGCTCATGAACAGGGCCACGGCACCCCCCATGCAAGCGCCGACGACGACGTCGAAATCGGTGGTGCCGCCGAGGAAAAAACCGGTGATGATACCCAGCATCGACAAGGCGCCGTCAAAACCATTGACCACGAAATAGCGTCGGGCGATGCCGGCCCCCTCGGAAAATTCAGCCAGGCGCAGTATCCGTTTAACCCAATTCATTCGGTGGTTCGGTATTCCACGACATCGATGCTGTGCAGCGACGCCCCCTGTTCATCGATGGCCTTTTCGATGGCCTCGAAATCCAGGTGTTCCCCGGTGAAGGTCAGTCGCAGCGAGTGCGTCTTTTCGTCCATCTCAACCATCTCCAGGTGCACCACCATGCCCTCGGCGGATTCAGCCAACAGTCTGGCGAAATCCAGCGAATTGGGTTGGTGGGGCTTGAGCACGTCCAACACCAGCTTGGTCAGTCGACTCATGAGGCAAGCACCCCTCGATTCAGTTTAATCCAGTCTCACGTTAGCAGGTGGACCGGTAACTACCAACTCCGGCATCCAGGAAGCTGTCCGAGAGCAGACTGCCTAGGCTGGATCGGGAATCGCCCATCGCATTCACCGGCTGGGAGGATTGGGACGACGCGGGCGAGCTGGTTTCAGCGCACCCTCAATACTGGCGGTTGTGACACCACTCAGCGACCCAAAAGCCGGGCGACATCGGGGTCGGTCTTCGGGTGCAACGCCACGCCCAGTCGCCGGATCCTGAACGGTTCCGGCATGACATCGCCCAACGGCAGGCATTGCAGGTCCGGCCATTGGTCCTCGATATCGTCGCTGACGGCCATGGCCGTGACGCCCTGCCGGTGACGCACCAGGCTGACGGCCAGGTCCTCGGTATCGACTTTGAGCTGGGTACGTTCGGCCAGCATCGGCACCAGGTCCAGGAAATGGTCCCGCAATTCACAATCGAGACGATCGATCCAGGGATAGACCAGCACGTCCTCCATGCGGACCGGTTTGGCGATGGGCCAGGCCGTGGGTGCCAGGAGCCGATATTCCTGATCCAGCAAGGGGATGAATCGATATTCCGTCGGACACAGGCGAGCACTGGTCAGCCAGAGGTCGGGCGCTTGCGCCGGGCTTACCTGTACGTCCAGACGATAATCGCCCAGTGTTTTGGCGACCACTTGCAGCAGGTAGCCACTGTCGTGGCTCGCCAGCTGAGAATGGATGCCCAGGTGCAAGGGCGTCTTCGAGGTTGCTTTGAAGCGGGCTTCCATCTGCCGCGCGGAGGTCAGTAATCGATTGGCTTCGCTCAGGAAGATCTGTCCGTCCGGAGTCAGTGCGACCCCTTTCTTGCCCCGACTGAACAACCGGAGACCGAATTCGCTTTCCAGTTGGGCAATGGCGTTGGAAATGGACGGCTGGGCGACGTGGCACTGGTCGGCCGCAGCAGTGATGCTGCCTTGCTCGGCGGCCGACACGAAGTAGCGCAGGCTGCGTAGGTCCATGCGGAGTCAGTCCTCGAATTGCGGAAAACGGGCCAGGGTGTCGGCGACAAACTCATCGTGGGCCGGGATGATATCCAGGTCCGGCTGGTCACGACTGAGCCGATGAATGCGCTGGAGCACCGACAGATTTTGCTCGCGATCCGCATCGACCCCGGCCAGCCATTGTACCAGCTTGGGCCTGGGCTGCGCCTGTTCGACACCGCGCAGGGTCCAGCTGGTGTCGCCGATGAAAAACAGGTCGCGACCGGAATCGAGATGAATGAAGAGGCCGACCTGACCATGCGCATGACCGCTGAGATCGACCAGGATGAGTCGGCCGTCTCCGAACAGGTCGAGGCTGGGTCCGAAGCCCCGATAAGCCGGACCGGTCAATTCGAGGGTCGTCCAGTCTCCGGCGGCGTTGATCTGCTCGACCAGAAACGCCGGACGATGACCGTGTTCGGCTTCGGTCAGGGCCTGCTGCGGCGCCCAGACCGGCGTCTGCGGGAAATCCGGCGGCCCGCCGACATGGTCCCAATGCAGATGGCTGGGAATAATGAAGTCGATGTCGTCCCGGGTGTAACCGGCCTCGCGCAGCTGGTCGACGGCCGGGTTCAACTGCTCGTAGTCGAGCAGGGAGCGATGCCACCAACGGTTATCGGCGAAGGCGTCGTTCGTGGTTCGCCCCAGACCGGTATCGTACAGAAAACGCCCGTCGGGATGCTCGACCAGTAAGGCGGCGTGAATAAGATGCCGCTCCGTAAACAGGCGGCCGCCTTTGACGACCAACGCCTCGGCCGCGCCGGAGGACTGGGCGGTTTTGATCAGCGAAATACGCAGGCCGTCCGGGGGCGGGGCGGCGCCCAAACGGCCCAACAACGCCAGGCCGACGAGCAGGGACAGACCAAAACCGTGGATACTGCGAATCATGTGAGGCTCCATGTGCTTAACTGTTGGCACCAGTCTGCGCCTGCTCTGACCATATATAAATTATAGTTTTTATGGGTTTATCCAATAATTTTTATAGATTAATTGAACGCCTCTCCCATTAAACCTCCGCACTAGGCCCAATGAACCTGAAGTCAGCCGGGTTTGATGTTGTGGTTCATCCGGAACAGATTTTTCGAGTCCCACTGCGCCTTGAGCGCGCGTAAACGCCGGTAACCCTGAGGGTAGGTTTTATCGATCGCCTCGGCGTCGATCGGCTCGAAGTTCAGGTACCCCCGGTCTTCGGCATAGGCGCCCATACGCTCGCACGTCTGCCGGGTCCAGTCGATGTTGGTGTCGGACTCGCGCGGGTCGTCCCAATTGGATTCGATGCCCAACAGGTATTCGGGCGCGCGATGCTCGAACGCGGTGTCGCCACTATTGGCGCGGGCCATGGCGCCGCCCAAATGCCAGATGTCCACTGTGGTCAGCGACGACGGGCGCTCTCCGGCCAGTGACAGGACCTGCTCGATGGCGTCATCCGAAAGCGCCGTCATATAGAGTGACTTCCAGTAATAGTGCCGGCCCTCGGGGTAGTCGCCATCCAGCAGTTGCTGGACATCGACGAACGGCATGACGTCGCTCATATCGTGCATGGGCGTTCCGAGCTCTCGCAGCGGCTGCAAGGTTCGGGCACCCGTTTCGGCCTCCCCGGCATAACAGGCCGCGATCAGCACATAGTCACGCCCATGCAGTTCGGTCGGGAAATCGGGTTCGTCCGGAATGGTGCCGCAGATGGCGAACGAACTGACGGCATCCGGCGCGGTTTCCGTAAAGGCACGGTATCGCTTGAGCACATCGACACCCTGTTCGGACGGATAAAAGGCGGCGACGAACATCACGTCCGGCCCAACCGGGTGACAGTCGAATTCAAACCGGGTCACCACGCCGAAGTTGCCACCGCCACCGCGAATCGCCGAGAACAATTCCGGCTCGTGACGGGCATCCAGCGTGCGGAGCTCGCCATCGGCGGTGACCACATCGAGCGCCCGGACGTTGTCGCAACTGAGCCCGAATGCGCGGCGCAACCAGCCAATGCCACCGCCCAGGGTCAAACCGGCGACGCCGGTGGTGGACACCACGCCACCCGGCACCGCCAGGCCGACTTTCTGGGTGGCGGCGTCCAGCTCGGCCCAGGTCACGCCGGCATCGACCCGGATGCGTCGTTGCCCGGCATCCAGTTCGATGCCTTTCATCGGGCTCAAGTCGATCACCAAGCCACCGTCGCACACAGCCAGACCCCCGACATTATGGCCGCCGCCGCGCACGGCGGTCAGCAGTTCATGACGAGCGGCGAAGCGCACCGCCGTCGCTGCATCGCCGGCGTGGCGGCAGCGCAGAATCAGAGCCGGACGACGGTCGATCTCGCCGTTCCAGACCCGGCGGGCGTCGTCGTAATCGCGGTGTTCGGGTGTGATGACATCACCATCGAACTCGGCGCGCAGCTGCGTTACCGCGTCGTCGGCTAATGCTGTGGCGTCACCGTTCAAAGTCACTGCGTTCAGGTTGGACATAAGGCCTCCCTTTCGGTCTTGGTCAGCCGGATGCGGGCGCGACATTCTCGTGCGCGAATCCGGCTTTCAACAGATTGCGATAGGAATCCTGTGAGTCGCCGCCCGGTAGCTCCAGCCCCAGGCGATCAATCAGTTGCGAATCGGCGGCGGTATGAAGCTCTACCAACACCGTCCGCTCCAGAGACTCGGCCCGGTGGACCGTTTCTGTCGGTGTCGGGGACTGTTCTTGTTGCGTGGTCATCAGCGCTCCTCCCATCGGTTTTCGTAACATACCAACTGGTTGGTATAAAAATAGAAGGACACTCAACTGGATCAAGTACGTCGTTGTTACGGCGTGTAATGCAGGTAAGCGGGTATTGGACAGGGTGTTAGAAGCTTGAAACCGACCAGTCAGTCTACTACTTTTCAGGACAACTCAGTTGTTGGAAGCACCCATGCCCAGAGACGGTTCGTCCACGCGGCTGCGCATCATGGATGCCGCGGAAGCCTTGATCCTGGAAAAAGGGTTCGCCGCAACCTCGGTGGACCGCATTCTCGAACGTGCCCAGGTGACCAAGGGCTCGTTCTTCTATCATTTCGACACCAAGCAGGCCTTGGCCGAAGCGCTGGTGGACCGCTACAGCGAGCTGGATCTGTCTCACTTGCACGGCAATCTCGAGCGGGCGAGGACGCTGAGCCGGGACCCGCTGCAGCAATTGCTCATCTTCGTGTCCCTGTTCGAGGAATCGGCCCGCGCGCTGACCGAGCCGTATCCCGGCTGCCTGTTCGCGTCCTATTGCTATGAGTCGGATTTGTTCGATGCGCGGATTCACGAGGTCATCGTGCGCAACATGCAGACCTGGCGCACGGAAATCAGCCAATTGCTGTCCGTTGTGGCCAAACGCTATCCACCCCGCCTCGATGTCGATCTTGGCAGCCTGGCCGACGCCATTACCGTGGTGTTCGAAGGGGCCTTCATCGTCTCCAAGACCCATCGGGATCCACAGGTCGTGGCCCAGCAGCTCCGGCACTACCGAAATTACCTGGATCTGCTGTTCAGTCCGGATCTGGAAGCGCGCTAGCCAAATTCGGCTAGACTGTGGGATACGACAGACGCGTCGGACCCATTCGGGCCGACCCTTCGTTGAACCAACGAGGAGGGATTCGTCATGGCAACGTCCGTAACGCCGCATTTGATGTTCGAAGGTGACGCCGAAGAAGCCATGAACTTCTACACGTCTTTGTTCGACAGTGCCGGCATCATTCAACTGGAACGCTACAGTGCCGGTGAACAAGGCCGGCAGGGGGCGGTTAAACGCGCGCAGTTCTCGTTGTGCGGTCAGTTGTTCGATTGCATCGACAGCCCGGTCAAGCACAACTTCGGTTTCACGCCCTCCGTCTCGCTGTTCGTGGAATGTGACAACGCCGACGAACAACAAAAACTGTTCGATACCCTCTCCGAGGAAGGAAAAATACTGATGCCGCTGGATTACTACGGCTTCAGTCCACGCTTCGGCTGGGTGGAGGATCGCTTTGGCCTGTCCTGGCAGTTGAACCTGGCGGGGGAGTCGTTCTGACCCCTCCCGGTGCCGAAGCACTCAACTAGAGGAACGGCGCCACGTCGCTCGCGTACAGGGAATAGCCGGCACTGCCCAGTTCCGAGACATGATGTTCGATCATCATCGTACCGGTCACCGACATCGGTTCGTCCAGCGACGGCAACTCGAACCCGCCCTGGGTCTGCACGTAAACGATCTGGTTCGATGGCGGCGGCGGGGTGTGGATGCAGGCGCCGAAGTAGGGCACCAGCAGGAAATTCAGCACCCGGTCACCGTCCATATCGAGCGGGACCACAAAGCCGGCCAGGCGCACGTTCACGCCGGCGAAGCGGTCCACCACCGGCGCGTTGGCCAGCAGCTGTTTCATGTCCTCGAACAGGCGCTGGGCTTCGGCATCCTCGTCCGACAGGTCGTCGAGGTCGTACTGGCTGTAGTCGATTTGCTCGCGCACGCTCTGAAAGCTGAAGTCCGCCGGCACCAGATCGTCCCAGCGCAATTCCACCGGGTCGCGTCCCGCGCCCAACGCCTGGCCGCCCAGTACGAGGCCAATCAAAACCACGATTCTATAAATCATAACGACTCCTCAGGTTCGCGCCGTCAGGCCATCGCTGAGCGATTGCCGGTAGGCTTTCCAGCCCGGTACCAGACCCACCAGAAAACTGATGGTCAGGAACACGGCCAGAGCGATCAACAACGTCGGTTCGGGCCAGCCCACGGTCAGTTCGATGCCGTAGGCCGGTTGCACCCAGAGTCCGGCGACGGCCATCAGGCCCCAGTGCACCGCCAGCCCCAGAACAAGCCCGATCACACCGTAAAAGCCGGATTCCAGCACCAGCAGGCCGAGTATATGCGGCGGCCGGGCGCCCAGGGCCCGCAGAATGGCCATTTCCCGGCGGCGCTCGTTCAATCCGGCGAGAATCACCGTCACCATGCCCATCATGCCGGTGACCACCACCATGGCGGAGACAGCGATCAGGGCGTTTTCGGCAATGGCGATCATCTGCCACAGCTGCTGCAGGGTCGCTCCCGGTATGATGGCACTGAGTGGTTCCTGGCGATACTCATTGATGCGTCGCTGGAACTGAAAGGTCTGGATGCGCGATTTCATCCCGACCAGTGTGGCGGTAATCGACTCGGGGGTCAGATCCCGTTCCAGCGCTTCGTCCGCGCTTATGTTCAAACCCGGCACCTTGACGCCCGCCTGCCAGTCGACATGCATGGCGGTGATGCCCTCGAGTGGCACGTGCAGGGTCCGGTCGACCGGGGTGCCGGTCGGTTCGAGAATGCCGACCACGGTGAAGGGTTTGTCGTCATGGTTCTCGAAGGAGGTGCGTCCCAGACCGTGGGAGACGACGATCTCCCGCCCCGGTTCGTAACCCAGTGTCTCGGCGACCTCGGCCCCGAGCACGGCCTCGTATACGCCCTCGAAAGCGCGGCCTTCAGCCAGTTCCAACGGCTGTTTGCGACCGTACTGGTAGTGGTCGAAATAGTCGTTGGTGGTGCCGAGCACGCGAAAGCCCTGGTGTGAATCGCCGAGCGAGATCGGTACCGTCCAGGCCACGGCGTCGTTGGCGCGGATGTCCTGATAAGTCTGCCAGCTGATGTTGTTGGTGGCGTTGCCGATGCGGAAGACGGTGTACAGCAAGAGGTTCAACCCGCCGGTGCGGCCGCCGACGATCAGGTCCGTACCGGAGAGGGTGTTGGCGAAGCTGGACCGGGTGTCCTGACGCACCCGGTCGACGGTCAGCAGCATGCACAGGCTGAGCGCGACCATGAAGACGGTCAGTATCGCGGTGGCGCGGCGGTTCCAGAGGCTGTGCAGGGCGAGGGACAACCAGTTCATGAGGCCACCTCCGCGTTCCGCGCGGCATCCAGCGTCAGGTGTTGGTCGAACCAGGCGGCCAGATGGCGGTCGTGACTGACAAACACCAGGGAACTGCCGATGGACCGGCACTGTTCGGTCAGCACCTTCATAAAGTTATCCACATTGTCCTGATCGAGCGCCGAGGTCGGTTCGTCCGCGATCACCAGCTCCGGCGAGCCGATCAGTGCCCGGGCACTGGCGACCCGCTGCTGCTGGCCGACGCTGAGCGCCGATACCGGTCGCGACCAGAGCGATTCGGGAATGTTCAGCCGGGACAGCCAGTGCGCGGCCGCCGACTCCAGTGTCTGATGCTGATCCAGGGCGCGTTGTCGGCGCAGTCGGGATAACCGCGCCGGCAGCATCACATTGCCCTGAACCGAGAGATACGGCAGCAGATTGAACTGCTGGAAAATGTAACCGATGTGGTCGGCGCGGAATCGGTCCCGCGCCTTGCCGCGCTGGCGGGAAATCGGCTGGTCCAGCAATCGGATTTCACCGGCCTGCGGCACCAGGACACCGGCCATCAGGTTCAGCAGCGTACTCTTGCCGCTGCCACTGGCCCCCTGGACAAAGAGCGAGTCGCCCTGGGTCAGGGTCAGGGCCTCGATCCGCAACAGGGGCGCCTGTTGGCCGGGCCAGTTGAAGCGCAGGGAATCGATGGACAGTGCCTGGGTCATATCATCCTCCTGGTTCAGAAACGCAGCGACGGATTGGCGGGCGACAG
The DNA here is from genome assembly GCF_014651855.1 of Saccharospirillum salsuginis. Lineage (GTDB taxonomy): Bacteria > Pseudomonadota > Gammaproteobacteria > Pseudomonadales > Natronospirillaceae > Saccharospirillum > Saccharospirillum salsuginis. Next base: position 13,006 of record NZ_BMXR01000003.1, read on the forward strand.
CTCCTGTGCGCCCTGGGCGTTGTCCAGCAGGTACTGGGCATCCAGGTCCATCAGGTTCGGGAAGACGTCAAAGAGCCCGACGTCGATCCCGGTCAGGTCAGCCGGATTGTCGCAATGGAAGTGCCATTCGACGACGACATCGCTGTGGCCGCCTTTGGTTTCAGCTTCGCGTTCGTCATGATGGTCTTCCTCATGACCGTGTTCGTCCTCGTCGTGATGCTCATCGTCGTGGTCATGGTCGTCGTGATGTTGCTCTTCGTGACCATGCTCATCGCCGCCATGGTATTCGTCCTCATGGCCTTCGTCCGAGGCAAGCGCCGTTTCGACATGGCTGTCTTCCAGCTCGCAGGCGGCCGAACGGTTGACGGTCAACAGCTCGGCGCCGGCGTTCAACCGCGCCAGACCTTCCTCGACGGCAACCTTTTGTGCGTCCGTGGACGGCGCGTGTTCGAATCCGAACAGATTGTAGGCCGGTGAGTCCAGAGTGATGACCAGTTCGGAGCCCTCGGCGGAAACCAGCAAGCTGGCCGCGCCGTGCTCATGGGCGTCGTGCTGACGCTGGGTTTCGGCTTGGGCGGAGACAGCGACGCCGGCCACGGCTATCGCTAGAAGGGAAGTTTTCATCGGTGATCCTTGCTTGTACACACTAATTGAGAGGCCTGGGTTCAGGCGGTTGCGCACTGTCGGGTAGAGGGGGCTGTCCGAGAAAAACGCTCCGGTTGTCCAAGGCGTAAACCAACAGATTCTTTGTTGGTGCAGTCTGGATGTTGGATTACGCGCTCACGCGCTAATCCAACCTACCGACTGTTCTCGGGCAGCCTACCAGGTGGGCGGTCCCCGTGCTGTCGGCGGCCAATCGGGGGTAAAAGAGGATCCGGCGGTCTCCTTGAGCCGGAGAACCGAGTGAAGATCGGTGTCTTTATAGAGCTTAACCGATGAATCGGCCAGAGCCAGGGTCTTCAACGACACGCACACTTTACAGAGGCCGTGTACGCTATCGTCCGAACCATCCGGCTCACTGTTCGGGACCTCCACCTGAGTCAGCCGCTCGCCCAGATGCTCCAGCTCATGCCATTGCACGGCCGAGCCGAACTGCACCAGGCAGACGGCCAGCAACAGGCATACAGGCAACGCGGTGTAAGTGCGACAGATCATCTTGCGGACGGCTCGGTCTCATTAAAAATTCGAATTCGGCCAATAATGATACATTGTATCAAATTCTAATGTAAGAACTCATACCCAGGGTTATACTGAAAGGCATTGGCAAAGGACGATCATCAACCGGAAAAGGAGTCAGGACCGATGCCTACCATCAGTGAGTTCTTTGGGATACTGATCAGAATGTATTATGACGACCACAATCCACCTCACTTCCACGCGTATTACAATGGACAGGAAGCCCTGATAAACATTCAGACATTGGAAATGATGGAAGGGTCCCTACCTCGTCGAGCCCGATATCTGGTTACAGAGTGGGCTATCGAACATCGGGATGATCTGATGGCGGACTGGGAGAAGGCGGAGAAGCATGAGCCATTGCACAAGATTGAACCGCTGGAGTAAACGCTATGACCAGAGTAGTCAATGTACAAGCGAAACCGGGATATATACTGGACCTGACTTTCGATGACGGTACTCGGGGCGAGGTCGACCTGTGTGATCGCTTGTTCGGCCCCATGTTCGAGCCCCTAAAGGATCCCGACTACTTCGCCCAGGTCAGCGTGGATGAATTCGGCGCTGTCTGTTGGCCCAATGAAGCGGACCTTGCTCCGGATGCCCTGTATCGGAAAGTGACGGAGCACTGAGAGTCCCGACCGTCGGTCAAATGGTCCCTCCCACCTCGATCCGATAGCCGAGATCGATAGCCGTTTCTTTGACCGCCTGTCCCTGCAATCGCTGCAACAACTCCCGCGCCGCGCGTTCGCCGACGGCTTCACGCGGAGTGACCACGCTGGCCAGCCTCGGTGCCATGACCTGGCCGACGTCGTGGCCGTGGAAACCGGCGATCGCCATCTGCCCGGGAACGGTGACGCCGCGTCGCAGGCATTCGAAATAGGCGCCGACGGCGACGTCGTCGTTGGTGCAGAACAGGCCATCGGCCTCGGGATGGTGTTCCAGAATTTCGTCCATCAGGGTGGCGCCGACACTGTAGGAGGACCGTTCGGAGCGTCGCAGTGTCTGCGGTGTCAGACCCGCCTCGGTCATGGCCCGGTTGTAACCTTCCTGGCGTTGCAGGGTCCGGGCGTCGAGTCGCACGGCGAGGTAGAGGATGTGCCGGCGACCGCGTTCGATCATGGTGCGCACCATCTCGTAGGCGGCTTCGACGTTGTCGAAACCGACCGCTTGGTGGATGGCGTGGCTGTGGGTATCCATGATTTCGACGGTAGGAATGCCGGCGGTTTCCAGCATGCGCAAGGTGCGTTCGGTGTGCTGGCTTTCGGACAGGATGACGCCGTCGACGTTGTAGCTGAGCAGGGATGCCAGGCTGCGTTCTTCCAGCTCCTGGCTGTAGCCGTAGTGCGCCAGCATCAGGTGGTAACCGAGCGGTTCGGTCACGGTTTCGATGCCCTTGATGACGTCGGCGAAGACCTGGTTGGTCAGCGACGGCAGCAGGACACCGATGGCGCGACTGGTCGACTTGGACAGGATGTCGGGTCCGCGGTTGGGAATATAGCCAAGCTGTTCGGCCACCTCGAAGATGCGTTCGCGCAAGCCTTCGGAGACCGTTTCCGGGTCGCGCAGACACCGGCTGACGGTCATCTTGGTGGCGCCGACCTGGTCGGCGATGTCCTGCAGGGTGGGGCGTCGTTTTTTCACACGTCTCCGAACGTTTTCCTGATACAACCGCTCGCTATCATACAGGGTGTGGGCGTTGGGTGCTTTGGGGGCAGTGGAAATATCGGCGGTTTGTTTGCTTCCCCCGGTGGGCGGTGCCCACCCTACGGTCACGTCGAGTAGGGTGGGCACCGCCCACCAATAACCGAGCCTCGGGGTCCGACTATCGTCTCGGATTGGTCCGATTCAATCCTTTATACACTGCTGCCAAGCATTGGGTTAGGACTTGTTCGGCGGACTGCCGGATGTCGATGCGGATCGCTTCGTCGTCGCTCGGGGGTTCGAGCTGGGCGAACTGGCTTTCGAGCATGGCGCGGCCGTTGAAATAGTGGTCCTCGCGGCGGTCGAGCCGTTCCCAGATGGTGTCGATGTCGCCGTCCAGGTACAAAAAAGTCAGGTCCGGTCGCGCCCGGCGCAGCCGGTCCCTGTAGGCGCGACGCAGAGCGGAGCAGGCCAGGACCAGGCCGTCGTGGCGTTCGATCAGGCCGGCCAGGTCGGTCAGCCAGCCCTCCCGGTCGGCATCCGACAGCGGGATGCCGTTCGCCATCTTGCGCACATTGGCCGGGCTGTGAAAGTCGTCGGCGTCGTAAAACGGCTGGCCCAGCCGGTCCGCCAGCTGGGCGCCGATCAGGCTTTTGCCGCTGCCGGAGACGCCCATAACCACGATACTGTTCGAGTTCATTCATTCCATCCTTGTTATTGCCACCAGAGCGCCAGTTGCGGAAAGGCGATCAACAGCGCCAGAGCGACCAGTTGAAGCCCGATGAACGGCAACAGCGAACGGAAGATCTCGCCCAGGGAGATGTCTTTGGGCGCGACCGATTTCAGATAGAAGGCGGCCGGACCGAACGGTGGCGACAGGAAGGACACCTGCATGTTCATGCAGAACACCACGCCGAACCAGATCGGGTCGTAACCCAGTTCCTTCACGATGGGCACGAAGATCGGCATGGTCAGCAGGGCGACGCCGACCCAGTCGAGAAACATGCCCAGCACCAGCAGGATCAGCATCATGAACAGGATGGTGGCGAGACCGTGGCCGCCGCTGACGGCGAAGACGGTGTCGCGCACGAATTCGATGCCGCCCATCAGGTTGTAGACGCCCACCAGGGCGGTGGCGCCGATGCCGATCCAGATGATCATGCCGCAGGTCCGCAAAGTGGTGATGCAGGCCTTGCGGATCATGGCGTAATTCAGTTCACCGCGAATCAGGGTACTCAATGCGATGCCGAGTACCCCCAAGGCCGAGGCTTCGGTCACCGAGGCGACGCCGGTGTAGATGCTGCCCAGTACGACCATGACGGACAGGACCGGGAAGAACAGCGCCTTGAAGAAATTGGGCGCCGGGGTGTCGTCTTCGTCGGCCTGATCGGACGGCAATGGCGCCATCGACGGGTTCAGATGCGCCCGGGTCAACACATAGCCCATGTAGAGCAATGCCAGAATCAGGGCCGGCAGGAACGCGCCCTTGAACAGTTCGCCGATGGACACGTTGGCGGTCAAACCATAGATGATCAGCACGATGCTCGGCGGCAACATGGTGCCCAGCGCGCCGCCGGCGCAGGTGGTGCCGATGGCCAGACGCCGGTCGTAACCCAGACGCAGCATTTGCGGCAGGGCGAGAATGCCGAGCAGGACGGTTTCGCCGCCGATCACACCGGACATGGAGGCGAGAATGACCGCAACCACCAGCGTCTGAATGGCGACGCCGCCACGCAGCTTGCGACCGAGCCGGCTCATGGCGTCGAACAGGTCGCGGGCGATGCCCGAATGGTCGAGCAGCGCCGCCATCAACACGAACATGGGCACGGCCAGGAAGACGTAACTGCCGATGAAACTGTAGAGCCGGCTGCTGACGATGCCGAGCGCGTTCGGGCCGAACCAGCCCAGCGCGAACACCAGGGCGACAAAGCCGGTGACAAAGGCGAGCTGCATGCCGGTCAGCAACAGACCGATCATCAGCGCCAGCATCAACAGGCTGCCCCAGGCGATGCCGATCGAGGACAATTCAAACATCAGGCCTTCCTCAACAGTCGGATATCCCGCACCAGATGCAGGATGAATTGCACGGTCATGACCACGAAGGCCACCAGGATCAGCACCTTGATGTACGCCGGAAACGGCGGGTTCCAGGCCGAGCCGGACGTCTCGAAACGGATGTCGCCCCAGGGCGCCAGCACTGCCTTGCGTGCCATGGTCCAGCTGGCGAACAGCATCATGCCGCTGAAGGCGAGACCGAACAGGTGGTGCACGATGCGCAGCGCGGTGCGCGCCTTGTCCGAGACAGCGTCGTAAACCAGCACCACGCGAACATGACGATCGGTGGCGAGGGCGTACAGCCCGCCGAGAATGAACAACGCGCCGCCGAGAAAGGTGGCGGTTTCATGCACCCAGATGGTCGGATCGTCGAACAGATAGCGCCGGGCGATTTCGTAGCAGGACACCACGGCCACCAGCGCGAAGACCAGGCTGAGTTTCTGGCCCAGCCAGACAATGCCCCGGTCCAGGGCATTGCTCGCCCGTTCCGAGTCGATCTCGGACAGCGATTCCGGTGGATGGGATTCGGTCATGAGTATGCTCCCACACGTCGGATGGGACAGGAGGGGCAACGCCAGTGGCGTTGCGGTCTCCCATCCGTCATCCGTGTTACAGCAGGCCTTGGGATTCCAGGAAGGCGGTCACGGAGTCGTACACCTTCTGGGCGTTGGGGGACTGTTCCGCATAGGCTTCCCACTGGGTGCGGGCAATGGCGCGGAATTCCTTGCGTTCGGCATCGGACCAGTTGTGGATGGTGATATCCGGATTGGCCTGGGCCTCTTTCACCGCATCGACGTCCGCCATCGCCAGCTGGGTGCTGATGTCGTTGGCGAAATCACGCGCCGAGACCGTCAGGATGGCCTGAATGTCTTCCGGCAGTTCGTTCCATTCTTCCAGGTTCATCACCACTTCCAGCAACGGCAGGGAGTGGAAACCGGGATACACCGGGTGCGGGGCCACTTCATGCATACCGGCGGAATGGTTGGTGGAGAAGACGGTGTAGTCGGCCGCATCGATCACGCCCTTGCTCAGGCCGGTGAAAACTTCGGACCCGGGCAGGTTGACCGGAGAAGCCCCGGCCGCCGCGAAGACGGACTGCACCAAGCCTTCGGGGGCACGCAGCTTGAGGCCCTTGAGATCGTCGACACCATCGAGCGGTTTCTTCGACACGAAGGCTTCCAGACCCGTGGCGCCGCCACCGACGAACTTCACGCCATAGGGCTCATAGAGTTCGTTCATCAACTCATAGCCACCGCCGTAGTAAATGTAATCGATCAATTGGTCCGGGCTGGACCAGGCGCCGACGGTGTTGCCGATCAGGCCGAAAGCCGGATCCTTGCCGGAGAAATAGCCGGTCACCGAGATGTGGCCGTCGAGAATGCCCATTTCGATGGCATCCAGCGTTTCGGTGTGACTGACCACCGAGCCTACGGGCAGGATCTCGATCTCGACCCGACCGCCGCTCATGCGTTCGACACGCTCGGCCCATTGCTGTTTGATTTCGAAATTCTTGACCCCGGACGGGTCGGACGATTGGAATTTGAAGCTGTAGTCCGCCGCCTGGGCACCGAATGCCATGGCGGCACTGGCCAAACCGATAAGCCATGTCTGAGTCGTTTTCATCACTGTCTCCTGCGCGTTCTTTGTTGTTGTGGTGCGGTTGATATGAAACGAGTATACCGCAAAAGTTACCGGTAACATAGCCAATGATGTTACCGGTAACTTTTTGGAGTCTACCGAAGCGATTTCAGACTGACAAGGGTCCGGATGACAAATTCACATGTAAAAAATGCATCCAATCGTGTATCTGTGTCGTTTAGGTAATGAACCTAACAACAATCACGGAGACACACGGATGAAACTCGTTCCCACCCTGGGCGTCCTGATCGCCCTCAGTGCCGCCGTCCAGGCCGAATCGACGATGAACGTCGCCCACATGCACCTTGATCACGTTGGCACCGAATGGCCGGAAACGCCCAACCAGCTCGGACTGCTGACCACCGCGATAAACGAAGCCACTGTCGCGGAAACCCACATGACCCTCGCGCTCGACCACGGCGGCAACCTGGATACGCTGAAACAGCACGTCGGCCACGTGATTCACGCGCTCGATCCCGAGGAACAGGCCAGTGGGCCGGGTGCCGGTTTTGGTGTGATCGAAGGGACCGACGGCGCCGAGAAACACATGCTCTATGCCGCCCAATCCCCCGGCGCCTCGGACAACATCATCAACAACAACCTGTCGGTGCGTAACCCGTTGAAAAACGCCGAATCGCTGGCCAAAAAAGCGGTACGGCGTGGCAAGGCGGTGCTCGAAGCCGACTCCGTGGCCGGCGCGGAGGAAGATCTTCAGGCCATGGCCTGGTTGGTGAACGCCATGATCCACGGCATCGACGAAAACGGCGACGGCGTGATCAACGCGGACAAGACCGAAGGCGGATTGAACATCGCCCGCGAGCAACTGGCCGAGATCCGGGAAGCCGAGGGTTTGTAGGGTAGGTCGGCACGTCTGGTGAGGCTCGGTAATCTCCCCCGGTGGGCGTTGCCCACCCTACAGGGATTGACGCCGCGGGCTCGTAGGGTGGGCACCGCCCACCATTGGTATGAGACCGCAACGGCCGACCATTGGCTATTTTTCAAATTCGGGTGGTTGAATGACACCCCGATGGTGGCCAATGCCCACCCGGAGCCGTCACTCGAATGGGTACTTCAACCCCCAATCGGCCCGCATCTTATCCATCACCGCCATGATCGCCCGGCTCTCGTCCAACGGGATCACCGGGCTTTCGGTCTCGCCGGCGCGCAGACAGCGGGCCACCTCGGCGACTTCGTAAACAAAGCCGTTTTCCTCATGCATGTAGGGGTGAGAGGTACTGTCAAGAATCTCGTTGGTGCCGTCGTGGCGGTGGTGGATGAATTCCGGGCCAGACTGGAAATTGGGGTACTCGATGTAACCCTCGCTGCCGTAGACCATGACCTCCTGCTTCATCTTCAGGTTGAAACTGGTCGAAATCACGGCCGTGGCACCGGACGGAAACCGGAACAGATAGCTGGCGATCTCATCCACCCCCCGGTCGCTGAACCGGCACATCGACTCGATCTCATTCGGCAGTTCACCGACGAGATAACACAGCAGTGAAATCGGATAGATGCCCATATCCAGCGTCACCCCACCGGCCAGTTCCGGATCCTTGATGCGCGGTGCGTAATGCGGGGGCGCGAAACCGCCGAAGCTCGCCGTCAGGTGCTTCACCTCACCGACGATGCCCTCGCGCAATTGCTGTCGCAGCGCCCGCTGCGCCGGCAGAAACCGGGTCCAGATGGCTTCCATCAGAAACACCCCTTTGGCGCGCGCCTCGCTGATCAGGTCATCCGCCTCGGAAGCGTTCACGGTAAAAGGCTTCTCCATCAGGATCGGCTTGTTGTACGCCAGCGCCAAGCGGCCGTTATCATGGTGAAAGTTGTGGGTGGTGGCGATATAGACCACATCGATGTCATCGCGCTCCAGCAATGCTTCATAACTATCATATGCATCGATATCATAGTTTTCGGCAAATGATCGAGCCTTGCCGGGTGTCCTTGAGGCGCAGGCCACCATTTGGCTGTCCGCATCGTAGCGGACGGCATCGGCCAGTTTATGGGCAATGTTGCCGGCACCGAGGATGCCCCAACGAATCGGTTGCTGTGTCATAATCCCCTCCCAATCCTGAAAACCGTGCGTAAACGACCGCAAAAAAATGACCAATGGCCGTGCGCTGTCGGTTGCATTGTGTCAGTGTAAACCGCATTGATCGACTAGGATCAATGATAGAGGTACCCATGACCCGTCCGTTCATTTTGCTATCAAGGTTAAACACCATGTCACCCGTCATGCGCTTGCTGGCCGCCATCCTCGGCCTCGCCCTGCTCGTCTTTCTCTTCTGGATCGGGATGTTTGTCTTCCTGGCCTTCGCCGCCATCGGCGTGGGTCTGGCCGCGATCAACGCCATCAAGATGAAGCTGACCGGCCGCCCGCTCTTTGCCTCACGCTTCCAGAAAGCCTGGGAGGAACAGCAACGCCGCTACCAGCAACAACGCCCGGGCTCGTCCAACCGCTCAGACAGCGGTCGGGTCATCGAGGGCGAGGTTGTCGACAAAGACGACGACCACAAATCCTGAGTTACTCTGGTTCTGGATACTACTGTGGTACGGCCTTGGTGCCTGGGTTGAGTATTTTGCATATGGCCCGTACCAGGTGACGGGGTAGGCTCACTCGGGGTCGCCGTGAATACATCCATGTAGGCTAGACGGCAGCATCCATGCTGCCCACTTCCCCGATTGAGCCTACCCCGCCCCCTGGCACTCGCAGCAGTGCCAATTTCAACGTTCCATCCCTTCAAGTTCGGCATATTTATACGATGTTTGAGTAACCCGATGCGTAGATCCAGTCCATCTGATAGTCCTTGCTACCATTCAACTTTGTTTTTCAACGGATACGATCTGGGGGGGGGTTGTGACCCTTCTAGATATCAGTCCAATTCAATCAATACGTAAGCAGGGAATGGAGTAGCAGGCAATATTCTGAGTGACGGATGCCTGGGGTGTCTTCACCGGGGGAGTCGACGGCATGGATGCCGTCGTCTAGCCCCCATGGATGGGTTCACGGCGACCCCGGGGAAGACACCCCAGGTAGCCGGCACGGGCCATCGGCAAAAATCTCAACCCAGGCACCTAAGGCGGAGGCACTGTAGACCCCCGAGGCACTGGTCAAAGAAGCCGGAGCTCCCGGGGTTATTCAGCCTCGGCGGCTTCTTCTATGGATTTTTTCGGGATTAGGCGGCTGAACACCAGTCCGAGTTCGAACAGCAGCCACATGGGGACCGCCAGGATGGATTGGGATACCACATCCGGCGGGGTCACCAACATGCCGACGACGAAACAACTGACGAAAATGTAGGGTCGCTTGCTGGCCAGAGCCTCGGTCGTGACGATGCCGGCGCGTACCATCAGGAAGGTGGCGATGGGGATCTCGAACGCGAGCCCGAATGCGAAGAACAGCTTGAGGCAGAAATCGAGAACATTGCCGATGTCCGGCATCAGATTGATGTCTTCCGGCCCGACCGAGGTGAAAAAGCCGAACACCAGCGGCAGGACCACGAAGTAAACGAAGGCAACGCCCGCGTAGAACAACAACACGCTGGAGATGAACAGCGGAATGGCCACTTTGCGCTCGTGTTTGTACAGCGCCGGGGCAATGAACCCCCAAATCTGGTGCAACAGATAGGGCACGGATATGAAGATCGCCAGCACGATGGTCAGCTTCAATGGCACAAAGAACGGAGAGGCGACGCCGGTGGCGATCAACTGGCCGCCTTCGGGCAACAGGATCTCCAGCGGCCGGGCCAGAATCATGTAGAGGTCGCCGGCCAGGAAATAGAGGCCGAGAAAGACCACGAACACGACGATCAGGGATTTGACCAGCCGGTCGCGCAGCTCCTTGAGGTGCGCGACCAGGGGCATGGAGGAATCTTCAGGGTTTTCGGACTTCATCGTTGTCGGCATTCTCGTGAGCGGTTTCGGTCGCCGCGGATGGGTCGGCCGGTTTCGACGTGTCGGTCATCTTTGACTCCGACTCGGGCGGCGTGGACGGCACTTCGGCATCCTCACTGTCGTGGCTGGCCGGCGCCGGTTCGTCGTTGTTGCGGAAGGTCTGGCCTTTGGTCTCGGCCATGATCTTCTTGTTCAACTCGTCCAGTTTCACCTCCTGCTCCAACTGATTCTGAAAGTTGGACATAGTGCGGCGAACCTGACCCAGCGCACGCCCAATGGTACGGGCCACACCCGGCAGCCGTTCCGGGCCGATCACGACGATGCCGATGATGGCCAGCACCAGCAGCTCGGTAAAACCGATATCGAACATAGGGTTCTCTCAGCCGCTCAGTGCGTGCTCTTGTCGGTTTCTTTTTTGGTCTCGGAGTCCGCTTCGGAGAACTCGGCGTCTTTTTTCTCCAACGCCGCTTTGTCCTCGCTGTCGGACGCATTCTTGTCGTCCTTGGACTCATCCTCGTTCATGGCTTTCTTGAAGCTCTTGATCGCGCCACCGACATCGCCGCCCAGACTTTTCAGCCGCTTGGTGCCGAAAATCAGGATGACGATGGCCAGGACGATCAGTAATTGCCAAATGGAGATACCACCAAAACCCATCTTCTTATCCTCTCAGTCAATCTTCGTGAACGGCCACTGTGACGTGACGGTTCTGTATCAAGTGCTATTTGCGGTCAGACCAGGGCCGGCGTCAACCCCCGAAAAAATCGGATGCTCCCGCACCGGGATGGAATGGCGTCCTTCTCCTACTAAGGTAGCAGACGCTTAACCGCCCCTGACCTGTTATTGGGGGTCGCGGGCCGCCTTTTCATCCAGGCCGGACAGGCCGAATCGACGGGCGAGTTCGTTCAGAACGTCGTCGGGTTTCAGATCCAGCGCGGCCAGCATAACCAGGCTGTGAAACCACAGATCGGCCGTCTCGTAGACCAGCTTGTCTTTCTGCGCCGCGTCCGTGGAGGCGTTTTTGGCCGCCAACACGGTTTCGAAGGCTTCCTCGCCGACCTTTTCCAGAATCTTGTCCAGACCCTTGGCGTAGAGGGAGGCGACGTAGGAATCGTCGGCCGCCGCGCCCTTGCGAGCCTCCAGTGTCTCGGACAATTGTTGCAGAACATCGAGCATATGACACAACCTTTAACGTTTTATTGCAGTTTTCCCGTAATCCTGGGTGTCCTGCCGCCGACCACTCGTAGGGTGGGCATTGCCCACCATTCAAGGGTGTTGTAGTGCGGCCTGTCCATGGTGGGCGACCGAAACCGGGATGCCGGACCAGACGGACCGACCCACCCTACTGTTTGTGGTCGACTGGTCAGGGCCAGAGCAGCAGAACCGCGCCGAGCCCCAGGCCCGCCCATTGCTTTGGCGACAGGCTTTGCAACCAGGCCCCCGGATCGCCTGTCCAGAACACAAACAGAAGCAGCACGGCCGCGACCAGACGCCGCGTCAGCTTGCGGTTAGCGCGTTGTTGTTCGGCGCGGACTTCGCGCAGTTCGGCCTGGATACGCTGCTCCACACCGCCCACTTTGCGCAGGTTCATCAGGGTGTCGTGCACCAGGTCCGGCATCTGGGGGGCTTTGGCGATCCAGCCCGGCCCGTGTTGCTGGACGGCCTTGAGAAAGCGGGCGGGGCCGACCTGTTCGCGCACCCAGTTTTCCAGGAACGGCTTGGCTGTGGCCCAGAGGTCGAGCTGCGGGTACAGCTGGCGCCCCAGCCCTTCGATGTTCAGCAGCGTCTTTTGCAGCAAGACCAGTTGCGGCTGAACCGTCATGTCGAAACGGCGGGCGGTCTGGAACAGTCGCACCAGCAACAGGCCGAAGGAAATCTCGGCCAGCGGCTTTTCGAAAATGGGCTCGCAGACACTGCGGATGGCGGCCTCGAACTCGTTGACCCGGGTGTGCGCCGGTACCCAGCCGGACTCGACGTGCAGCTCGGCGACGCGGTAATAGTCCCGGTTGAAGAAAGCAAGCAGGTTCTGCGCCAGATAACTCTGGTCCTCGCGCGACAACGACCCGACGATGCCGCAGTCGATGCCGATGTACTGGGGCGATTCGGGGTGGGCCCGGTTGACGAAGATGTTGCCCGGGTGCATGTCGGCGTGGAAAAAGGAGTCGCGGAACACCTGGGTGAAAAAGATCTCCACGCCCCGCTCGGCCAGCAGCTTCATGTTGACGCCGGCCTGCTGCAACTGCTCGACATCGGCCACCGGTATGCCGCTGATGCGTTCCATGGTCAGTACCGACCGGCGGGTGTAATCCCAGTGCACCCAGGGCACATAAAGCGATTCCGATCCTTCGAAGTTGCGCCGCAAGGTGGCCATGTTGGCGCCTTCGCGGAGCAGGTCCAGTTCGTCCAGGATGGTCTTGCGGAAATCGTCCACAACCTCGATCGGGCGCAGCCGGCGACCGTCCGGGATGGTATTGACGAGGCGCGCCATCAGTTCCATCAACCGGATGTCCTTGAGGATGACCCGACGAATGGCCGGACGGATGACTTTGACCACGACCGATTGACCGTCCGGCAATTTGGCGGCATGCACCTGGGCCACCGAGGCCGAAGCCATGGGCTCTTCACCGAATTCCAGAAACAGGGTTTCGATTGATGCGCCGAGGGCTTCCTCGACCAGATGGCGCGCCCGTTTGCCCGGGAAGGCCGGCACCCGATCTTGCAGGTATGCCAATTCCTGGGCCATCTCCGCCGGCATCAAGTCGCGCCGGGTGGACAGAATCTGACCGAATTTGACGAATACCGGCCCCAGACTTTCCAGCGCCAGGCGCAGGCGACGGCCGTCGCTGCCGCGCGCCGGAATGATCCAGCGTAGCGGAAAGAACCACAGGGAAAAACGGATCAGCCAGGGCACCTGCTGATGGTTAAGCAGCGTATCGAGACGGTAGCGACTGAGTACCCAGGCAATGCGAATCAGGCGGATCAGGGTCACCGGCCGGTATCTCCCTCGTCCGGGCGGCGTTCGAGCCGCTGTTTCAAACGCGCGACACGCGCCGCCAGGCGGTCGGTGGCGAGCCGGGTGGCGTGAACCTGCTCGGCATGGTGCCGCCAGAGTGACGCGGGCACCAGCCAGCCACTCTCCTCGCGCAGGTAATTGCGCAGGGTGCGATCGACCGATCGGGTCTGGGCGCGGGCCATGCCACCGAAAAAACGCAAACCGTCGGCCAGCAGGTGCGCCGGCAGATCGCCGAGCCGGTCACCCAGCGCCATTTCCCAGTCGATATCGAGATCGGACAGGATGTCCTGCAGGGTGAAGAAGGTGCGGGTATCGCCCTGGATGTCGATGTGGTGGGCCATCATCGCCTGGGTCCGGTCCTGGGCGCGCAGAACCGCGAACAGATCGCTGGCACGGCCGGACACCCGGGCATGCACCTCGTCCGGCCGACTGAAGTCGACCAGCACCCGGGCCTGATGTTCGTCCCCGTCGATGGTGAGCGCCAGGGTAAGCGAGGGCTCACTCGTTTCCAGCATCAGGGTTTTACCGACCAGGGTGGTCAGCCGCCGTCGGGCGACCGGGTCGTACTCAAGCGCTCGGTTGATCACCGTTTGCAGCGGCAACGCCAGCAGACTCATGCCTTCACGCCTCGATGCAGGGCGACGACCCCGCCGGTCAGGTTGTGGTAGCGCACCTGGGCGAGGCCGGCGTCTTCCATCATTGCCTTGAGCGTGTCCTGATCCGGATGCATGCGGATGGATTCGGCCAGATAACGGTAACTGTCCGGGTCGCCGGTGACCATGCGGCCCATCAGCGGCAGCGCCTTGAAGGAATAGACATCGTAGGCCCGGCTCAACAGGTCGTTGCGAGGTTTGGAAAATTCCAGCACCAGCAGTCGGCCGCCGGGCTTCAGCACCCGGTTCATTTCCGACAGGGCTTTTTCCTTGTGGGTGACGTTGCGCAGACCGAAGGCGATGGTGATGACGTCGAAATGATTGTCCGGAAACGGCAGGCTTTCAGCGTTGGCCTGGACCGTCTCCAGGTTGCCGGCGATGCCCCGGTCCGCCAGCCGGTCGCGGCCGACCTTGAGCATCGAATCGTTGATGTCGGCGAGGATGACCTGGCCTTCGGGGCCGACCCGGCGGGCAAAGTCGTAGCTCAGGTCGCCCGTTCCGCCGGCGATGTCGAGCACCCGTTGCCCGGCGCGCACGCCGGACAGCTCGATGGTGTACTTTTTCCACAACCGATGGACGCCGAACGACATCAGATCGTTCATCAGGTCGTACTTTGCCGCCACCGAGTGGAACACATCGGCCACTTTCTTCTGTTTCTCGCCGGTGGCGACCGTCTGGTATCCGAAATGGGTGGTGTCTTTATCCGACATGGGCATAGGACCGGTAGCTGAAAGTGAAGTGGCCCGCATTGTAGCGACTTCACCGGTTCGGGGCGACTCTCGTTGGAGGTCTGAGACGGCGGAGAGGCAACTCACGATCTGTTATGCTACCCCCAATTCAAATCACCCGGAGCCATCACCCATGCGCGACTTCCCTCGCACCCGTATGCGCCGCTTGCGCGCCCACGACTTCTCCCGCCGCCTGGTGCGTGAGCACCGACTGACCGCGGACGACCTGATCTACCCGGTGTTCGTCCTCGAAGGGGAGCAGCAGCGCGAGGCCGTGCCCTCGATGCCCGGTGTCGAGCGGCTGTCGATCGACCTGCTGGTCGAGGCGGCGCGTGAGTGGGTCGACCTGGGTATTCCGATGGTGGCGTTGTTTCCCGTGGTGCCGACCGGGAAGAAGTCGCTCGAAGCCGAGGAAGCCTACAACCCGGACGGCCTGGCACAACGTGCCGTGCGGGCCTTGAAAGCGGCCTACCCGGCGCTCGGTGTGATGACCGATGTGGCGCTGGACCCGTTCACCACACACGGCCAGGACGGCATCATCGACGACAGCGGCTATGTGATGAACGACGTCACCGTCGAGACCCTGGTGCGCCAGGCGCTGTCACAGGCCGAAGCCGGCGCCGATGTGGTGGCCCCGAGCGATATGATGGACGGCCGCATCGGTGCCATCCGCGAAGCCCTGGAAGACGAGGGCTGTCCGAACGTGCAGATCATGGCCTATTCGGCCAAGTACGCGTCCAGCTACTATGGCCCCTTCCGCGATGCGGTCGGTTCGGCCGGCAATCTGGGCAAGGCCAACAAATCCACCTACCAGATGGACCCGGGCAACACCGACGAAGCCCTGCACGAGATCATGCTCGACCTGCAGGAAGGCGCCGACATGGTCATGGTCAAACCGGGCATGCCGTATCTGGACATCGTGCGCCGTGTAAAGGAAGAATTCCGGGTACCGACCTTCGCGTACCAAGTCAGCGGCGAATACGCCATGCACCAGGCCGCGGCCCAGAACGGCTGGCTGGATTTGAACGCCGTTATGATGGAAAGCCTGGTGGCGTTCAAGCGGGCCGGGGCGGACGGTATCCTCACCTATTTCGCCGTGGACGCTGCGCGCCAGTTGGCGAAAAACGACTGATACGACCTTTTAGGGCTTGAAAACCGAAGGCGGTGGGGTCATGTTATGGGCCTCAGTCAATCGGCCGGACCTGATCCGCCTCCCGGGTAGATCCACGCCGGAGGGCTCCAACCCGGCGTTTGCGACAGACTTCACACTCTTCTTTAAACCAGGACGAACGGTACAGCACCTGATGAGCGAACATATTAAGAACGTAAGCGACGACAGTTTCGAATCCGATGTACTGGGCAGCGAGACGCCCGTACTGGTCGACTATTGGGCCGAATGGTGCGGACCCTGCAAAATGATCGCCCCGGTCCTGGAAGAAGTGGCCGACGAATACGCCGACAAGATGACCGTCGCCAAGCTGAACATCGACGAGAACCCCAATACGCCGCCGAAATACGGCATCCGGGGCATTCCGACGCTGATGATGTTCAAAGGCGGTGAAGTCATCGCCACCAAGGTGGGCGCGTTGTCCAAGACGCAACTGATCGAGTTTATCCAGGGCAACTTGTGATAGACTGTTTCGGGCCGGTTTTGCCGGTCCGAAACTTTTCTGGACAGCCCGGGCGACTCCGCCTATAGTGTCCCTGATCCATTTTTTCCAACGCTTTCCAACCACATCTCCGGGCGGCCTGCCCGATCATCATCCCAAGACAATACAACCTCAAACCCTATGAACCTGAGTGACTTAAAAATAAAACCTGTGCCCGAGCTCTTGGAAATCGCCAAGGACATGGGCCTCGACAATGTTAACCGTGCCCGTAAGCAGGACCTGATTTTCACCATTCTCAAAAAACACGCCAAGAGCGGCGAGGATATCTGGGGTGATGGTGTCTTGGAGATCCTGCAGGACGGTTTCGGTTTCCTGCGGTCGGCCACGGCTTCCTATCTGGCGGGCCCGGATGACATCTATGTGTCTCCGAGCCAGATCCGGCGCTTCAATCTGCGCACCGGCGATACCATCTCCGGCAAGATCCGCCCGCCGAAAGAAGGCGAACGCTATTTCGCGCTGCTCAAAGTCGACAAGATCAACTACGAGCCGCTGGAAAGCACGCGCAACAAAATTCTGTTCGAGAACCTGACGCCCCTGTTCCCGCAGGAACGTTTGATGCTCGAATCCGGCAACGGCTCCACCGAGGACCTGTCCGGCCGAATTCTCGACCTGGTCTCGCCGATCGGCAAAGGCCAGCGCGGTCTGATCGTCTCCCCACCCAAAGCGGGTAAAACACTGATGTTGCAGCACGTGGCCCAGGCCATTACGCGCAACAATCCGGAGACACACCTGATTGTGCTGTTGATCGACGAACGGCCGGAAGAAGTGACCGACATGCAGCGCTCCGTGCGCGGCGAGGTCATCGCCTCCACGTTCGACGAACCGCCGGCGCGTCACGTCCAGGTCGCGGAAATGGTGATCGAGAAGGCGAAACGCCTGGTCGAGCACAAGCAGGACGTTGTTATCCTGCTCGACTCCATCACTCGTCTGGCGCGTGCCTACAACACCATCGTACCGAGTTCCGGCAAGGTGCTGACCGGTGGTGTCGACGCCCACGCCCTGGAGCGCCCGAAGCGGTTCTTCGGTGCCGCGCGGAACGTCGAGGAAGGCGGTTCGCTGACCATCATGGCCACCGCCCTGGTCGATACCGGCTCGAAGATGGACGAAGTGATCTACGAAGAGTTCAAGGGCACCGGTAATATGGAAGTGCACCTGGACCGCAAGATCTCCGAAAAACGCATCTTCCCCGCCATCAACGTCCGCCGCTCCGGCACCCGCCGCGAAGAGCTGCTGACCAGCCAGGAAGAACTGCAACGGTTGTGGATCCTGCGCAAGCTGTTGGCCGAAATGGAAGACGTCGCCGCGATCGACTTCCTGATCAACAAGCTCAAGCAGACCAAGACCAACGAAGAGTTCTTCAAATCGATGAAGGGGTAAAAAAGCCCACGTTTATCAAAGCATGCTTTGATGGGCTTTTTTACGACCGGCCAAGGATGGCCGGGCTGGAACAGCGAACAAGGACGTGGCTCCCTCCGAATTAAATCGAACCTCATGCATGCTTTGATGGGCTTTTTTTACGGCCGGCATGGATGGCAGGCCGAATTGTAATGTTGGATTACGCGCATACGCGTTAATCCAACCTACGGGTCGGCTTTTGGTATAGATACCGGGCTGAATTGCATTGTTGGATTACGCGCTCACGCGCTAATCCAACCTACGGTTGGCGCCGGTAGTAACCTTAAGAGTAGGTTGGATTAGCGCGTGAGCGCGTAATCCAACATCCCGACCCTTACTCCCAACCAACCCCTTCCAAACGCCCGGGCTCAACCGCCCATTCTTCCGAATACACCCCCAACCGCACAAACTTCCGGAAACTCGAATACGGCCAATCACCGGCTCGTGCCACATACCCATGCTTCACGGGGTTGTAATGGATGTAATCCACATGACGGGCGACATCCTCATCGTCACGCAACGTATGCTCCCAATATCGACGTTGCCAGACTGAAGACTGTGATGCCTTACCAACCTCAGAGTGTTTCGAGAACCAGGTTTTGATCAGTCTCCAACGCCGAGCAAAGTCCGCATCATCTATTGGGAGAGACCAAATACAATGGAGGTGGTCCGGCAATACAACCATCGCGTCCAATTCGAACGGGTACTTGTGGCGAACATGTCGAAGGGCGTTTCTGAGGGTGTTGATTGAGTCGTCGGTTGTGAGAAGCGGTTGTCGATTGTGGGTCACGACCGTGAAAAAATAACGGCCGCCCGCTACGAAGTTCCTTCTATAGCGCATGGGGCTTCCTTGGTGGTTGAGTATTGTTGGATTACGCGCTGACGCGCTAATCCAACCTACCGTGTGAATTGACCCGGAATATTTGTAGGTTGGATTAGCGCGTCAGCGCGTAATCCAACACCCGGCGATCAATCCATCTCCTTCGCCGACCGAATCACCTTCTTAACAATCCCGTACTCGATCGCTTCATCGGTGGTCATCCAACGGTCGCGTTCGATGTCCTTGCGGATCTGTTCGATGGGCTGGCCGGTGGCTTCGCTGATGATCCGCGCCAGGCGTTCGCGCATGCGGATGATCTGTTCGGCCTGGATGGCGATGTCGCTCGCCTGGCCGCCGACACCGCCGGAGGGCTGGTGGATCAGGAAACGGGTGTTGGGCAGGCAGTAGCGGTCTTCCTTGTCGGCGGCGAGGAAGATGTGCGTGCCGGCGCTGGCGACATAGCCGGTGCCGATGACCTTCACCTTTGAATCGACGTACTGAATCATGTCGTGGATGCTGTCGCCGGCTTCGACGTGACCGCCCTGGCTGTTGATAAAGAGGGTGATGTCGTCGTGGGATTCCTCGTCCATGGCCAGCAGCTGGCCGATAACCTTCTTGGCCATTTCCTGGTCGATTTCTTCACAGATCAGGATCTTGCGACCCTTGACCAGACGGTCAGCCACGGGGTCGAGCTTTTGTTCGGTTTTCTCGTCTTTCATTGGATTCTCCAGTCGGTATCGGAGCCTTCATCCAGGGGGACAAATGCGACACCCTGGTTGAACATCAGGCTTGACAATTCGTTTTATTCACATTTTCACACAGTGGCCACTTAGGCCGCTATTTCTCGGGTACTGCTTGAATGTCAACCCATAAACCCTTGATTTCATGGGCTTTTCAGCGTCGTCTAATTTTAGACCAGAATCGGCGAAGGCGTTGAAGACGGGCCTCGGGGCAATGTGCACAAAGCTTATCCAACAACTTATCCACAGATTATGTGGATGCCTCCGCCGCTTCCAACTCCTCGGACAGGCTCAACCACTCCTGCTCCAGGGCGTCCACCGTTTCGCGCCATTCGCCCTGCTCCTTAAGCCGGGCCTGGAGGCTGTCTTTGCGGTCTTCCTCGTACAGTGACGTGTCGCCCAGCTGGTTCTCGATGTCGTTCAACCGCTGCTGGGCTTTGTCCAGATCGGTCTCGATCTTTTTCAGTTTGCGCATCAGGGGCTTCAAACGTTCGCGCTCGGCGGCCTTCTGCTGACGCAGGGTCTTTTTATCCACCGTGGGGGCCGCCACCTCGGTCTCGCGCCGCTTCAATGTCTCCGGCTGTTTCAACAACATCTGAAAGTAGTCGTCCAGATCGCCACTGTACTCGGTCACGCGACCGTCGTGGACCCACCAGAAGGTATCGGCGGTGTTGTTCAACAGGTAGCGATCGTGCGAGACCAGAACCACAGCGCCGTCGTAACTCTGCAAAGCGAAGTTCAACGAGTCGCGAACTTCAAGGTCGAGGTGGTTGGTCGGCTCGTCGAGCAACAGGACATTGGGTTTGCGCCAGGCGATCAGGGCCAGGGCGACGCGCGCTTTCTCGCCCCCGGAGAATTGCCCCACGGGTTCGTCGGCCCGTTCGCCGGAAAACCCATAGCGGCCGATGAAGTTGCGCAGTTCCTGGTCGCGCACGGTCGGGTCGAGCCGGCGCAGGTGCTCCATGGCACTGGCCGAACTGTCGAGCGACTCCAACTGGTGCTGGGCGAAGTAGCCGATGTGCAGGTGCTGACCGCGAATCAGATCACCTTTCATCGGCTCCAGCGTGCCGGCCAGGGCTTTCACCAGGGTCGACTTGCCGGCACCGTTCAACCCCAACAAGCCGACACGCATTCCCGGGTGCAACGTCAGTTTGACGTCCTCGATCACCGGCCGGTCGCCATACCCCAGACTGACCTGGCTCAGGCTGATCAGCGGGTCGGAGACCTTGTCGTGGCAGGGGATGCTGAGGTTGTAGCCGTTATCCACATGCGCCGGCGCGGTCAGCGTCATCCGCTCGAGCATCTTGACGCGGCTCTGGGCCTGCTTGGCCTTGGTGGCCTTGGCCTTGAAACGATCGACGAAGCTCTGAATCTCGGCGACACGGGCTTGCTGTTTCTCGTACTCGGCCTGCTGCAACCGCAACCGCTCGGTTTTCTGCCGCTCGAACTGGGTGTAGTTACCGCGATAGGAGACCAGTTCGCCCTGTTCCAGGCTGAGGACACTGGTGGCGACGCCGTCCATGAAATCCCGGTCGTGCGAAATGAAAAGCAGGGTTCCGGGGTAACGCTGCAGCCAGCGCTCAAGCCAGTAACAGGTATGCAGATCGAGGTGGTTGGTCGGTTCGTCGAGCAACAACAGGTCGGCCGGCGCCATCAGCGCCCGCGCCAGATTGAGTCGCACCCGCCAACCGCCGGAAAAGTCCGACACCGGACGCTTGAAATCGGTGACCTGAAAGCCGAGACCCATCAATAACTGTTCGGCCTGGCTGCTCTTCTGGAAGGCCTGGTAGGCGTCCAGCGCCCCCAGGGCGTGCGCCATACGATCGTCGTCACCCGTGGCTTCGGCGGCGGCCAGTTCGGCTTCCAGCGAGCGCAGATGGGTATCGCCATCCAGCACGAAGTCGAGCGCGAGCCGGTCGACGGCATCGACTTCCTGAGCCATGTGGGCGATTTGCCAATTGGCCGGTACCCGGGCTTCGCCACCGTCCAGGCCGAGGTCGCCCTGCAGGACCTGGAACAAGGTGGATTTGCCACTGCCATTGGGACCGATCACGGCCGCGCGCTCACCCGCGTGCAAGGTGGCGGATGCCTGATCCAGCAACGGTTTGCCACCGCGCTGGATGGTGATGTTCGATAGTTTGATCATGGCGCGGAGTTTACCAATGCTCTGTGGTAGTGTCTCTAAGAGCCTCGGCATTACCTGGATCGATCATGGATTCGCTGAACCATCACCCCTTGTGGCGCTTCGCACTCGACGTGTATCCACGCGCTCAATCGTCTCTGTTGCATTGGCAGGATAGCTACGGCATCCACGTCAACGACCTGTTGCTGTTGGCGTTTGCCCGGGATCGCGACCAGGGGTTGGACCTGGGGCGCTGGTACCGGATCGAAACCGGCCGACCCCGGGCGCTGTTACGCCGCGTGCGTCGGCTCCGCTATCGATTGAATCGTGATGACCCGAGACGGGATGCCGCCCTGCGTTGGGAGCTTCAGTTGGAACAGATCGACCTGGCGTTGCTGGCCGAATGTCTGGATGAGAACGGCACCGACATGCCGCGCAGCGCCGCGAGGCTAGCCCGGCATTGGCGATTGGACGAGCAACAAACAGTCGTGGACTGGGTACGGTCGATAGGATAGCGGATAAGGCGGAATACCGACGGAAGCGGAAGGTCCGCTTCCGTCGGGTAAGACATCAGGCGTCTTTTTTCGGATCGAACAGGCTGCGGCCTTCACCGGAGGGGACGGTGTTCACCAGCGGCTTGTTGTCATCCTTGTCCTTCTGGGTTGTATCCTGGTTGTCCGCAGGCTTTTCACCGGCCTTGTCATTGGACGGCTTGGGCGGTTCGGACGGAGTTACCGGAGCCTTGGGCGCGGACGGTTTCTCCTCGGGTTTGTCCGTGCTCGGCTTTTGCTCCACCTTGGGAGCAACCGGTGTCGGCGCTTCAGCTTTGGCGGGAGAGGCCTTAGGGGCTACCGTCGCTTTTTTGGCCGCAGGCTTCTTCGCAGCCGTCGACTTTTTAGCGACTGTTTTCTTGGCGGCGGACTTCTTGGCTGCGGTTTTCTTCGGTGCCGCTTTCTTAGTGGCCGCCTTTTTGGCCGTGGTCTTCTTGGCAGCGGCCTTTTTAGCGGTGCTACCAGCAACAGCCTTGGTGGCGGTTTTCTTCGCTGTGGTCTTCTTAGCGGCCGTCTTCTTGGCTGCGGTCTTCTTCACCGCAGTCTTCTTGGTAGCCGCTTTTTTCTTGGCGGTGGTTTTCTTGGCCGCGGTGGACGGGGCCGCCGCTTTCTTGGCCGTGGATTTCTTGGCTGCGGTCTTCTTGGCGGCGGCCTTGGGCGCTTTCTTGGCCTTCTTGGCTTTTGCTTTGGCGGCTTTCTTCGCCTTGGCGGCCGCTTTCTTGGCCTTGGCTTCGGCTTTCTTCGCTTCGGCCTGGCGCACCTTGTCCAAGGCTTTATTCAACGCATCGGCGGCTTGCTTTTCATCTTTGGACGCCTGGTACGCTTCCTTGGCGGCATCGAGCTCGGTCTTCAGAGACTCGACAGCGGATTTGGCGGCGTCCAGTGTCGCCTCGGCCTTGGCTTTCTGATTCAGGGCGGCCTTGGTTCCGCTGGCCTTGGCGCGTGCGGTGGCGGCTTGTTGCTTGGTTTTTGCCGCCGCCAGGTTTTTCTTCGCCGTGGCCATGCGTTTGGTCAGTTGGTCGCGCAGTTTTTCGGCGTCTTTCAACGCCTTGTCGCGCGCTTTATCCAACTCCTGTTCCAGCTTGCCGATTTCGGTTTTCAGCAACTCGACCGGAGACGCCATTACCTGGGCGGCAGGAGCGGTTTTTTTCGCGGCCGGACGACGCTTGGCAGCGGTCTTCCGGGTTGTGGCTTTTTTTCTTACTGCTTTCTTTTTGGCGGCGGCCATGAGTCTATCCCCTCAGTCTTTGCCTAGTGTCCTGTACTATTGTCAGGGCGTTTAAAAAATTCAAGCGATTGACGGCAATTTGCACCGGTTTTTTGGAAAAAAATGGTCGTAGAGACCGGATTGCAATTCACCGTGACGATTGTCAGTCCTGATCGATCCAGTCGATCAGTTTTTGCCAGTCCGACAAATCGTTTTGACGGGCATTGTCCAGATCATGCAAGCCGAGCCCATATTCGGATGCGCGTACATAGTACTGGGTATCGCGGAAGGTGGCGATGAAGGGAATGTTCAGGCTGTTCAGGAAGAGTTCGAGTTTGGAATACACCAGGGTGTTCTTGCGGACCCGGTTCGCGACCACGGCGACCCGTTTCGGCGTCGTACGATACGCCGGACAAAGCAGTAAATCCTTGATGAAGAAGGTGGTGGCGCGAATGTCGATCGGCGAGGGTGTGACCGGAATCAGTACGATATCGCACTCGCGCACCAGTTCATTGAGCAGGGATCCGTTCAACCCGGACGGCGTATCGATGATGACCTTGGATGTATCGGCCGGAATGTTGCGCAGATGAAAGGAGCGGGTGACCTGGGCCGTGGACTTGCGATAGGCGGCCACGCCATGAATGGACTTGCGTTCCGACTGGCGCGACTGCAACCATTGGCTGGCGGAGCCTTGCGGATCGTAGTCGATGAGTACGGCCGTTTCATTGCGGTTCGCGAACAGGCTCGACAGATTGGTGGCAATGGTGGTTTTCCCGCTGCCACCCTTGGCGTTGGCGATCAGGATGCGTGTAGGCTGTGGCGCCGCGATAACGCGGGTCGTGGCTTTGGATTCATCCGGTGTATAGGCTGACATCCGTTCTATTCCCACCCTGCGTTCAACAATATACGAACCGGAGTATAGCCGCTGATTTCAGTTTTGATTCGCGTGGTATCCATCAACCGACTGCTCAAGGTTAGATCCTCTGGTTGTGGGCGGCCTAGAAACGATACAGGTAGCCGTCCGATCCAATGACCCATAGTCCGTCATTACGCCAGGTCATATCAAGTACCGTGGCCGATTGATAGGTATTTTGCCAGAAGTTGCCGATCTCCCATTGGCCGGTTCGCTTCCCGGTTCGGGTGTCGTATTGCAGCAGGCGACGATGGGTGGTGCCCAGCAGGAGTCGGTTGTTGGATTCGAAGCGGGCGCTGTAGATGCGATGGTCGTCGACCGGCAGCTCGACCTGCTTGGCCTGGTTGGCGATGTCCCAGACCTCGGCCGATTCGCGGGCGGGGGCGATCAGCGCCTGGCGACCGTCGTCGCTGAGTTCGACCAGGGTAACCTGGTTGCTCATCGAGAAGGTGCGCAGGTTGTCACCGCTCTGGACGTTCCACAACCGGGCGGTGAGGTCTTCGGAACCGGTCAGGGCGCGGGTGGCTTCGGCATCGATGGACACGCTGATGACCGGACCGCCGTGCGCGAATTCGCGCAATATGCCGCCGTTGATGGCATCGAACAGGACCGCCCGGTTACTGCTGAGACCGACCAAAGCGAAGCGTCCGTCCGCGGACAGGTCGACCGCCTGGATGCGGGCGGGCGCCGACCAGTACCAGACATTTTCACCGGTTTCGACGTCCCACAAAACCAGGGTGTGGTAGTCCGCGGTCATGGCGTATTGGCGGTTGGGGGAGAAGGCCGTGTAGAGGATTTCGGTGTAACCGTCAGGACGGTGATTCCAATCGAACTGCCGGGCCGGAGGGTCGACTTGCCAGAGGCTGCCGCCGTGATGAATGGCGCCGACGACCAAGCGATTGCCGTCGCGGCTGAGCGAGCCTTGATAGGCGCCTTTGATGGCGACTTCCCAACGTTGCTCGTAGCCTTCCACGCCACAGCCGCCGAGCACCAGGACGGACAGGGCGAGGAACCAACCCGTCACTCCGGCCGTGAACTTCGACATCATCGCTGGCTACTCCCGGTTCTGGAGGCGATGGCTCGCCCCAGGGGTGTGGCCGTCAGGCCACCTGTTCTCGATGTATGTTGTGCAGCCGCTCGATCAACCGGTCTTCCATTTCGAACCGTTCGGTCATGTTCTCACCCAGGCGGGACAGATCGTCGGGGAGGTCGTCGACGTGTTGGGCGGTATGTTCCTCGGTGTCGTACTTGTCGTTGAAGTCGAGAATCACCTGGGTGGTGGCTTCCAGTTTCGGATACAGCTCTTTGGCCAGATCCAGCCCGCCGTCATCGAATTCCTTGGCTTCACGCACCAGTTGCTCGTAGACCTCGAAGTGACCGGCCGATACGTAATCCATCAACAGGCCGCAAAACAACTGCAACTGCTCGGTTTGCTGATCGGCCGCGGTCTCGGTGGAGATGTCGAAAAAAGCCACCAGTGTCTTCTGACGCTCCTCGAGCCAGCGGTCGATCATCTGGTGAGTGCCGCCCCACCGTTCCTGCGCTGTCTTGCAATTTTCCAACATGGCATTCCCCGTTTGTCTGTCCGTACCCGTGATTCGGTGAGCACCGCATCGCGGGGTGTCGTATTCGGACTGTTCACTATAGGCCAGCGAATTCAGCGGAACAACTGGTCATAAAGTAAAAGGCCTTGAAGGAACGTTGTGGTAACGATGCCATTCGGAGCAATCCACTCTACACTAGGGACACAGGTTATAGATCGGGATACTCCATGCGATTGATCCGAATCAAACAATGGCTTCGTACCGCGCACGTTTTCGGCTTGGCGCCGCTGCTGCTGGTCGTCGGCCTGTCTGGACCGGTTCTGGCGGAGGAGGGCACAAACGGTGAAGACGCCCCTGCGGCGGGCACCATCTATGTGCCATTGGAACCCAACTTCACCATCAACTACACCGACAACAATCGGTTGCGCTACATGACGCTGGCTCTGTCGCTGGTGGTCGAAAACAACGAGGCGGCTCTGGACATCAATGCCCATTCCGATGCGTTGCGGCATGAGATCATCATGCTGGTCAGTTCCAAGTCGGACGAGACGTTCAAGACACACGAGGGTCGTGAGCAACTGCGGCAGGAGCTGCTGGAGCGCATTCAGGCGATTCTGGATCAGGAGGTGGGAGCCCCCCTGGTGAGCGAGGTTTACATTACCGATATGGTTCTGCAGGGGTGACGCTGCCGTCGGCGGCGATTGCCGACGGGCATCATGCGGAGAAGGAGCCCTGGGGGTTGGCGTAGCGGTCTTTTTTGCGGGCGCGCTGATGCTGTTGGTAACCGTCGTCCCAGCCTGCCTCCCAGGCGGCTACGAGCACGTCGTTTTGATAGCGGCATTCTTCCGCGCCACGGCCGGTCAACCCTGTCATATAGCCTTGTTGGTAGGCTTTGTTCAGCGTTTCCAGCGTCCAGTGCGTGGTTTCCATCCTGGTCTCAACTCCGTCGACTTACTGGCTGAATCATATCCGATTGGCATACCAATGCAGACAACTTGATCACATTTCCAGCGTTCCAAATCTCAAAAGCTGAACCAGTTCACATTTTTATGTCGTCAGTGTAATCGTCTGTAAGCCATTGTCGGATTCACGACAAATTACTGGCGGATGTATTGCGCCAGAAAAGTGTCAAAATCCCCGCTCGACGCTTCTTCCATGCGGCGTTGTTCGACCTGGCTGTCCGCCGCGGCCCGGGTCAGCGTCTCGAACACCGCCGCATCGTTATCGACCGCCATCATGCGCTCGCGGTGCTCCTCGGCCAATTGCAGCGCCGTTTGCCGGAAAGACCCCACGTCCTGAATACGCGCCAGGAAGCGAGCCGAAGGCGTGAGGCTGGCATCCTCGATCTTCGCGCGCTGGTGTTGTACGGCCCGGCTGTAACGGTCGTGTCCGTTGAACCCGTCCAGTTCCTCGGCCAGCGCCGCCATCGAGTCCAGCACCCGCTGGCCCTGATCGCGCAGTCCGACGGCTTCGCCCTTCACCGACAGCGTCAAAGCCGGGTCGCGCCCATTGGCGGCGACGCGCTGGTTGTTTTCGCGCAGTTGGAAACATTCGTCCCGGGGGATCATGTCGTTGTCCTGAACCAGACACCAGAACAGGAAGAGGTCGACGAAATGCATCCGTTCCTCGTCGATGCCGAAAGGCTCGAAGGGGTCGACATCCAGGCAGCGCACCTCGATGTATTCCACGCCGCGCTCGTTCAGGGCATGCACCGGCTTTTCACCGGTCCGGGTGACCCGCTTCGGCCGCAGGTCGCTGTAGTACTCGTTTTCGATCTGCAGCATGTTGGTGCTGAGCTGGCGATACTCGTCGCCCACCTTGACGCCGATTTTCTCGTAGGCCGGGTAGGGCGTGTGAATGGCCTCGGTCAGGGTTTCCGTGTACGTCCGCAGGTTGTTGAAACAGACGTAGAGGTTGTCCTGGGCGTTGTTGGAATAGCCCATATCGCTCATGCGCAACGTCGTGGCATACCGCTGGAACACGGTGTCGTCCGAGAGCTTTTCCAGATCGAAATGGTCATGCTGCAGAAAGCTCGAGTCCGCCGCCGGCGAGGCGCCGAACAGATACAGCAGCAACCAGGAATGACGCCGGAAGCCGCGGATCAGTGAAAAGTATTCCTGGTTGATGAAGGCCTGAAGGTCTCCATTCCAACCGACCCGGGCGGCCCAGTCGGCCCAGAAGGCATCGGGCATCGACCAGTTGTAGTGTACACCGGCGATGGTCTGCATCACCCGGCCGTAGCGGTACCACAGGCCGTTGCGATACACGGTTTTCAGGCGACCGATATGACTGCTGCCGTATTGGGCGATCGGGATGCGCTCTTCTTCGGGCAGGGCCGAGGGCATACTCGCCGGCCACAACCATTCCCCGGGGATATGGTTGTAGGTGTAACGATGCAATTGGCCCAGCTCGGTCAGCGCCTGTTCGGGGCTGGCGTGCACCGCCGTAATGAATTCAAGCAGCGCCTCGGAGTAATCCGTGGTGATCGAATCGTGGGTCAGGGCCGATCCCAGGCCGGCGGGGTGCGGTGTCTGGGCGATCCAGCCGTCGCGGTCCACTCGCAGGGTTTCGCGTTCAATACCGCGATTGAACTGCAGCCATTGGGGGTTCAGGTCGGCCAGTTGGCCCAGGCGGGTCAGGGTCGGCAAGGGGACTTCCTCATTTCAGACTGGATGCCGTTCTGGGGGCGGTCGGAAGAACTTCAAGCGACCGCCCTCCAAGAGGGTAGCTTATCAGAGCCGGCCGCCCTTTTTCTTCATCGCCTCTTTCATCAAAGCGGCCATGGCGGTCGGTTCTTCGGCCTTTGAAGGACGCGAACCGCGCGAACGGCCGTTACCGCCGCGTCCAGCCCCGGTTTTTCCTTCAACCTTGCCACCGGCTTTGCTGTCGGCGCCGGCTTCGTCGTCGAGCCGCATGGACAGGGAGATGCGTTTACGCGGTACGTCCACGTCCATCACCTTCACCTTGACGATGTCGCCGGCCTTGATCACCTTGGACGGATCGTCGATGTACTGGTGGCTCATCGCGGAGATGTGCACCAGGCCGTCCTGGTGAACGCCGACGTCGACGAAAGCGCCGAAATGGGTGACGTTCGTGGCCACCCCTTCGAGAATCATGTTCGGACGCAGGTCGGTGAGTTTCTCGACACCCTCCTGAAATTCGGCGGTCTTGAATTCGGGACGCGGATCCCGACCCGGCTTTTCCAGTTCCCGCAGGATGTCCGTGACCGTCGGCAGACCGAACTGATCGTCGGTGTAGTCTTCCGGTTTCAGACCGCGCAGATAGCGGCTGTCGCCAACCAGGTCGTTCACGGCCCGGCCGGAGGTCGCCACGATGCGCTCGACCACCGAATAGGATTCCGGGTGCACGGCGGAAGCGTCGAGCGGGTTTTCGCCGCCGACCACCTTGAGGAAGCCCGCTGCCTGCTCGAACGCTTTCGGGCCGAGCCGGGAGACGTCCTTCAACTGCTTGCGGTTGCGGAAGGCGCCGTTGGCGTCGCGGAAGGACACAATGTTGCCGGCGATGGTCTGATTCAGGCCGGACACCCGGGTCAGCAGCGGTGCCGAGGCGGTGTTCAGGTCGACACCGACGCTGTTCACACAGTCCTCGACCACGGCGTCCAGCTGACGCGCCAGCGCGACCTGGGACACGTCGTGCTGGTACTGGCCGACGCCAATGGATTTGGGGTCGATCTTCACCAGTTCCGCCAGCGGATCCTGGAGGCGACGGGCGATGGAAATCGCCCCGCGAATGGTGACGTCCAGATCGGGGAATTCCCGGGCGGCGAACTCGGAGGCCGAATACACCGACGCACCGGACTCGTTGACCATGACCGACTGGGCCTTGATCTCCGGATGAGCCTTGAGCACGTCTTTGACAAAACGCTCGGTCTCCCGGCTGGCGGTGCCGTTGCCGATGGCGATCAATTCGACATTGTGCTTGGCGCACAGCGCGACGAGCACCTGCTCGGCTTCCTTGATTTTGTTCTGCGGCGGCGTCGGGAAGATGGCGCCGTGGTCGACCACCTTGCCGGTCTCGTCGACCACGGCGACCTTGACGCCGGTGCGCAGCCCCGGGTCCAGGCCGATGGTGGCCTTGGGACCTGCCGGCGCCGCCAGCAACAGGTCTTTCAGATTTTTGGCGAAGACATCGATGGCCGCCTGCTCCGCCGCCTCGCGCACCCGGTTGAACAGGTCGGTTTCGATGTGGGTGAGCAGCTTGACGCGCCAGGTCCAGCGAACGACTTCGGACAGCCAGCGATCGGCCGCCCGGTTCTGGTCTTCGAGCCCGAAATGTTCGGCCACCAGCACTTCGCCCTGGCTGCCCCCGCGCGGCTCCTCGCCGGGCAGCACCAGCGACAGTTGCAGCACGCCCTCGTTGCGGCCACGGAACATGGCCAGCGCCCGGTGACTGGGGACTTTCCTGATCGGCTCGTTGTGTTCGAAATAGTCGCGGAACTTGGCGCCTTCCTCTTCCTTGCCGTCGACCAGACGCGCCTGCATCTCGCCGTGTTGCCAGAGGTATTCGCGCAGCTTGCCGATCAGGCCGGCGTCCTCGGCGAAACGTTCCATCAGGATGGCGCGGGCGCCGTCCAGGGCGGCCTTGGTGTCCGCGATATTCTGGTCCGGGTTCAGATACTGTTCCGCCTGCTGTTCCGGATTCAGCGTCGGGTCCGCCAGCAGGGCGTCGGCCAGCGGCTCCAGACCGGCCTCGATGGCGATCTGGCCCTTGGTGCGCCGCTTGGGCTTGTACGGCAGATAGAGGTCTTCGAGTTCGGTCTTGGTGTCCGCCGTGCCGATGGCCTTGGCCAGTTCGTCGGTGAGTTTGCCTTGCTCGTCGATGCTGGCCAGGATGGTCGCGCGCCGGTCTTCCAGTTCGCGCAGATACCGCAGCCGGTCTTCCAGGGTGCGCAGCTGGGTGTCATCGAGCCCGCCCGTCACCTCTTTCCGGTAACGGCTGATGAAGGGGACGGTGGCGCCTTCGTCCAACAGGGCCACGGCGGCGGTCACCTGGGCGGCGCCCACGTTCAGTTCCTGGGCAATACGGTGTTCGATGCTGCTCATAGAAAAACGGACTCGATGCTGGCTGAAAGAAAGGCGCATCATTAGCCAAAGCGGGGCCTATTTCAAGGCCTGAAGTGTTGACCTAAACCCTTGATTTGACGCAAAAACCGGACATTGGTCACACTGTGCGTCGCGAACGGGCAAGGCGGCTGTCGAGCCGGATCGCGTATTGATATTCTCCACGATTCACCCTTCCGACCCGCCGTATCCGTCGGACTGCACTATACTCACTAGCGTCAAGCGTCCGGGGGCCTTCATGTCACGCATCTTGGTAGTCGAGCAGTCGCCCACCATGCGGTACTCGCTCGTCAAGCGGCTAAAAGCACAAGGGTTCGAACCCGACACTCTGGAAGATTTCCGCCAGGCCCAGGCCATCCTGAAAGGCGAATCCCAAGCCTTCGGCACCCTGGTGCTCGGCTGGCCGCGCAACACCAGCAATGCCGTCGACGACCTGCTGGTTCTGCTGGAGGAACCCGGCTTCCATCACCTGGTGGTCATCGTGGTCAGCGAGGAACAGGATCCGGCGCGCAAGAGCTGGGTCACCCGCCGACCGCATTCCGCCCTGCTGCTGTGGGAGAACATCGAGGAAATCCCGGAGTGCATCACGGCGCTGAACAAACTGAACGCGCCGCAACCCAACACCAATCAGGACATCGACCGGGCCAGCATCAAGGTCCTGCTGGTCGACGATTCACCAACGGTCCGCGTGACCTACAACCGTTTACTGACCGGCCACGGCTACCAGGTGGAAACCGCCGCCTCGGTCCGGGAAGGCTACCAGAAGGCGCTGGACACACCCTTCGACCTGGCCATTATCGATTATTTCATGCCCGAGCAGACCGGCGATGAACTCTGCCGGCTGCTGCGCGACGACAGTCGCACCGCCGGTGTGACCACCTCCATCCTGACCGGCACCTACATGGACAATGTCATCCAGTCGTCGCTCGGGGCCGGGGCCGTCGAATGCATGTTCAAGAACGAAGCGCAGGCCCTGTTTCTCGCGCGTGTGGACGCCATGAGCCGCTCGGTGCTCGACCGTCGCGTGATCGAACGGGAAAGCAAGCATCTGGAGGGATTGCTGAACTCGGTGGGCGACGGCGTGTACGGCGTCGACAACCGGGGCCGCATCACCTTCATGAACCCGTTGGCGCGGTCGCTGCTCGGTTTCACCGAAGACGATGTCGTCGTCGGTCGCGACCCCCACGCCCTGTTTCACCATTCGTTCAGCGACGGCACCCCCAAACCGTCGAACCGCTGCTTCCTGTCCCAGTCCTACCAGACCGGCGAACGCCTGTCCGACTGGCACACCCTGTTCTGGACCCAGGCGGGCAACAGCTTCCCGGTCGAAGGCACCGTTTACCCGGTGCAGATCGAAAACGACCGCCAGGGCTCGGTGGTCGCCTTTCGCGATGTGACCGCCCGCCATTTGATGGAAGAAGAACTGCGCTGGCAGGCCAATCACGACGCCTTGACCAAGTTGCTGAACCGCCACTATTTCGAGGAGGAACTGCAAAAGGAAGTACAGCGGGTGTCGCGCTCGAAAAACTGCAGCGCCCTGTTGCTGATCGACCTGGACCAGTTCAAGTACATCAACGACACCGCCGGCCACGCGGCCGGCGACGAACTGCTGATTCAGGTCAGCCACCGGCTGAGCAACCGGCTGCGCAGTCAGGACACCCTGGCGCGGCTTGGCGGCGACGAGTTCGCGCTGATCCTGCGCAACCTGGACCGCACCCAGATCCAGAACGCGGCCGAATCCTTCCGGCAGATGCTCGCCAACCACAGCTTCTGCTACGGCGACATGCACTACAACATCAACGGCTCGATCGGCATCGCCATGATCGATGCCGATGCCGAATCCCCCGGCGAGGTGCTGGCGCACGCGGATGTGGCCGTGCACATCGCCAAGGAAAAGGGCCGCAACCAGACCCACCTCTATTCGCCGGAGAACGAACACCGCCGATTGATGGACCGGGATCTCGGCTGGTCGAACCGCCTGCGCGCGGCCATTGAGAACGATGAATTCGAACTGGTGTTTCAGCCGGTCTTTCCGGCCTCGCAGACCCTGCGGGACGGAGACGACCCGGACCCGGACGCCTGCTGGGACCGGCTGCACGACCTGGCCGGACCGGACCAATTGCAATACGAGGCGTTGCTGCGCCTGCCCGGTGAACACCAGGAACTCATTCCGCCGGGGGCCTTCCTCAATGCCGCCGAGCGGTTCAGCCTGATGCCGGCCATCGACCGGCTGGTGGTGGAAAAAGTCATCGCCCTGCTCGCGCGCGAACCCGAGGCGCCGGTGCGCAACATCGCCGTCAATCTGTCCGCCCAGACCATGACCGACCCGGAACTGGTCGATGACATCACCCGACTGTTGATCGACTATCGGGTCGATCCCGGCCGGCTGTCGTTCGAGATCACCGAGACCACCGCCATCACCAATTTGGACGCGGCCCAGCAACTGATCACCCAGCTGGGCAGCCTGGGCTGCACCTTCGCGCTGGACGATTTCGGCAGCGGCTTCAGCTCCTTCGGCCAGCTCAAACACCTGGAAGTCGATTACATCAAGATCGACGGACTGTTCATTCAGGGTCTGGTCAGCGATCCGATGGATCGCCACGTGGTCCTGGCCATCACCCAGATCGCGCATTCTCTGGGCAAGAAAACAGTGGCCGAGTTCGTCGAAACGCTGGACGTCATGGAAGCGGCCCACAAGTGCGGCGTCGATTACATTCAGGGCCACTGCGTCGGCCCGGCCCGCCGCTGGTCCGACATTCGTGGCGACTGACGGGTCGGTTGCCTGAGCCGCCACTCACCCGCATAATCCTGCCCCAGATTCTCCACCTTGAGCCCGATTTTGCGCGACGACATCGACGCCCGCCTGGACCTCTTCCTGAACGACACGCCTCTGATGGACGTGCGCGCACCGGTCGAATTCCGGCAGGGTGCCTTCCCGAATGCCACCAATCTGCCGCTGCTGGACGACGAACAGCGCGAAGCGATCGGCATTCGCTACAAAGAAGCGGGTCAGCAATCGGCCATCGAGCTCGGGCTGGAACTCGCCACGCCCGACATCCGGGAACAGCGCCTACGCGCCTGGAGTGAATTCGCCCGCGCCCATCCCGACGGCTACCTCTACTGTTTTCGCGGCGGGCTGCGTTCCAACACCACCCAGGCCTGGTTGCGCGAGGCCGGGATCAACTACCCCCTGATCCGGGGTGGCTACAAGGCCTTGCGCCGTGTCCTGCTCGACGCCCTGAGTACCCGGCTCGACAGCCAGCCGTTGCAGGTTCTGGCCGGGCCGACCGGCAGCGGCAAAACCGAATTGATCCAGGCCTGGCCGACCAGCCTCGATCTCGAAGGCCGGGCCAATCACCGGGGCAG
Organism: Saccharospirillum salsuginis; assembly: GCF_014651855.1. Taxonomy (GTDB): domain Bacteria; phylum Pseudomonadota; class Gammaproteobacteria; order Pseudomonadales; family Natronospirillaceae; genus Saccharospirillum; species Saccharospirillum salsuginis. Next base: position 47,207 of record NZ_BMXR01000003.1, read on the forward strand.
CGCCTTCGGTCGAACCTTCACCGAGCAACCCAGCCAGATCGACTGGGAAAATCGCATCGCCATCGACTGGGCGAAGCTGGATCGGGAACCACACGGCCCGGTTCTGGTCGAAGACGAATCCCGCCTGATCGGCCGGATCAATCTCCTGCCCGAGCTGCAGTCGCGTATGTTGGCGGCCCCACTCATTGTGCTGGAAGCGGACATACAACAGAGGATCGACCGTTTGAAAACCGATTATGTCCGCCACGCCCTGGCGCACTTCGAAGTCGCCGAGCCCGAGGCGCCCTTCGAGGCCCTGCGAGACTATATCGCCAACAACCTCCATCGCATTCGCAAGCGTCTCGGCGGTCTGAAACACCAACAGTTGCAGGACGTGTTGCCTCAGGCGGTGCAGGGTCTGGAAAAACACAGCGACTGGGCAGGCTTCGAGTACGTGATCGAGTCGCTGCTGACGGATTACTACGACCCCATGTACCGCTACCAGTTGGAGAAACGATCCCACCTGGTGATTTTCCGGGGGCGGCACGACAACATCCTCGATTGGCTGGCACGGCAGGCGGCATGAGCGAACGCGATCTGGTCCTGGTTGGCGGCGGCCACGCCCATGCCCTGTTGATTCGGAAACTGGCGATGAAACCCCTGGCCGACGTACGCGTCACCCTGGTGTCCGAATCCCGGCTGACGCCCTATTCGGGCATGCTGCCCGGCCTGGTAGCCGGACATTACCAGCCTGACGACGTCCACATCGATCTGAACCGCCTGTGCCGTTGGGCCGGCGTTCGCTTCGTTCAGGGCCGCGTCTCCGGGCTCGACCCGGACCGCAAACAACTCGACATCGAGCACCAGCCACCGCTGTCCTACGACAAGGTGTCCTTCGACACCGGCTCAACGCCGAATCTCGCCCTGCCCGGAGCCCGCCAATTCGCGTTCGGCGTCAAGCCGGTCAGCCATTTCCATGAACAGTGGCAACGCCTGCTGGCCGATGCCGGAGCGGGAGCCGAACGCCATTGGGGCGTGATCGGGGCCGGAGCGGGCGGCGTGGAACTGGTGCTGGCCATGGCGCACCGGCTCGGTCCGAACCACTCGGTGCGGTTCCACCTGGTGTACTCCGGCGAACAGATTCTGTCCGGCTATCCGAAAGCTGTGGTTCGGGCCGCCGAACAGGCTCTGGACGACTATGACATCGAACGGCACCCGCGCTTCCGGGTCAGCTCCGTCACCCGGGCCGGTCTGCTGGCCGTCGATGGCAACGCCCTGACTCTGGACAAGACCATCCTGTGCACCCAGGCCAGTGCGCCCGACTGGCCCGCACACAGCGGCCTGGAGACCGCCAATAACGGTTTCATCGCCGTTAACCGTTCACTGCAAAGCACCTCCCATCCGGACGTGTTCGCCACCGGCGACGTCGCCGAGATGGTGTTCGACCCAAGGCCCAAAGCCGGCGTCTATGCCGTGCGGCAGGCCCCCTTTCTGTACGACAACCTGCAACGCGCCTTCGCCGGCGAACCGCTCAAACCGGTTGATCTGCAGCGTAATTTTCTGTCGTTGCTGAGCCTGGGCGGACAAAAAGCCGTGGGCAACAAGGGCCGGTTCGTCGTGCACGGCGACTGGGTCTGGCGCTGGAAAAACCGCATCGACCGAGCCTTCATGGACAAACTCCAGTCCCCGGGCGAACCCATGGCCATGGGAGACGACAGGCCCAATAAGATGCACTGCGCCGGTTGTGGCAGCAAACTGGGCCCGGCCCTGTTGCAAGAGACGCTGCCCCAACTGCCGCGCGCCGACCGGCCCGGCCTCAACCCGGCCCTGAGCCAGGCCGAGGACGCCAGCCTCTGGCAACCGACTCCGGGGCGCCTGCAGGTCCAGAGCCTGGACGGCTTTCGCGCCTTCTCGGACGACCTCTACCGGCTCGGCCAGGTCAGCGTGCACCACGCCCTGAGCGATCTCTACGCCATGGGTGCCGACCCCGTTTCCGCCCAGGTTTGGGTCAACCTCGCCTTCAACCACCCGCGTCTGCAACAGCGCGACTTCGCCCGACTGATGGCCGGCGTCGGCCGGGCCCTGCACGACCAGAACGTCGGCCTGGCCGGCGGCCACAGCACCGAAGGCCGCGAGACACACCTCGCCATCGTCGCCAACGGCGAACTGGAACCGGGCAAAGCCTGGAAAAAAACCGGTGCGCAACCGGGCGATGTGCTGGTGCTCACCAAACCCCTCGGCACCGGCGTCATCCTCGCCGCCGATATGGCCGCCCAGGCACCGGCGGAGGCGATGGATGCGGCTTGGGAAAGCATGCTGACTTCGAACCGGGAAGCGTTTGAGGCATTAAAGACCATCGAACCGCATGCGGTCACCGACGTGACCGGCTTCGGGTTGATCGGGCATTTGCTGGAGATGCTGGTCGAGGGAGACTTACGGGCGACGCTGAATGCCGCCGCCGTGCCGGCACTGACCGGCGCAATGAAATTGCTGGAGCGCGGCTGGCAATCCTCCCTGGCGCCACAGCTGGAACCCTATCGCCTGAACTGCGACATTGAGGCGTCCGTTGACGATACCATGACGCGCTTAATGTTGGATCCTCAAACCTCGGGCGGGTTGCTGGTCGCACTCAGTGAACCGGACTGGTCGGACTTCAAACGGCAGCAGCCCGACAGTATTAAGATCGGTCACTTTCAGGTCGGTAGCGCGAGCGAAAATCCGGTGCACATCATCGACTGAAGATTTAATAGCCGACAGCGGTTGCGACCGACACGATGGTAACGAGTACCCGTCATTCGCTACTGGAATGCACTAAAACCACAGCACCTAGTCGATCTTCGGCCTCGACACGCTGATGGGCAAGTACCGCTTCGTCCAACGAAAACGTCCGATCAACGACGGGGCGAATCTGACCGCTGGCCAACCACTGACTCAATTGGCGCAATTCGGCGATTGTTTCACCCGCAAAGGAGAAGATCGCCCGGCGTCGGCTGAACCACTTTACCCGTAAGGCGTTCAACATGTCGCTGATTCTCGGATTCGCCATCAGATATCGACCGGTAGGCGTCAAGGCATCGATAAAGTGCCGAAAGCGGCCCTGGGCAACCATGTTCAGAATGACATCGAAGGGCTCGCAGACTTGATAAAACGGCGTATCCCGATAATCCAGAAACACATCGGCACCGAGTGCCTGCAAGAAAGCGGCTTTGTGTTTGGCATCCACGACCGTGACATGTGCGCCTTTCAACTTGGCGATTTGTAGGGCGTAGCTGCCTATGCTGCCGCCGGCGCCGTTGATCAACACCCGCTGCCCCGGCTGCACGTCAGCCAATGTCATGAAGTGCAGGGCATTCAATCCGCCGAGCGGTACCGACGCGGCTTCCGCAAAACTCAGGTTCTCCGGTTTGGGTACCAAGGTATAGGATTCGGGCACGCACACGTATTCACCGTACCCCCCCAGCCGCAGCTGGGTACTGCCGAATACTTCGTCACCGACGTTAAACCCTGAAACGCCCTCGCCAATTTCATCAACAACACCGGCTACGTACCCTCCCAGGACAGGGCGTCTGGGTTTACGAACACCCAGAACCAACCGCAGGGGCACCGTGAACCATTTCACGGCAAAGCGAAAACGACGCAGCTCGCAATCGCCCTTGGTGACTTCACAGGCGTGAAGCCGTATGCGGATTTCACCTTTATCGGGTCGGGGTTCGGCCACATCGGCACTGTGCAGAACCGATGGCGGTCCATACTGATGATAAACGACGGCTTTCATAATGGTGTCCCGCCCAATAATGGTTCAGTAGCGCACAGGGTCTTCAGCCGGTGACTACCCGGTGCAGCGCATCCACCGCCTGTTTCAACTGCTCGGCCGTCACATAGGGCGCCGGACCCAGCCGCAGGGAATCCCCGCGACTGTCGGTAAAGACGCCTTCCTGCCGCAACCCTTGAACGATGTCGGCCGCTTTCGCGGTTTTCAACACCAGAAAACCGCCGATGGTGTCGAGTTCGTCGGTCGGCAACGTCAGATGGTCCGGCCAGTCTTTTTCCCGCAGCAGGCTGATCAGGTGTTGTTGTTGCCCCTTGTAGTGGGCATACAACACTTCGGGCGTCAGCGTCTGCTGCTCGAAAAAATCCAGCACGGCGGAGGCGCGGTAGTGGCTGGTCGGGTCATAGGTGGAACCTTCAAAAGCCCAGCGACCATTGCCGTATTGAACCTCACTGCCCGGCGATTGATGCAGGGTGGCGAACTCGGCGAACCAGCCGGTAACGACCGGTCGCCAATCGTTCTCCTTCGGCACCCGCAGGAAACAGTTGCCCTCACCGAACTGGCAGTACTTGTAACCGCCACCGACGATGAAGGCCTGCTCCAGTCCCAACTCCGGCAGATACCAGGGCAGCACGTTGACGGCGTGGTAGGCGTCGACCAGCAAGGGGATGCCCCGATCGTTGGTCGCGTCTTCGAGTTCGTTCAGCATCGGCACAACGCGGCCGGTCTGAAACAGGACGCCGGACAACATGACGGCCGAGGTGCGTTCATCCAGTTCATCGATGATGCGTTCCACCAGGGTGCCGACCGGATTCGCGGCGACCTTGACGACCTCCACCGAGGTTTCGTTCAAGCGGTCCAGCAGGCGACGCATAGAGTGGAACTCACCGTCGGTGGTGATCAGCTTCGGTTTCATATCCAGCGGCAGCGCCGACAACCAACGCACCAGCAGTTCCTGGGTATTGGTGCCGAGCACGTACTCGCCACTGATGTCGCCGAGCATTCGCGCATAGCCGGCACGCACCCGGTCCGCTTTTTCAAAGGCGACTGACCATTTGTCGTCGACAAACCGCGCGGCATCTTCAATCGCTTCCATCTGACCGTCAAAGGCGACATCCGGCCAGGCCTGGTGGGAATGGCCGGTCAACAGAATGCGTTCGTCGACTTTGAATCGACGATAGTGCTTTTGCAGATCCCGGGCCCGGTCCTGCCAGTCGCGGTTGGGTTTCATGTCGCTACTCCGATGCGGGCGCGGATGTCCCAGAGATCCGGGAACACCGGCTTGAACAAGGTTTTCATCAGATACTCGGCACCGGAGGAACCCCCGCTGCCGCCCTTGGTGCCGATGGTGCGCTGCACCATCTTCACGTGACGATAGCGCCACTCCTGCAAGCCCTCGTCCAGATCGACCAGCAGTTCGCACAGTTCGGACAACTGGTGATTGTTTTCATAGACGCGCAACAACGAGTCCTGCACGGTCTCGTTGGGTTCGGTCGGTGCCGTGACATCGACCTCGAACACGTCCTCGGGCACTGTGTATCCGGCACGCTGCAGGTATCTCAAAAACACCTGCCACAGCGACGGGCTGTGATACGCGGCTTCCAGCAATTCACGTCCGATGGAACCCTCGGGCTGAAACTGCATCGGTTGCGGACGCTTGTGGCCGAGCATGAATTCGACGACGCGGAACTGATAGCTCTGGAATCCGCTGGCGGTATCGAGCCGGCTGCGAAAACTCTCGAATTCGAGCGGGGTCATCGTCTCCAGAATATCGATCTGGGACACCAGCGTCTTGAAGATTTTCAGCACCCGTTTCAGGGTGTGGAAGGCGCGCGGCACATCGTCCTGGTCCAGCCGTTCCATCAGGAACGCCAGCTCGTGACGCAGTTGCTTGAACCACAGCTCGTAGGTCTGGTGGATGATGATGAACAGCAGCTCGTCGTGTTCTTCCGGTTCGCTGCGCGGGTCTTGCAGGTCGATCAGTTCATCGACCTTGAGATAGTCGGAGTAGGTCAGTTGAGTCATGGTGTCATTGGGCCAGTGTAAGACACCCTTAAACATGCATCGGGACGGGGACATTGGCAACTCCAACGGCCCCGTGATCGAGGTGTTACCGTGACCGGCCAGCTTTACACTTTCGGACGGTCGCGTTACCGGTCACCACACCGACGGGCATTCAGGGCTGCAGGCGCTCGACCTGCCACCGCCCCTGTTCCAGACGATAGACGAAGCGATCATGCAACCGGCTGGCCCGGCCCTGCCAGAATTCGATGTTGGTCGGCTTCACACAGTAGCCGCCCCAAAATTCCGGCGTCGGTACCGATTGATCGACGAAGCGTTCTTCCGTCGCCTTGAAGGTCGCTTCCAGAGCCTCGCGGGATTCAACCGGCTGACTTTGATGACTGGTCCAGGCACCGATCTGACTGGCGCGCGGGCGGGACTGAAAATACCGGTCGGACACCTCACCGCTCACCTTTTCGGCCTCGCCCTGTATGATCACCTGCCGTTCGATCGGCAGCCAGCCGAAATGCAGCGACACCTGCGGATTGCGGGCGATGTCCTGCCCCTTCAGGCTGTCGTAATTGGTATAGAACACAAATCCGCCGTCTTCCACACCCTTCAACAACACCACCCGCTGGCTCGGCTTACCGTCGGCATCCACCGTCGCCAGCACCATGGCCGTCGGGTCCGCCGTCAGCTCGGCGTCGATCGCCTGCTGCATCCAGCGCTCGAACTGCTCGAACGGCGAATCCGCCAGATCCTCCCGGTTCAGGCCGCCTTTCAAATAATCGCGTCGAATATCGTCCAGTTTCACAGTGACTCCTCGAATCAGTGCCTACCGCCCTCAACGAGGCTGGCAGGTCGGGCAGAAAAAGGTACCTCGGTTACTCGTACGGAACTCGCGAATCGTCGTCTCACAGCGCCGGCAGGGCAGACCGGACCGACCGTAGACGTTCAGCGACTGGGCGAAATACCCCGGTTTGCCGTCACCGCCGACGAAATCGCGCAAGGTCGTACCGCCTTCGTTGATCGCCAGCGCCAGCACCTGCTTCACATTCGCCACCAGGCGTTCGCTCTCTTTACGCGTCAACCGCCCGGTCGGTTTATGCGGATAAATCCCGCTCAGGTACAACGCCTCGTTCGCGTAAATGTTCCCCACCCCGACCACGATACGGGCATCCATCAAAAAAGTTTTGATCTTCGTCTTACGTTTGCGACTTTTTTGAAACAAATACTCGGCACTGAACGCCTCGGTCAACGGCTCCGGCCCCAAATGCGCGATCAACTCATGCTCCTCGATCGGCGCCTCGGTATACAACCAGGCCCCGAACCTGCGTGGATCGTTGTAGCGCAGCCGAATGCCGTTATCCAGCTCCACATCGATGTGGTCGTGCTTCCCGGGCGTCGGATCGTCCAACAGGACACGCACACTGCCCGACATCCCCAGATGCACAATCAACACGCCCCGTTCCAGCTCGATCAACAGATACTTCGACCGCCGGTGCGTCGCCAGAATTTTCTGATCCTGCACCTGCTCGGGCAATTCCGGCGGCACCGGCCACCGCAGACGACTGTCACGCACGGTCAACCGACTGATCCGCCGCCCCAGGATATGCGGCTCGATCCCACGACGGGTCGTCTCAACTTCAGGTAATTCAGGCATAGTCACTCTCGAAATCAATCGCGGGCAATTATCGCACAGCGAATACCAGGAGCCAGGCAATAGCCGGCCAAATTTACCTGGAGCGGTGGCAACTAAAGGTGCGGGGGACGAGGGTAGGGGGTGAACCTCTCCGGGGATGTCGACCGCAGGGATGCGGTCGCCAAGCCTACATGGACGTATTTACGGCGACCCCGGAGGGGTTTACCCCCTGGCCTTGGCCTCTCTATGGCACGGCTGGAGTAGCGCCAGGGTTCGGCGAGGCCACCGGGTACTCCCATTTGGGGTCGCCGTAAACCCGTCCATGGGGGCTTGACGGCGCGCGTCCTGCGCGCCGACATCCCCAAAGGGGAGCACCCGGCACCCTCGCCTTGCCACGGTGCCCATCTGAGCTGGTAACAAATTTCGGGCATAAAAAAACCCGGCATGGCCGGGTTTTCTTGTCGAAAGCCGATCTTATTTGATCTTGGCTTCCTTGAACATCACGTGCTTGCGAACAACCGGATCGTACTTTTTGAATTCCAGTTTGTCCGGAGTGTTACGCTTGTTCTTGTCTGTGGTGTAGAAGAAACCGGTACCGGCACTGGACACCAACTTGATCTTATCACGCATGGCCGGTCTCCTTAGACTTTCTCGCCACGAGCACGAATGTCGGACAGAACCGACTCGATGCCCTTCTTATCGATGATGCGCATGCCCTTGGAGGAAACACGCAGCTTCACAAAACGCTTTTCACCCTCAACCCAGAAACGGTGAGTGTGCAGGTTCGGCAAAAACCGACGCTTGGTTTTGATGTGAGAGTGGGAAACATTGTTCCCGGTTACAGGACGCTTACCTGTAACTTGGCAAATTCTAGACATGTTGCAATCGCCTCCGATTCTTCGGTGACACCGACGTTTGAGTAAACGGATCGACCCCCCGATGGTGTATTGGTTCGGTCGACCCGACACCCCTTAACAGGCAGGGATATCAGCCCCCGATCCGCCCTGTCGATCCGGGGCCCGGATAAAATGAGGCGCGATTTATACCAGAAGGAGCGCCTTACCTCAAGCAGAAATGGCGATTTTTTGTACTCGACAGTGTTTCCGCTCACTCAGACCTTGTGGTTGCATTTGGGGTGCCAGAACCCGCACCGGCTGCCGGGTACATGTATTCGGGGTCGCCGTGAACCCATCCATGGGGGCTTGACGGCCGCCGTCCTGGCGGCCGACATCCCCGAATACATGTACCCGGAATCCGGCGCTAGCCTTCGGTCAACCATTTCACACTGAGAGCTTCCGGATCCAACAATCTTTATATCCAGCCACGCTCGGCGAAGCTGACCACAACACCGGAGCCCACTACCATGTGATCGAGCACCCTAACATCGATGGCGCCCAGGGAGTCGACCAGGCGATCGGTGATCTGCCGGTCCGCCTGGCTGGGCTCGGCCACGCCGCTCGGGTGGTTGTGCGCCAGGATGGCCGCTGCGGCGTTGTGTTTCAAGGCGGTACGGACGACTTCGCGCGGGTAGACGGCGGCGCCGTCGATGGTGCCGTTGAACAGCGGTTCGTAAGCCAGCACCCGGTGCTGGTTGTCGAGCCAGATGGCCGAGAAGACTTCGTGCTTGAGCCCGCGCATCTGGGCCAGCAGGAATCGGCGGGTATCGCCGGGCGACGTCAGGGCCGGGCCGGTCCGCAGTTCGTCGAGCAAATAACGGCGGCCCATTTCCAGTACCGCCTGCAGTTGGACGTATTTGGCCATGCCCAGCCCTTTGCCGTGGCAGAACTGGGCTTGTTCGGCCGAGAGCAGCGGGGTCAGGCCGCCATAGTCCGACAGCAGTTGCCGGGCGAGGTCGACGGCGCTCTGGCCGGGCAGGCCGGTGCGCAGAAAGATCGCCAGCAGTTCGGCATCGGTGAGGGCGTCGGCGCCCAGTGAGAGGAGTTTCTCGCGTGGCCGGTCGGACGCCGGCCAGTCCTTGATTGACATAACTGTCAGTCCCTGTGTCCCTGCTCCTGAAAGAGCGTTGTCGATGAGGAACACCACACCCTTGTGGTATTCTAGCGAACCTATTTTCACGCCCGGGGCACCCGAATGCAAACACTGGTCAACAAACGCATCGTCGTCGGCATTACCGGTGGTATCGCCGCCTACAAGTCGGCCGAGCTGGTGCGCGAGCTGATGCGCGCCGGAGCCGAGGTGCGGGTGGTGATGACCGATGCCGCGAAGGAATTCATCACGCCGCTGACGCTGCAGGCGCTTTCCGGGAAGCCGGTGCATCACAGTCTACTCGACGAAGAAGCCGAGATGGGCATGGGCCACATCGAGCTGGCGCGCTGGGCGGATCTGTTGCTGGTCGCGCCAGCCACGGCCGATTTCATCGCACGGATGGCGGCCGGTATGGGCAACGACCTGTTGACCACCCTGTGCCTGGCCACCCGAGCCCCGATCGCACTGGCGCCGGCGATGAACGAGAAGATGTGGTTGAACGCGACCACCCAGGCCAATGTGCAACGCCTGCGCGATACCTACCCGGACCTGCGCTGGTTCGGGCCGGATGCCGGCCAGCAGGCCTGTGGCGATGTCGGGCCGGGCCGGATGCTGGAACCGGAAGGACTGGTGGAACTGGCGGCCGGCTGCTTTGCCCCGGGGCTGCTCACCGGTCGCCGGGTCGTTATTACCGCCGGACCGACCCGGGAGGCGATCGACCCGGTGCGTTATCTGAGCAACCACAGCAGCGGCAAGATGGGCTTCGCCCTGGCCCGGGCCGCCGCCGAGGCGGGCGCCGAGGTGGTGCTGATCGCCGGGCCGGTCGATCTGGCGACACCGGAACGCGTGACCCGCATCGATGTGGTTTCGGCACAACAGATGTACGAGGCGGCCCTGGCCCGGAGCCCGGGAGCGGATCTGTTCATCGCCACGGCGGCGGTGGCGGATTTCCGTCCGGCCGAGGACGCCGCGCACAAGATCAAGAAACAGCCCGGCCAGTCCGAGATGACGCTCAAGCTGGTGCAAAACCCGGACATCGTTGCCGGCGTCGCCGGGTCCGACAAGCGGCCCGCCTGTGTCGTCGCCTTCGCCGCCGAAACGCAGAACGTAGAAGACTATGCCCGTCGCAAATTGTCGAAGAAAGGGGTCGACTGGGTCGTCGCCAACGACGTTTCGCGCACGGACATCGGCTTCGGCAGCGACAGCAACGAGATCCTGCTGGTCGGTCGGGACCACAGCGAGCCGTTCGGCCCGGCCGGCAAGCAACAGGTCGCCCGCTTTCTGGTCGAGGCCTTCGCCCGATCACTGGGCACCTAGAAGATTCCAGTAGGAGTTTCGTAGTCGGTAGGGTGGGCACTGCCCACCATGGAAGGATACTTTGGCTCCGGCTTGTCTCTTGGCTGAAGTTTTTGTGGCGTGGTTGCTTACCACAAGCTGGTGGGCGGTGCCCACCCTACACGGCAAGCAGATTTCAGAGACGACTGCGAACTGCTTAGCTAAATACATGCCTGCCCGGTCACAAACCGGACGACACCGATTATTCTCGAGGACCGTTCATGAAAAAGACGTTGAAGATCAAGAAACTCGATGCCCGCCTGGGTGACAGCATTCCCCTGCCGACTTACGGCACCGAGGGTTCGGCCGGTCTCGACCTGCGCGCCTGCCTGGACGCGCCCGAGGTGCTCGAACCCGGCCAGACCAAGCTGATCGGCACCGGCCTGGCGATCCACATCGAAGACCCGGCCTACGCCGCCATGATTCTGCCGCGCTCCGGTCTGGGTCATAAACACGGCATCGTCCTCGGCAACCTGGTCGGTCTGATCGATTCGGACTATCAGGGTGAACTGATGGTTTCCTGCTGGAACCGGGGATACGAGACCTTCACCATCGAACCCGGCGAGCGTCTGGCGCAACTGGTTCTGGTGCCGGTGGTGCAGGCCGATTTCGACTGGGTCGAGGATTTCGACCAGAGCGATCGCGCCGACGGTGGCTTTGGTCATACCGGTCGTCATTGATTCGGGGCTCCGAACGCCTTGGCGGGCGTCCGCTTCATCCGCTAAAGTAGCTACAGTTTTGTCTGAAGTGGCCGCTCACTGACCTCGACACGAGCCCACCCCGCAGCTAATAAAAAGGAAGAGTCCGTGGCGTTTCCTGGCATCAAGAAGAATAAAGCCGCCGGCGAGAAACCGGCCCCGTCGAAATCGAGCCTGTCCGCCAACCGAGGCGTATTCAGTTTCATGCTGATCCCCATCGCCACACTGGTGGTGGCGGTCGCCGGTTCGGCCTGGTGGGTCATCGACAAGACCATCGGTCCGGTCAACCAACGCCACCAGACCGTTCTGGTCGAACAGGTGGCGGAGCAATACGAAGCCTATTTCAACAATGTGCTGTCCCAGCACCAGTCGTTGATCGACCGGCTGGCGAACAGCCAGGAAGTGGTCGAACGGCTGATGCAGAGCAGTCCGTCGGCCCTGGCGGCCACCGAACAACGCATCGCCAGCCAGGTACCCCATGGCCTGGCGGTCCACCTGTTTCCGACGGGTGAAGCCGAGACACAGCCCGAGTCCACCCCGCCGCTCGGCTTTGCCGGCCTCGACATGATTCGACGCACCGAACAAGGCCAGTCGCTGCCCTGGGAAGCGCATCAGGCCGAAGGCCAGCCCTACCTGCATGCCGTGACCGCCGTGCGCAACAATAACGGCACCCTGGTCGGAACGCTCAGCGTCAGCCAGAGCATGGATTATTTGCAACAGGAACTGGCCGGCATCGACGGCAGCCAGGGCAATGTGGTGGTGCGTCAGCAGTTTCAGAACGGTCCGCAGCAGACGCTGCTGACCTATGGCGCCAAGAACAGCAACGACGTCATCACGCTGCGCTCGGACAACCCGAACTGGACCCTGACGTTCCAGCCGTCCGATGAATTGACCCAGTCCACCGTCTTCGCGGCCAGTAGCTTGTGGGCGGCCTTCGGTCTGATTCTGGTTGCCGGGTTGGTCGCCATTGCCTTCGCCGCCCAACGACTGCAGAACGCTCTGCGACATGACGGCAACCTGTTCGCGCGGCATATTCAGCGTCTGATGGCCGGTCAGTCGAGTGAGCCGCAAGCCTACTCGCTGGCGATATTCAATTCCGTGGCCAAGGGCCTCAGTCGCATGCGTATGGGAAAAAACCCGGCACGCGGTTCGGCACCGACGCAACCTCCCGCGTCTACCCGATCCGCCCCGGTCACATCCACGGCGCCGGCCGCTCCGGAAGCCGAAGAAGTGGACGATTTCGACGTCACCATGATGGAAGGCGACAGTGATATCCTGGGAATGGACGCACCGCCATCCCCACCGCCCCAGACCTACACCACAGCGGTCTCACCCGAGATATTCCGGGCCTACGACATTCGCGGCATCATGGGGGAAACGCTCGATGCCGGTGTCGCCCGTCAAATCGGCCTGGCGGTCGGCAGCGAGGCCTACGACCGCGGCGACCAGACAGTCATCGTCGGTCGCGACGGGCGCCTGTCCAGCCCGGAACTGACCAAGGCGTTGATCGCCGGCCTGACCGAGAGCGGCCGCGACGTCATCGACATCGGTGTCGTCCCGACCCCGCTGGCTTACTACGCCACCCAGACGCTGGGCGCCACCTCCTGCGTGATGGTCACCGGCAGTCACAACCCGGGCAACTATAACGGCTTCAAGGTCGTCCTCGGCGGCAATGCCCTGACCGGCGACGAGATCCAGGCGCTGCGCGAGCGCATCGAGAACGAGCAGTTCCTCAGCGGCAGCGGCGGGGTCAGCACCAACGAAATCGTGCCCAACTACATCAATCGCGTGGTCGAGGACGTCAAGGTCGCCCGGCCGATGAAAGTCGTTGTGGACTGCGGCAACGGCGTCGCCGGCGGTGTAGTACCCAAACTGATTAAGTCGCTCGGTTGTCATGTGCTGCCGCTGTACTGCGACATCGACGGCAACTTCCCGAATCACCACCCGGATCCGGGCGATCCGAACAACCTCCAGGACCTGGCGCGCACCGTGGTCGAGACCCGAGCCGACATCGGTCTGGCTTTCGACGGCGACGGCGACCGCATCGGCGTGGTGACCAACAGCGGCAAGATCATCAACGCCGACCGTCTGCTGATGCTGCTCGCCAAGGACATGATCACCCGAAATCCGGGCGCCACCGTCATCTACGACGTCAAATGCAGCCGCCGACTGCACGGTTTGATCGTCGGCTACGGCGGCAAGCCGCTGATGTGGAAAACCGGACATTCGCACATCAAACGCAAAATGAAGGAATCCGGCGCGATGCTGGCCGGCGAGATGAGCGGCCATGTCTTCTACAAGGAGCGCTGGTACGGCTTCGACGACGCCCTCTACACGGCCGCCCGCCTGCTGGAGATCGTCTCGGCCAAGAGCGACAGCCTGGATGCCCTGTTCGGCGCCTTCCCGGAAGACATGTCGACCCCGGAACTGGCCATCGCCACGCCGGAGGACCGCAAATTCAGCATCATCGAGCGGCTGCAGCGGGAGTCACGCTTCGAGGGCGGCAAGATCACCGACATCGACGGCGTGCGCGTCGATTTCCCGGACGGCTGGGGTCTGGTGCGGGCTTCGAATACCAGCCCCAAACTGGTGTGTCGCTTCGAGGCGGACACGGATCACGCCCTCAATCGCATCCAGGCGGAGTTCCGGTCCCAGCTTCAGGCCGTTGACAGCCAGCTACAGATTCCCTTTTAATCCCGGCGCCCGACGGGGCTGGCGTTCGCGGCCACCCCGTCCCTTCCCGAACTAAGGACCGAACCATGCCCATCGATCGCACATCCGCACTGAACTTCGTCAATGTCCTGCACGAAGCGCTGCCCTACCTGCAGAAGTTCCAGGGCTCGACCGTGGTGATCAAGTACGGTGGCAACGCCATGGTCGACGAGACCCTGAAAGCGAGTTTCGCGCGCGACATCGTTCTGTTGAAGACGGTCGGTTTCAATCCGGTCGTAGTGCACGGCGGCGGCCCACAGATCGGCGAATTGCTGACCAAGCTGAACATCGAAAGCCGCTTCGAGGGCGGCATGCGGGTCACCACCAGCGAGACCATGGACGTGGTGGAGATGGTCCTCGGCGGCCTGGTCAACAAGGAGATCGTCAACCTGATCAACCAGGCCGGCGGCGAAGCCTTCGGCATTACCGGCAAGGACGGTCACACCATCCAGGCCCGGCAGTTGAAGGTGACCCGGAAGACACCGGACCTGGAGAAATCCGAAATCATCGACATCGGCCATGTCGGCGAAGTCGAGAAGGTCGACACCCGCTTGATCAAGTTGATGGCCGAAGGCGGCTATATCCCGGTGGTGGCGCCGATCGGTGTGGGCTCGGACGGGGCGTCCTACAACATCAACGCCGACCTGGTGGCCGGCAAGCTGGCCGAGGTGCTGGGCGCCGAGAAACTGATCCTGCTGACCAACATCAGCGGTTTGCAGGACAAGGACGGCCAGGTGCTGACCGGCCTGACCACCGAGCAGGTCGACGCCCTGATCGCGGACGGCACCATCCACGGCGGCATGCTGCCCAAGATCCAGTGCGCGCTGGACGCCATCCACAACGGCGTGAACAGCGCGCACATCATCGACGGCCGGGTGGCGCACGCGACCCTGCTGGAAATCTTCTCGGACGAGGGCGTCGGCACCCTGATCAGTAACCAAGTGGAAGGACTATGACCGAAAGTACCCCGACGGCGACGTTGTCCCGCCGCGACCAGATCCTGCAGGCCCTGGCCCATATGCTGGAAACCAGCCCGGGCCAGACGATCACGACGGCTCGGCTGGCAAAGGCGGTGGGTGTTTCCGAGGCGGCGCTGTACCGCCATTTCCCGAGCAAGGCGAAGATGTTCGAGGGTTTGATCGAGTTCATCGAGGACACGCTGTTTTCCCGGGTGAACCGGATTCTGCAGGAGGAGCAGAGTGCGGTACCGCGTGTCGAAGCGGTGCTGACGCTGCTGCTGGCGTTCGCGGAGCGCAATCCGGGCATGTGCCGGATTCTGATCGGCGATGCGCTGGCCGGCGAGGTGGAGCGACTGCGCTCGCGTGTGGCGCAGGTGTTCGATCGGCTGGAGACGCAGATCAAGCAGATCATCCGCGAGGCGGAGATTCGAGAGGGGATCCGCACCACGGTGACCTCGACCCAGGCGGCGAACCTGCTATTGGCGGCGGCCGAGGGGAAGATCAATCAGTTCGTACGCAGCGAGTTCAAACGCAAGCCCACGGATGACTGGAAAACCCAGTGGGACGTGCTGACCCAGGCGGTCTTTCGTCGGGACTGAGGTAGAAATGTTTCAGTGCCTGTGGTCCGCATCGGGAACCGGGTATTGAGTAGGTTGGATTAGCCGTAGGCGTAATCCAACAACAAAGTGGCACAGTCATTACTCGGCCTCATTTTGTTGGATTACGCTTCGCTAATCCAACCTACTGGACTACCCGGCTCCCGATGCTCGCTGTAGGGTGGGTCGGTACGTCTGGTCCGGCACCCCGGTTTCGGCTGCCCACCATCGGACCAACCACTTCATCAATCCTAAAACTTAATCCTCAACCCACCCCCGAACCGGGTCACATTCCCCTCACTCTCCTCGGGTAAAAACACCTCCCCGAAACTGTAACTGCTCACCTGGTTGCTGAATTGAATCTCATGCACGGCGGAAAAATACGTCTGGGTCTCATCGATGGTATCGGCGTCGTTTTCCTGCTGGGCATAGCCGCCGGAGACACGCAACCGGGTCGGCCAGCGGGTGACGTCCAGCGGCATTTTGGCGAAGCCGAGGAAACTGGTGCCATTGAGGTCCTGGTCGGAGTTGCCGGCCATTTGCAGCAGGCCGCCGAGGGTGATCTCGCCGAGGTCGTATTCGCCGACCAGACGGAACACCTGGGTGTCTTCGGCGGCACCGTTGACTTCGAAGCCGGCGCTGGCGCGGAAACTCGGCTGTTCGACGTTGGCGGCGACGGAGAAGCCGGTGTCGCCGTCGGGGTTCTGGGCGGGGAGGATGGCGCCGTCGAAGCTTAGACCGCCTTGGAGGTCGTTGCTGGTGTAGTTCAAACCGGTGTTGTAGCCGGTACCGGTGGGCAGGAACGCATTCGGTGTCAGCATGCCGCCGCCCAGAATCAGCGCATGGCTGGTCGGTTCGTCTTCCATCAGGTTGTAATAGGAGCGCGTTTTGGAAACCGGTGTTGGCCCGCCAAACAGGCGCAGGGTGCCGAAATCACCTTGCACCCCGACATGGCCTTGCAGCGCGAACGGGAAGGCGCCGTTGTTCAGGTCGACAATGTCGGCGTAGTAGCGGCTGTCGAAAACGGCGGTTACCTCGGGCGTGATGGGCGTATCGCCCTTGAAGCCGAAGTAACTGCGGTCGGCGTCGAGCTCGAGGCTGGCACCGGGGTCGGTGTTTTCGACGTAGACCATACCGTCGGCAACGCCGTAGATGGTGGTGCGAGCGTCGGCCGTGGCGCTCAGGCCGGACGCGATCGCGATGGCGGTCATCAGACGTGTGGTGTGCATAAGCCCTCCTCTTTTGATCGGGGCAGTGTAGTGCCAGAACCTTGGGCGTGTCTGCGACACAGGGCACATGTCGATTATCGTCGAAGCCGCTCATCCGCTATACTGACGGACGCGGTATCAACATTCGCGGGGATCGTTCGCTGTCTCCCTCGGTTTCGCTCACTAACCGACACCGACACTTCTATGGATACCTGGATACGCCATTACCGGCAATTGCCGGACACGCGCCAGCGCGAGGTGTTTTTCAACGCGCTGGTACAGCACTACACCGACCTCTTCGATGCCACCGAAGTCGGGTTCCTGTTACTCGACGAATCGCTCCACGTCTTATCGAGCAATGCCCTGGCCGCCGATCTGCTCGGTCATACCCCGGCCACGGGTCAGCAGATCCCCCGGCCGGGTGATTTGTTCGAGTTGGACGAGGACCATGAGGACAGCGATTGCGTCATCACCCGCGCCCTGGAGGAGCAACGTCCCTGCCAGACGGAGTTGACCGTGCGTCGCAACGGGGAGCTGCACTGGTTGCGGCTGACGGCCATTTCGGTCGCGATGCTCGACAGCCGCCAGGTTCTGATGATGGTGCAGGACATTTCGGCCGAGAAGCGTCTCGAGGCCGATGTGGAGGCCAAGCAGCAACAGCTGGACAAGGCGCGCACCCGCGATGCCCTGACCGGTCTGCACAACCGACGTTACATCCTTGAGGAACTGGACCACCTCAATGCCAAGGCGAAACGCTACGGCACTCCGTTTTCCATTTGCCTGATCGATCTGGATCATTTCAAGAGCGTGAATGACACCTACGGCCACGACATTGCCGATGAAGTATTGCAGTGCCTGGCAAACCTGATTCAGGACGAGCTGCGCGATGCGGACATCACCGCCCGCTACGGCGAGGAGGAGTTTATGGTGCTGCTGCCGGAAACCGGCGTCGAAGACGCGGTGCACACCATCAACCGCTTACGCCAGCGTTTTACGGAATCCCGGGTGCCGGGCATCAACCGCTCGTTGACGCTGAGCGCCGGTGTCATGCAGTGGGAGGCGGGGTTGTCGCGCGAGCAACTGGTGTTCAAGACCGACCAGCGCCTGGCCATGGCCAAGTACGCCGGCCGCAATCAGGTATGCGGTGATATCGACGAAACGGAGTAAGCCTGGATCGGGTGCGGTGCCACCGCTTTGGTGCCTGAGTCACGTTGGGTGCCAATGGCCCGTGCCCACCCTACGTCGGTTTGGTGCCGACTCAGGAATCGGACGTCAGGGCCCGGAACTCGTTCATTCGGCGCAGGCTCTTGAAGGAGTCGTCGGACTTGGCTTCCTCGCGGTACGAAGGCGCGACGCCGATCGCCTTTTCCAGGAATTCGAGCGCGACCGTGGGTTCGTTGCGTTGCGCGTAGGCACAGGCCATCTGGTAGTAGGCGTGGCCGTGTTCGGGGTCGATCGCCAACGCCTGTTCGCTGAGGTTGATCGCCCACTTGGTCTCGTCCAGTTCCAGCGCGGCGTCGGCCTTGTAGGTCAGCGCTTCGGTGTCGAAGGGCCGCAGGGTGAGGATGTGATCGTAAATCTGGATCTTCGCCTGGGGGCTGGCTTCCTGGCTGGCACGCAACCACAGCGAGTGAATCTCGTTGGTTTTCTCGATCTCCTCGCGGTTCTCCTCGATCACCGCCGTCTTTTCTTTCAGGTTTTTCTCCAGCGCCTTGAGTCGCTTCTCGTAAGAGGACACCAGTTTGGTCACCTCGCGGTCGGCATAGGTGTGCGCCTTTTCCTTGATGTCGCGAATGTTGGCGTAACCAATGACAACCAGCAATGAGGTCACACCGGCGATGAGATAGAAGAAATAGGTGACGGTGTCGATCGAATAGGTGACGGACTGAGTCGCCAATTCCAGCTGTTTGGCGTTCAGTTTGTCCGAATACTCGACCCGGAAGTTCATCATGTCCTGACGCAGCGTCTTGATTTCGTCGAGCATATAGCGCTCGATAAACGGGCTGTACATCGGTTCGTCGAGCCGTTCGACGGTTTCGGCGATGTCGTCGTCGGTGTAGGTGTCGGCAGCGGTGGGGGTGTTGGAGGTGGTTTCGGGTTGCTCGCCCCAGGCCGGGGCGAGCAACAACATCAGTATCAGCCCGATCAGGCTACGCATGTACTTTTATCCTGTATGGCGGGTTCGATCAACGCACTGTGCAGCGTGCGAATCGCTGCTTCGTACTGATCGTCCTCAACCACAACACGGATGTCAACCTGACGCATGCCCTGGTGAATGGCCAATACACTGATTTTGTTGTCCGCCAGCGCGGTGCTGAGACGGGCCAGGATACCCGGCACGTTCATATCGCTGCCGATGGCGGAGACCATGGCGATCTTGCGGCTGGAGATGTCGGCACCCGGATAGTACCGCTCCAGTCGGCTCTTGATGCGGCGGATCACCTTCAGGCCGGTGTCCAGATAGAGCGTTACGGTGTTGGCGTTGTGCTCTTTCGCCAGCAGCGGCACGTCGAAATCCTGCACCAGTTTCTGGATTTCAAGGAAGTGGTTCGGCTCGCCGACGATGTCCTGGTCAAACACATCGATCGCGAAGATGTGCGGCTTGCCGGCGACAATCTCGACCGCTGGCTCTTCGCTGCGGTAGTCGTTGTCGATCAGGGTGCCGTCATGGTTCGGCTCGAAGGTGTTCTTCACACGCAGTGAAATGCCCTTCTGGCGCAGACCCTTGGCGGCTTTCGGGTGGATGGCTTCCATCCCGATCAGCGACAGCTGGTCGGCCACGTCATAGTTGGTGCGGCCGATCGGCTTGACCTTGTCGTCGCCGACGACCTTCGGGTCCGCCGTGGACAGGTGGTATTCCTTGTGGATCACGGCTTCGCGGGCGTCGGTCAGTTCGGCGATCTTGCTGAAGGTGATCTCGCTGTAGCCCCGGTCGAAGGTTTTCATCAAACCTTCCTTGCACTGGGTGTAGCCGGTCACGATCGGCATTTCCTGGCTCAGGTCGAACTTGCTGAAGATGCGGTGGATCTTTTCGTCCATCAACAGGTTGTCCGGCTCACGCCAGCCGGTCAGGTCGACAAAGCGGGCGTTAATGCCTTCGGCCTGCAACAGCAGGGCGGTGTTGAACGCACTGTGGGCTTCACCCACACCGGCCAGCATTTCGCGGACGGTGGCCAGGTGCTCTTCGATCTGGAAGTGGCCGTAGGAGCAAACGCGCTGCAGGTCGAGCAGACAGGAGCGGATGCCTTCCATCCGTTCGGTGATGAACTGGTCGGCCTGTTTGCGGGTGTGCGGCAGCTCGAACATCTCGGCGTTGACGTCGCGCATCGCCTTGGCCGCATCGGTCAGACGTTCGCTCCACTGCCAGTCGGAGTCGTTGTTGGCGAACAGGGCGTAGACACCCGGTTCCTTGGTTTTCTTGTGCTCAAGCAGCAGGTTGGTGATGCCGCCATAGGCGGAAACCACGAAAATGCGTTGATAGAGATCTTTCGGATCCCGGTGGACCTGCACGATGTTGTCGCGCACGGCCGCGAAGTCGCTCATTGACGTACCGCCAATTTTCTCGACTGTATGTTCCGCCATCTGGTTAAACCTCCTTCGGCGCTGAGCGTTATTGAAACCGCCGGTGGCGAAACCGGCGTGGCATCAGGCCTGACTGTAAAAAGTGTGACTTGCGGTCATGAAACCGACTTCGGGCGATGACTGCGCTCACCCACCGCTCGAAGCCGCTCTCGGGCATACCAAGGCCCGCCCGGACGGGCGGGCCTTGACTTCAGGTCAGTTCGAGCTGACTCAGCTGGCCTTGGCCTTGGATTCGGGCATCACCTTGGCAAAGGCGTTTTCGAGAATATCGATGCCCTTGTTCAGGTCTTCAACCGGAATGGTCAGCGGACACAAACACTTTACAACTTCGTCCCACGGACCACTGGTTTCGATGATCAGGCCATTGGCGAAGGCTTCTTTACAGATCTTCTCGGCGATGTCGCCGTCCGGCGTGCCGATGCCGCGCATCATGCCACGACCTTTCAGCACCAACTGGTCTTCACCGAAACGCTTGATGATGTCACCGAACCGCTTCTCGATGATCTCGGCGCGCTTGGCGATTTCCTGTTCGAACGCCTTGTCCTGCCAGTACTCTTCCAGGGCAACCCGGGCGGTAACGAAAGCCAGGTTGTTGCCACGGAAGGTGCCGTTGTGCTCGCCCGGCTTCCACTGGTCCAGTTCAGGACGCATCAGAGTGACGGCGAACGGCAGGCCGTAGCCGCTCAGCGATTTGGACAGGGTGACGATGTCCGGGCTGATGCCGGCCGGCTCGAAGCTGAAGAAGGTGCCGGTACGGCCACAGCCAGCCTGGATGTCGTCGACGATGAACAGCATGTCGTGCTTGCGGCACAGGGCTTCCAGCTCTTTCAGCCAGTCCAGGCGCGCGGCGTTCAGACCGCCTTCACCCTGGACGGTTTCGACAATGACACCGGCCGGGACTTCGACGCCGCTGCCCGGATCGGTCAGCATCTGGTCCAGCAGTTTCAGGCCCATGAAATCGTCGCCGGCGTCACCGTAACCGTCGTAAGGGATACGCGTAACATTGTCCAGTGACACACCGGCACCGCCGCGCTGACCCTTGTTGCCGGTCGCCGCCTGGGCGCCGAGGGTGCAGCCGTGATAGCCATTGGTGAAGGAGACGATGCCGCTGCGGCCTTTGGCCTTACGAGCGATCTTCAGCGCCACTTCAACGGCGTTGGTGCCGGTCGGACCGGTGAACTGGACTTTATAGTCCATGCCGCGCGGTTCCATGATGATGCTCTTGAACGCCTTCAGGAAACGCTCTTTGGCATCGGTGAACATGTCCAGACCATGGGTGACACCGTCGTTCTGGATGTAGTCGATCAACGGCTGCTTGAGCAGGTCGTTGTTGTGGCCATAGTTCAAGGTGCCGGCACCGGCCAGGAAGTCGATGTAGGAATCGCCTTCCTTGTTCACCAGACGCGCGTTCTTGGCGGTGGTGAAGACTGTCGGGAACGACCGGCAATAGGAACGAACTTGAGATTCTACTTCGTTAAAAATGTCCATCTGTGCTCTCCAAATGATTGATTCTGTATGAATGCGTGTCTGAATCGGCCCAACTTCAACGGCGTATGGGGCCGATCCGGTACAGTTCTTCGGATTCGTGGCGGCCACCGAAATGAGAATCCTTATCAAAAAGGACGCTGATGTCCAGTTCGGCTTCCCATTCACGGGCCAACGCCTTGAATAAACGTTGCGACGGCTCGTTGTCCGGCGTGATGGTGGTTTCGAGATAAGCCACGTCGGCCATTTCGTCGCGCGCCATCAGGCTTTGAATCATGCGCTTGGCCAGGCCCTGTCCCCGTGCCTTCTCGCCGACCACGACCTGCCACAGGAAGTAGGTGTCGCCGGCACCGGGCTTGCGGTAGCCGGACACGAAGCCCACCAGCTCGCCATCCGCCTCGGCGGCGATGGCGGTATCGCCGAAGTGGCTCGTCTGCAGCAGGTTGCAGTACAGCGAGTTCGTGTCCAGCGGCGGGCTGTTCTCCACCAGCTGGTGGACGGCCAGGCCGTCCTCGGATCTGGGTTTTCTCAGTGTGATGTCCATTCTGTATTCATCACCTCGTTTCACGGCCCGGATCACGGGCTTATTTAGGCTTTAGTTCTTCATCTAATCTTTCGATGGCTAAAGATTTTAACACAAGTCTGAGCGAAGAATGCAAGTCCTGGCCGGATTTTGCCGCTGCGAACCTTTAGGCTTCGAAATTTTTACTTGCGATAGACCGCCTTATGACGCTAATCTAGATAGGGTTTCGAAATGGTTTCATTAGAGGACGAACCTTTTGTCATGCGATATAATCTGGCGCTAATGGGGGACAGTACCCAGCTGGTAAAGGATCAGACGATGAAACGAGTGGATGAAGTATTGGTGTCGTTGCGCCGGATCATCCGCGCTACCGATATTCATTCGAAGAAACTGAGCAAGCACAGCGGTCTGACATCACCCCAGCTGTTGATCCTGATGGCGATCGACAAGCTGGGCGACGTGACCATTGGTACCGTCGCCAAGGACGTGAACCTGAGTCAGGCCACCGTGACCACCATTCTGGACCGGCTCGAGAAGCGCGGCCTGGTGCAGCGGGTGCGCAGTGAAGTGGATCGTCGGCGCGTTCACGCCAAATTGACGGACGAGGGCCAGAAGATCGTCGAAGACGCTCCCAGCCCCCTGCAGGAGAGTTTTGTCGAGAAATTCGACACCTTGCCGGAATGGGAACAAACGATGATTCTGTCATCGCTGCAGAAACTGGCGGAACTGATGCAGGCATCGGACATCGATGCGGCCCCTGTGCTGCACGTTGGCGATGTGACGCATCATTACACCAACTCCCAGAACTGAGACCGCCCCACACCGCGCGACGCTACGTCCTCCCCGCCTCCCAGGTCGCGCGGTCCAGCACATACAGCACGCCCATGTCATCGTAGAACCGGTCCGTCCGCTCCAGGAACCGCATGCCGATGCGCTCCATCACCTTGAGCGAAGGCGTGTTCTCGGGGTCTGCGATGGCGTAGAAATACGGCAGGTTCAGAGTCTCGAAGGCGTAATCGCGGATGGCTAGGGCCGCCTCCGTCGCCAACCCCCGCCCCCAGTATGGCCGGGCCAGATGCCAACCGATCTCGATGTGCTCCGACAATTCGCCTCCGCTGTAGGGCAGGGCTTTCAGCAATAGAATGCCTGCAAAGGCGTTGTCGTCTTTCATTCGAATCGGAAATACACCGGAACCCGGCGTATGGGCCTCCCACAGCGGCGGCCGATCCTTGAACAGACGCTTCATTTCGTCATAACCGGGCTGCTCTGACCATCCTAGGTACTGCCACATTTCGGGGGACTCGTAGATCGCCCAGTGCTCGTCCAGATCCCGCTCGGGTTCATAGGCTGTTATAAAACAGCGTTCGGTTTCGATAGATTGCATCTGGGCATCCTCACAATCGGGTAGTCAATGTGACACACAGTGTAAACCATTGCATACGCCTGAGGCAGCTTCAGGTCTGAACCAGTGAGGAAGCCGTCCCGTCCCAATCGGACTCTGCGTTCCCGGAACGCTCAAAATTCGATCACCGAACGCCTCTATGGCGCTGTTTTGCGCTCGGTAACGCCCTGTGGTTTTTTGTAATCGCCGCTTTCAATCCGTCATCGCTGGTCTACCTTGACTATTGAAGCTGTGGGACGTGCAACCCTTGCTTCACCTGTGATGGGGGCAACCCCAACGTGGGCGGTTGGGCTGGCTGCTGCTCGGTTTCACTGAGTGGCACCCACCGCCCCAAATTTTACCCTTCTGTTGTATTTCCTGTTTCTACTGTGGCCGTGGGCTGTAATGTGCCCTGGTTGTGCGGTGGCTCGGCTGTATGGGTTGCTTGTCGCCCGTGAATGAGGCCGGGCATGCTCCTTCCGGGGCCGCTGTGAACCCATCCATGGGCGCTTAGCTTCGACTTCCATGTCTCAGATACCCCTCCACGAGCATACCCGACCTCTCTCACTATTCATTTTGCCACCGATTAACCACCTAACTCGCATCGTTCAATATGAATGGGTTTGGAGTACTAGCACCAAGGACAGTGTCGGTGCCTGGGATGCTCGTGGAGGGACATCGGCAGCATGGATGCTGCCGTTAAGCCCCCATGGATGGGTTCACGGCGGTCCCGGAAGGAGCATCACAGGCCTCAAACACGGACGCATGGCATCCAAGCTATCCCAGCCAAGGTCAACCCAGGCAACCGAGCAATTGAGAGGCACAATTCGACCCTAACTTTGTAAACTGGAGGCACAAAGCAATCTGGAAAGGAGGAAAATATGAAAACGGTTTTGATTACCGGAGCCAACCGGGGCATAGGGTTGGCGATGGTGCAACAGGCGTTGGAGGCCGGAGACGAGGTGATTGCGACCTGCCGTCGTCCGGAGGAAGCGGAACGCATCCTTCCACAGCACGAACGATTGCGTTGGGTCGCGCTGGATGTGACCGACGAAACCTCCATCGCCGCCCTAGCCAAGCAACTGGATGACATCGGGGTGGATGTATTGATCAACAACGCCGGGACCTATGGCCCCAAAGGCGTGCCGCTGGGCGAGGTGGAAGCGGAGCCCTGGCTGGAGGTGTTCCGGACCAACACCATCGGGCCCTTGTTGGTGACTCAGGCCATGTTGCCGGCTCTGCGGCGCGGCTCGGAGCGAAAAATCGCCTTTGTCAGCTCCAAGGTCGGTTCCATCGACGACAACGGTTCCGGCGGCAGTTACCTGTACCGCAGTTCCAAGACGGCGTTGAACCAGGTGATGAAGAGTGTGTCGGTGGACCTGTCCGAGGAAGGCTTTGTCGTGCTGGCGCTGCACCCCGGCTGGGTGCAGACTCGGATGGGTGGACCGAATGCCCTGATCGATACCGATACCAGTGCCCGTGGCCTGCTCCGGGTGATTCAGGATTCGACACCGGAGCAGAGCGGGCGGTTTTTCAATTACGACGGCTCGACCATTCCCTGGTAAGCCGGGTCGGCCGGGTTACTCCGGTCGCACGGTCAGTTGGTTGGTACCCAGGCGAGCCCGCAACCGGACTTCCGAGTCCGCCCCGACCGGCAGGCTGATGCTCGCCTGTTCGTTGCGGTCGTTATCCCAATGGTTCAGTTGGATCCGGGTCTCGACCTCGAAGCTGTTGCGATTGGTGAGTGTCAGCCGCCATTCGTTGCCACCCAGCGGTTCGCTCGCCAGGGTCACCAGGTCGGAGGAGCCGAGGCTCAAGGTGGCGCTGGTGTTTTCCTGGGGCCGGTATTGAGTCTCAAGCAGGGCGACTTCCTGGTCCCAGACGGCTACCTGAACCGGGCCGGCGATGGCCGGCAGGTCGTCCTCGGAGCGAAGCTGCAGCGACCACTGGCCGGGTACGGTCTGGGTTTGACGGGTGTTCCAGCCGAACTGGTAGTGGTGGCGGACGCTGGACAGCTCGGACGCTTCCACCATCAACCAGGCGTGGCTGCCACTGGGCAGGCTGACCGGCTCTTCGGATTTCAGCGTCGCCTGGCCGCTGCTGTCACCGGCCTTGGGGGCACCGGCCGCGGTGTCGCTCTCGGCCATCATCGTCTGACGCGCCATGACCGGCCCCTGAGCGGTGCTTTGGGCGTAGCTGTAGCCCGGGGCACGGAGGCTGTAGTCAGACTGGTTGTGCAACACCAGTTGCTGATTCAGCGTCTGGGGGTCACCGGTCAGGTCAAGGCTGTAACGGACCTCGGCGGCGATACTCGGATCGAACCAGGCGTAGTCAAATGGATTCGAGCGGGCCTCGCTCTGGCGGACCTGAAGTTCGAAGTCGTCATCGATGTTTTGCCCCACCACCCAACTCAATCGGTACCACTGGTCGCGCGGCAGGGGCTTGCGTACGCCGGCCTGGGCCAGCATGAGCAGATCGTCACTGACATTGACCACCGTCCAGGAGCCGGACCAGCCATCGATCTGGACCACGGTATCCTCGGTTACCCACCATTTGCGTTCCGGTGTTTGCCAGGTCAGCGTCAAGTCGGGGTGTTCGGCCTGCCACCAGAAGTGGGCGGTTTCGAGGTTGTCCACCGGCAATGGCAGGGCGGTGGATTGCTGGCGCAATTCGGCGGAACGCTGAACCCAGGCGCCCTGGCCGGTCAGGTAGAGCCAGTCAGCTTCGATCGGGTCGCTGGCGTGAGTCAGCGGGGAAACCGCCAGTGTGGTGGCGACTCCCAGCCAGAGTGATGTGCGCAAGGTCATACTTGCCTCCCTCGGTGATCGGTGTGTGAACCCTTTGAACGCAGTGTAAAACGATGAGGGAGGGTTGTCTCGGTCTATCCGAGCCGGCCTGTGCCGTCAGTACGGATTGGTGTGCAACTGCCCGAGGACGTAGGCCTGGAGGGCGATGGCGTCGTTCTCGTCGAGACCGCGCCATTGCAGGCCGATGTTACAAGTGCCGCTTTTTTCGTCGAGGACAAAGGACCGGACGATGGCCTGAAGACGCATGACCTTTTCGACGGCACCGAGGTCGAGCTTGGTGACTACGGACAGATGTTCGCCGATCTCGAACGCCTGGGCCCGGGTGCGCACGCGGCCGCCATCGGTGCTGAGGTCGATGATCTCGCCGCTGCTGCGTTCGCCTTCGAAGACGAGGGTGGCGTGAACGCTGACCTTGGCGCGCACGGCCTTGCGCACTTCGCCGAGAAAGAGCTGGCTGGGCATGGCGAGGTGGAGGTGCGGGAAGGGAGCGACGGAGACGTGGATGATGTGGCTGCGGAAGGCGCAGGCGCCGTTGATTTTGTTGGCGAACAGGCGGACGTTGACGCCGGTGTCGAGTTTAACGGTGATCGGGTGACCGTTGACGATCGGTGTGGTGACGATGATCGATTTACCCAGGCGGTAGCCGACCAGGGTGCTGCGGTCTCGGTCGTTGGTGTAGCCGTCCAGTTCCAGTTGCAGAGGTTGGCCCGGGAGCAGCTTGAGCGATTCGAAGGTGGGGTTGTTGTCCGACATCAGAACTCTGTTCCATACATCCTCTGACAGGATAGTCAGAATTTGGCCTGAGCTCTATAGGTAATTCGGAGGTTCTGGTTCTCTTTGGTGCTTAGTACGACGGTGCCATAATCCGCATTTGGTGCCAGAGTTGACCGTGGCTGGGTCCGCGCCTGCCGCCGGGGGTGTCCCATCCGGGGTCGCGCGGTATGCCGCCCACTCAACCCATCCATGGGGGCTTAGCTTCGGCATCCATGCCTCAGATATCCCCGGATAGGACACCCCCGGCGCCAGTCGCTCGGATCCGTGGCTGGCATCACATCCTGATCCCTCAACCCGAAAACACGGTATGGGTAAGTAGGTTGGATTAGCGCGTGAGCGCGTAATCCAACGTTCGTAATTGTGACTCCCAGACCTACTCGGGTTAATCATGTTGAATTACGCCTTCGGCTACCGAATCGTCGGACCGATCCAACCTACAACCGTTCTCGGACAGCCTCTCAAGACCCTGTTTCAGCGTCCGTATTCGATCAGGACGTCCGCTTTACCGCCATGACCACGGCTCCGGCCAGTGCCAAAACCAACAGGATGGCGGTACCGTAAGTCAGCGCTTCGACCATGGTGAGGCCGAACAGGAAGTCGGGGGAGTAGCCGCACATGGTCCAGACCTGGAGGACGTTGGGAAACCAGTCGTCGAGGGGGAGCCAGTCGGGGTAGCCGGGGTCCATGCCGCAAACGCCGTCGTAGGTGCCGCGTTCGACCCGCAGGGCGACGTAGCTGCGTTCCAGCAGGCCGGCGAGGCTGACGATGAGCACGCCCTGGCTGAACAGGCGGCCGGGCCAGCGGCGGTAGAGTATAAGGCCGAGGCTGCCGGCAACGATGGCGCCGAAGGTCCACAGACGGGCGTGGATGCACAGGACGCAGGGCGGCTCGTCAAGGACGTGCTGGTAGAAGAGGGCGATGGCCTCAAGGGCGATGCCGCCCAGCAGGATGGCGAGCCAGTACCAGGGGGTGGCCATCCAGCGGTCGATTTTGTCTGGCAGGGAAGGAGACTCCATGAAAATTCCTTACTCGAACGATGGCCGCATTCTATCCGCTCAGGGCGCGGCTGTCGCATTGTTGGGCGAGAGGTTTACCGGTCCATGACAGTTCGGCCAGGATCGGGTAGTGGTCGGCGGGGTAGACGCCCTTGTAGTCCCGGGTGTAGCGCCGAATGCCGTCGAGGGCGCACAAATCGTCAGTGACGAGGATGTGGTCGATCGCGGGAATCAGGTGCCAGCCCCGATTGTGGTGGTAGGTACTGCCGGCGGGGTCGACCAGGCGGAACCCCTGGTCTTTGAGGAATCCCATCGGTGGCCAGAAGCCGGGGGCGTTGAAGTCGCCAAGAAGGATGACCGCTTTACCGCTGTTGAGTACCGATTCCAAGCGGTTGGCGACCAGTTCGGCGGATTTTCGACGGTTGCTGCCGCTGGCGTAGTCGAAGTGGTTGTTGACGATGCGGACCGTCTCGCCGGTGGTACGGTCGGTCAGCTCGACCCAGGTGGTGAAGGCCGGGTAGCTGCCGTTGAAGGTGCGGCTGTAGATCTCATCCGGGGTGTCGGAATAGAAAAACCAGCCCTGGTCTTCGAGCGTAAAGCGCTTGGAGCGGAACAGGATCGGCTGGGTGATGGGAAATTCACGCGGGTCGCCGATGGCCCCGGCCGTGTACTCCGGGTAGTGCTCCAGCACCCAGTCGAGTTGGCGGTTTTCATCGTTGAAATGGCCGCCGACGAAGGTTTCCATCTCCTGGAAGGCGATGATGTCTGCGTTCATCTCACCGATCACCCGACGCACGGCATCGCGCCGCTCGGACCAGACGATGTCGGTCTGATTCGGGGTAATGTAGTGGATGTTGAACGAAGCGACGCGGAGTGGGGCGGCGTTGACGGCCGCCATCAGTGACAGGAGAAAAACTGCTACGCCAAAACGAACCATATCACCTCGAAGGGTGGGCATTACCCACCGTTGGAGACAGCCAGGCCCGGAACATGCCCACAGCCAATTGAGCCAAATGCCCCGTCCACCCCAAAATGGTGGGCGGGACATCGTTTGGGTTTACTCCGCCAGGCCCTTCATAAATTCCGGCAACGCCAACGCGCCTTTATGCACACCGGCATTGTAGTACAGCGTCTCGAACGCCTTCGCACCGGCATCCGCCTCGCGAAAACCCGTCACATCTAGCCCCTGGCTCGCCATCGTGCAGCTCCACCAGCCCGAGGGATAGATCGGCTGCGGGAACGGCAGCGTCTGCAGGCTCTTGAACCCGGCCGCCCGCATCTCACGGTACATTTCCTTGATCAAGGTCTCGGTGTGAAACAGCGGGCTCTCACTCTGCTGCACCAACAAGCCATCCTCGCCCAAGGCACGCAGGCAATGCCCGAAAAACTCGCGGTTGAACAACCCCGCCGCCGGCCCGACCGGATCGGTCGAATCCACAATGATCACATCCAGATCACCCGGCTCGCAGTTCTTGATCCACGCGATACCATCCTCGAACAACAACGACGCCCGCGGATCCCCGTTCGACTCGCACAGCGCCGGAAAATACTCCTCCGACACCCGGGTCACCCGTTCATCGATCTCAACCTGCCAGGCCTGCTCCACATTCGGATGCTTCAACACCTCGCGCAAGGTCCCGCAGTCACCGCCGCCGATCACCAACACCTTCTTCGGATCCGGATGCGTAAACAACGCCGGGTGCGTCATCATCTCGTGGTACAGAAAATTATCCCGGTCCGTCACCATGTAAC
Source organism: Saccharospirillum salsuginis (assembly GCF_014651855.1). Taxonomy (GTDB): domain Bacteria; phylum Pseudomonadota; class Gammaproteobacteria; order Pseudomonadales; family Natronospirillaceae; genus Saccharospirillum; species Saccharospirillum salsuginis. The sequence continues at coordinate 77,391 of NZ_BMXR01000003.1, forward strand.
AGCCATCGAGCACCATCAACCGACCCCAATGCCGGGTCTCAAATATCTCGATCTTCTGGAACTCGCTCTGCTCCTCATGCAACTTCGCCGTCACCTCCAGCGAAAACGCCGAACCTTCCGGCGACCAGACTTCCGTGAACCAACCTTCGTTGAGTGGGGTGTCAGACATGATGTTTCCTGATGTATTTAAAAATGAATTTGCTCGACAACCAATTCGCTGCGATCACCTAATTCAGCAGAATGGATTTCAGATTAGATATGTTTGGTACTTGGGCGAGCGACTGATGCCGGGTGTGCTTATCCAGGGATGTGCGAGGCATGGATGCCGAGGTCAAGCCCCCATGGATGGGTTCACGGCGACCCTGGATAAGCACACCCGGCAGCAGTTGCGGGTTAGAAGCACAGAACTCTACCCCTGGACCCGCTCGATTTTACCCACAGGCTTCAAAGAGTGTAGCCGACGAATCACCCGGGCCAGATGCTGGCGACTCGACACCGCCACCGTCAGATTCAACCGACTCGTCGTCGCATCCCGCTCCTGCATTTCAATGCTCTCAATGTTCGCATCCGCCTGCGACACCGCATTCGCCACGCTCGCCAACACCCCCCGGGCATTGCGCATCTCCACCCGCAAATCGACGATGAATTCTCCTTCCATCGACTTGTCCCAGCGCAAATGCACGCACTGATCCGGATCCTTGCGCTTCTCCACAATATTCCGGCACTGCTCGACATGAATCACAATGCCCTTGCCCTTGCTGATCACCCCGACAATGGGATCGCCCGGAATCGGCCGGCAGCACTTCGCATAGGTCACCAGCATGCCCTCGGTGCCGCTCACCGTCATCGCCTTGTCATTGCTCGCCTCAGGCAGTTCCGGGCTGTCGTTCAACAGGCGCCGCGCTACCACATAGGACACCTTGTTGCCGAGACCGATATCCTCCAGCAGATCGTCCAGCTTTTTCAGGTGATACTCCTGCAGCAGGCCATTGATCGTCTTGTCGGACACAGCCTCAAGTTCGGTGTCGAAATTCTTCAGCGAATTGTTCAGCAGCTTGCGGCCCAGTTCGACCGAATCCTGCTTCTTCAGGTTCTTCAGGAAGTGGCGGATGTTCGAACGTGCCTTGGCGGTGATCACGAAATTGAGCCAGGCCGGGTTCGGACGGGCGCCCGGGGCGGTGATGATCTTGACCGTATCGCCGCTTTCCAGCGGCTGGCTCAACGGCGCGATCTGCCGGTTGATCAGACAGCCGACGCAGCTGTTGCCGATGTCGGTGTGGACCGCGTAGGCGAAATCCACGGCGGTCGCGCCCTTGGGCATCTCCAGGATCTTGCCCTTGGGTGTGAACAGGTAAATCTCATCCGGGAACAGGTCGATCTTGACGTTTTCGATGAACTCGACCGGATTGCCGGCCCGTTCCTGCATCTCCAGCAGCCCCTTCACCCAGCGCCGGGCGCGGGCGTGTGTCGGGCTGTTGTCGGAGGAGTCGTCGTTCTTGTAGAGCCAGTGCGCGGCGATCCCGTGATTGGCCATGTCTTCCATTTCCTGTGTGCGGATCTGGATCTCGATGGGCACACCATTCATGCCGATCAGCGTGGTGTGCAGGCTCTGGTAGCCGTTAGCCTTGGGAATGGCGATGTAATCCTTGAAGCGGTTCGGCACCGGCTTGTAGAAGTTGTGCACCACACCGAGGATGCGGTAACAGGAGTCGACCGAGTTGGTGATGATGCGAAAACCGTAGACGTCGAGGATTTCCTGCAGCGTTTTGCGCTGGTCCTTCATCTTGTTGTAGATGGAGAACAAATGCTTCTCCCGGCCGACCACCTGGGCGTCGATGCCTTCGACCTCCAGTCGATCGGCCAGCGCCTGACGGATCTGCGTGACCAGCTCCTTGCGATTGCCCCGGCTCTTCTTGATCGCCCGGGCGATGCGCTGGGCACGCAGCGGATAGAGCGCCTCGAAAGCCAGGTTTTCCAGCTCGATGCGCAGGTCGTTGATGCCCAGACGCAAGGCGATGGGGGCGTAGATGTCCAGCGTCTCGCGCGCCTTGCGGCGCTTCTTCTCGGGCGGCATGGCGCCCAGAGTACGCATGTTGTGCAGCCGGTCCGCCAGCTTGACCAGAATCACGCGGATGTCCTTGGACATCGCCAGTACCATCTTCTGGAAGTTCTCGGCCTGCTCTTCCTTCTTGGTCTCGAATTCGAGGTGGGTCAGCTTGGAGACGCCGTCGACCAGATCCGCCACGCCCGGCCCGAACTGCTCGACCAGGGCGTCCTTGGACACCGCGGTGTCCTCGATGACATCGTGCAGCATGGCGGCCATCAGGCTCTGATGGTCCATGTGCATCTCGGACAGGATCGTGGCCACCGCCAGCGGATGGGTGATGTAGCGCTCGCCGCTGCGGCGCATTTGCCCCTCGTGCGCCTGTTCGGCGTAGTAATAGGCCCGTTTGACGCGGCGGACTTTCTCCGGCGCCAGGTAGGATTCGAGCCGTTTGGCTAGCACATCAACGGTGGGCAAAGGTGTCGTCGTCCAAAAAATCAGCGGGTTCGAACATCGGCAGGCCGGATGGGGCGCTGGATGCACTCATTTGAACCTAGTGTAATTAATGTAGGGACGGCGGCAACAGAAAAGTAGGGGTGGGACGGGGCAGATACCGGCCGGGAGGTGGAAAAATCGAGGATCCAGCCTCCCGAACGGCGATCAGGGCGTCAGATCACTCTTCGATTTCTTCCAGAATCGACGGATTGACCTTGTTTTCCGCGATTTCGCGCAGGGCGATCACGGTCGGCTTGTCGTTGTCTTCCGGCACCAGGGGATCGGCACCGTCATTGGCGATTTGGCGCGCGCGCTTGCTGGCGACCATGATCAGTTCAAAACGATTGGCTACGTTTTCCAGGCAATCTTCAACAGTGACTCGAGCCATCGAGGTCTCCTAACAGGATATAAACGGTTCCGGGTCGGCGGATTGTACGGAGTTTGACCAAAAGCTCAAGCCCCGATGGAGGTTGGCTGCGTAAAGAGTACCTGGCTGATGGCCACGGCTCGAAGCCTTTACCCGTTCAGCAGGTGTTCGAACAACCCGCCAAACCGCATCTGCTGTTTCTCGAGCCGCAGTCGATGCGCGATGAAGATCGAACACAATTCATCCAGCGCCTTATAGAAGTCGTCATTGACCACGACGTAGTCGTATTCGTGGTAATGCGACATCTCGCTGGTCGCATCCTTCATCCGCCGAGCGATGACATCGGCACTGTCCTGAGCCCGTTTCTCCAACCGCTCCTGTAACGCCTGGCGCGACGGCGGCATGATGAAAATACCCTGCGTCTCCGGCATCTGCCGACGGATTTGCTGGGCGCCCTGCCAATCGATCTCCAGAATCACATCGTGGCCCTGGTCCAGTTGGCTCTGCACCCAGACCTGGCTGGTACCGTAGTAGTTGTCGAACACCTTGGCATGCTCCAGAAACTCGCCGCGCTCAACCATGGCCAGGAAGTCGTCGGTGTCGACGAAGTGATAGTGCTCGCCGTCGGTCTCACCGGGCCGGTTCGGTCGCGTGGTGTGGGAGATGGACAGGTAGACAAAGGGCAAACGCTTGATCAGGGCGTTCACCAGGCTGCTCTTGCCCGCGCCGGACGGGGCGGAAACCACATAGAGGGTGCCGGGGGCGCCGGCATCGGATACGGATGCGTTCATGCTGAGGATACCTTTACGGCCTTCTTTCGAATTAAGGCTGAGCCGAATGTGGCGCGCAGTATAGTGGCTTTTGGTTTGAACAGCACGACCGGCCCCGATCGCGGGCGGTCTTTTGCCTGTCACGGGGCTGGTGTATTATCGCCCCCCATTTTAACGGCGGCGAGCCCAAGGCGACGCGATCGATGCTCAAGAAGGTGATGTTCTGGACCCCGGCCTACAAGCGCTGGCGCAAGACATGGGGTGAGAAGCTGACATCGCCCTGGGTGCGGCTCTGGGCCCACCTGGACATGGACTGGGTCGACCACGGCTTCCTGCGTGTCTTTTTCTCCAACATCCATCGGTTGGACGAGGGCGTCTACCGCTCCAACCAGCCTTCGCCCCGGCAACTGCGTGCCTGGCACAAGAAGGGCATCCGCACCATCGTCAATTTCCGGGGAGTCAGCAACTTCGGTTCCTACCATCTGGAAAAGGAATGGTGCGAGAAGCTGGGCATCAAAATGATCGATTTCCGCCTCTATTCGCGCAAGATGCCGTCCAAAGAGAACATCCACGAAGCGCGCGAGGTGTTCAAGCAGATCGACAAGCCCGCGCTGTTCCACTGCAAATCCGGCGCGGACCGGGCCGGCATCGGTTCGGCGCTCTATCTGTTGCTGCACAAGGGTGCACCGGTGGAAGAAGCGCAGAAACAACTGTCGATGCGGTTTTTGCACATCAAGTACGCCAAGACCGGCCTGCTCGACCATTTTCTCGAAAGTTACCGTAAATTCAACGAACATCGGCCCACGCCCTTTCTGGAATGGGTCGACTGTTATTACGACCGGGACGCCCTGTCCAAGGAATTCATGAGCCGTGGCTGGGCCAATACCCTGGTGGACAGGTTACTGAATCGTGAGTAAAACCCTCGAGCGCACACAGCCGGACAGTCTCAGCCAACGCGGTACCCGCAGCCTGCTGACGCAGATCTGGCGCGATTATGTCGCCCAGCATACCGGTCTGTTGTTGATCGCACTGGTGTTGATGATCATCGAAGGCAGCGCCCTGGGTGCGGTCAGCTATCTGGTGCGTCCGCTGTTCGACCAGGTGATGGTCGCCGGCAACCAGGACATGATCGGCCTCGTGGCCATTGGCCTGTTCGTTACCTTCCTCGCCCGTGCATTGGGCGGGTTCGGCCAGCGTGTCATCACGGTCAGTGTCGGCCTGCGTGTTGTCACCGGCCTGCAGAAAGACCTGCTGGCTCACCTGATCAAGCTCGACACCGGCTTCTTCTTCCGCAATTCTCCGGGCGCGCTGATCGAGCGGGTGCGCGGCGACGCCCAGACACTGCAGGGTCTGGCCAGCAACGCCCTGATGACCCTGGGCCGCGACACCTTCAGCCTGATCGCCCTGCTGGGCGTGGCCATCTACAACGACTGGCTGTGGACCCTGATCGCCTTTGTCGGCATTCCCTCCCTGGTGCTGCCGGTCATCTATCTGCAAAAACGCATTCGCAACACCACCCGGCGTGCCCGCATGACCTCGGCCAACATCTCCACACGGCTGGACGAGATTTTCCACGGCATCAACGCCATCAAGCTGAACAACCTGGACATGCACGAGAAGCACCGCTTCACCAAAGAAGTCGACCGCTTCCTGCATGCCCAGACGCATTCGGAAATGGGCAAGGCCGGCATGCCGGCCATGATCGACATCATCGCCGGGCTCGGCTTTATGGCCGTGGTCTATTTCGGCGGCCAGCAGATCATCGCCGGCGAGAAGTCACTGGGCGAATTCATGAGTTTCTTCGTCGCCATGGGGCTGATCTTCGACCCGCTGCGTCGCCTCAGCAATGTCGGTGGCGTCATCCAGGCGGCCATGGCCAGCATCGAACGTCTCTACGGCCTGTTCGAAGTTCAGCCGACCATCGTCAACCAACCCCGACTGGCCGATAACATCGAAGCCGCGGCCCGACAGGACGTCGTCCTCGACAATGTGCATTTCGCCTACGGTGACAACCCGGTGCTGAACGGACTGACGTTCACCGCGCCCGCACGCAAAATCACAGCCCTGGTCGGCCCCTCGGGCGCCGGCAAGACCACGGTGTTCAACCTGCTGACGCGCCTGATCGAACCCCAGTCCGGCCGGATCCTGCTCGGCGACACCCCGATCGACGCCTTCGATTTGCGCGACCTGCGCCACCAGTTCGCCGTCGTCAGCCAGGAATCCGCCCTGTTCGATGAGAGCATCCGCCAGAACATCGCCCTGGGCGAACTGAGTGCGGACGAGTCGGCCGTCGAAGCCGCCGCCGACCAGGCGCTGGTGACCCGCTTTACCGACGCCACGGCCGAGGGCCTCGACGCCCTGGCCGGCCCGCGCGGCACCAATCTCTCCGGCGGCCAGCGCCAGCGCGTCGTCATCGCCCGCGCCATCCTGCGCGACGCCCCCGTCCTGCTGCTGGACGAAGCCACCTCCGCGCTCGATACCCGCACCGAACAGGAAATCCAGGCCACGCTGGACCGCATCTCCCGCGACAAGACCACGCTGGTCATCGCGCACCGACTGTCGACGGTGATGAACGCCGATGTGATTCATGTGCTGGATAAAGGCAAGGTTGTGGAGAGCGGGACCCATGAGGAATTGCTGGCGAAGAAGGGCGCTTACTTCGGTTTGTATCAAACGCTGGAACAATAGACGACCGACTTGTCTGTGATCGTGTCGACTGAGTTCAACGTTTTGATCCGCTAGCATAAGCCCTTGCAGCCGATAGGGACGTTATCGGCTGCGTACCATTCGAATTGACTCCCGCGCAAGGACTCGAACCATGAACACGCCTCAGCAAACACTCACTTCCCGCTTCCAACTCGAACACTTCCGCCCCGGCCAGGAAGCGGTCATCCAATCCTTACTGGCCGGTCGTTCCACCCTGGCCATTTTCCCCACCGGGGGCGGCAAGAGCCTGTGTTATCAGTTACCGGCGCTGCTTCTGGATGGGCTGACGATCGTGGTATCGCCGCTGATCGCCCTGATGAAGGATCAGGTGGACCGGCTCAACGCACTTAACATTCCCGCCGCCCGACTGGATTCCAGTCTCAGCACCGAAGACGTCATCTCTCTCTACGACGGCCTGGACAACGGTCGCATCAAACTGCTGTACATCGCACCGGAGCGGTTGGCGAACGAACGGTTTCTGGCGCGGCTGTCGCGACTGAACATCAGCCTGATGGCGGTGGACGAGGCGCATTGCGTGTCCGAATGGGGCCACAATTTCCGGCCGGATTACCTGAAACTGGCCGGATTGGCCCGACAGCTCAATGTGGGCCGGACCCTGGCCCTGACGGCGACCGCCACGCCCAAGGTCGCCGAGCAGATTTGCCGCAGTTTCGACATCGAGCCGAATGACCATGTCCAGACCGGTTTTTACCGCCCGAATCTGCACATCGGTGTGGCGCCCTGTTCAACCGTCGACAAAAAAGCGGTCTTGTTGCAACGCCTCCGGCAGGCGCCCGACCAATCCACCATTGTCTATGTCACCTTGCAGAAAACCGCTGTCGATGTGGCCACCTATCTGAACGACAACGGCATCCAGACCGAACCCTATCACGCCGGTTTGAAAGACGAGGATCGTCATCGCATTCAGGATGCGTTCATGGCCGGCGAGTCGCCCGTGGTGGTGGCGACCATCGCCTTCGGCATGGGCATCGATAAGTCGGACATCCGTGCGATCTATCACTACAACCTGCCCAAATCCCTGGAAAACTACATGCAGGAGATCGGACGCGCCGGTCGCGATGGCCTGCCGTCCCGATGCGAGCTGCTGGCCTGCCGCGACGACCTGACGGTGCTGGAGAATTTCACCTACGGCGACACGCCGGACCCGGCGGCCCTGGCCAACCTGATGCACTGGCTGGACGGTCAGCCGGACGAGTTCGACATATCGATCTATGAACTGTCCCACCACTTCGATGTGCGCCCGCTGGTGCTCAATACCCTGTTGACCTATCTGGAGCTGGACAACCAACTCCACACCACGGCGCCGTTTTACACCGAATACAAAATCGCCTTTAAGGAGCCACGCTCGGCGATTCTCGATCGGTTCGACGCCCATCGGGCCGAGTTCCTGACCCGTCTGTTCAACACCGGCAAGACCGGCCGGACCTGGCTGACGCTGAAACCGGACGATGCCGCGCAGCAACTGGGCGAAGACAAACAGCGCATCATCAAGGCACTGAATTATCTCGAACAACAGGGCTGGATCGAACTGCGGGTCGCGGGGGTTCGCCAAGGCTATCGCAAAACGGCGTCCAACCTGGCCACTGCGGAACAGATCGAACGCATCGCTCAATTATTCGCCGAACGCGAGACCCGGGACATCGACCGTTTGCGGGCCATTTGCGACTGGGCCGAGACCCAGGGCTGTTTGCAACAACCCTTGATGGCCTATTTCGGCGAAACCCTGACCCAGCCCTGTGGACAATGCAGCGGCTGCCAGGGCCATGCCGCGTCCTTGCCCGCCCGTCGGCATAAAGCACCGGACAGGGCTGTCATAGACGCGATGGTGAATGAGGCGCACGAGGCACTGGGTACACCGAGAACCCTGGCGCGCTTCCTTTGCGGCATCACCAGTCCCAAGGCGAGCCGGGCCCGCCTGGGTAAACATCGCTGTTTCGGTGCGCTGGCCGACGCCCCCTTTGCCGAGGTATTGGCACTGAGTACGCAAGCGTTGCCGTCACCGGCGCCACAGCCATAGAATTCGTCAGCCCGGCGCTGACGCTCAGCGTACTGTCCGGCTTTGCCATAGTGGCCAGTGTCGCGTGGCTGTATCGGATGCTCAATTCCGGGACAGCAGCAACCGCAACCCCGCCGCCCCAAACACAGCCGACAACACCCCGTTGAACCAGGCACCCAGGCGACGATAAGCCGCCTGGGCACGCGGTGTGGAAAACAACACCGCGTATCCGCCGAAGACAAGGACCCCGAGACTCAGGCAACCGACGACGATCAACAAAGCGGACAGGGCGGAAGACCCTTCCGGCAGGGCAAGGGCCACGATCGCCATCCAGGCGAAGAGCGCTTTCGGGTTGGTCAGATGCAAGCCCAAACCCCGGAGATACAGTGTGGATAGCGGCGTCTTGGTTCGGGAAGCCGGTTCAACCTCGGACGTGCCATGCGCAAGCGCCGAACGAAGCGACTTGTACGCCAGCCACAATAAATAAACACCGCCCAGCAGCTTGATCATGTAGAAGAGCTGGACATAGGTCGACAGCAAAGAGGCAATGCCGATCACGGCCGCCAGTGCCCAGGTCATCGAACCGGTGATAACACCACCGGCGAAGACCAGGGCCGACTTCCGCCCCTGACTCATGGCCACATCCATGATGGCAAGCGTCGCCGGGCCCGGGCTGGCGGTGGCGATCACATAAGCCGCGAAGGCCAACAACAGATTGAAGACTGAATCCATTTAATACGTCCTTTTCACAATAACCATCGGTTCATACTAACGTGCTCATATTGGGGATGCACAGCGACCCGACACCGACCGACGCCCGACCAGCATGACCGACTAATCACCCTCGACCGGGTTCAACAGCAACCGAGTTTCAAACTTGCTGCGCTTGCGTGAAATCAAGGTCCGGAATTTGCGAATGTTCGGTTCGGAATACAGCACGTTATCGCAAAACCGGTCGTAGGATGCCATGTCAGGCACCAGCACAATCAGGACAAAATCGACTTCACCGGTCACCTGGTAGCATTGGGTCACTTCCGGCGCCGCTTCCACACGCTGCAGGAAGCGTTGGTAGAGTGTCTTGTGATCCCGCTCCATGATGACTTCCACCACCATATGCAGAGCGAGCCCCAGATGCTCGGGCGACAAGAGCGCGACTTCCCGCTCGATGACGCCGGCCTGTCGGAGCTGTTTCACCCGCTTCAGGCACGCCGAAGGCGAGAGGCCGACCGCATTGGCCAGAGCGTGGTTGGTCACGCTGCTGTCATTCTGTAATACGTCGAGGATACGACGGTCCAATCGATCCATGTGAATAATCTGTCGTTTATCTGGATATAAAGACGAATTATTGCGTTGTCAGTGCACATTCAACAACCCATTTATGTATTCCTCTTTATGATGGTCGTCTTTCGACGCCATACGGAACCACTGACGTGATCGCACAGTTGCGTACTCTCCTACAGGAATCTGGCCAGGTTTATTGGACCCTGCTCAAGATCATGGTGCCGGCGCTGATCATCGTGAAAATCCTGGAGAGCCTGGGCGCCACCCAGTGGCTGGGCCATGTGCTGGCGCCGGTGATGGGGGCGCTGGGTTTACCCGAAGGGTTCAGCGTGGTCTGGGCGGCGACCCTGTTGACCAACATCTACACCGGCATGGCGGTGTTCATCGACATCGCGGACCAACCACTGACCGTGGCTCAGGTCTCGGTCCTCGGCGCGCTGATGGTCGTCGGGCATTCGTTACCGATCGAAGGCGCGGTCGCCAAAAAGGCCGGCGTGCCCTGGTGGCTCACTTTAGTGCTGCGCATTGGCGGCGGCTTATTGCTGGGTTGGTTGATGCACCGTCTGTATCAGCAAGGCGACTGGCTGCAACAGGCCAACCATCTGGCCTGGCAACCGGAACGAACCTCACCGGGACTGGTCGCCTGGGCGTGGCTGCAAATCAGGACCCTGGCCGTCATCTATTTCATCATCCTCGCTCTGATGGCACTGCTTGTCGTGCTGCGATACCTCGGCATCGAACGGCTCATGCACGCGATCCTGGCGCCGCCGTTGCGCCTGATCGGCATTGGCCGGGATGCGAGCAACACCACCATTATCGGGCTGACATTAGGGCTCAGTTTCGGGGCGGGTTTGCTCATTCGCGATGCCCAATCCGGTCGGCTCAGCGCCCGGGACGCCTATCTGACCCTGTGCCTGCTCGGGCTTTGCCACAGCCTCATCGAGGACACCCTCCTGGTCATGTTGCTCGGCGCCCATCTCAGCGCCGTGCTCTGGGGGCGGCTGCTGTTCAGTCTCGTCCTGATGGGAATTCTGGCTCGGTTACCACGCCTACCGGACTTGCCTAAAAACGACAATTTCGAATCCGATTAAGAAAACGTGAACCAGGCCGCTTCGAAAGTGACCATGCCCGCACGGAAACATCCGTAAACCACTGTTAGGGTGGCGCGCGCCGTAAGAAACACTCACAAAAACAGATATGCCCACTCACGTATAAGGACGTTACATGAAACGAATATCCAGCCTGGTCGCGGTTCCGCTGACCACCCTGGCCCTGTTGGGTTGCGAACCCCAGGGTTTCAAAGACACCACCGAGAACAGCCAGACAACGCCTCCTCCCAACGACACCACAAGCGATCGGCCTTTATCCGAAACGGAAGGCCCGGAACGATTGCTGGATATTCAGATCCGTTTGGAAGCAGGCTCGGGCCGCAGTGCGTCCGGTACCGATGCCGTGCAGGCAAGACTGGACCCGGTTCTGACCGCTCGCGCCAAGCACCACGCCGACATCGAGGTTACCTCGTCCGATCAAATGGTCCTGGTCGGCCTGGATCGGGACGGCGAAGAGGTCTATCGCGCCGTGGTTCAGGATCCGCTTGAGCGCGAGGTCGAAGTGTTCGACCCGAACACCGGCTCGGTCGAGATGAAACGCAAGGTGGAACAGTCATCAGCGCTGCTGCGGACGAAAATCCCGGAACGGCTGAGTGTGGACCGACTGAAATTGTATCGGGTGGATGACGGCGCCGAAGGCTTCGAGCTTCGTCACCTTCAGGACGTCACAGTCGTGCCCGCCCCGGAAGCCGTACAACCGCGTGCGACGAGCCGGTCGTTCGACGCCAATGGCGTCTACTCGGTTAAACAGTCCGGGGATTCGGCCAACCGGGTCGACCTCGTGGTGCTTTCCGAAGGCTATACCCAAAACGATCTGGCACAGTTCGAACAGGACGTGAACACCATCGTCGACGGTTATTTTGCCGAGGACATCTATTCGGACTACGAGCCGATGTTCAATGTCTGGCGCGTCGAGGTGGCCAGTAACCAAAGCGGCGCCGGTCAGGGCGCGCCCAAAGACACCCGGTTCGGCGCCCACTTCGGTTGCTACAACATCCAGCGCCTGCTGTGTGTGGACGAAGCCGAGGTGTTCGATTACCTGCGCTCGGTGTTGCCGTCCAACGCGATCGACAAGGTTCTGGTCGTGGTGAACACCGAGACTTACGGCGGAGCCGGTGGCCAGGTCGCCACCATGTCGCTCGCGCCCCAGGCGATCGATCTGGCGTTGCACGAACTCGGCCACAGTTTCGCCAAGCTGGCGGACGAATACGACTACGGCACCTGCCGGCTGCGCGAACCGAACAACGCCAACGCGACCACCGACCCGAACGGCGGCAAGTGGAGCCAGTGGTTCGACCGGGCACAGAATGTGGGGGTTTACGAGGGGGCGATGTACTGCCCGACCGGCATGTACCGGCCGACCTTTACGTCGATGATGAAGGACCTCGGCCAGCCGTTCTATGCCGTGAACGAAAGCCAGATCGTGCGCAGCATTTATCAATACGTGGACGTACTGGATGGCACGGCGCCCGCCCCGTCCTCGATCACACTGGAAGGCGGCGACACCCAAACCTTCACCGCCACATCGGTCAACAACCACAACGGCACCGCGCAGGTCCGGTGGTTGCTGAACGGTCAGGTTGTGCATCAGGGCTCTCGATTCGACTTTGTCGGCGCCGATCACACCGCCGGCACCTACACCCTGAAAGCCGAGGCCCGTGACACCACCGACCGGGTGATCGAGGACCCGGACAATCTGCTGACGGCCAGCCGCACCTGGACCATCTCCCTGACCGACTCCGGCCAGAGTTGCGACCGGGCGCCTGCGGTACCTTCAGCGTTTGCCTCGTCCGACGTTGGCAGTGACAACTTCCGACTGAGTTGGGAATCGAGCCGGGGCGCACAGCGCTATCATGTCCAGAAATGGTCCGGCTATCAGTGGTACAACTTCAAGGAAACGACGGACACCTCGCTCAACGTAACATCCGGCCAGGGCGGCCAGACCGACTATTTCCGCGTGTATGCCGAGAACGACTGCGGCACCAGTGCGGCCACGAACTGGATCAGTGTCCGCTACCCCGTCTGTACCGCCGTGCCGGCACAGCCGACCGGATTGCAGGCGCAGGACATCCAGTCGACGCAGTACATGCTGACCTGGTGGCCGGTGGACGGCGCCGAATCCTATCGGGTGGAAGTCTGGAACGGTTACGACCGCACCTGGGATGAGCTGGTGACCACCACCGATTCGTGGAGCCGGATCGCCAACCTCAGAGCCGGTACCGTTCAGTACGTGCGTACCGTGGCACTCAACAGCTGCGGCAACAGCGAGGCGACGCCCTACATCCGGGTACAGACGCCTTACTGATGTCAACGTAACTGGCTGTCTTTACTGCCCCGGCGGTTATAGCTGCTGTACGTCGTTTGTGCGTCCTGTTCGCTCTGGCACCGGACGCACAAACGCACCCCGGGAATCGCCTTGCGCCGGGCTTCGGGGATTTCGGCCTCGCACTCTTCGCAGTGGGTGCGGCTTTCGCCGCTGGGCATTTGCCGGCGCGCGCGGTCGATGGCGTCTTCGATCGTGCTGTCGATCTGATCCTGGACCGCGCCGTCTCCGGCCCAACCATTGGCCATGATGCGCTCCTGTTTAACGCTTCGGGTACCGTAATCTAGACCATCCCGGGTGAGCGCGCGACGTGTGTGGCACCCGGGTGTCGCAAGCGGACCAGGTAGAACCCCTGACCTCGGTCGAGGTAAGGGGATTTGAAATGAACGCCGCGCGGGGAGCGCGGCGATTCGATTGGACGGCTTAAGGATTGGCGGTGTTTTGGCCGTCGCGCAGCATGTTCACCAGATTGCTGGCCCCCAGCACAGCGGCCGCGCCTTCCAGGCTGCCTTCGGAACCCGAGCTGACGTTGACCGTCGGCACTTTGATGATGTCCGGGTTTTCCATGGCCGCCGCCAGCACTTCCTTCAGCATGGCCAACTGGGCCGCGTTGCGGGCACCCAGCACTTCGGCACGGGCCTGCTCACCCTTGGCGATTTCGATCAGCTTCAGCTTCTCGCCTTCACCTTCAAGCGCCAGAGTTTCCTTGCGCTGCTTGGCGGCTTCTTTCTCGATCTCGGCCTTCACCAGCGTGGACTGCTGATCGGCCGTGGCCTTCTGGCGTTCGACTTCGATGCGCTCCTGCTGAGCCAGTTTTTCCTGCTGGAAGGTGGTTTCCAACTGGCCGGCCAACTGCTCGCGCTGACGCGCCACCAGAAGTTCGGGCGGGATCACCGGGTCCGCCATTCGGACTTCCTTCAAGGTCACACCGGCCTTGGCCAGCTCCGGTGACAACGCCTGTTCGGTGTAGTTTTCCATCTCCTCGCGCTGCTCGATCAACTGCAGCACCTTGCGACCTTCCTGACCAGTCACATTGCGCAATACCGAGCGGACGCTGGGCGTGGCGATCTTGTTTTCCACAGCGTTCAGATCACCCACGGAGGCCACCACACGAGGGGCGTCTTTCGGGCTTACCTCGACCAACAGACGCAGCTCGATCGGAACCCGCCAACCCTCGACGTTGGTGATGATGGCGCGGTCGGCCGCGTCATTGGGTTTGCTGACATCGATGGTCGTGGCCCGCTGCTGAATGCCGCCGTCCTCGGCCACGGTCAGGTCGATCTTGCGGGTCTGGTAGCCCCCCTGATAGGTCCAGCTCTGCGCCCGGGTCTGGATGATGGTGGCCTTGTAGGCGCGCGGGTTCAGGTAGTAGTTACCCGGCATATAGGGCTCATCCCAGACACCGATACAGCCCTTGGGTACCACGGGTGTGGACAGGTCGTCGTTGGTTTCCAGGTCCGGTATGACCTGGGGGCAATCGCCGTCTTCCAATGTCTGGACGTTGGACTTGATCACAGCGACTTCACCGGTATCGACTTCCACAGCCGGTACGGTATCGAGTTCGAACAGGTAACGGTTGAACCGGTATTTCCCCGGTGGCAGTACGGTGAGCTGCGTACCCTTCTGGCCGTTCCCGGTCAGGAAGGTCTTGGCGTCGAGCATTTCGTTGATGTTCTCCTGCCCCCAACCACGGGCCAGGAATTGGCCGGAGCGCAATGGCTGACCATCACGGGCGGTCAGAATGCCCATCTGGCCGTCCGGCACTTCGGGCACCGGCAGTTCTTCAACCTGGTACTGAATCTTGATCAGCGGAATGATGTGAAAGCCGGGGCCGAGGACATCGGCCTGTGGACCTTTTTCACCATCGCGGGCGATGATTTGCCCGGTGGGCAGATCCTTGAAACCGTAGATTTTCTTCAAATGCCCGATGCTGTCCTGGCTAATATGAACAAAGGACGTCTGGGCGACCACGAACACAGCGACGATGACCAGACCCACTTGCAGTGGAGCCTTGAACACCTTGTGTTGTTCGGGCAATTTAGCGGGAATGACGAAAGCGAGCACCAGCGCGATGGCGGCGACAATCATCCAGATCATGTAAAACTCCTTGAGACGGGGTGGGTGTCGTCGGTACCCCTGGCACGGACATCCATGCCCTGTAACCGACGGCCGGATATTGGACCAGCCCCCCGCTCAGGAATCAATAGGCTTCATTCCGGGTTGGACGGCCGGTTCCTGTGCCGCACCAGGGGAATGATTTTCAGCAGTACCCAGATTTCCAGCGCGATACCGCCGCCCAGAAAGCTGTAAACCACGCCCTGATCGTTCAGTATGGGCAAAAAGGCATCGCCCTGGGCGCCGAACAAGCCGTAAAGTCCCAAACCGATCAGCACCACGGCCGGCGTACTGAACAACTGGTACTTCAGCAACTGTTTCTGAATGGTTTTGGGATCGTCGTTTTCAAACGTCATGGATAGTGGAGCCTAGTTTAATCCGAATTCTTTTTTTAATTGTTCAACCCGCTCCGGATTATCCGTCATCCATTGGCTGAATTCGTCGATGACCCCGTGATGCTCCAGGGTGGACAGATAATAGAACGATTGATCGTGAGGCAAATGTTCCTGGAAGGTGAGTGCGCCTTCCTGATTCATTTCCCGCAGTTGATACCTGAGAACGTCGATATTGAAATAGGCCCCCTGCGCCCGGCCGGCCAGTACGAACTGGATCAGCTGCTCGACATTGTTCTGCTGATGCAGAGTGATTTCGCCACTGTTGACCTTGTCCATATAGGTCCAGGGCGTGAACCCTCTGACGGTGGAGAGTTTTTCGAGATTCTCGATCCGGCTCGGCGCCGCTACACCGTCGATAAAACCAATGACCGGGTCGGAATAACTGAAACTGAGCCCTTCCCGGATATCGGCCCGCCAGTTCGGGTTATCCGGGTATTTGAAATCCACACCACCGTTGAGAAAGGTATCCATCAATCGCGATACCGGTAGCGGCCGATACGTGAAGGTGTGACCGCTGTCCTCGGCGAATGCATCCAGAATGGCCCGGGCATGGCCACCGTACTCGCCGTTTTCAGTCGTGTAATAGGGGAAGTAGCTGATGTTTTCGACGCCGACGACGAAATCATCCGCCATCGCGATTGAGGCCATCCATAGGCTGGTTACTCCGATCAGGATCCGGTTTATCACTGCATCAACCTCACCAGGGAATGGTCTGAATCAGTAAAGACCAAGTCGGTGAATAAGCAAATCCGATGGCCGGCCAGGAACCTCGATGAATGAGGCCCTGTGCCGGCCGGCCCGATTGTGCTTTTTTGTAATGCCGGGTCATCGCTCCTACACATCCTGGTCCAGTGGCAATTCCACCTCGGCGAACCCGACTACGTAATTCTCACCATAGGCTTTAGAGCACTTCGGACAGGTCGTGTAGAAGAAGTAGGTCCCTTTCAGGGTTTTACCGGCCTTAATCGCTTCATCCGCCAGGGCTTTCTCCCATTTGGACATATCCCGATAGGGGCCTTCGAAGACACGGGTAATGAAATCGCCGGTCAGGCGCTCCATTTTCAATCCGGGCACGGGTTTATCCACCAGGAAATAGTGATCGGCCCGCCAGGGTGAGACTTCCCGGGACAACACCACCGTAGTGTCCTCCAGAGCTCCGTGGGCGTCGTGAATCGCGGTGAAAGTCTTTTTGAAAACAGGCCCCATGTTCAACGGCATGTGAAACAGACTTCGGGTGCTGGCTTTGGCGAACAGCTTGTCGCGGAAATGCAGATCCTGGTGTTCCCAGCCATCCGGATGAAACCGGGGACAACATTGGGTGGGGCGATCGCTGATGTCGTAATACGGAACGGCATTGGTTTCCATGGTCGAACCTCCTGCGCAGGGCGCATGGTGACTCGATCGGTTCCGGGTCCACTGCGGGGCGTGGAATGACAGCCTCGGTCGGTAGCTATCGGGTCGATGGTGTTTACAAGTCGGTGGAGTACAACCACCGAGGGCAGTATAGCGCCGCCCAAACCTGTGAAGGATTGACCCGGGTCAAGGGTATAACGTCAAGGATGTCGGGAGGGTCGGTGACCCGCGTTCGACAGCGGGCCACCGGTTAATCAGTACAGCGACTGTTCCGGCCAGGCATACCAGAGGCTGAATACAAGCGGCAGTGCGGTCGCCGCAACCAGCACAACCGGTTCCAGCCAGCGGGTGTCCGGTCGCCTGGCCACAACCAGGACGGCCGAGCCAACCCATGGCAGGGCAGCCGGCAAGAGCGCCCAGGGCGACACTTCAACCAGATGATAGGCGACCAACGCCACCCAGACCAGCGGCAGGGTCAGTACCGGCACCAAAGCCCGCCAGGTCCGGTGGGGACGTTGCCCGGACACCAATGGCAAACCAAAACCGATCAGCCAGCTCACCGCCATGACTACGCCCAGCGCACCCGCCAGCTCCGCCAGTTTCAAGCTGCCGGCCAACCCGATCACCGGTGCCAGAACGGCCGCCGGTGCGATCAGAAAAGCCGTGGGCCAGAACAATGAGCCGGCATCGTCGGGATCGGCCCGGTTCAGCCACAGCCAGGCCAACCCGACCGGCACCAACAGAGCCAGTATTTGAGCGACCCAGACCATCGGCGTCAGGCTGGAGGCGAACACCCAGACAGCCCAGACGCTGACCGGCAGCCCCAGCAGCAACAGGGCGACCGCCCGGCCCGGCCGCAGCAAAGCAGCCACGGAGGCGACCAGCCCCATCAGCCAGATGCCGTCCATCGCGGTAGGCGGCCACTGCATGGCGCCCTGAATCCAGCCATACGCCCCGAGACCGGCTACAAACGCCGCCACAGCGGGCATCCACGCGGAACCGCGACCCAGGGCGAAGGCCACTCCCATGATCAGCAGCGGCCAGATGACCGTCGGTAACACCAATTCAGTCAACATAACAGATACCAGCGCCGATGCGGCTTACTGGCGAACCCCTTCGATGTAGATGGTCAGTTCGGTTTCATCCGGCACATTGGGGATGAAATAGTCGATGCCGAAATCGCTGCGCATCACCTCGGTGCTGGCCACGAACCCTTGACGATAGCCGCCCCAGGGGTCTTCGCCCTCATCGATCTTCTCAACGTCCAGCTCAACCGACTGTGTCACACCATGCATGGTCAACTCGCCGGTGAGCACACCGCCTTCGGCATCGCCTTCATAGCCGGTGCTGGCAAAGGTAATCGTCGGGTATTGTTTGGCGTTGAAGAAATCCGGAGAGCGCAGGTGCTTGTCGCGATCGGCATGATTGGTGTCGATGCTGTCGGTCTGGATCTCAATGTTGACCGAATTGTCGCCCGGGTTGGCATCGGACCAGACATAGCTGCCGGAGAATTCGTTGAACCGGCCCGGCAGACGGGACACACCGAGGTGACCGGTCTCGAACGTCACGGCGGAGTGCGCCGGGTCAATCTGGTAATCGGCGGCCAATACGGTGGTGCTGAAGAAGGAGGCCGATGCGACGGCGAGGGACAAAGTAAGTTTGTTCATGGGCGAAATCCTTGGTGTGGAGAGTGTCAGGCACGCCACTGTACGGATTAACACGCGGAAATTAAGCACCGTGAATGAGAATGGTTTTTTCGAAATTGGAAAATGTTGAACCGTCCCCCAACACCGCGTATAGAAAGTTTAAGGATCGCCCCTGAGGGCGGTATTCGCGGTACCATGCCGGGTTGTCTTGGGCTTGGGAGCCGGAAAGGATGGACCGACTGACCGCATTACGGGTGTTCTGCGCCGTAGTGGAGCACAGCAGTTTCTCGCGCGCTGCCGTCGAACTGAACATGTCCGTCGCCAAGGTGAGCAAATTGGTACAGGGACTGGAACATTCGCTGAACACCAGCCTGTTGCGCCGCAATACCCGACGCATCACCGTCACCGAAGCGGGTGAAAGCTACTACCAGAGCATGGCGCCGCTGCTGGAGGAAATGGCCAACGTCGACGCCCGGGTCGAGCAAATGACCACCAGCCTGTCCGGCACCCTGCGCATGACGGTGCCACTGGATTTCGGGCGACGACTGATTATGCCTTTGATCCCCGAGTTCAAGACCACCTACCCGGACCTGGAATTGGACATCGAACTGTCCGATCGGCATTCCGACCTGGTCGCCGAAGGCTTCGACCTCGCCGTGCGCATCGCCGACCTGAAAGACAGCAGCCTGATCGCCAAACCCCTCGGCCGCTACGCCATGCTCTGCGCCGCCTCCCCGGATTACCTGGCCCGCCACGAACCCATCCGGACACCGGCCGACCTGGAGCATCACCCCTGCCTGACCTATTCCCTGATCAGCCAGCCGACCGTCTGGCCACTGAGTAACGGCGACGAGGAAACCAAAGTCCTGGTTCGCTCCGCTCTGCAGCTCAACAACGGCGATTTACTCGCCCAGTCTGCCAGCCAACACCTGGGCGTGCTCTATCAGCCGGACTTCATTCTCAAACCCTACCTGGATGCCGGCCAGTTGGTGACCGTGTTGCCCGAGTGGCAACAACGCAGAGTGAATGCATGGCTGGTGTATCCCGCGAGGAAATACTTGCCGATGAAGGTGCAGGCGATGGTGGGATTTTTGGAAGGGCGGTTTTAGCCAACTTCTCCAAGTGACAGACGACCGGGGGCACTGAAATATTCTATCCGCAGGGCCTGAACATCGCACAAACTACCACTCTATCGCGCTTAACTGATGGACAGTACTGCTTCTACACCACTCTATTCCGCCAAACGTGTATAAGAAATTTGGTTTTCATGACATGTCACCTTTGATGCGTATCAATAACGACGCTTTTTATACAGTTTCATACGGAGTCCGGATTAGCCATGCTGCCGTTACTACTTTTGGATAACCTCGAACGCTGGGAATCAAGGACTGCTCTAAAAAAGCTGCCGAAGCTCACCGTTATCTTGCTGAGCTGAAAGGGACCGCAGTAACCATCCCTATAGAAAGATGGAATTCGTGGTGGACGATCTTAAGGTTTCACGCATTACCGCCGCCAAATATCTGGACCAGCTCGTAGATCTGAATTTTCTGGATAAAGCTCGCATCGGGCGCAGCAATTATTACATCAATACCGCTTTGATGAGATTGTTTCTGGATAGAGCGTAATTGAATGTCTCACTCCGGCTCTGGTAACCAAACCGCTTCCTGCTCCAACCCCAATCCCTTCTCAGCCATGGCATCCATTAAGGCCAGGGCAGGATCGGCTTCGTCGAGCTCGCTCAATGCGCGGCGGGCCGAATTGAAATGCTCCCGGGAAGACATCCAACGGTCTGAATTCCCGTAGTGCGCCAATTTGGTGGACCAGTTAGGCATCAACCAAAGTGATACGCGATCACCCAGCCTTGCCCGCGCCCGGGCATAGTTGCCTAAGCCAACCCCGTCGTAATCCGGGAAGAACCAGATCCGGTCGGCGCGCGGTTGTTCGGCCAGCCAGTCGAGCAGGAGCCCGCTGAGATGGCCACCGTAGTACAGAGCGCTTGCCTGGGTTGATTCCGGAAGCCAGTCGAGTCGGTCAAACAGCGCCTGGTTTTCGATCAGCCAGAGGTCGCCTTCGGTCGACCATCGATTGTCGGCCGAGATGGCCAGCGCCGCTGCGCCCTGAGCATCGGTGGCCTGCCGCAGGTCCAGTCGGTGGCCTTGGTCGTCATGCCAGATGGGATATCCTCCACCGGCCTTGAGCAGAAGGTATTGAATGGCATGGCCGTGGCGGGCGCCTTTGCTGTCGCGTCGGGTACCGATGTTGGTGGCCCGGTCGGGCAGAGCGGCATCCAAATCATCGGCCTCGACCGGGCTGAGCCGACGCCAGTGGTGCTCGACGATGGTCGGCTGCACGATGTGGTAGATAACGCCGCGACCGGCCGGTTCGCGGCGAACGGCGCCGGTTTGGCGCGCGAAATCATCCAAGGTGGTTTTCTGGGCCTTGCTCAATGCCGACCCGGGCAGGCGGCCTTGTTCGGCCGCGCGCAATTTATCCAGTGCGGCGCGTAAGGGCCGGCTCATGCCGGGGCCTCGTCCAGGCGTTCCAGAATCTGCCAGCTTTGCCGACTGATGTGGTTGCGCCCTTTATGGTGACGAATGGGCACGCAGTAGCGCGCCGTGGTCAGCGGCGCCGGGGAGGCGAAGATCAGCGCGAACCCGAATTCACTGGCCGTGTCGATCAGGCTTTTCTGGTTGCGTGCGTCCAGCGCCAGGGCTTCGTCCAGGTAACAGATGGCGCGCACCGGGTGGCGCTGGTCCTGCATCAGATACAGCATGGCGAGGCCGGTGACCAGCTTGGCCATCAGGACGGTGCCGTTTGACGCGGCGCTGTCGATGTCGTCGAAGGATTCAGGCGCCTGGTCGGTCTTGCCGACGATGAACACCAGGCGGAACAGGTCGGCGACCTTCAAGCCCTGCCGGGCGTTGCCTTCGTCGATCAGGATTTGTTTGGCGCGGTCCAGTTGGGCGTCGTCCAGCACGCTGCCGTGGTTGAACAGTTCGAAGGTGTCGCCGCTGTCGACCTGGGCGGCGGTGTCGATCAGGGTATGGATGGCTTCGACCAGATGGGTTTCGTCTTCGGGCTCGATCTTGAAGGTTTTCAGGTCCGACAGTTGACGGTGTCCGATAAGACGGTTGAATTCCCGCATGCGGCTTTTGAACGCATAGAGTCCATCGCGCAATTCACGCAGGCTGGCGGTGACATTCACCACAGCGCTGCGCGCTTTTTTCTCCAGCGCTTCGGCTTCGCGCGGCAGGTGATGGCTGAATTCGATGATGCGCTTCAGCTCGCTGTCGTGATCGTCGCTGTATTGATATTTGGTGAGCCCGCCGGCGTGCAACTCGGCCAGTATCCGGTGCAGGTCACGATCGAGGTCCAGCAGTTCGCGGCAATCCCGCTGATACCGCTGCAGACGATCGGCCAGTTCGTCCAGGGTCCAGTCCGGTTCGCCCAGCCAGGGGTGATGGTCGAGTTGATCCAGATAGCCGAATTGTTCCGCTTCGTCGCCCCGCTGATGGCGAATCCGGTCGATGGCTTTATGACGCGCGTCGAGGGTGGCGCGGTCGTCAGCCACGGCTCGAATTTCGGCGCGCAGGCGATCGGCCGTTTCCTCGGAACGGGCCTGGGCCTCCCGGATATCGTCCAGTTCCCGTTGCAGTTCATCCAGCTTCTCGCGGCGCTGTGGCGCCTCCGCCGTCAAGGACTGCCACTCGTCAAATTCGGCGATATCCCGTTCGATGCGTCGCAACTCCTCTTCCAAACGGTCCTTCTTGGCCCGTGCGGCATCCATCGCTTCTGCGGCCGTCAGTTGTTCCTCCAGGGCAGCCTGTTGCAGCGCCAACTCTTCCAGCCGTTCACGCAACTCGGTCTCGGAGTGCTGAGCGTGTTGAGCGGTCAGTTGACTCAGGTCGAGCGTCAGCCCCGGCCAGCGCAGTTGGTCCGGTAGGTTACCCGACAGCCAGCGTTTCAATTCGGCGGGGTCCAGCTCGAACCCAGTCGGCCCCAACGTCAGAGCGGAGCGATTGAAGGCCCGGTTCAGACGGTCCAGCTCTTCCTGAGACAAAGACTCGCTCAGCCGGCGAAACAGGTTGTCACTCAGATTGGCCAGTTCCTGTTCGATCTGGGCATGATCCGTCCGATTGCGCGCTAACTCGCGACGAATGGACGACACACTGCGGGCCCCGGCCTGACTGACCAGGGCGATCTGGTCCTCGTAGGCGCGCTTGGCATCCATTTGTTGTGCCTCGAGATGGGTCCGGTCCGGCACCAGCTCGAATCGTCGCGCCAGTTCGGCTTCCCGCGCTTGTGTGGTGTGCAGCGATTGTTGTTCCTGTTCCAGCCGCAGTTTACGTTCGGTCAGTTCCCGGTCGCGCTGGACCAGGCGGCGTTCGTCCTCGCGCAGGCGGGTCAGGCCTTCATCGAGTTCGGCCACGCGCTGTTCGTAGTAGGCTTGCCAGTCGACCAGTCCCTGTTCGATGCGCGGCCGCCAATCGATCAATTTACCGCGCAGAGTCAGACGTTGTTCATAGGCTTGCTCCAGTTTCCCGATGCGGTCTTTCATGGCGACGGCGGCCTGGTACTGGGCCCGTTCGGCATTCACCTCGGCGAACGCCTTGTCCCACTCCTGTTTGAAGTCGATGCTGGCATCGGGCAGGTCGCGCTTGAAGATCTGCAACAGGTAGTTTTTCACATCGCCGGAATTCAGCTTGTCCAGCCTCAGTGTCCGGGTCAGTACGCGCCGAAACGCCTGGGCATCGGAGGCGTTTTCCAGCCGGAACACGGTGAAGTCGGGTTCATGCCCGGATCGGGATTTGCGTCCGCCGTACAACAGTTCGGCGAATTCACTGGCGTTGTAACGGAACATCGATTTGCCGCGTTCGGCCAGATGGGTCGCCAGTTTGGGTTGCGCGACCAGCGAGCCATCCGCCAGCCGATAGTCCTCGACATCCAGAGGCCCCTGGTAAGCGAAATAGTCGTAATCATGACCGACGCCTTTGCCGACACAGCCCAGTACGACGGTGCCGCTTTGCGGCAGGCTGGCCTCAAGTAAAATATAGGCGCTGTTGTTGGGAAAGTAGAAGCGCCGGGTCTTGTCGAAGTCGTGGGCGCCGAAGTCCATGCGACGCCGGTCGATGATCAACAGGAATTGCAGCGCGTTTATTAAGCTGGTCTTGCCGGTGTTGTTCGGCGCGATCAGGGACACCGAGTCGTCCAGCGGGAGTTCGGCGCGTTGGTAGCCGGCGCTGCCCAGCAACACCAATCGCTGAAAGCCAAAGGTCATCATAGCGGTTGTTCTCCCTCGTCGTCGTTCTCCTCCAGCACGACCTCCTCGGTTTTAGCGACGTTCGCCAGTTCCTCGTAATGGTCGAGGTAGCGACAGACGGCGGGAAGTAACCGCCAATGGCCATTGTAGGCCAGGGCGAATCCAAAACGCTGCGCGGTCTCGAACAAGGCGACCAGCCCGTCCGGTTCGATGCCTTCGGCCACGAGCAATTCCTGGTGTTGTTCGTGCACGGTTTTCAACAGGCTGGAGTCGATCACCCAGTCGCCGAATCGCATCAGGGGTTTGCCGGCGTCGGCCTGGGTGTCGAACAGGACCATAAACAGCAGCGCTAACTGGCGTGTGGCTTTGTTGGTCGCGCTGGTGGCCTCATCGGTGTGGAACCAGGCGAAGCCGCGCCCGTCGATGCGCAGGTCGTAGCCAAGCGCCTCGAATATCGCCTGATACGCGGTCTGCTCGCGTTCCAGCTCCGCCCAGAGCGCCGGTTCGGCTTGACGGTTCAGGTGTTTGCCGTTGTTGAACAACCGAAACAGGTCGGCCAGGGACGGCAGTTGGGCAAGATCGATTCGATGGTCGCTCATTGAGGTTCCAGACGATGTGGATGGTAATGAACCCGCACAGTTTTCAATTCGGTTTCGGTGGCGTCGTCACGCAGCCTGGATTGCCAGGTCGGATCTCGCACCAGATCGTGGTACAGACGTAACACGACGGGATCCGGCAGGTGGCCGTAATGCTGACACAGCCACGCCATCAGGTCCTGGACTGGAAGCGCGTCCAACAGCGCCTTCTTCAAGGCCTCTTCGTCCACCCATTCGGCCATGTCGGCCGGATCGGCCGCCACTTCCTCGGGGAAAGCGGCCACTTCCGGTGTGAACGACCGGGCTTCGGCCATGATCGACAGCACTTCATCGTCCACACCCAGTTTGCGGCCGCGTTCCACTTTCCAGCGCGGCAGCCGACCCCTGACACCCTTGGCACTCAGCCCGCGTCGCAACCCCTGCTTGCGCACCCGCCCGAGGACATGGCTGATCGCTGCGGACAGTTCGTTGTGTTGACGAGCCTCTTCGCGCAACGGCAACAAAGTATCGGCACACTGCTGCGCCACGATGCGACCCAGCCGACGCAGTTCCTTGGCCTGGTAGGCGACCTGGCGAAGCTGCAGACGATGCGTGTACAGGGCGCCTTGCACCGACAGCGCCTCGCTCGCTTTATCCAGTGCTTGTTCGGCCGCCTCGAGGTAGGGATAAAATGTGCCATCCAGCCCACTGTCCATCATCTCGTTCATCGGTTCGACGTACTGGTCGTAGGCTTCCAGTACCGCCTTGTAGCGACGCTCAATGGGCATGGAGGCATCGGTCGACTTGGCGTTCTCGGCCAGTTCCAGAATGGCGTGCCGATCCTGATCCAACTGCTGAGCGATCTGGCGAAACAGGTCCGACAGACGGGCCGCGCCTCTGCGCAAGGCATCGTGATCGTGGTCGGCCAGACCGTCGCTGAGTTGCCGGGTCGCGTCGCGGATGGCCTCGACCCGGGCTTTCAACACGGACGACAGCCCCAACTCGTGTTCCCGGGTCAGGCCACGCACAAAATCCAGCACCAGCGGATTCACTTGCAGGCTGTTGGATCGGGTCAGCCATTGCAGAACGTCGGCGTTGCACAGGGAGCGCAAAACAGCTCCCGGATCATCGCTTTCGCCCGGGGAGCCGTGTTTGCCGATGGTCGCCAGCACCTGACTTTCCTCGAATGCCGGAATATCGCGCGAGGCGCGCGCCAGGGTTTCGACGATGTCCCAGTGTTTGTGGAGGTGGTAAACCAGGCTTTTGGGAGTGGCCATGAGGGTTCCGCCTTATCCCGGTGTTACTCGATGTTCTGCACCTGCTCGCGCATCTGCTCGATCAACACTTTCAAATCCACCGACGCCTGGGTCACCCGGCTGTTGGTGGCCTTGGAACCCAGGGTGTTTGCCTCGCGGGTGAATTCCTGCATCAGGAAATCGAGTCGGCGGCCGACGGCGCCCTTGGCCTTGAGGATATGGCGGACTTCCTGGCAGTGAGTGTCGAGACGGTCGAGTTCTTCGGCGACGTCGGCCTTCTGGGCAAGTAGGACGACTTCCTGTTCCAGGCGCTCCGGTTCGAGGTCGACACTGAGTTGTTGCGCCTTGGCGCGCAGGTTGTCGCGGAAGGTTTCGACCCATTCGGGGACTTCCTTGCGCACCTCGGCGACGATGGTTTCGATGCCGTCCAGGCGCTCCCGCAGTGCTGCCGCCAGCTCTTCGCCTTCGCGCTGACGGTGGGCGAGAAAGTCCTTCAAGGCGGTGTCGAACAGGCTCTTGGACTCGGCAAAGACCTGGTCCATATCGACATTGGCCTCGGCGAGTACGCCGGGCCATTGCAACAGGTCGAGGGCGTTGGGCGCGGCGCTGTCCAGGATGGTCTGGCGTACCTTGTCGAGCGCACCGCCCAGGGCTTGCAGCCGGTCCAGGTTGACGTCGAGACCGGCTTCGGTCTGAGCCAGGTAAAACCGCATTTGCACGTCCACCTTGCCTCGTTTCACCTGTTTTTTCAGGCGTTCGCGCAGCGACATCTCGACCGGTTTCAGGGTATCCGGCAGTCGAAAGCTGGGCTCCAGGTAGCGGTGGTTCACGGAGCGCACTTCGACCGACAGGGTGCCGGCCTCGATCTCGGTTTCGCGCCGGGCGAAGGCGGTCATGCTGTAGGTCATGGCATCAGGCCTCTTCGTTGAGCACGGCTTTCTGGATCTCGCACAGCTCGGCGACGCCCTTGGACGCGAGGTCCAGCATGGCGGTCAGTTCCTTCGGCTGAAACGGTTCGCCTTCGGCCGTGCCCTGGATCTCGATGAAGCCGCCGTTGTCGGCCATAACGACGTTGAGATCGGTCTCGGCGGTGCTGTCTTCGGCGTAGTCGAGGTCGAGGACCGGGGTGTCGTTCCAGACACCGACAGAGACAGCAGCGACGGCGTGCTTGATCGGGTTCTGTTTGATCATTTTGGCGTCCAGCATGTGCTGGATGGCATCGGCCAGGGCGACGTAGGCGCCGGTGATGGAGGCGGTGCGGGTACCGCCATCGGCCTGGATGACGTCGCAGTCGAGGGTGATGGAGTGTTCGCCGAGGGCTTTCATGTCGATGGCGGCGCGCAGGGAGCGACCGATCAGCCGACCGATCTCGACGGTGCGCCCGCCCTGTTTGCCGCGTGCGGCTTCGCGCTGGTTCCGGGAGCCGGTGGCGCGCGGCAGCATGCCGTATTCGGCGGTGACCCAGCCCTGGCCCTGACCCTTGAGGAAGCGCGGTACGCTGGCTTCGACGCTGGCGGTCACGATGACCTGGGTGTCGCCGAAGCTCACCAGCACGGAGCCTTCGGCGTGTTTGGTGAAGCGGCGTTGGATGGTCACGGGGCGGAGTTGGTCCGGGGTACGGCCACTGGGTCTCATGGAATGAAAGCCTTATTTGGAACGATGAATGTGGCCGGACAGTATAAGGGTTTGGGGTGGGTTGGCTACAGTGGTTGCTTAGGCTGCTGTGGCACTGGTTCGCACCCGGTGGCGGGGTATGGCCGTCCGGGGTCGCCGTGAACCCGTCCATGGGGGCTAGACGGCAGCATCCATGCTGCCCACTTCCCCGGAGACCATAACCCGCCACCGGGTGCTTGGAGTTACGCCGCCATACACCAAGACCCCGGATTTTGCGGTGATGGAATTTGTAGGGCAGAAGAGCGACAGCGTTATCTGCCGTGGGGAGGATACGGTGGCACTGGAAAAAACGCCGATATCGGATTCATACCTTTGTTTTGATAAGGAACTGGCAGTCAGCCATATTCGATAATTGTGGCATCGGTTAGCCCAAAGGCTTCAGTTGAGAACGGCAGATAACGCTGTCGCTCTTCTGCCCTACATTCAAATTTGAACTCAGCGGCAGTAGGTGTGGTCGGGGAAGAGAGTAAACCGGTAGCTGTGCGGTGGCTGGGTGGTTTGGGGATCGATATTTCGCCAGGGCAGTGGGTTCTTTTGCTCCCAATCCAGTGTTTCGGGCAGGTGGCCTTCGATCTGGACTAAACGGCTGTCGAGGGCAAGGCTCGTGACGGTGACGCTTTCCAGCGGTTCTGGTGCCGGCAGGCTGAGGCTGGCCGGTCGGTCGCCGAGGTTGACGGTGAGCAGGGTGAGGGTGCCTGTCCGGGTCGGGTGGCAGTGGGCGTAAGCCTGGAACGGGCCGCTGTGACCGGTGACGGTGAGCCATTTGGCGCCCATCAGGCGTTGCCAGAACACCTGGGCCCAGTAGTCGGGGTTGGGGCTGTAATTCTGGCGGTAGGCGAGCAGGGCATAGTCGCCGCCCATCAGGCTTTGGCGGATGACGGTTTGCTGGCCGGTTCGGGCGGCGATGCCGAGGTGGGTAAGCCACCAGAGGCTGGAGCCGAAGCGGTTGGTGAACCGGTCTTCGCCGCCGCATTGGGCGGGGCCGGTTTCGCCGAGCCAGAGTCGGGTTTGCAGTGAATAGCGGTCGATCCAGCCTTTGACGCGCTCGGCCTGGCGGGTGAACTCTTCGACGGTCTCCAGATCGAGCAGGGATTCCCACTCGACGCCTTCGGTTCGCACGGTGCAGCGGTCGGACTGGGTGGGGTAGTAGTGCCAGGTGAAGATGTCGGGTTCGATCCCGCTCTCCAGAAACGTGCGCGAGGTGCCGACCAGGGCGCGCAGCGGTTCGCCGACTTCGGGCCAGAAAGCGTTGGCGGGACCGGCGAGGGGGATGTCGCCGACAATATCGCGGGCCTGCTGATACTCAAGCGTGTATTGCTCGAAGCCGAATTGGTGACGCGGACCGAACATCAACCAGTGGGCGCCGGGTTCGTTGCCGAATTCGAGCACACCGTCGAAGTCGTCCGGCAGCCAGTTCACCAGGCGGCGCAGTTGGTCGGGTTGCCAGGTGCCGTCCCGGCGAACCCGGGGGCCGGTGCTGACGGTAATCATCGCGCGCGCGTCGAGGCGGTCGACGAAGCCGAGAAAGGCCTCCAGATCGGCGCGGTTCAGGTTGGGTTCGGCGACGGTCTCGCCGTCGGCCTGCCACCAGAGGCGATCGGCTTCGGTACCGCCCAGGCGCACCCAGTCCGGGCTCAACACCCGCGTCCAACGCACCAGGTCCGGATCGGTCAGGTCGACCGGGCGCGGCAGATGACTGTCGCCGCTCCACCAGTCGCCGCCGGTCAGCATGGCGGCGTCGATGGCGACACCGAGGAAGTCCGGGCTTGTTTCCCCGCCTTCGAACCCCCAATTGATCACCAGATCGGATGGCGCGTCTTCCTGCGCGAACAGCATCCAGACAGTGACAATGACGAGCGCCGCGGCCAGAGGGTGGCGGCGGCGATGGGCCAGACGGTAAAGTGATTGAAACATGGCGCCTTTCTACGCGCGCAGGATGACAGTTTGACGACATCACCCCAATTCAGAAAAGGACCCTTGGTATGAGCAATCCCCTGCTGGAGCAGCACGAGCTGCCGCCCTTCGAGCAATTCAAACCCGAGCATGTGGTGCCCGCGGTCGAGGAGATCATCGAGCGCAACAAGCAGCACATCGATGACCTTGTGGCGAAGACAAGCGACCCGACGTGGGACACCTTTGTCGAGCCGATCGACCGTTGGAACGAGGACCTGGATCGCGCCTGGTCCGTGTTCAGCCACCTCAGCGGGGTCAAGGATTCCAAGGACCTGCGAGATGCCTATGGCCAGGCTCTCGGCCTGGTGACCGACTACCAGAGCTGGCTCGGCCAGCATCAGGGCCTGTTCCAGGCCTATAAGGCGATCGCCGCGCGAGACGATTTCAATCGCTTGTCGACGGCGCAAAAGACGGCCGTCGAACATGCGCTGCGCGATTTCCGCCTGTCCGGTGTCGATCTGCCGGACAACGACAAGAAGGCGTTCGCCACCCTGCAATCGGAACTGGCGAAGCTGAGCCAGACGTTCAGCGAGCACCTGCTCGACGCCACCCAGGCCTGGAGCCTGCACATCACCGACGAAAACCGCCTCAAGGGCCTGCCGGAATCCGCGCGCGCCACCTTGCAGCAATATGCGAAGCAAAAAGACAAGGACGGCTGGCTGGTCACGCTGGAAATGCCGTCGGTCCTGCCGGTGCTGACCTATGCCGACGATCGCGAAGTCCGCCGGGAAACCTACATGGCTCACATCACCAAGGCGTCGGACCAGGGCCCGAACGCGGCTCATTTCGACAACGGTCCGGTGATGACCACGATTCTCGACAAGCGTCACGCGGCGGCGGAACTGCTGGGGTTCAAGAACCACGCGGAGGTGTCGCTCGAAACCAAGATGGCCGAATCACCGGAGTCGGTGCTGACCTTCCTGCGCGAGCTGGCCGACAAGGCCGTCCCCCAAGCCAAACGCGAGTTCGAAGAACTGCAAACCTTCGCCCGGGACGAATTGGGCCTGGACGACCTGCAACCCTGGGACGTGGCCTATGCCAGCGAAAAACTGAAGGAAAAACGGTACGCCTTCTCGCAGGAGGAGTTGAAGCCCTACTTCCCGGTACCGCGCGTCATCGACGGCCTGTTTGAAACCGTGCACCGGCTGTTCGGTGTCACCTTCGAAGCGGTCGAGCAATTCGAGACCTATCACCCGGATGTGCGTCTTTACAACGTTCTGGAAAACGGCGAGGTGGTGGCCCGGTTCTACCTGGACCTCTACGCTCGCGAGGGCAAACGCGGCGGCGCCTGGATGGATGAATGCCGCAAGCGGCACCGCTTGGGCGGCCAGGTGCAGAAACCGGTCGCCTATCTGACCTGCAACTTCACACCACCGGTCGGCGACAAACCCTCACTGCTGACGCACGATGAAGTGACTACTTTGTTCCACGAATTCGGCCACGGTCTGCATCACATGTTGACTCAGGTCGATGTCGTCGATGTCAGCGGCATCAATGGTGTGGCCTGGGATGCGGTTGAACTGCCCAGCCAGTTCCTGGAAAACTGGTGCTGGGAACCGGAGGCGCTGGCATTCATTTCCGGTCACGTCGACACCGGCGAGCCGCTGCCCGGCGAGTTACTGGATAAAATGCTGGCGGCGAAGAACTTCCAGTCGGCGATGCAAACGGTCCGCCAGTTGGAGTTCTCGTTGTTCGACATGGAGCTGCACCGCAAGACCGAGGGTTTCATGGTCACGGACATTCAGGACGTACTGGATCGGGTGCGGGCCGAGGTCAGTGTGGTGCCGGTGGTACCGGAGAACCGTTTCCAGCACGGCTTCGGCCACATTTTCGGCGGTGGATACGCGGCCGGGTATTACAGCTACAAGTGGGCCGAGGTCTTGAGCGCGGATGCGTTCAGCCGATTCGAGGAAGAGGGCATCTTCAACGAACGGACCGGTCGGGATTTCCGCGAGGTGATTCTGGCGAACGGCGGCAGCGAACCGGCGGGAGAGCTGTTCAAACGGTTCCGGGGCCGGGAGCCAAGCGTGGATGCGCTGTTGCGGCATTCCGGTATCGCGGCTTAATAGATGTAATCGCCGAAGAATCCGCGCCGGCCGCCCGGTAGTCTCCCAGGGGGCCGGCGTGAACCCGTCCATGGGGCCTTAGCCTCGGCATCCATGCCTCGGATATCCCCCTGGAAGACTACCGGGCGTCCGTCGCTCGCATTTCAAACACCTTCCTACTATCCCTTTCTCGCAATCACAGTCCAGTAGTGCCAATGCTTGGGTTTTCCCAGAGCCGTGGTGCCGGGCTCGTCGCGTTCGTGGGCGTGGAGGATGTCGAAGCCGTCGAACAGGGTCTCGAGGTCGTTTGAGTCGACGGTGACGCCCCGGAAGCGGTCGAGTCGGGTCCAGCTGTCGTCGTGACCGAGGATTTGGCCGCAGAAGAGACCGCCGGGGTGGATGGCGTGGCGGACCCGGTGCCAGACGTCGCTAAAGTGTTCGGCTTCGCAGAAGAACAGGCTGGAGCTGGCGTTGATCAGGCTGACGGGGTGGTAGTCGAAGGTGTGGAAGTGGGCGAGGACGGGTTTGAGGTTCGGCCTGACCTGGGTGTTGTGGGTGAGCGAGGCGATGGCGGTGGGTTCGGCGTCGAAGGCGGTGACGTCGAAGCCTTGTTCGGCGAGGTGGATGGCGTCCCGGCCGGTGCCACAGCCCATGTCGATGGCGGTTTTGGGCAGGTCGGGGCTGAGCAGGTCGAGTGCCTGGATCAGGTGCGGACGCGGTGGCTGAGACCGGGTCAACTCGTAGTAGGCCAACCATCGGTCGGAGTGTGAGTTCATGTTGTCTCCCTGGCGATACGATCGGGCGTGTTGGACGCCGTTCCTTGAGTCGAATCAAAGCCTGACAGGTTAGTCAGTTTTTGATCGACCGTCGACGCCCCGGGTCCGGGGTTGTGCGTTCGATCCCAATCCGCGCGGTTTATTTCGCCTTGAGCGGGATCTGTTTGAAACTGACACCGCGCCAGCCGTGGCGCAGGAATTGCCGGATGTTTTGATGGTCGTCACCGTCCGGGTGTTGCAGGACGTCGACGCGAAAGTAGTCGCCGAACAGGTGCAGGGTGGTCGGTTCGGGCAGGTTCATCAGGTGCCCGAACGCGAGGATCTTGCACGAACCGAGATTGCTGCCTTCGCCATTGTGTTGCTCGCCGACGCTGAAGGCGGTGGGGGTGAAGTCGAAATGCCGGTCGATGGCGGCGATGGTTTCGTCGAATGCGATGGCTTCGGGTTCGCTGTAGATGCGGTCGACAAAAGCTTGCAAGGACATGACTCGGTCTCTGTTCGTGAAAACGGCCGGCCAGTATAGCCGGCCGGGCCCTTGTTGTCAGAGCCCGGTCGAATCCGGCTTAGAGCATGACTTCGCGACCGAACAGCCAGTCCTTGAAGTGCCGTGCGCGCAGGCGCAAGCCTTCGATGGTGATCAGCATCGCCGGGACGTAGAACAGGATCAGGACGGTGGCGAAGATAAGCCCGAAGGCCAGGCCCGCGGCCATGGGAATCAGGAACTGGGCGTCGAACGAGGTTTCGAACAACAGGAAGCTGAGGCCGCCCACCGTGGTCAGGGTGGTCAGCAGTACGGCGCGCAGGCGCTGAACGCTGGCTTCAATGACGGCCGGTTTCATCGCCATGCCCTGTTCGCGCAGTTGCCGGTAGAAGGTGACCAGGACGATGGAGTCGTTGATGACGATGCCGGACAGCCCGAACAGGCCATAGATGCTGAGCACGCTGAGCTCGAGCCCCATGATCCAGTGACCGGCGATGGCCCCGGTCAGCCCGAAGGGAATGGCGGACATGACGGCCAGTGGCCAGCTCCAGCTTTCGAATACCCAGGCCAGGGCGATGAAGATCAGCAACAACCCGAGCACAGCGCCGATCTGGACGTCGCGGAAAAAGTCGCTCTGGGCCTGCTGATCGCCTTCCACGTCCAGTCGCAGGTTGGGGTAGCGTTCGCGCAGTTCGGATCGGATCTCGGTGTCGATCAGGCGATTCACCTCGGTGAGGTTGAGGTTCGGGTCGTTCAGTTTGGCCGAGACCAGGACCGACAGTTCGCCATCGACCCGGTTCAACTGCTGAATGGCCCGCTCGGCGGTGGGCTGGGCCAACGCGCCCAGCGGCCGGGTGCGGCCGTCGGGCAGCGGCAGCGGGATCTGCGACAGCGAGAACCAGTTGTCGACCTGGGCTGGATCCAGTGCCAGCGTGACGTCGATCTCGTCGCCATCGACCTGCAGGCTCTGCACCGGATAGCCGTCCACCCACTGGCTCAGCGTGCGCGCCAGCTGGTCCGGCGTCAGGCCCAGGGCTTTGGCGTCCGGGGTCAGTTGCAGGTCGAGCTGTTCGGCGCCCAGCGGCAGGTTGTCGCGGATTTCGATCAGTCCGCCGATCTCCGCCAGCCGGTTTTTCAGCCAGCCGGCCGCCGTCTGCAGCCGCCCCAGATCCTCGCTGACCAGGCGCACACTGACGCCGTCGGTCGACGGTCCCTGCTGACCCTCAACGAATTCGAGATCGACCAGACCGGCCGGTTCGGCGACCTTGGCCCGCCAGAGCCTTATGATCTCGGCGTTGGACAGCGGCCGTTCGGTGCTGTCGTCGAGTTGCACATAGAGGCCGCCGTTTTCCAGGGCGTCCTTGTGGGTTTCCAGTACCGTGGTTTCGACGATGTCGAGCCCGCTGTTGGCTTCGACCTCGAACAGGGCCGCTTCCATCCGGTCCAGAAAGTCCCGGACCCGGGCCGGGTCGGTGCCCTCGGCGAACTCGGCGTTCATCTGCACGGCCGGTTGCTGAATGGCGGGAAAGAAAACGAACTTCACCCGGCCGCTGGCGACCAGCGACCCGGCCAGCACCAGCGCTACGACGACCAGCGCGAAGGTGGTGCCACGATTGTCCATGGCCAGAGTCACGGCACGGCGGAACGGCCCCTGCCGAAACCGGTCGAAACCACCGTCGAACCACTGCCGCAGCCGACTGGAACGGCGCTTTTGCCCCTTGGCGAAGCTGTGCGCCAGATGGCCGGGCAGGATCAGGAAACATTCGATCAGGGAGGCGGCGATGGCCATGATCACCACCAGCGGCACGCTCTTGGTAAAGACCCCGGCCTGACCGCCGACCAGCAACAACGGCAAAAAGGCGGCGATGGTGGTGATGGAGGACGCCAGTACCGCCGGCAACATGCGCCGGGCGGCACCGATGGCGGCCGTCTGCGGGTCGTCACCCGCTTCCATGCGGGCATAGGCGTTTTCGCCGACCACGATGGCGTCGTCGACGATCACGCCCAATGCGACCAGAAAGCCGAACAGGCTGATCAGATTAATCGAGTTTCCGGTCAGTTCCAGGAACACAAAGGTCGCCAGGAAAGAGATCGGTACGCCGGCGGCCACCCACCAGGCCAGGCGGTGATTGAGGAAGATGAACAACACAATCAGTACCAGCAGCATCCCGCCCAGGCCATTCGAGAGAATGATGTTGACCCGTGACTGCACGAATTCGTAATTCTGGTTGTAGATGTGCAGCTGCATGCCGGAAGGCAGGGTCGGCTCGAAGTCCGCCACCCAGTCGTTGAGGACCTCCGCCATGGCCAGGGTGTCTTCGCCCTGGGTCCGGCTCAGCGCCAGACGCACTGCCGGCAGCCCCTGATAGTGAACCCGGGTCTCGTCGTCGGCGCGGGACTGGCTGACCCGGGCCAGCTGATCCAGGCGCATCACCTGATCGTCCAGAGTCAGACTCTGCCGCGCCAGGCTGTCCGCTTGTTGAGCCTCGTTACGGACCCGAATCTGACTCTGATAGCTCTGGTCGCCGGTGATGCCGGCGGGACGATTCACATTCTGGCCGGCCAGCTGTTGACCGAGTGCGGACAGGGACTGGTCGGTGGACAGGTAATCGACCAGATTCAACCGCGCCTCTAACGAGCGCTCCGGCAGGCCGTTCAGGTCCACCTTGGCGATGCCGGCGGCTTTCAGGCTTTTTTCCGCGGTCTCGGCCCAGACCTGCAACTCGTCCAGCGACTGATCCCCGTAGAGCAGCACCTCGGCCACGGGTTCGTAAAACGTCTGTTGCTGGACGCTGGGTTCATCGGCCCCTTCGGGCAGGTTGACCGGTTCGATCGCCTTCTCGACGTCCGAAATGGCCTGGTCGACATCATCGACCGACTCCTTGAAGGTAATCGTCATGAAGGCGGCGCCTTCGATGGTGGTGCTGGTCAGGCGGTCGACCTCGGTCAATTGCAAAATCGACTGTTCCAGCGGAATGGTGACACCCTGCTGCACGTCCTCGGCGCTGGCCCCGGGCCAGTCGGTGTTCACCGTGGCGATCTTCAATTCGAAGTCCGGCAGGAACTGGGTGTTGAGCCGATCGAGCGCGATCAGCCCCAGAAAGATGACGATGAACATCAGGGCATTGGGCGCGATCCGGTGCCGGGCGAAGGCGGCGAGAATGGACATCATGGTTGGGCCACCTTGACGGCCAGACCCTGGGCCGCATCCTTGAGGCGCGTGGCCAGCAGGGCATCGTCGGCAGACAGGTCACCCTGCACAAGTCGCCACAGACGCCCGTCCTGATAGCGCTCACCCATCACCTGCACTGGTATCCGCCGCAGGCGGTTATCATCCAGTCGGTACACAAAGGCGTTGGAATAGACGCTGGCATCCGGCACGGCCCAGGCCGAAACCCGGGGCAGATCGAGCCAGAGCCGATAGTAGCGGTTGAGAACCAGGCCAGACCCTGTATCGGCCGGCTTGAAATAGAGTTGCAGACTGCCGCCGTCGGCCGCCGGATCATAGCCATTCAAGGTCACCGGGACGGATCCGTCGGGGCCGTCCAGGTAGCCGTCCAGTCGGGTCAGGTCGGCCACCCGATCCAGAGCCGGCGCCGCCGCCCAGGCCAGCAATTCGGTCTCGCGGTCGTCGATCAGCCGCAACAGCGGAGCGCCGGTGCTCACCCGTCCGCCGGTCTCGGCCTGTACATCCGACACTCGTCCGGCAAAGGGGGCTGTCACTGTGGCATCGTCCAGAGTGGCGCGGGCCTGGTCCAGTTGGCTGTCCAGCTCCGCGAGCTGGGCCTGGAGTTGCTGCTGCACGTTCTCGTACCGGGCGATCGCCAGTTCGCGCTGCTGCAACGCCAACAACTGGTTCTGATAGGTGCGTTCGGCCGCTTCCAGATCGGACGCGGAACTGAGATTGCGCTGCGCCAGGTTGCGCAGTCGCTCGACGCTGCGCCGGGCGATGTCGAGCAGATTGCGCTCCACCGCTACGGCCTGCTGGTCGGCCTCGTGTTGCTTGGCTTCCAGCGCCTGCCGGGCCAGAAGGTCTTGGCGACGGGCTTCCAGCTGGTTGACTTGCCTTTGCAACTCCATGCCGTCCAGCCGGACCAGCACCTGACCGGCCTCCACCCGATCTCCGACCCGGACCGGTACCGAGTCGACCTCGGTCGTGATCGGACTGGTGATCTCGATCGACCGGCGGCTCTGATAGCGCGCATAAAGTTGCAGCTGGGGGGCATGGGGACCGGCCAGGGGCGACACCGTGGTCACGGTGGCAGCGTCGGCCAGCGGGTCGGGCGTGGGCGCATCGGGGTCGGCCAGGCTGCTGGCCGGGTTGCTCACCATCAGGAAGGCGCCCCCGATGCCGGCGGAAAGCACCAGCACGGGCAGCGACCAGCGAACGATTCGGGTCATGGTATCCATACGACTGTTAGACATTGTGTCGTTACAGTACGTGGACGGGAACGATTTGGGTCAGGAACCGGCGCGGTAGCGAAAGGATTCAAAGCC
The DNA here is from genome assembly GCF_014651855.1 of Saccharospirillum salsuginis. Taxonomy (GTDB): domain Bacteria; phylum Pseudomonadota; class Gammaproteobacteria; order Pseudomonadales; family Natronospirillaceae; genus Saccharospirillum; species Saccharospirillum salsuginis. The sequence continues at coordinate 114,529 of NZ_BMXR01000003.1, forward strand.
TTCCGCGCGCAGGCGTTGGCGCTGTCGCGCCAATTCCGGCGACGACAGCGGCCCCAGCAGGACCCGGTGTCCGTCCTCCTGGTCGTCGAACCAGTAGCGCACATCACCGGCCCAGGCCTTGCCGGCGATTTGCCGTTTGAACCGGGCCACCGATTCGGCGGATTCAAAAAACGCCAGCTGCAAGTACTCTCCGGCGGGCAATCCCTTGTTGTCCGTCGCAGGGGTGACGGGATCCTGCGCCACCGGCATATCGGGCACCACCGGTGTGGGTTCGGCCGGGGCCCCGGATTCCTCGGCCGGGGCGGGTTCTTCCGTTTCCTCCGGCCAATCCAGCTCAATCACGACGGGTTCGTCGGACTCCATCGGTATCGCACCTTCGGGCGGGATCGGCTCGCTGGCCTGGGGACCTTCCGCATGCGCAACGGCACTGGCGAGGACCATCGCCAGAACCCACCCGCAACGGTCACCCCGGTCGCTCACTTCAACTGACCCCGCAACTCCTTGAGCACGGACTCCGGTTCCGGTTGCACGCCGCGCCAGATCTCGAAACTGACCGCCGCCTGGCCGACCAGCATGCCCAGCCCGTCGGCACACTCTTTGGCGCCCTGTTCGCGCGCCCAGCGGTTGAAGGCGGTCTCGCCCTTGCCGTACATCATGTCGTAACAGCGGGTCTCGGAGGTGATCAACCCTTCCGGCAACGGCGGCAAATGCCCGGACAGGCTGGCCGAAGTGCCGTTGATGATGATGTCGAAATGACCTTCGAGTTCGTCGAACGAGGAGGGCGCGATTTCGGGAAAATCGTCGGTCAGGTCTTCGGCCTTGGCCAGGGTTCGGTTGGCCAGCACCACCTGGGCCGGGTTGCTCTCCAGCAGGGACTCGAGGATGCCGCGCACGGCGCCGCCGGCGCCCAGAATCAGGATGTGGCTGTTTTCCAGCGACCAGCCCAGCTGTTCCTCCAGGTCGAACACGAGGCCAGCACCGTCGGTGGTGTCGCCCAGAATGCGGCCGTCTTCCAGCTGCACCAGGGTATTGACCGCCCGCGCCCGCTTGGCGCGTTCGGTCAGTTCGTCGGCGAAATCGTGGGCATCTTTCTTGAACGGTACGGTCACGTTGAAGCCACGAAAGCCGTCCCTGAACATCTGCCAGACGCGCGTCTCGAAACTGGTGACGGGCAATTCGATGGCCTCGTATTCCAGATCCTGACCGGTTTGCCTGGCAAATGCCGTATGAATCTCGGGAGACAGACTGTGCTTGATCGGATGACCTAATACCGCATAACGGTCCATGACGGATCCTTTTCTGGTTGCATGACGAAATGGCGAACGCCCGCATTGGCGGGTGGGCGATTGGCCGGCCAGATTGAATCGACTCTCACCTGAAAAAACAATAGTTGGGACCGGGGTTTTTGTCCAAGGCACCGATGACAGGGTGTGACCTGATCGGCCCCGGATTCGTATGGCGAATCCGGGTTCAGGCGTTACAGGCGTTGACCACTGCGGCTGTCGAACAGATGCCAGGCATCCTCCGGCCAGCTCAAACCCAATTGAGGCTCATCATGCCGTTCGAACTTGGGCAGATTCAACACCACCTCGGCGTCGGCCACCTGGCCATGCAGCAACTGGCTGACCCCGAGTTCCTCGCCCATGCCCACGTCGAACGTCACCAGCCCGTCCCGCACCGTCTCGGTGACCGCGATCTGCTCGGGACGAACCCCGAGCGTGATGTCCGTGACCCCATTCAATGCGGGTCGCTGTTCAGCCGGCAAGGTCAGTCGCTGGCCATCGGTCAACACCAGATCGCCGCCATCGACGCGTGTACTGAAAAAATTCATCGCCGGCGCGCCCATGAAACTCGCCACAAACAGACTGGCCGGCCGATGGTAGACATCGCGCGGTGTGCCCACCTGTTCGATCTCGCCACCGTTCAACACCACGATGCGGTCGGCGAGCGTCATCGCCTCGACCTGATCGTGGGTGACGAAGATCGACGTCGCGCTCAACTTACGCTGCAGTTTCTTGATCTCCAGGCGCATGTGGGCGCGCAACTTGGCGTCCAGATTCGACAGCGGTTCGTCGAACAGAAACAGTTGCGGGTCGCGCACGATGGCGCGGCCCATGGCCACGCGTTGGCGCTGGCCGCCGGAGAGTTGCTGCGGTTTGCGATCGAGGTAGTCGTTGATCTGCAGCAGATCCGCTGCTTCGCGCACCTTGCGATCGATTTCGGTCGCCTCGACACCCCGGTTTTTCAGCCCGTAGGCCAGGTTTTTATAGACCGTCATGTGCGGGTAGAGGGCGTAATTCTGGAACACCATGGCAATGTCGCGCTTGGCCGGCGGTTCGGTGTCCACCCGCCGATCACCGATGTGGATCTCGCCCCCCGTCAGGCTTTCCAGCCCGGCGATGGACCGCAGAATGGTGGACTTGCCGCACCCGGAGGGACCGACCAGAACAACGAATTCTCCCGGTTCGATGTCCAGCGACAGGCCTTTCACCGCCCGGTGGCCGTTGGGGTAGGTTTTCTCGATGGAAGTGAGGGTCAATGCACCCATGACTGCGTTTACTCCGTTATTTTTCCGATTCCACCAGTCCCTGGATAAACCAGCGCTGGAACAAGACGACCACCGCAACCGGCGGCAGCATGGCGAGGATGACCAGGGCGAAGGCGACGTTGTATTCCGGCACCCGGCCTTCGCGAACCACGCTCAGAATGTGCTTCAGGCCCATGACGATGGTGTAGTACCCCTCTTCGGTCGTCATGATCAGCGGCCACAGATACTGGTTCCAGCCGACCACGAACATGATGATGAAGATGGCGGCCATCATGGTGCGCGACAGCGGCACCAGGATGTCCTTGAAGAAGCGCCAGGGGCCGGCGTTGTCCAGCGTGGCCGCTTCGAGCAGTTCATTGGGCACCGTCTTGTAGAACTGGCGGAAGTAGAAGGTGGCGGTGGCCGAGGCGATCAGCGGTACGATCAAACCGGTGTAGCTGTTCAACAGGTTCAGGTCGCTGACCACTTCGTAGGACGGCACGATGCGCACCTCCAGCGGCAGCAACAGCGTGCAGAAAATCGCCCAGAACAGGAACGTCGCCAGCGGAAACCGGAAATACACCAGGGCATAGGCGGCCGCCATCGAGACGATGATTTTGCCCACGGCGAAACCGACGCCCATGATCATCGAATTGATCAGCATGCGCAGGCCGGTGGCGGTATCGGTAAAGCCGGACGCCGTGGTCAGCGCCTGGCCATAGGGCGCCAGCCCTTCGCCTCCGGGCAACCACTGCAGCCCTTCGCGAATCAGGGTGTCGACGGAATGGGTGGAGCTGGCGAACAGCAACCACAGGGGCGTCAGCAGGAAGAGCACGCCGACGATCAGAATCAGGTGATCGCTCCAATGGTCTTTGGTCACGCGCGGTCCCTCCTAGTAGTGAATCTTGCGTTCGATGAAACGGAACTGGACCACGGTCAATGCCAGTACCAACAGCATCAGCACCACGGACTGGGCCGAACTGAGCCCCAGGTCCGCGCCGAGGAAACCGTCCTGATAGACCTTGTACACCAGCGTCGTGGTCGAGCCGCCCGGACGTCCCTGGGTCAGGGTATCGATCAGGCCGAAGGTTTCGAAAAAGGCGTAGGTCACATTGATGACCAGCAGGAAAAACGCGGTCGGCGCCAGCAGCGGGAAGGTGATGGTCCAGAAGCGGCGCTGCGGGTTTTCGCAATCGATGTGCGCGGCTTCGCGAATCGATTTGGGAATGCCCTGCAAACCGGCCAGGAAGAAGACGAAATTGACCGGGATCTGTTTCCACACCGACACCAGAATCAGCATGACACTGGCGTCGAAACCGTCGGTTTCAGGGGCGAAATCCCAACCCAGGTCGTTGAACAACCCGGACAGAACACCCACCTGGCGATTGAAAATAAAATAGGCCGTAATGCCGGCGACCGCCGGCGCGATGGCATACACCCAGGTCAGCAATACCCGGTAAGGCGACTGGCCACGAACAATGTTGTTGGCCTTCACGGCCAGCAGCAGGGCAATGGCCAGTGAGAAGAACGACACCAGGGCCGAATACACCATCGTAAAAACGAAGGTTCCCAGATACTCGGGGTCGTTGAACAGGATCCGGTAATTTTCGAACCCGACGAATTGACTGGACAGGCCCCAGGGATCCTCCAGCATGAACGACAGGTAAAGTGCCTGCGCCGCCGGCCAGAAGAAAAAGATCAGCACGATCAGTATTTGCGGGGCGATGAACAGATAGGGTACCGGGCTGTGCGGTAACCGTTGACGTTTATCACTCACGGAACAATCCTTTCAGATACAACGCGAACGGGGAAACCGTACAACGATTTCCCCGTCGGGTGTCGGTGTTCGCCGGCCTGCGAAACCGGCGACGCATCAACCCGGATTACTGAACAGTGCGAGCAAAACGCTTGAGGTTTTTCTCGCCGTCCTGTTCGATGGTGTACAGCGCCTCTTCGACGCTGACATCACCGGCCATCAGACGGTCCATTTCGCGGTAAATGGTTTCGCGGGTCTGCACATAGAAGCCCATGCGGTAGCCCTTGGCCCACTCGCCACCGTCCAGGCTCAGCTGCTGGATGCCGACTTCGGCGTCCGGGTTGTCCTGGTAGTAACCGTCCTGTTTGGCCAGGTCATAGGCGGCCGTGGTGATCGGCACATAGCCGGTTTCACGGTGCCAGAAGTACTGGGTTTCCGGTTGGGTCAGGTACTCGAAAAAAGCGGCGACGGCTTCGTATTCCTCGTCACTGTGACCGCTCATCGAAAACAGGGCCGCACCGCCGATAAAGGTGGTGCCGGCGTTTTCGTTGACGCTTTCCCAATAGGGCAGGTAGGTGGTGCCGAAATTGAAATCGACGGATTGCTTGAGGCCGCCGAAGGAGCCGGAGGAACCCAGCCACATGGACACGTCGCCTTTTTCGAAAGCCGACTGGTTATCGCCCCAGGCGGAACCGTAATAGCCGTAGTAGCCCGCGTCTTTCCAGTCCTTGACTTCGGACAGGTGCATGGCCAAGGCCTCGTTGTCGTACATCAGTTCGCTGGGCAGACCGGAGAAGCCATTGTCGGCATCGGTCAGTTGCAGGTTGTGACGACTGTGGAAGTTCTCGAAGAAAATCCACGGCGTGTGCGACTGGGACAAGGCGGTGTAACCCTGCTCTTTCAGTTTGGGTGCGATGCGCTCGAACTCTTCCCAGGTTTTCGGCGGTTGCACGCCGGCCTCGGCCAGGTGCTCTTTGTTGTAGTACAGCACCGGCGTGGAACTGTTGAACGGCATACCGATCATCGTGCCGTCGGCATCGGCGTAAAAGTAACGCACACCCGGAATGTAATCGTTGATGTCGAAGGCGGTGCCATACTCGTTCATCAAATCTTCCACCGGTTTGGTGGCGCCCGGTGCGTTGATGATGGTCGCGGCCCCGGCATCGAAGATCTGGATGATGTGTGGCGCTTCACCGGCACGGAATGCGGAAATGCCGGCGGTCATGGTTTCTTCGTAGCTGCCCTTGAACACCGGCGTCAGGATGTAGTCGTCCTGGCTGGCGTTAAAGTCGGTGGCGATCTGATTGACGGTTTCACCGAGGGCGCCGCCCATGGCGTGCCACCATTCGATCTCGGTGGCAGCCAAAGCGGGGGCGCTGATAACCGTTGCGGCGAATGCGGTCGTAGTCAGGAGGTGCTTCAACATGGGTCCGTCCTTTCGTTACTTGGGGTTTTTATTGAATGACTATTCAAGAATTTCCAAGACTAGCGACGAAGGATGACCGTTCGATGAAAACCAAATGGCGGCTCAATGACAGTCGATGACTTGAACCGCGCTTTGGCACAAACTTTGAGGTTTGGCACAAACCCTGTCGTTTGGCACAAACACTGCAAATAGTTTTGCTGTCGCCGGTTTACCGGGACTTAATGAGCACAAACTGCACAACTTAGGTGCACTTGTTACCGTATGAAACAGGATCTGATTTTCTTGAACAACTTCTTCCATGAAGGCTTTGCGTTGAGCGAGTGGTTCGACGAATAGCCCCTGCCTCTTCGACCGATCCTTCCATCGGTCAATCCGCGATGTGTCCTGGCCCGGGCATGTCGGCTGTCGGAATAAACGGCCAAACCTAAAACAACACTGATAACACACGTCGCCCCGGACGGGCGCTTTGCTGTCTGCGTTACATCGCGGACGGAAAGCCTGTGTCTGTCCGATTCCGGGCGACTGAATGCGAGGAGTTTTTTCCATGGCACAACATCCAGTTAAAGCCACCTTGATCGGCCTGGTTATGGCCGGAACCACCCTATCGGCACAGGCCGGTGATCCGACCCTGATGTTGATCGGTGGATCGCTGAACGAGAACGCCGACATCGTCGGCCGCCTGGTCAATCTGGCCGGCGGCAACAATGGCCGCATCGGTGTCATCACCGCCGGCAGTTATCCGTACCAAAGCGATTGCGATCAGTACGGCACCAGCACCGATGGCGGCTGCAACGACCCCACCGTCAGCAACTCCAAGATGAACGGCCAGTACTATGTGGACCTGTTCCAGTCCTGGGGCATCGACGCCGAGTGGATCCCGATCGACACCGACTGGGCGGCCAACGCCAACGATCCGGCCGTACTGGATCAGATGCAGGGCATGACCGGCTTCTTCTTCGGCGGCGGCGATCAGCGGCGCTATCTGGAATCTATGATGAGCGGCACCCAGGACAGTGACGCCCTGGCTTACATTCGTCAGGAATTCACCGCCGGCGACGCCGTTGTGGCGGGCACTTCGGCCGGCGCGGCGGTGATGTCGGATGTCATGATCACCGGCGGTACCAGCTACAATGCGCTGCAATACGGCGCCTATCTGGAAGGTCAACAGGTTGATCCGGACGATCTGGCCTACACCCAACCCGGGTTCAATTTCTTCCCTTACGGCCTGGTGGACACCCACTTCTCGGCCCGGGGTCGGGCCGGGCGGATCATCGAGCTGGCACTGGCCACGAATGTACCGGTGGCGTATGGCATGGACGAGGAAACGGCCCTGTTGATCGAAGGGGTCGGGTCCACCGGGATCGATATGGAAGTGCTGGGACTGAACGGCGTGCACCGTTTTGATACGACCGACGCACGCTGGGGCGGTGGCAGCCGTTACGAACTCTACGACGTCCAGTGGAGCCATGCCACGCGCGATGAAACGCTCAATTCGGCGAACGGTGCGCTGACATCCACACGCGGTGGCACCTACGAATCCGGTTCGGCCTCCGGCAGTCGCGATGTCTTTTCGGTGAGAACGCCGCGTGAGCTGGCCAACATGGGCATCGACCTGGCCTTGAGCTCGGATACGAGCGTCACCGGCCGAACCGACCAAAACCGGCCACGCTATGAAGTGCGGCTGTACAAGGACAGCGATTTCCAGAGCTTCGGTTCCGGCTTCCCGGGCTTCGAAAGCCTGCGGCTGGACATCTTCAACAGCCGGATCAATCCGGAATACCTGCCCTAAATCCGGTGGGTAACAACGAACGGGCGCGGGCTTTTGCGCGCGCTCGTTCTTCACAGCGGGCGGTCAATTCCGGTTTTCTGCCACGACCGCCAGCTTTTTTCGATACACGCTGATCTTATGATCGGCGAGAAAATGCCGCCAGGGCAATTTCTTGATGATGAAGGCCTTCAATCGATAGACCAGGCTGACCGAGTACAGCAATCGCACTGTGCGATAATCGCCCGGCGGACAATTGGTGAGAAAGCGCATGTTGCCGGCGTGCAAATAGCCGCCAAACCGTTTCAACAACCATTGACGTGCCGGTTGCCCTACGCCCGGAATCCACCGCACCAGCCACCCCAGAAAAGACACAACCTCGGTTCCCGGCGGCAGCATGGTCACGCAGTCGGCCGAGTTGACCAGTCGGTACATCGGCGTCTTCAGGTCCGACACCCACTCCTCATCACCCACTCGCGGCGCACCGAAGGTATAGCAGGCGGCCAGGCCACCGGGATGGTTGAGATCGCGCGCGGCCAGTGTGGCCAGGGCGCCGCCCAGACTGTGGCCGGTCAGAACCAAGGGTTGATCCGGGTAGTTCGCCAGCGCCGCCTTGATGTCCATATAAATCGACTGGAACGCCTGCTGAAAACCTCGATGCACCCGTCCGCCATTGTCGGCATGGGTGGACACGGCATCCGCATCGGCCTTGATGTCCTTGATACTGGTCGCCTCGGTACCGCGAAACGCCAACACCAACCCCAGCTTGAGCTTCACCAGAATGGCCTGGGTTCCGGCTCGATCGAAAGTGGCCACCAGTTCGCCATCGAGCAACGTCAACTCCTGGATCAGTTCCTGTCGTTCTTCGTCCGGGTCATAACCCAGTTTTTCCACGAGCGCCAACAGAGCCGCCTGACGGGGTTTGTCCAGCAACCGGTCGACCTTTTGCAGCAAGGCGATTCGCTGGGTTTCGGTCATCAAAGGATTGAAGCGCAGATACGCCAGTTCGGAGAGGCAGGCCATCAACCAGGCGGTGCGGTCGCTGTAGGCCAGGCGGTAGTGGGGTGTCCCCTTGGCGAGCAGGGTAGCAAGTTGTTGCTGTTCGGTATCGGTGGTTATGAGTGGCATAAGAGCTTCCTTTGCTTGGCGGCCATCCGGTCGCTCGGCGGACCTCATCCAGCGTTATCTAACGGTAGCAGATGACACCGGTCCTGCCACACTCGGCTAATCGGCCGATCTCCACCGAAAGCCGATTCGCTGTCGATCCTGACCTGGCCGACTTACACCAGGGTGCGCAAATCCAGCCCACCGGTTTCCAGCGGGAAATCCGCATTGAATTCTTCCACACCGGCCCAGTAGCGCAGCAGTTGCTGCAGATGGGCCGGCAGAATGATCCCGGCCGAGCTGTCGTTCGGATCCGGATTCAGACTCAGATCGCTGTTGAGGCCTAGCGACTCAAACGCGTCCGTTGTACCGCCTACCCGGTTCGTCGAAAAGCCGCCGTCACGCATCAAAATGGCGCTGCCCAGCGGCCAGTGATCCTTGCCTTCACCGTCGTTGTACCAGGGCGTGCGGCCAAAGTCCGAGGCGACGACCACGCGCAGCCGACCGACCAGATTGGTGCCGAACTGCTGGTCCATGCGTGCGGCTTCCTCCCACAGGTACACCAGGCCGTCGGTCAGTTGGGTCAGGGCGCGTCCCTGATCGACATCGTGGGTGGCGTGGGTGTCGAACCCCCATTGCACCAGATCGGCCGAGACGGTCAGGCCTGCCGCCGCGGACACCAGGGCGAGTTGGATCTGCCGCAGCAACGGGTGCCAGTTACCGTCGACATCCGTGGTCGGTGCCAGTTCCTCCGGCATGTAATCGTTCAGGGCGGCCAGTTGGTCGCGGCCTGCCCGGCTGCTTTCCAGAAAGCCGGCGGCTTGTGTCAGGCGGCGGGTCAGGGCGGTGCGTGCCTGCAGCCGGTCCATTCGCGCCTGGCGCGCCTGTTCGATCAGATCCAGGCTGTCGGCGCGATGAAACCGGGTGTCGATCCAGCTCGGGTGAAACCGGTTCGGGTCGATCAGGTCGCGCAGCGCGTTCGGGTCCTGCATCAGCGTGAACTGGGTCAGGCCGGCCGTCTCGCGGTAACCGCCGTTGCTCAGAAACGCCAGCGGCAGGCCTTGCCCGTGTTGCGCGGCGGCCAGGGCCGTCAAGGCCGGGTAGCCGTCGGCGAAGCGACCGCTGAAGGTGTGGCGCACACCGGCGCTGTGGGCGTTGGTCTGGGCGTCGATGCCGTTGATCACCAGCATGCGGTCGCCCAGGGTGTCGAACAGGCGGGCGTTGTCGGCGAAGGGAGCGTAGTTCAGGCCACTGTTCGACGTTTGAACGGTGCCACCCTGTTCGGCCCAGGTGTTGATCCAGACCGACTCGCCGGTATTCGGGTTCTGCCGGGTGCCGGCCTTGGGGTCGCACAGACTGGTGACGTCCCAGCCGCCCTCGGCGAACACCGTGAAATAGATCGGCCCCTCGTAGCGGGTGCTTTCGGCCCGGGCCGGTCGGCCGAAACCGGCGGCTGTGGGCAACAGGCCGGCGGCGATCATGGCTTTCAACAGGTCGCGTCGCTGCATGGCCTCACTCCGTCAGGAACTGGATGTCGGTGAGCAGGTAGACCAGTACGCCCACCCAGGGGCGCAGTGTCTGCTCGGGGTTGTAGAAGCTGCCCAGGTTCTGGCGCGCGGTTTCCGGGGTTGACCAGTCGATGTTGTCCCAATTGATGGCGACCGTGATGCCATCGTCAGGGTTCAGATCGTGTTCTGGGCAATACTCCTGTTCATCGGTCTCGGCCCCGTTCCATTCCGTCGTCCACGACAGCCTATCCTGCGACTCGTCCCAGCTCATTCGCTGATCGTAGAGCGCTTTGTACAGTGACCAAGCCGCATTGATCTCAGTCTCGTCGGTGACGCCCCAAAACCGCCAGAGCAGATCGCGAATCGTCGATCGAATGGCCGTTTCTCCCATCTCGGTGGTCGGATCGGTGGTGATGGTGACGCCCTTGAACAACTTCGGAGAGACGCCCGGCCAGAATTCGTTCAGCACGATGCCGCAGGCCATCTCATTGGCCATCCGCATCGAGACCGAGGTCATCAAACTGTTCAGATCGGCCGGACGCTCGGTGATGCCGTCGGAGTCGATACCGCCGTAAAAGAGGTAGTAGTTTTCCAGCAATTGCGCGTCGTCCTGCCAGTCCAGCTTCCAGGTGTAACCGGTAGTGGCGGTGAACTTGCGATTCAGTTGTTCCGGCGTCAGCAACCGTCCGACCCCCAGCGTATCCAGCGCCGCCTGACGGCCACCATCCACGGTCGCGAAGGTCTCGGCCCGGAACAGCGGCGACATCATCATCTCGACTAGGAGGGTTTTCAGATCGTAATCGGCATTGCGGAAGGTCTCGGCCCAGCTCTCGATCAGGACCTGTTCGGACTGCCAGGCGACCAAGCGTTCGTTGTAATCGGCGTCGCTCGTCTCCAGCGGCTGCAGCAAGGGATCGCGTCCGAACACGCCCTGGAACCAGAACGTCACCGTCCCCTCGGCGAACCGCGGGTCGGCCACGATGCGTTCGGCCAGCCAGGTCAGGCCGTCGTCGTACCCATTGACCGGCCCGTAAGGGGATAAAGCCGGCATCGACTCGCCGTTGAACCCGGGCGCCAATTGACCCCGGTACCAGCGGTCGCCACTCTGGTAGTCCTCGGTATCGACATAGGTCTGGGGCAGGGCATCGTAGCCGAGCCGATCGAGGTAATGGCCGTCATTGCCCCAGTTCTGGAAGGCACCCGCCACCGGATCCATGATCGAATGACAGCCGAAACAGCTGCTGCCCGGCGCGCCCGGGTTGGTGACCGACTGCAGCTCCTCGGGGTCCATCGCCCGCACCGCCAGACGCTCGATATCGACACCGAGGAAGAAATAATAGGTCCAGCGCGCCCGGGCCCGGTTGCGGTTGGTGTCGGTCGACGGGAAACGCAATTGGAACACCGGAGAGGTCAGAATACCGGCGCTCGGCAGATAGTCCCGACCGGTGCGGTCCGACAAGGACACCCCCCAATCGACCCGGTAACGCCGAATCTGACCCGGCCGCCAATCGGTCGGATCCATATCATCGTAAGGCGCGATCCAGGTCTCCCCGTCCAGCACCTCGTAGGTGAACGGGTTCATCATCCGGTAGTCCGCGGTCAGCACCTCGGAATAGGGCCGATCGTTTGTCACCACATGGCGAATCAGTTCCAGCGGCTCCTCGGCGATGGCCCGCTGGGTTTCGCGGTAGATCGTTCCGGCGATCCGCTGCAGCGCCTCGGCCTCGTCGCAGTCCGCCGAATCAGGGTCACCCGATGCCTCACACGCCACCCGCGCCTGATCCGTCGCCTCGAATGCCGCGGACGTCCGGTCGTACAACCCCTCGTAATAGGTGCCGCCCAACGCCTCCTGCGCCTCGGTCATCCCGGTCAGATACTTCCGGGTCAGCAGGTGATCGTTCGCGCTGTTCTTCAGCCAGGCCTCGAACACCGGCCCCGCCATCAGATCGCGCAACGCCGCCTTCAAAGCCGCATCGTCGTCCCGAACCGCATCCACCGACGCCGCATCCGGCATTTCACCGGCCAACAGCAAGGACGCCTTGCGCAGCGTCCGCGCCCGATTGATCAGATTGACATCGTCATATCCCGGCTCACGGCTCTCAACCGTCTCATCCCCGGCGCACTGAGGCGCATCCGCCTCGAACCGCAGCACCGCCTCAGCCAGCGCCCCGGCCTGCTCGCTGTCGGTATCGAAAAAACCGCCACCGGCATGCTCCACCCGATACTCCGTCGGCTTTTGCACCAACCGCTCGCCCGCCAAGCGCACATACTCCCGCACCGCCGTCAGGCTGCTGTCGGCACTGAGCGGATCCAACACCAACCGCGCCCCCTGAGCTGGCGCAGACCCACCCGACTGATGACACGCCGTGCACTGAGACAGCACCGGCCACACCGTCGCCTCGAAAAACTCCGCATCGGTCTGCTCACAATTCACCTTCACCGACGCCAACGGATCCGACTTCGGCGGAGCCGAACCGAAATCCTGACTGCACCCCGCCAGCAATACGGCCGTGATGATTAAAAAGACGTAAACACGCATACCCGATACCCACAAAGACTGACTTCATTATCCGTCAACTCACTGTCAATCAATGTGAGACAACCCACACTTTCTGTAGGGATTTAGTATCAAACCCTCTCGAATTCGCCAAAAATCCGGTGCATTTGCCATTATTTTCCGTCAATACCGGAGGTGTTGGATTTTCACTGATTCTGCCAACGAGTGAGTGCGGGGTGGCGGTGTGGGTCTGAGGGGATGTCGGCCGCAGGGATGCGGCCGCCAAGCCCCCATGGACGGGTTCACGGCGACCCCTCAAACCCACACCGCCACCCCTCACGGACCACAGCCACAATTACAGCCCCAACCACAGTTCCAATCTTTAGCCGCCCGACCCCGCCTGATACAATCCGCCCTCATCCGAGGAAGCCACCCCATGTCCCGACTGAACCCCCGACAACAGGAATCCGTCAACTACATCAGTGGTCCCCTGTTGGTTTTGGCCGGCGCCGGCAGTGGCAAAACCTCTGTCATCACCCGCAAGATCGCCTACCTGATCAACGAATGCGGCATCAAGGCCCACAACATCGCCGCCGTCACCTTTACCAACAAGGCCGCGCGTGAAATGAAGGCCCGGGTCGGCAAGCTGGTCAAGGGCCGCGCCGCCCACGGCCTCATCGTCTCCACCTTCCACAACCTCGGCCTCAACATCCTGCGCAAGGACGGCAAGGTCCTGAACCTGAAGAACGGCTTCACCCTGTTCGACGACCACGACACCAAAGCCCTGATCAAAGACATCGTGCTGCGGGAAGTGCCGAACGCCGTCGAAGAAGTCGACTACTTCCGCAACATGATCAGCCTGTGGAAAAACGACCTGACCGAACCCGACGACCTGCGCGGCAAAATGGAAGACGCCCGCCACGCCCTCGCCGTCGAAATCTACGAGCAGTACATCCGGATGCTCAGCGCCTACAACGCCGTCGACTTCGACGACCTGATCCGGCTGCCGGCCCTGCTCTTCCTGCGCCACCCCGACGTGCTGGCCAAGTGGCAACGGCGCATCCGTTACCTGCTGGTCGACGAATACCAGGACACCAACACCTCCCAGTACCTGCTGGTGAAACTGCTGGTCGGCGACCAGCCGCGTTTTACCGTGGTCGGCGACGACGACCAGTCGATCTACTCCTGGCGCGGCGCCCGGCCGGAAAACCTGGTCCAGCTGCAAACCGATTTTCCCGGCCTCAAGGTGGTGAAACTCGAACAGAACTACCGCTCCACCAGCCTGATCCTCAAGGCCGCCAACACCGTCATCGACAACAACCCGCACGTCTTCAAGAAGACGCTGTGGAGCGAAATGGGTTTCGGCGACCCGATCCGCATCATCCGCACGCCCAACGACGAAGCCGAGGCCGAGCGCATCGCCAACGAAATCCTGCACCAGCACCTGGTGCGCCGTTGCGAATACCGGGACTTCGCCGTGCTCTACCGGGGCAACCACCAGGCGCGCATCCTGGAAATCAAGCTCCAGCAGAACCGCATCCCGTACAAGATCAACGGCGGCACCTCCTTCTTCGCCAAGGCGGAGATCAAGGACATCATGAGTTACCTGCGCCTGCTGGTGAACCCGGACGACGACGCTGCCTTCCTGCGCATCATCAACACCCCGCGCCGCGAGATCGGCCCGGCGACGCTGGAGAAACTGAACGACTATGCCGCCCAGCGCGGCGTGAGCCTGAGTTCGGCCTGCCAGGAAATCGGCCTGAAACAGCATCTGCAGGAACGAGCCGCCGAGCGGCTGGAACGCTTCACCGACTGGCTGCAGCGTACCATCCGCAAACTGCACACCGACGACGACCCGGTCATGGTCATCCGCGAGGTCGTCACCGACATCAATTACGAAGCCTGGTTGCGCCAGGACAGCACCTCCGACCTGCAGGCCGAAAAGCGACTGGCCAACGTCTACATCCTGATCGACGGCCTCAAGGCCATGCTCGAGAAAGGCGACGAGGACGACGACTCGGACATCCAGGTGCAGGACGCCATCGGCAAACTGGTGTTGCGCGATATCATGGACCGCCAGGAGGAAGAGGACGACTCCGACGCCGTCCAGTTGATGACGCTGCACGCCTCCAAGGGCCTCGAATTCCCGCACGTCTTCGTCATGGGGCTGGAAGAGGAGCTGTTGCCGCACCGCAACTCCATCGAAAACGGCGACATCGAGGAAGAACGCCGCCTGATGTACGTCGGCATCACCCGGGCCCAACGCACCCTGGCGCTGACCTACGCCGCCCGGCGCAAGCAGTTCGGCGAGATCATCGACTGTACGCCGAGCCGTTTTCTGGACGAACTGCCCCCGGACGACCTGGTCTGGGAAGGCCAGGAACAAAAAGACCCCAAGGACGTGCCCGCCAAACAGACCTTTGACAACCTGCGTGCCATGCTCAATTCATAATCTGGTGCATTTCTGTCCGCCCATGGTCTATGCTGATAGGAAGACCCGGGCACAGACTGAAGGCATTCGTGTCGAAACCTGAAAACGTCACCATCGGAACGGCCAAACTCCTGCTGGACAACTCCTATCGCCTGCTGCATCTGGGAGACAGCGGCGATGTCCTGTCCGATCACGACCTCGAAACCGGGGCGGACTTGCGTCGCCAGTGGCGGGGGTTCGATCGCTGGCTCGAGCGCTATCACCGCGACCCCGGCGACCGAAACAATTTCAGCGACTGCGTGCCCGGTACGCTGGCCAGCCTGACGCGGCTTGGCCGACAACAGCAATTGCTGCATGTATGGCGCCAGCTCGATGTCCTCAAAAGCAGCCTGGCGCTGGTCCGGTTCAACGCCCTGATCTTCGACCGCGACCGACGCCTGGTCTTCAGCAATCAGGCCGCCGAGGATTTCCGCAAGAATCTCGCCTTCGACTCCTGGCGCCCCCTGCTGCCCGATGAATTCGACGAACGGTTCGATGCCTGGCTGGCCGGTCCGCAGGTCGCCGAACTCGAGAAAGAGGCCAGGGGTCAGTACCTGCGCTGGGAAATCAGCAACGATCCGAGCCACCATTATCTGGTCATGGTGTGCCACCCGATGCTGGATCGGGAAAACTACCGCCGTATCCTCGAGTACTCGGTCGACGGCATTTACCAGACCAGCCGCGACGGCGAACTGATCTACGCCAACCACTCCCTGGCCCAGCTGTTCGGTTACGACTCGCCCATGGAGATGAAGAACGAAGTCAGCGAAGTCAGCCGGGATATCTACAGTTACGCCGAGGATCGCCGACGTTTCGTCGACCAGTTGCGACGCGATCAGGAAGTGGTCGGGTTCGAGTGCGAAATGAGACGCAAGGACGGAACCCCGGTCTGGGTTCGCCAGAACGCCCGCTCGGTGAACGACGGCGACGGGCAAATGGAGCACATCATCGGAACCGTGGCGGATGTCACCGCCTTCAAACACTCCGAAATGGCGCGCCTTAAAGCGGAAAAAGACTACCAGCGCCTGTTCGAATCGGCTCAGGCGGGTCTGTTCCAATCGACGGGACAGGGCCGCTTCCTGCGCGTCAACCGGATGCTGGCCGGCTTGCTGGGCTTCGATACACCCGAGGCCTGTGTCGATTTTTACCAGGATCTCGGTCGGGACTTGTACGTCGACGGCCAGTTGCGTGAACGTCTGCTCAGCCGACTCCAGTTACAGAAAAAAATCGCCCATGCGCGGGTGCAGTTCAAGCGCCGCAACGGCGACCACATCTGGGGACTGCTCAACGCCCAGATCGTGCGCAGTCCGGACAGCGACCGGGAGATCATCGAAGGCTCCATCCTGGACATCACCGAACAGGTCGCCGCCGAGAACGAGATCCGCTATCTGGCCGAACACGATGCGCTGACCGGCCTGCCCAACCGCAGTCGCTTCCAGACTCACCTGGAAGACATCTATCAGCACTGGATCGGGCATCATTTTCACGATTTCATCGTCATCTTCCTCGACCTGGACCATTTCAAGGACATCAATGACACCCTCGGCCACCTGGTCGGCGACGCCTTGCTGAACGACATCGCCCAGCGCCTGCAACAACCGCTGAACGCCGTCTACCAGACGTTTCGACTGGGCGGTGACGAGTTCGCCATCGTCATCGACGGCGACTTGAGCGACACCGATCTGAACACCTTCTGCATCCAGGTGTGCCAGCGTGTCAGTCGCGAGTTCGTCCATCAGGACAACCACCTCAAGGTCACCGCCAGCCTGGGTGTGGTTCGCAGCACCCAGCTCGACCTCGACAACCCCGAGACCATGCTCGAGGACATCATGCGCGCCGCGGACCTGGCGCTTTACAGCTGCAAACGCAGCGGCCGGGCCGGTTACCGGTTGTACGAGGAAGCCATGCGGGTGCGGTTGCAGTCCGAGAAGGCGCTGGAAAAACAACTGGCCGAAGCCCTGGAACGGGATGAACTGACGCTCTATTTCCAGCCGGTTTTCGATACCCGACAAACCCGCATCATCGGCGCCGAAGCCCTGATCCGCTGGCCGACCGAAACGGGCATGATCAGTCCCGGTCAGTTCATTCCACTGGCCGAACGTTGCGGGCTGATCGCCGACGTCGATGCCTGGGTTATCCGGCGCGTCACCGACAGCTGCGAACGCCTGGCCGAGCATTACCCCCACCTTAAACTGAGCTTCAACCTCTCGGCGCATCACTTCAACTACGACACCTTCGATCAGCTCCTGGCCCCGGTGCAGGACCGCGTGCGTCTGTGGGGTGCCAACATGGCGGTGGAATTGACCGAACGGGTGATGTTCGAGAACACCGACAAGGTCATCAGTTCGCTGAACGAACTGCGTCGTCACGGTGTGACCATCTCGCTGGATGACTTCGGCACCGGGTATTCATCGCTCAGCTATCTCACCCAGTTCCCGGTCGACAAGATCAAGATCGACCAGAGCTTCATTCGCGACATGCTGAACAACACCACAGCCATGGCTGTGGTTCAGGCGGCCGCCGAAATCGGCCGGACCCTGAAACTCGCGATCAACGCCGAGGGCATCGAAACGGCCGAGCAACTGGCTTTCGTGCAGGGATTGAACATCAACGAGGTGCAGGGGTTCTATCTGGGCCGGCCGATGCCGATGGAAGATTTCATGGCTTTGCTGGAATCGGACTCGGACTGATCAGCCCAGGGCGAGCCAGACGCCGACCGCCATCATCAGGGTGCCGGCCACCCGATTGATCAGGCGGACATTACTTCCCCGGGCCAAAATCCGGCTCAACGTCTTGCCCCCGCTGGCGTAGAGAATCAGCGACAACCACTCGATCATTAATAGAACCGTCACCAGCACCGCCAACTGCGGCGCCAACGGCCGGCTGTCGTCCAGAAACGGCGGCAACAACACCATGAAAAAGGCCCAGCCCTTGGGGTTCGCCACCGCCGTGACAAAACCCTGAACGGCCAACTGCATGCGGCTGGCACCGGCATGCGCCGAATCCCCGGTTTCGGGAATCGCCAGCTTGCCCTTGGACTGCCACATCTGAATGCCCAGCCACATCAGATAAGCGCCGCCGGCCCATTTGAAAGCCGTGAACACCATCGGCGACCCCAGCATGATGGCCGCCACCCCGATCACCGCCATGACAGCGACCAGACCCACACCAACCAGTTCCCCGGCCATCATCCAGAAGGTGCGACGCACCCCGATGGTGATGCCCAGACTCATCGACAGCGTCATGCACATGCCGGGAGTCAGGGAGACCAGGATGAAGGTGGGAATAAAAGCGGCGAGCAGAGCGGTATTGATCATGTAAGGGCCTCGGCAACCCCGTCAATCTGGAGTGTGGACGGGATTGCCTGTTCATGGGACTAATTGCGTTGCAATTCAATGCACTCGGTAATGGAGGACAGCATATATCTGTCGGCAAGCTGACCGCTGTCACTGATCGGCTTGCTGTACGCGTAGAAACGGACGCCAGCACCCTGCTTATTGTAATCACTGAACTGAGAATCGGAATAGGCCACATCCGACCACAACAAACTCAGTGAGTTGCTGCCGTTGTTGACCAACGTGCCTGTCGCTTCCTGAAAATGCGATCCATGGTTGTCATAGCCACCGTCTGCGTCGGGGGCGCACATCACGGAATAGAATGATTCGATGCGCGTGTCATCCAAATTAAAGTTCAGCGTAATGGTTTGACCCAGTGTATCAATCGAACCTGATACAAATTCTGTATCACTGAGAGCCGCATATCCACTGGATTTGTCACTGCCGGTGTACGAATCGGAATATATAAAATCGGCTGAGTCCAAGGCATTCGATTCCGGCAGAGTCACATGGAATTGACGACTGGATACGTTCCCGTCTCGGTCCACGACCCGCAAAGTAAAATTGGTCAGGTTGGACGAATGATGCAGATTGGTGCTGTTGTACCAATAGGAAGTGGTCAACAAACCGTTTTCGTCGATCTGATCGTTGTCCGCTCCCGCCCGAGTATCGTGCAATATTTCGAAACAATCACAATCACTGTATTCCACTTCCACCAGAACAATATCGTCAGGCCCTTTGTCATCCGACAAGTGGGCGACGTACTGGGTCGATAACGTATAGTTCGCAGAGGCATTGGCACTGTATTCCAGAGTATTGGTTCTGATATGCGTGCCAACATCCTTGATCTGCGGGTTTGGATTATCTTCTGATCCTGAGTCGGAGCTTTCGCTGTTACATCCTGTAAACACCAGTCCACTGATCATGCACAAGGCAACGGCCTTCAGTCGAGACATAGTATTTAACCTTTCTTGTTGTGGTTTAAGGGGACGAGCGATGGAGGGGAGGGCCTACCTCAAGGGAGAAGCACTTCTACAACCCTGCGAACCGCAGAACCGAACGACGTGACCGCCTTCCGTTCATCGCATCACGTCATTGGTACACGAACAAGAGCCATACCTCAAGCTGAAGGTGTCGTTTGTGTCCGCCCCTGATGCCGGCCGACCCAGAGCACCATCCCGAAAGCCACCACAGCCAACAGTGCGCAACTGAGGAACACCCAGTCGAACCCGCCGACCTGTGCGATCACGCCGCCGAGGGCTGAACCGGTCAGGCTGCCGATCTTGATGGCATTGGTATAGAGGGTGGAGGCCATGCCGAGGCGGTCTTTCATCAGCGACTGGAAAATGCTGATGCCAAGCCCGGCTGCAAGTCCCACCAAGCCAGCGTTGAACACCTGCAGGACGAGCATGGCGGTGAAACTGTCGAACCACCAGACGCCCAGGTAAAACACCACGCCGCACATCGCCGCCACTTTCAACGGCGCGAACAACGGCCAGCGATGCGCCCGGGCGCCGCCGCCGATCATGATCGGGATTTCCAGCCCGGCCGCCAGACCCATCAGCAGGCCGGGGGCAATGCCCAGCAGACCGAGCACCTCCCGGACATAGATCGGCATATAGACGATGTACATCGAGTTGGCGGCGAACAGCGCGATGATCACGCCCATCAGACCGAGAATCCGCGGGTCGGTCACCGTCACCGATTGGGCCGACTGGGTCAGCCGGGTGTCTTTCAAGCCCGGCAGCATCAACAGGCAGAGCGCGAACAGGCCCGCGGTTATCAGCATCAGGTTGCGAAAGCCGATCTGCTCGAACAACAGATACGCCAGCGGCGGCCCGGCGATCCAGCTCAGCGAAATGGTCGCCCGCAACACCGACTGGAACAGGGCCGCCTGGCGGTCATCGACCTGTTCCCGCGCCAGGGCGAAGAGCTGCGGCTGAGCCGTGGACGACAAACCGAACCAGACCATGCCGGCCATCATCAGTCCCGGATACCATTGAATAAAGCCGAGTCCGACCGACCCCAACATGGAGACGCTGATCGCCACATACAGAATCCGCATCCGGCTCATGCCGGCGTCGGAGCGTTTCGCCAACCATTGGCTGACGCCAATGCCGGCCAGGGTGTTGGCGCCGAAGAAGACACCGATCCACAGCGGCTGAATGCCGAGGTTTTCGGCCAGATGGGTGCTGAGCACCGGAAATACCGATGCGCCCGCCGTACCCAGAAGCAGGCACAGCGTCAGCAGTCGAAGGATGGTCGGTTGTAACCAAAATTGTAGATTCACGGAGTTCCTGTTCGCAGTCTGAGGCAGAGAATGGTGGTCTGTGGTTTCTTCAGCGTTGGCTGGGTTTGATACTGTGGCATAAACTCGCATCGGCTACCCGAGATGCTCACCTGAGGCCGCCGTGAACCCATCCATGGGGGCTTAACTTCGGCATCCATGCCTCAGATATCCTCAGGTGAGCATCCCGGGCATCCGCTGCTAGTCGACAGTGGCACCGAATGCCAGCACCGGGAGGCGGGGTATGCCCTGGAGGGGACATCTGAGGCATGGACTGGTGCGCCAGCCCGGACCGAAGTTAAGCATACATGGATGTATTCACTGCGGTTCCCGGAAGGGCATACCCCGCCTCCCGGTGCGGGTTTTTGCCACTTTAACAAACCCAGCCACGATAGCCTGGGGCCACCCAAGTGCTCCCAAGGCTACTGCCCAAAACGTTCCGGACCGGTCGGGGTATTGCCCAGAATGTGCTCGATGCGTTCCATGACAGCCGCATCGACCCGGTCCAGAATGTCCAGAGTGCGCAGGTTGTCCTGCAACTGGCTCAGGCGGGACGCCCCCAGAATGACGGTGCTGACGTTCGGGTTGTTCAGGCACCAGGCCAGGGCCAGATGGGTCAGACTGATGTCCAGTTCGTCCGCGACCGGCTTCAACTGACGCACCTTCTCCAGACGGGCCTGACCTTCCTCGCTCAACAGCGCATCCTTCAGCCACTCATAGCCCGGCAGGTTCATGCGGCTGTCCTCGGGAATGCCGTCCAGATACTTGCCGGTCAGAATGCCGGACGCCAGCGGCGACCAGATGGTTGTGCCCAGACCGTAGTGTTCGTAGAGCGGGCGGTATTCAGCCTCGAACCGGTCGCGATGGAACATGTTGTATTGCGGCTGCTCCATCGTCGGCGGGGTCAGATGTTCGCGGCGGGCCACGGCGTGCGCTTCGGTGATCTGCTGGGCGCTCCACTCCGACGTGCCCCAGTACATCACCTTACCCTGCTGCACCAGGTTGTGCATGGCGCGGACCGTTTCCTCGACCGGGGTGTCGACGTCCGGCCGGTGACAGAAGAAGAGGTCCAGATAGTCCACTTTCAGGCGTTTCAGGGCCGCGTCGCAGGCGTCGCGTACGTGCTTGGCGGACAGCCCCAGCTGGGTCGGTTTGTCGCCGCCCCAGAACACCTTGGAGGAGACCGCAAAGGTGTCCCGCGGCAGTCCCAGGGCGTTGATGGCGTCGCCCATGATCTTCTCGGATTCGCCGGCCTCGTAGCCTTCGGCGTTGTCGAAAAAGTTGATGCCGGCGTCATAGGCGGTCTGCAACAGTGACTTGGCATCGTTCAGGTCGACCTGCTTACCGAAGGTGACCCAGGACCCCAGCGACAGCGCCGAGACCTTCAAACCGGATTTTCCCAATCGACGATATTCCATGCTGTTTCCTCGTGATTTGCGGTGTAATGATGCGTTTTAGCGTAATTTTCGGGCGGTGCCAGACCTATCGGGACCTTACCAGGGCAACAATTGGCGCCCTTCGTCGGTGAAGCCGTCCCAAAAGGCTTCCAGCTGTTGTCGGTCGGCCGGGTCGAGTCGTCGGCCGTCGGCGGCGAAGTTGGTGTCCAGCTGCGCCATCGAGCGCAGGCCGGGAATCACGCAGCTGACCTCGTCGTAACTGAGCAAATAGGCGAGTGCTTGCTCGGCCAGTGGCCGGCCGCCGTCGGTCAGCCAGTTCAACTGTTCGACCAGTTCGGCCCGGCGCTCGATGTCGGCTCGGCTCCAGCGTGCGCGCACGCCCTCGAATACGGATCGGGCGTTGTATTTGCCGGTCAGCCAACCGCTGTCCAGCGGCACCTTGGTGATGACGCCGACGTCGTTGTCGCGAACGCGGTCGAAGGCCAGGCGAACGTCCTGGTGCAACACATTGAACAACAACTCCAATACCTGGGCGTCGGTGGTGTCGAGCACCTCCCGAACCTGGCAAGCGTAGTCGATGCTGGCGCCGTAGTGGCGCACCTTGCCCTGTTGTTGGGCTTCCTTCATGGCGGCCCAGATCGGGTCCCGGCCGTTCAGATGGTGCAACGGCGGGCTGTGGATCAGCACGACGTCGAGGTAGTCGGTCTGCAATCGCGTCAGAGAGTCGTGCAGACTCCGCCAGAAATGATCCACGCTGTAGTCGGGTTCGCCATCGGGTCGATGACCGAATTTGCTGACCAGCACGACATCCTGGCGATGGCCCGTGAGGCTTTCTCCGAGCAGGCTTTCGCTGCGGGTTTTGGCGTAGTTCGGCGCGGTGTCGAACAGGTTGCAGCCCCGGTCGAGCGCGGTGCGCACCAATTGGTGGGCGGTCTCAGTGCTCATGCCGCCCCATTGGTCGTCGTTGCCCAGTTGCCAGGCGCCGAAGCCGATTTCGGAGACTTCGAGGTCGGTTTTACCCAATCGACGACGGTGCATCAGATGGCCCCCCGAATGTGCGGACGAACCCGGTCGTGATAAAAGCGGGACAGCCGCTCATGCACTTCGGCCTCCAGCGGCGGCAAGGCGGAGACGGTAGCATTATCGGCGATCTGCTCCGGCCGGCTGGCCCCGGTGATAACGCTGCTGACCGCCGGCTGGTCGAGCAGCCAGCGCAGAGCCAGGTGCGGCAGGGTGAGTCCGGGCGGGCAGAACTGTTTCAGCTCTTCGGCCAGGTCGACTCCGGTTTCGAACGGCAGCCCGGCAAAGGTCTCGCCGACAAAGAAGGCGTCGCCGTCGCGGTTGAAGTTGCGATGATCCTCTTCGGCGAATGCGCGGTCTTTGGTCATCTTGCCGGACAACAACCCGCTGGCCAGGCCCAATCGGACGATGACGCCGACCTGACGCTCCAGCGCTCGCGGCAGAACCTGTTCGGCCATGTCCTGGCGCAGCAGGTTGACGATCAATTGCAGGCTGGCGACCTCGGTGTGGTCCAGGCAGTAGAGCGCTTCCTCGACGGTTTCGACGCTGGCGCCGTAGTGTTTGATCAGCCCGTCCTGGCGGAATTCATCCAGCCATTCGAATACCTGGCCACGCTGGATTTCCTCGAACGGGATGCAGTGCAGTTGAACCAGATCCAGCCGGTCGACCTGCAGTCGTTCACGCGAGGCTTCGATGGCGGCTTTCAGGGTATCGCGGCGGTAGCCGTCCGGGTACAGCTCAGGCGTCCGGCCGGCTTTGGTCACGATGACCCGCTTTTCATCGGGGTGGGCGGCATTGTAAGTACCCACTAACCGTTCGCTCTCGCCACCGCCGTAAACGTCGGCGGTGTCCCAGAAGGTGACGCCGTGTTCGGCGGCCGAGTGCAGAATCGCATCGGCCCGGCCTTCCGGAAGCGCGCCCCAATCGCCGCCCAGTTGCCAGCAGCCGAGGCCTATTTCGGACACCGAATACCCGGTTGTCCCCAGGGGGCGTTGTTTTATCGTTGCGGTCATGGCGAAGCTCCTCCCGACAGACTCACATTCAATGGACGGCGGCAGTCTAGTCGCTTTTCAAGACCGGATAATCCTGTAAAAATTAACCATATTCGTTAGCCAGGCTAATCAATGGATCGTTTTTCCGAAATACAGGCCTTCCTGGCTGTCTGCGAGACGGGCAGCTTTACCCGGGCGGCCGAGTCCCTGTCGCTGTCGCGCAGCCGCATCAGCCAGTTGGTCGCCGAACTGGAGGACCGGTTGGGCGTGACCCTGCTGCACCGCACCACCCGGGTGGTGCAGTTGACGCCGGAGGGCGAGCATTTCCGGGTGCGCTGTCAGTCGGGCATTCGCCAGCTGGAATCGGCGGAAGTCAGCCTGAAGCTGATGTCCGAGCGCCTGTCGGGGCCGGTACGGATCAATTCGGTCGGCGGTTTGATCGGGGAATACTATGTGGCGCGGGTGTTGACCGAGGTCGCCGCCCAGCATCCTTCACTGAATATTCATCTTGAGTATTCGAGCCAGCGGGTGGATCTGAACCAGGATCCGGTCGATCTGGTGATTCGCGGCGGCGACGATCCCGGCCCGCATGTGGAGGCCGAGCGCATTGGTCAGTTGGAGTTCATGCTGTGTGCCAGCCCGCGCTATCTGAACCAGGTGGGCTTTCCCCGGCACCCGGATGAGTTGTCGAATTTCAACTGTCTGCGCGGTACGCCCCGGGTATGGCGATTCCATAAAGGCAATGAGACGGTCGAGCATCAGCCGGAGGGCAATTGGTTTTCGCCCAGCAGTCAGGCTCAGTTGTTGGCCGCCGAGCAGGGGTTGGGCATTGCCCGGCTGTCGAATCTGGTGCTGCGGGAGCCATTGCAGCAAGGGCGGGTGATTCAGGTGCTCAATGACTGGCGGATCGCCAATACGTCGCTCTGGCTGGTTTGGGCGGAGCGCACCGAACTGCCCAAACGGGTGCGGACGGTGCGCGATCACTTGATTCGCCGGTTTCACAGTTTTGATCTGGGGAGTCTATAAGTGGCAAAACACGCGAAGGCGGCCGGGTTGTCCTATTCGGGGTCGCGGGGTGTGCTGCCCACTCAATACATCCATGTAGACTAGGTGGCAATCGGTAGGTTGGATTAGCCGAAGGCGTAATCCAACAGGTTTATCGTTGGCACGGTCTGCTTTACGGGCACGGTTTGGATGTTGGATTACGCGCTCACGCGCTAATTCAACCTACTCGTTAGTTGAGTTGACTAGCGTTGGATGCCGGGGATGCCCCTGTGGGGAAGTCCGCAGCAGGGATGCTGCGGTCTAGGCTCCATGGACGGATCTACGCCGACCCCACAGGGGCATCCCCGGCAGCCGACGCGGACCATTGCCTCACGGCCGACCCTAAGTTCTGGAGTATTCAAACCAGTTCACTGGTCGGTCTCGATCGCTGTGATACACTGCCCGAATCGCGATAAGGAGACTTCCCATGCGCCGTTTGCCTCGCTTGTTTCTGTCCTCCGCCGTAATGGCGTGTACCGCTCCCCTGACGCTCGCCGATCCGGGTGCCCTTGACCGGTTCGATTGCCACGATGATGCCGAGACCGGTGAATACCATTGCCATGGTGACGAAGCCCTGGCGGATCTGGGTGGCCTGGCCGTTGGTCTTGGCGGGCGGGCGACAACCTGGATTTACGATGGGGAGGAGACGTACAACCTCTTTATGGGTCCGTCGATCGATGTCGAGGCGGGGCTGGGTATCTTCGCCATTCAGGGCAGTTACCATTACAAATCGCTGGTGAACAGCGATGATGAAATCTATCTGGCGGGCTGGGATATCGGTGCCAAGGTGGGCCGTGGTGTGGCGCGGTATGGCAGTAAGTATTATGTGGCCGCCGGTTATTTCGCCGAGTCGCTGCGCCGTCCTGATGAGGATGATTACAGCATCAGTGGTTTCTACGCCGGTGGCGGCGGTGGGTATAACTGGGATCAGTTCGGGTTCGATGTCCAGGTCGACTGGCACAGCAATTCGGGCTATGAGGAGTACTGGGACGTTCAGGGCGAGCCGGCCGATCTGTTGGTCTTTGCCATCCGTTCCAGTCTGACCTACCGCTTCTGATTTCTTCCGATGAACGGACCGGGTGTTCTTCCCGGTCCGCTTTCTTTATTGCAGACAGCAGTGCTTGTATTTCTTGCCGCTTCCGCACGGGCAGGGGTCGTTGCGACCGACTTTGGATGTTGAGGTCGATGCTTCGCGGACGGCGGCCTGGGCCACCTGGCCGACGGAGATCGACAGTCGGGCGTGCAGGTCGACCGCTTTCGGAAACTGGGCCAGGACCTGATCGGCCAGTTGTTCCGGCCGCATGTCGGTGTCACGTTGGGCGAGGAACTGGCGCGCTTTGTCGGGTGTGGAGAAGAACGTCAGCGCGAACCATTGGCTGTCCAGTTCGGACTTCAGTTCCTGCGGAATCAGTTTCTGCCAGAGCTCACGAACATGCTCGAATCCGGCTTCGAAGCCCAGGCTCCAGTCGTTCAGCGGTTGTCCCGGCTGAATCTGGGCGACGGCGTCCATACCGGTGGTGTTCGGGACGGGGTAGTCCTGTTTCTCGCAGCGCCGTTCGATGTGGCGCTGCAACGACAGCAAGGCGTTCAACGCTTCAGACGGTGATTCGACGTCGGGGAACAGGGGCAATAAGTCTCCTACCCAATCACTCGCCGAGGCCGGAACCGGTGCCTGGCTTACGGCGAACAGGAAACCGTCGACGGCGGCCAGGCTCGGTGGAACCGGGCTGGCCACCCGGGTTTCGGCGTTGGGCAAATGTGCCTGGAGCCATTGTCGGGCCTGGTCGAAATCCAGGCTTTTGATATCGGTGCGTTCAGTCATGCTTGTGCTGTTCAAAGGCGGCTTGTTGATCCGCGGTGGCTTCGGTCTGGTAGTTGGCTTTCCACTCGGCGTAGGGCATGCCGTAGACGATTTCGCGTGCCGACTCTTTGTCGAGTTCGATGCCGCGTTCGGAGGCGGCCTCGGCGTACCAGCGCGACAGGCAGTTACGGCAGAAGCCGGCCAGGTTCATCATGTCGATGTTCTGGACGTCCTTGCGTTCGTCCAGGTGTTGCAGCAAACGGCGAAACGCCGCCGCTTCGATGTCGGTTCGGGTGCTGTCGTCCATTGTTGTCTCCTCAGCCACCGGCTTTCTTGACCGTGTAACCCTGTTTTTGCAGTTCAGCAACCAGCAGGTCGCGCTGGTCACCCTGAATCTCGATGACGCCCGCCTTGACGGTACCCCCGGTACCGCACTTGGCCTTCAGTGTCTTGGCCAGCGCCTTCAGTTCTTTCTCGGCCAGCGGCACTCCGGTGACCAGCGTCACGCCCTTGCCCTTGCGGCCTTTGGTTTCCCGGCTGACGCGAACAATACCGTCACCCGCAGGTACCGTATCGGTTTTCGTTTTGCACCGGCATTCGGTTTTCAATTCGCCGCAGTCCGGGCAATGCCGCCCCGTTTCGGTGCTGTAAACCAGACCCATCACGAACCTCGTTTAGTCGGATTGAGGGCGGCGCAGTTTATCACAGCAGCGGGGCATCACGCCTCGGCCGTGTTCATCTCCCGGGCAATGTCGCGCAATGCTTGTTCGAAGACTTCGGTGGGTTGACCGCCGGTGATCGCGTACTTGCCATTAACCACGAAGGTCGGCACCGACTGGACACCCATCCGCTGCCAATGCTGTTCCTCTTCGCGCACCTCGGCCGCATAGTCGTCGCTGTCCAGTACGCGCCGCGCTTCTTCGCCATCGAGACCGGCATCTTCGACCGCTTTCATCAGTACGTCCGGGTCGTTCACGTCGGACCGGTCGGTGAAGTAGGCCTGGAACAACCGCAGCTTTAGGTCGGTCTGGTGGCCCGAGGCCTTTGCCCAGGCCAAGAGTCGATGGCAGTTGAAGGTGTTCTGTACCTTCATATCGTCGGTGAAATTGAAGGTGAAACCCACAGCCTGACCGGCCTCGCTGATGCGCTGGCGACTGGCTTCACTCTGTTCACGGGTCATCCCGTATTTCTGCATGATGTGTTCGCGCCAGTTCTCGCCTTCAAGCGGCGACTCCGGCCGCAATTCGAAGGCATGCCAGCTCAGGTCGACCTCCAGTTCGCCGTTCAGACGAGCCAGTGCTTCTTCCAGGTGTTTGTAGCCAATGACGCACCAGGGGCAGGCGACATCCGAGACCACGTCGACGGTTAAGGTTTGCATCACTCTTCCTGTTCAATCGGGGGTAGGGTTGGAAACACGGTTTCATTTTGTAAAGGCCTGAAAGGCCGATGAATCATTGGATGGGGGCGGTTCGGGCGATGAAAAAGCCGGGGAGTGTTGCATTATGTAGTCGACACCGCGTCAATCTACGACTTTAGTCTATAGGATCCATGTCGAAGCCAGGCAAACCAAGGAGGCCTTATGCATCCCATGCCCGAAGGCCGGCCAGCCGGCCAACCGCACTCCAAAGGCATCATCGCCGTCGGCATTGTCCAGGGCTTGCTGTTAACCGCCACGCTCTTTCTGCTGGCGCTCTGAGAGCCAGTCGGACCGGGGAGCCCGTTTCGGGCTCCTCACCCCTCACAGCCTCTATTGCCAGACCTCGATCAC
Source organism: Saccharospirillum salsuginis (assembly GCF_014651855.1). Lineage (GTDB taxonomy): Bacteria > Pseudomonadota > Gammaproteobacteria > Pseudomonadales > Natronospirillaceae > Saccharospirillum > Saccharospirillum salsuginis. The sequence continues at coordinate 143,226 of NZ_BMXR01000003.1, forward strand.
CTCGTGAGCCAGATTCACCGCGCTCTGCCAGGCATCCTCCAGGCGGTCGCCCAATATCCAGTCACCCGCCAGTCCGATGCGCAGGCGTTCATCCCACTGCGGGATCTCGATCCGGGCCGGGCCCGACCGGGCGTAGAGCCAGCGGTGCTTGAAACTGCCCGCCAATTCCGGCAGGTCCCGGGGCGCCAGTTTGCGCAACAACGTCAGACACTGTTGCTGCAAAAGACTGTCCGGCGCATCGAGGTGATTGCCCGTCCAGGTCGGCGAGAAATGCATGACCCAGACTTCGGGCGATGGTTCGCGACCGGGCTTGCTGCTGTCGCGCGCCGCCCAGTTGATCACGCCCTCCTGGACGAAGTAGCCGTCGGACTCGATGCCGGTGTCGTCTTCGAACGCCAGTGCCATCGACCAGGTCGGCAGCATGGTCGCACCGCGCAACGGCACTTCGGCACGCGAACCCGAGGGCAGCAAGGCCAGGCTCTGCGCCAGGGGCGCGGTCAGAAAGACGGCGTCGAATTGCCCATAGTGTTCACCGGCGTCATCCCAGAGCCGCCATTGATGGTCGACCCGTTCGAGGCGGTCGACCCGTGTCTGCAGGAACAGGTCGATGCCTTCGCTCATACCGAGCACCATGGCGTTCATCGACGGGGTACCGACGTATCGAATCGACGTTTCCTCGGCCGGGTGAAACCCGTCCCGGTCGTATACCAGAGGCTCGATCGCCCAGGGCTGAACCCAACCGTTGGCCTCCCAGTCATCGACCACCTTCTGAAAGGCGTTGTCGCGAACGGTGAAGAATTGCGCGCCGTGGTCCGCCTGCCATCCCTCTCGCCGTCGGGTGGCCAAGCGACCGCCGCGGCCGCGGCTCTTCTCGAACACCTGACAATGGTGGCCGGCGGCGGTCAGTTCACGGGCGAGGGTCATGCCCGACAAGCCGGCCCCTACGATTGCAAAGACTGCCATGAGATGGCTCCTCCCCATTCAGTCGGTATCGTTACTTGCTCGTCTTTACTCTACTCCGTTCGCCGCGTCTTGCCAGCCGGCGAACGCCCCACTGTATTCGGTACTCGATGCCTCCGCCCGGATGCGACCGGGTTGTCCACCTGGACCGGAAAAACACATTCTCGGTTCAACCCCTTGCGGGACACGACCCGGACGCTGAGAATACCGGTCGAACCGTCGAACAGATCACCTTTTAATATGGGCTGCCGGCCTTATTAACCAAGGCAGACCCCGTTTTCAGAGACCAAGATGACAGTCACTCAACGCGCCAGTGTCACGATCCCGCTGGGCGAAGCCGCCGTGTCCACCCGCTTCGTCAGTTTCGACCACCTCAGCGATCATAAAGAACACATCGCCATTCTGTACGGTGAACCGGAATCCCAGGACGCCCCGCTGGTTCGGCTGCACAGCGAATGCCTGACCGGGGACGTGTTCGGCTCGCAACGCTGCGATTGTGGTGAACAACTGCACGAAGCCCAGCGCCTGTTGTCGGAGCAGGGCGGTATCCTGCTTTATCTGCGCCAGGAAGGGCGCGGCATCGGCCTGTACAACAAGCTCGATGCCTATGCGCTGCAGGACAACGGCATCGACACCTACACCGCCAACGAGATGCTCGGCTTCGCTCACGACCTGCGCGATTTCCGCCCCGCCGCCGAGATGCTGAAAGGCCTCGGCATCACTCGCATTCGGTTGTTATCGAACAATCCTCACAAGTCGACCCAACTGGAGGAATTCGGCATCGAAGTGGTGGACCGGATGGAGACCGGCGTCTACGTCAACCGCCACAACGCCGCCTACCTCAAGGCCAAGGTCGACCAGCAGGCGCACAGCATCCGGCTCGACAAGGAGCACTTCAAGAAGCTGTGAATAAACTGCCCCTAGGATAGTTCATCGCGACCACCGTCGTGGCCGGGAAGGCCAAATTCCAATGTAAAGGTGACCGGTGGTCGTCAACGGTTTGTGGATAACTGCGGGGATAACGCCTGAACAGACTGTGCATGATCCGCACGGATCAGGCGGGTCGGGCGATACACGACAACAGGTGCTCCCACACCTCCGAGGCGTTGATCTCATTGACCAGTTCGTGGCGCCCGCCCTCGAACAAACGCGTCGATCCGACGGTCACTCCCGCCGCGCGAATCGCCTCGATGTGCTTGGCGATGCCCTTACCCATCTCCCCGACCGGATCGTCGGTGCCGGACATCACATGCACCGGCAAATCCTTGCGCCATCGGGTCGGATCGATGGTCATCATGCCGCCGATAAAATCGCTCCACAGCTGCGTCGTGCAACCGAACCCGCAATAGGCGTCCTCCAGATACTCATCCACCTGGACCGGATCCCGGCTCAACCAGTCGTGACTGGTCCGATTCGGCTTGAACTGCTTGTTGAAGGCACCGAACGTCATGCCCTCGATCAAATCGCTGACATGGCGAGGACCGCGCACCGCCTTGATCGCATCGACCATCCATTTGGACACCCGCAACTGCGGCTTATTGATACGATTGGTCGCACTCAGCACCAACGCATCCAATCGATCGCCAAACCGTTGCGCATAACTCTGGGCGATAAACGATCCCATACTGTGACCGAACAGCGTCACCGGCCGACCCGGCTCCAGCGACTTCGCATAGCTCACCACATCATCGAGATCCGTCACCACCATGTTCCAGCCGTCGCTGTCCGCGTAATGACCTAGATCCTTGTCGTCGCAGTGATCACTGTGCCCGCGATGCTCGACGGCCACCACAGCCACATCGCGCTCCGTCAGCCACTCCGCCAAAGGGGCATAGCGACTGGCGTGTTCCGCCATACCGTGGGAAATAACCAAGACTGAATTCGGCTCACGCGGGCGCCAGACCTTGACCGGAATCTCATGGTCATCGCTTGCGGGCAACAGTTCTTCGAGGTATTGCATGAGAGGGAGTCCTGTCCGAGGTTTGACGCAAGACTGTCACCTGGCATCCCGCAGGTCCAGCCTGATTAACCGATTGTTGGAATAGGGGAATGGTTGGGGGTTGTTCAAGGAGATTCTCAGTGGGAAGAGTGGTTAATCAAAGAAATACATAGCCAATGGTTAGCTGGTTTCTGAGTTCGACTAGGCTCAGTGGCATTGGTCCGCGTCGGCTACCGGGTATGCCCCTGTGGGGTCGGCGTAGATCCATCCATGGAGCCTAGACCGCAGCATCCCTGCTGCGGACTTCCCCACAGGGGCATACCCGGCATCCGCCGCTGGTCTACTCGGCGAACTCAGAAACCAGAGTATTTGTATTCATCGACACCCCATTGGTGTTTCCCCCTAGAAGGGATTCCTCAATATCCCATGGCTATTCCATATCTCCGACTACAGTTCGACGATCAACTTGCCCTTGTTCTCGCCGGTGAAGAAGAGGTTCAGACCGGTCATGGCCGAATCCAGTCCTTTCAATGTGTGGGACCGATACTGGATCCGGCCCGACTGAACATGGGGCATTAATTTACCCAGAATCGTGGGAGCCTCATGCAGGTGATCCGGCATGGTGAACCCCTGGATCGTGAGGCGCTTCTTGATCACCGGAATCCAGTTCGGGCCGGGCTTCGGCTTACCGGTGTAGTCCGCGATCATGCCGCAGACCACGATGCGACCGTGTGCGTTCATGCGCTCGACGATCAACGGCTGAATATCCCCGCCGGTATTCTCGAAGAAGACATCGATACCGTCGGGCGCCAGCTCATCCAACCGGGCCGCCAGATCGTCCGTCCGGTAATTGATCGCCCCATCGAACCCCAGAGTGTTCACAATCCAATCGCACTTCTCATCGGAGCCGGCGACACCAATGACGTTCAAGCCTTCCGCCTTGGCCAACTGACCGACAATCGAGCCGACGGAACCCGCGGCCCCGGTCACGATCAGCGTCTCGCCCGAACGGGGATGACCGAAATCGTACAGCCCCTTGGTCGCCGTCAATCCCGGCAGGGCCATGACGGACAGGACCGCCTCCGGCGACAGATCGGCATCCAGACGATTAACGCCGCTGCCGTCGCTCAAGGCATATTCCTGCCAACCGAACATACCCATCACGCGGTCCCCCTCCTGAAAATCCGGATGACGGGAAGAGACCACTTCGCCCAGGCCGGAAGAGCGCATGACGGTGCCCAGCTCCACCGGCGGCACATAGCTGTCCGTATCCGGAGACATCCAGCCCAGCATCGCGGGGTCCAGCGACATATGGGTCTGGCGCACCAGGAATTCGCCGTCTGCCGGCTCCGGGATGGTTTTTTCAACTTTCTCGAACAGGTCCGGGCCGATCGGGCCGCCTGTGGGTCGTTTTACCAGATTGATCGCGGTGTAGGTCGACATAGTGGTTGCTCCTCGTTTTTCGGCACACTGTGTAGTGACACACCGCAATATTGAGACACCATTACAGATAAAACAGTCCTGAATCTGCTAAAGTTCTTTGTCTTTCCGACAACAATGAAACTTATGGATAAACTGCGCGCACTTCAGTATTACGTCCGGGTCGTCGAGGAAGGCAACTTCAGTCGGGCCGCACGCCACTTTTCGGTACCGCCCTCGTCGCTGTCCCGCCGGGTGGCCGATCTGGAGGCTCATTTGGGCGCCACCCTTTTGAAGCGTTCCACCCGACACGTTCAGCCGACCGAAGTCGGTCTGTTGTATTACGACAACGCCCGGGACATTCTCGAACGCCTGGCCGCCAGTGACGAGGCCGTCAGCCACTATCAGTCCCGACCGATGGGTCGGCTGCGCGTCAGCGCCACCGTAGGCTTCGGCGAAACCATCCTGTTGCCGGTACTGGACCGATTCACCCGGCAGTATCCGGACATCACCCTGGACGTGCGGCTGAGCGATGAGCTCAGTGTGCTCGACCGCGACGACATCGACCTGGCGATTCGTGGCGGCTACGCCCCGGACGAACGCGTGATCGGCATCAAGCTGATGGACAACACCTTCGTGCCGGTCGCCTCACCCGCTTATCTGGATCGGGCCGGGTATCCCCGGCACCCGCTGGACTTGCGCCAACACTCGGGCCTGTATTTTCAGACGCCACAAGGTCCCACCCCCTGGCTTTGCCGGATCGACGGCCACTGGCAGGACGTCTCGGGGCCGCCGGCCGTGATCAGTAACGCCGGTCGCTGGCTGCTGGATCAGGCGGTGGCCGGAAAAGGCATCCTGATGATGCCCCGCTGGGCGCTGCAGCCCTCGCTCGACACCGGTGAACTGGTGCAACTCGACCTCACGCCGACGCCGGTGATAACCCGAAACCCGGACATCGGCATCTATTTGCTTTACCAGAAACTGCGTTACCGGGTGCCCAAGGTCCGCGCCGCGGTGGATTTTCTGACGGCGCACTTCGATCAACCGTCCTGATTCAATGGCCTCGAAGGTCATCAAAGGAACCATGGATCTGGACGGGGCCTGTGGGTAACTGGCTTGAAGAGCTGTGAATAAGCTGAGGGAAGGGTGTTTATTTGCCGATGCAAAAACTGGAAAAGATGCGTCCCAGCAGGTCGTCGGAGGTGAACTCACCGGTGATTTCATTCAGCGACTGCTGCGCCTGACGCAAGTCTTCGGCCAGCAATTCGCCGGCGGCGGCGCCGAGCAGTTGATCCCGCCCGGAGCGCAGTGACTGGTCTGCGCGAGTCAGTGCGTCCAGATGTCGGCGACGGGCGATGAAGCCGCCTTCGTGGTTGCCTTCGAACCCCATCAGCTGTTTCAGGTGCTCGCGCAGGGCGTCGATGCCCGCCTCGCCCTTGGCCGAGAGGCGAATGACCGGCGGTTCGGAAGCTGTGGATAATCCTGGGGATTCTTCGCTGAGATCGATCTTGTTGCGCACCACGGTCAGGGGCGCATGTTCCGGCAGGCGATGCACAAAATCCGGCCAGATGGTTTCCGGATCCACCGCATCGGTCTCGGTGGCATCCACCATCAGCAGGATGCGATCGGCCTGTTCGATTTCCTGCCAGGCCCGTTCGACGCCGATGCGCTCGACTTCGTCCGGCGAATCCCGCAGACCGGCTGTGTCGATGATGTGCAGCGGCATACCGTCGATGTGGATATGTTCGCGCAAGACGTCCCGCGTGGTCCCGGCAATGTCGGTGACAATGGCGCGGTCCTGACCGGCCAGGGCATTCAGCAGGCTGCTCTTGCCGGCGTTGGGTCGCCCGGCGATGACCACCCGCATGCCTTCGCGCATCAAACTGCCCTGGTTCGCGGTTTTCAGCACGGTACCGAGCTGATCGATGATGCGATCGAGATCCGCCTGGACCTTGCCGTCGGACAGGAAATCGATCTCTTCCTCGGGAAAATCGATGGCCGCCTCGACGTAGATGCGCAGCTCAATCAGTTGCTCCACCAGCTTGTGGATTTCCTGTGAAAAAGCTCCCTGAAGCGAACGCACGGCGGAACGGGCCGCCTCGGTTGAACTGGCGTCGATCAGGTCGGCGATGGCTTCGGCCTGGGCCAGGTCCAGTTTATCGTTCAGAAAAGCGCGCTCGGAAAACTCACCCGGACGGGCCAGCCGGGCCCCGAGGGCCAGAATACGCTGAATCAGCAGATCCAGGATGACCGGGCCGCCATGGCCGTGCAGTTCCAGCACGTCTTCGCCGGTAAAGGAATGTGGATTGGGAAAGTAGAGCGCGATGCCTTCGTCCAGCACCTGGCCGGCGTCATCGTAGAAGGGGCCATAGTGGGCGTAACGGGGTTTGGGCGTATGGCCGAGCAGGGCGGCGGCGATGGTCGCCGCCTGGTCACCGGATACCCGGACAATGCCGACACCGCCACGTCCGGGCGGTGTCGCCAATGCACAGATGGTATCGCGGTCGCCGATCACGCTTTCTCTTTCTGTTGTTCCGCTTTTTCGAACTGGCGGTTCACGATCCACTGCTGAACGATGGTGGAAACGTTGTTGACGAACCAGTACAGCGTCAGACCGGCCGGGAACCAGAGGAACATGAAGGTGAACACCAGCGGCATCATCTTCATCATGCGGGCCTGCATCGGGTCCATGTTCGGCTGCTGCTGCATCTGCATTTGCAGGAACATGGAGCCGCCCATCAACAACGGCAGTACGAAGAAGGGATCCTTGATCGACAAATCCTGAATCCAGAAAATGAACGGCGACTGGCGCAGTTCAACCGACTCCATCAACACCCAGTAGAGGGCGATGAAGACCGGCATCTGAATCAGGATCGGCAGGCAGCCGCCCATCGGGTTCAGCTTTTCCTTCTTGTACAGCTTCATCATTTCCTGACCGAGGCGCTGGCGGTCGTCGCCGTACTGTTCGCGAAGCTGCGTCATCTTCGGCGCGAACTTGCGCATCTTGGCCATGGAGCGGTAGCTGGAGGCGGTCAGCGGATAGAGCACTGTCTTGACCGTCAGGGTCATCAGCACGATGGCCCAGCCCCAGTTGCCGGTCAGGCTGTGCATAAACTGCAGCAGCTTGAACAACGGCTGGGCGGCCCACCAGAGCCAGCCGTAATCGACGGTCAGTTCCAGGTGCGGGGAAATCTCGGCCAGGCGATCCTGGTCTTTCGGGCCGACGTACAATTGGGAACCGGTGGAGGCGGTCTCGCCCGGTGCCACGGTGATAGACGGCGACTGGAAGCCGGCGTAGTAGTAGCTGTTGGGCAACTGGCGGGCGTAGTAGTTGTGGCGCTGTTCTTCGGCCGGCACCCAGGCCGACAGGAAGTAGTGCTGCAGGATCGCGACCCAGCCGCCTTGCTGCTCGACGCGGAAGGTTTCGTCTTCCATGTCTCCGAAGGAGACTTTCTTGTAGCGGTCGTCCGGGGTGGTCAGGGCCGCACCCAGGTAGGAGGCCATGCCGATAGCGCCGCCGGCACTCGGATCGTCGGAGCCGTCCCGCTTGAGCTGGCCGAACATGTTGGCGGTGATTGAAGCATCGGTGTTGTTGCGGATGTCGTAGCGTACGTCGATGAGGTAGCTGCCCCGGGTCACGGTGATGACCTTGTCGACGATCAGGCCGGCGTCCGTGGTGTGGGTCAGGGTGACTTCGAGCTGCTCCTGGGATTCATCCAGTTCGTAGCGGTTTTGCTCGGCCTGGTAACGGGCCCGGGTCTCGGTGTCGATGCCGTCGGGGCCAACCAGGCCGCTCATGGCGGTGTAGGTGCGTTGGCCGCTCTCCAGCAGGGTGAAGGGGATCTCCGGTGTGTCGACGCGGAACGGGTATTTCGGCAGGCTGGCGTGGGTAATGTCGCCGCCGTTCAGGTTGATGCGCAGGTTGAGCGCGTCGGTGCTGACTTCGATCTGGTCGCCGTCGGCGCCGCCCTGGGTGGCCGGGGTTTCGGTCCGATTGCCGGTGTCCGCTGGCGCGGCGGCCGGGACGTCGGAGGAGGAGGCGGTCGATTGCGGTGCCTCGGATGTGGGCACGTCGACGCCGGCTTCGCTGCTCAGGCTGCTGGTCGGTTGCTCGGGCGGAGCTTCGGCGTAGTCCTGGGACCACTGCAGTACCAATAGATATGAGACCACGGCCAAGCCCGCGATCAAGACGATACGACGCACATCCATAATCTTGTTCCAGTCAGATCATTGACCCTGGATGGGGAAGCCGCTGACGTCCGGTTGGGAGGCCAGAAACAAGCGGATAAAGGGGTTTGCTTCCCGAAGTCCAGGCTGGGTAAAAAAGCGCCGAAATGGTACCTGTCCAGGCGCATTTTTGCCAGCCAAACTGGGGGTTGTTTGGGTTTTGTGGTTGGAACCCGTGTGCGGGGTGGGGTATGTCCTTCCAGGGACCGCTGTGAACCCGTCCATGGGCGCTTAGCTTCGCCATCCATGGCTCAGATGTCCCCTCCAGGACAAACCCCACCCCGCCCACTAGCCTTGTGTGCAAAAATCCGATCAACTCATTGATATTGACTGGGTTTGCTAACTCTCAGACTTTTCCACAGAGCCTTCCTGTTCCTTCAGCCAACGCCGGGATACTTTTCGAAACTGTTTGGCGAACGTCTTGTGGAGTTCTTCGTTGGACAGGCCGTCGAGGCCCTTGCGTCCGAGCAGGATGATGTCGATCGGGGGCAGGGTGTCGTAGTTCAGGCGGAAGACTTCGCGGGCGATGCGTTTGATGCGGTTACGGCCGACGGCGGTGCGGACGTTTTTCTTGGAGATGATGAACCCGAGACGGGCCTGGCCGGTCTGGGAACGGCGTGCCAGGAGCAGGCACTGAGGGAAGGCGGCTTTGGCTTCGACCTGGTCGAAGACCGAACGGAAATCCCCGGCGGTGAGCAGACGATGCGTGCGGGGATGTCCGTTGGCAGACACGAAATCGGCAGCGAGTGCCGATTAAACGGTCAGGGCGGCGCGGCCGCGAGCGCGACGACGGGCCAGGACCTTACGGCCGTTCTTGGTGGCCATGCGGGCACGGAAACCGTGAGTGCGCTTGCGCTTCAGTACGCTGGGCTGAAAAGTACGTTTCATAGTCGGATCTCACACCAGGATGGGAAGCGGGGCTTCCGGTTATGCGTTTTTACCACTCCGGTTCGGAGCAGTGCTCTGAATTTGGACGGCGGATTCTAAAGAGTTTCTGCCGGTAGATCAATGACGGATTTTTGAACAACACAAACGAGTTCGCATTGGATCGCTCGGAACGTGAAAAAGAAAAGAATTAAGTATGTATGTGTGTTTTTTAGGATAGTACGTAGTTATTCATTACTTGTGTCGGCGGTTTTCTGTGCAAAAGAGTAAAAAATCTATATAAAACAATGAGTTACCGGTTTAGTAACTGCTTGGCATCCTGGTGGGGGACTGGTTGGAACCGGTGGGGAAGCGGTGTATGAAACACCGGTTTATCCACCGCTATTCGGTCCCCGACTTGTTCATCCGGTTACACACAGGGTTGCGCGCCCGCTTACACACAAGGTTTTAAACAGGGGGTCGGCCGCTGAATGGCGACGACATTCTGTTCCGGTGTCGCCTCTATCGGCGCTAACAGAAGGGAGCCCCCCCGGACAGTGGATAAGTCATTGTTTTTCTATATAAAGAAGGCGGTTTTTTGCCGGGCTGGTAACTGGCATGGAGGCTGTGGGCAAGTTAGAATGTCCGGCTCACTGAAACCCACATTCCGCCGGAGTCTTTGTGCCCGAGTCAGCCTGGCAACAGTGCCTGGATCTGTTGCGCGGCGAGGTGCCCTCGCATCAGTTCAATACCTGGATTCGCCCGCTCAGCCATCGGCTGGACGGGGAGGACCTGGTATTGCTGGCGCCCAATCGTTTTGTCGGCAATTGGGTGCGGGATAAGTACCTGCATCGGATTCAGGAATTGATGGGGCAGTTCGGCGCACCGGAAACCGAAGTCATGGTGGAGGTCAAGGCCCGTTCCGAGCGTCGTCGTCCGGCGCGGCGTCCGCGCGAGGCCCCCACCGTCGAATCGCCCGCGCGGCCGAACGGGTCGACTACCGAGGCGGTTACCGAAGAGACGCCGGCACCGCGTGCCGAACCGGCTCCGGTCGTCGCCGAGCGCCTGGGTAATGAACCGGTGCAGGTGCAAACCACCGGTTCCCAACGGGGCAAGGGCAAGTTTCAGAGTTATCTGAACCCGGGCTTTACGTTCGCCTCCTTCGTCGAGGGCAAGTCGAACCAGCTCGCGCTGGCGGCGAGCCAGCAGGTGGCCGAGAACGCCGGTGGCGCCTATAACCCATTGTTCATCTACGGCGGTGTCGGTCTGGGTAAGACCCACTTGATGCAGGCCATCGGTAACCACATTGTCGAGCAGAACCCCGGCGCCAAAGTGGTGTATCTGCATTCCGAGCGGTTTGTGGCGGACATGGTGAAGGCGTTGCAGCTGAACGCCATGGCCGAGTTCAAGCGGTTTTATCGCAGCCTGGATGCCCTGCTGATCGACGACATCCAGTTCTTCGCCAAGAAAGACCGCTCTCAGGAAGAGTTTTTCCACACCTTCAACGCCTTGCTGGAAGGCAATCAACAGGTGATCCTGACCTGTGATCGTTATCCCAAGGAGATCGAAGGCCTGGAGGACCGGTTGAAGAGTCGCTTTGGCTGGGGGCTGACGGTGGCGGTGGAGCCGCCGGATCTGGAAACCCGGGTGGCGATTCTGATGAAGAAGGCTGAAAAAGCCCGGGTAAAATTACCGGCCGACGCGGCTTTTTTCATCGCCCAGCGCATCCGCTCCAATGTGCGGGAGCTCGAAGGCGCCCTGAAACGCGTCGTGGCCAATGCCCAGTTCACCGGTGCGGCCATCAATACGGCTTTTGTGAAAGAGTCGCTCAAGGACCTCTTGGCCTTGCAGGACAAACAAGTCAGTATTGAGAACATCCAGCGCACCGTCGCCGAATACTACAAGATCAAGATATCCGATTTGCATTCCAAGCGCCGCAGTCGCAGCATCGCCCGGCCACGCCAGGTCGCCATGGCGCTGGCCAAGGAACTGACCCAGCACAGCCTGCCGGAAATCGGCGAGGCGTTCGGCGGTCGGGACCACACCACGGTGCTGCACGCCTGTCGCAAGGTGAAGGAACTGCGCGAGACAACTCAGGATATCAACGAAGATTACAACAACCTCTTACGAACGCTGACCACCTGATAAAGGGATGGAAACGGACTCATGATTCAATTCACTCTGTCACGTGATACTTTGCTCAAACCTCTGCAACTGGTGGGAGGCGTTGTCGAGAAGCGTCAAACCCTGCCGGTCCTGTCCAATGTCCTGCTCGAGGTGGAAGGCAATCAATTGTCCCTGACCGGGACCGATCTGGAAGTGGAGATCGTCGGTCGGGTCGAGCTCGCCGAAGCCGCCGCCGACGGGGCCATCACCGTACCGGCGCGCAAGTTGCTCGATATCGTCAAGTCGCTGCCGGACGATGCGCCGATCAGCCTGAAGCAAAACGAAGACCGGGTGATGGTGACCAGTGGTCGCAGCCGCTTCACCTTGTCGACGTTGCCGGCGTCGGACTTCCCGAACATCGAGGAAGACGAGAACACCCTCAACCTGACGTTGCCGCAAAAGACACTCAAGCACCTGGTCGACGCGACTGCGTTCGCCATGGCCCAGCAGGACGTTCGCTATTACCTGAACGGCATGCTGCTGGAACTGAGCCCGAACATGGTCCGCACCGTGACCACCGACGGTCACCGTCTGGCCACAAGCAGCCAGCCGGTCGACGGCCTGAGCGTCGAAGAGCGCAAGCAGGTCATCGTGCCGCGCAAGGGCATTCTCGAACTGAACCGCCTGATGGGCGACGGGGACGAAACCGTCGATCTGTCGCTGAGCGCCAATCACATCCGTGCCAATACCGCGGCCTTCACCTTCACCTCCAAGCTGGTCGACGGCAAATTCCCGGACTATGAGCGGGTGATCCCGCGTGGCGGCGACAAGGAAGTGATCGGTGACCGGCAGGCTTTGCGGTCCATCTTCAGCCGGGCGGCCATCCTGTCGAACGAGAAGTACCGGGGCGTGCGCTTGCTGCTCAGCGAGAACAACCTGATGGTCAAGGCGAACAACCCGGAGCAGGAAGAGGCCGAGGTGAATCAGGAAATCGATTATCAGGGTCCGGAGCTGGAAGTCGGTTTCAATGTGAATTACCTGCTGGACGTGCTTAACGTCACCGACGGCGAACAGGTGCGCATGGTGCTCGCCGACGCCAACTCCAGTGCCTTGCTGAGTGATTTCGACGACGATTCCTCGCTGTACGTCATCATGCCGATGCGTCTCTAGTCCGCACGGGTTCGCCCCTCAGGGATGTCGATTGTCCGTTTGTCCATCCAGGGTGTTCGAAACATCGCGAACACCCAATTTCACCCCGGCCCCGGCGTCAATGTGTTGCACGGCGATAACGGGGCGGGGAAGTCCTCTGTTCTGGAGGCCATTCACCTGCTGGCGCTGGCCCGCTCCTTCAAAGTCTCCCGCACCCGCACCCTGATTCGGGACGGTGACGATCAGGCCGTCGTCTTCGCGGAACTCGACTCCGGCACCCGAATCGGCGTGCAACGCTCACGCAACGGCCAGCACGGTATTCGCGTGAATGGTGAGCCGGTGGCCGCCGTTTCCGAACTCGCACACCGACTTCCGTTGCAGCTGATACACAGCGATTCCTTCCTGTTGCTTGAAGGCTCTCCGGGGCATCGACGCCAGTTTCTGGACTGGGGCGTCTTCCATCAGGATACCGCCTTTCACGCCGCCTGGCAGAATGCCCAAAAAAGCCTGAAAAACCGGAACTCTCTGCTGCGATCTGGTAGAATAGACCGGTCCCAGTTGGCCGTCTGGCAGCGGGAATTTCTGCTGGCGGCGGAACACATCGACGCCTTGCGCAAGCATTATCTGGAAGGTTTTGTCCCCCTGTTTCACCAGGTGCTCGATCAGTTGATCGAATTGCCGGATTTGCGCATTCATTATTACCGCGGATGGGACAAGAGCCGGACCTTGGCCGATGTTCTGGACAACCAATGGGATCGGGACATCAAGCTGGGATACACCCAGTCCGGCCCGCAGCGCGCCGACATGCGCATCAAGGTGCGCAGTCAGGCGGCCAGCGATGTGCTGTCACGCGGCCAGCAAAAACTGGTGGTCTGTGCGCTCAAGGTGGCGCAAAGCCTGCACCTCCAGGCCGAACACAATCGACCCACCACCTTTTTGGTGGACGACTTGCCGGCGGAACTCGACCGGCACCACATTCGAAAATTGGGGTCGCTGATGGAAGGGTTGACCGGTCAGGTATTCATGACCAGTGTCGACCCGGCGCCCTTACACGATTTTTGGCAATCGCCGGACCGGATCCGAATGTTCCACGTGGAACAGGGTCAGGTTTTCCCGGCGGATGATTTGGAGCAACCCGATGAGTAACAGTTACGATTCTTCCAGTATCAAGGTGCTGAAAGGCCTGGATGCCGTCCGTAAGCGCCCCGGCATGTACATCGGGGACACCGACGACGGCACCGGTCTGCATCACATGGTGTTCGAGGTGGTGGACAACTCCATCGATGAAGCTTTGGCCGGATACTGCACGGACATCAGGGTCACCATTCATCCGGACGAATCGATATCCGTTGAAGACAACGGTCGCGGAATACCCACCGACATGCATTCGGAAGAGGGCAAGTCCGCCGCCGAAGTGATCATGACGGTACTGCACGCCGGCGGTAAGTTCGACGACAACAGCTACAAGGTATCCGGCGGTCTCCACGGTGTTGGCGTATCGGTGGTGAACGCACTGTCTTCCGAGCTGATACTGACGGTGCGACGCGCCGGCAAGGTGCATGAGCAAACCTACATCCACGGCGTCCCCAAGGCGCCTCTGGCGGTCGTCGGCGATGCCGATCACTCCGGCACCACCATTCATTTCAAACCCTCGCCCGAGACTTTCAACAACATCGAATTCTCCTACGACATTCTGGCCAAACGGTTGCGCGAATTGAGCTTCCTGAACTCGGGTGTCGGCATCTACCTGAAGGACGAGCGTTCCGGGAAAGAGGAATACTTCAAGTACGAGGGCGGCCTGAAAGCCTTCGTCGAATACCTGAACAAGAACAAGCAGACGCTGAACCAGGTGTTTCACTTCTCCTACCAGCGGGAAGAAGACGGCATCGGCGTCGAAGTGGCGATGCAGTGGAACGACAGCTATCAGGAAAACATTCTCTGCTACACCAACAACATTCCCCAGCGTGACGGCGGTACGCATCTGGCCGGTTTCCGGGCCGCACTGACGCGCACGCTGAACAACTACATTCAGAATGAAAACCTGCAGAAGAAGCACAAGGTTCAGACCACGGGCGATGATGCCCGGGAAGGCCTGACCGCCATCATTTCGGTCAAGGTGCCGGATCCGAAATTCAGCTCCCAGACCAAGGACAAGCTGGTCTCCAGCGAAGTGAAGCCGGCGGTCGAGCAGGAGATGGGTAAGACCCTGAACGATTACCTGCTGGAAAACCCGAACGAAGCCAAGGTACTGGTCGGCAAGATGATCGATGCCGCCCGTGCCCGGGAAGCGGCCCGCAAGGCCCGCGACATGACCCGGCGCAAGGGGGCTCTCGACATCGCCGGTCTGCCCGGCAAACTGGCGGACTGTCAGGAAAAAGACCCGGCGCTGTCCGAACTCTACCTGGTGGAGGGTGACTCGGCCGGCGGGTCCGCCAAACAGGGTCGGGACCGCCGGACCCAGGCGATCCTTCCGCTCAAGGGTAAGATCCTGAACGTCGAGAAAGCCCGATTCGACAAGATGCTGCAATCCGCCGAGGTCGGCACCCTGATCACCGCTCTGGGTTGCGGCATCGGCCGTGAAGAATTCAACATCGAAAAACTGCGTTACCACTCCATCATTATCATGACGGATGCGGACGTCGACGGTTCTCACATCCGCACCCTGCTGCTGACCTTCTTCTTCCGGCAAATGCCGGAACTGATCGAGAACGGTCATGTCTTCATCGCCCAGCCGCCGCTGTTCAAGTTGAAGAAGGGCAAGCAGGAACAGTACATCAAGGACGAGAAGACACTGGAACAGTATCTGTTGTCCCAGGCGCTCGACGGTACCGAGCTTTACGTCAACGAAAACGCGCCCGCGATTCGCGATGCGCACCTGGAAGGGCTGGTTAACCAGTTCAAGGACGTGATGAGCCGCATCGACCGGATGAGCCGTGTGTATCCCAAGGCGGTGCTGGAGCAGATGATCTACATGCCGGAGCTGACACCGGACATGCTCGCCGACCAGAATCAGGTCAGTGAATGGGTCGATCGACTCAGTGACCTGTTGATGGACACCCTGGCCGGCAGCACCGTCTACCAGCTGTCGCTGACCGAGGACCATGAACGTCATCTGTTTGTGCCCAAGGTACAGGCCATTGCCCACGGACTGGCCACCGATTATCAGTTCTCCCACGCCTTCTTCGAAAGCAAGGAGTACCAGGCGATTGTTGAACTGAACAAGGTGCTGGACGGCCTGATCGAAGAGGGCGCCTACCTGCAACGGGGTGACAAGAAACATCCGGTCGCCAACTTTGAAGAAGTCATCGATTGGATGATGGGCGAAGCCAAGCGGGGTTACTCGATTCAACGCTACAAGGGGCTGGGTGAAATGAACCCCGAACAGCTGTGGGAAACGACGATGGATCCGGAATCCCGCCGCATGCTGCGCGTTTCCATCGAGGATGCCATCGCAGCCGACCAGATCTTCAACACCCTGATGGGCGATGAAGTCGAACCGCGCCGGGCATTCATTGAAAGCAACGCCTTGCTGGTCACCAACCTCGACTACTGATATACCGCTTCAAGCAGACGTAAAAAAGGGAAAGGCCGTTCGGCCTTTCCCTTTTTTTATGCCGGTTCCGCACGGTACGGGTTGTCATGTTCCACGTGGAACATGGTTAGAGATCAGTCCAGGCAGTCGGGCCAGAAGCGATCCTTGGGAAAGCGGCCGTTCTTATCCGGCAATAACCCTTCGAACGCCAGATTGTTGTACTGAGTCGCCGCGCCTTCGTGTTCGGTGATTTTGCGCTGACTGTTGATGATGCGAAACCAGGGCAGGCTGGTATCCCGAGGTAGGGTTCTTAACCAGGCTTGTATTTGACGAACATGGACGCCGCATAGTTCGGCGATGCGACCATAGCTGGTGTAATAGCCCTCCGGAATGGAGGACAACGTCTGGTAGAAAACGATCTTGGGATCGGGTTCAGTAGTCATAATGAACGAGGGTCCATTCGTTGTTTGACAAAAGTGTAGCAGGCATGGAGTAGGGGAGGGAGTGGATGAGTTGTGGGTGGGGGCGGTACAGGACGGTCGTAAAAGGTTCCACGTGGAACCTTTTACGCACACGTTTACCCGATCATTGCTCCAGAGCTTCCAATACCGCTTCAGCCGAACTCTTCTCGAACTGACCGGGCTCTTCCACCGCCAGCCAGGTCACGACGCCGTTGTCGGCCATTAAGGCAAAGCGTTTCGACCGAATACCCATGCCGCGTTGGCGCACGTCCATCTCCAAACCCAGAGCGGTGACAAAATCGGCATTGCCGTCGGCCAGCATATCGATGGCCTCCGCGTTGTGGGCCTGACCCCAGGCGTCCATGACAAAGGCATCGTTTACGCTCAAACAGCAGATCCGATCTACTCCCAGTGCCTTGATCCGGTCCGCGTTCACCACGAAACCCGGCAGATGCGACTGACTGCAGGTCGGGGTAAAAGCACCGGGTACCGCGAACAGCACGACTTTTTGGTTGGCGAACAGGGAATCAAAACTCTCACTGACCGGGCCGCCCTGCGCCATACGGTAGACTGTGAACTGGGGCAGGGTTTCGCCGACTTGTATGGACATGATGATGGTCTCTCCTTCGGGTTAGAGGCACAATAAGGGCTATGGTAACCCATTAGTTACGTCGACCCGACCGGTTTAGACCGTTTACGGAAACCCCGTGTTTGTCCAGACGCGAGCCAGACCCGACCGGGATACCGCGCCGCACTGGACAGGCTGTTTTCCCAATCAGAGAACCAAGGCAGTGACGCCATGACATCGGGCAAGACCGCCCCCACACGATTATTGTCCAACACCGGTTGGAGCCGGCTGGTCTATCTGTGCCTGCTGTTTGTGTTGGCCGTGCCTCTCGAAGCGGCGCAAACCAACCTCCAGAACGATGGTGTCCACAACATCGCGCCCAACATCGAGATATATGAGGACCCGAGTGGGCGGCGATCCCCGTTCGAGATACTGAGTCCGGAGGAGGCCGATCAGTGGTATCGCAACGACCAGGATGCGTTGAACCGGGGTTACGACAACACCGTAGTCTGGCTTCGATTCACACTGGACGCTTCCCGCTCAATCCACAAGCAATGGGATCTGGTCCTGGCCAACCCACTGCTGGACTACATCGACCTCTATCAGATATTCGACGATTCCGGCCCTCGACTGTTGTATCGCAGCGGTATGGCACGGCCATTCGACAATCGCCTGGAAGATCACCGGTTTTTTATCTTTCCGCTGGAGGTCTATGGGTCGACCACCTACCTGATGCGCATCGAGGCGCAAGCCACATCGATCATCCCTGTACACGCCTATCCCGAGAATGAATTCTGGTCGCCTCTGTTGAAGGCGGACATTCTGAACTGGCTCTACTTCGGCGTGATTCTGGCCATGGCGACCTACAACCTCTTCCTGTTCGTCACCGTTCGCGATACCAGCTACCTGTTTTATGTGCTGTTTATTTCGACATTCGGGCTGCTGCAGCTCTCTCTGGACGGCTATTTCTACCAATACCTCTGGTGGAATGATCGGGGATTCGACTACCGGATCAATTTCTGGCTGGCCGCCCTGGCGGTCATCTTCGCCGCGCTGTTCATCCTTCGTTTCCTGAGCCTGCGCCAGTTGTCCGGTCGGATCGCCCGAGTGATGGGGGCGGTCATCGTGGTTCAGTTGATCTATGTCGGGCTGACCTTCCAGCTGGAAATGGATACCTTCGCCCGACTGTTCGCCCCGAATCTGATCCTGTTTATGCTGTTGGCGATTGCCCTGGCGATTTACAGCTGGCGGCGGGGCATATACGCCGCCAAGTACTTCTGCCTGGCCTGGACCTTGTTCGGCATCGGCAACCTGCTGTTTTTGGGCGCGCGCAGCGGCTGGATCACCCTGCCGTTCCCACCGATGTTCGCTTCCAAACTCGGTTCCTTCCTGGAGACCATGCTGTTGAGTTTCGCGCTGGCGCATCGCATTCGGTCGCTGCGCGATGAACGGGAGAGGGAACGGATGCGGGCCGAGGCCCAGAGCCAGTTTCTGGCGCAAATCAGTCATGAGATTCGCACCCCGCTGAATGGCGTTCTGGGCATGACCGATGTCCTGGCGCGCACCCCGCTGACCGATGAACAGAAAACCTACGTCGACACCATTCAGGGATCGGGCGCGTCCCTGCTGACCCTGATCAACGACATTCTGGATTTTTCCAAAATCGAAGCGGGCAAGATGGAGCTGCACCGGGAAAAGGTGACCCTACCGATCCTGGCACGACAGCAGCTGCAATTGTTCCGTTCGCAGGCGGAGGAGAAGCAGCTGACGCTGGATCTGGATATCGCCGCAGCGGTGCCGGAGGACGTGATCATCGATGTACAGCGCTTGCGTCAGATCCTCGCCAACCTGATCAGTAACGCCATCAAGTTTACCGATAGTGGAAGCATCACCTTGTCCCTGGCACTCGACACGAGCGGTCCGCGTCCGCAACTGGTCTTTCGGGTTCGTGACACCGGCATCGGGATTCCGCTGAAGGCACAGGAAAATCTGTTCAGCCTTTATCATCAGGTCGATCCGCGCCGTCAGTTCGGCTCCGGCACCGGTTTGGGACTGGCCATCTGCCAACAGTTGGTGACCCTGATGGGGGGCTCGATCGAAGTCAGGAGTGAACCCGACCGGGGGTCCGAATTCACGGTTCGGGTGCCCTTCGATCCGGTATCCGGCCATACACCAATCGAGGTGAAATCCATGACGGAAGCGGCGCGCACGGGACTGAAGGTTCTCGTGGCCGAAGACAATATGGTCAACCAGCGGGTGATCGAAGGCCTGTTATCCAAACTGGGTCACGAGGTCACGCTGGTGCGCAACGGCAACGAGGCGGTGACCGAACGGTGTAAGTCCGATTTCGATTGCGACCTGGTGTTGATGGATTGTGAAATGCCCGATGTCGATGGCTACAAAGCCACGCGCTTCATCCGGGAATACGAACAATCCCAGGGCAAACCGGCGATTCCCATTGTGGCTTTGACGGCTCATGCCCTGGAGGACGTTCGCAACCGGTGCCTGTCGGCCGGTATGGACGACTTCCTGACCAAGCCGATCAACACACGTCTGTTGACCCGTGTCCTGGCTCGGCTAGTCTGAGCTGTTCGTCGTGACATCGCGAGCGGTGTCGGTGGGGGTAATCTGAGCCAGGGTGGTTCGGTTTCGACCCTCATCCTTGCTCCGGTAGAGGGCTTCGTCGGCGCGATGCATCCAGGTCTCCAGCCCCTCGTCCGTCTGGTACTCGGTCACGCCCATCGAAACCGTGATCTGGACCGGTTTGCCCTGGAAATTGAACGGGCACTCACTGATGTGCTGTCGCACCTTTTCCACCGCGACAAAGGCGTCTTCCTGAGCGGTCTGGGGTAACAACAGGATGAATTCCTCGCCGCCGAAACGCGCCAGATAGTCCGTCTCGCGTATCTGATCGTCCATCTGCTTGGCCAGAATTTTCAGCACCTTGTCGCCGGCCAGGTGGCCGAACTGATCGTTGATGCGTTTGAAATGGTCCACATCGATCAGTGCCAGACTCACCGGATGTCCGTACCGGCTGTTGCGTGCCATTTCATCGCGCAGGCGCAACTCGAAACCGTGGCGATTGGGCAGCTGGGTGAGCGGGTCGCGCATCGACAGTTCACGTTCATGCGTAACCTGCTGGATCAGCCGATGGTTGTCTTCCTGCAGCGCCTGTAATTGTTCATTCAACTCGTCCTGCCGCTGGGTCATGTCCTGGAGGCTCTTGCCGGTTCGCGACTGGAAATCGTTCAGCAGCGTTAACAGTCCATCCAGCGAATGATTCAGCGACTCACGCAACTGCTCCAGATTGGACGCATCGGAGATTTCCTGGCGGGCCCGGTTCAGTTGCGCATCGACATTGCGGCCGAGATCCTCGTTCAGTTCATTGAGGGCGCTCATCGACTGGCCGCCTTCGCTGATCAAGGCGTTGATGCGCTCGAGTTTCGAGTTCAACTCATTCAGATAGTGTTCGAACTGGCCTTTCTCGGCGTCCAACCGCTGTTGAATCAGCGATATGGTTTCGGCGGCCAGGTGGTCCAGTGTCGACCAGTCGGGCAGCGGCTCCAGGCGGGAGGCCAGGGACCGCAGGGCGCCGTCCTCGTCGCCCAGTATCGCGAGGGTGCGCAGCAGGGTGATGAACCGGGAACAGAGTTTTTGGCGAAGGCGTATGAGGGTGCTGTCGTCGTCGCCATCATTCGGCAGATCGCTGGGCAACTCACTGGGCAAAACATGCCGGACGTTTTCGAGCAGACCCAGGGCGTCGAACAAATATTGGCTTTGGGATTCGACTTCCTGCCGCAAGTCTGCGGGCGCGCTGTCAGCCAGTTTCAGTAAATCCCGGTAGAGCAGGTAGAGTTGCTGGGTGCCACGCTCGGCGACGTTCTCGATGCGATCGAAGCAGTCGTCGGTATGCTCCAGAGCCTGCCGAAAGGCATCGACATCCATGGACTCCCGCTCTCTCAGCGTTTGCTTCAGGGATTCCAGACCTGTGTCGAGATCCGCATCGATGCCGCGCAGCATAATGGACAAATCCAGGACGCCCCGACGCAACCATTCCTGTATTTCGTTCATTCCATCCTCAAATCACTGACCAGACAGGGTGTCTGGTTACCGCAAAACGACGCCAGGCGGGAGCCGAAACTCGGGCTGACCGCACTGGAATACCGGCCTGGTTTTCGTCAATCCAGGCGCTAAATGGTCAATTGACGCCAGTATAGCTGAATGAGGCCGATGGCGCCCCGGGTCGAGGGGGGTACGCGGAACAGAGCATGCACGATCCTATCCGGACGATCAGTGCAGTGGAGTGTCTCCGGGCAGCTCGATCTCCAGCGCCACCGGCAGATGATCCGACAGCGGAAAATCGAGAACCCCCATTTTGACGATCTGGAGATGCTGACTGACCAGGATATGGTCCAGGCAGCGTTGTGGTTGCCAGCTGGGGAAGGTGGCCCGCGCGTGCGCGGATTTGAGTCCGCAATCCTTCAACGGCGAGTCGTAGAGCAAACGCAGACTGTGGGTGTTCATATCGCCCATCAGGATAACGTGGTGGTATTGCTGGATCAGGTTGCGAATAAACCGTAATTGCTGGTCCTGGGTCCGCTTGCCGAGCGCCAGGTGCATCATGACGACCAGCAACGGATCCTCGTCACCGAGCTGGCAGGCGATGGCGCCGCGCCCGCGCGGGCCGGGCAGGGTGTGCATGTCGATGGTGTGCGGCTCGAAACGGCTGATCACACCGTTGCTGTGCTGGGCGAAGCGACCGAGATTGCGGTTGAGTTGCTGAAACCAGTAGGGCTGTCCGGAATGCTCGGCCAGGTATTCGACCTGGTTGACGAAGCCGCTGCGAAAACTGCCACCGTCGACTTCCTGCAGAGCGACGACATCGAAGTGGCGGACCAGGTCACTGATTTTATTGAGATTGTCGAGACGGGACCGGCAGGGCCAGACGTGTTGCCAGGATTTGAACAGGTAATCCTGGTAGCGGCGGGTATGGATGCCGACCTGGATGTTGTAACTGAGCAGACTCAGGTGATTGGGGCTGCGCTTTTGGAAAAAATCATCGGGAGCGCTGAGTTGGACCGGAAACTGACTGGGCGCAACAGCGCTTTTCATGGAATAACCCTCATCTGAACCCCATGGACCCGGCATTGCGGGGAGCGATGCCGGGATGCCCGCCGGATAGCGAACATCCCCAAGTGTAGCTCAAACGGCCCGGCTATGAAGGTTTACTCGGACGCGTCCCGGCGAATCAGCCAGACGGCGACGTCGAACATTTTCTCGTTTCCGCCGGCGGTGCGCCCGGTCACCAGGTACTTGCCGTTGACCACCAGGCTGGGTGTGCCCTGGACTTGGCTCATTTGTGTGACCTTCTGGGCCTGGTTGACCTTGACGTTGACCGCGAAGGAGTTGGCCATGTTCAGGTACTCGTCTTCGGATACACCAAAGCGGGTGTAGAACTCGGCGAAATCCTCGTCGCTGGACAGTCGATTGCGATTGATGTGAATCTCGTTGTAAGTCGCTTGGTGGCTTTCGTCCAGTATTTCCAGAAGCTCAGCCGCGTAGTAAGCCTTCACTTCCGCAGTTTGGCGGGGGTTGAACAATACCGGTACCGGCGTGAACCGGATGTCTTCCGGCTTGGACTGTTTCCACGATTGTACGAAGGGTTCGAGGTTAAAGCAGTGGATGCAGCTGTAGCTGAAGATCTCCATGATCTCACCGGCTTCGGAGCCCCGGTAGTTGGTCGGAATCTTTTCCGGCAGTACCTCAAAATGCTGACCAGCCTTGTATTCTTCAGCCTGGGCGAATCCCAGTGTCGCGCAGACGACAAGCGCGGCGCCAAGCAGTCGTTTGATCATCGATGACCGTCTCCATTCAGGATGTAATAAAGGAAGCAGGCTAAACTTTGCCTGAACCCCCGACACAAAAAAAGCGAAGGCCCGCACGGAGCCTTCGCTTTTCATTCTCTTTACCCCGTTTGAACCGGAGCTGAACGGCTGTACTTTACTGGTGCAGACCGTTGATGTAGCTGGCCAGCGCTTCGATCTCGAAGTCCTTCAGGCGGAAAGCGGTGGTCTGCATCATGCCGGAGTCACCGTCGTTCATCCGGGCGTCGTCGGACGGCTCTTCGGCGCGGTAGCCGCGGGCGAACTTGTTCAACTGGCTGGCGACGTAGTCGGCATGCTGACCGGCCAGGCGCGGGAAGGCGGCGGCTTCGATACCCTGGCCGGCCGGGTTGTGGCAGCCGGAGCAGGCCGGGACGCCGGTCTCGGGGTTACCACCGCGATACAGTTGTTCGCCGAGTTCGACCAGGCTGGGGTCGGCTTCGCCGGTGGTCATGGTTTGTTCGGCGTAGTAGGCGGCGATGTCTTCCAGCTGTTGCTGATCGTAACCGTCGAGCAGGCCGGTCATCTGGGTGACGACGCGGGCGCCGCTCTTGATGTCTTCCAGCTGTTTCAGCAGGTAGGGTTCGCCCTGGCCGGCCAGTTTGGGAAAGCTGGCGGCCGCGCTGTTGCCATCCGCACCGTGGCAGCCAGCGCAGGTGGCTGTGAGCTGTTCGCCGCGTTCGGCGTTACCTTCGGCTGAGGCCAGACCGGTGAACCCGGCAAGCATTACAAGGCCTACGATCAGTTTCTTCATGTCGCGTCCCGCAAGTCAAAATGAATGTGACATTTCGCCGCCGGTCCCCTCTGTCATAACCGGTTTGCAGCGACGTCGTTGGCAAAATATCGGGGCATTATATAGACAGGGACCTGTCATGAGAAGAAACCCCTTGATTTGGATGGATATTTTTCCACCAATCGTTGGTTCAGTGGCTGGGTTGGCTTCGGCTGGGTTTGCCTGGGAGGTCGGAACCCGCGCCCGACACCAGGGGATGCTCTTCCGGGGGCCGCTGTGGACGGGTTTACGGCGGTCCCTGGAAGAGCGCGCCCTGGCCCCGGCCGCGGGTTAATGGCACCCAATACAACCGTGAAAGGCGTAACCGAGGCACAATAAGGTACAATGGCGGTTTTGGAAGCCTAAGCACATTCCTATGTCTGCCATACGTTTTGATTCAGCCCGGTTTCTGACCAGTGCCCAGATGTTGTCACAGTGCCCCGAGGATGAGGGGTTTGAAGTGGCGTTCGCCGGGCGATCCAACGCCGGGAAGAGCAGTGCGCTGAATACGCTGACCCGTAACTCCAAGCTGGCGCGGACGTCGAAGACGCCAGGTCGGACCCAGTTGATCAACTTCTTTACCCTCTCCGACGGCCAGAGCCGGTTGGTGGATCTGCCCGGCTACGGGTACGCCAAGGTGAACCGGGAAATGAAGCAGGACTGGGAGAACTACATCGGCGAGTATTTGGCCGAGCGCCGCAGTCTGACCGGTTTGATCCTGCTGATGGACATTCGTCATCCGATGACAGAGTTCGACGAGATGATGGTGCGCTGGAGCATCGAGACCGAGATGCCGCTGCGGGTGCTGTTGACCAAAAGCGACAAATTGAAGAAGGGACCGGCGAAAAACGCCTTCCTGACCGTGCGGAACCAGCTGGAGTCCCAGGCCAACTGGCTGTCGGTGCAGATGTTCAGTTCCCTGAAGAAAGAAGGGGTTCAGGAGCTCGAAGCCTGGCTCAGATCGCGACTGGCTGACGAGTCCTGACCGCCTGGTCCAGTATGACGATCCACGGTCCGGTCGTTATAATGCCCGTTTTATAGAGAGGCCCTATGTCGATTCGATTTATTGCCGGTGCCGTCTGCCCGCGATGCGGTGAGATGGATACGCTCAAAGCCGGTACCGAAGACGACGGAAACACCCTGGTGCGCGAATGCGTCGATTGCGGTTACATCGATCGCATCAGCCAGGGGATCAACACGCCGAAGGAAGTGGACACCCGGGTGACTCCGAAACAACCGGAACCCGATGACACCGACGCCATCCCTGTAAAAATCATCGATCCCAACGCTCGAGAGGAATAATCGCAGTGTCCGACGCTCAGTCCGCGGCCATCAAGGTCGGTATTATTATGGGTTCCCAGTCCGACTGGGCCACTATGAGCCACACCGCCGATACCCTGAAGTCTCTGGGTATCCCGTTCGAAAGCCGCGTGGTGTCGGCCCACCGGACACCGGATTTGCTGTTCGAGTACGCCGAAGCGGCGGCCGGTCGGGGTCTGGAGGTGATCATCGCCGGGGCCGGCGGTGCGGCCCACCTGCCCGGGATGTGTGCGGCGAAGACGCATTTACCGGTACTGGGCGTGCCCGTTCAGAGCAGCATGCTCAGCGGTGTCGATTCACTGCTCAGTATCGTGCAGATGCCGGCCGGCGTACCGACGGCGACCCTGGCCATCGGTAAGGCCGGTGCGATCAACGCGGCCTTGCTGGCGGCGAGCATCCTGTCCAATCACGATGATAACGTCCGCGCGGCGCTGCTCGACTTTCGCCAGCAGCAGACCGACCGCGTTCTGGCCAACCCCATTCCCGGAGAATAACGATGCGCATCGGAGTGATCGGTGGCGGCCAGTTGGGTCGCATGATGGCGATGGCGGCGACGCCGCTGGGTATTCACATGGCGTTTCTGGACCCGAACAAGGGCGCCTGTGCCGGCGATGTCGGTTTGCTGGTGGAAGGCGCCTACGACGACCATTACGAGATCCGCGAGCTGATCAAGCATTCCGATCGCATCACTTTCGAGTTCGAGAACGTGCCGCCGGAGACGGTGGCGTTTATCGCTGACCAGGTGCCGGTTTATCCGTCGGCTCTGGCGCTGGAGACGGCGCGTGACCGTTGGCTGGAAAAGAACCTGTTTCAACGGCTGGACATCGCCACGGCGCCGGTCGCCGACATCGGCAGCCAGGACGATCTGGATCGTGCCGTCGAACGCATCGGGCTACCGGCCGTACTGAAAACCCGGACGATGGGCTACGACGGCAAGGGCCAGAAAATCCTCCGTACGACCGACGACGCAGCCGGTGCGTTCGAAGAGCTGGGCTCGGTACCGATGATTCTGGAAGGCTTTATCGATTTCGACTACGAAGTCTCCTGCATCGGCGTGCGTTCGGCCAATGGGGATTTGGCGTTCTATCCGCTGACGCGCAACGAACACCGCAACGCCATTTTGCACCGCAGCGAGCCGGTGGCCGATCATCCGTTGCAGGCCACGGCCGAAACCGCGGTCGGTCAGGTGATGGCGGCGCTGGATTATGTCGGCGTGCTGGCTTTCGAATTTTTCGTGGTCGGTGATCGCTTGCTGGCCAACGAAATTGCCCCGCGTGTGCACAATTCCGGTCACTGGACCATCGAGGGCAGCACCTGCAGTCAGTTCGAAAACCACATCCGCGCCGTCGCCGACCTGCCGCTGGGTCATACCGGTCGGATCACGCCGTCGGTGATGTACAACCTGGTCGGTGCCCTGCCGTCGCGCGAGGCCGTGTTAGCCATCCCCGGCACCCATTGGCACGATTATAGGAAAGACCCGCGACCGGGGCGGAAGATCGGGCACATCACGGTAACGGCGGCCACGCCGGCCGAGCTCGAAGAGCGTTGCGCTCAGCTCGACCCCCTGTTGTGTAACGACCTGGGGTGAAACGGGTAGGGCAGAAGAGGCTACGCCGACATCTGCCGTGGGTAGGATGCGGTGCTAATGGTTAATCCAGTGGCTGGTTATCTTAAGGTCGGCAGATATCGGCGTAGCCTCTTCTGCCCTACAAAACAAAGCCTCAGCCCGTTACACAAATACCATCTTCAAACCGTGGCGCTGGGCCAGGCAGGGCCAGGGCCGTTCGGGATCGGTCACCAGGGTGTCGACATTGTCCACCGGCCCGGCCAGACCCGGCAAACCGTCGATGATTTCCATCCCCGCCAGATCCAGCCGGTTGGCGTAACCATCCCCGATCAGGGTATGCACCATCAGGTTGGCCAGTGCCATGTCCCAGCTCAGCAACGGCCGGCCGCTGTGCAGGCGCAACCGATCGTGCATTTCCTCCAGCAGCCGTTGTCCGAAATACACCTTGTCGAGCACGCCCACCATGCCGTAGTCCAGGCGCTGCGGGTCGATGGCGGCGAAAAACTGATCCAGGATGGCGGTCAGTTGGGCCATGGCCGACGTGCGCTCCAGGGAATCGCAAATACCGTCCGCTTCGGCCAATAGAACCGGCAACAGCAATACATACTGATGCAGCATGGCCGAGAGCCGTTCCTCCGGCTCGCCATGTTCCACGATAAAGACGTTCGGGTGTTTTTGGTAAAACTTGTCCAGAAACCGCTTCAGGCTGGTCTGACTGTCCGGAGCGTCCAGTGCGTTGTTCAATACGGTATTGATGTGACTCGATGACATGGGCAGCGGCCCCTTACCACGATAACACTCAGGTTCCGATGCCGTAGCGCGAGCATCGAAGTTCCCTGTTTCCAGGTTCCGAAAATGATCCAAAGCCATACTCATATCCTGACCATATGATCGGAGTGTAGCTTAGACAGGGCTTATTGCCCGTTCGAGCCCCGAAAAAATTCAGGAAAATCAACGATCAGCGTTTGGTTTGTGAAACCGTCGACAGTGCATTTGTGTCCGCCCTGGTCGTTCCAGGGCGAACCCGGAACCAAAAGATCGCCAGCATCCACATCGATCGGGTCAGGAACAGCAGCGAAAATCCGAACCACAGCCAGTGGTTGCCCGGGGGTAGCCACTGGCTGGCCACAATAAAGACCACGAAGCCCGCGATGACGCCGTTGCGCATGTCCGAGGTGCGTCGCGCGCCGATGAAGACGCCGTCCAGCCAGAATGCCAGCCCGCCGATGACCGGCAGCAGAGTGATCCAGAATCGGTAGCGGTCGGCCTGCTGTTGCAGATCCGGTTGGCTGGTCAGCAAATCGATGATGACCCCGCCGAGGGCACCGAACGTCAATGTCATCAGCGCCATCAGTCCGGCGGCGGACCACCCCGTTGTCCACAGGACCTGCGACAGCAAACGCGGACTGCCACGCCCGGTCGCCATCCCCACCTGGGCTTCGGCCGCCGCCGCACTGCCGTCCAGGGTGTTGGAGATCAGCGTCAGGAAGGTCAGCAGAATGGCGTTGCCGGCCAACACCAGATCACCCAATTGGGCGCCCAAACGATTGAACCAGGCAAATCCCAGCAGGAGTAGAAAGGTGCGCAGGAACAGGCTGAAACTCACCGAGAAGATGGCCCGATAGGCGCTCAGGCGCGTCAACAGATCCCGATCCAGCCCCGGTGCCAGCCCTTTCAGTGTCTTGCGCAGCGTGATCAGCACCAGAGCCAGGGCCAGGTACTCGCTGATCACGGTACCCAGCGCGATGCCGTCGGTGGTCATGCCGACGCCATAGACCAGCACCACGTTCAGGACCAGATTCACCATCTGCGCCAGCGAGACGGTGTAGAGGCTGATGCGCGTATTCTGCAGACCGGTGAAAAAACCGAGCAACATGGTGTTGAAGACCTGGGCCGGCACGCCCCAGATGCGGATGCTCAGGTACAGGTCCGCCTGCGCGGTAACCTCGGCCGAGGCGCCCATGAACGCCAGCCCGTGATCGATCAGCCAGCCATGGCTGAGCACCACCAGAGAGATCAGACCGAGAGCCACCAGGCTGTACTGGGCCAACTGAGTACGCACACGGCCGGCGTCCCGCGCCCCCCAGGCCTGGGATGTGAAGCCGGACAGCCCCATCGACAGGAAATTGAAGCCCCAGAACACGAAAGCCATCAGACTGGACCCCAGCGCCACACCGGCCAGGTAGACACTGTCATCCAGGTGCCCGAGTACGGCCGTGTCGACCAGGCCAAGCAACGGCAGCGACAGATTGGCCAGCATGACCGGCCACATCAGCCCCCAGGTGCGTACCCAGGCCTGGCGCGGAATGTTTCTCATTGACACAGTTCCTGTTCGAGGGACCCTTGCGAGCAAAAAAAGAATGGCGCCATAATTGCGCTAACGTCTTGTTTTTACAAATAAAATTGACGAATGACCGGGGTTTATAACTGAGTCGCCCGGTAACAGACGCTTGGGTTTTAAAAATATCCGTGTTTATACTAACTTCGACCGTTTCTGAATCGGGTTAACCGGGGTTTCTGGATCGGCGTACGACAAGAGAGTGGCGGGGTCTCACCGACCTGGCCATGGGCACCGTCGTGCCGTGCAGTACCAGAGACGGCCAGGGAATCGAACAACCATTCCCCATCCGGTACTCCCTATACAATAACAATGCAGAGGTGAAGGATGCAGACAAGGCTGCTTCGAGGGCTTTTTGCCCTTATGGCGATGCTGCTCGGGTCCTGGGCTCAGGCCGACTGGACATTGAACATGCCCAAGGGCGTGACGGACATCAGCCAGGAAGTGTACGGGTTGCACATGCTCACATTCTGGGTGTGCGTGATCATCGGCATCATCGTATTCGGGGTGATGTTCTATGCGATGTTCAAGCATCGTAAATCCAAGGGCGCCGTTTCGGCCAATTTCCACGAAAGCACCAAGGTGGAACTGGCCTGGACATTGATCCCGGCGGTGGTGATTTTCGCCATCGGCGTGAAGGCCACCTATACCCTGGCGGATATGTACAACACCGACGACTCGGAACTGACCGTCGAGATCACCGGGTACCAATGGAAGTGGCGGTACCGGTATCTGAACGACGATCCGAACGCCGAGGTCAGTTTCTTCTCCAATCTCGCGACCTCCCGCGACGAGATCAACAACCGCCTCGACAAGAACGAGAATTACCTGCTCGAGGTGGACGAGCCCCTGGTGCTGCCGGTTGATCAAAAGGTCCGTTTCGTGCTCACCGCGGCCGATGTCATCCATTCCTGGTGGGTGCCGCAACTGGGCGTCAAGAAAGATGCCATTCCCGGCATCGCCAACGAAGCCTGGACCATCATCAATGAGACCGGCACCTACCGTGGCCAGTGCACCGAGCTGTGCGGCAAGGACCACGGCTTCATGCCGGTCGTGGTCGAAGCCGTGCCCCAGGAGGAATTCGACACCTGGCTGGCCGGCAAACAGGAAGAAGCGCGCAAGCTGGCCGAGTTGACCGAGAAAGACTGGACCATGGATGAACTCATGGAACGGGGTCGCCAGGCCTATCAAACCACCTGCGCGGCCTGTCACGGTCAGAATGGCGAAGGCGCCGGCTTCCCGGCTCTGGCGGGCAGTGCCATTGCCACCGGCCCGGTCGAAGACCACATCGACATCGTTGTGAACGGTGTGAACGGTACGGCCATGCAGGCGTTCGGCGCCCAGCTGAGCGAGGTCGATATCGCCGCCATCATCACCTACGAACGCAACGCCTGGGGTAACAACGTCGGCGACATGGTCACGCCGGTCGATATCCTCAACTACAACGCCGGCCAATAAGGAGAAGTGACATGACGACTGCGACTCACGACCATGATCACGCGCATCACGGGCCGGCCAAGGGGATAACCCGCTGGCTCTATACCACGAACCACAAGGACATCGGCACGATGTACCTGTGGTTCAGTTTTGCCATGTTCCTGCTCGGCGGCACCTTCGCGATGGTGATCCGCGCCGAGCTGTTCCAGCCGGGTCTACAGCTGGTGCAGCCCGAGTTCTTCAACCAGATGACCACCATGCACGGTCTGATCATGGTGTTCGGCGCGGTGATGCCGGCCTTCGTCGGTCTCGCCAACTGGATGATACCGATGATGATCGGCGCGCCGGACATGGCGCTGCCGCGAATGAACAACCTGAGCTTCTGGATCCTGCCGTTCGCCTTCGCGATGCTGGCCAGTACCCTGTTCATGGAAGGCGGCGCGCCCAACTTCGGCTGGACCTTCTACGCGCCCTTGTCGACCACCTATGCGCCGCCGAGTGTGACCTTCTTCATCTTCGCGGTGCACATCATGGGCGCCAGTTCGATCATGGGGGCGATCAACATCGTCGCCACCATCCTGAACATGCGCGCCCCGGGCATGACCCTGATGCGTATGCCGCTGTTCGTCTGGACCTGGCTGATCACCGCCTACCTGCTGATCGCGGTCATGCCGGTTCTGGCCGGTGTGGTCACCATGATGCTGATGGACATCCACTTCGGTACGGCCTTCTTCAACGCCGCCGGTGGCGGTTCGCCGGTGCTGTTCCAGCACGTCTTCTGGTTCTTCGGGCACCCCGAGGTGTACATCATGATTCTGCCGGCCTTCGGCATTGTCTCGGCCATCATCCCGGCCTTCGCCCGCAAACAGTTGTTCGGCTACAGCTCCATGGTGTACGCCACCGCATCGATCGCGTTTCTGAGCTTTATCGTCTGGGCGCACCACATGTTCACCGTCGGCATCCCCTTCCTGGGTGAAGCCTTTTTCATGTGGGCGACCATGCTGATCGCGGTGCCGACCGGGGTGAAGGTGTTCAACTGGGTCACCACCATGTTCCGGGGCTCGATGACGTTCGAGACGCCGATGCTGTTCGCCGTCTGTTTCGTGGTGCTGTTCACCATCGGCGGTTTCTCCGGCCTGATGCTGGCCGTGGCACCGGCCGACTTCCAGTATCACGACACCTACTTCGTGGTGGCGCATTTCCATTATGTGCTGGTGCCGGGGGCGGTGTTCTCCATTATGGCGGCGGTTTACTACTGGCTGCCGAAATGGAGCGGCAAGATGTACAACGAGACCCTGGGCAAGGTGCACTTCTGGCTCAGCTTCGTCGGCGTCAACGTCCTCTTCTTCCCGCAGCACTTCCTGGGTCTGGCGGGCATGCCGCGCCGGATTCCGGACTACGCCCTGCAGTTCGCCGACTTCAACATGATCTCAAGCATTGGCGGCTTCCTGTTCGGCGCCAGTCAGCTGTTGTTCCTCTACATCGTGGTGCACACCATCGTCGCCGGCAAACCGGCCAAGGCCAAACCCTGGGACGGTGCCGAGGGCCTGGAGTGGTCGGTGCCGTCGCCGGCGCCCTACCACACGTTCGAGACGCCGCCGGATATCGACAAGGCGCCCCAACTCGACCGTAAAGAGCCCTGATCGATGAGCGAGCACCGGACCGATACCGAACGCAAGAGCGGTGGCCACCACTCGGTGGTGGTCAAATCCCTGCTCGCGGTCGTGGGCATGCTGGCCTTCGTCTTCGTCGGTCTGGTGCCCATGTACAACCTGATCTGTGAATGGACCGGCGTGACCGGCCGAACCACTGGGGCGAGCGAGGTTCAGAATTTCGTCGTCGCCGAGGATAGGCCGATCAAGGTCCAGTTCCTGGCCACGAACAACGCCGACATGCCCTGGGAGTTTCGTCCCATGGTCAAGCAGGTGACGGCGAAACCGGGTGAGTTGGTGCAGGTGAATTTCTACGCCCGCAACAAAACCCGGCGGGACATGACGGCCCAGGCCATTCCGAGCCTGTCCCCGTTCGAGTCCACGCCCTACTTCCACAAGACCGAGTGTTTCTGTTTCAACCAGCAACCGCTGGCCGCCGGCGAAGATGTGGAAATGGGCCTGGTGTTCCAGATCGACCCCGATCTGCCGGACTGGGTGCGCACGATCAGTTTGAGTTACACGCTCTACGATATAACCGAACAACAGGAGGTGGCCTCCGCCAAGCCCTGAACGGGCCGGCGGCAGGCAGAGCCGAATTTGCCATTGTGAGCCCGCGCGCCGCGCGGGTAACAAAAAGAATAAATGGAGAGTGCTATGTCCAGCAGTGCAAACCATGAACACTATTACGTACCGGCGCAAAGCCGACTACCGGTGTGGATGGCCTTTGCCATGTTCCTCACCGTCTTCGGCCTCGGTAGCATGTTTAACGATATGTCGGCCGGCCGGGAATCCTCGAACGCCCAATGGTTCTTTATCGCCGGTTTCGGTGTGTTGGCCGTTGTTCTGTACAACTGGTTCAGCCAGGTCATTCGCGAAAACCACGCCGGCCTGAACAGTCAGCAGCTGAAGCAGTCCTACGTCTGGGGCATGGGTTGGTTCATCTTTTCCGAAGTGATGTTCTTCGCCGCGTTTTTCGGTGCCCTCTTCTATGTGCGTAACCTGGTCGGTCCCTGGATTGGCGGCGAAGGCGCCAAGGGCGTCACCAACTACCTCTACCCGGGCTTCGAATTCAGCTGGCCGCTGATGAACAACCCGGACAACGAACTGTTCAGAGCGCCGGAGGCCATCATTCATGCCTTTGGTCTGCCGCTGCTGAACACCATCATACTTGTCGTTTCCAGTGTCACCCTGACCATTGCCCACCACGCCCTGCGTGCCGAGAACCGCAAGCAACTGAACATCTGGCTGGGCATTACCATCGTCCTGGGTCTGGCGTTCCTGTTCTTCCAGGCCGAGGAATACATCGAAGCCTACAGTCACCTGGGCCTGACCCTGGAAAGTGGCATTTATGGTTCGACGTTCTTCATGCTGACCGGGTTCCACGGGGCGCACGTCACCATCGGGACCTTCATGCTGATCGTTCAGTTCCTGCGTTCCCTGCGCGGTCACTTCAAACCGGACGATCATTTCGGGTTCGAGGCATCGGCCTGGTATTGGCACTTTGTGGACGTCGTCTGGCTCTGCCTGTTCGTCTTTGTCTACTGGATCTGAACACGGGGATGCTTCGCGGCCGATAGGCTCCGGCCGGCGGGGTTACAGAAAGGCTCGAATCGGCCGGATAAGGTGTTCCGGCTGATTCGCTCCCGCTGTCAGTAGCGCCCGCTCCAGGGCGCGTTCTGCGTCAGTTCACCGGTTACAAAGCCGACTATCAGTACGACGATGATCAGTACCGCCAGCGAGACCCGGATCGTCAGCAATTTCACCAACCGTTTGGATTCCGGTTCATCCTTGAACAAGGCAACGAGACCGCCGCTCAACGACAGCAGCATGGCGATGATCAGGATTATCAAGATGGCTTTCAGTAACATCGAACGGTGTCCCCTCTGATGTTTCGACCGGGCTGGCGCCTGACCGCATTTGTCGGTGTGTTTTTGCCACTGTTCGTGACTTTGGGAGTCTGGCAGCTTAACAGAGCTGACCAAAAAACCCAGCTGGTGGCGCGGATCGAAGCCGGTCAGGCCAGCGTGAAATCGCTGAACCGCCGGACCGAACCGCAGCCCTATCAGCGCTATGCCGTCACCGGACGGTTATCGACCGAACGAGTCTGGCTGTTGGACAATCGGACCCATGAAGGCCGCGTCGGTTACGAGGTCTGGGCGCCGCTTGCGACCGACCATGGATGGTATCTGGTATCGCTCGGCTGGGTGTCCGGTACCGGCGACCGGCAGCGCCTGCCCGAGGTCGAACTGCCCGACGGTGAGCGCCGCTGGATCGGTCAATCGCGGCCTTTGAGCGACAGCATCGTCCTCGGCGAAACGCCGCTGGCCGATCAGTGGCCCCAGGTGGTGCAGCGCATTCAACCGCAGGCCATGGCCGAGCGCATGCAAATGCCTGAACCCAAGGGCCTGCTGCAACTCGAAGCCGGCCAGGCCGGCGTCGGCCCGGTGATCTGGACACCGACGGTGATGTCCCCCGAACGGCACCAGGGTTACGCCGTTCAATGGTTTGCAATGACGGTCGTCCTGTTGATGATGTATGGCTACGCCGGATGGCGTCGAAGCGACCGGGGGTCGACATCGACCACCGGCGAAAACGAATGATTGATGTCTGGAGATAACCGCATGACCGAAGGCCACGCCAGCGGGTCCAAAACAAACTACAGCCGCGTCCAGTTGCTGATCATCCTGTTGACGCCCTTGATCGTCATGGTGGCTTCGACGGCGCTTTATTACTCGGGCTGGCTGGTACCGGACGAGCGGGTGAACCACGGCGAGCTACTCGATCCGGTTCTGTCGCTCGACGATCTGGGTCTTGAACTCGAGGTCGTCAATCCTGAACGACAGTGGCTCTGGATCCAGACCGCTATCGATTGCGATGCCGCCTGTCTTGAGGAAGTGGCTCGACAGCGGCAGATTCAGGTCGCGCTCGGCAAATACGAGCCGCGCGTTAAACGGGTGTTACTGACCGAGACCACCGGTCTCGATGAATTGAGTGGCGACTATCCGGGCATGAGCGTCGTCAACCGCCCCGCCGCTGGCTATTCGGCCGATTTTCGGGATCGAATCCCGGTGGAATTCGGCCGGGAGAACTTCATTTTCGTCGTCGATCCGCTCGGCAATATTCCGTTGTATTTCACGCCGTCGAACGACTACAAGGAACAGCTTGAGGACATGAAGCAGCTCCTCAAGTTGTCCACCATCGGTTAAGGGCGCCACCATGTTATCTCTACAGGGAACCAAACCCGGATTTCGACTGTCGGTATTCGCCACCCTCTTCGCCATCGGCGTGGTCGGACTCGGCGCCTTTACCCGACTGGTGGACGCCGGTCTCGGGTGTCCGGACTGGCCCACCTGTTACGGCCACGTCTGGGCACCGCAAACCCAGGAGGAAATCTCCGCCGCCAACGCCGCCTTTCCGGAAATTCCGGTCGACCACGCCAAGACCTGGCCGGAAATGGTGCACCGCTACCTGGCCTCGGCTCTCGGACTGCTGATCATCGGCATCGCCGCGGCGGCGTTTCGCCATCGCAAGCGGCCCGATCAGCCGTTCAAACTGCCGATGTTCCTGCTGTTCCTGGTGATTTTGCAGGGCGCATTCGGCGCCTGGACGGTCACGCTGAAACTTTGGCCGCAGGTGGTGACGGCTCATTTGATGGGCGGCTTCACCACCTTCACCCTGCTCTGGCTGCTGACGCTGAGGCTCGGCGGCTACCGGTCGACCTCGTTGTTTTCACTGCACCAGCGCGCCCTGCCGCGAGGGCTGGCGGCCCTGGCTCTGGTTGTGGTCATCGGCCAGGTATTTCTGGGCGGATGGACCACCTCGAACTATGCTGCTCTGGCGTGTCCGGATTTCCCGATGTGCCAGACCCAGCTATGGCCGGAGATGAATTTCGGCGCCGGTTTCGATCTGGCCCATCCGATCGGCCCCAATTATCTGGGCGGTCATCTCGACATCCCCTCGCGCACGGCCATACATATGGCCCACCGGATCGGCGCATTGATCACGACGGTGGTGTGCCTCTGGCTGGCGGTCCGGTTGATCCGCGAGCGGTTCTCGGGCCTGGGGGTCACGCTCTTGCTGATCCTGTCGGCGCAAGTCACACTGGGCATCAGTAACGTTGTTTTCGGTCTGCCGCTGACCGTGGCCGTCCTGCACAACCTGGGCGGCGCACTGTTGCTCGCAACGGTGGCGACGGTCAATTATGAGCTCTATCGGGAGGCGAACCATGTCTAAAACCGCGACGGCCCGCCATCAGGGGCTCTGGCACGATTTCTATGAGATGACCAAACCCAAGGTGGTGATGCTGATGCTGATCACCGCCTGGGTCGGCATGGCTTTGGCCCCGAGCGAAAGCTTCCCGCTGGCCGGCGTGGTTCTGGGCACGCTCGGCATCGCCGCACTGGCGGCTTCGGGTGCGGCTTTCAACCATTTGCTGGACCGTAAGATCGACCAGCGCATGGCCCGCACCCATCGTCGGCCGGTGGCCACCGGCCGGGTCAGCATGCAGCAGGGCGTGGTCTTCGCCGGTTCGCTGACCGTGCTCGGTTTCATCGTGCTCTACCTGTGGGTCAATACCCTGACCGCCTGGCTGACGCTGGCCTCCATGGTCGGCTATGCCGTGATCTACACCGGCTTTCTGAAACGGGCCACGCCGCAGAACATCGTCATCGGCGGCCTGGCTGGCGCCATGCCGCCCTTGCTGGGCTGGACCAGCGTCACCGGTGAGATCGGTGCCCTGCCGCTGTTGCTGGTGCTGATCATCTTCGCCTGGACGCCGCCGCATTTCTGGGCACTGGCCATCCATCGCATCAAGGATTATCAGAACGCCGAGATTCCGATGATGCCGGTCACCCACGGCATCGCCTACACCAAGATGCACGTCTGGCTGTACAGCTGGTTGTTGCTGGCGATTTCGTTGCTGCCGTTCGCGACGCTGAACATGGGCCCGGTCTATGCCGTTTGCGCCCTGGCGTTGGGGCTGCGTTACCTGCAATGGAACTGGTGGTTGTTGATGGATCGTAAAGCCAACGCCGCCTGGGGCTCGTTCCGCTTTTCCATCACCTATTTGCTGTTACTATTCGTGGCGCTGTTGCTCGACCACAGCGTAAGAGCCCTGTTCTAAGAACAGGGTTTTGAGGAAAGTGTTCTGAGGAGAGCGCCTTGACCGGCCATACCGCGACCGACCCGACCCGCCAACAACAGCGCCGCATCCTGATCACCGTTGTGGCGTTGATCGGCATCGTGCTGGCCCTCTTTGTCGGCGTGATGATACGCACGCTGCTGGCGACCCCGGATCTGAAAGCCGAACTGGAAACGCGTAGCGCCCTCTATTTCGACCCGCCGCGCAGCGTCCCGGCCGTGGACCTGGTCAACCATCACGGCGAAGCCTTCAATACCGCGAATTTCGACGGCCGTTGGCAGCTGATCAACTTCGGCTACACCCATTGCCCGGACATCTGCCCGACCAACATGATGGATATGGCCAAGGCCAATGAATTTCTGGCGGCCGAAGGGTTGGCCGACCAGACCCAGATGTGGATGATCACCGTTGACCCGGCACGGGACACCCCTGAAAAACTCGCCGACTACGTGCCGTTTTTCGACGACAGTTTCATCGGCCTGACCGGTGACATCGATGAGCTTCAGCCGCTGGCGCAGCAGCTCAATACGGTGTTCTACAGTGAAGGCAGCGGTGATGTGAACGAAGCCTATACCGTTGCCCACAGCGACAACATGGCCATTCTCAACCCCGACGGCGAATACGTCGCCCTGTTGCGCCCGCCGCACCGGCCCAAGCAGATTGCCGAAGTCCTGTCCCTGCTGATCCAGTACGCCGACTGATCAGCGTTGTCCCGGCGCCCCGGACCACCGTGTCAGGTGGCGCCACAGCCATTCCATCGGACCCTGCTGAAACACGTTCAGCCATACCATCGACAGCGCGATATTCACCGCCCAGATGCCGAGCGTGACCGGGACCAGCTCCACCAGCGTAAGACGTTCATACCAGCCGAGTCCGTGGCCGTAAAACAGGCCGGTGGCGATGACGCTTTGCAACACATAGTTCGTCAGCGCCATGCGTCCGACCCGTTCCAGCGCGTGAACCAGGCGCGGCCAGAGACCGCTGCGATAGAACAGTACAGCGAAGCCGAGATAGGCCTGGGCCATCATCAGGGCGCCGAGGTAGGCCAGTACGTCCCGACCCAAGGCGACCGTCCCCAGACTGAAACCGTTCGCGGACTGATAGAGGTAGGCGGCCTGGGTCAACACCAGGCCCGGCACCAGCCACCCCAGCGACCACAACCCGTAAAACGACGGCCGGTATACGGCCCGGGCGATGCCCAGCCGGAACAGCGCGATCCCCACCAGCATCAGACCACCGACGAACCAGACCAGATAGAACGGCAGCCCCAGCAGGTGCATGTCCAGGCTGGACTCGATACGCCAGTTCAGCGCTTCCAGCCAGGTTCCGCGATGGGCGGCGATGTCCGCGTCGATCCCGCCGATGGACGTCTGATACAGCTCGGCGCGAGCCTCCGGGGTATAGAGCCAGACGTCCAGCAGGCTCAACAGCAGCGGAATGGATAGGAAAACGAAGGCGGTCTTCAGTTGCCGTCTTATCGTCCAATTCAGGGCCGGCGTCAGCACCAGCGCCGTGACCGCGTAGGCCACCAGGATGTCGCCGTCCCAGATCAGGTAGGCGTGCACCAGGCCAATGACCAGCAGACCCAGGTTGCGCCGCAGAT
This sequence comes from Saccharospirillum salsuginis, assembly GCF_014651855.1. Classification (GTDB taxonomy): domain Bacteria; phylum Pseudomonadota; class Gammaproteobacteria; order Pseudomonadales; family Natronospirillaceae; genus Saccharospirillum; species Saccharospirillum salsuginis. The sequence continues at coordinate 182,162 of NZ_BMXR01000003.1, forward strand.
GAATCGACCGGACGCTCCGCCCGGCGGCCAGGGCGTTACTCGCGACGATCCAGTTGCTGATGCCGAACAGCATTGAAAACAGCGCGATGAATTTCTGTTCGACGAACAGATAACCGATGGCATGGACCAAAGTCTCCGCGGCGGACAGCGAATCCCGGATGCCGGGGCTCAGATAGGCCAGTTCGACCTGGGCGAACGCCTGGATATTCATCACCAGAATGCCGAGGACCGCGAGGCCGCGCAGCATGTCGAGGAAGGGGATGCGGGGGATCGAAGTGGCAGCGGTCACGGGCCGTGGTGTCCTGGGTTGGGGATCCGGCCGGCCAGTGTCCGTTGTTTGCGGGGCACACTCAAGTTGTTGGTGTGTCGTAGGGCGGAAGAACCGAAGGCGTTATCCGCCGTTGAGTGGTTTGCGACGCGGATGGATCGTGTTGTGGCTCGATTCCTAACGGCAGATAACGCCCTTCGGGCCCGAAGCCGGGATGCCGGACCAGACGTACCACTTCTGCCCTACCTGATTATTCCCAGACGCTGGTGATGGTCGATTCCACCTCGACTGGGCGCCAATCCTTCACCTGTCGGTTGATGAACCCTGCGTCCTCATAGGCCCGGGTCACCACGCCCTCTTTCTTTAACCGCATCAAGCCCAAATGCAGCGAGGCATTGAAGTAGCTGCCATCCGGGTGGGAGCGGGAAATCGCGAAATGGCGTGAGCCGGTCAGGCCGATCTTGACCCCCGGGATCGGCACCAGGGTGCCCTCTTCCAGAGTCAGGACCATATCCTCGGTGCGTTGAAACGGCGCCAGCAGGTAGTCCTGTTCACCGGTAAAGACGGCATCCACCATTTCGCCCCAGGTGTCGGCGTGGGTCACCCGGGCGCCGAACGCGTTCAGCGTCTGCCAGTCGATGACCCAGTTGCGACTGGAGACCCCTCTGAGCCGGCGCAGTTCGCCGTCGGATCGGGCGGTCAGGGCATCGCGGTTGGCCTGGGGGGTGTAGAACCCGGCTTCGAACTGACCGCGTTCAATCACGGCGGTGGTGATGTAGAGGTCTTCCCAGCGCTCGGTCAGATCGTTCATCCAGGCGCTGGTGGCCGAGGCGATGGCGGTGCCTTCGACCAGGGCTTCCAGCGTCTTGGCATAGTCGGCTTCGGTTTCGAAGCGCAGTTCGAAATCCGAATTGGCGCGGTCCAGCGCTTGTTGCATCAGGATGACTTCGACCACATCCCGGCGACTGCCGGGGCCGGAAAAGTCCGTAATCTCCAGCGGGTCCCGGCCGTCGACCAGTTGTTGATAGTCCGCCCAGACATCGGGCGGCACCAGGACGGTGATCGGGTCGGCCAGTGCAGCCGGCAGCAGGGACAGAAAACACAGGAATTTTATTATTGGTTGTTTCATGACAGCACCCAGCATGGCTGAAGGATGCTGTGAGTAAAGCTCAGTATAAATACCAATGCAATACCATTTTAACAAATGGTATCTATAATCGGCTAAATTACGACCATTGGTATTGTCTTTACTGGCCTTTGAACCGTTGCTCAGTACACTTCGGAGCGCAGTCGATCCAGATCCCGACACAGCTGTCCAGCGCCGATCAGCAGGCTGGGCGTTGGCCGGTGCATGGTGTCCGGGTCGACCGTGACCAGGGCGTTGTTGTTCACAGCCTGGAGCTGCGGCCATTCGGTCCAGGGGGATTCGGCCTCGTTGCCGACGGGGCCGGTCACGATGACCTGGGGGTCCTGCTCGAACACCGCTTCGAGACTGATTTGCGGCGAGATCACCGGCAGGTCGGCGAAGACATTGCGGCCGCCGCACAGGTCGATGATATCGCTGATGAAGCTCTCGCCGTTCAGCGTATAAATGGGGTCGTGCCAGACTTCGTAGAACACCGACAAGGTCTCCCGGTCGCCGTAACGGCTGCCCAGTTCGCCGATGGCGGTCTCGAAGGTAGTGGCCGCGTCGTTCGCCGATTCGTCCAGCCCGGTCAGGCGTCCGAAATCCCGCAGGGCGTCGGCGATGGTGGTGAAGGTCTGCGGGTCGCTGTGAAAGACCGTCAGCCCCATGCGTTTCAGTTGCTCGACGTCCTTCATCGCGGGCCCGCTGGTGAAGGCGATCAGCAGATCCGGTTTCAGATCGATGATCGCCTCCTGATTGAGGGCGTTGTAGTCGCCGATGCGCTGGATATCCCGGGCGGCCTTGGGATAGTCGGAATAGTCGACGGTGGCGATGATGCGATCGCCGGCACCGATCTCGAACATCAACTCGGTGGCATGAGGCACCAGAGTGATGACACGCTGTGCCGGTTCATCCAGTGTGATGTCCTGACCGGTATCATCGGTCAGTGTGATCTCGGCCAGGCCGGTCAGTGGCAGTAAGAGGCCGAATAATAAACAGAACAAGCGGTTCATCTGGGGGTCTCCCGTGATTCGATGTCGAACGGGAACGCCCGCGAACGGTGGCCGGGCAAGGCCGGATGTCCAGGGTCGCGTGGATTGGCGTTCAGCCACTCTGGCAGGTCTTCGGACTTGGGGGCGGATGCGAACGAGTTCGCATTGGCCTCGAAGGGCGGCTTCCCATCGGTCTCGCCGACAGTGCCACAATGCCCGTCTCGTTCCCCCTCACCGCTGCGCGACAGTTCCGGATTCGCACCGGATTCCCTCGTCCCGATCAATGAGGACGTTCCGGCCCCTTCAAGTGGGGCCGGAAACACCAAAGTCCGGCGATGGTAGGCAATCGACTCCCGACGATCAAGGCGAACACTGGGCAGCACGTCGGGCCTGTGTCATTATGCTCGATTAAACCCGAGCGCGATTCTCCAGGGAGCCGACGACGGCTGGTTCAAGGCTCCCCAGGGAACGGTCAGGACCGTCGATGTGTTTCTGGTACGGCGCTCCCGGTTGGGAGAACGGACGGCTGGCAACGAGGAACCCGAATGTTACCGCTCTATCCCGAGTTACGCCCTTTCAAGACTGAACAATTGCCGGTGACGGACGGTCATCGGCTTTATATGGAGCAATCCGGAACCCCGGGCGGTTTGCCCGTGGTGGTGGTGCACGGTGGCCCCGGTGCGGGCTGTTCCGCACAGATGCGCCGCTTCTTCGATCCGGAACGCTACCACATCATCCTTTTCGATCAGCGCGGCTCCGGCCGGTCCGAACCCCACGCCGAAACCTCGGCCAATACCCCGACCGATCTGGTGGCGGACCTGGAGCGGATTCGAACCCACCTCGGGCTGGACGACTGGATCCTGTTCGGCGGCAGCTGGGGCACAACCCTGTCCCTGCTGTACGCCGAACAATACCCGCAGCACACCAAGGCGTTGATCCTGCGCGGCGTCTTCCTGGGCCGCCAGGCCGATCTGGACTGGCTCTACAAGAACGGCGCCGCCCGTTATTTCCCCGAGGAATGGGAGCGTTTCATCGAACCGGTCGACGGCAAGAACGGCAACGACCTGATCGAGAGTTACTACCAACTGCTGCACGGCAGTAACGACCTGGCCCGGGTGAGCGCGGCCAAAGCCTGGGCGCGCTGGGAAGCGGTCAACGCCTCACTGCGGCCCAGCCAGCAATCGCTCGACTATTTCACCGCCACCCATGTCGCCCTGAGCCTGGCGCGCATCTCCAGCCACTATTTCCGCAAACGGTGCTTTCTCGAGGAGAACCAGATATTGCGGCACAGCCAGCACCTGGAGGGGATCCCCGGCACTATTGTGCACGGTCGCTACGACATGATCTGCCCGCCGGACCAGGCCTGGCAGCTGGCGATGCACTGGCCGGATGCCGAGCTGGACCTGATCCGTGAAGGCGGCCATTCCGCCTTCGATCCCGCCATTGTCGACGCCCTGGTGCGGGCCACCCAACGCTGGGCGCATCATTTCGGCAGCGGTGACGGGGAAGCCTGATGAAAGCCCTGATCCAACGTGTGAGCCAGGCCCGGGTGGACGTCGACGGAGAGACGGTCGGCGCCATCGATCAGGGGCTGCTGGTGCTGGTGGGCGTCGACCGGGACGACGGACCGGAGGCGATCGACAAGCTGGCGCACAAACTGCTCCATTACCGGGTGTTCGGTGACGAAGACGGCCGCATGAACCTCAATGTTCAACAAGTGAACGGCCAGTTGTTGTTGGTGTCGCAATTCACCCTGTCCGCCGACACGCGCAAGGGGCTGCGTCCCAGCTTCACTTCGGCGGCGCCGCCGGCCGAGGGCGAGTCGCGCTTCAACGAACTGGTCGCCGCCGTGCGCGAGCGGTACGATCGCGTTGAGACGGGACAATTCGGAGCCGACATGAAAGTCTCGCTGCTGAACGATGGCCCCGTGACCTTCCTGTTGGAGTGTTGAAACGGGCCGTGGCGGACACCCACGACACCCCGGACTCGTCGTCGACCGCCCAACCCTCTAAACTGGTTGTACGTTATTAACGAGAACTCGACTTGACCACCATCCCTGCCAGCGATCCGCCATTCGACGATCGGCTGCTGCAGGCCTGGAAGCTGATGATCAGCGACCCGGCCAAGGCATTGGCTTTGGTGCGTCATGCTCGCACACTGTTCGAGCCGAACGAGTTGCAACGCTGCCAGTTGGGGTTCCACGAAGGCTGGTGCCACATATTCCTGGGCGACTACATCGAAGCCCTGAAATGGCTGTCGCAGGCGCTGTCGCTCGCCGAGCGGCTGGAAAACAACGCCGAGATCAAGCGTGCCTGCAACGGCATCGGCATGGCCTATCACAGCATGGGTCAATACGGTCAGGCGCTGCAATATTACGAGCGCTCGCTGGAACTGAACCAGCAGGCCAATGACATCAACGGCATCTTCGCCGCCCTGCAAAACCTGGCCGCGCTGCATTATGAAATCGACGACCTGGAGACAGCCGAGAACCTCCTGAACGAAGCCCTGGGGCTCGATACCGGTCCGGTAAGCCAGGAGAACCTGGGCGAGGCGGCACTGCAGCAGGCGCAGATGCACAGCAAGCTCAACCGCTTTCAGGATGCCCTGCTGGGCTGCCGCGCAGCCCTCAACTACGCTCGCCAGCTCGACTACGACCACCTGGAAATCCAGGCGCTTATCGCTGTCGCCCGATGCCAGCGACTGCAAAACCGGCTGGTCGAGGCCGAAACCACGCTCCAGGTCACCATCGACCACCCCGAATTCGACAAAGAGGGCGTGGCCGGCCTGAACGCCTTCATCGAACTGGCCAAGACCCAGGCCACCACGGGGCATTTCTCCACCGCCGTGCGCACCCTACGTCAGGGCTTGCGGCGCGAAGGCTTGCCCGAATTCAGCCTGATTCAGCAACGGGCGCTGGAAACGCTGTCGATCTGCCTGGAAAAAGCCCGCAAGTACCGCGCCGCCATGCTGGTGATGCGTCTGGCGCTCGACATGGAGCGCAAACTGCAGAACCAGGACATCCGCCGGCAGATGGAACTGCGCCGCTTCCAGTCGGAAATGGATGCCGAGCGCCTGGCGCGCAAGATCACCGATCATGAAAACAAGCTTTTAAAGGCCACCCAGTCGCGCCTGCAATTGATCAACGAGCTCTCCCAGCAACTGACGGCTTCGCTGGATGTGGACGAGATCGGTCGCAAACTGTATGAGATCGTCGCCGAGCGGCTCGACGTCCATTTTGTCTCGCTGGCGCTGAACCGGCCCGAAGCCGGGGCCATCGAATTCCGGATGATCATCGACAACGGGGTCGATATCCCCGTCTACAGCATTCCCCACAGCGTGCGTGACAGCCGGGCCGTGCGAACCATCCTCGGCGGTGAACCCATCCTGTTGGGCGATGAAAGCCGCGACGCCCAGATCCAGTGGGTGGGCGACAGCCGTATTTTGCCACGTTCCCAGCTGTTCATACCGCTGGTTCACAACCACGACGTGCTGGGCATGTTCTCGCTGCAGAGCGCTGTGGAAAACCGCTTTACGCACGAAGAGCTCGACCTGCTGACGTCCCTGGCGCCGTTCGTCGCCATCACGCTCAGCAACGCCATGAGCCACCAGCAATTGTCCGAACTGAACCAGGCGCTCACGCACGAGAAAACGCAGATCGAAGCCGCGCACGAGCGCATCGAGCACATGGCCAACCACGATACTCTGACCGGCTTGCCCAATCGGCGGCTGCTGGCCGAATTCGTGGAGGACAAGGTATTGTGCGCCAATGCCCAGGGTCTGGGGTTTTATCTGGTCTACATCGACCTGGACGGATTCAAACCGGTCAATGACCGCTACGGCCACCGCGTTGGCGACAGGGTACTCACCGTTCTTTCCCACCGACTGCGCGACTCGCTGCGCAAGACCGATTTCGCAGCCCGCGTCGGCGGAGACGAATTCATCATCATCATCGACGACTTCGACAGCCGGAGCTCGCTCGATGCCTTCATTCGACGCATCCTCAACGTCATTGAAAAACCGGTGCAGATTGAACAGGATCGATTGGCCGTCTCCGCCAGCATCGGCGTCGCCCGCTATGGTCAACACGGGCGGGACCTCGACCACCTGATGCACCACGCGGATCTCGCGATGTACGACATCAAACGCTCCGGCAAGGGCGGGATAGCGTACGCGGGGAAAGCGTTGCCGCCGCTCTAGACCAACCGGGTGCATTCGATGGCGGGACAACAAATCAAAACCGGGATGCGTTTCTTGGGAATCCGGTCTCATTTCGTTCGATAGGATTAATCGATTACGAAGTTGGCCTGATCCCGCAACCTATGAGGGATAAGAAACCACAGTGAATATGTTGGGAACCCTGTATTTCATGACCGGCAAAATGGGCGCCGGTAAGTCGACTTTCGCGGAGCGATACGCCCGGGAGCATTCCGTCGCCCTGATATCCGAGGATGCATGGCTGGCCGCACTTTATCCGGACGAAATCCGGAATTTCAGCGACTTTCTGGATCGACACAAGCGCCTGTTGTCCGTCATGCAGCCGCATATTCAGAGTTTATTGCAGGTGGGTACCTCGGTCATTCTGGATTTCCCTGCGAACACAGTCGCTGCCCGACAGGGCTTCAAACAACTGGCCGAGGCGGTCGGCGCCAATCACCAACTGTTCCATCTCGATGTGGCCGATGAGTTATGCCTGAGCCGACTGGAAACGAGGCGGACCGAACAGCCTGAAAGAGCGCACTTCGATACACCCGAGGTGTTCGAGCAGGTCACAGCCCTGTTTGAAGAGCCGACGTCGGATGAGGCCCTGAACGTGACGGTGGTGACCCACACCGGATAACGCCTCAGTTGGGGCACTTACCGGACGAGCCGGGTCAGCCGCTGAACGTAATGATCTTCACCGCCAAACTCAGAAACGCCACCAGACATACCAGCCAGGCCCAGAACACCAGGGTTTCCCAGAACAATCGGAGCTTATTGCCCAAGCCTTCGTTAGACGGGCCCTCGGGCCGGCTGATCGCCAGCAGTATGCCCATCAACAGCAGGCCCAGTCCGGCCACCCAGCCGGTGAACAACTGGTCGCCGCGTAAATCCGGAAAGGCGACCGCGACGGCGATCATCGCCGGAAAGCTGAGCGTACCCAGGATCAACAGCGGCCAGGTCAGAAATCGCAGCGGGTGGAAGAGTTTCAGAACCCGGTGTTGCAGTCGCATCAGCATGGTGTGTGGTCCAGTCCTAATCAGCGTTCGGGGTCGAGGGTGCAATGGTGCCGGCGGGTTGTAAAGCCCCGCCCTATCAGCGCTGTACCGTTTGCTCCAGGAACCGCTTCATCCACTGACCAATGCGTACGCCTTCGTGCGGGTCTTCCATCGAATCCCGAATGGCGCTCATCTGCTCCGGGGGAACATCGCTCTCGCGCAGTGGCAGCAGGACCTGTTCGTATTCCTTGGTGAATTCCGGGTGCCCCTGGAAGCACAAGACCTTGCCCGGAATGTAGAAGGCGGCGTGTTCACAGAACGGGTTGGTCAGCAGGGGCCGAGCTTGCGGAGGAATCGCGGTGACCTGGTCGCGATGGCTGACCAGCAGGCTGACCGGCTGGTCGTTGTCGGCGAACGCGGGCTGCTCCAAAACCTCGTAACTCATTACCCCCAGGCCCCAACCCTGGTGAAACCGTTCGGCCCGTCCACCCAGGGCATGGGCCAGCAACTGGTGCCCGAAACAGATCCCGACCATGGGTTTGCCGTGGTCGTAGAGGGTGCGCACATAGTCGCGCAGGCGGACGATCCAGTCGTCGTCGGCGAAGGCGTCGTGCTTGCTGCCGGTGACCAGAAATGCATCGAACCGGTCGAAATCCAACGGGTATTGGTCGTGAATGACCGGAAACACCTCCATCTCCCAGTCGACGCCGACCGCCTCGAACAGGTTCAGAAACATCCGCCCATAGCCGACAAAAGTGGGCTGATGCTCGGGACGCAGGACATCGGTTTCGAGAATGGCGAGTTTCATCGAGTCACTCCAACAAGGTTTGGTAACGGATATCGGTGCTGGCCCCGGGTGATGCAAGCCCCGGGCCCGGGGTTCCGACTGTCGGCCTCGGGTAATACCGTCAGCGGCGGACAAGGCAGTCGATCACCGGCGATAGACTGTCCAGATCCGGATGGTGGGCGTGGTGCGCCAGGTACAGTGTCTTGTGCATCTCGCCGTAGGAGTCGATGCGCTGCCAGTCATCCGGTTCGGCATCGAGCAGCGAGGTGGGCAGGAAAGCACTGCCCTGGTGCCGCCGCACGAACGCCATGGCCAGACGGGCATCCCCAGTGTGCAGCACTGGCGATGGTGAATGGGCGAAACGCTTGGCGTGATCAATCATAAACCGCGTGCCCCAGTCGACCAGGACATAGGCATCGGTCAGCGCCCGTTCGATGTCCGCCCCGGCCGGGGCCGCCATGACCAGGGTCAGGGGTTGCAGCGCGACCGTCTTCAGTTCGTCCACCTTGGGCGGGTCGGTCAATACCGCCAAATCCAGCGTGCGTTCCAGCAGGCGGCGAACCATCAAATCGCCGGTCAGCGTATCCGCCCGCCAGAGTACGTCCGGAAACCGCTCGTGCAATTCCCCGAGCGCCTCACCCAGCCAGGCACTCCAGATATTGGCCGACGCGCCCAGTGTCAGGGCGCGATGCTGATCGTCGCGGCTGGAGACTTCCTGCTGCGCCCGTTGCCAGGTGGTGATGATGGTCTCGGCATGCACCTTGAGCCGCTCACCGGCGTGGGTCAACTGCAGGTTGTTGCGGTGGCGGTTGAACAGGGGAGTGCCCAGTTGGGTTTCCAATTGGCGAATGCGAAAACTGACCGCGGACTGGGTCAGATAGAGGTTTTGCGCGGCGTGGCCGAAATGGCGGGTCTTGCACACTTCAAGGAAGGTTTTCAGTTGCTGGATGTCCACCGGCGGTTGGCCTCGCATGCATCGAATTGATTGATCCTGATCGCAAAAATTACTCGTTTTACTTGGCCGCGTACAGGCTTTATGAATGCGCTCATGAACCGGGCCCCAACCCCTGGAGGACAATCGATGAGTGACGCATTCAGCCCCGAAGGCTATACCGTATTCAAACCGTTCAACGACAGCCGCAATTACCCCTACGGCCTGGAGCGCTCCGGCGACTACTCCATTCGCGAAGCCAGCGTATTGCGTCGTCTGGGCGAGACGTTTCGGCGTCTGGAAGTGGGTGAATACACACCGGCCAACGAAGTCGAAGCGCAGTTCGTGAAGATGATTCGCGGAGAGAAGGAAGCCAGCACCGATTGCGAGAAGCTCTGGCTGAAATATCGGGCCAAGGTCGAAGGCAAATCACGCGCCGGGTTCTCGTTCACGTCGAGCTACTACTACGCCAAGGGCGCCCAGCACTTCCACTCGGACGACGATTTTTCCAGCGATTTCGGCGACTGATCCTAGCCGAAACGGTGGACCGGGGCTTGTTAACCGCCCCGGCCCTTCAGCCGATCACTCGTCGGCGACAATCGCTTCCAGGCTGATTTCGACGCGCCGGTTCTGGGCGCGGCCTTCGGCGGTATCGTTGGTGGCGACCGGCCGACCCTCACCGTAACCCTCGGCGGCGATCCGCTCGAACGCCACGCCCTGCGCCAGCAGGACCTCGGCCACGCTGGCCGCGCGACGTTCGGACAGCAACTGGTTATAGCTGTCGCTGCCGGTGCTGTCGGTATGGCCTTCGATGGTCACCAGGGTGTTTTCATATTCCTGCACCACCTTGGCGACGGATTGCAGGGTATTCATGAACTCCTGTTTGACATCGGAGCTGTCGGTCGCAAAGGTGATGTTGCCGGGCATGATCAGATCGATCTGGCCTTCCTCGGTACGCACCACCTGAACGCCGCTGCCGGTCAGTTCCTCGCGCAGCTCGGCCTCCTGGCGATCCATGTACAGACCGACACCACCGCCGGCCACACCGCCGATACCGGCGCCGATCAATGCGCGTTTGGCGCGCTCTTCCTTCGGCGCCGTAGCCGCCCCCAGAACCGCGCCTATCAGGCCGCCGGCGATGGCGCCCTTGGACGTGTTGCTGACCTGGGATTCCCCGGTAAAGGCGTCCATCGTGGTACAGCCACTCAATACCGCACCGCTCAAGGCCACGGGCAATGCCAGTTTTTGCCAGGTTTTCATCGAATTCCTTCCTCCGGTTGAGACACACAGTCTGTTTGTATATGAATTCATGTCAGAGTAGACCGCCGGACCCTCGTGTATCAACGCTTAAAGCGGTGGCTGATCAGATCCAGCGGCAAAAGGGCCGTCTGCTTGGCTTCCTCCATCACGATGTAGCTCTTGGACTCGCGCACATGCGGCAGGGCCACCAGCAGTTCCCCCAGGTATTTGCGGTAGCTGCCCAGGTCCGTCAATCGCAACTTGATCAGGTAGTCGGACTGGCCGGACACCAGATGGCATTCCTGAACATAGCTGAGCCCGTCGACCGCCTTGCGAAACTGGTCGAAGGCCTCCGGCGACTGGTTCGACAGGGTAATCTCGATAAACACCAGCAAGTCGAGGCCCAGCGCCCCAGGGTCTATTCTCGCATGATAACCCTGAATCACGCCTGAACTTTCCAATCGCTTGACCCGGTCCATACAGGGTGTCGTTGACAGGCCCACCCGTTCGGCCAGCTCCACATAGGACATGCGGGCGTTGTCTTGCAGGGCGCGCAGGATTTTCAGGTCGATTCGATCCAGCTTGCGGGATTTGGCGTGACGGTCCGTCATGAGGTTCCACCCAGGGTTTCCGGGCCAAGGATACCGGCGGCCCGGGAACCAGGCAACGCGGGAGCGGCGTTAGGCCGGCACCGGGCTTCGAAAACGCCCGGAAAACGGATTTTTCGCCCGGCCCGGCGCGCAAACGGTTGACGATTCGGGCCGGACTCCGTACTATTGCGCAGCTCAAACGCCAAGGCGATTTCGGGTGTTCAAAACCCAATGAAATCAACTGCTTACGTTTGAATTGGTCACGACACGCCAGTGTCGGAGAGTAGCTCAGCTTGGTAGAGCACTACCTTCGGGAGGTAGGGGTCGCAGGTTCAAATCCTGTCTCTCCGACCAATTTCAAAGCTCCACTTCTTACTCCCCAGAATCATCGCTTGTATTCCAATCCTGTCTGATCCGACCCGTCTTCTCGTGTGTCTAAGCGCACTCGGTGTGTGTATGTAAAACCGCATTGATGCACATGGAATGGCGATTAGGTTGGTATATACTTCAGGTATATCCCAAAATACGGGAGTGAGTCATGGAAAAAGCATCGGTATTCAAAAGCAATCGCAGTCAGGCGGTACGCCTGCCCAAGGCTGTCTCTCTGCCGGATGACGTCAAGCGTGTCGAGGTTATCGCGATCGGTCGTACCCGAATCATCTCGCCGGTAGGAGAATCCTGGGACAGTTGGTTCGCCGGAGAGGGAGTATCAACGGACTTCATGAGCGAACGAGACCAACCGGATGACCAGGAACGGGAGTCCTTTTAGTGCTCAAGTACATGCTCGACACCAACATCTGTATTTACACGATCAAGAACAAACCCGAGCAGGTTCGCGTCGCGTTCAACCAGCATCATGATCAGCTGTGCATCAGTACCATCACTTTGATGGAACTGATCTATGGCGCCGAAAAATCGGCTGCCCCCGACAGAAACCTGGAGGTTGTGGAAGGTTTCGCGGCGCGGCTGGAGGTGCTGGACTACAACACGGAGGCGGCGGCCCACAGCGGCCAGATTCGCGCCGAACTGGCCAGGAACGGCACGCCCATCGGTCCTTACGACCAGATGATCGCCGGCCATGCCCGGTCTCGTGGTTTGATATTAGTCACGAACAACGTTCGCGAATTTGAGCGGGTACCCGGAATCAGGGTTCAGGATTGGGTTAATCCGACTTAGAAACGCGTGGTTTTCATTGCCCAAAGCACCACAGCCTGGTCTCGCGTCGGGCCAGAGATAGCTGCAGTGTTCACTCGCGCTACACAATCCCCCCCTGAGCAGTGAGATAGTGCGACTCCTTACGTCTGATCTATTTCCAAAATTCTCTGATAGACTTTGCCATTTATACCTCCAGGCGCATTTTTATTTGACAATTATGCGCCTGGAGGTATGGTATTTCATGAGTGGCGACTATAGGTTGGTGATGAAAAGCAAGGATTTGATCAAAGAGCTGGAGGCGGCCGGCTGGGAGCTGGCGCGAGTCAAAGGCAGCCATCACCTATTTCGTCACCCTGATCATAAGGTATCCATACCGATTCCCCACCCAAAGAAAGACTTGGGTAAGGGGTTGGTGGCCGCGATCAGAAAACAGGCCGGGCTTTAGCTTGGCACACGGTACGGAGTCATAAGCCATGAAATACCCGATAGCGATTGAATGGGGCGACGAACACTCTGCCACGGGCATCATCATTCCTGATATCCCGGGCGCGATGACTGCGGGTGATAGTTTTGAGGAAGCCTATGCGTCCGCTTTCGAAGTGGCGCATATTCAGTTAGAAGAGCTTGTCGAGCGTGGTGAACCTGTTCCCATGCCGACCTCTGTGGAGCATCATCGAGGTAACCCGGACTACGCCGCCATGGGGTGGGGGCTGATCGACCTGGACGTGACGGCCTACCTGGGGGCTACTGAGAAGGTGAATGTCACCATGCCCGGAACAGTGGTACGTCAGGTTGATCAGTATGTCAAAACCCATGCCTTAAGGTCACGGAGCGCATTCTTAACAGAAGCTGCGCTGGACAAGATTAAAGGCGAAGGTCGGTCCCACCCGCAATGATCCAGGTTGATACGGGTGGGTGCGATGATAGAAGAACTCACCCGCCTATATTCTGAGCCCCGTGTACGCTCTTATGGTTCGGTATTCAAATCCACGATTGAGTCCACCCAACCTAATTCTTCAATAGCTCATCCACGCGTTCCGCCAACTCGTACACATGTCGATCATCTGCCCCCAATTCCTCCAACGCTTCCGCCAACGACAGCACATAGTCCGCATTCGATCCGCTCGGCCCATGTGACCGGGCGATCTGTTCGGCCATGTCCGCCATCGGGGCCGGGCCCAGAAAGGCAGGGTTGTCGGGGCCGGCGACGTAGACCAGTCCTTCGGCATGGTGGCCTTCCGGGAAGGTGAGGGGGGTGAAGAAGCGGAGGTAACCGTTCTTTTCCCGGTGGTCGAGGTGGGCGAAGGTATTCGGGCTGACCCGGTAGGCCATGCCCTGGCATATGGCCCCCGGGGATTCGATCAGAGTGACGACGCGTCCGGGGGCCTCGGGCGTGCCGCGATGGTCGTGCGATCCCTGCCAGAAGCGGCGTTCCCAGCCACGAATGCTGGCCGGTTGGCGCTCCAGGATGGGGAAGTCGACCTTGTAGATCAGCGAGCCGTAGCCGAACAGCCAGACGGAATCGAGATGGTCCAGTGGATGAGCGGCTTGGTTGATGTCGATGGTGTTGTTGGCCATGGCGGTTCGGGCGGGGAATGAGGCTATTATGATGCCATGCTGAGGGATGGTGAAAAGGGGCCCTCGAAACGAGGGCCAAAGTCCGCAATTGACGGAGGAAGTCAGGCTGCTGCCCGGTCGGACGCTCCACCCGGAGCCGGGCGCTTCCATCCGTCGTAGAATCCCTTACGCAAGGGTGTCGGGGTCGGATCACACTCCGTGGTCAGCAACTGAAGCGGAATCGGTCGTCCAGCTCCAGCGGCAGGATCAGGGTCCGGAAGTTCAATTGCCGGGCGCGGTCGCACAGGGCCTCGCGGGCTTCCGGATCGGTGGCCAGGGTCCAGTCGTATTCGACGTTCAGTACCGGTTTGCCCGCCTCGATAAAGGGCGTGAGTGCCTCGCATTCGTTGTAGGCGAAACATTCCTCGTTGATCGCGAAGTCGAAGTCGTCCACCAGGTCTTCGATCTGGTCCAGGTCGTTCTTCAGGGCGATGGCGAGGCCTCGGGCATGGGCTTCGCGGGCGAGAAAGCGATTGAACCCCAGTTGGTCGTCGCCGGTCAGGTTGAAGCCGGTGTGGTTGGCGTAGCCGTCGACGTTGTCCGGCTCCACGCCGTCGCACCCTTTCTCCGCGGCCAGGTCGAGCCGGGCTTTCATGATCGGTTCCAGTGAGGGGTCGCGAACGTCGAGCCAGCGTTCATCGGCCCAGCCATCCAGGGTATGGCCCAGGGATTCGGGGTTGAATTGAGCTGCATCCGGCCGCCAGTTCTCGTAGCTGCCGGCGGAGAAATAGCAGATCACCCGACGTCCTGCGTCCTGCAGGGCAGCGATTTGTTCGCTTGAAGTGTCGAACAGGTCGATGTCGTAGAGTTCGACATCGTAATCCGTGTTGATCGTTCCCTTGAGTTGCCATTGCCAGCGGACGTCCAGCGCAGGCTGGTAGCGCTGACGGTCGGCGGCGTTGTCGGTCGGGTCGGTGCCACCGGGCAGCGTCAGTGGGCAGCCGGAGAGTGATATGGCTAGGCCCAGGTAAAGCGGTGGGAGCAGAAGACCGATCCGGTTAGGCATGCATCATTTCCTTATTGACGACTGAACGGATGTGCGAGCGCGCAACGCTCAAGCATAGGATCGAACCGGGTGACGGAACAGTATTCGCTGGGCGGGGTGTGACACAGGCCCGGTTGGGAAACCGGAAGTGCGAACGGGGTCGAATTCAGGGTGTGAATGGGTCGAACCTTTTAGTAGTAGGCGGCGTCCGTGCCGCCCCGGTCGGTCAGAAATCGAAGGTGGTGACCACCGGATAGTGATCGGAAATGTCCCGCGTGTACCCGTTGTGGTACTGGTCGCCTGAGCACAGCGTCCAGTCGCCTTCCAGATAGTCCCAGTACCAGGCCGTGGGGGATTTCAGAGGGACGACCCGCATCTCGGGTGTGTTCTCGGGCTGCAAATGGTCTGCGCGCCACATCACGTAGTCCAGCGTATCGCGATAGCACATGTCGTATTCGTAGTGATAGTTGGACGCCCGTGCCATCCAGTTCGCCTCCGGATAGGACGCGGGCTCAGCGGTCGCATTGAAATTCATGCGGCTGTCGGTGACGCTCAGCATGTCCGCAATCTGGTCGGAGAGGCTGAAGGGCACGTTCATGTCGCCGGTGAGAATCAGCGGTTCATCGGCGGGGATGTCGAACCCATCGAGCCAGGTTTTCATTTCCGATAACTGTTGCATGCGAACGGTGTGTTCATCGTCATCGCCGCCGTCGTGGGTGGCCTGCAGGTGGGTAGCGACCAGGTGCACCGGCTGGCCCTGCACCGAGATTTCCGCGTACACAGCGCCCTTGTTGGACATCGCGTCCCAGGAACCCTCGGTGTAGTGACTGAACACCAGCGCATGGCGCTCCAGGATGGGATGCTGGCTGGCGATCATCACGCCGCCGCGGATAACGGTGAACCAGCTGGAACAGTCCCCGCTGATCGAATCCCAGCCACCGCCGCTGCAGGTCTTGCCGACAATGGGCGTGCGATAGGGGTATTCGGCCATGCCGGCGATGGTGTCGTAGGCTTCGTCGGTGAAGACTTCGGAATAGCCGATCGCATCGGGCAGGGAATTCAGCGAGCGCAGCGCGTCCGGCAAATGGTTGATTCGCTGCGTCTGGTCCCAGTCCTGTACCGGCAACTGCATCAGGTTGTAGCCCATGACGGTGATGGGCGGGTAGTCCGCCAGCAGGGCGGGGCTGGTGAGGGACGTGGTGAGAAGGAACAGCAGTATCCTCGTTGTTTTTATCATGGTGTGTCCTTGTTTTTGTGTGATTTTTCGAATGAACGGCCTTGTCCGGGGTTGTCCTGGCGACATCGTAAGCACTGCGGATGACGCGGCGATGATGGTTGTATGAACAGCGGTCGAATTGCAAATCGACGGACGGGACCGGGCTGTCAATCAGGATGCACGCCGGGGGTTTTGACGGGAGGCATTGTGATCGGCTCGGGGCATCACCACCGTAGCCTGAACAGGTTTTGGAAAAAGAGGTGAAACCATGAGCCATGTTCTAATCGTAGTCACCAGCTACAACCGTCTGTTGGACGGCACCCCGACCGGACTGTGGTTGGAGGAGTTCGCGGTGCCCTATCTCGCGCTGAAAGACGCCGGCCACGAAGTCTCCGTCGCCTCGGTGGCGGGCGGGCCGGTACCGATCGACCCGAACAGCCGGGCGACGGACGAGCAGGCACAGCAGTGGGCCGGAGCCATCGCCCAGTTGAACGACACCCAGCCGTTCGACCGCTTCAATGCGTCCGATTTCGACGCTATTTTCCTGCCGGGCGGGCACGGCACCTTATTCGACATGCCGTACAATTCCCGCTTGCACGAAATGCTGTACGACTTCGACGACAACGGCAAATACATCGCCGCCGTCTGCCACGCCCCCGCCGTCTTCACCGGCATGCACCGCACCGACGGCACTCCCTGGATTCAGGGGCGCAAGGTGTCCGCCTTTACCGATGCCGAAGAGGACGCGGCCGTGGGGTCGGACAAGGTGCCGTTTATGCTGGAAAGCCGTCTGAAGGCTCTGGGCGCCGAGCACGAGGGTGCCGAACCCTGGATGCCGCTGGCTGTTCAGGACGGTCGGCTGATCACCGGCCAGAATCCCCAGTCGTCCGCCGAGGTGGCGCACTGGCTGCGGACCGCGCTGGCCGCCTGATTCCGATGTGGCCGCTGCCCACCAGGGCGCCGACCACGATCAGCCCGGTGGCGAGAGCCAGTGTCGGTGTCGCCGGGGCGATACCGGCCGTGATCAGCAACAGGGTCGACAGGACCGGCGTGAAATAGGCGAGCAGCCCCAGCAGTCGCAGGTCGCCGCGTTTTACGGCGTAATCCCAGGTGAAAAAGGCGCTGCCCACGGGGCCGAGACCCAGCGCCAAAACCGCCCAGAGGCTGGCCTCCGGCGGCCAGCCCCGAGGCTCCCACAGCCCGTGGCACAGTATCGAAAGCCCGGCCGAGGCGAGACAGGTCCAGGCGACCATGGTAGTCGGTACCCGGGCGAACAGTCGGGACAGCACCGAGTACCCGCTCCAGACGAACGCGGCCGTCAGCGCCGCCATATAACCCAATCCGTACTCGCCGGACAAAGACAATCCGTTCGGTCCGATCAGCAGGGCGGCCCCCACGAACCCGGCGAAGCCGCCGACCCCGTGATGCCAGCGCAACCGTTCCCCCGGCAACAGACCGGTGAGCAACACGATCAACAGCGGCCAGAGGTAGCTGATCAAACCGGCTTCGGCGCTGGGGGCGTTCTGCTGGGCGACAAAGTAGAGGAAGTGATAGCCGAACAGGCCGCCCACGCCCAGAACCCAGACGCGGAGCGGTTGTTTCAGGTTGGCGACCAGGGCCTCACCCTGGCCACTCAGGGTGTATACGACCAGCGCCAGTACACTCGCCCCGCCGAGGCAGAGCCCGGTCAGCAGAAAGGGAGGCACCGGCCCCGCCAACTGAGTGAGCAACGCCAGGGTCGCCCAGTTTAATAGAGTGGAGACTCCCCAGAGAGTGGCGGTGTGCGAGGTTCGATGCGTCATGATGCTGTGCGCTCTGTTCCGGAAGCCACAGTCTGCCCCGGACCGGATCCGGGAACTTGCCTCAGTCGGCCATGCTGGACCGCCATTGTCGCGGGCTCAGCCCGGTCCGGTCCCGAACGCATCGGCTGAAATGGGCCGGACTTTGAAAACCGCAGTCGAGCGCGATGTCGGTGATGGTGTGGCCTGTGGTGCGCAATTCCCGCAGCGCCACGTTCACCCTCAAACGGGTCAGCCATTGGCCGGGTGTCAGGCCGGTGTCTCGCGCCAACAAGCGTCTCAACTGCCGTTCGCTCACATTCGCGGTGTCGGCCAGGCGTGTCACCGGCCAGCGTTCATCCAGCCGCGCCATGACGCGGGAAGACAGACGCGCGAGATTCAGGCGGATGCGGGGAAGGTCCAGCATCTCGGCGAGGTCGTCGTTCAGAACGTCGTTTACGCTCAGGCGGCTGGGTATCGCGGGTAATTGAGAAAAACGGATGCGATCGAACAACCTGCGTTCCTCCGGGGAGAGCATCGGGTCGGCGAGGTTCAGCGTCAGGCAGCGATTGCCCGCACCGAGGCCGAGGTAGTGATGTACGGCGCCGGCCGGAATCACACAGAGTCCGCCGCTTTGAATGCGACCACCCCGACCTTCGACCTCAATGTCGACACAGCCCTCCAGCCCCAACAACAGCTGGTGAAAGTCGTGACGATCGGTGGCGCACAGGTCGGCGTAGCGGTGTTCTTCGAAAGCGTTCATGGCGGTGACGATAATTGAAAATCCGCGTCGAGGCTATGAGATCCGCGCCAGCAGTTCAGCGATGGCGGCCTCGCCCTCGGCTTCCTCGAACTCGCGCGCCAGGACCGATTGCGCGAACGTCAGAAAGCGTTGGGCCGCCGGTGGCAGGTGGCGTTCCCGGCGTACGATGAATTGCCAGTGACTGCGCAGTGGAAACCCCTCGACCGGCAGAATGACGGTGTCCGTTTGGGCCTCGGTCAGAACGTGGCGGGACAGAACCGCCAGCCCCATTCCGGACCCCACGGCCACGCGAATGGCCTCGTTACTGGCGATTTGCAGAGTCGAGTCGAGCTGGATGCCCCGGCTTTGCAGCCAGCCATCGAACAGATGCCGGGTGGCCGACCCCGGTTCGCGCAGCAGGAACCGCTCGCTCTTGAGTGTCTCCATTGTCAGCTGCCCGGCATCGACCCAGGGGGACCGGCGAGGTGCCACCACCACCAGCGGGTTGCTCAAAAACGGCGCGGCCAGGACGGCGTCGTCGTCGGGCGGGTGGCTGAACACGTACAGGTCGTCCTCGTGCCGTTCGAAACGGTGCAGCAATTGCTGGCGGTTGCCGATCTCCACCGTCACATCCACATCCGGGTACGCCTGGCTGAACGGGCCCAGCAACCGGGGCAGGACATACTGCGCCGTGTTGACCAGTGCGATGCTGAAATGACCCCGCTCCCCTTCGCGGTAGGCGTCCAGGTACTGGCCGAAGGCGTCGGCCCGGCTGAGCAGATCCTGACTGAGCTGGTACAGCGCCTGACCGACCTCGGTCGGAAGGATTCGGCCGGCTTCGGACTCGACGATGGGTTCGCCCACGATCTCGCGCAGCCGGCGCAATTGCTGGGAGACCGTGGGCTGGGTCAGGTGCAGTCGGCGAGCGGTCGCCGAGACGGACCCGGAACGGATCACCTCAGCGTAGACCTGCAGCAGACGAATGGTAAGTTGGCGCATTTTCATGGACCCAATATAGATAATTATCTATGTAGGCGTAAATATTATTTATTTCTTTCAATTCGAGAATGCCGATAGAGTGGCGCCGAATTCAAACAGGGGAGTATGACGGTGCCGGATATCGTCGTGATGTTTTTCGTCCTGGGTGTGGTGGCCGGTGTGGTCCGGTCGGACCTGTCGATTCCCAAGGCCGCGTACGACATTCTCAGCTTGTTGCTGATGCTGACCATCGGCCTCAAGGGCGGTATGGCGCTGCACGGCAGCCTCAGCCTGTCGCTGCTGGTGGAATTGATCGGGGTGGCATTGCTGGGGGTGTTGATCCCGCTGGTGGTGTTCCCGGTCGTCCGCTATCTGGTTCGCCTGTCCCTGGCCGACAGCGCCAGTCTGGCGGCGCACTACGGGTCGGTCAGCGCCGGTACCTTCGCCGTGGCCCTGGCCTATGTCGAAACCCAGGGTTTGATCGTCGGCGGCCAGGTCACGCTCTATCTGGTGTTGCTCGAACTGCCGGCCATTCTGCTCGGCCTGCTGTTGTACCGTCGCTTCAGCGCCGACCGCGAGGGCGGCCAGTCCACCGGGTTGTGGCACGAAACCCTCACCAACCGGGGTGTCATCCTGCTGGTCGGCGGTGTCTTCATCGGCTGGTTGTACGGCCCGAATGCCGGCGCCTCGGTGACCGGTCTCTACACCAGCGCCTTCCAGGGTGTGCTGGCGTTGTTCCTGCTCGAAATGGGCCTGGTGGCGGCCGATACCTTACGCAACCTGCGCTGGCAGCATGCGCGTCTGGTCATGTTCGCACTGCTGGCGCCGACGCTGCTGTCCGGCTTCGGATTGACCATGGCCGCGTTGCTGGGATTGCCGGCCGGCTCCGCCTTGATTCTCGCCAGCCTGACGGCCAGCGCCTCCTACATCGCCGCTCCGGTCGCGATCCGCGCCGCCATACCGTCGGCCAATATCGGCCTGGCGATGCTGGCATCGCTCGGCCTGACCTTTCCGTTCAATGTGTTGGTGGGTATCCCGCTGTATCACAGCCTGTGGGGGTGGATCGCCGGTTGATCGACCGGCGCCGACCCGGA
Organism: Saccharospirillum salsuginis; assembly: GCF_014651855.1. Classification (GTDB taxonomy): domain Bacteria; phylum Pseudomonadota; class Gammaproteobacteria; order Pseudomonadales; family Natronospirillaceae; genus Saccharospirillum; species Saccharospirillum salsuginis. The sequence goes on from NZ_BMXR01000003.1 coordinate 202,855, forward strand.
CATGATCCGGGTCAAGGTTGCCGGTAAAAACTGTGTCATCGACTGGCATTCGGGCCGGGCCGCGAGTAACCTTCCAGGGAAATCATTCCGTGTGTGTCACCATGAAGGTCACCGCCCCGATCCGATACAGCCTCTTGGTTCTGCTGGTCCTGTTCCAGTCGGGCCTGGGTGTGTCTGTGTGGGCCGGAGAGACGCCCGCGTCAATGGTGGACGTTCCAGAGGCGACCTGCCTCGACCACGGCGGCGACCACTGCGACATGCTCGAATCCGCCGGTCAGTCGCGAACCGCCTGTGGCGGATCGGCCTGCGCCGCACCCTCGATGCTTCAAGCCGTGCCTCTGTTGGCCGGGGCCAACCCATGGTTAGCCCTGCAACATGAGCGCTTCCACGAACCCTTGCCTCGTTCGGGCTACCGCAACCCTCTGGAACGCCCTCCCAGCCTCTGAATCCAATTCGCGTCGATTCATAGTCCGCCCGCGTCCCTGTCGCTGACATTCGGGTCCGGACTGTACACCGTCGCGCGTGATAGACGATCGTCCAAGCCCGCTTGGACCGTTAAGAATTGGACACCGAGGTTACTTATGAAATTCCTGTTTGAACGCATTACATACCCGACACTGCTGCGCCGATCCCTTTGGCTGGTCGTCGTACTGCTCAGTACGCTGTGGGCCTCTGCGGCCCTGGCCGATCACAAATCCAATCATGTGGATGTGGTCGTCGAAGGTTTGTCGGAAAAAGCCGAGACAGGCCAGTTGGTCTTCAATCAGTCTTGCGCGTCCTGTCATGGGCTTAATGGACAAGGGTCGGATGCGGGGCCCCCGCTCATCCACTCCATCTATAATCCGGGTCACCACTCCAATAAGGCGTTCTACCGGGCCGTAACCCAGGGCGTTCAGCAGCATCACTGGCCGTTTGGCAATATGCCGCCGCAATCGCATATCGGGTTTTCCGAGATGACTTATATTCTGTCCTTCATTCGTGAAGTCCAGACCCTCAACGGCATCGAGACCGAAGCGCATCGGATGTGATGCCGCACACCCAAGGTTCGACCCGTGACATGACGATCGGGTCCACCGCTCTTCGCAGGAGGTTCGATCATGATGTTCAATATGGGATGGGGAATGCACTGGTTCTGGTGGCCTCTGGTCGCCGCCCTGGTCGTCATTCCCATGTGGCGAATATGCCAACGACTCGGTTTCCCGGGCGTACTCAGCCTGCTGATTCTGGTGCCGCTGCTGAATCTGGGTTTGCTGTATTTCATCGCGTTCAGCGAGCCTTCGGAATCGCCAAGATGACGTCGGTAAAAGGATGAACGAAATGACACTGACACGACGACAATGGCTCAAGGGTGCCGGTACGCTGACCGCCGCCTCGATGCTGCCGTGGCCGTTGCGGGCCAGTCAATCGGAGTTGCCCCTGATTCACTTGCAAGCCCGGGAAAGCACAGCGGCGTGGCTGGACACACCAACGCCGGTATGGTCCTACGCGCAACCCACGCTGCGCCTGCGACAAGGGGTTGCCCAACGCATCCGTGTAACCAATCACTTGCCGGAACCCACCACAGTTCATTGGCACGGGCTGCGTGTCGCCAATGCGATGGACGGGGTGTCCGGGCTGACGCAGGCGCCCATCGAGCCCGGTGAGTCTTTCGACTACGAGGTGATGTCGCCCGATGCCGGGACATTCTGGTTTCACAGCCACCACAATACCATCGAGCAGTTGGCTCGGGGTTTATACGGTGCCTTGATCGTCAGTGGCGACAACGAACCCGACTTCGAACAGGACTGGCCGCTGTTGATCGACGATTGGCGTCTGACTAAAAACGGCCGGATCGATCCGGCGTTCGCCAGTTTACACACCCAAGCGCATGGCGGACGGATGGGCAATGTCCTAACGATCAACCATCGGCTTGGACCCTGGCAGGGACGAGCGCGGTCCGGAGATCGTGTTCGGCTGCGACTGGTCAACAGCGCGACCAATCGTATTTTGCAGTTGCGCGCCGAATTTCCCAGCGCCCTGGTTCTGGCGAAGGACGGCCAGCCCCTGACGAGTCCGGAGCCTTTGCCGGACGTATTTATTCTCGGGCCCGGTGAACGTCTGGATCTGGGTTGGCTGGCGAACGAGACCGGGCAACTGATGGAAGTCAGTGGTCGAAAACCCTTGGTGGTTGCGCGCGTCGAAGTCGAGCCGGGTGGCGAAGCTGGAATTCCCCGTTACCCCGGCGTCATGGCGTTGCCGGTCAATCCCATGCCTGAGGTATCGGCCGATGTCACCCAGACCGTTCCCCTGAAAATGGAAGGCGGCGCGATGGGACGGCTTGAAAGTGCTCGATACGAGGGAGAAACCATGGCCTTTCGGGAATTGGTAGATCAAGGACAGGTCTGGGCATTGAGCGGTCAGGTGGGCTTGCCTGAAGAGCCTCTGTTTCGCGCACGCCAGGGTGAAACCGTCGCCCTGCAACTGGACAACCGCACCTCCTTTCCCCACACCTTGCATTGGCATGGGCATCATGTCTGGGCCGACGACCGCTGGCAGGACAGCCTCACGGTAACCCGAGGGCAAACCAAAACCGTTCGAATGGTGGCGGGTGGTCCTGGTAAATGGTTGATTCATTGTCACATGATCGACCATCAGGCGACGGGCATGATGACCTGGTTTGAAGTGGTATGACGTTACTTTTGCAACGATAGAACGGATTAAACGATATGACGATGAGAATGATCGCGGTCCTGGTCGCTATTCTGGGGTTAGCCGCCTGCTCCGGGAGCAATGAATCGGCGGATGACACCTCTAATGAAATCGATGTAACCCAGCTGTCACTGGAGCCGGAACCGGGCACCGACCGCTGGTACACCGAAGAACAGGTGAGCCGGGGTAAGGAGGTGTTCGCGGCGAACTGCGCCGGGTGTCATGGACAGAACGCCGAGTCCACACCGGACTGGAAATCGTTGGACGCCAACGGCAATTACCCACCACCCCCGCTGAACGGTACTGCCCATGCCTGGCATCATCCGTTGAGCGTACTGAAGATGGTTATCGAGGAAGGCGGCGAACCCATGGGCGGCGTCATGCCCGGCTGGGACGATACGCTGAGTGATCAACAGATCGTGGATGTGATCGCGAGTTTCCAAAGCTATTGGCCGGATAAGACCTATCAGTTATGGCTGGAACGTGAACAATCCAATCGGGGTCAGTAAGCGATGAGCGCCGGGACTCGCGTGCGTCGGAGTGTTCTGTTGCTGGCGCCTCTGACTGAATCCGACCGGATTGCGCTACAGGATTGGCCGGGCATGGGCTCGGTCGAGTGCCGGGGACGTCGACTGCTGGTGTGTTATGACGCGGCGGATGTGCAGTGGTCCGAACTGCAGCCCTGGCTGGTCGATTGTGTCGGATTGGACACGTCCGGAGCCTGGACTCGGCTCAAGCTCGCCTGGTATCGCTTTGTGGATGGCAATGCCCGCGCCAACGCCCAATCGAGAGGCGGGCATTGCTGCAACAAACCGCCGACCGTGCCCGGTCGACGTCGTTAGTGGCAACTCCAGGGTGGACGCTGGCTGCTGTCTTTGATGTTGTCATCCACAAATTCGTAGTAGGACCGTTTGGCGTTTTCCCAGGTTGAATTGTGCAGGGGAACTTGATGGGCTTCCAGTATGTCGATTAACCGATCGATATCCAGACGAGTGGCATCGTAGGCGAGCGTCAGGCGCTGTTTGACGTCATCGAAAGACACGTCGTCTATGCCAATCAGAGCATCGATTTCCGACAGGGCCGCATCTCTCAAGTGATGATCGCAAGGTGCCAAATTCAAGCGTCTGACCACCCGATGTTTGGCGCATACGCCGGGTCGATGATGAGTGCTCATGACCTTTTCCTCCATAAATCCGTTGACTCTTCGAGACGATAGACCTTCCAGCGACTTGAAGGTCAAGCGGATTTTCCCCGTGAATGAACCGAAGACGTCATGTCCTTGTCCGCATCGCAACATAATGAGCGCGCGAGCGAAGAAGATGTATCGTCCAGCAACGGTGTAAGGATTGTCTTCAGTGCCGAGAACGCCTGGTGAGGGTGGTCCACCATTTGAAAATAATTCAGATCCGATTCGGAAATCATCCCGTGACGACGCAGCGCTTCGAAGTTGATCACTTCTCGCCAAAAGTGTGAATCGTATAGCAATACGGGGATGGGTCTGGACAGTTTTCGGGTCTGACTCAATGTCAGGATTTCGAACAACTCATCCAGGGTTCCGAACCCACCCGGAAAGACAACGATCGCTCGGGCCAGATAGGCAAACCACAGTTTGCGCATGAAGAAATACCGAAATTCGAATCCCAGTTCGTCACTGATAAAGGCGTTGGGGTGCTGTTCGTGAGGCAACCCGATATTCAACCCGATCGAGTGACCACCTGCTTCGGCGGCGCCCCGGTTTGCCGCTTCCATAATGCCACCCCCACCGCCGGAACAGACGATAAAGCGGCGGGTTTGACAGGGCAGATTCATGGACCAGTGCGTTAAATCGTTCGCGAGTGTTCGGGCCGCCTCATAAAGGTGGGCTTGGTTCCCGGACTCGGACAACCGGGCGGACCCGAAAAACACAACGGTATCCTGAATGCCCGCGTCATTTAACGCGGCCAGTGGTTTGAGATATTCGGATAGAATTCGCAATGGTCGGCCGGCATCGCTTTCAAGGAATTCCAGATCCTGATAGGCAATGTCCTCATGTCTGGTCATGGCAAACTCCGCACAATGGGCGTGTATCTGTCTCGCTCAGCCAACATGCCGGTTGTCCTTGCAAGACCGGATGGAAGCGTGCTTTATTCCAGTGTATTCCGGTGCCGGGTGGGTGGGTTGATGCAGGTCAATCGCACGCAAATGAGATAGCCTGGTATGTCATGAACGGTTACTCGTGGAACGAGCATGCACTTCTTGATCCTGACCACCGCACTGGCGGGTGCTCTGCACTTTATCTGGGAAAACATCCAGTGCCCGTTGCTGTATACCCACGGCAGTTACGACGGTTCGATCTGGGGCATGCTGCAGGCAACGTTCGGGGATGTCGTCATTACCTGGTTGCTCTATGGATGGGCTGCAATCGTCGCGGGTCGTTGGCGCTGGATGGTCGGTCCGTCCGCGTTGCGTGGTTGGCTGAGTCTGGAACTCGGCGCCTTCGCGGTCGGCTTCGCCATCGAGTGGCATGCCCTGGCTACCGGACGCTGGTCCTACCTGGATACCATGCCCACTCTGACCGGCCTGGAGGTGGGTCTGGTTCCGATTCTGCAATTGATGATGCTGACACCGGTCAGCGTCGGGTTGGTGGAACTGTGGTTGAGACGAGCCGGGTCAGGGCGCTGACCCGGACCCGGCATGGGTGGATGGCTATCAATGGGAATGTTCGGCTCGCTCCAACGGTTTGTCCAGGTCAATCGCCCGCAGCCGCAGGGCATTGCCGATGACCGAGACCGAAGACAGGCTCATGGCGGCGGCCGCGATCATCGGTGACAGCAAGGCGCCGAACAGCGGGTAGAATATCCCCGCCGCCACCGGCACACCCAGCGAGTTGTAGACGAACGCGAAGAACAGGTTCTGCTTGATGTTGCGCAGCGTACCCCGCGCCAGATAGCGTGCCCGTACAATGCCGGTGAGGTCGCCTTTCATCAGGGTGATGCCGGCGCTTTCCATGGCCACGTCCGCACCGGTGCCCATGGCGATACCCACGTCGGCGGCCGCCAAGGCCGGGGCGTCGTTGATGCCGTCGCCGGCCATGGCTACCTTCCGTCCCTGGCGTTTGTACTCATCCACCAGTTTTTGCTTGCCTTCCGGCGACACACCGGCCCGGACCTCGTCGATGGACAGTTCCCCGGCGACGGCTTTTGCGGTGGTCTCATTATCGCCCGTGGCCATGACCACCCGCATACCCTGGCGCTGCAAGGCGGCGATGGCGGTGGCCGTGGTTTTCTTGATCGGGTCCTGAACCGCGATCAATCCGGCCAATTGGCCATCGACGCCGATGTACATCACGGTCTTGGCTTTTTCCCGCAGGGATTGGGCGTCCTGATCGAGCGAGGACAGGTCGATGTTGTGATCCTGGAACAAGGCGGCGTTGCCCATCAGCAGGTCGTGACCCTGTACCCGGCCGGTCACGCCCTTACCGGTGACCGAATCGAACGCCTCGGGTTCGCTCAGCTTGGCCTCGGCGTCGCGCGCCCGTGTCACGATGGCTTCGGCCAGCGGATGCTCGGAGCTGCGCTCCAGACTGCCGATCAACGACAACAGTTCGGTCTCGGAATGCTCGCCGGTAGGCCGGATGTCGGTCACAGCAGGCTGGCCTTCGGTGAGCGTACCGGTCTTGTCGACGATCAGGGTATCGATGTGGGCGAACCGTTCCAGCGCCTCGGCGTCCTTGATCAGCACGCCCGACTGGGCACCGCGTCCGGTCGCGGTCATGATCGACATCGGCGTGGCCAGACCCAGGGCACAGGGGCAGGCGATGATCAGCACCGACACCGCAGCGACGATGGCGTAGACCATGGCCGGTTGCGGCCCGACCAGGGACCAGACGATGAAGGCCACTATGGCGATCAGAACCACGGTCGGTACGAAATAGCTGGATACCCGGTCCGCCAGACCCTGAATCGGTGCGCGTGAGCGTTGCGCCTTGGCCACCATGTCGACGATTTGTGACAGCACGGTGTCGGCTCCGACACGCTCGGCCGTCATGATCAGGGTGCCTTGCTTGTTCAAGGTGCCGCCGGTCAGGCTGTCGCCCTTGGCTTTTTCGACCGGCACCGGTTCCCCGGTGATCATGGATTCATCGACACTGGAGGAACCGTCGGCGACGGTGCCGTCGACCGGGATACTGCTGCCCGGTTTAACGCGCAGCCGATCCCCGCTGTGCACCTCGTCGAGCGATATCTCTTCGTCATCGCCCTGCTCATTGATGCGCACGGCGGTTTTCGGAGCCAGATCCAGCAACGCCTTGATCGCCGAGCCGGTGCGTTCGCGAGCCCGCAGCTCTAGGACCTGTCCCAGGAAGATCAGCGTGACAATGACGGCCGCCGCCTCGAAATAGACCGGTACATGACCGGATTCCATACGAAACGCCGGTGGGAAGGCGCCCGGAATCAGGGTGGCCACCACGCTGTAACCGTAGGCGGCGCCGACCCCGAGACTGATCAAAGTCCACATATTAGGGCTGACGTTGCGAATCGACTGCCAACCACGGACGAAAAAAGGGATCGCAGCCCAAAGAATGACCGGTGTCGCCAGCACCAGTTCGATCCAGGTCACCCAGGTCTCACCGATCCAGCTCCGGACCGGAATGCCCACCAATGGGCCCATGGTGATGATCAGTAACGGGATGGACGCAATGGCGCTTACCCAGAACCGTCTGGTGAAATCCACCAACTCGGGATTGGGGCCGGTGTCTTCCTGCGACGGGTTCATCGGCTCCAACGCCATGCCGCATTTCGGGCAACTGCCGGGTCCGTCCTGAACAATTTCCGGATGCATCGGACAGGTGTATTTCACGCCTTCCGGCGCCTGGGCCTGTGCGGGTTGTTCTCCCAGATAGTTCTCGGGCGCTTGTTCAAATTTATGGTGACAGTGGTCGGAACAAAAGTAGTAGGTTTGGCCTTCGTGACGGGATACGGCGGCCGGTTCGGCGCGATCGACGCTCATACCGCACACCGGATCCGTCGCTTCCAGGTAGGCCTCGGGATTCGCTTCGAACTTTTGCTGGCAGCGTGGGCCGCAAAAATAGTAGCTGTGGCCCTGGTGTTCGCTGCGGGGACGATCATCCGACGCCGTAACGGCCATGCCGCACACCGGATCGTGTAACGCTCGGTCCGTTTCCACGGCCTCCGAACGGGAGTGTTCTGTATGTGTTGCCATCATAACTCCTTGGGTTGTCGCCCGTGTATGGAATCGATCCTTAAGGTAGACCTTATAGTTCCTGGAAGGTCAAGTGACCTTTTAATGTAGTCGCCATAAAAAGGATTGCACCGACGGTTCTGCGAAATGAGCGCCAAAGCCGATTTACAATGTGTATTGATCGGGTGCCGCGACATAGTGTTTTGGGTCGGCGATGAAGCGTTCCCGGCATCTCGAGGAGCAAAAAACATACTCCCGGTCCTGATGCAGAAAGCGATTCGTAGCGGTTTGACGATCCACCCTCATACCGCACACCGGGTCGCGAGCCCATTCGTATTCTTGTGGCGGACGATCCCGAATCGCGCCGTCTTCGAGCCATAACACCCGATCGGCCACCTCTTCGACTCTGGGATCGTGGGTGACGATCAGGACGGATTTACCTTCGTCCCGGGCGATATCGTGCAGGATCATCATCACTTCCTGGCCTCGGGCCGAATCCAGGTTTCCGGTGGGCTCGTCGGCCAGGATAACCGGCGGGTCGTTGATCAGCGCCCGGGCGATGGCGACCCGTTGTTGTTCACCACCGGACAGCATGGCGGGCAGAGCGTCCCGACGGTGACCGAGGCCCAGTCGATCCATCAATCGATCGGCCCGCTCGCGTGTCGTGTCCGAGACCCCTTCGCCGAACCGAGCCGGGAATAGAATATTGTCGCGTGCCGACAAAGCACTCATCAGATTGAAGGCTTGAAATACAAACCCCATTCGCCGGGCCCGGAACCGCGCGATCCGCCGGGATGACATCTGTTCCAGGGGCTGGCCGTCGATGGCGATGGTGCCTTGATCCGGTTTCAATAAAGCGCCCAGCATGGACAACAGCGTTGTCTTGCCCGAGCCGGACGGACCCATGATCAGGACCAATTCGCCACGGCCGATACGCAGGCTGACCTGGTTTACGGCACGCACCTGGGTTTGGCCCCGGCCGAAGGACTTTACCAAACCATTTGCTGCAATCAACTGGGGGGATTCGACAGTCATTTGAATACCTCGGCGGGATCGACTCGTAGGACGCGGCGTACTGGTATCACTGTGGCGATCACGGCTATGATCAGTGTCAGCACGGCGTTGCGCTGGAAACTGACCATGGGGAGATGAATCGCCACGTCCGGACGCCACCGGGCCAATAAAGGTTCCAATGGAATCGCACACGCCACGGACAGTGCGAACCCCAACGCACTGAGCAACAACGCCTGTATCAAAATGGCGAACAACAGTTGCGCATTGCCGGCGCCGACGGCTTTGGCGATGGCCAATTCCGCCCGGTATCGCGCCACCAGGAGAGTGACAAACCAACTGACGACCAGCATCGCCACCAAGGCGCTGACAACCGACATGATCGCGATCAATTCGCCGCCCATTTGCAGGGCCAGGGTTTGGTCGTTGGCGAGAAATCGCGCCTGTTCGGTCACCGAGACACCATCGATTCGGCGCCGGATGTCTTCGGAGACATTCGCGGGAGTGAAACCGGGAGCCAGGTCGACCAGAACGAACGAGACGGCGCTGCTCAGATCCAGGCGATCGCGCAACCAATCCAGGTCGACGAAGGCAATGGAGTTCGCCATCGAGAAGTACCCCTCCACGATTCCAGTGATACGGACCGGTTCGTTGGCGACCTGGATGATATCGTCGATATCGACCTGGAATTTGCGAGCCAATGCCCGCGGAATGATCACTTCGCCCGGGCCTGGTGATGCCTGGCCCTGTACGGGTTGAACCGGTTCCGTGCGTTCGCTGTTGGTGCCCACGATATACGCGAAAGTCTGCTGATCGCCGTGGGCGACGAACCCATTGATGTAGAGCAAGGGTGTGGCCATGCCCACACCCGATATGTCCGGTATGGCATAGGCGTCCGCGACATTGATGAACGACGTGCTCATATGCATGTTGGTGACCCCTTCCTGTGCGACCCAGAGGTCGGGGCTGAGATCGCGCGGGTAGGCGATCACCTGGCGCGACTCCCCGACGAACATGCCTTCGACCAGCGTCGCCAACAGCAGTGAAAAGGCCACGCCGAGTATGACCGCCAGAGCGAACCGGCGATCCCGCCACAGTGTTTTCAATGCCCAGTCAACCATGGCTCCCCCGAAACACGATGGCCGGATCGGCGCGTGCGATATAACGCAGGGGCAGCAGACAACCGGCCAGACCCGCTGCGAGGCTGGCCAACCAGGCGTTCAGCAGCACCGGGAGGCTGAACACATCGACCCGAAACAAAGGAGACAGCCATTCGATCAACTGCCCGGTGGCCCAACTGACGGCGACCGCGACGGGCATGGCCAGGCAGACGATCAGTGCGCATTCCAGTGTCAACTGCACCATCAACCAGCCGGAGGACACGCCGAGCGCTTTCTGTACCCCGTATTCCCGTTGACGCCCCAAAGCCTTGGCGTACATCAGCAGTCCGAAGGTCAGAACCGCGATGATGAAACCGATCTGCACCAACAGGATCAACGCCGGATCGAGCATGCGCTGCCCGACCCTTCGATCGGCCCGGGCCAATGCCTCGGGTGTCATCAGGCTGTATTCGGTTCCGAATCGTCCTCTTAGAACGCTTTCCGCGCCGGGGTCGAGGTCCACCAGAAAGGCGCTGAGGAAGATCATCGCATCCGGTGCGATACGGGTCCCCTGCTGGAAGTAAACGTCCAGCAAGCCGTCGTAGTCGATGTAGACATAGGGCGCGAAGGGCGAGGCGGTTTCCCGGGTGGTGCCGGTCAGGGTGAAGTCGAAATCGAACAGGGGGACTGTATCGCCCGGTTCGAAGCCGAGAAAACGCGCCAGTCGATCGTCCATGACCAGGCCGGTACCGGACGCCTTGTCCGGTCCGGTGCCCCGGACCAGATCACGCGGCCCCCCGGCCGTTTCAAAGACGATGACCTGTATCGGTGTCTTGCGGTTTTGGGCGTCCAGTATGGCCGGTATGGAGGCGAGCGGATGGACGGCTTGAACGCCTGGTACTTGCTCCAGCTCCTTGCGCAGATACTGCGGCAAAATGGAGCGGACCAGGGCCAAATTCCGAACCCCCTTCTCAAGCATAACCAGTTCGGCGGGCAACCCGGCGGGAAACCGTTCAAGATCGTCGTAGATACCGACTCTCAACCCCTGGAATGTCACCAGCAGGCTCACGACAAAGCCGGCCACCAGAATGCCCAGTACGGCCTGGATCGGCTGAGTAGCCAGCTCACGGGTCGCCAGGTAAGCGCTGAACGCCAGAGATTGGATCGGGTTGGCCATGGACGAAACCGCCTCCTTCATCGTTGCCGATGACTGGCTGAATGTAAGCCAGATTGGCACACAACAGGAGGAGGGTGTTGATGCAAGTCAACCCGAAGCAATTTGGACAACCGGCTGAATGCATGGCGAGAAACGGTTACCGAGACAATTCTTTTGAATTGGAAAACCTATGCGTTTTTATTCTATGGGGACTTTAAAGAGCATGACCTGCATCAATTCAATATGGCCATCCAGGAACTAGGCTGGGTGCGTGGTTGGGAACTGGGTATGCTTTCTTCAGCTAACCCGACCTCTGGTTATAAAATGAGGTTATGATGACACGAGAAGAAGACCGTACACCGCAGTATCGGAAAAACAGTCTGACCCTGGTCGGGACCGTGGCACTCGGTACGGGCGTCATGATTGGTGCCGGTATCTTTGCCCTGACCGGTCAGATGGCGGAACTCACCGGTGCCCTGTTTCCGCTGGCCTTTCTCTCGGCTGCGGTTATCGTGGCTTTCAGCGCCTATTCCTACGTCAAAATGTCCAATGCTTACCCTTCGGCGGGCGGCATCGCCATGTATTTGTACAAGGCCTACGGGAATACTCTGCCCACCGCCTTCAACGCGCTGCTGATGTATTTCTCAATGGTGATCGCCCAAAGCTTCCTGGCTCGGACATTCGGAGCCTATACCTTGCAACTGTTCGATATCAGCGACAGCAGTCAGTGGGTGTCGTACCTGGGGGCCGGCCTGATCATAGCCGCCTTTCTAGTGAACCTGGGCGATAACCGCTATATACAAGGCGTGGCCTCACTGATGGGATTCGTCAAAATTGGCGGCATCGTGTTGTTCGGGCTGGTGGGCGTGTATGTCGCCGACAGCGTTGAGATGCGAATAGCGGTCAACTCTCCGAACGAAAGTATCAGCGGCTTCATTGCCGCAACAGCCCTGGGCATTCTCGCTTTCAAAGGCTTTACCACCATTACCAACAGCGGTGCCGAGGTTAAAGACCCGCACCGTAATGTGGGGCGAGCCATCATCATATCCATAATGCTGTGTGTGGTGGTCTACGCCCTGGTGGGGTTCGCCGTGGCCAGCAACCTGTCTTTGCAGGAGATTGTCGCTACCCGCAACTACTCGCTGGCGGCGGCCGCTCGTCCCGCCATGGGTGACCTGGGCTTGTGGTTCACCGTCCTGCTGGCGGTGATAGCGACAGCGGGCGGTATTCTTGCCAGTATATTCGCGGTATCGCGGATGTTGGCCATGCTGACCCAGATGAAACTGGTACCTCACAGCCACTTCCACATGCCTGGCAGCATACAGCGGCACACGTTGGTGTATACCGTTGTGCTGGGCCTTATTCTGACGCTCTTTTTTGATCTGACCCGGATAGCCGCACTGGGCATTATCTTCTACCTGGTGATGGATATGGCGGTGCACTGGGGGATCTTGCGTTACCTGCGCCGGGATATCGAGGCCAATAGCTTGATGCTGTTAACCGCGATTGGGCTGGACGCTGTGGTTCTGGTGGGGTTTGTTTGGGTCAAGGTCCAGAGCGATTTGTTGATTATTGTCGTGGCAGGTTCCGCAATGGCCTTGATTGCCCTTGGGGAAGTGCTGTTTCTTCGCAGAGCCCCACAATTGGCTATTGAGGGTGGTTCTAACGGTCACGATTCTTGAACGACCGGTGAAGGCTCATTCGATTAGGTGCCAGCAGCCTTTGGAGCGAAGTAAAACGTATAGGGGGATGGTTATGGAGATTCGAACATTTGAAGAACTGATCGACTGGACTCGAATGTTGCACGCGAATTTGGCGGCCTGCTTAAGTCATTGCAGTACCTCACAGGAGGAGCGCGCCCGTCTTCTAATGGACTATCTATCCGAACATGAAGCGAAGTTGGAAAAGGTCATTGGTGATTACGAGCGACAGGCTCCAGCACAGGCTCTACGTACCTATGTGTACGATTATCTAAAGCATTCACCCCTGAAACCTCATGAAGATTGCGATAAGTCCTTCGCCGATCTGGATTATCACTCGATCATCAAGCTCGTCATCGATTATCACGATCAAATCATGGCGCTCTACCAGGCATTACTGGCTCGGGTGGAGATTCCTGAAACGCGCGATCTGGTCCAGTCGTTACTGGAACTGGAAGAACATGAAAGCATGCGGTTGGTTCGACAGACTGGGCGGATGGATGATCTTTAAAGCAGATCATGGTTGTTGCCCACCGGGTTTCCGTTGCCGAATCAAGGTGGCCACCTGTCGAAGCAGCGGAATGCCCTACCTGAACGATAGGGCGGGGCAACGGGCTCAGTGATTTTGAGCGAGCGTCTCTTTCGACACCTCGATCCGGGCGTTCATGCCCGCCTCATAGTGGCCGGGTATGTTACAGGCCGCTTCGAAGGTGCCTTTTTCGGAAAACGTCCAGATCAGTTCACCGGTTTCGCCGGGTGCGACGGACACGGCGTTGGGGTCGTTGTGCTCCATCATGCCACCCTCGGCCATAGCGTCCATCATGGCGTCGCGATGCTTTGCATTGCCCTGGACGGTATCGATGACGAATTCATGCGGCATCTGGCCGGAATTGGCAACGACAAATCGAACGGTCTCGCCCGGTTGAATGGCCCAATCGTCCGGATTAAACCGCATCCGATCGGAGGCTTCGACCCGGATGACCCGGTTTACGGCGTGTTCCGTTCCAGGCTGACCCGCCGCAAAGCTGGCTTGATCGTTGTCTCCATGATCGTCCGAGTGGCCAGGGCCTGCGAACGCCAGCGTGGATAGGCCAAAGGTGAGGACGGTGAGTGTCGTTTTCAAAAGCATGTTCAGTGTTCCTTAAACAGAGTGTTTCGGTCGGTATTCGTTCGTACGGATGCGGAGCGAACCACCACTAGTTCAGGAATACGCAATTCACCAAATGGACCGATGGATCCGAACACCATTGTTCATTTCTGGGTGTGGGAAGGTTTGATAGAGTGCGGGACGGGCTGGAAGCACCCGTCGGAAACCCGGCGTGCTCATCGTTAAGCTCCTGACTTGTCAGGGGCGATTCGGTGGACGATGCCGGTAAAGGCGCGGCCTTCAGTGCGTGGCAGGGTTCCGATGAATGCGCATCGGCCGCATCGGTCGAAGCCTCGTGACCGCTAACCGGATGTGCGTGGTCGTGGACGCTGGCCAGACTGTCACACACCGGCAGGACAATCAGCAATAAGCCGATTGCCAGGGACCCGGTGCGGCGCATAGCCGACGTTAACCACGACAGTTGTCCGAAACGTCGGATCATGGAAGTAGAAGCCAGTTGGAACGTGCAACCGGCATCTTCCAGTCTGGTTGCAGACAGTCAAGCAAGGCGGTCACAGTTTACACAACTTTGCCGTTCGCAAGTGGATTCTGTCGTCGGACTGTTCGACATTGGTCCGGCCACTCGACTAGATAGCCATCACAGCCTTGTTCAGCAGATCCCGTACCTGGCCGGCGACGGCTTTCAGCTCATCGTTGTCAATGGCGCTCATCGATGCCACCGGGTCGACGGCACTGACCTCGACGCCGTCTTCTACAGATCGAAGAATCACATTGCACGGCAGCATGGCCCCCACGCGTGGCTCAAGACCGATGGCTTCATAGGCCATGGTCGGGTTACAGGCCCCGAGAATTCGATAGGGCGGCATCTCCTTGTCCAGTTTCTTTTTCATCGTGGCCTGGACATCGATCTCGGTCAGTACGCCGAAACCGTGGTCGGCGAGGGCCTGGCGGGCGCGTGCGTCTACGGTTTCGAAATCGGCATCCTGTATCAGACGGTTTAGGGTGTAGCTCATTGGGTCATCCTCCATGGGTGGTCCACTTGGGCGATTGTCACGCCATCACAGTGACAATGAAGGGTATCCGGGTCGCTTTAAAGGTTTGTATTTGTAAATACTAATATAAAGTCCGAACAGTCAAAGGCCGTTTCAGGGTCATGAGCACCGGGTTCTCTGGTGTCAGCGCTTGCGTCGGGCCAGTTCCCGGTACAGAGCCTCCGGGCTGACTCCGATTTCATTGGCGACCGATTTCCAGGTGGAGGGCGATTTTTCCGATTCGGGATCCAGGGCGAACCAGGCCTCCAGGCGCTCCTGTACGGTTTTCAGGGAAAGGATTTCCGCCCGAGTCCGAGCGGCCTGAAGGCTGTGCGTGAGCCACTGAGACCAGGCCCGGATCGCATCGGGATCGGCGGAGATTCGGGCCTGGACGGCGCCCCGTTCGAATCGGGACAGCCGTGAAGGGCCCATCGAGATCGCATCGCAATGGTAACGGTCGGAGAACATCGACCCTTCCGCGACCATCGAATCGGGTCCCGACCGACTCATAACCAGTTCCTGGCCGGCTTCGAGGTGACGGATCAAATGCACCTCCCCGGCTCGAACAATGTACAACCATCGAATCGGATCGCCTCTGGAAAACAGTCGCTGCCCTTCGTCGAGGTCCAGAATGTCCTCGGATAAACCGTCAAGCAGGCGTAAAGGAAAGTGAGACATGATAACTATCTTGTGGCGATCAAGATCCCAGTGCAAGGATAGCGGCTCGATCCATCGATAGGAGCGTTATCATGTCGGTACGAACCCTTGCTTTGATTCTCGCCTTGTTATTGGCCGCCGGTGTCCAGGCCGAATCGTCGGCTGGCCACGATATGCATGATGTTGGCGGCCATGCGGGACACCAGCCCGCGTCGGTCGCTCGAATGGTCCCTACAGAGCCGGGGCAATCCGCGTTCGCCACCATCCAGGAAATAGTCGGACTGCTTGAAGCAGACCCCGAGACCGACTGGAATCGGGTGGACATCGAACGATTACGGCAACATCTGATCGATATGAACAATGTAACGGTAGCGGCCCATGTCGACTCGGAGCGGGTCGATGGAGGCATCCGCTTCCGCGTAACCGGTGATGCCCCCGGGGTGACCGACAGTATTCAACGCATGGTGTCCAGTCACCTGCGCTCGGTGGGCGAGTCCACCGGCGATCGATACGATCTGGATGCCACCGACGAGGGGGTCGTCCTGACTCTGATGACCTCCGATGAACGTCGGGAGCAACGGTGGGCGGCATTGGGGTTCATCGGTTGGTTGTCTTCCGGTATGCACCACCAGTCCCACCATTTAGCGTTGGCGAGAGGGCAGAGCCCGCATTGAGTCAGGAGCCGGACTGATAGTTGATATAAGTCAGTATGGGCGATTAGGCGAGGGGTATCGTGAAGGTGTTCGATATCCGATAAAGGAGGACAGTACCATGAAACGTTTACTTACGACGCTTGCGCTGACAGCCATAATGGCTCCGCTGGTTGCGGGCACCGTGTTCGCGCATGGCGGATCCGGTTCCGGAGGCAGCATGATGGGCAATGGCTCCATGATGGGCGGCGATTCCATGATGGGACCGGGCATGATGGAGGATTATTCCGATGAACAGTGGAATCGATTCGACCGGTCATTTCGGGACATGAACCGGTTGATGGAGCGAATCCATCAATCCGACGACCCGGAAGAGCACTATCGCCTGATGCACGACCACATGCATGAGCTCCAGAACGGCATGATGATGATGGGCGAGGGCTGGCGCATGGGCTCACCGGATAACGGCGGAGACACTGACGATTGGGACGGTCGGATGCGAAACATGGAGCGGCAGATGTTCCTGATGCAGCAAATGCTGAATCAAATGATCGAACGCGAAGCGGCCGAGTATGACGAGGGTGGCGAATAGCCGACCCCAGGGAGCGCGGTCGCGGACGGCTCTGCGGCCAGTTTTCGAGCCATAGGCGGGAGAGCCCAACAAGACCGTGATCGGCACTGGCAAGTCCCCGATCCGGTGATAGACTTTTCCATGCCCGCACAACGCGTCATTCAAGCGAATGAGGAGGGCCCATCATGATCAACGACAAACTGCGCAGTTATCTCGACAATCAGTCCGTTCCCTACCAAACCGAACCCCATGAACCGACCATCGACGCCAGCCGAACGGCGCAGGCGGCCCATGTCCCCGGCCGCGAATTCGCGAAAACCGTGATCGTTAAGGCGGATGGGCGGATGCTCATGGCCGTATTGCCGTCCACGGACCAGGTTCACGTGGACGAGTTGCGCAAGGCACTGGGTGCCAGAGAGCTCGAACTGGCCAGCGAAGACGAAATCCGGTCCGCCTTCCCGGACTGTGAAGTCGGCGCCATGCCACCATTCGGCAACCTCTACAACATGGACGTCTTCGTCAACGAACACCTCAGGCAGGATGAACAGATCTGGTTCAACGCGGGCAGCCACGACGAGGTGATGAGGATCAGCTGGAAGGATTTCGACAACCTGGTACACCCTCAGGTGTTGCACTTCTAACTCAACCTGGCCGGTGGTGGAAACACCGCCCGGCCATTCCCTCCCAGCCTGAAGTCGGTATTCTTCAAAACGGACCTCCTTCGGGAATACCCGGACCGTTCACACCGGATTGAAATAATCCATTAATATGGGCGTGTACAACTGTCGGCCATAAGAATAAAAAGCTGGAGAGACCCATGGAGGCTGGACAACCCCGCCATCTGGTGGTGGTCGACGATGAGGTCGACATACTTGACGTCCTGGAGGATGCCCTGTCTCTGGAGGGGTACCGCGTCACGGCCTTGCGACGGGGTCGGGACCTGCTGGCGATGCTGCCCGAGGAAGACATCGATCTGATCATTCTCGACCTGCGACTGGAGCAGGAGAACGGTCTGCGCGTGGCTCAGCAGGTTCGTGAGTACTCACCTATCCCGATCATGATGCTCACCGGCAAGGGCGACGAAACCGACCGGATACTCGGTCTGGAGGTGGCGGCGGACGACTTTCTGATGAAACCCTTCAACCTGCGCGAGTTGATCGCCCGGGTCCGGGCCCTGTTGCGGCGCAGCACCCAGTTGAGCGTGACCCCGCGCAAGGTCCGCGACGAGGTTCAGGAGGGGCTGATGTTCGATGGCTGGCAACTGAACCTGACCCGACGGACCCTGACGAACCCCCGGGGCGGGCCGGTGGAACTGACCTATGGTGAATTCAACCTGCTCACCGTCTTGCTGCAGTCCCCCAACCGGGTGCTGAGCCGTGATTTCCTGCTGGAACGCACCCACGGGACCGAGACCGAATCCTTCGACCGCACGATCGATGTTCTGATTCTGCGGCTGAGGCGGAAGCTGGAGGAAAACCCCAAGACCCCCAAGTACATCAAGACCGAGCGCGGCATCGGCTACCGGTTCGATGCCGCCGTTTCCAGGTTGTGACGCCCGGCCTTCATGAGCTCGTTTAAATGGACACTGCAGAACAAGTCGCTAGTCGCCTTTCTGGTCGGGCTGGTTCTGGCGACGGGCTTGATTGTCGTCACCTGGCAGGGCCTGACGCAGACCCGAGCGGCTGTGAATGAATTCGAAGCCCTGTTGATCCCGGAAATCCGCAATGCCCTGTCGCTGTCCGACGAGGCCGCGCAGATCGTCGCCATGGCGCCTTATCTGGCCTCCGCGGGGCGCCCCATGCAGTTGCAGACCGAGCGGCAACGGCTGCAGAAACGCTATGAATTGGCCTATTCACTGTCGGAGAAGCTGCAGAACACCGAGATCCGCGAAGAACTGCAGGCCAGTCTGGCGGACATCCAGGCCGACCTGAATCGGCTGGCCGAACTGGTGTATGAGGAGCTGTTTACCCGGGAAGATTTGCTCGCGGCCCAGTTCGAGGTCGATCAATTGGCCGAGCGTCAGTCCTTCGAGGCTTCGGTCAATCCCTGGCTGCCGTTGCAGTTGTACTTCCTGTCCATCACGCAACCGGAACACTATGCCGGTCGCAACCGGGACGGGCTGACCCCGCTGGCGACGGCGACCGAGTTGTCCGACCAGTATCTCGACTGGCTGGCCCTGGCAACGAAAAGCCATCGCGGGTTGCTGCGAATCGACCAGAGCAAGGCCTTCCTGCTGGCCCGCCTGCGCACCCATTCCGAGCAACTGACCCAGCAAACCAATACCTTCGCGGCGGACATCCAAAAAGTCGTCCTGGATCAGCAGCGGGCCGTCTCCATTCAGGTCAGCCGGAGCATGCTGATGACCGTCGGCCTGGCACTGGTGTTGTTGCTGGGCATCGGAATCTACTACCTGAACAACCGGCGTCTGATCAGGGACCTGTCCGTCGTGACCGAGGACATGGGCTATCTCTCCCGGGGTGAGGACGCGCCGGCGCGCATCGACATCGAGCGCGACGATGAAATCGGCGATCTGGTCACCGCCTACGACATCTTCCGCGATCACGCCCTGGCCGCCGAACGCACCAGCAACGAACTGGATGCCCAGAAAACCCTGCTGGAAACCATCTTCAACCAGATCCAGGACGGGCTCAGCGTCTTCTCGGCGGACGGCCGGCTGGTCACCTGGAACCGGCGCTACCTGGAAATGTTCGGCTTTGTAGCGGAGGACATCCACGCCGGAATGTCGCTGGACGAGGTTCAGGCGCTGATGTCGCGCAAGCGCCACCGGAACCTGAACCTGCATCAGCAGTCCGTCGACATGCAGTCGTTGAACGCCGAGCGTCATCACAGCAATCAGAGTTTCGAGCGGCATTACGACGATGGCCAGATCATCGAATTCCGCAGCCAGCCGATGCCCAACGGGGGGTTCGTCACCCTGTACAGCGATTTGACCGAACGCCGCGCCGCCGAACAACAACTGCAGCAGTCCCAGAAAATGGAAGTCCTAGGCCAACTGACCGGCGGGGTGGCGCACGATTTCAACAACCTGCTGGCCGCGCTGATGGGCAACCTGCAACTGCTCGATCGACTGGACAACATGCCCGACAAGGCGACGAAATACCTGCAACGGGCGCTTAACGTCAGCGAAAGGGGCGCGCAACTAGTGCAGCGCCTGCTGGCGTTCAGCCGCAAACAGCAGTTACAACCCGAGTGGGTGCGCGTGGACCCCCTGCTCGACGGGATGGCCGAATTGCTGGAATACAGCGTCTCGCAACACATCACCCTGTCGCTGGACCTGGCCGCGCCCGAGGCGACGCTCTTCATCGACCCGTCGCAACTCGAGAACGCCATCCTGAACCTCGCCTTGAACAGTGCCGCCGCCATACCGGGCGGTGGACGCATCGCCATTCGTTCCTGGGTGAATGCGGCCGAGGGGACTCTGAGCGTTCAGGTGGCCGACACCGGCACCGGCATCCCAACGGCGCTGCAGAAACGGGTGCTCGAACCCTTCTTCACCACCAAGCCGGTCGGTCAGGGCAGTGGCCTCGGGTTGAGCACCGTCTATGGGTTCGTGCGGCAAAGCGGCGGCGATTTCCGGCTGGAATCGGTACCGGAGCAGGGGACCACCATCACCCTGACGTGGCCCCTGGCGCGGGACCCGCAACCCGAATCGGTGGAGGCCACGCTGGAACCGATTCGGTTCGATGCAAGCCGGGGCGTCGCCCTGGTCGAGGATGACGCCTCCGTCCGGGAGGCGCTGACGGAGCTGTTCGAGCAGCGCGGTTTCACCGTCCACAGCTTCGAGCACGGCGAGCAATTCATCGACTGGGCCCAGCATTCCGACTCGGCCGCCGGCTTGCTGATTTCGGATGTGAATCTGGCCGGCCACCTGACCGGTCTGGATGTGGTCAACATGGCCAGCAAATACTGGCCCGAGACCCGGTGCCTGCTGATATCGGGATTGCCGAAAGAACGGCTCGAACAGGAACTGGGGCTCGACATCACCTGGCCGTTTATCCAGAAACCGCTCACTCAGGCCATGTTTCGGCAGTTGTTTCCGTGAAAACGGGGATGGGTGTCTTGTGTTGGATTACGCCTTCGGCTCCGAGACGTCGAACCGATCCACCCAACATGCCTGAGAACCCGTAGGGTGGGCACCGCCCACCATGGGAGAACAACAAACCATAGGTCGTTAGTAGGTTGGATCGGCCGGCGCTCCGGTAGCCGAAGGCGTAATCCAACGTTGGAATCGAGGCACAGGTGTGTATTTCGGCCCGGCAGGAATGTCGGATTACGCCTTGCGGCTAATCCGACCTACTCGTTGGTTTGAAGTCGGTCGTTGGTCCGTGGCGGGGTAGTGTTCCTCGGGTGTTAACGAGGTTAGTTGTTCTCCCATGGTGGGCCGTGCCCACCCTACGACGACCTACCCCCAAATGTTTCAATTGTTTCAAACCGGCCTCCCCGCCTGAAATTCCCGGTTAGTACGCCTGCGTAAAGTGGATATCGAGGGCTCACCGAGCCTGTTCAACCGACCACAACAACAAGACAAAGGCAGGACTGATCATGAAAGCACCTCTGAAGACACTGGCCGTCGCCACCGGAATCACTTTCGCCTCCGCAGGCGCATTCGCCGATGACGACGTCATCGTCGGTCTGATCACCAAGACCAACACCAACCCCTTCTTCGTGAAAATGAAGGAAGGCGCGACCGAAAAGGCCGAAGCGATGGGCATCGAGCTGCGCACCTTCTCCGGCCGTTACGACGGCGACAACGAATCCCAGGTGCAGGCGGTTGAGAACCTGGTCGCCGCCGGCGCCGACGGCATCCTGATCACGCCCAACGACCCAGCCGCCATCGTGCCGACCATCGAGCGCGCCCGCGAGGCCGGTTTGCTGGTCATCTCGCTGGACACGCCGCTGAGCCCGGCGTCCGCCGCCGACGCGACCTTCGCGACCGACAACTTCAAGGCCGGCGTCATGATCGGTGAGTGGGCGAAAGCCAAAATGGGCGACAAGGCCGATGACGCCCGGATCGCGCTGCTCGACCTGAACCCGAGCGAGATCACCGTCGACGTGGCCCGCAACCAGGGCTTCCTGCAGGGCTTCGGCATCGACCTGAACGACCCGAACGACATCGGCGACGAAGACGACCCGCGCATCGTCGGCAACGACGTCACCCAGGGCTCCGAGGAAGGCGGTCGCCGCGCTATGGAGAACCTGCTGCAGAAAGACCCCTCGGTCAACCTGGTGTACACCATCAACGAACCGGCCGCCGCCGGTGCCTATGAAGCGCTGAAAGCCGTCGGTCTGGAAGACCAGGTCACCATCGTCTCCGTCGACGGCGGCTGCCCGGGCGTTCAGAACATCGACGCCGGCGTCATCGGCGCGACCTCCATGCAGTTCCCGTTGAAGATGGCCTCGATGGGCGTGGAAGCGATCGCCGCCTACGCCAAGACCGGCGAGAAGCCCGAACCGACCCCGGGCAAGGACTTCTACAACACCGGTGTGACCCTGGTGACCGACCAGCCGGTGGATGGTGTGGAGAGCATCGACTCCAGTGCCGGCCTGAACCAGTGCTGGGGGTGATGAACGTGAAGTAGGGCGGAAGAGCTGAAGGCGTTATCTGCCGCTTATACCGTGGCAATGGCTAAACCCTAGGCACGGCAGTGGGCTTCGCCCACCCGGTGGATAACGCCTCCGGCTCCGACGTGTCGGACCATTCCGCCCTACGAACAAAACCCGTAGGAGCGCACTCCGTGCGCGACCTTTCAGCGGTGGCACCGTCCACCTGTCGCGCACGGAGTGCGCTCCCACAAGACCCAATTACACCGGAGCCGCACATGACTCAATCCAAATCCAACCCGTCCGTCTCGGACCACGAGCGCATTGCGGAATCGGTCAGCGGTACGCTGGCGAAGCGCAATGAGCCCGAGGTCCAGACCGGATTGCAGCGACTGCACCGATTCTTCCACGCTAACCCGACGGCGGCGCCGGCCATTGTTTTGCTGGCGGCCATCGCCGCGTTTACGATGATCGTCGGCGAGCGCTTCCTGGCGCCGTTCAACCTGTCGCTGGTGCTGCAGCAAGTCACCATCATCGGCACTCTGGGCATCGCCCAGACCCTGATCATTCTGACCATGGGCATCGACCTGAGTGTCGGCGCCATCATGGTGTTGTCCACGGTCGTCATGGGCCGGATGGCGGTCGAGTTCGGTCTGCCACCGGCGCTGGCGGTGACACTGGGGCTCGGCATGGGCGCGCTCTGCGGCGCCATCAACGGGGCCCTGGTCACGAAGGTCAAGCTGCCGCCCTTCATCGTGACGCTGGGTACCTGGAACATCTTCTTCGCGTTGAACCTTTGGTACTCGAAGAGCGAGACCATCCGCTCGCAGGACATCGAAGCCACAGCGCCCCTGTTGCAATGGATGGGCACCTCGTTCGAAGTCTTCGGCGCGCGGCTGACCTACGGGTCCCTCCTGATGCTGGCCCTGTTCGGTCTGGTCTGGTACGCCCTGAACTGGACCGCCTGGGGGCGTCACGTCTACGCCACCGGGGACGACAAGGACGCCGCCGAACTGGCCGGTATCCGCACCCAACGTGTGCTGATGTCCATCTACGTCGTCGCCGGCCTGGTCTGCGGTGTCGCCGCCTGGCTGATGATCGGCCGCATCGGTTCGGTCAGCCCGCAGGTCGGTTTCATGTCCAACCTGGACAGCATCACGGCCGTGGTCATCGGCGGCACCTCGCTGTTCGGCGGGCGCGGCTCGATCTTCGGCACCCTGATCGGCGCACTCATTGTCGGCATCTTCCGCAACGGCCTGGCGCTGGCCGGTGTGGATGTGCTGTGGCAGGAATTCACCGTCGGCCTGTTGATCATCGTGGCCGTCGCCATCGACCAGTGGATCCGGAGGGCTTCCGCATGAGCAACGCAACTCCCGTATTGTCGGCCAAGGGCCTGGTCAAACGCTTTGGGCGGGTCACCGCCCTGGACGAGACCGACTTCGAACTCTACCCCGGCGAAGTGCTGGCCGTGATCGGCGACAACGGCGCCGGCAAGTCCTCGCTGATCAAGGCGCTGTCCGGCGCCCTGACTCCGGACGCCGGCGAGATCCGCATGAACGGCGAGCCGGTTAGCTTCTCCAGCCCGATGCAGGCGCGCGAGGCCGGCATCGAAACCGTCTACCAGACCTTGGCCGTGTCCCCGGCGCTGGGCATTTCGGATAACCTTTTTCTGGGGCGCGAACTGCGCAAACCCGGCATTCTGGGCTCCGTCTTCCGCATGCTGGACAAGGCCGAAATGCGCCGCCAGGCGACGCAACAGCTGAGCGATCTGGGCTTGCTGACCATCCAGAACATCAACCAGGCCGTCGAAACCTTATCCGGCGGCCAGCGCCAGGGCGTGGCCGTGGCTCGCTCAGCCGCCTTCGGCAGCAAGGTGGTGATTCTGGACGAACCGACGGCCGCCTTAGGCGTCAAGGAATCCCGGCGCGTGCTCAACCTGATCAAGGACGTGCGCGATCGCGGATTGCCCGTGGTGCTGATCAGCCATAACATGCCCCATGTGTTCGAAGTGGCCGATCGGATTCACGTACACCGCCTCGGCAAACGCGCCGCCGTGATCCGGCCGGATACGCACACCATGTCCGACGCCGTGGCGATCATGACCGGGGCGGTGGAGGTGGAGTCCGACGCGGCTTGAAGAAGAGACCCTCCCACACCTGGAGCCTGTAGGAGCGCAGTCCCCTGCGCGACATGCTACAAGTGGCGAGAGAGTGCCACCGCTGGACGGTCGCGCACGGAGTGCGCTCCTACAGAGAGGGTCAAACCCACCCAAAACGAGACCACCCATGAAACGACTCCTCGCCGCCTGCTTCCTGGGCCTGATCATGACACTCAGCACGACGGCCGAGGAGCCGCTGCGGATCGGCGCCAGCCTGTCCGATCTGGGCAATCCGTTTTTCTACAGCCTGGCCGAGTACATCCAGGACGCGGCCAACGAACAGTCCGACCGGCCGGTGGATCTGACCGTGGTCTCCAGCGCCTACGACCTGGAGCGACAGCGTCGGCAGATCCGCCGGTTCATCGACGAACAGGTCGACATCATCTTGCTGAACGCGGCCGACAGCCAGGCCATCGAGCCCGACATCCGGCTGGCGCAGAAAGCCGGCATCGTCGTCACCGCCATCGACATCGACGCCCAGGGGGCGGACATCACCGTCACCACGGACAATGTTCAGGCCGGCGAGATCGCCTGCCAGCATCTGGTCGATCAGCTCGACCACCGGGGCCCGGTCGCCATCATCAACGGGGCCAATGTGTCCTCGGTGACCGAGCGCGTGGCCGGCTGCCGCGCGATTCTGAACAACTACCCGGACATCGACCTGGTCAGCGACCAGTTCAATGGCGGCGGCACCTATGGCGGTGGCCTGGAGGCCACCACCTTCCTGCTCAGCCAGCATCCGGATGTGCAGGGTATCTTCGCCATCAACGACCCGTCTGCCCTGGGCGCGGCCCAGTCCGCCGAACTGAGCGGTCGCGGGGATGTGAAAATCGTCTCGGTGGATGGCTCCCCGGCTTTTCTGGACGCCATGCGCGACAACCAGCCCAACCTGATGGCCACGGCGGCGCAATCGCCCCGCAAAATGGCCCGGTTGGCGGTCGAGAAGAGTCTGGAACGGCTCGAACGGTCCGGCGGAGCGCCGTTGACCATCCGCATTCCGACGCATCTGATCAGTCGGGATACCGTGGTCGACGAGGACGATGGAACGCAAACGCCCGGCTATTGATCATCGATCGGCCGGGCGCGCGTTTCGGGTGGAGGGTTTGCCCGGGGCAAGGCCCGGGCTGAACCGACCGCTCGCGGTCAGGGGTAGGCGACGCAGGTCGCCGCGTTGGCGCTGGCGTCGTAGGTCAGCGAACCATGGCTGATATCGCCGACGCAGAACTCGTAAGCGACGGTGCCCTTGATCGCCGAAGTCGACTGCAGCACCACATAGCCACTGGCATCGGTGGTACCGCTGACGGTTTCGTTATAGCTACCGGTCAGACTACCGGTAACGGTCGCGTTTTCGACCGGCTGTCCCAGATCGTCCGTGACCACAACGGTCACCTCGGCGGCTTCAGACCCTTTCACACGGCGGGTGTTGGCTGACAGGGCCGACACCTGGGTCGAAGTCGCCGTTTCACCGCCCGTGTCGCCGCTGATCGCCGGATCCTGATACACCCGGACATAGTCCACCTGCATGGCCGTCGGGAAAACCGTCGTACTGTCGGGGTCGCCCGGCCAGTCGCCGCCCACGGCGACGTTCAACAGAAGGTGGAAATCCTGGTCGAACGGAGCCGGGTAGGCGCCATTGTCCGAATACCACTCGGTCTGGGTCTGATACAGCAGGCCGTCCACATACCAGCGGATCTCGCCCGGCTCCCACTCAACGGCGTAGGTGTGGAAGTTGTCCGTGACCGAAGTCGATGGCGTGTAGACCTGACCGCTGTAGACGTTGTCCGGCCAAGAGCCGCCGTAATGCAGGGTGCCGTGCACGTCGTTACCGCCGGTGCCGCCCAGGTTCACCGCTTCCATGATGTCGATCTCGCCGCTGGCCGCCCAGCCGCCGTAGGCCTCGTCGGTCGGCAGCATCCAGAACGCCGGCCAGATGCCCTGGCCCGCGGGCAGTTTCATGCGCGCTTCGATGCGACCGTAGGTGAAGTCGCCTTTGAAAATGGACCGGATGCGGCCCGAGGTGTAGGCGGACCCTTTGTTGCGCTCTTCCCGAGCTTCGATGGTGAGCAGTCCGTTCGCCACAGTGACGTTGTCGGCCTGATAGTACTGGCGTTCGTTGTTGCCCCAGCCGCACAAGCCGATGTCGCAGCCGTCGCCGATCTGGTAGGACCAGAGCGATTCGTCCAGCGAGGAGCCGTTGAATTCATCCGACCAGACCAGTTCATAATTGGCCGCGAAGGCCGTTGTGGAAGCGGCCAGGCCAAGGGTGGCGATCGCAGCGCCAAGGGTTTTGCTTCGCATCATAAGTACCTGTCTTATTGTTGTTCGCCCAGTAGGCATTGATATCAGGATAGTGAAAGCGCTTTCATCTTCAGGCTAGACAAGCCCGTCAATCGATACAAGGTTCGAGGAGTTTTCGTCAGGTCTGAAAGAGGATGGGACAGTCGGATCGGATGGATCGTCGCCGGTGCATTATGATTCGACGCCGGCATCAGTGCGCCCCGGGTTCGATCCATTCCACGCTCGCCAATTGGCCGTCTCGCATCGGTGCGATCATGTCCACCTGATCGGCGATACCGGGCAGGTAGGCGCCGATGAGGCGTACCAGTGTATTGACCATCTCGTCCCCCACACGATCGCCCAGGGTATAGAGACCAACTGTGAAGGGCCCCTGGGGTTCGATAATATCCAACTCACAGATGCCGAATTGCGCCAGGTAGTTCGCCAGGGTACCGGTGTAGGTCATGACCGCATCGCTCTCCAGCATGATGTCGAGACTCGCGCTCATGGAATTGCTCGACCAGACCACCCGCTCGGCCAGGTGATAGACGTTGCGGTCCGCTTCTTTCAACTGGGTATCTTCGATCACCTGTCGACGATAACGGGACTCGTCCGGCGTGACGTCCACATGCGGATAGTCGAGCAGAGCATCCAGCGAACAGGGCCGGCCCAGTAACGGATGGCCGGGCCGGACAAAGCATTTGTCATAGATCCGGAACAAGGGCATGAACACCGCACCGGACCGCGGGCTCAGCCCCACGATCTTGTGGCCGATGAACAGATCGATGTCACCGCTCAACAACTGATCCATCGAGCGCAGATGGTTGGCGATGTCGATGTGCGCCGGCGCGCCCGGATGTTGGGCGCGGTACTCGCGAAACAGATCCCGAAAAAACAACTGCCACCAGGCGAACCCCACCCCCACCTTCAGCCCCCGCTCCTGGCGGGTGCGCATCTGCTCCAGCTTGCTCAGGGTATTCTCGTGTACCCGACGCATGATGCGCGCCTGCTCCAGCAGAGCCTCGCCATAGGCCGTCAGACTCATACCCTTGGGTGAGCGCACGAACAACTCCACCCCGAGCGACTCCTCCAGCTTCTTCATGTTGTGCGTCAGCGTCGGCTGGCTGATGAACAACCGCTTCGCCGCATGGCTCAGGCTGCGCATCTCAGCGACCATCAGGAATTGGCGTAGGGATTTTTCCATAACAACTCCAAGGGAGTGGTGGAGGATTTTCGTAGGGCAGAAGAGTCCCAGGCGACATCTGCCAAGTGGGCGCAGCCCACCCATTTGCCAGTGGACCAGCCATAGCCAGGGTAAAAACGGCAGATGTCGCCTAAGGCTCTTCTGCCCTACCTGTCTACCCCATAGATCCTATCTATATTGACGCACGAATAAAGCATTATATTTCTGCATCCCGCTTTCTTAATCTGTGCCTTGCCGAGTCACCGGGCTCCCCGCATTACCCGACGTTGCCTCGGCCGCGATTTCCAAAAAACCAAAACAAATACAAGTGCACAGGAAACCGACATGAAACCGATTCATCTGACAACCGCCTTTGCCCTGGCCGCGTCCGCCGCCCTGGGTGTTGGCACTATTCAGACCGCTCAGGCCGCAACCCTGAAAATGGAATGCGGCGCGACCGGCAACGACCGCGCCTTTTGCGACTACGTCGAACAGCGCTTCACCGAGGCTACCGGTCACGACCTCGAATTCGTCGAGTTGCCCAACTCTTCCTCCGAAAAACTCGGCCTGTTTCAGCAGATCTTCGCCAGCGGCCAGAGTGGTGTGGTCGACGTCTTTCAGGCGGACGTTGTCTGGCCCGGTATTCTGGCGCCGCACATGCTGGACCTGTCCGACGGCCTGGGCGATCTCGAACCCCATTTCTTCCCCGGCGCCTGGCAGAACAACGTCATCGACGGCGAACTGAAAGCCGTGCCCGGTTTGATCGACACCGGCCTGTTGTTCTACCGCACCGACCTGTTGGACCAATACAACGAGCAGCCCCCGCAAACCTGGGCCGAGATGGAACGCATCGCACGGAAGATCCAGGCCGCCGAGCGCGAGGCCGGGCACGACAACTTCTGGGGCCTGGTGTTTCAGGGCAAGGCGTACGAAGGGCTGACCTGCAACGCCCTGGAATGGGTGTCGTCCCACAACGGCGGAACCCTGGTGAACGCCGACGGCGAGATCACCATCAACAACGCCGGCGCCGCCGAAGGGCTGGACATGGCCGCCGGCTGGATCGGTGACATCGCGCCGCGCGGGGTGATGGGCTATCAGGAGGAAGAATCACGCGCGGTCTTCCAGAACGGCGATGCCCTGTTCATGCGCAACTGGCCCTACGCCTACCTGCTGGCGCAGGATGAAGGCAGCCCGGTCAAAGGCAAGGTCGGCATCGTGCCGCTACCGAAAGCCTCGGGCGACGGGCAGCACGCCGCCGCCCTCGGTGGCTGGCAGTGGGCGGTCAGCCGCTACACCGACCACCCGGACGCGGCTAAAGCCCTGGTCCGTATCCTGGCGGACGCCGAGACCCAGACCCAGCGCTTCCTGATGACCGGCGTCTCCCCGGCGCGCAAGGACGTCTACGACGACCCGCGCATCCTCGACAAGGCACCGTACATGAGCGAGCTGCTCTCCGTCTTCGAAGCGGCCATCGCTCGTCCGGCCTCGCCCACTGGCGACAACTACGCCCGGGTCTCCAACGCCTTCTACAACGCCGCCTTTGCCGTCCTGAACGGCGAAATGAGCGGTGAAAAGGCGGTGGCCGACCTGGAACGGCGCCTCGCCCGCATCAAGCGCAACGCCTGGTAAGCCCGCGATGACACTTGCGACCGAGACCCAAACCCGGAGCCGCGGCCTCGCGGCCCGGTTCTTCAACCACCGGGACCTCAGCCTGATGCAGCGGCGCGCCCGCAGCGCCTGGTTGTTGGTCGCGCCCGCTTTGATTTTGCTCTTTTCCGTGGCCGCCTGGCCGC
This sequence comes from Saccharospirillum salsuginis, assembly GCF_014651855.1. Lineage (GTDB taxonomy): Bacteria > Pseudomonadota > Gammaproteobacteria > Pseudomonadales > Natronospirillaceae > Saccharospirillum > Saccharospirillum salsuginis. The sequence goes on from NZ_BMXR01000003.1 coordinate 232,678, forward strand.
TGCTGCGGACTTTTTATTACAGCCTCACCGACGCGTCGCTGAACGCGCCCGGGGAGGCAGCCTTCATCGGCCTGTCGAACTACCTCGACATGGGGGGCGATTTCGCCTTCGGCGTACTCGCCGACCCGCTGTGGTGGCGCGCCGTGACCAACACCCTGTTGTTCAGCGCCACCACGGTGTCGATGGAGCTGGTGCTGGGCATGCTGGTGGCGTTGTTGCTGCACCAGAAATTCGCCGGCCGCACCATCCTGCGCACCGCCATGCTGATTCCCTGGGCGATTCCGACCATCGTCTCGGCCAAGATGTGGGGCTGGATGTTCCACGACCAGTACGGCGTGGTGAACGACCTGCTCGCCAAGCTGGGCTTCATCGAGGAGCCGCTGGCCTGGGTCGCCGTCCCGGAGTTGTCGATGTGGGCCGTGATCATCGCCGAAGTGTGGAAAACCACGCCCTTCATGGCGCTGATGCTGCTGGCCGCCCTGCAGATGATCCCCGAGGACCTGTATGAGTCCGCCCGGCTCGAAGGCGCCTCCGCCTGGCAGCGGTTCTGGCGCATCACCCTGCCGTTGATCAAGCCGGCGATGATCGTCGCGCTGATCTTCCGCACGCTCGACGCCCTGCGCGTGTTCGACCTGATCTACGTACTGACTTCCAACAGCGAGGCGACCATTTCCATTTCCGGCTATTCGCGCCAACTGTTGGTCGAATACCAGGACATGGGCGGCGGTTCGGCGGCCTCGGTACTGGTGTTCATGCTCGTCGCCGGCGTGGCGGTCAGCTACCTGTTCATCGGCCGTGTCAAACTGAATGAAACCGGAGGGCACCACTGATGTCATTCACCCCCGCGCCCCGCTGGCACAAACTGCTCGGCCGCACCGGCCTCTACCTCGCCGCCGTGGTCGTTTTCGTCGTCAGCGTCTTCCCGTTCTACTACGCCTTTCTGACCTCGTTGCGCAGCGGCCAGGATTTGTTCACGCCGTCCTATCTGCCGGAAGTGTTCGACTGGAGTAATTACGTATCCGTGTTGAGCGACACCGGCATCGCCCGCAGCCTGTTCAACTCCTTTGCCGTGGCCACCCTGACCGTCGGAGGCTGCCTGCTGGTCTCGATCACCGCCTCGTTCGCGCTGGCGCGGATCCAGTTTCGCGGCAAGGGCACCCTGTTGCTGACCATCCTGTGCTTCTCGATGTTCCCGCAGGTGGCCGTGCTGTCCGGCATGTTCGAACTGATCCGCCTGTTCGGCCTGTACGACAACTTGGGCGCGCTGATCCTGTCGTACCTGACGTTCTCGTTGCCGTTCACCGTCTGGGTGCTGACCACCTTCATGCGCTCGCTGCCCGGCGACCTGGAAGAAGCCGGCATCATGGACGGCGCCTCGCTCTGGGTCACCATCACCCGCATCTACGCCCCGCTGCTGGCCCCGGCCATGATCACCACCGGCCTGCTCGCCTTCATCGGCGCCTGGAACGAATTCATGTTCGCCCTGACCTTCGTCATCTCGCCGGAGAACCGAACCGTCCCCGTCGCCATCAGCATGCTGCAGGGTGCGTCGAGATTTGAACTACCCTGGGCCAACATCATGGCCAGCTCGGTACTGGCCACGCTACCGATCATCGTACTGGTGCTGATCTTCCAAAGAAGAATCGTAAGCGGCCTGACCAGCGGAGCGGTAAAAGGATGACAACTTCGGCACAAACCCCGTAGGGCAGAAGAGCCCTAGGCGACATCTGCCGTTCGTACCGTGGCAATGGTCACACCATCGCCACATAAGTGGGCTTCACTTCAAGGTAGGGCAGAAGTGGTCCGACACGTCGGGCGACAGCGTTATCTGCCGTTAGTGCCGTGGCACTGGCTATACCATAGGCAAACAAGTGGGCTACGCCCACCCGGCGGATAACGCCTACGGCTCCGATGCCGGGGTGCCGGACCAGACGTACCATTCCGCCCTACACCTACAAACCCAACTCAACGTTTAATAGGTAATCAAATGACAAACCCCTGGTGGCACAACGCCGTCGTCTACCAAATCTATCCACGCAGTTTCATGGACAGCAACGGCGATGGCATCGGCGATCTGCCGGGCATCATCGACAAGCTCGATTACCTGGCCGAGCTGGGCATCGATGTCATCTGGCTGTCGCCGGTGTGCACATCGCCGATGGACGACAACGGCTACGACATCTCCGACTATGAGGACATCGCCCCCGAGTTCGGCACCCTCGACGACATGGACCGTTTGATCGCGGAAGCCAAACAACGCGGCATCAAAATCCTGCTCGACCTGGTCGTCAATCACAGCTCGGACGAGCACCCCTGGTTCGAAAGCGCACGCCAGTCGAAAGACAGCCCCTACCGTGATTTTTACATCTGGCGCAAGCCGAACGCGGACGGCTCACCCCCGAACGACATGGGTTCGGTCTTCGGCGGTTCCGCCTGGGAATTCGACGAGACAACCGGCGAATATTACCTGCACCTGTTCAGCAAAAAACAACCCGACCTGAACTGGCAGAACCCCAAAGTGCGCCAGGCCGTATACGACATGATGAACCGCTGGCTCGACCGGGGCATCGCCGGTTTCCGCATGGACGTGATCGACCTGATCGGCAAGGACCCGGACAACAAGATCACCGCCAACGGGCCGGACTTGCATCCGTTCCTGCAGGAAATGCACCGTGAAACCCTGGCCGGCCGCGATGTATTGACCGTAGGCGAAACCTGGGGCGCCACCCCCGAGATCGCCAAGCTGTATTCCCATCCGGACCGCCACGAACTTTCCATGGTGTTCCAGTTCGAACACATCCAACTGACGCACGACCCGGTGGAAGGCAAGTGGCGGCCGCGTCCGTTCGACCTGATAGAACTGAAGCAGGTGTTCGCCAAATGGCAGAACGAGCTGGCCGGCGAGGGCTGGAATTCATTGTTCTGGAACAACCACGACCTGGCGCGTTCCGTCTCCATCTACGGCGATGACGGCGAATACCGCGTCAAATCCGCCAAGATGCTCGCCACCGCACTTCACGGCATGCAGGGCACGCCCTACATCTACCAGGGCGAGGAAATCGGCATGACCAACGTGCACTTCGACAGCATCGACGATTACGACGACATCGAAACGCACAACCTCTACCGGGAAAAACGCGACGCCGGCTACACCGAAGCCGACCTGATGAGCGCCATCCACACCCACAGCCGCGACAACGCCCGCACCCCGATGCAGTGGGACGACACCGAGAACGCCGGTTTCACCCAAGGGCAACCCTGGCTCAAACTGAACCCCAATTACCCCGAGATCAACGTAGCCGCCGACCGCGTCAGTGAAGACTCGATATTCGAGCACTACAAACAACTGATCGACCTGCGGAAAACCCACGACATCCTGGTGCACGGCGACTTCGAATTAATCCTCAACGACCACCCACAGGTGTTCGCCTACCTACGTCGCCAAGGCGATGAAACCGTAGCCGTCTTCAACAACTTTTCCGCACAAGAAGCCCGCACCGAACTCCCGGAAACACTGCAAGACCAAAGCGGAGAATGCTGGATCCACAACGGAACAGAACGAATGGAATTATCACGAAACCTAGTCCTGGCACCCTATGAATCCTTCATGATGCGCCTATAACCCCGTAGGGCAGAAGAGCCGGAGGCGACATCTGCCGCGTGGGCGAAGCCCACTTATTTGGCCGCCGCTTGTATCGGTGGCACGGGTGGGCTTCGCCCACTTGGCAGATATCGCTTCGCTCTTCTGCCCTACACACTACCAACACTCAACCCCCGGAAACCCCAATGCAAAAAACCTGGTGGAAAGAAGCCGTGGTCTACCAAATCTACCCACGCAGCTTCATGGACAGCAACGGCGACGGCATCGGCGATTTGTCGGGCATCATCGCCAAACTCGATTACCTCAAAGACCTCGGCGTCGACGTACTCTGGTTGAGCCCCATCTTCCCGTCACCGAACGACGACAACGGCTACGACATCAGCGACTATCAAGGCATCCTCGACGACTTCGGCACGATGGAAGACTTCGACCGGTTGCTCTTCGAGGCGCATCAGCGCGGCCTGCGCATCCTGCTTGACCTGGTGATCAACCATACCAGCGACGAACACCCCTGGTTCCAGGAATCCCGCTCGTCGAAAGACAACCCGAAACGGGACTGGTACTTCTGGCGCGAAGGTAAAAAGAACGGCCCACCGAACAACTGGGAAAGCATCTTCAGCGAATCCGTCTGGTGCCACGACGACACCACCGACGAATATTACCTGCACCTGTTCTCCCGCAAACAGCCGGACCTGAACTGGGACAACCACGACATGCGCGCGGCCGTGTACGACATGATCCGCTGGTGGCTCGACAAAGGCGTCGACGGGTTTCGCATCGACGCCATCACCCACCTGAAGAAAACGCCGGGCCTGCCGGACATGCCCAACCCGGACGGTCGGGAGACGGTGCCCTCGACACCGATGCACCTCAACGCCGACGGCATTCAGGATTACATCGCCGACCTGTGCGAAAGCACCTTCGCGCATTACGACATCATGACCGTCGGCGAAGCCAACGGCGTCGGCGTCATCGATGCGCTGAACTGGGTCGGCGAAGAACAGGGCAAGTTCAACATGCTGTTCCAGTTCGAACAGCTCAAACTCTGGGGCTCGGATACCGAACATGGCCTGAACCTGCCGGAACTGAAAAAGACGCTGACCCGCTGGCAGCAAGGATTGGACGGCCGGGGCTGGAACGCCCTGTTCGTCGAGAACCACGACATCCCGCGCATCGTCTCCACCTGGGGCGACCCGGAATGCTATTGGCGTGAAAGCGCCACAGCCATCGCCACGCTCTACTTCCTGATGCAGGGCACACCCTTCATCTACCAGGGCCAGGAATTGGGCATGACCAACTACCCGTTCAGCCACCTCGACCAGTTCGACGACGTCGCGGTCAAAAACCTGGCCGCACAGAAACGCCGCGAGGGATGGACCGACGCCGACATCCTGGCCCACATTCAGGATAGCGCCCGCGACCATTCGCGCACCCCGATGCAGTGGACCGCCGACGCCAACGCCGGCTTCACCACAGGCACACCCTGGCTGGCGATCAACCCGAACCACACACACCTGAACGCGGACACCCAGAAGGACGACCCGGACTCGGTACTGAACCACTACAAAGCGCTGATCCGGTTACGGCGGGAAGAACCGGGCCTGGTGTACGGCCGCTACGACCTGGTGCTGGACGACCACCCGAGCCTCTACGCCTACCGCAGAACCGATGGCCACGACCGCTTCCTGGTGCTGTGCAACCTCACAGACCAAGTCGCCGACTTCAGCGACCTCGACGACGAACTGCGACGCCACAACCTGCTACTGGCCAACTACCTGGTTGCCGACCACACCCCAACCCGAATGGGCCGCCTGCGCCCGTTCGAAGCACGGGTCTACCGGTTGTAACGCATTACTCCCTCTCCCGCTTGCGGGAGAGGGCTGGGTGGTCCGACACGTCGGTGAGGGTAGAGCGCCAAAAGCGCTCTCCTAACCCTTCTCCAATGACAGCTCCTCACTACCGCTGGATGCCATCCCCACAACCGCCGCCCGACTCAACCACTCACAAAACACCATCTCACAATAACGAAACCCGCGACCGGGAAAACTCCCATCCATCAACCGCAGCAGACTGTACTTCAACGCCATCTCCGCATCCCCGGGGTTCACCCGGGCCAAACGCCGCGTCTGCTCAAAGAAATCCCGCCCACGCCCCGCGGCTTCCTCCGCCGTCAGCTCATCCTGCCCGTCGAACTCCCACCAAGCGATATCCCCCGGCCGATCCTCATCCCACCGCAAATCGCGTACATACCCCAGCTCATACCGGGTATGCGGCGCCGAATCCAACCCCGCGGGCCGGGAAGGCTCACCCAAAGCCCGCAACACCGCCAAAGCGAAGCCATCGCCAATCCAGAGCGCATAAGCCTGAACCAACTCCCGCCGCCCAAACACCGAAACCGACCCCACCGGCCGCCCACCCTCATCCTGTAGGAGCACACGCCGTGCGCGACCACCAGTATCCTCCTCCCGTACGAACGCACACCGTGCGCGACCGCCAATATCCTCCTCCCGTACGAGCGCACACCGTGCGCGACCCTCCAAATCCGCCATCCAAGCCTCCGCCACCGGCGACTCCAAAAACCGCTCAGGGTGAAACCCCGGGTCACCCCCGGCAGCCTCATGCAGATCACTCAACGAATAGAAATCACCCCGACGACGTACGGGATGGGACAGGACAAAAAGGGAATTATTTTGGGACGAGCGGGATTCTGGCGTACTATTGCACGTAGCCATTATGACCTCCTGTTCAGGTTGTGATGGCAAGCTGCCTTCGGGTGTGCCAGCACCCGGAGGTAGCGCCTATTTAATAACGATCAAACTATATCGATAGTGCGACCTTCTCTCTGTGTTTCGTGCTTACTTTTACTAAGCGCTCCGTGCGCAAAACGCACCCGTCAATTCACGCATGAAACACTGTAAAAATCAATGAATTTTTGCCGGCTATTGGCTCCCTGTCCCGCTTGCGGGAGAGGGGTAGGGAGAGGGTGTCTTTAAGGTACCTCCAAGGTAAATCCACTCGCTAAAGCGGACACGTTTGAAACAGCTCGCGTTCAAAACCTTGCACTCAGTCACAAAAACTTCTACACCTTATCTCATGGGTGACGCATATCCCGAAAAAAAACCCGAGATATGCGTCGGGGAGGACTCTGATCTCGGGGATAGTCGTCGTATGAGACGGTTTTTCCGGATTTGATATCTGGCTTTCTGCTTCATCGAATTGGGCTGAAAGTGCTTTGTTAGCTGGGTCTCGCTGTGGCAGCGTGCTAAGGTTGAAGGGTAAATGTGTCGGAATAAGGGGCGCAGGCGACGATGAAAAATAGCGTTAACTTTCAAAAGGTAGAGGTCTATGAGGGTATCAATCAGTAAGGAAGAGCGGGATAAAGTCCTTTCCGTAGAGGAGGATCATTTCAGTGACCTTAAGGCAAAGGAAATTGCGCCCTCAAAACTGAGCCAATCAATCTCTGCATTTGCGAATGCAGCGGGCGGAGAAATCTTTGTCGGAGTACGTGAATCACAGAATGGGGCAACTAAAGAACGCACTTGGGATGGATTCTCGGATGTAGAAGAAGCGAACAGCGTGCTGCAAATGTTGAATCAGATTGCGCCTCTCGCAGATTTTATATCGACAACGTTCTTGGAGTGTCAGGGGGAGTCAGGCCTGGTCCTGAAAATTGAGGTTCTACGGAATGCTGCTATCACAAAGTCTACTGATGGGATTGCTTATGTTCGCAAAGGAGCACAAAAGCTACCCATAGATACAGACGAGGCATATGAAAAGTTACGCCTTGATAAAGGAATTTCCTCTTACGAAACATATAAGGTCAAAGCCAGTCTTGATGTAATCGAGAACTCTTCAGTTACTCTGGACTTTCTCATGGGTGTCGTGCCCATTGCTGAGCCTGAACCTTGGCTTCGTAAACAGCAACTAATAATTGACGATAGCCCAACAGTTTGTGGAGTGCTGCTTTTTTCGGAAGAGCCCCAAGCACTTCTTCCAAAAAGAACAGCGATCAAGATATTTAGGTATAAGACAATTGAAAATGAACCAAGCAGAGATCACTTGGCATTTGATCCGATAACAATAGAAGGATGGGCATACAAGCTAGTTTATGATGCGGTAGCAAAGACTCAAGAATTGGTTGAGGAAATTAAAAAGCTTGGAGAAGCAAGCTTAATGGATGTTCAATACCCAGCTGAAACACTTCACGAAATAATAACAAATGCAGTATTGCATCGTGATTATAGTATCGCTACCGATGTTCAGGTTAGAATTTTCGACAATCGAATTGAAATAGAAAGCCCCGGAAGATTTGCTGGACATATAACAAGAGATAATGTCTTACATTCGCAATTCGCTAGAAATCAACAGCTGGTCAGGCTGATAAATAAATTCCCGAACCCACCAAACAAAGACGTCGGAGAGGGATTGAATACTGCGTTCGATGCAATGAGGAAATTGCGGTTACATGACCCCATAATAGTGGAGCAGCAAAGCTCTATTTTGGTCACGATTCCACACCAAAAACTGGCTTCCCCAGAAGAGATTGTGATGGAGTTCTTAGGCAAAAATCCAGAAATAACTAATAGGGAAGCTCGTGCCTTGTGCGGAGTTAGGTCAGAGAACTCGATGAAAGCTGTCTTCAAACGACTCCAAAAAAGAGAAATGATAGAACCCGTTCCAGGTCGCTCTCAGTTTAAAGCGGCATGGAGAAAGGTCTAAAGTTAACAAGCGACTGTGACCCCAAGTCAACCTAATCTGCCCCAAATTTTGTAACGCCTAGCTGATACACCACTCGCTATCGTTCTTCACCATGGTGTTCAGGATCGTCATCATTTTTCGCATACATGCGGTCAGGGCGACTTTTTTGTGTTTGCCCTGAGCGACCAATTTGTTGAAGAACCGGTTCATGACTGGGTTGTGCTGAATGGCACACATCATGGCCATGTATAAGACCGTTCGTATGGGGGCTCTACCACCTCGGATTCGACGCTTACCTTTAAGTTGACCGCTGTCTCGATTGAAGGGTGCTAACCCACAAAGAGCCGCGATCTGACGATTGGTGAGACGCCCCAGCTCGGGGAGTTCACCCAGCAGGGTAAAAGCAACACCGTCACCAATACCGGGCACCGAACGTAGGATGTCATGGGTACGGCGCCACTCTGTAACGCTGGCAACGGCTTTCTGAAGCCGTTCGTTGACCCACTCGATCTCTTTGTCGATCGTCTTCAGGAAGCGCCTGTGCGTAGCAACGAGAGCCTTGGGGGCTTTGTGCTGGCGATTGAGCTCTTGAGTACGGATTTCATTCAATTGCCGCTTTCGAGACAGTAAGTCCCTGACATACCTGACTTTTTTGCTGCTGATAGGCCGTAGCTCGGGCTGCATGACAACCCCAAATTCAGCAATGATCCGGGCATCGATCTTGTCGGTCTTTGCCAGAACACCCTGGGCTCGGGCGAATTGACGAACCTGGACCGGCTGTACCACGATGACAGGCAGTTCTTGCTCAGCACAGGCTTCAACGAGGGCTCGTTCATAACCACCGGTAGCCTCAACAAGGACCCGAGTCAGTTTATAGCGATTGAGTTTAGAAACTAACTTTTTAATACCCGACTCATCATTGGCTGATTGCCAGTGAACGTCGAGCTCATAGATGTGGACATCGAAAGTGGATTTACCCACATCGATACCGACGTGGCGCTGTGTTTTCTTGCTGTAACGATTGGGAATTGAGTTCATATCTCACCCTTGCTACATTCGGGCTTAGGAGCCCCTTCGACTGTTCGAGTTAACGAAGAAGATCAGTTCAGCGCTCACGCTTGTTAACGGTCTAGACCATGTCTGAGCCTGTGCTGCACCGAGCTACTGAACTGAAACCTGGTGGGACAGGTTGGGCTCCACTATATCGTTTTACTGAAATCCCTCAAATCGAAGGATTTTGATCACGCGGTTTCGTATAATAAGTGCAATTGGATAGAGAGGGAGGTCAGCTGGTAGACTCGGCGCTTTCCTCCGCCAAGAGAAAAAGCACTTATGAGTTACCACCAGCTGACCAAGAACGAACGATACCAAATTTACGCGCTTATGAAAGCCGGGCATTCACAAAAAGACATTGCAGATGTGTTGGGTAGAAGTGCCTCTACTGTCAGTCGAGAACTGAAAAGGAACCGAGGGCTGCGTGGTTACAGACCCAAGCAAGCCCAGGAACTTACCGATAAACGCCGTCACGAGGCTTACAAGGCGTTCAAGGTCACGGAGAGCATCCACGATATGATTGAACGGCTAATTCGTCAGGATCTGAGTCCACAGCAGATCGCAGACTATCTGGAAAGGCATATAGGGGTGTCACTGCATCATGAGACGATCTACCAGATCATACTCGCAGACAAGGCCAATGGAGGGGACCTCTACACACACCTGAGAGTGGCGTCAAAGCCTTATCGAAAGCGCTACGGCCATTATGATCGCCGTGGCAAGCTCAAGAACCGCGTAAGCATTGATGACCGTCCTGCGATTGTTGAAAGGGGCAACCGAATCGGTGACTGGGAAGGCGATACGGTAATAGGCAAAGGCCGTCAAGGTGCGCTTCTAACGTTGGTCGAGCGGAGAACACTGTACACTGTGATAGCGAAGCTTCCAGGCAAGCGTGCCGATGCACTGGCAGATGCGGCTATCGAAAACCTGGCATCGTATCGGGACAAGGTAAAGACCATAACCTTGGACAATGGCCTGGAGTTTGCCGAACATGAAGCCATCGCGGCAGGCCTAAAAGCAGACATCTATTTCGCACATCCATACGCTTCCTGGGAACGCGGAATCAATGAGAATACAAACGGACTAATTCGCCAATACTTTCCCAAGGGAACTGACTTCAACAAAGTGACCGATGAAGAGATCCAATTTGTCATGGACAGGTTGAACTCAAGACCAAGAGTTACACGAGGCGGGAAGTCGCCGAACGAACTATTTTTGGGGCGGCAGGTAGATTTGCTTGCCGCATGAATGGATTGCACTTATTACTTGAAACCGCGTCATACAAACGGCTGCACCGGACAAATTTCCGCTGTCACCTTTTGTGCAAAAACACGCACAAAAGCCGCCATCAAATATTTGCTCGGTTAGCCGGGCGTTATATTCTGGGTGCTATATGCAACAACTTTCCACATCTTTGGATTCCTTTCTCTCCTCCAAGGAACAAGTTGCCGTACTCAAAGGTGCTTGGGGCGTGGGCAAGACCCATTTCTGGGACGCCTACATTGACCGCAAGATCAGACAAAATGGTCTTCATCAGATTGCATATAGCTACGTATCGCTTTTTGGCCAGTCGTCCTTGGAAGGCGTAAAGGCAAAAGTCTTTCAGCAAGCTCGAGCGGTTCAGGCGAAAGATGTCATAGAGAAAGCATTTGATGAGTCCTTTTCAGAATCAACGTCACTAATGGATCGTGTGCCGTGGATTCGGGAGGGTCTTTCCAAAGCTAAAAGGCGTAGCCCTTGGCTAGGATGGTTCTCTAAACATGCCGACTCTATTCCTTACCTTACTAAATTCAGCGGACTGATTGGATCTGTTGAGTATGGCTTGGTGCAGGACTACATCGTTTGCTTCGATGACTTAGAAAGAAAACAAGATAGCCTCAGTATTAAAGAGGTTATGGGCTTAGTAGATGAGTTGGCTCGAAGGAAGCACTGCAAGGTAATTTTAATTTTCAACCAAGAAAGCCTGAGCTGCGAGGAGGAGCAAAAGGCGTACGAAACCTATCGAGAAAAGGTCGTGGACATCGAATTGACGATGCTTCCGGCAGTGCGGGAAAACTTCCAACTTGTCTTCGATAGTGCGTCCGTAGATTTTAAACCTGTTTTACGGGTTGCAGAGGAGCTTGGGATAGTAAATATTCGAGTCCTCATGAAAATGAAATCAACTCTCAATCGATTCGATGAGCTTCTTTCTGACGTCCACGAAATAACTCGCCAAACATTTGCAACCCATGTTGCAGTCCTTGCTTGGGGATACTTTGATCAAGACCCTCATTTAGATTTTAGGGGTATTGTTGAGCGTTTAAGTGGTAATCCATGGCTTTCATATTTTTCAAAGAAAGAAGATGAGGAAAATCCAGCAGATCGCCGGTTCAGAACTATATCATCGAATCTACAATTGAGAGGGTTTGATCTCGATCCATATATATCTAGGTACTTGGAAAGCGGTCTAATCGATGAGGAAGCATTAAAACGCGATCTCGAAGAAATTTCGCAAAACCAAATTAACCTTGAGGTGTCCTCCAAATTCAGTGAGGCTTGGGGTATCTACACTGATTCTTTTGAAGACAACCTGGATGAGTTCAAGGGTGCATTGATCGAGGCGCTTGGTGACCTGTCCCGAGTTTCACTAGGCGACTTTTCATCCGCCATTGATACTTTGGAAGAGTTCGGTGAAGACGTTTCAGGTTATGTCTCTGAATACCTAAAAGTGCATCAACACTCCCTTGGAATGGTGGATAGGACGCATCCTATGAGGTATGAGCGGATTAAAAATCCAGCACTTCGCAATGGAATCGATCAGATAGCAGATAAGGCAAAATCATTTAGTATTGATGAGGTAGCGGAAAAGATTGCTACTCAGCATGGGTGGAATCCAGAAGACATCAAATATCTGGAATCTCTTTCCAAAGATGACTTTAAGGTCTGGATGAAAAGCTCTCCCGAAAATTTAACAGTTAAGCTAAGAGGTGGGTTGTTGATGTTCAGGGACTTGCAATCTTCTAATCCGGAGGACGGAAAACGTTATGCGGCTATTGTGCAAAATGTCGAGACAGCATTGCGTGAAGTTGCTTCAGAAAACGAGTTCAATCGACGCAGAGTAAAGAATATCTATGAGGTTGAGTGACGAATATAACCAAGTCAGTCACAGCGACGTCTACTACATTGCGGCTTCGCCTCCATTTCGCAGCCGCGCGTGCTGAGCGGCGCTGTTAGGCACTAGAATGAAGGGGTCGCTATGAGCTGTACGTTTAAGTCAATCGGATTCGCTACTGCAATGTTGGTTTGCTGCACTGCCTTCGGAAAGGCTTCAAACTATCGCTGGCATATTTCCGGAAACGAGCTACTCGAAATCTGCGAATCGAACTCAGTGTCTTGTTACTTTTTTGCTATGGGTGGATTCGAAACGTACTCATTGCTCAAAGGAACGGGCCAGGCAACCACAGATCTAGAAGTCTGCATGCCTCCAGAGGCTACTGGGCACCAAATTGCTGACATAGTTACCGCCTACCTCAAGCGAATTCCCGCGGATAGGCATAGGCCTGCAGCGCTTCTCTCAATGTACGCGCTTAGCGAGGCATTCCCATGTGGCTATGAATAAGCTGACTTCAACCGACAACCGAAGGTGGTTTTTAGATCAAGCACAAGGCAGTTCCGCTTGCTCTGAAAAATGCCTAATTGTCGCTGAAGTTGACTGCCCAAAGCACTGGTGCGTATTGGGTTCTACGGTTGCCCCAGAATAAACTGAGTGAACGCGTTAGGCGTTGGGAGCCAAGTATGGAAGAATTTGGAACAAGGTCTGAGGAAAGTGTAGAAACACGGCAAGCAGCAGAGTCAGTTAATGAAAGAGTTTACTTAGCTGTGCAACAACTGTGTACCGGTCAAGGGGACGTTCGAGCGAGACTACAAACGGCTGTGTTGACGCTTTTACCACTTCATGAGAAAGAGTTTCCAGAGGAGCTAAGGAAAGATTTCAGCTGGGTTATATCTGAATCAAGCAAGTATCGAACGGAGATGCCTCAGTTTCGGGGTGACCTGGAGGCCACAATGCGTAGAATCAGGAATTCAACTGGGCAAAAAATTGCGGCACGTATTTTTCAAATTTTCTTACGGCTCCAGGACATTAGAGGGTTTCCTCTTATTGAGTATCGTGATCCGAGGGAGTAGGCCTAACAAACGGCTGTTGTCGCCCCTTCGGAGCTGGGACGGCCTTTCCGCCGCTTCGCGACTACAAGACCGCCCCATAGCCGGGCATTAAGTGAGAGTTGAATGAAAGCTAGACAGGTATTCTACGACTGTACATACGCAAGGGATTCTCTGGAGACTGCGCTTTCTGATGAACGCATAGAAGATGCGAAAATCATGTGGTTTGCGGCATTAGCGATGCTCAGGTCGATAGGCCATGTATTAAGAAAGGTGGATGCAAAGGTGCTAGGTGAACCCTTTCAACGCCTGTTGGACCAGAGGTTCCAAGCATGGAAGGACGACCCGATGTTTTACAACTTCATCGAGAGAGAGAGGAATTCAATTCTTAAGGAATATGATAGTTCTCTTGAAAAGGAGACTGTGCGTAAAGAGAGTCTACTGGAGTTAAGTGACGGGTCTGTTCTTGCTGTTAGTTCAGGAGAAGCTTTATTGGTGACAACGGAGGTGGCTACTCTCACTAAGCGCAGGGGAGAGAGTGCTGGTGTATCTCCAGAAAAGGCTCTCACCCTTGCATTAGAGTGGTGGGATCGAGAGCTCAAAGTCCTCGAAAATGCGACAGTGTAGAAACCATCTACAAGTAGCTGTTGTCAGACGTTGAACTTGACCCGGTTTAACGGACACAAAAGTCAAACTGACGAGGTGTCCAATGCAGGGACTAAGGACTATTAGGACACCAAGAATAGCAAAGATTCCGCGTTGCGTGCATTGATCGATCGAAGTCTCCAAGCATGTGAGTCCAGTTGGCCGGGGAAGAATAAAAATTACTTGGTATTCGGTCTGAAACGCTAGGTTTTATCCACAGCTTTACCCTGAAGGTGATTTCAGAATTTGGAAAAGGATTGGAGGGTTGTTTAGGTCAGCAACAGGCCGGCCGAAAGGCCGGGAGTTCGTTGGTACCCGAGTTTTCGGCGGGCGCTGACCATGGCGTGTACGGTTCCAACAAAGCCTTTGAAAGAGAACTCATAGTGTGTAGAAGAATAGAGCCACTTGTCAGGGTCGAAGTTCAGACGATCAAAATGGGAGGTAACGCCTTCTCAATTGTAGCGCGTTTTCCTTTACGCAGTTGTCGGCCAGTCCAGTCCAGCAACTTAAGGTAATCCTGTAGTTGAAACGCCTGGCCGGACGGCATATCGTCGTGAGGGTATCCAACAAAGTGGTTACGACAGGTGTCCCTGTAACCTTGGTCATCAACTTCGAAGACTGACTTCAGCAGGGTATGTTTGAGCACACCATCCACTATTTATTGAACATTGGATCGATACGAGCGTGTTTCATGAGGTGTATCAGAACGACAGCACTGGCCGACCCGTCTAAATTACTGAAAGTCATGCTGTTTGCCAGTTTCAAGGGCGTAACCTCAAGCCTCGGCTCACTCCTGTGAATTACGTCACGGACACCCGCGACTGTGGCCAGGATACTCTTGGGCCCCACTCGATAAGGAAAAGGACCATCATGGCAGATTTAAAATTCAACAGATCGGCGGGACCTGCGGCACCCGTGGTTGCATCGGCATTCGAAGTGGGGCCGCAAGTTTCTATCGAGTGCTGGCAGCCACCGGGACCAGTGCGAACCTGACACTGGAGGTCTACTGACATGCGGCGTTTAATGGCCCTGGCTCTCACGCTCACTTTGGGAGCCTGCACTACATCCCCAACCAAACAGGGCGAGCCCGTGGAGTTTGAGATACAGTCGGTGAATAGCGAATTCACCGTGAGATCTACCCATCTCCGTGAGGACTTCCAGGAACGCACTCTGTACGGCCCCATTGAACCAGAGGTTGTTCTTATACTGGTTCCATCAAAGGGCACCCAGAAGGAACTTGAGCAGAACCGCGAGTTGGATAAGGTCGATTCAGAGGCACGCACTTTTATCGGGGTAATCGCGGACCTGTCCGGCGAGAGGGAGCATTATTATCACGTTGACGTCGAAACCGTGAAACGGCTTTACCAAGGTCGCAAAAAAGGCTTTCACATCCTGCTACTGGATTGCAATGGACACCTCATTCTTGAGTCCGATGAGGTGTTGCCTGCTGAAGTGATTCGAAGGCATTTTCCGATTGACCCAGAGCATGAGGCCCGCCAAGAGAGGAATAAAGAAAGCGCCGCACATGAGGCTCTCTTACCAGCTTCAATGTGGGGCACCGTTCAGTATTACGAGTTTAAGCAAGTCGATCAGTACCAATTTCCGCCCCGGTATGTAAAGTTACAATCTGATGTGTCGTACTAACTCAACTTTCGGAGTTCGTTCGAAGCTGAATAGCGCTGATAACCGATTGATTTAGAAACAAAAAAGGCCTGCCGTTTGGTAAAATGTAAGGCGACTAAACCAAACGACAAATCACCAACGGAGGCCCACATGAATTCTCGCACAAGACAACCGGAACTGCCATCTCTGATCCGGCAAGTGCTTCACGAATCCCAGGCTTTCATCGACAACGTATTCGCCAACCATTGGAAACAGCTCAACCTGAACGCGCTCGTCAGAAAAGTCGGCTTCAACAAGCGCACCGGGCTGCCCGTGACCGAGGTCGTATTCCTGCTGATGGTCTGGCGCTGGCTCAAGGTCCAGTCCATCGCCATGTTCTCGCGACAGGGGCTGGACCTGTTTTCCCAGGCGAATAAGGACGTCATGTACGACCTGCTCAAACGGAACGACCTGAACTGGCAAGCCCTGCACGGCCAGACCGCCAAGTCGGTGTACCGTCAGCAAGATGTGGCCCAACATCAAGTTCGGGCCTACGTTCTGGATGACTCCATCCAGGCGCGCCGAGGTTGCAAGATGGAAGGAGTGTCCAGCCACTTCGACCACACCGAGGGCCGTCATGTCCTTGGGCACCAGGTCTTGACGCTGGGACTGGCCACCGAACAAGCGTTCCTGCCGCTGGACTCTCAGCTTTATGTGGGCCAAAGCCGGGTCCAGGCGCCGCAGGAAGACTTCGACGACCAGCGCTGTGTGGTGGCGCGCCGCTTCCGGGAGGCCACCCGGTCCAGCAAGCCCGAGATGGCTGCGAACATGTTGAAACGCGCCCGTCGTCTGGGCCTGAACGCGGAGTATCTGCTGGGCGACGCCTGGTTCGGCACCAAGACCATGATCCGCACCAGTCAAGAAGTGGCGGTGACCGCCATCCTGCGCATGAAGAAAAACGAGATGAAGTACCGGTTCTCGGAGAACGGACAAGCCATCATGCTCACAGCCAAGGAGTTGCATCAACGCGTGGCGCGCCTGAACTGGCGCAAGGTCAACAACCTGCCGTACCAAGCGATGTCGATTGACGTTCAGTTGGATGTCTCGGCCAAAGGGGAACCTCAGAACTGGCGACCGGTCCGTCTGGTCTTCGTCAGGGGTGTTGCGGATGGATCAAAGTCCACGGTGGGCAAGAAGGACTGGGCGCTGTTCTTGTCCACCGATACCGGTCTGAGTCTCGTCAAGATCCTGGAGCTGTATGCGCTGCGCTGGAGCATCGAAGTGTACTTCAAGGAGGCCAAGCAGCATCTGGGCTTGCTGCGGGAACAAACCATCTCCTTCGCCTCGCACACGGCGTCGATCCATCTGGCGGCGATGCGCTACCTGATCCTGGTCGCAGCGATGCTGGAGGATGGGGAGCGACGAGTCTGTGATCATCGGTCGGACATGGAGGCGCAACTGACTACGTTGAACTTCGCCCATCGGTTATGGTGGCTGTTCCGGGCGCTGATCTGGGAGACCCTGGATACCGTGTGGCCGGACGATCTGGATCAAGCACTGAAAGGAAACGTGCTGGACGCCATCGACGAACGCATGACAGAGTTCTTCACACGGTCGCTACAACTGGATGCGTTGTCGATGCGTCTTGAGCACGGGTGTTGACCATGCCTGGAATGCTCAAACGAACTCCGAAAGTTGAGGTACTAACCACTCTACCTGGCTTTCTGTCAGTTCACCGGCCAGAAGGATGTGACTATCAGTGCCGGAGGTAAGGATATAGATTGAACTCAGTGGCTCGGGATGGTGAATGATTGCAACAATAGGGGTGTCGTTGGAACCGAATCGTTTTATCATCGTGTTTGACTCCAACCGGAGCACGGAAGAAATAAGCTGCCAATCCGAATCGGAGTAGCTGTTTTCATCCAGATTGATCAAAAAGTCCGGAACGGATTTGTTAAACCGACCGCTCAGCTCGCTTAGTCCCGATTCGTCTGATTGACGAATAAAACTGACACTAAACGAGCCTTCCATGACGGAAGGATTGAACTCGATCTCAGCCCCTGGTTCAGACAGATTGAGGTGGTTCAAACGAACGACGCTTTCTTTAGGAAAGCAAAACTCTGTTTCGGTGAACTCATACCAGGCAGTAAGGTCTTGGCAGGGAGGAGTGCTGGCGCAGGCCGCAGTTACCGAAGAGATGATCACTAGCGTTAATATTCGGAAAAATAACATGGTTAGAATCCTTGAGCGGCCAATTCCATTCTGGTTCGGTATTTTAAAATGATGGTCTTTGCACAGGTCAATGAGTGACTGTCACGCATTCTGTCTCGAATGCTTCGAGTAAAAATTTGACGGTTGCTTTTCAGCCATTACGTCTAGAAACCCAATCAAGCTTACTGGCCTCCACAAATGAACGTACCGTAGTGTCATCGTCGTATTCAATCAACCGGTCCCTTGTATTCCGTATCAATTGGAAAGTGCTCTTGAATAACGTCAGCAGGCACTACCTCATCAGACTCCAGAATAAGCCGCCCCGAGTTGTCCAGTAGCAGAATGTGAAATTCATTGCTGCGCCCTTCGTATAATCGCTCGGCGGTACTTACATCGACAGAGTAGTAATCCTTCCTTAGACCCGTCAGATCGGCCATAACGACTATAAATGTTCGACTTTCCGGGTCCGCTTCGAACACCTCTCGCCACTGCTGAGACTCCTTCTCCGTGCCTTCTGATGGAACCAGCATTAGAGCAATCTCTGGAGCGTAAGGCCCGAAGTGAGTGCGCTTCTGGAAGTCTTCTCGAAGGTGGGTTGATCGCAGGGTAGGTTTGCCCTCTCGCCAATGGATATCAAATTCCACGGGTTCACCCGGTTTGATCGAGTTTGTACTACAAGCTACTAGTGAAAAAATGATTACTAGAGTGACTAGGTGCTTCATTCTAATACACCTCCAGTGTCAGGCTGGCATCGGTACCTGTCGCCTTGAGAAGTCGGTAGAAGCTGGCTGCACCACTTCGAATTCCTATACAGCCAAGAGTTCCGTAAACCCCACCATCTGGATGAATGCCCAGTCGGCCGCCTTCTTTGCCCCTATTGGTCGAGAAAGTCGGGTAGATCGGAATGAAGAACCCTTTCCCTGTTTCGTCACGGAATGAAGAAGCGATTGCACTGGAGTACGGCGTCACTTCACGACGCCCTAGCTTGTATGTACCCGTGGGTAGTTCACCTGGTGGGTGAGGCCCGCTGACGGCTTCCCATCGACCCTTGTCACCCCAGGTGAGAATGCCCGCTGATCGGTTGAACTTGAGATCGGCCATAATAATCCTTTCCCTGTTTAGGAGAGAAAAGGAGTATCCATTCTGCGTGCACGGGTGTCCGTGATGTTGTTCACAGGGATGGTGCAGTCATTACAGTTTGTGGTCTTTTGAAGACGGTGCGAGCACGCAATCGAAATATGCGTTGCCTAATCGGTGAATCCGTACTTTGGAAGGTCTTCACTACTTATGTTTGTGAATAAGAGCACAAAGTAAGGTCTGACACACACTTGTTGTAAGTGGTGGATTGATCATCAAATATACTCAATGCTAGTTTGGCGCGGAACAGTGTCTGCCAGGGCGGTACGTCCAGCGCAGCAAGACAAGGAGTCAGGAGAATCTTCATGCCTATAACCCGCGCCCACTTGGTCATAGCGGCCATTTTCGTATCCCTGCTGAGTGCCTGCACGGACGACGTTGGCGAAAGCGCCCCGGACGTCCGTTCTGTCACACCCGCCGACGGCGCCACCGCTGTCGAACCGGATCAGGTGGCATCCGCCGAGTTCAATACAGACATGCTTGGCTCCAGCGTAGACTCAAGCAGCGTGCACTTAACACGCAATGGTCAGGAACAGGCCAGTACCGTTAGCTTCGACGGCGCCAACAATACGGTGACTATCACGCCGGAACAGCCCATGAGGTTGCTGGGTGAATACCAGGTCACCCTGGATGCAAGCATAGCGGACCTGTCCGGCGAGCCGATGGCATCCAGCCACTCGTGGAGCTTTAGCGTACGCGAGGGCACTTGGCGCGCGGCGGAGACGATCGAGTTGCAGAACGCCGGCCCGGCTACGGACCCGCAAATCGCGTTCGATGGTTCCGGTAATGCTCTGGCGGTTTGGGAGCAGGACGACGGCACACGTTTGAATATTCGAGCCAACCGTTATATCCCCAGCACGGGCTGGGGTAACGCGCAAACCATTGAAACCGAAAACGCCGGAGATGCGAAAAGCCCGCAGATTGCATTCGACGGTTCAGGCAATGCCCTTGTTGTTTGGGAGCAGTACGACGGCACGCGTTTCAACATTCGAGCCATCCGATATACAACTGACAGCGGCTGGGGCAGCGCGCAAACCATCGAAGCGAACAATGCCGGAGATGCGAGAGGCCCTCAGATCGCGATCGATGGCGAAGGCAATGCCTTGGCGGTGTGGCGTCAGAACGATGGCACACGGACCAACATTCGGGCGAACCGCTTTAACCCTGAACATGGCTGGAACGACACGGCGGAAACCATCGAGGCCGAAGATGCCGGAGGCACGATAGACCCGCAAATCGCATTCGATGGCGAAGGCAACGCACTGGCGGTATGGGTTCAGCACGACGGCACGCGTTATAACGTTCGGGCCAATCGTTTTGATGCGAACAATGGCTGGGGCGCAGCGGAAACCATCGAAACCGAGAACGACGGAGATGCGGCCGACCCTCAAATCGCATTCGATGCCGCAGGCAACGCCCTGGCGGTGTGGGATCAATACGACGGCACGAACTATAACATTAGGGCCAACCGCTTTGATGCGGACAATGGCTGGGGTGCGGCGGAAACCATAGAAGCCAAAGACGATGGCGATGCGATCCTCCCGCAGGTCGCGGTCGACGGGGAAGGCAATGCCCTGGCGGTTTGGGCGCAACTAGACGGTACGCGTTTCAACATTCGGGCCAACCGTTTTGATGCCGACAACGGCTGGGGCACAGCGGAAACCATCGAAACCGACAATGACGGAGGCGCGTCGGACCCGCAGATAGCGTTCGACGGCGCAGGCAATGCTCTGGCGGTGTGGGAGCACAGTGACGGCAGCCGGTTCAACATTCGGGTCAACCGCTATACCCGGGACAATGGCTGGGGGTCAGCAGAATCCATCGAAGCCGACGATACCGGCAGTGCGCGAGACCCGCAGATTGCATTCGACCGCTCCGGTCGAGCGCTGGCTGTTTGGGAGCAGGTTGTCGGCACGCGGAATATTCGGGCCAACCGGTTCGATTAACGCTGGGTTCCTGAAACATGACCGGTGCCTTTAAGGTGTGATGGGTATAGTGAACCGGTGATGTTTTGGGGCGGGTGGGGATTGGAACTCAGTGGTGTTATGTGCATTGACACCTGATACGTTACAGGGTACGATCTGTGAATGATTCGAAGCTTCAAACATAAGGGCTTGGCCAAGTTCTTCAAGTCCGGCAGCACCGCAGGGATCCAGGCCGCTCATGTTAAGAGGCTTCGGCTTATTCTCGGTAGGCTAAATGCGGCATCGGACGCTAAAGATATGGATTTGCCCGGTCTTCGGCTGCATGAGCTCTCGGGCAATCGAGCCGGAATTTGGTCGGTAACGGTAAGTGGCAACTGGCGCGTGACGTTCCGGTTCGAGGACGGAGACGCCGAGATAGTGAACTACGAAGATTATCACTGAGGTACCGCCTATGTTGATGCACAATCCTCCCCACCCCGGTGAAGTAATACGAGAGCTGTGTCTGGATCCTCTTGGCCTCTCCGTAACCGCCGCTGCGGAAGCATTGGGAGTCAGTCGCAAAACCCTGAGTGCTGTGTTGAACGGAAAGGCCGGTATTAGCCCCGAAATGGCCATCAGGCTCTCTATCGCGTTTGATACCTCGGCGGAAAGCTGGCTGAATCAGCAGTCCCAATTTGAACTCTGGCATGCTGAACAACATCGTAACGAACTCAAGGTTAAGAAGCTCGTTGCCGCCTAAAGCGCTGCTTAGCCAAACCATGGAGGTATGAGAATTTTGGAAAAAGTGTCGGAAATGCTCATAGCCGTCGGTGGTGACCTGTTGGAAAACGTGAACAACCTGGAGGAAATGCAGGCACATTTGGACTTGGTAAAAACTGCATGGAATATGTCGCTGTGCTCCGGGAAAAAACGAAATGGAAGGCTCCATAAATTCATTGAGTCTCAGCGACCGTATGCGCCAAGCATAGAGGCGCTCGAAGGCCTCGAGCGGATGTTCATGCGAATCATGAAGCAGAAGGACGAGCTTTTCCCCGCAATAAAGAAAAAAGTAGAGTTCGCAACGGCCATAGAGACAAGTAAAGACAACTACATAATTCGGGCTTACTTCACTGGAGGTGCGACACATTAGCTTCCGCGGGACCCTGTCGGGAGCGGAAGGCATTGAAATAGTTGATTGTCACCAGAAGGTAGCTTCATGCGTAATATTGATGCCGTAACGCCCGGCGAGTTACTGAAAGAAGAATTTCTTGATCCGATGGGGATCTCACAGTACCGGCTTGCCAAAGAAATAGGTGTGCCAGCCCAGCGCATTGGCCAGATTGTTGCCGGAAAGCGTTCAATCACTGCGGACACCGATTTGCGTCTGTGCCGGTTTTTCGGCCTTACCAATGGGTATTGGCTGCGCGCACAGGCGGCTTATGATACCGAGATCGCTGAAGATGACTTGGCCGATCAATTGAAGAATATTCGGCCCTGGAACTCCGGATCGGATATGGGCCACAGGGCACACTAAGGAGGGGCTTGGCCTCCTCGTCACAGCCTTAGGGGCATTGGGAGTCGTGACGGTTGTTCGAGCCAGTGGCCAATCAGGAGACTTGTCATATTCCTTACGGCAGATAACGCTGTCGCTCTTCTGCCCTACCTGTTGATTCATTCAATATAAATGTTCCGGGTAAAATTAGCCCGTTGTCTGTCTCGCCCGTCTCTCCTCCAGGCCGTATGTTGCACACTGTTACCGCCCCGCCGTCGAATCTGAACTAAACTGATCCCAGTGATTGTCTCGTTTTCCAGAACGCTGTGGGACAGAACACCATGCCGATGAGGTTCATTCTCTTTCTGGGCGTCTGGCTGTTGCTGGCGCCTGTGTCCCTGCTGGCCGCCTGTGAACGGCCTGTGCAGGTCGGTTGGGCACCCTGGCCGCCTTATCAATATCTCGACAATGGTGACCGGCCGGCCGGTCTCGATATCGATATGGTCGAGGCGGTTCTCGACGAGATGGGCTGTGAGCGTATCTACCAGAATGTACCCTGGAAACGGCGCCTGTTGCACATCGAATCCGGAAAGCTGGACGTCATCGCGGGCGCCTCTTATGTGCCCGAGCGCGATGAATACGGTCGTTTCAGTCAGCCTTATCGGCAGGAGAGCGTTGTGGTGTTTGCCCGACCCGAGGACGCCGAGCGGTTGAGCGATGAGTCGAACCTGTTGGCGCTCGGGAATGAACGGGAACGGATTGCGACTGTGCTGGGGTACTATTACGGCGAGGATTTTGAACGGGCGATACGCGATCCGGATTTCCGCGACCGGGTCTTCGAGCTCCCCACCGAGGAAGCCGCTTTCCGCATGCTGGAGGCCGGGCGGGTGACCACCGTGGTGGCCGACCCTTATGTGGCCGCGCGATCGTTCAGTCGTAACCCGCAGTGGGGGCAACTGGTGCCGGTCGAAACCCTGTATCGGACCGATATTCATTTTCTGCTCAGTCGGGCATCGCTTCCGGCGGACTTCGCCACCGAGTTCGATGCCGCCCTGGAACGGTTGGAGCGTCGGGGAGTCCTGAACCGGATTCGGGATCGATACGAATTGCATCAGTCCGGGCTTGGCGATGCGAAACAGCCGTAGTCGGGGCTGTCGCTTAGGGGCATGTCCGGCCATGGTATGGTCCGGAGGGCTCAACTATAGTGAGTACCTGCTAACCCCAATTAAAAAGAGGGGCGGAACCATGGGGCGT
Source organism: Saccharospirillum salsuginis (assembly GCF_014651855.1). GTDB lineage: Bacteria > Pseudomonadota > Gammaproteobacteria > Pseudomonadales > Natronospirillaceae > Saccharospirillum > Saccharospirillum salsuginis. The sequence goes on from NZ_BMXR01000003.1 coordinate 256,415, forward strand.
CGTTGGTTCGTATTATGGGTCGTGGCCGCGTTGTGCCTGTGTTTGGGTGTGCCCGTACAGGCCGAATCCGACGTCCTGCAGGCGATCTATCCCCGGCATTTGGCCGATCAGGATGTGCGTCAAGCGAACGGCTTCGCCATGGTCGCCTTGGCGCTGGAACACAGCGGGGCGGATTTCAAACTGGCGCTGTCCGACGCGCCGATGTCCCGTCGTCGCCTGGAACTGGAGCTGAAGCGGGGTGACTTGATCAATGTCGTCATGTTGCCCGATGCCCCGACCTACGACGAAGCCTACCTGAAGGTGGATTTTTCAGTGGATAAGGGTCTGCTGGGCCAGCGCGTGCATCTGGTCAGTGAACAGTCCCTCGATGCGTTTTCGGGCGTAACCACCATGGATGAACTCAAGACGATGACCGGTTGTACCGGTTCGGCCTGGCGGATCACCAAGCAGTGGGAGGCGCACGGGTTCAAGCTGCTGAAAATCGAGAACTACGAGGAATTGTTCATCCATCTGGCCCGGGGCAGTTGCGACTATGTATCGCGCGGCGTCATGGAGATCCTGCCCGAGTGGGACGCCTACCATGACCGGTACCCCAACCTCCGCATCGAACCGAACCTGCTGGTGCAAACGCCGCTGCGTAACGTGATCTATGTCTCGCCGAATGCACCGGACTTGCGCGATGCATTGTCGCGCGGCCTGACCGAAGCCGAAGACAGTGGCGCGTTCGATGCGTTGTTCGAGCAGCTCTATGGTGACCGGCTCCGCGCCCTTAATCTGGGGCAGCGCCGGGTGCTGACCCTGGGCGACCCGCCGCCAGCTCCCTGATCAGAAAATCAATCCCACGTTACTTGAACGGCCCGGTGCCCGAATGGCGCCGGGCCGGCTTTACAGCCCCGTCCCGCCTCAGTAATCTTGCGCGCTTTTCAATACCCCACCGATAAGAGCCCGTTCAGGGCCACTCCGTCGAAAGAACGGAAACAACAACGCAAATGCACTGAGAGGCAAGATGACAAAACAGTCCATTCATGGCGGCTGGAGCCGTCGTTTGACGTTTATTCTGGCGGCCGCCGGTTCGGCGGTCGGTCTGGGTAACCTGTGGAAGTTCCCCTACATCACCGGGGAATACGGCGGTGGCGCATTTGTGCTGGTGTATCTGGTGTCCATCGCCCTGGTGGGCGTGCCGCTGTTCATCGCCGAGTCGCTGATCGGCCGACAGACGCGTGAAGCGCCGATTCGGGCGCTGGACAGTCTGGCTCAGGCGTCCGGGCGCAGCCGCGGCTGGCAGTCCATTGGCTGGCTCGGGGCGGTCAACGGCCTGTTGATCCTGTCGTTTTACAGCGTCATCGCCGGTTGGTCGCTGGATTACCTGCTGGGCATGGCCCAAGGCCGTTTCAGCGGCGCCAGTAACGATGAGGTGGCCGCTGTATTCGATGGCCTGCTCGGTTCGGTGCCCCGGCTGATTCTCTGGCATACGGTCTTCATGGTCGCCGTCGTCTGGACCATTGCCCGGGGTGTGCAAAAAGGCATTGGCGAGGCGATTCAATTGATGATGCCGGCTCTGTTCGCCCTGATTCTGGCGCTGCTGGTCTATGGCGCACTCGAAGGCGACCTGCCGGCGGCCCTGTCGTTCATGTTCAGCGTCGATTTCAGCCGATTGTCGCTCGAAGCCTGGGTCGTGGCGCTGGGCCATTCGTTTTACACACTGAGCCTAGGCATGGCGGTGATCATGGCGTACGGCGCCTATATGCCGTCCGGCGTATCGCTGGTGCGTACCGCCGGCATCGTCGCTGTGACCGATACCCTGGTCGCTCTGCTGGCCGGTCTGGCCATTTTCGCGTTGGTGTTCGGCAACGGACTGGACGCGGGTTCCGGCCCGGGGTTGATGTTCGTCAGCCTGCCGATGGCGTTCGCCCAGATGCCGTTCGGCAGCCTGTTCGGCGCCGCTTTTTTCCTGCTGGTGGCGTTCGCCGCCCTGAGTTCGGCAATCTCGCTGATCGAACCCATCGTCGCGTTCTGGGTGGAAAAAACCGGTATCGCGCGGACCAAGGCCACCGTCCTGCTGTGTCTGTTCGCCTGGTGCCTGGGCATGGCCACGGTGTTGTCGTTCAATGCCTGGTCGAGCGACACCCTGTTTCACGACTGGTTTGGCAAAACGCCCTTCGACAGTTTCGACTGGCTGAGCACCAACATTCTGTTGCCCCTGGGCGGTGTGTTGACGGCGCTGTTCGCCGGCTGGTTCGTATTGCCGGCGCTGCTGAAGCAGCAGTATCAGGAAGGGGGTGATTCCAAAGGCTTTTCGGTATGGCTGTTCGCTTTGAGGGTGATCTCACCGGCGGGCGTGACGCTTGTACTGCTGACGGGACTGGGCGTGAACCTCTGGGCCAGTGCGGCTCTGGCGGCCGGAGTCGTCATCGGGGCGGGCTGGCTGAGTGCCCCGCGCGGGTGGCGGACCCGGGAAGCCTAAACTTCCCGACGAGCCGGGTGCCCGACGATTTGGGCACCCGGCAAACACAATCGAGTCGGGGAAGGCCGACTCAGTTGGCCATGTCCTTCAGTTTCTTCAATGGGCGGATCTTGACGGCGGTGCTCGCCGGCTTGGCCGCGATCATGATTTCCTCTCCGGTGAACGGATTCACACCCGGACGTGCTTTGCGGGCCGGCTTCTTGACCGATTGAATCTTCATCATGCCCGGCAGTACGAATTCGCCACAGGCGCGCTTCTTGATGTGCCGTTCGATCAGATCGCCCAGTTCATCCAGAACCGCCTGAACGTCTTTCTTGGTCAGTTCGGTGTTCTCGGCAATCTCGGAGACGATTTGGGTTTTGGTGTAACGTTCTTTAATCGCAGTGGTTTTCTTGGCCATGCTCGCTTCCCGATGTGTTGATTCAGTGCTGTATGGGTGACGATGCCGTTTCGGCGCATACAAAGCCTGCCAACGGCATTGCTCTCGACTTTAGCGCATTGTTCGACGGTTGAATACGGGGAAAATGGGGCTTTGCGCGGGTTTTTTGACATTCGACCGGTAAAACGACCCCGGGCGATGCCATTTTGGGCTTTCCTGTCCATTCGCGAGGCCGGCCCGACCGGCCGCGCGGACGGTTCGCCCAACCCGGCTTGCGCGAAGCCGGTTGCGGCGGGTGTCCGACAGCGGTCGGTCGGGCCTTGAAAATCAGAGTACGCCAATCCGCCGGAGAGCGCCATCAGCCGGGACTCCTACTTTGGTCGTTACTTTCTTACGACGTTCCAGTGACAAAAAATGGCTGTGTGAGGGCTTGAGTTGACCTAAACTGGTTGGAAGCATGTTCAGCCAGTTGGAGCAGTGGTTGAGTGGCTCGGGTTGAGAAATCGCGGAGCGCCGCTCATCGAACCGGACGTCATGATTCACTCTCAGTCTTCGACTCCCGTCGGTCCGTTGTGGGAGAACCAGTCCCGAATCGACCCCCGACATGTCCAGATGGGGCATTTCGTCGCGCGTCTGGATAAACCCTGGGAAGATTCCCCCTTCATGATGCAAGGGGTGCTGGTCGACAACGAGGACACCAAGCTCTGGCTGGTCCGGCATTGCGCCTGGGTCGTGATCGACCTCGAACGCAGCCTCAACAAAGCTCCCCCCACTTCCCATGCCCGAATCACACCGGGAGGGCGTCAGCCTTCCGACCGCGACGCCATCACCCACCCGGTGAACATCCTGCGTCGTGCCCGGGTCGACCGCAAAACCATGAAAGCCGCGCTGCGCGGCTACATCGCGTTGGACAAACAAGCCCGCCGACTGATCAAGGCGTTCGCCGAAGGCGGTCAGTTGGATGTGCACACGGCCCGCAGCGTGGTCAAGGAACTGTCGAGCGCGATGGAGCACAACCTGGCGGCCATGGTCTGGCTGACCCGGATCAAACAGCAGGACAACTACACCGCCGAGCATTGCATCAACGTCGCCATCCTGGCGATGGGGCTGGCGCATGCCCTGGAATGGAAACAACCGGACATCGAACTGGCCGGAGTCGCCGGCCTGCTGCACGATCTCGGCAAGATGAAACTCGACACGAGCATTCTCAACAAGGTCGAACAGTTGACCCCCGAGGAATTCGAGCATCTGAAGTCGCACGCCCTGGTGGGCTATGAACTGCTGAGCGAAGACCCGGATGTCTCGGAGAACATTACCCAGGCCGTGCGCGATCATCACGAACGGCCCGACGGCCACGGTTACCCGCACGGTAAGCATGGCGCCGAGATCAGCCCGCTGTCCTCCCTGGTCGCCATTGTCGACGCCTACGACGCCATCACCTCGCACCGAGTCTACGACGCCGCACGTTCACACCACGAGGCGCTGGGCATCCTGTGGCAGCAACGGGGCAAGCAATTCGACAAGGACATGGTCGAGGTGTTCATTCAGTTCATGGGCTGGGTTACACCCGGTACATTGGTGCGCCTGTCGAACAATCAGTTGGCGATCGTTGTACAGGCCAAACCCGGTCAGCGGTTGTTACCGGTGGTCCGTCTGCTCGACCCCTCCAATGACGGCTACGCACTGGGCGAGACCTGCGACCTGTCGACGCGACTGACACCCGAAGGCGATATGCAACTGCGCATCGCCCAGGTCCTGCCCGATGGCGCCGAAGGCGTGGATATGGTGCGCATGTCGGCCGACTACATCGCCCGTTGAATCGTCACTGCAGCCAGTTCCGCTCGTTGTACGGCTGCATCTCCACCTTCTCCAGCTTGCGTCCCACCATGATCACCCAGCCCAGAAAGCGCCGGTCCCCGATCGAGGTGAACTCGAACTGGTAATACCGCTTGAACGCGAACAGGGTCTCATCCGACCGGCACGGGCGGATGCGGGCGAGGATGATGCTCTGGTCGAGCAGTTGCACGCCTTCTTCCTTCAGGGTGCGGCGCGCGTGGCCCAGCGCTACCTGGCGAATACCGAGGTGGTGCCAGAACCAGGCTCCGAAGGCGGCGAAGACAAGAATCAGAATGAGGGTTTCGTTGCTCAGCATAGGGTTAGGTTCGACGAGTCGCGCCTGATGGCCGGGGTTCGAGAGTATATTGGGATTCCCGTGGCGTTTTCACCCTTGGATGAGCCGGCCACGGCTATTGCGGCCCATCCTTCTGCCAGGGCCACCGGCCTTCGACTTCCAGGAACAGAGTCAGGCTCAGGAAGGTCCGTATCAGCACGATCACGGCGAGAATGCCGACATTCTGCAGCGAATCCGCTACGATCACGGTCCGGATGATGTCGCCGGCGATCATGAATTCCAGACCCAGAATGATCGAGCGACCCAGATTCTGCCGGAATTTCTTGTAGGCCACGCCTTCACCCAGCGCCCGATAGGTGCGCACGAAGACGGCCGTCGCCAGGCAGGATCCGATCAGCACCACCAATACACCGAATGCCTCGAGGGCGTAGCCGGTAACGGTCATGATTTGGATGAATTCCGATTCCATGGCGATGTTTCCGTAAGGTAAGGTACTCCTATTGTTAGTCGCCAAATGGCTCGAAGGCAAACGGAGCCGCAGGGGCGGACACCTCCGAAACGGTTATTCAATTGGAGGTATGTGGCCCGGGTAATGCGGGGTACACTGGCTTGTGTGGTAGTCGATCCGACGCTGTTGATCTGAAAATATGGAGTTCAAGTGGCAGTACGAGGTGGCCGTTCGCAGTGGGTGGTAGCTTTTTTGGAGTGGACCGTGAGGGTCGCGCTGGCGTGCGCCCTGGCCACCACCGTTAACGCCGACGTTCTGCCGGCGAACGATCTCCCCGAAGACGTGGCGGGCCAATTGGAACTGATGCGTGAACCACCCGGTAGCGACGGGTCCCTGGGTTTAGCGCTCGGCCGGCCGGAGGCCGACTGGACGACGTTGACCGAATCGTCCCCCAATTTCAGCTTCGACCGCGCCGCCTACTGGGTGCGCTTTCGGGTTCACAACCCCACGGAAGAAGCGATCCGCCTGATTTTCGATGTCGCCCAACCGTTGCAGGACTACATTGACGCCTGGGTGCTCGACGCGACCGGTTCCCCCATCGAGACCTGGCACACCGGCGACCGCCGCCCCACCTCTCAACGCCCCTTTCTGTACCGTGCCTTCGCCTTTCCGTTCACCGTCGAGCCCGGACAGGACATTACGTTCATCGCCCGCTTCGATACGCACGACGGCCTCTACGATGCACTGCCGATGCAACTGGTCGATCAGCCGACCTTTTTCAAGCAAAAGGATCGGGAGTCACTCTGGTTCGGGTTCTATTACGGCGCCATCGTCATTCTGCTGCTGTACAACTTGGTGGTGGGGCTGGTGACGCGTGAACGCGATTTCCTCTGGTACAGTCTCTATCTCGGCTGTTTCCTGGTCTGGAACCTGGCCTTCCGGGGGTACCTGGCGTTGGGCCCCCTGGCCAACGCGCCGGTTGTGAATAACATGGCCGTCGGTTTTGTCGGTAGCAGCATCTTTATTTCACTGATCGTCTTCACCAAACGGTTCCTGTATCTGAGTGAGCGCATGCCCCGCACCGATCTCCTGATGGTGGTTCTCGCCATTATGATGGTGGCTCCGATGGCGCTGTCCCTTCTGGATTACTATGCGCTGGTGTTTTCCATCGAAATTCCACTGGCGCTGGTCATAATGATGACAGTGTTGTGGGTCGGGATTTACCAGTCGTGGAAAGGGTATCGCGCCGGCAAGATCTATCTGTTGGCCTGGATTTTCCTCATCGTAGCCGCCTTCGCCTACTACGGCCGGGTTTATTCCCTGGTGCCGTCGACCTGGTTGACCGAGAACGCGTTGAACATCGGCTCGATGATCGAAATCCTGGTGCTGTCACTGGCGCTGGCGGATCGCATTTCCACCTTCAAACAACAGCGACTGGACGACCAGGCCTACCTGATTGCGCGCGAACAGGAGATGAATCAGGAACTGAAACAGCGGGTTGAAGAGAAAACCCAGGCGTTCAAACAACTGGCCGAACGGTACGAGCAGGAATCGATCACCGATGTGCTGACCGGACTGAGAAACCGCCGAACCTTCGACGACATCGTGTCCCAGACCCTGCGCCATCGCGACCGCGAAACCCCCTGGATGTGTCTGGCGCTGATCGACCTGGACCACTTCAAGACGTTCAACGACCGCTACGGCCATCCCGCCGGCGACGATGTGCTGGAACAGCTCGGCTACCTGCTGCAGGGGTTCTTCCAGCGCACCGACGACTTCGTGTTCCGACTCGGCGGCGAGGAATTCGGAGTGGTGTTCCGTGTGGACTCTCCGGACGCCGTCACCGAAATGATGGACCGTTTCCAGATTGCCCTGGCGGACACCGAGTCGCTGGCTTCTCTGGCCGGCGCCGAACCGCTCACCGCCTCCATCGGGGTGGCCTGCGTACCCGCCGGCGGCTCGATGAAACCGGCCGACTTGTATTCCCACGCGGATCAGTTGTTGTATCAGTGCAAGGAAGGGGGCCGGAATCAGTATCGGGTTGAGGTGATCGATTCACCGGGTGTCGATGCCCGACACCTCGTCTCAGAATAGAGGATCCCCGGGGTTTTCGGCGGCCTGCCGGATCCAATCCTTCATTTGCGCCTCGTCGTAGGGTTCGTTCTCAAAAATGTGAAAGTAACGCGTGTTCGGATCCTTGGATCCGACGGGCGGCAATGGGTCCAACGACGTACCGCGCAGGAAGGTCACCTTGATGTACTTGTTGAAGCAGTGGTAGCTGAGAAACCAACCATTGCCTTCGATGCCGTAAAAGGGTGAATTCCACCGAACGGCCTTTTTAACGTTGGGAACCGCGCTTTCTATCAGTTCATCGAGGAACCGGCCGGCGTCATGCTTCCAGCCCGGCATGGCGGCGATGTAGTCCTGCACTGGCGCGTCGCCGTCGGCCTTGGGAATTTGCGGGTTGCCGCCGGAGAGGAGTACTGGCTTGCCATCCGCGGGTGGCTTCGGGGTCGCCGTCTTTTTGCCGGCTTTCGGTGCTTTGGGTTTGGATTTGGTGGCCATGGTTGGGACCTCCCGGTTGAATCGGTTGGCTAGCGGTCGTTCGGACCCTTGCCATTGAAGATCGCTTCCAGGCTTTTTTCAATCCGCGACACGCGGGTTTTGGATTGTTTCGCGCCGGAGAAGTGCAGCAGGTAAGCCCGTTGCCGGCCGGGGGTCAGGGCGTCGAAGGCGTCTTTCAAACCGGGCACTTCATCGAGCTTGGTGATGAGCTCTTCGGGGTAGTCGAATTCCTCGGTTTTCTTGAATTCCACCTTCAGACCGGCTTTCTCGGCATCGATCGAAGCCTGAATGTAGCGGCGGATGAGCGGTTCCCGTTCATGGACTTCGTCGACGCTGGTGAATTCCAGCCGCCGCGCCGCCTGGGTGTTCTTGCCCGGTTGCCGGAGCAGACCCTCGGGGTCTTCCAGCAGTGAACCGTTAACGATCAACAACGCGCAGAAGTGTTTGAAACCCTGCAGGATCAGCAGGTTGGTGTTGTCGAGTGTGTAGCAGGGGTGGCCCCACTTGAAGTCTTCGGTCAGGGGGCTGTCGAGGCAGATGTCCCGCAGGGCGCTTTGTGCTTCCCGCCATTGTTTTGATCGGGCCAGATAGCCATCGACCATTTTGGCTTTGAGGTCTTGTTTCATGGAGGCTCCTTACTGTTTCCTGTACCGCCGCTCCGGCCGCCCGACGGTGCCGTAGTTCACCTCGGCGCTCAATTCCTCCGTGCTCACCAGGTACTCCAGGTATCGACGGGCCGTTGTGCGTGAGGCGCCGATGCGTTGGCCGACGGCTTCGGCGCTCCAGTCGTCGCCTTCGCTGACCACGGCCCGGATCTTGTCGAGCGTCAGGGTGTCGATGCCCTTGGGCAGGCGTGGGGCGGATTCCGATTGCGCTTCAGTGTGGCCCCGAGGGAGCAGGGCGTCCACTTCCTTCTGGGCGACCTTGTGCAGGCCGTCCAGGGTGTCCAGGTGTTGGCGGTAGTTGTTGATGGCTTCTTCGAGCCGTTCGTACACCAGGGGTTTGAGGATGTAGTCGAACACGCCGCCGCGCAGGGCGCTTCGTAACGTGGTCACTTCACGCGCGGCGGTGATCAGGATGACGTCGGTAGCGCTGTTGGCGGCACGCAGCTGGCGCAGCAGGTCGAGGCCGTTGCCTTCGGGGAAGTAGACGTCGAGCAGCACCAGGTCCGGTTGCAGGACTTCGACCAGGTCGCGGGCGTCTGCCAGGCTGTGGGCCATGCCGCACAGTTCAACGGCTTCGAGGCGCTCCACGAAACGGCGTTGGATCTCGGCGATTTGGCGGTCGTCTTCGACGATCAGCAGGCGGATGGGTCTCATCGGTCAGTCTCCTCGACCACCGACATCGATTGGGTCGGACGCTTCGGTAGATAGAGTGTGAACCGGGTACCGCTCTGCGGCAACCTTTCCAGCGTGATCGAACCGCCCCAGCGGTCGACGAAGCTGCGCACCAGGTGCAGGCCGATGCCGTGGTTGATCCCGGGTTTGCTGGTGAAGCCTTTCTCGAAGATGCGCTCCTGGTCGTCGAGCGAGATACCGGGGCCCTGGTCTTCGACCTCGAAAATGAGGTCATGGCCCAGATCGCTCATACTCAGATGCACCTCGCCGCCGCTGCTGTGTTGCTGGCGAGTGGCTTCGAGGGCGTTGTCGATCAGGTTGCCGAGCACACTGACCAGTTGGTCGCGCGGCAGGGCCTCGGGCACGGTCATCATGCGGCTGCCCGGGTCGATGATCAGTTTCAAGCCCATCTCGCGGGCGCGGTTGTATTTGCCGAGCAGGCAGCCGGCGATGACCGGGTCGGGTACCGCTTCAAGCAGCAGATGGATCAACGCCTGGTGGTCGCTTACCTCGCTGCCGATCAGCGCCAGCGCCTCGTCGGTGGCGCCGATCTGGATCAGACCGGCGATGGTGTGCAGCTTGTTGGAGTATTCGTGCGTCTGGCTGCGCAGGGTGTCGGCGTATTGCTGGATGCGGGTGAGCTGGCGGCTGACCTGGTCCAGCTCGTCGCGCGGGCGAAAGCTGGCGACCACGCCTATTATATCGCTGCCCTGTTTCACCGGCAGGCGGTTGACGATCATGTGCCGGCCCTTGAGCCAGACTTCCTGATCGAACTCCGGTTCGCCGCTGCCGAGCACCTTGGGCAAACCGCTCTCCGGCAGGACATTGGTGATGGGCTGGCCGGACAGGCGGGTTTCCGGCATCAGGCCCAGGGTTTCGATCGCGGTGCGGTTGAAGGTGGTGATGATGCCCTCGCGGTTGATGGCGATGATGCCTTCGCGAACCGATTGCAGGGTCGCATCCCGCTCCTCGAACAGCCGGGCGATCTGCTCCGGTTCCAACCCGAAAATGGCGCGCTTGAAACGTCCGGCGATGACGATGGCGGCGGCGACACTGCCGAGCAGCATCAGGGCCATGACGGTGAACAGCACCAGGTTGTAGCGGGCGATGGTGGAGCGGACCTGGTCCAGCGAATAACCGACCGAGACAATGCCGATGATCTCCTCGCCGGCCAGATCGATTATCGGCGCCTTGCCGCGCATGGATAATCCCAGACTGCCCAATGCCTTGTTCACATAGCCCTGGCCTTGCTCCAGCGCGATGGCACCGGTGTCGCCGTCGTCGTCGGCCATTGAGTGGCCCAGGCGGTCCGGGTTCGGGTGAGCCAGACGAATGGCGTTGTGATCTCCGATGACGATGAACAGGGCCTCGTTGGTGGCGGCGAGTTTCTGGCTCAACGCCTGCAGGGAGTCGACATCGCGCCGCTGCACACCGGTGATGATCTCGGGCATGGCGGCGATGGTCTTGGCCACCATCAGGGCGCGCTGACCGATCTCCTCATCCAGCGAGTCGCTGAGGTAGTACCAGGCGAAGCCGCCGATCAGGCCGGTCTGGAAGGCGCTGACCAGGCCCAGTACCAGGATCATCCGGGTTTTGAGTTTGAGTTTCTTGAGCACGGTTGGTGACACTGCAGAGTCATGGTTTTGGCCGGGTTGTTTTTATAGGCCTTCCCCTCTCCCCAGCCCTCCCGAGACGTCGGACCGCCCAAGGGAAAGGGGGCACATACTTCCCTCTCCCATTGGAAGAGGGATCGAGGGTGAGGGTCAATCCAATTTCTAGCCTACCCAATCTCCTCAAAAAACGCCCGTAAACAATATGAACAAAACGCCTTTAATGGTCTTTAAAGGCAATACGACCACAAACTTTATCCGTTCCCGCCCGCTGAATAATGTCGTCTCTACCGGTTCACAAACCGTTCGCCCTGTTCACAGTGGGGCGCCATATAAAAACAAGTATGAGAGGACAATCCGATGATCAAGCAAACGCTATCCTTAGTGGCGGCGGCCGCCGTCAGTGTGTCAGCCATGGCCTGGGAACCCTCGGGCAAAGTCGAATGCATCGCTCCGGCCGATCCGGGCGGCGGTTGGGACTTCACCTGCCGCAGCGTCGGTAATGTGCTGGAAGAGCTGGACATGGTGCCGGGCAGTGTACAGACCACCAACATGGCCGGCGCGGGCGGCGGCGTGGCCTTCGCGCACACCGTCAGCAAACGCAACAGCGACGACAAGCTTCTGGTCGCCGCGTCCACCGCCACCACCACCCGTCTGGCCCAGCAGCAGTTCCCGGGCATGAACGCGGGCATGGTCAAGTGGGTCGGCGCCCTGGGTGCGGACTATGGCATCATCGCCGTAAGCAAAGATTCCGAATACCAGAACCTGAATCAGCTGATGGACGCGCTGAAAGACAACCCGCGCGACGTCAAATTCGCCGGCGGCAGCGCCACCGGTGGCTGGGACCATCTGAAAGTATTGATCGCGGCCAAGGCGGCCGGTGTCGGCAACCTGCCGAGCGTGCCTTACCTGTCCTACAACAACGGCGGCGAAGCCATGACCCAGGTCATCGGCGGTCACGTCGATGCGTTTACCGGCGACATCAGTGAGGCCACCGGCTTCATGGATTCCGGCGACCTGCGCGTACTGGCGGTGCTGGCCGAAGAGCGTCTGCCCGGTAAGTTCGACCACATTCCGACCGCCCGCGAGCAGGGCATCGATGCATTGGGCCCGAACTGGCGCGGTTTCTACATGCCGGCCGATGCCGACCCGGAAGCGCAGGCTTACTGGGTGAACGCCATCGACGAGCTGTACGCCAGCGACGAATGGAAGTCCGTCATGCGCCAGAACGGCCTGATCCCGTTCCATCCCCCGGCCGGTGAGTTCGAAGACTTCGTTCGCGGCCAGGTGGATGACATCGAGCAACTGTCGCGCGAGATCGGGCTGCTGAAATGACAGCACGTGGCGACCGCATCCTCGGCCTCGCGCTGTTGGTCCTGGCCGTCGCGTACGGCTGGGCCGCACAGCAGTGGCCGGCTCCGTTCGGCGGCCACGAGGCCGTCGGACCGGAGACTTTCCCGACCATCCTGTCCGTGGTGCTGGCTTTGTCGAGTTGTTATCTGATCGCCAAGCCGGACCCGGATGCGCACTGGCCCTGGGGCCGTACGGCCATCGAACTGGTCATGGCCGTGGGCATTCTGGTGGTGTATGCCCTGGTACTGGAGCCTTTGGGATTCATTCCGGCGACGACGGTCGCCGTCGGTACACTCTGCTGGCGCATGGGCGCCGGCCCGAAAGGGGCCTTCATCACCGGACTGGTCAGTGCCGTGGTGGTCTTCTTCCTGTTCAACAATCTGCTTGAATTGAGCTTGCCCGCGGGCTTGCTGGCGTTCGAGTGACGACGGGAGTCGAGTGATGGACACTCTGCAGTTCCTGATTGACGGTTTCGCGGTGGCACTGGCCCCGCAAAACCTGATGTTCGCGCTCTTCGGGGCCTTTATCGGCACCCTGATCGGTGCCCTGCCGGGCCTCGGCCCGGCCAATGGCGTCGCCATTCTGATTCCGCTGGCCTTTACCCTCGGCCTGCCGGCGGATACCGCGATGATCCTGCTCACAGCGGTCTACGCCGGGGCTATGTACGGCGGCCGGATATCGTCGATCCTGCTGAACATACCCGGTGACGAACCGGCGATGATGACCTGCCTCGACGGCTACCCCATGGCGCAGAAAGGCAAGGCGGCCGAGGCCCTGGCGCTGTCGGCCGTGGCGTCCTTCATGGGCGGGTTGATCGGCACCATCGGACTGATTCTGCTGGCGCCGGTGTTGGCGAAATTCGCGCTGACGTTCGGCCCGGCCGAGTACTTCGCATTGTTCATGCTGGCTTTCGCCACCCTGGGCGGCATTACCGGCAAGAACCCGATGAAAACCGTGGTCGCGGCGACGCTCGGCATCATGATCTCGACCGTCGGTATCGATAACACCGGGGTTCAGCGCTACACCTTCGGCATCCTGAAACTCTACGAAGGCGTCGATTTCATTCTGGCCATCGTCGGTCTGTTCGCGATTTCCGAGCTGTTGCTGTTTATCGAAGAACGCGCCGGCGCGGGCCGCAAGCTGATCCAGGTCGGCAAACTCTTGCTCAGACCCCGGGACATCCTGCACGTATTGCCCACGACCCTGCGGGGCGGTTCGCTCGGCTTCATCGCGGGCGTATTGCCCGGTGCCGGGGCTTCCCTGGGCAGCTTTATCAGCTATACGCTGGAAAAGCAGTATCTGGGCAAGAAGGGACACTTCGGTGAAGGCGACCCGCGCGGCGTCGCGGCCCCGGAGGCCGGCAACAACGGCGCGTCCAGCGGGGCTCTGGTGCCGATGCTGACGCTCGGCGTACCGGGCAGCGGCACTACAGCCGTATTACTGGCCATGCTGATCTCGTTGAACATCACCCCCGGACCGCTGATGTTCACTCAGAACGCGGACATCGTCTGGGGTGTGATCGCGGCGCTGTTGATCGGCAACCTGTTGTTGCTGGTGCTGAACATTCCATTGGTCGGTTTCTTCGTCAAGCTGCTGTCGGTTCCGCCCATGTTTCTGCTGCCCATGGTGACGATGATCGCCTTCGTCGGCATCTACTCGATCAGCCACAGCACCTTCGATCTGTACTTCATGATTGGCTTCGGCGTTGCCGGCTACCTGTTGCGCAAGCTTGAGATGCCGCTGGTGCCGATCATCCTCGGCCTGCTGCTGGGCCCGGAAATGGAAAAGAACCTGGGCCACGCCCTGGTGATATCCGACGGCGACTGGAGCGTGCTCTGGGGCACACCGCTGGCCGCCAGTCTCTGGCTGGTGGCGGGGCTGGGGTTGATTCTGCCCTACATCGTCGGCCCGATACTGCGCCGGCGTATGCGCGCGGCGATCACCGAGGACGCCGTCAGCGACTGACCACCCTTTTGGACAGATCCCTTGGCAGGGGGTTCGGTTGGGGCATGGGGTCGCGTACTTCAGCCCCTTTTTTTGTTCTTGACGCTTGGGTATCGATGTTTGCTTCGGTGGTAGAACCCGCACCGGCTGCCGGGTACCTGTATTCGGGGTCGCCGTGAACCCATCCATGGGGGCTTGGCGGCAGCCATCCATTGCTGCCGACATCCCCGAATACAGGCACCCGGCATCCGGCGCTAGCCATCAGCGGACGTCGAAAACTCAGTAAAAGGAAAGCTCGCTCGGGATCCCTTAATAACACAACAAGACGGGACCAAATCATGATACATAGACACACCTATAGCCGGGCGCACTTGCGCCAAGGCCTTTGTACGTTGGCGGCGACTTGCGCTGTGTTGTTTTCTTCCTTATCCGGTCACGCCGAGTCGCTGGCCGAGCTGCATGTGCTGATTCCCGGTGGCCAGGGCGGTGGCTGGGATCTGACCGCGCGCACCGTCGGCGAGACGTTGCAGGGCACCGGTCTGGTCGGACGGGTCAGCTACGAAAACCGCACCGGTAACAGCGGCGGTGTGGCGCTGTCACATCTGGTGGAGGGCGTTCCGGAAAACGCCAACACCCTGATGGTGAACTCGACGCCGATCATTGTGCGCTCGGTGTCGAATATCTTCGATCACACCTACCGCGATCTGACGCCCGTTGCCGCTCTCATTGGTGACTACGGAGCGCTGGTAGTGGATGGTGACTCACCGTATCGCTCGTTTGACGAACTGGTTGCAGCGTTTGAAAAAGCACCTCATCGATTGCGTTTCGGTGGCGGCTCGGCGCGTGGCGACCTGGATAATATCGTCGCCGCGACCATCATGCGCGAGGCGGTCGGTAAACAGGCGCAGTTTCTGGAATACCGGGCCTACGACGGGGGCGGCCGGGCGATGGACGCGTTGCGTGCCGGTCGGGTGGATTGCCTGGTGACCGGTTTTGGCGAAGCCATCCAGTTGCAGCGTGATCAACAGATTCGCATTCTGGGGATTACGGCACAGAAACGCAGCCAGGCCTATCCCGATGTGCCGACCTTCGCTGAACAGGGTTATCGGGTCGATTTCGTAAACTGGCGCGGTTTCTTTGCGCCGCCGAACCTGGACGACCGGCACCTCAACGCCTACATCGACCTGTTCGATCGCCTGACCGCCAGTCCCGATTGGCAGACCGCCATGGCGCGACACGGATGGGTCTCGACTTATCGGACGGGTAAGGATTTCGAACGGTTTCTGAGCCGACAGGAAGATGAGTTGCTGGATGTTATGCGCGATCTGGGCATCTATTACCTGGGTTACTGACGCATCAGGGTATACCGGGTCGACGGAGGGCTGGTCGCATTGAATCGCCTTGATTAATCGCTATATACTTGGCTATATAACGAATTAAGGCTTTGCCCAAGGCGAGCCCAAGCCGGGAAAAACCATGACACTCAGGAGCAGACTGATCGGGGGGCTGATGTTGATCGGCGGGTGGGCTCATGCCGATACCCTGACCGTAGCGGTCGCGTCGAACTTCACTGCGCCGATGAACGACATTGCCGCCGCCTTTGAACAAGCGACCGGTCATACGGTGCAACTGGCGTTCGGTTCGTCCGGCAAGTTTTTCGCGCAAATTCGCAATGGCGCGCCGTTCGAAGTGTTTTTCTCGGCCGATCAGGCCAAACCCCGGGCGTTGGAGGAGCAGGGCAGCATCGTACCGGGCAGCCGTTTCACCTATGCCGTGGGCGCTCTGGCGCTCTGGTCATCGCGGGAGGATGTACCGGTCGACAACGCCGAGGTGCTGCGCCGGGGCAACTTCAACAAACTCGCGCTGGCGAACCTACGGTTGGCACCCTATGGCGCGGCCGCCGTGGAGGTTCTGGATGCTCTGGAACTGACCGAAGCCACCCGGCCGCACTGGGTACAAGGCGAGAACATTGCCCAGACCTATCAGTTCGTACGTACCGGTAACGCGGCGGTCGGGTTCGTGGCCTTGTCCCAGGTCATGTCGGATGGTGCGGTGCGGCACGGTTCGGCCTGGATCGTTCCGGGTCATCTGCACCCGCCGATCCGGCAGGACGTCGTGCTGTTGCCCCGGGGCGAGGGCAATGAGGCCGCCCGGGCGTTTCTTGACTATGTCCGGGGCGAATCCGCCCGCGCCATCATCGAATCCTACGGTTATACGGTGCCCGCATCCCCATGACCTTCTCCGACGCCGACCTGGCCGCGATCTGGCTGACCCTGAAACTGGCGACCACGGTGACCGCGCTGTTGCTGGTTCTCGGCACGCCCATCGCCTGGTGGTTGGCGCGCACCCGGTCACGGTGGAAAGGGCCGGTGGGCGCGGTGGTGGCCCTGCCTTTGGTGTTGCCGCCGACGGTGCTCGGCTTCTATTTGCTGTTGGTCATGGGGCCCAATGGTTGGGTCGGTCAACTGACGCAGGCGTTGGGGCTGGGGTTGTTGCCCTTCACTTTCTGGGGGCTGGTGGTCGCCTCGGTGTTTTATTCCCTGCCGTTCGTGGTGCAGCCAATCCATAACGCCATCGAAGCGCTGGGCGAGCGGCCGCTGGAGACGGCCGCGACTCTGCGTGCCGGGCCCTGGGACCGGTTTTTCACCGTGGTGTTGCCCATGGCCCGGCCCGGGTTCATCACCGCCGCGATCCTCGGCTTTGCCCACACCGTTGGGGAATTCGGGGTGGTGTTGATGATCGGCGGCAATATTCCGGGCGAGACGCGGGTCGTCTCGGTGCAGATTTATGATCATGTCGAGGCCCTGGCTTACGGCCAGGCCCATGGGCTCTCGGCCCTAATGGTCGCGTTTTCGTTTCTGGTGTTGTTGGGCCTGTATGGTTTTCAACGCAACGCCCGCTTCGGTATGACGTTCGGAGGCAGGCCATGAGCACTTCGCTGGAACCGGCCGAGCTCATTCAGGCACGTTTCCAACTTCGTTTTTCCGCTCAGACCTCGACCGGTTTCGCGCTGGATCTGGATACCGAATTTCCCGGGCGTGGTGTGACCGCGATATTCGGCCAGTCAGGCTCCGGCAAGACCACCTTGCTGCGTTGCGTGGCCGGGTTGGAGCGGGCCACCGACGGGCGATTGGTGGTCAAGGGCGAGGTCTGGCAGGACGAACAGGGTTTCCGGCCGACCCACAAACGACCGCTGGGTTATGTGTTTCAGGAATCGAGCCTCTTCCCGCACCTGACGGCGCAAGGCAATCTGGATTACGCCATCAAACGTTCCGGGTATCCGCACGACGAGGATCTTTATCAACGGGTGTTATCGATCATGGGTATTGAACCCGTACTGGAACGCTACCCGTCGCAACTGTCGGGCGGCGAGCGCCAGCGGGTGGCCATTGCCCGGGCGCTGTTGATCCGTCCGCGCCTGTTGCTGATGGACGAACCGCTGGCGTCGCTCGATGCCGCGCGCAAGCAGGAGATATTGCCTTATCTGGAAAAGCTGCACGCCAGTTTCGATCTGCCGATTCTGTACGTCAGCCATTCAGTCGATGAAGTGGCCCGTCTGGCCGATCAGGTTCTGGTGCTGGACGAGGGGCGCCTGATCGATCAGGGGCCGGTGTCCGAGGTGCTCTCGCATCTCGACCGGTCGCTGGGGATGGGCGAGGACGCCGGCGTCGTCTTGCAAGGCCGGGTCACGGAGCGCGACAACCGGTGGCACCTGGCGCGTGTTGCTTTTGACCGTGGTGAGCTATGGATCGGTGACGGCGGGGACCCCGTCGGCCAGCCGCTGCGTCTACGGATTTTGGCGCGTGACATCAGCCTGGCGCACAGCCCGCATGCGGATACCAGTGTGTTGAACCAGCTTCCTGTCGAGGTCGAGGACATCGCGGACGATCACAACCCGGCCATGGCCTGGGTCCGGCTGAAGGCAGGATCCGAGCGACTGATCGCAAGGGTGACGCGGCGCTCGGTCGCCCATTTGGCGTTGGCGCCGGGCCAGCGGATCTGGGCCTACATCAAGTCCGTGGCGATTGTTCGTTAGGAGGCTGTTGTTCCAGAATAGAGGTCGTAACACAGGCAAGGTCTTTTGGCACAATTTGCGCTCAGAGAGTAGGTTGGATCGGTCCGACGCTTCGGTAGCGCGTGAGCGCGTAATCCAACATCCAAACCGTGATCGTGTTGCAGACCGTGCCAACGATGAACCTGTTGGATTACACCTTCGGCTACCGAGACGTCGGACCGATCCAATCTACTCGACTATTCCCGGAGAACCTTCTAGTCGTCTTTCAGCAGAATCACACTCGATGCCTTGAAGATCGCACTGGCGGCCTGCCCGACTTCCAGGTCGAGCTCTTCGACGCTGATGTTGGTGATCACGGCACAGACCGTCTTGCCGTCACCCAGATCCAGAGTGACTTCGCTGTTCACCGCGCCCCTCACGACCCGAACGATTGGCCCGGTCAGTTTGTTGCGGGCGCTGGTGGCGAGGGCGGTATCCGTGCTCAGAATCACCGAGGACGCCTTCACCAGAGCCACGGCTGTGGCGCCCACCGCAAGATCCAGCCGTTCCAGACTGTCCTGGGTGATGATGGCGGCCACGGACTGGTCCCGGCTGATGCTCAGTGTCACCTCGGTATCCACGGTGCCCGGTGTGATCTGCGTAACAGTCCCCCGAAACTGATTGCGCGCGCTGGTGACCATGGAACCGCTCCTTAGGAAATGGGCTACATCGTTGATGGATTGAACGCGGTGCCCCAGGCGTTCGATGAAGTGACGGTGTTCTTCCCGCAGCGCCTGAAAGCCGCGCACAATGTCCCGCCCGAAATCGGTCAAGGCCGTACCGCCGCCCTTTGCGCCCCCCGCCGAGCGGGTCACCATGGGCTGGCTCGCCAGGTTGTTCATGGCATCGATCCGGTCCCAGGCCGTCTTGTAACTGATGCCGACCTGCTTGGCCGCCCTGGAGATGGACCCGCATTCATCCACAGCCCGCAGCAACTCGATCTGCGAGGCCGCGAACGCCTGTTCGCTGTCGGTGAGCAGGAAGACATCGCCGCGCAGGCGGCCGGGGTGGTCGGGCATCGGGAGTCCTGTGGGTCGGGGCATACGAAGACGGTCCGGCTATTGTGGTGGGCCTATACCCGCCAATCAAGTGCAGACCGACCGCAGTGCGGTGAGCGGTGGCGGAAGATCACTCCTGGGACCGGTGGCTTGTGGGTGGACTGAATTAAGACTATATTTGGTCCTCTGTGCACAGTCGGTGACCGTCATGAAACTTTCCAATCGCATCAAACCCATCAGCTACCTCAAGTCTCACACAGCCGAAATCGCCCGGACCATCGGCGAGCAGGACGGCCCTCTCTACATCACACAGAACGGGGAGGCCAAACTTGTGGTTCAGGATGTGGACAGTTATGAGCAGACATTGGAAACGCTCGCTCTGTTGAAGATCCTGGCTCTGGGTAATCGCCAGATCGACAATGACAAGGTGACATCCGTCAGCGAGGGGATGGCGCGTATTCGCGAAAGAAAGCAGGATTCGTGATGGGGTATGCCGTCAAGCTGACCGCGGATGCCTTGTACGATCTCGAAAACCTGTATGAATACATTGTTTCCCATGATTCACCCGCTAAGGCGGATTACGTACTTGATCAAATCGAAACGGTCATCAACGGCTTGTCCGATTCTCCGAATCGAGGATCAATCCCGAAAGAACTACGGTCAGTCGGCATCAGTGACTATCGGGAGCTCTTTTTCAAACCGTATCGCATCCTCTATCGAGTGAGGGCGGACCAGGTCTTTGTCATGCTGGTGACCGATGGTCGACGCGATATGCAGAGTTTATTACAGCGTCGATTGTTGCGGGTCTGACCGATGCGGTTGACTCGGATTATCGTTACCTCACCATAAAGGTTTCCAGTAAAAAAGGATTTCCTAATGCCCAAAGCTCAACCCATATCAGTCCAGGAGATGCTGGACAGTGTCCGTTTCCTTCCGGATCGCACACCCCATACCACTGACAAAGAAGCCGCACCCGCGTTCGCCACGCTATCCGATTATCGGGACGGTGGCCTGTTTGTTGGCCATTTCGCGGGCAACAGCGAATGGGAGCGTCATTCCCAGGGCGACGAGATTGTTTATGTCCTGGACGGCACAACCCGGTTGTTTTTGTGGGTGGAGGGCGAAGAACAAGGTCACGACCTGAAAGCAGGCGAGCTGATGGTTGTGCCGCAAAACATCTGGCACCGGTTCGAAGCGCCCGACGGCGTGAAGATTATGGCTGTCACACCGCAGCCGACCGACCATCGAGTGGATCGACCGGAATGATTTTGATCGGTGGCGCGTCAGTGGCCTGGGGAATGACCTTCCTGGCTCGACAACTCTGCCCCGCCACGTAACAAACCCAACTGCAATTGATGCGACGCTACCGCCACTTCGGCGGCTTCCTGCTGCAATTTATCGTGTTTGACGAGCCATACGGCCACTTCGGCCCAATCGTATAGTGGTGTGGGGCTATCAAGCCCGTAAATCGGCTTCGGAAAACCTTTTGGACCCCGGGTTCCTTTCGCATAGTAATTGACGGCGGCGCGAGTCAATTGAGTGCGACGGGCGATATCGGAGAGATTGACAACCCCACCTTCTTGATACGAGCGGATTTGGAACCCGGCGTTTTTGATCGCCAGTGTTGCGCTGTTCAACGCGTCCAGCGCTGTTTCTGCTTCCCGGTCGAATTCCAGATAGACCGTTTCCCCATAGGCGCATACCAGGGCATCATCACAGCCGGCTTCGAACAGACGATCTTCAAGGTTCTCTGAATCGGGGTTGGCGTTGCCGAGAACGATGGAAAAATGAAAGGTTTTCATATCTTACCTCCCGTTTTGGGAAAACGACCGGTTAACTTAAAACTTGATCTGGAAGGCATTGATTTACTTTTCGCTCAATTTGACGAGCATGATTGGTCGGATTTCTAGGCGTGCTCCATACACTCATTTGGTGTTCCTTGTGTTCTGGGCTTCCATCGCCACAACGCAATCTGCAAAAACAGTGTGATGACCGTCCTGTCTCGACCCATTTCCAACCGGACCTGAGAGCATAATCGATCGCTGCCTGAATCTCCTTGTTGGGATGTTTTTTCATAACGCGCCAAATGCGTATCCTTGTCCAAGCAATTTCTTCACATTACACGATGTGTTTACATGTGTCAACGACCGGATTTCTTGAATTCTTACGCAAAGATTACGCCCGCTTTGTCTCCCTTATAGCGCTCTTACGCCCCTACGGCCTAGCATTTCCGGTGCAGTACTCGCCGTTCGAGGCCACCGATATGCTGGAACTGAAACCGGCTCTAAAGATCGCCACCTTCGCCATGATCATCTGGTCGTTTTGCATGATCTCGACGCTGATTCTGGCCGATTTCGGGAATCCGCGCGAAGTGCAGTCGATCATTCTCAGTGCTTTAATTTGCCTGGCGATTGGCCTGACGTGCTTCATGTTCAGCCGCGGTGAACTGAATCGGATGCGTCCGCGTCCCATGTTCCTGGTCACAGCCTTCAATTGGGGGTTGTTGTGTGTGACGGGGGCTCTTCCTCTGTACTTGGGCTGGCCGGGCATCAGTTGGGTGGATGCGTTGTTCGAGAGCGTCTCGGGGGTAACCACCACGGGCTCCACGGTTCTGACCGATCTGGATGATGCGCCACCGACGCTGCTGCTGTGGCGTTCGATGAGCCAATGGGTGGGCGGCATCGGTATTATCCTGATGGCGGTGGCGGTACTGCCGTTTTTGAAGGTCGGGGGCATGCGGTTGTTCCAGACCGAATCGTCCGAGTGGTCCGATCTGCACAGCAACCGAGTCGGTCGAGTCGCCGCCTGGATCGGTGTCGCCTACACCGTCCTGACCGTGATCGCTTTTCTGGTCTACTGGGCGCTTGGCATGTCGGCGTTCAACGCGGTCAATCATGCCATGACCAGTCTGGCCACCGGCGGGTATTCCACCTCCGATTCGTCCTTCGGTCAGTTCGCGAATCCGGCCCTGGTCTGGGCGGGAAGCATCTTCATGCTGCTCGGTGGGCTGCCATTCATGCTGTACGTGCAATCGGCCCGGCAGCGCCGGTGGGTGCTCTTGCAGGATGTCCAGGTGCGCTTGTTGCTGAAACTGGTGGCGGCTGCCGGTCTCACCATCGCTCTGGTACGTTGGTGGTCCGGCGCCGATGGGGGGCTCTTTTCCTTGTTGACCCATGCCGTGTTCAATGTGGTCTCGGTGATCACGACCACCGGTTACGCAACCGAGGATTACACGTTATGGGGCAGCTATGCCGTTCTCCTGTTCGTGTTTCTGATGTTCAGCGGCGCCTGTTCGGGCTCCACTTCGGGTGGTGTAAAGTTGTTTCGATATCAGTTGCTGGCCTTGTTCATGCGTGAGAATCTGTTCCAGTCTTTGCACCCGTCGGGCCGGTTTTCTCGTCAGTACAATCAGCGGCCGGTCAGTGAAGGCGTGCTGGTCGCCTCGCTGGCGTTCGTCTTCATGGTGATTCTGAGTCTGATCGGGTTCACACTGGCGCTGGCATTGACTGGGCTGGACACTGTGACTGCCGGATCGGCCGCGCTGACGGCACTGATGAACGTTGGACCCGGATTTGGCGACACCATCGGTCCGGCCGGGAATTTCGCCAGCCTGAACGCTCCCGCCAAGCTGATCCTGTGTGTGGCCATGGTGATGGGGCGCCTGGAATATCTGGCCTTGATCATACTGTTTACGCCCCGCTTCTGGCGTTGGTAAGGACTGCGCATGCCACTGACTCTGAAACTGGGTTCCACCGCGGCCATCAGCGTCGGACTGCCCATCCTGGTGACCGGTCTCGGCTACCTGCCGACGGACTGGATCAGCCATTCCACACTGTTGATGCTCTATCTGATGGCAGTGCTGTATTGCGCGCTGAAAACGGATTGGCGCGGAGTACTGGTCAGCGCCGTTCTGGCGTTTTTGCTGTTCAACTATTTTCATACCCAGCCGCGCTACAGCCTGTGGATGCACGATGTGTCCGAGCTGATGGCTGCGTTGGCCTTCATCGTGTTCGCTTTGCTGGCCGGCGGGCTGGCCAACCGCTTGCGTCGTCAGGTGTTGCAGTTACAGTTTCAGGAACGATTCCTGACGGCTCAGCTGGACCTGATCAATGCGCCATCCGACAGTGATACCGAGGTCGAGTTCCATGACCTCCTGAACCGGTTCGCGGAGCGTGTATTCGGCGACCGTTTGTCGCTGCACCTGGCGCCGGACGAGACCGACCCTCTGACCGGCGCCCGGGCACTGAAAGTGACCCTGACATCGGATCGGGGTTTGCCCCGGGGCTGGGAAACGCTGATGCGTGGCCTGGGCGAACAAGTGGCGACCACCCTGGAAAAACAGCAGGCGCTGGTGGAGCGCAAACGGGCCGAACGCCGGGCGAATGAGGAAGGCTTGCGCAATGCGTTGCTCTCGTCCGTTTCGCACGATCTGAAAACACCGCTGGTGACCATGATGGGGTCGGCCACCAGCTTACGCGAACTGCATGAGGATCTGTCGGAAGCCGACCGGCTGGAACTGCTGGATTCGATCATCGATGAAAGTCGACGTCTGGAGCAATACATCCAGAACCTGCTGGACATGACTCGGCTGGGGCACGGCGAACTGTCGCTGAACCGACAATGGATCTCGGTCGACGAGCTGTACCATGTGGTTATTCGTCGGCTTGGTACACATGACATCCAACGTGTTCAATTCGAGTCACCGGCGGATGTACCGCCGCTCTGGGTGCACGCCGCCCTGATCGAGCAGGCGTTGTTCAACGCACTCGACAATGCCTTGAAAGCATCGCCGTCCGAGGCCGGGGTGCTGTTGACGGTTCGACTGGAAGCCGACCGGGTGCACCTGGATGTATGCGACCGGGGTGAAGGTTTGCCGCAATCCGAATGGGAGGCGGTGTTCGAACCGTTTTATTCCTTCACACGAGGGGACCAGTACACCAAAGGCTCCGGTTTGGGGCTGACCATTTGCCGGGGCATGTTGCGCGTCCATGGCGGCGACGCCTGCATCCTGCCCGCACCCGAAGGTTACGGCCACCGTTTACGGCTCACCCTGCCTTTGACGACCCCGCAAGCCAGTGAGACCCGCAGTGATGACGACGATACTGACGATTGACGACGAACCGCAAATCCGCCGATTTCTGCGCATCAGCCTGACGTCGCAGGGGTTCGATGTGATTGAAGCCGAGGACGGTCGAACCGGGTTGGCGCAGGCTGCGCTGGCGAAGCCGGATCTGGTGATCCTGGATCTGGGGCTTCCGGACCTGGACGGAAAGGAGGTGCTGCGGCAGTTGCTCGTTGAACAACCGGTGCCGGTTCTGGTGCTATCGGTACGGTCGTCGGAATTGGAAAAGGTCACAGCGCTGGACATGGGGGCCGAGGATTATGTGGTCAAACCCTTCAGCGTGAACGAACTGCTGGCGCGCGTACGGCGCATCCTGGCTTCGCGCGGCCCAGCGACCAGTGTCGCCGCCGAGCCGGGCTACCAGGACGACCGGTTACTGATCGATACCGAACAGCACCGCCTGCTGTGTGATGGTCAAACGGTCAATCTGACGCGTAAGGAATGGGCTGTGTTAAGCCGATTGATCCAGTCGCCGGGCCGGCTGGTTACGCAATCCAGTTTGTTGGAATCCATTTGGGGAAAAACGCACCGGGACGATACCCAGTACCTGCGAAACGTGATTCGTCAGCTGCGACTGAAACTCGGTGACGACGCCGCCAACCCGTATTATCTGGAAACGGAACCGGGCGTTGGCTATCGATTCCTCGACCGGCGATGTTGAGCGGCCTATTGAACCACCAGTTTTAATCCAATGGCTGTGATCGCGTCACCCTCCATCTGGCGGATGGTGAGGCGTAGCGGACCGAGGCGGATGCGATCGCCGACCACGGGGTGTTTGCCCAGGCGACGCGACGGCAGGCCCGCCAGGCTGAGCGCCATTTCCGAATCGTCGACCCGGATTCCGTAGGAACTGACCAAATCGCTCACCCGGGCGTCCGGTTTGAGTACGAATTCGCCATAGAAATTGTGCGCGGCGAGCAGTCCGTGCCGGGCCTGGCCGGAAAACTGACCGGCCACGTCGTCGATGTCTTCGCTGCGCAACAGCATCCAGACCCGGTCGCCTTCCTGAAAGCGCGGCGGGAAGTCGACTTCGACCGGCCGGCCGCCTCGAATCAGGGCAACGCATTGCGGGTTTGCGGCTTCCTGCTGACCGGTGAAAAACAAGGAGGACAACACCGGTGCGCCCGGCCGTACCTCGAATTCATCCAGTTCCAGGTTCATCTCCGGTTCCCGGACCAGAGGGTAGCGTTTCAACGGCGCCGGCGTGGGTGGAATCACCACTTTCAGCCAGCGTGCCATGACCGGCACTGTGGAGCCCTGGATCAGCAACGAGACCAGGACGACGGCGAAGGTGATGTCGAAGATCAACTGGGAATTGGACAGACCCGCCATCACCGGGTAGATCGCCAGCACGATGGGCACGGCCCCGCGCAAGCCCACCCAACCGATATAGGCGCGTTCGCGCCATTGAAACCGGAACGGCAACAGGCACAGCACCACCGCCAGCGGCCGGGCGAACAGGATCAGGAAGACGGCGACGGTGAGCGCGACCAGGCCGTGTTCGAGCGCATCCGTCGGTGTCACCAGCAACCCGAGGATCAGGAACATGCCGGCCTGAGCCAGCCAGGCCAGACCGTCCATGATTTGCGAGACGGCTTCGACCGGTTTGACGCGGGCGTTTCCGATGGTCAGGCCCACCAGGTAAACCGCCAGAAAACCGCTGCCGCCGATGCGGTTCACACCGGCGAACACCACGACGCCGAAGGACAGGATCAGCAACGCATAGAGCCCGTCGGCCAGCTTGAGGTGGCGCAACAACAAGGTCAGCAAACGACCACCGGCCCAGCCTATGGCGCCCCCGAGCAGGAACTGCAGCAGGATGGTGTACAGCACAACCCCGGGCGTCAGTTCGGCCTCACCCGACAACAAATCGATAATGATGACGACCAGAAAAATGGCCATCGGGTCATTGGCGCCGGATTCTATTTCCAGCGTGCCACCGACCCGTTCGTTCAACTGGATTCCGCTGTTGCGTAGCAGGTTAAATACGGCCGCCGCATCCGTTGACCCGACAATGGCACCGAGCAGCAAGCCGTAACGCAGGTCGATGTCGAGCAGCCAGGTGGCGAACAGGCCGACGCTGGCCGCGGTGAGCAACACGCCGAGGCTGGCCAGGGTGACCGAGGGCCAGAGCGCTGCGCGAAACGTACTGGCCTTGGTGCGCATGCCGCCGTCGAGCAGGATCACCGCCAGGGCCAGGTTGCCGACCAGAAAGGCGAGGTTGAAGTTGTCGAACGGAATCCGGCCGATGCCGTCCTCGCCGGCCAGCATGCCGATACCCAGGAACAGCAACAGAAAAGGCAGACCGAAACGGACCGTCAGCGAACTGGCCAGGATGCCGATCAGCAGCAAGAGGGCGCCGATCAGCAGCAGTGCATTAATGTCGACACTCACGTCAACGGGCTCCCTCCTTCAGTGCTTGAGTCAGTGTTTTCGTAGCGTGGCTCAATCCGGTTGAATCGGTGTTTCGAAACCGGGGGGTTTCAGCGCCAGAATCGAACAGTCGACGCTCTGTAACAGCGATTCGGCGGTGTTGCCGATCAACAGGCCGGCCACACCGCTGCGGCTCAGGGTACCCAAGACCAACAGGTCGATGTCCAGATTCCGGACCATGCGATCGATGACCTCCGTCGCCGGCCCCGGCTCGACATGGATCTGGCATTGAGCAGCCCGTTCGCCCAGGGTGGTTTGACCGAGGTGCGTCAATCGGCTGAGCAGCGACCGGGCCAGATCCTTCTTCATGCGCTCGATTGCGACCGGATCCAGTCCGCCGTGGATTTGCAGGAAGCTCTCGTTGTCGAGCTGGCTGGCTTGCACCAGATGACAGGCCGTCTGCAGGCGATCGCGGATCGCATCGGCGGTTTCAATGATATGCGGGTTCAGTGAACGGCGTTTGTTCGACTCATCACCGGGGTCGTCCTGGTTCAGGTCCACGGCGGCCAGCAGCTGCCGGGGCGGCTGATGTACACCACGACGAACGACCCAGACCGGGCAAGGCGCCTTGCGAATCAGGTGCTGGGCCAGGCTGCCGAGTAACCGATGTTCCAGGTCTGGCGTCTCGCCCGCCAATACGATCAGATCGACCGATTCCGACTGCACCCGTCGAACCACCTCGACCAGGGGTTTGCCGAAGGCTACATAGGCTGTGGCATCGATACCCTGGGTACCAAAATCGTCGGCCAGGGCGGTCAGTTCGTTGTCGGCTTGTTCGCGCAGCCGGTTTTTCAATGTCGCCGCGTCCGGCAGCCGGGTGGAAAACCGCCAGTGGACGGACGGTTCCCGCAGCACCGTCATCACTGTCAGTCGGGCACCGAATGCCAGGCACAGCTGCCGTGCCTGGCGCAAGGCGCTGTCCTGGTTCAGCTCCGGCTGCGAGTAGAGCAGGATGTGGCTGGGGGCGAACATGGGCAATCTCCTGGTTCGGTTCAACGGGGTGCGTTCCGGTCCGCCTGAAGGATCAGGCGGGCGGCCTGGTCGGCCGCGTCGCGGAACGGCAGAAACACCAGATCCACACCTTCCCGGGTCAGGGCATCGACTTCGCTCGGCCGGTGAGTGGTTACTGCGACACGCCCTCGATAGTCATGTTGCCTGAGTGCGTTCAGCAAGACCAGACGTGGGTCCTCGTGTGTCAGACTGGTGTCCGAGCCCCGGACCGTCGATATGATCCAGTCGGTGTGCGACAAGGGCAGATAGCCGATAAAGTCCGGGTCGCACGCGTCACCGTAGAAGGCTTCCATTCCGTTTTCCCGGCACATCTGCACCACTTCGGGATTGAAATCGACCACGGCCAATTTCAAACCCTGGGTCTGGAGTTGCCAGCCGATTTCCGACCCGAAGCGACCATAACCGTAAATGATGGCATCGTAATGGCGCGACATCGGATGGGGTTCTTCCGGGTTCGAGTCGGACTGGCCCCTCCGCTCGAACGCGCCGAGATAGGGTTCAAGCCAGCGATATAGGGTATGAGAATAGGTGATCATATAGACTGAAATCACAATGGTGATCAGCCCCACCAGCGTAACTAGACCCAGGGCTTCGGTACCGACATGACCCAGCGTCAGACCCATGGCGATGAACACCAGGGAGAATTCGCTGATTTGCGCCACTGTCAAACCGGCCAGGAAACCGGTGCGTTTGCCGTACCCCATAAACCCCATGATGATCATAACGATCAGCGGATTACCGATCAGCACGAACGCCGACAGGACCAAGGCCGGTATCACCTGGGCTCCCAGCAGATGCAGATCCAGCTCGCTACCAAGGGCGATGAAGAAAAACAATAACAGGAAATCCCGCAGCGAGGACATGCGCGAGACGATGGCCTCCCGGTAGGGCGTCGACGCCAGGGCCACCCCGGCGAGCAAGCCGCCCAGCTCCATGCTGAACCCAAGCCGGTGGCCGATGGCCGCCATCAGGGAGGCCAGTCCGAGACCGAATACCAGCAGTAATTCGGAGGAGGCGGCCACGCGTTTCATCAGCGGGTTGGCCAACCAGCGAATGAATACCCCCACCACGGCGACCATGACCAGAGCGCCCAGGCCGATACCGATCAAGCGATCCGGTACTGTCTGTCCGGAATCATCACCGGCCCCCATGCCGAGGGCGGACAAGGCGATCATGGCGAGTACGACAACCACGTCCTGGACGATCAGAAAGCCGATGGCGATCTTGCCGTGCAGTGAATCGACCTCGCGTTTGTCGGACAGCAACTTGACGATAATGATGGTGCTGGAAAAGGTCAGGGCGATGGCGATGTAAGCCGCGGTTACCGCATCCAACCCCAATAGGAGCGACAAAGCGAACCCGACGAGGGATGTGAACACCACCTGGCCCAGGCCGGTGGCGACGGCCACGCGACCGAGGGTGCGAATCAGCGTCAGATCGAGCTTCAGACCAACCAGAAACAACAGGACGGCGATGCCCAGTTCGGCCAGCAACTGAATGTACTCGGTGTCCCGGACCAGCCCCAGGACCGACGGCCCGGCGAGGATGCCGACGGCGATGAAGGTAACGACCATAGGCTGACGCAACCGTTGACCGATCAAACCGAGGACCGCCGCCAACGCGAGCAAGGCGGTCAATTCGTAGAAGGGGTTGGTGTGAATCAGCTCCAGCAAGGGGGCTCCTCCAATCAATCGAACGGGTTGGATTTCAGGTTCATCGAATACCGGCAGGCCTATAACTTACCTCTTTCGGGTCGTTCCGCATGGATGCGGATCAATGAAATGGGTTAAGGTTCGTGTAAAGCCCTCCATCTTCAAGCACCGGGACGCTCAATGCTGGCCGACAAGATCAAGAACTTTGAGACAAACATCCTGCTGTACGGCATCACCCCGCCCAAGAAAGGCACCGAGGCGGACAAGATCCGCGACATCGCCGACCGTCAAATGGCTCGCCTGCGATCGCACGACATCGACGGGCTCATTCTCTACGACATTCAGGACGAAGCGACCCGGACGGACGAGGAGCGGCCTTTCCCGTTCATCGAAACACTGGACCCGTACGATTACGCCCAACAGCACCTGTCGGAACTGGCGGTGCCGAAAATCATCTATCGCGCCGTGGGTAAATACGCACCGGACGAGCTGGCCGACTTCCTCAATCGGGCGTCACCGGACCAGACGCTGACGGTCTTCGTCGGGGCCGCCTCCCGTTCCCAGAAAGTCGCGCTGACCCTGCCCAAAGCCTATCGACTGAAGCAGGAAACCGGCTCGGAGTTGGTGTTGGGCGGGGTGACGATCCCCGAACGGCACACCAGCAAAGGCGACGAGCACCTCAGAGTATTCGAAAAAGTCGCCCAGGGCTGCCGATTCTTCGTCTCCCAGGGTGTCTACGACATCAACGCCTCGAAGAACCTGCTCTCCGAGTATTACTACTATGGCCGGGAGCAGGGCATTCCGCTGGCCCCCATCATCTTCACATTGACGCCATGCGGCTCGCAGAAAACACTGCAGTTCATGAAGTGGCTGGGCATCAGCATCCCCAAGTGGCTGGAAAACGAGCTGATCCACAGCCCGGACACCATCGACCGGTCCCTGGAATTCTGCGAGCAGAACTGGCTGGAGCTGAAACGCTTCGCCGACGAAAAAGGCATTCCCATCGGCTGCAACGTCGAGAGCGTGGCGATCCGCAAGGTGGAGGTCGATGCCTCCATCGAACTGCTCGAGCGGGTGGCGCGCAGCATGGGGCGGTGATGCCGCCCCGGCCACGGCCCGTTTTCAACCCTTCCGACCGCCCCTCGAAATCCTGAAAACGTCTGTTTCAGGTTGACTTCACCGTGTGAACCTCTAATGTAAGCGCTTACATCACGGTAATCATTCGTTGAGTCAGGTAGCCCTTCATGAAACCGATACCCTATTACTCGCACTGGCCGGCTATTACTTCCGCCATCCAGTCGACGACCGAAGAAACCATTTTTGTCGACCGCATCGTCGAACAGATGACGCTCGAAGAGAAAGTCGGGCAGATGATCCAGCCGGACATCCGTGACGTGACGCCGACCGAGGCCCGGGAATACAAGCTCGGCTCCATCCTGAACGGCGGCGGCGGCTGGGTGAACGACGACAAGCGGGCCAGCGCCGGGGATTGGCTGGGCCTGCTGGATCAGTACTGGGACGCCCTCGAAGCCGCCTACGCCGACCGGCCCTTCCGCATTCCCTACCTCTGGGGCACCGACGCCGTTCACGGCCACAACAACATCTACCGGGCGACCGTCTTCCCGCACAACATCGGGCTGGGCGCGGCCCGAGATCCGGATCTGATTCGCCGCATCGCCGAGGCCACAGCGACCGAAATCTGCGTGACCGGCATGGACTGGACCTTCGCGCCCACCGTGGCCACGCCGAGAAACCTGCGCTGGGGGCGCACCTACGAGGGCTACTCGGAAGACCCGACCATCGTCTATCACTACGCGGGCGAAGTGGTGCGCGGCCTGCAACAGTCCGCCGAGGCGCTGAAAACCGATCGGGCGGTGCTGTCGAACGTGAAGCACTGGGTAGGAGACGGCGGTACACGTCACGGCATCGATCGGGGCTGCAATCACTACGATGAAGACCTGCTGCGCAACATCCACGCCATGGGGTACTTTTCGGGCCTGGAAGCGGGCGCGCAGATCGTCATGGCCTCGTTCAGCACCTGGGAAGGCGAGGCGAACTACGATCATTCGCCCGACGACGGCGTGGCCTTCAACAAGAGACTGACCGGCAGTCGTTACCTGATCAATGACGTGCTCAAAGACAGGATGGGCTTCGACGGCCTGGTGATCTCGGACTGGAATTCCCACGCTGACGTGTCCAAGTGCACCGATAACAACGCCAACTACGCCATCAACGCCGGCATCGACATCCTGATGGCCACCGGCAGCTCCGATTGGCGTCAGGTCTACTGGAACGCCGTTGCCGGCGTCGAACGGGGCGAGATCCCGATGGCTCGAATCGACGATGCGGTGCGGCGCATTCTGCGGGTGAAATTCCGCGCCGGCATGTGGGACAAGCCGAAGCCGAGCCAGCGTGCCCTGGCCGGCAGGGGCGACCTCTTGGGTTGCGAGGAACATCGGGCGGTCGCGCGCGAAGCCGTGCGCAAGTCGCTGGTGTTGCTGAAGAACAAGAATGTCCTGCCGCTGCCCCGCACGAAGCCGATTCTGGTCACCGGCAGCGCCTGCGACGACCTTCAGAAACAAACCGGCGGCTGGACCCTGACCTGGCAAGGCAGCGAAAACACCCGGGAGGATTTTCCGGGCGCCAAGACGTTCGCCGATTCGGCCCGGGAGATTCTCGGAGCCGACCACTGTGCCGTCGATCCCGGCCTCGCCTGGGCCAACCCGCAAGACTTTGACACCGCTGTGTTGGTCATCGGCGAAGACCCGGCGGCCGAGATGTTCGGCGACATCGCCCCCGGCCATTCGCTGGCACTCTCTGAGATCAAGCGCAAATACCAGGCCGATCTGGCCCTGCTCAAGCGCCTGAAGCAGGCGGGCGTTCGGGTCGTGACCGTGCTGTACTCGGGCCGGCCCCTGTACACCAACGAGGAGATCAATCATTCGGATGCCTTTGTCGCCGCCTGGCTGCCCGGCACCGAAGCCGATGGTATTACCGATGTCCTGTTTGAACCCGGCAACGGCCAACCCCGCTACGATTTCACCGGGCGGC
This sequence comes from Saccharospirillum salsuginis, assembly GCF_014651855.1. Lineage (GTDB taxonomy): Bacteria > Pseudomonadota > Gammaproteobacteria > Pseudomonadales > Natronospirillaceae > Saccharospirillum > Saccharospirillum salsuginis. The sequence continues at coordinate 288,967 of NZ_BMXR01000003.1, forward strand.
TGTCGTTCAGTTGGCCGAACCGGCCGGATTCCGAAGCGGTGAATGCGATTCCGGAGCACATTCCGGACTATAGCGTGCCCGAGGAGGAGCAGGATCCGACCGGTGAGCACAAGCCGCTGTTCCCGTTGGGTTATGGCCTGAGTCTGCAAGGCGAATCGTCCCGACTGACCATCGACCTGGACCGCCTGCCGGTGTCGAGCGGGTCGATGGCGAAATCCGATGCCGTTGCGGAAACACTGGAGCTGTTCGGCACGCGGGCCAACGGAGACTTTAACTTGATGCTGTCCACGCGTGACGACTCAAACGAAACGCCGGTATCGAGTAACCAAACCACACGGCGAGACGGTGTCACCATTGTGCCGATCGATTATCGGCATCAGCAGGATGCACGTCGTGTTGCGGTCGAGTCGGGGTCGGCCGTTGTGCGCGTCGCCGCCGGTGATTCACAAGGTTACGATCTCAGTGAGTACGCCGGGCCGGATGTCGTCTTGAGTATCGACATCCGGCTCGATTCCGACTGGCCGGCCGGCAGCCGGGTCGCGATCGACGGCACCTCGGGGACGTCGGGTTATCTGGATGTCTCGAATTATCTGCCCAATGAACCCATGAACGACTGGGTCACAGTACGAATCCCCCTGGCCGACTTCGGTTTGGAAGCCGACGCCTTGCGGGGAACTGTGTCACCCGTCCGGCTGGAAATTCCATCCGCCTGCCGGTTCGATCTGGGCGATATTCGCTGGGCTGTCTCCGAACAGCACTAGCTCCAATCTATCGTAGTGCGGGTTGCCGGGCACAACCGTGATGCGGGCTGTGCCCTCGGCCAGGCCTTCGGCCCGGTTCAGGGGCGACCGGCTTGTCGGGCGGCCTGAATGATGTGCTCGCCGATCAAGTCTTCGTAGTCGGTCCACAGCGGCTGCATGGCGGTTTGCCAGGTGGCCAGTTCGTCGGCCGAGGGTTCGTACACGGAGATGTTCTTCATCCGCTCCAATTCAACTTTGTCGTTGGTGCTCTTGGCGGTGGCCACGGCGTTACCGTATTTCAGCGACATCTCCAGAGCGAAGCGGAATTCGTGGCGATCCGCTTCGCTCAATCCGTTCCAGAAAGCCGAATTCGTGATCAGCATGTAATCCAGCACGCCGTGGTTGGAGATCATCATGTAGGGCTGGTGTTCGTAGAACGCCTGGGAATAGATATTGGACCAAGTGTTTTCCTGCCCCTGAATGCGTTGTTCGGCGAGTGCCCCGTAGACCTCGGAAAACGCCATGGGAACGGCCTCGGCGTTCAGCAATTCGAACTGTTTGATCAGCACATCCGAATTCATGGTGCGAAAGCGCAACCCGGCCAGATCGTTCGGTCGGGTGAACGGTCGGCTGGCGGTCAATTGCTTGAGGCCGTTGTGCAGATAGCCGAGCCCGAGGATGCCTCGGCTTTCCATGCTGGTGAGCAAGGCCTGACCGGTCGGGCTTTGCTGGAAACGATTGACGGCGTCCATATCCGGAAACAGAAACGGCAGGTCGAACACCTTGAGTTGCTGGGTATAGCCCTCGAATTTGGACAGTGACGGCGCCGCGAAATGAATACGGCCTTCGGCGATGGCGGTAACGGCTTCGTCGTCGTCCATCAGGTCGGCGTTGGCGTGTATGACGATCTCGTATCGGTCGCCGAGTCTGCGCTCGATCATCGATTTGAACATCTCCGCCATCTTGCCCTTGGGCGTGTTGGGCGAGACCACGTGAGAGAATACCAGTGTCTGCGGTTCGGCCCACAAAAGCATGGGCAGCAAAAATGTTAGAAGGCCCAGCAGGGCGGGGCGGGTACGACCGTTCATCATGTGACTCCTGTTCGCTTATTGTTGTTGGCTCACAGGAGTGGTCTGCGCAAGAACAGGGCCAAGGCGGCACGATGCGGCTTTGTGTCTGATTTCCAAAGAGTTTCGCCCACAACCGGTGTGCGGGCGAGCGGGAAATGGGTGGTTGAGCACCCAGCGGCAAGGTCGGAATGGGTGGAGGGCGACCCCTTGCTCCGGCTTAGGGTTGGACGAATTGGTAATCGACCCGCTCGATCCGGCCGCGCCAGTAAGTCTGTTCGCCGGCGTCCAGTAACCAGGCGACTTCGCCTTCGGTGGGTATCCACATCCCGTCGCGCTTTTCGTACTTGAACCAGCGCCCTTCCCAGGGGGTCGGAACGCTTTGCTCGCCCAGGGTGCGTACCCGGGCGTCGGCGCGGACGGATTCGATCAGGTTGTCGTCGTTGAACCGGAACACCAGAGAGACCCGGACATCACCATCGACCAGGGTCGCGCGGGCGGAACGGTCGTCGATGGCGGTCCACTGAACACCCTGACCGGGCAACAGGACGGTCGGATTCCAGGCCGCTTCGGCCAGCCAGCGCATCAACTCCCCCTCGGCGATGTCCCCACCGCCGCGCAGATTCACCGGGGATATCCAGCCCAGCAGCGAGGCGTGCAGCACGCCTTCACCGCTCAGGTAGGCATCGTGCACGCGAATGGGGGCGCCGGGCAGCATCCGAATGCGGGCATGCCAGTCAAAACCGGGCCGCTGGGCCGTGACGACCTGGTTGGCCGTGAACGGTTGCCATTGCTGGCCGGTTTCGCTTTGGTTGAAGGTACCGCTCTGGCGCAGCGAGACGCGGTCGATCAGGGGCTGCCCGTCGGTCAGCGCGCGCCGAAAATAGGCGCGAACCGGGGCAGGCAGATCGTCGAACGCGCTGAAATCGACGGTCGCGTCGGTCAACGGCCGGTGGGCGTCGTCCAGTCGGCTCAGAATGGACCGCGTTTCCGCGCTCCAGCGCCAATGACCGCTCACCGCGACAAGCACCACAAGCGCGATCAGGCTCAGCAATGTGATGATCAGAATTTTCCAGGGCATGCGCCGTTCTCCGTGTCTACCCCAAAGCGGCAGAAGCCAGATAGGAGCGACGGGCTTTTTCGATGTGGACCTTGGCGTAGTTTTCGGCGAGATCCGGTTGGCCGTCGCGTACGGCGTGCAGGATGTCGAGGTGCTCTTCCAGGGCCTGGTAGGAGCGTCCCGGCGTCGCCTCGCTGACGTTGGCGAAGGCGCGGATGTAGTCGCGCAGGTCGGACAGCATTTCGTGCAGGCGGGAGTTGCGCGAGGCTTGCCAGATGATGTCGTTGTAGCGGATGTTGATGTCGGTCGAGTCGTCCGGGTGCAGGGCGTCGGCCGGTTGTTTCAGATGGGCTTCGATGTCGGTGATCAGGGTGTCGATCTCGGCGCGCATGTCGTCGTCCATTTTCTGCGCGGCCAGACGCACGGCGATGGTCTCCAGCGACCCCAGGATCATGAAGACTTCCTCGATCTCGTCGCGGGAAATTTCGTTCACGACGACACCCTTGCGCGGCACCGTGGTCACGAATTTCTGTGACTCGAGCCGGAACAGCGCTTCGCGAATCGGCGTGCGGCTGATGTTCAGTTTGTCCGCCAGGGTGCGTTCCTTGAGCCGGTCGCCGGGCTTGTATTCGCCGCGCAGGATGGCTTCTTTCAGGTAGGAATACACCTTGTCTCGAATCGGCGCCAGGTCTTCCTGGTCCCAGCGGGGAATGGCGGTGGGGGTGCCCTCGGTCATGGCCTGTGTCGTCATGGTGAATGCCTGCCTAGTGTACTGGTTTCTGCCACGGGACTGTAGGAGCGTACGCCGTGCGCGACCTCAATAGGTGCTTCGAAACTCGCCACAGGCACCTTTCATGTCGCGCAGGGGCCTGCGCTCCTACAAACCCACAACTACCGGTGAGGCAAGGTTGCGCAGCACCTTGCAGACGCTCATGGCAACGATATGACCGGTTTTCGGGTTGTCCGGCGAGGGGGTGTTCTGCACTTCCACTTTGAGTTCGCCGAACTTGCCGAGCGCTGTGACTTCGTGGACGTTACGCTCGATGGTCGGGTCGACGACGACCTGGACCTCGGTCTCCTCGAAGCCAAGGCCGGCGAGACTGAGCGCGGCCGAGACATTGACGCTCTCCGGAAACAGTCGGGCGGAATCCCGGGCGTTGCCGGTGTAGATCACCGTCGGTTCCGTGATCTCGTCGAGGTTCACTACCGTTTCCGCATGGGTCCCCCGCCAGGCTTTGACCGGCTTGCGCGTGGTCAGGCGGACGCTGTCCAGGCCGTCTTCGGCGGCTGCGGCGATGCGGTCCAACCCGGCGACAGCGGCCGATGGCAACAGTATCTGTTTGCCGGAGGTTCGAGCGGCGGCGACCAGTCGGTTATACAGCTCGGCATCGCCGAGCGCGCCGACGGAGATGACCACGAAGTGGCAGCCGGCTTCCAACGCCATCTCGCCATATTGAGCGACGGCGCCGTGGCCGGCTGTTTCGACGATCACGTCCGGTCTTTGACTGAAAAAGTGCTCCGGATCGTCGGTCAGTAATCCGGTCAGGCTGGCCCCGGTCGAGTGATTCGAAACGGATCTGACCAGCACGCCGGATAATCGGCAGCCTTCGATTTCATTGCAGACCAACCGTTTGACTACATCACGGCCAGCGGTACCAAATCCGATAATACCCACATTTAACATCGAGTAACTCCTTGGAAATTTTTGGGCTCACGTTTCGGGAGTTCATTAGGAAGTGTACGAATGGCTAGCGCCGGATGCCGGGTAGACCGATACAGGGATGTCGGCCGCCTGGACGGCGGCCGTCAAGCCCCCATGGATGGGTTTACGGCGACCCTGTATCGGTCTACCCGGTAGCCGGTGCGGGTTCTGCCACTAACAGTACCCATACTCCGAAACTTTAGAGTAGGTACGGAACTCAGCCCCAGGCGACCTTGACGTTGCCCAGCAGGAAGGTCTGGCAGGCCAGGCGATAGCCCTGCTCGATGTCTTCCTCGGACAGGTGGTTTTTCTCTTTCTTCTTCACCGGGTCGGTGTGTTCCTGGCCTTCCTCGATGCGACACCGGCAGGTGCCGCAGATGCCGCCGCCGCACTTGAACGGAATGCCGCCCTGTTCGCGCAGCGAGACGCGCAGCAGGTTGGAGTTCTCCGGTGCCTGGACGGTCTTGCCGTCGTTGGTGACAAAGGTGACTTCGATCATGGGTCTGCCCTCCGGTTACTCGGCTTCCGCCAGTTCGTGAGTGAAGTTGAAGCTGTCGGAATAGATGCGATCGCCGTCCATGCCCAGGCGGGAAAAGGCGTCCCGGGCCGAGAAGATCATCGGCGGTGGCCCACACAGGTAGGCATCGAAACCGGACAGGTCGGTGTGGTCTTCGCAGATGGCTTCGTGAACATAACCGCGACGGCCGCTCCAGTCGTCATCGGCGTCGGACAGCACCGGCACATAGGTGAGATGGGAGCGCTGTTCCAGCCACGACCGGATGTCGTCGTGCAGGTACAGGTCCCGCTCCTTGCGCACGCCCCAGTACAGAAGCACTTCGGGCGGGTTTTCCAACTCGTCGAGTGACTCGATGATGCTCTTGATCGGCGCCAGACCGGTACCGCCGGCGACCATCAGCAAGCGGTTGTCCAGCGAATCGTCCTGCAGCCGGAATTCGCCCAGCGGCAGTTCGACGTCCAGAGTGTCGCCGACCTGGTAGTGGCCGTAGAGCCGTTCGGTGAAACGGCCGCCCGGTACCCGGCGGATGTGCAGGTCGTAGAGGTCTCCGCGCGGCGGCGAAGCCATCGAGAAGGAACGCGGCGTGCCGTCTTCCAGGATCACGTTCAGATACTGGCCCGGGTGGAAGGCGACGTCGGTCGCCGTCGGGATGCGCAGCACCAGGTGGGTGACGTCGTGGCACAGGGCGTCCATCTGAACAATGGTGGCTTCGTGGTAGTCCGGCTGAATGAAACCGGCCGGACGCAACCGGGCGTTGATGTGCAAGTCGGAGCAGGCACGTGCCTGGCAGGCGAGCGCATAGCCCTGGCCGGCTTCTTCCTCGGTCAGTCCGAAGGGTTGTTCCTCGTAGTCGACCGAGCCCTGATTGACCTTGATGCGGCAGGTGCCACAGCCCCCGAAGCGGCAGTCGTGCACCAATGCCAGCCCGGCCCGTTCGGCCGCGTCCAGCAGGGGTTCACCCGGGTTCACCTCGAATTGGGTGTCGGTATCGTTCAATGTCACACGAAAGGCCATAAGCACCTCCAATAAAGCGTGTCGGTCTGGGCCCGGCACACGGCCGGGCCCGGGCCCGGGCCGTTACCGTTTGATATCGGCCTCGACGACCACCTCGTGGCCGTTCGGGCCCAGCCGTTCGGCCAGCGCTTGCAGCGCGGCCAGGCCGGCTTTGGTGTCCTGTTCGCCGTTGCCGCCGGACAGACCGACGCCGCCGATGACCTCGTCATCGACCACGATCGGGAAGCCGCCGACGAAGACCGCGAACTTGCCCTCGAAACTCCACTGGATGCCGAAGGCTTCGTTGCCGGGCAGGGCGGGGCCGTTCGGCGCGGTGTTGAACAGGTGAGTCGAGCGCTTGTGACCGGCGGCGGTGAAGGCCTTGTTCCAGGCGATCTGCGGGCCGGTGATGCGCGCGCCGTCCATGCGTTCCATGGCGATCGGGTAGCCGCCGTCGTCGACGATGCAGATGCTTTCCAGCACACCGATATCAAAGGATTTTTCTTTGGCGGCTTCCAGCATCTGCTTGGCGTCGTCCAGTTCCAGTCGATATACGTGTTTCATGAGTCGGGCTCCTCGGCTGTTCAGCGTCCGATGTAGACGGTTTTAAGTTGGGTGAAGAAGTCCAGACCGGCGCGACCGGATTCGCGGAAGGTCGAGGTGCTGGACTGTTTGACGCCGCCAAAGGGCGCGTTGACCAGGTTGCCGGTGGTGGTGCGGTTGACCTTGACCGTGCCGGCTTCGACGTCCAGCGGAAAACGCTGGATGTAGTCGATGTTCTGGGTGACCAGGGCGGCGCTGAGGCCGAATTCGACATCGTTGGCTTTGGCGATGGCGTCTTCGTAGCCCTCGACCTCGATCACGGCGATCACCGGGCCGAAAATTTCCTCACGGGCGATGCGCATCGGCTGGGTCACGTCGGTGAACACCGCCGGGCGAATGAAGAAGCCGTTGTCGTACCCCTCACCGGTCAGGCGTTCGCCGCCGATCAGGTGGGTAGCTTCCTGGCGGCCCAGTTCGACATAGTTCAGAACGTTGTCGAGCTGCTGGGCGCTGGCCAGCGGACCGATCTGGACGTCGGGGTCCATGCCGTTGCCGACCTTCAGGCTCTCGACCTTGGCGACCAGGGCTTTGAGGTAGGCGTCTTTTTGCCCGGGCGTGATCAGCACTCGGCTGGTGCCGGTGCAGGCCTGGCCGGTCAGCGAAAAGCCACCGGCGACGGTCAGGTTCACGGCGGTGTCGATGTCGGCGTCGTCCAGCACGATCAGCGGGTTCTTGCCGCCGAGCTCCATCTGGGTGCGCGTGGTCAGGCCGGCGCGCTGGTGGATCTTCTGGCCGGCCGCGTTCGAGCCGGTGAAGGTGATGGCCCTGATCGCCTTGTGGGCGGCCAGCGGCTCGCCGATGTCGCGCGCGCTGCCGGTCAGGAAGTTGAACACCCCGTTTGGTATGCCGGCATGGTGCAGGGCTTCGGCCAGGCGCAGGGCGATCAACGGGGATTCGGACGACGGCTTGAACACCACGGTGTTGCCGGTCATCAGCGCCGGCGCGATCTTGCGGGCCGGAATCGAAATCGGGAAGTTCCAGGGCGTGATAACACTGACGACGCCGAGCGGTTCGCGCTGGCTATAAACCAACATGTTCGGGTCGTCACAGGGATAGGTTTCGCCGGTGATGGTGCTGGCTTCGACCGCGTAAAACCGCAGTGTCTGAGCCGAGCGCTGGATCTCCATCTTGCTGTTGGACAGCAGCTTGCCTTCTTCGCGGGTCAGTTCCTCGGCGAAGGCGTCGACGTGGTCGTCCAGGTAATCGGCGGCCTTGTTCAGAATCTTGGCGCGCTGGCCGACCGGGGTCGCCCGCCAGCTTTTAAAGGCGTGGTCGGCCGCTTCGATCGCCGCCACGACGTCGTTCTCGCTCGACGCCTGGAACTGGCCGAGGCAGTCGTCCTGGTTGGCCGGGTTTCGGTTCTCGAACAGTCGACCGGAGGCGGACGCCTGCCATTCACCGTTGATGTAGTTCAGATAGGTATCCATGGGATGGTTCGCTCCGGGCCCCGGCGTGTGCCGGGCACAGGGGCCCTTGGCCCGCGAGGGTGTCGCGGGCGGGCCGGGGCCGTTAACAGGAATGAAGGGCGGTGTAACCGGGGATCAGGCGGCCTGACCCATGTCGAGCTGGTCGATGGGCAGCTCGTCCACGACATAGTCGTAATACAGTGCCGTGGTGTAGAGCAGACGCATCTGGGCGCCGATCTCGCACACTTTCAGGCAGCGTTGCTGCAGTTCGACGGTGTCGGCCAGTTCCAGCACGATCTGGTAGCCGCGCTCGCCGTGAATTTCGTCGGAGACGATGTGCAGGTCGAAGAATTCGACTTCCTCGTCGGTGAAGCCGTACTTCTCGCGCAGTACCGGGGTCTGCTTGCGGTAGATGGACGGGACCTGGGATTCCAGACCGACGACCAGCGCCGCCACGGCCACAACCGGGTGCTCACGCATCGCCATGGCGTAACACCAGCTCTGCAGACCACGAGTGGTCGGAGACATGTTGTCCGGGTTCTCGACGCGTTCGCGGGTGGTGCCACAGGCTTCGGCGAAGCGGATCAACAGATCGGTGTGGCGGTCGCCGCCCAGCTCTTCCTCATACATGTTCTGCAGCAGGAAGTCTTTCGCTTCGGTGTACTGCTCCGGTGTGTTGGCATAGATGTAGCCCAGGTAGTCCGCGAACGGACCAACATAGTGGTAGTGGTTTTCCGCCCAGCGCGCCAGGTGGTCGCGGCTCAGCTTTCCGCTGGCCCAGGCCACGCTGAACGGCGCCTTGTTGGCGCTCTTGCCTTTGATGGCTTCTTCCAGTGCTGAACGGAACTCGTCGCGGTTCATCAACTTGGTCATGGTGTCACCCTCGTTTCGTTGTGGGGCCGGGTGCCTGTGGCAGTGAGCCCATTGTCAGTTGTTGTTTTGGTGGTCGTTCAAGGTGTCAGACAATCTGGTTTGTCGGTTCTCGGTATTTGGTATACCAAAGAATGAGGATCAAGTTAGTGGTATCCCTTAGGGGAGTCAATGCATAAAATCGATTATTTCTTGGAAAGTAGGTTTGGATCGACTGTATTAATCGCCTGGTTGACCGAAAAAGACGTTCTTTTTCAATCGATTATGTGCATTCCGCACTGAATGTATCCTTTTGTAATGGAACGCTGATGGACACCATAAATGAGAAATAATCTTATTTAATCTACAGATTTCCCTTCTTTTGGTATACCATTGGTGGGTGTCAGTCTGGTCCATCCGATCGGTTCGGGCGCCACCACCCAGTTGAACGAGGTTCCCCATTGTGAAAGACGCAAGCCCACAACCAATAAACAACCAGGCCCGCGCGCGCTTGGCCGTGGTGTTGGGAACCCTGCTCGCCGTCCTGGACCTCGGCATGATCAACATCTCCCTGCCCACCTTCGCCCGTTCCTTCGACGTGGCGGAATCCCAGGCGGTCTGGGTGTCCACCGTCTATCAACTGGTCAGCGCCGCGACCCTGTTGATCGCTTCCGCCGTCAGCTATCTGTTCGGCCGCCGCTGGGTCTATGCCGTCGGGTTGGGCCTGTTCGTGCTCGGTTCGCTGGGTGCGGCTCTGGCGCCGTCGCTGACGGTATTGATCGGTTTCCGGATGCTGATGGGGCTGGGCGCCGCCGCCATGCTGGCGCTGGGACCGGCATTGCTGAAAGCCGTTTACCCGGCGCATCAATTGGGGCGGGCCCTGGCGTTGAACGCGCTGGTGGTGGCCTTCGGACTGGGTTGCGGGCCAACGCTCGGCGGGCTGGTGTTGTGGCTGGGCGACTGGACCTGGATCTTCCTGTTGAACCTGCCGCTGGGGCTTGTCGCCCTGATCCTGGCGTTGCAGAGCGTGCCGCGCGACAAACCCCAGCCGGTAATCTTCGACGCGCCGGGCGCGGTCTACTCGGTTCTGATGATCGGCGGCCTGATGCTCGCGTTCGAACGCTTCAGCCACGGCGCCTCAGCGGTCTGGGGGCTGTCCCTGCTGACGTTGGCCTCGATTTCCGCTGCCCTCTTCGTGACCCGTCAGCGCCGCGCCCCCAGACCCCTGCTGCCGCTCGACATTTTCGACAACCCACGCTTCAGCTACGCCATCCTGGTGACCCTGTTCGCCTTCATCGCCCAGGGCCTGGCGTTCGTCGCGCTCTCCTTTCTCTACCAGACCACCCTCGGCTACAGCGCCCTGACCGCCGCCCTGCTGTTCTCGCCCTGGCCCATCACCCTGTTGTTCTCCGGCCCGATTTCCGGTCGACTGTCGGACCGTTTCAACCCGGCGCTGTTGTCGACCTGGGGGCTGGTGGTCTTCGTGCTCGGCATCGTGTTGCTGGCCTGGGGCGGTGCGCAGGAAAGCCTGGCCTGGTTGGTATCGGCCTCGGTTGTCTGCGGCCTCGGATACGGCTTCTTTCAGGCTCCGAATAACCACGAAGTCATGGCCAATGCCAGCGGCCCCCGCAGCGCCAGCGCCTCCGGCGTGCTGGCCTCCGTACGGACGCTCGGGCAGAGCCTCGGCTCGGCCAGTTTCGCGTTGATTGTGTCGATGAGTGGCGGGAACATCGCCGTGACGTTGTGGACCGGGTTCGGGTTGGCCGTGTTGGCGCTGGGGATCAGCGTCAGGCGTGTTTGGGTGGCGGGTCAAATGGCAGGTAGGTTGGATTAGACCCGAAGGGTCGTAATCCAACGTTTGATGATGTGGCGGTGGAATGTGTTGTGGCAAGGATGGATGTCGGATTACGCGCTCTCGCGCTAATCCGACCTACGGACTGAGGCAATAATCGATGTAGGGTGGGCACGGCCCACCAGGGGAGGATACCGCGCCCGCGGAATTGGCCACCGGTACATTCAGCGTCGGTGGCAAAATCACCGCCCAGGCCGAGTTCCAATGGTGGGCGGCCTAAGCGTCGGACCGTCCCACCCTACGGTTGAGGCTACTCAAGCCACCTCAGACTCCACCAACTCCGTATCCATGGCTCCGGCCTGGGCCAGGCTGGCGAGCTCTTTTTCGGCGGCTTGCACCGACTCGAACGACTCGAAAAACTTCACCGGTATCGAATTCCGGGTGCCGTTTTCTCCCACTTCCTGAATCACGACCCGGGCGCCGGGACCGGTGACTTCGGCAATGGTGAACACACTGCGCTTCTTGTTGAAGAAGAAGTAATCAAACTGTTTCACCGGGCTCAGACCCTCACCGGGAATGGCCTGGTACTCGTTCGGTTTGCTGGTGATCAAAACGTACATGGCGGCCTCCTCTCAGCGCTCGATCAATTCACGAACCGAGGTGGCCAGCTTCGCCAGCGCCTCCTCGACTATGGCTTCGCCGATATCGAGGCTTGCCTTCGTCGCATCCCCGATATTGCCGTTGCGGGTCATCTCCTCGTAGAAATAAAAACCCTGCACCGGCTGCCCCGGCCGCAACGCCTGCCAGCGTCCGTCCTCCACAATGTCGCCTTTCACCAGCCGATCCTCGCGAACCAACTGCGGCGCCAGATACAGCGCCTCCGACACCTCCCGCTCGCAACTGTGCCCATAGAGCTTCGACTCCACATGCGCCTTGATCGACTCCGTCGCCGACGCCGTCGTCTTCGCGGAATAGCACTCCACACCCAATTCCTGCGACAACGACTGTGTCGCCAGATTCAGCGTCGACTGGTTGCCGCCATGACCGTTCAGAAACAGAAACCGCGTCAAACCGTGCTGCTTCAGCGACGTCACCATATCGCGCAACACCGCCAACAGCGTCTCGGGTCTTAGGGTAATGGTACCGGGGAAATTCATGTGATGCGGTGACACGCCCATGTTCACCGTCGGCGTCACCAACGCCAGAGGAAACAACCGCTCCCCCAGCTTACGAGCCATCGCCTCCGCCAGAACGGCATCGCAACTCTCGTTCATGTGTGGCCCGTGCTGCTCATGCGCACCCACGGGAATAATCGCCAGGCGCGCGGTGGCCAGCGCCTCTTCGACCTCGGGCCAGGTCATCTCGGTCAGATTGTAAGCGTTCATCTTGCTGTCTTTCCTGTTTGTAGGGGTTCAGTGACGCAGGCGTCACACCGTTACAAATCAGATCAGAACTGCCACCTTGCTTTATGGTATACCATATACCATTGTGATGGCACAAGCGCCTCTTTCTGGGTAGGTGCCTGTGCCTGTCGCTCGGGCCGTGCGTGAACTTTACTCCGCCCGGCTTGGAGGCACGTCCCTGTGCCGCCAAGCCTAACGCAGGCATCCATGCCTGCTGCTGCGTAAAGTCCCCCTACGTCCCTTTAGATGAGCCAATATCAAGCAGTCATCAATCCAGGTTTAACGGTAGTGGTGGAGAGTTTGCCACCGTTCTATTCCGGCAGATGTCGCCTGGGGCTCTTCTGCCCTACGGTCCGAGGAGTGGGTTGGCAGGACCAAGCCAGGAGTCCAAGGGGCTTCGTTTGGTATTCCAAAAGGAAATTAGTTGGCCTTATTGAGGAGGTCAAAATGGATTCAACCGGCTTACACAGTTCGGAAACGACCACGTCATTCTGGGAATCCAGGGATAGATCTGAGGCAGAGCTCGATAGCGGCCGCCGGTGGGGGTAGACCCCTCGGGGGATGTGTGAGGCATGGATGCCGAGGTCAAGCCCCCATGGACGGGTTCACGGCGACCCCCGAGGGGTCTACCCCCACCGACGGTCGCGGATTCCCGGCACTCAATTGGATTCAACCCCTCTAAACCGGGGCACCCATCCAAACGACAGGCACAAATAGGGTCACTCGCAACTGGCCAGGGCCACCTGGGAGGACAGCAGAATATGCTCGCGCACCAACTGACTGATCGCCGCGGTATCGCGCTCCAACGCATATTTCACCATCAGATCGTGCTGTTCATCCAAGGTCGAACGGACATCCGGATTGCGCGGTGCCCGTCGCCGGTAGCGATCGAACTGCTCATGCAACTGATGGATGAAACGAATCATCCAGGTCGACTGACAACTCGACAACAACACCTCGTGAAAATGGGAATGCAACGCCTCCCACTCATGAATCGGCAGCGTCTTGTCCACCGCCGCCCGCTTCAACCGATGACCCGCCGCCAACAACCTCGACTCCCAATCGGCATCGCCATTCTCCAACGCCTTCGTCACCGCCATCTGCTCCAACTCAATGCGCAGATTCACAATGTCCTCCAGCTCCTTGCGGCTCAACTTCGGCACGCGAAACCCGCGCTGGTCCTCCTGCTCCAGCAGACCCGAGGCCGCCAGGCGGTTCAACGCCTCGCGCAAAGGGCTCAGGCCGACGTTATACAGTGTGCGCAAATTACTGATCGCCAGCTTCTCGCCAGCCTTGAACTCACCGTTCAGCAGATCCTCCCGCAGAACGTCGTAGATACGGCCGGACTTTGTCTCGGCCCTTGGAACGCTGTTACTGGTCATAATTCGCTCACTACCCAAACACACAAAAACCAGTTTAATCCAAGAAAAAGTTGACGGCGAGGAATTTCATGGATATGTTTCTAAAAAATCGATTTTTTAATAATAAAAACGATCATTAGTGAATCGGTCGATCAGAATGATTGCGAATCGATCGAATCGAGAACAAGAACGACCACAGGAACCTGCATCATGCGACAGTCACAGCTTTCGGTTTCCTTTCTGAAGATCGGCCTGCTCGGGTTTGGCGGCGGGCCGTCCATGGTCCCGCTGATTCACGACGAAGTGGTACGCCGCCGGGCCTGGCTCGAAGACCAGGAATTCGGCGACATCCTAGCCATCGCCAACACCCTGCCCGGTCCCATCGCCACCAAGCTGCCGGGCTACATCGGCTACCGGGTCGCCGGGATTCCCGGGTGCATCATCGCCGTCATGGCCATCATCTTCCCGATGATCATCGCCATGGTCGGCCTGCTCGGGCTCTATTCACGCTACCAGGGCGTCAGTTGGATCAGCGGCATGGGACAGGCGGTGTTGCCGGTCGTCATGGTGATGATGCTGCAACTGACCTGGGATTTCTGGAAAAAGTCACGCGACACCCTGGGTGTCCCCATAGGAGGCGTTATGGTGCTGTCCGCTGCGGTTCTCATCTACGGTCTGGGTCTGCACCCGGCCCTGATCATTGTCTTTTTGCTGGCCTCGGCGCTGCTGTTGCCCGCCAAACTGCCCAAGCGCGGTTAAGGAGGCCGGATCGTGTTGTATCTCAGTATCTTCCTGGCCTTTTTTGTTCCCAACATCATCGGCTATGGCGGCGGACCCGCCATCATCCCGCTGATCGAGGCCGAAGTCGTCGGCCGCTACGAATGGATGTCGGCGTCGCAATTCGCCGAAACCCTGGCGCTGGGCAATGCCCTGCCCAGCCCCATCGCCACCAAGATGGCCGGCCAGATCGGCTACGAAGTGGGCGGTGTGACCGGTGCCGTCATCGCTGTTCTGGCCACGGTGGCCCCGTCCTTGCTTCTGATGTTGGCCGCCCTGGGCCTGATGATCCGCTTCAAGGACGCCATCCAGATCAAACGCATGAGCCAATGGGTGCGGCCTGTCGTGGTCGTGCTGATGGGCTTGCTCGTGGTCTCGTTCTTCGAGGAAAGCATGGCCGCTTCGGGCTGGATGCACACCGCCCTGCTGGGCGGAGCGGCGGCCCTGGCGTTGATGAAGTTTAACTGGCACCCCGCCGCGGTGGTGGTGTCGTCGCTGGCCTATGGCGCCCTCTTCCTGGGCTAGGTCGCAAGAGTAATGCGGGCGATGCCCTGCGAACTGACAGAGAAAGGTGATTTTATGCCGAATATCAAGATCCACAAAGGCGGCGAAGCCTTCGAAGGCGAAGTCCCCGCCAACTCCAATCTGGTGGTCAGGGCAGGCATTCGCCAGTTTCCATACCCGCATTTGAGCTACGGCTGCGGCATGGGCAAATGCGCCAAGTGCATGTGCCAGATTATCGACACCGCCGAATCGCTGCCGGAGCCGAATTGGAAAGAAAAGAAGATGTTGGGTCCCAAACTGGCGGAAGGCTATCGCCTGGCCTGCCAATTGTGGATCAACGACGACCTGGAGATTTCGCAGGACAGCCAACAGGCGGTCCAGGCGACACCGACGACACAACAAAAAGTACACAACGCAGGAGGGTAGCGCTTACAGAATGACACAACCAAACGATTGGGAAGCAAGCCGAAACCATAGGATGATTAATCCATAAACCTCGGTCAGCCAGAGGATCCGCCGAATGCATACTGTGACGCAGGCACTTGAAAACCGAGCCATAACGCTGCCCCGGCCCAACCCGCCGGCCGGTAACTATCGCCCGGTAATGGTTCATCAGGGATGGGTCGCCATCTCCGGTCAAACCCCGAAACAGGACGGCCAGCTCGTCTATCGGGGCAAGGTCGGACGCGACCTGGATGAACCCGAAGCCATCGAGGCTGCCCGCCTCTGTGGACTCAACCTGCTCAGCCAGTTGCATGTGGCGTGTGAGGGCCATTGGGACAATCTCTTGCAGTGCATGAAACTCACCGTGTTCGTGAATTGCACCGATACGTTTGACCGGATGCCGCAGATCGCGGATGGCGTATCCAACCTGCTGGTGGAGTTGCTGGGCGACAAGGGTCTGCACAGCCGTTCCGCCGTCGGGGTGGCCTCCCTGCCGGGAGGGGCCGCGGTCGAGGTCGACGGTCTGTTCATCGTTCGAGCTGACTGACTATAAATACAAATACAGAGGTCACACATGACTGAATCCGTATCCCTGACTCTAGCCCACTGGATGTATCTGGCGGGCATCGTTGCCATCTTCATCACCATGATCTGCCGCACCACTGTGGTCGTGCCGGCGGTCCTGGGCACTTTTCTGGTTGCACTGACGTACAGTGGCAGCCTGATCACCGCCTTCACCTCGTTGTTCAATGCAAGCATGGTGGCCGCGGCTCAGCTGTTTAACATCTTCCTGATCATCGCCTTGATGACCTCCCTGCTCGGGGCTCTGCGAGCGCTGGGGTCGGACGTGAAGATGATCATGCCGTTCCAGAAAATCATGGTGAACGGGCACATCGCCTTCATCATCCTGGCCGTGGTGACTTACACCATCTCGCTGTTCTTCTGGCCGACACCGGCCGTGCCGCTGGTGGGCGCTATCCTGATCCCGGCCGCCATCGCCGCCGGTCTGCCGTCGATGGGCGCCTTGCTGGCCATCGCCATCGCCGGCCAGGGCATGGCGCTGTCGTCGGACTACATCATCCAGGTCGCACCGGGCATCAGTGCCAAGGCCGCCGGCGTGGAAACCTTCCTCGTCGCCGACCGCACCTTCGTGCTGTCGCTGGTGACCGGTGCGGTTGCGTTGATGCTGGCCTATCTGAAAATCCGTCGCGACATCGCCGCACCCAGCCAGCAACTGCTGGATAACTGGAGCAATACCAACGTAGCCGAAAGCGCTGACGTGGAGCAGGAAAACAAGGCGATTCAGAAACGGACCCGTGGCACCTTCCCGCACAAGGCGTCCATGGCCAGTGTGTCCAAGACCGTTGCCTCCGACATCGCCGAGGAAGCCGAACCCGATCCTTACGCGGCGATGCGTGAGAAGTGGTCCAAGTTTTTCTCGATCATGGTGCCCGTTACGTTTGTGATCATCGTGGCCTACATGATCCTGGCCAAGTTCTCTGATTCCGTTCCCACCATCCAGGGCGGTGACGGCGCGGCTCTGGTCGGCGGTGTGGCGGCGCTGATCCTGCTGTTTTCCACCTGGGCCGGTGCCGGTCGCAAGTTCCTGTCTGTGGCCAGCGACCACGTGACCGACGGCCTGGTATTCGCCTTCAAGGCCATGGGCGCCGTACTGCCCATTGCCGGTTTCTTCTTCATCGGCAACCAGGAAACCGTCGGGTCGATCCTCGGTCTGGGTGCGGATGAAACAGCTCCGGCCTTCCTGTTCGACCTGGTGCAGGCCGCCGCCTGGGCGATTCCCGAGAACTCGCTGTTCGTGGCCTTCTCGCTGCTGCTGATGGGCATGATCACCGGCGCCGACGGCTCAGGCTTTTCCGGCCTGCCGCTGACCGGGGCTCTGGCCGGTGCGCTTGGCCAGACGGTCGGTACCGACGCCGCCACCCTGGCGTCCATCGGTCAAATGGGCGCCATCTGGACCGGCGGCGGTACACTGGTTGCCTGGTCATCTTTGATCGCCGTGGCCGGTTTCGCCCGGGTGCCGGTGCTGGACGCGGTCCGCACCCTGTTCCTGCCGGTGCTGATCGGTCTGTCGGCTTCGACTTTACTGGGTGTGCTGATCTGGTAAATCCGAACCATTCATAGCCTTTAAGGCCCGCGATGCTCTCGAGCTCGCGGGCTTTTTTTTTGAGAATGTGAAACCTCTTGGTGGGCAACAAAGCGGTTTCGGATACAACGCCAGGCGTTTACGTCAGCGTCAATCCCTCCAGGTCGGTAGGGACGCCTGAATCTACAGTCCGCTTGATCTGCATCAAGCCTGTTAGATATCGCCATTGATTGATAATCGGTCTCAATTAAGATCCCGGTCACTTCGATAACCAAGAGACCTGCCAATGACCCTGAACGATCTTCCCAAGGCTCGATCGGCGACCCTGATCGGATTCAGCCCCGAGGTGTCGGATATCTCCCGCTTTCTGTCCATGGGTCTGGTTCCCGGTGCCGCTATTCAGGTGCTGCGTGTGGCGCCGTTGGGGTGCCCGCTGCAGGTCAAGGCCGGTTCGACCTTGCTCAGCATTCGCCTAACCGAAGCGGAAAACATTCGAGTGGAGGAGACGCGATGAGCGGGACAGCAACTCCGCTGACCGTGGCCCTGATCGGCAACCCCAATTGCGGCAAGACAACGCTGTTCAACACCCTGACCGGCGCCCGTCAGAAGGTCGGGAACTGGCCGGGCGTCACGGTTGAACGCAAAGTGGGTTATTTCGAACAACCCTCCGGTCAGTCGGTCGAATTGGTCGACTTGCCCGGTCTGTACTCACTGGAACAGGCTCAGTACGGCCTCGATGAATCCATTGCCCTGAACTTTCTGACCCAGAGCCCGGTGGATGTGGTCATCAATATCCTGGATGCCACTTCACTGGACCGGCAATTGCTGTTGACCCACCAGTTACGGGACCTGGGTATTCCGGTTCTGGTGGTGGTGAACATGCTGGATGTGGCACGGCGGCATCGGGTCGATGTCGATCTGGACCGTCTGTCGGATCAACTGGGTTTACCGGTGATCGGCCTGGTCGCGACCGAGCAAGATAGCGCCGAGGCGGTCAAGAGCCGTTTGATGGATGCCGTATCACGTCCAGCGCCCGCCCCGGAACCGTCACAGCCGCTGGAACACCGACTGGCGTCCCGGCTGGATGATATCCGGCGCTGGGTCGGGGGCGCTGTGCGTCAGGACGAGACTCACCGAACCCTGACCGACCGGGTTGATCGGGTGGTCCTGAATCCCGTACTCGGGCTGCCGATCTTTCTGATGATGATGTACCTGCTGTTTACGTTCGCAATCAACGTCGGCGCCGTGTTCATCGACTTCTTCGACATTCTGCTCGGCGCCTGGCTGGTCGATGGAACCCGAACCCTGTTGTCGACATTGCCGGTGCCGGAAGCCGTGATCGTCTTGCTGTCCGACGGTCTGGGCGGTGGCATCCAACTGGTGGGGACCTTCATCCCGGTCATCGCCTTTTTGTATCTGGGGTTGTCTGTTCTGGAAGGGTCCGGCTATATGGCACGCGCCGCCTTTGTGGTCGATCGGCTGATGCGGGCAATCGGATTGCCGGGTCGGGCGTTTGTGCCGTTGATCGTCGGCTTCGGCTGTAATGTCCCCTCGGTGATGGCGGCGCGGTCGCTGAACCGCGAATCGGACCGGATGGTGACCGTTGCGATGGTGCTGTTTATGTCCTGTGGAGCCCGTTTGACAGTGTTTGCCCTGTTTGCGGCCGCCTTCTTCCCGGATCAGGGGCAGAATGTGGTCTTTACGCTCTACCTGTTCGGGATCGCCATGGCCGTGTTCACCGGCTGGCTGTTCCGCAAAGCGTTTCCGCGGGAAACGCTCAGTTCCTCGATCATGGAATTCCCGGCCTACCATCGCCCGATCCTGCAAAACCTGTTGATTGCGACCTGGCATCGGTTGCGGGCCTTTTGTCTGCGGGCCGGCAAGACCATCGTCACGGTCGTGGTGGTGCTGTCGTTCCTCAATTCCTGGGGTACCGACGGCAGTTTCGGCAACGAGAACCGCCGGAATTCCATGCTCAGTGCCTTGAGTCGCCAGGCTACGCCGTTGTTGGCGCCGCTGGGCGTTCAGGAAGACAACTGGCCGGCCACGGTCGGCATCATCACCGGAATATTCGCCAAAGAGGCCGTGGTCGGCACGCTCGACGCCCTCTACGCCGATGTCGCCGGCGCGACCGAGTCGGACGGCGAACCGCTGTCGCTGTGGACGGAAACCGAAGCCGCCTTCGCCAGTGTCCGGGACAACAGCCTGGCCCTGGCGGACAGCCTGACCGACCCCCTGGGCATAGGCGTGGCGGACTACGGCTCGCTGGATGCGGCCGCCGAGGAGCAGGGTGTGCGTACGGCTACCCTGGAGACGATGCACGCCCTGTTCGTCACCCCGTTCGCCGCCTTCTGCTACCTGGTGTTGATCCTGCTTTATACTCCGTGCGTGGCCACCATGGGTGCCCTGATGCGCGAATCCGGCCGGCGCTGGGGGGCGGTGGTGATCGCCTGGAGTTCCATTCTGGCGTACTCCGTATCGGTGATGCTGTACCAGGTGGGCACGCTGATGGCCCATCCGCTTTCGTCTATCCTTTGGGTGGCGGCCATGCTGCTGGTGCTTGTGTTGGCGTTCCGGATCTTGCGGTGGTTTGGGCGCCCGGCCATCGGAGCGGCTGAGCGTATTCCGCTGGTGCAACTGTGAATGAGATGATGGAAAAGACGGAGGCGTCCCATGACCCCGACCTCCAACCTGAAACGACCCCGCCATCCGATGCCGGACGACATCCGGCTGGTGCTTGAATCCAGGGCGTTGATGGACGACTACCGGGCTCGTCCCGACTATCAGCAAAACGACTACATCGGCTGGATCACCCGCGCCAAACGGCCCGAGACGCGTGAGAAGCGGCTGCGACAGATGTTGGACGAGCTCGAACGCGGCGGTGTTTATATGAAGATGGCGCATCCCGCGTCGCGCAAGACGGAATGACCGGCTTGGGATATCATGGGCGTTTTCCGCCACGCATGGCTGTAAGGACGCATGCCTCGATGAATTCCCCGACTCCTGTTCTGCTCGCGCTGGGCCTGCTGGCCGGCTGTGTATCCACACCCGAGGTTTACCGGGACGCTCCCGTCTCGGAAGTCGCGGCGATGGCCGAATCCGAGGATCCTGACGACCGTCGCATCGACGATATCAACAGTTGGTCGAACCCCGATAACGACCACGAAGACAGTGGTTTTTTCGGGTCATTCGTCTTCGAGGGTGGCGACGAAGACTATCAGTCGGAAACCACCTCGTCCGAAACCTTTGGTTACCACGATGATCTCGGCGAATCCACAGCCGAGGTTTCCATCCGCACGCACAATCGTGTCGGACCGGATTGGTCCGGTTCCGACTGGGACCAGGGCTACCTCTGGGCCGGCCGACGGGCGCCGGACACGACCCGCTGGTCCAAGTACACCACCGGCTGGGGCTGGGAACTCGGCGTGGCGGGGCTGGGCCTGTCGAACTCGGTCAATGCCAGCGCTTATGTCCTGCCGGTCTCGTTCGAGGGTGAGAACGCCCAGAGCCTGGACGATCCCTGGCTGATCGCCTGGGAACTGAGTCTCAATATGCGCTATCCGGTGACGGAGCATGTCAGCCTCTCAACCGGGGCGGGCCTCGGTTCCGGTCTGATGTTGTGGGATTACGCCAATCCTCTGATCGATGGAGATGAAGAAATAGCATCGGACAGCATCGGTTTTTTCAGCCTGGTTATGCCGCTGTCGTTGCAATCCCATTACGGTCCGGTGATGACGGAGCTGGTCGCGACGCCGACCGTGCGCCTGGCCGGAGACCGAACCCAGGCCGGTTTCAACAACGACATCACCCGGGTGCATACCGGCATTCCGATCACCCTGCGGCTGGGTGTCGTGTTCTGACGGAATCGTGACACCGGGGCCCGCCCCGGATACAAAAGACTACGCTTTGCGTCTTTACACCACTTGTCAATGAAAACAATTCGCATTATAGTTGGTGTTACGTTCTGACTATGACCGTGATAGCCGCTATGTACGTTTGTGTGTGTAAAGGGGTCACCGACCGCGAAATCGAAGCCAAAGCCATCGACGGGGCCGATTACGCCGATATCCGTCGCGAACTGGGTGTTGCGACCGATTGCGGCAGTTGCGGTCAGTCCTGCAAGAAACTGCTTAAAGACTACGAAATGGCGGCCACGGCCGAGTTTTCCGCCGCCTGACGACAACTTTTCGACACCGTCGCCCGACGGTGTCGCTCTCGCTTTCCCTCTCGAAGCCCATCCAAAATTTTCTGTCGCCCGCCGCATCTTCGCCTACACTGACAGGAGCCGTCATTCACGATTGATTCTTCTCCTTCGGGCGAAGAACCCGGAGCCGTCGTGAACGCGTGCGCCCAGTCTATTCAACCGGGAGAAAAGGATGCCGACTGCACTGAATTTTGACGATCTCGATAACCTCATCGAAGGTGCCGCCTTTCTCGGCAGTGGCGGCGGCGGTCCGGTGTCCCTGGCCCGCACACTCCTGGCAACCATGAAACAACAAGGCCTCGTGCCCGAGCTCGTGGATTGGACCGAGGTGGCCCCGGATGCCTGGGTGGCCTCCGTCGCCGGTATCGGTTCCCCGAATGCCGCAGCCGCCGTCGAAGCGCCGTTTACCGTGGCACCCCGACGCATGGTCCAGTCTTTGGAACAAGCCCTCGGACGCTCTCTGGATCTGTTAATTCCGGGCGAAACCGGGCCGATGAACAGTTTGATCCCGATGATCGCCGCCGCCCAGTTGGGCAAGCCGGTACTCGACGGCGATGGCGCCGGCCGGGCCATGGCCACCCTGGCGATGAGCACGTTCAATGAAGCCGCGCCGGTCCAGCCCTATTTGCTGGGGAATGAGACCGACACCGCGGACAACCAGGTGACCGCGAACCTGACCGTGCATACACCGGAACAGGCGGATGCGCTGACCCGGGGCATCGTCAGCGAAGCCAGTTTCGGTTCCAGCGGGGCCTTCGCCACCTGGCCCTGTCAGGCGGGCCGGCTGGGCGAAGTGGCCGTGCAAGGGTCGGTGCGTCAGGCCATTGAGGTGGGCGCCTTGCTCAAACAGGCACGGGCGGCCGGTACGGACCCGCTCAACGCCCTGCAAGCTTTATTCGGCGACCGCATGCACTGTCTGTACTCCGGCTTCATCGACCAGGTCGACAGCCACACCGCCCAGGGGTTCGACATTACCCAGATTCGCATGAAGGCCGATGGCGAAGCCGGTCTCACGATCTATGCCCTGAACGAGAACATGATGGCCTGGCGAGACGACCTGCCGCATCCGTTGGGCATCGGCCCGGACAGTTTGTGTTATGTGTCCGAAGACGGCCACGCCTTTACCAACGCCAATCTCGACGACTACCTGGGGCACAAGGACAAGCGCGTTCACCTGATCGGGCTCGAGGCACTGCCAGCCTTACGTAAACCCGTTATCGTATCGGCGTATCGGACCGCCTTGAGGCCCATGGGCTATCCCGGTCCCTATCGACCCCTTTCGCATTGGAACGACGACTGACATGGACGTGATTGAACACCTGTTCTTCAAGGGAATGTGGCAGAACACCAAGGACACTATGTTCCTGATCGAGGTGGACGGGGATGACTTCCTGATCCACAGCATCAACCCGGTTCTGGAAAAAGCGGTCGGCGTGCCCAGCGAAGACCTCCAGGGCAAGAAACTGACCGATCTGTTGCCGGACCCGACCGAGCAACTGGGTCACTACCGTGAATGCCTGAGCGAAGACCGGCCGATCTACTACGAAGAAGCCGGCACCGTTCCGGATGGTACCACCCATTATTTCCATACCATGCTGGTGCCGATTCAGCATGAAGGTAAGCGATACATACTCGGTTCGTCGCGCAACATCGATGACCTGAAAGAAGCCGAAGCCGTGCTGGCCCACGCCAAAGAGGAGGCCGAGTCGGCCAACCGGGCCAAGAACCTCTTCCTGGCCAACATGAGCCACGAACTGCGCACGCCGTTGAACGGCATCGTCGGCACGATTTCCCTGCTGCGGGCTCGCCATCGGGAGGCGGAACTGCTCGAACATCTGGATCTGATCGAACGCTCGGCAGCGGCCATGGAGCGCCTGACCGCGGATATCCTCGATCTGTCGAAGATCGAGAACAACCGGCTCGACATCGATCTCGCGCCTTGCGACCCGCGTGAACCGGTGCGCGATTCCTTTATCCTGCTTCAGCCCCAGGCCGAGGAGAAAGGCCTCGACTATGTCTGCGACGTGGACGACACACTGCCTGGCCAAGTGATCGCCGACGCCGCCCGCATTCGCCAGATTCTGTCCAACCTGTTGGCCAACGCCATCAAGTTCACCGATCAAGGCCAGGTTAAACTGCAGGTGACCTTCGAACCCAGGACGGCCGGGAGCGGCATACTGGCGTTCACCGTCAGCGACGAGGGCATCGGCATACCGGCCGACAAACTGGGCAATATCGGCGTTCCGTTTTATCAGATCAGCCCGGAACGCAATCGCGGTCACGAAGGGTCCGGCATCGGACTGTCGGTGTGTAAGTCGCTGGCGGAGCTGATGGACGGGCGCTTCCACATCGACAGCCAGCAGGGCGAGGGCACCCGCGTCAGCGTTCACGTGCCGGTGCGCACCGTCAGCAGTGTGAGCGACAGCGGCGAAGCCCCGGCACCGGACCTGCCGACCGGGTTGCGTATTCTGGTCGCCGAGGACAACCCCGCTAACCAGATCATCATCCGGCGCATGGTGCAGTTCCTGGAAGCCGAGGTCGAAATGGTCAAGACGGGACTCGAGGCGATCGAACGCCTGCACGCGAGACCGTTCGATCTGGTGTTGATGGACATCAATATGCCGGAGATGGACGGCATAACCGCGACCCGGCAATTGCGGGACGAGGGCAATCGCGTGCCGATCATCGCGCTGACGGCCGCCGTGATCGAAGAAGAGCGCAAGGAGTGTCTGCAGGCCGGCATGGACGGGTTCATCGCCAAGCCGGTGCGGGTCGAGACACTGAAAGCCTCGATCCGGTCAGTGCTCGATCACAGAACCACGTAAAACAGCACCGCGAAGAAGTGCAGTACGCTGCCCGTCAGCACGAACAGATGCCAGATCGCGTGGTTGAAAGGGATGCGTTTCCAGGCGTAAAACACCACTCCGAGGCTGTAGGACAAGCCCCCGGCAACCAACAGGCCCAGGCCCGTGGAAGGCAGCGCCTCTCTCAAAGGGGCGAATGCCGCGACGATCGACCAGCCCATCACCAGATACAACCCGACCATGACCGAGTGAAAACGCCGCAACTGCGTCAGGTGAACGATGGTTCCGAGCACGGTCAGCCCCCAGACCACGCCGAACAGGCTCCAGCCCCAGGGCCCGTTCAGGGTCACCAGGGTGAAGGGCGTGTAGGTCCCGGCGATCAGGAACAGAATCGAGATGTGGTCGAACAACCGAAGCGCTGCCCGCGCCTTGGGGTGTTGAATGGCGTGATACAGCGTGGAGGCGCTGTACAGCATAAACAGGGTGGTGCCGAAGATGGCGGTGCTGACGATTTTCCAGGGGTCGCCCTGGACGCTCGCGAAGGCGACCAGGACGGCCAGACCGGCGACCGACAGCAAGGCGCCGATGCCGTGAGTCAGGCTGTTCGCCCATTCCTCGACCAGTGAGTAGGTCGGCATTGATGTTGACATGGTAACGGGGCTCAATTCTCGAATAATCCTCCCTTAGCTTGAGCTATTTCTGTGTAACTTCAATGAATCATTGGTCATTTTGGAATTGGGTGCATGAATAGCCGGTTCGGAAGCATCGATCTTTCCCTGGGGATGGCGCCATCGCACCGCTACTAAAGGAAGGGTGCGATGGTAGAAGCCCGATCAGTGCAACTGGGCCTCATCGGTCGGCGCCAGGCGATAGCGGCCGAGTTCGATGTCGCCGCCGATATCGGTGCTTTTTCCGTTGCCGATGAATTCCAGGCCGAGGTGCTGCACCGAGGTCAGGTCGAAGTCGGCCGGTGCACTGTCGAGATCGGCTTCCCGGATGTCGTCGACAGTCAGGGTGTTCCAGCCGGCGGTCAGTTCGCCGCTGCCGATCCAGCCGAAACTGGCGTAGGTCCAGTCGCTGTCCTGCATGAACAGTTTCAGGCCGAGTTGGCCGTCGTCGATGTAGGCGGCGGGTAGGTACAACTCGACCGTCAGTGTCAGCCCGGTCAGGTCGACTCCTTCGCTCAGCGAGTGGCTCAGTGCCAGTTTGTCGTCGGTGGCGTTGCCCCAGGTCGGCGACAGGACCAGACTCTCGTTACCGGCGTTGTGGCCTTTGGTCGCAGTGACGCTGCCGCCCCAGGTCTGGATTGACCAGGCCTCGGTTGTGTCCGTGGTGAAATCCTGGTCGAGACTGAAAGGCCCGGTATCGGTCCCTGGCGGTTCGGCGTCGCTGTAGTCGCCGTTGCCGTCGCGGTGGACGGCTTCGACGTTGTCGATGTATAGCCTGCTGTCGGTGTCGGTATCGCCGACCGCGTTGACGTAGACGGAAAAGCTGTTGATCTCGGACGGATTGAAAGTGCCGGCCGGATTATCCCAGGGCGCTTGCAGTAAGTCGCCAAATGGAATGCTGACGCGTTGTGGGCCGGTCAGTTCCGGAATCGGTGTGGCATCGCCGCGGCTGTTCACGTCTTCGAGGGTCAGGTTGGAGGTGTTGTACCCGAGGATGTAGTAGGCCTCCCAGGTCCGACCGGAGGCATTGATCTGTACCACCAGGCGTTGTCCTGTGGCATCCGGGTTGATCCAGAATTCCAGCGTATTGAACGCACGCCAGTCGAGTTGCGCCAGGGACCGGTTCAGGCCGGTGTAGCCCTGGGAGCCGATTCGGTAATGGTAGGCGAGTCCGTAGTCGCCGGATTCCAGTAGATCCGGGGCCTGCGTCAGTGACGGGGTCACACCGTCACCGGCGCTGGTGTAACGCTGCTGCAGGAATTCATCGAGCCCGTAATAGCCTTCGAAGTTATCCACCCGGCCGGGTATGGTCGCATTCGGTTCGTTGTCGACGATGATGCGTGCGGTTCGGGATTCGGAGGTTCCGCGGTAATGAACAGTCAGCTCGCTGGTGAAGACCTCGTCTTCAGGCCAGAGACTGATATCGATGGTGCCGGTGTAATAGAGCCCATCGGTGGGCGCGGTTAAATCGATGCGGTCGTCACCCAGCGTGAAGGTGGCTGAATCGACATCGTCGAGGGTGATGCGGGCCCGGATGGTCAGGGTGTCGCGGGCCTTGGCCAGATCCACGGGGTTCATAAGATACACCACGGGCGTATTGGGTTCGGCCTCGCCCGGATCGGAATAGACGTTGTCCAGATCGCCGTTGAATTGGGTGAAATCATCCGCGTGGAAGGCCTGGAAATCGGCCAGGGTACCGTTGTCGATATCCCGCTGGGTATCGGTGGGCACCCAGTAGTGCGGTTTGCCGCCATCGACGCCGTCGGGTGCGTTTCGCCACACCAGCAGATACGCCACCTTGCGCGCGTCCGGGTCGTTCTTCAACGCGTTCAACAGGGTTTGGTACCAATCACTGTCGGTTTTGCCGGCTTCGACGTCACCGGCGCCGATGCCGATCTCGGCGATGGCCGGAATCTTGCCGCGTTCCTCGGCCAGTCGGGAGACCAGGGCGGCATTCGTCACGACAGTATCGAACCAGGCAGCGTTGTTCTCGGCCGGTCCGTAAGCATCGAAGGCGATCACATCCACCCAGGCGTCGCCGGGGTAGCGCTCCAGATAGGTCTCTTCGTCCCCGCCGGGAATGGCGTCGGGCGAGTAGGCGTAGAGCAGGTTGTGAACTCCCTTGATGTCGCGCAGGTATTCGACGGTGAACCGGTACAGGTTCTTGTATTGCGAGGGTGTGGATTGAGCGGCGCCCCACCAGAACCAACTGCCGGTGTTTTCGTGCAGCACCCGGAAAATGACCGGAATAGGCCGGCCGTCATCGTCGGTCAGGGTGTTGGCCCAGTCGGCCATCTGATCCAGGAAATCCCGATAGACGTCGTGCTTTGAGCCGCCCGGCAATGCGGCGGCCACACCGGGCGTGGTGTCCCAGGAGGTGCCGGCCGGCCAGGGTTCGATATCGCGTTTATCGACGGTGACCGGATTGTCGAAATGGGTGCTGACGGTGAGGATGCCGCCGCGCTCGTACGCCAGCCTGGCCTGGGCGGTGATGTCCCCTTCCGATTTGGGATCGACGATAGACAGGGTGTCCCAGCCGTAGACGGCGGCGAAATCCCCAACGGAATTGAAGGTATCCGATTGGGTGCCGACGGTGCGGTCGATGGTCAGCCCCTGCGTCGTCTCATGCTGGTGACCGAAGAGCACGGAATCCGCAGTGTCATCGCGCAGGTAACGGAACAGGGCACGAGTCTCAAGGCTTGCCTGGTCATCGACCAGTATCAGGGTGGTGTCGGGGTCGGTGGGTTCGGCACCGGAGCCATCGCCGTCGTCATCGCGGGGTTCGGAGGTGGCCTGGCAACCGCACAGCAGGGCGGCGGCGGTCCATATCAGCGGGTGTTTCATGGGGGGTTATCCTCTTGTTGTTTTAATCGTAACGTTACGATTTTTGGGTGTGTCAGCGTGTCCCTGTGAATCGCAGGATTATCCGATGCGTTCGAGAACTTCCAGACAGAGACGGCTGTTGTGATAAGGGCACTTCCAGGGGCCCATGCGCTCGTGGCTCCGGTCCGGTCGATTGTCCGGCGACACGGCCCAGTACCAGTCGCCCAAGGGGTCGCGCTGATGGCGTTGGATATAGGCCCAGACCGACTCGGCCCGATCGAGCCAGGCGGATTCGCCACTCAGTTCAAAAGCATTGACGAAGCCGACGATGGCTTCCGCCTGCACCCACCAGGTGCGGGTCTTGTCCGGGCTCCCATCCGCCCGACGTTCGTTCCACAGTGGACCGGAGGATTCGAGGCCGGTCAGCACGGAGTCGCACATCGCCATCACCACGGGTTTGACGCGGGATTGCACGGATGGGGATAACAGGCGGGCGGCTTCCCACAGCAGCCAACTGCCCTCGATGTCGTGCCCGAAGGAGCGACTCGACGAATGGACCGTCCAGTCGCTCTGGGCAAACAGATGGAAGCGGTGTTCGCCCGCGTCGTAGAGCGGACCGGTGAGCTGATCGAGGAGGTGTTCCATGCTGCGGACCAGATCGGGGTGCGGGGCGATTCGGTAGAGTTCGGTCCAGGCTTCCAGCAAATGCAGGTGGGTGTTCATGCTTTTGGCGGTCAGGATGCCGTCTTCGGTATCGCACAACCGGTCGTTGGCAGTTGATCGCCATCCGGCATCGAAGGCTTCCAGGTAGCCGCCGTTGGTGGCGTCCCAGGCGTGACGCTCCACGGCCCGCCACAAGTGGACCGCCTGATCGCGCGCCGAATCATCCCCACTGGCCCGGGCCCAGGCCGCCAGGGCATAGATCACGAAGCCCTGGTTGTACATGTGGTTCAGGTCATCGGTGATCCGGCCGCTGCGATCGGTGGCCCAGACGACCCGGTCATCCTGGATGGCCCGGTCCACCAGCCAGCGATGGGCGTGTTCCGCTGCCTGGCGGTACCGGTCCACCCCGGTCACCCGGTAGGCGCGTGCGAAGCTGTAGAGAATGCGGGCGTGCAGCAGGGTGCTTTTATCAGCCTCTCGCGCAATCTCGCCATCCTGGTCCTGGTGGCAAAAGAAACCGCCGGCGTCGGTATCGATCATCGCGAGCCAGGGTTCGAGAATGTTCCGGTGTAACTCGTCCGTCAGCTCGACCGACAGGTTCTTGAGGCGCTGCTTGTCGCATGTATGAAACGCTACAGTCACGAAAGAGACTCCTTATACAGCGATCGGGTCAGTCGAACCCAGAGCGCCAGGGGAAATGAAAGAAGGCCATAGAACGCGGCCAGGGGATGTAAGAGCCACATAACCGGCGCCAGGCACAGGCAGGGTAGAACCAACAACAGGGAACCGGGCCGCTCGGGAATGCTGAGCAACGCCCTGACGGCGCTGGGTTCACTGAAACGCCGGCTCAGCCAGACCGGCAATACGGCTATCCAGATCAGCAGAGCAAAAGTGGTGGCCGCCTGTACAGCGCCCCAGTTGTAGCGAATGGTGAGCTGACGATCGGCCAGCAACAGGGTCGCAATCGCGAGCCAGATCAAGCCGATGCGCTGTGCCGGCCAATACCAGCGTCGCGCGGTGCGGATCAACCAGGGGCGCAGTGGTTCGACACGTCCGGTCTGAACGTCCCGCAGGCGCAGAATCAATAACGCCAGGGCCGGAACGAGACTGAATACGCCCAGCCCAGCAACGACCGCGAGCCAGAACAGCAACTGGTAGCCGGTTAACCGGACCAGCCAGACAAGGGCCTCGTACAGGGGGTGTTGCGCCCAGTGCATGACTTTACCCCTTGACCGAGCCGTGGGTGATGCCGCTGAAGATCTGCCGTTGCATGACGAAAAACAGGATCAGCGAGGGAATAATGATCATCACGATGCCGGCTGAAATTTCGGCGTAGTTGGTGCCGAACAGATTGGTGAATCCATACAGCACCGTCGACACTGTGCGCTGGCTTTCGTCCGTCAGGTACAGAAACGGCAAATAGAAATCGTTGTAGACCATGATCGAATTCAGAATGATCACGGTTGCGGTCGCCGGCCACAGCAGCGGGAAAATCAGTTTGCGATAAATGGTGAAATAGCCGGCGCCTTCCATGATGGCGGCTTCGTCCAGTTCGATTGGAATGTTGCGCACGAACTGCAGATAGATATAGATCGTGACCACATCCACACCCGAATACAGCAGGATGACCGAGAGCTTGTTGTTGATCAGACCCAGCCCGCGAATGATCTCGAAGGTCGCCACCTGGGTTGTAACGTATGGCACGACCATGGCGATGATGTAGGCGAACAGAATCAGGGAGCGGCCGCGAAACTCGAATCGCGACACCACATAGGCCACCATGGTGCCCATGATAGCGACGATCACCAGTGTCGCCGCCAGGATCAGACCGGTGTTGAGAAACGCCAGCCCCAGATTACCCTGTTGAAACACCGTCACGTAGTTATCGAAATGAAGCCAGTTATCCGGTGCGGTCATGGCTCCAGAAGCCTGGTATTCCTCCAGTGTTTTGAACGAGCTGACGACGACGGCATAGGGCGGTACCAAGACCGCCGCCGCACCCACCAACAAAGTGGCGTATTTGAACAGGAACCAGAACAGGCTGATTGGCGTCTGTTGTTGCCGCCATTTGTCCAGCCGTTGCGACAGGGTTCGATTTGACCGGCTCATAATGCTTTCTCCTGACTGACCGTGCGTTGCACCAGCAGAAAAGCAAACACCATGATCAACAGCAGAACCGCCATGGCCGAGGCAATGCCGTAACTCTGGAATTGGAAAGCCTGTTCGACCGTGGCCATGACAAACGTCTTGGTGCCGTTGGCGCCACCGGTGATCAGCAACGGTATCTCGAATACCTCCAGGGATCCGACCAACGCCAGCAAGGCCTGCAACATGATCATCAGCTTGATGGCCGGCAGTGTGATGAAGCGAAACTTTTGCCACTCATTGGCGCCGTCGATGGTGGCCGCTTCGTAGAGGTCGCTGGGAATCGACTGCAGGGCGCCGTAGAACACCACCAGATTGAAGCCGAGATAGCGCCAGACCGAGGCGCCTACCAGCGACCAGGGAACGACGTCCTTGTCCATCAGCCAGGGTTGGCTCAAGGCGTCCAGACCGATCAGACTGAGAAACGAATCGAGACCGCCATCGACCTGAAAAAATACGCGAAATACGAAGGCGGACGCCACCTGATTCAACACGAAAGGCAAGAACAGCAAAACCTTGAACAGATCACCGCCCGGCAATTTCTGATTCAGGATGATCGCGAACCAGAGAGCCAGACCCAATTGAATCAGCGAGCCAAAGAAGTAGTAAAAACTGTTCAGCAACGGTGCCAGCAATTCGGGATCCCAGTAGAGAATTTCCACATAGTTGGCGAAACCGACAAAGTCCATGACGGGTGAGAATCCGTCCCAGTCCATAAAGCTGAGGTAGACCAGGCGGGCCGCCGGGTAAAAGGAGAAGACGGTCAGCAACCCGACAGGGAGAACCAGAAAACAGACGATGATGATACGACGTTGAGCCAGATCGCTCAGCGTGCGCCGTTCGGCGTTCACAGGCGCAGGGGCACTGTGGTTGAGGGCGGTCATGATGGCAACCTCGAATGATAGCGGACAGTGGCCAGAGAAGGACGATGGTCGTCGAACGGCGACCCCACTCGGGTGGGGTCGCCATCGATGATCATTGGGTGACGCGACGTACGGCGTTTTCCCAGCGACGGTTGATGCGGTCAATCTCCTTATCGAAATTGTCGGCGAGCAAGAGGTCGCGGATGTAGGTGCCGGTAAAGATGTCGAGGCGCGCCCGGTTCGCTACTTCGGTGAACTGAGACGAGGTGGCCTCGACTTCGATGATGTCCGGCTCATAGGACATGATTTCGGCCAACTGCGGCATGCTGGCCTCGTCGTCCATCATCGGCGGTATGAACCCGGCGGTGTGGGCGAAGTCGGACTCGGCGATCAGGAAGCGGACCCAGGCCTTGGCTGTGGTCTTGTTGTCCGAGAAGGCGCTGACGCCGTAGCCCCAGTCGTGAGAAAGCAGGGCCTTGGGCTGACCGGAGTTGTCGACCGGGATCGGCATAAAACCGATCTCTTCCTGCCAGTTATCGTTGTAGGTGCCGACCTGTGGGATGGACCAGTTGCCAAAGAACCACATGGCGAAGTCGCCGTTGGCCAGCTTGCCCTTGGACTCTTCCCAGTTGTTGGATACGTAATCGCCCTCGGTCCAGCCGTTCTCGAAAAAGACCTTCAGGAATTCAATGGCTTCGCGGTTGGGTTGGCCCTCGGCATAGGGGGCTTCGATGTCGAGCATGTCGTTGAAATGTCCGTAGTCGCCCGCCATCAGACCGGCCAGTTTGTCCCACTGTTGCATTGGCCAGCCCGCACCCATGTTGATGGCCAGCGGCACCGAACCGGTGGCTTTGATCTTGCGCGCCGCCTCATGTAATTCGTCCACGGTCTCGATCGGCACGTCGACACCGGCTTTTTCCAGTGTTGGCTTGTGATAGACCAGACCCTCGGCGGATACGCCCTGGGTATAGCCATAGTCCTGCCCGTTAACCGACCAGCGGTCTTCGAAGTAGATCTCGCCGGCCAGGCCCAGATCGTTCAGCGATTCGAAGAAATAGCTGTACTGGTCGCGCGGAATGGAATCCAGAATCATGACCACATCGCCGAAGTCCCGGCTTTGCATCCGGGGCTGCAACTGGCCCTGGTAATCGGTCAGACCGATGACCTCGACCTCGGTCACGCCCGGATATTTCGCCTTGAACGCCTCTTCCCAGCGGTCGTAGTGGCCTTGTTCGATCAGATCGGTCCGATTGGTGTAGAAGGTAATGTCACCGGATACGTCGTCGTTTTGCCAGGCCGGAGTGCCGGCCAGGACAGGCGTGGAGAGTGTGGCGCCTGTGATCAGGGTCGCCGCCAGGGCGGTCGTGCGGTTCATGATGATTCCTCTTTTTGTTGTTTGGCATCTTTCAGGGTGTCAAAACCGAGCCGTGTCACGATCCCTTGAATTCGTAACGTTACGAATTTTAGCAACAGGGCAGCGTCAGTTCGCGTTCGACATCGCCATAATCGTAACGTTACGAATTTTGGGCTGTCAATGAAAATTAGGCTTGGCCGAAGGGATAATCACTGGAAGTTTGGTTAAGCTATTGAAATAGAAGGTTATTTTAGATTATTCAATCAGCCGGACTGAGTCGATTCCAAGGGAGTTGATTGTCGAATGGCCATGAGTCTGATGCATGGCAAAGAAATCGTAACGTTGTTATTTTTGGCTGTGTATGCGTATCATGACTAGACTATCGCTATCCCGACTCGACTGGAGTGCCTCATGTCACGATCACGCAGCCTGCCTCTGGACGGGCAGTGGACCCTGTCCGACCCGACCGAACCCGGGCTTTATTACACCGCCTCCCTGCCGCTCGATGTTCACCGGATCCTGTTGGACAACGACTGTATTCCGGACCCGTTTCACCGCGACAACGAAGACGCCGTCCAATGGGTCCACGAACGTACCTGGCAACTCGAAACCGAATTCGAGGTGTCCGAGGCCGATTTGAACACCGGTAATGCCACCTTGACGATGGATTTCGTGGATACCCATGCCACCGTTGCGGTGAATGGAGAGGAGGTCGGGACCCTGGCCAACTTCTTCCGGCGTTTTTATCTGGATGTGCGGTCGGTCCTGAAGCCGGGCCGCAACCGGTTAACCGTCACCCTGCACGACAACGCCGCCCTGGGTCGAAAGCGGGCGGCCGAACAACCCTTCCCGATTCCCTACAGCGAGTCCAACAACCAGATTCCGCACATGAACCTGGTGCGCAAGACCCAGTGCGACGCGGGCTGGGACTGGGGGATCTGCTTGTTATCCGCCGGAGTCTATGTACCCCCGGTGTTGACGTTCCACGCCGGTCGTCTGCTGGAGACAGTGCGTGTCGAACAGTTCCACGAACCGGGTCGGGCGCGATTGGCGGTCACGGTGGATACCCATGGCCCTGCGGACGAGGAGGAAGTCGTCACCGTCAAGTTGACCGATGCCACCCCGGTCGAGTGCCGGTTGGCGCCGGGCCAACGGCGGAAGACGGTCGACGTGGTGGTGGACAACCCCCGGCTGTGGTGGCCCGCTGGCTACGGCGATCAGCCGCTGTACCGTTTGAGCGCTCATCTGGAGGGTCAGCGCTGGGAGCGGGATATTGGTCTGCGCTCGTTGCATTGGGACCTCAGTGCCGATGAAGCCGGCAACCGCATGTGCGTTGTCGTCAATGGCGTCGATATATTTGCCAAGGGCGCCAACTGGATTCCGGCTGACGCTTTTCCGGCCCGGCACACGCGCGAACGTTACAAGAAACTGCTCGGCGATGCGGTCGCCGCCAACATGAACATGATCCGGGTCTGGGGCGGCGGTTTCTACGAGCACGATGCCTTCTATGAGACGTGCGAACGCCTGGGTCTGCTGGTCTGGCAGGATCTGATGTTCGCCTGTTCGCTGTATCCCAGCACGCCCGCATTCATCGAGGACGTCAAGCCGGAGATCGACTGGCAGGTCCGCCGCTTGCAGGCTTACGGCTGTCTGGCGCTCTGGTGCGGCGACAACGAAGTGATCGGCGCCATCAACTGGTACGAGATCTCGCGCAATAACCGCGAGAAATATTTGGTTAACTACGATCGGTTAAACCGGGTGCTGGACGAGGGCGTTGCCGAGGCCGACCCGACGCGACGGTTCTGGCCCAGCTCGCCCTGTAACGGCGAACTGGATTTCGGCGACGCCTGGCACGACGACAACAAGGGCGACATGCACTACTGGGACGTCTGGCATTCGGGCCAATCGTTCTCGGCGTATTATGGTGTGCAACCGCGATTCTGTTCCGAATTCGGTTACCAGTCGTTTCCGTCGCTGGAGCTGGTCGAGCGGTTTACCGAACCGATGGATCGCAACGTCACCAGCCCGGTGATGGAGGTGCATCAGAAAAACCCGGCGGGCAACTCCAAGATCGTCGAGATGTTCACCCGCTACTTCCGGTTCCCGGTCGGGTTCGATCAGTTCCTCTACCTGAGTCAGGTGCAGCAGGCGGTGGCCATGAAAACGGCCATCGAATACTGGCGCAGTCTGCGACCGCATTGCATGGGCACCCTATACTGGCAGTTGAACGACAACTGGCCGGTGGCTTCGTGGAGCAGTCTGGAGTACGCCGGTGGCTGGAAGCAGATGCACTACCACGCCCGGCGTTTCTACCAGCCTGTACAGACGTTCTGGATCGGGCAGGGGCCCGAACAGCGGCTGGTTGTGGTCAACGATCGGCCCGAAGCGGTCGAGTTGGAGGGCGAGTGGTTTCTGATCGGGTTTGATGGCGAAACGCGTCAGAGCCGGCGCATACAGTTGACGGTTCCGGCGGGCGCCAGCCTGACCATCGACGAGGTCCGTTCCGAACAACCGGCCGGCGAATTCGGCTGGGTGACGGCTCGTGCCAGTGCGGCCGGGACGACCTACGACTGTGAGGCCACGGCCTATTTCGATCTGTGGAAACACCTGGAGCTGCCTCTGGCCGTGGTCACGGCCGATGTCGGCGAAGACGACCGGGGCCAGTATGTCGAACTCGCCACCGACCGACCGGCCCATTTTGTCACCCTGGGGGCGCCGGGTGCCGGGCATTGGAGCGACAACAGTGTTACTCTCTTGCCCGGCCGGAACCGACGCCTGCGCTGGCACGGCGATCGTCCGGATCGGATCGACCCGAGGGTCGATCACCTGGTG
Organism: Saccharospirillum salsuginis; assembly: GCF_014651855.1. GTDB lineage: Bacteria > Pseudomonadota > Gammaproteobacteria > Pseudomonadales > Natronospirillaceae > Saccharospirillum > Saccharospirillum salsuginis. The sequence continues at coordinate 324,645 of NZ_BMXR01000003.1, forward strand.
CGCAGTTATCGCTCCTGAACCGGTACCGGAACAGGGGCCAATAGGAGTCTTGTTGACGATGGCGAAAGGTGGCGGGCTGGCCGTACGGCCCCGTGCGACATTGAAAACCCTGGCGGATCATCTGGACCTGTCGGTCACCACCGTCTCACGGGCCCTGAAAGACGGCGAGGAGGTCAAGCCGGAGACCATCGCGCGCGTTAAAGAGGCGGCAGCGAAGCTGGGGTACCGGCCAAACACCTCGGGCATCGGCCTGAAAACGGGCAAGACCTACGTCATCGCCCTGATCATGCCGGTCATCAAGCCGGGTGAGATTGTCGGCGACGTCGGTACCCTGCCATTGATCGAAGGGTTGACCGCCGCGCTCGCGAATACCCCCTATCATTTGACCATCATCCCGCGTCGGCCCGAGCAGGACGACCTGGAACCGGTGAAATACGTGGTCGAACACGGTCTGGCGGACGGATTGATCCTGAACATCACCCGCAGCGAAGACGAACGGGTCAAGTACCTGAACGCCGAGGGCGTGCCGTTTGTCACTTTCGGGCGCACGGAATTGGCGATTCAGCATCCCTATTACGACATCGACAACGCCGATTTCACCCATCGGGCGGCCCAATTCATGATAGACCGTGGCCGCCGCCGGTTGATGATGCTGACACCGCCGAGGGAGTTCCTCTACAGCTGGCACCGTCAGGTGGGCTTCAAACGGGCGCTGATGGAGGCCGGTCTCGAGTTCGACGAGGAGCGGCAAATTGTCATCGAGGGTAACGCCGTCGACTACCGCGCCTTGTCCCGGTCGCTCGCCGAAGGTGACTGGACACCGGACGGCTATGTCTGCGGCACCGAGATTTCCGCCATGGGCATCATGGCCGGGCTGCACGATGCCGGCGTGCGCGTGGGCGAGGATTGCGACGTTGTGACCATGGAAACCTCGCCACTGCCCGACTATTTTCGAATACCAATAAGCGGCTTCCATCAGGACCTGCACCATGTGGGCCGGAAGCTGTGCCAACTGCTGCTCGACGCCATGGAACACCGTAAACCGGTGGAACAATTACAGGTCATTGAGACCGCTGAATTCATTAACCGAACGGATCGAACCTCATGAAATCCATTGTGTGTTTCGGCGAACTGCTGATCGATTTTCTGAACTTCAACACGGCCGAAGAGGGCGGTTTCCAGTTGCCCGAATTCCGCCAGTACCCCGGTGGCGCCCCGGCCAATGTCGCCGCCGCCGTCGGTCGCCTGGGTGGCCCGGCGAGTTTCCTGGGCCAGGTCGGAGACGACCGCTTCGGCCGCTTCCTGAAAGCATCAATGGAAGCCATGCGGGTCGATATGCGGTATCTGACCGTCCATAAAACCGCGCACACACCGTTGGCGTTCGTCTTCCTGGATGACACCGGCGAGCGCAGTTTCGAATTCCTGCGCCACCAGTCCGCCGACGTGCTGATGACCGAACAGGATCTGCCGGACGGCGCCTTCGAAAACGCCGGCCTGTTCCACTTCTGCTCCAACACCCTGACCGACGCCGACATCGCTGCCACCACCAAGGCCGCCATCGCCAAGGCGCGCGCGGCCGGTGCGGTGATCAGCTTCGACGTCAACCTGCGCCACAACCTCTGGCCGGATCATCAGGTCGACGCCGGCGCCATCCAGCGATTCCTGAAGCTGGCCGATATTGTCAAGGTTTCGCGCGAGGAAGCGGACTGGATCGAGGAGAACGGTTTCGCGCTGACCGACTGGCTCGAAACCGTCAGCGCCGTCTGGGTCACCGATGGTGGCGGTGCCATCCGCATTGTCACTCGCCAGGGTGAGCATACCGTGGAACCGCCCAAGGTTCAGGTCGTCGACACCACCGCCGGGGGCGACGCCTTTACTGGCGGTCTGCTGCAGGCGCTGAACGGCCGCGACCTGGCGAAAATGAGCGACGACGATCTGGCCGCCGCTACACGTTTTGCGGCTGCCTGTGGCGGTGTCGCCGTCAGCCGGGCCGGTGCATTGCCTTCGTTGCCGGAGTGGCAGGATGTTGAGCGCGATTGGCCCTTTTAACTGAGTGTTTTCCCCCTCCCTAGCCCTCTCCCGCTGGGGAGGGCGGGTGGTCCGACACTTCGGAGAGGGTCAATCCACAAACAGGAACCCAACCATGAACTTCCGAGACCCCGATTTCCTCATCAATCACATGCGCCAGATCCTGGGCTTCTACGACCCCATCGTCGTGGATCCCAGCGGCGGTTTCTACCAGAACTACCTCGACAACGGCGAACGGTTCGACCCCGGTTTCCGGCAACTGGTCAGCAGCACCCGGATGATCTTCAACTACGCCATGGCCGGGCGTTTTTTCAATCGTGACGACTACCTGAACAACGCCCGCCACGGCCTGGACTATCTGGAGCGTGTGCACTGGCGCGACGACCATCAACTGTATGCCTGGACCCTGCGCGATCACGAACCGGAAGACCTGACCCAACAAGCCTACGGCTACGCCTTCGTGCTGCTCGCTTACGCCGCCTGCCGCAAGGCTGGAATTCTGAACGATAACAGCGATCTTGAGCGCACCTACAACCTGCTCGAACAACGCTTCTGGCAGCCTGATCACGGCCTGTATGCCGATGAGCTGAGTGCCGACGGCACACTCAGCCCCTACCGCGGCCAGAACGCCAACATGCACCTGTGCGAAGCGATGATCGCGGCGTTCGAAGCCAGTGGAGACGCCAAATACCTCGAACGCGCCAAAGTGCTGGCCCACAACATCGCCGTGCGCCAGGCCGACCTGACCGATGGACTGATCTGGGAACACTTCACTCCCGACTTCGGCATCGACTGGGACTACAACAAGAGCGATCCTAAAAACCTCTACCGCCCCTGGGGCTTCCAACCCGGCCACCAGACCGAGTGGACCAAGTTGCTGCTGATGCTGCACCGGCACGACCCGCAAGACACCCATATCGATCGCGCCCGGCGCCTGTTCGACCGGGCCTGGGACGCGGCCTGGGACACAGAACATAGAGGGCTGGTTTACGGTTTCGATCCGCAGGGCCACTGGTGCGACGATGAGAAGTACTTCTGGGTTCAGGCCGAGAGCTTCGCCGCCGCCGCCCTGTTGCGGCAGGCTACCGAAGACAACCGATATTGGCAGCGCTACGACGACCTCTGGCAGTACAGCTGGGACCATTTCGTCGACCACCAGTACGGTGCCTGGTACCGCGTGCTGTACCGCGACAACCGTAAGGTCTCGAACGAGAAAAGTGCCGCCGGCGCCAAGTGCGACTACCACACCCTGGGCGCATGTCTTGAGGTGTTGCGGGTGCAGGGAATCGATAGCCTCTAGCGAATGAATGTTGGTCGGTTTTACAGCGGACACGGTTGCCAAAGGTGATTCTTTTTAAAATCAATCAGTTAAAGAAGTGGCCTACTAATTGCTGACCGGTTGGACGATGTCTCGGACATCGGATTGCATTTTTCTCGAATAAGGAGGCAAAAAATGCGCAAGCTATGGAAATCCGTGCTGTTGGCGGGTGGTTTGGTCAGTTTTGCGGTCGCCGGTCATGCGTCACTCATAACGATGGAAGATACGACCTACTTCACCGCAAGCGGTACCAATGCGGCGGAAGATTATGTTGATCATGGCTGGGGCGATGTCAATAAACTCGATGGAATGACCGACTATGTCAGCTGGATGCATCAATACGACTTCGACCCTCCCGCCGATTATCTGGTCAGTGGCACTTTGACCATTTATTTGGTCGATGACGAAACCGACTATTGGTATAACCCCTTCTCTTATGAGCTGGGTAGTGGATATGCCGAGGACGGTACTTGGGATTTTGGTGAGGTGGATACCAACGACTACGGTTACGGCCTGGATGTGGCGTATCTTGAGGATGGTCAGTTCAACGTCACTGTCGAATCCTGGTTTGGCGATTTTTACGTCGACAAGTCTGTACTCACAATAGATTACGTTCCGGTCCCCGAGCCGACCACGCTGCTGTTGCTGGGTTTGGGGCTGGGTGGTCTCTATTTGTCCCGACGCCGCAAAACCCTGAAAGCCTGATATCACCGCACTGTTACGATCAACAGAAGTAATCTCTTTACCGGATTTGACCGGTTGACTCAGCCCGCTTATGCGGGCTTTTTAATGTGCCGAAGGGTGTGATAGGTGTCGATTATGTCCGCTTTTACCATGGATTCGGCGATAGGTAAGCTTTAAGATGCCGATTCGGTTATATCAGTCCGCAACAGGAGAAGTACCGAGAAAGTAGTACTCCTCGTTAATAGAAGGAAATGACAATGAAAACAATGACAACCGGAATAGCACTAGTTGCCTCATTGGCACTGGTAGGCTGCAACTCAAGTGACAGCGGAAGCGGTGGTGGCGGTGGTAGCTCCAGCGTCAGTCTTAAGTCGCCGACATTCATCATTACAGAGTCGAATCGGGACTCTGTAGACAGTGTGGCCTACAGCTATGCTGGAAATGTAGATGCAACTGATCAGCTGGATGATACAACGAGCCGGGCCTTGTCATTGGGTGAGGACCAGATCAGCCGAGCGCTTCAGCCTCGCGAGATCGCAGCTCGCTTTAATGAGTCAGAAACCGAAGCCTGTTTTGATTCCGGTTCGGTGACCTACAGTGCTTCAGGCAGTGGTATCAATGAGAATACCGGTGAAATGCAATCCAGTGGTTCCATGAAGGTATCAATGGACTTCAACCAATGCAAAAGCACTTACTCATTCGATGATGGCCTGATCAGCATTTCCATGTCCTGGAGCGGATATGATGGTTATAACAGTTTTGACACTCTGTCTTTGAATATTACATTCAATGACTACACGTCCAAATCCTACTACGGTGACGGATCTCTGGATACGAGTGAATCGATTCACGGTTACATGGATATGTCCCTGGCCAATGATGAAACCAGCGCTTCGCTCGGTCTGTCCATATCCTCATCGGAGATTGATAACAAAGTTATTAATATAGAAACCACCTCACCAATCAAGCAGCGTGGCTCGGACTACCCCTACACCGGCACCATAGTCGTTACCGGTGGTGATAACACCACAGTCACCTACACTGTCGTTTCTAACGGTGTTGAGGTCAGTCTGAATGGTGGACAGGCGGAACTGATCACCTGGAGTGACATGAGCTACTATTATTAAACATCTGATAGTGCTTTAGTGCGACTCCCTCCTCCCGGGCAAGTTCATTTGGTGAGCCTGGGCGGAGGGGTTCAAATGGGAGAGGGTCGGTGAGTAATCAACATCTGGAGTCTCTGGCCAATCAGATAAAACAGGCCTGCCTGAAGGCCGCACAGGAAGGCTTCGAAGACGCTGAGCTGAGCGGTCTGTGCCGCGAGGGCTGCGTGGAAGCGGCTTTAAGTGCCATCGAGATGGTCGATATAGACCAACTGCTCGAGTCGAATTTGGAAGATACCGAGGGATCCTGATCCAGATTGTCATGAATTTGACGATAACCCGCCTATAAATATTGGAAGTGACGAAAACCCCGGTCTAGGCTGTGAGAGATGTAAAGGAAACCGGGTCGGCCCGGTCCGGACAGTCGGGGATATCAATGGTGAAACGCGTACCGCTGCACCTGCTGATCAGCCTCAGCATGGTGGCCAGTCTTCTGGTGCTGAGCGTGATACTGGTTTCGGTCAGTTATCAAAACACCAAATCCACATTGGTGGAGGCCACAGAAAGTGCGGCCGGCAATGCCGGAACGCTGTTGGACGGTCATCTCGATCGTTTGATTCAGCCGGTTCAAGCGGCTGTCCGGCAATTGCAATTTGACCCGCTCGCGACGGCCGCGCGACTCGATCAACGCATTGCCCGTCTGCCGGTTCTTGCCCAGACTCTGGATTCAAACCCGCTGTTGAGCGCTGTCTATGCCGGCTATCCGGACGGCGATTTCCTGCTGCTGCGCCATCTTCGCGCCGAGCGCGCCCGACTTCTGGTAGACGCTCCACCCGATGCCGCTTACCTGATGCAGAGTGTGGTGCGCAGCGACGGGTCGATGCAGGGCGAATGGTGGTTTCTGGGCAGTGACCTGACGATCATCGAGCGGCAGGAACGGCCCGACTACCGTTTCGATCCTCGCACCCGTCCCTGGTATCAGGAAGCCCAGCAATCGGGCGATCCTGTTCTGACGCAGCCCTACCTATTCTATACCACCGCCGAAATCGGCATCACGCTCGCTTTGAAGACGCCGTGGGGCAGTGTTCTGGGCATGGATGCGTCGGTCGAAGATCTATCGGATCAGATGTTGGAATTTCCGTTTACCGCCGGCACCCAGATCGCCTTGATCGACAGCGACCAGCAGGTGGTGGGTTATCCGGACCTGTCGCGAATCGTGGTAGAAGACGAGGGAGGCGAGCTGCGGTTGGCGCATTTGTCCGACCTCGGGTTGCCGGCTCTGGGGCGACTCGCGGGCGAGCGCATTGCCGCAAATCGCCTGGTCGACTTCGCGCTCGACGGACGTCAATGGTATGGACTGTGGGCGCCTTTGAGCGCGTTTGCCGGTGACGATTTGCGCATGATGCTGGCCATTCCCGCTGACGAACTGCTTGATGGCGCGCTCTCCTTGCTGCTGCGGCAATTGGGTTGGTCCGCGCTGATTGTGCTCGTCGCCTTGCCGTTGGGGTGGTGGATTGGTCGGCGGATCGGTCTGCCGCTGGACGCGTTGACCCAGCAGGTCACCGCGCTGGGCCGGTTCGATTTCAAGACCCGTATCGGCGTCGATTCCCGCGTGCGGGAGGTGCATGAACTGGGCGTTCAGACGGCTCGAATGGCCGCCATGATCAACAGTTTTTCGGATATCAGCCACAACCTGAATCGAGCCACCGATCTGGACCGGTTGTTGGAGCAGGTGCTCACTGGCCTGATGCGGGCTACGGAAGCGGAAACCGGTGCTGTCTACCTGTACGATGCCGATCGCCAGTGTCTGAGGCTGGCCGAACAGATCGGATTCGAGGAAGAGCCAGCCGCTACAGTGAGTGCCGAATCCGGGCAAAAGGATCAACAAACGGCTGTACGGCAGGCATTGGAGCGGCACGGTCGTTCAGTCATGGTGACTCCGTTGCGCAACCGCGAAGAACGGGTGATTGGTGTGTTGGCTCTCGGTCTTCCCGATGGTTCCGGGCAGGGTGAAGCGACATTTCGGCGGTTTGTAGACCGGTTGGCGGGATCCGTGGCTTTGGCGATTGAAACCCGGCAACTTATCCGCGACCAGAAAGCGTTGATCGAAGGCATTATCAAGGTGCTGGCCGATGCCATCGACACAAAATCTCCCTACACCGGCGGTCATTGCGACCGGGTACCGCAATTGGCGACCATCCTGCTGGACCGGGTTGAAGCGGCCCGTGAAGGCCCATTCGCCGACTACAAGCTGACCGATACCGAGCGCTATGAATTCTCGATCGCCGCCTGGCTGCACGATTGCGGCAAAGTCGTGACCCCGGAATACATCGTCGACAAGGCGACCAAGCTCGAAGTGTTGTACAACCGCATCCACGAAATCCGTATGCGATTCGAAGTGCTTTGGCGCGACGCCGAACTGGACTACTGGCAGGGGCGTGATCGGGGCGAGGACGCCGGCGGGTTGGCGCAACAACTCGATGAGACCCGGCACCAACTGCAACAGGAGTTCGCCTTCCTGGCCGAAATGAACATCGGCGGCGAGACTCTGAGCGACGACGACATCGAACGTATGCATCGCATCGGCGATCGTACCTGGATGCGGCACTTCAGCGACCGTCTGGGACTGTCGCGGGCCGAACAGCGTCAGCTGGCCCGGTTCCCGGAGCCTGAATTGCCCTGTCTTGAAACATTGCTCGACGACAAAACCGAACATCGAATTCCCTGGGAAGGCCATGTTCCGCCGGTGGAGCGGGATCATCCCGACAACCGATGGGGCTTCGACATGACGTTACCGGAACATTCCGCCAACCGGGGCGAACGGTATAACCTCTCAATCCGGCGCGGCACCCTGACCGGTGAGGAGCGTTTTCAGATCAACAACCACATCGTCGAAACCCTGAAAATGCTGACCACGTTACCGTGGCCCGAACACCTCAAGCGCGTGCCCGACATCGCCGCCAACCACCACGAACGCATGGACGGAAAGGGGTATCCAAGGCGTCTGAAAGGCGATCAAATGTCCGTCAGCGAGCGCGTCATGGCCATCGCCGACGTCTTCGAAGCCCTGACCGCCGCCGACCGGCCCTACAAACCGCCCAAAACACTGTCCGAATCGTTGAACATCATGGTGGCTATGGGCCGGGATGGGCACCTGGACCGGGATTTGCTGCAGTTGTTTATCGAATCGCGGGCTTATCGGGTGTATGCGCAGGGGTTTTTAAAGCCGGAGCAGATGGATGAGGTGGATGAACGCCGTTTGAGCCAGAGCTTATTTGAGACCACGCTCTAATAGCTGCTAGTTTGTGTAGTGCATATGCACTACTGTTCGCCGAACTGTTTCTAGACTAGTATTTTCAGTGGCACAAGCCAAAGAGATCAATACACTAGCCGGGGGGATATTCACTATGAAGGCATTAACTAATTTGCTGGCAATACTTATGTCAGCGCTATTTCTGACCGCCTGCTCGGGTGGTGGCGATTCTGACGATGACGGTGACTCTTCTGGTGGCGGCTATTCAGGAAATTCTTCAGCTGCGACCGTAGATGACTCTAATAAAGATGACGTTAGTACCGCGTCAAGGGTTGGTGTTGAAAAAGCAATTGAAAGTGAAGCAGCCCCCGGTAAAGACGCCGGTTCCGATGTACCTAATGAAGCCGTTTTTATTTTAGATCAAACCGTGGCAGCTATTGAGGGAACACAGTCTCGCTCACTGACTGTTGAGAGTCGGCAAACAGTGGATCTTTCCTCGTCTGTCTGTAATTCCGGTGGATCGGCTTACTACGAAACCGATGGTTCCTCGAACAGTTCCTATGGAACTTTCACCATTGTGTATGATAATTGCAGCTATACCTATGGTGGGGAAACAACAACTGTAGATGGTACTGCATCCTGGACCAATAACGAAGATGGGTCTTTCACGTATGTGTATGACCTTACTGTAACCTATGGTTCAGAATCCTATACTGTAACCGGGACATATTCTTGTGACTCCAACTATAACTGCACCTATGAGGATAATTTCACTCAAAATGGTGTGAGCTATAAAATATCCAATGTCAGCGTGACCAATAATGGCAGCAGTTTTGATGTTTCAGTCCGCGTTTATCACGAAGATTATGGATATGTGGATGTCGTGGGTGATGATTTGGTTGCATGTGATAATGGAGGCTTCCAAAGCGGAACAATCACTGTTTCTGACAGCACTTCAACAGATGTATTGACCGTAAGCTTTGTAAGTTGTACTGAAATGACAGTGACCTTTAACGGTTCTTCGCAAACGGTGGCTCAATAACCTTAATTTAGAGTAAAGCCCACATTATGTGGGCTTTACTCTTCCTATTATCCAGGGTTTACGATTAACCACATAAGCAGGCCAACACTTGGTTCTCTTTTCGATTAATTCGATGAAGACTCAATGTCAGTGGCTTGGTTACTAATTTTACCCCGGTGGTGACCGCCACCCTTCATTCCCTTCCCGTGAAACTCCATATACTCCATTAACGCTTCCACTTGAGTCGGCTGCAACACCGTACCCAATTGGTCTGCCAACTGCTGATGAGCCGCCGCTCTCAGGGCATCCCGCTCTTCCTGTGTCGGTCGCTGCGCGCCAGAATCGCGGCGCTCCCGCATCGCCTCGCGCTGGGCTTCGGCGAAGCTTTGCATAACCTCGATCACTTCAGTGGACTGTTCCTCGGTCAGGTTCAATTGTTTGAAAATGTATTCGAAGCGCTGACCGGGCTCGCGTGGGCCTTTGTCCCCACCGCCCCAGGCGAAGGCGCCGGTGGAACCGGCCGCGAGGGCGACTACCAGGCCGGTGGCGATCAGGGTTTTCTTGCTGGTTGCTATGGTTGATTTCATTGTGACGGTCTCCTGCGTCTTGCGTGTTTGAATGTCGGGGCTTTCCCCCTCTGGCAAGACCCAGTATCACCGCCCAATTCGCACCCAATGTGGAGCGATTGTGGAGTACGATTTATTTACAAGACAGACGGCCGCTATTCGAACTTGTACCCCGCCCCGTATACGGACCGCACGAATTCCTGATCCGGCGCCAGCTGGTTCAACTTCTTGCGCAGGTTCTTGATGTGACTGTCGATGGTCCGGTCGTTGACCAGACGTCGGTCGGGGTAGATCTCGTCCATCAACTGGTCGCGCGAGTAGATGCGGCCGGGGTGAGTCATCAGCACCTGCAGCAGTCGCATTTCGATGGCGGTCAGTTCGGTTTGTCGGTCGCCGTAGCGGACCAGGTTGTCGTTGTCCGGCAGTTCCAGTCTGGTTTCGTCTTTCGGGGACGGTGTTTGGTTCAGTTGAGTGCGCCGCAGCACGGCCTTTACCCGGGCCACCACCTCGCGCGGACTGTAGGGTTTGCAGATGTAGTCGTCCGCGCCCAATTCCAGCCCGAGCAGACGGTCGATTTCCTCTACCCGGGCCGTGGTCATGATGATGGGTGTGGCGGACGTCTTGCGGACCTCCCGGCAGATCGTCAAACCGTCGGTGCCGGGCAGCATCAGATCGAGCAGAATCAAATCCGGGTGATGATCGGTCAGCCAGGGCATGACGTCGTCGCCGTGGTGGATCAAAGCGGTCTCGAAGCCGTCGCGATGCAGATAGTCCCGCACCACCCGGGCCAGTTTGGTTTCGTCCTCGACGATCAGAATCATCGGTTTCATGCGCTTCTCCCGCTCGGAAAACGGATCTCCAGAGTCAGCCCGCCCAGCGATGAGGGTTTGGCCTCGATGTGGCCCTGGTGGGCGTCCACCACGTTGTGCACGATCGCCAGGCCCAGGCCGGATCCGCCGGTGGCTCGGTTGCGGGATCCTTCCACCCGATACAGACGTTCGAACAAGCGCGGCAGCGCCGCTTCCGGTACACCCGGAGCCGAATCCGACCAGAGAATGCGGGTGGATCGGGCGTCCTGTGTGACATCAATGTCCAGAATGCCCGGAGCCTCGGCCGAGCTGTCGGTATAGCTCAGACTATTCTGCATCAGGTTGGTGAACAACTGAATCAGCCGGTTGCGGTCCCCTTGAATGAGGGCGGGTGAATCACCGGCGTGGATCCGGACCTGGAAGCAACCCTGTTCAAGAGCGGACTGAAAATGGCCGCGCACTTCGGCGATGATGTCGTTCAGGTCAACCGCCTCCTTGCGATAGCTCAAGGCACCGGCGTCGGACAAGGACAACTCGTACAGGTCCTCCACCAGCCCTCCCAGACGTTCGATCTCCTGATGCAGCGACTGCAGCGTCTCGGCATCCGGTTGTCGGATACCGTCCTGCAGTGCTTCCAGCTCGGCGCGGAGGACGGAAATGGGCGTGCGCAATTCATGCGAGATATCCGAGATCCAGCGTTGCCGCGCACTCAGGTTCTGGGCCAGGGTGCCGGACAGAGTGTTGAAATCCCGGGCCAGATCGGCCAACTCATCACCGCCGTCCGTCGGCAGCTGAACCTCGTAGTCTCCGCTCGTCAAGCGGTGGGTCGCGGTTTTCAGCCGGCTGATGGGTCGAACCAATCGGCTGGCGAACGGAATGGCCACAGCGGCGGACAGCGCCAGCGATACCAGTGCGATCCAACGCAACTGTCGACGTTGCTGGTCGGCGAACAGCCGGTCGAACTGGGCCGTCAAGCGCAGGCTTTGCGGGACGCCGAGCTCCCCCACCACCTTGCCCTGCCACTCGATCGGTAACCAGATCATCGGGCCATTGCCCCGATCGTCGCCGAGCACATAGTGGCCACGGGCATCCTTCAACTGAATCGGCGGCGGACTAGGTGGGTCCCTGTCCCGCTCGGCTTCCGGCGGGCGGCCCCGGAGTCGGTCACCGTAAACATTCCGGTCGATAATGCGTCTCCAGCGCTCGGGCTGCTGACCGATCCACTGCCAGCCGTCCTGGTCGGCATAGGCTTCGGCAAGGCCCTCGAGCAGGGGCGCTAGCCGCCGCGACTGGACCTCATTGAGGTAGGCGGTGAAGCCTGTGCTGAAGGCGCGGTTGTTGGCGATGACGATGGCCGTGGTCAGCAGGGTATTGGCCAGGAGAATGACCAGGAAGAGCTTGTAGCGGAGTTTGATGCGCATGGTGGACGTGATGACCGGATTTGGGATCAGGATACCCGAATAATGTGCATTGAGTGTGCATTTGCGGTAAGAGGCGATATCGGCCGCGTTGGATGATCAGCCCGGGAATCATTGTCCTTGCCCGAACCTGGCCGCGGCCGATGTCGCCTTGGGCTCTTCGGCCCTACGATTGCCAGGAGTCATGTTCAGTTGTCTTTTAAGAGTGGTGATGAGATGGATCCGAGGCGATTTTTAGCGGTTTATTGGTCTGGGTTTAGATCTGTTTGGGATGGGGTACACAACCTTGTCATAGAGGCTTGCCAAGATGTTCGTTTTCTGGCAATTGTTGACCGCTTGGTCAGTGGCGATGTTTTGGTAACTGACTGAGTAAGGAAACTAAAAACTGCTAAATGCCTGGAGTAGGTGGCTGTTACCGAGTGCCGGGAGGTGGGGTTGTCCTCAGGGGATGTCCGAGGCATGGATGCCGAGGTCAAGCCCCCATGGATGGGTATTCGGCGACCCCTGAGGGCAACCCCACCTTCCGGTACGGATTCCTGGCACCTATTGCTACAAGCCACAAAGGGGAAGCTCATGAAACTGTCCGTACTGGCTACATCCGTAGCCGGTCTGGTTCTGACCGGCACCACACTGGCCGCAACCGTCGAATTGCGCGTCATGGAAACCACCGACATCCACATGCACCTCGTGGACTACGACTACTACTCCGACAGCACCAACGTCACCGTCGGCCTCGCCCGCACCGCCGCCCTCATCAACCAGGCCCGGGCCGAAGCCGCCAACTCCGTCCTCGTCGACAACGGCGACCTCATTCAGGGCAACCCGCTCGGCGACTACGTCGCCAAAGGCCGCGTCCTGCGCTTCGGCGAAACCCACCCCGCCTACAAAGCCATGAACCTGCTCGACTACGACGTCGGCAACATCGGCAACCACGAGTTCAACTACGGCCTGGATTTCCTCAACAAAGCCCTGCACGGCGCCAACTTCCCGTACATCGTCTCCAACGTCGTGGTCGACGACGGCGACGATGACCCGAGCAACGACCAACCCTACTTCCAGCCCTACCTGATCAAGGACAAAACCGTCACCGACGCCGACGGCCAACTGCACCGCCTGCGCATCGGCTACATCGGCTTCGTTCCGCCGCAAATCATGGTCTGGGACAAGGACAACCTCACCGGCCTGGTCAAGGCCACCGACATAGTCGAGACCGCCCGGCGTTATGTTCCCGAAATGAAGGCCAAGGGAGCCGACATCGTCGTCGCCATCCCGCATTCCGGCATGGTCGACTCCCGGCGTGAAGGCATGGACGAACACGCCACCCACTACCTGGCCCAAGTGGACGGCATCGATGCCATCATGTTCGGCCATTCCCACACCGTCTTCCCGGGCGACGCCGTCTTCGACGATATGGAAGGCGTGGACAACGAAAAAGGCACCGTTTTCGGTGTGCCGGCCGTCATGCCCGGTTTCTGGGGCAGCCACCTGGGCGTGGTCGATCTGACGCTCGAAGGCGACAACGGCGACTGGCGCGTGGTGGACAGCCAGACCGAAGCGCGGCCCATCTTCAAGCGGGAAGGGCGTGAAACGGTCGCCCTGGTCGAACCCGTCCAGGAGATCCTCGACGCGGTCGCCACCGAACACCAGGGCACGCTCGACTACATGGCGCAGACCGTGGGCGAGACCACGGCCAACATCAACAGCTACTTCGCCCTGGTGCAGGACGACCCGTCCATCCAGATCGTCAACAACGCCCAGACCTGGTATGTCGAACAGATTGTGCGCGGCACCGAATTCGACGACCTGCCGATCCTGTCGGCCGCGGCACCGTTCAAGGCCGGCGGTCGCGGAGGCGCCAACTACTACACCGAAGTACCGGCCGGCGACATCGCACTGAAGAACGTGGCGGATCTCTACATCTATCCGAACGACCTGAAAGTGGTGAAACTGACCGGCGCCCAGGTCATCGAGTGGCTGGAGCGCGCCGCCGGGCAGTTCAATACCATCGACCCGTCCGTCTCCGAACCGCAGCCGCTGGTGAACGAGTCCTTCCCGAGCTACAACTTCGACGTGATCGACGGGCTGAGCTACCGCATCGATGTGACGGTTCCCCCGCGTTACAACAGCGAAGGCGTCCAGGTCTCCGATCAACACCGGATCACGGACGTCCGCTATGACGGTGAACCAATCGATCCGGAGCGGGACTTCCTGGTCGCCACCAATAATTATCGGGCCGGAGGCGGCGGTTCCTTTCCGGCACTGGACGGCTCCACCATCGTGATCGATGCGCCGGATAAAAACCGCGACGTCATCGCCAACTATTTGTTGTCCCAGGGCACTTTTAATCCGTCGGCCGACGGTAACTGGCGTTTCGCCGATTGGGGTAACTCCGAAGTGGTATTCAAGACATCGCCCGATGCCGAACGACTGGCGCCGGACACTGTCACGGTGGTCCGTCAAATGGATGATGGATTCGTTCAATACCGGTTCCGGTAAGACCTTCCGCCCGGTGCGACCGCACCGGGCAAACGCGCTCACTGTTGGTCGTTGTCAAACTTTTTTGTCAAAAGGTGTCGCATCTGTCCGCCTCTGGAGAGGCTCTGGCATGCATGTTTCGCCATTTTCGGCCAATTGTACCCCTACAATTTAAAGGTGGTGGTATTGTGCATCTTTACACATACCGCTAGCTTTCAAGTCGAAGGTCTCAGACAGAATCCGGAATGGTTCAAACGTGCTGGACTTCCAAATTTGATCCATTAAAGACGCGGATATGAACAGAATCGATCACTCCATTCGTAGTGCAGTCAATGGAGTCGATTTCAGCGACATCGAGAGCCAGTTCAATGAGAACATCGGGGCATTCATTGCGCAGGTCCGGCATATGAATCAGCTCCGGGTGCCGGATGTCATGTCGCTGCTGTCGGTTTCAAAGAAAACCTATCTGGAGATGGAAAAAGGCAAGCGACAATACCGCATGCACCTCATTGCATGGTGGTGTTTCGTCATGGGTCTTTCTCCGCTCCATATCCTGGCCCAGTCCAACTATTTCGCGCACCTGCCCATCGGCGATTACCGCAATATACGCCAGATCAAACTGGCGTTGATGCTGCAACGCCTGTCCACCGACGACTGTCTCAAGGCGCTGGCCGACCTGATCGACGAGTGCCCGAGGGACATTCACCGGGATGCGGAGCCTTCCCTGTGTGTCGATGCCGAAGAACTCGGGGAGGTGCGGGACTTCTTTTATTCGCAGGAGTACTACGAAATGATCGGGGACGCCATGCGCCGGTTCATGGCCGACAATCACCTTACCCGTCGCGAGTTCGCGCGATTTTTGAACGTGACCACCCGGACCGTTCGTCGCATCCTGAATGCCGATGTCGCGCTCAATTACAATTACTACGCCCGCTTCTACCTCTCCACCGGTGTGTACCCGATGAAGGTGATCGAAAACGGCCCTTACCTGAAAATCCGGCTCAAGCTGGAACAGCGCTTTTTCCTGATCAATGAACTGATCGCCGGCTACGGGAGTTCTCCGGATCGGCTGGACAACTACCTGATGCACCTCGACAACCGCGAGCCGGACGACGGTTGGCAGGCGCTGTTCGACGAATACTGAGCCATCCGCTCCGGCGGTCAGGGGTGGATCAGGGCCCAGGCACTGTAGCCGCCGTCGAGACTGTAGACGGTCTCGAAACCCTGTTCGCTCAGCCACTGGGCGACCGGCTGGGAGCTGTTACCGTGATAACAGCAGACCACCACGGGCCGGTCCGTCGGCACCTCCGCCAGCCGTTCCTGGACATTGTCGTTGGTCAGATGAAGGGCTCCGTCGATGTGCCCGCTCTCGAAAGAGACCGGATCCCGAATGTCCAGCACGGTCACTTCGTCTGATTCGTTTTTCAGGTGTTTGAGTTCGTCCACACTGAGGTGTTGAAAGGACATTTTTTTCTCCACTTCAAATGGGTACAGAATGGCCGATTCGAGGCACCGAATCCAGCTCGAAATCGGACCTTTTTCGGGCGCTGTTCGGATCGTTAGTGCACCATAATAGTGCACTAAAAACCTTTCGAACCCTAAGTAATAATGGCGAGCCTGTTTTTTCCTGGTTTGTAATGCTGTGTAACCGGATTGCTCAGAGTTTGCACTAACTGATTGATTTGAGCACAAAAATGACGCCAGAAAATCGGCGTCGCCGGTTTGAGTAAATGGTCAACCTTTGGGGGCCATAAATTTAGGGGAATCAGAAAAATCCGGCTAATGTCCGGATTTTGCAGTCTTCATGCGGGGTTTGGAAGCCCGAAGGCCAGGTTCCGGGTGCTCCATGATAAGCAGCATGACAGAGGGCTCTTTTGTAACAGGGCGTTCCAATCATTTGGCTATTTCTAACGATCAATTTCTTGCCATGCCCCCATTGTTTTGCCATTCTGATATAGCTCTAAAGGATTTTGGGTCCACCCTGTCCCGACACCGATACTTCAAGACACTCCGTTTTATCGGCCGAGGGAGGTGGCCCAAACTCACGACCAACACGCTCTGGAATGAGCCGAGACAGGGTCAGTTCGACGGGGGCCCTGCAGCGAATGGAGGTTTATAACAATGATGAAACCCAAGCACTTCAAAAAACTGGTAGGCGTTTCCTGTTTCGCCGTGGCCGCCATGGGCGCGGCGAGTGTGGCCAGTGCCGCTAATTGGCGCTATGCCCACGAAGAATATGAAGGCGACGTTCAGGACGTCTTCGCCCATAAGTTCAAGGAATACATCGAAGACAACTCCGACCACACCATTCAGGTCTACCGCTTTGGTGAGCTGGGTGAGTCGGACGACATCATGGAGCAAACCCAGGCGGGTATTCTCCAGTTCGTCAACCAGTCTCCCGGCTTTACCGGTTCCCTGATTCCCGAAGCACAGATCTTTTTTATTCCCTACCTGATGCCGACGGACTTCGACACCGTGGTCCAGTTCTTCCGCGAAAGCGAAGCCATTAACGAAGACTTCCCGGAACTGTACGCCGAGCAGGGTCTGGAACTGCTGAAGATGTATCCGGAAGGCGAGATGGTCGTAACGGCCGATGAAAAGGTCACCAGTCCGAGTGACTTCAGCGGCAAGAAGATTCGCGTGATGACCAACCCGCTGTTGTCGGCCACCTACGAAGCCTTTGGCGCAACGCCGACTCCGCTCCCCTGGGGTGAAGTCTAC
The DNA here is from genome assembly GCF_014651855.1 of Saccharospirillum salsuginis. Lineage (GTDB taxonomy): Bacteria > Pseudomonadota > Gammaproteobacteria > Pseudomonadales > Natronospirillaceae > Saccharospirillum > Saccharospirillum salsuginis. The sequence goes on from NZ_BMXR01000003.1 coordinate 342,041, forward strand.
GGCGCTCTGCAAACCAACATGATTCAGGGCCAGGAAAACCCGATTTTCTGGATTGAATCGGGCGGTTTGTATGAGGTATCTCCGAACCTGATCTTCACCAAGCACGGCTGGTTCACCACAGCCATGATGGCCAACCAGGACTTTTTCGACGGCTTGTCCGGCGAAGATCAGCAATTGATCCGCGATGCGTCCGACTATGCCTTCGATGAGATCATCGTCCACATCGATGGTCTGGCGGATGAATCGCTTGAAAAGATCACGGAAGCGAGCGACGAGGTTACCGTCACCCGTCTGACCGACGATCAGATCGAAGAATTCAAGGCCCGTGCCCCTCAAGTTGAGGAAACCTTCATCGAAATGACCGGTGACAGTGGTCGCGAGCTGTTGAATCAATTTAAAGAAGATCTGGAAGAAGCCACCAACTAAGACACCGGAAGGTGCCGGTAACCTGGTCGTAGTGTAGACCCGGTTACCGTCGATACAGGGACGTGTCGGACAACGGCTTTTTAATTGCCCTCGATATGCGAAAGTAACCAACGGTCGCTTTTTGCATTTCGAGGGCGACAACGAAAGGCGATCAGGACGATCTTTTTTCGTGGTCCGATCCACAACGGGTATACGGACATCCCGGCAAGATAGATAGCCGCTTGCATCGTATTGTAAGAGGCAGGCAACCTTGCATGGTTTGCAATTCGTGTTTTGGAGCAGGCTGGATGCCTATTTCAATAACCTGTTCATAGTTTGCCAGCGTGCTGGCCAATGAGCCGGTGGCACACCACCGGCCGGATTCCTAGGGAGTGAAAACAGGTCATGACCGAACAAGCCCCAGAAAAATACCAATCAGGCTTACCCGGTTTTCTCGGAACCATCGATGTCGCCATCAGTAAGGTCGAGGCGGTCATCCTTGCGTTGGGTGTGATCCTGATGGCCGTCAATACCTGTGCCAATGTAGTGGCGCGTTTCATACTCGGCCGTTTTTTCGACGCCGTACAAGGCGGGCTCTTCTTCTCCGGAGAGATCAACCGCATCCTGATTATCATGATTACCTTCGCCGGCATCGGCTATGCCGCTCGCCACGGCCGCCACATCCGGATGTCCGCTATCTACGATGCGTTGCCGGTGGCGGGGCGCAAAGTGTTGATGATCGTAATCGCCTTTTTCACCAGCATCGTCATGTTTTTCCTGTGTTACTACTCGGTGCTGTACATTGTCGATTTGTTTTCCCGTGGACGGATCCTGCCTGCCTTGGGATTCGAGATCTGGTGGATCTATCTTTGGGTGCCGATCGGGTTCGCCATCACCGGAATCCAGTACTTCCTGACGGGTATCAAAAACATCAGATCGAAGGATGTTTACCTGTCCACTGGCGTCCTGGATGGCTATGCCGATACGGAAACAGAAGTCTGATAATAACAACACCCTGATTGTAGGAAGGATACTCCCATGGCAATGACCCTGATGCTGATCATGATCGGGCTGCTCTTGCTCGGTTTTCCCATGATGATTCCGCTGATCACCGCTTCGGTGGTCGGTTTTTATATGATGTTCAGCGGCTTCGGCCAAATGGAAACGTTTATTCAGCAGGTGCTTGGCGGCATTCGTCCGGCCTCGCTGATCGCCGTGCCCATGTTTATTCTGGCGGCCGATATCATGACGCGCGGACAATCCGCCGATCGTCTGATTAATATGGTGATGTCCTTTATCGGCCACATCAAAGGCGGTTTGGCCATCAGTACAGCCGCCTCATGCACACTCTTTGGTGCGGTATCGGGTTCCACTCAGGCGACGGTGGTCGCTGTCGGGTCTCCGCTGCGGCCGAAAATGCTCAAAGCCGGATACTCGGACCCGTTCACACTCGCACTAATCATTAACTCCAGCGACATTGCGTTTCTGATTCCACCCAGTATCGGCATGATCATTTATGGGGTGATCTCGGAAACCTCAATCGGCGAACTCTTTATTGCCGGTATTGGGCCCGGTCTGCTGATCCTGATGCTGTTTTCACTGTACTGCCTGTTTTATGCCATTAAAAATGATGTGCCGACCGAACCCAAGTCCACTTGGGCAGAACGGGGACGTAGTATTGTTGAAGCCGTCTGGCCTTTGTTTTTCCCTGTTATCATTGTCGGTGGTATTTATGGAGGCATCTTCAGCCCGACTGAAGCGGCGGCGGTGTGTGTGCTGTATGCGTTCCTGTTGGAATTTATCGTATTCCGGTCATTGAAAATTCCGGATGTATATCGTATTGCGAAATCCACGGGCCTGATTACCGCAGTTGTCTTTATTCTGGTCGGGGTCGGTAACGGGTTTTCCTGGATCATCTCCTTCGCGCAAATTCCGCAGGCGATTCTGGAAGCCGTCGGTATCGACAATATGGGGCCCACGGGAGTACTGATCTCCATCTGTATTGCCTTTTTCGTGGCTTGTATGTTTGTCGACCCGATTGTCGTTATTCTGGTCCTGACGCCCATTTTCGCACCCGCCATCGCCGCGACCGGATTGGATCCGGTTCACGTGGGGGTATTGATCACCCTGCAGGTGGCCATCGGCTCGGCCACGCCACCGTTTGGCTGCGATATCTTCACGGCGATCGCTATTTTCAAACGCCCCTACTGGGAGGTCATTCGTGGGACACCTGTATTTGTCGCCATTCTGATCTTTGCGGCGGGATTGATCATTGCCTATCCACAAATCGCGCTCTTCCTGCGTGACTTGGCGTTCGACAAATAGAGCGAGGAGGGAATCAAGGTGTTTAAGAAAATCCTGGTTGCCGTCGATGGGTCCAAGAAGGCGCTCGAAGCCCTGGACAAGGCCATCGAACTGCAACAGCTGACACAAGCTGAAATCTACCTGCTGTGTGTGTTCAAGCACCACAGCCTGTTCGAAGCCTCGCTATCGATGGTGCGCCCGCAGGAGATCCAGATCCCGGATCAGGCGCTGACCGAGTTCGCCAAGGAAGTGGTCGAGATGGCCAAGCAACATGCCAAGGAAAAGGGCGCGACCGAAGTGCGAGGCTTCGTTAAAGGCGGCCGGCCGTCCAAGGTGATTGCCAAGTTCGCCCAGGAAAAAGGCGCCGACCTGATCGTGATGGGGTCCCACGGGACCCACAGTAAGGACGGTATGATCCTGGGCAGTGTGGCGCACCGGGTGACGAGTTCGGCCAAGTGCCCCGTCATGGTCGTCTGACCGCCAACCGACTTTCATTACCTCTCCGAGGACCCTCTGAACTGGCCCCAGGGGTGTCGTGTAACGCTTTGCACGACACCCTTGATTTGAAGGGAATGGAACACATGCAGCCGTTACACCTTTGTTCGGCTGTTTTGTGACATCCCTGGACTGGTTCACAGGCTCCTTAACCCAATCGTATGGGAGCTCCTTGCAAACACGACAACGAGTGGAGGTAATCGCCTATGCCCAACATCCCTTCCGTCATGAAATCGGTCCAGCTCGTGGGCCACGGTGGGTTGGATCAATTGCACTACAACACCGATGTACCGGTGCCGAGTCCCGGCCCCGGCGAGGTGCTGATCGATGTCCATGCCTGCGGCATGAACAACACCGATGTCTGGGTGCGGGAGGGCGCCTATGGATCGGAGACCGACCCGGCGTCGGTGTCGACCTGGCGTCGCGGCCGATCGACGCTGACGTTTCCCCGCATCCAGGGTACCGATACCGTTGGTGAAATCGTCGCCGTGGGAGACGGGGTCTCCGACCGTCGCATAGGCGAGCGGGTGATGGTCGACTTCAGCATCTACAACCGCCCCGAAGGGGATGAAAGCCTGGCGGACATCGACTACATCGGCCACGGTCGCGATGGCGGTTATGCCGAATACACTGTTGTGCCCTCGGAAAACGCCTATCACATCACCGCCGATATCTCGGATGCCGAACTCGCCACCTTCTGCTGTGCTTACCTGACCGCCGAACAAATGCTCGACCGGTCGCGGCTGGCTCAGGGGGAACGCGTACTGGTCACCGGGGCTTCTGGCGGTGTGGGCTCGGCCATTATCCAGTTGGCCCGGGTGCGCGGGGCGATTCCCTATGCGGTGTCCAGCAAGGGTAAGGAAGCGGCCTTGAAGGACATTGGCGCCGAGGATGTGATCCTGCGCGATACCGAGGATCTGGTGGCCGAGGTTGAACGTGTTGCACAGGGGCAGCCCATCGATGTGGTCGCCGACCTGGTGGCGGGGTCGATGTTCAATGACCTGTTGCGCATCCTCAGACCGGAGGGCCGCTACTCGACCGCCGGCGCCATTGGCGGACCGGTGGTGGAGCTGGACCTGCGCACCATGTATCTGAAGCAACTCGAACTGCACGGTTCTTCCCAGGGGACCCGCACGGCATTTCGGCGACTGGTGGACTATATCCAAAGCGGACAGATCAGGCCTTTGCTGGATCGCACTTTCCCGCTGTCCGAATTTCACCGGGCGCAGGAGACGTTCATGTCGAAGCAGTACATCGGCAAGCTGGTCGTTGTGCCGGACCGCCACTGGGACACGGTAGGAGCTCCTCATGACGCATCCTGAACGCACGCTGGAGTTGATCGACACCCAATCCGGCGGTGATGTCAGCCGGATTGTGACCTCAGGTATCGAACCCTTGCCCGGTAAAACAGTGCTGGAGAAAGCCCGCTACTTGCAGCAAGAAGGCGACGGGCTGCGCCGGCTGCTGTTGTCCGAGCCCTACGGCGACCCGGCGATGTCGGTCGATCTGATCGTCGAACCGCACCACCCGGAAGCGCAAGCCGGCTACATCATCATGGAAGCCATGGGCTACCCGATGTATTCCGGTTCCAACACCATTTGCACGGCCACCGCCCTGCTGCAAAGCGGGGCGATCCCGATGGTGGAAGGCGAACAGCAGGTGGTGCTGGAATCGCCGGCCGGACTGGCGCGCATTAAGGCCGTGGTTCGCAACGGCCGGGTGGAGTCGATCACGACCCAGGGCGAACCCGCCTATGTGGCCGAGGAGGGGCTCTCGGTGGACGTGCCGCACTATGGTCGGGTCGATTTCGACCTGGTTTGGAGCGGGGCCTATTTCGCGCTGGTCGATGCGACCCAGCATGGTTTTCATCTGAACCGGGAGGAGGAGATCGCGCTGACGGCCTTCGGCGATGCTTTTGTCCGCGCCGCTCGGCCGGGCTTGCTGGAGGAACACCCGGAACTGGGCAATGTCGGGCCCTTGCCGTTCGCCCATTTTATGGGGCCGGTGCGCGAATTGGGCGAAGGCCGCTTCGAGTCGCCGTCGGCGACCTATGTCCATCCGGGGGTGATCTGCCGCAGCCCGACCGGGACCGGGACGTCAGCCCGCTTGGCGCTTATGGCCCAGCGCGGTGATATCCACAAGGGTGAGTCGCTGGAGACGATATCGCCGAGGGGGAATCGGTTTATCGGGACTTGCTTGGGCGAGGAAGGCCAGGTCGGGCAGTATCGGGCCTGGAACAGTCACATCACGGGGCGGGGTCGGATCATCGCGCATTCGCGCATCGTGGTGGATCTGGAAGACCCGCTGGTGGATGTCTCCGACCTGGAGCACCTGTTCAGTCCTCACCCCTAGCGGGGTCCTCCGCAGGATAACCGAGCCCTGTTAGGGTTCGTGGTTGAACCCGGGGCGGATGCCGGGGTTACCCATCCAGGGTCGCCATGAACCCATCCATGGGGGCTTGACCTCGGCATCTTGCCTCGCACATCCCTGGATGGGTAACCCCGGCATCCGCCCCTAGTCTCCGGTGCGACCTCTCTCGCCGACTGGTAGATTCGTTAGTAGGGTGGGCACCGCCCACCAGGGCACTCAATTTAACCACCAGACCCGCATACGCCGTCTCTTCAACCCCATCTTCCCTACACCCATTCCCTAGCCGGCAAAAACTCGTTCAACAACCGCGCTTCCTCACTCCCCTCCTCCGGCTGATGCCCATACACCCACTGAACATGAGGCGGCAGCGACATCAAAATGGATTCGGTGCGTCCGCCGGACTGCAGGCCAAATAAGGTGCCCCGGTCGAAGACGAGGTTGAATTCGACATAACGGCCGCGACGGATCTCCTGCCAGTCCCGATGGTGCTGTTCGTAAGGTGTGTCCTTGCGCCGGGCAAGGATGGGGCGGTAGGCGTCGAGGTAGCTGTTACCGACGGCCTGCATGAACTGGAAGGTGGTGGCGAAGTCCCATTCGTTGAGATCGTCGTAGAAGAGGCCGCCGATGCCTCGGGCTTCCTGGCGGTGCTTGAGGTAGAAGTAGTCGTCGCACCAGGCTTTGAAACGGGGATAGATGTCGTCGCCGAAGGGCGCGCAGGCGTTTTTGGCGGTCCGGTGCCAGTGTTGGCAGTCCTCCTCGAAGCCGTAGTAGGGGGTCAGGTCGTAGCCACCCCCGAACCACCAGACCGGGTCCATGCCGTCTTTTTCGGCGACGAAGAGGCGCACGTTGGCATGGGATGTCGGGGCGAAGGGGTTGCGCGGGTGGATGACGAGCGAGACGCCCATGGCCTGCCAGCGGCAGCCCGCAAGCTCGGGGCGGTGAGCGGTGGCGCTGGGTGGCATGGTGTCGCCCATGACGTGGCTGAAACCGACGCCGCCTTTTTCGATGACCGGGCCGCCTTGCAGGACGCGGGAACGGCCGCCGCCGCCTTCGGGGCGTTGCCAGCTTTCTTCCTCGAAGCGGTGGGAGCCGTCTTCGGTTTCGAGTGCCTGGCAGATGGTGTCCTGCAGGCCGAGTAGGTAGTTCTTGACCGGTTCGACGTCGATGCGTTGGCTCATCGGGGCTCCGTGGTTCTGATTCGGGTTCAGGCGCGCAGCAGTTGGCCGGTCGCCAGGTCGCGGATCTGGCTGGGCTGGGCGCCGGGCAGGGTGTGGCCGGGCAGGATGGCGTCGACTTCCAGGCCCAGTTTGAGACGAATCTGCAACAGGTCGGTGATGCCGGGACGGCCGCTGCGATTGGCGCTGGTGGAAACAATGGGTGTGCCGGCGGCGGAGCAGAGCGCGCGGGCCAATGGATGACCGGGCACACGTACGGCGATGGTGTCGCGCCCACCGGTCACCCATTCCGGCAGTTCACCATTGTGCGGAACCACCCAGGTGTGCGGTCCGGGCCAGCTTTGTTCGAGCTGATCGATCTGGTCGGCACTGAGCGGGGCGAGCCAGGGGGCGAGTTGGTCGAAGTCGCTGCCGATCAGAATCAGACCCTTGTCCACGGCGCGGCCCTTGATGTCGAGGATGCGCCCGACCGCGTCGGGATTCCAGGGGTCGCACCCCAGGCCCCAGACTCCCTCGGTGGGGTAGGCGACCACACCGCCGGCCTGGATGATCCGTCCGATTTGTTCGATCTTGAATTGAAGTCTGGGTAACACGTTCAAGCCCGTCCATAGTGTTGAGGACGGAAGGTTACTCAGAAGCCTGGTTGGTTACAAACTCAAGTTTTGTATGAGGCTGTGGTCCGTAGGTTCCGTGGCTGGGTTCGCCCCTGAGACGGGGGTAGCCCTCCCTGGGGCCGCCATGAACCCGTCCATGGGGGCTTGACGGCAGCATCCCTGCTGCCCACATCCCCTGGGAGGGCTACCCCCGCCTCAGGAGCTTATTGCCGTGCCAACCTACAGCCCTCCCAGGGTTGGGGAGAGGGTGCTGCGGTTTGTGGCACTATCCCAGTTGTATCCCAGTTGTTGGATTCCGCCCTATGGGCCACCGAAGCCGGGGTGCCGGACCAGACGTACCGATCCAACCTACGTTAGCCGGTGCGGTACCATACCTACAATCGGCTATAACCCCCGGGCTGCTGCTGAATCCAGCCGGCCAACTCCAGTTCCAGCAACGGCTCCAGCAGGGCGTGCGAGGCACAGTCCAGATGGTCACTGAGCACATCCAGCGGCTGGGGTTCGGCTGAGAGCAGGGTGAGCAGACGTTGTTGCATGTCCGGTAATTCTGGATCGGGTTTCGGATCGACTGTGATTTGAGGGGTGGGTGGCTGATGACAGGGATGCAGTGACGTCAGCAGGTCCTCGGCTTTGGACAGCAGGTAGGCGCCGTCCTGAATCAGCCGGTGGCAGCCGGCGGCGTTGGGGTTGTTGATGTCACCGGGGATCGCATAAACATCGCGACCCTGGTCGAGGGCGTGTTCGGCGGTGATCAGCGAACCGCTGCGTTCGGCGGCCTCGACCACGACGACGGCGTCGCTGAGCCCGCTGATGATGCGGTTGCGGCGCGGGAAATGACCCGGTTTGGGTTGGGTGCCCAACGGATGTTCGGAGATCAGGGCACCCTGACGGGCGATGCGCTCGAACAGGGTGCGGTGGTTGCGCGGGTAGACGACGTCCACGCCACAGCCGAGTACGGCCAGTGTCTGACCACCGCTGTCCAGGGCGCCTTCGTGCGCACAGCCGTCGATGCCCGCCGCGCCGCCGCTGGTGATGACGAACCCGGCCCGGCAGATATCCCGCCCCAGGGTCTGGGCGTTGCGACGGGCGGACAGGCTGGCGCTGCGGCTGCCGACGACACCGATTTGCGGCCGGTTGAGCAGGCTCGGGTCACCGGTTAACCAGAGCAACAGGGGCGGGTCGTCGATCTGGTTCAGCAGTTCCGGGTAATGTTCACACTGAAAGCTGACCAGATGATGGTCGGGGGCTTCGGCCCAGCGCATCTGTTCCAGGGCGCGGCGGTGGATGGGGTGCTGTTCGCCCAGATACTGCATTTCGCGCAGTACGGCCTTGATCGACTCGGGCAGAGGCCAGCGTTCCGGGTGGGTGATCAGGTCGTCGGGGTGATCGACCAGGTTGAGCAATTGATGGCAGCGCTTCAGGCCGAGGCCGGGTGTCATTACCCAGCGCAGCCAGCTCAGACGTTCGTCCGGCATGGACAGCTCCTTCTGTGGTTGGGGAGCCTCCGACTGCATCCTTGAGGCTCCCGTCTATCGGTATTCGGTTAGGGTCAGAACCCGGGCGAGCTCACTGTGTCACCGACGCTCATCGGCATGTCGGCTTCCAGAATCAGGCCGTACGAGACACGGTCGAAGACGCGGAAGATCATCATCAGGCCGGCATCCTGACCGGGCAGCTGCAGACGATCCCCGGTGACCGGGTCGGTCACACGACCTCCCTGCTGGAAGACACGAAAGATATTGCCGGGCTCGACGCCTTCGCGTTCGCCACGGTTGACGATCACCACGTCGAACTGGCCAATGCTCTTGACGCCCCGGGCGACGCGCAGAATCTCGCCCTCGACGCCTTCGGGCGGTTCGCTGGGGTAGAAAACGGCACTGAGCAGCGCTTCGTCCGACGGCAGCAGGCGGTCTTCCAGCATGATTTGCTGGTTGGAGCGCTGCAATGTCATGGTGCCGATGTCCCGCGCCGTGGTCTCGAGACGCGCCTGGCCGAGTTCGATGGCTTCGAAGCCCAGGGATTCGCGGGTTTCGGGGTCGATCAGTTCCTCACCCTGGCGGTAAATCTGGTATACGCGCAGGTCCTCGTCGAAATCGCCCCGGCCGTAGACGGTGTCGCCGGCACCCATAAGCAACCGGCCTTCCAGGCCACTGACAATGTAGGGGGCGGTTATGAGGGTGTCTTCGGCGACGACGCGGTTACCGGACAGGAAACCCTCGACGTGTTCGCGCGGGATGGCCGGAATGGCGCCGAAAATCGGTGTGATGCGCGCCGTGGGGCGCAGTTTGACGACTCCGCCTTCGGCGTCGTCCGGCGAGACCCGCAATGTACGCGATTCCGCACCGCGCGACAGGGTGGTCAAACGGCGTTCACCGTCGACCATGATCAGGCCGATGACATCACCGGGGTAAATCAAATGGGGGTTTTCGATCTGGGGGTTGATGTACCAGATGTCCTGCCATTTCCACGGGTCTTCCAGGAACATTTTGGCGATGTCCCAGAGCGTGTCGCCCTTGACCACCACGTAGCGGTCCGGCACGTCCTGATTGATGGCGACCCGGTCGCCCGTGGCATCTTCCGCCCACGACGAAACAGAGCCTAGGCAAAGGACGAGTAAGGCTGCGATGAATTTCCTCATGGCCTGTTTCCCTATACAATGCAACGCCGACGGTGGCTGGCCGCAGGCTATGGAATGGGTTTTTATCGGCAAAACCCGGTTACACCGGGTTAAGAGTGAACACTTTTAGTTTAGCAGTCAATCGCTTGGCGAAACATCTTAAAGCCCACTCTCAGCTGTGACCACGGCAGATAGTTGCGAAATTGCGAGCGATGTCACACTTGCACACATCCCCGACATAGCCCAAAGCTATGAATTGAAACGAAATCCCCTAATTGAACACACAATGATCAGCTCCATAATGTAGAATAACGATCATTGGCAATACGACAGATTAATTCAGGTACTACCATGGCAAAACTCGATATCCTCGAATACCCCGACCCGCGTCTGCGCACGGTCGCCAAACCCGTCGCCGAGGTGGATGATCGCATCCGCACGCTGGCGAAAGACATGCTCGAAACCATGTACGACGCCCCCGGTATCGGCCTGGCGGCCTCTCAGGTGAACGTTCATGAGCGTGTGATCGTTGTCGACGTGTCCGAAGACCAGACCGACCCGCACGTGTTCATCAACCCGGAATACGAAAAACTGGGCAACACCATCGAATACCAGGAAGGCTGCTTGTCGATTCCGGGTTTTTACGAGCAGGTGTCCCGGTCCGACAAAATCCGGGTGACCGCCCTGAATACCAAGGGCGAGACATTCGAGATGGAGGCGGACGACCTGCTGGCGATCTGCATCCAGCACGAAATCGACCACCTCGACGGCAAGCTGTTCGTCGACTACCTGTCGAACCTGAAGCGCAACCGCATCCGCAAGAAGCTGGAGAAGCAGCACCGGATGGCGGTGAGCTGATCGATGGGATTGAACGTCGTATTTGCCGGAACACCGGATTTCGCCGCCGAACACCTCAAAGCCGTTCTCGATTCCCCTCACCGGGTGGTGGGGGTCTATACCCAACCGGACCGACCCGCCGGCCGGGGACGCAAACTGATGCCCTCACCGGTGAAGGCCGTGGCCGAAACGGCCGGAATCCCGGTCCATCAGCCGGCCTCCTTCAAGGAACCCGGCGCCATCGAACAGTTGTCGGCCTTGAACGCGGACCTTATGATCGTGGTCGCCTACGGGCTGTTGCTGCCCCAAAGCGTTCTGGATACGCCGCGACTGGGCTGCATCAACGTGCACGCCTCCCTGTTGCCGCGTTGGCGCGGCGCCGCTCCGATCCATCGAGCCTTGCTGTCCGGCGATGAACGCACCGGCGTCACCATCATGCAGATGGACAAGGGCCTGGATACGGGCGATATGCTGCTCAAGTCCGAGTGCGCCATCGACCCGCGTGAAACCAGTGCGAGCCTGCACGACAAGCTCATCGAACTTGGACGCCCGGCCCTGATCGACGCCCTCGACGGGCTCGAAGCCGGCCAACTCATCCCCGAACCCCAGGACAACAGCCAGGCTACTTACGCCCACAAGCTGAGCAAAGCCGAAGGCGAGATCGACTGGCACCAGTCCGCCCAGGCCATCGACCGGCAGATTCGCGGTCTGACACCCTGGCCGGGTGCGTACACCCGGTGGCAGGGGCAGACAGTGCGTATCCATGATGCCGAAGCCATAGACCGGACGCACCCCGGCGAGCCCGGCCACCTGGTCGTCGAACGCGACCGCCTGTTGGTCGTGTGCGGTGAGCAATGCCTGGAGCTTCGTACACTGCAACTGCCCGGCAAGAAAGCCATGGCCATTCGCGACGTGCTCAACGCCCGCCGCGACGCCTTCGAACAGCATCCCCATTTTTCAAAAAACAGTGGAGACACCCGCGCCACATGAGCGACGTCCGAGTTCTGGCCGCTAAAACCTTAGTGCAAGTGGTCGACGGCGGCCGCTCGCTGAACGACTTGATTCCCCAATACCGCGCCGAACTGGACCCGAGCCAGGGTGGTTTCTACCAGCAGCTGGTCTACGGTGCCTTGCGCCACTACCTGTCCCTCGACGAACTCGCCCGTCGACTGCTGAACAAACCCATTCAGCGCAAGGAGCGGGTGGTGCACATGCTGCTCGTGCTCGGCATCTACCAACTGTGGAAACTCGACCTGCCCGAACACGCCGCCATTTTCGAAACCGTCGACGCCACCAAACCGCTGAAAAAACCCTGGGCCAAAGGCGTCCTCAACGCCGCCCTGCGCCGGTTTACCCGTGAAAGCGACGCCCTGCTCGACAAACTCCAGAACCGCGAAGGCTACCCCGGCTGGATGGCCCGCGCCCTGCGCCAGGACTACCCCGACCACTGGCAGGCGATTCTCGCCAACGGCAACCTCCAGGGCCCGATGACCCTGCGCATCAACGAACGCCGCCAAAGCCGCGAGGAATGGCTCGCCCGTGCCGACACCGAAGGCCTCGCCGCAACACCGTGCGAACCGACACCCTCGGCTGCCACATTGGCCGAGGCCGCCCCGGTCCAGGCCATCCCCGGTTTCGTCGACGGCGATGTCAGCGTCCAGGACGAAGCCGCCCAGCAATGCACCTGGCTGCTCGCCCCGCAGAACGGCGAGCGCATCCTCGACGCCTGCGCCGCCCCCGGCGGCAAGACCGGTCACCTGCTCGAACGCGCCGACATCGACCTCACCGCGCTCGACATCGACCCCGCCCGCCTCGACCGCGTGCGCGAAAACCTAGACCGCCTTAACCTCAACGCCAACCTGGTCGCCGCGGACGCATCCGACCTCAAAGCCTGGTGGGACGGCCAACCCTTCGACCGCATCCTGCTCGACGCCCCCTGCTCCGGCAGTGGCGTCATCCGCCGCCACCCCGACATCAAACTGCTGCGCAAACCCAAGGACGTCGACTTCCTCACCCAGGTCCAGGCCCACCTCCTCAAACGCCTGTGGACCACACTAAAACCCGGCGGTCGACTCCTCTATGCCACCTGCTCGATCTTTCAACGCGAAAACAGCGCACAGATCCAGGCGTTTCTCGACAAGACCGACGACGCCCGTCTTGTACCGCTTGAGCTGACAGGTGACGCCGAGGTACCCGTCGGGGTACAGTGGCTGCCGCAACCCAATGGGCATGATGGGTTTTATTTCGCGTTGATTGAAAAAACAACGACCGGTTGAGCAAGTCGGGAAACCTGCCTGTGATGACCAGCGGCGGATGCCCGGGATGCTCATCCAGGGATGTGGGCAGCATGGATGCTGCCGTCAAGCCCCCATGGACGGGTTCACGGCGACCCTGGAGGAGCGTCCCGGGCAGCCTCCGTGGGTTCCTGGCACCGTACTAACTGTTCCCGAAAGGACACTTCGTGAAAATCATATTACTCGGCGCCGGCCAGGTGGGTTCCACACTGGCGGAGAACCTGGCCAGCGAAGACAACGACATCACCATCGTCGATACCGACGGTGAACGACTGCGTGAAATGCAGGACCGCCTCGACATCCGAACCATCAACGGCCTGGCCTCCCTGCCCGATGTCCTCGCCCAGGCCGGCGCCGAAGACGCCGACCTGCTGATTGCCGTCACCAACAGCGACGAAGTCAACATGGCCGCCTGCCAGGTCGCCTATACCCTCTACCGGACGCCGACCAAAATCGCCCGCATCCGCAACCCCCAGTACACCCGCTACAGCGAAAAACTCTTCTGCCCCGAGGCCGTCCCGGTCGACGTCCTGATCAGCCCCGAGCAACTGGTCACCAACTACATTCGCCGCCTGATCGAAACACCCGGCGCCCTGCAGGTGCTCGACTTCGCCGATGGCAAACTGCAGCTGGTCGCGGTCAAGGCCTACCACGGCGGTCCGCTGGTCGGGCAGGAACTGCGGTTCCTCAAACAACACATGCCCTCCGTCCAGACCCGGGTCGCCGCCATCTTCCGCAAGGACCGACCCATCATCCCTCGCGGCTCCACCGTCATCGAAGCCGAGGACGAAGTCTTCTTCATCGCCGGCAAGTCCGATATCCGTGCCGTGATGAGCGAACTGAGACGCAAGGAAAGCAATTACAAACGCATCATCATCGCCGGGGGCGGCAACATCGGCTACCGGCTCGCGGCCGACCTGGAAACACGCTATTCGGTGAAGATACTGGAACGGTACGAGGAGCGCTGTCGCTGGCTGAGTGAAAACCTCAATCATTGCATTGTGCTGAAGGGCGACGCGTCCGACCAGGAGCTGCTGCTCGACGAGAACATCGAGGATACCGACATCTTCCTGGCTCTGACCAACGACGACGAGGCCAACATCATGGCCTCGATGCTGGCCAAGCGGCTGGGCGCGCGCAAGGTGATGACGCTGATCAACAACTCAGCCTATGTCGACCTGGTTCAGGGCGGTGAAATCGATGTCGCCATCTCCCCGTCGCAAACCACCATCGGCAGCCTGCTGACCCACGTGCGACGCGGCGACATCGTCAATGTTCACTCCTTGCGCCGGGGCGCGGCCGAGGCGATCGAGGCGATCGCGCACGGGGATCGCAACTCATCGAAAGTGGTCGGGCGGGCGATCGAAGACATCGACTTGCCGGAAGGCTGTACCATCGGTGCCATCGTGCGCGATGAAACCGTATTGATCGCCCAGGGCGACATGGTCATCGAGTCGGACGACCATGTGATCCTGTTCCTGATCGACAAGCGGCGCATTACCGATGTCGAGCGGTTGTTCCAGGTCGGCCTGACCTTCTTTTAATCGATTCACCCTGCGGCCCTACGGAAGGAGCGGATTCGCCCATGCATTTGCGACTGATCACCAAGGTACTCGGCCTGTTGTTGATGGTGTTCAGCCTCTCCATGCTGCCGTCGGTGCTGGTGTCGTTCATCTACAACGACGGCATCCACGACGCCTTTATTCTCGGGTTCCTGATCACCCTGTTCACCGGGTTCGCCATCTGGATACCGGTCCGTCATCACCAGGCGGACCTGCGGACCCGGGACGGGTTTGTCATCACCGTCTTGTTCTGGGTGGTGCTCGGGCTCGCCGGCTCGATACCCATCACCCTGGCACCGGCCGCCACCGAGACCTTTACCGACTCCTTCTTTGAAAGCTTTTCCGGGCTGACCACCACCGGAGCCACGGTGATCACCGGTCTGGATGAACTGCCCAAGAGCCTGCTGTTCTACCGTCAGCAACTGCAGTGGATGGGCGGCATGGGCATCATCGTATTGGCGGTGGCCGTCCTGCCGATGCTGGGTATCGGCGGCATGCAGCTGTACCGGGCCGAGACACCCGGCCCGATGAAGGACGCCAAGCTGACGCCGCGCATCGCCGAGACCGCCAAGGCGTTGTGGTACATCTATTTCTCGCTGACGCTGGTCTGCACACTGGCCTATTGGGCCGCAGGCATGACGCTGTTCGACGCCATTTCGCACAGTTTCTCGACCGTCGCCATTGGCGGGTTTTCCACGCACGACGCCAGTATCGGCTACTTCGACAGTCCGGCCATCGAGCTGATCGCCGTTGTCTTCATGATCCTGTCGGCTGCGAATTTCGGGTTGCATTTCGTCGCCTGGCGCAGCCGCAGCGTGAAACATTACCTCCTCGACCCCGAATACCGGACCTTCCTGATGATCGTCGCGGGTCTGTCGGTCATGACTATCGGGCTCCTGGTGTTTACCCGAACGTATGATCCGGTCACCTCGGTTCGCTATGGCTTGTTCGAAGCCGTCTCGATACTGACCACGACCGGCTTCGGTACCGCCGACTTCGCGCTCTGGCCGCTGTTCGGCCCCTTCATGTTGATTCTTGCGTCGTTTGTCGGGGGCTGTGCGGCCTCGACCGCCGGCGGTATCAAAGTCATCCGCTCCATGCTGTTGATGAAACAGGGGTTGCGTGAAATCAAGCGGCTGATCCATCCCAACGGCGTCTTCCCGTTGAAAGTCGGCAAGCGTCCGGTCGGCGACCGGGTGATCGAAGCCGTCTGGGGCTTTTTCAGCATGTATATCCTGGTTTATGCACTGATCCTGTTCGGCCTGCTGGCCACCGGCATGGACTTCCCGACCTCCTGGTCCGCCGTCGCCGCCTCGTTGAACAACCTGGGCCCGGGTCTCGGCAGCGTCGCCGCTCATTACGGCGCCATACCGGACACCGCCAAATGGTTACTGTGCATCGCCATGCTGCTCGGCCGTCTGGAAGTCTTCACCCTGCTGGTCCTGTTCTCACCGCAATTCTGGCGCAGTTAAAGCTTCTGCCCAGTAGGAGCGCATGGTCCGCACACGGGTCCCCTGCGCGGCCAAGCCGAATAGGCGCAATTTCGTTCAATCCTGTAAGAAATCGATCCGTTAACCTGCCCCGGTATCAAACACAAAGGGAGACAATCTGTGCGTTACCACCTCGCCCAACTGAACCTCGCCACCTTCCGGAAACCCATGGAGGACCCGGTCAACGCGGATTTCGTCAATAATCTGGACCGGGTCAACGCCACCGCCGAGGCGCAACCGGGCTTCGTCTGGCGGCTGATCGGCGAAGGCAACGATGCCATGGACGTCCGCCTGTTCGAGAACCCGAATACCATCGTCAACCTCTCGGTCTGGGAGGACATCGAGTCCCTGTTCTACTTTGTCTACCAGAACCCCGCGCACCGCGACATCATGCGCCGGCGCAAGGAGTGGTTCGACAAGATGGACGTTCACATGGTGCTTTGGTGGGTGCCGGTCGGTCACACACCGACGCCGGCGGAAGCCAAAGCGCGACTGGAGCGACTAAAAGAAGCAGGGCCGACATCGGAGGCGTTCACCTTCAAGCGCTCCTACCCGGCTCCCATGGACTCCGCCGAGTCCGATACGGCCCGATGACCCTTCACCCCCGGATATGTATAATGCGGCGTTTCGATTCCCGACCATCCAGCTATCAGGATCTTCGCCGTGACCGAACAGACATCATCCAGCCTGAACACTTTCCAGGGGCTGATTCTGACCTTGCAGAAATACTGGGCCGACCAGGGCTGCGTCATTCTGCAGCCGCTCGATATGGAAGTGGGCGCCGGTACCAGTCATCCGGCCACCTTCCTGCGCGCCCTGGGCCCGGAGACCTGGAATGTGGCCTATGTGCAGCCCTCACGCCGGCCGACGGACGGTCGCTACGGTGAAAACCCGAACCGTCTGCAGCACTACTACCAGTATCAGGTCATCCTGAAGCCGAACCCGAGCAACTTTCAGGAGCTGTACCTGGGCTCGTTGAAGGCCATCGGCATCGACCCGCTGGTGCACGACATCCGCTTCGTCGAGGACAACTGGGAAAACCCGACACTCGGCGCCTGGGGGCTGGGTTGGGAGATCTGGCTGAACGGCATGGAGGTGACCCAGTTCACCTACTTCCAGCAGGTCGGCGGCATCGAATGCTATCCGGTCTCCGGTGAGCTGACCTACGGTCTGGAGCGTCTGGCGATGTACATTCAGGACGTCGACAACGTCTATGACCTGATCTGGACCATCGGTCCGGACGGCTCCAAGGTGACCTACGGCGACGTTTATCTGCAGAACGAAATCGAGCAGTCGACCTACAACTTCGAACACGCCGATGTCGACAATCTGTTCCGTCAGTTCGAATACCACGAAGGCGAAGCCCGGAAACTGATCGACACCGGCCTGCCGTTGCCGGCTTACGAGCAAATCCTCAAGGCCGGACACACCTTCAATCTGCTGGACGCCCGTCACGCCATTTCCGTGACCGAGCGCCAGCGCTATATCCTGCGTATCCGTACGCTGTCCCGCGACGTGGCGCAAGCCTACTACGACGCGCGCAAGGCCCTTGGTTTCCCGATGGCACCGAAGCACCTGCGCGATGAAATCCTCGGAGCGGACGCGGACAGCAAGGACTGACTACCATGACGACACACGCCGATTTTCTGATTGAACTGGGCACCGAAGAGTTGCCCCCCAAAGCCCTGAAAAGTCTGCAGGACGCCTTTGCCGAGGGTCTGCTCAGCCGCCTGGGCGACGCCGGCCTGAACTTTGGCGCCGCCGATCGCTTCGGAGCGCCGCGCCGACTGGCTGTTGTCCTGAAAGATCTGGAACTGAAACAGCCGGATGAAGCTTTCGAGCGCCGGGGGCCGGCCGTCAAAGCCGCCTTCGATGCCGACGGCAACCCGACCAAGGCCGCCGAAGGCTTTGCACGCAGCAACGGGGTCAGCGTCGACCAGTTGGAGCGGATGGAAACCAGCAAGGGCGAGTGGCTGGTCTACCGCGGTGTCGAACCGGGCCGCGCGACCAAAGACCTGCTGCCGGACCTGGTTCAGGCCACGCTGGATGCGCTGCCGATCCCCAAGCGGATGCGCTGGGGGGCGAGCCGTGACGAATTTGTGCGGCCGGTGCAGTGGCTGGTCATGCTGCTGGGCGACGATGTGGTGCCGGCGAGCATTTACGGCATCGAAGCCGACCGTTTCACGCGGGGCCATCGTTTTCACGCCCCGGATCCGATCCGCATCAAGCGACCGACCGACTACGCCGACGTGTTGAAAGAACAGGGTTGGGTATTGGCGTCTTTCGATCAACGACGCGCCACCATTGCCGAACAGGCCAAAGTCGCCGCTGAAGCCAAGGGCGTCACGGCGGTGATCGACGACGATCTGCTCGACGAAGTCACGGCGCTGAACGAATGGCCGGTGGCGCTGGTGGGGCAGTTCGACGAACGCTTTCTGGATGTGCCGGCCGAGGCGCTGGTCTCGTCCATGCAGGAGCACCAGAAGTATTTCCCGACCATGGACGAACAGGGCCGGTTGGCGTCCTACTTCGTCTTCATCGCCAACCTGGAGAGCAAAGACCCGAGCCAGGTGATATCCGGCAACGAAAAAGTCATCCGCCCGCGTCTGGCCGATGCCGCTTTCTTCTGGGACACTGACCGCAAGACCCCCCTGGTTGAGCGGGTCGAGAAGCTCAAGTCGGTGACCTTCCAGCAGAAGCTGGGCTCCCTGCACGACAAGGCCGGACGACTCAAAGCTATCGCCGGAGAGATCGCCCGCCGCCTGGGTGACGATGTCGAGGTCGCCGAACGCGCCGCCTGGCTGGCCAAGGCCGACCTGGTGACCGACATGGTGTTCGAGTTCGACGACATGCAGGGCATCGCCGGTTACTACTACGCGCTGCACGACGGCGAACCGGACACCGTGGCCCGCGCCATTCTGGAACAGTACAAGCCTGCGGGCGCCGGTGACGAACTGCCGACCAGTCGCGCCGGCATGGCCGTGGCGCTGGCGGACCGGCTGGATAACCTGGCCGGCCTGTTCGGCATCGGCCAGCCGCCGACCGGCACCAAGGACCCGTTCGCGCTGCGTCGCGCCGCCCTGGGGGTGTTGCGCATCCTGGTCGAACGCGAACTGGATCTGGACCTGCACGAACTGGTGGCGTTCGCCGCCGACCAGCACGCCAACCTGCCGCAACGCGAAACCGTGGTCGATCAGGTCGTCGACTACGCGCTGGACCGCTTCAGTGCCTGGTACCAGGACGACGGTTTCCGTCCGGATGTGTTCCAGGCCGTGCGTGCCCTGAATCCGAGCCGCCCGCTGGACATCGACCGCCGCGTCAAGGCGGTGGCCGGGTTCAGTGCCATGGCTCAGGCCGAAGCGCTGGCCGCGGCAAACAAGCGGGTGGCGAACCTGCTGAACAAAGCGGGCGACAACCTGGGTACGGAACTGGCGAAAGGGTTCAAGCAGGGCGGACCGGCCTGGTTGGCCCGTCAGGCCAATCCGTCACTGTTCGTGGAATCGGCCGAGACCACGTTGTGGGATGCGATTGAAACGGCGGAGCACGACGTCGCACCGATGCTGGATAAAACCGACTACCAGGGCGCGTTGCAACGTCTGGCGACGTTGCGCGACGAGGTCGATGCCTATTTCGACCAGGTCATGGTCATGGCCGAGGATCCCGCCGTGCGAGCCAATCGTCTGGCCGTGCTCGCGCGCTTGCGACAGTTATTCCTGCAAGTGGCCGACATCTCCGTTCTACAGCAATGATCTTCCGGGAACAGGGCGAACTTGGTCGCTCTGTTCCCGTCAGGAAAGGATCATTTCACTTTTTCGACATCGCACCCCGAATCAATCCGGGTACACTGGGCGTCCTTTTTTCCAACCGATGAGAGTGGACGGCATGTGGTTGGCCTACGTGCGAACATTTATTTTTTACGTCTTTTTCTACGCCCCCTTCACGATTCTCTGGGCGAGTTTCTGCGCGTTGTTCGCTTATTTATTGCCTTACCGCTGGCGCTATCATTTCGTGATCGGAACCTGGGCCCGATTGACCGTCCTGGCCAGTCGCTGGATTCTCGGCATCAAATACCGCATCAGCGGGCTTGAGCATCTGGACGGTACCGTCGGCGTGGTCGTCTCCAACCACCAAAGCGCCTGGGAAACCTTCTTTCTGCAACGCCTGTTTCGTCCCCAGACCCAGGTGGTCAAGAAAAGCCTGTTGAAGATCCCCTTCTTCGGTTGGACGTTCGCCATGCTGCGTCCCATCGCCATCGACCGCAGCAACCGCAAGGGGTCCATGACCCAGATCCTGGAGCAGGGCGTTCCCCGACTGCGCGACGGCATTTATGTACTGATCTTTCCGGAGGGGACTCGGGCGGAACCGAATCAATTACGACGTTTCCAGCGCGGCGGTGCCATCTTGGCGAAGGAGGCCGAGGTGCCCATTATCCCGGTAACCCACAATTCCGGGGATTTCTGGCTCAATAAGCGGTTCGTCAAGCTGCCCGGCACCATTGATGTGATCATCCACCCCAAGGTCGATCTGACGGACAAGACACCGGAAGAAGCCACGCGCGAAGCGCAGAAACGGATTGCCGACGGCCTTGCCGAGATTCACAAGACCAGTCGGTCGGCCATTCTGGATCAGCCGGTAAAAGCCTCCTGAATCCGACAGCCTCCTAACGCGTTAAATAATGCTGGCGGATCACGTCGTTGAACACCTCGACGACGTCGGGGTCGAATTGCGCGCCGGACTCGGCGTTCACTTCCCGCACGGCAGTAAACAGGGTCTTCTTGTAGGTTCGGTCGTGCCGTTCGTTGGTCATCGCGCAGAAACTGTCGGCGATGGCGATCAGGCGGGCACCGGTGTGGATTTGCTCGCCCTTCAGGCGGTTGGGGTAACCACTGCCGTCGAAACGCTCGTGGTGTTGCATCACCATGGCCGCGGCTTCGTCCCAATCCCCGAATCGTTGCAACAGCCGCGCTCCGACATGAACGTGCATCTGCACCTGATAGACTTCCTCGCGTTCCAGCACACCTTGTTTCTGCACGATACCGGCCGGCACGAACGCCATGCCGAGGTCGTGCAAATAGACGGCGGCCGCCAGTTGGGTTGGGTCGACCGGTTGCCCGAGGGCATCGTTCAAATTTCGACACAGATCCAGCACCTGTTCCGACCGGCCCTTGCGATAGATGCTGAGGCTGTCCAGTTGGCTGGCGAGTTCTTTCATCAGGGTGATGTCGCCGGGCAATTCCGGCAGAGCACCGCGTTTTTGCTGCGGCGGCTCGCCGTGAAGCTCGGCCAGGACGTCGCGGCAGAGGCCATCCCGGTCCGGATCCGGCGCTTCGCGAATGCGCCGGATGGCTTTGATCAGGTATTGGCGAATGTCTTCGTCGGCGCGGCCCTGTTCGACCAGTTGCCCCACCAGTTCGCGACT
Source organism: Saccharospirillum salsuginis (assembly GCF_014651855.1). Classification (GTDB taxonomy): domain Bacteria; phylum Pseudomonadota; class Gammaproteobacteria; order Pseudomonadales; family Natronospirillaceae; genus Saccharospirillum; species Saccharospirillum salsuginis. The sequence continues at coordinate 363,623 of NZ_BMXR01000003.1, forward strand.
GATATCGATCACTTCGAGCATGAAGTTCCCGAGCCCCTGACCGTAGGCATAGTGTCCCTGTCGCAGGTCGCAGGCGATTTCTTCCAGATCGTGCAGCAGTTCCACCATGGGATCGAGCGAGACCATGCGGCAATTGCCCTTGAGTGAATGCAGGGCGCGAAACAGACGGTGAACATCGTCTTCCCGTCCGGTCTGATTCAGCCGCTGAATGCAGGCATCGATTTCTTCCTGGGAGTCATTGACGGTGGCTCGAAAATCCTCGATCAGACCCTTGTCCAGGTCGCTGAAATCCGGGCATTCGAAATGCGACATAAGGCTGTGTCTCTGAACGACTGAATGGTGGCGATAGGCCGTGTCCTTCTGAGTATAGACAGCTCTGGCTAACACGAAGCCCGACATTTATAGCCAGTTTTCATAAGGGAGGAGTGGGGTGGAACCCGGCGTTATCGGTCGCCGGGTTGTATCGAGGGGCGGAGGCACCCGCCCCGGCAGGGGATCAGCTGTTCTTGTCGATCGCATCCTGGATGTCTGCCTGCGGATAGGCGCCACGCAGGATGGAGTCGCCGACGATAAAAGTCGGGGTGCCGGTGATGTTCAATTGCTGCGCCAGTTGGTGGTTCCGGGATATGGTGTCCTGGACCCAGCTTTTCCCGGCTTCTGTTTTAACCGCTTCGACATCGACGTCGAGTTGCGCCACGGCATCCCAGACTTGGCTGTCCTGTTGCAGGCTGCCTCGCTGGTCCAGTAACCGCCGGTGGAAGGTTTCGTATTGCTCTGGATAGAGGGCGTTGACTGCCAGAGAGGCGCGCGCGGCCGTCATCGAGGTTTCGGATAAAATCGGGAATTCCTTATAGACGACGCGCAGGTCCGGATTGTCCTCGATCAGTGCCTGCAGCGTGCTGTTGACGCGCTTGCAATAGCCACAGTTGTAGTCGAAAAACTCGACCAGGGTGATTTGACCATCGGGGTTGCCGCCAACCGGGTCGCGCTCGGCGTTCACCAGTTCGTTTTCCAGACCGGAAAGTTGCTCGCTGGCCGCGGCTTCTTCCGCCGCCTGTTCACGCTGGCGCAGGACATTAATGGCTTCGACAATGACTTCCGGGTTTTCGAGCAGGTAGTCGCGCACAATGCGTTCGACTTCCTGTTCGGACATTTCCTCGGCACGAACGGTCAACGCGGTCAGAGCCATCAGGGGGATCAGGACCAGCATGGTCCAGCGGGATTTTTGAATCATGGGTGCTCCAGAAATGTTAGGGCAGAGAATTGGGATTGGACGTTTGACCCGGGCGGGGACGGAAAGTTCCGCCACTCATTGCCCGAAACGGTTTTTCGATTCAGCGAGATAAGCGACTTCCTCATCGGTCGAAGGACGGTCCAGGCTGGCGTTGCGATGTGGATAGCGACCAAACCGCTCGATGATCGCGCGGTGTTCGTCCGCGGCCCTGGCGAAGCCTTGCAGCAGATCGTCCTGATCCGAGAATTCGGATCGCAACTGTTCAATGGCGGTCTGAAGCGCGTGGTGTAGCGCCAGATCTTCGGAATGCATCAGCGGCATCAGGCAAAACATCCGCCCGCTCAAGGCCAGGCCACCGTAGTGACCATTGTCCCGGGCCTCAAGCGCCCAGCGCTGAGACAGTTCATCCCAGGCGAAGGCCCGGGCCGTACCACGATAGAGATTGCGACTGAATTGGTCGACGAGCACGATCTTCGCCAGGCGACCCTCGGGATGTTCGAGCCAGGCGGCCAACTCGCCCTCGACGGCACGCCGGTGCAGCTCGCCGAAACGTTGTTCAATCTGTTGATCGACGTCGGAACCGCCGCTGAACCAGCGTTTTTGAAATGCGGGTTCCGGGGGTTCCCGGTCGCCGAACCAGAAATCCAGAACCGGTTGCCAGGGTTTCATGGGTGCCTCAGGCGGCCGCTTGGCCTGTCTCCGTATCAGTCTGGGAGTTTAGCAGACTGGCGGCGACCAGCGTCCAGTAGATTTGCAGACTGTTGACCCAATAGTCGCAGTGTTGAGCGATGGTGGCGGCCGTCACCGAATCCTGAGCGGTTGCGCCCCGCAGCAATTGGTCGCTCAGGCTGCGGCCCGGAGCGGCCAGTAACGGCAACGCCGGAATCGGCTTGAGTGCATTCAGCCAGCGGTGGTAGAGCGCCATCAATTGGCGATCCCGGATCCGTGCGGGTTCGGACTCCGTTTCCACCGTCTGCCTGGCCCAGAGGGTCATCTGTTCGGCGTTGTTCAGCGCCAGGTAGACCGCCTTGGCCAGCGGCAGGCTGCGATGGCGCAATGCCGACTCGTCCCAGTACGCGGAGGCCGCCTCACGCCACTGTCGGCTCAAGTGGTTCAGATCCTGCTTCGGCGCCTTCTTGTTCAGCCCGAGCGCGTGGCGGATGGCCGCTTCCTGGTTTTTCAGCGTGGCCCGATAACGCTGTTTGAGCTGGCTGGGTCGGAACCGGGTGGCGGGTGCACTGCCCGTCGGCGGCATTAAAGCCGACGCCGGGAAGGCGTCTCCGGTCAGACGGTGTTTCGCCCGTTGCACAGTCTGGAACTGTTTCCAGGCGGACAACGCCGGAGTGGTGAAAGACCGTGCGCTGTCCCGGTTCAGGGCTTTGCGGTAACCACTGGCATTGGACAGCGCCCAGGTGGCCGGCGCGCTGATGCGAAACAGCCCGGGGCTGTCTTCCTCGGCGTCGCTGTTCGAGGGCGGCGCGGCACGCAGCCAGTCCGACCAAGCCGTCGGTTGAATGGCCAGGTGTTCGCAAAATTGCTGAAATTGGGACCAATTCGCCTCCAAAGGGCCCAACTGACTGCGCAACCGCTGCAATTGTTGAGCAACCTGACGGCCGATCAAGGCGTCGACCATGGTGTGTTGGCGTTGCTCCTGATACTCCAGCATCGGCTTGATCCAGCCGGCCAGGGGGTCGCGAAGCCTGGGAACCCGCCGGGTCAATGCTCGATGCGCGAATTGGAACAGTCCCCATTGCCAGTGATAACCGCGCGGCGCCAGCGCCCCCAGCTGATATGCGATCTCGCCGGCGGTCTGCTGCAGGGTGGTCGCTTCCAGAAACGGCAGGCCCAGTTCCAGTTCGCACTGTCCGCGCAACCACTGCGGGAGGGATTGATGCATCCGGATCAGAGGCGCTTCGCTGACACGCAGGGTGACCACGGAGGGCGCATCCAGGTAATGACTGATTTCATCGCACAGGGTGTAAATCAGATGCTCGGTATCGGCTTCCAGCTTCACCCCGTCGGCCGGTTCGCGGACCGGGCGCAATAACCAGGCCGGCACCAGCAGGGCGGCGGCGATCAAACCCTGCACCGCGGCGGCGACGGTCTGCTCCAGCCAGACGGACAGCGACAACAAGGGTAGCGCCAGCATTAAGGCGATCAACGGCAACAGGACATAGCACAGTGCGGGCACACCGGCCAGAAGCGCCAGGCTCAATCGCGTATCCAATTCCTCGTCCGGATGGTGATAGCGACCGGCGAAATAATGACTCAACCCGCCGTCCAACAAATGGTGGCGCAGTTCCTCGGGCGAGATCTTCTGATTGGCCGCCACGGTCTCGGCTTTCACCATGAGACCGGCGCGACTCAGCTTCCGACCCAGGGCACGGGCTTTTTCCTCGTTCAGATTTCGGGCCAGAATGGTGCGCCGACTGGCCATCAGATCGGCCAGTTGCGCATCGTCGAGCTTGAGCTGTTGCTTGAGCGCGAAACTGAGCTGGGTTTTATTTACGGAGGCGCTGCGAAAGCCTTCGCAGACCAAATGGTAACGGGCGGCGGACATGACGGCTGTCCCGACAATTCATAGTGGATAGGACCGCCTAGAATTCGCCAGTTCAAGCGGGCAGGCAAGGGGAAAATGGTCAGTTTGTGCGTTAGTGCACAGGGGGAGGGCATCCTGCCCATTCCCCCGGACATTCAGTTGGCCAGCATTTGCAGAATTCTGGCCTTGATCATCTCGATCGCCACGCGGTTCTTGCCGCCACGGGGCACGATGATGTCGGCGAATTGCTTGGTCGGCTCGATGAATTCCAGAAACATCGGGCGCACGGTGCGTTTGTACTGCTCGATCACCGAATCCACCGTCCGGCCACGCTCGGAAATGTCCCGGCGCAGACGACGCAGCAGGCAGACATCCAGCGGAGTATCCATGAACACCTTGGCGTCGAGCCGCTTGCGAATGGCCTTGTCGTGCAGAATCAGGATCCCCTCGATGATGATCACCGGGACCGGGCTGAGCGGCCGCTTTTCTTCGGACCGGTTGTGCACGGTGTAATCGTAGATGGGGATATCGACTTCCCGACCCTGGTGCAGTTGGTCGATATGGTCGATCAACAGGTCGTGATCGAAGGCATTGGGATGGTCGTAGTTGATCGCCGTTCGCTCTTCGAACGTCAGGTCGCTTTGTTCCTGGTAGTAGCTGTCTTCCTTGATGATGGCGATGGAATGACCGCCAATGGTGTTGCGGAGTTCTTCGTAGATGGTTCCGGCCAACAGACTTTTTCCGGAGGCGGAGGCACCGGCGATGCCGATAAAGATGGGGGAGACGCTCATGAACAGCTTCCAGCTTGCGGCCCGGTTCGGGCACTGTATTGGGGGTCAGGCTGGGATACCAGTGTACCAACACTGTTCCGTTTTGTCTCTGACCTACCGGTTAGGTTTTGGTGGTTGATTGTAGATTATTCTACGGTGCCGGTGGGTCGTTCGCTCCCTGGTTGCCAGGAATCCGCACCGGGTACCGCGCAGCCCTCTGGCGGTCCGTCAGCGGCCACACCGCCTGCCCCGCACGGACCCTGGGCAACCAGGGTGCAAGCATCCCACTGGCACAACATCAAAACTCTGTTGCGCAATCCGGGTTGTAGGAAAATTACAGGACCCGTGATTCCGAAGGCTACAGGGTCTACAATGGCCGTCCCGAATTCATTGTCACCTTCGAAGGAACTGCCATGTCTGTGATCAAAATGTCTGACCTGGATCTGGCCGGTAAGCGCGTCCTCATCCGGCAGGACCTGAACGTCCCGCTCGACGATCAGGGTAATGTCACCTCCGACCAGCGCATCACCGCCTCACTGCCCACCATCCGGGAAGCCCTCGAACAGGGCGCCAAAGTCATGATCATGTCCCACCTGGGTCGCCCGACCGAAGGTGAATACGAAGAAAAATACTCCCTCGCCCCCGTCGCCGCCCACATGGGCAAGCTGCTCGGCCGCGAGATCCCGCTGGTCAAGGACTGGGTCGACGGTGTCGACACCGACGCCGATGTCGTCATCCTCGAAAACGTCCGCTTCAACGTCGGTGAAAAGAAGAACGACGACGACCTGGCGCAAAAGATGGCCAAACTGTGCGACGTCTACGTCATGGACGCCTTCGGTACCGCCCACCGCGCCCAGGCATCGACACACGGCGTCGCCAAGCACGCCCCGGTCGCCTGCGCCGGCCCGCTGCTCGCCGGTGAACTGGAAGCACTGGCCAAGGCGCTGGACAACCCGGCCCGGCCGATGGTCGCCGTGGTCGGCGGAGCCAAGGTGTCAACAAAACTGACCGTGCTGGAAAGCCTGTCCCAGGTGTGCGACCAGTTGATTGTCGGCGGTGGCATCTCCAACACCTTTGTGGCGGCACGCGGCTATAATGTCGGCAACTCGCTGCACGAGAAGGACCTGATTCCCCAGGCCAAGGCGCTGATGGATAAGCTCGACATTCCCGAACCCATCGACGTGCGTACCGGTAAGGAATTCAGCCCCAAGGCCGAGGCGACGGTCAAGCCGGTCGATCAGGTTCAGGACGATGAGGAAATCATGGACCTGGGCCCAGAAACAGCCGCCAAGTTCGCCGAAGTACTCAAGGGCGCGAAAACCATTCTGTGGAACGGCCCATGCGGCGTGTTTGAATTCGACAACTTCGCCGGCGGCACCCGAGCCATCGCCGAAGCTATCGCGGACAGCGGTGCGTTCTCCGTACTCGGGGGCGGTGATGTGATCGCGGCCGTGCAGAAGTTCGGAATGGAAGACAAGTTTTCCTACATTTCCACCGGCGGCGGCGCTTTCCTGGAGTTCGTGGAAGGCAAGAAACTGCCGGCGGTCGAGATCCTGGAGCAACGCGCCCAGGGTTAACGATCTCCGCCGCCTCGTACCCCGGGGCGGCGGTTGAACCAAAGACCGAGGACCGGTCGTCGCGGCGGGCGGTCCATCAAGCCAATTGAGGAACCGAAGCCATGTCTCAGAAAGTACTCGATGTCGTCAAACCCGGTGTCGCCAACGGCGATGACCTGCAGAAGATCTTTGAAATCGCCAAGGCCGAACAATTCGCGCTGCCGGCGGTCAACTGCGTCGACACCAACACCATCAACGCCGTCCTCGAAACCGCCGCTCGTGTCAAATCGCCGGTTATCATCCAGTTCTCCAACGGCGGCGCCGGCTTCTTCGCCGGTAAAGGCCTGAAACTGGAAGGTCAGGATACCCAGGTTCTCGGCGCCATCGCCGGTGCCAAACACGTTCACACCATGGCCGAAGCCTATGGCGTCCCGGTCATTCTGCATACCGACCACGCAGCCCGTAAGCTGCTGCCCTGGATCGACGGCCTGCTCGACGCCGGCGAGAAGTATTATGCCGAAACCGGCCGCCCGTTGTTCTCCTCGCACATGATCGACCTGTCCGAGGACAGCCTGGAAGAGAACATCGCCACCTGCGCCGAATACCTGGAACGCATGGCCAAGATGGGCATGACGCTGGAAATCGAACTGGGTGTCACCGGCGGGGAAGAAGACGGTGTCGACAACTCCGACGTCGACGCCTCCAACCTCTACACCAAACCCGAAGACGTTGCCTACGCCTACGAAAAACTGAACGCCATCAGTCCGCGTTTCACCATCGCCGCCTCCTTCGGCAACGTCCACGGTGTCTACAAGCCCGGCAACGTCAAACTGACCCCGACCATCCTGCGCGATTCCCAGAAGTACTGCTCGGAAAAATTCGGCCTGCCGCACAACGCCCTCAACTTCGTCTTCCACGGCGGCTCCGGCTCCACCGAAGCCGAAATCGAGGAATCGATCAGCTACGGTGTCATCAAGATGAACATCGACACCGACACCCAGTGGGCCAACTGGGACGGCGTGCGCGAGTATTACCAGCAAAACGAAGGCTACCTGCAGACCCAGATCGGCAACCCCGATGGTGAGGACAAGCCGAACAAGAAGTACTACGACCCGCGCGTCTGGTTGCGTAAAGGGCAGGAAAGCATGAGCAAGCGTCTGGAGAAGACCTTTGCGGATTTGAATGCCTTAGACCGCAACTGATCGTGTTGTAGGAGCGTACTCCGTGCGCGACCGACTTGTGCTTAAGGCATCTCGGGAATCGCGCACGGAGTGCGCTCCTACGTAATTCCTGCATTTGGGTTAAACCTTTAGGCGAGCGACGGATGTGCGGGGTGCTTAAACGGGGATATCTGAGGCATGGATGCCGAGGCTAAGCCTACATGGAAGTATTCACGGCGGCCCCGTTTAAGCACCCCGTGCAGCCGGCGCGGATTTTGGCTTGGACTGTCACAACCAACTGGTTTCCAATCGAAGGCTTTGCCCCTCCAGGTTGGCTTCCATCCAGTCCTCGAGGCGTTGTGTTGCCGCATCCACCTGGCCTCGATCCGTTCCGATGATCACAATGGCCGCCTCGCCCCGATCAGGCTCCGACCAGGGTGCCATGGTAAAGGCCGTATCCGGCTGCTCCCGGCAAAACCGGCGCAACGGACCGAAAGCCCGCTGAAGGTCCGTGGTATTTTGGACATTGGGAAAATAACGCTCAATTTCGACCAATCGAATGTGTAAACTCATGGCTGAATCGTGGATCCGTGTCAATTTTGATATCGTGTGTGCGGACAACCGAAGTATTCAACATCCAGTGAAGGAAACTCGGGAGATGATGGGTAATCAGAGCCAACGCCTGCTTCGAATTGTAGCGGCAATCGCCCTCGGCATGCCAACTCTCCTATGGGCCGAGCCCCACTGGAAAGTCCGAATGGACCCCGCCCTGGCCCTGGCCAACTTTCCCAATCTCGAGGTCGACCGTGCCGTTGGCGACACGCTGTCGTTCGGCTTTATGCTGTGGCACAACAACGGTGACAATCTGTTCGAGCAGGCCCGGACGTCCGCCGGTGTCCGGATGGACTGGTTCGAAGACTCGGTGTTCAGCGCCGGATGGCATTCGAATCTGATCCTGAAAACCGACTGGAACGAAACCGAAATCGATCGCTGGCGGCTGAAAGGTACCCAGACTTACCAGTGGGCCTGGGGGCGTTTCTTTCTGAACGCCGGTATCGGCGTTCAACTGGTAACCGGCTCCGGGGCTGACGAAAGCAGCTACTATGACTACGAATCCTGGCTGTTGCCGGCCTGGGAAATATCCATCGGCCGGTCGTTTTAGGGAGACGTTGGCATGAATCGCTCGCTTGGAGTCCTTTTGCTGATCAGCCTGCTTTCTCCGGGTATCGCATCCGCGGAAGACCGACTCAATATCCGCACCAACCCCTTGATGGCACTGGGTACCGTGGTCAATCTGGAAGTGGACGTTCGCCTCGGTGAGCGCTGGGCGCTCGGGCCGGTGCTGAGCGCCAACGGCACGGAACCGGACTATCACGTCGGGTTGCGTTTGAACCGCTATGAAACCGGGACCTTCGACCAGGGTTGGTTGCTGTCCATGGCGGCGACCGGGGGCTCTGAACTCGGGGACTACAAGGTCGTCAACGACGTCTATACCGATGAGCGCGATCGTGGCTGGAAAGCCGCTCTGGGATTGAATCAGGCCTATCTGTGGCGGTGGGATACCTTCAATACGACAGTGGGCCTGGGTGCTCGGGTCGAATACCATGAACTGCAGGACCGCCTCTCCCTGCATTCCGACGTCCATTTCTCGATCGGGTGGATCCGCTGAACCGGTCCGTAAATCCCACACTACAGGCCGCCGATTGTCTCCCCTTGCACAATGGCGACACGGGCTTGATCGAGAATGTCAATCGCCTAATCTGTAGGAACGCTTTTCCCACCCTCAGCCGCTGATAAGGACCCTCCATGTTCGAGAACCTCCAGGCCATTGGTGTCACCGACACCGACAAAATCGAGAAATACACGCTGCGCACCGAAGGTGCTTACGACATTCTCAAAATCTATTACAAGCGCGACAAGCGGGAAATGTTCGCCCGCAGCGAGAAATTCAAATACCCGCGTCAGCAGAAGCGCGTCAAGGTCGACAGCGGCACCGGCAAGTACATGAACACCACCGAGATTGCCCCGACCCTGCGCTATGTGATCGAGGAGCTGGACGCCATCGCCAAACGCGAGGTGAAGGAAACCGACGTTAAGAAGAAAATCCTCGGCGACCTGCGTCATCTCGAAAAAGTCGTTCAGAACAAGATCGAGGAAATCGAAGCCGACCTCGAGAAGCTGTGACCGCCAGACTCCCTGGCCATCCCCGCCGGGCGTCCCTATACTGGGCGCCCGTTCGTTCCTGATTTTCCCGCGCTGCGTCAGGACGACACCGTCCGTTCCCTGCATTTGTCGTTTTGAGGCCGCTTGTGCTGTCGCTGTTGCTGTTTTCGTTGCAAGTCACCGGACCGATCGCCCTGGTCGTGATTCTGGGGGTTCTGTTTCGCCGTTGGGGCTGGGTCAATGACGCCTTCGTGCAGGGTGGTTCCAAGCTTGTCTTCAACGTGGGTCTGCCCAGTCTGCTGTTCCTGAACATTGTCGGTGCGCGGCCTCAGTCCCTGCCGGGGGGCGGCATCATCCTCTTCGCTCTGATGCTGGTGGCGGGCTGGTTTTTGATTTTGTCCTGGCTGGCCCCCAGGTTGACCGCCCATCGGGACGAGCGTGGCGTTTTTGTTCAGGGCAGTTTTCGCGGCAATATGGGCATAGTCGGCCTTGCCTTCTGCCTCAACGCCTTCGGTGTCGAGGCGGCCTTGCTGGCTTCGGTGTATCTGGCCATCCTGACCCTGGCGTACAACATCCTGTCGGTGATTACGCTCAGCCATTGGTCTTCCCGGCAAACGGCCGGTCATCCGATCGTGGCCGCCATCAAGGACATCCTGCGCAACCCCCTGATCATCGCCATTCTGGTCGCAACCGGCATTGTGCTGCTCGACTGGCCGGTACCCGAGTGGGTGCTGGATACGGGCGATTACTTCGCGCGCATGACGTTGCCGTTGGCGCTGATTTGTGTCGGTGCCAGCCTGTCCTGGCAGGGGTTTGTCGAGGCCGGACGGGTGACGACCTGGGCCTCGGTGTTCAAGCTGGTGGGCATTCCGCTGACCGGCGTGTTGATCGCCCGTTGGCTGGGCTACGGCGGTATAGAACTGGGCGTTTTCTACCTGATGACCGCCGCACCGACGGCCGCCGCGAGTTATGTCATGGTCCGCGCCATGGGCGGCAACGCCAACCTGGCCGCGTCCATTATCGCGACCACGACGGTGTTGAGCCTGGTCAGCACGAGCATAGGCTTGGTCCTGCTGAAGGCTTTGGGCTGGGTATAGGTACTTGGCTTAGGCCGCCAGTTCTTCCTGTTCGTCTTCCAGGGTGAACTTGCCTTTGTCGTTCTTCACCACCCGCCCCACGGCGATGTTCGGATCGTGGGTGAAGAACAGCCGCCCATTGCGGCTCGCCAGGTCCGACAGCAACCGGTGTTTCTCATCGATCAACGCTTCCGGATAGCGGTCGTACCCCATGGTGATGGGCACGTGTACCCAGGCGGTGCCGGGAATCAGGTCCGCCGCGAACACCAGGGGTCCGTCGGGTAAGGTGATTTCGGTCAGTAACATGCCGGGCGTGTGGCCGTCGCTGTGATGAAAGCGGTACTGGTCACCCAGCGTTCTCGAACGGGTGCCCTGAACCCGCTCCACCCGGCCGGTGGCTTCCAGCAGCCCCGGCAATTCCGGTATGAACGAGGCGCGATCACGCGGATGCGGCTTCAGCGCTCGCTGCCAAGCCTGCTCTCCGACCACGTAACGCGCGTTCGGGAACACCAGTTCCGGCTCCTTGCCTTCCTCCCAGACGCTGAGCAATCCACCGGCATGATCGAAGTGCAGGTGCGATAACACAATGATGTCGATGTCTTCGGGCGATACGCCCAGATCGGCCAGATTGGCCATCAATCGATGGTCGCTTTCCTGAACGCCGAACCGGTCTTTCTTGTCCGGCGGGAAGAAGGCGCCGACGCCGGTCTCGAACAGGATGGTGCGATCGTCCTCTTCGACCAGCAGACACCGGCAGTTCAGTTCAATCCGGTTCAGGTCGTCGCACGGGTACCACCGCTGCCAGAGCGCCTTGGGTGCGTTGCCGAACATGGCGCCGCCGTCGAGTTTTTGGGAATTGCCCAGTACAGATCGCACTTTCATGTCGGTCGTCTCCTGCGGAGGTTGTTTATGTTATCGGGGTGCCCTGAACCCGCAACGGCTGCACGGGGTGCTTATTCAGGGTCGCTGTAAACCCATCCATGGGCGCTTGGCCTCGGCATCCTGCCTCGGACATCCCTGAATAAGCACCCCGCGCATCCGCTGCTTGCCAATGGTGGTTGCTCGAATCCAATAAAGATTCAGGCTAAGAGCACCTGGCTCAGTCGCCAAGACTTTAGTGAGTGAGGAGTAGGGTTGAGAGCGTCAATAGGGCGTTACGTGTTTGAAGGGAAGCCCCTGAGCGTCAGGGGCGTCGGCGTTTGGGGGAGAGGGGTTTGACGTTGGTGTCCGCGCGGGACTTGGCGGGATTGGTGTCGGTGACCAGGCGGTCCAGCTTGTCGTCGATGCGCTCCAGGGCGGTGGCGATGCGCTCGAGTATGGGCGCATAGGCGGCGTCGGTGTCGATGGCCGGGTCGAGTGTCGGGGGCAGGCCGCCTGAAGGATTGGCCACGTCGTCCGGGTCCAGGCCGAAGGATTCGCCCATCAGGTCGTGGCGGATCTCGACGAGATCAAGCGGGTCGATGGTGGTGCGGTCCTCGGAGTAGGCACAGAGCATCAGGCCGTCGCACAGTTTGTTGATCAGACGCGGGATGCCTTTGCTGATCTCATTGATCTGCTTGATGGTGTCGGCGTCGAACAGGGTGTCGCCTTCGTAGCCGGCGATGAACAAACGGTGATCGATGTATTCGCCGGTCTCCTTCAGTGTGAGGCCGGCGAGGTGGAAGAAGAGTTTGACCCGTTGGGAGAGCTGGGGAATCTGGGCGATGTGTTTTTTCAGTTCGGGCTGGCCGAGCAGGATGACGCGCATAACCGGGCCGCCGGCGCCTTCGAGGCCGGCGAGCATGCGGATGTCTTCGAGGTTTTCCTGGCTGAGGTTCTGGGCTTCGTCGACGGCGAGCACGACGGGAATGCCGCGTTCGGACATGGTCTGCAGGTAGTCGTTGATGGCGAACAGCATGGAGACTTTGTTGGTGTCTTTGACGGGCAGACCGGCCTGGCGGACGATGAGGTGGAAGAGGTCGTCCGCTTTGAGGTTGGTGTAGGCGATATGGAACAGTTTGAGGTCTTTGCTGAGGCCGCGCATGAGCTTTTTTAGCAGGGTGGTTTTGCCGGAGCCGACTTCACCGCTGATGACGACGAACCCTTCGGGGCTCCATACGGCGGAGTCCATGTAGACGAAGGCGCGTGAGTGCTGCTGGCTCATGTAGACGAAGTCGTCTTCCGGGGCCATCCGGAAGGGGTGCCGTTGCAGACTGAAATGTTCAAGATACATGCTGACAGTGTCCTTCGGTTGATGGCTTGGTTGGTTTTGTTGCCGGGAACCTGTACCAACCGCCCGGGATGCTCTTCCAGGGACCGCTGTACATACATCCATGTACGCTTACTTCGGCCCGGGCTGGCGCACCAGTCCATGGCTCAGATGCCGATGTGTCGGACCACCCTTCCAGAGCATCCCGGGCGGTCGGTACTAGTCTAAGGTACCTGCTCAATCCATGACCTACCTTCATAGGTTAAATCTCGTAATACTCCCGATACCACTCAACAAAACGATCCACTCCGGTTTGGATGGGGGTGGTCGGTTTAAAACCAACGGCGCTCTCCAGGGCCGAGACGTCGGCGTAGGTGGAGGGTACGTCGCCGTCCTGCATGGGCATGAGGTTGCGAGTCGCTTTGCGGCCGGCGGCTTGTTCGATCGCTTCGACGAAGTCGAGCAGGTGCACCGGTTGGTTGTTGCCGATGTTGTAGAGGCGATAGGGCGCATAGCTGGTGTCGGGGCGTGGCTTTTGGCCGGTCCAGTCAGGATCGGGTTCGGCAATGTGGTCGCTGGCGCGAATGACGCCTTCGATGATGTCGTCGATGTAGGTGAAGTCGCGCACCATGTCGCCGTTGTTGTAGAGGTCGATCGGTTGACCGGCCAGGATGTTGCGGGTGAATTTGAACGGGGCCATGTCGGGTCGTCCCCAGGGGCCGTAGACGGTGAAGAAGCGGAGGCCGGTGGTGGGAATGTTGTACAGGCTAGAGTAGGTGTGGGCCATCAGTTCGTTGGATTTCTTTGAGGCCGCGTACAGTGAAACGGGGTGGTCGACGTTGTGTTGTTCGCTGAACGGCTGGGCTTCGTTGGCACCGTAGACGGAGCTGGAGGAGGCGTAGGTCAGGTGCGGGACCTGTTGGTGTCGACAGCCTTCCAGGATGTTCAGAAAGCCGACGAGGTTGGCCTGGACGTAGACGTGCGGGTTGTCGATGGAGTAGCGCACGCCGGCCTGGGCGGCCAGGTGGATGACACGGTCGAACTGGTGACTTTGGAACAGCGCTTCCATGCCCGGCCGGTCGGCGACGTCGAGGCGATGGAATTCGAAGGCATCGGAGGGCTGCAGTCGGGCGAGCCGGGCTTCTTTCAGGCTGACGTCGTAGTAGTCGTTGAGGTTGTCCAGACCGACAACGGTGTCGCCCCGGGCCAACAGGGCCTGGCTGAGATGGAAACCGATGAATCCGGCCGCGCCGGTCACCAACACCTTCATGTCTTTCTCCTGTACGGGTTGCCCGACCGTTCAGGTCAGGCGAATCATTTCGTTGTGGTGCAGCATGACCTGTTCGGGTTGCTGCTGATGGTAGCTGTCGCTGACGGTGGTGAACCGGAAGTCGTTGAGTAACCGCTCGAGGCGACCGTAGCATTTGTCCAGATTGGTGTAATGCCGGAATCGGGACAGCCAGCTGGCGCTATTGTAACGCGGTTGGTCGGGATCGATCTCCCAGGGATGCAAATAAAACATCTGTGGGTAGCGACCGTTCTCGCTGGCTTGTCGGAACAAGGCTTTGAACAGTGGGTAGGGGAACTGGCGAAAGTAGCCGCCACCGGCCGCGGGCAGGGTCGTGCCCAGTACTTTGGCGGTGGTCAGTGGGAATTCCCGGATCAGACCTCCGTTACCGGTGCGAATCGTGTAGGGCCCGCGTGGTGAATTGGGAATGCCGTAACGGTCGTGCCGTATTGGGAAGATGCTGGAGTCCCAGGTGAACCCGAGCTCTGTCAGGATGTCGAGTGCCCAGAGCGAGTCGTGGGTGATGGAGTAGCTGGCCGCCCGATAGCCGGTCACCGGCTGCTGCACGATGTCTTCCAGGAGCGCCTTGGAACGCCGGGTCTCCTCGGTGAAGACGGCCGGTGTCTGGGAATAGATCAACTGGTGGCTGTAGCCGTGCGAGGCGATCTCGTGACCGGCATCCGCCAGTTTGCGAATCAGGTCGGGATAGCGTTCGGCGACCCAGCCCAGTACAAAAAAAGTCGCCTTGGTGTCGACGCGTTCGAACAATTCGAGCAGTCGTTCCGTGTTCCGTTCAACGCGGGAGGGAAGCGAGCCCCAATCCGAAGGGTCGATGACTTTGGCCAGGGCGGCCACGTGAAAGTAATCTTCCACGTCGATACTGAGGGCGTGCCGGATGTCGGACTGAGTGTCGGAAAATTTTACAGTCGAGTGGCTGTCCATGGCTGACGTAACTCCCTGTACTTCATGGTGGCGGACTGTCCTAGCATACTGGTTGCCTGCCGGGATTTCACTACTCTTGTGTGGATTGGCCGTAGTTCGGGTGAGGCGACCGAGCGTTGCGTTGGACCAAGCCTCGGAGCAGGCATCTTCGGACAAGGGCTGGTGCCTGAAAACTACTTTGAATTTCAATACGTTACACGATGTAACAGTGTTGGAGTGACAAAATCCAGATTCCGGGGCTATGTTAATGAAGCCGGATGTGTCGAGGCTTGAGGCGTCGCCAAGCAAGGTAAACGTTGCGGAATACCTCTTGAGATTAACCGATGCTCGGCGCACAATAGTCCGACACACAAGGAGTGGCATTGTGACCTGATCAGCTCTGTGCCCTTGATCATCACATCCCTAAGGCTAAAGGATGGCGGCTGTGTCTTATATTCGATTTCGAAAACACTACCTTCATACTCCCTATCTGGTGCTCGGGGCGCTGGAATTCGCCCTGTTGTTCGCCACCCTGTTTCTGCTGCAATTCCTGCAGTTGAGGCTGGGTCTGTTCACCACCGGTTTTCACGCCACACCCACCAAGGCGTTTATCTTCGCCACAGTGCTCAGTTTCGGCACACTTGCCATGGGTGTTTATCTGGCCATGGTCCGGGAGGGATTCGCCTCCATGTTTTTCCGCACACTGGTCGCTTTCTGTTTTTTGGGGGGCGTCGGTTTGTCGGTGCTCTATCTGGTATTGCCCAGCTTCGACCCGGGCAGCTCCAATCTGTTCTGGGCGGTTACATTGGCCACCGGTATGGTGACGGTGACCCGTCAGGGTTTTGTGCACCTGGTCGGGTCCGAGCAATTGGCTCGGCGGGTCGTGGTGTATGGAACCGGATCCCTGGCGAAGCGGTTGATGGATGAATGCGAGAATGACCTGAAGGCGTTGGGTATCCGAATTGTTGGCTGCATCGAAGATTCCGAAGACAGCCATGTAGAACCCAAACACCGCTTGCCCAAACCCCAAAACTGGTTCGATTTTTGTAAAAGTAACGACATCGCTGAAATCATCATTGCACCGCAGGAGCGCCGCCGTACAAACGGTGGCACCTTCCCGTTGACCGAGTTGATGGCCTGCAAGCTTCGGGGTATCGAAGTGACCAGCGCTCTGTCTTTCTACGAGCGGGAGCTGAAAAAGGCCAAGTTGGAGCTGGTTCAACCGTCCTGGATCATGTATTCGGATGGCTTCAAAGCCTCCAAGAGTCGGGATGTTTCCAAGCGCCTGTTCGATTTGCTGATTGCCCTGACGCTGCTGTTCCTTCTATTCCCCGTGATCCTGGTTACCGCACTGGCGGTCTTTCTGGAGAGCGGTCGACCCATTTTATACAGTCAGAACCGGGTGGGTGCACATGGACGTCTGTTTCGTATGTACAAGTTTCGCAGCATGCGCCAGGATGCCGAAAAGGAAGGCAAGGCCGTATGGGCCTCCCAGAATGACAGCCGCGTGACGCGTGTCGGGGCTTTCATACGCAACACCCGATTGGATGAGCTCCCTCAGCTGTACAATGTGATCAGGGGGCAGATGAGTTTTGTTGGCCCCCGCCCCGAGCGGCCTGAGTTTGTCGAAGACTTGAAGGAAAAGATTCCTTTTTATGACACCCGGCACTATGTCAAACCCGGTTTGATGGGGTGGGCGCAGTTGAAATACCCGTATGGCGCATCCGTTGAAGACGCCAGATGCAAATTGGAATATGACCTTTACTACTCCAAAAACCACAGTTTTCTCATGGATTTATTGATCATGATCCAGACCGTGGAAGTGGTTTTGTTGGGTAAGGGCGTTCGATAAGCGAGTGATGGCAGGATGAAGACGATATTGACGAAATTGGTGGTGGTTCTGTTGACAGTTCTGACCTTGGCCGGCTGTGCGGGACGAACTCAACCCGGTGCGCCGCCGGAACTGGATTCGACGGCGGATCCGTATCGGATTGGTGTGGGTGATACCGTTGCGATTCATGTCTGGCGCAACCCGGAGCTGACCCAATCCATCGTTGTCCGGCCTGATGGCTATATTTCGATGCCGCTGATGGGTGACTTGAAAGCCGACGGTCGGAAACCCGAAGAGCTGGCGGAAGTCATCAACCGGGCACTTAGCCAGGTGATACGCAGCCCGGAAGTGACGGTGATGGTTACGAATCCAGCCAGTGCTGAATACTTGAATCGGGTGAGAGTGACTGGTCAGGTTCCCAATCCGCTGTCCATTCCCTTCAAACAAGGTATGACGGTTTTGGATCTTGTTCTTCAGGCGGGTGGTGTCACGGACTTTGGAGCTGGAGATCGCGCCACTATACAGAGGTTGGTCGAAGGGGAGTATCAGGAATTCAAGATTGACCTGGATGGAATCTTGAATGATGGAAATATGACAACGAACTACACGTTACAACCCGGAGATCTGATCAGCGTACCGAAGAAGAGATTGCTCCGAGGAGAACTCTGATGGACCTGCGATTCATTATCGACACACTAAATGCCGTTAAGCGTGAGCTGGTTCGCATGCGTTGGGTTGCTGTACTGGTGTTTATTCTGGCAACCAGCGGTGTATTGGTAATGGGCTATACGAGCCCGAAGTCCTATACTTCCAGTGCTCTGCTTTACGCGGACAATTCCAACATTTTACAGCCGTTGTTGCGGGACCGGGCGGAAGTAACCGCCATCGACCGCCTAAACGAGGCTCGTGAAATGTTACAGAGCCGTACTCTGTTGGAGCAGGTGGCTATGGATGCCAGTCTGATCACAGCCGACCAGTCCGATCGCCAACGCAATGGAACCGTCAGCCAATTGCGCAATGCCATTAACCTACGAGTAACCGGTGGTAGTTTTATCCAGTTGAGTTACAGCAGTGGCGATCCTGACCAGTCGTTCCAGGTCATGAGTGCGGTACTGAATCGGTTTATCGAAAAAACGGTGTCGGACAAGCGTAGTGAGAGTCGTGAGGCGTTTGAGTTTATTGATTCCCAGGTGCAGTCCTATAAGCGTCAGTTAGAGGTGGCCGAAAATAAGCTCAAGGAGTTCAAATCAAACAATCTCGATGGCACAGAAGCAGCGGTGCAAGGACGAATCGAGAGGCTGCGCTCCGATATTCAGGAATTGACCTTGCAGATTGAAGAAACCGAATCTCAAGTTAGGTTGACCCGTGAACAACTGGGCAAGGAAAGTCCGTATCGCGAAGTAATGATCGACCGTGGGCAGACCAGTCTGGACATGCGACTCGAAAACCTGCGCCAGCAATTGGATACCCTGCGACTAAGTTACCTGGACAGCCACCCGGATATCGTTAATGTCAAGGATCAGATCGCTGAACTTGAGCAGCAACGTAAGAACGATACTTCGGATGGCCGCCAGGGTGCGGTTACAGAGGTAATCGAAAATCCAATTTATGAAAACTTGAGCATTAAGCTGGCCAACAACGAAACCCAGCTGGAGGTACAGCGCAAACGATTGGATTCGCTGAAAACCTTGCTTCAGGAAGCCTATGAACGTGCCGAGCGAGTGGCCAATAACGAAACCGTATTGCAGGAATTGACTCGGGATTATGATGTGACTCGGGACGTTTATGAAGATATGTTGCAGACACGGGAAAAGGCTCGCCTGTCGATGACACTGGATGTGGAGGGTCAGGGTGTCAGTTACCGAATTCAGGAGCCCGCTTCCTACCCTGCTCGTTGGGATGGACTGCAGCTCTATGAAATCGGAGCGGCCGGTCCCGTCTTGGGAGGCGGCCTGGTATTGGGTTTGTTAACGGCATTAGTGTTGTTTGACAATCGAATCCGTTCCGGACGCAATCTCATGATGCAGATGCCGGAGGACATTCCGATCCTGGCCACGATTCCCCACTACAAGAGCTCATTTGTTTCACGGTTGTTACGTTGGGATGTTATTACTATCGCCTTGCTGATCAGTTTGTTCATGGTGGGTTATCTGGGTGTATTGGCATTCAGTGTCATGGGTATTCAACCGGATACATTGGTTGAGTGGATTTCCAGTCGGTTAGAGGGTTAACACCAATGGAAGGCAACAAGCTATACAATGCTCTGCTGAAGACCCAGGCCAAACAGGTAAGAACGACCTCTGAACGACGGGCGAATGGTGCTGTTGTCCAATCGGAACCCAAATTGAAAGAGCCGAACTGGACCGTCAATTCCGATGAGGTAGATGGAAATACACCGACTCAATATGACACGGCCGCATCGCTGGCTCAGATTAATAACCCCAATCCCTGGACACGTGACGAACTCAAGGCACGCAAGATCATCTATCCAGGCATGCAACAGAAGGCGATTCTTGATGCATATCGGGAAATCAGGATTCAGCTAAGAGACAAGTCGGGTGAATCCAACTTCAGCGTTATGGTATCTTCGCTCAGCCGTAAGGATTCATCGGTGCTGTCAGCATTCAACCTGGCGGCCACATTTGCTTTGGATGCCTCAACCTCGGCACTGCTGGTCGATTGTAATCCATATGATCAACATTTGAACCGTTTGGTGTCCACTCCGTTGGGCAAGGGCATTACAGATTACGTGGCCCATGAAGGTATGCCGGTCAAAGACATAATTTATCCCAGTGGCATTGATCGGCTGAGCGTGGTTCCTGCGGGACATCTATCGACGTCGGCCGTGGAGCTGTTCTCTGCTGTTCGTATGAAGACTCTAATGAACGAATTGCGTGGCCGATATCCGGATCGTTACATCGTCATTCATGCACCATCGTTTCGCTTCAGTACCGAGGCGCGAATTCTGGTGCGCTATGCGGATCACGCTCTGTTAACCGTCCCGTTTGGAGAAATTACGCCGGAAGAAGTGGTGTCGGCAGTAGATGCATTGGGGACTGACAAGTTTTCGGGCCTGGTTTATCAGGAGTAAACAGTGGGACGGACCCTGTATCGCCATCCTCTTGTCTGGGTAATGGAAAAGCCATCGGGAATTTTCACACTGGCTGCTTGCCTGATGGGGTTAACAACTTCTTCAGTCCAAGCTGTTTCGGTGCTCAGTACAGAGGCAACGCTCTATACAGAGGCGGGTTATGCCGAATCGGAAGGTGAGGGTGATCCATTTGCAGGCCTGGGTAGCAGCGGTGAATTCGAATATGCGTATCTGGTGGGGCCGCATCATTTTAATTCTGGTTACTTGCTGCGGTTGATCGCTGGATATGAAGGTAACGCATTCTGGCGTTCTCGTTTGACCGGGTCAAGTCGATACCAATTTACTCATGGTTCCGGCTTGTTTGATCTAAACGGCATGCATATCCTGCAATCGGTCAATCCAAACCCCGGTTTCATACTGGACCCTGAAGGTTTTACAACTGAACATATCTTAAGCGCAGGGAGTGGAGTGAATTTAAGTCCTGGTGATGTAACGCGAATTCGATTGGAAACTCAGTACTCCCGTTCACTTCATGAGGATGAATCATTAAATGGCGAAATACTCGAAGGTCGTGGAGTGCTTACACGGCGACTTAACCCCATAAGCGAGATTAATACCCAAGTCAGTCGTACTATCGTTGAAGAAGGTGATCCAGCTCAAGTCAGTCAGATCGACAGGGCTACAGTCGGTTATCGACGTACACTTGATAATGGAGAGTTGTCGGCCTCGTTTGGTGTGAATCTGGCTGAAACAGAGCAAACTGATGTAGAGGTTTACAGTGGTAGTATGGAACGTGTCTGGGTCTCCGACTATGGTCGTACTTCTATCGGATATGATCGTGAAGTAACCAATACTTTACTTGAGCTGACCACGGAAAACATTGTTCCGGAAGCAACCGATCAAGACTTGCAGCAGGAAGAAACGATTAAATTGAACTCTCTGGCGCTAAACGATGAGTTACGCTGGGCATACCAGACAGTTCGCGCCTGTATTCGATGTGATCTAAGCATGTCTGCTTCCCTGTCACAACAGGAAAACCTGGATACTGGAATTCGCAGTGTGGGCTACGATGGAAGAGTGGCATTCCTGATTCGTATAGATGATACACAGGAGTCGCAGCTGTCTTACCGTTGGCAGGCGGAGTCCCCCGAGTTTGGGGAGGTGTTGTTGGCAGAGTCAAATCGAATTGAGTGGAACTGGAGCCGGCAAGTAACGGAGCACGTTTCCTTTCGAAGCGATGTCTCGCAAGCATGGATCAGCAATGATGTCGATAGCAGTCGATTCACGATCCGTATTTCCGGAGCATACCGATGGGGCCCTGATCAATAGAGTTCCATGGTGAGTGCCGAACTTTGGTTCATCGCACCGTTATAGGTGAAAAGACCACAAATCAAGTGGCGGGGGCTTATCGCGAACCGATCGACACAGTGAATGAGCAAAGCTTTATGCTCAAGGAGAGGACATTGTTCAGCCAAAAACGACCTATAAAGATGCCTTCGGATTGCCCTCCACAGTTGATAGTAGTGATCGACACGGAAGAGGAATTTGATTGGAGCGCTGATCCCGATCCCAACCAAAACACGGTTCGATCCATGGAATTCATCGATCGGGTTCAGTCGATCTTTAATGATTATGGAATATGCCCCTGCTATGTGATTGATTATCCTGTTGCTAGCCAGGCTTCTGGCACGGCTTTACTGAAGAAATTTTACGACGCGGGTCAATGCGAGATTGGAGCTCACTTACATCCTTGGGTCAATCCGCCAATACTGGAACCGATCTCTGTACGAAATATGTATCCTGGTAACCTTGATCCGGAACTGGAGCGCGGCAAGCTGTTGCATTTACGCAACACCATCGCCGATGTCTTTGGGGAACCTCCAAGGGTTTATAAAGCGGGACGTTACGGTTTTGGCCCCAACACTGAAAGCATCCTGTCTGAGTTGGGGTTTGAAATTGATCTGTCACTTTGTCCACCGGTCGACTATCGTTCAGATGGCGGTCCGGATTATCGACAATTTTCAGCCGAGCCATTTTGGTTCGGTTCCCAACCACTGCTGGAAATTCCAGTGACCGGTGCGTTTGTAGGCTGGGCTAAAGGGGCAGCTTTACCGATTTATGAGTTAGCTAATCGATTTAAAGTATTAAAGGCACCGGCTATTTTGTCGCGGTTATCGGCACTTGACAGATTGATGCTGTCACCTGAAGGGTTCAAACCCAGGGAGCACATCAAGTTGGCCCGGGCTTTATATAACCAGGGCGTAAGAACCTTCACCTGGAGTTTTCACAGCTCAAGTGTTGTTCCGGGTAATACGATCTACGTTCAGGAAGAGTCGGAATTGAACGAATTTCTTCAAGCGTTCCGACGTTTCTTTGATTTTTTCTTCGACGAATTGGGTGGTAGAGCTACTACGCCCACTCGATTAAAGACAATGATGGAGACTGTCACATGAAAGTGCTTGGGATATCACCGCTAGACAAGGATGCAACCGTTTCCGTGGTTGAGGATGGCGAAATTGTCTTTGCTGCGGGTGAGGAACGGTTTACCAGGAATAAGCAACAAGATGGATTCCCCCGTCAGGCATTGGAGAAGGCGCTTGATTATACGGGCAGTCGGATGGAGGAATTTGAGCAGGTTTGTTATCCCTTTTTAACCTGGGAAAACGAAGCCAAAGTCTTCAACCAGAATCTGGCGGATGAACGAGCTTTCATTAAGTCTTTTAAAACACAAGATCTGAACCATCAAGTCAAAGAAGCACTTAGTCGAGTACCTGATCGCAACGAACCTATTCATGGGCTGGAGCATCCCAACAGCGTCATGGAGAAAGGGTTGTTGCACAGTTCCTACTACAGTATGGCTGGGGCACAGCGCCTGGCATCCAACAATGCGGCCATTAAAGGATCGAAGCACTGGGGTGAGGAAGCAACAGAATCGTTCAAACACTGGGAGAGTGTACTCACCGAAGGGCTACAGGACTTTGGTTTTTCAGGCGCCGTAAAGCGCATGGATCATCATCTGTCTCATGCAGCTAACAGTTTTTATTGCAGTGGATTTGACCGTGCATTGTGCGTGACACTTGATGGATACGGTACTGGATTGGCGGGTTCGGCCAGCGTGGCTGAGGATGGCAAGATTCGCCGTCTGCATGGCGTCAAGTATCCGAATTCACTGGGTACACTGTATGAACATGTTACTTCCAGCCTGGGGTTCAAACCCAGTCGACACGAAGGCAAGATTGTCGGTTTGGCTTCGTATGGTGATCCTTCCGTTTTGGGTGATATTTTGCTTGGTCGGATCGAGCAAATGCCGGGTGACTTCCGAATCTACGAAGCCAATAATGTCTACTTTTCCCGATATCTTGCATCGAAGTTTCCGAAAGTTGATGTCGCAGCGGCGTATCAGTATGCGCTGGAACAGGTGGCAGTAAACTATGTTAGTCATTGGGTAAAACAGACAGGCTTGGATACCCTGGTTTTGTCGGGTGGAGTGGTGGCTAACGTCAAGCTGAATCAACGGTTGTTCGAAATTGAAGGAGTTAACCACATCTTCGTCTATCCAAATATGGGCGATGGTGGATGTGCCAGCGGAGCGGCGCTCTATCACGGGTGGCCCGGGGGGCAGCGGGATAGCATTGGTAGTGTCTACTTTGGCCCCGACTATTCTGAATCCGAAATGGAAAAGGCTTTGGGGGCTTCGGGCCTTAGCTATGAGCGGCCCAATGACCTGGCTCAGCAAGTTGCACAATTGATTCATGATGGTCAGGTTGTTGCCCGGTTTGACGGACGGATGGAATATGGACCTCGTGCCCTCGGTAATCGTTCCATTCTCTATCATGCCCGCGAGCCTGAGGTAAACCAATGGTTGAACAAGCGTCTCGGTCGTACCGAATTTATGCCGTTTGCCCCGGTTACACTGTTTGAGTCTCGAGAACGGTGTTACCACAACATTCAGGGAGCAGAGCATGCGGCAGAATTCATGACCATCACCTTCGATTGTACCGACTTCATGAGGGAGAGTTGCCCTGCAGCGGTACATGTGGATGGTACGGCACGGCCACAACTGATTCGACGTGAGGCCAACCCGGGTTATTACGACATCGTCAGCGAATACGAAAAACTCAGTGGTATACCCAGTTTGATCAATACCAGTTTCAATATGCATGAGGAGCCGATTGTGAATACGCCGGAGGATGCCGTCAGAGCTTTTATCAAGGGTAATCTGGACTATTTGGCGATAGGACCTTTCTTGGTTCGGCATCCTCAACTGACGAGTTGATTTCCAGCATGGAGGTGAGTATCTGGTGGGATTGACCTGATCGATGGCTCCCAAACTGACCACACGGTCGAATCATTTGTCGGCGTCGTTGATGGATGAACTGGAAAACGATTGGCGAGACCTGGAGCGCCGGTCGATGCCAGCTGTCTTTTTGTCCTGGCAGTGGATTGGTGTATGGCTGCATGTCTACAAACCGGCAGGAAGGTTGGTTAGGATTTATGAATCCAGTCGATTGATTGGTGCATGCATCATAGTAGACGCCAGCGAACGCCGTCATGGCCTGTTGACGTCCAAGTGTATACGTTTGCACCAAACAGGTCGGTCGTACGAAGACCAGATCTGGATTGAATACAACGGTGTGCTCAGTGAGCACGGACGTGAGCGAGATGTAATTGAAGCCTGTCTGGCTCACCTTTGCTTGAAGGATGACCGTTGGGAGGAGTTCGTGATCGGTGCCATCGATGAACGCGATGCGGACTGTTATGCCCGTTCTACAGGACTTGCAAAGCACGTTCGCTGGGAGGCGCCTTGCTATGGTGTCGATCTACACGGTCTGGCGCAGAATCAACAGTCCTATTTGGACAGTCTGAATCGCAATACGCGTCATCAAATTCGACGTTCGATGCGGCTTTACAACGACCGGGGCGGATTGCATCTCAGTCGCGCCGAGTCGCTCGATAGTGCTCTGGCCTCGTTTGAATCGATCGGTCCCAGGCATTTGGCACGTTGGGGAAATGGGGTCGATCAGAGTGGATTTGCCAACCCGGATTTCATACGGTTCCACCGGCGGATGATTGAACAACATTGGCCGAACGCCAGCATTGACTTGTTGAACATATGGTCAGGCGACGAGCTGGTCGGAACTTTTTACAACTTACTGTATCAAGGCGTAGTCTACTTTTACTTAAGCGGCTTGAAGGTCGAAGAGGACAACCGCTTGAAACCGGGGTTGGTGGGTCACGCGATGAGTATCGAGCACTATCGGTCGCGAGGGTTTGGCTTCTACGACTTCATGGGTGGTTCCGAGCGTTATAAAACTCAAATGGGTCGTAAGCACCGTAATCTGGTACAGATTTCATTGCAGAGAAATCGCTTCAAGTTTCGTCTTGAGCAGGCCGCTCGGCTTGTTAAACATCAATTGCTGAGAACCCGACGCAACACTGTGGGTCAATCGAATGAATAGAAGTAGCTCGAATGTGCATGGAAGAAGTCATACAATATTGTACCGGATCAAGGGATTAGATCTATGATGCGAAAGGTACCTTACCGTCAGCTTGATCGAGATCGTGTTGACGCTTATGTGTCTCGTCATCCGAATGCCACCGCCTATCACTTTAGTGCGTGGATGGGCGCTGTGGAGAAGGCTTATCAGCATGACGGATGGTATATTGTTTCTGAAAACGATGCAGGTACTATCGATGGGTTGCTACCGCTGTGCCGTCTAAAGCTTCCATTTGGGCGCAGTTCTCTGGTCTCTCTCCCTTTTTGTGATCTGTCTGGACCGCTAAGCGATAGCATAACGATCGAGAAGCAAATGATCGAAGAAGCCATTGGTTTGCTGCCGGAGCTTGGTGCACGTAAGCTGGAACTTCGTCGGGCTGGTGAATCTATGGTAGACAGCGTGACTCATGAGTCGGGTGGTGCTGTCAAAGTGAGTATGCTGGCTGGGTTGCCGGATTCAGCAGAAGCTCTGTTTGAAGGATTTAAGGCCAAGTTGCGGAGTCAGATTCGAAAAGCGGAGAAGAACGGACTGAGCTTTGAGCTGGGCGAAGGAGCAGTGGGGGTAGAGCATTTTTATAAGGTGTTTGCCCGCAATATGAAACGTCTGGGATCGCCAGTTCACGATCGCCGCTGGTTTGAAGCGATACAGGCACTTTATGGCAAACAAGCGGTGATTGGCTTGGTACGTTACGACGAGCGGATTGTTGGAGCCGGTCTGATCCTGATTCATCCTCATCGCGTGAGCATTCCCTGGGCGTCGACCCTGGCCGAGTACAACCACTTGGCACCCAACATGCTGTTGTACTGGGAATTGATGAAGGTGGCTTGCACTCATAATGCCAAGTTGTTTGATTTTGGCCGGTCCACCATGGGTGAGGGTACCTTCCGATTCAAGAAGCAATGGGGAGCAGAACCTCGACGACTGAGTTGGGATGAATACAACCGTACCGGCTTGGTCAACCCAGTGACACCCGCTAAGCCCTCTTTGATGAGCCGACTGCGCCCTTGGGTGGAGTCTGGATGGCAGGCTCTACCCGATCCGATTGCCAACCGGGTTGGCCCTAAACTTCGACGGTATATCTCCCTATGACCAACGTTCTGATTTTGTTGACACTGCTGTGCTTTATAGTGCCAGTCTATGTTTATTTCGGATATCCTGCTTTGCTTTGGATGTTGAATCGGCTGGGGTTTCGCAAACCGATCCATTTGGATGATTCATGGCCGACAGTGACTTTGATCATCTCCTGCTATAACGAACACCGAGTGATTCGTGAAAAACTGGACAATGCGCTTTCACTGGACTACCCCCGGGATAACTTTAAATTGTGTGTCGTTTCTGACGCCTCCGATGACGGGACTGACGAAATCGTTCAGGAATACATCGACCGTGGTGTCACTCTGATACGTCAGGAAAAGCGCTTGGGTAAAACAATGGGGCTTAATCATGCCCTGGAGAATATCGACAGTGAAGTGGTTGTCTTTTCCGACGCAAACGCTCTATATGAAACAGGTGCTATTAAAAATCTGATTCGAAATTTCGCGGATCCCTCCGTGGGCTATGTTGTCGGAGCTGCCCTCTACACTGACTCAAAGGAGTCGGCATCCGGCAAGAACGAAGACCTGTACTGGCGTTATGAACTGGCGATAAAGAATTGGGAGAGCGAATTACATTCAGTGGTCGGAGGTGACGGAGCAATTTACGCTATTCGCCGGTCTCTATGGCAACCATTGCAGGTTCAGGACATCAATGATTTCGTCAACCCGATGCAAATTATCGCAGCTGGTTATCGAGGGGTGTTCGAACCGCAGGCACGTTGCTATGAAGAAACCGCTGGATCGTTCGCTCGGGAGGCTGCACGTAAGGAGCGCATCGTTAATCGCAGTTTTCGTGGCTTGCTGCGCGTAAAGTCGGTCATGAACCCTTTCAGTTCTGGATTTTTTGCATTCGAAGTCATTTCCCACAAATTATTGCGTTGGCTGATACCGTTCTTCCTTCTTGGTGCGCTGATCGGTTGTGCCTGGCTGTCGATACTCGGTGTTCTGCTGTTCCAAGTGCCTCTGACCGGAGCTATCATACTGATAGCCCTGGCTTCGATTGGAGCTATGTTGGCAAACCGGGGCGTATCGCACTTTCTTTTCTCGACGCCCTATTACTTCGTTCTGATTAATTTCTATTCTATGCGCGGTATCATCGCCGCTTTACGGGGCCAGACCCAGGTTACCTGGAATACCGCTCGGCCCGGTGACACCATTAATGAATCCAAGGTCGTCAAGCCGTTCAGTTTGCTGCTTGGTTCAACCGGACTGTTGATTGTTAGCCTGATCTGGCCCTATCTGGCCTGATCCAATATGGGAGGCTGACGGATGTCAAAGTTTGCATTGCTCTTTCTGGCCATTTTCTTTGGAGGCATCACCGCCGCATTTTTCTATAGTGCAACGGGAGCCTTCGTACTGTATGAACTGGTTTATTTTTTCAACCCGGACAATCGATGGTGGTCAGCCAGTATTCCCGGTTTGCGCTACTCTTTGATCAGCGTAATGGTCATGATGATGGCGCTGGCGATCAACTATCGGCGTTTGGGCAGTAAAAGCCCTTGGCTGGACCAACCGGTATTCAAATGGATGGTCGCCATTCTCTGCATGTATTACGTGATGTACATACACGCACTGGATATTCAGTCCCACGACAGGTTTACCTTCGAGTTCACGAAGTTGGTGATCATCATGCTGATTGCCTATAAGCTGATTCATTCCGAACGAGCTCTGGATGCTGTGTTGTGGGGGTATCTGATTGGGGCTACTTATCTTGGGTATCTTACGACGGTCACCGGCCGGAATTCTGGAAACCGCGTTGAAGGAATCGGACTTGTAGACGCACCGGATTCAAACGGAGCGGCCGCAACCCTGGTACCTGCTGCTACCTTGTTGATGTATTACTTTTGGAAGGGTAACAAGAAGGTTAAATTGTTGTGTTGTATCAGTGGCGCTTTCATCGCTAATGGACTGGTTCTGATTAACAGCCGGGGTTCCTTCCTCGGGGCGGTTGTCGGAGTGGTTTTCTATCTCTGCTACATGTTGTTTTCCCGATACCAGAAAGAAGGGCAGCGCGCGACGGCTATCATGACTTTGGTGCTCGGGTTGGCTGGTGGCCTCTATGTGACTGACGATACGTTCTGGGATCGAATGGATACCCTTCGATCGGTTGAAAATAAGGAACAGAGTGGTGCCAGTCGGATGGACTTTTGGTTAGTGACCTTCGATGTGATGAAAGATTACCCTATGGGCGTTGGGATCGCTGGTTATCAACGAGTCAGTGCAAATTACCTGGAAGAATCACAGTTGGCCAAAAATGCGGGTGTCAGGGCCGTACATTCCTCCTGGTTTCAGGGGTTGGCTGAGTTGGGTTGGCCAGGGCCGATTCTGTTTTTCGGAATGATGGTCTCACTGTACAGGCTGTCTTCCCGGACCAAGAACTATTTGTTGCAGCACGACCGAACAGACGAGTACTTCAAAGTATTGGCCATAGAAGGTGCCTTATTGGCTTTCATGGTATCCGCAACGTTTATTGACCGTTTCCGGGCGGAAATTCTGTACTGGATGATCCTGTTTCTGGCGGCCGCCAGCAATGTATACTATCTGCAGCATGTCAACCAGCGCCAAGGACAGACAAACGGTCTGATCAGAAGGCGAACCTTGACCAGGGAGTCCCGTCTTACATGAAACCTCTTAGAATTTTACAATTTATTACACCGGCCGGGTTTTACGGTGCAGAACGCTGGGTTCTGGCACTGGCCAACAATCTGAGTGCCGCTGAGGTTGTGTGTGACCTGGCCGTTACCGATGAAGGTGCCGGACAGGATCTCAGCGTAGCCGAGTTTTACCCAAAGCAGATTGGCCAAGTGCACCGAATTCCCTTGAAGCACCGTTTCGATATGACAGCGATTCAGAAGTTGTGTACGCTCATTCGCTCACGAAATATCGATGTAATCCATACTCATGGATACAAGTCGGACATTCTCGGCCTAATAGCCGCGCGCCGCTGTAACATCAAAGCCGTTTCCACGCCTCATGGTTTTTCCGGAAACGTTGGTTTCAAGTTAAGTATGTTCATCAAGGCCGGAACCTTTTCCTATCGTTATTTTGACCGCGTCGTACCACTGTCTCCTGAGCTATTGGAGGATGTGCGCGGATTCAGAGTACCGGAATCCAAAATCGACTACATTGCGAACGGAGTGGATCTGAGCGAACTTGACCGCTTTTTCAAAATGTCGAGTGAGGAACGAGAGGATTTCCACCTCGGTTTTGTCGGTCAGATGATTCCCCGTAAGGGATTAAGAGACTTAATTGATGTCTTCCATCGGCTCTGGGAACGCCATCCAAGGGTTCGATTAACCTTGGTTGGCGACGGTAGCCAGAGACGGGAACTGGAATCCTATGCCCGCTCGCTACCATGTTCCGAACGGATACGTTTCCTGGGATTTCAGCCTGATCGGATACCGATCATGCGTGAGTTCGATATGTTTCTGATGACCTCCAGCCTGGAAGGTATCCCCCGATGCATGATGGAGGCCATGGCGATTGGTATTCCTGTAGTGGCCTACGATATCCCGGGAGTCGACGAGTTAGTGACACACGGAAAGACGGGTTCTTTGGCACCATTGGGCGATATAGAAACATTGTCGAATGAGTGCGAAGCCTTGATGTTGGATATTGAGCTGCGCCAACGATTGACCGGCAATGCACGTCGAATGATAGAAGAGACCTATTCCGCTGCACGCATGGCGAATGAATACACCGCGCTTTTTCGGACTTTGGTCGGTCCTGCATCGTCCGGCAAGACTAGCTTGTCGGGAAAAGGAGTTTAACGATGTGCGGTATTGGTGGCTTTCTTCGCGTCCAGAACGCATCGCCTGACCGTCAACACGAGTGGCTATCCCGGATGGGCCAGTCAATTCTACACCGTGGACCGGATGCCGGTGGCGTCTATCTCGATGACGGTGTGGGGCTGGTTCACCGGCGGCTGAGTATTATCGACCTTTCGGAAGCCGGAAACCAACCGATGGTTTCCATGTCGGGACGTTATGTGGTTGTTTTTAATGGGGAGATTTACAACTTTCCCGAGATTCGGGAACGATTGGAAAAACAGGGCGTCACATTTCGTACACACAGCGATACCGAGGTTTTGCTAACACTCTATGAAACCGAAGGCGAGCGTTGCCTGGACGAACTGAATGGCATGTTCGCCATTGCCATTTGGGATAAGGTGGACAACCATTTGTTCCTGGCTCGGGATCGACTGGGTAAAAAACCACTGTATCTTTATTCCGCCGGCAGTCATTTTGCGTTTTCCTCGGAGATCAAGGCACTGCTTGAATTGCCTTTCGTCAAGCCAGCCATTCGTCAGGACGCCGTTAAGGATTACTTTTTCTATCAGTATGTTCCGGATGGTAAGTCTATCTTTTCCGGTATCGAAAAGCTGTTTCCGGGAGAATGTCTACGGGTGGACGCTTCCGGCATACACCGCCGACGTTACTGGGATGTCTCTTTCGATAAACCCATCGATCTTCCTGCACACGAGATCAAGTCTGAATTGGCGACCCTGATTGAAGACAGTGTACGTATTCGTATGCTCAGTGATGTTCCATTAGGCGCTTTCCTCAGCGGTGGAGTTGATTCAAGTGCAGTAGTCGGATTAATGGCGAAGCTTAGTCAGGATCCCGTGGTGACATGTTCCATAGGATTTGACACCGAAGGCTACGACGAAGTGGTCTATGCGCGACAGATTGCCAATCAATTCCATACCGATCACCATGAATACACGGTTCGAGAAAGCGTGACCGACCAATTCAGGGAGATTGCTCGATACTTCGACGAGCCATTCGCCGATCCTTCTTTTATTCCCACTTTTTACGTATCCAAGTTAGCTAGACAGGCTGTCACGGTCGCGTTGGCTGGCGATGGAGGGGACGAGAATTTTGCCGGGTACAGCAAGTACACAGTAGACCAGACTGAGAATAACTTGCGACGCTGGATACCTGGACCCATTCGTTGCCATCTCTTCCCGACCTTGTTAAAGGGCCTCCAACCAATGAACCAATGGCCATCCAGAAAGGCTAAGAGTTTGTTGAGCGCTCTGATGCGTGAACCGGATGAAGGCTTTTTCCTGACCAATGCCTTTTTCAGTCGGCCGTTATGGGACTATCTGGTCAGACAGGATTTTGAACGTCAATTGGACGGCTATGATCCGGCCAGCCTGACTTCCGATTATTACCACCGGGCCGATACCGACGACCACCTTAGTCGTGTGCTCTACACCGATATCAAGACATATCTGCCAGGCGATATACTGGTCAAGGTCGATCGAATGAGCATGGCTAATTCTCTGGAAACCCGGACTCCATTGTTGGACTACCGCGTAGTCGAATACGCGGCTCGTATCCCGTCTTCGTTGAAGCTTCGAGGACGGGACAAGAAACATATTCTCAAAGAGTCCATGAAACCACTACTCTCGGATGACATTTTATATCGCAAGAAGATGGGGTTCTCGGTTCCGTTAGCACAGTGGCTTCGAAATGAATTGCGCGCGACCGGTGACGACTATTTCAACCGACGGAATTCGGGCCTCGCCGAGGTATTCGACATGTCCCGCGTTCGTAATTTGTGGCAGGCGCATCAGCAGGGGCAATCACTCTACACCCAGGAGTTATGGAGTATGTTGATGTATGAAGTCTGGTGGCAGAACTACGTTGGGGCGGGAGTTAAGTCGCCCAACCGGGAGTTGTGCGCGTGACTCGACATCCGCAACCGTTGCGTATACTGCATCTGACTTTCAATATGGACATCGGGGGCACTGAACAGGTGATCAGTCAGTTGGTGACGCACCTGGATCCTGATCGGTATCAGTGCTCTGTCCTATGCATCGATGGTGAGATCGGTCGTCTCGGCGAGCGATTGGAAAATCGGGGGGTTCCCGTAGCATCCCTTGAACGCCGCCCTGGTCTGGACTGGGAACTTATTAAAGCATTGCGTAAACGAATACGCGACGATGGCATACATCTGGTCCATTGCCATCAATACACTCCCTACACCTATGGCTGGTTTGCAACGCGATTTCTAGGAGTACCGCTCGTTTTTACCGAACACGGCCGTTTTCATCCGGATCAATACCGAACCAAGGCCGCACTGATCAACCCTATTATGGCTCTGACGACTCAGGCGGTAACCGCCATTTCGAGTGCAACCAAAGCGGCCTTGCGTCGATACGAATTCATTCCCGGGTTCAAGGTACAGGTGATTTATAATGGCATCGAGGGTCTGAAGTCGGTCAAGGATGAGCAGGATCGATTGCGGAGGGAACTAGGTATCGGTCGCGATCAGCCGGTCGTTGGGACTGTCGCGCGTCTTGATAAAGTCAAGAATCAGTCCATGATGATCCGGGCGTTTAAAGCCATCAAGACACAACATCCCGATGTCTGCCTGCTGTTGGTGGGAGATGGTCCGGAGAGGGTAACCCTGGAACAATTGGTTCAGGAGTTGGATCTCTCCTCCGATGTGATATTCACTGGCTTTATTGTGGAACCCAAGGCTTACCTGGCTTTGATGGACATTTTTCTGTTGTCCTCGTTCACCGAAGGCACCTCCATGACCTTGCTTGAGGCCATGAGTCTCGCCATTCCCGCAGTCGCTACAGATGTCGGCGGCAATCCGGAGGTCGTCGTGGACGGTCAAACCGGTCGCATTGTTGAAAACAATG
This sequence comes from Saccharospirillum salsuginis, assembly GCF_014651855.1. Taxonomy (GTDB): domain Bacteria; phylum Pseudomonadota; class Gammaproteobacteria; order Pseudomonadales; family Natronospirillaceae; genus Saccharospirillum; species Saccharospirillum salsuginis. Next base: position 396,690 of record NZ_BMXR01000003.1, read on the forward strand.
ATGCGTCCGCATTCGCGCGGGCCATGGACGAATTACTTACCTATTCCGAAGAACGTCACCGTTTGGGAAAAAACGCGCTGGACCGCTTCAAGCAAGAGTATTCGGTCGATCGGATGGTCGACCGCTTTGCCGCGTTGTATCAATCCATCGGTCGGAAGGAGGTCTGACCCATGGCAAGTGTGCGCAGTGCGCTCCTGTATTCCGCAACGTCCAAGTATTCGATGCGATTGCTGGGATTGATCTCGACCATGGTACTGGCACGACTTTTGACGCCATCCGAGATCGGTACGTTCGCCATCGCGAGCTCCATTGTCATGCTGTTGACCGAATTCAGAATGCTCGGTGCTGGGGTTTATCTAATACGTGAAAAGGTTCTGAACAATGACAAGATTCGCTCCGCCCTGGGATTGACTGTATTGATTTCCTGGGGACTGGGAATGGCTATAGCCGGTTCTTCACCCTGGGTCTCGAAATTCTATCAGATGCCTGAGATCACGACTCTGTTTATTATATTATCGATCAGTTTTTTCCTGGCACCGTACATCAGCATTCCCACTTCCTTGTTGTCGCGGGATTTGAAATACCGACAGATCATGATTATTCAAATGTCGGCGGCGATTGCCAATTTCATTTCATCGGTACTGCTAGTGATAATGGGGTACAGTTTTTACAGCCTCGCCTGGGGGCGCAGCATCGCCAGTACCGTTCAACTTTTGGCTGTACTGTGGTACCGGCCCAGGAACATTCCCTGGCGTCCGTCATTTCGGAACATGAAGTCGGTAGCCAAGGTGGGTATCTATTCGTCTACCGCCAACATACTGAAAAAGTCTCAGACGACGGCTCCGGATTTGGTGATTGGTAAAATGGGCACAACCAGTCAGGTGGGTATGTTTTCCCGTGGTATGGGGTTTGTTGATTTTCTCTCACAGTCCATCGAAATGGGTATATCTCCGGTCGCGCTGCCTTATCTCTCGTCCGTTCGGCGGCAAGGCGGCGATGTGTTAATGGCCTACACCAAGGCGGCGTTGTTGATCGGGTCTTTGACCTGGCCAGTGCTGGCCGTGGCCAGCCTGACCAGCTTTCCGGCTATTCGGTTGTTCTTCGGTGATCAGTGGGATGCCGCTGCCCCGATCGCTGCCATATTGGCCTACTGGGCATTGTTTCGCTCGGTCCACTCGCTGTCACCTCCCTTGTTTCTAACGACTGGCAAGGAGGCGTGGTTAGTGGCCAAGGAAGCGATAACCTTTATTGTTTTTATTCTGGGTATCATTCTGAGCTACAGATACGGGCTGGAAGCCGTTGCCTGGTCGTTGGTCTTCTCTGCAATCTTCAACATGGTGTTGACGAGCTGGGTTCTAAAATACTGTATTCAACTCAACATCGTGCCATTTATACGTGCAATGTTACCTAATATTGTACTGACTGCCATTTGTTGGGCGGTTACCTGCATCATCGATCTGTTTGTGAATTTCGATCAGTCGGACCCGGTTTTTTCCATTGCTATTGTGGCTTTGGTATTGCCTCCAGTTTGGCTGCTGACAGTGATGGTATTAAATCATGATATTTATCAGGAAATTAAAAACCTAGTGTTAAAAAAGAGACGTTCCATTATTTACTAGGAAGGGAGTGGAAGGCTCTTCCGATGAAGTTGTAATAGATAGATTCGAGGTTGGATCACCGATTCAACCAATGTGATGTGTCTACACCAAACTCGTGCTTGATCCGATCGACGTCGGACCGGTAAAAATCGGCCAGGTAATCCAACTGCTTGGATGTGGGCTGAGGTTTTTCGGCGGGTTTGGAATCAAGCTCCGCCAGTCCGGTGAACAGCCTCTTTATTTTGTATGGGTAGGTTTTTTGTTCGATGTTCTGGTGGTAGAACTTTAATATGGAGCGACCTATGGGGCCTTTGCGAGTCACGACCTTGTTGGCGTTGTGTTGAGTCGTCAGGTCAACATCCTGAAAATCTTCGTCGACGCCTAAAAACCGGTAAATGCCACGCACGGTCGCCTCGGGCTTGAACTTCAATTCATCCATCGTAAACAGATGAATTTGCTCGCGGGAAAAATACTGAAGGTACTGATCGAGTTGGTAGGCATAGCATCCTTGCCATAGAGTCGGATCTTTCGGGTGATGGGCAAGTATGTCATCAAACATTCGCGTTTCATGACCAGCGGCAATGCGTTGTAAATAGTGGGACTTGAACCGTTCAATCGGATCGCGTAGCAGGTATATCAGTTTGATGTCCGGGTTGTAGGCATGGATGCGTTTCGGAACGTCGGGGTTGGCCGGAAAACGGGTATAGCTGGTCGAAGCCTCACCGATGGCCGTTTCGTGGGCTTTACTGAAATGCTTTTCATACCAGGCGAAACCCTTACGCCAATATTTGTCATTGGAGAAAAAGTTAATTTCCTTGATTTCAGACATGAAAATGTCCGGATGGGATTCCAGATATTTGAACAAGCTGGTGGTGCCTGATCGAGCGGCGCCAATAACCAGGAAATTGGGTTTCAAGGGTGACTCTCCTCCATGAATGACAAGCGGTGGCCTGGGGTGAAACTCAGGGTCCGTTGGACGGAGCAAGGATAGTATGGCGACCAGGCCTTTGCAATAGACCGCTATGTAGCGGGATGCTGCGTTAAGGTGTTCGGGATGCCCTTGCCAACGTTAGGATCAAGGTATAAAGTTCAAGTCCCGTTCTCCTAGAAAGGTCGGTTCGCATGGACGTTAAACCAGACAACCAGGGATTAAAGGTATTGTTTGTCGCCTACCACTACCTGCCAACCAAGGGCACTGGCATTCCCGGTTCGATGCGAACCATCAAGTTCGTCAGAAATTTGAACAGTTGCGACTGTCATGTTCTGACGGTGCGAAAACCCGATGTCGTTGAATCCGAGTCACCTCTCGGTCACCTAACCCCGCCGATCAACGGTGAAACAGTGCACCGTGCGGGGGCACTCGATCTGTTCGCAATGTTATTGCGTGTACGCCGCCGAATTAAGCGCTTGCTTGGCAAGACCGGTGATCGGGGTGCGCATACGACCCAGGTGTTCAAAAGCCAGTCTTCGAAGCCCGATCAATCGAAGAGTGCGATCCAAAGGTTCAAGGACTTTATTTACAACCTGTTTTATTTTCCGGACCAGGAAAGCCCCTGGATTCCGTTGGCTGTGATTAAAGGTTGGCGAGTGGTGCGGCGTGAACGGATAAACGTCATTTTTGCGACAGGATCTCCCTGGTCTGGATTATTGGCCGGGTATTTTATCAGTCGGTTGACGGGCATCCCTCTGGTTGTGGATTTTCGTGACCCTTGGGTCGGCAATCCATTTCATCACTCCAAAGGCCGCTTCCTGGACCGACTGGCGATTCGTATGGAAAAACGCTTGGTTCGACACGCTACCACAGTGTCACTGAACACAGACGCCCTGCGAGACGAATTCCTCACCCGTTACCCCGATGTGGACGAAACCAAGCTGATTGTGTTGCCAAACGGTTACGATCGCCAGGAATTCGATGGCCTCGGTGGTGATTCCGCTATTGGGAGCCGTTTGGATGAGATCACACTGTGCCATGCGGGATTTCTTTACGGCGTGAGAGATCCGGGTCCGCTTCTCGATGCCATTCGTCAAACTCAAACGGACCTGGACCAGCAGGGAGTTCGGGTGCGTTTTATACAGATCGGGCATGTTAAGCTGGACTACGACATCAATCAGCGGTATGCGGATCTGATCGACAGCGGTGGTCTTGAGCTTCTGCCTCAAAAATCATACAGAGAGTGCCTTGAGTATCTATCCAGTGCCGACATGCTGGTTAATATCCAGCCCGGCACACAGACCCAGATTCCATCGAAGATCTACGACTATCTGGCGTTGAATAAGCCAATTCTCAATATTACTCCAGCCGACGGGGCCTTGGCTCGTATGGTGAGCGAATATGACTTTGGTGCACTGTGTAGCCCCGAAGACTGCTCCGCCATTGGTAGCGTGCTTCGGAAGCTGGCTCGGGACAAGCGGGATGGTCGGCCCTTTGAGCCATACGCCAACCGGAATCAATTCGACATCGAGCGAATCAGCGAGAAGTTGAATGCCCGTTTTCAGTCAATCGTATTTGGTACTTCAAGCGAATCAGTGGAGAGCGCGAGATCATGAGTGGGATTGAACAGGTGTTCATATTAGGGGCGCCGCGCTCGGGGACGACCTTTCTATCCAGTCTTCTGGAAAACACCCGCTTTGGGGTGCCTGTGGAAACCCATTTCATCACTAAATATTACAAGATTCTTGACCGTTACGGTGATCTTTCCAATGCAGGCTCTTTTCGCCGTTTGATGGAAGACATCCTGGCCGAAAGACCGGTCCAGCAATGGCGACTGCAATTGGATATTGATGAATTTTACCACTCGTTGGACGGGGACTATCGGTACGCCAATATTGTCAACCGTCTGGTGTTGAGGCGGGAAGCCATGAGTGGTTATCAGGCCTGGGGGGATAAAACCCCTCACTATCTGGGCGATGTGGATATTCTGTTCACTCTCTTTCCGGATGCCAAGTTCGTTTATATTGTGCGTGACGGTCGCGACGTGGCCTTGTCTCTGTTGCAGAAAAACTGGGGTCCAAATAATGTCATGCGATGCGCAGAATATTGGGCCCGTCTCAATGACAAAGCCGAGACGATTGATCGTATTAAAGCCCGCGGTAACTTGTGGGAATTAAGCTACGAAGGGTTGATCGAAGAAACGGAGTCATACATTGATCGCGTATACGGCTTTCTCGATGAGACCATAGACAAGTCGACTAAGAACCGTCTGGTTCAAAGTGTCAAAGGCAGTAATTACAATAAATGGAAGACCCAGATGTCACCGGAACAGATTCGAACCTTCGAGAGTGTGGCGGGAGACACCTTGATCCGGTTTGGCTATGAAATCCAGACCGACTGCAAACCCCTGCCGGCCTGGAAAGCGATGCTTTACCGTATGCACGACCAGTATCGACGGGTTCTATTCCTGTTTGAAATCAATGTCATCGACGGCATCAAGATCCGTTTCTTTGGTAAGGAGCCTTTCAACGAATGAGGTTCTCATAGACCAGGACCTTACCATGGCTCCACCCGATCGATGCGATATCCAGGTCTCCATCACCGTCCAGGTCCACTACTAAGGCTCCGTCGTGATGTTCGTCGCCCCGGTGGATGAGATGGGGGCGCCAGTCACTGCCCATCCCGTTCCGATTCTCCAGCCAGACCAAGCGAGCCTGGTCGGGTTGGTCGAGATCATGCTCACCGACGATAATGTCTATATCACCGTCTAGGTCAATGTCCCCGATGCCCAGGCTCATAGGGCCTGTCAGGGTGGGCAGTGGGTGTTCCAGCCAGGGCTCGTAAAGGTCTTCAGGCTGCTCGTACCAGACCAGTTTGCCGGCACGGCTGGCCGATTCGAAGCCTACGACAATATCCAGTCGACCGTCATTATTGAGGTCGACAAGGCGGTGCCGGTCGGGCCGTTCCCGGGTGCGGCTGATCCAGTGGGTCTCCCAGCCCGAGTTGCTGCGCGCAAGCCAAGCCGTGCCTGTGACAATTTCAGGCGATTCGTCGCCGTCCAGGTCAATCACGGTTATCGCTTCGTCCTGGGAGAAATCCGATATCCGTCGCCAGCGCCAGATGCTATGGGTGGGTTCTACCGGAACTGATAAGGCTTGCAGGCCTTCGTTCTGTCGATGCCAGGACAATATAGCCTGTGGCCCGCCCTGTATCCCGGTTGCCCAGTCGATGCCTTGTAAAAAGTCTCCGCTCGCGGGTTCGATATTGGTATGGAGCTCGAATCGACCTTGGCCGTCGTTCTCGGCCCAGGCAAGTTGGTCACCGGACTGCTCATAGTCGTACTCCCGAATGCCGAGCCGGTTCAAAAGGCGTCTGAGCAGACCGGGTTGCTGGTTGTAACCCCGCCAACCCGATGCCAGGACATCGACATCGCCATCGTCGTCAAAATCCTTCAGCAGTGCCACGTTGGCCGCGGGATCGCCAAATGGGGTTCGAGTCCAGGTACTGCCAAGTGACTCGGGTTGTCGATACCAGTGGCCGCCGCTGGCCAGATCGGTCGCACCGTCACCGTTCAGGTCGGCGGCGAGAATGAAAGTCGCCTGCCCCGGCCGGCTATCGTCAATCAAGTGGCGTCGCCATCCGATTCGGGAGCTAGACTGGTTGCGCCAGAGGTAAACCGGGTACTCGTAGTCCTTATCGTCCTCGAACTGCCAGTTGGTACCCATCAAGTCGATATCGAAGTCATTGTCGATGTCCGCCGCACGCATGCTGTGGGAAGAAAGCTCGGAAATGCGATTCCGGCGCCAACCTTCTTCACTTTTCATATAGAGTTTGACTGGATTATCGCCTTCGCCCTGGTTCATTTCCGCCGTCACTATATCGAGGTCCCCCGTGCCGTCGATGTCGAGGGCTGCTACAAAATGGTGCGCCGCCTCGACGCGAGCATCGACCACTTCTTCTCGCCATGTTCCATCTGGATCAGAGGGTGCTTCGAACCAGGACAAACGATAGTATTGACCGGCCTGCTCGGCAGGCGAAAGCACGATATCCGGCCGGCCATCCCGATTGATATCGGCAACATCGATGAAGACGTCGGGCCAGGACCAGTCACCGGCATAGTCCCTGGTGTTCCAGTCGATATCGTTGCTTACTGTCCCCGGGTTCTTCAGCCATTGCTGATTGACCACGATGTCCGGGTATCCGTCCCTATCCATGTCCGCAACGGCCAAACCTTCGCCGTGTACCGAGGGGATGTGGATATGGGAAAAACGCTGACCGTCGTCTTGCCGCAGTATATGAACAAGATGTCCGTCATGGTGGCCGAACAGACTTTGGTTGCGTCCGACCAAGTCGAGGTCGCCATCGAGATCCAGATCCGTGACTTCGAGATCATGCAGAAGCAGCGGGCTGATGCGTTTGGGAGCCCATTCGGGGCCTTTGAGCCAGATAACCCCCTGATCGGCGACTAAAACGATATCATTGTGTCCGTCGGCGTTGATGTCGGCGACTTCAATGTCGGTGCGAACTTTATAATTTTCGGTTATAGAGTGGCGCTGCCAGGTCGGGTTTTCGTACCACACCAGTTCCCCACCCGCGCCGGTTCGATCGAACAGTCCGACCTTGCGAAGCAGTCGCTCGCCCAAAGACAAGCGCCGGGGCTGGTGGCCTCCGACGACTACATCGAGTAAGCCATTTCCATTGATATCCCCCAGCGTTTTACCCCATGGAGCACGGGGGCCATGACTGTCCAGTATTTCCAGGGTGAACCGGGATTCGGCCGATGACGTTGACGGTGTTGAAGGATCGCAAGCAGCAACAACTAGAAGGGCGATCAGTAACAAAGGAATCAGTATCTTAAAGAGCTTAGGTCGTATTGGAATAAAGAGAAGTGGGTTCATAAGAATATTCCTTGAGTCGTACCCCGGGAGACTTCCTTGTTGGGTTACAAGACCCTGATAGGCTAATAGCAATGATACCTGAATGCCAGTGTTAGACAGATTGCCCGTATTATCAATGAGTTACCAAATCGAACACAGATCCGGATTGAAACCTGTTCGAGTTCGACTAAAATCATTGTGATTGAAAAAACTGTTCAGCCGCCCCTCTCTCGTGGTATAAGGTGTACGCGGAAAGGAAGTAAGGGCCGTCTTTCTGTCGGGCTCGAAGGGTATAAGGATTCAATGCACGGAAAGCCCAACGATCAAGCAAAGGATGCAAGGATGTCAGTTGTTCCCTCCTCATCAGTAGCAAAAGTAGCCATAGGCTTGCCTGTCTATAATGGTGAACGTTACCTCGAAGAAACGCTGGATTCTGTTCTCAGTCAGACATTCGACGATTTCGACCTGTTCATAGCCGACAACGCCTCCACGGATCGAACCGAGACCATTTGCCGTGATTACGCCAGCCGTGACCACCGGATTCACTACATACGCAACCCGCTTAATCTTGGCGCCGCCAAAAACTACACGTGTTGCTTTCAACCCGCCAAGGCACCTTATTTCCGTTGGCAAAACGCTGACGACCCCATCGAACCGACGCTGATCGAACGTTGCGTGTCGGTACTGGATTCTGAACCGGAGGTCATTCTGGCCTACGGTAAGAGTAAAATCATTGACGAGAACGGCCTCGTTACCTCGGACTATGAAGACAACCTTAACCTGACGAACCCGGTAGTCTCCCAACGATTCAAAGAGTGTATTCACAATATCGGGCTGCAAAACCTGATGTACGGCTTGATTCGGCGAGATGTTCTGGAGCGAACCGCGCTGCTCGGTGATTACCTCGCATCGGACATTAATTTGATCGGTGAACTGTCACTTTATGGCCAGTTTCGGGAAATCCCGGAACACCTATTTAACCGACGCATGCATCCTCAGGCCAGTAGTTGGGATCGCAAGGACATAGATCGCCAGAAAGATTTCTGGAATCCGGCAAAGCGTAGGCTTGTCATGCAAACCTGGCGTAGCATATATGAATTTTACAAGGCCGTTTATCAGGCACCGATACCGTTGAAGGACAAGGCGATAATCAGCCGTTTCCTGATTAAGCGGGCCTATTGGCACAAGACGTATATGAAGAATGAATTGGTGGATCTGATCCGATTTGGCATCTTGAAAGGTTAACTGGAGTAACGGAGCGACTATGAAAGTACTGGTAACCGGGCACAAGGGATTTATTGGAACAGTGATGGTGCCCATGCTGTTGGAAGAAGGGTTTGATGTCACCGGCATCGACACCGACCTGTATCGGTATTGCACCTACGGCGATGAACCATTGGAGGTACCCTCTATCAATAAAGACGTCCGCGACGTCGAAAAAGAGGATTTGCAGGGTTTTGACGCTATCGTACATCTCGCCGCCCTGTCTAACGACCCTCTCGGTAACATCAATCCGGACCTGACCTACGACATCAACTACCATGCATCCGTACGATTGGCGGAAATGGCGCGTGATGTAGGCGTGAAGCGCTTTCTGTTCGCCTCCTCTTGCAGCATGTACGGCAAAGCAGGTGAGGATGTGCTGGACGAGACCGCAGACTTCAACCCCGTGACACCGTATGCCAAATCCAAGGTATTGGTTGAACGAGACGTCTCCGCTATGGCTACCGATGGTTTCAGCCCGGTCTTCCTGCGTAATGCGACCGCTTATGGCGTATCGCCGCGTATTCGCTTCGACCTGGTAATCAATAACCTTGTTGCCTGGGCACACACTACCGGCAAGATCCTGATGAAGAGTGACGGCACTCCGTGGCGACCGCTGGTTCACATAGAGGACATCACACAGGCAGTAGTTTGTGCATTGAAAGCGGAACAGAGCGTGATTCACAATTTGGCTGTGAATGTCGGCAGCAATGAAGAAAATTACCAGATGCGGGATCTGGCGCGCTTCGTCAAGGAGACCGTTCCCGGTTGCGAGATAGAGTACGCTGAAGATGCGGGTCCCGATTTGCGATCCTACCGTGTTAGTTTCGACAAGATACATCGCGTGTTTCCGGACTTCAGCACCCGATGGACAGCGCGTCAAGGCGTGGAACAATGCTACCAGTCCTATTTGAGATTCGGTCTTGGACGGGACGACTATGAAGGCATCAAGTACAAGCGCATCGCTCATATCATGAATCTGATCGAAGACGGAAAATTGAACACCGATCTGCGCTGGCAGATCTAGTTCAGCCTAGATGAGCCGTGCGCCTGCTCGGCTCAAGTATTACCGGGAAGGAGCCGAACCAAGATGAACTTCACCGAATCACCCATCGCGGGAGCCTATATTATCGACGTCAATCGAATCGGGGACGATCGTGGCTTCTTCGGCCGTTTATGGTGTGAACAGGAATTTGAGAAAATGGGACTGGTGACCCGGATTCGCCAGTCGAATATTGGCGTCAGCCGTACGGCAGGTACGCTCAGAGGCCTCCACTATCAAAGAGCCCCCCACCAGGAAGTCAAAATCGTCCGATGTTCGCGTGGAGCTATGTACGATGTGATTGTTGACCTTCGTACTGATTCACCCTCCTACGGACAATGGTTCGGTTTGGAGTTGAACCAGGATAATGCCACGATGTTGTATGTGCCCGAGGGTTGCGCTACGGGTTACCAAACGCTGGTGGATGATACCGAAATGTACTACCTGACGTCGGAGTTCTATCACCCTGAGTCCGCTACTGGAGTGCGCTACAATGATCCGTCTTTCAATATTCAGTGGCCGATGGAAGTAACGGTCATATCCGACAACGACACTCAATGGCCGGATCATACCGGCTAGCGCAAAACGGGGAATTGCCATGATCATCGTCGATACAGCGATCGCCAAACGACTGGAAGAAGACCGACCCATACGGGTCGCCATGGTTGGCGCAGGTTACAGTGCCAAGCACATCGCCTCCCAGATTTTAAGTTCGTTTCCCGCTATCCATCTGGCGGTTATTGTGAACCGAACACCGCCCAATGCCCTGGCAACCTACCGGCAAGCCGGTGCCGACAACGTCGAGACGGTCAATACCGTCGGCCAGGTACAGGATATTATTGCCCGTCGGGGTCACGCGGTGACAGACAATCTGGATGCGGTCATCGACGCACCGGACATTGATGCTGTAATAGAGACCACTGGTGAAGTGGAGTATGGTGCCTACGCAGCTTTGAAGTCGATTCAGGCGGGCAAACATACTTTTGTTCTCAACTGCGAAATGGATGCCACGGTCGGCCCTTTATTGAAAGCCTATGCTGATGAACGCGGGGTTGTTTACTCCAACTCTGACGGCGATGAACCGGGTGTCGCATCCAATCTGGCACGGCATGTACGCACCATGGGGCTGGAGGTGGTCGGTGCCGGCAACCTGAAAGGGTTCTATGATGTGCATCGGACACCGGAGACTCAGCGAGCCTTTGCCGAGGCGAATAACCAGAAACCGCATATGATGACGTCATTTGTCGACGGCACCAAGTTGTCGATGGAACTCACGGTAACGGCCAATGCCCTCGGATTTGGAGTGGGAAAGCGTGGAATGCACGGAGTGGCGTGCGACGATGTCCGCACCAGTCTGCAACATTTCCCGGAAGGCGCCTTTCAGCCCGGTAAAGGTATCGTAGATTTTTTGCTGGGAGCTGCGCCGTACACCGGTGCATTTGTGGTCGGACATACCGAGCACCCGATGAAGCAGGACTATCTTAAATATCTGAAGATGGGTGACGGACCCTTTTATATATTCTATACACCCTTTCATTTACCCCAGTTGGAAATCCCGATCACGGTGGCTCGCGGGGTTCTGTGCGGAGATGCGGCGGTCGCACCTAAAGGCGCGCCGCAGTGTGAAGCCGTCGCCATCGCCAAGCGGGACCTGAAAGCGGGCGACACACTCGATGGCATCGGTGGCTATACCAACTACACTTTAATCGATAACTTCGATGTCAGCCTGAAAGATAACCTACTGCCGATGGGTGTATCCGAAGGCTGTGTCATGAAGCGTGATGTACCGATAGACAAAGCCCTGACGTACGACGATGTGATTCTACCCGATAACCGGCAGATCGATCAGTTGCGTCGCGACATGATCAATCGATTTTTCTAACTCACTCTAGGAACCGGAAGCCTGTGTTATGAAAGTGGTCTTGTTTTGTGGAGGTCTGGGTATGCGTCTGCGTGAATACTCGGACAGCATTCCCAAGCCCATGGTACCGATTGGACACCGTCCCATCGCCTGGAATCTGATGAAGTTCTATTCTCATTTCGGTCACAAGGACTTCATCATGTGTTTGGGTCATAACGCGCATGTCATCAAGGACTATTTCCTGAAATATGATGAATGCCTGACGAACGACTTCGTTCTCGAAGGGGGCAAAGCTCAGTTGGTCAAGACCGACATTCATGACTGGCGCATAACCTTTGCCGATACGGGTTTGAAGTCAAACATCGGCATGCGACTGAAAGCGGTCGAGAAATACCTGGATGATCTGGACCCTGATGATCTATTCATGGCCAACTACGCCGATGGTCTATCCGACGTGCCTTTGAACCAGATGCTGGAGTATTTCCAGGGAACGGACAAGGTCGCCTGTTTTCTCTGCGTGAAACCTCAGCAAACCTTCCATTATGTGCGTTTAAACGACGACGGCACCGTTCATAGCATCCAGGACACGACCAATACCGGCTTGACCGTTAATGGTGGCTACTTCATCTTCAAGAAGCGGATATTCGACTACGTCAGGGACGGCGAGGAGCTGGTTCATGAACCTTTCGAGCGACTGATCGCTGAAAATCAGTTGGTCGCCTATCAATACGACGGCTTCTGGAAGTGTATGGATACGTTCAAGGATAAGCAGGCATTTGACGAGCTTTATGCAAGTGGTGATTGTCCCTGGGCCGTATGGAGATCGAAGGAATAGGCATGCTGACGGCAAAAATCTTTGAAGGTATCGAACAACCTCATGTGCTGTGCCTTGGCGCCCATTGCGATGATATCGAGATTGGATGTGGGGGAAGCATTCTTAAGTTGCTGGAAGACTATCCGGGTCTTAAGGTTACCTGGGTGGTTTTTGTATCCAACGAACAGCGACGGATGGAAGCTGAAGAAGGAGCGGTGGAATTCGCGGGTAACGCTGGTGAATTGAACGTTCACATTTTTGATTTCAAGGATGGATTTCTTCCCGCTCATGTGGAAAGAGTCAAGGAGACCTTTGAACGCTTAAAGCGAGAAATCGCGAATCCCGACCTGATACTTACACATTATCGCCACGATTTACACCAGGATCATCGTCAGGTTTGTGAACTGACTTGGAATACATTCCGTAATCACCAGATTCTAGAATATGAGATTCCGAAGTGGGATGGCGATTTAGGAGTGCCCGGTGCTTTTATTCCATTGACCAAGGCTCAGGGTGAACGAAAAATTAGGCTGCTTCAGAAAATATATAATTCTCAACAAACAAAGTCTTGGTTCACCGACGACCTGTTTTGGTCTTTGATGCGCATTCGCGGTATGGAATGCCATTCATCGTCAACCATTGCCGAGGCTTTTCACTTACGCAAAGTGATGCTTGGTTAAAACGTTAACCTGTTACTATGGAACAAACATCCATTATGCAAAAGGGCTCCATAAAAATTGGTGTTTTCGGACACTACGGCAACAGGAATCTTGGTGATGAAGCCATTATCGAAGCCGTAATCCAAAACCTGAGACACCACATACCCGACTGTGACATCGTATGTTTGTCCATCAATCCCCACGACAGTCGTGAACGTCATGGCGTGGAAGCATTCCCGATTCGTTACCGTAAGGATTTTTTCAAGCCGGCCCGGGAACCGACTTCCACGCGACAAAACAGTTCCTCTATAAGCAAGAGCCATTCAACACCCAATAATACCGGGTTAAAAGCTACCCTGAAACGAATCCCGGGTCTGAAACTTGGCGTAAAAACACTGGGCCGAATACTGGACGGTTGGCATGGGTTAAAGCAGGAAGTTGGCTTTCTGAAGTCCGGCAGACGCTATCTCGATGATATGGATCTGCTTCTGATTACCGGTTCCAATCAATTCCTGGATAACTTTGGTGGAGCCTGGGGATTTCCGTATACCTTAATGAAATGGACCTTACTGGCCAGGATGGCCAATACCAAAGTTGCCTATGTTAGCATCGGCGCTGGTCCGCTCGAACGGCGGTTGAGTTTTTGGATGCTTCGCGTCGCCTTGAAACGAGCGGACTATGTGTCCTACCGAGACGAAGGGTCAAAGCGATTGATTGAATCCCGAATATCGATCGATGCCCCGGTCTACCCGGATCTGGCTCATGCGCTTCGATATCCTTCCCCCGGGCACCAACCGAAGTTGGAAGAGGGGGCCTTTCATGTGGCTGTAAACCCGATGCCGGTATTTGATCGGCGATATTGGTACCAGGCAGACGATCAGAAATTTTCGGCCTATGTGGGCAAGCTGACAGATCTTTGCCGTCATGTATTGAAGAAAGGGCACCATCTCACTTTGTTCAGCACCCAGGCAAAAGACGAGTTGTTGGTGGATGAAATGCATCAAACACTGGTCAGTGATCCAGAGATTGCACCGTATATGGACCGGGTGTCCTGCGCCAAGAGTCAGCAAGTCGGGGAGTTAATGAGGGTCATCGACGGCGCAGATCTGATAGTGGCCACTCGATTCCACGCCACGGTATTACCTTTGCAGCTGAATAAGCCGGTTCTGGGAGTCTGCTACTATCGAAAGGCCGCAGAGCTACTGGACGATATTGGTCTGGGCGACTTTCATGTTGATATCAATGATTTCAGTACCAACGAATTGGTTGAGAAATTCCAACTACTGACAGAACGGTGTTTGAACGATGGCTTGTCCTTGAGCTATCACAATGAGCGATATCAGGCATTGCTGGAAGAGCAATACAGGAAGATTGCTGATTTGGCCGAATTGTCCATACAGGGTCAGGTTCATGCCTTGAACCAATAGGCCGTGTTTCATGTTGGGAAATTTGACGAGTATGAATGAGCAGACAGGCTCAGGTTACGTGGCAACAGAATCCAGACCTGCGAGTTTTGAACCAGTACCTGTTCAGTTGTGATTCGTCTCTCAGTCGAAGAATGCATGGTCGAAAGCCCGGTCATTCGACCATTGTTTTATTAAGAGAAACTGTGGGGCAACTCACAGTCGTGCAGTATTTGAAAGGGATACGCCCATATTTTGACGAACAGTTGTTTAATGTAAGTTTGTGACAGGGGTTTGGAATTGGCAGTTGTGTTTGATTCTTGCAAACCTACTATAGGCCCATGCTTAAACAGCTGTACCACTAGAGGCAAATTGAGAATGAGCAAGTTCATGAAAGCGACTCCTTTCGGCATGGTAGCTAGTATCGTATTTTCAGGGATCAGTCTCGGCGCTTCCGCCGAAATTCTGTTCGAAGAAAATTTTGATGACCAGGCGGATTGGACCAGTGCCATGCACAGCACTGATCGCGTTCAGACCGCCGGCTCCCACGTAATGCCCGAGGGCTGGTACGCGATTCGCCAGGATCCTGCCTTCTCACCTTCCACCGGATATCCGAATGGCCATGAATCCATCGAGATTCTCGGTAGTAACACGGATAAGGCCCGGGGTGGTGTCGGTAAGAGCATGGTAGCATGGCGCGACAGCAACGGGCCGGACTGGTATTGGGGTTCCGATTCGATGTTGACCCAGTACTTCCCGGAAGGTTATGACGAACTCTACGTCAGTTTCTGGATTCGGTTTGATCCCGAGTGGACACCCTATGGTGAGACCGGCATGACCAAGTTATTCAGGGTCTCCAGTTGGGATCCGGATGCCGGAAACCTGTACAAGGCATTTGGCGACGGACCCAATGGTCCCATCGTGCTGTGGGATTATGAAGCCAATTCTTACGGGGCTCGCAACAAATTGGCGTTGCGTGGCCACCCGACCAGCGATCACTACTTGATGAACAATCCAAGCACCATCAACATGCCGCGTAAGTTCGGCAATGGTAGTGCATCGCTCAACTTCGATGACAACATCCGTGACTTGAATGGGGACGGTACCAACGACAACACGATTGACAGCCTGTTTAACCTGATCACTGGTGAACCGGTCTCGGGAACTGTCTCTCACGATGAACTGTGGGGGAATGAGTGGCATAAAATCGAGTTCCACGTGAAAATGAACTCAGGCCCGGGGGTGTTTGATGGGGTTCTGGAGCAGTGGATGGACGGCCAGTTGATCTTCAAAAATCATCAAATTCCTTGGATGGGTCACAACAGTGACGGGTCAGCCAAGTGGAACGTGGTGTCTTTCGGAGGTAACTCTCATTTTCATGCTTACGATGAAACACAGGTGCAACGTCAGGAGTGGCGAGCATACGACGATATTGTAATCTCCACCACTCTGCCCAATTCGCCGTTACCGCCGAACAATGTGCAGATACAGGTTTCACAGTAGGCGTTTTGTGATTTCACGGATCATCCCTCGAAGTAAACCGAGGGAGCGTCCGGCCAAATAAAGCACATCCAGGCTGAATATCAAAGCGAGCTTCACCGGGTTAAATTCCTGTGTGGATGCTCGCTTTAGTCGTTTCAGGGACAAAATTCCTGCCGGAAGCAGCGCGGCCAGTGCCGCAGCTAAGCCTGTAAAAGTCTGGTTCAACGCAATAAAGAAAAAGCTCGAAGCTACCATCAGAGTAAACCATAAGACGAGATAAAAAACCGGGTCGGCGATGGAAGACTTCCAGTGTGATATATAATTCTCAGCATGCCACTGTTGCCGGCGAATGAAAGAAGTCATACTTTTTGCATTTCCCAAGTGAACAACCGCCAAATCAGTAATTACAGGTACTGAATGACCGGATGCCTTGAGTTTTCTCGATATATCGGTGTCTTCGCCCGAGGTAATCTGTTCGTTGAAACCGCCCACAGACTCGAATACGGATTTTCGGATAAAAATGTTACAGCCGATCAGTTCGGTGGGCCTGGTTGAACCATGGCGACACTCAAGAAGCCAGAAAGATTCCACCCAACTGGGTGACGCCCCCAGCTTGATGCCACCCCCGACAACATCGACGCTCAAGTTCTGTAGAGTCTCCACCCCCTTTTTCAGCCACCTCGGGTCCACTACACAATCGGCATCCAGAAACGCCAGGATGGATCCGTTTGCTTTCCCAGCTCCATAGTTTCGGACTGCGCCGACATTGACGTTGGGTAACTCGTATACTTCCACGGGAAACTGACGTGCCAAATCGGGTGTTCCATCTGTTGACGAGTTGTCCACCAGGATGGTTTCAAACCGGTCCCTGGGATAATCAGAAGCCATAATTGAATCCAGGCAGGCGTTGATGGAGTTTGCTTCATTGTGAGCCGGCAGGACAATGGATACTAAAGGCCATTCCATATCATCGTCATGCATCATCTCTGCGTATCTCCCACGAGACTGACAACGCCTTTGAACTTCCCGTTAGCGCCCCGTTCGATAGCCCGGGTGTATTCGATGTCGACTTGCATACTTTGTCCGGTGCGCGTTAATAAATTCTGTTTCAGCAAAGCTTCGTCGATAGCCACCCCTGGTTGTGCGGTTACAACTTTAATCCTGCATCGATTCAATCGTTCCTGAATCACTTGAGCTTCCTGTATTCCACTGAGCCCTTTGAATATGTGGTCGATACGACCAATTCGCTTACCATCTTCGGTCAGAATGACATCATCGGTACGGCCGAGTATCTGCCGGAAGTAGGGTAAGTCTGAATCGCAAGCGCACCGCTTGCTACCCAGAATTGCAGTATCTCCGATTCGGTATCGAAGAAGCGGCATGGCCTTGTTTGTTAAACTGGTGGCCAATATTTCCCCGGCTGTGTCGGTAACCGGTCGATCTTCGGTATCGACCGTCTCTACCATTCCGATGACAGGGTTGAGGTGATACATGCCCTTGCTGCATTGCCCCGAAAAAAGTACATACTCGGCTGTCCCGTAATAATCTCGCACGGGGCAATTGAATACAGTCTCGATTCGAGTTCTCTGCCAATCCATCAGTGTTTCCGAATTCGTAATCACGACCTTGGGCCTGAACTGAGGTGCTACACCGAAATGATGGTATTGACTGGCAATATCGTAGATGGCCGACGGGTAACCAATAATCTCCTCGGGTGCGAACCGGTCCAGTTCCCGCTGGTAGTGAGGGAAGTTGCTATTGTTGATATGGTAACTGGAAAATAATCGTTGGTTCTCAGCGCGATTATATCGTGAAAACGGTGGGTTCATGTTTTCAACGGGTTGAATCATACGTCCGGCAAAAGTCGCACGGCGAGCACCAAATCGTACACCGTGTTGCTCTTCGTGGTCGACCACCAGGGCCATAGCCAGTTTGTAGGTATACTCATCAACATTGAGAACGAGCGGAGTACCCGTACTTCCACTGGTATGCTGAACCATGTACGGACGGATTTCAGGGTTACGAAGTTCATTAGCCCGTTTACGAATGGTTTGTTTATCGAGAACCGGTAGCTTTGTCAGATCCCGGGTATGGGTAAAGTCCTGTTCGCTGAGACCCCAGTCTGCCAAAAGCTTTTGATAATAAGGAATGGACCCGCGACAATATTTGACCATCTGGTGCAGCCTTTCCGCCTGATAGGCTTCAAGCTCATCTCTTGTCAGGATCTTGGCCGCATCGATCGAGCGTCGTATATCATGATAAAGACCGGTATAGCGCTTTCGGTATAATTGATAGCCATAGGCTGAAATCAGGAGGTTCTGAAGCCAGGGCGGGGAGATTTGGTATATGGAATCGGTAATGCCGCTCATGTCAGGTTGGCTCCACCGTTTGTCTCGATGATTGATTGTGGTTGGACTGTTTAGAGAACCGCGATTGAATGAAGCGTGCCGGGTTGCCGCCATAGACTGCACCGGCTTCGACTGGCCGAATGACCACGCTTCCGGCCGCAATGATGGCTTGTTGATCAATATCTGCCATGACCAGAGCTCCGTTGCCCAGCCAGCAATCCCGACCTATGAGGATTTTAGTGTAGGTGCCACCCTGTTGCTGTATCGGTTGTTGGGTATCGTCAAATAGATGCTGTTTATTGCCGCTGAGAATGTGAACGCCACTGCCGAGCAGCGTATCCTCTTCGATCGTACACATCCCAATATTGGACTGTGGTCCAATATATACACCTCGTTTCAACGTCGTATTCCGGTGTGACAGGACTGTTAAAAATCCGATACAGATGTCGTCCGACGTTTGTGGGCATGCCCAATGGTAAAAAGCCGCGCGACAATAGATGCCCAGTTTCCCCGGGATCAGGCTCAGCCATTGAGACAGGCTCTGGAACAGGCTGTCCGACTGTCCAAACAAGGTAAACAGTTGAAGAAGCAGGTACAACGGCAGTAAAAGGAGCAGGAATACCTTTTTTACGGCGGTCTTGAGTGCGGCTTTCATAACCATTATCGGTCTACCCTTGCTTGTAGCCAAGCTCGTTCCCTGGTCGGGCGAAATGTCAGTACGCCCTTGAACAGTTTAGTGGCGATCTTGGCAGCAATACGTGTAGTCGTCAGCTTTGGCGGCGGGCCGAACTGGTCGGACCTTTGCGATGTGGGGATCGCACGCCCTTTGAAATTGTCATTCGGTTGTAAAAGGTGGGGACCAAAATTCTGCAACAAGATGATTTGGATTCTCGCAAAGTAACTGGTATCGCTTTGTTCCAGGTGACGGCAAACATAATTTAACCACTCCTGACCCTTTCTATGAAAGCCACCCGAATCCTTTTGGTCGTATTCCGCAGCCAGGTACATCAACATGGCCTTACGGATGTCCTGAGCGGCCCAGGTGTCGTTTGGGTACTCAAGGTTTTCAGGGTGCATGAGGAAGGGAGCTTCATGCCGGCGCATCCACTGACAATAGTTTAACAGGCTGGCTTTGGCATAGTTGTAATGAGCACCCTCTTCATCGAGCCGCTCTTTTAGCCACAAGTAGTGTGCGAGGCTGGTCAGAAAGACAACATAGGACCAGGCGACCTCAACGTTCTCCAAACCTCTTCCCTGGATGTCATCGTCGGGATGAACCGTATTTCGAATGACGTACTCGGCGCGACGTAAATATTGGCTGTCTTGGGTGACATCGAATGCGTCGATCAGCGAATTGATGTAGTTTCCCGTCCCCCGTGTGAAAGGGTAACGGTAGGGATGCGGCGCCTTTCCCTTGAACAACTGCTTGAGCTGGTTCAACTCGATTTTTTTAATCGATAGCAACTGAGCTAGGAGTCCATCACTGCCTTCATGTAAGGCAATCATCCAGTCGGCCAGTTCTTTGACCGCTGACTTGGAGGAAGGGTTGCCAGTCAGAAAGTAATGGTATTTCAATCCTGTGGTGTAGCAGTGCTCTGTACCCGGACCGCCACCGGTCTGACCGGGAATAGAACTGGTATTATTGTGTTGGCTGTAGGTGCGATGCGTTGCTGTGCGGGCATCCAGATAGTGATCCGTATGCCAGAACAAGCCGTTGTTGTACTCACTTCGGTCTTCTTGGGTATGATAAATGTCAATATCGCAGACATGGTGAGCCAGGTCGTCCATCAAGGTAAACCAGTGGCAATCGCCAGTCAGCAAGAACTGTCGGGCAAACCCGTATATCGCGTCGTATTGGTTATTGTAGTGTGAAATGAACGGAGTATCGCCTTCGGGCTGATACAGGGTTTCATGATCCGCGAAAATATCCCCGAAGTTTCGCCAGCCATATTCATCAATGACTTCACGCTTGCGGAAGAAGTTGTTGTCACCTACAAGGCTTTGCGCAAGCAAGGCTTGTAACGAATCATCCTGCTTCAGAGGTCTGAACCAGGGAAAGGCATCGGTTTTGGATACCCATTCAGTATCGTATTGTGGGATCAATGGGTAGTGTGTACCCGTTAAAGTCGAAAGCTCGGCACCATAGTCAATCGCGACACTCTGAGTTTTCCGCTCTCCGCCCTGTAGTTCGTGTGCTCCTGTAGCCAGTGGCGGAAAGAAATGGCATTGAACCACGTATTCCGAGACACTTAATGCACTCGGGAAGTTTTGCCAGAACAGAGGCATACTGATCTGAAACTTGTTGCTTTCGGATCGAACGAAAATCACTGGATCGGGTCGCAAACCGGACTTCAGCACGCGCCCCTGATTGTCCGACAGGCGATAACCAATGAATTCAGGCGTAATGCATCCACTCGCATCCACGTGATTCTTGCTGTCCCAGTGTTGGCCCCCGCTGGATGCCTGATGAAGAGTGACGGTACCAGACAATGGCAGCTCAGGGCTGGTTTCTTCACTGGACCCTAGAGCCAGGCTCCTCTCGACCTGTTGTCCGGTCTGAAGCTCAAGAAATGTTGACTGAAAGTGTATGGACCCGGGATCTCCGAGGTCCCAGAGCCCCCCAGGGTGCTGGGACCGTTTGGGGTTGTGTAAGCAATATTCGACATCGACCCGGGTGCTGTCCCGATAAAAACTGAGTCGGCACTGAAAGTGGGCCAACACGGAATTATCCGATTGTAGCCAACGACCTGTGGCTTTAAGTGTCAGTCGAACCTTGCTGTCCCTTTCCTCCGGCTCCCATTCGACGACCTGCCCAAGACAAGGGCGTCCCGACGTGTCGATCAACTGTAAGCGGGCCTCTCCTTCGCCGGGACTGTCCATCATAGACCAGGCCGGCTGATGCAGGTCCACTTGAAAAGTGGCGGCTCCTGTATGGACAAGTATTACATCCCGTAGATATTCGCACCGTACAATGTGGGAATCATTGGCGTGACCGCAGGGCATTAACTTAAGTGAGCGTTGATCGAAAGCGGGGATGTCGACCAAAGTATCGATCAGCAACCAGCGAACGCTGCCATCAGGCCAGTACGCCACGGGCCGGTACTGGAGGGGGTAAGAGGTCTGCTCGTTATCTGTCAGACACAGAGATTGTTTCGGCGTAAGTTCACCACGAGCAACAGGCATGCCAAATTTAATGGGTTCGCCGTGTCGAGTGATGCCGTATTGTTCCAGTAATTGAACGGTTATGGGTTCCATAAGTCAGCCCGTGCCAAAGTCCGTTTTGTGGATGATCAGTATAACGGTTTTCCCTAACTCATAAAGGGATCAATGTGAGGTTGTGCGTTGCCGAAACGGCCGGTGAAGCAAGGCCAATTCGACCAATCGTCGGGCGTGTCTGAATTCCTCCGATCGTGCATAGGCTACGTTTAGCAACGTGAGTGTTGTACCGGCCCAGCCAGCCATGAACACGGCCCCCAGTAACATCAACCCAGGCAACCCCCCTGTGGCATAGTTGCTCGTCCACTCTGATAATCCCAGTCCGGACAGGCAGCCCAGCGCCGATGGAAGACAGAGCCAGAGGTAGCGTCGCAGTCCCAGCGCCGACCATCGATTCAACACGACCAACAGTGCCAAAGTCGTGGCCATGGCCAGCCATCCCCGGAGCCATGCCATATTCCAGAGGGAGTCTCTACCCCACAACCACAGGATCGTAAAGATGAGAATTGTGGAGCTAAGATCAAAAATAAACAATGATTTGACGCGGCCCAACGCTATCACCGCATCACTGATCAACGCGAAGAGGCAGAACGTAATGAAAAACAGTGCGAAAGCGGCCATTAAATGAGCATAGGGCTGCCAATCCTGGCCCAGAAGTACGGTGACAATGAGTTCCGGATAGGCCAGCATGAAAACACTGACCGGTAGCAATATCGATGTCGCCAAGGCGAGGGAGAAGCGGATGCGATAGGCCAGTATTGCGGGGTCGTCGCGCCCTTGGGCGATAGCTGCCAGCAAGGGTTGGCTCATCGGAATTATCACTGAAACCGCCGGTAGAATGGACAGCTCCCTTACCAGATTGTATCCGCCGAGCGAACTGGAGCCGAAAAGCTTGGAAACCATCAAATTGTCGATCTGAGAGCGCGTGAAACCGACCAGACCACGCATCAGCAGCCAGCGGGAGAAATGCCATTGTTGCCAAACCCGTTTCAGACTCATACTGGGTCGATAGGCACAGACACGATAAGATCCAAGCGCCAGAATGGCGGCTGAGATAAGGTTGCCGATGATGATTGCCCAGTGACTGGCGTGTACCAGTGCGATGCCAACTACAAAGACAAAGGCCACTCCTTTTTGCCAAAGGTTCAGCCAGAATACAGGCCGGTAGTTCAGGTTTCGGGCGAGTAACATCAGTTCCGGCGTTTTCAGCGCCCGAATCGGTAAAGCGAGGCTTGCAATCGGCAATGCGGAGGTCAGGGCTGGAGTTTCGAAGTATCGTGCGAGGGCGGGTGAAGCGATGATAATCAGCACGGCGATACCGGATTTCATCAGGATATCCAGGGTCCATGCGGTGTTCAAGTCGTCGTCGACGACGCTGTCCTTTTGAACGATGTATTGCTGATTGCCGGTTTCGACCAGCAATTCAAAAAACTGCAGCGCAATGGTCACCAGAGCCACGATGCCAAAGTGCTCCGGAGCCAACAGTCGTGCCAGGATCAAGGTGCTGATGATACCCAGCGTTCGCTGCAGAAATTGAATCGCCACCAGGAAACCGGAGCTCTTCAATACGCCCTGGGTCACCGACATTTACGATGCCCCCCCCTGGTGTATTCGCTGGATGACGGGCATAGGTATTGCGCACTTCATGGCGCTCTTGTTTCCAGTCTCAGGTTGGCCAGGACATCGGACAGTCGGTCCATTTCAGACTGGCAGGAAAGCGAATGGCATGAAGTCTGTAATGTCACTAATGCGAAACGATTGTCATTCAAGAATGTGCCGGGGATTTGCAGCAATTTCGCAACACGGTAGCTGTCAGTTGAGAATCGGCTGACTTTGTACCGTTGGGCCACGGCGACCTGTTTTTGGTTGATGACATTCCGGTACAGTCTAATATCTCCGTTTTGCGACTTGGGAGCCGACATTTGCTGCCAAAGGTCGGAATCCACCGAATTCCCTATATAAGGCACAAGCTTTTTATCGCTGTGATCCCGTTGGTACTGTGCCAGGTTGAGCCAAATGTCGTGATCCGGAATGTGGTATTGCTCCGATTGCAGTATATCCGGGATGTTAATGGGCAAGGGTGGCCGGCCATGGCTGTTGGTGCGGAACTGCTCATTGACTACAATCCAGGCTGGTTGTTTGTCGACACTGCCTTGGGCGAACGCCAGCAGGGCGGGGCCTACAAGGACCGCGATCAGGATCGAGCTCCAGCCTGTCTTGTTGGTCCGATATATCGATTGTGCCGTCGATGGTTCGCGTCGTTTTACCGGTGCCAGATACAGCGCAGGCAAAGCGAATACTGCATAGATTAACCAACCATAGGTTTCGTGTTCTTGCATCAAGCTGCTCTGCATTTCGCTTTGATAGCCTATTATGACCAAGCCGGTGATGCGTACCCAGTTCGAGAGAATGCCCAGTGCCCCGGCCAAAGCAATGGCCGTCAGCCAGCCGCGCCAGCGGTAGTCGTTCAACAAGGCGATAGTGGCAGCCAATAGGATGGATATCGCGAAATATCGGATTCCGGAACAGCCATCGGCAATCAAGAGCCGGCCGTAGGGGAGGGTGATGCTGCTTCCCTCGATCAAGGCGGTCATACCCATCCAGCCCACGATCTTACCCACAGCCAGACTCGCCAGGGAGACCAGCGGTGCAATTAGGTCTCCCCAAAAGGGTAGCGACAGGGACAGAACCAGCAGGTGCGGAACAAGACGAATTGCAGCGTGGAAGCCCAGCATCACCCAGGTGACGGTGGCAATGCCGAAGGGCAGCATCAGGTAGGACAATGTGTCGATGTTGACCAGTTCCAGTACGACCCAACTCAGCGTAGCGGTGATCAGGAAAAGACTGCCCAGAATGGGCCAATTGGACTTCTGGACCCGGAAGTAGGGTTCGGGCTTGCTCTCCCGGGGCGGGTGTACGATTAACAGGCCCAGATAAAGAAGAAAGGTGGGTAGTCCGTGGGCCAGGACCTGATCAAACCTCAACCAGAGTTCGAACAGACGCAACCAAGTGGGTGCGAAAAGCACCACCGCCAAAAGGGTCGAGAGCAGAAAGGGCCAGGAACGCGGCAGATTATGCAGTGAAGTCCTTAACATTCGGTATCGTCCTAGAACAGCTGATTCATAATGCGAAAGCTTGCCTCTGGACGATAGAGTAGCGTGTTAAAGCGTTGCGGTCAGCCACTTGGCTGGAAAACGGAGTTATCTTTACTCACCCCAAGGGGCGACACAAATTCGTTCCCGCGCTCCGCGGGACGAGTACATCCGTGTACAAAAAAGCCAGCTCGGCGGCTGGCTTTTATTTACCTGTCAGGACAGATTTGCAAGGGTCAGGCTTTCTGGCGATGACGCGCCACACCCAGACCGAACAGGCCCATGGCCAGCAAGGCGAGAGTACCTGGCTCAGGTACGGCGATTACGTCATGCAGACCGACCACCATATCGGTGAAGTCTTCATCACCACCATTCCAGATGTCTTCCCAAGCCAGGACCAGATCCCATGCATTGGTCGAACCGCCTTGGCCCTTGGTCTCGTAGACGCCCAAATGGTCGTATCCGTCACCGTTAAGGGCGGTGTGCGAGTAGTAAGTGTGACCGGTATTGGTCACATCCAGGTAGAAACCGAATTTCTTACCGCTTATGCCGGCTTGGTCGTCACCGATGGACAGACCGGCTGTGCCATCGTTGTCAATGAAGGCAATATCGTTCAACAGGTCGAAATTGACGGTTTGGATGGCGCCGGTTTCATCAGCGGCATCGAACACCTGAAGTGTGTCGCCGAGTACGATGTTGCCCATGGCATCGGTCGAGTACGAATAGATGCCCATATTGCTTTCGTAAGCGGCCTGTTCCAGGGTGATCATCGCGAAGAAGTCATCCTCGTAACCATCGGTATCGGTCACGCTGAAGCTTTCCGCAGCGCTGCCGCCCAGGCTCGGTGCGCCGGAGTAAATATTGTCCAGAGTCGGTACGGCATGTGCCGCAGCACTGAGTACCATGGCCCCACTCAGAATCAATACCTTCTTAAGGTCCATTTTAAAATCTCCAAAGGTTGGGGAAAGATATCAAATCCACAGTGCAACCAGGCTGTCTCATAGAGACCCTTGGCTTTCCGTCCCACTCTCACGAGAGGTTTGGCGATGTGACGCAAGTCTCAGGATTTGCGCCTCCCAAGTGTGATGCGAATCACATGCCAACCTCTAGAATGCCCTTGTTTCTCAGGGTTTCAGTGGGAGATAGGTAGCTGGGTGTAAGAAATATCGACACCATTTCGATGTGGGTGGGCCTAATACAGGCCATACCTGCGTATGACCTGTAAAATTATCCAACAGTGGTCAAAGTGCTGCTTCCACCGTTTTCAGATGATTGGCGATATCGGCATTATCCGGCGCCAATTGGCTGGCTCGCCGTAGAATTTCCACGGCCTGGCGATTTTGTCCCGATAAATGCAGGATCCAGCCATGTGTATCGATAACTGCGGCGCTTGACGGTGCCAGGCGGGCGGCTTCACCGGACAAGTTCAACGCCTCTTCCGGTGACCTTTCCCGGATCAGCCAGGCCAGGTTATTCATGGCTGCGATGTGTGCGGGGTCACGGGCCAGGGCTTTACGATAGGAGGCCTCGGCCATGACTGCTTTGCCCTGGCTGAGCTGGATGTCCGCCAAGGCGACCCAGGGTCCCGCGGACTGGGGTTGGCGTTCGGCCCACTCCATGGCCAATTGCTCCGTGTTCTCCGCTCCGGTTCGATGCGCAAGACGGATCATTTCAGGCGCCAATTCGGGCTCGGGATCTTGTCGCCACTGCTCTTGCAGATACTGGAGCGCGGCCTCTTCTCCTTCGGTTTGTCGCAGAACAAGGGATTGAGTCAGCATGACCGGAGCGGTCTGGCCAAATTTGTTCTCGATGCTGTCCAGCAGTTGCTGGGCTTCGGCATGCTCACCCTCGGCGGTGACAATTCGAACCAGGAGCAGATTGAAGCCGAGATCGTTCGGCCGGAGACTGATCGCTTCAGCCACTTTGGCACGGGCCGTTGCCCACTCCTGTGCCCGGGCTGCCTGTTCCGCTTCAGCGGAAGCGAGTTGAGCATTGACTCGATCGAGCATGTCACTGTCGTTGCTGGAGTATTGGGCCAGGACAGCGCGCGCGGCGTCGAACCGGCCTTGTTGCACGCGGATTTGAGCGCCCAGAGCCGCCCCGGGCACGGCAAGTTCCGGCCGTTGGTCGCCGAGCTGAATCAACCATTCCGCCACCTGATCGGGATTGTGCTGGGTCGCGTAGAGACGACCGGCCATTTGCAGTGAATCAAATGAATCGGGTTCCAGTTCGGCTGCTCTCAGGTAGGCATTGATGGCGGCGTCGGTTTGCTGTTGCTCCTGGTAAATGGTGGCAAGCGCACGATGTGGTATTACCCAGTCCGGTTTGGCCGTTACCTGATCCTGAAGTCGACGGATGGCATTGTCGGTCTCACCCAGACGGAATTCCGTCAAGGCGGCCAGAACAGCGGCATTGGCGTCATCGTTGCGGGTTTCAATCAAGGTGTTTTTGACTTCTTTGGCTTCCGCTTTATGGCCCTGTTCCATCAGCAGGTGGACGTAATAGTTCGTGGTCGGCCAATCACCGGGCGCCTGCGAGAAGGCGGATCGCAGTTGTCCCAGTGCCTGCTCCACCTGGTCGTGTTGCACATAGTATTGTGCCAAAGCGAGCCTCAACCGGGTTCGGCTGTCATCAATTTGCAACGCCTTGTTCAAGCTCACAACACCCTCGCTGGCCTTGTTGGGCAGTGTCAACGCCAAAATGCCGTGCATGGCCAGCAGGTCGACATCCGTGGGTCTGGCCAGCAGTGATCGTTCAAGAGTCGCCAACGCCTGGTCACGTTTGCCTTTGTCGATCTGGGCCATGGTGGCCAGGCGGATGAACGGTACCGGAGAGGTTTCGGCGTCGATGTTATCGGCCAGGAGCGACTCTCCTTCTGCCAGTTCACCCTGCTGCAGTTTGACCGCGCCCAGCAACATGGCGATCAGGTCGTTGTCAGGGTTTTGCTGGATCAGATCTTCCAGGGTCAGTCGGGCCGTATCCAGATCACCCTGGCCGATGGCTTCCAGAGCGGCTTCGGTGTTCTGCCGCATATCATTGTTCGTATTGTCCGCCAGGATCTTGTTGTAGACCTGGGCCTGGGTGAGTTTGCCCTGCTCTGTGAGGGTTCTGGAGAGCAAACCCATGGTTTGACGTCGTATGGGCAGGAATATATCGGACTGCGGCATGGCGGATAACCCGTCTGAGAGCGCACTGGCCGCCGCATCCAGCTCGTTCAGTCGATAGTGAATAAGCCCCTGGAGATAAAGCAGTTCGGGGCGGTCGCCGTTTTGGGTCCGCCACTGTTCAAGCTGCTCAAGCGCTTCCAGATTATTGCCCTGATGGATCAATCCTTTCGCGAGCCCGGCGGTGGCCTCCGGGTTATCCGGCTGATCGTTCAAAAGAGAGCGGTATTGGTCGATAGCCGTCGCGGTATTCCCGGCTAGCCGTTCGATCTCGGCCTGCAGCCAAAGGTGTCTTGCTCGCTCCTCATTATTGCGGGGGGCGAAGTCGGTCAGGGTTTCACGCGCGGACAGGTGTTTGCCCTGAAGGACATAGGCTTCGGCCAGAGTCAGCCCGACATCGGAGGAATAGTCCTGTTGCCAGGGCTTCAACAAGTCGGACGCTCGCTCTCCGGCGCCGACTTCCAGATAGAGATTCGCCAGAGCCAAAGCGTGTTTGACGTTGGCGGCTTCCTTCTGTATCGCGTTGCGTACTTCCAGAAAGGCAGCGCGGTATTGTCCCTGATTGGCGTAGGTTTCACTGCGCTGGATGTGCTCGGTGGCTTCCGATTCAGTGGACTGAAGGTTACAACCGGAAGTCATTAGCAATGGAAGACAGGCGGCGCTGGCAATGAATAACCGGCAAAGAGTACTCATGTTCGATCCCTCGATATGGACGGGTTGTCTGGATTCAAGGCGTATTTTTTGATCATATCGTACAGAGTCGGTCGCGTAATTCCCAAATACTTCGCGGCCGCTGAAATGTTGTTATTGGTAATCGACAATGCTTGCATGACGGCCTTGCGTTCCGCGGTTTGACGGACATCCCTCAGGTTCAATCCAATATGGCTGTCTTCCTGCTGTTTCAGGCCCAGATCCGAACTGCGGATGTGTTTGCTGTCGGCCAGCACGATGGCGCGTTTGACCTTGTTCTCCATCTCGCGGACGTTTCCGGGCCAGTCGTAGGCTTCTATCGAGGCAATGGCTTCGTCGGTATATCCGGTAACGCCCGCATAGCGGTCCACAGCATACTTGGTCAGGAAATGCCGGGCCAGAACAGCCTTGTCTCCGGGCCGGTCTCGCAAGGGTGGAATGTCGATCACCATCTCGGCTATTCGATAGAAAAGGTCCTCGCGAAAGGTGCCCTCCCTGACCATCGATTCAAGGTTTTTATTGGTCGCACAGATGACCCGCACATCAACGGGAATGCCGCTGCGACCGCCAACTCGCTCGATGACCCTTTCCTGCAGGAAACGCAGCAGTTTCGACTGTAAAGGCATAGGCATATCGCCGATTTCGTCCAGGAACAGAGTCCCGCCATCGGCGACCTCGATGCGTCCGGGTCGGGTGCGGTCGGCTCCGGTGAAGGCGCCTTTCTCGTGGCCGAACAGCTCGCTTTCCATCAGGTTCTCCGGAATAGCGGCGCAATTGATGGCGGCGAATGATTCTCCCGAACGTTGGCTCAAGCTGTGCAATGCCTTGGCCAGAACCTCTTTGCCGGTGCCACTCTCGCCGATCAAGGTGCAGGTAACCTCGGAGGGCGCGATTTTCTCGACCAATCGACACACCGAGAGCATGTCCGGATGATTGGTGATGATGCCGCCGACCGTACCTTGGGCGCTGGATCGCATCTTGTTCTCGTATTCGAGTTCCGAGACATGAAAAGCCCGGTTGACGACATGATCGAGCTGGTCCGTATCGATCGGCTTGATGTAAAAATCGAATGCGCCCAGCTCAATAGAACGCAATGCATTGTTGTGATCATCCTTACCGGTCAGGACGATAATCTTGGCCTGGCCGGTAAGCGACAGGATATCCGACACGCAACGAAATCCTTCGCTGACACCTTCGGGGTCGGGAGGCAGGCCCAGATCCTGGATAATGACCATGGGTTCGTGCTGTCGTACCGCGGCCAATGCGGCCTCACGGTCACTGACACAGACGATTGTCGTGTCGAAATCGTCAAAATGCCACTTCAGTTGACTCTGCAACCCTTCGTCATCCTCGATGATCAGTATGACTCTGTCAGGCTTGTCCATTTGGTTGCTCCGTCCGTTCTGGGTTGACCCAGGTGAATGGTCATGGTGGTACCGACACCGGGCTGGCTTTCGACTTCCAGAGAGGCGCCCAGCTCTTCCAGGTAACTGCGTGTCAGATAGACGCCAATACCCATCCCCTGGCCTTCTTTGGTGGTTTCAAAGGGCTTGAACAGCTGTTGATCGATAAAGTCCTGTGTCATGCCCATTCCGGTATCGATGATCTGGATTGAAGTCAGGTTGTCCGTGTAGGTCTCGATGCGGACTTCGATCGATCCTTCGTTGTCGGTTGCATCCTGGGCGTTCTTGATCAGGTGTTTGAGGGCCAGTACAAAACGATCCCGGTCCGCTTTCAGGAAGTAGTCGGTACCGAAAAACAGCAGTTGGGGTGTGGGCTTACCGCTGGCACACGCTGAAATGCTGGCTCGAACCGCTTCCAGAATCGAGAATTCCGATATGACATCGCGATGGGTTCGACTGAACTTCTGCATCAATTGATTCAGACGGTCAACCGAATGACTGACGGTGCGGATCATATCGTCGACAAAGGCGGGATTCTGTTTGTGTCGCTCCGAATTCTTCACCACAAGTCCAAGCTGCGCAATCAGATTGTTCATATCGTGCATAATGAAAGCCGATAACTTGTGGTAGGTGTCCAGTTGCCGGGATTCGGACAACATGGCTTCCTGAGTGTAGATCAGGATGTGATTGGCCAATTGGCGGCCCATGGTTTTCAGGATATCGAGATCTTCCCAGGTCGGGTCGCTGTCGAACGTGGTTCTTTCCAGGATGACGAAGCCCACCAAATGCTGCTGGGTGATCAACGGAACGAGCAGTTGGATGTCGGGGTCATTCACAATCCAGTCCGGCAGTTGATCGTTGTAATGGGTCAGGGGGCCGTCATGTGCCTTGGGTGCGAATACCCACTGCTTGTCCGCCATGGTGCCGATAAAGGCATCGCCAACGCCTACGGTCGCTGCCTGGGCGTCCGGTCGGTTGCTGCGATCGTGAACACGCCGGTAATACGGTCCCCGGCGTACCCATACCGACCCTCCACTGGCATGAAAGGCGGCGGCCACGACCGAGTAAACCGTGGCGTATACCTCCCTGTCGGTGGCCGCTTTGGCCAACGCCTGGTTTACGTTCAGCCATTCACGCCGGTAGTCGTACTTGTGGCGGAAAAAGTGCTTGCTGATCCAGACCTGGATGGACTGGCGTATCCGGTTGGACAAAAACAAGGCCGACAATGCCGCCAGTGCGAAAAAGAACATCAGCGTGAATAGATATATACCCCATTCACCGCCGAGTGTACGAACATAGTAACTGCCCAAAGCCAGCAGCAAAACCCCGCAGGAAGTCAACAACAGGGAGGTTGAATAGAACACCATTGGTCGGGACAAACCGAGACTGGCCGGTTCCTCGTCGTTATCCCGGAACAGCAGGCCGGCGCTGATGATCAGGAACGAAGCGGCCATCAGCAAGGCTGCCCGGGCTTGCCAGAGCAGAAGATCCAGAGACCGGCTGATCATGCCCTGAGAGTACAAATAAACGTCGAACAGAAACACCAGTGCCAGGCTTAGACCGATCAGTCGAATGAAGCGGCCACCATTGGCATTGCGCACCAGTTGTTCCAGGCACACCAAACAGAGTATGGACAGCAGCAACAGCTCAAAGGCGATGGAGGTTGCCCCGTAGTATTGCCCGGTGGCGATGTCCAGCAAGCTGGTGAGCCAGACGGCAAGGCCGAGACCGATCAGCAGTTTCAATCGGGGTGGCCAGGGTTCCTGGCGAAATTGCTTTAATGTAAAGCCGAAAGCGACGAGCCATGCCGTCAATTGGGTACTTTCAAGGGAGAGAAGGAGTTTTTCGGAAACGCTGTTGTAGAGCAGAGAGGCGGTCAATACGCCCAGCCAAAGGGTCTGAACCAGGGCGGCCAGGCTGAGCGGCAGCTTCCAGCGTTCCTGCAGCCCGGCCCGCAACAGGAAGACAGTCAATAAACAGGATAGGGAGAAGGCGCTGAGGTAGGCGATGATGGTAACGGCGCTGAATCCCATAGCACGAAGTCCCTGAGCCGAGGTTCCATTTCTGACGAGGTCAGTATAGCCGAATAACTGTCGGTTTGTAATACACTTTTATCTATCGAGAAGGTGCCAATTGTATGGCACCGAAGAGGAATTATATCAGGAGTAATTTATTGAGCAGTGACAAAATCGCTGTAGATGCCGTTGTTGTCCACGACAGCAATTCTAACGGTAACGTCTTTGGGATTCTTTACTTCCTCGATGTGATATGACGTGACGCTATAGCCATCAACGAAGATAGTTTCATATTCAGTCTTTTCACCCTGCCAAAGTCGAACTTCATAGCCTTTAATGTCGGTCAGTTCCAGGGGGGAGCCATCTGACCGTTCCAGGGGTTGCGACCAGTACAGAGAAACACTTCCCGTTCGATTCATATCAGTCAACGCGGCATCGCAGGCGGTCAAGCCGGCAATACAAAGGACAACGAACAGTTTGAGCAGTCTAGACATCTAATTGCATTCCCTGAACAGCGTTGATGGGAGTGGGAGGGGCCGCAGAAGCTTGTGGGTCTCCGAATTAACGCGGAACCCTAATGTTAATTAATGTAAGACTCAAGGAATCGGATCACAAAATTTGTCGAACACTGCCCGGTTAATCCCATAAACACGACATAAACCGGGGTTTTCAGGCTTTTGTCATTCAAATCCTGACTAGTAAACCCTTGTCGCCCCCATTGGCAGGACTACAATGCCCCGATACATCAACAGTTGGAGCACTCAATGGATGTCAGCGTAGTGGTACTTGCTGCCGGCAAGGGATCCCGTATGAAGTCCTCAATGCCAAAGGTTTTGCATCCTCTGGCCGGCAAGCCCCTCGCACAGCATGTCGTCGATACGGCTCGTCAATTTGCCACGGACATTTCTCTGGTGATAGGCCACGGAGCTGAGCAGGTCCGCGCCCAATTCAAGGACCAGCCTGTCCGGATGGTATTGCAGGAAGAGCAATTGGGGACCGGGCACGCCGTCGCCCAGGCGCTGTCGGAACTGCCGACAGCGGGCGTGGTGCTGGTGCTGTATGGCGATGTTCCCCTGATTCGGGCGGAGACCCTGGCCCGCCTGACGGCCCAGGTCAGCGACCGGAGTATGTCTTTGTTAACGGTCAACCTGGACGATCCGTCCGGATATGGTCGTATTCTGCGCAATGGCGATGGCCTGGTACAGGCCATTGTCGAAGAAAAGGACACCAACGAAGCCCAAAAAGCCATCCGGGAAGTGAATAGCGGGATTCTCGCGGTTCCAGCCTGGATGCTGCATGACTGGTTGCCCCGCCTCGGAAACGACAACTCCCAGGGCGAATATTACCTGACCGACCTCATTGCCATGGCCGTGGCCGAAGGCATCATGGTCGAAACCACACAACCGGCGATGCTCGAAGAGACGCTGGGGGTGAACAACCGTATTCAATTGGCCCAACTGGAGCGTTACTACCAGCGCATGCAGGCGGAGCATCTGATGTTGAGTGGCGCTACCCTGAGAGATCCGGACCGGGTCGATATCCGGGGCGAGGTCACTGTGGGTTCGGATTGCGAGATCGATATTAATGTGGTGTTCGAAGGCTGGGTCGAGTTGGGTCGCAACGTGTCCATCGGTCCGAACGTCGTGCTGCGCAATGTCCGTATTGGCGAGGGCGCCCGAGTCGAGTCCCATACGGTCATCGAGGATTCCGAACTCGGAGCGGGTGTCATCGTGGGTCCGTTTGCCCGACTGCGTCCAGGTAACCACTTGTCTGAACGGGCAAAGATCGGCAATTTCGTCGAATTGAAGAAAGCCCGCATTGGTCCGGGCTCCAAGATCAATCATCTCAGCTATATTGGGGATGCGGAGTTGGGCGAGGCGAGCAATGTCGGCGCCGGCACCATCGTGTGTAATTATGACGGGGTCAACAAACACCTGACTCAAATCGGCAGTGGCGTGTTCATTGGTTCCAACAGCACCCTGGTCGCACCGGTCACCATCGAGGATGGGGCCTTCATTGGCGCCGGTACGGTACTGACCAAGACCGCTCCGGCGGAAAAACTGACGCTGGGCCGATCGCGCCAGGTCACCATAGAGAATTGGAAGCGTCCTGAAAAGGCCGATTGATTCGGTCCCGGACAGTCGTATAAACCGCAGGCCTGACCGGTATCGCCGTTCAGGAGGGAACCTTAAAGGAGAAGCATTATGTGTGGAATTGTCGGAGCCGTCGCCCAGCGGGACGTCGCGGAAATTCTGGTAGAAGGCCTGAGACGGCTCGAATACCGGGGCTATGATTCGGCCGGCGTGGCCATCATTGATGGTGACCGTCTGAATCGGGTCCGTCGGGTCGGTAAGGTCTCGGAGCTGGCGCAGGCTCTGGAGCAAGAGCCTATGGCCGGGGGTACGGGGATCGCCCATACCCGCTGGGCCACTCATGGTCAGCCGAACGAGGTCAACGCGCACCCGCATGTGTCCGGTGAAAACATCGCCGTGGTCCACAATGGCATCATCGAAAACCACGGAGCATTGCGCACTCAACTGCAGGAAGCGGGTTTTGAATTTGTCTCCGAGACCGATACCGAGGTCATCGCTCACCTGATCGAGTTCGAACTGCGCACGGCCGATTCATTGCTGCAGGCGGTCCAACGCGCTCGTAAACAATTGGTGGGCGCTTACGGTACCGTCGTCATCGATCGGCGCGATCCTTCACGAATTGTAGTGGCCCGCTCGGGCTCCCCCCTGGTGGTCGGTCTTGGCATTGGTGAGAACTTTGTGGCGTCCGACCAACTGGCGTTGTTGCCCGTGACCCGCCAGTTCGTGTTCCTGGAAGAGGGGGATGTGGCGGAAATCACCCGGCGCGATGTGACCGTTGTCGATGTCAACGATCAACCGGTCGAGCGCGAACCCCAGCAGAGCGATGTTCAGCATGATGCTGGCGACAAGGGTCCTTACAAGCACTTTATGCTGAAGGAGATTTTCGAGCAGCCCACAGCCATTACCAACACGCTGGAAGGGCGAATCACCGAAACCGGTGTGGTTACCGAGGCTTTTGGAGCGGGAGCCAACGATCTGATGAGCGGCATCGACTATGTCCAGATCATCGCTTGTGGTACGTCTTATCACGCCGGTATGGTGGCTCGATATTGGTTTGAACAAATCGCCGGAGTGCCCTGTCAGGTCGAGATCGCCTCCGAGTTCCGGTATCGCCGGTCTGTGGTGCCCCCGAATGCACTGTTTGTGACCATTTCCCAATCCGGCGAAACCGCCGATACCCTGGCCGCTCTGAGGCAGGCCAAAGAGCTGGGCTATAAAGCCAGTTTGACCCTGTGTAATGTGCCGGGTTCTTCCCTGGTCCGGGAAAGTGATCTGGCCTATATGATGCGTGCGGGGGCCGAAATCGGCGTGGCCTCAACCAAGGCGTTCACTGTGCAATTGGTGGGGCTAATGCTGTTGGTATTGAGTCTGGCCCGTCACAAAGGCGTCGATGACGCGACCATCGCTCGGATCGTGACCGGCCTGCGTGCCATGCCGGGCGACATTCAGAACGCTCTGGAGCAGAACGACACCATCGCCGAGTTGGCCAAGGATTTCGCTGATAAGCACCATGCCCTGTTTCTGGGGCGTGGCAGCCAGTACCCGATTGCCATGGAAGGGGCGTTAAAACTCAAAGAGATCAGCTATATCCATGCCGAGGCCTATGCGGCCGGTGAGTTGAAGCACGGTCCTCTGGCACTGATCGATGAAGAGATGCCGGTCATCGTGGTGGCGCCGAACAACGAACTGTTGGAGAAACTGCGTTCGAACATGGAAGAGGTGCGTGCCCGTGGTGGCCAACTCTACGTATTCGCCGATCGAGCGGCCAAGTTCAATAACGGCGAAGGCACGAAACTGATCGAGCTTGAGCACGTCGAAGACGAATTGGCGCCGATCCTCTATACACTGCCATTGCAGCTGTTGAGCTATCACGTAGCGATCATCAAAGGCACGGACGTTGACCAGCCGCGGAATCTGGCGAAGTCTGTCACCGTGGAATAGTTCTAGCTCCGGAATATACCGCGATTAATAAGCCGATGAAGGATTCTTCATCGGCTTTTTTTTGGGGATCATGGTTACGCATTGACCTCATTGAAGTTCAAATGAGATTCAGGGAACTGCGGCATCACGTGCAAAGCCGATTAACAAGGTCGGGCATGGCTGCGGGTCGGCCCTTGCGATTGAGGGAAGTCCCGGTGATGCGAGCGGCTACGCACA
Source organism: Saccharospirillum salsuginis (assembly GCF_014651855.1). Lineage (GTDB taxonomy): Bacteria > Pseudomonadota > Gammaproteobacteria > Pseudomonadales > Natronospirillaceae > Saccharospirillum > Saccharospirillum salsuginis. Next base: position 432,798 of record NZ_BMXR01000003.1, read on the forward strand.
AGCGGTCATCCACTTTGCGGTGGATATTCTGTTCGAATACAAAGCGAATCCGGTCCCGCATGTGGACATTCAGACCCACATAGAAGTGGTCGCCGCTGGTCAATGGAAGTTTGTAGTCAATTTCCGCCCGTACCACCACCAGATGGATACCCTCTTCGGTCCATGCGGCGAAGTCGATCCCCTGATGCAGCAGAAATTCGTGCCGGGTGTGTTCCAGATAGTTCTGGTAAACTGCATTGTTGACGATGCCTTGCAGATCACATTCGTAATCCCGCACCTTGAACGATTCGGTGAATCGGTAGTTCACGCTTCGAAACCCTCCAGAACATTGACGGCATTGGTACCGATGGCGTCTACATCATACCCGCCTTCCATCGTGAACAAGGTAGGCAGGCCTAGTTGCCTCAAGCGTTCTCCCACCCGGAGGTAATCGGTTGATTTAAGTTTGAAGAAGGAGATCGGGTCTTCCTCGAAAGTGTCCACACCCAGTGCGATCACCAGTGCGTCAGGTCCGTACGCCCGGATCCGCTTGCAGGCTTCTTCCAGACCGATCTGCCATACGTCGAATGGGGTGCCGGGGGGATAAACCAGGTTCAGGTTGTAACCTTCTCCCTCGCCTTCCCCTTCTTCATCCGGAAACCCCAGAAAATGGGGAAAAGCCAGGTCCGGATTGCCGTGCAAGCTGACGGTCAGAACATCGGAACGACCGTAGAAGATGCTCTGGGTTCCGTTACCGTGATGGAAGTCGATATCCAGTACCGCAACCCGCCTGGCGCCTTGATCCAGAAAAGCCTGGGCGGCGATGGCCGCATTGTTCAGAAAACAGTAGCCACCGAACAAATCGGCATGGGCGTGATGTCCCGGGGGCCGGCACAGGGCAAACGCAGCCCGATCGCCGTCGCGAATCAGGGCTTGGGCGGTCAGTGCCACATCGGCCGCTGTGCGGGCGGCGTCCCAGGTGCCCTCGGTAATGGAGGACTCGGCGGAGAAACTGTAATAACCGATCCGACCGTCGATGTCCTGTGGAATCCGCGCCCGCATGCCTCGGCCCGGCCAGATGGCGGGAATGGCCTCGCCGGGCTTTCCGGCAGCGGTCCAGTCGGACCAGCAGTGTTCGAGGAAGTGGACATAATCGTCAGTATGCACAGCCAGTATCGGGTCCAGGCCATGGCTGTCCGGAGCCAGTACGGGTCCCAGTTCACGTTCCATGACCCTTGCGAGAATGGTTTCCGCGCGGGACGGCGATTCGTAGGGCTCAACGAGGATGCCGCCGTCCAGCTCCGTCTTGGCGGTTCGGCGGTGATGTAGGGGGGAAAAGACGGTCTTCATGATTTCAATCACCAATGAACAGGTCGCTCGTACTGTCTCATATTACTAAACAGTGGCTCAATAAAATGTCATTGGATCATGGAGGTTCATTCCCGAAATCAAGGTTGCCTGCCGCTGAATAAACGTCGAACGAAGTGGCGTAGCCAGGGCGTGTAGGTCCATCCGTGGCGTGAGGCAACGGTACATTTATAGTGATAGTACAATGAGCGTTGCATTTTCCCGTCTTTAAGGAAATGGTTCGCCAGGCGATTATAAGTACTGGACAGTCGTAGTTTTAGAATGTCGGTCTCTTTCTTGGGAAGAGACTGGCAACCGATAATAGATTTTAATAGCTCAGGCTCTTCAAGCTTGTATTCCAGGCTTTGGGATAATGATGCCGGCGTTTGATTGACAATAAACGTCTTGTGATCGAGAAAATGAATCCGGGCGTGTTTCGCCAGTTCGAAGGCGAGGCTGGTCCATTCGAAATAATCCTTGAGGTCCTTGAAATATTGTTCACCTATGGTGGATGTTCTGAACAAACCACCACAGGAAGCGAGCCAGTTTTCATTCACCAGGGCTGTTGCAGGGGAGGTGGTTCCCGATGGAAAAGATTTGAAGATTGATGTCAATAGATGGTTGTCAAGCTTACGAACAAATCCATTAGTGACAACGGCATCAAGCTCTGGATCATTTTTGAGAGGGAGCAATCGTAAAGATAAGGCATCTTGCGTGAATTCGTCATCATCGTCCAGAAAGGTGAAGAATTCGGTGTTCACGTGTTGGCGGCCGACAAAACGCGCTTGGGATACACTCGGAGTGTCTATCTCAAGCACTTTGAGATCGGGATCTGCTTTAAGCGATCGACTTAAGTCGGGATCGTACTGTTGGCCGTTGATTACGATGATTGGCTGTGCCCGTACATTGACTTGATGGCGCAGGATATCAAGCGAGTGCAACAGGCTGTCGGCCCGTTCCGCTTTAGCGAGAGTGGGAATGATGACGTTAACTGAATCTGGATTAGACATTCCTGGTCCTTGATGCCGTATACTTCCAAGAAGAATACGGGCTTTGAGTCGTACATCCGTTATTGAAGGACTTCGTCTTTACGGTCGACAGTGACGAAGCGGTAGACTACATGAACGGGCACCTGAAGTTCAATTGTCGAGAATTTAAGATGATAGTCCAGTCCAGCGATATAGCCAGGTCCGAGCATCGGAATTGGGATGTGACTCTCAGTTCCGCTGGTCTCCGACGAGCCTTTTTTGAAGCCCGGAAAACCGCTCAACTCGCCGCTTGACACCATCGCGCCACACAGGCTCCGACCCGGCAATAGCAAGGGACTGCCTGGCCCGCGTCAACCCGGTATAGATCAACTCCCGACTCAACATCGCCATCGGCGTCTCGGGCAGAATAATGGCGACTCGTTCGAACTCCGAGCCCTGGGTCTTGTGAATCGTCATGGCGTAGACGGTTTCGAACCGGGGTAGACGCCCGGGGGCGACCGGGCGGTGCTCCTCGCCGGTCTGGAACCAGGCCAGTAACTGGCCTTCGTCGTCCGGCCAGATCAGGCCGATGTCGCCGTTGTAGAGCCCGACGCCGTAGTGGTTCTCGGTAATCATGATCGGTTGCCCTTTGAAAAAGGGCGCCCGGCCGGGATTGAGCATCTTCAGAATGCGTTCGTTCAGGGCTTCGACACCCAGGGGGCCTACCCGGGTGGGGCACAACAGCCGGAATTGGAAGAGGGCGTCGAAGGCGGCGGCTCTGTCGAGGCTGTGGGCAATGGGGCGGTACCAGTCCTCGACCCAGCGGGAGATGCGGTTTTGAATGCGCTCCGTAGGGACCCACTCCAGGTCATTATGGCCGGCGATCAGGGTATTCAGGCTGCCGTCCGCATCGCCTTCGATGACCTGTCGGGCGAGCCGGCCGATTCCGCCTTCGCCGTCGAAGCGACGGCTGTGATAGAGGTAACTCAGATAATCGGCCGGGCCCGGATTCTTTCCGGAGGCATCGACAGTGAAGCCGAATTGTTTCAGTGCCTTGGTCCGGGTCGGACTGTAGCCCGGATGCGGTCGCTCGGCGAGATCCGCGAGGACGCTGCCGGCGGCGACCGAGGGCAACTGGTCGGCATCGCCGAGCAGAATCACCCGGCAATGCGCGGGCAACGTCCGGAACAGTCGGGCCATCAAGGGTAGATCGACCATGGAGACTTCGTCCATCAGCAAAATGTCGATGTCGAGCGGGTTGCGCGCATCGTGGCGGAACCCGGGCTGGTTCGGGATGACACCCAGCAAACGGTGCAGGGTGGTCGCTTCATCGGGGATGGCGTCCAGCGTGACCAGATCGACCCGACCACCGAGATCCGACTTGGCGGCCCGGATCGATTCACCCAAACGCTGTGCGGCTTTGCCAGTGGGGGCCGCCATGCGAATCGTGGGGGCGTCGGGCAACGTCATGGCCAGCAGGGCCAACACGCGGGTGACGGTGTAAGTCTTGCCCGTGCCGGGTCCGCCGGCGATGATGCTGAAGCGGTTGAACAGCGCATTGGCGGCGGCCACGGCCTGCCAGTCGGTGTGATTTCCGCCAAGATCGAACAGGGTGGCAAGGGCTTCACGGGCGGCTTTGAGGTTCGGTTGCGTCGGAGCGTCCAGGCGCAGGCGCAAACCCTCGGCGAGATCGCATTCAAACCGCCAGTACCGGCGCAAATAGAGCCGTTGGTGTTCGTAGACTACCGGCGCGTCCTCATCCGGGCCGATGGGGAGCGAGCTGAGCCGGGCATGCCAGTCATCGAGTGCGGGAAAGCGGTAGCCCGAATCCGGCTGGTCATCAACGGCCCATTCGGTCCGCCCGGCCCAGGCACTGAGCAGCAGGCAGCTGTGCCCTTGCCTGAGCGCGTGACTGACCCCGACCAGACTGTAGAACAACCAGTCCTCGTCACAATGCAACCAGGCACAGAGTCGTTCGGCGAGGAAGAGATCGACTTCGGCAACGTCTTCCAGCGTTTGGCGCAAGCTCAACAGGTCCCTCATGACACCGTCTCCGTCTGGCCGTCGAAGAGTCGATCAAGCGCGTTCAGGGCATCCAGATCCATCGGCCGGTGATAGATTCCGGTGGAATGCCCTGGTGCCATACCGCGCAGATACAGATAGTGCACGCCGCCCAGATGCCGTTCCGGGTCGTAGTCCGGGAGTCGTACCCGTAGGAAGCGGTGCAGCGCCAGCCCGTAAATCAGATACTGCAGGTCGTAATAGCTGCCACGAACGCTCTCGGTCAGGGCTGCGTCGTGATAGCGGTTCAGGGCATCGCCCAGGTGGGTCGATTTGTAATCCACCAGGTAATAGCGGCCCTGCCAGTGATAAATCAGGTCGATGTAGCCGTGCATCATGCCTTTCAGACGGCGCAGATCCGGCAGGAAGACCGGTTCACCCTCGCGATGACGCCGCAGGGTGTCGGCCAGCGAGCGCATGGCGGAGCCGTTGGCATCGGGATCCCGCATCGGGAAGTAGAATTCGGATTCACGCAGTGTCTGGTTCAACTCGAGATCGGCCAGACAGGCGCCACTGGGTAATTCCGTCGCCAGAATATCGTGCAGCCAGGCGGTCAGTTGGGTATCGGCCTGGTCGAGGTGACCGAGCAGGTTGTCGTAGCGGTAGTGAGCGGCGGTCAACGCGGATTCGAAATCCGGATGGGCGAAATCCAGCCCTTCCAGCAGATCGTGCAGCAGGTTCCCGGCTTCGGCGCCCCGCGCCAGGCTGAAACGGAGAGGCAGTTTGTCCTTGGGCGTCGGTGCCGAATCGGGTTCGTCCTGATCACGGTCGGGGTTGGACAGCCCGCCGTGACGGGCATTGCGCGTCAGTGCGGAGAAGGAACTGAGCCACCAGTCCCGTTCGATGCGGCCGGTGAAACGGGCGATTTCGGGTTCGGGGCGATCCGACAGGGATACATCCGGTTCGCTGGTTTCGGACTCGTTTTCCAGGGACAGCCGATCGGCCGTTCCCTCGTCCACCTGGGATTGAACGCACTCGCTCAATGCCTCGAACGAATCGACCTTCAGGCAGCGGGCCAGGGGTGAGCGATTCACCTTGTCGAACGCCGCCGCCAGAATGTAGAGACGCTGCTCGGCGCGGGTGGCCGCGACATACAGCAGGCGGATGTCCTCGGCGGCCTGTTCTTCCTCCCACCACTGGATTTCCTCATCGCTCGGATTCAGCGCCAGGCGCGCGCTGAAATCGGTGCGGTCGTGGTAGCGCACCAGCATCGGCGTCTGGCGTGGCGAGCGCCCGTAGCTGACGAATGGTAGGAAGACAATGGGGTATTCCAGGCCTTTGGCGCCGTGCTGGGTCACCACCTGGATCAGGTCGGCATCGCTTTCCAGCCGCAATTGCGCCTCTGCGGCCAGGGCGTCGTCCTGCCGGGCCTGATCGAACCAGTGCAACAGGGACCAGGGCTGGCGATGGTGCTGGCTGGCCTGTTGCAGCAATTCCAGCAGGTGCAGGCTGTTGGTCAGCGTGCGTTCGTGGCGGTCCGGGCGCGGATGGACGTGTCGTTGGAACAGGGCGAGGGCCATGCTCATCAAACCCTGGTTCAACCAGCGTTCGCGCAAGTCGGTCACTTCCGCCTGCAACCGCGCCCAGGCGTGTTCATCCTGCTGCAGTTGGAACAGCTGCGTGGTGTCCAGTCCGAACCAGGGGGTCGCCAGGGCCGCGACCAGGGTGCGATCGTTTTCCAGATCGAGAATGCCCTGCAGCGCCAGCGACAGACTGGCCGCCTCGGGGCTTTGCAGCACATTGTCGCGCGCGCTCAGGTAAACCGAGGCGAGCCCGTACTGTTGCAGGGTCTGCTGCAGAATGCCGGCTTCGTTCCGGTCCCGAACCAGCACGGCGATATCACCTGGGCGCACCGGCCGGTCCTCCCAGCGGGCTTCAAGCAGCAAACGGCGAATTTCGCGAGCGGACCAGTCGGCGAGGTCCGCCATCGTCGCCTTGGAGAAGCCTTTCGATTGGTCGTCGGGCTTGGGCAGCAGCCCCCACTGCAAGGCGCCCCGTTTAACGGGATCGTTTAAACCCGCCAGTGTCGGCTTGCCGGCTTCGACCGGTGTGTAGCCGATACCAAAACCGAACACCTCGGTGGATTCCGTGGGGGCTTCATCTTTCTTGAGCACCGGCAGGGGATGGCCATAGAACAACCGGTTGTAACCCTGGATGACGTCGGGATGCGAGCGAAAGTTCTTACCCATAACCCAGTGACCGTCGGCGTCGTGACGGGCCTTGAGATAGGCGAAGACGTCCCCGCCCCGAAACCCGTAAATGGCCTGTTTCGGGTCGCCGATCATGCACAGCAGCGGTTGCCGGCCCGGGCCGGGCCGGTAAATGGCGTCGAGAATGGCGTACTGGTCCGGGTCGGTATCCTGGAACTCGTCCACCAGCGCCGCCGGAAACTGATGAGCCAGGATCTCGCCGAGCCGGTCGCCACCGGGCGCCTGCAGGCGCTCGCGCAGCAGCACGATCAGGTCGTTGAAATCCAGTTGATCGAGCCGGTCCTTGTCCTGCGCCAGATGCCGGCGTGCGTACTGGACACCGGCCCAGGCCAGTCGGGCCTTGGTTTCGGACGCCAGATCGCGCAGCGTGTTGACCAATTGCCACAGCACCGGCAGTTCAGCTTTCTTTTTGGCCGTACTGAACGCCTGCTTGATGAAGTCGCCCGTGAACAGGTCGGGGATCTGACCGGGCCAGGGTTGCCCGGCGAGGTTGGTCAGCGTCTGCGCATGGTCCTGCCAGATAGCCTGGTTCGCACCCTTGCGCGACTTGATGTTCAGTGTGTAGAAGGCTTCCGACTCGTCCGGCCAGGCGGCACGGAAGGCCTCCCAGGCTGGCTGCGGATCGGTCACCTCGGGCTCCGGCAGCGGGTCGCTGGCGGCGATCAACCGGTCCCAGTCCTGCGCGAACTGCTCGGGCGTCGGCCAGTATCGATAGAGCTCCGCGAATTGGTCGGAACCGGCTTCCTGACGATACCAATCCCGCAACGCCTCCAGAATGAGCGCCCGGCTGTCGGTTTCCATCTCGGCCGAAAAACTGATGCCGCTGGCAAAGGCCTGCTGGGTGAGTACGCGTTTGCAGAAACCGTGGATGGTGTAGACGGCCGCCTCGTCCAGATGCAGCAAGGCCTGGTTGAGTCGGGCTCGGGCCTTGTCCGGCCTCACCCGCTCGCGCAGTTCATGGAAAAACGGTTCATTGAGCGTTTCCCACTCATCGTGCGCCTGGCGGAGCAACGCACCCAACCGGCCGCGCAGTTCCTGGGTGGCCGCCTTGGTGAAGGTCATCACCAGGATTTGGTCGGCGGTCAGATCCCGTTCCAGCAATAGCCGGATGTACAGCCGGGTGATGTTGTATGTCTTGCCCGTGCCGGCGCTGGCTTCGATCAGTTGGCGGCCGGTGAGGGGCAGGGAAGCGGCGTCGAGTTGGGGCATGGGCCGTGGGAGTACCGGAATCAATGGCGATACCGGCATTCTGACAAGGTGCTTCGGGGCTGGCAAATGCCCGCGCTCGGATTACGCGGACGACCGGCCCGAATGCCCGGCACCGGAGGAATGATCGAATCAACCCACTTGCGTGAACAAGGGCTCGTACAGGGCAATCATAGCGTCGTACAGGTCATCATGTGGCGGCGGTTCCGGCCAGAACCAGCTGAGATACGGATCCTCGGACAGCCCCGTTTTGACCATATCGCCTTGCCACAGGCGGTCGAAATGGCTGGGTTGGTACCCGCCTCGTTGTCGGGGTCTGGCCATCTCGACGCCGATGTCGGCGTTGTACGGCAGCGGTTCGCACAGGCCTTGTTTCCACACGGCGAGCCAATTGCCGAGTGTTTCCTTGGCCGTGGTGCGGTCCATCGGCGCGAACGTCCGTTCGTAGACATCGTCGGTTTTGCGCTCCCGGTACAGCCCCAGGGTGGTGGTGTCGCCCGACAGGTTGGCAACCAGATGGTGCAACCAGAGGCGGACGAAGTCCTTGCCTTTGGCGTCGGCGAGGCGCCAGAACAGGAGACGGCCGTCGGGCAGCCGCGGCAAGGTCGCGGTCAGGGTCTGGCCGGCGATGCGTTCTTCGACCGGTTCGTGGATCAGTTCCGCGCTGCCCAGTGCGTTCAGGCTGTCTGCAAAGTGGTCGGCCTGGTCCAGCCAGGTCGCCAGTTCGGGTTCCACCAACGGGTGGTCGGGCAGATCGCCTGAAAGCCGGGCACGGTTCATGACCTGGCTCTCCGTTGTATCCACCAGGCCGAGGCGACTGTGCACCAAGCTGTCTTGCAGTTTATAGCGTTGCAGATGGTCGGTGGTGAAGGGTTCGCTGTCAGCCAGTTGCGGCCGGTCGTCGAAACCGAGATACAAGCCGAGTCGCTGGCGGGCGAATTGGCGCGACGGGTGGTCGAAGAAGGCGATCAGCTCGTCCAGACTGACCGACTCCGGCCAGTCGGGTTCGGGCAGTCGAACCCGGGTCTCGGGTTCGGCCAACGGCGCGTGCAGGCGCAGCCAGTGACCGTCGAAACTGGGCCAGGTCGGCTGTTGGTCGCCGCGAATGTAATTTTCGATGCTGAACGGCTGCAGCGGCAGGGTATGGATCGCATCGCGGCGCCAGCCGCTGGAGGCTTCGAGGTAGTCGAACAGTTCGGTCAGCACCAGCGATGGCTGGCGCTCGGTGTTGGTGTTCACGTCCCGGCCCTGGTAGCTCAGGTAAAGTGCTTCGCGGGCCGAGAGCAGGGCTTCCAGGAACAGGTAGCGGTCGTCGCCACGTCTTGATCGGTCACCGAACCGTGGCTTGTCGTCGGCCATCAGGTCGAAGCCGAGCGGCGGCCGTTGGCGTGGGAATTCGCCGTCGTTCAGGCCGAGTACGGCCAGCACCTTGAACGGAATGGAGCGCATCGGCACCATCGAACAGACGGTAATCTGTCCGGTTAGGAACTGGCGGCCGGTGCTCTGACTGCCCGCAAAGCCGTTTTGCAGCACCTCGCGTACCACGGCCAGTGGAATCTCATCGTCATAGCCGGCTTCCTTGCAATGCTCGCCGAGATCGCCGATGGCCTGGCGCAGGTCGTCGTGAGCCGGATCGAAGGCATCCTCGCTGGCGAACAGGGCCCGTTGCAGCCGTTCTTTCAGAAAAGCCTGCCAGTCTTTGGCCGTACGCGGTCGATTCAGGTCGGCGGCGAGCGCCTGGAGGCGTTCGATAAAGGCCATCAGGCGGCCCAGTTGCAGCGCCTCGGCCCCTTCCACCTGGGGCAGCAGCAGTCGCTCACCAACGACAGTCTCTTCGTCGCCCCAGGCGAACCCGACCAACAGCCGCTCCAGACCTTGCCGCCAGCTGTAGTGGTCGCTCACTTCGCGGCCGCTCCAACGCTGTTTGTGGTCGGCGTCCAGCCCCCAGTGCACGTTGGCCTGCTGCAGCCAGTGCGCCAACTGGTCGATGTCGTCCGGGGTCAGGCCGAACTGGGCCTGGATGGCGGGCACGCGCAGCCAGCCAATCACCTGGTTCACCTGGAAGCGGGCATCCGGCAGCGTCAGCAGGTCGAGAAAGGCGGCAACGGTGGGGTCGGCGTCCTTCAGGTTGCGGTCCGCGATGGAGCAGGGCAGCGGCGGTACGCGTTCGGACAAGTCGTCGAACCGACGCGCGAACACGGCTTCGACGAAGGGTGCGTAATCTTCCACGTTCGGGCACATCACCACCACGTCCTTGGGCGTCAGGTCCGGCCGTTCGTTGAACTGGTGCAGCAGCCAGTCGTGCAGCCCCTGCACTTCGCGCAATGCGCTGTGGGCGCGGGTGACACAGACGGAGTGATCGCTCACATCGGTCGGTGTCCGGCGGCCGTCGTGCAGGCGCAGCAGATCGCGCTGCAATTGACCGAGCAGGGTAGGCGCTTCGTTTTCGCGGAACACCGGGCTTTCCAGATCGGCCCGTTCGGTGAGGAGTTTAACGAAAGCCTGGCCCTGTTGGCCAAGGTTGGCGATCAGCGGGTTGCCGACCTCCGGTAGGGTGTCCTGTGTCTCGCCGGTCTCGACCCAGGCCGCGCGCTGACGCGCCGCCTGTTTCTCGCTGACTACGTCGCCCCAGTAGTCGTCGCTGGGGTTCAGGTAAAGCACATGAATGTCGAGGCCGCCTTCGTCGGACAATGCCTTGAGAAAATCCAGCCAAAAGGGCGCCAGGGCGTTGATGCCGAACAAAAACAGGCGCTCCGGCAAGGGTTCTGAAGGGGTGGCGATGCGGTCGATGGCCTGGCGGGCCTTGCGGACCGGGTGGCCGGCGCCGCCCGGTTGGGCGATCAGCCGTCGCCACAGATGCGCCTGCCAGTGGTCGCCGCGACCGGCGTCCCAGTCCAGAATCCAGTCCGGCCGATAGAGCAGGTATTGTTCATAGAGGTCCGCCAGTTGACCGGCGAGCTGGAAACGGCGCACGGCCTGTTGCCCCCGGGACTGACGCTGCCAGTAATGGGTCGGCTCGGCAAAGGCCGGGTCCTGACGCACAGCCTCGCTGGCCAACAGGTCATTCAGTCGCCAGATCAGTACTTCCCGGCGGTAGGGTGAGGCTTCGGGTACATCGTCCTTGCCGAGGATCTGGCGGACGAGTGTCCAGAACTGGGTGACCGGCAGCGGGAAACGCAGGTTCATGCTGATGCGCCGGTCCGGATGCTCGGCCAGTTTCATGCTCAGCCAATGCTGCATGCCCTGGTGCTGCACCATGACGATGTCCGGCTGCAACGGGTTGTCGACCGGCACTGCCAGCAGAGTCGCGAGCGGTTCGACCAGGACTTCGAGTTGGTTGCCGGGCAGGGTGTGGAGCATCCGTCAGGGGCTGGTAAGAGTTTGAGCCAGTGTAGCACGACTCCATGGATGGAGGAGGTAGAGTGAAGCAGGATGCCCGAGCCGACGACTCCATGGATGGAGGAGGTAGAGCGAAGCAGGATGCCCGAGCCGACGACTCCATGGATGGAGGAGTTAGAGCGAAGCCGTGTTTTCGGGTCTATCCTGTGAATAGCCATTTGGGTGCGGGGTGTCCGTTATGTCCTGGCTGAGACCGGTGGGTCTGGTTGTTCTTCTTGCGCTGTGTTTTGGGGTCGCTCAAGTGGCGGCCGACGAAAAACGGGTGCGAGTGGCGACGCTCGGAGACTATCCGCCCTATTGTTTTTACAAGGAAGGGGTTCCGCCGAAGTCACATGAAGTCGTACCGCCGGGATCGGATGCGGAAAGTTTTCAGGGATACAGTTGGGATATATTGCGCGAGAGTTTTCATGCCCGGGGTTACACCATTGAGCTGGTGATCACGCCCTGGGTCCGAGCCATGGCCAATGTCCGCGAAGGCGATGCCGATTTGCTGTTCCCGGCGGGTAAAAACAGCGAGCGCGAGGCTTACTTCACGTATCCCCGAGTCCCGATCAACGACGCGGCGTTTCGCATCTACGTGAATCCGGACAGTTCCATAGAGTGGACCGATCTGTCCTCACTGGATGGTCTTACCATCGGGCTGGTGCGCGGTTACAACTTCGGTGACGACTGGGCGCATCAAAACGAGATCGAAAAGTACCCGCTGAACACGATCGAGCAAGGGTTTCGCATGCTCGCCTCGAACCGACTGGACGGTTTCGCCGGTTACGAAACCAACTGGGATTACGTGCTGAAAGAAATGGGTCAGCAGGGACGGTTCGAGAAACTGCCGGTATTCGGCTCCAGCCGGGAATACGTAGTGGGGCTGACATCCAACCCCGCTACCGACACCCTGTTGCGGGAATTCGAGGCGGGGTTGGCGACCATTCAGGACACTGGGGAATTCCAACGCATCGTCGAGCGATGGCGCTGACCCGGATACACACAGACCGGGTCAAACGCTCTAAGCCAGCTTTTCCTTGAAAAAGGCAATGGTTCGTTCCCAGGCGAGTTCCGCCGCCGCTTCGTCGTAGCGCGCCGTGGAGTCGTTGTGAAACCCGTGATTGGTGTCCTGGTAGACATGCGCCGTATAAGGCACGCCATTGGCTTTCAGCGTCGATTCATACTCGGGCCAGGAGGCGTTGACCCGGTTGTCCAGTTCCGCGAAATGCAACAACAAAGGTGCCCGAACCCGATCGCGGATCGATTCGGCGGGCGGGGTGCCATAAAACGGTGCGCCGGCATCTACGGCGTCCGGAATACTGGCGGCCAGCATGTTGACGACATAGCCGCCAAAGCAAAAACCGACGACTCCCAGTTTGCCGGTGCTTTGTTCATGGGTTTTCAGGAAGCCGGCCGCAGCGATGAAATCCGACTCCATCCTGGCCCGGTCCAGTGAACTTTGCAGGGCGCGTCCTTCGTCGTCGTTGCCCGGATAACCTCCGACCGGGTACAGGGCATCGGGTGCGAAGGCAACGAAACCGACCTTGGCGAGACGACGGGCAACGTCCTTGATGTAGGGGTTCAAGCCCCGGTTTTCATGAATCACCAGTACGGATGGCGCTTTCGCCAAACCCGTGGGAACAACCAGATAACCTTCACCTTCGCCATGCCCGTCGGGTGAGGGAAAACGGACATAGCTGGCCTGGATATCGGGGTCGTTGAACGAAACCTGTTCGGCCAGAGCATATTTGGGCAGCAAGGCGCCGGTCAGGGCGCTCATCGCGAAGCCCGCTGCGACCAGTGTGGACAGTCGCGCCATAAAGGTTCGGCGGTCGATCAGACCATGGGCGTATTCGTCGTACCAGTCAAAAGCTTCCTGGGGGATCGGTCGAGGGGTGGTGTTCGCGCGCATCTTGGGTGCTCTCTCCGTTGAGCCGAATGGCCTGGACCGCAGCGCTCAGATGCCTTTCGGATGGGGTCAGTCAATGGACCGGTATGAATCCGACCCGGTCCCTGAGGGATAGCACAAGAATCATAGCCGTTTTTTCGGCAATGGCAGGTAACCGACTTTTCACCGTGGGTAAAGTATTCGTCAGGCGGGTCGGAAGCCGGTTATTCGTACCTCAACGATTCGATCGGGTCCAGTCGCGCCGCCTTGGCCGCCGGCAGCAGGCCGAACAACACACCCACACCGGTGGAAAAACCGAGTGCCAGGAAGACCGCCCAGAGGGGCACCACGGCGGGTGTGAAGTTGGGGATCATGTTGGCGATGACCTTGCCCAGGCCGAAGCCGGCGGCGAGACCGATCAATCCTCCCAGCAGACACAGCACCACAGCCTCGATCAGAAACTGCAGCATGATATCGGCACGCGTCGCGCCCAGCGCTTTGCAGATGCCGATCTCGCGGGTGCGTTCGGTCACCGAGACCAGCATGATGTTCATGATGCCGATGCCGCCGACCAGCAGGCTGATGCCGACAATGCCGCCGAACACGACGGTGATGATGCCGGTGACCTGGGCGATGGACTGCTGGATTTGCTCCGAACTCTCGATCTTGAAATCGTCCGGTTTGCCCGGCTGGATTTTGTGTTCCTTGCGCAGCACCTGGCGGATTTGCTGACGCACCCAATCGAGTTCGTCGGGGTCGGCCTTGGCCAGGAAAATCATGAAGGGGTTGGCATGCGTCGGGGTGATGCTGTTGGCCGTGGTGAACGGAATGTAAGCCACGTTGTCGAGGTCCTGTCCAAGGAAGTTGCCCTTGATTTCAAGCAGACCGACAATCTTGAACCAGTCCAGCCCGAACTGGACGAATTCCCCGACCGGATCGTTCGGCAACTTCAAATCGCGTCGAACCTTGTCACCGATGACCATGACCCGGCTGCGGCCGATTAAGTCCGCGGCGATCAATTCACGCCCGCGGTCCGCGAACGTATCGTCCAGCACGAACAGGTCCGGTTCGACACCGCGCACGTCCACGCTGGAACGATTGCCCCGGTAGGTCAGGCCCTGGGCCGCGCTGAGAAACACCTGGGGCGTGACCGAGTCCAGACCCACCACTCGTTTACGAATCGCGAGCAGGTCGTCCTCGCTCAGATAGACGTCCCGACCTTCGTATTCCTGCTGGTTGAAGTCGGGCTGGATGATCAGCGAATTGGAGCCGAGCGATTCGAACTGTTGATCGATCGACGCCTGAAGTCCCTGCACCAACGAGACCACGGTAATGATCGACGCGACCCCGATGATGATGCCCAGCGAGGTCAGAAAGCTGCGCAACGCATTGGCTCGAATCGAGTGCAGGGCCGACCGGAAACTTTCCAGGATTAGGAAAATCATGCGGGTGCCTCCCGGCTGTCGGTCGCCACATGGCCGTCGTGCAACTGGATTTGCCGTTCACAATAGGCGGCGATGTCGGTCTCGTGCGTGACCATGATGATGGTCTGGCCTTCCTCGTGAAGCCGTTTGAACAGGGTCATGATGTCCAGGCTGGTTTTGCTGTCCAGGTTGCCGGTTGGTTCGTCCGCCAGCAGGATCGATGGCTGGGTGACCAGGGCCCGGGCAATGGCCACGCGTTGGCGCTGGCCACCGGACAACTCGTTGGGTTGATGGTGCATGCGTTCACCCAGCCCCACCTGTTCCAGCATCGCCTGAGCGCGGCGGGTACGCTCACGCAAACCGACCTTGGCGTAGATCAGCGGTTGCATGACGTTCTTTAAAGCACTGACCCGGGGTAACAGGTTGAAGCTCTGGAAAATGAAGCCGATTTCCCGGTTGCGCACCCGCGCCAGTTCCTTGCCGCTCATGCCGGAGACCCGCGAGCCGTCCAGCCAGTATTCGCCGCTGCTCGGGGAATCCAGGCAGCCGAGGATGTTCATCAGGGTCGACTTGCCGGAGCCCGAGGCCCCGATAAAGGCGACGTACTCGTTTTGCTCGATACCGAGATTGATGTCGCGCAAGGCGTGCAGGGTCTCGCCGCCCATGTGGTAGACGCGGCCGACGTTTTTCAGCTCAATCAGGGACATCAGGAAGCCTCGTCGCTGTCCGCCGGCACCTTGGCCGTGACAGCCTGGCCCTCGGTCAGGTCGATGAGCGTGCGGACCGGCCCGGCGATCACCTTCGTCTCCGGTTCCAGGCCGGATTCGATGGCCTGATAGCGGTCGTCGGACGGGCCCAGCGTGACTTCCCGGCGCTGGGCCTGGCCGTTCTCCAGTACCCAGACGTAAGCGGTGCCGGCGTCGATGTCCTGTTGCACCGCTTCCAGTGGCAGCGCCCATTGCTCGCCGGCACTGGTGGTGATGATTTCCGCGCGACAACTCATGCCGGGGCGGATCTCCAGGTCGCGGGTGTCGGTGATCAGCACCTTGACGGTGAAGGAGAGGCCACTGCGTCCCTGGGCCTGGCGGGCGGTCAGGGCGATGGTTTCCACCCGGCCCTCGAGTGGCGTATCCGGATAGGCCACCGCGAAGACCTTGACCGTCTGGCCGCGCGAGACCCGTCCGATGTCGGCTTCGTCGATTTCGATCTCGGCGTAGGTGCGGCTGGTGTCGGCCACGGTCATCAACGCCTGGTCGCCGGTGTTGCCGCTGATCGCCATCTCGCCTTCCTTGATGTCGAGCGCGGAGACGGTGCCGTCGATCGGCGCACGTACCAGGGTTTTCTCCAGGCGCTCCTGCGCCTGTTCCAACGCGAGCTGGGCGACCGCCAACTGTTGTTGCGTGGCTCTCAGGTCGACCCGGGCCAGCGCCAGTTGGTCTTGCAATGCCTGCACCGAGTCGGCGTTGGCGACATTGCGCTCGAACAGCAGCTGTTGGCGATCCAGTTGGTTCTCGAGTGCGGCTATCTGCACCTGACCGCGCTCGATGTCGATCTCGCGCAGACGCACGGCGGCTTGCTGGTTTTCGACATCCGACTGGAACTGATCCTGATCCAGTTGGATCACCACCTCATTGCGCTCGACCGCATCGCCTTCTTCGACCAGTACATCGGAGACCAGGGCCGTGACCTCGGGTCGCAACTTGCGCTCATCGCCGAAAATAATGCTGCCGGAAGCCAGTGTCAGCGTCTCGATGGTCTGGCGTTCCAGACTCACCGTTTCCACCGGAGTCCCGGTGTCGCGACCGGTCCAATTGGCCACCAGCGGTGTTCCCACGGCCAGAGCCAGAATGACGATCAGAATCAGTGCCTTTTTCATGGTGTCCTCACCAGACGATGAAGGCGGCCCAGCCGCCGAACAGCAATACAAACGGAATCAGAACAGTGACGATGGCGCCACCCCAGCTAGCGCCGGTCAGGGTTTTGAAGCCAACGATCAACAACAGCGCCACCCAGAGGTTGGACAGCGACAGAGCGTTGATCATGCCGGTCCAGGGGTGGGTTTGAGGCCAGTGCAGGACAAGGTTGTTCAGACTGGTCAGATCCAGTGTGGCGAAACTGACATACCGGTCTCCGGCCATGGCATAGCCGACGGCAATGGTGATCAGACCCACAAGCGACGGCAGAAAGGCATAGCACACCAGGCTGAACCAACGGCCGTATTTCAGTTCGGCATCGGTCCCGACCGAGGCAACCATGTGCAAATACAGTGCGACCAGCGCGTAGACGACCAATAGGAACAGCACCGGCATCACCCCGCTGAACGGCAGAAAACCGGCCATCTGTTCGCTGGCCATCGCCAGTTCCTCCGGACTCATCGTCTGACCGGACAGTGCAATTTGCTCGGCCATAAAGGCCTGCGGATCAACGGAGGTGAAATACCAGGTGGTGACAGCCGTGGTGGACACCAGGATCAATAGCAGTGGCACCCAGGCGGAAACATGTTGATCGCGAACCTGGGCGAAGGCTTGTTTTGGAGATGTGTACGTGTCTACTATGGCTTGAAGGCTGGCGTTCATGACCGGTCCTTTCAGTGAAGTTAAGCAGAACTCCATTTTCTCTACTGTAAAAGAGGGTCTGGAAGAAAGGAAGTGACTTATGTCACAGGAAGGTGAGCTTTATTTGAGGGTAAGTGTGGGGTGACAATCTGTATTTTTGGTACGATGTTAGATCCTGTATTGCTGATTGACATGGTTCTATGATGTGAAATAGTGCGTAATTCTGTGCCATTAAGAACCATTTGAATCTAAAGGAATTGTAGAAGTGAAATCAAAATATCTGGTTGGAAGTATATTGTTTGCTGTTTTGGTGGGGTGCAAGGAAGAAATACCTGATGCAGAAAACAACACCAATGATGATTCTATTAAAGTTGAGTATCCAGATTGCAAGACGGTATATAACACTAATGGGACGTCGGATAGCCCCATTGAATTCGATGTAACCCAAGGCTGTAGCTATGAAAGTACCGTTCCAGATGAAGAGGGAGACTCAGTATATCTCAACCTATTGCCCGGCTTGTATTACATTGAGTCGCGAAGTGGCGACGGCTCTCCATTTCTGGATATCGAAACGTATGATCTTGGCGAAGATCGTGATCGGGAGGTGTATTCCGGGTTTTTTTCCAATGGCCTATCGGGAATGTCTGAAATCTATGTGGATCAAGGTGAGTTTCTGAGGCTTAAAATAACCGTCAGTGAATTATCAGAATTGTATGGCGGCCCCGATGGGTTCAATGGCCCATACAAGTATAAACTCGTTTTTTATGGTGTCTCTTTACCAAAACGTGACTTCGCATGGGAGGGGAAATGGAGTGTCGAGCGCACTTTGACAGTGACCAATGGTACATGTGGTGATCAATTCGATTGGTTGGATTATACCATTTACGAAGAAGGTGGTCTGGAAATGGATTACCGTGTGGCCGATGGCACGCTCTTTCAGAAAGCACCCTATGACAACTATTTTTTCTCTGAAACTCCGTTGTTTGCTCTTCAAAGTGACGGTACAATTAGACCGAGCCAGAATAGCATTAGAAATCGGTACTACAACTTGGATGAGCTGTATCGAGACGAGTCATTCTCAGTGGAAGGGAAAATCAGTGCCGTTGATTCAAGTTTTCAAGGAGAATACAAATACGAAATGACCGCTATCGAATTCGACGAAGGTCAAGAATCGACTTACCGTTGTACAATGGAAGAGACATTTAATGGGACAAGGATAGAGTAAGTTGTACCCGAATACGCCTACTGGTTGAAGAAATAGGGCGCCCCCGAGGGGCGCTATCACTAATTATTCGAGGCGAACTTCGACGCGACGGTTGGCTCGGCGCCCCTCGGGAGTCGTGTTGTCCGCGACCGGCTGGCTGTCGCCGAAACCAATGGCGGTCAGTCGGTTTCGGTCAATGCCCTGCTCAATCAGATAGGTTACGACGGATTCAGCCCGCCGCTCCGACAACCTTTGGTTGAAGTCCGGGTTGCCGTCGTTGTCGGTATGGCCGATGACGGTGATGATTGCTCCGGGGTTGCGGTTGAGCCACGTCGCCAGCTGATCCAGCGCCGGTTGGTCTTCGGAACGAACCTCGGTGGACATGGAGGCGAAGGTGATCGGAATGGTCAGCACTTCGGGCAGTACCGTCAGGTTGACACTGACCGGACCCGCCTCGCGCCGACCGTTGGTGACCCAGTAGTCGAAATCGAGTGTCTCGACCGTCGAGCCGTCGTGTTGATAGACCAGAATGTCGTCCACCCTACGAACCGTGCCCGCTTGGGGTTGGGTCATGCGACTGACTGACAGCGGCTCGGCGTTGGGATCCGAGTCGTTGGCCAAAACATCGAGTCTTGAGACGGTGTTGAACCCGACTTGAAATTGATCTTCGCTCGGGGTCGGCGCGACCGGATTCAGGGTCAGGCTGACCTGCACGGGGCCGACTTCGTTTTCGCCGTTGGTGAACCAGTACTGGAACGCGTCCGATGTTTCGTCACCGCCTTCGTGACGGTAATGAATGGCCAGACCGTTGTCGACCACCTGAACTTGGCCGGCCGAAGCCCCTTCGACCCAGATGATGCGCAACGGCAAGCCGCTCGGATCGGAATCGTTGGCGAGGACGTCGAGTGTCTGTTCGCTGTCACGGTCCAGTGTGAAGCTGTCCGGTTGTCCGATGGGCGCGGGAATGGGCGCTGGCTCGGATTCTGGTGTAATCGGCTCCTGGACCGGTTCCGGCTCAGGGGGCTGTCGGGTGTTCAGGCGGAAGGTGAGGCCCAGAGTGAGTGTCTGGGTGGTTTCGCTGTCCAGGCCGTACACGCGCCAGCCGGCCCGGGTCGACCATTGCGGCGTTAAACGGTAGTCGGCCAATAGGCCACCGTACCAACCGGCGCCGTCGGTCTCGTCGGTACGTGCGGTATCGCCGTTGATGTCGTCCAGTTCAAACCGTTGCCACCAATAGTTCGCTCCCAGTTCGCCGCCCAGACTGAGCGGCCTCAGGCGATCGGCGTCGAACCCCTGCCAACGACCGGATACGCCAAGTGCCAGTCCGTTGCCGCTGTCCGGATGAATGCCTACCAGCGCATCGTACAGATCGTCGAGTTCACTCTGGGGAATGCTGCCGCTGTAGGATAAGTCAACCGGACCCAGGCTGAACCATTCGGCCTGGGCCGCCAGAGTGAACGGGCTATCGTCTCTTTGCCAGAAATCCCAGCCGGCACCCAGTCGCCCGGTAAAACGAGCCGTGTCCGGAGCGCTGACGGTTACATCGTCGAAGCCCGCGTCATCGATTTGTTGCTGGTAGTCGTCCTGGGTCAGGGCAGTGGCGGCCCCCGCATCGAGCGAGAACCACAGAGGGCCGGGTTTCTCTTCGTTGGACCAGGCCGGTGTGGTAGCGGCGACCAGTGCGGCCGCCAGGCTCAGTTTCAGGGTTGAATGGGTCAATGTCATCAACTCAGTTCCTTTTGCCGTGACGGGTGGATACGACCAACAGCACCGTGAGCAGGCTCAACAACCAACCGACGGTGCCGCCCTTGGACTGGCCGCCGCTGTTGAAGCTGACGGTCGGGTCGGTCGGGGTTGTGGCTTTTGGGATGCCCACAGCACCCGGGTCGACCACGGCACCGTTGACCAGGCCGTCGGCGTCGTTCGGGCCGCCATCTTCGATGGTCAGTTGCACACAGTAGTAACCGTTTTGCAGTCCGGCCTCCCAGCTCTCGTCTCCCGGCGGTGGGCAGTAGCCCGGGTTGCCGGGAGCGGAGTGCAGTTCATTGTTGGCATCTTCCACGAACGTCCGCCAATCACCGTCCTGGAACTTGCGGTAGACCCCGCCTTCCGGCAGCGGGTTACTCTGCGGTACGACGATGCGCACGCTCTGGCCGAGGGTCGGCAAGTCGTGGATCTCAAAGTCGAAAATACCGCCGCTGTGGTCGAAGACCGTATCCGGACCGATGTCGGCCTGTTCCGCGATGTCGTCATCCGTCAGGCGGGCACCACCGGTGCTGCCGACCAGCGCGAACTGGCCAAGACGGCAGCGTACACCCGGATCGCACTCGACCAGATAAGAGTCGGTTTCGCTCGCGACCTCGGGCAGGACGTTGGTGGCGACGATGTTGTCCAGATAATCCGGAATGCCGTCGTCGTCGTTGTCGGCTGTGCCTTCGGTAGCGTCGTCGATGCCGTCGTTGTCGCTGTCGTCTCCGGTGTTCAGGGTCGGCAGCGCAGTCACCACGCGGAAGTGAAGCTTGGTCTGGTCGGTTGCGGATTCACTGTCCGTTACGGTGATGCCCACCTTGTAGCGACCGGCGCTGAGACCGCTTGGGTCGAAGACCAGGGTATTGTCAGCGGTGTCGCCATCGGTATCGACCAGTGCGGTGTCGCTGTCGCTCCAGTTGTAGCTGTGGCTCTCGTCCGGGTTCGGGTCGGTGACCGTGGCGGTGACTGTGACCGGGCCGCCATCGGTCGTGACCTGGATGGTGTTCTTGCCACCCTGGGTCAGGCTGAGGCGGGTATCCGGCGCAACATTGGTTTCAACAATGCGTAGGCGGTGGACCGTCTTGGCGCCCGCGTTGATGTCGTAGATGTCCGGATTGGCCGGATCGTAGCCGTCCTGCAGATCCTGGGCGTTGGTGGTGCGGTCGTCCAGTCGAACGATCAGGACTTCCTCGTTTTCTGGAATGGCATCGTCGGTCAATTGAACCTCAATGATCCGTTCGATTTCACCGCCATTGAAGGTAACGCGATCAGTGATTAGATCGTGGTCGTCCTCATCTGCTGTACTTTGGCTGTCGATCACAAATGGCACATCGAGTGGATAGGCTGGTGATTCGCCATTCAGAACCACTTTTATCCTCGCGGTGGCACCTTCGACACTAACCTGATCCTTACTCAGAGACACCAGCGGCCGGACATTGACGATCTGTGTCGCGGTACCGACGTTGCCTTTTGCGTCTGTCGCCTGCCAGGTAATTTCATTGCGACCCGGGGGCAGTAGTGCCTGGTTGTTGATCAGGTTTTGGGCGTTGGCGTTGCAACAGTTCTCGCCGTCGATGTTATCGGAGGCCAGCGCCGCGAGGGCGTTCTCCACCTGGGTGCCGGTCGCATCGGACGACAGTCCCAACAGTTGTTTCCTCGGTACGGGCGTGTAGAGCGCTACAGCGTCGATGGTCAACTCGTCCGGCGCGGTGACGACCGGGGCGACGGTATCGCGGTAGTCGGTCGGGTCGTTCGGATCGGTGCCGTCCAGGCCTTCCTGATAGTCGATCACACCGTCGCCGTCGGTATCGACGCTCGGCGCCACGGTCAGGGTGAAACTGCCAAGCGCCGTACTGTCGGTACCGTCGGACACGCTGATCTCGATGCTGTAGTCGCCTTCGTCGCCCGGCGCGGCCGTGCCGCTCAGTTCGCCGGTGGCGGTATCGAAGCTGGCCCAGCCCGGCAGGCTGGCGATGCTGAAGGTCAGCGTATCGCCGACATCGACGTCGCTGGCGGTCGGGACGAAGCTGTATGGGACGCCCACAACGCCTACTGTGTCCGGCGTACCGCTGATCACCGGCGCGTCGTTGGTGTTGGTCACCTCAATGTCGAAGGCCGTGAGGCTCGAACTGGCTGTTCCGTCACTGACACTGATCACAACGCCGTCGTAGCTGCCAACGTGATCGTTCGTCGGTGTGCCGGTCAGTGCGCCCGTGTTGGTATCGAAACTGGCCCAGTTCGGCATGTTGGTAATGCTGAACGTCAGGGTGTTGCCCGGGTCGACATCCGCCGCCGTCGGGGTGAAGCTGTAGTCGCTGTCTTCGGCGACGGTGGTGGCCGGTGTGCCGCTGATCGTCGGCGCATCGTTCACGTTGGTCACGGTCAGATCGAAGGCGGCCAGACTGGCGCTGGTGGTGCCGTCACCGACGCTGATGACAATGCCGCTGGTGGTGCCAAGGTCACTGTTGGTCGGCGTGCCGCTCAGTGTGCCGGTAGCGGTGTCGAAGCTGGCCCAACTTGGCTGGTTGGTAATGCTGAAGGTGAGGGTATCGCCCAGGTCCACATCGTCCGCGGTCGGCGTGAAGCTGTAAGCCACGTCTTCGGCGACTGTAGTGGCCGGAGTACCGCTGATGGTGGGCGCATCGTTGGTGTTGGTCACCGTGATGTCAAAGCTGGCCAGGTCCGTGCTCGCTGTGCCGTCGCTGACGCTGATGACAATGTCGCTATAGTCACCCACGTCGTCATTGGCCGGTGTGCCGGTCAGGGCGCCGGTGCTGGTGCTGAAGGTCGCCCAGCTTGGCTTGTTGGCGATGCTGAAGGTCAGGGAAGCATCCAGGTCCACATCGTTTGCGGTCGGGGTGAAGCTGTAGGCGCTGTCTTCATTGACACTGGTCGCCGGTGACCCGCTGATGGTCGGTGCATCGTTGGTGTTGGTGACGGTCAGGTTGAAGGTGGCCAGGTCGACGCTGACGGTGCCATCGCTGACGCTGATCAGGATGTTGCTGGTGGTGCCTACATCGCCATTGGCCGGGGTGCCGGTCAGCGCGCCGGTATTGGTGTTGAAGCTCGCCCAGCTGGGTTTGTTGGTGATGCTGAAGGTCAGCGTATCGCCTACGTCAACATCGGCGCTGGTCGGTGTGAAGCTGTAGGCGCTGTCTTCGGCGACCGTGGTGGACGGAGTGCCGCTGATGGTCGGCGCATCGTTGGTGTTGGTCACGGTGATGTCGAAGCTTGCCAGGTCCGTGCTCGCGGAGCCGTCGCTTACGCTGATGACGATGGTGCTGTCGGTGCCGACGTCATCGTTGGCCGGGGTGCCGGTCAAGGCGCCGGTGCTGGTGCTGAAGGTCGCCCAGGTCGGCTTGTTGGTGATGCTGAAGGTGAGCGGATCACTTTCCAGATCACTGGCCGTCGGGGTGAAGCTGTAGGCACTGTCTTCGGCTACGGTGGTGGCTGGGGTTCCGCTGATGCTCGGTGCATCGTTTACCGCGGTAAGGCCGATCGTGGTGGAGCCGGTGCCGCTGTCGGTGCCGTCTGAGAAGGACCAGTCGAGTTGCGCCGAGCTGGCCGGGTCCTCGGAGCTGTTGCTGTAGAGGAGCTGCTGCAGCACTGCATCGACATCCTCCGAGGTCGGTATCTCGCCGTTGGCATCGGTGAAGGTGATGGTCAGGGTGCCGGTGTTGTTCTCGAAGCTGGCGATGGTCAGGCTGTTCTTGACCAGATCGCCGCCGGAGAGACTGATGCCGTTGCCATCACTGAAGCCGAAGCTGTCGTTCGCGCTGGCACCACCGTTGCGGGCGATGGTCAGCGAGGCACCGCTGTAGTTGCCATTGCCACTGTTGGCTGCATCCAGTTCGGCATCGGCCACGACCCCAGTCGAATTAAACTGAATGGCACTGCCACCTTCTGTGAAGGCCGCGTCGGCGGTAGTGGTGATCTCACTCAGTAGATCAAAAGTGGACCGTGATATATCGGCGAAGTACATGTTGCCGTCGGCATAGACGCTGCTACTGATGTAAATCGTGTTTTCGTCAGTGCCGATAACCATAGCCACTGTATAGATGGAACCCTGCGTGATGGCGACCGGAGTATCCAGCGTGACAGTCTGGTAGCTGTAGTTGGAGGCATCGGTATAGGTCTGGGTGGTGGTGAAGGCTTTCGTCGCCACCGGAGCTGTGCTGGTGCCCGCGCCTTCATAGACGTTCAACGTAGCCGACGCACCTCCGGTCGTGAAGACGAAGCCGACCTCAGTAATGGTGCCATTGGCGGTTGCCGTGAAGGTCTGGCCGATGGTGCTGTCGCTGGCGGTACTGCTGCTGGCACCAGCAATGGTGAGGGTGGATTCGGACGAAGCGCCGAGATCCGACAGCACCGGGACGTCGTTCACCGCCACCGTGGTCACCGTGCTGGAGACACTCAGGCTGACGGTATCATCGCCGCCATTGGCGGTGCCGCCGCTGTCGGTGAGGCTGGTGAGGGTCACCACACGATTGGCATCGTTCGGTGCTTCGCTGTTGTTCACGTAGGTCAGTCCGTCCACCAGGGTTTGAGCGTTTGCCTCGGAGAGGGTGCCGCCGCTCAGTGTGACCGTGGCGACCGAGCCGCTGACGCTGACGTTGTAGCTCAGGCTGTTGTCGGTGGTGGTGCCGCTGGTGCCGTTCGTCAGTTCGATGTCGCTGCCGTCGATACCCAGCACTTCGTCACTGCCATTGGCGACGCTGCTGACTTCAATGACCAGGCCACTCAGCGTTTGTCCGCTTTCAATGGTGTCAATCGCCGCACTGCTGAACAAGGCGACCGCTGATCCGCCTTCGGTAAAGGTCGGGTTCTGGCCGGTAGCGGTGAGGGTCGGTTCGTCGTTAACAGCGGTCACGTTCAGGCTCACCGTTTGTGCGACGGAGGTATTCCCCAGGCTGTCGCTCAGGGTGAAGCTGAAGCTGTCGCTGGTGGTGTCGCCGCCGTTGTGGGCGTAGCTGAAAAGGTCGTTGTCGATATCGTCCTGGGTGAAGGTGTCGGACACCGCCAGGTCGGAGTCGTTGTTGCTCAGGGTACCGTTGGTCGGGACTGCGGTCAGCGTGAATGTGATGTTCGCCGCGCCGCTGTTGGAATCGTTGGCCGCCAGTTCGGTGTTGTTGATCACTTCCGTGCCGCCTTCCGTGAGAGAGACTCCGGTGTTGGTGCCGAGGCCCGGTGCGGTGGTGTCTACCGTGAAGGTGGTCAAACTCAGGGTGTTGCTGGCATTTCCGGCGGCGTCGGTGACGATCAGGGTGCAATCGCTGTAGGCGGCGTCGTTCATTGCGCTGCTGTTGTCGGTATCGGTTAGCGTGATGGTCTGGCTGCCACTGCCGACCGCACCTTCATCGCCGCTGCCACAGCTGCCGTCCACAGCCAGCGTGCCGGCCTCGGTGGTGGAGAATTGAATGGCCGGTGTGTTGTCGTTGGTCAGTGTGGTCACACTCACTTCGGTAAGCGATGGTGCGGTGGTATCCAGCGAGGTGGTGTCGGTCACCGCTGCCGCCTCGTTACCCGCCGAATCCGAAAGCGTTACGGACAGCGTCAGGGTGCCATCCGACAGACCGCTGACATCCACATTACTGATCTGATCGGTAGCCGTGGTCAGGGTGCCGGACCCGGTAACGTCGGTACCGCCACCGCTGCTGCTGATGCTGTAGGTATAGGAAGCACCCACCTCGGCGCTGCTGAAGGTGAAGCTGGTGCCTGCGGCTTCGCTGCTGTTGATGAGGGTGTCATCGAAAGCGACGCTTTGGCCGGTCGGTGCGGTGGCATCGAGCGTGGCCGTGTCAGTGACCGCTGTCGCCGCGTTACCGGCGGTATCCGTCAGCGTAGCGGAGAGCGTCAGGGTGCCATCGGACAACCCACTGATATCCACGTTACTGATCTGGTCACCGGCTGTGGCGATGGTGCCGGTACCGGTGACATCCGTACCGCCGCCACTGCTGCTGATGGTGTAACTGTAGCCCGCACCCACTTCCGCACCGCTGAAGGTGAAGCTGACGCTGGCGGCTTCACTGCCGTTAATGGTGCTGTCGTCGAAGGCGACGCTTTGACCATTCGGTGCGGCGGTATCGAGCGTGGCGGTGTCAGTGACCGCGGTTGCCGCGTTACCGGCGCCATCCGTTAGGGTGACGGACAGCGTCAGGGTGCCATCGCCAAGGCCGCTAATGTCCAGCCCGGTCAGTTGTTCGCCGACATCGTTGATCGTGCCGCTGCCGGTGACGTCCGTGCCGCCGCCGGAGCTGCTGATGGTGTAGTCGTAGGTGGTGCCTACTTCCGCACCGCTGAAGGTGAAGCTCTGGCTGCTCGCTTCGGCCGCATTGATGGTGGCGTCATCGAACGCCACGCTTTGCCCGCTGGGTGCCGTAGTATCAATGACGATCGCCTTGTTGGCGCCCAGTGAATTGGCGGTGCCCGGAGAGGCCAGGGTCAGAGTGGCGGCGTTGTTGGCGCCATCCATGATGGTGCCGCTGTTCAGGGCCAGCGCCGTGGTGCTGGTGTAATCCAGATCGGCACTGGTGTCGCCCGCCTGCACGGTGTAGGTGAAGGTCAGCGCGCTGCTGCCGGAGCCCGAGGCGTAATCCACCACTTGGTCGGTGTCGCCGGTTTCCAGTGTCAATTGCGGAGTACCGGTGACGGTAACGGCTTCACTGAAGTTGACCTGGATGCTGATGCTGTCGCCTGCGTTGTAGCTGCCGTTGGCGGTGGAGGAGGTAACCCCCGTCACGGTCGGCACGACGCCATCTACCACCAAGGCTTTGTTGTCACCCAAGGAGTTGGCGGCGCCCGGTGAAGCCAGGGTCAGCGTCGCGGCGTTGCTGGCGGCATCGGCGATGGTGCCGCCGTTCAGTGCCAGGGCTGTGGTATTCAGGTAATCCAGATCGGTATTGGTGTCGCCTGCTTGCACGGTGTAGGTGAAGGTCAGGCTGGTGGTGCCGGAGCCTGAGGCGTAATCCACCACCTGATCGGTGTCGCCGGTTTCCAGCGTCAGTTGCGGTGTGCCGGTGACGGTGACCGCTTCGCTGAAGTTGACCTGGATGCTGATGGCATCGCCTGCTTTGTAACTGCCGTCTGTGGTCGATGAAGTGACAGCCGTTACTGTGGGTTCGACGCCATCCACGACCAGGGATTTATTGGCGCCCAGTGAATTGGCCGCGCCCGCTGAGGCCAGAGTCAGCGTCGCATCGTTACCGGCGGCATCGGCGATGGTACCGCCATTCAGGGCCAGAGCTGTGGTGCCTGTGTAATCCAGATCGGCACTGGAGTCGCCCGCCTGCACGGTGTAGGTGAAGGACAGGGTGCTGGTACCGGAACCCGAGTCGTAATCCACCACCTGATCAGTATCACCGGTTTCCAGCGTCAGTTGTGGCGTGCCGGTGACGGTGACCGCTTCACTGACATTGACCTGAATACTGATGCTGTCACCCACCTTGTAGCTGCCGTCTGCCGTGGACGAGTTCACACCACTGATCGTCGGAGTGGTGGTGTCGATCATCAGGGCTTTGTTGGCGCCCAGTGAATTGGCAGCGCCAGGCGACGCCAGGGTCAGGGTGGCGGCGTTACCGGCGGCGTCGGCAATGGTGCCGCCGTTCAGCGCCAGGGCGGTGGTATTGAGGTAATCCAAGTCGGCACTGGTGTCACCCACCTGAACGGTGTAGGTGAATGTCAGGCTGCTGGTGCCGGAGCCCGAGGTGTAATCCACTACTTGATCGGTGCCGCCGGTTTCCAGCGTCAGTTGCGGTGTGCCGGTGACGGTGACCGCTTCGCTGAAGTTGACCTGAATGCTGACGGCATCGCCCGCTTTGTAATTGCCGTTAGCCGAGGAGGAGGTGACTTCTGTCACGGTCGGCAATACACCATCCACCACCAGGGCTTTGTTGTCGCCCAGTGAGTTGGCGGCCCCCGGTGTGGCCAGCATCAGAGTGGCGGCGTTGCCGGCATCGTCGTTGATCGTTCCGCCGTTCAAGGCCAGGGCCGAGGTGCCGGTGTAGTCGAGATCGGCGCTGGCATCTCCCTCCTGAACGGTATAGGTGAAGGTTAGGGTATCGGTGCCGGAACCTGAGGCGTAGTCCACCACCCGGTCGGTGCTGCCGGTTTCCAGCGTCAGCTGTGGGGTGCCGGTGACGGTCATGACTTCATTGAAAGTCACCTGAATGGAAATCGCATCGCCTACCTTGTACGTGCCGTTTGCGGTGGACGAGGTGACGCCATTGATCGAGGGCTGAGTGTTATCCACCGAGGCATTGGTGGAATCGGTCGTGGTGGTGGTCAGGCTGTTGGCATCAGTTACCGCGACCGAGACGTTCAGGTTGGTGCCGTCGATGGCGCCTGAAACAAGGGTGTAGGTGGCCGTCCAGGTGTCGCTGCTGTTACTGGCCACGACCGCCGCACCGCCGCCAAAGTCGGTGAAGTCGACCGTTACACCGGAAATGTCGCCGTTATTGTCGCCGGTGGCGGAAGTGTCGTCCCAAGTCGCAGTCACGGTATCGCCAATTTTGTACGTACCACCGGTGCCGGTCGCACCCGAGATCGAAATATTGCCATCGGTGACATCCGGGCCTGCGGTGCTCAGCACAACATCGTTGCCGGTGCTGCCCACATAGCTGACTGCCAGCGGTATGCTGTTCAGTGTGGTGGAGTCGTCCCCTTCGGCCAGGCCATTGAAGGTGCTGCTGACGGCGTCGCTGCTGTCGTTGTTTATGATGGTGTAGCTTTCGCCACCGGTACCGGTGTAGCTGCCGATCACGTTGAGTGTGCCACCCAGGGTCACGGTGCCGGTCACATCGTATTGGTCGTATGTCGTACCAGCCGTGGTGCCGTTGACGCGAGCAACCAGGGTGCCACCGGAATCCAGTGTCAGGCCGCCCGCCAATGTCAGCGTGCCGGGTGAGGCGCCGGTCTGCAGGGTACCGCCGGAGGCCACCGTGACCAGTCCGGAGACGGTGTCGGTGCTTTCGAGCGTTGCTGTGTTGCCAACGCTAACGGGTCCGGAGACCGAACCGGTGACGACGGTCTTGCCTGCGGAGAGCGTGAGCGTGCCGGTATTGGTATTCGTGGCGGAGATCGTCAAGGTACCCGCGCCCGCTTTGGTCAGGCTGCCGGTGCCGCTGATCACACCAGAGAGGGTTGCGGCGTTGGCATTGGTGGCCGTACCGTTGCCGGCCCCAATGCTGATGGCGTTGTCGATCGTGCCCGTGCCGGTCACCGTGAGGCCGCCGCCGTTGAGCGTGATGGTGCCCGAGCCGATGTTGGTGTCATCGGTGATGCTCACATCCCCGGCCGTGATGTTGGTCGTACCCGAGTGTGTTTGAGTGCCCGATAACGTAAGGGTGCCCGCACCGTTTTTGGTCAGACCGCCTGAACCGCTGATTACGCCAGACCAGGTGACGTTGTTGGCGTTGCTGAGGTTGCCGCTGGAAGCGACCAGTTCGTTAGTGATGGTCACATCGGAGCCGGTCACCGTCAGGGTGCCGCCATTCAGAGTGACGGTGCCGCTGCCCAGGTTGGAACCGTCCGTAATGGAGACGTTACCGGTGGAGATGGTGAAGTTACCGCTATAGGTATTGGTGCCGCTCAGAACCAAAGCTGCGGTGGTGATCTTTTCCAGATCGCCACTGCCGGAAATCACCCCTGTGACATAGAGCGTATAGTTTCCGCCCCCGCCATAGATATGGAAGGTGCCTCCGGCCGCGCCGACGACAAAGTTGTTATCCACCGTATCCGACTGACCGCTGGAACCACTGGCCAGGAAGGAACCACCGTTCAGGGTAATGGTGCCGGACGGCAGGAAGTCGTCATCACTGATATAGAATTTGCCTTCCGTAATGGTGATGCCACCACTGGAACCGGCTTCGTTATTGCTGTTGGTAAGATTCATCTGCCCGGCACCGGCCTTGCTCAGGTTGGCGGCCCCGGAGAACAATCCCGACAAGGTCAAATCGTCTGCGTTGCTGATGGTACTGTCGGCGGCCAGGTTGACGGTGTTGTCGATGGTGCCGGACGAGGTGACGACCAAGGTGCCGCCATTCATCACCAACTGACCGCTGCCGAGATTGCTGTCGCCCGCCACGCTGACGGTGCCTCCGGTCAAGGTGGTGGTGCCGCTGTAAGTATGGCTCCCCGATAGGGTTACCGTGCCGTCGCCGGTTTTGGTGAGGGAGCCGGTTCCGGCGAATACGGTGTTTATGCTGGCGGTATCACTGTTGCCGTTGGTCAACGTCAGGGTTACGCCACCGCCTAGAGTCAAGGTGCCGCCCGAGAGGGTAGCGCCACTGGCTGAATCCATATCCAGCGTCAGATTTTCGGCCAGACTGGTAACGGACGTAGCCGATACCGTTTGCGCGGCCAGGCTGCTGCCCATAATCAGAGTCTGAGAGCCGGTGCCGTCGGCGGCCGCGATGGCGATGGCGATGGCCTCGCTGAAACTGGTGCCGTCGGTCGGGTCGATGGTGGCGGTGTCGGTGGTGTCGGTGATGTAAATGCTGTCGGTAGTGACGGTGACATCGGCTGTATCGGTCTTCGAGCCGTCGCTCAGCGTGAACCGGACCGTGGCGTCGCCTGCCGGGGTGTCGTTGCGGTAAGTGATGCGCTGCATGAGATCGGAGACCAGGGCGGTGGTCGCCGCAGTGCCCGAGCTGGTGAAGCTGATAGTCAGCACGCCATTGGTGTTGGTGAACGTGGCGAAGACCTGGCCTCCGTCTTCGAGATTACTGCCGTTGACAGAGAACAGAGCACCGCTGGTATCGAACCCGAATAGTTCGCTCGTTACAGCGCCACCTTCACGCTGCACGGTGAGGGAGCCGCCGGAGTAATCGCCATTGGCGCCATTCAATGCATCCAACTCGGTGTCGCTTGCGGTGGCGTCACCGCCGGAATCCAGAGTAACGGTATTGCCAATACCCGCCCAGGCAACCGAGTCACTGTCCAGGTTGGTGATTACCGGCGCATTGTTGACCAGCGAGGTAATGGTGCTGCTGTTGGCCGCCATCAAACCGCCGGAGGAGGCCCTCAACGCGATGCTATCACTGGCACCGGAGTTGGTGTACTGCAATGCCAGGCTGGAAAAGGTGGCGGCGCCGGAACTGGGTGTGAGGGTGACGGTGGTGTCGTCCCCATCGGCATCGCCGGTGCCGGTCATACTGTTTACCGTTCCGTCGACAATGCCGTCGTTCGGGTCCGTCGCCAAAAGCACAATGTTGGTGCTGTAGCCGGTGTCCAGGGTATTGTTGGCATCCAGGGCTTGAACCACCGGGTCGGTGGTGAAATCAGTCGAGACGCCGCTGTCGATCGTGGTTGGAACGGGCTGGGTGTTAAACACCAGTTTGGTCGCCACAACGTCGGATGTGACCGAATTGGAATCTTCCGTAGGGAGGTTGGTGCCTGCGCCGTCTTCGTCATTGGCGGTGAGGGTAAAACTTTCCTGATCCGCCGTTGCGGTGTAAGCCACATCGGTAAATGTGGCAACCCCGGAGACGGCCTCGATATCCACATCGCCCGATAAACTTCCTGCGCTGGCTTCACTGAGTGTGATGGTTTCTGTGAAGTCCACATCAGTATTGCCATCATCATCTTGAGCTGTCACCACCGGTTGGGTGCCGAGCGCCGAACCCGAGGTGGAACTGGCCGGTTGTGTGGTAAACGCCAGCGTCGTCGCCGTAACTTCAACGGTACTGCCACTGCCGTTGGTGACAGCGGAGGTCGAGCCCATACTCGTACCGGAACCACCGGTAGTGACATCGGTATCGCCATCAACCGACAGAATAAACGTCTGGCCTTCGATGAGCCCGGTGTTGTCGTTGTAATAGGCGTTTACCGTGTAGGTTTCATTGCCGCTATCGGCGATGGAAAGCGTGAGGCCAGAGAAAGTGATGGTCCCGGCGTTGTAGGTGCCGATGACATTTGAGGCATCGGGGCCATTTAACCGCCAAGTGATCTGATCATGAATTGTATTGTTGGTCGTTCCGGAGACATTCAATACGATCTGGCTGATACTCATTGGCAGGCCGTCGCCGCCACCGCCGTCAGACAGAGTGAAATCGAAGACATCGACGGCTTCGCCAACGGTGTCGACCGTGGTAGGCATCGCCACCGGTTCGGTGACGGTACCTGAGGCTGTGAGATTGCCATTTGAGTCCGTCGGGACCGTGATATTAACGAGTGTGATGTCATCGACTTGAAAGTAGGTGCCACCGGAGGGGGCCGACAATGTAAAGGATCCTATGTCCTGAAAGAAAGCGGCGTTTACATTGCCTGAAATATCGATATGGGTGAAGTTGCCAGATCCATCTGTGGGGATCGTCAGGGAAATACTGCCTTTGGATGATGATAGAGTGTAACCCGTACTACCGGACTGGTTGGAAATGTAAAAGCCGGTGGCATCAAATCGGTAACCTGATCCCATGGTAAAATCCACCTGGGTTTCAGGGTTGTCCCACCCGAAATACAGGGATTCAATACCACCGTTCTCCCACCCACTTTTTTCGGAACCCCTGAATACCATATCGGCTGTAGGCTCAATGGTCAGTGACGGAATTAGGCTATTGTGGTTGACTGTTAATGAGGGAGTGCTCCAGCCTGAGTAGTTCGCCGAACCGGTTTCAAAATCGAACAGCACCGCCAGGGCGGGTAAGGATAGAATGATACCAGCGACGAAAGCGCCGGTATGTTTTATCACGTGTTTGGACACTATCATGATCCGAATCCCAAGCGACTGTTTAGCCGCACTGATTATGTTCCTTGTCCCGTCTTACAGCGAGACAGACCAACCCAACGGTTTATCATTGCTTTGATTTCAACAAAGAAGGTGACGGTACCAAGGTATACACCGTCGCAACGTGTTTTGGGTATGATATATGTTTAAAAGTCACTGCGGTTGATCCGAGGAAAGGCTGATTGCATCGTGACTCGAATGACGGTCACTCAACCCAATCCGGTTTGTAACCCGCCTGAGTCCCGAGCAGTTCAAGTTTGAGGGGCAAAGGGCGATTTTTTCCATCGTTAACGAAATACTCCTTAGAGCATGGAAACCTAGCCGGTGGGTGAACAGGTTAGCCCAGAGGCACTTCTGAAGCGTGGTTTATTGGGCCGTGATAACAAAACGTATCTCCGATCAGAAAACGCCTATAATATTGGCTCATATTGAAGTTCCTTCCGTCAAAAAACCGTTCATATCAATACGAATTATTACTTTAGGATTCGTGAGGCCCTGATGGCGATCGATGTTGTGCCCGTCAAGAACAACTCGGTACTATGGCCTGGCATTCCATGCAAGGTCGAACCCCAGGAGACTCGCTTCATTCCCTTTACACGCTGCATCAGCCCACAGGAACCCTTGCGGCGATCGGGTTGTCGAGCTGATGAAGAATACTGACAACCCGAATCAGATATTTCGGTGCTCCTGATCGAGATCAATCGATGTTGACTGGAAGGCGAGTATGCGTCTTAGTTTCTTTGCGGATAAAGACCTTGCAACGCAATGCAAAAATTCAGTGCAGTAAACGGGTTTCGGATGTCGAATGCCTGATTCCCGCCATTGTTGGCTACCGTTACCGTGCCTCCGCCACCACCGCCTCCGGATACACCTCCCAGATCTACAAGCGACGCCGGGCTGGGATCCGATTTGAATATCTGTTCACGGGTATCAGGACCGGGCAGCTCGGAGGGTTGAGCCAGGTAGTCACCTTGGGATGGCTCTGATTGAGCTCCGTCTTCCCGGGTGACCTGTACCTTACAGTCGCTGCCTTCGCTTGATGGTGTGAAATCGGCCGAGTGATTGTGGGTGGGCATTTCGTTGATGTGCATCAAGTGTTGCTGAGACCCACCCATTTGCCCGATCTGATAAGGCGTCAGTCCAAGAGGATTGCCCATGTTGAACCCTACAGGAGCCCTGGAGGTCAGGTTGGGTAACCCAAAAGTAATTCGGCTGTCTCCACCGTAGGTCCCTCCGAGCAGTGAAAACAGAGCCTGATTGTCACTGATTTGCATCAGGTTGCCACTGCAAAATGCCCAATCTCTTGGTGCGAAGTGAAATCCGAAAGCTTGTATCTGGCCGATAAATGGTTCAGACATAGTTAGCCCTTCCCTCTGTTAGGTTAGTTGTATTGTTTGATTGTCGATCTATGTGACCGACGGTGGGTTTACGAGAGTAATAGACCACCGAACGAGTAGCGGTCGGTAGTCTATTTCCTTTCTCGTGTGATCATGGATTGATAACGCCCCGAATCGCGTGGTACGACGAATAGCATATGCGTACCGAGATGTCGGTGATGTATAGTGTAGTAACCTTGTGGAATGGTGAGGGTTGTATTGGACCGGAAACGGATTGAGATGGAATCCCAGGTGGCATCATTCGGGAGGCCGGGCTCAACGGCTTCCAACATCAGGGATGCCCTGTGGTTTTGGGAATCCGTTATATCAACCGATTCTCCCTGTATCGATTTCAAGCGATCAAAGTCCAGCTCAGACATTCGATGACTCCTTTTAGTCGGTTCAAGTGGCTGTTTCCTCAGCCAGAAGCGAGTGATTTCAGCAATGGAATGCACGCTTCAATGCGTTAACAGGGTATCGGGTACCACATCATGAAATCATGTGTAGCGGTCCGTTCAACCGGCCGAAACCCCAGAGTCTGATAAAGCGATTTGGCCGTTGGGTTTTGGTGCTCGACAGAGAGCCCAACCGGTAACATCTGCTTTTGAGCCACGTGCTGGATGGCTTGAATAACCGATGTGCCGTAGCCTTTATTTCGAACTTCTTGTATGAGTGCGATATCCAGGAGGTGAGCGATGTTGTTGCCAAAATCCAACACGATCCTGCCGATGGGGGTACCGGTTTTCAATATGATCATCGAAACGGCATTCGGTGCCTGATTGCCGTATCCCTGGGTTTGCAACTCAAGTTGGTGATCGATGACTTGATGAATGTAGTCACTCTCCTGTTCGGCCAGGTAAAAGTGGGAGCGTACCTGGTGAAACAGAGAGCTGATAAAAGGCCTGTCCGAAGCCGTTTCCATCCGAAGACCAAGTCCATCCGGAAGATCAATAGCTTTCATTCCCTACTTTCCTGTCCTGTCGAAATGCTCTGTTAACCGTGAGCCTAGAACAAGATGGTCGGGTGTCTAGTAAAAATGTTGAGAAAAGTGCATTTGTGTCCGCTACCCGTCGTTAGGCCGTTATACAAAGGGTAAGAATGACGATCCGGCCAGAGCGGATAGGTAGGTAACCACCCAGGCCGCAATAAAGGTCAGTAACGTAAAGCCCAGCCAGAGCCCTGCTTTGTTCGTGGATATTCTGATGAGTAACCAGGTGGTGGTCGGAATAATGTGCATGGCGTGTGTGCCGAGAAAGTGAGCTACTCTGAGGTCTCCACTATTGGTTGCCCAACCGAATAACCAGATACCGTCAGCTTCTGATCGGGGTAAACCAATGATCGGGCTTTGGTATGTGCTGATGGTAAAACCGGCAATGATCGTCAGCACCGCTGTCAGCAATAGCCCCCAGGCAATGGACCAATGAAGCACAATTGGCAAACGGGGTTTTCGGTGTCCAGCGATTTCCACGGCCTGCCATCCGACCATAAGCGCTAACATCACAGCACCCAATCCCATCAGGGAATACAGGAAGCTGTGCAGTGCATCGCTTTCATTAAAGTGCGAGGCCTGAGCCAATGCACCTTGCAGGGTGATGTACAACACCTCGAACAGGGCCGCAGTGACTAACATTCCGCTGAGCCAGCGACGCCGACGACTCACTTGGAATTCGGGGCGGGTATAAGCCATGAACCAGGCAACGGTGAGCAGATACAGTCCGACCGACAGCTGGAATTTCATGGGTTTGACCCAGACTCCTGCGCCTTCGAACAACCTCGGGTCGAACAGGGAAGCGAGGTAACAGGGAACCAGTAACAGGAGCAGAAACACTCCGGTTCGGGTCAGCCAGGGATCGCGTCGGTCGAGTAGATGAATGAGTCGCCGGGGGGTGCTGGCATCCCATAGAGTGTGTTGTCTCGCGGCGGTGTTCATGCGGTGACCTCGAAAGAGCGGTTGCACAAGCGCCATATGGATTCAATGGCCAGGTACAGCACCAGGCCGATCGGTCCAAACAGGAAGGTCAGCGGCAGACACGGTATGGTCCAGACATGGTGGAGACCTACCCGCATCGCCCGTTCAACGATCCAGGCGCCGATGAAGAGGTCGAAGGCCAGGTAGTGCAGCCAGCCCGCCAAGAGCAGTCCGTCGTGGCCGAACAGGGCGCGCACCGATGACAGCGAGTCGAACCCGCCCTGACGCTCACTCCAGAACATCGCGATCATTACCAGATAGGCCATGCCCAGCAATACGGGTACGGTGAACTGAACCCAGCGACTGACACCGGGCCATTTGAACGGCGCGAACACCAGCGTTACCCAGGCGGGCAGTACCATCAGATTGGCCAGAGAGAATAGAGTGTCCATGTTTAACCTCCTTGAAGGCCGGCCCGTTGATGGGATCGGTCTGGTGAGTCGCTGACGAAAACGCCATAGGCCAAACCGATCAGCATCAATTGCAGCGGTGCCCGAATCCAGAGATAGACCGGTCCCCACTGGTGACCACCCAGCCCGGTCGCGTTGACGGCCGCGTAGAGGTTGGCCGGGAAAAACAGCACCAGGACCACAATGGCGACACCGGCGGCTCGTCGTTGCCAGGCCGGCAAGAACAGAGCCAGGCCAATAGCCAGCTCAAGCACACCGGTGAGGTAGACCAGAGCAAAGCGCTCCGGCACCCAGGGTGGCAGCATCGCCACCATGCCCTCCGTCTGAACGAAATGCCCGAGGCTGAAAAACAAGAACGAGCCGCCAAGCCCCCATGCGGCATTACGGGACCAGTCTGGCGTTGTATGGCCGGCCGCGCCACGCCCTCTGGTCATGGCATAGGCGGTGACTAATGGCGTTATAAGGATCAGCAGGATGATGATGGGGGTAATCATGTGGGCTCCTAACTTTACGGTGACAAGATAAAGCTATGCAATGATCTATCTGGTGTCAAGATTTAATTTGTCAGTGTAAAGATGTAGGTGCTTGTGTCAGACTGGTTGCATAAGACCAACCACCGGAGGGGGAATGACTGCCGAGAGCACCACGGGAAAGCGTCGCTACCATCATGGCGACCTGAAAGCCGCCCTGCTGGAGGCTGCCGAGGCGGTTCTGGCCGAGAAGGGGCTGGAAGGCTTTACGTTGCGTGAATGCGCCCGTCGGGCGGGTGTATCGCACGCCGCGCCTAAACATCATTTTCGCGATGTCGGGCATCTGTTGACGGTACTGGCCACGCTGGCTTTCCAGCGCCTGAACGCGGCGATGGGGCATCGCAAGTCAATGATCGAAAGTCAGGATGCCAGAGCGGTACTTCAAGCCATTGGCGAAGGCTACATCGCCTTCGCGGCGGACAATCCTCACCTGTTCAACCTGATGTTCAACTGCGCCCTGTTGGATAATCAGGATCCGGAATTAACGGCCGAGAGCGAGGCGGCGTTTAAGGAACTGGCCCGGTCTGTGGCGGCGGTCCGTGATGTTGACGATGCCATGACTGATGAGGCCGGTCGACTGGATGTGGTGTTGATGTGGTCCGTTGTTCACGGGTTTTCCCAACTGTTTATTTTCGGGCAGTTTGAGATCGGGCGCGGGGAAGATGAGAGTCGAGAGGCGTGGTTGCAGCGGTTGAGTCGTCAGTTGATGGCACGGTTGCTGGCGTTGTATTGACGAGGGGGGGGG
>NZ_BMXR01000003.1:470647-508096 GCF_014651855.1 Saccharospirillum salsuginis
TGCGCCTCTTCTGCCCTACGTTTGTTGGTTAGTTCACAAACACGGCGGTGGTCAGCGCCGGCACGGTGAAGTCACTGCCGCTCACCGA
Source organism: Saccharospirillum salsuginis (assembly GCF_014651855.1). Classification (GTDB taxonomy): domain Bacteria; phylum Pseudomonadota; class Gammaproteobacteria; order Pseudomonadales; family Natronospirillaceae; genus Saccharospirillum; species Saccharospirillum salsuginis. The sequence continues at coordinate 470,736 of NZ_BMXR01000003.1, forward strand.
TGCCCCCTGAACCACGGTGTCCGCGCTCGACTGCTGCACCGGGTGCAGGTTGAAGCCGGACGCGCCGTTGACCGTCATGGTCTGCTCGCTGTTGGTCGCATTGAACACGACCACGATGGCATTCCGCGATGCATCCAGATCGTCAGCGGTATCGGTCAGTTTCATAACAATCACGCCCGGCGTCTGGCCGGTGCCAGTATTGTGGAAGCTCACCACGTCGTTTACCTGTTCCGCCGTATTCAACCGGAACAATTCACTGCTGTTGCGTATCTGCAGCCATTCACCGAACTGGTCGGCCGTCAGCGCGATGGACTGGGTGCTGGGGTCCGCCTGCGGGTCGGCGTTGATGCTTTCGATCAATGCCCAGTTCTCACCGTCCACATTTTCACGGGGCAGCCCGACGTTCCAGTTGTTGTCGGTACCGTCGAAATGGACGGCGTTGTACCAGTCGCCGCTGTCGTAGCTGTCCCGCGCCATGGACTTCGAACGCAACAGTTCGGAGCCCATGTGGATGAAGGGCACGCCCTGGCCGAGCATCGGAATGCTCAGTGCCAGTGCCTGCATACGCGCGCGATCGGCCTCGTTGATGCTGCCGGCGACCTTGTACATGTTGTTGTCCCACAGCGTCTGGTTGTCGTGCTTGGAGACGTAATTGATTACGTCCTCCGGGTCGTCCGCGTAGCCGGCGGGGCTGCCGTTGTAATCGACTTCGGTGCCGGCGACTTCGGTGCCGGTGCGGTCGATAAAGCGAAAGGTTTTCAGGTTGCCCGCCAGACCGAGGCGGATCTGGTCCATGTCTTCCAGCAACGCCGCTTCGAACGCGTCAAGGTCCGCCTGGTTCAGGTCGTTGGCCACGGCCGCGTTGGCAAAGCCCTGATTCTTGCGAATGGTGTCGCCGTTGTCGAACGGTCCGCCACCGCGAACGGCATCACGCAAGCGGTCGGTGAAGGTGCCGATGCCGGTGCCGGCCATGTTGGTCTGGCTGGCGTTTTCGCCCCGTTTGTTCTGGCCGACCTCACCGAAATCCCAGCCTTCGCCATAGAAGTAGACATGATCGCGCACAGCCCGAACTTCGCTCAGTGCCCGGGTCATGTTCGACTTCATGTGATGGCCCATCAGGTCGAAGCGGAAGGCGTCGATGCGGTATTGATCGGCCCAGACCTTGAGGCTGTCGATCATCAGTTTCTCGAACATCCGGTGCTCGGAGGCTGTGTTCTGGCAGCAGGTGGAGGTTTCCACGGCACCTGAGGTCGGGTTGCGACGGTGGTAATAACCCGGCACGACCTTGTCCAGAACGGATTTGGGCTGCAAGCCGGCGGCGTTGGTGTGGTTGTAGACCACGTCCATGACCACCATCAACCCCATGTCGTGCAACGCCTTGACCATGTCCCGGAATTCCAGGATGCGCTGAGTACCTTCGGCGTCGGTTGCGTAACTGCCTTCCGGAACGGTGTAGTGGAACGGGTCGTAGCCCCAGTTGAAACTGTCGATGTTGCGCACATGGGCATTCAACGACTGGACTTCGCCGCCTTCGGCTTCCGGCAACACGCTGTCCAGAACTTCGGCCACAGTCTGGCCATCGTCGCAGTGCTCGGCGTAGTCGGTGGCGACCTGGGTTACGGCATCGCACAGGTCGCTGAACGGCTGGTCGATGTCGACACGCTGCGCCGGGTCTTCGTTGATGGTGGCGATGTCGAAGGCCGGCAGCAGGTGGGCATGGGTCAGGCCCTGGTCTTTCAGGGACTGCAGATGCTGCACGCTTTCGCGGGCGGTCTCGGTGAAGGCTTTGTAGGTACCGTCGTGCGCGGCGGTGCCAGCGCTGTCGTTGACCGAGAAATCGCGGATGTGCATTTCATAGATGCTGAGGTCTTCCGGCTCATAGGTCGGCAGGGCAACCGGGGTGTCCCAGCCGGGCGGTTGCAGATCGGCCGCATCGAGATCCACGACCTGGCTGTACTGACTGTTGGTGGCCAGGCTCAGGCTGTATGGATCGGTCACCCGCAGGGTTTCGAGATCGTCGCTTTCCGGATGATAGACGGTCAACTCGTAAAGGTAATATTCCCGGTCCAGATTCTCATCGACAGTGTGCGACCAAACGCCCGAAGCGTCATCCCGGCTCATACTGGTTACCGTCTCATTGACCCCCGGGTTCAGTACCAGTGACACGCTTTGCGCGGTCGGCGCCCACAGATCGAACCGGGTGGTACCTGAACCGGTCAAACGCGCACCCAACTCGGCTGTGGTTGCCTGGTCGGCATAAAGGTCATCCAGTACGCCCGGAGTCTGTACCCGGGTGGCCGTCACCAGTGTGCCCTCGGCATCGAATTCCGCCAACCAGAGCTGGCCCTGGAGCAGGGATTTGGCTTCGGATGCGGTGGTATCCAGAGTCCAGCCCTGCCAATCCGCCAGATGAGGGAAGCGGTTTTGCAGTTCGCTCGACAGATTGCTGCGGGTCAAGGCCTGGCCGTCGCCGCCTGCGATCGACTTCTCGACGCCATCGAGCTCCAAACTCGCGTCGCTTGAGTGCCAGAGTGTCACACTGTGATCGTCACCACCCGGCTCATAGGCCAGCGTGTCTTCGGCCAGCCAATGCGCACTGGCACCGGACATTTCCACCGGCGGTTCCAGAACCGGTTTGGTATAGACCTGATCCACCCCTTCGAACAGGAAGATGGTCTCGCCGAATTCGGCCCGATCGTACAGCCAGTCTCGACCGCCGATGTCCTTCTCTTCGCCCTTGTGCATGATGAACATGAAATCGTGCCAGTCATCGGTGTTCATTGAGACCACGAGAACCAGACCATAGTTCTCATCCACAGCGCTGCCGGAGAGAGGGGAATCCCAACTCGTTGGCTGGCTCAGTTCGCCCTGAACGCTGACACGGTCGTCTTCCCACAGGTGCAAGCCCCAGCCTTGATAGGCGGTCTTGTCGACGCGGCCGTCTTCACCGAGATGATCGTTTCGCTTGTAGTAGATGACAGCCTCATTGGCCTTGGGTTGGTAAATCGGCTCGGGCAGGGGCGCTGTGGTGTCGCCACCGCCCTGGTCGTTGTCGTTATTGTCTCCACCACCGGTATCACCATCCGACGGCGACGTACTGTTACAACCGGCCAAAGCCGCCATAAGGCAGAATAGGCCGATTCCCACTCGATGTTTCAGCATCCTGGATTCCTCTCGATTATTGTTGTTAAACGCCGAGTGCACTCTGTGCCAAATCCGGGTTGGGAAAACAGACGGAATGTGGTGGGTGGAGGATTTTTCGAGAGGTGGGACGGGGGTGGAGAATGGCCGCGTAGGGTGGGCACCGCCCACCATAAAATGCCGACGATTCACTATTAATTCGACTACTACCGAAGGGTCGACTTCAATGGGTGACTCATCAATACCGGTGGGCAGTGCCCACCCTACGGAGCCGTTGATGCCATTCCTTCACTCAGCCATCACTCACAGTGATCATCACTGAAACTTATAGTACCGCTAAAACCAAACCCCCCGACTTTTCGATCTCCACCTTGAAGACGGTTCGCCACACACTGTTGCGTCAAAGTGGGAGTTTCCCTGCACTCTCACACAAAGAACAAGAACAACGAAAGACTCGAAGACCGACAACAACAATGAGAGGGGTTGATCATGCACGATTCCAATAAGCGGCTGTGGCTTGTTTCCGCCTTGGCGGCGTCCATCGCTCTGGCCGGGTGTAATCCTGGGGGCGGTAAGGACGATGACAACGATAACGGGGGTGGAACCACCGAACCACCTGTCGACGACGAAGCCAAACTGGCACCCTATGATGAGCGGGATGTCCGGGACGACGTTTTCTACTTCGTCATGCCGGACCGTTTCAACGACGGTGATCCCAGCAATAACTTCGGTGGCTTGAGCGGCGATAAATATTCGCACGGTTATGACCCGGCCGATAAAGGGTTTTATCATGGCGGCGACATGGCTGGCCTGGAGGCCAAGCTGGACTATCTGGAAGAGATGGGTGTAACGGCCATCTGGATGACGCCGATCCTGAAGAACAAAGCCGTTCAGGGTGAAGGTGAAGACGCGAGCTCAGCCTATCATGGTTACTGGACACTGGACTTCACTCAGATCGATCCACATCTCGGTACCAATGAAGACCTGAAATCTCTGATCAACGCCGCGCATGAACGCGACATCAAGATTTTCTTCGACATCATCACCAATCACACAGCCGATGTGATCAAGTATGAAGAGTGTCACGATTCGGACGGGACCTATCAGGACGGTTTGGAGAGCTGCGCCTACAAATCACTTGAGGACGTCGCCAATGGAGACACTTACACTCCGTTTGTGCCCAGCGGAGAAGAAAACGTCAAGGTGCCGGCCTGGCTGAACGACCCCAAGTACTACCACAATCAGGGTGACAGCACTTTCTCGGGCGAAAATGCCGTCTACGGTGACTTCGTTGGCCTGGACGATCTGGCCACCAGCGATCAGGCCGTCATCGATGGTATGATCGATATCTTCAAGAACATCGTCACCGATTTCCAACCGGACGGTTTCCGCATCGATACCGTCAAGCATGTGCATACCGAATTCTGGCAGCAGTTCGCACCGGCCATTGTCGATCACGCCAAGAGCGAAGGTATCGACAACTTCACCATGTTCGGCGAAGTCTACAGCGCCGATCCGGATTTCCTGAGCACCTACACCACCGAAGGAAAGATTCCATCGGTATTGGACTTTGGCTTCCAGGCCGCCGTATCCGCGGCTGTCTCCGGAGGCGATACGCCGGAAACCCTGCGCAATCTGTTCCTGGCCGACGACAAGTATTCGGATCACGACAGTGATGCCTCCACACTGATGAACTTCACCGGCAACCACGATATGGGTCGGTTTGGTTACTTTCTGGGTGGCGGCGATACCCCCGAGAACCTGGCCAAGATGAAACTGGCCCATGCCATGATGTACTTCCTGCGGGGCGTACCGGTGGTTTATTACGGTGACGAGCAGGGCTTCACCGGCATTGGTGGCGACCAGTCCGCCCGTGAAAACATGTTCCCGTCCCAGGTCGAGGAATACAACAACAACGACCTGATCGGTACGTCCGCCACCACGGCTGAAGACAACTTCGATACCGCGCACCCGATCTACACAACGCTGGCCGAATACGGTGAGGTTCTGAGGGAGCACAAAGCCCTGCGCCAGGGCGTTCAGCACGAACGCTATGCCGAGAGCGGTACCAAAGGCGCCTACGTCGTTTCCCGGGTTCACCCTGAGGACAACGTCGAGTACCTGGTCGCCTTCAACACCAGCAACATCGCCACGACCGTTTACGTCGAAGCCGCCGCGAACGGTTACAGTGCGGTCTACGGTGCCGAAGGTGACGCCGTACTGGATCAGGGCGACGTCAAACTGCAGATCCCCGCCCATGGCGTGGTGATCTACAAAGCCAAAGGCGAGCGTCCGGTATCGCCGACGCCGGATATCGCGATGACCGGTTTCGAAAGCGGTGAAACCCGCACAGGAACGCTTGAAATCGGGCTCGATATCGTCGGGCTGGACGATGTAGCGCTGCCGGATTATGAAGCAACCTTTGAGTATTCCACCGACGGTGGGTCCAGCTGGACGCTTATCTCCGAGGACTTCAATGCTCCTTATCGCTCCTTCTTCCGCCTTGGAGACTTGGTCGACGGAACCGACGTCACGGTTCAAGCCACCGTGGTCAACGGCGACGGCGAGATGGACGTGGTCACGCGCGACTTCGTGGTGGACAGCCGCTACCCCGACACCGTGACCGTCAGCTACAGCAACCCCAACGCGCGCGATGCCTTGTATGTGGTCAGTGACGGCGGCGAATTTCAGGGGCCTATTGAAGGCAGTGCCGGTGAATATACGTTTACCTGGGGTGAGGAAGACAGTTCAAACTCACTGATCTGGGCAACGCTGGACGATGACGCCGGAACGGCCGCGTTCGACGAACCCTTTGTGCTGACCCGGACCGAGCTGTTCAAACACTCCACCGAAGACGGCAGTGGCGGCCTGACGGCCAGTCTGGTGGTGGATACACGCGCCGACGTCAACCTGACCGGTACGGCCGCCGACCTGATCGTCAGTGAGGGCAAGGCGGTCGACGACAGCATTGACGGGCTCAACATTCGGGGTGGCATCGTCGGTTGGGATGCGGGCAGTGCCGTCGATATGACCAATACCGAATACGCGACCTACCACGCTGAAGCCTTTGTGTTGAAAGGCGATGGCGAATTCAAGTTCGCCGACGATCAATGGGCCGCGATCAACATCGGTGGACCTGTTACCCAGAATGGTCTGACGCAGGGTGCCAATCCGGCGAATCTGCTGAACGACTTCGAGGCGGATTCCGTTTACGACTTCTGGGTGGTTGGTGTCGACAGCGATGCGGATGGCAGTATCGATATGCGGATACCGTTCATTGAAATCGACCATGGCAGCCTGGGCGAGGTCGTCTACCTTCGCGGTGGCCTGACGGACTGGAATGTGCCCGGCGCAGCTCAACTGGCCCATCAAGGCGGCGACGTCTACCGCTATGTACTGAACGACCTGGCCGCGGGTGACTATGAGTTCAAGATCGGTGATGCCGACTGGGCTGACGTCAACCTGGGTTACGGCGACGTGTCCGTCCATGCGGATTCGGTGGCGCTGACCGATCCGGGCAATGGCAATATCGGCCTGTCCGTCGCAGCCGAGAACGACTACACCTTCACCCTGGATGCCTCGGATCCGGCGAATCCGGTCTTGAAGGTCGAATCCAGTGAGGTTCCACCCTACGACGCTCAGGGTGCCCTGTATGTCAAAGGCGAGCTCAACGGTTGGGGCAATGTGCCCGCCTATGAATTGCCCTTTGTCGGCAATGGCCAATACCAGGCCACGGTGGCTATCGACCCGGCTTCCTTTGACTTCAGTGGCGATTCGGCAACCGCGATTGACTTCGCGATCGCCAACGCAGGCTGGGGTTACAAGCTGGCGGGTTCCAGTACGACCCTAACCGCCGGTAGCTCGGTCACGCTCAGCGATTCCAATGGCAGCAATGCGCTGATGGACAGTGGACTGACTGCGGGCTACTACGACCTGACGCTGGATGCCTCGGCGGATCCTTCCGCGCCGACACTGGCCATGGCCGCCAACGGCGACCACACCTACGGCGACCTGTTCGGCGAGCCGATGTATGTTCGTGGCAGCTTCAACAACTGGAGCAACGACGTTGCCGTGGACCATAACGGCTTGATCTACAGCGATACCGTGACGCTCGAAGCGGGAACCGCCACCTTCAAAATCGTCAATGACGACTGGAGCCGCCAAATTCAATTCGCCGATGTGGTACAGAACGGCGGGCTTGCACTGAGTGGCGCGGATGACGGTTTCGGCGGCTTGAATATCTCGGTCGAGATCGACACGGCGGGTGACTACGACATCACTCTGGACGTGACGAACCCGGACAGGATGATGTTGACTGTGGAAGCCAGTGTGCAGTAGACAATACTATTCCACACTGCTGAATTGATGGAAAGGTAAACCGATATACCCGGCCAAGCGCCGGGTATTTTGTTTGGGGATCTTGGATTAGCAAGGCTATGAGAAGTGAATCATTTTTTACTGTCCATGGCGAGATTCCAGGGCTCATAAGGTAGTGCATCAAGGGAAACCGCTTACAGGCGGACAGATGTGCGCCACCGGATTACATTTGACTGGCAATTCCTTTACAAATTCGTATTGTACGACGCTTGATATCGCTCCAAGATTCCCCGTCTAAACGATATCGATCGTGGTTACGCCGAAAGGGGTAGCCAACCTGGCAGTACAGCAATAAAAGGAATCCACATGAAAAAAGCCGTATTGGCGACCTGTATCGCCTCTATCAGCACGCTTTCCTCCGCAAACGTCTTCCTGCCCTCCATCGGGATCGATGGCTGGGATTCAGACTCCCAGTATTTTCGTTCCATGGCGTTCAATCAGGGTTACCTGACCGCCTCCGACGCCCAGAACCACACCGTCAATCCGGCCTTCGCCCTGGCCCTGCAGGATACAGCCGAAGCCCGGATGTACTACAGCACCGGTTTCAGTGGCGGCGCATTCACCCAGGTATTCGGTCAGAATGTGGGTATCTATTTTGGGCGCCGGACGTTTGATGACTATCTGTATTACTACGATTCCAATGGCAGTGGTCTGGTCGATACGTCCGTCGACTCGAGTGTCGTCGGAGACATCGATGGTGACGGCAACGACGATACGATCAGCAATCTGTTCGATGCCTATTGGGCCAGTGCGATCGGTACCGGCGATCTGGGTGTTCGGCTGAATGTGCGCGCTCTCAGCTCGTCCATGGAAAGTGATATGCAGGACGATACCACCTCGGTAACGACAGAAGGTGGCCTCTACGAGTTCAACACCACCGTCGGTTTCATTTCCAATTCACTGCCGCTTGAAGGCTCGGTCACCTTGGGACTGCCCTTCGGTAGTCTGGAAGACGTGAACGAAGACACCGATGCCGATACCAAAACGGTTGAAGAGACGTCTATCGACAAAGGGCTTCGCTGGGGTGCCCTGGCGAAATACACCTTGTCGGAAGACAACCAGGCTCGTACCGTGCTGTCCGGTTTCATAGGCTCGGCCAATGCGAACTATGACATTGTCAACGAGACCACTACCGGTGGCAGCACTACGACGAATTCGGACGTGTCCTTCATACAGGAACGTTTCACATTCGGTTTGGTGGCGTCCCATGAGCGCATGATCAACAACCGTACACGGTTGATTGCGTCGGCTGGCCTGAACCGGACTTCTTCCACGCAGGGCGTGGAAAACAAAGCGGCGGATCCATCCCAACCGGATTATGATGAATACGGTAACTGGTGGCTGCCGGTATCGATCGGTACCGAGTTCCGCAAGTCCGAGAAGACGACACTGATCGGTTCGGTCGCCTCGAATCTGTTCGATCGCGACACTAATGCGAACTACGATAATGACGGTGGCGATGCGGCAAAAGAAGATGAGTCCAGCATGCAGTGGACCATGCCGAATTCGAACGTCCAGTTCGGGTTTGCCTACCAGATGACCCCGCGTCTGAGCACGAATCTGGTGATCAACAAGGCGTTGTTTGTCAGTGGCCTGGATGAAGGTCTGACCACGGTTGCTGAATTCCGCTACGAATTCTAGGCAATAGCGCCCGATGCCACATCAGTGGCATCGGGCCACACTTGGGCTTGATCAAAACATCAAGCTTTTATGCTTCAAAACCTTCGACATATCCCCAGGCCCGAACACCTGCTCCGACTGCATTCCCAACGCCCGAGCGGCCTCCACATTCCTGATCCCATCGTCGAAAAACAGCGTCTCTTCCGGTTCAGTCTCAAGCGTATCCAGTACGGCCCGATAAATCGCCGCGTCCGGTTTCATCACCCCCAGTTCCATACTGGTGAAATGATGGTCCAGCTTTGGCAGGAAGGTGTTGCGATCCACCAGCATGCCCCAGTGGCAGGCGTTGGTGTTGCTGAGCAAGCTGAGCGTGTACTGCGGTTTCAGTGCATCCAACAGCTCGAGCACGCCGGGGAAGTCATCGCCGAGAATACCCTTGAACCGTTGTTGAAAGTCGGTCCGATCGAGCGTCAGGTTGAATTCGTCGAGAAAGGCGTCGGTGAAGGTCTCGAAGTCCATCTGGCCGGTTTCGAACGCGTGGGTGGAGCGGGCGTTGCCCCAAAGAGCGTGGATGTCCTCGAAAGGCACATCCCGGCCGAGGATGCGGCTGATTTCCTCGTGCCAGCGGATCTGTACCAGAACGCCGCCCATATCAAAAATGATGTGTTTGATCGGTGTTTGCATTGATGTCTCCGTAGGAGGCCGGCTACTCCGTCTGGCGTACCCGGTCTCAGATCATTACACTGTGCGGCCCATGCTCAACGAGACCCAGTCATGAGCCGCAAGAAGCGCGATATTCCGGTATTTTCCCAGCCCATTATTGAAACGCACTGCCACCTCGATTATCTGAAAGAGGCGGAGTTACAGACGATTCTGAGTGACGCACGGGCGGTGGGAATCGAGCGTATTGTGACCATTGCCGTCTCCCCGGACAACCTCGCCGAGGTGCGCGATCTGGTGGAAGCCGATGCCATGATCTACGGCACCCAGGGCATTCACCCCCACGATGCCGAGGCCTATACGGCGGATACCGCCGTTCAGCTGCGTAAACACGGTCGGGACGAGCACATTGTGGCCATCGGCGAGATCGGTCTCGACTACTATTACGACAATTCGGACCGGGCGGTGCAGCGCAAGGTTTTTGCCGAACAGTTGGAGATCGCCTGCGAGCTGGATCAGCCCGTGGTTATCCACACCCGCGAGGCGGACGAGGACACCCGGGCCATTCTGAGCGAGTATGCGCCAAGGCTGGCCCGCAAGGGTGTGATCCACAGTTTCACGTCGGGCATCGATCTGGCGCGGTTCTGTCTCGACCAGGGTTTCATGCTCGGCTTCAACGGCATCATCACCTTCAACAAGGCCGAGAATGTGCGGGAAGTGCTGGCGGAAACGCCACTGGAGCAGATGCTGGTGGAGACGGATTCCCCCTTCCTGACCCCGGCGCCCTATCGCGGCCGGGAGAATGCGCCCAAATACCTGCCCTTTATCATCGAGAAGATCGCCGATGTAAAAGACGTGCCCGTCGATCAGGTGTTGCGTCAGACCCACCAGAACGCCGAGGCGCTGTTCCGCTTCCAGTAAGACCTCTGCCCTGAGCCCGCCGGGGCTCAGGCTTCTTCGCGGTGCAGGGAATCGATCTCGCGCTTGAGGCGCTCCTTGTCATCGGTCAGGATCCGCTCCAGGGTCGCGACCCGCTCCTCCAGCGCTTCGATGCGCTCGTCTTTCCATTGGTTGCTCTTGAGTTCCGACTTGCGTTTATTGCGCAGAACTTCCTTGACGATGCCGCCAACGGTGCCGATCAGCACGATGATGATGACAAATTTGAAGACATCCACGAGGGACCTCCTGTCGATTGGGGGATGAGGTCTAGGATAGCGCGATTTGGCAGGAAGACTATTGGCCGTGGGTCACTTTTTTGGGAGGGGGCGGAGTGATTAGTAGGGCAGAAGAGCCCGAAGGGCGTTATCTGCCAGGGGAAATTTAAGTGCCAGTGGATAGTCCATTGTCTCGGATTTTACCCAACGGCAGATAACGCTGTCGCTCTTCTGCCCTACCTCAGGACTCGCCAACACCCAAATCGCCCCAACGGTGCTGCAGTATCGCCAACATCGCCACCGGGGCGGTCTCGGTTCGCAGGATCCGGCTCCCCAACTGCCAGGCCTGGAACCCGTTCCGTACCGCCTGTTCCACTTCACCATCGGTCAGGCCACCTTCCGGCCCTACCAGAAAACTCACTGAGGAGGGAGCCTCGACCGGGAACTCCGGCGTTTGGGCGGCGGTGTGCAATACGAGTCGCAGTTGGGATTCCTGAGCGTCGAGCCATTGCGACAACCCGGTTACTTCATCCAGCACCGGCACCGTATCCCGCCCACACTGTTCGCAAGCGCTGGCCAGTACGCCCTGCCAGTGCTGCAGTTTCTTAGCCTGGCGCTCAGCCTTGAGCCGGAGATCACAGCGTTCGCTGGTCAGCGGGGTGATACGGCTGACGCCGAGTTCGGTCGCCTTTTGCAGGGCGTAGTCCATGCGGTCGCCCTTGGACATGACCAGGCCTAGATGGGTGTGCAACGGGGATTCGGACAGGGTCGGCAGCGCTTCGGTCAGCTGGATGTCCGCCCGGCGTTTGCCGACATCGGCCAGTACGGCGACGAAGCGTTTGCCGCGCCCGTTGAACGCTTCGATGGGGGCGCCTTCGCCCAGGCGAAGCACCCGGACCAGATGCCCGAACGCACTTTCGGGCAGCGCGAGGCGTTGACCCGGCGCCTCGGCGTCGGGCAGGTGAATGCGGGGCACTCTCATCGGGTGTCCTTTCGCGGTGGGATGGCCTGCTTAGAGCAGGCCGGTGGTTTCGTCGAGACCGAGGCGGACGTTCATATTCTGCACCGCCGCACCGGATGCGCCCTTGCCCAGGTTGTCGAGCCGGGCCATCAGCATGATCAGGCCATTGTCGGCGGAGAAAACAAACAGTTCGCAGCGGTTGGTGCCGTTGCAGGCGGTTGGCTTAAGGAAGCCTTCTTCCAGCTGTGACTGGTCGTTCCACGGGAACAGCTGAACGAAGGTCTCGCCGCTGTAGGCCGAGGCCAGGCACTGGTGCACTTCGGCCGCCGAGCCGCCAAGCAGGCGCTCGTGCAGCGGTACCTGAACAATCATGCCCTGTTCGAAGTTGCCGACCGTGGGGACAAAGACCGGCGGGTACTGGAAGCCCGGAATGCGCTGCATCTCCGGCAGGTGCTTGTGCTTGAGGTCCAGATTCTTCGGCCGGGCGGCGATGTCTTCCTGTTCGTCCTTACCCTTGGCCTTGTAGTCGGCGATCATCGCCTTGCCGCCGCCGCTGTAGCCGGTAATGGCGCTGACGGTCACCGGGTAGTCCTTGGGCATCAGGCCCTGGTCGACCAGCGGTTTGGTCAGCAGGGTCATGCCGGTGGGGTAACACCCCGGGTTGCCGATGCGGTTGCTGGCGCGCAGCAGCTCGCGCTGACCCGGCAATTCCGGCACGCCATAGACCCAGCCCGGGGCGACACGGTGTGCGCTGGAGGCGTCGATAATCACGGTGTCCGGGTTGGTGACCAGTTCGACGGCGTCGCGCGCGGCGTCGTCCGGCAGGCACAGAAACACCACCTCGGCTTCATTGAGGCACTCTTCTCGCAACAGGGCATCCCGGCGCTGGTCCGACGGGATGGACAGGAGGTCCACTTCAGGGTGGTCTTCCAGGCGTTGCTGAATCTGCAGGCCGGTGGTGCCGTATTGGCCGTCAATGAATACCTTGTGTGCCATAGTGTGCTCGCGTGCTGGTGTGTTCGACCACGCCCGATACCCTCTGGGGAGTAAGACCGGGCGGACGTGTAAGGGTACACCTGAATGCCTTTCAACGGTAGATGGCTCTGGTCCGATCGGATTACAAGTGTCGCGAGTTCTGCCGCATGCCGCTCGGTGGTAAACTGGCAACCGAAGATGATCCAAGAGGCAAAGGTGAATCAATCAACCGAGGGCGAAGCCGTCACCAACCCGGCCGATATCGTGCGCCTGTTGCGCACCGCGCAGGAGGATGTCATTCCGGTCAGCCTGGTGTTCACCCAATCCCAGCGCAGTTTGTCGACCTATGTGATCGACGTCGATCCGCAAACCGGACTGACGCTCGATGAACCAATGCCACGCGCTCTGGCCGGCGAACTGGCCAGTGGCACCGCGTTCACTTTGGAAACCCATATCGACGGCGTGCAGATCCGGGCCCCGGACCTGTCGGCCCGGGCGGCCCCGAAGGCGGGGGATGAGCCGCGCTTTCAGTGCCCGCTACCGGCGGTCCTGTATACGAATCAGCGTCGCCGCAGTTACCGGGCTCAGGTGCGTCGGAGTCTGTTGATCGGCGCACGGGTACGTGATGAAGGTGATGTCGACTGTACCGGCCGGCTCCGCGACATGTCGGTGGATGGCTGTGGTATCGAATTCGAGCAGGATGTCCGGGCGCGTTTCCCCGAACTCGGCATGACGCTCACCATCGAACTGGACTTTCCCAACCACACCCGTCTTGAATGTCCGGCCGTGTTGCAGCGGATGAGTTTCAATGGAGACGCGGGCATCACCACGCTGGGGTGTCGCCTGGCCACGATGCCGGCGCAGCGGCAGACCGCCATCGCCGCTCTGGTCACCGATCTACAGCGCGACCAGATCAATTTTCGCAAGAAAGGCGGCCTGCGCGAGGAGATCCCAGAGCGATTCCTGTCGCCGGAGGGCGAGCCGGTGCCGGTTCAGTCGCCCGTCTCGAAACCGTCATCCTCGACGGCCGGGCGACGCCCCGCCAAGGCTGCCCGGAGCAAGAGTGCGAGCGAGCCCCGGGAATCGGTCGAGGCGGTGTGGCGCAATACCCTGGCCGCGGTCCGGCGGCAACAACAGCACAACCGTGCCGAACCGACGCCGGATCTGGCCGAGGCGGTGCAGCGATTGAGCCGCAGCTGGCACCACCAACGCCAACCCCTGTTTGTTCACAGCCGCATCCGCAGTGCGGACAATACCGACATCGAACAAAGGACCGCCATTGCTTTGATCCTGGCAGATCATTGTGCCAACAAGGCGGAAGACTGTGTGACCGTTTTTGCCAAGCGACTCATGCAGGGGCTGTTGCGTCGACTGCCGGATGACCAGCGTACATTGGCGCAGCTGATCGCCGCCCAGGATGCACTGGCGTATCGCTTAAATAACGGGCGTGTCTACTACCAACCGACGCAAGCGCTTGGTCAACTGCATCGCAAGGGCCAGTTCGACGCCCAACTGATACGCTGGTTGATCGAGACTCAGGGGCTCTATTCGTTGGGCAGTGCGGTGCGGTTAAGCGACGACAGCATCGCACTGGTGTTGCGACACGACAGTCAGGGCCAGCCGCTGTGGGTGCGGCAGGTGTACCGCATCAGCGAGCAATCGCCATTGCCGCCGAAAGATGTGCGCCTGGAGGCCGACGGCCCGACGGTCGAGGGACCGGCGGACCCGGTCAAGGCCGATCTGGCCGTCGATCTGCTGCGTCCGGCCCTGCGTCAGTGAGGCTTGATTACCCCAGTCGATCCAGAATCGCCAGCGTCGGCTCGGCCCGGTTCATGGTGTAGAAATGCAGGCCGGGGGCGCCGTCGTCGAGCAATTCCCGGCACAGGGTGCTGACCACGTCCAGACCGATCGCCTGAATGCGGGCGGTATCATCGCTGCAGGCTTCCAGTTGCTTGCGCAGCCAACGTGGAATGTCCGCGCCGCAGGCGTCCGAGAACCGGATCAGGTTGGAGACATTGATGATCGGCATGATGCCGGGCACAACCGGAATGTCGCAGCCCCGACGGCGGACTTCGGCGACGAAATGTTTGTAGGCATCCACCGAATAGAAATACTGCGTGATGGCGCTGTTCGCCCCGGCGTTGGCCTTGGTGACGAAATTGTCGATGTCGCGGTCGAAGTTCGGCGCCTGTGGGTGCATCTCCGGGTAGGCGGCCACTTCGATGGTGAACCGGTCGCCGTAGCGCTGACGAATAAACGCCACCAGATCGGACGCGTAGCGGAAGTCGCCCCCGGTGTTGCCCATGCCCGAGGGCAGGTCGCCGCGCAGCGCGACAATCCGTTCGATGCCGGCATCGCGGTAGTGGTCCAGCAGACCGGTCAGGGTTTCCGTGGTCGCGCCGATGCAGGAGAGGTGCGGTGCCGTCGGCACGCCGCGCCGGTTCAGTTCAATCACGGTATTGATGGTGCGTTCCTGGGTCGAACCGCCGGCGCCGTAGGTGACGGAGAAAAATTCCGGGTTGGCCGTTTTCAGTTCGGTGTGAACGCTCAGCAGTTTGTCGTAACCCGCATCGGTCTTGGGTGGGAAAAATTCGAAACTGACAGGGACAGGGGTGCTCATGATGGGGGCTCAGGTGGTTTTTTGTTGGGTAGTTGGGCAAAGAACCGTAGGGTGGGCACCGCCCACCAAGGAAGGATAATAGGCCTTCGAACGAATCGATTGATTAGCTCGGCCCAGTAGGTTGGATTAGCCCGAAGGGCGTAATCCAACGATGGGGACCCAGGCGTGGAAAAGTACCTCCGCCACAATGTCGGATTACGCCCTTCGGACTACCAAGGCGCCGGACCGATCCTACCTGCACTGGTGGGCAGTGCCCACCCTACGGTGGTCAATCGCCGTTGTGGGCCGAAGGTTCCGGCCCACAGCGCGACATCAGTACTTATAATCCGACGGCTTGAACGGCCCTTCGACCGGCACGCGAATGTATTTCGCCTGCGCCTCGGTCATGCGGGTGATCACCCCGCCGAACCCGCGCACCATTTCCGCGGCGACTTCCTCGTCCAGCTTCTTCGGCAGCACCTTCACGTACAGGCTCTCGGCTTTCCTGTCCGCCGGCAGTTCAGCGAACTTCTGCTCGTACAGGTACATCTGAGCCAGCACCTGGTTGGCGAAGGAGCCGTCCATGACCCGGCTCGGGTGGCCGGTGGCGTTGCCCAGGTTCACCAGGCGGCCTTCGGCGAGCAGGATCAGGTAGTCGTCCTGGTCGTCGGACCGGTAAATCTGATGCACCTGCGGCTTCACTTCTTCCCAGCGCCACTGTTCGCGCATGAATTGGGTGTCGATTTCGTTGTCGAAGTGGCCGATGTTGCACACTACGGCGCCGTTCTTCAGTGCGGCCAGCATGTGCTTGTCGCAGACATTGGTGTTGCCGGTGGTGGTGACGATCAGATCGGTCGAGCCCAGCAGGTCGGTGTTGATGCTGTCCGCCGTACCGTCGTTGACGCCGTTCTTGTACGGTGAGACGACTTCGAAACCGTCCATGCACGCCTGCATGGCGCAGATCGGGTCGATCTCGGTGACCTTGACGATCATGCCTTCCTGACGCAGGGAGGCGGCCGAGCCCTTGCCGACGTCACCGTAGCCGATGACCAGCGCTTTCTTGCCGGCCAGCAGGTGGTCGGTACCGCGCTTGATGGCGTCGTTTAGCGAGTGACGGCAACCGTACTTGTTGTCGTTCTTCGACTTGGTGACGGCGTCGTTCACGTTGATGGCCGGCACCTTCAGTGAGCCTTCTTCCATCATTTCCAGCAGGCGGTGTACGCCGGTGGTGGTTTCCTCGCTGATGCCGTGGATCTGGTCCAGCAACTGCGGGTACTTGTCGTGCACCATGGCGGTCAGGTCGCCGCCGTCGTCCAGAATCAGGTTGGCGTCCCAGGGCGTGTCGCCTTCCTTTTCGGACAGAATGGTCTGTTCGATGCACCACAGGAACTCTTCCTCGGTCTCGCCTTTCCAGGCGAACACCGGGATGCCGGCGGCGGCGATGGCCGCGGCGGCGTGGTCCTGGGTGGAGAAAATGTTGCACGACGACCAGCGCACGTCGGCACCCAACTCGACCAGAGTCTCGATCAGCACGGCCGTCTGGATGGTCATGTGAATGCAACCCATGATGCGCGCGCCTTTCAACGGCTGGTCGGCCTTGTACTTGTTGCGCAGCGCCATCAGAGCCGGCATTTCACGCTCGGCGATGGCGATTTCACGACGGCCATAATCGGCCAGGGAAATGTCGGCGACTTTGTAGTCGGTGAAGTTGTCGAGGTTGGTTGCGGTAGTCATGGTGCCTCCGAAATTGAGTGTGTCGGCACCGGGAAAGGTTGCGGTGCCACCGATATTTGGATGGTTGGCACCGTAGGGTGGGCATGGCCCACCAGGGAAGAATACGGTGCCCCGAACATTGATTCAGCCAGACGGACTCGTGTTGCGGGCGTCAGGGAACTGGTGGGCAGTGCCCACCCTACTTGGCCGCATCCCGCAGCAATTCAACTTTATCCAACTTCTCCCAGCTAAAGCCTTCGCGCCCGAAGTGTCCATAGGCCGATGTCGGCCGGTAAATCGGATTGCGCAGGTCCAGCATTTCGATGATGCCGCGCGGACGCAGGTCGAAATGCTCGCGGACCAGGTGGGCGATCTTGTGTTCGTCGATGGTGTTGGTGCCGAAGGTGTTGATCGAGATCGATGTCGGCTCGGCCACGCCAATGGCGTAGGAGATCTGAATCTCACACTTGTCGGCGAGACCCGCGGCGACGATGTTCTTGGCCACATAGCGACCGGCGTAGGCGGCAGAGCGGTCGACTTTGGACGGGTCCTTGCCGGAAAACGCGCCACCGCCATGACGGGCCATGCCGCCGTAGGTGTCGACGATGATTTTGCGTCCGGTCAGGCCGCAGTCGCCCACCGGGCCGCCGATGACGAAATTACCGGTCGGGTTGATGTGGAACTTGGTGTCCTTGTGCAGCCATTCCGCCGGCAGAGTGTGCTTGATGACGTGCTCCATCACCGCTTCGCGCAGATCGTTCAGCGTGATTTCCGGATCGTGCTGGGTGGACAGCACAACGGCGTCGATGGCGACCGGCTGGCCGTTTTCATAGCGCAACGTGATCTGGGACTTGGCGTCCGGGCGCAACCAGGGCAGCACATGGTGCTTGCGCAGCTTGGCCTGACGCTCGACCAGTCGGTGCGCGTAATGGATCGGCGCCGGCATGTAGGATTCGGTTTCGTTGGTGGCGTAGCCGAACATCAGGCCCTGGTCGCCGGCGCCGAGTTCCTTTTCCTCGGCTTCGTCGACACCCATGGCGATGTCGGAGGATTGCTTGCCGATGGCGTTCAGCACCGCACAGGAGGCGCCGTCGAAACCCACTTCCGAGCTGGTGTAACCGATGTCGGTGATGACGCCGCGCACGATGTCTTCGAGGTCGACGTAGGTGTCGGTGCGCACTTCACCGGCGATGATGGCCATGCCGGTTTTGACCAGCGTCTCGACGGCGACGCGAGCGTGTCGGTCTTCGGTCAGAATGGCGTCCAGAATGGCATCGGAAATCTGATCCGCCATCTTGTCCGGGTGGCCTTCGGAGACCGATTCGGAAGTAAACAGGCTGTACTCGCTCATGGGCTTGGTTCCTCAAGTCAGCGTCGAAAGAGTGTCTGCGGGTTCGCAGTCCAGGGTCGATTCAGTGGCAACGGGCTTACGGTAGACCTGGGTCTGGACCTGGAAGCCGTTGCGCAGAGCCAAAAAGCGGCTTTGTTCCGTGTCTAGGCCCGCCGCCCGGGCCCATTGGTGCAATTCGTCCGGCTCGAAACCGAGCCACTGGTCGCCGCACTGATTGTGTGCCCACTCCTGATCGTGTCGACACAGGTCGGTGACCACCAGCAAGCCACCATCGTTCAGTAACTGGGCGCAGTGCACCAGTTCCTGGCCCGGCGCCGGGACATGGTGCAGCACCATGTTGTAGACGATGACGTCGAAATGCGCGGCTTCGCTGACCAGTTGACCGGTGTCGGCCTGGCGCAGGTTCAGATGGCTCAGGCCGGAGGTCTGGCTGCGGGCCTGGTCCAACATGGCCCGGGAAATGTCCACCCCGGTGACCGAGTCGAAGCGGTCGTGCAGCGCCGTCAGGAAATCGCCCTTGCCGGGACCGACTTCCAGGGCCCGCCGATGCTTCGGGAGTCGGCAACTGTCCAGCAGTTGGAGCGTCTCCGGCCCGTACTGATGAAACAGGGCGATGCGTTCCTGGTGCAGCTCGAATTCGTCCGCGTGGCTGGCGAAGAAGGCCTCGGCCGCCTGCAGCCGCGCCTGACGGATGTCCGCCAGTTTACGTTGTAAATCCTCGGGCAGTTCATACCCGTCGAGCGACCGGAACACCTGTTGTTGAATGCCCAGCCGGTCGGTCAGTGCACGCCGGTAATAAATGCTGTTGCCTTCACGGCGGCTTTCCACCCAGCCGGCCTTGCTCAGAATCTTCAAATGGTGGCTCATGCCGGACTGCCGGGTCTCCAGCAGTTCGCTCAGCTCGAGCACGCCAAACGCCCCGTGGCCCAACACCTGAAGAACGGTGAGGCGGATCGGGTCGCCGATGGCTTTGAAGAAGGGGGGCAGCTGGTCCAGTGTCATGGTCGGCAAGACTAGCAGCGGATTCCGGCTTTCACAATATCTATATCAAAAAATTTTGATATAGATTGCGATGCTGGTTGGAACGAAAGCTTTTTGATATAGTTCGACTACCAAAATAAAATTAACGCGCCGCTTGCTTTGCCCCATCTGGTTATTTTTGGGACAATCCCGGGCCTTTCCGGGACATCACCTCCCGGCCTTCCGGACTTAATGCCGCACGCGAAACCAAAACAATCGAGGATCTTTCGATGCCGTCACGTAGTGATCTTGCCAACGCCATCCGCGCTCTGAGCATGGATGCGGTGCAAAAAGCCAAATCCGGTCACCCGGGCATGCCCATGGGCATGGCGGACATTGCCCAGGTGCTGTGGTGCGACTACCTCAAGCACAACCCGACCAACCCCCAGTGGTTCGACCGCGACCGCTTCATGCTGTCCAACGGTCACGGGTCCATGCTGCAGTATTCGCTGTTGCACCTGTCTGGCTACGATCTGGGCATCGAGGACCTGAAACAGTTCCGCCAACTGGACTCCCGCACTCCGGGCCACCCCGAATTCGGTTACACCCCGGGTGTCGAGACCACCACCGGCCCGCTGGGTCAGGGCTTCGCCAACGCCGTCGGCTTCGCGCTGGCCGAGAAGACCCTGGGCGCCCAGTTCAACCGCAAGGGCCACACCATCGTCGACCACTACACCTACGTCTTCATGGGCGATGGCTGCATGATGGAAGGCGTCTCCCACGAAGCGGCGTCCCTGGCCGGCACTCAGGGCCTGGGCAAGCTGATCGCCTTCTACGATGACAACGGCATCTCCATCGACGGCGAAGTGGATGGCTGGTTCACCGACGACACAGTCAAGCGCTTCGAGTCCTACGGCTGGCAGGTGATTCCGCGCGTGAACGGCCACGACCCGGAAGAGATCGACCAGGCCATCGAGACCGCGCGTGCCAACCTCGAACAACCGACGCTGATCTGCTGCAAGACCATCATCGGCTTCGGCTCCCCCAATAAGGAAGGCAAGGAATCCAGCCACGGCGCGGCACTGGGCGACGACGAGATCACCCTGACGCGCGAGAAGCTGGGCTGGCAACACGCCCCCTTCGAGGTTCCGCAGGACATCTACGACGCCTGGGACGCCCGCGGCAAAGGCCGCAAGGCGGAAAGCGACTGGAACGACAAGTTCACCGAATACAAGGCCGCCTACCCGGATCTGGCCGCCGAATTCGAGCGTCGTATGAAGGGTGAACTGCCGGCTAATTTCGAGCAGGTCGCGAACGACTACATCCAGAGCGTCAACGACAAGGGCGAGACCGTGGCCAGCCGCAAGGCATCCCAGAACGCCATCGAAGCCCTGGCCCCGAACCTGCCGGAACTGTTCGGCGGCTCCGCCGACCTGGCCGGCTCCAACCTGACCTTGTGGAGCGGCGCCAAGGGCGTCAGCCAGGCCGAGCCGGACGGCAACTACTGCTTCTACGGCGTGCGCGAGTTCGGCATGACCGCCATCATGAACGGTTTCGCCCTGCACGGCGGCTTCCGCCCCTACGGCGCTACCTTCCTGATCTTCATGGAATACGCGCGCAACGCCGTGCGCATGTCCGCGTTGATGAAGCAGCCGGTGATCCACGTCTACACCCACGACTCCATCGGTCTCGGTGAAGACGGCCCGACGCACCAGCCGATCGAGCAACTGGCCAACCTGCGCCTGACCCCGAACCTGGACGCCTGGCGCCCGGCCGACGCCGTCGAAAGCGCCGTCGCCTGGAAATGCGCCATCCAGGCCGACGACCGTCCGCAGGCACTGGTCTTCTCCCGTCAGGGCCTGCCGCATCAGGCACGCAGCGACGAGCAGATCGCCGACATCGAGAAGGGCGGTTATGTGCTGAAGGATTGCGACGGCACCCCGGCCGCGGTCATCATCGCCACCGGTTCCGAAGTCGGCCTCGCGGTCGAAGCCGCCGATCAGTTGAACAGCGCCGGCACCCCGACCCGCGTTGTCTCCATGCCCTGCACCCAGCGCTTCGACGCTCAGGGCGCCGCTTACCGCGAGTCCGTTCTGCCGAACGGCATCAAGCGTGTCGCCGTGGAAGCGGGCATCGCCGACTATTGGTACAAGTACGTCGGTCTGGACGGCGCCATTCTGGGCATGAACAGCTTCGGCGAGTCGGCCCCGGCCGGTGACCTGTACAAGCACTTCGGCATCACCGCCGAGAACCTGGTTAAGCTGGTGAAAGAGACCGTTTAATCGGGCCGCCCTCACCCGTGCCGGGTGGGGGCGCTTTCCTTCCTCTTTTTCGGGTCGATCTGACCTGACAACCCCGCTATACTCCCGCGCCTTTAACCATCCGGTCAACTTAGCGCGAGGGGTCATGACAGCAATCCGAATCGGTCTTCCGGGAGCCTTACTGGTACTCTTACTGGTGTTTGCCAGCCTGGTTCAGGCATCCATCAAACCGGCCGTCGCTTATACCGACGGCAAGAAGTTCGACAGTTCCTTTAACGAGGCTGTGTTCCGCGAAGGGGTTTCCAAATTCGAGGGTAAATACGGCATCGAGGTCACCGAGGTGAACCCGTCAGCCGTGGCCGAGTTCGAGCAGTCCTTGCGGAATCTGGCCGAGCAGGGCCATAGCCCGATTGTGGCGGTCGGCTTTTCCTATGCCGATGCCGTCGCCACGGTGGCGGCCGAGTATCCGGCCTTGCAGTTCACGATCATCGATGCGGTCGTGAATGCGCCCAACGTTCAGTCGCTGACCTTCAAGGAGCATGAAGGGTCGTTTCTCGTGGGCGCTCTGGCCGCCATGAAGGCGGAGCGACCGGTGCTGGGGTTCATCGGTGGTATGGATCTGCCGTTTATTCGTGGTTTTGCCTGCGGTTACGCCCAGGGCGCCCATCATGTGGATGACGACAGCCAGGTGCTGGTGCGCATGATGGGGGATACCCCGGATGTCTGGTCCAACCCGGCCATGGGCGCGCAGTATGCGAATGCGCTCTTCACCGATGGCGCCGAAATTGTCTACGCCGCCGTCGGGGGCAGCGGTGTCGGCGTGTATCGGGCGGCCAAGAACGCCGGCAAACTGGCCATCGCCGTCGATTCCAGCCAGAACTACCTGCACCTCAATACCATGTTGACCTCCATGGTAAAGCGAGTCGGCCTCGCCGCCTTTAAAAGCTGGGAGCAGGCCGCTCATGATCGCTGGCGTCCGGGTGTGCATCGGCTCGGCCTGGCCGAAGGCGGGGTCGATTGGGCATTGGACATCTTCAACCGCCAACTGGTCAGTTTGGAGATGGAAGCCCGGGTGAACGAGCTGCGCGAAGCGGTTATCGAAGGCGATATCGAGGTCGTGGACTATACGGTGGCGGACCATTGTCCGGTGCCGTTGGTTGGGTTGTAGGGTCTTGGATCGGTTGTTGGGTTACGCCCTTCGGGCTAACCCAACCTACGATTTAGTTGCGGTGGGGCATCCTACAGCTGGATGACGATCTTGCCGATGTGAGCGCCGGCTTGCAGTCGTTCCAGTGCCCGGGACGCCTGGTCGAAGCCGTAATGGCGGTCGATGACCGGGCGCACGTGGTGCACTTCCATAAAGCGGAGCACTTCCTTGAGCATGGACATGGGGCCGACGGTAATGCCCTGGACCCGCGCGTTACGCTGCAGGATCTGCATCGGATTGAAGTCGTGTTCCAGCCCGGCGACCACACCGATCAGGCTGATTTTCCCGCCGAGCTTCACCGCCTCGAGGGATTGGGTCAGTGTGGCCGGACCGCCAACCTCCACAACCTGATCCACACCCTCGCCCCGGGTCAGTTCCCGAACCTGGTGCGGCCAGTCCGGCAGTTCCCGGTAGTTGATCACGGCATCCGCGCCCAGATTGTACAGCCGGTTCATCTTGTCTTCGCATCCGGTGGTGGCGATGACCCGCAGACCGGCCGCCTTGCCGAACTGGATGGCGAAGGTGGAGACGCCACCCGAGCCAAGCGTCAGTACACTGGAGCCGGGCGTCGGCGGAAACGGGGCCGCCATCAGCGCGTGCCAGGCCGTGACCGCCGCGCAGGGTAGGGTGGCGGCCTCCTCATAACTCAGGGTGTCCGGAATGTGCACCACGCCCTTGGTGTTCAACACCACGTATTCACTGAGCATGCCGTCGATCGGGCCGCCCAGAGTGGACATTTTGTGGTGATCTCGTGGGGGGCCCTCGATCCAGCTCTGTGAATAGGCGGCCACGACCCGGTCACCAACGGAGAATCCCGTCACATCGGGTGCGACGGCTTCAATTTCGCCGGCACCGTCCGAGGTCGGGATGCAATCGGGTTTGGTCATGCCGCGATACAACCCTCGGGCGACGATCAAATCCCGAAAGTTGAGCGACACGGCTCGAATTCGAATGAGGACTTCGCCCGGCCCAACCTCGGGCAGGGGCAACTCGACCGCTTTCCAGGCCCGCGCCAGGGAAGCGCCTTCTTGTACTTGATAGGCTCGCATTGTCGTTATCCTGTTTGTTGGAGAGGCGATCAAACCAGCGCATTGAGCGCGGCCGGGTCGAAGGCGTGCAGTTCCTCGGACCGACCTTGCCGGACCTTGTGCGTCCAGGCCGGGTCGGCGAGCAGTGCCCGGCCGACGGCGACCAGATCGGCCTCGCCATCCTCGAATAACTGAATAACCCGGTCGATGCCGACGGTATCGGCGCCGCGCCCTTCGACCAGGGCGGCCAGGAAATCCTCGTTCAGGCCAATGGAACCCACGGCGATGGTGGGTTTGCCGGTCAACTCCTTGGTCCATCCGGCGAGAGTCAGTCCGGAATGGTCGAAGGCCGGTTCCCAGAAGCGACGGGTGGAGCAGTGGAAAACATCGACGCCAGCGTCGACCAGGGGCGACAGCAATTGGTCCAGTTGGGCCGGTGTCTCGGCCAGGCGGGCGTCGAAGTCCTGAATCTTCCATTGCGAAAAACGAAACAGAATGGGGAAGTCCGGCCCGACAGCCTGGCGACAGGCGTGAACGATCTCGGCCGCGAATCGGGCACGCTGGCGCAGGTTGCCGCCATAGGCGTCGGTGCGGCGGTTGGTCGCATCCCAGAAAAACTGGTCGATCAGGTAGCCGTGGGCACCGTGCAGTTCGATGCCGTCGAAGCCCATGGCCTGGGCATCGGAAGCGGCCATGGCGAACGCCTGGATGATCCGGTCGATCTCCTCGAGTGTGGCGGCCTTGCCGGCCTTCACGCCCGGCCCGACCAGCCCGGAAGGGCCGATGGGCGGTATCTGCGGGTTCGGTTCCGAGCCCGGGGTGCGCATCATACCGATGTGCCACAACTGGGGCATGATCCGGCCACCGACGGCGTGCACATCCTCGACCACGGCGCGCCAGCCGGCCAGGGCGTCCTCGCCGAAAAACCGGGGGACGTTCGGGTCGCCCGACGAAGCGGGGTGGTCGATGACGGTGCCTTCGGTCAGGATCAGGCCGACGCCGTTTTCGGCGCGCCGACGATAATAGGCCGCCACATCATCCCCGGGGATCCCCCCGGGTGAGCAGCTGCGCGTCATGGGTGCCATTACGAAACGATTGGGCAGCGTGAGATGGCCCAGTTGATAGGGTTGAAACAAAGGATTGTTGTCTGGCAAAACGGACTCCTTTCAGGTTGGGTGGTTCGGCGAGTCTGGATTCGCTCTTCCCTGAGACAGGACTCCTGGAGTGTTGAGGCCTTGGGCCTCGAGCCTGGCTTGCGCCCGGCGAATGGCTTGACGCACCGGCATTCGCCGGGGCAATGGATAGTAGGCGAGGATCTTCTCCAGCCGGGTTTCGAGGTCACCGCTGATCACCCGATGGGGAATGCCCAACTCGACCAGGGTGCGCAGCAGCAACCGGTCGGACAGATAGCGGAAGCGTTCCGAGACCGGCCTGTGTCCGTCCTTCAACAGCGGAAATTCGATCGGCAGGTGAATGAATTCGTCGTATTCGGTTTGGGCGTGTTGCTTGACGACCCGTCCGAACTGATCGAGTACTTCGGCGAAATACCGTCGTCGCGGCCAGGTCGCCAGTTTGGTCAGCTCCTGGCGGACCGAACCGAGCGCCGGGTTGATGCCGGTTTCGAGCCGGGCCTGGCCGTAGACCCATTCATGCAGGCTGGACCCGTCAGAGAGAAAATCGGGGCCGGCCAAAGCTTCGTTGATCGCGCGTTCCTTGAACCGGCGGATGCCCAATTGAATCAACTCGGCCGAGGAACAAGCCTCCAGATTCTTGCCGGGCACGGCCTCGGGCAGGATTTCCCGCATGGTCCGTGCCTGGGTTCGGGGAATGCCCGTGATCAGCGCCAGTGCCTCGGTCGTCGTCGTTTTACCGGTCGAATAGGTTCCCGAAACCGCGATACGCATCAGACGTCCTCCCGATAAGAACCGGGCAACCGGTAGGCGAGGGAAAACAACCCCCTGCTGGAACCGAGCGTGCCCTGCATACGAAACACGCGCCAGGATTCGCCGCTCTTTTTCAGGGTGCGATGCCAATCCAGCCAGACGTGTGCCGGGGTGTCACCGCAAGCCTGAAAATGCGTGGCGTTTTCCAACACCACCGACCGCATCCAGAGGGTGTTGCTGTTTTCACGGGACAGGCCATCCTTGCGGTAAATCAGTGCCTGCGCCAACTGACCGAGCACCAGGATGACCTCGATGGGCGCGAGAAACTCCGAACCGTTCTGAGACGATGAATGCGATGAATAATTCGCCCGGACTTGATCGTCGTTGGCGCCGAACACGAGCTGTGACACATCGTGCGTTGTATCGGTCCGGGTCGCGCGATGGCATTGTCGGGAATAGGGTTTATCGGGCGTGGTCTGAAAATCGAGTTCGGCCGGTAAGGGGGAGTCGCGCCACTGGCCGTCGTGCTCGATCACGGTATCCAGACTCATACCGCCGATCCGTGCCTGGAAATGCGACTGAAAACGTCGAAATTCTCCGCGACGATGGGTCTCGTTCAGTTTGACCGACA
Source organism: Saccharospirillum salsuginis (assembly GCF_014651855.1). Lineage (GTDB taxonomy): Bacteria > Pseudomonadota > Gammaproteobacteria > Pseudomonadales > Natronospirillaceae > Saccharospirillum > Saccharospirillum salsuginis. The sequence goes on from NZ_BMXR01000003.1 coordinate 497,257, forward strand.
GCGGAATGGCCGCCAAGTTTTCCAGCGGCCGCGATCCCGCTTTCATGTCCACCCGACGGATCAAAGGTGGAATGCTGCCGGGCGTCATTTTGTAGCATGCGGCCAGTAGCGTTTCGCAGGCACAGCAATTAAGCCACATGGCATCGATGGTGCTTAAATGCGGCTTCATTGGGTACAGACCTTTTCGAGACCAATGAGCCGGATAGTCGATGCGAATATCGGCGGTCAGCTGTCGGTTGACCGTGTTGAACGATTGGTTGATCAGTTGGTGATCAACCTGTTTGAATCCCTGACCGAAATATCGGTCGTGCTTGTTACCCAGCAGAGCATCGATGTCCGGATAGTGCGTTGGAGTGATCGATGACGATGCGTGTTGAAATCCCTGCATGCTCGACCTGCCTTGTTGTTTTATTCTAGTTATCTGGAATCGTTTATTGTGAGTGGGCCGGAATCGTCTGACTACCTGGCGGAATGGCCAGTACGCATCGTGGCTAGGTATAAGGAACGCTTTCCGCTATTATGAACCGGCGGACCAGGGTGACGGGCCGCGAACCAAGTCGAGGAGAACAACCAACTCAGTCATACCATTCAGCAAGAAAAAAACCGTTGCAAGGATACGCCATGGGCAAATACTGTGATCTCTCCAGGGAAGATCTGATTCGCCTGCAAGAAATGAGTGTGGATGCCTTGCAGGTCACGTCTCAGTCCGAACTGGACGCTTATATACAATCATTTTCCGATGTATTTCCGGTCGAACAATTGGCCATTGTGTCGTTTTGTTATCACGATGTGGGGTGGCGATTGTTGGCACTTCACAATCGCGGTTTTCCGCCGGAACGCGAGCGGGATTTTCTGAAAAACGACGGATTGTCCGCCTGCGATGTGTTATCGGAAAACGGTGACATCGTTGTGCGACATTGGCGCTTGGGAGAAGAGGCCGACGGGTCGTCCGTGGGGCTCGATGCCGCGCGATACGGAGTGGAATCCGGACTGTATGGCCTCATCAAACCGCGTCACGACCTCGTCGGTGTCATGTGCTCCCTGGCCGGCCCCTCGGTCGCCGACCACACCCGGCTGTCGGCTTTCCTGAAAGCCTGGCTGCCGCACTTCCAGATCGCCCAGACCCGGGCCCTCGTCGGCCGCCACCCGCCACCGCACACCGATATTGAACTGACCCCGCGCGAATACGATGTCCTGCGTTGGCTGTGCAGCGGCAAGACCAACTGGGAGATCAGCCGGATTCTCGACATCAGCGAAAGCACGGTGAAGTTTCACGTCGCCAACCTGACCCAGAAGCTCGGCGCCAGCAATCGGACTCACATCGTCGCCATGGCCGGGCCGGTGTTGGCATCGCATCGGTATCGGTTGGCGGGGGATTCCTGTAGGGCCGAAGAGCCATAGACGATATCGGCCGTCCGTACCGAACCGAGGCTCTGGATTAGCCTCCGGCTCGGTTTATGACGGCGGATATCGCTGCGCTCTTCCGCCCTACAGGACGTTAAGCGAACTATTTCACAAACAGGTCTCGATCCCGTTAGCCAAGGGGGATATACTCGATTAAAAACTAACCAACAGGTCAAAAAGAGGGGTGTCATGTCTGCCATTCGTACCGGGATTCTACTGGGGTTGTTGGCTGTAAGCGGGCTGTCTCATGCCGCCATCAAACCCGCCGTCGCCTATTCCGACGGCGCCAAATTCGATAATTCCTTCAATGAATCGGTGTTCCGGGATGGCGTCGTCCGGTTCGAAGCCACCTACGACCTCGACGTCACCGAGGTGAACCCCGATGACGCCAGCGACTTCACCCAGGCGCTGCGTACCCTTGCCGAAGGCGGGCACAGCCCCATCGTCGCCGTCGGTTTTTCTTACGCCGACGCCCTGGCCCAGGTCGCCGGTGAATACCCCGACCTGCAATTCGCCATCATCGACGCCGTCGTCGACGCCCCCAACGTCCAGTCCCTGATGTTCAAGGAGCACGAAGGCTCCTTCCTTGTCGGCGCCCTGGCCGCCATGAAAGCCAACGACCCGGTGCTCGGCTTTGTCGGCGGCATGGACCTCCCCTTCATTCGCGGTTTCGCCTGCGGCTACGCCCAGGGCGCCCACCACGTCGACGACGACAGCCGGGTTCTGGTCCGCATGATCGGCGATACTCCCGCCGCCTGGTCCAACCCCGAACGCGGAGCGGAACTCGCCAACGAACTGATCCAGGCCGACGCCGAGGTCGTCTACGCCGCCGCCGGTGGCAGTGGCATCGGCGTCTACGAAGCCGCCAACCAGGCCGGTGCCTACGCCATCGCCGTCGACTCCAACCAAAATTACCTGCATCTCAACACCATGCTGACCTCCATGGTCAAACGCGTCGGCGTCGCCGCTTACCAGACCTGGCAGCAAGCGGCGGAGGGCACCTGGCAGCCCGGCGTTCAGCAACTCGGCCTCGCCGAAGGCGGCGTCGACTGGGCGCTGGACATCTTTAACCGCCAACTGGTGCCGCTGAATGCGGAAAAGCGCGTGAATGAATTGCGTCAGGCCATTATAGATGGTGACATTCAGGTACACGGCTACACCAGCAACAACCAGTGTCCGGTACCGTTGATCGAGTCATAAAAGGGCCGGATATTTGCATTAAATTTCGTAGGGTGGGCACCGCCCACCAATAACGTTTGGCGGCCGGAGCCCATTTGAACCATGTAGGTTGGATCGGCCGACGCTTCGGTAGCCCCGAAGGGGCGTAATCCAACGTTTTTAAAGGTGGCGGGGGAAGGCATTGTGGCAGGGGGTCATTAATGGTGGGCGGTGCCCACCCTACGGCAGCCATACCAATATAGTGAGTGGAGACCCACCGGGTTCTCCACGGATTCTCGGCACAACCCTGGATAGATGAATCCAGGATGAATCAGCTGTGATTTTACCGATGTAACGGGAAGACGGCTGTGTATAATGCAACAGTTTGTTGCAAGGGTACTTAAGGGGTTGACCAATCGGTCAGCTTTGCCTAGAGTGCATCCAACGGCTCTGTTGGGCCCGTTGGGCGTATGCAAAACAACCATAAAAGTTCCACGCTGAAAGGGGATTCACCATGAAACCTATGTTAAAAGCTGCCGCGACGGCTGTATTGTCATTCTCCGCCGCCATCGCCGCTGCGGAAGATTTCCAGCCCGCCGTTGTCTACGACACCGCCGGTAAATTCGACAAATCCTTCAACGAAGCGGTGTACCGCAACGGTGCCGAAAAGTTCACCATGGACAAGGGCATTGCCGTTCGTGAATTCGAACCGCAGAACGAAGAGCAGCGCGAACAGGGGCTGCGTCGTCTGGCCAGCCGAGGGTTCAGCCCCATCGTAGCGGTCGGCTTTAACTACTCCTCCTCGGTCGAGAAAGTCGCCGCCGAGTTCCCGGACGTGCAGTTTTCCATCATTGACTCCGTGGTTGACCTGCCCAACGTCCAGTCCATCATCTTCGCCGAACATGAAGGTTCTTTCCTGGTTGGCGCCCTGGCCGCCATGAAGTCCGAAAGCGACGCCGTTGGTTTCGTCGGTGGTATGGATATCCCGCTGATTCGCAAATTCGCCTGCGGTTACGAGCAGGGTGCCAAGCACGTCAACAGCGACATCGAGTACTTCGAAAACATGACCGGTTCCACCCCGGCGGCCTTTAACGACCCGGCGCGCGGTTCCGAGCTGGCCAAGTCCCAGATTTCCCAGGGCGCGGACGTCATCTTCGCCGCCGCCGGCGGTACCGGCATCGGTGTTTACCAGGCCGCGGCCGACGAAGGCGTTTACGCCATCGGTGTCGACTCCAACCAGAACTACCTGCAGCCCGGCACCATGCTGACCTCCATGGTCAAGCGTGTGGGCGTCGCCGCCTACAAGACCTGGGAAGACGCCCAGGCCGGTGAGTGGGAAGGTGGCATCCGGGTTCTCGACCTGGCCGCCGGCGGTGTCGATTGGGCGCTGGACGAGTACAACGAAGACCTGGTCACCGACGAAATGAAGGCCCGTATGGCTGAGATCCGTCAAGCCATCATCGACGGCGAGATCGAGGTGCACGACTACAGCGCAACCAGCAGCTGCGAACTCTAAACGTTCGACTATGCTGTGTGACGCCGGACTTTCAATGAAAGTCCGGCCCTTATTTGGGGCACTCGCCCACGGGTGAGTGCTCTTTTTGTACATGGATGTACTTATGCTGCGTGCACATGGATGTGCAATAGCAGTGTTTTGTACACGGACGTACTTATCTCGCGGAGCACAGGATGTGCGGGAGCGAATTTGTACATGGATGTACTTATGCTGCGAGCACAGGATGTGCAGGAGCAGTAATTGTATAAGGACGTACTTATGCCGTTTTGGGAAATATCACGGCCAATCTGGCCCGGTCAGCCGGGCTGTCAGCGGCCTCCTAAAGTGGGAATTGAGCAGCGGCTTACCGGCCGGACTTGTCCCGAGGTCGTCCCTGGTTCGAACCGGGGGCAGAATAATAAAACGAGTTCCTTCCCATTAACTGATTTACCGGGTGACCCATGACTGCCCAGACAGACTCTGCTGCAGACCTGGCCCTTGAGCTGCGCGGCATCGATAAAAGCTTCGGCGCCGTACGCGCCAACAAGCACATCGACCTCAAGGTGGAAAAAGGCACCATTCACGGCATTGTCGGTGAGAACGGTGCCGGTAAGTCGACCCTGATGAGCATCATCTACGGCTTTTACCAGGCCGATAAGGGCGACATCTTTGTCGATGGCCAGAAACTGCAGATCAAAGATTCCAAAACCGCCATCTCGGCGGGCATCGGTATGGTGCACCAGCACTTCATGCTGATTCAGAATTTCACCGCCATCGAGAACGTCGTTCTCGGGGCCGAAAGCGGCAACCTCATCGACGACAGCCTGAAAAAGGCGCGCGCCGAGATGGAGCACCTGGCCAAAGAATACGGTCTGGAAGTGCCGCTCGACACGCCGGTTGAAGAACTGGCCGTGGGTTACCAGCAACGCATCGAGATTCTCAAGGCCCTGTATCGCGGCGCCAAGATTCTGATTCTCGACGAGCCGACCGGCGTGCTGACGCCACAGGAGACCGAGCATCTGTTCAAGGTGTTGCAGTCCCTGAAAGAGCAGGGCACCACCGTCATCCTCATTACCCATAAGTTGCGTGAAATCATGGCGGCGACAGACAACGTCTCCGTCATGCGTCAGGGTGAGATGGTGGCGCATGTCCGCACCCAGGACACCAGCCGCGAACAATTGGCCGAACTGATGGTCGGCCGCAAGGTACTGCTGCGGGTCGAGAAGGGCGCCTCCACCGTGGGCGACGTCAAACTGTCGATGGACCACGTCAGCCTGACCGACCATATGGGTGTCAAGCGCCTGAAAGACGTCTCTTTGAACGTACGTGCCGGCGAGATCGTCGGTATCGCCGGTGTCTCCGGCAACGGCCAGTCCGAACTGCTTGAAGCCCTCGCCGGTATCCGCGCGATCAACGAGGGCGAGATCGATCTGAACGGTCACAAGGTCACCGCCGACCACCGCCTGAGTCCGTCCGAAGTGCGCAAGGTCGGGGTGGGCCACATTCCCGAGGATCGCCATCGTATGGGCCTGATCAACGCCTTCCCGGCCTATGAGGCCTTTGTGCTCGGCTATCACCGCAGCCCCGAGTACAACGGCAAGATTCAAATGAAACAGAAGTCGATGATCGACGACTGCGCCGAGAAAATGGAACGCTGGGACGTCCGTCCGCAGGATCCTTACCTGAAAACCGCCAACTTTTCCGGCGGTAACCAGCAAAAACTGGTTATCGCACGTGAAGTCGAGCAAAACCCGGATGTGCTGCTGATCGGTCAGCCGACCCGCGGGGTCGACATCGGCGCCATCGAGTCCATCCACAAGCGCATTCTGGACATGCGCGCCGCCGGTAAGGCCATTTTGCTGGTCTCGGTCGAACTGGACGAGATCCGCTCGCTGGCCGACCGCATCCTGGTCATGTTCGACGGCATCATCGTTGGCGAAGTCCCGGCGGACAAGGCCGACGAACGCACCCTCGGCCTGATGATGGCCAACATCGTACCCGAAGAAGTCAAAGCTCTGCAGGCGGAGGAAACAGCATGAGTCAGCAGCGGATCCCTGCTTGGATTACGGTCGGAGTTATTCCCCTGGCCAACGTCGCGTTGGCCGCCTTCGCCGCCGGTCTGGTTTTCTGGTACCTGGATATCAACCCGTTCGACGCCCTCGGCACCATGGCCTACGGCGCCTTCGGCAGCTCCTATGGCTGGGGCTATACCCTCTACTACATGACCAGTTACATTTTCACCGGTCTCGCCGTGGCGGTCGCTTTTCAGTGCGGCATGTTCAACATCGGCGGTGAAGGTCAGGCTTACATTGGCGCTTTGGGCGTCGGCCTGGTGTGTCTGGCGCTCGGCGGTCATGTGCCCTTCATCATCCTGTTACCGATCAGCATCGTCGCGGCCGCCGTCTTCGGCGCCCTGTGGGCGTTGATTCCGGCCTGGTTGCAGGCCACGCGCGGTTCGCACATCGTGATCACGACGATCATGTTCAACTTCATCGCCGCCGCGCTGATGAACTACATCCTGATCAATTTCCTCAAACCCGACGGCACCATGTCGGTCGAAAGCGCCGTCTTCCACGAGTCGGCCTGGATTCCGAAGATGCACGATGTCCTGGCAGTCTTCGGTATTTCCCTCGACCGTTCACCGTTGAACCTGTCGATCTTCTGGTCGCTGTTCGTAGCCTGGGCGGTTTGGGTCTTCCTGTGGCGCACCCGCTGGGGTTATGAGATCCGCACCGTGGGTAGCAACGCTACCGGTGCACAGTACGGCGGCATTGGTATCCCGCGTGTGGTCATTCTGACCATGCTCGTGGCCGGTGGCCTGGCCGGTTTCATGGCGCTCAACGTCGTGCAGGGTGAGGCGCACCAGATCAAGCTGAACCTGGTCAACCAGATGGGCTTCACCGGCATCGCCGTTGCTCTGATGGGGCGTAACCACCCCATAGGCATTGTCTTGGCCAGCCTGCTGTTCGGGTTTCTGACTCAGGGCGGCAGTGAGCTGCAGTTCGAATACTCCATCGATGCCCGCATCGTGGTTGTACTGCAAGGGTTGGTGATCCTGTTCTCCGGTGCCCTGCAGAACATGATGAAACATCCGATCGAACGACTCTATCTGACCCTGGCGAATCGCAGCGGGTCGGACCAAGCGGCAGCGGAGGCCTGATCATGGAATTGTTCAACAGCATTATCCTTATTCTCGACGCCACCCTGCGCAACGCCACGCCGCTGATTTTCGCGGCGCTGGCCGGCATGTTTTCCGAGCGCACGGGCATCGTGAACATCGCGCTGGAAGGCAAAATCCTGATCAGCGCCTTCGCCGGCGCGGCCGCGGCCTACGTTACCGGCTCACCCTGGATGGGCTTGTTGGCCGGTATCCTGGCGTCCGTCGTCTTTGCTCAATTGCATGCTTTCGCGACCGTGACGCACAACGGCGACCATGTCGTTTCGGGCCTGGCGATCAATATTTTGGCCGCCGGTTTGACGGCGTCCCTCGGCAATTTCTGGTTTCATCAGGGTGGTAACACACCGAACCTGGTGAATCGCGCCGAGGAATTGAACGCGCGTTTCGAGCCGATCGTACTGCCGTTCGCCAAGGCCCTGGAAGATGTGCCGATCATCGGCGGCATCTATTCAGAGTTGCTCAGCGGCCACTATTTCCTGGTGTACCTGGCGTTCATCGCCGTGCCGCTGTGCTGGTTCATCCTGTTCCGCACCAAGTTCGGCCTGCGTGTGCGCGCCGTCGGTGAGAACCCGCAGGCGGTGGACACGGCCGGTATTTCCGTCGCCAAGACCCGCTACCTGGCTTTGCTGGTGTGCGGCATCCTGGCCGGTTTCGCCGGGGTCTACCTGTCCGTCGCCCTGACCGCCCAGTTCTCGCCGAACATGAGTGCCGGTAAGGGCTACATGGCCTTGGCAGCCCTGATTTTCGGTAAGTGGCGGCCGCGTGGCGCGCTGCAGGCGTGTCTGCTATTCGGTGTGCTGCAGGCCATCGCCGACCGCAGCCAGGGGCTGGTGATCGGCGGCATCGAAATGCCCGTTCAGCTGATCGAGGCCTTGCCGTACATCCTGACCGTGGTCCTGCTCGGTGGCTTCATCGGCCGTGCCGTGGCGCCGAAGGCGATTGGTCGTCCGTACGTGAAAGAACGTTCGTAAGTTGATTATGGAGTTCTAACTTGGCGCCAAAACCCGCACCGGCTGCCGGGTAGACCTATTCGGGGTCGCGCGGGATGCCGCCCACTTAACCCGTCCATGGGGGCTTGGCGGCAGCCATCCATGGCTGCCGACATCCCCGAATAGGTCTACCCGGCAGCCGGCGCTAGCCTGGGGTGAACTCCTAATACCAGACAACCCAATGCGCCCCGATCGGGCGCTGGTTGTACGGCGAGAAGGCCCTTAAAAAAGCCTCCGCCAAACCCGGATGCGATGCGTCGCTCCCCGGGACTCACTGAGAAGACCGGGCCCGGGCGGGGCGACACCCCGCCCGGTAGGCCCACACATTCGAGAGCCTTGCCATGACAACAATTCCTTCCCTAGACCTGTCCCGTTTTGATTCCGACCCGGAAGCCTTTGTCCAGGAAATGGGCGAGGCTTATCAAGCCTGGGGCTTTGCCGGCATCACCAACCACGGTATCGACCAGTCCATCATCGTCAATGCCTTGCGTGCGGCGGAGAAAGTGTTCGCGCTGCCGGATGAGACCAAGAAACAGTACTTCAAGGATAACGGCGGCACGCGCGGTTACACCCCGTTCGGTACGGAAGTGGCCAAGAATGCCGAACACGTCGATTTGAAGGAGTTCTGGCACGTTGGCCGCGAGATCGACGGCGAGCCGCCGCACAAGGACCTGACGCCGAACGTCTGGCCTCAGGAAGTGCCGGAGTTCAAGATCGCGATGCTGGCGCTGTATTCGGCGTTGGATAATCTGTCGCGCGTCCTGTTGCGGGCCTTCGCTTTGTTTATCGGCGAGGATCAGCACTATTTCGACGATAAGGTGAATTACGGCAATTCCATTCTGCGGCCGTTGCACTATCCGCCGATCCTGGATCCGAACCTGCCCAATGTCCGTGCCGGCGCGCACGAGGACATCAACCTGATCACGCTGTTGGTCGGCTCCGAGCAGGAAGGCCTGGAAGTGCTGAACAAGAAAGGCGAGTGGGTGGGCATTTCGATGATCGAGGGCACCATCATTTGCAACGTGGGCGACATGCTGCAGCGGCTGACCAACCATGTGTTGCCGTCGACGACGCACCGGGTGGTCAATCCCAAGGGCGAAGCCGGCAAGGTGTCGCGCTTTTCGATTCCTTTCTTCGTCCACCCCAACCCGGGGACTTCCCTGGATGCTCTGCCCCAGTGCGTCACCGAGGACAACCCCAAGCGCTACCCGCCGATCACCAGCGACGAGTACCTGATGGAGCGTCTGCGCGAGATCGGGTTGATCAAGTAAGCTAGACGGTGGTTGGTTTGAATCGCCCCTATCGTGGTTTTGAAGGCCGGGAGGACGGGTGGTCCTTTTCCGGGTCGCCGTGAACCCATCCATGGGGGCTTGGCGACAGCCATCCATGGCTGTCGACATCCCGGAAAAGGACCACCCATCCCCCCGTCCTTCGCATCTCAACTGCTGCTAAGCACCGCCACTGCTTCGTCCAAGAATAAAATCACGACTTCGGCAACTGAATATCGACCGGCCGCATCAAACTCAGGCCGACATGGCGGTCGTAATACGCCGCTTCATTAATAAACGCCCCGAACAGTGTCTCCGTCCCCTCATAAGGCAATGTATCGCCGTTTAATGTCATAAACAGCGGGTCGCCCGGGTGGATGGGTTGGTAGTCGGCATCCTGCAGGTTCGGATGCACCATGGCGGTCAGTTCTCCGCGTTCGTTCTCTGGCAGATGCACCTTTTCGACGAACTGGAAGCCGGGTTGGATATCCGGTAGCGACGGGACGTCGCCGGTGTTGAAGGCCTGCAGGAAGTCGAGGCACAACTCGGTTGCTTGCCGGGTCTGGTCGTAGATGTCCCATCGCAACAAGCCTTGCGGAATCGGCCCCACTTCCACCACCAGGCCGTGTTTGCGGCCGAGCGAGATGAGGAAGTTGTCCCGCATGCGATCCTCGGGTTCGTAGAACAGGGTCACGTCCGGCATTTTTTCCTTCACGTAAAACGCCATGCCGACCACCAGCGGGTCGTCGGATTTGATGACCAGGGTGGTGCCCATGTTGGCGGTGGTGGTGTGCAGGTCGATGACGAAGTCGACTCGGGGCTCGTCCTTGGGGCCGAGAAGGGTGTTCAGTGATTTGGCCCGGTTCTGTTCATAGCCGCACAGTTCGTGGTTGTTCAGGTCGTCCCAGTTGAACTGGCGATTGAGGTCCTGATCCAGATACCGGCGGTTACAGCCGTTGGCCTTGGGGTTGGCGAGGTGGAGTTCGGTGACGAAGCTGTCACGACAGACGATTTCGGGGTTGTTACGCCAATACTTGAGCAGATGCACGCCGGTGAGTTCGTTGCCGTGGGTGCCTCCGGTGATGGCGACATGTTTGATGGCAGCCATAAAGGGATCTTTCACCTGTCCGGTGTTGAATGGTTAACTCCCAGTATGATGGCCTGGAGAAAAATGCCAAGGGTTTGCTTGGATGATCAATCCCGCTGCGGTTGCCCACCTTGGAAAGATAGGTTGGCTCAGTCAAGTAGGGTGGGCACTGAGGCTGTGAGAGTATTTTTTTGCCGGCATCACATTGGTTTTAGGCTCGTTCATGCTGGTTAGAATGCCCTCCGGCACCCGCAATTGGTA
>NZ_BMXR01000004.1:0-214729 GCF_014651855.1 Saccharospirillum salsuginis
ACGAAGTCCACTGATGTGGCTTCTAGGTTGGAACGGTCTCCCCGGTGACTGGTCTCGAACCCTATCAAGTTCATTGGGTAAAACATACAAGGTTGGATTAGCCGTAGGCGTAATCCAACGATACATTTGCGCCATAATCTAATCGGCTTGGTGGAGTGACCTCGGAATCGAGTGACGGGTGTGGGGGTATGCCTCATCGGGGAAGTGGGCAGCAGGGATGCTGCCGTCTAGCCTACATGGAAGTATTCACGGCGACCCCGAGGAGGCCTACCCCCACACCTGGCACGTACCATTGGCACAATAGCCTACCCAGCCACCAAATGCGGTGGCACTGTAAAAACCAGAAGGCACAACAAGCCGGGTGGGGTCACTCAGGCACCTCAAGATACTGATTGTACATCGCCGCCTGGGTGCGGTTGTAGATGTCGAGTTTGCGGAAAATCTCGGAGACGTGGGTCTTGACGGTGGTTTCCTTGACGTCCAGCTCGTAGGCGATCTGCTTGTTCAGGAAGCCCCGGGCGATCAACGCCAGTACCCGTTGTTGTTGCGGGGTCAGGGTCGCCAGTTTGCGAATGGCTTCCACGTCGTCCTGGCTGTCCACGCCCTGGTTCAGGCCTTCCGGATAAAAAGGGGTACCTCTCAGCAGGCCGTCCAGCGCCGAGACCAGGTCTTCCAGCGCCATCGACTTGGGCAGATAACCCAGGGCTCCGGCCGCTTTTACCTGAGCCAGGGTACGCCCCGCCTCATTGGCCGTGACGACGGCCACGGCCACTTCCGGAAATTGATTGCGAATCTGGATCAAGCCCAGTAGCCCCTCGCTGCCGGGCATCTTCAAATCCAGCAGGACCAGATCGATGTTGCCCTCGTTGAGGCGTTGCAGTGTCGATTCCAGCGAATCCGCCTGGCTGACGTGGACGAGCGTCTGGGTGTTGGTCAGGGCTTCCGAGATAGCGTTGCGGAAGAGCGGATGATCGTCGGCGATCAATACTTCTATGTCTTCGGTCATGGCACGCTTGTTTTTTGTTGTGGTCGGGCCGGAGACGTTTTCCCCGGACACACTCTTTATAGCAGAAATTCGCGGTGGGCACGATGTCGGCGTGATTCGCCTCCTACGGAAGTAGGAGACGGGTCAGTCGGTTTCCTCCTTGTTTCCGGCTTTGCTGGTTTCCTTGAGGCGGGTGTTTTCTTCTTCCAGGGTTTTGATGCGGCTCAACATGGTCTGGCTGTCGGTCATAAACTGCTGCAGCAGGGATTCCATCTCTTCCATGTCCTCGTTGGAATCCGGCCGGGACGAAGCGGAGGGGGATTCGCCACTCGCCTGGCTTTCCAGCTTCGCCACCATGGACTGCATTTCTTTCAGCAAACCTTCAAGCCGGTCAATTTCCTCTTCCTGCTGAACGATGATGTCCATCGCATCGCCGCCTTGGCGGATGGCTTCCACCTGGGTGCGCAATTCGCCGAGGCTTTCCTTCTGTTGATTGTTGATGCCCTGGAGACGATCGCTGACGTTGCCCTCACTGTCGCCGTCACCACTCACTTGCGCCAGCAGGTCTTTTTCCCGCTGCGTCAACTGATCGATGGTGCTCTGCGCCTGCTCCAGTTCCATTTCCAGTACGGCAATGCAATTGGCGGAATCGCGGACCAGCAGCTCAAGGCGGGAGACTTCCGACTCCTGTAGCTCCAGGATGCGCTCCTGATCCTCGCCGTCACGCAATTGCTCGATCGAATCCTTCAGGTTGGCGACCGATTCGGCCTGTTTTCCGGCGTTACCGGACAACTTGTCGACGTTCTTCAGATCGATGATGGACTGACCGTCCTCGGTGGTGGCGATGTCCTTGAGGCGGTTCTTCAAATCCTTGACCTGACCTTCCAGGGCCTCGTTCTCGTGGTGGGCCGCTTCCAGTTCCTTCTCCAGCAGATTGATACTGACATCCGCCTCTTTCATGTACTTCTCGAGCAGACCCAACTGCTGGTTCAGTTCACGGATGTGCTCGTCACTGCCGGGATCCATTTGCTGGATCTTGAGGCCCAACTTGTTGATGTTTTCCTGCAGATCGAATTTTTCGCACTTCAGTTTGTACAGCTCGTCCGAGTACATACCCATCTCGGGACGCTCGTAGTGGCTGGATTCGGTCGAGTTGATGCTCTTCAGTTGTTCCAGTTCGTCTTCGAGTATGCCGATTCGGTCCCGAGCCGATTCATATTGAGTCCGGTACTGTTTAACCTGTTTCTCGAGCGAAGCCGCATCCAGAGACTCCGCGGCGGCGGCGCGTCGATTGGGGTCGCTGTGCTCCAGGCCGGCATCGTTGATGGCGTTTTCGGCCAACGGCCGCCAATCGTCCTCGGACAGCTCTTCGGTGGTGATTTCCTTCTCAAGTTCAAGAATGCGGCGACGCAGCCAGTCCATGTGATAGTCATCGTCGGGAGCCGGCGGCTTTTTCAGATTTGTACCGGATTGCTTGGCGCGATCGGTCAGTTCGTCGATCCGGTTCTGCAACTGACCGGCAAAGTCGCCACCGGTCCCGGCTTCACCCGCCGATTCCCGCAGCGCATCGAGTTCGGCCTGGAGGTCGGCGTTTGCTTGCTGCTGCGCTTCCAGTCGACGCACCGTATCCCCGCGCATCTCTTTCAGAATCGCCACCAGCAGATGAAACAGCCGGTTGCGGTAGAGCATGAACAGGGTGATGACGACATAAACAACGGCGATTTCGCCGAGGATAAAGAGCGTCAACTGATTGATGAACATGGGCGACGGCGACCTGCGTTAAACCGAATCGACCCAGCCGCTGGCCATGCCCGTGGAACGGGTACCGCTGGCGGAATAGGTATCGGTGGAACCGACCAGGTTTTTCAGCAACGACAGCCGAGCCTGGTTGCGAGTGGTGAGGGAGGCAAGTAGTTGCCGGTTGGCGGCGTTGGAACGGTGATTGGTGTCCAGACTTTGCCGCAGGATCCGCCATTGATCGAGCAGAGGCATGCGTTCCGGCTCCGACAACGCCTGGGTCCAGCGTTCGAATTCGCGATAGTCGGGTTCGATGCCCTGATCGGCACACCAGCCAAGCAGGCTTTGCGAGGCCGAGAGCAATTGCTCGGTCAGGAGTTTCTTGCGATCGAGGATGGCCGTCAGTGACGTCAAATCGGCCTGTGTCAGAGCCTCCTGCTCGGCCTCAAGCAGCGGTTGAAAGCGCTGGCTGGCCTCCAGTGCGTCCTGCAGGGCGTCGTGCAGACGCTGCAAGGTGTGGGTGTCGATGGTCATGTCCCCGAGCCTCCCCGGCGACAGCCCAACACGCCGAAGGATCAGAGTCCGGATTCAAAGCGTCGGAAGGCGGCCGCCAGTTTGTCGTAGTCGATTTTGTAATCGCCATTCTGGATGGCGCTGCGTATGCGGTCGACTTTTTCCTGATCGATGTCCGGCAGGTTTTGCATTTTGCTGTTGACGCTGCGCAATACCTGGGCGCGATCGGAAAGTTCCACCACATCATCCTTGCTAGCAGTTTCTGTTCCACTTTTTTCAGGCGCGTTCTTGACCTGTTCGGCGGACTCGTTCTGTCGAGTCTTGGCAGTGCCGCTTTGGCCCGGTGGCAGGCCGTTAATGTTCATGGCCATGTTTCATCCTCACGTTGGATACACTTTCCTGAAGGGGTTAGCGGCCCTTTCTCCAGCAACTTTAGCTTTTTTTGTGAAAAAAATCCGGTTTTGGGGAAAATCCGTGGAATCCCGGCCGGTCTGGCTTGAGTGCCAGGGGCCGCGATGGGGACCGGGTAAGCCCCTCAGGGGTCGCCGTGGACCCGTCCATGGGGGCTTGGCTTCGGCATCCATGCCTCAGACATCCCCTGATGGGCTTACCCGGCCCCCACCGCTCGCGCTTTGCCCCAAATCCGAAGAACCTCCGTTCTAAATTGGATGGTTGCATTATCGATTCCAGAGCGTTCGGATCGAGCCGGCAGGTGTGACTTCGCTGTATTTGGTTTGTCACCGTGTTGAGCCCAGGCGGCGGGGTAGGCCTCTCAGGGGATGTCCGCAGCATGGATGCTGCGGTCAAGCCCCCATGGATGGGTTCACGGCGACCCCTGAGAGGCCTACCCCGCCGCCTGGGCGGACCATTGGCACCCAGTTCAGCCCAGTCGGACCAACCACAACACGAGCTCATTGCACTGCAATCTCCACGACGCCCTTGCTTTTGACATAGGCGTGGACGACTTTTCGGGATGTCAGGTTTCTGACTGGGATCTGCTCGCCGGAGGGGCCGTCGCGCAGGGCCTCGCCCAGGGTGCGGACCGATAGGCCGCCCCCGGTGGTGGCGATGATGACGACCCGGTCGCCGCGCTTGACCATGACCGGTGGTTCGGCCATGTGGGGCGTGATGACATCGCCCGGTTGGACGGGTCGGGCGACTTCGTAGCCTTCGAGCGAGTCGATGCTGTCGAAATATCCAAGTCTCAGCGTGCCGATGTCCAGTGTTCTCAGTGTCAGGTCGGATGCCGTCAGGCGATGACCCCGCGACAGGCTGCCCGCTGCGACGACGACCGGGCGGTGAATGGCCAGGTCGATGGGGATGTAGAGCTGCCAGCCCAGGGTGTCGCAACTGACCTTCGGCGTCTGCCGGCCGGCCAGGGTCTGACCCCGCCAGTCAATGTCGATCGGGTCGGGGCAGGGCGCCAGGCTGGAGACGGCGCTGGGCAGATCGAAATCGATGCGGACACGGTCGTCCGCCAGATCCGGATAGCGTTGGTGCAAGCGCGCCCAGGTTTGCTCGGTCAGGGCGGTGTCGATCTGCGTGGCGGTGGATTCCGTAGTGGAAGACAGGGCCGGGGATGGCAGCGCCAGACACAACAGCGCCAGACTGGCCATGAGGACCGAGGTTAAGCTTTCCGGCCGCCCGGCCGTTATAGTGCATAATTGCGGCATCCGGTTGTCCTGTGACAATTGCGGTCTATGCTTTAAGGAACCCATGTCCTCGCCCGGTAAACGAGGTCGCGGGCCCGGTCCGTCAGACTTTCCGGCACTTGAAGCGGTCGGACAGCGCTTTTTGACGGTATTTTGACGATTTGAGTCCAAGCCGAGCCCGATTTTCTGGATTCACGGCGTGTTTGACTGTTTTATCTTGACGGTGAAGCGCGCCTTTCAGAGGGTCGGTGCAAAGGGTATGCCGATTCGGGGCTGTCCGGAGCCGGCTGTTGGCTGGATGGCGGCGATATTCCCAAGACTATGCCCTAAGACAACGCGAAGTGGAGAATTCTATGGCAGGCGTTCTGGACAGTGTTAACCAACGGACCCAACTGGTGGGTCAAAACCGCCTGGAATTGCTTTTGTTCCGCCTGGATGGTGAACAGATTTACGGCATCAATGTGTTCAAGGTGAAAGAAGTGCTGCAATGCCCGACCCTGACACAGCTTCCCCAAAGCAATTCGGTGGTCAAGGGGGTGGCGCATATCCGGGGCGGAACCATTCCGATTCTCGACCTGAGCCGGGCGACGGGAAACGCACCGATTGACAACATTCAGGACCGACTGGCGATCATTACCGAATACAACATGCACAGCCAGGGGTTTCTGGTCAAAGGCGTCGAGCGCATCATCAACATCAACTGGGAAGATGTTCAGCCACCGCCCAAGGGGACCGGTCACGATCATTTTCTGACGGCGGTGACGAAGTACGAAGACAAGCTGGTGGAAATCATCGATGTCGAGAAGATCCTCGCCGAAGTGACCCCGATGACCGAAGACGTCAGCGAAGGTCTGATCACCGAGGACGTCACCTCCAACGCCGTGTCCAAACAGATCCTGATCGCCGACGACTCTAAGATTGCGCGCAAACAGATCACCCGCACACTGGAGCAGATCGGCGTGACCGTGGTGGCGGTCAACGACGGGCGCGAGGCGCTGGATCATTTGCTGGCCCTGGTGGAAGAGGGTGTTCATCCCGCGGACCGTTATCCGATCGTCATTTCCGATATCGAAATGCCGGAGATGGACGGTTATACCCTGACCTCGGAAATCCGTAACCACCCTCAGCTCAACGACTTGCACATCCTGCTGCACACTTCTCTGAGTGGCGTCTTTAATCAGGCAATGGTAAAAAAGGTGGGTGCCAACGACTTTTTGGCCAAATTTCAACCGGACATGCTCGCGCAATTGGTTATTGAGCGCATTACCCATCTGGGCGGTGAATTGCCGGCCCTGGAAGGGGAGGCATGACGACAGGCGGTACCCCCGGTAAAGGGACGGTGGTTTTCCAGATCACCCCCATTGCGACTGATCCGAAGGAGTCATAGGGTTAATGGTGGATGTGAACGAAGGCTACGATGCCTTCTGCGACTTTTTGGAAAAACACAGCGGCATTTGTCTGGGTACGAGCAAGCAGTACCTGGTGTCCAGCCGTTTGCGCAAAATCCTGCAACAGGAATCCGTCAGGAACCTGAATGAACTGGTGAGTGCCATTTCACGACCCGGTGGCCAGAAGCTGAAAACGGCCGTCATCGACGCGATGACCACCAACGAAACGCTCTGGTTCCGGGATATCCATCCCTTTCGTATTCTGGAAGAGAAGCTGCTGCCGGAATTTTACGGTCAGCGACCGTCCCGGCCGCTGCGCATCTGGTCGGCGGCCTGCTCGACCGGGCAGGAGCCGTATTCCATCTCGATGATGATCGAGGAATACAAAGCGCGAAACCGGGTATTCAACAGTGGCGAGAAAATCGTCGCGACGGACATATCCCCGTCCGCGCTGGCGGCGGCGAAATCCGCCGAGTACGCCATGCTGGCGATCGGCCGTGGGTTGGATACGGACCGCCTGAAGAAACACTTCGAAGAAACACCCGGCGGGCGCTGGCGGGTAAAACCGGGCATCGCTCAGCGGGTCGAATTCCGCGCGATGAACCTGCAGGACAGTTACGCCTTGCTGGGAAAGTTCGACATCGTCTTCTGCCGTAATGTGTTGATCTATTTCACCGCCGATCTCAAGCGGGACATCCTGACCCGCATCCACGCCACCCTGAACCCGGGTGGCTATCTGCTGGTGGGGGCTTCGGAGGCCGTAAACGGTCTGGGGGACCTCTATGAGATGGTGCACTGCCGTCCGGGTATTATTTATCGCAAGCGCTGAGCAGGTGCGGTTCAACCAGGAAATACCCCTTGCTGCGCACGGTCTTGATGGCTTCCTTGAAGGGCAGTTTCGATCTCAACGATGACACCAGCATATCGATGGCGCGGCTTTGGCCGTCGTATTCGATGCCTCTCAATGCTTTCATGATGTCGTCACGTGTGAAAATGTGGCCCGGTTTCGAATGCAGCAGCGCCAACAGGTTGAATTCGGGTGTCGTCAGGTCGAGCGGCTCGTCCCAGCAATAGGCCAGACGGTTGCGGTGGTCGACGTCAATCGGCGACGGCTCTTCGCGATCGGGCGAGCCGGACAAGGCCTGATTGAATTCCAGGGCCCGACGCAAATGCGCCCGAACCCGACTGACCAGAAGCTTGGGTTCCACCGGCTTGGTCAGGTAATCGTCCGCGCCCAGTTCCAGCCCCAGAATTTCATCGATGGGGTCGTTCTTGGCGGTCAGGATGATGATCGGGTGTTTATAGTGCGGGCGAACCTGCCGGCAGACCGCCAGGCCATCCATGCCGGGCAGCATGATATCGAGAATGGTCAGGTCCGGCTGGTGCTCGATGATGTGGTCCCGGGCAACCGTGCCGTCCGCGATGACGGTGACATGGTAGCCTGAGTCTTCGAGAAAATGCTGCATCAGTTCCGCCAGGTTGGCGTTGTCTTCCACCAGCAGCAGGGTGGCGTAATGATCTGTGGTTTCCATTGAACTCCGGTCGGCGCTTGCAACGGCCTCAGCTGAACAATCCAGTGACCCAGTGTAAATCGAATCGACTTAAAACCGAACCCGTATAAGGCCGGGGGTTATCCGCCGTTGGGAGTGCCTGGTGGAGGGCCGTTGCCCTGACCGTTCCCCGGTCCATTACCGCCACCCGGATTGTTGCCGGATCCGGCGGCGGGGAGGTCATCCGGAGGGCCTTGCCCCGGAAAGTCGTCATTGCCGGCGGCCGCGGGCAGGTCCGACAGTAGATCGTCCAGCATCTCCTCGCGTCGCTGCCTGGCGGCCTCCGGCAACGCCTCGATGTCTTCCTCGCTCATACCGATCAGCGACTGCAGCGACATCAAACGGCCATTGCCGGACACGGTCGACTGACGCAGCCAGACCTCGAGCAACTGGTCCAGCTCTTCGGATTCGGGGTTGGACTCGATCAATTGATCCAGTCGACGTGACAAGGCTCGGGGGTCGGTCTCTCCGCTCAAATCGAGGACATCGCTGGGCAGTTCATCCCAGGCGCCCCAGGAATCGGTATCCTCTGACCAAGCCAGTCCGCTGGCGAACAGGGCAAGCAAGCCCGTTGTCATATACCGCATGTTCCGACTCATTTCGCAGGTGGAATTCTGAGGGTAACTGTAACCCATCCGTCAGTCCCGGGTGTCGGTCCTTTGTCCGGCTTTGTAAGGTGCCAGTAACAAGGTCACCCGGCAGCCGCCCAGATCGGAATCGTCCAGTACCATAGCGCCGCCCAACAGTTCGAGGATGTCCCGGCTGATGGCCAGCCCGAGGCCATGACCGCGTATCGGACCCTCCCGGCTTCGATCGAGTCGATAGAAAGGCTCCAACACCCGCTCCCGTTCCCCGGCTGGTATCCCGGGGCCGTCATCGTCCACCCGAAGGCGAATACGCTCGTCGGGCATTCGATCGAGGGTGAGTCTGACTTGATGGTCGGCGTACTTCAAGGCGTTGCTCAAAATGTTGAGAAACAGTCGCCGCAACAACCGCTCTTCACCTTTCAACCAAACAGCGGTATTGGGCAGCCGGCAGTCCCAACTCACCGCGTCACGGGGTTCGAGCGTCTCGATCACGCTCGGTAAAAGGGCGGTCAGGTCGCTGCGGGCTTGTTGATCGGTATCCGTATCCGACAGGCTGTGAAACAGCAGCAGTTCTTCGACCAGGGTTTCCATTTCGGTCACGGCCTGATCCATTTTATCCGTGACGTATCGCTGTCGATCCTCGGGTTTCAGCATGGCCAACGCGAATTTGAACTGCGCCAGCGGGGTCTTGAGATCGTGCGAGACCGCCTGGTTAAGCGCCTTGTTGCGTCGACCGTAATCCACCAGTCGGGCCGCCATATTGTTGATGTGCTGGCCCATCGTACCCAGTTCGTCCCGGGGCTGATCCGGCACATCGACACTGTCCGGCGTGTGTTCGATGGCGTCCACGGCCCGGGTCATCCGCACCAGTCGCCGTCTCAGCGGTGTCAGCGTCAAATAGATCAATGCGCCCAATGCGATCAGTGTCGCGCCGGCCAGAAGCAGCAGCCCCAGCGGCGTGATCCACTCGAAGCGATGTACGGGGCCCAGCTTGAGCGCATTGCCCTGGCCCATGGGAATGTAAAGCGTCTGGCCGGGTGCGGTCAGGCCGGCACTTTGATTGACGATAACGGCTTGCCCTTGTTGCAACTGCCGCTGCTGCAGAAATCCCAGGGGCTCTTCGGCGAGACCGACCGGTTGGATCGCGATCCCGCTGCGCTCGCTCAAGCGGGCCAACAGTTCGTCCCGATCGTCCACATCGGCCAGTGACAGGGCATTGACCACGAGATAGCCGGTGCCGATCAGCAATTCGTCCCAGTCCGCGATGCTGGCCGTGATCAAACGGGATCCGTCATTGAGAGGCAGGGTGATCCCGGCCCGCTCCGACCACCAACGGGCTTCTGTGATACCGGTGGGTTCGGAATTGTTCGCCAGACCCCACTCGGTTCCGGTCAGCCGCGACAGAATGGTGGTCCAGTCATTCAGTCGTTCGGGTGCGACCACCGACCCGTTTCGATCGAGAGCGGGTTGGAGAGCCGCGATCCGGTACTCCACGAATTCGTTGAATCGATAGCGGTTCACCTGATCGAGCACCAGCCAGACTCCGGTCGCGGTTAAGGCGAGGGTGAGCAGCAGATTCAGGTAAACCCGTGTAAACAGTGATTGCATGGTTTTGTCAGGCCTTTACACCGTGTTCAGTCAGCCGGGCGGTCTTCGGTAAACTCGGGCTTACATTTGCCATAAAGAGGTCTTACACATCTTCATCAACTCTTTTCTACAGTAGGCGATGTTACTTTTGGCAAGGACCAATCGGGGTTCCTGCCACATCCTCGAAAGGAGGTCAGTGTATGACGTCACCATTCAAAACGGTAGCGGCCCTGGGAATGGCATCCGCCGTGCTCGCCGGTTGTAATCTGGAGTCAGCCGGATCGGGCACCGGGACGCTCTCGCTGGATATCACCGACGCACCCGTCGATGAGGCGGTCGCCGTCAATGTGGTGTTCGAAGGGGTGATCATCCAATCCGCCGCCGATA
Organism: Saccharospirillum salsuginis; assembly: GCF_014651855.1. GTDB lineage: Bacteria > Pseudomonadota > Gammaproteobacteria > Pseudomonadales > Natronospirillaceae > Saccharospirillum > Saccharospirillum salsuginis. Next base: position 10,387 of record NZ_BMXR01000004.1, read on the forward strand.
ATCGCATTGAAATCACTTACGACGAACCCAAGACCATCAACCTGCTGGACCTTCAGGGTGGTGAAACCGCCGCCTTGCTTGAAGGGGAGACTCTGGCGGCAGGCGACTACGAGTGGATCCGTCTGAAGCTCGATGCCGACGAAGGCACCGGCAGTTCCAACATTGAAATCGGTCCCGGTCCCAACGAAGGCACTTACAGCCTGACAGTACCGAGCGGCCAACAGACTGGCCTGAAGCTGGTGAAAGGCTTTACCATTCCCGCGAACGGCAGCGCATCCTTCACCATCGATTTCGATCTGAGGAAATCCGTGATCAAGACGGGCAATGGTCAGTACAAACTGAAACCGACATTGCGTCTGGTCGACAACACAACGGTGGGTGCCATTTCCGGTACGGTCGCCGAGGCCACCATCGACGCCATCAATGCAGATGAGGCCGGTGCCTGCGATGCGGGCATGGCGGTCTACGTCTATGAAGGCTCGGATGTAATGGCCGACGATGTCGGTAGCGCCGGCAGCGTGCCGATCACGACCGCCATGGTTGAGCAACAGGGATCCGGCGAACTCGGTTATACGGCCGCCTTCCTGGTGGAAGGGGACTATACCTCCGCCTTCACCTGCGATGCTGAACTGGACGATCCCGAAGGAGATGACGACCTGTCCTTCACCGGCACTCAAAACGTGACCGTTTCGGCCGATGCAACGTCACAAGCCGATTTTTAACACTCTGTAACCTCTTTATCCGGTAAGAGCCTTTAGGCTCTTGCCGGACAGCTCTCACTATTGACCCGCCTCTCATTTCTACAGTTGCAAAACACGGTATCAACACCCCATTGTTTTTATAGGGCTAGCCTGTCGACAGGCCGGTGAGTTTTTCTTATTCCACCGGTTCCGATTGAAAAAGGGAGTCTGTGCAATGCAACGAATGATGCTCACCACCGTGATCGGCACCGCAGTACTGCTTGGCGGTTGTAATCCCGACTGGAACCTCGGTGCGGGTCGGCTCAGTCTGGCCGTTACCGATGCACCGGTGGACTTTGCCGACTCCGTGGTCGTCGTGTTTACCGGCGTCACCTTATATTCAGAGTCTATCGGCCGTATCGAATTGACGTTCGATGAACCCAAATCCATTGATCTTCTCGACTTGCAGGGAGGCGAATCCGCCGCCTTGTTAAGTGACGTCAAGATTCAGGGTGGCCAGTATGACTGGGTTCGATTGGACGTGTCGGCGCAACCCGGCAACAGTGATTCCTACATTGAAATCGGCGGTGCACGATACGATCTCGAATTGTCGGAGCACGGCGAGTCCGGCTTGACATGGTCGAGCGGTCTGTCCGTTCCGGTTGACCGAACCGCCAAGTACACCGTTGATTTCGACTTGCGACAATCCATTGTTCATCACGGCCAAACCTATCGCCTGGATCCGTCACTTCGTTGGATCGCAAACGCGGTAACCGGCGGTGTCAGTGGCACCGTATCTTCGGGTCTGGTGACCGGTGATTGTCATGGCGCTGTCTATGCGTACGCGGGTTCGGATGTCACTCCCGGAGATGTCGGTGGTGAAGGACAAGCGCCGGTGACCTCGGCGATTGTTCACACGGAAGCGACGGGGACGGTCGCCTATGACTACGACATTGGTTTTCTGAATTACGGTGAATACACCCTGTCGTTTACGTGCGAGGCCGATACCGACGATCCCGAATCCGCCGACGTTTTGAATTGGTCCGGTACGCAGAATGTGACGGTAACCGCGGGGCAAATAACAGAAGCTCATTTCGAAAACTGAGCTTAACCGTACCGTGTTCACAGTTACAGTATCGACGCGCTCTCACAACTACAGTCGACGAACATGGGCGGAACAACAGGGCGCCGCCTTCCATCGTAGTCTTGCTGTCGACGTCGGGATAACCCGGCTCGACTAAGCTAAAACGATAGGAGGGAGTAGCGTGAAAATAAAATCTTTGATCGGTTGTATCGGTGTGGGTTTGATGGCGATGTCCTTGACTGGATGTCAGCTTGAAGAGGACGACAGCGGTTCGGATAACGGATCGAACGATGGATCGGGATCACTGACGGGTCGAATGAATCTGCGCATAACCGATGCACCCATCGATTCAGCCGACAAGGTTGTTGTCGTATTTACCGGAGTCACGGTACAAGCCGAAGACGGTCAACGTGTAGAGTATGAATACGAGGAACCCCGTGAGATTGATTTGCTGTCGCTGCAAGGGCAAACGACCGAGTCCTTGTTGGAAGAGGTCGAACTGGAAGCGGGAGATTATGAGTGGATCCGGTTGCATGTCGCGGCCGAAACCGGTGTGACTGATTCCTATATCGAGGTCGACGGTGCCCAGCATGATTTACGCATTCCGAGTGGAGCGCAAACCGGGTTGAAGCTGGTGAACGGTTTTACCATCGAAGAAGACCAGACCTCCAACTACACCATCGATTTCGATCTTCGCCAATCCATCGTACACAATCCGCAGGGGTATAAGCTGAAACCGACTCTTCGGCTGGTAGCGGACGACGACACCGGAACAGTCGATGGTTCGGTCGACGGCGGGCTGATTACGGCTGAATGCAGCGGCGCGATCTACGTCTACGCCGGTGTCGACATCACGCCAGGGGATCTGGGCGGTGAAGAGGTCCAGCCTCTAACAACCAAGCTGGTGGACACCGATGCCACCGGCGTCACCGAGTTCGAGTACGAATTGGCGTTTATGGCGGCCGGCGAGTATACCCTGGCTTTTACCTGCGAAGCCGACCTGGATGACCCGGAAGCCGACGATACCCTCGAGTGGCTGGCCACGCACAGTGTGACGGTCACTGCGGGAGGATCGGCCACGGTCGATTTTTAACCTTACAACCCCTACCGACACCCCGGGGAAGACCGGAATCGGCCTTCCCCGGGGCCTGCCACATCAACCGGTCAACCCTTGCCGGTTGCCGTTGTTGAACGAGCTCGAAAATCCCCAACCCATTGAATTAAAAGGAAAAACAGACTTGGCACCCGACTTGCAAAAGTCATTGTAACTTCGAAAAAAGCGGCAAAGAGGTGTCCAATGTCTGCACTGGGATTCAACAACTCGCTGGGGATTCACGACAACGCCCTGTTGGTCCGTGCGCAGCGCTCCGAGGTGCTGGCCAACAACCTGGCCAATGCCGATACACCGAACTACAAGGCTCGGGACATGGATTTTCAGGCGATCCTGCGCGGTGAGGCCAAAAAAGCCCAGGGGCTGGACATGGCCCGGACGGACGGCGAGCACATTCCCGGCCGCGTCGAGACCGGACACGAGATGCTTTACCGCAACCCGATTCAGCCGTCCATCGACGGCAATACCGTCGACACCAATGTCGAGAACGCCGAATTCACCAAGAACGCCATGTCGTACAACGCCAGCTTTGACTTCCTGAACCGGAAATTCAAAGGCCTGGACGGCGCCTTGAGAGGGCAATAATCATGTCGCTGAATAACGTCATCAACATCGCCGGATCCGGCATGAATGCCCAGTCGATCCGGTTGAACACCACGGCCAGCAACCTGGCCAATGCTCAAAGCGTCAGCTCGAGCGAGGAAGACACCTACCGTGCCCGTAAGCCGGTGTTCGAAGTACTGCAGGGGCAATTTCAGGATCGGGATTTGATGGACCCGGTCGACCTGGAGCACGACGTGGGCGAGGGCGTGCATGTGGCCGGTATCATCGAAAAGGACGATCCGCTCGATATCCGCTATGAGCCGACTCATCCCATGGCCGATGAAAACGGTTATGTCTACTACCCGAACGTGAATGTGGTCGAGGAAATGGCGGACATGATCTCGGCGTCGCGCAGTTTCACGGTGAACGTCGAAGTCTTCAATACCGCCAAAACCATGATGCAGAAAACAATGACGATGGGGCAATAGCCAGTGAGGGTCCGGTATGTCTGATGTCAACAATGTCTCTGGCTCCAGTGCGCTGAGCCAATACGACATCAACAAGAACGCATCCCAGGAAAAGAAGTCCAACGAGTTGGGCAAGAACGAGTTCCTGGAATTGATGATCGCCCAGCTGAATAACCAAAACCCGCTGGAGCCCCAGAAGAATGCCGAGTTCGTGGCCCAGATGGCGCAGTTCTCGACCGTCGAGGGCATCCAGAACATGAGCAGTGGCTTCGAGTCGCTGGCCAGTTCCTTCAAGTCCTCCCAGGCGTTGCAGGCCAGCTCGCTGGTGGGCGGGGCAGTGACGGTCGACGGGCAGGACACCAGCCTGTTGCGCCACGGTGAATTGGTGTACGGCATGGCCGATGTGCCGTCCGGTGCGGACAGTCTGAAACTTCAGATCACCAACGAAGCCGGTGAGGTCGTCGAGAATGTGCCGCTGGGTTACCAGCCGAATGGCCCGATGTCGTTCAAATGGGACGGCGCGAACCTTGAGATCAACGGGGAGATGGCGGACATCGACTACGACAAGTTCCCGACCGACGACGACGGCAACATCATTCCGCATGACCCAGGTGAGTATCAGTTCCAGGTTGTTGGAAATGTAGGCGGGCAGCAGCAGAACCTGAACGTTCACATGAGCGCCCGGGTGGACTCGGTGACGCTGGGTGAAAACAACGACCTGGTGTTGAACCTGGCCGGCGGTGGCACCGCCACCATGGCCGATGTGAAACAGATCAATCACGTTTACTGATCGGATTCAGTAAACGCAGGCGACAGGATGTTTGAGAAGGCTGTCCGTTTCACGGCGGCTTTTCAAGACGGCAGTGCGAGGAGCATAGCATGACTTTTGGTACCGGGCTGAGCGGCGTCGCCGCGGCGAACAAAGACCTCAAAGTAACCGGCAACAACATTGCCAATGCGAGTACCACGGGCTTCAAGTCCAGTCGGGCCGAGTTTGGCGACGCCTATACGAACTCTTTCCTTGGCTATGGCCAGGACAAGGCTGGTGCCGGTGTCAATGTCCAGAACATTGGCCAGAAGTTCGAGCAAGGCAACATCAGCCAGACGAACTCGGCGCTGGATCTGGCCATCGACGGCAATGGTTTCTTTGTCACCGAATACGCCAACGGCTCCGTGACCTATACCCGCTCCGGCATCTTCGGCGTCGACAAGCAGGGTTTCATCACCAACAACCAGGGCGCTCGCCTGCAAGGGTTCGGTGTCAATGAAAACGGTCTTGTCAGTGGTGTGTTGACCGACCTGGAGGTGGATACCGGCAACCAGCCGCCGCGCGGTACCCATGGCGTCGATGCCCGTGTGAACGTGCCTGCCGGCGCCCAGGTCCTGCAGCAGGACGGCACCATTACGCGGACCAATGGTCTGGCCATCGGCTCCGCTCAGGTGGGACCGCTGGAAGACATTGCCACTACGGTGGACACGCTCGGCATTCCCACCACATCCGGAACCGAGGCCCGATACGACGGCGGTACTCTGGGTGGTAACATCACCTTTCCGTACGACCCGGCGGCCGATGGCACGTCCGGCTGGACCATCGAAGTCAGTGTCCAGGGGCCCAACATTGAAGGCGGCACGGCTACATTGACGGATACCATCCAGCCGTTCCAGGCTGGCAAGACGTACGCGGATGTCGATGAAATCGTCGATGATGTTAATCGGGCGATTCTGGGCAGCCCGGATCTTGCCGGCAAGATCGAGGCCGAAGTGAACGCGGCCGGCGATGGCATCAGTTTCAGTACGACCGGTGTCTACGCCACTGATGGCACCAGTTTCTCGCTGGCCAATGACGTGGGTACTGTGCTGGGAGCGAACCACTTCAATATTCCGGGTGCACTGACTCAGGCGCCGATCGCCGGTGCGGATCTGTTCGAATCCGGCGGTTCCATCGATTTACGGACCATTCCCGGTCAGGCCGCATCGGTTCAGGGTAATGACGATGCCGACCTGGTTTATACCGATGCCGACCCGGGTACCTTTTCCGAATTGACCAGTTCGGCCGATCCAGCGGCCGTGGACGGTGGTAACTTTGGTCAAACCAGCCTGGGTACGGGGGATCGTATCCGGTTCAACGCCTCGATTCCGGGAGAAGTGTCTCCCACCTTGATTGATGTCGACATCAACGGTGTCGCCAGCGCCGCCGACCTGGTCAACCAGTTTAACGCGGCGTTCAACACGGCATTCGGCTCCCCCGATGTATTACAAGCGTCCTATTCGGCCAACCGTCTGGTCGTGACGGTCGGGTCGGACGTGGGTGAAGGCAGTAACGATATCAATCTGGTGCAAGTGAGCGACGCCCAGAACAACGATGATTTTAATCTGGTGACCATGGGTATGGACACCAGCAACTCGACTCCAGCGCCGACCTTGGTGGCCGGTGACGACCCGGTTTTGGCCAACAACCTGCTGGACATCGAAATCGAAGGTGGCATCAGCGACACCATTCAGATTCCACCCGGCAGTTATGGCAGCCATAATCAGTTGGTCGAGGCCATCAACGACGCCATCGAAGTCAGTCCTTCCCTGTTCGGGCAGGTGGAAGCCAGTGAGATCAATGGTCGTATTGTGCTTGAGCGTACCGAGATCGGGGACAGCGGGGATATTGATGTCTCTGAAGGGGACCCCAACAGTGTGACCCTGGATGCGCTCGGCTTTACCAGCACCACCAAGACCCTGGGGATCGATACCATCGACCGGTCCCATTCTTTCCGGGTCAATTTGACCGTGCCCGCACCGGACCCGGAAGACCGCTCGGGCTCCGTCGAAATATCGCTCGAGGAAGAGATCATCTCCATTGACCAGTTGGCGGCGGCGATCAACCGTGAATTGGCGGCTGTACCGGCGGAAGACTACATCGGTGTCCAGGCTCAGGTCATTCAGGACGAGCAAGGCCGCAAACAGTTGCAATTTGTTGCCACCGAAGCGGGAGAGGCATCTCAGGTATCGGTCACCAATATTCAGGCTCCCGGTGACGATCTGGATGTCGAGCAATTGTACGGCTTGTTGCAAACCGATCAGTACAATACCGATCTGGTCACCGTAGGCGAACCTGAAGTAACCAACGGCTATCCTGAGCAGAGCTTTGTTTTGTATAACGAAGATGAAGATGAGCGCACCACCATCACTACAGAAGCCGGTGCTTCAGCCTCCGAGATCGCCGCTCAGCTATCCGAAAACGCGGGTGTGGATGCCTCCGCGGAGACCGAGGTTCGGCTGTTGAGCGATAACTACGCCAACTCCGGAGATCTGGATCTGTTCATCAACGGACAGGTGATCAGCGCCAACGATTTCCAATCCATGGTCGACGAAATCAACCAGTATCAGCAGACGTCGCTGAACAGTATCACGGCGGAACTGGATGACAGCACCGGCGACATCGTGCTCACGTCCAGCACCGGTATCGACATCGAAGTCTCGATCGAATCGACGAACGACAACGATTCCCTCACGGTGCAAGGCTATGAAGGTACCGCCCCCGTTGTGTTGGGTGGTGAGCCCGATGCCGAAACCAATGCCAAGATTGGCGGCTATGTCGACATCATTCTCAACGAAGGTTTCACGCTGACCGAACCCGAGCCTCGTGTAGCCGGTCTGTTCAATGGCTTGACCGACTCCAGCTTCGAAGACTACACCATCAATGCCTTCGACCCGGATGACCCGGAAACATACAATGAAACCTCGTCCCTGCCGATTTACGATTCCATCGGCAACCAGCACCAATTGCAGTTGTTCTACGTGAAGGATCCGGAGGATCCCAACCGCCCGAACGCACTGAATTCATGGACGGTGTACGCACAGATCGATGGTGAAAATGTCGGCGATCCGGATACGAGCTTACCCTTCCCGGAGAACACCGAACCGACTCTGGCCTCGTTCAAGTTGTTCTTTAACGCGGATGGCACCGTGGACGAATCGAACACGGGAGACTTCCTGGTCTCCAACTGGACACCGACCGACCCGGAAACCGGAGACCCGACCGGCGCCTATGTGGGTCAGCCGGAGTCCCAGGGCGGCAGTCTGCCGATTCCGGATCCGAACACCAACTCGAATTTTGCGATTTCGTTTGATGGCACTACCCAGTACGGCGGTCCCTTCTCACGATACGACTTCCAGCAGGACGGCTATGCCAGTGGACGTCTCAAGGATCTCGAGATCAATGACGACGGCACCGTCTATGCCCGCTACACCAACGGCGAGGCCCAGGTGCTGGGGCAGGTGGCTCTGGCTTCCTTCGCCAGCAATGAAGGGTTGAACCCGGTGGGCAACACCGAATGGGAGGCCAGTTTCGAGTCCGGCGATGCCACCATCGGTGAGCCGGGTACCGGGTTGCTGGGCAGCATCCAGTCGGCTGCACTGGAGGATTCGACGGTCGACCTGTCCGAGCAGCTGGTGCACCTGATTATCGCCCAGCGAAACTACCAGGCCAACGCCAAGACGATCGAAACGGCCAACGCCGTGACCCAGACGATCATTAACCTGCGGTAATTCGTAGCGGCGGTAGGAAGTTTCTTGCCGCCGCTTTACCGCTTTCCTCCCTGTAGGAGCGCACTCCGTGCGCGACATGCGTTTCATGGCAAGGCTTTGTCGCGCACGGAGTGCGCTCCTACGGGGAGATGACGCCGGCGCTCCCAGGGTTTCCCCTTTCTGGCACACCTTTCGCAATACTCCCTGTACAGCTCATAAAAGCGGCAGGAGTCCTCCCATGGATCGCGCACTCTACATCGCGATGACCGGCGCCAAGAACAACATGATGGCGCAAACCTCGCACTCCAATAACCTGGCCAATGCCTCCACCACCGGCTTTCGGGCGGATTGGGAGCAGGCGCGGGCCATGCCGGTTTACGGTGAACACTATCCGACCCGGGCCTACGCCATGACCGAACGGCCCGCCACCGACTTCAATGATGGTCCGCTGAAAGAGACCGGTAATGAACTCGATGTCGCCATTGCCGGCGACGGCTTTTTCGCCGTTCAGGATGCCGAAGGCAACGAAGCCTACACCCGTCGGGGCGATCTCGCCGTGACACCGCTGGGCGAACTGATCAACGGCAGTGGTCAACCGGTTATCGGCAACGGCGGACCGATTGTCCTGCCGCCCTATGAGAAAGTCGATATCGGAGAGGACGGCACGATTTCAATTCGCCCCGCCGGCGCCGGTCCGAATGAAATGCTGGTGATCGATAACCTGAAAATCGTCAATCCGGATCTGCAAAACTTCGAAAAAGGGACGGATGGCCTGTTTCGTCCCCGCGAGGGTGATGCCGTGCTGGAGGATGATCCGGCCTTAAAGGTGACCACGGGATTCGTCGAAGGCAGCAATGTGAATTCCGTTCACGAACTGACCAACATTCTGTCGCTGAATCGTCAGTATGAAATGCAGGTCAAGATCATGAAATCGGCCGAGGAAATGTCCCGGTCATCCGAACAATTACTGCGGCTGAGCTGAGGAGTCCATCATGCACAAAGCCTTATGGGTCGGTAAGACCGGTTTGGAAGCTCAGGACATTGCCCTGTCGACCATTTCCAACAACATGGCCAACGCCAGCACCACCGGCTTCAAGAAAGAGCGGGCCGTGTTCGAAGACCTCATCTACCAGGTGCAGCGTCAGCCCGGTGCCCAGAGCTCGCAAAACACCCAGTTGCCCTCGGGTCTGCAACTCGGCACCGGTGTGCGCACCGTCGGCACCCAGAAAATGTTTACCCAGGGCGACCTGAACATGACCGAGCAACCGCTGGATATGGCGATCAACGGTCGCGGTTTTTTCCAGATCCTGATGCCGGACGGTAACATCGCCTACACCCGTGACGGGACCTTCCACATCAATGCCGAAGGGCAGGTGGTGACCGCCAGCGGGTACCAGGTGGAGCCGGACATTCAGGTGCCGGAACAAACCAAGACCATTACGGTCGGCACCGATGGCATCGTGACGGCCGTGGCGGAAGGGGACAACGAACCCTTCGAGATCGGTCAGATCGAAGTGGTCGACTTCGTGAATCCGGCTGGCTTGCAATCCATCGGTAATAACCTCTATCTGGAAACGGCGGCCAGCGGCCAGGCTCAGGTCGGTGTGCCCAGTCTGGATGGGTTCGGCGCTGTGATCCAGGGCGCTCTGGAGACTTCCAACGTGACCATCGTTGAGGAAATGGTGGACATGATATCCACACAGCGGGCCTATGAGATGAACTCCAAAGTGGTCAGTACCGCCGACCAGATGTTGGGCTTCATTACCTCGAACCTCTAACCCGGGGGAGGCGATCATCATGATTAAGCGCAGCCTGATTCTTATCCTCGCCAGTCTGGCTTTGGCCGGATGCGGCACCCTGAAAACCGCCACGGTCGGAGAAACACCGGTGGCCGGCGACCCCGAGTTCGCTCCGGTGCCGTCCGAGTCCCTGAAGCCGCCACCGAACCAGGACGGCTCTCTGTTCACACCGCGCTACGGCATGTCGCTGTACGGTGATAAAAAGGCCATGCGCGTCGGCGACATCATCACCGTGGTGCTCAACGAAGAAACCCAGGGCAGCAAGTCCTCCCAGTCGCGTTCCTCCAAAACCAGTGAAGCGGGTTTGAACGCTCCGGTGATCGCCGGCGGTCAACCCATCGAGGCCCTGAGCGCCACCATCCAGGGAGAGCGCAGTTTCGAAGGCCGTGGCGATGCGGACCAGAGCAACAGCCTGACCGGTAATATCTCGGTCACCGTCGCTGAAGTTCTGCCCAACGGTGTGCTGCGGGTGCAGGGGGAGAAATGGATTACCCTGAACACCGGTGCCGAGTTCATTCGCATCAAAGGCATGTTGCGGCCCGAGGACATCAACCTGGACAACACCGTTTCCAGCCAGAAACTGGCCGATGCCCGGATCACATACAGTGGTGCAGGGGCGCTGGCCGATGCCAACCAGCCGGGGTGGCTGACCAAGTTCTTCAACAGCCCGGTGTTTCCGTTTTGATTCCGCCAGCGAAGGTTCATAAATGTAGGTTGGATTAGATCCGAAGGATCGTAATCCAACATTACTGCGGTGTTAATGGCTGGTCTCGTGGCACCCTCATACCTGTTGGATTACGCCCTTCGGGCTAATCCAACCTACTTAATTGCGTGACCTTTCCCATTGGCCCACAAATTGCTCAATACCACCCAAACCCCCACAGGCGCCAAGAAGGTGACACCATGAGAGCCCTGTTTTCCTGTTTTATCGCCGTTCTGCTCTGCGGTGCCGCTCAGGCCGACCGCATCAAGGACTTATCCTCGGTCCAGGGCGTACGCAACAACCAGTTGGTCGGCTACGGCCTGGTGGTCGGTCTCAGCGGCACGGGCGACCGGGCACCGTTCACCAACCAGACCTTCCGCAACATGATGGAGCAGTTCGGCATCACCATTCCCCAGGGGGAAGACCCGCGCCTGCGCAACGTGGCAGCGGTGTCGGTGCATGCCACCTTGCCGCCGTTCTCCAAGCCCGGTCAGGAAATCGACGTCACGGTCTCCAGCATCGGCAACGCCGACAGCTTACGCGGGGGCAGTCTGTTGCTGACGCCCTTGCGCGGCCCGGACGGACAGACGTACGCCGTCGCCCAGGGGAACCTGGTCGTCAGCGGTTTCGGGGCCGAAGGGCAGGACGGGTCGTCCATCAGCGTCAACGTGCAAAGCGCCGGTCGCATCCCGAGCGGTGCGATCGTGGAGCGGGGCGTTGAGAACACCTTCTCTCAGGGCGATTACCTGACGTTCAATTTGCATCGCCCGGACTTCACAACCGCCAAACGAATGGCGGCCACGATCAATGATTTGCTGGGGCCGGATGCGGCCTACGCCGTCGATGCCGCCTCGGTTCGTGTAACGGCTCCCCGCGACCCCAACCAGCGGGTCAGCTTCATCAGCGTGCTGGAAAATCTGGATGTCACGCCGGGCGAAGAATCCGCCAAGGTCATCATCAACAGCCGGACCGGCACCATCGTCGTCGGCAAGCACGTTCGGGTGGAACCCGTGGCCATTACTCACGGCAACCTGACGGTGACCATCGACAATCAGTTGAACGTCTCCCAACCCGAACCCCTGTCGGAGGGCGAAACCGTTGTTGTGCCCGACACGGATATTGAAATCGATGAGGGGGACAACCGCATGTTTCTGTTCGGACCGACGGTCACGCTGAATGACATCGTCAACGCGGTGAATGAAGTCGGCGCCGCCCCCGGGGATTTGATGGCGATTCTGGAAGCGCTGAAATCGGCCGGGGCGTTGAAGGCGGAGTTGATTGTTATCTGACTGTAGGAGTGCACTCCGTGCGCGACATTTGATTGCCATCTACTCCTTGTCGCGCACGGGAGTGCGCTCCTACAGTTATCCCTGGCACGAGATTTGAACTGTCAACAAGAAAGCAGCCACACCGGCCGGAACTCACAACCAAACCGGCAAACATTCACCGGAGAGCGGCAAAGAATGGTTTCTCAACTGGACGCAGCCTTTAACTACAACGACCTGCACGGCCTGAACTCGGTCAAGCAGGCCGCGCGTAAGGACGACCCCGAAGCGCTGAAGGTCGTGGCCAAGCAGTTCGAGTCCATGTTCATTTCCATGGTGCTGAAGAGCATGCGCGAAGCGACCGATGTTATGGCCAGCGATATGCTCAGCAGCAACGAGACCAAGTTCTACCGCGATATGCACGACCAGCAGTTGAGTCTGTCCATGGCCGAAAGCGGTGGTTACGGCCTGGCCGATACGCTGTACCAGCAACTCTCCGCGCAACTGCCGCAACGTGACCGGGATTTCAGCAACGTCGACGTGAAGCCGCTGGACGAGAGCCAACGGCCCATTTTACCCGCGTCACCTGTACCCGAGGCCAGTGAAGCCAAGGCCACTGAGTCGACTATCCCTGACAGCTTTAAAGCTCCGGACTCTCAGAACGCCGGGGAAGACGACTCCGGGAATTTCAAATCACCGCAGGACTTCATCGAGTCCTTGCTGCCCCATGCCCGTGAGGCTGCGCAGCAGCTGGGTGTGGCGCCTCGCGTCCTGGTGGCCCAGGCGGCCCTGGAAACCGGTTGGGGTCGACACATGATTCAGGGTGAAGAAGGTCAACCCAGTTTCAATTTCTTCGGCATTAAAGCCAACCACGGCTGGCAGGGCGATGTGGCCGATACCACCACCCATGAATACATCGAAGGACGACGCCTGACGATCAAGGACCGCTTCCGTGCCTATCCGGATCCGGCCTCGGCGTTTCAGGATTATGTCGACTTCCTGAAGGAAAACCCGCGCTACCGTGACGCCCTCGACCAGGCTGCCGATCCGGCCGCCTACACCCAGGGGTTGCAACAGGCCGGTTACGCGACCGACCCGAATTATGCGGACAAGATTCTGCGTATCGCCGACAGCGACCTCATGCAATTGGCCAGCGCTTCGTCGTCCACCGGTTCGGTGGCATAGGGGATAGGCCATGAGTCTGCTCAATACCGCCATCACCGGTCTGAAAGCGCAGCAGGAAGCGCTGAAAACCACAGGGCACAACATCTCCAACGCCAACACGCCCGGTTATTCGCGCCAGGAAGTGGTGCTGAAAACCAATGATCCGCAGTTTCGCGGTTTCGGGTTTGTGGGGCAGGGCGTGGATGTGAACTCGGTACGGCGGGTCACCGATCAGTTCATGATTGAACAGCAGCGGGCCGATACCTCGAATTTCCAGCGCCTCGATACCTACCGGGCCAACATCGAACAGGTGGACCGGCTGCTGGCCGATGAAAAAACCGGTTTGCAACCCGCCCTGGACAGTTTTTTCGCCAGCCTGCAGGGCGGGGCGGACAACCCTGCCTATATACCGTCTAGAGATGTGGTCCTGGGCGAATCGGCCGGTCTGGTCGACCGCTTTAAAACCATCCATACCTATTTGACGGACCAGAACGAATCCATCAACAGCCAGGTTCAGGCCATGGTGGCGCAAATCAATTCGTTGGCCGAGGGCATCGCCACGCTCAACGAAGAAATCGTGACGGCTCAGGGCAGCCCGACCCAAACCCCACCGAACGACTTGCTCGACCAGCGCGACGAACTGGTACGGCAACTGGCCGAGTTCGTGGATGTGGACGTGACTGTCGACAATGAGCAATTCAACGTCTCCATCGGCAATGGACAAGGGCTCGTTTTGGCGGGCGATGCCAATCGACTCGAAGCCACCGGCGGTGTGGAAGACCCGCAACGGTTCGGAGTGCGTTTCATCAGCCAGACCGAAAACCTGTTTATCACGGACAAGCTCAACAACGGCAAGCTGGCGGGGCTGTTTGAATTTCGTGACCAGGCATTGGACCCGGCGATGAACAACCTGGGCCGGATCGGTGTGGCACTCACTCAACAGATGAACAGTCAACACCGGCAGGGGATCGATCTGAATGGCGATTTCGGTCAGGACTTTTTCCAGGATCTCAACGACCCGGACCTGGCCGCATCGGGGCGCGCACAACCCAATTCGCTGAATACACCGCCCAAGGACCAGGTTATCAGCGTTTACTTCGAAGATCCGGCGGCCCTGACGAACAGCGACTATACGATGAAGTTCACTGGTCCAGCGGACAACAATTACGAGATCGTTCGGAAAAACGATGGCGAAGTCGTCAAGGAAGGCTCGCTTCCGGCCGACCTGCCACAGTCCATCGAATTCGACGGTTTGCGGGTCGAGCTGGAAAACGGCACGTTCAAGCAAGGGGACAGCTTCACCATCAACCCGTTGCGCGACATTCCGAGTCAAATGGATTTGCTGTTGCAAGAACCGGCCGAACTGGCATTTGCCTATCCCATGCGTGCCGAAACCCCGTCCGGCAATGAAGGCACCGGTGCGATCGATCAAGGGCAGATGTTGAGCCGGGACAGTCAGTTTTTCTCCGAAGAGGGGGATCTCGACCCGCCTCTGTTGATTCAATTCGACAGCCCGACCCGTTATTCCGTCTATGACAATTCGGACCCCGGCAACCCGGTACCGCTGGAGCCGCCCCTGCAGAATATCGAGTTCGTGCCCGGCGCCTCCAATACACTGTTCACCAGTGATCCGGGCGAAACCCAGGTCAGTTCATGGCGTCCCCGACTGCCGCAAGACCCGACGATCTCCCAGGACGGACCGGCCACCGTGCCGCCCTACAATGGCATCAACACCGAACAATTCACCTTCAGCCGGACCGACCCGGAGACCGGCAAGGTGACCCGGGACCCGCTGATCACCACGGAAACCGGCGCCTCG
Organism: Saccharospirillum salsuginis; assembly: GCF_014651855.1. Taxonomy (GTDB): domain Bacteria; phylum Pseudomonadota; class Gammaproteobacteria; order Pseudomonadales; family Natronospirillaceae; genus Saccharospirillum; species Saccharospirillum salsuginis. Next base: position 25,540 of record NZ_BMXR01000004.1, read on the forward strand.
GCGGCCGATATCGCGGATCGGTTAAATCAGGTCGATGGAGTCACCGCCCGAGCCTACACCGAGGTCCAACTGAGTAACTTCACCAACTCGGGTACGCCCTATGATCCGGACAACCCCTTCGAGGTCTGGGTCAACGGTCATGAGATTACGCTGGACGATCTGGGCCCCAACCAGACCGTCTTTATGGACGGCTACCCCGAAGAGATGCCGGACGAACTGGGCCCGAACTTCCTGGCGGACCGCATCAACGCCCACTACGACCTGCAAGCCGCGGGCATTCGGGCGAAAAGCGATGGCGAAACGCTGACCATTACGGACCAGAACGGCAACGACATCTTCGTCGAAATGCGCGGCGACAAACCTCAGCCGGTGATTGTCGGCGCTCCACCGGTCGGCGGAGGACCGACGAACAGCCAGATCGACCCGGGTGATACGTTTGAGATCAGCACCGGCGAGCGTTGGTCTGTCGAACCGGTCTCCGGCGACACCCGGGGGCAACTGAACAACCTGACCGGGTTCGACTTCAGCGAGGGTGGCCCGTACGAATACGAGATGTATTTACCCGATGGTCGCACCGGCAGTATTACCTTGACCGGCAATCACGCCACCGCTGAAGACGTAAAAGCTGAAATCGAAACCAAGATACAAGCACAGCTCGACAGTCCGGGTCGCGTGGAAGCCTCCATCACCGAGCGCGGCGAGATCGAGTACCAGATTTTCATGAAGGTCTCCGGTACCGGCAATGACGACACCGCCGGTGTCAATGTCGGCGGCCAGGTCGATGTCACCATGGCCGACGGCATCAGCCTGACCACACGACCGGAAGAGGGCGCCATTTTAACCGGCGTACCGGAAGCGAAATCGACCTATACCGGATTCCAGTTCGAAATATCCGGGCGCCCCGAAGCCGGTGACGAATTCAGCATCGAATGGAACGAAGGCGGCGTCTCGGACAACCGCAACGTACTGGACCTGGTCGGCCTGGAAACCCGCGACACCGTCAACAACCGAGACGGCGGCATGACCTTCACCGAAGCCTACAGCCAGGCAGTGGAGGAAATCGGCACCAAGACCCGGCAAGCCCAGATCCAGACCGACGCGGCCGAAGGCGTATTGAGAGCGGGCGAAGAAGAATTGAATTCGGTGCGAGGCGTCAACCTGGATGAAGAAGCCGCACGGCTGATCGAGTTCCAACTGGCCTACAACGCCAACAGCCAGGTCATCCGCATCGCCCAGGAGACTTTCGACAGCCTGATCGCCGCATTCAGATAAAACTGTAGGAGCGCACGCCGTGCGCGACCATAAATTGGCCCGTCTCCAATTCTCGAGATGGGCCACAAATCAAGTCCCCTCTCCCCCCGGGAGAGGGCTAGGGTGAGGGCAACAAACCATGCCAGACAGACTCTCCACCTACTGGATCTTCAACCGCCCGGTCCAGGACATGCTCGGCCTGCAACAACAGGTCAACAAGACCCAGGAGCAAATCAGCACCGGCAAACGTATCCTGACACCGGCCGACGACCCGGTCGGCGCCGCTCGCGTGCTCCAACTGAACCAGGAAGTCGCGCTCATGGACCAATACGAGCGTAACATCAACCTCCTGGACGCCCGTCTGGAGCAAGAGGAAGGCGTCCTCGGTGCGGTGGAAGACAACATCGCCCGCGTCCGCGAACTGGCCGTCAAGGCCGGTAACGCCGGCGTACTGACCGAGGCCGACCGCAATGCCATCGCCCAGGAAATCCGCGAACGACTGGATGAACTGCAGGACCTTATGAACAGTGAAGACGGCAGCGGCGAATACCTTTTCGCGGGTTTCTCCGGCCAGACCCAACCGTTCGTAAAAAGCCCCGGCGGCGGCTACCAATACCAGGGTGACGAGGGCGTTCGCTCCCTGCAGGTCAGCCGCAACGTAAACCTGGCCTCCAGCGACAGCGGCAAAGACGTCTTCATGGACATCAAAGCCGATAAAACCAGCTTCACCGCCTACGGCAACCCGCAAAACCAGGGCAACCCACCCGGCGTGATCTCGTCCGGCATCACTGTCGACCAGGAAGCTCTGGATAACTTCGCGCCCAACGACGCCGTAATCACCTTCGAAAATCCGCTGGATGTGGACCCGCCCGAGCAGAACTTCACCGTGCGCCGGAAATCCGACGGCCGCGTCATCAACGGCCTGGAAAACGTCGCCTACCAGCCGGGCTCACCCATCCAGTTCGGCGGCATGACCGTCAACATCGTCGGCAACCCGGCCCCGGGCGACCAGTTCGTCGTCGAAACCAGCCAGAAGCAGGGCGTGCTCACCACCTACGAAAAATTCCTGTTTGCCCTGGAAAACTACCCTCCGGGCACCGGTTTCGACGAGGTGTACGACGAAACCATGGAAACCACACTGAACAACATCGACAACACCATTGAAAACGTCTCCCAGGTCCGCGCCCGCATCGGCGCCCGCCTGAACACCTCGGAGTCGGTCGCCAACCAGCATGCCGACAACAAACTGGCCGCCAAGGAGATCAAAGCCGAAATCGAGGACCTGGACTTCGCCGGAGCCGTATCCAGGTTGCAAATGCAAAGCTTCGTATTACAGGCCGCCCAACAAAGCTTCGCCCAAACCAGCCGCCTGAGCCTGTTCGACTTCATCAGCTAGAAACGTGGGAGCCATGGTCCGCACGCGGCTCCGTACGCATGTCCTGTAGGAGCGCACGCCGTGCGCGACCTGATGACCGAGCCAAGTCGACTCATCCGGCCCAATTGCCCTCACTCACCCCCACCAGACCCCATCTTCCCAACATCCGAATACCGCCGGGCCCGAGCACTCCGGGCTTTATGGTGCTCCTTCCGCTCACCCACCAGAGACCGAACCAAAGCCTCACTCTCCTGCTCAAACAATGACCGATTCTCCTCAATCAACCCCTGAAGCTCGCTCAGCAACGCCTCCCGCTCCTCAGCAGGCAGGGACTCCAAAACCGCCGCACACTCCAACCGCCAGGCCGCAAACCGCTGTTCAAACACCTCAGGCCGACCCAAAATCTCAATTAAAGACGCCTTAACTGCCTCAGCCCGCGCACGCATACCCATAACCTCCAAAAACCACAACCTAAACAATAGCACCCATAACCACCCCAACCACAGCCCCTAACCAAAGCCACAGTCCTCAGAGTCCCCTCTCCCACGGGCGGTCCGACGCTTCGGGAGGGCTAGGGAGAGGGACAATCCATCCTTCCCAAATAAGACCTTGCCACCAAATCCACTAATAGCCTAAAAACCACACCCAATATTCCAAAAAACTATAAAAGTTCCCCAAACCCCCGCCGCTAACAAGACTGTGAATGAGCAACATCGTTGTCGGCTCGGCCATACCGGCCCCCGGAACGACTAGGAGATGAGATCATGCCTCAGATTATCAACACGAACATTGCGTCCCTGAACGCACAGCGCAACCTGAACAGTTCTCAGAGCGCAAACTCCCAGGCCCTCGAACGCCTGTCTTCCGGTCTTCGTATTAACAGCGCGAAGGACGACGCGGCGGGGCTGGCAATTTCCACCCGTTTCGAATCCCAGACCCGGGGTCTTAACCAGGCCGTTCGTAATGCCAACGACGGTATCTCCCTGGCTCAGACTGCTGAAGGTGCCCTGGGTTCCATGACCGACAACCTGCAGCGTGTTCGTGAGCTGGCTGTACAGTCGGCTAACGCGACCAACTCCGACGATGACCGTGTGGCTTTGCAGCAGGAAGTTGAGGCTTTGGTTGCCGAGATTAGTCGGACTGCGGAGGAAACAGACTTTAACGGTCGAAATCTGTTCGATGGAAACTTCAATGGGACTTTCCAGATTGGTGCTAATGCCGGTCAGACGGTGGACGTATCCATCGGCGAACTGACGGCTGGTAAACTTGGTGCCTCTGATCAGGTTGGTGTCAGCGCAATCGGAACCGACAGTGCAATCGGTAATGGTGATTTGTCTATCAATGGTGTTGCGATTGGTGCTTCCAAAGCGGAAGACGATACTGCATCGACCGACAATAGTGCCGCTTCGGCCATTGCCAAAGCCGCAGCGATCAACGAATACACCGACCAGACCGGCGTGAAAGCCTTCGTCAACGAAAACACCGTTGCGGGCAGCGAGATGACCGGTGCCAACTTGAACGGAAGTGTTACCATTAATGGTGTTGACATTGAAATCGCAACGTCCACCGATACCGACTCGACTCGTGCATCTGTAACTCAGGCCATCAACGCTTTTACTGAGCAAACCGGTGTGATCGCGGTCGATACGGGTAGCAATTCTAACGGTGTGCAGTTGGTGGCGGAAGACGGACGCAATATCCAGCTGTCTTTTGACACGGTCACAGCAGCCAGTACCGGTCTTGGCGCTGCTGACACCTATGAAGGTGGTTACACTCTGGTATCCAATGGCGATGTCGATGAAATCACCATCGAAGGTGGCAATGGTACGGGTAATGGTGATCTGGCCAACGCCGGTCTCGTAGCTGGTACATATGATCGCGCTGTTGCGGCTTCGGTTAGTGAGTCTCTGGCGGAAACTACCAGTGCAACTATATTAGGTGGCGGTTCCTATGCCAATGACGTGGATTTGACCGCAAACTTTGCCACTACAAACGAGACTTCTGTGTCAGTCACAGTTGGTGATACAACTACAGACAGTGTCTTGGCAGCCGGTTCCAAGGTTGCTGATCTGGCAGCGTCAGTAGACGGCGTTTCCGGTGTGAATGCCTGGGAAGAAGTCAGTTTGAGCATTACCGCTTCTACCTTGGTCACCGGTGACACTCTGACCTTCACTGCCGGCGGCGGTGGTGCTGCTGTAACCGCTTCTGAAGATACCGATCTGCAGTCTTTCGCGGACGACATTAACTCGACCGACTTTTCAGGTGAGTCTATCGATGTGTCCGCCGAGTTCGACGGCACCAACATCTCTCTGACAATTCGAAACTACAGCGGCAGTGAGGTGGCATTCGCAACCAGTGCGAACGATGTCACCACCGGTGCCGGTACATTGAACGGTAACGTCGCCTCAGGCGAGCTTGCATTTACTTCGTCTGGAGGTGAAGACGTCACTGTTGCGCTTTCAGATCCTGTCACAGGCGGTGAGTTGTTTGCCGGTAATGCAGATTCCGCTGAATATACCGGTGTGAACGGCCTGGATAATGGTGACTTGGTCATTAATGGGGTTACCATTGGTGCCGCCAAAACCATTGCCGATACAGCCAGTGCGACCAAGAGTTCAGACGGCACTGACATCATTTCCAGTGATAAAGAACGTTCCGCGATTGCTATTGCGGCATCGATCAACGACGTTTCCAATGAAACCGGGGTGGAAGCGATAGTGGAAGAGACCACAGTCGTTGGGGGTGATGGTTCTAATGTCGGTGCGCTCGATGGTACCGGTGACTTCGAGGTCGGTGATGAGGGTGCTATCTATATCAACGGCGTTAGCGTTGGGACAGTGACCTTGCAAGCGGATGGCAATGGAGACATCGACACCGACAGGGCTCGCGCTGATGCGTTGAATCTAATTAATCAGACTTCCGGTAAAACGGGTGTGACTGCAGAAGACAATGGTGTGTCTTTGACACTGACGGCTGCGGATGGTCGTAACCTGTCTGTCGCCATTGATGACCGCGCAGGTTCGGATGCCTCCGTAGGTGCGATGTTCGGTCTGGACGCCGCTCAGGATGGTATTGGTGAAGCGACGTTCGGCGAAGCGGCAGGTAGCACTACAGTCAGCGCAGAAGGTCAAGCCTATGAAACCACTTATGGCACCATTCGTCTGGAAAGTGCTGGCAAGTTCACCGTAGGCGGTGGTTCTAACGGCAACGACGAAGTGGAAGCCCTGGGTCTACGAACCGGCACATTCGGTGGCGGCGAAGACGGCCAGTTCCTGAAGGATGTGGACATCTCCACATTCGAAGGCGCTCAGGCCGCAATCACAGCCATCGATAACGCCTTAAACACCGTAACTGGCCAGCGCGCCGAACTCGGTGCCTTGCAAAACCGCTTTGAGTCCACGGTCAGCAACCTTCAGATTACCTCTGAAAACCTGACTGCTGCGAACTCCCGAATCCGGGATGCGGACTTTGCGGCCGAGACCGCTGAGCTGTCACGGACCCAGGTGCTGCAGCAGGCTGGTATTTCTATCCTGGCGCAGGCCAACCAGCGTCCGCAGCAGGTGTTGTCACTGCTGGGTTAATAAGACTTTCCCTCTCCCTAACCCTCTCCCAGTGGGAGAGGGGACTTTCCGGGAGAGGGGATTCAGAGTTCTTTAACCCAGGGTGATTGGAGGTGTGCTATGAGTGACTTGAGCATCCATCAAGCCTCGTACAGTCCGAAATCGGAGCGATCCGAGTCTCGGGCGGCACCCGCTGAAACCAAAGTCGGCAAAACCTTGCCGGATAGCGGAGTCAGTGCGGTAAATGAGGCGTCGCTGAAGTCGGCCAGCCTCTACACCAGAGCCCAGGAAGAACAGACCGGCACTGCCGGTCAGGCTTCACGAGCCGAGGCGTTGGAGCAGGCCGTGGCCAAGCTGAACGATTACGTTCAGAATACGGAGCGCAAGCTGAACTTCCAGTTGGACGAGGAGGCGGGACTGACCATCATTCGGGTGTACGACAAGCAGTCCGAGGAGTTGATTCGCCAAATCCCCAGCGAGGAAGCCGTATCGTTGGCCCAGAAATTGAATCAGGAAGAGCCATTGATGTTGTTTTCCGCTCAGGTGTAGCGATCGGGTCGATTCGATCGGCTCGCTGTCAAAACTCTGACAGGCGAACAACAGTCCGTTACAGACAGGGTATCAAGTGTTGTCGGCCCCGGCCGATACACGGGATATCCTGTCGTTGTTTTGGGGTGTCCCGAAACCGACCACTTTAACGGGTGAGACCATGGCAAGCATTGAATCCCTGGGCATTGGGTCCGGTCTATTAACATCGGATCTAGTCGATCAAATCATCGCCGCCGAGCGCGAAGCGACCGACCTTCGGTTAGATCGTCGCGAAGCCGAGGTGGAATCGAAGATCACCGCCTATGGTGAAATCCGCAACGTGCTGGGCAATGTTCAGAGTGCGGCCGCCGGTCTTTCCTCGTCGAACCTCATCCAGGGCACCACCGCCACCAGCAGCGACGAAAGCGCGCTGACCGCCACCACCAATTCCACGGCGGACCCGGGCAACTACCGGGTGGCCGTCGACCAGGTGGCCAGTTCCCATACCCTGGCCTCCAAGGCGTACAACTCCGTCAGCGATACCGTCGGTACCGGTACCCTGACGTTCAAGCTCGGCACCACCAGTTATGATAGCGGCACCGGCGATTACACCGGTTTCGAGCAGGATGCCGACTATACACCGGTCAGCATCGATATTACGTCCGAGAACAACACCCTGTCCGGCATTCGCGACTCCATCAATAAAGACGTCGAAGGTGTGACCGCCAGCATCGTCTACGATGGCAGCGGGTATCGTCTGTTGCTGACCAGTGACGAGACGGGCGATTCCAGCAGCATGGAAATCACCGCCAGCGGAGACGCGGGCCTTCAAGGCCTGGCCTACAATGCGGCACAGAACGACCCGGCCTCCAACATGACCGAAACCCAGCGTGGTGAAGACGCCATTCTGCGGGTGAATGGCCTGGAAATCCGCTCAGAGAGCAATCAGGTCGATGAGGTGATCAAGGGCGTTACGCTGAACGCCAACCAGGTGACTGACGGCACCGTCAATCTAAACGTCAGCCGCAACACCGGCAGCGTGGCGGACAAAATGGAAGCCTTTGTCGAAGCCTACAACCAGTTCCGCACCGTTTACGACGAAGTGAACAAATTCGACCCGGAAGAGCAGGTGGCGGGTCTTCTGTTGGGGGATTCCACCCTGCGTTCGGTCTATTCCCAGGTACGCGGCAGTCTGAACGCCATCGTGGAAGGGTTGACCGGGGCCGACTTCCGCAGCCTGACCGACGTCGGCCTGGAGACGGACCAGAACGACGGCTTCAAGCTGACCTTCAATCGCACCGAATTCGAAGCCGCCCTGAACGCCAATGCGGATGCTATGGCGGGCCTGCTGGCCAACCAGCAGACTCCGACGGATAGCCAGATTCGCTACGTCACCCAGAGCGACAAGACCCAGCCCGGCACCTACGACATCAACATCGAGCAGGCGGCCACCCAGGCCACCTGGAGCGGCTTGAGCTCCGATGCCCTGGCGTTCGGGTCCGACCTGGTTATCGGTGGCAGTAACGACGAATTTTCCCTGGAGCTGAACGGCACCAGCCGGACGGTCAATCTGGAGCAGGGCAGTTACAGCACCGGCGACGACCTGGCGTTGATGATCCAGAATTCGGTGAACAGCGCGTTCGAGGGGACCGGCCAGACCGCGACCATCAATTTCGATGCGGCCAATCAATCGCTGTCCATCGTATCGTCCAAGTTCGGGTCGGCATCGACCGTGAACATTTCCGGCGTGGATGCGACCCTGGCGGATACGCTCGGCCTGGCACCGGCCGGCCAGGGGCAGGTCAGTGGTCAGTATTTCAGTAGCTTAAGCGATGCCGGTTTCGGCGCGACCACCTTGCCGGGTACACAGGCGGTCAGTGAAGACCAGGGCATCGATTTCAGTACGAATACGGTCTCCTTCGACATGACCCTGGGCGGAACCGCCGCCGATGGCACCCACACCATTACTTTGGATGAAGACTGGGCCGATGTTCTCGATACCGATGGCAATGTCTCCGTCGACCGGGATCGGGAAGATGTTCTGACCTATATTCAATCGGAATTGAACAACGCCGGCTTGAACGGCGTTGTCAGCGCCGAGTTCAACAGCGCCAACCGACTGGTCTTCTCGACTGATCCGGCGGCTGGCTCCCAGAGCATCACCCTGTCCAACATCAATGCCACGGGTGTCGATTATCTGGGCCTGCAAGCCGGCGGCGGCAATTCAGGCGTGACCCTCTCCAGCGATGCCGAATTCAGTCTGAGCTATTCCAACCGCTTGTCGGATGTGACCTCCGGCACCATCGCGGTGCCGGCGGGCACCTACGAGACCGGCGCGGATTTGGCGGCGGCCATCCAGTCGCAAGTCAATGCCGATGCGGCGGTGGCGGCTGGTGCCGCTGGCGCCACGACGACCAAAGGATCTCGAGACCTCACCAATCCGATCGACTTCACCAGTGATCCAGCCCAATTTCAATTAAATTTAAATGGAAGCGATCATACCGTCGACGTTACAGCGAACGGAGTGGACAATCTGGATAGCATCCAGCAAGCGATTGATGCCGAATTGGGTGCAGGTGTCGTGACTGCGTCGCTGGATTCCGGCGGCTTGGTTCTGACTACGGATGCTACCGGCTCAACCGAACAACTGGAAATCACCAAAGACGGCCTGGGCGCCACAACGGCGGCCGGTTCGGTGGATCTCTCGACGGGTGTCGATTTCAGCGCCAGCCCGGCCAATTTCAGCCTGACCGTTGACGGGGTCGACATCGACGTCACCGTTGACGGTGACGGCACCCAGGGCAGCAATGATGCCGAATCCAACCTGGCGGCGATTCAGCAGGCGCTGGATACCGCCTTGACCTCCGCTGGTGGTGGTGGTGAATTCCAGGCCGGCGACGTCGTTGCCCGGCTGGACGCCGGCAATCAGCTGTATTTCGAGACCCTCTCCAAGAACGGCGTCAAAACCGAATCCACTTTCGGGGCCGATGCCTCGATCGAGTTGAAGAATACCGACGCCAATGCCCAGTCTGTGCTGGGGCTGGCGGACCAGGGGCCGAACATCAACGGTGCCGATGAATTCGGCCTCGCGCTGGGCAGCTACCAGGGCGTCGACGCCGATTCAACGGTCAGCTACGAACAGAACGACGACGGCAACGGCCGCTTCGTGGTCAGCTTCGGTAACGATACTCAGGTCGAGTTCACGGCCGTCAATACCGTGGCCGCCGCTCAACTCGGGTTTGGCCTGCCGACCGGTTCCGAATCCGACCCGGAACGCGGGCAGGATGTCAAAGGCACCATCAACGGCGTCGAAGCCACCGGCAGCGGGCAGTATCTGACCGCCCGCGAAGGCAGCGAAGCGGCGACTAATGGTTACCTGCTGGGCGGCCCGGGCGCTGACTTCACCAGCCCGGTGACCATCGACAACAGCAACGACAACATGACGGTCGTGATCGACGGTACCGAATCCGGCACCATCACCCTGGACGCCGGCGTCTACACCACCGGTGACGCCCTGGCCGCCGAGTTGAAAAAGCAGATCAATGCGGACGCGACCCTGCAGGCCGCTGGCAAATCGGTGGATGTGCAATACGATGAAGACACCAATGTCTTCGGGATCTTCTCGGTAAGTAAGGGCAAGGAATCCACCGTACGGGTGTCCGCCATCGACACCGCCGCCATCGACGTATTCGGCATGACCACCTCCACCCAAGGGGTAGACGGCAAAGAGGCCGAGGGCGAACCGGATCCAGCGGCCGGTCTGATGCTGCGCGTGACCGGCTCCAAAACCGGCGACCGGGGTAGTATTACTCTGGTGGAGGGTATTTTCGCGAAGATGGACAAGACCCTGGATAGCATCCTGGGGTCAAACGGCCTGGTTACTCGTCGCGAAGAAGCGTTGGAAGACAATGCCGACGACATCAAGGAAGACCGCAGTGATCTGGATGCGCGCATTGCGGCGATGGAAGCCCGGCTGAAAAGCAAGTTCCTCTACAACGACAAGATCATCAGTCAACTGAAATCGACCGAGGATTTCCTGACCCAGCAGTTCGAGGCCCTGGCTGCTGCGAACAGTAAGAAATAGCGACAACCAGGACCCACCATAGGCGCCGAGCGCGAGCGCATTACTTGTAGGAGCGCACGCCGTGCGCGACCAACGTGCCAAAAGATGGAAAAGGTCGCGCAGGGGCCTGCGCTCCTACGGGTTTGGCTGGGCGCACAGACGCCCGGCGTACGGACCATGGCTTCTTCATGTAGATCCGCCAAACTTCACATTCGTCTAACATCTCTCATTAATCCGAGTCGAACAATTGACAATTTAACCAAGCGGACAGGAATGCGCCACTTGCCGCCTGTGAAACTGACGTACAATTGACTTCTCAGCCCGATTTTCCCCTCAAATCTCTGAATTTGTTGACCTGTAAATCACTGCCTTTGTATGTTTTTCGAACATTGTATAAACAGGACGTTGTTCATGGATTTAAAACATACAATTGCTGGTTTCGGTCTGGCCTTCTCGTTGGCTTTCTTGACAGCATGCAACTCCAGCGGTGGCGATGGCTCCGGCTCGACCGGTGGTTCTAACTCGTCTTCGGACGACAGTGCTTCGGCCAACCCTGACAATACAACTGGAGATACGCTGGGCCGTGTGGCGGACGGATATCTGGTTGGTGCCACTGTCTGTCTGGATGTAAACGAGTCGTTCACATGCGATATGGGTGAACCCACGACCCTTTCCGAAGACGGTGGCACTTTCGAGCTGGATGCTACAGATGAGCAATTGGCTGAAAGTCGCATCATCGTCGTGGTAGGACCAGACACCATTGACGAAGACACCGGCGAAGCCGTTGGTCGAAGCTACACGTTAACCTCGCCGGTTGAAAACAAGGCGTTCGTCTCTCCTCTGACAACAATGCTCCAAGCCGCCGTCGAGAATGACCCCGGCGCCTCCGTTGCGGAGAAAAAGCGTCAGGTTGCCATGCAATTGGGTTTGGATCCTGACTCCGACTTGTTGTACCAGGACTATGTCATGGAAAGCCCTTCGGATGACGGAATGCGTTCGGCGTACGCGTTGGGGCAATTGACGGCACGGGTTCTCGGTCTGGCCGAAGCCGGGTTCAAGACGACTTATGAAGCAGAAACCGGTTCTGCACCCAGCCCGGCTGCCGCAAGAGCCTTCGGAATGGTGTTGCAGGATGCACTGAACGAGCAATTACCGGCGCTGAGAAACTGGGTGGACAGCAGCGCTCGAACCCTCAGTGAAATCGAGACACAGGCAAGTGCTGTCTACAATGGATTTGAATTCATGAGCGATGCCAAACGCCTTGTTGCGATGGTTCATGCCAGTGAGCATAAGGTTAAGGCGCAGACCAGCCCGGTTAAAGACCTGTTTGAAGTCGGATACGGCACCCTGTCGGGGATGTACATGGACGATTCAAAGTGTTTCTCGGGCGACCTCAACAGAATTAAAATGAATCAGGATGGCTTGGTGGTGGCAACCCACTACGGCTACGATAGAGTTCAGAGCCCCAATCAGAGCACGCGGATTGAAAGTACAATTACTGATTATCCGTATGCCGGAACCACGGTGGGGGACTATTTTGATAAAAATGGCATGGACGAGACCTTCAGCAAAACCTCGTTCGATTACGGGTTTATGGATGACGGTAGCCTCAGGTACACGCGAACGGTATACGACGGTTCGGACCAAGTTATTTACACAGAAACAGAATCCCTCAATCCCCGGTTCTTCAGGCAGGATATTTCCAATACGCCGGTCTATGAGTGGCTGGTGCTCAGTGACGCGCAGCAAGGGTTTATGGATAATTTCAATGCCAGCGGGCTCACTTTTCCGGAAGGTTCCGAAATCTTCTATGTTACTCTGGGTGTTGACGGAGGCCCCGGCTATCAGTGGTTTGAGGGCAGCGAGCTGACTCATGATGCCGATTCAACATTGACGGATCTTGCCTCTCATCAATCTGTTAATTTTACGCTGACATATATGGAAGATGATGCTCCGAAATCGATACAGATCAACTTTAGCCCGGTGCTCGAGGGTGAATACGGTGATGTCAGTGTGCGGGTGAGTGGCGACACCCGGTCTGGCTCGTATCGGTTTGGGCAATATGAGGGAGAGTCTGCTTTTGTGATCGACCCCGCATTCGCTCGATCCGCCGGTCTACCGTTTTATGTGTTCGGTACCGACACGAATACAAGTGATCAGGACGCAAACCCTGCGGTTTGGATGGCCACCGACAAGGCGTACGTAAAAGGTGCTGAAATGCACGCGCTTTATGCGGTCAATTACACAGCCTACGACTATTTATGGCAACAGATTGACCAGCAACGGGCCGATTGCAGTTTATGAAGTAAAACCAGTAGGAGACAAAGTCTGCAGGCGGGGCAGTGCTCGACCGCATTACCTGTAGGAGCCATGGTCCGCACGCGGGGCCGTGCGCGACCAACGTGCCAAAAGGTGGAAAAGGTCGCGCAGGGGCCTGCGCTCCTACGGGTTTGGCTGGGCGCACAGACGCCCCGCGTGCGGACCATGGCTCCTACAGCGTTTGGGTATAGAACTGGTACATGCCCGAAAAGGTTGTGGGTTCTTGTTGTTCGAATTGATGCCAGGCGTCCAGATCTCGCAGTGACGGTGTGTCCGGAGTGAGTTGTTTGAAACGTTGCTGAATGGCTTCGCTCGTTACAAAGCCCAGGAATTCCAACTCGTGGCGATCCAGCAAAGACTTCAGTTGCGGAATGGTGAAGCGGTGTTCCTGCACATGGAACAACAAATCCCGACAGCCACTGGTGGAATAAAAATCCCGGCTGTCGAACAGGGCACTGAAATCGCCTTCCAGTCGTTCGTTCATCAACAAGTTTCGAAAGCGCCGGATGTCTTCACGGTTGGGTTGATAGCCCAGTCGCTCGATCCAGTGTCGGGCGTCGACCACGACCTTCCTGGCCGCTTCACTGTAGAGCGCGATTTTCATCACGCCTTTCGGCAGCAATTGCCCTTTCAGTTTTGCCAGGCCCGCTTCCGGATCGGCCATATGGTGCAACACCCCGGAGCATTCGATCACGTGAAACTGTTGTTCCAGTCGGTCTATATCGAGCAGATCACCTTGCAGAAAACGAACGTTCCGGATGCGATAGCGGTGCGCCATTTTTTGCGCATACGCCAGACTGCGGGCACTCAAGTCGATCGCGGTAACTTCGACATTGCGAAAGTACTTGGCGACGCGCAGGGCATGCCGTCCGGTACCGGCACCGGCGATCAACACCTGCACCGTGCCCATGTTGAAGAATTGAGGCGCGCGGTAGCCCTCCAACTCGGATTCCAGTGCACGGCCGTAATTCGTGGGGCTGTTGTAACCCAAGTGCAGCCAGCGAGGGTAGGGGTTTTCTTCGTACTGTGCCTGAACCTCTATCGATACCGGGTCGGATATCGGCGTGATGGGCTCGATGGTCCGAACCAGATCGTCCTCCATCAATCCGGACAGCAGTGCGTTGCGAACAATGGGTCTGGCCCAGTTGGGCCAATGGTTTAAAGCAATGTTGGCGAGCTTCCTCGCACCCCGGAGTTCGGTCAGGGGCTCGTACATGCCGTAAAGCAGCAGTGCATTCAGGCAGTCGCCCGGCTGCACGGCGGGCTGTTTCAGCACGGTCTCCAGCATGTCCCTGAGGCTATCCACCAGGTCGGACTCGTGTTCGTCGATCGCATAGACATGCTCGTTGTGACAGGCTTGCAACGTGAACGCTCCCGCCAGCTTGATGAGTGCACGGTCGGAGAACTGGCTGGACAGACTGTGCAGCAATACTTGCTTGCGAACCAGTGTCAGGAACGATTCCAGGTAGGACTGTGTGAAATAGAGTTTGTTGAGGGCCAGGTTCAGCAGGGTGTCTTTGGCCAAGTCCTGTAAGTCGATGACGGCGTCTTCGTCATCGAGCCGGTATTTGTGCTTCAAAAGAGAGGCGACCAGTAGTGATAAGCCATCGTGGTCCACGTTCTCCAGCGAGAGCCAGGCGATAACATCCTGCTCCAGCTCTTTCTGATAGTGGTCGGCCTGGATGTGCTGGGCAACCTCGAACAGCTTGGCGCGAACATGAGGGTCTTCGGGATGAACCCGCATAAGTTGCCGGTACCCGTTGAACGCCTGAACGATATTCCCCTGGCGCGCAAAGGTATAGACGAGCGATGTCGCCGCGCGGGTTTCTCCGGGGGCCAGGTCCAGGCTGCGACCGAAACACTGCACGGCTTTGTCGAATTGTCGTTTGGCCAGAGCCACATGCCCCATGGAATACCAGCATCCCGCATCCTCCGGCGCTTGGTCCAGGGCCCGTGACAAATGCTGCTCGGCGGTCTCGTAAAACCCTTCGTCCAGCGCGATGCGGCCAATCAGGTTGAGTGCCGGGACACAATCGGGGGTGGTTTTCAGCATCCGCTGAGCTAATAACCGGGCTTCACCCCGATGCTGCGAGGCATGTTCGGTGGTGACTTGATCGCTCAGGCTCAACTCATATTCACGCCAGGCTTGCTGGTCCAGCGCATCGAGCGACTCGGTCTGTATGGAGTCGCCGGGTTGGTGTCGCAGAACGGTTGAGGGCTGTCTCATGGTGCACCTGTTGGGCTGTCGCCTGCCTTGGGGCGGTCATTTTTTAGCCGCTTTTCGCCGCCGGGGCGGCAAGGGGCTTCCGCTTTTAGGGCCGATTAATGGGAATTGGCCGTTTGGGGTGGGGTATCGCAATTGGTGTGCCAGGGGGAGGGTTGTCGCGCACGGCGTGCGCTCCCACGATGCTGGCGGAATGGTTGTTGTCGCGCACGGCGTGCGCTCCTACGGGGGCAATCGGTAAGAGCGCACGCCGTGCGCGACCCTTATTTTTTGTAAAAACCCCTCAATTTTCCCGGCAGGTCGCCGTTAACTGAATTATCCTTTCCAGGTTCCTACCAGGTGACCGGGAGATGGCTATGGCAAACACTACCAGTGGTCAACGAGGTGAATTTATGTACGCTCAGGGGATCAAGCAGTACCAGTCGGTCAGCACGGAAACCTCCATCATGGACGCCGACCCCCACAAGCTCATCCAATTGCTGTTCGAAGGCGCCCTGGCGCGCATCTCGACGGCCAAAGGGCATATGGAGCGCAAGGAATACGACCGTAAGAGCAAGATGATCAATTCGGCCATCGACATCATCGGCGGTCTGCAGGACAGCCTGAACATGGAGACCGGCGACCTGGCGATGAACCTTGAACGCCTCTACGATTACATGATTCGCCGCCTGTTCGAAGCCAACGCACGCAACGACCAGACCATTCTGGATGAGGTGAGCGGATTGCTTAGCCAGATCAAAACCGCCTGGGACGACATCCGCGAACAGGCGTTGGCGGAATCGACCCCGGAGGCGCGCTGATGGATTGGGCGCGCGAAGAGCAGTTATTGGCTGAGCGCGCTCAGTCACTGATCGAAGAGGGTGTTCAACTGCAGTCCATGGAGAGCCTGGAGCAACTTGAGCACTGGGACGACTCCGTCAACACCTTTCTGGAACGACTGAACAACGACCTCAACACTGGTCGCTTCGCCAGCCGACGGCTGAAACGCCGTCTCGACCAGTTGATCCACCTATACACTCAGGTGTTGTCCGCCATAGCCGAGTTGGAAGCCGACAAGGCAGCCCATACGGCCGAGTTGAAAGAGGCTCGCTGGGCGATCAACGGTTGATCGACCCAGTTTCCGAGGTTTTCCCGTCCAGTTCCCGCCTGTTCCCGTCATTTGCTTTCCGCTTTTTGTAACAAACTGTGTCGATGTTCACGGCAAAATTCCTCGAAATGTGGTAAGCGACTGAAAAACAAGGCATTATCGCATTCCTGACGCACTTTTTTCCGAAAGAGTCATCGGTTTGACAGGGTGGCTTCGTACGTCTTTACTTTGTAAAGGCCAGTCAATTTGCTGACGGGTGCACACGGCGCCTGTGACAGCCATCCCGAATTTTTGTGAGGAAATGTACGCAATGTGGCGTGAGATCAAGCTCCTGTTGATTGAAGACGATGAGCAACGTCGTCGTGAATTCAAGGTCATTCTCGATTTTCTGGGCGAAGTCAGCGTTAATTTGTCCAGTACCGACTGGCGATCACAGGCGGAGCAGGAAGTGGAGAGCCCCGGAGAGCTGGTGGCTGTGCTGATCGGCAACACAGAACCCTCGCTGGCGCGGATGGTGCAATCGGTGGTCGACTGGGACGAGGGGCTACCCATCATCCTGCTCGACGAACACCCCGATGCGGAACTGCTCGACGACGAGTTCCGTCGTCAGATCATCGCCAAACTGGCGCTGCCGCTCACCTACAACAAGCTGCTCGATACGCTTCACCGCGCCCAGATGTACCGCGAGCAGTTTGATCTCACCCGCGGTCGTGGCCAGCGTCGCGAAGTGAACCTCTTCCGGTCGCTGGTGGGCAGCAGCCGGGGTGTACAGCAAGTGCGCGAGATGATGACTCAGGTGGCGGACAAAGAAGTCACCGTATTGATCCAGGGGGAGAGCGGCACCGGTAAAGAGGTGGTCGCCCGAAACCTGCATTACAACTCGCACCGACGCCACAAGCCGTTTGTGCCGGTCAATTGCGGTGCCATTCCGGGTGAGTTGATCGAGAGTGAACTGTTCGGGCACGAGAAGGGCGCCTTCACCGGGGCGATCACCGCCCGGGCGGGACGATTCGAGATGGCCGAAGGCGGCACGCTGTTTCTGGACGAGATCGGCGATCTACCGCTGGCCATGCAGGTCAAGTTGTTGCGGGTTTTACAGGAGCGGACGTTTGAGCGGGTCGGTGGCAACAAGACCTTTACCTGCGACCTCCGCGTCATCGCCGCCACTCACCGCAACCTGGAGCAGATGATCGAAGACGGCACCTTCCGGGAAGATCTCTACTATCGCCTCAATGTATTTCCCATTGAAATGCCACCGCTGCGCGAGCGCGCCGAGGATATCCCGCTGTTGCTGAATGAATTGATCGCCCGGCTCGAGAACGAGAAACGCGGCTCGATCCGGTTCAACTCGGGGGCCATCATGTCCCTGGTGCGACACGACTGGCCGGGCAATGTTCGGGAAATGGCCAATCTGGTCGAGCGTTTGGCGATCATGCATCCCTACGGCGTGATCGGCGTACAGGAACTGCCGCTGAAGTATCGTCATGTCGATGACGACGATGAAAGCCTGATGCCGACTCAGGTGCCGTCCATGCCGATGCAGGACAACATGCCCGCCTTCCCGCAGGATCAGCAGGCGCTGTTGCCGGTGAACGGCCTGGATTTGAAGGAATATCTGACCGACCTGGAAAAAAGCCTGATCCAGCAGGCGTTGGATGATGCCCAGGGCGTGGTGGCCCGCGCGGCGGAAAAACTGCACATCCGCCGGACGACGCTTGTCGAGAAAATGCGCAAGTACAAAATCAACAAGCGCGAAGCCGTTAGCTGACGGTGGGGTGGCTTGTTTGTTGGATTACGCTGCGCTAATCCAACCTACAGGATGTCGGCACCCTTCAAGTAGGTTGGATTAGCTCCGAAGGAGCGTAATCCAACAAATATACCCTACCTACCCGTCGACTCTTCCACCTGGCATCCCTCTTGCAAATCCTCCCCAAAGTGCCAATAAATGGTCAGTGGGAGTCTGAATGGCGGCGCCGAAATTTGACAGTCTGGTTCCGACCGATACACCCGGGAACGTGTCCGATCGATCCCTGGAGGATCTCCAGCAAGCGTTTCACACCTTCAGTCAGGTGTCCGAACAGCTGACGGAAAGTTACCAGATGCTGGAAAGCCGAGTGCTGGAACTCAGTGGCGAATTGGCCACGGTCAGTGAACAGCGCATGCGGGAGTTGTCGGAGAAGGAGCGGCTGGCGGACCAGTTGGAAAGTCTGTTGAACCTGTTGCCGGCGGGTGTCGTGGTAGTCGACAACACCGGTATTATCCGGCGCGTGAACCCGGCGGCGCAGTCGCTGCTCGGCAGCGAGGCGATACCGGATCTGGTCGGTGAAGCCTGGGTGCGCATCATTCGTCATGCCTTCAAGCCACGTCAGAATGACGGCCATGAAATCTCCCTGGTCGATGGCCGCCTGGTCAGCATTGAAACCTGCGCCCTGGATAACGCGGGTCAACTGATCCTGCTCTCCGATCAGACCGAAACCCGGGCTCTGCAAGCTCAGCTGTCGCGTCATGAACGCCTGACCGCCATGGGACGCATGGTCGCATCGCTGGCGCATCAAATACGTACACCGCTATCGGCGGCGATGCTGTATGCCTCCAACCTGAAAAACCCCAAAGTCAGCCAGCCGGTTCGCGAGCAGTTCGTCGATAAGCTGATCGGCCGCCTGCATCACCTCGAACAGCAGGTGCAGGACATGCTGATTTTCGTTAAGGGCGAGTGCAAGCTCATCCACCGCATGACGGTCCCGGATTTGTATCAGGCGATGGCGGATAATCTGTCGCTGAAACTGCAGCAATTTCCGGACAGCGTCGAGTGGGTTGATAACAGCGAGGGCGGTGAAATCCAGTGCCAACAGGATGCCCTGATCAGCGCTCTGTGCAATCTGGTCAACAATGCCTTCGAAGCGATTCCGGTGGAGCCGCGGATTCGCATTGAAGCCGCTCGTGAGGGCAGCCAACTTCGGCTGGACGTGTCCGACAACGGCCCCGGTATGGATGAGGCTACTTTACGTCAGATTCAGGAACCGTTTTTCACCACCAAGAGTCATGGTACCGGCCTGGGTATTCCGGTCGTCATGGCCATAGTCCGAGCCCACCAGGGCGAATTCCAAATCGACAGTCGGCCCGGTCATGGGACGACGATAAGATTGATGCTGCCCCTCAGGGGCTGATCCCGGCATGAGGAGACAAGCATGCGTGTATTGATAGTTGAAGATGATGCCAGCCTGCGTGAAGCGGTGGCCGACACCCTGAAGCTGTCCGATTTCAGCGTCATCGAAGCCGATTGCGGCGAAGCCGCCGTCGCCCGTCTGGCCGACACCCCGGTGGATTTCATCGTCAGCGACGTCAACATGCCCGGCATGGACGGACATGAATTGCTGGACTATGTCCGCGTCCACAAACCGCAGATTCCCATCTTGCTGGTTACCGCCTACGCCGCCGTCGACAAGGCCGTATCCGCCATGCAGAACGGTGCTGTTGATTACCTGGTCAAGCCGTTCGAGCCGTATCAGTTGATTGAATTGATCGAACAACATGGTCAACCCCGGGTCGCCGATCAGGATGAACCGATTGCCGTTGAGCCGGCCAGCCAGCAAGTGTTGCAATTGGCGCGCAAGGTCGCAATGACCGACAGTACGATTCTCATCAGTGGCGAAAGCGGTACCGGTAAGGAGGTTCTGGCGCGCTACATTCACCAGAGTTCAGTCCGGGCCGGTGAGCCTTTCGTGGCCATCAACTGTGCCGCCATTCCGGAAAACATGCTCGAAGCAACCCTGTTTGGTCACGAGAAGGGCGCCTTCACCGGGGCCGTTCAAAGCCAGCCCGGCAAATTCGAACAGGCCAATGGCGGCACGATTTTGCTGGATGAGATTTCCGAAATGGATCTCGGGTTGCAGGCAAAACTGCTGCGGGTGTTGCAGGAACGTGAGGTGGAGCGCATCGGCGGGCGCAAAACCATCACGCTGGACGTTCGAGTACTGGCCACCACCAATCGCGATTTGCTCAGCGAAGTACGCGAAGGTCGTTTCCGCGAAGATTTGTATTACCGCCTCAATGTTTTCCCGTTGCAATGGCAGCCGTTGCGTCATCGCCCCGGCGATCTGATTCCGCTTGCCAATCATCTGCTGGCGAAACACGCCACCAAGATGCACAAGAGCGGTGTCAGCCTTGATGAGTCCGCACGCGAACGTATTTTGAGTTACGGCTGGCCGGGCAACATCCGCGAGCTGGACAATGCGTTGCAGCGGGCGTTGATTCTGCAAAGCGGGCAGCGTGTCACCGCTCAGGATCTTGGTCTGGAAGGCGAGCATCTGATCGACTTCGAATCCCGCCGACCGGCTCCGGCCTCTCAGCCGATGATCAATGTCGAGGAACCGGCCGAGCTGGATGAAGCAGAGTCTGAGGCTAACGATGGCATTCATCGTGATCTCAAGCACCGGGAATTCGAGCTCATCCTGAATGCCTTGCGGGTCACTCAGGGCCGCAAAAATAAAGCCGCCGAAAAGCTCGGTATCAGTGCCCGAACCTTGCGTTACAAACTCGCCCGCATGCGGGAGATGGGGATGGATGTCGACGGAGCGATCGCGGGGATTCGTTAGGTCCGTGGTTGGTTTTGGATGTGGCACGGTAGTATGTGATGCCGGGAATTCGCCCCTGAGGCAGGGGTAGCCCCGCCAGGGGTCGCTGTGTATACCTCCCTGTAAGCTTGACCGCAGGATATGAATCCCATCCATGGGATTCACCCTTCGGGCTCGCTGCGCTCGTGCAAAAACGCTCCGGGCGTTTTAGTCCCTGCTGCGGACATCCCCTTGCGGGGCTACCCCCACCTCAGGCGCTCAGCTCGGTAATTGAATAACCATTAAATCCTTGTAGGGCAGAAGAGCCCGAAGGGCGTTATCTGCCAGGTGGGCGAAGCCCACTTTCACCCATCCTCATATGCTATTCCACAAACACGTAACAAACCTCAAAAACAAACCACCCCCACCGGCCAAACCTTACCACCGGCAAACATTGGCCCATCATTTGCTCAGTAACCCTCAACAAGAGGGGAATTCCGACCCAGGCGCCGATTTCTTGTCGCTCCAGCTTCGGAAACCGCCCCGACGAACTGAATCAAGCGGAAATTTTGACACTCGTCACATAAGACGAGCGATCAAGGGGAGAAGATCATGGCCGACCGTCTCGACATCCAAAACGTGCTGGGTCAGATGCGGAACATCCGTGAGCAGATGCAGACCAACCAACCCGGCGCTCCCTCCGGCAACGTCAATAATATCAATCAGCCGGGTCAGGTTAACGGATCGAATTTCGCGCAGCAGATTCAACAGGCGCGGGAGTCGGTTCAGGGCACCGATCCATCGCGGGAGACTCAAAGCGTTCAGTCTCCCGGTAACGTGAATGAAATGCAGAACACACCGCCGAATCAGGAAGTCCCTTCCTTTGGCGATATGTTCGAATCGGCTTTCAACACCGTGAACGAGAATCAGCAGGCGGCCAGTGAATTGGCTACTCGCTATGAGATGGGTGACCCAAAGGTGGATTTACCCGAGGTGATGATCGCACTGCAGAAATCCAGTGTCTCCTTTCAGGCCATGACCCAGGTTCGCAACAAGATGGTCGAGGCTTATAAAGAAATCATGAACATGCCGATATGATCGGCCGTCGCGCTGAACGGGATACCGCATGACTGAAAACGTACCCGCCGCCACGGGCCAGGGCCAGGGCGGCGCCGCCGGACAAAGAGGTTCATCGTTACCGTCGACCGAACGGGAAGGGCGCGATGTCGCCGCGACCGAACGGGCGGATATGGTGGAAAAAGAAGAGAGCGGGTTGAGCCGTTTGCACCCACTGACGGTCGGCTTCAACAAGCTGACCATGATGCGTCAGTTCGGTTTGTTGATCGGGCTGGCGGCCAGTATCGCGCTCGGTTTGGCTGTGGTGCTCTGGTCGCAAAAAGAAACCTATCGTCCGTTGATGAACAGTGCGAATTCCTATAGCGCCAACGAGGTGATCGAGGTATTGCAGGCCAATCGCATCGATTTCGACATCGATCCGGCCAGCGGTGTGGTACTGGTTCGGCAAAGCGACCTGCACCAGGCCCGGCTGGCGATTGCCGGGGCCGGTTTGTCCGACGATCAGACCGTCGGTTATGAACTGCTCGATCAGGACCAGCCGCTGGGGACGTCCCAGTTCATGGAGAACGCCCGCTATTTGCGCAGTCTCGAAGGGGAGCTGGCGCGTACGGTGTCGTCGGTGAATCAGGTGCGGACGGCTCGGGTGCATCTGGCGATTCCGGAGCGGTCCGTCTTTGTTCGCGATCGTCGCGAACCGGGTGCCTCGGTGTTCGTCGATTTGTTTGCCGGCGCGGAGATGGATCCGGATTCCGTCAAGGCCATTCGCAATCTGGTGGCGTCGTCCATTCCCGAATTGTCGCCGGAGAATGTGTCGATCGTCGATCAGCGTGGACGTTTACTGTCCGACCAGACGGAAAACCCCGAAGAGGAACTGACCAATCGCCAGTTTGAATACACGCAACGTGTCGAGCAAAACCTGGTTAATCGCATCAATTCCATTCTGAGTCCGGTGGTCGGTACGGATAACTTCCGCGCCGAGGTGTCGGCGGATGTTGATTTCACCAAGGTCGAACAGGCCGAAGAACTCTACAATCCGGACCTGATTGCCCTGCGCAGCGAACAGACGATCAACGAAGAGCGCGTCGGTGAAGCCGAAGGCGGTGTTCCGGGGGCGTTGACCAATCAACCGCCGGGTGCCGCGGAAGCACCGGAAGAAGCGGCTGCAGAGGGCGGTCAGCAAAACCAGCCGCCGACGACGTCCCGTAGTGAGGCGACGCGCAATTACGAGGTTGACCGAACGCTCAGTTACACTCAGTTCCAACAAGGCCGTTTGCGCCGCCTGACCGTGGCCGTCGTGGTCGACAACCTGTCGCAAACGAACCCGGAAACCGGCGAGGTGGAAACCGAAGAGTGGTCCGAAGAAGACTTGCAGCGCATGCGCTTGCTGGTGCAGGACGCCGTCGGCTACGATCCCAGTCGGGGGGACAGCATCAACGTTGTCAACTCTACGTTCCGCGCGGACGACGCGCCGATGGAAGAGCCGGCCTGGTACACCCAGCCCTGGTTCTGGAACATCGCCAAACAAATCCTGGCCGGACTTTTTGTACTAGTATTGGTGTTTGGAGTCCTGCGTCCGGCTTTGCGCAACCTGTTGAGCCGAGGCGCCGAAGAGCAGGAATCGGAGGAAGATGCCTTGGCCTCGCTGGATGTCGATGAAGACGCCA
This sequence comes from Saccharospirillum salsuginis, assembly GCF_014651855.1. GTDB lineage: Bacteria > Pseudomonadota > Gammaproteobacteria > Pseudomonadales > Natronospirillaceae > Saccharospirillum > Saccharospirillum salsuginis. The sequence continues at coordinate 49,241 of NZ_BMXR01000004.1, forward strand.
TCACCGATGACAAAGTGACCCTGAGTACCGTGGAGGAATACCAGCTGCCCGGACCGTCCGAGAGTTTCGAACGCCAGTTGGATGCCCTGCGCGGCCTGATCGCTGAAGACCCGGGCCGGGTGGCCCTGGTCCTCAAACGCTGGGTGATGAGTAATGACTGAACAGAATCGCAACCTGCCCATGCCTCAGGACGTGGAAGGCGCCGAACGCGCGCTTGACGGTATATCCTGGGTCAATCGCGCCGCCATATTGCTGATGAGCGTCGGTGAGGCGGATGCCGCCGAGGTGCTCAAACACCTGGGGCCGAAAGAAGTCCAGCGCGTCGGTACCGCCATGTCGGGTCTGGCCGAAGTCCGTCAGGACCAGTTGGAAGGCGCCGTGCGCCTTTTCCTCGAAGAGGTCGGTGGCCAAACCAGTCTGGGTATCGGCGCCAGCGACTACATTCGCAACATGCTGACGCAGGCCCTGGGGGCGGACAAGGCCACTGGCCTGATCGACCGCATTCTGCTCGGCGGCAACACCACGGGTCTCGATACCCTCAAGTGGATGGAGCCGCGCGCTGTGGCGGACATCATTCGCAACGAACACCCCCAGATCCAGGCCATCGTGATCGCCTATCTGGATCCGGACCAGTCGTCCGAAATCCTGGCCCAGTTCACGGAAAAGGTTCGGCTGGACATCATCATGCGGGTGGCTGCGCTCGAAACCGTGCAGCCGGCCGCCCTGTCGGAGTTGAATTCCATCTTGGAAAAACAATTCTCCTCAAGCGCCGGCGCTCAGTCGCAGTCGCTGGGCGGCGTGAAGACGGCCGCCGAAATCATGAACTTCCTCGAATCCGGCGTCGAAGCGGAAATCATGGACGGCATCAAGGAGGTCGACGAAGACCTGGCCTCCGAGATCGCCGACCTCATGTTCGTGTTCGACAACCTGGCCGATATCGACGATCGCGGCATTCAGACCCTGCTGCGCGAAGTGCCGACCGATACACTCAAGGTGGCGTTGCGCGGCTCGGATCCGGCGGTTCAGGAAAAGATCCTGGGCAACATGTCGAAGCGGGCGTCCGAAATCCTCAAGGACGATATGGAAGCCATGGGCCCGGTGCGCATCACCGACGTGGAAATGGCACAGAAAGAGATTCTCAACATCGCCCGGCGCATGGCCGATGTCGGCGAGATCGTGTTGGGCGGTTCCGCCGGCGACGCCATGGTTTAGCCGGCGCTCGACTGAGTGGACTCCATGTCGTCGAACCCGAAATCGAACCATCGCAACCGGCCTTCGGCTGATGCCGATGTCGAAACCTATCGGCTGCCGCGCTGGGACAGCCAGGGTAATCCCGTATCCGAACCGCGTCAGTCAGTGGCCAGCGAAGACATCGAGGAAGCGGATGTCCAACTGCCGACCGCCGAGGACATCCGGCGGATTCACGAGGACGCCTATAACGAAGGCTTCGAATCCGGCTACGAGCAGGGCATGCGCCAGGGGCAGGCCGACGGCCACAAACAGGGGCAGCAGAAGGGCTATCAGGCCGGCGAAGCCCAGGGCCGCGAGACGGGTGAAAAGGCGGGCTTCGAGGCGGCGCGAGCCGCCGAGGACGAACGCATTGAAGCCGAGCTCAAACCGTTGGCGACTGTGCTTGAAGAGTTGCAGTCGGCGCTCCCGGAGCAGGAAGCGGCGCTTAAGGACGGTCTGGTCGTTCTGGCCACCCGCATCGCGCGCAACGTCATCGACGCGGAACTCTCGCTGAAACCGGATCACATCGCCAGTCTGGCCCATGCCGCGGTGCAGGCGCTGCCCAATGCCGACGAGCGGCTGATCATCGAAATGAACCCCGCCGACGAAGCCCTGGTGTCCCGCGTGGCCGAAAGCCACTGGACGCTGGAGCCCGATGACGCCATCACCCGCGGTGGCTGTGTCGTGCGAACGCGATTCAGTTACATCGACTACACTCTGGAGCACCGTTATCGCCAGCAGGTGGCCAATCTGCTGGCGCATCTGGGGCTGTCCGAACGTCTAACCGAGCTGGAGCAGCCCTGGCCGTTGCCGGCCGCAGAGCCGCCGCAACCGCCGCCGGCCGAGGATGTTCATTCGGACCCGGAGCCGGTGCCTGAAGAGCCCGAGTCCAAAGACACCGAGCACCTGCAGAGCAATGCGTCGGAGCCGGATCACGAGGTCGATACATCGCAGGTGGGCTCCACAAGCCCGACGGCGGACACCGACAACGAGTACGGCGCCCCGGCACTGGACGAAAACCCGACGGAGTCTCCCGATTCCGAATCCATTCCGGACAACGACGAGGCAGTTCCCGAACCCGAACCCGAACCCGTAACGAATGCGCCGCCGGAAGCGGACAATGAACCCGAGCCACCGACCGACCCGGAGCCGCCCGATGAGCCACCTCGCTGATTTTCTGCGCGACAATGAGCGCTGGATTCCCGAGCGTTCGCCGATCATCGTCGAGGGCCGTCTGACGCGCATGGTCGGGCTGACGCTCGAGGCGATCGGTCTCAATGCCACGGTGGGTGAGCGGTGTCTGGTGATCGACCGTCAAAACACCGTCGAAGCCGAAGTGGTGGGCTTTCAGGACGACAAAGCCTTTCTGATGCCGGTGCAACCGTTCAGCGGGCTCCGCGCCGGGGCCCGGGTGGTGCCGCTTGAAACCGCCAGCGAACTGGTGATCGGCGACGAACTGCTGGGCCGGGTGGTCAACGGTTTCGGCGAGCCCATCGATGGCAAGGGTCCACTCAGTTGCCGGGTTCAGCAGAGCCTGAACGGCACCATCATCAATCCGCTGCACCGACAGCCGATCCGTGAGCCGCTGGATGTCGGCATTCGCGCCATCAACGCGTTATTGACGGTCGGACGAGGCCAGCGTTTGGGTCTGTTCGCCGGCTCCGGCGTCGGTAAATCGATGCTGCTCGGTATGATGACCCGATTCACCACAGCGGACATTATTATCGTTGGCCTGATCGGCGAACGCGGCCGGGAGGTCAAGGAATTCATCGAGGACATCCTCGGTGAGGAGGGGCTTTCCCGGTCCGTCGTCGTGGCTTCACCGGCGGACGACGCACCGCTGCTGCGCCTGCGAGCCGCGCAATACACGACCAGCATCGCCGAATACTTCCGCGCTCAGGGCAAGAATGTACTGATGTTGATGGACTCGCTCACCCGCTATGCCCAGGCGCAGCGGGAAATCGCGTTGGCCATCGGCGAACCGCCGGCGACCAAGGGCTATCCGCCCTCGGTATTTGCACGCATTCCGCAATTGGTGGAGCGGGCCGGTAACGCCGAAGCCGGTGGCGGTTCCATCACCGCCTTTTATACGGTACTGACCGAGGGCGATGACCAGCAGGATCCGGTGGCGGACTCGTCCCGCGCCATTCTGGACGGCCACTTCGTGCTCAACCGGCGACTGGCCGAGGAAGGGCATTACCCGGCCATCGACATCGAGCAAAGCATCAGTCGCGCCATGCCGCAGGTGGTGCCGGAGTCGCACATGAAGTTATCGCAGAAGATCAAGCAGGTCTGGTCACGCTACCACCAGAACCGGGATCTGATTTCCATTGGCGCCTACACCGCCGGTTCCGACAAGGACATCGACCAGGCCATTCAGTTGTTTCCAGCGATTCGGGATTTTCTGCAGCAGGGCTTGAATGAGCGGATTCCCTATGAGCTCAGTACCCAGCAAATGCAACAACTGGTACCCGCCCAGCAACCGCCCCGAACGCCACAGGCCGGCATGCGCAAGGGCCGGCCGCTGGCCAAGCCCGGTGCGCGGGCCGGTAACCAGCAGGGGTGAACTGAATGGCGAAACGCTCCGAACGCATGCAACTGATCGAGCGCCTGGCGCGCCAGCGCGAGGATCAGGCCGCCCAGGCGCTTGCGCAAACCCGTCAGCGCATCGAACAGGAACGTCAGCAACTGGATGAACTGTTCGGTTATCGACGCGAATACCAGGGGTACCTCGAGCAGCAGGGCGGCGAGGGGATGTCGATCCTGCAGTGGCGGCGTACCCAGGGGTTCATCGACCAGCTCGGCAATGTCATACAGCAGCAGGAAGGCGTCATCCAGCGCTGGCAGCAACAGGAGCAGCAGTTGCTGCAGCATTGGCAGTCGCTGTACCAACGTCGCCGCAGCCTGTCCCAGTTGATCGAGAAAATCAGCCTGGAAGAATTCATCGAGGCCGACCGACAGGAGCAGAAAGCCCTGGACGAAATGGTCAGCCAAATGATGCAGCGTTCCCAGTCGTGAGAACCGCTCGAACAATAGTTGCGCCGACCCCGGGGCTGACAGTAAAGTGACGAGTTCGAACGGCCGTCGGTGACTGGCAGCCTGTTAATTTGTATCTACACTGAAAGGGAAACCGTCCGGCCGTGGGCGATTGTCTGTTGGCCCGGTGACCCCAGTGACGCTTTAGAACGATTGAGGACAGCGTATGACCGTCTCTGCAATTCCCAGCGATAACGGCACGGCCATGACCATCAAGATCACGGGTCGCTTCGACTTCAGTTCCCATCAGGAATTCCGCCAGATCTACGAGAACGCCTCGCCGGACATCAAGGTCTACACCATCGACATGGCGGAAGCGACCTACCTGGACAGCTCGGCTCTGGGCATGTTGTTGCTGTTGCGTGACCACGCCGGCGGCGACAATTCCGACATCCGCATCAAGAATTGCAACGAAGATGTGCGCAAGATCCTGACCATCTCCAATTTCGGACAATTGTTCCGTATTGAATAACCCCACCCGAATCGCGTCCGATGGCTGAGCCGCTCAAGATCCTGGTTGCCGATGACAACGAAACCGACCGGATGATCCTGAGGGCGATCGTCCAGCAGGAAGGTCACCGGGTCATCGAAGCGGCCAACGGTCGCGAAGCCGTCGAACGTTTTCTCGCGGATTCTCCCGACATCATCCTGATGGACGCGCTCATGCCCGTCATGGACGGGTTGCAGGCCAGCCGGGAAATCAAGGAGCGCGCCGGTGGCGACCTGGTGCCGATTATTTTCCTGACGTCCCTGCAGGACGCCCAGTCCCTGGCGGAATGTCTGGACAGCGGGGGCGACGACTTCATGTCGAAGCCCTACAACCGGGTTATTCTCAAGGCCAAGATCAAGGCGTTCAGCCGGATGCGGCTGATGCACGCGCAGCTTCAGGAGCACAACCGCCAGATGCTGCTCGAACAGCAGGTCGCCAAAACCGTGTTCGACAACGTGGCTCACTCCGGTTGCCTGAACCTCGACAACATCCGCCACAGCCTATCTCCTTTGGCTGTTTTCAACGGCGACACCGTCCTCGCCGAACGCAAACCCGACGGCGGCATGTTGCTCTTTCTCGGCGACTTCACCGGCCACGGCCTGCCGGCCGCCATCGGCGCCATGCCACTGGCGGAAATCTTCTACGGCATGACGTCGAAAGGCTTCTCGATGGAGGAAGTCCTGCGGGAGATCAACAGCCGGCTGCGCAAGATTCTGCCGGTGGGTGTCTTCTGCTGCGGCGCCATGGTCGAGCTGAATTTCTACGACAAGACCGCCCGCATCTGGGTCGGGGGCGTCCCCGATGTCTACCTGGTCCGCCACCGGACCGGCGATCTCGTCAAGATTCCCAGCACCAGTCTGCCGCTCGGCGTGCTCGACCCTCACGAATTCGATCCCACCGCCAGCGATCACAACATGGACGTCGGCGACCGGGTCTTTCTCTGGTCCGACGGCATCATCGAAAGCCACAACCCGATGGGAGAAATGTTCGGTGAAGCCCGTTTGGAGCAGCTGTTCGAGGAAACCGACAACCCCGACGACCTGTTCGACGACATCCTTTCCGCCGTCGACGCGTTCATCGGCAAGGGGAATCGCGACGACGACATCACCCTGTGCACCGCCAAGATGGTCCACATCGACGACATCGGCATGCCCACGTTCGACACCAGCAAGGGGACCGTCGGCGGCCCCATGGACTGGGAAATGTCGCTCGAACTGCGCGATCAAAGCCTGAAAGCCTTCAACCCCTTGCCATTAGTGCTCAATATCCTCATGGAGGTCGAAGGGTTGCGCGGTCTCAGCGGACAGTTGTACACCCTGCTCGCCGAACTGTTCAATAATGCGCTCGATCATGGCATTCTGAGACTGGATTCACAGTTGAAAACCAATGCTCAGGGTTTCGCCGCCTACTACTTGGAGCGCGAACGCCGCCTGAACGACTTGGACGACGGCCGCATCAGCCTTCACATCCGGCATCGGCCGGTGGGCAAGGGCGGCGAACTGAGCCTGCGGATCTCGGACAGCGGTCCCGGCTTCGACCATCAACGGATGGTGTCGGGCATCGACGAGAACGGCGAATCCTACAGTGGGCGCGGCATCACGCTCGTGCACCAGCTGTGCGACCGCTTTGAATACCGGGATCGGGGCAATACCGTGGAAGCCACGGTGTGCTGGCCCAAGCAAAATTGACGCGTACCTGAATAAACGAACCTGTCGGGAAGCAACAGGCGAATTTGGTGGATGGATCTTGGAGTGGACTCTTATGTCGGAACAGAATCCGGAACCGTCGGATCATTTGGATGAAGCGACCCTGAACGAATTGGAAGCGCTGCTGGAGGACGATTTCGTCGATCTGGTCGAAACCTTCCTCAAGGACGCCCAGGTTCGCTACGACGAGTTGGCGCAAACGGTAAAATCAACCGTGGCCGAGGACATCCGGCGAGCGGCGCACAGCTTCAAGGGCAGCAGTCTGAATGTCGGGGCAACCCGGTTGGCGGCTTTGTGCCGGGAGCTGGAAGACCATGCTCGAGAGGGACGGATCGTCTACGCCAAGGAGTTGCTGGAAAACATCCACCATGAAATGACTGTCGTCGACACACTGTTTCGTCAGCGTTATTTGTGAACTGTTGCCTGTGGTCCGTACCCGACACAGTTTGTAGATTGGATTAGCCGAAGGCGTAATCCAACGTTAGTTCTTGAGGCTCTCATATCTACACGCGGGTTGGAGATGTTGGATTACGCCTTCGGCTAATCCAACCTACTGATTGTATTCCATCTGCGTTTTATTCACAGAAGCCTTCCCACATTGGCCTGCCATTTGCTGAGACTCTCACATCATCAATGAATTGTGAGGCTGAGTGGATGTTGTCCTTGCCCGGCTTGGAAAGCGTATCTCCGGTTGAAACGACCCCGACCATAACCCCGGGACGTTTGTCCGAATCCTCTGAAACGTCCGCACCAAGCGGCTTTGGCGCCATACTGTCGAAGTACAGCCTGGCGGCTCGGTCGGCGGACGGAGAGGCGGTAAAGGAAGGGGTGACATTGCCGTTGCAAGCCGGGAGCGAGACCGCCAAGGGCCAGTTCTTGCCGCTTTTGCGGCAAGGGGAGGGCGCCGACAGCGCTCTGGACGTTTCGCCCACTGAATTGTTGGACGATCTCTCGCTGCGCCTCGAAGATCTGACCGAGACTATTGACCAGCTATTGGCCAAGGAAGCCAATGCCGATGGCGAAGGGCCGCTGAGCCAGTTCCTGAAGCAGGAGTTGGGGCTCGACCAGCAAAGCGTGGATCAGGTGATGCAGGCGCTGAAAAACTGGATCGAGAATCCGCCGGAAGTCGCCATGACCCCAGAACAACTGGAATCCATGGACCCCGAGGTTCTGAATCAGATCGAAGGCCTGTCGCGGCTGTTGGGCGACCTGGATCAGGAGTTGTCCCGTTGGCTGGCCGAGATCGATCCTGAACAAGCTCCCACCGTCGCACCGGATGGTGGACCTTCGCCGCTGGCGTCGCTGGCCGATATGTTCCCGGCCGAGATGCGCCGCCTGGGCGAAGGCAAACCGGAGGGTGATTCGAAAGAACCGCCATCGCCGGCTCGATTTATCGCCCGGACTCTGCAAACAGTACTGAATTCCGCGACCAACGGCAGTCTGCCGTCTTCGCCGGACATGAGTCGTCCGGAGTTGGCCTTGCTGACCACCGGTGCCAGTCAGCCGTCCAATGACGTATCCTTCAATAACACTCTGCTGGATATGGCGCGAGCGACCTTTGCCCGTAAAGCCGGAGCCGAGTCGGAGTCGCCCATGCAGCTGGCCTCGCTCTCGGACGCGGCTGATACCGCAGTGCTGGAGGCCAAGGGGTTGGCCCAGAAACCGGATTTGACCGGAGTGGATCGGGGGCTGATGCGAGCGGTGGAACGACCGGTCATGGCCAATGAGATGGGCCGACAACTGGGCGAACGGGTGTTGATGATGGCGCGCGGTGAGATCAAGCAGGCCTCGATCCGGCTGGATCCGCCCGAGCTGGGCATGATGGACATTAAAATCTCCGTTCAGAACGACCAGACCCAGGTCCAGATCGTGGTGCAGAATCCGCAGGTTCGTGAAGCCTTGGAGAGCCAAAGCGCCAAGTTGCGGGAATTCCTGGAGCAACAGGGGCTGTCGCTGGACAATCTCGATGTGCGCGAGGAGTCCCGGGGCCAGAGCGACGGCGATGAGTCGGGAGATGGCGACGGTCGGGATTCATCCGGCGAGCCCGGCTCTGGCCTGGCCGACGAAGGAGGTGAGCCGTTGCGTCAATGGCGGCAGGGATTGGTGGACGATTTTGTCTGATCGAATCCCGGTTGGCTAGACTGTATGCGGGTCAGCGACGCGAACCGCGGCTGTTCAATCTGAACAATCTGGCGCATCCTTTGCAGTACTGAATTCAAACGACGGAAGACAGGCATGGCGGAAGACGACGAACAGGTCGAAAACGAGTCGGGGGAATCGGCCCGCTCCAAGTTGAAGAGCATGGTGATGATCGCGGGCGGCGGTATCCTGATCGCCTCCCTGTCCATCGGCGGTACCCTGTTTTTTCTGAGCCGGGGTGATGATTCGATGGCCGGAGACGAGGAGATGTCGGAAGAATCCGCCGAGGAGGCGCCCCAGGGGCCGGCCATGTACCTGGCCATGCAGCCCGCTTTCATCGTCAACTATACTGTCGGGGCGCGAACACGGTTTCTGCAGCTAGAACTGAGTTTGATGACGCGGGACGGGGCGGCCATCGATGCCGCTAATGCCCATATGCCGCTGATTCGGGATCGGCTGCTCGAAGTGTTGGCGCAGCAGGATTATCAAAGCCTGCAAACGGCCGAAGGAAAGGAACAGCTGGTCGGTGAGCTGACCCAGGCTGTGCAAACCATCATGCAGGACAAAATCGGACGCCCCGGTATTGAAACGGTGCTGTTCCGCAGTTTCGTGATGCAATAGGTGTAATCGTGCAGGACTTACTGTCACAAGACGAAATCGATGCGCTCCTTCACGGGATCGATGACGGTGCTGTCGAGGAGGAGGATTCCGGCGACGAAACCGGGGTCAAATCCTATGACCTGACGAGTCAGGATCGCATCGTTCGCGGGCGCATGCCCACCCTGGAAATGATCAACGAGCGTTTTGCCCGTTACACCCGCATTTCCATGTTCAATTTCCTGCGCCGCAGCGCCGATGTGGCCACCGGCGGCATCCAGATTCTGAAATTCGGCGAGTACGTCCACACGCTCTATGTCCCGACCAGTCTCAACCTGGTGAAAGTTCGACCTTTGCGCGGCACGGCCCTGTTCATCCTCGACGCCAAACTGGTGTTCAAGTTGGTCGATAATTTCTTCGGCGGCGACGGACGCCACGCCAAGATCGAGGGCCGCGAATTCACACCGACCGAGATTCGGGTCGTGCAAATGGTGCTGTCTCAGGTGTTCGAGGACATGAAGGAGGCCTGGGGCGCGGTACTGGATGTCGATTTCGAATACGTCTCCAGCGAAGTCAACCCGGCCATGGCCAACATCGTCTCGCCGAGCGAAGTGGTGGTGGTCAGCACCTTTCATGTCGAGCTGGATGGTGGCGGCGGCGATCTGCACGTCACCATGCCGTACTCGATGATCGAACCGGTGCGTGAAGTGCTCGACGCCGGGGTGCAGAGCGATGTCGACGAAATCGACGATCGCTGGGTCGAATCACTGCGGCACGATATCCTGCGCGCCAAGGTGCCCGTGAACGCCAAGGTGGTGGAACGCGAGATCAAGCTGCGCGATCTGGTCGATCTCGAGCCCGGAGACATTATTCCGGTGGAGTTGCCGGAAGCCATCACCCTGACAGCCAACAAGGTGCCCCTGTTTGAATGCAAACTGGGTCAGTCGGGCGAGAACCTGGCATTGAAAGTGCTCCAACCGGTGAAGAAGAACGGCCGGGAAGTGGGCGATCTGAAATCCCGTTTGCTGGGCCAGCGCCGTAAGAAGCGCGAAGAACATGCCGTCGAGGCGATTAGTCAGGCGGTCCAGCAAGAGAAAGAGGAGAAACAGGACAATGAGTGACAACGAGCGCCCCGAAGACGAGCAAAACGAAAACGCATCCACGGATGCCGAGACTTCACAGGACGACGAAGCCCTGGCCGAAGAGTGGGCCGCGGCCATGGCGGAGTCCGGCGATGATGAAAGCGACGATGAGGATGACGCCGACGATACGGCGCGTGCGCCACTGGAAGAGTTCGGCGGACCGAGCGGTTTCGACTCCCAGGGCGACACACCCAACATGGATGTTATTCTCGACATCCCGGTGACCATTTCCATGGAAGTGGGCAATACCCAGATCCCGATTCGCAACCTGTTGCAATTGAACCAGGGCAGCGTGATCGAGCTCGACCGCCTGGCCGGTGAACCCCTGGATGTTCTGGTCAATGGCACCCTCATCGCCCATGGCGAGGTGGTGATGGTTAACGAAAAATTCGGCATTCGACTGACCGATGTTGTGAGTCAGCAGGAACGCATCCAGCGATTGAGATAGCGACCCATTGAGAGAGACTCCGTGCTTTTTGACACCCGAACCAAAAAATTGACAGGGCAACTGATCGCCTGGCCGGCATTGCTTCTGGCAACGCCCGTCGCGCTCGCCCAAAGCCCGGCACCAGGCGGCCAGTCCGACTATATGAAGCTCGGTCTGACCCTGGTTTTCATTATTGGCCTTATCTTTGCGTGTGGCTGGTTAGTACGACGAATGGCTGGCGGTGCGGGCTTCAACCACCGTCACATCAAGGTACTGTCGGTCATGCCACTGGGCACCCGGGAGAAACTGATGCTGGTCAAGGCGGCCGATGAATACCTCCTGCTGGGGGTTACGCCGAACGGCATCACCACCTTGCATCGCTACGACGAGCCGATCGATATCGGGGAAAACACCGTCGCCAGCCCATTCGCCGATCGGATGAAAGGTTTATTGAAAGGGCTGGATAGTGATCCGCTGGCGAAACACAAGCACTCACCCAAGCAAGACTCCAATACCGACAAGAACGGCTAGACGTTCTTTCCTGTTCCTGTTCGCTCTGGTCCCGGTGATCCTCTTCGCCGGGCTGGTCGAAGCCCAGGGCATCCCCGCCATCACCATCACCTCGGACGGCAACGGTGGCCAGCGCTATTCGGTGACGCTGCAGATCCTCGCGATCATGACGGCGCTGACTTTCATTCCGGCGGCGCTGATGATGATGACCAGTTTTACCCGCATCATCGTGGTGTTCGCCATTCTCCGGCAGGCCATCGGTTTGCAGCAGACACCGTCGAACCAGATGCTCATCGGCCTGGCCTTGTTTCTGACCTTTTTCATCATGTCTCCGGTGTTGAACGAGGTGAACGAGCAGGCGATTCAGCCCTACATCAACGAAGACATCCTGCCCCGGGAAGCCATCGATCGGGCCGTCAGTCCGATGCGGCGCTTCATGCTGGCGCAAACCCGGGAGGATGATCTGGGGTTGTTTATTCGTCTGGCCGATGAGGAAGGGCAGATCGAAACGCCGGAGGACACGCCGTTGAATATCCTGATACCGGCGTTCGTCACCAGTGAGCTGAAGACGGCGTTTCAGATCGGCTTTCTGTTGTTCATTCCTTTTCTGATCATCGACCTGGTGGTCGCTTCGGTGCTGATGGCCATGGGTATGATGATGCTGTCCCCTATCATCATTTCCTTGCCGTTCAAAATCATGCTGTTCGTACTCGTCGACGGCTGGGCCATGATCATGGGCTCGGTTGCTTCGAGTTTCGCCTAGGAGGACGCAGACTATGGAAGCCGCCAACATCGCGGACCTGTTTTCCGAAGCGCTGTTCATCGTCGTCATGATCGTGACCATCATCATCGGCCCCAGCTTGCTGGCCGGTCTGGTGGTGGCGACCTTTCAGGCCGCCACCCAGATCAACGAGCAAACACTGAGTTTTTTGCCCCGCCTGCTGATCACATTGATGATGATGATATTCGCCGGCCCCTGGATTGTCGGCAAGGTGGTGGATTTTACCCGACAATTGATGTTGAACATTCCCATATTGATCGGGTGACCCTCTGAATGGAAATATCCGACGCGCAAATCGCCAGCTGGGTCAGCCATTTCATGTGGCCATTCTTTCGCATCGGCGCCTTTCTGATGATCGTGCCGGTGCTGGGTGCCCAGGTCGTACCGACGCGCGTCCGTCTGGGTCTGGCCTTTATGATGACCATCGCGGTGTCACCCCTTTTACCGCCGATGCCGGTCATCGAGGTGACGGGTATGGAGAGTCTGGTCATCATCGCCCAGCAGGTGCTGATTGGTCTGACGCTCGGCTACATCGTGCTTACCATCCTCCAGGTCTTCATCCTCGCCGGTCAGACCATCTCCATGCAGATGGGGCTGGGGTTCGCATCCATGGTCGACCCGGCGAACGGCATTTCCGTGGCCGTGCTCAGTCAGTGGTACCAGGTATTGGTGACCCTGGTGTTTCTGGCCATCAATGGCCATCTGGTCGTGATCGAAGTCATGGCCGAATCGTTCTCGATCATGCCGGTCGGCCCGGTCAGCTTCAGCCGGGAAAGCTTCATGGCCGTCGCCGAATTCGGAGCCTGGCTGTTTCAGGCCTCGCTGATGCTGGCCCTGCCGGCCATTTCGGCGCTGCTGCTGGTCAACCTGACGTTCGGCATCATGACCCGCGCCGCGCCGCAGTTGAACGTTTTCGTGCTCGGCTTTCCGATCACCATGCTGGCCGGTCTGGTCATCGTCTGGGCCAGCTATTGGGCCGCCTTTCCGATGGTCCAGGAACTGCTGAACGAACACGTGCGCTTTATGCGCGAATTGCTGCTTAACTGAGGCTTAACTGAGGAGAGTGCATCGTGGCCGAAGAAAACGACAGCTCCCAGGAGCGATCGGAAGAACCCACGGAACGAAAACTCAAGCAGGCCAAGGAAGAGGGCAACATCGCCCGATCCAAGGAGCTGAACACCTCCGCGATCCTGGTCGCCGCCGCCGCCGGCTTTCTGATTTTCGGCCCCGGCATGGCCGCGACCCTGATGGACATCATGAAATTCAACTTCGGGTTCGACGCCTACGCCAGTTGGGACACCACCGTCGCCATGCGGTACCTGGAAGTCTCGACCTACGAAGCGCTTAAGTCGCTTATTCCGTTGTTCATCCTTCTGCTGGTTGCCGCGTTCTTCGGACCCATCGGTCTCGGCGGCTGGAACTTCGCCACCAAAGCCATCGCACCCAAGGGCAGCCGGCTCAACCCGCTTTCCGGTCTCAAGCGGATGTTCTCGTTGAATTCACTGGTGGAATTGTTGAAAGGGTGGGGCAAGATCCTGCTGGTCGGTACCATCTCCGCGATACTGTTGTTTGGCCTGAAAGGCAATTTCATCAGCATGGTCTTCGAACCGACCGAACCCTCGGTCAAACACGCCGCCTTTTTGCTGGCCTGGACCTTCCTGCTGATGTGCTGCAGCACCCTGATCATCGCGGCGCTCGACATTCCGTTCCAGATCTACAGCCACACCAAAAAACTGCGCATGACGATGCAGGAGGTCAAAGAGGAATTCAAAAACACCGAAGGCAAGCCGGAAGTCAAAAGCAAGATTCGCCAACTGCAACGCGAAATGGCCAACCGCCGCATGATGTCCGACGTACCGGATGCCGATGTCGTCATCACCAACCCCGAACACTACGCCGTCGCGCTCAAATACGAACCCAACGCCATGCCTGCACCCGTGATGCTCGCCAAAGGCGTCGATCAGGTCGCGTTCAAGATTCGCGAAATCGCCACCGAGTACAAGATACCGGTCATGGAAATTCCGCCGCTGGCCCGATCCATCTACCATCATACCGAGATCGGCGGCGAAATCCCCGAAGGGCTCTACATCGCCGTCGCCCAGGTGCTTGCCTACGTCTACCAGACCGAGCAGTGGAAAAAGGGTCATGCCCCCAAACCCGAAGGCCGACCCGATTGTCCCATTCCGAATGACTTGCGTGAGGATGAGTAGCCCTTTTCCCCTCACGCCAGCGTTACTTTGATTGCCAGGAATCCGTGCCAGGTGGTGCGCATGCCTCAGTCGGTCGCTGTGAATACGTCCATGTACACTCGGCGGCAGCCATCCATGGCTGCCGACGTCCGACTGAGACATACCCACCACCTGGCACTCGCCGCAAAGCCGGTCAAGTAGTCAAGTAGGTTGGATTAGCGGGAGCGTAATCCAACAGATATGACGGAGCCACAGGACAACTCATCGCCACCGACGTGATGTTGGATTACGCCCTTCGGGCTACCGAGACGTCGGACCGATCCCACCTACGGTTCAACCAAGCAAAGGGACGGGTTGGATAAGCGACCACGAAATCGAGTGTCGGGTGGCGGGTAGACTTCAGGCGGACGTCGGCAGCCATGGATGGCTGCCGCCGAGCTTACAGGGATGTACTTGCAGCGACCGACTGAAGCCTACCCGCCACCCGACACGGATTCCCGCCACTGAACCAAGACGATTGGCCCAAACCTTGCGATAGATCACATAACTCCCTGATTCGTCTGAAAATTGACAGATGGCGCTATTCGATAACGTAAAAGGATTCGGCAACCAGGTTCGCGGACTTGACCGTACCGCGGTCATGAACAGCACCCGCTCCAATGCCAAAATCATGACGCAGCGTCTGGTCGGCGTACCGCTGATGCTGTTGATGGTACTGGGGTTGATGACATTGCCCGTACCGCCGTTCGTCCTCGACTCCTTTTTCACCTTTAACATCGCCTTGTCCATCGTCGTCCTGCTGGTCACCATCTATGTCCTGCGCCCGCTGGACTTCGCCGTCTTCCCGTCCATTCTGCTCGTCGCCACCCTGTTGCGCCTGGCCCTGAACGTCGCCTCGACCCGGGTCGTATTACTCTACGGCCATGAAGGCGGGGATGCGGCCGGTAAGGTGATCGAAGCGTTCGGCGAGGTATTGATCGGCGGGAACTATGCGGTCGGTTTCATCGTCTTCGCCATCCTGATGATCATCAACTTCGTCGTGGTCACCAAGGGTGCCGGTCGAGTCTCGGAAGTCAGCGCCCGTTTTACCCTGGATGCCATGCCGGGCAAGCAAATGGCGATCGACGCCGATTTGAACGCGGGCCTCATCGACGCCGAAACGGCCAAGACGCGCCGGACGGAAATCGCCCAGGAGGCCGATTTCTATGGCTCCATGGACGGTGCGTCCAAATTCGTACGCGGCGACGCCGTAGCGGGTCTGCTGATTCTGGCCATCAACATTCTCGGCGGGCTGGCCATTGGCATGATGCAACACGACCTGGAGTTCAATCAGGCCGTACAGCGCTATGCTCTGTTGACCATTGGTGACGGCCTGGTCGCCCAGATTCCCAGTCTGCTGTTGTCGGTTGCCGCGGCGATCATGGTGACCCGCAACAGTAACAGTCAGGAAATCGGCGAACAGATCATCAACCAGATGTTCGCCACACCCAAAGTGCTGGGCATCGCCGCCTTCCTGATTTTTATCATGGGCATCCTGCCGGGGATGCCCCATTTCGTCTTCCTGTCTCTGGCGTTTCTGTGTGCGCTGGGGGCTCTGCTGATTCAATACCGCCAGAAATTGGCGCTGGGCGAGTCCTTCCTGCCCGGTGCGCCGCCGCCGAAAGCCGGGGCCGGCGGTGGCCGTCCGGGTGGGCCGGGCGGAGGCGCGGGGTCGGCCCGGCAGGGCGAAGTGGAGGGCGCACCTCCCGTGGCCCGGGTGGAAGACGAGAACCGGGAACTGAGTTGGGACGACGTTCAACCGGTGGACATCGTCGGCCTGGAAGTGGGGTACCGTCTGATTCCCCTGGTGGACCGCAGCCAAGGCGGCCAACTGCTGGGACGCATCAAGGGGATTCGCAAGAAGCTGTCCCAGGAACTGGGCTTTCTGGTGCCGTCCATACACATCCGGGATAACCTGGACCTGATGCCCAATGCCTATCGTTTGACGCTGATGGGTGTCGGTATCGCCGAAGCCGAGGTCTATCCGGATCGGGAGCTTGCGATCAACCCGGGTCAGGTATTCGGCCCCCTGGACGGCATCAAGACCACGGACCCGGCATTCGGCCTGGAGGCGGTCTGGATCGAAGCGACCCAGAAAGAGAAGGCCCAGACGCTGGGCTACACGGTTGTGGATTCCAGCACCGTGGTGGCCACCCACGTCAATCATCTGTTGCAACAACATGCCCACGAACTACTGGGCCATGAGGAGGTCCAGCAGATGCTGGATCTGCTCGGCAAGAAATCGCCGAAGCTGGCAGAGGAACTGGTGCCCAACACCCTGTCGCTCAGCCAACTGCTCAAGGTCTTGCAGAACCTGCTGATGGAGCAGGTTCCGGTGCGGGATATGAGAACCATCGCCGAATCGCTGACCAACCTGCAGCCGAAGACCCAGGACATTAATGCGCTGACCAATGCCGCGCGTATGGGGCTGTCCCGGCTGGTGGTCCAGGGCATCGTCGGCAACGAACGGGAAATCCCGGTGATCACGTTGGACCGATCATTGGAACAGTTGTTGCAAAAGACTGTTCAACAGGCCGGAAGTGACGGGAATCTTGACGGTATCGCCCTGGAACCGGGGATGGCGGAACGCCTGCAGCAATCGCTGCAAGAGACCGTCCAGCGCCTGGAAAGCGAAGGCAAGCCGGCGGTATTGCTGGTTTCGGCGGGGATACGGATGCTGTTGGCGCGTTTCGTTCGTCACGGCGTACCGAACCTGAAAGTACTGAGTTTCCAGGAAATACCGGACAACAAACACATCACCATCGTGGCTACGGTCGGCGGACAATGAGGATTAACCCGTGAAAGTGAAACGCTTTGTCGTGCCCAGCATGCAAGTCGGATTGAAGCAGGTCGCCGATGCCCTGGGGCCCGGTGCGGTCATCCTATCCAACAAAAAACTGGCGCAGGGGCTGGAAATCGTCGCCGGCGTCGATGAGGCCGATCTGGCTGAATACGAAGCTCAGCGGGGGCCCGAGCCGGATCCGGATGCCATCATTAAAGCCAAACCTCAGTCCGAATCCGGTGGCGGCCAGTCCAAACTGGACCAGAATACCCTTCAGGAACTGCTGCAGGCCATGGCGCCCAAGAATCGGGCTGCTTTCGGGCAGCCCGAAACACCGGTCGAACGGCCGGAGCCCATGGAGCCGACACCCCGGGCACGCCCGGCTCCCATACCCGAACCGACGCCGCAACCGGTGGAGGCGCGTGAGGCGTCATCGCCCCGAGCGGAACAGCCGGCGGGGTTCGATCGGCAGCAGGAACGCGAATTGATGTCCGTCATGCGCGAAGAGATCGACAGCCTGCGCCGCCTGTTGCAACGCCAGACCGACTTTTTGAACGAGCCGCCCATGCCCAGACAATCGCCCCAACTGGAACGACTGGAAGCGCGGTTCCAGGCGCTGGGTCTCAGCGGCTCTGTGCAGCGCTCCCTGCTGCGTCATTTCGACCCCGAAACACCGCTCGACACCAACTGGCGTCGGCTCCTGGGGCGTCTGGCGGCGGGTTTGTCGGTTCCCATGTTCGACCCGCTGGCTCAGGGCGGCATGATTGCGCTCTGTGGCCCGACCGGTGCCGGCAAGACCACGACGCTGGCCAAAATGGCCGCTCGCTACGTGAAAGAGCAGGGGCCGGAAGGGGTGACCATCGTCAGTACCGACTATTTTCAACTGGGCGCCCAGGATTCACTGGCCCTGGTCGCCCGGATACTGGGTGTCGAATTTGTCGGGGTGAAAGAGGGACAGTCTCTGAGCCGGGTGCTGGATGGCCTGGGAAGTCGCTCGCTGGTACTGATCGACACCAGCGGCAGCCGGGAAGCCATGCGTCAATGGAAGAAAGACGTGGCCGACACCGACCTGGATCGGCGCCTGCAAACCGTCATGGTAGTGCCGGCGACCGCACATTCTGATAGCCTGAAACAATTCGTCCAGGCATTCCCGGGCCGCCATATAGCCGGCGCTATCATTACCAAACTGGATGAAGCGCCCTGTTTTGGCAGTATCTTCGATTGCGTATTGCGTCATCGCTGGTCGCTGTGGTTCAGCACCGACGGACAAAACATCCCGAAGGACATTCACCGCTGCGATCCGGCCGGCCTGGTCAAACGATTGGCACGGGGGCTCTCGCAGACCCATCCGAAATTGGCTGTCGCGAGCTGAATGCCTATACTGTCGGGTAACTGGAGAAGATGAATCGAATGAGTGGTTTGAAACCGATACAGGTCCTGGCCGTCACCGGCGGTAAAGGAGGCGTTGGCAAGAGCAATGTCTCAGTCAACGTGGCCGTGGCGCTGGCCGAACAAGGCAAACGGGTGGTGTTGCTGGACGCCGATCTGGGTCTGGCCAACATCGATGTCCTGCTGGGTATCTCCTCGGGTAAGAACATCGCCGATGTCCTGGCCGGCGAGGCTGAACTCAGGGACATCATGGTTCCGGGCCCAGGTGGCATCAAGGTTATCCCGGCCTCGTCCGGCACCCAGCAGATGGCCAACCTCGGCGAACGCGAGCATGCCGGCATCATTGGCGCCTTCAGCGAGTTGGGCGACCAGATGGACGTGCTGATCGTCGACACCGCGGCTGGCATCTCCCGCACTGTGACCAATTTTGTGCGCGCTGCCCAGGAAACGCTGATCGTCGTCACCGATGAACCGACTTCGGTCACCGACGCCTATGCCCTGATCAAGGTTCTGAACCGGGACTGCAAGATGGATCGCTTCCGGGTGCTGGCCAACATGGTCCGCACGCCGAAAGAAGGTCAGAATCTATTCAATAAACTGGTCAAGGTGACCGATCGCTTCCTGGACGTGACTTTGCAGTATGTCGGCTCGGTGCCGATGGACGAGTCCGTGCGCAAGGCGGTACAACGCCAGAAAGCGGTGATCGAGGCCTATCCTCGGTCCAAGGCGGCCATCGCCTATCGTTCGCTGGCGCAAAAGGTCGCAACCTGGCCGCTGCCGCAATCACCGCGCGGTAATCTTGAATTCTTCGTGGAGCGACTGGTGCAGGGCGCCGGAGTGGCCTGAGATGTCGGTGCAACAGTACACTATGTATCAGACCGAAAAACGGGTTGACTACAACCAACTGGTGGACGAACACGGTGTGCTGGTCAAACGCATCGCACATCACCTGTTGGCTCGTCTGCCGGAAAGCGTTCAACTCGAAGACCTGGTTCAGTCCGGCATGATCGGCCTGTTCGAGGCGGCGCAGAATTACGACCACTCCAAGGGCGCGAGCTTCGAGACCTACGCGGGTATCCGTATTCGCGGCGCCATGCTCGATGAAGTGCGCAAGGGCGACTGGATACCGCGCAGCGTGCACCGTAATTCCCGCCGCATCGCCGACGCCATTCGCGAGATCGAAATGCGGGAGGGGCGGGACGCCCAGGATTCCGAAGTCGCCCAGTCGCTCGAAATGAGCCTGGATGACTATTACAGCCTGCTGAAAGACACCCATGGTTCGCGCCTGTTCAGTTTCGAGGAACTGGTGGAGCAGGGCAATGGCGACCTGCAGGATTACCAGGCTGACCGGGGCCAGCAATCGGCACCGCATCGGGACGTCGAGTCCGACCAGTTGAACCGCCAATTGGCCGACGCTATCAAACAGTTACCCGAACGCGAGCAACTGGTGTTGTCGCTGTATTACGACGAAGAGCTGAACCTTAAAGAGATCGGTGCCGTACTCGGGGTCAGCGAATCCCGCATCAGTCAGATCCATACCCAGGCCGCCGCACGGCTGCGTGCCCGTATGCGCGACTGGTAGTTCTACTCCGGCTTTTCCAAACCTCTCCCGACCTCTTTCCAGGCGTGTGTCCCTTCCGGCTATGGGGTAAACTACGCCGGTTTCGACCGACCCGGATGACGTGCCTAAACTTTTGCGAGCGCTGGTCGATACAAAAAACAGTGGGTATCAGCGGAAGCTGACAGGCACGCCTCCGCCGGGGTACTGCTGGCCACCAATGGGATGCGACAAATCCCGAGCCTGTCTTTGCCGGGCCCCGAAACCGGGAGCTCGGAGCGGACAGGACTGGCTAGCCGGTCATCAGCGTCTATTATTAACAGTGTACCGAGCATTACGGGTGAGGCTATAGGAGGTCATCTTGGACAAAAACATGAAAATCCTGGTTGTGGACGATTTCTCGACGATGCGTCGCATTGTCAAGAATTTGCTTCGTGACCTGGGCTTCAGCAACACCCACGAAGCCGATGACGGCACAACCGCCTGGCCCATGCTGCAAAGCGGTGATTTCGATTTCGTCGTGACCGACTGGAACATGCCGGGCATGTCCGGTATCGATCTGCTGAAAAAGATCCGGGCGGATGAACGCCTGAAGACGACGCCGGTGCTCATGGTCACGGCCGAAGCCAAACGGGATCAGATCGTGGCCGCTGCCCAGGCCGGTGTGAACGGCTATGTCGTCAAACCCTTCACCGCCGCCGCTCTCAAGGAGAAGATCGAGAAGATATTCGAACGGGTGGATAGCTGAAGTCGCGAAGTCGGGGTTCAACCAAGAGGCCACTATGGCGGAAGCAAGTAAACTATCGCAGGAATTCCAGGATACTTTGAAGTCCTTGGCGCCGGCCCTGCTGGAACAAGTCCAGGGCGACAACCTCGAAGAAGCGGTCGCCATCCTGGTGAAATTACAGCAAGCGCGCAACGAATCGCACTCCGACGGTGAATTTTCCTCCGTCCTCAAGCAGAAAGCCGTCGAATTGCATCAGCGTATCGAGTCCGGGGAAATCGAATCCGCACTGGAAACGCTTCAGGAACTGCAGGATGCCCGCGATCGCGGCCTCTATCAGGAGGTGGGGCGGCTGACCCGAGCATTGCACAGCGCGATCACCAACTTCCACATCGACGCCGAACCCGGGGAGCAGGTCAAAGAGCTCTCCGAGATGAGCGAAGCCACCGACCGGCTCGGCTATGTGATCAAGATGACCGAGAAGGCCGCCAACACGACGCTCGATCTGGTCGAGGAAAGTATGCCGGTGGCCAACGAGCTCGCCTCCGAGGCCGAACGTCTGAAAGGCGAGTGGAAGCGGCTGATCGACCGCGACATGAGCGCCGAGGAATTTCGTGAGTTGTATTGGCAGCTCGATGGTTTTTTCAACCAACTCAGCGATCATTCCCAAAAACTCTACGGCAATTTGTCCAGCATTCTCCTGGCGCAGGACTTCCAGGATCTTACCGGTCAGGTGATCAATCGGGTCACCGGGCTGGTCAAGGAGGTCGAAGCCAGCCTGGTCGATCTGGTCTTCATGGCCAGCCAGGTGGAAGAAATCACGGGTATTGTCAGAGACGGCGAAGTCAAGGCGGAACAGGACAACCTCAAGGGGCAAGGCCCCCAAATCGACACCGAAGCCGAGGATGTCGTGTCCAGCCAGGATGACGTCGATGACCTGCTGTCCAGTCTTGGGTTTTAGGGAGCGTAGCCATGGGCTTCGAAGCTGATGAAGAAATATTACAGGATTTCCTGGTCGAGGCCGGGGAAATTCTGGAGCAGTTGTCTGAACAGCTGATTGAACTGGAACGCTCTCCCGACGACCGCGATCTGCTCAATGCCATCTTTCGCGGTTTCCATACCGTCAAAGGGGGCGCCGGCTTCCTGCAATTGACGGCGCTGGTCGATTGCTGTCACGCCGCCGAAAACGTGTTCGATACGCTGCGTAACGGTCATCGTCAGGTCGATTCGGACCTGATGGACACCGTGCTCAAGGCGCTGGACTCGGTCAACGACATGTTCGCCACGGTCAGTAACGGCGCCATGCCGGAACCGGCCGATCCGGACCTGCTGGACTGGCTGCACAAGTACGCCGAGCCGCAAAAACCCGGAGAAGACCTCTCGGCCTCGGGATCGGACGACACTGATGACAGCGACGGTGCCGAGGGCGCTGAATCCGAAGCCGCCGAAACCCCGCAAGCAGGTGAAGACATCACCGACAGTGAATTCGAGGAACTGCTCGACGCCATATCGCCCGAAGACCAGGCCAAAGCGGCTGACTCGACCCAGCCATCTTCCGGCCAGTCGGCCGGCGACTCGACCGATTCCGGTGGTGACGAGGAAATTTCCGAAGACGAATTCGAAGCGTTGCTGGACCAGTTGCATGGCAAGGGGAAGTTCAATCCCGGTGCCGTCGGAAGTGAATCCGACCAGGGTGACGACAAACCGGTCGAAGACAAAGCAGACAAGAAAGCCGGCAAACCCGAACAATCGGCCGCCGAACCGGACACCTCAAGCGACAAAGGCGGTGATGAAATCACCGATGACGAATTCGAGGCGCTGCTGGACCAATTGCACGGCAAGGGCAAGTTCAACGCGGGGGCGGTCGGTACGACTGACAGTGACTCCAAGCCAGACCAAGATGCAGGTAAATCGGAATCCAAACCCGACACCAGCCAGCAAAAGCCAGCCGACAAACCGGCTGAAAAGCCTGCTGAAAAGGCTCCCGCCGACAAGAAGCCCGAACCGGCCGCCAAGCAGGCTCCGGCGAAAAAAGCGGAGCCGGCCGCGAAGAAGGCCGAACCTGAGGCCGACAAGCCCGCCGCCAAGGTACAACAGCCCGATCGGCCGGCAGCCAGTGGCGGTGCCCAGGACACCACTGTGCGCGTGGATACCAAGCGTCTCGACGACATTATGAACATGGTCGGTGAGCTGGTGCTGGTGCGTAACCGTCTGGTCCGGCTCGGTTCCGAGTTGGAAAGCGAGACGCTGCAAAAGGCGGTCGGCAACCTGAATGTCGTGACCGCGGACTTGCAGAGTTCGGTCATGAAAACCCGGATGCAGCCCATCAAGAAGGTATTCGGGCGCTTCCCCCGGGTTGTGCGCGATCTGGCGCGCAATATGAAAAAAGAAGTCAATCTGGAATTGATTGGCGAAGATACCGACCTCGACAAGAACCTGGTCGATGCCCTGGCCGACCCCCTGGTGCATTTGGTGCGCAACTCGGTCGACCATGGTGTCGAGATGCCGGACGTGCGTGAAGCGGCGGGCAAACCCCGTATGGGCCGCGTGATCCTGTCCGCCGAGCAGGAAGGCGACCATATTCTGCTGACCATCCGCGACGACGGCGGCGGCATGAACCCGGACAAACTGCGCGAAATCGCCGTGAATCGGGGTGTCATGGACCAGGAAGCCGCCGACCGGCTCAGCAATAAAGAATGCTACAACCTGATCTTCGCACCCGGTTTCAGT
Organism: Saccharospirillum salsuginis; assembly: GCF_014651855.1. Taxonomy (GTDB): domain Bacteria; phylum Pseudomonadota; class Gammaproteobacteria; order Pseudomonadales; family Natronospirillaceae; genus Saccharospirillum; species Saccharospirillum salsuginis. The sequence goes on from NZ_BMXR01000004.1 coordinate 72,710, forward strand.
ACCAAAACGGAAATCTCCGACATCTCCGGGCGCGGTGTCGGCATGGACGTGGTCAAAACCAAGATCAGCCAACTGAACGGTACGATCGATATCGATTCCGAACAGGGGCGGGGCACCACCATTAAAATCAAGGTGCCGCTGACACTCGCCATCATGCCGACCCTGATGGTCATGCTTGAGGATCAGGCATTCGCACTGCCTTTGGTGAACGTGAACGAGATCTTCCATCTGGACCTGACCCGAACCAATGTCGTGGACGGCAAGGAAGTGGTGATGGTGCGCGGTAAACCGTTGCCGCTGTACTATCTCAAGCGCTGGTTGATTCGCGGTACCAGCCACGCCGATGTTCCCGAAGAAGGGCATGTCGTCGTGGTGTCCGTGGGCACCCAGAAAGTCGGTTTTGTGGTCGATACACTCATCGGCCAGGAAGAGGTCGTCATCAAACCTCTGGGCCAGATGTTGCAGGGGACCGAGGGCATGGCCGGCGCCACCATCACCGGCGACGGCCGCATCGCCCTGATTCTGGATGTTCCCAGCCTGCTGAAAGCGTACGCCGGCAACTGACCGGGCGGCCATCGGATGCCGCCAACCTATTATTCGGCCGGTGTCGACGTTATTCGCCGATCTGGCTGTCCGGCCAGTATGCTAGAGTGAGCCGGATTCCGGCCCGGTATCGGCAGGGCCGCACCGACGACACCGGTGTGGCTCGCAAGATACCGGGTCTTCTGTATTTTGAGGAGAAATGAATGCCCATTTCGGTGTTGATTGTCGACGACTCCAGTTTTTTTCGGGTGCGTATCCGGGGTCTGATCAACTCACATCCGCAGTTGAACGTGATTGGCGAAGCCACCAACGGTCGGGAAGCGGTGGAAAAGGCGGTCAAACTGAAGCCGGACGTCATCACGATGGATTACGAAATGCCGATGATGGACGGCATTTCGGCGGTCAGGGAAATCATGACCAAACAGCCGACGCCGATTTTGATGTTCTCCTCCCTGACCCAGGCCGGCGCCCGGGTCACACTCGATGCCCTCGACGCCGGGGCCGTGGACTACCTGCCGAAAAGCTACGAGAACGTCGCCGGAGGCCCCACCGCCCTGAAAAAGGCCCTGTGCGAGAAAATCATCGCCATTGCCGGCCAGGCCAAGCCTCGTGCGATGGCGGCCGCGACCGCCCCGGCACCCGCTCCCGCGGCACCCCGAAAGGGGCAAAAACGTTACCCGCAACGCTTCGATTTGGTCATGCTCGGTACCTCCACCGGTGGGCCGGTGGCGCTGCAGAAAATCCTCACCCAGATTCCGGCCAACTTTCCGGCGCCTATTCTGATGATTCAGCACATGCCGGGGTCGTTCACGGGAGCGTTCGCCGATCGCCTGAACCGACAATGCAAGATCACCGTCCGCGAAGCCGCCGACGGCGATACTTTGAGACCCGGCGAAGCCTTGCTAGCCCCGGGCGGCAAACAGATGATGCTGGCCGGCAAGGGTCGCATCCGGGTGTTCGACGGCGATGAACGACTGAACTACAAACCTTCGGTGGATGTTACTTTCGGCAGCGCCGTGAAGTATTACGGCAAGAACATCCTGGCGGTGGTACTGACCGGTATGGGCGCTGACGGGCGTGAAGGCGCACGCCTGATCAAGCAGACCGAAGGTGTGGTCTGGGCGCAGGAATCCAGTACCTGTGTCATCGATGGCATGCCTTCTGCAATCGTCAAGGCGAACCTGGCGGACGAGACCGTACCTCTGAACGAAGTGGCTCGTCGCCTGGTGGACGTCGTCACCGGATAAACCGAGGCCTTGCCATGATCGCATTCGCCGGACTCGTACTCGCCTGGATCGCCGTCTTCGGCGGCCACCTGCTCGAAGGTGGCCAGGCCGGCTCGCTGACCAACATGCCCGCCGCCCTGATCGTGCTGGGCGGTACCATCGCCGCCGGCCTGGTGCAATCAGACGCCAAGACCTGGTCCCTGGCCTGGCGCTACTTCCCGGCGATCTTCAACGGGCGCGGCTTCAGCTTCGAACAGGCGGCCGGCAAACTCGTGCGCTGGTGCCAGGTGGCGCGCCGCAAAGGCCTGTTGAGCCTCGAAACCGATTCCAACCAGGAAGACGACGACTTCATACGCCTCGGTTTGCAATTGCTGGTCGACGGCGAGACCGCCGAGAAAATTCAGCACAGCCTCGAAGTCGCCATGGACTCCCGTGAAGCCCGCTGGCTTAAAGCCGCCCGGCTGTTCGACGCCCTGGGTGGCTACGCGCCCACCATGGGCATCATCGGCGCCGTCCTCGGACTCATCCAAGTCATGACCCAGATCGACAATACCGCCGCCCTCGGGGCCGGCATCGCCACCGCCTTCGTCGCCACCATCTACGGCGTCGGCCTGGCCAACCTCTTCTTCCTGCCGGTCGCCAACCGCCTGCGGTCCATCGCCGAAGAGCGTTATGCGTTCGAAGAAATGGTCGTCGACGGCATCCTCGCCATCGCCGACAGCGAAAACCCACGCGTACTGGAGCGTCGCCTACGGGAGTATCGAGAGTGAAACGCCGCCGCCGTCGCCAGCAACGCTTCGAAGGCTCGCAACAGCTCCGCTGGATGATCTCCTACGCGGACTTTCTCACACTCCTGTTCGCCTTCTTCGCATTCCTGTACGCCATATCCAACATCAACGAAGAGAAATTCCGCAACGTCAGCCGCACCCTGCTGCAAATATTCGACGTCGAACCCAGCGCCATCGAACCCATCGAACTTGAAGGCACACCCCAGGGCCCGGACCTCTTCAACCCCCTGTATCGCCCCGAACCCATACCCAGCACCCGGGAAGACCTTGCCGATACCGAACCCTACCACCAGGAATCCACCCTCCTGGACATTCGTCAGCGCACCGAAAGCCAGTTCCAGCAACTCATCCAGGATCAACTGATCAGCGTCAGCGGCACCGAAAACTGGCTCGAAATCAATCTGCAGGAACCCATTTTATTTTCACCGGGATCGGCCGATATAACGGATGAAGCCGAAGCCCTGTTGTACGAAATCGCCAAAATACTGGCACCGCTCAACAACCCGGTCGCCGTCGAAGGCTACACCGACCAGAGCCCGGCAGGCGGAGAATTCGACACCAACTGGGAACTGTCGGCCATGCGAGCGGCCAATGTTGTCCGCTACCTGCAACAGGCTGGCGTTTCCGGCCAGCGCTTGTCCGCCGTCGGATTCGGGGAGTTTCAACCCCAATTCGACGAAACCAACCCGGTCCGGGCCGAGCGCAACCGGCGCGTCAGCATCGTCGTCACCCGGCTCGGCGGCCCCAATATCCTGACCGTGCCGGGGGAAGCAGGGCAGGGTGGACAAACTGGACCGGAATTTGCTGAGCCTTAACGAATAGATACAAAAGCTGGTACACCGCTATGAGTGTTTAGATATTTTTAGCGGTAATCGAGATGGCAAGCGACTGATGCCGGTGGTGCTCCAGCCGGGAAGTCCGCAGCATGGATGCTGCGGTCTAGCCTACAAGGATGTATTCACGGCGACCCGGCTGGAGCACCACCGGCAGCAGGCGCGGGTTCCCGGCACAGTTGGAAACCCAGCTAAAACTGAGGTGTAGACAGGAAAAGAACCATGCATGTTTGGTCCGTTGCCAATCAAAAAGGGGGGGTCGGTAAAACCACCTCCGTCGTCACCCTCGGCGCCATGCTCGCCGAAAAGGGCCATCGTGTCCTCGTGTTCGACCTCGACCCCCAGGGCTCCCTCACCAGCTACTTCGGCAACAACCCCGACGACCTCAGCCACAGCGTCTTCGACCTGTTCATGAACAAAGGCAAGGTCCCCGACGACCTGCCCGGCCAACTGCTGCTCGAAACCAGCCAGCCCGGTATGTCCCTGTTGCCCGCCAGTACCGCCCTGGCCACACTCGAACGCAACGTCAGCCAACAGGAAGGCATGGGCCTCGTCGTCTCCAAAACACTGGCGCGCCTGTGGGACGACTTCGACTACGCCCTGATCGACACACCGCCGCTGCTCGGCGTCCTGCTGATCAACTCCCTGGCCGCCTGCAAACGCCTGCTCGTGCCGGTCCAGACCGAATTTCTCGCCCTCAAGGGCCTCGAACGCATGGTTCACACCATCCAGATGGTCACCGCCTCGCAAAAACGAAGCCTCGACTACCTCATCATCCCGACCATGTTCGACCGCCGTACCCAGGCCTCCATCAAGACCCTGCGCAGCCTGCGCGAACAGTACGAAGGCCACATCTGGCAAAGCGCCATACCCGTAGACACCCGGCTGCGCGACGCCAGCCGCGAAGGCGTCTCCATTTCCGCCCTGTCCCCCGACAGTCGCGGTGCGCGCGCCTACCAGTCCCTGCTAAAATCCCTGTTGTCCACGGATTAGAGAGCTGATCATGACGTTGTGCCGTACCTGTGACATGCAGCTCAGAACAGACAGACCCGGCGGGGCAGGGGGCATGCCATGAACGCCCATGCCTCGCGCAAAGACAAGCCGGACAACCGTCAGCATCGTACCCAAACGAGAGAATTGGCCGCCGACAAAACGCTCGCCAACTACCTCGACGCCATGCTGCACGAAGCCACGCAGAGCCAAACCGAGGAAACCTACGACTGGCCCTACGAGCCGGTCGAACTCCCGGTAACATCGGACCCCGTGCCGGAGCAGGCTCTCGCTGAACCCGAACCGGAACCCGAGCCCCAAACCCGACTCAAGGCCGATCCGGCCCCTCAACCTGTGGCACCCGAGCCGGAACCAGAGGTCGAGCCCGAAATCGAGCCGGTCGCCACCGAGCCTGAAACCGAAGAAGCCACCCCGGAACCCGTGGACGAGATCGACCCGCACGACCTCAGCCGCTGGCTCGACAACGGTCGTCCGGCCTGGGCCCAGGAACGGTTCGACTGCCTCGTCTTCGTCGTGGACGGCCTCAAACTCGCCGTCCCGCTGTTATTGCTCGGCAACATCCACCCGCTGGAGCGCGAACTCACACCCCTGTTCGACCAACCGAAATGGTTCCTCGGGCTGTTACCCATCCAGCAGGACAAAAAGAACATCCGCGTCGTCGACACCGCCCGGCTCGTCATGCCTGAACGCTACCGACCCGAGAGCGCAGAAAACCTCGCATACGCCGTCGGTGTACATGGCTCCGACTGGGCCTTCGGCTGCCACGCCATCGAAGGCTCCATAACCCTGGAGCCAGAAGACGTCAAATGGCGCACCAAACGCACCAGTCGACCCTGGTTGGCGGGTACGGTGATCGACCAAATGTGCGCGCTTGTGGACTTGAATGCTTTCGCTAAAACGGCGTTGGTGTGAAATGAACGAGAGAATGGCGGAATAGGCTAACAGCCGAGGACGGGGAGCCTCAGCCGGGGATGTGGGCGGCATGGATGCCGCCGTCAAGCCTACATGGACGTATTCACGGCGACCCCGGATGAGGCTCCCCGTTCCCGGATGTGGGTTAAACCACTTAGCGGGACAAACAGAGGACAATCCCCGAGGTTGGACCAACACCACGGGTGAACTATAGTTGTACGTTAGAATCCAAGAGGATTGAATCATGACAGCCCAAACAGCGAAATCCGGTGACGATCCCATCCTCCAATGGGTCACCTTCCGCCTAGGAAACGAAACCTACGGCATCAACGTCATGCAGGTCCGCGAAGTCCTGCGTTACACCGAGATCGCCCCCGTACCCGGCGCTCCCAGCTACGTCATCGGCATCATCAACCTGCGCGGCAACGTCGTCACCGTCATTGACACCCGCGAACGCTTCGGCCTCGCCCCGGAAGAAGTCACCGACAACACCCGCATCGTCATCCTGGAATCCGACGACCAGGTGGTCGGCATCATGGTCGACTCCGTCGCCGAAGTCGTCTATCTGCGCGAATCCGAAATCGAAACCGCCCCCAACGTCGGCAACGACGAAAGCTCTCGCTACATCCAGGGTGTGTGCCACAAAAACGACACCCTGCTCATCCTCATCGAGATCGAAAAACTGCTCACCGAGCGGGAATGGCAGGAGATCGCCGAGCTTTAAACGAAAGCGACAAACATACCCGCCAAGGAAAGGCGCCCCCGCGACAGGGAAAGGTCTCAATCGGCCACATCCCCACCCTTGATCCAAGATTGCCCGCATCCATCCCTCGCCGCCGGCATAGCAAACGTTGTAACTGGCCTGGCTTGTGCATAAGGCCTCTCAAGCGTCAAAAATCCGAGAGGCCATCCCATGGAATCCACCGTCGGCACTGTTCAAAGCCTGATTCAATCCAACAGCACCGTTGTTATCCTGGGCACGCTGGTTTTGCTTCTGGCGGCCAACCTCTGGCATCATGCTCGTAAGATCCGCCGTCTGGAGCAGAAGCTGGTCAGCCAGCATCGCTACTTTCGTCAGGAAATGAAGATGATGAATCAAGGTGCCATCGGGGTGGGTCATCGTGTGAAGCATCTGGAAAAACGGATGCGCAAGCAGGTCGATACCACTCCAGCCCCGGCCCCGGCCAGGAAGCAACCCAGTGCGTTTGAGCAATTGCTGAACGGCTATGGTCCGGCCCCCGAGGAAGCGCCCATTTCCAGTCCGCGGACCAAGACCCCCGACATCCGGTCCAACGACCAGAATCAACCTAGCCGTGCCGAACAAGCCCTGGCTGACTGGATGAAGGATTACCGAACCACAGCCTGAGGTTGAACATCGCTCGATGCTGAAATGGACCCAGTTCCCCCGACGTCTCCTCGTCGTCTGTATCGTGTTGTCGAGCCCGGTTGGCTTCAATGCCGCCTGGGCCGCCAGTGATAAAGATCCCCTCGAGCCCGTGAACCGGGCTGTTTTCGTCTTCAACGACGCAATCGACCAGGCCGTTCTCAAACCGGTCTCCGAAGTCTATACCCAATTCACGCCGGACCCGTTCGAACGGGGGGTGCGCAATTTCTTCGGTAACATCGGGGAGGTGCGCAACGCCACCAATAATCTGTTTCAGGGTAAGTGGAAGGCAACGCTGTCCTCCTCCGGCCGGTTTATGATCAATACCACGGTCGGGATCGGGGGGCTGTTCGACGTCGCCACGAAAATCGGACTGCCGGTCGAACGGGAAGACTTTGGCCAGACGCTAGGCCGCTGGGGCGTACCGACGGGGCCTTATCTGGTAGTGCCGATTGTCGGGCCGTCCACCCTGCGTGACGGCTCCGGCACATTGGCGGATGTCTGGCTCAGTCCCCTGCAGTACACCGAGTTGAACGTGCTGGAACGGGGCGGGCTGGCGGCTCTCGATGGCATCCAGACCCGGGCGGATCTGTTGGCTTCGGAAGGGTTGCTCAGTGGCGACAAATATCTGGTGATACGCGAGGCTTATCTGTCCAAGCGGGAATATGACGTACAGGACGGTCAGAGCTTGTCGGACAGCTTTATTGACAGTACCGACCGCAAAGAAGACGTCGACGAGGAAGGGTTCGTCGACGAATCTTTCTAGGCCGCCCCGGTGATGCGGCCGTTCGCTTCAGGTCAGGTTCTTGATTTGAAGCCCGAGGAAGTACCGGCCGTCGTCGCCCGCCACACTGCGGATGACGATGGCGCGCGCATCCAGTGATTGGAACTGCTCATTGGGTGACTGAATCACAACCCGTAGCTCCGTGTTTTCGGGCACCGGTCGATCCAGACTCAGGCTCATACCGGTGGCGCTCAGGTCGCTGCACTGGCCGATCAGGGGTTGGGGTTCCCCATCCAGGTATACCTGGGCCTGGGCGTTCATGGTCATGCGAATGAAATCGCGTTTTTCGCTGTATTCCCGATCCGCTGTACTCATTGTCACCTCGTCGGAGAAGGGCGCTGTGGCCTCGATCAAGAAGCCGGCAAGTTGCCGGGAAAGCCGTCAGTCGGGTGCGATCATCTATTGCGTTCGATGCACCACCCCGTTAACTTGCCTCTAACGTCTAATGGAAGTCAACCAGATGCTCTTAACCGACTCCAAACTCCTGGTCGTCGACGACGAAAAAGCCGTCCGCGATTCCATCGTCGCCTACCTGGAAGACAGTGGCTACACCGTTCTGGAAGCCGACAACGGCCAGACCGCCCTGGAACTGTTCGAGCGTGAATCGCCGGATCTTGTGATTTGCGACCTGCGCATGCCGGTCATGGACGGCCTCCAGCTGTTGCGCCGCATCATGGAGGTGACCGACGAGGTCCCGGTCATCGTGGTTTCCGGTGCCGGTGTCATGACCGATGTGGTGGAGGCGCTGCGCCTTGGCGCCAGTGACTATCTGATGAAACCGGTGGTCGATCTCGGGGTGCTGGAACATTCGGTGGAGCGGTCACTGGAACGCTCATTATTAATCCGCGAAAACTACCGTTACCGGGTCGAACTCGAAGCCCGGAACCAGGAGCTGCAGGACCATGTGGACCGGCTCAAGCTCGATCTGCAAGCCGGGCGGGCGGTTCAGCAACGGCTATTGCCGGAATTCCCGCTGGAGCATGGTGGCTATCAGGTCAACCACCGTATGGTCCCGTCCAGTTACCTCAGTGGGGATCTGGTCGACTATTTTCAGCCGGTGCCGGGCAAACTGGTGTTTTACGTGGCCGATGTATCCGGTCACGGGGCCAGTTCCGCGCTGATCACCCTGCTGATCAAGAACCAGATCGATCGGTATCGAGACGAGATCGAAAACGATGCCTCGGACATCGTGCTGATTCCGGCGCAGGTATTGCGCCAGATCAACCTCGAATTGATGAAGACTCACACCGGTAAGCATGCCACGATGTTTTACGGGGTGATCGACACCGAAGAAGGTCGGCTGGACTATGCCTCCGCCGCGCATTTCCCCGCACCGGTGATCTGCACCCGTCAGGTATGTCGCGCCATCGAACCGGAGAACCTGGCCGTCGGGTTGTTCGACGACGCCCACTATGAAAACCGACGACTGGATCTTGACGGCTTCGAGCGATTATCCGTCATGTCGGACGGTTTTCTGGAACTGCTGGATGACTCGACATTACAAGAAAAAGAAGCGCATTTACTTGAGTTAGGGGCGGACCCAACCCATACTATGGTCGACTTCCTGACGCAGATATCCGAATCCGGAAAAACCCAGTCTGCGCCCGATGACATCACAGTGTTAACGGTAGAAAAGGTCAATTAGGTCGTATCATAGATGAGTACCGGTCGTGTTTTGATGGCTAATAAGGCAGGTGCCTATGTCATTAAGTTGACAGGGGACGTGCGTATGACGCTTTGTACGACACTCGATAACTGTTTGAAAAAAATGGTGGAAGATCCCGTGTTCACCTCGGTGATCGTCGATCTGACCGAGGCTGAAGGCATCGACAGCACCAGCCTCGGCATGCTCGCCAAGGTTTCCCGTCTGGCCACCCCGGCCATGGGTCATGTTCCCACCCTGATTTCCAGTCGTCCCGACATCACCCGCATCATCGAAACCATGGGGTTCCGGGATCGGGTCTTTGTCATTGTTCCCCATTCGAATGTGGATGAGGAGCCGGATGCTTCCCTGAATGAGGAAACGCCCCAGCCGGTGGATGAAATGTCCGCGCGCGATCGCGTGCTGGAAGCCCACAAGATTCTTATGTCGCTGAACGAGCAAAACCGCCAGACGTTCCACGAACTGGTCGAGTGTCTCGAAAACCAGCCGACCCACTGAACAGGATTTTTCAGTCCTAAGGAAAGCTCGTGAACAACACCTCCCTGGAAACCCCTCAGGCCATCGCAGTCCTGGGGGGCGGCAGTTTTGGCACGGCAATCGCCAACATCGCCGCCAGCAACGGCCATCGCGTCAAACTCTGGATGCGCAGTGAAAAACAAGCCGACGACATCCTCAAGAACCGCGAAAACAGCCGCTATCTGCCCGGCTATCACCTCCATGACAATCTGACCCCCGAACTCGACCTGACCGAAGCCGTCCAGGACGCGGACTTCGTCTTCGTCGCCGTGCCCAGCAAGGCGTTTCGGGCCGTGGTCGAGCAGGCGGTCCCGCTGTTGCAGCCTCATGCCGCCCTGATCAGTTTGACCAAGGGCATCGAGCCGGTCAGTTTCAAGTTGATGAGCCAGATACTGCACGAACAGGCACCGAATCATGACATCGGTGTAATCAGTGGCCCCAACCTGGCCAAGGAAATCGCAGATCATCACATTTCCGCCACCGTCGTCGCCTCGTACAGCCAGCCATTGCGCCAGAAAGTCCAGCAGATGCTCAGCAACCAGACGTTTCGGGTGTATGGCAATCCGGATATCTACGGCGTTGAACTGGCCGGTGCCCTGAAGAACATCTACGCCATTGTCTCCGGCCTGGCGGCGGCCCTGGGCATGGCGGAAAACACCCGTGCGGCGCTCATTACCCGGGCGCTGGCGGAAATGTCACGCTTCGCGGTTCGTCTCGGGGCGAACCCCATGACATTCCTCGGTTTGGCCGGTGTCGGGGACCTGATCGTGACTTGTAGCTCTAAACTCAGCCGCAACTACCGCGTAGGCTATTACATTGGTGAAGGTGATTCGCTGAAGCAGGCCATCAAGCGGGTCGGCGAGACGGCCGAGGGCATCAATACCCTGCGTATGGTGCACGACAAGGCCGCCGAGATGCAGATTTACATGCCGCTTGTGAGTGGCCTCTATGCCATCATCTTCGAAGACAAACCCATCCGCGATGTCGCCGGCAACCTAATGTCCGGTGACCTGGCACAGGATGTCGAATTCATGGGAGCGGGTATCTGATGGCAACATTGGACCGAGAAGAGAAGGAGCGCCACGGGCTGCGCATTCTCTTTATGATTTTGTTCTGGTTCATCCTTCGGTTGAGCTATTTCGTCACCGGCCTGATGGCCTTGGTGCAATGGATTTGGCGCTGGTTCGAAACCCGGCCGGATGGACGTCTGAGACGGTTCAGCGTCTCATTGGCGCGGTACCAGCGGCAGGTGGTCGATTTTCTGCTGTTCAACACCCCGCGCAAGCCGTTTCCATTCGACGACTGGCCGAGCAGCGATGTGGATGCCGTACGTCCGGAAGACGAAAACCCGATCGAAACGGATGAGCCGACAGACGACAACGACGCCCGTTCCGACTCAGACGAAGAACGCAAGGATTGACCATGCGGCTGTATCTGTTACGACACGGTGAAGCCGAGCCGTATCAAACCGACGACGCCGGCCGGGCCCTGGTGGAAGCCGGCCGCCGGGCCGTGCTCGACAAGGCCGACTTCCTTGAACCGGTCTCGCGTTTTCTGTGCAGCCCCTACCTGCGGGCCCGGCAGACGGCGGAGCTGATGAAGCCCCGGGCCGGCATCGAACCGGTTCTGGACGATAGTCTGACGCCGGAACAGCCCGTCGAAGCGGCGCTGTCACTGTTGCAGGCGGGCGAGGCGGAAACCACTCTCGTGGTGGGCCACAATCCGTTGCTCAGTCAGTTGCTGTGCGATCTGGTCGGCGAACGCGGGACTTTGCACCTGCACACGGCGGGGCTGGCCTGCCTGGAAGCCGAGGACTGGTTCCCGGGTGGCGCCACATTGATGTGGTTGCGCTGAGCGCTTTATTCAAACGGCCGTTTGAATATTGGTCGATGTTACGCTAGATTGTCGGCTGGTCCTACGGCTGTCTCACACCATGAAACCGCAAATACACTTCGCACACGCCAACGGCTTTCCATCGGCCAGCTACGGCGTCATCTTCGATGCCCTGGCTCCGCACTATGACGTGTGCAATCTGCCCCTGATCGGGCATGATCCGCAGTACCCCGTCACCAACAACTGGCCTTACCTCAAGCGCCAGCTCATCGACAGCATAGAACGCCAGTGCGACCGGCCCGTAATCGGTGTCGGCCATTCCCTGGGCGGCGGTCTGACGCTGATGGCCAGCCTGGAACGGCCGGAATTGTTCGAGGCGGTGGTGATGCTGGACGTGCCGGTCTTCAGTCGGTGGGAAAGCTGGGTCGTACGGACCATCAAGGCCCTGGGGCTGATCGACAACGTGACTCCGGCCGGTCGCTCCAAAAACCGACGTACGCACTGGCCGGATGAAGCGACGGCCTTCGAATACTTCAAGACCCGGGGCTTGTTCCGCAACTTCCATGAGCAATGCCTGCGCGATTACCTCGCCAGCGCGACCCGACCTTCACCGGAAGGCGGGATCGAACTGGCCTATGAACTGGCCGTCGAACTGGCCATTTTCCGCACGGTGCCGCATAGCCTGGCGCCCCGGCCGAACCAGATTCATGTGCCCAGTGGGGTCATTGTCGGGCGCGATACCGATACGGTGCTCAAGCGTCAGTACCTGCGTATGAAGCGCGAGTTGGGTTTTCAAAGTATGCGGGTCCCCGGCAGCCATATGTTTCCGTTTGAGCATCCCCTGGAAACCGCCAACGACATTCACCGGATGATCGATCGCCTGCGGCACCGGAAGGTAGCCTGAAGCATGCGCGATTTCTCGTTATTGGATGGACGTATCCAAGGGGTTCGGTTCGGGCGGGGCAGACCGGTGCTTGCGTTCCACGGCTTTCTCGACAACGCCATGAGCTTCAAGCCGATGGGCGATGTTATCGAAGGCGTCGAAATCTGGGCCATCGATCTGCCCGGCCATGGTCGCTCCGAAGGGCTGCCCGCGGGGGAAGGCTGGACGCTGATGCAGTGGCTGCCGACCCTGGGTCGATTATTGGACGAACTGGCCTGGCCGTCGTTCGACCTGCTCGGTCATTCGCTGGGTGGCATCCTGGCACAGATGCTGGCCTCGGTGGACGGTCGGATCGGTACCGTGATCGCACTCGATGCCCTGGGACCTGTGGCGGATACCGACGACGGCAATCTAGATCGCTTGCAGCGGATCTACGACAATCGCGGAATCGTCGATTCCCGTCGACGCTATTACCGAAACCCCGACCAACTCTGGCAGGCCCGGATGAAAGGGCGGTTTCCGCTGTCCGAACGCAGTGCCCGGCTGTTGTCCTGGCGGGGTGTCGGCGTCAACGACCAGGGTTGGTTCCATCGCTACGACCGTCGCCTGCGTGAAGAGAGCACCTGGCGACTGACCGAGTCGCAAATTCGGGCGTTGTTGGGGCGCATTCGCTGCCCTGTACACCTGGCGATTTTCGAAAGTAGCCCGATGAGTCAGGTCATGGACTTGATTCAGGGCCGGGAAGCCTGCGTGCCGGAGCTGTACAGCCAGGTCTTTCCGGGCAATCACCATGAACACATGGAAACGCCGGAACCGGTGGCCCGCTGGGTGGAATCCGTCCTCGGCTGAGCCGGGATCGGCAAGCTCCCGGCCCGCTCCTGAAACACAGCCCTGTTAAAAACGCCCGCCGAACCCCTCAAGTTCCGCCTCGATCCAAGGTATACTCCGCCCACTACGCATTCTTACGCCATTCGCAAAACAAGAGGCCCTATGACCGACCCAGCCCGACTGACCGAATTCAGCGATCCGGACCGCCAGGCCGAGTGCTTGAGCGAACTGGTGTCCCTCGGGGATTGGGTTCGCTTCGCCGCCAGCCAGATGGGGGCGCATGAGGTGTTTTACGGGCATGGCTTCGAATCCGGCTGGGACGAAGCCGTCTTCCTGTGTCTGCGCGGCCTGCACCTCGATTGGGACGCTCCACCGCAGGTTCTGTACGGAAGACTGCTCAACGCCGAGCGTTCCCGGTTGTGGGCCCTGATCCAGCGGCGTTGTGTCGATCGCATACCCACGGCTTACCTGCTGAGCGAGGCCTGGTACTTCGGCGAACCCTTCAAGGTGACGCCCGAAGTCCTGATTCCCCGTTCGCCCATCGCCGAGCTGATCGAGGACCGATTCGAACCCTGGATCGACTCGGAACCCGAGACCATCCTTGATCTCTGCACCGGCAGTGGCTGTATCGGCATCGCCTGTGCCCGGGCTTTTCCGGACGCCCAGGTCCACCTCAGTGACCTGAGCGAAGACGCGATTCGCCTTGCGATCGACAACATCGACACCAAGGATCTCGGCTGGCAGGTCAGCGCCTTCCAGGGCGACCTGTTCGAATCCCTCGATGGCCAGCGTTATGACCTGATCGTCAGCAATCCTCCCTATGTCGACACCGAGGATCTCGACAGCATGCCCGAGGAGTTTCATCACGAACCCCGGCTCGGGCTCGAGGCTGGCGAGGACGGACTGGACATTGTCCGGCGTATCCTCAAAGAAGCGCCGAACTATCTAACCGACCAGGGCCTGCTGGTCTGTGAAGTCGGCAACAGTGCCGCCGCCCTGATCGAGGCCTATCCGGACCTGCCGTTCGAGTGGCCGGAGTTCGCCAGCGGAGGCCATGGCGTATTCGTCATCAGCGCCGAAGCGTTAAGAGAACGACAGTAGGGTGGGCACGGCCCACCACCAGGGTTGGAGAAACCGGGGACCGCGCCCATGCCGGAAGAGCGGCGGTGGTACGAGTCTGGAATAATTAACAGGTTGCCTTGGTGGGCGGCCGAGACGTCGGACCGACCCAGCCTAGACGTGATTGCATCAACGGCGGGCAGGTGAGGGCAGGGGCGAGTACCACTGCATGACACCCAAGCACAGATGAAACCTGGCTGCGGAACAAACCGACAGCCACGGACGAGAGAGAGTCACCCCAAGATGTCTGGAAACACATTCGGAAAACTGTTCACCGTCACCACCTTCGGTGAGAGCCACGGTCCCGCGCTCGGTGCCATCGTCGACGGCTGCCCTCCCGGAATCGAACTGAGCGAAGCCGACCTGCAAACCGACCTCGACCGTCGCAAGCCCGGCACCAGCCGCTACACCACCCAGCGCCGCGAAGCCGACCAGGTTCGTATTCTGTCCGGCGTGTTCGAGGGGCGGACCACCGGTACCCCCATTGGCCTGCTGATCGAAAACACGGACCAGCGGAGCAAAGACTACTCCGAGATCATGAACACCTACCGTCCGGCGCATGCCGACTACGGCTACGACCAGAAATACGGCTTCCGCGACTACCGGGGTGGCGGTCGCAGCTCCGCCCGCGAGACCGCCATGCGCGTCGCTGCCGGCGCCATTGCCAAGCAGTTTCTGCGCGCTCAAGGCATCGAGATACGCGGCTATCTGAGCCAACTGGGGCCCATCGAACTCGGTTGCAAGGACTGGTCCGTTGTCGGTGAAAATCCCTTCTTCTGCGCCGATCCCGAGCGCGTGTCCGAACTTGAAGACTACATGACTGCCTTGCGCAAGGAAGGCAACTCCGTTGGTGCCCGGGTCAGTGTCCAGGCCGTCGGTGTCAAACCGGGCCTCGGGGAACCCATCTTCGACCGCCTGGACGCCGAACTCGCCCACGCGCTGATGAGTATCAATGCGGTGAAGGGCGTCGAAATCGGCGACGGCTTCGCGGCGGTCCACCAGAAAGGCACGGAACACCGTGACGAACTGAGCCCGGAAGGTTTCCTTTCCAATCACGCCGGCGGTATCGTCGGCGGCATCAGCACCGGTCAGATCATCGAAGCCCACATCGCCCTGAAACCAACGTCCAGCATCACGATTCCCGGCAAAAGCATCACCCGGCAGGGCGAAGCCACCGAGATGATCACCAAGGGCCGCCACGATCCCTGCGTCGGCATCCGCGCCGTCCCCATTGCCGAAGCCATGCTTGCCATCGTCCTCATGGACCACTGGCTCCGCCACCGCGCGCAAAACGCAGACGTCGTCCCACCGTTATCGCCTATCCCCGGGCAGGCTTAGAGTCCCTCGGATGATTGGGTGCCTCGGCCTTGGTGGCATGGTCTGGTTTGGTGCCAATGGTCCGTACCTGAGGAGGGGGTAGGCCTCCTCGGGGTCGCGCGGTATGCCGCCCACTTAACCCATCCATGGGGGCTAGACGGCGGCATCCATGCCGCCCACTTCCCCGATGAGGCCTACCCCCTCCCCAGGCACTCGTAGTTATTACCTCGTCCAAACGACTATAGGCACCTCTGCAGTGGGTCTTTGGTCATTGGATTTCGAGAGTGAGTGCGAGCAGTAGGGGGAGGCTTCCTCGGGGAAGTCGGCAGCCATGGATGGCTGCCGCCTAGCCTACATGGATGTATTTACGGCGACCCCGAGGAAGCCTCCCCCTACTGCTGGCACGGACCAAGGGCACAAATGCAAACCCAGCCACCAGGAATGAGCCACGAAACCAAACCATTGGCTAAGACCAAGAGGGCGTTTACAAAACGTCACGAGCGTGCGACCTTTAAATACTCAGGACCTGTCCAAGAAGGAGACAACCAAGAATGAAAAAGATCCTGCTGACCGCATTGCTGTGCCTCGCCTTGCCGTTGACGGCCTGGGCCGAGGTTCCCCGACACCAGTTCACCCGCAACATCGCAGACCGGGAACCGGTCGACCAACTCACCAACGCCACCAACATCAATCCGCTGTACTACTTCACCGAGATCCGCAACATGACGGGCGCCACCGTCACCCATCGGTGGAGTTACAAGAACCAGGTGATGGCCGAAGTGAGTTTCGATATTGGCGGGCCGCGCTGGCGCGTTTATTCCAGTAAGGAACTGTTGCCCGAATGGGACGGAATCTGGAAGGTGGAAGTGATCGACAAGACCGGCGCCATACTGGCTACCGACACGATCAGCGTCCTGATTGACTGACTACACCGCTAACGGACCTTGCACTCCGCAAGGTCCGTCTCCTCTGCCTTAATCCCTGCGAAACGCCTGACCCGCCTCGGTCAACACCACCTGGCGTATCCAGGGCACTTCCTCGACGACAGCTTTGCATACCGGAGCCGCATTGCGCAGGCTGTCGGCATCGGCAAAGCGCAGCTCCAGTTCGGCCTGCTGTTGCCGATAGTGAATGATCAATCGATCATAGTCGTCGATCCCGCGCTCGTGCAGCAGCCCTTCTATCGTCGGGCGCAGTGGCGCGAGCGGGCGGCTTTCATGATCCCGCTCGTCGTCTTCGTGATCGATATGCAGGGTCACATCCGAGATTTCCTCGAACCGGTCCTTCAACGTCTTCAAGGCCCACTCGTTGATCTGGTGGCCCTCGGAAACACTCAGGTAGCCACCGACCTGGACATGGGCGTCGACGATGACATCCCGTCCCATCATGCGTGTACGCAGCATATGAACATCCTTGACGCCGGGTACCGAGCCCAGGGCGTCCTGATAGTCCCGCTGACGGTCCGGATCCACCCCCCGGTCGACCAGTTCCTGAATGGCTTCCCAGGCGAGCTTGACGCCCATTCGGCCGATCAGGCCGGCGACGGCGATGGCAGCCAGAATTTCAATCAGCGGATAGCCGAGCAGGGTGGCGACAATGCCGACCAGGACCACCAGGGATGACAGACTGTCCGAACGCGAATGCCAGGCATTGGCCTCCAGCAAAGGCGACCGGGTTTTGCGGGCATTGTGCATGGCATAGTGAAACAGCCCTTCTTTCAGGGCGAGCGCGATCAGCACGGTAATCAGGGCTGCAATGCTGGGCAGCGGTCGTTGATCGGAAAACAGCAGTTGAACGCTTTCAAAGGCGATGCCGATGGCTACGGCCAGTAGCAGGCCGCCCAGCATGACGGTACCCAGCGTCTCGAATCGGGCGTGGCCATAGGGGTGGTCGTCGTCGGCGTCCTGATGCGAAATCTTGGCGAGCAGAATAATTGGAACATCGGCCGCGAGATCACTGAGACTGTGCATGGCGTCGGCGATCAGCGCCGGTGATTTGGCCATCAGGCCCACCACCAGCTTGATGATGAAAGAAATGGCGTCCACGACGACACAGACCCAGTTGGTCCGGTCGATGATGCGTCGACGCTCGGCGTCACTCAGTCGAACCGTTCGATCCACTTCGCTCATAGGGCACCTCGATAGGCCGGATCCTCGGGCGGTATCAGGTCGCCGTCCTCATCGAGATCCGGGTAGGGCAGGTTGTGGCGGTCGCAGTAAGCCGCCATCTTGGGCTGAGCCCAACGAAACAGCTGTTTCCGGCTGGCCGCGTCGGTCGGGTCGGGCAAATCGTAGTGTCCGGATCGCATCCGCTGGTGCATGGCTTCCTGCAGGATGATGGCCGCGGCGACGCTGACATTGTAGCTTTCGACCATACCGATCATCGGGATGGTCAGGTGCGCATCGGCCGCCTCCATGGCGGTCTCGCTCAGGCCGTATTTTTCCGCTCCCATGACCAGGGCGAACGGTTGAGTGTAGTCCATATCGCGATAGGAGACGGCGTTGTCCGACCAGGCGGCGGCCAGCAATCGCATGCCCTTGCCCCGCACCGTATCCAGTGCGGTTTGAATATCCGGATGGACCCGGGTGCTGACGAAACGGCCGCTGCCGCCGGCTGTGTTGTGATACACCAGATGCCCCCGGACCGGTTTGACCATATGCACCTCCGGAATGCCGACGGCGTCGGCGGTGCGGATCATGGCGGAAATATTCTGGGCCTTGTGGACCTGGTCGGTGACCACGGTCATGTCATGCTGGCGTTGACGCAGGACCTGTTTGAATTTCTCGAAACGGCTTCGGCTCATCGGCATTGTTCAGCGGTTACTCGGACCCGCGCACTTTACCGTGCTGGTGGTAAACCTCAACCGTTTGTCGGAATATCCCGGTAGCCGACGCGGGCCACTACCTCACAGCCAGCTCGAATTCCGAAACTTGAGTTACACGAAAGGATTCCTGCCCGGTAGTTGTATGCTACGGCTGAACCGGCTCAATTTCACACTGTCGCGGTCCAGTTGCACGTCCTTGTCGGTCATGACCGATTCGCCAAAGGAATACATCACCTGCAAACCGTCCTTCCGAGTCCGGGCATCGAAAGCGGCCTGGGTTTCCTGAACGGTTTCGTTGCGATGCTGCCACTGGGTCAGGGCGGCTTCGCCGTGGCGTTGTTGCATCAGCGAGCGGGTGGTGTTGGGCGAGAGCACCAGGGCGCTGGCGTTGTTGCCGCCGAAGCCTTTGGAATTGATCAGGGTGCCGAGCATGTCTTCGCCTTGCTCGCCGACCGCCAGGTGGTTCATGGCAATGTTCAGGCGGTCGCGATGCACATCGTCGGCAATGTGGTCGATGGTGCGGATACCCGGTATGAACCCTTCGGACCAGACACCCAGAGCCGCGTTCAACTGGTCGGCCGCTGCCGGTCCGAGGGAGTGACCCAGATACGACTTGATGGCGGACACGGCCCAGTTGTCGATGCCGAATGTCTGGGCGATCTCATTGAAGATGTGCGATTCGGTGACACGGTTTTGCGGTGTGCCGGTACCGTGTGCCATGACGAAGGTGCGTTGCAGTCCATCGTCGCCGAGGATGGCGCGCGCCAGGGCCGTAGCCTTGGCCATGGTGATGTAATTGCCGACGCCGGGGCCGGAAATGGATTTTTTGTTGGCGTCCGCATTGACGAAAACATCCGCGACCGAGCCGTAGACCGTGGCGCCGAGTTGCAGGGCCAGTTCGTCGTCCATCAGCACCATGAACTGGCTGGATTCGGCCATGGTAAAACCGGCATTGGATGAGAACGGACGGCAGGCGCGGCGATTGTCGGCCGTCTCGCTCTGGTCGAGCTGCTTGAGTTGTTCGTCCTCGGCGAGGGCGCCCATGATGCGGAAGCCTTCCATGATCTCGGGTACGACCGGCGCCTCGGAATTGCCCACCACAGCCACGCGGCACTTGCCCGCCTCGATGTCGATCAGGCCCTGACGCAGGTTGTAGAGGAAGGTTGCACAGGCCCCGGCGTTCGAACCGGTGTTGCCGACGCTGTTGAGGATATAGCTGTTGACGAAGTCGGCCGCCATTTCCGGCAGGGCCAGCGGCATCATCTTGGAGGTGATGCGGTTGCCGGTCATCGGGTTCTGGTACAGGCCGCGCAAGCCGGCCTGGTCCATCTGGGAAACGGCGGATCCGGCGTAGACGGAGACCTGGTCGGGATGAATGTGCTCCAGCACGTCTTCCCAGCGCACACCCATGGACTGAATGGCGTCGGAGGCACCATAAACGGCCATTTGCAGTCCGCGCGGGTGGTGGGCGGCATTGTAGTAGTCCGCCGGGTTGAATCCGGTGGGCAGGGTGCCGGCCGAGGAAACCCGGGAAACGTACTGATCGGGCAGCATGATGGGCAGGTCCGAATCGACCGTGACGCGCACCTGAGTGCCGCTGCCTTCGACCGGTTCGACCGTCCAGCCGGCGGGCATCGTTTCCGGCAACTGGTTGCGCCTCAAATGGAAACTCAGGCCGCCCGGTTGGTTCAGCGTGGCCTTGCGATGCATGGGAACGGCCGCGGGGTCGTAGTGGGATTCGGCCTCGATACGGCGGATCAGAGTGCCGGCGAGGATGGCATCGCGCGGGTTGGCGGAGTCCTTGAGCCGCATCAGCGTCGCCAGGTCCTCCCAGGTGCCGGCCATGCGGGCGTCGTCCAGCGCCTCGTGCACCATGCGGCGGTAGCCGTGGTGCATGGAAACCCGTCCGGCGGCGTTGATGCCACCGAACCCGACAATCACGGGTAACTTTTTCATGAGAAAGCCTTTGTCTCGGTCTGCAATAACAGGAATGCAGGGCACTATAGTGTGGTGACGGACGGGATGGTATAACTATACAGACGAATAATAGCCTAATCAGGACAGTTTCATGAAGCTTGCCTTTGTGGTTAGCCCTCAGGCTCTGCTGACGGGCATTGCCCTGCCGGTGGAGATGTTTTTCGCGGCCAGTCGTCATCGGGTTCGTCGTCGCTGGACACCCGGTTTATCCGTGCAACTGGTGGGCGAGCACACCGGACCGACCCGGGTTACCGGAGGGTTGAACATCCAGGCCGATTGCCGGTTCGAGGACGCCGACGATGCCGATCTGGTCTTCGTTCCCCCGATGTGGGGCACGCCCTGGCCGTCGATCAGCCAGGGGCGACGGCTGCAAAGCTGGCTGGCCGAACAGTACCGACGCGGCGCCCGACTGGCGGCGACCGGCACCGGAGTGGGGCATCTGGCCATGGCCGGCTTGCTGGACCGGAAGGTCGCCACGACGCACTGGTATTATCTCGATCGATTCCGGAATCGGTTTCCCGAGGTTCGTTTCGAAGGCCACCATTTCGTAACCCATGAAGACGGCATCTATTGCGCCGGCTCGATCAATTCCCAGACCGACCTGGTGCTGTTTTTGATCGAGCAGACCTACGGCGAGGATGCCCTGGCCGTGGTGGAGCGCCAGTTCATGCACGAACTGAAACGGACTTTCTCGACGCCTTATTTCGAGCCGGGTGGGGCGGTTCATCACGACGAAGACATCAGCCTGGTCCAGTCCTGGGTGCGTCAGCATCTGACCGAAGACATCACTGTAGCCCTGCTGGCCACCTTGCTCGAACAGTCCGAACGAAATTTCAGTCGACGCTTTCGCGAGGCCACCGGGGAAAGTCCCATGGCTTATGTACTGCGACTGAGGCTGGAACACGCGCGGGAGTTGCTGCGCGATACCAATTTGACGGTCGCGGAAGTGGGGGAGGCCAGCGGGTTTCCGAACAACGCCTATTTCGGCCGGGTGTTCCGGGAGAAGCTCTCGTTGAGCCCCGGGGAGTACCGAAAAATGGTGCGTTCGAAGCTGTTTACCGCCGGTTGAAGGTTTTGTGGCGGGTTTGCTTTTGGTTTGGTGGTTGGGTACGCCCCTGAGACGGGGGTAGCCCTCCCTGGGGCGGTGCCAAAACCCGCACCGGCTGCCGGGTATACCTATTCGGGTGGTGCGACACATCGCTCGCCGTGAACCCATCCATGGGGGCTTGGCGACAGCCATCCTTGGCTGTCGACATCCCCGAATACGTATACCCGGTATCCGGCGCTAGCCTCAGTAGGTTGGATTAGCCCTTAGGGCGTAATCCAACTGGTCTCATGGCACCCTACTTCACTTTTTGTTGCTGGCCTTGGCCGCTTTCTTAAATGGACGCAACCAAACCACGGCGTAGAAAAAAGTGCTCAGGGTGGTCCCCGTCAGTAAAAGCCCGGCCAACAACCCGTTCGGAGAGAAGATCAATACGATCCCGAAGACCAGATAACCCAGCAGCAGAAAACTCATCCAACTGACACCGCCCGGCGTCGGACGATGCGCCGTCAGGATGAACATCAGCAACGGCAGGCTGATGAAGAAGCCGATGACCAGGCAGGACGCGACCCATTGCCCGATCGGCATGGTGCCGAAGTCGGGACCGTAGAGGAAGGCGCCGCCGAGAATGGAGAGCAGCATCAACCAGTAGCTCAGTCGCAGTTTGGCGTTCACGCGGACGGTCTGCGGGGATGGTTTAGCGTTCATGATTCAACCTCAGTGCCAGTTCGGCCAGGCGGCGTCCCTGTCGTTTGGCCAACAGACGCACGGCGGTATCCGGGTCGGCGTGGTCGGGACCGGCGACGTGAGAAGTACCGTAGGGCGTGCCACCGTGCAACGAATCGTGCAGGCCGGATTCGGTAAACGGCAGCCCCTGGATCAGCATGCCGTGGTGCAATAGCGGAATCATCATCGACAGCAGCGTCGCTTCCTGGCCGCCATGGGGGGTGCTGGTGCTGGTGAACACGCCGGCCGGTTTTCCGGCTAGCTTGCCGGACACCCATTGCGGTGTGCTTTGCTCAAGGAAATATTTCAGCGGTGCCGCCATATTTCCGAAACGGCCCGGCGAACCGAGAGCGAGACCGGCGCAATCAGCCAGTTCGTCCAGAGTGCAATACAAGGGGCCGTCATCCGGAATGCTGTCACCGGGCTCCTCGAAATCGGCCCGAATCGGTGCGACGGTGCGCAGTCGGGCCTCGATGCCGCTGACTTCGTCTGCCCCTTCGGCAAGGCACTGGGCCAGCTTCGCCAGGCTGCCATGGCGGCTGTAATACAGAATCAACAGGTAGGGCATGGGCCGGATCGCTGCTCCGTGGCTTAGAGAATATCCAGAATGGCTTCGGGTGGACGGCCGATGCGCGCGCCTTTGGGACCGGTCAACACCGGACGCTCCATCAGCTTGGGAAAGTTGGCCATGGCCTCGATAGCCTCTTCGGCGGTGCTGTTCTTGGAGAGACCGGCTTCCTTGTATTCCGCTTCCTTGGTGCGCAGCAACTCGGTGGCCTCGATGCCCAATTTCGTGACCAGGGCTTTCAGTTCGCTGGTGTTGAGCGGGTCCTGCAGATACAGCCGGGTCTCATAGGCAACGCCTTGTTCGTCCAGCAATGCCTTGGCCTGGCGGGATTTTGAACAGCGGGGATTGTGATACAGGGTGTATTCGGACATGGCAACGGACTCCGTCTATGCAACAGCGGGGCATTGTAGGGGAGGGACCGGCCTGGTGGAAGCCGGTCAAATCGAAGTGGGCGAGTCGGGCGTATCCGTGGTGAAGAGTTTTTCCAGTTCGTTCTGGTGCCACATTTCCGCTTCCGGCCCCTGGTCGCTGCCGTTGTAGATGCCCAGCGCTTTCAGCTTTTGAAAAAATCCCTGACGCGGAATGGGTTTGCCGCCCTTTTGAATGACCAGGGCGGCACGTTGCGGCCGGCCAAGTAGGGCGTCGTCTTCCTGGATGGCTTCCAGCAGGGTGGCCAGTTGCTGGATCTGGCGGGGTGGCTGAATGCCCAGCTGCTCCGCCATGGCCTTGTACTGAATGGTTTCGCCCTGACAGCGCAGGGCGTCCAGTTCCCGAGCCAGGGCGTTGGTATCGATCATCGCGCCGGTAGATGGGCCGGTTGCAGGCGATATTGACGCAGAGTGGCGGCGAATTCCGCCAAAGCATCCGAACCGGCGTTTTCTGCTTTCTCGCACCAGGCTTTGAAAGCGGTGACCAGTTCATCGCGCGAGCGGGTGCGCAAGGCCCAGATCTGGTTCAGTTCTTCTTTCAGAGCATGCAGTTTCTGCAGCTCCGGATGTTTGTCGAAAAACTGGTCCATCCACTGATGGCGCGCTTCGTCCCAATGCTCCTGGTTTTGCGTCAGCCAGGTGGCGAGTCGGCGATAGTGGCGGCCGGCGGTTTCCCGGACGGTGCGGTCTTCACGAATGGCCTGCCGCAATACCTGACGCCGGAACTGGGCCATGATGCGAAAGCGATCATTGGCCGCCGCCATAGCGGTTTCCAGATCAATCAGGGATTTGTCGGTCTCGCGGTAGACGACCGGGCCGCGGCGAATGTTTTTAGCCATGCCCAGCCAACTGAACAGGCGGATATAGGTCCAGCCGATATCGAACTCGTACCAGCGGGACGACAGCTTGGCCGAATTGGGATAGGTGTGGTGGTTGTTGTGCAGTTCCTCTCCACCGATCAGCAGGCCGACCGGAGAGATGTTGCGAGCCGCGTCCGGGCTCTCGTAATTGCGGTAGCCCCAGAAATGCGCCAGACCGTTGATGATACCGGCGGCCCAGAAGGGGATCCAGAGCATTTGTATGGCCCAGATGGTGATGCCGATCGGCCCAAACAGGGCGATATTGATCAGCGCCAGGGTGGCGATGCCCGCCAGGTTGCCGAACCGGTGACTGTAGATGTTCCGCTCCAGCCAGTCATCCGGCGTACCCTTGCCAAAACGGTTCAGGGTGGTTTCGTCGGCGGCCTGTTTATACAGCTCCGATCCTTCCAGCAGTACTTTTTTCAATCCCAGCACTTGCGGGCTGTGCGGATCTTTCTCGGTCTCGCAGGTGGCATGATGGCGGCGGTGAATCGCGGTCCACTCGCGGGTCTTGATCGAGGTCGTCAACCACAACCAGAACCGGAAGAAATGCGCCAGGGCCGGATGCAGGTCCAACGCTCGATGCGCCGAGTGGCGGTGCAGATAGACGGTTACGGATACAATGGTGATGTGGGTCAGAATCAGGGTGTAGAGCACGGGTTGCCACCAGTGCCACTGCAGAAGGCCGGTTGCCAGGGTCATTCAGTCTTTCCTGTATGGATCAGAGTGGAAGTATAGGCAAGGGGGTTCACGCTGCCAATGACTGTCAGCCGACTTTACCCAAACGGCTTGAAGATTATTCCGGGGTGAAATCTTGTCATCATCTGACGCTCCGCGTCCCTAATGAGAGGTAGTCTCAACGCCAAACTGTGATGGCTGTCACGGTATTCTCATTTGGTAAATTTCTTGTGAATTTGTTCCGGTTTCGTCCTTACAAAGGCTGGTAGTTTGGCCCGGTCTTAATACGGAATGTCATGGAGTGTAAAAATGGCCGCGCTGAGACTGACCGGATTCCTGTGGCGGCAAACCTGGCTCAAAGCGGGTCTGCTGGCTCTGCTGATTGGGCTGATCACAGGATGTTCCCAGAATTTCGATGGCGATGATACCGCCGCCAAGTCCCTGAACGAAGCCGGCAAGGCTTTGTACGAATCCGAATGCGCGTCCTGCCACGGAGCCAATGGTTCCGGTGGTTCGGGCGGTCCGCTGGTGGCGTGTGCCACCTGTGGTAGCACCTCCTCCCTTGTCGCCAAGATCGAACAGGATATGCCCAGCGCCTCGAACCCGTTGCGCGGTGGGGATGCCCAGGATGTCGCCGACTACATCTACCACGCCTTCAACGAATCCGCGGTCGGCACCGTGGAGCGGGCCTTGCCGGGCGTCGCCACCATGACGCCGAAAGAATCGGTGCACAAGCTGGCGCTGGAACTGGCCGGTCGGTTGCCCACCGATGAGGAAGTCGATGAGTTTACCGGCAGTCTCGAGGGTGAAAAATCCGTTGTGTACGGATTCATGGAAGAGGATTACTTCTACGAGCGGCTCAAGGATGTGTTCAATGACAGCTTCCTGACTGACAAGTATCGTCCCGCAACCGGAGGACGTCTCAACGACGTTTACAACAAAGACCTGGAAGCGAATGAACGGGACGGTAACGTCTTCCCGATGATGGACTGGACCGATCGGGTATTGGATACCGATGGCGACGGTACCAACGATTTCGAATTGGGCAGCAATTACCTGGAGCACTTCAGCGACGAGGCTCTGGGTCGTAAACCGCTTCTGATGGTGGAATACCTGGCACGAAATGATCGGGATTTCCGAGAACTGGTCAGCGGTAAGTACACCGTGGTCAATGCGTTTTCCTATCGGGCGTTTGGCGGTGATACCGCAACGTCGAATGTAAAAGTAGTGAACCCTGATGGTTCGCCGAATCGGGGGGCATTGCCGGTAGTCGACAACGTTGAATGGGATACCTTCGACGATGTGAAGGATCTGACCGAGTATCTCGATATGCTGAACCTGGTCGGCCGTAACCAGTTTGGCAGCGGTGTGGACGTGAACGGCGGCTTGACAGCGCAGTATGTGATGGAAGCCTTCCCATACGACCCGCGCGATATCAAGCCGGTTCAGCTGTTTTACTCCGATTCGGAGGGCAATATCAAAACAGGTGGTGTTCCACACTCGGGTGTTCTGACCGATCTGGTGTTCCTGACCAAGTTCACAGCCATGAATACCAACCGTAACCGTCATCGCGCGCGCATGGTCTACTGGTTCTTCGCCGGTAAGGATTTGTTGGCCATCGATGGTAATCGGGATGTCACGGCCCTGGAACTGGACGAAGCCGACAACTCCGTGGGGGTTCAGGATCCGACCAAAACCAGCGAAGACTGTACCGTTTGTCATAAAATCATGGATCCAGTCGCACAGGCCTACAAACACTTCCGGCTGGACGGCCTGTACCAGGAAGACGCCGAGCTTCAGTTTTTACAAGGCGATGAACGACCGCTGGTCCCGGGTGTCCAGGTCGGTTGGGCTCAGGCGAATGCCCAGCTGAACCATTTTGACAGTGGAAGCACCAACTATTCCAGCCGTGAAGTGCAGTGGCTGGGTGAGCAGATCGCGAACGATTCGGCGTATGCCAAAGGCATCACGCAAATTGTCTTCAAAGGGTTGACCGGTCAGGACATTCTGGGTGCGCCTAATCCGGACTCCCCCGAGAACTATCGTAATAATTACGCCCAACAAGCCCGATTGATCACCAACGCAGCGTCGGAATTCGCCAGTTCGGATTTCGACATCAAAGCACTGGTGTACGCCATCACCAAGAGTGGTTACTACCGTGCGAGCGGTATGTACCAGGCTGGCTTGGAATCGGAATACGACGGCATCGGGTCGACCCGTCTGTTGCCGCCGGTGTACCTGAACCAGAAATTGCGTGCTCTGAATTCCGGCGGATGGCGGGGCAGTGTGAATTTGTACCGCCAGAACGATCGTCTGTTCATGGGGGGCAAAGACAGTCGTGAAGTGCTGGAAACGGCCGAGTCCGCCAGCGGCATCATCGCGACGCTCGCGGAAGCCATGGCGGTTGAGGAAGCTTGCGACATCATCGACAACGAGTTCGACCTGGATCGTTCCGAACGGACCCTGTTCAAACTGGTGGAGCGTTCGACCGACCTCGAAAACGATGTGGCGATCAATCGCCGGGCCGAGGCACTCGCGGTTCGTAACACCATTGCCTATCTCTACCTGGCCCTGTTGCACGAGGAAGTCGGCATCAACAGCGAAGAAGTCGATATCGCGTTCGATCTGTTCAAAGCGGTCATTGACGAAGACATCGATTCGGGTTGCAACGACGCTCGCAGCACAGTCGAAGACGCCTGGTATGCCGTGCTGGTGTATCTGCTCAATGATTATCGGTTTATTTACGGATAAGGGTGGCCGAGATGAAACGTCGTGATTTTCTAAAAACGGTCAGCGCAACAGGCATGGCGGTCTGTACACCGGCCATTGTCACCAATAAAGCCTACGCCGATCTGACACCGGTGGGTCGCTATTTCGTTTTCCTGCACCTGGGTGGTGGCTGGGATCCGACTTCGTTTTGCGATCCCAAGGGCAACATCACTCGCGGCAGTATCGACCCTGACACACGCAACAGCGGGTCAAGGGTGAACAAATTCTGCTCAGCCGCGATTCGCAAAGTGGCCGATGTGGCACTTGAAGACAATGTCGATGCGGATATGGTCTACGCACCGTATCGGGGGACTTTCAATGAAGGGGATATGGATCAGCCCGGCACTCCGGCCACCAACACCGGGGTCACCATAGAGCATGTTCGGCGCATGTTGGCCGGCTCACCGGATGGTACCGATCCGAGTCTTTTGCGGGCGGACCTGAGCGATGGGTTTGACTGGGCTACCGCCAAAAGCGATTCAGCCGAACAGATTCGGGCCAATGCCGAAGGTATACTGGAAGGTCGTCTGACCACCGTCGAATTCGATACCCTGGCCGATGCCATGGTCGGTGTGACTCGAAACGGCACCCAGATGGATGCCGATCGCTTCGTGTACGATGCGTTCTGTTGCCTCTATGGCAGTAAGGTCCGGATTCTGAACGGCGTCGACAACCGGACCAACGGCCACGATACCGGTACCCGTTTTGCCGATACCGGCAGTATGGATATGGCGTATCCGGACTTCAGCGCGTTGTACGCGGCCGTCAAAGGGGCGGACCGACCGCTGGCGTACATTACCGATGGCGGAGGCAATGATGAAACGGCGGGCTTGGTGCCTCGTTCCAGCGCCAGTGATGTCAATGTCTTCAACACCCTGGCAGACCCTGAGGGTGATTATCTCGATGGCGGTATGAAGGGGTTGGTTGAACAGGCCAAGCAACGTCGCCGGCAGTTACTGAGTGTCAAGGAATCTCTGCCGCGTCGGGATCGTCTGCAGAGTCAGTTGTATATGGTCCGGGACGAGGGGCTGGCGTTTTCCGGTGTCGCGACCCGGCTGGCCAACCCGACGGATCCGGCCGAGATCGAACTCAATGACGCCGCCAATAATGGGCGTCAACGTCAAATGCGCATTGGTGCGGCCGCCATGAGCACCGGTATGGCGTCATCCATGCAAATCGGCTTTGGCGGGTTCGATACCCACAACGACCACGACAACCGGCACTTTTTCCGCATTCGCGATGTGCTCGTCGACTTGCACTATCTTTGGCGTACGCTGTCTGTTTACGGCATCGATGGTCAAACCACCGTCGCACTGGGCTCCGACTTTGGCCGCACCCCCTGGTACAACAGTGGCGAAGGCAAGGATCACTGGGCCGTGACCAGCTACGTGTTGATGGGGCAGGATGTATCGGGTGGCACTGTGGTGAATGCCACGGACCCGTTGGTCGGCGCCCGGAATGTGCAGGTGTCGGGCAGTACATTGACGCCGGTGGACGAGGAGCAGAGTGGCAGTATCCGCATTACACCGGCGCATTTGCACCGGGGCTTGCGATCGATCGCCGGAATCTCGAATCACGATTTCAGCCTGACGTTCCCGATCGAAGCTGAAGATATTCCGGTATTCGGATAGTCTACGACATTATTACGACCTGGTGAGGAGAAGCAGTCCTGTGTCGATCAAGTCACTGACAATCACCCTGGTGGCCCTGTTGCTGGCCACCGGGTGTACCACGGTCAAGCCCTGGCAACGGGGTACCCTGGCCAAACCCGAAATGAGCTGGTCACCGGATCCGTTGGAGGCGACGCTCGAAAACCATATCTACTATTCCAAGGAAGCTTCCTTTGGCGGAACGGCCGCGGCAGGCGGTGGTTGCGGTTGTAACTGAGGAGTATGCATGTCTGCCGTAATGAAGAATCTTGCCCGCAGTGCCCTGGCCGTGCCCGGCATGGTGTCCGTGGCTCAGGCCGCCGCGCCGGCCGAGGCCGAGACCGGCTACCGTTTCACCTATTATTCCGAAGATGATTCGCCCGCCTCGCGCAGCGACGGCGGTGCCCAGGAGCGCTACAAGATCCAGGTGCATCAGTTCTATCTGATGATGCCCTTTGGCGACCACATGAGCTGGGATATCGAAACGTCCTTCGAGAGTATGTCCGGCGCCTCACCGGCCTATACCTATAAAGATGATGAGGATGTGACCCGGGTGTATATGAGCGGCGCCTCCACCGAGCGCCGTTTCGACCTCTATGGCTCCGGCCGGTACTACTGGTCCGAAGCGGAGGCGGGCGCTACCGCCGGTTTTTCGACCGAGCGGGACTATACCGCTTTTTTCGCCGGTACAGATGGGTCCATCCAGCTCAATGAGCAGATGACCACGATCAGTGGAGGTTTGAGCGCCGGGTATGACATCCTTAATCCGACTCAGGATTTCTCCGGCGATCAACAACAACAGGCCAATACGCCAGGCCGGTTCGCCGCCAAAGGGGAGTCGATTTGGCAGGTGTCCGCCTACGAGGGTGTGGGGCAGGTGATCGATATGAACACCGTCGTTCAGGCGGGCATCAGCGTCACCCACAAGAACGGCTATTTGTCGGATCCGTATCGCGAATACGCCGGTGCCGAAGTACCCTACGACATTCGACCGGACAACCGGACCCTGCTGACTCTCAGTGGCGGTGCACGTCGCTATTTCCCGGGGCCGGATGCGGCATTGCACGCCGATGTCCGTTTTCTCGTCGATACCTGGGATATTTTCTCCAGTACCTGGGAGGTCGCCTGGTACCAGAACTACGCGCCGAACTGGAACTGGTTCGTGGACAATGCCATCGATTTTCAACTGGTTCCCAAGCTGCGCTACTACCAGCAAACAGAGGCGTATTTCTACGAAATCCCGGACCACGGTGTGGCTGACCCCTACTATACGGCGGATACGACCACTTACTACTCCAGCGATCCCCGTCTGTCCAAATACGGCGCTTTAAGCATCGGGTTGTCTCTGAAGACCGATTTTCGCCAGTTCTCGTGGACCATTGGTGGAGAGCGCTACGCCGCCAATCCGGCCTACGGGTTCAATGGTGACGAGGAAACGCCGGGCCTGGTGTCGTTCTGGCGGTTGACCACCGGACTGGATTACCGGTTCTAGGCGGTCCGAGTGAGCGGCGAACCACGCCAACACCACTTCAGGGCCATGGGTGGCCCTTGTGTGCTCTCGGTTTATACCGATTGTGAATCGGGCCTGATGGACAGACTCGAAGCGGAAGTGCGCCGGCTCGAGACCAAGTACTCCCGCTTCGATCCGGACAGTCTGTTGTCCCGAATGAACCGCAGCGCCGGAGACTGGTTCGACATCGACCCGGAAACGGCCGGTTTGCTCGACTTCGCCGACCAGTGCTTTCGCGAAAGCGAGGGCCTGTTCGACATCACAACCGGAGTCTTGCGCCGGGCTTGGGACTTCAAGTCCGGCCGGTTGCCCGAGCAACGCCATTTGAATGCCGTGCTGTCCGCCGTGGGCTGGCCCCGGGTCGAGCGACGGGGATCCCGAATAAAAATTCCGACCGGCATGGAACTTGACCTCGGCGGACTGGTCAAAGAATTCGCCGCCGATCGGTTGCTTGCCCTGATGGCGGAAGCCGATGTCAGCGGTCTGGTCAACCTGGCCGGAGATATCGGGGTGACCGGACCACAGCCGGACGGGACGCCCTGGCTGGTCGGCATCAGCCATCCGCGTCGTCCGGGCCAGGCGGCGGCGACCTTGCCGCTGTCCTCGGGGGCTTTGGCGACCAGTGGCGACTATGAACGATTCATGGTGGTGAATGGACGCCGCTATTGCCATATTTTACACCCCGGTACCGGTTGGCCGGTACCGGGTGGGCCGGCTTCGGTCACTATCGTGACGGACCACTGTCTGTTGGCCGGAGCCCTGACCACCATGGCCATGTTGAAAGGTAAAGAAGCCGAAAGCTGGCTGGCTGGGCTGGGTGTGCCTTTCTTACTATTCGACGAACAATTGACAGTATCCGGAACACTGGCGTCGCGCTCACCGCGCCCGCATTCTCAATAGAGGTCCCATGAAACAGTTGCTGTATATCGTCCTGCTGAGCATGCTCGGTTTGGCCCAGGCCGCGGAATTCCTGCCCGTCGATGAAGCCTTCGAACTGGATGTGCGGCGCGATGGCGAACGCCTGCTACTGGACTGGGACATCGCCGAGGACTACTACCTCTATCGGGATCGCCATTCGCTGAATACCTTCGATGGCGGTGAAGTCGGGCCGGCGGAACTTGCCCAGGACTTTGTCATCAAGTACGACCCCAATTTCGATGAGGACATGGCGCTCTATTATGACCGCATGAGCGCTGAATACCCCGTCGTGGTAGATTCCGGGTACATCGAAGTCGTCTACCAGGGCTGCGCCGAGGCCGGCCTGTGTTATCCCCCGCAAAAACGCTATTTCGATCTGCAGGGTGTGGCCATGGAGCGCCCGGCGGCCGGTGCCGGCTCCGTCGGATCCTCGACATCGGATCTGGAAGGCGAGTTGATCAACTTTGCCGAACCGGCCGCGCCGGTTCAATCCACCGCTCCGGGGTCTAATCAACCCGGCGCGCCCGCCGCGGAAGTCGCGTCCATGTCCCTGGTGGCAGCCCTGGTGTTCGCCGCACTGGGCGGGCTGGTCCTGAATCTGATGCCCTGTGTGTTCCCGGTGTTGTCGCTCAAGGCGTTGCACATCGCTCAATACGGGCACGATCAGGGACACGCCCGCCTTCATGGCTGGATTTATACGTTGGGCGTAGTGCTCAGTTTTATGGTGGTGGCGGCTGTATTGCTGCTGCTGCGCCAGTTGGGTAACTGGGTGGGCTGGGGGTTCCAGCTGCAATCGCCGTATTTTGTGGCCTTCCTCGTCTTTCTGTTTTACATCCTCGCTCTGGCCATGGCCGGCTATGTGGAGGTCGGCCAACGCCTGATGGGCGTGGGGCAGGATCTGACCCAAAAGCCCGGTGCCTCGGGTACTTTCTTCACCGGTGTGCTGGCGACCCTGGTCGCGACACCCTGTACCGCGCCGTTCATGGGCTCCGCTATCGGTTTCGCCCTGCTGCAGCCGGCGGGCGTCGGCCTGTTGATCTTCGCCGTCATGGGTCTGGGCATGGCCTTGCCGATTCTGTTGATCACCTATTTGCCGGGCCTGGCCAAACGCCTGCCCAAGCCCGGGCACTGGATGACCGTCTTCCGTCAACTGATGGCCTTTCCGCTGTTCGCCACCGTACTCTGGCTGGTCTGGGTTCTGGTTGAGCTGGAAGGCTCCCAGGCGCTGCTAACAGTCGGTATCGGCTTGCTGCTGCTGACGGTGGCGGTCTGGCCGGCCCTGAACGTCCGCCCCGGAAGCGGTCCCTTCGTTCAAATCACCAAGCGCGGTTTGCGTGCGGCTGTGTTGGTGATCGCGGTTGTTCTGGTATTTGACCACCGGGAAGAAACCGAACTCTGGGAACCTTACGACGCCCAATTGGTTGACCGGTATCGGGCCCAAGGCGAGCCCGTGTTTCTGGATGTGACCGCCGCCTGGTGCATCACCTGTAAAGTCAATGAACGGGTGGCGTTGTCCGGTGATCGGTTCGAACAGTTGGTGAAAGATGAGGGCATTCGCCTGGTGAAAGCCGACTGGACCAATCCTTCACCCTCTGTCGATGCCCTGATCGAGGGGTTCGATCGTGAAGGCATTCCGCTCTATGCGTTTTACCCCGCCGATGGCGGTCCGCCACAGATGTTGCCTCAGGTGCTGACACCGGGTTTGATACAGGATACCTTCACCCAATAAACTTCGTTCGGTCGCCATAGCTGCTATCATGAAACGGTTGATCCGTCCGGCGGCAGGCCGGACGTTTATTTGGGTTGGGGAGTGGACAGACAGCACCGATGTTATTACCAGGTATTTTGGACATAGAAGCCTCCGGGTTCGGCCGGGGCAGTTATCCCATCGAAGTGGGGGTGGCCACCGAGACCGGAGACGAATATGCCTGGTTGATCACTCCGGAGCCTGATTGGGATCATTGGGATGACGACGCCGAGGCCATTCATGGCATCCGTCGCGATCAATTGTTGAGCGAAGGCTATCCCGTCACCCTGGTCGCCGACCAACTCAACGAACTGCTCGAAGGGCAGATCATGTACAGCGATGGCTGGGGCTTCGATTCCGGCTGGCTGGCCTTGCTCTTTTACCACGCCCGCAAAACCATGACGTTTCGCCTGGAAACACTGCCGCGTATTCTGAGCGATTACCAGCTCTCCATCTGGGATGAAACCAAGGAACGTATTCGCCGGGAACAGCAATTGACGCATCATCGGGCCGGTAAGGATGCCCGTGTGCTGCAATTGACCTTTGAAGCCACCCAGTTCCAGGAACACCAGCAACACATCCGCAAGACTTGAAAGACAGCGGGGGGCTCCCCAGCTTCTTTAGTCCCGCTTACAGAGGTACATCATCATGTCCGTCGCAGCCAGTATCGAGCAAAAACTCGCCGCTCTGAACCCACAGCACTTGATGGTGGAGAACGAGAGTCACAAGCACTCTGTGCCCGCCAACAGCGAAACGCACTTTCGCGTCGAGATCGTCAGCCCCGACTTCGAAAACGTGCGGGCCGTCAAGCGACACCAGCTGGTTTACGGTCTGTTGCAGGAAGAGCTGGCCGGACCGGTCCATGCACTGGCGATTCACGCATTCGCACCGGACGAGTGGCAGGGTGAAGCGCCGGCCTCCCCGGATTGCCGGGGAGGGAGTGGTCAATAGCCCGCCGGGGTAGGTCCAGTCAAGAGGCCCAGTGGTTGGTCCTGGATTAGAGTTTCTCGGGACTGTTCAGCAGGAGATAGAGGTCGGTCAGCAGTTCCGGAATCTGATCGAACATTTGCTTGAGCAGCTTGGGTTGGCGGTAAAGGGGTTGGTAGTCCGCTTCGTCGGCAAAGAAACCCGAGCCCACTTCGATCGGCAACAGAAGCGTTGCCAGGTTATCCTCGTTCGGATGGGTGAATCGTTCGGGCCGGGCGAACACCACTTCCATGAAACCCTCGCACCAGAACTGCATTGGTGAATCCTGCCAGTCGACCGTCGGCTCGAAGGTAACGCCGACCTGGTCGTCCGAATACAGCTCGTTCCCGATCGCCTGGCACAACGCCACGCAATGATCGGCGAACCATTGAGCCTCGTCCTCCGGCAGGTCGTGCAGGGAGGCACCCAGCGCATTGGCGAGCCATTCGTCGTCCAGCGGTTCGCCGCAGACGGTCAGAGCGGTCAGATAACCGTGCAAACCGTGAATGTCCAGGCATTCCTCGGGGCGTGCTTCGTCGTCCAGCCAGTCGGCCAGGGCGTCCAGGTCGAGATCTGTCATGTTACCGATCGTGGTTCAGTATGGGCGGACGATTATAACGAACCGTCGACCGGCTGGATATTATCACCGGGGCCACACGCTAAGTCTTTGACGCCGAACGGGTTTCCATGACACACCGGTCCCGTTACAATGCAGTCGAGCCTGACGGCTTCCTGTCTCCCCGTAGTTCAACCGGATAGAACGAGGCCCTCCTAAGGCTTAAATCCTGGTTCGAGTCCAGGCGGGGAGGCCATAACGACACACAGAGGTGCGATATGAGCGATACGCTGGCGATCATCGGAGGCACGGGGCTGACCCAGCTGCCGGGACTGACCATTTCCAAGGCACACGACGTGCAAACGCCTTTCGGCAGCCCGTCCGCGCCGATTCTGGAAGGTGAGCTGGACGGCCACCGTGTGCTGTTCCTGGCCCGGCACGGCCACCCGCACCGCATTCCGCCACACCAAGTCAACTATCGCGCCAATTTGTGGGCGCTGCAAAACCTGTATGCGACCGACGTCATTGCCGTGACAGCCGTGGGCGGCATCACGCACAACATGGCTGCCCGCAAGCTCGTGGTTCCGATCCAGATCATCGATTACACCTACGGACGTGACAACACCATATTCGAAGGCGAGTTGTCCCAGGTGACGCACGTCGATTTCAGTTATCCCTATACCGAAAGCCTGCGCCAACTGTTGTTGAAAGCGGCCAAACAAGTGGATGAGCCTGTGATCAACGGCGGTGTGTATGGCGCCACCCAGGGGCCGCGTCTGGAAACCGCCGCGGAGATTTTCCGGATGGAACAGGACGGTTGCGACGTCGTCGGCATGACCGGTATGCCGGAAACGGTATTGGCGCGAGAATTGAAATTGCGCTATGCGGCCTTGTCCGTCATCGTCAATCCGGCGGCCGGTAAAGGCGAGGGCGTGATCACGATCAAGGAGATCGAAGAGAATCTGGACGATGGAATGGAACGGGTCAAGCGCATACTGCACACCGCCGTGGATCAGTTCTACGGCTGAATGCTGAACGAGTACGGCGTTATTCCGTACTCGACAGCATCGACTGAATCGTCTCGCGCATCTCGTCGAACAGCTGTTGCCACTGGTTCTGGTAGTCGCTGAACTCGGAGCCCAATTCGGCGAGTGCGATCCGGCTTTCGGTCAAGGCCTGGCTGCTTTCGGCGACCCCCTGTAAATCGGGCTGCTCCAGTCTGTTCTGCTGCTGTTCCAGATAGTAGATCGTCTGATTCAAATTCCGTTTGTCCGCTGGGCTGGCCGACGGCGTGTTTTCCAGTGCTTCGCGCAGCGATGCCACCAATTGTTCTATGGCATTCTGCAATGCTTGTGCGTAGCGTTCAAGTTCCGGTTCCAGCTTTCGGTTCATCTCATCCGCTCGTTGTCGAAGCTCCCGGGCGAGTTGCTCCATCTCGCGTGCGGCTTGCGACGAATGGCGTGACCACTCGGAGGACAAGCGATCACTCAGGCCGGACAAAGTTCCCATGACCCGATCGACGATGGGTCGATCGTTAAAGGCGTCGTAGGTGGCGTAGTAGTCTACGCGCCAGCGATCGTCTGTCTGAACCAGATGGGTCGTCACCGTTCGCTCGGCACCGTTTGCGTCCGACAAGCCGGACAATACCACATCGACGGTCGCTGCCTGTTGGTCGATGACGATTCGGCCGAGGCTGAAGTCGACACCTTGCCAGCTTTGATCATAACCGTCATAAGCGGCGGTGCTGACCAGGGTCGAGAGTCGGGTGACGGTCTCGGCGTCGTCTTCGATCATGGCTTGCCAATAGGCGTGAGTCACGTCCCGGGGCGTTGTCGGCGAACAGGCCATCAGTCCAAGGGCTAGGCCCGTGGCGATGATTGAACGAATCCGCATGAGCATGCCGGGGTCAGCCGTTGTCCTGGAATTCGATCGGAGTGATCAATACCAGTAAGCCGAATTCAGGGTTGTCCAGGTAGTGCAGTTCGGTACTGCGCATCCGGCGACGCTGCTGCAGGCGAACGCTTTCCGTGGCGACGTAATACCGATTGTCGACCTGGGTGACGCCGGCCGTCTGCATGCGCGGTGATTGTTCGCCCAGCGACAGGCCCGGGAAGGGCTCCAGGGCGTCCGGACCCGCGCTTTCGCCTTCGTCGATCAGACGAAACGGGTTGTCGGTCTGGGCGTAGCGGACCAGTTGCAAATCCGTCACCAGGTGCAGGTAACGCTCGACATAGAGGTTGACATAACCTTGCAGTTCCGACTGTTGCCCGTATTGGTCACCGCCCCGAATGCGGATGGGAATGACCTCATTCCGACCCGGTACCGGTTGCATCCAGGCCTGGTGGTAAAGAATGCGAAAACCACGAGTCCGTTCCAGTTCGGTGCGCTCGGCCATCAGTTGTTGCTCTTCCGGTGACAGCGGCTCGAAAGGGGTGGGGCGGTTCGCGGCGTCTATATCCGGCGAAACGACCTCGACATCATCGGGTTCCCCGGCGGTACCGGGTTCATCGATCGTGATGACCGGGGTGCGACTGGAGAGGCTGGGGTAGGTGGGCCACTGTTCCGGGCTTTCGGTGCCATAGTCCGGATTTTCGAATATCAGCAATTCGACTTGATACCAACGTTCTTCTTCCTCGGCCCATAACAGGGGGGCCGCCAAACCGATTATGGCGGCCGCGAGCGCGGTTTTCACGGTCATGCTGAGTCTCACTGGGGTTTCCTGATGATCAGTTTGATGATTTCATCCACGGTGTCAAACCGGGACTCGGGCGTCGGGCTGTCCGCTTCGAAGCGCAACTGAGTGCCGTTTTTTAGTTTGAATCGTTGCGGCATCGATTGGATCAGCTGAACCAGGGTGAACGGGTCCACCGTGGTGTTCGTGCCGAAATCAATGAAGCCTCCGGTCAGGCCGACATCCAGCCGTTCGATGCCCAACGGTTCGATGCGTTGTCGCAGAGCGGTCTGACGGAACAGGTAGTTGACCGGATCCGGCAGCAGGCCGAAGCGGTCGATCATTTCCACCTGCAGCTCTCGCAATTCATTCTCGTTCTCCGCCGAAGCAATGCGCTTATAGAGGGTCAAACGGGTGTTGATGTCCGGAACATAGTCGGAAGGGATCAGTGCCGGGATGCGCAGGTTGATGTCCGGGCCGTGGCTTTCGGCGTCTTCCAGCGAAAAAGACTCGCCGGATTGAATGGCCTTGACCGCCTTGTTCAGCATGTCCAGATACAACGAGAAGCCGATGCCCTCGATATGACCGCTCTGTTCATCGCCCAGTAACTCGCCGGCGCCGCGTATCTCCAGATCGTGCGTCGCCAAGGTGAAACCGGCGCCAAGGTCCTGGGCCTCGCCGATGGCTTCGAGTCGTTTCTGGGCGTCCTTCGCCAGTGTCTTCCAGGGCGGTGTCATCAGATACGCGTAGGCCTGATGGTGGGACCGGCCGACACGGCCGCGCAACTGGTGCAGTTGGGCCAGGCCGAATCGGTCCGCCCGTTCGATGACGATGGTGTTCGCCGTCGGCACGTCGATGCCGGTCTCGATGATGGTGGTGCACAGCAGCAGGTTGAAGCGCTTGTGATAGAAATCCGACATGATGCGCTCGAGCTGGCGTTCCGGCATCTGGCCATGGGCCACGACGATTCGCGCTTCGGGCACCAATTCGCGCAGATGCTGGGCGGTTTTCTCGATGGTGCTGACTTCGTTGTGCAGGTAGTAGACCTGGCCGCCACGCAATACCTCCCGCAGGATGGCCTCCTTGACCTGGGCGTCTTCGCGCTCGCGAACAAAGGTTTTCACCGACAGGCGGCGAGCCGGCGGCGTGGCGATGATGCTCAGGTCGCGCACACCGGACATGGACATGTTCAGTGTGCGGGGAATCGGCGTCGCGGTCAGGGTCAGAATGTCGACATTGGCGCGCAGCGCCTTGATTTTCTCTTTCTGGCCGACACCGAAACGGTGTTCCTCGTCGATGATCAGCAGGCCCAGATCCTTGAACTTGATGTCTTTCTGGAGCAGCTTGTGGGTGCCGACCACGATGTCGACCTTGCCGTCCTCGATTCCGTCGATGATGCTCTTGGTCTCGCTGCCGCTGCGGAAGCGACTGAGCGCTTCCACCCGGACCGGCCAGTCGGCGAACCGGTCGCGGAAATTCTCGAAATGCTGTTGGGCGAGCAGGGTGGTAGGCACCAGCACCGCCACCTGTCGCCCGGCCTGGGCCGCGATGAAGGCGGCCCGTAGCGCCACCTCGGTTTTGCCGAAGCCGACGTCGCCGCAGACCAGGCGGTCCATCGGTTGTTCGCGTTTCATATCGTGGATAACGGCGTCGATGGCCTGAGCCTGGTCGGCGGTTTCCTCGAAGCCGAACCCGGCCGCGAACTGGGTGTACTCGCTCGGATCGAAATTGAAGGTATGGCCTTCCTGGGCTTCACGCTGAGCGTAGAGGGCGAGCAATTCCGCCGCCGTGTCGCGAATCTTTTCCGCCGCCTTGCGCTTGGTCTTGACCCAGCGGTCGTTGCCTAGCTTGTGCAGCGGGGCGTACTCAACATCGGCGCCGGAGTAGCGACTGATCAGGTGCAGGTTGCTGACCGGGACATACAGTTTACTGCCCTGGGCGTATTCCAGTTGCAGAAATTCCTGTTCCTGCCCGTCCAGTTCCAGGGTTTCCAGGCCCTGGTAGCGGCCCACACCGTGGTCGATGTGAACCACGGGGCTGCCGATGGACAGTTCCGTCAGGTTCTTGATGACCTGATCCGAGCTGTCCTGGCGGGCCTGGGTGCGTCGACGCTGTTGAACGACGTAGTCGCCGAACAACTGGGATTCGCTGATCAAGGTGAAACCGGCTTCACGGGCCACCAACCCCTGACTCAGCGGGGCTACGGTCAGACCGATGTCGATGCCGTCGTCGATGAACGCGCGAACGGAGTCCACCGAGCGCGGCGTGATCCGAATCCGCGCCAGCAGGTCGCGCAATGCTTCCCGGCGCCCCATGGATTCCGCGCAGAACAGGATTCTGTTGTCGGTTTCCTTGAGGAAGCACTCCAACCTGTTCAGCGGCTCCTGGGCGCGGTGATCGATCGGGTACGAGTCCGGTGTGTCGACCGGCAGGTTCAGGTGGCCGGCCTGCTCGCGTACCGGTGAGCGGGACAGGGTGATGCGGGCGAAGGACTTGGCGACTGAAAACACCTCGTCCTCCGGCATGAACAGCTCGCGTGGCGTCAGTATCGGCTGGGTGATGTCGTGGCGACGGTTCTCGTAGCGATCCTCCACTTCCGACCAGAACAGGCGCAATTGGTCGGCGAGGCTGTCGAAATACAGCACCAGGGTGTCTTCGGGCACATAGTGCCAGAGTGTGTCGGTGCGTTCATAAAACAGCGGCAGGAAGTACTCGATACCGCCCGGCGCGATGCCTTCGCTGACATCCTGGTAAACCGCGCAGCGGCTGAAATCGACCTCGAAACGCTCTCGAAAGGCCTGGCGGAAACGGGCGATGCCGGTTTCGGTCATCGGTACTTCCCGGCCAGGCAGCAGGGTGATGCGCTCCAATTCCTCTTCGGATCGCTGGGTGTCCGGATCGAAATATTTCAGCGTCTCGATCTCGTCGTCGAACAGGTCGACGCGAATCGGCCGTTCGGAGCCCATCGGGTAGATGTCCAGAATCGAGCCGCGCACCGCGAATTCGCCGTGCTCATAAACGGTATCGGTGCCGCGGTAACCGGCGCTTTCGAGTTGGCGGCGCTGTGTGGCGATATCGATGGTCTGGCCCACATGCCAGTCGAAGGCGGTCCCGATCAGGGCTTCGTGCGGCGGCAGGCGATGACTCAGGTTGGCCGCAGTGGTCAGGCAGACGGCCCGGGGCTGCTTGGCGAGCTCGTTCAATACCCGCAGCCGTTCGGAAATGATGTCTTCGTGCGGCGAGAAATTGTCGTAGGGCAGCGTTTCCCAGTCCGGGAAGGAGAGGATCTCCCAGTCTTCCTGGCCGCGAAACACAGCCAGTTCGCCGGCCAGGCGGTCCAGTTCGGTCGGGCCGTCGGCGATGACCAGCACCGTTCCGGTGTGTCGGCTGACCACATCGGCGATGTAGGCGCTGTCCGCGCATCCGACCAGGTTGCCGGTGTGGCGATGGTCTCCGGGGCGTTCGGGAAAATTCAGGGTTTGACTGAGCATGGCTGTCCGAGCGTGGTTCCTGACTTTAAAGGCCGCGAATCCTAGCAGAAAAGGGGTAGGGCGCCCAGCCGATACCGAGAGCGGTCTATCCCAAACGGAGGTAGCCATTCATACCCCCGATCCTTATACTTACGCTCGCATTTTTTGGGTGGGTTGGACTGGAACGCCATTTTCGGCACAAATTCCGCCATCCCGAAACGTATTTGACACCAGATTTCAGGGATTGGGCGCTCCCCGTGCGGTTCGCCTCCCTCCCGTTTCTGACAGTCATTGGACACAGCACACTATGATTACGATCAAAAAAGGGCTGGACCTGCCGATCTCGGGCGCACCGCGCCAGGAGATATCCGACGGGCAACCGGTCAGTACGGTGGCGTTGGTGGGCTTCGACTACCATGGCATGAAACCGACGATGTTGGTGCGCGAAGGAGACCGGGTCAAGCTCGGTCAACCGGTGTTTACCGACAAAAAGAACGAAGGTGTGACCTACACCGCACCGGCCAGCGGTGTGGTCAAGGCCATTCACCGGGGCGCTCGCCGCGTCTTCCAATCCCTGGTTATCGATGTCGAGGGTGACGATGAAGTGACCTTCGAGGCGACCCCGGCGGATCGGCTCGATGGGCTCTCAAACGAGTCCCTGCGCGATCTGCTGGTAACGTCCGGCTTCTGGACCGCGTTCCGCACCCGGCCGTTTTCCAAGGTGCCGGCCATCGACAGCAAACCAACGGCTATCTTCGTTCAGGCGATCGATACCCAGCCGCTGGCGGCGGACCCGGCCAAGATCATCGCCGACGATCGGGACGCCTTCAGCCAGGGGCTGTCTCTGCTGACCAAGCTGACAGAAGGCAAGGTCTGGCTGTGCAAATCCCCAGGTGCCGACATTCCGACGGCATCCGGTGTCTCTGTCGAAGAGTTCAATGGCAAGCACCCGGCCGGGAATCCCGGTACCCACATCCATTTCCTGGAACCGGTCCATGCCGACAAAGTCGTCTGGACCATCGGTTATCAGGACGTCATCGCCCTGGCCAAACTGGTCACCACCGGCCGGCTGAGCACAGACCGGGTCGTTGCGCTGGCCGGTCCCCAGGTCAAGGAACCGCGTCTGGTGCGCACCCGTATCGGTGCCTCTCTGGCCGAACTGACCCGCGACGAACTGGAAGGCGACGACAACCGACTGATCTCCGGCTCCGTGTTCGGCGGCCGGGGTGGTCTGGAAGAGGCCGATTATTTGGGCCGTTACCACAACCAGGTCACTGTCCTCGCCGAAGGGCGCGAGCGGCCGATGTTGCATTACCTGCACGCCGGTAAGGAACGTCATTCCATCCTGAACATCTATGTCTCCAAATTGCTCAAGGGCAAGACGTTCAACTTCACCACCACGACCAACGGTTCCGAGCGCGCCATGCTACCGGTGGGACAGTATGAGCGGGTCATGCCGCTCGACATACTGCCGACCCAGTTGCTGCGTGCGCTGGTGGTGGGCGATATCGATTCCGCCGAGAAGTTGGGGGCGCTGGAGCTGGACGAGGAAGACCTGGCTCTGTGCACCTATGTGTGTGCCGGTAAGTACGAATACGGCCCGATCCTGCGGGAGAATCTGACCCGCATCGAGCTGGAGGGGTAAGGCATGGGATTGAGAAATACACTCGACAAGATGGCGCCGCACTTCGAGAAGGGCGGCCGGTATGAAAAGTGGTACGCGCTTTACGAAGCCGTGGATACCGTCTTCTACATGCCGAATACGGTCACGCGCACAACGGCGCATGTCCGTGACGGCATGGACCTGAAACGCATCATGATCACCGTCTGGTTGTGCACCTTCCCGGCGATGTTCTGGGGCATGTGGAACCTGGGTTATCAGGCCAACACCGCCATAGCCGCGGGCCTGCCGGTGAGCGAAGGATGGCGCGAAGCCATCATCGCCCTGCTGGCCGGGCACGATCCGTCCAGTATCTGGGACAACCTCATTTATGGCGCGGCCTACTTTGTGCCGATCTACGCGGTGACCTTCATCGTCGGCGGCTTCTGGGAAGTGTTGTTCGCCATGGTGCGCGGCCATGAAGTCAACGAAGGCTTCTTCGTGACTTCGGTCCTGTTCGCGCTGATTTGCCCGCCGGATCTGCCGTTGTGGCAGGTGGCGCTCGGCATCAGTTTCGGCGTTGTGATCGGCAAGGAAGTCTTCGGTGGAACCGGTAAAAACTTCCTGAACCCGGCCTTGACCGGCCGTGCTTTCCTCTATTTCGCCTACCCGGCTTCCATGTCGGGCGATTCGGTCTGGACCGCCGTGGATGGTTTCTCTGGCGCCACGGCCCTGAGCCACGCCTTCAGCGACGGTTTGGTGGAAGGTGCCCTGGGTGGAATCAGCTGGATGGATGCGTTCCTGGGTATCCAGCAAGGCTCCGTCGGCGAAGTGTCCACCCTGATGATTTTCCTCGGCGGCACCGTGCTGCTGGTTATGGGGATCGCCAGCTGGCGCATCGTACTCGGCGTCATGATCGGTATGGTGGCCCTGTCCACTCTGCTTAATGTCGTCAGTTCGGACAGCAACCCGATGTTCGCCTTGCCCTGGTATTGGCACATGGTCGTCGGTGGTTTCGCGTTCGGCATGATCTTTATGGCGACCGATCCGGTCTCGGCCTCCATGACCGACACCGGCAAGATCTGGTTCGGTATTCTGATCGGTGTGATGACAGTCATGATCCGTGTCATCAACCCGGCCTTCCCGGAAGGTATTATGCTGGCCATTCTGTTCGCCAACATCTTCGCGCCGACGATCGACCACTTCGTCGTTCAGAGAAACATCAACCGGAGGCTTGCACGTGTCCAGTAAGAAAGACTCCATTCGATACATTTTCACCGTCGCCTTCCTGGTGTGCTTGGTGTGCGCGGTCGTTGTCTCAACCGCGGCCGTGGTTCTGCGTCCGATCCAGCAGGAAAACCGCCAGGCGGACCTGCGCAAGAACATCCTGGCCGCCGCCGGCCTGTGGGATCCGAGCAAGACCGTCGCCGAGCAGTTCGAGCAGGTGGAGACCCGCCTGGTGAACCTGAATACCGGCACCTTTTCGGATGAATTCGACACCGAGACGTACGACCCGCGTTCCGCCGCCCGTGATCCGGCCTTATCCGAATCGGTATCGGCCGAGCATGACATCGCCAGCATCAAACGGCGCGAGACGTACACCGAGGTGTACCTGATCAATAACGACGCCGGAGACCTGCAGACCATCATCCTGCCGATCCGTGGCTACGGTTTGTGGTCTACGCTGTGGGGTTTCATCGCTCTGGAAGATGATATGGATACCATCAAGGGTCTGGGTTTCTATGAACATGCCGAGACGCCTGGACTGGGTGGCGAGGTCGACAACCCCGCCTGGAAAGCCCAGTTCGTCGGAAAGGAAGTCTACGGTGAGGAAAACAACGTTCAGCTGGCGCTGAAGAAAGGGGGAGTCAACCCCGAACTGGAGTCCGACCGTCGCTACAAGGTCGACGCGCTCAGTGGCGCCACCCTGACCAGTAACGGTGTGTCCAACCTGATCCAGTACTGGTTGGGCGAGCGTGGTTTCAAACCCTTCCTTCAAAATCTGAAAGCGGGAGAAGCGTGATCATGTCCGAAGTGCGCCAGGTGTTGGTAACACCGATTTTCTCCAACAACCCCATTGCACTGCAGATCCTGGGGATCTGCTCCGCTCTGGCGGTCACCACCAGCATGAACGTGACCATCGTCATGTGCATCGCCC
This sequence comes from Saccharospirillum salsuginis, assembly GCF_014651855.1. Taxonomy (GTDB): domain Bacteria; phylum Pseudomonadota; class Gammaproteobacteria; order Pseudomonadales; family Natronospirillaceae; genus Saccharospirillum; species Saccharospirillum salsuginis. The sequence continues at coordinate 117,470 of NZ_BMXR01000004.1, forward strand.
TGACCGCGGTCACGGCGTTTTCAAACCTGTTCATCTCCATCATCCGCAACCAGATCCCGGGCAACATCCGGATCATCGTGCAGATGACCATCATCGCGTCCCTGGTGATCGTGGTGGATCAGATTCTCAAGGCCTATGCGTTCAATATCTCCAAGCAATTGTCGGTCTTCGTCGGTCTGATCATCACCAACTGCATCGTCATGGGCCGTGCCGAGGCGTACGCCATGCAGAACCCGCCGTTCCTGAGTTTCATGGACGGCGTCGGCAATGGCCTGGGGTACAGCGTGGTATTGCTGTTCGTCGCTTTCGTACGTGAACTCCTCGGTTCCGGCAGCCTGTTCGGCTTCGAATTGCTGGCCACGGTCAACAACGGTGGCTGGTACGTACCGAACGGTCTGTTGCTGCTGCCGCCGAGCGCCTTCTTCATCATTGGCGGCTTCATCTGGATCCTGAGAACCGTTTACAAGGATCAGGTCGAGGAGAATGAATACACCATGAAAGCACACGTCAAGAAGGAGGCGCTGTAATGGAAGCCGCATTGAGCCTCTTTGTACGGGCTGTCTTTGTCGAAAACATGGCGCTGGCCTTCTTCCTGGGTATGTGTACTTTTCTGGCACTGTCCAAGAAGGTGTCGGCGGCGATTGGTTTGGGTATCGCGGTGATCGTGGTTCAGGCCGTTACCGTACCGGTCAACAACCTGCTGCTTAACTATGTTCTGCGCGAAGGCGCCCTGGCCTGGGCCGGCTTTCCCGAAGCCGACCTGAGTTTCCTGGGGTACTTGAGCTACATCGGCGTGATCGCCGCCATTGTCCAGATCCTGGAAATGGTGCTCGATAAGTACTTCCCGGCGCTGTACAACGCCCTGGGTGTCTTCCTGCCACTGATTACCGTGAATTGCGCCATTCTGGGGGCATCCCTGTTCATGGTTGAGCGTGATTACACCTTCGGTCAGTCCGTTGTGTACGGCATCGGTGCCGGCGTCGGCTGGGCTTTGGCCATCGTCGCGCTCGCGGGTATTCGTGAAAAGCTCAAATACAGTGACGTGCCGGCCGGCCTGCGTGGTCTGGGCATCACCTTCATCACGGTGGGGCTCATGTCGCTCGGTTTCATGTCGTTTTCCGGCGTTTCCCTGTAACCGGTAAGGATTGAACAGATGTCTACAGAAATCATACTCGGTGTCGTGATGTTCACCCTCATCGTGTTGGCACTGGTCGCCGTCATTCTGTCGGCCCGGTCCAAGCTGGTGAACAGCGGCGACGTACAAATCGAAATCAACGAAGAACCCGACAAAGCCATCACCACGGCGGCGGGCAGCAAGTTGCTGGGTACCCTGGCCAATGAGGGGATCTTCCTGTCGTCCGCCTGTGGTGGTGGCGGTACCTGCGCCCAGTGCAAGTGCAAGGTTCTGGATGGCGGCGGTGCCGCCTTGCCGACCGAGGAAAGCCACTTCACCAAGGGTGAGTTGCGCGAAGGCTGGCGTCTGGCGTGCCAGGTAGCCGTTAAGCAAAACATGAAGATCGAAGTCGATCCGGAATTCTTCGGCGTCAAGCGCTGGGAATGCACGGTCGAGTCCAACCCGAACGTGGCGACCTTCATCAAGGAACTGACCCTGAAATTGCCGGAAGGCGAAAATGTCGATTTCCGGGCCGGTGGCTATGTCCAGCTGGAAGCGCCGCCGCACGAAGTCCATTTCAAGGATTTCGATATCGAAGAGCGTTTCCACCCGGACTGGGACAAGTTCAACATCTGGCAGTACAGCTCCAAGGTCGATGAGACCGTGGTGCGGGCCTATTCGATGGCGAACTACCCGGAAGAGCGGGGCATCGTCAAATTCAACATCCGCATCGCCACACCTCCGCCGGGAACCAATCATCCGCCGGGTCAGATGTCGTCCTATGTATTCGCGCTGAAGCCGGGCGATACCATTACCGTCTTCGGTCCCTTCGGTGAGTTCTTCGCCAAGGACACCGATGCCGAAATGGTCTTCATCGGTGGTGGTGCGGGTATGGCGCCGATGCGCTCGCACATCTTCGATCAGCTCAAGCGACTCAAGTCCAAGCGCAAGATCAGCTTCTGGTACGGTGCGCGAAGCTTGCGCGAGACCTTCTATTCGGAAGAGTACGACAAGCTGGCCGAAGAAAACGACAACTTCGAGTGGCACCTGGCGTTGTCCGACCCATTGCCCGAAGACAACTGGGAAGGCTACACCGGCTTTATCCACAACGTACTGTACGACAACTATCTGAAGGACCATGAGGCGCCGGAAGATGTCGAGTACTACATGTGTGGGCCACCGATGATGAACGCCGCCTGCATCAAGATGCTGGAAGATCTGGGTGTGGAGCGTGAGAACATCATGCTGGACGACTTTGGCGGCTGAGCACACTGAATGTTGTCACAATTGATCAAGCCCGTCGGCTGGGCAGGCCTGTTGGTCTGCCTGCTGGCGGGCTGTTCCTTTGTCGGTAAGCCCGAGGTTCGAACCCTGTGGGGGCAGACCATGGGCACCAGCTATTCCGTTTCAGTCGTCGCCACCGAAACGACGGCGGAACAACTGGACGGTAAGATCCGGGCCCGTCTCGGCGAAGTAAACGATGCCATGTCGACCTATTTGCCCCGCTCCGAACTGTCCCGGTTCAATGATGCGGCGGTCGGTGAGTGGGTTGAGGTTTCCGCCATCACCCATGAGGTTATCGCGGAGGCGTTGGATGTCGCACGCATCAGTGGCGGCGCCTTCGACCCGACGGTGGGTCCTCTGGTTGACCTCTGGGGTTTCGGCCCCAAACCCACAACGGATCAGGTACCGGATGCCGATGCGATTGAAGCGGCGTTAGATGCCATCGGTTGGCAAGCCATCGAGCTGCACCCGCAAGACAACCGGGTTCGCAAGACAGCCCCGCGTGAGTTGGATCTTTCCGGCATCGCTAAAGGCTTCGCGGTCGATTACGTCGCCGATCTGCTGGAAGAAGAGGGCATCGAGTCCTATCTTGTGGAGGTCGGTGGCGAACTGCGTTTCGCGGGCCGCAAACCCGGTGGCGATGCCTGGCGAATCGCGATCGAGACACCTGAATCGGGGCAGCGAAACGTCTACCGTGTACTTGAGGTCACCGAAGGGGCGATGGCCACCAGCGGTGACTACCGGAACTACTTTGAGCAGGACGGGGTCCGATATTCCCACACCTTGAGGCCCGATACCGGCTACCCCATTCGGCACAATCTGGTTTCGGTGACGGTGATTGGCGAACGCAGCGCTATGACCGACGCCTACGCGACCGCCTTTCTGGTGCTCGGAACGGACAAGGCACGCGTGCTGGCCAATGAACTGAACATGTCGGTGTATCTGATAGAGAAAACCGAGGACGGTTTTCGTTCGTTCGAATCCAAACGATTCACGACGCTGTTCGGCGCAGCGTCGAACGACGAAAACTCCGATTAACCGACCTGCGCCGATGGTCGGATTTATCAACGGGAGGTGCTTATGGCAACCTTTCTGGCCGTATTGGCCTTTATGCTCATCGTAGTCGCCGGCATGGCTGTGGGCGTCATCTTTGGCCGCAAGCCGATCAGCGGTTCCTGCGGCGGTATGGCGGCACTGGGCATGGAAACCGAATGCGACGTCTGTCGTGGCGACAAGTCTCGTTGTGAGACCGAGGTGAAGGCCGCTAAAAAAGCCGCGAAACGTCAAGCACTGGCCGATCTGGCCGTGGATGCAACCAAGCAGTAACCAAGTTCGGAGTAGATAAAACTGATGGCGGACAACCTCTATGATCTGGTAATCATCGGCAGTGGCCCGGCCGGCGAAAGCGCGGCCATGAACGCGTCCAAAGCGGGGAAGAAGGTGGCGATCATCGACATGCGCCACCAGGTGGGCGGCAACTGCACCCACCAGGGAACGATTCCCTCCAAGGCGCTGCGTCATGCGGTCCACCAGGTCATGCAATTCAATCGAAATCCGCTGTTCCGTCACATCTCCGAACAGAAATGGCTCTCTTACAGTCAGGTGCGCGAGACGGCGCAACGTGTGATCGACAGGCAGGTCGCCATGCGGGCCCGTTTTTACAGTCGAAATGGCGTCGATTTGTATTACGGAGTCGCCAGTTTCGTCGACGGTAATACCGTCAAGGTCGATCGCGGCGAAGACCAGGTCGATGTGCTGACCGGTCAGGAGTTCATCCTGGCCACGGGCTCTCGTCCCTACCGTCCGCCCGAAATTGACTTCAGCCATCCGCGTATTTTCGACAGCGACACCATTTTGAATACACCCGAAACGCCGCGCCATCTGGTGATTTACGGCGCCGGGGTTATTGGCAGCGAGTACGCCTCCATTTTCAATGGCCTGGGCTGCAAGATCGACCTGATCAACCCGGGGGCTCGCCTGCTGGCCTTCATGGACGATGAGATCTCGGATGCGCTCAGTTACCACCTGCGGGGCAACGGCGTTCTGGTTCGTCACAATGAAGAATTCGATAAGGTGGAAGGGTTTGACGACCACATCGTCCTGACCCTGAAGTCCGGCAAGAAAATCAAGGCCGATGCGTTCATGTGGGCCAACGGCCGCACCGGCAATACCGACAAGCTCAACCTCGACGCGGTCGGCCTGACGGCGAACGGGCGTGGCCAGCTCGAAGTCGACAAGCAATATCGTACCTCGGTGCCCAACATTCACGCGGTCGGTGACGTCATCGGTTGGCCCAGCCTGGCCAGTGCGGCCTACGACCAGGGTCGAAGCGCCTCCGGCGTGATTCTGGAAAACGATACCTTTCGCTACATCAACGATGTCCCGACCGGTATTTACACCATTCCCGAAATTTCGTCCGTCGGTCAGACCGAGCGTGAACTCACGGCGGCCAAGGTGCCCTATGAAGTCGGCAAGGCCTACTTCAAGGACACGGCCCGGGCCCAGATCACCGGCGAGGATGTCGGCGTGTTGAAATTGCTGTTTCACCGCGAAACCCTGGAATTGCTGGGGATTCACTGTTTCGGTGACCAGGCGGCCGAGATTCTTCACATTGGCCAGGCGATCATGGCGCAGAAGAACGGCGGCAATACCATTCGGTACTTCCTGGAGCACACCTTCAACTACCCGACCATGGCCGAAGCCTATCGGGTCGCAGCCCTGAACGGCCTGAACCGCATCTTCTAGTAGGGTGGGCATTGCCCACCATTAATTGGGCCACGATCAATACCTTTGACAAAAAGTCGGATGATGGCCTCCAGCCAAATCCGACTTGTACTCAATACACCCGCTTCTTCTCCTGCCGATACCGATGCACTCGAATCGACGGCAACCAGGGCTCTTCCTCCAGCTTATTGTCACTGCGCACCAACCGCTGTCGCTCGTTCGGCGGCGTGGCCGGTGGTACCGAAAAATCGGGCAGTTCGTTGACCCCCTGGCTCGGAAACAACAACGGCAGGGACACGTTCATCGACTTGCGGCGGCCGTCCGCGAACACCAGATTGGCCCTTAATACCGGCGCCTGGCGTTGAACCCGCGCTAGCGGCTCGTTGTCGGGCAGGGCGGACAGGCGCTCCATCTGGATTCGAATGTGAGCCGATTCGGTATTGAGCTGGGTGAGCCGGTCCCAGGCCTCCTGTTTGGTGATGCGCTGGATCGAACGGCCACTGGTGTACCAGCTTAAACCCACCCGGTCGGGCCGTTTGACCACCAGCGGCATGTGCCGAAACACCTGTTTCAGATGCAGGCGCGAGAGGCCTTCCCGGCTCATGGCTTCGTTGAGCCCCTGATAGCGGCGCGCCAACTGACCCTGAATTTCCCGCCAGCGGACCGAATCTTCCTCCTTCATCGCGTGCACCACTTTTCGGAACTGGTCTTTCGCCATGTTCACTTCGGCGGCCAGGGTGATTTGTTCCCGGTTCAGCGCGATCAACCCGGGATAGATCCGGGTTTCCCGGCCGTCCTGATCTTCCTGGTACCACAGGTCGAGCAGGAGGTCTTCCAGGTCCGGCGCCCGCACCGATCCGGCCCAGGGGGCGATCCAGTGCGCGCTGTCGTATTGGTCCACCGACCGGGCGAAGGCCGAGATCGACCGGCGCATGCGTTCGAAATGATCGAAGAGTTTCTTGTCCGTAATCATTTATACCGTTATCTATCCGGATTTGTATGCAGGATAATCGATTCGGAGGTGGGTTGAAAGGTATCAGTGGAGTAGGGAGAGGGAGGTGTCGCGCACGGCGTGCGTTCCTACAGTATTAATCGGCAGGCGTTCTCACCTTGTAGGAGCGCACGCCGTGCGCGAAAAAAAGCAGTGGCGCTAACCACTGCCTTTCATGGACATCAGGGCAGAGAACCCATCAAGCCAGATGCGACTTGATCAACTCTTCCATCTTCACCTGGTCTTCGATGAACTTGCGAATGCCTTCGGCCAGCTTTTCGGTGGCCATGGCATTGTTGTTCATCCCGAGGCGGAAGTCGTTCTCGCTGATCGGCTCGGCCTGGTGACCCAGAGCGTCTGGCGCGTGCAATACGCGCTTCAGTTCGCCGTTGTCCTGGCTCAGCTCTTCCAGCAGGGCGGGGCTGATGGTTAAGCGATCGCAGCCGGCCAGTGCTTCGATTTCACCGGCGTTACGGAAGCTGGCGCCCATGACGATGGTTTTGTAGCCATGGGACTTGTAATGGTCGTAGATCGCGCGAACGCTGACCACGCCCGGATCGTCCTCGGCGGTGTATTCCTTGCCGGTGTCTTTCTTGTACCAGTCGAGGATACGACCGACGAACGGAGAGATCAGGGTGGCTCCGGCATCGGCACAGGCCTGGGCCTGTTCCATGCCGAACAACAACGTCATGTTGCAGTTGATGCCTTCCTGCTGCAGCACCTTGGCGGCCTGGATGCCTTCCCAGGTGCTGGCGATCTTGATCAGGATGCGGTCGCGACTCCAGCCGTCGGCTTCGTACAGTTCGATCAGACGACGCGCCTTGGCCAGTGTGGCTTCGGTGTTGAACGACAGGCGAGCGTCGACTTCGGTGGAGACGTAGCCGGGCACTTCTTGTAGGATTTCCGCGCCGATGGCGGTCAGCAGGCGATCGATGCCATCATCGAAGTGTTCCGCCGCCTTCATGCTGCGGTGAATCAGGTCATCGTAGTGATTTCCCTGAATGGCCTTCAACACCAGGGAGGGGTTCGTGGTCGCATCCTGTGGCTTGTATTTTTTAATGGCTTCGAGTTCACCGGTATCGGCGACGATGACGGTGTACTCTTTCAATTGATCAAGTTTGCTCATCTCGACTCTCTGTAATCTGACCGATAGGTCAATTATGGTGACTTTTTCATCGGTTGTCACTGCGGGAGCTCCGACAAGGGAGGCTGCCCAACAACGTCGATGACGGTGAAAAGGTTGGTTCAGGCCGTCATCGGCTCTGTTTCCAGTAAACGCACCCGCGCGAGAGCTTCTCTGACCAGATCGGGGCTGGCCCCGGCCTTGTGCATGCCCTCGCTCAGGACACGACGAAACTGGCGGGCGCCCGGTTGACCCTGGAACAGACCCAGAGTATGGCGCGCGAGGTATTTCAACGGCGTACCCTCAGCTGTTTTCGCCTCGATCCAGGCCAGATAGGCCTCGACCAGTTCACCCTGGCTCGCCAGAGGGGCTTCGCTGTCGTAGTAGGTCGGGTCGACGTCCTGAAGAATCAACGGGTTCTGGTAGGCTTCGCGACCCAGCATGACGCCGTCCAGCCCGTCGCGCAGCAGCGCAAGGCAAGCGTCGTGGGACTTCAAACCGCCATTGATGACGATGTTCAGGTGCGGGAAATCGGTTTTCAGGCGTTTGACGCGATCGTAATCAAGCGGCGGTATCTCGCGGTTTTCCTTCGGGCTGAGCCCTTGCAGGATCGCCTTTCGGGCGTGAACGATGTAGGTCCGGCAGCCGGATTCTGCCGTGGTGCCGACAAAGTCGCGCATGAACTCATAGCTGTCGAAGTCGTCGATGCCGATGCGGTGTTTGATGGTCACCGGTATCCCGGATGCGTCCCGCATGGCTTTGAGGCCATCGCCGACCAACTGCGCATGGCCCATCAGAATCGCGCCGATCATGCCGTTCTGGACCCGATCCGACGGGCAACCGGCGTTCAGGTTGACTTCGTCGTAGCCCCAGTCTTCGGCCATGGTGGCGCACTGGGCCAATTCCGCAGCGTCGGACCCACCGAGCTGCAAGGCAATCGGATGCTCGCTGGGGTCATACCGCAGGAAGCGGGCCCGGTCACCGTGTATCAGGGCGCCGGTGGTCACCATTTCCGTATAGAGCAGGGCCTTGTGCGTCAACAGCCGGTGGAACTGGCGACACTCGCTGGTGGTCCAGTCCATCATCGGGGCGACGCTGAAACGATGGGGGTAACTCAAAAAAGGCTCCGCGGGTTTGTTCGTTGAAAACCGGATCAAACGGTAAAAAGGGCCTCTTGGGAGACCCGGCGGACAGTATAATTTATTTTCGAGTCAAATTATAACCAGTTCGAGACCGCGAAGTAACCCAGCGACGCCATAACGAGGGTATAGGGGAGGGCCATCCAGACCATGCGGCCGTAGGACAGCCGCACCAGCGGTGCGATCGCGCTGGTCAGCAGAAAGAGGAAGGCCGCCTGGCCGTTGGGTGTGGCCACCGACGGCAGGTTGGTGCCGGTATTGATGGCGACGGTCAGCAAATCAAAGTGGTCGCGGCTGATGGTACCGGCTTCCAGAGCCGTCTTGACCTCGTTGATATAGACGGTGGCCACGAACACGTTGTCGCTGATGGCCGACAGAACCCCGTTGGCGACGAAGAACATCCCGGGCTGGATGGATTCGGGCAAGGACAGAACCCAGGCGATGATGGGGGTGAACAGGTGTTGGCTGTGAATGACCCCGACGATGGTGAAAAACACAACCAACAGGGCTGTGAAGGGCAGGGCTTCTTCGAACGCTTTGCCGATATTGTGTTCATCGGTGATGCCGTTGAACGCGGTCAACAGTACGATCACACTCAAGCCGATCAAGCCGACTTCCGCCAGATGCAGGGCCAGACCCAGGATCAGCCAGACCGCGACGATAGCCTGGACAACCAGTTTGGCGACGTCCTTGCGGGTCCGTTTGCTGTGCTGGTGGGCTTCGAAGTCGGTCAGGATGCCGCGTACGGATTCGGGCAACTGGTCGCCATAGCCAAACCACTTCAGCTTTTCCAGTAATACGCAGGTTGTAAAGCCGGCGAACAGCACGGGAATCGTGACCGGTGCCATGCGCAGGAAGAATTCCTTGAAGTCCCAGCCGGCGATGTGGGCGATCAGCAGGTTCTGGGGTTCACCGACCAGGGTGCAGACACCGCCCAGGGCTGTCCCGACGGCACCGTGCATCAACAAAGAGCGCAGGAAGCCGCGAAAGGCATCCAAGTCTTCCCGGTGCAGGTCCTCGACGGAGTCGTCCTCGCTGTGATCGTGGCCCTTATGGTGGAAATGCTTGCCGGAGGCGACCTTGTGATAGACGGAATAGAAGCCGACCGCCACGCTGATCAGAACGGCGGTTACGGTGAGGGCGTCGAGAAAGGCCGAAAGGAAAGCCGCGGCCATGCTGAACATCAGTGACAGCAGGATCTTGGAACGGATATTCAGCAACAGTTTGGTGAATGTGAACAGCAGCAGGTCCTTCATGAAATAAATGCCGGCGACCATGAAGATCAGCAACAGCAGGACGGGCAGGTTGGTCGCCACCTCGTGGTACACCACCTCGGGATTGGTCAGGCCGATGGCGACGGACTCGATGGCCAGCAGGCCACCCGGTTGCAACGGGTAGCATTTCAGGGCCATGGCCAGGGTGAAGATGAATTCACCGATCAGCAGCCAGCCGACCACCAGGGGGCCCTGCTCGCCGAGGGCGAACATCAGAATCGGGTTCATGATCAGGAAGGCGACAATGACTTTCTTGTACCAGGCGGGGCTGTGGCCGAGAAAGTTATAGACAAAGGACTGGGGTAGCGTTGTGTTCATGCTGTGCTCTTGGGTTCAAAATGAAAGCGGTGCGGTCACATCCGGTCGGGCTGGGTGGGATGTGCCGTGTCGGCAATCGACTGTCCAAAAACAGGAAGGGTTGTCCCGGGCGGGGCAACGGCGGATGCGCAGACGCTCTGACTTCCTGGTTCAGGACACCGGACTGGCGACGGAGTCCCGAAACAGAGTGAAGGGCTGTATCGGGAGCTCTCGAATGGCGCGCTCAAACTACTGATTTTCAACTTTTTTTCAAGTGAAATGTCCGATTTCCTGAAAGAAACCGACTTTTCGCAATAAACCAAGGGCGCTTGTTTCAGGTGAAACATGCACTTTCCGTCCTAAATATGTGCTTTTATTAACAAAAAGAGTGTGAAACACTGATGAATTGGGTGCATGGGCGGTATACTCAGCTCGAAGTGGGCGAGGCCGGCCTGTCAGAAACGAATGAAAGGCCAGGTCTTCGTCATAGCAATACAGAGGCCCCAGGATGAGTACAGCGACTTCAAAGGAAGCCATAAAAACCGAGCTGGAAGCGACCTTGCAGCAGGCCCAGTCCGCCTTGGAATCGTTCAGCGACGACACGGCCGATCTGTCCCAGCTCGAGCAGGCGCAGGATTTGATTGGCCAGACACGCGGCATTTTTCAGGTGCTCGAAGAACCGGGTGCGGTGTCTTTGTGTGATGAATTCAACGCCCTGATCAACGCCATACCCACCGGCGAAAGCGGAGACAGCGATCAGGTTCGCCCCAAACTCGATGCCATCAGTCAGGGTTTGGTGGTTTTGAACCGGTATCTGGAATTCCTCAGTCTGGGCCGTAAGGCGATTCCGGCCGTACTGCTGCCGACGATGAACAACGTTCGCAAGGCGCGCGGTGTATCCGGTCTCGGTGAGGGACACTTTTTCCAGTTTTCGTTCAAGCCGGGTAAACCACCCACGAAAAAGCCATTTCAGTTTTCGAACGATGTGGTGATCCAGTTGAAAAAGTTCCGCCATATGTATCAGGCGGGCTTGCTGCATCTGATTCGGGGTGAACGCACGGCCGGCGCCTTCCGGTATATGGGGCTGGCGCTGAATCGTATCGATCAACTGTTGGCCAACGCACCCTGTGCCCCGCTGTGGTGGGTGGCTTCCGGGGCGCTGGAGTCGATGGCGCAACGCGGCGCCAACATGACCGGGCCGCGCAAGCTGCTGTTCGCCCATCTCGACCGGCACCTGAAAGACCTGATTCGAGGCGCCCCGAAATCCCTGGAGCGCCCGCCATCGCTGCCGTTGATGAAAGAATTCCTGTTCCTGCTGGCGCTCAACAAGTCCGACAGCCTGCGCGCCCGTCAGGTGGCCAAGTTCTATCGACTGCCGGAGTTGAGCTACACCGAAGACACCCTGGAAGAGCAGCGTCAAATGCTGTTCAGTCCCGGTCGCGGTGTTCTGTCCAGTGTTTCGGAAGCGCTGAAGGAAGACATCGCCGCGATCAAGGAGATCGTCGACCAGGCGGCGCGTCACGACGGTGGGTTCTCCGCGCGTGCGCTGCAGGAGAAAATCGCCAAGGTCGCCGATGTCTACGTCATGCTGGGGCTGCAAAGCCCCGCCAACGTACTGAAGCAGCAGGCCGCCGTTGTCGCTGACTGGGCCGATAACGCCGCCCCGACCGACGAACAACTGCTGAAGATCGCCGATGCCGTTCTTTACGCCGAGAGTGCGCTGTCCCGCGTGCTTCAGGGGCAGCGTCAACTCGAAGGCAGTGGCGACAACAAGGCGGCGCAAGCCCAGTTGCACGAAGCCCGGGTGGTGCTCATCGACGAAGCCGAGGCGGGTCTGGCGTTGGCCAAGCGGGCTATTACGGCCTATATGGACTCCCAGGGCGATAAACTGCATCTGGCCAATGTGGTGCCGACCCTGCGCGGTGTGAAGGGGGCGTTTGTCTTCCTCGACAGCATGACGGCGGCGGATCTGATCGAACGCGCCATTCGGTTCATTGAGCGTGATCTCAGCGAGTCGGGCACCATGGTCGATCCGCATCAGTTGGAAGCCTTCGCCGATGCGCTGTCCAGTCTGGAGTTCTTCCTCGAAGGGTTGCTGAACGACACGGCGAACGAGGACATCCTCAAGCTCGCCAAACACAGCCTGGCGTCCCTGTCGGTCTAGTTACGGATTCAGGGACGGAACCCGTTATGACAACACTCTGGCCGCTTTATCTAATCCTTCTGCCCGTCGGCATTCTCTTGCTGGCGGTGGCCCTGCGCCTCCTGTTCCAGCGAGGTTGGGTGGGGGGCTTCCTGCGCGGTCTGGTTGGCCTGGGCGCTCTGGCGTCATTGGTCCTGCTGGGCTTGTTGTTGGTGGATCTGTCGGCTTTTCGGGCGCTCAGCCAGGAAACCGTGGTCGCCACCCTGTCTTTCCGTCAGCTGGATTCCCAGCACTACGAAGCCCAGGTCGCACCCATTGGTCGGTCGGAGCCGATGTCATTCGAGGTTCGAGGTGACCAATGGCAGGTCGACGCGCGGGTGCTCAACTGGCAAGGTCCCCTGGCGGTTCTGGGTATGGAGCCTCTGTATCGATTGGAACGGTTTTCCGGTCGTTACCTGGACCTGGAGCAGGAGCGGAACGCTTCTCGCAGTGTCTATGAGTTGGAAGGTGGCCATTGGCTGGACGCCGCCGACATTGTGCCCCGGCTGCCCTGGGTTAACAGTCGATTCGGCAGTGCGGCCTATATGCCCATGGTGGACGGCGGATTGTTCGAGGTGGGAATGACGGCGAGAGGACTGGTAGCCCGGCCGGTTAATCAACCGGCGCGGGAAGCCGTGGACGACTGGTTCTCAGAGTGAGAACAGGTCGGACAGGCGGGTAGCCAGCATCATGTCGCCTTCGGTGCGAAGCCGGCCGGCCATGAAGGCTTGCATGCCGTTCAGGTCGCCGCTGACGATTTCCTTCAAGGTGTCGCTGTCCATGATCAGGGTGACGGACGGGTCGTCGTGCTCACCCTGACCCAGCTTGCAGCTGCCGTCTTCGACGATCAGGTGGTAAGTGTCGGCGTCTTCGATGCTGAACTGGAAGACGACATCCATGCCGGAGGCGGCATCGGCGTTGAAACGGGATTCGATATTGCTGAAGTGTTCGGCGATAGAGGTCATCTGGGTCTCCTGTCTGGTGGTGGTCGCGATGACGATGCTGGCATTGTAGGAGGGCCCCGGTCTAAAATCAAACGAATGTTTGAAACGTGAGTTTAAATCGGAGGAGCGCCATTTTGTGGTCTGATTATTTCCTGTTTGTATTGAAAGCCGTCACTGTGCTGGTGGTTGTGGTCGTCGCCGTGGCCGCTATTGCCCGGGCCTCGCGTGCCGGGGGTGAGGGCAGTGAAGGTCGATTGGTGGTTAGGAAGTTAAATGAACGGCTGCGCCAGCAAGGAGACGCCATTCGCCATGCCGTTTTTGAAAAAAAGGCACTCAAAGCTTATCAGAAGGCGGAAAAGTCCGAACGCAAGGCGGAAAAGTCGGGTGAAAAACCCCTTACCTGGGTGCTGACGTTCAAAGGCGATATTCAGGCGTCCCAGGTGGACTCGTTGCGACAGGAGGTCAGTGCCATTCTGCAGGTCGCTCGACGTGAGGAAGAAGTCGTCGTCGTGCTCGAAAGCCCCGGCGGCGCGGTCAGTGGCTATGGCCTGGCGGCGTCCCAATTGGCTCGACTGCGCGACGAAGGCCTGAAACTGACGGTTTGCGTCGATAAGGTGGCCGCCAGTGGCGGGTACATGATGGCCTGTGTGGCCCATCGGATCATCGCCGCGCCATTTGCCATCGTCGGCTCCATCGGAGTGCTGGCCCAGGTACCCAACATCCATCAGCTGTTGAAGCGCCACGACATCGACGTTGAAGTGCTGACGGCGGGTCGTCACAAGGCGCCGCTGACCTTGATGGGAGAGAAAACCGAGGAAGGCCGGGACAAGTTCCTGTCCGATCTTCAGGGCATCCATGATCGCTTCAAGGGACTGGTCGGTCGTTATCGGCCGAATCTCGAGCTGGAGCGCGTCACAGAAGGGGATTTCTGGTTGGCCGAGGATGCGCTGGAGTTGGCGCTGATCGATGAAATCGGCACCAGCGATGCCTATCTGGCTTCTCTGGTCTCCGATCGGGAAGTGGTCGGCGTGAAATGGAAGCCCAAGAAGAAGTTGAAAGTCCACATCAAAACGGCGGCCTCGGCCTTGATGGACGGTGGTCTGGATCGTCTGTCGCGTCGGGTGTTGCCTTAAGGAATGGACAGCCGGGCAATCCTGCCCGGCTGTCGGAGGGAGTTACTGAATCCGGGTGACGTCTACATACAGCGTGAGCCGTTGGCCCGGCTGCAAATACTTCTGATCAATCCGGTTCCAGCGTTCGATATCGGCGATTCGAACATTGAATTTATTGGCGATGCGGTACAGGGAGTCGCCCTGGCGCACGACGTAACCCACCTTTCTCACCACTTCACGGTTGTTGCGGATGACGCTGGTGTTGTCCTGGTCGATCCAGACAGCCAGGGTCTGGCCCGGACGCAGAACGTCCTTCGGCGCCATATTGTTCCAGCGAGCCAGGCTCTGGACGCTGACATCGTATTCCCGTGAGATGTCCCAGAACGTATCGCCGGTCCGGACCTGATGGTCGATACGGGTCCGATCGCCGCCCGCCAGGGAGTTTTGGCGCCGGGCGAGGCGTTGTCCGGCGCTCATGCTGTATTCGGAGCTGTCGGCCGAGGCGGTCGGGATCATCAGCGCGTCGCCGGCACGGATCAGCGAGCCGTTGATCTCGTTGGCCTGGCGAATCGTCTCAACGGTGACGTTGAACTGACGCGCGATGGTCAGCAGGGAATCACCGGGCTGGATGGTGTAGCGTTGCCAGGCCATCCGGGAATCGGTGGGCAGTTCCGTCAGTCGTTCCCGGAACAATTCGGCCCTGTCGGCGAAGACCAGAAGGCGATGCGGGCCGTTCGGATTGGTCGCCCACTGGTTGTAGCCCGGGTTGAGCAGATAGAGGTCGCTCAGATCCATATCCGCCAACTCGGCGGCTTGTGCCAGATCGATCTGACCGCCCGTGTCGACGACCGCGAAATAGGGTTCGGTGGAAATTTCGGGCAGTTCGATGCCGTATTGTTCGGGGGAGTGGATGAGTTTGCCCAGAGCGAACATCTTGGGCACATACGCCTCGGTCTCGCGCGGCAGGTCCAGATTCCAGAAGTCCGTCGGCTTGCCGGCGGCCTGGTTGCGGCGCACCGCTTTCAGTACTGTGCCGGGCCCCGAGTTGTAGGCGGCCAGGGCCAACAGCCAGTCGCCATCGAACATCCGGTTCAGTTGATCCAGGTATTCCAGGGCGGCGCGGGTCGAGTCCACGACATCGCGGCGGCCGTCGTACCACCAGTCCTGCTTGAGGTCGAACATGCGTCCGGTCGATGGAATGAATTGCCACATGCCGGCGGCGCTGCCGTGCGAGTAGGCGAACGGATCGAAGGCGCTTTCCACGATGGGAAGCAGGGCCAGGTCCAGGGCATGTCGCGGGCTTCGAGTTCGGCGATGATGTGGTGCATGTATCGGCCGGCCCGCTCGCTGACGCGGTCGAAATAGCTCTGATGGCTGGCATACCAGCGCAATTGCGTCATGATGCGGGGGTTCTCCAGGCTCAGATCGAACTGGAAGCCGCGACGCAGTGCCTGGTAGAGATCTTCGGGGTAGTGCGCATAGGGGTCGTAGACTTCCCGTGCGCGCTGGTTTTCCTCGCTGAGATCGGGGTGAGTGGAGAAGAGATCCGGAGTTTGGGTCAAGGTGGCGAGAAGAGGGTCAAAGACGGGAGCGGGGTCGTCGGAGGGGGCTGGGGCGGCCGATGTGGTGGTCGCTGCCGCGTCGGCCGTCGCCGACCCGTCCGTCGTCGCGGCCGCATTGGCCACGGGCGACGGATCCTCGCTCGTCGAGACTTCTTTCTTGGATCCCTTGTTCAGGACGCTCAAGCCGGGCACTGTACTGCAACCGCTGGTAATAAGGCCCGTAAAGACCAGCGGCAGGATCAGTCGAATGGAACGCATGTAATGTGTCGTTTTTATGAGTTTTTGAAGCTGGATTCAAGTTGGGGGATAATTCTATGTTGGTGACGGTGGGTGCCGCAAGCCAATCAGGGCGACTTATGTCATGGTTTCGCATTAAATATCGGCTAATCGCGGCATAAAAGAGGATATTTTGCACAAACGACTCGGCCAGCAGGTAAAACACTTGATTCATTCCGGTCCCAAAAACATACGGGTCCAGGAAGAAGCTTTATCGCGCTGGTATCGCACGCCCATGGGGCAGCGGCTGATCAATATCGAGCGCCAATTGGTGTCGCGGGCGCTGTCCGGTCGGTTCGGCTCTCATTTGCTGCAGCTGGATACCGGCCTGCACGAACCGCTGTTCGAAAAGCGACTGTTCGGGTGCGGAACACTGGTCAGCCAGTTGGACAACCGAGCCCCCAGCCCCCTGGTGCTGGCCGACGCCGAGGCGTTGCCGTTCGAGCCGGAGAGCATCGACGCGCTGGTGATGCACCACACGCTGGACCATTGCGAGAACCCGTATCAGGCCGTGCGCGAAGCCGCCCAGGTACTCAAGCCCGGTGGCTTGCTGATCATCGTCGGGTTCAATCCGTTCAGCAGTTGGGGAATGCGGGCCATGGTCAGTCGCAATCGGGCCGGCTTGTGGCGGTCGCGATTCATCCGCAGCGGTCGGGTGGCCGACTGGATGCAATTGCTCGATTTCGAAATCGAACGACACGAAAAACACGTCTTCTCACCACCGTTCAATCGCCCGAACTGGATGACGCATCTCGGCGCCCTGGGACGGATGCAGAAAACCCTGTTACCCGCCACCGGAGCCGTCTATTTAATGGTGGGCTGCAAGCAGGTGGTGGGTCGAATCAACAGTCGCGCTCGCTGGCGGGCCCGGCCCGTGCTGGAATCCGGTCTGGCGAGCCGTACCATCAGGAATCGATATGACGACTAAGGGTGTGACCCTCTATACCGACGGAGCCTGTCGTGGGAATCCCGGCCCGGGTGGCTGGGGCGTTTTTCTGCAATTCGGCAAGCACGAAAAAAACCTGCACGGCGGTGAATCGCTCACCACGAACAACCGGATGGAGTTGCTGGCCGCCATTCGCGGGCTGGAAGCATTGACGCGGCCATGTGATGTGGACCTCTATACCGACTCGCAGTATGTGCGCAAGGGAATCACACAGTGGATACACAACTGGAAGAAGAACGGCTGGAAAACGTCGGCCAAGAAGGATGTGAAAAACCGGGATCTATGGCAGGCGCTGGATGAGCTGATGCAAAAGCACGAGGTGAAATGGCATTGGGTCAAGGGACATGCCGGTCACCCTGGAAACGAAAAGGCCGATGCCCTGGCGAATCAGGGCATTGATGAGATGCAACGGAGCAAGCAACGCGCATGAGACAAATCGTACTGGATACCGAAACCACCGGGCTGAGCCCCAATAAAGGTGATCGCATTGTCGAGGTGGGCTGCGTCGAGCTGGTGAACCGGAAACTGACGGGGCGGCATTTCCATTATTACATCAATCCGGAGCGGGACATTCCGGATGAAGTCGTGGCCGTCCACGGCATCGACAACGACAAGGTCAAGGATGCCCCTAAGTTTCGCGACATCGCCCAGGAATTCTGGGACTACGCCAAGGGCGCCGAATTGGTGATCCACAACGCGGCCTTCGACATGGGTTTCCTGGAAATGGAATTCGAACGGTTGCGCCAGGAAGGTCACACCCAGTTCAGCAAACTGATCGATGTCTGCACCGTGCTTGACACGCTGCAGGTCGCCCGTGAGAAGCATCCGGGGGCCAAGGCCTCGCTGGATGCGTTGTGCAAGCGTTACGGTATCGATAACTCCCATCGGACCCTGCACGGGGCCCTGCTCGACTCCGAGATTCTGGCCGACGTTTATTTGCTGATGACGGGCGGGCAGACCGATCTGATTCTCGATGAGGAAGAGGACAATCAGGGGGAGCAGGTCAGTTTCGACGCCAGCCATGTGCTGGCTTCGGGTGAGGCCTTGAAGAAGGTCTTACCCAGCGAGGACGAAAAAGCGGCGCATGAAGCGATGCTGTCGGTGATCGACAAAGCCTGCGGTGGCGAGGCTCTTTGGCGCCAGAAACTGGGTCAATAGGCCATCGGATGAGGAGCGGTCCATGGACCGCTCCCGGCCGGGCTGTTAATGCAATGAGCGGCGAATCACACCCACATAGAGGCCTTCAATGGCGAAATCGTCCTGGGCCAGATCGACCTTGATGGGTTCGAAGTCTTCATTTTCAGGGTAGAGTGTTACCTGTTTGCCGTTCTGCTCATACCGCTTGACCGTGACGTCCTCACCGACGCGCGCCACAACGATGTCGCCGTTGCGTACCTGATCGGTCTTGTGGACGGCGATGAGGTCGTCTTCCAGAATGCCGACGTCCTTCATGCTGAGGCCCTGGACCTGCAGCAGGAAATCGGCCTTGGGGCTGAACAGACCGGGTGGTAGTTCGATGAATTCCTCGATCTGCTCCTGGGCGAGAATGGGGGAGCCGGCGGCGACACGGCCCACGACGGGGACGCCCTGTTCGGTGTCGTCCTCGGGCAGGCGAATGCCGCGTGAGGCGCCGGCGATGATTTCGATGGCGCCTTTCCGCGCCAGCGCCTTGAGATGCTCTTCGGCGGCGTTCGGGGAGCGAAAGCCAAGCCGTTCGGCAATTTCGGCGCGCGTCGGCGGATAGCCGGTGGCGTTGAGGTGTTCCTTGACGATGTCCAGCACTTGCTGTTGACGAGCGGTCAGTTTCAACATAATGTCGGCCTGTTTTTATATACAGTAGCTGTGATTATATACAGCTCGCGGCCGCTGTAAAGGATGGCAGATGGAAGGTACGGTTTGAAAAGCAGCAGTGAACTTTTTCCCGTCGCTTTATTGAGCGCGGAATACAAGGAAGGCGTCTACGAAGATGTCTATTCGCTTAAACCCAACAACAGCGTCGACAAGACCGTCGAGATCGCATTGGTACGGTTGCATACCGAGCAATGCCGCCAATCCCGTCCCATTCTGCTGATTCACGATGCCTTCCACAATCATTGGCAGTGGCTCGACTACGGCCTCGGCGGTGCGGCCGGTCGTCTGGCCCGGGATGGGTTCGACGTCTGGCTGCTCGATTGGCGGGGTCATGGTCTGTCGTCCCGTAACAAGAGTCCGCGACTCAATACCCTGAAGGAAATGGCGCGGCACGATCTGCCGGCGGTGATCGCCTTTATCGAGGAAAGCACCGGCGAACATCCCGCCCTGGTGGCCCGGGGATTGGGCTGCGAAATGGTCAGCCTGGCATTGGCCGGCGGAACACCGGTCCCGGAAGCGGTGTTCATGCATCCGCCCATGTTGCCGCCCAGTCGTCTGTGCTGGTTGCCCGGACTGAAGTTCGCCCGCCGACTCAAATACGGAAAGCGGCGTTGGTTGAAAGGTGATGGGGAAGAGCCCGAACCGCGTCAGCTGTTCACTGAGCTGTTGTCCAAGCAGGGGTGGTTCGGTCGCTGGGTCGACGCGTCGGGGGAACCGGTCCGGCCCGCTCTGCAGCAGGCCGTGGGGCGCATTCACTGGGTGTTTTCGCCGGGCAGGGTACCGACCTGGCTGAATCGATTGCAGGTCAACCGGAACCGGGTTTTCGAAGCGGTCGATTCCGACGGTGACTGGGCTCACTGGATGCCGGAAACCTGGGCGAGCCGCACGACCGTGCCCGAGCGTGCCGCCGCCGATGTCAGTCCCGACGAAGCTCGTCTTTGATCGCGATCGGGTTCTGGAAATTCAGCACAATGATGTAACTGGATACGGCGAACGTGAGGATGGCGGTCGTTTGCAGCAGCACCGAAGCCCGATCCGAGATCAGGTTGGATTCCAGGGCGATGAACGCTATCAGCAGGGAAAACTCACTGATTTGTCCCAGCCGAAACCCGACGTCCCAAGCCAGATGATTGCTCTCGCTGAACCGGTGCAGCAGAAAGCGGAACAGGATGGGTTTGACGGTCAGGATCATGCCCGCCAGTAACAGGGCTGACAGCCAGACTTCATCGAGCAGGTTGAGGTTCAGTCGCGCTCCCAGCGTGAAGAAAAACAGGATCAGGAAGAAATCCCGCAACGGTTTCAGGTTCAACGCGATAAATTGCGAAATCGGGCTGCTGGCCAGGGTAATGCCCGCAATAAAGGCGCCGATTTCGTAAGACAACCCCATGACCTCGGCCGCCTCGCCAACGCCCAGACACCAACCCAGGGCGAGCAGAAAGATGTATTCCTGAAAGCGGTCGAATCGCATCAGCAAAGGCAGAACAATGTAGCGCACGGCGCCCCAGGCCAATGCGGCCAGGATCGGCAAGGCGATCAAGGGGCGAATCAGATTGATGGCATCCAGTCCGGACGCCATGCTGCCGAGAATCAACAGCACCAGAATGGCGATAAAATCCTGAACCAGGAGGATGCCGACCATGAGTTCGCCGGCGTGTTTGTGGTGCAGAACGGTGGTGGGTAACAGCTTGATGCCGATGATGGTACTGGAAAACATCAGACACAGGCCGATGACGATGGCTTCGCGGGTCGGGTAACCCAGGTTGACCACCAGCAGGAACCCCATCAGTGCGAATAGCACCGAGCTGGCGATCGTCACCAGGGAGCTCTTTTTCAGTGTCGAGACCAGGCTCTTGGGCTGCATGTCGAGCCCGAGCAGAAACAACAGGAAGATGATGCCGATTTCGGCGATTTCGGTCAGCAGGTGGGTATTCTCGACCCAATGTGTCCCAAACGGACCGACGGCCATGCCCAGAACGATATAGGCGATCAACAGGGGTTGTCGAAAATAGAGCGCCAGGGTGGCCAGAGCGGCGGCACCGGCGAAGATCAGAAAAAACGAAAATATCATGTCGGCTGGTGTTTGTCCTTTAGCGGCATACTATCAAGCCGGAAGGGAATTACCCAGTCCGTGGGGTGGCGCGTAGAGCGGAAGTGGTCCGACACTTCCGCTCTACCCAACAGCTTTATATTAAGCTCAATCCGCGCGATTGGGTAACACGTCCTTCAGCTTGTCACGCATGGACCGCAACAATTGTTCGGTCGTATCCCAACCAATGCAGGCATCGGTGATGGACACGCCAGGTTTGAGGTCCTTGAGGTTGTCCGGAATGGGCTGATTGCCTTCGGACAGGTTGCTTTCGATCATCAGGCCGATGATCGACGTGTTGCCTTCCAGAATCTGGTTGGCGACATTATCCGCGACCAGGGGCTGCAGCTTGTGGTCCTTGTTGGAGTTGGCGTGGGAGCAGTCAACCATAATGTTGGTCGGTACACCGGCCTTGCGCAGGGTGTCCTCGCACAGCGAGACGCTGACCGAATCGTAGTTCGGTTTGCCATTGCCGCCGCGCAATACGACATGGCCATAGCGGTTGCCTTTGGTGTGAATAATGGCGACCTGGCCTTCCTGGTTGATGCCGAGAAAACGGTGCGGTGAGGAAACCGATTTCAGCGCATTGATGGCGACGTCCAGGCTGCCATCGGTGCCGTTCTTGAAGCCGACGGCCGAGGACAGGCCGCTGGCCATTTCCCGGTGGGTCTGGCTTTCGGTGGTACGCGCGCCGATGGCCGACCAGCTGATCAGATCCTGCAGGTACTGAGGCGAGATCGGATCCAGCGCTTCGGTGGCGGTGGGCAGGCCCTGGTGGGCGATGTCGAGCAGCAACTGACGGCCAATGTGCAACCCTTCTTCTATCTTGAAGGAGTCGTTCAGGTGCGGGTCGTTGATCAGGCCCTTCCAGCCGGTGGTGGTACGCGGTTTTTCGAAGTAAACCCGCATCACCAGCAACAGTGTGTCCCCGACCTCGTCGGACAATGCCTTCAAACGTTTGGCATAATCGATGGCCATGGCCGGGTCGTGGATGGAGCAGGGGCCGATTACGACGATCAGGCGGTGATCCTTGCGATCCAGGATGTTGCGAACAGCCTGGCGGCCGGCGCCGATGACTTCGGCGGCTTCTTCGGTGACGGGAATGTCGGCTTTCAGGGATTCCGGGGTAATCAGGATTTCCTGGCTTTCGACATTCAGGTTCGTTAGTTCTTGCATGGCTAGGCGGCGACTCTCTGTGTCATTCTTCAGTGTCAATGGGCATGATAATTAAGTAAAGAAACAAAGACAACCCGTAAACAAAAGGTTACAACGTGTCGAGAAAGAATCAAAAAAAGCAGTCGGTGGTCGGGTTGGTCAGCGGCATGGTGGTGATTGTCCTGCTTGCCGGTGCCATGGGTATCGCTCTGGAAGAAATGGCTGCGAACAAGGGGGACTATCGTCGCACGCTCTGGGATTGGTTGACCGGTAAGCCGGCCATTCCAGAAGGCCGTGCCCAGATCAGCATTCAATTGGCCCAGGAGCTGTGTCGTCAGCGGGTGGCCCGCCAAATGGGGTCCCAGTTGCAGCAGGCTGCCTTCGACAGCCGCTCGTCGCGTTACAACGAGACGTTGCAGGTGCATACCGTCTTTCTGGATCTGCAAATCAGGAACGAGGAACGCGACATCTACGCCCGTTGCGATGTATCCGCCGTGGAACGCACTATTCTGGAATTTCGAATTCAGGGGATGGGCGGTTTCTTTTGGGGGTGACCGATCAGAACACCGCGTATTTCAACCCCAGCACCAGTAAGGCGGTCGCCAGTAGCGGATGCATGACCCGAGAGGGCAGGTGGGCGGACAGGTGTGTACCCAGGTAGATGGCGGGCAGAGAGCCGGCGATCAACGCCAACAGCAGCGCGAAGTCCACATTGCCCAAAAACAGATGCACAACGCCCGCCGTGAAGGTCAAGGGTACGGCGTGGGCGATATCGGTCCCGACCACCTGTTTTGGCAACAGTACGGGAAACAGGACCATCAGAACGGCGGTTCCGATCGCGCCGGCACCCACCGAACTCAGGGTGACCAGAACGCCGAGCACGGCACCGATGGCCCACAGGGTGGTACGGCCGGGCGGTACGCGCTGTGACGGGTTGCTATGCTGGAACAGGCGTCTGCGGAAAATCAGTACCAGAGCGGTCACGACCAGCATGGCTCCGAGGGCGGTCTGCAACAGGGAGGCGTATTGTTCGGCGTCGGCAAAGAAGCGATGCAGAATCAGTCCGGTGACGGCGCTGGCCGGAAGGCTGCCCGCGGCCAGCTTCAATACGATGTCCCAGCGCACATGCTGCTTGCGATGATGGGCCCACATGCCGCCACTCTTGGTGATGGCGGCGTACCAGAGATCGGTCCCGATGGCGATGTGGGGCGGAAATCCGAACAGCAGTAGCAGTGGCGTCATCAGTGCGCCACCACCCACACCGGTGATGCCTACGATGAGGCCGACCGTCGCTCCCGACAGACTGTAGAAAAGGATTTCCATACTGTTAAAAAAGTCATAGAGTAATTGTGTTGCTAAATCTATCGGTTATTAACTATTCTGAAAAAGAATAATTGATCATATTTATATAACCTGATAGAAAACAGTCTTGCCGTCGGAACGGCCTTGATCGGATCGACGGACTCTATAACGACAACAATGGGACGCATTGGCACACGCATTACGGGGATGTCATGAAACTGCAGCAACTGAAATATATTTGGGAAGTCGCTCATCACGATTTGAACGTATCGGCCACCGCTCAGGTGCTCTATACGTCGCAGCCAGGGATCAGCAAGCAGATTCGGTTGCTGGAAGACGAACTGGGAGTCGAGATCTTCGCCCGCTCCGGCAAGCATCTCACCCGCATCACTCCCGCCGGTGAAGCCGTTCTCAAGGTCGCCGGCGAGATCCTGCGCAAGGTCGATTCCATCAAGCAGATCGCCCAGGAACACAGCAACGACCGGCAGGGCAGTCTGAGTCTCGCCACCACCCATACCCAGGCGCGTTACGCATTACCCAGTGTCATCGATGGTTTCATCCACGATTTTCCCGATGTCTCCTTGCACATGCATCAGGGGACGCCCGTGCAGATCGCCGAAATGGCTGCGGACGGCACCGTCGATCTGGCCATCGCGACCGAAGGCATGGAGCATTTCGCCGACCTGGTGATGATGCCCTGTTATCGCTGGAATCGATCCATTGTCGTCCCCAAGGACCACCCGCTGGCGCAAAAATCGCAGCTGTCGCTGGAAGATGTCGCCGCGTTCCCGATCGTCACCTATGTCTTCGGCTTCACCGGACGCTCCAAGCTGGACGACGCCTTTATCGACAAGGGGCTCACCCCCAAGGTGGTGTTCACCGCGGCGGATGCGGACGTGATCAAGACTTATGTACGACTAGGACTGGGTGTGGGCATTCTCGCGCACATGGCGATCGACCCGGAGCAGGACCGCGATCTGGTCAGCCTCGACGCCAGTCATTTGTTCGAGGCCAGCGTGACCAAGATCGGTATTCGCAAGGGAACCTTCATTCGCGGTTTCATGTACCGCTTTATCGAACGCTTCGCTCCGCATCTGTCCCGGGAGCTGGTGGACGAAGCCATGGTAACCAGCAATCGGCACGATCTGGAACAGTTGTTCCAGAATATCCCTCTGCCGACATACTGATCGGGGGCTGGGCGATTACTCGCCCTTTACATTCCCGACATGAAGCCCGCACTCCTTCTGCGTGGCTTCTTCCCACCACCAGCGGCCTTCGCGCTCATGCTGACCGGGCAACACGGGGCGGGTGCAGGGTTCACAGCCGATGCTCACGAATCCGCGTTCGTGCAAGATGTTGTAGGGAATCTCCATCATCCGGATATAGTCCCAGACGTCTTTGGAACTCCAATTTGCCAGCGGGTTGTATTTAACCAGGTCGTCACCGCGACCCTGGAATGTCGCATCGCGTTGTACGTGCGGCACTTCCGACCGGGTGCTCGGGCTCTGGTCCTTGCGCTGGCCGGTGATCCAGGCATCCAGACCGCTCAGCGCCCGTTGCAGCGGCTCGATCTTGCGGATGCCGCAGCATTCTTCATGACCGTCCCGGTAAAAGCTGAACAAACCCTTTTCGCGAACCAGCGCCTGAACCGACTCGGCGCGAGGCGACATCAGTTCGATGTCGATTCCGTAATGTTCGCGCACCCGTTCGATGAAGCGATAGGTTTCGGGGTGCAGGCGTCCGGTATCCAGGGTAAACACCCTGGGCTTGTCCGTCAGTTTGCTCAGCAGGTCCACCAGCACCACATCCTCCGCGCCGCTGAAGGACACCGCGATGCGCTCATGGTTGGCCAGGGCCGTTTTCATGATCTCCCGGGGCGATTTCCCCGAGAGCTCCAGATTCAATTCAGTCAAATTCATTGTTTTGGCACGGTCGGTCGGTTTAAACGCGGTAAGCCTAGCACTCCCGTGCGCAGTCTAAAAATAACTGCATACCATATTGTTATTACATAACCAAAGCGCATAACGTGGAACACACAATGTTCCACGTGGAAAACGGACCGTGGAACAATTTTTGATCAATTCAACCCAGGTCCGACAGGCTTCCGGGGCAATACTGCGATTCGGAAAACGGCGTTGTCTTAACGATCCCATCCCTCTAATGTACCGGGTTTTACCATTGCAGCGCTGCACAGCACCCGGAACCGGTTCAGCGCGGGTCTCCGATGCGCCCGGAGCCGAGCCGGAGAAGCAGCCGAACCCACCATTCGATAGGAAACACACTGTGGAATTAGCCTGTCTGGACCTGGAAGGGGTATTGATCCCCGAAATCTGGATCGCCTTCGCCGAAAAAACCGGCATCGACGCCCTCAAAGCCACGACCCGGGACATCCCCGACTACGATGTTCTGATGAAGCAACGGTTGCGGTTGTTGGAGGACAACAACCTCGGACTCAATGAAATCCAGGCGGTCATCGCCGAACTCGAACCGCTGCCCGGTGCACGCGAGTTCATCGACTGGCTGCGCGAGCGCTTTCAGGTCGTCATCCTGTCCGACACCTTCTACGAATTCGCCTCGCCGCTGATGCGCCAGCTTGGCTTCCCGACCTTGTTGTGTCACAAACTCGAAGTCGCCGATGACGGGCGAGTCACCGACTACCGTCTGCGCCAAAGCGATCCCAAGCGTAAATCCATTCAGGCGTTCCACAGCCTGAATTATCGTTGCATCGCCGCCGGCGACTCCTACAACGACACCACCATGCTCAGTGAAGCCGACGCCGGCATTCTTTTCAATGCGCCGGACAATGTGATCGCCGAATTTCCGCAATTCCCGGCGGTGACGGGGTATGACAACCTCAAACAGGCGTTCATAGACGCCAGCGAGCGGCCGCTGAGCCTGTAGGGTGGGCACCGCCCACCATGGAAGAAAGCCATACCAGAGAGTGACCCACTGGCTGGAAATAGGAATGGTGGGCGGCCGATGTGTCGGACCATCCCACCCTAGGGGGTGGACTCAATCATCGATGCGGCCGAGGGCTTCCAGCAACTGTCGGACCTTGGTCGCACTCTCCTTATACTCCTCGTCACCGACGCTGTCGGCCACTATGCCGCCCCCACCGGAACAGACCAATCGATCGTGCTGCCGGACCAGCGACCGAATCAGAATATTGCTGTCAAAGCAGCCGTCATCGCCCAGCCAGAATGCCGAGCCGCAGTAGCTGCCTCGCGGCGCCAGCTCCAACTCTTCGATGATTTCCATCGCCCGGCGCTTCGGGGCTCCGGTGATGGAGCCACCGGGAAAGGCATCTCGCAGCGCATCCAGCGGCGTTGAGCCACTTTTCAGCCGTGCCGTGATGGTGCTCACCAGATGGTGGACATTGCTGAAGGTCTCGAGTTTGAACAGGTCCGGGACCTTGACCGAGCCGATCGCCGCATTCCGGGACAGGTCGTTGCGCAGCAAATCCACGATCATCAGGTTTTCAGCCCGGTCTTTTTCACTGGCCGACAGTTCTTCGGCTAATTGTCGATCCTCGGCCTCGGATTTTCCGCGCCGACGGGTCCCTTTAATGGGCTGGGTGGTCATCCGATCCTGATCGATGGTGATGAAGCGTTCGGGCGACACGCTGAGCAGGGTATGGTCGGCGGCTTTGTGATAGACCGAAAACGGGGCCGGCACGCGCTCGATCAGGTGTCGGTAGAGGGCCCAGTCCGAGACGTTTTCGGGCAGGGTCGCCCGCCACTGGCGGGTCAGGTTCGCCTGGTAGATATCGCCGGCGAGAATGTATTCCCGAATGCGCTCGAATCGATCCTGGTAGGTGGCTTCCGACATCAGGGACTGCCACCGCACCCGGGGAAGGCCTTCCAGTGGCGGGACCCCGGTGGAAGCACCACGCAGTGTCAAAGCCCGATCGCGAATGTCGGCCGGACAATCCTCATGAATCAGCAGCCAGGAGCGCCGGGTGTCGTGGTCGGTGACCAGGCTCCAGTCATAACGACCGACACAGGCGAGCTCGGCTCGGGGAGTGTGGCGGCCGGTCAGACTGTGCAATTCATAGCCGAGTTCGTAGTCGAGATGGCCGGCCAGGCCAGAGGAAAAAGGGATGTTCAGTCCCGGTCCGGGCCGGACCTGTTGCGCCAAAAAGCGGAAGAAGTCGTCGCAGTGTACGGACTCGGTGCCGAGCGGACGGTCGACCCGCACGCGTCCCTGTCCGAGGTAACGATAGCGTTCCGTCGGCCAGGCGGAGCACCACTCCCAGCGATGGCCGGGGCGCAGCGGCTGGCCGGAATGAAACCAGATGGCCCCGGGTTCATTCGCCAGGTGTTGAAAATAGGGCAGGGCTGATGCGCAATAGGGCAGTTCCAGGCGTTCCAAGACCACTTCTTCCTCAATGAAACCGGCCGCTATTCTAGCGTCTGGATGAAAAATTTCGCCCGGAATCGTGGCTTTAATGAAGATTCTTCTGTAATGCGGACAGTACTGCGCCGCAGATGGCCCCCAGCATCCCTCATGAGGGGTATCTGATTGATTCTGGAGTCGGGCGGGGGCAATAATGTGACTTTAGTCATAAAAATAAAAAACAGGAGCCTCAATGAGCACCGTACTCGTCATCGATGCGGCTTGCGATCTGCCGCGCCAGTTCATTGATGAACGCGACATTCAGGTGTTGCCGATTTCAATTCGAATCGACGAACAGACCTTTACCGACGACAAGGATGCTCGAACCTTAACCGATTTTTACGCCCAGGGTTTGCTGGGACGCGACCATGACGCCGAATCCTTGCCTTTCAGCGCCGAACAGATCGAGGCGCTCTTTCTCGACCGCATCGTCACGCAATATGACTTCGCACTGGTCCAGACCGTCAGTCGCAAACGCAGTCCTATTTTCGACAACGCCACCAAGGCGTCGCACAGCATCCTGCGCTCCTATCGGGAGGTACGTGCCAAGGCGGGTCGCGAAGGAGGTTTCGGGCTCCGGGTGATGAATACCGGAAGCCTGTTTTGCGGTCAGGGGTTACTGGCGGCCTTCACCAGCGACATGATTCGAATGGGCAAGTCCAAGAACGAAATCCTCAAGCTGACCGAGTCGATGCGTCACAAGGTGTATTCCTATCTGGTGCCACCGGATGTCTATTACATTCGTGAGCGGGCACGCAAGAAAGGGGACGACAGCGTCGGTATGATCAGCGCACTGGTGGCCAAGTCGTTCGATATCGTCCCGATTTTATGCGGTCGTGACGATGAAACCTTCCCGGTCGCGAAGGGGCGCGGGTTCAAGACCTCGGTGGACCGTTTGTTCCAGTATGCGATCAAACACATCCGGGCCGGCCTGTTTACGCCCTATGTCGTGGTCAGCATCGCCGGGGATCCGAATGACTTGCTGGCGTACGAATCGTTCCAGGAGTTGGAACGAGTGGCCGGCGAGCACGACGTGCGCGTGCTCAGTTGCGTCATGGGGCTGACCGGCGGCCTGAATGTCGGACCCGGCTGCGTTGGCCTGGCGCTGGCGGCCGAGGAGCACGAATTCGACGGCTAGGGAGCCGTTCCGGGGCTCCCTAGTCTTTCGTGTAGTAAACGCCCGGAATCCAGCTTTTATGGACCCGTGCCGTCCGATCGTGCTGGACGGCCTCGTCCGTCGCGAACAGGAAGTTCACCAGCCCCAGGCGCAACCGGTCGTTGGCCGCCAGTCGATGGCTGGTGACGGTTTCTTCGTTGACGAAGGTGCCGTTGGTGCTGTCCAGATCGACGATGCGGTGATGACCCGGGGTTTTCTCGTCGCCGGGTACCCACTCTATGCGCGCATGGAAACCGGATACGGTTCGGTCTTCGATTTGCAGGTCGTTGGCGGCATCCCGTCCCAGAGTCAGGGGGGCCTCGTCCAGCGCCACCTTGTGTTGCACGACTTCTTTGTTCAATTGCATCAATACGGCCACGGTGTTCTCCTCCAGAAGGGGTTGTCCCCGCTTCGTTCGTCCGGTATAGGTTACAGTATCCGATTTTCCGACATTGAGCAGCCGTTAACACAATGATGCAAGACCCCGAGCGGGCACCTCGACACACACGCATTTCAAGGCTGGCCATCTGGCTCGGTTTTCCCATCTCTATCGGGGTCGCTCTGCTGCTCGTGCTGTCCGGTTTCCCGATCGAGCGTGAACTGAACCAGCAGTGGCTACGCTGGACCACCGGCTGGTATTGGCACAGCGAGGCCTCCCCGGCCCGCTATACCCTTGCCTTGGAAGAACGAACGGCGCGCAGTCACATCACCTGGCCACAGGGTGACGAGCGTTGGCAATTGGGTCCCTTGTACGGACCTGTGCAACGGGATATGACCGGTGTCGCTCCCTGGTGGGACAATCTGCGTCCCGCTTTCGTCTTGAAGGGACTGCCGACTGCACGGCTTAATCCACCCCGCGCCCTGTCGGATCGCTACTGGCAGCCGGCCGACCACGGTTACAAGTCCCTAGTGTATCGCACCGACATGGGGCTGGTGTTCGATGCCCAGTTAACGCTCCTGGAGGCCGATGCCGATTGGCGATACCGACCCGGCCTGGGGCTTGTGGGCGGAAACGGTCAGCTCGACACGAATTGGCGTGGCGGGCTCCTGTTGCTCGACTTCGCGGTACCGGAGCCGGTACGGGACGCTCTCGGCGAGCGACCGTTACCCAGCGTCTCCAGTGCCCATGGGGCCGGCATTCAGGCATTGCGCGAACACTGGGCTTTGCAACAGGGGTTTTATCTGGTCGAACCGTTCTGGTTGACGATGATCGCGGCCATCGCGGTGGTGTTACCCTGGCTCTGGCCCGGTCTGGTGAGTCGGCGCCCCTGGGCGGCTCCGGTGCTGATGGCGGCCATGGTTCTGCTCAACCTTGGACTGATCGTCGGTCTGAAGCTCTGGTGGCCGCTCTGGTACCCGTTGGTGTCGGTCGGCCTGGCCGGTGCTTGGCATCGGCGGTATCGGCAACACCTGCAATCGTATCGGGATCTTGAGGAGCGCTATCGAACCCTGGGGCTTTCCTGGTTGCGGCATCTGCTCGACAACGGCAAAACCGAAGCCGGGCAGCGGTTTCTGGCCTCCGACTCCGCCTTGAGCCGGTCCCGGGATCTGACCTACGAATTGGCCCAGGGGTTCGAGCGCCGTCGCCAGTACAGCCAGGCGTTGGACTGTCTGGATCGCATCGCCGAGCACGACCCGGACTTCAGGGATGTCAGCGAGCGCCGCCGTCGTCTGCGGCCCATGGTGGACGGTCAGCAGACCGTTACCCTGGGTCAGGAATCGCGTGGGCTGACACTCGGGGAGGGCGTTCAGGCGCCCGAACTGGGGCGCTACCGTATCGTCAGGGAGGTCGGTCGGGGTAACATGGGCGTTGTGTATGAGGCCGAAGACCCGAAGATCAACCGCCGGGTCGCCATCAAGGTGGTCCAGCTCGATGCACTGGATGCCGACGACGCCGAAGCCGTCAAGCAGCGCTTCTTCCGGGAAGCCCAGGCCGCCGGTCGCCTGAATCACCCCAGTATCGTCACCGTTTTCGATGTCGGCGAAGAGCATGACCTGGCTTACATCGCCATGGATCTGCTGCAGGGCGAACCGCTCTCCAAGCGGCTGGACGACCGTACTCTGCCCGGGATCGATCAGGTCTGTCTCTGGTTGTCACAAGCCGCCGACGCCCTGGACTTCGCCCACCGCAACGACATCATCCACCGGGACATCAAACCGGCGAACCTGTTCATCGATCGCGTCAGCGGCC
This sequence comes from Saccharospirillum salsuginis, assembly GCF_014651855.1. Classification (GTDB taxonomy): domain Bacteria; phylum Pseudomonadota; class Gammaproteobacteria; order Pseudomonadales; family Natronospirillaceae; genus Saccharospirillum; species Saccharospirillum salsuginis. The sequence goes on from NZ_BMXR01000004.1 coordinate 148,574, forward strand.
GTCTGAAGATCACCGATTTCGGCGTGGCGCGTATCGCCGGGCTGCGGCAAACCCAGACCGGCATTGTGCTGGGCAGCCCGTCCTACATGGCGCCGGAACAGATCCGCGGGGAACCGTTGACCGGAGCCACCGATATATTCAGCCTGGGTGTAACACTGTACCAATGTTTGTGCGGTCGATTGCCGTTCGAGGGGGAAACCTTGCCCGCACTGGCCTATGCTATTACACACAACCAACAGGAGAGTCCGAAAAAACACAATCCAGACGTTCCCGTGGCGCTGGTTCGCATTGTGAACAAGGCGCTGAAGAAAGACCCGGCCGAACGCTACGCGTCCGCCGGTGACATGGCACAGGCTCTGGCCAGATGGGCCGGGGCCGGCGAGTAACCAGGGCTGCCCAAGCCCGGTTGTCGAGACCAGGAGACGCTATGCACGCATCCGCTCTGGAAGATACCGATCGCAAGATCTACGTACTGGACACCAATGTTCTCATCCACGATCCCAGCGCCGTTTTCAACTTCGAGGAGCACCAGGTACTGATTCCCATGGTGGTGCTGGAGGAGTTGGACAAACTCAAGATTGGCAACGCGTCGGTCGCCGCCGACGCGCGCCAGGCCGTGCGCACGATCGACGGCGTTCTCGGCCCGGCCACGCCCAATGACATCATGCAGGGCGTGGGCATAAAGCGGGTCACAGGCGATGTTCAGGGAACATTGTCGATTCTGATGCCGATCACCGAATCCCCCGTCATGCTGCCGGCCCACAGCAACGACAACCGCATCATCAACGATCTGCTGGCCTTGCAGCAGAAACAGCCGGAATACCGGGTCATCCTGGTGACCAAGGACATCAACATGCGGCTCAAGGCCCGAGGCAGCGGCCTCGAGTCCGAGGATTATCACAACGATCAATTGATCAGCGACATCGACAGCCTGACGACGGGCTACCACAGTCTGGAAGGCAGTTTCTGGGAACAACTCGAGGCCGTGGCGCCTCAGACCATGAGCGGGGAGCGGTATCACGTCGTCAAGCGGGACGTCCTGGAAGAAGTGCTGGGGACCTCGTTTTTCGTCAATCAGTTCTTTTACGATGAAAAAGAATTCGTCGGTCGCATTTACAAGGACGACGGAGAACACGTCGCTCTCGAATTGTTGAACTCCGGTTCGCTGATGCGTCAGAAGGCCTGGGGGTTGAGCCCGCGCGACCTGTATCAGGCGATGTCGATGTACCTGCTGTTCGACCCGGAGGTTGACCTGGTCGCCCTCAACGGCTCCGCCGGCAGCGGCAAGACGATTCTGGCGCTGGCCTGTGCGCTGGAGCAGACAATGGAGACCAAGGTCTACAAACGCATCATCGCCACCCGCAGCACCCGGGGACTGGACGAAGACATCGGTTTTCTGCCCGGCACCGAGGCGGAAAAGATGCAGCCCTGGCTCGGCGCTTTTACCGACAACCTGGAAGCTCTGCATGCCGAGGATTTCGACCCCAGCAGCAGTCAGCACTTTGTCGGCGCCAAGGTGCCATTGCAGTTCAAGAGCCTCAATTTCGTCCGTGGGCGCAGTTTTCAGCAGAGCTTCATGATCGTGGACGAGGCCCAGAACCTGACGCCGCACCAGATCAAGACGATCATTACCCGGGCCGGGCAGGGTACAAAAGTCATCTGTCTGGGTAACCTGGCACAGATCGACACGCCCTATCTCGGGGCGACCAGCTCAGGTCTCGCGTACATGAGCGAGCGATTCAAGGGCTTCCAGCATGCCGGCTCGGTCACGCTCAAGGGGGTTGCGCGGAGTCGACTGGCCGCCTATGCGGAATCGCACCTGTGATGCAACCGGCGCACGGTGGGCTGTTCACCCACCGTGTGTCGGATATCTTGACAAATTCTTTGCGTCTCTCTTTCATGGCTTTCATACTGGACGTATCATAGTCCGGTGGTTCAAGGGTGAGGTAAGCGTGTGATCCAAATTATCGTGGTTGACGATCATGACCTGGTCCGGATGGGCCTGGTTCGCCTGCTCGATGATGCAAAAGGGATCGAAGTCATCGCGGAGGCCAACAGTGGCGAGGCAGCCATCGAGCTGGCCAAAGAAAAAGAACCGGATGTCATTCTGATGGACGTCCGCATGCCCGGTATCGGCGGCATTGAAGCCACCCGGAAAATTCACCGTCAGTTTCCGGACATCAAGGTCATCGCCGTAACGGCGTGCGGCGACGATCCGTTTCCATCGCGCTTGCTGCAGGCCGGTGCGGCCGGGTATCTGACCAAGGGCGCCTCGACCGAGGAAATGGTTCGGGCGATCCGAACCGTAACCGCCGGTCAGAAGTACCTGACGCCTAACGTGGCCCAGAAACTGGCCTTGCAGAGCGTCGGGGAGGGCGGTTCGCCCTTTTCGGAGCTGTCCGACCGGGAAATGCAGATCGCCACCATGATCTGTTCCTGCAAAAAGGTTCAAGAAATCTCCGACAAACTGTGCCTGAGCCCGAAAACGGTCAATACCTACCGCTATCGGATATTCGAAAAACTGGAAATCTCCAGCGATGTCGAACTGACACACCTGGCCATTCGCCACGGCCTGCTGGAACCCCAGGAGATGGTTTAAAAAAGAGGGGTATGATTCCATGGGCCGGAAGTTGATATACTTCCGGCCATGACCGAAGCCATCACTGCCTTTGACCACAAAGCCTACCTCAAGCACCTGACCAACCGCCCGGGCGTCTACCGCATGTACGACGCCGAGGGGACGCTGTTGTATGTCGGCAAGGCCAAGAACCTTAAAAACCGGGTCTCCAGTTACTTTCGCAGCCGGGGGCTGACCAACAAGACGGTCGCCCTGGTCAATCGCATCCATCACATCGAAACCACGGTCACCCACAGCGAGACCGAGGCGCTGCTGCTCGAGCAGACGCTGATCAAGGAACACCGCCCGCCGTACAACATTCTGCTGTTGGATGACAAATCCTACCCTTACATCAAGCTCTCCAGCGATAACGACTGGCCCGGACTCTACGTGCATCGGGGGTCGAGACGCGGAAACGCCGAGTATTTCGGGCCCTATCCGAGTGCCAGCGCGGTACGCGAGAGCCTGGCGATACTGCAGAAGGCGTTCAAGGTTCGTCAGTGCGAGGACAGTGTCTTCCAGAATCGGCAGCGGCCTTGTCTGCAGTACCAGATCAAACGCTGCAAGGCGCCGTGCGTGGGTTTTGTCAGCGAGGAGGAATACCGGGCGGATCTGGAAAAGACCCGGGCTTTCCTGCTGGGTAAGAATCAGAGCCTGATCGAGACTCTGGAAACCGAGATGGATCGGGCCGCACACGAACTCGATTTCGAGACGGCCGCCGAGGTCCGCGATCAATTGCTGTATCTGCGCAAGGTTCAGGAACAGCAATACGTGTCCAGCGACAAGGGCGATGTCGATGTATTCGCGCTCGAAGCCATCGACGCCGGGGTTTGCGTGCACTATCTGATGATCCGACAAGGGCGGCTACTGGGAAGCCAGAGCTTCTACCCGAAACCGGGTATCGAGGACGAGCCCGAGCAGATCATGATGAGCTTTCTCGCCCAGTACTATCTGGGGCGCAGCCACGAGGATTGTCCGCAAAGCGTCCTGGTGAACGTACCGGTGACGGAAAAAGCCTGGCTCGAAGGCGCACTGGCGGAACGGTTCGGCCGCAAAGTGACGTTGCAGTCCTCGGTTCGAGGACGTAACGCTCGCTGGCTGGAACTGGCCCAGACCAATGCCCGCGAACAGTTGCAACACCGGATCAGCCATCGTCAGCAGGTGGTGCAGCGGTTCGAGGCGTTGCAACAGGTGTTGGACATGGACGCCATGCCCGAACGCATCGAGTGTTTCGACATTTCTCACAGCAGCGGCGAAGCCACGACGGCCAGTTGTGTCGTCTTCGACCAGAATGGTCCGAACAAGTCGATGTACCGGAAATTCAATATCGAAGGGGTGGCCGCGGGGGACGACTACGCCGCCATGTCCCAGGCCATTGAACGGCGCTACAGTCGGTTGCAGAAGGAAGAGGCCAGGTTGCCGGACCTGTTGATTGTCGACGGCGGCAAGGGTCAGATGAAGATGGCGCGGGAAGTCATGAATGAGTTGGGCGTCACCATTCCGTTGTTGGGTGTGGCCAAGGGCGAAACCCGAAAGCCGGGGATGGAAACGCTGTTTTACGAGTCGCCGGACCGGGTGATTCAGCTTCCCAATCATGCGCCGTCACTGCATCTGATCCAGCATATCCGGGACGAAGCGCACCGATTCGCCATCACCAGCCATCGGGCACGGCGTGGCAAGGCGCGCATCGGCTCCGTGCTGGACGACATTCCGAAGGTGGGGGCGACCCGGCGCAAGGCCCTGATCCGACACTTCGGCAGCGCCCAGGGCGTCAAATCGGCGAGTACGGAGGAAATTGCCCGTGTTAAAGGCATTTCAAAGGCGTTGGCCACCGAGATCTACGAACATCTGCACAGCCGATAACCACCGACGGGTAAGGTGACCGGTGGTACTTTACAGTGTTAATGAAACCTGAAATGCTACCGCGCATTTCGCCCTTACCGGCGCCGTACCGGCGATATTAAGGCCCTCAATAAAGGACCGCTATGAACATTCCCAACATTCTGACTCTGTTTCGCATTCTGATGATCCCGATTTGTGTCGGTGTCTACTATCTGCCCCAGGTCTGGGCCCCCTGGTTGGCCTCGGCCATCTTCCTGGCCGCGGCGATCACCGATTGGTTCGACGGGTATCTGGCCCGCAAGCTGGAGCAGAGTACGCCGTTCGGTGCCTTTCTGGACCCTGTGGCCGACAAGTTGATCGTCGCCGCCGCCCTGGTGGTTCTGGTGGAAAGCCACGCTAGTCTGTGGATGACGCTGCCGGCCGTGGTCATCATCGGCCGGGAGATCGTGATTTCCGCCCTGCGGGAGTGGATGGCGGAATTGGGCAAGCGGGCCAGTGTGGCCGTGAACATGCTGGGCAAGGTCAAAACCACCTTGCAGATGACCGCCATCGTTATTTTGCTGAGTCAGGATCCCACTCAGGATACCTGGCTCGAAGGGCTGGGCTTGTTGGCCCTGCAAATCTCGGCGGTATTAACGCTCTGGTCGATGATCGTCTATTTGCGAGCTGCCTGGCCGGTTTTGCGACCAAAAGCGACGGAATAAGCTGAAGATTCTCTAAGTGCTTAAAATCAAAGGAAAATTATTGACGCCCAGAAACTAAGCCCTTAGAATTCGCCCTCGTTGTTCGGGGAGATCCCGGACAACGATAGTAAAGCGGGAATAGCTCAGTGGTAGAGCACAACCTTGCCAAGGTTGGGGTCGCGAGTTCGAATCTCGTTTCCCGCTCCAAGTTCATTAGGGAACTGTTGGCAGGAACCTTGGGGTCACGACCGGAATGCCGGCCATCGGCATGCCGACCAGTCGACTCACGGTTTCCCGCTCCAAATCTGCACAAGCAGGTTTTTATTAAGGCTGGATGGCAGAGTGGTCATGCAGCGGACTGCAACTCCGCGTACGCCGGTTCGATTCCGACTCCAGCCTCCACTCCCTCTCTCCCCAGAGGTGCCAAGTCGACCTTGACCCAGGGTCGCACGCTGCCAAGCGATACGCCCGGGTGGTGAAATTGGTAGACACAAGAGACTTAAAATAACTTGCCTTTTCTACCGATACCACACGAAACCCGCATAGTAGAGCGGTTTTAGGGCAGAAAGGGAAGAGAAAGAACGTTTTACAACGTTTTACAAAATTGGTTCGCTCGGGTGGTGAAACTGGTAGACACACAAGACTTAAAATCTTGAGGGGTTCGCCCCGTGCGGGTTCGAGTCCCGCCCCGAGCACCACACCAACACCGCGCCAGACGCTCAGAAACACCCCTGAGAGCCGGTTTCTCACTTCACACGACCCAACCCCCGCCTGTATAGTCAAACAGTGTCCTATCAAGGAATAGCACTGTGATTCGAGCATCCTTAGCACTTACCGCACTTTTAAGCTTGTCTACGGCTTCTACGGCAGAGACCGGCCTTAACCTTTACCAATCGTGCAAACTGGCTCAGAAAGCGATTAGCGGCCAGCATGATGGGCTTAGCAATGAACAGTTCATGAAAGCTATTCAGTGCGCCAGTATGGTTGAAGGGATGAGGTACATGGCAGATCTTTACAGAACCATTGACCAAGGCTTAATACTTGCTTGTATACCAGATGGAAAGTCAACGGGTGACATTGTTGATTCAATTGTCTCATACATAGAAAGTGACCCTGAGTTACTTGATATGGATGAATCGATGGTTGCTACCAGTGCATTAACTCGTTCTTACAAATGCAATTGACCTGTATATAACTGTTTCAGAGGGCTTATGTTTTTTACTGTGAAGTATGCCAAAGCGTTGAAGCAACTGGGGCTGGACAATTCAGTATTGAATAGCAGTGAAAGAGAAGCGCTGTTAAATTATGGACAAGAACTAAAAAAAGATGGAATAACGCCCCACCAAGCCGCGCTAGGTGCCTTCTGTCACTTTTTCGAGATTAAAGTTAAATCAAACCCATCAATTGTATATATGGGGAGTTTTGCCCAAGCAACTTTTGTGGAATGGATGAGCGCTGGGAAGATCAGAGAAGAAGACATGATTTATGCATCAGAAAAAATAACCAACGCTTTGAACGAAATTGGAAGTTAGGCTCATGGAATGTAAGCGCTGTTTTAAATTACAGAGTAGGAATAATTTGTAATGACATTTGAAGACCCTAACCCTTACGCACGTAATTTGATAATAATATCACTGATGTTCATATTTTATAATTGGCTGGAACTGTCACCGCCAGACCAAACTACATTCAATATTCTATTTAATAAGTTCGAGATTGGAAACACTAAGCCACTGAAAATAATTCCTTGGATATTTTTGGCATGGTTTCTTTTCCGGTTCTGGCAAGAATCCAGCAAGAAGTTGCTTTTTGCTTATACAGCTCAATTTCAAAGAATGGATATAAGTGATAAAAGAAAACAAAAGTTTAAAAGACTTGCTGAAAAAAACTTTAAGGAAAAGGACTCCACACAGCTATTTGAAGAATTTGGTCAACCACATGACGATGATCCAATTAGCTTGAATGTTCATCACCTAATCATTACAAAAGAATGCCCGTTTAAGCTAATGTACGTAGCTTCCTTTGAAAAAAGGGTCAGGCGTGGTTCTAGTGGTAAACATTTTTACATCAACGTACCATATAGGTATTTTTTATTTCCAATAGCAAAAAAGTCGTTTGAGTGGTTTGTTAGAGATAAAAATGCGGCTAAGGAATTGATTCCTTATTTATTGGCGTTTTTAGCCATTTTAAGTGGATTAGACATTGTGTTTTGTTCATAAAAAAAGAGACCTAAAAAGGTCTCTTTTGTTCAATCACTTAACGGATTAAAGTGCGTAATAAAACACTTTACCCTCATATCCAGCGGCGTCTGTAGAATCGATACAGCCTGATATTCCTTCCGCATTACCTACCGCAGCAGCTAAATCAGCAGCAGTTGCAACAGAAACGGTTTTTTCAAACGCATCACATACAGCAGCACCAACATTTTCTGAAATAACATAACCACTTTCTTCTACAAAAGTATCAAACTCAGATACAGGAACTTGCTTCAAGTAATTTTCAGCAACCAATACCTCATCCCAAGTTTGTGAATTACTATTAGTGTCAGTAACGCCAGCTAGTGTAGCGGCATTTGCTGTTGTTGCAGCTTCACCATTTTCAGCACGGTAAAGTGTCATAGCGGCTTCGATTTGAGAACCTTGGTTAGTTAATGTAGCAGCGGAAGCCTCTTCACTACCATTTGAGAAAGCGTCACCACCGTAATAAACGGATACGCCAGCCAATGCAACGGCTAAGATAATCGCTAAGATTGAAATAATTAATGCAAACATGTTGTTTTCCTCTTTTTCTTATTTTTGTTTTATTATCGTTGAATAAATCAACATGCTTTCAATTAAACATTAAAATATCAAAAGTCAAGTATTATGGTAATTATAGAAATTTTCCATGATACTATTGACACAAATAGAAAATAAATTAATTTATGTTGTAGGGGCTTTCCTCCCCTTTTGTTGTTAACCCTCAATTTTGAATTATCAAATGCGAGGGTTTTCTTTATTTAACAAACAATTGCTAAGACGTTTTAAAAGCCCTTCAAGGGCTTTTTTTTTGAGTTGTTATCATGGTTGAAAAAATTGAATGGGTTGTATAAAAATTTATACATAGATGTTCAGTGAAACTGGACATTAATGTTTAGTCTCACTGGACATAGATTTTAAAACAAAATTACCTTTATACTATTAGTATTATTATTGTCGAATGATTTAAAAGTATTAATTTTATGGGTTTAATAAATAAAGCCCTTGATGGGCTTTCGTGAAAAATTCGTTTAAAAGGTGTTTCTATTACTATTTATTACAGTTTACTATTCCACTACAATCAATATTTGGAAACGGCGAACCTGGATTATCATTTAAGTATAAATAATCTAAATTGTTTAAGTTATTGATTGTATTGGGTACAGTGCTTAATTGGTTATTATAAAGGTAAAGGTGAGTCAAACTCGTTAAATTACCTATACTGTTTGGTACAGTGCTTAATTGGTTATTATGAAGGTAAAGGTAAGTCAAATTCGTTAAATTACCTATACCGTCTGGTACAGTGGTTAGTTGGTTATAACGAAGGTGAAGGTAAGTTAAACTCGTTAAATTACCTATACTTTCTGGTACAGTGGTTAGTTGGTTATTATAAAGGTAAAGGTGAGTCAAACTAGTTAAATTACCTATACTTTCTGGTACAGTGGTTAGTTGGTTATTATAAAGGTTAAGGCTAGTCAAATTCGTTAATGATCCTATTTCTTCTGGAACTATTGTCAAGTTGTTATTATTCATATTCAAAGAAACTTGGTTACACCAATTATCAGAACTATAATTGTATCCAGACCAAGAATTTAAAATATTTACCGTTTCGCTGGTGATGGCTCCATCATCCTCACATGTATCACCCGTATATTGATAAGGTTGGGTTTCACTTCCACCCCCTAAGTTAATATCTTCAGAATATGGAAGTGTTTTTGATGGGGTAGGTATTTTTATATTGAATGTCGTGGCAAATGCTATTGGAAATAATGCCGCAATAACCAAGAATTTTTTCATGATATTAGCCTTTTTATTTTTATCTTGGCATATTTTCATAAAAAGTAAATATTATGATATTAATGCTTAATTTAAAACGAGAGCATAACCAATGATTAAATTAAAATTAATCAAAGTATTAAAAAAATTTAATCAGAATATTAAATATTTTTAATCAAACACATTCCCAGTTTTTGCGTATTTTAAAGGCTTATATATGAATTTTGACCAAAACTCCCTCTTATCTCTTTATACTTCTGATATGTAGGCTTCAGAACTATGCACAATAGTTCTGCTCATTAATGAACATTTTAAGTGGATAGGTTGTTCATTAAATTGAATGTGTAATGCTTTTTAACCTAACATTAATGTTCAGATTAAGTGTTTTAATGTCTCTAAAACCCGCATTCCACCGTTACCCCCTATCACCCTTTCTGCGGCTCTACTATGCGGGTTTCAGAAGTTTTTTTTAAAAAAATGAATCATTAATGAATACTCTGAGTATTCATAGGTTTGTCAAAAATGTTGATTTTATGGGATTTTTACAAAATTCTCTTTTTATATTCTTATATGAAGATTTTTTTAACAAAATAGATTTCAAGATTATGAAATTCACAAAAACAGAAATTCTTAACAAAAAAGATGCTTGTTTTCTTATAAATTTTCTTTTTACAAATATTCAGACAATAAAGGTTTCAGATAAACAATTCTGAGAGTTGCTTCGCAACCCATCAGATTGTTTTTTTATTGCGCTTCGCGCCTTTCTGAATTGATGATTGATGGCGTTTTTAATGCGATTTAAGGGCTTGTTTTAACTTACTTGACTGTTACCCCTTCTTTTTTGTTTTAACACGCGAGAAGGGCAAAATATGAAGCCACATGACCCATTGCCACGGTATTCAAATCAACAAACAACAGAAAATCTCCGATTTTCCTTTCAGAAATGCGCGAAGCGCTTAAACAGGTTAATGGACAGCTCGCCTGTCTATTAATCCTGTTATTTGTAAAATTCTTTGTTCTCTCTCATTTTATTAATACGGCCAAATTATGATTTTGAGCGGTCAATTTATTGGCCGCTTTGATGTCATGATAAAAAAGAAATTTTATAAAACCCAGAAATCAAGAAAACTATTAAGAAAATATTATCTAATAAGAAAGTTTTTCATTTTTGATATTTTCCAAAATATCGAAAACTAATAAGTGAAGAAATTTTGTTTTCAAAAAAATAGTAATTTAGTCATGTTCCTCGCCAAGGTTAAAAATGGGTCTAAATATATAAGAGGGTAGAAATCTCGATTTTTGTTGATTTTACAAGGAAAAACACGAATTGACCCTAATCGCTGTGATTAGAAAGTCTAATCGCTGTGATTAGAAAGTCTAATCGCTGTGATTAGAAAGTTATTGTTTTTTGGATTAATTTCTAATTTGGTTTTTATAAAAAGTCTAATCATAGCGATTAGAGTTTTTTGTTTTTATTAGCAAAATACTAATTGGTTTTAATTAGGTGTTGAAAAAAATATAGATTAGTGTATATATAAAATAATAAATAAAAATGAGGGCTATATGGAAAGAAAAAAGAAAGTAGTAAGGTCAATAGAAAAACAAACGATTAATGAAGAAACTGGTGAAGTTAAGCAAAGTAGTAGAGAGAATATAGTTCACTTTCCAAGTGAACCACCTTACGTTAAACTCTATTTAGAAGATATAGAATATCTATATCAATTATCAAAAAATTCGCACCGCGTATTGTTCGAGTTAATTAAAAGAATGGACTATGAAGGATTGGTTGTTCTTAATTCGAGCATTAAAAAAGTAATAAGTTCACGAGTTGGTTATAGAACCGTTGCCAGCCTTGATAATTACATATCAAAAGAATTGATTAAAAAAGGTATCTTTAAAAGAGTAGATACAGGAGTTTATCAACCCAATCCGAACTTGTTTGGAAGAGGAGAGTGGAAGGATATTAAAAAGAAACGCGATGGTTGGATTAAGATAGATTATAAAGATGGTGAAAGGGTTATCAAGAGCAGCCTTTCAAGTTAATTAAAATATCTTTTGATATAATTTATAATCAAGCTCCCGTTAGGGAGTCTTTTTTTATCCCCCTTCAATACGTTACTCATAAAATCGGACCCTTGCATTTTCAAAAAATATGATAATATGTCAGTGTACCGACTTTTTTTATTCGCCAAAATCGAAAAAGGTTTAATAAATAGGATTTTTGGTTTTTCTATTTAGTCGATACATGCGGTTTTTCAGGAACGTCAGTAACAAGCTATGGTTTCCGCCCCACTTTTTGTTCCAAAAAGATGAGACTCCAACCGCTTGTAAACTTTAAAAAGTTTAATCAAATGAAAGACCCGGCGCATTTTCAATGCGTAAAATTGAACTAAAAATGCCCCCTCAGAGGGGTCAATTTTATTCAATTTAATGACAGAATATCGCATCGTTTTAATGTGTGTTTTGTCACCAATAATAATAAAAAATAGGTGGCATATGTCCCAGGTTTTAACATCAACAGCGCTTATGCGTATGGTCAATTTTACCGCTCGAAGTGTAATCGATATGGCTAAAATTGAAAGCAGTGTGGGCCATTCATTGCGCATGGAAAACACAGAAGAAAGACGTAAAGGTTTAGAGTGGGATAAGGATAAAACACACAGAGATTTGGTGTATATCCCTGAACTTTTTGGAGAGGAAAAAACATCATTAGATACATTTAACGAACAAGGGAAAAGGGATATTCAAAAGTACATTTTGGATCATGTTCATAAACTTCAACCGAGGACACCAGAAGACCTACAAACAGAAATTGATGACCTCTTAAAGAAGATGAGAAAGAAACGTTCATCAATTAAAAAGTTTGCTAAACCATACCCAGATTTATACGAAAAATTAGTTCCATTGGTTGACAAGCAAAACGAAGAATTTTCAGAAGATGAACTAAACGAATGCATTGAATTGATTAAAAGTAGTGACATGAAGCGTGTTAATCAGCGTGTTAAATCCATACAGGATTATTTTGATTTGCACGTTCAAAGAGAAGCGCTCAAACAGCAAAGAAACGATAAAACGGCCATAAATAACGCGGTACTACAAGAGACAATATTAAAACTTCCAAGTACTCCTTTGGGTAAAGTGTCAAACGACTTTTTCATTGAAGCGTTGAAGAACTTTTATAGTGAATATTATCCAGACTATTACATAAAAGCGATTTTCTTCCATGGGTCAGAAACTTACCCAGAAAAGGACGAAAAAGGCGATTTAACAGGGGAAGAACTGGGTGCACACAGTCACATCATGGTAAACACAAGAAACGCCAAAACAGGCAAATATGACCTGTTGCAAGCACAGAAGAAAAAAGCGATTGACTACATATTAAACCACCCAGACGAGTTTCCAGATATCAATAAAGACCTTTTAAAACCTAACCTCATATTGCACAGAAGAAAACGAAAAAACGACGTATTACAACCATTAACTTCACAAGAAGCCAGAGAAAATAAAGAAATGAGAAGGGCTTTAAGTCGTATGGGTGAAGCACATCAAAAAATGATTTTTAGGTTCTTAAACAAGCAATTAAAGCCATACAGGATTAATGTTCAAAAAGTCGTTTATGACACTGATGAAAAACAAGAGAAAAAACGCAACATTGACAGAGAATCGAAACTCAGAAAATCAGAAAGAGAATTTAACTATCTCAATCAGAAAATCAGTGACTTGAAAGACGAAGCTAAATCAGCGAAAGAACAAAAGCGCGATGCATTAAAAGTATTGGAGCAGGCTGAAATACACACAAAACAACTCAGTAATTACATTAAAATGAGAGAAGATAGTTTAGAACTCAGAGAAGACGAAATAAGGCGCTTAAATGAAGATTTTGACCAACGACTAAAAGAAGCACAAGAACAGCTTGAAAACAAGTATCCGTACTATTTCGAAAATGCTGAAACCATTGATAAGGCCGTTGAACAGGTTGAGGGAATGAAGGCCATGAGGGACGTTGTAAACCGCGTAGAGAAAATAGCGGCTGATGATACCCATCCGCTTAAAAAAATGCACAGGAAAGCATACAGAGCCTCTAAGAGTTATCGCAGTGCATTTGACTGGGCTAAAGGAAAATACTATGAGATATACAAGACCATAAAGGGCGAAGCCCACAAAAATGACCCATCTAATAAGCGTAAAAGCGTTATTAATTTCGTTTCTGATACTTTGAAAAACAGGCAGAAAAATAAACTTTAAAGGTTGTATTTAATGAGTGGCATGATTTAATAGTATCAAAAAAGAGGTAGGTTATGCGCTCAGAAGAAATATTGGAGTTCTTTATTGCACAGGGAAAGGCAGAGAAAGTCCCTTTTTTTAATGGAACGCGATATTATACAAAATGGAGTGATGAAGACGCTTACGTAATTTATCTTTCAGCAGTGATAGAAGAATTAAGAGATAAGATAACTGTTGACTAAAAATTAAACAGTGTTATATAGGTAACATCATACAAAACAAACAACGTATGATGGAGGGTAATGATATGGGTAAACTATCAGGAGTATCCTACGACGAGTTGTTTCATGATGCTTATTTTGCTTCAAGAATAGAATTAGATGAAATATGTAGACTTCATGCAATTAATCCAGAGAATCACCCAGATTTGATTCATGAGATGGCCGAAGCTGTTGAAAATGGCGCATCACTGGAAAAGTGTTTTGAACGTATCCAATTGGCTGACGAATATCAGTATTTAAAAGGTTTAAAGAAAGGGCATTTTGGATCACAAACTAAAAAACACACAATACATTGAAATAAGGGGCATGCGCCCCTTTTTATATCATCTGTTCAGCAAGTATGATGGTTTTATTTTTATCATAGTAACGCTTAATCATTGCCTCTGATGTTCCACAATTCTTAGCGATTAAATAACTCGCTTTTCCTTCCTTCAATTTTTGAGTTATAAACGTATGGCGAAATGAATAAAGAGTCTGGTTTTTTAGGTTTAAATTGCAGTTTTCTTCTAAAAATGTTCTATACTGTTGCCAGACTTTATCAAAATTGGGTTTGTTGTCATTATAGGCAAAAATAAACCTGTTTCTTTGAGATTTGGCAAGGTCAGATAATGGCTTAACAACGTAATCCGCTGATACTGTTTTAATGGCTGTATTTTGTAATTCTCTTATTGCATCATTGTTAATTATAACGTGTCGTGCATCGTCTTCTGTTTGCGTCTTTCCTGATTTAATTAAGAGTGTGTAAAACTGATTTTCATCAACACTGTGAAGAATAAATTCATTTTTATAAAACTGCGCATCTTTTTGTGTATGTAGTTTCAAATCGCCCCATTTTGAATTACATAATTCGTCTCCAGGTCGGCAGCCAGTAGCCACCATTAGGCGAATGAAGTGCATAAACATGATGCGGCGTTGTTGTGCGTCTTTTCTATTTGTTGATTGAATAAAAGAACTTAAATTCTGATTGTCAAAAATAATATTCAATTCATCATCATAGAAAAAATTACGCGCTACTTGTTGGCGACGATGTTTGTTCAGAGATTTAGGGAATTTAGGTGCATCTTGGCGCTTAATCATTTTTTCAAAAATAGCGCGGTCAATGGCTGAATTAATAATGGTTTTTAAATTCTGAAAACGCGTGTAACCACAGGTTTTGTCTGTGTCAGACATATAAAAATCAAATATGTCTTTTTCGTGTAGTTCAGTAATATTTTTGTCTTCAAAAAATGGTTTTAACAGTGAGTCAATAAGATTAGCGTATTTCTTTGAGGTATCTGTATTTTTCTGAATATATTCTTCTTTTAATAAATCTAATATTTGATTGAATTTTACATAATTCTGAAAGACCGGAAGTCCTTTTTCTATGTCATTTTCAGTAGATAGATAGATTTTCCACGCTTTCCGCGTTGCTTCTTTCTTGTCTTTCGTTTTTAGCGAGAACTGGCGCTTTTTGAAGGGAGTAGGGTGGTCGAAGTTGGAAAAATTGATGTAGATATACCAGTTGCCGCCTTCATACTGTGTATAGATGGCAAGGCCATCATCAAGCCTGATATACTCACCCTTTGAACCACTCATCTTTTACAAACCTTTTTACAACGGCTTTGCCGGTTGGTCTGAAAGGTGCGAGATAGAGCGGTTTTTGTCAAGTGGCAGTTAACTTAAAATCTCTCGACCTATTTGGTCGTGCCGGTTCGAGTCCGGCTCCGGGCACCATGTGACTCTTCCCCTGAAACGAATCCCTTAACCGCAGATCTGAATCTACCCGATGCAATAGGTAGCCGGCCTGTTTGCGGGGTGCCGCACGGTGCCCTGTTGTCGAGTAAGAGAAAAAAAATCGCATCCCTGCGACAGACAAAGGAGGGGGATAGAATCCCTTGTCTGTATTCCTTCAAAACTAAAATGCCAGGCTCATTTGCCGATCCTGGTCACGATCGAGCGAGACTGTTTCGTATTCCAGCGGTTTGGCTGGAACGGGTTTGGTGCCGCCGAGTTGGCGCAATACAAAAGCAACGCTTCCGCCTCGTTCGGCGGCGGCTTTGAGGCGTTCGCGGTGCGCGTCGTCGAATTCGCGACCCAGCCACGCCAACACGGCGCTGCTCATGCCGTTCGAGAGCATCTGTTCCAGAGTGCGCCAGTAGTCCTTGATCGTCTTGGTATGAATAACCAGGATCTTGCGCGTATCGACACCCGCCCGGGCCAGCAACCGCTCGTTGGGGATGCAGGGCGGGGCGACCAGGGTAATCCATTTGTGTTCGCGGCTGAGTTCGGCCAGTGTCGGCACCAGCAGACGCAGTTGATCGCGACTGTCGGCCTGGCAGAACACTTCTGTCAGTGTGCCTCGAGGCAGGCTGGATGCGGCCGGGGCCGCTTCACGGCGGGCCGCACGGGTAGATGGGCCGTGTACGACGCTCGGTTGCCACGAGCTGTGGCGGCTTGCCGGGTGCGGAAAATGCAGGGCCTGGGCGTTGTGGTTGAGTGACATCGTGACGACCTCCGTAACTGTGTAAATATACAGTACCTGTATTTATATACAGTCATTTGGCGTGTGTCAACTGCATGGAAGAACTGTCTGGCATATCTCCGGTTTTGGAGTTCGGGATGGTGAGGTGGAGGTAGCTTGGGTCGGACACAAAAAAGGCCCCGGATGGGGCCTTAGTGGAAAGTCGGGGCTGGCAATCAGCGCTGCTCGAACAACGGCCGGGCATTCACGTCGGCTTGGTAACGGACGCTGAAGGTTTCCAGAAGCCGGGCCGTGGTGCCCGCTTCCTGTTCGTTGCGACAGGCGAAGGCGTTGACGCCGCACCGTTTCAGGTAGAATGCCTGGTCGGGCAGAAAATCACCAATGGCGCGGATTTCACCGTCATAGTTATGACGTTCGCGCAGCAACCGGGCCTTCGAGAAGCCGCGGCCATCGGCGAATTTCGGGAAGTGCAGGGCGACCAGCTCGAGTTCGTCGAGCAGATCGACCACGTCTTCGGCGAATTCGGCGTCGTTCAGCCAGACACCGACGGTACGTCCGCTCGCCCGCCATTCATCCCGCTGCTCCCGATAGTAGGCCAGCGGCAGTATAACCGGGCCCTGATCGGGAATTCCGCCATCCGCCTCGACCAGCGTCCAGGGATCGTCGGCGACAGTCTGTCCGTCCTTAATGAGATGTTGCATAGATGCGCTCCTTGAACGGATCCAGTCCGAGACGTTCGACGGTATCGATAAAGGGTTCGTCTTCGCGACGCCGGTCGACATAGACCTGAACAATCTTCTCGACCACATCCGGGACCTGGTCCGCCTTGAAGGACGGTCCGACGATTTTTCCGACCCGCGCATTCAGTCCGGAGTCGCCGCCGAGGGAGATCTGGTAGAACTCCTCGCCTTTCTTGTCGACGCCGAGAATGCCGATGTTGCCGATGTGGTGATGACCACAGGCGTTCATGCACCCTGAGATGTTCAGATCGACATCGCCCAGATCGTAGAGATAGTCCAGATCGTCAAACCGGGCCTGGATGGACTCGGCGATCGGGATCGACTTGGCGTTCGCCAATGCGCAGTAGTCACCGCCCGGGCAGCAGATGACGTCGGTCAGCGTACCGATGTTCGGAGTGGCGAAACCGTATTCCTTGGCTTGGTACCACAAATCCAGCAGTTGGTCCTGGCGGACATCGGCCAGGATCAGGTTCTGCTCGTGGCTGACGCGCAGTTCGCCGAAGGAATAGGCATCGGCCAGTTTGGCCGAAGCCCGCATTTGATGAGCGGTGCAATCACCCGGAGCATAGCCGACTTTCTTCAGTGACAGGGTCACCGCCGCGTAACCCGGGCGTTTGTGCAGATAGACGTTCCGGTCCAGCCAGCGGGCGAACCCGGGATGCTGGGCTTTCTGTTCCTCCAGCAGGGCATCGGCGTCGTCGAGTTCGACATAGTCCGGATCGACGAAATGACGGGCTACCCGTTCGATTTCGGCTTCGGTCAAGGTGCCCGGCCCATCCTTCAGGTGCGCCCATTCGGCTTCGACCCGACGGGTGAATTCCTCGACCCCCAGGGCCTTCACCAGGATCTTGATCCGGGCCTTGAATTTGTTGTCCCGACGGCCCTGCAGGTTATAAACCCGTAGAATGGCGTCCAGATAGGTCAGCAGGTGTTCCTTCGGCAGGAACTCGCGCACCAACTGGCCAACCAGGGGCGTCCGGCCCAGGCCACCGCCGACATAGACCCGAAAACCCAATTCGCCGGCTTCGTTGCGGTTCAACTCGACGCCGATGTCGTGGAAACGCACCGCCGCACGATCGGACGAGGGGCTGCCATTGACCGCAATCTTGAACTTGCGCGGCAGGAAGGCGAATTCCGGATGGAAGGTGGACCACTGGCGAATCAGCTCGCACCAGGGGCGCGGATCGTCGATTTCGTCGCGCAGCACACCGGCGAACTGGTCGGTGGTGGTGTTGCGGATGCAGTTGCCGGAGGTCTGGATGGCGTGCATCTGCACCTCGGCCAGGCCGGCCAGAATGTCGGGTACGTCTTCCAGTGCCGGCCAGTTGAACTGGACGTTCTGGCGCGTGGTGAAATGGGCGTAGCCTTTGTCGTAGGTCTCGGTCAACTCAGCCAGCTTGTTCAGTTTGGCGGATGACAGCAGACCGTACGGAATGGCGATGCGCAGCATGGGCGCATGTCTCTGGACGTACAGACCGTTTTGCAAGCGAAGCGGCAGAAATTCGTCTTCGGCAAGCTGACCATCCAGATAGCGCTCAGTCTGCTCCCGGAACTGAGCGACGCGTTCATCAACCACTCTCTGGTCGAACGAATCGTAGACGTACATGAAATCAACCTGTCTGGTTTTGGGTATTTGGTCCGTGACTATACCTAAGGAGGCTTATTCCATGAATGATTTAATTTTCATAATTTAATCTCATACCGTTATATAAGGGTGCTTGAACCGAGCGGCCATAGGGGGTTAAATGACGCCCGTGTTCAGCAGTACCGTCCGGAGCCGGCCGAGCCGCGACATTGCGGCGATTCCGGCGAAGTGGGCGGCCTTAAATAAGCACGAACAACAAGAAAAAAGGGGAGATCTCATTATGGCCAGTAAAAAGGCAGGACTGACGGATGCCCAGGCGGATGCCATTGCCGCCGTTATCATTGTGGCAACTGTCGTGGCTGCGGCCATCTACTGGGTGGCAACCGCCGGTTGACACTCGTTCATCGGCCCGGCGTTCCTGCGGGATCCCGGCCGATTCCGAACCCGCTGGCTGAACGATTCAGCCGGGAAACCAGGGCCGATGCGTCGGCCCTTTTTCATTTAACGGCCCAACACATCGGTGGTACGGCCTGACACAAGGCTTCGAACCGGGTTGGCCAGCCCCACAGGTTGCTCGATGGGGCCGATTGTCTGTTTTCGGCCCTGTCTGCTAGGGTGCCAGAAAGCGAACGAGCATAATCAGGCCCAGCACGAACAGGATGGTAAAAAGGATGCCGCCGATGATGAACGGCCAAATACTCCCCGATCCGAAGTCCTCTTGTCGATTCTTATCGCTCTGTACACCGACCAGCCCCGCCAAAAGACTGACAATCAGTCGCTTGAGACCGGTTTTCTTTGCTTTGTCTGTCATGAACGCGCTTCCTGATGCAGAATTATCAAAACTTTTTCATAAATGCGACCACCGCTCGGGCAATGCGACAACCGTTCCGAAATCCCACGCCCGTGGGGTGAAAGGGTTCGTTGAATCCTAGAGAATACGGGCAATTCGAACACAATCACAACATCAACTACCTTTGGCAGTGATCTGCCAGCCACTTAAAAGAAAAACCGAGGCCAACTATGACGCAATTGATGTCCAATCAAAGGATTGAACTGCTTGATAGCCTGCAGGGGCGCCTGGAGCCCCACTTCCCGAAACAGCACCACCCCAACCTCAGGGTGCTGATCGATTCCATGTTCAAGCATGCGTCAATGCAGGATCTGCAGGCTTATGAGCTGACCGACCTGGCCGGCCTGGTGGTCTCCATGTGGCGGATGTTGCAGAAATTCGAGTCACCGCATCACCAGATTTCGGTCTTCAACCCGAACGTCGAAGAGCACGAATGGCAGTCGCCGCACACCATCGTTACCGTTCTGCACGACGACGTGCCTTTTGTGATCGACTCCGTCCGATTGACCCTGAACCGCCTCGGGATCAACATTCACACCATTTTTCACGCCAGTTTCAAGGTCGAGCGCAACAAGAAGGGCGAATTCAGCCGTTTCAGCGACAAGGGCAACAAGGAGCTGTTGTTGTTGATCGAAGTGGACCGCACCTCGGTGGCCAAGGAACGCGAGCGCCTCGAAAGCGAGATCCATTCAGTGGTGACCGACGTCAACCTGGTGGTCGACGATTACCCCAATATTCTGGAAAAAACCAACGAGGTCACCCGGGACCTGGAATCCCGCAAGTATCCGATCGACAAGAAAGACCTGGACGAAGGCCGGGTCTTCATGAAATGGCTGTCGGACAACCATTTTACCTTCCTGGCCTATGACGAGTACGTGGTCGAAGGGGACAAGGTCAAACAGGTCGAGGGCAGTGCCCTGGGGCTGTTCCGTAAGGCCCGCAAGCGGCGCGAGGAATCCATCCACGAGATGTCCGAGCAGCGTCGATCGCATGTGTTCGAGAAGGAGCTGTTGATCTTCTCCAAGTCCGGCAAGCGCTCCACGGTGCATCGCCCGGCCTATTCCGATTATGTCCTGGTCAAGCACTTCAACGAGAAAGGCGAAGTGATCGGCGGGCGTCGTTTCCTCGGTCTCTACACTTCAACGGTCTACAACGAGACGCCGGCGAACATTCCCGTGGTCCGCCGCAAGATCGAGCGCGTGCTGGACAAGAGCGGTTTCACCCCCGGCAGCCACAATCACAAGGAACTGTCGGCCATCCTGTTCACCTTCCCGCGCGACGAGTTGATCCAGTCGTCGATCGATACCCTGCTGCACATGACGCTCGACGTGCTGGCGATTCAGGAACGCAAACTGATCCGCCTGCTGTTGCGCAAGGACATCTATGGCAAGTTCCTGAACGCCATGGTGTATATGCCACGGGAAATTTTCAATTCCCAGTTGCGGGCCCAGGTGCATGATCTGCTGGCCGAGTATTTCGATGTGGAAGGGTCGGATTTCACCACCTTCTTCAGCGAATCGGTGCTGGCCCGTACGCGTTTCGTGTTCAAATTGAAGCAACCGATCGAAGAAACCTTGCCCACCGAAGCCCTGGAGAAGCGTATCCAGCAGATCGCCCGTCGCTGGACGGACGAATTGCAGCAGGCGTTGTTCGAGTCCTTCGGCGAAGAGAAGGGCAATCGCCTCTATCAGCGCTATCACGAAGCCTTTCCCGCCAGCTATCGCGAGCAATACAGCGCGCGCGTGGCCGTCGCCGACATCCAGCGGATGGAAGCGCTCAATGTCGAACACGCCGAGCCGATCACGCTCAGCTTCTATCGCTCCATGGAGCCGACCGGCAGTGAATTGAAGCTGAAAATCTTCAACAAGGGCGAAGCCCTGCTGTTGTCCGACCTGATACCGGTACTGGAACACCTCGGGCTCAAGGTCATCGACGAATACCCCTACGAGATCAACTACGGCGACGAAAACTGCACCTGGATCTATGATTTCTCGCTGCTCTACGATCCGGACCCGGATCTGGACCCGGCCAAATACCGCGACGAGTTTTCCAGTGCTTTCATCAATATCTGGAATGGCCGCGCCGAGAACGACTCCTACAACCAGCTGATCCTGCGCGCCAAGTTGACCTGGCGTGAGGTGGCCATGTTGCGCGCCTACGCCCACTACATGAAACAGGTGCGGTTCGGCCTGTCCCAGGAATACATCGCCGACACCCTGATCAAGTACACCGGCATCACGGACAAACTGGCTGAACTGTTCTCGGCTCGCTTCAATCCGGCCAAGCAGAAGGGTAAGAACCAGGTCGAGAAATGGATGCAGGCCATCGAACAGGACCTCGAATCGGTCAACAACATAAACGAAGACCGCATCATCCGCCGGTATGTGGAGCTGATGTCGGCCACCTTGCGGACCAACTTTTATCAGCAGGACGACGCCGGTCATCGCAAGGAATATGTGTCCTTCAAGCTGGACCCGTCGCAGATCAGCGATATCCCACTGCCACGGCCGAAGTTCGAGATCTTCGTCTATTCGCCACGGGTCGAGGGTGTACACCTGCGCGGCGGCAAGGTCGCCCGGGGCGGTTTGCGCTGGTCGGACCGTATCGAGGATTTCCGCACCGAAGTCCTCGGCCTGGTCAAGGCACAGCAGGTCAAGAACGCCGTCATTGTTCCCGTCGGCGCCAAGGGCGGCTTCGTCGCCAAGCATCTGCCGGTCGATGGCGATCGCGAAGCGATTCAGAAAGAGGGCATCGCCTGTTACAAGACCTTCATCCGCGCCTTGCTGGATGTGACCGACAATCTGCAGGAAGGTGAAGTCGTACCGCCGAAACAGGTGGTGCGTTTCGATGAGAACGATCCCTACATGGTCGTTGCCGCCGACAAGGGCACAGCGACCTTCTCCGACATCGCCAACAGCGTCGCCGAGGAATACGGTTTCTGGCTGGGCGATGCCTTCGCCTCGGGCGGTTCCAACGGCTACGATCACAAGAAAATGGGCATCACCGCACGCGGTGCCTGGGTCAGCGTACAGCGGCACTTCCGCGAACTGGGTCTGGATGTTCAGAAAGACCCGATCTCCGTGGTCGGCATTGGCGACATGGGCGGGGACGTCTTCGGTAACGGCATGCTGCGTTCCGAAACCCTCAAGGTGGTCGGTGCCTTCAACCACCTGCACATCTTCGTCGATCCGGATCCGGATCCTGCCAAGAGCTTCGCGGAACGCAAACGTCTGTTCGAACTGCCGCGCTCGAGCTGGGAAGACTACAACGCGGATCTGATCTCCAAGGGCGGCGGTATATTCAGCCGCAGCGCCAAATCGATTCCGGTCTCGAAGGAAATGAAAGCCGTGTTCGGCATCAACAAGGCCAAGGTCGCCCCCAACGAACTGATCAGTGCCATGTTGCGCGCACCGGTCGACCTGATCTGGAACGGCGGCATCGGCACCTACGTTAAGGCGAGCAGCGAGAATCATGCGGACGTCGGCGACAAGGCGAACGACGCCGTTCGGGTCAATGCCGATGAACTGCACTGCAAGGTGATCGGCGAGGGCGGTAACCTCGGCTTCAGTCAACTGGCCCGGGTCGAGTTCAACCTGCACGGCGGCCGGTGCTTTACGGACTTCATCGACAACGCCGGCGGCGTCGACTGCTCGGACCACGAAGTCAACATGAAGATCCTGCTGGACGAGATCGTCGCCGGCGGCGACATGACCGTCAAACAGCGCAACGACTGGTTGTTCAAGCTTACCGAAGATGTCTCCAAGCTGGTGTTGCGCAACAACTATCGCCAGTCGCAGGCATTGGGCATCGCCTTCACGGAATCCTTCAAGCGCATCGAGGAATATCGGCGCCTGATCAACAGTATGGAATCCGCCGGCAAGCTGAACCGGGAACTGGAATTTCTGCCACCGGATGAAGAAATCAGCGAGCGCAAGGCACGTGGTATCGGCCTGACCCGGCCGGAACTGTCGGTCCTGATTTCCTACGTCAAGGGTGACCTGAAAGAGCAGTTGATTCGCGCGAATGTCGCAGCCGACCCGTATCTGGAGAACGCGCTGGCGACCGAATTCCCCGAAGCCATGCGCAAGAAGTTCGAAAAACCCATGCGCCAACATCGCCTGAAAGGCGAAATCGTTGCGACTCAGGTCGCCAACGACATCTTCAACTACATGGGCATTTCCTTCTTCAATCGACTGCAGGAAAGCACCGGCGCCTCACCGGTCGAAGCCGCCAAAGCCTACGTGGCCGCGCGCGACATCTACGGCTTGCACGAACTTTGGGATGAGCTGGAAGCACTGGACCACAAAGTCCCGGCCGATCTCCAGTCCGCCCTGATGCTGCGCTCCGCCCGTATGGTTCGTCGCGCCAGTCGCTGGCTGGTGAAAAACTACCGGACCGGTATCGACATCCGCTCGGTCATCGACCTGTACAAGCCGAACATCGACAAGATGATCGACGAGTTGGAAAACCTGTTGCCGACCGAGCAGAAGGACAAGTGGCTGGACGAGGCCAAACAGTTGCAGGAGCAGGGCATTCCCGAAGCGGTTGCTCGTCGGGTATGCGCATCGGACATGTTGTACACGGCCCTTGGGGTCATCGCCGTCGCCCAGAGCCAGGATCGCAACCCGATGAAGGTGGCTCAGGGTTACTTCCGCGTCGGCGATTCGCTGGCACTGGACGGCTTCGCCGGCCAGGTCAACAGCCTGACCGTCAACTCGCACTGGCAGGCGATGGCGCGGGAGTCGTTCCGGGACGATCTGGAATGGCAGCAGCGTCGCATCACCCAGGGCCTGTTCGCGCAGATGAAGGATGGCGAGGAGCTGGATGGCCTGGTTGATGAATGGCTGGAACGCAACAGCATTCTTGTCGACCGCTGGCTGCGCATGATGAGTGAGATTCGGGCGGCGGGTGAGCCAGAATTCAGCATGTACAGCGTGGCCATTCGAGAGCTTCTCGATCTCTCCCAGGCCACTATGCCGGAGCTCTAAGGCTCACAGCTTCACTTGGCACCAACGCCACCTTCGGGTGGCGTTTTTTTTGAGGTGCCAGGGTGGGGTTGGGTGCCTTTGGTCAGAGTTGCCTGGGTAGATTTTCCTGCCAATAGCCCGAGACCGATGCAGGGGTATGTCCTTCCGGGGACCGCTGTGAACCCATCCATGGGCGCTTAACTTCGGCATCCTGCCTCAGATGTCCCCTCCAGGACATACCCCTGCATCGGTCTCTATCTTGCGTGCCACTAATACAAGCAGCTCGTTTCTGAATCGCTGGTTTGAAATAACCTCGAGGCCAGGTATCGGTTAAGACTTTTACTGTCCTGCTCGATGATGTGGAGGCGCAAGAGATGTCTGTCGTAGAAGCTGCAATTCGAGTGCTCGATGCAGGGGTGCGCCCTGGAAGGGGCATCCGAGCCAGGGATGGCGAGGCTAAGCGCCCATGGACGGGTTCACAGCGGCCCCTGGAAGGGCGCACCCCTGTGTCGGGCACGGGCCATTGGCAGAGAAGCCTACCCAGGCACCTCTGGCCATTGGCACCAAACCAAACTAGACCAAGCACCGAATCATTGCTGTACTTGCCAAGACGTAGACCATCGGCATAATCCACACAGTCAGAGTTCGACTGAGTCGTTATGCCCCAATCGTTGATTGTTGACCTCCACATCGATGCCGATGAGTTTCTGCGCCATTATCAGGGCAGCGCCAAACAGGTGGTGTGTACCGCCCGCGACGGTCGCCGGGTCAGGTTTCCCACAGGTATTCTGCAGCGGTTTGTCAGCCGCAGTGGCATTCATGGCGCCTTTCGCATTGAATTCGACGACAACAACAAGCTTGTCGCCATACAACGAATCGCCTGAACCGGTTTCCTGGCCGAGAGGCCGGTATTATCTGATATACTGCGCGCCGTTTCCCTGAGGAGCCCCCGAGCCATGTATGACCTCGTGCGCCGCGCACTGTTTACCCTGAGCCCCGAAACCTCCCACGACTTCAGCCTGGACGGCCTCAGTGGCCTGCAACGTCTGGGGCTGTTGCATTTGTTGCCGCAGCCGCGTGTAGAGGCCCGCAAAACGGTCTTTGGCATCGAGTTTCCGAATGCCGTGGGTCTGGCGGCCGGTTTGGACAAGAACGCGGATTATCTGGACGCGCTGGGTCAGTTGGGGTTCGGGTTCATCGAAGTCGGGACGGTGACACCGAAACCGCAACCGGGTAACCCGAAGCCGCGGCTGTTTCGATTGCCGCAGAGCGAAGCGATCATCAATCGGATGGGGTTCAACAACAAGGGGGTCGATTATCTGGTCGAGCGGGTCAGGAAGGCGAAATATCCCGGTGTGATCGGTATCAACATCGGCAAGAACAAGGTGACGCCGGAAGAGGACGCCTTGGCGGATTATCTCTATTGCCTCGATCGTGTTTACCCGCACGCCCACTACGTGGTTGTGAATCTGTCATCGCCCAACACGCCGGGACTGCGGAACCTGCAGTTCGGGGATGCTCTGAAGGGCTTGCTGGCGGGGTTGAAGTCCCGGCAGGAAACGTTGTCCGAGGAGTGGGGCTACAGGCCTATTCTGATCAAGATCGCTCCCGATATGACCACCGACGAGATCGAACAGGTAGCCCAGTTGTTCAATGAGTACCGGGTCGATGGCGTGGTGGCGACCAACACCACCCTGTCACGCGAACGAGTCGAGGGGCAGGAGCACGCCGAAGAGGCGGGCGGGCTGAGCGGGCGGCCGCTATTCGAGGACTCGACTCGGGTTCTGGAGGCGTTTCGCGCCCGGTTGAACGATGACATTCCCCTGGTCGGTGTCGGCGGGATCACCTTTGGACAGGATGCGCTGACCAAGATTCAGGCCGGGGCGGATCTGGTTCAGTTGTACACCGGGTTTATTTACAAGGGGCCGCGTCTGGTGCGCGACTGTGTGGAGAAACTGGCGGAGTTGTAAAGGCGGGAGCCGGAAACCATGAAGCCGGCGGGAGCCGGCTTCAAAGTCTTCAGGCAGTTAAGGTGGGTTAATGATGCAGTAACACTTCGTTGATGCGATGTATGCCGCTGACGCCGGTGTAGCCGTCCCATTGGTCGCTGCGGCCGTCCCGCCAGCCGTTCATCCACTCCTGATGCAATTCGGGTTTACCATCGGGACATAAACTCTTGGATCTGCCTTGTACTCCTGCCATGTAGCCTTTTTGGTATGCACGCTCCATACGGTCACGCTTCTGTCGCTTCATAAATAGACCTCTCTTGCAGTCCATGGGGGAAGAACCCGAACACTCCAGGCTCGGGTTTATTGAAGCCGGCTTTGGTATTGTTGTATCGAATCATGGCCATCGCTGTCGATGAACAAATCAGTCTAAAAAGGACCGGCTTTAGGTTGGGTTGTAATAAAATGGACTTAAAACGCATTGAAGCCCGGCATGGCGGCGTTCCAACGGCCTTGCAATAACCCTGTTCGAGCGTTTTTAGATCACTCGGTCAGAATTAACGTATTTTATATAGAGAATTTGTCTAACGATGTCCTCCAATCTTCATACGGAAACCGACCTCGATGTCTGGGTGACCTGCCCGAACGGTTTTCACGGCCTGCTCAAGCGGGAAATCGCCGATCTGACCGGCCAGACACCCGCCGACTGGTCGCAGGGGGTCAGCGTCCGTGGCGAACTGGATATCGCGTACCGGCTCTGCTTGTGGAGCCGACTGGCCAATCGAGTGTATCTCGGTCTAGGCCAAAGCTCGGAGGTCAGTGTCGACGGCCTGAGGGAGTTGGTCGAAAGCGTGGCCTGGGATGCGCATCTGCGGCCGAGCGGAACCTTGCGAGTGGATTTCCACGGTCGCATGGACGGCATCGACGATGCCCGCTACGGCGGACAAAAGGTAAAGGACTTCATTGTCGATCAGTTCCGGGACCGGCACGGCGTCCGCCCCAATGTGGATCGCGATAATCCGGATGTGACCGTTTATGTTCAGGTCCGCCGCAAACGCATCGATCTGGGCATCGATCTGTCCGGAGATTCGTTGCATCGACGCGGGTATCGTCAGGCCACCGGCCCGGCCCCCCTGAAGGAAAATCTGGCCGCGGCGGTGTTGATGGCCGCGGATTGGCCCGAGCGGGTACGGGACGGACAGGCGTTTATCGACCCCTTGTGCGGCTCCGGCACCCTGGTGGTCGAGGCCGCCATGATCGCCGCCGATATTGCACCCGGCCTGTTGCGCAAGCGGTTCGGCTTCGAGCAGTGGCTGGGGCACGACCGGTCGCTGTGGAACGATTTGGTGAGCGAAGCCCGTCAACGTCGCCAGACCGGCGAAGCCTCCATGCCCCCGGTGCTGGGCTACGATGCCGACGGCGGAGTGGTTGCGCGGGCTAACGAGACGCTGGAGCGTCTGGGGCTCTATCGGCAGGCGCGGTGCTACCACAAACCACTGGACCAGTGGACCCGTCCCACCCATCTGACGCTGAAACCGGGATTAGTGGTCTCCAACCCGCCTTACGGCGAGCGTCTCGGCAACAAGCCGGAACTGCTGGCGCTGTATCGACGCATCGGGGACCTGTTCCGCAATGAGTTGTCGGATTGGACCCTGGGCCTGCTCACATCGGATGCGGTTCTCGCCCGGGAAACCGGTCTGCGGGCCGGTGAAAAGCACCGGTTCTTCAACGGTCGGATCGAAACCCATCTGTATGTGTTCACCCCCGGTGAACGAGCCGCCGAGCCGTCGCCCGCCCAGACCGAACAGGACGAAGCGCTGCGCAACCGGCTGCGAAAGAACCTGAAACAGCGCCGGAAATGGCTGAAGAAGCAGGACATCGAGGCGTATCGGCTGTACGACGCGGACCTGCCGGAATTCGCCATCGCTGTAGACGTTTATGGCGACGCGCTGCATGTTCAGGAGTACGCGCCGCCCAAAGACATCCCCGAGGACAAGGCGCGCCAGCGGTTACTGCACGCCATGGCCGTGCTGGCCGAGGTGACCGGTATCCCGGTCGAGCGCATCGAGCTGAAGCAGCGCCAACGCCAGAAAGGCCGTCAGCAATACGAGCGACAGTCCGAAAGTGGCGAATTCTTCACGATTCGGGAAGAGGGCGTGCGCTTGCGGGTGAACCTGAAGGACTATCTGGATACCGGTGTTTTTCTGGATCACCGCCCGACCCGGACCTGGATCCAGAAACAGGCCGGCGGCCGCAGCGTGCTGAACCTGTTTTGCTATACCGGCGCGGCCACGGCGCATGCCTATGTCGGACAGGCGGCCAGTACCACCAGTGTGGACCTGTCCCGGACCTATCTGAATTGGGCCCGGGAAAACCTTCGACTCAATGGCGGCAAGCCCGATCACCAGCACCGTTTTATTCAGGCGGATTGTCTGAAGTGGTTGCGGGAGAATACCGAGCGCTTTGATCTGATCTTTATGGATCCGCCGACCTTCAGCAATTCGTCCCGCATGACCGATACCCTGGATATCCAGCGCGACCATGTTGAGTTGATCGAACAGGCGATGCGGTCGCTCAACCCGGATGGCGTTCTGGTCTTTTCGAACAATTTCCGGAAGTTCAAACTGGACGAGTCGTTGATCGAGCGGTACCAGGTCAAGGACGTCACCCACCTGAGCGTGCCGGAAGACTTCAAGCGAAAACGCCCCCACCAGTGCTGGCACCTGCGGCACCGCTGATTTGCCGGTTTTTCAGCGCGGTTGCCGGCACCGCAGAACCACGAACTTGGGGTGTCGGGACACCACCCCGACATCGCCGAACCAGTGCTTCAGGCGGCGGTGATAGTCCAGGTGCCGGTTGCCGACCATCCAGAACTCGCCGGTCGGCGCCAGTGCATCGTGTGCTTGCTGAAACAGGGTGTCGGCGATGTCATCGGTCAGCGTTGTCTGCTGGTGAAAGGGCGGGTTGCAGAGAATCAGCGGTAACTCAGGCAGGTCCAGCCCGTTCAGACCGTGGTTCCGAATCACCTCGACGTTTTGGCTCAGGCCGTTTTCCCGGGCGGTATCCCGTGCCGAGGCAACCGCCTGGGCGCTCTCATCGACCAGGAAAACGCGCGCCTGCGGATGTGAATGCAGATAACTCAGCCCCAGAATGCCATTGCCGCACCCCAAGTCCAGTATGGTATCGACCTTGGGCAGTTCACCGAAATACTGCAGAAAGGCCAGGGCGCCCGGATCCGCGCTGGATTCGCTGAAACTGCCCGGGTGATTCACCAGCGTCAGGCCGTTAGGGCTCCGGTACTGTTTGGGCGTGGGCGGTTGAACCGAGGGGATCGGTTCGCGCAGTTCGACACACCGCGCCTTCTTCACGGCGCAACCCGGATGAATGTCCCGGAAGTAGCGGGCCATGGTGTTTTGGTGCCCCCGGCTCAGGTGCTTTACCATGCCCAGAACATAGAGACGACCATCGGCTCTCAACCGCGGCGCCAGATGGGCCAGTTGCCACTCGAACAGCGCCAGTGATTTGGGCGCCTGGAGCAGAATGCCGTCGTAGTCATCCGCCAGGTCCTCCGGCGAGGTTACGACCGGAGGAGGGGGTGTCACATTGGCCCTGCAGTTTTCCAGCAGCGCTTTTTCGGCCATGGCACTGTCGCTCCACCATGCCCGGACCCGGTCGCCGAGTGCTACGGCGAGGGCGCCAAAGGCGTCGTTGACGAGCAACAGAGTTTCAGGGGCTTCGGAATCCTCGGCCAGTCGGGAGAGCGCGAGTTCATCCGCGGCGTTCCAGGCCTGCAGTTTGGGGGCGGGCGGTACACGGGTCAGGTTGAGAGAGGCGAATACGGAATCGGTCGTCATTTAACGGTTTCAGTGAGGTTTCTTATGTGGGTTCAGCATACCATTAAACTGCATGCGCGCAGTCGCGGCTTTCACCTGATCACCGACGACGTTCTGGCCGGTGTGCCGGAGCTCAAGAGCGTTCGGGTTGGTCTGTTGCATCTGTGGCTGCAACACACCTCGGCGTCGCTGACGGTGAACGAGAACGCCGATCCCAGTGTTCGGACGGATTTCGAGACGGTCTTCAACAGTCTGGTGCGGGAGGATCGGACCGATCTGGAACACACCATGGAAGGACCGGACGATCTACCGGCGCACATCAAATCCTCTCTGCTCGGCGTCTCGATCTACCTGCCGGTGCGGGACGGTCGTCTCGCCCTGGGCACCTGGCAGGGGATCTATCTGGGCGAACACCGCAATCGGGCCTCTTCCCGCTCGATCATCGCGACGCTGCAGGGCGAGGGCTGAATCGCCTTCAGACCCGACTCAGCACCAGGCCGGCTTCCATATGGTGCGTGTAGGGGAATTGATCGAACAGCGCCGCCGCCTCGATGCGGTAGTCGGAACCCAGTGCCCGGACATTGGCGGCCAGGGTCTCCGGATTGCAGGAGATATAAACGATGCGATCGAAGTGGCGGGCCAGTGCCAGGGTGTCGTCGTCCAGCCCGGCCCGGGGCGGATCGACCAGCAGGGTGGTGAAGTCGTAGTCTTCGACACCCCATTCACGCAACCGCCGTGACTGGGTTCGACCGAGCCAGGCATTGGCGAAGTCCTCGCTCGACATCCGGGCGATGCGCAGGTTGTCGACGCCGTTCGCCTCGATGTTGTGCTGGGCGCTGTTGACCGAGACCCGGGAAATTTCCGTGCCGAGTGCCTTGCGGAAGTGGCCCGCCAACGGAATGGAGAAATTACCGTTGCCGCAGTACAACTCCAGCAGATCGCCCCGGCTGCCCTCTGTGTGGCGTTGGGCCCAGCCCACCATCTGCTCGCACACACCGGCGTTGGGCTGGGTGAAGGAGTTCTCGTACTGGCGAAAGCGATAGCGCCGGCCGTTGATCTCCAGCGTCTCGTTCACATAGTCGCGGGACAACACCAACCGCTGTTTGCGGGCCCGGCCGATCACCGGGAAACCCCAGACCTCCTGCCAGTGACGACCCCGCTCCTCCCAGGCCTCATCCAGCTTCTTGTGGTAAATCAGGGTGATCAGGGCGTCGCCTTCCTGAGTGGTCAGGAATTCGACCTGAAACAGTCGACGCCGCAATTGGTCATCCTGATGAACCGCGTCCCGGACCCGACCCATCAGGTCGTTGATCAAGCGGCTGCCAACCGGAAACTCATCGACCCGAATAGGCTTCTTGGGCTCGGCCGGATTGAACATGGCGTACCAGGATTCATCGCCGTCATGCCACAGCTTGAATTCCGCCCGCATGCGGTAATGTTCCGGCCGTGAGGGGTAGACATCGACCTCGGGCAGCGTTTCCGGATCAAACAAGTCCCGCAAGGCAATCAGCTTGTCGTGCAGTTGTTGATCGTATTGATCGGGGTTGAATGGAAAGGGCATAAGGACACCTGTGAGATTCAGGAGGCGCATTTTAGGCATCGTGTCGCCATCGGCCAACTTATACCGTTATCTAACCCGATGCCATCCGGTGGCTGTGTTCTTTATCCGGAACCGCTATAATCTGCGGCCCTCAAATCAGGTCCGCATAGAGGTTCCCGTTTGGACTCCACCGCTCTCAACGACATGCTCGGCGACATCCCCGAATTCCTGGGCAACCGCACGCCCATGGCGTGGATTGAAAAAGCCTTGAACGAACAGGACATTCTGCTGATCGATCATGCCCAGTGCGAGAAAAAGGCCGCATCCACGGCTCTGTCGATGATGTACAAGTACGTCGATCGTCGGGAACTGCTGGCCAAAATGAGTAAGCTGGCGCGGGAAGAACTGGTGCATTTCGATCAGGTTTTAAAGCTTATGGACGCACGCGGTCTGACGTACCGGCACTTGTCCGCCGGGCGCTATGCCGGCGCATTGCATGAGTTGGTTCGGGGTGGGGAGCCTCAGCGGCTGATCGACCGCTTGATTCTGGGTGCTTTCGTCGAAGCCCGCTCCTGCGAGCGTTTTGCCGCCCTGGTACCGCATCTGGACGAGGAGCTGGCCCGGTTCTACCAGTCCCTGCTCAAGAGTGAAGCACGACACTACAAGGATTACCTGGGTTTGGCCCGGCAATACGCCGAAGAACCGATTGAACCCAGGGTTCAGGCGTTCCGGGAAAAAGAAGCCGAACTGATCGAAACGCCGGACGACATCTTCCGTTTCCACAGCGGTGTACCCGCGTAGGGTGGGCACGGCCCACCAAGGTAGAACTACAAACCACTAAAACGCGCGAATGACCAATCAGACGGCTTGGGCCTGGAACTTGGTCGAATTTACAGTGCTGGTGGGCCGTGCCCACCCTACGATCTCCCATAGAATAAGCTTCGATTTGCTTCAGCCTACGGATTGAAACGTACTTAATCGATCCGAAAACGCTCCAGCACGGGTTCCGCGTCGTCAAACCGAATGCACCAGCCGTGGTCGTGCCAGTCGCCCAACACCAACCGATCGGCTTTCGATCCGTCGTCCAGCCAATGCTCATGCCAATCGGCCATATGTGTATGGCCATGAATCAGACCGCGAACGCCCTGCGTTTCCAGTAACCGAACCACCGCGGTATCGTTCACATCCACATAGGGATTGGCGTCGGCACGATGACGGTTCTGGCTGCTGGCCCGCAGTCGCTCCGCCAGGCGGATCCGGAGGCCTTTGGGTAATCGACGCAGAGTCCCCAGCACCAGTGGATGACGAATCACCCGCCGAAAACGCTGATAACCGACATCGTCGGTGCACAGGGCGTCGCCATGGCTGAGCAGCCAGTCCCGTCCGGCCAGTCGAACCCGACTCGGATCGTCGAGCAAGGTGGCGCCGCAACGGCCCGCGAAGTCGTGTCCCAGTGCGAAATCCCGGTTGCCGACCATCAGGAAAATGGAACAGTCTCGGGACAGTCGCTTTAGCCGATCGGCCACGTCGAGGTGAAACGCAGAGGCGGCGTCGTCGCCGACCCAATATTCGAAAAAATCCCCCAGAATGAACAGGGCGGGGTAGTGGGAGGCGCTGTGGTCGAGAAATTCGAAAAACGCCCGGTTGATGGCCGGGCGTGTGTCACACAGGTGCAGATCCGAAATCAGGATCGCACGGTCGAATGAGAGCATGGGCTCAGTCCAGGATTTCCGCTTTCTGGATGATCACGTCTTCGGTGGGAACGTCCTGATGACCGGCCTTGAATGTGGTCGGTAGGGCCTTGATGCGGTTCACGACGTCCATGCCGTCGGTGACCTCACCAAAAACACAGTAACCCCAGCCATCGGCGGTTTCGGATTTGAAATCCAGAAAGCTGTTGTCGGCCACATTGATGAAAAACTGGGCCGTGGCGGAATGCGGATCCATGGTCCGGGCCATGGCGATGGCGCCGACAGTGTTTTTCAGGCCGTTGTTGGCTTCATTGTCGATGGGTGCGCGGGTCGGGCGCTGAACCATACCCGGTTCAAAACCACCGCCCTGAACCATGAAGCCGTTGATGACCCGGTGGAAAATCAGACCGTCATAGAAGCCGGCCTTGACGTATTCGGCGAAATTCTCACTGGTCTTGGGGGCGTTTTCGGTGTCCAGTTTCAGGGTGATGTCACCCAGGTTGGTGTTTAACAATACGTTCACGGACTTTCCTCGATTATTGCGTCAGTTTCAGATGCAGACGCTTGGTGGCGATCAGGGTGTTTTCCATCAGGGTGGCGACGGTCATCGGACCGACACCACCGGGGACCGGAGTGATCCAGGCGGCTCGTTCGGCCGCGGCGTCGAACTCGACATCGCCTTTCAGCTTGCCGTTTTCCATCCGGCTGATGCCGACATCGATGACAATCGCCCCGTCCTTGATCCACTCGCCCTTGACCAGGCCGGGTTTGCCGACGGCGGCGACGACGATGTCCGCCCGGCGAACGTGTCCTTCCAGGTCTTCGGTGAACCGGTGGGCGCATGTCGGGGTGCATCCGGCCAGCAGCAATTCGAGCACCATGGGGCGACCGACATGGTTGGAAGCGCCGATGACCAGCGCTTCCTTGCCGCGAATCGGCTCCCCGGTTTCCTTGAGCAGGGTCATAATGCCCTTGGGTGTACAGCTTTCGAGCATCGGTCGACGCTGGACCAGCCGGCCGGAGTTGAACGGATGAAAGCCGTCGACATCTTTGTCCGGCCGAATACGTTCTACAATGGTGTCGGCATTGATGTGGTCGGGCAGGGGGAGTTGGACCAGAATGCCGTCGATCGAAGCGTCTTCATTCAGTTCATCGATCAAAGCCAGCAGTTCGCTTTCCCGGGTGGCCGCCGGCAGGTCGTAACTGACCGATTTGAAACCGACTTCGTCGCAAGCGCGACGTTTGCTGCCCACATAAACCTCGGACGCCGGATCGTCGCCGACCAGGATCACAGCGAGGCCGGGCGGGCGCAGCCCCTGACTGATCAGACCGGATACATCCTCGGCAATTCTCGCGCGGAGTTTGCTGGCAACGGCTTTGCCATCCAGAATTTTCGCAGGCATGAAGGGCTCCTCAATGGTTTCGCGGATTTTCTCATGCCCTCCGGGGGTGGGCAAGGTAAAGGCAGGGATTCCGACCACACGGTTAAAACCGTTCAGATATCTCTATCGTCTTGTTTTTCCTGAATTTTTTTAAAAAAAGGTTTGACGCCCCTAAATGGCATGAGTAATATGCGCCCCACGTTGACGGGACGTATCGCTCGGAGCATAGCGCAGCCTGGTAGCGCATCTGGTTTGGGACCAGAGGGTCGGGGGTTCGAATCCCTCTGCTCCGACCAAAATCAGCGATGGTGTCTCGGTGGGTGAGGCGGTTGCAGATCCGGTTTTCGGGTCGGTTATATAGGCGCCCGTAGCTCAACCGGATAGAGCACTCGCCTTCTAAGCGAGTGGTTGCAGGTTCAAGTCCTGCCGGGCGCGCCAGTCTCGCAACGTGACAATGTACTCTGTGGTGGGCGTAGCTCAGTTGGTAGAGCCCTGGATTGTGATTCCAGTCGTCGTGGGTTCGAGTCCCATCGTCCACCCCACTTATTCTTTGCGAAAAAGGCCGGTCTCCGGCTTTTTTTGTTGGGGCTGACAAAGTCCCGGTCGGGCCAGGGCGGGCCCGGAACGAAGGGGCCGCCTGCCGGTTGGCCCGGTTTTATCAAGGCCGGGTGGCTTGGAAACCGGCGGTTGGGCTTGATTCCCGTCCTCCGCATCCCTACATTATCTGCCCCCAGCGAATCGCAACTATTAGGTCGTAGCCGTCACTGTAAACGTTACAGCTAATAGAAAGTTTACCTTTATAGAAAGCAAGAGGAAGCCTCATGCAAGTGTCTGTCGAAGCCACCCAGGGCCTGGAACGCCGCTTGAAGGTGGGAGTTCCCGCCAGCGAAGTGGACAATGCTGTCAATCAAAAGCTGAAAGAAACCGCCCGCCGCGTGCGCCTCGACGGTTTTCGCCCAGGCAAGGTACCTGTCTCGGTTGTCAAACAGCGTTTTGGCGACGGCATTCGCGCCGAAGTGCTGCAGGATGTCGTACGTGAGAACTACGCCAAGGCCCTGTCCGAAGAACAGCTGACGCCGGCCGGTATGCCAAGCATCGAATTCACCCAGGACAAGGCGGGTGAAGACGTTGAATTTGTGGCTACCTTCGAAGTATTTCCGGAAGTGAAGTTGGCGGAAATCGAAGGTTACGAATTCGAGAAGCCGGCAGCCGAAGTGACCGATGCCGACATCGACAAAATGCTCGACAACCTGCGCCAGCAGCGTGCCGAGTACAAGCCGGTCGAGCGCGAGGCGAAAGAAGGCGACCAGGTCAAAATCGATTTCGTCGGCAAGGTCGACGGTGAAGCCTTTAAAGGCGGCAGTGCCGAAGACCAGACACTGGTGCTGGGTTCCGGATCCATGATTCCCGGCTTCGAAGCGGGCATCGAAGGCATGAAGGCCGGCGAGACCAAAGCGGTTGAAGTCACCTTCCCGGAAGACTACGGCAATAAAGACCTGGCCGGAAAATCCGCGGTTTTCGACATCACCGTCCACGAAGTGGCCGAGGCCGAGCTGCCCGAACTGAACGAAGAGTTCTTCAAGGCATTCGGCGCCGAAGGCACCGATCTGGAATCCTTCAAGGTCGAAGTGCGCAAGAACATGGAGCGCGAGGCCCGTAACGCGCTGCAAGGCAAGGTGAAGAACGACGTCATCGAGAAATTGCTGGAAGACAACCCGATCGATGTGCCGAGCGCACTGATCGACGAGGAAATCGGTCGTCTGCAGCAGCAGGCGGTGCAGCAGTTCGGTGGTGGTGCCCAGATGGACCCGTCCAGCCTGCCGAAAGAGCTGTTCCAGGACCAGGCCGAGCGCCGGGTCAAGATCGGCCTGCTGATGAACGAACTGATCAACAGCGCCGAGTTGAAGGCCGACGACGAAGCCGTTCGGGCTTACATCGAAGACCAGGCGTCCGTCTATCAGGACCCGCAGCAGGTCATCGACTACTATTACAGCAATGCTGAATTGTTGAACCAAGTTCGTGCCGTGGTTGTTGAAAACGCGGCTATCGACTATATCCTGAGTAAATCCAAGGTGGCTGAAAGCACCGTAAGTTACGAGGATGCCGTTAAGTCGAAATCCGGAGAGCAAGGCTGAGCCGCGCCAAGCGCAGCCATTCCTCCGCTACAATGAAAGTTGGCGCTTCGGTTGAAGTGCCAACTTTTTTGTTATTTGGAAGGCTTATTTGGACACCCCATCAACCAGGAGTCGAGTGAATGTCAAAATTTGATGCGAACGGGTCCGCACCCGATATCATGAATGCCAGTGGTCTCGTTCCCATGGTGGTCGAGCAATCGGCGCGGGGTGAACGGGCGTACGACATCTACTCCCGTTTGCTGAAGGAAAATGTCATCTTCCTGGTAGGTCAGGTTGAAGACCATATGGCGAACCTGATCATTGCTCAGTTGCTGTTTCTTGAGAGTGAGAACCCGGACAAGGACATCAACCTGTACATCAATTCACCGGGTGGTTCGGTCACGGCGGGCATGGCCATTTACGACACCATGCAGTTTATCAAGCCGGACGTAAGTACCATGTGCATCGGCCAGGCGGCCAGTATGGGCGCCTTGTTGCTGGCCGGCGGGGCGAAGGGCAAGCGGTATTGCCTGCCGAATTCCCGTATGATGATCCACCAGCCGTTGGGTGGCTTCCAGGGTCAGGCGTCGGATATCGAGATCCACGCGCGTGAGATCCTGGAAATGAAACACCGTTTGAACGAAATTCTGGCCCATCACACCGGTCAGCCGCTCGAGGTCATTGAAAAAGACACCGATCGGGACAACTTCATGAAAGCGGACGAGGCTGTCGAGTACGGCCTGGTCGACCAGGTATTGGCGGGTCGGGACCTGGGCTGAGGCCCGGCCGTTCCCGCCCAAAAAGGTAAATAAAATCAAGCGGTTGTTGAATATTACGAAACAACCACAGACAAGCCCTAAAAAAACTTGCATTTATGGGGTTGTGGTTTCATCTTTAGTCTGGCAACCGTTAAGTATGGAGTAGTTGAATGGCCGACGATAGAACCGGAAAAGGCGACGACGGAAAGCTGCTGTACTGCTCGTTCTGCGGTAAAAGTCAGCACGAAGTCCGTAAGCTGATTGCCGGGCCTTCGGTGTTCATTT
The DNA here is from genome assembly GCF_014651855.1 of Saccharospirillum salsuginis. Taxonomy (GTDB): domain Bacteria; phylum Pseudomonadota; class Gammaproteobacteria; order Pseudomonadales; family Natronospirillaceae; genus Saccharospirillum; species Saccharospirillum salsuginis. Next base: position 186,386 of record NZ_BMXR01000004.1, read on the forward strand.
GCGATGAATGCGTCGATCTCTGTAACGACATCATCCGGGAAGAACTGCAGGAGAGCGGCCCGAAGAACGAAAGCAGCCGGCTGCCGACCCCCGCTGAGATTCGCGAAACACTGGATGAATACGTCATCGGGCAGTCGCGTGCCAAGATGGTGCTCTCGGTTGCGGTCTATAACCACTACAAGCGGCTGCAGTACGGCGAGACCAACGAAGACGTCGAACTGAGCAAGTCCAACATTCTGCTCATCGGCCCGACCGGCAGCGGTAAAACGCTGTTGGCGGAGACGCTGGCGCGGATGTTGAACGTGCCCTTTACCATCGCCGATGCCACGACCCTGACCGAAGCCGGGTATGTGGGTGAAGACGTCGAGAACATCATTCAGAAGTTGTTGCAGAAATGCGACTACGACGTCGACAAAGCCCAGCGCGGTATCGTCTATATCGACGAGATCGACAAGATTTCCCGCAAGTCCGATAACCCGTCCATCACCCGGGATGTGTCCGGGGAAGGCGTGCAGCAGGCCCTGCTCAAGCTGATCGAAGGCACCGTGGCCTCGGTTCCGCCCCAGGGCGGCCGCAAGCACCCGCAGCAGGAGTTCCTGCAGGTCGACACGGGGAACATCCTGTTTATCTGTGGCGGCGCCTTTGCCGGCCTGGAAAAAATCATCCGTGACCGGTCGGAAAAGGGCGGTATCGGTTTCAGTGCCACCGTCAAAAGCAAGGATTCCAACCGTCGTCTGGGCGAGACCATCGCCGAGGTGGAGCCGGAGGATCTGGTCAAATACGGCCTGATTCCCGAATTCATCGGGCGTCTGCCGGTACTGGCGACGCTGACGGAGTTGGATGAGGCGGCATTGATCCAGATCCTGACGGAGCCGAAGAACTCCCTGATCAAGCAGTATCAAAAACTGTTCGATATGGAGAATGTCGAGCTCGATTTCCGCATGAGCGCGCTCAAGGCCGTGGCCCACAAGGCCATGGAGCGTAAAACCGGCGCTCGCGGTCTGCGCTCGATTCTGGAAAACGTCTTGCTCGATACCATGTATCGCATTCCGTCGGAGACCGGTGTCACCAAGGTGGTCATCGACGAAAGTGTCATCAAAGGCGAGGCCGAGCCTCTGCTGATATACGAGAATCAGGACAGTCAAAAAACCGCCAACGGGCAACACGACTGATCGACCGCATGAGTAAAAGGGCTTTGAACGAAGCCCTTTTTCCGTATAGAAATGTGCTTTTGCTGCGACACAGTAACGTGCGCATGCCGTACAGGGATGTGATTCGATCGCAGAACAGGATGTTTCGGGAGCGGCCTTCGTGATTTCCCACCCTGGGCCATTTTTTTCACGCATCTCTTGATTTGATGGCGCCTGTCGCCATTATCACTGTAAATCCAAACAGTTACCGAGGTACCTATGGAGCATACTGACTCCCGTACAGGCGACCCGATCATACTGCCGCTGCTGCCGTTGCGGGATGTGGTTGTCTACCCTCACATGGTGATTCCGCTGTTCGTCGGCCGTGAGAAGTCCATCGCCGCTCTTCAGGCCGCCATGGACGATGGCAAAAAAATACTGCTGGTAGCCCAGCGCAATGCCTCCGACGACGATCCGGAACAGAACGATTTGTATCAGGTCGGCACCCTGGCCACCGTCCTGCAGCTGCTTCGGCTGCCGGATGGCACCGTCAAAGTGCTGGTCGAAGGGGTCGATCGCGTCCAGATCGACCAATTGGTCGAAGGCGATGACTATCTGAAGGGACATGCCACCCTCAAGTTCGGCGAACCGCTGTCCGAGCGTGAGAACGAGTCCCTGGTGCGGATCCTGATGTCCCAGTTCGACAAGTACGTTCAACTGAGCAAGAAAGTACCGTCCGAGGTCATTACCTCCCTGAACAGCATTGAAGAACCCGGTCGCCTGGCTGACACCATCGCGGCGCATCTGTCGTTGAAAATCGACGAGAAGCAACAGGTGTTGGAATTCGCCGGTGACCGTGAGCGCATCGAACATCTGCTGTCCATCCTCGAGACCGAGATCGATCTGTTGCAGGTCGAGAAGCGCATACGCGGTCGGGTCAAGAAGCAGATGGAGAAGTCCCAGCGCGAGTATTACCTGAATGAACAAATGAAGGCCATTCAGAAAGAACTCGGTGATATGGACGACGCCAACCCGAACGAAGCGGAAGAGTTGGCGCGCAAGATCGAAGAGTCCGGCATGCCCAAAGAGGCACGCGAGAAAGCGGAAGCCGAACTGAACAAATTGAAGATGATGTCGCCGATGTCGGCGGAGTCGTCCGTGGTGCGCAATTACCTGGACTGGATGGTCAATGTTCCCTGGACCAAGAAGTCCCGGGTTCGCCATGACCTGAGCCGGGCCAAGGAGGTTCTCGAAGAGGACCACTACGGTCTGGATGAGGTCAAGGAACGCATCCTGGAATACCTCGCGGTGCAGCAGCGCGTGAAAAAGATCAAGGGCCCGGTTCTGTGCCTGGTCGGCCCGCCCGGGGTGGGTAAAACCTCTTTGGGTAAATCCATCGCTCGCGCCACCAACCGGAAATTCATCCGTATGGCGCTGGGTGGTGTGCGTGACGAATCCGAGATTCGCGGTCACCGCAGGACTTACATCGGTTCCATGCCCGGCAAGGTCGTGCAGAAGCTGAGCAAAGTCGGGGTGCGCAACCCGCTGTTCCTGCTCGACGAAATCGACAAGATGGGCATGGATCATCGGGGCGATCCGGCATCGGCCCTGCTTGAGGTATTGGACCCGGAACAGAATCACACCTTCAACGATCACTACCTGGAGGTGGACTACGACCTGTCGGACGTCATGTTCGTCTGCACGGCCAACTCCATGAATATTCCGGGCCCGTTGATGGACCGGATGGAAGTCATCCGGCTTCCCGGTTACACCGAAGACGAGAAGGTCAATATCGCCGAACGCTATCTGTTGCCCAAGCAATTGAAAGCGAACGGTCTGAAAGAAAACGAATTGATCATGCCGACCGAGACCACCCGCGACCTGATACGCTACTACACGCGAGAAGCCGGGGTGCGGAATCTGGAACGGGAAATCGCCAAAGTCTGCCGTAAAGTGGTGATGTCCAACGTTCTCGAAAAGGAGGTCAAATCGGTCGAGATCTCGCCCGAGAAACTGGAAGATTACTCCGGCGTCCGCCGCTACAAGTTCGGTCTGGCCGACAAGGAAAACCAGATTGGCATGGTGACCGGTCTCGCCTGGACTTCCGTCGGCGGCGAATTGCTGAACCTGGAGGCCACTGCCGTGCCTGGCAAGGGTCGTACGGTTCAGACGGGCTCTCTGGGCGACGTCATGAAAGAATCGATCCAGGCAGCCATGACGGTGGTCCGCTCGCGGGCACAGAGCCTGGGTATCATGCCGACCTTCAGTGAGAACCGTGACATCCACATCCACGTTCCCGAAGGGGCGACGCCGAAAGACGGTCCGTCCGCCGGTATCGGCATGTGCACGGCCCTGGTCTCCGTCCTGACCCGTATACCGGTCCGGGCCGATGTCGCCATGACCGGCGAGATCACGCTGCGCGGACAGGTGTTGCAAATTGGCGGCCTTAAGGAAAAACTGCTGGCCGCACGGCGTGGTGGCATTAAAACCGTCATCATTCCGAAGGAAAACGTTCGTGATTTGAAGGAAATTCCGGATAACATCAAGAACGAACTGGATATTCGACCTGTTGAATGGATCGATGATGTGCTAGATGTAGCTCTCGAGCGTAAGCCGACGCCGCTGACCGACGAGGAAGTCGAGGCGGAAATGGCCAAGTCCCGGTCTGAGAGCCAGACGACATCTAGCCTCAGCACCCACTAGAACTGCTTGACAGTCGAAATTTGGGGCTGGTATAAAGTGGTTTCGACTTATCTCGAAAGCACAGGCTGAATTAATAACAAAACAGACGTGGACCTCATCGGTAGGCGGGGCCGACAGCCGGAAGAGCCCAAGGCTCCGCACCACGGATTTGAGAACTGCGTCTCACAACGAAGTTGAAAGGGGAATAGTGTGAACAAGTCTGAACTGATTGATGCTGTAGCCGCTGCGGCTGACATTCCTAAAGCGGCTGCCGGCCGTGCCCTGGACGCCATGATCGATTCGGTCACGGATACTCTGAAAAACGGTGATCAGGTGGTGCTGGTCGGTTTTGGTACCTTCGGTGTGAAAGAACGCGCCGCTCGCACCGGCCGTAACCCGCAGACCGGCCAGCCGATTGAAATCAAGGCCGCCAAAGTACCCAGCTTCAAGGCTGGCAAGGCTCTGAAAGACGCCGTAAACTGATTTGCCGGTTTAGGGGAGCTTCTAGGCGCTCCCCTGAACTTCGCAACGACCCGACAGCGTATCAAGGCGATGCGCTTTTTTTTTGTTTATGTGTCCGTAAATTAAACGGGGTGGGAAGCTGAATGCTGGAGATCGTCCGTAAACTCGCCAGAGGGACGGCGGGGAAAGTGATAGTGGGTGTGATTGTCGTTGCCTTTACCTTGGGTGGCGCCTTTTCCGTCGTCAATATCGTGAACAATTCCGATCCGGTCCAGGTGAACGGCGAGGGCATCAGCGATGTTGAAATCCAGCGTCTGGTCAGCATGCGTCAGCAGCAGTTGATGCAACAGCTGGGAGAAAACGCCACGCCCGAGCTGTTGAATTCCGCGTTTATTCGCCAATCCGTCATCAACTCCCTGATCAACCAGGAACTGCAATTGCAGGCCAGCAGCAATCTGGGCATGGCGGTGTCCCCCGAACAGGTCAGCCGCGAGATCACCTCCATTCCCGCCTTCCAGGTGGACGGCCAATTCGATGAAGAAACCTATCGTCGTGTACTGGCTCAAAATGGCTATACCCCGAATACATTCCGCGCCGAACGCGCATCGCAGCTGCGTCTGAACCAGATGCAGACCGGACTTGTGGCGAGCGCCTTCACTCTGGATCGTGAAGTCGACCGCGTCGCCGAGTTGGACAACCAACAGCGAGAAGTCTCCTACAAGTTGTTCCGCGCCGAAGATTTCGTCGAGGAAGTCGATATCACCGATGCCGATATTCAGTCCTATTACGACGCCAACAGTTCGGAATTCCTGAGCGACGAGCGCGTTCAGGTGCGCTTCGTCCGCCTGAGCGCGAGTGATCTGGTTCCGGACATGGTTGTTACCGAAGCCGACCTCGAAGCCGAATACGACAGCTATGTCGCCGAGCAGGAATCCGATGCCAATCGAGAGGTGTCCCATATTCTGTTCGCCGAGGGTGACGATACCCTGGCCGAAGCTCGTTCGGCGCTCGAACGCCTCGAGTCGGGCGAGTCCTTCGCGGATCTGGCGGCCGAATTGTCCGACGACCCCGCCAGCGCCGATGCCGGCGGTTCCCTGGGTGAGCTGGTCGAAGGCTTCTATGTCGAAGAGTTTTACCAGGCGGCGATGTCATTGACGGAAGTCGGTGAAGTCAGCGAACCGGTCGAAACCGAATTTGGTTACCACCTGATCCGGCTGGACTCCCTGAGTTCCGCCCAGATTACTCCGTTGGCCGACATGCGCGATGAGCTGGAGCAGCGGATCAAGCGTGAAAAAGCCGAAGAAGAGTTCGCCCTGGTCGAAAGCCAGTTGGCCGATGCGGCGTTCACATCCGAAAGCATCGAAGCCGTATCCGAAACCTTCGGAACAACGGTGAATATCACGGACTGGATAACCCGCAATGGCAACGAGGGCGTCACTTCCGATCCGGCCTTCCTCAGCACGGCGTTCTCGCCGGCGGTGATCGACGAAGGTCGCATCAGCGATGTGGTCCGCCTGGACAATGGCGACCTGGTGGTCATGCAGTTGGAGGATTACCAGCCGGAGCAGGTTCAGGCGCTGGCGGAAGTCCGTGACGAAATCGAGCAGGTATTGACCGCCGAGCAGTCCCGCGAACTGGCGACAGCCGCGGCCGAAGCCGAAATCGAACAGGTTCGCGCCGAGGGCGCTCTGCCCGGCGAGGGTTGGGTCGAGCCTGTGGTGATCGGTCGTAACAATTCGGAACTGCCGGCCGACCTGGTCAACTTCAGTTTCAGCATGCCCAAGCCGAATGGCGCCGCCTTGACGGTGGATCAAAGCCGGGTTAGTGAGGGCGTCTATACCGTGGCTGTTCTTGACGTATCGAGCGGTGAGCCGGAAGCTGAGGAAGTCGATAATCTGTCGGACTTCCTGGCGGAAAGACATGGTCAAACCGAGTACCAGAGTTTTTTCAATGCGCTGCGAGCCGGTGCCGATATCGAAATTCAGGGTCAGGGCCAGGCACCGTCACAAAACAGCCCGATGTGACGCCGGACTTCAAGCCGCCAGGGTGGCTTGATCGCGTCAAATCCATGAATGGATAGAGAAACCCGTTGCGTTGATGGCGGCACCTTCGAACTGCGGATTCCGCGGTATCGAACGGATGCCGCTTTTTTGTATCAGGACAGCACGATGAGCGATCAACAGCATAAACTGCAACAACTGCTCTCGGAGAACGCCATATCTGAAGAGGAACTGGCGTTCTGCCTGGGCATTGAACCCGACCAGGCCTTGTCCTTGTGCCAGGGGCGCAAGAAACTCACCGACAAGTTGGCCCGTCAGATCGAGCAAACCTTCAGCAAACCGGCTTACTGGCTGGATGGCGGCGACTCCGATTCCGGTCCAAACTACGATTTGTTTGGGTGAGGAGTGACGGAATGGAAATCAGCGGGGATCTGAAACTGGGTCTTCAGCGCATTCGCCTGGTGGTGTTCGATGTGGACGGCGTGCTCACCGACGGGCAGCTGTTTTATTCCGATGAGGGCGAGACCCTGAAAGCCTTCCACGTTCGCGATGGCGTGGCTTTGAAGCTGCTGCCCGATATGGGGGTCGATGTGGCCATCGTATCGGCCAAAGACAGCTCCATGCTGGCTTGCCGAATGGCCGAGCTCGGTGTGCATCACTATTACCCGGGCACCAAAGACAAGCGTAAAAGTGTGGAAGCGCTGGCTCGGAATCTCAGTTTAGCACCGGAAGAAGTCGCCTTTGTCGGCGATGACATGGTCGATCTGCATGCCATGGCCTGGTGTGGTGTCGGCCTGGCTCCCCTGGATGCCTATGAGTATGTCCGCGACCGGGCGGACGTGGTGGTACCGGTGAACGGCGGCCATGGTGTCGCACGTTATGTAGCCGACCTGATCCTTCAAGCCCAGGGCAAGTTCGAACAAGCCTACAAGACCGCCTCACTCCCGCATTTCGAGCGAGATCGGTAGGGCGGGCCGGTCCGCAACCTTGTCTGGCTATAGACGTCGGTCGGATGGGCGCGATAGCGCCTGATCCGACACTTTTGACGCTATGGGCGATGGTCAGCCCGTGGTCAATTCCGGCAAGCTCTTAACCAGTTCGTCCATCGCCTTCATCTGTTCCAGAAACGGTTTCAACTGAGTCAGGGGCAGGGCGCTGGGGCCGTCGCATTTGGCGTTGTCCGGGTCCGGATGGGTTTCCAGGAACAGGCCGGCGATCTTCTGGGACAAGCCGGCCCGGGCCAGATCGGTGACCTGGGCGCGGCGACCGTCGGCGGAGTCCAGGCGTCCACCCGGTTTTTGCAGGGCGTGGGTGACATCGAAGATCACCGGGTAGCCGGTCTGTTTCATGATGCCGAAACCGAGCATGTCCACCACCAGGTTGTTGTAACCGAAACTGGTACCCCGTTCACACAGGATTAAACGATCGTTGCCAGCTTCTTCGCATTTTCTCAAAATATGCGCCATCTCGTGCGGGGCGAGGAACTGGGCCTTTTTGATGTTGATCACGGCGCCGGTTTTGGCCATGGCGATGACCAGGTCGGTTTGACGCGACAGGAAGGCGGGCAGTTGGATGACGTCCGCCACTTCGGCGGCGGGCTGGCACTGGTAGGGCTCGTGCACATCGGTGATCACGGGCACATTGAAAGTCTGCTTGATCTCCTGCAGTATCTTCAGCCCTTCGTCCAGGCCCGGGCCGCGAAAGCTGCTGATGGAGCTGCGGTTGGCCTTGTCGAAACTGGCCTTGAAGACGTAGGGGATCTTCAGAGCTTCGGTGACTTTAACGAACTGCTCCGCTACGGAGAGGGCGAGGTCCCGGTCTTCGAGGACGTTCAGCCCGCCGAACAGGGTAAAAGGCTGGTCGTTGCCGACGCTTAATTGCTGTATTGATACCTGACGCTGTTGCATAACTCTTTCCAATGATGATCCGGCTGCGATTGTAGCCGCTGACCGAGAGAAGCTGAACCACCGAATGCTATCCGACGAGCTTAAGGAAACCATCCAGACGGCCTACAGCCGCTATCTGGACGCCCGCGAATTGAAACCCCGGGGTGGCCAGAAGCACATGCTGGCCCAGATCGCCCGTACGCTGTCCAAGGTCGAGCTCTCGGCGGATGGCCTGCGCCAGGGCGATGCGCCCATCGCCGTGGTCGAAGCCGGCACCGGTACCGGAAAAACCATCGGTTATGCCCTGAGTGCGATTCCGCTGGCTCAGCACTACGACAAAAAGCTGGTCATCGCCACGGCTACGGTCGCGCTGCAGGAGCAGGTGGTTCAGAAGGATATTCCGGAAATCCAGAAGCACAGCGGCCTGGAATTCAAGGCGGTACTGGCCAAGGGCCGGGGCCGGTATCTTTGCCTGCAGCGCCTTGAGCAGACCATTCAGATGCAGGAAGGGGCGGTCACGGCCTTGTCCCTGTTCGAAGAGACCATGGCTTCCGACGAGGCCGCCCTGACGCTCTATAACGACATGCTGGATCAATTCGGGCGGGGCGAATGGACCGGTGATCGCGATCAGTGGCCGGACCGACTGGAAGAAGACCAGTGGCGCCCGGTCACCTCGACCCACCGCGAATGCCTGAATCGTCGCTGCCCGCATTTTCAGAACTGCCCGTTCTACGAAGCCCGCAAGGACCTCGAAGAGGCCGATGTCATCATCGCCAACCACGATTTAGTGATGGCCGATCTGGCGCTGGGCGGCGGTGCCATTCTGCCACCCCCGGCCCAGGCCATTTACGTCTTCGACGAGGGCCACCACCTGCCGGACAAGGGTTTGTCCCATTTCGCCAGTCAATTGCCGTTCAAGAGTACGCTCAATCAGCTCGAAGGCTGGCGCAAGCAAATGCCCAAGCTGCGCCTCGAGCTGGGGTATGGCGATGCCGAAGAACACCAATTGGATCTGCTGGAACGGTCGATCGGTGACGCCCATGCCTCACTGACCGATGCCTGGGGTGCGCTGCAACCGGTACGGATGCGCCTGGACGGGCACATGGCGACGGTCGCGGTGCAGGAGGAGCATTGGCTGCTGCAGACCAAGGAGATACTGGCGCCGCTCGAATCCCCGCTGAAGCAGTTATGCATTGCGCTGCTGCAACTGGATGAGCAGGTGCGCAAACGACTGTCCGCCAGCCAGGAACTGGACGAAAAATCGCGACTGGAACAAAGTCTGCCGCTGATCGGCCGCTGGCTGAGTCGCGCCGAGCCGGCCCGTGATCTGGTGCAATCCTGGTTGTCGGTGGATCCGCCCGAAGCGCCGCCGACGGCTCGCTGGTTCGAAAACATCGACCAGCCGGAATACCAGGATCTGGTACTCAACGCCAGCCCGGTCTCCGCCCAGTCGATCCTGCGCCAGCACATCTGGAACCGGTGTTTTGCCAGTATCCTGACGTCGGCGACCCTGACCATCGCCGGTGAATTCAAGCGCTTCGCCATTCAGGCGGGTCTGCCGGATTCAGCCGACTTCCTTCGGGTCGAGAGCCCCTTCGACTACCAGAATAACGTGACCGCCTGCATTCCGGCGCTGGCGTGCGATGGCGGGCTGAGAGACGCCCATACCGCCGCCATGATCGAAGCCGTGCAATCCTATTTACCGGCGGAGACGGGCAATCTGGTGCTGTTTTCCTCCCGCCAGCAGATGAACGAGGTGTATCGCGGGCTGAGTGAGGAATGGCGCGAACGGGTCACGCATCAGGATGCTCTGCCGAAGAACGCCCTGATACGGCACCATCGGGAGCGATTGGAAGAGGGCATCGGTTCGACGTTGTTCGGCTTGGCGAGTCTGGCGGAGGGTGTCGACCTGCCCGGTAATTACCTGACCCATCTGATGATCGCCAAGTTACCGTTCGCGACGCCGGACGATCCTATCCTGTCCACCCTGTCGCTGTGGCTTGAGAAACGCGGTTCGAACCCGTTTCAGCACGTCAGTCTGCCAACGGCCATCATTCGTCTGGTCCAGGCTTGCGGCCGTCTGATTCGGAATGAGTCGGACACCGGCACGATCTGGTTTATGGACCGGCGGCTGGTCGAGAAGCGTTACGGGAATCTGGTGCGTCAATCCCTGCCGGCCTACCGCTGGCGGATCGACTGATTCCCGGGTTTCGGGATCAGTCGCGGTCGAGCACCCGGCTGCTCAACACGCCCTCGGGCAACTGCATGGTGATGCAGTGCAGGCTGCCGAACTGTTCGATCAGTGCCCGGCAGTCGATGGCGACCACGCGGTGGTCCGGAAAGGCGGTGGCCAGTGCTTCATAAGCCGGGCCATCCTGGGGGACGCCATAGGTTGACATCAGCACCAATTGGTTGGTAACCAGGAAGTTGGCGTAGGTGGCCGGCAAGCGTTGTTTTGACGCGCTGAACTGTGCCTCCGGCCAGGGCAGGGCGATCAGGCGGAAGGTGTCGCCATCGGCGGTGCGAAAGGTTTTCAACTGATCGGCCATGCGACCGAGCGCCGCGTGATGCTCGTCCCGCGGGTCGTCGCAGCCCTGGTACACCAGGGTATTGTCCGGCGCAAACCGCGCCAGCGTGTCGATGTGCGCATCGGTGTCGTCGCCCGCCAGTGCCCCATCGTCCAGCCACAGGATTGTTCGGGCGCCGAACCAGTCTTTAAGCCGGGCTTCCAGCGTGGCGGTATCCTGGGTGTTGTTTCGATTGGGGTTGAGCAGGCAGGCGCGGGTGGTCATCAGAGTGCCCCGGCCATCGGATTCGATGCTGCCGCCTTCCAGTACCCAGTCGACCGTCTCGAGCGGTGCCCGGAAAAGACCCAGGTCGGCCATGGTCTGGTTCAAGGCGTTGTCCCGACGGGCATCGAACTTGTTCCCCCAGCCGTTGAAGGTGAAATCCAGCAGCTTGGGTGTTCCGTCTTCCAGCACGGTGATCGGGCCGTGGTCGCGGGCCCAGGTATCGTCGCTGTCGACCCGGACCAGATGGCACCGGGCCTGGTTGATGCTTTCCCGCTCGAACTGGACCACCAGCCGTTCCGTGTCCACCGATTCATGCACCTGGATGACCACATCCTGGGTGTGGCTGAGCGCCCCCACGATGTCCAGATAGACAGCTTCGACGGCTTCCATCTGGTCGACCCAGTCGGACTCCGCGTGGGGCCAGGTCAGCAAAATGGCATCCTGTTTGTGCCATTCAGCGGGCAGGTGACGGACGGGCATACGAGCTCCTTGAAGGCCGGCTTACGAAAAAAGGGCGCGTATTATACATGAGCGGGAGGATGGGCGCTTTATTTATCGCGGTTTCTCGCTTGCACTTTAAACATATGACGCGTCAGGGTTTGGCGTTGTGATTCGGTCAAACCGATGAACTCCAGATGCAGCCGGGTTTGGTCGCCTTCCCGGGCGGCATCGGCGACCCGGGCCTGGCAGAACAGCGACAGATAGCTGGGTGTGAAGATGATCGCCAGCGCCAATTCCTGGTCCACATTGAAATCGCCCGGCAGCAGGGCGGAACAGCCGCCTTCGCTGATGTCGATGTTCTGGGCGTTCAGGTTGCTCTCCTGGACGTCGCGGATGTGCAGGGTGCGCGACATCAGGTCGAGCTTATCGTTGAACAGCTTCATCAACTTGCGGACCGAGGCGTCCTTCACCCGATCCAGAAATTCGAGAAACTGAGCGTCCACCTGTTCGAATTCCTTCACGATCGCGATCTGGTGCAGGTCGGGGAAGTAATCCGGTACCGACGGCTTATCCGGCTCGAACGGAGCGGTGCTGAGGTAGGCGGTATCGGTGACGCGGAAAAATTCCCGGCGATCGGTATCCATGGGTACTCCTCTTCCGGCCGTCGCGCGGCCTCACAGTGTTTGTAACGATCCCGAAAGTGTAGCCAATTTCAGCTTGGCACGCTGTGGGCCGAATGGTTTAATGCGCGCCATGCTGAATAATATTCCTGTGTTGATCGGGCTGCGCTACCTCCGCGCCCGGCGACGTAATCACTTTATTTCCTTTATTTCCGGTGTCTCCATGGTCGGACTGACGTTGGGCGTGATGGTCCTGATCATCGTGCTGTCGGTCATGAATGGGTTCGACCGGGAACTGCGCAACCGTATTCTGGGCATGGTGCCGCACGTGACCTTGTCCGAGCGTGGTGGCATGAGCGATTGGCAAAACGTGGCCGAGGCCACTATGCAGCACCCTCAGGTCACGGGTGCCAGCCCTTATACCGAAAGCCAGGGCATGCTGGTGGGTCCGCGAGAAACCCGGGGCGCTCTGGTTCAGGGCATTCATCCCGAAACGCTCGACCAGGTGTCCATCCTCCCGAATCACATCGAATCCGGCTCCCTGGGTGATTTGGTCGAGGGTGATTTCGGCATCCTGTTGGGCGACATTCTGGCCCGTCGGCTTGGGGTCTCCGTGGGCGACAAGGTGACCATGATGGTGCCCGAGGTTACCGTCAGTCTGGCCGGGGTGTCCCCTCGATTCAAACGATTCACCGTCGTCGGCACCTTTGCCGTAGGCGCCGAACTGGATGCCAACCTGGCGGTGACTCATATGAACGATCTGGGCCGGTTGTTGCGCTACGGCAGTGCCGTCGACGGCGTCCACCTGAAAGTGGACGACATCTTCCAGGCCCGGCGCATCGGTATCGAAGCCGGTCGGGAGCTCCAGGGGCGGTACCTGGTATCCGATTGGACCCGCACGCAAGGAAATCTGTTTCAGGCCATCCAGATGGAAAAACGCATGGTCGGCCTGCTGTTGTTCATGATCGTGGCCGTGGCGGTGTTCAACATCGTCTCCAGCCTGGTGATGATGGTGACAGACAAGCAGGGTGAGATTGCCATTTTGCGTACGCTCGGGGCGCGCAGTTCACAGATCATGGGCATTTTCATTGTACAGGGCACGGCCATCGGGTTGATCGGCATTACCCTGGGGGTTGTCTTGGGCGTTGTGGGTGCCTGGTCCGTGGCGGACATCATCAACTGGATCGAAAACGTCTTTAACATCCAATTTCTGAGCGCCGAGGTGTATTTCATCAGTTATATCCCATCGGAATTGAAATGGTCCGACGTGCGCGTTATCGCCATCGCTTCTTTCGTGATCAGTGTTTTGGCGACCTTGTATCCGGCTTGGCGGGCATCGCGCATTTCACCGGCGGAGGCGCTGCGTTATGAGTCGTGAAGTATTGCAATGCCACAATGTCAGCCGGCATTTCAAATTGGGGCCGCAGACGGTCGAGGTGTTGAGCCACATCGATTTCAGTGTGGAGCCGGGTGAACTGGTCAGCATTGTCGGCAGCAGCGGTTCGGGCAAAACCACGTTGTTGAACTTGTTGGCCGGGCTGGATACGCCGTCCGAGGGCGATGTCTATATGGCCGGTCAGGCGCTGTCGAAACTGGGTGACCGTGAACGCGCCCGGCTACGCAATCAGTACATGGGGTTCGTGTTTCAGTTCCACCATTTGCTGCCCGAGTTCAGTGCTTTGGAAAACATTGTGATGCCAATGGTGATCGGTGGCCATTACCGGTCCGATTCGCATCAAAAAGCGCACGATCTGCTGGAGCGGGTCGGTATGAAGGATCGCGCTCTGCACCGTCCCGCGGAGCTGTCCGGGGGGGAGCGTCAGCGCGTGGCCATCGCGCGTGCCCTGATCAATGAGCCGAAGGTGGTGCTGATGGATGAGCCCACCGGGAATCTCGACGACAGCACCTCGGAGCAGGTCCATGATTTGATTATGGAATTGAACCGGGATTCCAACGCCAGTTTTGTGGTGGTGACGCACAACCAGGAATGGGCGCAGCAGATGCCGAGACAGTTGCGTTTGAAGAAAGGTCGTATTTCGACGATCCAGTCGGCGTCGGATCAAGACCCGAAGGCGTAATCAGCGGCTTTCGTGCGCCGCTTGCCGTCTCTGTCGCCGCTTCTGATCCCGCCGGCGGCGATTGAGGCGGTATTTCCAGTGATAGAGCCCGCTCATCAGCCCGTATCCCATGGGCGCCAGAACCCCTCCGACAATGATACCTCCCAGCATCATGGGCCAATAGAGGTCCATCATCAGGGCGGCGATCAGTCCTTTTTGCTGCAGAGTTTCGAAGGCAATCACAGAATTCCCGATCAACCGGGATCCTAGCCAGTAGGTGCCGTAGAATAGGAACGGCATGGTGAAGGGGTTGGTCAACCACACCAGGGCCACCGAGAAAGGCAGGTTGGCGGTCAGTCGAATGGCCAGCAGGCCGGCGATGACCATTTGGCCCGGAATCGGGATCATGGCGATGAACAGGCCGATGGCGAAGGCGCGGGCGACACTGTGTCGATTGAGGTGCCAGATGCCGGGCTCGTGCAGCCAGTGACCGAACCGCTGCAGGCTCGGAATGCGGCGTACGCGTTCCGGGTCGGGCATCCATTTTTGCAGCGTTTTACGGGGCATAGAGTCGCGGGGTGATTGGCCAAAGGGTGCGCATTATGCCGGGTCCGGCCCACTGAATAAAGGTACACCCTTTGTGGAATTGTTACGTAGAGTAGGGTGGATGGCTACGTGCCAAAACCCGTGGCCGTCGTTGCGCGCGCTCTTCCAGGGACCGCTGTGAACCCGTCCATGGGCGCTTAGCTTCGGCATCCTTGCCTCAGATGTCCCTTCCAGAGCACCCCCAACGGCGGCCACTGGCCCCTGAATAACCACACATTACTGATCGCAATTTTTACATAGGGAGCCTACTCCAACATGGTCAATGGAATGACCGCAGCCGCTTGGTTGTCGATCACGCTACCGATTGTCTGGTTTTACTGGGGGCCGCCTTGGGCGGCGGGTTGGGCGTTGGTCACGGTTGCATTGATGGGGTGGCGGCGGCCTGGGGTTTGGGTGTTGGGTGGCGCCCTGGTGTTAGTTTTGTTGGTCCGGCTGGAGTGGGAGTTGGAGCGGGTGTTGCCCCGGGTGGAGCAGCATAAGGCTCATGTGTTGACCGTGTGTCTGGATCAGCCGGCTCGGGACTATGGCGATTATCAGGCGGCGGTGGTTCGGGTGGTTGATCAGCCGGAGGCGTTGACGTTGCGACGGGTTCGGGTGACGGCGGAGCCGGAGGTGGCTTTGGTGCCAGGCGAGTGTCTGGTGGCGAAGGTTCGCTTGCGGCAGCCGTTGGGACGTTTGGTGCCGGGGAATTTCAATCCGACCCGGTATTATTTTTCGGAACGTATCGATGCGTTGGCGACCTTGGTCGAGGTTGAGCGTCGATTTACCCGGCCGTCGGTGCCGACGCGGTTGTATCGGCGTGCCGAACCGGTGTTTGCGGGGTCGCAGGCTTTGGGTGTCTGGGCGGCTCTGGCCCTGGGTTGGTCGGGAGCGCTTGACGATTCGCTGTCGGATGTCTTCGAGCAGAATCAGATCAAGCACCTGGTTGTGGTCAGCGGCATGCACGTGGGGATGGTGGCGGCCTGGGCGTTGTTTGCCTGCGGCCTGTTGATGCGTGTACCGGGTGCGGATCGATTGGGCGTCGGGCTGATGCGACTGGTGTCGGTGGCGGCGGCGAGTGGGGCGTTCGTGGCGTTGACCGGATTCGGGTTTCCGGGGGTTCGGGCCTGGGTGATGCTGGTGATTCCCCTGACCGCGCTGGCGTTGGGGTTTCGTTTGAGCAGCACCCAGGTTCTGGCCAGTGCGGCGGTGGCGATTGCGGTACTGCAGCCACAGGCCTGGCTCGACAGCGGTGCCTGGTTGAGTTTCGGCTTGGTGGCGGTTCTGGTTCGGTTGGCCGAGCGTTGGCGCAGCCTGGAGCTGCCGACCTGGCAATTGGCTATCCGGCTTCAGTTGGCGTTGTCGGTATTGATGGTGCCGGTGGGCAGTGTGATGGGGTTTGACTGGCATCCGCTGTCGATTCCGATCAATCTGGTGATGATTCCGCTGGTTACGCTGGTGGTGTTGCCCTGGAGTCTGGTCATTCTGGCCATGCCGACTCTGGCCTGGGTCCCGGGTTACGAGAGCCTGGTTTCGATCGGAATAGAGGTGCTGGACGTTCTGGCCGACTGGCACGCCTCTTCTCCGGCCTGGACCGGGTTGGAGGTAGGCCTGGTGGGAGTAGGGCTGTGGTTTTTGCTCAGTCAGATGGTGGCCGGTCGCCAACGTTGGTTGCTGGTGCCGATGTTGGCGATCGTGGGGTTGGGTCCTCGCACGTCCAGCGCGCCCGAAGCGTTCCGAATGACGATGCTGGATGTCGGGCACGGCGAGGCGATTCTGCTGGAGTGGCCCGACGCCACCTGGCTGTACGACACCGCCGGGCAGTGGAGCGATGGCCGTTCGATCGCGGCCCAGCGCCTGGCCGGCTGGTTCAAACGTCGGGACATCGAACTGGACGGTATCCTGGTCAGCCACGCCGATCTGGATCATGTCGGCGGAGCCGCCTGGGCGGTTCACCAGTGGCCCGCCGCCCGGCGATTGGCCGGGGAGCCGGATGCGGTAGCGAGCATTGCTCGGGCTCGCGGGTGGCAGGATTGTCATGCGCTGGCTGAGGATGCGTCCTTGACCTTCCGGGTATTGCCGATTCCCAAGTCCTTTCGGGTCGATTCCAACGCACATTCCTGCGTCATCGCCATCGACACGCCCTCGGGGCGGGTGCTGATCACCGGTGATGCCGATCGACTGGTCGAGTACTGGCTACTACAGGCGTTTCCAGAGGTCTTTCCGGTGGCGATTCAAGTCATTGGCCATCATGGCAGTCATACCAGCAGTGCCAGTGCGTTTCTCGATGCCAGTCCGGACGCGCTCTTGCTGGTCAGTTCCGGCGACCGGGCATCGCCCCGCTGGCCGAGTCGACCCTTGTTGACCTATCTCGGGGACCGGGGCCGGCCGCTGACCAGTACGGCCCGGCGGGGAACGGTGACGGTGGTCCAGCGGGACGGCGGTTGGCGCGCGCTGGACCGGGCATCGGCCTTCCGCGAGAGGCTGCTGGAGTGACCAGGCCGGGCCCGGTTCCCAAACCGAGAAATACGTCAGAATCTGCGTGAATTCAACGAGTTAAGTTTGTCTATGAGTGTGTTAAATTACGCTCGTCTTAGTGGAGGTAACTTTCGTGTTTGAGATTATCAAAGCGGGCGGTTGGTTGATGGTGCCAATCGTGCTGTGCTCCGTCATTGCCATCGCCATCATCGTGGAACGGTATTGGGCGCTGCGCTTGGCCAAGGTCAAACCCAAGGACCAACTGCCAAAAGTGTGGATGTGGATCAAGAATCAGGAGCTGGATTCGTCCAAGCTGAAGGAACTGAAGGGCGGCAGCCTGTTCGGATATATCCTGTCCTCCGGTCTGACGGCATCCAAGCACGGCCGCGAGGCCATGAAGGACGCCATCCAGGAGGCCGGCACCCACGTCGCACACGAGATGGAAAAATTCCTCAGCACCCTGGGCACCATTGCTGCGGTTTCCCCCTTGCTAGGCCTGCTGGGTACGGTGCTGGGTATGATCGAGGTGTTTACCGCCATCATGGTTCAAGGAACCGGCAACACCGGCGTACTGGCCGGCGGTATTTCCCAGGCGTTGATCACCACGGCCGCGGGCCTGAGCGTCGCCATCCCGGCCCTGATCTTTCACCGGGCTCTGAGCCGTCGCGTCGATGAGCTGCTGGTCTCGATGGAGCAGGACAGCGCCAAACTGGTGGACGCCATCCATTCCGACGCCAGCGGCAACTGACAGGAGCGAAGCATGCGATTCAGACGCAGCACCCGTCAGGAAGAGGTTCAGGTCAACCTGACGCCTTTGATTGACGTCGTTTTCCTGTTGCTGATCTTCTTCATGGTGTCGACCACCTTTACCCGCGAAACCAAGCTGGAGATCGACCTGCCGGAGAGTTCCAGTGAGGCGGTTCTGGGCGACGAGCGTCCGCTCGAGATCCTGGTCGATGCCAACGGGAATTACGCGGTCAACAATACGCCCCTGCTGCGCAACGACAGCGACTCCCTGAAGCAGGCCCTGGCCGAGGTGGCCGGCCAGAACCGGGACCAGACCGTCATCATCACCGGGGACGCCCAGGCGCCGCACCAGGCGATGATTTTCGCACTCGATGCCGTCGGCCAGATGGGGTTCACCAAGGTTAGCTACGCCACCCGGATGCCGGAGGAATGATGAACCCTTGCCGGGCGACCCAGGGGGTCGCCTCTCTCCGCGTAGCCTGAAGGCCGGATATGGAATTCTGGTACCGACCCCGAGCGACGTGGCAGGCGTACCTGTTGTCACCGTTGAGCGGTTTGATGGGGCGGGTTGTCCGTCATCGGGCTCAAAGCCGACATGCCGGACGTTATAAAGCGCCGGTATTGGTGGTGGGTAATATCGCCGTCGGGGGAACAGGCAAGTCCCCGGCCATCCAGGCAATTGTCCGCGCCCTGACCAATCGGGGTCTGCACTGCGGCATCGTTTCGCGGGGATACGGGGGCAGGGCGCCGCAGTATCCCTATCCGGTGCGCATGGATTCCCCGGCCAATGAAGCGGGCGACGAACCCCTGTTGCTGGCTAGGTCGCTCCATTGTCCTGTGGTGGTCGATCCGGACCGGGACCGGGCCGTCCGGTTTCTGCTCGATACCCATGAGGTCGATGTTGTTATCAGCGACGACGGGCTGCAGCATTACCGGATGGGGCGGGATTTCGAACTGGTCATGGTTGACGGTCTGCGCGGGCTTGGCAATGGCCGTCTGTTACCGAGCGGTCCTTTGCGGGAGCCAGCGTCCAGGCTGCGACTGGCCGACTGGGTGGTCGCCAAGGCCCGGGCTCCGGCCGGGCTGGACGTGGACGCCGTACTGGTTCTGAACCCGACCCGACCGAGTCGTCACGACGGATCGATCCTGCCGGAAGGGATCGAAGCGGACGTTTGCGCCGGTATCGGTCATCCCGAGGCCTTCCTGGAACAGATCCGGGGCCAGGGATATCGCGTCCGCCATTTGCTGACGCCCGGCGACCACAAAGCCATCCCCCGGGAGCGACTCGATGACGCCTCTGTTCCGCTGATCCTGACCGAAAAGGATGCGATCAAGCTATCCTTGCCCTGGCCGGAGCACTGTTATGTCGCCCGGCTGGAGCCCGAATTGCCTAACGAATTCATCGACCAACTGGAAGACGCCATCAGGAGGCACCGACATGGCTAAGGTCATCATGATTCCCGCCCGTTTCGGCTCGAGTCGCCTACCGGGCAAACCCCTGCTGGACATCGCCGGCCAGCCCATGGTCGTCCGGGTCGCCGAGGCCGCGCGCGACGCCGGGTTCGATCGTGTTGTCGTCGCCACCGACGACCGGCGCATTCTCGAAGCGGTCGAGCAGGCCGGCCACAACGCCGTCATGACCCGTTCGGACCATCCCTCCGGCACCGATCGTCTGCAGGAGGCGGCCGATCAGCTGTCGCTGTCGGCGCAGGATATTGTCGTCAATCTGCAGGGTGATGAACCGCTGATGCCACTGGAGAATCTGCGCCAGGTTGCCCAGCTGCTGGAAGATCATCTGGAAGCGGATGTGGCGACACTGTACGAACCCATCACCTCGATCGAGCAACGCAACAACCCGAACGCGGTCAAACTGGTACAGCGACTGGACGGCCAGGTGCTGTATTTCAGCCGCTCCGCCATACCGCACGACCGGGACTCCTCCGAATCGGATGACAGCCGGCTGTGGAAGCGTCACATCGGTTTGTACGCCTATCGCAAAAGCGCCCTGGACGCGTTTGTCGCCTGGCCGGAAAGCCAGCTGGAACGGCTGGAGAAGCTGGAGCAGTTGCGTTTCATGGAGCAGGGCGGGGTTATTGTGGCCGCCGAAGCGGCCCAGAGCGTACCGGCCGGGGTGGACACCCAGGCCGATCTTGATACCGTCCGTCACTGGTTTAACACAAGAGGGTCGTCATGAGCCGTTCCAACGCCGACACCAATCCAGCCGTCCTGTTTGTCTGCCTGGGCAATATCTGCCGGTCGCCGACCGCACAGGGTGTATTTGACCATAAGCTCGCCCGCTCGCCACTCGCCGGATCGGTCGAGACCGACTCGGCGGGAACCGGCGACTGGCACATCGGTAAAGCCCCCGACCCGCGCGCCCGGCAGGCCGCGAAAGAACGGGGGTACGAACTCGACCATCTGCGTGCCCGCCAGGTCAGTGTCGACGATTTCCATCGCTTCGACTGGATCCTGGCGATGGACGGCAGCAACCTGGCCAATCTGAAAGCCATGATGCCGGCTCAATGCCGTGCCCGGCTGGCCCTGTTCCTCGAACCGCTGAAGGACGTAGCGGAGACCGAAGTGCCGGACCCCTACTATGGCGGGGATGAAGGGTTTTCCCACGTGCTCGACCTGTGTGAAGCGGCCAGCGATGCCTGGCTGGAACGTTTGCACCATAGCCCGGGCGAGCGCGATCGTTGATGACCATTCAACGCGACGTCGATCTGTCCGCTCGCAATACCCTGGGCGTGACCGCTCACGCCGACTACTGGGCGGACATTACCGATAGAACGCAGATTCCGGAACTTGTCGACTGGGCGCAGGCCCGATCTTTGCCGGTACGCGTTCTCGGTGGCGGCAGCAATCTGGTGATGGCGCCGAGAATTCGCGGCCTGGTTCTGGGTATGAATCTACGTGGCCGGCAACGGCTGGATTCATCCGATGGAAGGCTCGAACACTGGCGTTTCCAGGCCGGGGAGAACTGGCATGAATGTGTTCGATTCAGTGTGGAGCAAGGCCTGTCGGGGCTGGAAAATCTGGCGTTGATTCCGGGTCAGGCCGGCGCGGCCCCCATACAGAACATCGGTGCCTACGGCGTGGAACTCAGCGATGTACTGGTGGCGGTCGATGCCTTCGATACCGTTGAAGGTCGATGGGTGCGGTTCGCCAGTAAAGACTGCGACTTCGCCTATCGGGACAGCCGGTTCAAGCAAGCCTCCAACCGTTACATCATCACCTCGATCGATCTCGAATTGTCCCGTGATTTCCACCCGGTACTGGATTACGGACCGCTGCAATCCCTCAAAAACCGTGATGATCTGACACCGTGGACCGTAATGGACACCGTCATCTCGGTTCGGCAATCCAAGCTGCCCGACCCGGGGGATATTCCGAACGCCGGCAGTTTTTTCAAGAATCCGCTGGTTTCGGAAGAGGTTTATCGGTCGCTTAAACAGCGCTGGCCAGAACTGGTGGCCTATCCGTCGGGTGCCGCCTGGAAACTGGCCGCCGGTTGGTTGATCGACCAATGCGGCCTGAAGGGCCAGGCCAACGCGTCCGGCGTGGGGTGTTATGACAAGCAGGCGTTGGTGGTGGTGAATCCCCGTCGAGCCGACGGCAGCGAAATTCTGGACTGGCAGCGTCACGTTCAATCGGAAGTGGAGAGCACATTCGGTGTCCGCCTGGAACGCGAACCGAGGCTCTGGAACGGGTCCTAGTGGTGATCACTGGTTTCCGAATGTGATGCATCGACCGGACAAAAAAAACGCCCCGAATTCGGGGCGTTTTTTTTAAGTGAAAGTCAGCGAACGGAATTACTGATTTTGCTGCTCTTCCATTTTACGGCGACGCACTTCACGCGGGTCGTTCGGCGCGCGTTTCGGTGCCGCGTCCTCTGAACCGGGCTCGGTCTTGTCTTCCGAGGACTCCGAGGTCGCTTTGGTCGTCGCTTCTTCGGCCGATTGCGTCACCGGGGCCTCTTTCGGCGCTTCCGGCTGAACCGATTCCGCCGGTTTTTCTGTCGGTTCGGCTTCGGTCTTGGCTCCGTCGGTTTTAGCTTCGGTCGTGGCTTCGGACGTTACCGGCTGAGACGTCGCCTGATCTTGCTCGACAGGCTTGGCCGGTTTTTCGCGGGTTTCCGTGACGGTGTCGCTTTCCACGGGTTCGTGCTCGACGCGCGGCGAAGGCGACTCTTCCAGTTTGGACGGCTCGCCGGCGGATGGCTTGGCGCTCTCCGCAGGCTCGGCGGTCTCTTGCTTCGCTGCTTCCGGCTCCGGCTTGGTGTCGGTTTCCGGTTGCTCCGGACGCTTGGCCGGTGCCTGTTCACGCTGCTTCGTGGTGTCGGCGACCTGGGTTTCGTCCCGGGCCGTTTCAGTCGAGGCCGCAGGCTTCGACTCCACAGTGGCTTCTTCCGACGGCTTGGCGCCAATCAGTTCAATCACCTTGTCGATGTCGCTGACCACTTCATCCGGTTTTTCCGGATTCGGCCGCTTGCTGGCGTTCTTGCTGATGCCCCGAACCTTGCGGTTCTTGCCGACTTCGTCCAACGGTACGCGTCCGGTACTCGCATCGCGCTCTTCACGACGCTTCAGTTGGCGTTGTTTGCGATCCTTGCGGTCCTTGGACTCGTCCGTGCTTTCGGTCCGCTGCTCGGTGCGCTCGGTCCGTTCAGGACGTTTGTTGTCCTTGCCGCGACCGCCGCCTTTGGCGCTGTCTTTCTGGCTCGGAGCGCGGGACTCGGCACTGTCGGACGGGCCTTTGGCACGGGCCGGACGACCGCTGTCGCGCTGTCCATCGCGACCCCGTCCACGTGGCGGGCGACCGCCGGAAGGCTTGCGACCATTGCGCTGTTGGTTGTCGCGGTTGCTGCGCTGAGGGCTTTGCGAAGATGGACGCGAAGACCGGGTGGATTCTTCCGTCGACTCACCGCCACCCAAGAGGCCGCCCAGCCATTGACCGATGCGACCGAACAGACCGGTCTCACCGGATGAAGCGGGCTTGGCCGCCGGTGCCGGTTTCTGGGCGGGCGCCGGCTGGCTTTCTTCGGTCGGTACCGGAGCCGGAGCGCGCGGAGCCTGAATGCTGGAAATGGCCGCTTCCTGAGGCTTGGCCTGGGCTTCCAGTACGGTTTCAGTCTCCGTTGGCGCTTCTTCCAGTTTCAGGGCGTAGCTCGGTTCGGCATTGGCCAGCGCTTCGTCGTCATCGCGCAGACGAACCACTTCGTAATGCGGGGTCTCCATCTGCGGATTGGGCACGATCAGTACGTGGGCGCCCAGGCGCTTCTCGATGTCATGGATGGTGTCGCGCTTTTCATTCAGCAGGAAGGTGGCCACCGACAGCGGAACAATAGCGCGAATCTGCGCCGTGCGTTCCTTCAGGCTTTCCTCTTCCACCAGGCGCAAAATCGCCAACGACAGGGATTTCACGTCGCGGATAATACCATGTCCGTTACAGCGCGGGCAGACGATGCCGCTGGTTTCGCCCAGGGAGGGACGCAGGCGCTGACGCGACATTTCCAGCAAGCCGAAACGCGACAATCGGCCGACCTGGACGCGGGCCCGGTCGGAGTTGGTCGCGTCCTTGATGCGGGATTCGACCTCACGCTGGTGCTTGGCCTGATTCATGTCGATGAAATCGATAACGACCAGGCCGCCCATGTCGCGCAAGCGCAACTGGCGTGCGATTTCCTCGGCCGCTTCCAGGTTGGTGTGGAAGGCGGTTTCCTCGATGTCGCCACCCTTGGTGGAGCGACTGGAGTTGATGTCGATGGACACCAGCGCCTCGGTCGGATCGATGACAATGGAACCGCCGCTGGGCAGTTTCACTTCGCGCTGGAAGGCACTCTCGATCTGGGACTCGATCTGGTAGCGATTGAACAGCGGGACCGGATCTTCATACAGCTTCAACTTGCTCTGGTAGTTCGGCATGACTTTCTGCACGAAATCCAGGGCGTAGTTGTAGGCATCCTTACTGTCGATCAATACCTCGCCGATGTCCTGACGCAGATAATCGCGAATCGCACGCAGAATAACGTTGCTTTCCTGCAAGATCAGGAAGGGCGCCGGGCGGGACGTGGAGGCTTCCTTGATGGAGCCCCACAGCTGGATCAGGTAGTCCAGATCCCACTGCAGTTCCTCGGCACTGCGGCCAATGCCGGCGGTGCGAACGATCACGCCCATGCCATCCGGGATGCTCACACCCTGCAACGCCTCGCGAATCTGGGCGCGCTCGTCGCCTTCGATGCGGCGGGAAATACCGCCGGCGCGGGGGTTGTTCGGCATCAGCACCAGATAACGACCGGCCAGGCTGACCATGGTAGTCAAGGCCGCGCCTTTATTGCCGCGCTCTTCCTTATCCACCTGGACGATGACCTCGGTCCCTTCCTTCACCAACTCGCGGATACCGGAACGGGACGACATGTTCGGATCGACGAAGTACTCACGGGCGATTTCTTTAAGCGGGAGAAAGCCGTGGCGCTCGGCGCCGAAGTCGACGAAGGCGGCTTCCAGGCTGGGTTCGATGCGGGTGATCTTGCCTTTGTAGATGTTGGCTTTTTTCTGTTCCCTGAAGCCAGTTTCGATATCCAGGTCATACAATTTCTGACCGTCTACCAGGGCAACCCTGAGCTCCTCTGCCTGGGTTGCGTTGATCAGCATTCTTTTCATCGAGATTCTTTACTCTGCAATTAGCTATGAGTGACAGAGCAGCAAGGGCAGGGTCTACAGGCAGGCGAACACCGATAGAAAATCGGTAACACTATGAATTGCACCGGTTTTTTACCGGTACAGCGTTTCGGTGTCTTCCAACAATAACCGGGCACACGGACAGAGTCTTATGGGGATGCCTGCTCTCTTTAGATGCACTTGCGTAGCCGGGACTCTGACTGAGGTCTCCGAGATGATGAAGTGCGTTCTTCCGTATGAACCCTGGGTCATACACTGTTTTAAACTGTACTTGCTGCCCAACCAATACGTCCGGAATACACGTTGTTTGTATTCCGTGGGTTGGGGTCCGGTCCTTGCCGCCTGTGTGGTCTCTGGGCGGTAGGTCCGCCGGATTCCCAGCGCTTTCGAGTCTAGCAGCAAAGATCCCTGTGGACAATTCCCGCGGCCACCCCGGAGCCTCACGCATGCTGGCGCTGCGTGCTTTCGCTTCGAGCTGGTACAATCGCGTTTTTATTTGCGTCAACGACAGGGGCACCGTGTCAAAAGTCAGTTTTTATCGGGTAGAAGTGGATCGCGCCGGTCAGAGGGTCGATAATTTTCTTATTGGTTACTGGAAGCGGGTACCCAAGAGCCGGGTCTACCGGGTTTTGCGTAAAGGCGAAGTCCGCGTCAACGGCAAGCGAGTCAAGCCCGAGTACCGGCTGCAGGCGGACGACGAAATCCGTATCCCGCCGGTCAGAGTCAGTGAAAAACCGGTGAACACCGCCGTTCCGGGGCAACAGCTGCGCCATCAACTGGACAAGGCCATTCTGTATGAAGACGACTGGCTTGTGGCGATCAACAAGCCGCATGGTCTGGCGGTACACGGCGGTTCGGGCATTGCGCTCGGCCTGATCGAATCCTATCGGGTGATTCGGCCGGAGCTCAAGTTCGTCGAGTTGGTGCATCGGCTGGATCGGGACACCTCGGGTGTCGTGCTGATCGCCAAGAAACGCAGCGCCCTGAAGACCCTGCAGGACGCCTTTCGCCAGAAACACGAGGTCCGCAAGACCTATTGGTGCCTGGTGCACGGCACCTGGCCCGATGACCTGGATCGGGTGGAGGCGCCGCTGCGCAAGAACGAGGCGAATGGCGGGGAGCGCATCGTAACCGTCGCACCGGACGGCAAACCCTCGCTGACTCGGTTCAGGGTGTTAAAGCATTACGACAAGGCCACCTGGGTCGAAGCCCAGCCGGTAACGGGGCGAACCCACCAGATCCGCGTTCACACCCAGTACGCCGGTCATCCGATTCTTGGGGATACCAAGTATCAAACACCCCGGGCCGAGGCACTGTGTCGCAGTCTTGGGCTGGGGCGCTTGTTTTTGCACGCGGCACAAATTAGGGTGCCGCATCCGGACAGCGGTGAACCCCTGACCGTACAAGCGCCTCTCGACCCGGCACTGACCCGGCTGCTGACGGACTTAAGCCGGCAAGATACCTCACGCTGAGCGTGGGTGACCGATGATTCTATGAACTTCTGGACAGGCTGAGACATCATGTTTGGAAATCGCAACACCGACGATAACACCAGCGAGCAGTGGGCCGGCTCCCGGAAAGAATGGCATCTGATCGAAAAAGTGGTCATGGCCAACACCCTGGAGCTGCGCAAACAGCGGCGGTGGGGCATCTTTTTCAAGCTGATGACATTTATATACCTGTTCGCCTTGCTGTGGCTGATCATCGCGAGCCGGGATTTTGGGGGCGGTGTGATACCGGAGACTACTGGCGGTCATACCGCGGTGGTCGAAGTGCGAGGTCTGATTGCCGCCAACGAACAGGCCAGCGCCGACAATATCTACAGCGGCTTGCGTTCGGCGCTGGATCACCCGGACACCCGGGCACTGATTCTGCGCATCAACAGTGGCGGCGGCAGCCCGGTTCAGTCCGCCTATGTCTATGAAGAGTTGCGCAGATTGCGCGACGAACACCCGGATATTCCCATCAACGCCGTCATTACGGACACCGGTGCCAGTGGTGCCTATTACATCGCCGCCGGCGCCGAAAACATCTACGCCAACGGTGCCAGCCTCGTCGGCTCCATCGGTGTGACAGCGGCCGGTTTCGGGTTTACCGAGCTTATCGACAAGATCGGGGTGGAACGGCGAGACTTCACCGCGGGTGAGCACAAGGCTTTTATGGACCCGTTTCAGGATGTGGACCCGGAAGAACGCGAACTGTTCCAGGAATTGCTGAACGACGTGCATGAGCAGTTCATCGCCGACGTTCGCGAAGGGCGGGGCGAGCGTCTCGACACGAGCAATGACAACCTGTTTTCAGGGCTGGTCTGGACCGGACAACAGGCGGTGGAGCTCGGATTGGTGGATGGTCTGAAATCCACCTCCCAACTGGCCCGGGAACTCGGTTACCCGAAACTGATCGACTTCACCATGCGCCCGTCGCCGTGGCGCCAGTTCGCCCGCGAGATGGGAGTCGGCATGGCCGAGACCCTTGTCGAGCTCGGCATTACCGACAATTGGACTCTTAAGTAGGGTGGGCACTGCCCACCAGCGCAGCTAAAGAAATTACTGAACCGTGCGATTGCCATTCAACGGAAAAGTGACCGGAAATGTGGGGTCATTAATCTGTCGTGGCGGGCCATGAGGCTGTGAAAGTATCCCTTCTTTAAGGTTACAATCACGGCTTGCTATTCAAAAGGGAGCTTTCCAGTGCCTGCCCGCCGCTACAAAACCGGCCAATGCCGTCTGCAAGAGAGCTTGTTGCCGCCACGCCTGGATGATTATGTCGATCAAGGCAATCACGTTCGTGCGATCGACGCCTACGTCAACAGCCTGGACCTGGCCCAGCTGGGCTTTCTGCATGCCGCCGGCAGTGCGACCCAGGCCGGGCAGCCGGCCTACGACCCGGCGGATTTGCTCAAACTCTACATGTACGGCTACACCAACAAGGTGCGCAGCAGCCGGTGCCTCGAGCGCGAGACCCGGCGCAATCTCGAAGTGATCTGGTTGCTTGGGGGGCTGGAGCCGTCCTACAAGACCATCGCCGACTTCCGCAAACACAACGCCCAGGCCCTGGTACGGGTGAACCGGGAGTTCACGCTGCTGTGTCGAGAACTGGCGTTATTCGGCGGCCACACCGTGGGGATCGACGGCAGCTTTTTCCGGGCCAACGCCAGCAAAAGCAGCATCCACACCCAAGACAAGCTCAAAAAGCAGGTCGCCTCGCTGGAACAGGACATCGAGGCGTGGCATACGGAACTGGATCAAAACGACCGGCAAGACAGTCGCCCCGACACACCGGCCACCACCGAGGATCCGTCGCTGACCACCAAGCTGGAGGCGATGCAGGAGAAATTGTCCGCCAAGCAAGAGCAGCTTCAAACCCTGGAAGCCAGCGGCGACAAGCAGATATCGACAACCGACCCCGATGCGCGCCGACTGACTAAGCGCGGTCAATCCGTCAGTGGCTACAACGTCCAGATCGCTGTGGACGATGAGCACAAGCTGATCGCCGCCAGCGAGGTCACCAATGAGGGGAACGACAGTCATCAACTGGCCCCCATGGCCGAACGGGCCAAAGAGGCTCTGGATGTGGAGAGTCTGACCGCTCTGAGCGATGCGGGTTACTACGAAAGCGATCAACTCAAGCAGTGCGAAGATAACGGCGTCACCGCCTACGTCGCCATCCCGAACACCGCGAAACGCTTCGACCAAAACGGCCGCTTCTCCCGCCAGGCCTTCACCTACGATGCTGAGCGCGACGTCTACCTGTGCCCCCGGGGGCAGCTTCTATCAAGGACGGG
>NZ_BMXR01000004.1:214879-389374 GCF_014651855.1 Saccharospirillum salsuginis
TCAGTGCCTGTCGGAGAAAGGCACCTTCCGGGAGATCTACCGCTGGGAGCATGAGGAGGTATTGGATCGGCACCGCCAGCGCATGGAGGCGGACCAAGAGGATCGGATGCGCCAGCGCAGTGCGCTGGCCGAACACCCCTTTGGTACCTTGAAGTGTCGCTCCGGCTGGACTCACTTCCTGGTGCGTAGCTTTAAAAAGGTGCGGGGAGAATGGAATCTGATGGCGCTGTGTTACAACTTCAGCCGCGTGATCAGCATCCTTGGAATGGATGGCCTGATGGAGCATCTTGATCCCAAAGCCGCATTACAGGGGAGATAGGCTCGGCGGCCGGCAACTCGAGTGATGGGCGCGGTGAGAGGAGACACCACCGCCCCAGGTCGCTCGACGAAAGAATCCGCAATAGTAGGTCGAAATACC
The DNA here is from genome assembly GCF_014651855.1 of Saccharospirillum salsuginis. GTDB lineage: Bacteria > Pseudomonadota > Gammaproteobacteria > Pseudomonadales > Natronospirillaceae > Saccharospirillum > Saccharospirillum salsuginis. The sequence goes on from NZ_BMXR01000004.1 coordinate 215,298, forward strand.
AATTGCGGGTGCCGGAGGGCATTCTAACCAGCATGAACGAGCCTAAAACCAATGTGATGCCGGCAAAAAAATACTCTCACAGCCTCCATGCCCACCCTACGGAAGTTCGTAGCCCAGCCGCCGTAGGTGCCGGGACAGTGACAACAGCGGCAGCCCGATCAAGGCATTGGGGTCGTCGCTTCGTACCCACTCAAACAGGGTGATGCCCAGCGCTTCCACCTTGAAGCTACCGGCACAATCCAATGGCTGGTCTTTTTCGATGTACCGGCCGATTTCGGCGTCGCTCAGTGTGCGAAACCGAACTTCGGTCGTAACATTCCAGGCCTCAATAATCGGGCCGGCCAGAGCAACCGCCGAATTGAAGATGACCGTCCCGCCGGAACAGCGTTTCAGCTGACGGGCGGCGGCCTCGGCCGTACCGGGCTTGCCGAGCAAGCGACCGTCCGGATCGGACGCGGTCTGGTCGCTGCCGATGATCAGATGGTCGGGGTAATCGTCGGTCAGGCTATCTGCCTTGATCCGGGCCAGGCGCAAAGCCAGATCGGCCGGCGTTTCACCCTGATGGGGCGTTTCATCGCACCGTGGCGACGCCTGCTCGAACGGGATTTGCAGGCAGGCGAGCCGTTCGGCGCGATAAATAGAGGTGGAAGCCAGTAATAATGGGGCTTTCATCATTAAAAACCTTTGACTTGAAAGTGCTCATCCGTATCATACCGCGCCTATGTCGAAATCCGAGCTCCCAGATCGCGTCGATGCCTATAAGTTGGCCGACCAGTTAACCCACCTTGACGGTGTGGTGTCGTCCACGCGGCTGTCGCGTCTGGCCGAGGCGGTGTTGAGTCAGGATGCCGAGTTCAAAGCGAGTTTGGACTTTAATCGTGACGCTGAGCAACGCCGCGTCGTGACAGGTGAAGTATCCGGGTCGGTAGAGCTGGAATGTCAGCGTTGCCTGCAAGCGGTCAAGCATACGATAGACAGCCGGTTTCATCTGGCGATTGTCTATAACGATGAAATGGCCAAGGCACTGCCGTCGGGCCTCGAACCCTTGATGTTGCTTCCGGATCAGCCGCTTGATGTGGCTGAGGTGATCGAGGACGAGGTTTTGCTCTCGTTGCCCATGCATGCCATGCATGCGCAGGGCGAATGCGAAATACAAACCGAATTCAAACCGGATGACTCTGAGGCTGGCGAAACGTCGACTCAGAAAGACAATCCGTTCAAAGTGTTGGAATCTCTTAAAAAGAGATCCTGAACATTTTTATGGTTTTAACAGCGCGGTCGGTCGGACAGTCCGACAATTCCCGCTGACGATTAACATGACGTTTAGGAGGCCTAGGCCATGGCAGTTCAGCAAAATAAAAAGACCCGTTCCCGTCGCGGAATGCGTCGCTCTCACGATTCACTGAAAGGCACCGCGCTGTCCGTGGATCCGACCACCGGTGAAACGCATCGTCGTCACCACGTATCCCCGGACGGTTTCTACAAGGGCCGCAAGGTCATTGCGGACGCCGACAGCGAGTAAGTCCCGATGGCTGATCTGGCCATCGACTTGCATGGAGGGGACCTGGGCCCCTCCCATCTCATCCCCGCCTCCCTTCGTTACTTCCAGCAGCACCCTCAACACAACGGCCTGTTGTTCGGCCTGACGGATTCCTGCAAACCCCATCTGCCGACCCGCTTACCGGCCAATGTCGACTTTAAACCCTGCCATCATCATTTACCGGCGGAACTGAATCCCGCCCAGTTACTGCGTCACCGTTACGGCAGCGGACTTGAGCTCGCCTATGAAACGCTGGCGGATCAGGGGGTGGATGCCGTTGTCTCGTCGGAGCACACCGGTGTATTGATGGCTTTAATGCACCGTCACGGGGTGCCGCACCCAGCGGTCGATCGTCCGGTCCTGGTCAGTTGGGTGCCCACGGCTCGCAAGCCGATCGTGATGCTGGATCTGGGGGCCTCCTTTTCGGCGAGTGCCGAGCAATTGCTCGGGTTTGCGGCCATCGGTCAGGCCATCGCCTCGGAATCCCGCGCCCGGAAGCCAAGCCTGGCGTTGTTGAATCTGGGCGTTGAAGCCAATAAGGGGCCGCACTCATTGCGCCTGGCGGCCGAGCAACTCAGGCAATGGCCGGATCTCGATTTTCGCGGCTTCATCGAGGCCGATCAGATATTTCAGGGGCGGTTGGACCTGGTGATCACCGACGGTTTCACCGGCAACGCCGTCATCAAATCGGCCGAAGGTACCCTGGATCTGACACTGTCCGCCCTGCGCGAACAACTGCAAGGAGATTGGCTGGGGCGCGTACTCGGTTATTTCCTCAATCGTCGCCTGAAGCCGCAATTCGTTCGGCTCGACCCGCGCCGCAGTAACGGGGCTCTGTTGGCCGGCAGCCCGATGACGGTAATCAAGAGCCACGGCGACGCCGATGCCCTGGCCTTCCAGGCGGCGATCGGTCGGGCGGTCGACGCCGTCGAAGGGCGCTGGTGTGGTCGGATTCTGGATCGGCTGGATCAGTTAATTCGTTGAGACCGGGCCAGAATTCGCACAAAGGGGTTAATAATGTCGATGTTTTTGTTCCGCATCGTCATAAATGTTTTAACAGGGCCTCCCTTTACTGAACCGGCTTGGCGACCATAATGCACCGCAAGCGAAAAAAGCCGTGATCTAACGGCGCAATCAGCGACAGGATTCGAATTATGGCCGACAATCTCGCGTTTGTGTTTCCAGGGCAGGGCTCCCAACAGGTGGGCATGCTGTCGGACCTGGCGGAACACTACGGTTCCATTCGGGAAACCTTCGAAGAGGCGTCCCAGGCGCTGGGATACGATCTGTGGCAACTGGTCACCGACGGCCCGGCCGACGAACTGAACAAGACCGAGAAAACCCAGCCGGCTCTGTTAACCGCCAGTACCGCACTGTGGCGCTTGTGGCAGGCCGAAGGCGGCACTCAACCGGATTACCTGGCCGGCCACAGCCTGGGTGAATACTCCGCTCTGGTCGCGGCCGAGGTGTTGTCTTTGACCGACGCGGTGAAACTGGTCGAAAAGCGCGGTCAGTTGATGCAAGCTGCGGTACCGGCCGGGGAGGGCGGTATGGCCGCCATCCTGGGGCTTGACGACGAGTCTGTGGTCAAGGGCTGCGAATCGGCACAGCAGGGTGACGTGGTCGAAGCCGTCAACTTCAACACGCCGGGTCAGGTCGTCATTGCCGGCAATACCGCCGCCGTGGAACGTGCCATTGAGCAGTTGAAGGAAGCCGGAGCCAAGCGTGCCATGCCATTGCCGGTCAGCGTACCGTCCCATTGCAGCCTGATGAAAGGCGCCGCGGAGCAGCTGGCCGATTACCTGAATGGCCTGACACTGAAGGACGCGGCGCGGCCGATCGTGCAGAATGTGACGGCCAAGCCCGAGACCCGGGCCGACGCACTGCAGCAAAACCTGATTGAACAACTCTACCGTCCGGTACTCTGGTCCCAGACCGTTGCCGAACTGGCGAAGCTGGGCGTGACCGAGACGGTCGAATGCGGTCCGGGCAAAGTATTGTCCGGGCTGAACAAGCGGATTGAAAAATCCCTGACGCTGTCCTCCCTCGGGAGTCTGGCAGCCTTTCAAGAACGGATAGGGAGCGCCTCATGAGCGACGCCAAACTGGTTTTAGTCACCGGTGCCAGCCGTGGCATCGGTGCCGCCATTGCCGATGAACTGGGCCGCCTGGGCTATCGCGTAGCCGGAACCGCCACCTCTGAAAGCGGTGCCGAGAAGATCACCGCCCGGCTGAAAGAAGCGGGTATCGACGGTAAAGGCTATCGCCTGGACGTGACCGACCCGGAGTCCATCAAGACACTGTTGGCGACGCTGAAGGAAGAGATGGGCGATGTGGCCATTCTGGTCAACAACGCCGGTATTACCCAGGACAACATCTTTCTGCGCATGAAAGACGAGCAGTGGGATGACGTCATCAACACCAACCTGAGCTCGGCCTTCCGCATGAGCAAAGCGGTCATGAAGTCCATGACGCGCGCGCGTTGGGGGCGTATCGTCAACATCTCCTCGGTGGTTGCTTCCTCCGGCAATGCGGGCCAGGCCAACTACGCGGCGGCCAAAGCCGGGCTCGAAGGTTTCACCCGAACATTGGCCCGGGAGGTCGGTTCGCGTAATATCACCGTCAATTCGGTCGCACCCGGCTTTATCCAGACCGACATGACACACGAATTACCCGAGGCGGTCCGCGAGAACCTGCTCAAGCAGATTCCGCTCGGCCGACTGGGGGATCCGGCGGAAATTGCCAGTGCCGTCAGTTTCCTGGTCAGTGACCAGGCGTCTTTCATCACTGGTGAGACCCTGCATGTCAATGGTGGCATGTACATGGGTTGAGGCGGCGGGTTTTGACTTGCCGGTAACGAATACCTTTTAATACACTATTGCGCACCGAACGGTGCTATTCCAATTAGGGAGTGTTCATAATGAGCAACATTGAAGATCGCGTTAAGAAAATCGTCTGCGAACAGCTGGGCGCCAAAGAAGAAGACGTCACCGCACAGGCTTCTTTCGTCGATGACCTGGGTGCCGATTCTCTGGACACCGTGAACCTGGTCATGGCGCTGGAAGAAGAATTCGAAACCGAGATTCCGGACGAAGAGTCCGAGAAGCTGTCTACTGTTCAGGACGCGATCGACTACATCAACGCGCACCTGGGTTAATCGGTTCCTGGCTACTGGCCGATCCGTATTGAATTCAAGCCGTATTGTCGCCAGGCAGTACGGCTTTTTAGTATCCGACCGGCGTCTGTGACAGACGGACGGTCAGGACACACACCCCGTGGAGGATACCTATGTCACGTCGTCGCGTCGTAGTGACGGGCCTCGGCTGCATCAGCCCCTTGGGTAACGATGTCAAAAGCACCTGGGACGGCATTCTCGCCGGCAAAAGCGGTGCGGCCCCGATCGAAAATTTCGATACCGAGAAATTTGCCACCAAATTCGCCGCCCAGGTGAAGAATTTCGATGTGGCGAACTACATCCATCCGAAAGAAGCCAAGAAGATGGACGGCTTCATTCAGTATGGTTACGCCGCCGCCATCGAAGCCATTCGGGACAGCGGCATCGAAGCCACGGAAGCCGATGCCCATCGAATCGGCCTGGCCATTGGCGCCGGGATTGGCGGTCTCGATACCATCGAGCGCAACCATTCATCCCTGTTGAAGTCCGGTCCGCGCCGGGTATCCCCCTTCTTCGTGCCCGCCGCCATCATCAACATGATTGCCGGCTATCTGTCGATCGACTACGGCTTCAAGGGCCCGAACATCGCCATCACCACGGCCTGTACCACCGGCACGCACAACATCGGCTACGCCGCCCGCACCATCGGCTATGGCGATGCCGATGTCATGGTCGCAGGCGGCGCCGAGATGGCGTCCACGCAACTGGGAATTGCCGGTTTTGGCGCCGCGCGCGCGCTGTCGACCCGCAACGATGCGCCCGAGCAGGCCAGCCGCCCCTGGGACAAGGACCGAGACGGTTTTGTACTGGGCGACGGCGCCGGCATTCTGGTGCTTGAAGAATACGAACGCGCCAAGGCCCGTGGTGCGACCATCTATGCCGAGGTGACCGGTTTCGGCATGAGTGGCGACGCCTATCACATGACCTCGCCACCGGAAGACGGCAGCGGCGCCTGCGCCTCCATGCGTAACGCCGTGGCGGATGCCGGCCTGAACCCGACCGAGATTGGTTACATCAACGCCCATGGCACCTCGACACCAGCCGGCGACATTGCCGAGACGCAAGCCGTCAAATCGTTGTACGGGGCCGATGCCGACCAGGTCGCCATCAGTTCCACCAAGTCGATGATCGGCCACTTGCTCGGCGCCGCCGGCGCGGTTGAGGCCATCTTCAGTATCCTGGCGATACGCGATCAGGTGGCACCGCCGACCATCAACCTGGACAATCCGGGCGAAGGCTGCGATCTCGACTACGTCGCGAAGAACGCCCGCGAACTGACGATCAACCATTCGCTGTCCAATTCCTTCGGTTTTGGCGGTACCAATGGCACCTTGATCTTCAGCAAAGTCTGATGCGACTTCTGGGGCCCGTGAGGCCCCGCTTCCTCCTATGCTGACCTGTCTGATCAACGGAACCGTCGAGACCCGGCTGAACAGCGATCATCGTCTTGTCGCTTTTGGCGACGGGCTGTTTGAAACCTGTCTGGCCGACCGGCGGGGGGTTCGTTTCTGGAACGACCACCTGAATCGTCTGGAAAACGGACTGGCTCGCCTGGGTATGATCTGGACGAGCGAGGATCGCGACGCCCTTGAGACCGAGATCGAGACCGTGCTCGCTCACGTTGAGGGCGTCGTGGTCTGCAAGCTGATCCTGGGGCGAGGCGTCCAGGGGCGCGGATACGATTTCGACCCCGATCGGCAACGCACCGACCGCATCGTGCAGGTCTTTCCGTACCAAGCCCAGCCCTGGCATCTGCAAGGCGCGACTCTGGTGCTGTCCGAGGTTCAGGCCAGCGTCAATCCGACATTGGCCGGTTTGAAGCACATGAACCGGCTGGACTCCGTACTGGCCCGCCAAAGCGCGCGAAGTGCCGGGGCCCACGAAGCATTGCTGTCCCGTGCCGATGGCCGCCTGGTCGAAGGCAGCATGAGCAACCTGTACCTGAAACGGGACGGTCAATGGCTCACACCCGACTTGGCCGAAGCCGGCGTGGATGGCATCATTCGCCGTCGTCTGCTCCGGCAGACGGAAGAGACGATCCGGGTCGCCGATCTCCTTCGGTCGGATCTGGACCGCGCCGAGGCACTGATGATCAGCAATTCCCTGATCGGCCTGGTGCCCGTGGTCAGTCTGGACGGCCGTCCGCTGACACCCCCCGCCTGGGACGAACTGTCCCGGTTTCGAACGGCTATTGGATTATCGAGTGATTAAACGACTGTTTCTGTTCGCTGTCCTGATCGGAGCCGGCCTGAGTGTCGGGCTCGGCTTTTACGCATACGATCAGTTGAATAAACCACTGACGTTGGATGAGCCCACGGTCTACCAGGTAGAGCGGGGCGCCTCTCTGCGCCGGGTATTGACCGATTTCGAACAGGTCGGCTGGCTGGATGAAGCCCGCATCCCCGAATATTGGCTGCGGTATCATGAAACGACCCGGATACAGCGCGGTGAATACCAGGTTCGCCCCGGCGAGACGGCGGTTCAGGTCGTCGAACGCATGGTCGACGGCGACAAGATTCTGCGCACGGTTCAATTCATCGAAGGCTGGACCTTCGCACAGTTCCGCCAGGCCATCGAGGCCAACGAATTCCTGACCCAGACATTGACCGGATTGTCGGACGAAGCGGTCCTGACCAAACTGGAGCTCGACATCGACCATCCCGAAGGCTGGTTCTTCCCCGATACCTACCATTTCGAGCGCGGCCGTACCGACGCCGACCTGCTGCTCCAGGCTCACCGAAAAATGCGGGACGAACTCGATCGGGCCTGGAAGGACCGGGCCGATGGACTGGTGATCGAGACACCGTACGAGGCCCTGATCCTCGCCTCCATTGTCGAAAAGGAAACCGGAGCGGCGTTTGAACGCCCGCAGATCGCCGGGGTGTTTTCCCGCCGCCTTGAGCAGGGGATGCGGCTGCAGACCGACCCGACCGTGATCTACGGCCTGGGCGACGCCTACGACGGCAATCTGACCCGGGCCGACCTGCGTGGTGATACGCCCTACAACACCTACACCCGCGCCGGTTTACCGCCCACGCCCATTGCCAACCCCGGCCGGGGGGCGCTTGAGGCGGCCGTGGACCCGGCCCCCGGCAGCGCGCTGTTCTTTGTCGCCAAGGGCGATGGCACCCACGTGTTTTCGGATACCTACGAAGAGCACGACGCCGCCGTGCGCCAATTTCAGCGTTTCGGTCGGCGCGAAGACTACCGTTCGGCCCCGGATGAGTCGTCGACTGACGAGGAGGCGCAACCGTGACCGCCCGTTTCATCACCATCGAGGGGCTCGAAGGCGCCGGCAAGTCCACCCAATTGTCCGTCCTGGCGAATTGGGTGACCGACCATCACGGCTCGCCGCTGGTTACCCGGGAGCCCGGTGGAACACCGTTGGCGGAGCAGATTCGCGATCTGGTGCTCGGGCATCATACCGAGACCATGGATGCCTGGACCGAGCTTCTGCTGGTCTTCGCCGCCCGCCGCCAACATGTCACCGAAAAGATACGCCCGGCGCTGGCGCAGTCGCAGTGGGTGGTCAGTGATCGGTTCACCGACGCGACCTATGCCTATCAGGGCGGTGGTCGGGGCATCGACTGGGCACGCATCGAGGCGTTGGAGTCCCTGGTGCTGGAGGGTTTTCAGCCGGATCTGACGCTCTGGCTGGATTGCCCGGCCGACATCGGCCTGGCCCGGGCCCGACAGCGCGGTGAACTCGACCGCATCGAACAGGAAAACATCGACTTCTTCGAGCGCTGCCGCGCCGCCTATGAGCGTCGTCATCGCGAACACCCCGATCGCGTCATCCGGCTGGACGCCGCCCAATCGATCGAAGCGGTCAGCGCCGATCTTGTGGCCGTTCTGGAGGAGCGTTGCGCATGAATCCTTTGCCCGAGTGGTTGACGCCGCTGTCACATCGCGTCGAACAGATTTTGGCGCAGGGGCGGCTGCCGCATGCCCTGTTGCTGATCGGACGCCCTGGTGACGGACTTCACGAACTCGGCCGCTACCTCGGTGATTTGATTCTGTGCCAGGCGGACAACCGGCCCTGCGGTCAGTGCAAGAGCTGCCTGCTGCTCAAGGCTGGTGTCCATCCGGATCGCTTGACCATCGAACCCGAAGGCAAGAGCGAGGTCATCAAGGTGGCCCAGGTGCGCGAAGTCGGTCATTTCATGCACGAGACGGCCCAGCAGGGTGGCAACAAGGTCATCCGCCTGGTCGGAGCGGACCGGATGAACATCGCCTCGGCCAACGCCCTGCTCAAGATGCTGGAAGAGCCCAACCGGGACACCTACCTGATTCTGGAAGCCGGATCGCTGTCGCGATTGCTGCCCACGGTCCGCTCTCGGTGTCGCATCTACAAGCTCGACCGACCCACGTTCGAGCAGGCGGCTTCATACCTGGGCGGGCAGGGCGTGGACGCTACCGAAGTGAACCATCGGCTGAGCATGGCCGAAGGCGCTCCGATGGAGGCCGTGGCCTTCGATCAGGACGCCCTCGAAAGCTGGAACCGCCAGGTCGCCACTTTCCAGCGCGAGCGCGACTTCAGCGCTCTGGCCGCTTTTATCCACCAGCAAATACCGCAGCGATTGTTGCGACAATTGCTGCTGTGGGTGGATGCCGCCTTGCGAATGCAGCACAATACCGAGGTGATCCTGCCCGATACTGATCGGCCCCTGGTGGATCGCTTGAGCCAGGTCGAGGGTGCCTCGCTTTTTCGTTTCAGAGACTATATTCTGGAGCTGACTGGCAGCCTGCAGAACCAGGCGAATTTGAATCAACAGATGTGGAGCGAGCAGCTGGCGGCTCGTTGGCTGGAACTGCAATTATGAATCCAAAACTCGGCGGCCCACGCAACGGCATACTGTCCCTGACGATGAAGGACAAGGCCGTTCTGTATGCGGCCTACATGCCTTTCGTCAAGAACGGCGGCCTGTTCATCGCCACCAACAAGAAGTTTAACCTGGGGGACGATGTCTTCCTGTTGCTGAATCTGATGGATGAGCCCGAAAAAATCCCAGTGGCCGGCAAGGTCATCTGGGTAACCCCACGAGGTGCCCAGGGTAACCGTGCAACCGGCATCGGCGTGCAATTCAGTAAAAAGAATGAACTGGCCAAGGACAAGATCGAAACCTACCTGGCCGGCGCCCTCAACTCGGACAAACCGACCCACACCATGTGACTCCGGTCGGACGCAACGTCCGACCTCCGGTGTCCCCCGTCTCCCGTACCCTATAAATGCTCTTTCGAGTCGATCCGGCGCGGCGGCGGTTCGGCCCCGTCCGGCATCGTCTGCTGCATTTTGGCTTCCATATACATCAAGGCTTCCTCATCATCCAGAACCCCGTGACCATGCCAGGGCATCAACCGATAGACCGGGGTTGTCGAGCCTTCGAACTCCAGATAAGGGTACTTGATGATGTCGAAATAGGGGCTGTAGTCGAAATCGCTGGGCGTACACAGCTTCGGGTTCCTCTGGAACAGCTTCACCTCGCCGCCTTCCTGACGTTTGACCAGCGGCAGAATGGGAAAGGAGACCGCCCCGAAGGCCTCGGCGATCAGGGTGGAGCACACGGTGTGGGTGCTGCCGCCCGGTTTCCATTCGAACAGGGAGGAGCGGAATCGCTTGGGTAGAAAACTCCACGGCAGGTAAAACCGGAGCAGGTCCAGAATCTGTCGCACGTCGTAATCGGTGCCCAGGCGATGGATCGCGTATTTCAGGACCAGCTGACTGTCCTCGTACGTCAGATCGCGCGGGCGGCACAGGCGCAGATGGCGGTTCTTGTAGGTGTCCAGCGGGCGGATGACGGTACCCATGCCCAATTGGCTCTCTATGATCAATTGGACATCCGGCTGGCCGTCGAAATACTCGCGGATTTTCAGGCGCAAGCGGGGGTCTTCGACATCGTGCAGCCGCCCGATGTACAGGGCGGAGTGAATCCAGCGGCTTTGGGTGACGCTGCCGATGGTCTCCGCAACGCGGGAGTACCCTTCGACCAGAATGACGTCGCAGCTGCGGATTTCGCGCCGCAGCTTACTGAAATCGCTCATCGGATGCGCATCGTTGACCGGTTCTTCGGTCAGCCAACGCGTAACGGCTCGATAGATCGCGGAAAACAGTCTCATTCACTCGCTCCCGATCCCGTCGGGATCGCTTTCGTTCTCATACACTCAGTTATAGACTAGATCCCGAATCCGCACCAACGCAGGCCTCATGCTTCACCCTGTCTTGCAAGTCAAGGACCAGCATCCCACCGAAACCGCCATTCTCAATTCGGCCCTGAATCTGTTTATGCTCTCCGGCGAAGATCAGGTTTCCGTGACCCGCCTGATCCAGACGGCCGGCATCAGTCGATCGGTGTTTTATCACTACTTCAGCGGCAAGGAGGACATCTATGCCGCCTTGCTGTTGGCGGACGAGATCGGAGTGGGGCCGATCCTCCGCAAGCATCTGGAAGCGGGCAGCCTGTCCGGATTGATGAAGGAATACGTTAAGTATCGTCTGCAAAGTGTTGAAAAACATCGGTTTTTTGTCAGAGTAGAAGAGAAGTTGTTGCGCGCGGACTGCCAATTGGAGCGGTTTGTCCAGTGGCAGCGTCTCAGGCGCAATCACATCGAATTGTTTTCCGAATGCGCGCGCAAACACCACGGCGTCGACAAAGGTTCCTACGAAGATAACCTGCGGTTTTACTACGGCCTGGTCTGGGCACTGACATCCGGTGTCGCCAGCCTGTCCGGAAACGACCTGTATCACGAAATGATTCCGGACAAGCGGGGGTTCGTTCGGTTCCTCGCCGAAGCCGTCGCGGAAGTCGGGGAGGCCAGTGAATGACACTCGAAAGCCTGTTGAAACAGATCGGCGACCAGAAACACCCTCCGGTGGAGCGCTGGAACCCCGAGTTCTGCGGTGACATCGACATGGAAATCCGCCGCAACGGCGACTGGTACTACCAGGGAACGCCCATCGGACGCCCGGCCATGGTCAAGCTGTTCGCATCGATACTGAAGCGGGAAGGGGAGCACTATTACCTGGTCACGCCGGTCGAGAAGGTCGGTATCCGGGTCGAAGCCACGCCCTTCATCGCCACCACGGCGGAGTATGTGGAAGGTACCTGGATTGTCACCAACAACCTGGGAGAGTCGGCGCCGCTCGACGCTGAGCACCCACTTGATGCCCTCAGTGACTCCGAACAACCGGTCATGACCTGGCGCCGCAACCTACCAGCGCGGATCCACCAGAACCTGATGTACCACTGGCAGACTTGGGCACTGGAGCAGGGTGGGCCGGATGAGGACGGTGTGCTGTGGCTGGATAGCGCGGGAGAACGGTTCAAGCTTGCGGAAATGTAGGGTGGGCACGGCCCACCATGGTTGGAAGGTTGTCACGGTATGGTCAATGGTGGGCGGTGCCCACCCTACGTAAAAAAGCCGGCGATTCGCCGGCTTTTTGTTATTACATATTGGGGTAATTCGGCCCACCACCACCCTCGGGCGTCACCCAGGTGATGTTCTGCGCCGGGTCCTTGATGTCGCAGGTTTTGCAATGCACGCAGTTCTGGGCATTGATCTGGAACTGCTTCTGCCCCGCATCGTCCTCGACCACCTCGTACACCGCCGCCGGGCAGTACCGCTGGGCGGGCTCGGCGTATTTCGGCAGGTTGCTCTGGATCGGAATGTCCGGGTCCGTGAGTTTCAGGTGAACCGGCTGGTCTTCCTCGTGATTGGTGTTCGACAGGAACACGGAACTCAGTTTGTCGAAGCTCAGCACACCGTCCGGTTTGGGATAGTCGATCGGTTTGCATTCGGCCGCCGGCTTGGTCTGTGCGTAATCCGGTTTCGGGTCGGACAGCGTCCAGGGCAGCTTGCCCTTGAACAGGTTGATGTCCACAAACGCATAGGCCGAACCGAAGATGTTGCCCCATTTGTGCTGCGCCGGGCCGAAATTGCGCTGCTGATTGAGCTCTTCCCAGGCCCAACTTTCGCGGAAGGCCGTGGCGAATTCGGCCAGATCCTGGCCCGCTTCCCAGCCGGATTTGGCTTTGTTCAGAATGACATCGGCGGCGAGCATGCCGGACTTCATCGCGGTGTGGCTGCCCTTGATCTTGGCGAAGTTCAGTGTACCGGCGTTACAGCCGATCAGCAGGCCGCCCGGGAAGTGCATTTTCGGCAGGCTCTGCAGGCCGCCCTTGGCGATGGCGCGAGCACCGTAGGAGACGCGTTTGCCGCCTTTGAGCACCTTGGCGAACACCGGGTGGTGCTTCATGCGCTGGAATTCGTCGAACGGGCTCAAATACGGGTTTTCATAACTCAAGTCGGTAATCAGGCCGACGACCACCTGGTTGTTCTCCAGGTGATACATGAAGGAGCCGCCGGCGGCGTCGTGCTCGTCCAGCGGCCAGCCGGCGGTATGAACCACCTTGCCCAGTTCGTGGTTGGCCGGGTCGACGTCCCACAGCTCCTTGATGCCAAGGCCGTAATGTTGGGGTTCGGCGTCCGCGTCCAGTTTGAAATGGTTGATCAGGGATTTGCCCAGATGACCGCGCGCGCCTTCGGCGAACAGGGTGGTTTTGGCATGCAGTTCCATGCCGGGCATGTAGCTGTCTTTTTCGCTGCCGTCGCCCGCGACACCCATGTCACCGGTGACGATGCCCTTGACGGAGCCATCGTCCGCGTACAGCACTTCGGCCGCGGAGAAGCCGGGGAAAATCTCGACACCGAGCTCTTCGGCCTGTTCGCCCAGCCAGCGACTCAGGTTACCCAGGCTGATGATGTAGTTGCCGTCGTTGTGCATGGTCGACGGCGCGAAAAAGTTGGGTACCTTGATGGTGCTTTCCGGACCCCGCAGGACATGAATATCATCGCCGGTGACGGCGGTATTCAGCGGCGCCCCCTTGTCTTTCCAGTCCGGAATCAGTTCATTCAGGGCGCGCGGTTCGAACACGGCACCGGAGAGAATGTGCGCTCCGACTTCGGATCCCTTTTCGACGACGCACACCGACAATTCCTGTTCGGACGCCTGCGCGCCCTGCATCAGTCGGATGGCGGCCGACAGACCGGCAGGACCGGCGCCGACGATGACCACATCAAATTCCATGGATTCACGTTCCATAGGGACCTCCTGAACGTTGCCGCCCGGCCGGGTGGGCCTGGCAGGTGATCTTAAGCTTCTTGTCCAGCGGGACTGACACGGCCATCCGCCGCTATCAAGAAGGTGTCATTGTAATTATTCGCGTTGGCGCCATCCTGTTCGGGCCAACTTAACTTGGGCGGCAGTTTACCCTCTTGTCGCGAAAAATTAAAACAACTGTTTGAAATTTTCGTTTAAAACGGATTAAATGGGTCTCGGAAGATCGCCCCAGGCCGGGGTCCCCCGGGCTCATACACAGAATGAGGACGCTATGAAAGTACTGGTTCCCGTGAAGCGTGTTGTGGACTACAACGTAAAAGTCCGCGTCAAGCCGGACCACAGCGATGTGGACCTGGCGAACGTCAAAATGGACATCAACCCCTTCTGCGAGATCGCAGTCGAGGAAGCGGTGCGCCTGAAAGAGCAGGGCGTAGCCGACGAGATCGTCGTCGTCTCCATCGGCGAAGCCAAGGCCGAAGAGCAGATCCGCAAAGCGATGGCCCTCGGTGCCGATCGCGGCATCCTGATCACCACGGATGAAGCACCGGGCTCACTGTCCGTCGCCAAGCTGCTTAAAGCCGTGGTCGACGAAGAGAAGCCGGGCCTGGTTATCCTCGGTAAACAGTCGATCGACAGCGACAACAACCAGACCGGCCAGATGCTGGGCGCCCTGACCGGGATGCCGCAGGGCACCTTCGCCAGCAAGCTGGTGGTCGAAGGTGAGGAAGCCCAGGTGACCCGCGAAATCGACGGGGGTCTGCAGACGGTTGCCCTCAAGCTGCCGGCCATTGTAACAACCGACCTGCGTTTGAACGAGCCGCGCTACGCCAAGCTGCCGGACATCATGAAAGCCAAGCGCAAGCCGCTGGACAAGAAAACCCCGGCCGATTACGGCGTGGAAGTCCGCAAGACGGTCAACACCCTCAAGGTCGAGCCACCCGCCGAGCGTCAAGGTGGCATCACGGTAGGCTCCGTGTCCGAGCTGGTCGAGAAACTGAAGAACGAAGCTAAGGTGCTGTCATGAGTATTCTGATCGTCGCTGAACACAACAACGCCTCACTGTCCTCGGCCACCGCGCACGTCGTAACCGCCGCTCAGGCTATCGGCGGGGACATCCACGTCCTGGTTGCCGGCGAAAACGCCCAGAGCGCCGCCGATGAAGCCGCCAAGTTGAACGGGGTCGCCAAGGTTCTGCTGGCCGACAACGCCGCCTTCGGCCACGCATTGGCCGAAAACCTGGCCACCCTGGTGGCCGAGCAGGGCAAGGACTACAGCCACATCCTGGCGCCGGCCACCACGACCGGCAAGAACTTCATGCCGCGCGTCGCCGCCTTGCTGGACGTTGAGCAGTTGTCCGACATCGTCGGGGTCGAGTCCGCCGATACCTTCAAGCGGCCCATTTACGCGGGCAACGCCATCGCCACGGTTCAGTCCACCGATGCGATCAAGGTCATCACCGTTCGCGGCACCGCCTTCGATGCCTGTGAAATGGACGGTTCCGCCAGTGTCGAAACCATCGATGCCGGTTCGGACGCCGCCGTCAGCCGTTTCGTCGGCGAGGAACTGGCCAAGTCCGACCGCCCGGAACTGACGTCCGCCCGCGTCGTCGTCTCCGGTGGGCGCGGCATGCAGAATGGCGAGAACTTCGAGCTGCTGTACAAGCTGGCCGACAAGCTGGACGCCGCCGTGGGCGCCTCCCGCGCCGCCGTCGATGCCGGTTTCGTGCCCAACGACATGCAGGTCGGTCAGACCGGCAAGATCGTCGCACCGGAGCTCTACATCGCCGTCGGCATTTCAGGTCAGATCCAGCACCTGGCCGGGATGAAAGACAGCAAGGTCATCGTCGCCATCAACAAGGACGAAGACGCCCCCATCTTTCAGGTGGCGGACTACGGCCTGGTGGCGGACCTGTTCGAAGCCCTGCCGGAGCTGGAACAGTCGCTCTGATTGAAACGGTAGGTATTCGAGAAAGCCCGGCCTTGTTGCCGGGCTTTTTTGTGAATGGAAGTACTTATGCTGCGAGTACAAGGTGGTCCGACGTTTCGGGGTGCAGGAGCAGTGTTTGTACATGGTGGTTCGACACTTCGGTGTACTTATACTGCGAGCACGGGGCGGTCCGGGCGCCTACCGGCCTGGCTCCAGGGTTTCCCCAAGCATCATCAGCGCCTGCTGCACGGTCGGCACGATTCGTTCGGCCAATGCCGTCGGGCGCATCTCGCGCCCGCGACGAATGAACAGGGGGTCGTTGTAATGACTGCGCAGTCGTCCGAGTGCATTGCTGACCGCCGGCTGGGAAACGCCCAGACGACGACCGGCCAGGGTCAGGTTTCGCTCCCGGTAGACGGCGTCGAAAACGCGGTACAGGTTCAGGTCGATCATGATTGGCGGTTCATCGGAAACCGGCTTGCCTTGTTGTTATGACAATCGAGTGTACGGCCAGCCCGGGCCGATACAACGCCTCAAATTCAACCTCTGGGCTAATCCAAACCCCGTTCCACCGAGCCCCGTCAATGCGGGTAAGGTTTTCGCAAAACTGGCACGGAAAACCGCGTGGCGGTTGGGTCCAGCCTAAACTGAGAGTATAGTTGCGGCATTTTTTCGGCGGGACCCATATACAGAGGTCCCGTCCCCGTCGTCCCGTGGTGTCTCTCGCGGGATTACCGGCCGGATTGTGCGGCCGAGGGGACAGGGAATGACTGCCATTTAACAGACGGGTGTCTATGAGCTGGTTTTACACGCCCCAACATAAAGCACAAAAAGATCGGGCGATCCTGAAACGCATCGACGAAACGCTGAGTCGCCAGGGTCTGCCCAGTGCGATCCTGCATTTCCTGGTATTCCTGTTGCTGGAATGGCAATGGCTGGACGTCGGACCGACGCCGACGGGCAGTTATGTCTTCGGTTTGCTGTTGGTCGTCATGGCCGCCTGGCGTTTCATCATGATCGCCCAGTTCAGCGACTGGTACGGCCGGGGCCCGGCCCGGTGGCGGGACTGGTTCATCGCCTCGGGCTTTCTGCATGCGGCGGTCTGGACCGCCTACATGGTTTACCGCCTGTCCGGGCCGGACCATCCGATCGAGCTTCTGGGGCTGCTCTACACCCTGGCCGTCGCGTCCGGGGGAACCTTTGTTTACTCCCTGTATGGGCGGACCGTTCGTATCTATCTCGCCATATTGCTCTGGCCCGTGGCGGTGTACTACGCGTTTCGCGCTGCGGGCGACAGTCACTGGTACATCAGTCTGGCGTTCGTGGCTCTGTATTTTTACCTGGTCAGTACCGCCGGGCGCGTCTCGGAACTGGTCTGGGGGTTTCTGACCCACAACCACGAACTGAAACAGAGACTGCGCGCGCTGGAACAGGCCCGCGAAGCCAATGTCATCCAGGCCAGTTCCAACCGCCGATTCATCAACCAGTTGCTGCACCGGGTGAAAAACCCGCTCAGTGGCCTGCTGGGCGTGCTCGGCATGCTCAGTCACGATGAGCAGTCCAGCGAACACCAGGGCATGTTGAACATCGCCCGGCGCAGCGGCCATTCGATTCTGGATCTGGTCAACGATCTGGAAGCCTTCATCGAACAGCGTGACCAGTCCCGGGTACCGCAGAACATCGTTTTCAACCTGCGCAAAACGTTGGAACACGCGCTGTCGGATATGGGCAGCAAGGCGCATGAGCACGGTCTGGAACTGGCGTACATGTACCATCCGGAAGTGCCGGAACGGATCGAATCCGACCCTCAGTGGCTGTCCAACGCCTTTCGCCGCCTGCTCGACTTCGCCCTGGAAAGCGCCGAGGAAGGGGAGATCACGGTTCGCATCGCCCTGGACAACCGAGCCGATGACGAACGATTGTTGCTGTCCTTCTATTTCGGGAATGACGAAAGCAGTGTCGAAGACCTGAACGCCGCCATCAACCGCAACATGGACACACTGCCAGAAGACGAAGACGTCTCCGATCAGTTGACCCTGATGGTCGCGGCCGCGCAGTTCAAGGCGATGGGCGCCGAGCTTCAGGCCATCGAGAAGGACGGTCTGAAGAAACTCCGGGTTTCCCTGCCCATCAAGTCCTCGTCCCAGCAGGCCAGCTCCTTCCGCCCGGCGCGCTTCATGGCCGGCCGCTCGGTGATGCTGGTCGATATGACGCCCATCAACGAACGGGCGCTGACGGCCGAGTTCATGAGTTGGGACATGACGGTTACCGCCTGGCAGATCGAGCGCCTGCTGGACGACGAAGGCGAGCTCGATACCGATTTCATCCTGCTGAACATTCCGGTCGAGGACGCCCGCGCCCAGGAATACCTGCGACAAGTCCAACAGTTGCTGGACCGGCTGGCCGACCATCGCGCCCGTGTCTTCCTGTACGCTTCGGAATTGCAGCGCGGCTTGTTCAGCGGCCTGACGGGGCCGTTTCATTTCATCGAAAAACCGGTTAGCCGAGACGACTTGCTGCGTCACCTGCGCGAGTCGCTGGAGGAAACTCATCTCGACAAGGTCGAAGAGTACCGGTGCAGCAACACGCGAGTGTTGTTGGCGGAAGACAATATGGTCAACCAGAAGGTCGTATCCCGTCTGCTCGAACGCATGGGTGTGTCGGTGCAGACCTGTGTCAACGGCCAGGAAGCGGCTCGCATGGCCACGACGGATTCGCCCTATGACCTGGTCATCATGGATTGCCTGATGCCGCGCATGGATGGCCTGGAATCCACCCGCAAGATACGCCAACACGAGTTAAGCTCGGGCGATCATGTTCCCATCATCGCGATGACGGCCGAGGATACGCCGGAACAGGAGCGTGCCTGCCTGGCCGCCGGCATGGACGATTTCATGACCAAACCGGTGTCTTATGAGAACCTGGTCACTTTGATTCAAAGGTGGGTAGGTTGATGGAGGCTCCCGGAGTGATATTCTTTTCAAACCAAGTACTTAGCAACGAACCCAATACAAACAGGACAGGTCAATGACAGCAGTACCACCGGGCGTCATGGAGCGGCGCTTGCCCTTTGCATTTGCCAAGCGACACGGTGTCGTGATCGATTACGGTCACGCCGATGGACCGCGCCTGCTGTACCGGCCGGACGTTAACCTGAACGCCCTCCAGGAGGCGCAGCGCATCGTACAGCGCGTACTGCCCCAGGTTCAGGTCAATGAACAGGAATTCTCCGAGCACCTCAATCGCGCCTATCAGACCGACTCCGACGACACCATGCAGATGGTCGAGGGGCTCGGCGATTCGATGGACCTGAGCTCCCTGGCCGAATCGGTCCCGGAAACCGAAGACCTGATGGAGCAGGAAGACGACGCGCCCATCATCCGGCTGATCAACGCCATTCTCACCGAGGCGGTGCGTGAAAACGCCTCGGACATTCACGTCGAGACCTATGAAAAACGACTGTCGATCCGGTTCCGGGTCGATGGCGTGCTGCGTGAGGTGGTGCAACCCAAGCGGGCCCTGGCTCCGCTGCTGGTGTCCCGGATCAAAGTTATGGCGCGGCTCGATATCGCCGAGAAACGGGTTCCTCAGGATGGCCGGATCGCCTTGCGCGTCGCCGGTCGGGAAGTGGACCTGCGGGTATCGACCATTCCATCCAACCACGGTGAACGGGTGGTGTTGCGTCTGCTCGACAAGCAGGCCGGCCGTCTCGATATCAGCCATCTTGGCCTCGATGATCGGGATTACGACACCATCAAGGATCTGATTCAACGCCCCCACGGCATTATCCTGGTCACCGGTCCGACCGGTTCCGGTAAGACCACGACGCTGTACGCGGCGCTGCAGGCTCTGAACAGCCACAGCCGCAACATCATGACGGTCGAGGATCCGATCGAATACAGCCTGCCCGGTATCGGCCAGACGCAGGTGAACACCAAGGTCGACATGACCTTCGCCCGCGGCCTGCGCGCCATCCTGCGTCAGGACCCGGACGTGGTGATGATCGGCGAGATCCGCGACTACGAGACCGGCGACATCGCCGTTCAGGCCAGTCTGACCGGTCACCTGGTGCTGTCGACGCTGCACACCAATAGCGCCACCGGGGCTGTAACCCGCTTGCAGGACATGGGCATCGAGCCCTTTCTGCTGGCCTCAAGCCTGATCGGGCTGGTGTCCCAGCGTCTGGTACGCACCCTCTGTCCGGACTGCAAGTCGCCCTACCAGGCCGACAAGGCCGAATGCGAATTCCTGGGTATCGACCCGAGCCAGCCCCCAACGATCTACCACGCCAAGGGCTGTTCCTCCTGTAAAGCGACCGGCTATCGGGGTCGCCTGGGCTTGTACGAGTTCATCAAGGTGGACGAGGCCATGCGTCAGTTGATCCACGACCGGGCCGGCGACATCGATCTTGAGCGGCACGCCCGCACGCTTTCGCCCAGCATTCTGGACGATGGCAAGAACAAGGTGCTGAACGGGCTGACCACGGTCGAAGAAGTCCTGCGCGTCTACCGGAGTTATTGATGGCCGCTTTCGAATATTCGGCGCTGGACGAGCGCGGCAAACGACGCAAAGGGGTTCTGGAGGCCGACAGCAGCCGCCAGGTTCGTCAGCAACTGCGCGACAAGGGTTGGTTCCCGGTCGATGTGGAGCTGACCCAGAAGCAGCAGAGCCGGAGCACCGGCCTGTTTGGCGGCCCTTCGATCTCGATCGCGGACCTGGCGCTGGTGACGCGTCAGTTATCCACCCTGGTGGGTTCCGGTATGCCGCTGGAGGAATGCCTGCGCGCCGTGGGCGAACAATCCGAGAAGGGCCGGGTCCGCAGCTTGATGATGGGCGTGCGCGCCCGGGTCCTGGAAGGGTTCAGTCTGGCCAAGGCGCTGGGCGACTATCCGCGGGCTTTTCCTCCTCTTTACCGTGCAACCGTTGATGCGGGCGAGCATAGCGGTCATCTTGACCGGGTTATGATCCGCCTGGCGGATTACATGGAGGATCAGCAGAAAACCCGGAAGCAGGTTCAGATGGCGTCCATCTATCCCGGCATTTTGACGGTGATCGCACTGTTGATCGTCGGGTTTCTGCTGAATTCGGTGGTGCCGGAAATCGTGGGTGTATTCGCCTCGACGGGTGAATCCCTGCCGGGCCCCACCCGGGTCCTGCTGTCCGTCAGCGAGTGGGTGCAGTCCTGGTGGCTGGCCACCTTGTTGGCTATGGTCGGAGCCTGGCTGGCCCTGGTCATCTGGAACCGGAACCCCACCCGCCGGCGCATGACGCACCGTCTGTTACTGCGTCTGCCGCTGATCGGGCGGGTATCACGCGGTTTTAATACCGCCCGGTTCATCGGCACCGTCGCCATTCTGAGCGGCAGTGGTGTTCCTTTGGTGGAAGGCATGCGCATCGCGTCGGAAGTGGTTTCCAATCTGGAAATCCAGGCCCGGGTTCGCGAAGCCGCCATTCGGGTTTCCGAGGGCGGCAGCCTGAACAAGGCGTTGACCGATGCCGGCTATTTTCGGCCGATGATGTTGCACATGATCGCCAGTGGCGAAGCCAGCGGCGAGTTGGACAATATGCTGCAACGGACGGCCGATGCGGAAGACCAGCAAGTGAAGGAGCTCATCTCCACCGTCCTGGCTCTGTTCGAGCCGTTGATGGTGGTACTGATGGGGGGCATCGTACTGATCATCGTCCTGTCGATCGTTCTGCCCATTATGGAAATGAATACCTTTGTAGGTTAGGAAAAGACAATGAATCACAAGCAACGCGGTTTTACACTGATTGAATTGATGGTGGTCCTGGTCATCCTGGGCGTTCTGTTCGGCCTGGTGGCACCCAATGTCATTGGCCGGGGCGACGAGGCACGGGTACAGGCGGCCAAAACGGATATCCGTACCATCGAGAACGCGCTCGATACCTATCGACTGCACAACTCCCACTATCCGTCCACGGACCAGGGGCTCGAAGCACTGGTATCCAAGCCGTCCGGCAGCCCGGAACCCAACAATTGGCGCGGCCCCTACCTGAAGCAATCGCCGAAGGATCCCTGGGGTAATGAGTACGGCTATATCCGGGAAGGTACGTCCTACGAAATCATTTCGTACGGCGCTGACGGCCAGGCCGGCGGCAGCGATATCGACGAGGATATTTCGTCCACCGATACCGAATGACCCCGGCCCTGATCCAAAGTACCGGCTCGCATCGGCGACCGTCGGGTTTCACTCTGATCGAACTGCTGGTGGTCATCGTCATTATCGGTGTGGCCGCCAGCGCTGTGCGTTTGGCCGTTACCCAGAAGGATCCGTTGGCGGATATCCAGCACTCGGCCGAGCAACTGGCTTATACAGTGGGGCAGGCTCAGGATCGCGTGCTGTTGAGCAATACCGAACGCGGCATTCTGTTTCTGTCCCACGGGGCGACGTTCCTGGAATGGCGCGAAGGCGATCCTATGGAAGGCGAAGAACCCATCATGTGGTCTGTGAGCGAAGCCGAACCGATCGAATGGCAAGCGCCGGACGAGGCTCGCCTTTCATTGCAACTGGACAGCCAGTGGGTCGAACTCAACGACGAACTGCCGGAAGACCCGTTGTTGATTCAACCTCATGTCGTTTTATTGCCGTCCGAAGATTACACGCCGGCTTTTCAACTGGACATAGAGCACGAAGATATAATGGATGCCAGCATCCAGGTCATCGGCGATGGCTTCAACCGGCTGGAGGTGAAGCGTGTCGAGAACTGAGTCCGGGTTTACGCTGATCGAGGTCATGATCGCGGTGGCTATCTTTGCGGTTATGGCCGGGGCCATCGCCATGGCCAATTCACAAAATTTGACGGCCGCGTATCAGATTGAGCAGCAAACTCAGGGTCGCTGGGTAAACGAAAATGTCCTGGCCCGTATGCGCCTGTCCGCCGCGCCGGATCTCGGGTCAAAAACCGAAAAAGTGGAATTCAATGGGCAAACATGGACCGTTGAGATCGAAGTGACGGAATTTAGTCCTTTTGAAAAAGTTGCTCAGGAAAATCCGGCTGTCCAATCGGTAAAACAACAAATCGGACAACGCACTCGATCTGTCGAATTACGCGCCTTTCCCCCGGAAAGCGACACACATGCCGATGCGCTCTATGCCATATTGGGTGACCCATGATGAGTTCGGCCCGTGGATTCACCCTGATCGAATTGCTCATTGCCATTGCCATATCGGCGATCCTGGCTGTGGGCACCCTGTTTCTGGTTCAGGCATCGCGTACCACCTATCAAACGTTGACGGTCAGCAATGAATACCAGTCCCAGTTAACCCGGGTGATCCGAACCCTGACCAATGACTTCACTCAGTGGGCGCCCGATCGTCCGGTCAAGGATGCGTTCGGTGACAATCAGGCGGCCATGCACCTGGATGAAGTGGACGGCTTGTCGTTAACGCGCAATGGCTGGGGACTCAGCCAGTTCGTCGATCTGGAGCGGTCTTCGTTGCAGCGCGTCCAGTATCGTCTCGCGGTACCGGGCAGCGAGTTGTGCCCATGGCTGGACGAGGAGGCCGAAAACGACAAGGGGGGCTGCCTGGTACGAAGCCATACGCTCCAGCTGGATGACGATGGCAGTTTGGAATGGCGCCACCAGACCCTGCTTCGGCCCGTGAAGACCATGTCATTTTCGTTCATGGCACGATACGACGGGGAAACGGGCGAGTTCGACAAGTGGCCACCGGACGTTCCCTTCGGACAGGAGGGCGAACCCGATTTGTTCGCCGTTGAGTTTACTTTGACGACCGGCGAGGGCGATGCCATCACGCGCATGGTCGCCGTTCCGCGTAATCCCGACCCGACGACTACCGGCGGTAACAGCGGTTCCAATGAAGAATCGGGAGGCAGCGGTGCGGACTGAACGTGGATTCGCGTTGATTCAGGTATTGCTGGTCTTCGCCATGTTGGCCGTGGTAGTCACCAGGCTGCAATACGAACAGAAGATTCAGGTGGAGCGCGCCTATCAATCCTTGACGTTGAGTCAGGCGCAAGCCTATTTGAACAGCATCGAAGACTTTGCTCGTGTTGTATTAAAAATGGAACCGGATTTATCGCAAGCCAAGACCGACCATTTTGGGGACTACTGGAATGAGGGAGTTCCATTGGATTACAACGGTGCGGAAATGTACGTCAAGGCTAATGACTTACAAGGTCGGTTCAACGTCAACTGGCTGCATCCTTCAGCTCCCAACCGGGAAGCGGCGACTCAGGGGTTCAAGCGGTTGTTGATTCACTTGCAGCTGGATCCCGCCATCGCCGACGAACTGAAAGATTGGTTCGACAGTGACAGCAACGCCTTGTTCAACTACAGCGATCTGGATCCGGCGTATCGGCCTTCCTTCGAACCCATGGCCGATGTCAGCGAGATGAAACTGCTGAAATCCGTGGATGCGAAAGAACGAAAAGGCGACGACAACATCACCGACTACGAAAAGCTGGCACCGTATTTGTCAGCTTTGCCCCCGGACACGCCGCTGAATATCAACACGGCTTCGGAACCGGTGTTCATGACGCTGGCCAGCTTCATCAGCGAACAGGATGCCCAAAGCTTTGTCAGCGAACGAGACAGTAAAGACAATGGATACACCAGCACCTCGGAGGTCACCGATACGCAGGTGTTCCAACAGAATCCCAACGGCCGGATTCTGATAGACCAACTGACGGTCGAGTCCCACTGGTTCGATGTCTACAGTCAGGTAACGCTCAATGACCGCACCTATATCCGGGAAAGTACGATTCACCGGACATCGGAGTCCGCGCTGGTCACGCGACGTACGCAGGCGATCACGGAAGCGAACACCGCACCGGGCGATGCGTCTCAGGGTAGCCAGGGCGGTCAACTCCCGACCCCTGGGCAAAGCATCCCGGGCCTGGGTAACGCCTTGGGCGGTACCGGTGCCAAAACGGAATAATATGGAGACAACATGAGCCCTCAACTATCCATCTACTGGCAAGGGCCGGAACAAGTCAGCTGGCTCTGGCAGGGTGAGGACCAGCAATACGACGGCCGCTGGGACGAACTGGTGGACCAGAAGCAGGAACGCAACCTGGATCAGGTCTTCGTGCGTGTCTATTTGCCGCACGATTGGTTCACCTCCCTGACGGTCAAGGTTCCGGGGGGCGCCCGGCGTGTTCCGGAGCAGGTGTTGCGATTCGCCGCCGAGGAACAATTGGCGCAGGACATCGACAGTCTGCACATCGTCCCGCTGTCGAAACCGGAAAAAGGCGAGATGCCGGTTCTGGTGATCGAACGGGAACGGTTGAGCCAGGTGTCTTCCACACTGGCCGAAACCGGCATGCAGATCGTCCAGGCCTTCGATGCCGGCTGGTTCCAACTGGACAAACCGGTCACCAACGATGTCCACATCGACGTCGATCAGGAACGGATCCTGGTGCGTTCCGGCTGGATTCTGCATCAGATCCACCCGAACGGTTTCAGCCAATGGTTCGAGCTGTGGAAATCCACGGAAGGCCTGGGCGAGGAACCGGTCTCCATCCGCATGACCAGCCGCGACTCCACCGACCAGGGCCGGCAACTGCGCACCGAACTGGAAGCCGGCGGCGACACCCTGGACTGGGTCGTCACCCCGGCCACGGGCCTGGCCGACTGGGATGAGCAGTGTCGCGACAGCCACGCGGCCGGCAATCTGATGATCGGTGCTTTTTCCCAGCGTAAATCCAGCAATCATACGGCACTCTGGGTTCCGATTACCGTGGCCGCCGCCTTTGCGCTGGTCATCTGGTCCGGCGTGACCATTACCGAGGCCATGCGCAATCAACAGCTGGCCAGTGAGACCTGGGACGCCAGCGAAGACGTGTTCCGCCAGGTGTTCGGTTCCGACAAGCGCATCCAGCGACCGCTGATGGTCCGCGAGATGGATAACCGCATCGTTTCCTTGAATTCGAACGAGGGCGACCAGGGGCACTCCGTACTGCAATCACTGGACGCACTCAGTCAGATCGATCCGGCCTTGCTGGTCGAGGATTTCCGGTTCCAACAGAACCGGGGCGAGATGCTGTTCACCCTGAAACAGTCGACCGAAACCGAAGGCGATGCTTTTGCCCGGTTCGAACGGGTCAAGTCACAACTGGAATCCGAGGGGTACAGCGTGGAGTATTCAGCCAGCCAGGACCGGGACGCCGTCCGTGGTAAGTATCGGGCCGTTCTGGAGGGAGCAACCTGATGTTTGATTTAACCAGCCTTTTTCAACCACTGATCGATCGCGTGAACGGCCTGCCGCAACGCGACCGTCGCGCCTTGATTGTTCTGGTGATCAGCACGGCTCTTTTGCTGGTCTGGTTCGCCCTGATCCAGCCCGTCCGCCAGTGGCAGGCCAGCGCCAACAGCGAACTCGAAGCCGCTCGGGACACCTACCAGGAACTGGTCGCGAAGGCCCCCGAGGCCATGGCGGGTGGCGCTCAAAATGGCGGTGGCGACACGGCATCGCTGAATACCGAATTGCGCCGTCAGGCGAACCGCTTTGGTCTGTCCATTCAGAGCTTCGAACCCGACGGTGACCTGCTCCGCGTACGTATCGATGAAGCCCAATACGGGCCCGTCGTGCAGTGGCTGGCGGCTCTCGAGAGTGCCGGTGTGTCGACCGACCAGGTCACGCTCGAGGCGCGCAGCGAACCGGGCTTGATCTCGGTCAGGGCCAGCTTTCAGCGCTGATTCCATTTCGATCGGATTAGTGGCAGCATTACCGAAAGCTGCCACTGTCCCTCATCGGGGGTAGGGCGGGGCAATAATAACGATGAAACCGAACAGACGGAGCCCGCATGGCCAAGATTGATTTGAACGACGTGGACGTGGTCCGCCTGGACGAACGCTGCTATCGCCAGGCCCGTTCCCTGCTGTACCACTCCTACCGCCATGAACCGACCTTCCAGTACCTGCTGGACGCGCATCGTCCGGGGTACAAGCAACGCATCCGCGCGACCATCCGCGAACTGATCCGCCTGCATTTCGAGCGCGGCGAGACGGTGCTGGGCGTTGTGAATCGGCACGATCAACGGGTTTTGGGCGTCGCCTTCGTCAGCGATGTCGGGCTGAAGATGGACATCTCCCGTCAGTTCCGCTGGCGCCTGAAGATGACCCTGACCGCGGGCTTCGAGGGCACCCGCCGTTTCATTCAGTACTACAACGATGTACAGAACAGCCTGCCCAACAAGCACCACCGTGTGGTCAGCCTGATCGGCATCCACCCGGAGTTCCAGAAGCAGGGCCTGGGACGCAAGTTGATGGAGGCCGTACACGCCATCAGCGACAGCGATTCCGAGTCCATCGGCCTCTTCCTCGATACCGGCAACAACCGCTACCTCGATTTCTACCAATCGCTGGACTACCAGCGGTTCACGGAAATCCCCGTCGGCGATCTGAAGGAATATGTCCTGTTCCGCCCGAACCCCAACTACATCGAAGAAAAAGCCGCCTGACTTGGTTACTTGAGAGCGCCTGGGATTCTACAGTGCCACCGCCTTGGTGGCCGGGTTGGCTTGGGCGCCCATAGTCCGTGCCGACTCCCTGGGGTGGCCCCCACGGGGTCGCTGTGAATACATCCCTGTAAGCTAGACGGCAGCATCCATGCTGCCCACTTCCCCGTGGAGGCCACCCCAGGCAATCGTCACTCGTTACGGTGCCTCTTCCAAAACAAACCAAAACGAAAGAAAGCCATGAATATCACTTCCCAGGAAAACCGAGGGGACAGTTAAGAGTTAAATAGAGCCTCAGAAGGCTAGCACCGGGAGACGGGGTATGCTCTGGAAGGGACATCTGAGGCATGGATGCCGAAGCTAAGCGCCCATGGAAGGGTTCACAGCGGTCCCTGGAAGAGCATACCCCGTCTCCCGGTGCGGGTTATTGGTATCCAAACCAGCCCGGCACCAGGACATTGGCACACTAGCCAACCCGGGCACCAAGGCGGTGGCACCGTAGAATCCCGAAGCCACCAAAGGCTACCGGGGTTTAATCGGTTGGGAACGTCCTTATTAATAAGGAACTTCTGATACACACCCCGGTCCAACCGGGGTTTTTAATGACAGGATACCGACTCATGACCGCTCAGTACGACTACGACCTCATTGTCATCGGCGCCGGCTCCGGCGGCGTGCGAGCCGCTCGCATGGCCGCCACCCAGGGGGCCAGAGTGGCCGTCATCGAATCCCGTTACCTCGGCGGCACCTGCGTCAATGTCGGCTGCGTGCCGAAAAAACTCTTTGTGTATGCCTCCGAATACCCCCAGGCGTTCAAGGATGCGGCTGGATTTGGCTACACGGTAGACGAAATGCCGGCTTTTGACTGGCCGACGCTGCGTGACAACAAAACCGCCGAGATCGAGCGGCTGAACGGTATATACGATGGCCTGCTGACCCGGGCCGGTGTCGAGATCATCAACGGTCATGGCCGGTTCAAGGACGACCACACCGTCGTCGTGAACGATGAGCGGGAACTGACCGGTGCCAACATCCTGGTCGCTACCGGCAGTTGGCCGGCCAAACCGGATATTCCCGGTGCCGAACACACCATTACCTCCAATGAGGTGTTCTATCTGGACCGTTTTCCGGAAGACGTCATGGTTGTCGGCGGTGGCTACATCGCGGTGGAATTCGCCGGCATCTTCAATGGTCTCGGTGCCCGCACCCACCTCGTTTACCGAGGCGAGCCGGTCTTGCGGGGGTTCGATGAGGAAGTGCGTCAATTCGTGTCCGAGCAGATCGCGGAATCCGGCGTGCAGTTACTGTACAACTGCACCATCGAATCCATTGAACAGTTGGAGAACGGGCGTTATGCGGCCACCTTCAGTGACGGGCAGGTCCGCGAGACCGATCTGATCGTCTGTGCGACCGGCCGTAAGGCCCTCGTTGACGGTCTGGATCTCGACAAGGCGGGCGTGATGCTGGCCGAGGAGGGGCATGTACCCGTCAATGAACATTACCAGACGAATCAGCCCCATATCTTCGCCCTCGGCGATGTTATCGGTCGGGTTCAGTTGACGCCCGTCGCTCTGGCTGAAGGAATGTACGTGGCGGATTACCTGTTCTCTAAGGACAAACAGCCGAAAACGGTGGATTACAACACCATCCCGACGGCTGTGTTTTCCCAACCCAACATCGGCACTGTAGGGCTGACCGAAGAAAAAGCCGCCGATCAGTTCGATCGGGTCGAGGTCTACTCCGCGAACTTCAAGGCCATGCGCAACACCTTGTCCGGCAATACCGAGCGAACGCTGATGAAGTTGCTGGTGAACGCCGATACGCGCGAAGTGCTGGGCATTCATATGGCCGGGGAAGATGCCGGTGAGATCATCCAGGGTCTGGCGGTGGCCATGGTGGCCGGTGCGACCAAGGACGACTTCGACCGGACCATTGGCATTCACCCGACGGCGGCGGAGGAGTTTGTAACCATGCGGACGCCCAGCCGCACCGTAGGCCGTAAGGTTTCGTAAAGACGGGTAGGGTGGGCACGGCAGATAACGCCTTCGGCTCTTCTGCCCTACGGGATTTGCTCTGGCTCAGGCCGGGCTGATCTTCTTCTTCCGGGCCGAGGCGTGTCGGGCCTGGCGTTCCACGTCGATGTACCGGTCGGTGATGGCGCTCGAGCCATGGCCGGCATCGTCCCGCACATGTTCGCGCGGTCGGAATTTCACATCCTCCGAAATGCCGGTGTGGCGCAGCCAGTGCACGGTGGCGGCCTGCAGCGCATCGGCTTCCTCCGGCTCGCCCTGGGCGCGCAATCGGTCCACGGCCATATCGAAGCATTCCTGGACGATAAACCGGATCTGACGCGTGCTGGTGATGCCGCCCTTACCACGAACCTTGGGGACCAGCGGCGCGTTCTCACCCGGCAGGGGTAAGGGTGTCATACCGAGAAAGGTCCGGAAGCGGCGCAAGGCGATCAGCATCTCATCCGATACCGAGACATCCCGTTCCTTGTTGCCCTTGCCGACCGTGGTAAACCACCAGTTGCCGTGCGCATCCTGCCGGAAATCGCCCATGTTCGGCTGCCAGCGGTCGCTTTCGGCCAGTTCCGAGATCCGCAGGTACATCCCGAACAGGCAACTGACGATGAACATCGCCCGCTCGTAGCGTTCCGGGTTTTCCGGAACCGCCTGGTCGATAGCGTTGAGCACCTCGTGCCACTGCGCCTCGGACAGCCGCCGGATGCTCTGGGCACCCTGACGCTTGCGCAGGAATTTCCCCTTCTGCCGGATCTGGGCCACCGGGTTCAGTTCGACGTGCTCTTCCTGGATCAGGTAGTTGAAAAAGGTGCTCAGCACCGAAAAGATCGCCTGGAGCGCGCTTTGGCTCAGGGTGTAGCGACCGGCATCGGCGGCCTGGCCCAGTTTGTGGTCCCGTTTGGAGACCTTCACCACGAACGGTCGCCATTCGCGGTTCGCCACCCGTTCGCCGCCCGAGTCCAGAAACCGGGCCACGCTCTTGCCGCCGATCCAGTGCTTCGGCGGCGATTGGCAGAATTCGACAAACGCCTCGATGTGTTGTCGGCGAACCTCGGCCAGCCCCAGCCCCTGGATGAACCAGCACCATTGTGTGAATCGCTCGATTTCCCGTCGATAGGATCCGAAGGTGTCGGGGCTGCCCCGGTAGCTGTAGAGGAATTCGCTGCACAGCTGCAGGTCGGACTGCAGCGTGGACGCCGACACCCGGGCCGCTTTCCGCATGGCCTCGGACGGCCGGGCGGGGTGGCGAAACGGGTTTTCGATATGGCTCAGGTTGTCAAAAATAGGAACCGGATGCGGAACTGCCGGGCTCAAGACCGTTCTCCTGCTGAACCATCGTCAATCGATGGTTTCGTTGATACGTCGGGTGGACGGGTTGTTCATCCACTCATCCAGGGAGAGTACCACCAAAGGACCGCCGGTGAAGGCACCCCGGTCCAGAAAGACCGCATTACCCAGGGCGGTGACCCGGGGAATGATGGTATGGCCGTGGAAGACCCAGTCAACGCCTTCAATCGCGGCCGGTTCGGCCCGGTACAGGCGGCTGCGACCCCAGAGCCAGTCCTGGGTATCCGTCTCGGTCTCCCGACGTCGATCATCCCAATGCGGCAGCCGGTACTGAGCGTGGCACAGGCCCACTGTGCCGAGCGGGTGTTCGATGGTCAGCGTCATGGGCAGGGCGTCGATCTGCCGTGCCCAGTCTGAGAGCTCGTGTTCGGGCCGTTCGAGTGCCCAGTTGCCGCCGTTCATCAACCAGCGGCTCCACGCCTGGGCTTCGTCCGTGGTGACGGCATCGACCAGCATTTGTTCGTGATTGCCCCGAACCGCCCAGAACCAGGGCTCGTTCAGCAGGTCCAGACAGCCGGGGCTGTCCGGGCCGCGGTCGATCAGGTCACCCACGGACAGCAAACGGTCCTGGCTCGGGTCGAAATGGCGTTCTTCCAGAGCCTGGTCCAGTCGATGCCGGTGACCGTGCAAATCCGCGACCAAGAAGTCGCGGCCCAGGGTATTGGCCGGTAGTGTCGGATGGCGCTGGTCTGGATTGATCATGTCTCATTATGTGCGGTTGCCCGGTGGGAAGACAAGGCGATGCGCCGTACCGATATCGCAAATCGGGATCGCATCGACAAGATGACCTTGGGCACTGTGAGCGCGCTCGGGTTACGGCTAAACTCGGGTCACAGTTTTATAATCGTGACCGGCTGCGATCGAGGACCACAGGCTTGTATCGAAATTCCCTGGCACAAACGCTGGAAGGCGCCATTGGTTATTTGGCGTGGGCCATCGTCTGTTATCTGACTCTGAGCAACGAACCGGCGGATACCATCGGCGGCCAACTGCGGCTGATGGGCATTGTCGCCGGCCTGTTGCTGTACATCGTCGGGTTCTACTTCACCACGCGCGACGCCCAATACGAGCGGATGGACATGCGCATCCGCCAATTGGCCTTCACCGCCCAGTTTCTGGCGGTGTTCGGCATCCGCCTGGCGACCGAATCCGGCGTGATCGCCATCCTGAGCGTGGCCCTGGCGGCCCAACTGCCGTTTCTGTTCTCCCGCCTGACCTCGCTGGCAGGCGTTACCGTACTGGTCGCCATCGATCTGGTGTTCAATGCGCTGATCTGGAGCACCGAAGACGCCATCATCTGGTCAGCCCTAGGGGCCGCCTTCCACTTTTTCGCCCTGTTGATGAGCCAGCGGGTCATCCAGGAGCAGGACGCCCGCGACCAGATCACCTCGCTTAACCGCGAATTGCTGGCCACCCAGGCCCTGCTGGAGGAGTCCGCCAAGCAAAACGAGCGGATACGCATCGCCCGGGACCTGCACGACGGCCTCGGGCACCATCTCACCGCGCTGATTCTCAAACTGCAGTACCTGACTCACACGACCCAGGACGAGACACACACCCGGGTCGAGGAAGCGCATCAACTGGCCCGCCTGCTGCTCACCGATGTCCGAAACACCGTGCACGAAATGCGCGGCGACTCCAGCATCCGCCTCAAGGACGCGCTCGAAGCCCTGATTTCCCAGGTGCCGCGCCTGAAAATCAACCTTGAACTGGACGAACACATCAGCGTCGGCGATGTGGAAGTCGCCGAGGCACTTTTCCGCTGCATCCAGGAGGCGATCACCAATACGTTGAAACACGGCAACGCCAGCCAGATGACCATCGCCCTGCATCACGGCCCGAACGACATTCGACTGAACATCCAGGATAACGGCGGTTGCCGATTCGACTGGCGCGAGGGCGCCGGGCTGCGCGGTATGCGCGAACGCATCGAGGCACTCAAGGGACAACTGGACATCGCAACACAGGCCGGTTTTCAACTGAACATCAAAATTCCCGTCATGGAGGCACTATGAGCGACACCGTCAACGTCATGCTGGTCGACGACCAGACCCTGGTCCGCGAAGGCATCAAATCCCTGTTGCAACTGGCCGGCCACGTCCGGATCGTCGGCGAAGCCAGCGACGGACTGGAAGCGTTGGAAGAATTGCCGCGCTGCCAACCCGATGTGGTGCTGATGGATATCCGCATGCCACGCATGGACGGCATCGCGGCCATGACGCAGATGAAAGAGCAGGGCATCCAGACCCCGGTGATCATCCTGACCACCTTCGACGACCACGAACTGGTTCTGAACGGCATTCGCGCCGGCGCCCGGGGATTCCTGCTCAAGGACGTATCGCTGGAAAGCCTGGTGGAGGCGATCGAGACGGTCAAAAACGGCGAAACCCTGATCCAGCCCGCCGTCACCGAACGGGTACTGAAGGGCTTCACCGAATTGCAGGGCGACAGCAAGGTCGAGAAGGACCCGGTGCAGGAGCCGCTGACCCAGCGCGAAATCGAAATCCTGCGTCTGATGGCCGGTGGCTACAGCAACAAGGAAATCTCCCGGGCTATTTTCAAGTCCGAAGGCACCATAAAGAACCACGTGTCGAACATCCTCGCCAAGCTCAATGTTCGCGATCGGACCCGCGCTGTCCTGAAGGCCCTGGAACTGGGCTTGATCTAGACCGTTTCGGCGTGGATACTGGCTTAAATCAATCTACCGTGTAGACAATATGCCACGCCCACGTTTCGTTATCGGGCCCGATGACTGGTTCGACACCCTGGACTGGCTCGATCACCAACTCAGCCAACCCACCTGGTTGCTGGATGAGCAGCACCCGATCCACCGGCTTGGGCTCGCCACCTTCCAGGACCGGGTTCGCCAGTGCCGTTACGCCAGTCAACCGACTCACCCGGACTGCCAAGCGCTGCAAAGCCTGCTGACGGACAGCCTCACCCGGCCGGATTGGGACCGCCTGCGCAAAACGCTGTCCGCACGTCGCCGCCGGAGAAGGGAGCGCCGGCTGGACCAGTCACCCGTCAACCTCACTTTGACGCCGGCCGCTCATCATTGGCTGAAGAATCTCGCCGAAGCGGGCGGTTTCGCCACATTGAGCCAGGCCCTGGAAGAATCGTTGCCCCAACTGGTGGCCGAACACGAAGCGTCCAACCAGCAAACGCGGCAACAACGGATCGAGGAACAGCTCGCCGGTTGGCCCCGTTCCTGGCTGTTGGCGGTGATCGAGCGCTATCTGGACCGGGCTTCGCGTGAACGCAGCCTGGCCACCGCCTGTCGAATCGCCTACCAGTGGTTTCAACGTGAGCCTGACCGCCATAAAGAGTCGCTTCTGAAAGAACGCTTCATCGAAGACCTGGTCTGGAACGAGACGCACCTGAAAAGGCCCGCTGTCGACTTTCTGGAGGGGGGCCCCTGAACGCAAACGTTTCCGTACAAAGTTCATAAACCTTTAACACCGTAAGGTTGCTGATCCCTCCGATCGTCTATACTGTCGCCTATCCACAACCTGGGTCATGAAGACTCAGGCCATCCCGACCCCCGGTTCCGTCGGTAACGACAGGGGCGGTTCCGAGGCGGCCCGGCAACATCGGGCAGGCGCCCCCCAGCAGTAAAAAGGACGTCTGTTCCACTCTGTACCCGTACAGGAGAGGACCATGACAGCAACCGACACCGAACAAAACTACAACCCTGAGAAGGGCTACGTCGCGTTATTGGGCTGGAGCCTGAACGCGATCGAGGCGGCCGACTCATTCGACCGACGCTACGTCGTCGTCGCCCCGGAATGGGCGGAAGAATACTGCCTCAAGCACAAGATTCCCTACATCCCCTGGAACTTCGAGCGACTGAACGAACGCTCGCTGGAAATCGCGAATACTTTGAAAGATATGGGTGTGGATGTCTCCATCCCGCTGTATGAAGAAACCGTCGAATGGGCCGGTGCCATCAACTCGGTCCTGCTCGACAACCCTCGGCTGCTTGGCCAGTCCATGCTGCTGCGTGACAAATCGCTGATGAAGCGCCGCGCCCAGTTGGGGGGCATCCGTGTCGGCATTTTCGAGGAAGCGCACGACCGAGAAGACGTGGTTCGCTTTCTCAAGCGCGTCAACCAGACCTTGCTCAAACTCGACGGCGACCCCAATGACCCGATTCACCTCAAGGCCTTCGACAAGGCCGGTTGCCTGGGGCATCGGTTGATCCGCACGCCGGACGATGTCGACTCCATTCCGGACGAAGAGTTTCCGTCGTTGATGGAATCCCACCTGGACGGCTGGGAATTCGCCGTTGAAGCCTGGATTCATAACGGCAAGATCCGCTTCCTGAACATTTCGGAATACGTCACCCTGGGGTATTCCGTGTTCGTACCGGCCACGCCGGATCTTGAGAAGTATCGCCCGCAGATCACCCGGGAAATCGAAAAGCTGATCAAGACCTTCGATATCGACTTCGGGTTCGTACACCCGGAATACTTCGTGACCAGCGACGGCGAGATGTACTTCGGCGAAGTGGCTTACCGTCCGCCCGGTTTCAAAGTCTTCGAATTGCTTGAACGGGCCTATGGGTTCAACGCCTATCAGGGGCTGATCCTGACATTCGACCCGAAAACCACCGAAGAGGAAATCACCGCCTTCTTCCCGAAAGAAGTCGTCGATGCCAAGGGTTTCGCGGGGTGTTTCGGCGTCTATCCACGCCGACGTGTGGTCAGCCAACTGGAGATTCCGGCGGAAACGGAAGATCACCCGTATTACGAATCCAACGACCTGGCAGCGCCGCGGGAACAGACCGTCACCAAACGTACCGCTTTTGGTACGCACTGGGGCCTGTTATATTTCTTCGGCGAGGATCCCTATGTGATGCGGGATCTGCTCAAACACCAGGAAGAGCTGGATTTCTACGTCTAGGCCCGGAGTTCCATTGACTGATCCCAACAACAGCACGACCGATCCGACCCAGGCGTCCAGGCTGGAAGGATTATTAGCCAAACTCGATAACGCCATCGAGGCCCTGAACAGGGCTCGGGATTTTGCCAAGATTCAGCATCTGAATCCGGTGCTGGACCTCACCCGGCGCGTTTTGCTGACAGAGGGAGGGTTCGACGCGATTGAAAGTCGCGCCGAACGCCTGGAACGGGCCGGTGTCTTCAACGATACCGATTGGGCCTACCCCCAGATCCTGATCCCCTCGCTGGCCAGTGCATCGCTGCGCAGCGGCGAGAGCAGTTGGGTCATTCTCGAAGCGATCAGCGAGTTGCGGATGCTGGCTGTGGCGCAATCGCGTTATTGGCACCCGCATCTGTCATCGGAACAGGCGCATCATTTCCTGAGCCAGGTTATGGCGCTGAACCTCGAGCTGCTGTTCGGCGCCCCGAGCGAAGCCGAGCGGGAAATACAGGGGCGTTTGGCCGACATATCACGCGGGTTGTTCCAGCATTTTGTCAACCGGATCGGCTTCGAGCACATCATCGACGAGTTGATCGAAGAGATCTGGCGTATCCTGAACCAGCGTCCCATTCAGGTCGACTCCGTCGTCCAGATGATCACTCACGTCGCCATATGTCGTCAGAACCCGGAGATCAATTTCGGCCCGAGCGGGCAGGGCGCCGAACGGCTGGTCAGCAGCCTCTACATGCCGACCCGCGGCTGCCAGGAAGACCCTGGGCTCAGTGTTTACGAAGACCGTTTGCGCTCGATGGACAATCAGACGCTCCACAACGAGGCCGTCGGCTTCGCCCGTGCCATGCACGACACAGGGCTGGTGTCTCCGTACCATTCGGCGCTGCTGCGGTTTCTGGAACCGGAACAATTGTCCCTGTTGTCCGAAGCCCTGGGCCTGTCGGCTACCGGCCGCGATTGTCTTCTGTGCTATTCGGACCTTGTCCAGGAACTGATCAATAAAGCCATCAAGCCGGCCACAGCGCAGGCGATGTACGGTTTATCCCAGATGCTGGAGCGGGGCATTCTCTATCATCCGGCCATGGCACCGGCGCTGTGGCGTCAACTGGCTTTACCGCTCAGTGACAACGCGCGTCAGCGCCTGATTCTGGCGTACGGTGACCAGACCCCGCCGGAAGATCGGCTCCTGGCCGGAGTTCTGATGCTGCTCGGTCAACCGTTCGGCATCGGGCAGGGCAATAACCCCACCTGCCAGTCGGCCCGGGCGTTGTCGATGTGGTCCAACAACGACCCCGATTATCTTTTGCAGATTGTCGCCTGGGCCGCCCGGGATGACGAGATCATCATGCATTTCGAGGGAAAACCGGTGTCATCGACTCAGCGCGAGATCGGCGTCGCCAGCACCCTGATGATGGACCTCGACCCGGTCTCGCTGCTGGTCGTGCCGCACCTGGACCGGATCTACGCGGAAATGATCGAACTATGCGCCGATCGCGAAGGAGACCCGCATCGCTGGGTCAACCCGGAATTCCACGGTTGGTGGACCGGGCGCAGCTTTTTCATCAATGTCGATGTGGAGACCGGTCATATCATCGAGCCGGAATCCTTCTACCGCCATTTCTACGCCTATTACCACCCGTACTACAACGGCAATCAACCCCTGGTACATCCTCAGCCGGCCGGCATTGCCGTAACCGACAGCGCGGGACGCTTCATCGGTTGGCACGCCATCACCATCTTGCGGGTCGCACTGGACCCCGCCGGCGTCATGCGGGTCTATTTCTTCAACCCGAACAATGACAGCGGACAGGATTGGGGACTGGGAGTGGTGGTGAGTACGGCCGGTCTGGGCGAACGTTACGGCGAAGCCTCGTTGCCCTTCGAGCAGTTCGCTTCACGGCTGTACATCTATCATTTCGACCCGCTTGAAAAAGGAAAACCGGAATCCATACCAGCCGACTCGATCCATTCGGTCATCGAATTGCTCGAAAACAGTTGGGGAGCCGAACGAATACCCGCGTAATGCGATTCGTGCTAGTTTTGCCGGTTCCGAATTCTTCGACACTCATGGAGTTCCGGTGTTAATCCATAAGATTCGACTGGTACTGGCATCGCTGTTCCTGCAGGCGCGGATGTCGACCGTGGTGATCGCCGCGGTCCTTTATGCCGCCTCCAGTTACCTGATTCTGTACTTGACCGGCGAACAGAGCCTGCTGGAACCAACAGCCTTCTTTTACTGGTTGGTGGTCACGGCCTCGACCGTCGGTTACGGCGATCTGTCCCCTACGAACGATGCCGCCAAACTGGCCGTCAGCCTGTGGGTGATTCCCGTGGGGCTCAGCCTGTTCGCGCTGGTGCTGACCCGAATGGGGATCTTCATTTCCGAACTCTTTCAGAAAGGCAAAAAGGGGCTGCGCATGCTCGACCTCAAGGATCACATCGTCATCATCGGTTGGAACCAGGC
Source organism: Saccharospirillum salsuginis (assembly GCF_014651855.1). Lineage (GTDB taxonomy): Bacteria > Pseudomonadota > Gammaproteobacteria > Pseudomonadales > Natronospirillaceae > Saccharospirillum > Saccharospirillum salsuginis. Next base: position 253,229 of record NZ_BMXR01000004.1, read on the forward strand.
CCGTACGCACCGACTGATCGAGCTGATGAAGGCCAAGACGAACGCCATCCAGGCGAAGATCGTACTCTGTGTCGATACGGACATCGAAAACCCCATGCCGGGCGAAATCGACTTTGTTCGCGTCGACGCCTATTCACATGAGGAATCCATGGCACGGGCCTCGTTGAATACAGCCTCGCGCATCGTGATCGACACGCCCCAGGACGACGTCACCCTGACCACGGCACTGTTCTGCCAGAAGGCCAGCCCCGACAGCCACAAAACCGCCTATTTCGAAGACGAAAGCATCGGGCGTTTGCTCAAGGAGCACTGCCCGAACGTCGAATGCATCCCGTCGATCGGCACTGAACTTCTGGCCAAGGCCTCGCTCGACCCGGGCTCCTCTCAGTTGCACCGCCAATTGTTGGACAGTACCGAAGGCATGACGCAATACAGCGTCCTGTACAACGGCAACCAGGATCTGGCGTACGGCGACCTGTTCGACCATTTCAAGCACAACCTGACCGCCACCATCATCGGGCTGCGCAAGGGTGGCAGCGAACACATCCTGATCAACCCGGACATGGAAGAAAGAGTCCGAGCCGGCGACATTCTGTATTACATCAATGAAAAACGGGTGAATGAGCGAGAGTGCTTTGACATACCCGCTGGAAAATGACGCCCATGTTGACTCGATTGGCGGTCTCCACGCATTACCGTGAGTGTGATGAATGAGAAAGCTGCTCTACCGGATACTGGCGGGCTGGTTCGGATACACCGGGACAAATCCGAACCCGGAGTCCTCCGTTCCACTGAATACCGGCCGGGATGCGGACCTGCACCGGAAGCTTCAATCCCGCATGAGGTTATACACTTTTCTGGCGGATCATGAACAAGCGGTTATTCGAGACTTTGTGCGTCAGTTCTATGAGGGGAAACATGTTTACGCGCATCCGGACATAACCGATGTGGAGGATGCGTTGCTGGTCATCGCCGCGAATGCGGCTTTAGTGGGCGCCGCCCAGAAAACCCATTGTTTTTCGTCGGTGAAGTGGCTGTACCTGTGCGCGGACGATCTGGACGTCGATGGCGATGCCTACGAGTCCTCCACCGTCAGGCTGGATTCGGACTTATGCGTCGAAGAATCGAGACACCCCAGGCCGGGTGAGAACCTGGTTGTCCATGAGTTCTCACACATTCTGGATGCCCAATTCGGCCTGTCCAGCAGTACACCGGGGCTGAGAGAGGGCTTCGAGCGGTACGTGGACGATATTCAACAGGGGCGATGGGTCCCGATCGCCGACTGTTTCACCGATACGGCCGCTATTGAACCGCTCTTCGACAGCCCGGACGCCGCCTTCCACACCGATGTCGAATTCTTCGCGACCGCCTCGGAAGCCTTTTTCACCAATGCCCGCGAACTCAGGCAATACAACCCGGAGCTGTATGCGGACCTGTCCTCCATTTACGGACTGGACCTGGCGGACCTGGACTGGCAAGCCATCTGGAATGCGTGACGCTCTCAACGGTGCCAACCCGTAACGGGGCATGACACCGTCGTTCACCTACCTCATTGTTTGATCGGCAATGCCGTGAAGTTCAGGAAAATGCCCTGCGCGGGCATGTGCAGGTCGAGCTTGATCGTACCGCTGCCCACGCTGACATTCACCGGAACCGGTTCGGTGTTTTTCAACTGAACCTGCATGCGCCCGTCATCGAGGAAGTTGACCGGTCCTTGCAAGGTGAACCCGGCCTCGTAACTGTGCAGGTTGTGTGACAGGCCCAGCGGCGGTGACAGATAGGGCGCGTCCAGATAAATCGTTACATCCACCTGGAAGTAGGGCCCGTTTTCAGTCTCGTAGATCCAACCGGTCAGCGGTTGCAGCTCGCCATCCGGTCCCCGGTCGTAACGGACCCGCATGATCTGCGGACCGGACGCGTTGTGGACCGGGAGCCCCAACATCTGCGCGTAGACGTCCAGGTTGGAGGTGATGATGATGTTCGGAAACACCCGCACCTTCACCGCTTCCTTCCCGGTTCCGGGGAAAGAGTCGATGCCCATCACTTCCGAATTCAACCCGGCGGTCAGCCAGACATGTTGGCGTTCGGGGCAGTCCATCGGCTCTCCGCCCTCGAAACCGCAACCGGTGTTGGCGTTGGAAGCCAACCCGCCGGCGCCAACGGCGTTGATACGAGTCGAGTTTTCCTCAAGTACGACTTGGCCCTCGTCATCGTGCTCCGGCAAGGCTTCGCAGTTGGCGGCCATACAACCGTTCTGGTCGTCATCGACGCCGCGCCCGTCGTGTATAAAGTTGGCGTTGACGTCCAATGTCGGCAGGTTGCGGAAGGTCTGCAGGACACCATCGGCCGGTGCGCCACCCCGGAAATAAACCGTCAGGTCCGGTCCGCCGCCAGTGGCGATGGGGGCCTCGTCCGGTGATTGCGCCAGCATCCGGGTTTGCAGCGGGTAACCGATCGAGCCATCCGGTCGCAGCGAACAGAGCGCGTCACTGCCATCGCACTGCGCCTCGCTGGAAAACGGGTCGCCATTGGAGCCGAGCGTATAGCGGTACAGCACGCCCGATTCCCAGGCTTGCTCGGGGTGAAAGCGCAGTATCCGCGCGCCGGTTTCCAGGCGACCGGCTACCGTGTTCCAGGTGCCCTGGCCGTCGGTCCGACTGTTGCGCGCCACCGTGAAACTGCCGTCCAGTTCGACGCTGTTCGGGTCCATGGTTTGGGAGAATTGAACCACGATCGGCCGATCCGCCGGCAATTCGGTGACGGGCAGATGATCGTCGCTCGCCTGTCCGCCCTGGCAGCGACCGTGGTCATTGTTGGCCAGATCGCGGTCGACCGTGACGCAGCCATAGCCGGGGTAGACGGTGGTAACAACCGGCGCCCGGTCGGCGCCGCCGATGTGGTGCGGCAAAGTGAAATCCAGGCTGTAGTCGTCGGCCAGCGGATTGCCCGCCAGATCGGTGATTCGATGGTTCAAGTGCAGTTGATAGTGATTGCCGTGGGCCAGCGGAACGCGGGGCTGGACGACCAGGGTCCCGCCGTCGAGACGCCAATCGAACGCGACACTGACGCCATCGCGAACCAGATCGATGGCACCGTCGCGGGCCAGACTGTCCCGGTCCACCGGTTCGCTCAGGTTGACGACTATCGGGTCGCCGGGGCGCATATCGCCCGCATCGGTCTGCCCCGGCATCCAGGACTGCAGCTCTGGCGCCTCGGTGTCCCGAACGGGGGAGGGCGCCTCGGTCTGGTCCCGATAGGACGTCATGTGGAAAGGCACGATGCCGTACCCCTGATCGATACCCAGCACACGGGGCGCCACGATCCCCAAAGCATCCAATTCCATGACGCCGTCGCGCACGATGGCGCTGCCGACCAGTTCCAGGTGCAGCAGATCCTGGCTCAGACCGCCGTTGGCCTGGGCCGAGTCGGCCGTCATGGCCACGTCCATGAACATACGGACGCGTTTCGGGGCCGAAGGATGATCGGAATAGCCGTTGGGCATCAGGTAACCGACCGCGTCGGTGACAAACAGCACCTCCAGCGGCCCGGAGCTGTAACCGGCCGGTGTGACCCCGCCGATCATCACATCGACCGACGAGCCGGTCAGGCGTGTACCCCGAGGCACCCGGAACGGCGTGACTTCGGGAAAGCGGGGCGGGTAGGCCAATTCCACATGAAGATCGCCGCTTTGCTGCGAGCTGGACGCGTCACCCAGCAACCGGGCGACCATCGGCACGCAATTGATCGGCTGACCGAACAGCGGTGACAGCTGGTCGCCCTCAAGATCCGGGCCGCAGGCGTCGTCCGTGCTGGCATTCGACGCCTGCGCCTGCTGCACGAGCGTCTCCCGAGGCGTCGTTGTCTGGGGTTCCAGTGTAAACTCCGCGAATTCGCCCGGGTTCAGCGACCGGCCCGACACACTGCGCAACCCGGAGCCGACCGAGAGCGTGTATTGGGAACCGGCATTGAGGTCTTCCCGAGGGTCGAGCGTGAGGTAACGCCCCTTTTGCACGATATGGGCTTTCACGAGTCGGCCGTCACTGTCCTTTAAAGTGAGGTTCTCGCCATAGACCAGAGAATCACGGTCCAGAGGCTGAGTAAACTGAAGACGCAGCGTGGAGAAATCCAGCATGGGCAACGACTCGCCATCCGGTATCAATCGGCTGACCCGGAACTCCGATTCCGTCCGGGTCGCTTCCTCTGCGCCCCGGGTACGGGTGCCCGTTGTGAAACGGATGCCGTTCCGGGGCAACCGCAGTGCGCCTTTTTCGGTGTCCATCGGCGCGAGCTGGATGCGATACGTCGTCGCCGGAGCCAACGGACTGTCCGGCTGAACAACGAGACCCTGGCCGCCGGCGATGGAACGCGTCGTGAACGCCACAGCCTCACCGTTCGCCGTCTCGAAGGTGACTGACTCATCCGGTTCGGCCGGCCAGGCCTGATGCGAAAACCGCAGGGCCACCGGTGCGTTGACCGGCACTTCCGTCTGACCGTCGTAAGGGTAGGAATCGATCAACGATGCCTTCTCCCAGGACGAGAAATCCGCGTTCGGAGGGGTGATGCCGGTGTCGCAGGCGCTCAGTAAAACGGAGAGCAGCAGTAGGGTGATGATGCGCATGGGTCCGCCTCCTGGCCTAAAATTGGAATGACAGCGAACCGGCCAGGACATGCACCTGCCCGCCGCCGGTTACGGTTTCGTAAGGGTTCTCCGGCGCGTCGCTGGCGGTCATCCGGAAGTCCCGCTCCGTCAATCGCTGGTACTGATAGCCCAGGTCCAGACGAAGCGGCTGCGCCAGAAAGTAGGGGGCCTGGAAGGTCGCGGACAGCCCAAGACCGGCGATCCAGCGTTCCGTATCCAGATAGTTCACGTCCAGCGAGCGAGTGTTCGACAGGGGCGACGCCCGGTAGGCAAGCCCCGAGATCAGGCTGAAACGATCGCCGAAGTCGTACCGCGCACCGAGTCGGGGAACCACGATGTCGTTGAACGCCCAATCCGCCTGGTCCTTAACGGTGTCGTCCTCGAACTCATCCTCCAATTGCTGCCAGAACTGTTGTTCCAGCGTCAGGTCCAGCCGCAACGCATCCCGGCGCCAACCGAACCCGGCGGCGAGTGTCGGCGGTTGGTAACCGTCGATGGTGTTGATCGCAAGCGTCAAACCGGGCTCCGGAATAGTGCCGGGAATGGTGGTATTGGCGACCACATCGGTCTGGAAGGCGGACGATTGCCGGAAACTGAGCGCGGACTCAAAGCCGTCCATCAGGCAGCCGCCGTCGGGGCAGAGGGTATCCCCCCAATCCACCAAGAGCCCGACGATGCCCTTGATTTGCGGTTCCGCCTCAACCTTGAGGGATTCCCGCTCGGTATTGCCGGCCATATCGGTGACCGCGACCAGGGTGGCCTTGTTGTGCAGCGTGACCCGGGTGCCGAGACCCAGATCGATGCCGCGCCACACCTGAGTTCCCGCACCGAGGCTGAGGAACAGGGACTCCCGTCCATAGTCGAAGTACTGGCCTTCACGACTGGTGTGCGACTCGAAGGAGAGCATTTTTCGGCCGTAGTCTTCGACGCCGGCGAGCACTCCCAACTGAACCGGATGACGGGATGTGGTCAGTTCCGACAGGTCGGTTTTTAGGCCGAACAGAACCGGCTGGGTCCGGTTGTGTTGCAGAATATCGCCATCCCGCTGTGGCGGATGGCTACCGCCCTGGCTGTCCGCTTCCAGCGAGTAATCGGCGTTGTACAAGCCTGTGGTGAGTTCGCCGCCACTGTCGGCCGCCAGGGACGCCGGGTTGTAGTAGGAGGCCGACGCCCCGCTGTTGAACAAAGACGCCGCCTGGGCCGACGCGATGTCCTCGGGCAGCAGGCCGTAGGTGGTCGCCAGATTGCCCATCGCGGCCGTGGCGGCCAGGGATTGGCCGGCCAGCAAAACGGTGAATAAGGCCCGGGGCGGTCGAGTCCTGAAAGTGTGCATCCTGTGTGCTCCATCGAATCGGGACCTCACCGGAAACGCTTCCAAGCAGACACCACGGATAGACACGCATACAACAGCAAGCCTGATCGTGGCCTCTGAGCGGTACTGCGGTTCTCCAATAGAGGTGTCATTTATTGTTGTTAACCGGGCCATTGGCGGCCCGTTTGGGTACGGACTAGCGGGTTTTAAACCGGAAAGACTCCTTTTCGAAAAGAAGTCTTTCCGGAACCTATGCCTTGGCATTCCGACTGTCAACCGCCCTTGTTTCCTAATGCGAACTGGCGCGGTTAGAATGAGGAAATGGAAAAAAGGACCCGCTGTGACTAAGATCAATGCCGAAAACGACAAGACCCCGAAAACCCGCCGTTATCGAGGCCAAACGCCCGAACAACTGCGTGCCGAGCGCCGGGAAAGACTGTTGGAAGCCGCATTGTCGCTGTTCGCCGAACGGGGCTATGCCAACTCCCCCATCGAACTGATCTGCTCGACCGCCCGCGTCACCACGCGCCACTTCTATGAGCAATTCGACGGCCGCGAAGCGCTGCTGGACGCGCTGTTGAGCGAGGAAGTCAGCGGCGCCTTGACGATCGCGAGCGAAGCCCTGACCAACGACAGCCGGGACATGACCGGGCGGGTCAGCGACGCCATTCGCGGAGTGGTCGTCTACCTGACCGAAGACAGGCGACGCGCCCGGATCGTGTGCCTGGAAACCGTCGGCGTCAGCCAGGCAATGGAGCAACGCCGGCGCCGCCTGGTGCATCAATTCGCGGAACTCATCCAGTTTCAGGCCGATACCCTGACCAAAAACGGGCTGCTGCCGGAGCGGAACTACTGGTTGCCTTCCATCGCCCTCGTCGGGGCGACCCTGGAACTGATCGAAGAGTGGCTGTACGGTGAGACGGAGAAAGAGGGCGAAGACATCGCCCGGGAAGCGGTCTTGTTCTACCGCGCGGTGATGATCGGGGCTCGGCGGTATGAGCAGGATTCCGATTGATCGCCGGGTAGTCCCGACCCAACGGCCGGAAACGTCCGGCGCGGACAAACCTCTCCCTCAATCACTTCCCAAACGCAAACAGGCCCAAATAAGGAGGCTTCCTGTCTACGGCCAGTATCATCCTCATCTTAATGTCGGCCGTCATGCACGCCGGCTGGAACTTCCTGGGCAAGCGCCGGCGAACAAGCGTGGGGCTTTATGCATTGGCCTTTCTTTGGGTCGGGATAGTGGGGTTGCCCTGGGTTATCCAGGCCTGGGATATGGTCGCGTCGTTCAATACCGTTATTATCGGTTTGGTGATCGCCACCGGTTTCTCTCAGGCCCTGTACATGATCGGCCTGACGCTGGCTTATCAGAACGGCGAGCTCTCCGTGGTGTACCCCTTACTTCGTTCCATGCCCCTGGTCATTCTGCCCGTGGTGGGTTTTGTTTTGGATCTGCCCGGAGACGTCGGCATCGGGGCGATGGTGGGCATCGGTCTGATCGTATGCGGTTGTGTTTTTCTTCCCATGAACCACTTTCGGGACATCAAGCTCGCACATTATGTCAATTGGGCCACCTTGTTCGCGTTGATCGCGGCTGCCGGTACAGCGGGGTATTCACTGATCGACGACCAGGCGACCCGGTTGATTCGGGCATTGCCCGGCTTATCCCTTTCCGCCGGACATATCGCGCTTATCTATGTGTTCTTGCAGGCATGGTCGACCGCAGGCTGGTTATACCTGGCGATCTGGATCAAACCGGCGTGGCGGGAAAACGCCCCGGCCACTTTTTCCCTGCACAGCCAAGCCCTGCAAACCGGCATATTGCTGATGGGAACGTACGCTATGGTGGTCTGGGCGATGGCTTATGCCCGAGACGTAAGTTATGTGGTGGCGTTTCGTCAGATCAGTATTCTGCTGGGCGTTGCCCTGGGGCTGACGGTATTGAAAGAGCGGCTGACTGCGCCCAAGCTGGCGGGCAGTGTGTTGGTGTTCGCAGGGCTTGTCTGGGTGGCGCTTGGCTGATGAAAGATGACATTCGCCGGCGCAGCCCGGGTGCTCATCGCTGACAAGCGGGAACCCGGCGGTACTCTTATTCTTCTGAGTCGTGATGATTGGGTCATGGGTAAGAACGTTGGACGAATATGACCTCTCCGCCTCTCGCATAGACCTAGGGGCAAATTAGCGCTGGGCGGACGGATGTGACATCAACGGATTGACACTAAGTGAGCCTCGGGAGATGCTTCCCTCCGTCTAGGGACCTGCTATAAGCAATAGTCCTTCTTCGAACTTTCCCTTGTTGCTTCCGTGCACGCGTGTACAGCCATACCGTGTATTGCGGTGAACTAGATATGAAAACACATACTGGGATATATACATAAACATTCAAAAGGATAGTAAGTCTATGCTTAGTGCCGCTGCAAATTTAATTTGGTTTCTTCTCAATGGGCTAGTATTGGGGTTGGCCTGGTGGTTGTGGAGCCTACTGGCCTTTATTTCCATTATTGGCATCCCCTGGGGGCGAGCCTGTTTCCAAATGGGTCGATTAGCATTTTTCCCATTTGGGCGGGACGCCATCAGTCGTAAAGAGCTGTCACAGAAGAGCGATGTAGGAACGGGGGTGGCAGGTATTGTGGGTAATGTTATTTGGTTTGTGTTTGCGGGATTTTGGCTAGCGGTGCTGCACCTGATTTGGGCAATCTTCAACTTCCTTACCATCATTGGCATCCCTTTCGGCATTCAGCATTTGAAATTGGCCGGCATCGCTATTGCACCTATCGGGAAAGTTGTTGTGAAGAATGATGTGGCACAGGCGGCGCGAAAAGCCAATGCCGAGTCACACTTGAATGATCTGCGCAAATAGTCCAGCCAGGGCCAGTGTTTAGGCGTCAGATAAAGCACCCGTGTAGTATTCCAGAGCCAGTACCTGGGACTAGACAGCGCACGGCCAGCACCCAAGGGCGACTATTCGGCCAAGCCTTCGTCAACAACACAGAATGATGACCACTTGTGGTAGTCACCGAGTAGGACTATAGTGGTGACTATACTCAGTGACTAGGCATCGACAATGTCTCAAGAACAGGTTTCGAAATCCCAATTCAAGTCTAAAGCATTGGAATTCTTTCGGGCAGTGGAGTCTTCCGGAGAGACGGTTATCGTAACCGACAAGGGGCGGCCGACTATTGAAGTTCGTCGGTACCGCAGCGATAAACGCTCACCCTTGGACCGTTTACGCGGCACGGTTGTCGAGTATGTGGAACCGACCAAGCCGGTTGGAGAGGATGATTGGGAGGCTTTGAATTGATCGTCCTCGATACACATACGCTACTTTGGTGGGTAAACGGAGACTCTTCTTTGTCGCCAAGCGCAAACTCGGCTATTCAGAAAGAACTGGATGACGAGGAAGGGCTGATCATCGTTTCTTCAATATCATCCTGGGAAATAGCCATGTTGGTCGACAAGGGTCGCCTCGCGCTGACAATGGACGTGGAAGACTGGCTGGAAGTGGCCGCTGAAATAGATGGTTTAAGGTTCGAGCCGGTAGACAACGAAGTTGCGGTTCAGTCCACCCGGTTGCCGGGTGACTTTCATAAGGACCCCGCTGACCGGATGATCGTAGCATTGGCACGGCACATTAATGCTCCACTGGTAACAGCAGATGAAAAAATTCGAGCCTACAAGCATGTCCGGTCAATCTGGTAGTGCGCTATCAAGTCCGAAACCGATCTGTGTAAGATGACCGTCATGAAAACCACCTTCGACCACCTGCCCGAACGCAAACAGCGGGACATCCAGACCATCGCCACAGTGCTGCGCGACGCGCTGGACGAGTACCTGGAAGGCAAGACCGGCAGCAAGCTGAACTACCGGATCCTCAAGATCATCCTGTTCGGCAGCCATGCCAAGGGCACCTGGGTGGATGACCCGGCCAACGGTTACCTGAGCGACTACGACATCCTCGTTATCGTCAACCAGAACGCTGTGGTGGATGAATACGAGGTCTGGCAGGCAGCCGAGGACAAGATTCAGCGCCGCGTTCAGGCCCCGCTGGGGCTGATTGTGCACACGCTCGCCGATGTGAACGAGCAACTGCAGAAGGGGAATTACTTCTTCAAAGATATTCGGGAGGAGGGCATAGAGCTGTATTCCTCCAATGGACGGGAATTGCCGATGCCGGGGAAACTTACCGAGGAAGAATGGAAGGAGATTGCCCGGAATCACTTTGATAAGTGGTTTAACAGCGCGTTAAATTTCTTCACTTTATATCAGGATGCCTTGGGAAGGGGCTTTCTGAATGAAGCATCGTTTCTACTGCATCAGTCCACCGAGCGTTTTTTTAGTTGTACGCTATTAACTTGCACGAATTATCTTCCGAAGACTCACAACCTTGAGCATTTGCGGTCACTTTGTGCTCAACAGGATCTGCAATTTTCCAGTTTGTTCCCCGCTGACAATAAATTTCACCGCCGTAGTTTTCAGCGACTGAAAAGAGCTTATGTCGATGCCCGGTATTCTGATCATTTTGTGATCACGCAGGAGGAAATGGATTGGTTGGAAGCGGAAGTTTATAAATTGCGTGAGCTTACTGAATCTGTCTGTTTAACCCGTTTTTAAGACAATGCCTTTATCATCACTCATCTGAATCGAGAAAGCGCCCCACATGCGCGAGCCACCTCCGAGTGGCGAAATAACGCAATCGATGGTCAGATCCATCCTCTGGCCACATCTCGCTTACCAGTCCATCCAGAATCAACACATCCAACTGATCACGTCGATATCCGGACTTGTAGCGCACCAGTTCTTTCTGCTGTAATCCTGTTTCGGTCGTCAACCGGCCCAAAATCATCAACCGCATAAAACTCAATTCACCCAGGGCTTCGGTTTCCTGTAGCCACTCAGAAAGCCCGGAGCGGTCCGGCAGGACAGGGCATATATGGTCTGCCAATCGAGCAAGTTTCGTACGGGCCGACCGTGTCAGCCGATATCGGCGAGCCTTACGGTCGGTACCGGGGGCGTTCAGGATACGGCTGGATACCCACCGTCTATCCTCCAGGCGGTTCAACAAACGCCGTCTGTGGCCACCGTGCTGCTCGAACAGCTGCCCCAATGCCAGATCATCCTCCTCAAAAAGTCGGAATAGGGCGGTCAAGTAGTTCAACGCCACCAGGTTATCATCGGACAATCGTTGCAGGAACGAGACGAGTGCGCGACCGGCCTCTATCTGGCGCCCATCGGGCTTAGGGAAATAATCACGCTGCATCCACGTGTACTCTCTGTTTTGCCCAACCGATCGCTGTCAAATGAACCTCCAACACCTAATGCGCACACTACAAGCCTACTGAATGTGCCTGAAAGAGGAAATTCTACAATAATTCGCATCCTGGCGAATACCGGTGAGAAGAGATTGCTCTATTCCCGCAAATAGCCCAATTCCCGCTGAAACCGCAACCATTTCCGATCGGCCAGTTCGATCTGCTCCGTTTGATTGAACTGCCACTGTAGACGACCCCATTGGGAGAAGAACAGATAGAGGTCACCGTCGATGATTCGGTAGATTTCCGGGTTGCCTGGTACTTTGTGGCCATCGCTGATGCCATTTGCGCAATGTCCGTTGTATCGGGGTGCATAGGCCTCGGGGTTTTGTGTGAACAGTTCAAGATGCTCAGCCCGGCTGAACCACCAGGTCGCGCCGTTCCAGTCAGTCGAGTATTCCTCAGAGCCCGGAATGGCTTCCTCCATCCGATGGTAGGCGACCGTGTCGTAGCCATTGATCGCAACGCCGTCAGAATTCACATTCACCGGATGGGCCAAAGCCACACTGACTGTGCCAAGCAGGCTGAGGAGGCACATTAATAGAAACTTGCCGGGAGATACCATGGATGTCAGTCTCGTTGAGTTGCCGTCGGTAATAAGATGTGACCCGATTGCCGGCGTAAAGTTCCATTGGAGCCACTGTTGATGAAATGGAATAGAGAGGATCAGGGCCCTATGGCGGCTGTGGTGCTTTAAAGCCGGGAAAAAGACGACGAGACACCCATCTGCGGGTTCGAAAATGTCTTCATTACCAGCTAACAGCGTTCCAGAAAGCGCAAAGTGCTTTTTAAACTCTTAGGAGCAGAAAAAGCAAAGCATGGAGTCTAAGATGATGACGGGGTGGGGAAGATGGCTTTTAATTTTATTCACGCTTTCACTTGCTGGCTGTAAGCAAGAGTATGAAGAAATTAGTGATAGACCAGAGTTCGAAGGTATTGTTGGAAGTCAATATACGACTCTTCAAGGTTTAGCAATTAACGAGCTTACCTCCGACAACGACTACCAAGGACCGGTGGACTACTATGTAGTAACAAAGCAACGAATGAGCGGCCCAGAAGTTTTACGTACATATAGATTAGATGCAGGGGTAAAGATTGAGGTTCTGAAAGTATTACAATGCAGCAATTGCCCATTTGGATCCCCAATTATTGTCTCTTTAGACATTAGAGGGGAAAAATTAAAACCGGATATGCCCGTATACTTATATAGATTAAGAAGTGAAAAATCAGATGGAAATATTGTGTTAGACCCAAGATATTTCCGGAGCGAAAACAACTAAACTCAGGATCTGCTTATAGATCCGGTACAGTAGAATACTAAAGCCGGACAGCCCAAATCGTCACGTTTTGGCCGGCGCAGTATCCTGAAAGTGTCTCCAGTTTTTGGGAGGTGAACTAAGTGATATTTTTAGATCAATAACTCAGCGGCTAAAAGGCCGGGACAGCTGGCGCCGGTATCGTTTAGATCGTTTTATTCTAATATGGGGAGCTGGTTGGCTAACCGATGAACACTGGAAAGTCCGAATCGCAGGCCACTTGACCAACTTCACACTATTTCCTGTAATAAAGATTCTGAGCCAGTTTGACCCCCCTAGAAGGGGGACGGAATCGCGGCCATGTATGGGGCCAGAATCGCCAAGCCGAAAACCGCTGCAGCCCCCGCCGTTAGCGCCCCTTCAAGTCGAAAGAGCATCTTGCGATACACCCCCGCAACGTCGAATTTCCCTTGTTTTTCAGCCCTCTCAATCTGACAACAGGTCATGATTTCGGCGGGGTCGATTTTCAACGCCTCGGCAATAATCAAAGCGGTGGAATCATCGAAGGTGTGGCGACCTTTAGTCCAGTGGGCCACCTGTGTATCTGTCTTTCCAAGGAATTGGGCCACCTTATAGTTGCTGGTGAGGCCGTATTCATCTTTGAGCAGTTGGATAAAATCAGCGGTAGTGCGGTACATGGCGGGGTCCCTCTTAAACCAAACGAACGGGTATAAGCGACTTTAGTACAAAAAGTGGCACTATGTACTATCAACCCATGACAGTATTAGGGTATGCAGCACTTCCCCGGGAGACGGGCCGCCCGGCCCCGATCCCGAGGGAGCCAGATACCAATAGGGGAGGTACTAACCGTGAAATTTGAGAACACCATCACAGCCGATTCCATCGTTTCCAAGATCGACCGCCGCGCCGAGAGTTTCCGGAAAGAGGAGGCCAAAGCCAGCGCCGCCGGGCGACACTTCCGGGCCGATATGGCCGCCGCCTACGCCCGCCAGTTGGAGCGCCTGAGCGACGACATCCGCGCCGAGATCGCCGCCCACAATGAGGCCGCCGAGGACATGACGCAGGAAATCGCGGGGGCCGCGTGATGACGGCTCAAGCCCTGGAACGCCCGGAATCTGCCGGGCGTTTCTTTGCCGACCTAAAAGCCCAGTTCAGCGGCCCGAGCCTGACCGACGCCCGCACCTGGGCGAAGCTGGACATTGTTCAGCGTAAAGCCCTGGTCCGCCTGGCCGGGTACGACAACGCCAAACCGCACCCACACGCCCAGCGCGGCACTATCGCCATTCTGGCGGGCCGGTCCTGGTCCGAACTAACCGAAAAGCAACGCCACAAGATCAAAGACGCCGCCCGGAAGCTGGGCGGCCTGTTGGCGGGATTCGAGGGGGTCCACGTTGCGCGTACCGAACGGGGTTAAGGCACTGGCCCTGGTGCCAGTGATCGTTTTATGTGGTGTAGACATCGGGGGAGAGTATGCACCTGTTAATGCAAGGATGGCCGGTAACGGCCTGCAACCGGGAACCCTGGTTGCTCCAAATGAAGACGACGGACGACCGCAACGCCATGACGTGCGAAGTCTGCGCCCGCCGAATGGCCCGACTGGATCGGGTCGAAATCTACGCGGGTGAATCCATCCGCTCCCAAGAAATCAGCTATTGGGACACGCTGAACCGGCAATACCGGTACCGCTACGCCCGCCGCAATCCATCCACCGCCGGTCTACACGGGTTCGCCTGGTACCAGTTCAGCCGCGAGCAGCGCCGATTGTTGCTGGCCGAAATGCTGAAAAGCGGGGAAACCGCGTGGGCGCTCGGGCTCCCGGCCCTGGTCGAAGCTGACCGGGTAAGCGCTGCAGGCCGCCGCCGTATGCTCAAGACGGCCCGCGACATTGTGAGCCGCGTTCGCAAGGGTGAGCAAAATGTGGGCGACCTGGCGCGTGTTGTGGAGATTCTGAACCGCTTGGCGCGGGAGGTCGCCCGGTGAAGCGCCACGAAATCGACAACTGGCGATTCCGGGCCGGATGCCGCGCTGCCCTGGGGCCGATCAAGCCCAAGGGCCTGCCGGTCAACGACTACGGCCAAAACGTCGCCCTGCGCCGGATGCGCGACACGGCGCAGGCCATGGGCGAACGCGCCGCCTTTGGTCGCTTGCCCTGGGATGCCGACGACATCGAGGCGGGCGACTACACCACCCAGCAGGCCGAGCAGGTAGAGGGCATCCTGGCGCAGTATGGCGCAACTCTGCCGCCGGTCGATAACAACCCGTGGCCGATGTGGTTTGGCCGTCTCTGTCACGATATGGGCAAGCTGAACCCCCGCGCCTTTTGGGCCTGGTGGCACATCGAGCCCCGCGCCGAAGTGCGGGCCAAACTGGACGAACACGGCATTGAAGTGGATGGCCTGGGCGAACTGGATCCGCCCGCGTCGGCCCTGGTCGCCCTGCAAAAAATCATCAACCCGAAGTGGTGGGCACGCCAGTGGCGCAAGTTCCAAGCCCGCCGCGTCGATGAGATCGCCCGCGCCCTGGGTCAAGTCCGTAAGGGTCTGGCCCCATACTGTGCCGACGCCACCTTGTCGACCTGGCGCAAGCAACAGGCCGCCAATCGCGCCATGTTGGCCGCGACCGATGCCGTCAGTGATCAGCATGGCGAAGCCGTCGAGGTGCCCCTGGCCGATCTGGTCGAGGCCTCCCTGGCGAATCCAGCCATCCGCCGCGCCGAATTGATGACCCGCCTACGGGGGTTCGAGATTCACGCCCGCGACCTGGGCTATAAGGCCGAATTCTGGACCATGACCGCCCCCAGCCGGTACCACCCGGCCAAAACCGTCTACCCGAAAAAGGGCGGGAAAATCCAAGCCATTAACCGCGCCTGGGTCGAGGCCGGACGCCCGACCGTGCGGGAGGCGCAGGCGTATCTGTGCGACACCTGGCAACGCATCCGCGCCAAGTTCAAGCGGGAGGGGCTGGACCTGTTCGGCTTCCGCATTGCCGAACCCCATGGCGACGGCTGCCCACACTGGCACCTGGTGGTATTCGTCCAGTCGGACGCGGCCAGCGCCTACCCGGAGAAGGGCGAGCCGACGCCCGCCGGGGTTCAGTGGTTCAACCGTGGGAAGCGCCGCCCGGTCCTGTTGGGCCAGGCCGCGCAGATCGCCCGGCATTACGCCCTTGAAGACAACCCCGACGAACCGGGAGCCAAACAAGCCCGGTTCGACTGCGAGCCCATCAAAACCGGGATCAACCCGGAGACCGGCGAGCCCTATAGTGCCGCCGGGTATGTGGCGAAATACATTGCCAAAAACCTCGACGGCAAGTTTACCAAGCCCGGTACCGACGAACCGACGCCGCGGGACGGCCTAGCCGTGGACTACACCGGCGGCGGCACCGTGGCCGACAACGCCGAGCGGGTGCGGGCCTGGTCCTCAACTCATGGCGTGCGCCAGTTCCAACAGTTCGGCGGCCCGCCGGTCGGTATCTGGCGAGAGTTGCGCCGCCTGTTCAACATCGAGACCGCGCCCGATCTGGTATTGCAAGGGCTGTTCGAGCAGACCGAGCAGGAGGACAAGGCCGAAGCCTGGGCCGCCTATTGCGCCCTGTGGCGGTCTGAGCGGGTCCAAATCCGCTTGGATGAACGCCAGCGGGAGGAAGTAAAGGAGTGGTTCAGCGTATCCCCGGTGACGGGCGAAATCCTCAAGCATCCCGAAACCCGCCGGGAGCCCTGCCGGGGCCGCTACGGGCTGCCCGTGGTGGCGGTCGACGGGATCAGCATCAACGGGCGCCGGTACCAAACCCGGCCCTTTTACTGGGAATTGAGGCGACGGCCACCGGGGCCGCCGTCTCCCGAGTCGCCCCCGGATTGGGGGCGGCTCTTAACGGGACCGGCGAAGCCGGTCACGCCTTGGACTTGTGTCAATAACTGTACGGATGCCGGGGGACCCATCCCCGGAATCACAAAACCGAAAATAGAAACCGCCGGAGACCTTCAAAAATGGATCGACACCACACCCTAACCGACCTGGTGGAACAGACCGCCGGGAAAATCAATGCCCTGGATGACCTGGCCGATGAGGCCGGGAAGCTGGGAGCGTTCGACGTAGCTGGAAAAATGCGCCTTGGCCAACAGGCGCAAGTAATCGCGCAGGAATTGGCCGGACTGCAACTGGAATTCATGCGGGGTGTCGTGGATGCACTGAAAGCGCAGGGAGTGGCCGATGTGTGAGGAAAAGCGCGTACAGTGCCCGGCCTGCCTGGGTGTCGCCTTCGTCAAGCCGAACCGGTTGGGCGATGCCTTCCTGACCTGTTCGACGTGCGGCCCCTGGAACGGGCGCGGGCCGAAGTTCCGGGCCTGGTGCGAAAGCCTGCCCAGCCTGGACTCGAAGCCGGTACCGGAGCCAGAAAAAGAGGGACCGACCGTGGCGGAACAACTGCGAGAGACGGAATCGGAGCCGGTACCGGAAACCGAAACCGGCGACGGTGACACCCAAGAGGACTGGCTAGAAGCCTGGGGGCGCGGAGAATGACCGAACAAGCGACGCAATACGGCGACCCGGAAGCGGTCGCCCGGCTGTTGGGGGAGTCGGCCAACGACGACGGGCCGGACCCCTCCGACGCCTACGACGAATTGAACCGGCGCGAGCAACAGGGCGGCGGCTCCTGGCCGTTTGACCCGGTGATAGCCGAAAACATAAAGGTCTGGTACGGGGTCGGCTTTGGTGTCGTCGCGAAGAAGCGCGGCGACCATTGGCAGATCACGCCCGACGACGGCCACCGCCTGGGCGTGGCAACGGCGCAGGTCATCCACCGGTTTATCCCCGATTTCGACAACGTCGGGCCGGTCGGCAATCTGGCAATTGTCGCGGCGGGCCTCATCGGGCCGCGCATCATGCTGGACGCCGTGCAGGGCCGACCCAAGCGCCAGGACAAGCAACAATCAACCAACGACGAAGGGGGTGAGGGTGAGCCGGATTGATGAGAGTTTGAGTGCCGACGTTCGGGCTTATTTCGGTGCGACCGGGGCCGGTAAAACGTTCAACATGCTGAAAGACTGCGAAGGGGCGCGGCGCGTTCTGGCGTTCGATCCCAAGGGCACCTTGGGGGCGCAGGGCTTCCAAGCGTTTCACGACTTCGGCCAGTGGCTCAAGGCGGCCAGCGGGGCCAATGAGGGCCGGTTCGCGTATCAGGCCACCGGGGCGGCCAACTTCGCCCGCTTCTGCGAGGCGGTCATGGCCATGGCCGACGCCCGGCGGCCTGCCGTGGTCCTGGTCGATGAACTGGGCAACGTGACGACCCCCAGCAAAGCGCCCGAGCACTGGCATAACGTCATCAGCCTGGGCCGGGCCATGGGCCTGAAAATCCGCGCCGGAGCCCAGCGAGCGCCGGAGATCGATAAAACGTTGATCGGCAACAAAACCCACCTATGGATCGGCTACCAGTCGCGCACCGCTGACGCCCAATATCTGGCGAAGGAAACCGATGTCCCCGTGGAGACCATCAAAGCCCTACGGCCAAAGCCGCATTTTGACCAAATTCTGTACCTGGGGCGGGGGGACTGGAAGCTGATCAAGGGTAAGTAGGGGCGACCGTACCGACACCGTAGGGGGCGAAAGCCCCCTTTTTTGTGCCCGAAAGCCGGGTTTTCCCTACGTACCTACGTACGGGAAACCGCTAGACCGTCTGCCCTGGGCTGGGCTGCAATGCACCTGCCGAAACCGAACAACCAACCGAGGGCAACAACCCATGATGAACAAGGGCACCAAAAAAGCCGTACTGATTTCCGCCGTGACCGCCGCCGCTGTGGTCTGGGCCGCGAATAACGTGGATCAGGTTAACGACCTGTTGGGCGATAAGGGCTGGTTCTGACCCGTAGGGCGAGCCGCGACTGACACCACACAACAACAGGACACTGAACCATGCAAAACGTGATCAAACTGGAATCCTTTTCCGCCGTAGGCGCGGGCGAAACCGCCAACCTGGTGTTGTCGCCGGGCGTCACCTATGACGGTATCTATCTGGAAACCAACGTACCCCCGGCGCAAATCAACAGCGTTCGCCTGGAACTGAACGCGGAGCAGATTTTCGACCTGTCCGGCACTGAGTTGAAAATGCTGGACGACTACGAGGAAAAGGGCATTGCCTTCGCTGGGCCGACGTATCGCTACGCGCTCCCCATCCAGATGGAAGAAGCCATCAGCGCCCAGTCCGAACGGTTCACCTCCCTGGTCATCGGGCCGGGTGACAACTGCGTAATTAACGTCGAGATCGACGGCACCGCGACCGCGCCGACGTTGAAGGCGTTCGCCGAGACCTCCCCATTCCGCGAAGTGCGCGAAGTGGTGCGCAAGTTTGAGCGCTACACCGTGCCCGTGGCCGCCGCCGGTATCGCTGAGTTTTATTCCATTCAGCGCGGTGACCGCGTGTTGCGTATGCACTTCAAGACCGGCGACATGAACGGCCTGGAAGTGGTGCGCAACCGCCTGAAAGTCTTCGAGATCGACAGCGGTCGGAACGACTACCTGTTGACCCGCGAGCACCGCACGCCGCAAACCGGTTATTTCCACTTCGACCCGATCAAGGGCGGCTATCCGCGCCTGGATTCGTTCGTGACCGCCGCCGACCAGTTGACCTTTAAGCTGGATATGGCCGCATCGGGCAACGTCGAAATCCTGGTGGAGCGCATCAGCGCGAAGCAGGCCCGCGACTGGCGCAGCACCAAGCCCGCGGGTCAGGCCAAAGGCCGCCGGGGCATTGGTCGCCGGTAAGCCATCCGGGGCCGGGAAACCGGCCCTTGTCATTCCTTCAAAGAACGGGTGAAACATGAGCCTTTGGCAAAAAGTGGGCGACTATTACGACGCAACCACCGGCTACGTCTCGGGCAAGATCGAGGGCGTGCAAGAGTGGTGGGGCGGTGACGACCAAGAGCAACTCGAAGCCGAAAACAGCGGCATTCCGGGCACCAACGACCAAACCGGCGGGACCGGTAAGCCGTTGATGCAGGGTGTCAACTGGACCGCCATCAGCGCCCTGGTCGGGGCGGCGGCCCTGGCCTCTAAGTTTCTCAAGTAAGGGGAGGGGATATGCCGCTCCCGTTTATTTGGGCCATCGGGTTGTTTACCGGCGGGTTCGCCATCGGCGGCCTGACCTTTTCCAACCTGACCAACAAGCTGTTGGTGGGCGGCCTGGTGGTCGCTGGCATCTACTACTACACAAAGCACAACTAAGGGCCGAACCATGGGACCGATAGGCGACGTATTGGGCGGTGATGGCTGGAGCCTGAGCGCGGGCGACGAATCAACGCGCGGCGACACCGCAAACGAAAATTCAGGCGGAAGCTTCGGCGACCGGAATTTCAGCCGGGGCGGCGCGGTGTCCATGCCGGGCTTGATCGGCATTGCCGCCGTTGTCCTGGGTGGCCTCTGGATCATGAACCGATAAGGGGGCCGCATGGGCTTGAATCTGTTTGGCTCGTCTAAAAAGTCGGGCGATAAAACCTACAACTACGACAACCGCCAGGACAACAGCACCAACATTCAAGAGGGTGACCTGGCGGCGGGCGCGATCCGCTCCGATGGCGACGTGACCATTACGGACGGCGGCGCTATTGATATGGCCGGAGACCTGGCCGGGGAGGCGTTCGACCTGTCGGAGTCCACCACCGACCGGGCGTTGGATTTTGGGGAGCGGTCGCTCGTTGAATCCTACGGATTCGGGCGCGATTCGCTGGAACTGGTGAGCGACAACAGCGCCGAAGTGTTCGACGCCATCGACACCAACAACCGACGAACCTATGACCTGGTGGAGTCCACCACCGCCCGAGCCAGCAACGGGGCGCAAGTGGCCGCCACGTCGCAAAAAATGATGATCGGCCTTGTGGTTCTGGCCGGTCTGGCAATTTGGGGTGCCCGCGCATGAAGCCGATTTATATGAAGCTGGCCGCCGGTCAGCAGATGACCATGCCAGGCGCCGGACTGGTGCGCAAAATCAAGGTGCGCAAGGCAGACGGGCCGGTACTGTTCCGCACCGGGGCAGAGACCGCCCCCGCCGACCTGGGAGAAACCATCACCTTCGAGCAGGTCGCGGAGACGGTGCGGGTGGAGAACACCCACACCAACAGCAACTCCTTGGAACTGATCGTTATCGCCAGCGGTGAGGGGGACGTACAGGCAGCGGCGTCAAGCGTCGCGGTGAGCAACCTCGACAGCCTGCAACAAGCCTTGTCGCCGAGCGATACCTTTTCCATGCCCGGTGATGTGACCGTGGGCGCGGCGGCGACCCAGATCGTACCGGCCAACGTGGATCGGCGCGAAGTCATGATCAGCCTGCCCAGTTCGGCGGCGGATTCGATTCGCATTGGAGGCGCGGGCGTGACGACCGGGAGCGGGTTGGAGCTTGAACCCGGCGGCACCGTGACGTTGAACGCGGAAAGCGCCGTCTATGGCATTCGCGTGGGGTCCGTCGATGAGGCGGTGACCGTTCTGGAACTGCGGAGACCGTAACCATGGTAATGGGCAGTCATGTCAGCGCACCGGGTGCGGTCAAGCTGAAAAGAAACACCGAGTATTACCTGGATCGCGTGGTGGTCGGCCAGTCCAGCGACGGCACCGACTACCATTCAGAGCCGCGCGTGGTGGAAATGAAAGACGGGCGTCTGTTGTGCGTCCATCAGCGGGCGCAGCTGCACGACGACAACACGACCCGGATCGTCTACCGAACCTCAGCGGATCGGGGGAAAACCTGGAGCGCAGACACAACGCTTTATGACCCGGCCAGCGGTTACGCCGGGCGGAATCCGGGCCTGTGCCTGGACCCGACGACCGGGCGAATCATCGTCTTTGCCCGCGAATACAATTCGGGCACGGCGCAGGTCGATCTGGTCTACATGTACAGCGACGACAACGCGGCCACCTGGAACAGCCCGACCAGCATCATGGGCCTGTTCGGCGCGGAGCCGGTCGCGGTACCGTTCGGCAAGGGCGTGGAAACCGCGCAAGGGTTGATGCAAATCTTCTATGCGAGCGACAAGATTTGGGCGCTGTTCTCCACCGACAACGGCCAGTCCTGGGGCGGCCTGGTCACCATCCACGATAACCAGCAGGCCAGCGCCACGTTCAGCGAAAGCGTTCCGGTACGAATCGATAACAATCGGGTGGTACTGTGCGTCCGCGACGGCGACAACCCGGAACGGTTCTATTTTTTCCGAACGACAGACGGCGGGGCCACCTGGGCCGGGGTGCAGTTCGGCACCTGGACCGGGCAGGCCATCAACACGCCGACGCCATTAACCGGCATCCGACACGAAAACGACGTGTATTTGTCCTGGGGGGCGCGGTCCCCGGATTGGAATCTGTACCTGGTTAAAGCGTCAGCGGAATACTTCTTTCAAGCCCCCGATGATGTGATTGCGAACGCGACCCGCGTCAAGTTGATCAAGTCGGAAGCATCGGGAGGCGGGGCGGCGTCTGATGCCGAGTTCGGGTATTCCGATCTGGCCGTGTTGAGCGGCATCCAGCACACGGTGTTGGTGACCTGGTACGACACCAAAGACGACGCGACGGTTACAGATACCAACGTCTATGCCATGTCGGCCCCAAGGGTGTCGGCGTAATGAACTGGCCGACCGTATTGGGCGGCCTGGCGGCGCTGTACGGCGCGGCCTGGGTCTGGAAGGGGCAAACTGTGAGATTACGCTATTTCAAACCGCACGAGTTCGGCCAGTGGTGGCCGTTGATGGATGAAGACCTGTTGCGCGGCCTGGATGAGTTCCGCCGCCGCATCGGGCGACCGGTCCAGATCAGCCCCGCAATCGGAGCCCTGGGGCGTCCGGGTGCGGGCGATTCCATGCACAACGTCACCAAGTGGGGCCAGGTCCGGGCGGCCGATGTGCTGATACCGGGCGCGACTGTCGCCGATCTTCCGGGCCTGGTGGCCGAGGCTCGCGCCGTGGGTGTGTTCGGCGGCGTTGGGGCCTATCCCGACTGGGAGCCCTGGCCGGGGCTGCACCTGGACACACGCGACCGCGACCCGAACCAGCCGGCCACCTGGGCGGGCCTGGACGACGGGGACGGAGATCAATATTACACCGCAATAGAGGAAGCCTGGGCATGATCAAACGACTACTGAACAAGTTGCGCGGCAAGGCGTTACGCGTCTCGCTGACCGGTCTGGTGTCCCTGGGCGCGTTGGCTCTGGGCGTGAACCTGGCACCGGGTACACAACAGGCCATTGTGAGCGGTACCGCCGTGGTGCTGGAAGCGCTGACCGTCGAAGACATCGAGGCCGACACCGGTGAAGCCGATGGCGACGACTGACAAAGCCGGAAACCTGCAAGTGAACGTGTCGGCGGTCGCGTCCAGCGTGACCCTGGCCGTTGTGCTATGGTTGGGGGCGACCGTGCAAGAGTTGGATAAGAAGTTTCCAGTGTTGATCTATCGCGTCGAAGTGCTGGAAAAGCAGGCCGAAAACCGCCGTGAGCAGTCGTCCGCCTTAGAACAATTTAGCCTTAAAAATGGGGTTGACAGATCGGAACTGATCGAAGGTTAACCCGCAGTAAAGCCCGCCAACCCCTTACTTCCTGTAATAAAGATTACAGGAAATAGAGGATCAGTATGCGGTCAGCCCAACTCTACTCTACAGCCGGCCAAAATGAATCAGCTATACATCCGTACGGACGTCGGCCGGGTTTTCAATCACCCGGCCACGAGCTTCAACGCGCGAACGCGTCAGTTCATCCCACAATCAGTTCTGGCTGCTCAGGCAACGGCGGTCCCTTTCAAGCGTTTCAGCCAGTACCACTCAAGCCCGGCAAACACTGAGACCAACAAAGCGACATCGGCCAATAGCAGATGTCCCCATAGGCTGAGCGCCTGTGCGTAGACCACCATGACGACCGGTGTCGCCGCGATCCAAGCCAGGTCCAATGCCAGTACCCAGGCGACACCGGTATTGGCGGCTGGCAAGTTGCGTCTTACGCCGTAGACGCCCAACGCGAACAACACCAGGCCTGCGCCCACCAGTCGCAGCAGCCAGGGTGCCACGCCGCCCATGAACTGTCCGATAACACCGGGCGCTGAGATCAATACAATGCCGGCAATCGCCGACGTTACGATATTGGTGAGCAAGGTGGCGGACAAGCTGGGGGTTTTCATCATGGCTGGATTCCTCTTTTCAACGGATTGAGCCTGTACTGTCCGCTTCTCGTGGTTGCGGCTCAATTACCTGACAGGTAATGGTCTTGCCAACGTCCTTGGGCCAGAATGGCCATTCACGAAGTCGCAACGGAACCTCACCGATGGGATCAGCAAACCATGCGCTCGCGGAATTTCGACGCACAAAACGACTCTCGCAACTCGATCTCAGCCTGAAAGCCGAAGTTTCAGCCCGTCACATCAGCTTTATCGAAACCGGACGTGCCCAGCCCAGCCGCGACATCCTGCTGAAGCTCGCCGAGGTCATGGGCCTGAGCCATCGCGAGTGCAACCGTCTCATGACAGAGTGTGGCTACGCTCCGGTATATTTCGACAGGCCGCTGGACGAAGCCGCCATGCAACCGGTCCGCCAGGCGCTGAATGTCATGCTCGACAACCAGGACCCCTACCCGGCTGTCGTGCTGAACAGCCTCTGGGATCTGCACATGGCCAACCGCTCGCTCAACCGACTGATGTCCCTGTTGTTACCGCCAGATCGCTTGCAGGGTCGCATCAACATGCTGGAACTTATCTTCGACCATCGGGGCTTGCGGCCCTACATGACGAACTGGGATGACGTCGCCGCTCTGTTGTTACGACGCCTCACGCTGCAGCTGCAAACCCGGCCAAACCCGGAACTTGGCGAGCTGTTGGAGACGCTGTTGAGCATGGACCCGCCCGCAGACTGGCACGCCCCGGAGCCGCAAGGCTGGGAAGGCCCCATGCTGACCTCGGAGCTGGAGATAAACGGTCAGCACCTCAGCGTGTTTTCCACGCTCAGCAGTTTCGGTACCGCGCTGGATGTGGGATTGCAGGAATTGATGATCGAGAGCTATTTTCCGTCCGATGAGGCCACTCGCCGGTTTTTTCACACGCTGGCTACGGAAGCGGAATGACTCCGAAGCTAAACCATGACTCAGATCACTTCTCCCCCTCGCCGGGTTGCTAATCTAGACGGGTGATGGCGTCAGTGCCTTCGGCGGACAGAGGGAGGTCCGGATCCATGAATTATTTCGTCACCGGTGCGACCGGTTTTATCGGTAAACGGTTGGTCCAGCGTCTTGTTGAGCGCGGCGGTACGGTATTTGTACTGGTCCGCGCCCGGTCGCGGCCCAAATATGAGCAACTGCTGGAATTCTGCGGCGCCTCGAGTGAGACCATCATCCCGATCACGGGGGACCTCGCCGAGTCCGGCCTGGGCGTCAGCGAGGCGGATCGCCGGCGGCTGACCGGAACGATCGATCACTGTTTTCATCTGGCGGCCATTTACGACCTCAAAGCCTCGGCCGAAAGCCAGCAACTGGCCAATATCGATGGCACACGCCATCTGGTCGAGCTGGCCAACGATTTGAACGTCGGTTGTCTGCATCTGGTCAGTTCCATCGCGGCCGCCGGGCTTTACCCGGGTGTGTTCCGCGAGGACATGTTCGACGAGGCCGAAGACCTCGATCACCCCTACTTCCGCACCAAACACGAATCCGAAGGCATTGTCCGGCGCGAAGCCAGGGTACCCTGGCGTATCTACCGGCCCGGTTTCGCCGTGGGCGATTCCAATACCGGGGTGATGGACAAGATCGATGGCCCCTACTATTTCTTCAAACTGATCCAGAAGACCCGGCAACTGCTGCCACCCTGGGCGCCGATCGTTGGGCTCGAAGGCGGGCGCTTCAATCTGGTGCCGGTGGATTATGTGGTCGCGGCCATGGACCACATTGCGCACGTGCCCGGCGAGGACAATCGCTGTTTTCACCTGGTCGATTCCCACCCTCACCGGTTCGGTGAAATCCTGAATATCTTCGCCAAGGCCGCCCATGCCCCGGAAATGGCGCTGCGCGTCAACGCACGTGTGTTCGACATTATCCCGCCGGCCCTGTTGCGGACGCTGGGTGGTCTGGAACCGATACAGCGGGTCACCAACGAGCTGTTGCGGGAGCTGGACCTGCCACCCGATGTCTTCCAGTTCCTGAACTGGCCGACACGCTACGACGACCGCGAGACCCAACGCCTGCTCGCCGGTTCCGGCATTCAATGCCCCGAACTGCAAGACTATGCCTGGCGTCTGTGGGATTACTGGGAACGGCATCTGGACCCGGACCTGTTTATCGACCGCAGTCTCGCCGGCCAGGTGAAAGACCGGGTGGTCGTCATCACCGGCGCTTCATCGGGCATTGGCAAGGCCACCGCGTTCAAGCTGGCCGAGGCCGGCGCCAAAGTCGTTCTGGCGGCCCGCGGGGTGGAAAAACTGGAGCAGACCAAGACCGAGATCGAGGAAAAAGGCGGGACGGCCTTTATCTACAGTGCCGACCTCTCGGACATGGAAGACTGCGACCGGTTCGTGGGCCAGGTCCTGAACGACCACGGCCAGATCGACATCCTGATCAATAACGTCGGGCGTTCCATCCGTCGCTCCATCAACCACTCCTACGATCGCTTCCACGACTTCGAGCGCACCATGCAGCTCAACTATTTCGGCTGTTTGCGCGTCACAATGGGCGTTCTGCCGAGCATGGAGCAGCGTGGACGCGGGCATGTGGTGAACATTTCCAGTATCGGCGTGCTCAGCAATGCGCCGCGCTTCTCGGCCTATGTGGCCTCGAAAGCCGCACTGGAGGCCTTTTCGCGCTGTGCCGGCGCCGAATTAGCCGATTCCGGCATCGACTTCACCACCATCAATATGCCCCTGGTGCGCACCCCGATGATCGCCCCGACGCAGATTTACCAGAGCGTTCCGACTCTGACACCGGAGCAGGCGGCCGATCTGGTGGCCCGCGCCATCATCGAAAAACCGGAGCGTCTGGCGACACGACTGGGCAAGGCGGCCCAGGTCGCTCATGCGGTCTCGCCGAGGATGATGCAGACCCTGATGAACACGGCGTTTCGCATGTTTCCGGAGTCGTCCGCCGCCCTCGGCCAACACGAAGCCATGCCTGAAGAGAGCCGGCCCAGTCAGGAACAGCTGTTACTGGCCAACCTGATGCGCGGGCTGCACTGGTAGGTAACCGATCATGCTGGCGCGTCGATTACAGGGGTTGCTGGCCTTCGAACTGCTGGCTTACGCACTGCTGATCGCGCTTGCCATCGGAACCGAACGTCTGTCTGGATGGCAGGCGATGTCCGGCATTGTGTTGCTGGCTTTGGCGCTTCGGACGGTGGCGACCGCCCTGCTCTTCATCCTGTCCCACCGATATGCGGACAAACAGGATCCCGAGGCCGGTTTATCGGTCGGATCCGGGTTGCGATTGTTCCTGGCGGAATGGCTGGCGCTCTCGCAGTTGTATTCGGCACTGCAGGTGTTTCCCAGGCACCGCGCCGTGACCGAACCCGTCACCGGTGACATACCACCTTTACTGCTGGTCCATGGCTACGCCTGCAACGAGGGTTTTTGGCGACCGCTGCTGCGGTCGCTCGAAGCGCAGGGGAATCGGCCCCTGGAAACGCTGAATCTGGAACCGGTTTTCGGGGATCTGGACAGTCACGTAGAGCAGTTGAACACCGCCATCGAAGCCTTGTGCCTGCGCAGCCAGGCGCGAACAATCACAATCCTGGCGCACAGCATGGGCGGCCTGGTGGCGCGACGCTACCTGCAGCGGTATGGCGCCAATCGGGTCGATCGGTTGATCCTGCTGGGCACGCCGCATCACGGTACGGGCCTGGCGTATTGGGGGCTGGGCCGCAATGCCCGGCAAATGGAGCCGGACAGCCCATGGCTCCAGACCTTGAACCGGGTCCCTACGCCGGTACCGATCTTCAACCTGTACAGCCGTTGCGACACCATCGTCTCGCCGCGCCAAAGTGCCCTGCTCCCCCCGGCTCCCAACCATCACAACATACCGGTGGGCGCGGTAGGGCACCTTGAAATGGCTTTCAATCGACAGGTGCGCGCCCACATTCAAGCGGTTCTTGAGGCGTAATCAGCTGTTCCCTTCATCACGACTGTCTTTAAGTTCCTGGACGGTTCGGTTCAGCGCTTCTACCTGTTCGGCCAGCCGCTGGACATCGTCGCGGGTCGCGACCCCTACGCTGCCGAGGGTGCGCGAAAACTGGTCTTCCAGTGTCTGGCTCCAGTCACTCCAGCTCTCGGTGGCCTTGCCGATCCAGTCGTCCCAGGAGGAACGAACGTGTTGCTCGATGTCCGTTCTGCGTTTGTCCAGGGCTTCCCGGTTCTTGGCTTCGGTGGCCCGGACATAAGCGCCCAATCCGGCCAGCCAGATCTGACGGGTGAATTCTATGGCGGTGTGAGCGCCCGGGTGTTTTTCCTTTGCTTCAGTCATGGTCGAACTCCTCTCTCGTAGACTTGACGGGCACTGGGCTCGTCCTGTTTGGGATCGCGGCGCGGATCGGCGCATTCATCGGTCCGGGTTCCAGAATACGGATCGCCCGATCGCGAATCTTGACGCACATCAACCCCCGGATGCTTCGGGCAACGGACAATCATCGGGCGTCCTGAATTCGACGACAGGGAGACGCCCGTGACGCGATCCGACACCAAACAGCGCATCCTCGACGGCGCGCTGGCGCTGTTCAACGTCCATGGCGCAACGGCCGTCAGCACCAATCACATCGCGGACGAGCTGAACATCAGTCCGGGTAACCTTTATTACCACTTCCGCAGCCGGGACGACATTGTCGACGCCCTCTTCCACCGGTTCGAGGCGGAGATCGACTGCGTATTACAGCCGCCCGACCTACCCGTGGCCGACCCGGCCGGCACCTGGATTTACCTGCATCTGGTGTTCGAGACCATAGCCCGCTATCGCTTCATCTATTGGGAGTTGAACCGGTTACTGTCCGGCAATGCGTTCTGGCGACGGCGGTTTCGGCACGTTATGGACCGCAAAGTGGTGACCTCCCGGGCGTATTGCCAGGGGCTGAAAACCGCGGGCTATTTGAACGCCACAGACGAAGAGATCGACTCCCTGGCGGAAAACATCGCGCTGATCACCACGTTCTGGCTGAATTTCGAATATGTACGGGGTGTGACATCGCTGGATGAGGCGGCCATCAACCAGGGCATCCGCCAAGTGTTCGCCCTGGTCGCCTCCTGGTTGACGCCCGACGCCCGGGACTACCTGGAAACCCTCAGTCGTCAGTATCGGGAATCCCCGCCGGCAGTGCCCGGGGATGAGGCTGAGGGTCGGCAACGATTCTGACGCAATCCTCCAAAATTTGCCTTAACCTATTGTATTTAAATTATTTTGGCGTTGTAGCTCATGGGTGAAACCTGCCGATCAAAATCAAGCGTATAATCGCCAAATCGGTTGATATGGTCCGTGCGGTATGGGGCCAGCCCTTTGAGAATATCGTGATCAATATGATGACCGCGCTCTTTGAGATCTTTAAGGGTTAACGTCATCGACTCCACATTGTGAAGAATGACCAGGTTGGCCACCAAGTGGTTATATTTGATCACCTTCCGTTGCTCGTGACGGATATTCTCGGCGATCACCCCCTCGCCGCCGAAGAACAGCCATTTCACGAACTGGTTGAACTCTTCCGTTTTGTTCGTCTCCGCATGAATGGTTCGCCGCAACTCCACGCTGCCAATGTAGTCCAGAAGAAAGGTTGTCCGAACGACCCTCCCCAGTTCCCGGAAAGCAAAGTAGAGTTTGTTCTTGAGGCTTGCGGTACCTAAACGTCGCAGTACCGTAGACGGTGCGATTTTTCCAGCCTTAATCGATAGCGCCACCCGGAGCATGTCCGGCACATGGGTTTCAATCAGTTTCCAGTTGATAGTCTCGCTGAACAAAGCATTGATGTGCTCATACCGTTGGCGTTTGTCAGACTTGTAGAACACCAGCTGCTTCAGATTCCGGATGCGGGGCATCAGGTTGATACCCAGCAGGTAAGCCAACCCGAAGACGGGCGCACTTTGCGCCTGAGTATCGCCATGCAAGGTGTCAGGCTGGATATCGGAGTCGTTTTTGATCAGTCCATCAAGGATGTAAATGGCCTCATAAACGCCGCAAGGAATGAAGTGGCTGAACAGCGCGATGTATTTGTCCGAGACGTGGTAGTAGCCCACCCCGCCATAGCCACCGTACCGTATGTGGTATTCCGATAGCAGATTCTGTTCGTACAGGTTCCATTTTGTGCCATCGGCGGAGGCCCGCTGGCCAGTTCCCCAGTGTCGCGGCAGCCGGTAGCGGTTGTAGGCATTGATAACCTGTACAATCGCCTGCTCCAGGCGCTCTTCGGTGACGTGCCGCAGGTTGAGCCAGGACACCTGCCGGCGATTAAGCGTCGTGATGGATCGCGCGGTCTGAGTTGGCCCGAGATTGCAGCCATAGCAAAATAAGGTCGAAACAAAGCGGGTACGGGGGTCGTCCAGCTTGCCCTCAAATCCGGAAAGTGGCCCAAAGCGTTTGTGGAGGCCCAGCCATTTTTCGGCTTCCACCAGGATGTCGAGAATGTTCTTTTCGGGCATATTTTGGGATAACTGCTTATCAATCTCAGCTAACCCATCCGGAGGCGCTCTACGGCGGTGCTTCCGGATCACCAGATCTTCACCATGGAAGACGGCGTATTCATTCTCCGGGAAGCCACGGTCAATGCGGTCGGCCGTTTCGCTCAACCGGGAGTGGGCTTGTACCACAAAAGCGGCTGGGTCGGATTCGATATCAATCATCGCACTGTAGTCCGCTATCTGGGCATCATAGACACTCCAATCCACCAGCTGATCGCGGTAGTCACTGTACTGGTCGCTATTCGCGACCGCGAGATCGCCGGAAATCAGTTCACGCTTCACCTGTGTCAGTACGCCCAGCTCGAAATACTTCCGGTAGACCATCCCGGGGGGCAGCTGGCTTGGCCCGGTCCCCAATACCAAACGGCGCCAACGCTCCGGTAGCCAGGACACGTCGACGGGTTGACTACTGAGGACAAGGCATTCCTTACGGCTGTGCCGGTGCTTTTTCAGAGTCGCAATCGCCTCAATCAAAGATTGATCGTGGCTGGTTGCCGCCAGATCCAGTAGTTCAAGGCAATTGAATAACAGGGGGCGTAACGGGCGGTAGGGTTGCAGCATGAACGGGATGAAGTTATTGCCAGCATAGGCCATGTGTTCCTCACACTCTGCCAGTAATTCATCAGGATCGCTCTGGATGGCAGCCGCCACTCGGGCACCTCGCTCGGAGTCCGTTGGCGCTTCCTGGACGGCGGTCAGTACGTCACGCAGTTGAGCCACCAGCCTGTCCATGCGTTTCATGTGATCCAGGTGATACTGGTTCAGGTTGGCTTCTGCCTTGGTTTTGATGTTGCGCATCTTGCGAACAAAGATGTCGACCGCATCGTCCATCGCGCGACGCAATTGGGCATGGACCAGCAGAACCATCAAAGCGTAGCGTTTGGTGCTTTGCATGGCCTTGATGTTGGCCGCGCCCAGCGCTCGTGCTTCCAGTATGAAGTGGTGATATTTGGCGGCGGGAATGTGATCAACAGCGGGCAATTGTTGACACCAACCCTGAAGCCATTCCAGGTGCTGAAGATACTTCTTCACTTCCGTATTGGTCGGCTTTTTGGGTTCCTGTTTCAACTTATGCCAACTGGTATGAGGGGAATCATCCGGCACTTGCAGCAACTGGTCAAATTCGTTTTTTTGATGCGCTGTCAAACCCACATTGAGCGTCCGAAAGTAACCGGTATTGACCGTGCTGCGAGCCTGACGCGCGGTCCGTTGCAACGTTGAAAAACCCGGTAACTCAAAACGCTGGCGCACCAGCTCTTCAATCACCACATTGATGATGTCCGCCAGGTCCTGCTTGGTGGTGGCCGCTTCACGCGCTAGTTCCCGTACAATTGCCTTGCCTTCAACGGTGAACGCCTTGATGCCCACCTGTTGACGAACCGTCTCCAGCATCCGCTGACGGGCGCCGCCATTGCGGTCGTAGACCCTGAGCTGGCTCAATGCGAGATGTGAAAGGTCGTCGCACGCCAGAATGTGCGTTGTAATGGATTGGGGAACGGCTTTGAGATGGACAAAGTAGCCCAGACGCTGCACTGTTTTCAGGAGAATGAGTAGGGCGCCACGAGCAGCCGGAGTTCGACCGTGCTTTCGGGCAAAGGATCGTTCCTGGGTAGAGGGTGTATAAATTTCTGCCAGTTCTTGATCCGAGACCACCGCCTTCAATCGCGGATAGGCGGTTTCATGGAGGCTACTCATACGCAGTTCTTCGCTATGGGGTTCCAGTGAAAGGCATTAGCCCACAGTACTTTCGCTCTTGAGGGGGGCATTGCTTATAGTAGGCAGCAATTCGTCAAGACCAAAGGAACCGCCCGTTATTTTGTGAACGCCACGCTCGCTTTACGTTACGGGATTATTCGGTCATCGATCGCCGGTTCCCCGATTTATTGAATCGTTACACCACACCGCAGACTGATTCGAGCTATGGCCATTGAGCATCTTTCCCCCCCCACTGATCATTCACACCTACCAACGCCTTTCTAGTGCCCAGCTAATCGCTCTGGCAGGGACCGGGCTAACGACGGTGGCGCTGGCGCCGCTGGCCCATGACTGACGGGCGGCAGTGCGGGCCAGGTGCTCGGCATTGCGCTGGCCCTGAAGATGATTGCCTACGCCCTAATAGCACCTCTGTTTGGGGCTGTTGCCCAAAAACTTCCCCGCCGTACTCTGCTGGTCACACTGGACATTCTGAGGGCCTGCGGGGTTGCCCTTTGTCACTGAGGTTTGGCAGGGGGCCCACTCTGGCTAGGGTAGGTACAAAATTTTCGCCCAACCCCTTCATGTAATGACGCAATTAAGGGGCACGAGATATTGCCCTCTTGGGCGCAGCACCGATCAACCATGGCGCTCAGTAAAACCTCAATTTGCTGTAGCTTTTCGATCTTCCCACGTACGTCGTGCAACTTGCGCTCCGCGAGAGTGCTGGCTTCCTGGCAGTGGGTGCCGTCTTCGAGTCGGAGCAGGTCGCTGACCTCATCGAGACTGAAGCCTAACTGCTGCGATGTTTTCACAAAGCTCAACCTGCCGATATCGCTGGGACCGTAGCGTCGAATACCCCCGAGAGGACGCTGGGGCTCAGGTATTAACCCACGTCGCTGGTAGTAGCGGATGGTCTCAACTGAGACGTTCGCCGCCTTAGCCAGCCCCCCGATGGTCAATGAGTTCATTTCATCCGGCATTTGCCTTGACTCCGTAGTTGACTACGGCCTCAAGCTTAACCTATCGAACAAGGCCGTAGAAGGTGTAATTGCAATATCAGAGTTGAATTCCGAGTCACAATCCGGTCGCGAGTCGTTAATCGCAGGCGGGGTTGCAGCCTGCTCGCGTCGGCCTGCTGTCTGGGCACCTTGGCCCTGATCGCCCTGGGGGGTTCCGGTGCCTGGATCGGCAACCTGGCGAAGTCTGCGAGGTACCGCAAGTGCGCACCGCTTCGAGACACCCCGCTACCTAGGTATCGACGAGCTGTACCTGAACCGCCGCTACCTCTGCATCCTGACCAACCTGGAGGAGCGTACCTTGTTAGACCTGCTGCCCGGTCGTCAGCAGGAGGCAGTGACGAAGCGGCTCATGAGCATGACCGAGCGCGACAAGATCGAGATCGTCAGCATGGACATGTGGAAGCCATATCGCCGTGCCGTCCAGGCGGCGCTGCCACAGGCCCGCATCGTGGTCGATAAGTTCCATGTTGTGCGTATGGCCAACGAAGCCCTGGAGAAGGTCCGCAAGGGGCTCAGGAAGGAGCTGAAGGCCAACCAACGCCGAACCCTCAAGGGTGACCGGAAGACCTTGCTGAAGCGGGCTCACGACGTCTCCGACCGCGAACGTCTCATCATGGAAACCTGAATGGGGGCCTTCCCCCAGCTCCTGGCAGCCTACGAGCACAAGGAGCGGTTCTACCACATCTGGGACTGTGCCAGCCGGCGAGATGCTGAGCAGGCGCTGGCTGCCTGGATTGACGACATCCCAGTCACCAATGCCTTCACGGAGTCGATCAACCGGCTGGCCAAGGACAAGAACCGCGATGGCCGGGGCTACTCATTCGAGGTGATGCGGGCCCGGATGCTCTACACCACCAAGCAGGGGTCAGTTCACGAAACGGAAAAAATTGTACGCTAAGCCTTTGGCATCAATGATATCGACACCATTTTTTCCACAATTCATAAAGTTGCGCAGTAATTAGTCGACGACTGGCCCTTGCTAAATAATTTTCATTTCAGCATGAGTTGTGCTTTAAAAATTCAATTCTGCAACTACACTCATTGGGCGAACAGAGCGAGAAATCCGCCGTTAATTCCAATAGCGGGTACGCGAATGAATATCAGGGTAATCCCCCCATTTTTAGCGGGGTTCAAAAGTAGACCTTAGGCCATCATGGCCAACTTCTGTTGAGGGGTAATCCCTCCGAGTCCCATATTGGGTCGTTCGTGATTGTAGTGCCAGAGCCAGCGAGTGGCATAGTCCTGGACTTCTTCAGTGCTGTCGAACAAATACTGCGCCAGCCAATCGTAACGGACTGTTCGGTTGTAGCGTTCAATATAGGCATTCTGCTGCGGTTTGCCCGGCTGGATAAACGCCAGCTTGATGTCTTGTTTGTCGGCCCAGGCTGACAGCTTGCCGCTGATGTACTCAGGACCGTTGTCACAGCGAATAGAGCGCGGTTTCCCACGCCACTCAATGATCTGCTCCAGTGATCGGATAACCCGCTCTGCCGGAAGCGAGAAGTCCACTTCGATGCCAAGGCCTTCCCGGTTAAAGTCATCAATCACATTCAGCAGTCGGTAACTGCGACCGTCGTTAAGCTGGTCGTGCATGAAGTCCATCGACCAACTGTCATTGATGATTTCCGGCACGGCCAAGGGTTCAGGCTTTTCACGAACCAGGCGCTTTTTAGGTTTGATTCGCAGATTCAGTTCCAGCTCCCGATAAATCCGGTAAACCCGTTTGTGATTCCAGGCAAAGCCTTTCACATTGCGCAAATGCAGGAAACACAGACCAAAGCCCCAGTTCCGCTGGTTATGGGTCAGTCGGATCAGCCAGTCCGCGATTTCGGCATTCTCGCTGCTGAGCTTTGCCCGGTAGCGATAGCAGGTCTCGCTGATGCTGAACATCCAGCAAGCCAGGCGAATACTGACGTGCTTCTCATTGACGGCTTTCTGCGCCATCTCACGGCGACGAGACGGCTTTACCACTTTTTTTCGATAGCTTCCTTGAGGATGTCAGCCTTCAATCGTTCCTCGGCATACATCTTCTTGAGCCGGCGGTTTTCATCCTCCAGCTCTTTCAAGCGAGCCATCATGGACGCGTCCATGCCACCGAACTTGGCCCGCCATTTATAAAAACTGGCGTTGCTCATGCCGTGCTCTCGGCACAGCTCCGGGACCGGCACGCCGTTCTCGGCTTGCTTGAGGATCGACAGGATCTGGCTGTCGGAAAAACGTGACTTCTTCATGCAGAATCTCCCTGCGTCTAGCTTACGGAAAATTCTACTTTTGATCACCGCTGTTTTTCGGGGGGATTACCGCCCGTTATCGCCAGTTCTGGCAAACCTGTTTCTGCATTATGCATTGGATCGTTGGCTGACCGTTCGTCATCCGGATATCCCATTCTGCCGATATGCAGATGACGGAATACTGCGTTGTCGAAGTGAGCGTGAGGCTCAGTATCTGCATTCCCAGCTAGATATGCGTGAGGTGGACCCAATAGCTATTCACAGAGATGCCCAACAAACGAGTATACTGGCCTGTGTTTGTCCAGGCTGCTCGGATAAATCACCATCAGCTCCTTGCTAAGGCCAGGCTCACTCACGGGAATAGCCACCAGACTTCCATTTTGGACCTCCTCCCGTACAGAACTTTCAAGCACCAACGATGCGCCAAGTCCGACCTTAACCGCTTGCTTGACGGCTTCGGTGCTACCCAGCTGCATAGATACCGTCGGAAATGGCCCATGCTCACCGAAGTAGGTCGCCAAAAGCCGGCCAGTGCCGGTGCCGGGTTCGCCGCCGATCAGAGCCATGTTAGACAGCGTATCGCGGTCGATATCGGTTCGACGGGCTAACGGGTGACCAGGCGGAACGATTAGAACAACGGGCTCGTTACGCCACGCCTGAGCATGGAATCCGGGTAGATCATGCCACCACTCCATAATCGCCACGTCCAGCTCACCGTCCGATAAATGCCGTGCAATAGTCGGATTGGAATCTATTACCACATCCACCTCGGGCCCTACGCCCAGCTCCTTGTAACGACGGATGTAGGGCTGGAGCATATAAATCCCAATATTGGAGCTCGCCCCAACGCGAAGTCGAGCCTCCATAATGGAAGATCTCGCCTGCTCCTCCAGCCGGAGCAGACTTCGGGCAAAAGGCAACAAGGTTAAGGCAGCCCGGGTTGGCTCACAGCCAGAGCGCCCCCTGTGGACCAATAAAACGCCAAGTTGGTTTTCGAGTTTTTGAAGGTGCTGGGACAGTGTGGGTTGTGCGATGTCCAACTGGCGGGCTGCGGCCTGAAACCCGTTGTGGTCCAGCACCGCCACGAAACTCTTCAGCCAGACAAGATTCAGCATGGGCCGCTCTCGCGGCCACTGGGATCATTGATCGCATCATCCGGCCGCTCACCCCGAAGCACTTGCAGAATGTTCCGAGCAGCGCGTTGCTCGATAGCCAGACGCACCTGGCTGACTGCCGATCCGATGTGAGCAGTAAACAGCGTGTTGGGGTGGGCCCTGAGCCCCTGGGCGATCTCCCTCGGACGATCTTCTCTCGCCCAATCTTCCATCTCAAACACATCAGCGGCGTACCCCCCCAACTGACCGGATTGAAGCGCTTGCAGAACACTACCCTCATCCACCACAGATCCACGGCAGGGATTGATAAGGAATGCGCCCGGTTTCATTCCTGTTAGCGTTTCGCGATTAATGGTGTGGAGGGTTTGCTCATTGAGCGCCAGTGCCAGGATCACAATATCTGACTGGGCCAGCAGCATCTTGAGGGGAGTATGGGACAAACCCAGTGCCTGCTCATGCTGCACGGGTAAACGTTCCGGCTGGGAATAGATTAAATCCGCTCCCCATCCGTTCAGGCGCTGCGCCACCGCTTGGCCGATGGCCCCCATACCCACAATACCAATCCGTGAGCCTTCGATCCCCTGCCCATAGAAGCGTGGTGTCCAGCCAGTAAATTCACCGGATCGAACGAAGTGGTCCGCCGCCTTGACTTGTCGGGTGAGACTGATCGTCAGCCCGACCGTTAGCTCTGCAGTAGGCACGGTTAGCAAATCCGGTACAAATGTCAGCCAAACCCCATGACGCGTGCAGGCATCCACATCAAAGTTGTCATAGCCTTTCAGGGCTGCACCAATCACCTTCAAGCGCGGACACCCCTGTAGGAACTCCACTCCAACTCGGTCTGGCATGAACGCCATCATCGCATCAGCGTCTGCAACGCGCGCAGCCACTTCCTCCTGGGGCAACGTGGCGCCGGATTGGTTGGTGACCAGCTCGCAATCTTGGGCAAGTTCATCCAGAACACTGTCATGGATCTTATGGGTTATCACAACCTTGGGTTTCATCGACGTTCCTTATTTGAATTTCTTACGAAGGCGGCCACTGAGACTGTCCACGACGGTGACCATCAACAAGATGACAATGAGAATGGCGCTGACTTCCTGATACTGCATGATTCTCAGCGAGCCCATCAATTCGAAGCCAATACCACCGGCACCCACCATGCCCATTACGGTCGAGGCACGGAAATTGTATTCCCAGCGATAAATGGACACGTCCGCGAATTGAGGAAGTGCTTGTGGCAGCACGGCGTGATAGAGCACCTGCAAGCGAGTAGCGCCGGCAGCATCGGCCGCTTCCACTGGCGCCTCATCTACATGCTCAATCGCTTCGGCAAAAAACTTTCCAACCATGCCAATGGAGTGAAGACCGAGCGCCAGTACGCCAGGCAACGCCCCAAAACCAACAGCAGCCACGAAGATGATGCCCATGATCAGTTCCGGGACTGAACGCAAACCGTTTAAAAGGGTTCGAGTTACTTGGAACACCACCGGATGTGGAGAGGTGTTGCGCGCAGCCAGGAATGCCAGTGGCACAGACAAGGTTACTGCAATGGCAGTACCGGCAATGCTCATCGCAAGCGTGTCGATTAACGGCGACACCCAGCTGGCCACATTGGTGAAGTCAGGTGGAAGAGATTCGCCAATGAGTGTGCCTATGGCTGGCACGCCATTGGCAAGTGTATTGAAATTGAGCAGCCCTACGTACCAACTTGCGACAAAAATGATGAGCAGCACTAACAGCGACTGTCCGAGTTTTTTCCGCCAGCCTTTCGCGTGCTCATCCAGCACGGAGGCCGACGGGGCCGGCGACAGAGTCGCCGGTTCCGTCGTTGTATAGTTCATGGGGCACTCCTCACATTTTTGCGAAATCAAGATTGAGCAGGACACCCATAGCGCGGATGACATCGTAATCTTCGTCGGTAATTGCCGCGAATCCCTCAGCCTTCAGGTTGTCGAGAATCTCCGGGTCATCGATCTGCAGAAAGGCTTTCTGAATGTTGCTCTTCAGCTCAGGGGCCAGGTTCGAACGCATGGCCCAGGGGTATTGAGGAAAGTCACCGCTGTAGCCCAGCACTTTGACCTTGCTCCGATCAATCAAACCGAGGTCCATCACATGCTCGAAGATAACTTCGGACAACCCTCCGGCGTCGGCATTGCCATTGGCGACGTTAACCGCAACAGCGTCATGGCTACCGACGAAATGAGCCTCATAGTCCTTTCCGGCTTCGAGCTCTGCCTTCTCAAGGAGTACGGTCTTGGGGATCAGGTGGCTGGAAGTGGATGCGCGGTCACCGTAGGCCATTTTCTTGCCTTTGATATCCGCGAAGGAGCCAACGCCAGAGTCCGCATTGGCAATAATGATGGAGCGATAAGTCGGCTTCCCGTCTACCACCATGGCGGCAAAGGGTTCAATGTCACTCTTACTCTTGGCCATCACATAGGACAACGGACCAAAGTAAGCCAGGTCAATTCGGCCAAAACGCATGGCTTCGATCATGGAGGAGTAATCGGTGGTAACAATCAGTTCTACTTCCTTACCAAGAGTGGTTTCCAGGTAATCCTTCAAAGGTTGGTTTCGCTTGATCAGTTCTGACGCGTTCTCATCCGGCAGCAAGGCAACTTTCAAAAGATCAGGGTCTGTATCTGCGGCATGGGCTGACCAATGGATGCCGAGCATCATTATCAGAGCCAGCAAAGAGTGAATCATTGTCTTCATTGTGCTATCTCCAGTACGTCTGTTGTTATCGGGGTGGTCTTAGGTTTATGGATGGCTGGTTTGCCTTCCGCAGCTACCACGCTGGGTGAACGGTGGTAAATCTCGTCCAGGTGTTTCGATTTCAGGTTTTCAGGAGCATCGTCAAAAACGATATGAGCGTTCGAAAGGCCGATGATCCGGTCTGCAAAACGCTGGGCGTATTCCAATTGGTGCAAGGAAATAACCGCGGTGATTCCATCTTCCTGACAAATATCGCGCAGTAGGCCGAGTACCTTTTCAGAAGTGGCCGGATCCAGGCTGGCAACGGGCTCATCGGCAAGAATCATGGATGGTTGCTGCACCAATGCTCTGGCGATTCCAACCCGCTGCTGCTGGCCGCCGGACAACTGATCTACTCGGGAAAGCGCTTTGTCAGCCAGACCTACGCGGTCGAGGCATTGCAGAGCCAACTCCAGGTCCTGCCGGGGCAGGGGAAGCAGGCTTCGCCAAGTACCGTGATACGCAAGTCTGCCTGTCAGCACATTCTGTAACACGGTGTATCGTTCGATCAGCTGGTGATGCTGGAACACCATGGCGGTGCGGCTGCGGTGCTGTCGCAGGATTCTACGGTTGGTCAGTTCACCAAACTCGCCAGACACAACCTTCCCGGTTGTGGGCTTAACCAGGTGATTCAGTGAACGAAGCAGAGTGGATTTACCCGCGCCTGAAAGTCCCAGTAGCACGGTGAATTCGCCCTTGTGAAAGTGAACGTTGGTGGGTTTGAGCGCGAGGACGTTTCCCGGGTAGGTTACGCCCATACTCTCGACTCGAAGCATCACATTGGTTGATTGAGTTGGGGCCATAGGATCACCTTTTGCAATAAATAAGCTCGCCGTATTGCGAGTTACAATTGAACGATAAAGCTGAGAGATGACACCGTCGTGTCACTGACGTGACAGTTTGATGAAGTGCTTTTGGTTCGCAAGGATTTTCCGAAGGGCTCTGTGAAATACATGGAGCTCAGCCAAAGTGGAACGAGCCACCCAGGAGCTTAAGCAACAAAAATTGCGTTCCACCGTCAGTCGGCGAATCTCACGGTACAGTTCGTCCGTGCTGAGTTCATCGAATTGCTTACCGACTATACTCTTGCCTTCGAGGAGGTCGGACGCGCTCTCCAATAGGTCGCGCTTCCAGGTGCTGACTATGGTGGGGTGGATCTGGAAACGGG
Organism: Saccharospirillum salsuginis; assembly: GCF_014651855.1. Taxonomy (GTDB): domain Bacteria; phylum Pseudomonadota; class Gammaproteobacteria; order Pseudomonadales; family Natronospirillaceae; genus Saccharospirillum; species Saccharospirillum salsuginis. Next base: position 293,391 of record NZ_BMXR01000004.1, read on the forward strand.
CAGCAATTCAAGGTGTGGCCTTAAGGGTGGGCAAGGACAGCCTTGCACTTACTAATTCGAAATAAAGTAAGCAGGGCACTGTCACCGCATCACTGATGCTGCGCAAGCTCGGGAGCTATCCGCGTCAGAATGGCCTCGCGATCGCATTGCGCGAGCTGGGCCGCATTGAGCGAACATTATTCGCACTCGACTGGATGCAAAACGTCGAACTGCGTCGCCGCGTGCAGGTTGGTTTGAATAAGGGCGAGGCTAAGAACGCGCTGGCTCGTGCCGTCTTCCTGAACCGGCTCGGTGAACTCCGCGATCGCAGTTACGAGAATCAACGCTACCGTGCAAGCGGACTCAATCTCGTCGTCAGCGCTATTATCCTTTGGAATACGGTTTATATGGAGCGGGCGGTTCAAGCACTGCGCGAAGACGGCCGGGATATCGACGAGACGCTTCTGCGGCATCTTTCTCCCTTGGGCTGGGAGCACATCAACCTGACCGGCGACTATAAAGGATGTCAAACAACTATCCTGCTGCGCGGGATAAGGCAAGGCCCCGTGAATGATATGCGAGAAATCGTGAATCGGCTGGGCCTGACCGGAGAAGCGGAGGCCACGCTTCATGTGGCGCTATTGCGTGAGCTGGTCCAGGGTCGTCCTGTCACTCTTAAGCGGCTTGCAGCGTCGCTCAACTGGACGACGGACCAGGTGGTGCAGGTGCGGGAACAGCTGCCTTGCGGAACCGTCGAGTATGACGGTCAGGGGTTGGTCGGTTCGTAGCTAATCTGGGCCCAACCGGGCGCCCTTTCTCACCCAATGTGGTCCCACTGCTCAGGATAATTGCGGGCCCAACAGATTAGCTTTGTGAGCCACTACAGATACCTGTTCATCGTATTCTGAGTGCTTCCGGGCAGCGTAGCCAGCCGCGACCACACTCACCATTAGTCGGTGTCCCGGATCAACCTGGCGACTTTGGTCAGTAAGGTGTTTGCGGCGTTGTCCGTAAATTGCTGTCCTTCCTCGATGTAGCCCCGCACCGTCCCGTCATGCTTCCAGCCACCCTGGCGCTTGATCTGCGCAAAGTCGACCTTTTCCCGCGCGGCGGCGGTGGATAGACCGCGCCGGAAGCTGTGACTGCTCAGGGTCGGCACGAAGTCCAGGCCGCAGGTTTCCCCAAGCGCTTTCAGGATTCGGTTCACCGACCCGCCTGAAAGGGCCTGGGATTGCAACCGATCCCAGCGGTTGACGGCGCGGAAGACGGGGCCTTCGTGAATGCCGGCATGCTCTAGCCAGGTTTCGAGGGCGCTGACCGGGCAGACCAGCTCGTTGCCCCGAGGCAGGGCCCGCTTCAGGCCTTCACCGTGAGGGTCTGTTTTAGAGCGCGGCAGGGTCACCACCAGCCCTTCCGGCTCCCACGACAAGTGCTTCACCTCAATCGCTACCAATTCACTGCGGCGAAACGCCCCAAAAAAACCGACCTGCAGCAGGGCCCAGTCACGATGCTTCTTGAGCGAGTCAGGCTGTTGCTGGAGTGTTTCCAGGAAGGCCGCAATGTGTTCGAGGCGCAGCGCCCGGGCTTGCCGTTTCGGCCGACCATGGGCGCGACGAATCCCTTCCAACGTTTTGCGCACGCCGGGGTCTCGAGCGGGATCACGCAATCCCTGAGTCTGGTGCCAGCGCCCCAGGGCCGTCAGGTAAACATCCAGCGTGCGAGGATTAAGCGCGTCTGCCTGATCGGACAGATAGGCCGCAAGGGTCGCCGGCTGTGTCGGGAGACGTCCACCCCAGCGCTCAAAGCTGCGAATGGCCGCACGGTAGGTCCGCCGCGTGTTGTCGGTGGTGGCCATGTGGATGTACCGATTAGCCGTATCGGCTAATACGGTCTTTTCCGCGTTACGTAATGTGGACTTGACGGTGGGTTTTGGATCCATGACCGCTCCAATTCGAGGCGTGCTTTCAAGAGCCGCTGATGTACCGGCGTTACAGGAGCAGGATAGAACAGACCACACACTAACGCACGTTAACGCGATTTAACGTGCGTTAGGAATCTTAAATAAATTTTGTTAACTATCGAATAAATAATGTAATATTACATATCACGTTATATGATAAAAATGAGGCATGTCATGGCCCGCGCCGGAATTACTTACCAGGATGTCGCCAACGCTGCGCAACGCGTCCGCCAACGCGGTGACGAGCCCACTGTCGACCGGGTGCGATCGGAACTCGGTACCGGCAGTCGCAGCACTCTCGGGCCAATGCTGAAACGTTGGAAAACAGGCAGCGAAGCCGCAGCGGATCTGAACGGACTCCCGGCTGACTTGGTGGCCGCCGTGAAAGCCCTGCATGAGCGAGCTCAATACGCGGCCGATGAACGTATTACGCAGGAGCGCGAAGCGCACCAGACGCTGGAACAGCAGTGGCGCACCGAGCTGGAAGAGGTGCGGCAGCGGTGCGAGTCACTGGAAGAGCAACGCTGCGGGCTGGAGAAGTCCAATGAAGCGCTTCGCAACGAAAGCGATGCCCAGGCCCACGCTCTTCAACAGGAACAGCTCCGGGCGGCCTCACTCACGTCCAAACTGGAGGCAAGTCAGGAGAAACTCAGTGAGACCACTGCAACCGTCCAAGAGATGAAGCAGGAAAACCGCGATATCCGCAGCCATTTCGAGCACTACCAGCAGGAGATTGCCGAGGATCGCCGTCATGAACGGGACCAGTTCCACAGGACCCAGTCAGGGCTGGAGGGTCAGGTGGATCAGTTGACGCAGCAGCTCCGTTCCAGCGAACAGGACCGCGACACGCTGAGACAACATCGCGACCAAATAAACCAGCGCTATGAGGCCAGTCAGGATCACGCTGAAAACTTGAAAGAAAAATTGCACGCGAGCCAGGCCGTCATAACGCAATGGGCAACGCGAACAGAAACGCTGGAAGCGACAGTCGACCGCCTCCAGTTGGAGCGAGATAGCGACGCCGAACACCGGGAGAAGCTTGGTGCGGCCCTAACGGATTCTGAAAAACATCTCGCGGCCTGCCAGCAGCGGATCTCCGACCTCAGAGAGCGCGTGGCAGCGGCTGACGACCGAAACCAGTTTCTCAACGATCAGAATCGCGAATTACTGCAGGAAAAAGCTGTCCTCCAGGGTCAGTTGAAACAACTACAAACAAGCCTGGCTAAATAGCCCGCTATTGTCTCGGCCTGATCATCCCTGAGAGTTGCGAGTGATGCCAATCGCGCAAGAAGTAGTTAGATGTCTACCGTGATCTTTGGCAGGCTGCGAGCTGCGGCAAAACGCATTCAGCATGATGCGCTGACGGTTATTTTGTGGCGCGAGACCCGAATACCCCCCATAGTCGTTCGGCTGCTCGCAATCGCAGCGTACGCCATGAGTCCAATTGATCTCATTCCGGACTTCATGCCGATCCTGGGCTATCTTGACGACATTATCTTGGTCCCGCTGGGCATCGTCCTTGTCATCAAGCTGACGCCATCGAATGTGATAGAAGCAAGTCGCTCGAAAGCAGCTAAAGTGGCAATCAAGCCGATCAGCCACGTTGCGGCCGCAGTCGTTATTGGCACATGGCTTTTATGTGCCACGGCTTTTGGCTACTGGGTGTGGGAATACAGCAGGTAACGCATCGTCTGCACGTGATGAAATAGTTAATTTAAGGCTTGTAAAACAGATGGTTAATGCGCTTTTTGGAGGATTTCGTCAGAATCGTTGCCGACCCTCAGGCTCCTTCGACGTCGCCATGGTTATCTGAAGCCGATCCAGTGCATCGCTGAGCTGATTGGTCACCGGGTGTTTGCGGTGGTGCATCCGGCTCATGACCGGGTCCAGCTCGGCCCGCGCCAGACGGAAGTGGCGATGCGGGTCGTCCAGTACGTCGTTTCGAATCCGGATACCGTGCCGGGCCAGGACAGGTTCCAGTGTTTCCCGGCGCGCGCGCAAGGAGCGTCGGGTGTTCTGATAGGCGTGTTCCGCGACGTATTTTCGCTGCGAAAAGCTGAACACATTGGTGAAAAACATCCGGTAATCGTCCGAATCCGGCTCGAACAAAACCACATCCCGGTCCGGATAATCCGTTGCGTACTTACCCATGCCCACTTCCATGCGTGAATGGATCAGGGCCCGGAAGGTCTGGGACATGACCGAGGACAACCCCCCGTCCACCAGGTTGTTGACCTTGGGAGCACCGTTCGCCGCTGCCAGATTGGCATCGTAGGGCACCAGCGGGTTGATGCAGATAACCAGATCCGCGCCGGCATCCAGTGCCACCGAAGCGTGCAGGGTTTTCTTCAAGGCGCCGTCCACATAATAGTGGCCGTCCATTTCTACCGGCACATACAGACCGGGCAAGGCCGTGCTTGCCTGTACCGCACGGGAAATCGGGACGTCCTGACGATCGTCCTGGCCGAATACGACAACCTCGCCGGTATCCAGCTCGACCGAGACGACAAAGAGCCGGTTGGCCAGTTTGCGAAAATCGTTGGTGCGGCCACGGACCTTGAACAACTCGTCCAGATGTTTGTGGATCGGTTCGTTGTCGAACGCCCCGGGCGGGAGCGCGTGATGCAGACGGCTGGCGAACTCGGTCATGCCGGTTCGGAACGGCCGTCGAGCCAGAGCGGCGACATCGCGGACCCAAAGGCCGGGCATACTGAGTGCCCGTTTCAGGTATTCGCGAGTCGCCGGTTTGAAGAATATTTCCGGACGCAGCCGCTGACTGCCGGCTTCGGTTCCGACCAACATCTGTGCGAGCTGACGGCTGGTAATCTTGTTGGCCAACTGGGCGGCTACAACGGCGCCGGCACTGACGCCCACATAGGCGTACAGGTTGGTGAAATCCACGCCGTCCAGCGCTTCATCCAGTGCGCGCAGGGCACCGACCTCGTAGATACCACCCAGGGGACCACCGCCGGCCAGCGCCAACGCCACACGCGGTGGGTCGCTGTGCCGGCGGAGTTCACGGTTCTGATCAGTGTGAGTCATAGTGCGCGCCCTCGTATCGGTCATTCATGCGTCAGCCCCCGGCCGAATGCCGGGGACTGTTCATCCGCCCTACTCCGCACTGGACGTTTGCTTGGCGGTCGAGGCCGGCGTCTTTTTCGCCGTGCTGCGAGCCGGGGCTTTCGGTTTGGACGCGGAACCAAGCATTTTCTGCACCGATTGATTCAGCTCATCCACCCGTTGCGACAGGTCTTTCACATCGTTGTGGGTGGGCACCCCGAGCCGGTTGATTACCTTGGCGACCCGCTCCTCGAACACGGATTCCAGGCGGTCCCAGTTGTCGGAAGCCCGATCCACCACACCGCTGACCTTTTTCTCCGCATAATCGCGGGACTGCCCTTCCAGTTTCTCGCCCTCGGTGACCAATGTATCGAACAGCTTGCGGCCTTCCTCGGTTGAACGACTGAAGGCGCCCAGACCGGCCAGATAGATCTGACGGGCCGAGGTCATCACTTTGGAGCGATAGCCTTCTCTTTCTTGGGTGAGTTCTTTCAATTTCTTGGACATGGTCGTGTCCTCCTGTGAAATGTTCCGGGAATACCCCTTCTTGCAATGTCAGAGTAGCCTTTGGCTTTAGAGCAAACACACTAAAAGAGGCTCGATCGGGCGATCGTCCCTACATCCTTGACGCCGCTCGACACAGCTTAAGATTACGCCTGTGCAATCATTAACCATTGATTCAGGTCATGGCGGCGAGGCGCAGGTCGGTGCATTTTGAAGACTCTGAGATGTACTTACCGTGTGAGGCTTGCATATGACTGTTTCTCAATGGCGCACGTTCCCCTACGAAGCCACCGACTACGACTATTCTCACGAGGAACTGGCCGAACACTGGTCTGTTCTGCACGCCGGCGATCGCGAACCCTTTCCGGCACCGGACTGGATAAAGGTCCTGTTCAAAGACATCCCCCGTGTCGCTGAAGAGGCGGGCTGCGACGCCCAGGCGGCCACCCAACAGCTGCTCACCGGCTGGGGGCATTTCCACCGGGGCGATTTCGCCGCGGCCGCCGATATTGGGGAGTCCCTGGGGCTGGTCGGCGCGACGCTTTGGGCCAAAGCCCAGGCTACCTACGCGCACTATCTGGAAACCGACAAGTCGGTTCAACGAAACCTGCTGATGGAGGTCTCCGACCGCATGGAAGCGATGGCCAAAGCCATGCCGGGGACCCCCAATGCCTACTACCATCGCGCCTTTGCCTTGGGGCGCTACAGTCAGGTGATTTCCGTGGCCGAAGCGTGGAAACAGGGCGTGGCCGGTCACGTCAAGAACAGCCTGGAAGCGGTGCTGGACCGGGAACCGGATCACGCCGACGCCCACACGGCACTGGGGACCTACCACGCTGAAATCATCGACAAAATGGGTGCTATGTTCGGCGGGGTCACTTACGGGGCCAACCGGGACGAGGGGGTGGCGCACTACCAGCGCGGCATCGAACTGGCGCCGCATTCGATCAGCGCGCTGACCGAATACGCCGATGGTTTGCTGATGATGTACGGCAAGAAAAAGGTCAGTCAGGCGACTGAACTGTATGAGCGAGCAGTGTCACTGGACCCGTATGACGCTCTGTCGCATCTCGACTGGGTACTGGCCAAGGAAGAATTGAGTTAAAACAGGCACTTACCGCCCGGTCAGGCACCGGGCGGTGGGATCCTGTTGTATTTAATGGGAAAGCCAGTTTGTTAACAGGGACCACTTGCGTTCGTCCAGCCGGTCGGCGCTGAATGCTTTGGTCGGGTCCGCCGCGAATGGCGAATTGTTCATCAACTGTTCAAAAGTGTGCCTCTGGAGTATTAACTGTAATCCATGTAAAAGCTTTCCCGGGACGGGAGTTTGGATAGCAATTCACCTAGTTTGATGACTTCCGAGTCGTATTCCTCTTTCCAATACTCAAAACCAGGATAACGTCCCGCCCCCGCAAACATCTCATATTTACTCAGAATGTTACGCAACGCATCCCGCTTAAAGTGAACCGGAGCTTTCTGGTAAAAGTCGTAAACGGTTTGAGCATCGAAGTATTCAGGAGTGAACAAGCGCTCCAAGCGTGCTTCCAGCGCCTCGGCATCTCGACGGAGCTCCTTTTCCACTTCCTCCCATTCCTCGATGGGTACCTCTTTACCGCCGTGGGTGATGTCCTCCAGTCTCCAGCCCAGCTTTTCCATCGAGCGGACTTGATGGATGAGGCCCGGTACTTCGGGAATGGGTCGTGTGCGGTCCATGAAGTCGTTCATAACCCGCCAGAAATATTGGGCTTGTTCATACATGGCCGCGGAGCCGAGCATGATCTCCCAGTAGCGATAACGTTCGTTGGGTAGGTTGACTTTGGGCATAAGCGCGATCTGGTGACTGGGCCCGCCCCTGCCGGCCCGGGTGGACCAGTAGCAGTCCACCTGGTCGAAGGGCACCGTCAGTGACTTTTTGGAATTACGCTTCCAGAAGCAGACGTTACCGGTAGTTCGGTCGAGAAGGATCCAGGTGTCTTCGCCGCCGGTGCGGATTTTGAGGATGTAGTAAATTTCTATGAGGACTAGTGGAGAGGCTAGGTATAAAAATAAAAAGGGTGGCTGATTAGTCAAAACTTCCATAATACCAAAAAATAAGAGCATGGATGCCAGGAAAGCGACTACCCCCCCCGTTGCTCTACTGCCTATGTACCCGGTTGCACATCGAATCAACCACTGCTTCCCATCCGTTCGAACATCGAAATTTGTGTGAAAGCTGTAATTCTTGAGAGGCTTGACCAGCCGGCCTCGGCCACGCTTTCGGCGCCTGGCAGGCTTAACTGTTTCGGTCAAGATTCTTGTGCTGTTTAGATTGGGCCAGAGTTTACGCTGTTGCCCGAATAGGACCCTGCCTATTGGGTCAGTTATCTTATCCAGGGCATCAAGCATTTTTTCCTCAAGATAGGGCATCGCACTCAGTTCCAGGTCAGGTCTTTGATCAAGGTGATTTCACCCTCGGCAATCAGCCAGCTCTGCTCGGCGGCTTCTTGCTCGGAAACAACTTTATCGTCCACCAAGGGTTGGCCTTCGGCGTTGCGCATCGGAGCAGGCAACACGTAGGGGACTTCCGAGCCGGGAAGCACCCCATTATCTTCACCAAAGGGCCAGCTTTGCACTCGTATTCGGACCATTACACTCAAGTGTGCTCCGCTCAAGGCGGTATCAGGCACGTACGCCTTGATCAGGTCGCGGTGTATCAATATTCGGTGGCGCTCACCAGCCGACTTTATTTTGACCTGTCCGGGTTTGGCTTCCTGTTTCCAATTTCCGGCACCGGTGGTCAAAGCCAGGCTGTGCCAGTGCTCGTCAGGCAGGATTCGTATCTGAATGTCCCGTTTCCAGTCGCCGCTGCTTTCCAGTGACGGAGTCTGGATGTTGATCTCGAAGAAGTCCCGCACGAAGCTGTCTTTGAAGAAGTGGACCCGGGGGTGGAAAAAGTGAGTCGCCGCTTCGTGGAAAGCCCATTGTTTTTGCAGGCGCCAGTGTTCGAAGGTATTGGGCGTCAACAAGCCCCAACGCGCCATGGCTTCTTGCGTGTCCGCCCGGTCGGCGCTGAATGCTTTGGTCCGGTCAACCGCGAACGGTGAATTGTTCAGCAACTGCTCCAAGGGAGTGTCTTCTGCGAACACGCTCCAGATAATGCCGCCCACCACTATGGAAAAACCAGCAAATACCCCAAGAGTGGAGACGGTGAATATACCAATTGTGGCATCGGTAAACACACTCACCGCAGTGAGCATAAAACCGGAGGCGATTAAACCGTGAGCCATGGCGGCATCCCGATCGCCCATCAGCCAGCGGTCGTAGGCATCCAGGGCGCTGAGGGCGGATCCCAAGGCTCCAGATGCCAAGTTAAAGCCTTTGCTGGCTTTGGCTAACTTTGATGCTTTTTCCAGGATTTTCTCATCTACAGGAAACGTCTTGACGTAGGCTTCTAACGCCCTGTTTTTTAGTCGGGCTCTAATGGTTTTGACATCGCCGTATTTGCCTTCGTGGACGACATTGAAAGCGCCTAAGATGGTGGCCGTTAAATCGACTATTGCAGAAAATGCGTCTGCCAAGCTCCGCTTGTTTTCATAACTCACCTTTGCCAACGCATTGGTCACATTAAACGCCTCCAATACCCCCATGGCCCGGCCACCCAGGATCATCCCCTTCAGCCGGTTCTCGAACCGCACTCGGGTTTGGGTTTCGTCCAAGGTCGCCAGGTGTGCGTTCAGGTCGGCGATGGTCTGGCGTGTGGTCGCCATAAACTGGGCGTTGTCCCGCAGGGCTTGTCGGCTGGCGTAAAAATTCTGTTCGTACATGAACAGGCCTTCGCGGTTTTCCACCAGTTCGGCATCGGCCTTGGCAATGGCCTCATCCATGATCTCGGCCATGGTGGCGCGCTGGTCGTGGGCGACCATCGTGAGTTGCGTCTGGTTACGGGCGCGGACATTGGCGTCGCGTCGCAAGCCGATCTGGACGATCTTCTCGGCCTGCTTGGATTCGGCTGTGTCCATGGTCTGGCGGGCGTAGTGGGCTAGGTATTCGTGTAACTTGGCGGTGTCTTCCAATGCCAGATCAGCCGGTACGCGGATCGTCTTCTCGTTCGGTAACTCAAATTCAACGCGTGGGCCGCGATGGGTCTCGATGCGTTCGGCGATGTCGCGTATGCGAGTCAGCCGTGCCATGCGGGCCTGGTGGCCGGGCGGCAGGATGCCTGCGGGGGTCCGGCCGTGCATCCAGTCGTCGTGGCTGATCGAGAGGGATTCGAGCTGTTCGCCGGCTATCAGAGCATAGAGCCGCACCGGGGCGGTGTTGGGGTTGAAGCGGGCGCGCTGGAACAGGGAGAACGGGCCGGTATCGTCACCGATCTTTTGGAGTGTTTCTATACGGCTCTCCATGGCCTCCAACGAGCGACCAACGTGGGCTTTCTTCGCAGTCAGGCGGCCTTGGTTTTCAGTCTCCATCTCCAGTTGCTGGTCCAGCTCGGCGATGCGTTCCTCAAGCCGGTCAACTCGTGCGGCCGCCACCCGGTTGTTGCGGCGCAACTCGTCAGGCGTGGTGTTACCCAACAAGCGTTGGCGCTCATCCATCAACTGGTCACGTTGCTGAGCCGATTCCCGGGTGCGATCAAGGGAGGCTTGGTAGTCGCGGTGGTGTTGGCGGTTTTCTTGGATCAGATCGCGCCGCCGATTAACAGCAGCATCGAAAGCGTCTTGTTTTTGCTGCTTCTGGTGGGAAGTCTCTCCTCTGTCCTGCTCCGTCCCCTGTACGCCCCGCACATCCTTGTGCACCACCACGGCCAGCGGCTCCAGCAGGGTGTTAAAGGCGTGGGCTGCGTAGAGCGAGGCCTTGAAGGCTTTGCCGTCGTGCTGCAAGTCCTGTCCGGCATCGAAGTGAAGGTCCTTGAACAGCTCTTCTACCTTGGCCGGACTCAGCCTGTGTTCTTCCTCATCGGGCTCGGTGGTATCCCACACCAGCGGGTTAGCGTGTCCAGGGTCGCCGTCCGGCGCTTGCGGGAACAGCAGTGCGTGCAGCTTGTGGGGTTTCTCTTCGGGGTGGGCCCCGGTCAGGCGCAGCAGGAAGTCCGGGCCCGGGTCCTGGGCTTGCAGTTGTTCCTGTTCGGCAAGGTCGAGAAAGCCGTCTTTGTACGGTTGGGTGATGGGCATGTTGAAATGCCGGATCAAGCGACCGACGGTTTCGAAAAACTTGACGTAACCCGGGTTGCTCAGGGTGTGCAGGTCGAGGAGTTCGGCGTAAAAAGCGGGGTCGTCGAGCAGCGCCATCAGGGTCAGACGTTCGTTCAGGGCGTCGTCGAGCAGTTGGCGGCAGCCGTCCTTTTCCAGTGCGGTTTCCAGGGCATCGCGGTCGAGCAATTCCCGGGCCTCGATGCGTTTGTCGATGGCGGCTTTTTCGGCGTCGCTTACCGGGCCATCGCGCAATTTGCGGTCGGCGCCGGCGAACAATTGGTCCGCGAACAGGGCGGCGAGCTTGCGTTCGGCCAGTGCGTTTTGTTCGTCCAGGGTTTTCGGGGCGCTGTCCGGGGCGACGCCGAGCATTTCATCGACAACGGCCTGTAGCAACGTCAGGTATTCGTGATGGCTTTCGGCGGCGTAGCGGGCTTCGCCCAACCGGTCGGGCAGAATGACGCTGGCGACGCCTTTGTCGAAGTGGGTGTTGTAGTGTTGGCGGGTGTGGGCCAGTTCGCCCGGTTCCACGCTGCGGATGGGGCTATCTTCAGGCACCGACTGGAAGTCGTCCTCGACAGCGGACAGGTCGAGTGTGACCAGGCGGTCAAGACGTTGCTGTTTGCTGAAGTCCGTATCGTAGGCACTCTCAAAGCGCTCGCCCTGTTTCTGGCGCGGATCTTCGGGGTTCATACCGCCCAACTGGTCGATGCGGTCCCAACTCCACTGTTCTTCAGAGAACGCCAATTGAACGGTGCATTCGGCATGGTCCAGCTTCCAGGGCAGAATCATCACGTCGTTGGCCTGGCCGCTGGCACGGCGCTTGTCCAGGCCTTTTTCCCAGCCGAGGTGAACGTCTCTCAATTGGTGCCCTTCCAGGCTGAAGCGAACTTCGCGCCATAGGTAGCCGTTGACAAAGACGTAGACCCAGCCATCCCGCAGTGGGCCGAGCCCTTCGTCGGGGATCTGCCGCAGGAAGGTGACAGGCACCAGGTCGGCCGGCGGTTCGCCGAGGTCGGCGTCGAATGCGACGGTCTCGCCGAACCCGAGCGGAATTTTATGAAACTCGTGCTGTGTGTCCGGCAGCATGAGGGAAAGCCGTTTTCGGCCAGGGGTGAGTTTCTCAAGAATCAATTCCCGCTGGTGCTCGGCGTTGTTGCCCTCGGGGTGGCCCGGCTGGGCGACGCTGATCATTCTCATGGGTGCTCTCCTTGTTAGCCCAGGGGTTAGTCGTCGGTTTCGCCGGTCAGCCAATCCAGACCAAGGCCGGAGGCGCCGCGTATTCGTACGGGAAGACGGTCCGGGCCGTCGGGCTCCTGTTCTTCCAAAGCCTGAACCGGAGTTGGCAGTGCAGGTAGACCGACGTCTTGCATCAGTGCGGATGGCGGCGTATTGCGGTTGTTGGAGACCATCATGTCCAACGAGCGCACGGCCGGGTTGCTTTCGTTATATAGATTGGTCGAAGCGGTTAAAAAGGTTGCCTTGCCTTCGGTGGTGCCGGAGGCGACGCCTTTGTTGCGCCCGGGCTGGTCGCCGGTACTTTTACTGAATTCGGATTTGTTATGGCACAGTGGATTGCCATTCCCGAACACGCTGCCGGCGGTTTTATCAGCGTCCGCTGAGCGGGCAATGTTGGCATAGGGGATAGGCACCACAGAGTTTCCGCTGGGTGTGAGGCAGACGTCAATGGTATTCAAAACGCCGTTGGAACCGGCGTGAACGGCACCACGGGCGTTAAATTGTACGTTGTCAGCCACTGAGACCTCCTTTTTGCTCCGGGGCTTGGGTTGTGGGGTGAGATGCGTTGTTCATTGGGACATCCAGCACCATGAGCTGGTAGCGGTTGTCCAACGATTGGTGGAACATCCATTGGCGCGTGGCTGGCGGACACGGCAACCGTTGCCGCCCCAACGCACACAGGACGTTCAAACCAGGCCCGGCACTGCCGACGTAACCAAAGCCAAGCACTGCCGGCAGCGATTGGATGCGGTCGAACGGCGAGGGGCAGGGATACTGGTCAAGCCAACGTTGCCAACGCACTTCGTGCTTTTGACCGGGATCCAGATGAGCAACCAGAGCCTCACTATAGGGATTGAATCCGGTCAATGCGGGCTGTTCGCGGTCGAGCGGCGTCAGGGCATCGGTATGGATGGTCAGGCGGGGTTTGCCGACACCGGGCTGAGAGTCCAGCCGGACAGCGGTGGCGGCTTCTCCGAGGATCAGGCCCGCATCGAAATAGCGGGTGGCAACCCGCCCTGCCAGTTTTTTTACAGTCGATTGGTTAAGCAGAGAGTCAGCGCTGAGCCATATAACGGTCTGGTTCGGTTCAATCGCCTGCCAGTCTTCGGGCCGGTGCAATGGGAACCAGAGGGCGTGTTCACACCATCCAGCCAGGGCCAATTCTCCGGCCAGTTCCAGAGTATGGATCAGGTCGGCCCGCAGTCGATCCCAATTCGGTGTCGGGTTGTGACATGAGGCCAGGTTCAGCGCCAGCACGGCATCATCAGGCCAACTGTCGGCCGTATGCCACAGGCCTGCCAAGGCATCGGCGGCCAATTCCAGGGTGCGATGGTGGCCGTCCGCGCTGGGTGGGCCGAGCGGGCGGGCGAAACACGGCAGCTCCATGCCCTGAAACCGAACGGTTAACTCGTCGGCCTCATCCAGATCGGGAGCATGAAAGCTGCCTTGCCGAGTGGCCAGGGTGGCATAGGCCCCGATAGGAGTCTCTCCGCCCAGTGTTCGACCGTATGCCTCGGTCACGGTATAAATGCGTTCAGGCATCGGGGCTCTCCTGTCGGCGCGTGGGCGAGTCATCATCCAGCTCGACTTCCGCTATATAACGCTCGGGCAGACCGTGGAAGGCATGACGGTACAGAACATGGAACTGCTGGCTTTCGGTCTCCACGATCAGGGTGTCGGCGGCGAGAGAGAGGCTCTGCTCACTCTCGTCCCTGACGGCCACGGCCAGCCGGGGAATCCGCAGGTCAATCTTCAACGGTTGATGTTCAGGCAGACCTTTAGTCAAACCGGTCAGCGTCAGAGTGCCGTCCCCTTCCAGCGGCCGGTCGAACCATTGGTCACCCGGGGCGCTGTGATACGCTGTTTCGGGTAGCGGCCCGTCGTAGGGGTAGTCGCCTCGAGCGGCTTTCTCGTCGTTCATGCCACTGAATGCTTTTTGCCGGGGCTGCCAGTGCGATGGAAGCGGGCCAAACCCCTGGGGTTCGCGACGTTGGTTGGGGCGGGTCATCAGCCGCTTTGGATTTTCCACTTGGGGCAATGGCATGCCTTTGCTGGCAACGCGGCGTCCGGCACGCCCGAGATACCCCACCCCGACCGGGTTGGTTGGGCAGGCATCGTCCGGATCGTCTGGGTGATGGCCACCATAAGCGTATTCAAAACGGATAGGCAGATCACTCAACTGTTCTGGCTCGGTGGGGGTCGCGCCGAACAGGGTGTTTTTCCACACACGACGACCGATCACGGCCAGTGACTTGTCCCATTGAATGCCGTTGTCCATCCTGAGTTCGGCGCTCACCTTCACACTGGGGCGCGGACTGGCGCACCAGGCATGGGCGTACAAAAGAATTTCCGAACCGGCCTTGAAGGGAGCGAGGTCACTGGCCAATTCGAGAGCACGCCCAACAGCATCATCGTCGGGATATTGGTCCTGTTCACAGAGTGGAGCGCTTTGTTCGAGCGGGGTTACACAGCCATTCTGATCGGATTGATAGCTGGCCTTGACCACCAGAACGTGGGCCGATTGACCATCCGCGGTCCACCCCGGGGTTATCGACGCCTGGTAGTACGGATGAGGACGGGGTTTGATCAGGATCATACTGTGGCCTCCCGCAGAGCGCGAACCCGACGCCAGTGGCACTCCGTGTGGCGGGTGAAGACGGTACCGCCGCTGTCCACCCAGAGGCTAAGCGCGGCCGGTCGCGCCCACTCGCCGAAAAAGAGCCCCAGTTGCGGGCGAAAGGGGCGTTCTGTGTGGTCCTGGCCCAGGCACAACCGCCCTTGGGGTTGGTGTTGTTGCAGCCAGTGCTGAGCCATTCGAAAATCCGCCAGTACTTGCTTTTTCTTATTCGATGCCGCTGGCAGGCCCAAGTCCGCTCCTGGTACACGCGACAGCCGTTGCCCGGTCAGACCATACCAGGCGGCTTCTGTTTGCCGGTTGTCGGCGGGATTACGCAGCAGATTGAGACAAAATTCGAGGTGGGCCGACTGGCCATGCACCGCGAGCCAGAAGGCTGGAATGTGGCCGTCTCGCACACCGAGTTGCAGGACATCGTTATAGTCAGGGTCGCCACTGACCGTGGCCGCGCACAAAGCGTCGGTCGAGTTGGGGTTGGCGATCAACCAATCCCGCAGCATCGCATGGGCGGCGGTTTTGTCGGTATCGACCAGTCCGCCCAGTACTAACCAGAGCAAATCCTCCTGACGATCGGGGTCGGTAAAGCTGTCGCGAATTTCGGACGAAAAATCAGTCCAGTCGGGGCATTCCAGTCGCACCCGGGCTGCAATCTCACCGAACTGGGCACCTGTCCAGCGCAGGGGACCCGCCAACTGTTCCGGCGAGGTGCTGTCCGGCCAGTAGGTGAGCAAGCGCCAGTACAGGGTTTCAGATAAGTCTTCATGCTGTAATAACGCCTGGATTACCGGTCGCCAGTGGCAAGCACCGGTAATGTCGATGGCCTTGAGCAAGTCCTCGGCCCAGTCCGGGACACCCGCCGACATCAGATCGGCTGCTCTTTGTTTTGCTTCGGCCTGGAATCCGGGCTGGAAGGCAAGAAGGCACAGGTTCAGGAGACGGTGCTTTTCATCGGTGAGGTCCGGTTCCGTCACGGTTTCGGACAGGCCGAGTAAATAGCCATACAGTTTGTGTTCAATGCCCGACAAATGATCGAGCTCGGCAAGATGAAATCGGACCAACCGGCGATCGCGAGAACGCAAAGCGCTGTTGGCTCCATCGAGGTGTGGGTGGTTCATGGCATCCCTGATCGCGAAGAAGTGGTCAGCTTGACCAGGTGGGTCAGTTGAGGTGAATCTCTCGTCCTTCGAGAGTACACAAATCGTCGATTTCGGCGTTCAGGTCCCGGCCGGCCAGCGTTAGCCGACCTTCGGAGCTGAGTTGTATCCGACCGGCGACAACCTGCACTCCGTCTCGATCAATCAGAAGGCTGTTGGCATCCACCTGGAGCAACAGGCGGTCGATGCCCTCGGGAAGTTCCCAGCGGGCCGCGTTGCCGTGCAGACGCATCGAAGGAGTCACACAATCGCCGTCGTCTGCGATTACATAGGCGACCCGGGCTGTTCCGTCCTCCATAACATCGGCCATGACAACATCATGGACGCTCACCAATAGGCGTCCAGCCTTGTCAGAGGGAACCGGGACGGGTTCGCCATCGACGGCTAACAGGCGGCAGCGCCCGGAATCCGTGGTTTCAAGGACGACGGCCTCGCACCGTTTTTGTACGCTAAGAGACTTTTGGGAAGAAGGAGAGAATGGAATTACGGACATAACGGTTTGCTCCTTTTTCGTTATGGGTACTGCAATATTCCCTGTGCGGCGAGCCCGGCTCCCTGTTTCCTGAACCGCCCCACCCTGGATGGCAAATTAAAACGGGTGAAATCTACCCTAAAAAAGACTCCTCTGGGAACATCTCATATCGATTTTCAGTCGCTGGTTCATGTTTTTGTGAGGGCTGTCACTCTATTGAGATGTTTGGCTTTTACTCGTATTTACCGGTCAATCCGCACTCATCAGAGTCGCCAGAACGAGCTGTTCGAACTGCTGGGCAAACCGATTCACGATGTCCTCCGGGTCCGGCACCAGCTTGGCATCCGTGGCGACGCCGAACAGCACCTTGTCGTTGTAACTCAGTATGCTCACGCCCATGGCGATTTCGCCGCTTTGCGGTACCCAGAACATGACCTCGTCGACTTCCGACTCGCCCATGTACAGCGGGTATGGCGGCCCCGGGACATTGGTCATCACGGCGCTGGCCTTGGCCGCCAGCATGCCCAGAACGGTTTCCTGAAGGATCGTCGGGCCCACACCCACGGTGCCGAGCAGTCCATAGGCGAAAACCGGCTCCACTGAGTCGCGCAATTGCGCCATGCGTCGTTTGACCTCGAACACACGTTCAAGCGGATGCTGGATGCCGATCGGCAGTTCCAGAAACACGAGGCCGAATTTATTGCCCAGGCCAAAGTCGCCCTGCGGACGCAGGTTGACCGGCACCAGGGCCCGTACATTGACCCGATCCACCGAATCGCCCTGCTCCACCAGATACTCGCGCAACGCACCGGACACGCTGGACAACAAGACATCGTTTACGGAGCAATTCAGCGTTTTGCCGATGGCCCTGACCTCCTTCAGCGGAATGGGCTCCATCCAGGCAAGCCGCTTGTTGACGCCGGGTTTGCCCTTGAACCGTGTGGGCGAATCCGCCGGCATGGTGGCCAACTTGGTGCCTTCGGCCGCGTAGCGGGCGCCGGTGCGGGCGTATTCCATCGAGGATTTGACCGGGTTGCGCATCAACGCCAGACCACCGCGCAGAACACCGGCGCCCA
Source organism: Saccharospirillum salsuginis (assembly GCF_014651855.1). Lineage (GTDB taxonomy): Bacteria > Pseudomonadota > Gammaproteobacteria > Pseudomonadales > Natronospirillaceae > Saccharospirillum > Saccharospirillum salsuginis. The sequence goes on from NZ_BMXR01000004.1 coordinate 310,638, forward strand.
GTTTGGCGGTGCTGTTGAACAGCCCCGAGACCGGGGCGACCAGGGAATAGAAGAGATCTTCGTGGTCTTCCGTCCGATGGGGTAACACCGTTGGCGACGCCGTCATGGGGTGGGTGTCGGTCAGCGACAACAGCACCCGCATCAAGGCGATGCCGTCGGCATAGCAATGGTGAATGCGCACGATGACGGCCGAGCCGCCGTTATACCGTTCGACCAGATGGAATTGCCACATCGGTTTTGTTGAATCGAGCGGCGTGCTCATCAAATCGCTGGCCAGGTCCATCAACTCCGCCCGGCCATGCTCGCCGGGCAGCGCGACGCGGTGCACATGCCGCTCGATGGCAAAATGCGAGTCGTTCTCCCAGTACGCGGTATTGCCGGAGAGTACCGGCCGTTGACGGAAGCGTTTAAACGCCAGGAAACGGTCTTCCACCCGGTTGCGCAGAGTCTCGAAGGGCAGCGGGTCGTGCAGCATGATCAACCCGGTGATCATCATCAGATTGGTGGGCCGATCCATACGCAACCAGGCAGTATCGACATTGGACATCCGTTCGCGCATTGAGCCATTCCCTCCCACGCGAGAAGCACACAGCGGTCAAGCCTTAACGCTACTCCCGCTCTCTCCCAGCGATGCTGACCTGGATCAAGCGGCCGAACGGTTTTTGATTCGCCGTTCTCCGGATCATGCGTCAGGCTCTATTTTGTCTACAGCGTAGACGTTATGAGCCATTCCCGCCCGCTACATTGGCGATCAGGCTGGCTCGGTCATGCCCAAATGCCGCAGAGCCGCCTGATGGGCACCTATGGACACCCCAACCAGAGGTCCGTCCGATCGCATCCCGCTGGGTTCAATGCTCACCGGGCGCGGTGTACGGGCTTCAATAACCGCCTTTAGGCGGTTGAATGCATCCGATGCGTCCACTCGAGGCCCACCCAGCACCACCAGAGCCGGGTTCAACAGCACCGTGGCCATCGCGATGGCGTGACCAACCGAAGTCAGTGTTAAGTCATCCCAGGGTTGGCCGGCCTGGCGGTTGGTCAGGCTCAACAGCGTCTCACCGTCGGGTGTCTGTACATAACCGATCTCTCCCGCCAGCCCTTCATTGCCGCGCTGCAACCGGCCGGACTGGTAGAGCCCGGCGCCGATGCCCTGCCCCAGATAGACGTACAGAAAGTCATCCGCATCACGGGCGCAGCCCAACGCCTTCTCAGCCAGTGTGGCCCAATTCACGTCGTTGTCGAGCGTGACGGGATAGCCGGCGGTATCGAAGTCCTTCAATAGGTTCAAGTCATGCCCGACGGGAAACGGTGAATCCGGCAGTGGCACCACCTCCCCGGTCTTCGGATCCACAGGGTCCGCCACCGAAAAGCCAAGCGACAACAGCTCGGTACCGGTCTGTTCTCGGCCCAGCGCGATCATTTTATGGACCAGCGCCACCAGATCGTCCGGCGACCCGGCTGTCGCCAGCGGCACCTCGTGCCGCCAGACTTCACCGGCTTTAAGATCCAGCGCTCGGGCCTGCAGCCGCCCGCTTTCCAGGGCGATGCCGAGGCTGTGGCCCCGTTCCGCGTTGATGTCGTACAGCACCCCGCTGCGCCCCTGATGCCCTTGAGTGCGCCGACTTGTCTCAACAATCAGCGACTGAGCCAGAAGCCGCTGCGCGGATTCGGAGATGGTCGGTTTGGAAATCCCTGTCGCCTGAGCGATGGCGGCCCGGGACATGGGGCCCTGTTCGAGCAGGCAACGGAAGAACCGCCGGTCGGTCATCGTCGCCAGTTCACTGGGTCGGGGGAGTCGTCGCCGGGTATCCGGACGGGCCATCGGTTCTCCTAACGTAACTAAACGTAACTTTTTGCGTGGAAGGCTTTACCTCTACGAGCGATCAGCATACCTTTTCACTATTAGTTAGGAAAGCTTACTTACCTGAGGTGATCGACATGACCGACACTCCTTTTTCCGCGACCCTACCCGACGATGTACCCGAAGCGATTCGCGCCATGAAACGCCAGTTGCGCGATCAGATCGGGGACGTCCAGGCGCTGTTCGACGAGGTCAGTGCCTTTATCACGTCCGAAATCGAGGATATAGAAGCCCGCAAGGCCCGGGGTGAGCCCGTCTGGCCGGTGATCGACTATGCGGATATCGAAGCCGGTCGCGTAACCGACGAAGAGATTCGACTGTTGCATCGCCGGGGCTGTGCGGTGATCAAGGGGCATTTTCCGGCAGAAACCGCTCGAAACTGGGACCGGCAACTGGTCGACTACGTCGAGCGCAACGACTTTGACAACCAATACTGCGGCCCGGGCGATGACTTCTTCGGCACGCTCGCCGCTTCCCGACCAGAGATTTACCCCATTTACTGGTCACCCCCGCAGATGGAAGCCCGTCAGAGCGAGCGCATGGCGGCGGTTCAGGTGTTCCTGAACCGGCTCTGGAAGCATGAATCGAACGGACAAACCTGGTTCGACCCGACGCAAAACTGCATCTACCCGGACCGCATCCGCCGCCGACCACCGGGCACCACCTCCAAGGGCCTCGGCGCCCACACCGACTCCGGCGCACTGGAACGATGGCTGTTGCCGGCCTACCAGAAGGTGTTCCGGCACCTCTACAACGGCGATTTCAGCCAATACGACCCCTGGGACGCCGCCTACCGGACCGAGGTCAACGAATACGCCGGCGGCACCACCCTGTGTTCCTCGTTTCGAACCTTTCAGGGGTGGACGGCCCTGTCGGACATGAAACACGACCAGGGCGTGCTGTTCACCATTCCGATTCCGGCCGCCATGGCGTACATACTGCTGCGGCCACTGCTGGACGACGTCCCCGAGGACGAACTGTGTGGCGTCAGCCCGCGTCGAGTGCTGCCAGTGAGCGAGCAATGGCACCCTCTGTTGATGCGCGGCAAGACCACCATCCCGGATGTAGTAGCGGGCGATTCTGTCTGGTGGCACTGTGATGTAATACACGGGGTGGACCCGGTGGAAGATCAGCAAGGCTGGGGAAACGTCATGTACATTCCCGCCAGCCCCTGGTGCGAGAAAAACGTCCAGTATGCACGTCAGTGCAAGGAACGCTTCGAGCGGGGCGAGTCGCCGGACGACTTCCCGGCGGAACACTATGAAACTGAATGGGAAGGGAGATTCAGGAGCAGCGATTTAAATACCAATGGAATTCGCTCATTTGGTATCTAACTCAGACTCTGTTGATTTATCTTGGGTTTGGGGATATCGATTACGCCGATATTCCCAAATTCTCGCACAGTTCATAGCAAATATGGACATTATTGCGAGTGCATAAAGGGTTAACAAGGCGATGGCAGAAAGTTCACCACCAACAATTGCTACGGTTTTCAATTCCAGAACGGAGACCATTATCTCTGCCCCGACGACAACCAGCAGTGCGATGGCTATTGAAAATAAATGCTGCCTCCAACCACGGGGCGCGATCCACATGTATAGTTTCTTGTAAGGGAGAATAAACCACGCCGATAAAAATCCAGCTGAGATAATCATCAGCTGGAATATAAGCACTGGATCGTCGAACATAGCTTAATACTGCTCTATATAGGGACAATTCATGATTATACCTTAACGGGTTAATCCTGAATGTTCCAATCAGATTAAAGCGAACGCCCCTGATCCACCTGCTGCGCCAGCAGCATGGCTTCGTGTTCTTCCATTTCCAGCAATGACTTCATTACCTCATGGGCATCGGCAGTTTCGGCCTTGCCAATCAGGCTCTTGTAGAGGTCGATGACCTGATCGTGGTAGTCGAACACCTCTTTGCAGATGCCTTCGTAGTCGAGCTGGCTGTAGGCCACGCTGCAGGTACGGTGCGAGGTAACCGGGCCGTTGGCCAGGTAGTCGTAGACCCGGGTGTTGAGGGTGTTCTCGCTGGTCTGACGTTCGTAGGCCTCGACCACCTTTTCCAGCCGGTCTTCGTGATCGGCCAGGTATTCGAGCAGTGCCTTTGCCTTTTCGTCCTTCTGTTGGTCCATGCTCTCGCGCATGCAACGCGCCAAGTGGTGGTGCAGCTCCCGGCTCCAGTCGATGAGGTCCTGAAAGCTTTTGATATCCATTAGGTTTCCCCTGTTCAGCAGGCTTTGTCCCTGTCTATGCGAGCCAAACAGAGGATTTCAACCGGGTGGAAAATCCCGGGTTAGCGGCTGGCGGCCGCCACCCAGTGCATCCAGTCGATCATCGGCGTCGGGTAAATGCCGAGCACGACCACCAGCATGACGACCCCGACCACCACCAGGCCGCTCGGATGCCAGCCCCAGGCATCGACGGCATCGCGGCGGCGCATGCCGGGTTCGACCAGATACAGCGTCACCATCACCCGCAGGTAATAGAACAGGCCGATGGCGCTGCCCAGGATGACACCGACGACGAGCCACCATTGCGCGGCCTCCACACCCAGGGCGATGACGTAGAACTTGCCGATGAACCCGACGGTGAAGGGAATGCCCGCCAGCGACAGCAGGGACACCGTCAGCACAGCGGCCAGATACGGCCGCCGCCAGAACAGACCGCGATAGTGGTGCAAGGCGGCCGCATCCTCGCCCTTGTACGGGCTTGAGACCAGGGTGACGACCCCGAACGCCCCCAGGTTGGTCAGCAGATAGGAGATCAGATAAACCCCGGCCGTCTCGACCGCCAGGCCCTCCCCGACCACCAGCGCGACCATCAGATAGCCGAAATGGGCGATGGACGAATAGCCCAGCAGCCGTTTGAGGTTCGATTGCAGCAACGCCAGCAAGTTACCCGCCAGCATGCTGACGAACGCCAGCACGACCAGCACCTGTTCCAAAGCCCCCGACTGGAACGCCGGCGCCGCCAGAATCAGCCTTAATATAACGACGAACACCGCCACCTTGCTCGCGGTCGCCAGGAAGGTGATCGCCGGGCCGGGCCCGCCTTCGTAGACATCGGGCGTCCACAGGTGGAATGGGACGATGGAGAGCTTGAACCCCAGCCCAACCAGGATCAGGCCGACCCCGGCCAGCGTCCAGAGGCTGCCGCGCGAGGTCATGCTCGTGACCAGGCCCTCGAAATCGAGGCGGCCGCTCTGGGCGTAGAGCAACGCCATGCCGAACAACAGGAAGGCCGTCCCGGCCGCGGACAGGATCAGGTATTTCAGGCCGGCCTCGAGCGAGCGCTGGTCACGATAGGTGTAGGCCAGCATCCCGTAGAGCGGCATCGACATCAGCTCCAGCGCGAAAAATAGCGTCGCCAGATGCTGACTGGCGGACAGGGCCAGCCCGCCGCCGACGGCACACAACAACAGCAGATAGAATTCCTCGCGGGCGCCGGAATAGCCGCCCAGATAATCATGCGCCAGCGTCACGCAGGCCAGCGCCGACACCAGAATCAGCACACTGGCCATGTAGGTCAGGCCGTCGAGCACGAAATAGGCCGTGCCCGGGATGCCCAGCAGGCTCAACCAGCCAAGCGACAGCAGCGCCAAGTTCAGACCGACGGCGGTGACAATGGCCGTTGCGCCGTGCTGGCGGCGCCAGGCGATCCCGACCATGATGGCCACAGCCGTGGCGCCCACCAGCATCAGCGGCATCAGGGCGAAAACATCGTTGAACGTCTGCATCAGCGCCCTCCCCCGGCCAGTTCGGCCACGCGATCGGAAGGCGTCTCATTGAACACTACGGACACTGCGTTGGTGACCGACTCGGTGGTGTCCAGCAACGGCTGCGGGTAGAGCCCGACCCAAAACACCAGGGCCAGCGTGAACAGCATCATCGCGAACTCGCGCTTGTCGAGACCGCCGAGCCGGCTGTCGTCCTCGGGCGGCCCGAAATGCACCCGCTGCATCAGGAACAGCGAATAGACCGCCGCCAGCACCAACCCGCCACAGGCGATGACGACCATCACCGGCGCCACCGGGAAACTGCCGAACAGCACCATGAATTCGCCGACGAAGTTGGCGGTGCCCGGCAGGCCGAGCGAGGCGGCGACAAAACACAGCGAAAACGCCGGCAAACTGCCCAAACGCCCCCAAAGTCCGCCCATCTTGCGCATGTCCCGCGTATGCAGCCGCTCGTACAACTGCCCGCTCAGGATAAAGAGCGCGGCGGCGGAAAACGCGTGCGCGACCATCAGCACGATCACGCCCTGCAACGCCAACGGCGTACCGGCGTAGATGCCGATCAGCACAAAGCCCATGTGGGAAATACTGGTGTAGGCGATCAGCCGTTTGATGTCGTTTTGCCCACAGGCCAGGATGGCGCCGTAGAAGACGCCCACCACGCCCAGCGCCATGGCCACGGGCGCGAAATTCTGTGACGCCTCGGGAAAGAACGGCAGCGCGAAGCGCAACAGGCCGTAGGCCGCCGTTTTCAGCAGAATGCCGGCCAGATCGACCGAACCGGCCGTCGGCGCCTGGGCGTGGGCGTCCGGCAGCCAGCCATGGAACGGCACTACCGGCAGTTTGACGGCGAAGGCCACGAAAAAGCCCAGCATCAAGATGTTCGCCAAGGGTTCCGATAACTCGGTGCCCAGCAGCGCCTCGTAGCTGAAACTGTAGCTGCCGGTCTGCGCCTGATGGGCGAACACCAGCCCCAGAATGGCGACCAGCATCATCAGCCCGCTGGCCTGGGTGTAGATGAAGAACTTGATGGCGGCGCGGATCCGCGTGCGACCGGCCGAGCCGCTGTGGCCCCACAGCGCGATCAGGAAAAACATCGGCACCAGCATCATCTCCCAGAATAGGAAGAACAGGAACAGGTCGATCGCCAGGAAGACCCCGACCACCCCGCCCAGGATCCACAGCAGGTTCAGGTGGAAGAAGCCGATGCGGCGATTGATTTCCCGCCAGGAGCACAACACCGCCAGCACGCCGAGGAACCCGGTCAGGGCGATCAGCACCAGCGACAGCCCGTCCAGCGCCAGATGGATGGAAATTCCGAAGCGCGGAATCCACGCCCGTTGCCATTCCAGCGCCCAGGTGGCGGTGTCGCCGGGCAGGTTGAAGTCGCGCGTCCACCACAGCCCGAGCGTCAGCACCATCACCAGAACCATGGTCAACAGCGCGATCCAGCGCGGGATTTGCTCGCCCCACCGTTCGGCCTGCCACGACAGCAGCCCGCCGATAAAGGGAATCAGGATCAACCAAAGCAACGTCATCGTAAGCCGTATCCTTGTCTTATACTCAAAGTCTCAAGCCCAAACCATCAACAACACCAGCACCACGGCGGAGCCACCAACCATCCAGGTGGCGTATGCCCGTAGCTGGCCGTTTTGTGTGCGTGTCAGCCCCGCGTTGAGCCCTTTCGCCACCCAGGCGGAGAGCGCCAGCAAGCGGTCGAGCCAATCCGATCGCAGCCCATGCACCAGCGCCTGATAGGGGCGCACCAGTGCGCGGTGATAGAAACCGTCGAAGCCCCAGGCATGGTTCCACAGCTGCCAGAGCGTGCGGCCGATGCCCCGCTGAACAACCCGGGCGAGCCGAGCGCGCTGGGTGATAAACAGCCAGAGCGCGAAGGCGAGCGCCGCCAGTGTGATGCCGGAAGCCAGGATCTCGAGCGTGAGATGACCTTCATGCACATCAGCGGCCGGGCTGGGCGGCAACACATCGGACGCCGGGGGATGCAGCAAGCCGCCCAGGAAGGTCGACAGCGCCGCCAGGGCCACCAACGGCAAGCCATGGCTGAAACCTCGCCCGTGTTCCGCGTGCGCCGCGGCCTCGCTGCGGGGTTCGCCGTGGAAAATGCCGACCACCAGACGCACCGTGTAGATCGAGGTCAACACGGCGCCGATCAGCCCGGCCGCGAGGAACCCGTAGTTTCCGGCCGCGAATTCCTGCCAGAGGATCTCGTCTTTACTGAAGAAGCCCGCCGTGACCAGTGGCAGAGCCGCCAGCGCCGCCCCGCCGACGACAAACCCCATGTACGGCAATGGCAGAGTGCGCCAGAGCCCGCCCAGCCGGCGCATGTCCTGCTCGTGATGGCAGGAGACGATCACAGCCCCGGCGGAGAGGAACAGCAGCGCCTTGAAGAACGCATGGGTCATCAGATGGAAGATGGCGGCGTCGAAGGCCCCGACGCCGAGCGCCAGGAACATGTAGCCGATCTGGCTCATCGTCGAATAGGCCAGCACCCGTTTGATGTCGGTTTGCGCCAGGGCCGCGAAGCCGGCGATCAGCAACGTCATGGCGCCGACGACGCCGACCAGTTCCAGCACCTCGGGCGCGAGCAGGAAGATGCCGTTCAGGCGGGCGATGAGATAGACCCCGGCGGTCACCATGGTCGCCGCGTGGATCAGCGCCGAAACCGGCGTCGGGCCCGCCATGGCGTCCGCCAGCCAGGTGTGCAGAGGCAGCTGGGCGGATTTGCCGACCGCCCCGCCGAGAATCAGCAGCGCCGCCCAGGTCGCCATCGGGTCGCCCTCGCCCCAGATCACCGGCGCCCGGACCAGGATTTCCGCGATGTTCAGCGTGCCCAGGTCCCGGAAGATCAGGAACAGGCCGATGGCCAGGAAGACATCGCCCAGGCGGGTCACAATGAAAGCCTTGAACGCCGCCCAGCCGTTGGCCGAGGTCTTGTAGTAATAGCCGATCAGCAGATAACTGCACAGGCCGACGCCTTCCCAGCCCAGGTACAGCATCAGGACGTTGTCGCCCAGCACGAGCAGGATCATGCTGAACACGAACAGGTTCATGTAGGCGAAGAAACGGGTGATGCCGTCTTCCCCGCGCATGTACCAGGACGCGAACAGATGGATCAGAAAGCCGACGCCGGTGATGACGCCGAGCATGGTGATCGACAACCCGTCCACCGCCAGGCCAATGGTGGGTCGGAAATGGCCAACCGTGATCCAGTTCCACAGCGTCAGTGTCTGCGCCTCGCCGGTGCCGGACAAAAAACCAATGTACAGCCCCAGAGTCGAGAGCGCCGCCACGCCCACCGTGGTCACGCCCACAGCGGCGCTGGCCGACTCGGACCAGCGCCCGCGCGATAACGCCAGCACAGCGGTGCCGGCCAGCGGCACGGCAAACGTCAGAACCAGTAGTACACCCATCCAATCGCTCATCATCCGTGCATCCTGTTGGCGGCATCGATATTCAGCGTCTGGAAGCGCCGGTAGAGCTGCAACAACAGCGCCAGCGCCACGGCGGCCTCGGCGGCGGCCAGAGTGATGACCAGCAGGAACATGCCCTGCCCCTCCGGCTGGTCCCAGGCCGTACCGCCGACTACGAAGGCCAGACCGGTGGCATTGAGCATCACTTCCAGGCTCATCAGCATGAAAATGAGATTGCGGCGGATCATCAGCCCGATCAGCCCGAGCGAAAACAGAATCGCGGCCAGGATCAGGCCGTGTTCCATCGGTATCCCGTTCATTCGCGCTCCCCCTGAAACGCCGACAGGCGCCCGACGTGAGAGGCCGTAACCAAAGCGGCCAGAAGCAGAAAGGCCGCCAGTTCCACGACCAGTAACCAGGGCCCGAACAGCAACTGCCCGACGGCCTTGGCGGTGAGCAGATCGCCATCGATCAGCCGACCGTCTCCGGCCTCGATCAGCATTGTGATCATCACCAGCATCAGCACCCCGGCCAGCAGACTCGGCCCGAGCCAGGTTTTGGGCTTCAACCAGGCCCGCTCCTGCTCCTGCGTATCCTCACCCAGGTTCAGCATCATCACCACGAACACAAACAGCACCATGATCGCCCCCGCATAAACGATGATCTCCAACGCCCCCGCGAACGGCGCCCCCAGCGCAAAGAACGTCATCGCCACCGCCAGCAGCGACACGATCAGATACAGCAGCGCATGGACCGCGTGCGTGCCCGAAATGACGCCCAGCGTGGCCAGAATGGCGACCAGGCCGCTTAGGTAGAATGCGAGTTCCATTGTGTGCTCCTGGTTGTTGTTTGTGTTGGCACAGGTTGCTCTCGTAGGGCAGAAGAGCGGAGCGACATCTGCCGTGGGTCGCATACGGAGCCTATAGCAAGGTTCCTGGGCAGAACGTTCTTCCGACGGCAGATGTCGCTGTCGCTCTTCTGCCCTACTTGTTCAGTGGCTCCTACGGCATCAACCCCTTAACATTCACCGGCTCCGCCTCGTTGTACCCCCTACCCTTATCCTTACCACCAATGGCCATACCGGCCACCTTGTAAAAGTGATAGTCGTGGTCCTTCCCGGGCCCGTTGATCAACAAATCCTCCTTCTCATACACCAGCTCCTGCCGCTTGTACTCGGCCATTTCCACATCCGGCGTCAGCTGGATGGCGCTGGTCGGGCAGGCTTCCTCGCACATGCCGCAGAAGATGCAGCGGGAGAAGTTGATCCGGAAAAACTCCGGATACCAGCGGCCGTCGTCTTTCTCACCCTTTTGCAGCGAGATGCAGTCCACCGGGCAGGCCACGGCGCAGAGGTTACAGGCGACGCAGCGCTCCTCCCCGTCCGGATCCCGCGTCAGCACGATGCGGCCCCGGTAGCGTGGGGGCAGTTCCAGCGGCTCTTCCGGGTACTGCAAGGTTTCCCGCTTGCGGAAGGTGTGCAGGAAGATTTTGTAGATGGTCCGGAGTTGGGTGCCGGTGCCTCGTATCAGCCAGCCAAGCATGATTCACCTCCTCGAAATATGTGCATATTCGACCCCCTGGATAACCGTATTAACCCCATTTGTAGGGCCGAAGAGTGATAACGACATCGGCCGTGGAAGAACGCATTGCCCGAGAATCGGACCATTGCCACGTCGGCGGCCGATGTCGTTATCACTCTTCGGCCCTACAGTTACACTCATACCAACAACACTACCGCCCCGGTCACCAACAAATTCACCAAAGTCAGCGGCAAACACACCAGCCACCCGAAACTCATCACCCGGTCGTACCTCGGCCTTGGCAACGACGCCCGAATCAAAATAAAGAACATCAAAAAGAACCCGGTCTTCAACGCAAACCAGACGACCGGCGGCAGGATCGGCCCCAACCAGCCCCCGAAGAACAAGGTCGCGATCAGCGCTGATATCAGCACCATGCCGACGTATTCGCCGATGAAGAACAGCCCGAATTTCATGCTCGAGTACTCGACGTGGTAGCCGTCGGCCAGTTCCTGCTCGGCCTCGGGCTGGTCGAACGGGTGGCGGTGGGTGACGGCGATGCCGGCGATCAGGAAGGTGCAGAACCCGAAGAACTGCGGGACGATGAACCAGAGCCCGGCCTGCGCTTCGACGATCTCGCGCATATTGAAGCTGCCGGTGATGGCGACGATGCCCATCAGCGAGAGGCCCATGAACACTTCGTAGCTCACCGTCTGCGCCGAGGCGCGAATGGCCCCGAACAGGGCGTATTTGTTGCCGCTGGCCCAGCCGCCGAGCAGCACGGCGTAGACGTTGAGCCCCGCCATGGCGAGGAAAAACAACAGCCCGATGTGCAATTCGGCGATGCCCCACCCCGGGGTGATCGGAATAATAATGAAAGCCAGCAGCAGCGAGGCCATAGCCAGGCCGGGGGCGAGCACGAACAGCACCCGATTCGCGAACGGCGGTATCCAGTCTTCCTTGAAGAAGATCTTGATCATGTCCGCCACCAGTTGCAGCGAGCCGAACGGGCCGACCCGGTTGGGGCCGTACCGGTCCTGCCAGAGCCCCAGCAGGCGGCGTTCGATGACGGTCAGCAGCGCGCCGAGCAAGACCACAACCAGCAAAATCACCAGGGCCTTGGCCATGGCGATCACGGCGGCTTCGACCGTGGGCGTCCACCAGTTCATACCGTGCCCTCCTTCGTCGTCAGCCGCACCCAGTCGCCATGGACCAGGCTGGTTTCCAGGCCGGCCGGCAGAGCGACTACCCCGTGGGGCAGCCCGTCATCGGGCTCGACCCGCATTTCAACGGTCAATTCGCCCTGTTGCAGCGCGATTCGGTCGCCCTCAATCGTCGACAGTGTAGCCAAATCATCCGGGTGCAGGCGCACACAGGGCTCGGCAGAGCGCACTTGGATGGGCTCGGCGCGGCTGGATGTCTCCTCGCCGCCGAACAGACGCGGCAGGATGCACAACTGCCATTGCCCTTCCCGGACCTGGAACGGTGCCGGGATATTCGGCGAGTACCGGTGCAGATGCCCGGACGGTTCGATCAACCGAACGCCCGGGTCGCCCCCGCTCAGATGCCCGCCGACTTCATCGGTGAATTTGTTCCAGGCCTGGGGCGAGTTCCAGCCCGGCGCCCAGGCGAATGGCACGTCCCGACGCGGACGGTCGTGACCGTAATAGCCTTCCATCGAAAACGCGAACGGCGTGTCCGTATCCTGCTCCGGCCGGGGCTCGCTGACGTTCAGGTTGGCCCGCATGGCGGTGCGCCCGCTGTAGCGGTGCGGCGCGCGGGAATAGCGCATACCGTCTACACGGTAGTCGGAATCAGGCGCTATTTGCTGCAGTGGCGACAGGGACGGATGCGCCATGGCACAAGCCTCGGTGGCCGCATCCAGGTTGATGTCCGCCACCGGGTGGCGCAGTTCGTTGTTGCGAATGGCGTGCAACCAACGCCAGCTTTCGTGGATCCGGGTCTGGGGCCGTTGATAGGCCGGGTCGTACACTTGATAGAACCGCTGCGCCCGACCCTCCAGGGAGACCAGGGTGCCGTCGCCTTCCGCGAAACTCGCCGCCGGGAACGCCAGATCGGCCCGGTCCAGCGTGCGGGTGGCCTGATGGTCGAGCACCACGACCGCGTTGGCCATGTTCAGGGCGGTATCGATCGGCTCCGCCGGTAACCGTTGATACAGATCGTTCTCGAGGATGACCACCGCATCGGCATCGTTGTGGTGCAGGGTTTCCAGCGCCCATTCCAGCGTGTGCCCGCCCATCAGACCGAGGCCTGTGGTGTTGGCCTCGCGGCGGACCAGCAACAAACTGCCCTCGCCTTCCCGTTTGGCCAGCGCGTGGGCGACGCTGCCGGCCGCTTCGAGTATCGCGGTCGATTGCAGCGAACCGCCGCTGACGACGAGCGGGTTGTGGGCGTCCAGCAAGGCCTGCCCGATGCGTTCGGCGGCCTCGCGCATGGCGTCGTCCAGGTCCGGCACCTCGGGGGCCTTGGGGTCGAGTGCATGGGCGACGGCGAACCCGAACCGGGCGATGTCGTCCGGCGCCAGCGACCAGTGCCCGGTGGCGATGCCGTCGAGCCCGGTGCGGGTCGGGTAAGCCGTGTACAGCGGGTGGCCGGCGTCCTGCCCCAGGGTTTTCACCGCCTCGGCGTTCCATTCCGGAATGCCCCGCTCCCCGGCCAAATCGAACTGCAGGCCGAGCACCGCCTGGCGGACCGACAGCCCGACCCGGGCCGCGCTTTCGATCAGGTCCTCGCCGAGGACAAAGACCGCGTCGTGGTCTTCCACCTGGCGCAGCGTCGGTGTGGTCAGCCCGCATTCGCGGTTCAGCGTCTCCATCAGGCGGACGCAGTCCCATTCCGCTCGGGCGATGCCGGTCGAGAAATTCTCCGCCCCGACCAACAGGCGGAGCTGATGATTGCTCTCCAGACTGGCACGCGGCGAGCCGATGCCGATGATGCGGCGCGATTGGCGCAACAGGTCTCCGGCCCGGTCCAGCGCCGCATCGACGCTCAGATCGACCGGATCGGTCGAGCGTGATTCCCGCCAGCGCGGCACCAGCGGCCGATCGGCGCGGTTCACATAGCCATAACCGAACCGGCCCCGATCGCACAGGAAATAGCGGTTCACGCTGCCGTTGTACCGGTTCTCGATGCGGCGGATCGAGCCATAGCGCTCGCCCGGGCTCGTGTTGCAGCCCACCGCGCACTGGTGGCAGATGCTCGGCGCGAACATCAGGTCCCACTTGCGGGTGTATTGTTCGGAATGGGTCTGGTCGGTAAACACCCCGGTCGGGCAGACCTCGGTGAGATTGCCGGAGAACGGGCTTTCCAGGGTGCCGTCTTCGTAGCGGCCGAAATAGACATTGTCGTTCGCCCCGAACGCGCCCAGATCCTCACCGCCGGCGTAGTCGTTGTAGAACCGCACGCAGCGGTAACAGGTGATGCAGCGGTTCATCTCATGGGCGATGAACGGGCCCAGATCCTGGTTGCGGTGGGTGCGCTTGCGGAAGCGGTAACGGCGCCGGTCGTGGCCGGTCATCACCGTCATGTCCTGCAGGTGGCAATGGCCGCCTTCCTCGCAGACCGGGCAATCGTGCGGGTGGTTGATCATCAGCCACTCGATGACTTCGCCCCGGAACTCTTTCGCCTGGGCGTTCTCGATGGAAATGCGGGTCTGATCGGCCGCCGGCGTCATGCAGGCCATGGTGAGCGTGCCTTCGGTATCGTGCTCATCCTGATACTGGATCACCGCGCACTGACGGCAGGCCCCGACACTGCCCATGGCCGGATGCCAACAGAAATACGGCAGGTCCAGCCCTTTCGACAGGCAGGCTTGCAACAGATTGTCCTGTTCATCCACCTCGTAGGGGTGGCCGTCTACAAAGATTGTCGCCATGACCTGTTGTGCCTCTTAAAAGATCAAAAGATCCCCTCATCCCGGTCTTCTCCCCCCGGGAGAAGGAGCAACCCCATCAATCCCCTCTCCCTCCGGGAGAGGGCTAGGGAGAGGGGACGCCGCAGGCGTCAGAAAAAGCCCCCTCATCCCAGCCTTCTCCCCCAGGAGAAGGAGCAAAGGTCGCGCAGGGGACTGCGCTCCTACAGGGTTCGTGCCTTAGACTTCACCCAGCGGCACAGTCTCCACTCCCGCCGGCCCCTTCTTCCGCCCAACCCCGGCCTCAAACTCCTCCCGGAAAAACGTCAACGCACTCTCCAACGGCATCGCCGCCCCGGGCGCATGCGCGCAAAACGTCTTACCGGGCCCGAGATCCCGGGCCAGCATCTCCAATATCTCGATATCGCCTTCTTCACCCTCGCCCTTCTCAAGCGCCCGCAGCAATTTGACGGACCAGGGCAATCCATCCCGACAGGGGGTACACCACCCGCAGGATTCCCGAGCGAAGAACTCCTCCAGATTCCGCAACAAGCCGACAATGCTCTGCTCTTCCGTCACCACCGTCAGCAAGCCGGTGCCCAGTCGGCTGCCCGCGTTGCCGATGGAGTCGAAATCCAGCGGCAGGTCCAGGTGCTCCGGCAACAACAAACCGGTACTGCCACCACCCGGCAACCAGGCTTTCAGTTTGGCCCCGTTCCGGATGCCCCCGGCCCGGTCCAGGATCTCCGCCCCGGTGGTGCCCATGGGCAGTTCCCAGAGGCCGTTCTTCTCCGCCCGGCCGGAGACGCCGAACAGCTTGGTGCCGCCATCGCTGCTGCGGTCCCCGGAGAGGTTCAGGTACCAGTCCGCGCCGTGTTCCAGAATCGCCGGTACGTTGCACAGGGTTTCGACGTTGTTGACCACGGTCGGCTTGCCCCAGGCGCCGGACTGGCCGGGGAACGGTGGTTTGGCGCGGGGGTTGGCGCGTTTGCCTTCCAGGGAATTGATCAGCGCGGTTTCTTCGCCGCAGATGTAGCGCCCGGCGCCGGTGTGCAGCACGATGTCGAAATCGAACCCGCTGCCGGCGATATTGTCGCCGAGCCAGCCCGCCTGGCGGGCCTCTTCCAGCGCCTGTTGGATCGATTGGGCGGCCTCGATGTATTCGCCGCGCAGGAAGATGTACCCCAGTTTCGAGTTGTTCGCGTAGGCGCCGAGGATCATCCCCTCGATCAGCAGATGCGGTTGCTGCTCCATCAACAGCCGGTCCTTGAAGGTGCCGGGTTCCATCTCGTCCGCGTTGCAGACCAGGTAGCCGCGCGGGTAACCTTCGCCGCGCAACGTCAGGCTCCATTTCAGGCCCGCCGAGAAGCCGGCACCGCCGCGACCGCGCAGGTTCGCGGTCTTCAGGGACTCAATGACGTCGTCCGGCGACTGCCCGTTCAGCGCGGTTTTGACTACCGTGTAGCCGTTTTTGGCCTCGTAATCCGCCAGATCGACCCGTTCGCCGGTGTCTTTCAGCCGCCAGGTGAGCGGATGCGTCTCCGCCTTGCGCTCGCTTTCGGTCTGGTGCAACCGGCTCCGGTAGCGGACGCGATTCACGGTTCCGGGGGTGCCGTCGGTCATGAATAGCCCTCCAGCAGCTCGGCCAGGTCTTTCGGGGCGACCGGGCCATAGGTGTCGTCGTCGATCATCATCGCCGGGCCTGAATCACAGGCGCCGAGGCAGCAGACCGGCAACAGCGTGAAACGGTTGTCCGGCGTGGTCTGCCCGTACTGGATGCCGAGGTGGTCGAACAGCGCATCGCGCAGCATCTCGTAGTCTGTCAGGTAACAGGAACTGCTGTCGCACACCAGAATGACGTGCCGGCCGACCGGCTGACGGAAGATCAGGCTGTAAAAGGTGGCCACGCCCTCCACCGCCGCCGGGCCGACGCCCAGTTCGCGCGCGATGGCCGGAATGGCCGCATCCGGCACCCAGCCGTGACGCCGCTGGACGATCTTCAACGCCTCGATGCAGGCCGCCTGCGGCTGCTCGAAATGCCCCAACTCCGCCTGAATGGCCGCCCGGTCGTCCGGGTGCAGTTCGAAGCCGTCGGTCGCCAGTGTCTTGTCAGCCTGCTCACTCATAATCGATCCATCCGGTTAACGGTCCACATCGGCCATGACAAAATCGATACTGCCCAGGTGCGCGATCAGATCCGGTATAAAACCGCCGCGCATCACGGACGGGATCTGCTGCAGATGCGGAAAACTCGGCGTGCGGATGCGGGTGCGGTAACTGGTGGTGCCCCCGTCCGACGTCAGGTAATAGCTGTTGATGCCCTTGGTCGCCTCGATCATCTGCAGCGACTCGTTCGGTTTCAGGACCGGCCCCCAGGAGACCGACAGGAAATGCGTGATCAGTGTCTCGATGTGCTGCAGCATCCGCTCGCGCGGCGGTGGCGTGGTCAGCGGGTGGTCCGCCTTGTAATCGCCGGTCGGCATGTGGTTCACGCACTGCTGGATGATGCGCAGGCTCTGGCGCATCTCCTCGATGCGCAGCATGCCCCGGTCGAACACATCGCCGTTGGAACCGAGCGGCACGTCGAAATCGAAATTCTCGTAACCGCCGTAAGGCCGCTGCTTGCGCAGATCGAAATTGCACCCGGTCGCGCGCAGGTTCGGCCCGGTGACGCCCCAGTCCAGCGCCTCCTGGGTGGTGTAGGCCGCGATGTGGCGGGTGCGCTCGCGTACGATGGCGTTGGTCATCATCGTGCTTTCATACTCGTCCAGTCGCTTGGGCATCCAGTCCAGAAAGCCCTGGACCAGTTTTTCCCAGCCCTTGGGCAGGTCGTGCGCGGTTCCGCCGATGCGGTACCAGGCCGGATGCATCCGGAAGCCGGTGATGCCCTCGATGACCTCGTAGCCCTTCTGCCGGTCGGTGAAGGTGAAGAACACCGGGCTCATGGCGCCAATGTCCTGCAAATAGGTACCGAGGAACAGCAAATGGCTCGTGATGCGGAACATTTCCGCCATCATCACGCGGATGGTCTCGGCGCGTTTCGGTACCGTGATGCCGGCCAGTTTCTCGACCGCCAGCACATACGGCAGGTTGTTCATCACCCCGCCGGTGTAGTCGATGCGGTCCGTGTACGGGATGTAACTGTGCCAGGACTGGCGCTCGGCCATTTTCTCCGCGCCGCGGTGGTGGTAGCCGATGTCCGGCACGCAATCGACGATTTCCTCGCCGTCCAATTGCAGCACGAGGCGAAACGCCCCGTGCGCCGAAGGGTGGTTCGGGCCCAGGTTCAGGAACATGAACTCGCTGCCGTCGCGCTCACGCGCCATGCCCCACTCTTCCGGCACGAACCGCAGTGCCTCCTGCTCTTTATCCTGCCCTTCCACGGTGAGGCTGTACGGGTCGAACTCGGTGGCGCGGGCTGGGTAATCCTTCCTTAATGGGTGGCCGGTCCAGGTGGGCGGCATGATCAGCCGCGTGAGGTGCGGGTGGTTCTGGAAGGTGATGCCGAACAGATCCCAGACTTCGCGCTCGTACCAGTTGGCGTTCGGGTAGATAGCGCTGATGGACGGCACCGCCATGTCCCGCTCGTCGATCGGGACCTTGATCATGATGTCGTCGTTCCGCTCGATGGAGAGCAGATGGTAGAAGACGGTGAAATCCGCCTCCGGCAGGCCATCGCGATGGCTGCGGAAGCGTTCGTCGAGCGCGGAGAGGTCGAACAGCATCGAAAACGGCTGTTCCAGATCCCGCAGCCAACCCATCACCGCCGTCAGGATGCCGGGGTTCACCCACACCACCGGCACACCGGTAAGCGTGGGCTGCACGCACAGCACATCCGGCCCGTAGCGGGCGGTCAACTCGTGAACCAAGGGTGACTCCCCGAGCCCCCGGGTCGACATGGCTTCGACCTGCGAGACGGTACCCTCTGGGGTCTGACTCATGATCGTCCGTTCATCCTTACCCTGCCCTGGAGCAGGGACATTGAAGGTCGTTCAGAGACTGTCTGGACTGCGTAACTCAGTAGCCTGAATGCGCCGGTCCCGCAGGGTTTCCCGCTGGGACGGCATGTCGGCCCGATACACGCCCTGGTCTCCCACGACCCAGGACAGCGGGCGCCGTTCTTCTTGTATGGAATCCTGCAGTAATTGCAGCCCCTGCAGGAAGGCTTCGGGCCGCGGCGGGCAGCCCGGCACGTACACATCGACGGGCAGGAACTTATCGACCCCCTGCACCACCGAATAAATGTCGTACATGCCTCCGGAATTCGCGCAGGACCCCATGGAGATGACCCACTTGGGCTCCAGCATCTGGTCGTACAATTGTTGGATGACCGGCGCCATTTTGATGAAACAGGTGCCGGCGATGACCATGAAATCCGCCTGGCGCGGAGAGGCGCGGATGACTTCGGACCCGAAACGGGCGATGTCGTGCGGTGAGGTGAAGGCGGTGGTCATCTCCACGTAGCAGCAGGAAAGACCGAAGTTGTAGGGCCAGAGCGAGTTCTTGCGCCCCCAGTTGACCACCGAATTGAGAACGTCTTCCAGCTTGCCGGTGAAGACATTGCGTTCCAGCTGGCGCTTCACCGGGTCTTCCACCCGTTCCCGCTTATCGAGCGGATACCGGGCATTGGCCTCGGCGACAGCGTCGTCGGCTCGTGTCAGAGTGTAACCCATACACTTCCTCCCTCGCCTGTGAACGAAAGTCGATCAGACAATGCCAGTTCTCTGGCGCTTATCCAACCAACGAGGCGCGACCGGGCGCTCTACATCGTTCGAGCCCGTCGCTGGCCCTCCGCATTACCCCCTTGGGGGCAATGTAACACCCTGTAAGTGATGGCGTTCCCGTCCAATCTAGCAGCAGGTTGCGGCAAATGCGAATAATCGATCAAAAACCGTTCAAAATCAGCCCCATGGGCACGCAGACGCCGACCTCGAGTGGAATGACACTGGCGTCACCCTAACGGTAGACCAAACAAGAACAGCCAGACCGACCGCCTGGCTAAAGAGAAAATGGACGATTAAGACGCGCGAGCGGGAGCCCGCGACGGCTTGGACCGGTTACCCGGCGCCCAATCCAAGGCCCCGACCCGGCTGTCGTACAGCAGACCGACAAGCAGGATAAAAATAAAGATCGCCGCCCCCCAGAAACCGCTCCACCCCACCTCGCGGACCGATACCGCCCAGGCGAACAGGAACACGGCTTCGATATCGAAGATGACGAACAGCATAGCCACCAGGTAGAACTTCACGGAATAGCGCTGACGGGCACTGCCCGCCCCAAGAATGCCGGATTCGAACGGGATGTTCTTCTCCCGCCCACGGCTGCGGCCGCCCAGGAAATGGGACAGCCCGATCATCAGCAGAACCAGGCCGAAGACGGCGACAATGAAAAACCCTGTCGCCCATTGTTGTGCGGAAAGGGTGATGGCGTCTGTGCTCATGGTGCCCTCAACTGATCGTGATTCCATGCTTCGAGTGAGGCGTCCCGTTCAAGCTAGCAGCTTGGTTGGGGAAATGCTAATTGCTGGTGTTAAATCGATTGAGTTGTCTGGATTACATGCTGATCAAAATTCAATCTATGAAGACTCTTGCTGCAAATGATCCCGGATATCCAGCTGGTTTATAAACAATTAGCAAGAAAAACAGCCTGTTAGGCAACCCCATCGACTCTGTATTAGGTACCCCAACGTCGTTAATATATATGCGGCTCCTAAGCCTTAAGCCCGGTAGGCTAAACCTGAAGAAGTAGTCTTGATCAAGGTGCCACCGTCAAAATTTAATGAAATCAGTCGTTTATAACCCTCTACCAAGTATGCCAATATGAGGTAAACGACGCGTGTGGAAACCATGTACTAAAATCATAAAAGCAGGTCAATAATTGAACAAAGAGCAACTAAAACAACTGGAAGACGACCTCTGGGCCGCCGCAGACAACCTGCGCGCCAATTCCGACCTTAAAGCCTCGGAATACAGCACGCCCGTGCTGGGGCTTATCTTCCTCAAGTTCGCCGATATCAACTACCGGCGCCACGAAGAAGCCATTCTCAAGGAATACCAGAAGCTCAAAGGCACGCGCCGGGAGAAATCCCTGAATGAAATCGCCGTGGCTAAGTGTGGCTTTTACCTGCCCGATCACGCCCGCTACAGCCACCTGCTGAATCTGCCCGAGAGCCAGGACATCGCCAAGGCCATTGAAAAGGCGATGGAGGCCATCGAGGAGTACAAGCCCGAGCTGCAGGGTAGCCTGCCCAAGGACGAGTATTACCGACTGACCCGCACGCAAGAGACGAAACTGCTGCCCTTCGATCTGCTGCGTCAGTTCGACAATATCCCAGACGACGCTACCGGCGATGTGTTCGGCCAGATCTATGAGTACTTCCTGGGCAAGTTTGCCCTGTCCGAAGGCCAGGGCGGCGGGGAGTTCTTTACCCCTCGCTCGGTGGTGCGGCTGATGGTGGAGATCATCGAGCCCCACGGCGGCACCGTGTTCGACCCCGCCTGTGGTTCTGGCGGTATGTTTGTACAATCGGCGCAGTTTATTGAAAAGCACAAGAAAGAGTACGAAGCCCAGGGCGAAGACACCAGTGTGTTTGTCTCCGGGCAGGAGAAAAGCTCGGAAACCGTTAAACTGGCGCGTATGAACCTGGCTGTTAACGGCCTGCGCGGGCAGATTCTGCAGGGCATCTCCTACTACGACGATCACTTCGATTCGTTCGGCAACTTTGACTATGTACTGGCCAACCCGCCGTTTAACGTGGATGAAGTGTCGCTCTCCGGCGTGGAAAAAGACCCGCGCTTTAACACCTACGGCATTCCCCGCAAAAAGACCAAGGCGAAAAAATCCGAACAGGGCAAAGAGACAGTGCCCAACGCCAACTACCTGTGGATCAACCTGTTCGCCACCTCGCTGCGCGAACCGGATAACAAGCACCCTGGCGGTCGCGCGGCGCTGGTTATGGCCAACTCCGCCTCGGATGCGCGCCACTCCGAGGCGGATATCCGCCAGACCCTGATCGAAAACAACCTGATCTACGGCATGCTCACCCTGCCGTCGAACATGTTCTACACCGTCACCCTGCCCGCTACCCTGTGGTTCTTCGACAAGGGCAAGACGGACGATCGCATTCTGTTTATCGACGCGCGCAATATCTTTACCCCCATCGACCGTGCCCACCGCGAATTCTCGGAAGAGCAGATCCAGAATATCGCCATGATCAGCCGCCTGCACAAGGGCCGCAGCGATGAATTCGTGGCACTGGTCGACCGCTATTTCGAGCAGGGCATGGCGCGCCTGGCGGAGAACCAGAAACAGGTGGAGCCAGTGGCCGAACAACTGCTGGCGGTTCTGGACGATAAGGCTGGTGAACAAGCAGTGACCAGTTTGGTGGACACCTGGAAAGGCCTCGCCCCTCTGCAAAAAGCCTGGGCCGCCTACCAGAAAAAACACACGGCCAAAGCCACCGCCGACAAAAAGAACCGCGCCCAACACGAGCTGCGCGCCACCTTCGACCCGTTCTTTAACGCCCTGCACGACAGCCTTAAACAGATCGACAAAGCCGTGCGCCGCCACGAAAAAAACCTGGCGGAAGCCGCCAAACAGGCCGGCAAACGCCAGAGCAGTGATCGCGCCACTAAGCAACTGAAAACCGCGTTGGAGGAACTGCACAAGGAAGTGAAAAACGCCGAAAGCAGCTTTGGCCATATCCACTGGTTGCAGGAGCGCTTTCCCGAGGCGAAGTACGAGGATGTCACCGGCTTGTGCAAACTGGCTGATCTAGAGGAAGTAAAAGAGCAGGATTATTCGCTGAATCCGGGGCGCTATGTGGGTGTAGTGATTGAGGAGGATGGTAAGACGGAGGAGGAGTTCCTAGACGACATCCTTGAATTAAATAAACGACTCACTAATTTGACGTCAGAGGCTACCAAGCTCAGCAAGGTTATTAATTCCAACATCTCAAAGGTTTGGGAAGGCTCATGAGAAATTGGAATGACGTGCCCTTTGTCGATCTGTTGGTCGAAAGCCGCGATGGTGAGTGGGGAAAGGGGGAGCCTGAAGTAGGCCATACCGAAGCTGTCCTTATTCGAGGTACAGACTTTGCAGGTATAAACGAACCTGATCAAAACCTGCCCCGTCGATGGATAAAAAACCATTTGGTCGAACGCAAAAAGCTTCAGCCAGGTGATATTGTTTTCGAGATGGCTGGCGGCACTTCCACTCAATCGACAGGCAGAAGTGCGCTCCTAAAGAGGGCATTTTTCGACAACAATAGTCCTTTACCTGCTGTCTGCGCCAGTTTTAGTCGTCACTTACGAATAGATCAGTCAAAATTCTGCTCAGAATTCGTTTACTACCTCCTGCAAAGTCTACACACATCTGGTTACATGGGTGTATTTCACATCCAACATACCGGTGTCGCGCGCTTTCAGTACTCATCGTTTAAGAAACATACCGTTCTTAAAATCCCTAACCTACATCATCAACGCAAAATCGCCGCCATATTGACGGCCTACGACGATCTGATCGAAGTCAACAAGCGTCGCATCGCGCTGTTGGAAAATATGGCCGATGAAATCTATCGTGAATGGTTTGTACGACTGCGGTTTCCTGGTTATCAGAACACCGGTTTTACAAAAGGTGTGCCAAAAGGGTGGGACTTCGTTCCGATACTCGAAGCATCAAGAATCCAATATGGGAAAAACTTACCTACATCTCAGCTTATTAGTAATGGGGAGTTCCCTGTATATGGCGCGGCGAAAATCATTGGTCGTTACTCAAAGTTTACCCACGATCATCGCACTATTGCTTTGGGGTGTCGCGGAAGCGTTGGAGAAGTAAAAATTACACATCCGAAAAGCTACATCACCAATAACTCATTCTCTGTCGAACCACTTGAAAAAACTGGTTTCTTCTGGCTGTACCACACTCTCAAGCTACGAGGTTGTAAAGACGTTATCGGAGGATCAGCGCAACCCCAAATAACCCTTGAAGGCATAAAGTCTATCAAACTCTTGATGGCCGACGAGGTACTACGAGACAACTTTGAAGAGCTATGTGAACCTATATACGGTCTAAAGTGGCATTTGGATAATCAGTTAGAAGTCCTGACCAAAACCCGCGACCTCCTCCTCCCACGCCTGATCACTGGCAAGCTGTCCGTGGAAGACCTGGATATCCAGTTCCCGCCCAGCATGCAGGAAGCTGCGGCTAACCAGGAGTCTCAGCCGGAGGCCCGCCATGCCTGAACCTGCGGCCGATTGTAGCCTAGAACATCGGCAGGCCCCGGTGACTGTTCAAAAAGAGGCAAATCTGAGAAGATGGTTTATGAACTGCTCAAAATAGCCCAATATTGAGCAGGTTTACCGCTAACTCGTAGGAACCGATGCCATGGTGCTGACCATCCGCGAACACTTTCCCCCCCGGGGGCCGCTGGAGACGCCGGCGGTGCTGCGGGCGCTGGTGGCGGCGCATCGGCATCTGGCGGAGCTAAAAGGTGTGGCGCGCAGCATCCCCAACGAGCGGCTGCTGGTATCCACCCTGTCGCTGCAGGAGGCGCAAAGCAGCTCGGAAATCGAGAACATCATCACCACTCAGGACGCGCTCTACCGCTATCAGGTACAGCCCGGCTCGGTGGACCCCGCCAGCAAGGAGGTCGCCTGGTATGCCCAGAGCCTGGAGGTGGGTTTTCGGGCGGTACGCGCTTCCGGGCTGTTGCGCCTGAGTACCATCCTTGAGGTGCAGGCCACGCTGGAGGGCAATGACGCCGGCTTGCGCCGCACGCCCGGCACGGTGCTGAAGAACGAACGCACTGGCGAGGTGGTATTTGAACCGCCCTCGCCCGAGCAACTGCCTGCCCTGATGGAGGAGCTGGTGAGCTGGATCCATGCCGACGAGGGCGAGGGCCTGGACCCGCTGGTGCGAATGGCCGTCATGCATCACCAGTTCGAGACCATTCACCCGTTCTATGACGGTAACGGCCGCACCGGGCGCATTCTCAACATCCTGTTTCTGGTGTGCGCCGGGCTGTTGGACTCGCCTATCCTCTACCTGAGCCGCTACATCAGTCAGACCAAAGTGGGATATTATGCCGAGTTGCAAAAAGTTCGAGACACCGGCGAATGGGAAGGCTGGCTGCTATACCTGCTGCGCGGCGTGGCAGTGACGGCTCGCCACACCACCGCGCTTGTGGAACAGATCGCCCGCCTGCTGCAAAAACAAAAGCACGATATTCGCGCCCACTACCGATTTTACAGCCAGGATTTGATCAACAATATTTTTTACCACCCTTATACCAAAGTGGCTTTTATCGAGCACGACCTGGGCGTATCACGTGCCACCGCTACCCGATATCTGGATGAGCTGGCCAAAGGTGGCATTCTCGACAAACACCGGTTAGGCCGCGAAAACTACTACATCAACAGGGAGTTGGTGCAACTGCTGTTCAATCTACCTCCCTTGGATATGGAAGGAGCGCCCTGACCCATGCCGAACTTCATGTCTGAAGACAACATCGAACAGGCCATGGTGCAACGGCTACAACACCTGTATGGCTATGACGTACTGGACTGTTATACCAGTGATGCTGCGGACAT
Source organism: Saccharospirillum salsuginis (assembly GCF_014651855.1). Classification (GTDB taxonomy): domain Bacteria; phylum Pseudomonadota; class Gammaproteobacteria; order Pseudomonadales; family Natronospirillaceae; genus Saccharospirillum; species Saccharospirillum salsuginis. Next base: position 335,651 of record NZ_BMXR01000004.1, read on the forward strand.
AAATGATGGTTCGGGGCGCGCAGACAAGCGCGAAGTGATTTTTCGCGATCACCTTAATACCGCAGTAGTGCGCTTAAACCCCGAAATTCCCGATATCGCGATAGACGATGCGCTGGATCAGGTCTGCGACCAACGTCAGGCCATGGCGACCATGGTGGCCAACCGCGAGCTGGATAGTCTAATTCGGGACGGCGTACGGGTCGAGTTCAAAGACAACAAGGGTCGTAACCGCAAGGAGCGAGTCAAATTAATTGACTTTGAAGAGCCGAAGAACAACCACTTTCTCGCGGTAACCCAGTTATGGATTCAAAGCACCGGTGCGGCGGCCAAGGCAGGCTATCGCAGACCGGATATTCTGCTGTATGTCAATGGTTTGCCCTTGGTGTTTATTGAGCTGAAGAACTCCAACGTCAAACTGCGCAGTGCCTACGACGACAATCTGACCAATTACAAGGCCGACATTCCGCAGCTGTTTCTCTCCAATGTGTTTTGTGTATTCAGCAACGGCCTGGAAACGCGCCTGGGTAGCTTGAGCGCAGAATGGGAACACTTCTTCCATTGGCTACGCCCGGAAGACGAGAAGGAAAAGATACGTCGCGACCAGATTCGAGAGCAAGGCACCAGTGCCGAGCGCTTTCTGCAGGGCTTGTGCGCCAAAGACAAGCTATTGGACTATGTGGAAAACTTTGTCATCTACCACAAGGGCACTCAGAAAATCATCGCCCAGAACCACCAGTTTATTGGGGTGAATAGGGGCTTCGCCAAGTTTCTACGCCGTGGAGAGTACGGCGGCAAACTCGGCGTATTCTGGCACACCCAGGGATCGGGCAAGAGTTTTTCCATGATTTTCTATACGCGCAAGATCATCCGCAAAGTCCCGGGCAACTTCAGTTTTGTGGTGGTGACCGACCGCGAAGACCTAGACGGGCAGATCTATCGCAATTTCCTAAACACTGAAACCGTCAAGAAAGCTGATGCTGCCCAGCCCAAAGACAGCGAACAAATGCGCGCTTTTCTCGGCCAGAACAAAAAACTGGTTTTTACCCTGATTCAAAAATTCCGTTGGCCCAAGGGCAAGCGCTACCCGCTGTTGTCGGATCGCGACGATATTATTGTGATAGTGGATGAAGCACATCGCACCCAGTATAAAACTCTAGCCGAGAACATGCGCGCTGGCCTACCCAATGGTCAGTACCTGGCCTTCACCGGCACTCCGCTGCTGGGGCGCGAGCGCAAGACCAACGAGTGGTTTGGTGACTATGTGTCGGAATACAACTTCAGTCAGTCCATGGACGACGGTGCCACTGTGCCGCTGTTCTACAAAAAGCGCGTGCCGGAAGTACTGAACCAGAACGAAGATTTGAGTGAAGAGTTCTACGAGATCCTGGAGGACGAAAATCTCGATGAGGCGCAACAAGAAAAACTGGAGCGACGCTTTGCTACGGAATTACAGGTAATAAAGCGCGACGACCGACTGGAAACCATCGCTCGGGATATTGTCTACCACTTTCCGCGCCGGGGGTATCTGGGCAAAGGTATGCTGATAGCGGTGGATAAGTACACCGCTGTGAAAATGTACGATAAGGTGCAACGCTTATGGAAAGCCGATATCAAAGCGCTACGTGGCGAAATCAAACAGTGTAAAGATGAGTTGCACAAAACACGTTTGAGAAAACAGCTGGAATGGATGCGCAAGGTTGAAATGGCGGTGGTGGTCAGCGCTGAGAATGGCGAGGAAAAAAAATTCGATGCCCAAGGGCTCGACATACGCCCGCACCGCAAACGTATGGACCAAGTAGACGCCCACGGTCATGACTTGGAGTATAATTACAAAGACCCGGAACACCCACTGCAGCTGGTGTTCGTCTGTGCCATGTGGTTGACCGGATTTGATGCGACAACCATCTCCACTCTATACCTCGACAAGCCCCAGAAAGACCACACCCTAATGCAGACCATCGCACGCGCTAACCGGGTAAGTTCACATCGCATCAATGGCGTGGAAAAGACAAACGGTGAAATAGTAGATTATTTTGGGGTATTCGGTCGACTCAGAAAGGCCATCAAGGACTATGGCCAGGGTATTGAAGGGGAAGATGAGCCGCCAGTTAAGGATAAAGATGAACTGTTTGCTCTGCTTACCGATGCCATTGAGCAAGCCCGCGCCTTTTGTGCCGAAATCGATATTGAAATCGATGCAGCGCTTGCAGCGGATGATGTGTTCAAGAAAGTCAGTCTGTTTGAGTCCTGGGCTGATAAATTACTCGCGAAAGATGAGTTGCGGCAGTCCTTCAAGGTATTTGAAAATACCATAACGGCGTTATATGAAGCCTGCAAACCGGAGATTTTAGGTAATCCAGTTGTTCGCAAAGTAGCCCTATTCCAGTACTTGCGCGGTGTCATAGACAGTATTGTCGATCAACATGACATTGATTCCGCCACCCGTAAGATAAACGAGCTTCTTGACGAAAGTGTGATTGTCGATGATCAGAAATTTGAGCATATTAAGGAGAAACCGGCCGATTGGAAAATCATACAAAAAGGCAAGACCTGGGATTTGAGTAAAGTTGATTTCGACAAACTCAAAGAAGATTTCCAACAGGCCACTTACAAAAATATCGAAATTGCTGATCTACGCGCCTTTCTGGAAAAGAAACTGCAGGATATGCTCAATAAAAACCGCACACGTCGCGATTTTGCCGAGCGTCTGCAGGAAATTATCGACAACTATAATTCGGGCAGTAGCTCGGCAGATGAATCTTTCGAACAACTTATGGAGGAAATGGCAGCCCTAAAGGAAGAAGAAAGCAGGCATATCCGTAAGGGGCTTACGGAAGATGAATTAGAAATATACGACCTTCTCTGTAAAGAAAATATGTCCAAATCTGAGGAGAAGAAAGTGCGCCTTGCAGCCAAAGCTTTGCTCAAGCGACTTACTGAGGAAAAGCCTAAAGTGCTGGTGCAGGACTGGTACAAGGACAGCCAAACGCGTCTTACTGTTCGTGATGAAGTAGGTGCTGTGCTGGATGATTACCTTCCAGAAGAAAGCTACGATAGAGACCTTTTTCTGCAAAAGCGCGACCGGGTTTTTGAATTGACATTGGATCTGGCTATCAATCATCAAAGATGGGCGGCATAGCAGTCCAAATTCCATTCAATTAAATAGCTCAGGCTCTTTTTAATCACTGCAATTCTGAATTGCTCCATTTATACGCTTTATTGGCATTGTGTGATTAATCGCTTGGAAGCGCATATTACGGAAACTCACTTCACATATTGATTAATGACGGCCTTTAGTTCTCGTTCGGTATTCAACATATCCGTAGCAATCTGAACTATTTTCTCACCGGGGGATATTAGATATATCAAAGACTTGTCCATATCGAACATATACAGCCATTTACTATTATCCTTGCCGTCCCAAGACCCAAAGTCAGATTCTCCGAGGTCTTTGTAGAAAGCTTCGAGCGGCTCACGATTGCAGGTTGTATCGTCGTTCCTTGTGATTAAATCTTCAATAAACGTAGCAAAGTCGCACCCTCGAACGTCCTGTAATTCTTCCAACGTAGGGTCACTACTCATATTCATCAAAGTAATATAGCCACTCCTCTCTGGGTGATCGTATTTAAACATTAGGATATCTACGCGGTCATTGTCTCCGCTCGACACCACCACGGAAGGGTTGGCGGGAATTGAAAAATCATATCCTGCGTACTTCACAAGCATCGAATCGTCTGCTTGGCAGGTACCCATGTATATCATCCCAAAAACGGCTAACAGTAGACGAATACACATTAAATCAGTCCCTCTAGAGCCATTCGAATTTCCGTTTTATAAACGGACTCGATTCTAACTTTGCAAATATGATACACGCTTGTGTTGCCTTCATTAATTCGTTGTGCCACTTTCCGGATTTGCTTCATTGCCCATTTCGGGTCCGGCCTTACTATACCTGCCGGTCTTGGCACCAAATCCATGCTGTCAGAACAGACATTCGCCTGGTCCAGTGCGTCCACTGCTACTCTTATGACCGATTCGTTTACTGTTTCCGGGGTCGCTGTTCCCCTACCCCAGAAAAAGTTGACCACCTTTGCCGCATGTTCCCGATCTGCTCTGTTAATGTCCATTTAGCCAGTCCCGCTTTTTAAAGAATTCAAAATATCAATTGGAATTGACAGCTTCTTACCTTCCTTCCGTCCATGAATCGGCATAGCTGATATTGCCATCCAGGTAGGTGTGAGTGATCTTCTCGTAACGGATTACAACATTCTCTATATGCGGAATTTTCTCTAACTCTGCTCGTTTGACATTCCCCATCTGCGGAGAATAGGTGTTGATCTTTACGCCTTCCAGTTCGTGTTGGTAATACTCTACTTCCTGGCCAGACTCGTCGATTTTGTACCAGCGAATAACAGCGCTGTTGAACCGTTGGCCATTGCAGCACGCTTTAAACAAGTAAGGTGAAGACGAATCGAATGCCTTTACGATGCTAATGCCCGCGTGTTTCCGGGTTCCGGTCAGTTCACCGGTGTCATTATCGGTAGGAATGTAGACGGCATGGTCGAATTCCAGAACCTCGATCGAGCCTTCACGCCCTGCTACGTTAACTGAGCCATGAATATCGTTGCCCTGCTCGTCCTTTAACCACATGTATGCCGGGATTGCCATATCTGATTTTCCTTTGTTCCGCTGTGTGAGTAAGGAATGATGGCATATAAAACAGGGTTAGGAAGTGATTCATATCACATTATTAAATGCTTTATGTGCAAACCATGCTGCCCCTTCAGCCAGTAGACCTAGATTTTCATCTTTGAATGGCTGTTAAAGGCGAGACTGGCACACTTCCTCTGTAATATGACGTAATGTCATTACTTCGGATTCCAGCCAATCCAGCTCTTCACGGGTGATTACATAGTGCTCGGAATAGCGGGCATCGACATAGGCGCGCTTCAGGCGTTGGAAGCAGCGACGGTGGAACTTGCTGTCAGCCGGAAACAACCTATAAAAACGCTCATCTTGCTGAGCGCAGAGTGACCGTAGATGTTTCAGGTTGTGTGTCTTGGGAAGGTAATTCGTACAGACCAACAATGCGCAATTAAACAGCCGCTCTGTGGTCTGGTGCAGCATGAATGCCGCGATACTGTAGTCTTCTCGGTCGATACAATGGCGATAATTGCTAAAAAACGATTCGGCCGTCTTAAACCAATGGTGGAAGTGTTTTTCAGCGATCTCCTTTCGCTCATCCTCGGTCAGCTTCCCCGGCATCGGTAATTCCCGCCCATTGGCGGAATACAGCTCAATGCCCTCCTCCCGAATATCCTTGAAAAAATAGTTTCCTTTCTGCAGGTGCTCGTTCACATCGGCAAGCGTGTGCACAATCAACCCCAGCGGGGCCTGCACGCGACGCTGAATCTTGTCCTCGGCCGTCTGCCAGACCTCGTATTCATCCACCACAGCGTTCTGGTTGACGATGACGAGGATGTCGTAATCGCTCAGGTAACCGTTGGCCGGGTCGTCCACCCAGGTGCCCTTGGCGTGGCTGCCGAACAGGATGATCTTAAGGATCCGGTAGTTCAGCTTGCTGCCGGTCTTGCCATCCAGGTACTCGTCCAGCGCATCGCGCAACACGGTGGCGATGGTCTGGATGTCCCGCTGTTTGCGTTCGGGCAGGTGGTCGAGGGTCGTTTTCATGGCGGTCATCTTACACCGCCCGGTTTGGGCTTGTCAGCTTGGCACGTCTGCAGGGTGTCTAAACGGCCGACCAGTGGCCGAAAGGCCAGGCGTTCGCGAGCGGTAAGGCGTTGAAAGCGGACAGATGTGCGCCCCTTTGGTTGCCAAATTTGTGATGCAGTCTACATTAATGGCGTCACCAAGACCCAATGCACAAGGAGGTCGCATGAACAACAGCCTGGTACGTCTTGCTCCAAATCTTAAGGGAACCGACTATTTCGTGGGTGACCTGTTCGGCCAATACACCCTTCTGAAAAAGGCACTCAGTAACGTCAATTTCGATATAAACCGCGATCGACTGATCTGTACCGGCAACATCATCGATTATGGTCCCGAAAGTCTTCAGATCGTTTCCTTGCTTAAGGAAAAGTGGTTTCACATGGTGCGAGGTGACCATGAACATCGGTTTATCGACGCCTTTTTGCACCTTGACCGTGCTGTTTATCACACGGTGTTGACCAAAGGGGGCACCTGGACCATACCGCTGAGCCAGTCCCGTCTCGAGCCCTTGGCCATTCAGTTTGCAAAAAGGCCTATTGCGCTGGAAGTCCCGATCAAGAATGCCATGGTCGGTGTCGTCCACGCCGATCCTCCCGGTTATTGGCCTTCGGTGAAATATCCGAGCCAGAGCTTGCTTAAGACCATGGTTGGCATCGATCCAGTATCCAACAACATTAGTCATGCTCCCGTTGTCCAGGGTATCGATAAGGTTGTTGTTGGTCACCGAAGCTTTGAATCGGTAACCGTACATTCCAATACCTGGTTTATCTACAAAAAGCTTGAGTCTGAAACCGACCTGCCAGAGCTGATATCGATGCATGATTTTCTGGCCGATGTGCCAGTGACAGCCTAATCGCAGGATCGGTGGCGGGTTCTACCAGGCCCGCCGATTCATGCGGTTGGCATACCGACGCGATTTGTGGCGAGCCATAAGCTTCGCCGACCGGTCCGTTGTGCGATGTGGCCAGGCTTGTCTACTCTACCCTTCTGTGAATTCGAGTCTGTTGGGAGGGCGCTGTCATGAGCGATGTCATCGTGCTGATCGGGTCCGGCGCTATTGGTTTGGCCATTGCCCGGCGCGTCAGCTCGGGCAAGCGGTTGTTGCTGGCCGACGTCAGCCAGGAGAACGCCGATGCGGCCGCGACAACACTGGGCGACGCGGGGTTCGACGTTCAGGCCGTGACTGTGGATGTCACCTCGCACGGGTCGGTCGAGGCGCTGGCGCATAAGACCACTGAAAGCGGTGATGTGACCGGCGTCATTCATGCCGCCGGGGTTTCCCCGTCGAGTGCGCCGGTATCCGTGATATTCCGGGTCGATCTTTACGGCACGGCGCTGGTGCTCGATGTGTTCGGTGGCGTCATCGCGAATGGCGGGTCGGGGTTGGTGGTCTCGTCGCAGGCCGGCCATCGGCTGGAGGCTTTCACGCCGGAACAGAACGAGCGTCTGGCCACCACACCGGTCGACCAACTGCTGGACCTGGACATGCTGCAACCCGAACAAGTCGACGAGCCGTTGCTGGCCTACCAGATCGCCAAGCGCGGTGCCTCGCTGCGGGTCGCCGCCGAAGCGCCCCGCTGGGCCGAGCGTGGCGCGCGGGTCAACGCCATCAGCCCTGGTTTTGTGGTTACGCCGTTGTCGCGGAAAGAGCTGGAAGGCCCCAATCGTGAGGCATATCAACGTATGCTGAAGGCCTGTGCGGGCGGCCGCCCCGGTACGCCGGACGAGATCGCCGCGCTCGGCGCCTTGATGATGGGGCCGGATGGCGGGTTCATCTCCGGTAGCGACTTTCTGATCGATGGGGGTGTTACCGCGGCCTATCGCTATGGCGACCTTGAGCTGTAACCGGGCTTGCACTCGCAACCATGTTGGCTGACGGTCGTTGCGGGGGCCATTAAGGGCAGCCCAACACTGTCATTGCCAGTCCGCATTCACCTTCTATACTCCAGCTCGTGGGTTTCCACATCTCACACAACCACGTCTGTGCCCAAGGAGGTACTATGAAGTACATTAAGACAGGCCTGATCTTCGTCGTCATGATGGCGACCATCGGAACCGCTTCAGCTCAGCGGGAATTCGACGAAATCTACAAGGAATGTGGCCTTGGCGCCATGCTGTTTCCTGACGATCCGATCATCGCGGTCATCACCAATGTCACCTGGGATTTGGGAACCACCGCCGTGATTTCCGAATTGTCCTCACCGGAAACCTGTAAAGGCAATGCGTCCAGCATGGCGGCATTTATTCTGGATACGCATCCGCAACTGGAACAGGACCTGACCGTGGGTGAAGGCACTCATCTGAGCTCTGTGATGACGTTGATGGGCTGTGAAGGCAATGCCGACGCCAGCCATGCGTTCCGTGCCAGCTTTGCGGAAGCCGTGGCGCAAGACGGGTACTTCGACGGGTCTGATTTCGACAAGTCCGAAACCCTCTACAACGCGGCGACTCAGATATCCGAGCAGTACTGCACCATCTGATCCGGCGATCAACGCCCGGAACGCGACCAACAGCCCCCGGTTCCGGGGGCTTTTTATTGGGTATTCTTTTACCATGAGACGTTTGGTATTCACCCTCGTCTGTATCGGCTGGTGTGTGGCCGCCCAGGCGTTGCCCACGGCACAGGCGGAAGACTCGCTGGAGCAGTTGGGGCGTTCGACCCAATGGGTGCGCCAGCTCTATCTGGAAACGAACGATGGCCGGCCCAGTCGCCCCCGGATCACCGACCGGGGCTTTTATCTCAGTGACGGGCCACTCATCGATCCGGTTGCTGAACTTCGGGCCACCTACCGGGCCTTTTTTGAATCGTCTGCGTCGATGGGCGATGCCCATCCGATCTGTGAATACCCGTCCCGCTACCTGTTTCTGACCTCGGCTCTGAATCGACCTCGCGATGTGGACGTGCTGGCGGACTGCCCGGCGTTCCGGAATTGGTCCCAGTGGGAAGGTGACCCTCGTGTCGTGGTGGTCATGGTCGACGGTTACTACGGCAATCCGGCCTCTTCCTTCGGCCATCTGATCGTCCGCCTGGGTTCGCAGGACACGAATAAACGCCTGCTGGACACCAGCATCAATTACGGTGCGCGTATTCCCGAAGGCGAAGGCCCTCTGACCTATATCGCCAAGGGGCTGACCGGCGGCTATCAGGCCTCGTTCACGCGGGAGGATTTTTACCGCCAGGACCTGGTGTATACCCGCACTGAACACCGCGATATGTGGAACTACGAACTGAACCTGAACCCGGAGCAGAAACGACAGTTCGTGGCACACTTGTGGGAGTTGTTGGGGCACCCGACCACGTATTATTTTGTGAAGAACAACTGTGCGTTCGCCGTCGCCGAAACGCTTGAATTCGTGCTGGACCGGGACATTGTGGACCAGGATACCGGCTGGTACCCGCCGGTGGCCCTGTTTCAGACACTGGAGGATCTGCACCGCCAGCCCGACAACGAGATCATTGCCTCGCGCGAATTCGTGCCGTCACAAAAGCGCAAACTGGATGCCATCATCGCCTCGCTCTCGGATGACGAAGCCGATCGGGTTCAATCCTTCATCGACGATCCGGACCAGGATCTGGAACGCCGCCTAGCCGACCGCTCGCCAGAAGAAGCGGCGGTCATTCTCGAGGCGCTGATCGAATACTACGACTATCTGATCGAGGGCTACCCGGAACGGGGAACCCAACTCTATGACCAGCGCCGTCGACTGCTGGTGGCGCGTCTGGGTTACCCACCGGGCCGGGCCTTGACGGTCGAACCGGTACCGCCGGGTACACCCACCGGGCAAACGGCCAAGACCCGCCGCCTGGAGATCGCTGCCGGTTCGCAGGGTGAACAAGGGGCCGCTCTGTTGGGGTTTACCCCCTTTCAAACGGCACCGACCGACCTCGGGAACCCGGACCTGTCCGAACTGACGCTGCTCGGCACTCGCGTGTCCGTGGCCGACCGGGTTTCACTGGACGACCTGACGCTGATTCGGGTGTCGCAACGCAGCGACGTGCGACAGGCGATTCCCGGTCAATGGCCGATCAGTTGGACCCTGGATGTCGGAGCGGACTGTCTGACGCACTGTGGTGTGAGCGAAGGGGTTCGCCTTCGGGCCGGCATCGGGCACAGCCTGAGCCTGGATTCGAGCCTCGTCAGCGTTCTCGTGTATGGGCACCAGGCCGGGCGGCGTTTCTCATTGGATGCCGTACTCGAAGCCGGCTGGGCGGAACGGTCGGGGTGGTCACTGGTGACGGAAGTCGGCTATCGCCAAGCGATCGGCCCAGTGGGCGGTTCCACCGGACTGGCCAGTCTGGTAGGCCGTTATTCGGTATCGACGTCCAACAGTATGGTTACCTCCATTCACTTCGAAGACAGCCAATTTGAGGGGCGTATCGGCTGGGTCTGGCACCTGCGATAGGCGGCTTTTACTTCGGTAGCGGCTCTCTCGTCGAAGGTGGTATTGCTCGGGGTTATAGGCTGGAGGTCCCGGTCTCGTTGAGGTAAGGTCCTTTTTTAACGAACCGGCCTATTGATTAACGGCTCTCCCTGTAATGCTTACGTTGCATGGAAGAAAGCACCATTGTCCCCCTCAATGGGGGTAGTTAAGGAATGCAGTATGAAGCACATAATATCCATCGCGATTATCCCTTTCCTGACGACAGCCTGTCTGGATGTCGATCAACTTGCGGACAAACCTGAAGAAGACGAGTCTGCAAACACCACCGAGACCGAAGACACTCAGACCGAATCGGAGACAGACCCTGATACAGGGTCGGACGGTGAGGAGACTGATCCGGACGATGGCTCTGATGGCGAAAAGGAGGAAGAAGCCAAGCTCCCTAAGCTTGATTTCCCCATCACCGCTGCCAACAGAATAAAAATCGACCATCAGGTTCGGGAATATATCGAGCAAACGGAGGTCATGGAACTCCATTCCATCTCTGAGTCATGGTTTGCTCTGTACCATGACGAACATCCAGAAAATGAGATGGACTCAACCCCGGAAAAAGTGACCTGGGAACAATCCAGATGCACAGATGGCCTCATGACTCTGGTGCTCGAGTCTAACGATTTCGATACGTCCACCAATGCATTCCAAGCCTCCGGTCAGTCTTCATTGGGCGTGATTTATGAAGCGTGCAATATGCGCTTGTCGTCGGATAATTACATCCTATTTGATGGCGTTTTGAGTTATCAGATGACCTGGGACGGATACTCTACGGCAGAGGACAGCGTCGACAACCTGCTGATGACCCATAGGTTCGACAGTGTTTCCTTCACCAATGTAAACGGTGACGAAACGGAGGATTCATTCATCGCAGGTTGGACCGAGACTAAACTGGACCCGCTCAAGACCGTCCAAACCATGAGCTTGATCGTCAGTGAATCGAGTCTCGACGATCAATACGTCAAATTAGAAACGACAACAGACATCGTCTATAACCATGGCGATGGTTATCCCTCAACCGGGGCTGTTTCGGTAACCGGCGGCAATGACACACACGCGGAATACACCATCGTCGCGAACGGCGTGGAAGTGTCCGTCAACGGTGCACAACCGGTTCTGGTAACCTGGTCGGACTTTATGGCGGACGACGATGGCACGAACTGAAGCCGTGCTGCAAAACCGCTGCAGCAGCTGCCATACCGAGCTGACCAGCGACCCGGGCCGACTGCTGAACCCCGCACAGTGGCTGCGGTTGTCAGGTGACCTGACCGTGTTGGAAACCCGTTTGACCCGGCACCCTCGTCGCATGCCTCCGGGTGAGCCATTGAACGCCGGGGAACTCGATACCCTGCTCCAGGCTATACAGGAACGGCCCACACCGACCGGGGGCGGTTGACGGCTCCCGATCGAAGATCGCCCCGCGGCTGGGCGATCCCCCTCCTCTTTCCCCTGTCTCCGATCATCATCCACCAGTGTGCTGCGGTTGATGCTGGCTGGTTCCCGCAAGCTTGCTAGACTGGAGCGGCTGGCATCATTTTGTTGGGTGTCACCCTAGGCAAGGCCATCTGTACTCCATCGGCGCCGGCGCTCATGGAGGTTAGGCATCAAACCGTCTAACCAGGGGAGATCGACCATGCGTACCTTTGCACATAAACGAAAGCGGTCTCGGAAAGCCAAATCGGGGCGTTCCGCAAAGCCCGTTCGAGCATGGGGGCAAAGCCGTAGTGTCAGCGCCATCCTTCATTCGCCTGGGCAACAACCGGCACAGGCAAAAGCACCGCCGGGGGATCACACCATCGGCCCGACCGACACAACCCGTAATCCACCCACCGGCAACCCCAAAAAATACCGGCGACTGGATCGCGTCTTCGGCGAAGGCATCCGCCCACCCTCGGACGCCCAATGGCGTGTCCCACCGTCGGCCGACCTCCAGTCGATGCTGACATCCGGGACGGTCGACGAGGCGGTGGTTCATTCACGCGTTCACCGGCTGCTCGAGCGCATGAACCGGGAGGGACGGCTCAGTGGTAATACGACATACGGCGACATCGGGGCGATCATGAACGAGATTTTCCCGTCGCCGGGCGTGTTGGATCAGGCGGCCTACGAACGCTACATCGACCCCGCCGACCGGACCATGGTGTACCACTCGGTGCAGGACGCCAGCGCGGCACCCCGCTCGGCCGACCGGGGCGATCTGCGCAACGCCATGCAGGCGGCGGCCAACACGGCGCAATCTGTCGCGGCGGATGAGGCCGGGCTGCGCGCCGTGTTCGGGCCCGTGGAGTGGACCACAGCACGGACCAACTACGGCTTGATCCGCAGCAAGCTCAACGCGGTGAGCACCGACATCGCCAACCGGGTCACCACCGACTACAACCTGGATGCGCAGGAGACCTTTCTCGGTGGGTGGGCGAGTTTCCGCGCTCAGCACATGCATCTGCTGTCCGAGGTCGTTGCCGACCCGCTCACCGCCGAGTCGAAAGCCACCCTCGTTCACGAGGCCGCCCATCTCGCCGCCTCCAGTATTGATGACGACCATGGTTATTACGGCACCACGGGCTTCGAAGCCAAAAGCCACGCGGCCAAGGTGAACAATGCCGCTCACTACGAAGAGCTTCCCCGGCGAGTCTGGGGCGTTAGCCAATATGCCGGCGAAACCTTCACTCCCGGCGTGTCCAGTGGGGGGGCGCCCCTCACCACGGAAGATCGGATCAGGGAGGACGGAGCAGAGTATTATCAACGAGCGTGGGATGCCGCGGCCGACTTCGACGACCTCATTAAACAGGCCCGCCGAGACCAACTGAATGGCACAGCGCTCGATGGACCCACAGTTGCCCGGTTGCTCGAGGTTTCACCGCTCATGGGGCTGACGTTACACGAGCAGTTGAGCTCGCCCCCTGACATCACGCGGCTGGATGTTACGACGTCGGAAAGCGTTGTTCGGGCCATGGGTATCGCGGGGGACAATATCGAGGCGCTGCCCAACGTTGTTCCCTCGGGGGCGTTCCCTAATACGGCGGCTCAGATAGCGGCTGGCGTCGACCAGGCTGTGGATGCGGCCATGGCTGCCTACGGCGGACTGTTGGGCAGTGCCACCCGGGATCGTCGGCTGTCGGACTGGCTGCACAGCCACTACCGGAACGTGTTTCCGTGACCGCCCCACCCTCGCCAATCCGTTTCGCGGGTCAGTCGTTCCCGACGGACACCGAGGTGATCGACCTGGTCAATGCCCGACCCGTCTCGCTGGCCCCCTTAGGCGACCTACCCAAACTCCGAGTGCTGAGGTTGCACCACACCAACCCGCATTCGTCGCCCGGCGGCGCCTTGTTGGACTTGTCGGTGTTGCGCCAGTGCCCACAGCTGACTGTTGTCGAACTTCCTCGGCAGAACGTGCGAGCGCTCGACGGACTTGAGGGCCACAAACATCTACACACTGTTGACGTCAGTTCCACGCGTGTCGCGGATCTCGGTCCACTGGCGGGTCTGCCCACCCTCACCGTCCTGCGACTGAGGCACACGCGTGTGACCACTCTTGCCCCTTTGGCCTCGGTTCCGACGCTGGAGGAACTCGACGTTGCTCATACCGCCGTTGCCGACATTTCCGTGCTCCGGGAGCTTCCGGCGGTGACGACGATTGACCTACGGGCCACGCTAGTGATTGACTTGAAGTCTCTTGTCGATATCGCGTCGCTACGACGGGTAGTCGTGCAGCGCCTTCAGATTAATGACGCCGCGATCGATCAGCTTCGAAAGGCTCGTCCGGAGATTGAATTAATTACCTAGGTAACATTGTAATTCCTGATTAAAAACAACAAAAACAACCCCACAAATAGCATTAAAATGTTCGAAGGTTCGTTGACATGAATGACATCGACGACTCTGACATTATTGGATACTTTGTGTAAATCGTATTCAAAATCCCAGCCGTTATGTACTTCATTTTTATACCATATTCTCTCGTGAAACTCTGGTAGGTATACATCCGTCCAACCATTCAATTGCGCCAGTATTAGAACGTCATCAACGGTCAGTATTTTTCTTTCTCCCTGACTCACGGAGTAACTCATTGAGTGCCCGCTTTGAATAAAGCTAGCATCATTATCCCAGTCGATTTCACTGTGCATCCCCGCAAGAGGCAATGGTTCTTCGACCGATATGCTACTAGTACCCACTTTGTTGCTCTGATACCCCAGAACGTGCCCCACTTCGTACAGTGCGACAGAGAACAAATCCACAGAGTGCTGTAAGTCAGCCCAATCGTAATAATAGATCCCATCATCTGTATGGTGATTCGGGTTATAAGTCATATTGCCTTGTTTAGTCAGTTTGGCATCTACTTCGTATTCATCATCCAGTATTTTGTACTCAACATACTGGTCGTCCCGAATGTATTCTGAAGACGATGTGACATCCCTATCGAAGTAGAAATTATTGACTGAGCTATTCAAAGTAATGGTATTACCTTCATATTCACTATACTTTCCAGTACTCAAATCAGCCCAATTCCAATTAATGTTTACTTCCGTATCGCCACCGATAGAATACGCCCACAAGCGAGTCGCTTCGTTGATGATATTTGCCGTCAGCAATGACAAGTTGTCGACGTCTTCAGACGGCGCTTGCACGATCATATCTTGTACATAAGGACCTTCGCTGGGATTGGGAAGGGTATAATCCGAACTGGTTAAGGAATAGAAAAGATTGCTTGGCGATTCTTGGAAATCAAACGAATTTTGAATTTTCAATGCCAGTGAGGTTGAGGGTGCTAATGCTATCGTGGCAAATAGAACCGAGGTAACAGTGAGTTTTTCCATTACAAAGCTCTCCATATTATTATTGTGCGAGTTTCCACGAGCAATTTCGGTGCCAATGATATAACTCGCTGTAACCAAAGGGCTTTCCTTTTTGGTTATTCAAGTGATTGACCGTGAGTGTAAACTGGATCGACAGATGATATGTAGTTTCCTTTCGCGGTTTCGCTGGTCAAATCAAAACAGCTTGCTTTGGGTACTTCGATTGCCTTACGGGCGGGATTGTCACTCGCGCACCAGCGAGGGCAAGACCTGCTCTCCTGTATGGCCTATTTACAATGTGTTCATGATTAACGGTGGGGCTCGGAAACGCTCGGCCTTCGCCTACCAGCTCTATTCCAAGGGGCGACGAGAGAAGATGCTCTATCACGACACGCGCGTCGAATAGCGGACTACCAATCGCATGCTTCTCTAAAAGGCTCGATGGCCTGTTCCAGGCCTTCTATCCGGAAGAGTTCCGTTTTTGAAGCACCGGTCGTATCATGGAAGCGGAACAAGGCATCGTTCGCGTGGAACATGCGCTCGATGATTGCTATGGCATCATCAAAGAACAAGGCGTCGTTGTCAGTGGAAGGCGTCATCCAGACCGTTTCAGTCATGGCATCACCGAGCCGCATGGTTACGGGTTGCCGTGAATGGTCCACGGTGTTTTCTGTGGCAATGTAGACATCCATTTGGTTGCGTTGGCACCGGATCATCAGGGTTGCTTCGTCGGATATGGAACGGGTCGACAGAATGATCCGAGTGGTGCCCAGTATGGGGGATTGCGTCTCGGAGAGCTGCCAATTGTAGCCAACCGGATCACCGGGCCCTGTATCCGGGTAGGAAGGCCCCGACCCGTCTGGCACGAGCCAACCGGTCAATTCAGACAATGAAGTACTGCCGAAGAAGCGATTTACTCTCAGGGTTGGAACACCGTCGGAGTGAAGGTGGCTGCATTGAGGCAGATGCGACATGTCGTAGGACCAGGCAACAAAATCGGCAGCTGTGAGTTCCCGCCCTTGTTGGCTTCGTCCGATTGAGACGGTTCCACCCGGCTCTCGAAGAATTTTCAACACGGCCGAGTCGTCCGGGAAATCACCACTCAGTTCTGTAATCGAGCTCACCAATACACGGCCACGATCCTCACAATATTCCAGATGGTTCGCCTGTACCAAGCCGGACTCCCCGACTGACAGGTTGGCAATAGTCCATATATCAAGCTTTCCGGCTACCTCGGCAGGCTCAAGGTCCACTCGAAAATCGGCCCAGGCGCTCGTTGCACTGAACGTGAGTCCTGCGAATACTGAAAGGGTTGTTTTCAAGAAATGTCTCCTTTTGGCGTCTTCCTAGACTACCGGGGAGACGGAAACGCTTCAAACCTCTTTAACGGCAAAGCACTGTCGCTTTAACCCCCGCAAATCCGGGCACACCACGTGGAATTCCTGTGCCAGCTGCGGCGCGACGTCGTGCCAGATGGCGTGGGTCTGCGGGTAGCCGTGCAGCAACAGCAGGGGCGGGCCTGAACCGGCGTGCCTGAGGTGGATGTCCACTCCGTCGGAGGTGGTGACGTTCAGTGTCTGGAAGGCTTCGCTCCACATCGGGTTCACCTCGTTGCTGTATAGGCCCGCCGCCCTATCGCTTGGTTTCGACCACGTCGTTGACCGGATGCTAAGCCAGGTGACGCCTTAATCCACCATGAGCTCGATGTCGTCGATCGGCAGGCGATCCGGTTCGATCGGTTTGCCCTGAGCATCGACCGCCGCGACCCGCATGAACAGCGGTGCTGTGGCGTTGGGGTTCTCGTCGTCAGTGTGTTTTTTGGCGGTTTTTTTGCGTTTGGTGTCTTTGGGTGTCGTATCGCCCTGCTCTTCGATCAGGTGTTTGCACCGCTGGCGGAGGTGGTCGTTCACGTTGAGGGCGATGTCGAAGTTGTTTCCGGTCATGGTCATCATGGTTTTTTCGTCCATATTGCCCATGCCGAACAGGCCGACGGTGCCGGCAAAGGCCGGATTGCCTTCGATTTTAGTATTCGCAACGGCGTCTTTGTCGCCGATGAACACCTGGAACTCGACCGATTCGGCCGGCATGCGGGAAGAGCGAATGTGCAGCCGGGCATCGCGGAACCGCTCCAGCACGATGGGGTCGAGTTCGATGGGCAGCACTTCCCAGACGATGATGGGCGGCAGGAAGATACACCAGTTCATGTAGCGGTAGCCCAGGTCGTCCGTGGAGATGACGTCGGCGCCGGTTTGCCAGTCGGTGGTGAAGGGTTTGTTGAATGGGTCCAGTTCGTGGGTCAGTTCGTTGGTCGGTACGGCGGCGCCGGGGTTGCTTTGCTGCCAGTTCCACCACAGGCGGTCGACGTTGCAGTGGTGCAGGAAGAAGATCGGGTCGAACCCGGCGTGGGAGACCGAGCTCATCTGGCCGCCGGTGCGGACGTGGACCGAACCGTGCGGGCCGTTGAGCGCGTTCTGGAAGTTGCTAAAGGTTGAGCTGGACATGGCGGATTGGGCGGACGTGGCGATGTCACCGAAGGTGGTGGTGTCGATGTCGGACCGGCGGGCGGTTGTGCCACCGCCGGCCGCGCTCGATATCGGGCCGCTGTAAAGCGGGTTGGGCACGGTGTTGCCGGACCGGTTCACGTAGGTGGGGTGCCGGCAGGCCTCGGGAACGCCGGTGGTCGGGCCGCTGGACCAGTCCCAGAATGGCAGCATCACGTCGCAGTGGACGGACTGCAGGGCTTTCTCGAACGCCCGGATGTAGGCGCGGTGCCAGGTCAGAAACCCGGGCGAGCCGTGGTCGCACCAGATCGGCGATGGCGAGCCATGAATCCCGCCCAGGGTGGCGAAGCTGTCGGCAGATGAATCCGGAAGGTCGTAAATGGCCTGGTAGGCCTCGCGCAGGTCGTGCAGTTGGTTGTCGGTCAGGCAGTTGATGTTGCGGCGATAGCGTATGGTCATGGCACCTCTCCCTTGTATGCGTGATGTGTGAATCGTGCTCTGTCGGGCAGAGCTTCTGCATGGGAAAAGAGCACAACCACCGGATACTGTGCCCACATCTTTCCCTTCCGGTGTGATTGCACAATAGATCAGTGCAGGGGGTTAATCAAAAAACGCATTTATTGCGGGGCAAGAATCAACGATAAAGGGTTTTGGTCGCAAAGCACTTTAAATGGTTGTTTCCTATCTTTTTGAGATTCGAAAGTACGTTTTTAATGGAACGGCACGATTGGACGGCACCGGTCACTGCCCCCCTCACGCACTGTTTGGTCGCCATAACCGGTGCCAGGCCGTTTGAAGACGGCCGACTTCAGTTCCTTCTCGGTGGTGGATAGACGTCGTTGCCTTTGCCATCCAGCGGCCCCCGCATCCGTCCGTCGGCCAGGATGATCCAGTCGATACTGAAGTCGATGCCACCCTGGCGATACGCCACTCTGTAGAGGCCGGCTTCACCCGATGCCAGCCGGGCCGAGAACGACTGAGGGCTGTTGTCCGCCATGCTGACTGTTCCGGTAACACGCTGGTTAGACAGGGCCAATTCAACGGTCGTGTTGCCTGCGTCCAATGTGGTCCGTTTTCCGGTTACGTCCTCGAAGAGCCATTTCGACACGCCCCGGCTGTCGCACAAATAGACGGCAACGGTGCGGGCCTCCCCGTCCGACGAGTTTGGATCCTCAACCGCCACGCCGATGAACAATTGATCATTCACCTCGCCCACAAAATGGTCCATGTCGGTATCCGGTCCTGTCGAAAACCGGTTCGCCTGCAAGGTCGGTTTTCCGCCATCCATCCAGTCCGCCATGCCTGTGTTGGTGCGTTCACTGGCCGGGGTCGCGCAACCGGCCAGATGAATCAGGAGCATCGCCATCACTGAATTCACGGTGAATGAGAGCGCGCGCTTGGGGCTTGATCGACTGAGTCTTTCTGTTTTCATAGTGTTGCCTCCTCTGGGTCGGTTCTGCCTGTGCGTGAGTGTGTCGCTGTCGCGACGACCGGAAGTGATGAGTGAATGAGAAATTCATGAAGATTCGGGGTGTGACTAGCGCGAGCGCAGCCGGTAGCCAACGCCGGTCACTGTTTCCACCCTTTCGGACTGGTCACCGAGCTTGCGCCTGAGCGTTCTTACAACAGCGTCCACCACGTTGCTGCCGCCTTCGTAGGTGGTGCCCCATACATCGCGCAGCAGTTCGGTGCGGGAGACGGCTTTGTCCGGGCGGGCGTGCAGGTGATGCATCACACCGAATTCCAGCGGTGTCAGCGCGATCCGGCTATCGTCCAGCACCAGTTCCCGGGCGTCGACATCGAGCAGGTCCGGGGCCTGCTGAACGCCGAGTTCGGCCGCCGCGATTTCCGCCAGCCAGCCATCGACCGAGGCCGGGCCGAAGTCGAGCACGGCGCTGTGATAGTCCTGCCCGTCGAGCGTGACGGTCTGTTCCGTCAATACTTCGAAGCCGAGCCGCTGGGCGACCGACGCGTAGGCGGGAAGGTCGCGGGCGACGAGGTAGACCCGTCTCACCTGCGGGCGCAGTTCCATGTAGGTGCGTTTCAGGTCCAGCCAGACGGCGGCCTGCGCTTCGCTGGGGGAGTCGCCCTCCCCTTCGCTCAGCCAGCGTCGGCAAAACAGGGCGATCTCGTTGCGGGCCATCGGTCGGCGGCGCAGATGGGCGCACCACTCGCTCGTCACCGGGTCGTCCACCACCCAGGTCGGTTCCACCCGGTCCGAACGCAGTTTGCAGCACAGACCGACGACGCGACCTTCGGTGGAACGCACGACGGAGAACGCCTGTGGCATGCGACGCCACCACCGCAGCAGGGCGTCCGCCGCTTGCGGGCCTTCGCGACCGCGGATGATGGTTTCCAGGGCGTCTTCATCGTACGGCTGGGCCTGTTCCACAGGCAGGCGCGGGGTGCCGCTGGGAAAGAAGGCTTCGCGAACGACGGGGTTTTCGATGAGATAGAGCATGTCGGCGGTGTAGCGCCACAGGTCGGTGCTGCCGGCGCTCACGGCTTCATCGGTGAGTTGCCGCCAGGCAGCGCGTCGATAGTCGAGGTGGCGGCTGGGGTCGCTGGCGTGCAGCGAACGGGCCACGGCTTCGCGCACGGCGTCGTGAATGATCAGGCCGTCACTGGTTCCGTCCACAAACGGCAATTGGCGCAGGCGCTCGAAGGCATCCTGCGGGGCGAGGTCCGGGAACAGCGCGCGCAACAGGGAAACGGTGACGCGGCGTGTAACGGCCGCGCCTTCAAGCACGCGTCGGGTCACGCCGTCGCTGACGTCGGCCAGAAACATCCGGGTGAGTTCATCCAGGGAGTGTTGCAGCGGCGCGTCTTCGGGCCAGTGTTCGCGGCGTTCGTCGCGCACCGCGCCGGCGGCGAGCATCAGCGCCAGTGGGTGGCCATGGGTGGATCGCCGAATGGGTGGCGCTTCGTCACCGTCGACGCCCAGTTTGGCGAGCAGTTCGCCGGCTTCCCGGTCGGTTAGCGGCTCCAGGGCGACGGTCTGCATCAGGCGTCCCCAGCCCGGGGCGGCGTACCAGGCCGACAGCGGCCGTTGCCGACCGAAGAGCAGAACGCGCACGTTCTGCGGCAGACTGGGTAGAAAGACCTGGCGCAGCCAGGTATCCAACAGCAGGAAGACTTCGTAGGTATCGAGTGCGAGTATGACGGTCGGGCCCAGTTCACCCAGCCGGGTCGCCAGGGCGTCGGCCTGATGGCGACCGCCGCCAATGGCTTCGCCCAAGGCTTGCACCAGGCCGGTCTCGGTGGGTTCGACATCGCGGCAGTCCAGCCGGATCACGGTCGCGCCGGCGCTTCTCGCTTCGGTGGCGAAGCGCTCCAGCAGGGCCGTTTTACCGATACCGGCGATGCCGTGGACCTGGACAACACGGGGGCCGTCCGGCGTCAGTGTGCCGCGTAAAGCGTTCAGTTCGGTATCGCGTCCGACGAACCCTTCCTGTGCCTGGCTGGCCAATAGGTCTGAAAGCGTCTGAGGCATGGCGTACCTTCCTGTTGGCGGCCTTCCGAACGCCCAGCATAGTCATCAACGGGCGTTCCTGCAGCCCCCGGTTGTATCCGGGATAAGTCCCACCCGCGAATTCTCATCACATTCTCATGCCCGGGTCATGCTTCCGCAGTGGCGAGCGGCTATAACTGACGCCAGGTAAACGCAGTACCTGTTCCAGCCACAACAATAAGAGGAGCTATAGCATGAGCACGGAATGGACCATCAACGGCGATTATCTGGAAAGCTGCAGCTGTCAGGGCGCCTGCCCCTGCGTCTACATGGGCACACCCACCGAGGGGGACTGCACCGCCCTGGTCGGCTGGCACATTGCGACCGGTCGGTTTGGCGATGTCCCGCTGGACGGGCTGAACGTGGCCGTCGCGCTGAACTCGCCCGGCGCGATGGCGGACGGCAACTGGAAAGCCGTGTTGTACCTGGACCAGAACGCGAACGAAGCGCAGCAGGAGGCACTCGGGGCCATATTCGGCGGCCAGGCCGGCGGTCACCCCGCCATGCTGGCGTCGCTGATCGGCGAGGTGCGGGGTGTGGAACCCATGCCCATCGACTACACCATCGAACAGGGCAAACGCCACCTCAAACTGGGCCAGTCCGCCGAGGCCGAGGTCTACGCCATCGAGGGCCAGGACGGTCAGGATGTGACCATCGAGAATCATCCTCTGGCGGTCGCGCCGGGTGAAACCCTGGTGGTGGCCTCTTCCCGGGCGTTGCGCCATCAGGCCCACGGCATCCACCTCGATCTCAGTGAGCGCACGGCGTTTTATTCGCCGTTCAGCTACGCCGGGCCCTGATCGGGAGGTGCGCACCATGACCATAACGATGGAAACGATGCACACCCGCGAGCGGATGCTGATCGGCGTGGCGCTGGTCGGCATCACCGCCCTCGCCTGGGCGTATTTCCTGGTGCCGGCATCGGGCGGCGGTATGGACGGATCCATGGCTATGCCCGGCCCGGCCGTCAGCCTGAACATGCTGGCGGCCAACGTGACCATGTGGGCGGTGATGATGGTGGCGATGATGCTGCCCGGCGCCAGTCCGATGATCCTCACCTACACCAAGGTCCGCCGGCGGCGGGCCGCCCAGGGCGGCGCCATGGTGCCGACCTGGGTGTTCGTGGCCGGTTATCTGGCGGTATGGGTCGGTTTTGGTGTGCTGGCGGCTTTGGCACAGTGGCTGTTGCACCAGAGCGCGCTACTGAGCTCAGCCATGGGCAAGGTCGGACCGCTGCTGGGCGGTGGCTTGCTTATCACGGCCGGCGCCTTCCAGTTCAGCGGTCTGAAAGAAGCCTGCATGACCCACTGTCGCACGCCGTTGAGTTTCCTGATGACGGAATGGCGCGAGGGCTCGATGGGGGCATGGGTGATGGGCATACGCCACGGTGCGTTCTGCATCGGCTGCTGTTGGGCGCTGATGCTGCTGATGTTCGTCGGTGGCGTGATGAACCTGGCCTGGATGGCTGCGCTGACGCTGTATTTCCTGGCGGAGAAACTGGTGCCCTACCCGCGAATGGTTGGACGGGTGACCGGGGCGTTGTTGGTGATTGCAGGGGTGGTTGTGATGGTGATGTGACAAGCCCGGGGCCTGCCACACCTTGGTACCGCTAATTTCGGGGAATCACCAACGGCTCCATATCCACCCGAACATTCCCAGATACGCCGTACTGCCCGTTAAGCGTCTGGTACTTCATCAGGGTGTAGATGACGTCCATGTAGTCGTCATCGTCGGTCATCCAGTCATCGGGGATGGCCTGCAGAATGGCGGTGGTGATCACGCCGATGGCGGCGAGGTCCGGTCGGCCGTAGAGTTCCAGAGCTTTCTGGGCGGCGGCGACCAGGGCCAGGCTCAGGTCTTTGTAGTTGGTGCTGTCATCGTGTTCCATGAACACCATGTCGACGGCCTGGAAGCGGTAGCGGTCCCAGTACACCATGACCTGGTTCGGATAATAGTCGGTGCCGTCGTAGTCGAGGTACGGCATGTCGACGACGTTGATGCGGGCGTCGTCCTGCTCGTAGTCAACCCCAGAGACGATGGAGTACACCTCGGCAGCGCCCTTGATCCAGGGTTCGTTGTCGTCTTGAACGGAGACGCGTTTCAGCACCGTGGTTTCCAGGTCGCTGTCGGCAGTGCTATTCAGCGTGGGCCGTGGGCTGCCGCTGACGCCTTCCTGTTCAAAGGTCTGCTGCATGATCTCGAGGCCGATGCGCAAGTCCTTCTCGGCATTGATACCGACCACGAATACCGGGCGGTCTGGCATGACGTCCGGTGACAGGCTGTGAGGGCGCCCGTCGGCATCAAAAGCTTCGATGTGGTACCAGCTCTCTTCGTCACCTTCCGGCACGTAGGCGAACAAGGGCTCGGCACCCTGCTGCCATTCTCGAATCATCCGGTCGTCCGCCATGCGCACTTCAATCAGGTGGTCGGCTTCGGCCACCATGCCTTTGCTCTGGCGAACAGCCCGGTCAAGCGACTTCATCGCCTGGATATCGAGGCCGTTGCGGGCAGCGTAGCTGGACAGTTCGCTCATCTGGACGGCGTTGTTTTGACCGTCCAGACGTTGCTCCAACAAAGGCTTGAACTGGTCGTACTGCTGCGCGAATCGCAAGGCGAGTTGTCGTTTGTTGGCGTGCAGGTTCACGGGTTTGTAGTCCACGTTCACCCGGCTATCGCCGCCGGGCAGGCTGATGCGGGCATCGGCCTGGACCATGGGGCTGAGTGACAGGGCCTGCCCGGCCAGAGCGGCGCCGAGCAGAGTGCTACGAACGATTCCTTTTATCGTCATGGTAATCCTCGTTTTGGTTGATCATGTCCCGAGGTGGACCCCTTCCTTTTCGCCGTCTGCGCCGATCTTTGCGTTACCACATTACACCGGCAGGGGCATTACGCCGTTCCGATCAGATTTCAGCAGAGGCAATCGGTCTTCCGTTCGGGACAGTCTTATTGTCATTGTTGATTGTCCCTGAAACTGCTTGTATTGCAGGGGTGGTCAGACCGGGACCGATAAACACGGCCTGAATGAATCGAACGCTAGCAGGGAAACTCGGGTTATGCCGGGATTGAGCGCGGAAATGAGACCTGCTTTTCATTCATTCGGATGAACAATGAACAACGTTTGAAAATGATTGGCCATCCCCCTTGAGTAATGAATAACCAGCACAAAACGATACTCACTCAAATCACTACACGAAAGCGGGATTACAGCCGCAAACGGAGACTCCGAAACCGCCCGGGAACGGCGCCTCCGGGCCGATTCCTGCCCGGAAGCTCACTCAACACATTCCTTTACATCAGCTTCATTGACGGTAATTTTTGGCCCATGTTTAGATAGACCGGTCTAGTCAATAGAGGCGTATTTTTATGACTTCCCAGAAGCGCACAGCCTTGCTCGATACGGCGGAACGGCTTTTCTACCAACAGGGTTTTCACGCCACCGGGATCGATCGCATCGTGGCCGATGCCGGAGTGGTCCGCATGACGTTGTACAACCATTTTCCGTCCAAGGGCGACCTGGTCGCGGCCGTTCTGAAAGACCGGCACACCCGCTTCCTGGCCGCGCTGGACGAAGCCATGGAACTCGCCGCCGATGGCGAGGTGACCCTGGCACTGGTCGATGCGCACAACCGGTGGAACCGAGCGTTCAGCCAGCGCGGCTGCATTCAGGGCAAGGCCATGTCGGAATTCGAAGCGCACAACGCCGATATCCACCAACAGGCTGTTCAGGCCAAAAAAGACGTACTGGGCCGGGTCGAGTCGGCGTTGGCTCGAGACGGTTTGCCCGACCAGGAGGCGCTGTCTCGACGGATCTTCCTGGTACTGGAAGGCTCCAATGCGGCACTCCCTGTGCTGGGGATGAAGGCCGTTCTTGAAGACACTCGATCAGCAATCGAAGAACTCATTCGGTTCGTGAGGTTAAAAGCACCATGACCTATTTATCCGCAAGCGGTGTGGCCGCCCTGGGTGGCGGCTTGATTGCCATCACCTATGGTTTGGCACGGTTTGTATTCGGTTTGTTTCTACCCGTCATGCGTGAAGACATGGCGTTTTCTCCTACGGTAGCCGGTTTGATCGGCGCACTCCCCTTCTTGAGTTTCACTGTCGCCATCTTGCTGGCGCCCCGATACACACGACTGTTGGGCATTCGCTATGCGGCAGTCGGTACCTCCGCGCTGGCACTGCTTGGCCTGTTGACCATTGCCCATGCACCGAGTCCGATCTATCTGGCATTGGGTGTTCTGGTGTGCGGCATCAGTACCGGTCTGTCGACCCCGGTCATGCCCGACGTTGTCCATCGTTGTGTGAAGCCGCAGGTGCGTGGTCGCGTCAACGCCACCATCAATTCCGGGACCAGTCTGGGTATCGCTTTCGCCATGCCGGCTGTGTTGCTGTTGGCCGGTCAATGGCGGCTTGCCTACTTGAGCTTCGCTCTTGTTGCAGCGGCGGGGGTGGTGGCCGCCCTGGTCTACCTGCCCGGCGGCTCGATCAAGCGCTCGGCGTCCAGGACAGCCTCGTCATCGGCTTACCGCGTTCACCGTCCGTGGCGAAAAATGGCCCGGTTATGCGGGCTGGCCGCGGCCATGGGTCTGGTCAGTTCCATCGTCTGGGTCTTCGCACCGGATGCGGCGATTCAGCGAGGGGGGCTGCAATCCAGCCAGACGGCCTGGATGTGGTTTTCCGTCGGCGTGGCCGGACTGCTCGGCAGTTCCGCCGGCGACCTGATCGACCGTTTCGGCTCTGCATTTACCCACGCCTTGGGCTTGGCCGTCATGTCGGTAGCGGTCGGCCTGCTGGCCATGGCACCGGGCGATTTCGGGGTGGCCATGCTGGCGGCTGCGGCCTTCGGGGCCAGTTACATGATGCTGAGCAGTTTTTACCTGATCCAGGGCACTCGTATTCTGCCGAACGAGCCCGCATACGGCCCCGTTCTGCCCTTCCTGGCCGTATCATGTGGTCAGATTCTCGGTTCAACCCTGGCGGGCATGGTGATTGGCACGTCGGGTTATCAGGCGGCGTTCAGTCTGTATGCATTGCTGGGCATTGTGGTGACCATTCTGTCGGTGCCGTTGGCGAGAATGATACGTCCCGTTTATTGAGAAAGTTTATACCGGCCGAGTCCTTACGACCGGTATAAGCCCGGATACTTGTCTATCGCACTCGCGTGATCACGCTTTTTGGGGCGATTTTGGTGAATCTCGCTCGGGCTGCCTACACTGCATGGCAAACCTGAAACCCGGACAAATGCCATGAGCCAACCCATCATCGCCGCCAAGAAACCGGCCCGTGTCGAACTGGAAAAGGGTGAAAGCTATACCTGGTGCCGCTGCGGTCGATCCAGCAATCAACCCTTCTGCGACGGGTCCCACAAAGGCACCGGGCTGTCACCCGTCACCTTCAAGGCGGAGGAATCCGGCCCGGCCTATCTGTGTCAGTGTAAGTCCACCGGTAATCAGCCGTATTGCGACGGGACACACAAGAAGCTGGAGGACTATGAAGTTGGCGACAATTCGCCCACTTTCGTCAACGCCGCCGAGGCACCCAAAGCCGAACCGACGCCGGAAGAACCCACGGTGGCACGCATTCACGAGCTGGCTCGGGACGGATTGTCGAAACTCGGCCACCACGGCGAGATGGGGGCTATGGGGGTGCCACGTAAAGACCTGCCCCATTGGGACGACCTGCAGATCCTGCCGGCGCAACTGGCCCGCAAACCGCTGCTCGACGAAGTGCCGGTCGAAACCGGCGTGGTGATCGGGCCCCGGGCTGCCAAGCCGTTACACCTGGACATTCCCTTGTTCGTATCCGACATGAGCTTTGGCGCCTTGTCCGAGGAAGCCAAAGTCGCTCTCGCTCGCGGCGCGGAACGGGCCGGAACCGGCATCTGTTCCGGCGAAGGCGGCATGCTGCCTGAGGAGCAGGCGGAAAACTCACGGTATTTCTACGAACTCGCTTCCGCCCGCTTCGGGTGGGATCTGGACAAGGTCGCGGGCGTTCAGGCGTTTCACTTCAAAGGCGGTCAGGGTGCGAAAACCGGGACGGGCGGGCACCTGCCCGGCAACAAGGTCACGGACAAGATTGCCCAGGTCCGCGGTTTGACACCGGGAGAATCGGCCATCTCGCCCGCCACCTTCGAGGACCTGGTCTCTCCGGCGGATTTTCGCCAACTCGCCGACGAGGTGCGCGAACGCACCGGTGGCATTCCCATCGGATTCAAGCTCTCGGCCAACCACATTGAAGCGGATATCGACTTCGCCCTGGAGGCCGGCGCGGACTACATCATTCTGGATGGGCGCGGCGGCGGTACCGGGGCCGCACCGCTGATTTTCCGCAACCACATCTCCGTGCCCACCATCGCGGCATTGGCGAGAGCCCGGCGCCATCTCGATCGCAGCGTTGGCCGGGAAGTATCGCTCATTATCACGGGCGGGTTGCGCATGCCGGAAGACTTTGTCAAAGCCCTGGCTCTGGGGGCCGATGCCGTGGCGGTAGCCAACTCGGCCATACAGGCCATCGGCTGTGTCGCCGCGCGCATCTGCAATACGAATAATTGCCCGTCCGGAGTCGCAACCCAGAAACCCGAATTACGCAAGCGCCTGGACCCGGAACAAGGGGCCGAGCGCCTGGCGCGGTTCTTCGGGTCCAGCGTTGAATTGATGCAGGTTTTGGCACGCGCGTGCGGACATCAACGCCTGGGCGACTTCAACACTGAGGACCTGACCACCTGGAAACGGGAAATCGCGGACTTGAGCGGTGTGCGGTATGCTGGGGTTATGGACTGAAGGAAACACGAAAGAGGCCGAGTCGGAACCATGTACGAACCGGATAAAGCTGATCTCAACGAGGTCCTTCCTGATGTGCGCGATGGTCTGACACGGACCGAACGCATCATTCTCCACGTTCTGAATGAAACCCAGAAGGAGCTGAATGGCCGGAATGTGCCCACTGTGATGCTCTATGGCCGTGTTCAGGAGTATGTGGACATCACAGAGCAGGAATTGAACGAGATTCTGGGGCGCATGGGGGCGAGATCCTGACCAGCAACCGGGCTCGAGTGATTAAATCCGATCAATCCATTTGCATGGCCCTGTTGCAAGCCGGGTCGTACGTCGGTTTGAGCGGCATCTGCTACACTGGTTGACCAGCGCGACTGTTTTCGCGGCCTGCCACCACCCGAGAGAACCCGAGTGATCCAAACCCAGGAATTCCTAACGAAAGTCCTTGATTCCGTTCCGGACCAATTGGTGGTCATCGATGCCCTCGGTGACATCCAGTTTGCGAACAAAAGCTGGCATGTGTTCGGTGACGAAAACGCCTCTACCCTATCCGGCGACTGGGATGGGGTGAATTATCTAAGCGAATGCGACAAGGCGTCGGACATGGGCGATGAGATCGGCACCCGCGCAGGACAGGGTATCCGCAGTGTCATTGAGGCGCAAAATCACGAATTTTACCTCGAATACCCGTGCCACAGCCCCGATGTCAAACGCTGGTTTATGATGCGCGTCAATAGCTTTGATTACGATGATCGACTGTATTTCGTCATTTCGCACCAGGATATTACCGAAAGAAAACTGACGGAAGAGAAAGTCGAAGACCTTGCCCGTCTGGATGGTCTGACCGGTATTGCCAATCGTCGTTATTTCGAAGAATTCCTGCATCAGGAATGGAGACGATGCGCGCGCCTGAAGAAGCCGATCTGCCTGGCCATCATCGATATCGACAATTTCAAAATGTTGAACGATACCTACGGTCACCAGTCGGGAGACGACTGCTTGATTTCCTTTGGTGAGTTACTGACGCAATACGCTCGAAGGCCCGGCGATCTGTGCGCGCGCTATGGAGGGGAAGAATTCATATTACTCTGGGCCGATACGTCTCTAAAGACCGCGAAACGGCTGGTGAATCGTCTGATGCGAGACATATCCGGACTGGATATACCCAACCCCAATTCACCGACCGCGACACATGTAACGGCCAGCATCGGACTGACGGAAATGACCCCCAGGCCAGGTACCTCACATACCGATATCGTCTCGATCGCCGACGATGCTCTCTATCGGGCGAAGGAAGGTGGCCGAAACCAGATCTATTGTCAGACAAATCGGGATATCGAGGGTCAGGCTTCTTGAACAGAGCCCATTCATGAGGCCCGGGCATATAGACGCCACGCCTGAACCTGCCAGTTGATTCAAAGAGTGATGTTTCGAGTGGCCGTGGTTTGGTACGGTTGCGAGTCTTTGTCACTTTATGAACGTACGCATCCATGACCGACACGTCACATCAATCCCAGGCGGCCCAGCACCTCCCCAGAGCGTTGGCGATCCTGATTCTGGTCTCCGGCGCCTTTCTGTTCGCCGCCAATCACGTCGCCGCCAGGCTGGCGTTCGACTCGGGAGCCGGCGTGCTCTTGGCCTTGCTGTTCCGGGGTTCGGTGGCGCTGCTGATCATGGTGTCACTGGTGCTCTGGCAGGGGCATCGGCTGGTGATACCCGCCGGCCGGCGGCGCTGGCAATTGCTGCTAGGTACGATGATAGCCGGTCAGAGTCTGTGCCTGTACTCGGCCGTAGCACGCGTGCCGGTCGCCGTGGCCTTGCTGCTGGTGAATACCTGGCCGATCTTTCTGGCGCTGATCACTTGGGCACTGGATGGAAAAAGACCCAGCGGACGACTGGTGTTAATCATGGCTTTCATGATGGTCGGCTTGGCGTTGGTGCTGGACGTCAGCACCTGGCTGAAAGACCCGACAGCCATGGGCCCCGAGTGGGTGCCCGGCGTGGCGCTGGGTATGATGGCGGCGGTGTTTTTCTCGTTGGCGATCTGGACGACCAACAACAAACTGGCCAGCCTCCCCGGAGCGGTTCGCAGTGTCTATACCATGACTCTGGTGGTGATGCTGATGGCGGTCGGTGGGTTCTTGAACATCATACCCGGCGGTCTGTCCTGGCCGGGCAGCGCTCAGGGCTGGCTCGGCCTCGGGTTGCTGGCCGTGTTGTACGGCACCGCCTCCACTGTGCTGTTCGTACTGGTCCCACGACTCGATATGGCGCGCAATGCGCCTGTGATGAACATCGAACCGGTGTGGTCCCTGCTGCTGGCCTATCTGGTATTGGGCCAGGTGCTGGCGCCGGTACAGTTACTGGGTGGTGCCGTTGTGTTATCAGGCATTCTTTGGCTCAGCCTGACGCGCAGTGTGTGAAACACCGCCGTGGGTACCCTGTGCTTGATTACCAATTCATCAGATGCCAATCTAACCCCTGATTCATTATCAAGGATGTCAATAATGCTCAGACGTACGAGCACCTTCCTGCTTTGTCTGACGACTACCGTTGGCAGTAGCCTTGCGGCGACTATCACGATTGAAGGCTATCGCTTCCCGGTCTGGCCCGAGATGGAAGGTTACTCAGCCTGGTCACTTAATTATCCCGGTGAGAACGCGGCTTGGACAATCCCATTGAACGAAGAATTGGGTGAACGTGGCCGGTTGGCGTATTTCGCTAAGAATGAAGAAACTCGAATTTCAGATTATTACGCCTATCTGGCGGGTGCTCTTGTAGGTGATGGCCACGAGGTTTATGGTCTGGAAACCGCCTATGACATGATGATCTCACCCCAACCCGATGGCATTCAGCGCGACCAGGAAGTCGCTGGTCGGACCTGGCACTTGGAAGCGATTCCCCGAATCCAACCTGATGTTTTCTTTCGCCCGGGATTCAACCAATCTATCTACACCTACGATCCAATTGTCTACATTGGTGAGCGCGAACGCGCGAAGTATGACTACCTGGTCGATCACCACACAGTCCTCGTCAATTCACTTCAGGTCGGCCCGAACAACACCACTGAAACGCTGACGGAGTCTCTATTTACGCGAAAAAACTGGGTTGCCTACAGTCGGCACCAGGTTACAGCCGACGATTTGAAACGGACGGTGGATGACCCCGAAATTGCGCCTCATATTGTGCTCGTCCGGGGCCATGACAGTGGCGGTTACCTGTCTCCGGGCGCCGACCCGGCTATTCAATCACGTACACTCACCCTTGTCAGGGATATGGATATTCCAGATCTGGAAACCCAAGTGCCTCAATACGAGCCATTGTTGTTGGTGTCAATCCTGGGTTTGAAAGTGGATCAATGCGACTATTCAGCACCCGAGGCGGTCCAGCGGTTACTCAAACAGGTGGGACAACCCTCCGCAAAACCGGAGGTCTCCGGGAAGCACATCGTCACACTGAGTGACTTGGTGTCCTGGTGGAGAAATGAACCGTGTTGATCCGTAACTGAACAGCTCGAAATGCGGTTGGAGGCTTTTAACCTTGGATGAACGGCGTGATAAAGCATTAACGTTTGTTTGGTTTTTCCTCATCGCTGTCCTGTTGATGGGCTGCAGTCAGGATCCATCCCTCCAACCCCTGCATTCTGGAAGCCGCATTCTGGCATTTGGCGACAGCTTGACCGAAGGCGTCGGTGCAGACGACGCGGCGGCTTACCCGGCCGTGTTGAGTTCACTTACCGGTCTGGAGGTCATCAATGCGGGAATATCCGGTGAAATCTCGGCCGAGGGATTGCGACGGCTACCAACTGTGCTCGACCGGTACGAGCCGGATCTGGTGGTGTTGTGCCACGGTGGCAATGATTTACTGCGCAAAATGGATCCGGCCCTCACAAAAGCGAATCTGGCAGCGATGATCGAGCTGATTCGGGAGCACGGAGCTGAGGTGGTCCTGATCAGTGTGCCGGAACCCGGCATCTTCCTTTCCTCTGCCGATTACTATGCCGAGGTAGCCAAAGCATACGATGTCCCGGTGGAAGACGACATCCTGACGGAACTCCAGGGGGATTCCGGCATGAAATCCGACCGGGTTCATTTTAACGCCGCGGGTTATTCGGCCATGGCCCAGGCCGTGAAACGACTGATGGAACAGAACGGCGCCCTCCCCTGACGGTTTGGCTCGCGATACCGTCACACATTCCCGGCTATGCTAAGCTGATGCGGCCAAGGTCGTAGGCGGACGGAATCGTCAGCCTGGTACTCCGCCGCTTGTAACGTGTTTTCGATCGGCGTTACAGACACAGACAAAGGGAATTCACGATGGCCAATACGTCCCCTTTCTACCTGAGCCCACTAAAATACCTGACCCACCGGCTCGATCATCTGGTTCAAAATCGTCTTTGGATAAAGGTTTTGATCGGCCTTGGGCTGGGGATTGTTCTGGGCTTCCTGCTCAGCCCGAATCTCGGCCTGGTTGAACCGACGACGTCCGGCGTCCTCACGGCCTGGTTGGCTCTGCCGGGTCAGCTGTTTCTTGCGCTGATCCAGATGATCGTCGTACCACTGGTGGTAGCCTCGGTTGTGCTGGGATTGGCAACCAACAACGATATGAATGCGATGCGAAAGATCGGGCTTTCGGCGGTGGCGTTCATTCTCGTTACCACGATCATCGGAACGGTGACGGGCATCGGTCTGGCTCAAACCCTCCAGCCCGGGCGACAAATCGACAGTTCGGCCTTGGGCGTTACCGTCGATGTGGCGGAAAGGGACGTCGAATCCGCCACCGGTGGCTTTCCGTCCATTCAGGAGGTGCCGGACAAGTTCATCAGCCTGTTCCCTTCCAACCCGATGGCGTCCATGGTGTCCGGCGAAATGCTGCAGGTCATTATGTTCTCGGCCATTCTCGGGTTCGCGCTGATATCCATCCCGCCCAAACGCGCGTTACCCTTGTTTGATCTTCTTGGGGCATTACAGGAAGTCAGTATGCGGGTGGTCTCCTGGGCGATGTATCTGGCCCCCCTGGCCGTTTTCGGGTTGATCACGCGGCTGGTGGCCAGCCTGGGGCTGAACGTGCTGGCCGGGATGCTGCTGTATGTCATTACCGTGGTGTTGGGCTTGGTTGCCCTGGCATTGATGTATCTGGTGATTGCCCGTGCTTTGGTGGGCACGCCGATCAAACAGTTTTTCATGACCTCGAAAGAATTGCTGTTGCTGGCGTTTTCGACCAGCAGCTCGGCCGCCGTGATGCCGATGACCCTGAAACTCACCGAAAACACCTTCAAGGTGAAACCCGGCATCGCGCGCTTCCTGGTGCCTCTAGGCGCCACCATCAACATGACGGGAACGGCTCTGTACCAGGGCGTGGCGACCGTGTTTCTGGCCCAGGTGTTTCAGGTGGAGCTGACCTTCATGAACTATGTGTTTGTGGTGACCATGGCCATTGCCGCCTCCATCGGCTCCCCCGCCACGCCCGGTGCGGGCATAGTCATTCTCAGCATGGTGTTGGAGGGTGTCGGCATTCCAGCTGCCGGAGTGGCGCTGCTGCTGGGCGTGGACCGAATTCTGGACATGTGCCGGACCGCCATTAATGTCCTCGGCGATGTGGTGATGTGCTGTGTGATCAATGAATTCATTACCGAGGATGAAGAAAGCACGACCGAAAACACACCACCCTCGCAGCAGTATGAGCCACCCTCATCGTGAGACCATCGTCGTGTTGGCGGACTCGCGTGGCGCTTCTATTCTGGTAGGGCTTACGGGGCCAGGCGTACCGTTTTGACCGGTTCTGACAGGAGATTCCCATGTCCACAGACTATCAGCCCATTAAAGACCACTTTCGGAACCATCCGAAGGTCGAAATCGCCGAAGGCCGGGGCGCCCAGGGTCTAAAACTCAACGGCAAGATGTTCGCCATGTTCTACAAAGGCGACCTGACGGTGAAGCTGAAACCGGAAACGGTCACGCGCCTCATCGACGAGGGCGCCGGCTTGCCGCACGACCCGGGCACCGGTAAACCCATGAAGGACCGACTGTTGATTCCTTCCGACAAGCGGGATACCTGGATCGAGTACTGCGAGTTGTCGCTCCGGGAATGTTCGTGAACACAGTCCCGCGCTTGGACCGGTTCGTTGCCCCATACATCCAATAGCCACGAGGTTCACACCATGTTCAATGCCCTTCTGATCGAAAAAGACGACGACGGCCAACACGTTGCCATCCAGTCGCTGAGTGACGATCGCCTGCCGGAAGGCGATGTCACCGTCTCCGTCGACTGCAGCACCTTGAACTACAAGGACGCGCTGGCCATCACTGGTAAAGGCCCGGTGGTCAAGCAGTTCCCGATGGTACCCGGTATTGATTTGGCGGGAACCGTCGAGCACTCGGACACCGACGCGTTTAAACCCGGCGACGCCGTGCTGTTAAACGGCTGGGGCGTGGGCGAGAAACACTGGGGCGGATTGGCCGAGAAAGCGCGCCTGAAAAGCGATTGGCTTATTCCGCTGCCCGATGCGTTCTCGGCCAGGCAGGCCATGGCCATCGGCACGGCCGGTTACACCGCCATGCTGTGTGTCATGGCGCTGGAACGACACGGGCTGACGCCGGATCAAGGGGATATCCTGGTTACCGGCGCCAACGGCGGAGTCGGCAGTTACGCCATTGCGCTGCTGGCCCGACTCGGATTCAAAGTGGTGGCGTCCACCGGTCGACCTCAGGAAGCGGATTACCTGCGAGACCTGGGTGCAACCACCATCATCGACCGCCAGGAACTGTCCGAACCCGGCAAACCCCTCGCCTCACCCTGCTGGGCCGGTGCGGTCGATTCAGTAGGCAGCCATACACTCGCCAATGTCCTGGCGGCGACGCAGTATGGTGGAACCGTTGCCGCGTGTGGTCTGGCCCAGGGTATGGACCTGCCCGCCACTGTCGCTCCGTTCATTCTTCGTGGCGTTACACTGGCGGGCGTGGACAGCGTTATGCGACCAAAAGCGGACCGCATCGAAGCCTGGCGGCGCTTGGGGGAGCTGGTATCCGCGAAGGAGATCGACGCCATTACCCGGGCTATTCCGCTTGAAGATGCCGTCGAGACGGCCGAGCAGCTGTTGATAGGCGAGGTCCGCGGTCGTGTCGTAGTGACACTGAGGCGATAGCGTCGTCTGTGCCCGTTTAACGCCGCTCGGGCAACAGCAGTTCACCTTCGATCGGGATAAACCGGGTGGCCGCCTGGACCAGGCTGTTGGCCGTCAAGGCGGGCACACCATAAACTTCAACGCGTACGCCGGGTTGCTGGCGGATCTTGTGAACCAACAGGTCGAAGTCGCCATCGCCGGAGACCAGCACCACCACATCCACCTGAGGGGCGATGTCCATCACATCCACGGTGATGCCAACGTCCCAGTCGCCCTTGGCCGAACCGTCCTGGCGTTGGATAAAAGGTTTCAACTTCACCTCGAACCCGATGGCCCGCAGAATATTCTGGAACTGTCGCTGCTTCTCATCGCCTCGGTCGATGGCGTAAGCCTGGGCGGCCACCACGTCGCGGTTTTCCGTGGCCTGTTGCCAGAACCGGTTGTAGTCGAACCCACGACCGTGGATCTGACGGGTTGTGTAGTAGACGTTCTGAACATCGACGAATAGGGCTACGCGTTCCATTGGGTTCTCTGTTTCGCCTCTGGTCGCTTGATGTGGACTTGATAGAATAACACGGGTATTCAACGAAGGCCGGGATATGAGAATTGTTTCGGTGAGCAGCTAAATTCGTAATCATAAAGGGAAGCCCAAACCGCCAGTGTCCAGTTCAAGTGTACAAGTGATCGACACACAGCCACTTTTCGCGTCCGATAGCCTCCCGACAGGGTTCCACGCCTGCCGTTTCACATTCGGTAACCAGCCCATCGTTCAACTGTCGAGCAGCCAACTATCACTCGACTTGCCTGCGTCATTAAACAAGGCAGTTCCCAAACGACAGGCCGAATTCCTGGCCGGTCGCTACTGCGCACATCGAGCCAGTGAGGCGCTTGGGTATAAGCTGGATGATCTGCCGATCGGGCCGGATCGCGCTCCGATATGGCCGGATTCGCTGGTCGGGAGCATTACGCACACTGATGGCCTTGCCGCCTGCCTGGTTGGAGCCAAGGATCTGTATCGGGGTTTGGGTCTGGATATGGAGTGGTTTATACCGGAGTCATCGGTCGATGCGATCCAGAACCTGGTCGTGGTTGATGGAGAACTTGCAGCGCTCAAGAGTCTGGGCCATGAGAGGCTGGCGCTGACCGTGTTGTTTTCAGCCAAGGAGGCGATTTACAAAGCCATCCACCCCACGGTGGAACGCTATGTGGACTTTAAGGAAGTCAAATGCCAAGCTCTGGAGTCGGATCGGCTGTTGTTCACAATGGAAGCCCGATTGGCTTCGGAATTACCCGATGTACAAGAATTGACCGTTGAATTCGAACGAACAGACACCTTGATTACGACGTGGTGCAGACTTGACCCAGCGGGTCACTGAAAGTGTCTTACAAGCAAATACCGTCCATTAATCCAGCGAATGGAAACAGTCCAATTGCCAAACCTGTGTACGAATAGCCTGTTTGCTGTGTGGCTCATCCCAGGGAGCATATACGCGCATAGCCCGTTTTCCGCCTTTTCCATTGATAGAAACAACCCCTTTCCTT
This sequence comes from Saccharospirillum salsuginis, assembly GCF_014651855.1. Taxonomy (GTDB): domain Bacteria; phylum Pseudomonadota; class Gammaproteobacteria; order Pseudomonadales; family Natronospirillaceae; genus Saccharospirillum; species Saccharospirillum salsuginis. The sequence continues at coordinate 372,061 of NZ_BMXR01000004.1, forward strand.
GTTAAGATTTCCCGATCGAACAGAAAAACACCGTGTTGGCTTGCATTACAGGTCGCAACCACAAAAAGCTCAATTTCGTCCTCACTGTCAAACGGCGAAATCTCGGACGTCGGGGTGTCCCTTTTCCAGAGCGTCACGAATTGACCGATCTTCTTCGGAGTGGTTTTAGCTTGTCGAAAGACAGCATCTTTTCCGTCGAGTGTAAAGCGCAACGCCCCATATTCATGACTTTCATGCTCGATTTTGGGCTCTGCACAAATGACCATCCGGTTGGGTTCGAATAGGTATCGGTTGATATCCAGAAAGGAAACAGGCACCTCCCCAGGCTTAAGTTCATCCAACCAATTCAAAACAGAATCGGGTTTTCGTACGTGCACCTGCGAACAAAAAATAGTCACGGTATTCCTTGTAAGTGAGTGGGTGGCTGCGGGATGACTGCACTTGATCGAACACTTTGCCATCATTCTTGTCATTCGATGCGGGTTCCCTGTGATCGGTATTTTGGTACAGTGCTCCAGATAATGGAAGCCTTGCAGACGGCGTACCAGACTTGCCGACTAACGCACTCTTCCCACCCGACTCCTGGAGCCGTATATGGACATCAAACTGGTCGATGCACCGGATATCGATGTTGTTCTCAATTTATTTACCTACTATCTGTACGATATGTCGGAATACACCGGTTGGCCGGTGGACGAATACGGTTGTTACCCGACCGAGCCCCAAAGAGAAATGCTGGAGCCCTACTGGCAACGCGACGACCACTACCCTTTCCTGATTCAAGTGGATGGCGGGACCGCCGGGTTTTCTATGCTGCGCCGGTTCCCGGCGGAACCGGACTGGTACGATGTCGGCCAGTTTTTCGTGTTGCGCAAGTTTAAACAGCTTGGCGTGGGACAGGCGGCATTCGATTTGTCCGTTTCCCGATTTCCAGGCCAATGGATCACCCGGGTACTGACCAACAACAGTGGTGCGCTGGCTTTCTGGAAAAAGGCGATTCATCGTCGCGCGAACGGTCCGATTCAGTTCAGAATCGAAATGGACGACGACTTGGAGATGCATTTCTTCCGTTATTCAATTGATGCCCATTGTTGATCCGTTTACAGCCCCTCTACCGCCTCCTTGTAATGCTTGCGGCACATGGACACGTAGCGTTCGTTGCCGCCAATAACGACCTGATCCCCTTCTTTGATCGCGTTGCCGTATTCATCCAGCCGGGCCACCATGATGGCCTTGCGGCCGCAATGGCAGACGGTTTTCAGTTCACTCAGCTTGTCCGAAATGGCCAATAGTCGCTCCGAGCCCGGAAAGAGTTCACCCTGGAAGTCGGTACGGATGCCATAGCACAGCACCGGGACGTCGTAGTCATCGACCAGTTCGGCCAGTTGGTCGACCTGCGTACGGGTCAGAAACTGGGCTTCGTCGATCAGAATGCAGTCGGTGTTGTCCTTGAAACCCTTGTACCAATCGATCAGGTCGGTGTCCGCGTCGAAGGTGTCGGCGGCCTTTTCCAATCCAATGCGGGAGCTGATGCAGCCCTGACCGAAACGGTCGTCGATGCGGGCCGTCAGCAAACGGGCTGTCATGCCGCGCTCGCGGTAGTTGTACTCGGATTGCAGCAGTGAGGTCGATTTACCGGCGTTCATTGCTGAGTAGTAAAAATAGAGCTGGGCCATGGGCGTTCCTGTTCAAACGGTTTCATATCGGCGGGATGTTCGGAATAATAGCCGGCAATCACTTCACCGCGAAAGGAATACCATGCGCATAATTTCGTTCAATATCAATGGTGTACGGGCCCGTATGCATCAGTTGAAGGCCTTGTGCGAGCAAGACCCGGCCATTCTGTGCCTGCAGGAAATCAAGGTTCACGACGATATCTACCCGCACGACGATGTTCGCGAGGCGTGCGGGCTAGAGTCCGTCACCTGGGGGCAGAAGGGGCATTTCGGCGTGGCGACCTTGGCTCCCCAGGCACTGGAGTCGTTCGACAAGGGCTTCCCGGACGATGGCGAGGAAGACCACCGCCGCATGCTGATCACCCGGCATCCGCTGGCCGACGGCCGCCAGTTGACGGTGTTGAACGGCTATTTCCCGCAGGGCGAGAACATCAATCACGAGAAGAAATGGCCGGCCAAACGGAAGTTTTATGCGGATTTGTTGGCGTGGTTGAACAACAATGCTTCAAAAGACGATCTGCTGGTCATCCTGGGGGATTTCAACGTGGCTCCGGTGGACGAGGACATCGGTATCGGCGAGCAGAACAAGAAACGCTGGCTGCGCGAAGGTAAATCCGCCTTCCAACCCGAAGAACGGGAATGGTTCGAGAAGATCCACGACTGGGGTTTCACCGACAGTTACCGGCATTTGTACCCGAACGTGGACGACCGCTTCAGCTGGTTCGACTACCGCTCCCGGGGGTTCGAGCGAGACCCGAAGCGCGGGTTGCGGATCGATCACATTTTGGTCAGCGCGCCGCTGGTGCCGTTGATTCAAGACGCCGGGGTCGATTATGAGACCCGGGGGATGGAGAAACCCTCGGATCATGCGCCGGTTTGGTTGGATCTGGATTTGGAAATGGCTTGAGTGGTGGGGCCGGATTGCGCCATTGTTTCAAATGTCGCTTCCGGCACTGACCGGCGGTTCATTATTCTCCCATGGTGGGCGGTGCCCACCCTACGGGGGCGAGCATCAGTTGTTGGGTTACGCCCTTCGGGCTAACCCAACCTACTCGATTTGCCGGTTTTTTCTCCTACGGTGAGCGCACCCGCAAGTAGGTTGTATAAGCCGTAGGGTGGGCACGGCCCACCAGGGGAACTCAACGAGCCACCGATCCGCACCATTAGTCTGCGATGAGACAATGATTCAATTCGGTGGATACATAACTTCTCGATGGTGGGCGGCCGAGACCGGGATGCCGGACCAGACGTACCGACCCACCCTACACTTATGTCTTCCTACTGGCGCGATTACAGCGCTTCCACCTTGAACCCCTTACCGCCCAACTCGTCCGCATGCTTGTGGTCGGTAACAACGGTCTGGGACACCTTATCCGGGTCGAAGTACTGGCAGGCGACGCGGACGACGTCGTCCGGCTTCACGGCCAGCAGGGCTTCGCGGTAGGCCTTGCGGAAGTCGTCGGTGCGACCGAACAGGCGGTTCTGGAACGCCTGTTTGGCCTCACCGGCGGGCGATCCGGGGCGATCCATGGAGCCGACGACGCCGAGGATGGCGGATTCGACCTGGTCGGCCTTGGCGCCTTCGCTGCGGATCCACTCCAGGCTGGCCTTGAAGTCGTCCAGTGTGCCTTCGATGCGCGGGTCCCGGTAGGAGAAGAAGCGGAAGGTGCCGGTATTGCTGTCGTGGCTGGCGCCACCGCCGTAGGCCCCACCCTGCTCGCGTATGGTGCGGTGCAGGTAGTTGTCCCGCAGTATGCCGGCCAGCACGGTCAATGGAGCGGAGTCCGCATGCTCGGACAGTACGGTCGGATAGGCCGAGGCGCAAAAATTGACCTGCGTATTGACGCTCCAGGCCAGTTGCCGGGCGGCCGGGTCGATATCGGCGGTCTGGTCGATCGAGGCCGGTTGGCCGGTGCGCTTGTCCAGGCCGAATTGCTCGGTCAGTTCGGTCGCCGTCTCCAATTCGGACGGTTCGGCGATCAGCACGGCCTGGGCGCTCTGTTCGGTCACCTTGGCATGCAGATCGCTCAGGCGAGCCAGCCATTGATCCAAATGCGCGTCTTCCTGCTCGAAATCATTCAGCCAGCCTTTCAGGCGACGAATCGCCGGCAGGCCGCCCATCTCGTAAGTCAGAGCATTGGCGCGATTGTGGTGGGCACTGGCGGTCTGCATGGCGAGCATGTGGCCGGAACCGGTGACACTCTGCTGGCGCCGCGCGCTCATTTGCCGGAGCAGATCGTGGATGCGGCTGCGTTCGTCGAACCGGGGTGAAGTCCAGTGCTGGTGCAGGATCTGCGTCAGCTCGTCCAGGTGGCGCATCAGGGCGCGGCCTGAGAGGACCAGATAGCCGGCGACGGTGTTGGCGCTGTTCAGCGGGTTGCGGAACTGACTGTGCAGGCTGACGCTGCCGGTGCGGGCGGCCTGCCATTGCTGCATGCCGAGGTAGTCGCGCTCGCCGGCGCCGAGTTCGGTCAGCACGGCGGTGTAGATCGGCAACAGGGCCAGTTCATCCGTGGTCAGGTCCGGCAACGGCACGTACCACTGCTGGTAAGCCAGGCCATTGGTGCCGGCTTCGTAACGCACGATTGAGCCTTCGGAAACCGGGTGAATCCGTTTGACGTCCGGTTTGACGTCATCCAGCGTCACCTTGGGCAGCATTTCAATGTCGTCTTCCTGCTCCTGGCGCTCTTTCAGTTTTCGGGCCTGTTCGACGATGGCGGCCTTTTCGTCTTCGTCGAGCCGGGACTGGATGCGGTCCAGTCGGGCGCGTTCATTGGCTAGCTGGCGGTCGTGCAACTGGTCTTCCGGTCGCAGGGTCAGCCGTACGCGATGGCTGTTGTCGAGCAACAGGCTGCGCACCAGGTGGGGAATGTAGTTCGGGTCCTTACTGAGCTCGCGCAGTTTCTCGAGCGCGGGGTCGATGTCCAGCGAATCCATTACCGAACCGCCATGTGTGGCCGCTCCGATGACGGAGAAGATCAGGTGCATACCGTAGGGCTGGCCATCGCCGGTGATTTCCCGCTGCGAGAGTTCCAACTGATGCAGCATGGCTTCAATGTCTTCGTACGGCACGCCTTTCTCGGCGACCTCTTCCAGGGTATCGATCACCAGTTGTTCAAAAGCGGCGGCGTGCTCGGGTTCACTGCCCTCCAAGCCGCAGACGAACATCATCTCGCGGTTGGAGTCGTCCAGGCCGCACATAGGTGACGGGTTGGAGCCGAGCTCGGTGTTTTCCAGTGCTTTGCGCAGCGGTGATGCGCTGTTGTCGAGCAGGACATCACTGAGCAGGTGGGCTTCCAGCTGGGCGAACAGGTCGGTGGACTCGCCCAGTAACCAGCCGTGAACATGGTGCGTTTTGCCGCTCAGATCGCCGGGTTCGGCGGCGTAGGCGTCTTCGACTCGCAGAATGCTGTTGAATCGTTTCTCCAGCGCCACTTCCAGTTTGTGGTCCAGCGCTTCGAAACGGTGCAGCGCCTGGTCGTGGATGCGTTGCTGAATGTCGGCCGCCGGGCGATCGCCGAAGGTGAAGAAGGTGGCGTTGCTCGGGTGGTAGTGCGTTTTGTAGAAGGCCTTGAGCTGGTCGTAGGTCAGATCGGTGATGGCCTCGGGGTCGCCGCCGCTGTTGAAGTGGTAGGTATTGTACGGGAACAGGTGGTGTTTGATGCCCTGGTACAGCTGGCTGACGGGGGAGCTCATCGCGCCTTTCATTTCGTTGAAGACGACGCCTTTGTAGACCAGCGGTGAGTTCGGGTCGTCCGGCTCGCTGAATTCGAGCCGGTGGCCTTCCTGCAGGAAGTCGAGTTCTTCCAGGTTGGAGAAGAAGACGGCGTCGAGGTAGACGGAGAGCAGGTTTTCGTAGTCCTTGGCGTTTTCACTGGCGAAGGGATAGGCGGTCCAGTCGCTGCTGGTCATGGCGTTCATGAAGGTGTTGAGCGAGCGACGCGTCATCATGAAGAAGGGGTCGCGCACGGGGTAGTTTTCACTGCCACACAGGGCGGTATGCTCGAGGATGTGGGCAACGCCGGTGGAGTCTTTGGGCATGGTGCGCAGGGTCACCATGAAGACGTTTTCCGGGTTGTCGCTGCTGATGTGGTAGTGGTCCGCTCCGGTGACGCGGTGGCGGTAGTGTTCCAGGGTGACATTCAGGGAGTCGACCCGGCGGGATTCGACGACATCGAACGCTTCGTGAGCTTTTACGGTCATACCTTTCCATTCAATCAATCGATTTCCTGTCCATAATGGGGTTCTGTCGGGCTCGCGCAAGCCTTATTTACTGTGGAAACCGGGTTTGTTTTTGGTGCCAGAACCCGCACCGGGGGCCGGGTGGTCCTATTCGAGGTCGCCGTGAACCCATCCATGGGGCTTGACGGCCGCATCCCTGCGGCCCACATCCTCGTATAGGACCACCCGGCCCCCGGCGCTTGCCATACCGAAAATCGGGTATAAGCGGCTGTTAATTGAGGATTGAATGGGGAATCCGGCACTGAACGCTTTCATGCATTGTCAGATTCCGTAGAATACGCGACCTTTTCCGGGAAGTGAGGTAGAAAGAGGGCGTTATGGCAGAATTCGTACAAGGTCAGCGCTGGCTGGCGGACGGGGAACCGGAACTGGGGTTGGGCATGGTGCAAGGCATCAGTGGCCGTACAGTGACCCTGTATTTTCCCGCCTCGGATGCGGAACGCTGCTACGCTCTGGAACAGCCGCCGCTGACGCGGATCCGCTTTGAGGCGGGCGAGACCATCGATCGCCGCGATAAGCCCAAAGAGGATGTGGCCAAGGTTCATGAACTGAACGGTCTGCTGGTGTATGAAACAACCGGCGGCGAGATGGTGCCCGAGACGGAGTTGGGCGATAAGATGGCGCGCAACAGTCCGTTGACACGGTTGATGACCGGTCAGACGGATCACCCGAACTGGTTTGCTTTCCGGTCGCAGTTGAACGAGGGCAATCAGCGCATCTGGAATACCCACCTGAACGGTTTGCTCGGTACACGCTCCTCTCTGTTGCCGCATCAGTTGTATGTGGCGAAGCAGGCGACCGAGCACACTCGGGTACGCGCCCTGCTCTCCGATGAGGTCGGTCTGGGTAAGACGATCGAGGCCGGGTTGATCATCAACCGCCTGCGCCAGCAGGGCCGCGCGAGCCGAGTGCTGATCGCGGTGCCGGATGCGCTGCAGGCGCAGTGGCTGGTCGAGCTGGTGCGGCGTTTTTCGATTCATTGCGAGTTTTATCAGTCCGACGATCACGATTTCGGTCTCGGCCAGGTGCATCTGATTCCGCATACGCTGTTGAATAACGCGGAAGAGATGCAGTGGGTTACGGCGCAGGATTGGGACATGCTGGTGGTCGATGAAGCCCATCACTTGTCGTTGCGCGAGCCGGCGGAGGATGAGACGACGTCCTGGATCGCGATGGCCAGGAAGCTGCCGCATCTGTTGTTGTTAACGGCGACGCCGGAACAACTGGGCCACGAAGCCCATTTCGAACGGTTGCAGCTCCTTGACGCATCGCGCTTCACCAGTTTTGAGAATTACCAGGCCGATGAGCGTCAGTTCCGTGACCTGTCCGATCTTGCGGTCGCGTTGTACAAGGATCAGGTGGACGATTCCGTTCTGGCCGAACTGAAAGCGCTCGGCATCGAGTGGCACAATGACACAACCCGTGCGCTGAACGAGGTACTCGACCGTCATGGCACCGGTCGCACGGTCTACCGCAACACCCGGCGCGCGGTGGCCGGTTTCTATCCGCGCGAGGTGGAAGCCCACCCGGCCGCTGATGATGCCGAGCGCCTCGCCTGGCTGGTGGATTGGGTAAAGACGCATCGCGACGAAAAAGTGCTGCTGATCACCCAGACGGCGGAAACCGCCCAGGAATTGGCCCACTCGCTCTGGCACGGCAACGGCATCGAGGCGACGGCGTTCCACGAGGGCCTGAACCTGATCGAGCGCGACCGGGCCGCCGCCCATTTCGCGAGCCAGGAGGAAGGCGCCCAGATCCTGGTGTGTTCCGAGATCGGCGGTGAGGGCCGTAACTTCCAGTTCTGTCACCATCTGGTGCTGTGGGACCTGCCAGATCACCCGGACGTGCTGGAACAGCGCATCGGCCGTTTGGACCGCATTGGCCAGACGCAGACGATTCACATCCACCTGCCCTATCTCCGGGACTCTCAGGATGAACTGCGTTTTCGCTGGTATCACGAGGTACTCGCTTGCGTCGAACACTTGCAGCCGGCCGCCGGCGCCATTCACGAACAGTACGCGGAGGCCTGGCACGCCACGCCGGACGATGCCGAGTTGACCGGTAAAATCCGCGACGAGCTGAACCGACTGAATGAAGAACTGGAGAACGGCCGGGACGTTATGCTGGAGTTGAATTCCTGCCGCCAGCCGGACGCCAACAACCTCCGTTCCCGCATCGAGGAGCTGGAAGAACACAGTGCCTACGGTGTGATCGAATTGGCCGCGGACCTGCTGAATCTTCACTTCGAGCCGCTGAATGAGGGCGTTTACGAGCTGATTCCGTCGGACAACATGTTGATCCCGACCATTCCGGGCATTCCCGAAGGCGGCACGGTGATCTGCTTCGATCGCGACACCGCCCTCGCCCGCGAAGACGTTTTGTTTGTCTCCTGGGAGCATCCGTTGATTGTCGGCCTGCTCGACATCCTGAACAGCTCCGAACTCGGACAGGCGAGCGTCGCCCTGCTTGAGACCCAACAAGTGCCGGCCGGCCAGGTTCTGCTCGAGGTGCAATGGAAATTCGCCATTCCGGCTCGTACCGCTCACGCATTGCGCCCACACATCAACAACGGCCTGCTGCGTACCCTCACGCTGGAAGGTGGCACTACCGACCTGTCCGAAGCGCTCAGTGAGTCGGCCCTGGAACCGCAGATCAAGACGCTGCCGATCAAGACGGTTCGCAAGCTGATCCAGGGGGCCAAGGACCGCATCCCGCCGATCTACGAGACCGGCCTCGGACACGCCCAGAAGCAGTTCGACCAGGAACTGGAGCGGGCCCGTCAGGCTCACATTCAGGCCAATGAGGCCCGGATCGAGCGATTGCGCTACCTCGCCACGGTCAACCCCATGGTGAACGAACAGGATGTGATGAAAGCCGAAATGCAGGCCGAGATGCAGGAAACGGCCTGGGACGATGTCGAGCTTCAGCCGGTTGGGGTCAGAATGATCCTGTGCGCGCCTCCGGGAAGTGTCTGAGACCAGCCTGCGGATCGGAATGGATCCGACACATCGGGCAATGGCGTTGTCTGCCGGATGTCTTTCGTGCCACTGGATCAACCATTGGCTGATTGGCGTCCATGGCAGATAACGCTGTCGCTCTTCTGCCCAACAAACCCGACGGCCCCTTTACTTCGGTATTACACAAAATTTGACAACCCGGAGACTGGCGAGGCAGGCGAAACTGGTTTAGGGTGAAGTGACCTTCGATACACTCAAAAAGAAGAACAATATGAAGGAAACCGTCCTGATCGAACGCCGGGATGGCGGTCTGGCCCGGGTGATTCTGAACAAACCCGAGTCCGGGAACGCCTACGACGATGAACTGATCTGCACCCTGGTCACCGCCCTGGACGACCTGGCCGATGACCCCGACATCAAACTCGTCTGGCTCTCCGGTCGGGGTTCCCATTTTTGCACCGGGCCCGACCGACAATGGCTGAAGCGACGCCAGAAAGTCGGCCGTGCCGAGCACTATCAGGACGCTGAGCAACTCGCGCGTCTACTCTCGACCCTGTACAACTTCCCCTCCCCTGTCCTGCTCACCGTGCGGGGCGACGTCAATGCCGCGGCGGTCGGTCTCGCCTGCTGTTGCGACCTGGTGTTGGCCAGCGAACGTTCGACGTTTTGCATTACCGAATCCCTGTTCGGCCAGGTTCCGGCGTTGAGCAGCCCGTATCTGATCAAGGTGTTGGGGGAACGCGCGGCCAAGTATTACGCCCTGACCGGTGAAGTCATGGATGCCTATACCGCCACGCGGCTGGGCCTGGTGAACCGACTGGTTCCGTCCGATGAACTGGATGCCGTGGCGGAAGTGCTGGCGCGGGGCATTCTGGCGCGCAGCGTGGAGTCACTGCGCACCACCAAGTCGGTGCTGCATCTGGCCGCCAACGAGGTGTACGACGAGACGCTGATGGAAAGCCTGATCGATTGTTCGACGGACGTTCGCTCGGACGTGTCCGAAAACCTCCGCAATGGTGAAAGCGCCTGACGCGCTCAGCGCTCCAGCGCGGCCGCCAGAAAGGGAATCAGTTGATTCATCACCTCGTCGATACCGGTGTCTTCCCTGGTGTCGGCGATCGACATTTCCCGCAGCACTTCGATACTCGACATGGTGAACACACAGGCGCCGATGGCGAAGTGAATTCGCCAGAAGATTTCCTTGGGCGACAACTCCGGGTGGGCATCGCGCAGGTAGGTAATAAAGCGGGCATAGGTGCCGTTGTAATGGTCCCGCAGGAAACGCCGCAAATGGCCCTGAGCCTGGGTATAGGCCAGGCCGAGCAACCGCATGAAGACCGACAGTTTATTGCTCTGGCCGGATGAGGTCACACCGGTCAGCATGGTTTTCGCCAACACGCCCAGAACATCGTCGAGCTTGGGGTTCGGGTTGCCGGCGGCCATGGTCGCCATTTCCTTGTCGAGCTTATTGCAAAACGGAGTCAGAAAACGCGCGAAAACGGCCTGGATCAGGTCTTTTTTGGAGCCAAAATGATAATTCACCGCCGCCAGGTTGACCTTGGCACGGGTGGTGATCATCCGCAGGGAGGTTTCGGCGAACCCCTTTTCGGCGAACAGCTGTTCGGCGGAATCGAGGATGCGGGTTACGGTATCGGCTTGGCTCATTACTGCGTCTCTGATTTCGTTACTTTGTTTTATTCGTTACATTGTTTTAAACGATCGTTTAAAACGAGAATATAACCTACTTTTCATTGTTTTGCAGGTCCAAAGCGAGAAAATGTCCGAATCATTCGCAGACAACCGCCGGTCGATGCGATAATGTCAGCGCAAGGTATAGGGCCGGCTGTGAACCAGTGCCCATATTGAAAACCGCACAAATGCCTATAAGATTAGGATTGACTTGAATCACGGAGGTTTGCCTATGGCCGACTATCAGAACACCGTTTCCCAACGCGCCGAATCGGCGCTGGCGACGAACAAAGTACTGCGTAATACCTATGCGCTGCTGTCCATGACGCTGGTTTTCAGCGCCGTAACAGCGGTGTTGTCCATGAGCCTGAACCTGGGTCATGGCGCATCCCTGATCATGATGCTCGCCGCCATCGGTATTCTGTGGTTCGCCCTGCCGCGCAGTTACAACAGCAGCATGGGTCTGGTGTGGACATTCGTCTTCACCGGGCTTATGGGGGCGAGTCTGGGGCCAATCCTCAACGCCTACCTGGCGCTGAGTAACGGTGCCAGCATCGTCGCACAGGCACTGGGCGGTACCGCAGTGGTCACCTTCAGCCTGTCCGCCTACGCGGTCACCACCAAGAAGGACTTCAGCTTCCTGGGTGGCTTCGTCATGGTCGGCCTGATCGTTGTACTGGTGGCTATGCTGGCGAACCTCTTCTTCGCCATCCCGGCCGTCAGCCTGGCCATCTCAGCCGGCGTTGTCCTGCTGATGTCCCTGCTGATCCTGTTCGATACCAGCCGGATCGTGAACGGCGGCGAGACCAATTATGTTCGCGCAACCGTCGGCTTGTATCTGAGCATCTACAACCTGTTCGTTCACCTTCTGCATCTGATTGCCGCATTTACCGGGAACGACTGACGGGTTGACTGATACAGCAATCCTCAAAGGCCGCTTTTTGCGGCCTTTTTTATGTGGGCCGGGTCGGTCTGGCGTCTCGGCCGCCCGCCATGGGAAGGATATTGATCCACGCCCACCCCACGAGTTCCGTGATTGCGGTTAAGTAGGTTGGATTAGCCTAAGGCGTAATCCAACATTACTACGGTGTCGATAGATGGTCTCGTGGCACTGTCAAACTTGTTGGATTACGCCCTTCGGGCTAATCCAACCTACACAACACTGCCTTAAGAACTTTGCAATATTCACAATCCAACCGCATTGCGAGAGGTTAACATTCTTCCATGGTGGGCGGCCGAGACCGGGGTGCCGGACCAGACGTACCGTCCCAACCTACTTGGGGGTGTGACGTGGTGGGCATTGCGGCGATCATTAGGTTTGATGTTTGATTGTCCTTCCTTTGGTGGGCCGTGCCCACCCTACGAGTTCCACGGCTGCATTGGCTAGCGGCGGGGACCGGGTTCTGGTATCAGGGGATGTCCACAGCAGGGATGCTGTGGTCAAGCCTCCATGGACGGATACACGGCGACCCCTGATGCCTGAACCCGGTCCCCGCTGCGGGTTCAACCACGAATCCAAAATCAACCACAGTCTCAAACACCATGCACCCGCCCAAAACAGTGCTATCCTCTCGGGCAAGCGACAAACTCTGGTTTCAAACCGTGTTAATATAACGCCATGAATCTGCAACTGAACATTTACGCCGCGCCCTGGAGTCAGAGCAGCCAGGAAGACGCCCTCGCCTATGCCCGCGCCGCTCGCGCTCAGGGCTTGTGCATCAAACGCGTGTTTTTCTTCATGGACGGAGTCTACGCCGGGCTGACGGCCCAGTCGCCGGCCAGTGACGAGATCGACATCCGCGAGGAGTGGGTCGAATTGCACAAGCGGTCCGGCTGCGAATTATTGCTGTGCATCGCCGCCTCGGCCAATCGGGGCCTGCTGAACGAAAGCGAAGCGCAGCGCCAGGCCAAATCCAGCGTGACCGTCGCCCCGCCCTTCGAACTGGTCGGTCTCGGCCAGTGGACACTCGGGTTCGGCGACTGTGACAAGGTGGTCAGCTTCCGATGAAACATCCGCACTATGAAACCGTCATCCTGGTCACCCAACCGACCTACCAGCAACGCCGGAGCGAAGAAATCCTCGAAGCGATCATGAGCCTGGCCCTGTTCGACCGGTCGCACTGCGTGGTCTTCTGGGATCAGGCGTTGAGCTGGTTGATCCCGCATCAATCGCCCATCCTCGGCAAGTCGCTCAGCAAGCAGCTCAGCGCCCTGCCCTTGTACGGCTCCGAAGCCCTGTTCTATTGCGACGCCCATCGCGATGCCACCCTGGGAGACCAACCCCTGGCCGAGGAAGCCGAACCGCTTTCGCTCGACGGTGTCGCCGAATTACTGCGCACAGCCCGACATGTGGAGGTGTTCTGATGGCGTTTTTAACCCTGACCCAACCACCCACACCCCGCCAACTGGCCCTGTTCCATGTCTGGCTGACCTCGGAAGACCGGCTCTTGCTTCGCGAGGACGCCCGCGTCATGATCTGGCAGCCCAATCCGACCGAGGCCCAGGGATACATCCGCGAAAGCGATGCCCAGGCGCTCGGCGGCGAACGCCACCCCGACTGGGCACTGATCAACGACGCCGATTGGGTGGAAATGACGCAGCAACAACATCCTGTGGTCACTTGGTAACTATTCACCAGATTCCACTGTAGGCTAGCACCGGGTGCCGGGTAGACCTATGCGGGGATGTGCGCAGCATGGATGCTGCGGTCAAGCCCCCATGGATGGGTTCACGGCGACCCCGAATGGGTCTACTCGGTAACCGGTGTGGGTTATACCACCAAGTGAAATAATCGAATTGCATAGGTTATGTTTAGTATGACCGACCACGCCACCGACCACCTGGGGTTTCTTCAGGACGCCCGAACCTGGACCGAACATTGGTGCCGCCATCAAGCCGAGGACCAGGGTCTGGAACTGACCGAGCAAGACCTGGCCATTGTCCGGTCGTTGCGTGACTTCTATTTCGAATACGACCTGTCACCCGCCATGCGGCCGCTGGTCAGGCATTTGAAGAACTCATTTGGGGCGGAGGTGGGCAACTCCATCTACCTCATGCAACGCTATGGGGAGAGCCCGGCCCGCACCTTGGCGCTACTGGCCGGCCTGCCCAAGCCCAAGAACTGTCTTTGAGCCTTTTATGACCGATTCTTTGACCTTTCCCGGCATCATCCGAGCCCTGGGCCGGGGTAAAAACGGTACCCGTTCGTTGACACGGGAGGAAGCCTGTTTCGCGATGACCGAAATCCTGGCCAACCGGGAAACGCCCGCTCAATTGGGCGCCCTGTTGATGCTGATGCGCGTAAAGGAAGAAATTCCGGAGGAACTCGCGGGCATGGCCGAAGCCGCCCGGCAAAGCCTGCCCGCCTGGCGGGGTCGCGACATCGCCATCGATTGGCCCGCCTATGCGGGCAAGCGCAAGCAGCCGTCCTGGTATGTCCTGGCGGCGCTGGCGTTGGCTCGCGGGGGATACCCTATTTTCATGCACGGCGGCGGTGAACACACGGCCGGTCGGCAGTACGCCCGACAAGTATGTCTGGCGCTGGATGTGCCGATCGCGGCGGATTGGGAGCAGGCCCAGTCCCTGAGTCTGGAGCACCCATTGGTTTACTGTCCGCTGGTCAACTTTCTGCCCAAGCTGTCGTCGATCATCGACATGAAGGCCGAGCTCGGTTTGCGCTCACCGGTGAACACCCTGGTGCGCAATCTGAACCCCACCGGCGCCCGAACCAGCCTTCAAGGCATGTTCCATCCAAGCTACAAAGCCCTACATCACGAAACCGCCTGTTTGCTGGGCGATGATCGGAATGTGGTTCTCAAAGGGGACAGCGGCGAGTTCGAAGTGCGCCCGGACAGTGATTCGACCGTATCCGTCCAGGCGCCGGAGCATCCCAAGTCGTTCGAGTTCCCCCGGGTGTTGCAAAAACGCGCCGTCCGGCCGGACGCCCCGTCGATGGAGGCGCTGCTCGATACCTGGTATGGCCGCGAGGTGCCGGAATATGGCCTGGCGGCCGTGTTGCAGACCATGGCGCTGGTGTTGATGGTGGCGGACGGGTCCAAACTGGAGTCGGCGCGGGAGAAAGCCTCCCACCTCTGGGAAAACCGTCTGTTGTGACCTCGCGGGCACATGACTACCCACAGTCTGGCATGGAGTTTGAAACGGGTCTGGTAAGAAGGATGTATCAGCCATGGACGGTGCCGATTGTGCACGTTTTGATCGCACAATCGACCTTAAGCGCACCATGACCGCACCCGGAGGGATCAATATGACTACCGCACCCGCTTCATTTCGCTTAACCCCCGGCTTCCAGCGCGTGCTGATGGCCTCGGTTTTCTTTGTCGGCATATCCCTGTTGGTCTTGTCCGTCTCGGCCCTCGCCGCCAGCTTGCTGGGCTTGTTTCCGGTTCAGTTGAACCTGGGCATCGCGTCCCTGCTGAGCGGAGTTGCGGCCATCGGCACGGCCCTTGGTCTTGCCAGCTGATCTTAGATCTTCTTCAGCACAGCCTCGTCGAATGCCTTGAGCTTATCGCTGAGTCGGACTTCGATACCGGCGGACACGCCAAGGCTCGACAGTCGTTTCACACTGTCCGGTAACGCCTGGACTTCACGCCGGCAATAGTCCCGGGCCTGGTCCAGGCGCTCCAGGCGCATGTCGTCCACTACCTGACCGTCTTTCATCACCGGTTGCAGCAAGGGCGTGCCGCTGTCGGCCTCATCGCGAAGCGTGAGCCGGTCGAAGTCGATGCGGCCGTCTGTGTCGTAATGACGATAGACCTGCTTGCGGCCCGGCAGAATGTGTTTGCCCGGTGAGGCCTTGGTTCGCCCTTCGCCATCGTACTCGGTCAGTTTGTAAACCAGGTCGATCATGGGCGAGTCTTTGGAGCAACCGACATCGGTCCCGACACCGAAACTGTCGATCGGTGCCCCGCCTTCCACCAGTTGGGCGATTTTGAATTCGTTCAGGCCGCCGCTGACAAAAATCTTGATGTCATCCAGGCCGGCTTCATCGAGCAACAGACGGGCCTGTTTGGACAGGCTCGACAAGTCGCCCGAATCCAGTCGTATACCGCTGATCAAACCTTCGGTCGACGACCTCTTCGCCAATTCGATCACCTTGCGCACGCCTTCGAGGGTGTCATAGGTATCCACCAGCAGTATGGTCCCCGGATAAAGCCGCAGAAAATGCTCGAACGCGGCGTCTTCGTCCTGATGGGCCTGGATGTAACTGTGCGCCATGGTACCGGCGACCGGCACCTGGTAGTGCAAACCGCCGAGGACATTACTGGTGGCATCGAGTCCGGCGATCCAGTAGGCGCGGACGCCTCGCAAGGCGGCATCGGCACCGTGCATCCGGCGCAGGCCGAAGTCGACCACGCCGCGCCCCTCGGCCGCCAGAACGGTACGCACGGCCTTGGAGGCGAGCAGGGATTGCAGATGCACCTGATTCATGACAAAGCTTTCCAGTAGTTGGGCTTCGGCGATCGGCGCTTCGACTTCCAGGATGGGTTCGTGCGGGAAGATCGGCGTTCCCTCGGGAACGGCGTGGACATCGCCGGTGAAGCGAAAATCCCGCAACCAGGTCAGAAACTCGTCTTTGAAACCGCCCAATGAGTGCAGCGCTTTCAAGTGCTCCTCTTCGAAAGACAATCGCTCCAGGTGTCGTATGACCTCGGTCTGGCCGCAGGCGAGAATGAAATTGCGCTCCGGGGGCAACTCGCGAAAATGCAGGCTGAACACGGCCCGGCCGTGCATGCCGGTCTCCCAATAGGACTGCAGCATGCGCAGTTCGTACAGGTCGGTCAGTAAGGCGATGTCTTCTTGGCTCATCCAGCCGCCGTTGCTGAACATCTGTTCCCTCCTCGCAGTGCTTTATCCACCATGCCTTAGGGTAGTCGAGATGTTAGACAACCCCATGACGATTTCCCGGACCTCATTTCAGAACCAGGGTCGCGCCGGCCTCGACGTCGAATCGACGATCGAACCGGCCGCCGGCTTTTTCCAGCGTTTCGGCTAGCCACTGGGCGTCGTCATGTCCGGCCCGGTCAAGCCGGAATTACTTCAGACGGAATGGAACCCGGGTCAATGATCGCAGGTGGCCGTCATCCCGGGCCAGGGTGTGCCGGCCTCGGTGATGGCGGTTTCTCGGTGTGGTCATGGCATTCCCGGTCTCCGTCAGTCGCAGCGATAGTCGAACATGTCGAGCGCGTCGGTCAGGTAGTCGGCCAACATGGGATGGGCGATGAGGTAGTCGGCGGTCTTTTCGTTCCAGGCGTAGGCGGCTTCGGACAGGGCCGATTCCCACTCGTCCTGTTCGAAGTCACCGCGGCCAACCCACAGCAGTGCGACGACTTCCTGTTGCTGGTCGGGTTCGAGGTCTTTGATGATGCTGCGGAATTCCTTGAAGACGGGGTCTGCGGGGTGGTTGGCGAGAACCTGGAGGTACCAGTCGTCGTCGGGGCCGGTGGGTTCTTCGGGGATGACGATTTCTTCCTTGACGTGGAAGGCGCGGGCCAGTTCGATCAGGCGGCAGACGGTGTCCGGGTTGACGTTCAGCATGGTGGAACCTCCTTGCGGAATGTTCGGAGACTCAAGGTCTCAGGTTGGGTTCTGTGGTCTGGTTTCAATGGCTGGGTGAGTTGCCAGGGTCCGCACCAGTGGCGGGGTTGAGGTATCCGGGGTCGCTGTGAACACATCCATGTGAGCTTGACCGCAGCATCCTTGCTGCGGACATCCCCGGATACCTCAACCCCG
>NZ_BMXR01000004.1:389438-465683 GCF_014651855.1 Saccharospirillum salsuginis
CGATGCATCGCTGCAAGCCGACTCTCCACCCCCCTTTTTATCATTTTCGAATATAGAGAATAGGGATACCCCTCTGGTGAGACTCGGGTATTGACGTGTATCAACACTCGGTGAACGGCGAGGAATAGACTGATTCTGTCCATCAACAACAAATCAAATCCGGGCGCCTGCCAGGGGTGGTGTCGACAGGGCCGGACGAGGAGTGTCTGTCATGTCTTATCCGAAGATTTCCAAAGATCCGCATTCCATGCCGGTGAAGCCCAATCTGGAGAGTTACGATCAGGTGCGTCGGTCGTTCAGTTGGCAGGAGGCGGTGTCGGAGGTCGAGTTGTCCGGTCTTGGTGACGGGAAGGTGAATATCGCCCACCAGGCGTTGGATCGGCATATTGGTACGCCGACGGAAGATCGGGTGGCGTTGCGGTTTTTGTCGAAGGAGCCGGGGGCGGCGCCCGAAGACATTACCTATCACGCGCTGTGGGAGCGGGCGAATCGCTTTGCGAATGCGTTGACGTCGCTGGGTTTGAAGAAGGGTGACCGGGTGTACGGTTTGAGCGGCCGGACGCCGGATTTGTATATGGCGCTGCTGGGTACGTTGAAGGCGGGGTGCGTGTTTTCGCCGCTGTTTTCGGCGTTCGGGCCAGAGCCGATTCGGGCGCGGATGGAGATCGGCGAGGCGACGGCGATTGTGACGACGTCGCGGTTGTATCGGAAGAAGCTGGCGGGGTGGATTCAGGAGTTGCCGTCGCTGCGCTATGTGCTGCTGTTCGATGAGTTGGAGGATGAGCCCTATCGCACCAAGAGCCTGGCTCCGTTGCTGGAGCGTTGCGGGACGACGTTCGATACGGAGCCGATGCAACCCGAAGATATGGCGTTGTTGCATTTTACCAGTGGCACGACCGGCCGCCCGAAGGGCGCGGTGCATGTGCACGAGGCGGTTGTGGCGCATATGAAGACGGCGGCCTTCGCGCTGGATCTGCATCCGGACGATGTGTATTGGTGTACGGCGGATCCCGGTTGGGTGACAGGTACGTCGTACGGGATGATCGCCCCACTCTGCCACGGGGTCACGATGATCGTGGACGAGGCGGAGTTCGATGCCGAGCGCTGGTACGGAACCTTGCAGGATCAGGGGGTAACGGTCTGGTATACGGCGCCGACGGCGATTCGCATGCTGATGAAATACGGTAAGGAATTGGCGGACCGCTACGATTTGTCGTCGTTGCGCTTTCTGGCCAGCGTCGGGGAGCCTTTGAATCCGGAGGCGGTGGTGTGGGGCCTGGAAACGCTGGGTCTGCCGTTTCACGATAACTGGTGGCAGACCGAGACCGGCGGCATCATGATCGCGAATTACGCCAGTATGGACATCAAGCCCGGCTCCATGGGCCGGCCGATGCCGGGCATCGAGGCGGCGATCGCGCATCGGACGGACGATGGCATGACGCTGATCGAGGCGCCGAACGAAACCGGCGAGCTGGTGCTGAAAAGCGGCTGGCCGTCGATGTTCCGGGGCTATTTGCACGAAGAGGAGCGTTACCGGAAGGCCTTTGTCGGGGATTGGTATTTCACCGGGGACCTCGCTTTCAAGGATGAGGACGGCTATTTCTGGTTTGTCGGCCGGGCCGACGATGTCATCAAGTCGTCCGGTCATTTGATCGGGCCGTTCGAGGTGGAAAGCGTCTTGTTGGAACATCCGGCGGTGGCCGAGGCCGGTGTGATCGGTATTCCGGATGACATCGGCGGCGAGGTGGTCAAGGCGTTCGTTGCGCTTAAACCGAACTACGAACCCGGCGACGCTTTACTCAAGGAGATCATGGGCCTGGCGCGCAAACGGTTGGGCCCGGCGGTAGCGCCCAAGTCGCTGGAATTCCGTGAGAGCCTGCCCAAGACACGCAGTGGCAAGATCATGCGGCGTCTGTTGAAGGCCCGGGAGCTGGGGCTGCCAGAGGGCGACACATCCACCCTGGAGGACAGCGGCCGATGAATACCGTTCAACCCCAACCCGGCAAGCTCGACCTGGGTCGCAAACTGCGTGTGTCACGCGAGCATCTGCTCGGACTGCTGGGCGACATGATTCGCATCCGTCGCTTCGAGGAAAAGTGCGCCGAGCTCTACACCCAGGAGAAGATCCGCGGTTTTCTTCACCTGTATATCGGTGAGGAAGCCGTGGGCGTCGGGGTCACCCGGCACCTGACCGCGGATGATGCCGTGGTCGCCACCTATCGCGAACACGGCCATGCCCTGCTGCGCGGACTGAGCATGAACAGCGTTATGGCCGAGATGTACGGCAAGGCCGAGGGGTGCAGCCGGGGCCGTGGCGGTTCCATGCATTTGTTCAGCGCCGAGCACCGGTTTTTCGGTGGCAATGCCATCGTCGGCGGTGGCTTGCCCATGGCGGTCGGCCTGGCACTGGCCGACAAGATGGCCGGACGCGACCGGGTGACGGTCTGTTTCTTCGGCGAGGGCGCGGCGGCCGAGGGCGCCTTTCACGAGAGCCTGAACCTGGCCGCATTGTGGCAATTACCGGTGTTGTTCATTTGCGAGAACAACAATTACGCCATGGGGACAGCCCTGACGCTCTCCCAGTCCCAGACCGATGTGTACACCAAAGCCCAGAGCTACAACCTGCAGGCGGAGTCCGTCGACGGCATGAACGTCGTCGATGTGGAGGCCGCCGCCCAGCGCGCCATCGATTCGATTCGCAATGGCGATGGGCCCCGCTTGCTGGAATGCCACACCTATCGATTTCGCGCCCACTCCATGTTCGACCCCCAGTTGTATCGGGACAAGTCTGAGGTGGAGGAATGGAAACAGAAAGGTCCGATCAAATTGTTGCAGGAGTGGATGGAGCACAATGCCCTGTTGCACGACGGCGATCTGGAGGCCATCGAGCAACGGGTCGCGGCGGAGATCGACGCCGCCGTCCAGTTTGCCGAATCCGCCACCTGGGAGACCGAGGACACGTTATCCAACTTTGTCTCTCGTCCCCGGGACACCGCCCCTCCACCGCCGCCGAATCTTGAACCGGAGGCGTTCGAGACGACCTACCGGGAAGCCTGCCACCTCAGCTTGAAGGAAGCCCTGGAACACAACGAGCGCACCTTCCTGATGGGCGAGGACGTCGGTCACTATGGTGGCTGTTACGCCGTCAGCCATGACCTGCTGGCGCAATTCGGGGCGGTCCGTGTGCGCGATGCGCCCTTGTCGGAAAACGGGTTTACCGGCGCCGGCGTCGGTGCCGCGCTGGGCGGCATGCACCCGATTGTGGAGATCATGACGGTCAATTTCAGCCTGTTGGCGATGGACCAGATCGTCAATACGGCCGCCGCCCTGCTGCACATGTCCGGCGGGCAGTTCAACGTCCCGCTGGTGATCCGCATGGCGACCGGAGCCGGTCGGCAACTGGCCGCCCAGCATTCACACAGCCTGGAACACTGGTATGCCCATGTGCCGGGCCTGCGGGTGCTGACGCCGGCAACCCTGGAAGACGCCCGCTACATGCTCTGGAGCGCTCTGCATGATCCCAATCCGGTGCTGATCTTCGAACACGCGGCGCTGTACAACCAGAAAGGTACACTGACGCCCTGCCCCGAGGGCGTGGACATCGAGCGGGCGGCCATCCGCCGCCCCGGCCGGGACGTCAGCCTGATCACCTATGGCGGCAGCCTGCACAAGGCCCTGAAAGCGGCCGAGACACTGAACAAGGACGGCATCGACGCGGAAGTGGTCGACCTGCGGGTGTTGCGTCCGCTGGACATCGACACCCTGGTCGAGAGCCTGTCCCGTACCCATCGGGCGGTCCTGATCGAGGAAGCCTGGCAAACCGGCGGCATGATGGCCGAAGTCAGCGCGCGGTTGGTGGACCAGGCCTTTTGGGAGCTCGATGCCCCGATCGCACGCGTGGCGAGTAAAGAAGTTCCCATTCCGTATGCCCGTCACCTGGAAATCGCCGCCCTGCCCCAAATCGATGATATTGTGGAAGCCGCCAAACGTCTGATAGGAGGTGGACCATGAGCGACTTCCTGATGCCCTCGCTGGGCGCCGATATGGACGAGGCCACGCTGGTCGAGTGGGATGTGAAGCCCGGTGACCGCATCAAGAAAGGCGACGTGATCGCTGTGGTGGAAACCGCCAAGGGTGCCATCGAAGTCGAAGTCTTCGAAGAAGGCGTGGTCGAGGAGCTCTATGTCCCGGTCGATACCGTCGTGCCGGTCGGTCAACCCATCGCGCGGTTGTCCGGTGTCGAGACCGGAGCGCCGGAAGCCGCCCCGCCCAAACCGGCACCAACGGTACCCGAACAGCCGAAACCCAGGGCCGCCAAACCCGAGCCTCCCGTAAAAGCGCCGCCGACACCGTCACCGGAACCCGAGCAGATCTGGGAGCGTATTCTGGCGACGCCGTTGGCCCGAAAGCGGGCCCGGGATACCGGTACCCCGCTCGAACAGGTTCGCGGCAGCGGTCCAAGAGGGGCCATTCTTGCCGGCGATCTCGCCTCCCGCCCGGACGTGAATCGGCCGGCCCGGGAAAGACCCAGCCGAACCGGATTCGACCCTGGTGAAATGCGCAAGGCCATCGCCGCCGCCATGGCGCGTTCGAAACGCGAAATACCGCATTACTATCTGGCCGAGTCGATCGATATGAAGACGGCGACCGATTGGTTGTCCGACTACAACGCCACCCGGCCGCCGGAACAACGACTGTTGATGTCCGTACTCGTGTTCCGGGCTGTGGCCCTGGCGGCCCGGGAATTCCCCGAGATGAACGGTTTCCATCGGGACGGATATTTCGAGCCCAGCGACGCCGTGCATCCCGGGATCGCCATTAACCTGAGGGGCATCGGGCTGATCACGCCGGCCCTGTTGAACGCCGATCAGGGCTCGCTCGCCGACCTGATGGCCCGGCTTCAGGACCTGACCCGGCGCGCCCGGCGAGGCGGGTTGCGCAGCTCGGAAATGACCAACGCCACCCTGACCATCACCGCTTTGGGCGAGCGCGGCGTGGAATCCGTCTACGGGGTGATCTATCCGCCCCAGGTCGCCATCCTCGGCTTTGGTAAAGTGACACCGAAGCCGTGGGCGGTGGGCGACGCCCTGGCCGTCCGGCCGGTGATGCAGGCGACCCTGGCCGCTGATCACCGGGTCAGCGACGGTCATCGCGGCGGTCTCTTTCTCGCCCGTATCGCCGAACTCTTGCAACACCCCGATCAACTCGACCGGACCCCGTCCGTTCAACCCCGGCAAAAGGAAACGACACCATGAACCGTAATGAGTTACGCACCGCCCTGATCGAAGCCATCGTCGATATCGCGCCGGATCTTTCACCCGAAGAGGTGAGCGACGACGCCAGCCTGCGCGACGATTATGATCTGGATTCGATGGACTCGTTCAATCTGGCCGCCGAAATCCACAAGTCTCTCGGCGTCAACATACCGGAAGCCGACTTCGCCAAATTGCAAACGCTCGGGGAACTTGTGACCTATCTGGAACCTCGACTAACCTGAGGCGCGCACACACAAACGATCTGGCAGGAGCTAACCCATGAGAGCCTTTAAAAACAGGGTCTCAGCGGGCCAGGAGCTGGCCCAGGCCGTGCTGGACAGACTCGAACCCGACAAAGACGACTATTTCCTGGTCCTCGCCCTGCCGCGCGGCGGGGTGCCCGTGGCATTCGAAGTCGCGCAAAAACTGGGCGCCGAACTGGATTTGATGGTGGTGCGCAAACTCGGCCTGCCCTGGCACTCGGAATTGGCAATGGGCGCCATCGCGAGCGGCGGTATTCGCATTTTAAACGAGGACGTTGTGCGCGGCAGCGGCGTCAGTGAGGCGAGCATCGATCAGGTGCAGCAGGACGAGGAAAAGGAACTGAAACGCCGTGAAACGGCTTATCGCGGGGATCGGCCGATGCCGACCATCCAGGGTCGTCGCGTCATTATCGTCGACGACGGCATCGCCACCGGCGCCACCATGAAAGCGGCGGTTCAGGGCGTGCGCAGCCGAAAACCGGCCGACATCACCGTGGCGGTCCCGGTGGCGCCGCCGGAAACGTTGTCGGCCCTCCGAGACCTGGCCGATGACGTCGTCTGCGTGCTGGCGCCGGACATGATGAATGCCATCGGCGCCTGGTACGTCGACTTCAATCAGACCTCGGACGACGAGGTTCGGGAACTGCTGAATCGGGCCTGGTCCTGAACCGTGTCAGTCCAAAATCGCCCCGGCGTCTTTCATCCGGTTCAGGGCGTCCTCGCCCTGCGCCTCATCGACCGGCCGCGTGGCGGCCCGGATCAGGTGCATCTCGAAGCCCTCTTTCATACCGTCGAGCACGGTGGCGAGCACGCAGACATCCTGTGCCAGGCCGCCGACCCAGAGCCGCTGGATGTTGGCGCGGCGCAGATAGGTACCAAGACCGGTGCTGTCGAACGCCGAATAGGCGTCCTGGTCGAAGTGCGTGCCTTTGCTGACGCGCACCACCCTGTTGTCGATGTCCAGATCCGGATGGAACTCGGCGCCTTTGGTGTCCTGTACACAGTGAACCGGCCAGGGCCCGCCCCGCATATCGAAACTGACGTGCTCGACCGGATGCCAGTCGCGAGATGCGATGATCGGGTTTCCGTTCCTGCGTGCCGAAACGATCCAGTCATTCAGCAACGGTATGATCGTGTCGCCTTTAGGCACCGCCAGGCTGCCGCCGGGGCAGAAGTCGTTCTGGACATCCACCAGCAGCAAGGCGTCATGGTCTTGCAACAGAGTATCGGGATTCATGGCGAACCTCCTGTATCACTCATGGATACGTTGTGGAGATCTTCGGGTATGGCAGGCTCCGGGGCATCCGGATCCGACCCGTTTCAATGCTCTGGTGTGTTAGATGATAGGCAAATTCGCGGATTCAAGGGGCAAGCGTCCCACGGGAGGCATTATGGCCACGCCAAACACTGTGCAACTGTTCAGCCTGGACGCCGACCGGGCGTTCGCCGAGCGCGTCGCCCGACACCTGGGCACTGTGCCGGCCCGGCATGAAGAACGTGATTTCGAGGACGGCGAGCACAAGATCCGGCCGCTGGAAAACGTTCGCGGCAACGACGTCTATGTCGTGCAATCGCTGCACGGCGACCCCAACCTCAGCGTCAACGACAAACTGATTCGTCTGTGTTTTCTGCTCGGCGCCCTGCGCGATGCCGGCGCTGGCCGGTTGACTCTGGTCTGTCCCTACCTCGCCTACGCGCGCAAGGACCGTCGGACCAAGGCGCTCGACCCGCTCTCGCTGCGGTACCTCGCGCAAATGATCGAAGCCATGAATGTCGACCAGGTGATGACAATGGACGTCCACGACCTGGCCGCCTATCAGAATGCCTTCCGCCGGCCGGCCTTGCATCTGAGTTGGCGCAACACTCTGATCGAACACCTGGAGCCCTCCCTGCGTCACGCGGACGTCACCGTCGCCTCACCGGATGTGGGCGGCATCAAGCGCGCCAATCCGCTGCGCGAAGCGCTGGAAAACACCCTCGATCGCCCGGTCGGTCTCGCCTTCATGGAGAAACATCGCAGCCGGGGAGCGGTCAGCGGCGAGTTGATCGCCGGCGATCTCAAGGATCGCACCGTTGTGCTGATCGACGACCTGATCGCCAGTGGCGGTACCTTGGCCCGTGCCGCCGAAGCCTATCGCCAGGCCGGAGCGCTGAAGATCATCGCCTGCGCGACCCATGGTGTGTTTTCCGATCAGTCCGCGACGGTTCTGGCGACCCCGGAGATCGAGCACATCATCGTCAGCAACAGCCTGCCGCCCTGGCGGCTGGGCGACGGCAAGGCGCGGGACAAGCTGACGGTGTTGGATGTATCCGGGCAGATTGCCCGTGCGATTGAGCACAGCCATCGGGGACGGGAGATTGATGAGGCCTTGAAGGGGTGATGGGCTGAGAATTCGTTTACAGCTCCAATTGGGCGGCGTAATGCTCCGCCCGCTCCAGATAGTCCCCGGTGCGTTCCAGCCAGTGTTCCGGTTTTTTGACGCCATCGTCCAACAAATGCCTGGCGGAGAGTTTGGCGCGCAGCAAGCAGCGGTAGGCTTTGTAAAAGTAAATCAGCGAATCCGGCACCATGTCTTCGGTCAGCCGACCGTAGAGTTGCAATAGCCGCTCGCCGACCAGGCCCGCCTGGAGCCGTTCGCATTCGATGGCGAGGAAACTGAGTTCCTCGACCGGGTCGAGACTGCGCAATTCCCGGCTGAATTCCAGACAGTCGATGATCGCCGGTGGATGGGTGTAACAGATGTGCTCCGGCCGCAAATCGCCGTGTGCCTCCACGACCCGCCCTGCCCTGGGTTCCAGACCGTAAAGCCCGCGCAGCGACAAATATCGCTGCAACCGACCGGCCAAGCCGTCGAGTCGATGACCGGGCAGATCGAAGAGCGGATCACGCAAGTCCTGAATGTTGGTCTCGACGTAACCCTGGTACCGAAAGCGGTAGTCTTCCGGCGTAATGTCGACCGGCGCGGCACGGCGATAAAAGTCGACCAGAACCCGGCCCAACAGATCGATGCGGTCCGGTGTCAGTTGACGGTTACGAATCAGGTTTTCGAGCATCTGCTCGGTGGGCAGGCGGCGCATGTGGACCAGCCATTCGGCCACCCGCCCCTTGCCCCCCAACTGCAAGGTTGTGGAATCGAGCCGGTTGAGCGAGACCAGGCCGAGGTAGGTCATCGGCGCCAAACGCCGGTTGAGTTGCATTTCCGCTTCACAATTACGGCGTCGCGCGTCCAGGGTGCGGAAATCGAAATAGTGGTTATGGACCGGTTTTTTCAACTTGTAGACATCGCGGGAGGTCAGGAACACATAGGACATGTGCGTTTGCACAACCTGGACCCGGGAGGGGTATCCCGGGTAGTGCCCCGGGGTCGACAGGAATCTGACTTTCTCCGCGAGGCTTGGAAATACCCCTTCGAACAGGCTGTTGTCGGTCCGTCCTCTCATTACATCTCCGGTACGGTGGTGTTTTTGTTCTCCTCATCCCTGATGTTTTGATTCTTCCGGGCGTTACACAGGACAGTTTGAATGCATGCTGTTGCACTGGGTATTAGTCTAGTCCTTTCTTCGGACAACGTATTGAATGATTGCAATAAATATCGGCCAGGGCAGCTTCAACCTGACCTGTGGCAAAAGCGTATCAAGGCTGTTTATGGAAAGAGGTGTGCGGGGACGATGGACTGGTGTCCATCCCCGCGAAGTAGCTGGTCAGGCGACCGCCGTTATCCGTTGCCGGTCGCGACCGAGGTTGGACGTCTGTCCCGAATCGGAGACCAGAGTGATGCCTCCGGTCGAGAGGTGGTAACGAATGGCGTCCAGGTGGGGGTCGACCCCGATGGTGGTGCCGTCCGGTATCACACACCGCTGGTCGACGATGACCCGGTTCAGTCGACAGTCCTTGCCGATCCGGGCGCCGGGAAGAATCAGCGAATCGCTGATCACCGTGCCGGTATCGGCGATGACATCGTTGAACAGGATGCTGTTGCGGACCGACGCACCATCCAGCAGACAGCCATTACTGACGATGGAGTTCACCGATAGCCCCTGACAACCCCGCTGTGCGTCGAACAGGAACTTGGCCGGCGGTAATTGCTCCTGGTACGTCCAGATGGGCCAATAGCGATCATGGACGTCCAGCGCCGGGTTTCGTCCCAGCAATTCCATATTGGCCTGCCAATAATGATCCACCGTGCCCACGTCGCGCCAATAGGCGGGCTCCCCGTTGTCATCGGTGAAAGCGTAGGCGTGGATCGGATATTGATCGACCAGGCGGGGAATGATGTCCTTGCCGAAATCATGACTCGATTGGTTGTCGCGTGCATCCCGAATCAACTGTGTGCGTAAAAATTCGGTATTGAATACGTAGATGCCCATGGAGGCCAAAGCCAGGCTCGAATCGCCGGGCATGGGTCTCGGGTGCTCCGGTTTTTCCTCGAACGCGAATACGCGGTTTTGCCGGTCCACAGCCATGACACCCAAGCCGCGAGCGGTCTTGATGTCGACCGGAACACAGCCCACTGTCATTTCCGCGCCGGACTCGACGTGCTGTTCCAGCAGGTCACCGTAGTCCATTTTGTAAACGTGATCGCCGGCAAGCACGACCACGAATTGCGGCGCGTGTTCCTCGATGATGTCCAGATTCTGGTAAATCGCGTCGGCGGTGCCACTGTACCACCCTTCACCCAACCGCTTCTGGGCCGGCAACAGGTCGATGAATTCGCCCATGCCGTTGTTCAGGAAATTCCAGCCGCGCTGGATGTGACGGTTCAGTGAGTAGGATTTGTACTGCGTCAGGATTCCAATGCGCCGTATCCCCGAGTGCAGGCAGTTGGACAGTGAAAAATCGATCGTTCGGTAGGTTCCGCCGAACGGGATGGCCGGCTTGGCATGCCAGCGGGTGAGGTGCTTAAGTCGGGAACCGTTTCCTCCGGCCAGAATCAGAGCGAGGCTGTTCTCGGTCAACTCTCTGGTCAAACGATGTCGGTTGCGTACCTGCATGTCGATGAATCCCCCCAAGGTGGTCTAACCCTGTTTAAGATTTGGACGGATTGCCTACAGCAGGTCTGTGTCAGGCCTAGGCAGGTTTACTGGCTAAAATGCCAGCACAGCATAGTCGCCGCATTGATCTGCGTCATGCTTGAAACGAGGATTTTCAAACAAACTATGATGGATAGGCGAAGGCTCTTCCGTCACTCGGGCCGCAGCCTGGGTGAACGCTGTAAGGAATGTGACTCAAGCTGCATTCCCCAGCCTCGGGATACCATTCAATGCCATAAAGGAGGTTCTATATGACCGCCTGGGTCGTTGTCGCAAACGGAGGCAATGCCCGCCTGTTTGCATCCAGCTCGATCGAAGAATTCGAGGAAATCGAAACTTTGGTCAACCCCTACAATCGCCTGCACGAACGCGACCTTATAACGGATCGTCAGGGACTTTCCCGCAACAGCGCGGCACTTCAAACCGAATCCTACGAGCAGCCCAGCGCCAAGAAGCACGAGCAGGAGCGCTTCGCCGCCGAGCTGGCCGGCCACCTGGAGAAGGCGTATCACGAAAACCGGTTCAACACCCTGTATCTGATCTGCAGCCCGTCTTTCCTGGGCCTGGTTCGTCAAGAACTGAGCCCCAAGGTGTGCGAGACCATTAAGGCGGAAATCCACAAGAACCTGGTCACCCATTCGGTATCGGACATCCGCGCGCAACTGCCGAAACGGTTGTTGCCGATGGTGTGACCTGAACCTGTCGGTACACTCCGGGGCGCTGACGATGGCCCCGGGGTCTGTGCCGACACGCTCGACTTTTATGGATCGGTCACGGCGCCGGCCCAATTCAGGCGCTCATGCAAGGTGACGACTTCACCGACGATGGTCAGCGTGGGCGCCTGCGGCGGGTCGTGCCTGATCAGGTCCGGCATGGTGGCCAGTGTACCGACCCAGACCCGTTGATCCGGCGTGGTGCCTTTTTGCACCAGGGCGATGGGTGTGTCCGGTGCCCGTCCATGCTGGATCAATTTAGTGCAGATCTTCGGCAGCCCTTGCAGGCCCATGTAAAACACGACGGTCTGCTGCGGGCTGGCCAGCTCGGACCACGGCAGATCCAGACTGCCATCCTTTAAATGACCGGTGACGAATCGTACGGACTGGGCGTGGTCCCGATGAGTCAGCGGAATTCCGGTGTAGCAGGCACACCCGGAGGCCGCCGTAATGCCGGGTACCACCTGAAAGGGTACGCCGTGTTCGGCGAGCAAATCGATCTCTTCCCCGCCGCGTCCGAAAATGAACGGATCACCGCCTTTCAGACGCAAAACCCGCTTGCCTTCCAGGGCCAGGTCCAGCAATCGTCGGTTGATGTCCGTTTGCGGGACGGCGTGATCGGAGCGTTGCTTACCCACATAAATGCGTTCGGCATCGCGGCGCACCAGATCCAGAATCGGTTCGGACACCAGGCGATCGTACAGCACCACATCGGCCTGTTGCATCAAACGCAGGGCCTTGAAGGTCAGCAGGTCCGGATCGCCGGGACCGGCGCCCACCAGGTACACCTCGCCGGTTTGTTCGAAGCTCGTATTCTCGAGCAACCGTTCCAGTTCGTGTTCGGCCTGTTCGTTCCGGCCGGCGTAGACGTGTTCGGCGACCGTGCCGTTGAGCACTTTTTCCCAAAAGTAGCGTCGATCGTCCATTTTCCGGAAGCGCTGTTTTACGCGTTCACGAAAGCGCGACGCGAGCTTCGCCAGGTGGCCGTAACTGGCTGGAATGGTGCTTTCGAGTTTGGCGCGGATGGACCGCGCCAGCACCGGCGCCTGTCCACTGGAAGTTATGCCGATGATCAGTGGATCCCGGTCGATGATGGACGGAAAGATCACGTCGCACAGTTCGGGAGAGTCGACCACGTTGACCAGCACGCCAGCCTTGCGGGCGCATTCACTGACGATTTTATTGACGCTTTCGATGTCGGTGGCGCTGACCACCAGGGCCATGCCCTGAACGTCGTCCGGCTGGAATTCACGGTATTCGCAGTGACAGGCCGGGTCGCTCTCGATGGCCTGCAGAATGCTGGGCGCAACCACACGGACCTTGCACCCGGCGCGTTTCAGCAGTGTGATTTTACGCAGTGCGATGTCGCCACCGCCGACAACCAGGATGGTTTTACCCGTCAGTTTGTGGAACAGGGGGAAATAATGCACGGCCATGCCCTTTTGTTTGGGTGAGCGGGGTATTGGTGCTGGCTTCGAGAAGGATGATAGTTCAACGACGAGGCCGAACAACACCGCGCTCAGTGTTGATGGAAACCCGTCGTTGGGTAGTTGAAAGCGCCGACATCACGCCGGCTAACAACTTACGGTGGTTCAAACCGCGAAGGTTGGCCGGGGTTCCCATTTGGGGCCGCCGTAAACCCGTCCATGGGGGCTTAACTTCGGCATCCATGCCTCAGATATCCCCAAATGGGAACCCCGGCCACCCTACGCTAGTCAGTCGAGATCAACGTTACTTCTTCTCTCCTTCGAGAATTGTCTGGCTACCCATGTACTGTTGAAGCACCTTGGGTACTTCGACACTTCCATCCTTCTGTTGGTAGTTCTCCAGGATCGCCACCAGGGTGCGCCCGACCGCCAGGCCGGAGCCGTTCAGGGTGTGCAGCAACTCGGGTTTGTTGGTTTCCGGGTTGCGATAGCGCGCCTGCATGCGACGGGCCTGGAAGTCGGTCATGTTGGAGCAGGAGGAGATTTCCCGGTAGGTGTTCTGCGCCGGCAGCCAGACTTCGAGGTCGTAGGTTTTGGCGGCGCCGAAACCGAGGTCGCCGCCGCACAACAGAACCTTGCGATACGGCAGTTCGAGCCGCTGCAAAATCACTTCGGCATGACCGACCAGTTCCTCGAGCGCGTCCATGGAATCCTCGGGACGGACGAGGTGCACCAGTTCGACTTTTTCGAACTGGTGCTGGCGAATCATGCCGCGCACATCCCGGCCGTAACTGCCGGCTTCGGACCGGAAGCACGCCGTATGGGCCGCGAATTTGAACGGTACATCGTCGGCATCGGCGATTTCATCGCGCAGTAGGTTGGTCAGCGGCACTTCGGACGTCGGAATCAGGTAATAGTCGAGCTCTCCGTCGTGGTTCAGCTTGAACAAGTCTTCCTCGAACTTCGGGAGTTGTCCGGTGCCGTAGAGGGAATCCTGGTTAACGATGAACGGCACATTGGTTTCCAGGTAGCCGTGTTCACGTGTGTGAACGTCGAGCATGAACTGCGCCAGGGCGCGATGCAGACGCGCGATGCCGCCCTGCATGACGGCAAACCGGCTGCCGGTGAGTTTGGCGGCGCGTTCGAAGTCCAGCCCGCCGATGGCGGCACCGACATCGACATGGTCCCGGACCTCGAAATCGAATTGACGCGGTTCACCCCAGCGGCTGATTTCGAGGTTGTCCTCTTCGTCATCGCCCTCCGGCACGGCCGCATCCGGCACGTTGGGAATGCCCTGCAGAAAGTCGTTCAGGTCGGCCTGGATGCGCTTCAACTCGGTCTCTTTGCTGTCGAGTTGTTCGGCGATGGTGTCCAGTGTTTTCTGCACTTCGGCCTTGGCGTCGTCGACGGACATGCCCTGCCCGATCAACTGACCGATCTGTTTCGAGGCTTTTTTGCGCTCGGCCTGCAACTGCTCGGTCTCGACCTGCAACTGCTTGCGACTCGATTCCAGGGACTCAAACGCGGAAACGTCCAGGGAAAACCCCTTGACCTTCAGTTGTTGGGCGAGCGCGTCGGTGTCCTGTCTTAGACGTTTGATGTCCAGCATTGGAATACAAGTCCTGTGTTGAATGTGTTGGTACGTGTGGGTGTATAGCCACGGGGTGAGGACCGTGGTTGATTCAAGAGGTGGTGGGCGACCGAAACGTCGGACCGTCCCACCCTACGGATGAACTATGTCGTAGGGTGGGCACCGCCCACCACCCCGTGAGAACGTATTAGAATATCAGTTTCCCGGCCCCGAAGCCCAGTGCCACGGCCATCAGGCAGATCAAAACACTGCCGGCCATATACAGCGCGGCGGACAGGTAATGATGTTCCTGCAGCAATACGAGGCTTTCCAACGCGAAACTGGAGAAGGTGGTAAACGCGCCGAGCACACCGACGATCAAAAAGCTGCGCCAGCCGCTCGACAGGTCGGTGTGTTTAATCGCGAAGAAAACAAACGCCAGGCCGATGATAAAACTGCCGACCGCGTTGACGGTCAGGGTGCCCCAGGGAAAATGACCGCCTTGCAACCGATTCACTTGATGAACCACCCAGAGGCGCCCCATGGCGCCAAGGCCGCCGCCGAGTGCGACGGCCAGCCAGTGTCCAAGACCGATGCTCATGAATGATTCCCCGAGTCGTTGCGGGCCTGTTCGTCCAATTGATGCAGAAAGGCCAGTTTTTCGCGGATTTTCTTTTCCAGGCCTCGATCGACAGGGTGATAAAAGGTTCGGTCGCCGACTTCCTCCGGCAGATAGTGTTCGCCGGCTGCATAGCCGTGAGGCTCGTCGTGGGCATAACGGTATTCGGATCCGTAGCCCAGTTCCTTCATCAGTTTGGTCGGTGCGTTGCGTAAATGCACCGGTACTTCGTAGCTCTTCTGCGAGCGCACCAGATCCATCATCTTGTTGTAGGCGGTGTATACCGCGTTGCTCTTCGGTGCGCAGGCCAGATAGACACAGGCGTGGGCGAGCGACAATTCGCCTTCGGGGCTGCCCAGGCGTTCCTGGACCTGCCAGGCGTCCATAGCGATGGTCAGCGCGCGCGGGTCGGCGTTGCCGATGTCTTCGGAGGCCATTCGAACCAGGCGACGAGCGATGTACATGGGGTCGCAACCGCCATCGAGCATGCGGCACATCCAGTACAGGGCGCCATCCGGCGAAGAGCCGCGTACGCTCTTGTGCATGGCGGAAATCTGATCGTAAAAGGCGTCGCCGCCCTTGTCGAAGCGCCGGCGCTGTCCCTGTGTCATTTGACCAAGGCGCTCGGCCGTCAGGCCGTCCGGGTCGTCGGCATAGAGATCGGCCGACAGCTCCAGCAGGTTCAACAGTCGGCGGGCATCGCCATCCGCCAGTCCGAACAGGGTGTGTTGCACCGGGTCGGGAATCGTGAGTCGGGCGACATTGGGGTCGCCCTGACGCGCCTGGGCCAGGAGTTTTGCCATGTCCTCGTCACTCAGGGCTTTCAGCGGGTAAACACGCGCCCGGGATAACAGCGCCGCGTTCAGTTCGAAACTGGGGTTTTCGGTGGTGGCGCCGACGAAGATGAAGGTGCCGTCCTCGACATAGGGCAGAAAAGCGTCCTGTTGGGCCTTGTTGAAGCGATGCACTTCATCGACGAACAACAGCGTGCGCTTGCCTTCGGCCGCGCCCTGTCTGGCGCGTTCAGCAGCGGCCTTGATGTCCTTCACACCGCTCTGCACGGCCGACAGCGGTTCGAAACGACTGGCCGTGGAGTGCGCCAGTAACCGGGCCAGCGTGGTCTTGCCGACGCCGGGCGGCCCCCAGAAAATCATCGAATGCAGCTGGTCCTGCTCGATGGCCCGGCGCAACGGCTGGCCCGGCCCCAGGAGATGATCCTGGCCGACGTATTCATCCAGCGTGGCCGGTCGCAAGCGTTCGGCCAGAGGTTGATAGGGGTTACCGCGGGGTTCGAAGAGATCCATGACGACGCCGACCGCTACATTTGCTCGAACACGTCCGTGCCCGGAGGCGGCGTGAAGTCGAACTCGGCGGGATCGATCTCGACGCCGGTTTTGACATTACTGAACGTGATCAGTGTGGTTTGACCCAGGTTGTCTTTCAAACGAATTTCCCGAATCTCGCCTTGTTCGAACATCAAGGTCATTTGGTTGAAAACCGCGTCTTCGTCGGTCGGGAACAGCCGGTAGGCGGTCAGGGCGTCGTCACCGGCCTCCATCACGTCGTAATCGTTATTCAGGGTCGATTCCGGCTGCGCCAGGATCATCGCCGGGGAACGCTGGATCTGATCCCCGACCGGCTGGTAGGTGGCCTGCTCCAGATCCGGGTCGTACACCCAGAGCGTTTCGCCGTCGGAAATCACCTGCTGTTCATAGGGTTGGTTAACCAGCCAGGCGAACTTCAGCGGCCGCGCCACCTTCATGTGGCCTTCGGATTTCTCCTGGCTCAGCTCGCCATCGCCGTAGGTTTCCTGGGTGAAGTCGGCGGTCAGGGTCGCCGTGGCGGCGAGCCGGTCGATCAGTCGCTCACGCGCGGCTTCGTCGGCCTGGGCCTGGGTGACCAGCGCGCCGGCCATCGCCAGCGCGAGTGTAAAACGTTTCAGCATGAAAACTCCTTTCAGTCGGCCGGGGGCGGCGGTGCCAGCACTTCCCGGGTACCGTTGTGTCCGGCCGGGCTGACGATGCCGGCCGCTTCCATCGAGTCCACCAACCGGGCGGCCCGGTTGTAGCCGATGCGCAATTTGCGTTGCACCGAGGAAATCGACGCCTTGCGACTCTGGGTCACGAAGGCGACGGCCTCGTCGAACAGGGCATCGGACTCGCCGTCGTCGCCTCCCCCCTCATCCAGGCTGGGGACACCCGGCAGGTCGGACTCGCCGCCCTGCAGGATTTCCTCGATGTAGTCTGGCGAACCGCGTTTTTTCCAGTCGGCGACGACGCGATGCACTTCATCGTCGTCGACAAAGGCGCCATGCACCCGTACCGGCAGACCGGTGCCCGGCGGCAGATACAGCATATCGCCATGGCCGAGCAACTGCTCCGCCCCGCCCTGATCGAGAATGGTGCGCGAATCGATCTTGGACGACACCTGGAAGGCGATGCGCGTCGGAATGTTCGCCTTGATCAGACCGGTGATGACATCGACCGACGGACGCTGGGTCGCCAGGATCAGGTGGATGCCCGCCGCTCGGGCTTTCTGAGCCAGTCGAGCGATCAGTTCCTCCACTTTCTTGCCGACGATCATCATCATGTCGGCGAATTCGTCGACCACGACCACTATAAACGGCAGCGGCTCCAATTCGGGGGCCGGGGCATGCGGATCCAACTGATCGAACGGCTCGTAGAGCGGGTCGCGAATCGGGTCGCCGGCTTTCTTCGCCTCGGTTACCTTCTTGTTGAAGCCGGCGATGTTGCGCACCCCGACGGCAGCCATGAGCTTGTAGCGACGCTCCATCTCGGCCACGCACCAGCGCAGACCGTTGGCGGCGTCCTTCATGTCGGTGATCACCGGCGTCAACAGGTGCGGGATGCCTTCGTAGACCGACAGTTCGAGCATCTTCGGGTCGACCAGGATCAATCGCACTTCCTCGGGTGTGGCTTTGAAGAGGATGCTACACAACATCGCATTAACGCCAACTGACTTACCCGAGCCTGTGGTGCCGGCAACCAGCAAATGCGGCATTTTGGCCAGGTCCGCCACCATGGGCGAACCGGAGATGTCATCGCCCAGCGCCAGTGTCAGTGCCGACTTGGATTTGTCGTAGGCGGTCGAATGCAGGGTATCGCTGAGACGTACGATATCCCGCTGCTCGTTCGGGATTTCGATGCCGACCGTGGTCTTGCCCGGAATGATTTCGACCACCCGAACACTGACCAGGGCCATGGAGCGGGCCAGGTCCTTCGCCAGGTTGGAGATTTTGGAGACCTTGATGCCGGCCGCCGGCTGGATTTCAAACCGGGTAATGACCGGGCCCGGAGCTACCTCGGTAACCTCGGCCTGAACGCCGAAGTCCTTGAGTTTCAGCTCCAGCAGACGCGACATGGCTTCCAGCGCTTCTTCGCTGTAACCGTTGTTGGCATCGTGCTCGCCGGACGTCAGCAGACTCAGTTCCGGCAGCGGAGTGGTCGCGTCCGAACCGGTAAACAGCGGTTGCTGCTTCTCTTTCTGCACCCGGTCACTCGGCTCGGCGGCCTTGGGTTGCAGCGGCTTGATTTGCGGTGGCTTGCGCTTGGACTGCTTTTCCATCTGGACTTCCAGATTGGCCTTGCGCTCTTCGACCACCTGCTTAACCTTGGCCGCTTCCGCCTGTTTGCGGCGGCGTTGCCGGATGCGATCACGAACCGCACCCACCGCTGAAAGGCAGGCGCGACCGATGCGCTCCATCAGCGCCAGCCAGGAGACGTTCATCGCCACTGTGAGGGAAATGAACCAGAAGACGACCAACAGCAAGGTGGTGCCGGTCAGCCCGAGCAAGGGGAACACCAGCTCGGATAACCAGATACCCAGATAACCGCCCGCGCTGGCCGCGCTGTCACTGGCCAGGTGAACCGTCGCCAGAGCACAGCTGACCGCCATGAACAACAGCCAGCCCAGGGTGCGCAGTGCGATCAGCACGGGGTTCCATTGGTGGCCCGCGCGCCGGTCCCGGAACGTGGCCCAGGCCCGGTAAAAGAAAATAATCGGTAAACCGTAGGCCAGACCGCCGATCAGGCTGAACAGGAGGGATGACAGCCAGGCTCCGGCGGTGCCGGCCAGGTTCCGGACGCCTTCACCGGCGCCGGAAAAAGCCCAGCCCGGATCGGACGGATGGTGGGTGACCAACGCGATCAGCAGATACAGACCCACCGCGAGCGACAACAACAGGCTGCCCTCGTGAAGCAAACGGTGTTTTATGTCGAGCACGCGGTCATCGTCCCGCGCGCGCACAGATTTCTGGGTCAAACTCGAATCACCTTGTCTTGATCAAAACGGGGTCAGGACCCGCATTGTAGGGTGGGCACGGCCCACCGGGAAACAGACAAAAAGGGCGGTGGGCCACCCCCACTCTGCCCGGTACCGACTGGCGATGTGCGCCGCCAATGCCTAAGATACCACAGACTGATGCCCAACTTATTGATACGGCAAGCATTTTTATGCCCCAATTGATCTGGCTGGAACCCGACCAGCCGCCCGAGTTTCCACCCACCTGGGCCGCCCTCGACCACCCCAATGGTCTGCTCGCCGCCGGCGGGGATCTGACCCCGCCCTGGCTGTTGCTGGCCTATCAACGCGGCATCTTTCCCTGGTTCAACGAAGGCGAACCGATTCTGTGGTGGTCGCCCTCGCCGCGCATGATACTCGAGCCCGGCGGCATGCATGTCTCCCGCAGCCTGAAAAAGACCTATCGCCGTCATCCGGTCACGGTTTCGCTGAACCGGGCGTTTTCCGATGTCATTCAAGCCTGCCAGGAACCGCGCGAAGGCCAACCGGGCACCTGGATCACCGAGGATATGCGCGACGCCTATGAACACCTGCATCAAACCGGCTGGGCGCATTCGGTGGAGGTCTGGAGCGGTGATGAACTGGTCGGCGGTCTTTACGGCATCGGCATCGATCGGGTGTTCTACGGGGAAAGCATGTTTTCGCGCCGGACCGGCGGCTCCAAGATCGCCCTGCTGGCGGTCAGCGAGTGGGCTCGCAACCGGGGCATGACGATGATCGATTGCCAAGTGTACAATGACCATCTCAGCAGCCTGGGCGCGCATGAGATCGACCGTCGGCGGTTCGAACAACGCCTGCCTCGGGAGACAGCGCCCATCCAGCCTCCGGATAGCCAGTTGCTGAATGAATGGGTACGACAGCGTCTGGATCCGCCGGTTGAGGGTCACCATGAAAAGTGAAACGGACAACCAGGAAGAAACGGTCAAGCTCTACCGGACGGGAGAGCATAACTGCAGCTACCTGAGCAACCAGCAGGCCAGAACCCTGTTCCTGGACCCGGAGCTGACGTTCAGCTTGGAGCTGTATGAACAGCTGACCCATATGGGCTTCCGTCGCAGCGGGCTGCACCTGTACCGGCCGGACTGCGAGCAATGCGGCGCCTGCCTGCCCTCCCGCGTCCGCATCAATGAATTCCACTGGAAGCGTCGCTTTCGCCGCATCCTGAAAAAGAACCGGGACATCCACATGCACCGCCGCCCGTGTCGCTTCGAGGCGGAGCATTATGCGCTGTACCACCATTACATCAGCGAACGGCACCGGGACGGCGACATGTACCCGCCGTCGGAAGAAAGCTACCGGGATTTCCTGGTCAGCCGCCCGGATCTGGGGTTTATCCTGGAGTTCCGTCAAGGCGAGGAACTGGTCGCGGTCGCCTTCACCGACCGCCTGAGCACAGGCCTGTCGGCCACCTACACATTCTTCGACCCCGACCAGGCGGAACGCAGCCTGGGTACCTTCGCCATCCTCTCCCAAATCGAGCTCTGCCAGACACTCGGCCTGCCCTACCTCTACCTCGGCTACTGGGTCCCCGGCTCCCCGCAGATGACCTACAAATCCGATTTTCGGCCGATGGACATCCTCGTCAACCGCCGCTGGCGGGCGCTTGAGGACCATATGATCGATCATCTTGCCATTGGTTAGGGTCGTGGCTCGCCAGGTAGAGTTGGTTGCCAGTGGAGTGGTTCGTGCCTCAGGTTGGCTTCAACTGGGCAGAATTGATTGCTAATGGTCCGTCCAAGGGTGCCGGGTGCCCCTCGGACTCTTTTCCAGTCACTTTTAAACCGATCCAACATTTCCATCATCGTACACGGACAGTTTTCATTCCTGATAGACATTCCAAATCCGTAGGGTGGGCACAGCCCACCAGGGAAGAAAACAATCCATCGGCTAGTGCCCTTTCCTCAAAAGAGTCAATGGCGCAATGCAGAGGATTCAAAAACTTTCTGGTGGGCGGTGCCCACCCTACATTGGTTGTTTGCCACGGTGAAAGCCCGGGGTGTCGGTGGTCCCGCTCGCGGACGTCGGCCCGCAGGGACGCGGGCCGTCGAGCTTACAGGGAAGTACTTGCAGCGGTCCGCAGGCGGGACCACCGGCACCCCGGGCGGACCACTGGCACAGACATAGGCCAGGAGAAAGACTGCCACAGGTGATGCCCCCCTAAATAACCTCCTGATTTGAGCCGAATTTTTGATGTTTGCCGGAAATTGAGGCAGAATGCCCGCCGGCTATTTTACTTACTTGGGGTTGACACTTGTTCCGCGCACCCCAGATTCTCGATTCCAGAGGCATTCAAAGGCACATATGGCAAAAGAAGACGTAATTGAAATGGAAGGGGAAATCCTCGACACCCTTCCCAACACCATGTTCCGGGTCAAGCTGGAAAACGGTCACGTCATTACAGCTCACATCTCCGGCAAGATGCGCAAGAACTACATCCGCATTCTGACCGGCGACAAAGTCAAGGTTGAGCTGACACCCTACGACCTGACCAAAGGTCGCATCGTGTACCGCGCCCGCTGATATCGCCTGCCCTGCCCTGACAGAAAGCCGACCGTCGACTTTCTGGGACGCATGCCGCCCATCCGCGGCAAGCACAGGTACTGGGTTCTAGTGTGACTCAATAAAAAAGCACCCCTTGAGGTGCTTTTTTAATGCGTATCGAAGACGGTCGGCTGTCAGGCCGGCTCGACCTCTTCCGCGACTTCGATCGACAGATCGTTGTCCCGGATCCGCAGATTGGCGGTGCCACCGCGCGACAGGGCGCCGAACAGGATCATGTCCGCCAAAGGACGCTTGACCTTGTCCTGGATCAGACGATTCATCGGGCGGGCGCCCATGCTCTCGTCGTAGCCTTTCTCCGCCAGCCATTCGCGAACATCCTCGTCCACTTCCAGCATGACCCGCTTGTCGTCCAACTGGGCCTGCAGCTCGGTGAGGAACTTGTCGACGATGTTGATGACGACTTCCATCGGCAACGCCCGGAACTGAACGATGCCGTCGAGGCGGTTGCGGAATTCCGGCGTGAAGGACTTGCGAATCACTTCCATACCATCCGTGCTGTGGTCCTGGGTTGTGAACCCGACGGACCGACGATTGCGCTCCTGGGCGCCGGCGTTACTGGTCATGATCACAATGACGTTGCGGAAATCCGCCTTGCGACCGTTGTTGTCGGTCAGGGTACCGTGGTCCATCACCTGCAACAGCAGGTTGAAGACATCCGGGTGCGCCTTTTCGATTTCATCCAGCAACAGCACACAGTGCGGATGCTTGGTCACACCGTCGGTCAGCAGGCCGCCCTGGTCGAACCCGACATACCCCGGGGGTGCGCCGATCAGACGGGAAGCGGTATGGCGCTCCATGTACTCGGACATGTCGAAACGCAGCAGCGGAATGCCGAGCGATTCGGCCAGTTGCTTCGAGACCTCTGTCTTACCGACACCGGTCGGCCCCGCAAACAGGAAAGAACCGATCGGCTTGTCGACCGGTTTCAAGCCGGCACGGGCCAGTTTGATGGCGGAAGACAGCTGCTCGATGGCCTGCTCCTGACCGAAAACGGTCATCTTCAGGTTGCGTTCGAGGTTTTCCAGCACTTCTTTGTCGTTGCGGCTGACGCTCTTCTCGGGAATGCGGGCGATCGAGGAGATCACCTTTTCCACGTCGGGCACACCGATGGATTTCTTGCGCTTGCTCACCGGCATTAACCGCTGCGCGGCGCCGGCTTCGTCGATCACATCGATCGCCTTGTCCGGCAGGTGGCGGTCGGTGATGTAGCGGGCCGACAATTCCGCGGCCGCTTTCAGCGCCTTGTCCGTGTACTTCAGGTGATGGTGTTCCTCGAAGCGGGATTTAAGCCCCTTGAGGATGCGATAGGTTTCATCCACCGTCGGTTCGTTGACGTCAATCTTTTGGAAGCGACGTGTCAGTGCGCTGTCCTTCTCGAAGATGCCACGGAATTCCTGGAAGGTGGTGGACCCCATGCAACGCAGCTCGCCGGAACTCAACATCGGCTTGAGCAGATTGGACGCATCCATGACGCCTCCGGAGGCGGCGCCGGCACCGATGATGGTGTGGATCTCATCGATGAACAGGATGGCCTTCTCTTTCTTCTTCAATTCAGCCAACAGGGCCTTGAGGCGTTTTTCAAAGTCGCCCCGGTATTTGGTACCGGCCAGCAAGGCACCCAGGTCGAGTGAAAAAACCACGGCGTTCTGAACGATTTCGGGCACATCGCCATCGACGATACGCTTGGCCAGACCTTCGGCGATGGCGGTTTTACCGACACCGGTCTCACCCACCAACAGCGGGTTGTTTTTGCGCCGGCGGGACAGCACCTGGATTACGCGCTCGACTTCATGCTCGCGGCCGACCAAGGGGTCGATCTGGCCCTTGCGCGCCTGCTCGTTCAGGTTGTAGGCAAAGCTGTCGAGGGCACTGCCCTGCACGCCTTCGCCCGCGCCTTCATCGTTCTGCTCGGCGTTGAAGTCCTCATGCGGCTGGGCGTTCTCGCTTTGCACCTTGGAGATGCCGTGGGCAATGAAGTTGACCACGTCGATGCGCGAGATGCTCTGCTGCTTCAAAAAGAACACAGCCTGGCTTTCCTGTTCGGAGAAGATGGCGACCAGCACGTTGGCACCGGTCACTTCCTTCTTGCCGGAAGACTGGACGTGGAATACAGCACGTTGCAGCACCCGCTGGAAACCCAGCGTGGGTTGGGTCTCACGGTCCTCATCGTGTTTGGGTATCAGCGGGGTCGTCGAGTCGATGAACTCGGTCAGGTCCCGCCTGAGTTGGGGAATGTCCGCAGCGCAGGCATTGAGGACCTCGGCCGCCGCATTGTTGTCCAGCAGGGCCAACAGCAGGTGCTCAACCGTCATGAACTCATGGCGTTTGGCCCGGGCTTCTTTAAACGCATTGTTGAGCGTGAGCTCAAGATCTTTACTTAACATGATAACAGGCCCTCTCGCTGATCACTCGTCGTCCACTTCTTCCACTTCACACACCAAGGGATGTTCGTTCTCCCTGGAGTACTCGTTCACCATAGCGGCCTTGGTTTCTGCAATATCCTTAGTATAGACGCCACACACGCCTTTGCCTTGTGTATGTACCGTCAACATGACCTGGGTGGCTTTTTCCCGGGACATATAAAAAAACTGTTCCAGGATGTGAACAACAAACTCCATGGGGGTGTAGTCGTCATTCAACAAGACGACCCGGTACAACGGTGGCTGTTTAACCTCCGGATCGCTGGTCTCGACGGCGACGCCATGATCCCCCTCCTGTCCCGGTTCGTCCGGTCCCAGTCGGGTTATACCATGCATGGCCCGGGCCAGAATCATTTGTACGTTACCCATGGTCTCAATGTAGCTGAAATTCATAACAGACTGTCGGTTCTCGTTGAATGCAATACGGTGATGATTTACGAACGGTTTTCGCACCGACCCGATTGGCCCGGATCTTGTCTTTTACGTCACAAAATGTAATCGGTACATGAATTTGGCCAACTGGTTCACCTTTTTACAGTGACACAGCGAGCATCCTGTCATAAGTGGACCCGATTGGGGTTGACTTCAACGATTCAACACTCAAACATAGATGTGTCGCTGGAATCGTCTACTTTGTAACCAGGCGAACCCCGTACGAAAACCAGTGTTCGGGCGTCTTGATATCAAGACAGCCTCGCTAAGGATAGCGGACGTCATGGAAGGCCTCGAAACTGGCCTTGTTCGTTCATAGGGTACCCTGTTTGAACTGAGACGTCAGCGGTTAGAGACGCCGGATCCAACCCGGATCCGACAAAAAGTCAATCTGTTAACGTGGTCGTAAGGAGTCCGTTATGCCAGTAGGGAAAGTGAAGTGGTTCAACAATGCCAAGGGATTCGGGTTTGTCATCTGCGACGAACATGAGGAAGATCTCTTCGCGCACTATTCCTCCATTCAGATGGAAGGGTACAAGACGCTCAAGGCCGGTCAGGCCGTGGAATTCGACACGGTGAAAGCCGAGCGAGGCATCCATGCCGTCAAT
This sequence comes from Saccharospirillum salsuginis, assembly GCF_014651855.1. Classification (GTDB taxonomy): domain Bacteria; phylum Pseudomonadota; class Gammaproteobacteria; order Pseudomonadales; family Natronospirillaceae; genus Saccharospirillum; species Saccharospirillum salsuginis. The sequence goes on from NZ_BMXR01000004.1 coordinate 414,659, forward strand.
ATTCGGGTACTGCCCGAAACGGTCGGAGCCGGGCGACGCAGTGAAACAAACGCAAGTAATGAGGCCGAACAACGACAGAAGGTAACCAGCGACAAAGAATAAAGTCGGGCGGCGACCTCCACTGAGGTTTCCGCCCTGTTCAAAAGACACATCCACGCAACAAAAAAAGCCTGGCGGTTGCCAGGCTTTTTTAGTTAGGGCTCGAGCCCTGGAATCATGGGCTTCAGCCCATGTTCTTGATGATTTCCTGACCGAATTCGGACGCCTTGACCAGGGTAGCGCCTTCCATCAGACGTTCGAAATCGTAGGTGACGCGCTTGGAAGAGATCGCACCGGCCATACCGTTCAATACCAGATCGGCCGCTTCGATCCAGCCCAGGTGGCGCAGCATCATCTCGCCGGAGAGGATCAGTGAACCGGGGTTCACCTTGTCCTGGCCGGCGTATTTCGGTGCGGTACCGTGGGTGGCTTCGAATACACCGACGTCGTCGGACATGTTGGCACCCGGCGCGATGCCGATGCCGCCAACTTCGGCCGCCAGGGCGTCGGACAGGTAGTCGCCGTTCAGGTTCAGGGTCGCGATGACATCGTAGTCGGCCGGGCGCAGCAGGATCTGCTGCAGCATGGCGTCGGCGATGACGTCCTTGACGATGATCTGCTTGCCGGTTTTCGGGTTCTTGAAGTGCATCCAGGGGCCGCCATCCAGCAGCTCGGCACCGAATTCCTCTTTGGCCAGCTCGTAACCCCAGTCTTTGAAGGCACCTTCGGTGAACTTCATGATGTTGCCCTTGTGCACCAGGGTCAGGCTTTCACGATCGTTGTCGACCGTGTACTGCAGCGCCTTGCGAACCAGACGCTTGGTGCCCTCTTCGGATACCGGCTTGACACCAATGCCGCAGTTTTCCGGGAAACGGATCTTGTTGACGCCCATTTCCTCACGCAGGAACTTGATGACCTTGTCCGCTTCGGGAGTACCGGCTTTCCACTCGACACCGGCGTAGATGTCTTCGGAGTTCTCGCGGAAGATGACCATGTCAACATCGCCCGGGTGCTTGATCGGGCTGGGAACGCCTTCGAACCACAGAACCGGGCGCTGGCATACGAACAGGTCCAGTTCCTGGCGGATAGCGACGTTCAAAGAGCGAATGCCGCCACCGACCGGGGTGGTCAGCGGGCCTTTGATGCCGACCTTGAAGTCCTTAAACGCTTCCAGGGTTTCTTCCGGCAGCCAGGTATCGGCGTCGTATACAGTGGTGGCTTTCTCACCGGCGTATACTTCCATCCAGCTGATCTTGCGCTCGCCGCCGTAAGCCTTGTCGACAGCGGCGTCGATAACCGCTTTCATGGGAGGGGTGACGTCAACACCAATGCCGTCGCCCTCGATAAAGGGGATAATAGGGTTGTTGGGCACATTCAAAGCGCCGTTCGCGCCGACGGTGATCTTCTCGCCGGCGGGCACTTCAATTTTCTGGTATCCCATGATTCACTCCATCTCTAGTGTTATGGTTCGTGCGGCGGCGGAGTATACCGGAATCCACCCGGTTCTTATAGAGACTCGTCATGGGACTTTGGTCCCGTATCCAGAGCCGATGCATGCACCAAAACAAGGCCCTCATGACCACCCTGATATTGCTGAACAAACCGTTCCGTGTGCTGACCCAATTCACCGACGACCAGGGTCGCCCCACCCTCGCGGACTGCGTCGACATTCCCGGTGTCTATTCAGCCGGCCGGCTGGACTACGATTCGGAGGGGCTGCTGTTGCTCACCGACGACGGCGCCGTCATTCACGGGCTGGCACACCCCAGCCAGAAGGTGGCGAAAACCTATTACGCCCAGGTGGAAGGAGCCCCCACGGACGATGACCTGGAGCCCCTGCGCCGGGGCGTTACGCTAAAGGACGGCCCGACCCGACCGGCCGATGTCGACCGTGTGGCCGAACCCGACTGGCTCTGGGAACGCAACCCGCCCATTCGGGAACGTAAGCAGATTCCGACAACCTGGTTGAGGATCCGCATCACCGAGGGTCGTAATCGCCAGGTTCGGCGGATGACGGCGCACATCGGTTTCCCCACCTTGAGATTGATTCGCTGGGGACTGGGAGAATTGTCTCTAGGGGATTTGCAACCGGGCCAGTACCGGCAGCTGGGTATTGGAGACCTGAAAGATAACGGTATAAATCTGGAGAAAAAGAAAAGGCGGCGCCCTTCCGGGCCCGCCCGCGGGAATGCCAAACCCGTTAAACGATCGGGTCCACATCCTTCTCGTAATCGACCTCGTCGAACCCGAAACCGAAAAGCTTGAAGAACTCTTTCTGGTACTCCGCGAAATCGGTCAGCTCGTCCACGTTGTCCGAGTTCACCTGATTCCAGATGGCTTCGACTTCGGCTTGAACGTCGGAATCCAGCTCGTTCAGGTCCATGCGAATACGGCCCTGATCATCCAGCGTTCGGTCGCCGGAGCCGTACAGCTGATCGGTCAGCAGGCCGTGAACCTGTTCGATGCAACCTTCGTTGGTGCCGCGCTCTTTCATCACACGAATCAGGATCGACAGGTACAGCGGCATCACCGGGATCGCGGAGCTGCTCTGGGTGACGACGGCTTTAAGCACCGAGACATTGGCTTCACCGTTCAGCTCTTTCTTCAGTTTTTCGTTGATGGCGACACTGGCGCGATCGACATCCTGCTTGGCCCGACCGATGGTGGCACCGCCGTAGATCGGCCAGGTCAGATCCTTACCGATGTAGCTGTACGCGGTGGATTTAACGCCTTCGGCCAGAACACCGGCTTCGGAAAGCTGGTCGATCCAGCGTTCCCAGTCTTCCCCGCCCATCACCTTGATGGTGTTGTGGATTTCCTCGTCGGTGGCCGGGTCCAGGGTGAATTCGCCGACCTGTTTGGTATCGGTATTCAGGCTCTTGCGCGTGACCGGCTCGCCAATGGCCTTGAGCGAGGATGCGTAGGTTTGCCCGGTCTCCGGGTCGGTCCGGCGCGGTGCGCCCAGGCTGTAAACCACCAGATCGACCTGTCCGCCCATCTCGTTTTTGATCACGTCGATGACCTGGGCCTTGGCGTCGTCCGAAAAGGCGTCGGCATTCAACGACTTGGCATAGAGCCCTTCCTTCTCCGCCTCGGCTTCGAACGCCTTGGTGTTGTACCAGCCGGCCGAGGCAGGACGCCGTTCAGTGGGTTCTTTCTCGAACATCACCCCAAGGGTTTTCGCACCATGACCGAACGCCGCGGAAATCCGCGAAGCCAGGCCGTAACCGTTCGAACACCCAATGATCAAAACGTTCTTGGGGCCGGTAGCGGCCGGCTTGTGCGCTTTGACGTAGTCGATTTGCTCCTGAACATGCACCTTGCACCCTTCGGGGTGGGCTGTTGTACAGATGAAACCACGCACTTTGGGTTTGATAATCATGCCTTTATCCTTGAATCGGGTTCGTTGTTCGTATGACGCGCCGCGTCGTAATCGTTTCTATTCTACTGTGACTGGTCCGGGCCAGAGAGGCCTCGCACGCAAAAGACTTGTGACGGTGACGAAAAGTTGACCTCGAGGAATCGATGGGTACCCTCACCGTCCCTATAATGACAGGAGTTCGGTCGGCCGGGAGGCGGTGGTCCGCGACGAACTCCGAAACTTCAGCAGTAAGATCCAGGGCTCGCCGCAAGAGGAAGCAACCATGAGCACAGCCTACCCGCATCTGACCGCCGCTGTCATTGTCACCGAAGCAGACCGGATACTGATGGTCCACGAAAAAGATAACGGTATAAAGGTCTGGAACCAACCGGCCGGCCACATCGAGGTCGGCGAAAGCCTGACCGACGGCGCACTCCGGGAGACCTTGGAAGAGACCCGCTACGAAGTCGCATTGACCCACCTGGTCGGCATCTACCAGACCAAGAGCCCGATCAGCGGTTTACACTACGTGCGCCTCTGTTTCGCCGCCCGTCCGGTGCGCCTGGTTGAAAACGCACCGCTCGATGCCGATATAGAGGAAGTGCGCTGGTTGCCGATCGATGAGGTATTGGCCGGCGACTACCCATTGCGCCACCCATCGGTACATCAGTGCCTGGCCGACCACCAGGCCGGTCAACGATTCCCGCTGGAATGCATCAAACCCTTTACCGCCTCGATGGAGACTTCAACACGATGAGCACGCCCGCTTCAACCAAGGTCATCGTCGGCATGTCCGGCGGTGTCGATTCCTCCGTGACCGCCGCCCTGCTGCTTGAGGCCGGTTATCAGGTTGAAGGCCTGTTCATGAAGAACTGGGACGAAGACGACGGCACCGAATACTGCACGGCCAAGGAAGACCTGGCCGACGCCCAGGCGGTCTCGGACCGGCTCGGCATCCACCTGCACAAAGCGAACTTCGCCGCCGAATACTGGGACAATGTCTTCGAGCACTTTCTGGAAGAGTACAAAGCCGGTCGCACACCGAACCCCGACATCCTCTGCAACCGCGAGATCAAGTTCAAAGCGTTCCTTGAATACGCCCTGATGCTCGGCGCCGACAAGATCGCCACCGGCCACTACGCCCGCACCCGCATGGGCGATCACGGCGCCGAACTGCTGCGCGGACTGGACAACAACAAGGACCAGTCCTACTTCCTGCACGCCGTCGGTCACGAACAATTCGAGAAGACCCTCTTCCCCGTGGGCGAGCTGGAGAAACCCGAAGTACGCCGCATCGCCGAGAAATACGACTTCGTCACCGCGCGCAAGAAAGACAGCACCGGCATCTGCTTCATCGGCGAACGCCGCTTCAGCGACTTCCTCAAACAGTACCTCCCGGCGCAGCCCGGCACCATCGAAACACTGGACGGCGAAGTGATCGGCGAACATCAGGGCCTGATGTACTACACCATCGGCCAGCGCCAGGGTCTGGGCATCGGTGGCACCCGCAACCACAGCGAAGCCCCCTGGTTCGTCGCCGGCAAAGACCTGGACCGAAACGTCCTGACCGTGGTCCAGGGTACCGACCATCCGGCCCTGTTCACCCTCGCGATGTCCCTGAGCGACATTCACTGGGTCGCCGGCGAACCGCCGGCCCTGCCCGCCCGTCTGGTCTGCAAACACCGCTACCGCCAGCCGGACCAGGCCTGTACCCTGATCAAGACCGACACCGGCTTCGAGGTGCGTTTCGAAGACCCGCAAAGAGCCATCACACCCGGTCAGTCAGCCGTGTTTTACGATGGCGAGGTGTGCCTGGGTGGCGGGGTTATCGAACGGACCTGGAAATGAATGCAAGAAAGCCCGGTGGGGCATTGTCGTGCAGGTCGGATCAGGGCGGCAGCCCGTAATCCGACTCAGGCGGCGCCCATGGGTTCCGGTTGTTGGATTACGGGCTGACGCCCTAATCCAACCTACGAGTTATAAACAACCTCAAAAACTCAATGTAACCAATTGTTTTTATTGGCTTTTTAAGGATTCTTAATGAATCACTTCAACAATCAGGTCATGGCCCTGGCCGGCGTTTTCCAGGCCGCCGTCCTGGTCGAGCAACTGGCCCGCCATGGCAGTATCGACAACGACGAAATGGCCCGATGCATCCGCAGTGTCCTCAACCTCAACCCCGGATCCGTTGAAGACGTCTACGAAGGCAAGGCCGGCTTGCGTACCGGGCTCAAAGGGCTCAAAGACGTCCTCTCCAAACGCGGCCAGGGCGTCTCCCCCGAAGTACTGCGCTACGCCATGGGCATCCTCCACGCCCAGCGCAAGCTGTACGCCCGGGACGACCTGATGGACACCCTGACCCAGCTTCTCAATCGTGCCGTAAACCAATACGGCTACTTCGACGACCCGCTGCACGAATCAGTCGTCGGAGCCGTAGCCAATTGCTACCAGGAAAGCGTCAGCCGACTCAATTTCAGGATTCGCGTCGTCGGCAACCCGACCTATTTGCAGAATTCGCGCGTCGCCGACCAGGTGCGGGCGTTGCTCCTGTTCGGGGTACGCAGTGCGCATTTGTGGCAGCAGCAAGGGGGTCGTCGCTGGCAGATTTTGTTTCGACGCAATCGGATCCATAACACCGTTCAGGAGATGTTGGGGGCTATTTAGGCACCGGGTGGTAGGGCAGAAGAGCCCGAAGGGCGTTATCTGCCATTTAATAAGTGCCACTTGATCAGACAATGGCTCAGTGTGCTCCCAACGGCAGATAACGCTGTCGCTCTTCTGCCCTACAGTACGGTGCCTAGGCAGGTTGAATTGGCTAGCACCGGGTGGCGGGGGCTGGTATTCGGGGATGTGCGAGTCATGGATGCCGAGGTCAAGCCCCCATGGACGGGTTTACGGCGACCCCGAATACCAGCCCCCGCCAGCCGGTGCGGGTTCGACCACCCAACCCAACCCGGATTGGCCTGACACCGCCGAGCCCGGTATAATCGCGGCCCTTCTGAATGCACTGACCGGAACCCGCTCCTATGGAACTCAACGCGCTGACCGCGATCTCCCCCATCGATGGCCGCTACGGCAGCAAAACCGAACCCCTGCGATCCATTTTCAGCGAATACGGCCTGATCAAGGCCCGTGTCACCGTCGAAGTCCGCTGGCTGCAACAACTGGCCGGTCACCCCGGCATCACCGAACTGCCCGCCTTCAGCGACCCGGCCAACGCCTTTCTGGACCGCATTCTGTCCGAATTCTCGCTGGCCGACGCCGAAGCCATCAAAGCGATCGAGCGCACCACCAACCACGACGTCAAAGCCGTTGAGTATTTCCTCAAGCAAAAACTGGCCGAGCTCGACGAACTGAAAGCCGTCACCGAATTCGTGCATTTCGCCTGCACCTCCGAGGACATCAACAACCTGTCCCACGCCCTGATGCTGAAAACCGGCATGACCGAGGTGCTGCTGCCGGAAATGCAGGCGGTGCAACAGGACATCGCCCGTCTGGCCCGCGAACACGCCGACCGGCCGATGCTCAGCCGCACCCATGGGCAGACCGCCTCCCCGACCACGCTCGGCAAGGAAATGGCCAACGTCGCCTACCGCCTGCAACGCCAGTTGAAGGCGCTCGAATCCATCGAGTACCTGGGCAAAATCAACGGCGCCGTCGGCAACTACAACGCCCACCTGGCGACCTATCCGGACATCGACTGGGAAGCCAACGCCCAGAGCTTCATCGAAAGCCTGGGGCTGGACTTCAACCCCTACACCACCCAGATCGAACCGCACGACTACATCGCCGAACTGTTCGACGCCGCCGCCCGCTTCAACACCATCCTGATCGACTTCGACCGGGACATCTGGAGCTATATTTCGCTCGGTTACTTCAAGCAGAAGACCATCGCCGGCGAAGTCGGCAGCTCGACCATGCCGCACAAGGTCAACCCGATCGATTTCGAGAACTCCGAAGGCAACCTCGGCATCGCCAACGCCGTGCTCGGCCATCTCGGTGCCAAACTGCCGATCTCCCGCTGGCAGCGCGACCTGACCGATTCCACCGTGTTGCGTTCCATGGGCGTCGGCCTGGCGCACAGCCTGATCGCCTACCAGGCCAGCCGCAAAGGCATCAGCAAACTCGAAGCCAACCCCGCCCGCATCAGCCAGGACCTGGACCAGGCCTGGGAAGTCATGGCCGAGGCGGTACAAACCGTGATGCGCCGCTACGGCATCGACGAGCCGTATGAAAAACTGAAAGCCTTCACCCGGGGCAAGGCCATCACCGAGCCGATGATGCGCGAATTCGTCGATCAACTGGACCTGCCGGAATCCGCCAAGGAGGCACTGCTGGCGCAGACACCATCGACCTACGTGGGCAATGCCGCCGAACAGGCCAAACGCATCTAATCCCGGGATTGCCCCAGTGCCTGGGCGGCCTGTTGCATCTACTAGATTCTACAGCGTCTCGGCCTTGGTGCCTGGGTCTACTCTGTTGCCATTGGCCCGTGCCAGATGCCTGGGGTAGCCCCCTCGGGGCCGCTGTGAATACATCCATGTAAGCTTGACGGCAGCATCCATGCTGCCCACATCCCCGATGGGGCCACCCCAGGCACCCGCCACTCGGATTGGTACCGCTAATCCCCAAGAACAAATCGATCATGCACTGGAACGCCAAACTCCCACTGGCTTACTATGAAACCACCACAGGCCAGCACCGGGAGACGGGGTATGCTCTGGAGGGGACATCTGAGGCATGGATGCCGAAGCTAAGCGCCCATGGATGGGTTCACAGCGGTCCCCGGAAGAGCATACCCCGCCTCCCGGTGCGAGTTATTGGCACAATAGACAGCCCAGGCACTAAGGCAGTGGCACGACACCATCTCGATGGCTCTCAACAAAGACGGCAGCGCCCTCTGGATATCGTGGGCATTCGACCGTCATTTGAACTATGCTGTAGCCCATATTCGGTGACCGCCGAATTCCTTCACCGGCCTTTTTGATTACGGGGATGCATTATGAAACTGCTGGGCGGACTGTCGGCTCAAGCGTTCCTCTCCCGGTATTGGCAGAAGACACCGCTACTGGTGCGCCAAGCCTTCCCGAACCTGGAATCCCTGGTCAGCGGCGACGAGCTCGCCGGCCTGGCCACCGAATCCGAAGTGGAATCCCGTCTCGTCACCGCCGGTGACTGGCGGCTTCGTCACGGCCCCTTCTACGACGAGGATTTCACCGCCCTACCGGAAAAAGACTGGACCCTGCTGGTCCAGGCCGTCGATCACTGGGTGCCCGAAGTGGCCGCCCTGTTCGACCACTTTCACTTCCTGCCGGCCTGGCGGCTGGATGACATCATGATCTCCTATGCCACACCGGGCGGGGGCGTCGGACCGCATTTCGACCAGTACGACGTCTTCCTGATACAGGTGGAAGGCCGGCGCGAGTGGCGCATCGGCCAGAGCTGCACCGAAGCGGACGACTGTCGCGACGATACCGAATTGCAGATCCTGGTCGACTTCGACGAGCAGGAGCGCTGGGTGCTTGAGCCCGGCGACATGCTGTACGTACCACCCGGCATCGCTCACTGGGGCACGGCCCTGGACAACGGCATCACCTACTCGGTGGGGTTTCGCGCGCCCAGTCTGGCCGAGACCCTGGTCGATTTCAGTCAGTTCGTCGCCGAACGCAGCAGCGAGTTCGATCGCTATGCGGATCCGGACCTCTCGGCTCGCGAGGATGCGTTCCGGATCATCGATGAAGACATCGATCGGGTCCAGTCACTGCTGCAACAGCTGACGAGCGACCGTGCCGCCCTGCTTGAGTGGTTCGGCCGATACATGACCGAACCCAAGTACGCCGAGGCGCCCAACGACGAAGCCCCGCTGTCGCCCCGGGAAATCGCCCGCAAACTGGATCACGCCCCGTTGATGCGCAACCAGTCGGCCCGCCTGGCCTATGTCCGCGGTTGTCTTTTTGTGGAAGGCGAAGCCCTGCCCACAACCTTGCCGATGGAAGGGTTGAAGTGGCTGTGCGAGCAAAAAACCATTCAACCGGGCGATCTGGGTGGCAGCGCCGAGGTCGGTCGTCTAACGTTGTTGGCAGAGCTGGTTAACCGGGACGTATTTTATTTCGATGAAGAGTAAGGGTGTCGGATCCAGGGCACACCCCTGGGTCTGGTTGGTATTACTGCTGGTATCGGTCCCGCGTTGCTGGGCTGAACTTTATATCTACCGGGCCCCCAACGGAGAACGGGTGGTGACCGATCGCCCGATCCAGCTCGACGGCTATGAGCTGGAACACAGTCGGCTGAACGCCACTGGGGCCGGTCGAGCCCTGCGCTACCAGGATTCCCCCGCCAATCGCCAGCGAATTGAACAGCACATACGAACCGCCGCCGATCTCTACCAGCTCGAAGAAGCCCTGATTCGGGCTGTGATCCGTCAGGAATCCAACTTCCGGTTGAACGCGGTCTCCAGCAAGGGAGCTCAGGGGTTGATGCAGTTGATGCCCGGCACGGCGCGGATGTATCGGGTGTCCGATCCGTTCGATGCCCGACAGAATATCCACGCCGGCACCCGGCATCTGAGGTATCTGTTGCAGCGGTACCGGAATGATCTGGATCTGGCGCTCGCGGCTTACAACGCCGGGGAAACGGCCGTGGCACGCTATCGGGGAATACCGCCCTACCCGGAAACCCAGGCGTATGTGCAGGCGGTCAAGGAGTGGTACCGGGAGTACCGGTGACTCCCGGGATCAGTGGATCGTGGACTCGGATGCTTCCATTTCCAGCTCTTCATCTTCTTCCATGTTTTCGATATCGGTCGCGACCTGTACACCGGCGCTGATCATGGCGCGAGCGACATCGACGGTCTGATCCTGCAACCGGTCTTTGGCTTCATCCGAAAACTTGATGGTCAGTAACGGTTCGTCATCGGAATCCGCCTTGCGCAGCGCGATTTCACCGTTCGCCAATTCAATGATTTCCCAGTACATAACACCCTGCTTCGTTGTGGTGACGGCTTGTCAGCTGTAGTCACTCAATGAGCGGACTTCGTCCACCCATTGTTGCAGTTCGGCCAGCCACCTACGGTAATAATTTGTATGATCTTCGTTATCGTCCGCGACCGAAGCGATCAGGCTGCCGTCGGAGGGCTTTGCGGTCCGAGCGCCGGGATCGAACGCCCAGTGCTCGGCTTCCCGCTTCAGCTCGGCCATCCAGTGACCCGGCTCGTTCAGTGCCTCGCGGACCGTGCGGTATTCCCAGGCGTCCGGCCGTTGCTCGCCCAACCGATCGAGCAACAACTTGACCGGTTCGTCGGCCTGTAACGTCAGCCCATAGACCTCTCCAACCTCGGCCAGGGCCGCGCACCAGGCGCGATACAGAAAGACGACGCTGGCATCCAGCGCCGCCTGCTCCCGAGCCTCGGGACCGGTGCCGTCGACCAGGTCGAGCATCAGCCGAGCCTGGTACAGCTGGTGGTTGGTTTGCGCGCGACGGTTCATGATGCGGGTGCTCCGGCCGGTTTCAACCGGTCAATAGCTGATGCGAAAGCCAATGTGGAAGGTTTCGTCCACGGTGGCCTGGGTACCGGTGTAGTAACCGGAGACGTCGTGCCAACCGACGAACACACGCCCCTGGGGCAGGACCTTGTAGGTCACCCGGGCGATGATTTCGTGGAAGGCGGTGACGTCTTTGAAGCTGAGGATGTCCGGCGCGTAGTAGAGATTGGCTTCGGTACCGAGGCCGTTCATGAAATCCGGCTGCCAACGCAGAAAACCACCGACGCCGATGGCGAAACCCGGTTCCTGAGCATCGAACAAGAAGCCTTTGAAGCCAAGGCCGCCGATAAGGTCGTTGTTGGAGAGGGTCGCGTCGACGGCGTTGAAACCGGCGCTGAAGGCGTAGGACTGACGTTCTTCGCTGTACAGCAGGCCGGTGGTGATGTGTGCGCCGGAACCAACACGTACGGCTTCGTGTTCGAGACGCACGGAGGTGTCGGACAGGGAAAGGTCGAGGGATCCACCCGCGAGGGCGGTCATCGGCAGTGTCGCGCAGACGGCGAGCAACCCATGTTTAAAACGCATGCCATTACTCCAAAAACGGTGTAGCCGCGCATTGTACTGGATTCCGCGCAGGCGGGCATCCCGTGGTATGCCCGTAAATGAGCGGTGTTCCAGGATTGTTGGTCAATATGAGGAAAAGGTGAGTTTAACGTATAGCCAGGGGTCCGCCCCGGTGGGGAGGGCATTCCATTCAGGGTCGCTGTGAACCCTTCCATGGGCGCTTGACCTCGGCATCCTGCCTCGGACATCCCTGAATGGAATGCCCTCCCCACCGGGGCTCGGGTCTGTGGCTACTCAATTCCACTCAGGCTCGTAGGTCGGATTAGCCGCGAAGCGGCGAAATCCGACAACAAACCGCCTCACTACTGCGCCATATCCAACAACAACTTATTCAACCGGGATACAAACCCGGCCGCATCCTTCGGATGGGACCCTTCGGCCAACCGCGCCTGCTCCAACAGGATGTTGGCCAGATCGGCGAAGCGTTCTTCACCACTCTCCGTCTCCAGCCGCTGCACCAGCGGGTGTTCGGGGTTGAGCTCGAAGATGGGTTTGCTGTCGGGCACTTTCTGGCCGGCCGCTTCCATGATGCGGCGCATCTGGGCACCCATGTCGTTCTGGCCGACGACGATGCAGGCGGGGCTGTCGACCAGGCGGTTGGTCATGCGGACTTCTTCGACTTCGCTTTCGAGCAGGGTCTTGAGGCGCTCCAGCAGGGGTTTGTGCTCGTCGTTGGCTTTCTTTTCGGCTTCTTTGTCTTCCTCGCTCTCGATCTCGCCGAGGTCGAGGTCGCCGCGGGCGATGTCGACGAATTGTTTGCCGTCGAATTCACGCAGGTAGCCCATGAGCCATTCGTCGATGCGGTCGCTCATCAGCAGGACTTCGATGCCTTTCTTGCGGAAGACTTCGAGGTGCGGGCTGTTCTTGGCGGTCTGGTGGCTGTCGGCGGCGACGTAGTAGATCTTGTCCTGGCCTTCTTTCATGCGGCCGATGTAGTCGTCCAGGGACTGGTTCTGGTTGGCTTCGCCGGTGTGGGTGGTGGCGAAGCGCAGCAGTTTGGCGATCTTTTCGTTGTTGGACGGGTCTTCGGCGGGCCCTTCCTTGAGGACCTGGCCGAATTCGTCCCAGAACTGCTGGTAGCCTTCCGGGTCTTTCTTGGCCAGTTTGGCGAGCATGTCGAGCACGCGCTTGGTGAGTGCGGAGCGCATGCTGTCGATGGCGTCGTTGCTTTGCAGGATTTCACGGCTGACGTTCAACGGCAGGTCGTTGGAGTCGACGATGCCCTTGGTGAAGCGCAGGTACATGGGCAGGAACTGCTCGACGTCGTCCATGATGAAGACGCGCTGGACGTACAGTTTGAGGCCGCGAACGCGCTCGCGGTTCCACATGTCGAACGGCGCTTTTTTCGGGATGTAGAGCAGGCTAGTGTAGTCCAGCTTGCCTTCGACCTTGTTGTGGGACCAGGTCAGGGCGTCGCCGAAGTCGTGCGAGATGTGGTGGTAGAGCTCCTGGTATTCCTCGTCGGAGATTTCGCTCTTCGGACGGGTCCACAGGGCGGTGGCCGAGTTGACGGTCTCCCACTCGGGCGCTTTTTCCTCGGTGTTGCCGTCTTCGTCCGCTTCGAAGTTTTCCTTCAGCATGCGGACCGGCATGGAGATGTGGTCGGAATATTTGCGAATCAGGTTGCGCAGGCGCCAGCCATCGGCGAATTCGGTTTCTTCCGGCTTGAGGTGCAGGACGATCCGGGTGCCGCGCTCGGGTTTCTCGATGTCGGCCAGGGTGAACTCCCCTTCCCCGCCACTGTGCCAGTGTACGCCGTTCTCGACAGGCTCACCGGCTTTGCGGGTATAGACGTCCACGCCCTGGGCAACGATGAACGAGGAATAGAAACCGACGCCGAACTGGCCAATCAGCTGGCTGTCCTTGCGTTCGTCCCCGGTCAGGTTCTGCAGGAATTCGGCGGTGCCGGATTTGGCGATGGTGCCCAGGTTGGCGATCACGTCATCGCGGTTCATACCGATGCCGTTGTCGTTGATCGTGACGGTGCCGGCGTCTTTATCGAATTCGACCGTGACCGCGAGATCGCCGTCGTCGCTGAGCAGGGAGTCGTCTTTCAAGGCCTGGAAGCGCAGCTTGTCGCAGGCGTCCGACGCATTCGAGATCAGCTCCCGTAGAAAGATCTCCTTGTTTGAATACAGAGAGTGGATCATCAAATGCAGAAGCTGCTTCACTTCTGTCTGAAAACTGAGCGTTTCCTGTTGGGTCTCAGACATAGAACACCTCAAAATCAATCACTTAGATTAGAAAAGCGGAATGGCTCCCCGCTATTTATGGGTCGTCTGGCGGTTTTCAAGCGGTGCTTTTCAGTCCGGGCCGTCTGGGGCACACTAGATCGCTCTCCCGGGGGCTGCGATGGTGCTCTGGCCGCCGGGTCAACATTCACAAGGAAGACAGACATGACAGCCTATGCAACCGCCGCTCCGCCGACCGACGTCCGTAAACGCGAAATCGTCGGCTGGGCGATGTACGACTTCGCCAACAGCAGCTACACCACTGTGGTGGTCACCTTTGTCTACAGCGCCTTCTTCGTTTCGACCATTGTTCCGCCCGAACTGGCGCACCTGAACAACACCTTCTGGGCCATTTCCATCGCCATTTCGACCGGGCTGGCCATTATCCTGGCGCCGCTGGTCGGCGTTCTATGCGACTACAGCGGGCACAAGAAGCGCTATCTGGCCTGGTGCACCTGGCTCTCGGTCATCGGCACCGGCGGGCTCTTTTTCGTGGAACCGGGCAATGTCTGGCTGGGCATAGCGTTTCTGGTGGCGAGCAACACCGCCTGGATGCTGTCGGAAAGTTTCATCGCCAGTTTTCTGACCGACCTGGCCAACAAGGACACCATGGGGCGCATTTCCGGCATCGGCTGGGGGATCGGTTATGTCGGCGGGCTTGCCAGTCTGATCCTGACCCTGGTGGTACTGGATTCCAACTACGGCGATGTGGTCGACCGCAACCAGCTGGCGATGCTGCTCATCGCGGGCTTCTACGGGTTGGGTGCCCTGCCCACGTTCATTTTCGTCAAGGAACGGGCTCAGCCCCACCCGGGGTTTGAAAACGCCAGCTTCGTTCAATTGTCCAAAGCCGCGGTCAGCCGGCTAATCGCCATGAAGAACATCATCGCCGACTATCCGGTTCTGTTCCGGTTTTTCATCGCCTTCATGGTGTATTCGGCCGGTATCTCGGTGGTGATTAAATTCTTCGGCATCTATGCCCAGGAGGAAATCGGCATCGCCGGCAGCCAGATGGTCACCATCGGCGCCACCCTGCAAGTCGCGGCCATGATCGGTGCCGTGGCATTCGGATTCGTCGAAGACAAGCTGGGCTCGAAGAACACCCTGATCCTGACGCTCGGCTGGTGGTTGATGGGATTGATCGGCATCTACTTTCTGTTGCCGCTGCAGGCGCTCACCGGCATGGAAACCGTTCCGTTGTTCGTGGTCATCGCCTTCATCGCCGGCAGCGCCATGGGCGCGACGCTGAGCGCCAGCCGCGCCGTGGTTGGCCTGCTCGCCAAGCCGGGTGACTCCGCTTTGCTGTTCGGTTTATGGGGTACATTCGGCCGCTTCGCCATCATCATCGGCATGACGTTCGGGCCGATCGCTGATGCGGTGGGACGCCATCAGGCGCTGTTGGTGATCATGGCCTATTTCGTGTTGGGGGCGATCTTGCTGTCGCGGGTTCCGCTCAAGGAAGCGATTCATGATGAGCGGACGGCGGCACGGAATAATGTGTAGGATTAGGTCCGCAGGACCGTAATCCGACAGTGTTATCGCTGGTACGGGAATACTCGCAGGCACGGTTAAGATGTTGGATTACGGTCCTGCGGACCTAATCCAACCTACAAAGGCGATCAACGGGCTCCATACCGTAACGTGGTTTCCTTCCATGGTGGGCGGTGCCCACCCTACTCCCGATCAATCCGCTGATCCGGGTCCAGCCCCCTCGCCCGGATCAGTTCCTTCAAGGTGGTGCTGCGAAACTCGCGGCGATACAGCACACCGATGATGACCGCCGTCCCCGCCACAAACCAGAACGGCCCGAGCAACCAGCCGACCACCGCCAGACTGAAATAAAACGCCCGCAAGCCCAGGTTGAACTGACGTCCGGCCAAGTCCATGACCTTGGCGCCGTGAATCGCGAACTGCCGCTTCACGCTGTCGTCGATGCTTTCGGTCGGTGTTGGGGCCGAGCCGATCATGACCGACATGAACCCGAATTGCCGCATGCTCCAGGTGAAACTGAGAAAGGCGTAGATGAACACCACGATCAAGACGCCAACCTTGGCTTCCCACAGGGCCTTGGTGCCGGTCTGTACGAACGAGATCTCGTTCAACAACCGGATCACCTGCTCGGACGCCGCCAGAGCCGTGATCAAACCGGCGACGATGAAGATGCTCGCCGAGGCGAAGAAGGCGGAATTGCGCTCGAGGTTACCCACGGCCGACATATCCGCGACCCGGTTTTCACGACGCAGCAGGCGCTGCATCCAATCCATCCGGTAGTGATGCATGATGGAGGACAGGCTGTGGTAACGCTTGCCTTGCTCGGAGGCGTAACGGGTGTAGGCAACCCAGGCGGTGAAGAAGATGAGGAGGGCGAGCCAATCGAAAAAATAGGTCATAGGAGTCGGTCCGTCGGGTTTACCCCCTTAGTTTAACGGATTCACGTAGGGTGGGCACCGCCCACCATGGTTCGGCAGTGTAGGTTGGATCGGTCCGACGTCTCGGTAGCGCGTGAGCGCGTAATCCAACAACCATTCCTCACGAAGGGTGATGGTATTGCCACCCATGTGAATGTTGGATTACGCCCTTCGGGCTAATCCAACCTACTGGTGGGCAGTGCCCACCCTACAGCGTCCACATACAAAAAAGGCGGCCAGAGGCCGCCTTTTTTGGAGTCAAACCCGCCGATCTTACCAGCCGGTGACTTCCTTCAGTGCGTCGCCGATTTGCGCCAGAGAACGCACGGTTTTGACACCGGCGTCTTCCAGGGCGGCGAATTTCTCGTCGGCGGTGCCTTTGCCGCCGGCGATGATCGCACCGGCGTGGCCCATACGCTTGCCCGGAGGGGCGGTCACACCGGCGATGTAGGAGACGACCGGCTTGGAGACGTTGGCCTTGATGTAGGCCGCGGCTTCTTCTTCGGCGGTGCCGCCGATTTCGCCGATCATGACGATCGCTTCGGTTTTCGGATCCTTCTCGAACATCTCCAGGATGTCGATGAAGTTGGAACCCGGAATCGGGTCGCCGCCGATGCCGACGCAGGTGGACTGGCCGAAGCCATGATCCGTGGTCTGCTTGACGGCTTCGTACGTCAGGGTACCGGAACGGGAGACGATGCCGACACGGCCCGGCTGGTGAATGTGACCCGGCATGATACCGATCTTGCATTCACCCGGTGTGATTACGCCGGGGCAGTTCGGGCCGATCATGCGAACGCCTTTCTTGTCGACGTATTCTTTCGCCTTCAGCATGTCCAGCGTCGGGATGCCTTCGGTGATGCAGACGATCAGCTCGACGCCGCTGTCCGCCGCTTCGACGATGGCGTCCAGGCAGAACGGTGCCGGAACATAAATGACGGACGCCTGGGCGCCGGTGGCTTCAACCGCTTCGCGGGCGGTGTTGAATACCGGCAGGCCCAGGTGGGTGGTGCCGCCCTTGCCCGGGGACACGCCGCCGACCATCTGGGTTCCGTACTCAATGGCCTGTTCACTGTGGAAGGTGCCCTGAGAACCGGTGAAACCCTGGCAGATTACTTTGGTGTTCTTGTCGATCAATACGCTCATGCTGCACCTCCAGCCGCTTGAACCACTTTCTCGGCTGCGTCGGTCAATGAAGTGGCGGCAATGATGTTCAGGCCGCTGTCGGCCAGTTTCTGAGTGCCAAGTTCGGCGTTGTTGCCTTCGAGGCGCACAATAACCGGTACCTTGACGCCGACTTCCTCGACGGCACCGATGATGCCTTCGGCGATCATGTCGCAGCGAACGATACCGCCGAAGATGTTCACCAGAACGGCCTTCACGGAAGTATCGGACAGGATGATCTTGAACGCTTCAGCCACGCGTTCCTTGGTCGCGCCGCCGCCGACGTCCAGGAAGTTGGCCGGCTGGCCACCGTGCAGCTTGACGATGTCCATGGTGCCCATGGCAAGACCGGCACCGTTGACCATGCAGCCGATGTTGCCTTCCAGCGCCACGTAGTTCAGGTCCCATTGGGCGGCTTGGGCTTCGCGCTCGTCTTCCTGGGACGGATCGCGCATGTCGGCGATCTTCTTCTGGCGGTACAGGGCGTTGCCGTCGACATTGATCTTGGCGTCCAGGCAATGCAGATTGCCTTCATCGGTGATCACCAGCGGGTTGACCTCGATCAGCCCCAGATCCTTCTCTTCGAACAGCTTGGCCAGGCCCAGATAGATCTTGACGAACTGCTTGATCTGGTCGCCTTTCAGGCCCAGTTGGAAGGCAATGTCACGCGCCTGGAACGGCTGCGCACCGACCAGCGGATCAACGACCGCACGCAGGATTTTCTCCGGTGTTTCCTCGGCGACTTTCTCGATCTCGACACCGCCTTCGGTGGAGGCCATGAAAACCACACGACGGCTGCCGCGATCGACCACGGCACTCAGGTAGAGTTCCTGGGCGATGTCGGTGCAGGATTCAACCAGAATCTTGCTGACCGGTTGACCGTTTTCGTCTGTTTGAAAGGTGACCAGGTTCTTGCCCAGCCATTTTTCTGCGAACTCGCGAATCTCCGCGTCACTCTTGACCAGCTTCACACCGCCGGCCTTGCCGCGTCCGCCGGCGTGCACCTGGGCTTTGACCACCCACATGTCACCCCCGATCTTCTTGGCGGCTTCGACCGCCTCATCGGGAGTATCACAGGCGAAGCCCTCTGACACGGGCAAGCCGTACTCTTTGAACAGCTGCTTGGATTGATACTCGTGTAGGTTCATGATTCTTTCCGTTCTCTGAACTCGAGTGTGTGGGAGAATTTGTTCTTATCGTGGGTTTCGCCCGATTCGCACTCTGATTAGCGAATAAAGAAACCGGAGCCTGGGCTCCGGTTTCATTCTCTATCAACGCTTTTTGCGGTTAACCTTGTGAATCGCCATATTGTCGACCGCCAGAGCGGCTTCGTGCACCGCTTCGGAGTTGGTCGGGTGGGCGAAACAGGTCAACTGCAGGTCTTCCGCGCTGGATGCGAACTCCAGGGCGATGACGCCCTGGGCAATCATCTCGGAGGCACCGGCGGCGAAAATGTGCATCCCCAGCACACGATCGGTCTTGGCGTCCGCGATGATCTTCACTTGTCCGTCTGTGGCGTTCTGAGCCATGGCTCGACCGATAGCCGCCATCGGGAAAGCACCGACCTTGTAGTCGACGCCTTCGGATTTCAGCTCTTCCTCGGTCTTGCCGACCCAGGCCATTTCCGGATGGGTGTAGATAACGTTCGGGATGGCGTCGTAGTTCATCTGGGCTTTGTGCCCGGCGATGATCTCGGCCACCATCAGGCCCTCTTCCGAGCCTTTGTGTGCCAGCATCGGGCCACGCACCACGTCGCCGATGGCGAACACGCCCGGTACGGTGGTGGCGCACTGGTCGTCCACCTGAATGAAGCCGCGCTCGTCCAGCTCGACGCCGCAGCCCTTGTCCAGGCAGCCTTCGGTGTAGGGACGACGACCGACGCAGACGATCAGCTTGTCGAAAGTCTCTTTCTTCTCGCCGTCGCTGTCTTCGAAGGTGACTTCCACCTTGTTTTTCTTAACCTCGGAACCGGTCACGCGGGTGCCCAGGCGGATGTCCATGCCTTCTTTCTTGGTGAAGTACTTGAAGGCATCCTTGGCGACGCCCTGGTCGGCCACCGGCAGGAAGGTATCCATGGCTTCGAGGACAACCACTTCGGAGCCCAGGCGGCGCCAGACGCTGCCCAGTTCCAGACCAATGACGCCGGCGCCGATCACGCCCAGGCGCTTGGGTACGGAATCGAATTCCAGGGCGCCTTCGGAATCGACGATCAACTTGCCGTCCGTCGGCGTCGGCGGAATCTCGACCGGTACCGAACCCGTGGCCAGGATGACGTTCTTGCCTTCCAGAGTCTCGGTGCTGCCGTCATGTTTGGTGACCTCGACCACCTTGTTGGACTTGAGCATGCCCTTGCCTTCGAAGGCGGTCACGCCGTTGCCCTTCAGCAGGCCGGATACGCCCTGGGTCAGCTTGTTCACGATGCCGACCTTGCGCTCCATCATCGCCTTGACGTCGATTTTCAGGTCTTTCAGACCGATGCCGTGGAGTTTGAAGTCGTGAGCGGCTTCGACGTACTTCTCGGAGGACTCGAGCAACGCCTTGGACGGGATGCAGCCTACGTTCAGGCAGGTACCGCCGTAGGACGGTTTTTCATCCTTGGTCAGCCATTTCTCGACGATGGCGGTTTTCAGGCCCAGCTGGGCCGCCTTGATCGCGGCTACGTAGCCACCCGGGCCCGAACCGATCACTACCACATCAAATTGTTGTGCCATAGAACTCTTACCTTTCAATGGATTCGTTCAGGTCAGGCCGCTCCATACAGCGACCCGACCGTGTAGGGGCTCTGCGTGGCCGTCTTACAGCCTGTTCACAGCTCCAGCAGAATACGGGCCGGATCTTCCAGCATATCCTTGATGGCCACCAGGAACTGAACGGCTTCTTTGCCGTCAATCAGTCGGTGGTCGTAGGACAGGGCCAGGTACATCATCGGCAGGACTTTGACTTCACCGTTGACCGCCATCGGCCGTTCCTGGATTTTGTGCATGCCCAGAATAGCCGTCTGCGGCGGGTTCAGGATCGGCGTCGACAACAGCGAGCCAAACACACCGCCGTTGGTGATGGTAAAGGTACCGCCCTGCATATCCTCAAGGCCAAGCTTGCCTTCCTGTGCTTTCTTGCCGAAATCGCGGATGGTGCTTTCCATGGTGGCCAGGCTCATCTGGTCGGTGTCGCGCAGAACCGGGACCACCAGACCGCGATCGCTGGATACGGCTACACCGATGTCGTAGAAACCGTGGTAGACGATGTCGTCGCCGTCAATCGAGGCGTTCACTTCCGGGAAACGGCGCAGCGCTTCGGCGGCGGCCTTGATGAAGAACGACATGAAGCCCAGGCGAGTGCCGTTGTGCGTCTTCTCGAAGGTTTCCTTGTAGCGCGAACGAAGGTCCATGATCGGCTTCATGTTGACCTCGTTGAAGGTGGTCAGCATGGCCGTGCTGTTCTTGGCGTCGAGCAACCGTTCGGCGACGCGCTTGCGCAAACGGGTCATCGGCACACGCTTCTCGGCGCGCTCGCCGGCTTGCACGGTCGGCTGGGACGCCGTCGCGGTCTGGCTTTGCGGAATCATGCCCGGCATGGAGTGCGCCGGCTGATCTTTGGAATCCGCGCCCTTGACGCCGCCATCGACGGCCTTGACCACGTCTTCCTTGGTAATGCGGCCACCCTTGCCGGTACCGGTAATGTCCGCGGCGGTCAGGCCGGCTTCGTCGGCCAGGCGACGGGCCGCCGGACTCATGGCGGCATTCGGGTCACCGCCCTGCTCGCCCTTGTCGGACCCGGCCGATTCCGACTTGGCTTCGGATTTGGACGCTTCCGCCTTGGGTTCTTCTTTCTTGTCTTCTTTGGCATCGCCACCGGCGGAACCACCGGCGCCTTCCTCGAAGGTCCCGATGACTTCCTGGCTTTCGACGGTATCGCCTTCGCCTCTCTTGATTTCCTGGATGGCGCCGTCCGCCGGAGCCACCACTTCCAGAACCACTTTGTCGGTCTCAATGTCGACGATCAACTCATCGCGGGAAACGGCTTCACCGGGCTGCTTGTGCCAGGTAGCGATGGTTCCGTCGGCGACGGATTCTGGAAACTGCGGTGCTTTAATATCTATGGCCATTGTGTGGATCCTTAGTCGTATACCCGTCGATCACTGAGCAAGCAGGATTGCTTCATTAAGGAATTTTTCAAGTTGTTCAAGGTGCAGCGACATGTAACCCGCTGCGGGCGCCGCCGATGCCTCTCGGCCGGCGTAGCTGAGGTGCAGATCCGGATTCACCCGGCCGAGCACCTTGCGCATGTGGTGTTGGCTGGAGTACCAGGCGCCCTGGTTCATCGGCTCTTCCTGACACCAAACCACGTCTTTCAGGTTCGGGTAGCCCGAGATCGCCTCGTACAGAGTCTCTTCCGGGAACGGATAGAGCTGTTCGATGCGGACCAGCGCCACATTGTTGGCGTCTTCCTTGCGGCGCTTCTCGAGCAGGTCGTAATAGACCTTGCCGGAACAGAGCACAACCCGGTCGACCTTTTTCTTGTCGATGTTGGCGTCGGTCTCGTCGATCACGGTCTGGAAGCTGCCTTTGGCCAGGTCTTCGAGACTGGATACCGCATCCTTATGACGCAACAGGCTCTTCGGCGACATGACCACCAGCGGCTTGCGCAGATTGCGACGCACCTGGCGGCGCAGCATGTGGTACACCTGCGCCGGTGTCGTCGGCACGCACACCTGGATGTTCTGTTCGGCGCACAATTGCAGGAAACGCTCCAGACGGGCGGACGAGTGTTCCGGCCCCTGCCCTTCGTAACCGTGCGGCAGCAGCATGACCAGACCACACAGTCGACCCCATTTGTGTTCACCGGAGGTGATGAACTGATCGATCACTACCTGGGCGCCATTGGCGAAATCGCCGAATTGGGCTTCCCACAACACCAGACCGCTCGGCGCAGTGGTGGAGTAACCGTATTCGAAGGCCAGTACGGCTTCTTCCGACAGGAAGGAGTCGTACACTTCGAACGAGGGCTGATCCTCATAGAGGTGCGCCAGCGGTGTATAGGTGCTGCCGTCCTTCTGGTTGTGCAGAACCGCGTGACGGTGCACGAAGGTGCCCCGGCCGGAGTCCTGACCGGTCATGCGCACCGGATGACCTTCTTTCAACAGGGTCGCGTAGGCCAGCATCTCGGCCATGCCCCAGTTGACCGGCAAGGCCCCTTTCGCCATCTTCTTGCGGTCTTCGATGATCTTGTTGACCTGACGCTGCAGCGGGAAGCCTTCGGGAACCTGGTTCATGGCATTGGCCAGTTCCTGCAGGTCCTTGAGCGGCCAACTGGTGTCGTGATGGTCGACCACCGGCTGGTTCAGATACGGCGACCAGTCCACGAACAAGGACTTGTTCGGCTCCTTGACCAGGGACTTGACCACATGCTCGCCACTGTCGAGCAGGTCGCGGTACTCGTCGGCCATCGACTTGATGTCCTCGCCGGCCAGCACACCGTCTTCGACCAGACGATCGGCATACATACCAACCGAACTCTTACGGCTGCGGATGGCCTGGTACATCATAGGCTGGGTCATCGCCGGCTCGTCGGCCTCGTTATGGCCGCGTCGACGGTAGCAGACCAGATCGATCACCACGTCTTTCTTGAATTGCTGACGATAATCGACCGCCAGCTGAGTCACGAACACCACCGCTTCCGGGTCGTCTCCATTGACGTGAAAAATCGGCGCCTGAACCATCTTGGCGATGTCGGTGCAGTACTCGGTGGACCGGGCGTCTTCGCGCTTGGAGGTGGTGAAGCCGACCTGGTTGTTGATGATGACGTGAATCGTGCCACCGGTACGATATGCCCGGGTCTGTGAAGCCTGGAAAGTCTCCATGACCACGCCCTGACCGGCAAAGGCCGCATCGCCATGGATATTGACCGGTACGACCTGATCGCGGACATGGTCCTTGCGACGGTCCTGACGGGCCCGGACCGAGCCTACGACCACGGGTGCGGAAATTTCCAGATGCGACGGGTTGAACGCCAGCGCCAAATGCACTTCGCCACCGGCCGTCATGACGTTGGAGGAGAAGCCCTGGTGGTATTTGACGTCGCCGGAGCCTTGGGACAGGAAGGACTTGCCCTCGAACTCTTCGAACAACTCGGCCGGGTTCTTGCCGAGAATGTTGACCAGCATGTTCAGACGGCCGCGGTGGGCCATACCGATGACGATTTCCTTGGTACCGTAGGAGCCGCAGCGCTGGATCAACTCGTCCATCAACGGAATCAGGGTCTCGCCGCCTTCCAGGCCGAAACGCTTGGTACCCGGATACTTGGAACCCAGGAACTTTTCCAGCCCTTCCGAAGCGGTCAGACGCTCCAGAATGTGCTTGCGCGCTTCCGGTGAATACTCCGGATGGGAGCGCACCGACTCCATGCGCTGCTCGATCCAGCGGCGCTCGGCGGTGTTGACGATGTGCGTGAATTCGGCGCCAATGGAGGAGCAATAGGTTTGCTCCATGGCCGAGACGATTTCCTTCAGCGGCGCTTCGGACTTGCCGATGTACAGGTTTCCGCACTGGAAAACGGTGTCTTCATCGGCCTTTGAAAGACCGTGATATTGCATATCCAGATCCGGAACGGGCTCGCGCTCGAACAGACCGAGCGGGTCCAGCTTGGCGATCTGATGGCCGCGAAACCGGTAGGCCGTCGCCAGTTGGTGCACCCGCACCTGCTTGCGTTCGTGATCGGATACCAGGCTGGGGGCCAGAGTGTCGGCGGCGACTTTCTTGGATTTGCCGAGCAACAGGAAGTGATCGCGGACCGGGGCGTGCGGAGTGTCGGTCGTTACCTGGTCGTTGATATTGGGGAGTTTGTCGAAGACCGAGCGCCATTGCTCGGGAACAGAATTGGGGTCAGCCAGATAGGCTTCGTACATTTCATCAAGGTAGGTTTGGTTGCCGCCCGATAGATGGGACGTCGACCAAAGTTCCTCCATGGTGCCGTTTTGCATTGCTTGAACCCTGTTTGTTCAATACCGCGGAGAAGATGATGCCAGAGGCATCGGCTCAAATTGTTTCCTAATCAATGTCACTCTTGTATTCAACGGCGACGATGAAACACATCTTAACAGTCGAACAAAACCCCGGAGCCAGAGGCTACCGGGGCTCAACCGCAGAGTGACGGCGGTTGTATTCGATCAAGTGGCGTTGGCCAGCAGCATTTCCCGAATATGGCCGATCGCCCGGGTCGGGTTCAGGCCTTTGGGGCATACGCTGACGCAGTTCATAATGCCACGGCAACGGAACACGCTGAACGGATCGTCCAGCTCGGCCAGGCGATCCGCCGTGGCCGTGTCCCGGCTGTCCGCCAGGAACCGGTAGGCCTGTAACAGGCCGGCCGGTCCGACGAACTTGTCCGGATTCCACCAGAAGGACGGGCAAGAGGTCGAACAGCAGGCGCACAGGATGCACTCGTACAGACCGTCCAGCTTTTCCCGATCTTCCGGGCTTTGCAGGCGCTCGATCGCCGGGGCTGGCTTGTCGTTGATCAAATAGGGCTTGATCTTCTCGTATTGCTTGTAGAAGACGCCCATGTCGACGACCAGGTCACGAATGACCGGCAGGCCCGGTAGCGGCCGGATGACGAGTTTATCACGTCCGCCCTTCACTGAGGACAGTGGCGTGATACAGGCCAGGCCATTTTTGCCGTTGATGTTCAAACCGTCCGACCCACACACGCCTTCACGGCAGGAGCGGCGGTAGGAGACGGTCGTGTCCCGTTCCTTGACCAGGTTCAGGACGTCGAGAACCATCAGGTCCTTGCCCGCCGGAATGTCGACGTCATAGTCCTGCATGTAGGGCTTCTTGTCGGTTTCCGGATTGTAACGATAAATACTGACTTTCATACTGCGGCGCTCCCCGAATTCGTTGGATTAATACGTCCGGACCTTGGGCTGGAAGGTATCAACTGTCTTCGGTGTGAAATTGACCGCCCGCTTGGAGATGGTCTTATCACCCGGCTTGAAGATGGAGTGACACAGCCAGTTTTCATCGTCACGATCCTGGTAGTCCTCGCGCGCGTGGGCGCCCCGGCTCTCGGTCCGCTGCTCGGCCGCCACGGCGGTCGCCTCGGCCACTTCCAGGAGATTGGTTAATTCCAGCGCCTCGATGCGCGCCGTGTTGAAGGCCCGGCTCTTGTCGTCCAGCTTGATCCGGCCGACTCGCTCGCGGATCTCACCCAGCTTCTTGAGACCTTCGGACATACTCTTGCCTTCGCGGAACACCCCGAAGTGCAGCTGCATGGTATTTTGCAGGTCCTTGCGGACCTCGGCGACGCTCTCGCCCTGCTGCGAGTTGTCCAGCGCATCGAGACGGGCCATGGCCTTGTCGATGTCGGACTGGGTGGCGGCATTGGACTCGTAGCCTTCGCGCAGCACTTTCTCGATCTGCATACCGGCGGAACGGCCGAAAACCACCAGGTCGAGCAGGGAGTTGCCGCCCAGGCGGTTGGCGCCGTGCACGGACACACAAGCCGCCTCGCCACAGGCGTACAGGCCGTCGATGACCTGATCGTTGCCGTCGGCGTCCTGCATCAGTGCCTGACCGCCGACGTTGGTCGGGATACCGCCCATCATATAGTGGCAGGTCGGCACCACCGGGATCGGTTCCTTCGCCGGATCGACGTGAGCGAAGGTCTTCGACAGTTCGACAATGCCGGGCAGACGGCTGTGCAACAGCTCTTCACCCAGATGATCCAGCTTCAGGAAGACGTGATCGTTTTCCGGACCGCCGCCACGGCCTTCCAGAATTTCCAGCACCATGGACCGGGCCACGACGTCGCGTCCGGCCAGGTCTTTGGCGTTGGGCGCGTAACGCTCCATGAAGCGTTCGCCGTCTTTATTGATCAGGTAACCGCCTTCACCCCGGCAGCCTTCGGTCACCAGAGTACCGGCGCCGTAGATGCCGGTCGGGTGGAACTGCCACATTTCCATATCCTGAACCGGGAAGCCGGCGCGAAGCGCCATGCCGATGCCGTCACCGGTGTTGATCAGGGCGTTCGTGGTGGATGCGTAAATGCGGCCGGCACCGCCGGTTGCCAATACCGTCGCTTTCGCCTGGATATGGACGACGTCGCCGGTTTCGATTTCGATCGCCACCACACCGACAACCGCATTGCTGTCGTTGGTGACCAGATCGACCGCGTACCATTCGTTCAGGAAGCTGGTACCGGCTTTCAGGTTGCCCTGATAGAGGGTGTGCAACAGTGCGTGTCCGGTCCGGTCGGCCGCGGCGCAGGTCCGGGCGGCCTGAGTCGGGTTGTCCGGCCCCTTGGACTGCCCGCCGAACGGGCGCTGATAGATGCGGCCGTTTTCAAAACGGGAGAACGGCAGACCCATGTGGTCCAGCTCGAACACCGCCTGCGGACCCACGGAACACATGTATTCGATGGCGTCCTGGTCGCCGATGTAGTCGGAACCCTTGACGGTGTCATACATATGCCAGCGCCAGTCGTCGTTCGGGTCCGCACTGGCGATCGCACAGGTGATACCACCCTGGGCGGACACGGTGTGCGACCGGGTCGGGAATACTTTGGAAATCACGGCCGTGTTGAGACCGGATTCGGCCAACTGCAGCGCCGAGCGCAGGCCGGCACCACCGCCACCGACGACGATGGCATCGAAGGTCATGGTTTTTACATTAGCCATATCTTATACACCCCACACGGCTGTGATGCCGGTAATCAGATAAACAAAGGAAGTCACCGCGATCGCGAACAGGACGATGAAGCGCACCCAGGCGTTGTGAATGTAGTCGGTCACGACCGTCCACATGCCGACCCAGATGTGTCCGACCAGGGATAACAGGGTGATCAGGGTGAAGACTTTGACCCAGAAAATGGAGAAGAGGTGCTGCCATTGCTCGTAACCGAGACCCGGGTTGGCGATGAAGATGCCGAGCAGGAAGAGTGTATAGAGAGCCAGAAGGACTGCGGATACACGCTGGACCATCCAGTCCGCGAGACCGCTGCGTGACAGATTCGTGATGCTTCTTACCATACCCAAACCCCCAACAGAACGATGACGACAGCGGTCAGGGCCAGGGTTACCTTGGCGGCCACGGGACCGGTTTCCAGTGTTTCCAGATAGCCTGCATCCATAATCAGGTGCTTGATGCCGGCCAGCAGATGGTAGGCGATGAGGGACAGGATGCCCCAGGTAATGAACTTCGCGAGAGGATGGGTCATGATGGCAACGGTTTGTTCGAATCCCTGGCGGGATTCCAGACTGTTGCTCAACGCCCAGATCATGAAGCCTACGGCGAAGAACAGCATCACACCGGTGATCCTGTGCGTAATGGATGCCAGGGCGGCAACCGGCATTCGGATCGTCGTCAGATCAAGGTTCTTTGGTCGGTGATCGTTCACGGCAGTCACTCTTAATTTTTAGTGCGGGCCCCGTCAATGGGGCGTTTGGAAGTGCTGGACCAGGGGGGCCCAACCCCGAAATGCGCCGGAATTATAGTGATCGTCGTATCTAATTACAAATGATCACAGTGCCGGTAATACTGTAATTTTCCTACATTACTTCCTTTGGCTATTGTAATCATTAACAAAACTTTTCAACTGCGACTTTCGGCGGAGAAGGCTCCGTATCACCCGGAAGTCAAATTGACAAAGGTTTCAAACTCTCTATAGTTGTGCGCGATTTCGCACCCTGTGTCACAACTCTATAAAGAAAGAAGCACGACAGGGCGTTAACGGGTTCACCAAAAGCGGTACAACGTCGTACCCAGACCCCGGGGAGCAGGCTCCCGAACGCCGGTGCGCCATTTCCACACCATCCCGCGTCACGTATCCGACGCCTAACCCTGCTTTGGAGAGGAGGCCTCATGACTGACAAGAAAGCCAAGTTAGTCATCGAAGGACGCGACCCGATCGAACTGCCTGTTTATTCCGGCACTCTGGGTCCTGATGTTGTCGATGTCCGATCCCTGACCAGTGAAGGTCTGTTCACGTACGATCCGGGCTTCGTGTCCACAGCATCCTGCGAGTCTGAAATCACCTACATCGACGGCGCGAAAGGCGTTCTGTTGCACCGGGGATACCCGATCGACCAATTGGCGAACGAGTGCGACTACCTGGACGTCTGCTACCTGCTGCTGTACGGAGAACTGCCCTCCTCCGACCAGAAAGCCACCTTTGAACACGCCATCATGCACCACACCATGGTGCATGAGCAGCTGCACCAGTTCTTCAAGGGCTTCCGCCGGGATTCCCACCCGATGGCCATCATGGTCGGCGTGGTGGGTGCCCTGTCCGCTTTCTACCACGACTCCCTGGACATCAGTAACGACCGGCACCGCGAAGTCGCGGCCCATCGACTGATCTCCAAGATGCCGACTCTGGCGGCCATGGCGTACAAATACTCCATCGGTCAGCCGTTCGCCTACCCGCGGAACGATCTGTCCTACGGCGGGAACTTCCTGCACATGATGTTCAGCACCCCGGCCGAGGAATACAAGGTCAACCCGGTGCTGGCCCGGGCGATGGACAAGATCTTCACCCTGCACGCGGACCACGAGCAAAACGCCTCGACCTCCACCGTGCGCCTGGCCGGTTCTTCCGGTGCCAACCCGTTCGCCTGCATCGCCGCCGGCATCGCAGCGCTCTGGGGCCCGGCTCACGGGGGCGCCAACGAAGCCGTGCTCAACATGCTGGAAGAAATCGGCGACGAGGCCAACATCGAGGAATACATCGCCCGTGCGAAAGACAAGGACGATCCGTTCCGTCTGATGGGCTTTGGTCACCGGGTGTATAAAAATTACGATCCGCGCGCCAAAGTCATGAAAGCCACCTGCGATGAAGTGCTCTCCGAGCTCGGCGTTCAGGACGATCCGTTGCTGAAAATCGCCATGCGGCTGGAAAAAATCGCCCTGGAAGACGAATATTTTGTCGAGAAGAAGCTCTACCCGAACGTGGACTTCTATTCCGGCATTATTTTCAAGGCCATCGGCATCCCGACCGACATGTTCACGGTGCTGTTCGCCGTGGGCCGTACGCCTGGCTGGATTGCCCACTGGAAAGAGATGATCAGCGGCCCGTACCGCATCGGTCGTCCGCGCCAGCTGTATAAAGGTTACGACCAGCGGGATGTGTCCGGCGACTAAAGTCGGATTCGCAGAAATAAAAAACCGGCTTCGGCCGGTTTTTTTATGTTCCGCGGTTATTTGTGCGATGCCTGAGGGCTGATATGTGCCTATCGAAAGATTTTGGGTTAATGGATGGTGGGCGGTGCCCACCATCACTAACATCCCCGAAATCAAAAACGCCCTCACGTGGAGGGCCTTTTCAAACCGGAACGGAGCGTCTACTTCTTCTTGCCGCCCTTCTTCTCATCGATAATCCACTTACTTCCGGTGTAGTGCGCTTTCCAGCCACTGGCCTTACCGTTTTCGTTTTCCGTCATCACATACTGCTCTTTCGCCTTGCGGCTGAAGCGGATCACGGTTGGGCGACCTTCGTCGTCCTCGGTCGGTGCCTTGAGAATGTACTGGTACTTGTCCGGAATCTCCGCTTTATGCGCCAGCAATTCTTTCACCAGCGGTGGCCGTGTTTCCCGGTTCTTGGGAAACTGGCTCGCCGCCAGGAACAGACCGGAGGCGCCGTCGCGCAGTACGTAGGTGTCGTCCACCTTCTGGCACTGCAGCTCCGGCATCGGGATCGGATCCATTTTCGGCGGTGCCGGCTCACCATTGCGTAACAGCTTGCGGGTGTTTTTGCAGTCTTCGTTGGTGCAGCCGAAATATTTGCCGAAGCGACCGCTCTTGAGCTGCATTTCGGAACCGCACTTGTCGCATTCGAGCGTCGGGCCGTCATACCCCTTGATCTTGAACTGCCCTTTTTCGACCTTGAAACCCGGACAATCCGGGTTGTTCCCGCAAATGTGGAGCTTGCGCGATTCATCGATCAGGTAACTGTCCATGGCCGTGCCGCACCGGTCGCAGCGTTCTTTGTGGCGCAATGCCTGGGCTTCGGCTTCATCGTCGTCCTCGTCGACCGTCAGGGCTTCGTCGCCCGGAATCAGATTGAGCGTGCCCTTGCAGCGCTCCTTGGGCGGCAGGTTGTAGCCCGAACAGCCCAGGAAAACGCCGGTGGTGCCGTTGCGAATCATCATCGGTCGGCCGCATTTGGGGCATTCGATGTCCGTCGGTGTCGGCTCGTTGGCGCGCATGCCGTCTTCGTTCGACTCGGCTTTTTCCAACTGACGGGTAAAATCGTCGTAGAACGAATCCAGCACCTGCTTCCAGGTCCGCTCACCCGTCGCGATCTCATCCAGGTACTCTTCCAAACGCGCGGTGAACTGGTATTCCATCAAATCGCGGAACGACTCGGTCAGTCGATCGGTCACGATGTCACCAATCTTCTCGGCGTAGAAACGGCGATTTTGCTGCCGCACATAGCCCCGGTCCTGGATGGTGGAGATGATCGAGGCATACGTCGAAGGACGGCCAATGCCCTGCTTCTCCAGCTCTTTCACCAGCGAGGCCTCGGTGTAGCGTGCCGGCGGTTTGGTGAAGTGCTGCTTGGGTTCCAGTTTTTTCAGGGTCATCGGCTCGCCGACTTTGAGGTCGGGCAGCACAACGGCCTCGTCGCCCTTGGCGGCCTGTTTCATCACTCGGGTATAACCGTCGAACACCACAACCCGGCCACGGGCCTTCAATTCGTAACCCGCGGTCTCGATGGTCAGGGTCGTACTCTTGTATTTGGCCGGCGTCATCTGACAGGCCACAAAGCGTTGCCAGATCAGCTCGTAGAGCCGCTGTGCGTCCCGCTCCATGTCGCTGAGATCCTGGCTCTTGCGGGTCACGTAGGACGGGCGAATCGCTTCGTGGGCTTCCTGGGCGCCTTCTCGGCTGCCATAGACCTGCGGCTTCTCCGGCAAGTAGGCATCACCGAACTGATCGCCGATGAATTCGCGCGCCGAGGCGACCGCCTCGCCGCTCAGATTGGTCGAGTCGGTTCGCATGTAGGTGATGTGGCCGGCCTCGTACAGCCGCTGAGCCATGGTCATCGTCTTCTTCACGCTGTACCCGAGCCGGGTACTCGCCGCCTGCTGCAGGGTCGACGTTATGAAGGGTGCCGCGGGTTTCGACTGGGTCGGCTTATCTTCCCGGTCGGTGATCTTGAAGGCTTGATCGCGCAATCGCTCGACATGCTCATTGCTCTGCGCTTCGTTGACCGGTCGGTATTTTTCGCCCTGGTAGCGGGCGACTTCGAACCGCACCTCATCCCCTTTCGAAGCCTGGGTCTGCGCATGCAGGTCCCAGAATTCCTCGGGTATAAAAGCACGGATTTCACGTTCCCGTTCGACGATAAGCCGGACCGCCACAGACTGTACCCGCCCGGCACTCAGGCCACGGGCCACCTTCGCCCAGAGCAGCGGCGACACCATGTAGCCAACCACCCGATCCAGAAAGCGGCGCGCCTGCTGGGCGTTAACGCGGTTCAGGTCCAGCTCGCCCGGTTCCTCGAACGCTTCCTGAATCGCCTTTTTGGTGATCTCGTTGAACACCACGCGGCGATACTTCTCCGGAGCCAGACCGATGCTTTCTTTCAGATGCCAGGCGATGGCCTCCCCTTCGCGGTCCAAATCCGTCGCGAGATAGACGGCATCGGCAGATTTGGCGAGACGACGCAGTTCATCGACCACCTTTTCCTTACCCGGCAACACCTGGTAATTGGCTTCCCAACCGTGCTCGGGGTCGATCCCCATGCGGTTGATCAGCTGTTCCTTGGCTTTGCGCTTCTTGTGCAGCGCCTTCTGTTCCGGAGACATCTTGCGGGTTTCCGCGGCCTGACGCGCGCGCGCCTTGGCATCGACCGGTTTCGACTGGCCACTGGTCGGCAGGTCACGAATATGGCCCACCGATGACTTAACGATGAAGTCGTTACCGAGGTATTTGTTGATTGTCTTGGCTTTGGCTGGTGACTCGACAATGACCAGTGATTTACCCATGCGCTATAATTCCGCCTATTGCTTCCTTTATATAAGTAGCTTACGTCCGGCACGGAACGCAAGAGGCGCAGACGTATATACCGTATGCCCCCTGCCGGTCAAGTTTTGTTTCAAAATGTACTGGAGTAACCTTGTGTCCTGGCTCGCGATACTGATTCTCATTCTACTGCTTGGCCTGATTATCGGCGGCCTCTATATCAGCCGTATGGCGACCGTCAAACAAATGGAGGCACAGGAACTGAAAGCCCGGCTCCGCCAGCGCCGTGCGCGCCTGAGTGAAGTCGAGGAGCTGTTTTCCACCCTGATGATTTATGACCGCAATCCGGAACTGCTCGGCGCTCTGAAAGACCGTCTGGTTCAGGAGGCGGAAGTCATGGTCGACATGGCCCCGAAAGATCCGGCCTGTCAGCGCGATCTGGAGTATTACCAGGGCCTGGCGAATGACATCGACCAACTGGGGGATCTGCAGAACCAGCCGGAAACCCCGACCAGCGACCGCCAGATCAACATCATCAAACGCCATTTCGGGCGTACGATGAAACTGATCCGGAACGTGATGAATCGCGGCGAAATGAACGAGCTGAGCGGCCACGAGCACCTGGCCCGTCTCAAGCGAAACACCCTGATGCTCGAGGTTGAAGCCTACAAATTACAGGGGCAGCGAGCCAAGGAAAACCAGGACACCTCGACCGCGGCCGCCTACTTCAAGCACGCCAAGGACATGCTGATCGCCAGTGACATCCCTTTCGATGGAAAATCAAAACAAATAAAGACCATTTCGAGGATGATCACCGGACTTTACAGCTCCGAATTCGATCCCGAAGACGACAAGGAGGCTTCCGACAACGACAACCAATCCGCCTCGGACAAGGCCTGAACCCGCTCGAATCGGGGCACCTGCTCTCCATCGACTTCCACGGTCTCCAGGAAATTGTCCAACGGCCGCACCCAGAGGCTGTAGTCGCCGTACAGGCATTGATAAGCCACCAGGGGCTCTTCGGTTTCACTGTGCCGACACAGGCCGATCACGCGGTAGCGAGGGCCTTTGAAATGTTCGTAGATGCCGGGTTCAATGTGAACCATCTGTCTCGCCTCGGCTGGGAATGAATGAGCGATGAGTATAGGCCCGCTCGGGGTCGAATGGGAACCGGCGGCGGAATCCTCCGAACAGAAATCAATACAGCCAGCCGGTCCTGAAGGATACACCGACAATTACGAACAATACCGATATCAGTGTCACCGGTATGATGTGCCACGCCATCTGCGTCAGATTGTGTTCGCTGAGCTCAGGAATCACCCGAAAACGAGCACTCAGCGCGAATACCACGGTCAGCAACAACAACCCCAGTTTCAGGGCAATGACCCGTGCAAGCGGATTCCCCCAGTTGAGCCATTCCGCCCAGACCGGCAATAATTGATAGGCCAGCAGAAACCCGGTAACGACCTGCACCGCCAAAGCAGGCATACCGATCTTCTCGTAACCTTGCTCGAAAGCCAGCAATGTCTCCGGAGACCTTTGCCGCAGGACCCGGGGCAACACCGTCAGTGCGAGCACCAGGTGACCGCCGGTCCAGATTGTCGCGCCCATTACGTGTAGAACCAGTAACCATCCAATCATACGGCCTCCTCGATGGAAACGATTCTATATCGCATCAAAGGACCGCGCCCTACCCCATTGGAGGCAGGAAAACTGACCCAGGTCGAACCTGCTCTCTATGAGCCATTGGCTGTTGTCAGTGGAGGGTCAAACCCGACGGACTTCGCTGCGTTCCGGTGTGGCCCATTCGTGGAACACATCGGCGATGTATTCCTCAAGTTCGTCTTCCGACAGATGCTCGGGAATCACGATATCTTCGGCTTTGCGTTTGGTGCCGCCCGAGCCGGGATACAACGCCAACCACTCACCATTGGAACGAACGACTTCGAGAATTTTTCGTCCGTAAATGTCGAATTTCACAACTCCCCTCCCGTTGTTCATAACGCTCATCGAGTTACCCAACCGCCGCTCCCGGGAAGACCGGCCCGACGAAACAATGGGCCACCTCGAAACACCTACGCCCATACCGAGGGTAAATCGTGCGACAAATAACACCGATTCGAAACCGTCTACTTTTTGTGGTTGGATCCAACAATTAACCTGGACGTCCGGGACCGGGAACGAATCCGCAATTGGTAGTATTGGGTGGTTACCAGGCTTGGATTGCGAGGTCAGGCCACCTCTTTTTGAAGCTGCGATTCATTGCGTCATAGTTTTCCTTGCTCATAGCCGTTTTGTTTGGCCTAACCACCATATTTGCCTGGTCTTCCAAACCAAATGGTGCGAACACTTCAATTGTATTTTCAACTAAATGAACACCTACCGCGAAGCAAGGAAGCCACATGCGAATCCCGTCTTCTGAGTCTTTAAGCGGTTCTATTTCATTTCCAAATTTTGCACCGTACCATTCGTGCACCTTCGCTTGATTTTTAACATCAACCGGCAAGGAATGCGTTGTTCGAGATTCGATCTCCATTTCGTACTCTTTCTCGGTCTTGTCTTGCTGACGGTCGAAGTATACGACATCGAAGTCTTTTACCAAGTACAAAGGAGCATTTCCTACCTTTCTATTCCATACAGCCTGCGTAACCGCTCCGCCTGCCAGATAATGATTTGGAAGTTCGACGTCATTCAATATGTGCAGCAACTCCACCATCTCCGGGATTTTGGAAATGGTATCGATCAGGTATGTCTTATTCATGATTACAATCGTCCCGCCGCAGTATCTGGAAATGCGCAACAGCGAATTGTTCAGCCCTACCCCCTGTTATGGACAAAGCCCAACAGCCACGGAACTTACAGGCTCCCACAGGATATAAGCTTGCACGATAGAGAGAGAATTCGGGTTGGATCGCTCAGAACTCTGGGCACTCACCGGCCACGACATTAACCTACCGAGTTTCATTCTTTAATGAAATGACAACCATAGAAAAAGGATGGGTAGGCTTAAGTTAAACGCGATTCCGCAATGAATACAAGCACAGAGGGGCAGGAATGCAAACCCTCTCCCTGCCCCTCGCCGGACGGTGAGCCGTCCGGAAGGGGTGAAAGTGGATGGAGTGTCGGGAGAGGGTTAGGAACGAGTGGTTAAACCCGTTCGATCACGGTGCTGATGCCCTGACCCAGACCGATGCACATGGTGGACAGGCCGAACTGGCCGTCGTTTTGTTCCATGACATTCAGCAGGGTACCGGTGATGCGGGCGCCCGAGCAGCCGAACGGATGGCCGAGTGCGATGGCGCCGCCGTGCAGGTTGACCTTTTCGTCCATCTTGTCGAGGAGCTTGAGGTCTTTCAGCACGGGCAGAGCCTGGGCGGCGAAGGCTTCGTTGAGTTCGACGTAGTCCATGTCGTCGATGCTCATGCCCAGACGCTTCAGCACTTTCTTGGTGGCCGGTACCGGGCCGTAGCCCATGATGGACGGGTCGACACCCGCCAGACCCATGCCGCGAACCACGGCGCGGGGCTTCAGACCCAATGCCTTGGCCTTGCGGTAGCTCATCACCAGCATGGACGAGGCGCCGTCGGTGATCTGACTCGACGTACCGGCGGTGACCGTGCCGCTCTTCGGATCGAACGCGGGCCGCAAGGAGGCCAGACCTTCCAGGGTTGTGTCCGGACGAATGGTCTCGTCATGCTTCATCAGGTAGGGGTTACCTTCCTCATCGTGACCGGTCCGGGCGAGTATTTCGTTGTCGAAATGGCCGGACTGGGTCGCTTCGTGCGCCCGCATGTGGGAGCGAAGGCCGAACTCGTCCTGCTGCTCGCGGCCGATGCCGTGCATCTTGGACAACAACTCGGCGGTCAGCCCCATCATGCCGGAGGCCTTGGCAGCCTTCTTCGACAGAACCGGGTTGGGGTCGACACCGTGCATCATGTCGACGTGGCCCATGTGCTCCACCCCACCGATGACAAAGACATCACCGTTGTCGGACTGGATGTTGGCGGTGGCGATGTGCAGCGCGCTCATCGAGGAACCGCACAAGCGGCTGACGGTCTGTGCCGTCACGGTGTGCGGAATATCGGTCAGCAGCTGCATCATGCGGGCGATGTTCCAGCCCTGCTCTTTGGTCTGGTTCACGCAGCCCCAGATAATGTCGTCGATCTCGGCCGGGTTCAGGGCCTCGTTGCGCGCCAGCAGGCCGTTTACCAGGTCGGCGCTCAGATTCTCGGCGCGCGTGAAACGATAGCTGCCACCCTTGCTGCGGCCCATCGGGGTCCGCGCGAAATCAACGATGACTGCATCATTGTCCCGAATAGTCATTTTGGCTGTCCTCCCGTCTTAACCGTGAAATGTTTGGCCGTTTTTGGCCATTTCGCGCAGCTTCTCTGTCGGCTCATACAGCTTGCCCAGCTCGCTGTAGCGGTCGCACAGTTCGACGAAGGCTTGCAGGCCGATGTCGTCGATGTACTTCAGGGCGCCACCGCGGAACGGAGGAAAGCCAATGCCGTAAACAAGGCCCATATCGGCCTCGGCTGCCGTATCGACGATGCCGTCTTCCAGGCACCGGACAGTTTCCAGACACATCGGGATCATCAGACGATTGATGATGTCGTCGTCCGACAATTCGTTCTGCTGCTGGCGTACGCTGGCCACCAGTTCGTGTGCCTTTTCGTCGGAGACCTTCTTGGGCTTGCCCTTCTTGTCGGTCTCGTAGCGGTAGAAGCCATGGTCGTTTTTCTGACCGTAGCGTTCTTCGGAATACATGACGTCCATGGCTGTTTTGAAGTCCTGCTTCATGCGGTCCGGGAAGCCCTCTGCCATCACGGCCTGGGCGTGAACACCGGTGTCGATGCCAACCACGTCCATCAGATAGGCCGGGCCCATCGGCCAGCCGAACTTTTCCATGATCTTGTCGACGTTTTCGAAATCGGCGCCGTCACGCAGCAACATGGCGAAACCGCCGAAATACGGGAACAGGATCCGGTTGACCAGAAAGCCCGGGCAGTCGTTGACGACGATCGGAGTCTTGCCCATCTTCTGCGCGTAGGACACGACTGTGGCGATGGTTTCATCGCTGGTCTTCTCGCCGCGAATCACTTCCACCAGCGGCATGCGGTGTACCGGGTTGAAGAAGTGCATGCCACAGAACTGTTCCGGCTTTTTCAGGGCCGTAGCCAGGTCGGTGATGGAGATCGTGGACGTGTTGGAGGCCAGAATCGCGCCTTCCTTCAATTGCCCTTCGGTCTCGGCCAGCACGGCCTTCTTGACCTTCGGGTTCTCGACCACGGCTTCGACAACCACGTCAACATCGCCGAAGTCCCCGTAGGACAGGGTCGGGCGAATGCGGTTCAGGGTGTCGGCCATGCCACGCACGTCAAGCTTCTTGCGATCGACCTGCTTGGACAGCAGCTTGGAGGCTTCGTCCAGACCGAGCTGGATGCCCTCTTCCGCGATGTCCTTCATCATGATGGGCGTGCCCTTGTAGGCACTCTGGTAGGCGATACCACCGCCCATGATGCCGGCACCGAGTACGGCCGCTTTCTTGACGTCGGCCGCCTGCTTGGTGTGGCCCTTGGCGATTTTCTTGATCTTCTGATCGTTCAGGAACAGACCGATCAGATTCTGCGCGACAGCGGTCTTGGCCATCTTGGCGAAGCCCTTGGCTTCGATGGCGATGGCCTTGTCGCGGTCGAAATTGGCGTGTTTCTGAATGGTTTTGACCGCTTCCACCGGGGCCGGATAGTGGCGGCCCGCCTTGCCGGCGATGAAGCCCTTGGCGGTCTCGAACACCATCATGCTTTCGATGTTGTTCAGTTCCAGCTTGCCTTTCTTGGCGGCGCGACGTTCTTCATATTCGACTTCGCCCGTGGCCAGCCGCTGCAGCAGATGCAGCGCGGTATCGCGCAGCTCGTCCGGCTCGGCGACCACATCGACCGCACCGATCTTGAACGCGGCGTCGGCGCGGTTTTCACTGCCGGCGGCGATCCATTCGATGGCATTGTCGGCACCGACCACGCGGGACAGGCGAACGGTGCCGCCAAAACCCGGGAACAGGCCCAGTTTGACTTCCGGCAGACCGACTTTGGCCTTGCTGGACATGACGCGGTAATCCGCCGCCAGGCACATTTCGAAACCGCCGCCCAGGGCCATGCCATTGATGGCAACCACGGTCGGGAACGGCAGGTCTTCGAAGGCGCTGAACATTTCATTGGCGGAGAGGATGTCGGCGATGACGCCATCCTCATCCTTGGCGAACCAGCTCAGGAACTCGGTGATGTCGGCGCCGACGATAAAGCTGTCTTTGGCGCTGGTGACCAGCAGACCTTTCACGTCGCTGGCGGCCAGGGCCTGAGTCGCTTCACCCAGCTCGGTCAGCGTGGCCTGGTTGAATTTGTTGACGGATTCGTCTTTCAGGTCGAACACGAGCTCGGCCAGGCCGTTCTCCAGTGTGTCGACGGTGATGCCATTACCCTGATAGATCATGGATGCTCTCCGTTTGTGTCATTGTCGGCCCGGTTACCGGGTGGAGGTCGAAACGGCCCCCTTCAACCCGTGCACGCGGTCGCCGACAACGTCCGCTTTGCAATGAATCAAACACAAGTTTCAAACGTCTGTTTGATTATGGGTAATACGATAGACACTGGCCGACATAAGTCAACCGGGAAAGAATCCGAACAGGATGCGCTTCGGGATTATGTCCGTTAAGCGGACAGTAACTTGATCAGACGCTCCAGCGTTTCCCGAATGGCCGGTAATTCATCGACATCCCCCCGTTCCTCCCAGGCAAGCCCCACCCCGTCGGGGCGGGCGTCGACGACGAAATAGCGCTCCGGCAGATCGGACAGAAAGTCGGACAGCCGCTCGGTCACGGCTTCCGGCGGGCGATGCTTGTCCGCCCATTTCCAGCCATCCGGCAGGAAGGCGCTCGACACGCCGGTCGTGCGCTGGACAGTAAAGTAGGGGGCGGTCTCCTTGTCAAAGTCGTGCTTCAACTGGTACAGCGTCTGCAGTACATGGGCGTCGTTGACCCGCCCTTCTACGCTGGTATCCGACAGGCGCACGCTTTGCAGCTTGAACCCCTCGGCCAGCGCCTTGGAGCGCAACCGGTTCAGGTGCCGGTCGCGGGGTGAGGGTTTGAGCCACATAAAGGCTCCGGCCAGTGTCAACACGGCCGCGATGATGATCAGGTTAACGATCATGACCTGTCTCCGTCCGGGATCTCGAACGACTGTAGACGCTCGGTCTCGGACATGAAAGCGGGTTTAACCTTGAGCAGCTGGCTTTCCAGCGAATAGGACACACTGGAGGACAGCGTGAAGAAGCTCAGCAGCGCCTTGAGGTTGGAATCCCCCTCGCACGCGGAATGCACGCGCTGCCACATGGCCTGATTAACCAGTTGGAGCTCGCGGTTGAGCGCGATCAGGCCGTCCAGTTCCCAGTCGGTCTCCTCACCGGCCTGGCCTTTGTAATATTGCCGCAGCAGGTAGGTTCCCACCGAGCGGACGATGAACTCCTCCTGGGTGGCGAACGGCAGATGGGTAAACGCCATCGGCTTGAGGTTGGACAGGATCGGACAGGCGCTGTTGGCCATGACCAACCCCATCAGCGAACGCAACCCTTCCTCGAGCCCGGTCACCTTGCGGTATTCCCGCTCCTTGCTGGTGACGGTGACCTCCACCTTCTTGACCCCGGGCAGTGCCCGGAAGTCCTCGACGATGGGTTGCATGTCGAGCGCGGCGGGACAGCGGGCGCCCGGTGTGCGCTCCAGAGGACAGTTGGTGCACTGACAGTATTCCAATCGGGTCCAGTCCGCCGCCTGGGCTTCGGGCACGGCTGGTTGGCCTTCGCGGTTACGGGAGGATTGGGTTTCCACCGTGAGGCGAGTTCCGTCTTCGAGGAAATTGAACTCATAACGAATGGTCATAATGCGGTCTACGATCCTTTTATCGTTGTTCTGGGAAGCCCCTTCGGCCGAGGCCGGGCCGAGGACTTCGTGGTCGGCATGAACAGGAAACGGTAAGGGCCGTTGTTACCCGGTAGACTTGTCTTCCAGTTCGGCCCAGCGTTCGAAACGGTGTTCGAGTTCGGTCTGGGCATCGGCGAGCTGGCTCAAAACGTCCTGAGTCTGTTCAGCCGGTTTATCGTAAAAGCCGGGTGCGTTGATGTCAGCTTCGAGCTGCTCAATTTGAGACTCCAGTCGTTCAATGATCGAAGGTAATTCATCGAACTCGCGCTGTTCCTTATAGCTTAGCTTAGCGGCACGCTTTTTGGGGACGGGTTTGGCGGGTTCGGCCGGTTTTGACGCGGCGGGCTGGCGAGGCGTGTCGTTCTCGTCCGGCCAGACGCCGCCCTGGGCCTTCCAGTCTTCGTATCCACCGGCGTACTGTCGGATCGCTCCCTGCCCTTCGAAAGCCCAGGTGCGGGTGGCCAGTTGATCGATAAAGTACCGGTCGTGGCTGACCAGCAAGAGGGTGCCGCTGAATTCGCCGAGTCGGTCGACCAGCATTTCCAGGGTTTCGATGTCCAGATCGTTGGTCGGTTCGTCGAGAATCAGAAAGTTGGCCGGCTGACTGAACAGTCGGGCCAGCAGCAGCCGGTTGGTCTCGCCGCCGGACAACTGCCGGACTTGCATGCGCGAGCGTTCCGGCTTGAACAGGAAGTCTTCCAGGTAGCTGATGACGTGCCGGCGTCGGCCGCCGAGCTCGAGAAAATCGCGACCTTCGGCGACGGCGTCCATCACGGTCTTTTCCGGGTCCAGCTGAGCGCGGGCCTGGTCGAAATAGGCGACATCCAGCTTGGTCCCCTGGATCACCTTTCCTTCCTGTGGCTCCAGATCCCCAAGGATCAGTCGAATCAGGGTGCTCTTGCCGATACCGTTCGGCCCCAACAGGGCAATGCGGTCGCCCCGGTTGATCAGGCCGTTGAAATGCCGAACCAGCGGTTTGTCCGGGTAGCTGAAGCTGACATCTTCCAGAACCACCACCTGCTTACCGCTGCGGGCGCCGGCTTCGATGCTGAAATCGCTCTGCCCGACCTGATCGCGTCGTTCGGCGACAGTCTGGCGCAGGGCTTTCAGCGCGCGCACCCGCCCCTCGTTGCGGGTTCGCCGGGCCTTGATGCCCTGTCGAATCCAGGTTTCCTCCTCGGCCAGTTTCTTGTCCTGGTTGCGCAGATGCTTTTCTTCCTCCGCCAACTTGGCGTCCTTGGCGTCGAGGTAGGCGTCGTAAGGCGCAGGAAAGGACTGCAGGGTGCCGCGGTCCAGCTCGATGATGCGGGTCGCGACCCGGTCGATGAAGCGGCGATCGTGCGAGACGAACAGCAGTGTCCCGCGATAGTCGCGCAGGAAGTCTTCCAGCCACTCGACCATGGCGATGTCGAGGTGGTTGGTCGGTTCGTCCAGCACCAGGATATCCGGGCGGCTGACCAGTGCCCGGGCGAGCAGAACCCGCCGGCGCCAACCACCGGACAGGGCGCCGAAGGCTGTGGTTCCGTCCAGTTTCAGCCGCGTCAGAATACTCGACACCGTGGCGTGGACCTGCCAGCCGTCGAGCGTTTCAATAGTGTGCTGCAGTGTTTCCAGACGGACCAGGTCCGGCTCGGGCCGGGCACTTTCGAGATCGTAGTCGCGCAACACCTGGCCCAGATTGCCCAGCCCTTCCAGCACGACGTCATAGACCGGGCGGTCGTCGCCACTGGGCAGATCCTGTTGCAACTGGGCCAGCGTCGCACCCTGGCGAATGCGCAGATCACCGTCGTCGATCTGACGTTGACCGAGCAGCAAACTGAGCAGGGTCGACTTGCCCATGCCGTTTTTGCCCACCAGACAGACTCGTTCGCCCTCCTCCAGGGTCATGGAGGCCTGGTCCAGCAACGGGGCGGCGCCGAGGGCGAAGGTGACACGATCGAAGACTACCAGACTCATTCAGAATCCTATTTTCGGGGGAAATTCAGGTAACCAGCGGTGGCCCCAACGGCGACAATGCGCCGAAACAGAGCCGTTTCCGGCATAGGGGACTTACTTTTGGCACTGTGACAGTCGTCCCCTAATCCGCTAGAGTTCGGCGCGATTTTCCCAGAGGTGAGTATTCGTGGCAAAACATATTCCAACCGGACCCATTATTGCTGTCTCCCTGGTGGTTGCGGCCGGTGCCTGGCTGTTGACCGGCACGACCGAGGGAGAAGAGGCCCAGTTACCTTCGGAATCCGCCGAAGAACACACCCTGGTTCCTCGCGTACAGGTCAAGGAAATCGAGTCGGAGTCGGTGCGCCGCACCATCGACATCAATGGCGTGACCAAGCCGGCTCGAACCGTGGCCATCGCCAGCGAGGCCACCGGGCGTGTGCTGGAAGTTTTGAAAGCCAAGGGCGATCGCGTCGCCAGCGGTGAATTGATCGCCCGGATAGACCCGCAGGACCTGGAGGCCCGATTGCGCCAGGCCCGGGCATCCGTGGAACAGACGCGCCTTGAATACGAAGGTGCCCAGCGTCTGCGTTCCGAGGGTCTTCAGAATCGCGCCCAGGCCGCCGCGGCACTGACCAACTACGAACGCTCCCGCGCCGAACTGGAAGCATTGGAGCTGGCGCTGGCCAATACCCGGATCCGGGCTCCGTTCGATGGCGTCATTGAAAGTCGCTCCATCGAAATCGGCAGCTACGTCCGAACCGGCGACCCGGTGGCCGAACTCTACGACTATACACCGCTGATCATCGAAGGCGACGTACCGGAAACCGAAGTGCAGCCGCTGGCCGTTGGCCAGAATGCGACTGTCGAACTGGTCACCGGTAAAACCATGGAGGGCACCATCAGCTTCATCGGCGGAGTGGCCAACCCGGCCACGCGAACCTTCAAGGTCGAGATTTCGGTAGCGGAAGTCGACGAGCATCTGGCCGGAGCAACCGCGTCGGCCACGGTCGCTCTGCAGCCCACACTGGCTCACTACATCAGCCCCGCCCTGCTGAACATCGACGACAGCGGCCGGATGGGTTTGAAAACCCT
The DNA here is from genome assembly GCF_014651855.1 of Saccharospirillum salsuginis. GTDB lineage: Bacteria > Pseudomonadota > Gammaproteobacteria > Pseudomonadales > Natronospirillaceae > Saccharospirillum > Saccharospirillum salsuginis. The sequence goes on from NZ_BMXR01000004.1 coordinate 457,926, forward strand.
GAACAGCGACGATCAGGTTCAGTTCACCCGGGTCGAGATCGTGCGGTCCGACACCGGCGGCGTCTGGGTAACCGGTCTCGACAATCCGACCCGGTTGATTGTGGTCGGTCAGGGCTTCGTTAACCCGGGCGATACCGTCACGCCGGTCCCGGTTAAAGAAGACAACAACCTCGCGACCGGGATGTAACGGGAGACAGTCATGATTTCATTCATCCAAGCGGCGTTGCGGCGGGTTCGCACCGTCATGCTGTTTTTCGCCCTGATATTTATTTCCGGTGTCTTCGCGCTGATCGGTATTCCCAAGGAAGCCCAGCCGGACATCACTGTCCCCTATGTCTACGTCGGTACCGGTATCGAAGGCATTTCGCCGGAAGACGCCGACCGATTGCTGGTCAGCCCCCTCGAACAGGAGCTGAGCACCCTGGACGGGTTAAAGGAAATCGTCAGTACCGCCAGTGAAGGCCGGGCCACCCTGCAACTCGAATTCGAGATCGATGTCGACATCGACGATGCGCTGACCGATGTGCGCGAACGCGTCGACAAGGCCAAGGCCGAATTACCGGACGAAGCCGATGAACCGTCGGTCCAGGAGATCAATCTGGCGCTGTTCCCGGTCATCAACATGTCGTTGTCCGGCAACATCGATGAGCGCGTTCTGTTCAGAGTGGCCGAAGATCTGCAGGAGCGGGTGGAAGCCTTGCCGGGGGTTCTGGAAGCGCCGATCAGTGGCAAGCGCGAAGAGGTCGCCGAAATCATCATCGACCCGGCGTTGATGGCCAGCTACAACATCTCACATGGGGAACTGGCTCGCCTGGTCAGCAGCAACAACCAGTTGATCACCGCCGGCAATATCGACACCGGGGCCGGTCGGTTTTCCATCAAAGTCCCCGGTTTGATCGAGACCGAAGACGAGATTCTGAACCTGCCGGTGAAAACCGACGGCGATACCGTGGTGCGTTTCCGGGACATCGCTGTTGGTCAACGCACCTACAAGGACGCCGACACCCTGTCCCGGGTCAACGGCCAGCCGGCCGTCACACTGGAAGTGACCAAGCGTGTCGGCGAGAACATCATCGCCACCATCGAGCAGGCCAAAGGCATCATCGAACAGGTTCAGCCGAACTGGCCGGAAGGCATCGAAGTCACCTTCACCCAGGACCAGTCGGTGATGATCGAACAGCAGCTCGATGATCTGTTCAATTCGGTATTACTGGCCACCCTGCTGGTGTTCATCGTTATTGTCTGGGCATTGGGCGTACGCAGCGCAATCCTGGTCGGACTGGCGATTCCATCGTCCTTCCTGGCCGGCATTCTGGTGCTCTCGATGCTGGACATCACCCTCAACATCGTCGTGTTGTTCGCCCTGATTCTGTGCGTCGGCATGCTGGTGGACGGCGCCATCGTGGTGACCGAATACGCCGACCGACGCATGTCCGAAGGTGCGAGCCGCAAGATCGCCTACCGCGAGGCCGCCACTCGCATGGCCTGGCCCATTACCGCCTCAACCGCCACGACACTGGCCGTGTTCATGCCGTTGTTGTTCTGGCCGGGCATCGCCGGCGAGTTCATGGGCTATCTGCCGAAAACCGTGCTGATCACACTGACCGCCTCTTTGATCATGGCACTGATCGCAGTACCGGCCTTCGGCACTCTGTTCGGTAAAGCGGCGCGGGTGTCCGACACCAAGCGTCGTGCGATGGACGCCATCGACCACGGCGACATCCATCAGCTGAAAGGTGGCCTGGGGCTCTATATCCGCTTTCTGCGGCCGTTACTGCATCGACCCTGGTTGACGCTGGTTCTGATGGGCGTGCTGATCGGTGCCATCCTCTTCGCGTTTTCGTTGCGCAGCACCGAAGTTGAATTCTTCCCGGAAGTGGACACCGAGTTCGGCAGCATTGTTGTGCGGGCGCGCGGCAACCTCTCGCTTCAGGAACGTGACCAACTGGTGAAACAAGTCGAGCAGCGCGTCATCGGCATGGACTCGATCAAGACCGTCACCACCAAGGTCACCGCCCTGCCGTTGCGCGATCAGTCCGAAGACACCATCGGCATTCTGATGCTGGAATTCGTCGACTGGACATTGCGTCCGGGATCCAGTGTCGTCATGGATAATGTCATCGAGAATGCCTCCGGGATACCGGGCATTCGCATCGAAGCCCAGCAAGCCCAGATGGGGCCGACCACGGGCATCGACATCCAGATGCAGTTCTTCTCGGATGATATTGCCGCGCTGTATGACACCGTCGATCAGGTCGTTACCCGTATGGAACAGGACGAACGCATCCAGGACGTGTCGGACAACCGCCCACTGGATGGACTGGAGTGGCGCATCGATGTCGACCGCGAAGCGGCCAGCCGATTCGGCGTCGACCTGGCGACCGTCGGTTCGTCGATCCGAATGATCACCAACGGTTTGAACGTTGGCAGCTATCGACCGGACGATGCCGAGGACGAAGTCGATATTCGCGTACGTTACCCGTTCAATGGTCGCGACCTGGACCAGATTCGGGAATTGACCGTAACCTCTCGCGGCGAGCAGGTGCCGATCAGCAACTTCATTACGCTGACCGCCCAGAACAAGCAGGGCGACATTTTCCGCACCGATGGCAAGCTGACTCTGGACGTGGAGGCGAACCTGGAACCGGGCGAGCGTGTGGACCTGGTGATCGCGGACCTGCAGCAACAACTGCGCGAGTCCTTCGAACAGGGCGACCTGCCGTCGAATGTGTCTTTCCGCTTCACCGGCGATCAGCAGGAACAGCAGGAAACCATGGTGTTCCTGGGCAAAGCATTCGGGGTCGCGTTTTTCATCATGATCATCATCCTGGTGACGCAGTTCAACAGCTTCGGCCAGACCGCCCTGATCCTGACGGCCATCGGCCTGTCCACAGTAGGCGTGATGGTGGGCATTATCATCACCGGCGACAGTTTCGGTGTGGTCATGAGCGGGGTGGGCATCATTGCGCTTGCCGGCATCGTGGTGAACAACAACATCGTTTTGATCGACACCTACAACCTGATCCGTGATCAGGGAGTTCCGGCAATCGACGCGGCCCTGATCACCTGTGCCCAGCGTCTGCGGCCGGTGTTGTTGACCACCATCACGACAATTCTGGGTCTGTTACCGATGGTGTATCAGTTGACGATCGATTTCATCGACCGCGAGTGGGCCGTCGGCGCGCCGTCCTCCCAGTGGTGGACCCAATTGTCGACAACGATCGCAGGCGGCCTGATCTTCGCCACCGTGTTGACCCTGGTTTTCACACCCAGCATGTTGATCATGGGTCACAACATTCGAAACTGGTTTATTCGAACCTTCAGATCCAATCAGGAACCGGTGGTGAATTGATAAAAAAACCCGGCTGAGCCGGGTTTTTTATGCACATGGTGTGGGTTATAGGAGGCCACTACAAATTCACTGTAGAGCCCATCCTGGTCGAATGCGGCGATTTCGAATTGGTAGGTTGTATCGTCCAGCCCCTGAAACAAATACTGGTCGACACTGCCGTCATTGATGACGACTGTGGTGTAGTCAGAGCTGCCATCCAGACGATATCGAATTTCATAACCGCCAATCTCCGAAGTCGCCAATACATCGCCGTTTTCCCGAGTCGCGGGCGGGCTCCAATAGAGCGTGACATCAATGGTCGGAGTCGGCTCGGGTTCCGGCGCAGGTTCCTCGGTCGGTGTTTCCACGGTGATGTTCGCAGTGGCTATCCGAACGCCGTCCACATCCGCCACCAGATCATTGCCGCCCTCAACGAACACACTCATGTCCACGGCCGTCGCGGTCGACTCCGTACCGCCAGCCAGGTCCCAGGGCGCATCGTATTCCGTCTGGATCAGACTGCCATTCAGGTAGAACCGAACGGTATCGGCGTTTGCGTCATCGGTCTGCAAATAGATGAAATAACTTGCCGTGCTGTCCATCAGCGTACCGTCCAGGGTAGAGGCACCACTGCGATCGGCATTCGTTGAAATCAACAAGGTATAAACGGGTTCGGGCTCCGGAACCGGTTCGGGATCCGGCGTCGGCTCGGCCGTGACCGCGTTTACCAGAAATACGGCTTCGTCGACGATCTTGCCTTTAATTTTGGCGGAAACCCGGTTGGTGCCAAGTACAAACAGCCCCATATCCTGAGCTGTGGCCAATGTTGCCCCGCCGTTCAGGTCGTAAGGATAGCTGTTGTCGGAGTTCACCACAGTACCGTTGATATAAAATTGCACCGAACCGGCCTTTTGATCCGTCGTGTCCAGGAACAGATAGTATTCCCCCTGGGAATCCAGCGCAGCCTGTTCCAGCGCCATGGAAGCGCTTCGATCGGGTTGAGAGGAATATCGAAATTCGAACCGGGAAGCGACACTCTCACTCGCATCCTGCGGTTTTCGCTGTTCGGAGTCCGACGTTGAGCCAAAAAAGCGATCCGACAGCTGGCACCCGCTCAAGAGTAGGCTGACAGCTAACGTTATTATTACCTTGGTATTAATCATTATTCGCGACCGTTTATGAATAGCTTCCGAATCGCGATGATAAGTACACGAGCTCTATATCACTGTGAGCTCTGTCAAATTGTATTTTTTATTACAAAACTGTCTCAGCGTTGACGATTCCAACAGCGATCCACACCATAAAACCATCACTATTTCTTCTATCAGCGTCAAAAATGCTTAACAAGTCACGGAATTAACGTGAACTTGTCGATTACAAAAATGCATGACGTCTCGCCAGGCATTCTGTCAATTTCGCCTACCCCGCTTACGGTTTATTTGCAATGAAGGTAAAACCGAATAGCCTAGGGAAGTCACCCAGTCTGAGGGATCGGCCGTGAAGCCTTTCATCGTTTTGCTTTTATCCAGCTGTCTTCCCTGGTTCACTCAAGCTTCCTCCCTGAACTATGAACACGCTGTCTCGCGAATTGAAGAAAAAGCCTTCCCGTTCGAGGAACTGGAAGAATGGACAGACCATTTGCTCTACCCTCACCTGGTCACACACTGGGTCGAGAATAACCTGGAACAGGTGGACGCCGACTGGTTTACTCCGTTACTGAGTCGGGAGGAATTCGAGGCGGCCGGCTGGTACACCCGACACCAATGGCTGGCCGAGCTGGCCCGACGCGAGGCCTGGCGGGACTATCTGGAATTTGCGCGGCTCAGCGATATCGAGGGAGCACTGTGCCAAACCATGGCTGCCGAGGAGAAACTGGGCGGCACCGTCTCATCGGCCGGTTTGAGAACATTGTGGTTGACCGGCGACAGCTTGCCCGAGAACTGCGATCCCTTTCTGGCCCGCGTACAGAGCCTGTCGGACTTTGATGATCTGGTTTGGCAGCGCCAACTCCTGGCATTCGAACACCGCAACGGTGGCCTGGTACGCTACCTGAGTGGCCTATACCGGAACCCTGAATTCAAAGTACGCGGTGAACGGTTACGGGACGTCTATAACGACCCCGGCAGTTTGTTGAAAGCCACTTACCGCCCAAGTGAGGCCTGGCAACGCGAACTGGCCCTGGCCACGATCGACCGGATGGCCTACCTCGATCCGGAACGGGCCTCCAATATCTGGGTTCAGGTGATCCAGGCCACGCCGGAACTGACCATCGCCGATATCCGTTCCGTATCGGCCCATCTGGGCGAAGCCATGGCCAAGCTGGCCCTGCCGGCGGCGGATTATTGGCTGAGCCTTGCCGACCCGAAACAAACCAATGACGATCTGCAACACTGGCGGCTGCAAATCGCGCTGGCCAGCGGCGACTGGCCCAAAGTCTCTCACCTCTATGACGGGCTGGACCCTTCCATTCGGGCGTCCGGCCAATGGCGCTACTGGCGGGCCATGGCCCTGAGACAAACCGGCGAACCGGATGCCGCGGACAGCCTGTTGGCGCCGCTGGCCAGGGAGCGCTCCTATTACGGTTTCCTCGCCGCCGAGGCCTTGAACCGGCCGATTGAACTGGACGCGGAGCCGATTCCCCCGCTCGACACCCGCCAATCCCCCCTGCTCGCCGAGGCGGGTCTTCAACGGGCCAAAGCGCTGTTCGAAGCCGGCGACATCACCCGGGCGCAATTGGAATGGAACCTGACCGGCCGCTCCTTCGACCGGGACCAGTGGCTGGAAGCCGCCGTCATCGCCCAAAGCTGGCAGTGGCACCATAAAGCGTCCCAGTCCGCGGCCTGGAGCGGCCGCTACGGCGCCCTCGACCTGCGCTATCCCACCCCCTGGCGGGAACAGGTCGGTCAGTTGGAGCAATCACTGAACGTGCCCAGCTACTGGATTTACGGCGTCATTCGTCAGGAGAGTCACTTCATGACCGATGCCGAATCCCGGGTCGGCGCGCTTGGATTGATGCAACTGATGCCCTACACCGCCCGTCAGATCGCCGATGAACACACTCTGGCTTTCCAGGAGGAATGGGATCTCACCAATCCCGATCTGAATCTTGAGCTGGGAACCCGCTATCTCGGCATGATGATGGAACGCTTCGGTCACCCCGTGTACGCCACCGCCGCCTACAACGCGGGACCGTCACGGGTGGACCGTTGGCTGAAGCGATATCCGGGGGATTTGCGGGTGTGGATTGAATCCATCCCCTTCGACGAGACCCGGGGCTATGTGAAATCCGTGCTCGCCTACGCCCAGGTGTATGCGGCACGGGACCGGTCCGAATGGCGGCTGGCGCAGTGGCTTGAGCCGGATCAGGTGGCGTTCGGGCAGTGATGCCCCCCTGTTAGTGCTAAGCTTGCGCACTGTACAGAGCAGTATCCCCCACTGTTAACCCGGTCACGCCACGCGCCACGCCATTCACCCCGAAAATCGTACTTCCGTCCCACTCGCAGTGCGTCTTCAACTGGGCTGCGACGTCCTTCTGATAGGTCGCGGTATCGGGATCAATCGCCGGAATATTGCAACGAACGCATGTTTTCAACAGGTCGATATGCCCTTCAGGCAAATTCAGGCGTCCCAACATCAATTCCGAACGATCCTCAGCGCCGCGCACTACCACATTCGGTCGGAACCGGCGCATATCCAGGGTCAGCCCGGACGCCTCGTTCAAGCCGTCGAGAGAGGCCTCATTGCAGATCAACAAGGGGTAGCCATCGGCGAAGCCGACTCGTTCATGGTCGTAAGTTCCGGGATCCGGTATCCGCCTTTCAGAGGCCGGCCCGGTATGCACCAGATGCACTCGCTTGCCGAGCTTAGCGGAAAACCACTGCGACAATTCCGGCGATACTTCGTGCGCCTGCAACTCATCCTTCCAGACCGTGACCGCAAAAGATTCGCCGGCTTGCCCCGGCTCGGGCAGAACGGCCGAATCCCCATCCGGCGCCGTTACGGTATAGCCGGCGTCGAGCCGTGCCATGCCAAAGCTCGCCAGTTTGGGCAACCCCCGTTGACTCACGAACTTTCCTTTCTCATCCACCAGCATCCAGCGTCGGTCGTCCACCGGCCCGGCGGCATCGAAGGTCAGGCGGTCCACGGACAGGCCCGGGAAGGATTTAATGGGGTAGATCCATAATTCGGTCAGGGTAACGGGGACAGACATGAAGGCTTCCTTGGAATCGGAGAAGCCCATATTTGATCAGAGGGGACTTGAGCATTCAATGGGGGTGATGGGGGAAGCTTGGCCGTGTTGGTTTTGTCTTTTAATAAAAAGGATGGTGGGCCGTGAGGCTGTGAGAGTATTTTTTTGCCGGCATCACATTGGTTTTAGGCTCGTTCATGCTGGTTAGAATGCCCTCCGGCACCCGCAATTGGTATTT
>NZ_BMXR01000005.1:0-71460 GCF_014651855.1 Saccharospirillum salsuginis
TCAGACCAGCTACGGATCGTCGCCTTGGTAAGCCATTACCCCACCAACAAGCTAATCCGACGCAGGCTCATCCAGTAGCGAGAGCCGAAGCCCTCTTTCCTCCGCAGAGATTATTCGGTATTAATCCGGATTTCTCCGGGCTATCCCCAACTACCGGGCAGATTCCTACGCGTTACTCACCCGTCCGCCGCTCGACGCCTCCTAGCAAGCTAGGATCGTTTCCGCTCGACTTGCATGTGTTAGGCCTGCCGCCAGCGTTCAATCTGAGCCATGATCAAACTCTTCAGTTCAAAATATGACACCTGCCGAAGCAGACGCCTTTATCTTGGCTCGTTCGCAAGCGAACCCGACAAAAGCCGGATTCACGCCTCTCAGAATTTCTGACAGGTCACTTGTCGATCGAGAATGCCCAGCAAGCTGAGCTTCTATTTGTCGACCCACAAGCGCCCACACGAATTACTTCTGACAATGTTAAAGATCTCGGAGCCGGCTGCTGTTGGCTGCTCCGTTCAACGTGGAGCGTATCTTAATGATTTGCGCCGCGTTGTCAACCGTTTTCTGAGCTTTTTTCTTTTTAAAACAATCACTTACGTGCGCTTTAAAAAGTGCTTTCGAGGTGGGTGCAACACCCGCTTCAAAAGCCGCCCGAATCCGGCGTCCTCGCCGCCGTTGGCTGCGAGGGAGGCGTATAATAGTCTTTTTCTTTCGCCGGTCAAGGGCTGGATCGGAAAAAGTTGACGGGAATGTGACTGAGCGGTGTTTGGGGAGGGGCTGTGGCGGGGTAAGGGTGTTGGATTACGGCCTTCGGCCTACCGAAGCCGGGGTGCCGGACCAGACGGACCGATCCAACCTACTGGTCCGGCCGACCAAGGAAGCTATGCATGGGTCGGACTAGCCCGGAAGGCGTAATCCGACATCTTTACTCGGCATGGTTTACGGTGGGCGGTGCCCACCCTACGTCGAATAGCGGTGGGCACCGGGGTCAGGCCAGGGTGACCTTGGCGATCTTCTTCTTGCCGGCCTGGATCAGGTAGTGGCCGGGGCCGAGCTTGAGGGTGGCTTCGACCGATTCCCAATCGACCTTGACCCGGCCGTTCTTCAACATGTCCCGGGTCTGGGCGGCATTGGCGGCCAGGCCGGAGCGGTTGACGATGGCGGAGATCGGCAGTTCGTCCTGCCCTTCGAGCTCGATGGTCACTTCCGGCGTGTCTTCCGGCACTTCGCCTTCGCGGATGACATTGCCTGCGCCTTTATGGGCATTGCTGGCGGCTTCTTCGCCGTGGAAGCGGGCGACCAGTTCGCGCGCGAGCTCCATCTTGATGTCTCGCGGGTTGGCGCCGTCCTCGACCTGGCGCTTGAGCGCGTCGATCTCTTCCAGGGTCTTGAACGACAGCAACTCGTAGTACCGCCACATCAGGGCATCGGGAATGGAGACGATCTTCTGGAACATGACGCCCGGCGACTCGGTGATGCCGACATAGTTGCCCAGCGACTTGGACATTTTCTTCTCGCCGTCCAGACCTTCCAGCAACGGGGTCATGATCACGACCTGGGGATCCTGACCTTCATGCTTTTGCAGCTCGCGCCCGACCAGCAGATTGAACTTCTGATCGGTGCCGCCCAGTTCGACGTCGGCTTCCAGAGCCACCGAGTCGTACCCCTGCACCAGCGGATAGAGGAACTCGTGGATCGCAATGGGCTGATTGGACTTGTAGCGCTTCTTGAAATCATCCCGTTCGAGCATGCGGGCTACACTGTGCTGGGCCGCTAGCTTGATCATGCCGGCGGCGCCGACCTTCTCGAACCACTCGGAGTTGAACCGCACCTCGGTCTTCTCGGGATCGAGGATCTTGAAGACCTGTTCTTTATAGGTTTCGGCATTCGCGGCGATCTGCTCCGGGGTCAACGGTGGACGGGTCGCGTTCTTGCCGGACGGGTCGCCGATCAGGCCGGTAAAATCACCAATCAAAAAAATGACGGTGTGTCCGCGCTCCTGAAACTGGCGCATCTTGTTCAACAAAACTGTATGGCCGAGATGAAGATCCGGCGCGGTCGGGTCGAAACCGGCCTTGATCCGCAGGGGACGGCCGCTTTCCAGCTTTTCTACCAGTTCCTCTTCGAGCAGGATCTCTTCGGTACCGCGTCGAATTTCTGCCAGTGTCTGCTCCAGGGACATGGAGGCTCCTCAAAATAATTTACATATATACAGAAGACGGATTATATCAGTTTGTGATATCAGTTAGCACATGGTGGCACTGTTGCTAATATAATGCCTTAACTTTTCCAGCCAACCGACTGTTTTATCATGACTAATAATCTGTTCGACCGCATCCAGCAGTTCCCTCGGTGGCATGCCGTCGGCGTTGCCATCCTGACGTCTATCATGTTGACTGTGGCGCTGTGGCCGGCGCCCAGCCAATCCGTCATTGTCGAGATACCGGCCAAATTGGAGTTTTCGACACCATCGCCAACCTCCGCCGCATCAGAATCAACCCAACCCGACGCCCCTCAGTTACGCACCGCTGAAGTCGAGGTGCGCCCGGGTGACACCCTGTCCACCTTGTTCGAACGGGCCGACGCGGGCGTCAGCGTACTCTATCGCATGCTGGCGGACGAGAAGATCAGCACGCCTCTCGAGCGCATCTATCCCGGCCAGTCGTTCACCTTCACCTTCAATGAAGACGACAGCCTGAAAGAAGTCACCTTCAGTGAATCCATTCTGGTGAATCATCGCATTTCGGTGGAGGAAGAGGGGTTCAGCATCCAGGAAGTCGTCCATGAGCCGGAAATCCACACCCGCTACACCGAAGGCACCATCGACTCTTCCCTCTACCTGGCCGGTAAGGATGCGGGGCTGAGCGACAGTATGATCATGCAACTGGCCACCCTGTTTGGCTGGGACATCGACTTTGTCATGGATATTCGTGCCGGCGACACCTTTTCGTTGATCTACGAAGAGCACTTCCTCGACGGCAAGAAACTGGAAGACGGGCCGATTCTCGCCGCATCCTTCAAAACCCAGGGACGTGAGGTAACGGCCATCCGCTACACCGACGCCAGCGGCCGGACCGACTATTACGCACCGGATGGCGCTTCCATCCGCAAGGCGTTCCTGCGTACGCCGATGGATGTATTCCGGGTATCGTCACGCTTCGATCCGAACCGCCGTCATCCGGTCCTGAACACCATTCGCGCCCACAAGGGGACGGATTACGCGGCACCAACCGGGACACCGATCAAGGCCACAGGCGAAGGCAAGGTCATCCACGCCGGTCGCAAGGGCGGTTACGGCAACGTGGTCATCCTGCAACACGGTGGCGGCATTCGCACCCTGTACGCGCACATGAGCAAGTTTTCGAAGTACTCCCGCGTCGGCAATCGCGTCAAACAAGGCCAGATCATTGGCTATGTCGGTGCGACCGGCATGGTGACCGGCCCCCACCTTCACTATGAATTCCTGGTCAATGGCGTGCATCGCAACCCGCAGACAGTGCCTCTGCCGACAGCACAGCCCCTGGAAAACCAGTATCTGCCGGACTTCAAGGAATTTGCCGCCAACATGGTCGGCCAGTTGCAGGTTTTCGACGAAGCCTACGCCAATTCCGACCAGGAATAAGCGCCACACCGCGGGGCCCGATCGGGCTCCGGTTCTCCTCTTTAAGCATGGAATAGCGCTCGATCAGAAGTGATCGTAGCCGCGTTCGATCAGTTCGCGCTCAGCGGCGGGCCCATAGGGCACGGTATTGACGAAGGGCGGCAACTGCTCCCGCTCGACGCCATTGTCCCGCATCCAGGTTTCGCACACCTGCACGTCGATGACGTTGAACGCGTCCAGCCGGGCGGCCAGATCCACGAGTTCGCGATAGGCGGAGTAATTGCCCTTCAGGAAGGCTTCGGTTTCGTCCCCGTGCAGGATCAGGGCGATCGGCTGCTGGCTGCTGTATTGCTCTTCGGCTTCAAGCAGGGCTTCGGCCCGGGACAGGATGGAAGAGAGTTCTTCGGCGGTGTGGGCTTCGATGTGAGCGACCAGGCCGGAATCGGCCGGTTCGTCCAGCCGTACGGTTTCGGCGTTGCTCCAGGTACAGACGGCCGCCACCAGCGCGGCGGCCAGACGGCGCTTAAACGGAGAACGAGGAGCCACAGCCACAGGTCGTTTCCGCAGCCGGGTTCTCGATGGTGAAACGGCTGCCATCCAACCCTTCGGTGTAGTTGACGGTCGAACCGGCCAGGTATTGAACACTGAGCGAATCGACCAGAAAGCGGGTGCCGGCCTGCTCGACGACCGTGTCGTCGTCGGCGATCTCGTCATCGAAGGTGAAGCCATACTGAAACCCGGCACAGCCTCCGCCGGTGACGAAGACGCGCAACATCAAGCGGTCGTTGCCTTCCTCCTCCACCAGTTGACGGACTTTGTCGGCCGCCGCCTCGGTTACAATCAAGGCATCGGTCATGGCTACGGTTTCTGTCATGTTCACGTCTCGGGGGTTGCCGGAATGGATCGAGGATGGTTTCCGGGAAACCACCCTCTGTGACCCGTTATGATCGGGCCTGTCGACCGGATTTTCAATGGTCGGTCACTGACTGGGTTTGGCTTCGACCGGAGTGTCGGCCTTGGCATCGGCCAATGGCTTGGATTCGGCGGTTTCGGGCTTGTCGAGCTTGGCCTTCTTGCCTTTCTCCGCCGCCACATACAGCAGCTTGCCGTTCACCTTCGCGCCCATGACCATTTCCATCATCACGTAGTGAACATTGCCGTTGATCACGGCCTTCTTGTCCAGCTCGAGGTGGTCGGACGAGTAGACGTCGCCCTTGACCTCGCCGTTGATGACGATGCGGGGCGCGCGGATCTCCCCTTCGACCATGCCTTTTTCACTGACCCGGACGACACTGCCGCTGTCCGGATCGGCCAGGATGTTGCCCTTGATACGGCCGTCGACGTTCAAACCGCCGGATACCCGGACGTCCCCACTGACTTCTGTTTTCGCCGAAATGACGGTCTCGTTATTAGCCACTTTGCTGCTACTGCCCCACATTGGTCCCATTCTCCAGATCCGACCAGTCGTAGGCAGCCTCCACACGGGCCGAGCGTTCTCCCACGGCCTGGGCGACTACCTGTATCTGATCGGGTACAAAGCCGTCGGGCAACACCAGGTCGCCCTTGATATCTTGAAAATAGCGATAGCGGAATTTGATATCCACATCGTCAATGTCATCCGAGACGTCTTTCAGCGGCAGGGCGACTCGTTCGCCCGCCTGACTGCCAACGATGTTCACGCCGACAAAACCTTGTAGATACTGATCGTTGTTGCCAGCCTGCGTCAGCATCAACGTATAGCGATAGCGGTCTTCGGAGCTGGTCGGCTCCAGAGTCACTTCCTGGACCCGCAACCCCTCATCCCCGGTCGAGGGTGACATAATGCCCTGGTACAGCGCCACCTCTTCTTCCAGCCGCGCGACCTGATCGGTCAGATCGCGAATCACCTGGCGCGAACTCTCATTGGACTGCCGGTCCACCAGCGAGCCTCGCTCCAGTGTAGCAACCTTCATGCGCAGCGCTTCCTGCTGCTTTTCGGCCTCCGCCAGGGCGGACTGCAACGCTCGCCGTTCCGTCACCCAGGATTGCTGAGCAGAAAACCCGGACTGCAGACCATACCGATAGGCGCCGTAAACCGCCAGTACCAGGATCACAATTCCGGCAAACAACAGACCCCAGCGACGCCAGGGACGGTGGGGAACCACCGCCATCGGATAGACCTTTGTTACCTTGACTCTCGCCATCCTACTCTCGCCAACAAGACACCCCGGCCAGAACTGCTGGAGGCCCCGGGGTACACCCCGTCGATTCAATGCATAAGCGCCCTATGATAAGGTCGCCTGCAATTCAGTGACAAGCACACTTCCTCATGCCCGAATTCGGCTTTTCCCGCTGGCGAACCTGGCTCAAGCAATCCGACGGTCTGTTTACGCTGGTTCTGCTCGGCGTTGTGACCGGGATCGCCACCAGTGCGGTGATGGCGCTGTTTCTCAGTACGCTGGACGCGGTGCTGCACCTGCTGAACGGGGAATCGCTCGAAGACTTCGAGTCGTTATCGGCCGCGATGCGGTTCGCCTTACCGGTTGTCGGCAGCCTGCTGCTGATCCTGCTGTTCCGGTTCACGCCCAATCATGTCCAGACCGTCGGTGTGGCCCATGTGCTGGACCGGCTGCGCCGCGGTCGCGGCCGGCTGCCGGCGGGCAACGCCATTTTTCAGTTTGTCGCGGCGCTGATCGCCTTGGGTTCCGGCCACAGTGTCGGCAAGGAAGGACCGGCCGTACACATCGGCGCCGGCATCGCCAATCAACTGGGCCAGGCCACCCACCGGGTACCCAGTCAGTTGCGCCTGCTCACCGGTTGCGGCACGGCGGCGGCGATTTCATCCGCCTTCGATACGCCGCTGGCCGGCGTGCTTTTCGCCATGGAAGTGGTGCTGATGGAATACAGTCTGCTCGGTTTCACGCCGATCATCGCCTCGGCGGTCACGGCGGCCGTGACCACCCGCTGGTTCATGGGCGAACACCCGGCTTTTGTGACCGATCCGTTCAGCGTCGGCGGCCTGGCCGACCTGCCGGCACTGCTGCTGACCGGTTTGATGATCGGCTTGTTCGCCGTGGTTTTCCACCGACTGGTGCGCACCTTTCTGCGCATGCGGGTTCACGCCCGAGCCTTGCGCCTGCTGCTGGCGGGTGTGATCGCCGGCGCTTTGGCCCTGGTGGTTCCCCAGATCCTGGGCTCCGGTTTCGATACGGTGAACGCCGCCCTGGCCAATGAACTGGGCTGGACCGCCTTGCTGGTGATCCTGGTCGCCAAGATCGTAGCGACGGCCGCCGCCATCGGCCTCGGGGTCCCGGCCGGGCTGATCGGCCCGACTCTGGTCATGGGCGCCTGTGCCGGCGGTGTCATCGGCGCCCTGATGCCCGGCGCGGCCGACCCGGCCTTCTATGCGCTGTTGGGCATGGCCGCGATGATGAGTGCCGTTCTGCACGCACCGCTGGCGGCTCTGGCGGCGGTTTTGGAGCTGTCCCTGAACGCCCATGCCATGTTCCCGGCGATGGTGGTGGTGCTCGGCGCCAACCTGGTGTGTCAGCACGCCTTCAAGCAACCGTCGCTGTTCCGGGCGCTGCTGGAAGCCCAGGGTCTGACCATCGAGACCCATCCGGTACGCATCGCGCTGTCACAGCGTTTCCTCAGCGAACTGGCGTCGAGCCAATTCGACCGACTCGACCTGACGCTGGACGAGGACCGCATCGGCAAGGTGCTGAAGGGGCCGTATCGCTGGGTCATGATCCAGATCGAGAACGACAGCTATCTGCTGTCCAAGCCGGTGCTCAACGAATTCTACGTCGACTGGGTGCAGCTGAACGCGGACACCCGCCGCCCGTTGGGCGACGCCCTGAGACAGGCTGTCCCGCCCTACAGCCGACTGGTTCAGCTGGACGGCGACATCACCCTGTTGGGCGCGGTCAAACTGCTCAAGCGTGAAGACACGGCCGGGTTCATGCTGCCCCTGGACGATGACCGGGTCGGCCTGGTGACCCGGGGACAACTGGTTTCCGTACTGACCTCCGAAGGAGACATTCACTGATGCTCTACCTCTGGCTGAAAGCCTTCCACATCTTTTTCGTCGTTGCCTGGTTCGCGGGCGTGTTCTATCTGCCGCGTCTGTTCGTGCACCACGCGATGTCCGACGATCGCGCCACACGGGAGCGGCTGTGCATCATGGAAGGCAAGCTGTACCGCTTCATCACCCCGATCATGGTGCTGGCGTTGTTTTTTGGCCTGGCGCTGCTGATCACACCGGCCGGTCGCGGCTGGTTCACCATGGGGTGGCTGCATGTGAAACTGCTGCTGGTGGCGGGTCTGGTGGTCTACCACTTCTGGTGCGGGCGGCTGTTGAGAGGCTTTGAGCAGGGCCACAACCCCCATCCGCACACCTGGTTTCGCTGGTTCAACGAAATGCCGGTGCTGGTGTTGTTGGCCATCGTGCTGCTGGTGGTGCTGAAACCGTTCTGAGGCAGGAGCGGACGCTCGAAAAAAGGGCTAACGGCCACGCGGGCCGTTAGCCAATGACTACCTATCAACTAGACAATCCCCAGATAAATCTTATCCAAGGATTCGGGCAGTCTAGTCACTTCCAGCGCGCGAGAGAAGACCCCGGCCGGTTGAAATTCTCCCGGTTGGAGCGCCCAAGTCAGGATTCCACCGCCCCCAGACTGAGCTCGCGCCCTTTACTGATCGCTTCTTTGCGGTTAGTAACCGCTAACTTCTTATACAGATTGTTAATGTGTGTCTTGACCGTGCTGACGGCGATGAACATGGTTTGGGCGATTTCATCGTTGCTCTTGCCATCCATGATGTAGCGCAGTACCCGCCACTCCTTCTTCGAAATGCCCAGCGCCATCAAGCCGTCCGGCACTTCGTCCTCGCCCCGCTTGGCGGTGGTGTTGCGTTGCTTGTAGAGAATCAGCAACTGCTCCACGCAGCGAGCTTCGTCCTCCGTCAGGGCGTCCGGGTCCAGCGCCTCGAACACCGGCATGATCCACTGGCGCAGATAGAGGATGCTGGCGACGATGGTGTGTTCGACAATGTCCGGCAACAGACGCTTCAATTCCGTCAGAGCGGCCTCGCGTTGCTGCTGCTGTTCCAGGATGGTCACCCGCAACAGGCCCAGGCGAATGCGCTCCAGTTTGAACGCGTCGTCGGACAGGGTGTTCAGGGTGTCGAGCACCGCGTCCAATCGTTCCAGTGCCTGGTCGTAGCGATCCAGCGCACAGAGGCCGTAGAGCCGGGAGCGCAACAGCACAACATCGGCGATGCTGTAACAGTCGCGAACGTCGGCGGTGGCCTTGAGCCAGGTGTCGATTTTCTTCACTTCGCCGGATTGCCACCAGTAGAGCAACTGCACCTCGATCGAATAGGGCATCAGCTGCTCGCTGACGGCCTCGCGCGTCAGGATGCTTTCGTGTTGCTGGGCCAACTCCCGGGCCGTGGTCGGCTTGCCCTTGAGCAATTCCATCTTCAATAACCAGCCGAACAGATGCTGCGTCCAGAATTCGTCCCAGTTCTGGCAGACCAGGCCGACTTCGTTGATCAGCAGGCGGGCCTCCCGCAGATGATAGGATTCCAGCGCCAGATCGGCCTGGCACAGCAGGGAGAAACAGGCGTTGAAGCCGTAGTTGACGCCGTGTTCCCGGCTGTAATCCATCACTTCCCGCGACAGGGCGATGGCCCGGTCGAAGCGACAGCGCTGGCGCCAGATCTGCGCCTGCTGATTAAGACTCCACAACACGGCATCGTGATTGGCTTCCTGACGGCTCAGCAGCTCGCTTTCCTCGTAAATTTCCAGCGCGCGGTCCAGGTCGCGCTGCTCGAATTTGACGTTGGCGTAGGTCAGCAAGGCGCTCTGGCGCCGGGTATTGTCGGCCGGAAACAGTTCCAGGGCATGCTGGGAGGCGCGCTCGGCTTCCTCGAACCGGCTCAGCGAGTAATACGCCTGGGAGCGGACCGTTTCGAATTCGGCTTCGAGCAGACGGGCCCCCTCGCTGGTTTCGAGCAATGGCCAGGCTTTCTCCAGACAGGGGTCGACCTTGCGCGCATCGCCGAAGATGGCCTCGACCCAGCAATACACGAGAACCAGTTGCGGGGCGCTGGCGATGATGTCCATGGACAATTCGGCGAGACAGCGCTGAACCAGCTCGTAATGCGCCTTGTGAATCAGGTCTTCGCCGTAAATCCGCAGGATTTTGATGATCTGTTCCTGGTCGCGGGACTTCACCGCGTGATCGACCGCGCCGACGATGTACCCCAGATCCAGAAAGGCCTGGCTGGCCTGGTAGTGCAGCTGGCGGATATCGCCGCCGGTCATTGTCATCAGCTTGTGCTGCAGGAACTCGCGCAGCAGGTGGTGGTAGCGAAACCACTGCTGGGGTTCGTTGAACTGAATGATGAACAGGTGCTGTCGCTGCAGGAATTCCAGGACTTCGTGAACGTTGATGTCTTCGGTCAGCGCCCGGGCGATGTCGGCGTTGAAGCGTTTGACGATGCTGGTGTTGAGCATGAAATGCTGGACGTCCGCCGGCAGGGCGTCGAACACCTCGGAGTCGAAATAGTCGATGGCGTTCAGGTTCTTCTGGTCCAGCCGGGCCTTGAGTTCGTCGAAAGACGGCTTGGATTTGAGCCCGAGCACGATCAACTGCAATCCCACGGCCCAGCCTTCGACATGATCGAGCAGTTGCTGGACGTCCTGATCGTCCAACTGGTAGCCGCCGAGGCGCTGGAAGAAGCTCTGGGCTTCCTTGACGGTGAAACCCAGCAGTTCGGTCTGCATGTCCGCCACCAGCCCCTGCAGGCGCAGCGACATGATGCTGGCCGGCGGGTCGGACCGGGTGGTGAGGACCAGGGTGATGTGCGGGGGCAGGTGTTTGGCGAGGTATGCCAGCGCCGAGTGCACTTCTTCACTGTCGACGACGTGGTAGTCGTCGAGCACCAGAATCAAACGCTTGTGGATGCGGTCGAGCTCGAACAGCAGTTGGCCGAACAGGGATTTGAGCTGGGTGTTGCGATCGTGGACGCCGGCGTGGCACAGCTGTTCGCTGAGCGGCAGTTGCTTGGCGATGGCCGAGATGAAGTAGGCGGCGAAGGTGTAGGGGTCGGAATCTTCGGGGTCGAGCGAGAGCCAGGCGAGCCGGGCTTCGGGTTCGTCGTCCTTGAGGGCGGCGAAGCCATGCAGCGCAGCGGTGGTTTTACCGAAGCCGGCCGGGGCGCACAGGACCACCACGGGGAGTTTGCAGGCGTCGACGAAGACCTGTTCGACGCGGGGGCGGTGGATGGCGTTGGGCGGGAGGTAGGGCACCGATAGCTTCGAGGGCACCAGGAACTGCTGCGGGACCGACTCGGTCATCTGCGTTTACCGTTCATTTTGTGGTCGTTGCGCAATCATACCCAGCCGGGGGTTGGGCTATCAAATTACAGAGCCCAAATAAGCGATTGTGGCAAAGGTCCGCATCCGGGGGTGGGGCAGGCCTCTCCAGGGTCGCCGTAAACCCATCCATGGGGGCTAGACGGCAGCCATCCTGGCTGCCGACTTCCCTGGAGAGGCCTACTCCACCCCCGGACGCTCACTTCGGCGTCAATTTCGTTCAATGCCCTGTGATGGGTTTGCCAGCCTCCCAAGGAATCACGACAATGGACGGCAAATATCCTGTTCAGAAGGCAATCACCATGACCGATCATTTCGCGGATTTGTTCGAACGTGCCCAGAAGACCATTCCCGGCGGTGTGAATTCGCCAGTTCGGGCGTTCAAGGGGGTCGGCGGTACGCCGGTCTTTTTCAAGCGGGCGTCCGGGTCGCGGATGTACGATACCGAGGATAAGGCGTACATCGATTACGTACTGTCCTGGGGGCCGCAGATTCTGGGCCATGGCGATGAGAAAGTGCGCGAGGCGATTCATGCGCAGGTGGATCAGTCGCTGACCTTCGGAGCGCCCTGCGAGCTGGAAATCGAGATGGCGGAGAAGGTGTGTTCTCTGGTGCCGTCGATCGAAAAAGTGCGGATGGTGAATTCCGGCACGGAGGCGACAATGTCGGCGATCCGGCTGGCTCGCGGTTATACCGGCCGGGATATTCTGGTGAAGTTCGAGGGTAACTATCACGGCCATGCCGACAGCCTGCTGGTGAAAGCGGGCTCGGGCATGTTGACGCTGGGTGTGCCGACGTCGCCCGGGGTTCCGGAGAGTGTGGCGAAGCACACGCTGACGCTGGAGTACAACAATCCGGAGGCGGTACGCGAGTGCTTCAAGGAGTACGGGGATCGCATCGCGGCGGTGATCGTGGAGCCGGTGGCGGGAAATATGAATTGCATTCTGCCGGAGCCGGGATTCCTTGAAACGCTGCGCTCGGAGTGCACGGACCACGGTTCGGTGCTGATTTTCGATGAGGTGATGAGCGGGTTCCGGGTGGCGCTGGGAGGCGCTCAGGAGCTGTTCAACGTGACGCCGGATCTGACCACGCTGGGCAAGGTGATCGGCGGTGGCATGCCGGTCGGTGCCTTCGGTGGCAAGGCGGAAATCATGGATTATCTGGCGCCGGTGGGGCCGGTCTATCAGGCGGGCACGCTGGCCGGTAACCCGGTGGCGATGGCGGCCGGTCTGGCGACGCTGAATCAGATCGATCAGCCCGGTGTCTACCAGCAGTTGAGCGAACGGGCCGGCGCCCTGACCCAGGGGCTGCGCGATCGGGCGGCCAAGGCGGGCATTCCGCTGACGACGAACGGAGCCGGCAGCATGTTCGGTTATTTCTTCAGCGAGGACGAGAAGGTGAGTCGTTTCAGCCAGGTGGCGGCCTGCGATACGGAGCGGTTCAACCGCTTTTTCCACGGCATGCTGGACGAAGGCGTCTATTTCGCGCCGTCGAGCTTCGAGGCGGGCTTCCTGTCGCTGGCGCACACCGAGCAGGACATCGACCTGACGTTGGAGGCGGCCGAGCGGGTGCTTGGGCGTCTGTAACGGTATCCAAGTCGTTGTTTTGTAAGGGATGTACCGATGCGAAGGAAAAATCAGGATGTGCGGAAGCCGTGTGCTCCTGTTTTTCCAAATAGCTGTTGACAGTCATGCGGGCGCTCATTAGTATGCGCGCCTGCTTACCGACGGTGAGCACATCCGGGAATGAATGCCTGGGTGGTGAAATTGGTAGACACGCTAGCTTCAGGTGCTAGTGGGGGCAACCCCGTGGAGGTTCAAATCCTCTCCCAGGCACCAATTTCACCCGGATGCTGCTTTCACACCGCGACCGCTCTGCCTGGGTGGTGAAATTGGTAGACACGCTAGCTTCAGGTGCTAGTGGGGGCAACCCCGTGGAGGTTCAAATCCTCTCCCAGGCACCATTTCCGCCCTCCGGGAATGGCGATAGACTCTCCCCACCAAAGTTTCTCCATTGACTCCTTATCCGTACCGTAGGGCAGAAGAGCCTGAAGGGCGATATCTGCCGTGGGTAGGATAACGAGCCTCAGAGATGACCGGTGCCCTAAATGAAAGCGGCAGATATCGCTTAACGCTCTTCTGCCCTACAAGTTCACACCTTCCTAATCTTCAAAACCTGAAATTAAACGCCAGGGCCGCCCCGCCCTGCATCGGCACCAAGGCGAAATCGCGCCGATCGCTCTTCGGCACCAGCCAGTAATTCACGCCCCAGGCCAGGGCCGCGCCGGCCAATACGTCCGAGACGTAGTGCTTCTCCCCGTATACCCGACTCCAGCCGACGTAGGTCGCACCCAGATAGGCCGGCAAGCCGATATCCCAGCCATAGCGCCGCTGCAAAAAACTCGCCCCGGAAAACGCCGAGGCGGTATGCGCACTCGGGAAACTACGGGTATCCGAGCCGTCCGGTCGTTCGCGATCGACCGTGTATTTGAGCACATAGCTGGCTCCCAGCGTGGTGGCGTAGGAGCCGACCAGGGCTGTCCGTCCTTCGGGGTCGTCCAGGGTGAAGGTGGCGGTCAGGGCAGTCAGCGGCAGGGCGATCTGCAATACATCACCGGCCGTGGTCCATTCATCGGCCGGGGTGGCCGACGCCAGCCCAAGCAGGATGGCCAGCGTCATGGATCTCAACATCATGCGAAGTTTCCTTGAAATGGCATTATTCCGTGCGACCTTTCATGAACCGCTCCCGGTTTTCGGCCTTTTTACTCTCGCTCTTGCGCAACAGGACGTAGAGCGCTCCGACGCCGCCGTGGTGCTTTTGGGCGCTGTGAAAGGCCAGCACCTCGGGCATCTGTTTCAGCCAGGTGTTCACGCAGCTTTTCAGAAAAGCCTTGGGTTCGCCGCGCTCGCCCTTGCCGTGCAGGATCATGGCCGAACGCACGTCGTATTTGAGGCAATCGGCGACAAACCCGAACACTTCGGCCCGGGCCTCGGCCATGGATTTGCGATGCAGGTCGAGCCGGGCGTCGATCGGGTACTGACCGCGCTTGAGTTTGCGGAAGACACCATGGGAGACGCCATCGGTCCGGTATTCCAGAATATCGAGCGGATGCACCAGATCGATGATTTCCTCGGTCAGGTGGTTGTCGTCGCCCTGGCGCACCTGCACCGCCATCTGGCGACGGTGGATCAGCGCCGGCTCCGGAACGGCCGGTTTGGGCGGCTCGACCCGCTCTTTGGTTTTGATCCGTTTCACCCCTTTCATTTCCTGGCGAAACAGATCGAAATCGTCGTCGTGCATGACACCTCAGTGGACCGTTGAATCGGACAGTACGGGATCATTTTCGGTTGATTGAAATCAGGCTGACCCCATTCTATCAGGAAGCCTACCGAGGGGTGTAAAATGCGCCAATGACTCCCCTCGGGAGGGTGTAAAAGTGGGGTAAACTGAAATGCGCCACCAAAAGCCTTGGGACACACTAACGCCATGAACGAATCGCACATCCTATTAATCGACGATGACCGGGACTTGGCCGAACTGCTCGGGGAATACCTCGACGCCGAGGGATATCGCCTGAGTGCCGCCCACAGCGGCGAAGACGGCATCGAGCAACTGCGCAAGGGCCAATACGACCTGATCCTGCTCGACGTCATGATGCCGGGCATCGATGGCTTCGAGACCCTGAAGCAGATCCGCAGCACCTCTTCCGTGCCGGTGCTGATGCTCACCGCCAAGGGCGAGGAGACCGATCGCGTCCTGGGCCTGGAACTCGGCGCCGACGACTACCTGGCCAAACCCTACAGTCACCGCGAACTGCTGGCCCGCATCAAGGCCCTGTTGCGCCGTATCGAACTCGACAAGGTGCAGCAGGAATCCGACACCGGTTCGCTGACCAGCAACGGCGTCACGCTGAACTTCGACACCTACGAAGTGCTCTGCGAAGAGCAACCGGTGCCGATGACCACCAGCGAATTCAAGGTGCTGCGCGTGCTGATGAGCCGAGCCGGCAAGGCCGTGCCCAAGGAAGACCTCTATCGCGAGGTGCTCGGGCGCGAGATCATGGCCTACGACCGCTCCATCGACATGCACGTCTCCAACGTGCGACGCAAACTGCAGGCGGTGACGGAAGACCCGAAGATTCAGACCATCCGGGGGATCGGCTATCTGTTTGTCGATCCCAAATAAGGTCGGCCAAAACCGGGGGAGGTGCCGGCCTTGAACTGGCGCCGTTTCAACCCGTTCGGCACCGTATTCGGCAAGATCTGGCTCAGCTTCTGGCTGACGCTGCTCCTGATCGTACTCGCGGTCGCCTTCGTGTCCCACCAGGTGGCGCAGGTCTACCAGATCGGCGCCCCCAACGCCACGCACATCCGCCTGCTCAACCGCGTCAAACTGCCGGACATCGACCGCCTGGCCAGCAGCCGCCAGGAGCTGATGGACGAACTCGAACGTTTTAACAGCGAATCCCGCTACCAGTGGTACCTGGTCGACGACACCTACCACCTGCTCGGCACGCCCCAACCACCGCGTCGCATCCTGGTCATGCTGTCCGAAATGATGGACATGGAAGGCCTGCGCGTCGGCCAGTGGCGCCAGGAGGCCTGGCTCGGGCCGATTTCGATGTCCTTCGGCGGCGAAATGTACCGTCTCTTTCTGCGCGGTGTGCCCACCCTGCCGCCGCCCAATCTGCCGCTCTGGCTCGACAGTCAGTGGCTGCGGGTCATCTTCGGGTTGTTCGTCTCCGGCATGATGAGCCTGGTGCTCGCCTGGTCCTTTACCCGGCCGATCGAACGGCTGCGTCGCGTCTCCCGACAACTGGCCGGCGGCAGCCTGGACGCCCGCGTCGGCGATTCGGTCACTCACCGTTCCGATGAACTCGGGCAACTGGGCCGGGACTTCGACGAAATGGCCGAACGCCTGCAGCAACTCGTCTCCGCCCAGCAGCGTCTGCTCAGCAACGTCAGCCACGAACTGCGTTCACCGCTGACCCGTTTGCAGATCGCCCTCGGCATCGTCCGGCAAAAAGCCCCGTCGGACCTCGAAAACGCCCTCAACCGCATTGAACGGGAAAGCGACCGTCTGGAAAGCATGATCGCCCAGGTGCTGAAGCTGTCACGTTTCGAAAACGACATGCAGCACCTGGAAACGCGCGAACTGCAACTCGACGACCTCGTCCGCCACGTCGCCGAAGACGCCCGCTTCGAATCCAAAAACCGCCAGCTCAACATCGTCGACCGCATCGACGCGCCTGTCACCGTCCAGGGCGACCCGCCGTTGCTGCACAGCGCCATGGAAAACGTCGTGCGCAATGCCCTGCGCTTCTCACCCGAGGGCGGCCGGCTCGACATCCAGTTGAGCGCCGACAAGCAACACGCCATCGTCGAAATCTGCGACCAGGGCCCCGGCGTACCGGAAGACAAACTCGAACGGCTGTTCGACCCCTTCTACCGCCTCGACCAGACCAACAGCGGCGCCGGCCTCGGCCTCAACATCGCCCGTCACGCCGTCCAGGCGCACAAGGGCGACATCCGCGCCTACAACCGCAGCGAAGGCGGCCTGTGCGTGCGCATCACCCTGCCCAAATCAGCGGGCAAATAACGGACCGAGCCACCATCGCATCACCACACGGTGCGCGTTGAACATCAACAGATTGCCCATCACTATCAGCACCAGCCCCACCGCGGCCGTCGGCTGCCAGCGATACCCCTCGAACACCGTCGACAACCCCAGCGCCACCAGTGGAAACAACACCGTCGCATAGGCCGCGCGCCCGGCGCCGATCCGACCGACCAGCATGAAATACGCCCCAAAGCCGCCGATGGAGCCAATGATCGCCAGGTAAACCAGAGCCCCCAAATACCGCCCATCCATCGGCAACGCGAAGCTCTGCCCCTGCAGGACCGCGATCAACCCCATCGCCAAAGCGCCATACAACATCGCATACCCATTGGTCACCGCAATGTTCAGCCCCTGACGCTGATGCCGAACCGACGCCATATTGCCCAACGAAAACCCATAGGTCCCCAACAGCGACAACCCGATCGCCACCACCGTCGACCCGCTCGCCTGCAACGCCGTCAGATCCTCCCAAAACACCAACACCATTCCCGGCAGGCCCAACGCCGTCGCCGCGTAAAACACCCGGGGAATCGGCAACCGAAACAACAGATACCCGTTCACCGCGTTAAACAGCGTCGCCATCGAAAACACAATCGAAATCAACCCACTCGGCAAAGACCCCGCCGCCGTATAAAAGCAATAAAAGTTCAACCCGAACACCGCCAACCCCTGCGCCAGACAGACCCCATGATCCGCCAGACTCAAACGGGACCGCTTCCCGACCAACGACAACCCCACCAACAACACAGCGGCCGCCACCATAAAGCGATAGAAAATCGACACCGGTTCCGCCACCTCGCCCACCTGCCAAGCGATGGCGAGCCAGGTCGAGCCCCAAATCAAGACGGTAGAGATATACAAAAAAATGTTCATATGAGCTTTCTTCCCAACTTTGCGAGATCAGCCTTCGAATGACAGGCACATAGGGCCAGTGACCGGGGTGGGGGTAGGCCCATGGAGGGATGTCCGAAATAGGGATGTTTCGGTCAAGCCCCCACGGACGGGTTCACGGCGACCCTCCATGGGTCTGCCCCCACCCCAGTCACGGGTTCCTGGCAACCAATAATGCCGAGAAGACAAACCACCGCTTGCACGAACTTGCCCGACTTGCACCATCTTGCGGTTTTCCACCACCCCGACCTTGCCGCCCCACCGCCATCGCCTTAAGGTATCCCCGATCCAGGGAGCCAGAACGCATGACACCGACGCCACTCGACCAATACCCCCGCATGACCACCACCCGGGCCCGCCTGGTCGCCGCCACCCAACTCGGCGACGGCATGGCGCTCGCCCGCTGGGACAACGAACGGGACGACATCCGCGACATGCGTTCCGACCACCACACCCTCAGCGTCTACCTCAACGGCGCCGGCAACTGCAGCCGCCGCCTCGGCGACACGACCATCGCCAGCCACCCGAACACCCGGCTGTGCCTGATGCCGGCCACAGTGACGTCGAACTGGCAGGTCCATGGCCCCATCACCCTGCTCCACCTCTACTTCACAGACGCCCATCTGCGGCGACAGGTCGAACAGGTCTGGGACAAAGACGGCCGCCACATCAACCTGGACGAACTCGACTTCGCCGACGACCCGCTGCTGGTGCCGCTGTTCCAGACCACGCTCAGCCAATGCGACTGGCAGGATCCGCTCGACCGGCTGACCGTCGACTCCGCCGTCCAGACCGCCCTGCTGCACACTCTGCGGAATTACACCCAACGCGACCTGCCCCGCCTGCGCCCGCGCGGCGGCCTGGCGCCCTGGCAACTGAAACGCGTGGTCGACTGCATCGAACACCACCTGGACCAACCCCTGACACTCGCCGACCTCGCCCGGCAGGTCGACCTCAGCGACTACCACTTCGCCCGCATGTTCAAGCAATCCACCGGTCAGGCACCGCACCGTTACGTCATGCAGCGCAGACTGTCACGGGCGCGCGAGTGGCTGACCAACAGCTCCCTCAGCATGACCGAGATCGCCCTGCGCTGCGGGTTCAGTTCCGCCAGCCATTTCAGCAACCGCTTCCGCGCTGAAATGGGTCGATCCCCATCAACGTATCGGCGAGCCAGAGACATCCAGCCTTGATAACCCGGTTGTCCACTTGGGCGATTCCCGATAATCTCCGCCTTTTTTGGACACCGGAGCCCCTCGATGATCATCCGTGTTTTCACCGAAACCGACCGCGCCGCCGTGATCGAGCTGTGGCAACGTTGCGATCTGGTCGTTCCCTGGAACGACCCAAACAAGGACATCGACCGCAAACTGAAAGTGGGTGCCGAGCTGTTTCTGGTCGGTGAACGGGAGGGTCGGCTGGTCGCGACTGCGATGGGCGGCTACGAGGGACATCGTGGCTGGGTGAACTACCTGGCGGTGGATCCGGATCTTCAGCGTCAGGGCCTGGCCCGCCGGATGATGGAGGCGCTGGAAGAACGGCTGCGCACGCTCGGCTGCCCGAAGATCAACCTCCAGGTCCGCGAGACCAATGCTGCGGTACTGGCATTTTACGAGGCCCTGGGCTATCGCGTCGATGCCGCGGTCAGTCTGGGCAAGCGCCTGGAGTCCGACCAGGCGTGACCTTGCACGATGACGAGATCCCGCTGCGCCTGACGGTGCTGGCCAGTTGGCCACGCCTGATGCTGCAGACCTTCGAACGGCTGGACCTGCCCGCCGAACAACTGGCGCTGGAAGCCGGCCTGACCCCGGACCAACTTACGGACGCCAACAGCCGGGTGCCGTCGATGGCGGTCGTGCAGTTGTGGCGATTGGGGCTGGCCCGCGCCGATCGGAACCTGCCGCTGGCCATCGCCGAACACGTCAACGCCGGCACCTTTCACGCCCTGGGCTTCGCCATGGCCACCAGCCGGAACGGACGGGAAGCGTTGTCGATGTTGCAGCGCTACTATCCACTGCTGACCACCACGATCCAGTTGGATTTCGTCGAGCGCAGCGGGCAGACCGGCTTGACGATGCGCTCCAGCCCGCTACTGCATCATCTGCTGAAAAACTTCGCCGGTCCCGATCTGTCGGACAGCCTGGCCCAACTTCGCGAGGCCGGCGCCCTGGCGATGGTGGCACTGTTTCGCAGCTACTTCGGCGTGCACTTCACGCCCACGGCTCTGGAATTCCGGCGTACCCTTGGCCACGATCGCACCGGCTATGAAGCGTTGCTCGGTTGCCCTCTGAACGACGGAGCCGATCAGGATACCGTCTGGTTCGACGACGCCCTGCTCGAACGCCCGCTGCCATCGGCCAACCCGCACCTGTCCACCGTCAACGAACAGATCATCGCCAGCTACCTGCGACTGCTGCAGCAGGACTGGCCCAGCCTGGTCGTCTCGCAGATTATCCTGCAGATGCCGGATCGTTCCGTCACCCAGCAAAGCGTGGCCGAGGCGCTGCATCTGTCGACACGCACGCTGCAACGA
This sequence comes from Saccharospirillum salsuginis, assembly GCF_014651855.1. Lineage (GTDB taxonomy): Bacteria > Pseudomonadota > Gammaproteobacteria > Pseudomonadales > Natronospirillaceae > Saccharospirillum > Saccharospirillum salsuginis. Next base: position 19,999 of record NZ_BMXR01000005.1, read on the forward strand.
AGGCTGAACGAGGCCGGCGTCAGCTTCCGCGACCTGTTGCAGCAAGCACGCCGGGAACTGGCGATCCAGTACATCCGGCACAGCGACCTGCCCATTCTGGAAATCGGCTACCGACTCGGTTTCAGCGAGCCGGCCAATTTCACGCGGGCGTTTCGACAGTGGACGGGCGAGGCGCCGGGGCGCTATCGCGAGCGGCACCGAACCGCAACGCCATAGCCAGGCCGCCATAGAGCCCGGCCAGCGCCCACATCGGCCAGAGCGCAGGCTCAGCGCCCATAAACGCCCTGCCCAGCAACGCCTGACTGCCGAGCGTGGCCGGGACGAGAACGGACAGCGGCCGCAACCAGTCAGCCATGGCGAACAGGGGCCAACTGATGCCGGTCAGCAACAACAGTGGCACGGACAACGGCAACAGCCACACCAGTGGCGATTCCAGCCGGGTCATGAATCGGCTGACAATCATCCCGGCCCAGACCGAGGACAGTACAAACGGTAGGCCGTAGGCGACCAGGTCGGCCGAGGTCAGCGCCGGCCAGACGGATTGAAACGGCAGCCCCCACCTGAACAACGCGATGACCAGGATCAGGCCGTGCAAACTGTAGAGAACGGTTTGCGCCAGAAACCCGGCCAACGGCTCGGGCCGACGCCCGGTCTCGGTCTGCACGCCCCAATGCATACCCACGGCCAGCATCATCACCTGCTGGACCAGGAACAGATACACCCCCGGCACCAGATACTGCACATAACTGCGATCCGAATTGAACAGGGGGGTCAGCGCCAGTTGCAGCGGTTCGGCGCGAGCCTCAGCCTGGACGGCGTTGTCGACCGTCTCGTACAGATGACGCCGGGCCCAGTCGTCCGACTCGGCCCGGATTGTCTCCGCCAGCGCACGGGCGGCGGTTCCGTAGACCAGGAAATTGCCGGCCGCAGCGCCGTAGCTGACGGTAACGGCCTCGCCCCGCTCCAGATCGGCCTGCATGTCTTTGGGTAGCCTAACATAGGCCTGTGCCCGCCCCTGGCGCAAGGCGTCGGACAGGCCCGTATCGTCGTGCGATACCCGCACGACGTTCAAGCTGGGCGTGGCGTCGAGCCGGTCGATCAGATGCCGGCTGGCCTGAGTGCGGTCCGCATCGGCGACCCAGAGCGCGACCTCGCGCACCTGGGCTTCCTGGTAGGGCAACGGATAAAACAGGGAATAGAACAATGGCGCACCGACGAGCACCAGCAGGATGCCCGGGTATTTGAACAACACCCCCAGTTCGTCTTTTAACGCGTTCAAGAAGGTCATGGCGTGTGTGGCTCCCCATCGGTTTGGTTCAGCGTCGAGTGCAGCATCCACAACGCCGGCGGCAGCAACGCCAGGGTGACCCAAAAAATGGGGGCCACCGCCGTTATCGCGGTATCAAGCAATCCCCCCATATGAACGATGCTGTCCTGAAGTCGCACCAGGGTGCCGACCGGCAACAGCTCTTGCCAGAAGCGCGCCAGCGGGTTCATCGCGGCGACTGGAAAGGTGACGCCGATGAAAGCGAACGCCGGCAGGGTATAGACGGCGGCAAGCGACAACGCCCGGCGTAGGTTTCGTATCAAGAGGATGACCACCAGGGCCACTGCCTGGTAAAACAGCTGCACGACGAGGCTGACGACAGCCAAGGTTCCCAGGCGGTCGGTCCAGGGTAGTGACAAGGCATCCAGAGTGTGAATGTGTGCCAGCAGCACCCAACTGAACAGAACCACCCCGGGTAACAGCAATTTGCCCAGCAAGGCCGGCACCAGGCGCCCGCCTGACAACCGCGACCAGTCGTTGACCGAATCGTCCCGGAATTCGTGGCCCACGGACACCATCGTGACCAGTACCACCAGGACGTGCCAGACGTGCAGTTGCAAGGCGCCGAGCAGAAAGGATCGGTAGTTCAGCCATTGGTTGCCAAAAACCGCGCGCTGAGTCTGGATCGGAACCACCCGGGCTTGCGCCTGCTCTTTCAACTCGCCCTGGGTCATGAACAGCGCCGCGGTTTCGCGCAGGCTCCGTTCGATGATGAATCGCACCAGCTCATTGCCGAGCAGCGTGCCCATCATGTAACTCTGCTGATTGACGTAAGCCGGCACCGTCTGGGGCAGCCCATAAGCCAGCTGTTCGGAAAATCCGTGTTCGATCACCAGATACCCGAACGCGGACGACTCACGCACAGCCGCCAGGGCGGCGTCGGTACCCTGGTGTTGCACCCGGACGTCGAGCGTCGACGAGGTGCCGAGGCGGTAGGCCAGGTCGCGGCTGGCCGGGGTCCGGTCCAGGTCGACGACCTGAAAGGGCACAGCGCGGACCTGGGGCTCGGCAACGATACCGTTCAACAGCCCCCAGGCCAGCAGGGGCGCTAGAAACAGCAGGAAGGCATAACCGGGCTGGGTCAGCATGCGCCGCCCTTCGCGGCGCAGCAGACGACCCGGCTGCCAACCGGCACGGGTGTCAGCCATGATCCGGCTCCGTGCTCAACAGAACACTCATACCGGCACGCCAGTCGGGCCGGTCCGTCGTCGGAAGGGCCCGGACTTCGAAGGTCCGCAGATCGGCCTCACCGGTATGGGTGGCGCGCCAGGTCGCGTATTCGCCAAGCGGCGAGACGTAACTGACAGTCAATTCAATGGTTTGGTCGAGTGCCGGCACATAGCCGGACATCGCCTGGCCGGGTTTGAAGTCATCGAGCCTGTCTTCGCGCACATGGAAACGGACCCAGCTGTCGTTCAGGTCGGTCAGGGTCACGACCGGAAACCCGGCCGGGGCGATCTCGCCCGGATGCACCAGCACCTCGGTCACTTCACCGGCCGCCGGCGCGGTCATGTGGGTTTCGGCCAACAAGGCGCGGACTTCGTCCAGCGCCCCCTTGGCGGCATCGGTTTCACTGGCGGCGGCGGCTTTCAACTCGTCCTCGGTCCCGTTTTGCGCCTGGACATACTGCTGGCGCGCGGCTTCGGCGGCCAACCGGGCGGACTCCGCCCTGGTTTCGGCTTCATCCAGTCGCTGCTGACTGACCAGACCGTCGTCGTGCAGGTTGCGCACGCGCCCGGCGGTCTTTTCGGCCAGTTCGAACGCGGCCCGGGCCCGTTGCCACTGGTCGCGGGCCTGAGCCAGTTCTTCCTGACGGGCACCGCGTTCGGCGCGTTGACTCATGGCCGACTTGGCGGCCACGGCGGCCCGCGCCTGCCTCAGACGGGCATCCAGTTCCGGGCTGCTCAGCTCGAACACCGGGTCGCCCACGGCCAGACGGTCGCCCTCGCGTACGGACAGTTCCGACACCCGCCCGGCCAGTTTGGCGCTGATGCGTACGGTCCGGGCGTCCACGGTGCCCTGCAACACCGGCTCGGGGGCTTGCATCTGGTCCATATAGCCATAGCCGAGTACGCCACCGAGGCCACACAGATAGACCAGACTGAAAATCATCGCTTTGTTGTTCATCTCGACTGTCCTTTTTCGGCAGTGGGTTGATCCAATATCGTGAAAAATCGGTCCTCATCGCCGGCATGGATGTAGAGCCGCGCCAGCGCCCGATGCTGGTCGACAACGGCATTCAACCGTTGCAGGCGAATACCGGCCAGGGCGGTTTCGGCCTCGACCCAGTCCAGCGTGGTGTTCAGTCCCTGCTCGTAACCGCGCCGGGTCAGGGTGACGCGCTCCTGGATCAGGTCTTCCGAAGACGCCAGCGACTCAATGTCGGCATTGGCGCGCTGCAGGTCGCGGTAATCATGTTGCAGGCGGCTGATCAGGTCGGTTTCGCTCTGCTCGGTCTGTCGGGCGGCCTGCTCCACCCGCGCCAGGGCCGCGCGGCGCTGTTGGAGGCGATTGCCCTCGCCCAGCAGCGACCACTCGAAGGCGACACCGGCGGCCCAACGCGGTTCCAGGGCGGTGAGTGAATCCGGCAGCAGTTCGTAGCGTCCGAACAGGGCCACGGTGGGTTTCCAACCCGCCGTGCGGGCCTCGAGACCGGCCCGAGCCAGATCGGTCCGGGCGTTCAGCTGGGCCATCTCGGGAGCGTTCTCCAGCATGTGTCGGGTGAGACGATTCATGTCCGGTTCGATGGACAAAGGCGTCAGTGGGCCGGGATCAGGCAAGGGGTGAGCCTCCCCGACCCACTGACGGAAAACCAGAACAGCCAGGTCCAGATCGGCCTGGCTGGTGGACATGGCGCGGCGCGCCTTGTCGCGTTCGACTTCGGCGCTCAAGCGCTCGGACGGCGCGATCAAGCCCTCTTCCTCGCGCCGACGGGCGCTGTAGACCTGCTTGTCCAGGGTCTGAAGATTGCGTTCGCGGATGGCGACGGTTTCCCGCGCCATCACAACGTTGTAGTAGCGGTCGACCAGTTGCAGCAGCACCTGTTGGCGATTCTGCCCGGCCCGGGCGCTCTCGTCGGCGAGGCGGGCATCGGCCGCGTCGACGGCCGCGCCGATACGTCCACCGGTGTATACCGGCAACCGGGCTTCGAGATAGGCGTTGGCGTACTGAACGTCTTGCACCTTTTCATACATCGGCGGTGCGCCCGGTGCCAATGAGGAAACATCGACCTCCACGCCGAGCTCGTCGTCCAGCCGGGTGTAACGGCCCTTCAATGTGAGCGTGGGGCCATAGCGCCAGCGTTCCGAGGCAGCCTCGGCTTCACGGGCTTTGATGGCGGATTCGGCCGCGTTCAGACCGGGATGACGGTATTGTAGATCCTGCCAGAGGGTTTCGAGCTCCGAGGCCTGAAGCGTCGGAAGCAGCAACAGGCCCAAACCGAGCGATAACAACGATTGTTTCATGATGACTCTTGCCTGGCTTGACGATGGGCGCACAGTCTAGGGGCGGGACCGCGACAGCCGGTTGTCAAATCGCGCCAATGAGTTGTCACCCGGTTAAGGATTTTCGATACTCGCTCCCTGAATGATGAATCGAGACGACCGATGACCCCGATTACCCTGACCTCCGGCTATCGCATTCGCCTGGCCGAACCCGACGACGTTCCCCATATCCTGCGCTTCATTCAGGAACTGGCGGAGTACGAGAAGCTGGCGCACGAAGTCACCGCAACCGAAGCCAGGCTCAGGGAGACGCTGTTCGGCGAACACCGTTACGCCGAAGTGCTATTGGCGGAAAATGACAATGACGGCCCGGTCGGTATGGCGCTGTTTTTTTACAACTACAGTACCTTTCTGGCCAAACCCGGCATTCACCTGGAAGACCTTTACGTCCAGCCGGATCAACGTGGGGCGGGCCTCGGCAAGGCGTTGATCACCTGTCTGGCGCGCATTGCGGTCGAGCGCGATTGCGGTCGTCTGGAATGGCAGGTTCTGGACTGGAACGAACCGGCGCGGGAGTTCTACCGCTCGCTCGGTGCCTCCCTGATGGACGGCTGGCTGACCAAGCGGGTAACCGGCGAGTCGCTGCAAGCCATGGCCGATCAGTTCGAGGCGACGCGATGACACCGGCGGTCCAGCTGTTGAAGAAGCAGAAGATCGACTTCGAACTGCATCAGTTCGAGGTGACCGACGACAGCGAAGGCTACGGCGTCGGTGCTGCCAAGGCGCTGGGGGTGGAGCCGGATCGGGTGTTCAAGACGCTGCTGGTCAGCTTCAACGGTGACCCGAAACGGCTGGGGGTGTGCATCCTGCCGGTCAGTCACACTCTGAACCTGAAGAAAGCCGCCAAGGCTCACGGTCAAAAGTCGGCGGAGATGGCCGACCCGGTCATTGCCGAGAAGGCGACCGGTTATGTCGTCGGCGGCATCAGCCCACTGGGACAGAAGAAACGATTGCCGATGGTGTTGGATCAGAGTGCGGACGGGTTCGAGCGGATTCTGGTCAGTGGCGGTAAACGCGGTCTGGATTTGGAGCTGGCGCCCGGGGATTTGGTTTCATTGACGGGTGCCCGGCTGGGGGATTTGGTGGCTTAATTTATTCCTGAATTCAGTGCCTGGGTCCGCCCCTGAGGCGGGGGTAGCCCTCCCTGGGGCCGCCGTGAACCCGTCCATGGGGGCTTGGCTTCGGCATCCATGCCTCAGACATCCCCTGGGAGGGCTACCCCCGCCTCAGGGGCTTGTTGCCGTGCCTTTTTTTGCAAATTCCGACACTCAAAAACTTTTTACCCCTTTTTGTCCCCTCAAACGTTCAACCCTCAACGCGGCCCGAACCGGCCGCCGTCCAACAAAGAGGGGAACCGTTATGATGATTCGAACCACTGGCCTCTGGCTGACCTGTGTGTTGCTGGCCGCCTGCTCCAGCGTCCAGGACGGAGACGAGGCCGGCACCACTGAACAAGCGAACTCAACCCAACAGACCCGTCCGACACCCAAGCCCCAGGCCGAACCTGAGGTCCTTTACGAGGCCGAAGAGGCGGGCCTGGCCGACCTGCAAGTCTCAACCCAGAAAACCGGCTCGGCGCCACAACGCTCCAGCCAGAACCTGGTGATCGTGCCACCGCCCAACCCGGATGGGCAGCCGGTTGTCGAGCCGAACCGGGAAAACTATGAGGCGGCGGAGATCAATCCGATCAAAATCGTCGCCGAGTCACCGGTGTCGACGTTCAGCATCGATGTCGATACTGCGAGCTACAGCAATCTGCGGCGTTTTCTGAATCAGGGTGTTCTGCCTCCGGAAGACAGCATTCGGGTGGAAGAGCTAATCAATTATTTCGATTATCACTATCCCGGCCCGGACGGTTCCGAGCATCCGTTTGCCGTTCACACTCAGTTGGCGCCCACGCCCTGGAATGAGAACACCCGGTTGTTGCGCATCGCTGTGCAGGGGGATGAAGTGGCGGCCGAGGATCTGCCGCCGATGAATCTGGTGTTTCTGCTCGATGTGTCCGGGTCGATGAACCAGCCGGACAAGTTGCCCTTGCTGCAGCGCGCTTTCGGTCTGTTGGTCGACCGGTTGCGGCCGGAGGACCGGGTCGCCATTGTGGTGTACGCTGGGGCGTCGGGCGTTGTGTTGGAGCCGACCGGGGGTGACGACCGCGCCGAAATCCAGCGGGCGCTGAATCGCCTTCAGGCGGGCGGCAGCACTCATGGCAGCGCCGGTATTCAACTGGCCTATGAGGTGGCGCGTGAGCATTTTCGCGAGGACGGTATCAACCGCGTCATTCTCGGTACCGATGGGGATTTCAACGTCGGTGTGACCAATCTGGACGATCTGAAAGACCTGATCGAGTCCAAGCGAGACAGCGGTGTTTTCTTCAGTGCACTCGGCTTCGGCACCGGCAATTACAACGACCATTTGATGGAGGAATTGACCAACCTGGGCAACGGCACCGCCTACTACATCGACCGGTTCAGCGAAGCGCGCAAGGTGTTCGCCGAGGATTTGACCGGCACCCTGCATACCATCGCCAAGGACGTGAAAATCCAGGTCGAGTTCAATCCGGCACAGGTCGCTGAATACCGGCTGATCGGTTACGACAACCGTCAGTTGAAGCGCGAGGATTTCAACAACGACCGGGTCGATGCCGGGGATGTCGGCGCCGGGCACTCGGTCACGGCTTTGTATGAAATCGTACCGGCCGCAGGGGGTTTTCGGTTCAACGACCCGTTGCGGTATCAAAACGACGGTACGGAGCCGGACCCGAGCAGCGATGAGTTGGCCTTCGTCAAGCTGCGCTATAAACTGCCGGACGAGAACGACAGCATTCTGATGAGTCGACCGGTGGCGAACGATCAATACTCCGAGGACCTGCCGGAATCCCTGCGCCTGGCGGTCGCCGTGGCCGGGTTCGGGGAATTGCTGCGCGACAGCGACTATGTCGACGCGGATGTCTGGTCGGTGGCCGATGCCCGGGCACTGGCCCAGAGTGCCCTCGGCGAGGACGCCTTCGGTTATCGCAACGAGCTGGTGCAGCTGATGCGCAACGCCGAGAGCCTGGTCGACAATACCGCCCACTGATACAGGACCCACGCCCCTGCCGTGACACTGCTATCCAACATAAACCGCTGGTTCACCGGCCGGGGCGCCGTCGTCCCGCCGGATGCCGACAGCCAGTTGATGTGGCGGTACCGCCAATCCGGCGAGACGGTGGTGCTCGCCCAATTGATGCAGCGCAGCGGCGATGACCTGTTTCACTTTCTGCTGACCCAGACCGACCGGCACCTGGCCGAAGATCTGTACCAGGGTGTCTGGCTCAAAGTTATGGAACGACGCCACCAGTACGAACCGGGACACGCCACGTTCAAGACCTGGCTGTTCACACTGGGCCGGCATCTGATGATCGATGAGTTGCGGCGACAGGGTCGCTGGCGGAGCGAAGCCATCGACGATGTCCAGGACGCCGAGTTGCACACGGCGTCGCTGGAGACGACGGTCGAAGGCGACGACCTGGAGCAGACCTTCAACCGCGCGCTCGGCCGGTTGCCCTTCGCGCAGCGCGAGGCCTTTATGCTGCAACAGGAAGGATTCAGCCTGGCCGAGATCAGCGACATCACCGGCGTCGGCTTCGAAACCATCAAGAGTCGGCTGCGGTTCGCCCGTCAAACCCTGCAACATGACCTGGAGGTGCATCATGGCCCCGCATCGGGATGACCGTTCATCCACGCCCGCCGATGAACGCCTCCGCTCGCTGTATACGCAGCGCAAGGCATCCCATCGCGCACCCGACGCCCTGAACCAGGCCGTTCTCGAACGGGCGCGGGCGCACAACCGCCCGGGTCGTTGGACCCGGGTCGTACCGTCGGTCGCCGCCGCCTTCGTGGTGATGGCGCTCGGCCTGCAGTGGTTGAGCGATCCGGCGGTCACGGTATTGGAAGAAAGAGCCGCCCGTCCGGCCACCGAGCAAGCCCCGCCGATGGAGATCATGAGCGCCCCCGACAGCGCCGGCCAACCCCGTGAGCACACTCTGAGCTTCGAGGCCGAACCCCGAATTCAGAAGCCGGCCAGCGCTCCGAGCCCACAGAAGTCGGTACCGGAGGCATCGGCTTTGAGCGATTCCGCCGGCGACCGGATGTTGGCCGAGCCGTTGGAGGAAGCCGAAACGGCACCGATGCCGCGCTATTTGCGGGTGGTGCCCTCTGAAAACGGCGTCTTCGAACACTGCGACGGAACCCGCTTCCAGCGAGCCATCGAGCAGGCGCCGGAGGAAGGCTGGTTCGAACTGACCTGGACCGACGACCGGATCGAGCGCATCACGCCCCTGCCTGAATCCCCGTGCGAGCCCGATACACCCTGACCCCGTGACCTGAAGCGCTGTTTGACGATCCCGGTCAATATTGTCGAACAGTCACTCCAGCCCCGCCCGCCCGGTTACACTGAACTCGGACGTGTGCCGTCAAGGCTCTGTCGGCACATATCTTTCCCGGCAATGACAGGAGGCACGGCGGTGAACCACGGCAAGCCATTCAACGGACCGACAGGCGACGACAGTATGATGCTGACGACCGCCCTGGCCCGCTTTGCCCGTCACGTCGCCGAACAGGACTATCAACTGGACCTGCTGGCCCTGTACCAACAGCTGGACAAGCACGACCCCTTGCGCCGCCAATGCGAACGCATTCGGGCCATCGACTGCTCGGTCGTGCCCAACCTTCTGCCTCTGGCGGATCTCGCCATTGCCTTGGACTACCTCGAGAAGTTTCACCAGAACGTGCAATAACACGAGGAAGGGAGACAACCTTGGATACCGAATACCAGAAATTACTGCAAAGCATCGAAGTCGCCGAAGACACCAAGCGCCGTTTCGTCCGCGCCAACCCCAATGGCAGCGGGGATACCCAGGAACGACGCCGCCTGTACGACCAGGTCGAGCAGGCACGCCGGGCACTGCGCGACTACAAACGCCACAATCCGCACCTGTTCTGACCGCCGTTAGGGCGGACAGAAGCGACACCTGTGTACAAGAATGGGGTTGCACTGGCTGTGCATTTTGAAAGAATCGGATTCTTCAAATGCCAGGGAGCTCCGTCATGTTTCCAAGCAAAGTCGAGGAACGACTCAGCGAATCGGAAAAGATCATCAACCGGGAGGTGGCCGCGTCGCTGCGCTATCTGTGTCAGGCGGCCAACATCACCCGATCCAGCTTCGAGCAGGCGTTCACCGGGATCAGCTACGCGACCTGGCGCAACTACCTGAACGAAGACTACCCCAATAACCGCTCCGTGGCCGTGCTGGCCGCATTCAGTTGGTATATTGGCTTGTCGATGAACAGTTTCTATCTCGGTTCGCGGCTGAAGCCGTTCCTCGGGCTCACCGACGACAGTCTGCGTCTGCTGACGCTGATGAGCGGGCTCGGCACCCAGCATTTCGACATCGCCTGCCAGACGGCGTTCGCGCTGCTGGATTCCGACCAGCAGGCGGCGCTGGAAGCGGATTTTCTCGATGCCCGCAAGGCGCACCAGAAGATCGCCGGCCGCTGCGATTTCGTCGCCCCTCTGGATGTCGCCGATTTTTCACGGGATTATTGCCAGTCCTGCGCCTGGGGTTTTCAACGGATTCAGGCGAAACGCGGTTTCAGCGACGAGGAAATGGCCGAGACCCTGGGCGTGTCGGTGCACCGCTACCAGCGCATCAGCGACCCGGAGGACACCCTGCCGATTTCCGCCGCCGTGGCGGCTCGCATGAAAGTCGGGTTCGAGTTGGAAGATACCTCCTTCATGCTGGAAGGCATGAAGACCTATCCCCAGTTTCGGGTCTTACGGCAGTATCAGGAAAAGCGGGATGCCATGTTGCGACCGCTGCTCGGCGGCCTGTCGGAAGCCAGCACCCTGAAGCTGTCCCGTGCGCTCAAGGTGCTGTTCGGATAGTGCCCTGACCGTTACATCCCTTGCCAGGCACGACATCAGGCGGTCAGACGGGCCGCCGGCAGGTTGTCTTGCTGTTTCGACGCGAAATAGGGCCGCATCATCAGCGATGCCGTGATTTCAGGCTGCTCGAGATGGAACAAGTGGTCACAACCATCGATCAGCGTGAACTCGGCGCCGATGGACTCGGCCAGTTTCCGACACCAGACCGGTTTCACATACACATCCAATGCCCCGGTGAAGCACAAGGCGTGCGGCACCTCGATTTCCTCCGGGTGGTGGAACTGGTACGCGCATATCCGCACCGTATTCTCGATGAAGCACCAGATCTGGCTGTCGGTGTATTGCCGGCACTTGCGCAGCGCCGCCCGGCGAATGGCGACAGCCCGTTTACCGGTACACTGATCGCTGGTCAGCCCTCCGATGAAGGAATCGGCGAATTTTGTCCGATCGTGCAACACCTCGTTGACCAGACTCAGGGTCGGCCCCCGTTTTTCGCCCGGGATGTCGGCCATCGAGCCGCCGAGCGCCAGGCTCATGACCCGCCCCGGGTACTTGCGACAGTATTCCAGCGCGATGGGCGTACTGTAGGAGAACACCAGCAGGTGAAAGTGCGTCAACTGCAGGTGCTCCACTAACCGGGCCAGCAGATCGGCGTGTTCGGCCATACCGTAGCAGGCGTGCAGTGGCGCCGTCAGGCCGCAACCGGGCAGTTCCACGCAGTAGACGTCCATTTCCTCCTGGAACGCTTTCGAGAAGTTTTCGACACTTTCGATTTCCTGAAGGTTACCGATCAGGAAGATCGCCGGGTCGGCTCCGGGGTTCGGATAGTGCGCGACGCGGTATTCCATGTCATTCAGGTGCAGACGAGTAGCATTGGAGTGTTTCATGGCTTGGTCCTTTCTGTTCCGATGAATCGAAGGTCGGCCGGTATGGCCGCGAGCTCGTCGATCGAATCGATCAAGATTCGAACACGATCCTTGCTAGCCTAATCCGATAGAGCGGAGGTGTCGGCACCCTGTGGCGAAAGAAGGACGGGAGTTGTTTCGAACGCCGAACGAAGCCGGATTATTGCAGTCCGGTCAACAATGGAAAGGGGTCGGGGAGCAGCGGAGCAGGACGGGACAAACAGGTCGGGGAGTTTCCGGGGATGGCGGCGGGCCATCCCCGAAGGCGGTATAAAAGCCGCTCAGGCGGCGGAACTGTCCGGTTTCAGCTCGGTCACCTCGCCGGACGCCCCGGCATCGCCGTCCTCCTCTTCGGACGCTTCACCCCGGGCGATCCGCTCGGCCTGCTCGCGCAGGGTTTCCAACTGTTCCCTCAGGCTGGCTTCCTCGGTTTTCAGGTCCCGCGCCTTGGACTGGTCCTTCTCCACCGACTTCAGCAGGTTCAGGGCTTCAGAAATCTCATCCGACTGGATATGCTCGATGGCGGTCTGCTTGCGATCGTCCAGGTCCTCGAACTCGATCAGCTTTTCCAGGACCTTATCGAGCCGGTTGTTGACCTTCTGGATTTCTTTGCCTGCGTTTTCCAATGCTTTACCTATGCTTTGATAGTCCACTGTGACACTCCAGAGTGGCGATATGGGCTTGAAGGCCGGGTACATGGCCCGCCTCGGATAACTGTATAAACATACAGCAGGGCATGGCCGACTGTAAAGTCAGCCCCGGTTCATCTTTGCCGGTATAGTCTCAGGACCATCGCCTCGATACCCTTTGGTGAGCGAACGGCAATAACCGACTCGCCAGGCTTGAGTCACCCGACGTTTTTGATATGTTGCCAACAACGCAACAAGGAGCCACAACAACAATGAAAACCTTTACCGCACTGATGACCGCCTTCGTACTGAGCCTCGCGACCAGCATCGCTTTCGCTGAATCCATGTCCGCCGAAGGCCGCTGGCGCACCATCGACGACGATACCGGCGAAGCCAAGAGCATCGTCCGCGTCTGGAACGATGGCGGCGAACTCAAAGGCCAGATCATCGAACTGCTGAACCCGTCCGAGCCCAACCCCAAATGCACCGAGTGCAAGGGCATGCGCAAGGACAAGCCCATCGAAGGCATGACCTTCCTCTGGGGCCTTGAGCAGGACGGCGATGAATGGAAAGACGGCAAGATCCTCGACCCGGCCAACGGCAAGGAATACAGCGCCAAAGTCAAAGTCATCGACAACGGCGCCAAACTCGAAGTACGCGGCTACCTCGGCTTCGCCCTGATCGGCCGCACCCAGGTTTGGGAACGCGTCGAGTAAGCCCAGAACCGTACACCGCTCTTTCGAACGGGCGACCCAGGCAGTAAGCTGGTCGCCCGTTTTCACACGTCAGTGCGACTCCCATGTTCAAGATGCTCTTGCTGGCCGGCCCGCTGGCCCTGCTGTTGATCCTGCCACCCGACGCCCTGCGCTTCGAACTGATGCGCGCCGCCCGCAGCGAACACCACTCCGCCGGCCGCCTGCTCGGCTGGCGCCTGTTCGGCACAACCCCGATCGCAACACTGCTGGCCCTCGGCATCTGGCACTGGGCCCACAGCGGCCCGCTCGGTCTGCCGCTGATCGTCTTCACCGGCGCCCTCACCGCCGCCACCCTCTGGATGCTGTTCTGGATGCGCACCTTCATCGCCGACCCATTGCATCCCCTGCGCCCCATCGGCTTCGTCAGCGTCACCCTCGCCTCCTGGCTCTCGATCCCGCTCTGGCTGTCCGCCTTCACCCAACTGGCGCTGATGATCGCCTGGATGTCGGAAGTCCGGCCCGTGGTCTTGCTCACCGGTGCCCTGGTCTGGGTGCTGGTGGACGCCTTCGTAGTCGTCGCCGGCGGGGAAAGCGGGTTGGGACAACGGTTTATTCAGCTGGAAGCGGCGCAACGGCGGGTCGGGCGCTGGTTGGGGAGTGTGTTATTGGTGTTGGCGGTTTGGGCGGTGGTTTTGAGTTTGGGGTGAACTGAGTGGTTGGTCAGTGTTGGATTACGCGCCTTCGGCGCTACCGAAGCCGGAGTGCCGGACCAGACGTACCGATCCAACCTACGAAGAGGCCGAGTGTAGGTCGGATTAGACCGCTTGCGGTCGTAATCCGACACCCGACTCAGCCGCGATTCAATAAAACTCGCCGTCCTCGGCCATCGTGTTGATGACGGTCAGCTTCTTCACACCTTCGGACGTGCCCAACAACAGAACATCCGCCGGACGATGCGCGAACAGGCCGTTGGTCACCACACCCGGGATGTTGTTGATCTCGGTTTCCATCGCCTCCGCATCCTTGATGTTCAACTCGAAGACATCCAGAATCTGATTGCCGTTGTCGGTCACCACCCCCTCGCGGTACACCGGATTCCCACCCAGTTTCACCAGCTTGCGGGCCACCGCGCTGCGCGCCATCGGAATCACCTCCACCGGCAACGGAAACGCGCCCAGCGTCTGAACCGCCTTCGATTCATCCGCGATGCAGACAAACGTCTTCGCCACAGAGGCCACGATCTTCTCCCGGGTCAGGGCCGCACCGCCGCCCTTGATCAAATGCAGCTTCCGGTTCGCCTCATCGGCGCCATCGACATACACCGCCAGCGAATCCACATCGTTCAAGTCGAACACCTCGATGCCATGGCCGCGCAACCGCTCGGCACTTGCCTCACTGCTCGCCACCGCTCCGCGAAAATCATCCTTCTCCTTCGCCAGCGCATCGATGAACAGATTCGCCGTGGAGCCCGTGCCCACGCCAATAATCACCTCCGGCTTCAAATCCGGCTTGATAAAGGCCAGCGCCGCATCGGCCACCGCCTGCTTCAGTTCGTCTTGAGTCATTGCAACCGTCCTGTCAAAGTCTGGTTCGCATTATAACCACTCAGCTCGCCCTGCCTACGGTCCCCCAGCCATACTGGCGATCCTGCAAAACAGTATGCCGCATTCTGCCGTACTGCCTCGTTTCCGGGTCTCCGGAAAAACCGTACACTAAGCGGTTCCCGCTAAACAGGCGGTGTGCGGTGATAGCTACCAAAACTAGCGACGGATGCCAGGGATGCTTATTCGGGGATGTCTGAGGCATGGATGCCGAAGCCAAGCCCCCATGGATGGGTTCACGGCGACCCCGAATAAGCATCCCTGGTAGCCGGCGCGGGTTCCTGGCAACCACCCAACTCAACATTCATCCAATGACTGCGGACTCTCCCATGCTGGAAAAAACCGTCAAAAAGATATTGAACGCCAAAGTCTACGAAGCGGCCATCGAAACGCCGCTTGAAAAAGCCGCCTTCCTCAGCCGCCGGATGAACAACATTATTCTGATCAAGCGCGAAGACCTGCAACCGGTCTTCTCGTTCAAGTTGCGTGGCGCCTACAACAAAATGACCACCCTTAACGAGGAACAACTCGCCAAGGGCGTCATCTGCGCCTCCGCCGGCAATCACGCTCAGGGTCTGGCCGAAGCCGGTCGACTGATGGGTGTCAAAACCACCATCGTCATGCCCAAAACCACCCCGGACATCAAGGTCGCCAACGTCCGTGCCCGGGGCGGCAAAGCCGTGTTACACGGTGACGCCTTCGACGATGCCCTCGCCTACGCCAAAAAGCTCGAGGAAGAAAAAGGTCTCACCTTCATCCACCCCTATGACGACATCGACATCCTTGCCGGGCAAGGCACCGTCGCCCGCGAACTGCTGCACCAGCACCGGGGCGCACCGATCGACGCCGTATTCGTTCCCGTCGGCGGTGGCGGCCTGATCAGCGGCATGGCCGCCTACATCAAATACCTGCAGCCGCAAATCAAAGTCATCGGCGTCGAATTCGAAGAAAGTGCCTGCCTGGCCGCCGCGCTCAAGGCGCGCAAACGGGTCACACTCAGCCAGGTCGGCATCTTCGCCGACGGCATCGCCGTCGCCCAGATCGGCCAGGAGCCCTGGAAAATCTGCAAGGACCACGTCGACGAAGTCATCACCGTCACCTCGGACGAGATCTGCGCTGCGGTCAAGGACATCTTCGACGACACCCGCTCGATCACCGAACCGGCCGGCGCCGTCAGCGTCGCCGGCATGAAAAAGTACGTGGAACGCGAAGGCTGCACCGGCCAGACGCTGGTCACCGTCTCCTCCGGTGCCAACACCAACTTCGACCGGCTGCGCTACATCGCCGAGCGGGCCGAAGTGGGCGAACACCGTGAAGCCGTCCTGTCGGTCACCATTCCGGAGAAACCGGGGTCGTTCAAGAAGTTCGTGTCCATCATCGGCAAACGTGCGATCACCGAGTTCAACTACCGCTACAACGACCATCAGGAGGCCAAAATCTTCGTCGGCGTGAAAATCGCCAGCGACGACGAACGCCACGAATTGGTCGAAGCGCTGCGCGAAGCCGGTCACCCGGTACTGGATTTGACCGAGAACGAAGTGGCCAAGTCCCATGTACGCCACATGGTCGGCGGTCATGCCCCGGAAATCCCGCACGAGCGCCTGTACCGGTTCGAATTTCCGGAACGGCCGGGCGCACTGGGCAAGTTCCTGAACACCCTGGGCGGCCACTGGAACATCTCGCTGTTCCACTACCGCAACCACGGTGCGGCGTACGGCCGGGTCCTGGCCGGCATCCAGGTGCCGGACGAGGAGGTGAAGGAATTCCGCGAAAAACTGGACAAACTCGGCTACCCCTACTGGGACGAATCCGACAATCCGGTTTACAGCGTTTTTCTGGCCTGACGACACCGTCACAGGCGGGCCGCCGCGAGGCGGCCTATACTTGGACGGGAATGCGAGCTGTAGCCACCGCCCATGACCCCGGCCGAACAGGAAAAAATCGAACTCGAACACGAAGCCGCCCGCCTCTTCATGCGCCACTGGGAGCGCAATACCGGCGTGCCCATCCGTCACATCTGGCACAACCGGCCCACCAAGCCGGACGTCTCCTGCTTTCTCGACGGCGAACGCCTGGATCTGGAGATCGCCCACCTCTATGGCACTGAACCCGAAGCCATGGCCATTCTCGGCCGTGACCTCTCGGCGAAGACCCGGGAAGAACTGGCGTTGATGGACCACGACCGCCAGGACGACCGGCTGCTCAACGCCCTGAACCGCATCCTCGCCGCCAAGGCTCAGAAGACCTACAAGAGCGACCGCGTCTGGCTGGTCATCCGCAACGCCAACTCGCTCTGGACCAAGGACGACATCGAAGCCCTGCAACACCGCATCGAGGTACCGGGTGGCCACCCGTTCGAGCAGATCTGGATCGTCGCGGACATGAAGGGAGACAGCGGAATCGTCCAGTTGTATCCGTAAAGAAAGGTCACTGTCAGCGGTGTTCTCGGGGTTGGTCCTTTTTTATTCAACGGTAATGGTTATAATGCGCCCCCTCATTTCCCCCGGACCGCTAAGTTGTGATCGAGAATCTGCGTAATATCGCCATCATTGCCCACGTTGACCACGGTAAAACCACCCTGGTGGACAAGTTGCTGCAACAATCCGGCACCCTTGGCCGCAAGGAACAGGGCGCCGAGCGCATCATGGACTCCAACGACCAGGAACGTGAGCGCGGTATTACCATTCTGGCCAAAAACACCGCCATCAAGTGGCAGGACTACCGCATCAACATCGTCGACACCCCCGGACACGCCGATTTCGGCGGCGAGGTCGAACGCGTCCTGTCCATGGTCGACTCGGTGCTGCTGCTGGTCGACGCCGTCGACGGCCCCATGCCGCAGACCCGTTTCGTGACCAGCAAGGCGTTCGAGAAAGGTCTCAACCCTATTCTGGTGATCAACAAGATCGACCGCCCCGGTGCCCGCCCGGACTGGGTCATGGACCAGGTGTTCGACCTGTTCGACCGTCTCGGTGCCACCGACGAGCAGCTCGACTTCCCGATCATCTACGCATCGGCCCTGAACGGTATCGCCGGTGACGATCCGGAAGCCATGGCGGACGACATGACGCCCTTGTTCGAGATGATCACCAACCAGGTGAAAGCCCCCAACGTTGAACGTGACGGCCCGCTGCAGATGCAGATCTCGGCGCTGGACTACAACAGCTACGTTGGGGTCATCGGGGTCGGCCGCATCAAGCGCGGCAAGTTGCGTTCCAACGAACAGGTTGTGGTTGTCGGCCGCGACGGCAGCAAGAAGCGCGGTCGTGTACTGCAGGTGATGGGCTACCACGGCCTGGACCGGGTCGAAGTGCCGGAAGCCGAAGCCGGCGACATTGTCTGCATCACCGGCATCGAAGGCCTGAACATCTCGGATACGCTGTGCGATCCGAACACACCGGAAGCCCTGCCGGCACTGACCGTCGATGAACCCACGGTCAGCATGACCTTCCAGGTCAACGACTCGCCGTTCGCGGGTAAAGAAGGCAAGTACATTACGTCGCGCAACATCAAGGATCGCCTGGAACAGGAACTGATCCACAACGTGGCGCTGCGCGTCGAACCGGGCGAGACCGCGGACAAGTTCAAGGTCTCGGGCCGCGGCGAACTGCACCTGTCGGTTCTGATCGAGAACATGCGCCGCGAAGGTTTCGAACTGGCCGTATCCCGCCCGGAAGTGATCCAGCGCGAGATCGACGGCGAGATCCAGGAGCCCTACGAGCATGTCGTGATCGACATCGAGGAACAGCACCAGGGCGGCGTGATGGAAGAACTCGGCCTGCGCAAGGCTGAAATGACCAACATGGAGAACGACGGCAAGGGCCGGATGAAGCTGGAATTCATGGTGCCCTCGCGCGGCCTGATCGGTTTCCGTGGCCAGTTCCTGACGCTGACCTCCGGCTCCGGCATCATGACCAGCATTTTCGACCATTACGGCCCGGTCAAAGGCGGCGACATGGCCGGCCGGCAGAACGGCGTGCTGGTTACCATGGCCAAGGGCAAGACCCTGTCCTACAGCCTGTTCCAGCTGCAGGATCGGGGACGTTTGTTTCTCGGTCACGGCGAGGACATCTACGAAGGCCAGATCATCGGCATCCACGCCCGCGCCAACGACCTGGTGGTCAACCCGACCAAGGGCAAGCAGTTGACCAACGTCCGCGCCTCCGGCACCGACGAAGCCCTGACCCTGAGCCCGCCGGTGCGCCACACGCTGGAACAGGCGCTGGAGTTCATCGAGGACGACGAACTGGTCGAGGTAACGCCGGAATCGATCCGCCTGCGCAAGAAATTGCTGACCGAGAACGAACGCAAGCGCGCCAGCCGCGGTAAGTAACCGCTTTGGTGCCTTAACCCGCACCGACTACCGGGTAGACCCATTCGGGTGGTGCGACACATTGCTCGCCGTGAACCCATCCATGGGGGCTTGACGGCCGCCGTCCTGGCGGCCCACATCCCCGAATAGGTCAACCCGGCATCCCGCGCTAGCCCTCCGCGGTCGTAGGTTGGATTAGCCGTCAGGCGTAATCCAACGTCATGCTAACGGCGTTGATAGTATCAAAACCACCTTCGTTGAATTACGGCCTTCGGCCTACCAAAGCTGGAGTGCCGGACCAGACGTACCGATCCGACCTACTCTGCTACGAATATTCACAGAGCGGACACCCTTTACCCGTCACTTGAAAACTAGTCTACACTGACGCTACAGCTTAGCGGATTGAGCGTCAGTGCCTCTCTCTTCATTGAGTCCCCAGCCGCACGACCAATCGTTGTCGCGTCGCCTTCTGGTATGGATCGCCGGCCTGTTCACGGCTCTTGTCGTGATCACCACGGGCATACAATTGAGCCTGGAATATTCGCTGGAAGAAGAATCCGGCGCCCGCCAGATCGCCTTTACCCTGCTCGGAACCCGGGATGTGCTGGCCAACGCCCTGTGGAGTTTCGACCCGGTTCAGCTCGATGCCTCCGCCGATCTGCTCAACGACCACCCGCTGATCACCGCCGTCTTCATCGAGTCCGACGATGCCGATCTGAATGAACGCCGGGGCGAACCCGAACCCTGGCCGGACACCAGTCGCCGGTTCGAACTGGAAGGTTACCCGGACATCGAAGTGCGCAGCACCGGGCGCCTGCTGAACAAGCGGTTGCGGTTCTCGATGGATGTCGAATTCGAGGCGAACGGCGTGGTCTACCCCGTCGGCCGGGTTCAGGCCTGGTCGAACGTCGGCCTGATTCTCGGCGAAAGCAGCCTCAATCTGATTTTCACCGCACTGAGCGCCCTGCTGGTCTGCACCCTGTTGGTCGCGGTCACGGCTCTGGCCGTGCAACGGCTGGTGGCGCGCCGGCTGACCCTGATGCAGCGACTCATCGCCACCATCGAACCGGAGGACGATGTCTTCCGCGCACGCCTGCTGCCGGAGTGGCTGACCCGGGAAGGGGATGAGATCGCCGCCCTGGCCGAGACGCTGAATCGACTGCAGATTCAGTTAGCCGACAAATCCAGCCGCATCAAGCAGCACCAGTACAACCTGGAGCAACAGATCCACACCCGCACCCGTGAACTGGAGCGGACTCTGGCCGAGTTGCAGGTCAGCAACGCCCACAAAAACGAGTTTCTGGCCAACATGAGCCACGAAATCCGCACCCCCATGAACGGCATCATCGGTATGGCCGAGTTGATGCAGGAAACCGATCTGGACGAACGCCAGCGCGAATACCTGACCACCATCCTGAACTCGGGCCAGACACTGACGACGATCATCAACGACATTCTGGACCTGTCGAAAATCGAGGCCGGCAAGCTGGAGCTGGAGACGATCGAGTTCAATCTGACCGAGTTGATCGACGAGACGCTGGCGCTGTTCATCAAGCCGGCGGCGGAGAAGGCGCTGCAGGTCACCCGTGAAATCCATCCGGACACGCCGACCTGGGTCCGGGGCGACCCGACGCGCATCCGCCAGATTCTGCTCAACCTGCTCAGTAACGCCCTGAAGTTCACCCGCGAGGGACGCATCGAGGTGCGGGTTCGACCGGCCAAAACCAGCCCGGGATTACACTTCGAGGTGAAGGACAGCGGTATCGGTATCGCACGCGACAAGCAGACGTCTCTGTTCGATGCGTTTTTCCAGGCGAATTCGGCGATCAACCGGCAATTCGGCGGGACCGGTCTGGGACTGGCCATTTGCAAGCGTCTGGTGGCGTTGATGGACGGTGACATCGGTGTCGACAGTGAGCCGGATCAGGGCGCGACCTTCTGGTTCGACCTGCCGCTGCCGGAGCTTTCGCCACAGGCGCTGGAACATCGCCGGGCGAGTCAGGACTCCCGGCGCTCGGCTGAGCAGGAGATGGCTCTGCCGGCGGCGCGGTTACTTCTGGTGGAGGATAATCCGGTCAATCAGAAAGTGGCGCAGGGGTTGTTGCAGCGGATGGGGATGGCGGTGACGGTCGCTGAAAACGGCCAGGAGGCCCTGGATCGTCTGAAGGATACGGATGTGGATCTGGTCCTGATGGATTGTGAGATGCCGGTGATGGACGGTTACGAGGCGACCCGTGCGATTCGGGCGCTGGATGATCCGCGCCTGAGTCGGTTGCCGATCATCGGTCTCAGCGCTCATGCCATGACGGATCATCAGCAGCGGGCGTTCCAAGCGGGAATGGACGGCTACCTGACCAAACCGCTACGCTCCCAGGCCCTCCACGCCATGCTCGCCCGCTGGCTTCCTACCGACGAGTAGAATGCCATGTGCCAATCGTCCGTACAGGGGGCGGGGTATGCCCGTGCGGGGTCGCGCGGTATGCCGCCCACTCAACCCATCCCTGGGGGCTTGACCTCGGCATCCATGCCTCACACATCCCCGCACGGGCATACCCCGCCCCCTGCACTTACGCATGTGGTTCATCGATTGATTCGGCCGATACTTCGGTAGTTTCGTAGGGTGGGCACGGCAACAAGCCCCTGAGGCGGGGGTTGCCCTCCCAGGGGATGTGGGCAGCAGGGCGGTCCGACGCTTC
Organism: Saccharospirillum salsuginis; assembly: GCF_014651855.1. Lineage (GTDB taxonomy): Bacteria > Pseudomonadota > Gammaproteobacteria > Pseudomonadales > Natronospirillaceae > Saccharospirillum > Saccharospirillum salsuginis. The sequence continues at coordinate 41,588 of NZ_BMXR01000005.1, forward strand.
GGTGCTGCCGTCAAGCCCCCATGGACGGGTTGAGTGGGCGGCACACCGCGCGGCCCCAGGGAGGGCTACCCCCGCCTCAGGGGCGAACCCAGCCACGAAACCCACCCATCAAGACGGCAACATCCCCAAATCCGCCATCGGCACCCCGGCCTTGCGCAACGCCAGGCGCAGCGTCGACCGGACCACCCGGGGGTTGTCCAGATGCAGTAACCCGGAGGCCACGGTCTGTGCCCATCCGCTGTCGATCTGCCGCAGTACGGCCTTGACCCGCAACAGGTTGGAGCTGCTCATCGACAATTGACGATAGCCGAGGCCAACCAGGGTCACGGCGCCCAGCGGGTCGCCGGCGAGTTCGCCACAGAGACTGACCGGTACGTTGGCTTCGTTGCCGGCGTCGACGACCATTTTCAGCGCCTTGAGTACGGCGGGGTGCATGGCGTCGTAGATGCCGGCGACGCGGGGGTTGTTGCGGTCGACGGCGAGGAGGTATTGGGTCAGGTCGTTGCTGCCGACGGAGATGAAGTCGACCTGGCTGGCGAACTCGCGCACCAGGTAGACGGCGGAGGGCACTTCGACCATGACGCCGATGTGGGGCACCTGGGCGTTGACGCCTTCTTCGTTGAGTTCCATGACGGCCCGGTGGATCAGCGCGAGGGATTCTTCCACTTCGCTGACGCTGGTGACCATGGGCAGCATGATCTTGAGGTTGTTGAGGTTGACGCTGGCGCGCAGCATGGCGCGGATCTGGACCATGAACAGTTCGGGGTGGTCGAGCATGACCCGCAGGCCGCGCCAGCCGAGAAAGGGGTTGTCTTCGACGATGGGGAAGTAGGCCAGGCTTTTGTCGCCGCCAACGTCAAGGGTGCGCATGGTGACCGGCAGCGGCGAGAACGCTTGCAGTTGGGCGCGATAGATCAGGGCCTGTTCCTCTTCCGAGGGAAACCGTTCGCGCAGCATGAAGGGCACTTCGGTGCGGAACAGGCCGACGCCGTCGGCGCCTCGGTCCTGGGAGCGAATGACGTCGGTCTGCAGGCCGGTATTGACCAGAAGGCTGATGTTCACGCCATCCTGGGTTTCGCTGGGCACGTCTTTCAGCGCTTCCAGCCCGGCTTCGCGTTCGGCTTCCTCTTCGACAATGTTCTCGAAGTAGCGACGCTTTTCCTGGGACAGGCGGTAATAGAGATGGCCCCGGTAACCGTCGACCACCAGTTCCTCGCCCTGCAGTGCCTGCCAGGGCAGTTCCTGCACCCCCATGACGGTGGGGATATCGAGCGCCCGGGCCAGAATGGCGACGTGTGAGTTGGCCGAGCCCTGGGTACAGACGATGCCGGCGATCTTGCCGTCGGCCATTTCGCCGAACACCGTGGGAGAGATCTCCTCGCCGACCAGAATCGCGTTTTCGGGCAGAACCGTCTCGGGGACGGACTCCTGCAGGTAGGACAGCACACGACGACCCAGGTCGCGCATGTCCGAGGCCCGTTCGCGCAGGTAGGCATCGTCCATGCTGTCGAAGTGGTCGATATAGCCGCGCATGACCTCGGCCAGTGCGCTCTGCGCCCATTCACCCTTACGGACGCGTTCGATGACCGCATCGCCCAGCGCCGCGTCTTCCAATATGCCGACGTAGACATTGAACAGCGCAAGTTCTTCCGGGCGCAATTCGTTTTTCAGGCGGTCGCTGGTGGCCCGCAAATCGGAGCGCACGCTGGCGAGGGCATCGTGGAACAGCTTGACCTCGGCCTCGATGTCATCGGTGCGGCGGACGGGAACGGCATCCAGATCCGCCGGCGGCAAAAGCACATGCGCCTGGCCGATGGCCACGCCCTGGGCACCGGCGACCCCGTTGAAGCGGACATCCTGTTGCTCACCGCCGAGCAGGTTAAGACCAGACAAGGCTCCGGTCGCCTCGGCATGCGCCAGCACCCCGGCCAACTGTGCCGAGATGGTCACCATCACCGCTTCCTCGGCATCGCCGAAGCGTCCGGCATCCGTCTTCTGGATGGTCAGCACGCCCAACAGTTTGCGGTGGTGAATAATCGGCACGCCCAGCATGCCCTTGTAGGGTTCCTCGCCGAGACCGGCGACGGGAAAGAAATTCGGGTGTTGGGTGGCATCGCTGAGATTGAGCGGTTCCTCACGTTTGCCGACCAATGCCACCAGGCCCTGGTTCTGGGTCAGGGTGACTTTGCCGATAGCGTCCGGACTCAGGCCGTCGGTCGCCATCAGGACATACCGGTTGACGTGCGGGTCCCACAGGAAGACGGAGCAGACCTGCACGTCCATACCCTCGCGGATGCGCCCGACGACGGTACGCAGCGACGTTTGCAAGTCTCTGGTGCTGTTTACTTCCTCCACAACATTGCGGAGGAGATGCAACATATCAGCCACGTACCCTTTGCTCCCGTTGAACGCGCGGGGCCAGTTCGGCCAATGCCTGACGGTAAACGTCCCGCTTGAAGGAAACGACCTTGGCCAGAGGATACCAATAGGATACCCATTCCCAGCCGTCAAATTCGGGGTCGTCGCTTTCGTTGAGCATCACCGAGCTGTCGTCGCCGAGCATCCGCAGCAGGAACCATTTCTGCTTCTGGCCGACGCAGATCGGCATGGCGTTGTAGCGAATCATGCGCTTGGGCAGGCGATACTTGAGCCAGCCCCGGGTGCAGGCCATGATTTCGACGTTGTCGGGGCGCAATCCGACTTCTTCACGCAGTTCGCGATACAGGGCATCCAACGGGGTTTCCTGGGACCGGATACCCCCCTGGGGAAACTGCCAGGCATCTTGACCAATACGGCGTGCCCAGAGCACCTGGCCCCGGCCGTTGGTCAATATGATGCCCACATTGGGGCGAAAACCGTCGGAATCGATCATCGTCGCCTGCGCTGTTCGTCTCTCAAACCCAAGGAAGCCCTCAACCGTGCCGGTTCCGGGCCAATACCCCACCCCCGGCACGCTCAAACCTCTTCCCGCATTGTTCCACAACCACCGCAAAACACCAAACAGGTCACATTTGAGTGTCGTGCCAGGGTAAAACCCTTGGGCCGACTGAGTGCTACTAACCCGTGCCCCGGAACGGGGTATGCTCTTCCGGGGACCGCTGTGAACCCGTCCATGGGCGCTTAACTTCGGCATCCATGCCTCAGATGTCCCCTCCAGAGCACACCCCGCCCCGGCGCACTAGACCACCGATCAAAACATAACCTCAAGGGTCATGAGTCGGTTGGATTACGCCTTCGGCTACCGAGGCCGGGGTGCCGGACCAGACGTACCGATCCAACCTACGAAACTTCTTATTGGTTCTGGTTTTGGGAATGTAAACCGGTGCCACTGCAGTAAGCGCGAGGTGGGGGTAAGCCCCTCCAGGGAAGTCGGCAGCATGGATGCTGCCGCCTAGCCCCCATGGACGGGTCTACGGCGACCCTGGAGGGGCTTACCCCCACCTCGCGCGCACTCCCGGGCAACCAAGCCAACCCAGCCACCATTAGACTGAGCCACCATCACGTCTTGTGCCACCCACCGGACCACCGTAACCTACGGGTTTTGATTCAACTGCCGTGGAGTAAACCGTGACCCTTGCGATCTTTGACCTCGATAATACCCTGTTGGCCGGCGACTCCGACCATGCCTGGGGTCAGTTTCTGATCGACGAGGGATTGGTGAATGCGGATGAAGTGAAAGCCATCAACGACGGCTTCTACGCCGACTACCAGGCCGGAAAGCTCGATATCGAACGCTACCTGTGTTTCGCCCTCGACTTCCTCGCCCACAAGGATCCGGCCGAACTGGACACCTTGCACGCGCACTTCATGCAACGCTGCATCGAGCCACTGATCACCGACAAGGCACTAGCCCTGGTCGACAAGCATCGTCAACAAGGCGATACACTGCTGATCATCACCGCGACCAACCGCTTCGTGACCGGACCGATCGCCGAGCGGCTGGGCATCGACAACCTGATCGCCTCCGAAGCCGAGCGGGTGGACGGGCGCTATACCGGCCAACCGACCGGGGTTCCGAGTTATCAGGAAGGCAAAATCACCCGGTTGGAAGCCTGGCTGGCCGATCATCACGAAACGATGGTCGGCGCCTGGTTCTACAGCGATTCCCACAACGACCTGCCCCTGTTGAACCGGGTGGACCACCCGGTGGCCGTGGATCCGGACGATACCTTGCGAGCCGTGGCGGAGCGAAACGCCTGGCCGATCATCAGTTTAAGGGAGTAACGCCATGCACCGCCCGCACCTGCTTGCCCTGGCTCTGCTGTCGACCGGTGTCCTGACACTGGCCGCCTGCTCGGGTTCCGACCCGGAGCAAGCGGCGACCACCGACGACGGCACGGCGGAAGACACCACTCCTGCGACCACACCGGCCGACAGCGGTCAGTTGGTGGCGGCGGCCGGTCGGATGCAGCAGGCGGCGCGCGAGACCGGCGACGCCATGATGGAGACCTGCCGGACGTTGCAGGCGCGCGTGACGGGGTTTCTGCAACACCCGGACGATTCCGGGCGGGATGCGGCGCGCGAGGCCTGGCATGAGTGTTACGAACACTGGAATCGCTTCCTGGTGTTCCATCAGGTCGCGTTCACGCCGCGCGATGCGGCCGCTTTGGTGCGAACCGGTCGACTGATCAACACCCGCCCCTTCCAGCCCGGTTACATCGACGGCCTGCCGGAATACCCCTACAGCGGCCTGGTGCATGAAACCGGCATGGTGTTGTCGTTGAGCACACTGCTGGATCAGCACCAGATGATGGATGAGGAATCCGCTTCCCTCGGGTTCCCCGTGGTGGAAACGCTGCTCTGGCGTGAACCCTTGGCGGAGTTGTGGATCGCCGGCGAAGAGGAAGACACCAGCGTGGTGCCGCGCCGTCGCCAGTACCTGGAAGTGGCCACGGAAGAATTGCTGGCCCAGCTGCGTTCGGCCCGCGATCGCTGGCAGACGGACACGTCCCTGCGCGACGTACCGAACGCCATCCAGGCACGGGTGCTGCTGCGCAGTCTGGAACGTCTGGTCTACCAGGCCCTGCTGACCCGCACCTTCGCCGAGGGTGCACTGGACGACCCCGAGTGGCACCACCCCAGCGCCGTCGCGGGTCAGGGCCGGCGCCACATGCTGGCCCGTGTAGCGGGGCTGGAACGTTTGCTGGGTGTCACCCCCAACGGCACCAACCCGATCACGGTCTGGATTGATGAGGCTTTCGAACAGCCCGACGGTGCGACGCTGCGTGAGCACCTGGCCGCGGTCCGCTCCACGATCGAAGCACTGCCGGCGAATGCCCCCCTGGGCGACGTCGACGTCGAATCCTTCAATCAGGCCCGCCAGGCCATCGCGACCCTGCACCAGGACCTGAACACCCTGTTCGAGGCGACCAACCCCTGACCGTCCCCGATTACAGTCGGCTCTGCTAAACTGTCGGGCCAGCCGTATCCATCCGAGAGAGGGACCGTCGTGGCCATCGCACTCGATTCCGACCAGATTCAGCAGATCCTGCAGGGCATTGTTATCCCACCCCAGCCGCAAGTCATGGTCGACCTGCAAATGGAGCAGATCCAGCCCGAGCCGGATCTGCGCCGCATCGCCCAATTGATCCGCCAGGACGTCGGACTGTCCGGCACCATGCTGAAGGTCGTCAACTCGGCCTCCTACGGTCTCGCCAACAAGATCACCTCCGTCGAGCAGGCGGTGATGTTGCTGGGCATCGACACTGTGGTGAACATCGTCAACGGCCTGAGCATCAAGGGCGAGCTGAGCGACGAAGACATCGTCAAGATGAACCGGTTCTGGGACGCGGCCCTGGACATCGCCATGGTCAGCCAGAACATCGCCAAGCTGATCGGCTACCCGACCCCGGACGAGGCTTACACCCTGGGCCTGTTCCACAACGCCGGCATCCCGTTGATGATGAAACGCTTCCCGGACTTCGAAGACACCCAGCGCCTGGCCTACGCCGGCGAATACGGCCGCATCATCGACGCGGAAAACGATGCCTACCGCACCAATCACGCCGTCATCGGCTATTACACGGCCAAATCCTGGCGTGTGCCGCAGTTGCTGTGCGACGCCATCGCCGACCACCACAGCGTGGAACAGATCTTCACCAACAATTACGCCCAGGACGGTCGCAAGAAAACCCTGCTGGCAATACTGAAAATCGCCGAACACCTGTGCGGCCTGCCGCTGATCCTGACGGACCGGGAGGAGGACGTCGAATGGGCCAGGGTCGGTCCGCTGGTGTTCGAATACACCGGGCTAGGTGCCTACGATCTGGAACAGATGCGTGATACCTTCCGGGACATGGGCGTCGTCTCGGTGATCAACGCGCCGGACGACTGAGACGCCACCACTCGCCAACGCATTCGTCAGGAACCGACCCCGCATGACCGATTTCCTACTGACCGCCTTTGTATTTCTGTGCGCCGGTGTCATCGCCGTGCCGCTGGCCACCCGCTTCGGACTGGGCTCCGTGCTCGGCTATCTGATCGCTGGCATCGCCATCAGCCCATTGCTGACGCTCCTGCATGTGGACGTGATTTCACTGCAGCACTTCGCCGAATTCGGGGTGGTAATGATGCTCTTCCTCGTCGGTCTCGAACTGAATCCGACCAAATTGTGGGAAATGCGGCGCAAGTTGCTCGGCCTGGGCGGCCTGCAGGTCGCGGGCACGGCGGCTGTGGTGACGGCCATCGCCATGGCTCTGGGTCAGCCCTGGCGGATCGCGCTCGCCATCGGCCTGGTTCTGTCGCTGTCGTCCACCGCCATCGTGCTGCAAACCCTGAACGAAAAAGGTCTGATGAAAAGCGATGGCGGGCAGGCCAGTTTTTCCGTGCTGCTGTTTCAGGACATCGCTGTCATTCCCATGCTGGCGCTGATTCCGCTGCTGGCCATGCCGGGACTTCAGGACGCAACCCCCGGACAAGCCGACCACGGCGAAGAGGCCGCCCATGGGTTGAGCCTGGTCGAGGGTCTGAATGCCTGGCAGACCGCCGGCGTCACTGTCTTGGCCATTGCCTTCGTGCTGGTCATCGGTACCTATCTGGCACGGCCGCTGTTCCGCTACATCGCCAGCGCCCAACTGCGTGAACTGTTTACCGCCACGGCGTTGTTCCTGGTCATCGGCATCGCCCTGCTGATGTCGCTGGTCGGGGTGTCGCCGGCGCTCGGCACTTTTCTGGCCGGGGTGGTGCTGGCCAACAGCGAATACCGGCATGAGTTGGAATCGGACATCGATCCGTTCAAAGGCTTGCTGCTCGGCCTGTTTTTCATGACCGTCGGCGCAGGAATCGACTTCGACCTGCTGTTCGATCAGTTCGGCACCGTCCTGGGGCTCACGCTGGGCCTGATCGTCGTCAAAGGGCTCGTACTGGGCGCACTGGCGTACCTGTTCGAGATACGCGGATCGGACAAATGGCTGACCACCATCGGTCTGGCCCAGGCCGGTGAATTCGGCTTCGTACTGCTCTCGTTCACCGTCGCCAATTCGGTCATCCCGGGCGACACCGCCAACCTGTTGATGCTGGTGGTGGCTTTGTCGATGATTCTGACACCGGCGATGTTCATCGCCTTCGACCGACTGGTCGTGCCCTTCTACGCCAAACAGGCCGACGGCGGCATGGACGACATCGAGGTTCAGGGCGATGCCATCATCATCGGGCACGGCCGGGTCGGCGGCATCGTCAACCGCATGATGCGCGCCGTCGGTTATGAAACCACAGTGGTCGACTACAGTTCTTCGCAACTGGAGATGCTGCGTACTTTCGGTTTCCGCGTCTTCTTCGGCGACGGCACCCGGCCCGATCTGCTCAAGGCCGCCGGTATCGAAGACGCCAAACTGGTCGTCGTCGCCATCAACGATAAGGACCACATCACCAACGTGGTGCGCTACATTATCAAGACCTACCCGCACGTTCATGTCATCGCGCGCGCCGTGGACCGCATCCATGTCTTCGATCTCTGGTATGTCGGCTGCCGCGACGTTATTCGCGAAACCTACGACAGCTCCATTCGTATGGCGCGTTCGGCCCTGGAAGCCATGGGTATTCCTCAGGACAAGGCCGTGAGCATGGCCAAAGCTTTCGAGACGAAAGACCGCGCCTCCATGCCGATTCTGGCCGAGCTGTACGACATGACCATTCCGGTGATGGAGAACAAGCCGTACGTCGAGAAAGTGAAAGAGCTGAGCGAGGAATGGGAGGCTCAGCTCAAGGGTAAGATGCAGCGGCTGAGGGACGGCGAAGAAGAGCAGGATTAAACCGGGAACGTCACCCGGTTTGATCCCGTCGGTCAGTCACTAATTGTTTGGATAAAAGTAATACTGTTCGATGGCTTTTGCGTAATCACCGGCGTTCCGACTGGCATCATTGCAGAACACCATGATGGAAAAATCAGCATCCGAATAGCGTCCGTAATAAGTCCGGGTACCGAAAAACCCTCCATGGTGCAGATAGACCGATTCACCATGACGTTCAGTCACCATTTGCCCATTGGCGTATAAGCGGCCGTATTTTTTTAGTGCGCTATTCGGCTGGTTAAATTGCCGGATCAATGATTCCGGATCAAAACCCAATTGGGGTTGGTAAAAATGCCGGTCCCATTTCAGCATGTCATTCACGGTGGTGTACAAGCCACCGGCACCGACGGTATAGACATTGGCATCGTCCCTGACATAGTCGCGGCCGATCATGTTATACCCCGTAACCCGACCGTCGATGATGGGTCGCGGGCTGTCCAAAAACATCGTATTGGACATCCCTAAGGGTTTAAAAATCTTCCGATCTGCATAATCCCTTAAACTTTGGCCGCTGACTTCCTCCACCAGCATGGCCAACAAAAAGTAAGCGATGTTGCTGTAGTGGAATTTCTCATTCGGTGAATAACGTAACGGAAGCTTCTGTATGTATCGGAAGTACTCATCAATCGAAAAGTTCTGATTAAAGAGAAAGGGACCTCCGAACGCGGATTCAAGTACCAGTTCGTCACCACCGGTTGTCGATGTCCAGAATTCGTAGTCATCTCCGCTGTCATTAACCATGCCACTGACATGACCCAGCATGGCATTGACCGTGACCGTTTCACTATAATCTCTCAGGCCGGGCAAATAGGTCCGGATATCGGCATCGAGATCGATCTTGCCTTCGTCGGCCAGCAAATGCACCGCCATCGCGGTAAATTGCTTGGAGACCGAGGCCATTCGATGGACGTTGTGCCCGGTCATCGGCACCTGATTTTCCATATTGGCCAGCCCGTAACCGGCCTGATAAATCAACTGTCCGGATTCGATCACCCCCACCGAACAGCCCGGTTCATCCTCGGCAATCAGGTTATTAAAAAGGGTGTCGATGCGATCGCTGAAGTCGTCGGCCTGTCCTTCCAGGCTGGCGCACGCCGCCATTACCACGGCCAAAATACGTCGTTTTATCACGCGTTCTCCTTATGTCCTTGTCTATGGCTCGGTTAGATATCCTTCCGCTTCAAAACCTCGATCAATGCTGGATCCGAAACGGCAAAAAATTCGGGATTTAACGTGTCCGCCTTGCCGTACTCCAACGGTTCGCCGTTCCATTGCACCAGGGCGCCACCGGCGGCCTTGAGAATGGCCTGGGGGGCGGCGGTGTCCCATTCGCTGGTCGGGCCGAGACGGGGGTAGAGATGAGCACGGCCGGAGGCGAGGTGCATGAACTTGAGGGCACTGCCGACGGCCTGGGTCTCGACCTCGAAACCGGCGTCCTCCAGCCGTTTGCGCCACGGGCCCTGCCAGCGGGCCCGGCGACTGCCGAGAACCCTGATGTGGCTGTCGACCCGGGCGGCGGCAATGGGGCGGGCGTCGCCCGGCCGGCCTTCCTGCGGTGGCACGGAGTCACCGCCCCACCAGGCCAGGTCGGTAGTGGGCTGGTAGAGCATGCCGAACACCGGCTGGTTGTCGACCATGTAGGCCACGTTGATGACGAACTCGCCGCTCTGGTGCAGAAACTCGCGGGTACCGTCCATCGGATCGACCAGCCAGTAGTGGTCCCAGTGGCGACGCTCGGAGTAGTTGACCAGGGCCTCTTCCGACAACACCGGGCAATCGACCACCTCCGGCAGGCCGCTTTCCAGCACGCGGGAAGCGGCGATGTCCGCCGCGGTCACCGGGGAGTCGTCGGCCTTGTGGTTGGTCTTCCAGCGTTCCACATCCCGGTAGACGGTTAGAATACGTTCGCCCGCGGTCTGCATCAGGCGGTACAGCCCGGGAATCAGGTCGTCGGAATGCCACTGCGGTTCGGCCATGGAGGAGGATCGGGCTCGTTACGGATGAAATGTCAGTCTAACACGATCCCGCCGGCTTCGGCGCGGGGTTCATTTGCCCCGGTCGACAGCGAGTTCCCTTGCATTCCCGACCTCCAGGCCGCATCTTCGACCTTTCACGGTACCCGATCGATATGTGCTTCTGTTTATTATGACCGATACCCCAGTTCGACTCGACAAATGGCTTTGGGCCGCCCGCTTTTATAAAACCCGCAGTCTGGCGAAAGAGGCCGTCGAAGGCGGCAAGGTGCATTACAATGGCACCCGCGCCAAGCCCAGCCGCACTGTAGAAATCGGCGCTCTTTTGCGCATGCGCCTGGGCTTCGACGAAAAGACGGTCGAGGTGCTGGACCTGTCGGACAAACGCCGGGGCGCGCCGGAAGCCCAGACGCTCTATCGGGAAACCGAGGAGTCGATCGCCAAGCGCGAAAAACAGGCGGCACTGCGCAAGGCACAGAAGGCCACCCAGCTGGCACCGGACCACAAGCCGAACAAGAAGGAACGCCGCGATATCCGGCGTTTCAAGGATACCCACAACCTCTGATCACGACGTAGGCACGCATGAGCAACCCAGACCAGACCCAACGCTTCCTGTTCGACGACACCCCGCTGCGCGGCGAAATCACCGGCTTGCAACAGAGCTACCGGGACGTGCTGGACAAGCACAATTATCCCGAACCGGTGCGGCATCTGCTCGGGCAGTTCATGGCCGCGGTGGCGCTGCTCAGCGACACCCTGAAATTCGAGGGCACACTGAGCCTGCAAGTGCGCGGTGCCGGTCAGGTACGGATGCTGATGGCCGAGTGTCGGGACCATGAGGCGTTGCGCGCCATTGCGCAGTACACCGATGACTTCAGCTCAAGCGACCCGCTGTTGGGTAACGGTCAGCTGGCCATCACCATTGACCCGAAGCGGGGCAAGCGCTACCAGGGCATCGTGCCCATCGACGACGATGCCCACACCCTGGCCCGGGCACTGGAAGGCTATTTCCGCCAGTCGGAGCAAATCCGCACCCGCATTTGGCTGGATGCGGACGACCAGCGTGCGGCCGGCATGCTGGTACAGGCCATGCCGGTCTCGGCCAGCGAGGGCAGTCTGGAAATCAAGGACGACGACGCCTGGGACCGGGTCACCCACCTGGCCGACACCCTGACCGCAGAGGAATTGCTGAAACTGGACAATGAAACGATCCTGCACCGTCTGTTCCATGAAGAGAAGGTTCGGCTGTTTCCGGAACGTGGGCTGCGCTTTCAATGCACCTGCAGCCGGGAGCGCTGTGGAGAGGCCATCCTGACGCTGGGCCATGAGGAGGCCAAAGAGGTTGTCGCCGAAGAAGGCGCCATCATCAGCGATTGCCAGTTCTGCCACCAGCAATACCGTTTTACGGCGGACGATGTGGACGTCCTGTTCGAGCAGCAGCGCCAGCGTCTGCAATAAGCCGGCGCCACACAGCGTCTACTGGGGCGTCGACAACCGGGTCAGATCCATGGAAGGATCCAGTTGGCGGACCGTGCCCAGGGCCATGTCCAGCCGCCCCTGGTTGAAACTGCCCTGGTGGATTCGCTCCAGCAGACTCATCTGACGCTCGGGGTGATCCCGAAAAAACGCCAGCACGATGTCCCGACTCAGGCGTTTCATCGCGTCGATGTCATCGCGGGCGGCGGCCAGTTCCGCCCAGCCGGCTTCGTCGGTCTCACTCGTCTTCACGATGTGAAACACCACCCCCAGCCAGACAAGATCGATCTCCACCACCTCGATGTGGCTGCGGTTGATGCGGCTGCAATGGCCGAACCCGTAACGAATCTCGTGATCCTCGGCGATGCGATTCGTCGAATAGGAGGCGTTCTCATGCGGAAGGATATCGATCCGCGTCGGCTTGAAGTAACGGTAATGGGGCACGGTAGTCATAAGAAGTCTTTACCCGGCGTCTTATTCGAGAAGCATGGCGCTTGCCGATACTGCGATCCGCAAGTGGTCGGGACACCCGACAACCCGGCCGGACTAATCTGTGAAGTTAGTCACAAACCTGGACACCGCAGTATAACGAAGATGCTCGGGTTCTTTTTTGATCCACCGGCCTAAGATCTGTGCCTGAGAGTGGTCAATGGGCCTGGCCGACCAGACCAATCGGGCCGGTGCGGCCCGGGCCTCAGGCCTGGTCGAACAGTCGATCGCCCATCTGGTCGATGATCAGCTTGGCCTTGACCACCGTAAAATCGCAGGCGGCGTCTTTTCCCGCCACCAGATCGGAGCGGATAAAGGTGTGTTTCTTCTCCGGATCGCCTTCCTTCTCGATCACGCCGCTGACGCGAAACTGACCGGACTCGGAGATCGGTGTCGGCGTGATGCGGTAACCGTTGTACTCGATCGTCTCGCCTGTTACCGACCCGGGTTGGGCGTCGCCCCCGCCGGACAACGCATTTTTGAGCCAATTGAACATCTTGTACCTCTAGTTAACACGGAACACCGGTCGCCCCGAATGGGCGCCGCCGGAGGCTGTTCGAGAAGAGCCTCCCGGGGTCATCATTGTAGCGTCTAAATCGGGTGGGTGTGTCAATTTTACTGACGCAGGCGGTATTTCGACTACATTAGGTTACATTGAGGATACGACGGCGTTACAAGTGTTACTGTTTCCGCAAAAGTGTTACCGATACACACGCACAGAGAGTGTCACCCTTCCCTATATTGATCGGTTTTTAACCTATATTACGCAACTATCTGATTTTAAAGGGTTTTTAAAAACTGGCACGCAGACTGCAATCATAAGCGCACAACGATAAAGACACCCACAAACAAAAATAAGAACGGGTGAGATAAGAACGATAGGCGCCCATCCAAAAACAAGAACAAGGGCGCTGTTTTTATTAGAGAGGCCCGCCAAGAACAAAAACAGGGCCACTTAGTTACGAACCCCTCCTGCATGATTCCCGATTTCTACTGATATCAAGTATCAAGCCCGGCTTGGCTGGATTCCTTTGACTGCGGTACACCTACCTCGTAGGGCAGAAGAGCCGTAGGCGATATCTGCCGTTTCTACCGTGCCGATGGGTCATTGTATGGCTGGTCATCCTACCGACGGCAGATAACGCCCAAGGCTCTTCTGCCCTACAGTTTCACAGTCCGGTTCCAGCCTTAGCGCCAGCCGCCGAGCTCCTGTGTGACCAGTGCCTCGAGCATCTCGATGCTGTCATCACTGTCGTTCAGGCAGGGCAGTACGTCGTAACGCTCGCCACCGGCCTCCTCGAAAATTTCCCGGCCTTCGATCGCGATTTCCTCGAGCGTCTCCACACAGTCGGTAACGAACCCCGGTGTGGCGACGGCGATATTGGTCACGCCTTCTTTCGGCAACTGCGCCAGAACTTCCGCCGTATAGGGTTGCAGCCATTCGGTCGGGCCCAGCCGACTCTGGAAGGTGACTCTCACCCGGTCTTCGGGCCAACCCAGCGACTCGCGCAGCAAGCGGACTGTTTTCTGGCAGTGACAGTAATACGGGTCGCCCAGATCGAAGTACTTCTTGGGCAGACCGTGGAAGGACAGCACCAGAACCTCCGGTTCGCGTTCCAATTCGGCCAGCTGCCGTTGAATGCTGTGCGTCAAGGCCTGGATGTGGGCCGGGTGATCGTGCCAGGGGTGGGCCAGGCGCAAGGTCGGCTGCCAGCGCAGCTTTTTCAGGGCATCGAAGGTGGCGTCGGCGACCGAGGCGGAAGTCGTCGCCGAGTATTGCGGGTAGAGGGGTAACACCAGCAAGCGGTCGCAGCCCCGCTCGATCAGCGCGTCGATCCGATCGCGGATGGCGGGCGTGCCGTAACGCATGGCCCAATCCACCTCGACATCCGGCAGCCGCTCCTGGAGACGTTCGGCCTGGCGGCGGGTGTAATAGCGCAACGGGGACTCGTCCACATCCTTGAGCCAGATCTTGCGATAGGCTTCGGCCGATTTGCGCGGCCGGAACATCAGAATCGGCCCGTAGAGCACCGGCGCCCACAACAGCGGATGCAACTCGATGACACGACGGTCGGAGAGAAATTCCCTCAGGTAACGGCGCACACTGCGTGTGTCGGTGGCATCCGGCGTGCCCAGATTGACCAGTAGCACGCCGATGCGGCCGTGTTTGACGACGGGGTGTTGCTGGGGTTTGTTCATGCCACCTCTTTCTCTGCCGGGGGTTCGGATAGATAATTCTTGCGCCATGTTCGACTAAGGTCGCATTCTTATCGAATGCCGCCCATGTACGGTTGATCCATGCCTGCGGATGACCGCGGATCATACCCAATCCGGCGGATTGGCGCATGGTTTGCCACGATCTAATGGACGACCGCATGGCGATGACAATAACAACTTAAGTCTCGGAGTCCGCAGCGGGTGCTAGAACCCGCACCGGCTGCCGGGTAGACCTTTTCGGGGTCGCCGTGAACCCATCCATGGGGGCTTGACGGCCGCCGTCCTGGCGGCCCACATCCCCGAATAGGTCTACCCGGCATCCGGCGCTAGCCTTCAGTGGTCTCCAAAACTTGAATAACAAAAACTCAATGAGACACCGCCCGCGATGAATGCCTGGTCCATTTTCAGTCTCGCCCTGGCCTATGTGGCCCTGCTGTTCGGCCTCGCCCTGTTTGGCGACCGTCAAAAGGAGCACCGCTGGCCCAATTGGGTGAACGCCACCATCTATTCCCTGTCGCTGGCGGTTTACTGCACCAGTTGGACCTATTACGGCGGTGTCGGCCGCGCCGCCAGTGGCGGCTGGGACTTCGTACCCATCTACCTGGGCCCCATCCTGGTCTTTGTCTTCGGTCGTTCACTGCTGCAGAAACTGGTCAAGGTCGGCAAGCGCCAGAACACCACCTCGATCGCGGACTTCCTGGCCTCGCGCTATGGCAAGCGCAACGGCATCGCCCTGCTGGTCACCGGTATTTGCACCCTGGCCGGCGTCCCCTACATCGCCCTGCAGTTGAAGGCCGTCTCCACCAGCCTGGAAGTCCTGACCGCACCGGGGCTGATCGAGCAGAGCGGCATATCCGATACCGCCCTGATGGTGGCGCTGATCATGATCGGATTCGCCACCCTGTTCGGCACCCGCCAGGTCAATGTCTCCGAACATCATCGCGGCATGATGCTGGCCATCGCGTTCGAATCCATGGTCAAACTGGCCGCCCTGATTACGCTGGCCCTGTTCGTTGTATTCGTCTTCTTCACCGGCCCCGCCGAATTCGGGACCGCCTACCGCAATCTGGGTGTCTTCGACTGGCAAGGCCCCTCGCTGAATTTCATTACCCAGCTGATTCTGGCGTCCGGCGCCATCCTGGTCCTGCCGCGCCAGTTCCACGTTACTGTGGTGGAGAACACCGACCTGCGCCACGTCAACGTTGCTCGCTGGGTGTTTCCGATCTACCTGACGCTGATCAGCCTGGTCATCCTGCCGATCACCGTGGCCGGCCTGTCGCTGTTTCCGTCGGACGCCGTCAATGCCGACACCTATGTGCTGTTGATCCCCCAGTCGACGGAACAGAACTGGTTGAGCCTGCTGATGTTCATCGGCGGGTTCTCGGCGTCGACGGCGATGATCGTCATCACCACCCTGACACTGTCGACCATGCTCAGCAACGATGTCGTATTGCCGCTGATCATGAAGCGCCGGCTCAGCGAGCCGAACGCCCAGGTCGGGCCCCTGCTGATCCTGGTGCGACGCATCGCCATCGTGGCCGTGATTCTGGCCGCCTGGCTTTACCATCACAGTTTCGGCGGCATCGACGAGTTGTCGACGATCGGCCTGCTGGCGTTTTCACTGGTGGTGCAGTTGATCCCGGCCATGCTCGGCGGCCTGTACTGGCGCAAGGGCAACGCCTTCGGCGCGTACGCCGGCATGATCGCCGGCACACTGATGTGGGCCTGGACATTGATGGTGCCCACCCTGGTACGCTCCACCATGTTGCCCAATACCCTGCTCGAACAGGGTTTGTTCGGCCTCGACTGGCTGCGCCCGGAAGCCCTGTTCGGCTTCGAATTCTCCGATACGCTCAGCCACGGCGTCTTCTTCAGCCTACTGATCAACACCACCCTCTATGTGATGCTGTCGCGGCGCACCCTGCCTTCGCTGAACGACCGCATGCAGGCGGCCGCCTACGTCAACATGGACGAGCACCTGCACCATCCGGAACAGATTCCGAAGAAGATCAACATCCGCATCGCCGATCTGATGTCCATGCTCGAGCGCTTCGCCGGCGCGCCGCGTACGCGCGAACTGGTGGAAGACTTCGAACGGGTCAACCACCTGCGTCTGCACGCCCAGGACGTGCCCGGAGCCGACTTCATCCGCTACGTCGAACGCACCCTGGCCGGGGTCATCGGTGCCAGCTCGGCGCGGGCGATGATGCACTCGGCCCTGTCCGGACGACATCTGAATTTCGAGGACGTGGTCACCTTCTTCGACGAAACCACCCAGGCGATCCAGTTCAACCAGCGCGTCCTGTCCGCCACCCTGGAAAACCTCGACCACGGCGTCTCGGTGATCGACCGCGACATGCGCCTGGTCGCCTGGAACCGCAAATACTTGGAGATGTACCAGTATCCCAAGGGCATGATCCGCGTCGGCGTGCCGGTGGAAACCCTGGTGCGCTACAACGCCGAACACGGCGAATGCGGCCCCGGCGCGCCCGAGGAACATGTGCGCCGCCGTCTCGATCATCTGAAACAGGGGTCGTCGCACCGCTTTATTCGCGTCCGGCGCAACGGCTCGGTCATCGAAATGCGCGGCAACCCCCTGCCCGGCGGTGGTTTTGTCACCACCTTCAACGACATCACCGAATTCGTGCGCGCCCAGGACGACCTCGAAGAAGCCAAAAACTCACTGGAAGCCCGGGTCGCCGAACGCACCGAAGCCCTGCGCGAAGAGATCAAGGAACGCGAACGCGCCGAAGACGCCCTGCGCGCCGCCAAGAGCGAAGCCGAACGCGCCAACGCCAGCAAAACCCGCTTCCTCGCGCTCGCCAGTCACGACATCCTGCAGCCGCTGAATGCGGCCCGACTCTATGCCGCGTCACTCAGCGACCAGTGGCCCGGCGACAACACCCTGCAAAAACTCGACGACTCGCTGCGCACCACCGAAGAATTGATGTCCACCCTGCTGGAAATCGCCCGGCTCGACGGCAACGAACAACCCGTCGACCCGGAACCGGTCGACCTCGGCGACCTGTTCGACAGCATCGCCAACGAATTCGCCCCCGTGGCCGGGGAAAAGGGCCTCACCCTGCGCATTCGTCCCAGCTCGCTCAGCGCCTTGTCCGTGCCCAATTCCCTGCGCCGCATCGTGCAGAACCTGGTCTCCAACGCCATCAAATACACCCGCCAGGGCGGCGTCCTGCTTGGCGCCCGGGTACGCGGCGACCGGGTCATCATCCAGGTCTGGGACACCGGCCTCGGTATCGACCGACCCGACCTGCAACGCATCTTCAACGACTTTACCCGGCTCGACCAGCACAGCCAGGAAGCCCAGGGTGTCGGTCTCGGCCTCGGCGTCGTCACCCGGCTCAGCCAATTGCTGAACCACCCCATCTCTGTCAAATCCCGCCCCGGTTTCGGCTCCTGCTTCGAAGTCAGCGTTCCCCGGGCCACCCGCGCCAAGGTCGTCTCCCTCACCACCGCCAGCACCGGCCGAGACACCAACGACTTCGCCTTCCGCGTCCTGGTCATCGATAACGAACCGCAAAACGTCGACGCCCTCGTCACCCTGCTGCAACGCTGGGGCTGCCAGACCCAATTCGCAGTCAGCGCCGACGACGCGCTACAAGCCGACTGCCCCGATCTGGTTTTGCTCGACTACCACCTGGGCGAGACCGACACCGGCCTCAGTCTCTACCCCCGCCTGACAGAACACTGGCAACAGACCGTACCTGGTATTCTCATCACCGCCCATCCGGACGAAGAATTGCGCGGTAAGGCTGAGGCGCTGGGACTGGGATTCTTGCGGAAACCGGTAAAGCCGGCGACGTTGAGGTCGTTGTTGAGAGCTCAGGTCGGCTAAACCGGCGACAGGGATGAGTAGGATAAATGTGACGAAGAATTAGTTGCGGGAGAAACCACAGTGACAAGCGCCTGGTGCCGGGAGTGGCTCTCAGGGATGTGCGAGGCATGGACTGGTGCGCCAGCCCGGTCCGAGGTCAAGCCTCCATGGACGGATTCAAGGCGACCCTGAGAGCCACTCCCGGCACCAGACGCGGACCATTGGCACCATTAACCACTGGCACAAAAATCAAACAACCGTTTGAAGTGATTCTTCAAGATGAGACCTGTTCCTCTGAACTTAAGAATAGTTTCAGATAAATTGGAATCGTCGAGGAGGAATAACAAGATGCAAAAATTGCACGTACTGACGCGGGTGCCCGAGCATATCGTGGACACCCCATCGCATATCACCGGCCAGCAACGCTGGCAACGAAGCTACAACGTCGCCGGCTGGATCCGCTTCGAACGGCAGGATGACAGCCCGGTCCGTCTGCTGTTGCGTGTACAGGACGCCGCCGGCGCCCGGGACGTACCGGTCGACAACACCAAGTTGAACAGCAAAACACTGCTGCTCTCCGGGGTTGCCAACCTCAAACTCACCGGTCGCATCGAACGCATGGAACTGTTGCTGCAAAGCGAGCACGACACCCACAGCGTCGACGAACTCTTTGTTCAGCCGGTCAAGGAGAAAGCCAAAACCAACCCCGCCCGGCGCGTCACTTGGGGCGTCTCGGAATAACGCCCCTGTCAAATGTCGCTCAGCGACGCTCCACCACATCCGTCAGAATGGGAGGTTCCGGGTCAGTGTCCTCGGCGAGAGGGCGTTTCGCCGGCTCCCGTTCATGCACGAGACTCTCCGGTACGGTATCGAACTCCAGCCCGGTCGTCCGCTTCAGATGCTCCAGAGCCAATTCCGGGCGAACCTGGTAGATGTGGACGACCTTGTTGTCGGTGCGCGTGCTGGTTGTCTGACGGGCGGCACCTTTCCGGCTGGCTGACATGGCTTGCTCCCCTGTCCTATTAAGTCCGATACAACTGACTGTAATGTTGCCAAATGCGTGCCAACCCGCCGGAACATCCATTTAACTCCGGGAGTGGCGCGCGAAATCACGACAATCGACACTCGGCAACGATGACAACCACCATGGTAGCGGGCCCGGCTGAACCGGGCATGAATTGACCGGGATAGAAGGGAAGGTGGGCTCTCGCCCGCAGGTCGAATATAAAATCCCGCGTGCCCCCGGGGATGGGACAGGATGTGACGCGGAGCGTCACCCTCCGCCGGACAGGGAGGGATCGCTTTCCAGAGCCAGACGGTTCATCAGAATCACCGCCTGGGTGCGGTTCAACACGCCCAGTTTGCGGAAAATGGCCGTGACGTGCGCCTTGACGGTCGCCTCGGATATGTTCAGATCGTACGCGATCTGCTTGTTCAGCCGGCCCTGTTGCAATTGCTGGAGTACGCGCAATTGCTGGTCGGTCAGGTCGTTCACGCGCCGGGCGATGTCCACCAGATCGTCTTCTTCCTCCACCGGCGGCAGATTCTCGGGCCAGATTTCATCTCCTTCGAGCACCGTCAGGACCGCCCGGCGAATCTCATCGGTCGGAGCCGACTTGGTGATGAATCCCAGGGCGCCGAACGCCCGGGTCCGGGCGATGATGTTGGGCTCGTCGCTGCCTGAAATGACCACCACCGGCACTTCGGGGAATTCCTTGCGGATCTGGATCAGTCCGAAAAAGCCCTCGCTACCGGGCATGCGCAAATCGAGCAGCAACAGATCAAGATCCGGGCTGCTTTGCAGGTGGGACAGGGTCTCGTCCAGGGTGGACGCCAATTCGATGCGGCTTTCGGCCAGTCTGTCCTGGCGCAGGGCCATCATCAGGGCATCCCTGAACAGGGGGTGATCATCGGCGATTAACAACTGATAGGCCATGGTCGTTTCCTGAGCCCAGTGGGCTGGTTCAATTTACCGGGTCACCATAGAGATAACCGGAACAATTGGAGAGTTCAAACAGTATTCGGGCAAACCCTGTGGTTAATCGGGGGATGGTTTGACCCAGCTCAAGTCGGGCGGATTCATCGGCGCTGCGCACCCAGGTCGATACCTGTTCTTCCGTCTTATCCAGGGTGCTCTGCATGGTTTCCAGTGTGGCGCCAAGATCCAGCGATGGCGAATAGCCGGGTGCCTGGGGCAACTCCCCGGTCGCACAGGCACGCGTTCGGTTGGCCAGACGCTCGGCCATGTCCGCGTAGACTCGGAATTCACGCTGATAGTGCTGTCGGAAGGTGGTGGAATCCAGACCCAGGCTGTCCCGCTGCTCCCATTGCTGATGCAACCGGCTCGGCGTCTCCAGCGTCAGGTTACTGAAGCTGTCCAGCAATTCGGTGGATTCGGTAGCATTGGCCGGCAACCAGGCGCTGATGCCACACACCAGAAGCCATCCTGTGATTCTCGCCATCTATTTTGTTGTTGTGATGGATGATGACCCAAGTGTCGCGCGTTTTGCCGTCGGTGTGAACCGCTTTCCTCTCAGAGTTCGAATTCAAGTTTCGGAGTTCGGGTCGGCCGGGAGGCAGTGGCCCGCGTCGGCTGCCGGGGGCACCCCTGTGGGGTCGGCGTAAATCCATCCATGGAGCCTAGACCGCAGCATCCCTGCTGCGGACTTCCCCACAGGGGTGCCCCCGGCAGCCGCCGCTTGTCTGAACGACTAGCGCCAAGACTTGAATTCGAATACCGGAAGACGGAGCTCAGTCTGGCCGAGCTCCATTAGGTACCCTCAGCGGTTGAGTCGCTGGTCGATCAGTTCGTCGACCACGGTCGGGTCCGCCAGTGTCGAGGTATCGCCCAGAGCGTCGTACTCGTTGGCGGCGATCTTGCGCAGAATGCGGCGCATGATCTTGCCGGAACGGGTCTTGGGCAGACCGTCGGTCCACTGGATCAGGTCCGGCGAGGCGATCGGGCCGATCTCCTTGCGCACCCACTGCACCAGCTCTTTGGTCAGCTCATCGCTGGGCACGACACCGGTCATCGGTGTGATGTACACGTAGATGCCCTGCCCTTTGACCTCGTGCGGGTAACCGACCACGGCGGCCTCGGCCACGGCGTCGTGCGCGACCAGGGCGCTCTCGATCTCGGCGGTGCCCAGGCGGTGACCGGAGACGTTCAGGACGTCGTCGACCCGGCCGGTGATCCAGTAATAGCCGTCCTCGTCGCGACGGGCCCCGTCACCGGTGGTGTAGTAACCCTCGTAGGTGCTGAAGTAGGTCTGGATGAAACGATCATGATCGCCGTAGACGGTGCGCATCTGTCCGGGCCAGCTGTCGGTGATGACCAGGTTGCCCTGGACGGCGCCGTCGAGCACGCGGCCAGCGTTGTCGAGCAGCGCCGGCTGCACGCCGAAGAAAGGCCTTGTGGCGCTGCCGGGCTTGAGATCGGTCGCACCGGGCAGCGGCGTGATCATGATGCCGCCGGTCTCGGTCTGCCACCAGGTATCGACGATGGGTACTTCGCTGCGGCCGTAGTGATCGTGGTACCACTCCCAGGCTTCCGGGTTGATCGGCTCGCCGACCGAGCCGAGCAGCCGGACCGAAGACAAGTCGGTACCGGAGGTGGCCTCGTCGCCCTTGGACATCAGCGCCCGGATGGCCGTCGGCGCCGTGTACAGGACATTGACCTGGTGTTTGTCGATGACCTGGGCGATGCGCTTGACCGAGGGGTAGGTCGGCACGCCTTCGAACATCAGCGTTTTGGCGCCGTTGGCCAGCGGTCCGTACAGGATATAGCTGTGACCGGTGATCCAGCCGACGTCGGCGGCACACCAGTAGACGTCACCGTCCTGATAATCGAAGACATATTCGTGCGTCATGGACGCGTACACCAGATACCCGCCGGTGGTGTGCATGACGCCCTTGGGTTTGCCGGTCGAACCGGAGGTGTAGAGGATGAACAGCGGATCTTCGGCGTTCATTTCTTCGGCCGGGCAGTCGTCGCTGGCCTTGTCGACGGCCTCGTGATACCAGACGTCGCGACCGTCTTTCCAGTCAATGTCGCCACCGGTCCGACGAACGACCAACACCTTGTCGACACACTCGGTGCCCTTGTTTTCCAGCGCCTTGTCGACGTTGGCCTTTAACGGGATCTTCTTGGCGCCGCGTACGCCTTCATCGGCGGTGATGACGACGTTGGAGTCGCAATCCTCGATGCGGCCGGCCAGGGCGTCCGGGGAAAAGCCGCCGAAGACGACGGAATGAATCGCGCCGATGCGGGCGCAGGCCAGCATGGCATAAGCCGCTTCGGGAACCATCGGCATGTAGACGGTCACCCGATCGCCTTTCTTCACACCCAGGTCTTTCAGGGCGTTCGCCAGCCGGCTGACGTGACCGTGCAACTGGCGGTAGGTGATCTCGATCTTCTCATCGCTCGGCTCATCGCCCTCGAAGATGATGGCGGTCTGATCGCCGCGCTTGTCGAGGTGGCGGTCGATGCAGTTGTAGGCGACGTTCAAGGTGCCGTCGTGGAACCATTTGATGTGCAGGTTGTTCTTGTCGAAGCTGACATCCCGCACCTGGGTGTAGGGTTTGAACCAGTCCAAGCGCTGCCCGTGTTCACGCCAGAAGCCTTCGTTGTCCTCGATGGACTGCCGGTAGAGGCGTTCGTAGTCTTCGTTCTTGATCAAAGCGCGATCGCGGGCGGCCGCAGGCACCGGATAGACTTTGGTTTCCATCTCGCATCCTCGTTTTTGTTTTTGAAAATAATTCCAGAAAGTAGCCTTACATTGTTGATTCACAGCGCGCAGGCACAATGCGACATTAGTCGATCCAACTCAAGTCTGGGCTATTGGGCCGACCTTGGAGGCCGCTGTGATCGTCTCTGGCAGGGTAGTCGATGGCGAGGGGCTTTGCATCCGCGAGAGCCAGGGGCCACCGTCAACGGTGGTCGCCCCGGCTCCCGGGTTCAATCGTCTTCGTCGCTGTCCTGATAATGTTCGAACAGCTGTTTCAATTCGGCCTGGGCCTTGCCGTTCAGCGTGTCGTTGCCGAACAGGCCTTTGGCATCCATGCCGCCCGGTGTCATACCGGTCAGCAATGACAGCACGTCGTAGACATGCCGCACGGCATGGATGTGGAAACGTCCGTCGTTGACCGCCTCGATGACGGCTTGCTTGAGCATCAGATGCTTGGCGTTGTCCGCGGGGATGATCACCCCCTGTCGCCCGGTCAGGCCGCGCTGTTCACACAGTTTGAAGAAGCCTTCGATCTTCTCGTTGACGCCGCCGACAGCCTGAACCTCGCCCAACTGATTCATCGAACCGGTGACGGCGAATCCCTGATGCACCGGGACCTGGGCGATGGCCGACAGCAGCGCGCAGTATTCCGCCACGGTGGCGCTGTCACCGTCGATGTGGCCGTAACTTTGCTCCATGGCGATGTGGGCCGACAGCGTCAGCGGGAAACGGCGGCCGAATTCGTGCCCCAGGAAGCCGCTGAGAATCATCACGCCCTTGCTGTGGATGGCCTGGCCCAGTTCGACTTCGCGTTCGATATCGACAACGCCCTTGGCCCCGACATGAACGGTGGCCGTGATGCGCGCCGGGGAACCAAACCGGCTCTCGCCGATTTCCATCACCGTCAGGCCGTTCACGCAGCCGACACGGTCGCCTTCGGTGTCGATCAGCACGGTGCCTTCCTGGATCTCGGACAGGATCTGATCAGCGATGCGGCTGTTGCGGTATTCGGCGGCATCGAGCGCGCGCTCGATGTGGTTCTGGTCGATGAACTTGGTCTCGTCGTGACGACACAGGAAGTCGGCCTCGGCGAACACCTTGAATACCTTGATCACCTGGGCGGACAGTCGGGACTGATGCTCCGCCTCGCGCAGGCTGTATTCGATCAGCCGGGCCAGGGCCGCTCGCGTCAGCGGTCGCAGACCCTTGTCTTCGCCGTAGGCTTTGATGCGCAGGATAAGGTTATCGACGGTATCCTGATTGCGCGGTATGAAGTTGTCGAAATCGACCGGCACCCGGAAGAGTTCGTTGAATTCCGGGTCCCACTCCTGCAACTGGTAATAGATATCCCGCGAACCAAGCAGGATGATTTTCACGTTCAGCGGAATGCTCTGGGGGCTGAGCGTGATCGAATGCATCAGGCTGACGTCCAGGAAGGGCGATTCCATTTTCAGTTGCTTGGTTTTCAGCGCGAGCTTGAGCGCATCCCAGGCGAAGGGTTCGATCAGCAGTTTTTCCGCATCCAGAATCAAGTAACCGCCGTTGGCCCGCAACAGGCTGCCCGGACGGATCAACTGGTAGTTGGTGACCGGCGTGCCCTGCTGGGTGCTGTATTCAATGCGGCCGAACAGGTTCTGATAGGTCGGCAGCATTTCATAAACAACCGGGGCGCCGGTGTTGATCTCATGCTGCGTCAACAGGTTGGGCCGCAGATAGGTCTGCAGCGCCTGCTTGCGTTCCTGGTCGCTGCGCACCTCCAGACCCATTTCATCGGCGTACAGTTCCAGGATCATTTCCGGCAGATGGTTTTTGACGGCGCGCAGGTAGCGCAAAACCGACAACTGGCTCTGGTATTTGACCTCCAGTTCCTTGAGCAGCGGTTTGATCGCCTGTTGAACCGTTTCGGTATTGAGCTGCCGCAGCTGTTCGGAACTGTTGCGCTTCCAGGTCGGCAGTTCGAGCAGTTGTTCGTTCAGGTACTCCTCGATCTCGCTGATGCGACGCTGGAACTCGCCACGCAGGTCCTCCGGCAGTTGCGCGAACTCGGTCTCGTCCAGCGCCTTACCTTCGATTACCGGCAACAGCATGACGGTGTTGCCGTCCGACACCACGGCGATGTCGTGCTGGTTGGCGAAGCGCTCGACCACCGCCATGGCGGCGTCGTATTTCTGATTGAACGTCCGGTCGATGGCGGTGCGTTTGCGCTGGTAGGTCGGGTTCTCGAAGGCCGCCGGGAAGGTGTCCATCAGGTCTTCGATGAAGGTGTTGATCGCCTTCAACAGCTCTTCGCCGCGCGATGCCGGCAATTCCAGCGTCATCGGTTCGCGCGGGTTTTCGAAGTTGTTGATGTAGGCCCATTCGGACGGCGAGGATTGGGTTTCGGCCAGTTCTTTGACGTACTTGGAGACCAGCGACTGGCGACCGGTACCCGACTCCCCCATCACATAGAGGTTGTAGCCGGAACCGCGCATGGCGATGCCGAATTCGAGCGAATTCTTGGCGCGGGGCTGGCCCAGGAAACCGCTTGAGCCTTCCAGGTCGGCCGTGGTTTCAATGTTCAAATGGCTCAGGTCGACCTGCGCCTTGAGTTGCTGCGCCGACAAAGCGTTCGGCGCGGTCTTGGTGGTTGTCTGTGGCATGGGTTTCCTTAACCGGACAGGGGCGACGAGGATCCGATAACCAGTCTAGACTAGACGGCTACGACCCCTTTGATATGGGGGTGAGCCTGGTAGCCGACGATCTCGAAATCTTCGTAATGATAGTCGAACAGGGAGTCCGGCTTGCGATGAATGGTCAACCGCGGTAGCGGGTAGGGTTCGCGCGTCAGTTGCAGGTCGGTTTGTTCGCGATGGTTGCTGTAGATGTGCACATCGCCGCCGCTCCAGACAAACTCGCCGACGTCCAGATCGGCCTGTTGCGCCATCATGTGGGTCAGTAGCGCGTAACTGGCGATGTTGAACGGCAGCCCCAGGAAAACGTCGCAGGAGCGCTGATAGAGCTGGCAACTCAGCTTGCCGTCCGCCACATAGAACTGGAACAGGCTGTGGCACGGCGGCAGCGCCATCTTGTCGACATCGGCCGGGTTGTAGGCGACGACCAGCATGCGGCGGCTGTCGGGGTTGGTCCGAATGGTGTTCAACACCTGGCTGATCTGGTCGATGGTGTCGCCGTCCGGCGTGCGCCAATGGCGCCACTGCTGGCCGTAGACCGGCCCCAGGTCGCCGTTTTCGTCGGCCCATTCGTCCCAGATGCGAACCTTGTTCTCCTTCAGGTAACGGATGTTGGTATCGCCGCTGAGGAACCAGAGCAATTCATGGATAATGCTGCGCAGGTGCAATTTCTTGGTGGTGACCAGCGGAAAGCCTTCCTGCAGATCGAACCGCATTTGATAGCCGAAAATGCTGGTCGTGCCGGTGCCGGTCCGGTCCTCTTTCTCATTGCCGTGGGCCTTGATGTGTCGAATCAGATCGAGGTATTGCTTCATGCGTTTTTGCCTTGTTTCTTGCGCTTGCCCGTCTTGGACGACGGAGTCTCGACAGGTGTTTCAAAAATGGGTGTGCGATAGGCCCAAACCATCAAGCCGATGCCGACCAGAATCATCGGCAGACTGAGCAGCATGCCCTGGGTCACAAATCCCATCGCGAGGATGCCCAAATGAGCATCCGGCTCGCGGAAGAACTCCGCGGCCGTGCGGAAGACCCCGTAGCCGATCATGAAAAAGCCCGCCACGGCCTTGCGCGGGCGCGGCTTGCGACTGAACCACCACAGCAACAGAAACAGCGCCAGACCTTCGCCGGCCATCTGGTAAAGCTGGGAAGGGTGACGGGTCAGACCGTCGACCTGGGGAAAGATCATGCCCCAGGGCACATCCGTTGGCCGGCCCCAGAGTTCGCCGTTGATGAAGTTGCCCAGACGTCCGAAAAACAGACCGGGCGGCACCAGGGGCGCGACGAAGTCCCCGACCGCGAAGATGGGTTTGTTGTAACGCCGGGCGAAGAGGATGACCGCCAGAGCCACGCCCAGAAAGCCGCCGTGAAAGCTCATGCCGCCTTCCCAGATGCGGAACAGATAGAGCGGATTCTGGAAAAAGAGATCGAGATGATAGAACAGGACATAGCCGGCCCGGCCGCCAATGACGATGCCGAGTACGATGTAAAACAGTAGATCGCCGACCTGCTCCGGCGTGAACCCCCGCCAGGGCTGGCGTTTGGCGCGCCAGATGCCCAGATACAACCCGGCGATGAAACCGAGCAGGTACATCAGGCCATACCATTGAATCTGGATCGGCCCCCAGATGTGCAGGGCGACAGGATCAAATTGCGGGTGAATCATCGGCTCCGTCCGTCCGGGATTGGACGCCGATGATAACACCCGGGAGACGTCCATGTCCTCGCCTGACGATTCCTTGACCCGACCGTGTTATCCGTTCCTGAAACGATCCCGGTCGTGCGGGGCATCGAGCGTCAGGGCCGGCCCCTTGGGGATAATGCCATGCGGATTGATGGTCCGGTGACTGAAGTGATAGTGCCGTTTGATGTGGACCAGGTCGACCGTCGCCGCAATGCCCGGCTGCTGGTAAAGGTCCCGCAGGTAGTTCTGCAGGTTGGGGAAGTCCGCGATCCGGTTGCGGTTGCACTTGAAGTGCCCGACATAGACCGGATCGAAGCGCACCAGGGTGGTGAACAGGCGCCAGTCGGCCTCGGTGACCCGGTCTCCGGCCAGATAGCGTTGCCTGCCCAGCCGATCCTCGAGCCAGTCCAGACTGTCGAACAGACTGTCGAACGCTTCGTCATAGGCTGGTTGGGTGGTGGCGAAGCCGGTCTTGTACACGCCATTGTTGACCGTGTGGTAGACCCGCTCGTTAACGGCGTCGATCTCATCGCGCAGCGGGGCCGGGTAGAAATCCCGATCGTTGCCGGTGATGTGGTCGAACTCGGAATTAAACATCCGGATGATTTCGGCGCTCTCGTTGCTGGCGATGGTTTCCTGGTGTTTGTCCCAGAGTACGGGCACCGTTACGCGGCCGGTATAGTCGGGTTTGGCGCGGGTATAGAGCTCGTGATGGTAGAGACTGCCGTAAAGACGGTCACCGATCGGCGCCGGGCTGCCCACATCCGGGCCCTGGTACTCCCAACCGTTCTCAAGCATGTCCGGGTGGACGATGGATACGTCGATGTGGTCATCCAGCCTTTTCAAGTGGCGGAATATGAGGGTCCGGTGCGCCCAGGGGCAGGCCAGGGACACATAGAGATGATAGCGGCCGCTCTCGGCCTTGAACCCGCCACGCCCGCTCGGGCCGGCCTCGCCATCGCGCGTTACCCAATTGCGAAAATAGGCATCCTCGCGCTGGAACTTGCCACCGCTCTTGCTGGTGTCATACCACTTGTCCTGCCACTGACCGTTGACCAGAAGGCCCATAGCGTTACTCCTCTGCGTTGGTTCGCGCAGCCTGTCAGGCCGACGTTGAATTTTTATATAGAGTAGCGTAAGCGGGCGGGGATCAAAGCAGGAGTTTCTGACCCGGGCGTTCAGATTATTTGAAGCCCCGACGTACTGGTGGTTCAGGTGGGAAATCGGTCAAATGAGCTCCCCGGAAGCAAAAAAGGCAGCCCCAGGGCTGCCTTTTTCGTAGAAGGTGGGACCGGCTTTACTGTACGGCTTCCACCATATGATCCACAGCCGCCTGGACTTCTTCATCGCTCAGGCTCGCATTACCGCCTTTGGCGGGCATGGAGTTGAAGCCATTGATAGCGTGGTCATAGAGGGTTTCAACGCCTTTGTCGACACGAGGCCCCCATTGCTCGGCATCACCCAGGATCGGCGCATTCAGGGCGCCAGAGGCATGACAGGCGGCACAGGCGGAGTCATAGACTTCCTCGCCACTGCGCGGCCCGCTGCTGGCCGGAGCGGCCGCGGCCACACTGGCCGTTTCACAGGCTTCGCCTTGGATACACACATTGCCGACAGGCTTCAGTCGCTCGGCGACCTGGTCGTCATAGGATTCGCCCCATGCCAGACCGGCCAGCAGGGCAAACGTCGTCAGAGCTAGCAGTTTTTTCATTATCGGGCCCGCATATTTGCTGTTGAATTCGAAGGTCGCGCAAGTATACCGAGTTCGGGCTTCGTTGAAAAACCATCTGTTTGTTGGGGGTTTAATCAACTGAGGCCGTCGTGTTCGGTAGTTGGGTAGGTCGGATTAGCGCAGCGTAATCCGACAATGGTGGCCCGGGCACGAAACCGCGCCACCGCCCCATTGTTGGATTACGCCTGCGGCTAATCCAACCTACGACAGAGGCGGTCGTCATTGACGGCGAGAGCGGTATCCTCCCCTGGTGGGCGGTGCCCACCCTACGTACTGCGGCACCGTACCCGTAGGGTGGGATGGTCCGACACCTCGGTCGCCCACCGGGGCATTCTACCCGGCCCCGAACCGTTCCATGGGCACGGTTTTTAACGCACCCACAACGCAAAAACCCCCGATACCTTGCGGTACCGGGGGTTGGTATTAAAAGCTTGACGATGACCTACTCTCACATGGGGATACCCCACACTACCATCGGCGAGGCTGCGTTTCACTTCTGAGTTCGGCAAGGAGTCAGGTGGTTCCACAGCTCTATCGTCGTCAAGCAAACTGGTTGGTGACTGCGGTATGGTTCAGGATTGCTCTATGGCTTTCCCGTTCCGATGCAGTACACCCAATTCGCACTGATCAAGTTCTTTCTCTCAAGTCTCGGTCTGCTACCAAGCGGCTCTTCAGTCAGTCTCTGACTGGCGAACCTTCAATTCTTCGTCTTGCGTTACGGCGCCAACACCCCTTGGGCGTTATATGGCCAAGCCGCACGGGCCATTAGTATCGGTTAGCTCAACG
>NZ_BMXR01000005.1:71470-371549 GCF_014651855.1 Saccharospirillum salsuginis
TGCGTATCTTAATGATCTGCGCCGCGTTGTCAACCGTTTTCTGAGCTTTTTTCTTTTTAAAACAATCACTTAGGTGCGCTTTAAAAAGTGCTTTCGAGGTAGGTGCAACACCCGCTTCAAAAGCCGCCCGAATCCGACGTCCTCGCCGCCGTTGGCTGCGAGGGAGGCGTATAATAGTCTTTTTCTTTCGCCGGTCAAGGGCTGAATCGGAAAAAGTTGACGGGAATGTGACTGAGCGGTGTTTGGGGGGCTTTGTGGCGGGGTAAGGGTGTTGGATTACGGCCTTCGGCCTAATCCAACCTACATATCGGGCAGATTGATGTAGGGTGGGCACCGCCCACCAGGGGAGTAGAACCGGGCATGGCATTCAGCGTGCGCGGTGGGTTGGCCATATGTGCCGACATTGTAGGAATGGGAGGTTTCTTATTGGTGGGCGGCCGAAGCGTCGGACCGACCCACCCTACAAAGTGGCACCCTACGCTATGGCTGTGGTTCTTCTTTGGGGTTTGGCGAATTTGGCCAGGAGGCGTTCGCCCAGCAGGATGATGGCGATGAAGGTATAGAGCCAGGCCTCGAGGGAGGACACTCGGGATTGCATCCAGAAGTGGATGACCGCCAATACCAAAATGCCGTAGACAACACGGTGCAGTCGTTTCCAGTTCTTCTTCAACTGGCGCACCATCGCCTTGGGCGAGGTCACCGCCAGGGCCAGCAGGCCGGTCCAGGCGATCATGCCCAGGTAGATGAAAGGGCGCTTGCCGAGGTCTTCGATAAACACGGCCAAGTCCAGCTCGATCCAGCCGATCAGGTAGATGCTGAGATGCAAGCTCGCATAGAAGAAGGTAAACAAGCCGAGCATCCGCCGATAGCGAACGGCCTTGTTGATCGGGGTGCGGCGCTTCAACGGCGAGCACGCCAGCGTGATCAACAACATCCAGAGCGTCCATCGTCCCATTTCCTGGAGGATGACTTCGAGAGAGTCCACGCCCAATGCCCGGGGGTCGAACAGGAACAAGCCCCAGTAGTAGGCCGCCGGTGCCAGTGCCGCCAGGAAGAGGACCCACCACACCGGCCCCTGGTTCAGTTTGATTGGAAACGCCATCAGAAGAACTTCCGCAGGTCCATGCCCTCATAGAGGGAAGCGACTTCGGTGTAGCCGTTGAACATCGCTGTCGGGATGCGTTCGATGTTGCCGTTGGGGCCGATGCGCCGTTCGTTGGCCTGGCTCCAGCGCGGATGGTCCACATTGGGGTTCACGTTGCTGTAGAAACCGTATTCGCGGGCGCTGGCGAGGTTCCAGGTGGTCGGCGGCTCTTCCTCGACGAACTCGATCTTGACGATGGACTTGATGCTCTTGAATCCGTATTTCCAGGGCACGACCAGTCGGATCGGCGCGCCATTCTGGTTCGGTAGGGGTTCGCCGTACATGCCGATGGCCAGGAATGACAGCCGGTGCATGGCTTCGTCCATGCGCAGTCCTTCCACGTAGGGATAGTCGATGAAGGAAAAACGGCTCTTCTGGCCACGCATTTCCTCGGGCCGGAACAGCGTCTGGAAGGCCACGTATTTGGCGCTGGAGCGCGGTTCGAACTGTTTGAGCAGCGTACCGAGCTCGATGCCGACCCAGGGAATGACCATCGACCAGGCTTCGACACAGCGCAAACGATAGATGCGCTCCTCGGTCTGACGCGCGCTGACCAGGCTTTCCAGATCCAGGGTTCCGGGTTTGTCGCACAGGCCGCCGACTTCGATTTGCCAGGGGTATGGGTTGAATTCATCGGCGTATTTGGCCGGGTCGTCCTTGCCGGTGCCGAATTCATAGAAGTTGTTGTAGGAGGTCACATCCGCTTTTTCGGTCAGGCCGTCTTCGGTACTGACACTGCGGAACAGGGTGTTCTCGACCTTTTGCGCCAACCAGTGCGGTGCGGCCGGTGGCGTGGCGAACGCCCCCGGAACCAGGCCGGCCAGTGCCAGACCACCGGCGGCCTGCATGATCTGGCGCCGGTTCAGGTAGGACTGGCGGGGGGTTACATCGTTTTCGGTCAGATCCGTGGGGCGTTTAATCAACATAATGGCAGTCCGCAAGAGTGTGGAAAGATGTACGTCCTGCCATTACGACCGGTTTGCTATCGGGAAGTTCCCGCCTTGCGCGCATTTCGGTATTGGCGCATGCGACGCCAGACTTCAAAAACCGGGCCGGACAGGGCATAGAGCACCGCGATCGCCAACAGCACCTTGGCCGGATCCAGCGCGATGATGGCGATGACCATCACGGCGATGAGCAATACGACAAAGGGTACGCGACCGCGATCGCTGAGATCCTTGAACGAATAGTAGCGCACCGGGCTGACCATTAAAGCCCCGATCACCGGAACCAGGACAACCATCATCCAGGCCACGGACTCGCCGGACACACCGGATTCGGTCAGCGCCCAGACGGTCGCCCAGACGATGCCGGCACCGGCCGGGCTGGCCAGGCCGACGAAGAACTTCTTGTCGACGGTGTTGATCTGGATGTTGAATCGCGCCAGCCGCAGGGCGGCACCGGCGACGAAGATGAAGGCCGCGACCCAGCCCAGCTTACCCAGGCTGTGCAGGGACCACTGAAAGGCCAGCAACGCCGGTGCCACACCAAAGGCGAGGTTGTCGGACATGCTGTCGTACTGGGCGCCGAACTCGCTCTGGGTGTGCGTCATCCGTGCGACCCGGCCATCCATGCCATCGAGCAACTGGGCCACCAGCAGGGCCACCGACGCTTTGACGAAATCGCCGCCGATGGACGAAATAATCGAATAGAAGCCGGCGAACAACGCGGCGGTGGTCAGCAGATTGGGCAACAAATACACGCCCCGCCGGGGATGGCCATTGGGTTGTATGGGCAAGCGATCCGAGACGGTCTCGGTGTTTTCTGTGGAACGCATGGGTCCCCCTATATTCAGTCAATGTGTGGCCGCCGGGGCTGTCAGTCTAGCCGAAGGCGGCCGGAATGCGTCAGGTCGTCTGGTTCAACTCCGAGGCGGTGCGCCAGAAGGCGTTGACCAATGGATCCTGCAGGCGCCGGTTCAGAACGCAGACGCCCACGTCGAAAGGCTGCAGTTCGGTATCGGTCTCGATGCGGACGATCTTGTCCTTCAACGGGCTGTTTTCAATGACCAGCCCGGGAACGACACCGACGCCAAAGCCCAGGCCAACCATGCTGACGATGGCTTCATGGCCGGCGATCTGGGCGTAGATGGTCGGTTTGAAGCTGTGCGACCGGAACCACTGGTCCAGACGTTTACGGGCCAGGCCGTACTCGGAAACAATGAACGGGATCTGTCCCCAGGGAATCGGCGACTCGGCCAACTGGGCCCGAACCGGGCAGTCGATGGCCGGCGCGATGAATTCCAACGGTGTTTCGACGATGGAATGAAACATCAGCGGGTTGGGCAGATGATCCGGGCGCGGCGCGACGGCGATGTCGGTCTCGTCGTCCATCACCTTCTGCATGGCCATGGCATAGTCCCCGGTTTCGAGAATCACCTCGATATTGGGGTAACGGGACCGGAATTCGGTCAACAGGTCGAGCATGAAGGTATAGCTGGCCGTGACCGAACAATACAGCCGGATCTGGCCACGCAGCTCGATCGGGTCGTTCTGCAGTTTGTGGCGCAAATCCTGCCACTGGGCCAGCGTGGACTCGGCGAATTCCCGGAACAATCGGCCAGCCTGGGTGAGCACGACCGTGCGGTTGTCCCGCTCGAACAGGGTGGCCCCCAGTTCGTCTTCCAGCCGAGCGATACTGCGGCTCAGCGTGGACGGGCTGACGTGCATGGCCTCGGATGTTTTGCCGTAATGCAGTGTTTGGGATAAGTGCAAGAACTGCTTGAGCGCGCGCAGATCCATAGACGGAACCTCCTCTGACTGCAGCCGATTATGCCACGTCGCGCGTTATATTGCAGCAAACGCAATATACGCCGGCCTCAGTTGCACAAACAGTCAGAGAAGAAGATCGACGGATCAATGATTCAGAGCGGCATCGGCCAGATGTTCCAGGACGTTCAGCGCCACCCACACCAACGAATCGCCAAACGACAGCGCCAGATTCACCAGCGCGCTGGGCTGGCTGAGCATCACCGTCAACAGCAGTGTCACGGTCGCCATCCAGAGTTGTTTGAGAGTCATGGTCTCCTCCCTGTCAGGATCACACCGATGGGCGTGATCGCGTTGGACCGGCGTTCGGTCGACATGACGTTCGCCGGTTGGACAGTGTATCAATACAAAGCCGCGGAATCACCTGTATTCCACCGGCCGGTCAACAATCAATCGAGTCGGTTTCGCGCCAGAAACGCCGGCGAAAACCAACGCTCGGGGATCTCGACCGAGGCCACCTCGCGATATTCGATGCGGGTCACCTCCTCGCCCATGACCTCGTCAGTCAGCGACAGGCCTGTCACGACCAGTTCCGGACCGGATTCGTCCAGGTGGAAGTCGGCCGTCTTGGCCAGTTTACCCGAGGTCAGGAAAAACCGGGCCGACAAGGGCGCGAAATCCCCGGCCCGGACCGTCAGTTCCACACGCTGATAACTCAAACCGGCGCGGGCTGCTTCCAGCGTCAACATCAGTTGGTCGTCCGCCTGCGGTACCCGCTCGACTACCCGGTAGTCTTCCTGCCAACGCAGTGAAGCGATGTCGCCGATGGACGCTTCGCCGAGCATTTTCTGCATCGGAGTGATCCGGATCGGGCGCTGGCTCGACGGCAGGAAGAGCCAGAACTGGTCGTCCAGCATCAGGATTTTCTGGCCGGCTTCGCGGCCACTGCGCACCAGCGCCAGCGACCGTCTGTCCGTTCCTACGTAAACGTCGTACTCACTGGATCGGACCAGTTCTCCGTTTTCCCGCACTTCGATCAGGGTATCGACCCTGACGTTGCCCTCGCCCGTTCGGGCCGAATCCAGCACCGCCAATTCCGGGGCTTCGTCGGCCCGCAACGACCCGATGGTGATGATCGCCAGAATCATGATAAACGGCCAGGGGCTGCGCATGATTGGACTACGCATAATTCAGAGCCTCCACAATGGGTTTACGAACACCTTTCAGGGTGGCGAATCCGCTTGCCAGAACCGACAGAGCGATGACCAGGGCCGAACTGATCCAGGCGACCTGCAGCGACCAGTACACCTGCAGCGGGTACCCTTCGGTCTGCCCCGGCGGTGGCGGCATCTGCACCTCGAAAACCATCAACCCGAGGGACAACAGTCCAGCCAGCGCCAGACCAACCAGGCTGCCCAGCCCACCGATCAAACCGGCCTCCATCAGGAACAGGCGCAGAATCTCCCGGCGCCGGGTGCCCATGGCCGCGAGCGCTCCGATTTCCCGAATGCGCTCCATGACGCTCATCGACGCTGTGTTGAAGATGGCGAAGCCAACCATGGCGAGGATGACCACGCCCATGACACCGAAGATGCGGTTATAGAGGTTGCGCACACTCTTGTAGAAGAAGGCCCGTTCATGCCAGGCGGTCACGCCGAGCTCGGGGTAGGCTTCGACCAGCTGCCGGTAATAGTCGTCGGCGTCGTCGTTGTCGCTCAGGTAGACCCCGATGCGGGTCACGCGGTCGCTGTTCAACAGGCGCTGGGCGTCCTCGATTTGCGTCATGACCAGGCGACTGTCCATCTCCGGGACCCCGGTGGAGACGATACCGCGCACCACGACATCGATCGCATTGAGCGCGCCATCGACGGTTGTGCTCATCAGCGTCAGGCCATCGCCGACACCCACTTTCAGGTTATTGGCCAGGGATTGCCCGATCAGTGCCTGGGCATCGGTGTTGTCTTCGCTCACGCCGAACAAGCGGCCGTCGTTCAATTGCATCACCGGACCGCGCACCTGAAACAGCTCGGGTTCGACGCCTTCGCCCAGGAAAATGGTCGATTTATCCCCGTTGGTGATCAGGCCGCTGAACTCGACTGTGGCCAGGGTGTCGCGCACCTCCTCGTCGCCGAGCAGTGTCCGTTGCAACGAGGCCGCCTCCTCGAGCCCGTATTGCAGCGGGAAGTCTTCCTGTTCGGAGTAGAAATCCGGATGGGTCAGGATGACGTGCCCCTTGTCGCGCATCGCGAATTCCTGCAGGGACTCATAGGTGTAGAGCGCGAACCCGCTGGTCGCCATGATGCCGGTCACCCCGATCGCGGTGAGCATCAGGGTCGCCAGGGTTCGACGCCGGTTTCGGCCCAGATTGCTCCAGGCCAGCAGCAGCCATTTCATACCAGCACCTCCCCGGCGGTCACGCCCTCGGTGGTCGAATTGTGAACCAGATGGCCGTGATGCAGCCGGATCAGTCGGTCACACCAGCGCGTCAGGCGGGCGTCGTGCGTCGCCACCAGCACAGTGGATCCGTACTGTCGTCCCAGATCGCGCAGCAACTCGACCACGGTCAACGCGGTATCCTCGTCGAGGCTGGCCGTCGGTTCGTCGGCGATGATCAACTCCGGTCGCTTGGCCAGTGCCCGGGCGATGGCCACCCGCTGGCGCTGACCGCCGGACAGCCGGGCCGGTCGCTTGTCCAGCAGGGTGTCGATGCCCACGGCTTCGGCCAGGGACCGCACCCGCTCTTTCTGTTCCGTTCCGGACATCCCCAACAGCATCAGGGGGTAGGCGATGTTGTCCCAGGCGCTCATCACCGGGATCAGATTGAAATCCTGAAACACAAAGCCGATGGTGCGGCGGCGCAGTTCGGTCAGGTACGCCTGGGTTTGACCGGTGAGTTCCCGGTCGTGCCAGAACAACTGGCCGCTGTCCGGCCGGTCGATCAGGCCGCACAGGTTCAGCAGGGTCGTCTTGCCGCAGCCGGAAGGTCCGACCAGCCCGACGAATTCCCCGGCAACCAGTTCCAGATCGACACCCGTGAGGACCCGTTGCTCGACCTCGTCCAGGTGATAGCTCTTGGTCAATTGTCGTGTTCGGAGCAGGCTCATGTCACTCTCCCGCCTCCGCCAGGGCGTCGCGCGCCGCCGTTGTGAAGTCGTCGTCTACCGGTAGCGCCGCCAGGCGTTGCAACAACTGGATCTGCCGGTCCTTTTCCTCGGCCTGCTTGGCCGCCAGCGCCGCGTAATAGTGGATGTAGCTGTGCACCTCGGGCGCCACTTCGTCGAGCAGCGGGCTCTGGCTGGATTCCAGCAACAGCGCATAGCCCTGTTCGAAGCGGCCGAAAAAGTCCGGCACCTGGGTGAAGGTGATGCCGGCGAGGCTCTTCACCTGCAGGCTGACCGGCAGACTGTCGAACCTCCACTCATCGTGTTCCGGGCGCAGCAGGCGCTGGGCTTTACCCATGGCGGCCAGGCCGTCCTCGGTCAGGCTCATCTTGTTCCAGGGCATCCAGGCGTCCCGGCCTTGCAACGTCTGGCTGCCGCCGAGCAGCGTCAGGATCAGCGGGTCCTCCGGGTGTTCATCGCGCAGGGTTTCCAGCATCGAGACCGCGTTTCCTGTGGCTTTTTTATCGCCCTCGGTACCGGCCAGGTAATACCGGTAGGCTTCTTCGACTTCCGGGCCGTAGGGGGTGGATTCCGCGAAGGTCGCGGGGATCCAGAGACTGAACAGCAGTGTGAGTATCGTCAGGGTTCGCATGGCTTCTCTCCTTGTTATTAAGGTATGAAGCCACTCTATGGCGACGGGCGGGATGATGTGGGTCAAATCGACGAATGGTTGTCTGAGGGAATAAACGGCACAGCTTTGGAGCCAGCGGCTACATGGTTTT
The DNA here is from genome assembly GCF_014651855.1 of Saccharospirillum salsuginis. Classification (GTDB taxonomy): domain Bacteria; phylum Pseudomonadota; class Gammaproteobacteria; order Pseudomonadales; family Natronospirillaceae; genus Saccharospirillum; species Saccharospirillum salsuginis. The sequence continues at coordinate 79,206 of NZ_BMXR01000005.1, forward strand.
GAAGCGTTCGGCAAAGCGGCGGCTGACGCCGAGCGGTTTGCGCGCGCCGCGCACATGCACCTTCAATTGACCGGAGAAACTGCGCTCGACCCGGTCGATGCGGGCGACCTGCACCAGGGTCGACCGATGAATGCGCCAGAAGGCCTGATCGTCCAGCTCCGCTTCCAACTGCTTGAGGGACTTGCGCAGCAGGTACTCGCCTTCGTCGGTCACCACCGTGGTGTATTTGTCCTCGGCCAGAAAATAGAGCACCGAGGCCACATCGATGATGTGGATGTCTTCGCCGCGCTGAACGTTCAGCCAGCGCAGGGATTCGCGGGATCCGTCGCGGCTCAGCAGCCGTTTCAGGTCCGACAGGTCGACTTGGGTCGGAGCCGGCCGCGTCAAGCGCTGTAGAATACGATCGCGGGTCTGTTCCAGCCGCTTTTCATCGACCGGTTTCAACAGATAATCGATGGCTTCGTGCTCGAACGCCCGCACGGCGTATTCGTCGTAGGCGGTGAGAAACACAACGGCGCATTCCCGGGTCAAACCGGCCTGCTGCATGCGCTCGGCCACATCCAGCCCCGTCATGCCGGGCATTTTGATGTCCAGAAACACGACCCGGGGCCGCACGGTCTCGATCAGTTGCCAGGCTTCGTCCCCACTGGAGGCCATGGCGGCCACGTCCAGTTCGGACCAGACATCCCCCAGCATTTGCTTGAGATGAAAGCGCAGTACCGGTTCGTCATCGGCAATGATGGCCGTGAGTTCATCCGTCATTCGTCGGTGTCTCCGTCGACAGGGGCACACGCAGGCACACCTCGGTGCCTTGCTCCTCGCCGGGTTTCAGGGTCAGCGACGCGGCGTCGCCATAGAGCATGCGCAGTCGGTCGCGGACATTGCTCAGCCCGACCCCTTCGCCACTGGACTTGGGGGCGTTACCCAGACCCAGCCCGGTATCCCGAATCCGGATCAATAACCGTCCCTCTTCCCGGCTGGCCAAGACATCGACGCACCCGCCCTGTGGGCTGGGCTCGATGCCATGCACCACGGCATTTTCCACCAAAGGCTGAATCAGTAAAGGCGGCAGCGGCACATCGCCGAGCGCGTCCGGCACGTCGATGGAAAACCGCAGCCGATCCCCCATCCGGATGGCCTGGATCGCCAGATAACTGCGCACAATGGTGAGCTCCTCATCCAGCCGGGTCTGGTCCTGACGGGTTCGGCGCAGGCTCGCGCGCAGCATGGTGGTGAGCTCACCGACCAGCTGTTTGGCGGCCGCGCTATCCTGGTCGATCAACCCCTGAACATTGGCCAGGGTGTTGAACAGAAAATGCGGTTCGATCTGGCTCTGCATCAACTTGAGCTGACTGAGCATCAGGTCCTTGTCTTTCCGGGCCGCCTGCAGTTGGTGTTCGCTCACTTCCCGGTGCAACCGCTGGACCCGATAGGTGGTGTAGAAGAAATAAAACACGATGAGGCTGAACATCGCGGAAATCGCCATGTTGCCGAGAATCAGCGCCCATTGCTCGCGAAAGTCGATCTGGAAGGGGTTGCCGAAGATCACGGCCAGCAAATTGACCATGCCGATCGCCAGACCGACGCTGACCCCGATTCCGTTCCTGAACAGCTCCGAGCGGTCCGGCCAGGCCAGATGGGACAGGTTGATGGTAAGCACCATACTGATGCCGAACCCAAGTGAAATGCGCAGATTCAGCCAGTAACTGGCTTCGTTCATCAACTGGGTCATCCAGGCGATCAGCGCGCAAATCACGGCGGTGGACCCGACACCGACCACCCATTCGGACAAGGTCCGGTCACCGAAGGTCCGTTGGGTTGTCGAGGGGGTGCGGGGAGACGCGCTCATGGTGCCAGTACCCAATTGAAGCCAAAGAGATAGACATCGGACCGGCCGATGCGGCCCAGAATGCCCGAGGACGAGGTGGACTGCCAGCCTACGCGCACCTCGGCTTGCTGAGTCCAGGCATAGGACAATTCGAGGTCGGTCAGCGGCGTCGCTTCATCGGCCCAGAAACCGATCAAAGTACCGGTCAGGTCCCAGTCTCCCCAATTCTGGGTCAGGCGGATCATCGAGCGATGCTCGGTCAGCGTCGGCGTTTGCCAGGCCGGTGCCAGTGCCATGGCCTGGGGCGTACCGGACCAGACATCCAGATCATCCGCCAGACGCCGCCAGTCGATGACGGACAGCGCCCGGCTGTCGTAGTGATGCTCCAGCCAGAGTTGCCAGCCGGATGCGCCGCTGACCTGGGCGCCGACCAGCCCGTTCCAGGCCGCCCCGGCGCTTTGGTCCAGTGCGCTGTCGCGGTATTGCCAGCGCTCGGCCGATTCGTACCCGACGACGGAGCCGTGATATTCCCAGCGCTGACCGGGGACCCAGGAGGCGCCGACGCCGACGCGCCAGCTCTCCTGATACCCCACCAGCGCCTGCCAGTCGAGCGCGCCGGCGAACCCCTGAGTCCGAAGGGCACAGAGTTCCGGCTCGTCGTTCAGGCGCAGCGAGCACACGGCCTGGTCCGTATTGATGCCGCGAAACTGTTGAATCGACACCAGGGGCTCGGCCAGAGTCTCGGAGCGGCCGTCTTCGGGACCGAGCCAGTTCAGCGGGTTGGCCAGATAACCGTAGTCCCAGTGCAGGTTTTTTCGCCCCAGGGTCAACTCGTAGTCCCCCAGGCGGCCGTCGTAAAACGCCTGACGGACCTGCAGTGCCGAATCGGCCTGCGGTTCGAACCGCAGATCGAGCTGAGCGCCGGACTGCGAGACCGACAGGTCGTAGCGCTCGCGCCAGTCGAAGGGCGTCTCCTCCACCAAAGGCAGTGGTGCGTCGACGGTTTCCTGCCGTTCGGCCTCCCAGTCGGCCTCCAGACGCCAGTCCAGCGCCGAGGCCGGCAGAATCAGCATCAGGTTCAGCACCCCTGGAATGACATACCGTTTCGCTGACATCGCTTGGTTCATCAGAACACCTGATTGAAACTGACAAAGAATTGCATGTCGCCCGCATCGGACACACCCAGATCGGCCCGGACCTTCATCTGACCATCCGGCGGCAAACCAAAGCGGAGGCCACCCCCGAGGCTGGACGGGTTATCCCAATCGCCATCGGAAGCGATCCAGCCGGTCTCGACAAAGGTCACCCCGGACACCCAGCCGACGATCGGAAAACGCAGTTCCGCCTGGGTGGCCAGGCGAGTATCACCGACAAAACGACGGGCCACATACCCGCGCAACTGACGATCGCCGCCCAACGCCGCCTCGAACACATCGCCGTCGGTCACCTCCCCTTCGGCCCGAAGCGCCAGCACACTCTCTTCGAACAGGGGGACGTACCGGCGCAGATCCAGCTCGCCGCGCCAGCCGGTGTTGTCGAGATCTTCGCTGTGCAGTACGTCGGGCAGGACATCGACGGCCGCGACCGCATAGCCGCCCTGCCTCGGGTTCAGATTCGCATTCCGGCTGTCCCAGCGCACACCCGTGCCAGGATACGCAATGACCGTCTCGCCGTCCCGCTCGTGATGCCGTCCGCTGACGGACAAGCGGCCAAAAACAGACCAGCGCTCGGTCAATGCGCGATCCAGTTCGTTGCCCAGATCCAGCGTCCACCGGTCGAACCGTTCGTAATCGGACTCGCCTTCGGGAAACTCGTAGTCGAAGAAATTATCGGCAGAGACCGCCACCGTGTGATCCCAGCCGGGCCAGAGATCGGTGCGACGCTGCCGCGCCTTGACGCTGAACTGTCCGCCGAAGGTCCCCTGAACAAAGATTTCCTGATAACGCGGCCGCTCCGGTTCCGCCCCCGGTGCCGGATAGCGAAACCATGCGCCCCCCAGAATAGTGCCGTAGACCGGATCGTAGCCGAAGATCGGGGAAATCGCGGTATTGTAGGTCGGCGCCTCCGGCATTCCCACGGAGGCCGCCTCCGCCGAACCCCAGGTCAGACAAACGGTGGACACCACCATCACAGTCAATCGATTCACAACAAGTCCCATGTCATTGAGTGGATGAAGCCACCCTAAATCGTTGACCCGCAAGCCACAGGCCCGGGCGACGAACGGCAAGGCACCGGGACGATCGGCCGATAACGGGCGTGAACGGCAGCGGCGGTGAATGAACACAGTGTGTGAGAGGGTTCATGAAATCTAAATGTAAGCGCTTTCATCTGGTTAAAAAATACGCTAACCTGATTCTGTCATTGTGGAAAGGCTTCCCGATGCCAGTCGTTCGAACACCTCAAACGGGGTGACCGGGCGCAAAAAGGTGTAAGCGCTGACTCCTGAAACATCCCGCCGACCTACCGGTGGAACAACAAAAACAACGAGCGAATAACGCCAACACAACAACAATAGAGGCAACCATGAAACATACCGAACTTGTGGCCGGGCGCCCGCACCGGGCGAACGCCCGTGGCCGCTGCCTGCTTGCCACGCTGATCACGCTATCCGCCCCCACCTGGGCCGCCGACTGGCCGACCGAAGCCATCGGTCAGGGGTCCGTCAGCCTGGAACGCGTCGGCTGCCAGCTGTTCGACTGGGAACAGCAATGCCGCTCCGAGCGATCGCTGCCACAAACCGTCTATGTGACGGACAACATGACCGGCCCGATTCCGTCGAACGACTGGGCCAGCTCGGTCATCGTCGATCAGTATTCCAAGGCACTGTACGCCCACCCGCTGTCCTTTATGGCCACGCCGGAAGGCTTCGAAATCGGCAACCCGCCGGAGACCACCGAACCGCTGGATTACATGGGCGAAACCGTTGTCCGCCGCTCCCACATCGGCCAGGCCGATCTGGTGGTCAAACCGTCCACCTTTTCCCCGCCGGACGCCCGTGCCGACCGGGTCACCGACTGGACCTACCGCATCGTCATGGGCAACGGTACCCAATCGATGGCCGCGACCATCGGCCATGGCCTGCCTTTCGCGTATTTCGAGTTCGAACAGGCCGAACCGCGCATCGACCTGAAACGCGGCACTCAGATGGAAGTGGTGCAACAGGACGGCCATGCCCTGCAGGTGCGCGTGCTCGATCCGGTCACCGGCGACTGGAACCACTACGGCCTGTTCGCGCCCGAAGGCACGCAATGGACCATCGGCGCTACCACCATCTCGGCCGACCTGCCCACCGGGCGGGACTATTTCAGCGTCGCCGGCCTGCCCGACGGCCTGGCCGACACCTTTGATTTTTACCAGGCCCGCGCCTACAACTTCGTCACGGACACCCGGGTTGACTGGCAGTACAACGAGCAACAGGGCAAGCTCTACACCCACTACAACGCCACGCTCGACGCCAAACCAGAAAGCACCGCGACCGGCACGGTACTGGCGCTCTACCCGCACCAATGGCGCAATCTCGACGGGACAGCGCTGACGCAACAATACGACAGCATCCGCGGCGTCATGAAAACCGTCGCCGGCACCGGTTTCACCACAGTGCAGGACTTCAACGGCATTCTGCCGAGCCTGCCCGAGCTGCCGGATGCCAATGCCACCGCCCAACTGACCCAGCATCTGACCGACTACTACGGTTACGGCTACAGCCTGGAACCCAAGTTCATTCAGCCAGGGGTCGACGGTTCCAACACCGGCTACGACACCTACTGGCTGGGCAAGAACCTGAACCGCCTGTACGGCCTGGTCAGCATCGCCGACATGCTCGACGACACCAACCCGGACATCGCCGAATTGACCGACACGATGTTCGACAGCCTGAAAGGCCAGCTCGAATACTGGTTTGACGCCGACAAATCCAACCCCGACAACTACTTCTACTACGACCAGGACTGGGGCACCCTCGTCGGCTACCCGGCCAGCTACAACAGCGATACCGACCTGAACGACCACCACTTCCACTACGGCTACTGGATTCAGGCCGCCGCCCAGATCGCCCTGCGCGACCCGCAATGGGCCGAAGACAGCCAGTGGGGCGGCATGGTTAAGGAACTGATCCACGACATCGCCAACCCCGCGCGTGGCGACAGCCGCTACCCCTTCCTGCGCGCGTTCGATCCGTACGAAGGCCATTCCTGGGCCTCCGGCACCGTGCCGCATGAAGAAAACACCTTTGAAGACTGGTCCGGGGGCAACAACCAGGAAGCCTCGTCCGAGGCGATCAACGCCTGGGCCGGCCTGATCCTCTGGGGCGAAGCCACCGGCGACACCGAGATCCGCGATCTGGGCATCTACCTCTACACCCAGGAAGTGGAAGCGGCCAACAGCTACTGGTTCAACCTGTACGGCGACCTCGACAACCCCGCCTACGGCAACGTCGACGTCTCCCGCGTCTGGGGCGGCGGCTACGACCACTCCACCTGGTGGACCGAAGACCCGATCCAGACCCACGGCATCAACATGCTGCCGATCACCGGCGCCTCGATGTATCTCGGCAAGGACCCAGCCTACGTCCAGACCAACTTCGACGCCATCTGGACCGAATACGCCCTCTGGGACGGCGACGGCGGCATATTCAACAAAGAGGAAGTCCGTGTCCGTTGGCAGGACATCGTCAGCGAATACCTCGCCTTTACCGACCCGGACGCCGCCCTCGAGCGCTGGAAAGACACCAACCTCAGCGACGACCCGGTCAACGGCGTCGACCCGGCGCTCGGCATCGAATTCGGTGAATCCCGCGCCCACACCTACCACCACATGAAGACGCTGCAGCTGTTCGGCCAGCCGGACTTCAGCGTCCGCCCGATTGGCCACGCCCTGGGCATCGTCTTCAACAAGAACGGCGAGAAAACCTACGTCGCCTACAACAGCGCCGACACCACCCGAACCCTGGCGTTCAGCGACGGCATGGGCATCGAAGTGGCCGCCAACTCACTCGGCCAAGGCGCCGGATTCCCGGTCGATATTGTCGAAGACAGCGACAACGACGGCGTCCCCGACACCGACGACCTCTGCCCCAACACCCCGGCCGGCACACCGGTCGACAACGATGGCTGCGCCCTTCCGCAAGACTCGGACAACGACGGCGTCAACGACGACCAGGACCTCTGCCCCGACACCCCCGCCGGCACCCCGGTCGACAACGACGGCTGCGCCCTGCCGGATTCTGACGGCGACGGCGTCAGCGACGGCCAGGACCAATGCCCCGGCACACCCGCCGGTACCCCGGTCGACAGCACCGGCTGCGCTCTGCCCGAAGACTCGGATAACGACGGCGTAAGCGACGGCCAGGACCTGTGCCCCGGCACACCCGCCGGCACCCCAGTCGACAGCAATGGCTGCGCCCTGCCGCAGGACTCGGATAACGACGGCGTCAACGACGACCAGGACCTCTGCCCAGGCACACTCGCCGGCACCCCAGTCGACAGTGACGGCTGCGCCCTGCCCCAGGACTCGGACGGCGACGGCGTCAACGACGACCAGGACCTCTGCCCCGGCACCCCGGCCGGCGCCGACGTCGACGCAAACGGCTGCGAAATCGTCGAACTCTTCGGTGTGCAGCACCTCGACAGCGACAGCGCCGTCCTCTTCGTCAACACCACCGACTGGGCCGACGCCCACTACACCATCAACCAGGGTGGCCAGCTCAACGTCCGCATGATCCAGCAAAACGGTCGCAACGAATGGGTCATCGACGGCCTCAGCGACGGCGACCGGATCGACGTCTTCTACACCTACCTCGACCCCGACTGCGCCTGCGTCAAAGACAGCAGCTACACCACCTACTACCACTCGGTGATCATTGAGGACACCGACGGTGACGGCGTCCAGGACAGCTACGACGCCTGCCCCGGCACACCCGCCGGCACCGAGGTCGACAGCACCGGCTGCGCCCTGCCCGAAGACACCGACAACGACGGCATCCCGGACGGCCAGGACCAATGCCCAGGCACCCCGGCCGGCCCCCCCGTCGACGCCAACGGCTGCGCCTTGAGTGACAGTGATGGCGACGGCGTCTACGACAACGACGACCTCTGCCCCGGCACCCCCGCAGGCACCCCGGTCCACGATGACGGCTGCCCGATCACCGACGAATTCGGCGTCACCACCGTCGACACCGACACCGCCCTCCTGTTCGTCAACTCCGACGCCTGGGCCGACGCCCATTACCACGTCAACCAGGGCGGCCAACTCAACGTCCGCATGATCCACCAGAACGGACGCAACGAATGGACCGTCGACGGCCTGCAAAGCGGCGACCGGATCGACGTCTTCTTCACCTACTACGACGGAGACTGTGCTTGTGTGATCGACAGTGAGAGCAAAACCTACTTTCACTGATTCCTGGTCATAGGCTCACGGACGAGCCCCCTTGTGAGCGCCGACGCTCTCAGCGGTGTTTGGGCTCGTACCACGGTAGACAGGGCACGGTGCCGGGGGTTGTTTATGCGGGGATGTGCGAGGCATGGATGCCGAGGTCAAGCCCCCATGGATGGGTTCACGGCGACCCCGCATAAGCAACCCCCGGCATCGGGCCCGGACCCTGGCACGGAGCCAACTCAACCCAGCCTCCCAATAACCCACGGCCATTCAACCACTTACCCACTATTCCCTTTTCAGCAACACCTGATTGCCAACAATTCATTTCCGGCAACAAACCAACTGAGCTAGACTCGATGTCAACGGTGGTAACCATCCACTAACCGAATTGACAGGAAACCGAATGAGCAACTACTTCAACACCCTGAACCTCCGCCAGCAACTCGCCCAACTGGGCGTATGCCGCTTCATGGAAAAGTCCGAATTCGCCAACGAATGCGACTTCCTGAAAGGCAAGAAAGTCGTCATCGTCGGCTGCGGTGCCCAGGGTCTCAACCAGGGTCTGAACATGCGCGACTCCGGTCTGGACGTCTCCTACGCCCTGCGCCAGGCCGCCATCGACGAAAAGCGCCAGTCCTGGAAAAACGCCAGTGAAAACGGCTTCCAGGTCGACTCCTACGAAAACCTGATTCCCCAGGCCGACCTGGTCGTCAACCTGACCCCGGACAAACAGCACAGCAGCGTCGTCGAAACCGTCATGCCCTTCATGAAAGAAGGCAGCGCCCTGGGCTATTCACACGGTTTCAACATCGTCGAAGTCGGCCAGAAAATCCGCTCCGACATCACCGTCGTCATGGTCGCGCCCAAGTGCCCCGGCACCGAAGTGCGTGAAGAATACAAGCGCGGCTTCGGCGTCCCGACACTGATCGCCGTCCACCCGGAAAACGACCCCAAGGGCGAAGGCTTCGAAATCGCCAAAGCCTGGGCCGCCGCCACCGGTGGTCACCGCGCCGGCGTACTGGCCAGCTCCTTCGTCGCCGAAGTGAAATCCGACCTGATGGGTGAGCAGACCATCCTGTGCGGCATGCTGCAGGCCGGTTCCCTGCTGTGCTACGACAAAATGACCGCCGAAGGCGTCGACGCCGCCTACGCCAGCAAGCTGGTTCAGTACGGCTGGGAAACCATCACCGAAGCGCTCAAGCACGGCGGCATCACCAACATGATGGATCGCCTGAGCAACCCGGCGAAGATCAAGGCCCACGAACTGGCCGAAGAACTGAAAGACCTGATGACGCCGCTGTTCCAGAAGCACCAGGACGACATCATCAGCGGCGCTTTCTCCGAGCGCATGATGGCCGACTGGGCGAACAACGATAAAGACCTGTTCACCTGGCGCGAAGAAACCGGCCAGACCGCCTTCGAACAGCAGCCGGTCGCCGAGAACGATCTGGACGAGCAGGAATTTTTCGACAACGGCATTCTGATGGTGGCGATGGTCAAAGCCGGCGTTGAACTGGCGTTCGAGACCATGGTGGCCAGTGGTATTATCGAAGAATCCGCTTATTATGAATCATTGCATGAGCTGCCTTTGATCGCGAACACCATCGCGCGTAAGAAGCTGTACGAGATGAACGTGGTGATCAGTGACACGGCCGAATACGGCAACTATCTGTTCGCGAACGCGGCGGTACCCTTGCTGGCCGAGAAGTTCATGCCGAAGGTGAAGGCCGATGTCATCGGTAAGGGCCTGGCGGACAAGACCACCAAGGTCGATAACATTGAATTGATTACGGTGAACAGTGCGATTCGCAACCATCCGATCGAGTGGATCGGTGAGGAATTGCGCGGTTACATGACGGATATGAAGCGCCTCGTCGAGGCATAAGGGTCGTCGCTCGAATCGACCCTGCCCGACGGGGGCTCACGGTTCTCAGTGAGGTCCCCAAAAGGGAGTGAGCATTAGCCCGCCAATCGGCGGGCTTTTTTTTGGGTATGTGGTTGGTTTTGGTGTATTGCCTGGAACCCGCTGCCGGGGAGGGGGACGCTCTTCCGGGGGCCGTCGTGAATACGTCCATGTAGACTAGACCGCAGCATCCATGCTGCGGACACCCCCTCCAGAGTGTCCCCCTCCCCGGCGCTGGCCTGCCTCTCAACCGTCCGGTAACAGCCGATTGGCTTTGGGAGGGTGGTGTGGATGGTGGTGTGGTTGATCAGTCGGTGTCGTCGCTCGGGCCGGGGTCGATTTGCAGCAGTCGCTGGTTCATCCGTTCGATTTGTTTGGCCATGGTTTCGAGCGTTGAGACGACCAGTTCCGGGCGGGAGGCGATGAGGTTCTGGAATCGGTCGTAGTCGACCCGTACGGCGCTGCAACTGCCTTCGGCGACGACGGTGGCGGTGCGGGTGCTGTTGAGCAGCATGGCCTGCAGGCCGAGGATTTCACCTTCGCGGGCGACGCCGAGTTGGGTACCGTCACGCAGGACTTTGGCGCGGCCCTGGATCAGGGTGTAGACGCAGTCCGCCACTTCACCTTCGCGGATGATGACGTCGCCGGAACGGAAAAACTCGAAACCCGGCGCCGGGTCTTGGGGCAGTTGGGCGTTGTAGTGCAGCAGTTCGAGCAGGCTGTCGTGGAAGCCGGAGATCAGCGTCGGGATGTAGTCTTCGGGCAGGTCGGACCAGTGCCAGATGTCGAAGGTGACCGCGCCTTCCTGAAACCAGTTCAGACGGCTGCCCGGATGCCCGAGCCAGGCATCGCCCGGTTCGATGGCGACCAGACGGTTGCCGTCGATCGCCAGGCCCATCAGGCCCTCGCTCGGCCGGACCAGCGCCCAATTCAGCGTGTCTTCGTTCATCAGGGCATCCCGCGGCAGGGTCTTGGTCTCGCTGGGTGCCGCCGGTACATTCTTCAGGCACTGGATCTGATGGTTCTGTGCGCGGGCCAGCCAGTTGTCGGGGTGTTTGACCAGGGTAAACATGGTGTGAACGTGTCCTCTTGATGCCGTCCGGTCGGCGCTCAGCCCAGCAATTGATCGGCGCGGTCGATGGACTGGCTGTACCAGTCGCACAATTGCGCCGGGCTGAGTCGATGGTCGGACAGCCACTGCGGATCCAAAGCTTGCCAATTCGAGCGGCAATAGGCAATGGCCATCTCCAGCGCCTGGCCCAGTCGCCCCTCCCGTTCAATCAGGGCCGCCTTGAGCTCCGCGCTGAGCGGAATCTGGCTGAGAATACTCGGCATGGGCCGGTCCAGCCAGGCATCCAGCACCGATAACAAACCGGCGGTGAAATAGGTGTTGGCCCGTTCCGGCTCGATGGTCTGGCCAATGCATTCGCATAGAAAGGCCCGGGTCAGGGCTTCGCGTTGCAGTTCCTTGGGCTTGTCGTCCAGCTGACCCATGTTGATCAACGTTGCCCAACTGCGGATGCGGTCGATGCCGAGCATCATGACCGCTTGATGCAGTGAATCGATGGTGCGGGCACGGCGGTAGAATGCCGAATTGACCAGCTGCAGCAGTTTATACGAGAGCACCGTGTCCTTCTGGACCAGCTCATAGATGTCGTTCGGCTCGATGTTGGGCCGGTAGATCTCCGCCAGCAGGGTCAGCAGGCTGGCCCGCCCCGGGTCGAGCCTATGGCCGGTGACAATCTCCGGCTGGCAGAAGAAATACCCCTGGAAGTAGTCGAAGCCGTTGTCGAGGCAGAACTGGTACATGCCATAATCCTCGACCTTCTCGGCGATCAACTTGACGTTGTGCGGCTCGAGCCGGTCGAGCATGGCGAGGATGTCGTCGCGGCTCGTCGCCAGAACGTCGATCTTGACGATGTCGACCATATCCAGCAGCGGCGAGCGGTAGTCCTTCATCTCGAAGTCATCGAGCGCCAACCGGAAGCCACGCTCGCGCAACCCGGCCAAAACGTCGACCAGATCCGCATCCGAGTGATAGTCCTCCAGCACCTCGATGATGAGGTTGTGGCGCAGGAAATCCGGCAAGGCGTTGAGCATCGTCTTGGTGACGTTCAACAGCCCCGGCTTGTGATTCAGCGCCGAGAGGGTGTCGCTGTGCGTGTAGGCGTTCAGCATCACCGACTTGGTGGCCTGATCGCCATCGTCGAACACCGCCCGGTCATCCGTGCCCTGCCGAAACAGCAATTCATAGCCGAAGAGCTTCAAACCCCGGTCGAAAATCGGCTGTCGGGCGAAAAGTACCTGTTCCTGCAAAACCCGTCCTCGTCATCGTACTGGGTTTACTATAGCAGGGGCAGGGACGGCCTGTCGCCAATCGGGGGAGAGAGAAGCAGTGATTCGGTATGGAAGCAGGCGGTCCAATGGAGAACCGTATGTACCTGTTTATCAAACAAAAAAGGCGAGCCGAAGCTCGCCTTTTTTCAGGGATCCGACTCAGAGACTCAAACTCTTGTCCCCACGGGCTATACCAGCGACACCGGTGCGGGCCACTTCCATCAAGGTCGCGCCGGAGAGGGCGTCCATGAAGGCGTTGACCTTTTCCTCATTGCCAGTCACCTGGATGGTGTAGGTGGTGGGCGTGACGTCGATGATCTGGCCGCGGAAGATGTCGCAGGTGCGTTTGACTTCTTCGCGCTGGGCGCCAGTGGCGCGCACCTTGACCATCATCAGCTCGCGTTCGATGTGCGAGCCTTCGGTCAGGTCGACCAGTTTGACCACTTCGATCAGCTTGTTCAGGTGCTTGGTGATCTGTTCGATCACCCGGTCTTCGCCCTTGGTCACCAGCGTCAGACGGGACAGGGTCTCGTCGTCGGTCGGGGCGACGTTGAGCGATTCGATGTTGTAGCCGCGCTGAGCGAACAGACCGACAACCCGAGCCAGGGCACCGGCTTCGTTTTCCATCAGAACTGAAATAATGTGCCGCATGATCAGGTCCTCTCCGTCTTGCTCAGGAACATGTCGGACATGGCGCCGTTCGGAACCTGCATGGGGTACACGTGTTCTTCCGGGTCGACCAGAACGTCGATGAAGACGACCTTGTCGGTCACGGCCATCGCCTCTTCCAGCTTGCCTTCCAGTTCGTCCGGGTGTTCGATGCGGATGCCCATGTGGCCGTAGCTTTCGGCCAGGGCGCAGAAGTCCGGCAGCGAATCCATGTAGGAATGCGAATAGCGGGACTCGTAGTTCATGTCCTGCCACTGGCGCACCATCCCCAGGTAGCCGTTGTTCAGGCAGAGGATCTTCACCGGCAGGCCGTACTGGCGGCAGGTGGAGAGTTCCTGGATGTTCATCTGGATGGAGCCTTCACCGGTCACGCAGACAACGTCCGCGTCCGGGTAGCTCAGCTGCACGCCCATGGCCGCCGGCAGGCCGAAGCCCATGGTGCCGAGGCCGCCGGAGTTGATCCAGCGATTGGGGTGGTTGAACTTGTAGTACTGGGCCGCGAACATCTGGTGCTGGCCGACGTCCGAGCAGACGTAGGCGTTGCCCTTGGTGACCTTGCACAGGGTCTCGATGACGTGCTGCGGCTTCATGCGCTCGGAATCGTCCGTGCGGTAACGGCCGCCGTGGCGCTGGCGCCACTCGTCGATCTGCTCCCACCAAAGGTTCAGGGCATCCTGATCCATCTTCAGTTTGGACTGCTCAATCTGCTCCAGCATCTCCTTCAGCACCGGCTTGACCGGGCCGACGATCGGGATGTCGGCCTGGATGGTCTTAGAAATCGAGGCCGGGTCGATGTCGATGTGGATGATGTTGGCTTCGGGGCAGAATTTGCCGGTGTTGTTGGTCACGCGGTCGTCGAAGCGCGCGCCGATGGCGAGCACGCAGTCGGCGTTGTGCATGGTCATGTTGGCTTCATAGGAGCCGTGCATGCCGAGCATGCCGACGAACTGACGGTCCGTACCCGGGTAGGCGCCGAGGCCCATCAGGGTGTTGGTGACCGGCACGTTCAATTGTTGCGCGAGTTGGGTCAGTTCCTTGCTGGCCTTGCCCAGGATGACACCGCCGCCGGAATAGATGATCGGCCGCTTGGCCTGCAGCAGCATGTTCACCGCTTTGCGAATCTGGCCGCTGTGCCCCTTCTTGACCGGGTTGTAGGAGCGCATCTTGATGCGGTCCGGGTATTCGTAGGGGTACTTCTCGTTCGGCATCGTCATGTCTTTGGGAATGTCGATGACGACCGGGCCGGGGCGACCGCTCTCGGCGATGTAGAACGCCTTTTTGACCGCGCTGGGAATGTCGTTCGGATCCCGAATGGACATGTTGTGCTTCACGATCGGCCGTGACAGCCCCATCATGTCGGTCTCCTGGAAGGCGTCGTCGCCAATCAGGTGGCTCATCACCTGACCGGTGATGACGACCATGGGGATCGAGTCCATATAGGCGGTGGCAATACCGGTAATGGCATTGGTCGCGCCGGGACCGGAGGTGACCAGCACCACGCCGGCCTTGCCGCTGGCGCGGGCGTAGGCGTCGGCCATGTGGGTCGCGGCCTGTTCGTGGCGCACCAGGATGTGTTTCACATCGGACTGCTTGTGAATCGCGTCGTAGATGTGCAGCACGGCACCGCCGGGATAACCGTAGATGTATTCAACGCCCTGGTCTTTCAGGGAGCGGATCAGCATTTCGCCGCCGGAAAGCATTTCCGGCTCGGAGGCAGGTTGTGTCATGGGGAGGACCCTTCACTCGTGACCCAGGGACGACGTTCCTCCCGAAGTTGGAACGAACTTCAGCGCGTATTCAAGCGACGCCACCGGTAAGCGACGCCACCAATACAGCCGGCCGGTCGAGGGCGAAACCTGCGACGCGGACACCGACACTGCTGCCTGGATCGGGTTGTTTTTAAGCCGGCGGGGAGACGGGGAGGTCTCGACGCGCACCGGAGAGGCCAGTGTACCGGCCCCGGGCATCGAATCCAACCGTAGGGTGGGCACCGCCCACCAAAAAACCGGGCCGAGGGCATGATTTGCGTTGTTGTAAGTAGGTTGGATTAGCCGAAGGGCGTAATCCAACACGTCAATGGTGCCGATATACAGACCACCGCCTCGGACAATTGTTGGATTACGCCCTTCGGGCTAATCCAACCTACTTGGTGGGCAGTGCCCACCCTACTGGATTAGACTGTTCGGGTCGTATCAGGGCTTGCACGATAACAATGACGACCCCGAATGCTGTATCACCCTCCCCGTTCCGGGCCATCCGCTCGCTGCCCTTCTGGCTGGCGACGGCGTTTATCGGCCTGGTGCTTCTGCTGATCCTGACCGATCGGTACTGGCTGCGGCTGGAGCTGGACCGCACGGCGGACCGCGCCGAACAGCGTCTGGGGGTGTATCAAACGTCGCTGCAGGCCACCATCGACCGGCACTTTTACCTGCCGCGCATCCTGGCGTCCGACCCGCGCATTGTTGATGCCCTGGCCGACCCGGAAGGTCCACCCGCCCGGGCGACGTCCGAACTGCTGGCGCGCATCAACCTTCAGGCCGGGTCGGATGAAATCTTTCTGATGGACACGACCGGGCTGACCCGCTGGTCGAGCAACTTTCGCTCCGAGACCAGCTTCGTCGGCAACAATTACGGCTACCGCCCGTATTTCGCCTCGGCGATGGCCGGCGAGCCGGGTTTCTATTTCGCCGTCGGCGCCACGTCCGGCAAGCCCGGTCTGTTCCTGTCCGCCCCCGTGGTCGACCAACTCGACTCCATCAGCGGCGTCATCGTGGTCAAGATCGATCTGGGGCCGCTCGAGGCCAGTTGGGCGGAATCCGGCGACGCCGTCTGGGTGACGGACCGCGAGGGCATCGTCTTTCTGTCGTCGTCACCACAATGGCACTACGTGGCGACCCGGCCGCTCTCGACCGAGCACCGCCTGCGGCTGATCGAGACCCGTCAATACGGCAGCCAGCCGGTGCGCGAGCTGACCGCGGTGACGGACTGGTCCGGCGAACGCTGGTCCGGGTTCGATCTGGGCGGCGAAGCCGGCACGCACATCCTCTTCGGTTCCCCGGTCGGCGGCTACCCCTGGACCATGCACCTGCGCCTGCCCCTGGCCGAGGTGCACCGCCAGGTCCGCTGGGGGCAGGCGCTGGCCGTGTTGCTGGCGCTGACGGCCACCGGCGGCATCCTCTACGGTCGCGAACGCCGTCGCCGTGCCAGCGCCCAGCAGGCCGTGATTCGCCTGACCGAGGAACGCGAGCACCACCAGCGCGCCATCATCCAGAACACCGATGCCGGTCTGTTCAATCTCGACGCCGACCTCCACCCGCTGTTCATCAACGAAAAGGCGCGCGAGCTGTTCGGGCTCCGCCACGACGACAGCGACCTGCGGCCGGACCGGCTGATCCACCCCTGGCGGACCGACGGCGCCGGCACCTATCGGGCCGAAGGCCAGCGACTGGATGGCAGCCGATTTCCCGTTCTGGTGACCTTGAACCCGATCCGCGTTGGCCAACAGGACGAATTCATCCTCACCGTTCAGGACATCACCGAGCTGACCCAGGCGCAACTGGCGCTGGAGCAGGCGAACGAAGCCCTGGAACAGCGGGTGGAAGAACGCACCCGCGACCTGAAAGCAGCGCAAGCGGCACTGGCGCAGAACCAGAAACTGGCCGCCCTGGGCCGTATGTCGTCGGCCATCGCCCACGAGATCAACCAGCCGATCACGGCGCTGAGCAACTACACCGCCAGCAGTCGCTTGCTGCTTGAACGACAGAAAGTGGACGACGTCGACCGCAACCTGGGCCGCATCGAATCCCTGGTCGACCGACTCTCCCGGCTGTCGCGTCAGCTGCGCATTTTCGCCGGCAAACGCAACACGGGCAGCGCCCCCGTTTCGCTGACCCAGCCGATTCACTACGCCCTCGATCTGCTCGAACCGCGAATGCAGGAACTGGGCGTCAGCTGTACCCTCGATGTCGATCGGGACGCCACCGTTCAGGCCAACACCATGTTCCTGGAGCAGATTCTGGTGAACCTGATCGGCAACGCCCTGGATGCGCTCCAGGGACAGCCCGAGCCGCGCATTCACATCGACCTGAAACCGGCGCCGGACCAACCCGCCGGCGTGCAACTGTCGCTGACCGACAACGGTCCGGGGATGGACGACGACCAACTGGCCCACGCCTTCGAGCCCTTCTTCACCACCAAGAAAATCGGCGACGGACTGGGCCTCGGGCTCGCCATCAGTTATAACCTCGCCCACGACATGGGCGCGACCCTGGCCGTGACCAGCGCGCCCGGCGAGGGCACCACCTTCACGCTCACCTTTGCGACCGCCGACTGGATGGAAACGGAAACCCCATGACCGACCCACAGATGCAAGCCGTCATCATCGACGACGACCCGGAAGTGCTCGAATCGCTCGAACAGTGGCTCACCCTGGCCGACATCGAGGTGCGCACCTTCGACAGTGCGCAAAACGCCCTGCCGGAACTGACGCCGGATTTCCCCGGCGTTATCGTCAGCGACATCAAGATGCCGGGCATGGACGGCATGAGCCTGCTGCAGGCGGTCGACCCGGGCATTCCCGTCATCCTGATCACCGGCCACGGCGGCATCGCCCAGGCGGTGGAGGCGATGAAACTCGGCGCCTACGACTTCATCGAAAAACCCTACAAGCCGGACCGGCTGGTCGAACTGATCCGCCGCGCCTGGCAGCAACGCCGGGTCACCCTGGCCACGGCACCGCAAGTGGCGGATTCGGACCACGAAGAGGACCTGGCCGGCACATTGATCGGCCATTCGAAAGCCATGTACCGATTGCGCGAGCAGATCATTGCTCTGGCCAAGGTCAACGCGGACATCATCATCATGGGCGAGACCGGCACCGGCAAGGAACTGGTCGCCCGCAGCCTGCACGACTACAGCATTCGTCGCGACCAGCCCTTCATGGCGATCAACGTCGCCGCCATCCCGGAAAACCTGCTGGAAAGCGAACTCTTCGGTCACGAAGCCGGCGCCTTTACCGGCGCCAACAAACGCCAGATCGGCATCTTCGAAGCCGCGAACAACGGCACCCTGTTTCTCGACGAAATCGAAAGCATGCCAATGGCGTTCCAGATCAAACTGCTGCGGGTATTGCAGGAACGCGAAGTCTCCCGCGTCGGTTCACGCGAGACTATTCCACTGAACGTGCGCGTGATTTCCGCGTCCAAGGAAGACCTGCGCGAAGCGGCCACGGACGGACGTTTCCGCGAGGATCTGTACTACCGACTGATGGTCGCCGAGATCCACATCCCGCCGCTGCGCGAACGCACCGCCGACATCCCGATGCTGTTCAGTCATTTCCTGCGCGAAGCCGGCCAGACCAACCAGTTACCGGTGCCGGATTTAAGCTACGACGACCTGATCGCACTGGAAATTCACGACTGGCCCGGCAATGTGCGCGAGCTTAGACACACGGCTGAGCGATATTTGCTGACACGCAGCTTCAACGACATTTCGGTGCAGGAACTGTTGCAGCTGGGGTCCAGCAACCGGATGTCCGTGCACAGTGGTGAAGGGTCGTTGAGCGAGCGGTTGGAGCAGGTGGAAAAAGCCCTGATCAGCGCCGAGTTGACGCATCACAAAGGGAATATAAAAGCCGTGATGGAGGTGCTCGATTTACCGCGCCGGACGTTGAACCAGAAGATGCAGAAGTATGGGTTGAAGCGGGAGGCGTTTGTCTAAGATGAGGCACCAATCGTAGGGCAGAAGAGCGGAGCGATATCTGCCGTTTTGGACTGTGGCGCTGGCCTGAACCGTGGCGAGGTATGCTTCCAACGGCAGATATCGGCGTAGCCTCTTCTGCCCTACGATAACCCCCCCCAATAAGCAAAATCTTGCTCATCCCTCCCCGGCCTCATCAGCAATAACCCGCCTATAAAAATCCACACCCGCCCTGAAACGCCCGAACCATCCGCCCTCAATGCCCTGGCACACCCCTTGCCATACCTTCCTCAGCCTTTGCTCGAAGGCATAGACCCACTCAACAAAAACAATGAGGAACAACCCAATGACCCTGTCACCGAAAGCCACCGCTGTGGCCGTTACTCTGTCTGCGTCCCTGTTCACCGGCAGCGTGCACGCCGCCACCGAATGGAACGTGTCCCTCTGGGGCCAGCGCCGCGCCTTCACCGAGCACGTTGAGAAACTCGCCGAGTTGGTGGAGCAGAAAACCAAAGGCGACTTCACGCTGAACCTGTCCTACGGCGGTCTGTCGAACAACCGCGAAAACCTGGACGGTATTTCCTTCGGCGCCTTCGAAATGGCGCAGTTCTGCGCCGGGTATCATCCGGACAAGAACCCGTCCATCACCGTGCTGGAACTGCCCTTCCTCGGTGTGGATTCGCTGGAAAAAGAAATCGAAGTCTCCATGGCGGTGTACAACCATCCGGCCGTGGAGAAAGATCTGGGCCGCTGGAACGCCACCCTGTTGATGCCGTCTCCGCTGCCGCAGTACAACGTCGTCGGTGTCGGTGACGCCCCATCCAGCCTGGAAGATTTCGAAGGCTTGCGCGTTCGGGCGACCGGTGGCATCGGCGCCGCCATGGAAACCATCGGCGCGGTACCGACCTCCATGTCCGCCACCGAAGTGCGTCAGTCCATCGACTCCGGCGTCATCTCCGCCGCCTCCTTCGCACCGCACGCCCACATGTCGTTCGGCACCGTCGAAGCCGCCGACTGGTGGACCACCAACCTCAACCCCGGCACCGTGAACTGCCCCGTCGTCGTCAACAACGACGCCCTCGCCAGCCTCAGCGACGAACACCGCGACGCCCTGATGGACAGCGTCGATGAAGCGCTCGACTACTACGTCGACTACTACAACAACCAGACCATGGCCAAGTGGGGCCCGACGCTTGACGAGAAAGGCATCGAACGCGTGACCTTCTCCGAAGAGGAACTGGCCCGTTTCCGCGAGCAGGTGGCCCAACCCGCAGCCGAAGCCTGGATCGAGGAAATGAAGGCCAAGGGTCTGCCGGCTGAGGAGTTGTATGACCTGACGGTTGAGACCATCGCGAAGTAACTTGCGGCCCCGTAGGGTGGGACGGTCCGACGCTTCGGCTGCCCACCAACTTTTGGGATTCAACCGCCAAGTATACCACTGCCCCATATGTAGGTTGGATTAGCCCGAAAGGGCGTAATCCAACGTGAGCCAATGGCGTGTATCGTGCCCGGGCCACCATTGTTGGATTACGCCTGCGGCTAATCCAACCTACAAATGGGGCTTTGGCCTACCCGGTGGTTTGTTGAATTCCCTTGGTGGGCGGTGCCCACCCTACAGGCACATCATCTATTTCGGAAACGCGATGGGCTAGCGCCGGATACCGGGTTGGCCTATTCGGGGATGTCGGCCGCCAGGACGGCGGCCGTCAAGCCCCCATGGATGGGTTCACGGCGACCCCGAATAGGCCAACCCGGTAGCCGGTGCGGATTCCCGGCAACCAGCATCAACTGTTTCCGAAATTTGAATTAAACCTATCAGGAGTACTGATATGGCTGGTTCTGCGTCCGTGTTAACGGACTCCTCACGCCTGAGCCGAATTGATCGGTGGGTGTATAAACTGGAATCCTGGCTGACGATGATCGCCGGCATCACCATTCTGGCCCTGGTGTTCATCGCTGTGGTGAACATTCTCGGTCGTTGGTTGTTCAACATGCCGTTGCGCGGTTACATCGACTGGGTGGAACAATTGATGGCGGTCTTCGCCTTTCTCGGCATCGCCTATTGCCAGCGACTCGGCGGTCACATCCGTATGGATTTGCTGGTCGGCGCTCTGCGCGGTCGCGCGCTTTGGTTGTCCGAATTCGTTACCGTATTCTTCATGCTGTTGGTCACTCTGATTCTGACCTACGGCTCCTATTTGCATTTTCTGCGCGCCTACACCAACGGCGACTCTTCCATCGACATCGGCCTGCCCATCTGGCCGGCCAAGTTAATTGTTCCCATCGGTCTGGCGTTGCTCAGCCTGCGTCTGATTTTGCAGCTGTGGGGCTATGCCCGCGCCTTCCGCTTGAACAGCACCGAACCGGTGGCCGTGCCCCTGGTCGAGGATGCCGCCACCGTCGCCCAACGCGAAGCCGAGTCCCTTGAAGGGGGTGACATCGAAGGGGATGAACCGAAGGGAGGTGCGCAATGAACATCGCCCAATGGTTCGCCAGCCAGGACAGTGTCTCCATCGGTTTGTGGGTGTCCGGTTTTATGTTGGCCATGGTCATCCTCGGCATGCGTGTGGCCTTCGCCGCCGCCATCGCCGGTTTTCTCGGTCTGTTGTGGATTTTCTCGGCCCGAATGGGGTTCGAGCGCGGCTTTATGGTCGCCGTGCAAATGGCCGGGACGATTCCGCACGCCAAGGCGACGACGCTGTCGCTGTCGTTGATTCCGACCTTTATTTTAATCGGTTATCTCGCCTATCACGCCGGGCTGACGCGCGCGCTTTTCGAAGCCGCCAAACGCTGGGTCGGCTGGTTGCCCGGCGGGCTCGGGGTTTCCACCGTGTTCGCCACCGCCGGTTTCGCCGCCGTCTCCGGGGCGTCCGTCGCTACCTCGGCTGTGTTCGCGCGCATCGCGATTCCGGAAATGCTGAAGGTCGGTTACGACCGTCGCTTCGCCGCCGGTGTGGTCGCCGCCGGGGGGACACTGGCATCGCTGATTCCGCCATCGGCGATCCTGGTCATCTACGCCATCATCGTCGAACAGGACGTGGGCCTGCTGTTGATGGCCGGCTTTCTGCCCGGTGCGGTGTCGGCGCTGATCTATGGCGGCTTGGTCGTCACACTCGCGGTGACCCGACCGAACTTCGGCCCGCCGACGCGGAAATATTCGCTCAAGGAAAAACTGGAAACCGTGCCCGGCGCCTTCCCGATTTTCTTTGTCGTCTTCATCATTATTTTCTGCATTTACGGCGGTGTCGGCACACCGACCGAAGCCGGTTCACTGGGTGCCTTCGTCGTTCTGCTGTACGCGATGTGGCGCGGCATGAAACGTCAGGATCTCGGCCACGCCCTGCTGGAAACGGCCAAGCTAACGGCGATGATCTTCACCATCATCTGGGGTGTGCTCATCTACGTGCGCTTCCTCGGCTTCGCCAACCTGCCCGACACCTTCGCCACCTGGATCGCCGGGCTGGACCAGAGCCCGATGCTGACGCTGATCCTGATTCTGGTCGCCTACGCCGTGCTCGGCATGTTCATGGACGCCATCGGCATGTTGTTGCTCACCCTGCCGGTCGTGTTCCCGGCGGTCATGGCCCTGAACGGCGGTGACGGTGTGACCGCGGCGGAATCCGCCTTCGGACTGTCGAGTACGGCCTGCGCCATCTGGTTCGGGATCATCGTGGTGAAGATGGCGGAGCTGTGTCTGATCACGCCGCCCATCGGGTTGAATTGCTTCGTCGTCTCCGGCGTTCGACCCGACATCAGCGTGCAGGATGTCTTCCGGGGCGTGACGCCCTTCTTCATCGCCGATGTGATTACCATCGCGGTGCTGATTGCTTTCCCCGGCATCGTTATCTGGCTGCCGTCGTTGATGACATCGATGTAACTTATGGGAGGCTGCCAGAGAACGGCGGCCTGGCCACCGATCCCGTAGGTTGGATTAGCGCGTGTGCGCGTAATCCAACAGGTTCATTGTTGGCACTGTCTGCTTCACGGGCATGGTATGGATGTTGGATTACGCGCTCACGCGCTAATCCAACCTACCCCCTCTCTTCCAATCACAAACCGTCTTCACTCACTGCTCCGTTTGCGACATTCGAACACCCAACGACCAAAAAGCCGCCTACTTCACAGTCGTCCCCCGGCCTCTTGGGTAGACTCCCACCCTGAATAAAAAAAGACGGGATAAAAACGCTGTGAAATACGTATTGTGGCTCTGTACCTGCCTGGCACTGAGCGGATGCTCGCTGGACCTTTCCGATTTCCCGGGCACCACCGATGGCACCGATTCGGATGACCCATCCTCCGGGACGGACGACCCGTCGACCTCCCTACCCCATCCCGTTGACCAAGCCCTCGCCAGCGGTGACTTCCGCAAAACCGACGCACTGACGCTCAGCGAAGCGGCGCTGGCTGAAATTGAGGACCGCCGTACCCGGTTCTCCACCGTATTCGACACCCTGAACGAGGGCGTCACCAGTCTGACCTGGAACCCGACCCACGACGCGGCCATGCTGAGGTCCCGGTTCGGGTTTTCCGGCCCGGTGCTGGAGACCAATGCGGTCTTCCACGACACCTGGGAGACCAAAACCCGTGAACTGGCCGTGGTTGGCGTCGAGCCGGCCCGACACCTGGCCATAGGCGGCCACCCCATGCGCAACTGGCTGCGCGACAGCACCCTGCTCAACGACGACATGCACCAGTGGCTCACCAACAGCCTGCACTGGTTGATGGGTCGCACCCCATCCGAGGCCGACCCGGCGCGCATCGTTATCGCGCAGATGGACCAGAGTTATTATTTCCCGGACGCCGAGGGTACCGAAGCCTGGCTGGACGAACATTTCGGCACCGCCGTGAGCTACCCCGAACGCTCCAGTTGCGATGGCGCGGCGCTGGCCGCCTGCCTGGAGCAACCCACGGACCTGCTGATCGTATCGCAGAAGGCGGGTGACGCGTCCGTCGACACGATCAACAGCGCCGTCAAAGACGCCATGAACCGGGGCATTCCGGTGCTCTATCTGCATTGGGACGGCGGCCTGACCGACCTGGGCGCCGCCCTGCTGGACACCCTGAACGTCGACTACCACCACGACAACTATTGGCACCGGGTGGGCCTGAGCGCCTACGACCCGGCGAGCCTCGTCGACCGGTTGCCCGCACCCATCAACGCCATTCGCACTCTGCTGACGCACTGGAAAGACAACAGCTTCAGCGTCGACCCGAACGAATGCCAGACCGAGTGCGACACCTATCAGACCGAACTCGGCGCGGGCCTGAACGCGCTCAAAGACCGGTTCAACACCCTGGACCAAGACAGCAAACGCCTGTTCGGCGACGACACCGACCGGGTCTGGCAGTTACTGGCCCTGTGGGGAGATGCCGTGCGGCACGAGGTCCGCTACGACCCCATCGTCGACGACAGCGACACCATCGACGCCCAGGCGTTCATCAACGCCTCGATCGCCGACTACAGCGTCTATCTGTCCCGGGACTGGCAACCGGTGCCGCAAGACCTGGGTAATTTCAGCCGCACCGATTTCGGTCACGTGACCGGCGCCACCGTTACCACCAACCTGACCTCGCGTCGGCCGTTCCGCGCCACCGGCGCCTATGTGCTGCCCGGTCAAACCGTCACCGTCACCCGCCTGGACAACGAACCGGTCGAGACCGAGCTGTTCATCAACACCCAGCGCAGCGGCGCGACGCACGCGTTTCAGAGTTACAACCGGCCCAAGTTCCTGCGCAGCGTCCGCTTTGACCTCGAACCGAATGAACCGTTGACGTTGTCATCGCCCTACGGCGGGCCGATTCAGATCGCCTTCAGCGAGAACGATCACCCGGTGCAGATCCGGTTCGAGGGCGTCGGCCAGCACCCGTTCTGGGCCTCGCCGGACGACAACGCCGCTTTCACCCAGGCCATCGAACAAGGCGATTACGACTGGGCGGAACTGACCACCGCCGGGTTCGAGGTGCACTCCACGCTCAAGAAAATGCGCGCAACCATCGACAACTGGCCCTCACCGGCGGAACTGGCCGAAACCACACGCGACTACACCAGCAACTTCCCGCACGTTCTGGCCGGGTTCCAGGGCCCCGGCGTGGACTGGGAAACCGAGATTCAAGGTTACATCGAAGCGCAGGGCTGGACGGTGCACACCATCGACCAGGTCAAACACATGAACGCCGACCAGGCCACCTGCGGCTACGGCTGTTCCGGCAACCCCTACGACGCCTACTGGTCGTTCGACCCGCTCGGCCACGGCGACATTCACGAGATGGGCCACGGCCTGGAACGCGGGCGTTTCCGGTTTTCAGGCTGGCCGGTGCACGCCAGCACCAACTTCTATTCCTACTTCACCAAATGGAAACACTTCGAGGCGACGGGCGAATCGCCCAGCTGCCAGTCGCTGCCGTTCGAGGCGCACTACAACCACATCGCCACCAGCCAGGACCAAGCCGACCCGGCCGCCTACATGCGCGAGCAGGACCTGACCGGCTGGAGCGACGGCGCCGCCCTCTATGTGCAATTGTTCATGGCCGTGCAGCAGGCGGGCGTGCTGGACGACGGCTGGCACCTGCTCGGCCGTTTGCACGGCCTGGAACGTCAATTCAACTGGGCGGACGACAACGAGACCCGCTGGCTCGAGTACCGCGACAGCCTCGGGTTCGGAGATTACGCCCATGCTGATCTCAACGACCTGTCGAGAAACGACTGGCTGCTGATCGCTCTGTCGACCGTGGCCGAACGCGACCTCACCGACTGGCTGGGCACCTACGGGTTCGAATTCACGGATAAAGCCCAGGCCCAGGTGGCCGCTCTGCCGTCGATGCCCGCCCGGGTGTTCACACTGGCCAGCGGCGATGCCTACTGCACCGGGTTGAACCAGCCGGCGGTCGATGTGGGGCCGGACATGCCCGCCTACCCCGAGTCTTGAGTTTGGAACAGGTGGGGGCTAGAATGCTCGCCGTCTTGGGGGAGTAATCGGCCAGCCCACCCCGGCTGGCGCGTCGGTCAACAAACTTGAACCTCAACGTTCATGGTCGGCGCATCCCGAAGGGGACTGATGAGACCTGAGGCAAACACGGTGACCGCAAGGGCGGGAGTCACCGAGTTTGCCTTTGGTTGTACGTCCCGCCCCGGAACCTGTCTTATGGAAGCTTTTCTCAGTTCGACCCTTGCCGTCGCCATCGCCGAAATCGGCGATAAAACCCAGTTACTGTCCCTGTTTCTGATCACCCGGTTCAACCGCAAACGCGCCATCGTACTCGGTATCCTGATCGCGACCCTGGTCAACCATGGCCTCTCGGCATTGCTCGGCGACTGGCTCGGCACCGTCGTGCCGCCCGACTGGGGTCGGTGGTTGATCGGTGGGAGTTTTATCGCCGTCGGGATGTGGATGCTGATTCCGGACAAAGACGACGCCGGCCCGAGCCGGTTCGAAAAACTGGGTGCGTTCTGGGCGACCTTGATCCTGTTCTTCATCGCCGAGATTGGCGACAAAACGCAGATCGCCACCGTCTTGCTGGCGGCCGAATTTCAATCCACATTCTGGGTGACGATGGGCACCACGCTCGGTATGTTGATCGCCAATGTGCCGGTGATCATGGCGGGCCAATGGTTAATGCAACGCCTCCCGGTAAAAGCCGCGCATGTAGTGGCGAGTGTGTTGTTTATCGGGTTCGGCGTGTGGAGTTTGATAATGTAACGGGTTAAACCCCGTGTCCCGGCTCCCACCCCTCGTGTAGGGCAGAAGAGGCTTCGCCGATATCTGCCGTAGGTAGAATATTGTGCCAATGGATTGTCCACCGGCTCAATGATTTCCCCCCCGGCAGATGTCGCTGTCGCTCTTCTGCCCTACTCGGGGATCGTGCCAATGGACAAACCACAGGCACACGCCCTGACCCCGTAGGGCAGAAGAGGCTTTGCCGATATCTGCCGTGGGTAGATTATTGTGCCAATGGATTATCCACCGGCTCAATGATTTCCCCCGGCAGATGTCGCTGTCGCTCTTCTGCCCTACGGGGATGGACCGTGCCAATGGCCAAACCACCGGCACGGCATTCTACCCACGCCCTTCGGGCTCTTCTGCCCTACGGGGGGTCCGTGCCAATGGGTACACCACCGGCAAAGTATTCTGTCCAACGTAGGGCAGAAGAGGCTTCGCCGATATCTGCCGTGGGTAAAATATGGAGCCAATGGACTATCCACCGGCTCAATGAATTCCCCCGGCAGATGTCGCTGTCGCTCTTCTGCCCTACACCGGGGGCCGTGTGCCACCCTCACTCCTTACTCAAACTCAACATCCACTGAATCCCAAATTTATCCGTCACCATCCCGAACCTTGCCCCCCAAAACGTATCCTGAAGCGCCATGGTGATCTCCCCGCCTTCGGCCAGCTCATGAAACACAGCAGCCTGCTCATCGGCATCGGTAAAATCCAGACTCAACGCCACCGGACCACTGCGCGGGATATCCTGGTCAGGCATGCTGTCACTGGCCATAAACGCAATATCCCCGGCTTTGAACGTAGCGTGCATGATGCGATCTTCCGTCCCCGGCGGGGTCTCGCCCGGCATTTCGGCGAAGGTACTCAACGCCGTGATTTCACCGCCCATTGCGTGGGCGTAAAAGTCCAGTGCGGCTTTGCACTGACCGTTGAAGAATAGGTACGGCATCAGGTTGTTCATGGCGCAGGCTCCTTTATGGCCCGGTGGGACCTCAGTCTAGTTCGTGCCCGGAGCCGTCGCCACGTCCTTCAGCCGCTCTTTAGTTACTCCCTTCAGCCCGGAAACTCTGATCCAGCATGCGCAGCAGCCGGTCGAAACTCTCGTCCAGGTCCAGCGGCATGGCGAAGCCACCGCCGATTTCCAGCGAGACGAAACCGTGCAGGGCGCTGCGCAGGCAGCGGATCGCGTGCAGGGCGGCGTCGCCTTCGAGGCGATAGCCTCTCAACATGGCCATCAGAGTGGTCAGCAGTTGCTGGCCGGCCGCCTGCAATTCCTCATCGGCCTCTTCGGTGGCGGCCAGTGTCAGGCTGTACAGCGCCGGGTGTTCGCGGGCGAAGGTGCGGTAGGCTTGACCTGCGGCCCAGAGTGCATCCGGACCGGACCAGCCGACCACGGCCGCCTGCAGATGCTGGTGCAGGGTCCGCAGTCCACTCAGGCGCATGGCGCGCTTCAGGTCGTCCACGCCCTTGACGTGGTTGTAGAGCGACGGGGGTTTTACCCCCAGCCGTCGGGCCAGAGCGCTCATCGACAGGGCCTTGTCGCCCTCCTCGCGCATCAGGTCCAGAGCGGCGTCGACCACCTTGTCTATCGTCAAACCGGGGCTGGGCATAGCGTCTCCTACAATTCAATCGGCACGGTCGGCGGTGTTCAGAAAGTCGCGCAGGATAGCAAAGGTCTCCTCCGGCCGCTCCGCCTGCGGATAATGCCCCGCCCCGTCGATCATGGCCATCTCGCCGTTCAGACGCTGGCTGATCCACTCCGCTTCGGCCTTGGCATCGTCGTAGTCCGGGTCTTTACTGCCCATGATCACCAGCGACGGCTGTTTCACCTGATCCAACCGGCGCTCCACGGCCGCGTCGTTGCGGTCGATCATCGCCTTCACCGCCTGAAAGCGCCCCGGTTCGGACAGGTTCGCTTTCAAATCCCGCTGATAGGCTTCGTAGTCCGCCGGTGTCGCGCCGGTGAACAGGGTGCTGTGGTACCAGGCCCAGGACCGCACCTTCCAGGGGCCATTGAACAGCACGCCCATGGTCATGCGCATCATCAACGGGGGCTTGCCATAGTCCCGCACGAAGGGGCCGATCATCACGATGCGGTTCACCCGCTCCGGCCGTTCGGTCGCCATCCAGGTCGCCACGCCCGCACTGAAGGAGTTGCCCACGACCGTGGCCGATTCGGCCCCGAGTTCATCCAGCAACGCCAGCATACCCTCGGCCACGGTGGCGGTTTGATAGTCCGGCCAGTCGGTGCCGGAATCCCCATGGCCCGGCAGATCGACACTCGCGACCCGGTAGCCCGCCTCCGCCAGTTTCGGCGCAAGAAAGCGGTAACTCTGGCGCAGATCCCCCAAGCCCGGCAGCAGCAGGACCAGGGGACCGGAACCCTGTAGTTCGTAGGCGATGGTACCTTGGGTGGTGGTCAGTCGATTCACGGTGATGTCCTCCTCGGTGGAAGCCCGGGCAACTTGCCAGGCGGCGATCAGGATGGGCAGCAGACAATAAACAACCCAGTGGCGGGAGCCGGACGGGAATATCATGGAAGCTACCTCTATTAGCCATTTAACTAATACCTATAGTCTATCAGCTAACTTGAATAGAAAATAGCCAAAAGTCACTTTGTGATGGGTTTCCCCACTGTCTCGACCGGGAAAAACTATATATTGACAGACAAACCTCGTTCGACCACCATATGTGGGCTTTTGGTGAACCGGCGCCTAACATATCGGTGTCGGTCTTAAAAGGGAATTCGGTGCGGTTTGTGATGGTTTTTGCCACGAACCCAGTCCGAAGCTGCCCCCGCAACTGTAAGTCGTGCCACCGTGTACGTACCCACTGGATCGTCGCATCCGGGAAGGGACACGGGCCGGGCCGATGCTCCTGATAAGAGCCGGCTCCACGACAAGCCAGGAGACCTGCCAGAAAGCACCCACATACTTTTCGCAACGGGCGGGGTGACCTGTGCGGGTAGCCTGCGGCCAAGGCAACGGCCCGCGCTTACCTGTGTTTTTGCTCCGCTCCTTGCTCGGCGGAGGAAGCGCACGTGAACACATCGACCATCGCAGTGGCCAAGCGCGGCGGGCACTCGGAACCACTGAACCTCGACAAGATCCACAAAGTTCTCAACTGGGCGGCCGAAGGGCTCGACTCGGTGTCCGTCTCCCAGGTGGAACTCAAGGCCCAGCTCCAGTTCCACGACGGCATCAGCACCAGCGACATCCACGAAACCCTGATCAAGGCCGCGGCGGACCTGATTGACCAAGACACCCCGGACTACCAATACCTGGCCGCACGCCTGGCCATTTTCCACCTGCGCAAACGCGCCTACGGCCAATTCGAGCCGCCCAGACTGCGCGACCACGTCGAGATGATGGTGGAAGCCGGCCGCTACGACAGCCACCTGTTCACCGACTATTCCGAAGCCGACTATGAGGCGATGGAAGGCTTCCTGCGCCACGAGCGGGACCTGAACTTCAGCTACGCGGCTGTAAAACAGCTCGAAGGCAAATACCTGGTGCAAAACCGGGTGAGCGGCGAGATTTACGAGTCCCCCCAGTTTTTGTACATCCTGATCGCCGCGAGTTTGTTCTCGAACTACCCGCGCGAGACCCGGCTCGATTTCATCCAGCGGTTTTATGAAGCCGTCTCCACCTTCAAGCTCTCGCTGCCGACGCCGGTGATGTCCGGCGTGCGCACGCCGACGCGCCAGTTCAGCTCCTGCGTGCTGATCGAGAGCGACGACAGCCTGGATTCGATCAACGCCACCTCCGCCGCCATCGTCCGCTACGTGAGCCAGCGCGCCGGCATCGGCGTCAACGCCGGCCGCATTCGCGCCATCGGCTCGCCGATTCGGGGCGGCGCGGCCTTCCACACCGGCTGCATCCCCTTCTACAAACACTTCCAGTCCGCCGTGAAGTGCTGCTCCCAGGGCGGCGTGCGCGGCGGCGCGGCCACCCTCTTCTACCCGCTGTGGCACCTGGAAGTGGAAAGCCTGATGGTGCTGAAAAACAACCGCGGCACCGAAGACAACCGCGTGCGCCAACTCGACTACGGCGTGCAGCTGAACCGCCTGATGTACACCCGGCTGATCAAGAACCAGCACATCACCTTGTTCAGCCCGTCCGACGTGCCGGACCTGTACGACGCCTTCTTCGACGACCAGGAACGCTTCGAACAGCTCTACGCCGAGTACGAACAGCGCGACGACATTCGCAAGCAGCAGATCCCGGCCGTGGAACTGTTCTCCATCCTGTTGCAGGAGCGCGCCTCCACCGGCCGCATCTACATTCAGAATGTCGACCACTGCAACACCCACGGCGCCTTCGACCCGAAACAGGCCCCGGTGCGCCAGAGCAACCTGTGCATGGAGATTACTCTGCCGACCAAGCCGTTGAACGACATCAACGACGAGAACGGCGAGATCGCCCTGTGCACCCTGGCCGCGTTCAACCTCGGCGCCATCGACAACCTGGACGAACTGGAACCGCTGGCCGAACTGATTGTCCGCGCGCTCGACAGCCTGCTCGACTACCAGGACTACCCGGTGAAAGCCGCCGAAATCGGCTCCATGAAACGCCGCACCCTGGGCATCGGCGTCATCAACTACGCCTACTACCTCGCCAAGCACGGCGTGCGCTATTCCGACAATTCCGCCGTCGACCTGACCCACCAGGCGTTCGAAGCCATGCAGTACTACCTGCTCAAGGCCTCCAACGAACTGGCGCGCGAATTCGGCGCCTGCCCCGGCTTCAACGAGACACAATACGCCAGCGGCCAACTGCCGATCGACCACTACAAAAAAGACCTCGACAAGATCTGCACCACCGAACTGCAGCTCGACTGGGACAGCCTGCGCGAGTCCATCCAGCGTGACGGCCTGCGCAACTCCACACTGACCGCGCTAATGCCCTCGGAGACCTCATCGCAAATCGCCAACGCCACCAACGGCATTGAACCGCCGCGCAGCCTGGTGAGCGTGAAAACCTCCAAAGACGGCGTCCTGAAACAGGTTGTGCCCAACATCACCGAACTGAAAGACCAGTACGAACTGCTGTGGCAACAAGCCGACAACACCGGCTACCTGAACCTCGTGGGCGTGATGCAGAAATTCGTCGACCAGGCCATCTCCGCCAACACCCACTACGACCCGACCCGGTTCGAAGGCGGCAAAGTACCCATGCAACAACTGATCTCCGACCTGCTCACCGCCTACAAACTCGGCGTAAAAACCCTCTACTACCACAACACCCGAGACGGCGCCGGCGAAGACATGAACGAAGACGACTGCGCCAGCGGCGCCTGCAAAATCTAAAGGCTGGCAAATACCCAACCCGCAATACAAATGACGTATTGCGGTACCCCGTAGGGCGGAAGAGCGACAGCGACATCCGCCACTACCAAACCACGACACCAAACGACAAACACTATTGTGGTGCTACTGTAGGGCGGAAGAGCGACAGCGTTATCCGCCATCATTCAACCAAGACACCGGAAACGCCATGAGCTACCAGACCTTCAACCAACGCGACTTCAACACCTTCACCCAACCCATGTTCTTCGGCGAAACCGTCAACGTCGCCCGCTACGACCAACAAAAATACCCCATCTTCGAAAAACTGATCGAAAAACAACTCTCCTTCTTCTGGCGCCCGGAAGAAGTCGACCTCTCCCGCGACCGCAAAGACTTCATCGCCCTACCCGACCACGAGCAACACATCTTCCTGAGCAACCTCAAATACCAAACCCTGCTCGACAGCGTGCAAGGCCGTTCCCCCAACGTCGCCCTGCTGCCCATAGTCTCCCTGCCCGAACTGGAAACCTGGATCGAGACCTGGGCGTTCAGCGAGACCATTCACTCGCGCTCCTACACCCACATCATGCGCAACGTGCTGACCGAACCGGGCGCCGTGTTCGACGACATCGTCACCAACCCGGCCATCGTCGAGCGTGCCACCTCGGTGACCCGCTACTACGACGAACTGATTGAAGCCACCCAGCACTTCCAGACCCAATCGGCCGAATGGCAAAACGGAGATGAAGGCCGCATCGCCCTGCGCCGCCTGAAACGCCTGCTGTACCGCACCATGGTCTCCGTCAACGTGCTCGAAGCCATCCGCTTCTACGTCAGCTTCGCCTGCAGCTTCGCCTTCGCCGAGCGCTCGAAAATGGAAGGTAATGCCAAGATCATCCGCCTGATCGCCCGCGACGAAGCTCTGCACCTGACCGGCACCCAGCACATGCTCAACCTGATGGCCCAGGGCCAGGACGACCCGGAAATGGCCGAGATTGCGCGCGAAGAACGCGACACCGTGGTCGAGATATTCCGGGAAGCCGCCCGCCAGGAAAAAGACTGGGCCGCCTACCTGTTCAAAGACGGCTCCATGATCGGCCTGAACACCGACATCCTCGGCCAGTACGTGGACCACATCACCGACCAGCGCCTCACCGCGCTCGGCTTCGAACCTCTGTTCGGCCAACCCAAAAACCCCCTGCCGTGGATGGACGCCTGGCTGCAAAGCGACAGCGTGCAAGTGGCCCCGCAGGAAACCGAGATTACCACCTACCTGGTGGGCGCCATCCAAAGTGAGGTGGACACCGGCGCCCTGGAAGACTTCGAGCTGTGACCGAAACCACCCGCCCCCCACACACAAAGGACAACAGCACAACGGACGCCCGCCGCGTCACCCTCTTCCCCGAACGCGGCGTGACCGTGCTGCAGCAACTGGAGCGCAAAGGCTACCGCATCCCCTTCCAATGCCGGGAGGGGTACTGCGGCGCGTGCCGGATGACGCTGATTAAAGGGCGGGTGGAGTACCCCGAGGAGCCGTTGGCGTTCCGCGGGGCGAATGAGGTGTTGGCGTGCAGTTGTAAGGTGGTTGTGGATGTGACGGTGGAGTTTCGGGGGTAACTGTATATCCCCACAGGGCGGACACGGACGACACCTTTGAGCACACAGAGGTTGATGCCGATCACAAAACAGGCTACACATAGACACAGGAGGCGAACAATCGCCCACAACCCGACCTGTTGGTGTGCCCTGTAACCGGCCCGGCGGTAGCGTGGTTAAAAGTAAAATCGGTGCGGCTTTTTTAAGACCAGTGTATACTATATACCCTCTCTTCTCCTAGGTGATCCGATACGTCTGGATAGCCCGCTGGACAGAAAGCTTCAATAACATAATCAACCTGGTCTAAGATACTACTTGAAAACCAAGTTCCTCTGACCAGCAACCCCAGATATATTTCGGGGTTCTCGACATTTGAGAAGGTTTTTAAGCAATTGGTAGTCACCATGTAGGCAGACATTCTCTGCTAAAAGGCTTCAGGGGTAACTCACCATATGGTATCCAAAAAAAGATCTTGCGCATTCTGCGGTGAACAGAACAACTTAACTAGAGAGCACATTTTTCCTAATGGCGTAATCCGAACATATGAAGAAGCCCTACTGTCATTAAATGATAAATCGGACAGGTATTTCAAGGCTGACTTAGTAGTTAAGGACGTATGTGAGTCATGTAATAACGGCGCTCTTTCTGTAATTGATGGTTATTTTGTGAAATTATTTGAAAGCCATATGCACCCTCCTCTCTTGCCTGGAGATAGTGCTGAGTTTGAATTTAATTACAACTACCTTCTCAGAGAGCTATTGAAAATATCGTACAATTCAGCGCGAGCTTCAGCTGATGGGTTTAGAGCTGTAGCAGCCTTAAGAAAATATGTCCCGTACATATTAGGGAACGTTAGTTACACTCCAGATGTCATATTGAGACTTCAAATTGTTACATCATCAAAACGATTCAATACTCATACAAACCAAATAGACGGAACCATGGATGCGGAGTTACTTCGTAGTTGTAAAATTAGCTATAATGGTCCTCAACACTCCAATTTCATGATCCGATTAATTGCATTAAATAGCTTTTGGTTTTACTTAATTATTCCGCTCAAATCTGTTTCCTCCTCAAAGAAAGAGACTTTCATAAATGGGTTCAAGGACAATATTCGGCTCAGTGGAGTACCAATTAATAGCACTATGGACTTTGTCAGCATCCCCAAAGAAAAAACAACATATATGCATCCCGGTTTGCTAGAAAGCATGAGTAGAAAGCATGTATAAAAAGTCGCTCCAGTGATGGGTGCAAAACGACCGTTAACCACTAACATGATAGCGATTTTTTTAGGAGAACCAAGTGGCCAAACCAATAGCATTTGGAACATATCAGTTTAGGACTAAGAAAAGTGCCATAGAAGAAGCTCGAAAAAGAATCAATCAGTACGGATCTGGCGAACGTCTTCGGCCGGATGATGAACATTTTTTTATTTCATTATTTACTCTACATTCTGAGTTCTCAAAAAAGAAAGGCATAGGTATCGAGTACATAACCGTAGAAAGGGACTTTCACAATAACCTTTGCCTTTATATTCACAGATTAGATGGTACACATACAGATTGTAGTTGGGTTCATTGCATACAGCCTGCTTCTCAGAAAACTATTGTCTCTATGGCATTTCGTAGAGCTGTAAAAGATATCATTATTGAATTCAAGAGCATCGCTTTGAACAAGGTAATTGTATGTCCAATTCTTGGAGTGAAGTTAACTTACGACAACAGTCATGTTTCTTATGCACCTCCTTCATTTGACAACCTATTAAATAACTTTTTGCAAGAACGTCAAATCGATTTTGAGTCTGTTGCCTTAACAAACCCTAAGCCAAATGACACTGATCAGAGAGGTTTGATAAAAGATCAAGAATTACTGAAAGATTGGCGTTCTCATCATCAAAGTAATGCAAATTTACAATTGCTAAGCGCAGAAGCAAATTTGCGTAGGATAAAAAACTAGCGAACGTATGCAGTAGGACTTAACACTAAGCTTCTCTACTCAGCATTGTGAGCCTTAAGAGGTCGATAGAATGGCAACCATAGTAGATGGAATAATTATAGGCGGAGCGGGCGGCGCAATTGCAGGGCTTACGGTGTGGCTGGTCCAGTACTCATACGAAAAGGTAACGCAACGAATTCACGCGAGACGAATTTTCACTTGGCTCAAAGCTAACACCGTAGCTAACCCTGATGAGGGAGATCAGTTCAAGTCCACGCGGGCTATAGCGAGCTGGAACAACCTCACGGAGGAAAGAGTCAGGTTTATATGCAGCATTGATAATAGAGTATTCTTGAGTACTGGACCGAATGAGGGCATGTGGGGAATATATGAACGGGTACCTCGCAGTGTCTACGAGTAGCGTGGTGTTCAGGAGTTGCAATTAAGTCCCACAAACCCGAAAAAGTGGGGCTGTTGTTTATGACCATTACAAATCAGTAGGCATAGACGAATTTGGTATATTTCAACCACACAACGAGTTTATAGCTTCCTAAGTCTGGAGTGGAGTGAGTCTGTACGAATAAATGATCTTTTTATTCTTCCCGAGAGGAATAAGCCGGCTCTGTTCCATAAGATTCGGTTCGTAAGCGTATCTAACTATAAAGCGCCGCACAAATGTTTATTGAATAGTTTTTTTCTATAAATATGGTCAAGCGAACTTTAAAATAATTTGAAATTGAAATGCAAAGTGCGCCTGCACATATCATTAAAGCGCAGAGTTATGCAATTGAGCCTAGAAATAAATTGGAGTACCATGAAAACTGCCGATCTATTTCTTCGCTTCCACAGCTAAACAGTGTTTACAACAATGGGCGCCCAAGTTATCCGACCGAGAAAAGCAAATGACCTCAATTTATTAAATTGGAATCAGAGAAGACTGACAACAGCATATGTCAAAAAAACTACAAACCCAACTGCAAAACGCCAACAAAATTAAAGCATTGCTAAAGAACGTAGATGTCGAGCACACATGTCCTAATGGCCAGAAGGTAGAGACGCTTCTAGTTTATCTCCCTATTTCTAATGGCAAAACAGACTATTCGGAATTTTTTGAGCTAATAAGAACAGAGTTGCTTCATAATTTTGTTTTTTCATGCACTGAGATTGAAAAAAAGCTCGGAGTGAAAAGCAAGAAATCAAAGGAAGATCTATTTAACAAGGCAATTAGAAAGCTAAGTAAAAAAACTGCTCACGGAGAGCTCGGTGAACTAATAATATTCACATTGCTAGATGTCTATTTTGAAGCGCCAAAAATTTTAAGTAAGGTCTCTCAGAAATCAAATCCAAAGATGCCAGTCTTTGGAGCGGACGCTGTTCACGGGCAATTCACAGACGATGGGTTTATTTTATACTTAGGGGAGTCTAAATTATTTAAAAGTTTTAAATCTGCCGCAACAAAAGCAACTCAATCAATAGTGAACGCGAAGAGCAAGTATCAAGATGAACTTGATTTATTAGATAGTTATCTTGATTTTCCAGGTATAGACGAAGAGACAGAACAGCGCTTATTAGAACTTCTTGATCCTTTTAACAACAAAGATATAGAAGAAAAAATTAAATCGCCATGCTTTATTGGGTTTGCTGAACCTAAATTGATATCGACACCAAAATCCAATGAAGAATTTTTAACAGATTACAAAAATTTAGCTCAAGAGTATGTATCATATTACTATTCAAAAGTGGAAGAAGGTGAAATGACAACAGAGGAAACACCTCTTCTATTGCTTCCATTTAGTGATATTGAAATGCTTGTTTCAGATTTTATTGACCATATTGGTATAGAAAAATGACCAACTTTGCAGACAAACTATCCGAAAAAGTTTTCGAAAGTAATGCATATCAATTAGCATCTAGTAACCTTTTCTCAAACTATGTACATAGTTTAGCAGGTAACAGTAAATCGCTAGAAAGGTCTGTTATCAAAAAATTAGTTAGTACCGCGCAAATTTTTTATCAATCTAAAGATGACAAAATACGCAGGGAAGGTGCAAGCATTCTATCTATGCTATTGGATGTTGTAGGGGAAGAGCACAAAGATATTATCCCAATAGCTAAAAACCTGTTTATTAATGAGGGGGACTTTCCTAATGTAAAACTATTATCTGATCGCTTCGATCAAATTCAAACAGAATTAGGTTTTTACTCTCAAGCGCAAATTGATTTTCGAGAAAGCCTAAATACAGTAGAAGACCTAGATTTTCTATTGACTGACTTTCAAAGATCTCTATGGGAAGATTTATTATTAGAAAAGGATATCATTACAGCCGCACCAACTTCAGCAGGAAAAACACATATTATCCTTAGCTATATAATTAAAAAGGTGACCAACAGCGATGAATCATTTGCGGCGATAATTGTACCAACAAGAGCTCTAATTTCAGAAGTGGCAGGGAAGGTTTATGATTTGTTGACGGGATACAATAATATAAAAGTTGAGGTTTGTACGGTTCCAAAGGAAGGAGAGTTTGCACCAAGAACGCTTTTTATAATGACCCAGGAACGACTTTATGAAGTACTGCAATCTGGAGATCTTTCATTTGACTACTTATTTATAGATGAAGCTCAAAACATAGCTGATTCAAGTCGTGGCGTTTTATTACATCTTACTATCGAAAAACTGATGGAAGTTAATTATCCGCAAGTTATAATTAGCATGCCATCTCAAAGCTATCAAAATGCATTTTCTGCGGTTCTTCCTAAGATAGAATTCACGAAAGAAATAACCCAACACTCACCTGTCGCTAAAATAGTTTTATCAGTTACTCCAAAGAATCGAGAACTTATTATCACAAGAAACAATAGTCAAAATAAGACAATCATAAAGAAAGAATTCAAAGGAAGAAAGTTTTCTAACATTATTTACAGGCTTGGAGAAGGGCAAAGTAATATCATTTACCAAAATCGGACCGACTATTGTGAAAATGTAGCTAATGAAATAGCCGCATTGGTTTCTCATAACATAGAAAACCCTTTACTTGAGGAGGCTGCTGATTATGTAAAAAAATTCATTCATTCGGGTTTTTCTTTGGCTCAAAACTTGAAGAAAGGGGTAGCGTTTCATTATGGTCCCTTACCCAGCAGCCTCCGAGTAATGATTGAAAACCTAGTAAGAGAAGATCACATCAGCTATGTCGTATGTACTAGCACCCTTGCAGAAGGGGTGAACTTGCCCGCTAAGAACTTGTTTCTTAGAAACCCAATGCAACAAAGTGCCATGTATCAACCATGGGAGCGCATTGAGGATGTCAAAATCAAGAATATTACTGGCAGGGCTGGACGAATGCTTCAACATTTTTCAGGAAATGTTTTTTTAATAGAACCAGATGAATGGAAATACAAAGACTATTTCGACGATGTTCCTGAGGTAGCAGATAAGGTTCCTACATACTATACAACATTAAATAATGATCTTCCAAAAGTTATTAGCGCATTAAGAGGGCTTTATGATCATACGGAAAAAGATCAATTTAAATTTTACACGATCGCAAACAAACTTATCAAAGAATATGCTAATGGAGATTTAGAAAATACTTTAACTGCTAATGAATTATCTTTAAATGATGAGGATAAAGAAAATTTAAGACTAACTATTAAGACTGCCAATGACTCTTTAGAAGTGGCACCTTTGACGCTAGAAGCAAATCCGACCGTGGGTTACATTCAGCAAGATAGTTTACTTTCTTTTATTCGGAGTCAAAAGGACTTAAAAAACTGGATATTGCCACATCCAAAGTCAGCGGACCTTTTTGAAAGATTACTAAGTGTTACTACTAAATTATATGAGCATGGTGTCTACATACCAAGTGATGGATATAGTGTAAAATATGTAGTGCTTATCTCAAAGAAATGGATACAGGGTCATAGCCTGAGAGACATTATTCTTAAACAAATCGACTGGGATGAAGAGAAATCTGAGAAATACGATGTGAACAGATCAGTACGGAGTGTAATTAAAGTTATTAACAATGACATTCGCTTTCGACTTTCTAACGCTATCCGATGTTATGAGTATCTACTTTCCAGTGTTCTAATAGAAAGAAATGAGAATATCATATCATCAAAGCTCCACTCATTCATGGAAGTAGGAGCTTGTGATGAACGAATGGTAAACTTAATCAATATTGGGCTGTCTAGAGAAGCGGCAAAGGAAATTGATGATAAATTAGATAAAAGCCTTGATATTCAATCTGCTGGCAGTCTCTTAAAGATGTTAAATGAAGGAAAGCTGGGTTCCATTCATGGAGTTACAATAAAAGAAATTAAAAATCTGATTACTGGCTAATATTGTTAACAAAATAAGTTAAGGCAGTCTCAAGAACTTCTGAAGAAGATTCTTCGTCTATATAATTTTTCCTGTTTTCAATTTCAGTCTTATAATTGTAGAAAGCATTAGCAAAGTCTAGGCTTACCGATTCACCTTTACTATTTTTACCCTTTATTTTTAGCACCGTACAACCTTCATGATCTGACAGGTAACTAACTATCTCAACTATTTTTTCTTTAGAATACTCTTCATTTTTTGAATCGTTGAAATCCAAATCAAGAGATAGCTGCATATTACCTTCTATATAAGGTGCCGAACTTAAGTCTTTAATTAATTTAGGAGCATCTTCAGATACATCTGTAATGGACGATGAATCTACTTTGAAATGTAAGCTGCTGTATTCAGGTAATTCATTAAGTGTAGAAAATTCTTTTTCTTTCGGAATTAAATTGAGCGCAATGCTATCAACACGGCTGTTGTTAAACTGCTCTAACATTGTTTTGCCAACACTCTTTAGACTTCCGCTTGGCCCAGTAGTGAAACCTAGAAGCAACTTCCTATCAGGAATCACGAAAAAGAAATATGGGTCACCAATAATTCCTTGGTTAACAGATACTCCCGTAAAGCCACCACTCCTTGAGGCCTTCACTTGCCATGTATTTCTCTCTTTCACAACAGTCACAGGATAATAATTATTCCCACGTATGCTTGATGTGGGATCAACCTTAATGAGATACTTTCTGGATCTTATATTTATTATTCTAGAACGAATCTTGTTATTTAAAAATGTTAGCGAATTTGATATAAAATCATCAAAGTACTGATCCTTTGCTTGGATATAAAAGAAACGAACTGTTATTGGTTTTTTTATTCGATTCATTTAATTCACCCAGCTTTATTGTTGGCGAAGAATACGGAAGATAAACTAAACAAGAAATATATTTCATCCTCTTCCGTACATGAGCTCATATGTGCAGAATAATATCAAGTTTTCGGCAACTATTACAGGTCATTCAACGAATAAAGAATAAACTGCAGATATCAAAGTTCGAATCAAAGTACTCGGACATATGGCTCTTCGAGTTGCACCACAGCTGATTTGATTGCATGGAGCTCACAACAGCTATGAGTACTGAGCTATTCACTTTTTGCTCATCAACTGCTTCTTCAATCGGCAAACTCATTCAATGCCGTGGTGCATACTTCCTGGGTCAGTTCCTGCAACTTGGCGACTTCGCGGCTCAGCCAATCCAGTTCCTCCAACGTGATCTCGTAGTGCTCGGAGTACCGGGCATCCACATAGGCGCGCTTTAGTCTCTGAAAGCTACGCCGATGGAACTTACTGTCTCGCGGGAAGAGCCTGGCAAAGCGCAGGTCCTGCTGGGCGCACAGTGACCGCAAGTGCTTCAGATTATGGGTTTTCGGTAGGTAGTTCGTACACACCAGTAGAGTGCAGCTGAAAAAGCGTTCTGCTGCCTGATGCAACTCAAAGGCGGCTTCATTAATCCACTGTCGCTCCATGTGATCATGGCAGGTTATTAGAAACCGACCCGCACTCACAAACCACTGATCGTAATGTTTCTGCGCAATCGCCTTCCGTTCCTCGGGCGTCAGCTTCCCGGGCAATGCCAGTTCCCGGTTGTCGGCACTGAACAGCTCTATGCCCTCCTCCCGAATGTCCCGAAAGAAGAACTGCCCCTGCGCCAGGTTCTCGTTCACCTCGCCCAGGGTATGCACAATAAGCCCCAACTCGGCGCTCACCTTGCGTTCAATCCGGTCTTCGGCGGTCTGCCACACTTCGTACTCTTCCACCAGTGCCGGTTGGTTCACGATGACGAGGATGTCGTAGTCGCTCACGTAGCCGTTGTCGGGGTCTTCCACCCAGGTGCCTTTGGCGTGGCTGCCGAATAGGATGATCTTGAGGATGCGGTATTGCAGCCGTCGGCCGGTCTTGCCCGCGAGGAATTCGTCCAGCGCATCGCGCAGACCGGTGGCAATGGTCCGGATGTCCTCTTGTTTGCGTTCGGGCAGGTGGTCCAGGCTCGTTTTCATCGGGTTACTTTACTACGGGCGAGCGACCGCGCCAACTGTGCATTTCAGCCTTTTCTAATGGTGTTCACGATCGGCCGGAACAGGATGGGGGATATGGGGTCCCCTTGCAGGACGCTGTGGACTGGCTCACCCCGGCAACCGTTGCTTTCAAATGCTTTGGAGCCCCACATTGGCGCCCGTGAAATCGCAGGCAAGACCGGATAGCGGTGTTTCATTGATCGATAGCGGGGCACGTCGCCTCTCGGTAGTAGTCGTCTATGCTCTGGTGCAGTGCAACCATTATGGAGTCGATGACCCACCTGCCACCCTCACTGACGTAATACAACGACAGGGACTTAGGCCGTTGCCGATCATCCAGGCCATTAATCGTCAAACACCCTTGACCACTCTGAACGTCTTCATAGTGACTGTATTCAGTGCGTAATTTGGTGGCCAGATCGCGATAATAAGGACTTCGCAACGCTTCTGGCATGTTTTTCTGTGCTGTTTTGATCCGCGCGACGTATTTAGCGGAGACCATCGTCTCTGTAGCCAGAATCTCATCTTCGACGATCAGCGATCCGAACCGTTGAAACTCCTGGTACAATGAGACTTGACCTGTCTCATCAACAGCAGTACTTGCACACGCGGACAAGAAAATCGAGAGCGGCAGGATCATCCGTTTCATCACCTTGTCGGTTTTCGTATGCATTGCTGCAGCTCTTGCTGATTTATATGTTACAACCGGAGAGAACCGGGATTTCACCCATATTGTCGGCATACTGAGCCCGCTACCGTTTAAAGAACCTCAGGGCACACAACTTCACTCGGCAGCCAGTCTCGTCTCTCATAATAACCGATCTCAAAAGCATTCATTAGCCATAGGCCTTGGGCTTTTACAAACTGAATCGATATCGAAGCCGGCTCTCCTTCGTTGTCTGTACCTACTACAGTCAGACAGCCACTACTTTCATCTTGGCTTTCGAATACATCCTCTTCATTCATGACGACTGTCGGAAAGTGCTCTAAGTACGGGAAAAACCGATCAGGCTCTGTCTTGAGTTTCTCTTTATTGTACACCTCCATGAACCTGTCCGTTATGAGTTCAGTTGCTGACTCATAGTCGTCCTGAACTGTACTCTGGTACTGCTTGTAGGTTTCGTAAAAACCGGTGTTGGAATGCGGTGTACTTGCGCACCCCACCAGTAAGATCAGAGTAAACCAATACGTGAGCTTCATTCTATCGTCCCATTATCTGTTGTAGCTGCTGTTCAATCTTAGCATTTCTCCCTTTCAGAAGCCTGGCTGCTTCACACAACCATCCGCTACAACTTAGAAGCAGCTCCTCTATATTGAAACTTCCCATGAGGGATATGCTGGATGAACCAACTAAAGTAAATGTAGCACTGTAGTTTAGGTTCCAGCCATCTCCGTTAGTGAAAAGAATGCTCACCCTACTGATACTGATGCCAAGACCGGACATGGCAGGCTCGCCATAAAAGAAGACGCTCTCTCCGCCACCTGACAGTTTCGCCTTGCCGGTGTGATCGACACTGATCCTGAAATTATTGCCCGATTTTACAATTCTCGCTGTCGGTCCTTCATTGGTTGAGTAAGCCAGCTCTATGAGCTTTCCGACTGTAACCCTCAATTGTAGATCTGTAGCAGCCATCGTATTCAGCCCTTAACCAAATGGAAGTGGGGATGCGAAATACAACATCCCCTGCCGTCTCCTTCATCGTCCCTCAAACCATGAATCTGAATGGCTGACGTTACCATCCAAATAGGTGTGGGTTATTTTCTCGTAGCGCAAGGATATGCTCTCGATGTGCGGAATCTTCTCCATCGATGGTTCCTTGGTGTTGGCCATCTGTGGTGAGAATGAGTTGATCTTGACGCCTTCCAACTCATGTTGGTAGTACTCTACTTCCTGACCGGATTCATCGATCTTGTACCAGCGCAACACTGCACTTTCCAACTTCTGCCCATTACAACACGCCTTGAACAAGTAAGGAGAGGCCGCGTCGAATGCTTTTACAACGGTAATTGCGCCGTGCTTACGAGTGCCGGTCAACTCGCCGGTGTCGTTGTCGGTTGGAATGTATATGGAATGGTCAAACTCAAGC
Source organism: Saccharospirillum salsuginis (assembly GCF_014651855.1). Lineage (GTDB taxonomy): Bacteria > Pseudomonadota > Gammaproteobacteria > Pseudomonadales > Natronospirillaceae > Saccharospirillum > Saccharospirillum salsuginis. The sequence continues at coordinate 123,032 of NZ_BMXR01000005.1, forward strand.
AATTCGATTGATCCTTCACGCCCTGATACGTTAACGGACCCTCTGATGTCATTGCCTTGTTCGTCTTTTAGCCATAAATAAGCGGGTATCGCCATGTCCCTATTCCTTGTTTGTGGATTGAACTACGGTTGGCAAGGGAGAGTATTCAGGCGGTTTCATCATGACAATACATTTTGACTTGCAATTGATTTATTCGTGAGTGAAATCACAAAATAAAGGCGAATAAATTACAGCCTGTAATATTTGGTATATGGATTCGATGATCGAATTAAGGAGAGTGATTAACCAACGCTGACGACGAGTTCTTCGAGTTGTGCTTCTGTTGATTTGATGGTGCTGAGTGCACTGCGGCCAGGAACCCTGCGGTACTCAGTTGGTAAGCATCAACTTCTTATTCAATCGGCCATCTCGTTCAATGCCGTTGTGCATACTTCCTTGGTCAGCTCCTGCAGCTTAGCCACTTCGCTGCTTAGCCAATCCAACTCTTCCAACGTGATCTCGTAGTGCTCGGAATATCGGGCATCCACATAGGCGCGCTTTAACCTCTGAAAGCTACGCCGATGGAACTTACTGTCTCGCGGGAACAATTTGGCAAACCGAACATCTAGCTGAGCACACAATGAACGCAATTGTTTGAGGTTGTGGGTTTTCGGAAGGTAATTCGTACAGACTAGCAACACACAACTAAAATACCGCTCTACAACTTGATGTAGCAAAAATGCAGCTTGATTCAGCTTGCCCCGGTTCTTATCAAACTCGAACGTCACAAAGAAATCCGAGGCACTCACAAACCACTGATCGTAATGTTTCTGTGCAATCGCCTTCCGTTCCTCAGGCGTCAGCTTCCCGGGCAATGCCAGCTCTCGGTTGTCGGCACTGAACAGCTCAATGCCCTCCTCCCGGATATCCCTGAAGAAGAACTGACCTTGGGCCAGGTTTTCGTTCACCTCACCCAGGGTGTGCACAATCAGCCCCAGCTCGGCGCTTACCTTACGCTCTATCCGGTCTTCGGCCGTCTGCCACACTTCATATTCTTCGACCAACGCCGGTTGGTTGACGATGACGAGGATGTCGTAGTCGCTCACGTAGCCGTTGTCGGGGTCTTCCACCCAGGTGCCTTTGGCGTGGCTGCCGAAGAGGATGATCTTGAGGATGCGGTATTGGAGCCGTCGACCGGTCTTGCCCGCGAGGAATTCATCCAGCGCGTCACGCAGACCGGTGGCGATGGTCCGGATGTCCTCTTGTTTGCGTTCGGGCAGGTGGTCCAGGCTCGTTTTCATCGGGGTACTTTACTACGGGTGACCGGCCGCGCCAACTGTGGGTTTCAGCCGCTTTGAATGGCGTTCGTGTAGGGCCACCCACCCGGCGCATCATGATGAACAGCTGTAGTGCGACCACCCTCCGGCCCCAAAGTACTGCGCCGGTTTCAGCCGGTAGTACTTCTCTTCCACCACGCTCGACTGTTCGTCATACGGCTGGGTCATCACATCCTGCAATTCATGCACCCGTGAGTAGTCGCCATTCATCGCTTGCTGATACGCAGGCACAACAAACCACTCCCGCAAACTGTATTTAGGGTTGGTGCGTTTCATCTGCCGGGCAATGTCTTCACGGGAGCGGGGCGTGGCATCGCCCGTACCGCTGTCGATCAGTGAGTGCCACTGGGCGAGCCATTCGGTCCAGCGTTTATTCATGCCCTCTGGGTCCGTCGCGACCATCGAGTTCCTGACGGGACCGGTACCGTCAGCTTCAGTGTAAAAGCTGTTCTTCAGAGGCGTAATGTCGTCGGGTATCGCCGAGAGCTCCCGGAAAAAGAGGGTGTAGTCCACCGGGGTATGCGCCATGAGTGACAACAGCTCGCGGACCAGCGGTTCATTGAAGTCGCTCAACCCCAGTTTGGCGGCCCACATCTGTTCTAGTTCGGATTGCATGGCGGACGAAAAGCCGCGCTCAATGTCGATCAGTTGTTTCAGGCGGGTGTGATCAGACTCCAGCAACGGCTGTAAGGCGCTGCAGAACGAGTGAAAATTGCGCTCGGCGGCGGCCGGTTGGTTCAGGAATGCGAAGTGCTGACCGCCGCCCGTCCAGGGCTGGAAAGCCGGGTCGAACGCATCGCAGAACCCAAACGGGCCGTAGTCGAGGGTGAACCCACCGGCCGCGCAGTTGTCGCTGTTGAAGTTGCCCTGGCAGTAGCCAACCCGTATCCAGTTGGCGATGAGCGAGGTGAGGCGGCCGCGGAACAGACGCGCCAGGCGCACGATCTTCTCGCCGGTACCCAGTGCCGGGTCTATTTCGCCGCTGTATTCACGGTCGATGAGATGCAACACCAGCTGTTCGAGTTCTTCCATCGCTCTCGGGTGTTCCTGCTTGCGGGCGCGACGAGCGAACAGCTCGAGTTGTCCAACGCGAATGAACGAAGGCGCGACGCGCGTCGAGATAGCGACCGGGTTCTGCACGAGTATGTCCGGGTCTTCTGAATGAGAGCCTTCTGAATACCAGGGCCGCTGGACCTGTTCGGTTTTGGATACGTACAAACTCAGCGATCGTGACGTGGGTACACCGAGCGCATGCATGTGTTCCTGCGCCAGGAACTCCCGAACACTCGACCGCAAGACGGCGCGGCCATCGGCCCCCCGGCAATAAGGTGTCCGACCGCCGCCTTTGAGCTGCATTTCCCGGCGTTTGCCGTTGAGTACCGCCTCCAGAACGGACACGGCCCGGCCGTCGCCGTAACCGTTGCCGGTCTGAAAGGGGCACTGCTGGTAGAATTCGTTGCCGTAAATCGACAGCGCATAACCACAGGCCCAGCCCACCTTGCGCATGGGGTGTGGCACCCGGGTCAGGTCACCCGAAAACAGGGCCATGAAGTCGGCTGACCGGGCCAGGCTGTCATCCAAACCCAGTTCACGGAACAGCGTTTTGCTGTGTGCGACGTATTCGGGGTTAGGGATGGGAGTGGGGTTAACCGGCACATAATGGCCCGAAAACACCTGCCGTGGGGCGTGATCGACGCCGTCCTCGGTTGCGTTGGGGTCGCATTGGAGCGACTCCACCAGCGAGTAGCTCGCGTGCTCGGCCAGCTCGTCGAGCGTTGTGATGGGAGCAACCTCGGACGGGTGTTCACGAGATGCATCCTGAGGCCAGGAAGCCTGCTCCGGTGCCGTTACATGTTGCATACTCAGGCGCCCTATTGGTCGGCTTAATGCGAATGGCGTCACACCCAGACAAGGGTGCTCCAGTGTTGATATGAGTTTTACCCTATTGTAATGGTGGTGGTGCCCGGATGCATACAGCAGTGGTTCAACCAACCGGCGGTTTTCAATCCAAACCCGTCGATGTTCATACTCTTGGCCGGTCACCCGGGCGACGGCGGCCCAGCAAAAGGGGCCAAAAGCGCGAAAGTGTGCGCTGCGTCCTGGTTTTTTTCTCCCGTGTCTACATAGTCTCCACGTGGGGGCTGCAGTCACGGAGGGATGAGCTGCACCGGCTGGGGTGGCCGACACACGCTATCGACATCCAGCACCTGCGATTTTCAAACCCCTCGGGGAATGCGGACTGCAGCGCAATATCTTGTTGGCACTCGGTGACTGTCCATACGTCGGTATTCCGCAGTCCGGCTGTACACCACGATAACCCGGTGAAGGGGGGGAATACCTATGCACCGTTCCAATCTCGTATCCGTTCTTGTTCTGTTTTTAGGCGTCTCGTTGCTCTCAGCCTGTGGTGGCGGAGGCGGCACAGACTCCAACACGGCCCCAAAGGCCACTGACCAGTCGGTCAGTACCGGTGAAAACACGCCCCTGGACATTACACTCACCGGCAACGACGACGATGGCGATAGCCTGAGTTTTACGGTCAAGGGCGATCCGGCCAACGGCACACTGAGCGGCACGGTGCCTGACCTTACGTACACCCCGGATGCGGATTTCACCGGTGACGACTCGTTCACCTTTACCGTTGGCGACGGTAGCGCGACTTCGGCCCAGGCCACTGTCAGCATCACGGTAACCCCGCTGTACGCCATCGGCGGTACGGTCACCGGCATGGTGAACTCTGGCCTGACGCTGGAGAACAATGAGGCTGACAGCCTGGACGTGGCGGGCGTCAGTTTCGAGTTCCCCACGCAATTATCCGATGCCAGCGCATACGAGGTGACCGTGGCGGCACCGCCCGAGCAGCAGCTTTGCCAGGTGGCCAATGCCAGCGGGACGGTGGCTGCTGCGGATGTGAATGACGTCGATGTGCTGTGTCGCTCCTGGCGCACGGCTGCGCCGATCGAGACCGATTCCGGTGACGCGGGCGCGCCGCAGATTGCCTTTGATGGTAACGGCAACGCCATGGCCGTTTGGATCCAGAACGACGGCAGCTTCGACCGGGTCTGGGCCAATACCTGGTCGGCCGACAGTGGCTGGGGTACGGCCACCGTCATCTCCGGTAGTACGGGGGATGCGGAAACACCACAGGTTGTCTTCGACAGCAACGGTGATGCCCGCGCGGTGTGGACGCAGCTGAGCACCTATACCAACCTCTGGGTTAACCGTTACCAGCCGGGCACTGGCTGGGGCACGGCCGGGTTCATCGAGTACAACGACGGCAATGCGACCGATCCGCAAATTGCCGCGGACAGTGCCGGGAACCTCATGATTGTCTGGGAGCAAGACGAGCCACCCCCGACCACGCCCAATCCGACGAATATCTGGGCTATTTACTACTTGTCGGGCAGTGGATGGGGCACGGCGGAAAAGATCGAAACCGACGGCGGCTCGGCCCAGGTGCCAAAAATTGCTTTCGACAGCGACGGCAATGCCATCGCGGTATGGTCGCAGTACAACGGCAGCACGGAGTTTGATATCCGCGCAAACATTTACGCTTCCGGCGGAACCTGGGGCACACCGGAAGACATTGAAAGCACCGATGCCGGCAATTCGTTCAACCCGCAGATCGTCATCGACAGCTCGGACGTGGCGACCGTGGTGTGGTCGAGCAATGATGGCACGCGCGACAATATCTGGGCCACCAGCTACACAGCCGCCAGCGGGTGGGGCGCGGATGAACTCCTCGAAACCGACAACGCCGGCAGCGCCTTCAACCCGCAGATTGCTGTCGACAGTGCCGACAATCTCATCGCAGTGTGGCGTCAGCACGATGGCACGGGGTACAACATCTGGGCCAACACCGCCACACCCGACGACGGCTGGGGCACGGCTGAGCTGGTTGAAACGACTGACAGCAGCGCTAGCACTCCGCAGGTCGCGTTCGATGGTGACGGCAATGCCATCGCTGTGTGGACGACCTTCAGCATCTGGGCGAATACCTGGTCGCCCGGCGACGGTTGGAGCACCGAGGGGCTTATCGAAACGGACGAGACCGGTAGTGCCACCGTGCCACAGGTCGGGTTCGACCATGTTGGCAATGCCATCGCTGTTTGGGCCCAGGACGACGGTACGCGAACCAACATCGAAGCCAACAGTTTCGAGTAAGGCGCAGGGTGTCGATGGTCCGAATGTCCTCTTGTTTGCGTTCGGGCCGGTGGTCCAGGCTCGTTTTCATCGGAGCACTTTACTGCGGGTGGCGGTCCGCGCAAACTGCATGGTGCCCATCGTGCGGCCTCCTCAGCGGGTCTCCGGTCGCATTGCTTCAGCGAGTGTAATGATGAGCCTGCGCTCTACGTCTCTATCCCTCAGTTCAAGCTTCCGACCTCAACCGGCAGCGCCATCAAACCGGCGACCAACTCCGCCTGGGAGGCGTAGCCGGTCTTATGGGCAATTGACTTGAGATGGTCGCGGACGGTGAAGACGGACAGGTTCAGTTCTCGTGCAATGGTTTTGGCGGGCAACCCGGCAGCCAAGTGCCGACAGACTTCCGCTTCACGCGCAGTGAGCTGAAACAACTCTCGCAGCAAGCCGTCGTCGACGCGCCGTTCGAAGGTTGAGGGCCAGTACCACAAGGTCAGGTCTTCGCACAACGGAACCGATCTGGGGGGCGGGCATGGTCGGTTTTCATGGGTGTCTTTGGCGGCCCGTTTAGCGGCCACTGAGGCAAAAAACGACTCCTGTTCCATAGTGAGCGTCGTTACCTGCAGCCAGTCCGCACACGAACGGTTCATCAGGCACCGTTGCGACACCTGGTCCACTACGACGGCCGGAACCCGAAAGCAATGAATGCAGTTGGCATAGTTGCCCAGCCGCTGCGTAATGTCCTGAATGTGTTGCGAGAGTTGCGACAACTTGTTGCTCATGGTGATGGCATGGCCCAGCAGCGTGGTCGCCATCCGGATTTCGGGCGTGATGTCCACTTCGGAAACACAAAAATCAAAACCCACAATCCCCGTCCAACGGTCGTCCGAGTGGAAAGGCGCCGTCACCATGCTGAAGATGCCTTGAGCATCAAACGCTTCGTGCAGACAGGGCTCAATGGAAGCCAGATGGTGCTGGGTCAGCTGACCTTCTCGTCGGTTGTTGTACAGCTGGTGGCCGGACGACTCTGAAATCTGAAAGCGGCTACCCTGCAGTGCTCGATCACGAATGTTGGAATAGCGCAGGTGGCTGGCGGCTTCCAATCGGTAGTTGGACACCCAGTAGTCGCGACCTTGCTCACAAATATCGAACACCCAGGCCCGTTGAGCGCCAAGGGCCGAATTGCAGTCCTCCAAGACTGACAACAGAGCCCGGTTCTCCGCGGGCTGGGTGGACAGTGCCAGAATGGACTGACAGAGGCGTTCGAAGGTGCTTTGAGTCGATTCATTGACCATGGGCAAGTGTTCCTGTGTGTTCCAGTCAGCCGACATCCCTCAACCTGGCCGCATAAAAGAATACACCATTTGCTCAATTTTCGTACGAAAGGCGCCCTTTTAGAACGCATTCATCATTCAGCAGACCTCATTAGACTCACCCGTTCTTAAAACAACTTATTACTCCCTAACATCCGGGATGGTCCTTCTTGCCGAGCGGCAGGACACTGAAGACCCTTTCGGACGCCCGGACTCGCAGCATCCGCAGAAGAAGCTCGCATTCTAAACGCTGTGATCCTGGGTCACCGTCGAACGTTGAGACGGCGTGTTGTTTCGTCACCCTCAATGCTCGACAGGGAGTGGTTCACGCTCGGCGATCGATCGCACCTCGCCACTATCCGTGAGGTACATCGGTCGTGTGTCTTTGCCAACCTAATTGCAGGCGGCGGCTGGGGTTTCGGTCGGTCAGGTCACTCAGGAGAGAACAATGAATGTATGGATAACTCCCCCCGTTAATGCGTCAGTGGCCGGTTTGAAGGCTGCACGCGTTTTGCTGTTGGCCCTATTGCTGGGACTGGTCGCCTGCAACGACACAGGCAGCGGCGACTCGTCAGGCGATGGCTCAAACGCCAAACCCACACCCGGGGATACGGACGGAGACGGCCTGTCCAACCAGCAGGAAGTCGACGGCTGGACCATCCTGGTCGACTTCGAAGCGTTCGGCCCCAATGCCAGCACCGACAAGCTGTCACAAATCGACGTAACCAGTGACCCGTCGAAAGTCGACACAGACGGTGATGGCGTTACCGATGCCGAGGAATTTAACAAACGCACCGACCCGCGTTCACCGGATACCGATGGCGACGGCCTGTCCGATCTCGAAGAACTCACCCGCTGGGAGACCAACCCAAAAAGCGTCGATTCGGACGGGGATGCGCGCGGCCCGGACGGCGATCAGTTTCCCCGCTCGGAACTCTACGACGGCGCGGAGCTCGAACGGCTGACCTCACCCAGCCTGCGGGACACGGACGGTGATGGTAAAGATGATTTCGAAGAATCCTTCATCGAGTTTTCGCGCGACCCGCTGATTGCCGAGTTGCCCAGTGCACTGGTCACCCTGACCGCCGATCATGAGATCGACATGCGCATGTTCATCGAGTACAGCGAGACGCAAGGCAACGAAACTGAATACGGTTCAACCTTTTCCCAGGAAAGCACGTCATCGACGAGCCGCTCCGATACGACCAGCACGGCGACCACCATGGCCGGCAAGGGCGCGTATTTCGACGACCTGGAATTCTCGAAACAAGGTGCCATTACCTTTGTGGGCCGAAAACTGCTGAACCTCGGCGTCAAGTTTTTACCCGATTCGATCGCGGACCCGCTCGACATCAACAAGGAGCCGACGCCCGATGTCACCAAGACGAACTCGTCAACCCTGACATCCGGATCATCGTCAACGGCTCGTAGCGAATACTCGAAGTACGTGACGGATTTGTCCAGCCAGACCGAGACAGCGTCTCGCGCCGAGATTCGCGCCAAGGTAACGGTCAAAAACACGGGCGATCGGGTTTTCGATCTTGAAAACCTCTTCATCACACTGGCCCAATGGCAGAAGACCTCCGGAAAATTCAAAACCCTGGCGACACTGGAGCCTGACACCACGGATACGAACGGTGGCGGCTTATCGGTACCGGTGGGCAAGTCCGTCGATCTGCCGGTAACGGCCGACAACGTCAATCCGTCCCTGATGAAAGAATTCCTGGCCAACCCGAGCGCCCTCATGCTGGACCCGGCGCAGTATTCGTTGAGCAATGCGGACGGCATCGACTTCGCGTTCATCACGGAAAACGCCTATAAGCAGACGGCCTTACTGGTCGTCGACTATGGCGATGGCACGGTCGAGAATTTCCGGGTCGCAAGCGCGGTCGACCGCTACGCCGAAGACACCCCGAACCCGGACGACCCGGACCGGCCATTCGAGGCGGGCGACCCGGTCGGAATAAAAATGGGCGTTGTCCTGAACGACATCCTGCGACTGTCCTATCAGACGACGCCGAGAACCTTTACCGATGACGATGGCGTATCACAGACCGTCGAGGTACTGACCGCAGTCAGGACTACCGCGAACCTGATCAACAGCGAGGGCGAACCCTTCCCGGAAGACAAGGTGCCGGGCAGTGTGCAGCGTCCTTCCGCGTACTGGGTGGTCTATACCGAGCGCGATTCACAGGCACGGGACGATCTGAGTTTCGATGAAATCGTGCTGCAGAACGGCGACCAGATCCGACTGGTTTACGTACAGGACGAAGACGGGGACGGCTTGCTCAAACGGGAAGAATACGTGCTGGGGTCGATCGATGAACCCGATAATGTGCTCGCCCCCGTCGCCGCCGACCAGAATGACATCGCGGTGACGGTGTCCTACGTGGACTACCCGGTCAAACTCGTCGACGGCAAGGTCGTGTTTGAAAGTGGGACCGATACGATCCCCGACAGCCTGGACAGCGACCGCGATGGCCTCAGCGACCACGAAGAGAGTCGAGACGGCTGGTCGGTCGAAGCCAACGACGAATCGGCCTACGAGGTCTTCTCGAGCCCGAGCCACATCGATACCGACGGCGACGGCATGACCGACCTGCAGGAGCAACTGGCGGCAACGGACCCGAACAAGGTCGATACCGACGGCGATGGCGTGTTCGACGCCTGCGACAGCGAACCGCTTTCCTCTGCGGAGCTGACTGTGGTCTCGATCGGCTATCTCTCCGTCTGTCGGTCGGCATTTGCCTACATCGCCCCGGGCATTGACGGCTACGAGATCATCGCGGGTACGCGCGACTTTGAAGCCCTGCCCAACGCACCCTTTAGTCCACTGAGCTATGGTGGCGAAGCCTTAGTGGCGCACCCCACCGCCAATTTCATCTACCTGGCGGAAGGCACCGGGGACCGGATCACAGCCTACAGCCTGGACCCGGAGACCGGCGACCTGGAGCCACTGCCGGACGCACTGCAAACGCCACGCAACCTGACCAACGATTACAACGTGTCGTATGACCTGATCATGACCGGTTCACAAGGGCGTTTTCTGCACACCTGGGACAGCGACCGGATCGAGTCCTACGCGATCGACAACGATCCTGATTCGTTTTCTTATGGGGCGCTCGATCGCGTAGACACCACCGGTGAGCCGCACTCTACAATGCGGTCGATGGCGCTGTCTCCCGACGGTAACCTGCTCTACACCATCGGTGTCACAAACTTCATCGGTCCGAATGGGAGCCGGCAGGAATGGGAACTGGTTGCCTTCAAGGTGGAGGACGGCAGTGATCCGAACCGGGACGGTGGTGAGCTGACCGAGATCGGCCCGGCCGATACAGCGACCAACCTGAACAAAACGATTGAATACACGACACTATCCACCGGACCGGTGTCGGAGTCTCATTTGGTATATGCGGCTGATGCGAACCAACTGTACACGTTCGAATTCCAGGGCACGGTCGATCAGCCCTTGTGGTCTTCGTATGCGGAGAATTCTATCGCCGGCACAAACGTCATAACCGCCGATCCGACCGGCCGGTTCGTGTATGTCGGTACCGACACGGGTCTGTTCGGCTTCGAAGTGACCAAAGCCGAAGACAGCGCGACCGAGCTCACCGCCATTTCTACAGGAATATCCGGCAGCATTACCGAGGTCTATATCGACCCGCGCGGCGAATACCTCTATACGAACGGTGTTGGCAACGCCTATCGAATTGAATCGGATGGTGCGCTCGTACGACTGGATGACAACAGTTTCCCGGGCATTGAGAATGACATGGTGGTTGTCAGGCCAAGATAGCACCTATCCAGCAATGGGGGGGGATCAGTCCGGGGCTCATGGAGCCCCGACTGCCCAGGAGAGTTATAGCGACAGACGGGCCCACCAGGCACCCGAGTCACGACAGCACAACTTCCTCACCAGCCTCATCCGGGTCATCAGCCTGCTGCAATAACCCGGCGTAAACACCGTTTTGCGCCAGCAACTGCTCGTGGTTGCCCTGCTCCACAACGCGCCCCTGGTCGAGCACCAGGATGGTATCGCTGTGCCGGATCGTACTCAGGCGGTGGGCAATCGCGATCACGGTCCGGTCTTTGAACAGTCGGCTGATTGCGCGTTGAATCAGGTTCTCGGTGACCGAATCGACGGAGCTGGTCGCTTCATCGAGCATGATCACCTGGCCGCCTTGGGCGACGGCGCGGGCAAAGGAAATCAGTTGCGTCTGGCCGGCGCTGAGGTTGCCGCCGTTGCCGTCCAGTTCCATGTCATAGCCGCCCGGCAGGGTCTGGATGAAGCCATCGGCATACACGTAGCGTGCGGCTTCGCGTATCTGTTCACGGTCGATGTCGGGTTTGCCGAGGCCGATGTTGAAGGCGATGCTTTCATCGAACAGGTACACGTCCTGCTGCATCAGCGAAAACAGATGCATGGCGTCTTCGATCGACAGGGACGAGAGTTCGATACCGTTGAGCAGGATGCTGCCTTCGTAGTCCTGGTAGACCTTTGAAATCAACCGCAGGATCGTCGATTTACCGGAACCGGTTGTGCCCACTAACGCCAACTGGTGGCCCTTGTCCAATTTGAAGGACACGTTTCTCAGTACCCAGGGGGCATCGTCCGCGTAGCGGAAGGACACATCCCGGAACTCCAGCGACTCGAAGGTCCGCAACCGGTCACCCAGGTCGTTTTTGCCGATCAGGTTCCGGCCGTCTTCTTCCAGCGGTTCCTGAAAGAGTTCGTCGATGTGGTCGAAGGCCGCGAACGACCGCTGTATGGCGGCGATCTGGCCGGTGAAGTCACGCAGCGGTACGAAGACCTTTTCCATGTTGTTGATGAAGGCTATCAGCACGCCGAGCGTCACGGCCTCCTGCACCACCTTACCGGAGCCGTACCAAATGATCAGACCGATGGTGATGGTGGTCACACCGGTAATCACCGAAAACAGCACGGCATCGTATTTGTTGGACTTCAACTGGGCGTGCAAAAACTCCTGCGTGTAGTCGGCATAGCGCCGCTCAACTTCCTCTTCGGCCCCGTACAACTGTACGGTCTTGACGCCGAGCAGGCACTCCTGCAGATACCCGGTGCCCTTGGCCAGAGCACTGCGGGTAATCTGATACATGCTGCGCAGTTTGTTGCGGATCAGCTTGGTGATGTAGAGCACCGGCGGAAAGACGGTCAGCACGATCAGGGTCAGTTTCCAGTCGATGGCCAGCATCAGGATGATCAGGGCGATGGTGTTGATCAGGTCCCGCACCATCGACAGAACCCCCATGACGAAGGAGTCGGATATGGCTTCCAGGTCGCTGGTCAGACGCGACAGGGTGACGCCCGTCGGTGTCCGGTCGAAATAGGTTCGGGGCAGTTTCAGGATGCGGCCGAACAGCACCATGCGGATATCGAACAGGGTGAACTGCCCGGTTTTGCGCAGGAAATACGAATAGCAGGAATCGGCGATGTAGTTGACGACGACCACACCGACCATGAGCCCGATCAGCAGGGGCAAGCCGTCGTATTCGCCGACGGACAGGTAGTCGTCAATGATCTGGATGGTCAGCCACGGAAACAGCAGGTTGGTCGCGATGGACAGCGGTAACATGGCGACGCCGATCAGGCCCCAGGTTTTATACGGCTTGGCGAACTGCAGAAAGCGGCGGATGTAGCCAATGTCGAGCCCCTTGATCATGCGCTTTCCTCCACATCGTGCTGTTGCAGTTCCCAGGTTTCCCGGTAGTAGTCACTGCTGTCGAGCAATTGCTCGTGTGTGCCCCGGGCAATGATTTCACCGTTGTGCAGCACCAGTATCTTGTCCAGGTTTTCCAGCGCGCTGATGCGATGCGAGACCACCAGTACCGACTGCTGCCCGATGCGGTTGAACAGGCCGCCGAGGATTTTGCGTTCCGTCTCGTAATCCACGGCGGAGAGCACATTGTCCATGATGATCAGGTCGGCCGGGCTGAGCAGTGCCCGGGCGATGCTCAGACGTTGCTTCTGGCCACCGGAGAGCATAATGCCCTTTTCGCCCACCAGGGTCTGGTCGCCGTCCTGAAAGCGCGAGACGTCGTCGCTCAACTGGCTCAGCGCCAGGACCTCGTTGACCTGGTGTTTGTCGATGGGCTGCCCATCGGTCCCGAAGCGGACATTGGCTTCCACCGTATCGGAGAACAGGTAGGGCTCCTGGGTGATGGTGCGCACCGTGCCCCGCCACTGCCGGCGCGGCATGCGGGCAACGTCGTCCTCACCCCAGAAAATATGCCCTTCGGGGACATCGAGATGGTGGTTGATGCAGTTCACCAGCGTCGTTTTACCCGCTCCGATGCTGCCCAGCACGCCGACCTTTTCACCGGGGGCGATGTCGAAGCTGATGTCGTTCAGCGTCAGGGTGTCCTGCCCCGGGTAGGCGTAGTTCAGATGACGCACACTGAGGGTCCGCTCGGCGGGCGCGGACGCCCCAGGCTCAGGCAGGCTGCGATCCGTCTCCGGAATCTCGGCGTGAAGAATGGACTGGACGCTTTCGATGCTGACCATCCCCATCTGATAGACCACGGCAATCCGCCCCAGTTGCGCCAGAGGCAACGCCAACAGCGCGGAATACGACAGGAAGGCGGTCATCTCCCCCAGCGTCAGCCCCTGTTGCAGGACCATGTAGCCCCCGAGCCCGAGGATCACGACTTTCATCAGGTCGTTCGCGTAGTCCAGCAACGGCAGGATGAATGTCTGTATCCGGGTCACACGCATGATGGTATCCAGCAGACGGGTGTTCACCCGCTCGACTTCGTCCGACACCCAGGGGCCCATCTGCTGGTTCTTGATCAAATCGATGCCGGAGAGGTAGTTCATCAGCTGTTCGGACAGCCGTTGCAGCCGCTGCATGCGCTCGGTCTGATACTTGCGCATCCGCAAAAAGCCCTGGTTGAAGGCAATGAACGCCACCGCCACCGGAATGACCGAATACAGCATCAGTGAGGGCGAAATGCGCCACATCCAGATCGGGGTCAGCGACAGGGCAAAGATCACGTTGACGGTCTGCAGGAAGCCAATGCCGTAGAACAGCCGGATGCCGTTCATGTCGTTGTTGATGATGGAAATCAGCTTGCCGGACTGAAACTGCTGATGGTAGGCGTTGGGCAGCCGGTTCAGCCGGTAAAACAGATCGTTTTTCAGCGTCGCCTCGGTAATCCGCCCCGGGTTCAGGGCATACATCCTGGAGAGGATGCGCACGAAGACCATGACGACCGAAAACGCCACCACCCACATGACGTACTCGTTCAGGTTGCTGCGGGCGGCCGGGTCGGCCTTGCCGAGCAGGTCGATGGCCTGCTGAATGTAACGCGGAATCTCAACCTGCAGCCAGTTGACCAGGAAAATACAGGCCACGGCAATCAGGTACGACCACTTGTTCAGCAAGAAGTAGTGCAGAATGAATTGGCGTTTAGTCATCGGCCTTCTCGGGGTCGCAGCGGGTGGCTGTTTCGGAGCAGTGGGCGGGCGGCTCGATGCCGTACTCGTTCTGACAGGCGCGGATGATGGCGTGACGGACGTCGCACTGGTCTTCCAAGGCGTCGAGCAGCCAGACCGGCAGGCGGACGGGTCGGGTTTTGATGCCGGGTTTGCGGCCACAGCCGGGCCGGGCGCCACCGTGGCCGCAGCAGCCGTCCGGCTTGTTGGTCGAATCGGGCAAGGGAAGTCTCCAGGGAGTTTTGAAAAGTGTACACTTTTCATCTGAGAAGTACAGCCCGGACTCTCCCGGTTCGCCATGGGCGCAGCTGGCGGGCGCAACCTACGCGGCCAGAGCCCCCGGTTGGCGGCTTGCACTCCCCTAAAAAACGACTAAAACTAGCTCTCATGTGCGCAGGACGGTGCCTTCACCGATGCACGCAGGGTGGGACACATACCAATCCGGTATGCCGTGTGCCCCGGACGTTGGGACAAAGGGCCATCCGCCCCTCATCAGAGGAAACCGATCATGATAGCCGAAACGCTGTTCGGGATTGGCAAGGACCTCTTCGGTATTTTTTCAAAGCTGGATGAAAGACGGCTGCAACGCACGGTCCGCGTGGCCGAGTATTTCTCCAATCTCGCTCAGATCATTGAAGACACCAGCGCCTACCTTAAACAGGGCGATTACCCGCATGGGGAATGCGAGAACCTCCGGTTCCATGCCACCAAGATGAAAGGCACCATAGGCGATCTCATCGGCGAAGGTGAGGCGGAGGCCTACGCCAATCGAGTGATGGACGTCTGGGAAATCGAGCAAATGCACGCCGAACTGATCGGCGTCAGCCCGCAGGAGCGGGAAGACAAACTCAAAATTCTGGATGAAGCGGCTGGCTATTTCCGCGGTGTGGCAGCGCACCTGAGGGTGATGAGTTAGCATTGGGTGAAACGTAGGCGATAAGTCACCGCTCAAGATCGGTAAACCGGAATCCGCTCATCGAGGGTGCGGTAGTGGAGCGTTTCTCCGGCCGCGCCAACTGTGCGGTTCAGCCATGTCGAATGGCCGGATGTAAGGCACTGTGTTTGTGAGGGATACCCGGTTTTTCTCCTGTTTACTGTCGGCAGGAAGTTAAAGGAAAAACGAAGCCACCAACACCAATAACGGAGGCAGGCTGGCTACAAACAATACGAACCCCATTTGGGAGGTCAGACGCCCATTTTCCAGTTCATTCCCCACACGATCATAATCGCCGACCAAGCTATTGGCTTCGTAGGATTCCCCTTCACTGAATTGGGCATTTTTCCCGTGGTTACCGCCCGACCACATGAATACAGCCAGCACCCATAGGACGGCGACCACAAGGAGAACCAGATCGAGCGGGTGAGTCGACTTGAAAGCCTCGACATACCGAAGCAGCAGGAAGATACCGGTGGCTGCGATCATGTTGATGATGACTACGTGTTTTATCAATGACTTCATGAGATCCCTCTTTTCCTAGAAAAGCTGTTTTGATGCTATCACTAAAACAGGGTGAAGATAATGGGAACCACCATCGGTCTGGCCTTTCGTTGCGGGCTCTGCCAGAGTAGCTGCCCAAACGACTGGGCACAGTTAATTAATAGGCCAAGGAGAATTGTAATGAAATTTGGAGCGGCATTCGAAACGGCTGTTATTTTGTCAGCCACACCAAGCTGGGCGGAAGAGTATTTTGAACCTATGGACAAAATGCACTTAACGTCCGCTGAAAGAGAGTGGATACACAAGTATGCCCCCTTGGCATTTGATTGGGTCGAAGAAGCCGAGGCTAACACATTGACCGTAGGTCGAAAGCTGTCGGATGCTGAAATCGAGTTGGCCAAGTCTCTGTCCGTCAAAAACCCGGAAAGAATACGGGTACTGGTTACAAGTGATTTCCCGGTTCCTTCGAATAAGGACCTTTACACTGCGTTCCAAAATCACGGGTTTGTATTCGCTGATTCGGCGGGGATGACCTTAGGGCATGCCGTCTTCATTAAGCCCGAGCACGAAGATGACATCCAACTACTGGCCCACGAATTCGCACATGTAGCCCAGGCGGAAGCACACGGTTTGCGGTCTTTCCTGGTCAGTTACCTCGCAGGATTGAAAATGTACGGCTACATGGATTCACCACTGGAGAGTGAAGCAAGAGCAAAAGCCTGGCGTTCGGCCAATGGAACTGACTGAATAGTCCGGACTCAGGTCAGAGCGTAGTCCACCAGCGCCGGTCGGTTGACCATGACGAGGATACACTCTTGCTTGCGCTCAGGCAGGTGGTCTAGGCTGGTTCTCTTTGAAATACGTTAATATGGGTGGCCAGCGGCGCCTACTGTGCGCTTCAGCATTTTCGAATGGCGCTCAGGGAAAGTCGGTACAGGCACCCATAACTGAGGTTGATGCTATGTCAAATTCGAGAATTGTCCTGATTGACCGCCACCCCGGGCGCTCCGCACAGAGCATTGGTATGGCCAAGGTACTGGGCACCGACCCGGAGCTGATTCATGAACCCTCGGTGGGTGTCGTGGGGACCAAGGGTGACAGCCAGTGTTACCTGGGCGTGCAGAGCAAGGTGGAAGCCATTCATGCGCATCTGAAATCACGCGTCGGCCGGTCGGAAGGACAACTCAAATACCGCCTGGTGCAGCCCGAATACACCATTGCCACCTCCGATGGCATCCGCAACGGTACCTCGGAGATGCGCTACTCGCTGCTGGGCCGGGAGGTGACCCAGGACAGCCTCTGTGAGCACCTGGAAGCCACCGGTCTGGCCGGTGTGATTGCGGTGGTCGCGTGCGACAAGCCGCCGGTCGGCACCCTCTCGGCGGTGCTGGAACACAATGAGCCCGCCATCATCATGTCGGACGGGACCATCCATCCGGGCTGCGACCCGGCCACCGGCGAGCCGCTGGACATCGTCAGCGCCTATCAAACGGCTGGGAGTCCGGACCTGGCCCTGCGCGAGCGGGTGTCCGCCCATGCCTGCCCGGGCATCGGCAGCTGTGGTGGCATGTTCACCTACAACACCATGCAGACCTTTATTGGCGTGCTGGGCCTGCAGCCGCTGCACATGGTGGCGGCCGCGTCGGATGACTCGCGTCGTGAAACTGAATTTGCCGAGCAACTGGTGGAGTACCTGGCGCGGATGATCGACAGCGGCCTGAAACCCCGTGACATCGTCAGCCCGGATTCCCTGCGCAACGCACTGATCGTGGCGATGGCCGTAGGCGGGTCCACCAACGTCGTGCTGCACACGCCGGAGATCGCCCGCGCCGCCGGTTTCGAGCACTTCTGGCGGGACATCATGACGCCGGAAGAGTTCAATAAGCTGTCGCGCGACATCGTACCGGTACTGACCAATGCCCGGCCGTACGGCAAGTACTCCATGCTCGACATCGACCGGGTGGGCGGTGTGCCGGTGATCGTGAAGGAGCTGCTGGACGCGGGCCTGCTCAATGGCGATGCGATGACCTGTACGGGCCAGACCCTGGCCGAACAGATCGACGCGCTCAACCCACCGTCGCCCGATGGGGATGTCATTTTGCCAGTGAACGCCCCCTACAAGCCAACCGGCGGTCTGCGTTTGCTCGGCGGTAACCTGTCGCCCGACTACTCCGCGATCCTCAAGCTCGCCGGTGTCGAGGGTGGGCTCGACGACAACCTGTTCAAAGGCCGTGCCCGGGTATTCGAGGGTGAACGGGACCTGCTGACAGAACTCGATGAACACCCGGACCGGTTCCAGAATAACGACATGATCATCGTCCGGTATTGCGGGCCGACCGGTGCGCCCGGCATGCCTGAAATGCTCGACCCCACCTCGCGCATCACCGCATTGTGTCGTGAACGCAATATCGTCGTCGCGTTAATGACCGACGCTCGTTTCTCAGGAGGGTCTGTGGGGCTGGTGATCGGCCACGTGGGTCCGGAAGCTGCGCTGGGTGGCCCCATTGCCCTGGTGGAAGACGGCGATGAGATCATTGCCGACCTGAATACCAATGAACTGAATTGCACGCAGCTCGCGGACCAGGCGACTTTTAATGCGCGCAAGGCGGCATGGAACAAGACGGTGGAAGAGCACGGGGGGACACACCCCAATGTCGGGCTGGCCGACACTCGCTTACTCCACCGCGCCCGCCACTCGGCCGTGCCGGCCAGCCGTGGTGGAGGTCTGCATCCAAACCACGAAGTCTGGGTGCGGGATGTGCGTGTGCCGGAAGCGTCCGGATTCAAGCCGACCAACAAGTACCGTTAGCCCCCAGACCCGCGTGTGCTCGGTTTGCCGGACTCTGAGCCGGGTGTTGACGATGTGCCGGAACTAGCATCGGCCGGAGAGGAAGCGTATGGAATTCAGGAACGATCCGAACTTGCCTGAACCGGACTTTCCGGGCAGCCACATGGTCCTGGATGATCGGTATGTGTTCATTTCCGGCCTGGTCGCGGCCGATTTGAGAGCGGACACGCCCGAATTGGGCGATGTTGCCACGGAAACCGATGCCGTCATGCGGGCGCTGGACAGCATGCTGAAATCCGTGGGGTCCGGCCTTGAAAGCGCGGTAAGAGTGGATGTCCATCTGGCGGATCTGCGCGATATCGACGCCATGGCCCGCGTGTACGAGGCTTTCTTCAAGCCGGGTCGCTATCCCGCCCGGACGTGTACGGAATCGCCCCGTTTGTGTGGCGGTTGCCGTGTCGAGATCACTGTGATGGCCCGTCGCGCTTTGTAAAGAATGCTCTTTACCGGACATAGGCCTGTCGATTTCCCGGATTCTCGTTCGACTACCCGTTGAAAGGCGCGACGGGACCTGCCCGCAGGCGTCCCGTCGCCTATTCGAGGGGCAGTGTAACTGCGCCGGATTGGCAATCATTCGAGCTTACAGGAGACACATCATGGCAGCATCAGAAACGAATACGGGAACGGTCAGGCTGCATCGCGTACTGCGAGCCCCCACCGAGCGGGTCTACAAGGCATTCACCGATAAAAGCGCGCTGGAATACTGGCTTCCACCTTATGGGTTCATAGGCACCGTGCACGACATGGATGTGCGGGTCGGTGGCGGATACCGCATGTCCTTCACAAACTTCGGTACCGGTAGCCGTCATTCTTTCACCGTCACTTATGTCGAGCTGGTGCCCAACACACGCATCCGGCATACGGACCGATTCGACGACGACAACCTTCCCGGTGAAATGACCGTCACGATCGACCTCAAGGCCGTGTCGTGTGGAACAGAGCTGAGCATCGTACAGGAAGGCATACCGTCGGTCATTCCGGTGGAGATGTGCTATCTGGGATGGCAGGAAACGCTCGAGCAACTCGCGCGGCTCGTCGAGCCCGAAATCCCCGATAATGGGTGACCGGTAAGTAACATCTTCGGGTTAGTAGCCCATGCAGTCCCCTGACATCTACAGTCAATAGTCGGGGGAGCTCATGTTAATATCTGTCGGCTATGCCCAACAAAGGAAAAACGGATGTATCAGCACATCGTTCATGTGGCCCTGGTCGTGAGGGACTATGACGAAGCCATCGACTTCTACGTAAACAAACTGAAGTTCGATTTGGTCGACGACACCTACCAACCCGAACAGGATAAACGCTGGGTGGTCGTGGCACCGCCGAATTCCAGAGGGGCCGCTCTGTTGCTGGCCAAGGCATCCAAACCGGAACAGGAGGCTTTCATCGGTAACCAAGCCGGTGGCCGGGTGTTTCTGTTTCTCAACACGGATGACTTCTGGCGCGACTACGAATACATGAAGTCAGTCGGGATCAACTTTGTTCGAGCCCCGAAAGAGCAGGATTATGGCTGGGTAGCCGTGTTCGAAGACCTGTATGGCAACCTTTGGGACCTGTTGCAGTTGAAGCCGGACCATCCAATGGCCAATCGAATGGCGTGATCCTCCAGGGAGCAGAGGGCTCCCATGAGGAATTGAGGCCACCACTCCGGATAATACAGCCGTGGAATTACAGCCGTTTTGCTAGCGTTTCTATCTCGATCAAAATATCCGGGGAAACCAAGGACTTTACTCCTCACCCGACCCAGGACGGCGTTCTCGGGCTGCGGGATGTCCGGATGTTTTATCCCCGGGGCTGGGAAAAACACAAGGACAAGCGATTGCCTTACTTTACCGGGTGAGTGTGGCTGTTGTTGTGGGGACTTGCTAAGCGACTTAAGCCTGACGTAATACGTCGACACTTATTTCGGCAGTGAATTCCATCACAACTTCAGCGTCTGGTACGCCAGTTGGTGTGTCTGCTCTCTGGAAATCAAAGCTCCTTCCCTTTAGAGTACTCGCCGCTGTTCTGGACAGGTTCCAGACAGCCTTAGATATGGAAACCCACCCGAATGATAAGGAGATCGTCATGAGTGTCGCTCGTGATCCCATCGTATTCATGCGTAACCCAAAAGTAAGCAAAATGGCCAAAATTCAGGTTGGTCTGGGTTTTGTTGCAGTTGCTGTGTCCATCTTTGTGTTAGCCGCCGGTATGCCCGTCGCCATGCCACTCGCGGCCGGTCTGATTATGATCGTAACCGCTCTGATCTTGTTGAGCCGTGAAGAAACTCCGGTCTGTACGATCACTCACAATGCGCTGGAATTCAAAAACCCCGCACCGTTAGGGTCACTTCAGTTGGTCCCTCTGAACAGTATTCGGTCGGTCAGTCGCCAGAAGCGGCGCTTCATCGTCGAAACTTCCCATCAACGGAAGCCCGTCAACCTACCCATTGAACTGTTCAAGCCCGAGGAAGTGGAAGACCTCTGGTCTGTCTTGAACGATCTGGTGAAACCACAATACAAGGAGAACGCACAATGAAACCCGGATTTGGACAAGCACTGGCTTCGGCACTGATTACCATGGCCCTGTCTGCCTTGACCGCGTCAGACCCTGAACTACCGGCCGCCATTGGCTACACTCTGTTTGGCCTCGCTTCTATGAATCTGCTTGGAGCCTTGTTGATGCTGACGCCGATGAACAAGGCAGGCGCCATTCTGGTCATCGTATTCTCTATCCCTTTTGTGCCGATTGGCATCATCGGGATACTCGGCGGACGGAAGTGGTTGGATGAGTTGAAGCGGGAGGCTTTTAACGCGGCGGTTGGTTAACACCGACACTCTTGCCCAGGGGGCTCCCCTGGGCATTGTGAGTGCACAACGGAAACTGACTCTATAGCAGCCTGTTGAAGTCCCGCTGGTTCAACCACCAACTTCCGTCGCAGTTACCGTGGTATTCCAACGCCTATGCGCTCGTTGCGGGTCGGTACATTTATGCACCGGGCGTTATCGATCGTATTTCGAACTGGTTTATTCAGCACAGCCAATGACGGCGTTGGACTGGGGCGGTAATATGCGGGTACGAGTCTCAGCATCTTCGTATTGGCCCTGCCAGACGTAGGCTTCGCGGTAACAGAGCTTGGATTCCGGTTTTTCCGATGGGTCCCAAGTATCCAGAATACAAGCGCCATACCCGGTTTCTCCATCCCGGGGGTGCCCGAAATCGCTCATGCGTCCATATCCTTGCTGTACAGTTCCCTGCGACGTCTTTCTGCTTGGGTTTCGTTGTATCAATCAATCGGGAAGCAGCATGCTAGCGGTTGGGCCGCCAAAGACCAATGCGGTCATGCGTTCTGTTGGATTATCTGTGATCGATGTCACGAATGCGGTTATGGTGCTCCGGTGCTAAGATAGGCGTTCGTCTGACCCACTATTCGGAAACCTTTAGAATGGAACTGGATCATCTCTTCATCGCGGTCCCCGGTCCTGAAGTGGGCCATGTTTTCAAGGAACTTGGGTTTACCGAGGGCACGCCCAATCGCCACCCGGGACAGGGCACGGCTAACCGTCGGTTTTTCTTCGCCAATGCCTTTATCGAACTGCTGTACCTGGTCGACCGGGAAGAAGCCTTGCGTCCTGTCACCGCTCCGACCCGTCTGTATGAGCGACTGACGGCCACGCCGAATTCGGTCTCCCCTTTCGGTGTCTGTTTCAGGGCCAGCGAGCCGGACGAAACGCCGGGGTTCAGTTACTGGGATTATTGCCCGAACTATCTTCCACCCGGCCTCTCGATCCCCGTCGCCGAGGCACCGTTGGAGGAGCCTATGTGGTTTTTCCTCCCCTTTGGCCAAAGGCCGGACCAGATGCCTCCGGAACGGGCTCAACCGTTGGTTCATTCTTGCGGAGTGCGGGCTTTGACTCACACTCACCTGACCCTCCCGGTGGCCGAATCCGAAGCGGCGAGGATGGCTGATAGCCTGCACGACGTATCGGTGGACGTGGGCGACTCTCCATTGCTTGAGCTGGAGTTCGATCATCACCGCCAGGGCAAGGTTTTGGATTTGCGGCCCGAGTTACCGATGCTGCTCAGGCTGTAGCCCGTGCTTTTATAGATGCCTTAGTCTACAGTCGCATCGGTCACCGTTTACTACCTCATCAGGACCATCCCATGGACATCATTCGCAGCAAAGACTTCACCGCCGACAGAGCCTGGGGCGCCAAAGACATCGCCACGATGAACGGCATCACCACGCGCCTGCACTGGACCGACCAGCCTTATCGCTGGCACATCAATGACGGTGAGGAGGTGTTCGCGGTGCTCGACGGGGTTGTGGATATGTACTATCGCCTTGACGGAACAGAGCATGTCGTTCGCTTAAACACGGGCGATATCTTCTACGCGTCTGTGGGCACCGAACATGTGGCGCATCCCCGGGGTGAAGCCCGGGTGCTGGTGGTTGAATCCGAAGGCAGTGTGTAGGCTAACCCTTGCACAGCGCCGTTGACCGGCGCACCAGCAGCCGGGGCTCCAGCACAATGTGCTGCAACGGCATATCCGGGTTTTTCAGTCGTTCGAGAATCAGCTTAGCAGCTTTCTCGCCCATGCGGGCACGGGGGATGTCGATGGTGGTCAGCGGTACCCTGAATTGATCCAGGTAGGGCATATTGTTGAAGCCGACCACGGAGACATCGTCGGGGCAGCGCAGGTTTTGCTTTTCCAGTTCTTCAATGCAACCAATGCCGATCAGGTCGTTCGATGCGATGACCGCGGTGAATGACGCGCCACGGGCCAGCAGTTCGCGGGTGGCCTCCCGGCCGGCTTCCAGGCTGAAGGCATCGGCCTGGACGATCAGGTCTTCATCGATCTCGATGCCGTTTTCGGTCAACAGGTTCCGGTAGGCCCAGTAGCGTTGGTAGCCGTCGGATATATTTTGCGGTGCGGCGATCAATGCGATGCGCCGATGCCCCAACAACAACAGATGTTCGAGCGCTTGCTGCATGCCCGACTCGTTGTCGATGACGATCTTGTCCACCACGTTTTTGTCCACGGTGCGGTGAACGGTGATGACCGGGATCTTGTGTTCGATGCAATAGTCGACAGAGGCGTCTTCCCGGAACGGGCTGGCGAGAATAAAGCCGTCGACCTGACGCCCTTTCATCCGTTTGATCTCGGTGAGGGCCAGGTCGATGTCGTTTTCGCTGTAGGCGATGATGGAGGTGTAGGATTGCTTGTTCAGGTGGTTCATCACCCCTTTGACGATCGGCGGAAACACCGGGTTCATCAAGTCCGGCACGATCACGCCAATGGTCATGGAGCGGCCCTTTTTCAGGGCGTAGGCCATGGTGTTCTGCACATAGCCCAGTTCGTCGGCGGCTTCACGGACGCGACGGTTCTGCTCCGCCGTCAGCATTTTGCTGGTTTCGGGGTTCAACGCGCGGGACACCGTCGAGGTGTTCACCCCGAGATGTTCGGCAATGTCTTTCAACGTGACTTTTCTAGCCATGGGCGCTGACCACTGAATAAAGCTCCATATAAAACCACCGGACAGGAATCTGATGCGACGTTGGTGGGGCGTTGCCAGGCGAGAAAGGGGGTAGATATGACGACAACGCCCGCTGTTCAAGGATACAGACCCGCCTCGGCATCAGCAATACACCACGCCGGGCGTCGGTCAACCCGGCCGGTCGGTACCGAATCAGTGGCGATGCCCGCAGCCGGTGGCGCACCCACAGGCTGTGGCGGCCGGACTCTTCTTGTTCACTACGGTGTGTCGTTTGAGGCCCTTCGTCTTGAACCCCAGCCCGCCGCTGATGATGCGTTTGACGGGGAAGCCGGTCTCCGGGTCCGTCTTGAGGGCGTCATCGGTCATGCTCTGAAACACTTCGAACCGGCGTGGCGGCGTCTGGTCATCGTTCGGGATGGTCTCGTACACATAGGTCGGCATGGGGTGATCCTCTGGGTCTGTGGAGAACAGATTGTTCACTGATTTCGAGTCTATGCAATCGTTTGCAGCTCGTCAACCCCTTCCCTGGGGCGTTTGCGCTAAATGTGCAACACCTTGCCGTAGGCATCGAGGGTGGCTTCGTGCATGCTTTCGGACAGGGTCGGGTGGGGAAAGATGGCGTGCATCAACTCATGCTCGGTGGTTTCGAGCTGGCGGGCGACGACATAGCCCTGGATCATCTCGGTCACCTCGGGGCCGATCATGTGAGCACCGAGCAGTTCTCCGGTGTCTTCGTCGAAAACGGTTTTCACCAGGCCGTCCGTCTCGCCCATGGCTATGGCCTTGCCGTTCGCCTTGAACGGGAAGCGTCCGACTCTCACGGTGTGGCCCTGCTCTTTGGCCCGGTCCTCACTGAGGCCGACACTCGCGATCTGGGGGCTGCTGTAGGTACAGCCCGGAACAGCATCCCGGTCCAGGGGTTCCAGTCCCTCGACTCCGGCGATCTTCTCCACACAGATCACCGCTTCGTGACTGGCCTTGTGCGCCAGGCAGGGAGCACCGGCGACATCACCGATGGCATACAGGCCGGGCTCGGCCGTGCGGGACCATTCGTCGACCTGGATGAAACTGCGCTCGGCTTCGGCGCGGGTGTTCTCCAGGCCGATGTTCTCGGAATTGCCGACGACGCCGACGGCGGAAATCACCCGGTCAGCCTCGACCGTCTCGGCCCCGTTCGGGGTCTCGACCTCTGCGGTTACCGAGTCCGCGCCTTTGCGCAGTTCCGTGACGCGCGTGTCGGTCAGAATCCGGATGCCCTTTTGGCGGAAGGCTTTCTCGGCCAGGTTCGAGATCTCCGCATCCTCGACCGGCAGAATCCGTGACATGGCTTCGACGACGGTGACGTCGACGCCGAGGCTGTTGTAGAAGCTGGCGAACTCGATGCCGATGGCACCGGCCCCCATCACCAGGACGGATTTGGGTAGGGTCGCGGGCGTCATGGCTTCCTTGTAGGTCCACACCCGGTTGCCGTCGGGTTCCAGTCCCGGCAGGCTGCGCGCCCGCGCACCGGTGGCCAGAACGATGCTGTTGGACGCCAGTGTTTCCTTCCCCGTATCGCTGTCGACCTCGACCGTCCCCTGGCCCTTCAGTTGCGCATGACCGGCGTAGACCGTGACCTTGTTCTTTTTCAACAGCTGGGTGACGCCTTTGTTCAGGGTGCCGGCCACCTCTCGAGAGCGGGCCACCATTTTTGGAAAATCGAATTGCATGCCGCTCACCGACACGCCGAAACCGGTCGGCGTGACGGATCTGTTCGACTATTTCCGCCGAGCGCAGCAGCGCCTTGGTGGGAATGCAGCCCCAGTTCAGGCAGATGCCGCCCAGATGTTCGCGTTCTACCAGGGCGGTTGTCATTCCCAACTGGGAGGCGCGAATAGCCGCGACGTAGCCACCGGGGCCACCGCCAATCACGATCAGATCGTATGTCTTCATAGTGCTTTATCCGCAACTTGAGTTCGAAATCGGTAACGCTGAATCAGCCGCCGCGCAGCATCATGTGGGTCGGGTGTTCGAGGTAGTGTTTCAGAGCCTGCAGGAAGCGGGCACCCACGGCGCCGTCCACCACTCGGTGATCCACCGAGAGCGTGCAGCTGAGGACGGTAGCCACCGCCAGTTCGTCACCGCGCACCACCGGTTTTTTAACAGCGGCACCGACCGCGAGAATGCACGATTGCGGCGGATTGATGATGGCACTGAAGGAGTCGATGCCGTACATGCCGAGGTTGGAGATCGAGAACCCGCCGCCTTTGTACTCTTCGGGTTTCAGGCGACCTTCCCGGGCCCGACCGGCCAGCGCTTTCACCTCCGATGACAGGGTGGCCAGCCCTTTGGTGTCCGCCTTGCGGACAATGGGTGTGATCAGACCGTCTTCCGTCGCCACGGCGACGGAAATGTCCACATCCCGGTACTTCAATATCGCCGTGTCGGTCCAGCTGGCATTCACTTCGGGGACATCGCGCAGGGCCAGGGCCGCCGCTTTGATGATGAAGTCGTTGACGGACAGCTTGTAGCCACCCTCCCCTTCCGGCGATTCGGCATTCAGGCTGGCGCGCAGGTCCATGAGGGCGTCGAGTTCGCAGTCCAGGTTGAGGTAAAAATGCGGCACGGTTTGCTTCGACTCGACCAGGCGCGAGGCGATGACTTTGCGCATGGAACTGTGCGGAATGGCCTCGTGGTCGCCGTAGCCGGCCACGGCCGCGCTAGGCTGCGAAGCTGCTGCCGGGGCCGACGGTGCCTCGGTGGTAGCGCCGCGTGTGTCGAGGTAATCGGTGACGTCCGCTTTCAGAATGCGTCCGTTCGGCCCGCGGCCCTTCAATTGTGACAGGTCCACGTCGTTTTGACGGGCGATGCGCCGGGCCAACGGACTGCTGAAAATACGGGTCTCGCCTGCGTCAACAGTCTGGCTCGCCGGCGCGGGTTCAGTGGCCGTAGGGGTGTCGGTCTCGGGTTTTCGGGCATCCGCTTGCGTCGGTTGGGCTTGTTCGGGTTCGGCCCTCGTGTCGCTTTCGGCGCCATCCAGAAACGCGTCGATGTCGGCGTCGGATTCGCCATCTTTCAGCAGCACGCCAATGGTCGAATGCACCGGCACGTCGCTCTGGCCACCGTCGACGAGAATGCGGCCCAACACACCGCTGTCTTCGGCTTCGACTTCGACCATGGCCTTGTCTGTCTCGACATCGACGAGGACGTCGCCTTTTTCAACCCGATCACCGACCGCTTTGTTCCAGGCGCCAATGGTTCCCGAATCGAAATCGGGGGTAACGGGCGGGAGTGTAATTGCAACAGGCACGATGGTTCTCTCCTACATTCAAATTGCGATCACTCGGCGGGATACGCCGGGTGCCAAAGCTTGTTCTCAAAGTCGGCCTCGTACGCTTTGCCGTTCGGGAAACTGACCAGTTCCAACTGCATGCCCCAGGGCGTTTTGAAGTAAATCCAGGTCTGGCCGCCGCTGGGGCCGGCCGTGCGCACTACGGGTTCACCCATGATCTCGACACCATGGGCTTTGAGATGTTCCAGCGCCGCATCGAAGTCATCCACATAGAAGGCCAGATGATGGCCACCGATGTCGCTGTTCCGGGGCTGCTTGGTGTTTTGATCCGGCGCTTCGTACTCGAACAGCTCGAAGTTCGTACCGTTTTTGCAGCGCAGGAACTTGAGCTTTTTCATCACGGTTTGCGGGTGTACGTCCAGTTGTTGCGACAACCAGTCGCCACCTTCGAACGGCCCCAATTCATAGAAGGCTTCGCAGCCGATCACGTCGACAAAAAAGGCGACCGCCTCTTCGAGATTCGGTACGGTGAAACCGATGTGGTCAGTGCCGCGCAAGCCCGGCAACCCTTTCTGGTGACCCGTCATAACGCCTCCATCAATCTGTGGGTAAGGAATTCGGCACCGATCGAAGAGAGTGACGGATCGATGCACCGACCGGTGCGAATCCCTTGATCCGCACCGGTCGCCGGGCTCAGGCGATGTTCTGTTTCAGGGCGGCGCCCATGTCCGCCAGGGCCGCTTGGAAGCCGGCGGTGATTTCCTCTTCGCCGACATAGGCCGCGCGCTCCAGCACCTTGGAGACGCTGGGTGAGGATTCGCCGCCATAGATGCGGCGCACCGGATGATCCAGGTAATCGAAGTAGCGCTTCTGGACTTCGTCGGCGAGCATGCCACCGTAGGAGTTGGTCAGGCAGCCCTGTTCGAGTACGACCACGTGGTTGGTCTTGCGAATGCTTTCGCCGAGGGTGTCCCAGTCGATACCGGCGCGGTCGAGCGAGCGCAAGTCGATCACCTCGGCATCGATGCCGAGTTTTTCGCAGACCTCGACCGCCTTGCTGACCATGTTCAAATAAGTCAGTACAGTGAATTTCTGGCCGCTTCGAACCACCTTGGCTTTACCCAGTTCGATGAAGTAATCGAAGTCGTCGACCGGGCCGACATCGGTGCGTCCATAGAGCTCGACACTTTCGATCACCAGCACCGGGTCCTCGCATTTCAGCGCGCTGTTCATCAGCCCGACATAGTCGAACGGGGTAGAAGGCGCGACGATGCGCCAGCCCGGCCACATGGAAAACAGGCCGGCCGGATCCATGGAGTGCTGGGAGCCGTAGCCGGTACCGATCGCCACTTTGGTGCGCAGCACCAGCGGCACGCGCACGGTGCCCCCGAACATGTGCTGGGCCTTGGCGATCTGGTTGAACAACTGGTCGGCCGCGACCAGCGCAAAGTCCGGATACATCAACTCGACGATGGGGCGGTACTTGCCGGTCATCGCGGTGCCGCCGGCCATGCCGACGAAGCCGTGTTCGGCGATCGGCGTCGGCACGCACCGGTCCGGCCAGCGCTCGGGAATACCCTTGGTGGCGCCGTTGGTGCCGCCCTTGAGTTTGTGAACGTCTTCACCGATCACGTAGTAGCGGTCGTCCTCTTCGAATCGCCGCACTGCGGTCTTGGCAATGGTTTCGATGAACTTGACGTCGTCCAGTTTGCCCCGGAAGTCGGTTTGTTCTACGTAAGTCGTGCCGTTGAATTCGGACAGGTCACCGCGCAGATGGTCGTCTTTGTGTTTCGGGTCAGGCCACAGCTCTTCGATGATGGTGCGCCGCCCGCCTTCATTGCGGGTCAGACGATCGACGGCCGACTCGACCGCTTCAATGGCATTGTCGCGCAGGTACTTCAGTTCGTCTTCGGAAATCCATTTGCGTTTCAGCATCCCGGCTTCCATGTATTCGATCGGGTCATGCTTGCGGCGTTCGTCTTCTTCCGCTTTATCGCGGTAACCGAAGGCACTGCCCTTGATGCCGCCGCTGTGGTGGTAATAGCGGTAAACATCCACTTCCAGAATGGCCGGCCCACGCCCTTCACGCAGCAAGGTTTCCACCTTTTTCATGGCTGCGCGGACACTCATCGGGTTCATGCCATCGACCCGGAACGACGGAATTCCGAAGCCCAGGCCCCGTGCGGACATACGGGTTTCGCGGGCCTGTTCTTCCAGCGTTGTGGAGACCGCATAGCCGTTGTTTTCGATGTAAAAGCACAGGGGCAGATCGTACAGGGCGGACAGGTTCAGGGTTTCAAGCACGTTGCCGATGTGGCAGGACCCGTCGCCGAAGGACGTCAGAACCAGATCCTTTTCGCCGTCGCGTTTCTTGGACCAGGCCGCGCCGGCGGCGATCGGTACCGCACCGCCGACGATGGCGTTGGTGCCGAGAACGCCGGCCTCTTCCCAACGCAAATGCATGGAGCCGCCACGACCGCTGCAATAGCCCGGGCTCAGCCCCATGATTTCCGCCATGGTGCGGTACAGCATGGTCCTGATCGTGTCCGGGAAGGGTTCGGTAGTGGGATCCAGCGCCTCCTGATGCAGGTGGTTCAATGCCTTGGCGAGAAATACATGGTGACCGCGGTGAGAACCGTTGACCAGGTCGGAACTGCCCATCACGGAAAACGCACCGACCACGGCCCCTTCCTGGCCCACACTGACGTGCAGTGGACCATGCACCAGCCCGTGTTTTTCCAGCCCGAGCATGGCTTCTTCAAACGCGCGGATCAGATGCATGTGGCTCAGCATCTTCACGCAGCCCGCCTTCCCGGTCTCTTCCCAGTCGGCCGAGGTGGCTTCGATTTCCAGCCAGTCCGCACTCAGAGAGAGCTTCTTCGACTTAGGCATCTGTAACTCCTGTCTCGTTCAAGGCATGCTCAAGAACCGGGGCTTTTGGACGCCCGCTCGCTGAAATGCCTGTTTAGGTAATCGGTAATCCGACAATCGTTTCGCCGGACAACGCTGTAACGACTTACCAGTCGACGGCGATGTATTGTTTTTCGATGAATTCGTGCAGACCGTCCTGAGACCCTTCCCGACCGAGACCGCTTTGCTTGAAGCCACCGAAAGGAGCCGCAGGGTCGGATACGAAACCCCGGTTGATGCCGAGAATGCCCGCTTCGATGCGCGAGGCGACCGCCAGGGCGCGGCCAACGTCACGGCCGATAACGTAGGCCGCCAGACCGAACTCGGTGTCGTTGGCTTTGCTGACGGCTTCATCGATGGTGTCGAACGGGTAGATCGCGGCCACTGGGCCAAAAATCTCGGTATGGCTGATGTCGGCACTGTCCGGGATATGGGTCACGACCGTGGGCTTGTAGTAATAGCCTTTGCCGTCGAGCGCTTTGCCGCCGGTCATTACCGTGGCCCCGAGCGAGACCGCCTGTTCGACCAGTTCGGCCACTTTGTCGCGCGTCGAGGCATTGACCAGCGGGCCGACATCCACGCCGGGTTCCAGCCCGGGGCCGACGGTCAACCGACCCATGGCTTCGGCCATACGGCTGGAAAATTCGTCGATCAGGGAGCTGTGGACATAGAAGCGGTTGGCGCCGATGCAGGACTCGCCCGCGTTGCGCATTTTGGCCACCATCGCACTCTCGACGGCCACGTCCATGTCGGCGTCGTCCAGTACGACGAAGGGCGCGTTGCCACCCAGTTCCATCGAACAATTGACGATCCGCTCGCTGGCTTTGGCCAGCAACAGGCGCCCCACTTCGGTGGAGCCGGTGAAGGAGATTTTCCGCACCCGGTCGTCGCCGAGAATGGTGTTGGACATCACCGACGATCGCTTGGAGGGGATGACGTTCACGACGCCCGCCGGTACACCGGCCTCTTCGAACAGGCCGGCCAACAGCAGGGCCGTCAGCGGTGTTTCGGACGCCGGTTTCAGAATGGTGGTGCAGCCGGCGGCCAACGCCGGGGCGATTTTCCGGGTGGCCATGGCGGCCGGAAAATTCCAGGGCGTGATCATCAGGCAGACACCCACGGGGTGGTGTTGCACCAGAATATTATTGTTCCCGGACGGCGAGCGCACCAGCACGCCGTTGTCGCGTACGGCTTCTTCGGCGTACCAGCGAAAGAATTCGGAGGCATAGGCGACTTCGCCCAGGGCTTCCGCCCGCGTCTTGCCCTCTTCCAGGGAAATCACCGCCGCGATGGCTTCGCGACGCTCGGTCATCAACTCGAACGCCTTGCGCAGAATCTCGGCGCGCTCGCGGGGTGCTCGGGCGGCCCAGGCGTCTCCGGCGCGGTGCGCCGCGTCGACTGCTTTCAGGGCGTCTTCCTGCGTTGCCGAAGCCACCGAGGCCAGTGCTTCCTCGTCGGCCGGGTTGTATACGGTGAAGGTTCCGCCATCGGACGCCGGCGCCCATCGGCCATCGATATAGAGCTCAGTGGGTACCGTGTTTAAACTGTCGTGGGTCATGGTGAATATCCGTTGTTGCGTTCGAAAGAAGGCTCGGCGTTGGCTGATTCGAGGGGGCGACGCCCCCTCTTTCACTGCCTCGCGTCAGTACCGGTTGGCGACAAACAGTTCCTGTGCCGGGAACAGCGTGATCACCTTGCAGCCGTCCGCCGTGACGACGACTTCTTCTTCGATGCGCGCGGCACCGCTGCCATCCATTGCCGGGCAGTAGGTCTCCAGTGCGAACACCATGCCTTCTTTCAATTCGTAGGGGTGGTCGAGCGAAATCAGACGGCTGATGATGGGCCGCTCGTGCAGCGCCATGCCGAGGCCATGCCCGAACTGCAGCCCGAAGGCCTCCATCTCGTTTTCGAAACCGAAGTCCTGCGCCTTCGGCCAGACCTCGGCGATCTTGTCCGTGGTCACTCCGGGCTTGACCAGCGCGATGGCATTGTCGATCCATTCACGTGCCTGCTTGTAAGCGTCGGACTGCCCCTGGGTGTGCAAGCCAACGTTCAACGTCCGGTAGTAACAGGTGCGATAGCCCATGAAGGACTGGATGACGTCGAAGAACGCCTGGTCGCCGGGGCGGTACATTCGGTCGGTGAAGTTGTGCGGGTGCGGGCTGCAGCGTTCGCCGGATACGGCATTGATCGCCTCGACATCGTCGGACCCCTGCTCGTAGAGGAACTTGTTCGCCAGAGCAACCATGTCGCTTTCGCGGGCACCGGGTTTGAGGTTTTCGGAGATGAGGTGGTAAGCACCATCGACCATGGCGGCCGCCGTGTTGAGCAGAATGATCTCATCCATGCTCTTGATCTCGCGCGCGTCCAGCATCACCTGCTGCGCATCCACCACGGTCAGGCCTTCGGCCTGCAGGGCAAAGAACATGGGCGGTTCGACGACGTCGACGCCCAGTGGCATGTCCGCCACACCCTCGTGACGCAACAGGTCGGCGATCTGCTTCGCGGCTTTCTTGAACAGGCCGACCTTCTCGTCGACCGAACCGCGCAGGCCCAGCATCCCGGCGTGCATGTGATCCTTCTCCAGCCAGGGGGCATGCAAACGGTGATGCGCGGCGGCCGAACCGAAATCCCACAGATAGGGTTCCGAGTTGCCGGTAAACAGGGTGTAACGACAGATCTTGTCCCGGGTCCACTCGCCGATAACGCTGCTGGTGAGGTAACGGATGTTGTTGTTGTCGAAGCACAGGATCGCGCCCAGACTGGAATTTCTCAGCGCTTGCCGGGCCCGACCGGTGCGGTAGCGGTGCAGTCTCTGGAAATTGACCCGCTCTTCGAAGTCCACCGCGGTGCGTCCGGGCGCCGGGATCGGTCGGTCCCAGTCCCAATGGGGATTGATATCGTCGGGAAGAATGATTCTGGGGTCTGTGGGCTTAACATCCATCGAAACACCTCGTTATCTGCAACTGGGTTCACCGACCGGGCAATCGTTTGCATGATCGGGTAAAAAAAACCTGCCTCTCGCTCGCCATACACCGAGGCAGGTAAAGGCCAATACATCCCGGTTATCGGGATCCCCAGGCATCGATTCGTAAAAGCGACACTGGGGAGATCCCGATACCTTTCAATGCAATCGATTGCACCATACTTTACGATGCCGTGTCAACTGCTGTTCTCGACGGCTCAGGCGCCTGAGGCCACGGGCTCCGAAGCCGCATCGGCGGACTGCCCGGTGATGGCCCGAATCAGGTCGTCTTCGGTAATCTCGGCACGTTTGAAAACGCGCGTGAGCGTGCCGTTGTACAACGCCAGTATCCGGTCACTGACGGTCAGGATTTCAGGCATTTCCGAACTGACCACGATCACGGCCAGGCCGGACTTGGCCAGATCCCGGATCAACTGGTGGATCTCCGCCTTGGAGCCCACGTCGATGCCCCGGGTCGGTTCGTCCAGAATCAGTACCGAGGGCTGAGTGCTCAGCCACTTGCCGATCACCACCTTCTGCTGGTTACCGCCGCTGAGGTTCAGCGTCGCCTGGTACCAGCCCGGTGTCTTGATCTGCAACTGCTCCTGGTAACGCTCGAAAACCTCGGTTTCCTTGGCGGTGTCGATCCAGCCCATTCGGGTGTATTCCGCGAGGTTGGGCAACGAGGTGTTGTCCCGACAGTTCATGCCCAACACCAGCCCCTGCTCTTTCCGGTTTTCCGGGACCAGGGCCAGCCCGTGTTCAATGGCATCGGCGGGCGAGGATAAATGCACCAGTTCGTCACGGATCCTGATGGTGCCCCGTTCCGGTTTGCGAATGCCGAACAGGGTTTCCACCACCTGGGTGCGACCGGCCCCAACCAGGCCGTACATCCCGACCACTTCTCCGGCATGAACATCGAACGATATGTCTCTGAATTCACCTTCGATGCCGAGCTGGTGGACCTCGATGATCCGCTCGCCGGGTTCGGGCGATTCAACCTCCGCCAAACTCTCCAGGTCCCGGCCGATCATGCGTTTGGTGACTTCCTCTTCGTCGGTGTCACGCGTCGCGAAAGTACCCCGGTACTGCCCGTCTCGCAGGACCGTGATGCGATCGGAGAGTTCGAAGATTTCGTCCATGCGATGCGAGATATAAACAATGCCGGTGCCCTGACTTTTGAGCTCCCGAATTACTTCGAACAGCACCACTTTCTCGTAATCGGTCAGGGATGCCGTGGGCTCGTCGAAGATCACCACCTTGGGCGTGAACACCAGGGCGCGCGCGATTTCCACCATCTGCTGGTTGGCCACCGACAGGTGCTTGACCGGAATGTTCGACTTGAACCGGCAATTCAACCGCTTGAGGATGGCGCCGCAGCGCTCATGCAATTCCCGGTTATTGACGAACAGGCCGGACCGTTTCGGCAAACTGCCGAGGAACACGTTTTCGGCCACGGATAAATCAGGCACCAGGGACAATTCCTGATGGATCAGCAGTACCCCCATGTGCTTGGCGTCCATGGGTTTCTGCATGCGCACCGGTGTTCCCTCGATCCGGATCTCACCTTCGTCCGGGTGGTAAATGCCCGCAAGCACTTTCATCAATGTGGACTTACCGGCGCCGTTTTCTCCAAGCAGGGCATGCACTTCGCCGGCGTTCACATCCAGATCGACATTATCCAGCGCTTTGACGCCCGGAAATGATTTGGATACGCCCTTGAGTTGCAACAACGGGGTGTCGCCTGTCTGGGTGTTCAGGGACGATTGAGCGGTCATATCTGGACTCCCTTAGAGGCGGTTACATTCAGGCGCTTGTCAAGGAACAGAACGGTGATCAGGATGCTGCCCATGATCACCAGCACATAGAACGACGGTACCTGCATCAGGTTCATGCCGTTACGAAGAATGCCGATGGCCAGGACACCACCCAGGGTGCCGATGATGGTGCCGGCACCGCCGTTTAACCGGGTGCCGCCCAGCACGACCGCCGTGATGGTCCAGAGCTCGTAATCACGCCCCAGATTCGGGGTCGATGCACCCATTTGAGTCGACAGAAGTATGCCGGACAGGGCGGCCATGAAGCCGATCAACATGAAATTGATCAACATGTGCGGACCCACCTTGATGCCCGCTTCGATGGCCGCCTTGCGGTTCCCGCCGACCGCATAGACATTGCGCCCATGCAGGGTGTACTTGAGCAGAATATGGGCGACGATGGTCAGTGCGATGAAGATCAAAGCCAGGACCGGCAAGGAGAAGATGCTACTCATGCCAAAATCGGAATAGGCGAAGTTGGAAGCGTAGAACGACTGCTCCTCGGTATAGACGAACACCAGACCACGTACACCGATCATGGCGCCCAGCGTCACGATGAAGGCATCCACCCCGGTCTTCCAGACGATGAGTCCGTTGATGGCGCCGATCAACACCCCGGCACCAAGACCGATCACCACCGCCATGGGAATGCCGAGCGCTCCCTGCAAACCGACCGCCAGGCTCGCGGCGAGTGCCACCGTGGAGCCGACGGACAAGTCGATGTTGCCGTTGATCATGACGAACGTCATGCCCAGGGCGATCAGGCCAATGGTCGAGGTCTGGACCAGAATGTTCTGGAAGTTGTTGACCGCAAAGAAGTATTCATTGGAAAAGCTGAAGAAGATGATACAGGCAATGATAAAGAGCCAGATCGGTTGTCTTTTTACAGACTGTATGAACGCGTGCATGAGCAATCTACCTTGTTTATCGTGGCCTAGAAATCGTTCAGCAAACGACCGCGCTTGGCGGCAATATCGAGCCAAACGGCCAGAATAATAACGACCCAGGTGACCAGCCACTGCGCGTAATAGGGATAACCGAGCAACAACAGACCATTCTGGATAAAGCCGAGTATCAGAATACCGATAACGGTGCGCATGATACTGCCGGAACCACCGAGTAGACTGGTACCGCCCAGGATGACACCCGCGAGCACCTGTAGTTCGTAGCCCTGGCCGACGTTATTTTGCGACCCCATGACCCGCGAACCCAGAATGATGGCGGCGCAGGCGGTGGTAAACGCAGACAGGAGATAGGTTGAAAAGACCATGCGGTTCCGATAGATCCCGGAAAAGGCAGCCGCGACGCCGTTACCGCCGATCGCAAACACCTTTCGGCCAAACGCTGTTTTCAGCAATACGACCTGCAGTATGATTGCAAGACCGATGAAAATAATGGCTGGAACGGGAATACCGAAGATGGCCTCACGGCCGAAAAATGCGAACCAGGTGTTTTCCTGATCCTGGATATCGACATTCTGGCCACTGGTATATATCAGGGTTATGCCCTGAATGGCCGAGAGCATACCCAGGGTAACGATCAGGGAGTTCAATTTGAGGTAGCCCACGAGCGTACCGTTGATCGCGCCGATAATCAGGGTGAACACGATCGTCAACACTATCGCTTGAGTCGGCCCGACCTTGTCATGCAGATCGACCACAAGGACCGTGGCGAACGACAGTAACGAACCGACGGACAGATCCAGGTTTCCACCGATCACCACAAATGTCACACCCAGTGCGATGGTTCCCAGAATCGATACCTGCATTAACACGGTCAGCAGGTTGCCGGTACTGAGGAAACGGTCTGTGGTTAACGAAAAGATCATCATGCAGAGCAGAAACGCCAGCAGGATGCCGTGTTTGCCAAGGAACTGCAGGACCCGTTTTCTGTTGTCCGTGGCAACAGTGGACGAGTTGGACATGGGAAGCGATGCCTTCATTGTAATACTCCGGAATAAAGCTCTCCGGCCAGTGGCCGGAGCGCCAATGGTTCAGCTGATTAGCCGACCGGTTTTTAGAATACCGGCTTTTCGAATTCACTCATGTTGTCCTGAGTGATTTTCGGGGTGTCGAAGTAATTCAGTTTAGGAACGTCTTCACCGTTGGCGACATCGATCGCCGTCTGCAAGGCGTTACGAGCGTCTTCGGCCGGAGACTGATAGACGGACCCATGGTATTCGCCACGCTCCATCGCTTCATAGCCGACAGCGAAGTTGGTCGCACCGAAAAACTTGATCTCGTCGGCACGGCCGGCGGCCTTCGCTGCGTTCAAGGCGCCGACACCCATGTTGTCGTCCCCGGAGTAGACGCCATCGATGGTGTCGTACTTGGTCAGGAAGCCTTCCATGACGCGCTGGGCTTTCTCACGGTTCCAGTCGCCGGGCTGGCTTTCCATCAGATCCACATCGGGGCAGATCTCGGCCAGACGATCCTCGAAGCCTTTTTGCCGCTCAATGGCCGTTGTGTATCCGGGTTGACCGGTGATCTGGACAATCTGGCCTTCGCCACCGAGTTGGTCACACATCATCTCGGCTGAATACTGTCCTTGCAGAATGTTGTTGGGACCGGAGAACGATGCTATGAAATCCTGGCCGGCTTCCGCGATGTTCGAGTTGGTGACCACAACCGGTATGCCGGCGTTGTGGGCCTGGCGAACCACGGGCACAACGGCCTGACCATTGGTCGGCCAGATGATGATGGCATCGACGTTCTGCTGGATCAGATCCTGCATTTGCGCGATCTGACGGGCTACGTCGCCACCGGCATCCAGTACCACGGTCGCCACGTCATCGCGTTGGGCCGCGGCTTCTTTGAAGGCCGTTTCGTAAGTGGTCTGGTAACTGTCCACACCCACGTTGTTCTGGGTGATGCCGATGCGCAGACGATCTTCGGCCTGGGCGACGCCCATGCTCAACGCGGCCACGGTGAACGAGGCGACGACGGATTTCAGCGCAGTGGATGCAAGGGTCTTGTGACTGGGGTTGGGGCGGTTATGAGACATGCTTTCAGCTCTCCTGTCTTGTTGTTGTACTGATGTGTGCTTTCTCATGAGTGCACTGGGTTCCAGCACACGCGTCGAAGCTTTTTACTGCCGTCAACGCAAACGATTGCACCACCATGACCGATAGGTGTCAAGCATCAGTCAACACTTTTTTTAGTTCACTTACTGATCGATCCCGCCTCTTGTACAGCGGTCCACATAGATCATTGGTTGTTAAGTTATTGATCTCGCGCATATATCATCCAGTATAGACGTGATTCGCTGGAACGGCCTTTCTACGCCATTTAAAGCCCTTTTCGTTGCCTTGCCGGCAGGGTATTTCATCAGGATCTCGGGGCACCGGGGGCTAATGGCAATGAACTTATACGCAATGTCGAAAGGTTATTCGGTCCTCACTCACAAGCCCGGCTGGACTCATCGAAGGCGGTCGATTTTTGATCATTTGTGCAATCGTTTGCTTTTAATTGAGTCATGCGCTATAAATCGACGGGCATACTCAAAACAACAATAAAACCGACACCGAGTCCAAAAACAGGTGCACGTTATGTCGCGATCCAGTGTACGCCCGCCTGAGAATCGATGGTTCAGGCGGCGAAATCGCCCTCATCTGACCCTGGTCACACGTCTGAGCCTGGGGTTCGGGCTGGTGGCACTGGGTGTTCTGGGCATTCTGTCGGTCAGTTTGTTCAGTCTGCAGCAGTCCAGCCTGGGGCTGAACACACTCGTGGCCGAAGCACTTCCGGTAAAGTCAGCGCTGTCCTCTGTTCGACTGACCATAAAGGACATCAGTACCGGGGCCGCCGAACACTACAATGCACGCGAACCTCAGGTCCTGTCCGACATTCGATCCCGGGTCGAAGGGGATGTCCGCGCTTTCGACGAGGCGGTCTCCAGCCTGGTATCCGACTACCCGCTACTGGCGCAAGACCCGGAATTGAAGGCTCTTGTCGCGCAATCGGTGGAGCGATCCCGTAAGCAGTTCGAACACCTGGCCTGGAATATGAATACTCATCGACGCTCCCTCGAGGCTGAATCCCGTATCGCTGACGTCAGGAAAGCCATTAATGCATTGAGAAGCGAAGCGTCACCAATATTCGACCGATACGTGGACCAAATGGGTACCGCGGAGGCAAAAGGCCTGGCTTTCCGCTTGCAGCGCCTGTTCGATAATTCGGCCCTGTTGGCCCTCAGCGTGTCCCTGGCCAACAGTCTTGAGGTCATCGAGACAGCCCAATCGGAATTGCGGGACAACCTGGACAGCGTCGCACGACTGACGTTCGACATCCTCGACCAACAGGATGCCGATGCCGCCTTTGCGGACTACTACTCCGCGATGAGCCCCCTATTCGACCGAATCGGGGCTTTGGCGGTCTCCAACGATGGCCTGATCGCTCAGCAAAAAGTGCTGTTCGAAGAAATACGCAGCGTACTCCCCGGGAAGATTACCGAGGTTCAGAATCGTTTGGCGGACATCAGCGCTGACTTCCTGGCCCTGTCCGAGCGGGTGGACGCCGCCGTCGGTGCGATCAGCACCGATGCCCGGGAACGAAACACCGTGGGACGAAATGTCGTAATATCGGCGACCGCGCTGATACTGGTCCTGTGTTTGCTGATCTCCTGGTTGGTGGTGCGCAGTGTGCGTCGCCCGATACAGCGGTTGAGCGAGTACATGAAGCGGGTGGGAAGCGGAGACTTCACGGCCGAACCCGGACAGTATTCCCGGGACGAAATCGGGCAGATTTTTCAATCGACCGAACGTCTGGTGGAGAGCATTCGCGAGATGATCGCCCGGATTGCCGAACTCAATCGTGACATCAACGTCATTTCGTCCGATACGGCCGAGGCCACCGGTGCGGTAAGAACCCGATTGAACGATCAGAGCGACGACTTTGCTTCCGTGGCGACCGCGGTGGCGCAAATGTCGGCCAGCGTCAGGGATGTCGCTCAAAACACGCGTCAAGCTTCGGATGAAGTGGCGCAGAGTGAACACCGGGCCCACGATATCGAAACCGCCATTAACTCGGCCGTCACATCCAATAGCGAACTCAGTGCTTCGATGACATCGGCGGTAGGGGTTATCGAGTCACTGGATGCGGAAGTCGCCGGCATCGAACAGATCCTCGATGTGATTCGCAATATCGCCGAACAAACCAATCTGTTGGCGCTGAATGCCGCCATCGAAGCGGCACGGGCCGGCGAACAGGGAAGAGGATTCGCCGTCGTCGCCGACGAGGTACGCACACTGGCCAGTCGCACCCAGTCCAGCACTCAGGACATCCGGTCAAAAATAGAAACCGTGATGACCGGGTCCCGCGACGCGGTTGATTCGATTACCGCCAGCGTGGAGACCGCATCCGATACGTCCCACCGGGTCAATCATGTCAAAGAAGCGTTCGACGATTACCTCACCTACATCTCCCGCATCAGTGAGTTGAACACTCAGGTGTCTGTGGCCGCCGATGAGCAGCAAGCGGTAGCGGAGGACATTTCACAAAGAACGCACGCCATCAGTGATCGGGGTGCCGTGGTCGCGCGCGACTTTGAGTCGACGGCACAACGGGCTACCGAACTCAAGACCATTGCATCAAACCTGAACGACGCAATCAGCCGAATCAGACTGTAGTTGGGAGAACCGCTATGACCGTGTTGCGAGCAGAACGACACCTGGCCTTGGCCATGGGCATCCTTTTCAGCAGTGGTGTGTCTATCGCTGCCGAGATGACCATCATGAAAGAGGACTACGGCCAATTTCATTACAAGACGGACCGGTTGGGCCAACCGCAATCAGCCGACGCCACCGATGTGACCACTCGACGTGTCCGACAGATTCTCGATCGGGTCGACGTGGACTATCGCATTCAACTGCGTACCTGGCCCATCTCGTATCGGCGCGCCTCGAATCGGTCGGACTACGGTATTTTTCCGCTGGAGAAAACCCCCGATCAAATGAATACCTTTGAGTTTGTCGGCCCTTTGGCGACCTACAACTGGGTTGTCTACACCCGTCCCAACAGCGATTTGCGCATCGACAGCTTGAAGGATCTGGAAGGCCTGGACATCGGCGGCTACCAGAATTCCTCGTTTACCCGATACTTGACGGAACAAGGCATCGAGGTGGATGAACTGCCGTTTGATGCACTGAACCTGAAGAAGTTGACCTTGGGCTACATCGACGCCTGGGTGACCTACAATGTCAATGCCGAGAGCATTGCCCGCGAGGCCCAATACCCGATGCCCAGAGCGGCCTGGGTGGTGAAATCGGTGGACGTTTATCTGGGCATCAACCGCGAGACGGACACGGATTTGTTGAGCGCTATCGTGAACGCCTCTAGCGGTCCACTGGTGCGTTCTACCGACTGAACAAATCAGCGACAGCCGATTGAGTGTCGGGGCTCAAGTTCCGCCGGTGACGGATCGAGGGATTAAAGCAGGTGGTAAGGAGGGAAAGCGGTACAGCCGATCGGCCGGTAAGTGATCCTGATCCCTCACCGGCCGATTCCGGACGACATCGTCGCTACTGCATGACCATACCGCCGTCGATCATCAGCAGTTGTCCGGTCATGTAATCGGACTCCGAACTGGCCAGGAAAGCCGCCGTGCCGACCACGTCTTCCGGGTAGGAGTAGCGCTTCATCAGAATCATGTTTTCCGCCAGTTCGTCCATGGACTGTCCCTGTTTCTCGAACTTTCCGATGGCCACCAGGTCCTTATCCAGTTGTTCCCACAACTCCGTACGCACCACACCCGGGCCATAACCGTTCACGGTGATGTTGTGGTCGACCAGCGCCTTGGCACCGCCATTGATCATCGCCTGAACGGCGTGCTTGCTGCAGGCGTAAGGCACCACATCGTCGAATGCCTGGCGGGAAAGGATGGAACCGACGTTGATGATTTTGTAGGGACCGTTTTCCTTACCCTGGGCGATCATTTGCTTGGCGGCTTCCTGCATGCCCAACAGACAACCCAGCGCGTTGACGTCCATGATCTGGTGCCAGTTTTCTTCGGTGATGTCGAGGAACATCAACGGTTTATTGATGCCGGCGTTGTTCAGCATAACATTGATGCTGCCGAAGGCGTCCACCGTCGCCTGCACCGCTGCGCGAACTTCTTCACGATTGGTAACATTCAATTTGACCGCGATGGCCTCGCCGCCCTTGTCCTTGATGCGCTGGACAACTTCTTCACACCCTTCCAGGTTGATATCGGCGACACAGACTTTGGCGCCCTGCGCGGCGTAATATTCTGCAACGGCCGCGCCCATGCCGCGTGCCGCACCGGTGATCAGGCAGTTCTTACCTGCGAGTCGAGTGGTATCCATGACGTACCTCTTGCGTTGATTGTTGTATTCATTGGTATAGAGGATGGATCCGCCAGCCACCATCCGGGGGAGCACCGGGCTCCCACTCCCGGATTCAGGGCGGGAAGACCAAACACGCCTGAGTCTAGAACAAGAAATGAACAAATGCAATCGTTTGCACCAAGAGAAGTCTATCTCCCTTTCGGGCTAATACGAGTACCGAATTCATTATCCGCCAGGTCGCGATATCAGTGCCTGTCCGGATGTCAGGCGTTAGCACCGCTCAGCTTCAATGGCCTCAATTTTGGCCTTTACCGCTTCGGCCTCCTCGGTCAGTAGCGAATAGGTCCGGATGTCGCCGTTTCGCTGGGCTTTGAACGCCCTGGTGGTAAGCGATTCGTAGCTCTTTTGCAGCTGCTTTATAGGGTTGGGCTTCAGGAATGAAAACATACGGGTACCAGCCTTCGTGAACAGTTTCCTCCTATACGAATCCGATCACCCGATGGATGGGTCACCTCTTTCCGTATAGTGGATTGAGGTCGGTTCACCCGGACGAGCACCTCGCCTCACGGGTCTGTTATACTCGCTGACGTACATTCAAAGAGAGATCGATACTATGGCCCAAGCAAGCGCCCGTCACATCCTGGTCAGCTCCGAAGAGCAGTGCCAGGAACTGAAAACCAAAATCGAAGGCGGTGAAGACTTCGCCGCTCTGGCTCAGAAGCACTCCTCCTGCCCCTCCGGCCAGAATGGCGGT
Source organism: Saccharospirillum salsuginis (assembly GCF_014651855.1). Lineage (GTDB taxonomy): Bacteria > Pseudomonadota > Gammaproteobacteria > Pseudomonadales > Natronospirillaceae > Saccharospirillum > Saccharospirillum salsuginis. The sequence continues at coordinate 166,042 of NZ_BMXR01000005.1, forward strand.
GAACTGGGTACGTTCGGCCCGGGCCAGATGGTGCCGGAATTCGACAAGGTGGTGTTCAGCGCGCCGTTGAACGAAGTTCAAGGCCCGGTTAAAACCCAGTTCGGCTACCACCTGCTGGAAGTGACCCAGCGCACGGACTGAGCCTTGCGCGATAGACGATAACGGATTTTATCGTCACTATCGCTCAGGTATGGAGCAGCCACCGGTCCCGTATCGGCGGCTGATCGCCTGTCCCGGGTGCTCGGGTCGAACCGGGCCCATGCATCCGGGTAATCACAAGGAGCTGCCTTCGCCATGCATCGATTGATCGGTTGGAGTCTCGCCGCTGCCATTACGCTTCTGTTCGGTGCTTCGGCGGCCAAGTTCCTGTTCGAGCCCGAACCCGAGGTCCGCACACCCACCGCCACAGCGGTCACGCCCCCTCCCACACTGGAACGCTACCAACGGCATATCAGTTTTACCGAACCGGTACGCACCCTGCTTCTGCCGGACAACATTTTTAAGGTTATCTGCCTGATCGGCCCGCCGGTCCTGGTATCAGGCTGGGATCTGGATCCGGATACCCGTTTTGTCTTTTTTGAAGGTCAATTCCTGGTGGGCGGTGGAGCCGATCCCGTTCGCTATTTCTACACCAATTTAAAACACCCGAATGATGTGTCGCGCTACAACTCGACCGTGGTCAGCGACTTGGCCGACCATCGCGACAGGATCGACCCCGAGACCACGAAACGTCTGCAAATTCCGGTGTTGAAGGGCTTCCCCGATAAAATCGAGCCATTGCGCGCCCTGCTTGAGGCCCCAACGGTGGAATACGAGAAGAACGGCAAGCGACGCTTGGTATACGACCAGAAAATGTGTATCGGCGAAACCCTGATTCAAGGAGCCTACGTTGACATCGACGACGACTATGTCGTAAATGCCAAAGGCCTGACCACCCCGGAAGATGTTCACCTGGCCGTGAACAATCTTCAGCGCAAACGGGTCCCACCGCCGGACGACCCGGACCCGGCACCGATTCGCTATAACGATGAACCTCCTTTCGAAGGGACGGCCGAGTATCAACTGGTCGAATTGATTAAGGCACGGGAGAAAGGGGATCGGGAGGCCGCCCTGTCGATGGTCTCCGAATCGGTGACCAGCGACTTCATTCGCGAGTCGCTTATCCGTTCGATGGAAGACGGATCGCCCGTCAGGTTGGATTCGCTCACCTATCAAGTTCTGGAAGTCAGCCATACCCAGGTTGATATCGAGGTGGTTTACCACGTAATGAGTGGCAGCCTTTTTCGTGGCAAACACCGTATGGTGTTGGAAGATGGGCAGTGGAAAGCCAAGTTCTAGACTGTCTGAACACTCAACCTTTTTGAATTCGTCGCAATACTTAATTCTGGAGTAATCAGAACCATGTCAACATTGGGCTTATCATGAGAACCACTTGGCAATTTCAAATCCTTCTCTGAGAACCTTTTGGCAATTTCCTTTACTCCGCATATCGTTTATTGAACGGTCGTTTAATATCCCCCGCCTCATGGAGTAACACAACAATCCCATTTGGACGAGGAATGGAAAAATGACCTTCAATGGAAAGCACTTGCTGGCGGCCCTGTTTTGTATCTGGCTGGCCGGTTGCCAAATCGATGTAAACCTCCCCGACACCGGCGATGCCAGCCCGGGCGACCAGGACGATAACGGACAGTCCGATAACGACCCCGGCGATTCGGACGACACCGGTGATTCAGGCGACAACGATTCCGATACGAATGCCAAGGCTGTGGACTGGCAATGCGACCCGGAACAACTCCGGTCGATTACGCAGGACGCCTTCGCCCCATCGATCGCGGAAGCATCCACCGAATGCGTGAACGATCTTTTCTCGGTCACCGGCGACACGGCAGCCGATGTCTTCGCCGAATCTCGGATGACCGCTGTTGGGCGCTACCTGGAACAGAACGCTTCTCTGGAGGCCGATCTCGAATCGACCATTCTCTTTTTGCGGGCCGGGTATTATGTTCAGTGGTACCACAAAGACGATGTCGGCGAATACAGCGTCGCGGTCAAAGAACAGTCCCGCAAAGCACTGAATGCCATCCTGACCGATGAGCGGCTGAACCAGGCCAAACCCTCGCCGGTGCTGCCGGAAGCCGTGACCCTGATCGACAGCGCGGCCCTGAACGCGGACTTCCTGCCCACGGTTATTCAATTGTTGAATGGATACGACGCTAACCGTCAGACCGAGCGCAATCATTCCGTCGCGGTCAACAACGGCTTTACCGTCCTGTTCCGGGGGCATCAGAACGACGATTTCACCGACACCGTCCTCGCCGACCAGAGCATACTCACGGCACTGGAAGCATTCGTGGCCGACCACGAGGGCCTGCTCGGAACGGACGAAGAGTACATTCTTGCCAATGCCATGCGCGAATACGGCCGCTTCCTGCAATACGATGCGCTCAAGTCTCGCCTTCGCACTCAGGTGAACCAGTGGCTGACCCGGTACGACATGACCGGTGACACCGCACCGCTGTGGCTGGCGGCCGCTGAACAGGCCGACTACCACGACCGGGACTACTGCTCGACTTACGGTATTTGCGGCTTCAAGGACGACCTGGAGCAGGAAGTACTCTCGTTCGAATTCAATTGCCCGAATGTTTCGGTTGAGCTGCGAGCCCAGGCGCTGGATACCGGCCGCGCTTATGACATTTGCGATACGCTGCTCGACCAGTCCGACCGTTTCCATCAGTTGTTCGCGACCAACCGGACACCCGTGGAAGACGACTTCAACGACTCCCTGGAAGTGGTCATTTTCGACAGCTCGAACGACTACACCACCTACGCCGGTTTGCTGTTCGGTATCAGCACCGACAATGGCGGCATGTACCTGGAAGGTGATCCGTCCAATGCGGATAACCAGGCGCGCTTTATCGCGTACCGGGCCGAATGGCTGGACGAATTCGCCGTCTGGAACCTGCGCCACGAATTCACCCATTACCTGGACGGCCGTTACAACGTTAAGGGGGACTTCAATCAGTCCAGTCAATTCGACACCATCTGGTGGTCCGAAGGCATGGCCGAGTACGCAACCCATCTGGAGGACAGCGACGAAGCCTGGCGCCTGGTCGAACAATCCCGGATCGCGCTGAGCACGGTATTCGCCACCCAATACAGCCATGGTACCGACCGCGTCTACCAGTGGGGCTATCTGGCCTCCCGCTACCTGATGGAAGAGCAACCCTATGAAGTCACCACGCTGCTGGGCTATCTCCGGAGTGCGGACTTCGACGCCTATGAAAGCTACCTCGATCAATTGGGCGGCCGCTACGACGACGCTTTTGACCAGTGGCTGGTGGATGAACTGGAAGCCCGGGATGACTCGGACGATTCAGGCGGCGGTGACGACGGCGATAACGGGTCAGAGGATGATGCCCGACTTGTCAACGGCCAGGCCCGGACCATGCTGTCCAGCCCCGATGCGGATTACTTCTACATCTTTGTTCCCGAAGGCGCGCACGACCTGCGCATTACCACCACCGGGGGCGAAGGTGACGTGACGCTGTATGGCCGCAATGAAACCTGGCCGTCGAACAGCGACTACGACGTTCAATCCGTTGGGAATGGTACCGACACATCCATTGCGGTATCGATGCCGCAAACCGGTACGTACTACTACGTTCGCCTGGATACAACGAACGGTTTCAGCGGCGTCACCTTGACCGCCGAGTTCCTCCAGTAAACGATCGACCGCCGATGCATTCGCCGTCGGCGGTCACTCTTCTCGCTTAATATTCGACTGCGCTAGAACCGGGCACTGAGCGACACGCTCGCGGCCATGTAGGCGTCGGGCGGTGTATCCAGCCCGCCATAGGGGTTGCCGCGCATTTGCCATTCGGCTTCCAGCGACCCCCGCTTGAAGTGGTAACCGCCACCGGCCGACACATAGTAGGCCACGGCTTCCAGTTCCGGTTGGTAGTCCACCAACCATGTTTCCTGAAACTGCCCCACGCCGACGTAAGCGGTCCACCCTTGCGAATCCAGATTGACGCCGGTGTGAATATCCAGTGAGAAACCATCCACCCGTAGCGTGGCATCGGTTTGATCCACGGTTTGATAGACGGTACCGACGATCCGAAAATACCGGTGAGCAGCGGAAAGATGGACGCGTGGGCCGAGAAACAACTGCTGCGACTCCGACTCCGCGTAAGACAACGCCAATGCTTGGCTGCCCACACCGACACTCAGGTTGCGATCGTCCGCAACCAGGCTCGCCGACGCGGCACCCAAGCACAGGGTCAGCGCACACCGGCGAAGCCCTCTCCCATTCAAACCCTTGTTGTTACACACCATCTGTCCGCCTCTGTTTCTTTCCGTGAACGACCCATAACCAAAAAAGGCCACACCGACCTGGGCAGTCGATGCAGCCAATTGAACCGAACGGTTGAGGTGAGTCAGCCGTTCGGTTGTTTCGGGGTTTCCGACGTTATTCGATTTCGCGAATGAGCGATAGCCCTTCGAAGTTTTCGTAACCGTGGATACCGATGTACCAGGTACCTTCGGCCGGGTTCTCGATCACACAGCTTTCCTCGTTACCGTCTTCGAACGGACGGCAATCGAAGGTTTTCCGGCTGACGTCCGAACCATGACGCACGTAGAGGTCGGCGTCGCCTTCACCGCGCGCGATGCTGATGCTCAGTTTGCTGTCACCGGCTTTCACTTCCTGGGTGTAACGCAACCACTGGCCTTTGTCGGCGGACAGGTTGTCATCCTGCTCGGAGACGCCGCCGTTGTCCGGCGCTTCAACCGTCGCGGTCAGGGTGACACCGGAGTAGTCGGTGTACGGGTCCAGCATGATGTACCAGTCGCCCTGCTGCGGGTATCTGAAGCTGCACAGCTCGTTGTTGCCCTGACGGTACGGGCGGCAATCGTGACTGGACTTCGTCGGCTCTTCGCCTTGTTTGACGTAGAGGTCGGCATCGCCCGAACCGCCGCTGATCTGGATGTCCAGCTTGGTGGCGCCTTCGGGAACCGCGATGCGGTAGGCTACGTCGTCCGGTGCGGCCTTGGTGTCCGCCAGGTTCGACTCGGCCACGCCGCTCTCCAGGTCAATCAACACCGGTTCGGTTGTATCGGTGGAACAGCCCTGCTGTTGTAGGTAGTCGTGCGCGGCCTTCGCCTGGATCAGGCCGTGGCCGTAGTAGATGTCACGACCGGCGGAACCGAGGTCGACGGCGGTGCTGTTCAGAGCGTTGCGCAGGTCCTGCGCCGAACAGCCTTGGTTGTTGCTCCACACCAGCGCGGAGACACCGGCGACGTGCGGGGTCGCCATCGAGGTTCCGTTGAAGTAGGCGTAACGGCCACCCGGAATTGTGGAGCGCACGCTCACGCCCGGCGCGGCGATTTCGACCTGGCTGTTGTACTGGGAGAAGTTGGCGCGGTTGTTGTTGCTGTCCGTCGCCGCGACGGAATACACCGCATCGTAGGACGCCGGATAGGAGTAACGGTTGTTACCGTCGTTACCGGCGGCCGCCACCAACAGCATGCCGTTGTCGTAGAAGTTCTGCATGGCCTGACGTTCGGACTGGCTGGAACCGGGTCCGCCCAGGCTCATGTTGACCACGCTCGCGCCCGAATCGGAGCATTGCTCGATGGCCTGAATCAGGTCCGAGCCGTAAGCCCAGTCGCCGTTGTTGTTGAAGATCTTGACGATGTGCAGGCCCAGTTGACCGGACGGATTCACACCGACCACGCCAATGCCGTTGCCGCCCAACGCCGCGATGGTGCCGGCGACGTGGGTGCCGTGTCCGTTACCGTCGTGGTTCCAGTTACCGGCGTATTGGCTGGTGACACTGCCGGTGATACCCGCATTCGGCAGGTCCGGATGATTGATGTCGTAACCGCTGTCGATAATACAAACCTTAGAATCTACAGTGGCGCCATCAAGAACCTGATCGGCCTGTACGCGGGTGATGCCGTAGGGTGTGTCTTCCGCCAGCAGGTAGCGAACGGGGTCCGGCTCGACATAGGCGACCGCGTCTTCGTTGCGCAACTGTTCGACCTGCTCGTCGCTCAATTCGGCGACACTGGCTTGCAGATCGTTCAGGTGCATCAGGGACGTCGCACCGCCGGCACGCGAGAGAATGTGGTCCGCCGAGCGGGTGGAGAAGGTGCCGTTGCTGCGTTGCAGGCTGGCCCGGCGTTCATCGTATTTCACGATGTAGCGGCCGGTTTCGCCGATCTTGCCGGCGTTGAAGTCCGCACCGTTGTCGGGTGTGGTTTCGTTTTGCGTCGCGTCACTCGCGCTGTCGTCACCGACCGGGCGGGCGTGTCCGTCCAGGTCGAGACATCCGGCCAGTGTCAAAGCGGAGACACCGGCGCAAGCCATTAAAAAGGAGTTCTTCTTTAGCATTCCTTGACCGTCCATTGTTTATTATGTGTACGTCCAACGCCACTGCGATACTCCGCACAGGGCGTCAAAAGGGAGGCGCAATTGTGACGATTCAATGACGGTTTTCTGAGACTTGATTAACAAACTGTTGACCGAATGGTGACATTCTGGCGATTTAATGACCGCCATCACAGCCAGAGTGAGAAGTAGTACAAAACAGTGAAGCGCGTGAGTCGGAATCCGTGAACGAAATTCATCAATGACCCGATTTGTAATCAGAACGGCGGCATGCCCGCCCCTTCGACGGTTGACAATTCCGCCAACAGTCGGTGCCCGCCGAAGACATAAATCGCGTTCAGTACGGCCTCCCCGATCATCACACCGGAGAGCATGCTGGCGGTGCGGATGCGCACCAGGGTGCCGATGTAGACAATTAGGTCGGTTGGTGCGAAGGGAAAGAAACTCCAGCCGATGACAACCGGCAAACCATATTTCTGCGTCTGGCGTTTGATGTGATCCGCCTTCGGATGTCGCAACAGTTTACGTTCCAGGCGCGGACCGAGACTCATATGGCGAACCGCCAGGATCACCAGCCAGGAAGACGCCAGAATACCGATCATGTTCAACGCATACGCCAACCAGGGTGGAAACAGGGCAATGCCGATAAACAACAGCGGCGTACTGGGGATCAACAAGAGTCCACGCAGGCACAGGACAGCAACGTACAGGACAATCAGCGCGCTGCCCTGGCTTTGGGCCAGCCAGGAAAAAAAGGCGACGGTTCTCGCCAGGTCCCGGACCAGGAATTGCGCGTACAAATACAATGCGAAGGCAATGGCCAGACCCCAAAACAGCAGTCCTGCGCGTTTCAAACGGATTTCCTTTCAATGACATCGGCCATCTATCCTAAAAACTCTGGTCCCGGGTGTCAGTGGCAGAAGTCATGGATCGAACCGCAAACAGCGGCCAATCTCCGGCCGCTGTTTAAACGCACCGATGGAAATCAGCTGCGATAGGCACCCTGGCGTTCGAACATCCAGCCCGGGTATTCCACCGGCAACCGGCTGACGTCATCCAGTCTCGCCAGGTCCTGATCGCTCAGCCGGACCTCGGTCGAACGGATGTTGTCGGTCAACTGTTCGACTCGCTTGGCCCCGACAATCACACTGGTGACGGCGTCCTGGTGCAGCAGCCAGGCCTGGGCGATCTGGGCGACGCTGGCTTCGTGGTCCCCGGCGATATCGCGCATGACATCAACGACATCGAAGGCGCGATCCCGATTCACCGGCGGAAAGTCGAATCCGTCGCGCCGGCCATCACCTGCGCCCTTGCGGTCGTACTTGCCGGAGAGCAAACCGCCGGCCAGCGGGCTCCAGACCATCAAACCGATGTTCTCGGATTTCAGCATGGGAATGATCTCGCGTTCCAGATCGCGGGCGGCCAAAGTGTAATAGGCCTGCAGCGACAGGATGGGTGCGAGCCGGCGAGCCTCGGTGATGCCGACGGCCTTGACCACCTGCCAGGCCGCCCAGTTGGACAGACCGATGTAGCGTACCAGGCCTTGCTGCACCAGCGTGTTCAATGCTTCCAGCGTTTCGACCATGGGCGTCGCCGGGTCGAAGCCGTGGATCTGGTAGAGGTCGATGTAGTCCAGCCCCATCCGTTCCAGGCTGGCCCGGACCTGGGTCATGATGTGTCCGCGGGAGGCGCCCATGGCGTTGGGGCTTTCGCCCATGGGGCCGAACACCTTGGTGGCGACCACGACTTCATGGCGCGGTATGCCCAGATTGCGCAGTGACTGACCGAGAATCCGTTCGCTAGCACCGCCGGCGTAGATGTTGGCCGTGTCGATGAAGTTGATGCCCGCGTCGAGGGCGGTTTTAACCAGGGCGTCTGCGTCGCTCTGGCCCAGTTGGCCGATCTGGCCCCACATGTCGTCGCCACCGCCGAACGTCATGGTGCCGAGGCAGAGTTCGGATACGAACAGGCCGCTGTGGCCGAGTTGTTTCATACGCATGAGTGATCTCCTTGAGTGGTTGCTCGTGAACGCCTGAACACGTTATCAACCGCGATGCGCATTCCAGCTATCCGTTTCTCTCACGGTCTTGCCCGATCCTCTCATCGTGTCGTGCTGACCGGTGCGGTCCGTCTCTGCGAGTGCTAATCTTGCGCCATGACTTCGATACTGGAACCGTTAATTACCGCCACCGACGCCCTGTGGCATCGCTACGGCGCCGAACCACCGCTGGATGGCCTGCGTATCACCCGCACAGACACACCGAGCGGGATCATACGCGCCGTTTACCAGCCATCGCTCTGTGTCGTGTTGCAGGGGTCGAAAATGAGCATGCTGGGCAATCAGGCGTTTCACTATACGAGCGGTCAGTGCTTGCTGGCGTCGGTGAATGTTCCGGTCACCGCCCGAATCACCGGGGCTTCGGCGGAAACCCCCTACCTGGCATTCAGCTTCGCGATTGATCCGGTCACGGTGGGCGATCTGCTGGTTGAACGGGCGGACGCTCTGCCCCAGGTTCAGCCACGTGCAGCCCTGCAGACCGCTGACATTCCGCAGACTTTGCTGGATCCTCTCACGCGCCTGCTGGCCTTGCCGAACCACCCAGAGGATATGCCCGTTCTCGCCCCGCTCATCCAGAAGGAAATCGCCTGGCGACTGCTCGGCAGCGAACTTAGCGAACCGCTACGACACCTGGGCTTGAAAGAGAGCCATACGGCCCGCGTCGGCCGGGCTACCGCCTGGATCCGAGAGCACTACAATCAGCCTCTGCGCGTCACGGACCTTGCCAGAATGATCAACATGAGCCCCGCGTCTTTCCACCGCCACTTTAAAGCGGTCACCCAGGCCACGCCGGTTCAGTTCCAGAAACAGATTCGACTGCAGGAAGCGCGGCGGTTGTTGTTGACCCGGGAGGATGTCGCGGCGGTGGGGTTCAGCGTCGGCTACGAAAGCGCGTCGCAGTTCAGTCGGGATTATCGAAAACTGTTCGGGGCGCCACCGGGGCAGGATCGGGACACGATGCGGGCCAGTCTGGCCAGTTGATCCCAGAGGAGGAAACAGTAGGAGGCACACCCTCCTACTGTGTTATGAAAAACGGACGTCACATCTCGTCATCGTCTTCCATCATGTCGTCGTCTTTCATTTCCTCGCTTTTCATGTCGTCCTTCATCATGCCGTCGTCGCCCGTCATGGACGAACAACCCTGCAGGCCGATCAGGCCGACGAAGAAAACGCTGAGAAACATCATTGCCTTCAGTTTGCTCATGCTGCCAGTCTCCTTAGTGTCGTTTTTGGATCAGAGTACCGCTCGGATTTGGGCTTACGCCGTTCCGAGTCAACTTAGAGACCAGGGTTCATGAAAAGTTCCGTTAAATCACGCTGAAGCCAATGAACACAAAGAGACACACAACGACGATCAACGCCGCCAAAGCGAAGGCGCCATCCTGAGAAATCAACGCCAACCCAAAAATCGACAGTGCGAGACCGGCGCCGTTCGCGCTGAACGGTACGACTTCCATCAAGGGGGTTGCCAGGGCGATGGCGATGCAGACCACCGCAATCAGGTAGCGCCCCGGACCGACGACCAGATGAGTCAAGCGGATGTGGGTGTAGCGATCGATGAAACCCGCCGGGCGGCGCGACCAGTCCAGTGCTTTGTAGAGGGTGTCGCGTTTGACCGTACGGTTCAGCAGCCACTTTGGCAACCAGGGCGGGCCGTTGCGGAACATGAGTTGGGACGCGACCAATAACACCAACAGGGCCATCAGTGTGGGGACGCCGGGAATATCGCCCAGAATCGGTGCCAGCATGACCAGGCCGGCTAAGAGCAGGATCGGTCCCAGTGTTCGGGTGCCGGTGGCGCTGAGCACATCGTCCAGGCAAATGTGTTTGCGATCGGGCACGGTCTGGGCGATGCGGTCGATCAGCCCCGAGAGATTGGTGATGTCGTGTGACATGACTGGTTTCCCTTTCCATTCGAAGACCGAAGGCTGTTCCCTAGCCTTGTGTCGCCGGCGTGTGATTACAACCGTCGCTCCGTTAGTCAGATGTACCCAGGGCTCTGAAGGGTTCGTTGAGCCGGTCAACGTCCACGTCTTCGAGCGTATCGGCGTCGTCCCCGGCGAGTCGGGTTTCGGCCAGCGGCACCTCGACACGGAATTCGACGCCGCGAATGTCCAATGGCTGGAAGCTTGCGGTGGCCTGGCGCCCCTTGTTGTGAATGTCCAGCACCCAGGCAGGGCGGCCGGGTGTGGCCGGGTCGAGCCAGGACGAGCGGGACCGGGCATCGGCCACGGTCAGGCTGTGCGGTTCGGTCTGCCCGGCCCGGGACACCTCCACCGACGTAATGGCCTGGTCATACTCGAATTCCAGTTGCTTGTCGGGCGCCTCGTCCGGGTTCAGCCGGACGCGCGGCAACTCGTCCTCCAGCACGATGTCCACCATCTGGGTCAGTACCCGGCCGTCGGCCAACGTCACACGGATGGAGAGCCAGCCGCCGGTGTTGGCGACATTGGTGATGTTCACGCGGCCTTCATAGCCCTTGGCGATTTCACCGACGAAGAACAACCCCAGGCCCTTGCCGTGATGCTCCTTCACCTTGCGCGTCGAATAGCCGAGCTGGAACACCTTGGCCTGGTCCTCCTCGGAGATCGGTGGCCCGCCGTTGAAAACGCTGATGCAGGCCAGACCGTCCCGCTCGGTCAGGTTCACGGCGACGCGGCGATATTTGTGGCGGTAGGGGCGTTTGCCACTGAAGAACTGGGCATTTTTCAGCAGGTTTTCCAACAGCAGCACCCAGTGGTTCTCCAGCCCCAACAAGGCCCCGCAGGGTTGAATGTCGACCCAGAAGGTCGCGTCGTCCTGCCAGCGACAGGGCAGCCCCCGGGCCAGTTCGGTTTTGAATGCCGGGCCGTTTTCGAGCAGCGGGGTCAGGGCGCGTTCCAGCGCGCGCACCGGTGAGAAATCCGGCTGCAACGATTGGGTGGCGGCCGACTCCGGGTCCAATACCTGTTGATAATACTGCTCTTCGAGATCGCACAGTTGATTGGCGATGTGCAGGGCGATGTTGTCGGTCGTCGCCAGATCCAGCAGGTCCCACAAGTAGCGTAACTGATCCAGCGCGTCCCGCGTTTCCTCATAGCCGCTGTCGGCTTCATCGAGCCGGACCAGGCTGGCTTCCAACACCGCCTGCACCTTGTCGAAGCCGATCACACCGTTGTGGCGCACCTCGGCGGCGATGCTCTTGAAGTGCAGGAATTTCTCGTCGTACTCGATGTATTCCAGCAGTTTGTCGCTGATGAATAGCTTCAACTTATCGGCATGGCCGGCGTAGGTGTGCACTTTCTGCTGCAACTGTTTGCGGCTTTGCCAGAGTTGGTCGACCTCATCCTGAAAGCGTTTGACCTGCTTGCGGTTCCGCTTGCGATCCCGACCGAAGCGGTGCACATCGTGAATCAGGAAAATAAAGAAAATCGCCGTCAGCGCCGCCTTGATTTTGTAATCGAACACAAAGGCCGGCACGTCGTAAAACGCGATCAACTCCGGTTCGGACATCAGGAAGAAATAAGCCACCAGGAACAGGCCAAAGAAACTGCTCAGCCAACCGTAACGCAACTTCAGAGACGGCAAATAGGGATGGGTCTTGCCATTCAAACCCTGTGATTCAGCCATGGTCCGGCCTCCAACAATACGACTCCTCATCCCCGAAGGTCACGATGCCCTCGCCTGCCTTGCATCGCTCGGTGAACGCGCCCGTCTCTTCCTCGGCCTGATCGAACGCCCGGCGCAAGGTGCGAATGTGCTGACGGTAATTCGCGTAGGAAAACCGCTCCGGGTCCGCATCCAACTTTTCCGCGATCTGAAACGTCGATAACGGACTCGGCGCTGCCTCCACCAGAAACCGCAGAATCTTTCTAGGCGTCGGCGCCAATGGCCGCCGTGCATTGGCCGGGTTCATCAAGCGCGTGCCTCGCCAATACACCTCCCAGGTGCGCGTATCGATGCTCAGCGAGCCGCTGCGCAGCATCTCATCGCCCGCCTGCTCACCGCCGCCGGCCTGCGCCTGACGCAGCGCCGCCCGGATCCGCCAGCACAATACCGCCTCCACATTACGCTGATGCTTGGCGATGAAATCCCGGGTGCCGCCCTGCTCGAACGCCTCCTGCTCGATGTCCGTCCCGCTGTGCTCCGACAGATACAACACCGGCACCCCCGGCCATCGCTTCAACAACGCCCGGGATACTGAGAGACCGGCCAGACTGTTGCCGCCCATATGCGCGTCCAACAAGGCCACATCGGGCTGCTTCGGCGCCTGGCGGATGTGTTGGCAGGCCGCTTCGGCGAACTTGAACGTCACCACCTCCGTCCGCCCTACGCCGAAGTCTGTGCTCTCCAGCACCGGCTTGAAACGCTCGATCCAGTGGCTTTGGTCTTCTACCCAGAGAATGGTGGTCATGGTGGTTACGGCAGTTACGGCTTTGGACCGTCCAGTGTAGCACCGGGGTTTGTTGTGGCTTTGTGAAGCGGGTCCGGTTTTTGGGGTGATGTGCCCCTCCGTAGGGTAGAAGAGGCCGAAGGCCGTTATCTACCGGTTTTGGGGCGGTGGATGGCGTGGGGGTTTGTTGGGTGGGCTTCGCCCACTTGGCAGATAACGCTGTCGCCCGATGTGTCGGACCACTTCTGCCCTACAGGTTACCCCGGAAAAGTGGAATACGTCGATGATGGCTAGTACCGGAGGTTGGGTCAGCTCTGGAGGGGACATCTGAGCCAGGGATGGCGAAGCTAAGCCTACATGGATGTATTTACGGCGGTCTCCGGAAGAGCTTACCCAACCTCCTGTACGGGTTAATAGCACAACTCACAGATTTTTCACCGGGCCGTTCGACACTCTCCTCCGTCAACCAAAGGAGGAACCCTTATGTTCATGCAACTATTGACCGTCTGGTCCGACACCATCGCCGTGTCCGCCGCCATATGGCTCGTCCTCCTGGTCACCGTCCTGTACCTGGGGCGTGGCCAGGCCCATCAACTGTTTGAAACCACCGGCCGCGCCCTGTTCAACGCCATGCGCCTGGCCGCTCACGCCGTTCTGCGCCTGGAAAAGCGCCTGGTCGAGCGCAATCGTGACGTCCTGCTCGCCATGGGGCGCAACGCCGCCGAGAAAACCATCGAACGCGAGTTCACCCGGGTCAGCACCCTGGTCGACCGCGATCTCGGCCAATACCCCACGCTGCACCGCAAAATCGCCGACACCATCGACAAGATCGAGGACGACTACCGCGAATCGATCCAGTCGACGCCACTGCCGCCGGCCTGGTCCGAAGTTGTCGACACCATCGCCAGCCTGCCGAGCAGCGCCGACCCGGCTCTGAACAAGATATTGACCAACATCCAGGAAGCGATCGAAGACTCGCACGAGGAAACACTCAAGGCGTTCCAGAAAGCCACGCTCGAGCGGCACCGCCACCTGTCCGCCATGCAACCGCACTGGCGCTCGCTGCAGGGCAACATGGACAAGGTCAAATCGACGCTCGACAGCCTGGAAGAACGCACCCGCACCATCGACGGCCAGATGGACCGTTACGAGTCCATCCGCAAAGCCGAGGAACCGGCTGTGAATGCCCTGACCGCCTCGTCCATCACGCAGTTCTTCATCGCCGGCCTGGTGTTGGTCATCGCCAGCCTCGGCGGTCTGATCAACTTCCAGTTGATCGCCCTGCCGATGTCCGAAATGGTTGGCGGCAACAGCTATATCGGTGCGTTGAAGACGTCCGACATCGCCGCACTGGTCATCATCCTGGTCGAGATCGCCATGGGGTTGTTCCTGCTGGAGTCGCTGCGCATCACCCACCTGTTCCCGGTGATCGGCAGCATGGACGACCGGCTGCGCCGGCGCATGATCGTCATTACGCTGACCATTCTGACCATCCTGGCCAGCATCGAGGCCTCGCTCGCCTACATGCGCGACCTGCTGGCACTGGACCGCGCCGCACTGCAGCAATCGCTGGCCGGGGTCGGCGTGGTCGAAGCCCAGTTCCGCTGGATTCCGTCCATCGGCCAGATGGTCATGGGTTTCATCCTGCCGTTCGCCCTGGCCTTCGTGGCGATCCCGCTGGAATCCTTCATCCACGCGCTGCGCACCGTGCTCGGCATCCTCACGGTCGGCTTGTTGCGTACCGTTCGTGTCGGTCTGCGTCTGGTCGGTTCGCTGAGTCGTCACGCCTGCCAGATCCTGGCGCATGTGTACGACCTGATCATCATGGTGCCGCTGGGCGTCGAACGCCTGATCCGCGAGCGTTCCACAGCACCGAGACTGGTCGAGCGTGAAGCGAACGCCACCGCCGCCAAAGAAGAGCCGCCGTTCGACCTGGACGAGACTCCGGAACCGGCCAAGCGAGCGCCGAAACGCCGCCGCACGCCGAAAATCGACCCGGAACCCCCAACCGCACAGGAGGCCACATCATGAAACTGGTGAATTCCGCCGCTACGATGACCCGACGCCTGGTGTTCGGTCTGGTCATCGCCGGATTCGTCGGCAGCCTGCTTTCGGGCTGCGGCGAACCGCCGGTCCAGAACCGGTCCGTCTACATGCTGATCGACACCTCCGGCACCTACACCCAGCAGTTGGACAAGGCCGAGAAGATCATGAACTACCTGCTGGCGACACTGGGCAGCGGCGACTCGCTCGCCCTTGCCCGCATCGACAGCGCCAGCTTCAGCGAAAAGGACATCGTCGCCAAAGCCACCTTCGACGAACGGCCGAGTACGGCCAACGACCAGAAGCGGTTGTTCCAGCACCGGATGCAGAAGTTCATCACCGCCATCGAACGCGGCAGCGCGCACACCGACATCACCGGCGGCGTGTTGCAGGCGGTCGACTTCCTGAACGAGACCGGCGCCGACGAGAAATACGTGCTGATCTTCTCCGACCTGGAAGAGGACCTGCCCGAAGGCCACGTGCGCAACTTCCCGATCGACGTCGAAGGCATTGAAGTGGTCGCGCTGAACGTGACCAAACTGACTCAGGACAACATCGACCCGCGCGACTACGAGAACCGCCTGGAGGAATGGCAGAGCCGCGTCATCGACGGCGGCGGCCGCTGGCGCGTGCTGAACGACCTGGAACGCATGGACCGGCTGATCGCCCTGCGCTGATGGAACACAGCGATCGTTCGACGCATCCGTGCGTTTTGAACGATACTGGGGCATGACCGAGCACACTCAGGACACCGGCCATGCCCCAATCGCTTGACCAGGTACCGCTGTACACCCTCTACGGCGAGCACGACCTTGCCGACAGCGCCGACTTCATACACATCGAACCCATCGCCTCGCGCAGCCGCGATCGCGACTGGACCATCACCCCGCACCGCCACGGGCGCATGCTGCAACTCATCGTCCTCTACCGGGGCGCCGTCGAAGCCAGCCTGGACGACCAACACCTCACCTCCCACGACCCGGCCTGCCTGGTCATCCCCCCGGGCGTTATCCACGGTTTCCAGTTCGCCCCCGATACCAAGGGCATTGTCCTCACCGTCGCCGAAACCCTGCTTATGCGCGAAGAGCTCGCCCCCTGTCGCCCCTACTTCGACCCATTGCTCGGCCAGACCGAACTGCTCCACTTCGACCCAGACTCTGAACTCTACGACCAGCTCAAACGCTACCTCAGCGACCTCCAGACCGAATTCAACAGTCTCTACGCCGGCCGACGCCCCATGTGCGAATGGCTCGTCCGCCTCGTGCTCATGACCGTCGCCCGGCAACGCAACCGCCAGGGCGCCATCGCCCGGGACAACACCGAACTCGTCTCCGTCCTCCACGACTTCCGCCAACTGATCGAAGACCACTACCTCGACCACTGGAAAGTCGAAGACTACGCCACCGCCCTCAACCTCACTCCGCACCGGCTCAACCGACTGTGTCATCTGGGCATGCACAAAAACGCCAAGTCACTGATTCAGGAACGACTGACCGTCGAAGCCAAGCGGAAGCTGATCTACACCCGAAACCACATCGACCAGATCGCGTTCGACCTCGGGTTCGCCGACCCCGGGTATTTTTCTCGGTTCTTCAAGAAGCAGGTGGGAGAGTCGCCCAAGGAGTATCGGGAACGGTATTGATGGCTTCTACGTAGCCATTCTTTAGATCAGTGGAATACGACTATTGTGCCTAAACCCGCACCGGTTGCCGGGTAGACCTATACGGGGTCGCGCGGGGTGCCGCCCACTCAACCCATCCATGGGGGCTTGACGGCCGCCGTCCGGGCGGCCGACATCCCCGTATAGGTCTACCCGGCACCCGGCGCTAGCCCCTATCGAATTCGCAAACTTGAGCTAACTGAATTCTCTTAAACCTAATGAAAAAGGGACTGTTTATTGATTGAGGCACCGTCGTGAGCGGGCGGCGGCGGGGGATACCCTTCCGGGGATATCTGAGGCATGGATGCCGAAGTTAAGCCCCCATGGATGGGTACACGGCGGCCCCGGAAGGGTATCCCCCGCCACCGGTCGCGGACCACAACCACCTGACCAACTAACCACCACACCATCCCACTACCACTCACCACCCCTTACGAAAAGTACAAGTATTAACCCGTTCCGTGCATTCAGTGACGAAACCCTCTGACTGACCATATCCGAACTGTCCAACCCTTGTGGGTTAACCGAACAACAAGAGGGTCACACCATGAACACCAGCAAAACCCAGGTCGCCATCATCGGCGCCGGCCCATCCGGCCTGCTCCTCGGCCAACTGCTCGCCAAGCACGGCATCGACAACGTCATTCTCGAACGCGTCAGCGGCGACTACGTGCTCGGCCGCATCCGCGCCGGCATTCTCGAACAGGGTTTTGTCGACCTCGTCCGCGAAGCCGGCGTCGCCGAGCGCATGGATCGGGAAGGGCATGTTCACGACGGCGTGGAACTCAGCATCAACGACAAGCGCTACCGCATTGACCTGAAAGAACTGACCGGCGGCAAAACCGTCATGTGCTACGGCCAGACAGAAATCACCGCCGACCTGATGCACGCCCGTAAAGACGCGGGTCTGGTTACCGAGTACGAAGTCAGCGACGTTCAACCGCACGACGTCAAAAGCGACAACCCCTACATCACCTACACCAAGAACGGCGAAACCCACCGTCTCGACTGCGACTACATCGCCGGGTGCGACGGTTTCCACGGCGTCTCCCGCCAGACCATACCGGAAACCGAACGCAAGGAATTCGAACGCGTCTACCCCTTCGGCTGGCTCGGCCTGCTCGCCGACACCCCGCCGGTGCACAAGGAACTGATCTACGCCAAGACCGACCGCGGCTTTGCCCTCGCCAGTCAGCGTTCCGAC
Source organism: Saccharospirillum salsuginis (assembly GCF_014651855.1). Classification (GTDB taxonomy): domain Bacteria; phylum Pseudomonadota; class Gammaproteobacteria; order Pseudomonadales; family Natronospirillaceae; genus Saccharospirillum; species Saccharospirillum salsuginis. The sequence continues at coordinate 183,774 of NZ_BMXR01000005.1, forward strand.
ACCCGCTCGCGCTATTACCTGCAGGTGCCGCTGACCGACAAAGTGGAAGACTGGTCCGATGAACGTTTCTGGGAGGAACTAAAAACCCGACTGCCGCGCGATGTGGCCAGCGACCTGATCACCGGCCCCAGTATCGAAAAGAGCATCGCCCCGCTGCGCTCGTTCGTCTGCGAGCCGATGCAATACGGTCGCCTGTTCCTGGTCGGTGATGCCGCCCACATCGTACCGCCGACCGGTGCCAAGGGTCTGAACCTGGCGGCTTCGGACGTGGCGACGCTGTACAAGATTCTGCAGCGGGTTTACAAGGAGGGCGACACCGATTGCATCGGTCAGTATTCGGAGATTGCGTTGCGTCGAGTCTGGAACGGCGAACGTTTCAGTTGGTGGATGTCCAACATGCTGCACAACTACGACGATGAAATTCAGTCCAATGGCGTCGAAGGCGAAACCTTCAAACGCTTCATGGAATCCGAACTCGACTACTACGTTAATTCAGAAGCCGGTCGACGCGTCATCGCCGAACAGTATGTCGGGTTGCCGTATGAGGAACTGAGGTAGGTTCGACTTCTGCCTATCTTAATTTAGTGCCAAGAGCTTATTCCTCGCCACCTTTTTGAGGGGCACCCTGCTATTGGGTGCCAGGAATCCGCGCACGGCACCGGGTACTCCCCTGGCGGGTCGCCACAAGTACATCCATGTAGGCTCGGCGGCTCGCATCCATGCGAGCCGACGCCCCGCCAGTGGAGCACCCGGTACCCTGCGCTAATCCGACGCAACATCCCGCCCTACATCAATTCATTCCACCATGCTGAAAGCAACTGGCTATCCAGAGTTCGTCGACCGAAGCGGATATGAAGAGTGTCACTACCGAACAGGTGAGTTTTTACTGGCAAATATGTGCACCTAGGTGAGTTGCTCGGTTTCAAGGGAGGGGATAGGTAATTGAATGGAGAGAGTCAGCGCCCGGTAGCGGGTATGCCACTGGCGGGACGTCGGTCCGCAGGGACGCGGACCGCCGAGCTTACATGGATGTACTTGCAGCGACCCGCCAGGGGCATACCCGGTGGCGGGTGCGGGTTCATGCCACCGGATCGTACCGTGCCGAAGTTAAAAGTGGCACAGAAACAATCCACTGGCACCACCATTACATGGACTGCTGCAGAGCCCCTTCAACCGTGAGGTTTACGTTGGTCACACGATTCTCCCAGTCGTAATTCTCGACATTCACCAGGGTGACATCGCCACTGTCGGTGCTGCGCCGAATACGTTCCGACGGTTGCTCGTGCTTCGAAATGGAATCCAGCGGTACCGCCGGCCCGGCGGTGATGTTGTATTGGCTGGCATCGACGGCGGTGAACTTGCCGTTCATAGGGGCACCGTACTTGCGTTTGGTGATGTTGCCCAGAGCCCATCTTATGGAACCTGCGCCGAACTCGTTGATCATCCAGTCCCAATCCCATTGGCTGTAGCCATTGATCTGCCGGTGCAGGTATTGATCGAGCACATCTTCGGCCGCGTTGAACCCGTTACGTTCACCGAAGGTGTAGACCTCCCACGGGCGATCGGTCGGGTGGTCGGTCCGGGCATTGCCTCCCCAACGCAAAAAGTTCTCATACGTCAGGTCGTAGTCCATGTACATCTGGGACGTGTAGGGGATATCGGCCGTTTGCTTGAAGAAGGTGATGGTGATTTCGCGCTTGGTACGCGGTGGCATTTCCGCCCGGTATTGCGCGCTTTGCGATACCGTGGTGGTTTCACCGTTGGTTTCACTCCAGCCCTGGGTGGCACTGAATTCCGCATTGATTTCCGTTTTGCTGCCCATCACACCCAGGTCAAACTCGTAGGTGTTGGTGATGCCGATGGTTTCGGAAAACGAATAGTTTTCTTCCTTCGACCAGCTCTCGGTTTCGTCGTAGGTCAGAGTGGCGACCTTGGTGTCGGTGGTGTTGCCTTCGTTGCGGATTTCATAGGTGACCGTCTTGATCGGTACCCGGTTGTACACCTGCGGCTCACCGAGTTCGAGGTCGGCCGGGTTGGTGACGAAGCGAATGTTCTTCAGTTGCATCTTCAGACGTTCACTGGAGCGATACCCGCCCGAGTAGGGGTCGTTGCTGTTGTACCGCGCCTGGAGGGTGTACTGACTGCTGTTGTCCTGATAGATGCTGAAGTCTTCACCGACGTACTGTGATCCGGTGCCGCCGCACCAGCCATACCCCAGGTAATGCGCCAGGTACGCCAGTGGTTTGTGAAAATCCGCGTCGGAAATAATACTGTACTTCAGACTGGCCGCATCCTGCTGACCGTACATCTTGTCCGAGTAATTCGGAATGTCGTCGTTGACTTGAGCCTGAACGGCCAGGGGGAAGGACAGAGCGCCGGTCAGTGCGAAGGCCAGGGTGGCCTTGGAGCTGGAAAGAGTCATGTTGTTTTCCTTTATTGTTGCTATGGGCAGTGGTTCGCTGAACTGACACCAAGTCGTTTTGATGACAGAACCCCGCCGACCGAATGCTGTGCAAACGGTCAACGTACTGCGGCAATTCCGGCTCCTTGTGGAATTGTCGTACAACAACACCATCATGACGGATTGTCTTTCAGGCGTGCAAAGGAAAGGTCGTGATTTGTGCGTAAGTCGTCGTTTTTTTGCGCACTGTTTCAGTCAGTGCAAGGCCTTCTTCGGCAAACAACAATGACGGCACATGGTGACTTCAAAATAGAGGCGACGCACTTCACGTTTCAATGCGGAATCGCGGGCGAGGTTTTCCATTCGCTGTAAGGGTGTGTAGATGGCGTCCAGGCAAGCGCAGCGCCAACGCACGGGCAAGTTGACGTCATTAATGGTGTCGAGCAACAGGTGGTATTGAAGGCGCAGTCGATCCCAATCGGTACCTTCTCGGGTCTCCGTGCCCGAAAGATCGGTCTGCAACCAGTACTGAATCAATGCGGGGTTGTCGGGCTCGCGGGCAAATCGAATTTTGTGCAGCAATTGATGGGAGGACGGGAGTTGAGTGTCGGCCATGCGGCGTTACCTGTCGTCTGAATGCCGGGGTGAATTTCAGATGGGCAACACGCCCATGTTGACGACCAGTACCGCCAGAACGAACACCACACTGACACCGACCAGGGCGAGAATTTTATCGGACAGTTCCATGACGATTTCCTTTCAACGCTCAAGTGGCAAAAAAACCAGCCGGGATGTCGGAGCTCACCGATGCATCCCGGCCGGAAACTATCCAGCACCGAGGCTTCCCTGCCCGCTTACCGTTTCAACCAGACCCCTGAACGACAGAGGGAGAGTAAAGGCGTCTGGAGAGCTTCGTCCCAAATCATGCAAAGCTCGAAGGCGTCCCTGTTCCCCGGGTTTTATGTGGACCGTGCTCCAACCCGGGGTTCGGTGCTGAATCGACCTTCACGAACCATGCTAATGATAATAATTAGCATTTGCAAATAATTTTTCCAGACTTCGCTCGCACGTCGCAATGGCATGGCAGCCATTTACAAGTGAGCATACCTCTCAAACAGTATTGAAAATGAGAACACCTATCAATATTATACTCAGCCAGGTTCGTCCTCGCTTTTCCCCTCTCCCTCTTTCTGTAAAGCGTGGGCGCAACCTGCCGAATCACTGACGCTGCAGTAAGGACCCACACCTATGCGACGCACATCGATCATGAAAAAGGCCGCGCTCTCTGTCGCGGCGGTTCTGGGCGGTCTGGCCCACGCCGACTCTGTCACCATTGAGCATGCCATGGGCACGACAACGCTCGAGGACACTCCGAAACGCATTGTCACCCTGTATCAGGGTGCGACCGATGCGGCTGTCGCGCTGGGAATCACACCGGTCGGCGTCGTCGAATCCTGGGTCGAGAAGCCCATGTACCATTACCTGCGGGACGAGTTGGACGGTGTGCCCCAGGTCGGCCTGGAAACCCAGCCCAACCTCGAAGAAATCGCCAAGCTGAACCCGGATCTGATCGTCGCGGCCAAGATGCGTCACGAAAAGGTCTACGATCAATTGGCGCAGATCGCACCGACCGTGACGCACGAGACGGTCTTCATGTTCAAGGAAACCCTGGACCTGATCGCCAAGGCGACCGACCACCAGGACGAAGCCGACGCCTGGCACGAGCAATGGGACGCGCGAATCGCGGAATTCCAGAACGAAGTCTCCGGGCTCGACAGCATCGACTGGCCGCAAAAGGTCGCCCTGCTGAATTTCCGCAACGACCACGCCCGAATTTATTACTCAAGCTTCGCCGGCAACATTCTGAACGAGCTCGGGTTCGAACGCCCCGAAGCGCACAAAGAGGACGTCTGGGGCGTGAAGCTGACCAGCAAGGAAAGCATCCCGAGCATGAACGCCGATGCGTTCTTCATTTTCATTACCGAGACCGACCCGACCGTTGTGGAAAACTTCGAAGACTGGACCAGCCACCCGCTGTGGAACACGCTGGACGCCGTCAAGAACGATCAGGTCTACCGCGTCGATGAAGTCGACTGGAACATGGCCGGCGGACCGCTGGCGGCCGAACGCATGGTGGACAGCATCTTCGAGCACTACGGGCTGGAGTAACTCAAGTGTCTTGGTGGGCGGCCGAAACCGGGGTGCCGGACCAGACGTACCGTCCCACCCTACGGGATCGATGGCAGGGCAGCCAGCCCCTGAGGCGGGGGTAGCCCTCTCAGGGGATGTCTGAGGCATGGACTGGAGCGCCAGCCCGGACCGAACCCAAGCCCCCATGGACGGGTTCATGGCGGCCCCAGGGAGGGCTACCCCCGCCTCAGTGGCGAACCCAACCTCAAAAGTCTTTTTATTTCTTGCTTTTTTGGGAACCTCGACGTGCTCAATACGCCCTCCCTGAAAACCCTGGGCTTGCTGATCGCCTTGCTGATCACCCTGTTGGCCACCTTCGCCAGCATCGCCTTTGGACAGACGCCGATGACCTTCGGCACCGTCTTCGACGCCCTGTTTTTCTACGACCCCGCTGTGACCGAGCACATCATCGTGCGCTCCAACCGGTTGAACCGAGCCGTTCTGGCCATGCTGGTCGGCTCCAGCCTGGCCTTGTCCGGCACTTTGATGCAGGCGATGACCCGCAACGCCATGGCCTCCCCGACCCTGTTCGGCATCAATGCCGGGGCACTGTTTTTCGTGGCGGTGGCGTTCACCTTCCTGTCGTTGACCAGCATTTCCCAGTTCATCTGGTTCGCCTTTCTGGGCGCGGCCGTGGCCGGGGTGATGGTCTACCTGCTCGGCATGCAAGGGCCGGGCGGCGCTTCGCCGGTGCGCATTGTGCTGGCTGGCGCCGCCATGACCGCCCTGTTCGTCGCGTTCACTCAGGGGATTCTGATTCTGAACCGGGAAAGTCTGGAAGGCATCCTGTACTGGCTGGGCGGTTCCGTGGCCGGCAAGTCGCTGGATACCCTGACCCCCTTCCTGCCGTTCTTCGTCGCGGCCCTGGTACTGATGGCGTTGATGGTCCGGCAGATTAACCTGATGATGCTCGACGAGGACGTGGCGCGCAGTCTGGGGCAGCGGGTGATGGTCGCCCGCCTTCTGCTGGGCGTGGTGATCGTGATTCTCGCCGGCGGTTCGGTGGCCCTGGCCGGCGTGATCGGCTTCATCGGCCTGATCATCCCGCATCTGGCACGCGGCCTGTTCGGCCGGGATCATCGTTGGGTTCTTCCGGGCGCCGCCCTGCTCGGTGCGACCCTGTTGCTGGCCGCCGACACCCTGTCCCGTTTTATCGTGCCGCCGCAGGAAATTCCCGTCGGCGCACTGACCGCCCTGGTCGGTACGCCGTTTTTCATTTACGTCGCCCGCAAACGCAGCCCCAGCCTATGACGACTCATTACCTGCTCCGCAGCCGCTCCGAACACCTGGCCCTGGCGTTTCATCGCCAGACAATACTGCGCTGCCTGTTATTGCTTGTGATTCTGCTGGCCGGGTTTGTGGCCTACCTGTGCATTGGCAGTACGATGCTGACGCCGTTGGATGTGGCGGTCGGCGTGTTCCAGCCCGAGCGCAGCGACCATCAATTCGTGATCCAGACACTGCGTTTGCCGCGCGGACTGCTGGCTGTGCTGGTCGGCGCCGGGCTGGGCGTTTCCGGCGCCATCTTGCAACAGGTGGTGCGCAACCCGCTGGCTTCACCGGATATCATCGGCATCAGCGACGGTGCGGCCGCGGCGGCGATGCTGTATCTGTCTCTGATGGCCGGCGGCAGCATTGCCTTCCTGCCGCCCGTCGCCATGGTGGGCGCCGGCATCGCCTCCATGGCCATCTATGCCCTGGCCTGGAAAAACAGCGGCGTACTCCCCATCCGTCTGGTGCTGGTCGGTATCGCCCTGGCCATGGCATTGAAGGCCGTGGTGACTCTGATCCTGGTCATGGGACCGATGAGCACGACCATTCAGGCCTATGTCTGGCTGACCGGGTCGCTGTACGGGGCCGGTTGGCAGGATGTGTACGGGATGCTGCCCTGGGTGGCGGGCTTTGTGCCGCTGACCCTGCTGGCGGCCCGGCCGTTGGGCCTGATGGGCATGAATGACAGCCATGCCCTGGGTCTCGGGCTGGCCGTCGGCCGCTATCGTTTGTTGTTGTTGCTGTGCAGTGTCGCTCTGGCCGGCTCGGCCGTGGCGTTCGCCGGCGGCATCGCCTTCGTCGGTTTGATCGCGCCGCACCTGGCACGGGGCTTCACCGGTCGGACCATGCCGGGGCTGATCCTCGGCTCCTGTATGACCGGTGCTCTGTTGTTACTGTTGGCCGATCTGATTGGTCGTTCCGCCTTCTTGCCCCAGGATCTGCCGGCGGGCATTTTCGTTTCAGCCGTGGGCGCGCCCTTCTTTATTTACCTGCTTTATCGTCGTCGTACGCACTGACACCCATCTTCGGATAACACGAGCGGCCTGCAGAAACGGCGACCCGTACAGGGTGACCAGTTTCTGCTCGCCCGGTCGGCGCCGGCGGGTAACGCCAAACCGTTTTGGTGCCGTCGGCTCCGACACCAACAGAGAGCCGTACAGCCGATCCCAAATCGCCAACACCGCCCCGAAATTGCGATCGAAATGACGCGGCTCGGCCGAATGATGCACCTGATGCTGGGCCGGCGAGATCAGCCAGCGTTCCAGCCAGGCGGGATAGCGCAGGTAGCAGTGGGTGTGACGCAGGTTCGAACCGGCGAGATTAAATAGAAACACGAAGACGTTGCTGCCCACCACCAGCACCAGATCGACCCGGCTGTCGAAGAAGAACACGAACCCGCCGATGCAGACGCCGTTGACCACAGCCGAGCGCAACGAGAACAACACGCCTTCGATCGGGTGGGTGCGCAGCACGGTCAGTGGTGTCAGCACGCGGGCGCTGTGATGCACCTGATGAAAAGCCCACAGCCAGGGAACGCGATGCATCAGTCTATGGATCCAGAATCGGGCGAAATCGTCGAGCAGGAACAGGCTCAGCGTGAACAGGATCGGAATGCTCCAGTCCGGCCAACCAAGACCGACGGACGGCCGGGTATCGATCCAGCGATGCAATTGCTCGAACAGCCAGGTCGCCAGCGTGAGATGGCTTAACAGCCAGGGGGCGAGAAACAGGAACAGTATCTGGTTGATCACCAGGATTTGGTAGTCGGCGCGTGCCGAGGGAGACCACCAGATTCGGCGGGAGAGGACCGCACGGGGGTAGTGCCGCCAGGACCGTCCCTGGGCCATCCAGACCAGGGCACCGATCACGGCGGCGAGAAAGAGGTAGCCGACGAACACCCGCTTGGACGGGTCCAGAAAAGTGGTCGTCAGCGATGACAGGACGTCATTGAAACCCGGCATCATGTTGCCTTTTATCCGATGCTGACCCGACCCTCGATCAAGGGCCGGGGCATATCACGGATCAATCGTTTTCGACGTTGGCGCCGGATTCCAGCTGCTCGGACAGGGATTCCAGGTTGCCCAGACGATCGTTGGACCGCGCGACCAGGTGAAAGTTCTGCGACAGCAGTTTTTGCACTTCCAGCATGTTCAACGCGTATTCCTTCAGCGTGATGGACTCGGACTGGATGTAGTCGCCGTCGCCATCGATGCCGGTGACCTGGGTGCTGCCGAGCAGAACCGGACCGAAGCCAATCAGGCGGTCGAGCTGGACGCCGACGCTGCCCAGATCCTTGCCACCGGTCTGCAGGGACAGTGCGAAGCCTTTCAGCTCACCCCAGTGTTTGACGTAGGTCGGCATCAGGTCGACGACGCTGTCGCCTTCCTCGACGGCTTCATGCAGAGCCATGGCATCGCTGTAGACCGAACCGGCGTATTTGAAGGCGGCCTCGGCGATGACGCGCTCCCAGTTGGACTTGATGGTGTCCGCGTAGCCCTGCAGTTGATCCAGTTCATCGTCGGACAGTTTTTCGCCGTCGGCGTCGGCGATCAGCTGACGACCGTCGATGAAGGCCTGCATGATGGTGTTCAGGTAGTTGGACTGGCCGCCCTTGTCGGCATTGGCCGCGTAGTAGGCATGGGCATAGGTCATCTCGGTGACCAGGTCGACCACGCCGTCACCGTTGTAGTCGGCTTCGTCGAATACGTCCGGGTCCTGCTTGGCGATGCTGTAGGCGGTGGCGGCATCCAGCGACAGAGCATGGGCCGGAGCGCCGAAGTAACCGAAGCCTTCGTCCCAGACGTGTTCCTTACCGGTGTAGTGGTCGCCTTCACCGTAGGGTTTGTCGTTGGGCTTCACATCGCCTTCGATGCGCTCGTCCAGATAGTTGTCGACGGCTTGGTTATAAAACACCGCGCCCATGGCGAACTTGGAAATCAACTGTGCGTAGTTATAGCCGTTGACCGGATCGTAACCGCCTTCGGTTTCGGCCGCTTTTTCGATCATGAAACGCAGCACCTCGGCGCCAGTCATCTGGCCCGGCCAACCGGTCACATAACCGCCATAGGCCTTGCCGGACAGGTTTTTGCCGGTGGAGATGGCATCGACTTCGGATTGTTTGATCGCGAAACCGGACTTGGACGCCGGATCGATGATGTCCAGCGAGTCACCGCCTTCGAAGTAGGCCAGCATTTGTTCGAGCAGTTCGTCGGCATTGTCGCCGGTGCCGGAACCGGCGAGCTTTTTCAGGGAGTTGTGCAATACGTGGCGGGCCATTTGACCGGTATAGGCCACAGAGGTGGTGGCGTCGCCGTCATAGCCGTTCAGAGTAACCGGAAAATCCGCATAGTGATCGCCGGACGCGGCCGATACGGATCCCAGGGAAGCGACCGCGGTCGCCACAATCAAATGCTTGAGTTTCATGGTGTTTCCCATCCAGTTTGAGTGTTTTTATTGATGACCAGGCCAGCCCGCCGGCTGTCCCGCTACGAATTCTGGATGGGGAAAATACCATACCCTCACGCTAATTTGAACGCTAACTATTATCAATTATATTTTTATTGCGCTATGAAACCCTGTGCCACCCGCCCCGTTGCGCATTACGGCTTGCCATCGACCTCCGATCCAGACAAGCTTTGCTCCAGACTCATACACCGTCACTTACAGGAAGGACACCATGAAACTCGATTCCCTCGCCCTGCACCACGGTTACGAATCCGAAGCGACCACCAAGTCGGCCGCGGTGCCGATCTACCAGACCACGTCCTACACCTTCGACAACACCCAGCACGGGGCCGACCTGTTCGATCTGAAAGTCGAGGGCAATATCTACAGCCGCATCATGAACCCGACCAATGCTGTGCTGGAACAGCGTGTGGCGGCCATGGAAGGCGGCATCGGCGCCCTGGCGCTGGCCTCGGGTATGGCGGCCATCACCTACGCCATCCAGTGCATCGCCCGGGTTGGCGACAACATCGTCAGCACCAGCCAGCTGTACGGCGGCACCTACAACCTGTTCGCGCACACCTTCCCGAACCAGGGCATCGAGGTGCGGATGGTCGACGCAGCGGATTACGATGCGTTCGAAGCCAACATCGATGCCAAGACCAAGGCGGTTTTCTGCGAGTCCATTGGTAACCCGGCCGGCAACATCGTCGACTTGAAGCGTCTGGCCGATATCGCCCACCGCAATGGCGTACCGCTGATCGTCGACAATACAGTCGCCACGCCCTACCTGTGCCGGCCGTTCGAACACGGTGCCGACATTGTGGTGCACTCGCTGACCAAGTACATCGGTGGCCATGGCATTGCCGTCGGCGGCGCCATTGTGGATTCGGGCAAGTTCGACTGGGCCGCGCAACCCGAGCGCTACCCGATGCTGAACGAGCCCGATCCGTCCTATCACGGTGTGGTCTACACCGAGGCGTTGGGCGAGGCCGCCTACATCGGCCGTTGCCGTGTGGTGCCGCTGCGCAATACCGGCGCCGCTCTGTCGCCGACCAATGCGTTCTACATCATGCAGGGGCTGGAAACCCTGGGTCTGCGCATGGATCGTCACTGTGAGAACGCGGTGAAAGTGGCCGAGTACCTGCAACAGCACCCGAAAGTGACCTGGGTGAAGTATGCGGGCTTGAGCGACAGCCCTTACCATGAACTCTGCCAATCCATCTGCGGCGGTCGGGCGTCCGGTATTCTCAGTTTCGGCGTCGACGGCGGCATCGAAGCCGGTGGCCGCTTCATCGATGCGTTGCAGATGATCCTGCGACTGGTAAACATAGGCGATGCCAAGTCGCTGGCCTGCCATCCGGCGTCGACCACGCACCGTCAGTTGAACGACGAGGAACTGGCCAAGGCTGGCGTCAGTCGCGATCTGGTTCGGTTGTCGATCGGTATCGAACACATCGATGACATCCTGGCGGATATCGAGCAGGCATTGGCTCAGGTGTAACTCTCAAGTTCAATTGGGTGTCAGAACCCGCACCGGCGACTGGGTGACCCTATTCGGGGTCGCCGTAGACCCATCCATGGGGGCTTGGCGACAGCCGTCCAGGCTGTCGACATCCCCGAATAGGGTCACCCAGCCGCCGGCGCTAGCCCAATGTGCATCCACACTGGCTATTCCCTTCCAGGCTTGTTTAAATTTTTTACCCCTCCTGTCGATTTCCGATAAAACCGTTCGACTGATTATGTAAACAACGCTTTAGGCGTCATCTGGCAATGCCAGCAGAAAACGTTACCATTGGCCCTCCGCGGCTTCATCCATCTTTCGATACGCTTTTATACAAAGGACACTCCGTGAAAACCGACATGATTAAAATGGCCCTGATCCTCGGCCTGCTCAGCTGGATCGGTCCGTTCGCCATCGACATGTATCTGCCGGCGATGCCGGCCATTACCGAGGATCTGTCCGCTTCGGTTTCCGCATCGCAGTGGACGCTGATGTCGTTCTTCATCGCCTTTGGTTTGTGCCAGTTGTTGTACGGACCTGCGTCGGATGTGTTCGGTCGCAAGCCGCCGTTGTATTTCGGGCTGGGGATTTTCGGTCTGGCATCGCTCGGTTGTGCGTTCGCACCCAATATTGAATGGCTGATCGCTCTGCGCTTTTTGCAAGGCGTCGGCGCGGCGTCGGTGATGTCGATTCCGCGCGCGGTGATTCGCGACCGCTACACCGGCACCGAAGCGACCCGTCTGATGTCCACCATCATGTTGGTGGTCGCGGTGTCGCCGATGCTGGCGCCGCTACTCGGCAGTGCGGTGATTGTGCCCTTCGGTTGGCGCGCGGTGTTTTTGAGCGTGGCGGTGGTGACGGTACTCGGCCTGTTCCTGACTGGCTTCGCGCTGAAGGAAACGTTGAACCAGGCCGATCGAGCGCCGTTCCGGTTTAACTCCATGATGAAGGCGTTCGGTGTCCTGTTTCGGGACCCGGGCTATATGGGTCTGACTCTGATCGGTGGTATGGGCATGGCGAGCTTTTTCGCCTTTCTGGCGACGGCGTCGTTTCTGTACACCGGTTACTACGGCCTGACCTCGTTCCAGTTCAGTCTGGCCTTCGCCTTGAACGCTCTGGGCTTTTTCAGCACCAGTCAGATTGCGGCCAATCTGGGCGCCCGCTTTGGTTCCATCGCTGTGGTGAAATGGGCGGTGGCGGGTTACGCCACTTCGGCGTGCGTGCTGTTCATGACCGTCAACCTGGGTTACGACAGTTTCCCGTTGCTGGTGAGCCTGTTGCTGGTCACCTATGCGTTTCTGGGGCTGGTGGTGCCGACCTCCATGGTGCTGTCACTGGAAGAGCACGGGCCAATCGCCGGGACGGCGGCTGCTCTGGGTGGCACCTTGCAAATGATGTTGGGTGCGGTGTCCATCGCCGTGGTGAGCGTGGTCTTCGACGGCACGCCTGTGATGCTGGCCGGGGCCATTGCCTTGTGTTCGCTGCTGGCGGTGGGGCTGTCGGTGATGACATTGCGCGGCGCGCCGCAGGAAGCGGCGGCCTGATTCAGGTCGATGATGTTCGGGCGTACCATACGCCCGATTTTATCTACAGCCGGTCGGACAGCACCGGCACCAACTCGTCCAGCGCATAGTCGAGACTCAGCGGGCTGGAGAAGGACAGCGCCCAGCGCAGTCGAGCCGGTAGAATCATTTCGCGATCGTCCTGGTAGGCGCCCAGTGTTTGCCGCAGGCGCTGCACCTCGTTGGAGGCCAGGGCACCCTCGGGTGAATCCCAATACCAGGCCAGAAAATCGACGTCGAGCAGATGGATGCGTTCCAGGCTGAAGGTGGCGTAGAAGGCGTCGCCGGATTCCTCATCGTAGACCTCTGGAATCACCATACCCAGTTCGGTGAAAAAACGGCTGCGCGGTTCACCGCTGGTGTAGGCGCCGACCTGGCCATCCCAAAAGAAAGCGGCGGCTACGGTCTTGCCCTCAAATTCCGGATGCTCGGAGCGGGTCTGCGCGAAGCGTGCCTTGATGCCTTCGACCAGCGCATCCGCCTCTTCCGCCTTTCCGACGGCGCGGCCGATGATGCGCGTCTGTTCTTCCCAGGGCGTGGCGTAATCGACATAGTCGCCCGGTTGCAATACGGTCGGCGCGATCAGCGACAAACGCTTGTAGTCTTCCTCGGTGACGCCCGCGTAAATACCGATAATCAGATCCGGATCCAGTGCCGCGATGGCTTCGAAATCGAGCGGACCGCGACCCAGTACCGTCGGTTCGGCGCCCTTGGCCGCTTCCTCGGCCCAGGGCCAGACACCGTGCGGCATTGGTGTGCCCCAGGGGCGAATGGCGACTGGCGCCTTGCCCAGAGCGAACAGGTCATCCTGTTCCGTGTAACCGACGGAGACAATACGATCCGGCTCGACGGGTATCGTGGTTGCGCCGAATTTATGTTCGATGGTGACCGGGAAGTCGGCGGCCTGGGTGGCACCGACGACCAGGACCGCGGTCAGTAATCTGATCCAGAGTTGTTTCATATGTGTTCACCACTGTTCGGTATAGGACAGGCCTTCCAGCGACCTGCCCGGAAACGGAGACTGTTTACGGTTGGTAGGGGATATGGTTTCGCCCGCCGATGTGCGTCACCAGCAACTGAACATTCAGCTCCAGCGAGGCGAAGGACGACGAATAGACAAAGGTCCTCGGCAAGACGACATACTGATTGGTGCGGCACGCGTGCAGAACGTCGCACCAGCCGGGCAGTACTTCGGCCATGCGTTCGCGTGCGTCCTGCGGCAAGTCGCCGGCGGAAATGCGATAGGTGTCGAAAATAAAGTCACCGTCGAATTCGGTCAGGGATTCAGCGCTGAAATCCGCATGGCCCTCGATCCCGGAAACGGCCTCCGGCTGTTTGAATCCCATGTTCTGAATCACCTGGCCCAAAGCGCCGTAAGATTCATAGACGGATAATTTTCCGTCGTAGGCTTGCAGGACGGATACCTGAATGTCGGAAGCATTGGGAATTATCGATTTCGCCTCATCCAGACGCGCCTGGTACAGCGCCAGTCGTTTGTTGTATTCATCCAACACGCCGCCGGCGTCGGCGATATCGCGAATGACATCCAGAACCGGCTGGTCGGTATCGATCACCACCGTCGGCGCTATCTTGCGCATCCGCTCCAGTGTCGCGTCATCGTGATAGGCGAAGGCGACGATCAGGTCCGGGCTCAGCGAGACGATTTTTTCCATATCGGTTTCGCCGTAGGTACCGATAAACTCGATCGGACTGTTGTCGAAATCCACACCCAGCAGATCTTTCACGCCCCGCAGATAAATGCTGCCGTCGTCCCGGACCCGGCCGGAACTGCCCACCAGCGGTGCACCCAGTTCAATCAGCGGCATGGCCAGAACGTGGTCGTTCAGGGCCACGATGCGTTGCGGGTCGGCCGGTATGTCAACGCTGCCCGTGTGGTCGTTAAAGGTCCTCATGTCCGCCGCCTGTATGGACAGGGACACCGAAGCCACCAGCAGAAAAGTCAGTAGAGATTTCATCGAACGCATTCCTCGTTTATTGGATTCGAATCAGGAGTCGATCGGTCCACTTACCTCGGTGCCCGGGTCGCCATCGACCGCACGCTCGATCAGCGGGGTCATTGTCTCGATGGCTTTGGGCAGGCTCAGCAGAGTGCTGTAGGACAAGGCACCGTTACGTATGGAATTTCCGGGCAGGAAGATTTCACGGCCTTCCTGGTAAGCACGCATCCGGGGACGCAACGCCAGCGATTCGATCTGCTGACGCGCCTCGCCGGTGGTGTACCAGAACAGGACATCGGCATCGATCAGCGGCAGTTTTTCCTCGGACAGGGAGATGTAGAACTCGCCTTCCTCGGTCATGTCCTCGACGGCCGGTTGGACGGTCAAACCCATGTTCTCGATCAGGATCACGCCGGTGTCTTCGGCGGAGTAGACGCCGACACCGTTCCAGTAGGTGGCCATGGCGAAGGTTTTTCCAGCCCATTCCGGATGGGCGGCCTCGACAGCGGCCAGTTGATCCTCGATCGCCGCGATCCGGGTTTCGGCCTCGTCTTGCTGGTTCAACATACGACCGACCATGCGTGCACGCTCCTGCCAGGTCAGCGAGTAGTCGCCGACGCCTTCGGGCACAGCCACCACCGGCGCAATCTTGCTGAGTTGTTCGTAGTCTTCCCGGGTGATGCCGGAGCGAATGGCAAGGATCACATCCGGATTGGTCTTGGCGATCTGCTCGTAGTTCAGTTCACCGCGAATCACTTCCGGTTCGGATTCCAGCAGCGGCCGCGCCCAGGGCCAGACGGCGTTGTCGTATTCGCCGAACCAATAGCGAACGGTCAGAGGTTGGTAGCCGAAGGCCAGCAGGTTGTCGCCACCGGCATAATCCACGGTGGCCACCCGTTCCGGTTGTTCCGGAATAACCGATGTACCGAATTTATGCTCGAGGGTCAGCGGGTAGACGGTGTCGGCCTGAGCCGTGGCGACCGTGAACAGTATGGCGGCCGTGATGGCCTGAGCCGTGCGCCAGGCCAGCGAATACGGTTTTCTCATAATGCTTCCTCGTTTTTGTAAATAATAATCTTATTAATAACTATTCATGTTTTTTGAATCAAAACTGTCCGGCCGAAGCGCTCCGCGATTCGGTCTGGACGGTCCGGGTTATGAAATCAGGCTGTCGGCGTCGGTCGGATCACAGTGTTGTACGGCGTCAGTGGAGACGGGCTGCCAGGTTGGGTGGGCAACCGGTTCCTCACCGTCGTCGATATCGGCGCAGGTGGCATAGCGGACGGACGTCAGCGCTTCGAGATCGATGGTCAGCCGTCCCTGGTCCGTCTCCGAGTGCCACTGGAGGTCGACTCGGGACACCTCTTCGTTCTCGCGCTCTTCCGAGAGAATATTCACCCGACGGGGACGCACGCCGAGTGCGTGCAATTGCCGGCGGGCTTCGATGTCGGCAATCTGCTGGGCGGGCGGCAAGGCACCGTCACCGCGATAGCACGGCAGATAAGGGTGGTTGTCGTATTCGCTGGCCAGCAAGCCTTCGACATGCTCGGCGTCGATGCGGCCGTACTTGTGCATGTCCGGAAACACCAGAGCGGCCGAGGCCAGTCGGCAGCCCCCCAGATGGGTCGACTGCCAGATTTCAAAGGCGCCGTCGTAGCCGGTTGCCGCCGCGTCGAGCGCCTTGAAACTGGCGTTACCGAACTTGGCGCAGCATTTGTCCTTGACCCCGTGGGTGCAGCACAACACGACCTTGTGACGGACCTCACCGATGGACCAGGCGTCCAGCGAATCGCCCCGGTACAGGGCCGTGAGGAAGGCTTCGATGTCCGCATGCGGGATGTCGAAGGCCTGTTTTTCCGGCATCAGGTAGGCCCGATGCCGATCCCCGGGTTGGTCGGCACGATGGATCAGGTTGATGCGTCGCCCGCTGTCGATCAGGTCTTTCACCCGGTTCGACACGTCTTCGCTCATGTTCTTGGCCTGATGGAAGGTCCGGGTCCAGGACCCGATGGGCCAGCTCAGCAAGAGATTGGTTCTCGGGTGTGCGCCGGTACCCGCCAGGGGCTCGTCGACTTTCCGGCTGTATTGCGCACAGAACTGTGTCATGACCTCAACCCCCTTTCGATGAAGCGAATCACAACGAACTCCTGGCTTGAGCCCGATGCAGTAGAACGATGAAAATCGGTACGCCGATGATGGCGGTGACCAGCCCGGCCGGAATCTGCACCGGTGCGAACAGGACCCGACCCAGCAAATCGGCCAGCGTGACTACGAAAGCACCGACCACCGCGCTGATGAGCAAATGCAGACCGACCCCGCTGCGCGAAATGCGCCGGGCGGCGTGCGGCGCGATCAGGCCAACAAACCCGAGCGGGCCAACGGCCGCGGTGGCGATGGCGGCGAACCCGACGGCGACGCTGATCAGGGCGACGCGAATCCAGCGTGCCGGCACACCCAGGCCAATAGCGGTGACTTCCCCCATTTGCAGAGCGGCCATGGACCGACTCAGCATCAGCATTAACGGCAACAGGACAACGAACCAGGCGAACAGCATCTTGACCTCGCCCCACCCCGCCGAGTTGATGCTGCCGCTGAGCCAGGCCAGTGCCGACATGGCGCGGTCGATCTGACCGTAGGTCATCAACGCCGACGTGATGGAGCTGATAAAGGCGGCGACGCCGATGCCCATCAAGATAAACCGAATGGAGCTGCCGCCGCGACGATTCCAACTCAGCCCCTGAATGACGGCGGCCACGATCAGTGACCCGCCGAAGGCTACCCAAGGACGCCAGGGACCGGCCTGATCCGGCCACAGCACGGTGACCGCCACTACAGCCAGACCCGCCCCCTGGGAAATGCCGACCAGGGACGGATCGGCCAGGCCGTTACGCGTTACGTTCTGCAGCGACGCACCGGATAGGGCCAGCATGGCCCCCACCAGAGCCGCGACCAGTGTGCGCGGGAAGCGGAATTCCCAGACCACCGTGGACATCTGTTCCGATTCCGACTGGGTGATCAGAGTATTCCAGACCTGGACCAGATTCATGTCATAGCTGCCCAACGTCAGGCTGATGGCCACCAGGCCCAGAATGACGACCAACAGACCGGCGAAAACACCCAGGGCGTTCACCGGCAGGCGCAGCGCCAGTCGTTCCCTGAACCCGCGCACCACCAGGGCGACCGGACGGGCATTGTCGATCATCCACATCTCAGCGCGCCCTCTGCCTGACCAGATGAATGAACAGCGGCGCACCGACCATGGCGGTGACGATGCCGGTGGCGACTTCCTCCGGCCTCAGGGCCAGACGGGCGATGATGTCCACCCCCAGAAGATAGGCGGCCCCAATCACCGCCGAATAGGGGACGATCCACCGATAATCCGCGCCGACGAACAGTCGGACGACATGCGGAATCACCAGCCCGACAAAGCCCAACGGCCCGGCCAGGGCCACGGAACAGGCCGTCAGCACGACCACGCAGACCAGTACCTGGACCTTGAGCCAGCCGGTGCGGACACCCAGCCCCCGGGCGACATCGTCGCCCATGGCCAGCACCGTCACCTTGCTGGACAGCGCCAGCGCGAGAAACAGTGAGGCGATGATCCAGGGGGTCACGACTCTCAATTCATCGACCCGGCGACCGGCCAAAGAACCGGCCAGCCAGACTCGCAGCTGCTCAAAGGAATCCTGGTTGAGCAGGTGTGCCACTGATATCAGCGCCCCCAGAAACGCAGTAATGGCTGCCCCGGCAAGCGTCAATGTCAGCGGTGTGGCACCGCCGGGCGCCCATTGGGCAATCAGCCAGACAGCCAGGGCTGTCACCAGCGCACCAAGCGCGGCCACCCAGGGCAGCCAGGCCGGATGCACGACGTCGAATACGCCGATGGCCATGACCACGGCGAACGACGCCCCGGCCATCAGGCCCAAAATCCCCGGCTCGGCCAGAGGATTGCGAGTAACACCCTGCATCAAGGCCCCGGCCACGCTCAGGCTGGCGCCGACCAGGGCCGCGATCAGCGCGCGGGGCATGCGCAGCTCGCGCACGATCATGTGGTCGAATTCGGCGTTGTCGTAGTTCACCAGGGCATCCAGAACGGTACCCAGCGGCAGGGATTTGGCCCCCACGGCAATGTGCCAGCCGAACATCAGTGCCAACACACCGACGGCGACAGGCAGGGCGGCGCTGTAGCGTACCCAGGCGCTGGTCGCCGCAGTCTCCGACCGGGCATCCATCGTATCGGACAGGCTCATGCGATGCGGATGCCGACCTCGATGTCCCGGGTTTCGGCAGGCACCGGCGCCGGCACACAGATCAGACGGTGCGAGTGCGGATCCCGGATGACATGGGCATCCAGGTCGAACACCGATTTCAGGTTGTCGCTGGTGAAGATGGTGTCCGGTGCGCCATGGTGATGGATAGCGCCGTCGCGCATCATGACCAAATAGTCCGCGTAGGCGGCGGCCAGGTTCAGTTCGTGCAGCACGACCACCAGAGTGCGGTCCGTATCGTGCGCCAGGCGTACGAGCAGGTTCATCAGGTCGACCTGTACTTTCAGGTCCAGAAAGGTGGTCGGCTCGTCGAGCAGGATCAGGTCGGTTTCCTGGGCGAGGACCATGGCGATCCAGCAGCGCTGGCGCTGCCCGCCGGACAGACCGTCGATGGGTCGGTCGGCGAATTCGGTAACCTGAGCGATCTCCATGGCTTCGCCCACGGCGCGTTCGTCCTCGGAGGACCACTGACGCAACAGGTTCTGGTGCGGGAAACGCCCCTGGGCCACCAGTTCCCGAACGGTGAGCCCTTCCGGTGCGATCGGCCCCTGCGGCAGAAGGCCGAGTTTCTGCGCCACTTCGCGGGTACGCGTCTTGTGGATGTCCTTGCCGTCGAGCATCACCTGCCCTTCGCGCGGGCTCAGGATGCGGGCCAGGGTTTTCAACAGGGTCGACTTGCCGCTGCCGTTCGGTCCCACCAGGACCGTGACCTGACTGTCCGGCACCTGGAAGTTGACCTGGTTCAGGATGGCGGCCTCATCGTAGCCGACCGTGAGTTGCTCGCCTCTCAGTCGTTTTCGCTGAAATGGGGTCTTGACCGAATCACTCATGATACTGCGCCCGATGCATTGAATGTACAGTCATGAATAGTATTGCGAATTACTTTCATTTGCAAACCAGACACCTCAACGACGGCTGAAAGCCCCTCGGTACCCTCTCAAACACTCAACTCGCTTCACTGCCGTTCTGGTGACAAGACACTCGAAGGTGGCAACCAGAGGCAGGGCATTGTTCATCGGGCCGATGCCGCGCAGTTGACAGAAAAACACCAAAGAGCGAAACCGACGCACCGACTTTGACCTACACTGAGCCACAGTCGCAAGTATTTGGAAGCACACCTCCGATGTACTCTCTTCTCAGAACCGGCCTTGCCATATTCCTGATCTCTAACTGTATTCCATTGTCCGCC
This sequence comes from Saccharospirillum salsuginis, assembly GCF_014651855.1. Taxonomy (GTDB): domain Bacteria; phylum Pseudomonadota; class Gammaproteobacteria; order Pseudomonadales; family Natronospirillaceae; genus Saccharospirillum; species Saccharospirillum salsuginis. The sequence continues at coordinate 203,562 of NZ_BMXR01000005.1, forward strand.
CAGGAAACCGTCCGTATCGCCATTGGCGAATGGCCTCCCTATCTGTCGCAGGAACTCCCCCACAACGGCGTCGCCGCCCATCTTGTGAAAGAGGCGTTCGAAGCGGGTGGCGTGGATGTAGCTTTCGAGTACTATCCCTGGCAGCGGGTGCGGGTCTATGTCGAAAACGGCACCCAGGATGCCTCCATACTCTGGGTCAGGACCGAGGAACGAGCGCAATCCCTGTTGTTTTCGGATGTACTGCTGGAAGGTGAGGCTGTGTTCTTCTACAACAAGAACGACCCGCTGATCTGGCAGGATTACGAAGATCTGGACGGCAAGCGCTTCGGCGGCTTGCTGAGCGCCAGCTACCCGTGGTTTGAGGCCGCCAAGGCCCGGGGTGTGGACGTGGAAATGGAGCTGGTCACGGTTGAACACCGGAACTTCTCCAAGCTGTTGTCCAAACGCATAGATGCGTTTTCACTCGATAAATTGGTCGGCCTGCACATGCTGCAGCAACGATTCCCGGATCAGGCGGACAGGATCGGCTATGATCCGAGCCCGATCGAGTCCTGGCCCTACCGGTTGATTTTCACCAGGAGCCCGAGAGGTGAAGCATTGATGAAAAGGTTCAACGAAGGCTTGGCGATCATCAAAGAGCGGGGATTGATTCCGGTCTACATCAATAATGTAGCCAATGGCGTGTATCTTCCTCCCGAGCCCAATCGGTAGACTCGTCGGGCATGGATAACCGGGCGATCGGAAGCCGCCTACTTGCACCCGGCCGATAGACCGACTACACCTGTGCCTCGGGTAGCCCGAAAAACCCCCGATATCGAAGCAATCCATCATCATGGCACGGCCATACCATCGCGGACGCGGTGGATTACGATCCTGCGGTCCAGGACTGAAAATACCGATCAGGACCGCAGTCATGGCGTACACTGCCCGCCTTGGGATACCGTGAGTCCACCCCGAACTATGGCAGCCAATCGTTTCATCAGGAGCGCTCCCAATGCGTGTATTCGCCAACCCGGTCGGTTCCGGTTCACTCTGGTTCGACAATCTCTCCACGGCCGACGGCACGCCCGTCGCCTATGACCCGCAGGCGCGGGCATTCCTGCCTACACCACCGTTCTGTGCCAACCGGGATAGAATCGGTTGTAACTGGATAGCTCCGAAAGAAGGCGCTTTTTGTCGTTCCTGCGCCATGACGGCCCTGGCGCCCGATCCGACCATTGCGAACGCCATCCCCAACTGGGCGCAGACCGAAGCCGCCAAACGGTGGGTGCTGGACAATCTGGGACGCTGGCATTGGTTTCGACCGGAAGATCCGGGGGCGCCTCCGGTGTTTCATTTGCTCGCCGAAGGACCGACCCCGGTTCCCATGGGTCATGCCGAAGGCGTGGTCACCATCAGTGTGGCGGAAGTGGACCCTATTCTGCTCACCACCCGCCGCGAGGCGTTGCAGGAGCCCTATCGCACCATGATCGGCCATATGCGCCACGAGATCGCACACATGCTCTGGTGGCGGTTAAGCCTCCGCGAGGACTTTATCGATGCGTTTCGCGCCATGTTCGGTGACGAACGCATTGATTACCCGGCGGCGCTTCGCTATCACTACGAAAACGGTCCGCCAGAGGAATGGAGACAGTATTATCTGACCAGTTACGCTTCGGCCCACCCGCATGAGGACTGGGCGGAAACCGCCGCGCATCTATTACATCTGACGGACATCGCCGACAGTTTCGTGGCCGCCGGTCTGTCATCGCCACAAATCCCCCACTCCGGCTGGGACCCGTATTCCGAGCCCGATGCCGAGCGATTGATCCACATCGCCGCCACGCTCACCATCGGCGTCAATCACATTAATCGCACCATGGGGTTTTCGGATCTCTATCCGTTCGTGTTGTCGAATCACGCCCGACAGAAACTGGCGTTCGTGCACAATTGGTTGCGCCGGGGTGCGCTGGGGCTTTGAGAACAAGCGCATCGGAGAACGGCCACTTCCGGTGGCTCACGGCAAGTGAATGCGCCGATGTGAACAATGATTCATCGCTGAGCCTTGTTGTCCCTTTCGTCCTTTAACAGAGTAACGGCCCGTTTAATATCCGCATAAAACGCTTTGTCATCTCCGCTTTTATTAACCGGCAACACCATATAGTGAATGCCGCCTTCAGCATTGGTTCTGCTGGTCGCAATGACAGCGTCGGCTTCAGCGGCCGTGCCGAAGTAGTCGGCCACGATGTCGGCCGGTTCTTCTTCCAACCCTTCAAGCCGATAAGCGTCGGTATTGTCGAACAGTAATACGTCGCCAGACTGTGCAAGCTGTCTCAATGTGTTGTCGGTATAATCATCGAATGGATAACCACCGATGTCGACATACTTCAGCTTCTCGGTTTCAATAAAGTCATACAGTTGCGCACTCAGCGAAGTGGTACCGAGGGTTATCCAACTGCTTTCAGTCGCTTCGGACGTGGCCTGGTCCGGTTCACCTCCTTGTTCCGGGCCGGTATCATTTTCGGGTTCGACGGCCTGCACACGCGCCTGTGTGACCTTGGAATTATCCTTTCTATCGTTCTCACCGACTGCTGTCGTCGCCTCATCGGTTGGATTGATATCGGATACTGTGGATACTCTGAGCCAAACGACGGCTGCTCCGACACATAGGGCGAGCACCCATAAAAACGACTTTTTAAATGGCATGGCAATGATCTCCGGTCGCCGAAAATGTGGTCTTCTGGCATGGATTGGATACAAGGCGACAGGGAGGCGGCCCTCCCTGTTCTGTGAACACCAACTTATCGATACAAATAATCATGCCATTTTACGACGACGTCGCGACTCTCTCTCGTCCATTCGTCATAGTCGTTATAGTTCTTCCAACTGAAGTTGGTATACCAGCTACACCAGTCTCGTGCGAAGTGGTAGTGGGTTTTCTTCCAGTTGGCTTCCAGCGTGAACCGGGTACTGTTGTTCCAGTCGGTGGTTGTCTGCTTGCGATACAAAACAGAAGCTTGCGGGCGAAAGTTCGAACGCATGATCGCTGGCAGTTCGTCGATGTCGATCAGGTTGCTGGCGCTGCAGCTCGTCCAACTGTGTATCAGGTAATTTTTGGCCGGAGTGCCGTGTTTTATCGTCCTGTTTTCGATATCCCATCTGACCGCCCCGGTATTGATACCGTCCGCATAGGTCAGGGTGGTGAATTCGGGCTGCTGGTATCGAATGGTGTCGGTCCATGTCACCCCCAGGTCAACCGTCCCGCCCGGGGTTTCACTGGCTGTCCCGCCTATTCCGGCATTGAAGGAGATGGACTCGCTGACCCAGGCCGTTTGGATATCGTTATGCGGTACGTGATTGAAATAGGTCACTCCCGCGCCACCCGTCGGTCGTACTTTCAGCTGGAATCCTGTCGGGACGGTGTAGCGATAATCTCCACCAAACGTATAGTGATACAACGTCTGTTTGGACGGAACACCTCGCGTATTGAACCCGGAACCACCGTCCAGAATCAGTTTGACCTCCTTGATCGCCTCTGGCCAGTGTGTGGTGTTCCAAATGTTTTTAACGGTGTAGATTGCACTGATTCGGTTTTGATTCGCACTGGAGTCATTGAGTTCATAGAGCGTCGATGAATAGGCTTTGATGATGTCGTCAGCCTGAGCGAAACCGGTCACCAGGACGGCACCGGTGACAATACCCGTTCGCAAGGTTGTTTTTATCATTGTGAATCCTCGTATGTTCTGGCAACAGCCGATGGGGATGCATCCTGCGTCTGGTATTGAATCCGTTCGTGGCCAGACTACATCAGCGGAAATGCTTGGAAGCAGTGAACGTCGCCGCGAGGTCAGTGCTGTCGTGTTGAGGCACATATTAGAATAAACCGAACCAGGTGTTTCCTGGCGCGCATTGTCACGTTGACCATAACGGAACAACTGAAAAACCAACACACGATCAGAAAACCGGACCTACCCCGTATTCCAACGGCAACGCGATGACGCAGTCGCTCTTCCATGAAGACAAGTGCTCGTAAGAGGGGCTGCACCACTGAATCAGTCAACATCGAAATGCTTCATGACAGCTTCGTTATCTCACTTAATACTTTCTCGCTCACTCCGGAATCATCGTTTTCCGCCTGCGCCTGGTTGCCGGTCGACGGTTACTGGAGCTGGATCGCCGCCACCTTCGTGATGAGCCTGAGCGAGGCGATTCTGTTTCCGACACTGAACGTACAGATCGACACCATGGCCCCGCGCCATCTTCGCGGCAGTTATTTCGGTGCCAATGCGCTCTACGGTTACGGCTTCGCGCTGGGACCGGCCGTGGGTGGCCTCCTGTTGCAAACGATGGGCGCCACGGTTTGGTACGCCACCGCCGGATTTTCCGTCGTGGCCTTGTTGTTGTACATGGGTGCGGTTCGGTTGCTGCCGGCCCGGGCCCATTGGGTGGCGTCGCTTGAAGAAGAAGCCGGTGCCGAGATGAGCGCCACCTGACCGAATCCGGCGGATCGGTTAGAATGCGCGCCCGCTTTCGACGAATCGCTGTCCGATGAAAACCCGCCTGGGAAAACGACTGACCGCCCTCTTCCATGCCATCCCCTCCGGTTACGACTCGGTCTGGGACCTGTGTTGCGATCACGGCCGGCTGGGCATGGCCCTGATCGAGACCGGCCGGGCGCCCCGGGTGCACTTCAACGACTGTATCGCCTCCATCATGACGGACCTGGAGACGCGGCTGGTCCGGTACGGTGCCACAGGCTATACGCTGCACACTGTCGAAGCGGAACGATTGCAGTTACCCGGCGACGGGTGGCATCTGTTGGTGCTGGCCGGGGTTGGCGACGAGATGACGATCCGGATTCTGGAGGCGTTGTCGCAACCGGGCTCCGAGAGTCGGTTCGATTGGCTGATTTCGCCGGCCAATAACCTGTTTCAGGTGCGGCGCTGGTTGCGCGAACAGGGATATGGATTGCTGGAGGAAGGTCTGGTGTTCGAGAACGGACGAGGCTATGAGTGGCTGAGGGTCACGCAGGACAGACACCGGGCGCCGGCTCCCATCGGCAACCCGGCACCGTTCTGGGATGCACGCGATCCGCAGCACCGGGCGCACCTGACCAAGCTGGTGCGCCACGCCCGCAAGCAACGCCGCAACCCGGCGGATACCGACTCGGACGCGGTGCTGGCGGCCTACGAACCACTCTTGGCTTCGGACTGAATCACCACTGGGTCAGGCGGATGCAGGGGCCTTCGAGCAGGGCCAACTGCGGCGTAATCGTCGCGGAGTCGGTGTTCACCACCAGACGATGACTGTATTTGACGGCGCGCCAGGCCTCTTTGTCCAATGACCAGCGCCGGTTTTCGGCCGTCACCGGCCCCAGATACACCCATTCCCGGTCCTCACCGGTTTCGGCCCACAGGTGCAGGTCCCCCTCGGGCCTCGATGCCAGCCGATCCGACCATTGCGCCGACAACCAGGCGGGACGGTCCTCGGAACCCCGGTAGCCGCTGACCACCATCGCCACTTCCCCGTTCCAGCTGAGCGGAGCCATATAGTCGGCGCCCACAGGGCCGGACGGTTGGGACAATACCAGCATCAGGGAAACCGCCAGAGCGACGGTAGCGGCCACGCCTCCGAGAGCGGTCAGGCGCCAGGCATCGAGCATGCGGCCCAGTCTGGACCACGCCGAGTTCGACTTCGGTTCCGTGGCGGCCTGGGCCGGGTTCATCCGGTCCAGCCCCTGTTCAATGCGCGACCACAACCGGGCCGGGGGCGTTCGCTCCGGATAGCGGTGCTGCAACGGCATCAGCCGGTCGGACCAACGGCCGACGGCCGCCCGCAATTCCGCGTGATCGCTCAGCAAGGCCTCCATCCGGCGGCGTACCCGGGGTGTCATATCGCCGGCCACGTATTGCGCCGCCAACAACTCGCACAATTCGGGGTCGTCGTACCTCAGGCTTCGAGACATCGTTTCAACTCCAGCAGCCCGCGACGGATCCAGGCCTTGACCGTGCCCAATGGCCGGGACAGACGCTCTTGCAATTCCTGATGGCTGTAACCGTGAATGTAGGAGAGCACAATGGCCTGACGGGCATGGTCGTTGAGTCGCCCCAGGCACTGTTGGATACCGAGCTCCAGGGGCCCGTCCGTGGCGACCGCTTCCTGCCACTCATCCGGGTCGGCCGTCAAATCCTCGCGTTTGCGACGTCGGCTTTTAAGCCGGTCCAGAGCGGCATTGCGGGTCACCACGACCAGCCAGCCGAGTACGGACCCCGTGCCCGAGAAATCCGACGCCTGCTGCCAAACTTTGAGGTAGACCTCCTGCAGCACTTCGGCGGCTTCGGACTCATCGTTCAGAACACGCACGGCCACGCCCATCAATCGGGCCGACGTGACATCGTACAGGGCCCGCAGTGCCGACCGGTCATGCTCGCGCACGCGCTCGAGCAGGACAGCCAGTTGCGTCACCTCGTCCTTGGAATGAGGGTTCGAATCCCTCGAAGATGCCAGAGCCACAGTCATGATGTCGGGTCAGTGTGTCGTTTCAGTATAGAGAGCCGTCATCCGAACAACAACGGATGGGATATCGGCCCCGTCCATCCGCGACGGGGCCGGTGGGACGTGCATAAACCCTTAGTAGGACATACCGCCGGAGCTGTCCGCTTCAATAACGAACCAGACATCGCCCACACCCTGGCCGGTCACATCACCTGGTTCCTGGTCATTCACCCACAAATACAGCGGATCACCCTCGTAGGCCCACTGATGGGTGCCGTCGCGACGCTCGATCACACTGAACTTGCCGGCGCCCTGGGCGTTGCTGGATGCCTCCAGCGGTGGCCAGTTCTGGGCGCAGCGGTCGTAGCAGTTGGATACACCTTTGTCGTCACGGGTATAGAGGTACAGCGTCATGCCGTCTTCATCGGTCAGGATGGTGCCCAGGCTGGTGTCGCGGGTTTCCACCGGAACATTGTCGGGAATGGTCGTCGCGGTGCTGGCACAGGCGACCAGTGTCAGGGCGGCGGCGGTTGCGATCATGGCTTTCATACGTCTTCTCCTTTGTGTGTTGTTTGATGTTGATCGACTTCATATCAGATGACGACGCCCGACACCCACTTGGATGCGGACCCTGCGAAAAAAAGAGCGTCCCTACGATTTCTTTACAAAACCTCACCGCTTGAAAGGCCATCGAGTATCCCTATATACGACAATGCGGAAGGACGTCTCGATGAGAGTCCACCCCCGCTGAACGAACAGTGCCCAAATCCGGGACTGATCATTTGTATTGCTTCCTTAGGAGGATATGAATATGACCAACATCGATCTCAGCCCTCTGTATCGCAGCACCATTGGATTCGACCGTATGGCGAACCTGTTGGACGCCGCTTTGCGCACCGACCAGGCCGGCACCGGCTATCCGCCGTACAACATCGAAGTGACCGGTGAAAACCGTTACGGCATCACTCTGGCCGTCGCCGGCTTCGAAGAAGACGAGCTGGACATCCAGGTCGAAAACGGTGTGCTGACCGTGCGCGGCAAGAAAGCGGCCAGCGACGACGAGAAGAATCGCCACTTCCTGCACCAGGGCATCGCCTACCGTTCCTTCGAGCGCAAGTTCAATCTCGCCGACCATGTCGAGGTGAAAGGCGCCGAACTGAAGAACGGCCTGCTGAACGTCAGCCTGGTGAAAGAAGTACCCGAGGCGATGAAACCGAAGTCCATCCCGATCAACGGCAAGAACACGGCGATCGAGCATCAGAAAGAGTCCGAAAAGGCCTCCAAAGTCGCCTGACTTCGGTAACCTGATTCGTCGTTCCGGACGTTAAACACCAAGCAGAGGGGCTGGCCCGAGAGGGTCGGCCCTTTTTGTTTGTAGACGGCTGGTTTTGTAGGGCAGAAGTGGTCCGACACCTCGGGCGAAGGCGTTATCTGCCGCGGGAAGTATCCAAGGCGATAGTCGACCCAGTGCCACCGAAGCAATGGCAGATAACGCCTGGGGCTCTTCTGCCCTACTTCTGCCCTACTTCCGCCCGGCTTCACCCCACACAAAAACGAACATTTACGAAAGTATTTTTGACAAAACCGAAAATAACCTTAGTATGAGCATCATCAGACAAACTTTTTGTGGGAGATGATTCGATGCCTCAAGCCGCCGCCCTTCAACCCGACCAACCCTGGGACCGCAGTGCCCAGGTCGAGGCCCTGAAAGAGGCCGACGTCGATGTTCTGGTCATTGGCGGCGGCGCCAGCGGAGCCGGCGTGTTGCTGGATGCGCTCAGTCGCGGCCTGAGTGCCGCGCTGGTCGACCGGCAGGATTTTATGGCCGGCACATCGAGTCGTTCGACCAAGCTGATCCACGGTGGCGTGCGCTATCTGGAGCAAGCGTTCAAGACGCTGGACTACGGCAAATACAACCTGGTCCGCGAGGCGCTGGCCGAACGCAAGCGCATGTTGCAGATGGCCCCGCACCTGGCCTGGCCGCTGACGCTGGTCACGCCGGTCAAAAGCCTGATCGGCCTGCCCTATTACCGCATGGGTCTGGGCCTGTACGACTTCCTGTCGGGTTCCGAACGCCTGGGTAAATCGCGCATCGAGAGCAAAAGCGAACTGAAACGCGCCTGCCCCAGCCTGAACATCCGGCCGCTCAAGGGCGGCGTCAGTTATATGGATGGCCAGTTCGACGATGCGCGCTTCGGTATCGCCATGGTGCGCTCAGCCATCGAGCAAGGCGGGTATGCGCTGAACCACACCTCGGTGGAATCCCTGATCGAGACCGATGGCCGCATCGCCGGTGCCCATTGCAAGGATTTGATCGGCGGCCAATCGCTGACCATCAAGGCCAAGGCGGTGGTCAACTGCACCGGCCCCTGGACCGATCATCTCCGTTTTATGGCCAACCCGGGCGCCAAACCGGTGATGACGGTCAGCAGCGGCATCCACTTGCTGATCGACCAGAACCTGCTGCCCGAAGGGCGCGGCATTCTGATTCCGGAAACCGACGACGGCCGCGTGCTGTTCATGTTGCCCTGGCTCGGCAAAACGCTGGTCGGTACCACAGACGACGCGGCCGAACTGCAGGATGACCCGACGGCCAGCGACAAAGAGATCGACTACATCATCAAGCACATGAACGAGTGGCTGGATAAACCGATCAGCCGTGACGACATCAGCGCGACCTTCTCGGGTCTGCGGCCGCTGGTCAGCGATCCGGACGAACAATCCACCTCGGGCCTGTCCCGCGACCATGTCATTCTGAGCGACAAGGGCATGATCAGCCTGACCGGTGGCAAATGGACCACCTGGCGCCGAATGGCGGAAGATTGTATGGACAAGGTTGTAAAGGACGCCGGTCTCAAAGCCGGCCCCTGCCGCACACACAATGCTCGCTTGCCCGGTGCGAACGGCGATGAAACCGTCGCTCGCCAGGCCCTGGCCGAATTACCCGAAGATATCGCCGACTACCTCTGGCAGGCGTACGGCGATCGCGCTCATCTGGTGCTGCGTCAGGGTTCGAGCGAACGCCTGGTCGAGGGTGCGCCCTACATCCAGGCCGAATTGAACTGGGCCCTGAATTTCGAAGGCGCCTGCAAGCCGGACGATGTGCTCAAGCGTCGCCTGCGCGTGGGCATGCTCGACGAACAGGCCGCGAGCCGTATTCGCGACCGATTGATCCCCCTCCTGCAAGCCGCCTGACGTTTTTCTCTGGCGAAACCTTTGAGCACCCTCCGGGGTGCTTTTTTTGTTGCCCATCCGTCCCGCCCGATGACCCAGGTCAACGCTTCAGCCCCTTCCGAGGCATAGCATGGTTTCGACAACCCTCATTCCGGTCACGGAATGCTCGTTGCCCATGCCATTGCACACCTCAACGGAGGGTTCGAACCATGGCCGATATAGTCATTATGGGCGCCGGCCTCGGCGGCATGCCCATGGCCTTCGAAATGAAGGAACTGGCGCGAGAAGAAGACCGGGTCATCGTGGTCAGCGATAAGGATTATTTTCATTTCGTGCCATCCAACCCCTGGGTGGCCGTGGGCTGGCGGGAACGCGAAGACATTCTGGTGTCGCTGGATAAGTCCCTGTCCCATCGCAACATTGAACTGGTCGTCAATCCCGTCAAGCGGGTGCGCCCGGAGGAGAATCAGCTTGAACTGGCCGACGGCCACAGACTGCATTACGACCACCTGATCATTGCCACGGGTCCGCGACTGGCGTTCGATGAGATTTCCGGGCTCGGTCCCGACGGTTATACCCAGTCCATCTGCCATGTGGACCACGCCGAAAAGGCGCATACCGCCTGGAAACAATTCATCGGGGCGCCCGGGCCCATCATGGTCGGTGCGGTTCAGGGCGCATCCTGTTTCGGACCGGCCTATGAGTTCGCCTTTATCATGGACCGGGACCTGCGCAAGCGTAAAATTCGCGACAAGGTACCAATGACGTTTGTCACGTCCGAACCCTACATCGGCCACCTTGGGCTCGACGGTGTGGGTGACAGCAAAACGATGCTCGAATCCGAATTTCGCGATCACGACATCAAGTGGATTTGCAACGCCAAGGTCGACCGTGTCGAAGACGGCGTCATGCATGTCATCGAATGCGATGAAGACGGCCAGGAAAAACGACGTCACGAACTGCCGTTCGGCTATTCCATGATGCTGCCCGCCTTTACCGGCATCGACGCGGTGCGCGATGTCGACGGTCTGGTCAATCCGCGAGGGTTCATCCTGATCGACGACCACCAGTGCAACCCGACCCATCGCAACATCTGGGGCATCGGCGTCGCGGTGGCCATTGCGCCGAAAACACCGACCCCGGTGCCGACGGGTGTACCGAAGACGGGATTTATGATTGAAAGCATGGTGACGGCTACGGCTGAAAACATTCGCGCCCGCCTGGACGGCAAGCCCGAAAAAGCCGAAGCGACCTGGAACGCCGTCTGTCTGGCCGATATGGGCAACAAGGGTATCGCCTTCGTCGCCATCCCCCAGATCCCGCCGCGCAATCTGAACTGGGCGAAGAGCGGCAAATGGGTGCATCTGGCCAAGATCGGTTTCGAGAAGTATTTCCTGCGCAAAGTGCGCAAAGGCACCAGCGAGCCGGCTTATGAGCACTTGATCATGCATTCGCTGGGCATTCGTAAACTCAAGGAGCCTGCGGACTAGCCGAAAGACGTCGGACACCTCCGCCCGGGAGGTGTCCAATTCCGCTTCGTCACGCTACCATTGTCGGTAACGAGCGCACTGTGGATATCCGATGACCAAGGCCGACGACGCCATCCTCGCCAAAGCCTACGAACACTGTCAGTCGATGGGCGAACGCCTCACGCCCAAGCGGGAGCGCCTGCTCGCGCTCTTGTTGGAGGCGAACGAGCCCAAGTCCGCCTACGATCTGATCGCGGACCATGAATCCCGGTACGGGGAAGCGCCCCCGGCCATGTCCGTCTACCGCATGTTGAATTTTCTGGTGGACGCTGGTTTGGTGCACAAGTTGGCCACAACCAACCAGTTTATGGCCTGCTCCCACATCGCCTGCGAACACGCCCACCAGGTCCCCCAGTTTCTGATTTGCGACGAATGCCACGCCGTCGAGGAAGTCGGCATGCCGCGCCGCCTGCTGGAACAGCTGCAGGCCAGTGCGCGGGAAGTCGGTTTCGACATGGGGAATCAGCAGCTGGAAGTGCATGGGCGTTGCCGGCGGTGTAACGACCGAAAAAGACCGGGTTTGAATTAAAAAAAAGCCCGCTTGCGCGGGCTTATTCGTGACTCATGGTTTAACCCTTGTTGATTGGGATACTGCGTCCCGCTTCGGGCTCTTTGGACTTGTCACGAGGGACGCTGATGTCCAGTACGCCATCTTTAAAGGACGCGTGGATGTCCTGCGGATTGGCGTCCTGCGGCAGTGTCAGCGACCGGTAGAAGCTGCCGTAGCGGCGTTCGACCCGATGGATTTTGCCTTTGTCCTCGGTTTTTTCCTCCTGTTGCTTTTCACCGCTGATGACCAGTTGGTCACCATCGATCTTCAGCTTGACGTCATCCTCGTTGACACCGGGAATTTCGACCGAGATTTTATACTCGTTCTCCTGCTCGCTGATGTCGACGCTGGGACGCCAGAAGTTCGGCATGTCCTTCCAGACATCACCGCCACGACGAAACACAGAAGGAAAACCAAAGGACCGGAAGGTTTCGTCGAAGATCCGGTCCATCTCTTCATGCATGCGCAGCATGGGCCATTCAAAATCACTGCGTGGTGTCAGATCCGTGGATTTTTCGTCCTCGTGCTTGAACCAGTTCCAGGGAGAAAGTTTGCTGGGAGACAGTGTATTCTTAGCCATGATTATCACCTCCTGTGATGACAGTATGTTTACTGCACCCATCAATATAAGGACGGTCGAAACGGCTTCAAGAGAGGCAATACGGAGTGTTGATGCAGGTCAACAAAGACGGGGTGGAAAGCGGGAAAAGACTGGAAAAGGCCTGGGCGCAGCCCTTGGGTTCAGGTGGCTGCGCCGACTGTTTTTTTCATCGGGATGGCAACGCCTCAGGCGCTGCGGGTCGGACGGGACGGGGTGAACAGGTCACGGACCGTCTGGCCGATGGAATGGCTCAGGTTGCGCGTAAAACGGGCTACGGCTTCCGAGCGCATCTTGGCGGCTTTGGCCTCGTAATAGGCCACGTCGACCCGGCCAAACCGATCAAGAACGACAGAGTCACTAGTTTGGGTTTTCATGGGTCAACCTCCGGTGAATGTTGCTTTATGAATATGAACAGTGAATAGTCTTATTCCCTGCTACGGCATGAATAATAGGGTCCTGACCGGGTGGTCACAAACGATGCTTTTTCATGCTATGGTTGAATACATTTCACCTATGGAGCCTGCCTCATCAAACGTCTGCCGCCGCTGAACAGCCTTCGAAGTTTTGAAGCCGCCGCCCGCCTGGGCAGCTTCCAGAAAGCCGCCCGTGAGCTGTTCGTCACGCCGTCGGCGATCAGCCATCAGGTCAAATCACTGGAAGAATTTCTCGAGGTGGAGCTGTTCATCCGCCAGACCCGTCGCATTGAACTGACCTCGGCCGGCAAGGCGTACCTGAAGACGGTTCAGAAAGCGCTGAACGACATCGAGCGGGCGACCCAGAAACTCATCGCGGCCCATGGCAGTGGTGAGTTGAATCTGGCTGTGGCGCCGGCCTTCCTGCATCGCTGGCTGCTGCCGCGCATGAGCCGGTTCTATGAACAGTACCCCAACGTCGAGTTGGAAATCTCCGCCTCCACCGGCCTGATTGACTTCGCCCACAGCGACACCGACATGGCGGTCTATTTCGGTGACGGCAACTGGGAGGATGTGGAATGCCACTTCCTGAAACGTTCGGCGCTGATTCCGGTCTGCACGCCGGACCTGTTGGCCAGGCACGAGATTCACACACCGGAAGACATTACCCATCACACCCTGTTGCACGTCAACAAGCGACCGGAAGAATGGCGAGACTGGTTCGAGGCCGCCGGTACCGAAATGGTTGAGCGACGCAAGGGGCTGTATCTCTCCAGCGGTCTGTTGACATCCCAGGCGGCGGCGCGCGGGCTGGGTGTGGCTTTGACCGATGTCAGCCTGGTCAGCGAGGAGATTCAGAGTGGGCAGTTGGTGGCGCCACTGGACATTCCACTCGAACTGCCCAAATCGTTTTATCTCGTTTATCGCAAGAATCGGCCGATGACCTCGGCCATGCGTCAGTTCAAGGACTGGATCATGGAGGAGATGGCGGTGGACGCCTTGTCGGCGCGGGGCGAGACGACATCGTAGGAGCGCAGGCCCCTGCGCGACCGCGGTCAATCACCAATGGTCACTTAGGGGCCAGCGTTCCTAGGGAACCGGTGCGCGGTGCGCACCCTACTTCCGGTTCAGTGGCCGATTTTAAAGACGATTTCGCCGTCCCGGACATCCGCCTCGATGGCGTCACCGTGGCCGAAGTCGCCGCGCAACAGGGCCTGGGCCAGGTTGTTTTCAAGCTCCCGCTGGATCACCCGCTTCAGCGGCCGCGCACCATAGACCGGATCGAACCCGATGTTGCACAGCTTCTCCATGGCCTCTTCGGTCAGGTGCAGCTTCATGCCCTGGTCGGCCAGACGGGCGCGCAAGGCATTGAGCTGGATGTCGGCGATGCCGCGGATCTGGCTCTGCAGCAGCGGATGGAAGACCACCACTTCGTCGACCCGGTTGATGAACTCCGGCCGGAAATGCTGGCCGACCACGTCCATGACCGCGGATTTCATGGCGTCGTAGTTTTCCTCGCCGGCGAGCGTCTGAATGATGTCGCTGCCGAGGTTCGAGGTCATCACGATGACGGTGTTGCGGAAGTCGACCGTGCGCCCCTGACCATCGGTCAGACGACCGTCGTCGAGCACTTGCAGCAGAATGTTGAACACGTCCTGATGCGCTTTTTCGACCTCGTCCAGCAGGATCACGGAGTAGGGCCGACGGCGCACGGCCTCGGTCAGATAACCGCCCTCCTCGTAACCGACGTAGCCCGGAGGCGCACCGATCAAGCGGGCCACGGAGTGTTTCTCCATGAACTCGGACATGTCGATGCGCACCATGGCGTCCTCGGTGTCGAACAGGAAATCGGCCAGTGACTTGCACAATTCGGTCTTGCCGACACCGGTCGGGCCCAGGAACAGGAAGGAGCCGTTGGGCCGGTTCGGATCCGACAGGCCGGAGCGGGACCGGCGGATGGCATCGGATACCGCCTTGACGGCCTCGTCCTGCCCGACCACCCGATCGTGCAGTTCGCTTTCCATGCGCAGCAGCTTCTCGCGCTCGCCTTCGAGCATCTTGTCGACCGGAATGCCGGTCCAGCGGGCGACGACATTGGCGATGGTCTCGTCGGTCACCTTGTTGTGCAGCAACTGCATGTCCATCATCTCGGCCTGACTGGCCATGTCGAGCTGTTTCTCCAACTCGGGGATGCGGCCGTATTGCAGTTCGGACATCTTCGCCAGGTCGCCGGCCCGACGGGCGGTTTCCAGCTCGATGCGCACCTGCTCCAGCTGTTCCTTGACGTGTTGCGACCCCTGGACCGCCGCTTTCTCGGTGTTCCAGATCTCTTCCAGGTCGGCGTATTCGCGCTCCAGCTGTTCGATGGTCTGGTTGAGCTGGTCCAGCGTCTTGCGGGTCAGTTTGTCGTCGTCTTTCTTCAGCGCCTCGGCTTCGATCTTCAACTGGATCAGGCGCCGTTCCAGTTTGTCCATGCTCTCCGGTTTGGAATCGATCTCCATCCGGATGCGACTGGCGGCTTCGTCGACCAGGTCAATCGCCTTGTCCGGCAATTGCCGGTCGGTGATGTAGCGCTGGGACAGGCGCACGGCGGCGATGATCGCCGGGTCGGTGATGGTGACCCCGTGGTGCACTTCGTACCGCTCTTTCAGGCCGCGCAGGATGGCGATGCTGTCCTCTTCGGTCGGCTCGTTCACCAACACCTTCTGGAAGCGGCGCTCGAGAGCCCCGTCTTTCTCGATGTTCTGACGGTACTCGTTCAGCGTGGTGGCCCCGACGCAGTGCAATTCGCCGCGTGCCAGGGCGGGCTTCAACATGTTGCCGGCGTCCATGGCGCCCTCGGCCTTGCCGGCGCCGACCATGGTGTGCAGTTCGTCGATGAACAGGATGATCTGACCTTCCTGCTTGGACAGCTCGTTGAGTACGGCTTTCAGGCGTTCCTCGAATTCGCCCCGGTACTTGGCACCGGCCAGCAAGGCCCCCAGGTCGAGCGAGAGCACTCGCTTGTCCTTCAGGTTCTCCGGCACTTCGCCGTTGACGATGCGCTGCGCCAGGCCTTCGACGATGGCGGTTTTACCGACGCCGGCCTCGCCTATCAAAACCGGGTTGTTCTTGCGCCGGCGCTGCAGGACCTGGATGGTGCGACGAATCTCGTCGTCCCGGCCGATGACCGGGTCGAGCTTGCCCGCTTCGGCACGTTCGGTCAGGTCCACCGTGTAGCGTTCAAGCGCTTGGCGGCTTTCCTCGGCTTCCTGGGTGTTGACGGCTTCGCCGCCGCGAATGTCCTCGATGGCCTTTTCCAGTTTCTCCCCGGTGATGCCCGCTTCCTGCAGGATGGAGGCGATGCGCGACCGGTCCTGCGTCATGGCGAGCAGCACCATCTCACTGGCGATGTATTGGTCCTGCCGTTTCTGGGCGAGCTTGTCGGCCAGGTTCATGACGCGCCCAAGGTCGTTGGACATGTGGACTTCGCCGTCGTGATCCTGGATTTGCGGCAGGGTGTCGAGATAGGTCGCCAGTGCCTGTTTCAATTGGCTGATGTTGGCGCCGGCCCGCTGCAGCAAGGGGTTGATGGAGGACCCTTTCTGGTCCATCAACGCCTGCAACAGGTGGGCGGGTTCGATGAAATTGTGATCCCGGCCCAGGGCTACGGACTGGGCGTCGGACAGCGCGACCTGCAGTTTGCTGGTCAAACGGTCGATACGCATGGAAAATCCTCATTGAGCGTGACTCTTGAGGTCAAAAATAGGGGCTGGAACCCCAATAACAAGCTCTTGAGAATTCCGGGTTTGACCCAAGTCAAGTATTTCGAAGCAGCATTCGTAGGGTGGGCACTGCCCACCATGGAAGGATACGATGGCTCCGGCTCGCCTCTTGGCTGAACGTTGTGTGCTGTGGTTGCTTACCGCAGGCTGGGCGGTTTCGAGGCTACCCCCGCCTCTGGGGCTTGCTAACGTACCAGTTCCGTAGATGGATTAGGTCCGAAGGGCCGTAATCCAACATCCTGCTAACCCTCCAACCAAATCACATTCGCCATCCGCCCAGTCTGCACATCCCTACGAAAGGAAAAATATCGCTCGGACTGACCGAACGTGCACTCCCCACTTTCAAATACTTCCCCGACGCCAGCCTTGCGCAACCAGTGTTTCGCCAAACCCGGCAAATCTGCCAACCACTTCCCCGCCTGCTCACGGGCCACAAAACACTCCCCGGCCCCAGGCCAACCCCGAAAAGCCTCGACCACGTCCGCCCCGACCTCGAACACCTGAGACCCGATCGCTGGCCCCAATCCACAGCTAACCTCGGCTGGAGACCCAAAACTCGCCAAGGTCTCGGCCAATATCCCGTTGGCCAGCCCCCGCCAACCGGCGTGAGCCACCGCCAACTGCCGACCGTCGCGCTGCCAGAAAAACACCGGCAGGCAGTCCGCGGTCATCACACTGCAGGCCAACCCGGGCTCGCGGGTCCAGGCGGCATCGGCTTCGGTGCCGTTATCCGTGGTCCCGGCGTTGACCGCTCGGGTACTGTGAACCTGGCTCAACCAACGGATCTCATTGGCACCGGTCATCCGCCCCAACAGGCGGGCGCGATTCTCCGTCACGGCCTCGGGAAGGTCACCGACATGATGCGCCAGATTGAATGTATCGAACGGCGGTTCACTGACACCGCCCCACCGGTCGGTCCAGCCCAGCCGGACTCCGGCGGGGAGCGGCCACTCCGGTGTGATCAAACTCACAGGTCGTGCTCCAGATCGCCTTCGGCATCGGCTTCCAGCATGGCCAGCAAGTCGATCATGTCGTCCGGCATATCGGACTGCCAGCCCATGGGTTCGCCGGTGGCGGGATGCACCAGTTCCAGATAGGCCGCGTGCAGCGCCTGGCGCTTGAATTCGCGTAGCGCCTCGGCCACCGGTCGGTTAACGTCTTTGGGCAGGCGGTTGCGGCCGGCGTAGAGTTGATCGCCAACCAGCGGGTAGCCGATGTGCGCCATGTGCACCCGGATCTGGTGGGTGCGGCCGGTTTCCAGCTTGCAGCGGATCAGGGTGTGGTTGCGGTAGCGCTCCAGCACGCGGTAGTGAGTGATCGCTTCCTTACCCACCGGCGTGACCGCCATCTTGATGCGGTGCGTCGGGTGGCGACCGATGGGTTCGTCGACAACCCCGCCACCGGTCATGACACCGGTGACCACGGCCTCGTATTCCCGGCCCATGGTCCGGTCCTGCAGCTGGCTGACCAGTGAGGTGTGGGCACTCAGGGTCCGGGCGACCACCATCAGCCCGGAAGTGTCCTTGTCCAGACGGTGTACGATACCGGCACGGGGTACGGCTTTGAGCTCCGGATACCGATACAGCAGGCCGTTCAACACGGTACCGCCTGGAGTGCCGGCGCCGGGGTGGACCACCAGGCCGACCGGTTTGTCGATGACGATGATGTCGTCGTCCTCGTGAACGACCGCCAGTTCGACCGGCTCGGCCTCCCAGCGCTCCTCGGGCACCAGTTCGACGTCCAGTTCGAGGGTTTCGCCGCCGATCAGTTTGTCGCGCGGCTTGCGGGTCTGGCCGTCGACCGTGAGGTGGCCGTCCTTGATCCACTGCTGGATGCGCGAGCGCGAGTGATCGCTGAACAAAGCGGCAGCGATCTGATCAAAGCGTTTTTGGCCCATGTCCAGAGGGACCTGAACGCGGTCTTCCAGCCGTTGGTGAGAATCGGTCATTGGTGCCCTTCGTTGCCTGTGGTTACAATAGCCGCCCATTGTACTGCAAGGGCCGGATTCAACCCATGCCTCATCGCTTTTCCCTTCGTGCCGCCCGCATCATTGTCGCGGCCTTCGTCACCACCCTGATGCTGGGTGGCTGCAGCCTGTTTCGACCGAACACTCAGGAGTCCGAGCAGGCGCTCTATGACGCCGCCAACCGGCAGCTGGAGAGCCGTAAATACACGCTGGCGATCGACACCCTGGAGCGGCTCGAAGGCCGCTTCCCGTTCGGTCGTTACGCCCAGCAACTGCAGTTGGACCTGATGTACGCCCGCTACATGAGCGGCGACTACGCCCAGGCGCTGCTCGACGCCGACCGCTTCACCCGCCTTAACCCGGACCATCCGACGGTCGATTACGCCTGGTACCTGAAAGGCATGAGCTACTACAAGCTCTATGAACGCAACAGCGGCCTGACCGGCACCGGCGACCTGGCCCAGCGCTCCCAGGAGGAAGGCGAGAACGCCTTCAACGCCCTGCGCACCTTTGTCACGCGGTTCCCGCAAAGCACGTACCGGGCCGAGGCGCTGGACACCATGATCCTGCTGAAAGACGCCCTGGCACGGCACGAACTGATCGTCGCCGACTACTACATGCGTCGCGATGCCTGGATTGCCGCCGCCGAACGCGCCCAGGTAGTTCGGCAGCATTATCCGGGTGTCAGCGCCCAGGGGGATGCCCTGGTCGTGCTGATCGAATCCTATAAAGCGATGGGATTGGAGGAAGAACGGCAGGTGGCGCTGGAGCAGTTGAAGGCGGACTACCCGGAACATCCGACACTGGCGAGCGGGAGCTACAAGTCGCCCTATCTTCAGCAGGACCGGTGGTGGTTGAAGATTTTGACGTTGGGGTGGTTCAGTTAATCATGTCGCGCACGGCGTGCGCTCCTACATTACTGTGGGAGCTCACTCCGTGCGCGACCTAAATAACCCACAAACCTAACACGCACACGCCAGATTAGCCCGAATAGTAGCTACCAACGCCTCAGGCGTCTCCACCAGACTGTGCGCGCCGCCGGCCAGCAACTCCTCGTTTTGCCCATAGCCCCAGGCCACACCGATGGCCGTCAGATCATGGTGGCGGGCCGCTTCCATATCATACCGGGTATCGCCGATCATCACGGTTTCCGCCCGGCGCAGGCTTTCTTCCTGCAGCAGATGAGCCAGCAGTTCCGGTTTGTGGCCGAGCGAACCATCGGCTTCGGACCCGTACACTTCGGTGAACCAGCGCGACAGACCGGTCACGTCCAACAGTCTATGGGCTACCTTGCGGTATTTGGCCGTTGCCACGAACTGTTGGCAACCGGCCTGGCTCAGGGCTTCCAGTGTCTCGACAATGCCCGGAAACACCGGGCTTTCGCCGATTAATTCATCGTAACAGGCCCGGTAGTGTTCCACCGCCGCTTCGACACGATCGGAGTCGTCGGTCGCCAGGAATTGGGCGAAGGTGCTGTGAATGGACGGCCCGATAAAGGGTCGTAAATCGGCTTCGGGCAGGACAGCCAGACCAAAGGCTTCGCGGGTTCGGTTCATGGAGCGGGTAATGACCGGCATGGAGTCCACCAGGGTGCCGTCGAGATCCCACAATACATTCATACGCCGGGTTTCCAACCTTGAGTGATGGGGTAGCGCCGGTCCCGTCCGAAGCCGCGCGGAGTCACCCGCACGCCTTCCGGAGCCTGGCGGCGTTTGTATTCGTTGATGTCGATGAGTCGGATGACCTTGTAGACGGTGTCCCGGTCGAACCCGGCGCTCACGATGGTATCGAGGCTTTCATCGCGCTCGACGTAGCGTTCGATAATGGCGTCGAGGGTGTCGTAGTCCGGCAGGCTGTCCTCGTCTTTCTGATCCGGCGCCAGTTCGGCCGACGGCGGCCGGGTGATGACTCGTTCCGGTATCACCAGTCCCTGCTCGTTGCGCCATTTCGCCAGACTATAGACCCAGGTCTTGGGCACATCCTTCAAGGCGTTGAAACCGCCACACATATCGCCGTACAGAGTGGCGTAACCGACGGCCATCTCACTCTTGTTGCCCGTGGTCAGCACCATGTGGCCGAGTTTGTTGGACAGCGCCATTAAAAAGAGACCGCGCATTCGAGATTGCATGTTTTGTTCGGTGGTGTCGACCGCGCGGTCCCCGAACAGGGGTGAGACGGTTTTGTGCGCGGCTTCGTAGGCATCACCGATAGGCAATACCTCATATCGAATGCCCAGCAACTGGGCTTCCTCTTCGGCGTCTTCCAGGCTGATTTTGGCCGTGTATTCGTAGGGCATCATCACCGCCATGACCCGGTCCGCTCCCAGGGCATCGACCGCAATGGCCGCACTCAGACCGGAATCGATACCGCCGGACAGCCCCAGTACCACACCCGGAAAGCCGTTGCGGTTGACGTAATCCGCCAGGCCCAGTTTCAGCGCGCCGTACAGCTCCGCTTCGACACTCAATTCAGGCGCCTGACTGGGTGTAACCACTTGCCAACCACCCGCCTTCGGGGCGAGCTCGAAGCACTGCAGGGATTCTTCAAAGACCGGCAGGGTCACCGGTATTTGGCCGTCGTTCTGGGCGATGAAGGAGCCGCCGTCGAACAGCAACTCATCCTGACCGCCAATGTGATTCACATAGACGGTGGTCATGTTGTAGGCCTTGGAGACCCGCGCGACCTGGGCATGGCGCTCGGCCACCCGGTCGATGTGATAGGGGCTGCCGTTGATGTTGATGTTGATGTCCGCACCGGCCTCGGACGCCCGGCGGGCCGGGCCGTCGTACCAGATGTCCTCGCAGATGGTCAGAGCGATGCGGGCGCCCTTGTATTCGAAGACGCAGGTATCCGAGCCTTTCTGGAAATAGCGCTTTTCGTCGAAGACCTGGTAATTCGGTAAGTGCTGTTTGCGGTAATCGGCCACAATGCGACCGGACTCGATCACCATCGCCTTGTTGTAGAGCTTGCCGTTCTCACGCTCGGGGTAGCCGACCACCATGGCGATGGGCAGGTTGGCGGCTTTCAGTTCGTCGATCGCCGTATCAATGCGCCGGGTCAGGCTGGGCCGCAACAGCAGGTCTTCCGGCGGATAGCCCGCCAGGGTCAGCTCCGGGAACACGACCATATCGGCCTGTTGAGTCATGGCCGTACGCGCGAGATCCAGCACTTTTCGGGTGTTGCCGGGAATGTCCCCCACCGGGAACCGATGCTGGGCCAAAGCGATGCGCAGTGTCATTACCCTCTCCTACCATACCGTGCGCGGGGGCGGTATTGTCCGGGAAAGGGGCGGGTAGGACAAGCGTACTGGATTTCTCTGGTATTCCTGGTAACTGGACTCCCTCAGGTATCGGCCCACCCTGGCGGCGATTATCCAGTAGACCCATGAAGTGAGCCTCGATAGCACCCACCTCGCCAGTATCATTGACAGGAAGACGCCATATAAGCCCAGGCGATTCTTGCCCGGTCTTATATGGCCTCAGTTAATAGCGAACGTCGCTTACTCTCCTGCCGATTCAGCCAGCGGCAAAGCCTCGTTTCCCTTTGCGACCATACCCACCACAGCCGCCCGGCTCAGCCAGTCGCAGAACACCATTTCGCAGTAGTGGAAACCCCGACCCCGAAAGCCGCCTTCCAGCCAACTCAGCAGGCTGTGTTTCAATGCCATTTCCGCATCCCCGGGGTTGGAGCGCGCCAGACATCGCGTCTGCTCGTAGAAATCCCTTCCGCGCCCTGCGGCTTCCTCCGCCGTCAAGGCGTCCTGCCCGTCGAATTCCCACCAGGCGATATCGCCCGATCGGTCCTCATCCCAGCGCAGGTCGCGGACGTAACCCAGGTCATACCGGGTGTGGGGATTGTGATCGAAAGTGACCGAATCCGGTCGGGCGCCCATAGCCCGTAATACCGCCAGAGCGAAGCCGGAACCCACCCACAGCGCGTAGGCTTCGGCCAGCTGCCGCTGGGCGAAAATCGAGAGTGACGCGCCCGGCTGTTTGGATCGGCGAGGATCGGCCGGAATAAATAGCTCTCCACGTCGCTTATCCAGATCCGTCGTCCAGGCCTTGGCCTGCGGGGTTTCCAGAAAACAATCGGGATGGTGTGCCGGGTCTCCGCCGGCTGCTTGGTGCAGGTCGTTCAGGGAATAGAAATCGCCACGTCGGCGAACGGGATGGGACAAGATGGTAAGAGAATTATTTTGGGACGAGCGTGTTTGTGACGTATCATGTTTGATAGCCATTGGTTGACTCCTTGCAAGTCGACTTTTGGTCAGCTGCCATCGGGTGTTCGCAGCACCCGTTGGTAGCGCTTGTTTTCTACTCAATTACGTCGATAGTGCGACCTTTCGTTGTTGAGCGAATCGTACGCAAAGTGCGGTTCACGCACCCGTCTATTCACTCATGAAACACTGGGTAAATCAACAGTTTTTTGCAGCAGTGACTAGATCGAATTCTGAACATTAAGAGTCGATAATGACTCGACAACGTCTTCCAGGGAAGTACTCTCAGGACACGAACCGCTCGCTTTGGTATTTCGATTTCCCTCACCTGCTGGACGAAGTGAAACGATTACAGGAAGATTCCGAATGAACCCGGAACATGGCCCAGCCTTACTCTTTATTGGCTAACCCCTTCCCTACCATTTTACCCAGTCATATCTAATGCTGCTCTTCGTAACACGTCTGGTCCCTTGTTTACGTCCGCAGACAATGGTTAGCCCTCGTTGCCATGACTTTCGTAGCTACGACACCGGTTTGAATAGATTAATAGAGGATGCACTATAAAATCTCATCCAGACAGTAACCTCAATTGGATACTCACCTTAACATACAGGTCTTATCTCTCTGCCCGCTGGGACTTCAACTACACCAGCCATGGTAGCTTTGGAGCCGCCATGCAAGTTCCGAAATTATTAAGCTTCCCTCTCCAGTAGAGAAAAACTCTCCATATTGGCCTACTCCTGTGAAGACGACGGCCAAATAGCAGATTTCAGACAATACAGTCCAAATCCTAAGTCAAAAGCCACCCAAAGTAAAAACTCAATAGGGTGCTCCGCATACCCCACTTCTCTGAGAGTCGCAGTACCGGCAGGGACCTTCACATACCCAGTCATTATTGCCGGTACAACAATAAAAAAAACGAGAATTACTCCAAACAATAGTTTAACTATTGTTTTATACATGACTAAAACTGCTCCGCAATGGCACCGTCAACAACCTGCCCCGCCGCTTCGTTGGCAATACTTCCCGCTACTGTAGTTGGTTGGAAAGGCCTAAAACCTGCGGCACCAAGCGCCCCTGCCGCTGCCGCCTGACTCCAATCCATATCTTCCAGCCCCCCAAAACACGGATCATAAGCTTGTGAAATCATGTTTCCATATGCGGACATAGATCCTTTTAACAACACTCCACCGGGAACAATATTTGTAGCAGCACCCATGGCAGCCGCGCCAACAACCTCGCCAAGGCTGCCACCATTTTGATACATGGTGTATCCATGAATAACCGCACCCACTCCAGCACTTATCAAGGGTACAAATAGGAACTTACCTTCTGGGTCAATATAGTTGATCGGATCGTTGCTCACATAGGAATAGTTATTTAGCCCCCCTTCAAAATCTATCGGATCCTTTGTGGTCCATCGACCGATTTCCGGATCATAGTCCCGCGCCCCGAACCGAGTTAGGCCGGTATCACGGTCGTATATGCCGCCCGCATACCCAAACGGTTGGAACCCAGGGTTTGTATCTGTTATGACATTACCCCAAGCGTCATAGTCCATTCGCTGGGCTATCTCACCGGTGCTGGCGTTTATTACTAGGCGCACACTGCCTAAGTGGTCACTGATAATTCGGAAGTCGATGCCGTCCTTGATCATGTAGGCCGGGACGTTTCGCTTGTGCCCATACACGAACCGCGCTTTGATCTGGTTGTTTTGATCGAGTTCAGCCACCGGATTCAACTGCCCCTGGTACAGGAACCCTTGTTCCATGGTTCCATTGCGGAGCTTGCCTACCCTTCTATTTTGACCATCAATGACATACTCGATGTTCGTTCCATCGGGTAGCGTGACACTTCTCAGGTTCGAAAACGCATCGTAGTCAAACTGGGTAGATTTGTTTGTGGCGGTGTCGATCTTCTCCGTCAGCTCACCGTTGGCGGTGTACCGGTATTCGTTTTCTTTGTAACGTATTAACCGGTTTTGTGCATCATATGTGGCGACCGATGCGCCGCCTTCGTGCGTTCGGTTGCCATTGGCATCGTAGTCCCAGGTCTGAATGGCGGCTCCGTTTTCCGTTACCGAGACCAGCCGGTCGTTCTGATCGAAGTTGTACTCATACTCCGTGGTGTTGCCGCCCAAGGTCTCGGTTTTACCGACAATGCGGCCCACCTCGTCGCGATGCAGCGTGTATTGGTACAGGCTTCCTGCACTGTTGCTTGCGGTGTAGTTGGCTAACTCACCGAAGTTGTTGTAGGTACGGTCGGTGGTCAGACCACCCAGTGTGGTGCCGTCCAGCAGGCCGTTTTCCGCGACGTAGTCGATGCTCAGGTCTCCCGCTCCGGTCAGTTGGCCGTCCTGATTGTAGCTCAATGTCAGGCCGTTGCCATTGACGGTCTGTGTCACGGGTTCGAAATAGTTATTATACTCGTAGCCCAGCGTGCCGACGATCGAGCCGCTCCAGGTGACGTCGGTCAGCAGGAATCCGTCGTACTGGTAGCCGGTTTGCTGTCCGCCAGGGGCAGTCAGGGTTTCGAGCTGGCCACTGTTGAAGGCGTCGTTTTCGCCGTAGTAGCCGTATTGATAGGAACCTTCGGGAATTAGGATATCCGTTAACTGACCGGTGGTGTCGTTGTAAACGTAATCGATCAGCATCCCATCCGGTCGAATGACGGCTTCAAGTTGCTTGTCCAGGTTGTACTGGTACTGGGTGGTCGGGTGGCCGTTTCCGATGGGAGCGTCAGTGGCATCGTCGTCAGGATTGGGTGGTAAGTATTGTTTCTGCTTATCGACGGCCGTGTATCTGAATGTGTGCAAGTCTCCACTGGGCAAGCGGATCTCATTCAGATTGCCGTTGAGGTCATAGTCATACTCAACCACGGATCCGTCCGGGTTGGTTTGTTGCTGCACCAGACCCACCTCGTTATTGACATAGCTAACAGTCCGGCCTCGGCTGTCTGTCATTTTGTTAAGGTACCCCCAAGAATCGTAACCAAAAACGCTGGTTCGACCTGAGGTACCACCTTGATTAAGTTCGTCCAGACGTCCTCGACTGTCATAATGATAGTTGATCGCCGCAATTCCTGACAGGCTGTATTCCGATAGCAATCCAATATCATTTAGCTGACTGCTCGAAGTGATACCGCTTGACTTTGTAGTGCTCCATGAATTACTGGCTCTATCATACGATTGAACGATGGTTCGGTCATTAATTGTTATCTCTCGAGTAAAAACACTGAAAGCTTCGTCGCTTTCCACGCTACTTTCAATAGTTCTAGACTCGGCGATATTCATAACCAATCCTGCCGGTGTAATAGTGTCACTTTCTTTGACATAAGTCACATCCGAGTCAAATCGTGGGTCAAATCCGTTTTTAATATTCAATACGGTTCCATTAGGATAATCGATAGTTCTATTGCCGTTTATATGTCTTTCCTTTGCTTTAACTGAACCGGACGGCAACGTTAGTGTACTGGTTTGCGCGCCATCAAGTTCCATATCCACCGCATACTCTTTAACACGGCCTTCACCGCTGGTCATGCCAATTTTATAGCCACTCTCCCATTCACTTCGATTCAATAGCCACCCACCTAATAGCGGATCAGTATCTTTGACCAGTCGGCCTGCATCATCGAATCGAAAGGTATTCGATTGCCCTCCAGGCTTGGAAAAGCTTTCGAGAAGACCATTAGCCTTGTACACCATGTTATAGGTTCGACCCACCGGATCACTAACAAATGTTAAATAGCCCGAACTGTTCAAATCCAAAGATGTGCGCTGACCATAAGGTGAAACAATAGCTGTCGGTCGGTCGTCAGTATCTCGCTCTATATGTGTGACCTGACCAAATTGATCTGTAATAGATACAATCGAACCCAATTCATTGTACGCGAATGCATATAGCTGCTGGTCCGTGAACCCATCATGAGTCCTCAGATGTTGACCTGATTGATTGAAAACATAGTACTCGTCTCCCGTGTCGCTTGGAATGGTAACTTCTTCACTCAAATTCCGGCCTATCGACCGATGTATCCTGTATACGGATTCAGCTCCGTAAGCCTTGTAATTTGCGGCATAAATGGACCCATCGGGTGAAATCGCCATATCGAAAACACCTGCCATGCTGAAATCGCTAATCATGCGTGATTGGTATTGATTTACATCCTCGGACTTGTCTTTGTCTCCAGATATATAGGTCAAGAAGTTTCCGAAAAGGCCAGCAATAAACGAACTCTCATATTTACCAAGGTTATCTTTTTTCTTAATTTTAAAATATGAATTGTCGCCCCCATCAATGGCAAATGCTTGTACTTCAAATTGTTCTCCGCCACTGAACAACGGATCTTGCTGTGAGTATCTATATAGCTGCCCCGATAGGGACACACGGTAAGCTTCCGTCCAAGATGTCCCCCATAGGCTCTGTTTCGTGACAAAAACTATAGATCCATCTGTCATCAGGTCCATGTCGATAATTGTTGGGAACGTATAATCTGTCGCCAGATCACCTTCCGATATTCCGCCATCAGACACATGGGTAGCACCATCACCGGCTACGGTAACTGTTAAACCACTGGGTAAGCGCCTTTTGATAACATTGTAAGTATTATTATATTTATCATCGGTAGTCACATAATAAATCGTAGTATCTTCATCAACCTTTATGTCTTTAGCAGGCTCACTTTCAACCTGAGTGATAATCCCACTGTCATCAATTTTCCGAACACCATTCTCCAAATCGGCTAAGTAAATACTCCCATCCGGAGCTACATCGAAAGCGGGATCAGAAGACAGTAAGGCATCGACCGCAGCGCCTCCATTTCCCGAACTCCCAGATGCATCGGGTTGGCCCGCAATATGGGTAGTGGAACCGTCCAGCGCCACTTTGCTTAGCATCGTGTTGTGTCCGACGTAAACGTCCCCATTCTCAGCTGCGGCTATATTCATAATGCTGCCATATACTCCTTCCTCAGGGTATTGGCTGATATCAAATACCGAGTGAGCCATCTTAGTTGCAATAAGCTTGCTATCGGCGATTCCATAATCCACCGAGCCAGATCCATATAGCAGAGCTCCCACTTTCGGTAACAGTTTGTGGTGAGGGCTTAAAGACCAATTGCCGATTTCAGTATCTGCTTTCGAAGTCGAGAACAAAGTTTTCTGCCACCTCTTCGCCATAGCGATACTGCTTGATTCCCTTGACCCAATGATTCTGGTCATATCACCTACTGTGGCAAAGGCGGTTTCAAATGAAGCTGAAGACGCGTAATACTGTAATGGATAGCTATAAGATACAGTCACCTCTGCCATAGCATTGGCTAAGGTGCGACCATATCTATCCACTCCGTTCCATGTAAACACATGATTCTGATTGGGTGCCAAGTTTTCAAATACCCATTCATGTTCCTGGCCGGCAATTCTGATTGTTACTGTGGCCTGTGCCAGTACATTAGGTACTTCACTGCCAGTGATAGGTACTATCAGTCGACGATTCACCTGATACCCTTCAGCTCTATTGGTTCTGTAGTTGAGCGTAAAAGGTGTACCCGAAATGGGGATGCTTTCTCCGAGAACTCCGCTTTGCACTTCGATGACACTGCCACATTCTTTGTCACAGTCTTTTGAATCAGGGGTCGAGTCCCCTGGCAACTCTCCAGGAGGAGGTTCCGCACCCGCTGGCGGGCCATAAGGCCAATTACAATCCCATGGTGTAAAATGATCAATCGGGGTTCGCCATAGCGATTTGCCAACCTCG
This sequence comes from Saccharospirillum salsuginis, assembly GCF_014651855.1. Lineage (GTDB taxonomy): Bacteria > Pseudomonadota > Gammaproteobacteria > Pseudomonadales > Natronospirillaceae > Saccharospirillum > Saccharospirillum salsuginis. The sequence goes on from NZ_BMXR01000005.1 coordinate 231,999, forward strand.
TATGTCTCAGCCAGGTATGTTAATTCAGCTTCACTGACATGCAATTCCGCCAGTTCATTTGCAGTAGCGGCATTGCCTTCTCCATATACATCCAATACGGCTTGGCCGTTTTGAATGCCTATGATCTCAATAACCCTTCCGTTCTCAGCCGGTATCCACGCGCTACTTTCGCGGTCGAACCAGCCAACCGGCACTACCTCTCCGGTAGGGAAGCCTAGGAAGTTGTCTACGTAAAACGGCAGCTTTTGGTTAAAATCCACCCGACTGGCGCCGAGGGTCAGGGCTTCATCCACGCTCAATTCAACCGCATAGGTGTAGGCTGAGGTTGGCGGCAATTCGCCTGGCATAGCCTGAGGACCGTTGTCACCGACGGTGTATTCGGTGGCGCGTACATTCAAGTTGGTCAATGCCTGGGTACTGCCGTCCGGCAACGTCACTGTGGCTTCAGTACCTCGCGGGAACAGGACGGTAGCCTGTCGGCTACCGTCTATGTCGGTTTGCACGCTGCCCTGAGCGGCTTGTAGAGGCGCATCGCTGGTCAGATCCACCATAGTTACTTCTGGATCGAGCGGAATCATGACGATGTCGTCAGCGATCACATAATCGTCCCAGGGAGTTTCGACTTTACGCTGTACGGGGAGATAACCCGGCTTGTCATAGTTAATAAACAGCGATCCACCACCATTCACTACCAAGTCGAACTCACCATCAGCCCGACTCAGTGTCTGGCCGAACTCGTCGTGGCCCTTTATGGTGACGGTCACGCCCGGCAAGGGGTTGTTGTCGCGGTCCAGAACCCGGCCGCGGATGACAGCGGCGCGGCGTTCTTCGATGGTGCCTTCGGCCACGCCGGTCTGGATCGGGTTGGCGCTGGTGTAGAGGAAGGCGGTGGCGTCCAGCAAGCTGGTGCTCGGGTTGTCCAGCAGCGGGGCAACATCGGCCGGATCCGGCGGTAAATCACCACCGGGGTCGGGTTTTTCGACGATGACCACCTGAATACCGATGGTGGCGTTACCGTTGGCGTCGGTGGCGATCCAGGTTACTTCGGTTTCGCCAACCGGAAACAGGTCCGGGGCGTCGTTGGTGAGCGACACCGGCTCGAACAGATCGGAAGTTGTGGGCTGGCCCAGGTCGACGGTGACGGGTTCGTCGCTGACGGTGATGATGTTGTCCGGTACGGTCAGGCTTGGCGGCGTGGTGTCCTGAACGGTGATAGCCTGAGTATCAGTACCCGTGTTGCCGGCGCTGTCCGTCGCACTCCAGGTGACAGTGTGGTCGCCCAGGGCGAAGGGACCGATCGTGTCGGCCGTCGGTGTGAGTGCGCCATCGCGGTCGTCCGTGGCAGTGGCCTCGCCCAGGTCGACGGGGGTCAGTTCGGCGGTGGCCTCCACTTCCAGGTCGGCCGGGGCCGTCAACGTGGGTGGGGTGGTGTCCGCCGGGGGAACATCCGCCTTATCGACGGTTAGATGGAAGCGTCGCTCATCAAAGGCGCCTCTGCCATCGCTAACGTGAACAATGAATTCGGAAGTACCCGGTTCGGCCGGGGTCCAGCTCAGAAGGCCGGCGTTCGCGTCGATGGTCAGGCCATCCGGAGCGTCGATCAGTCGGAAGGTGAGGGTGTCTTCGGCGTTACTGTCTTCCGCTTCGATGGCAGCGGTATAGGCCTGGTTGGCGGTGGCATCAGGCAAGCCAGTGGTGAGAATCTGTGGTACATGGTTGCCAGTGGCCCGGTCGTAGGTGGCCGCCGTGGCTTCGTTGGACTGGCACAGGTTTTGGCCTTGCTTATCCCGTTCGGTTACAACCCAGTAGTAGCGAGTACCGGTTTCGAGCCCTTTGTCCAAATAAGTGGAATAATCGCTGTCAGTCACGCCCACGGGTTCATAAGGGCCGCCGCCTACTGAGCTTCGGTAGACGCCGTACTCAGAAGCACCTATATCCGTCCAGGTCAGGCTGGCCTTCACCATTTTTGCTCTGGCGGACAAATCGGTCAGGTCTTCACAGGCCGGAGTCGATGTGTCCAGATCGGGGATACAGGCCGCCAGTATAGGTAAAGCGGTTGCCAGGGTAAGGGCATGCATCCAACGTGGGGTTGCGGGGGCTAGAATCCTTTTCATGTCGTGATGTCTCGCACTGCTGTCCAATCGAAGGGGCCGGAACGCTTTCGGAAACCGGCGATGAGCGCCATACACCGTTCCATCGCCCTGTAGGCTTCGATGGATGGCTGAACGATCAACCTGCTTTGCTCAGGGGGGTCTTGAGGGGAGGGATACCGGGTCCGTCCCTGTGCCACTGTCCCGATATCGCTGGGGAGTTGACTGTCCTTTAATTGACGTTTTGCTTACGTCGGCGCGACCTTATTAGGTGAATGAAGGGTCTAGCAAGGGTGGCACTGGATTAATGTGAAATGCATCACAGTAACTGGGTAAGAAAAGACAGGGTGTCATGTTTGTTTTGGTGGGCGGCCGTGATGGGTCCGTCGCCTCCGGTTGCGCAGGGCCTGCGCTCCTACAGGTGAGGGCGTCGCCTCTATCAAGCCGGGGGGCTGGCTGTATATACTGTCGGTAAAATCCGACACGGCCCAGGCATGATATTCTCGCCCCAATACCCGAGCTACCGGCGACAACAGATCCTCTTTTTCTACGGCATTTATCGGTTAATGCTGGCCAGTGCCCTGTCGGTGCTGGCCCTGTTACCGGATCAGATCATGCCTGCCCTGCCCGGGCTGAACCCGGAATCCTTCCTGTATGCCTCACTGTCGTACGTCACTATTTGCATCATCGGCCTGGTTGTTACAGTGCGAGGCCAGTTGAGCGGCACGCCGACGTTGGTGTTGCTGCTGACCGACCTGATGATGCAGTCGTTGATTCTGCATTATTGGGGCGGTGTCGGAACGGGTTTCGGCAACCTGATGATTGTCAGTGTGGCCATCGGCAGTTTGCTGTTGCCGTTGCAGCAAAGCCTGCTGGTCGCGGCGGTCGCGGCTTCCGGTGCGGTCTATACCGAGATACTGGCCGCCGGAGGCGAAGGCGACCGCGCCTTGTTCCAGGCTGCGTTGCTCGGTGTGGCATTTTTCGCCATCACCTTATTATTGCAATACCTGACATCCCGGGTCCGGTCCACGGAACAACTGGCCAAAGCCCAGGCCGATACCATTCTGGATTTGCGGCATCTGAACGAATTGATCGTCCAGCGCATGCGGACCGGCATCATCGTCACGACCTGGGAAGGCGCCATACGGCTGATGAACGATGCCGCCCGTGACATGCTGGGCATGACCGAACAACGGGCGTTCTGGCTGCCCCATCCGATCCAGCAACGGCTGGAAACGTGGCAGGCCGAACCATCCCTACGGCCGGAACCGCTGCAAATGGACAGCGACCACCCCGAGGTGCAGATCAACTTCGCGCCGTTGCAGGACTCCCCCCAGTGCGACCTGATCCTGTTCATTGAGGACACCGGGCGCATGCAGCAACAGGCACAACACTTGAAACTGGCCTCGCTGGGACGACTGACGGCGTCCATTGCGCATGAAATACGCAATCCGTTGGGTGCCATCAGCCATGCCGCTCAGCTATTGGATGAGGCTCCCGGGTTGGAAGACGGCGATCGTCGACTGCTGGAGATCATCAACAACCACAGTCATCGCATCAACGAGATCATCAACAACATTCTCCGGCTGTCCCGACGCGAGGGTATCGAGACAGCCGAATGGACTCTGAAAGACTTCGTCGATCAATGTGTGACCGAATATCGCCAGGGACGAACCCAGTCAGACACCATTGATGCACAGGGCAACGAGGAGGTACGGATTCGCATCGATGCCAATCGCATGAAACAGGTGCTGCACAACCTCATCGACAACGGCCTGCGATACAGTGAACTCCAAACCGGATCACGGTTTCTGCGCCTGGAATGGGGTACACTACCGGATACCGAACAACCCTACCTTGATGTACAGGACAAGGGGCCGGGCATCCCCCCCGAGCAGGCCAAGCATCTGTTTGAACCCTTCTACACGACCGAGTCGACCGGCACCGGACTGGGGTTGTATATTGCCAAAGAGCTGTCGGAAGCCAACCGGGCACGACTGTTTTATATCGATCGCCCCGAAGGGGCCTGTTTCAGAATCGTTTTCGCTCACGCTGCTGTACAGGAATAACAATGGAGAGCATGAGGACCATGGCCTATCAACGCGTACTCATTGTCGATGACGAACCGGACATTCGGGAACTGCTCGAACTGACGCTGATGCGCATGGGTCTAGACACATTCAGTGTACCGGACTTGAAATCGGCCATTCGCCAGATCGACCAGGAAGCCTACGACCTCTGCCTGACCGACATGCGCCTGCCCGATGGCAAAGGACTTGAGCTGGTCAAATACATCCAGCATAAGCGTCCGGATACCCCAGTAGCCGTCATTACGGCCTATGGCAATATGGAACTGGCCATTGAATCCCTGAAAGCGGGCGCTTTCGATTTCGTCTCCAAACCGGTCGAGATCGACCGGTTACGCAGCCTGGTCAACCAAGCGCTTAAAATCAGCCAGCAACCCAAAGCCAACGGTAATGGCAATGGCCCGGAGCCGCCCGTCATGGTCGGCGAATCCCAGGCGATGCATTCCTTGCAGAACAAGATTCGCAAGGTCGCGCGCAGTCAGGCGCCGGTATTCATCCAGGGCGAGTCTGGTACCGGCAAGGAACTCGTCGCCCGTCAGATTCACGCACTGGGCCCACGGGCCGAAGCCCCCTTCGTACCCGTCAACTGTGGCGCCATTCCCAGCGAATTGATGGAAAGCGAATTCTTCGGTCACAAAAAGGGGTCCTTCACCGGCGCCAATGAAGACAAAGCTGGGTTCTTCCAGGCCGCGAACGGCGGCACTCTTTTCCTTGACGAAGTGGCCGACCTGCCGCTGGCCATGCAGGTGAAACTGCTGCGGTCGATTCAGGAAAAGAAGGTACGGCCGATTGGCAGCCAGAACGAAGTGTCCGTGGATGTGCGCATACTGAGCGCCACGCACAAGAATCTGGAAGCCCTGGTCGCCAACGGCGACTTCCGGCAGGACCTGTTTTATCGGATCAATGTGATTAACCTGGAAGTGCCGGCGCTGCGCGAACGAACGGAAGACATTCCGTTGCTGTGCCAGAGGATTTTGGCGCGGATTGCGGAGTCCTATGAATTGCCGCCGGCACGCCTGGATCGAGGTGCTGAAGAAGCGCTTAAGGAATATCCGTTTCCGGGGAATGTGCGGGAGTTGGAGAACATTCTCGAGCGGGCGTATACGTTGTGTGAGGATGATCGAATCGGGTTGCGTGACTTAAACCTAAACTCGGATTCGACCAACGTCATTGCGAACGGAATGCCCAGTCTTTCAGATACCAGACCACAACGCCCTGCGGATATGAACCTTGAAGAATACTTGATGGAAATTGAAAGAGAGGCCGTAGAACAAGCCTTGGAAGAAACTCGGTGGAACCGAACCGCAGCGGCGAAAAAGTTGGGAATAACTTTTAGGGCACTGCGGTATCGACTGAAAAAACTGGGTATCGATTGAACAATCGGACTAGCTCTCCCAGCACTCGTCTCCCGAACCGGCTGTATTTTGAGACCCATCGGATTGGTAAGACCGTTTTCTCCCTACATTATCCAGCGTTAGCACGGCGCAATTTGTGTCTCCTACTTGTCCACCTGACGCCGTAGCGGCTAGTACAAAGCACCTTGGCCGATTACAACTCAGGGTGACCGCTGTGAACCCATTGGCAGTTGGAGTGGCGCCCGAAGCTGAATTGGTCGCTATCGACAACGCGTAATACCCACTTTCTGATGTGGCACCGCCCAGCTGTGAAGCGTTTGTCGTGTAGTTACCTGTACGAGTTAACACCCGCTCTTGATAATTAGCCGCTGTAGTCAGCATTACGTGAGCTTCCGAGCGTTTTGACTCCCGCGCATAGTTCTGATAGCTGGGCAGCGCTACGGCAAAAATAATGCCCGCAATAGCAACCACCATCATTAGCTCGATCAGGGTAAACCCTTGAGACCCGGACCGGATAGGTCCGGGTGTATTAGTACTATACTTTCCCAACATTGCAGGCATCACTCAAACCTCAAAATAAAATTCTTAGTTCGCGCCAACTTTGACGCCCTGTACCCGCTACTTCGGGAGCACCGACTCTAATGCAGACCATAGCACCGGTACTGGACTGAACAAACACACAGTTATCACCGGTCAATTGCTGATCCGAATAGTCATCGACCGATATAGTGCCATCTTCCAGCCCATCGATAGTGGTCTGATCGTTCACCAGTGTGATGTCGGTAATGGTTTCGAATACATTGCCACCGGTGAATTCGCCCACACCAGCATCAACGGCGCCTGAAACTTCACTTGCATCGGCATTACCATCACCATCTGTGTCGGTATCGGCGGTACCCGATGTATTGAGTGGGTCATATGGCAACGGGGTACCGGACTCCCAACCCAACACATACAGGTTTGAACGCCCATTGACATCACATTGATCGGCGGAAGGAAGATATTCGGTGAATATCAACTGGTCCAGATACTGTGTCGCTTCTCTAATGACGCGTCCTGACGGTGAAGTTCCATTAGACGAGGTCAATTGACGCTTCCAGCCACCCTGGCCGAGGATCGCAGATTTCAAGGCTTCATAATCTGTAACGTCCTCACTATCGATCTGAAGAGTACCGCCAGCGGAATTCTTGACCGAACCGTTGTCATACACCTTGATACCCGAAGTTTCTACCAGATCGGAGACCGCCACTGAACCCCAGGTAAAGCTTCCATTAAGAATCGGTTCAACGACTCCGTACATGCTTTGCTGGTCCTGTGTGGTTCGATCGTCATTGGCATAGAATCGACCGGTGCCAAAGTGTATCCATCTTTCGCCGGTTGAACTTCGACTGGTGGACGGTGTCACCACAACTGGTTTCTGGGACTCCAGCATCAATGTTGTATCCGCTGTCGAAATATCAGCCATTACATCAGTATTGGCGGAGTCGGATGTACGCATTCGGTACACCTCCCCTGTCTGATTGGCGATAGTACCTCGAGTTGTCCCGAAATAAGCAGCGTCATCAATGCCGTCCCGATCCCAATCTGTCACGGTGAAACCGAGAGCCATGCCGTTGGTTGCGTTCGACAGTTCCAACCTCTGCAACCGACTGGCGGTACTGGGGGCATCACTGGTTCCATCGAGTTCAAATGCAAAGGCCGATGCATTCTGGTTTGAAGTGCCAGCGTTCATATCAGTCGGCCCATTGCCGAAGATCAGACTCCATTGATTGTACAAGGGATCCTTGAAGCCGCCCGAAACGAGATTACCGTCATTATCCAAAGTTTCCGCATCGCGAACATAGCGTTTTACCAATGCAGGCTTACTGAATGTATAACCGAGATTGGCATGACTGATCTCATCCAGAACCTTGGGTGGCTTTTCGGGATTGGTCACATCCAGAACTACGTAGGAGGATCTGAAAGTCTTATCCGGTGTATTCGTATCGCCATCATGATCGAGAGACATCGGGCCACCACCCTGACGCATACCCATCACCAGAACCGTACCCCAACCATTGGGATGGTCGTCGTCGTCATCGAATATCCTTGCGTCGAAAACCAGTGGTTCACCGTCCATGTAATAGACGTGTGGATAATCGACCTCCGCTTGCCATTTCAGGTGGGGAAGCAGGTTTTGAGGAACATAGGCAAACATTTCACTGCCCAACGGATGCTGGACTTCACTTCCAGTCGGTGTTGGGTCCTGGCAGGTGATCTCTCCGGTTGTCGCATCCGGTTGAAGGGATGTCTTGAAAAAGCCATTGCAAACCGCATTCCAATAACCACCATTGATCCCTCTAATGGTGCCGTCGTTGGCACCGACATAGATCATCCGCCGCCGTTCCTTGTACTGTTCTCGATATACAGCATAGGTGTGATCACCCAAGCGGGTATCGTAACGACTGTTGGGGCGCTCCACGACCACTGGTGTGCTGTGGACCACATCCCCCATCCGCCAGGTTTCCGCCGATCCGTCGTCGTCCATATCGATGGATCGTGAACGCAAGCCCGAAATCTCGAGCCCCCTGACATAATTGATGATGCCAACGGTTTCAGCAAGCTGATCTGAATCGGACGGATCGAACCCCATATATCGACTCAGAGTCGAGGCATTGGTACTCACCAGATCCGTTTCAACCGTACATGTGGCGGTTGCATCATTCGGGCAGGCTTGCTCCGTCGTTGTGAAAAGATACCGATAACTACCCGCCGACTCGCTGAACTCTCCGTCCAGGTTGAGATCCCTCTGGTCGATTATGTTCGCATCACTGATCTCAGCCAGTTCTTCAGCCACATTCCATACAGTTTTGAGTTTATTGACCAGCTCTGGTGATCCATACGGAAAGGCGAAGTCTGTCAGGTCGCCACTGGAGCCATCTGGTTGGGTAACCGAGCTGGCATCGAACCGGACGTAACGTTGAAAATAAGTGTCATCCGAGTCTTCGTCGTAATAGATGTCTACGATGAAGTCGCCTTGAGGGTTGTCACCCTGTGCCGTAGTCGGGTAATCGTCCAGAATACCATTTCCGTTCGTGTCCTCCCGAACCAGACCGGCTTCATCAACGAACAGGGAATGCACCTGCCCGACCCAGGTAACCGTATTTTCACCTTTTGAGACGCTGGGATAATACAAAGCCTGGTAAATGGCCCCGTTACCGGTGGAACGGTTTGCGACCACCGCCGCATTGGAACCGGAGGCTACCCGTTCAATAATGGAGGCGAACACTCGGCCCAATTGCCTCGTCAGGTTTGTCGGATTCCGGACCTGGTAATACTGATCCGGAATTCCGTCTGCTCCAGCGGCTCCGGTTTCGTTGTTCAACCGGTCCCATTCCTCTACTTTGTCAGGTGTCCCGGTTTGATTAATGTCTGTGAAACCACCAAACTTCGCTGCCAAATAAAGTGGCTTTCTCAACAGGGTAACCGCAGTACCACTCTTGTTTACCGAATAGGTGCGTGTTTTTCTAGCTATCGGCGTATCATCCTCGTCAAATCCGTATACTGTTGCATTCGGGTTATTGCCTGAATCCACATCAGTACCGTCTTTGATGGTCCATTCCGTGTTCAAGCCGTCCTCTGTCGAACCAGAAACAGCATAGCTAGACCTCAACCGGAAACCGGCCGCCGTGTACACCCACTGCTGGGTAATCTTGAATTGATCTGAATCTACATCACAGCTGTTAAGCGCACCGGTGCAAACGTATAAACGCTGCGCTCCATCCAAGTCATAGTCATTTCCCCACAATGAGTCTTCCCAGAAGATAATGTAACTTGCTTCCAACAAGTCACCGTCTTCAGCATAACTGGCAGATCGAACGATCATGTTGTATAGGGAGCATCCTAGATAACCTTCGTCTGTTTCCGCATCACCGCCATTCTTGGACTGACACGTTGGAACCAGCCGGATGAGTTTGCCGTCAGCATTGAATTCGATCGCCGGCACACTCTCACCTAGCTCGATGGCATAGGTATTGACTGTTTGCATTCCTTCGAAATCGGTTCTCAAATCCGTGGTTTTGGCATGAAATGCAAGTCCAGCTATTTGATAACCACCCTCTACCTGAGGGGAATCGGGGCATAACCCGGTTACTTCCGATAAATCATCTACAGTTGTTGGAACACAGTTCCCATTACTCGCGGAAATAAACTGACCATTCAAGTTGTCGTATTCAACATCACCGACTTGTTTAGTCTTCGCAAACAAAGCAGTACCACTATCGAGACCAATGACGTCCGGGTCGGAACCATTGAATGACAATCGTGAACTCCATTCTTCCTCAAGCCCATCAAATGATGGAGTTCCCGAAGACAACATAATGATGGAGCAACGAGAACAATAATTTGACGAATCGAACGGATCCTCCCAACTGAATTGACTCACCAACCCACTAATAAAGTCCGTATCTTCGTTATAATTCTCACCATTACTATTATTATCCGAAAACTCCCCCAATGCGTTGCTCTGCCCGGAAAAATAGCGTAGTGCTTCATAATATATTTCAGCTACCGGATTACCCCAATTACTACAGTGATTCTGGGCTGTATTTCCTTTTATTTCATCCAGAGTAATACCCGGGCTATTACAATCGCCATATTTATTATTGACTGGGTACTTGGCAATCTTGAGGGTATCAAGTGTAGAAATAACTCCTTCTACGGCAGTTAGTTGACCAGTGGACAAATCAATTTCATCATCCGCAGCTGTCTCGTTCCCACCTATCTTTGAGATCGTTTTTCTAATTACGCCACCGTCAAGGTTTTGATGGTAGCTTCCTGTGATCAACCCAAACTCGATCCGGCCGTCTTCACCATACCGCTGCAAAAGGCCATAGGGTTTGTAATAGCTCACATCATTGCTGTCTTTATACAAACGGCACCGGGTTTCATCACTTTTCTCACTTGAATACTCACAAACTTCCACTCGGGCGACTAAATCCTCAACTCGCTCATCGGTCGATGGGGCAGATGCACTGTCACTTTCGTACTGGCACTGAGTACCTTCCTTGGATGCCCAGGTTTCATATACACCACTTACAATCCGGATTTCAGGAACATCATTGCTATCGGAAGTATTACACATAGTTATACTTCCACTAGAATAGCCGTCGGGTAAAATGTGATACCAAGGAATAGAGTCCGTATGGGTTGTCGAATCCCATTGATGGACTACTTTTGCAAACGAGTGAACATCTTTCGGTAAATGAGACCTTTCCAATACCGTCGATGAGTCGGTATCTGTTGAACGCATACCTCCGTATAGTACCGACCGAAGCATATCAATACGAGTCATTGTCGCCCAGTTCAGAAAGTTTCCACTCCATTCATCACCGTGACAACTGTATGTTACAGTTTTCCCTAGATCCTCATCCATACGAGGATCACTTTCAGAGGTCGCTTGAAAATTTTTATCAGTCGAATCGTACTTATAACACAGCTCGGGGTTGAAATAGCCTCGATACTCAAAATCATCGAGATAAGTTGTATCGATGATTCCATCGCCATTCAGATCCGTGTAGTCTGAATAGGCTTTATAGTAAAGCTGATGATCCACCGACAACCCCAGCATTACCAGGGGTGTATTTTGCTTGGTCAAGGACAATGGTGTCGCAGCGAAGCTGGCCGATGTGTAATCTGCGCCCAATGCCGTCGTGGATAGCAACAAGGCAAGAAGAGGCACTGCTTTTTTTACAGAAATGTTCATTGCATTACCCTCGATTGATCAATCGCGTCTGTATGTAGATTGCAGCATGACACGTGCGGATGGTGTTCTACCCGTTGCATACGCAGTGATGCGATAGAAGGGCTCCCAATAAGTCTCGTCATATCTATTTTCGTCATCATACTGTTCAGCCGGGATATTATCCGGCGTCTTAACGGCGAAACATCGAAATTCAATGATGTATCGGGCCTGGACATCCAGATTCATATTATTCAACTCAATATCTGCCTGACGATACTTTCCGGAACCGGTAGTCCATATGCTGGAGTCCTGATATATCTCATCGTCAGGCGAAGCGACTGAATCCAGTGTACAGTCGCCACCCTCCAGGAATTCACCCTTAAAGAAAAGACCATCTTCCCCATCCTGGACAAAACAATGCGTTTCGCTGCAATTGTTTGTATAAAAATTAGGTTGAGAGAAATTTTCTGTAAACAAGAACGACTCCGCCTCGGAAAGGGCCGCTTCCGCCGCCTGGAAAGCGACATTGCGGTCCGTCGCATTACCTGTCATTCGCTCTTCAACATTGGCCAGCTTCATCGCTGATAAACCGGCCACCGTAAGAACCAGCAGAAATACCATAGCCACCAGCAAGACAACGCCGCTCTGACGTTCCAGTGGTTTTGGCCTGTCTATGCCATTCAACACCAACTGCATATTAAATTCCCCGATTCCGCAAGCGAATTACCGTAGAAAAGTCTTCTTCAAACGTCAGGGTTCCAACAGACTCCAACCCCTGAGTTGTCACATCCACCTGCATTGCGATAGCCATCGTCCAATCGAGATTGGAATCGGCATTGAGTTTTTCATCTGATACATAAAGGTCGACATTCCCATCAGAATCCGTATCCAAACCGTACTTAATCGACAGAGACTTAACCCCTTCCACCAGTTGAGTGTTGGTGCCACTTGTAGCTTCCAAATCAACCAAATGAAGCGCATTGATCGATGACCCTGAACTCACTGGCTTGAGTACAAAAGCAATGGAACGGACCGCATAAACATGCGAACCAACGGAATAAGGTTGGTACAAGGCGCCGGATTCATCGTCACAGTCGAAATTGCCTTTAAGTGCCTTGGTACAATTGGTGACATCCTGCCCGCTACCGGGGTTGTGAGCAATAATGCTTAAAGTGTCGTTAATATTGGCATTGTTCTGAGCGAATATACCAACATTGGAACAATCCGAATCAACCACGGTAAACACTTGTCCTTTGTCATAACCGTGTTCTTCGCTTAGCTCCAATTTAGCGCTGCCTCCAGTACCTTGGGGACTGACCTGGTGCCCGGTTACTTGCAAAGAACTATCAATATCCAACAACCTCAGTACCAACACACTGGACCCAGAGACTGCATCTTCGTAGGGGTCCCCACCACTGGCGTAGGTGGGCTGTCCGGTTCCTCCTACTTTAAACCCCCATAGCGCATCATTGGGATCAAAATAATTTTCCTTTGATTTGTCGAGTGCATTGGCGATTTGTATTCTTTGGCCGTTGCAACCCCAGAAGCCGACATTACGAACTTCCCTTGTGATATAGTCCATCGCCAGCTTAGCGCTCTCCTGCAGACGCCCCTGTTGTACAAGCTGCCCATAACTGGATGAACTTGTCGTGACCACCTGAACAACACCACCCATCAGGACCAGCGCAAGTGTCAGCGCGATAAGGAGCTCAACAACGGTAAAGCCCGCGGACCGAACATGACGGACAGAGGTTTCATACTTATAAGTGTTTTGCTTCATAAAACGGTCTCAAACTGGAAGGTTACACGTTGCTTCACGGTGAGTTCGCTTTCTGTCGTGGAATTATTGGCCGCCAATTCGCCTTCAGCTAATTCATTCATTCTGATGGTCACCAAATATACGCCATCCGTTCGCACAACTTCCGCCGACGCGCCCGGCGAATTGTTTTGTAGCCTTTGCAGCCAGTTCCTTAAATCCCACTTCGCGAGCTCAGCTGTCGTACAGGTATTGCCCAGAGGGTCGGTTTCAGAATCATCGATCACGCAAGACTTATTGATTTGAGGAAGGGCGTCGCCGAAATCATGAAAATAGTTTTCACTGGTCATGGCCACTTCACGATTGGCTCTCATGCGGTCGAATAATTCCTCGGCAAGCAAACTGGCTCGAGTTCGCTGAAAGGCGTCGTAGTTCATTCTTATCGCTTGTGTTTGCAAGCCCGCGAAACCGAGCAGACCGACTGCCAAAACAAGCACTGAGATAAGAACCTCGATCAGCCCGAGTCCGGCTTGGTACTTTAACGAGACTGGAACATCGCTTAACATTTCGAGGAATCTCCTGCCTTGTATGCTACCCGTCCAGTAGAAGACAAGACCAAAGCATTGTAGATTGATGCCTTTTCATGACAAAACGTGAATGTGCTGTTGAACAGTGGTGCGCCGCCCTGTCTGTTAAATTGGATAGAATCCTTACTATCATTCCTTAATGATACAAAATCAGCAGCAGGCGTGTAGATCGACAAAATCTCATCGGTTCCGGAATCCAGATCATTCTGCTCGTCAACATCTACGAAAACGAGCCAGCCATTTGTCCAATCAGAAGTGTCGCCCGAATCTGTGGTGCAGGTTTCAGCACTGGGTGAGTCTAGCGCACACACTGAAATCGACCGACCTTGCGTAACCGACTCTGAACGAGCCAACATCAAGTCCGCCATCAAATCATCCTGAAATTTTTCTACCGCGGTTCTCTGGATGAATTGTTGGAAACTGGGAATGGCTAACGCAGCCAAAATTCCCAGCAAACTGATACTGACCATTAGTTCTACAATGGTAAAACCCCGGATTCTACTCATGTCTACCACTCTAATACTTGTCGCATAAAGGATAATGGAGGATTGATAACCTACAGATAGTACCCGATAAGCGGCCACTATGGAGGGATAAAAGGCAGGGCGGTCAGCAAGTTTGCCAACCGGTTCAAATTTCTGGCGAGTCAAAATGCTGGCGTTTCAGCCACCTTGAGTTTCAGGCTGATTCAACGCATTTGCGAGTCAACTGAGATCCTTGATCCTCAGCTCCCGCGGAATGGAAAAAGTGATGTTCTCGGGGATCCCTTCCAGCTCGACCGGCTGGGTGGCGCCCATCTTGGAAAGGCCGTCGAGTACCTGGGTTACCAGGATCTCGGGCGCCGAGGCGCCGGCGGTGACGCCGATGCGGGTTTTGCCCTCGAACCAGGCGGGCTCCAGCTGGGGGGCGTCGTCGAGCAGATGGGCTTCACACCCCATGCGTTCGGCGAGTTCTCGCAGTCGATTGCTGTTCGAGGAGTTGGGGGAGCCGACGACCAGGACGACGTCGCATTCGCCGGCCAGGGTCTTGACGGCGTCCTGGCGGTTCTGGGTGGCGTAGCAGATGTCGTCCTTGCGCGGGCCCTGTATGTGGGGGAAGCGGTCGCGCAGGGCGTCGATGATGCGGGCGGTGTCGTCCATGGAGAGGGTGGTCTGGGTGACGTAGGCAAGTTTACGTTCGTTTTTCACCCGGAGGTTTTGCACGTCCGCTTCGTCTTCGACCAGATAGATGGCGCCACCGTTGGCGGTGTCGTACTGGCCCATGGTGCCCTCGACCTCAGGGTGCCCCTTATGGCCGATCAGGATGCATTCCATACCGTCAGTGCTGTATTTGGACACTTCGAGGTGGACTTTGGTCACCAGCGGGCAGGTGGCGTCGAACACCTTGAGGCCGCGTCGATCGGCTTCGGTGCGCACGGCCTGGGAGACGCCGTGGGCGGAGAAGATGACCAACTGGTTGTCGGGCACCTCGTCCAGTTCATCGACGAAGACGGCGCCACGACGGCGCAGGTCGTCAACGACGAATTTATTGTGCACAACTTCGTGGCGGACGTAGAGGGGCGAGCCGTACAGCTCCAGCGCCCGGTTGACGATGTCGATGGCGCGGTCGACCCCGGCGCAGAAGCCCCGGGGGTTGGCCAGTTTAATGTCCATCGGTTGCGGCCTCGATGTTGAGAATTTCGACTTCGAAGTCCAGCTCCTTGCCGGCGAGTGGGTGGTTGAAGTCCACGGTCACCCAGTCGCCGTCGATTTCGGCGATCACGCCGGGCAGTTCGTTCTTGCCGGCGTCGGCGAACGACATCACCATGCCGAGTTCCAGTGTCTCCCCCTGACTGAACTGATCCCGCTTGAACTGTTGCCGGTTCTGGGGGTTCGGCTGGCCGAAGGCATCCTCGGGGGCGACACGAACGGTGCGGTGATCGCCCTGGGACAAGCCCAGCAAGTGCTTTTCGAACCCTTCCGGCAGGTTGCCGTCACCAATGGTCAGGGTGGCCGGACGCCCGTCAAAGGTGCTGTCGACGGTCTCGCCATTGGCCAGTCGCAATGCGAAATGCAGGGTGACCTGGCTGTTTTCCTGGATCTGGTTCATGTCGGTCTGGTTCAAACTCGGTCTCGCTCAGGAACTGTGAGCCTCGGCGCGGCGTTTCTGCAGCCAGAGGGCATCGATGATCATCATGGCCGCACCTATGGTAATGGCGGTGTCGGCCAGGTTAAAAGCCGGGAAGTAGTGGTAGTTCCAGTGAAAATGGATGAAATCGACCACATAGCCCAGCGTCAGCCGGTCATACAGATTGCCGAGCGCACCGCCGAGGATCAGCGACAGGGCTACGGCCAACCAGCGCTCATGGCGTTTCAGTTGCAGCACCCAAACGATGATCACCACACTGACCGCAGTGGCGATACCGGCGAACAGCCATCGTTGCCAGCCGCCTTCCGAGCTCAGGAAGCTGAAGGCGGCGCCTCGATTGTGCAACAACGTGAAATCCAGTACCGGTAAAATGCGGACCGGCTGGCCGAAGTTCAACAGGTCCGACGCCAGCGCCTTGGTCCACAAGTCCAGTGCGACCACGGCAACGGCGATCAACAGCCAACGCGACTGCCGCAGCATATCGGTTCCCTTCATGTTTGATTCCTCAGGCCGAATGCTCAGGCGTAGTGACGGACTTCACCGTCACCGGCGACGTTTTCGACACAGCGACCACAGAGCTCCGGATGCTCTTGGTTCCGGCCGACGTCCGGACGCTGATGCCAGCAACGCGCGCACTTCGGTTGTTCGGAGGCGGCGACGCTGACCTTCAGGCCTTCCAGTTCCGTGTCCAGTGCATCATCACCGGCCTCGGACAGATCCGCCAGCCGGGCATCGCTGGTCAGGGTGACGAAGCGCAACTCCTCGCCCAGTTTGGCCAGCCCGGCTTTCAGGTCGGCATCGCAATAGAGCGTGACTTCGGTCTTGAGACTGCCGCCGACGCGGCCCTCGTTCCGGGCCACTTCCAGGACCTTGTTGACGCCGTCCTTCACTTCCTGGACCGTCGACCAGAAGGCGCCGTCCAACGCTTCGTCGGCGGCCAGTGGCGTCAGGCCGTCGTACCAGGTTTGCTCGAATACCGTGTCGCTGCGTTCACCCGGGATGTACTGCCACAACTCGTCGGCGGTGAAGCTGAGGATCGGGGCAATCCAGCGAACCAGAGCTTCCAGTACATGGTACAGAGCGGTCTGACAGCTGCGCCGGGCCAGGGAGTTTTCCTGGGTGGTGTACTGACGGTCCTTGATGATGTCCAGGTAGAAACCGCCCATGTCCAGCACGCAGAAGTGATGGATCTTCTGGTACGCCTGCAGGAACTGGTAGTTATCGTAGAGATCGTTAATCTCCTGTTGCAGGCGATAGGCCCGGTCCACAGCCCAGCGGTCCAGCGCCAGCATGTCGTCGTTGGCCACCGAATCACGCGCCGGCTCAAAGCCGTTCAGGTTGGCGGTCAAGAAGCGGGCGGTGTTGCGGATCCGGCGATAGGCGTCAGCCGTGCGGTTCAGGATGTCCTTGGACATCGGCATTTCGCCGCTGTAGTCGGTCGAGGCCACCCACAGCCGCATGATGTCCGATCCCAGGCTGTTCCAGATTTCGTCCGGCGCGATACCGTTGCCGAGCGACTTGGACATCTTGTAGCCCTTCTCGTCGACCGTGAAGCCGTGCGTCAGCACTTGCTTGTACGGGGCCGAGCCGTTCATGGCCACGGCGGTCTTCAACGAGGACTG
Organism: Saccharospirillum salsuginis; assembly: GCF_014651855.1. Classification (GTDB taxonomy): domain Bacteria; phylum Pseudomonadota; class Gammaproteobacteria; order Pseudomonadales; family Natronospirillaceae; genus Saccharospirillum; species Saccharospirillum salsuginis. The sequence continues at coordinate 249,345 of NZ_BMXR01000005.1, forward strand.
GAACCAGCCACGGTGCTGGTCCGACCCTTCCAGGTACATATCGGCCGGGTACTGACCCAGTTCCGGGCGCTTGCGCAGCACGGATTCGTGAGTCACACCGGAATCGAACCAGACATCCAGGGTGTCGGTGACTTTTTCGTACTGATCGGCCTCGTCACCGAGGATTTCACTCAGTTCCAGGTCCCACCAGGCGTCCATACCGCCGGTTTCGACCCGTTTGGCGACTTCCTCGATGATGCGCGGCAACTCGGGATGCAGTTCGCCGGTTTCCTTATGGGTAACGAATGCAATGGGCACACCCCAGGTACGCTGACGCGAGATACACCAGTCCGGGCTCTGCTCCATCATCGCTTCGATGCGGTTTTGGCCCCAGCCCGGTACCCAACGCACACCCTGGATCGCCTCCAGCGCTTTGCCGCGCAGGCCTTCTTTATCCATGCTGATGAACCACTGCGGCGTGGCGCGGTAGATCAGCGGTGTCTTGGTCCGCCAGCAGTGGGCATAGCTGTGCGTCAGCTTGTCTTCGCTGAGCAGGCGCCCGTGTTCCTTGCAGACGTCGATGATGTGCGGATCGACCTTATAGACGTGCTCGCCGGCGAACAATTCAACGTTTGAGCGGTAGACGCCCTTGTCGTCCAGCGGATTCAGGGTCTCAATGCCATAGTGCTGGCAGACCAGGAAGTCCTCCATGCCGTGGTCCGGCGCGGTGTGCACGATGCCGGTACCGGCGTCGAGGGTGACGTGGTCGCCGAGCAGGAAGGGGATATTCCGGTCGTAGAACGGATGGTCGAAGACCAGGCCTTCCAACGCATCGCCTTTCACCTTGGCCAGGGTCTCGTAGGTCTCCAGCCCCATGCGTTCGGTGGCCGCTTCCAGCAGTCCTTCAGCCAGGATCAACCGGGCCGGCGCATCGTTGACCGTGGCCTGAATCAGGACATAGTCCAGATCCGGATGAATGGACATAGCCTGTGAAGCCGGCAGCGTCCAGGGAGTGGTGGTCCAGATCACGGCGCCCACCTCGCCTTCACCGGCATCGGTACCGAAGGCTTTGAGGACAGCCGACGGGTCCTGCGCTTTATAGCGGACGTCGATGCTGAAGGAGGTTTTGTCGTGGTATTCCACCTCGGCTTCGGCCAGGGCGGAGCCGCCGACAACACTCCAGTAGACCGGTTTAAAGCCGCGCACCAGGTGGCCGCTCTCGGCGATCTTGCCCAGGGCGCGGATGATGTCGGCCTCGGTCTGATGGTTCAGCGTCAGGTAAGGGTTCTCCCAGTCGCCGAACACGCCCATGCGGATAAAACCCTTGCGCTGGTTGTCGATCTGGCCCAGGGCGAATTCGCGGCACTTGGCGCGGAAGGTCTTGTAGTCGACCTTGTCGCCGGCGCGGCCGATCATGGTTTCAACCTTGTGCTCGATCGGTAGACCGTGACAGTCCCAGCCCGGCACATAGGGGGCGTCGTAGCCGATAAAGCCCTTCGATTTGACAATGATGTCTTTCAGAATTTTGTTGACCGCATGACCCAGGTGAAGATCGCCGTTGGCGTACGGCGGACCATCGTGAAGAATGAATTTGGGACGACCTGCACTGGCGGCGCGAATGCGTTGATAAACGCCGTTCTTCTCCCAGCGAGCCAGCATTTCCGGCTCGCGCTTGGCCAGGTTGCCGCGCATGGGGAAATCCGTATGCGGCAGGTTCAGTGTCGCTTTATAGTCAGTCATGGAGCTCGGTCACTTCCGTCAGTTAGGAAAACCAGGCGCGGGCGGCCTGGATATCTGCTTGGATCTGGTCTTTCAGGGCGTCAAGCGTATCAAATCTTTCAATACCCCGCAGCCTGTGCAATAGCTGGACGTGAAGCCGTTCGCCGTACAGGTCGGGATCGGCGTCGAACAGATGGACTTCCAGCCAGGGGCGCAGATCACCGACCGTGGGTTTCGGCCCCAGGTTGGCGACGCCCTGATAGGTCCGACCTTTATGCAACGCATTCACGACGAAAACCCCGGTCGTTGCCAGCTTGGGGTGCTTCAGCAGGAGGTTGGCCGTGGGCACGCCGATGGTGCGCCCCAACTGGCGGCCGTAGATCACGCGGCCGGTCAGGGTGTACGGCTCTCCCAATAGAGTTTCGGCCTCGTTCAGTCGTCCGTCGGCGATCAGCGTACGAATAGCGGTACTGCTGATGCGGGCATCGCCCAGACGCTGGGAAGGCATTTCCGCGACATCGAAATCATATTGGCGCAGGAAATCGGCATCCCCCCGGCGGTCGTTGCCGAAGCGAAAATCGTCACCGACCTCCACCCAACGGGCATCGAGCCCGTCGATCAGGACGTCGTCCACAAACCGGGCCGCCGACATGGACCGCAATGACGCATTGAACGGCAGCACCACCAGGTGCTCCACACCCAGTTCCGCCAGGCGTCGCACCTTGTCGTTCAGCGCGGACAATCGGGCCGGTGCGCCCTCGGGGTCGAAGAATTCACGGGGCTGCGGCTCGAAGGTGACGACGGTGGCGGTCAGGCCCCGGCTGGCCGCCTGTTCTTTCAAGGCCTGGACCAATTGTTGGTGACCCCGGTGTACGCCATCGAAACTGCCGATGGTAACGGCCGAGGGTTTACCGAGATGTCGGGGGCGACGACTGATTCGCATAGGGCTCAGAGTAATTCGGACAAGGTCGCGCAGTATACAAAAAAGCCCCGGCGACGTCTTTAGCCCGAATGGCAATGGTCCGCGACGGCTGCCAGGCTACTCGGCAAACGCCGAAACTTGAGTGTTGAGCGTGCCGGTGAATTATTCGGGCTAGGGGCTTTTCAGTTGACCCGGACGTATACCGGCAGCCAATGCGATTACCGTGAATACAGCCAGGCCGGCTAACACCAGTACGGCCAGACGCCACACACGCCCCAGCACGTCATCCGGGAACGCCAGGGCAGGCCAGGCCATCAACCACAACAGCGCCAGCGCCATCAGCGATGCAGCCAGCAGGGACTTCAAAGCCGACGCCAGCCAGAGCGATCTGGCCGGAAAATCCCCCCTGCGCCGCAGCGTCCAGGCCAGCAGGCCCGCGTTGAACCAGGCGGACAGCGAGGTGGCCAGCGCCAACCCGACGTGAGCGAGCGGCCAGATCAGGATCAGGTTGAAGGCCATGTTCAGCACCATAGCCCAGATGCCGATTTTGACCGGGGTTTTGGTGTCCTGGCGCGAGAAAAATCCCGGTGCCAGGATCTTGATCAGCATGAAAGCCGGCAGCCCCAGGGCGTAGGCCATCAGGCTACGGGAACTGAACAAGACATCCGTTTCGGTAAAGGCACGATACTGAAACAGGGTGCTCAACAACGGCTGGGCCAGCACGATCAGGGCCGCCATGGCCGGAATACCGACCAGCAACACCAGTCGCAGCGCCCACCCCAGAGTGCGCTGAAAATCCTTTGGGTCGGCATGACGGGCCTGCTCGGACAATCGCGGCAACAGAACGGTGCCGATAGCGATGCCGATCACCCCCAGCGGCAGTTCGGACAGCCGATCGGAGTAGTACAGCCAGCCTACGGAGCCGTCCTGCAACAGAGACGCCAGTACGGTATCCAGCAACAGGTTTATCTGGCTGACGGAGACGCCGAACAGGGCGGGTACCATCAAAACGCCGATGCGTTTCACGCCCTCGTGGCGCTCACCCAGACGCCAGGGTTGCCAGACCCCCAGTTTCAGCAGCGATGGCCACAACCAAAGCCATTGCAACAGGCCGGCCAATAGGACACCCAAGGCCAGCCCGGTCATCGGCACATCGAAACGCGGCGTCAGCCAAAAGGCCGAACCGATCAGGCACAGATTCAGAATAACCGGTGTCAGAGCCGGGGCTGCGAAGCGTCCAAAGGTGTTCAACACCGACTGCCCCAGGGCCGTGAGTGAAATAAACCACAAATAAGGAAAGGTCAGCCGCAGGAAATCGGCGGTCTGCGACAGCTTCACACCATCATCGTGAAAGCCCGGCGCGAATACCCAGGCGACCAGGGGCGAAGCCAGCATGGCCACCACCGTCAGCACACCCACCACGGCACCAAGCGCGACCTGGGTCGCCGCGATCAGCCGTCTGACACCGGCCTCCCCTTCCTCCTGACGAACCTGCGACAATACCGGCACGAACGCCTGGTTAAAGGCGCCTTCGGCGAACAGCCGACGCAGGAAATTGGGAATCTTGAAGGCGACGAAAAACGCATCCATGGCCCCGCCGGCACCGAACAGAATGGCGAAGACCGCATCCCGGACCATACCGAGGACACGGGACGCCATGGTCGCCCCGCCCACGATGGCTGAATTGGCCAGCAGGCCTCGCCGGCCCGGAGGTGCGGATGTGTTCGGGTTGGACGACATGTGCTTTCCGTATTGCGGTAACCCAGTGAACCGAGGGCGCCAGTTTACAGGATTCAACCGCCCTTAGAAGCCTGAGTTCAGGACCGCCTGATTTCTTCCGCACTCAATCATTGACAGCCCCCCATCAAAACCCTAAAATCGCGCCCCTCGAATTTGACCCCATTCCCAGTACTACTTAATTAAGGAGCTGCCCGTGGCAAACTCTGCTGGTTCCAAAAAACGTGCTCGTCAGGCAGTGAAGCGCCGCGCACACAACGCCAGCCTGCGATCCATGGTTCGCACCTACGTCAAAAAGGTTGTGAAGCAGATCGAAGCTAAGAATTACGATGAAGCAACCAAGGCACTGTCCAGCGCCCAGCCGGTCGTTGACAGCATGGCCCGCAAAGGCATCATCAGCAAGAACAAGGCCGCTCGCACCATGAGCCGCCTGAGCGCGCGCGTTAAGGCCCTCAAGGCCTGATTGACGGCACATCGCGGGTCACTGCGTGACCCGACGCTCTAAAAGAACCGGCTTAGGCCGGTTTTTTTGTTTCTCCGCATCCATCTTGCCCACACCGTCGTAATGCCCCTATCCTGACACCACAAACCGACGGATGAATCCACATGCACCCGCTCCGCTCTCTACTGTTCGTTATCGGCCTATCGGCCTTCCCGGCATTGGCCCACGAATTCTGGCTGGAACCGTTGACCTTTCAGATCGAGCCGGACGACCCCCTGAAAGCTCACATCAAGATCGGACAGTATTTCAAAGGCAACACCTACGCCTACATCCCCGGCCGGTTCGAACGCTTCGAATTGACGCTGGACGGACAGACCGAGCCGGTGGATGCACGCCTGGGCACGATTCCAGCCGTCGGCCAGACGGCCGAACACCCCGGCCTTGCATTACTGACCTACGAATCAACCTACGAATACCTGACCTACGATGATCCAGAGACGTTTCGGAATTTTCTGAAGCTGGACGGATTGGCCTGGGTGGCCCAGCGCCACCGGGAACGCGACCTGCCCGCCAGCGGCTTCACCGAAGCTTATCGCCGTTTTGCCAAAGCCTATATCGGTGTCGGGAATGCCGAAGGCGAGGACAAAGCCGTGGGCTTCCCGTTTGAATGGGTCCTGCAACACAACCCTTACGCCCTGGATGCCGGACAACCTCTCACCGCCCGACTGCTGTGGCAGGGTCAGCCCTTTGCCGATTCACTGGTCCGGGTTTTCGTTCGCCAGAACGGCGAAGTGGAGGAATGGCGCCTGGAAACGTCGGCGTCGGGACAGGTCTCGATTCCCTATCGGCCCAACGCCGACTATCTGGTGAGCAGCGTGCATATGATCGAAGCGACGGACGCTACCGATCCTGAACAGGGAGCGGTTTGGGAAAGCCTCTGGGCTTCCGCCGTATTCCACCGCCCCTAATCTCCTGTGAGAGCCAGGCTAACGACCGGACATCAGAACCGGCCTTCGTTGAAGTCCACGATGGCCTGCTGGATCTCATCGACAGTGTTCATGACAAAAGGCCCGTACTGAACCACGGGCTCGTTGATCGGATCACCCGCTACAACCAGGAGCCGCGTATCCGGGGACAAGGACGTCACTTCCAGAGCTTCACCTTCCCCCAGAATGCCCAGATGCCGCTCCGGCAACTCGGTCCCCTTGATTTCAGCCGAACCCTGATAGACGTAAACAAATGCCGTCTTGTTACCGGCGATATCCACACGCTGGGTCGCACCGTCATTCAGATGCAGATCCAGATACAGCGGGTCGGTCACGACATCTTCCACAGAGCCGGTTACACCCTGAAACTCCCCCACCAAGACCTTAACCGAGCCGTTTTCCAGTTGAACGACCGGAACCGCTTCCGGCGGGATATCCTGATAGCGCGGTGCAGTCATCTTGTGGCTGGCGGGCAAATTGACCCACAGCTGAAACCCCCAGACCGGCCCGTCCTCCTGGTTCGGCATTTCTTCGTGAACAATGCCTCGACCCGCGGTCATCCACTGGATGGAACCGGGAGCCAGATACCCGGTATTGCCCTGGTTGTCGCCATGGCGAAAAGCGCCCTTGAGCATGTAGGTCACGGTTTCGAAGCCCCGATGGGGGTGCATGGGAAAACCGGCCATGTAATCGGCTTTATCGTCCGATTTGAACTCGTCCAGCATCAGGAACGGATCGAGGTTCTTGACGAACTGGTTGCCGATCACCCGGGTCAATTTAACGCCGGCGCCGTCGGAGGCCGGGATGCCTTTGGCGATTTGTCGTACGGATCTGAATTCGGTCATGATGCCTACCTCTGTTACGGGAGCGAATGCCCAGAAGTCTAGGCCCTTGCAGACGCCGGGGTAAGCGGAATATATTGCGGGAACCTTTCAAAAAAACTGAATAGCCATGGCTCACAACCCCATCACGCTGGACCTGCTACGCGCACTGGATGCCATCGACCAACGCGGCAGCTTCGCCGCGGCCGCCACCGCCCTGCACAAGGTGCCCTCGGCACTGACGTACACGGTTCAGAAAGTCGAACAGGACCTCGGCATCGACCTGTTCGACCGCAGCGGCCACCGGGCCAAGATGACGCCCGCCGGCCGACTGATCCTGGACGAGGGACGTGGCATTCTCCGGGATATCGACACCCTGGCCAGCTCGGCCAAGAAGATTGCCAGCGGCTGGGAGCCGGAATTGCGCATCGGTGTCGACACCATTTTCGAGCCGTCGCGACTCTTCAGCCTGATCCAGGCGTTCAATCAGGAACATCCGTATATCAAGGTGCACCTGATCCACGGCGCTCTCTCGGGCACCTGGGAATTGCTGATCAATGGCAGTGCGGATCTGATTTTGTCCGGAGACGGACTGGACCCGAAAGCGGAGGGCTATGAAATCAAGAGACTGGCCGAAATGAAACGGGTCTTCGTCGTGTCGAAAGACCACCCGCTTGCGTCGAAGTCCTGCACCGTCAGCGAGGAAGAGATCGCGGAATACCCCACCATCGTGGTGAAAGACACCACTCAATTGCTGGCACCGAAGACGGTGGGCTGGACACGTCACCATCGCATGGTCACGGTACCGACCATGCAGGATAAAATTGAGGCCCAAATCGCCGGGCTGGGCGTGGGCTTTCTGCCCCTGCATCGCATCAAACACTACCTGGACAGCGGCGATCTGGTTCCGGTCAAGGTGTCGCAACCGGATGAGCCGTTCAAGGCTATTCTTGCCTATCAAAAAGGCAACACAGGAAAGGCGTTGAATTGGTTCCGGGAGCACATCACGGCCGAGGTGCTCGGGCTCGATCTCCAAGTCTAACGTTTCATATAATCCAAATCGTCAGCCCACCAAACTGAGTCCGGCAGACGTCTCTTCAACTCCTTTCACACTTTTCTTCCGCCCACAAAAAAGCCGCCCCGGAGGGCGGCTTGGCTTCTAAGTTCAGAGGAATCCTGAATTAGAATGCGTAAGCGGCAGACAGCTTCAGTACGTTTTCTACGTCAGCTTGAGTGTCGTAGTCGGCAGCGTACTTAACACCGTTGTCTTTGGTGTAGGAAACGCCGGCACCGATTTGCGGATCAGCAGATTCATCAGCGTCCAGGTCACCCAGAGTGATGTCGCCATAGGCGCTCAGAGGACCGTCGGTGTAAACTACTTCACCGAAGAACTCGTCACCGGCTTCTTCAACCGCTGTGTAGGTGTACTCACCGGTTACGGTGATCATGCCCGCAGTGTAGCTAGCACCAGCCAGAAGCTTCATGCTGTCGTCGTTGTTGGCATCCGGATCTTCAACTTCGTTGGTTGCGTCGAAGTCTTGACCTTTCAGATAAACAGACAGAGCGTCGATCGGAGTAGCAGTCAGCTCGAAGCCGTACTCTACAGCGGCGGTGTCGTTAGCGTCGGTACCGTCGAAGGTGTAGCGGTTAACACCAACAGACGCAGTAACCATGTCCATGGTGTAAGTCGCGCCAGCACCTACATAGATGAAGGCTGCGTCGTCTTCACCACCCAGGCTGGAAGCACGATACTGGAAGTCAGCAACGTAGCTCAGGGCATCTGCTTCACCAGAATACTTGGCACCTACGCCGAAGTCAGCAGTTTGGTCGATTTCGTAACCTTCTGCGTCCGCGTCGCTGTTTTCACCTTCAACTTGAACAGCCAGGCCGTCCATGGTGTAGCGAATCGCAGCACCAACGTCTTTGCCTTCAGAGTTGCCGTTGAAATCGTCGTTGGAATCGCCCATGTCATAGGCGTACTCGTGGGTTTCAACCAAGCTACCAGTCTGACCGAAGGAGATAGCGCCATCAGTGATTACAATATCGCCGGCGTCAACTTCAACGGTGCCGTCGTTGGTACGCAGTTGCAGGGAACCAGAGAACGGACCGTGTACAACATCAACGCCCATTTCCAGGCCCCAGGCTTCGCCAGCGGTGGCGCTGTCGAAATCGTCGCCTTCATCCAGGTCCATGTCCATGACGGTGCCAGCTTCTTCGGCATCGGCATTGAACAGGTTGTTTTCCATGTCGATCACATAGATCGCTTCCATGGAACCGGTGTAGCTAAAAGTAGTTTCGGTGTCACCACCGTGAGCAGCAGCGTTGGCCTGAGCAGAGATCGCAGCAGCCAGTGCGGTAACCGCAACGCCAGAAGCAATTTTGATCGCTTTCATTCAAGATTCCCCTTTTTTTTATTTCAACTGGTTTGGTGACCAGACTTCTCGATAAATCATGGCCGGCGTCGTGTCCGGTACGTTACCGATTAGGCAACCAATAACGAACCACGAAGACAACGTCAACCGATGATCGTTGTTATCGTTATATCCTGCGATACATATATTACAACTGTATGGCAGAGTCAAAACGTAACTGGGTGGAAAACGATCTGCATCAACAATTTAAGGCGATTTTCTCATGTACTTACGTGATTCGCTCGTACATTTGTTCATTTTTTCGCCAGTTGAGCATTTGACCTGTTGCCGGCAAGCACTTTCTCGGTCCCAAGTCTCAATACCTTTTTGAACACCCTGCCTAGATCAGGAAGTTCGGATTTCAGACCAGGATCGGCGATTCAACATCGGCTCCGGGAGTTTCTTGTTTGGCGACAGCGGTACGGATCACACTGTGTCTGTTTAGGTTAAATTCAGTTCAGTGTATCAGTCCGCCCAGGTCTTCGTTCCCCTTGCCCAGGATTGATCGAGAGCGTCTCAATCAACGTCCGTGCCCTATCAAACCAGAGCCTTGGGGAGTGGTCAACCCATTTTTTTGCGTTTTTTTGACGTTTTTGGCTTTTTTCGAACGGGGAGCGGTGGGATTTCAGAGTGGGCTGAAAGGCCCGCGATAGCGGGGTTGAATCGAACCGGGTGTCAATTCTCAGTCACTCTGATTCCGCTGGGTGACCACGGCGGCCACCCGGAACGGTTTTTTCATTCTTTTGGGGCGGAATCCGCCCACTTTGTCGGTACTTTTGACGGTCAGGCGACGGTCAGCCGGAGCGAAACCCGAGGACATCTTCCATGTCATAGAGCCCTTTGTCACGCCCGGACAGCCACAAGGATGCCCGAACCGCACCGCGGGCAAAGGTTTGCCGGCTGCTGGCCTTGTGCGTGATTTCGAGGCGCTCGCCTTCGCTGGCGAACAGGACGGTGTGCTCGCCGACGATGTCGCCGGCACGGACGGTCGCGAACCCGATTGTGTCCTTGTCGCGCGGCCCTTCCTGCCCCTGTCGGCCGTAGACGGCACATTGTGACAGATCGCGCCCCAGCGTCTCGGCGACGGCCTCACCCATGCGCAAGGCTGTCCCGCTGGGTGCGTCGACCTTGTGACGATGATGCGCTTCAAGGATCTCAATGTCGGCTTCCTCGCCCATGACCCGGGCGGCCGTGCGCAGCAATTGCAGGGACAAGTTAACGCCGACACTGTAGTTCGCGGCGAAAACGATGGGCAATTGTTCCGCATAGGCGTTCAATTCAGCCAATTGAGCGTCCGTGAATCCGGTAGTGCCGATTACAATGGCCGTATTACTGCCGGCCAATTGAGACAGGTGCGCCAGCGTCGCTTCCGGAGTTGTGAAGTCGATCACAACATCGGCTTTATCCAGACCCTCTTTTAAATGAGTCGTCAGCGGCACATCTGTTTTGCCGATACCGGCCACTTCGCCCGCGTCACTGCCCGCCAGGGACGACGACGGCGAGACGGTGGCCACGGTCAATGCAGTCTGCTCATTGGCTTCAACAGCCTGAATCAGCGCGCGGCCCATGCGACCGCTGGCGCCGGTGATGGCGATATTCAGCATGCGTTACCTTTTTGTATTGGCTTTGTCGCTCACGGCGTGAGCTCCTACAGTGTGCATAAGGAGTACCTTCCCCTCACCCCAGCCCTCTCGATGCGTCGGACCGCCCATGGGGAGAGGGAGTTTAGGGTTACATCTCTTCGAAGAACTTCTTCACGCCGTCGAACCAGCCCTTGCTGCGTGGTGAGTGCTTCTTGCCGTCCATGCTTTCCTGCAGCTCCGAGAGCAGCTCTTTCTGACGGGCATTGAGGTTCACCGGTGTTTCTACGACCACACGGCACAACAAGTCGCCCACACCGCCACCGCGGACCGGGGTAACACCCTTGCTGCGCAACCGGAACAAGCGTCCGGTTTGGGTTTCAGCCGGAATCTTCAGCTTGACGCGGCCGTCCAGCGTGGGGACTTCCATCTCTCCACCCAGTGCCGCATCGGCGAAGCTGATCGGCACTTCGCAATAGAGGTTCGCCCCTTCGCGCTCGAAAATCGAATGCTTCTTGACGTGCGCTTCCACATAGAGGTCGCCCGCCGGTCCACCGTTACGTCCGGCTTCCCCTTCGCCACTCAGGCGAATGCGGTCACCGGTGTCGACGCCGGGCGGAATCTTCACGCTGAGGGTCTTGGTTTCTTCTTTGACACCCCGACCGTAACAGCTGTTACAGGGGTCCTTGATGATCTTGCCGGTCCCGGAGCAGGCCGGGCAGGTCTGCTGCACCGCGAAGAAACCTTGCTGCATCCGCACCTGGCCGATACCGCCACAGGTGGAGCAGGTCACAGGCTGGGTGCCCTTCTTGGCACCGGAGCCTTCGCAGGTGTCACAGTTGACCAGGGTCGGGACCTTGATGGTCTTTTCGGTCCCGCGAACGGCTTCCTCAAGCGTCAGCTCCAGGTTGTATTTGAGGTCGGCGCCGCGCTGAACACTGGAGCGACGGCCGCCGCCACCGCCGAAGATGTCGCCGAACACATCGCCGAAGATGTCGCTGAAACTGCCATGACCGGCACCGGCGCCACCGCCGCCGAAACCGCCCTGGCCGTCAACACCGGCATGACCAAACTGGTCGTAGGCGGAACGCTTCTGCGGGTCGGCCAATACATCGTAGGCTTCCGACAATTCCTTGAACTTGGCTTCGGCTTCTTCGTCACCCGGGTTACGATCCGGATGATACTTCATCGCCATGCGACGGTAAGCCTTCTTGATGTCTTTTTCGTCCGCACCGCGTTCGACACCGAGGACTTCGTAATAGTCTCGCTTGGACATAACTGCTGTTGCCTTAGGTTTTCAGGTCGCTCTCGCACTTTCCAACGAACAAGAACGCGGGCCGGAGCCCGCGTTCGTCAGAAAGCCTCAGTGACAACTTGCGTTGTTACTTGTTGTCTTTCACTTCTTCGAACTCGGCATCGACGGCATCGTCGGAGGACGACTCGGCGCTCTCCGCGCCCGCCTGTCCTTCGCCGGCTTCGCCACCCTGTTCGGCATACATCTTCTGAGCCAGGGAGGACGACGCCTGCGTCAGTGCCTCGACCTTGGTGTTGATGGCGTCGATGTCATCGCCCTTAATGGCTTCTTCGACTTCCTCGATAGCCTTCTCGATGGCGGCCTTCTCGTCGTCGGTCGCCTTGTCGCCGGCTTCATTCAAGGTCTTGCGTGTGGCGTGGACCAGACTGTCGGCGGTGTTGCGCGTCTGGGCCAGTTCCTCGAATTTCTTGTCTTCCTCGGCGTGCGCCTCAGCGTCCTTGACCATTTGGTCGATCTCTTCCTCGGACAGGCCGGAACTCGCCTTGATCACGATGGACTGCTCCTTGCCGGTGCCCTTGTCTTTTGCGGACACGTTCAGGATGCCGTTGGCGTCCATGTCGAAGCTGACTTCGATCTGCGGTACACCGCGCGGTGCCGGCGGAATATCGGCCAGGTCGAAGCGTCCCAGGGATTTGTTCTGGTTCGCCATCTTGCGTTCGCCCTGCACCACGTGAATGGTCACGGCGGACTGGTTGTCGTCGGCGGTCGAGAACACCTGGCTCTTGCGCGTCGGGATGGTGGTGTTCTTCTCGATCAGCGGCGTCATCACACCACCCATGGTTTCGATGCCCAGGGTCAACGGTGTGACGTCGAGCAGCAGGACGTCCTTGACGTCGCCGGACAGTACGGCGCCCTGAATGGCGGCACCGATGGCCACGGCTTCATCCGGGTTGACGTCTTTGCGCGGGTCCTTGCCGAAGAACTCGGAGACCAGCTTCTGCACCAGCGGCATGCGGGTCTGACCACCGACCAGAATGATGTCGTCGACTTCGGAGATCTCCTTGTCGGAGTCCTTCAGTGCGGTGCGGACCGGATCCAGTGACCGCTGTACCAGCTCTTCCACCAGCGATTCCAGCTTGGCCCGGGTCACCTTGATGTTCAGGTGCTTCGGTCCGGACGCGTCGGCCGTGATGTACGGCAGGTTGACGTCGGTCTGCTGGGCGGAGGACAGCTCGATCTTGGCTTTCTCGGCGGCCTCTTTCAGACGCTGCATGGCCAGGGCGTCGCCCTTCAGGTCGATGCCGGAATCCTTCTTGAAGGTTTCCGCCAGGTAATTGATCAATTTCAGGTCGAAGTCTTCGCCACCCAGGAAGGTGTCGCCGTTGGTCGCCAACACTTCGAACTGGTGCTCGCCGTCGACTTCGGCGATCTCGATGATGGAGATATCGAAGGTACCGCCACCCAGGTCATAGACGGCGATGACGTTGTCGCCACGCTTCTTGTCCATGCCATAGGCCAGAGCGGCCGCGGTCGGTTCGTTGATGATCCGCTTGACTTCCATGCCGGCGATGCGGCCGGCGTCTTTGGTGGCCTGGCGCTGAGAATCGTTGAAGTAGGCCGGAACGGTAATGACCGCTTCGGTGACGGCCTCGCCCAGGTATTCCTCGGCGGTTTTCTTCATCTTCTTCAGCACTTCGGCGGAAATCTGGGGCGGTGCTTTCTTTTCGCCCTTCACTTCCACCCAGGCATCGCCGTTGTCGGCCTTGACGATCTTGTACGGGACCATCTTGATGTCTTTCTGTACAACATCGTCCTCGAACCGACGGCCGATCAGACGCTTGACCGCGTAGAGGGTGTTGTCGGGGTTGGTGACGGCCTGGCGCTTGGCCGGCTGCCCCACCAGTGTTTCGTCGTCATCGGTAAAGGCGACAATGGACGGGGTGGTACGATCGCCCTCGACGTTTTCGATCACCTTTGGCTTGTCGCCTTCCATGATGGCCACACACGAGTTGGTGGTGCCCAAATCGATGCCTATGATTTTGCCCATTTTTACTGACGCTCCGTAGTTCGTTTTACCAGCTTGCTTCGATATATGAGAGCAGCTTCGTTGAATTCAAGACCCTACTTTTAATCGGGTTATGCCGAGCCTTCGCCGACTCAGGCCGTTTCATCGATGGTTTTGCCACTGCCGCCGCCCTTACTGACGACGACCATCGCCGGCCGAACCAGTCGGCCGTGCAGGGTGTAGCCCTTTTGCATCACGGAAATGACCGTGTTCGGCTCCACCTCCGGGTTCTCGACCATGGTCATGGCCTGGTGCAGTTGCGGATCGAACGGCTCCCCTTCCGGGTCAATCGGTTCGATGCTGAATTTGCCGAAGGTGTCGAGCAGACCTTTCAGGGTCATCTCCACGCCTTCTTTCAGCGGTTTGATGTCGTCGGAATCCGTTTCAATGGCCGCCAGCGTGCGCTCAAGGTTGTCGGCGACGGTCAGGATCTCCTTGACCAGCTTCTCCTGCCCGAATTTGTGGGCATTCTCTACGTCCTTCTCGACCCGGCGACGCAGATTGGACATCTCGGCTTCGGACCGCAGGTATTGATCCTTGTAGGACTGGATCTCTTCCCGTGCCGCTTCCAGCTCGGCGGCCAGATCCTGCTCCGGTTCGATACCGTCTTCCCGACCCTGTTCGGCCGTCTCGTCCACCTGAACGTCTTCCTGTGTCTCTACGGTTTTATCTTCGTCTGCCATCGTGCGAACCCAATCGATACTGTCATGTGGAAAGTGTCATCCTCCGCGCAAAGCCCGATCCGGCTCATATCGAGCAGGACCGATTCGTCGATGGGGCCGGGCGATATCGCCGACCGTATCCGGGAGGACTGCAACTGGCGCTTGTTTATTGGGCCGCCGTTTTCGTTTTCAAGACATAACAGGCCCGTGAGGTTGCGGCTATTGCCAAATGGATAAACTTACTGTACAAAAACACAGTATTTTGGGCGTCGAAGGAGCCGTCTCATGCTGCACAACCTGGTGATTCGTAACATTGCCATTGCCGATAACATCGAGATTGAATGGCAACAGGGGATGACGTCGATTTCCGGGGAAACCGGGGCCGGCAAGTCCATCCTGCTCAATGGGCTGGCGCTGGCGCTGGGCGAACGCGCCGACAGCAGCATTGTCCGCCACGGCGAAAAGCGGGCCGAAGTGACCGCCAGTTTCAATGTCGCCCGTATTCCCGACGCCCGCGCCTGGCTGGAGGAGCGCGACTTGGACCAGGGAGACGACTGCATCCTGCGCCGCACCGTCTCCGCCGAGGGGCGTTCGCGCGCCTACATCAACGGCCAGCCGGTCCCGCTCGGTGAGTTAAAGGCACTGGGCGAGGACCTGATCGACGTGCACAGTCAGCACGCCCACCAATCCCTGCTGCGTACCGACACCCACCTGCGGCTGCTGGATGAATACGCCGGTCACGACGAGGCGTTACAGACGGTCAAGGATGCCTGGATTCGCTGGCAGGGCAAGGCCCGCAAATACAAGCAGCTCAAGGAGCAGGCCGATGACAACAGCGCTCGTCAGCAACTGCTGGAATACCAGTTCGACGAATTGAGCGCCCTCGCCCTGCAGGAGGGCGAGGTGGAGGCCCTGGAACAGGAATTCCGCCGCTACAACCAGACCGAAACCCTGGTGACCGAAGCCTACGCGGCCCGGCAATTGCTGGAATCCGAGGAAGGCGGGAGCGATGCCCTAGGTCCGCTGAAGCAATCACTGCACCGGCTGCAAGGGCTGAAGGACGACAACGAATCCCTGTCCAATGCACTGGAATTACTCGACAGTGCCCTGATTCAAGCCCAGGAGGCGGTCAATGACCTCGACCAGTACCTGACCAGCTTCGAGGTGGATGAAGAGCGGGTGCGGTATGTCGAAGACCGGCTGGACCGTATTCACAGCCTGGCACGCAAGCATCAGGTACGCTCCGAAGCCCTGCCCGAGCACACTGCGGCTCTGGCGGTCGAACTGGAGCAACTGACCGCCGACGTTTCCGGGCTGGATCAATTGGAAACCGAGGTCGCCGAACTGGAACAGGCCTACCAGACCGCAGCCGAAGCTCTCTCGGACCAACGACTGGCCGCCGCCGAGCGGTTCGGCGTCGAAGTTATGGACAAGCTGAACCAGCTTTCGATGCCGGGTGCACGGTTCGAAGCGGTGTGCGAACGCCTGGAGACGCCGTCACCAACGGGCCTGAACCGGGTCGAATTCCGGGTCAGCATGAACCAGGGCCAACCGCTGCGCACCCTGGCCAAAGTCGCCTCCGGCGGGGAGTTGTCCCGCATATCCCTGGCCATTCAGGTGATCTGCGCCGAGCACAGCACTATTCCGACCCTGGTGTTCGACGAAGTCGATGTCGGCATCAGCGGCGCGACGGCGGAGATCGTGGGCTTGATGCTGCGGGCAGTCGGTGAACGCGGACAGGTGATTTGCGTGACCCACCTGCCGCAGGTGGCCGCTCTCGGCCATCACCACTGCGTGGTCGCCAAGCAGCAGGCGGACAACCAGACCCGCACCGATATTAGACCGATTACCGAGGAACGCCGCGTCGATGAGATCGCGCGGATGTTGGGAGGGATCGACATTACGGCCCAGACCCGGGCGCATGCGGAAGAGATGCT
Organism: Saccharospirillum salsuginis; assembly: GCF_014651855.1. Lineage (GTDB taxonomy): Bacteria > Pseudomonadota > Gammaproteobacteria > Pseudomonadales > Natronospirillaceae > Saccharospirillum > Saccharospirillum salsuginis. The sequence continues at coordinate 265,861 of NZ_BMXR01000005.1, forward strand.
GATGCGGCATCAGCGGCAGCATTAAGCCCCTGGTAGGGCTATGAATCGCGCACGGAGTGCGCTCCTACACTAGGTTTAAGCGTAGGAGCGCACTCCGTGCGCGATAATTTGAACTGTTACAGCAGGCTCAGCAGCAATTCCCGGGTGGCCTCTTTCCCGGCATAACCTTCTTTCACGGTATGCACCTGCCCCTGCTTGTCGATCACGTATGCCGTCGGGAAGCCGGTCGGGTTGAACTGACTGACCACTTCCTGGGACTTGTCGGACAAAATGAGAAAATCCACCGGTGTGCCGCTCAGGAACCGTTCGGCCAGGGCCGGGTCTTCGTCGGTATTGATGCCGATAAAGACGATGCCGCGACTTTTCAGCTCGGCGTGCAATTCGTTCAGTTCGGGAAAGGACTTGCGGCAGGTGGTGCACCAGCTCGCCCAGAAATCGATGTAGACCACCCGGCCTTCCAGGGCCTGGCTGTCGAGTACCCGACCATCGAGCGTCGGCAGGCGGAAGGACGGCAGGGCATCGCCCTCGTTGACATCGGCGAATACACCCACGCTGACCACAGCGGCCAACACCCAGGCACACAGACGTTTCATACGGCTCCTCGTTTATGTTCAGTGGCACTTGGACGGCCAGTGTACTGCATGGCGGACGCTCAAGACCGGAACGGGTTCACGCTCGGGCCACCCCAAAAACGACCAAATCAGCCCTTTTTTGCCCGTACGTAGAGCACCAGGCTGTGGTCGACCAACTCGAAACCGTGCTGTTCGGCGATTTCGTGCTGCCGTTTCTCGATCACATCGTCGACGAATTCGACCACTTCGCCGTTGTCGACATTGACCATGTGATCGTGATGCTCTTCGCTCGCCAGCTCATACACCGCGTGGGTTCCGTCGAAATTGTGCTTCGAGACCAAACCGGCGGATTCGAATTGGGTCAGTACCCGGTACACCGTGGCCAGCCCCACGTCCTCGCCACTGTCCTGAAGCGCCTTGTAGACTTCTTCCGCACTCATGTGACCGTCGGGGTTGCTCTCGAACATCTGCAGAATTTTCAGCCGCGGCAAGGTTACCTTCAAACCGACTTTTTTCAGTTCCTGATTTTGGGTGGTCACCTTCTCGTCTCCTCCAGTCTCTGTGGTACACTGCGCGGCGACCCGGCAGGCGGGTCGGCATCAGGTATCCCGTCAATTACAGACGTCAGTGGGTTCGTTGTTTACGTTTACACAGGATGATAACGATTTGCGCCAGAAAAGAACAAAGGTAATTGCCACCGGTTTGACCGCCGTGCTGTTGTCCGGCTGTGCACTGTTCACCCCCTACGAACCGGAACTCAAACAGGGCAACTTCGTCAAGGAAGAGCAATTGCGTCAATTGCAGACCGGCATGTCCACCGAACAGGTTCAATTCCTGCTGGGGACGCCCATGCTGACCGGCGAATCGCCCAGTGACCGGTGGATTTACCCGATTCATGAAAACGAAGGGAAATACCGCCACATCATTGTCGAATTCGACAACGGCAAGGTCAGCCGCATCACCCGCGAATCGTAGTCGTTTCACGGGACGACGCGCGACGCCGACGCTTCCGGGTCAGGTCGATTTCGCCTGCTTGGCTTTGGCGGCCCGGTTCTGCCGGGCCTGTTTGGGGTCGATCAGCAACGGCCGGTAAAGCTCCACCCGGTCGCCGGGGTGCAATTGCTCCTGGTCCGGTTTCGGTACTTTTCTTCCGAATATCCCCATCGGCAAGCTATCCGGCTCAAGCCCCGGGAACTCCCGTTCGATACCGCTCTGGCGTACGGCCTCGACCAGGGTCGTCCCTTCCGGTACGTCCACCTCGACGATGACCTGTTTTTCCGGTGTGGCGTAGGCCACTTCCACTTTCATCATTTCCATGACATGTCCTCAGGCTGATCGGGCGCGTTCGTCCGCGCGACGTACGAAAGCATCGACCATGCGGTCGGCCAATTGTTTGAATATGGGCCCGAAGGCCATGGCGGTGAGTTGGCCCTGGGTTTCAAAACTCAAATCGAGCGACACCCGGCAGCCGTTGTCGCCCAGGGGTTTGAGCGTCCAGATACCGTTCAGGCTCTTCAGCGGCCCGTGCTTCAGGGTGAGTTCGATCCGGTGCGGCCGCTCCAGGCGATTGTGGGTAACCAGGGTTTTCTCGATCCCGGCCTTGCGCACTACCATCCGGCCGACCATGTGCGTCTCGGAGACTTCCAGCACGTCGGCGGCCACCACTTCTTCGAGAAAATCCGGGTAGGCCGGCACGTGGTTGATCAGGTCGAAGAGCGTTTCGGCGGAATGCGGCACCAGGGCCGAACGATGTATCTCTGTCATGAATGCCTGTCTGTGTTGCCGCCCGGCAGATCCGGATCGGGCTAGAAATGGGGATACAAGGCCTGACGTTTGAGCCAGAGCCAAACGCGCCACAGCAGCACGCCCGAGAGGATCGCTCCCAGAATCCAGGGCACGGTTACGCCGCCGAGTCCCAAGGTTGCGCGAGCGAATGTTAACGCAAGCGCCAACGGGATCACAAATTTGACCGAGAGCCGCCAGGCCAGATATCGACTTCCGGTCTTGGGGTTGACCTGCTTAAGAACCTGATTGGGCGACAGCCCCCAGCCCACCCACAGAGCGGTCAACGTAGCCATGACCGGGGCTACGACACTGAAACTGAACCAGTTCAGCACTTCGGTCAGCGGCATGCCGTACCAGGTCAGCGATGCCTGGGCCTGGGCCGAGACCAGAGCCAACAGCCCCAACAACAGCCCCAGTGCGAGAATCAGCAACAGCCCGCCCCGATGCGTACGTCCACTGACCGCCAGCGTCACCAGCAACAGCAGCGGCAGACTGCCCAGAGCGCCAATCGCCACCGCCAGCCAGAGAAACAGGGACAGGTCGGCGGTCAGATCCCGGCCGGCGACCCGCTCGACCAAGGCCTGCAGGACCACGCCCGAGTCCGCGCTGCGTGTGACGGCTTCGAGGCCCGGCACAACCGTCGCCACGATCACCATTCCCAGCAGCAGGTCGAACAGTTGCACGGACAATACCCAGCGTCCGGTCGGCAGGCTCTGCGGCAACCGGCAGCCGACCAGGTACCAGACCATGAAACCGGCGATGGACGAGGTCAGGGCGTACCGTAACGCGAGGAAGACCGCGTCGACCCGGATCGGCTGCCATCCCCAGCGGGCGGACAACTCGCTTAATTGAGGAAGCTGGATCACGACCAGGGCCAGACACAGCGGCAGGATCAGCGCATACACCAGAGCCATGCCATACCAGGCGAACCAGGCGATCAGAGCCAGCAGCCCGACCAGCAACAGCATCAACTGCCCCAGTCGGACCCGATCCGAACCGAGATCATACCAGTACAGCACCCGGTCCAGACTGTCGAAACCGGCCAGGGTACCGGTCAGGGCGTCCTGGCCGACCGCCAGAGTCCAGGCGGCGTTATGCAGGTTGTTGGCGACCACGAAAAGGACGGCCAGCAACAATGCCCCGAGCAGACCGAACCCCCAACGGCGCACACTCGAATCAAGCACCAGCTCGAACGGTGACACCCGGTAGTAACGACCGGCCACCAGTTCGGCATGCAACAAGGGCAATACGATCACCAGCTTGAACAAGGCATACAAAGCCAGAAAGCTCAATTCGCCGTGGCGGGCGGCGTAGACCGGCAACAGCAGAAAATCGGACAGCCCCAGTTGGCTGCCGAACAAAATAAGCAGGATCAACAATCGATTCATGGCGCCCAGTATACCCGGATACACACAGCTGTCTTTACGCACCTGAGCCATTGACAAGCGGCGAACGTACAACAAGGTTAGAGTTCAGGTTCCAGCCCAAGGAGGCCCACCATGGTCCGAATACTGTTCGTTCTGATCTGCATCGGCTCGTTGGCTGCGTCAGCGCAGGCCCGGGTTATTCTGTCGGACACCAGCGCCGGCCAGGCGTTCGAGGTCGAAGAGGTCGCCACCGGGCTCAATGTCCCCTGGGGCATGGCCTTCGTCAATGAACGGGCGTTGTTGATCACCCAGCGCAGCGGAGGCGCCGTGCGCCTGAACCTCGATACCGGCGAACGCCGACCGGTGCAGGGCTTGCCCGACGTCGCGGCGCGTGGACAGGGCGGCCTGCTCGATGTCGCGACCGGACCCGATTACCCCGACACCGGCTGGCTCTATTTCACCTACAGTAAAGCTACGCCGGATGGCGCCGTGACCACACTGGCGCGGGCAAAACTCTCCGACACCCGGCTGACGGACTGGACCGACCTACTGGTCACCCGCTCAGCTTCCGGCACCGGCCGACACTTCGGCAGCCGCATCGCTTTCGACCAGGCCGGACACGTGTTTTTCGGCGTCGGCGACCGGGGTAACCGGCCCAACGGTCAGGATCTGACCACCCATGCCGGCGCGCTGATGCGACTGAATCTCGACGGCAGCATCCCCGGGGACAATCCGTTTGTCGATCGCGAAAACGCCCTGCCCGAAATCTGGAGTTATGGTCACCGCAATCCCCAAGGCCTGGCTTACGACCCGGCCACGAATCGGCTGTGGGAAATCGAACATGGGCCGCGCGGCGGCGATGAAATCAACCTGATTGAAAAAGGGGCCAACTATGGCTGGCCGGTGGTTTCACACGGCAAGGAATACTACGGACCCGTGGACGTGGGCGAAGCCACCAGCAAGCCGGGCATGGCCGACCCGGTCAAGGTGTACATCCCCTCCATCGCACCGGGCAGTCTGGTCCATTACCGGGGCGAGGCTTTTCCCGAATGGCGCGGCAACCTCCTCGCCGGCGCACTGGTGTTGACCCACCTGAACCGGGTTGTACTCAACGAAGCCGGCGAAGCGGTCGGCGAGGAGCGGTTGCTGGAGTCGCTGGGTGAACGCATCCGCGATGTGGCGGTGGACCCGGAGGGCCGACTCTATCTGACCACGGACAGCGGTCGTCTGCTGCGGCTGCAACCGGCCGACTGAAGGCTCAAGCGCCCCGGAAAGCCGGGATCGGCAGCCCGGCCACCTCGGTTCGCATCCGGAGTATGGAACCGGCCAGGGGCTCGCGTTCCAGCTGCGCCGGGCTAAGATGCTTGCGCGCACTGGTCAGGTAGAGGGTTTTCATGTCCGGACCGCCGAAGCAACAGGACGTCGGATTCGTGACCGGCGTTGGTATCTCCCGGTCCACCCGCCCATCGGGCCGCAGACGCACCATCCTGCCCTGCCCCCACAGGCAGGTCCAGAGGCATCCGGTTTCATCCATGGCCGAACCGTCGATGGTGCCGTCCTGTCCTTCCACCGAGAAGAAGGGCTCGCCGGCACCGATACGTCCGGACGTTTCATCGAACGGGTAGCGCCACAGTGTCTGGCGCGCCGAGTCGGCGTTGTAGAACCAGCGCCCGTCCGGGCTCCAGACCAGGGTGTTGGGAATGCCGAGACCGGTCATCAGGGTCTCGACGTTGCGCCCGTCCAGTCGACAGAGCACCCCTTCCGACAGGGATTCATCCAGATGCGTGGTACCCAGCCAGAGCCGGCCCCGAGCATCCACCCGGGCTTCATTGGGGCGTATCTCAGGGTGCGGTGGCCAGCAGGGTCCGCTCCAGGGGGTGACCTGTCCGGTTCGGGTATTCAGAACGACCAGGCCGAGATGCGTCGCGACCAGCACTGCATCGGCCTGATCGGTCAGCGCCAGGCCGGCCGTGTAGGCATCCAGGGTCCAGTGCTGGTGCCATTCGTCCAGACAACCGAACCGGTGGACTTCCCCGTCCATGATGTTGACCCAGTACAACGCCTGCCGGGCCGGATCCCACAGCGGTGTTTCGCCCAAGTACGAAGCGGTTCGAACCACCAGCTCCCATCCTGTCATGTCTGTCTCCTGCCAGCGGATTCATATCTTGCTGTAACCGGTTACAGCTTGCGACACACTATACCGCACGGAGATTCTGAGAACCAGATGATTGGAGCGGATGCAGGCGGGAAAGCCCCGGCGAACAGTCGCCGGGGCCTGCGGAGCGCGGGTCAGTCGACGATGATCTTGAAGAACAGATAGTCCTTGCGGATGCGGGTATAGGTTCCGTCGCTCTTGACGGCGTCGAGCCCGCGATTGAACAGCCGGCGCAAATCGTCATCGTCCTTGCGGAACGCCATGCCGACGCCCTTGCCGAGCTGTTGCGGATCGCCGATGATCGGGTATTCGCCTTCGATCATGAACTCCTGTTCCCAGATGGGGTAGTCCATAAAGGCGACATCGACTTCGCCGCCGCGGATGGCTTCGTTCAGAGCGGCATTGGACTCGAAGGGACGCAACTGAATCGAGTCGCCGTATTCTTCCCGCAGGTAGTCTTCCTGGATGTAACCGCCGACGACACCGACGGTTCGGCCTTCCAGATCACTGTCTCTGGCGGACGTGATGCCGGAATCTTCATGGGTGAACAACACCGAGGGCGTGGAATAGTAGGCTTCGCCGAAATCGACTTTTTCGGCGCGCTCGGCGTTGATCGACATCGAGGACATGATGGCGTCGTAGCGACCGTCCTGCAGACCGGGAATGATGTCGTCCCAGGGTGTGACCACCCATTCGCATTCAATACCCAGCTCGCGGCAGACGGCGTTACCCAGATCGATTTCGAACCCCGTCAATTCCCCGTTTTCATTCCGGTAGGAATACGGAGGATAAGGAACGTCGACACCCAGGCGAACGACATCCAGGGCCATGTCCGGCGTTTTCATGGACGTTTGATAATAGTACCAGCCTCCGGCGGCACCGGCGGCGATCAGCAGCAGTACGATCAGAATCAGCGCTTGTCGTTTCATTATTATTGTGAACCTTGCACGAACTAGGAGCGGAATCTTTACCCTAACGGGTCATGGATGCAAAGTTAAGACAAGGTGTCACTTTTGGACAAACTGAGGACCGTTTCACAAAATTGACGGTTGGTGGGGAATAAATCGGGGCAGCGCCGGCAAAACGCCGGCGCTTTCAGCAGTGGGATCAGCTTTCTTCGAAAAAGAAACGCTCTTCGCCGAAGGCCGGTTCCAGGTGGTTCAGCCAGGTGGCATCGGGGTTGTACTTGGCGAAGAAAGGCCGCTGGACCCAGTCCGGGTCGCGCCCCTGAATCATGCGCAGGGCCATGACTTGTTCGCCGGCCACTTCGGTGACGCCCTGGATCTCGACCTTGCCCGGGTCCGAACTCATGGACGGACCGCGTGCCGTACGGGCGATGCCGGACACCTGTTTCATGGCGTCGCGGTAGATCTCCCAGGCTTCGACCAGCGGGATTTCGAAGTAGTGACGGGCGCCGGTGTCGCGTTCAACGAACATGTAGTAGGGAATGATGCCCAGTTCGACCTGGATCTGCCACATGCGTGCCCAGTCGTCGGCGTTGTCGTTGATGTGCTTCAGCAAAGGCCCCTGGGCGCGGATCTGGGCGCCGGTGGCGCGCACGCGACGAATGGCTTCACGCGCGATTTCCGGTTCCAGCTCCTGCCAGTGATTGTAGTGCGCCATCAGGGCCAGGTGCTTGCCCGCGGCCTGGACTTCCTCGAACAAATCGAGCAGGTCCTGGGCGTCGGCGTCGGTCACGAACCGCTGTGGCCAGAAGGTCATCGCCTTCGAGCCGATGCGGATGGTGCGCACATGGCTGAATTCCTCGGTCAGCAGAGGCTCGATGTAAGCGCGCAGGTTGCGTGTTTTCATCACCAGCGGATCGCCCCCGGTGATCAGGATGTCGGTGATTTCCGGATGCTCGCGCAGGTAACCGACCAGGTCGCCGGATTCCTTGGTGGCGATTTTCAGGTCTTTATCGCCGACGAACTGGGCCCAGCGGAAACAGAAGGTGCAATAGCTGTGGCACACCTGACCGGCGCTCGGGAAAAACAGAGCGGTTTCACGGTACTTGTGCTGAATGCCATTGATCGGCTCGCCGTTCACGGTCGGGATGTTCTTTTCCATCTGGCCGGCCGGGTGCGGATTCAGCTCGTTCCGGATCTCTTTGATCAGGGCGTCCAGCTCTTTCTTTTCCATGCCCGTCCGCATGGCTTCGGCGACACGGTCGTAGTGTTGCGGGGCCAGCATGCCGCGTTGTGGAAAGGTGAGCTGATAGATGGGGTCGTTCGGTACCTTGTCCCACTGGATCAGTTCGTTGATCACGTATTCGTTCACCCGAAACGGCAATACACTGGCGACGACCTTCATCTCGAAGCGGGTTTCCTCGGACAACGCCTCTAACTGGGTGATCTGATCCAGTTGTTTGGCGGTGTATACCTTGAAGCGCTGGTAGCTGTAGTCGGACCAGTCGTCGACGGCATGAATCGGTACGATCTTTTGTTCAGACATCGGATCAAGCCTTCTCCATTCAACGTCGGCCGCGCAGGCGATAACCCCGAGTGGTCTCAGAGAGTGCGAACCCGGGCGGGCTGCGGACCGAAAAAAACAGGTATCGGTAGGATGGTTCACCGATCACGATGGATGCACCGGTGCGGGCGGTGTCTGCCCGGCCGATGTGCAATTTTTGATCAGCTCGTGAGCTGGACGCGGCATACTACCGGAATATTGGTTAGATGTCTAAAGTTCAGCCGACCCGAAAATGGCCGGTCGTCAGGGGCCGTTTACGAACAATTCGGCCTCAAGTCGAGACCCGGGTCACACATTCGCTACCTTTTGCCAGGCTGATGGTTCCGGCGTCTCCCGAACGTCCCTGCCAAACCCGTAGTGCGCGAAAGAAACCACCTGCGGCAACCGCATCGGCAGAGCGTGGCTGATACTGGTAACATGCGCGCTTCGCTCTCACTGGAACCGCCGCCCCCGATGTCCGTCTCCCGAACCGTGCAATCCGACCTGCTGCTCGTTCTGGTTACCCTGCTCGCCGCCGCCGGCTGGATGTTTTCCAAGGAGGCGCTGGTGGGTCTGACGCCGTTGCTGTTTATCGGGGTGCGGTTTTTCAGCGCCGGGCTGATCCTCGGGCTGGTTGGCGGGCGTTCGTTAAAGGCCTTGTCGATAGGCGACTGGCACCGTGCCCTGCTGACCGGACTGGCGATGGCGACGGCCATGTCGTTCTGGATCATGGGGTTGAGCCTGGCCACCAATCTGGGGATCGGGGCCTTCATCGCCAGTCTGGGCGTGGTGCTGACGCCCTTGATGGCAAGGCTCCTGTTCGGCGTGCGCACCGCGCCGACAACCTGGGTAGCGGTGGGCACCGCCCTGGTCGGGCTGGCCTTACTGCGTCTGGAAGGCGGGTTTTCGCTGTCGGCCTCGGACGGGTTCTTTCTGGCGGCGGCGGTGGCCTTTTCAGTGCATTTCAACTTGAACAGCCGGTTCGCGGCGCGGATTCCCGCCCTGCCGCTGACGGCGATCCAGTTGGGCGTGACCGGTCTCGCCTCGCTGACCCTGTTCTCCTTCCTCGAACCGGCTCCCGTCTGGCCGGGCTGGTCGATTCTGGGTTGGCTGACCGCCAGTATCCTGCTCGGAACCTGTCTGCGGTTTTTCTTCCAGGTCAAGGCTCAGGGCATGGCCCAGGTCAGTCACGCGGCGGTGATCATGACGCTGGAGCCAGTGTGGACGGCCCTGCTCGGCAGTCTCTGGTTTGCCGAGCGCATGAGCCCGCTGCAGCTGTTGGGCTGCTGCATCATTTTCGGGGCTTTGCTGATCAGCCGCTGGCGGCTGTTGTTCCGGCGACCGATCGACGGTCAGCGCTGATACCGGCGAACGGCCTGCAGTACCTGGCCGGAGGCGGCCTTGCCGCGACGACCCAGCAGTCGGCTTTTAACAGTATCGGAGTAGCTCTGGTCATCGGTCAGGATGTGCTTGAGCAACCAGCTCTGCAGCACTCCGGCCAGTTCCGACGCCACTTCGTTGCCCTGAATGAAGCGTTTGCGCAGCTGCTCGATCTGTCGGGCGAAGGCCTGGTGCGCCAGTTGATGGTCGGCCAGGTCGCTGTAGCCGGCTTCTTCCATCAGGGATTCCTCGAAGGCGAAGTGGGACAGGGTGTAGTCGACGAGGTTGTGCAACACGGCCCTCAGTTCAGCTTCGGCGTCGCGCTGCCCCTGCAGTTCGTGCACGGTGTTGATGTATTCGACGATGCGCTTGTGCTGGTTGTCGATGACCGGAATACCGATCTCGTACTCACTGGACCAGACGATTTTCATGGTGGCCTCCTCTGATATGGGCTTAGCCGAACAGACGGCTGAGCCAGCCTTCCTTGCGAGCCTTGACGCGTTTGGTGGCGCCTTCGAGGTTGGCACGCACGAGATCAGAGTAGTCGTTGTCGTCGCGTTTGATGTGATTGACCAACCAGGCTTTGAGGACGTGGATCAACTCTTCGGTGATATCTTCGCCGGCTTTGGCCTGTTGCTGGAAGTTGTCGATGCGGCGGGCGAACAGTTGGTGCACTTTTTTGTGGGCTTTGGCGAAGGGGTAGCCGGCTTCTTCCATGAGGGTTTCTTCGAAGGCGAAGTGGCTCAGAGTGTAGTCGACGAGTTCGTCGAGGACATTGAGGACTTCGGCCGATTCGTGGGTGCGGTGGGCGTGGTCGACGCGGTTGATGTATTCGACGATGCGTTGGTGCTGGGCGTCGATGACGGGGATGCCGATTTCCAGGTCGGAGGTCCAGTGAAGTGTCATTGGGGGTAACTCCTAAGGGGTAAGTGCTTGGGCGGAGGTTACCTTGGGTGGTTTTTGGAAGTTTAGATCTGGGTCAATGGTTGAGTGGGTTGGTTGGTCCTGTCTATTGTGCCTGGGTTCGCTCCCGAGGCAGGGGTAGCCTCCCCCGGGGCCGCCGTGAACCCGTCCATGGGGGCTTGGCTTCGGCATCCATGCCTCAGACATCCCCGGGTGAGGCTACCCCCACCTCGCGAGCTTGCTTCCGTGCCAAAATTCACTAACTGACTCTGATTACTCAATAGGTTTCTTTGAGCCCCAATTGGCTAGCGCCGGATGCCGGGTAGACCCAATCAGGGCGGTCCGACGCTTCGGTGTCGGCAGCATGGATGCTGCCGTCAAGCCCCCAGGGATGGGTTTATGGCGACCCTGATTGGGTCTACCCGGCAGCCGGTGCGGGTTTTGGCACCCGGTTATTAAGCCACAACTTTCACCTTACTGCCCTGCTGGTCCGACACGACATCGATGCGTTGGGGCATTTGTTCTTTCAGTTCGGTGACGTGGGAGATGATGCCGACGGTGCGGCCGTTGGCGCGCAGGTCCATTAGGGTTTCGATGGCGAGGTCGAGGGCGTCGGGGTCGAGGGAGCCGAAGCCTTCGTCGATGAAGAGGGTGTCGAGTCGGATGCCGCCGGCGTAGGCCTGGACGACGTCGGACAGGCCCAGCGCGAGTGACAGGGCGGCCATGAAGCTTTCTCCGCCGGAGAGGGTGTTGACCGGGCGGGTTTTGCCGGTGTAGGCGTCTTCGACGTCGAGGTCGAGGCCGGAGGCGCGGTTGCCTTTGGTGCGGTCGCGTTTGCGCAGCAGGGTGTAGCGGCCTTTGCTCATGCGGCTGAGGCGTTGGGTGGCTTCGATGAGGACGTCGTCGAGCAGGACGCTGAGGACGAAGCGTTGCAGGTTGATGCGTTGGCCGTTGGCACCGCTGGCGACGTCGGCTAGGGTGCCGTAGAGGCCGTATTGGTGGTCGAGCTCGTCCAGGGCTTTGCGGGCGTCGCCGAGGTTTTTCAGGGCTTTTTCCTTGGTGGTGTGTTCGAAGCGCAGTTGCTCGAAGGCGTCCGTTGCGACTTTTTGTTCCTGCGTTGCGGCGTTCAGGTGTTGTTGCAGTTGGTCGAGGTCGGGTTCGGTCTGGTCTTTGAGGCTGCCGGTCAGGGAGTCGATGACGCCGATCCGTTCGGAACGCTGTTGGTGGTAGGTGTCGATGCGGGCCTGGCGCTCACCGATGGCGTCTTCGTCGAGTCTGGCCTGGCGGAAGGCGGCTTTGCTGTCGAAGTCGCTGCGGTTCAGGGCGTCGGCCCAGTGGGACTGGGCGTCTTCGCTTTCCTGTTTCGCCCGGTCGAGGCGGTTGCTGAGGTCGGTGCGACTGGCCTGTTTGCCGGCCAGGGCTTCGCTCAGTTCTGTGTGGCGGCTCTGGGCTTGTTCGTAGGTTTGCTGGATGGTGTCGATGCGCCGGTTCAGTTCCCGAAGCCGGGTTTCCAGTGTGTCGGGCACGCGCCATTGTTCGGGCACGGCCTGTTCCAGCGAGCGAACGGCCTGGCTGGCGCTGGCCTGGTCGGCCAGGGCGGTGTCGCGGCGTTTGCGGTGGTCGGCTTCCTGGCGGTCGAGGTCGTCGAGCTGACCGCGTACGTCGGTCAGGCGCTTGCCGGTGTCCTCCAGTTGGCGGGCGGTTTGGTCGAGGGTCTTACACGCCTGGTCGAGCCGGCGGTATTCGTCGCGCAAGTCGTCCAGGGTCCAGTCGATGTAGTCACCGAGTTCGGGCAGTTGATCGTCGGCCCGCTGGCGGGCGTGGCGCATGGCCTGGGTCTGTTCGGCCCGCTCGGTCTGCAGCTGTGTGACCTCGCGCCACTGGGCGTCCTGTTGCTGGCGGGCTTCGGCAACGGCTTCGCGGGTGACCCGGTCGTCGCCATCGGCGGCGGCCGGTCGGGGATGGGCTTCGCTGCCGCAGACCGGGCAGGGTTCGCCGTCGACCAGGGTGGCGGCGAGTTCGGCGGCCTGACCCTGGTGCCAGCGGATTTCCAGACGGGTGGCATGGTTCTTTAGTTGTTCGAACCGGGTGTTCGCGTCGACCAACCGCTGGTCCAACATCTTGAGCGCCTGTTCGAGGCGTTTGGCTTCGGTGTCCGCATCCTGCCAGACCCGTTTGAGCTTGCCGTAGCGTTCCAGGTTGGCGCGTTGTTGTTGGCGTTCGGCCTGGGGTTTGAGGTCGGCTTGCAGCTCGGCTTGGCGGGACTCCAAAGTCTGACGTTCCCGCTTGAGCGCCTCCCGGCGTTGGTTGAAGGCGTCATAGGCCTGGCTGGCGTGTTCGGCGGCCTGGCTTGCCTCGGTTTCCCGTTGCCGGGCCTGGGTCAGCTCCGCCAGGCGGTCGCGGTGGCCTTCGAGCGTGGTGCGTTCGGTTTTCAGGGTGTCCAGTTGGCGCCAGTCGGCCTCGGCGGCCTTGCGTCGGGCTTCGGCTTCGCGAACCTCCTGCGTCAGGCGCTCGCAGTCGGCCGTGACCCGTTCCAGAGCGCTGTGCTCGCGTCGGACTTGTTCCCGACGTTGTTCCTGCACCTCGAAGGCCGGGACCAGTGTCTGGGCCTGGCGGGCACGCTGGATGTCGGTGTCCAGTGCCCGGATGGCGTCGCCCTGCCCTTCCAGTGTCGCCAGGTCGTTGCGAGCCTGGGCCAATTGTTCGAACTGCTGCTTCAGCGCCTGGCCGGCATCGAGGCGACGCTGGGCGTCGGTCGCGGCCCGGGTCGCCGCGTCCAGCAGGGCCTTGGCTTCGGACACCCGTGGAGCCAGCGCCTGAATCTGGGCTTCCAGTTCGGCCGGTGACTCGGCCTCGGCCGACTGCAGATAGGCCGAGAGCTTGTCGGCCATGCGCTCACGGTCACGCTTGATGGTGTTGGCCTTGTCTTTCAGCCGGGTTTCGATGGCGCTGTAGATGTGAGTCTGGAACAGCTGGCTGAAAATGGCTTCGCGCTCACTGGACGAGGCCAGCAACAGTTCGCGGAACTTGCCCTGGGGCAACACCATGACCTGGCGGAACTGTTCGGCGCTGAGGCCGGTCAGGTCCAGCACCCAGTCGTTGACCTCGCGCACGCCTTTGAGGCTCAGGTAGTCGGCCTCTTCCTCGTTGAACTCGCCGGTCCAGTCCTTGGCCGGCACCTTCCAGACGTGGGCGTCGGTCTGGCGGGTGGTGGTGCCTTCGCCGCGCTTTTTCGCCACGGTCTGAGTCGGCGTCCGTTCGAGGTGATAGACGGTGTCGCCGAGCAGGAAGTCCAGATGAATGCGGGTTTCCAGGTCGTCGCTGGCCTGGTCGCAGCGCATACTGGTCGCTTCGCGCTCGCGGTTGCCACCGGTGGTTTCACCGTAGAGGGCGAAACAGAGCGCATCCAGCAGGGTGCTCTTGCCGGCGCCGGTCGGGCCGTTGATCAGAAAGAGGGCGTTTTCGCCGAAGGCGGTGAAGTCGATGTCGACGGCCTCGGCGAAGGGGCCGAATGCCTGAATATGCAAGTGCAGCGGCTTCATGCCTGGTTCGACTCCTCGTCTTGATGAACAGCCTGGATAATGGATTGCAGCGCTTCGCGTTGCTCGTCGGTCATGGCCTCGCCCTGGGCCTGTTCGAAGAAGTCGGCGAAGAGCTCGCTTTCGGTGCGCTTGAGTTGTTCGCGGCTGTGCAGCCGGGCGTCCCGGTCGACATCGAGCCCCGGTTTTTCCAGGTGCAGGACGTTGGGGTAGACGGCCCGCAACTGGCTCAGGGTGTCCAGAATGGCTTTCTTGTCGGTCAAGCGGACCAGCAGATAATCGTCCGGTCGTTCGTCCTGTTCGCCCTGGGCCAGGATGTCGGCGAAGGCGCCTTCGAGGATGCGCATATCACGCTTCGGCGCGAGCGCGCGGTGCTGGATCGCCGGTGGTTCATCGCCGTTCAGGTCCACCAGAGTAACGCCCTTGTGATGGTTAACCTCGGAGAAACTGTATTTCAGAAGCGACCCGGCGTAGCGAATGTGGTCGGCGCCGGCGCGCTGGGGCGCGTGCAGATGGCCGAGGGCGACATAGTCGAAATCCTTCATCGGCCGCCAGCCGACGGTATCGGCACCGCCGACCGACAACGGTCGCTCGGACTCGGACACATCGCCGCCGCTGACGAAACAGTGCGACAGCAACACCCGACGCTGGCCCGGCTGCCAGGCCTCCGTGATGCGTTCCACCAAGGCTGTATGGGCCTCATCGAACGTCTTGACGGTCTCGTCGAACGCCGCCCGAACGCCTTCCGGCGTGCAGTAGGGAATGCCGTAAAACGCCACCTCCAGCCCGTTCTTGTCGATCACCACCGGTTCGGTCACGGTGTCCAGCCGGCTGAGAATGTGCAGGCCGGACGCCTGCATCAGGTCGGCGGCGAAGCCCAGACGCTCGGCGCTGTCGTGGTTGCCGCTGATCAGGATGACGGGCACTTCGAGGTCCTGGCAAAGTCGGCGCAGGGTGCGGTTGAGCAACGCCACCGCATCGGCGGGTGGCACCGAGCGGTCGTAGACATCGCCGGAAATCAGCACCACATCCACGCCGTCGGTCTCGACCCGCTCGATCAGTTGCTCCAGCACCTCGGCCTGGTCGGCCAGCAAGGACTGGTTGTGAAACTGGCGGCCAATGTGCCAATCGGACGTATGCAGGATGCGCACGCGATCTTACTCCCTCTCGAACGGAAAACGCGCAGTGTATCAGGTTGTGGGTTACAATAGGTCGAGCGTTGCGGACAGGGTCTCGCCGATGCGGGCGTTCAGCTTGAGCGAGACGATATCGTCCGCTCGGGTGCGACCCAGATTCAGCGTCGCCATCGGTGTGTTCCACTGCTGGGCGTAGCGGCAGAACCGATAGCCGGAAAACACCATCAGCGAGGAGCCGATGACTAGCAGGGCGTCGCTGGCCTCGAGGGCGTCCAGCGCCCGCTGTACCCGGGGTTTGGGCACACTGTCGCCGAAAAAGACCACATCCGGTTTGAGGACACCGCCGCATTGCGGGCAATCGTAAATCCGGAAGGTGCTGAAATCGACCTCCAGATCGGCATCGCCATCCGGTGCCGTGGTAGCGCGATACTGGTGGAAATGCGGGTTCAGGTCGAAACTGCGGTCGTGCACTTCCTGACGGTCGCATTCGTAGTCGCAACGCATGCAGATGATGCGGTCGGCCCGGCCATGCAGGTCCACCACCCGCTCGCTGCCGGCACGTTGGTGCAACCGGTCGACGTTCTGGGTGACCAGCAACTCGGTGCGTTCGCGCCGCTCCAGCTCCGCCAGATGACGATGCGCCGGATTGGGGCGGGAGCGGCTCATCACCGGCCAGCCGATCAGGCTGCGTCCCCAGTAGCGCTGGCGCGTCGCCAGGCTTCCCATGAATTCCTGATGCTGCACCGGCTGCTTGCGTTTCCAGGCGCCCTGGTCGTCGCGGTAGTCGGGAATGCCGGAATCGGTGCTGACACCGGCGCCGGTCAGGATCATCAGGCGCGGGTGGCGACGAATAAAATCGGCCAGCTGTTCGGCCGCCTCTTCGGCGGCCAACGGTGCCAGCACCGCGTCGCTGGGCGGTAACTGGATGGAGCGCGGGCCTTTGGCGTTCAGCGTCATGGGTCTCGGGGGTCGATGGCGGTCCGATAACTGTAGTGAACCCGTCGCCCAAGGCCAAGGGCGTCTGTGAATAAATTCAGAGTCGCTCCAGGGCAATGCATCAACGGCTCCCAAAGTGGCATGGCAACTTTGTCGGTATGCGCTAGTCTGGGAACCGTTGATTCAACGGGAGGCGGACCATGCTGACACTGGCTTTCGATGTTTATGGCACCCTGATCGACACCGGCGGCATCCAGACGGCGCTCGGTGACGCCCTCGACGATGCGGAACTGGGCGAACGTCTCAGCCGACGCTGGCGCGACAAGCAACTGGAGTACAGTTTCCGCAAGGCGTTGATGGAACACTATCAACCGTTCGCCACCTGCACCCGTCAGGCACTGCGCTTCGCACTGGCGGAAGCCGGCCGCTCGATCGAACCGGACATGGAAGACACTCTGATGGACACCTACCGACACCTGCCGCCCTTCGACGACGCCAAAACCCTGCTGGCGCAGTTGGAGGACCTGCCGGTGAGGCCGTTCGCCTTCACCAACGGCGAGGCTGCGGTGGCGACGGACCTGCTCTCGAACGCGGACCTGCTGAGCCATCTGGAAGGCATCGTCAGCGTCGAGGTGATTCGCACCTTCAAACCCTCGCCCCGGGTGTATCAGCACTTCCTGGAGACCACCGACGCCGAACCCAACCGGACCTGGCTGATCTCGGGCAACCCGTTCGACATTCTCGGCGCCAAGGCCGCCGGCTGGCGTACCGCCTGGGTGCGCCGGGGCGACGTCTTGTTCGACCCCTGGGACCAGGAGCCGGATGCCATTCTGCGGACCCTGACCGAGTTGCCCGGAGTGCTCGACCTCTAGTCGAAACCCGTCAGAAAATTTGAGCGGCTTTGACAAAAAGCCTCGCTATGCGCACGGAAGCGCCCCGCCAATGATCACTTCAACGGATGAGGAGATTCGACATGATCTACAAACGCCCCGCCGCCGACCGTGGCCGCGCCAGTTTCGGCTGGCTGCTCAGCCGCCACAGTTTCTCGTTCGGTCACTACTACGACCCCGAACATATGGGCCTGTCGGTGCTGAGGGTCATCAACGACGACCGGGTCAACCCCGGCGCCGGCTTCGAGACGCACGGCCACCGGGACATGGAAATCCTGTCCTATGTGCTCGACGGCACCATTGAGCACAGGGACAGCCTGGGCCATACACAACGCATCGAGGCGGGTGAATTCCAGATCATGAGCGCCGGCACCGGCGTGTTGCACAGCGAATACAACGCCTCCGCCACCGAGCCGCTGCATTTCCTGCAGATCTGGCTGTTGCCGAATGAAAAAGGCGTCGAGCCGCGTTACGACCAGAAAGCCTTTGAAAAACGACCGGGGGGCACGCCTATTCTGCACCCGACTGAGGACGGTGCCTTAAGGGCCCACACCGATGGTCGGCTGTGGCGCTATCGTGGTGGTGAGGACTGGATATTCAAACCCGAGGGGAAGAAGGTGTACGTGCATGGTGTCGACGGCCTGATCACCGCCAACGGCGAAATCATCGGCCCGGGTGATGGCGCGGCCTTCGACGACGCCACGGTCGAGTTCAAGGGGGACCATCATGCCGAAGTGCTGGTGTTCGACTTGCCCTAGTTGTGGTCCTGTTTTGTAGGGCAGAAGAGGCGAAGCCGTTATCTGCCGTGGGTAGGCTACGTTGCCCTTGGCATATCCAGTGGCTTAGTGTCCTGCTAACGGCAGATAACGCTTACGCTCTTCTGCCCTACATCCCCAGGCTATGTCAGTCGACAAACGGCAGATATCGCCTCGGGCTCTTCTGCCCTACCCGTTAACCACCAAACACAGACACGATCAATACACCGGTATAAACGGCAAACGCCGCCAGCAACAATCCGCCTTCGAGCCGATTGATCCGCCCGGCGCCCCGAAACCCATACCCGATCACAAACAGCGACACGGTCAGCGCCGCCATCACAGGCAGATCGCGAGCCAGCAATTCCGGTCCGACCGCCATCGGCGAAATCATGCCGGCGATGCCGACGACAGCCAGTGTATTGAACAGGTTCGAACCCAGTACATTGCCGAGCGCAATATCGTGTTCCCCTTTGCGGGCGGCGATCAGGGACGACGCCAGTTCCGGCAAGGAGGTGCCCACCGCCACAATGGTGAGCCCGATGATCAAATCACTGACGCCAAGCCGGGTGGCGATGTCCACAGCACCCCAGACCAGCACCCGCGAACTGACGATCAGCAGCACCAATCCCACGACCAGCCAGAACACAGAGCGCCGCAGCGGCATAGTGTGGACTTCCAGCGACTGCTCCACTTCCCGACCCAGCGCATCGTCCGGCCGGCGCATTCCCTGAAAAACGGTCCATCCCATCAAAACCGCGAACACGCCCAGCAGGATCCAGGTGTCGAGCCGGGTGAGTTCACCGTCCCACAACTGCCAGATGGCCAGCAGCGTCACGCCGGTCAGAATCGGCAACTCCTTGCGCAGTACGGTGGAATGAACGGCAATGGGGCTGATCAAAGCCGTTATCCCGAGAATCAAGGCGATATTGGTGATGTTGGAACCGTAGGCGTTACCGAGCGCGATCCCCGGATTGCCCTGGGTGGCCGCCAAAGCGGAGACGACCATTTCCGGCGCCGAGGTGCCGAAGCCGACAATGACCATGCCGATGAGCAGGGCCGGCATACCGAAGTGACGCGCGGTGGCCGAGGCCCCGTCCACGAATCGATCCGCGCTCCAGACCAGCAGGGCCAGACCCGCGACAACGGCGAGCAAAGCAATCCACATTAGAATTCCTTAGTTTAGCCGTGCTGTAAGACGACTTTATCCCGGGAGATGATCTGTTTGAAGGAATCGGAAAGGGTCGACCAATCCACAACATCCACTTTCCAGGGCAGGTCGGACTCGGAAAAGTCACTCGTCAACGCGGACAGGCGGTTCATCGTCAACGGCTTTTCGGTGATGACGGCCAAATCCAGATCGGAGAAGGGTCTTGCCGTGCCCCTGGCCCGCGAGCCGAACGCCCATACGTCGTATCCGGCGAGGTGCCGCTGGAGAATGCGCTGAATGATGAGCCATTGTTCCGGGGTGACGTCAATGGGTGGCTGAACCGGGTTCATGCGAGGCGCGCCCTCAATTGATCGCGAAGGTGGCACGCCTCCTCCAAAAACTCGGGAATGCCGGCGACCACCTGCAAGGCAACCTCTTCATCATAGGTGTGGCTGGTACGCCCTTGCATTTCGCGATACGTGCGCCAGGCTGGCCAATCCCCCCGCAGCACCCCCTGTTCATTGGCCGAGCGGATCAGGTCCTGAAACGGCATGGTGTCGTACTGTTCAGGAGTTACCGAGGCGTATTTCAAATACCGTTTCAGCAATTTGTGGCTCAGCTCATAGGTGAATTCGAAACGCTGGACCAACCCATCGCGGATTTGCAGGTCGGTTATATCCTGTCGATAGCGCTTGAGGCCTTCATCGAGCCGTTCAATCGCCTTCTCCAACGGACTGATATCCAAATGGTCGTTCATGAGGAGGGGGGACTCCGGATCGTATTGAATCGGCGCCATAGCGAACGGCCCGACGCTTCGAGCATTATGGGCGAAACCACGGCGGACTTGAAGGTGACGAGACAAACGCGACCTACTGTCCCATGACAATCACCACCCGGCCGACCTGGCGTGACTGACGATACCGTTGGAGCGCTTCCTGAACCGCCTCCAGCGGATATGGCCCGTCAATAATCGGCCGGACCTGCCCTAGCTCGAACACCGCGTGAAGCGCTTCCAGCCCCACATTGGCTTTCAAGGCCAACAACCGAATTTGTTTGGATTGAGCCCGGCCAAAAAAACGCCCCAGTAGCCCGATAGTCAGCAACTTCGGCAAGGCCCCACCCACCGTCACATAGGTACCACCCGGTTTCAAAGCGCGGAGATAGTCGCCTGGCGACTTGCGGGTCTGGACATCCAGAATCAGGTCATACGCTTTCCCCTGTCGGGTAAAATCCTCTGCCTCCCCGTCCAGGACAGCGTCGAACCCTTGCTCTTGCAACGCCGCCAACTTGGACGCCCGATCCACCCCGGTCACCGTCATCCTCTTCAGCTTGGCCAGTTGCAGTGCGATGGGACCCACACCACCACCGGCCCCATTGATCAACAGTGAACCGCCGGCATATCGCTCCAGGTCGTCGTGGATAGCCTGCCAGGCCAGGGTGGCGGCATGCGGCAGCGCGGCGGCCTGCTCGAAGGAGAGCGAAGCCGGCATGGGCATCAGATCCTGCTCCCGGGCCAAGGCGTATTCGGCGAGGCTGCCAAAACCGCAGTCGTGCAGATCGCCATACACCGCATCCCCCTCCTTGAACCGGCTGACCTTGGCACCGACGGACAAGACCGTGCCGGCGACGTCACAACCGGGCGTTCGGATTTTAGGCTTGAACAGGCCATACATCGGCCGAAGAGCAAGAGGTTTGCCCTCGATGATGCCCAGATCCCAGTCATTAAGCGAGGCCGCACGAACCTTGATAAGGATATGGTTTTCACCGGGGATGGGCGTTTCCACGTCCTCGACTTGGGCACCGGAGAGGCCGTACTGGCGGAGGACGAGGGCTTTCATGAGAGCTTCCTTGTGCGATCGGATTTTGGAGGTATTCGGTTTGTAGCATGACCATGAATTGACCACACAGCAATCAGCCACAAGTCACTTCGGGTTGAACGCTGTCAGCCCCACGGAAAGCTGATACCATTTGGCCATGAAAACGAGCCTCGACCACCTGCCCGAGCCCAAACGACACGAGTTGCGCCGGGCTGTGGACATCATCCTGGAATCCGTCAAACCCGAGATGCTTATCCTGTTCGGAAGCTACGCCCGTGGCGACTGGCAGGAAGAAATGGCCGACGATGGGGTGCACTACCAATACCAGAGCGACTTCGACCTGTTGGCGGTGGCGAAGAGCGAGGCCAAGGCCCTCAGAATCGAACGAAAGGATTCACTGCGTAAAGAGCTGTCCCGAAGCCTGCGCACACCGGTGACCCTGATCGCCCATGACATCCACTTCGTGAACCGGAATCTGACCAAAGGTCAGTTCTTCTTTGCCGATATCCTCAAGGAAGGCGTCATGCTGCACAATTCGGGCAAACTGGAGCTGGCCGAGCCAGGAGCGCTGAGTCCCAAGGAACGGAAGCGGCTGGCGGAGCAGGATTTCGAGTATTGGATGGATAAGGTCGCTAGCGTCGATAAAGTATTCGGATTCTGTTTGGAAGAAGAGGAATATTCAGAAGCCGCCTTTAACCTCCATCAAAAGACCGAACGCTTATACAACGCCATCCTTCTGGTGTTCACCCGCTACAAACCCAAGACCCACGACCTGGAAAGACTGAGCGACCTGGTCGCCAGCCTTGAACCTGAATTTTTAAAAGTGTTTCCGCAGGGTTCCCAGGAGGAGAAAGACCGGTTCGAATTGCTTCGGCAGGCCTACGTGAGCGCGCGCTACAGCCCCGCCTATCGGATCACCCGGGAAGACCTGGATTGGTTGAGCGAGAGGGTTCGGTTGCTGGAGACCCTGGCCACGCGTCTTTGCCTTGAACGGATCGCGGGTTTCGAAGCGGCGGCGACCGGTCATCAATTCTAACACCAGCTATCCGAACGCCATGACAGGGCAAAAGAGCCTCTCACATCAATACGACTCCACAAGATATTTTTCAAACCTGCGGCACATGCGCTCGAACGCTTTCAATTCGGCCCGGGTCATCTGGTCGTAATGATCGGGCAAAATACCGTCATCAGCCACCGATTCGCGCAAACTCTCCAGCGGGTCGACCTGATACTCCCCGTACAGTGAAACCTCTCGGATGATAGTGCCACCAAGCGACAAAAGGTGGTCGCGATACTGGACGAAGGTCTTTCGGGACAAACCCTCGGCATAAAGCGCCTGCAGAAAACCGGCAAACCAGGGCAACAGCTTCTTGCCGTAGGCGAGATCTTCCTCAACACCCATCCAGCTCTCAGGCCACCTATCGAAATCCGGTGCCCAGGCGCGGAAACTCACTGCTTCACGTTTGTGCGGCCTCCATCCCTGGAGGCCGTTCCTCCGGGACCAGCCTTTCGGCTGTGCAAATTTGCTCCAGGCAAATTTGTCGTAAGTTACCCACCACCGTGCCGGGCCATCACCTGGCGGCCCTTGTCTGTCAGACGGTATTTCTGTTTGCTGCTGCGCGGCTTGTCAGGGATGGTCATTTCAATCAGTCCGGCATCCAGAGCCGGGAGCAGATAGGCTTTGCGGAAATGCTCATCATCTTTCAGCCCGAGCGCCTCTTTGAGCTGTTGACGGGTCATCTCTCCGGAAAGAATTGAGATCAGTCGTACTTCCGGGGTAACTTCCGGCGCCACTTCCGGGGTCGAGCTGGTCAGAGTATCGAGGATCATCCGCAGCATGAAGGCGATGAAGGGCGCGGAGTCAGTCTCGCGGGTACTTTCCTGGATGGACTGGTAGTACTCGGCCTGGTGCTCGAAGACCAGACTTTCCACGGGGATGCCTGCAAACAGAGGATGCCAGCGGGCCAAAATCAGGCTCTGCCACAACCGCCCCATACGGCCGTTGCCGTCGGCAAAGGGATGGATGAATTCGAACTCGTAGTGAAAGACGGAACTGGCAACAAGCGGGTGCGCATCCGTATCGGCCAGCCAGCCAAACAGGTCGGCCATCAGGTGCGGTACCCGGTCCGCCGGCGGTGCCATATGGATCACCTGCTGGCCCGACATCACTCCCACGCCGCCGTTCCGATACATGCCCACCTCGTCAATCAGGCCGGACATTAGAATCCGATGCGCCCCCAACAAGTCTTCTTCGGCCTCTGGCTTCCAAGTGTCGAACCGATCATAGGCAGCCAGGGCGTTCTTCACTTCCTGGACCTCACGGGGCGGGGCAATGACTGGCTTGCCGTCCAGAATCGCGGTGATCTGCGCTTCGCTCAAGGTGTTGCCTTCAATGGCCAGTGAGCCATGAATGGTACGGACGCGGTTGATTCGCCGTAGCCGCAATGCCTTGTTCTGTTCTTCAAATGCGGTCAGACGCCCGACGGTCTCGCTGATCGTGGCGATCAGATTCACAATCTTCGGAGTCATGGTATAGGGCGGCTGAGCTTTCATATTGCCTCACGGGTGAGGTGGAGTAGCACTATGTTGTAGAGGTCGTTTTCGAGCTTGGCTCTTTGCGGGGGTCCAATTCGGAGTAGGAGAGACGAGTGCCCACCGGCTCCAGAGTTGGGACAGTCGAGCGTAAAAGTGGCACTGGCCGCAGAGATTGTCAATATTTGTAACTCGCTCATGCCTCTATTTATGGGATGTTGATCGAATCGATTAAACTGCATTGGGACGTACTTGGCGATAGCCTCTTAACGAAGCTGGCACCGATCACGAAAGCTGATACCATCGCGCCATGAAAACGAGCCTCGACCACCTGCCCGAGCCCAAGAGACACGAGTTGCGCCGGGCTGTGGATATCATCCTGGAATCCGTCAAACCCGAGATGCTGATCCTGTTCGGAAGCTACGCCCGTGGCGACTGGCAGGAAGAAATGGCCGACGATGGCGTTCATTACCAATACCAGAGCGACTTCGACCTGTTGGCGGTGGCGAAGAGCGAGGCCAAGGCCCTCAGAATCGAACGAAAGGATTCGCTGCGTAAAGAGCTGTCCCGAAGCCTGCGCACACCGGTGACCCTGATCGCCCATGACATCCACTTCGTGAACCGGAATCTGACCAAAGGTCAGTTTTTCTTTGCCGATATCCTCAAGGAAGGCGTCATGTTGCACGACTCGGGGAAACTGGAGCTGGCCGAGCCAGGAGCACTGAGCCCCAAGGAACGGAAGCGGCTGGCGGAACAGGATTTCGAGTATTGGATGGAGAAGGTCAACAGCGTCGACAAGAAATTCAGATTTTGCTTGGCGGAAGAAGAATATACGGAAGCCGCATTTGACCTCCACCAAAAGACCGAACGCTTATACAACGCCATCCTTCTGGTGTTCACCCGCTACAAACCCAAGACCCACGACCTGGAAAGACTGAGCGACCTGGTCGCCAGCCTCGAGCCGGAGTTTTTGAAAGTGTTTCCGCAGGGTTCCCGGGAGGAGAAAGACCGGTTCGAATTGCTTCGGCAGGCCTACGTGAGCGCGCGCTACAGCCCAGCCTATCGGATCACCCGGGAAGACCTGGATTGGTTGAGCGAGAGAGTGCAGTTATTGCAGTCCCTGGCCGAGCGGCTTTGTTTGGAACGAATCGAAGGATTTGATGCGGCAGCAACCGACCCCGAAACATCATAAACAGCCGCTGGCTCAAAGGTATTCGTTGTGGGGTTCGGCCAGACGATGGCCCTGCCTGTCCCGCAGGGCATATTACTGATTCAGGATCTAACGGGTCGACGCCCGAGTCAGACCGCCCGGCGGCGATACCGCCGATAGCGGGGTATCCAGAAGTTCGCTTCGATGGTCTCGCGAACATGCTCCTCGCTGCTCATCAGGGCCACGCCATCGGCTTGTGCCTGTCGCGCGACGGCGAAGGCGATCAGTTTGCTGGTCTCGCGTATCTCGGCCAGCGGTGGCAGCAGCGCGCCCTCCCCGGTTTGTACCATGGGTGCTTGATTGGCCAGCGCCTTTGATGCGGCCATCAACATGGTGTCGGTAATCCGATCGGCGCCAACAGCCAGCACACCGAGACCGATACCGGGGAAGATATAGGCGTTGTTACACTGGGCGATAGGGTATGTCTGGCCGTTCAGGGTGACCGGGGTAAAGGGCGAACCTGTCGCGACCAGCGCCTGACCATGGGTCCAGGTCAGCACGTCGGCGGGCGTGGCCTCGACTTTGGAGGTCGGGTTGGACAATGGCATGACAAGGGGCCGATCACACCCCGCGTGCAGCGCCTTAATAACGTCTTCAGTGAACAAGCCCCGCTGACCGGACACACCGATCAAGATGGTGGGTTTCACCTGTTCAACCACGTCCTGCAAGTCCGTGCCCGGCCAGCCCGCCGTACTCTGTGCTGGTTGTGCCAGCCGTGCCTGGAAATCATAAAGGTCCACCATATCGCTGGTGAGCAAACCAAACCGGTCTACCATAAAAACGCGCTTGCGGGCCTCGGCTTCCGACAGGCCTTCATCCTGCATCGCCACAATAATCTGCTCGGCAATACCGCAGCCCGCCGAGCCGGCGCCCACAAAAGCGACACGCTGCTCGCTGACCGGTTCGCCCTTGGCCTTACAGGCCGCCAACAGCGTTGCCACACAGACCGACGCCGTTCCCTGAATGTCATCATTGAAGCAGCACAACTCATCGCGGTAGCGCTCCAGCAGCGGCATGGCGTTGGTCTGGGCAAAATCTTCAAACTGCAACAAGGCATCCGGCCAGCGGCGTTTCACCGCCTGAATGAATTGCTCAATAAAGGCATCGTATTCATTCTGGCTGATGCGATTATGGCGCCAGCCCATGTACATGGGGTCGTTCAACAGGGTCTGATTATTGGTGCCCACATCCAGCATAATCGGCAAGGTGTTGGCAGGGCTGATGCCACCACAGGCGGTGTACAGCGACAACTTGCCAATGGGAATACCCATCCCACCAATGCCCTGATCGCCCAGACCCAGAATGCGCTCGCCATCGGTCACGACGATGACTTTCACATTGTCTTTGGTGGCACTGCGCAGAATATCGTCCATATAGTCGCGGTCCGGGTAGCTGATGAACAACCCCCGGTGGTTGCGGTAAATATTGGAAAACTCCTGGCAGGCCTCACCGACCGTTGGGGTATAGATGATGGGTAGCATTTCCTCGAGGTGATCTTCCAGCAGGCGGAAAAACAGCGTTTCATTGTCATCCTGGATCGCGCGCAGGGTAATGTGCCGGTCCAGATCACTCTGGCACAGCTGGTATTGACGATAAGCACGCTCGGCCTGCTCTTCTATGGTCTCCACGTTCTGTGGCAACAACCCGATCAGGTTGAACGAAACCCGCTCTTCCTGCGTAAAGGCGCTGCCTTTGTTCAATAACGGCAACTCAAGCAGGGTTGGCCCTGCGTAAGGAATGTAGAGCGGGCGTTTTTCAGAATGGCTCATAGCGGGTTTATAGAATCCAAGTGATTAGGTGGGTTAACAATGCGCTGATTGCCGAATGTTAGCATCAATACAGCAGACTGTTTCCGTTGTCTCGTCACTCAGCCCTGAGGCTGCCGCAACCCAGCTCCGGGTATCAGTACGATGGGGTCCGGTGTCGTCATGGGTCGACCACGCATCGTTTCCCCTCCATTACAACAACGGCAGGACCTGCCACATGGCATCAAGATTCGCTGCCCCCAGGCGCTGGCAGCGGTCCGGTGACCAGCCGGTCGTCGGCATGGGCGTCGTGGTGGTGTCCTTGAACGGCATTTCCAGTGTCATCGCCAGACATTGGTGATGTTCGGCCACATAGGCCGTGCACAGGGTCAGGTTGGCTTTGCCGGGCTCGGCTACCGGATAGCCGGCTTCGGTCTGGAAATCCGGGCAGACGGTTTGCAGCACCGACTTGAAGGTGTTGAGCTGTTCGGCCATGTGTGTGTTCCAGGCGGGAATGCCCTCCGCCCCGGCAATGAAGTTGTAGGGCAGTTCTTCATCGCCATGGACATCCAGGCAGAGGTCGACACCGGTTTTAGCCATGGCTTCGCGCACAAAATAGACTTCCGGTGAAAACGCCTTACTCGGTTCCAGCCACTCCCGGTTCAGGTTACGACCATGGGCGTTGCAACGTAGATGTCCGCGCACACTGCCGTCCGGGTTCATATTGGGCACGACATGAAACACGCAATGCTCCAGTAGCTGGCGACTCAGACTGTCCTGTTCATCCAGCAGTCGCTCCAGAAAACCCTCCATCCACCATTCCGCCATGGTCTCACCCGGGTGCTGGCGACCGATGACCCAGCACACTTTCTTGCCTGAGGCGGGTTCACCAATGGTCAGGCGGGTCAGCGGATGACCATCCGGGGTGATACACAATGTATCCGCCTGAACCCGTGGCGAGACCAGCGTCGCGGCGATCAGTTGCTGATGCCGCTCAAAACTGTAGGGAGCAAAATAAGCATAGTAGATACTGTCGGTCTCGGGGCTGTGCTCGATGGTCAGCGTCTGGCCATCGTAACGGGTAGGCACCCGAAACCAGAACTCACGATCGTAGGAGGCCACCGCCTGATAGTCATGGAAGGCATTGGGGTAGGACACTTCGCCAGCATTGGTGATGTCGAACCGGCATGCCTGATCCCGTGCGTCCAGTACCTGAAAATAGAACCACTGCTTGTGCTCATCCCCGACATCGGAGCGGATCTGCAATTGCACAGCGCTCGGGTCAGAGGCATCCAGACAAACAATGTTACCACCATCGAAACGCTGATTAATGTGCATGCGAATGGCTCCTGATTGAAACGTGGTTGTAAAGCAGCTCTTGATGCTACCTCACCACAGCCGCCGGTAAAAAGGCAATGACTGAACTGGACCCCGTAACCGGAGTGAATTGTGGGGCGCCCTTTGGGCGTCCAAATCGGCTGTCCTGCCGATTTGTCGAACCCGGGCGCTTTAGCGAACCATTCCCGCCGCCTCCACCATATTTCAAGAAAAAGCTGCCCGGTTGGGGGAGGCGTTGCACGGCGGCGGGAAGGATTCGGCCCATCCATGGGCCTCACCCCTGCGGGGCGCCCTCCGGGCGTCCAAATCGGCTGTCCTGCCGATTTGTCGAACCCGGCGCTTTAGCGAACCATTCCCGCCGCCTCCACCATATCCCAAAAAAAAAGCCACCCGGTTGGGTGGCCTTTTTGGGATATGGTGGAGGCGGCGGGAATCGAACCTTGCATATTTTCTTACCTTTCAAACACTTACAAGGGAGAGTGGCTAAATCGTGTCAAAGTGATCAATGATCGTACAGTGAGAAGTCATGATCAAACCACAACACATAGAACACATCATGCTTCCGGAATCCAACCATAGGGCATGTCCCATGGTAACGAAAAACAAGAAAATGATCTTGGTCTTCTGTTATGAATGGGGGTATTGCTGCTTTAATTTGGTGCTTCGGAATCTTTTCTGTCCCTAAAGAATGCCTTCCGGAGCGTGCAATTTCTCTCCAGGCGAGGTTTTTCCTCTTAAAAATTGCTTCAGCAAAAGCAGCCTTATGGTTTTTGTCTAATTTGGAAAGACAATAATCCCCAGTCTGGAGCCTTTCTAATGAAAAAACAGGAGGCCGAGAATTATAGTCTGGTGGTTCTTCCGCATGGAAGCGCCCTCCTTTGTTCGCTCCTTTGTTTTGGATCCTTGTTCTCTTTTTTGCTGACATACTAATTTAACTTAGTTTTAAAGTACTCGGCCATCTCTGGTTGGGAGATTTCGTCCGCCTGAACCTCATGATCAAGCCATGGCCTGTCCTCATGACTCATGTTTCTGAGCTTCCAAGCTGAGTATTGACCAAAAACATCAAATACTTCATCTAACAGACTAATCTCATCATCTGTCAAATCTGAAAAATCTGCGGAGTCAGCGGGAGGTATGGCTTCGGACCCATACCCTTTATACCGATGATATAGGTCTACAACGACTGGACCATGCGTCCATGCTTCGACCTTACTTTCAAACAGAGGTCTATTATATAGAGCTAAATAGAAGCCTTGAGCATAATAAGCGAGTTTCTGAAGTTTCAGATTGGAAATACCATCACCTTCTGCCTCTGAATCCAAGAATAAAAAGTATTCTGCTACTCTTGTAACTTCTGCCATATATACCTCCTTTTTTTTGAGGTCTTTTCAATACTGTAGAAAATGGTGGCGAATTCTACCAGTTCAACTCCTCAAATAATACAATACTGTATAAATAAACAGCCACCAACTCATTGCTTTTACCTATTACCTATCCACCTACCATATACTAGCCTAATGACACCCCAGTCTTTGTGGCCCATTTGGTAAGCTACTTTAAGCGGATTTTCACCCATTGAAAGCAACCTTGAAGCATAGGTATGCCTCGTTTGGTATGGGTTTCTATATTCAACACCTGACCGTTTGATGGCTTTCATCCAAACTCTCTTCCTTATAACTTGATCATCTGACCAGCGTCGTAAGTATTTCGGATCATAAAAAACATATCCGTCCTGATTTTCTTGGCGACTCCATTGATCCCTAAGACAGTTTACAGCTTTGTCTGATAAGGTAACTGACCTCCACCCGGAAGTCGTTTTTGTATCTTTAAGCCGCCCCCTAACACAGGCTCTTCGCACATGAATAAGCTCAGATTTAAAATCCACATCCTCCCATTTAAGCGCGATCAGTTCCGATGTCCGAAGTCCTGACTCGAATGCAAATAGAAAGAGGTTTTTTTCTGGACCTTCTAATGCAGCTATGATTCTTTCAACCTCTTGCTGGGAAAATGGATTAGGCTCTGACCTGGTATTCTTTGGGTTTCTCACTCGCTGCATAGGATTGTAATCGACTAGTCCATCATATATTGCATCTTCAAATGCCTGGCGAAGTGGTATTAATATATTCCTTTTCCGTTTTCCTGTAATCGGCAAAGAGTTTAGCCATTCCTCAACTTCAGTTGATTTCAAATCACCAATTTTTCTAGAACCAAACTTTGGAATCAGGTGAAACCTTACTGATGAACTGTAGTCTCTAAGAGTGCTATATGCTGTACGATCTTTTACACGCTTGAGCCAATCATTAAGCAATCGATCAATTGTAATTAATTGCTTTTGACTATTACCCAACCTGAGAGCATGCTTGCTGTTGGGAAAGTAACGACCGAAGTCGAAAGTACCCATGGCAATATCATGCTGTATGGCCCCCAACTTCAGCTTGGCTGCGTTAATGTTTGGCTTGGTAGGCGACATACGCAGGGACTCCCGAAACCGTTCACCTTGATAAGTGAAACTCAACTGGAGACTATTCCCTCTAACCGTTATACCTCTGGGCAGCTTACGATCCACTTCTCGACCTCCTCAACATTGATTAACAGACGACCATCGGGTGCGCGATGGACATGCTTGGATAGACGCCAGATCCCTTTCTTAATCTTCTGGCGAATCGCTTCTTCTGAGTATCCTGAGAGCTCTGAATAGCGTTTGATAGTGACGTACCGTCCCATGTGTTTCTCCGGTGTGGGTTCGGTTATAGTCTCCCTCGGTCTGGATCGGTTTTGACCGGTCAGAACCGGTACCGTACCGGTAAAGCATCAGCATTCATGCGGGTTTCAAGGAATTTGGCTATGGATCAATCAACGAAAAGTGAAGCGCTATCAGTAGCGGAAACCACTTTCCTAACACTGTCTCAAATTGAAGAAGTGGACCCCGAGTCTCGTCCAATGGAAGTGCTCCGAGCTCTGATCGACATGACAAGAGAACATGCAGAGCAAGGTGTACCGGAGGATAAAATTAGCTTCACCACTACTGACATTGTCAGCAGAATCAAACGCACCAATGATTCGGAAGAAGCCCGGCGTTTTCTCAATCGCCACTTGAAGAAGCTGGAAAACCACTTGGAGGTATATCGGCCTCATCTAGATAGCACACTGAATAAATCGGAAAAACGACAGCGACTGCGAATAAAATCTGAAACTCAAGGAAAACGTAAATTCCTCTGCCTGGATACTGAGCCATTGACACCGGAAAACGGCCCGGTTTCAGCCCCAGTATCAAACCTACATGCAGATTCACCACTAACAATACAATACGAACTGTTCTCAGCTCCTAAACTGAGGGGACTATCAAAGCATCTCAGTGAATTTGCGATGACCGGACGATTTACATGGTCTATGGCACTGGCTCCAGTAATTATCCTGATATCTTTTATTGCTATGTTTTTGGCAGCGGTGACGTTGGGATACCCTAAACAAGCCACTTGGACCATCATCATCGGGATATCCGTATTGTTGCTCACAATAAAACTGATTTGGCCGTTCCTTCAGGCGAGCGATATAGGAATCCATGAATCACCACTCTGGCTATCCCCACAGCTCACAAATCAATCCTATTTGGTAATAGAGCCCTATAGCCCAGACCAGGGATCTAAGAAGGCTAATAGAGCGATTAGAGTCAAATCGTACACAGGCACTTGTCCGATATGCGGCGGAAAAATCTACGTGGAACCGGGTCGTCGCTCCCAGGGGATGAAAGGACGGATTGTCGGTAAATGCCGGTACAGCCCAGAGCATGTATTCACCTTCGATCACATGACGTTATCAGGACGATATGCTCTGAGCTAAACAGATTGTTAAAGAGCGGGTAGGTTCAATCGCGTACTTCGTAGGCCTGCCAAATAGGTTCAGAAAGCGGGTCCAATAACTGTTCCTCGAAAACCAGGTTGCCCGATCGATCATAGACCCGCCCCTTCACATACACTTTAAACTGAGACTCCATGTCGAGCGTTCCGGCGCTCTCTTGCTCGATGAGATCTGCCATACGGACACCTGAAGAGTTTTCCGGAGCCCTGTACGAAACCCCCGTGATTTCGAATACAGGTGCTTCCAACATCCAGTTGCTGGTCAGGCACTGCATGGAAACCAGTCTTTCGTGGTACCTGTTCATAAGCTGCTCCACGGTTTGGCCGCCTCTCAACTTGTTGGCCATATCATTTACTCCTTGATCTACGGGTGATATCCACCCTTTTGTTGAAACACTGTCGATAGACAAAATCTTGGAAGGTTCGCCTTCTCTATAGCATGAAAATCGGCCTGTGCTGCCCTCGAATCGAGGACTAGAGGTGCGGACTTTATTACCTTCGGCGTCTTCTTCCAGGTGTAGCCAACCCGTGACACACGCCCTCGATGGACCTTCGTACTCAGCATAAGCCCAGGAAGCAATCCAAAATGGAAACCGACACCCCGAGGCGATGTAGAGCTCCATGGGAGAAAATGAGTCTTCCCAGTCCTGAACGGCCTCAATCATCGACTACCTCAAACTTGGCTGAGAACTCATGCCGCGTATACTGCTCTACTCCTCCACCGATTTTGATGACAAGTTCCACTTCATCATTGAGGGTCAGTACACCCACGATGAGCCCCAACTCCATCAACTGGTAGCGTTCGCTTGCGGGTTTGGACTTGTCCGCAACCGGGTAATTCAGGTAGGTCACCGCGTCTTGTATGGTGAATCCGTTCATGGGTATTTCAGTGATCTGTGCCATTCTGGCTGTCCCCGTACAGTTATTTACACAAGTCCAAGATTGCCCCTGAAACTGACAGGGTTGTCGGCCTGCCGGCCGACAAGCCCTATCACTTTCAGGGGCTCAAATTGGGTACCCAACCAATGCCGTACCCGAGTCGGCATTCGAAATAGGCCGCTGCAGACGCCTATGACTTTGCCGTCCAGAGGCTCGCCGTACCGATTGAATTGTGAGGTCACTATTTCGCCGGTATAACGATTGACGGTCTCTGTATGGGCCTTCATCAACTCCACACCCAGTCCGTCACCGCCGACTTGAGGTTTTTGCATGGCCTCCATAAATCCGAACCAGTCGCCCCGGTCGGCCGCCTCAACAGCTGTGCCCAGGGCACCGCCACCGCCACTCGCTCCCATTAACCGTCGCAATTCACGCCATACGCCCACTGGTGGAGTGCCCATAAACTGGAATTGGCGAATACGCCAGGTGCTAGCCCATGCCCGAATCCGTGTTGGTGTGTCCTTGAGAGGCTGACCGGTTTGGTCTGTATTGAGGTGGGCGCCGTCGATGTTTTTTGAGACGTATTTGGCGACATAGCCCGCCGCACTGCCCCGGGCAGGGTCTATATCCACAATTTTCAGGCGATGTTTGAGTAGGTCGGCCCTGGCTGAATCTTTCAGGGTGTAGTGCTCGAAAACATGCTTTATCGCGGTCTCTGTCCCCGTGGGAGTAAACAGCATCAAGTGCCAATGCGGGCATCCGTCGTGGTGAGGTTCGACGACTCGGAGGCCGAATGGGCGAAGGTTATCTCGATGAAGCTTGGCGCGAATCTGAGCCCAGAGCTTCATGAGATGGTCATTTCCATCCTTGGGCGTACTGCCATTGAATCGAGGATTCCTGTGCCCTTTCTTATAGGAGGCATGGTATTCAGACGGTAGGGTGAGGGTCACGAAGAGGCCGCTGTACCCATGCGCCTGGGCGTATTCCTCCATACCCCGAACTCGAGTCATCATCTCAGCGCGCCGCACGGCTGGATTGGCAACCGTACTTCTCCAGACTTCCGCCAGTGACACCCGTTCACCATCCTCACTTTCGAGGAAAGTCCGTTCCAGATGTTCTTGGCTGAGTTGCTGGGATCGGAGGTATTCGTTGTGGATGTGCTGGGAGAGGTAGGCACTACGTCCGTCTCGGACCTGGCCCCGGTGCCGGTAAGCATTATCGACTGCTTGGCGGAAGTAGCGGTCCAATCGGGTTCGCCACCAATTGGGCTCAGCCAACCGCTGGGCACATCCTTTCACTGTGCGCCCCTGGGTGGCTGTTGGCGGGGTAAGCTCTAAAAAGGTGGCCACCTGGGACCCGACTTGAAGGGCTTGATCTGGATTTGAGCTCTGTATCAGAAGGCGCTGAACAAACCGGGCCAGGATCGCTGCCATCAGCTTGATGGTCGAGACGTCCTCAAGGCTTGTGCCTAAATTGTGCCATTCTGGAGACCCATGGAGACGTTTCGAGACCACTTGGCAAAATTGCCCTCGGGTCTGAAAGCCGCATGGTAGAGCGGTGGGGAGGGGTCGGGGCTGGTTTTCACCAGCCCCGGAATTGGTGGAGGCGGCGGGAATCGAACCCGCGTCCGCGAGCTCTCCACTCTCGGTCCTACATGCTTAGTCACTTCTTTGTTTTACCCTTGCCGTTACCGAAGGACAGGTGCGACTCGGGGAGCCTGGAATTTAAGATTTAACAGCTCCGGCCCAGACAACCTTCACTGCGATCCTGAATTTTTGACAGTCAGTAGAGCCGTTCAGGCACAGCCCAGTGACCGCCGGACCGGTTAAGGGGTCCAGTTTTGAGGGGTTTACGCCGCTAGAGCGTAGCCCTCGTAGTTGTCATCGTTTGCAACTATTGGTTTGCAGCTTTGGTTTTACGAGATTGGCTGCCATCTCGGCATGCACCTTGAGCTTTGTAACCCACGTCGAAGCCATGTCGCCCCCGTAAAACGGGGTGGTTCTCGGTGTTTCTAAAGCCGGTACCTTGTACAGTCTACCCAATACAATTCATCAAATAAGGGCGCTGGTTTAAATATCAACCCCCTCTATCTGATGGCGCAGTATAACAGGTTCTGCCTATTGGTTATAGGCCTTGAGCACGCGCTGCTTCTGGCGGTTCCAGTCCCGTTCCTTCATGGTGGCGCGTTTGTCGTGCAGCTTCTTGCCTTTTACCAGGCAGATGTCCGCCTTGACCTTGTTCTTTTTCCAGTACAAGGCAAAGCACACGGCTGTATAGCCTTCCATTTCGGCCTGTCGGGCCAGCTTGTCGATCTCGCGGCGGTGCATCAACAGTTTCCGCGAGCGGGTCGGGTCGGCCACGACGTGGGTTGAAGCGGTGTTCAACGGGGTGAAGTGGGCGCCCACCAGCCAGGCTTCATTGTTCTTGAAGATGACGTAGCTGTCGACGAGCTGGGCCTTGCCGGCTCTCAGGCTTTTGACTTCCCAGCCCATCAACTCCAGGCCCGCCTCATACTTATCGATGATCTGATATTCGTGGCGCGCCTTTTTGTTTTTGGCGATGGTACTGTCCCCGGGTTGGGGTTTTTTCTTGGGTTTACTCATGGCGCGCGATTATACAGGGGGGATTGAGGGCAGGGCCAGTGCTGTTTATAGGGGAATTGACCGGTGGTTGGGGTGGTGCAAGGCTAAGTTGCACGATTCGAGCTGGCCGGTTGGTCAAATATCGGCACAATCTGGATTTGGAGGCTGGAATCCGTACTGGGACCCGGGCGCGCTCTTCCGGGGACCGCCGTGAATACGTCCATGTAGGCTTAACTTCGGCATCCATGCCTCAGATGTCCCCTACAGAGCACCCCCGGTCCCCAGTACTGGTCTTTCTCGTCAAGGCCGAAACTTCGAAGATTCTGGTGGCCACTAATAAGTATTGGTTGGTCTGACGAACTACCTTTTTTACTTCAGGAGACAAGATGGTCTTTGGTTTTTTCATCCTAATCACCTACTGGCTGGCCGGTGAGGCGTTGAGTCAGTGGATCGGCTGGCCCATTCCCGGGAATGTGGTGGGGCTGGTGTTGTTGTGGGGCACGCTGACGGTGTTGAAAAAAGTACCCAAAGGGCTGGCGGATGCGAGCTCGGGGTTGTTGCGGTATTTGACCTTGCTGTTCGTGCCGGCCGGTGTGGGGTTGATTGAGCATTGGGACCGGTTGATGGCGAACGGGTTGTGGATGTTGTTGATCATCGCGGTGAGTACGGTGTCGGCGGCGTTGGCGATGATTGGTTTGTTCAAACTGTTTCGGGTGGAGAGACGATGAACGTCAGTGTGCAGATGTTGTTGGCCCTGAGTCTGACTATCGGGGTCTATTTGTTGGCGGAGCAGTTGTATATCCGGGCCGGTCGGACGTCGTTGCTGCATCCGGTGATTGTGAGCATTTTTACGTTGATGGGAGTCATCACGCTGCTCGGGTGGGAGTATCCGGAGTATCAGCGCGATACGCAGTTTATTCATTTCCTGTTGGGGCCGGCGACGGTGGCGTTGGCGGTGCCGTTGCATGAGAACATGGCGCTGATCCGGAAGATGGCGTTGCCGTTGATGGTGGCCTGTGTGACCGGGGCGCTGGTGGCGGCCGGCAGTGCGGTGGTGTTGTCGGCGCTGTGGACCGGGGATGAGGTTCTGGCGTTGAGCATGAGCGCGAAGTCGATTACGACGCCGATCGCCATTGGTATGGCGGACAGTCTTGGCGGTAGTGGGTCGCTGGCGGCTGGGTTGGTGTTGTTGACCGGGGCTGTGGGTACGCTGCTGTTGCCGACGCTGATGCGGTGGTGTCGGTTGCACGATGATGCCCTGCACGGCTTTGTGTTGGGGGTTACGGCGCATGGGTTCGGGACGGCGCAGGCGTTCGAGCGGTCGTTTACCTGTGGGGCGTTCGCCGGGTTGGCGATGAGTCTGACCGGGGTGGTGAGTGCGTTTTTGGTGCCGCCTTTGGTGCCCTTTTGGGTTGGGTGTGAGTGGGTTGGGTGATGGTGTGCCGAGTGATGGCGGTTGGTGGTTCCGGTCTGCCATTTGTCGCGCAGAGGCCTGCGCTCCTACGGTGTTGGTGGGCGGTGCCCACCCTACTTTGCTATTTAGCTTTTAGCATCAGGCCGGCTCTGTGGCCTACCGGGACTTTGGGGTTCGGGAAGACGATGTATTCGGGTTCGTCGCCGACGCGGTATTCTTCGTCGCCGTCCCGCCAGATCAGGGTGCCCGGGGCGTATTCGGTAAAATTCAGGGCGTCGTCCGGAATGAAGAATTCCCAGTTGTCGCTGGTCACGGTGATGGCGTGGCAGACTTCAAATTCGGTGACGTTACGCTTGGGTTTGTTCGGCAGCGGTTCGCCGGCGATGAGGTCGCGCAGGGCGTGGTCGATGCCGGTGTACCGGCCCAGGTCGTTTTCGCCGAAGGGTTTCACCTGGCCGAGTTCGAGGGTGAAGCTTTCGGCGTGTTGCTTCAACGAGGTGAAAGAGGAGAAGGTGGTGGCCTCTTTCTGCTGCAGCAGGACGGTGTCGATGTCGGCACGGGCGAGAAAGGCTTTCTGCTCGGCCGGCAGGGTCCGTCCAGCGACAAAGGGGTAGACACCGAAGCGCTCGCGCTGGCTGCCGCGAATGGCGGTGTGCAGGTCATAGTGGTAGCGTTTGTCGACGGTGGTCGGTTCCTCGGCGAAGAAGTTGGCCACGTAGGCTTCCAGCTTGGCGGCGCGCTTCACTTCTTTCAGGTTCGTATCGTAGTTCTGCCAATCGCCGGCGAACAGCCGGTTCATGTTCACATCGACAAAGCGTTCGGCGATGTTCATGGCCCAGGGGTTGCCCATGATGAACAACACCCGTTGACCCGCTTTCAGTTCTTCATCAAGCAAGTCGCGCACGATGTCGCGTACGATCTCGATGGGGGCGGTTTCATTGCCATGGACAGCGCAGGAAATCACCAGCGAGGTATCACTCGGGATCCTGGGTTCGATGCGCAGCACGCCACAGTCATGAAGGGTCACTTCAGTGCCGGCGGAGAGGACCTCGAAGCTTGGTTCGACGCCTTCATCGGCGGTGGCGAGCGTGTGTTTCAGAAAATCGTCGTGGGGGCCAAACATTCAGGCGGGTTCCGTTCTAACGTGACGTCGGCCGGGGAGCCCCCGGCCGAGGAAGGGTTCAACGTGGCTGCAGATGCGCCAGCATGTGTTTTTCGATCTTTTTGAAGATACCCAGTATGCCGAAGGTCAGCACCAGGTAGATGCAACCAACGAAGATAAAGGCCGGGAACGGCGCATAGAACTGGGCATAAATGTTCCGGGCTGCACCGAGCAGGTCGATGATGGTTACGACCGAGGCGATGGCGCTGGCATGCAGCATGAAAATGACTTCGTTGCTGTAGGCCGGAATGGCACGACGGAAGGCACTGGGCAATACGATGCGCCGGGTGCGTTTCCACCAGCCCATGCCATAGGCTTTGGCGGCTTCGATTTCGCCGGCCGGGGTGGCGACAATGGCGCCCCGGAATATCTCGGTGGTATAGGCCGCCGTGTTCAGCACGAAGGCGATCAGGGCCGGGTAGAAGGCGCCTTCGAAGATTACCCACCAGATGGATTCCTGAATACCCTCGATCAGGGTCACGCCGTAGTAGATCATATACAGCTGAATCAGCAGCGGTGTACCGCGAAATACATAGGTGAACAGCCAGACCGGGCCGTTGATCCAGACCTTGGACGAGGTCCGCATCAGCGCCAGGGGTACGGCCAGAACCCCGCCGATCAGCAGCGCCAGGAACACCAGTTGCACCGTGGTGACCAGGCCGCCCCAGTATTGCAGCAGCGTACGGGGGGTAAAAATGTCGTTGTTTTCGAGCAGTGCGATCAAAGCGTCCATAGTACCTTACCCCTTCACCACGCCGGCGCTGAATTTGATGTTGAGTTGACGGAATGTGAAGTCGGACAGCGCCGCGATGGCGAGGTAGACAACCGCCACCGGCAGGAAGAACTTGAAGGGTTCGCCGGTGGACTTGGCCGCCTCGGTGGCCAGGCGCACCATGTCTGCCAGGCCGATGACACTGACCAGGGCCGTTGTTTTCAGCAGTACCTGCCAGTTGTTGGCGATGCCGGGAATGGCATGACGCATCATCTGCGGGAACATGATGCGACGGAACACCATCCAGTTGCTCATGCCGTAAGCCTTGCCGGCTTCGATCTGGCCGCGATCGACAGCCATGAAGGCGCCTCGAAAGGTCTCGGACATGTAGGCCCCGAAAATCAGGCCAATGGTGATGACGCCGGAGACGAATTCATTGAACTGGGGGTAGTAGTCGATGCCGAATTCGTAATACAGAAAGTCGAAAATCTGGTTGATCGCGATCTGGCCACCGAAGTACAGCAGCATCATCCACACCAGGTCGGGCACACCGCGGATCAGTGTGGTGTAAAAGGTGGCTACGCCCTTGGCCAGGCGGTTGCTGGACAGTTTGCCCAGGGCACCGAGCAGGCCCAGAACCAGGGCCATCAACAAGGACAACACGGCCAGCTCAATGGTAACGATGGCACCCCCGAATATCGTGGGTCCGTACCCTTCTAAATCGAACACAGGCAAGCTCTCTTATTGTTGGATGAGTTCTGTTCTGTTTGGTCTGCCCACCCGCGGGTACGCAGGCCAAGCAAAACAGCGACGGAATATGGGGCACGGGGCGCCGCAGCGCCCCATGCCCATCCGATCGGGACGATCAGATCTTGATGTCGAAGTCGAAGTACTTGTCCATGATGCGGTCGTAAGTACCGTCGTTCTTCAGTTTTTCCAGAGCGGCGGAAACGGCGTCTTCCAGGTCCGCGTCACGCTTGCGGAAAGCCGCGCCCACGCCTTCACCGAAGATGCGCTTCGGTTCCTTGACGAATTCACCCACCTGAGAGATGGCGGCGTCTTCACCGATCATTTCCAGGCCGACCGGGGCGTCGATGAACATGGCGTCCAGACGGCCGCCTTTCAGGTCAACGACCATGTCGTCGGCGGTGGTGTAACGCACCACTTCGGCGTCCGGCAGGAACTCGGTCACGTAGGTGTCCTGGATGGTGGCGCGCTGAACACCGATGCGGGTGTCAGATGCCATGTCCGGATCGAAGTTGTTGCCGTCCGGGGCGAAGAAGGCTGACGGGGTGGTGTAGTAGGGCTCGGAGAACAGAACGCGCTTTTTGCGTTCGTCGTTGATCGACATGGAGGAGAAGATCATGTCGTATTTACGGGCCAGCAGGCCGGGGATGATGCCGTCCCATGCCTGGATCACCCACTCACAGTCGTTGCCGGTGATTTCCTGGCAGACTTCGTTACCCAGTTCGATTTCGAAACCGGTCAGGGTGCCGTCGGGCGCCTTGTATTCAAACGGAGGATAAGGTGCGTCCACACCGGCACGAATGGTATCCCAGTCTTCGGCTTGCACAGCTGAGGTCATTGCGAGAATACCCGCAACAGCAAACAGAGCTTTTTTCATTATGGTTGACTCCACTTTTTTTATGGTTCGATCAGGTTGTCCTGATTCACGTTCGAAAGCCGTCGCCCGCTAGGGGTTGGGCCTTCGTTGTACCGCTGGAACCCCGCCATCCCTGATCGGGGCTGCAATCCGTCACTTCGGTTGCATGACATTTGGCGCGATCAAATGCCCGACACGTCCTGTGTCCGGGCGGTCCGGTCCGACCGGAACCGCCGCTCCCACCCTTCGCCGTGGGCATCCGCCCGCGGCGAACGGTCAGTAACTTGGAGAAATGAACTGCTTGAAGCGTTCCGATTTCGGGTTGTTGAACACCTCTTTCGGATTGCCGTATTCCTCGATCTTGCCCTGGTGCAGGAACATCACCTTGTTGGAGACGTCCTTGGCGAAGGCCATCTCGTGGGTGACCACAACCATGGTACGGCCTTCTTCGGCCAGGCCGCGCATCACCTTGAGCACTTCGCCGACCAGTTCCGGGTCCAGCGCCGAGGTCGGCTCGTCGAACAGCATCACCTCCGGGTTCATCGCCAGAGCCCGGGCGATCGCGGCCCGCTGCTGCTGACCACCGGACATGTGAGCCGGGTAATAGTCACGTCGGTCCCAGAGTCCGACCCGGTTAAGGTGTTCTTCGGCCCTGTCCATCGCTTCTTTCCTGTCGACTCCCAGGACGTGTATCGGTGCTTCTATGATGTTTTCCATCACGGTCATATGCGACCAGAGGTTGAAACTCTGAAACACCATGGACAGCTGGGCGCGCATTTTCTCGACCTGGCGAATGTCCGCCGGCAAACGCTCACCCTTTTTGGTCTGCCTGAACTTTACTGTCTCACCGTGTACCTGAATGTCACCTGAAGTGGGGATCTCCAGCATGTTGATGCACCGCAAAAAGGTACTCTTGCCGGAGCCGGACGAGCCGATCACGGAAATCACGTCACCTTTGTGCGCTTCCAGAGATATGCCCTTGAGTACTTCGTGCTCACCGAACCGTTTATGAATGTCGGTGGCAATCAGCGGGGCGTCTTGCTGACCCATGTTGGTCTCCTGATCCGTTTCTGCTCGGGAGGCGCCGGTCCTACAGGCCCCGGAAGGGGTGTCTCTGTGGTGGCTGGCAGAATTGGTTGCTTGTTGTGCGTTATTGTAGCGGGCATTTTGAATAAGCCCCCCGGTCATTGCAAAACAGAATCGCACCGCCAGTTGTGGTTGTGCGACATGCGCTCAAGAGGACGGGGCCAGCCCGCAGGGAGTTTATTCGTTGCACCATTCACTGAGTGCGTGCCGGGAGAGCAGATAGAACCCCAGTGTCAGCCGGGCACCCGCATGCCGGGACGAAACAGTGGCCACAGGCGACTGAGTCGATTCCGCAGGGTCTGACAGGTGTTGGTTCATCTTCTCTCCTCGGTCATCGGGGGAGCGGGTTGGGACCGGGTGCGAAGATCGGCTTCCCGCCATATTGGACCTCTTTTAAGAGACCAATACCGATAAAGCAATCACCGCACCAGCTTTCTTTTACCATATTCCAAAAGGGGCGCGCAAAACCATTCTGATCCGCCCCAAAGGTTACAGGATTGAGACATCCATCATGGAACGAATCTTTGACAGCAAGGCAGGATAACGGCTGTTGCCCTATGCTTGGGCCTGCATTATGCTCGGTGCACCTATAAAGACCAACAAACTGGTTATAACGAGCCAACAAACACGTCTTCAGCATGGTCCCAGTCTTGCTGAGGCTAGGGTTCGCAGGTGTTTCGACCTCACCGGAATACCTGATCCAACAGCCCTGATCCTGGGCTTGATAAAACTAAGGAGATAATAATGAGAAAAGGTCTATCACTCTTCGCCGGGGCCGCCCTGGCCACCGCGATGGCCACTTCAGCAGCTGCAGACACCTTTGTGTACTGTTCAGAGGGGAGTCCGGAAGGTTTCAACCCGGCGTTTTACACCTCGGGGACCACTTTCGACGCCTCTTCCCGCACTTTGTTCAATCGTCTCGTCGAATTCGAGCGCGGCGAAACCAACATCGTGCCGGGGCTGGCTGAAAGCTGGGACATTTCCGATGACGGCCTGACCTACACCTTCCATCTGCGTGAGAACGTCAAGTTCCACCAGCGCTCGGACTTCCGTCCGTCGCGGGACTTCAACGCCGAGGACGTGTTGTTCAGTTTCAACCGTCAGATGAACGAAAACCATCCTTATCATGAAGTCAGCAACAAGGACTATGCCTATTTCGGTTACATGGGCATGGGCGAGGCGATCGAGTCCATCCGGGCGATCGACGACTACACCGTCGAGTTCAAGCTGA
The DNA here is from genome assembly GCF_014651855.1 of Saccharospirillum salsuginis. Classification (GTDB taxonomy): domain Bacteria; phylum Pseudomonadota; class Gammaproteobacteria; order Pseudomonadales; family Natronospirillaceae; genus Saccharospirillum; species Saccharospirillum salsuginis. The sequence goes on from NZ_BMXR01000005.1 coordinate 308,045, forward strand.
GCTCGCCGAACGCCACCTTCCTGGCCAACCTGGCGATGGACTTCGCCTCCATTCACTCCGCCGAATACGCGGACGAAATGATGGAAGCGGGCACCCCGACCAAGGTCGACCAGACCCCGATCGGTACCGGTCCGTTCATCCTGGCCCAGTATCGTAAAGACTCGCTGATTCGCTATGTGGCACACAACGCCTACTGGGAAGGCAAGGCCGACATCGACCGTCTGGTCTTCTCCATCACCCCGGATGCCAGCGTTCGCTACGCCAAGCTGCGTGCCGGCGAATGTCACCACATGGTGTATCCGAACCCGGCCGATGTGGCTGAAATGCAGGACGACCCGAACATCAACGTTCTGTCCCAACCGGGCCTGAACGTGGGTTATCTGGCGTTCAACACCAACAAAGAACCGTTCGGTGACGAGCGGGTCCGTCAGGCGTTGAACATTGCCACCAACAAGGAAGCCATCCTGGAAGCCGTCTATCGCGGCGCCGGCCAGATCGCCAAGAACCCGATCCCGCCGACCATGTGGTCCTACAACGAAGATGTGGTCGACTACGACTACGATACCGAGTACGCCAAGCAACTGCTGGCCGAAGCCGGTTACCCGGACGGTTTCGAAACCGACATCTGGGCCATGCCGGTTCAGCGTCCCTACAACCCGAACGCTCGCCGCATGGCGGAGCTGATTCAGGCTGACTGGGCGCGCATCGGTGTCGAAGCCGAGATCGTCTCCTATGAGTGGGGCGAGTACCTCGAGCGCAGCCAGAACGGCGAGCATCAGACCATGATGCTGGGCTGGACCGGCGACAACGGCGACCCGGACAACTTCCTCAACACCCTGCTGAGCTGCCAGGCCGCCGAAACCGGTGGTAACCGCGCTTTCTGGTGCAATGAGGAGTTCGACGGCCTGGTACAACAGGCTTTGCGGACGACCGATATGGAAGAGCGCACCGCTCTGTACGAGGAAGCCCAGGTTGTGTTCAAGGCGGATGCGCCCTGGATCACCATCGCGCACTCCGTTGTATTCGAGCCGGTTCGCCCGGAAGTGAAAGGCTACAAGATGAGCCCGTTCGGTTCACACTACTTCTATGGCGTCAGCCTCGAAGAATAAGATCGTCCTGACCTCTCAGTGACGTTCCACCCCAGGGCGGCAGGCTACCTGCCGCCCTTTGTCGTTTCAGATCGGGCTTCGTGTAAAGGTGTCACCCCGGCTTGCCGGTTTCGGGTAGCCTGCGCGACCCAGTAACGGTCTTGACCGCTCAGTAATGCTGAACATGCTGGAATCGACGGTCCGCCAGGGTCGGTTCCAATCCCGGTACGGCTCCGTGCGCCCTATCCGGTAGGAGAGAAGAAATCGATGTTATATTTCATTTTGCGCCGCATAGGCATGGTGATCCCTACGTTCATCGGGGTCTCGCTGTTTGCCTTTGCACTGATTCACCTGATCCCCGGCGACCCGGTCACTGTCATGGGGGGCGAACGGGGGATGACCGCCACAGAGCGGGCTGAGTTGGAAGCCATGCTCGGGCTGGATAAACCCATCTGGGTACAATATTTCCAATACATCGGCAATGTCCTGCAGGGTGACCTGGGTACGTCCTACGTCTCCCGTGAACCGGTCATGTCCGAGTTCCTGACCCTGTTCCCGGCTACCATCGAGTTGACCGTGTGCGCGGCGATTTTCGCCTCCGTGGTCGGCTTGACTCTGGGCATTTTGGCCGCCGTACGCCGCGGTGGCCTGCTCGATCACACTGTCATGACCATTTCACTGACCGGCTACTCGATGCCCATCTTCTGGTGGGGGCTGCTGCTGATGCTGCTGTTCTCCGTCAACCTGGGTTGGACACCGGTCTCCGGCCGCATGGATGTCATCTACTGGATCGACGAAGTGACCGGTTTCATGCTGATCGATACCCTGCTCTCCGATGAGGAAGGCGCCTTCACCGCCGCGGTGCAACACCTGATTCTGCCGTCCATCGTCCTCGGCACCATTCCCATGGCCGTCATCGCCCGGATGACCCGCTCTTCCATGCTGGAAGTGCTCGGCGAAGACTACATCCGCACCGCCCGCGCAAAGGGCCTGTCCAAGCGTCGCATCATCGTCAAACACGCCTTGCGAAACGCCCTGATCCCGGTCATCACCGTCATGGGGTTGCAGGTCGGACTGCTGCTCAGTGGCGCCATCCTGACAGAGACCATTTTCGCCTGGCCGGGCATCGGCAAATGGCTGGTGGAATCGATCAGCCGCCGCGACTATCCGGTGGTCCAGGGCGGCCTGCTGCTCATTGCCACCATCATCATTCTGGTCAACCTGCTGGTCGACCTGATGTACGGCGTGGTCAACCCGCGCGTGCGACACAGCAAGTAAGGAGCCGGACATGACCCAACAACTTTCCGCTAAACCCATGTCCCCGCTGGCCGAGTTCTGGTTCTATTTTTCCCAGAACCGGGGGGCCTTGGCCGGGTTGGCATTTGTCGTCTTTATCGTGTTGTTGGCCGTATTCGCCAACTTCATCGCCCCGCACCATCCGCATGAGCAGTTCCGCGACGCCATCCTGGTGCCGCCGGTCTGGGCCGAAGGTGGCATGAGTCAGTACTGGCTCGGTACCGACGGCGTCGGGCGCGATATCCTGTCCCGCCTTATTCACGGTGCCCGTCTGTCGCTGTTGATTGGCCTGCTTATCGTAACCCTGTCGTTGATCATGGGTATCTGCCTGGGTTTGATCGCCGGCTATTTCGGCGGTTTTGTCGACACCGCCATTATGCGTTTCGCCGACATCCTGTTGTCCATGCCCGCCCTGTTGTTGGCCATCGCCATTGTCGCCATCCTCGGTCCGAGCATCGTCAACTCGAGCCTGGCACTCTCACTGGTCTATCTACCGCACTATGTGCGCCTGACCCGGGCATCGGTCCTGTCTGAAATCAACAAGGACTATGTCGTGTCTTCCCGCGTGGCCGGTGCCGGTTCATTAAGACTGATGTTCATCACCATTCTGCCGAACTGCCTGGCGCCGCTGATCGTGCAGGCGACACTCGGTTTCTCCAACGCCATTTTGGACATGGCGGCCCTCGGTTTCCTGGGTCTCGGGGCCCAACCGCCCCTGCCGGAATGGGGTTCCATGCTGGCAACCGCGCGTGAGTTCATTCAGAGCGCCTGGTGGGTTGTGACCTTCCCCGGCCTGATCATCCTGCTGACCGTACTCGCGTTCAACCTCATGGGCGACGGTCTGCGTGATGCGCTCGATCCGAAACTGAAGCAATAGGAAACCGACATGACCAACGACAAGAAATTGCTGTCCGTGAACAACCTGTCGGTCACGTTCGGCACCGGCGACAATCCATTCACAGCGGTCGATCGGATCAGTTACGACGTGGACGCCGGCGAGGTGCTCGGCATCGTCGGGGAATCCGGATCGGGCAAGAGTGTGTCTTCGCTGGCCTTGATGGGCCTGATCGATTTCCCCGGCAAAGTCCGCGCCGACTCACTGACTTTCGAGCACACCAACCTGATCGGATTGAGCGAGAATGCGCGCCGCAAGATCACCGGCGATGAAATCGCCATGATCTTCCAGGACCCGATGACCTCGCTGAACCCGAGCTTCACGGTCGGCAACCAGATCATGGAAGCCATTGAAGTCCATCAGGGTGGCAGCAAGAAGGAACGCCGCGCCAAGGCGATCGATTTGCTGCAGCAGGTGGGCATTCCGGCCCCCGAGAGCCGCATCGACAGTTACCCGCACCAGCTCTCCGGTGGCATGAGCCAACGCGTGATGATCGCCATGGCCATCGCCTGCGACCCGAAATTGCTGATCGCGGACGAACCGACCACGGCTTTGGACGTGACCATTCAGGCTCAGATCATCGAATTGCTGCTCAAGTTGCAACGCGAGAAGAACATGGGCCTGATCCTGATCACCCATGACCTGGCTCTGGTCGCCGAGGCGGCGGACCGGGTGGTGGTCATGTACGCCGGTCAGATTGTTGAAACCGGACCGGCGAACGAGATCTTCAAGGCCCCGCGCCACCCCTATACCCAGGCATTGATGAACTCGTTGCCGGAATCCGCCGAGGGCCACGACCGTCTGAAGGCGTTGCCGGGCGTGGTACCGGGGGCGCTGGACCGGCCGCAGGGATGCTTGCTGAACCCGCGCTGCCCCTACGCCACCGACCGTTGCCGGGTCGAGGAACCCGGTTACTACGGCCCCGAGGGGCGTCAGTCGAAGTGTTTTTACCCCCTGGACGATAATGGGAGACCGACTCAATGACGGAACAACGTACCCAACCCATCATGAGTGGGATCGGCCTGAAACAGTACTATCAGGTCAGCCAGGGTTTCATGAAACCGAAAGGCACAGTCAAGGCGCTCGACGGGATCGATTTTTCGGTCGAAGCCGGCAAGACACTGGCGGTGGTCGGCGAGTCCGGCTGCGGCAAGTCGACGTTGGCGCGGTTGCTGACGATGATCGAGCGGCCGACGACCGGCGAGCTGAATTTCGACGGCACGAACCTGCTCACGCTCGACCGGGAAACGGCCAGGGAGTTACGCCAGCGTATCCAGATCATTTTCCAGAACCCCTATGGTTCGCTGAACCCGCGCAAGAAAGTCGGCACCATCCTGGAAGAACCGCTGGTGATCAACACCAAACTGTCCAAGGAAGAGCGTAAGGAAAAGGCGATCAGCCTGTTGCAGAAGGTGGGTCTGAAACCGGAACACTACGACCGCTACCCGCACATGTTCTCCGGTGGCCAGCGCCAGCGCATCGCCATTGCTCGTGGCCTGATGATGAACCCCAAGGTTGTTGTCGCGGACGAGCCGGTCTCGGCTCTGGATGTATCGGTCCAGGCCCAGGTGCTGAACCTGATGATGGATCTGCAGAAAGAACTCGGGCTGGCTTATGTATTCATCTCCCACGACCTGTCCGTGGTGGAGCACATCGCCGACAAGGTGCTGGTGATGTATCTGGGCAAGGTGGTGGAATACGGTTCGACCGAGCAGATCTTCGGTACGCCTCAGCACCCCTATACCCGGGCCTTGCTGTCCTCGACGCCGCGCATCGATCCGGAACACCGCATCGAAAAGATCCGGCTTCAGGGCGAGCTGCCGTCACCGCTCAACCCGCCCAGTGGCTGCGCCTTCCACGGCCGCTGCGAGTTCGCCAACGATCGCTGCCGGGTGGAGACACCCCAGTTGATCGCTCGCGAAGGCGCGGCCTCGGTCGCCTGTTTCGGTGTGGATGAAGGGCGCCTGCCCTACCTGTCCGCCCGTGTGGGCTAGCCGGTTAACCCCCAAAGGTTCGGAGTTCGCTGACCAGACGAGCGGCGGATGCCGGGTATACCCCTGAGGGGAAGTCCGCAACATGGATGTTGCGGTCTAGGTTCCATGGATGGATTTACACCGGCCCCGCAGGGGTATACCCGGCAGCCGAAGCGTGCCACCGCCTCCCGGCCGACCCAAACTCCGAAACTTGGGTCAGCAGTATCCGAGCGCGCAGGCCCGTTCGCGGGCTTCGCGCGCGCCGGACATGTCCCCCTGCCCGGAGCGGGCCTGGGCGGTCGCCCGCCACAATGAGGCTTCCAGCTCGGGATCGTCGGCCACCAGTGACAACCCCTTGGCCGCCACCTGCTCCGCTTCGGCGAAGCGCTCCTGCCCCAGCCGGACTTCGGCGATCTGGTGATAAAGTTCGGCCTTTGAGGCATCGATACGCAGTGCCCGTTCCAGCAGTCCGGCGGCCGCTTCCCATTCTCCGACGGCCTGCTGTTCCCAGGCTTCCCGACGCAGGCCGGCCACCACGTCTCCGCTGTCCATTGCGGGTTCCGATGTTTCCGTACGGGCCGGCGACTCCGGTTTGCCGCCGGTATCCGGACGAAACGGGTCGCTGGATTGAGTGGCGCAGCCAACCAATATCAGACCGCTCAGCATCAAGGCACCGGGGGTGGCAAGCCACCGGCGGACTTGGGTGTGTCTCAGTTGAACAGGCGTTGCCACCATGAATCGTCCTCCTCACCCTCGGTTTGTGTATCCGCCCCGGCATCGCACCGCGAACGGCCGTTGGGCGCCGTACCTTTGATGAATGGCACCGGACGGGCCCCGTCACAGCGTTCCGACACCACCGCGCCCTGGGCGTTGACTGGCAGCCATTCGACATTGGCCGGTTGGCCGCGCCTTTCCTGTACCGGATTCAGGGCCTGCATGATGTCCGCCCATACCGGCAAGGCACCGGTCGAGCCCGTCAACGGCGTGGGTTCGTTGCCATCGCGGCCGACCCAGACGACCGCCTGGCGGTCGCCGCTGTAGCCGGCGAACCAGGCATCGCGATTGTCGTCCGTGGTGCCGGTCTTGCCGGCCAGCCACCAATGCTCGGGCAATCGCCAGCGCAGGCTCCGCGCCGTGCCCTGACGGGTCACCTCATGCAAGGCTTCCTGCAACAGGAAAACCTGCTCGGGGCGAAAACGATTCTCCACGCTCAGGTCGTAGCGCTGCAATACGCCGTCCTCGGGATGGACCACGGCGCGAATGGCATTCAGCGGGGTGTAGAAGCCATTGCCGGCGATGGTCTGGAAATACTGCGCTACCTGCATCGGCGACAGTCCGTGGGCGCCCAGCATCACCGACGGCACCGCCGGCGGCCGCTCATCGACCCCGAGCCGGTCGATGACATCGAACACCTCGGCCAGACCCACGGTCATGCCGAGCCGGGCCGTGGCCTGGTTGTAGCTGTTGACCAGGGCATCCATCAGCAGCGGAGTGCCGTGCGAGGTCTTGTCGTAATTACGAGGCTGCCAGAGTTTGCCGTCTTCGGCCGTGACCGTGACCTCGGCATCGCTTATCGGCGTGGCCAGTGTATAGCCCTGCTCCAGCGCCGCGAGATAGACCGCCGGTTTCATCAGGGAGCCTACCGGCCGACGTGCGTCCAGCGCCCGGTTGAAGCCCGCCAGTTCCGGTTTCCGACCACCGAGCAGGGCAAGCACATCACCGGTCGACGGGCGGGTGACCACGGCGGCGGCCTCGAGATCGCCGGCTTGCAGGCCGTGCTGCCGCTCAATCTCGGCCAGCTTGGCCGGTACACGCTGTTCCAGACTGTTCTGGGCCAGCGGGTTAAGTGTGGTGAAGACGGTCAGCCCTTCGGCCAACAAGTCCTCCTTACGGTAGCCTTCGGCCAGTTGGCGGCGAACCAGATCCATAAAGGCCGGATAACTCGCCTGACCCGGCACCGCGCTGACATCCAATGGCTGGCGCGTGGCGTGCTCATAGTCCGCCTGGGAGATCACCCCGGCCTCGCGCCAGACGCGAAGAACGACATTGCGCCGTTGAATGGCCCGTTCCGGGTTACGGCGCGGATTGTAATAGGACGGCCCCTTGATCAGCCCGACCAACATGGCCTGCTGGTGAATATCGAGCGACGGCAATGGCGACCCGAAAAAGAACTGGGCGCCCAGCCCGAAGCCGTTGATCGAGCGTCGGCCCTGCTGGCCGATGTAGACCTCGTTCAGGTAGGTCTCGAGTATGGCCTCCTTGTCGTAATGCGCCTCGAGCAGCAACGCCATCAAGGCCTCGTTGGCCTTTCGCCACAAGGTCTGATCCGGCGACAAATAGAGATTCTTGACCAGTTGCTGCGTCAATGTGCTGCCGCCCTGCTCGATCGACCCGGAGGTCACATTGGCCCACAGGGCCCGGGCGATACCGACGATGGAAATGCCGTGGTGATCCAGAAAGTGCTGGTCCTCCACCGCGATCAGGCCCGCCACCAGGGTGGGCGGCACGGTTTCGAGCGACACCAGAATCCGGTCTTCGCTGACCCCCGGGTAGATCTGGCCAATGAACAGGGGATCCAGCCGCGCCAGCAGGACGGCTGAACCGTCCGGCTCGCTGACCCGATTCACACTGCCCTGGCTGAAGTCCAGCAACAACCGACGCGCCGGTTCTGCCCCGTCCCAGAACTCAAAGCCCCGGGTATGGACTTCGATGGTCTGGCCGGTACGCCGATAGCGTCCCGGCTGGTTGACCCGGCTGGACGACCGATAGCCGAGATCGTCCAGCAGGATCTCGACTCGGTCGGCGCTGACCGGTGCGCCTGCGTAAAGATCCTGCGCCTCGCTGTAGACCCGGGCGGGAATGGAGAAGCGCTGGCCGTCGAAGCCGTCGCGCACCACTGCATTCAGGTAGAACATCCACACCACCAGCACCGCCAGGCCCAGCAGGCCCACCTGGAACAGGCGCCAGCGCACCATCCGCCAGCGGCTCGATGACCGTTTGCGGGTGCGTTTCGAAGTGGTGCGGCGTCCTTTGGACGCGGGCGTCCGGCGCGCCGGACGTTTCGGGCTGCGACGTTTGGGAGATTGGGATTTTGTCATGGGGCGGGATTATAGGGGCGAGAGTGGCCTTTTGTCTTTTACCGACTGCGCAGACTTCTGTTGGGGAATGGTAAGGCAGGGGCGACTGTTTATTCACCTATACTGTGTAACAGCGATCCTTCGCCGAACCTGATTTGACCCCTTGGTCAAAATGAATACACTCCGCAGCCTTTCACCGCTTGGGTCAACCGCCGGGAGTAATCAGCGCTCATGAGTCAATTGGATGTCTACGCCGTGGGTCAGGCCCTGGTGGATGAAGAATACCTAGTCAGCAATCGTTTCCTGTCCTCGCTGGGAGTGGCCAAGGGTCACCGCACCCTCATCGACTACGACCGCTCGCGTACCCTGCGCCGGGCCGCCACGGACGAAGGCCAACTGCTCAAGCGCATGAACGGCGGCAGCGGGGCCAACTCCATCACCGCGACGGCCCAGTTGGGCGCCCGGTGTCATTTCTCCTGCCGGCTCGGCGACGACGAGGAAGGCGATTTCTACATCCAGCAGCTGACCGACTCCGGCGTCGAGACCGACCCGAAGGACCGCATCGCCGATGGCCATACCGGCGTTTGCCTGGTGATGGTGACCCCGGATGCCGAGCGCACCATGAACACCTATGTCGGCATCACCGATGACATCGGCGTCGACGACGTCAATTTCGACGCCCTCGATTCGGCCAACTGGCTCTATTTGGAAGGCCACCTGCTGATTTCCGAACTCGGCCACGAAGCCGCCATCGCCTGCCGCGACCGGGCCCGCCGCCAGGGCAAGAAGATCGCGGTCAATTTTTGCGACCCGGCCGTGGCCCGCTTGTGCCGGGACGAGATGACCGACCTGTTGAGCGAGCGCTGCGACTTGCTGTTCTGCAACGAAGAAGAAGCCCAGATCTGGACCCACCGCACCGATCTCGAAGACGCGATGAACGCCCTCGACCGACTGGCCAAAACCTGGGTGCTGACGCGCGGAGAGGCCGGCGCCGTCGCCTATGACGGGCACAACCGGTTCGATATTCCCGCCCACAAGGTCAATGCGATGAACACCACCGGTGCGGGCGATACCTTCGCCGGAGCCTTCCTCTACGGCCTGACCCAGGGGCGCAGTTACAATACGGCCGGTGCCCTGGCGTCCCTGGCCTCGGCCGTCAAGGTCCAACACGCCGGCGCCCGACTGGACAAAACCCAACTGCTGGACGTTCGGCGCCGGATTCTCGGGGCCTAATAGGGTTGGTCTACCCCTGGTGCCAGGCATACGTACCTGGTGCCGGGTGGTCCCATCCAGGGTCGTCGTAAATCCGTCCGTGGAGCCTAGACCGCAGCATCCCTGCTGCGGACTTCCCTGGATGGGACCACCCGACACCAGGCACTTATCTCGTAGTCACCGCTCGCTCCACCAGCAATTGTTATTTATGCTGAGCCGGTCACATCGGTTTATTTCACATTCCGGGACAAGCGGGGTTACACTTATTGATCATATTTGCATCAGGCTGAACAAGGGCCTTCTATGACATCACGCATACTGTTGATACTGGCGGCACTCTGGATCGGGCAGGCCATGGCCGCCGGCAAAATCTACACATGGACCGATGAAGACGGCGTCGTTCATTATGGCGATCGTCCTCCCAAGGAAGTGAACGCCGAGGAAGTGAACGTTCGTGGTCGCAAGGCCGAACCGGTACAGGTCATTCCTTCACAGCTGACCGGAACCTGGTTCGGACGGGGCTCGGACGGCGGCGAAGTGCGGATGCGGTTGCAGGAAAACGGTTCGATTCGCTATACCCAGACGTTTCCTGATGAGACCATCTACAATTATCAGGGTATTTGGCGACTCGAAGACCGCTCGATGACCGTGATCACCGAATTCATCGAGGAAGGCGGCGGTGGCAGCCTGGACCGGTCGGTCGAGCCGGTACAACTGACCTATACCTTTACCCAGTTCAGTCCAGACCAGATGACCATTCTGACAGCCGGTCAAAGCCATACGTTGAATAAGGTGCAATAAACCACGCTCCTTTCCCAGGCGCGAACCAAATGGTTGGCGCCCCTTCCTTTCTTTCAGAACAGGTTCATCTGTTCGTCGATCAGTTCCCGAAACGATGTTCCCATAAAGTGCAGGATTCCGTCGGCGATGGGTTCGAGTTGCTTGTCCAGGTAGTGCTGGTAGTCCAGCGGCGAGCGGACAAAGGGCTCGGGTTCGACGCCGTTGACCGTCATCCGGTAGGCAATCTGGCGGCCGCTCCAGGTGGGTTGTTCGGCCTTGCGTTTCAGCGCGGCCTGGACGTGAGGCGGTTTCTGTTTTTCATAAGAGGACAGCGGACGACGCAGCCGGCGCTGGTAGGTGAGGCGATCGTCCCGCTGCCCGGCCTTGAGGGCGGCGACTTCCTCGCGAACGTAGGCGGCGTAGTCGGCGCCGTCGAAAACGCGTTGGTAAAGGCCCTGCTGAAACTGTTTCGCCAGCGGCGTCCAGTCGGACCGAACCGCTTCCAGGCCCTTGAACACCAGCCGCGTTCGACCGCCATCGTCCACCACGCCGGCGTAGCGTTTCTTGGAACCGGTCTCCAGCCCGCGAATGGTGGGCATCAGGAAGCGTCGGTAATGGGTTTCGAATTCCATTTCGAGATGGCAGTCCAGGTCGAATTCGGTGCGTATGCGCTGGCGCCACCAGTTGTTCAGTTGACCCGCCAGCTGTTGCCCGAGTTCGGGCGGGTTCGGGTGGCGGTCGGCCCAGACGAAGACGGAATCGGTATCGCCGTAGATGACGCGATAACCCTGCTGCTCGATGTGGTCGCGGCTTTCGTTGAGGATCTGATGGCCGCGCCGGGTGATGGAGCTCGCCAGCCGCGGGTCGAAGAAGCGGCAGAGATTACTGCCGAGCACGCCGTAAAACGAGTTCATCAGAATCTTGATGGACTGGGACAAGGGCGCGTTCTGTTCGCGCTTGGCTTCGTCTCGCGCGGCCCAGAGCCGGTCGATGATACCGGGCAGAATGTGATCGGTGCGGTGGAAACGGGCACCGAGGAACCCCGGAACGGTCTCCGCTTCCGGGCTTTCCAGACCCCGGTGCAGCCCAAGCGGGTCGATCAGAAAGGTGCGGATGATGCTCGGGTACAGACTCTTGAAGTCGAGCACCAGTACGTCGTCGTACAAGCCCGGTTTGCTGTCCATGACGAAGCCGCCCGGGCTGTGCTCGGTCAGTGATTGCTCACCCACCGACGGCGCGACCCGACCGGCACGGTGCAACCGGGGCAGGTAAACGTAGCTGAAGGCGGCGGCCGACGCCCCGATCCGGTCCAGCGTCAACCCGGTCAGATGGGCTCGCTCGACCAGGAAGTGCCAGAGCTTGGCCTCGCGGAAGATATCGATGACCAGTTGGGCGTCTTCGCGGTTATAGGTGTACAGCGCCAGCGGCTCCTCCCGGTAGAGCCGCTCGATTTCGCCGACCCGGTCGTCGCTGTCCTCGATCGCCTTGCCGCGCCCCAGGATCGTGCGGGACACGAATTCCAGCGAATAGCTGTCCAGGTACCAGGCCGCCGAGCGCAGCGTGCCCGGCCCATCCACCACCTGTCGCCCCTCGATGTCGACGCGTGACGGACCGCCCTGCCGCTTGTGCCACCGGACCCCGGAACCGTCGCGCCCCAGGGCGAGCGGTCGATTGTGGCGATCGGCGTGCTGTTGCAACACGAACAAATCGAAATCCACCACCGCCCAGCCGACCAGGATGTCCGGGTCGTAGGCCTGAACCCAGTCGATGAACGCCTCCAGGCAGGCCTGCTCCGAGTCGACCCAGTGCAGATCCTCGGGCGCGTTCGCCGGCCGGGTATGACCCCGGTCCACCACCCAAACCGCGCTGGCATCCTCGGTCACGACGGCGATGCTGTACAGATCGGGGCATTGCCCGGGGACGTACCAGGCGGTCTCGATGTCGAGCGAAACCACGCGCAGCTTGGGCTCCACGCTCGCCGGACGCAGCCGTTTACCCTCTCGGGTCACGCTCGCGGTGATCAAGCGTTCCATCAAAAACCGGTCGCTCGGGATCACATCGTCTTCCCAGACCCGCAGTTGTTGATCACGCCCGCGCCGCACCCATTGGCGTTGCTCGGTGAAGGTCGCGGAATACACCGGTCGCACGGCCTCCCCTTCCAGGGAGATCAAACCGGGCTCTCCGACTCGGGGCATTACCGGTCGCGTGGCCCAGACCCGATGCCAGGCGGCCCATTCCCGCTCGGGAATGAAACAGACCGACTCCTGTCCTTCCAGCGTCCAACAGCGGACATCGTCGCCGATTTTCAGCCAATAGCGCAGTTCGAGCCCATTATCGGTCTCCGACCAATGACGGCTCAACACGAAGGCGGGATCGGGTTGGCTTTCCTGTAACATGGCGATTGCTATACTGCGCTCATCTGTGTGGGAGAATTCTATATGCTTTTACTGGGAGAACGGTCAGAAACGGCGGATCAGCTGTCGGAACGCCTCCGGATACTGTCGGACAAGCTGTTCGAATCCCTGCCACCCGGCGAACGACGCAACCTCGAAGCCCAAACCGACCTCTACGCTCTGCAGTCCACGGAAAACCTGTTCATCGTGCGCTCGGGTACGATGCAGGGCTGGCAGGGCGAACGCCTGTGCCTCTATTTCGAACCGGGCGACGTCATCGGGCTGAACGAATGCTACCAGCTCCCGGCCCTTCGCGTCGCCTGCGAGGAGGGGGTGGTGGTCGAGCAACACGCGGCGGACGATCTGCTGCGCTACACCCACGAGACCAAGGAGCGCCAGGCCATCTGGACCAGTTTCCTGATGACCCAGATCGCGCTCTTCCAGGATGCGTTCGCGCGCAACCAGCGCGATGAGGACCAGGCGCCACAGACGGGCTTCCTGAACTTCGCTCCGGGCGAGACGATCCTTAACGAGGGCGATCCGGCACACGAGGTGTTTACCATTCTGAACGGCCGGGCGGAGGTCTATGTCGCCGAGAACAAGGTCGGCGAAGTCCTGCAGGACGAGATTTTCGGCGCCATGGCCGTTTTCACCGGCGAACCCCGCTCTGCCACCGTCATCGCCTCCGAACCCTGTACGGTTCTGGCGGTCCCCAAAGACGAGTTCGTCACCCTGATCAAATCACACCCCGAGACGACCATGACCCTCATCGAGAACATGGCCCGAAACATCCAGTCGCTGAATGCCCGGTTGACCGAAGACTAGGCCTTGTTCGGGCTTGTGCCTAAATTTCGGCCGGGCTGGCTTGTTGCCGGGAATCCGCTAGAGGAGGCTGGGTTGACCTCTGCTGGGACTGCTTAGTGCCGGGAACCCGCGAGAGGTGGCGGGGTGCTCCCTGACGGACCGCTGCAAGTACTTCCCTGTAAGCTCGGCGGCCCGAATCCGACCGCCATGGATGGCGGAAGTGCCGGTTTTGCAGGAGCAAAAACCGGCCCTGCGGGCCGACGTCCGCCTGGGAGCACCCCGCCACCTCTCGCTAGTCAATTGTGCAACTACCGCCGCTCATGGCACTCGTAGGGTGGGCACTGCCCACCAGAAAAATGCCCAATCACTTCCCCCTCAAACCTCCACTAGAACAACAACGACTTAAAATTCCTTCAACCACCAGCCATCAGATTGAGGCACCGTGGAAGTATGGGTTCAGGTGAGGGGGTAGGGGTCTCCGGGGATGTCGGCCGCAGGGACGCGGCCGCCAAGCCTACATGGATGTATTCACGGCGACCCCGGAGGCCCCTACCCCCTCACCTGAACCCTCAAAACCACACAACCAATGGCAAATGTCTTACAAACCCTGTCCCATATCGCCGCTATTGGAAACCATCACTAATCGTCATACTTCTTTCCGTCGCCAAGGAGAGCTCCGGGTAACGGACAGCCCGCTACAGGACGTAGAGACCACATACAGGTTATCTGGACAACTCAAAGGACACCTCAGTGGGCAGCTGAGCCGGCCAGGGCAGGCCGATCCCCGTTTTGGTTTCCCGCATCGGGATCCCCCTTTTCCAAAACCGGGCCCGGCCTTCTTTTTTCCGGCCTCTTCCTTCCTCCATTGAGAAAGCCCGTCATCCAACCCATGATGAGCATACAGTTGCCAATCATCGGTTCAGCATGACCCACGCCACCAACACCCAAACCGTCCAACCCGGCCAGTTCGACACCCGTTACGCCCGGGAACTGCCGGACACCTATGCTCAGGTCAATCCGACACCGCTGCGCGATCCGCACTGGGTGTGCTGGAATCATGCCCTGGCGGAGGAATTGTCGTTTCCGGCCGAACCGGACGATCAGATGCTGAAGGCCTGTTCCGGGGCGGGGTTGTATCAGGGTACGGAGCCGATCGCGCAGAAGTACGCCGGCCACCAGTTCGGTGTCTGGAACCCGGATCTGGGGGACGGGCGTGGCCTGTTGCTCGGTGAGTGGGTGGACCCGGACGGTGAACACTGGGATTTCCATCTGAAGGGCGCCGGCAAGACACCGTTCAGTCGCTTCGGCGACGGTCGCGCGGTGTTGCGGTCGTCGATCCGGGAGTTCCTGGCCAGCGAAGCCTTGCACGCGCTTGGCATTCCGACGACGCGGGCGCTGGCGCTGGTCGGGTCGGACGAGCCGGTACAGCGGGAAGTGTTGGAGCGCGGCGCCATGCTGACCCGGGTCGCGCGCACGCACATCCGGTTCGGGCATTTCGAGTGGTTCGCCTTCAGCGAGCAGACCGAGAAGCTGGAACAACTGCTGAATTACACCCTGAAGCACCATTACCCCGAGTGCCTGGAACACGATGACCCGACCGCCGCTTTTTTTACCGAGGTGGTCGACCGCACGGCCACGCTGATGGCGCATTGGATGGCCCATGGCTTTTGCCACGGGGTGATGAACACGGACAACATGAGCATCATCGGCGATACCTTCGACTACGGGCCCTACGCCTTTCTCGACGCCACCCGGCCGGATTTTATCTGCAACCACACCGATGTTCAGGGCCGCTATGCCTTCAACCGGCAGCCCGATATAGCGTTGTGGAATCTGCAGTGTCTGGCCCAGGCGTTGGTGTCACACACCCGCCAGGACGCTTTGAAGGAGGCGCTGCAACGCTTCGCACCGGTCTACAACAACCACTTTCTGCATTTAATGGGTGAGCGGCTCGGCCTCGGGGAGATTGAAGCGGACGATCAGGAACTGGTCAGCGAGTGGATGCAATTGCTGGCGGCCGAGGAACGGGATTTTCACCACAGTTTCCGGACTCTGGCGGACCGGCCGGTCGAGGCCTGGTCGGAACTGGATGACGACTATGTAGATCGGGATCGGTTTCGGAAATGGCGCGAGGCACTGGCCGAACGGCTGGACTCGGAGCCGGACCAGGGTCGCAGCCTGGCCAGGGCGCGCAACCCGGTCTCGGTGCTGCGGACACACCTGGCGCAGGAAGTGATCGAGGCGGCCGAGCAGGGAGATAACGCTCCCCTGCACAGCTACCTGGCGGCGTTGCAGTCCCCGTTCGAGCACCGCGAAGAATGGCGCCACTGGGGTGACGCCCCACC
The DNA here is from genome assembly GCF_014651855.1 of Saccharospirillum salsuginis. Taxonomy (GTDB): domain Bacteria; phylum Pseudomonadota; class Gammaproteobacteria; order Pseudomonadales; family Natronospirillaceae; genus Saccharospirillum; species Saccharospirillum salsuginis. Next base: position 323,908 of record NZ_BMXR01000005.1, read on the forward strand.
GGCGGACTATGTGGCCCGCCCGCTCAGTTGCAGCAGTTGAGGGATTGGGGTTCGTAGGGTGGAAGAGGTGGAGCTGACATCCGCCGGGAGGGCGAAGCCCTCTTAATCGCCCGCTGAAACACTGCTCCTGCACATCCCTGTGCTCGCAGCATAAGTACATCCATGTACAAAAAAGGCGGGCCATGCCCGCTTCGGCAGATGTCGGCTCCACCTCTTCTGCCCTACAGGTGACGGCTCGATTTCCCGCTTAAAACAACTCTTCCGAGGGCGCCATCAGCGTCTCACTGCCCGCCAGCACCTTGGCGTGATAGGCCAGGGTTTCCGGCAGCAACCGCTGCATGAAGAACCGGGCCGTCTCGACCTTGGCGGTGTGGAATTCGCTGTTGCCGCCCTGGGCTGCCTTGGCCATACGCGCCCACATGTAGCCGTAGGCGGTCAGGCCGAACAGGTTCAGGTAATCGCAGCTGGCCGCGCCGATGGCGTTCGGGTCGTCGCCGACGCTGTTCAGTACGGAGTCCGTCGCTTCGGTCAATCGCTCCAGGGCGGCGGACAAGGGCGCGGTGAATTCGCCCAGGTCGGCATTGTCGTCGATGAACGCCTGTACCTCGTCGCGGAACAGGCCATACCACTCGCCCTTGTTCGCGGCGACCTTACGCCCCATCAGATCCAACGCCTGAATGCCGTTGGTGCCTTCGTAGATCTGGGCGATGCGGGCATCGCGCACGAACTGCTCCATGCCCCACTCGCGGATGTAGCCGTGCCCGCCGAACACCTGCTGGCCGAGGACGGTGACATCGAAACCCCGGTCCGTGAAATAGGCCTTGGCGACGGGCGTCAGCAAGGCCACCAAGCCTTCCGCTTTGGCCCGGGTGGTCTTGTCGGGGTGGCCCTTGGCCATGTCCAGCCACATGCCGACGTAGGCGGCGAAGGCGCGACCGCCTTCGTTGTAGGCGCGCTGGGTCAGCAACATGCGACGCACGTCCGGGTGAACGATGATCGGATCGGCCGCCTGGTCCAGATTCTGTTTACCGGACGGCGCACGACTCTGGATACGCTCTTTGGCGTAGGCGCGGGCGGACTGGTAGGACACCTCGCCCAGGCCAATGCCCTGCAGGCCGATGGACAGACGCTCGTAATTCATCATGGTGAACATGGCCGCCAGGCCGCGATTTTCCTCGCCGACCAGATAACCTTTGGCGCCGTCGAAGTTCATCACACAGGTCGATGAGCCTTTGATGCCCATCTTGTGTTCGATGGAACCACAGGTGACGGCATTGCGATCGCCGAGCGAGCCGTCTTCGTTGACGTGGAACTTGGGTACGACAAACAGCGAAATGCCCTTGGAGCCGGCCGGCGCGTCCGGCAGCTTGGCGAGTACCAGGTGAATGATGTTTTCGGCCAGGTCGTGCTCACCCCCGGTGATGAAAATCTTCGTGCCGGTGATGTCGTAACTGCCATCGTCCTGCGGTACGGCTTTGGTTTTCATGATACCGAGATCGGTGCCGCAGTGCGGCTCGGTCAGGCACATGGAGCCGGACCAGCGGCCTTCGTACAGCGGCGGCAGATAGGTCTGTTTCAGTTCTTCATTGGCGTGGTTCAACAGACACAGGCAGGCACCGGCGCTCAGTGCCGGGTACAGTGCGAAGGAGGTGTTGGCCGCGTAGACCATCTCCTCGAACATGACGGTCAACATCTTCGGCATGCCCTGCCCGCCGTACTCGGTATCGCCGCCGAGGCCGACCCAGCCGCTTTCGGCGTAGGTGGCGTAGGCTTCCTTGAAGCCCTTGGGCGTGGTGACGACAGTGTCGTCCCAGTGGCAGCCCTCTTCGTCGCCGCTGCGGTTGATCGGGAAGAGCTCGTTTTCGCAGATGCGGGCGCCTTCTTCGAGGATGGCCGAGACGAGGTCGGGGGTAACTTCCTGGGTGTTGGGCATGCTGGCCCAGAGTTGATCGGCCTGGAAGACGTCCTGCAGTACGAACTGCATGTCCTGAACCGGTGCTTTGTATTCCGCCATGTCAGTACTCTCTTGTTCTCGTCGGTATCTTGGACGCCCGTGGATCGGGGCTCTGTCCAAAGGCTAAGGTTTCGGCAGCCTTCGGCAATTTGTTGGGTGGTTAAAGTTCCCGGTTTGGGTGTAAACCTCGGTGCCTGTGGTTTGATTCTGTGCCTGGGTTTGTTTGTGGCTCGGTTGTCTGTGGTGCCAGTGGTTCGCCCCCGCTGCCGGGTAGGCCCCCGCCCAGGGTCGGCATGAACCCATCCATGGGGCCTTGACCGCAGCATCCCTGCAGCGGATACCCCTGCGTGGGACCTACCCGGCATCCGGGGCTGGTTCCGTGGTGACTTCGCAGTCCGTTATCCCGCCGCATTTGTAGGGTGGGCACCGCCCACCATGGAAGGATACTCAGCCTTCAGCATGCTCCATTGCCAACCATTATTCCGTGGCACATCAGGGCATGATGGTGGGCGATGCCCACCCTACGTGTGCCCAAAACAGCTGGTGCAACAAGTAGGTTGGATTAGCCGATAGGCGTAATCCAACACCAGACCCGAGCCACGGGACCATTCCGTGCCTTTTCAAACGTCGGATTACGCCCCTTCGGGGCTACCGAGCCCGGTGTGCCGGACCAGACGTACCGATCCGGCCTACGTTTCATCAAAACGCGAAATGCTCTTCCTCAAGATCCATCAGGCTGTCGACGCCGTTCAGCATGGCCAGTTTGTGGCTCTCGGTGCGCGGCAGGATGCGCTGGAAGTAGAAGTTCGCGGTCTTGATCTTGGCGTTGTAGAAATCCGCCTCGTCGGTGCCGGCGTCCAGGGCTTTTTGCGCCTGTTCGGCCATGCGCGCCCAGTAGTAGCCCAGCGTGATGTAACCGGAGTACATCAGGTAGTCCACAGCCGCGCCGCCGACTTCTTCGCGGTTTTGCATCGCCTTCATGCCGAGTTGCATGGTGACGTCGCCCCACTCTTTGTTCAGCTTGGCCAGTTGTTCGACCAGCGGTTTCAGGGTGGCGTTGTCTTCGTTGGCTTTGCAGAACTTGTGCACGATCTTGGTGAACTTCTTCAGCATTTCGCCCTGGCTCATCAGGACCTTGCGGCCGAGCAGGTCGAGGGCCTGGATGCCGGTGGTGCCTTCATAGAGCTGCGAGATGCGGTTGTCGCGAACGATCTGCTCCATGCCCCATTCCTGGATGTAGCCGTGGCCACCGAACACCTGAACGCCGTGGTTGGCCGCTTCGGTGCCGACTTCGGTGAGGAAGGCCTTGGCGATCGGGGTCAGGAAGCTGAGCAGTTCGTCGGCTTCTTTCTTCTGTTCGTCGTCGGCGCTGTATTTGACGATGTCGACCAGGAAGCCGGCGTGCATCAGCATGGCGCGGCCGCCTTCGGCGAAGGCTTTCTGCGTCAGCAGCATGCGACGCACGTCCGGGTGGACGATGATCGGGTCGGCCACTTTTTCCGGCGCTTTCGGGCCGCTCAGGCTGCGCATGGCCAGGCGGTCTTTGGCGTAGGCCAGTGCGCCCTGGAACGACAGTTCACTGGAGGCGACGCCCTGCATGGCGGTGCCGAGGCGGGCGAAGTTCATGAAGGTGAACATGCATTTCAGGCCCTGGTTCGGCGGGCCGATCAGGAAGCCTTTGGCGCTGTCGAAGTTCATGACGCAGGTGGCGTTGCCGTGGATGCCCATTTTGTGCTCGATGGAGCCGCATTCGACGGCGTTGCGGGTGCCGTCCGGCAGGATTTTCGGCACGACGAACAGGGAGATGCCCTTGGTGCCTTCCGGCGCGCCCGGCAGACGGGCCAGGACGATGTGAACGATGTTCTCGGCCATGTCGTGCTCGCCGGCGGAGATGAAGATCTTGGTACCGGTGATGGCGTAGGAGCCGTCGTCGTTTTCCTCGGCCTTGGACTTCAGCGTGCCCAGGTCGGAGCCGCAATGCGGTTCGGTCAGGCACATGGTGCCGGTCCATTCACCGGATACCAGCTTGGACAGGTAGACTTCTTTCTGCTCGTCGGTGCCGTGCAGTTCGATGGTGTTCATGGCGCCGTGCGACAGACCCGGATACATACCCCAGGACCAGTTGGCGGTGGAGACCATCTCGGAGACCACATTGCCGATGGATTCCGGCAGGCCCTGGCCGCCGAATTCGGTCGGTTGCGCCAGCGACGGCCAGCCGTTCTCGACCCACTGCTGATAGGCTTCCTTGAAACCGGTCGGGGTCGTGACCACGCCGTCGTTCCAGGTACACCCTTCTTTGTCGCCCACCTGGTTCAGCGGCGCCAGCACTTCTTCGCAGAACTTGGCGGCTTCGCCCATGATGGCGTCGATCATGTCACGGGAGGCATCGGTCGCGCCGATGGCCTGAAAATGGGATTCGGAGTCCAGCACCTCGTGCAGGACAAACTGCATTTCGCGAATGGGGGCTTTGTATTCGGGCATGATGTCACCTCAAAATCGCACGATGGCGAGGGTTGGGCCGCCGGTGGACACGGCTCGGGTGTATCGCCGGCGGCTCGGTGTTCAAACGGTCGTTTGAAACATACGTTCGCCCCCAGACTAAGTCAAGCACGTTTATTGAGTCGGTCACAGGTGGGCGGTGCGAGCAGAGGATTGGTGCCGGACGGGAATAAACCCGGCTGAAAGTGGCCGTTCAGGCGAGTTTGGCGCTCTCGATTACCCGCGCCATCTTTATGGATTCTTCACACTTCGCGGACAGTCCGGAGGAAACCAGCGCGCGTATACGCGGCCTCCCGATGGGGTGGTTTGGCGAAATCTTCCGAATCAATCGACCAGTTTCTTCCAACAAACCGGTGCCGAACCCACCGGCGTATATGACGGGGCACGATGATCACACTCACTGAAACGTACGAGGACTTACATCATGACCCTGTTTAAAACGCTGTCCCTCTCGTTACTGACCATTGTATTTGCCGGTGTCACCTTCGCCGCCGGTCATATGGCCTCCAAGAACATAGTCGAGACCGCCGTCGAGGCGGACGATTTCAATACTCTGGTCTCCGCCGTCCAAGCGGCCGATCTGGCGGGCACGCTGCAAGGTGAAGGACCGTTCACCGTCTTCGCCCCGAACGACGCCGCCTTCGCCAAGATCCCTCAGGATACCCTGAACGCGCTGATCCAGGATAAGGAAGCGCTCACCCAGGTGCTGGGCCTGCACGTCGTCTCCGGTAAGGTGATGGCATCGGATGTGGTGGGTCTGTCCTCCGCCGAAACCATCACCGGCGCCATGCTGAACATCGAAGTGATGGGCGGTGAGGTGATGGTCAACGGCTCCAAGGTCATCGTCACCGACATCGAAGCCAGCAACGGCGTGATTCATGTGATCGACACGGTGATCACCCAGTAACCGTCGGTCAGTATTCCTGACTTAAATCGACCTCGAAACGGGGAGCCTGCGCTCCCCGCACTCTTTTCAGATTCTCGATCGCCAGCGCCACCACATCCTTCGGTTCGCTGATCGAGGCGATATGGGGCGTCACCCAGATGTCCGGATGCGTCCAGAACGGGTGACCATGCGGCAAGGGTTCGGTCTCGAACACATCCAGAATCGCCCCGCGTATCTGACCGCCGACCAGCGCCGGAATCAGATCATCCTCGACCAGACTGGCGCCGCGCCCCACATTCATGACCACAGGCTGTCGCCCGCATCGCGCCCAGAAATCCCGGTTCATCAAACCCCGGGTGGCACTGGTCAGCGGCAACAGGTTGATCAGGTAATCGCATTCCTCCAAGCCCTGAGCCAGCCCGGCTTCCCCGGTCAGTGAACGCACACCTTCCAACTCTTTGCCACTGCGGCTCCAGCCATCGACCTTGTACCCTTGGGGTACGAGGCTTTCGGCCACACTGCGGCCCAACTCGCCCATCCCCAGGATCAGCACCCGCTCGCCCCAGCGGCCTTCGTGCCAGGCCCACTCACCCCGGCTCTGCGCATCGAACAGGGTCGGCATGTCGAGTTGCCAGTTGGACAGCATGGCGGTGACAAAACGGGCCATCCGGTCTTTCAGGCTTTGGCTCATGTAACGGGCCACCGTCCATTCGTCGGGCAGGTGCGCATCGAGCAGGTGGTCCACGCCGGCGCCCCAGCTCTGCACCAGCTTGACGTTGGGATAGGCGGACCAATCCTGTTGGCCCGGTTTCCAGGCGAGGATCATCTCGATGTCGGCGGGGGAGAAGTCGTCGCCGGGAATATAGATGGGTTCGTCGAACCCCTGGTCGGCGAAATCGTGTTTGATCTTGTCCAGCTGGTTTTCACTGCCGGACATCATGACGAGGATGGACATGCTGGTCTGACGGGTAAGAATTCAAACCAAGCCTAACACACCTGGGGCACTGGCCTCCCGCGGGGTACTGTGGCTGGGTAGGCTATTGTGCTGGAAACCCGCACAGGGAGGCGGGCTATGCTCTTCCGGGAACCGCTGTGAACCCATCCGTGGGCGCTTAACTTCGGACCGGGCTGGCGCACCAGTCCATGCCTCAGATGTTCCCTCCAGAGCATACCCCGCCTCCCTGCGCTAGTGTTCGGTGCCACTACCGACTAGCAGCGGATGCCCGGGATGCTCACCTGAGGATATCTGAGGCATGGATGCCGAAGTTAAGCCCCCATGGATGGGTTTACGGCGGCCTCAGGTGAGCATCCCGGGTAGCCGATGCGGGTTTAAGACGCCAAAGCAACAGAAGCCACAGTAGCCAGCGTGCCATCGGCACTTAAGGAAATGGTACTGAGGATGTTTCTCACGCCTGGCGGATAACGCCCTACTTGAGGCGTCCCAGCAGGCGCTGGTTTTCGCGTTCTATGTATTCGTAGAAGGCGACGTCCCTGAGGCCCTGGGCGGCTTCGCGATCAAGCACCAGGGTGGCTCTGGGATGCATTTGCAGTATTGAGGCGGGGCATCGGGCGGCTACCGGGCCTTCGACGGCTTCGCGGACGGCCTCGGCCTTGCCTTCGCCGGTGGCCAGCAGCAGGATTTGTCGAGCTTCCATGATGGTGCCGATGCCCATGGTCATAGCCAGGTTCGGCTGGAATTCGTCGGGTTTGAAGAAGCGTTGATTGGCTTTGACCGTGTCCGGAGTCAGAGTTTTGACCCGGGTGCGAGAAGCCAGGCTGGAGCTTGGCTCGTTGAAGCCGATGTGGCCGTTGCGACCGATACCGAGCAGTTGCAGGTCGATGCCGCCCGCCTCGCGAATGGCGTCTTCATAGGCATCGCATGCCGCCAGTGGATCCTCGGCCGCGCCGTCGGGCACCCGGGTCTGGCTCCGGTCGATGTCGATGTGATCGAACAGCTGGGTGTTCATGAAGTGGCGATAGCTTTGCGGGTGGTCACCGGACAGGCCCAGGTACTCGTCCAGGTTAAAGGTACGAGCGTCGCGGAAGCTGACGTCGCCCTGTTCGAAATGACGAATGAGCGTTTTGTACAGCTGGATCGGTGTGGAACCGGTCGCCAGACCGAGCGCCGCGTCCGGTTTTTTCGCCAACAGGTCGATAAAGCGGGCCGCACCGTATTCGGCCACCTGCTCCAGGGTGTCCAGGATGACAATTTGCATGGGTCTTACCTCTGGGAATCTCTGCAGAATTCAGATCAAGCGCTGACCGGCCCGCCACAGTCCGGTGACGTTCAGTTGGTCGTCGAACCAGGTGAGGTCGGCCATGCGGCCGGGCAAGAGGCTGCCGAAACGGTCGTCGACACGCAGGTACTCGGCCGGATAACGACTGGCCATGGTGATGGCCTCGTCGAACGGCAGCTTCAATTCGGTGACGCAGAATCGCACCGCGTCGGTCAGCGAGATGGCACTGCCGGCCAGCCGGCCTTCGGCATTGACCAGGCGACCGTCGACCTCGCGGATGGTCTCGCCATAGAGTTCGAAGGATTTTTCCCGGGCACCGACGGTCGCCATGGCGTCCGAGACCAGGTACATCTTGCCGCGCGGTTTGGCGTTGAACGCCAGCCGCAGGGATTCCAGATGCACGTGAATGCCATCGGCGATGATGCCGCACCAGGTGTCCGGACTGGACAGGGCGGTACCGACCACGCCGGGTTCGCGGCCGCTCATCGGCCGCATGGCGTTGAACAGATGGGTGAACCCGCTCAGGCCGGCGTCGATGGCGCGCACGACCTCGGCGTGGGTGGCGTTGGTATGACCGGCACTGACCCGCAGGCCGAGCGCCACGATCTTGCGGATGTCCTCGGGGTCGACCTGCTCCGGGGCCAGAGTCAGGATGGCCGGCACCGTGGCGGCGCGGCGAATCCAGTCCCAATCCGCCCGGTCCAGAGCGCGCAATGACGAACGCCGGTGCACGCCGTTGCGATCCGGGCTGAAAAAGGGCCCCTCGACATGCACGCCGAGAATGCCGCTGTCCGGATCCCCGGCGGCTGTCACACCGGCCTCGACAAAGGCGGCCGTGACTTCACGCCGGTCCGAGATCACCGTGGCCAGAACCCGGGCGACCCCGGCCGAGGCATGGCCCTCGGCCACGGCCGCCAGGCCCTCGGCCGTGGGGTCGTTATTCAACAGCACACCGCCGCCGCCATTGACCTGCAGATCGATCAAACCCGGCACCAGAATCCCGCCCGACAACCGTTCGATCGAATAGTGGGACGGTACTTCGCCCTGGGGAACCCGGCCGACGATGCGGCGATCCTCGATCAGAATGGCCGATGGGCCATGGCGTTCAAAACCGTCGTAGACGTTGGGCGCGATTACCGCAGTGTGCATAACTGTTCCTTCCTGCCCTGTCGGGCGTAACAACGACCGGACAACCGGCCCGCGGGGTCAGCCTGAGCTGTCCGCGGGCATGGCCGACAACTCGGTCACGAAATCGTAGATGTCACCCCGGTACCAGGACCGGGTAAATTCCACCGGCCGATTGCCGGCATCGAACCCCTGGCGCTCGATGTACAGGACGGCGTCGCCTGGGGCGATTTTCAGGTAGCGGGCCACTTCGGCGTCGGCGTTGTGCGCCGTCATGGTCTGCAATGCCCGCACCGGCCGGGCGTTGGCGGCGTGCAGGGCGTCGTACAGGGAGTCACTCACCTGTTCGGCCCGGGCGATGATGGTGCCGGGCACGGAGGCGATCTCGTAGGCCATGGGCGTCTCGCTGGCATAGCGAACCCGGGTGTAGCGGCCGACGCGTGCGCCGGGCGACAGGTTCAGGGCCATCGCTTCGCGCGGCGACGACTGGACGGTGACCTTGTTGACCCACTCGGACGACGGTTTCATGCCGCGTGCCGTCATGTCCTCGGTGAAGGAGTTCAACACCGAGAGGTTTTTGTGAATCGATTGCTTGCCACCGGAGGTGACCACGGTTCCGGCCCCCTGACGTTGCCGCAGCAGACCTTCGTCGACCAGGGTTTCGATGGCCTTGCGCACGGTGACGCGGGAGACGCCGAGCGCCTGTGCCAATTCGCGTTGCGGCAAGAGGTAATCGCCGTCCTCGAGCAGGCCTTCGTGTATGGCCTGGGTCAGGGACCGGGACAATTGGGTATAAAGCGATCCGGGTTTGTCCGGATTCGGGGTTAAGAAATCGATCAGTTCCTGATCGGTGCGCACGACAGTCGACATTAATCCAAGCTCCTCTGTAGGGCCAACCTCAACGCGCCGTCCAGGGCATCGCCCTGCGATGGCCGCAATTGGGCTTGATGTCGCTCGGCCAGTCGATCGCTGACGAACGGTCCCAACCCACCCAGCACCACCAGCGGTTGCGGCGGTTGCTGCAGGGCATCGAGCAGGGCATTCAAGACTTCGGCCTGGCGCTCGATGATGCGGACGGCGTGCGGGTCGGCTTTTTCATACCAATCCACTACCAAAGGCGCCAGCTTACCATAATCGACGGATTTGGCCTCTTGGGCCCAACCAATAAGCCCGCTGATGGAGTCGGAATACTGTTCCCAGACGGCGCGGGTCAGGTCTGTGGCTTCGATCAGGCCGTCGCGCTGCCAGAGGGCATGGCGAACGGCCTGTTGGCCCAGCCAGGCGCCGCTGCCGCGATCGTCGAGCGGGAATCCCCAACCGGAGACGCGACGCCACTGTCCCTCCTGATGGGCGATGCCGATGATGCCGGTGCCGACCACGAGCATGGCGCCGTCTTCGCCACCATGCGCGCCGACGCAGGCGATCTGGCCGTCGTTGAGCAGGTGAAAACGGGCGAAGCCGTGCGGTCGGGCAAGGAAACGGTCACGGGCGGCGTCAATCTCGGAGCCGGCGAGGCCGGCGACGACTTCTATTCGGCTGCGGGCTTCGAGTGGCAGGCCGGCCTGGGTGAGGGCATCGGAGGTGGCCTGTTCGATGGAGTGCCAACTGGTCTCGGTGCTTTGGTAGACGTTGGCGCTGCCGGCCCGGGCGTTGGCCAGGACGCGACCGTCGGCGTCGGCCAATCGGACGCGGCAGGAGGTGCCACCGCCGTCGATGCCCATGAACAGGGGCGCTGAGTCGCTCAAAGCCATGATGAATGCGTATCCTCGATCATTGTTTTTGTCATTCGTTGAGTTCCGTGGTTGCTTCGGCTCGGCGATATATCGTGCCAATCGTTCGTACCCGGAACCGGCGGTGCTCCCTCCGGGTCGCCGTATACCCATCCATGGGGGCTAGACCGAAACATCCCTGTTTCGCACTCCCCTCCGTGAGCACCGCCGGCCCCGTGTACTTGCATCGTCGCTCTATTCGCCAACGATCAGTTATGTAGGGTGGGCACCGCCCACCAAATGTGAGACTTGGTCACCCAACCCAGCCAAAACACAGACCTGGCCCAAACCATCGCAATCAGTTATAGACTGTTCCGACTCAACAATGGACCATAGATTACGACCTTTCTCTATCCATGACAATACCAATATAATACCTTTATCGAGAATCCATTGAGACTAAGGATCGAATCATGAGATTAACCGCAGAGGTGTCGGTCACTCGAGGCGACCGGGAATACGAGGCGACGTTGACGATTGCACCGACTGAAACGGGCGATTTCAAGGCGTCTGAGGTGTGTATGAGTCTGGTGCATCCCATGGATCCGGAGTCAGTGAGTGGAGCCCGTTTGGTGGAACGGAAGGGGGATTGGCATCGGTTGGCGCTGGCGGTTCCGTGGTCGGGTGATGCGCCGCTGGTGCTGGGTTTTCGTGGGGCCGGTCGGTTGCCGAAGGTGACGGATCAGCCTTATGGGGTGTATCTGGTGACACCGGACGGCTGCGTCGAGGTGGATGTCGCCGGGTCGGCGCGGCGTGAGGTGTGCCAGGGGGCGCCGGTGAGCGGTGATGGTTTGGCCTTTGTACCCCGGCCGCAGCGTGTTGAGGTGGATGGAGCGCCGCTGGGGTGCCCGGCGGCGCTGCATTTCAGCGGCGATGCGTGGAATACCGATTGGTTGCTACGTTTGTGGGAGCGGTTCGATGAGGTGGAAGCACCCCGGCTGGATGAGGCGGGGTTGGCGGTTCGTGAGGAGCGGGCGCCGGCGTTGTCGAGCGCTTTCGAGTTGTCGGTTCGGGGTGATGGCATTTTCTTGCAGCATCGGGACCGGGCCGGGTTTCAGGCCGGTCAGGCGTATCTGATGCAGTATCTGTTGCAGTGGCCATTGGCGGGGTCGTTGCCGGCCTGCGAGCTTGCCGGGGAGCCCCGGTTCGGTTATCGCGGTGTGCATCTGGATGTGGTGCGGCATTTTTTCGATGCCGGAACGATCCGGGGGTGGCTGGACGTTCTGGCGTTATTTCAGTTCAACCGGTTCCATTGGCATCTGACCGATGACGACGGTTGGAGGGTGGAGAGCCGGGTCTATCCGCAGATCAATGAAACGGCGAACTGGCGTGGCCATGGTCTGGCTTTGCCGCCGCAGATGGGGACGGGTCCATCGGCCTATGGTGGCTTCTATACCGTGGCGGACGTGCGCGATACGGTCGAGCGCGCCCGGTCGCTCGGCATCGAGATCGTCCCGGAGATGGACGTGCCCGGCCATGCGCGGGCCCTGCTCAAGGCCCTGCCCGAGCTGGTCGAGGCGGATGACCGGTCCGAGTACCGCAGCGTTCAGCATCACAACGACAACGTCCTGAATCCGGCCATGGAAGCCACCCATACCGTCATCAACACCCTGCTCGATGAGTGGTGTGAGCTGTTTCCCGGTCCACTCTTTCATCTGGGGTCCGATGAGGTGCCCGAGGGTGCCTGGCTCGAATCCCCCACCGCCAAGGCGTGGGCCGATCGCAGCGGAGAGAGCCCCGCCAATTTGCACGGTGCCTTCATGGCCGACCTGGAAAAAGCCGTTCAGGCCCACGGCAAAACGCCGGCCGGGTGGGAGGAGATTCGCACCGGCGAACGCGTATCGCCGGCCACCTGGGTCTTCTCCTGGCAAGGTGTCGAGGCCGGACAGGCCGCCGCCGAGGCAGGCCACCCCGTGGTCATGACCCCCGCCCAACATTGTTATTTCGACCTCGCCGTCACAGAAGACGCCGATGATCCCGGCTATTATTGGGCCGGCACGGTCGACCTGTCCGACGTCTGGCACTACAACCCGCTCGAGGGGCTCTCAGACGAAGCCCAGGGCCGCATTCAAGGGGTTCAGGCCTGCCTGTGGACCGAGATTGTGACCACACCGGGCGAGGCGGAATTCATGTGGTTTCCCCGGTTGCTGGGGCTGGCTGAGGTGGCTTGGGGGAGTAACCGGGATGGCGGCTACGTCGAATTCGAGCACCGGGCAGGTCAGTGGATGTCGATTTTGGCGCATCTGGGTATCCAAGGGCGCGCCCGTAGCATGGGTTGGTAACTTTGTAGGTTGGATTAGGACCGAAGGGCCGTAATCCAATATTTGAATGTGCCGCAAAATGGGCTCTCTGGCTGGGTTGGGTGTTGGATTACGCCTGACGGCTAATCCAACCTACGCGAAGAGTAATCCAACATCGAACCGGGGCAAGGAACCGATTCCGGGCACAATCCGACCGACGGACTGGTGGGCGGTGCCCACCCTACGGACTCGAACCAAGTGACGCTCCATTCGACACGGCTACGACAAAAACCACTCATTTGGTATTGCCTGGTCTTTAAATTGGTATTATATTGGTCATGCCCTTTTCGAAAAAACAACAAAAGAGGTTCGTATGGAACTCATTAAAAAGACCCTGGTGATGGCCACGGCCGCCGCCACCCTGGCCACCAGCAACCTGGCTTTCGCGGAAGACACCGTCGTACAGCTCTACACCTGGCGTGAACAGGACCAGGCCCTGTTCGACTACATCAACGAAAAGCGCCTCATTCCCGGCGTCCAGGTCAACCTCAACGTCTACACCGAGGACATGGAATCCAAACTGCGCATCGACATGCAGACCAACCGGCCCGACCTGTACCACGCCAAGGCCGGTTCCGCCTGGATCCAGCCCTGGATTGACGCCGGCGTCGCCGCCCCGGTATCCGACCTCGGCGTCAGCCTCGACGCTTTCGGCGAAGCCGCCCTCGCCGGCGCCCGAGCCACCAACGGCGACATCTACGGCGTGCCCTTCGTCATGCAGATGGAATCCATCCTCTACAACAAGGCCGTGCTGAAAGAAGAACCGTCCAGCCTTGAAGAACTGGAAGCCACCTTCGCCGACCTGAAAGCCGACGGCATCGTCCCGCTGCACGTCGACGGCCGCGACGGCTGGTACCTCAACCAGGTCCTGCACGAAACCATCCTCGCCGGCATGACCGGAGACGAATGGGCCCAGGGCGTGGTCGAAGGCACCACCTGCTTCACCGACGACACCTACGTCAGCGCCATGGAACGCTTCAAATCCTGGCAGGACCAGGGCTACATGAACCCGAACCCGCTGGCCGACGACTACGGCGCCATGCGCACCGGCGTCGCCCTCGGCACCTCTGCCATGATGATCGACGGCATTTGGTCCGCCACCCCGGCGTCCCCGATGTACCAGATCGACCCCGACCTCGAACTCGGCTTCATGGCCATCCCGGGCGAGGCCAGCAAAGTCTACGGCTTCACCGACGCCCACCTGGCCTACAACCCGAACTCCGACGACATCGACGCCGTCAAAAAGGTGATGGACTTCTACACCTCACCGCAGTTCACCCAACTGTTCGCCGACCTCGTCGAAGCCGTCCCGGCCTCCAACCACCCGGTCGACGTCACCAACGAACGCGTAAGAATGGCCGCCGAGATGATCTCGAACAACTCACTGGCCGCCCAGCCCTTCTTCCACGACGCCCTGATCAGCGTCGACCCGGGCTACCGTCCGCTGGTCTCCGAAGGCATGCAGGAACTGCTCGCCGGCAAGATCGCCCCGCGTGAACTGGCCGAGAAGATCCAATCCGGGCTGAACCAGGCCGGTTACGTTGGCGCAGACAACTGCGCGTTGTAAGACCTACCGTTACTACCCTACGGACAGAGGTGCTCTACGGAGCCCCTGTCCGGAACAGCCGGACTGCCTATACTGACAACTCACGTTTCGGAGTCCACTGAAGGCTAGCGCCGGCTGCCGGGTAGACCTATCCGGGGATGTCGGCCGCCCGGATGGCGGCCGTCAAGCCCCCATGGATGGGTTCACGGCGACCCCGGATAGGTCTACCCGGCAGCCGGTGCGGGTTCTGGCACCCACCAACCAGACCCGAAGTCGCCATCTCAGCCCCGACATCCCAGCAAGTGTGACTATCATGACCAAACAAGCTGCATCCGATTCACTGGCACCCCCGAGGCACGATTCCATGCCCTCAGACACCCGGTCACCCCGTTCCAAGATGAGCTATCGCGCCCTGGAACGCATCCAGCGGACCCTGCTGCTAACCCCGGGCGTGCTGCTGTACGGCATCTTCAACTTCCTGCCATTGCTCGCGCTGATACCGCTCAGCCTGGTCAAATGGCCCGGCATCGGCCCCAAGGAATTCGTCGGCCTCGACAACTTCGCCAAAGTGCTGACCCAACCCTACTACCGGGATCAGATGCTCAACGCCCTGTTCCAGAACGTCATCTTCTTTGTCGTCATCATCGGCAGTTTCCTGATCATCGGCACCGCACTGGCGTTACTGCTCAGCTTCCGTACCTGGGGGCGCAAGTCCTACCAGGTGCTCTTCTTTCTGCCCTACCCCATGGCCGGCGCGGCCGTGGCTTACCTGCTCGACCTGTTCGTCCACCCGCGCGGCCCGTTCAACGCCGTCATGGTGGAACTGGGCCTGGTCGACACGCCGATTCCGTTTCTCGGCTCCGAGGACACCGCCCTGGTCACTATGGCCCTGTTCTACGCCTGGCACCGCATGGGCTTCGCCATCATGCTGATCCTCTCCGGCATTCTGGCCGTGCGCACCGACCTGCTGGAAGCCTCCCAGCTCGACGGCGCCTCACGCTGGCAATCAATCAGGAACGTCGTCCTCCCGGTACTGGGACCGGCCTTCGTACTGATCACCGTCATCGTCATGGTCGACGTCTTCAACAACGCCGACTACATCCTGCTGATCATGGGCCCCGAAGCCGGCCCGCTACGTTCAACCGACATCATGGGCACCTTCCTGTTCCGGACCGCCTTCGGTGGCAGCGCCGACACGACGGACACCAACTTCGGCATGGCCGCGGCCATCGGGCTGCTGACCGCGCTGATGATTCTGCCCGCCGCCATATTCCTGGCCCTGCGCAACCTGAGAAACACCTGAGGACGGCTCCATGGACAAGATATTCAAACTCAACAAACGGGAACAGCTGGTCGTCCAGTTCATCATGCTGGCCTGGGTCGCCGTAGTGCTGATCCCCTTCGGCGCGGCCATCATCAATGCCCTGAAGCCGAACGTCGGCCAGGTCTTCCGTGAACCCTTCGGTCTGCCCGACCCCTGGACCTGGTCCAACTTCGCCAAGGCCTGGGTGAACGCCAACTTCTCCCAATATTTCCTGAACTCGACCATCATCGCCGTCAGTTGCGTGATCATCGTCGTCTTCTGCGCCAGCACCACCGCCTTCGTCCTCGCGCGGATGCCGTTTCGCGGCAGCACGGCCGTGTTCATCTGCTTCCTGATCGGGGTCATCATCCCGATTCGGCTGGCCTTGGCGCCGCTGTTCGACATCGTGCGTACCCTGGGGCTGCTGGATTCCCTATTCGGCGTGATCCTGGTGCAGAGCGCCAGTATGATGCCGGTCTCGGTCTTCATCCTGGTCAGTTTCATGAAAAACATATCGGTGGAGCTTGAGGAAGCCGCCAAAATGGACGGCGCCCTGCCGTTCACCGTCTTCTGGCGCATCATCTTCCCGTTGATGCGACCGGCCATCGCCACCATCGCCCTGCTGACCTTTGTGCAGGCCTGGAACGAATACTTTCTGCCGCTGATTTTCCTGCAATCCGAGTCGAACTACCCACTGACGCTCGGCCTGCAGCGGTTCAACCAGCAGTTCGCCATTCAGTGGCACATGATGTTCGCCGGCATTCTGATCATGATGGGGCCGACCATCATCGCCTTCATGCTGGCCTCGAAGCAGTTCATCTCCGGCCTGACGCAAGGGGGCGTGAAGGAGTAGGCTTCCTAGCCTCGTAGGGTGGGCACTGCCCACCAGGGAAGAATAACCCACCACAGACACGCCCATTGCCATCGAGCCCAGGTGGCAATGGGCGTGTTGGTGGATTAATTAAACGCGATGGTGGGCCGTGCCCACCCTACTTCCTGTTAAGATTCGTGACTTACGGCTGCCGTTCGATGCTGTCCCCCGACCCCGTCTCCCCTCTATAATGACGCTTTTGTGACCAACCCACACAGGAACGTCGTTTGATCCGTCGCGCTTTCTCGTTCGCAGGCCGTTTCTGGCTGCTCAACACCGTTATCGCCGCCATCCTCATCGCCTTCAATCTGTGGGCCTACGATTGGACCACGAGCCTGCTGGCCAATGTCTATGTGCCGCTCGCGGTGATCGGCCAGGCGTTCGCGTTGACGCTGCTGATGGCCATCGCCCTGTTGCCGTTTCTGCTGCTGCCGGGGCGACTGCGGTTGGGGGTCTATGCGTTGGTCGGCGGTCTGTTTCAGTTTCTGCTGGTGCTCGACGGCCAGATTTTCACCATCTACCGATTCCACATCGATGCCTTCTTCATCAAGATGTTTTTCACCGATTTCGCCGGCCTCGGCATTGGCTGGCTGACAGTGGCCGGCGGTGTACTGGCACTGGTGGTGGTTATCGGGTTGATGTACGGGGGCGCACTCTGGGCGGGGAGGAAGCATCGGTCATTGAAGGCCTGGCCGGTCATGACCCTGCTCTTTCTGATGACGCTGGGCGGCCAGACCATTCACGCCTGGGGCTACGCGCACAATATGCGGCCGATCGTCTCCCTGACCTATGTCATTCCCTGGTACATGCCTCTGGTCGCCGACGAAGACATGGAGAAATGGGGCCTGATCAATGAGAATCTGATCGAGGAAAACGAACGCATCGAAGTCTCCGAAGCCTCGACGTTCAACTATCCGCTGTCTCCGCTTCAATGCGAACCCGACACCTCGGCTCGGCCGAAGAACCTGATCTTCGTCGGCCTGGAAAGTTGGCGTTTCGACCGGATGACCCCGGAAATCTCACCCAATATTCACGCCATCGGCGAAGACGCCCTGGTCTTCAACGATCATCTGGCGGGCGGTACGGTCACCACCACCGGCTTGTTCAGCCTGATGTTCGGCACCTCCCACCTGTACTGGGACGGAGCACTGGGTTCGGGAACCCGCCCGGCCCTGATCGACGCCCTGCTCGATCGGGATTACGACATCCGCGTACTGGCCAATCAGGACATCCGCGCCAACAAACTGTACGAGGTATTCTTCCGCGGTATCGAACCCATCCAGGCCTGGGGGGAGGGCCGCATTCCGACCGGCGACGCCGCTCTGATCGACAAGTTACTGACCAGCGTCGACGCCGAGCCCGAGCAGCCGTTTTTCAGTTTCATGTTCTTCAATTCGACCCACTTTTCCTACTGGACCCCCGAGGGATACGACAAACCCTTCCTGCCGGCCAAGAAGTTGTCGATGTCCAAGGCCGACGCCGACACCGACCCGGTGCCGCACCTGAACCAGTACAACAACTCGATTCACTTTGTGGATTCCCTGATCGGCAGAATGAAGAACGAACTGCAAGCGCGCGGTTTGTGGGAGGACACGATCGTCGTGATCACCGGTGACCACGGCGAGGAATTCAACGATCAGGGCGAGAATTACTGGGGACACGGAAGTAATTTTTCCCGCTACCAGCTCGGCGTGCCACTGGTCATTCACTGGCCCGGGCGAACCGGTGAATACGATCATCGCACCACCCACGAAGACATCACCCCGACCCTGCTGACCGAAGCCTTCGGCTGCGCCAACCCGATCAGCGATCTGGGTACGGGCGAGTCATTGTTCGACGATAGCCCACGAACGCTCATCGCCGAGAGCTATGTCAACAAGGCGTTCATCCGGGGAACCACGGTGAATGAAATGTATCCGGGGTTCGTGAAGACCTACAGTCTGGATGATATTAACGATGAGGCGACAACACCGAGCGGTATTCTCAGGGATGTGCAAAAAGTACAGAGCCGGTTTCGCTGAGCCGGATTTTGGTTGGTACCGTAGGGCAGAAGAGGTGGAGCCGACATCTGCCATTGATGAGGCATCGGGACGTTTGTCATGGTGGGCTTCGCCCACTCGGCAGATGTCGCCAGGGGCTCTTCTGCCCTACAGGTCTACCGCCAAAGGTGCAGTGTAACCGCCGGGGAGTCCGGCCGGCACCGGCTCAGCCCCCACAACCTTGCGGTAAAAGTCGACCGGTCCGGCATCGCCGATGAAACCGTAGACATACCCCATGCCCTTCAAGCGCCACAAGGCTTCGATTAATAAAGCCTTGCCTAGCCCCATTCCGCGCGCCTGTTCACTGACGCCGGTCGGTCCGAAAAAACCGGGAAAGGTGACATCCCAACAGGCGAAGCCCAACAGCTCGGTACCCCGACGCGCGATCAGAACCCTGGCGGGATGCTGGCCGAGGCCGCAGGCGACTTCGCTGGCCCAGCCGTCCTCGAACGTTGAACGCACCCACTCGATAATGACATCCCGATCCCAGGGCTTGGCGGTTTCAATGGTACAGTCAGCAGGTAGGCCCGGTACGACCGGCAGGGTTTGCAGGGAAACGATCAGGTCGGACATGGTTGCTCTCCAGGGTGTGACGCTCATGAAAAGGCCGGATACAGACCCGACAGATTAGCAAGGCGACACCCCGGTTTGAAAATAAAGACCAACCCGTTATCGAATCAACGCAGGGAACGAACCGACTGCCGCTCGACCAGGGTTGGTTCAAAGACGGCTTCCTCAGTCTGCTGTTTTTCGTACACCGCCGTCATGACCATACGGGCGGACGCCTGGGCCATCTCGTACATGGGAAAGTTCATGGTGGTGAGCTTGGGCTGCACGTACCGCGCCGTCAGGACGTTGTCGAATCCCATCACGGACAATTGCTCGGGCAGTTTAATCCCGGCGTCGTCGGCCGCTTCCAGCACACCGAACGCGAGTTCGTCGTTACAGGCCAAAACGGCGGTACAGCCGGTGTCACGTTCCATCAGGGTATGAAAGGCTTCGATGCCACCTTCCAGTTCGAAATAACTGTTCACGATCCACTCGTCCCGAACCTCGATGCCCGCCTCCGCCATGGCGCGCTGATACCCCTGTAAACGTTCCTGGGCGTCCTGTTTCCACATCTGCCCGGTGATACAGGCGATGCGTTCGTGACCCTGATCGATGAGATAACGCGTGGCCCGGTAGCCGCCCAATTCGTTATCGAGCCAGATGGTCCGGTCGTGCAACCCCTGGATATGATGGTTGATCAGGAACAGAGGGACCCGTTCGTTCAGGGCGAGCAAGTAGTCGTCATCGAGGCGTTCGACCAACAGAATCAGGCCGTCGACCTGACGGTTGATCAGAAATTCGATGGCCTCGCGCTCGGTGTGTTCCTCACCGTGACCGGCGGCGATGATGAGATGTTTGTGCGCCTTGCGCATGACCTCTTCGACACCGGCCATCATCGGCCCGTAGAAGGGCCCCTGCAGTTCCGACACCACCATGCCGATGGAGTTGGTTCGATTCGAGGCCAACGACTGGGCGGCGGCTTTGGGGTGATAGCCCAGCGTTTTCATGGCATCCATGACGCGACGCTTGGTCGCTTCGGTCACCCGATCACTGCCATTCATGACTCGGGACACCGTGGCCTGGGAGACACCGGCCAATTCGGAGACTTCTTTGATCGTGGGCATGGAGTTTCCTACCGTGATAACTCCCCTGCTTTTACCATGCTCATTCAAACAGTCAAGCGCCGCCGACTCGGGCGGTGCCGCTCGCGGGCCTCTGGCAGTGCCCATCAGGGTGCCGGGTGACCGGCCACGGTTTCCGCGGCCGACGACCGGGTCGCGCAGCCACGACCCGATACCGCATCGACATCGCATTGGTAAACCCGAACGTAATCGATACTCAGTGTCTGCGGAAAAGCACCGGCGTCGATGCCAGTGTCGTTGACATTACCCGCCCAGTTGCCGCCGACGGCCAGATTCAGGATCAGGTGAAAATCCCGATTGAACGGCGCATCACCCGAACCCGTGACCAGGGAACCGTCCTGCTCGTACTGGCTGTACCAGCCCTGTTGATTCTGGGTGGCGAAATGAGTCCCGTCGACGTACCAGCGAATTTCGCCACGTTCCCATTCCAGCGCGTAGTGATGAAAATCGTCCGCCGGGTTGTCGGCCTCGCCAAGATCGTAAGCGGCGCCGGAATAGACATTGTTGGGCCAGGCCTGTCCGTAGTGCAGGGTGCCGTGTACCCGGCTTTCCAGGTCACCCGCCTGGGCACTCTCGGCATCGCTCTGCGTCTTCAGGTTGACGGCTTCCATGATGTCGATCTCGCCCGAAGCGGCCCAGCCGCCATAGACCCAATCGGTCGGTAACATCCAGATCGCCGGCCAGGTGCCCTGCCCTTCCGGTAAGCGGGCGCGGATTTCGAACCGACCGTAGGTCCAATCGCCCTTGTGGAGGGTTCGAAGCCGGGCCGAGGTATAAGGCAGCGTTCGAGTCACCGACGGGTCGTAATTGTCCGAATCTTCGGTGTCCGCCGGACCGGTGAACTCCTCCTTTCGCGCCCGGATGTGCAGCGCCCCTTCGTCGACAAAGGCATTCTCGGTACGGTCGGTGTAACACTGTTGTTCGTTGTTGCCCCCGCCCCAACAGTTTTGCTCGAAACTCCACTTGGCCGGGTCGATGCTGTGGCCGTCGAATTCATCGGACCAGACCAGCCGCCAGTTCTTGTCGACCGGGTGGTGTTGGGAGGTTTTGTTGTCGGTTTGGGTATCGGTTTGATCGTTGGTATCGTCCTGGTTGTTCTCCGGCTCTGAAACCTGGCAGCCGGTTGCGAGCAGCAGTGTTGTTGCCAGGGTGATGTAGAAATGGAATGAAGTCATAGAGTAGCCATATTGTTGTTTTTCGCCTGGCCATTGGTCGTAGGGTAGAAGTGGTCCGACACCTCGGGGCCCAAGCCGATGTCTGCCGTATGGGAGCAGACCAAACCTTTGGATAATCCGGTACCACCAGGGTCTCCCACGGCAGATGTCGCCTAAGGCTCTTCTGCCCTACGATGGGCTGGTGGTAGCACAAACGAGTAGGGCAGAAGAGCGACAGCGTTATCTGCCGTTAATACGGTGGCTATGGGCAAGCCACTGGCCAGGTATCCTCCCCCCGGCAGATAACGCCTACGGCTCTTCTGCCCTACGTTTTTTACGCGTAACGCGTTGCATATTCGCGCGTATCACTCGAACAAGTGGCAGCGCACGTAATGGTTGCCTTCCAGTTTTCTCGCCGGCGGCATGGTATCCCGACAGGCGGGTAACGCATGCGGACAACGTTCGGCGAACGGACACCCCTGGCTGTCCGGCTGCCACATCGGAATATCCCCCTTGTGCTGATAACCGCTCAGATCGTGTGACTTGTGTTCGCCGGGTTCCGGCACGGCGGCGATCAGCAGTTGGGTGTAGGGATGCTGCGGGTTCTGGGTCACCGCATCGCTGTCGCCCCACTCCACCATGTGGCCGACGTACATCACGGCCGTCCGCTCGGCGAAGTACCGGGCTGTGGCGATGTCGTGCGTGATGTACAAAAAGGCAATGCCGTGTTGTTCTTTCAGGTCCAGCATCAGGTTCAGGATGCCGAGCCGAATCGACACATCGAGCATCGAAATGGGTTCGTCGGCCAGTATAACATCCGGCTCCACCGCCAACGCGCGCGCGATGGCCACGCGCTGGCGCTGTCCACCACTGAGTTCGTGCGGAAACTTGTCCGCTGTCTCGTGGGCGGGAGTCAAACCAACGGTTTCCAGCAGTTCCAGAACACGTTCGCGCAACGCCTGTTTGTTGCGGCTGCGACCGTGCAGCTGCAACGGCCGTGCGACCTGGTAAAACACCCGGTGCACCGGGTTCAGACTGCCGAACGGATCCTGAAAGATCATCTGGACGTTGCGGGCGAATTCACGCTGACCCTCGCGCTTGACAAAGTCGCGGATCGGCTCGCCCTTGTACCGCACCTCGCTGCCGGTGC
Source organism: Saccharospirillum salsuginis (assembly GCF_014651855.1). Classification (GTDB taxonomy): domain Bacteria; phylum Pseudomonadota; class Gammaproteobacteria; order Pseudomonadales; family Natronospirillaceae; genus Saccharospirillum; species Saccharospirillum salsuginis. The sequence continues at coordinate 346,432 of NZ_BMXR01000005.1, forward strand.
TGTTGTAAATCTGCGACAGGATGCGCGCGCTGGTGCTCTTGCCGCTGCCGGATTCGCCGACGATGGCCAGCGCCTCACCGGGATACAGATCGAAGGAGACCTCGTTCAGGGCTCGCATCCAGGTCGCCCGGGTCATGCTGCGGCTGACGACGAAGTCCTTGGTCAGGTTGTCGACGGTAACGATCGCGTCTTTCTGTTCGGTCATAATTCAAGCCTCGCGCGTCAGTTCGTGACAGGCCGCCCAATGGTTCGGGGCAACCGGTATCAATTCCGGATCCTGCTGGCGGCACAGTGGGAAGCAGCGCTGGCAGCGCGCCTGGAAGTAGCACCCTTCCGGCGCCTCGAGCAGATTCAACGGATTGCCCGGAATGCCCTGCAGACGATCCTTGGGTCCGTGGATGGTCGGGAAGGAATTGATCAACCCCTGGGTGTACGGATGCTTGGGGTGATAGAAGACATCCTTGGACGGCCCCAGCTCCACCAGCTTGCCCGCATACATGATGCCGATGCGATCGGCGATCTCGCCCATCAGGCTGAGATCGTGACTGATGAACAGAATCGAGAATCCGAACCGGTCTTTGAGCTGATACAGTTCGTCCATGATTTCCCGCTCGACAACCACATCGAGCGCCGTGGTCGGTTCGTCCATGATGATCAGCTTGGGTTCCAGAGCCAGTGCGATGGCGATGACGACACGCTGGCGCATGCCGCCGCTCAACTGGTGCGGAAAACTCGACATCCGGGATGGGTGAATACCGACCGTTTTCAACAGCGATTCACCGCGCGCCCAGGCGTCGTCCATGCTGATTTTACGGTGCGCCAGCAGGACGTCGATCAACTGCTCGCCGATGGTGATGACCGGGTTCAACGAGTTCATGGCGCTTTGAAACACCAGGCTCACCTCGTTCCAGCGGAACTGGCGCAACGCCTTTTTGGGCATCGACAACACATCCTGGCCCTGATACAGAATCTCACCTTCGGAAATCAGCGCAGGAGCCTTGTGCAAACGGGCGATGGAAAATGCCAGTGTCGATTTACCACAACCGGATTCACCGGCCAGGCCCAGGGTTTCGCCGGGGCGAATATCCAGACTGACGTTGTTGACAGCCCGAACCATGCCATTGGGGGACACATAGTCCACACACAGGTTACGTAGATCCAGCAGGGGTTCGACGGTTTCGGTCTTGGGTTGTGCGGTCACAGGCCACCTCCGGATTGACGACGGGCTTCGATGGCCTTGTTCAGTTTGCGCCACCGTTTCAGGTGCGGCCCGGTTTTCAGTTTGGGGTTGCTGATCTGGTCGATGGACATGTTGATCAGCGCCATGGCGCCACCGACGATGGCGATGGTGACCGCCGGCACGATCATCTCCCACCAGCCACCGGTGTAGAGTGCCGCCGAGGACTGCGCCCAGTACAACATGGTGCCCCAGGTCACGACGGTCGGATCGCCGAGACCGAGGAATTCGAGTCCCGCTTCGTTGATCAGGGCGTACATCATGACACCGACGAAACTGCCCGCGACGATCGCCGTGAGATTGGGCAGAATCTCGATCAACAGAATGCGCAGCTTACTCTCGCCCATGCACTCGGCCGCCAGCACGAATTCCTTCTGTCGAATGGCCATGGTCTGTGAGCGGATCACGCGTGCCCCCCAGGGCCAACTCGTAATCCCGATCAACAGAGCGATGACGGTGGGACCCACCTGACCCAGAAAGGCCGCCAGGACAATCAACAACGGCAACTGCGGAAAGACCAGGACAACGTTCATGGCGAAATTCAGCCATTGGTCGACCCGGCCGCCGTAATACCCGGCGGCGATGCCCACCAGAATGGAAATCACGGTAGCGATGGAGCCGGCGATAAAGGCGACCGCCAGGGACGTGCGACCGCCGTGCAACAATTGACTGTAGACATCGCGGCCCTGACGCGTGGTCCCCAATACATGCTCGGCATTGGGCTCGACATGCGGGCGCGCAACACGTTTGTTGGGTTCGAACTCGGTCAGCCAGGGCGCGGTCAGACAAGCGACCACGACCACCGCCATGATGCCGCCACCAATGGCCCCGGTTGGATTGCCCTGAAAGAAGGACAGAAAACGAGCCAGGCGTCGACCGACTCGACTGAACGACAGACGTCTCAGGGGTGACGTTTTGGCCGATAAGGATATCTGTGACATGGGACCACCTTTCACGATTTACGCAGCCTGGGATCGAGCCAGAGGTACGTCAGGTCTGCGATGAAATTACCAATCAGGACGAACACGACGATGAGCAACAACAAGGCCTGGACCAGTGGATAGTCGCGCGCGTTGATGGCCTTGAGCAGAGTGTTGCCCACGCCTGGATAGTTGAAGACGATTTCGATGAAGATCTGTCCGGCCACCGCGAAGCCCAGACCCATGGCGACCGACGTCACGACAGGCAATACGGCGTTTCGGGAGGCGTAGCGCAGCATGATGCGCGCCGGGCTCAAGCCCTTCGCTTCGGCCATGGTGATGATGTCTTCACCCAGCACATTGATCATGGCGTTGCGCATCGTCATCACCCACTGGGCCAGACTCACCATGATGATGACAATCAGCGGCAGCACGGCGTGATGGGCAATGCTTTTGATATAGGGCCAGGTCCAGCCCGGTTCCAATGACTGATCGGCCGCATAACTGAGCGGAAACCACTCCAGTTTGAGCCCGAAGAAATAGAACAGCAGCAAAGCGGTGACCACAGCCGGCATGGAGGACACAACGGCCGCGATGGGCGGAAACAGGGACGCGAACCAGGTACCGCGACGATACGCCGCGATGGTGCCGATCACCAGGCCCAGCCCGATGGCGGTGACAACCCCGAGACCGACCAGAAACAGGGTCCATGGAAAGGTGAATCCGAGCACGGTCGTCACATCGGTCGGGTACATCAGAATAGAGGGACCGAGGTCACCGGTGAAGACACTCTTGACGTATTTGAAGTACTGCTCGATCAAAGTGCCTTCCGAAAATCCGTACATGGCGCGTACCGCATCCATCTGCGATGGATCCATACGGCCGGCCGCACCGGCGAAGAGCGCGTCTACGGGGTCACCCGGCATCAGACGCGGTAAGAGAAAATTGAACGAGATCGCGATCAGGAACGCCACGAAATAAAACATGAGGCGACTGGAAATGTAACGCATCGGAGTGGCCTATCGTAAACAGGGAGAGTCAGGCGGGAGGGCCGCCGGAGCGGCCCTCGTTCAACCTTACTTCTGATACAGGTTGTTGAAGATCAGGGTTTTCTTGCCCACGGTGTAGAACACCGGGTGTACATAGGGATCTTCCTCACTCGGCCAGCCTTCGATACGGCTGGTGCTGTACTGAAACCAGGTAGCATTCGAGAACAAGGGAATGAAGGGCAGATTCTCAGCGGTGAACGTCTGCAGTTCCTCCAGAGTTTCCTGCTTCGCCTGTTCGCTGGTCAGGGAACCGAAATCGTCGATCAGATTGTCGACGCGCTCCGAATGCACCCCATGACCGGCATGCCAGATCTGGCCGATGCGGCTGGTGTGATAGTACTCCTTGAACGTCTGGATCGGATGGGTCGACAACAGAGACCAGTTGATGGCCGCATCGTAATCGCCTTCTTTGAGCGATGTATCGTAGACACCCCATTCAACAGCATTGACGTTGGCCTGAACGCCGATCTCGCCCAGGTACTCGGTTACCATCTGAACGGACTGGACCCAATCGGTCCACCCGTTGACCACACGAATGTCGAAGGACAGTTCGGAGCCGTCCGGCATATCGCGGAAGCCATCGCCATCGGCGTCCACGTAACCGGCTTCGTCCAACAGTGCCCGGGCCTTGTCCGGGTTGTATTGCCCCAGCCAGCCGTATTCTTCTTCGACGTCTTCGCTCATGTAGGCCGAGAAGTAATCACCGATGCCACCCGGGAAGTCGTTGACCGTCGGGTAACCGTAGGCGGCGAGGTCGACAATGGCTTCACGATCCAGCGCCACGGACATGGCCTGGCGGAATTTCAGGTTGTCGAACGGCGCGCGCTTGGTGTTCAGGTAAATGTGAATGGCGTCGTTCGCCGGGTACCAATAGTGGTGGTTGTCCGGATCGGCGGCGACATAGGTTTTGTCGATGTCGGCGATGAAGTTGGAACCCCAATCGATCTCGTCGCGCATCAGCGCCGGCTGGATCTGGGAATTGTCATTGAACGCGCGATACGTCAGGCAGTCCAGATAGGGCCGGTTTTCCAGGTAGTAGTTCGGGTTGCGGCACAGTTCCATTTGCTGGGCGCGCACATAGTTCACTTCGGTCACCGGACCGGAACCGATGGCGTCGGGGTTGGTGAAGGTCGCCGGATCGTCGGCCTTTTCCCAGACGTGTTTGGGGACCGGCATGTAGCTGTTCAAATCCCAATGGATGGTGGTGTCGGCCTGTTTCAGGTCGAACCGGATCTGCCGATCATTGACCTTGACGACGTCCGTGACCCGGCCACTGGAAAGTACGCCGGCCACGTCGTAGACCGCGACCTCTTCGGCCAGTTCAAAGGTGTAGATCACGTCGTCGGCGGTCAGGGGCTTGCCGTCGGACCACTTCAAACCATCACGCAAGGTGTAGGTAATGCTGGTGGCGTCGTCCGAGTATTCATAGCCTTCGGCCAGCCGATAGTGAGTGGTGTCCTGCATGGCGTTGATGAACGCCAACGGTTCGAACACCAGCCCTCCGACCGTGTTGGTCGGATCGACATAGGGGTTGAAGGTCTTGGTGAAGGCCGTGGTGATGATGGGCACGGTCAACGAGCCACCTTGTTGCGGTTCGGCGTGTGCCAGTGTCGCGGTCGAGGCGATGGCGACGCCCAGGGCCAAAGAAGTCAGAGTCTTCATGCGATTGCTCCGTATTGTTGTTGTCGGGCTGTTTTCAGGTCTTCTGTGTTGCGGTTGCGAATGTGCCGAAAGGTCCCGTCCGGGCCTTCCCGCTGTTAAAAACATCAATCGGGTTTCGACGCGGCTCGGCGCGCCATCAAATCCCTGAATGCCAGTGCACTGTCTTTCAGTGTCCGTTGCTGGGTCGGATAGTCGACGTGGACCAGGCCAAAGCGTTTGTCGTAACCGAATGCCCACTCGAAGTTGTCCATCAAACTCCAGGCGAAATAACCGCGCACATCGACGCCCTGTTCGATGGCATCGTGCACGGCATTGAGATGGCTGTTGTAGTAGCGGCACCGCTGCTCGTCGTGCACACGGCCGTTCTCGACCCTGTCGTTACCGGCCATGCCGTTTTCGGTGATGATCAGTGGAGGCAGTGAGTAAGTGCGGTCCAGATCGACCAGCAGTTCGGTCAGCCCCCGGGGATAGACTTCCCACCCCATATCGGTGACTTCGACCCCCTCCGGATCGTGATTGTGGATGCCGGTAGCCGGGTCGTAGGAGACGACGCCGCGGGTGTAGTAGTTGATGCCGATGAAATCGACCGGGCGGGAGATCTGCTCCAGATCGCCGGGCATCATGATCGGGGTCTGTTCGGGATAGAAGCGCTCGAACAGCGCCGGATATCGTCCTTCCAGCACGGGTTCGAGGAACCAGTGCGTCAGCGCGGCTTCACTGAGTCGGGCGGCGACCCGATCGTCGTAGCGTTCGGTTTTCGGCGTGCTGGGCGCCATGTTCAACACCAGGCCGGCATCCGCCTCGGGGGCGTTGGTGCGCAACACATCCATACCCAGGCCATGAGCCAGCAGCAAATGATGTCCGGCCTGGCGGCCGAGCCGGGGGTCGTTCAGGCCCGGCGCGTGAACGCCGATGTCATGCCCCAGAATGGCGCTGACCCAGGGTTCGTTCAGCGTCGCATAGGAGGCCACCCGGTCACCCAGCGCACGGGAAACCAGATCCGCGTAATCCCGGAATCGGTAGGCGGTGTCCCGATTGACCCAGCCACCCCGGTCCTGAAGATGCTGCGGCAAGTCCCAGTGATAGAGCGTCACATACGGCTGGATGCCCCGCTCGATGAGGCGGTCCAGCAGGCGCTTGTAGAAATCCAGCCCCTTCGGGTTGGGCTGACCGCTTTCGGTCATCACACGGGGCCAGGCGATGGACAGGCGGTACGCATCCACGCCCAGCCCTTCGACCATTTCCAGATCGTCGGCCCAGCGATGGTAGTGATCGCAGGCCACCGCACCGGTATCACCGTTGTTAACGCGTCCCGGTTCGGCACAGAAGGTGTCCCAGATGCTGGGCAGCCGACCATCGGCCTCGGTCGCTCCTTCCACCTGGAAGGCGGCGGTGGCGACACCGAAGGTGAACTCCGGTTTCAGCAGGCGGGAGTGCGCGGGCAGATCCAATGAATGCATAGACGGGCGTATCCTCTGAGTCAGCGCTTGAAACACGATGAAAGCGCTTACATCACTCTGTTTTAAAGGGCGCTTACATCAGTCATTGGCATTGTCATGTAAGCGCTTTCACGAAACGATAACCCAAGGGTTCTTTTGCCGTCAATGATTTTCTGGCGATTGGGAATTCGTATGTGGAGACGAACACCGAGCGAGTGGAGCACCCGCTCGGGTGCGATGAAAACCGGGTCCCGTGGTCCGGCGGGTTTCGACAGGTCGCATCGGCCGTCCTGCCGCTTGTCCCACGGACCCGGTTCAAGTCAGAGGATTAATTCTTGCGCGGTTCGATGGTCAGAATCAAACGATCCTCACTGGACTGAACCCGGGACAGAAACTGTCGGCTGTCCTTGAGACCGATGGTCTCCCGGATCTTGTCCATGCGGGTGTAATCCTCAAGCGTCCGGTCCGTCCGGGTGAAGAATTCCATATCTTCGAGGATTTCGTAGAGGTTGTTTCGCATCCGACGGTCGCTCTCCTCGTCCTGGCGTTTCACCATCTCGAGGCGATCGTCCGTCAGCCAGATGTCCGGTTCAGCCAGGGCGGTTTCGACTGTGTCAAGAACGGCCTCGGCGCGCGCCGGTGCGGTGGATGTGTTGATGATCAGGTAGGTGGCCGGAATTTCCGGTTCAGCCTGATCGACCCCGACGGTAACGTCGTAGCTGTCGCCCTGGGCTTCGCGGATCTCACTCATCAGGTAGTCTTCCAGCATAGCGGCGGTGAGATTGGCCGTCTTTCTCTGGCTCTGATCCCAAATGGCCTCGGTCAAGCGAATGCGCATATCGATGTCGGTCCGGTCCTCGCCGTGGGCCGGTACCCTGACGCGCTGTTGGCCCGACCAATGGTAGGGGTCGACAGCACCGTCGCTGACATCCGGCAGCGGGACGCCCGCCAGATTGGCTTCCAGAGCATCGACCAGATCATCCTGCCCGACGTTGCCGATCACGAACAGGTCGAGACCGGTGCCCTTGGCGAGCCATTGGCTTTGGTAGTCGGTCAGGCTTTCAACGGTGACGCCTTCGAGATCATCGAGCGTCAGGGTGGCGAACCCGGGCTGGTCGATGATAAAGGGCTTGATGGCTGCTTCGGTGCGTCCGTTCGGTGTGTCCGGGAAAGCCGTCAGGTAGTCGCGCGTGCCGACCTGGTACTCTTCGACCGTTGCGTCGGCAAACGTCATCGGCTGCATCTGATGGGCGATCATCGCCAGCATCCAGTCGATCCCATCGGGCCGGCCGTCCCAATACAGACCACTGGACGTGTCGAAGCTGTAGACGCTGCCATCGATACCGTGCTGGTTCTGCCAGTCCAGATAGGCCGAATGACTCATAGTCGCCGGCGGCGTATCCATGAGGGCGTTCGACCAGAAGAGGTCGAGCACGGCGTCCTCGCGTGATTTAACGGCGGTACCGCCCCGGCTGACCAGGTTGACGATGACCCGGTTTTGCTCGATATCGGTCGGGTAATACCAGACGGTCAACCCATTGCTGAGTTTCATCCGGATCAGGTTCGGAATTTCCGTGCCAACCGACAGCGTAACCTCACCCGGGCGGCGATTCAGTGCGAGCTCCGACTGTTCGTCGATGACGACATCCATGGCCGCCACGGACCGGGAGGCGGTCTGTTCGATCACCGCCTGGAGTTCATCGGAGTTCCAATCGGACACTTCATTCGGGGTGACCACGGCACCGGCGACAATTGGCGCCTCGGTGAGGTGCTTGCGCAACCAGACGTTAAAATCGTCATGCCGATAGTAGCTGTGCAGGTACTGACCGGCATCGATGTAGTCGTCCCAGTCGAACAGGGTCATGCCGCTCTCGGTGACAAATTTGATCCAGTCTAGACGCTCGGCCGCGGAATAGTCGGCCAGCGCATCGCCCTGAACAGTCAGGTCGTTGATCAGCCGGCGGCCATAGAGCTGATATTCCTCTTTGCTGATGCCGTGCTGGATCAACTGTTGCCAAAGCGATTCCAGATCGGCGGCGTGGTCCACCGACAGCGGGCCTCGCGGTGAGGCGATCAGGTCGATGACGTAGGCGTCGTCCTCCTGGAAATAGGCATAGACCTCGACGTCCACCATCGGCGTCTGCTGATCGCCCCATTGCTCGCTGCGCTCTTCCAGCGCCTTGATCAACAGTTCGCTGAACAATTCATCCTGCTGGCCGGGCACGGTGGTCAAGGGATCCGGACGCAATACCCGCCCCTGTTCGAGGTAGCTGCCGGTGATGGTTTCATCGCTGGCGACCCAGTAGCGACCGCCCTGATAATCGACCTCGGGCCGGTTCGGTTCAAAGTCGGTTGCCCGGGGCAGATCGGCGAAGGCTTTGTGGATCTGGTATTGGGCGTCGCCCAGGCTGAGTCCGCCGGAGACATAGAGTGTCATTCGGTCGGCCCGGTAGGTCCGTTCGTAGAGGGCGCGCAGCGACTCGGCGGTGGCCTGTTCGATACTTTCCGGCGTGCCGATCGGCAGACGTTCGATGTAGTCGGTGCCCTGATACAGACTCTGATACTGCTGCAACCAGACCGGGGCTTCGCCGGAATTGCCCAGTCGCCATTCTTCGATAACGACGCCTTTTTCGGCTTCGACCTCGGCCGGGTCGAATTGAATGCCGCCGGCCCAGTCCGCCAGGACCTGATACGCTTCGGTAACCAGGTCCGGTTGGTCGGCGGGTACGCTCAACTGGTAGACGGTTTCGTCGAAGTCGGTGTAGGCGTTGATGTCGCCGCCGAAGTCCATGCCGGTGGATTTTAGGTAGTCGGTGAGGCTTTGGCCCGGGTAGTGTTCGGTGCCGTTGAACGCCATGTGTTCGATGAAGTGGGCGTACCCCAATTCGTCCTGGGCTTCGTCCAGAGAGCCGAAGTCGACCTTGAGACGGAATTCGACGGTGGAGGCGTTTTCGGCCCAGGTGTCGATGTGGTAATTGAACCCGTTGGGCAGTTCGCCGGAGACGACTTCTTCGTTGTCGTACAGGGCGATGAGTTCGTGGTCCGGTGTGAGGGATTGCTGGCCGGCCATGCTGGCGCAGCCGGTCAGGATGATCGTGCCGATCCAGGTGGTTGGGTGCCGGAGGATGGCGTTCCTTGTAGAGGTGGTCACTGCTTACCTTTCCTTCTGGTTCTGGTTGATTGCGGTGGTTTGTCGTTGGGTTGGTTGGATTGCCAAGGATCGCGCCCGCTGCCGGGGACACTCATCCGGGGTCGCCGTGAACCCGTCCATGGGGGCTTGGCTTCGGCATCCTTGCCTCAGACATCCCCGGCTGAGCATCCCCGGCATCGATCGCTTGAACCGGTGGTTACATCAGCATCCAATCCCACAAACCGGGGGACTGATTACCACGGTCATTCTAACTGATTAACTGTATATTCAGCGTCTTCAAATTGCTTCAACAGACCTTGTTTACCCTGTAAATGCAAAGCGCCGACGGCGATGCATTCGGTCGCGGTTTTATCGTCGAGTTCGAGCAAAATGTCCAGCCAGTTCTGATTGCGTTGGTGAATTAAAATTGCTTCCAGGCCGGGGTATTCGTTCAGTCCGGCGACTTGATAAAGCGTATTGAGGTCACCGGATTTCCAGGCTTGTACCATGTCGGTAATCAGACGTTCCATGGTGTTGAGTTCGGTGAGGGTTTGTTCGATGAAGGTGTCGGCGTCGAGTTCGCCGGCCTGGTTAAGGAAGTTGAATTGTTCCATCGGGGTTTCGAGGTAGCGAACCGGTAAGTCTTTGGCCTTGGCTTGTTGATGCAGGTGGGTGTCGATACCGTATTGCGGTTGGAAGCCGAGGTTGGTCATGGCGGTGGTGGATAGGATGACGCCGGCGGCCCAGGGTTTGAGTGGCAACAGGATGGCGATGGGCAGGCCTTGATTGGCGGCTTCTTTTTTCAAAGATTCGAAGACGTCGGGGCTGAGTTCGTTGTTGAGCAGACGGCCGGAAGGCAGGCGCATGGCGTCCTGGATTTGCAGCATGAGCTCGGGGTTTTCCATGGCGTCGAGGTCGGTTTCGAGCCAGAGCCGGTCGCATTGGTCGAAGGTGGCCTGGTAGACGTCGGGCAGTGGGTGGTCGCTGTGGCGTAACAGGTGAAAGGTGCCGAAGAAGTAGACGGTGTTGGAGCCCTCGGCTTGCCAGATGGGTGCGGCCTGTGTGGTCGCTGTCAGTGCCAGAAGGACGATGAGGGCGCGGGTGATGAGGGTCATGATTCGGTTTCCTGTTGCTGTTGCTCTTGCTGACGTTTACGTTGACGCAGGTAGGCGTGCAGCATTTCGGCGTCGAGGCCGTGCAGCATGAGGCGAAAGCCGGATTGCAGTGTGATGAACGGTACCATCGGGTGGCGGTTGTTGACGACGCCGATGAGTAAGGGGTCCTGCACCAGTTGGCTGACGTAGAGGGCGACGGTTTCATCCAGTTGCAGGGAATTGGCCGCGCGCCAGAAGTCGTGGTCGGTCAGCAGCAGGGAATACATCGGCACATAGGCTTCGATGGCGGTCTGCAGGTCGATGACATTGGTGCGGCCCTGTTCACCCGGGTCGAAGTCGAATTCGCCGTCGGTAATGGCGTCGAAGTTGAGGCGTTCGGGTGGCTCGATCTCGCGGCCTTGTTGTTGCAGTGTCTGGTTCAGTTCGAGGATGAAGTTGTAGATGTTGAGGTCGTGCACCAGGAAGGCGTCGTCTTTCAAATCCGCGAGGTTTTTCGGGCGCAGCGGTTGCGTGGATTCGATGGTAACACCGGTATTGTCGGCGATGAATTTCAAAATCTCGGTGCCGATGTGGAAGTGGCGCAGGATCAGGTAATTGCTGTCGCGGCGGACGAAGTGTTTCAGGCCCCAATAGATGGTGCGATGCAGCGCCTTGGGCCAGGCCCAGCGACGCGGCAACACCATGCGAATCAGTTTGACCAGGATGATGCCGAGCCGCGCCAGGGGCCGCAGGATGGGCAGCAGGTAGCGACGCGAGCGGGAGTTGTAGCCGCGCAACAGGGCCCGTTTGGCCTCGTCGTGAATGGGCAGGCTGCGGTCGAGGTAGAGCGCCAACCAGGGGTTGGGGTCGGCGCGGTCGATGCGTTGACGGTCGAAATCCAGATCCCAATTCACCCGTAGTGCCCCACTTCTTCCAGTTGCAACAGGTACAACCGTGCGGTGACGGTCGCGGTCTCGACAATGGCATCCGCCATGCCGGGTGTATCCAGAATGCCACTGCCCAGCGCCGCTTCCAATTCGTTCAGGTGGTCCGGGTCGTGATCGGCGTGGTAGCGGTAAAAGGTCACCTGTTCATCGGTCAGCGACAGCGCATCGGTAACCGCTTCTGCGAAGGTGCGGGCGAACCATTGGCCGAGCCCTTCGATGATGAACATGGCACCCATCAGGTCGAACGGGTTCGGTTGGCTGGCGCGCTGGAACATCCAGGCGGACAAGGCGACCGAGCCGATGTTCTTGCGTGCGGCATCCAGGTCGGACGGGTCGCCATCGCAGGCAGTATAGTCATGGGCCAGCATCGCATAGTCCCGATGCTCGGTCACGGCATGACGCAGGAACTGAGAGCGCAGTTCCAGATGCGGGCGGGTGACCGAGGAGGCGGCGCGGGCGATCCAGGCGCTGCCATCCAGCACCTGGGCATAGTGGTCTTTGAGCAACATCCGGTAATCGGCGAGTCGCAACCGGCTTTCACGGGCGTCTCGGATAATGGGTACCGTTAATAGCCGGCTTTCGAATTCGGTCCAGACGCGGGTCAGGCGACGCATCAGGTGTTGGACATCGGTTTGGCTCATGGTCGGCTCCTTATACCACCGTCAAATGCATAAATGCCGCCAGAGCGCGGCCGCTTTCCGGCACAAAACACAGCACGGTCTGGCCGGGTTGCGGATCGGTGGAGCGCAACCAGTCGTCCAGCATGACGAAAACCGAGGCACTGCCGGTGTTGCCCCGGGTTTCGAGGTTGTTGAACCAGCGCTCGGTCGGGATCATGGCGCCGGTGGCCTCGAGCAGACGCTCCATTTCCCGGCCCAGCGACCTGGCCGAATAATGCGGCAGGAAGGCGTCGATGTCCCCGGGTTCGATTCCGTGCTTGTCCAGTACTTCCAGATAGTAGCCGACCCAGACCGGGAAGATCTGGTAGAGCAGTTTGAGGTCCTGTTTCAGCGTCAGCGCGCCAGCCTGATGGGCTTCCCCCGGTGAGCGATAGTGACTCCAGACCTCGGTGTCATGGCGATTGTCGGCCATGCCGGCGTACATGCAGGCCGGGAAACGGTCGGCGAACGACCGTTGCTCGATCCAGTCGATGCGCAGGCTGCGGCCACTCGCCGCCGGTTCGGGTTCGATCAGGACGGCACCGGCCCCGTCGGACAGCGTCCAGCGCAGGAATTCCACACCCGGATCGGGGTTGTCCCGGTAGCTTTCGGCATAGAAGTCCGGTTGGAACCAGCGGCAGGCGCTTTCACTGCCACTGGCCACGGCCGCCTCGGACTGACCGCTCTGCACACTGAACTGAGCCATTTTGAGGGCCATCAGGCTGCTGGCGCACACACTCTGGAAGGAAGCGATTTCGAGATTGGCGATCCCCAGTTCGGCCTGGACGGCGCTGGCAAAGCCGGGGACCAGCAGGTCGCCCTGAGTGGTGCCGGTGGCCAGAAAATCGAGCCGGTCGTCGCGGCAACGCCCTTGGGTCAGGGCTTCCCGGACGGCGTTGGCGGCCAGTTGGGCATTGCTGTGGGTGATTTGGCCATCCGCCGTGCGGGTGTAGTGGCGCTGGCGAATACCGTTGCGGCGCAGGGTCGCGCGACCGAGACGGCGATGTTCGTCGCCGAGTTCGCCGATGTAGGTTTCCATGGCGTCGTTGGTGATCGGCTCGCCGGGCAGGAAGGCTCCGGTACCGGTGATGTAGACGGGTCTCATCCTTGGCGCTTCTCCATCGCTAAAGATGACCTGGACTATACCAGTCGGAGCTCAATAAATGGAATAGTCACTTTTCAATACACTATTGAGCAAATCGACCGAATGCCGTCCCTGGCAGACAGGCGTCAGGATTTGGAGTGTTTCAGCACTTCGGCCAGACCGGCCACAGCCCCGCCAACATTCGACAGTTCGGCCGGGATGATCATGGAGTTATTGGTCTTCGCCAACTTGCCGAACTCGCCGACGTACTGCTCGGCGATGCGCAGGCTGACCGCATCCTTGCCACCCGGGGTCTGGATGGCCTCGGCGATCTTGCGCAGCCCTTCGGCCGTGGCGGTGGCGATCAGTTCGATCTCCTGGGCCCGACCTTCGGCTTCGTTGATTTGCTTCTGCTTTTCCGCCTCGGACAGATTGATCACTTCCTGCTTCTGACCTTCGGAGACATTGATCATTGCCTGGCGTTCGCCCTCGGACTTGGCGATGGCCGCCCGGCGTTCACGTTCAGCGCGCATTTGCTGTTCCAACGCATCCTTGATGCTGTCCGGCAGGGCGATGTCCGAGATTTCGTAACGCAGCACCTTGATGCCCCAGGGGGAAGCCGCTTCATCGAGCGCCTGAACCACGACTTCATTGATCTTGGCCCGCTCTTCGAAGGTTTTATCCAGATCGGTCTGACCGATCACCGAACGCATCGTGGTCTGCGCCAACTGACTGGCCGCATTGCGGTAGTTGTCCACGCCGTAACTGGCTTTGTGCGCGTCGATGACCTGAATATACAGCACGCCGTCGATGCCGACCTGGATGTTGTCCTTGGTCACGCAGTCCTGCTGCGCCACATCGATCACTTCTTCTTTCAGGGTGTGCTGGTACGCCACCTTGTCGATGAACGGAATCAGGATGTGGAAACCGGAATCGAGCGTCTTGTGGTACTTACCCAGGCGCTCGACCACGTAATTGGACCGCTGCGGCACAATGCGCGCAGTCTTGAGGATGATGATGATAACGGCCAGGGCAAAACCGATGGCCAGGAAGGTTCCGATGTCGTTGAACAGTTCCATGGATGGTCCTTATCGAGAGAGTAAAGGGAAGAGTGTCAGTATCACTCCGGTTTATTGCGGGATACGGTCAGTCGGATGCCCTCGTTGGCAACCACCCAGGCCACATCTCCGGCTTTCAAATCGTCGTCGGACAACGCATCCCAGGCCACGCCATTGAGGACCACGCGTCCGGCGCCCTGGTGAAAATCGCGCTCGACCGTCACCCGCTCGCCGATGTCCTTTTGAAAGTCCATCGACCCGCCGCCCTGGTCGACACTGTCGCCCAGGAATATGCCTTTCAGGCGTTTACGGGCCAGCAACAGGGTGGACAGGCTGACAACGCCAAAGACCAGCATTTGCCAGGTCAGGCTTTCGATCACGCCCGCCCACAGGAGGACGCCCGTGGCGATGGCGCCGATACCGATAAAGACGGCGATTATGCTGGTGGCGAGCAGTTCCGAGAGGATCAGAGTGACACCGACGATGATCCAGATTACAGCGGTGGGCATGAAGAAGTGACCTCCTTGGTCGAATCAGCAAGGCCTGCCACTTTATCCTTGGCAGACCCTCAATGGAAGACAGGTTATTTATGCTCGACCAGTTCGATTTCGTATTCAACGTCGCCGCCCGGGGTTTTCACGACGACTTCGTCGCCCTCTTCCTTGCCGATCAATGCGCGGGCGATCGGTGAGGTAACGGAGATCTTGTTCACTTTCACGTTGGCTTCGTCCTCGCCAACGATTTTATAGGTGACGCCCTGGTCGGTTTCCAGGTTCAGCAAGGTTACGGTACAGCCGAAGATGACCTTGCCGGACTTGGGGATGTCCTGGATGTTGATCACCTGGGCGTTGGAGAGCTTGTTCTCGATTTCCTGGATGCGCCCTTCAATAAAGCCCTGTTGTTCTCGCGCGGCGTGGTATTCGGCGTTTTCTTTCAGGTCGCCGTGTTCGCGGGCTTCGGCGATGTCCTGAATGACCTTCGGGCGCTGATGCTGCTTGAGGTCCTTCAGTTCGTTCTGCAGGGCGATCTCGCCTTCAAGTGTCATGGGATAGCGTTGCATAGTCGGTCTTCCTGCTCTCTGGCCGGCCGCCGTGGCCGGTGTGTGAATTCGGGTTGTCGAGGAGTCCCTCAACATCAATAGACCGCCGGGCTGAGTATTGGGCTCAACCTTGGGGGCGGTTTGAATCGAATACTGCTCCCGTACATCCTGTATCCGCAGAATAGGTACATCCATATACAAAAAAGGGCGCCCGAGGCGCCCTTTTCATCAAAGCCTTGGGCGGCTCGGTCAGGGCGACTTCCAGGACGTCTGCGTCTTGTGCAGGTCCTGCAGGCGACGTACCGGCGTCACGGCCGCGAATTGCATGGCCATCACCGAGGCTTCGGCACCGGCCAACGTCGTAGTGTAATAAACCTTGTGCTGCAATGCACTACGGCGGATTTCGGCGCTGTCGATGATCGATTGGCGGCCCTCGGTGGTATTGATGATGAAGGACACCTCCCCGTTCTTGATCATATCGACCAAGTGCGGGCGGCCCTCGTTCACCTTGTTCACCACTTTCACCTCCAGCCCGGCGTCGGTCAGCATTTCCAGCGTACCGCCGGTGGCGTAGAGCTCGAAGCCCTGCTCCACCAGGTTCCTGGCGACCGGAACAATGGCTTTCTTGTCCCGGTCCTTGACCGAGAGAATCACCTTGCCAGCCTTGGGCATACGCGTGCCGGCCCCGAGCACGGCCTTGAAGAAGGCCTCGGCGAAGGTATCGCCGGTGCCCATAACCTCGCCGGTGGACTTCATTTCCGGGGTCAGGATCGGGTCCACACCCGGGAACTTGTTGAACGGCAACACGGCTTCTTTCACCGAGTAGTAGTGCGGAATCACTTCGGCGGTGTAGCCGAGCTCTTCAAGCGTCTTGCCGGTCATCACCTGGGCGGCGACCTTGGCCAGGGAGATGCCGATCGCCTTGGAGACGAAAGGCACGGTCCGGGAGGCGCGCGGGTTCACCTCGATGATGTAGAGCTGGCCGTCTTGCCAGGCCATCTGGACGTTCATCAGGCCGACAACGTTCAACTCCAGCGCCATGTCGGTAATCTGCTTGCGGATCAGGTCCAGCGCTTCCTGTGGCAGGCTGTAGGGCGGCAGCGAGCAGGCTGAGTCGCCGGAATGGACGCCGGCCTGTTCGATGTGCTGCATGATGCCGCCGATGACCACCTGCTTGCCGTCGCTGACGGCGTCGATGTCGACCTCGATGGCCGAATCCAGGAAGTGGTCCAGCAGCACCGGGGCGTCATTGGAGACCTGGACGGCGTCGCGCATGTAGCGCTCCAATTCGGCTTCCTCGTAGACGATCTCCATGGCCCGGCCACCCAGCACGTAGGACGGGCGTACGACCAGCGGGTAGCCGATCTCGCGGGCGATGTTGATCGCCTGGTCCAGGCTGCGTGCGGTGCCGTTTTCCGGCTGCAGCAGGTTGAGCTTGTCGACCATGACCTGGAACCGCTCACGGTCTTCGGCGCGGTCGATGGCGTCCGGAGTGGTACCGATGATCGGGGTACCAGCGGCTTCCAACTCACGCGCCAGCTTCAACGGCGTCTGGCCGCCAAACTGGACGATGACACCGGTCGGCTTTTCCAACTCGACAATTTCCAGTACGTCTTCCAGCGTCACCGGTTCGAAATAGAGGCGGTCCGAGGTGTCGTAGTCGGTGGAGACGGTCTCCGGGTTGCAGTTGACCATGATGGTCTCGTAGCCGTCTTCCCGGGCCGCCAGAGCGGCGTGTACACAGCAGTAATCGAATTCGATGCCCTGGCCGATCCGGTTCGGGCCGCCGCCGATGACCATGATCTTCTGACGGTCGCTCGGGTTGGCTTCGCATTCCTCGTCGTAGCTGGAATACATGTAGGCCGTGCTGGAGGCGAACTCGGCGGCGCAGGTGTCGACCCGCTTGTAGACCGGGCGAACGCCGTGTTCCCAGCGTTTCTTGCGCAGTTCTTTTTCGGTGACGCCCATCAAACTGGCCAGGCGTTCATCGGAGAAGCCTTTGCGCTTGAGGCGACGCAGTATGTCGGCATCCAGATCTTTCATGCCGGATTCCTGCAGCGTTTTCTCTTCGTTGATCAGGTCTTCGATCTGCACCAGGAACCAGGGGTCGATGCCGGTCAGGCGCTGGACTTCGGCCACGCTGAAATCGGCCCGGAAGGCGTCGGCGATGTACCAGATGCGGTCCGCGCCCGGCTCTTTCAGCTCGCGCACGATGCGATCGTTGGCGCCTTCGGTGTTCAGGTCGACCTTTGGATCGAAACCGCCGACATTCACTTCCAGCCCGCGCAGGGCCTTGTGCAGCGATTCCTGGAAGTTCCGGCCGATGGCCATGACCTCGCCCACGGACTTCATCTGGGTGGTGAGGCGGTCGTTGGCCTGGGCGAATTTCTCGAAGGCGAAACGCGGAATCTTGGTGACGACGTAGTCGATGCTCGGTTCGAACGAGGCCGGGGTAATACCGCCGGTGATGTCGTTCTGCAGTTCGTCCAGCGTATAACCGACGGCCAGCTTGGCGGCGATCTTGGCGATCGGGAAGCCGGTCGCCTTGGAGGCCAGCGCCGAGGAACGGCTGACCCGCGGGTTCATCTCGATGACGACCATGCGGCCGGTTTCCGGGTCAACGCCGAACTGGACGTTGGAGCCGCCGGTCTCGACGCCGATCTCGCGCAGCACCGCCAGCGAGGCGTCGCGCATGATCTGGTATTCCTTGTCGGTCAGCGTCTGGGCCGGGGCGACGGTGATGGAGTCGCCGGTGTGCACGCCCATGGCGTCGAAGTTTTCGATGGCGCAGACGATGATGCAGTTGTCCGCCTTGTCGCGGACCACTTCCATCTCGTACTCCTTCCAGCCAATCAGGCTTTCGTCGATCAGCAGTTCGTTGGTCGGCGACAGATCGAGGCCGCGCTCGCAGATCTCGTCGAATTCTTCCTTGTTGTAGGCGATGCCGCCGCCGGAGCCGCCCATGGTGAAACTTGGGCGGATGATGCAGGGGAAGCCGATCCAGCTCAGGATGTCCAGGGCTTCCTGCATGGAGCGGGCAATGCCGGAACGCGGGGTTTCCAGGTTGATGGCTTTCATCGCCTGGTCGAACCGCTCGCGGTCCTCGGCCTTGTCGATGGTGTCGGCGTTGGCGCCGATCATCTGCACGCCGAATTTATCCAGAACGCCCTCGCGTTCCAGGTCGAGCGCACAGTTCAGGGCGGTCTGGCCACCCATGGTCGGCAATAGGGCGTCGGGGCGCTCCTGTTCGATGATCTTGGCGACCTCGGTCCAGACCACCGGCTCGATGTAGGTGGCGTCGGCCATGACCGGGTCGGTCATGATGGTCGCCGGGTTGGAATTGACCAGGATGACGCGGTAGCCCTCTTCGCGCAGGGCTTTGCACGCCTGGGCGCCGGAATAGTCGAATTCGCAGGCCTGGCCGATGACGATCGGTCCCGCGCCCAGGATGAGAATGCTTTTGATGTCAGTACGTTTTGGCATGGGTCTCTCAGCGCGTGGCGGTCTTCATCAATTCAATAAAGTGGTCGAACAGGGGCGCGCAGTCGTGCGGACCCGGACTCGCTTCCGGGTGGCCCTGAAAACTGAACGCCGGCTTGTCGGTGCGTCGAATGCCCTGCAGGGAACCGTCGAAAAGCGAGCGGTGCGTCAATTCCAGATTCTCGGGCAGGCTGTCCGCATCGACGGCGAAGCCGTGGTTCTGGCTGGTGATCATCACCGTCTTGCTGGCGATGGTTTCCACCGGGTGGTTGGCGCCGTGGTGACCGAACTTCATCTTGGCCGTACTGGCGCCGGAGGCCAGGCCGAGCAACTGATGCCCCAGGCAAATGCCGAAGACCGGAATCTCGGTCTCCAGAATCTCGCGAATGGCGGCGATGGCGTAGTCGCAGGGCTCCGGATCGCCGGGACCGTTGGACAGGAAGATGCCGTCCGGGTTCATGGCCAGCACCTCGCTGGCTGGTGTTTGCGCCGGCACCACGGTCAGGCGGCAGCCACGGTCGACCAGCATGCGCAGGATGTTGCGCTTGACGCCGTAATCGTAGGCGACCACGTGATAGGGCAGCTCGCTGTCGTCGCGTACCGGGTGCCCTTCGCCCAGTTGCCAGCTGCCTTCGCGCCAGGTGTAGGTTTCCGGGGCGCTGACTTCCTTGGCCAGGTCCATGCCTTTCAACCCGGCGAAACCGCGCGCCAGTTCCAGCGCACGCGCTTCATCGATCTGGTCACCGGCCATGATGCAGCCGTTTTGGGCGCCTTTTTCGCGCAACAGTCGGGTCAGGCGTCGGGTGTCGATGTCGGCGATGGCGACGACCTGATTGTCGATCAGGTAGTCGCTGAGCGACTGCTCGCTGCGGAAATTGCTGTGCAACAGCGGCAGGTCGCGGATGACCAGTCCGGCGGCCCAGACGTGGTCCGATTCTTCGTCTTCGCTGTTGGTGCCGGTATTGCCGATGTGGGGGTAGGTGAGAGTGACGAGTTGTCGTGCGTAGGAAGGGTCTGTCAGGATTTCCTGATAACCGGTCATGGCGGTGTTGAACACCACCTCACCGATCGATTCTCCGGGGGCGCCGATGCTGATGCCCCGGAACAGACTGCCGTCAGCTAGTGCGAGTATGGCTGGCGTACTCAAAGATCCGTTCCTCTGTTTTGTGCGCGTGGACTTTCGGCTGTGAGGGTCCAGAATGCGAGATGGCTGTTGCGACGAGTTCCTTGGTCCCGCATTCTGACCAAGCGGACAAATTCCCAACCCCTTTCGCAAAAAAGCGAGATGAAGTAGCCTCCATCCCGCTCGGAAACAATTGCGTTGATTCAGGTGAAAAACTGTTTTTCGCTTGGCGATCTGGGTGCCGTGCCCAAATTGCGGGGATTCTACCGGAAGCGGCCTTGCGCTGTCCACCGGAAACCCACTCCACTACTTGCCCTGACGGGAATGACGATGACTTTGACTTCAAGACTGGCGTTCACCCGGGACCTGGCCATTCAGGCTGGTCAACTCATTCGCAAACGGCGTGAAACGGGCCGGCTGGAACGCTCCTTCAAAGGTGGAGTCGAGTTGGTGACCGACGCCGACCTGGCGGCCGAAAAGCTGATCAAGACAGCGCTGCAGGCCAGCCATGCCGACGACGCCATCCTGGCCGAGGAAACGGCCGAGCGGCCCAGCGGCGAGACGTTGCTGGGCCCGCTCTGGGTCATCGACCCCATCGACGGGACAGTAAACTACGCCCACGACCACAACATGGTGGCCGTCTCCATCGCCTGGTACGACCGGGGCGAGGCTCAAATCGGCGTCGTCTACAACCCCTTTCTCGATGAATGCTTCACCGCCATTCGCGGTCAGGGCGCCTGGCTGAATGACGAACCGATCACCGTCTCCGGCAAGTCCGAGATCGGTCGGGCCCTGGTGGCGACCGGTTTTCCGTACCAGAAGGAAGGTCGGGATGAATTGATTCAACGCCTCGGTCGCGTCATGTCGCACTGCGCCGACGTGCGCCGGCTGGGTTCGGCGGCTCTGGACATCTGCTGGGTGGCCTGCGGCCGGCTGGACGCCTACTACGAGACTGTCAGCCCCTGGGACAGCGCAGCGGCGCAGTTGGTGGCCCGCGAGGCCGGTGCGCGGCTGGGCCGGTTCAAGCCGACCGGGTCCGACCTGCCCGAAGAACTAGAGGGGCGGCACTGGTTGATCAGCACACCGGGCGTGTATGACGACTTGCTCATGACGCTGAAGGACTGACCCTGGGGGCGCCGACGTCTCGCTGGCGCTCCCAGGATCAGTCGAAATAGTTCGCCATGCGCTCACGGACGGAGCGATGATCTTCATTGTCGTCCAACTGAATTAGGTGGTCGGCCAGGCGCCCCAGCGGTTGCAGACCCACGAACACCAACCCCAGATACGCCAGCCCCCAAGGCCCTACAACGGCCAACATCGCCAGCAGAATCACCAGGTGATTGACCAGGTACACCGGCCCCAACCAGAGTACCTGTTGCTCGATCCGCCAACGCCCGCCGCGATGACCCAGAACAATCGCCATCGCAAGAGGCGCCAGATTGATCAGTCCGGCCACCAGTGCGAGAGGTGCCCACAACCAGGCGGTGAGGCCGGGCCATTGCCAGCGACGCATGGACTGCACTTCATGCCACGACAGCAGCAGGGAAGACGGCACTCGGCCAGACTGACTGACCAGAGGCAGATTAGGCAATGTCTGGTGCCCTTTGACCGACCAGGCCAGTTTTTGTAACGCCTGCAACTCCACCAGGATGTTCAGGTGATTCTTCGACAGGTCCAGCGGTTGTGGTCGCCAGATCCAGTGGATGGGGCTGCCCAGTGTATGACGGAAGTCGTAGTTGAAGGTCAGCAGCTGAACGGTCAGTCGGCCTTCCTGCTGCCGCAGCGCGGATAATTGCTGTTGCAGCGTCTCAATGGCGCTTCTGGATTCGACGTCGATCGAAATCACCAGAGTGCGCCCCTGACGCAGCCAGTAGGCCAGACGATCCTTCATGGCGCCTTCCGGTGTCCTGGCCTGGGCAGCCCGGCCACACAGGCGGGGGTACCCCCAGCAATCGGAAAACCGGGCCCGGTCGACAAAGATGGGGGCCCGTTTCAGTCGCGACCAGAACAGCCAGCAATCGGCCGGGCCCAGGCGTCGCGGCACCAGGATGACATCCAGATCCGCGCCGCCCTGATCCAGCGCCTGTCCATGTACGTGCACCGGGCCGAGCAGGGCTCGACTGACCCAGCGTCCCAAGGTTCTCATCACTGTGTGCGTTCCCATGGTCATCCCTCGATGCCGTTGCGTGGGGTGACATCTTAGGCGGCAACGGGGGGCTCTCAAGCGCTGTACAAGAAGTTGCCGAATGTGCGACTATCCGTAGCGCATTGTGCTACCTTCCGTGAAAAGACCATGTCTCAGACTGTTCAACTTGTTGATACACTGAAAAGAATCCTCCGCGAGCGCAAGATCACCTACGCGGATGTCGCGGCCAAGCTGGACCTCAGCGAGGCCAACGTCAAACGGATGTTCTCCAAACGACACTTCACGCTGAACCGGCTGGAAGAGATCTGCGCGATGGCGGGGGCCGATCTCGGCTACCTGATGGCGCGGATGCACGAAGGCTCGATGATTCTCGATGAATTGAGCGAGGACGCCGAGCGTGAGCTGGTATCGGACGTGAAGTTACTGCTCGTGGCCCAGTTGCTGGTGAATCGCTGGGAATATGAGGACGTCGTTAACACCTACGAGATCGATGAATTCGAGGCCACCCGGCTGCTGGCGAAGCTGGACCGGCTCGGTGTCATCGAGCTGCTCCCAGGCAACCGGGTGAAGACGAAACTGTCGCGGGATTTCAAATGGATCCCGAACGGGCCGGTGTACAAGTTTTTCGAGAAAAACGTGTCCCGGGATTTCTTCAACTGCAAGTTCAACCCGAAAGCCGGTGAATTACTGGTATTCGTTGGCGGGATGCTGTCGCGGCAATCCAACATGCAGATGCAAAACAGCATGCGGCGCCTGGCGCGGGAGTTCGATGAACTGAGCAAGGAAGACGGCAAACTGCCGCTGGAAGAAACCTTCGGTTCCGGTATGGTTCTGGCCTTGCGTCCGTGGGAGCTGGATATCTTCGCCGAATTACGGCGCAAGCCCAATACCAAGAAGTTTTAACGTCTACCCCCATGTTGGATGAGGGGCCGGGGTTTCCCCCGGCCCACTGCCATTACTGGGCGGCGATGTAATCCGACACATGGGCATTGGCGAAATGCCCGCGCCAGATCATCAACCGGTACAAGGCCGCGGCCACATCCGCGCGCGTCGCATCCAGCGTGGGTGAAAAAACATTGCTGTACGGGTGGTTCACCATGATTTTATTGGAGAACACCTTGGCCATGCCGACTTCGGCCCAATCCGGAATATTGAACTCATCCAGCAGGACATCGTTCATCTCACCGATGTCGTATTCGGTCAGGCCGGGTTGCGACACCAGCGGCAGATAGGTTTCCAGACGCGTGATGTTGTTGTTCGGGCGGAAGGTACCGTCCGGATAGCCCGCCGTCCAACAGGCCCGCGCCATTTGCAGAATTGTATCGTGGGCCCAGTGACCGTCGATATCCGAGAAGTCCCGATCCGAGCACTGCGGCTGCGGCGCCGGGTCGATGACGGCCGCCAGCATGGCCATGTATTCAGCGCGTGTGATGGCGTTGTCCGGCCGGAAGGTGCTGTCCGGATACCCCGAGAAATACCCCTGGTCGATGAAGAACGCGATTTCGTTGTAAGCCCAATGATTTTGAATGTCGTAGAAGCTGTCCGACGGCCGGTCGATATCCGTTTCGGTCGGCTGACTGACCCAGTCGAGCCCGTTCACCGAGCCGTCGTACAGGTCGTACGGCAGGAACTCGTGATTGTAGGATACCTCCTGGTCGATCCCCAGAAAGTTGGCTTTTACGCCGATGCTCGCCCGGGTCACACCGCTGATGGACAGTTGGTCCGTCCCGGTGTCGTAAGCGATGGAATTGATGGGCGACAGTGACGTGAAAAACTGGAAGTTATCAACACCGTAGGGTGAGGATTCAAACGTCACCTTGGGAAACAACAGCGTGGCGGCCAGGGTCGGTGTCGTGATCTCGGGCCGTTTGAATTCCGGCGACATGTCGAAATGGGTGAGGTTTTCCCAGCCAACATTGCGGATGTAATGACTGCCCAGCGTCGCACTGCCCTGATCGATCACCATGCCGCCGGTGACCGTCTCGCCCGCGGTCAGCACACCGGTGGCTTCGAGTTTCAGCGAGTTTTTCATCACCAGTGGTACACCCACATTCAGCGTCAGCGGCGGCAGCTCGAGCGTCGCCAGCGTTACGTTGGAGGCGAACCCGACAACACCGGTGAGTTCGACATCCTTGACGTCCAGATACATAACCGTTTTGAAATACTTCGGACGAATCGCGTTGGGTTCTTTCTCCCAGACCAGCTCGAATTCCGGTTTGACCTTCAGCACCAGGGTCGTGAAAAAACCGTTCACACTGCCTGAAAACACCAGCTTGTAGTACCCCTCACTGTCCGGAAGGATTTCCCCCATGGTCGGCACCCAGCTGTCCAGGCCTGTTGTGCTGGTGGTATTGAACGTTTGCTGTGTCGCAGTCGAGGGAGTCTTCGCATTTTGCAGTTTCAACCCGGCACGGGGTGTGACGCCCATGGCGCCGGCATTGGCGGTGGACACTCGAATGCGCCCGTGCGCGTACAGCTCGTTCAGCGTTGCATCGCGCGTCACCACCCGGGTTTTCCCGTCGAGCGTCTGCAGCTCGGTGATCAGTTTCAAAAAACCATTGGGAGCCAGGGCGGTCACGTCGGAGACGAGAACATCGCCGGGGCGTAAATCGCGGGACGCCTCGTTGGCGTCGAAGACGAGCCGATCACCGTCGAACCCAGTCAAACACAACTCGGTTTGACAGTCCTCCACGACGGTAACGTTTTCATTCAGTTGAACGTCGACCACATCGGTGGCCGGATTGGGATTGGCCTGAGCCACGGCAATAAGACTCAGGAGAGACAGCAGCACCAGGCTGTATCGGTTCAGCAACCTCATAGATTGTTTTTCCTGTTGTTATGTTGGTTTGGTTGCGTGGCGGGACAGGAAACGCTGTCGGATGCGGTAACCGGCACTGACAGCGACCAGACCAGTGTATCGTTATTGTTTTCTGGTCCATTCACGGCATGGCCGCCCTATCTTAATCGATTAAGATCAAGTACAAGCGCACGCCTTGAAAACGTTATCAAACCGGGACGGGATTACAAGTCGGGGGGGGGGGGGGGGGGGGG
>NZ_BMXR01000005.1:371707-384698 GCF_014651855.1 Saccharospirillum salsuginis
CAGGGCCCGGTCGGTGATTTCACGGGTGGAATCCAGCAACCGGTTTTGCCGTTCACGGGCGTCTTCGTCGACCCGATCACGACGGTCCTCTTCGGATTCCTCTCCGCGGTTGGCCGCTTCGGCCCGTTGTTCGCTCTCTTCGTTGCTGATTGAACGGGATTCTTCGGAATCCTGTTCAGCCGCTTCGCGCGCTTCACGCTCCATCTGACGGAGTTCGGTCTGGGCGTCGATCTGCAATTGTGTCGCCTGGGCGGCGACGGCGCGATCCTGAGCGGACGGTTCAGCCGGGGCCAGGGCCGCGCGGCGGATGCGCTCGGCCTTGTCCATGGTGGCTTCGGGATTGCCGGGAACGGGGCTGATGTCGATACCGACCTCGCCGGCGACCGCATAGCGCTTACCGTCCGGGCCGGTGGTGTAGGTCAGCGACATGGCGCCGGCGTACTGGCCACCGACGGCCTGATGGGCTTGTTCGTGGGTGCGGACTTCGCGGTCCCGCTGGGCGAGTTCGCGGATGGTCTGCAGTTCGTCTTCGAGTCGCCGCTGGTCGATGGCGCTCTCTTCAGCAGCCTGCTGCGGCGCGGAGCGAGAGGCTTCATCGGCGGACCGGGGACGGGTGGATTCGTCCGTGGCGACGCGGGTATTGGATTCTTCGGCCGCATTGGAGGACGCCGGCCGTTCGGGTTCACGATTGGCGGGGCGAGCATCCTTCTGGCTGTCCTGTCGAGCGGGGCGCTCACCGGCGCGGTTCTGGCCAGCAGCGGTCGCTTCGGTCGCGCCCACGGGAGAAAACACAGCAGCCTCTTTCTGCCGGCGCAATTGCGCCTGCTGCTCGGGATCAACCGGCAGGTTGACCGAGGGCGTGATGGCGTTGGGAAAGATGCCGCTGAGTGTGGACATGGCCGCCTCCGCTACACCTCGATGTCGATCAGGGTGCCAAGAACATCGGAACCGGCCTCAACCACACGGGCGCTGGCCTGAACCTGCTGCTTACCCTGTATCTGGTCAACCATGGGTTCGACAATGTTGTCCGGGCCGCCCTGTTCGGGTGGCTTGTTGGCGTTGGCGATCTGCTGGGCACTGCGATCCAGGGAGTACAAGCCCCCTTGAATGCCCGATACGCCTGCGCTGATGACGGAACTGACCATGCTTCTCTCCACTAACGCTCACCGAGCGTACTGCGTTGGATCCGCTGCCTGGTCATTCTGGTGACAGCTGGATACACGAATCACTGCTTACATTTTAACCAGCCTGAACGCGATTCGTGTAACGATTTGTTAAATTGTTCAAGTTTGTGGATCAGTTCCCGATGCAGAGTGTGCTTGGGTGGAGTTTGCCTTGGTTAGTTTAGAGGACATGGTCCGCGGCCGGTGCCGGGGTATCCATCTCCGGGGCCGCACGGTATGCCGCCCACTCAACCCCTCCCTTGGGGGCTTAACTTCGGCAATCCCTGCCTCAGATATCCCCGGTGATGGATACCCCGGCACCGATCGCTCGCGTTGGCGGCCACTACCCCAACCTATTCTTATTACTTTGCCTGTTGTAGGGCAGAAGAGGCGGAGCCGTTATCTGCCGGGTGGGCGAAGCCCACATCTTAACCCACCCCGAGGCCTATTAACGGCAGATATCGCTTAACGCTCTTCTGCCCTACTTTGCACGGCCAACCAGGACGTCCACATCAAATAGCGGATCCCTCACTTCTTGCCCTTCCTCGAGGTACGGAACCACCCCCAGAAGCGGCGCCGGGATCAAGGTCTTCAACGTCGCGATATTCGCCTCCAACTCAGCCATCTCCGGGTCGATGCAATTGGCCACCCACCCGGCCAATTCCAGCCCATCCCGCTGAATCGCCTCGGCCGACAGCAGTGCGTGATTCAGGCACCCCAAGCGCATTCCGACAACCAAGATCACCGGGCAGTTCAAGGCTTTAGGAAGCCCGGCCAGGCTTTCCCGGGGATTGAGCGGCACACGCCAGCCACCGGCGCCTTCAATCAGGGCGACATCGTACGGAGTGATCATCAGAGTACCCCGGCAATGGCCTTCGAGCGTCCGCAGGTTGAGACTGCGCTGTTCACGTTCGGCGGCGAGGTGCGGCGCCATTGGGGCTTTGAGGAGAACGGGATTGACCTGTTCATAAGGCAGTTGGACGGAGGCGGCGGTTTGCAGGGCGCGCGCGTCTTCGTTGGTCCAGTCTCCATTGTCGGATTCCTCGGCCCCGGCGGCCAGGGGTTTGAGCCCAATGGTATTCAGACCTTGGCGGTTCAGGGCATTCAACAGTTCGACGGTGACCCGGGTTTTACCGACTTCAGTATCGGTGCCTGTGACAAAATAAGTGCGTTTATTGGCCATGTTTGGGGTCCGGTCAGTTCACGGTTTTACGAAGGACGAGGTAAAGCACCTGCCAGGACGCGGGATATTGGCCATCCGGACGCTGAAAGGGTTGGTAGGCCCTGAGCATCTGGCCCAACGCTTTGCGGCTGACGTGGCCCTGACGGGCTTTGACGTGATTGGCGCCGAGGCGTTTGAGCTCTTGCAACAAGTCCAGCGGTGAGGGGTAGCCCACCTCAATGCGTTCACTCTGCCACTGCTCGATCTGAAAGCCACTCTCGGCCAGGGCTTGCCGCCAGTCTTCGGCCGGCAGGCAGTCATTGACGTGGGGGCTGGTGTCGGCGGCCCGCCAGGCCTGTTTGAGTTCGTGCAGGGTACCGTCGGTCAGCGTGCTAATGGCCAGGCGGCCGCCGGTTTTGAGCACTCGGCGGGCCTCGGCGAGGAAAGCATCCGGCTGGTCGAGCCACTGGACAGCGAGGCTGCTGATCAGCAAATGGTGACTGGCGGTGTCGAACGGCAGGGCTTCGAGGTCGCCCCGGACCGGAATGGCAGTCGGTTCACGCCATTGGGCCTGTTCGAGCATGGCTGGGGACAGGTCGAGCGCGTTCAGTTGCATCGGACAATACCGCTGGACCAGGGCCGGCAGGCAATAGCCGGTGCCGGTGCCAAGATCGGCGATGACCGGGGCCGGAGCCAGAGAGCGCTCCCCGGTCAGGGCGAGCAACCGGTCGGCAACGCGCCGTTGCAAATGGGCGGCGTCGTCGTAGCTGAGCGCGGCCTTGCTGAAGGTGTTGGCGATGGCCTGCTTAGTCATGGTGTTGCATCCAATCGGCGACCGCATCCGGGTCTCGCCAGGGCAGATCGTGTCCGCCCGGCATCAATTTGACCTCGGCGCCCCGGCTGAGCCAGGCCTGAGCCGCCGGCTGAGCTGGCACCAGGGTATCGGACTCGGCGAGCAGGACCCGTACCGGGCAATCGACCCAGTCGGCATAGCACTCCAGGTCGTACAACCAGTCCAGGGTGGCGGCATGGTCGCCATTGAGCAGATGGTCGTCCAGACTGTTATCGGTTCTGCGCCCTTCCACCAACCCGAGAAAGCGTTTCAGAGCCGCTTGCGGGCGCGTTCGATAGCGCTGACGAAAATCCTCGGCCACCGATTCCTCCAGACCGGAATCGCCACCCGAAAACCGGGTATTCGCACACAGCACCGTGACACTGGCGATATCCGGACGGTGCCGGGCGAGTTCCAGCGCCAGCATGCCACCCAAAGACCAACCCACCAGATGAGCACGTTCCGGTACCGCCTCATGTTGGCGGTCGAGCCAGTCCCGCCAGTGACCGCTCTCTCCGGCGTAGCTGAGGGACACATGCGATGCGCCATTGAAGCGATGTTGCAAGGGTTCAAATACTTTCGAACTGAATTGCCATCCCGGGAACCAGACGACTGTATGACTCATGCCAGATCCTCCAGGGTGTTGAGCAGCCGGTCGATATCGGCCTCGGAATGACCGGCACTGAGGGTGACGCGCAGTCGGGCTTCGCCGACCGGAACCGTGGGCGGGCGGATGGCTGTGACCAGTAAGCCACGTTCACGCAGACCCTGGCTGAGGTGCAGGGCCGCATCAACGGAGCCGACCAGCAGAGGTTGAATCGGCGTGTGGGACGGCATTAGCTCGAACGGCAATTGACCGACGCCCTGGCGGAATCGCTGGATCAAGCGATTTAGGTGGGCACGGGTATCGTCGGCTTGCTCAACCAGCACCAGGGCCTCACGCGTAGCCGCGGCCACTGCGGGTGGCGCGGCGGTAGTATAGATGTAGGAGCGTGCGTATTGCAGCAAGTAGTCGATGGTCGAACGACGGCCGGCGACAAAAGCTCCGGCCGTACCGAACGCTTTGCCGAGGGTACCCACCAACAGCGGCACATCGGATTCGTTGAGCCCACACTGCCCAACCAGGCCTTGGCCCTGGTCGCCCAGCACACCCAGGCCGTGCGCATCATCGACCATCAACCAGGCGCCGTGAGCCTGGCAGAGCTCACTCATCGCCTTCAGTTGAGCGCAGTCGCCGTCCATCGAGAAGACGCCATCCGTGACTACGAGGCACTTGCCTTGAGCCTGTTTCAGGCGCTCTTCGAGGTGGATCGGGTCGTTGTGACGGTATCTCAGCAATCGCGCCTGACTCAGTTGACTGCCGTCGATGAGAGAAGCGTGGTTCAATTTGTCCTGCACTACGGTATCGCCCCGCCCCATCAACGCGCTGATCACGCCTAGGTTGGCCATGTAGCCGGTGCTGAACACCAGGGCGGCTTCCCGCCCCGTGAAGGCGGCCAACTCATCCTCCAGCGCTTCGTGCTCGGCGTGGTGTCCGTTGACCAGATGGGAGGCGCCGGCGCCAGTGCCATGAGCGGCCACGGCTTCGGTCAGGCGACGGGCGATGGCCCGGTGATTGGCCAGCCCCAGATAGTCATTGCTGCAGAACGACAGCATCGGCCGGCCATCGATCAGGGTATGCACCTGCTGGGCGCCATCGAGCCGGGTACGCTCCCGGTAGAGCGATTGCGCCCGGCGCTCCTCGAGCACCCGGGGAATATCGGAAAAGGCCTTGAGCACGTTATTGCGTCAGCGTTGCGTCGTAGAAGACATCGTTGTTGCGCTTGGGGCACTTGGCCGGATCGAACGTTTCGGCACCGGTGGCGTCCGGTTTACCGCGTTGCTCCGGGCGTATGCCCAGTTTGTCGAACAGCGCTTTATCTTCGTTGGCTTCCGGATTCGCGGTGGTCAGCAACTTGTCGCCATAGAAGATGGAGTTGGCGCCAGCGAAAAACGCCATGGCCTGCATTTCCTCGCTCATGTTTTCGCGACCGGCCGACAGGCGGACGTGGGACTTCGGCATCATGATGCGGGCAACGGCGATGGCGCGAATGAAATCGATCGGATCCAGATCCTCGACCTGGTCCAGCGGTGTGCCTTCGACCTTCACCAACTGGTTGATGGGCACGCTCTCGGGATGCGGGTTCAAGTTCGCCAACTGGATCAACAAGCCGGCCCGATCCCGCTTTTCCTCACCCATGCCCAAAATGCCACCGGAACAGATTTTCATGCCAGCATCGCGTACCTGTTGCAGGGTGTTCAGGCGGTCCGCATAGGTCCGGGTGGTAATGATGTCACCATAGTATTCCGGCGAGGTGTCCAGATTGTGGTTGTAGTAGTCCAGACCGGCCTCGGCCAGGGATTGAGCCTGTTCGTCTTTCAGCATGCCCAGCGTCATGCAGGTTTCCAGACCCAGTGATTTTACCTCCCGCACCATGTCCAGCACATAGGGCATGTCTTTCTCGGACGGCGACCGCCAGGCCGCCCCCATGCAGAACCGGCTGGCGCCCGCCGCCTTGGCCGACTTGGCCTGTTCGATCACCTTCTGGATTTCGAGCAGCTTCTCCTTCTCCAGACCGGTGTTGTAGTGGCCGCTTTGCGGGCAATACTTGCAGTCCTCGGGGCAGGCGCCGGTTTTGATCGACAGCAGGGTGCTGACCTGCACCTCGTTCGGATCAAAATGGGCGCGATGGACGGCCGCCGCCTGGAACAACAAATCGTTGAACGGGAGATCGAACAGGGCCTGAACCTCGTCGTGGGTCCAGTCGTGGCGAAGAGTTTCAGCGTTGCGGGCGGACATGGGGCTTCCTTAAACTGTACGATTGCCGTTGGATGGTAAGGAGCCCCCGGGGCATGTCAAACAAGGAAGCCTTTAACTTTTCCCTTTGGTCATTTTTTGATCTTTTATTCACATTTCAGTGCCCACTGTGCGAACAACCGTCGCGCACCGGTCGACTGTGCCCGCTCTGCCGCACCTTCCTCGACCCCCTCCGCGACCCCTGCCCGACCTGCGGTGAGCCGGACACCCTGGAACTGCAATGTGGCCGCTGCCAAAAACACCCGCCCCCCTGGACGCAGGCCCGCATCGCCTGGCCATTGACCGGCGCTACCCGCTTCCTGATCCACCGCATGAAATACGACCGGGACTTCGCCGCCGCCCGATCCCTGGCGCACAACTGGTGGCAGGCCCAACAACCCGAATTCGAGCCCGATGCCCTGGTGCCGGTCCCCCAGCACCCGAGCAAGCTGCGCGAACGCGGCTTCAACCAGGCCGACTGGCTGGCGCGATACTGGGGCAAACAGTGCGGAGCACCGGTCTGGCGCGGTGTGGACAAGGTGCACACCACCACGCCCCTGGAGGGTTTGAACCGGGCCCAGCGTCGCCAGACCCTGAAAGGCGTCTTCCGGGTACGAACCGACCCGCCCAGGCGCATCGCCATCGTCGACGATGTTCTGACCACCGGCGCCACAGCCACGGAACTGAGTCGTATCCTGAAACGGGCCGGCGCCGACAGCATCGAATTGTGGACACTGGCCCGGACCCCCTTGCATCGATAGCGGAAACGATAACCGGAACAATGAATGCATCAAGCGGGAAAACCACTACAATGGCCGCAATTTCGATCAAGGCAGCCTCACCATGACCACCAGCGCACATCCGTTCGACAGCCTCAGCCAGGACCGCATCATCGACTGGATGGAGTCCCTCGGTGTCTATTCCGACTACCGCATTTACCCGCTGAACAGCTATGAGAACCGGGTCTATCGGGTGGGTCTGGAAGACCGGGACCCGGTCGTGCTGAAAGCCTACCGCCCCGGCCGCTGGACCGAAGCCCAGATCCGCGAGGAACTGACCTTCACCGAGGAACTTTATGAGGCCGAAATCCCGGTAGTGCCCGCAATGGAAATGGATGGCGACATCCTGCACCACCGCGACGGTTTCTGGTTCGCCTGCTTCCCAATGCGGGCCGGTCACGCCTTCGAACTGGACAACCCGGACCAGCTGTATCGCATCGGCCAGTGGCTCGGGCGGCTGCACGCCGTGGGCGAAGCCGGCCAATTCAACCACCGCCCCGCGCTTTCATTGCTGGACCCTGTCGTTCAGGCACAGACCTTTTTTAAAGACAGCCCACTGCTGCCGGACGACATGCGCACCAACTATCTGGCGACACTCAAACCCATCGAAGAGCTGCTGCGCAACCATTACGAACCGATTTACCGGGACACGCCCCTGCTTCGGATTCACGGCGACTTTCACGCCGGGAACATCCTGAGCCGGGACGACCAGTTGCTCATCGTGGACCTGGACGACACCGTAACCGGGCCGGCGGCACAGGACATCTGGAAGCTGCTGTCCGGCGACAAACACGAGCAGGCCATTCAGTTGAACGAGCTGGAAGAAGGGTACGAGCAGTTCCGCGCGTTTCCGAAGAAGGAGCTCCGGCTGCTGGAAGCGCTGCGGACCGTGCACATGATTCGGCATGCGTTGTGGATCGCGCAGCGCTGGGATGACCCCGCCTTTCCGAAGGCGTTTTCGTGGTTTGATAGCCCCCGGTTTTGGAGCGACCATTTGTTGGGATTGCGGGAGCAGTGGGCGGTGTTGCAGGAGGATTGAATGGCTGTAAATACAGCCATCCACTTCCTATGGTTCGACTACTCCACAATCTTCACATAGCTTCCCGATCTGCATCCACCGCTATAAGTCGACCTGGCATCTGTCTTCACACGAACAGCTATTGGTTCAATAGCTCCAGAAAACTGAAAGCTATGATTATAATTTTCTGATCGCTGGTTGACATACTCCACACCACCATCAGTAAACTCCAAGATACCTTGTGCGCGTGGATATGAACCAGATTGCCCTGTTTTAGTTAAAGAATTCAGATCCTTCCCAAACCACAAACCTGATCTATAAGTGCCATCTTTCTTTGACAACAATGCAAACTGCACTTCGCCATCCGATCCTAAAAACTCCAATTGCAAAGTATGATAGTCACCACCCCAACATGCATTTCCACCGTATACTTTCAACTTCCAGTCTGGATCAAAATTAGTAATTGTTCTTGATGCTTCTGGTAGAGTTTCAGGTGTATTTCCTCTGGAAATAAAACGATTAAATCCAATGAACTGTGTCTGACCAAAGTTTTGATCCCAATCAGGGTGTTCAATGTTCGCAGGATTTAGATAGGGGGCTAGGCGATCTGGGTCACTACCACTTTCCGCAAAAGCGAGGACCAGATACCCAGTCGTAATCTCGGAAAGTTCGACTCCAGTTTGATCGAGCCACAGCTCCTTAACACGTGAAGTAGATCCATCATCCCACTCAATTTCAAAGTTTTGATACTGCGGACTAATAAAGAAATCACTCAGCAGCACACTATCTCCGAGATATCCGTATTCGATACGCAATCCGTCACCATCTCGTGCCAGATAAACAGACCCCTGATCGATACCCTCGAGAACTACAACGTCAAATATGTCTTCTGCCGCTGATCGTTCGCTAAAGATAGTATCCCGGCCACTTCCCTCAGAAAAGAAAAATACATCCTGATCTTTCCTGTAGATGCCCCCATCCGCGTACAACTGGTCATTACCAGGCCCTCCGAAAACTCTGTCAGAGCCGGCGCCACTCTTAATCACATCATTCCCTTCGTACCCGAATAATGTCTCGGATTTTGAAGTGCCAGTGATAGAATCGTCATTGACGGTTCCCCGGAACGTATAACCAAATAGATCCAGCACGGTGCCAACCGGCTCTCGCGATCCATCCGCCCACTCTATTGAGTAGTTCCGACGCCAGGTTGAACTCTCTATATAGCGATCAAGTTCAACATAATCTCCCTGTGTTCCGTAATACACCTGCAGATGATCCCCATTCCTAGCAAAGCTGATCGATTCGTCCGCGACCCCTTCGAACTTCAGGATGTCATCGGACTTGTAGTCTCGGTGATAGTTGATAACTCTGTCCTGACCATTACCTTCCTGAAAAACGAAGGTATCGACATCACTTCGATACGCACTGCCATCAGCGTATAGAACATCGTTGCCCTCACCACCATAAAGCACATCACTGCCTTCGCCGCTGTGCAGTAGGTCATCACCTGCCCCACCGTAGAGCACATCATTTCCACTCCCTGTATCGATCACATCGTTTCCAGCCCCTCCATAGGCTGTGTTATTAAGTGTATACCCGGTTAACTCATCATCATCGTCCGTCCCCCGAAGCTCCGCCGTCCGCCTGCTGATTACGGCACTCAATGCTTCTCGGCTACCATCCGACCATTCGATCGAGTAATTGCGACGCCAGGTTGAACTCTCCACATAACGATCAAGTTCAACATAGTCTCCCTGTGTTCCGTAGTGCACTTGCAGGTGGTCTCCATTCTGGACAAAGCTGATCGACTCGTCCGTGACCCCTTCGAACTTCAGGATGTCATCGGATTTGTAGTCGCGGTGATAGTTAATGACTCTGTCCTGACCATCCCCTTCATGGAAGACGAAGGTATCGACATCATTTCGATACGCACTGCCATCGGCGTATAGAACATCGTTGCCCTTACCACCATACAGAACATCGCTGCCTTCACCGCTGTGCAATATGTCGTCACCCGGACCACCGTAGAGCAGGTCATCCCCCCTACCGGTGTCGATATCATCGTTTCCAGCACCTCCAAAGGCTGTATTCACTAACTCAGACCCGGTCAGAGTATTGTCACCGTCCGTCCCCCGAAGCTCCGCCGTCCGCCGACGGACAACCGCACTTAAGGACTCCCGACTACCGTCCGACCATTCGATCGAGTAATTGCGACGCCAGGTTGAACTCTCAACATAACGATCAAGTTCAACATAGTCTCCCTGTGTTCCGTAGTGCACCTGCAGGTGGTCTCCATTCTGGACAAAGCTGATCGATTCATCCGTAACCTCTTCGAACTTCAGGATGTCATCGGATCTGTAATCTCGATGATAGTTGATGACTCTGTCCTGACCATCCCCTTCCTGGAAGACGAAGGTATCGACATCATTTCGATACGCACTGCCATCAGCGTAAAGGATATCATTCCCCACACCGCCATGAATTATGTCACTGCCATTACCACTGTGGATAACATCATCCCCGAGACCACCATAAATAACATCACTACCATTATCACCATGAATGACATCATTCCCTAAAAACCCTTTGATCAAATCGGAGGAGGATGTACCCGTGAGTTCATCGCTGGCACTGGTACCAAAGACAAAGCTGGTACCGGTGTAGCCGGAATCATTTAATTCAAACTGAATGGTCGCCGAAATATTATCGGCAAAGGCAGCGACACCAGTATCGGCATCCACTTCCAAAATCAACAGAATGTCCATGTACCGGGCATTGGGAGGAACGATGGCCAGGTTGTCATTGGTCTGCCAGTCATTTTCATCCGATGACTCGAAGAAAGTTTCGGACAACAACACCATATCCGCATCGAAGAACCGGGCCCCGACTTTGGCGACGGCACTGCCGCTGTCTTCGGAAGCAGAAAGCCACTCCAATGCCACCGTGCTGTCATATAGCGTCGCGAATTCCAACACTGAGAGCCCAGTCAATTCATGCAGACTGAACGTCTGGTAAACAATGGCTTTTTCATCGCCTTCAGGAATGAAATAGGCACTTCCAGAAACGGGCACCATCGTATCGGAGGCACCGAATCCGATTACACCTGATTCCGAAGTCCAAGCTGTACTTGCACCTTCTTCCGCACCTTGGTTTTCCAAAGGAACCCGGACTTTCCGTTCATAGTCGCCGCCAATGATGTCCTCGATACGAATAAAGGGCTCATTGTAGGTTTTCAGCCTTTGTAGACGCGTGCTGACGTCCTGCAGATACCAGTTTTCCAGAGTCAGCGAGCCATCTTGGTCCGACGCTGTCAGAACCAGGTCGTCCACATCGCGTGTCGCTATCAGATCCGAGTAGGCCATGTAGCCGGTTATGTAAAGGTCGTCCTCCGGCTCTCCGGAGCCCAGAATCACGTCGTGGCTGCGGTCGAAGGTGTAGATGAATCGATCGGCTCCCGGCCCTCCATCCAGGCTGTCATCTCCGGCTCCACCGGAAATGTAGTCGTCTCCTTCGCCACCGGCCAACTGGTCGTTACCGTCACCGCCGAAAAGAGCGTCGTTACCCTCCTGACCTTCCAGTCGGTCCATACCGGCATATCCCATTACCAGTGAAGCCGCTGTGTCCGCCAGCAAATAATCATCCTGGTCGGACAGGCCGACAACCAGGCTGACTTCGGTGGTCCTTACCTCGACTTCATCAGCTGTCAGTTTCACACCATCGGCGAAGTGAATGACCTCGACCCGGTGGTTGTCGCTTTCATACCAGCGTTCCACTCGGATGTGATCTTCTCCGGTGCTGTGGACCAACATCAAGTCGTCGCCCAGGCGATAGTAACTGATTTGATCCGGAGTAATGCCTGTACCGAAATGGATGCGGTCTGTATAACCGCTGTAGCTGTAGTCCTGAATCACATCTCTTCCGAACCCGGGATGGAACCAATAGTCGTCACGAGAATATCGGTAATCATTTTCCAGACGATCGTTTCCGGCGCCGCCTTCCATATGATCGTTGCCGGTTCCACCAGCCAGCAAGTCATCGCCTTCACCACCGTAAAGCTCATTGGAGCCGCTGTTCCCATAGAGCGTGTCGTCTCCGGCACCACCATGGAGCTCGTCACTGCCGCTACCGGCATTCAGCGTGTCATTGCCGTCGCCCCCTTCAAGATAGTCATTACCGGTACCGCCATCGAGGCTGTCATCACCCGCTTCGCCATAGAGGTAATCGTTACCACTTAGGCCGGATAAGGTATCGTTACCCTCACCACCGTGGAGCCGGTCGGTATGGTTGACCACCCCGGTGATCGTGTCATCGCCATCCGAACCGACGATCGTTAACAGCTCGTCGCTGATATCCTCATCCAGCCAAACCGTACCGTCGGTGAATCGAATTTCCTCGATGTGGTAATTGAAGTTGTTGAACCACAGTTCGACCCGAATACTGTCCTGGCCATTGACTTGGTTCAGCAACAGGTCCTCGCCATCA
Organism: Saccharospirillum salsuginis; assembly: GCF_014651855.1. Taxonomy (GTDB): domain Bacteria; phylum Pseudomonadota; class Gammaproteobacteria; order Pseudomonadales; family Natronospirillaceae; genus Saccharospirillum; species Saccharospirillum salsuginis. Next base: position 383,980 of record NZ_BMXR01000005.1, read on the forward strand.
CGTTGATAGGTAATGTCCTCTGGTGCGATGCCTTCACCGAAGTAGATGATGTCGGCATAGCTGGTATAGCTGTAGTCCTTGATGACGTCCTGGCCAAAGCCGGGGTAGAACCAATAACGGTCGCGTGAATAACGATAGTCGCTTTCCAGCCGATCATTTCCAGCACCGCCTTCCAGGCGGTCGGTGCTATAGCCGCTGGTCAGGGTGTCATCTCCATCGCCACCATAAAGCTCATTACTGCCCGAACCGTTCACGCTCAAGGTGTCGTTACCGGCGCCCCCATACAGCTTGTCATTACCGTTTCCGGCAATCAGAGTGTCATCGCCGTGTCCGCCTTCCAAGTAGTCGTTTCCGTTACCCCCCTTGAGCGTGTCCTCACCCAATTCACCATAGAGGTAATCGTTGCCACTCAGGCCGGACAGGGTGTCATTACCATCACCGCCATAAAGCCTGTCGGTATGGTTGTTGACGCCTGTGATCACATCGTCCCCACTGGTGCCGACAACCGTCAACAGTTCATCGGTAATGGTTTCATCCAACCAAACCGTACCGTCGGTGAATCGAATTTCCTCGATGTGGTAATTGAAGCTGTGGAACCACTGTTCGACCCGAATGCTGTCCTGGCCATTGACGTGGTTCAGCAACAGGTCCTCGCCATCACGTTGATAAGTAATGTCCTCCGGTGCTATGCCTTCACCGAAGTAGATGATGTCGGCATA
>NZ_BMXR01000005.1:384708-465325 GCF_014651855.1 Saccharospirillum salsuginis
ATCCTTGATGACGTCCTGGCCAAAGCCGGGGTAGAACCAATATCGATCGCGTGAGTAACGATAATTGCTTTCCAGCCGATCATTTCCAGCACCGCCTTCCAGGCGGTCGGTGCTATAGCCGCTGGTCAGGGTGTCATCTCCATCGCCACCATAAAGCTCATTACTGCCCGAACCGTTCACGCTCAAGGTGTCGTTACCGGCGCCCCCATACAGCTTGTCATTACCGTTTCCGGCAATCAGAGTGTCATCGCCGTGTCCGCCTTCCAAGTAGTCGTTTCCGTTACCCCCCTTGAGCATGTCATCGCCCAATTCACCATAGAGGTAATCGTTGCCACTCAGGCCGGACAGGGTGTCATTACCATCACCGCCATAAAGCCTGTCGGTATGGTTGTTGACGCCTGTGATCACATCGTCCCCACTGGTGCCGACAACCGTCAACAGTTCATCGGTAATGGTTTCATCCAACCAAACCGTATCGTCGGAGAATCGGATTTTCTCGATGTGGTAATTGAAGCTGTTGAACCACAGTTCGACCCGAATACTGTCCTGGCCATTGACGTGGTTCAGCAACAGGTCCTCGCCATCACGTTGATAAGTAATGTCCTCCGGTGCTATGCCTTCACCGAAGTAGATGATGTCGGCATAGCTGGTATAGCTGTAGTCCTTGATGACGTCCTGGCCAAAGCCGGGGTAGAACCAATAACGGTCGCGTGAATAACGATAGTCGCTTTCCAGCCGATCATTTCCAGCACCGCCTTCCAGGCGGTCGGTGCTATAGCCGCTGGTCAGGGTGTCATCTCCATCGCCACCATAAAGCTCATTACTGCCCGAACCGTTCACGCTCAAGGTGTCGTTACCGGCGCCCCCATACAGCTTGTCATTACCGTTTCCGGCAGTCAGGATGTCATCACCGAAGTAGCCGTAAATAACATCATTTCCATTCAGGCCGCTGATCTTGTCATCCCCTGGCCCACCATGCAGCTCATCCGCGCCGTTGGTTCCCTCAATCACCAAATCAGACACGGAGTCCGGCTGACCATCCCCATCCGAATCTGGATTAGTCGGGTCAAGCCCCGGCGTACCGATTTCGATCTTGTTGGTTACACCGTCGTTGTCCGCGTCGCCGTCTGGTGAGAACACCTGGTATTGAAGTTCGTTGTAGAACGCCATCGGTACTTCAACACCCTGTGCATCGTAGTAACTGCCTTCGGCACGCACGGTCAGCGTCGCGCCGTCTTCGCCACCCAGTTCAGCCATCGACGGAATACGCACGCCATAGGCAACGGCGTTGTCGCTCTGGCGTTCGCCATTCACGTGAAGGCTGAGGCGGGCTCTGCGATCGGAGTCGCTCAAGTAGTCGGACCACACAAACGCCTGGTTGTAGGTCTGGTTGGCCAGAATGAAGCGCTGGTTGTCGTGCAGTCGGAGCCTGGCATCTAACGGGCAAACTTCGATCACGTCCTGCTGGACCGCGTTGCCGGTTTGCACGCTGACCAGTTTGGATTCCTCGAAGCTGATCGTGGCGCATTGACCCGCTTTCCAGATGGCATCATCGTTGTCCGGTCCGAAGGTGAAACGGATGCGATCCGAACTATCGCTACTGAAGCTGCCTTTGTAGGTCCATTCCTGGCCGCTTATGGTGGCGATCTGGCCGCTCAACTCTTCATCCGACAGGCTGTCGATCAGGTCCTGGGGTAAGCGCACGGCTTCGTCGAACCAGATATCGATAACGTCGGCGTCGTCGTTGATGCCCAGGCGATAGTTGAAGGATTCCACCGCCGGGTCGGCGTAGATGAACTCGATCGAGACGGTGGCGGACAGGTCAGCGCTTTCAAACGGGCTGGAAATCTCGTTTACGCTCAGTTCGAACTGGCCGACATCTGTCGGCTCGATGGCGAAGCCGGTTACGCCTCGTGTTATGTCGAGGGTGGCATCTTCCGTCCGGTCGTTGATGGTCGCGGGCCCGGTCCAGCTAAGCCCGAGCAGGCCGTTTGTCGGCAAGCCGTTGATGGTGTCGACCGGGTTGCCGTGGGTGTCGAGCACGCGTGCTTCGAAGTCGTGCGCCTGTTTCGAGGTGCGAGTCAGGGCGGTATCGACCGCGTCGCCGGTTTCGCCGTCGACGAACACCAGTTCGGCGGGTTCACCCGGTTCGACTCGCCAGTCCAATCCGGTGATGGCGACGGCCTGGGTGTCGGCATCGCCGTCGTGGTCGTACATAACGTCCAGCGGCTGGCCGTCGAATCCGAAGGCGAGGGAATGCAGTCCCGCCGTTGTCGGTGCGGTCAACTGATAGACCAAGTCGCCGTTCGCCAAGTCGCCTTCGACCGCCGTGGTGTTGGCGGTGTCGACAACCGTCAAGGTCGATTCACCAGAAATTCCGAAATAATCGTCGTTAGCGACCGTGTTGGTATAGGTAACGGTCAACGCCAGTGCAGAATCGGACTGGGTCTCGTTACCGGCGATGTCCAACAGTGTCCAGTTCTGGTTGATCGACTCCGTTACCCGAACCGCCGGTAAGTGATTCAACAACACCTTCTCGGGCACCCCGGGGTTCAGGGTCCAGGCTTTCGAAGCACTCGCCACGCCCGGGTACTCGGGCAGGATGGCTCCCACCGTATAGTCGGCGGCCTTCCGCTGCGTCAGCATCTGCAACGTGGCAATACCCTCGGCGTCTGTCTCGCTGGTTCCGAGGTCACGTGGTTCATCTTCGCCGGGATAAGTCAGTTGCCAGCGTACCGTCTGGCCTGCGACGGCGATGCCCGCATCATCGACCACCTTGGCATCAAAGCGGGCCAGAGCGCCGACCCGGCTTTCATCCGGGGAGTTGCCGCGCTCCGTGGACATCGTAATCTTGTTCGGCTGCCCTACTGTGGTAATGAGATACGCATCGCTGGTGGTGCTTTGCCCAAGACCGTCAGTCACCCGGATGCGTATCGGCCACTCGCTTGGGGCCGCCTTCGGTACGGCTAGGCTGAAGGTAACAAAGTCACCATTGAGCCCGGGTTTGGCGAGCAATTCACCGTCGGACAAGACTTCCAACGTCAAATCGGATCGGCCGCCATCATCCAGGCTGCCCAGTCCCTTGACCTGCATCAGAATGCTGCGGCCACGAACGGCTGTGTCCGGATACAAGACGTCCATGCCGGACAGATCCGGTGGCAAGTCCTGGTTGACGGTTACAGCCAGAGTTTGAGTGGTTTCCTGGCCCTGGCTGTCCACTATGCCAATGGTGAGGTCCTGAGTGACGGATCCGTCGACTCGCTCTGTACGGACATCGCGGATGTACTCGGATACTACCAGGCGATTGGTGCCACCGGTCAGGTCCTTGCGGGACCCATTCCAGAGAATGTACGCGCTTTGCACTTGAACATCATCCGTGGCGACGAAGCTCACTTCAAGACCGGTCCGTTCGCGAATGCTGTCGGTCGCCGTTGCACTTTCAAATACCGGTTCGGCATCGGCCACGATGCTGATCACTTCGGAACCTGTAGCGGTATTACCGGCTTTATCTTCCGCCTGGATGCTCAGGGTATAGCTGCCGTCGGTCAGGGCCGGCAGGCTGATGCGAGTGGTGGTGCCACCCAGGATCTCCTGTCGATAAGCCCCATCCAAATAGACACGGGCCGATTCCAGGCCGGCTTCGGCGTCGGTTACGGTGACATCGACATGAAGCGGTTGACCGGCGATCAGTTCGTCCGGGACTTCGATCTGAACCGAGGGAGCTGCCTCATCATCGACACGCGGGAAGATAAGAACTTCACTGTCCCTCGACTGGCCGTTTGTGGTGAGTACCCGCGCACGGAATTGATAGTCACCGGCTGTGGACGCGTTCAAATCCACCTCGTAAGGTGCGTACCGATCGCGAGCAACCAGTTTGAAGTCGCTACTGGCCGGAGCAGCGGCATAGAACTGGATCTCGCGAACATTCGAAACCTGGCCATTGACGGTCGCACTCAATTGCACCGGTGTCGCGGTATAGCGACCTTGTGCGCTGAGGCCGACGGACAACGCGTCCGTCTGGAAACTGCCAACCACCTCGATGCTCGTATCACCGGAATGCGCGATCGGGCCATTCATTTGGACCGCGTCCAGATTCAAAGCCAGGTTCTGCCCCGACACTTCGTCACCGCTCAGGTTCAGGGTATAAACCCCGTCGTTTCCAGCACCGAAGAGATAAGCGTGATCGTTTCCATCCAGTTGATAGGCTGCTTGTGAGCGTTCACTGGACAGAGCCACCCGTAATGGCCGACCCAGTTCCCATGACTCCTCAAGAGTATTGATACGAGGTTCACCCGGTATGCGGTCCAAGGCCAATCGCTGGACGCTCAGCCCTTTGTCACCATGCGCCATGTAGAGTCGGTGGGCGTCATAGTCGAACTGCGAAAGGGTATTTGCGCTCTCGAATATAGGAGCGGTTTCGGCAGTCTCTGCTTGGAAGGGAATGTGGCGAATGCGGGTCACATCCTGTTGTTCCACGAACAGAATATCCCGACCCATCCAGTCGACGGACAGGACCTGGCTCGCCTGGGAATAAAGCCGGGTTGCACCGCTCAGAATATCAACGGCTTTGATGTCGTTACCCTGAGCCATCAGCAGTTCACGGCCCGCAAGCGACAGGTCACGGATATCCGAGCCCGTGTAATGGCCAACCTGGACCGGTTCGGATCCCGTCCCGATATTCAATCGATACAGTCTCTGGTCGGAGGTCAATATCACCAGGTTCCGGTCGATCACTAACCGTTCCACAGTGGCATCACTGAATACATGACGGCTGATCAACGCCAGGGACTCGGCATCGAACAGGCGAATCTCATTGTCGTAACCGACGGCGATCGCGGTCTCACTGGCGGCCAATTGGCTAACCGGCAAACCAGAGACCAGAGTGCGGATCGCTCCGGTATTCTGGTCCATCGCCAACACACGCTGCCGATCCTGTTGCAAGATGAAATAGTGGTTGCCGTTTACCGCTGTGGCGTCAGCACGACCGGCGTAACCACCCACAGGATAAACAGAACGCGTCCACTCAAACCCGGTTTGCGTGCCCAGCACAGCGCCATAACTGCCCCCCGGCGCCGTAAAGTGGCCATTCGCCGCCTGAATATCCGTCACGGCCCCCAAGTCTTCGGCTTGATGTTCCGTCCCACCAGGCAAATGGGACCCAATGTTGGTCAGCCGTGAGCCGTTGGCCCCCAAACCGATCAGGCCATTGTTCCACGCCATCAAATCGGTCGCGTTTTCTTCGAATACGTCAAACCATGTGCCCAGCGCATTCGGTGAACGTGTGGCGCTGTAGGCATGGAGGTTTCCGGATCGGTCGGCCACGAAGACGACTCCATCCCATTCGACGAGGCCAATCACCGGCTGGCCGAGCTGGTCAACTGTTTGAGCGCGGCCCGAGACGGGATCGACACCGCGGATCGTTCCGGCTTCGTCGGCGATCCAGATGGTCTCTTTTCCGTGCGACAGTCTGATCAGGTCTGATTCACCGCTAAAGAGCGTCGACACCTGACCCGACCGGTCAATCGTTTTGAGCTCATTGGAGGCTAACGCATGGACACGGTCCCCGTTTGCTCGCACTGCAGTGACATTAGTGAGCAGAGGAGATGCCGCCTCATCAAGGCTCTCGTTAATTCGTGTCCGGTACAGATTCCCCTGCGCGTCCAGCAGGAACAGCCAGCCACCGGAGAGCACCAATTGCCGGCCTTCAAAATCATAACTCCGAATCCGCTCGGCATTTTCTCCGTCCAATCGGACGGACCAGAGTTCGCCTTCCTGAGTCAATGCCAACAAGCGGTCCCGGTATCCGGCCAGGGACACCACGGTGCCTTGCGTGTCGATACGGGCGTCGCCGTTCAGATAGAGGGTTTCCGAGCGACTGGTCCACAAACCCTGTCGGCTGGCCAGAGCATGTTCGGCAGTGTATTCCGTCGTCTGCCATACCGGCCCCTTTAAAACCTCCAGGCTTTGTTCCGTGGTGAAACGATGCCCGTCCACGGAAACGGCCGTCCCCTGAATCTTCAAGGCATCAGCCTCTCCGGGCACGGTGACGGTCAGACTGTTCTGTCCGTAGGCGAGAAGAGTCTGCCCCTGATATACGCGGATTTCACGAACGCTGGCATGATCAGCCTCGACCCCGATCCGCACTTGGCTACCGGCAATAGCATGAGATCCCAGCCCGGTCAAAACGGGGGACAAGGCCTGGGTATCCGGCAAGACTCGGATGGGCACCTCGGTCACGACCGGAATGTGTTGATCGGTCTCGTAGGCCGTCACTTTCAGGAAATAGGTGGACTGAACATCGACGAACGGTGCTGTCAGGCCGGTTTTAATGTCCCCGTCCGGCAGGATTTGCCGATGTATAACAGCGCCATTGAAGTCGTTCAGGCTCAATTTGATCCAGCGCACGTCGGCATCCACAACGGTGGACAAGTCCACCGGAATGCGCTCGCCTTCAACGAAGGTGTCATTGGCCAGCGGTGATGCGAGTGTCACCCTTTCTCCGCTGACCGACAGAGGACTGAGACTGTATTGAACGCTCTGCTCTGTCTCACCGGCAATCACGTTCAGAAGGGCTGAGGGTTCTTCCAGAGACGCATCCAGCCAACTCATGGCTGGCAGCACCATACCCTGGCCCGCGGCCTGGCCAGACAAAGTCACGTCATTACCCGACTGCACCACAACCGGGATCAACCCACCATTGGCAAAGGAGGCCGATTCGGCTGGAGATATAGAGAGGCTATCGCCGTCGGCCGGTACGGTAACCTGGCCGGAGACATTCCAAGTAGCGCCCGGTCGATTTAGTGTGACCGTTTGTTCTTCGTCCGCGCCACTCAGGAAATAGCCGCCCTGGAGGAAGGCATCCGGCAGGCTGGAAGCCAATGCCAATGGGTCGGAGACCCACAAGGCCGTCACGGGCTGATCGGCCGTGTTTCGGAATTCAATCGACTTCGACGGTGACAAACCATCGCCGACAGCGACCCATATACCCTGCCCCGCCGACTGATGGGTTACGGGCAGGGTTTCCGGTGCGTGATCCCGTTTAAAAGCAACCAACTCGCCGGTATTCCGGTTGCGGGCTACCAAGCGTAGCGGAGAGCCAGCCAGAGACTGATACACCTCGGGCATCCAACCCAGGGTATCGCCACCTTCGATGACACGCGTCGGTACCGCATCGTGGAAGGACAGGAGCAAACCGTCGTCCATGGTCAAGGCAGCGCCCCGATCCAGGGAGGAAGGCAGCGTCATCTCACTCCACCCGAGGTTCTCGCGATCGAATACGTGAACGTCATGGGTGCCCAATGCATAGACATAACGGGGTGTTACACGAAGCTGCAGTCCTTCACCCGATTCATTCAAGTTGTGACTTTCCCGACGTGTCAGGGTCACGGCGTCACCCACGGTGACCAGCAGCGCAGACAGCTTGTCGGCGGTCAGTACCCAGACTCGGTTGCCATTCACGGCAACATCCTGGATGGCCGAATCCAGGGCAACGCCCGGTACGGATACCGGTGCCGATTCACCCAACAGCCAAGCCGAGACATAACGCCCATTGCGGGTCACCAGCACATTGTCGAATAGCCCTTCGGGTCGGCCATTCAGGGTGGTTTCCGAAACGAACGTCCAGTGACCGTCTACTTTGCGGAATACGGACACGGGATATTGGTTACCAACAGAATTGTGTTCGATAGCCAACCAGGTTCCGCTCATCCAGGCACGTTGGGCTGTGGCATCTGTAACGGTATGAACAACCTTGTTGTCGACACCCAAAGTCATACCGGTATAGCCATTGACGATCCAAAGGTCATCCGTCACTTCACCGTGGATAACGATCGACTCCTCACTCGTGGCCAGGGCATGAATGGCTATTGGTTCTGGACTGAGATATGGCGTTGTCGCAAAGGTTTCTTCTACTGTGACGTCATTGCCGGAGAGATCACGCAAGCGGGTTCTCACCATCAGGGAATCGGCACCCACCGGTACGGTTTGTTCCGCCGCTGTCATCGGGAAAGTCCGGGTCTGGCTGTCACCGACGACGTCGAACGAGGACAACGTATCGAAGTCTGCCATACCCTCAGGCGGTGCGACACGCACGCGTGCCATCAAGCCGGAGTACAGCCCGCTTGCCGGTTGTAATTCAATTGAAGCCTGTTGCGGCAGACCATCATCTGCCTTAATCAGTACTGAGCGGAGATCCCGAACCGTTTTACCGGATGAGGTTTCGGCATGCGCTACCAGTGTCGCCCAGGTATCCGCACTCCGAACAGGTATCGACATAGAGCCCGTGAATGCATCTTGTTGGACGACAACGGCTTCGGATTCCGGATTGTCGGCATGGTCGCTTTCGCCATTGATCCACAAGGTCACGTTCACCGCATCAATATCGGCCGCAGATCCTTCGAAATTCAGCGTCTGACCCGAGTAGAGGTTCGACTGGTCTTGCGGCTGCCGCCACCGGATGTAAGGCACCGAGCCCAGTTCATCGACCAGCGTAAAGGTAATACCAACCGCTTCGCTTTGATTGCCGCGAACGTCGGTCGCCCTGACGTTGACTTGGACACTATCGCCCACCTGATAGTCACCGGTCAGACCATAGCGACTGCTCTGTGATTCAATGCATTGGGCGGGTTGACCGACGAGGTTTTCGCACCATTTAATATTCTCGATGCCGGTACCGTCGTTCACGCTCGCCAACACTTCCAGCGGCATCGATTCGGGCAGAGCCGAATTATCCGCAGGCGAAACAATGGCGACTCGGGGTGCGGTTGAATCCGGCAGCAAGGTGAACTGGCGGTCGAACAACTTCACCTGGTGCTCTACCCCATAGGTCACGCCGAGCCTTACGGGTAAATCCACTTCGCTGCCATTTGAACCGTAGGCTTCCAGAGCCTCGGCTTGCCAAGTGGCCTGGACCAGGCCGGTATCCTGGTTGAATGCGGAATCAATGGCTACACCATCAACATAGACCGCCAGGGAACGAATCAATTCGAGATTGCCCTCAAGCTCGAATGCGATGTCGATCGACTGACCTTCTTCCGGCTGAACGGGAGTAACGGCAAAGCCATTATCGGCCAGTTGGATAGAGGCCGCCTGTACGCTGTACTGGAATCGTTTGATCGTGGACATTGAACCGTCGCCGACCCGTATTTCCAACGTAAGGTCGGAGTCGAACCGGTCGTCGACATTGAGCTCGAAACGCTTGTTCCTGATGCGGTTCCAGCCCGTCAAATAGCTGATGCCGCCGTTGGCGGACAGCCGATAGTCGTAGTCCAACTCGCTCGAGGACTGACGGTTGTCCTCAGCGGTCACGTCCAGAATGTGTCGAGAGCCGGCTATAAAACCGTGGCCATCCACCAGGATGTCGCCTCCGGAAGAAACCTGAATACTGTCCTCTCTGGGTGCCAGTGTATCGGGTGCCTGGTAGGTCGGCCTCAACTGGCCCGTGGCATCACCCGAGCCGTTGCTCGACAGATTGCCGGCGTTATCGGCTATGCCGTAGACACTTAAAAAGTAAGTCCGGTTGGCGGGCAACACTTTATTTTCGTTCAGTTGAATCGCATAGGATCGATCACTCAACTGAATCGAACTGAACCAGTCGGTAATGTCTTCGGAGCCATTGGATTCATAGGTCTCGACTTTGGCAGTGGCGGTGAATCGATCGAAACTGATCGGTTCATCGGCTGAGAACGCAAAGCGCCCTTTGTCACCCAATGCTTGTTGAACGGTAACCTTGGGAGCGACATCATCAACGTAGGTCAGCAGGGTTTCCGAAATAAGTGATTCCTGAGTACGCGACCTGACCAGGGCCAGCCGAACCTGTTTTCCAGTCGTTCCTTCCGGCGACTGCAGCCGGATGGTATTGCCGCTGTATTCGAATTCCATGCGGTTTTCGGGGCCTATTGCCTCCCCGCTTTCCAGCCAGTGAACGGCAATCGTTTCCTTGCGCAAGGCTGGTACGGTAAACGACACCTGATCGCCGCCCCCCAGGGAGAGAGCGGTGCCACCCTGGTCATGATCCGTCGACAGGTCGGTGATGGCCAATGCGGCCACGACTTCCAAAGCCCCGCCTATCACGCGGTCAGTACCTTGGCTTTGCCAGCGTATGTCCAATCGACCGGCTTCCCCGACACTCAGGTTCAAGGTCAATTCACCGGACGACAGAACCCAATCATCAGGGCCGAACGACAGCTCCCCTACCGACAAAGTGGTGACTTCAGACAGGTTCGAACCAGACAGTGTCAAATCGAATGCTGAATTTTCCAGCACCATCTGGGGCGATACGCCATCCAGTTCGGCCGATTCCAAGCCGAACACGGCATCCGCCGCCAGCGGGAACTGTAACTGGGCGGGTTCGTCGACGCCCGACAGATCGGTTTCGAGCCCGTCCAAAGTCAGCGTATAGCGCGTACCCGCTTCAAAACTGGCTTGAGGCGAAATCGACAATCGATGTCCGGTCAAGGTGGTTGTCACACCCAACGGCGTTTGATTGTCCGACTGTTCCAGTCGAACATCGACTGATTGCCAATTGTCCACTGAACCGCTCAGCGACAGAGAGATCGAATCGTCAGCAGCTCCGATATGGGACTCAACCGTATTGACCGCATGAATCGGTAGGACTGCACTGCGCACTCGACCGGACTGTTCCCAAAGTAGCTGACCTCTTTCAGTCAGAGCCAGATCGTCCAAGTCGACTTGGCTGGGGATGTCCACCCCGAAGTCCGCGGTTTCAAGAAGCCCGTTGTGAAGTTTCCAGTCTTCACCGGATTGTTCCAGTCGCCAATCCTGAATCAGGGCCGCCGGTGAACCGGTACCGCTTATCGTGTTCAGTCCATGGGAGTTACCAAGGACAAACGGCAATGTATTCCAAGCCACAAACTGGTCCGACGTGGTCATCAACAGTCGTCCTGCCAGGTTGGAGCGCAAGCGCCACTCATTCGATGCATTCGGCAGGGTTTCTGTATGGGTCACAGTATCCGGATCGGACCAGGACCGTACCTCGGCCCGGTCCGCGTGCACCAGGATCAAACCCTTGGCATGCGCGAAGGCATCAAGCGCCGAACCGGACAAGCGGGTAAAGAGATCTGCCTGACGCGGTTTGAGGTAAGCGCCGCCCGCGGTCACCACAGCCAAGTCTCGCTGATGAACGCTCAGGCTACGGCTTCCGCTCGGTCCCTGCCAAGATTCCACGAATGTCGCTTCCAGCGGATCGCTGATGTCAAAGAAGCTTACCCGGCCATCCGCCGACAACACAAAGAGATCGTTCTTGCCCAGATGCAGATCGATCACATCATCACTAATGCCCATGGATGTGAGTCGATTGAGGTCGGTGTCACTCAGGAATTGATAAAGCCTTACACCATTGCCTTCACCGACCACTATCCGGTCACCGTTTACGGCAAACGTTCGACCCTGTTCGATCAGAGTTTGGGTAGACAACAAAATCGAGGCATCGCGATTGACGACGCTGGTTTCCGCTCCATTGACCAATTGAACGCCCAGCGTGCCCAAAGCTCTTTCGGGAAGCCGAACGACCAGGGTCGACTCGTTGATCAGAGTGACATCAGTCGCCGGTTCGCCGTTGAGCAATACGCGAGTTTGTTCGGACAGACCGGCCGCCCTGATCGCCATGACTTCGTCACGGCTGAACAGGAAGCGTCTATCCGAATAGTCGATATCTCCACTGGACGGCGTGAATTGGCCGATAGCCAGAATGCGTGGTTCGGCTGTATAGGTGAAACCACGCAGCCGAGTGGCTTTCCTCGGCCCATTGGCCACCGTCACGCCTACGGTGACATTGGCGTCCCGGGCCTTGGTGTGTCCAGGCACCTTCAACACAGCCTCGGAAGCGGTCAACGATAGAATGTCTTCCGACGATACCTCGATACCGCCGAAGCTGAATCGGGTCGTCGATCCGAAACCCTGGCCCGAAACCACAACTTCACTGCCGCCGGCCCAACTTCCGAAACTTGGCTCTACACCATAAAGCGAGGGGGCTCTGTGTTCTGTACCATAGAGGCGCCAGCTTTGATCATACCCCAAAGTGTCGCCATGCAAGTCGATCAGATCCCCGGACAAGCGTATGCGGTATTCGGAATCCGGTTGCCAGGCCTGGTTCGGTGTGAACTCCAGGCGTCCGCCGGCATTGTTTACCGATTGGGTCAGATAACCGGCGACATCCACACCTGAGCGGGTAACGGTCAGCATCCCGGAGCCTGCCGTTACCTGATCGTAGTCAGCGATTCGATTGAGCTGGATACGGACAGGTTCAAATCCGGAGACCCATCCATTTGGAGCCGGGCTTGCTTCCAGCACGGTAAATGAAGGATCAGCAAAGGTACCCAGTGCCCCGCCGAGGGTGTTTACCTTGCCGACATCGTCAACGGGATTGTCACGGCCAGAGCCACCCACTACGCCAAAGCGCGAACCGGTGTAGATTGCATCTTCGCTCAAGGCGAACGCTTCCACATTGCCCGTCACACCAAAATAATCGATTAACACCGGAGACTGATCGAATTCTCCGTTCAGCCAACCGCTGATGTCGTATTCCTGCAGGTCTCCTTCGCCGGCGGCAACGAACAAATGGGCGCCACGTACGGACAACTGACCAGCGCTCAGTTGCGAAGAGGCGTTCAAATGGGTCAGATTCAGTTCGTCTTGCCGCTCCCAGCCGTCGATGCCCGGCGTAAATGCCTGGATACTGCCAAACGAACGGGCACTGACCAGAATCAGGTTGTCACTCACCCACAAACCACCGGCCTGGAAGGTGCGCCCCGCGCCATCTTTTAATTCGGCTTCGGTGCGAACTTCATAGGCGCCGTCCACCAGCGACAAGGAGCGGAGTCGACCGTCCTGGGTCGTGATCCAGAGTCGATCGTTCATCACGACACCCTGGCTCACCACTCCCCCGAGGTCCTGACTGGACAGATACGCCACCCGTTTCGGCTCAAACAGTCGGCTGGTGTCGAATATGGATACGCCCTTCGAGTGCAACGCGAACAGCAGATTCCCCTCGTTCAGCAACACTCGGGCATTGCCTGTCAGTGTCTTGGTGCGAGTCAGAATAGGATCATTGGCGATCGTGGTATCGAACACGAACAGTTTGTCTCCGCCGGAGACAAACAATTGGGTGCCGACCCGGGCCATATCGGTGAAACCGAGTGGAGATAATTGCCCCGGGTATTCGAAGTGGTAATACTTCGCTTCCTCATCGACCTGATCCTTGGTCAGCACGATGGGATTTACCGGATCGCTGACATCCAGAAGTACCAATCGGGCGGTTTGGCTGCTCAGTGTCTTGGTATGACCGAATTCGTCGGTTAATTGATGCTGGCCACCTGTTATCGCATAAACCAGTTGACCATTCGTCGTCATTTTAGCAATGGGCTGGCCTGCCCCATCGTCCAGGTTGACTCCACCCGTCTGCTGACCGGTGTAGAAATAGGGGTCGGCCGCCTCGAACGGCTGGTCTTCGAAGAAGGGGCTGCTTGCTGAAACAACCACTTCGCCAAAGCTGCCTGCCGGTACGCGAACAGTCGCGGCTCCGCCGGACAATACCTTGATATCACCCGCCGGTTGGCCACCAAACCAGATGTTCATACCGGGGGTAAAACCGGCCCCATAGAGGGTGACCCGATTGCCACCCTGGATCGGACCACTGGCCGGTTCGATGTGTTGAACCGACAGCGATGGCAATACAACAACCGCACCTGCCATGCGAGCCGTCACACCGCTGTCTGTATTGGTGATCGTCAAGGTCAGGGCCAACGGATCCGACCCGGTTTCGATGGCCGGCAGGGTGAACTGAATGCGTTGGTCATCCAGCACGGTGATGTCGTCGGCCGCCACGGTCTGATCATCTACCTTCAATTCCAGGTGATCCGCCGGTATATTCAGGAATTCTCCGGTAATCAGAGCTTTTTCGGTGCCATCGGCATGGAAATAATGCAGGCTGGTTTCACCCGCATCGGTGACTCGCTGCACATGCTCCAGTTGCGGGCGCTGACCCGCCAAACGGTCAAAACCATATTGCACCGGTTCAAGCGCTGCACCTGAGATATCCCGAAGAGTATCGTTCAGAACCAAATTGATGGACGGTGACGGTTCTGTAATGGATGAAACATCGATTGTCAGCAACCCGCCATAAACCGTGTTGATGGCATCCACAGTCGCACCGGTCAACGGAGTACCATCGTCCGACAAAATGGATACACCGGCTTCGATAACGGCAGGGTCCGTATTGAGTAACTGACTGAACCCGACTTGAATCGCATCGTTATCGGTCAGAATAGAACCGGGCTCGGGAAGCACGGAGGTGACCTGGAAGGAGGGCAATGATTTTTCGACCAGCCCATCCGAGTTTGTCGTAATCGATTGCTGTTGCTGGCTGGAGACAACGGTATTGTCGTCAGCCTGGACTTGCCAATAAACCGGCACCCAACCCTCGGACTCATCGGATTCCAATACCTGCCAGACACGATCAGTGACCAGCACCAGACGATCGCCGGCCAGGGTCATGGAAACGTGCTCGACCGATCCCGGCTCCGCCAGAGTTACAGCGCTGCGCTCAATAGCCTTGGTCTGAGGGTCGATCGAGAGGGTGTACCACCCGTTCGGACCTTCAACCAAAATCACCAGCTCGCCGTCTATACTCCATTCCAGCGCCCGGGGTATGCCTACATGATCCGCCCCGTTCGAAAAGCGCAGGTCCGGCCAATCCAGGTCGACCTTGAGCCCTGTGCCGTGCGCTTGATAGAACTGGATTCGCCCGGACTGGTTGGCTTCATCAGCCACCAGTACCGCAACTGTGTCAAGACGATCACTGTATGTCAGATCCTTAACATCGCCACCGGCCAATTGCCAGCGACCCAACTCCAGTGGTTCATCCAGACGATTGATATCAACCAGAGAAATACCGTCAGCCCCATTGGCCAACCAGAGCAACTGATCGACCTTTGCCAAACCGGTGACCGGTTCATCCAGCGGCAGCTGGGACAAACGCACAGGCCGGTCGTACAGTGAGACGTCATAGATCTCAAGACCGGCGTCCATCAGAAAATGGTTGTACGCTGTGGGCTGACGTCCCGATTCGACGCCTACAAAAAGCGTATCGTCCGTCTGCAGAATGGCACCCGCCACCATCGGCGGATAGTTCGGCAGTGATAGCATCCGCCCATTCGGGTAGGTGTAGGAGAGCGTTCCCGCCGACACAGTCTCACCGCCGGGTAGATTAATCCAGACATCCACCAGTTCGGCGGTTATTACGCCGGGCGCGATGAAAGTCAGGCTCGACTGGCTTTCGATGTCTTCGTTAAGGTCGATGGTGGTCTCGACTTCCCCGTCTTCAAACGGTGTGGCACCCGTTTCCCAGACGGTTCCACTGGTGCGGCCGACCAGACGCACCGTGGCGCCTGGCAGCAATACCGACTTGTCGGCCGTGGCAGAGACTGTAATGCCACCTTTTACGGACATGGTGCTCCGGCTTAGATCGAACGCGACCCCGTCGATGGATTCGCCAATCATGACGCCGGCATTGAAACGATCACTCAGGGAGCCGTTATGGACTTCAACCGCGTATTGACCCGCTTCGAATATCGCTTGAGAGAGTTCGGCTTTATTGACCCTTAAGGTATGTTCATCCAACCAGTCGACAGGAAATGACCGGGCCCCGATTTTAACGACGGAATCAGCCTGGAAGCCCTCGCCGCGAATGATCAGGTCGCGCTCGTCGCCTACATTAAACGCACCTTGTTCAACGCTCTGAATATCGGGACGCGCCAGTCCGTCCTCCACAATGGTGAACTCGACTTCATACGGAACCCACAAGTCACCTCCCCGAACGTTACGGGCCGAGTCCACTTTGAGCTCGTAGTGCATGTCAGGCGTTACCGCGAAACTGACGGTGTAGCGGTCCGTAGCGTTAGACAGGTCGCCGTAGTACACCGGTGTGATCGACACCGGTACCGGAGTGCGAACCAGGGTATCCGGGTGGATGGACTCCAGCGATACGGCACCGTCTTCTTCCAGTGAACCCGGTTCGACCAGTTCATTGAAACGCAGGGTGAATTGTTCAGCTTCCGGAACGGTCAGTCGATCACGGGAGTCGGCCGATGAAGACACGACCAGGGCGCCGGGCAACTGGAAGCTGCGCAGACCGCCAATACCGCCTGCTGCAATGAGGCGATCTTTGAACAGGTTGACGTCAAGCACCGACTCGGTGTTACCCGCTGACACCACCAGGGGCGCGCGTGGGTCACGTACATCAAGCACCACCACACCATTGGTAGTCGCTACGAAAAGGGTACTGCCGACACGCGTCAGGCCATGAGCATCGATGCCTCCGCTTTGCAGCCCCGACAAGCCGATGATCTGGATGTCGTCCGGGTTGTCGACGGCATAACCGACCAGGCCGGCCTTGCCGGCCGCCACCCAGAGCCGGTCGCGATGGATCAGGGCATCCTTGGCGGATGCATCACTCGGGAGAGTGAACACACGAACGTCTTCTGTATTCGACGTATCCATCAGCGTGAGAATGCTGGAATCCGTGGCATTGGACGGTTCGTCCAGACTGCTCCGAGCGATGAACTCACAACCCATGGCTTGTAGCCAGGTTGCTGTCTTTCTGTGTCCGGAGGCAAGCAGCCAGTTTTCGCTGATATCCAGAACACTTCCGGCCACGATCGGTTGTGAATCCATCAGGATGGGATCATCCAGGTCCATGGTGTTCATGATCCGGATGCGATGGCCGCTGTCGGTTCCAGAAACGAAACCGCAAGGAGGAATTTTGGCACCACTTGGGGGCACGGCCGCAAGCTCCGCCGACACCAACAACTGATCGGATACAGCCACCGAAGAGGTCAGTGCTTCGCCTTTTTCCTGGTTCAGTAACTGTAATCCATTCTGCTCGTCCAGATTCAATCGGGCGACACCACCGTTACCCGTAGCTACATACAGCCGCTTGCGCTCTACGCCTTCTTCCACTTCAACGACGGATTGCAGATCGACGGAATCGATGGACAAGGGCAGCTGCAGTTGATCGGACCGGTCCAGCAACGTCTCTTCTTCCGAAGTCAGGGTTTCCCCGCGTTGCTGTTTTTCGAAAATGGAATTGACGGCCAAGGCTTCCGCGATCATTTGGTCACCTTCGCTGCCGGTTGGCAACGTCGTATTGCCCCCCACCAGCAACAGGCGGTTCGGATCCTGAACATCGAAGACCACGGCTCGGTATGCTTCGCTGATGCCGACGTCATGCGCCGTCACCAGTGTCTTGTGTGTCTTGTAATAGCCGCTCGTCGCTATGGCTGTGCCGATTTCCGCGTCCACCTCGACCCGGGTCGGATTAACCGCTTCCGGATGGCTGACAGCCAGTTGTCGAAGGCCGAAACCATACGCATTGGTTTTCTCGGTTTCCTGCTCGTAACGGTTTTCCAACGTCAGCGCATGCTTTCCGGGCACGCCCGGTGGCATATGCACTTCGATTTGGCTGGTGGAATAGACAGTGATACCCGATATCGGAATGTTGCCGATTACCGCGCTCAGCCCTTCAGTTACGCTCGTACCGGGTTCGAAACCCGACCCGGTGATCCGGACCGAGTTGCCACCCTGAATCGGGCCCCAAGCGGGGGTGACCGAATGAATGGCAATGTCGTCGTCAATGGCCACAGCACCTTCCAGCGTCGTTAGCTGGGTAATGCCGTGGAAAGAGCTTTCGAGGTGAAGGTTATACAAACCGGGGGCTGACATGGCAGGCATTTCAACGATCAACAACTCATGGTCGTCGTTCTGACTGTCCTGCATGCGCTCAACCACCGGAATGTCGATTCCATCCAGCGACAAGCGTACATCAGCTGTCGCCGGTACACCGGAGACTCCTACGGTCAGGGTACGGGGCTGGTTAACCAGGGACCGACGTGGCACTACGTTGTGCAATTCAACCTGAGCCCAGGCATTCGATTGCACCTGGAATTCGAACTGCCGGTCGCTTTCCAATTCGTAAAGCACAAATCCACTGTCGTCGGTACTGACAATCCCGGCATCCACCTCCAATACCAGCCGTTCCCCGGACGGTAAGGTACGAGCGGTGTCCCGATCCAGTAAGACAACGGCATCGTTTCCTTCCAGGACAACCTCCGCTGGTAAAACCTGGCCGTCGGAATCGATCCAGCGGAAATGGTCGGTGTTGCTGGATGCGCCCTCAATACTTTTGTTGAACCGAACCAGAGTGCGGTATCGGCCTTGGCCATCCGGGAACAGAACCCCCTGAGCGGGCTCGACTCCATGGACCTTCAGGGTGCTGTCACCGGTAACGCCGACCGCGCCATTCCCTATGGAGTAGGACGCATAGTTGCTGGCCAATACCACGTAGGAAGTTGCATCCATACCGGTTGTACCGGACAGCACAAAGGGCTGATCCGGAGAGGTCACATCCACCAGGCGGGTGCCGCCTTCGCCTGTGGCCAGGTAGGCAATACCACCCTGTACGTCGATGTCATAGACATAGCCCGGCTTACTGAACCGGCTGACAATGCGTGGCTGGTCAGGATCGGCGATGTCCACCACCACCAGGCCATCGTTTCCGGCAGCCAGATAAGCATAATGACCTTCGACCACAACTCGACTGGCGGGCTGGTCGAGTGAAGCGACAACCTCGGTGCCGGATCCCGCATTGAATCCGATGATGTGGAAACCACCGGTCGCTTGGGTATCGACGTCATCGGACGGTTTCCCGTTGAGTTCAAAGTCCCCCGCCACGACGGCGGCATAGCCCATCAGGCGGTCTTCTGAAACCCAATCGTCAACGTCCTGAGCCGGCAGACTTGTCGGCAAGCCCACGCTCTGCGAAACATACGTCTTGCTGTGCAACCAACCATCAACGATGGTCAGGCCGGCCGAGCCATTGGCGACCAGCACGCGATCATCGTTGACCGTCAGCCCACGCGCATAGGTACTTGTAAGCCGTTGTTCGCGTACCCAGGTGGTTCGGGTCAGATCCAGTTCATCGAACGCCAGGATAAACAGTTTGGCCGGATGCCCCGGTTTGACACCGGTCACAAATGCTCGATCCACACCCGGTTCGAAATAAGGCTCAACACCGACGGCACTGTACCCGCCGGGCAATTCTACCTGCGTTAAAATACGGTCGTCCTGGCCGTCCTCGTCTTCATCGATCAGTTTTAACAGATCGTCCGGATTGAATACTCGGTCCTGCCTGGCGGTGTAGGTCGAGGCATCGATGTTGAAGACCACCAGGCCATCGTTTCCGGCCGCCGCCAGCAGGTAGGTATTGCTCGGGTCCAGCCGAGCGTCATAAATGGTGGAAATACCCTCAATCAACGCCTGACTTGGCTGTACGTATTCGTAGGCGCCTTTCAGGGTACCGGTCTGACCGTCCGCATAGGCCACGGTCACATCAACACGCCCCAGTCGTCCTGAAGGCACGGTCACCTGGAGTCGTTCGGAATCCAGCAGTTTGTAATCCGTAGCGGTACGATCCCCAAACCGGATGGTCAGACCGTCTTCCTGGCGCAGCCCCTCACCAATGATGGTAACGACATTGCCGCCATTCAGGCTGCCTTGATTCGGTGTCAACCGCGTCAGGGTCAAGGGTTCCAGGTATTGAATCGCACCCAGAATTGACAAGGTCTGACCGTTGCTGTCCTTGATCAGCAATTCCGCACTGCCGGCGGTGCTCGGTGGCACTTCCAGAACATATCGCTGCCCGCCTTCGATGGCGGAAACACTTGTAATGGATACCCCTTCCCCACCTATAAAGAAAGCTGGACTGACGGCATTGGCCAAGTCCACAGAAACCTGGCCACCATCCACGGTCAGCGCGGTCGGGGCAATGTTCAATACGTCCAAGGGGTCATGGACATCGTTGCCTGTTTCAAAGGACCAACTGAAATCCATCAAACCACGGGTACGTCGGCTGCCTGGTTCTCCTTTCAGGCGAACCTGATAACGGGTATTGGAGTCCAAAAGCGCATCGGGCTGGATGATCAGAGTTTGATCGTCGCCTTCAGCGATGCTCAAAGTGGATGATACCGACGAGCCGGACTCAGACCCATCAAGCGCGACCAGTTCCACATAGCTTGTCAGATCGCCTTGGGTCACCGGCGGTGGTGACGAGAAGGTCATCTCGATACCGGTATCCAGGCTGACACCGACCGTACCCGCATGAGGCGTCGTTGACACCAGATCGCTGATCAGAGTGTCGACTATGACCAAACGGGACTCATTCGGAGAGAACTCATCGGCAAACGCGAAAAGACCGTCACCCGTCAAAAGGTGGTTGGATCGGAAAGGCTTATAGAGCTCGATCGTCTTACCAACCTGAACGGCATCCAGGAGCGTCGCCTCCTGATTTTCACTCCGATCAATAAGCGACAGGTAGGCCTGATCCGGCTTTTTCTTGCGCTCGGTCACGTCAAACTTGGCCACCAATGTGGTCAAGGCATTCAACGCCTGGGTATCACCTGGTATCTCGAAGCCATTTGTTGTGAAACGCGCTCTTTCACTCAGGTATTCACTGGACGTCCATTCGCTGAAGACCAAACTGTCATCGTCAGCGTCCTGAACGATGCCCCGTTGATTATCAAAAAGTGCCAGCCATGGGTTCTTCGACTCCATCGGGCTGCTATGAACCAAGGGCAGACCGGGACGGCGTAAATCGAACACCAGACGCTGGCCATTGGATACGGCAAAGAGATAGCCATCGCGATGTTCCATTTGGTCGATATCGAGGTGGTGCCTGGAGCCACCGATGGACTTTTCCTCAATGGTCTGGATCACCACCGGCTTGGACGGATTGGCGAGGCTGATCAGTGCCAGCCCCCCATCGGATTCGGCCGCTACCATCAGGCGGCCGACCACAATGGCGTCGCTCACCGGATTGGAGAACGGAAGAGGTATCTCGTAAAGAATGCCGCGGTCCGTCGACTCCCCTTCGGGCAGAGGTTCAAGCGTGTCCACCCGATTCAGCACATGCAGCCAGGTATTACCTTCGTGGGGTGTTCCAATGAGGCTGAAGTTAATGCCTCGGCTGAATACATATAGATGCTCACCCCCGAGCGCCAAAGAGCTGGGCTTGGTGTCCTTGGGCAAGTCGTAGTAACCCAGGCGGTGCATCGGCGCCGCTTGACCGATGTTGGACCGATCGTAATGCACCAGGCTGATCCAACCCGGGTAATACAATTTGCGCATCGTATCGATGTGCGTAATCCGGTTCGGATGCGGCATGGATTCGGGGTTATACCAGTCGTCCAGTGGCTGACCAAGGACGTACAGCAGATCGAGGTTGGTGTCCGTTGCTAAATCGACGATGCCACCCGGAGGCAACTCGGTCGGGTCCAGGTACTCCAAATCCTCGACATCCGGTGCAGCCGGTTCCAAAATGCGGTTGACGTCCAGCCGTCCATAAAACAGCGCCTTGGGTTTGACATAGCGCCGCCCCAAACCATCGGTGACTTCGACATCGACGAATCCACGATAACCGCCCTGATCGTCACTGAAATCGGGGACCGACCAGCGCATTTCCTCGGCACTGTAAAGTGACAGGACATCCCCGTCGACGGTAAAGGTTTGAGCCGTTTCTGGCTGACCGGACTTCCATGCACGTACCGTGACATCGGGCTGGAAGCCGAGCCCGACAATGCGGGTCAGATCGTTCTCGCCGGCCTGGGTCGTCGACACCACGGCCGGGTCGATAAAGTCGATACGCAGCAGGTCCACGTAGGTGAAGCCGCCGATAACCAAGTCTTTGAGTCCGGCACTGTTCTCGATTTCGACACTGGCGGGGCCGGCGTAATTGGGAACGGTGGAGGCGACCACTTTGTCCAGTCCATCCGCCGTGGTGGATACGGATTCGACAACCAGGGTTTGACCACCCAACGTCAGGGTCGGGGCATCGGAGAAGTTATGCCCCAGAATAACCAGCTTGGTCCCGCCTTCGATGCCACCGCTGGCGGTACACACCTGGGTTTCATCCAGGACCTGTTGCGCACAAATAGAGACGATTTCGGGCGGTAAGGCATCGCTGATTGCCGTATAGAAGCGGCTGGTGAAATCGCTGCTCAATGCCACACCGGCAGCCGGTTCGAGCCCTTCGGTCACGACGACGGTGTATTTCTGATGGGTATCGAGCGCCTCGCCCGCTTTCAGCGTCAATTCAATGCGGTGACGTTGGGTAATGTCGTCATCCGTCACCGGGAATTCAATATCGAACCGGTCCGTGACATTGGTTCCCAGAGTGACATCCCCGGCCATAACCTTCAGATGCGCGTCCGCTTGCTGATCCAGACTCACTGGATCGGACAATTCCACCAATATGCTTTCGAGGTTGGGGGAAACCTGGTCGAGACCGTCCTCGGGCGTGACCGCCAAGACAGTCATTTCGGTCAATTCCAGGCGTTTGATACCACCGGTACCGGACGCCACCTGAACACCACCACGAGCCAGTTCGATGTCGTGCGCTCCCAAGGCGGCCTCGGAGGCTTCGCGTTGGACCACGGCCGGCACGGTGCTGTCGACGGTATAGTCGTCGATCTGGCTCAGGTCGATCACTTCGACCACCGACTGGGCGGGCTTGTCTTCCTGGTCGGAATATTGAACGGTGACATAGGCTTTGTTGCCGGTAACCAGCACGTCATACACGCCGTCGCTCACCAAATCTTCGCGGTTGGGTTCCAACTCGACGGATTTGATGACCTGCGGCGTGAATGGACTGCTGATGTCCACAATATTCAGTTGGGAGACCCTTCCCGCGCCGGCCATGTCGGTGACGTACAGCCGATCCCCTCTCAGGAAGAGTCGACTGGCGACGCCGGTGGTGTCCACCGAAGCCACAATAGGCATGGCCGGGTCGGCAATATCGGCTACAACAACCCCTTCATGGCTGGCGGCGATGTAGGCATAACGACCCTGGATGACCACATCGCGACTGTAGCCATAGGGCTTGATGTAACCGACGTGATAGGGCGCGCTGAAGTTGGAGATGTCGATAACCTGGATGCCGCCATGGCCGTTGGCCACCAGCACCAGGTTGTCCATACGATCCAGGCCTAATACGGTGTTGTACGGCAAGTCGACACGGCCGGCCAGCAAATAGGGCAGGCCGAATTGACCATCACCATTGCGCTGGGTGAACAACAGGAGTTCGGCACCGGTGTTGTCGTAGTAGAGCTCACCGGTGCCTTCCAGAGAAGAACCGGCAATCCAGTCATCTTTGATTTGGCTTTCCAGTTTCGTAATAAAACTGCAGCCTTTCGGGAATGGCGATATCGGAGGGCAAGCCTCTTCGTTGATTCTGCCAGACTTGCCGGCAACAATCAGGTCCGCTTCCGCATCCATATCGCCAATAGTACCGGCGAATATTTCCTGGCTGCCTGCCAGCAAGTCGGAATAAGCGAAGAAATTACCGTCACCGGCACTTTGATTCTCATCGACGCTGTCGAGAATCCCGATCCCGCTGAACTCGATTCGTTCCGGCGCTTCAGTCAGATGCTGCTCTTCCAGCCAAAACGGGTCGGACGTCGACCAGGCCGCCATCATGGCGCCTTTGCGGTCGGCGGCGCGATATTGCCCGACCGAGCTGAAATAGACTTCCTTGGCGCTGTTCCAGCCACTTTGGCTGTTGTCCGGTGCCATGTAGCGCGTCTCGGCAAATCTCAGACCGACTTCGTGCACCGTTTCCGAGGACACATCGTGATGTTCCGTCTCTACGTCGGTGGTGATGCGCAACCGTTCATTGGGCCATTCGGTGCGCTGCAGCAGACTACCGGCAACGATGTCCGCCCAGTAGATGGTCCGGTGGTTCTGTTCATCGCTGACGGGTGTCTCGTCACCCGGTTCACGCGCGTCATCACGGAACAATTCGAAGGTGCGTTCGTTCAGAGTCTGCCAGGCCCCATCCGCGCCGCGATACTCGCGCGTCCACGTTTGATAAACATGATCGATGACGCCGATATCCACCACACCAACCACGGAACGAACCGGGTCGCCGGCTGTCAGAACGTCGTTGTTCAGCGGTTGCAGGTTTTCGATCTGCGGTACCACGGTGTCGCGGATCGAACCGATCAGAACCGTTTGTGACTGGGCTTCATGCCCGAGACGATCGTACGCCACAGCATGCACATAAAAGCCATCGACGCCTTCCGGTGCGGAGAAGGTACCGCGATAGATATGATCCTGGGCATAGCTACCCAGTTGCTCGCCCACCGGAGACCAGGCCGTATACAGTGGCCGATCGTTGACATGGAAAACAACCCGGTCGATGCCATCCGGCCCGAGGTCGTCGAACACTTCGGCGTAGATCTCAATGTCCTGCCCGTCGATAACCACGGACTGATCATTGGCCGGTTTGACGATCTCGATCACCGGCGGCTGGTCCTCATCGATGGTCACGGACCGCACCAGCGACAGTTCGGAACGATAGCCGTCCATATCCGTCGCCCGAGCCCGGAAATTCAAGGTTTCGCCCACTTCGCCCGCGGGGACGACGTAATCGAAGGCGAACGGCGCGGCACCATCTGTGCCCAGGCGCTTGTAGTCCGCGTCCTGCGGGTCGGTGCCGGTGGCCAAATACAGTTCGGCCGAATCGACGCCGACTTCCGGGTCGTTGGCCGCCACGGTGATACGCACCGGTCGGCCTTCGGTCAGGCTGTCGACACCGCCCAGATTATTGCCCCGGTTATCCAGGAACTGGATGCCCGTGACTTCCGGCAATGCATTGCGAATCAGCATGGCCGGTCGTGAGGTTTCGCTCCGGTTGCCAACGCCGTCTTCCGCGACCACGGTGAACTGCAACGGCAACTGATTGGGCTCCGGTCCGTCACCGGTCCAGTAATCCTCGATGGTCCCGATGCCGATCTGCCCGTTATAAGGCGCCTGCAACAGGGTTTGCGATCGGATTCGTTCGTCTTCCGAATAGACGCCATCCAGATTGCCATCGACCGCGAGATGGACCCGGGCAACGTTCACCTTCACATTGTCGTCGATGGCGACCTGATACGGCATGGCCCGTTTTTCTGTGACCGTTGTACCGGATTCATACGGTTTGGCGACGGTAATGGTCGGGGCGTCGGTATCGGCCGTGACCTCGATTTGCACGGTTCGCGGCGACTCAACCGTTCGGGCTTCTCCGGACGGCCGGGTTTCGGTGACACTGGCGGACAATTCAATCGGCGTACCGGCCTGACCATAAGGAATGCTCAGCACCATTTCATAGGGGTACACCATGTCCGTCAGCGTGCGACTGCCGCCAATCAAACCGGTGACTTCGACATTGACGCTGTCGATACCGACATCGTCGATGGCGTTCAACTGCACCAGAACGTGCTGACCTTCGATGGCGGTCGCGCCGTCGAGGGGCTGGGCGATGGTGACCTGAGGCGGTTGGTCTTTGGTAATCCTGATGGTGCGGGGCGGCTCATCGACCCGGTGCAAGGAATCACCCGTGGAATCGCCATAGGTATCCAGGGCGCTCACTTTCAATGTGACCGCATTGGCGTCGGCCTGCCCCTCATCGAACTCGGGAATCGGCACTTCGAATTGCCAGGGCGGTTGACGCAGGATCTGCTGGTAGGCGGTATCACCATTGGCGTATTCGGCCACCAGCTGCACTTCGGCCACGCCAACATCGTCGAACGCGTGGACATTCACGTACAGACCGGTCTGCTCCACCACGGTCGCGCCAATGTGCGGCTCCACCAAATCAACCGTAGGTGGCTCGTCCCGCCGAATGTTGAACCAGGCTTCCGATTCGGTCTCGTGGCCCCAGGCATCGGTAGCGCGCAGACGAACGAAAATAGCCGCACCCTCGATGTCGGCATGAGGTATGCCGGTCATATCGGCGATTTCGGACAGCAGCGGCGTGTGTTGAACGTTCGAATAACGCGGTGTTTCGACCTGCGAGGTGGTTCGGGTATCCGCATCTTCCTCGGGTATATCGGTGATAGTGCGGACGGTGTCATAGTCGGTCAGCGTATATGGATCGCCCGCTTCCGCAAAGGCACCATAGGCCACTGCGACCTCGATCTGTTTGACCTGAGTATTGTCATAGGCCTGGTACGCGAGCGTGAAGTCGGAACCTTCCACGGGCCCATAGGTGGCCTCCGGCTGGCGCAGGAAGACTTCCGGCTGGATGTCATCCGGTTGAAGCTGCAGATCGATACCGTGCCGTGTGTGGACCTTGTCGGAGTCCGTCACGCTGGCCGACAGAGTCACCGTCTCACGATCATTGCTCAACCCGCCATCGACACGGAGCACGATTTCACGCAACCGCGCATAAAGACTGTCCGGTCGGCCCCACTGTTTGGCCATATCCACGCCGTAAACCCGTTCTATGGTGTCGTAGATGGCGTTGAAGCTCTGGTCCAGTCGGGTGTCGTCCACATCCGCCGAATTCACCGGCAACATTTCGCTAGACAGGATCTCGGCCGATCGGCCATCCACCCGCACAGACACGCTGTTCTCAGACAACATGCGGTCATCGGTGATGGCGACCAACATGCGGATATAGCGACTGCCCGCGACCAGCATCTGGTCGTCGGCCGGGCTGACGATCTGGATCTGCGGAGCCATGTTGGTCAGTGGATGCACCAGGAACGAGCGAGTGGTGGTATGGCCGTAGTAGTCCTTGACCACCAGTTCATACTCGGTCACATCGGGTTGGTTGAACGTGACGTCAATCGACAGACCGCTTTGCAGGGTTACCGGCGTACCGCATTGGTGGGGCCAGGTTTTCTCGAACAGCGGCGCCCCGATGTAGTTTCCATCCACCCCTTTTCGATACAGACGGGCGGACATCAGAGCTTCATCGTCACTCAGCGCGAAATCCATCTCGAAAGGCTCGCCGTAGCGAACCCAGAATTCACCGTAATTCAGCCGGGCCGCATCGGTGTAGCGCTTGCGCCAGACACCGTTTTGACGGTAGGACTTGAAGGCTTTCATTTCCACCGCCGGCGCGTGATTACGTCGCACCGGGAACGATAGCGACGCGTCCGCCGTCAGGCCGGAGGCATCTTCGGTGGTAACGGACAGACTGTACTCGGGTGATGTCCAGTCTTTGGGTACATCGATGCTGTAGTGGTGGTCGTTCCTGTCCGCCAACCAGCCGGATTCATGCAACAGGGATTGTCCATCGCGGACCCGGATCGACCGCAGCATGCGGCTGTCATCGGAGGCATTGAGTTTCAGATCCAATCGCTGCCCGGGCACTACTGTCTGGCCATTCGCCGGGGATTCGACAGTCAATTCCGGCAGGGTGTCATCCGCCTGCAACCGCCACAAAGCCAACTCCGCCAGAACCTGCGCGGGTCTGTCCTGACTGAAACGATCCACAGCGGCACCCATCAATCGGACGGACTGCTGCTGGGAGCGCGGAATAAACCATCCGTCCGCCAGGCGCACGCTGGCTGACGCACTGCTGCTCACTTTCGGCTGGGTCAGGCTGTGAACAGCGCCGTCCTGTCGGACAGACCAGGTCAACTGGTGACGCTGGCGAATGGACGAGGATTCGTTGTTCACCCGAATGGCGTTCAAAGCACTCAAGCTGGAGCGGTCCAAACGAACACCGGTGAGCCATTCAGGCATACCGGACTGGAAGCGAACGTCCACAGCGGTCAGGGGTCGGTTCTGGGGGTCGGTCAACGAGATCCGACCGTCCTGGGAAGTGATTGTTTCAGTCTCGGTGACCAGACCGCAATCGTCGTAAAACGTTCGCGTTACTTCAAAGGTCAGCGGCACCGCAGCGCCGGCACGCCTGACGTTCAAATAAGACGGAGCGGAGCTCATAGCCTGCAGGCTCAACCCTTCCCCCGTCGCGGCCAACATGGCGGACACTCGTCCGTTGGCATGTATCGACAGATCCCCGGTAATATCCGGCAATTGCGCGAATAACCCGTCCTCGGTGGTGGTCAGACCATAGCCCGACTCGCTGGACAGGCTAGTCAGCAATACAAGGGAGCGCAGTCGATCATCGCTTGAGGCATAGTCATCTTCAATGCTGACCAACGATTTCACGACACTACCCTGGCGGTAATCCGACTCGGGATCGGTTCCCACCAGCGTCATTTCCGGTGGCCCATCGGGATGGACCACGACCTGAATTGTTTCCGAGGCCTCGTTACCGGCGATGTCGGTCGCTGATACGGTCAATACGAACCGCTGGGTTTCCTCGATATCGCCGACAAAATCCAGTGACAGTGGGTCGATGCGTTCGAATAGATCGAGGGACTTTTCCTGCAGGCCGGACTCTTCACCCAGAGTCACCACCTCGCCCTGGTACTGGCGGGTCAGGCTGTACTCGGTGATGCCGAAATCGTCGCTGATGTGTATCGAGCCTGAGAACGGCGTTTGCTCGATGACGTACTGCGCCACATCCTCGAATAAAATGGTCGGCGCTTCTTCGTCGCCCAGCACCTGCACTTCGATGGGCTCGGATTGCGTAACATTCACGCCGTTGTCCCGTACGTCGACGATCAACTGCAACGTCTGACCGACGTGGGTGTGGATCATCGACAGGGGCAGTCCGATGGACCCGTCAAAATCCAGCCAGTAACGCGACCCGACGGTGATACCGCCCAGCGTGCCGGGGTTCGGCACCTTGACGTCCTCGACCCGGCCATCGCGACTGAGATTGCGCCAGGGCATCACCAGCTCATTGCCGGATTCATCGATCAGCAGGGTACGAACCTCATCAATCCAGATATCGTCACTGGCCTCGCCCCGGATCTTGATCGGCTTGCCGGGCTGAACGCTCAGCGGCCCGGTCGGCTGGAAGAGCGCCAGCTCGGGCGCCTCTTCATCGTCGAGTATTTCGATATCCACCGGTGCGGTCGCAGTTTGTCCGGCGGTGTCCCGGACCTCGACTTCGAAGCGCTCCTGGCCGGTATGCTGCGGTGCCCGGACACTGAACCGGGCGTAACCGCCCTCTTCCAGTTGGTGTCGACTCAGGGCTTGCTCGGACAAGAGCGTACCGCCGTCGAACACACGCAGGGTGACGGCATCCACCCCGATGTCATCCTGGGCCAGAGCATTAATCGCGAACGACTCGCCCTCGTGATAGCGGCTGCCGGCCGCGGGCGTGCGGATGCTGATCGTGGGCAGAGCGTCGGCTTTCAAGGCCCCGCTCACCGACGTGGTGCTGATATTGCCCCAATAATCCCGCGCTTCCAGGGTCAATTCCCATTGCTCGCCGGTTTCGGGTGTATTGAGCCGGCCCAACGCCATCTCCGCCTTCCGCTGCCCGGCAGTCAACGTTGCGTCCGCCAGCACCTGCCCCTGGCCGTCTTTTAGCACGACGGACTTCAATGGGGATTCATCGACCAGGCGCACTTTGGGCGTGTAGTCCCGGTTCAACAGCAGCGTTCGACCGTGAGTGGGCGACAGGAAGGCCACATTGGGACCGGTATCATCCGGCCGGATGTGAGCGGTCACTTCGGTGGTTTCCGACGACAGGGCGAAGGTGTCGGTGGCGATGATTTGGGCGGTCAGCGTCCGGGCTTCGTTGGCCAGGCCCTGCTCGGCCAGATTCAGCGACAGGGTCTCGCCGATCAACGGGCGAGGCACAAATCCGGCCTGTTGGTTCAGTTGCTGGCGCACCAATAGGGAACCGTCTTCATCGAACCAGCTGACGGTGACATCGGTGACCGCGATGTCATCCTGAGCCACTAGGTTCAACTGAAGGGTATCCCGAGCGAGATAGCTGTCCTGATCCAGACTGGCTTCGGCGATGGTCGGCGTCTGGTTGGGCACCACAGCCACGACGGCGGAGACGGTCGACGCATTGCCTACTTCATCGTAGGCGGTGACGGTTACGGGGAAGGAACGGTAAGGACGGTCATCCTCGGTTTTTTCATCCCATTCCTCGGGGGCGGTACCCTCGGGCAGTGAGAAGGACGGCGCAGTAACCCGTATCAACGAAGAATACGCATTGAGGGCGCCGGGAATGGCCTGCAAGGAGAGCTCGTCCCCGCCGAGTACATCCTCTTCGGCGCCGGTGAGCACCAGACCGCCATTCACCCGAGCCAGGCCGGTCGCTTCCAGCCGTGTGGCACCGACATTGTCGTAACCGGTAACTTTCAACACAAACTCACGGTTCTCGACCACGTCCGCCCGTTCCGAGCCCGCGTGGGTGCCCGTCAATTGCGGAGACGCCCAATTGATGACCGGGGGTTCCATGTCCGGCCCGACAGAGACGGAGACGGTATTGCTGGTGTCCGTCTGGCCGGCCGTGTCGACAACCACGGCTTTCATGACCCGGGTCAACGGCTGAGTCAGTTGTTCTTCGGTCTCGTAAATAAAAGCGTAGGGGGCGTGTTCATCGGAACCGACCAGGACGTCATCCACATAGAATTCGACCCGGTCCACGCCCAGGTCGTCCTCCGCATTGGCCCGCATTTCGACCGGCAGGCCGGACACCAGCGCCGCCCCTTCAATTGGGGAGGTCAATGAAACCGTGGGCTGTTGATCCCCCTTAATGGCCACGGACCGGGGATCGGTCTGGGAGAGCCGGCCGTGGTAGTCGACCACCCGGACGGCAATGTCGATACGTCCACCCAGACGGTCAGCCTCGACCGGTACTTCAAAATTCACCGGTACGGTCGCCACGTCCCGGGAACCCGGCGTTTGCGGGTCCGCTTCCAGGTAACGTGTTGCCGTGACTTCGTCATCCACCAACAACAACGCCTCGGCGCCATACGCCAGGGCGTCATCGGCCACCAGGGCCTTGATTTGAACGGTCTCACCCACGGTCGCCGACTGTCCTTCGACCGGAGTGACCAACTGTATTTGAGCCGGTTCGTTGGCCACCACTTTCAGCAGACGACCGTCGGTATTGGCGACACCGCCGTTGTGGCCGTGCACCAGCGCGCTGACGGCGACCGATGTCTCGTCCACGGAGACCGACGGCACATCCAACGGAACGCGCCAGATCTCGAACAAATGCTCTTCTTTTTCCTTGCCCTCTCCAACCTCACGAACTTCCATGGCGGGGTACCGCACCGTGGCGACCTTGTCGCCATCCAGGAGGTAGTCGACTTTGCTGATCGCGCTCTGAGCCGGTGACTTGATCGGCCCCAGGTCCTTTTCGATGAAGGCCGGCACCTTGGTACCGGAGACGGAGACCTGCCCGATCGCGGGCGAGACCCAATCGAAGGTTGGCGGCGTTGGTGTACTCGGCTTGCGCACCCACAGGGTTTGGGGTTCGGTCTGTACGGCCTGGCCGGCGGTATCGGTCGCGCGGGCCACCACGGACAAGGACTGGCCGGCCAACGCTTCGGCGACCGGTACTTCAATTTGATAGGGTGCGTTCTTGACCCGGCCAAGGACCTGGTCGTTGATGAAGAACTGAACATCATTGACGCCCAGATCGTCTTCAACCTGGGCGGTCAGCGTCAGTACCTGGCCGGTTTCAATGTTGGCCGGTACATTCAGGGACAATTCGGGCGGGGCGTCGGTCGCCTGTATCGACAGCGTTGCCTCCAGACCGCTGCCGTCCAGCGTCACGGTCAACGGTACCGGGTTCTGCTCGCTCAATGCCTGGGTGGCCAGGAGCTTGCCGGAGCGCACTTCGACCAAGTCCGAGGCCCAGTCCGGCAGGTGATAATTCAGCGGTGCGTCCGGGTCCAGCGTGGCCGTACTGCCGTCGTCAAAGACCGCCTGCCAGACCGGCAACTCATATAAATGATTCAGGCTCGGCAACACCAGCGTGGATTCTTCGGTTTGCAACGCCTGTAATTGCTTGCTGTAGTCCACCGAAACCGGCACAGCCACCGGCTCCGCCGAGCCGTAGCGGACCCAGACCATTACCGGTGAACCCTCGGTTTCGGCCAGTGGGTAGATCACACCGGCTTCGGTGACCAGAACCTTGCTCGGGTCGGACGACTCGAAGCTGAGCCCCGGTGCCTTGTGGTTCAGCACCACCTCACCGCGGAACTCGAACTGGACTACCGCCCGCAGCTGGCGACGCTCCAACGCGTTGGTGAGCACGACATCCGCCGGTTGGGAGGACAGACCCAATACCTGCTCGTTCACATCCGACCCGGTGAAGGCGATCTGGTTCAGAGCCTGGCGGTTACCGAAGGCGTCACGCACTTCGGCATCGACCATCACGACGCCGTCGTGAAGGATCTGGGCCATAGAGAGCTGAGTGGTGAGCGGAATGCGTGCGAGGAAGGTGGTTTGGTCGTCTGACAGGGGGTAGAGGGTCAGCAGGCCATCGGTCTTCGCGAAGGCGGACTTGGCGGCCAATTCCACGACACCACCGGTCTCCGCCAATGTCGCGGCACTGAGGCCTTTGATGTCCGCCTGGACATAGCGGACATCGTTGTCGTCACTGGCCTGAAAACGGACTTCCAGCCACTGGTCCTGAGCATCACCTGCAATGGATACCTCGCCGAGAGACAACTCGGGAGACGCTTGATCGGACGCGAAGGATTCCTGATGGGTGTGAGTTTGGCCGGTGATGTCGACCACGGTTGCGGAGGGTTCGAACCGAGTGGGACCTTCGAGCGTGACCCCGAATTCGCAGGCTTGGGCGCCGTCGTCGCGGGGCTCGGCCTCTGAAAGCGACAGCGCCTGGCCGTTCACCGAGACTTCGGCCAACTGCGGGCACTGCTCGATACTGAGCACATAGCGCACCGACTGCTGAGCCGGTGTGACAACCTGCGCACTGCGAAAATCCATTTGCCCTGCTTCGCCCCAAGCCATTCCAGACAACGTCATTCCTGACAAAGAAGCGAACAAGACCCCACACAGGCGCCGGTACAACCGTCCTTTATTCAAATCCATGATCCTTTACATCACGTCTACTGCATACAACCGCCAGTGCACCACAGCCATCCTTCGCATAACTGACGGTTTACTGACATAATGAGGAACAGAACCTTACCAATGTAAAGTATTCATGTCCAATCTGGATGGGAAAGGCGTCTGCTTTAACGAATGTGGAACATTTAGAGGCTAGAGCGAACACTTCGAATAAAGCCGGGCGATTAACACCCGGCTTTATTGTTCAGCCCGAATTGGAAACGATACCCTTTATTCCGTAACCGGCGACAACGTTTCGCCTCCCTTTGAGACCATGCCCACTACAGCCGCCCGGCTCAGCCAGTCGCAGAACACCATTTCGCAGTGGTGAAACCCCAGGCCTCGAAAACCGCCCTCGAACCAACTCAACAGGCTGTGTTTCAGCGCCATTTCCGCATCTTTGGGGTTGATGCGCGCCAGGCGCCGGGTCTGCTCGAAGAAATCTCGCCCGCGAGCGGCGGCTTCCTCGGCTGTCAAGGCGCCCTGCCCGTCGTACTCCCACCAGGCGATATCGCCCGAGCGGTCTTCGTCCCAACGCAGGTCCCGGACATAGCCCAGTTCGTACCGGGTGTGGGGGCTTGGGTCGAGCGCCGCCGGATCGGGCCGATCCTCCATGGCCCGCAACACCGCCAGCGCGAAGCCGGAACCTACCCAGAGCGCGTAGGCTTCAACCAACTCCCTTCGGGCGAAGACCGACAACGACGCACCCGGTTGATCGGTTCGGCGGGGATCTGTAGGGATATACGGCTCGCCTTTTCGTTCAGCCAGATCCGCCTCCCAGGCCCTAGCTTGCGGTGACTCCAGAAATCGATCGGGATGGTGTATTTGGGCGCCGCAGGCGGCCTCGTGCAGATCGTTCAGGGAATAAAAATCGCCCCGTCGTCGAACGGGATGGGAGAGGACGGTGATTGAATTATTTTGGGGCGAGCGGGATTGTGACGTATCATGATTGATAGCCATTGTGGACTCCTCTAGCAAGTCTGCATGGTTAGCTGCCTTCGGGTGTTACCCGCACCCGTTGGTAGCGCTAGTTTAATGACAGTGTCTGTCGATAGATCAGCCTTTCTATGTTGCGTTTAGATTTACAGCGTGTGCTCACTGCGAATACAAAAGAGCACCCGGTTATTCACTCATGAAACACTGGTTAGATCAACAGTTTTTTGCACGAATTCCCGCTCCGATTGGTGGCATCCCCATCCCGTTCCGATAAACTCCCTCGCCTCACAATGATGCCGCGCGTCGATTGAAAATAGCGGTACGGAAGAGTTATTCACCATGGAATGGGGTAAAAGGATGATCTTTGTCGTGTTGGCGACGATATTGATCATGGCGGGGTTGCCAAACTCTGCGAACCGATTACAAAGCAGTGTTCACTTCCCGGCTATTCCGATCCGCCCTGAAAATCCTGGGCATCTGCTATCAAACAGGTCTGCGTTGAAAACAAGAACAACTGGCGAATGCTCTGACCGAATCCCGGTTCTAGTACAAAAAAGGCATCAAGCCATACTGTCCGCAGGGGACAGGGTGGTTTTATGGCTCGAAACCGGCAAAGACGGAAGATGTCGATTCTTCGGTCCGATGACACAATTTCCGCTGTTTCAATGCTAAGAGCCTATGATTCCTATCCTGTACCAAGGCTCCATTTTAAAAAAGCCTTGAAACACGGATGGTAGAGGCGCGGATATTCTGCGGACGCGACACCTCGCCGGATGCAAGGCAGACAGAATGTCACTCCGCTCTTATCGAAAACACAGTCGAAATCCACTGTAAAGTCAATATAATGAACGCTTGCCACAAACCCACACGCCGGAGCTCCCGTGGCCAATATCCCCAAACCGTCCCGCAACCCGCACGACCGCTTTTTCTGCAACGGCATGGAGAATCAGGCCGTCGCCCGGGGCTTTATGCAGCATTACCTTCCTGAGAAGGTCCGCGCAGCCCTGGATCTGGACAGCCTGTCGCTGGAACACGACAGCTACCTTGACCCTGCGCTGCGCGAGACGGTCTCCGACCTGGTCTACCATTGCCATCTGGCTGGCAAAGCCAACAGATGTGACTCGGCCCTATGACACCCTGGCACACCACCAAAATCTCCCTACAGGCTTTTTCTGTGATGGTTCCCGGGCTGACTCAGGCTTTACTGTTGCGTTATCGATATCTCGCGACTTGTCTAGTGCTTACGGTCACAGCCCTGGCCCTCGGATTGCACTTCGACGCCTTTCTGGACAGACAAAAAGCTCAGCTTTATCTATTCACTCTGAGCCTATTTTGGTCGTTCACTGTGCTGGTATCAGCATGGCATCTAATTCTTTACCACCGTCAAGCAGCCAATAGCACTTGCAGACCCCATAAGAAAAGCGCCCGACTTTGGCCTCTCGCTGGTACCGTTCTATTTTGGATCAGCCTACTAACACTTGCGCTGCACAATCCCTCGGCGATCACCGGGGTTGAGTGGTACCGCGTGGCTGGCCACTCTATGTCGCCGATCTTGCAACCGGGTGACTGGCTGGTGGTCGATCCAAACTTTACTGAACCGCCCAACATCGGGGACATTGTCATCGCCAAAACACAAAACATGGATCACTTCCTGGTCAAACGCGTGGCCGCCTTCCCGGAGCATTACCCAGCCACTGAGCATTCTGTATGGTTACTGGGAGACAACCCCGACGCCAGTTCCGATAGTCGTGTTTATGGAAGCTTCCCGGTTAGCTCCATCCAGGGTCGAGTCGCCTGGGTTTGGTAGTAACCTTGGCTAGATCCATTGACTGTCTTGCTCGACGTCCCGTAAGCCGCAGTCTTCGAGCCAGGCCACCAAGTACAACGAGGCAGATTCCAGGTCACGGCCGCCCATAAAACTCAATTTGGCTTGACCTTGCTTCAATTCGTAGGTTTCCAAATTGGGGGTACTGTAGAATTCCTCGAACACATCCAGGGCTTTTTCCAGGTTTGCTTCAGCCATCGGGAAGGTTTTTTGAACAAAATTCTCCAATGGTGCGCCGGTTTTGCCACCCAGCATATAATTGAACATCTCTTTAAATGCTGCTTCGTGCTCAGCTTCGACCTGGCCTTTGATGGTCAGATAGAGCTCCATCGGTGGTAATCCTCTTATAATCCGGGGTTGTTTTCGCCTGAAAAATTGGTATCAATGGTTGCCGTGATTCTCAACCGGTAAACTACTTTTGCTTTTGACGGTATTTTGGCTAGCCCAACGGCTATTACGCTGCTGCCGGCCTATTTGCGTGATTTTGCTCGTTAATTCGTTCTTTGGTGCCTACTCCCTTGTTCTTGCTATCCTCTTTCCACAAGAAGGTCGCACACCAAGTCAACCTTCCTTTTGCTTCACCTCGTCCCATATTTCTTTTACCGACGAGTCCACTCCTCCGCTCTCTATCAATTCTTCAACCTCTGTCATTAATCTGCCAAAGGCCTCTTGGCAGTCATCGGGAAGCTTACTGCGGTCCCAATAATACTCAGAAAAAAGCGACTTCAACACATCGCTCAAATCACTTCCCTTGTTCAACTCTTCCGAATCAATCGATCTCAATGTCGATATTAAAAAATCGGACCGATAGAAATATTTTCTAGAAATTTCAGAATAACCTACCAACAAACAATGTAAATTCAACGCATATTGTCTAATAATACTATCAAGCGGCAGACTCCCCTCTATTGGAGCTCCATGTTTTTTAGTTGGTCCTGGAGACCGTACCGTAGGTTTATAGGTGGATGGCAAGAAATAGTCCCAAAGCGCCAGTTCTTCCTCTAGACTCCAACCTAGCTCTTTCAGGCTTGGCAATACTAGGTGCACTAGCAGCTTGGTCATCTCAAATTCGTTAAAACCACCGAATTTGTACACAACATAGCTCCACCCCTCTGGTCTCCTTAACGGAAAATCATTAATCCTGGCTTTTAGAAATAGGGTTTGCCCCCTTCCATTATCCCGTGGTCTCTCAAACTCACCTGTAAAGAAAAAATCCTTGCGTATTCTGAGTTTCTCCTTTCGAAGCTCAGCATACTGACCCTCGCAATACTTCTCCCACAACTTTTCCCTCTCTTCGATCCACTCAGGCTTATCCGTAAAACTCAAATCCGGCTTTTCAATTACTATTGTCATTCGTCAGCCCCCATCCAGATCCGGTATTTCTTTAATCGCTTCAACCGCTGAATTGAACCCCAGCGTAGTCAGATCATCCAGCAATGCTCTCATATCAGCATACTTTACTGCATCGCTCATGCCATCAACTATCATGTATTTTTACACGTTATATAATTCTATCAACGCACACAAAGTCCAACGACCTGCTTTACCAACCTGCACCGGCGCAATCACACTATACTCAACTAAAAATACTCAATTATCCGCTCCATTTTATCCACATATTCTTTATAACAGGATCAACTTGATCATCAGAAATTGCAGATGACAGCCTACTATAAAACGCACTAAAATCACCTTCATACTGGACCGGTAAATTATCTCGAGACTTAACCAATCTTTTAAACAACGCATCCAATTTTCGCCGTAAAACCGTATCTTTTGCAAGGAGGATCGAGTCTATTTCACTTAATGCAGAAATCAAAAAATCGGCTTTGTGTAAACATTTAGGGGATGCATTAGCGGTGCCTTTTAAAAGACTTGACAGGCCTGAAGAATATTGTGAAATGACTTTAACAAGTGGCAAATCACCTTCAATAGGAACACCTTTCCTTTTAGTTAATTTCGGTGATCGTATTGATCTCTCATAAGTAGCTTGAAAAAAATACTCCCATAAAGCCAGTT
The DNA here is from genome assembly GCF_014651855.1 of Saccharospirillum salsuginis. Lineage (GTDB taxonomy): Bacteria > Pseudomonadota > Gammaproteobacteria > Pseudomonadales > Natronospirillaceae > Saccharospirillum > Saccharospirillum salsuginis. The sequence continues at coordinate 422,288 of NZ_BMXR01000005.1, forward strand.
CTTCTTCCAAACTCCAACCTAGATATTTCAACCCTGGTAGCACCTGATAGACTGCGAGCTCTTGAACTTCTCTATCATTGTATCCACCATATTCATAGACAAGATAGTCCCATCCCTCGGGAGATCTTAATGGAAAGTCATTAATATTCACACGCAAGAAAGACTTTTCACCTAGGCCGTGCTCTCTCGGTTTATCCAGTGTTCCATGAAAAAAAAACTGCCTCCTCGCCTTTAATGTCGACCCACGCAACTCGGAGTACCTACTTTCACAATATTGATCCCATAGTTTCTCACGTTCAGCGATCCAACCAGGATCCGACGTAAAACTCAAGTCTGGTTTTTCAATAATCATCACTACCCACCTTCAGTCTAAATCTGGCAACTCTTTAATAGCTTCCACCGCAGAATCAAATCCAAGAGCTACCATATCACTAAGCAGACCGTTCAAATCAGCATATCTTACTTTATCAGTCATACTGATGTAACCGTCCATATTAGCCATATATATATCGTAATTCCTTTCTCTCGCACTTCTCGCCGCCTTAGGTTTCTTTGACAATGCATCCCGAATGCTATCGGCAGTTCCTACGCTTCCCAGAAGTACATTCCGCACATCCTGCTTCTTACCTTTAGTATTCTTTTTATTGACCTTAAACTTCTGAAATAACCATTCAAACTCGGAAGCCACACTAACAAGCTCAATGCTGTTCGTTCCATTTAGTCGAGCATGCCCCACTTTGCTAGCTGTTCGATCCAACAAGAACTGTCTATGCAGGCTCGGCCATTCTGTCTGACCTTTTACCAGATCCCATTGGGATGACTTTTGACTTTTAAAGCTTGCTGGCCAATAGCGCTCTTTTCCACTATTTCCATAGCAAGAGTATGATTTTAGCTCAACCCAACGTTCACTATCTTCATCCCCCAATACTATATCTACATACCGTTCATATGCGTCATAAAATACGCTACCGAATTCAGGATCACCTCTATCCACAATATCATCACCGTCATCAACTGCATCTTCATCAACATACAACCAAACCTTCCGCTGTCCTTCGATCGATTTAATATCCAATCCGCCAGCACGGGCCAAAGCCTGGAATCTCGCAACTTGACTCAAGTGGAACAGAGCACCATGGCCACTTCCAAGGAAATTGTTAGATGCAACTTTCGAGTCCTCCTTAACAATATCCTCCTCTTCATAATAGCGATTCGCCGCATCGGTAAAAGCCGAACCAAACATTCGATATATATGGAATCGGTTCTGGGCACCCCTTAGCCCCTTATCACCACACTCAAGAGTCGTGAGCATCTGGCTGTAGTCCAATACCTCACCCTCTTCCTGACCAAGATCCGGAGGGGTATATTCATCTTCATCGCCATCGGCTTCAAAATCTTCCTTCGCATCCAGAATCTTACCGCAGGACATTTCCCACCCCAGATAGGCCGTTATCGCCAGAGTAGCTGCCGGTGAAATACGTGCATTGGTTTTTCCTCTTAGGAAGTTGCGTACACTCCGACTTCCCCCTTTGAGCCCCAAAGCTGTAACACTCCGTATCATATCTGGGCTATGGACAAAACGTCTTAGTTTTTGAGCTTCGACATGTTTGATGTGAGTCACTGTGTCTGAGAGTCTCTTCGGTAGATTTTTGATATCACCACCGTCCAAACGCTTCCCTGCCTGCTCCAAAGTGTTTCCGATTACTGATGAAGATACTCTAGCCAAACTGCCTGAAGCTGCATAAGCTGTCTTATCAAAGCCTGGTATTACGAATCCATCGTCTACCGACGCGAACGCTTCCACGTCCGGCACTTCCTCACCTGCCCATTCCTCTCCGGGCAAGCCCAGCCAGTCAATCCACGCCATCAAATCATCCGGGCTCGAAACACTGCTCCAAATCATCTCAAGGCCTTGCCGCGACTCCTCATCCTGATATAGGTCGATCACCACTACAAGGAAGGGCAACAGATTCCATAAGGTGTCAAAATCACCTTTCTTCGCCCGGTTCATTACCTTACCCAGCACACCGGCGAAGTGCTTGCTGAATTTCGGGTTTGTCCTGGCGATGCCGCGCATCATAACCTGCATCGGCTTCGTAACGGCCTTCAATGGCTTAGCCGGGGGGAATATCGTCAAGACGTCAACGGCGGCAATAGTGAACTCCATGGCATCGAATTCTTCCGGGTCGGTCGCCAGCAAGGCCAGTTGTTCGAACACGATACCGATACTTTCAATCGGTATGAAGAAATTGATCGTATCCCACAGGAAGTCCAAACCGAAACCGGCGTGAGCTGTCTTAGCCCAGGGATAGGGTGCCTGACCAAAGGGATCGAAAGCAGAAAGCTCGCTGATCCTCAGCAGTTCCGACAGCTGTTCCTCGGTCGGGGCTTCACCGTTGAATGCCAAATCAATGGGTGGAGCATTCTCCGCCAAATGTGTGGCGTAAAAGCCGGCCATCTCTGTAAAGACCGAGGTGGAGATGAGCGATACATATTGGCGGCTTCCTCCCGATCGGATAGCAATCCGCTGGGTGGCCAATTCGGAGCCTTCGGGCCGCATCAGGCCTTGGCTTTTGAGCAATATGGGCTGTTCACCGCTCTCGTCAATGGTAACGGTCGCCACTTCTCCGGATCCATTGAGTATGATCAGCGGCTGACTAGTGTGATCGTAGAATTTCAGACCGTTGATACGGCCTATTAATCCCTTACCCACAACCAAGTCGTGCGGCAAAGCGGCGTCGCGACTCAGCAATGGGTCATCGTATTGAGTCCATTGATAGTCGATGAATTCCGGCAGTGAGGTTTCATAACGATTATCGTCGACCCACAGAGTCAATCTATTGGAGTGTGTTGTGACAGCGATCCTGTGCCATTCGGTAATTTGTATGGGATCGGACGTCAGTTCGACCGTAGCGGCGTTGGTTCGCACCTTCAGTTGGAGTGTGCCTTCATCCGTTATTGTCAGAGTTTGACCACCTTGACCCAAATTGATGATCTCGGCTGGAGAATCGCCGGCATCCGGGTGAGTAGAGTCCTCTTGATTCAGTCTTTGGTTTCTTGACCGTATGTCGTCCAGCTTTAACTCAGCCGTCCAGGCCATACCTGTTGGGTCGGTAAAAGCCGGGATATTGTCACCATACATCAAGGCCGGCACATCGGGATTATAGGTCCATTGCATGCTGTGCCCTTGGCCTATCATGGCATCATTAACGCGCTTGACGCCCTGTACTAGCAAGGCATCTTGTCCAGCGTCGTTGTTGATCTGACCTTGCTCAAGGTCATTCATCATATACGCCGCCGATAAAGCCCGGTTGGGTGCGTATACGTCGCCCAACTCTATTTCAACCGATTCATCCTGGCTGCCCTTCACTTTGACGGTCCCTTCAATACGATAGGGAATCTCAGCGATCGAGCCGTCGTAGCGGGCATAGCTTACACTACCCGTTTCGGACTGATCCCCAACCAGTGCCAGGGCGTCCGCCTGAAGATTCCCCAACTCACTATTCGGGTCCAGTACCGAGTAGTGCGTTTTGGTGTAACTGCTCATTCCCACCATGGCTGTCAGTTCACCATCGCGAACGCCCTGGGGAGCGGTAATGGTTGTTGTGGCCACGCCTTGATCGTCCGTCACAATGACATTACTGCCCACATACGCGAACGTACTTTTCAATACGACATCCGCGTTGGGAACGGCATTGCCCTCGTGGTCGGTTACGGTGACCTTGATCTGGCCGCTTTGACCGACACCCAGCGCCTGAGGATAATCCAGATCGATATTCAAAGGACGAACCTGAACAGGGACCTCAATACTGGCATCAACCGACTTAATGGTTACCGAGGCATCCCCTTTAAAAGGTCCGCCCTGCAGTGAGAACTGCATCTTGCCGCCGCTGGTTTCCAGGTCGTGATCAGCCAGTTCCAGGCTGTTGTGGGTAAAGACGTCAACCGGCGTACCGTCCTGAACCAGATTACCGTTTCTGTCCCGGACCGTAACGATGAAATCCTGAGTCAAGGGTGCCTCAGTCGCCAAACTGCCGGTGGTACTGTAGCTGATCGAATGGGGTTCCCCAGGGACCACCTCGATAGTAGGCAACTCGATGGGTTCCATATCCGTACCGACCATGTCGATTTCTAGGTTGGCTTTCGAGCCGGCCGTGGTCGGCATGACAATGCGGTTTAGAAAGAGACCGTTGCTGTCATTGAATTGAACGGTCTCATCCATGGCCCCTTCGCCGGAAACGAGCCATCGCAGGTTAATGGGCTCTTTTACATCGGGTTTTCGGCTGGCATAGCCCATTAGGCGTGCCTTCCAATCGAAAACGGGATCATCCGCCGATACATACAACGTCTCATGCGGTTCAACAACGATGCCGGAAGCGAGCGGCTCCACGATCAGGTATTCAAAGGCATACTGCCACAAGAGGTTACCGGCATCGCTATTCAGGTACAGACTAGCCGTCAAAAAGTCCTCTGGCTCTACCAGCGACAGGCTCGATAGGTCATCGAAGGCTAAAGTGCCGTTCCCGGAAAGGGTCACATCCAATTCACTTTCACCAAGATTGAATACGAGCTGCTTTTCACCGTCCATGGACGGCAATGGACTGCTCTCCGAATAGCCCAGCTCATACAAGATTGATACCGCGTCATCCATCGAAGATAGTGTGGGTGTGGAATCCTGGTAAATATCAATCGTACTTTCATCGGTGTCGTTCTGAGTTTCACGGTGTAACTCGTCGACCACCAAGTCGTAAACACTGTATTGATACTCTGGCCGGTAGACCCAATCATAAGCAGGAATCGGCCTGGGCAACTTCTCGAGAGCATCAAAATCTTCTTCCTTGGCGAGCCTTTCCCTTTCTTTCATGTACGCTTGATACTGGATATCGGTCACTTCTTCATCATACAAAGGAACTTTAATAGGAACGTAACTTTCCGGACGATAGTTGTTTTCCGGAGTACCCTCGAAACTCACATCACCTACTCGGTTCTGCAGCCCCAGTGAAAAATCATCATACGAATTGTATGGAATCCCATTTACTTGGACGTAATAGTGCAGGTTATCCAGTCCGGCACCCGGTAACCGGAGTAGTTCCACATGTTTTCCCGGTTTGATATCAAAACGGGCGTGCCCCGCTTGACTGGCATCACTGAGGCTATTTTCGCCGGATACATAAGCGAGCCGTCCTGTATAACCATAGTCTTTAAGTGCATCCGGCAAAGCATTGCCATCATGGTCTAGCCATTCGACAAACAATTGGATATATGTATCGTCCCCCTCACCAGCGCCTTCATGGCTAATTAAGTAGTCACGATGCTCACCTTGGGTCATTCCAGCTTCAATATTATAACGCCGTTCAGCCCAGATCTTTAAATTGGGTGGTCGCAACTCGATGTCGGAAACATTGGTGTCCAGGAAACTGTCTTGTAATTGATCTTCGCCTACCACGACATCGGCATGACCGATGTAACCCGTTACTCGATTAATGGCCCACACTTCCAGAGTCTCACCAGCGCGTACTTGGTCGCTTTCCCGATGAGCGTATAGTTCAGGAGCCATATTGCCCTTGGCTTGCCAGGTACTAAAACCACGCTCATCATCCCAAGCTCGAAAGGAATAGTATTGGTTGGATAGGTTTTCCATGCCTCGCAATACCATTCCATAGTCAACACGGAGCTCCCCCTGCACCAGATTGATATCGTTATCAGACAGACCGTCCCCACCTGCTGGTTCGTATGCTTCTTCGTCATCCTTAAGCCCTTGACGCTGAGCTATCAACTGACCGTTCGACTGTCGAATGACAAAGAGATCGGTATCCTTCATGTGCTCTGGAGACAGCTGGGAAACCAACGCCTTGTCCTTGTCCTCCCGTTCGAAGTCCATGATGCGCATGAAGTTGGGCTGGCAAATCGAAGCGCTAGGATCCTCGCTGCAGCCTTCCGCTTCGGGGTCATTCTCGGCGCTGGACAAATACACACCTTGAACCGTGGCCGTCTGACAGTCTGGGTTGACGACGAAGTCACCCTCGTCGTTCTGCTCTCCGCAATAGGTTGTGTCGGACTCACCATCCAGATCGAAGTCGTAAAAGTCTGCCTTAGTTCTGGTAAAACTCTCTGGTATTTCGAGATCATAGCTGGGTGTATCCCCATCGCTGCCTAGTTGTACACTGGGCATGCGGATGGACCCTGTCAGAATATTGACATCGATTGGAAAGTCGAGGCTCAACGGTGGATTGATTCCGGGTTGGAAGGAATAGGTCGCCATTCCATTACAGACGAAGTTGAAGGTACGAATAATGGGATAAAGATAAGCTCCCGTGATATCCGGATTGAAAGAACGATAAGGTATCCAGCCTTCAATAGATTCATTGTACTGGTAGAAAAACGTAGGACAGGGCGTGGCCATTATCATCATTGAATACTGGCCGATATCGTTAGTGGTTCCGGCTCCCTGCGAGCCCATACCGGATGTAAGCGGAATACCCTGGATGGGATTTGTCAGCTTCGGGTTCACACCCGAATACTTCTTAGCGCTGGATACAAATACACCAGGGTCGAATTCCCCCGTATTGATGTCCTCATAGAACACCGCTCGCAATGCGATTCGATGTTCACTGGTGTATAGAACCTTTCCATCTTCACTCAGGATCAAGGAACCCGAACCGCCAAATATAGTTTGAGCGTCAGTCATATCAATGGGATATTGACGCATCAAATATGGAGACTCGGGTGTATAAAGCAAACTTTCTGGTCTTGCTAGCACCGAAATAGTACCTGCCAACAGGCTTTTATCGCTTTCGGTTCCCTTCCATGGCTCTGCTGGTTCTACAGAAGTCGTTAGATTACTGATTCGATCTTCATATTGCTCAACTGTCAGTAACTCGGGGTCGGGTGTATTGGGGTAGGTTTCACGAAACTGTGCCAGATCGGCTTCATATTGGTCGATATAGGATTGGTATTCACTGGCGGCCATGATTCGGGAATTTGCGTAAGGACCGTTCGGATCCAAAGAGCCAATTTCAGAGATTTCCTTGCCCGAATCATCATAAACCACATAGACCGGGTAGCCATTTTCGTTCTTGTAGATACCTCGGGTATATACATAACCATTAACAAATTGACGATTATTGATAAAACCCCAACTTGGGTCCGGCTGGTTCATGATTCCGGCCAAGCCAAAAGCCAAGGCACCCGTCGAACTGGCGCTGAGCACAGTGGCAATGAGGGCGGTCGCGATCCTTGTCATGTGATTACGTCTCTTCATGAATCATTTTCCGAATTCTGTCCGGCCGGGGCAGGCGCCAACTCGGCAATGCGGACCAATAAAACATCCAGGGAGATCTCGCCGGCCAGATATCGCGCCAACAGAGGTTGGGCCTGTTCCGGCAAGAAGACGGCGCCGAACTGATCCAACACGGTCAATCGATGCGGCGGCAGCACTGCGGCCCGATGACCATCCCGTTTCACGACGCCCAACGGTTCAATCCGCTCGGTGCGCGGGTTCACGCCCATCAGCAGGCCCAGACTGCCGTCTTCGGGCAGGTAGTCGTAGCCGTTCTGCAGTTTGGGCAGTTCAAAGCTGATCGCGGCGTCGCCGTCCAGGGTGATGCCGAGCGGTTGCACCGAGTACAGCCAGTTCGGGGCAACCAACGGATGGGTCGGGTAGTTGAACCCGCCGAAGGTGTTGAACTGGATGTGAGCCGGGCCGGCGTTTCGGCCGTCGCGGAAGCTGATCGTGGCGTTGCTCAGGCCCAGCGAGACGGCGCCGTCCAGCAGGACATGCGCTTCCCCGCTGCTTAAGTAGGTGGAGCCCGTCTCGGGGTTCAGGAAACTGACCAGGGCAGTGCCCAGTTCGTTGTGACGACCGCCGTCGACCGGAACAGTAATGCGGGTCTCGCCGTAGCGCGGGTTGGTGCGGTCCGGGTTGATCCACAGGGTGTAGTCGCCGGTGGGCAGCGGGGGCTCACCGTCGGCGAATCCGAAGGTGGCACGACCGTCCTGGCTGATGGTCTCCCGGTCGCCAAGGCGCACGCGCAGGCCGTCGAGGGGGCGCTGGTACTGATCTTCGAGCCGCAGGCTGACCAAGGTGGGCAACGGCTCGGTCTGGTACTGGTAGCGGGTGAGCGTTTGGCCCTGGTAAGCCACTTCAACGCTCAGGGTGGCGTCGTAGGCCGGTTCGCGGGCGGGCTGAAACAGGAAGCCCTTGCGTTCCGGCAGCACCCGAATGGAGCCGGGTACGGCTTCGTGGTTGCGGGAGACGTCGACCAGCTGGTGGCCCTGGGCGTTGAAGAATTCGGTGCCCGGTTCGTCGAGGTTGCGCCAGGTTTTGCCCTGGGCGGTCTCGAACACGTCGATGGTCAACTGGTCGGGGTCGATCGGTTGATTGAAGAAGACGCCGATCGCCTCTTTGGTTTCCACATTATCGGCGCCGGACTCGGGCACGGTGCGCACAACGGCGACTTCGACCGACGCCGGCTCGTCGATGCGGAATAACCGAGGCTGGGCCTGCAGGACAACCTGATTGCCCGCATCCAATGCCTGGACGTCGATTCGGTAATCGCCCACCAGGCCATTGAGCATCAGTTCACCGCTGACCGTGGTCTGGTCCACCGTTAGGTCGGACCAGGCGGACGTCGCGTCACTGTTCCGGTCGACCCAGCGCGCCCGATAGGCGTAGCTGGCGGTGGCGTCGCTGGAGCGCAACACCAGTTGCACCGGGAACGGCTCGCCCTGGGTCACAAAGCGGCTGTCCGCGGCCGGCAGCAACCAACCCAGGTCCAGACTGCGCGTGGCTTTAACGACCCAGTCGTGACGGGTGCGGTTGCCGGCCAGGTCCACCGCGCTCAGGGACAGGGTCGTCTCGGATCCGATCGGCAGCGAAAGCGGCGCTTCAAAGCGGTATTGGTTTTCGGACAGGGGCGTCAGCGGGAGCACTTGACCGTTCAGCGTCAGGTTGGACAGGTTCGCGTCCGTGACCGTGCCGGCAAACGGATAGGGTTCTTCCAATATCTCGTTCACGTCCGGGTACTCGGCCAAGGGGCGCTCCAGGGTGACCACCGGTGCACCTCGGTCGATCTGGACGGTTCGCGTTATCCGCTGATTGAGCCCCTGCTCATTGTGGGCCTCGATAGTCAGGTCCCAGGTCGTAGATCCCGTCGGGACGGACAGGCTTTCTGCAAACCGGTAGTAGGGTGCGCTGGCTTGCAGGGCCACGGTCTCGCCATTGATGGTCAACCAGGGGCGGGTGTCGGACTCGATCTCACCGCTGACGGTGAGCCACTCGCCGGTGACCTGGGTACCGTCCGCCGGGGAGTTCACCGTCAGCGTGAGGGTTCCTTCGGTGGGCGGCTCTTCGGTCGAGGTGCGGTTCAGAGTCAGGCTGGATTGCAGTGTTTCATCCGGCGCCTGCACATGCACCGTGATGACGTTCTCGCCCTCGGCCAGTTCGATGCTCTGGGAACGTACCGAGAACTGCTCGGTGGCCCAGGCGCTGACCCGGGCTTCCATACCATTAATGGTCACGCTGAGGTCGCTCTCGGCGACGTCGGTATCCAGCAGACCTTCAACGACGATGCTGTCTTCGGTGACCCTCTGCCCCGGCTGGTGCGACAGCCAGGACCATTCCAGGCGGGTGGTCTGCAGTTCGACGGTAAAGGGGGTGGTGCTGGTGTTGCCGACGCTGTCTTCGGCGATCCAGGTCAGTTGGTTCACCTCCGGTGCGAGGGCAACGTCCACGCTGAAGGCGCCTTCGTTGACGGTCACATCGAAGCCGGCGCCGTCCAGGCTGTCGTTGATCAGTTGCAGTCTAGCCACATCGGCGTAGTCGTCGCTGACCGAACCGGTGATGGTCAGGATGTCCTGGTCCGTCAGTGCGGGGGCCGTCCACTCGACACTGGGGCCGGTGCGGTCGCCGGTGACGGAGAGGCTTTGCTGGGTCAGGTTGTTCAGAGCGTCAATGGCCTGAACCACAATGTCGTTACCGCCGGCCTGGATCGGGACGGTGACGCTGAACCGGCCGTCCTCGCCGACGGTGGCGCTCTGGTCGCCGACGGTGACCTGAACGGTGGAGGCATCGGTGACCTGGCCGGCGATGGCGATGTCGTTGGCCGCGGTGATGTCGGTGACATCGTCCAATGCCAGTACCGGGGGTTGGGTATCCAGGAAGACGGTCTGTTCGATGCGGGCCGGGTTACCGGCGGTGTCGGATGCCGTCAGAACCAGCCTATTTTGGCCTTCCTGCAGCACAATACTACCACTCAGGGTATCGCTTTCCAGTGTGCCGGTGACCGGTTGACCGTTCGCCGTCAGCTGATACGAGGCGATGCCGTTGGCGTCGACCAGGCGGGCGCGCGCGGTGTAGTCCGGGTCGTTGGTGGCCTCGCTGGAACTGAGCCAGGTCAGCTCGGGAGCCTGGGTGTCGAGGTGCCATTCTCGGGTGAGTTCGGTGCGATGGCCGACCGCGTCAACGGCCGAGAGGGTGATGGTATTGGTGCCTTCGCGCAAGGTGAGCGCCCATGAACGGGCGTCGTCCGTCACCGGCTGGGGCTCGCCGCTCAGCGTCAGCGTCTGGCCGGACAGGCCGGAACCGTCGTCCGTTGCCGTCCACTCGGCGGTGACGGCCGGTTCGTTGGTCAGGTAGTCCTGCTCCGGTGTCAGCGTCAGTGACGGGGGTGTGGCATCCATCAGAACGGTGAAGGGCCATTCGGCCGTCAGGCCGACGTGGTCGGTGGCGAGCAGGGTGCCTTCCAATACGCCTTCCGTCAGCGGCAACGACAGGTTGTATTGGCCTCCGGCCACGGCTACGGGCGTTGACTCGGTGCGGTCACTGCGTTGCAGGACCAGACTGGCAATGCCCGAGCCCATGTCGGAGACCCGCCCGGACAGGGTGACGGCCTCGTCGCCGGTTACCCGATCGCTGCTCTGCTCCGGTTCGATCACTGGCGGTGTGGTGTCCAGACCGGCTTGAACGGTTGCTTCAGCCGAGTTTTGAGCGCGGTCGAGGGCGGTGACGGTCAGGGTGTTGTCGCCCTCGGTCATCGTCAGGTCCAGGCTGAAGGCACCCGTGCTGTCCGGAGTCAGTGGGTGTGTTTGTCCGGCCCATTGGTAGGTCAGGCTGTCCAGCCCGCTGTTGTCATCGCTGATCCGGCCCGACAGGCGGATGACGCTGTCGTTCTGCCAATAGGGATCCGGCTCGGTCAGTTCGATCGTTGGCGCCTGCGAATCGAGATTGACCTGATAGGACAGCCGCTGTTCGTTACCCACGGCGTCCGTCGATACCAGTTCCAGCGTATTCGCCCCTTCCGCGAGTGCGAGGTTGGCCGAAAATCCGGCGCCTTCGGCTGTGTCGGTCAGGGTCAGTGCCTGGGCGTCGCCGTTCAATTGCAGGCTGACGTCGCTCAGGCCGGACAAGGCGTCGCTCACATCGCCGGTCACGGTCAAGTCGGATTGGTTGACCAGCAGGGGAACCGATACGTTCGTGAATCGCGGTGGCGTGTAATCGGCTTTGATCAGGAGGCTGTCCTGCGAGACATTCCCGGCTTGGTCCGTTGCCGTGAGCTGAACGCTATTGTCGCCTTCGGCCAGTGTCAGTTCCGACTGGTAGGCCCCGTCCAGCTGTTCGGCCGGTTGTTGCTGTCCAGCCAGGTCGATCGATACGTCCCGGACGCCACTGTTGTCATCCTGAACGCCATAGCGCACCAGCACCGTGGCGGCGCCGGTCCATTCGGCGAGCGGTGCCAGGCGTTCGAGGGTCGGCGCCTGGGTGTCCAGGTTCCAGGTCAGGGTCTCGGTGGCCTGGTTACCGACGGTATCAGTGGCCTGCACGCTCACGTCGTTCAAGCCTTCGGTCAATGTCAGGTCCAGGCTGGTGTCGGCTCCCGACAGGGTCTGCACGTCTCCGTTCAGGCTGAAGGTCTGGTCCTGCAATCCGGCCGGTTCATCGGCCAGGGTCACTTGAGCGGCTATCTGGACCTGGTTGGTCAGGTAACCGTCCGGTGGGCTAACCTGTATCGTGGGCGCGGTAAAGTCCGCCGTGACGGTGAACGGCCATTCCGTGGTCAGGCCTACGCCATCGGTAACCACCAGACGACCGGCTTGAACGCCTTCTGTCAGGTCAATCGTTGTCTGATACTGGCCATTGTTGACCGCCACGTCACGGGGTTCGGCCTCTCCAGGCCAATGCAACACCAGAGCGGTGACACCGGAACCGGCATCGTTGACGGTGCCGCTCAATGTCCATTCGGAGGATCCGGTCAACGGCTCACTGGATTGCTCGGGCGACAGGACAGGAGGCGTGGTGTCGAGTGCGATGACGACATCCATAGAAACCTCGTTGCCGGCCAGATCCGTGACGGTGAGCGCCACGGCTTGTTCACCTTCGACCAGCGTCAACGGCAATGAGAAAGTGCCGTCAGCCTCCCAGCTCACGTCACCGCTTTGGTCTCCGTGTTCATAGACCACCGCCGTTACGCCGCTGTTGTCATCGGTCACCTGCCCGGCCAGTGCATAACCGGGCTGCGCCTGCCAGTAGGGATCGGGTTCCACGACATTCAACACGGGTGCTGTGGTGTCGAGATTCAGGGTGCGGGTCAGCGTGCGTTGGTTGCCGACCGCGTCCGTCGCTGTCAGGACCAGTTCGTTGGTGCCTTCGTTCAGGGTCAGATCCGCGCTAAAGGCAAAGACGCCCGCTTCGATGTTGGACGTCAGCGGAATGTCCTGGCCGTTCAAGGTCAGGTCGAGTGCAATGCTCGTCAGGTTGTCGCTGATCCGCCCGCTGACCGCTTGTTCCGCGCTATTGACCAGTTCCGGTACCAGCACCTCTTCGAAACGGGGCGCGGTCACATCCGACAGCAGCGTCAGGGTGGTGGCGCTTGCATTGCCGGCCACATCGCGTGCGTTGACGACCAGTGTGTTGTCGCCTTCGGTCAGCGGAACGTCAAATTGATACTCGTTTCCGGAAACAACCGGCTCCAGGGTGTGCGAGGCGGTCGTCAATTCGACCGACTCGACACCGCTGTTGTCGTCGGTCACGCGGTAGACCACGGTGGCGCTCGTGGCGGAGGTCTGGTCGCTGTCCGGTTGCAGGCGGGACAAGACAGGCGCCTGTGAATCCCGATTGATTTGGGCGTCTACCGTGGTCTGGTTGTCCCAGTTGTCCGTGGCCGTGACGATCAGGCTGTTCATACCGCTCGTCAGTGATACCGGGGCTACCCAAAACCCGTCGTCGTTCAGTTGCATCGGAGCGGATTCATCCGTTGTGGTGTTGGTCAATACGACGGACTTCAAACCGGAGTATTCATCGGCGGCATTGGCCAGCACATCGACCTGGGCCTGGCGCGTCAATGCAGGAGCATGCTCGATACTCACGGTGGGCGGAATGCGATCCGGGTAGTCGCTGGCGTCGTTCGGGTCGGTACCGGAGGCGACTTCGTCCTCGTTGTCGAAGCCGTCGCCGTCCCGATCCGGATCGCTGTTATCACCGATGCCGTCGTTGTCCATGTCGGCCCATTCGGTCGGGTCGTCGGGGAAGCGATCGTCTTCGTTCAGGTAGCCGTCGCCGTCGCGATCGTCATCCAACGCATCGGGAATGCCGTCGCCGTCCAGGTCGGGCGGTGTGCTGGTCGGGTCATTGGGGTCGAACCCCAGTTCTTTTTCATAGTCGTTGCTGATGCCATCGCCGTCCCGGTCCGGGTCGCGTCCGTCGTACACACCGTCGTCGTCAATGTCGCAATAGGTGCCGAAATCCAGTTGCCAGACGGCGTCGGGGTTATAGTTAACGGTGGCGTAAGGACGCAATGAAATGCGGGCTGAAGACAGAGCGCCGTCAATATGCCCCTGGGACCGAACGCGATCATCGCTGTAGACCAGCGCGGCCAGGCTGGCTTGATAGCTGATGTCGACCGTACCGGCGACATCCAGCAAGACCCGGGAGGCATCGCCTTCCCCGGTTTCATCCGTGTTGATCCGCCCATAAGGCAATACCGACAATTCCCCGTCCAGATGCAGCCGGACGGTGCCTTCGCCGTCGACACGCACCACCGCACCCGGGTCGACGCTCAAGGAATCGAAGAAGTAATCACCCGGAGACAATCGAAGTTCGGACCGGCTCTGCAACCAGACATCGCCCGCCCGGAACCCGTCGGCTCCACCCTTGATGACAAGCGACGCTCGGGGCTGAATGCGGATGAAGCGGTAACGTTGAGAATCGTCCGCATGCAAGGCACGTTCGGAGCGCGGACGAACGCGCAACCGCTCATTGCCGTCCAAAGCGGGCACGTCAAAGTCCGGCAGGGATTGTGACGACTGCCCCAGGGCGTAACAGGATCCGGTTTCGCAATGACTTTCGTGCGTGAACGGGGGTTGGTCGATACGCCCTGTCAGCAACCCGAACGAGGACGGGCTCAGCAACTGGGCGTTGTACCCGAACTGAATCACGCCATCGGGCGCATGGGTCTGTAACCCGTTGGTGAAGGTGTTGGTACAGGCGTTGGCATCGAGCGGGTCCCACGCATCCGGCAGGTCGGGGGTCTCCGGGTCCTCCGGCGGTTGGGGAATGCTGGTTGCGTCGAATGGATCGGATCCGGCGCGATCTTCTACGAAGTTGTAGTAACCGTCACCGTCCGCATCCGGATCGACACCGTCCGGTCGATGGTCACCATCGAGATCGCGCATCGGGCCAAAATCATTGCACAGCCCATGCAACAGATCTTCACTGGACAACGGAATGCCGGAAATACGGCTGCCGAAGTCCAACTGGACGTCGCCGCCCGACAACCGGCCGAGCATCTCGGAATACGTCCCCAATCGCACGTCGCGGTGACTGTACCCGGTGGCCTGGACGCGGTTGCGCCCCCAAAACCGCGCTCCCTGATGGCCGATGAACACGACATTGTCGGGCTGATCCGCGATGAAGTCGGCGCCATAGCCAAATTCCAGGGGCTGGTTCACGAACAGCCGAACGCGGCCTTCGCCGACCACTTCGACGCGACCGTAAGGCTGAACCGTCAGTTCATTGATCCAGTAGTCACCCGGCGCCAGGCGGACTTCGCCAAAGGCGCCGATACGCAGTCGATCGATAATGCGCAGCGGCACAGACCGGTCGAATTCCAGATGAGCGCCATAAGGAACGTCCACGGTGGCGAACTCGATACCTTCGCGAACGACGGTCGGGTTGGGCTGCAATACCTGAAGGGAGAGGTCTCTGTCGCTCTCACTGAAAACGAACGCGGGCAGTGTGAGTGGTGTGGATGCCTGACCGGTGGAGGAACAGGCCTGACCTTCACAGGCGCCCCACCAGCGAGATTGACGAATTGATTTGGACGGCAGCGGATCGGGCTCGGCCAGCTCCGCCCCATAGGCCAACCAGAGCCGCTGGCCGTGACTTTGCACAGCCTCGTCCCATAGGCCATGGCATTGCCCGGCCACCGCCGGCAATGAACCCAACATTAACCAAACGGCGAAAACACCGATCAGCCTTGACTGTACACCCTTTCCCTGACTAAGTCTGATCATGACCTCGCCTGTTTTAGTCGTATCGTCGTTCGATAGTGCTGTCCGACAGGACATCCTCGGACACTTCCGAGATGGCCTGCTTCAGTTGATTGGCCGCCAGCCGCCGACGAATATCGGCGCTGACTTCACCCAAGGGTTTCGGGGGGATCCGGTCCACACCCAACACGCGGATTCGATAGGCGGTATCGCCTTCCACAATCACCCCGGTGACCTGGTCCGTGCCAAGCGGCTTGATGGCGGCACGCAGCCTGGCGGACAGTTGATCGTTGGCGGCAACGCGCATATGTCGAACGCTTCCGTCCGCCTGTTTCTGGCTCCAGGTCGCCCAGTCATCGCGCTCATCCACACGGCCAAGCAGTCGGGCCGCTTCGGCCGCTTGCTGGCCCTGCTCTTCGAAATTAATGCGCAGAACTTCCAAGCGTTTAACGCTGGCGGCGCCAAAGTCTTCCAGGTGGTTTTCGTAATAAGCCTTTACGGCTTGGGCGCTGACCGGTTCAGGCGTGGTGACCTGATCGAGATAGGCGGCAATGAGCTTTTCTTCCCGATACGCCTGAGTGGCCAGTTCAATCGAGCGAAGCGTATCCGCATCCAGGGATTGTTCGGCGTGCTGGGATAAGGCGCGGGAGGTGATGAGACTTTCACGGATATTGCGGAGGGCGCGCGCATCGACAATCTGGTCGCCGAAAAATCGATCCACCGCGGCTTCGAACTCGTCGTCGGTCAGAACGGAGTCGTTGACCGTTGCCCAACCTTCGACGACCTTCTCGGCTGATTCGTCGACTGTCGGTTCGGTTGCGGTGGCGGGTTCTTTATCGCTGCAAGCCGTCAGCAGGACGCCGGCGGCTATCCAGATTCCGGCCCATCGAGACCATCGATACATCAGTGGATCCCTTACTCATTAATGGAGACATCGAGGGTCGACTTGAGTCGCTCGACTTCAGCGGCCCTGGCGCGGTTGCGTAAGCGATATCGAATATCACCCTTCACCTGATCGAACGGCAGGGTCTGGGTTCTGACCGGCTCCACCAACTTGATCAAATGGTATCCATATTGGGTTTTTACGATGTCTGAAACAGACTTGGCTTCCAGCGAAAACGCCGCCTTGGCAAAGGCGGGATCGATCGCGTTTTCGGTGATCCACCCCAAATCGCCGCCTTGCGGGCCCGACTGAAGATCCTCGGAGAGGGATTCCGCCACGGTTTCAAACGACTCGCCTTTCATCAGCTGTGCCTGCGCATTGCGCGCCTTTTGCTGGGCAGCCTGCTGCTCGGCTTCAGTCATGGCGTTGTGCGTGCGGAAGACGATATGGGCGACGTGGGCCTGTTTGACCTGAAACTCGGAAGGATTACTGTTGTAGTAGTTGTTCAGGGCGGTTTCATCGACCGTTTCGTCCAGATAATTGGACAGATACCGATTGATGATCATCTGCGTACGGAATTCTTCGAATTCGGCCTGCAACGCACTGTCATCGATCAGGTCGCCTTCCAACACCGCTTGGGCGAGCGTTTTCCGCTCCAGATACTGGTCGCGGGTCTGCTGGACACGCTCGGTATCGGATGGGTCGATGCGTTTGAACTCAAGGTGGGCTTCAAACTGCTGTCGAGTAATCTCTTCTTGGCCGATGGTCGCCAATTTGTCTTCGCTGGAACACGCGACCAAAAACAGTACCGACAGGTACTTCACTGCTTTCAGGTCCATTTACCCTACATCTCCTTTGACCGAAGCGTCATGCTTCCGTCCATTTTTCACACAACAAGGCTGCGCATGTTCTCACATTTAAAATGCACTGTCAGCCTTCTGTAAAAACTCTTCGATGAATTAATCGAAAATCAAGCGTCCAGATATTAAAGGAGGACATCGAGGACTGAGGTTTGGCTGGTTAGCCCACGGCACTACAGGGCTTAAGGGGGTTATAACCTAGCCGAACGAGCCAGGGAATTGCAGGGTTTATAGATCAATACACAATTCCAGCGCTATCAGATAAGCAAATATTATTACCCGGGAATTATTTTGCTCAACGTGACACTGCCTGAGTGAGGCAAGATCACTGCTCTCAATTGCTATAAAGTCACAAGAAGCAAGCGGGACAAAAAGATTCGATAAATACCCGAAGCCCTGCTCAGTTCGACCGATGATACTCTGGAACCTCCGGTGTATTAAGACTTCGGGTATTTGCATGTTATAAAGGCGACATTCGCTTCCTGCGTGCCACGACCAGCCCGGCCAACCCTAGAACCAGAATGCCCAAGGTACTTGGCTCGCTGACCATAGCCAGACTTGGAACACTCTGGTAAATCAGGTTATCGACCCACAAATCGTCGCTGTCCGACTCGGTATCGATGATGGCGTAAGAAACGTCGTTCAGGCCATAGTCGACTCCGATGAAATCGCAGGGATAGTTGAACAGCTCGTCCGGACAGCCATCCATGTCATAGGTACTCATGGTATAGCTTTCAAGCAAGGCACCGGAGCTATTGTAGAGCGACAACGAGGTATTGGTGTGAGTGGACGTGAAGTTCATACCCAGCGCGGAAACAGGCGCCAGGAAATCCACGCGAATCGCCAGACTGTCCGACCCGTCTCTGTAGATCGGGGCGGAAAAATCCGGATAGGTCCAATAGGATGAGACTTCCCCATTGGAAAACCAGGCATTTCCATCTCCAGCCGTGGTTGAGCCGACAACGTCCCCATCAAAACCATAGTGAATGGCGGTTCCACTAAAATCAGTCACATCGACGGGAATGGCGGCGGCACTGCCCAAGACAAACGACACGAGTACAAACAAATACCTTTTCATCATATTCTCCTTCCTTAGTCGGCATTCAGATTGTGCAATCATAATGCCTCAAATGTAAGGCACTGTTTTGTGAAGTTTATTGCGAAAATGTAACTAAAATGCACTCCTCTATGTAAAGTTTCCCGACTCATTCCAGCCGAAATTTCTGTCTGTAATACTCGACTTTTAATGAAATACCACCAAGGTGGCTAAAGGCTGATTGGCTGCGAAAATAGTCATTCATTTTTCGCAGCCTGGCAAGAATTAAATAGCCACCACATGCAGGTAGCAATCAGTCGATTTGTACAACCTTAGTTCAAATCTGTGACTTCGATCACAATCACACCCGAACCATAGCTGTCATAACTGGATACCTCCACCCGATAGGTTCCGGCTTCCAGGTAGTCATCCACCATGGCATCGGTATTGCCGCCGCTGTCGTCATCGGTCAGCGCCACACCCTGACCACTGACGTGCAACATCGTGTCCACGGCGCCGGAGCGGGCGAACACCTGGACTCGACCCGGGTTATCGACTTCGAGGTCGTACACCAACGGTTGGCCGTCGGACATGGTGCCGTAAACGCGATCACCGACCTGAAGGGTGCCGCTGTTCATCATGCGGCCGCTCAACGGCTGTTGTTCCACGCTCAGTGTGAACAGGCCATTTCCGGAATAGCTGCTGACGCCGATCTCGTAGGTGCCGGGCTCCAGCACGGTTTGCAGCAAGGCGTTGTAGCCACCGCCGCCGTCATCGTTGCTCTGGCTGACACCCTGGCCGGTCAGTTCGACGAAGCTGTCGAAACTGTCGGAGTCGACGGCGATGTTGATTTCGGAGGTCTCAGTGACGGTCAGGGAATAACGATTGATGTCGCCGGACTGCAGGCCGCGCACCGTGGTGCCGGGTTCGACCGTACCCTGATTCTGCAGTTCCCCTTCGAATGGACGGATATCGGCGGTCAGCCGGTATTCGCCACCCGGTTCGTCGCCGTAGTCCTCATAGCTTTGCACCAACACGCGGTATTCGCCGGGCAGCAGCAGGGTGTTCAGTTGAGAGTTCGTGTCAGCCTCGGTGTCGTCGTTCTCCATTTGTACGCCATTACCTTCGACGGCCAGAATGGTATCGAAATCCTGCGAGGACAGACTGAGCGTCACTTCAGCAGGCTGCTCGATCACCAGGCGGTATTCGTTGTCGCGCTCGCGGCGAATGCCGGTGATGTCGTCGCCGTCGTTCAACGGGCCACCGTTGCGCATGCCTTCCGGCAGTTGCTTGGTCTGGGTGCTCAGCAGGAAGAAGCGCCCGTCGTCGACTAACGCCTGACCGCATTCGCCAGCCGATTCCGGCATGGCTCCTCGTTCTCCGGCGAGCAGGTCCAGGCTGTAGTCACCCGGCTGCAGATAGGTGGTCATTCGCAATTCACTCTCACCGCAGCGTTGTGCCTGGTCCAGAAACCCTTCGCCGCGAATGGTCAATCCCAGCGAACGGCTGGCATCCAGCAAAACAAGATCCAGCTCGACCGGATGATCGACGTGGAATGCGAAGTTGGCCTGGGCCTGGTCAGCCCCCATACGCCCCTGAACGGAACGGCCAAGCGTCAGAGTTTCACCGATAGCCTGCGGCGCCGGCAGTACATCCAATCGGTAGGGGCCGTAGGCGCGACGATCCTGACCGTTTACCACCAGCAGTCGGCACTCACCGGCGTCCGGACCAATCAGAACAGGGCCTCGCTCGCCCCGGCCTTCCTGGTCGGCCAGGGCCAACAGGCGACCCTGGTCGTCGAACAGGCTCAGGCGGGCATCGAACGGAGCTTCGAACCAGTACCGGGTCAAGCCAGTGTCGGCTTCGCCACACAAGCGATGCGCGGAATAACGGGTCCCGTCGTTCAGGTTCGCCGGGCTGGTGGCCGTCAATTCGCCCATCAAGGGGCTACCCACCGCGGCTTCAGACGCGCTGGACGGGCCGTTTTTGAGTGAAGGGCCGGCACAGCCGGACAGGATCGCCGCGCCGGCGAGACCAGCCGCAAGGGCCAGGGTTCTAGAGTGGTTTGAACGGAAAGCTTCACGTCCCTGAGAGAATCGGGGCAGGATCGTCACACGCTGTCTCCTTACACGAATGTGGAATAGTCACCGGCCACTGGCCGATACTGCGGAAAGCTTCGGACTATAAGGGGGTTTCGGGAAGGGGTAAAGCGCTGCCGCGGGTCGACTCGCGCTTCGTGACGGAGCTCACACTGCGTGATCGTCGCGCTACAGGTCCGGCAGTGCGCCCTGATCGCATTTTTTGCAATTCAATTTAAAACCGAGCATCGAGTCCCGGCCTTCGGGCGTGGTCACCCAGGGCCGGTTGAACCAGGGTGGCTGGTGTCGCACATGCTGTTTGTGCCGACACGCCAATTCCGCCACCCAATGGTCTTCCTCGTCCTTATGGTAGCCAACAATCGGTTGTTCCATTAACTCTTCGGCTGGCGCCCGGCATTGACTTCAGGCGCACGCAGGGCCTGGGCCAGTTTATCGAGCACGCCGTTGACGTACCGATGGCCTTCGCTGGCACCGAATACCTTGGACAGTTCCACGCCTTCGTTGATGATCACCTTGAACGGCACGTCGACGCGATGCATGAACTCGTAAGCCCCCATGCGCAGAATGGCCAGTTCGATCGGGGTCATCTCGGCCGTGGGCCGGTCGGTAAACCGTTCGATCTGTTTGTCCAATTCCGTCAGGGAGGTCGGCACACCGCGCAGTACTTCGGAGAAATACTCCCCATCGACCTTGGTCATGTCGTGGTCGGCGATGAACTCGGCCTCGATCTGGTTGACCGGCGAGGACGACACCTGCCATTGGTACAGCGCCTGCAGCGCCAGGCGACGGGCCTTGCGGCGGGCCGCCATGGAAGGTCGTTGACTCATGCCTTATGCCTCGATCTGCTTGAAGAGGTTGACCATTTCCAGCGCCACCAGCGCTGCCTCGGCCCCTTTGTTGCCGGCTTTGGTGCCGGCACGCTCGATCGCCTGCTCGATGGAATCGACGGTGAGCACGCCGAACACGACCGGGATATTCGCGGTCAGCGCCACCGAGTTGAGGCCGCCGGCGGCTTCGCCCGCCACATAATCGAAATGCGGCGTGCCGCCGCGGATCACCGCGCCCAGGGCGACAACGGCGTCGTAATTATCGGTCGCGGCCAGCTTCTGGCAGACCAGCGGCAGTTCGTAGGCGCCGGGGGCGCGCACGATGGTGATCTGGTCGTCCTTGATGCCGTGGCGCTTGAGCGAATCCAGCGCGCCTTCCAGCAGGCTCTCGACGACGAAGCTGTTCCAGCGGCCCACGACGACGGCGTAGCGTGCGGCGTTGGGCGAGAAATCGCCTTCCAGGGTTTTGATGTTTGCAGACATGGTGTTTCCTTCAATCGCTCTCGGCGTTGATGTATTCGGTGACTTCCAGATCGAAGCCGGAAATACCACCGAACTTGATGGGTGAGCTCATCAGACGCATCTGACCGATGCCGAGCTCGCGCAGAATCTGGGAACCGGTGCCGATAGTGGTATAGGTTCCGTACTTGTCGACGTTCGGGTTGCGCTTCCGGCCCCGCTCGTCGCTGTGGTAGAGCGCCATTTCGGTCATGACGTCCGGCGCCTGCTGCACGTCGAGCAACACCACCACACCGGCGCCTTCCTTCGCCACCCGCTGCATGGCGGCGGCCAGGGTCCAGCCGTGGCCCTTGGGCGGATGCACCCCGAGCAGGTCACGCAGGGTCTGTGCCACATGGACACGCACCAGGGTCGGCTCGTCCGGCTTGAACGGCCCGCCCAGCGTGAGCGCCATATGGGTGCCACCGACCAGGCTGTCGCGGTAAACGTGAACGTCGAATTCACCGGCCTGGGTGTTCAGCGGGCGATGATCGATCCGTTCGATGGTGCGCTCGTTCAGAATGCGGTAGTGAATCAGATCGGCGATGGTGCCGATGCGCAACCCGTGTTCTTTGGCGAAGACTTCCAGGTCCGGACGGCGGGCCATGGTGCCGTCTTCCTTCATGATCTCGACGATGGCGGCGGCCGGAATCATACCGGCCATACGTGCCAGGTCACAGCCGGCCTCGGTGTGGCCGGCCCGGCTCAGTACGCCGCCCGGCTGGGCACGCAGCGGGAAGATGTGTCCCGGCTGGACGATGTCCTCAGGTTTGCTGTCCGGATCGACCGCAACGCGGATGGTGCGAGCCCGATCGGCCGCCGAAATACCCGTGGTGACGCCTTCGGCCGCTTCGATGGAGACGGTGAACGGGGTACCGAAGGCCGAGCCGTTGTCTTTTTTGACCATGGACTCGAGGCCGAGGTAGTCGCAGCGCTCGCCGGTCAGCGTCAGGCAGATCAGCCCGCGCGCCTTGGAGGCCATGAAGTTGACGATCTCGGGGGTGATCTTCTCGGCGGCGACGATCAGGTCGCCTTCGTTCTCGCGGTCTTCGTCGTCCATCAGCACAACCGGCTTGCCCTGCCGGATGTCTTCAATGATGTCTTCGATGCTGTCTAGTGCCACAGGCGGCCTCACTGCTTGGATCATGGGTTGGGCAGGGAGCGTATTGTACACGGGATGCGCACTGAAACCTGCCCCTAAGTCGGATGTTGGTGCCGGTTTTTCAAGCGGTGTCGGAAACCGTCACTGGTCGCAGTCGCCAGCGCAAGTCCGCGCCGATCTGTCGGGTATCCACCGGCACCAGTTGAACGGCCTGCGCCAGTGACGGAATGGACCAATCGAGCAAGGGCCGGACATTGGCGCCGAGCAACTTGGGGGCCTGGTACAACAAAAGCTCGTCGATAAGGCCGGTTTTAAGCAAGCTGCCGGCCAGGATGGCCCCGGCTTCGACCCAGATTTCGTTGTATCCCTGCTCGCCCAGCCAGTCCATCAATGCACGCAGGTCGAGCTGGCCGGTGGTCGACTCCAGCGGCAGCTGGGTCAGATCGGCACCGACCTGCCCCAGACGGGCCGCCGAATCGGCATCGGCCTGCGGGCCATGCAGGATGCGCACACGGCCGTTCGACTTGAACAGACGCGCCTCGGCCGACGTTCTCAACCGGGTATCGAGAACGATACGGTCGGGCTGGCGAGTCACGTCGGGCAGCCGCACATTCAGTGACGGATCATCGGTCAGGACGGTGCCGACGCCGGTCAGAATCGCGCAGCTGCGCGCCCTGCCCAGCTGGACATCCTGGCGCGCTTCGGGTCCGGTGATCCATTGGCTTTCCCCACTGGCCAGGGCCGTGGCCCCGTCCAGGCTGCTGGCCATCTTGAGCGTCAGCCAGGGGTGACCGGTGCGCATGCGCTTGAGAAAGCCGCGATTCAACGTCTCGGCATCTTCGGCGAGGACACCGGCGCGAGTGGCGATGCCGGCCTCTTCCAGCAGGGCAAGCCCGCGCCCGCCGACCTGGGGGTTGGGGTCTTCGATGGCGGCGACCACCCGACCGACGCCGGCTTCGATCAACGCTTCGGCGCACGGCGGCGTTCGGCCATGGTGACTGCAGGGCTCAAGCGTTACATAGGCGGTGGCACCGCGTGCGGCGTCACCGGCCTTGGCCAGGGCATGAACCTCGGCGTGGGGCGTGCCCGCCCGCTCGTGATACCCCTCGCCCACCAGGCGTCCGTCCCGGACGATCACACACCCGACCCGGGGGTTAGGTGACGTTGTATTGAGCCCTTTTTCGGCCAGTCTGAGGGCTTTGGCCATCCAATAGGCGTCGTTCTGGTAGTCGGTCACGTCGGGTCTCTTCAGTGGCGCCGAATTCAAGAGGGGTCGTTGTCCGATGATTTCTTGCTTTCCAGGCGATCGATTTCGCTGCGGAACTCGCTCAGATCCTGGAAACTGCGATAGACGGAGGCGAAACGTACATAAGCCACCTGGTCGAGTTCGCGCAATTCGTTCATCACCGCCTCACCGACACGGCGCGACGGCAACTCACGTTCGCCGCTGGCGCGCAGAGCCTGTTTGATGCGGGCCACCGCCGCTTCCACTTCTTCGACACTGACCGGGCGTTTCTCCAGAGCCCGCTGCAAGCCGGCCCGCAGCTTCCGTTCGTCAAACGTCTCGCGGTTGCCGTTTTGCTTGACGATGCGGGGCATCACCAGTTCGGCGCTTTCATAGGTGGTGAAGCGTTCGCCGCACAGGTTGCATTCCCGACGGCGGCGCACCTGCTCCCCTTCGGCGACCAAACGGGAATCGATGACCTTGGTGTCTTGTGCTTTACAGAATGGGCAATGCATAACGGAATGGACTCGAACAGAACACAGTGGGCGATGGAACGCCGTGAGTGTACTTGGAATGCCCGTCGTTGGCGACAAATTCACCGCCACATAAGGATTGACTTTTAACGAAGCCGACAACCATCGGGGTTTTCCGGAGGTGTTTATTCACACTGGCCGCGAATACCTCCAACGGGGGTCAAGCGGACGGCAGGCTGGCTATTATTTGACCTGAAAACACCTATAAACCATTGTTTTGATTAGACTTTTTAGTGGTGATCAATTTTTAACCAGATTGTTGTAACAGGATAGTCATGCCGATTCGACCGCTCTATAAAGAGTCTATGCACAAAGTTATCCACAGAAAATGTGGATGAACCCGGCAAAGCCTTGAGCAGTGCGGGTTTCACCGATGATTCACATCGGGCTCTCCGGCGGAGCGACCGGTGCGCTCCGCCGGAATCGTTTTCAGGAGCCCGGTTCGAGGCTGGCGTAATAGGCGGCCAGGTCTTCGATGTCCTGTTCGGATAAACCGGCGGCCAGCCCCCACATCACAGCGGCGTTGCCGCCCTTGCGTTCCTGGCTCTTGTAAGCCTTCAGGGCGCTGATCAGATACTGCTCCTTCTGGCCCGCCAGATTGGGATAAATGGGCGTCATTGAGACACCGTCTGAACCGTGGCAACCCGCACAGGTCGCGGCTTTGGATTTACCAGCGGCCGGGTCACCCTCGGCGAGGGCTTTCCCACCCGCCAGCGCCAAACACAACGCCATCGTCAAGGTCGTTTTCGTCATAATCACCTCTGTCGTTTACGATTTTTTTGCATGAATGTTCAAAAGCTAGAACCGGATCACCGTTTCAGGGCCAGTACAGCATACAATGACCGACCGTGCCTGAATTGAAGTTGAACAGGATTATAACGATGTTTCGCGCTGTACGTCTGTCGTCACTCCCCTTATTGACACTCGCCGCCGCCCTGCTGGCCGGCTGCGGCCCCGAATCCAACAGTCGCTATGGCGACAGCTATTGGGACCCCTGGGACACCAAGGACACCTTCGACCCGGTCGAGGCGCCAAGCTACAGTGTTGAATTCGTCGACACCGACGACAGCGACGGTGAGGAGATCTACGAGGCCCGCATCACTCTGGATGCGACCGAGACCTACGAACGGGTCGACTATGGCTTCAGTTGGGGATTCATACGCGGGACTAAAGAGCGGGAGACGCTGGATCCTCTCGGCGCTTCGAGCGACCTGCTGCTGGTCTACGAGCAGAACCCGGATGACCCGGCGGAAGACAATCGCCTGGTCGCGACGACCCCCGGGCAGTACAGCATTGTCTTCGAAGGCGAATCCGAAGGACCACTCGGCAAGGTCACCTTCCGCTTTGATGACCTCAGCTTTACCCTGCCGGGCTGCCCGACCACCTTCGATTATTATGCCGACTACGTCGACGATACCCTGGAAGTGTGCGCCGAATGTCACCGTACCGGTGATCCGGCGGGGCAACTCGAACTACCGATCAATGATCTGGAAGACCGGCGCCAAAACTTCATCAATCACGTCAACAACCGGATCGAAAGCACCGAAGACGACCTGACTCTGCCGGAATGGGCGGTCAACCCCAGCCACCTGGGCAGCTCGACCATTTCCGAGAGTTCCGAGGAGTACCAGAACCTGGCCACCTTTGTCGCCATGCTCGAAGAAGTGAAGGCGGGATTGGACGATGGTGTCGATCTGACTTCGGGGAACAATACGAACGGTAATGAAGCGCCGGCCGAGTTCTGCTTCGCCAAACCGAGCGGTTTCGCCTTCACCCAGGAATGATGAAGGCTTCCGCCGCAACGCTGTTCGCTCTCAGCACACCACGACGTTGACCGCGAGACCGCCCTGGGCGGTCTCTTTGTATTTGGAAGCCATGTCCTCCCCGGTCTGACGCATGGTCTCGATTACTTCATCCAGCGACACCCGATGGTCCCCCGGTTCGCGCAACGCGATGCGGGCGGCCTGGATTGCCTTGACCGCGCCGAAAGCGTTGCGTTCGATGCAGGGAATCTGCACCAGGCCGGCGATGGGGTCGCAGGTCATGCCCAGATGGTGCTCCATGGCGATCTCGGCGGCGTGTTCGGCCTGGGCCGCGGACCCGCCCAGTACAGCGGCCAGACCGGCCGCGGCCATGGAACTGGCGACGCCGATTTCACCCTGGCAGCCCATTTCGGCGGCTGAGATGGATGCATTGCGCTTATACAACCAGCCGATGGCCGCCGAAGTGAGCAGAAAATCCCGCTCGGCGGTCTCGCCCAGTTTGGGCAGGTGATTGCGGATGTAGGCGAGCACGGCCGGGATAACACCGGCCGACCCGTTGGTCGGTGCCGTCACTACCCGACCACCCGCCGCGTTTTCCTCGTTTACGGCCAGCGCGTAGACACTGACCCAATCGATCACACTGAGTTGATCGTCCTGGGCTTGTTTTTCCAGCGACTGCGCCATGCGCGACGCCCGACGTTGAACCTGAATGCCGCCCGGCAGTGGCCCTTCCAGACGCATGCCCCGGTCGAGGCAGGCGAACATGGCATCGATGATGTGGACACACCAGGCCTGGACATCGGCTTCGGACGTTCCCAGGCCGATTTCGTTGGCCAGGGTGATGTCGGCGATGGACCGGTCATGGGCTTGCGCCTGCTCGAGCAGTTCATCGGCATTGAAATAGGGGAAGGGTCGTTTGTCCGGGAATTCCGCCAACAGGTCCCGCTGGGCCGAGTTCTTGGCCAGTTCATTGGCGATGGCGCCACCGCCCACGGAGTACCAGGTTTCGCTGAGCAGGGCGATGCCGTGTTCGTCCTCGGCGGTGAACCGCATGCCGTTCGGGTGTTCGGGCAGAAAGATGTCCCTGAAGAAACGAACGCTCTCGGCCATGGAGAAGCGCAGCTCCGGTCCGCCCGGCAAGGGCAGCTGTTCTTCGGTCTTGACCTTGAGGAAGGTCTGGTCGGCGACTTCGGGATCGACGGTGGCGGGGTCGAGTCCGCAAAAGCCCAGCACCACGGCTTTGTCGGTGCCGTGACCGACGCCGGTCAACGCCAGGGATCCGTAGAGGTCGGCCCGCAGTTGGTGTACCTGGTCCAGCAGGTGTTTCTCGTTCAGGTGCTGGATGAACCGCTCGGCGGCACGCATGGGGCCGAGGGTGTGGGACGATGAGGGGCCGAGCCCGACCTTGAACAGATCAAGAACGGAATAGGGTTGCACGAGGTGCGATCTCCTGAGCTTTTTGTGTGTCATCAAACTGACTCAGAAGCCCGGATTCGGCAATGGCAGGTTCGGTATTGGTGGCTGTGGATAATGTCCAGCCGATTGTACAGTGGCCTATCTACCATCGGTGGCGGTGGTCCGCGTTGGAGGTCCGGGGATACTCACTCCGGGTCGGCGTGAATCCGTCCATGGAGCCTAGACCACAGCATCCCTGCTGTGGAGTCCCCTGCGTGAGTACCCCCGGACCTCCAACGCTCGTTCCTGAACCACGTTAGCAATCACTTGCCTCACGAGTAGGGCAGAAGAGCCTAAGGCGACATCTGCCGAGTGGGCGAAGCCCACCCAAACCACCCAACATGACAATCGCCACAACCCCCCTACCCCGTAACCGGCGGCGGCGCCTCGGGCGAAGAAAGCTCATCCTTGCGCTTACGTCTCCGCTCCTGACTCAAATAAACCCCGATAAACACCATCCCGATCGCGATCCACTGCCCCCAGGTCAACCGCTCGCCCAGCAAGGCCATGGAGAACAACAGGGTAAAAGCGGGCAGCAGGTTGGTGTATCCAGCCGCGACAGTGGCCTTGAGATAGGTCAGCGAATAGTTATACAACCCATAGGCACCCAGAGTGACCACCAGGCCGAGGTAGACCAGCAAACCGGCGGTGTGTGTGGAGATGGTCTCGGGCCAATCGGAGGCCAGTGCCAGCGGCAGGAAGAACACGGAGCCGACGAAGCTTTGCAATGCGGTCAGGAAGAAAGCCGAATACCGTCGGGTGAGATGCTTGACCATGAGCGTATAGCCGACGGCGCTGCACATGGCGAGCAGTTCGAGGAAGTTGCCGAGAGCGGCGTTGGGGGCTTGGTCGTCGTCTTCGCCGGTGACGGTCATCCAGACGACGCCGGCGACGGCAACGGCGAAGCCGAGCCATTGGCGCCAGTGGGAGCGTTCGCGCAGGATGAAGAAGGCGGCGATGGCGGTCAGCAAGGGCAACATGGCGGTGATCATGCCGGCCTGGCCGGCACTGGTGTATTGCAGGGCCTTGGCTTCGAAAATGAAGTAAAGGCAGGGTTCGAACAGGGCCATGCCGAGCAGGTATTTCCAGTCGCCGGTCTGGTAGTTGAAGCCGTGCCGCAGCCAGGGCCATACGACGAGGAAGGCAAGTGCGCCGATGGACATGCGCATAAAGACGACGATCATGGGGGCGAGGTCGTTGACGGCGATTTTCAGTGCGATGAAGGAGCTGCCCCAGATGAACATGGCGAGCAGCAGGGCGAGGTGCGCTCTTAGCGTGACGTTTGCGAAACTGAGTGTGCCCATGATCATGCCTCCCAAGTGAAGCGAGGCATTGTGCACGATTCCGTTGGTTGGAACAGGGGTAGAGGCGCGATTCTGGAAGGGGTGGTCGGGGTTGGTTCAGTGCCTTGGGACCATGCCTGTGGCTTGGTTGTCCTTTCTACGGTGCCATCGGTCCGTGCCCAAGGCCGGGTATGCTTCTCCGGGGACCGCTTTAAACCCATCCATGGGCGCTTAACTTCGGTCCGGGCTGGCGCTCCAGTCCTGCCTCAGATATCCCCTCCGAAGCAAAACTGGCCTCGGGCACTCGGTTCAGTGGTATCCCATACACATGCTTGTGTAACTCGTAGGGTGGGCATCGCCCACCATGGAAGAATGAATCACCACTCCCCTTCCGACCGGCCCAATTCCAAATAAATCGCATTTTCCGGAGACGCAATATCCTTCCATGGTGGGCGGTGCCCACCCTACAAGGCTCGGTTCATCCGTCGCTCACCCAATTCCACGCTTCCATATCCAACCTGTCAGGTAGGTTGGATCGGCCGACGCTTCGGTAGCCCGAAGAGCGTAATCCAGCACTCTCGCCTACCACTCCACATTCACCAGAATATCCATCTCGGCGCGAATCGTAACATCGTCGCTAGGCGGATTTCCGCTTGCATCAACATGCACATACAGATCCTTCTCGCGCAAAAATTGGCCAATATTTTGATCAGTAAGGGTTAGGCTTAGCGTGCGCTGCCCTTTCTCGGGTTCTTCCCCCGACTCAATAAACGCAACCTGTGCTTCTACAAGTCCCGAGTCACTGTCTGGATCATCATGTTTATCGTCATCATCAAAATAGACTTCCATTCCATCAATGAACGCTAAATCATCACTCTCTTCGCTGATCACTTCCAAATAAAACCGGGTTACGTACGACTCACCGATATTATTGCGGCCTATATTGTTGTTCTCGAATGCCGAAGTCTGGGTAATATCGAACGATACAAAATCACCGCCGAAATCGAACACCCCCAAAGTCTGACCGGCTATGCTTCCTTCGACCTCCGTTTCACTGGTCGCAGTGACTTCGACTTTGGATAATCGATCCAGGGCATCACAGCCGGCAAGCAATACACTCGATAAAACCATCAGGTGGGCAAACACTCGGTACATCAAGGCTCCGCTCCTCAGGTCTAATTCACATAAAAAAGGGAGGCTTAAAGCCTCCCTTTGAGTGGTGTCAGTCTACGGGCCGGCTGTTATTTTTCAACCGACCGATTCGCAATCTAGCTTATTGATAGACCGGCAACCGCTTGCAGACGTCCAGAACCTTGCCTTTCACCTCGTCGATCACGGCGTCGGCATTCCCACTTTCCAGACCGTCCAGGACATCACAAATCCAGCCGGCAAGCTCAGCCGCTTCACCTTCCTTAAACCCACGGCTGGTGATGGCGGGGGTGCCAATGCGCAGACCGGAGGTGACGAACGGGGAGCGCGGGTCGTTGGGCACAGCGTTCTTGTTGACGGTGATATTGGCGCGACCCAGGGCGGCGTCGGCGTCTTTACCGGTGTATTCCTTGCCGATCAGGTCGACCAGGAAGAGGTGGTCTTCGGTACCGCCGGAGACGATGTTGATGTCGCGCTCGAGAAAGACGTCGACCATGGCCTTGGCATTCTTGACGACCTGCTGCTGGTAGGCCTTGAAGTCGTCGGACATGGCTTCCTTGAAGCAGATCGCCTTGGCGGCGATGACGTGCATCAGCGGGCCGCCCTGGCTTTCCGGGAAGACGGAAAAGTTGAGCTTCTTGTTCAACTCCTCGTCCTCGCGAGCGAGGATCAGGCCGCCGCGCGGGCCACGCAGGGTCTTGTGAGTCGTGGTGGTAACGACATCGGCATACGGCACCGGGCTCGGGTAGACACCGGCGGCGATCAAGCCGGCGACGTGCGCCATGTCGACCAGCAGGTAAGCGCCCACTTCGTCGGCGATCTTGCGGAACCGGGCCCAGTCGATGATCTGAGAGTAAGCGGAGAAGCCGGCAATGATCATCTTCGGCTTGTGTTCGCGCGCCAATTGCTCGACCTGCTCGTAGTCGATTTCGCCAGTCTCGGGGTTCAGGCCATATTGGACAGCGTTATAGATACGGCCGGAAAAAGAGACGGAAGCGCCATGGGTCAGGTGACCACCGTGAGCCAGGCTCATGCCCAGAACAGTGTCGCCCGGCTCGCAGAGCGCCATGAAGACAGCGGCATTGGCCTGGGAGCCCGAATGCGGCTGGACGTTGGCGTAACCGGCACCAAACAGTTCCTTGGCACGCTCAATAGCCAGATTCTCGACCACATCGACGTATTCACAGCCACCGTAATAACGCTTGCCGGGATAGCCTTCGGCGTATTTATTGGTCAGTTGGGAGCCCTGCGCCTGCATGACGCGCGGCGAGGTATAGTTCTCCGACGCGATCAGTTCAATGTGTTCTTCCTGACGTTTACGCTCATCTTCCATGGCGTTCCAGACGTCGGCATCGAAATCGGCGATGGTATCTTTGGTGTCGAACATGGCTGTCTCCCGCTCACTTAAATAGAAATGGCTGACCAAAGCTGACTCGTCACGCTGATTCGGAGTTCGTTGAAGTGGCAGAACCCGCACCGGCTGCCGGGTAGACCTATCCGGGGTCGCCGTGAACCCATCCATGGGGGCTTGACGACAGCCATCCTGGCTGTCGACATCCCCGGATAGGTCTACCCGGCATCCGGCGCTAGTCATCAACAAGCTCCAAATCCTGAATCATCAGACAGCTTTGGCTCAGTCATTCCGGGGGTTTCCGAGGAGGGCGTATTGTACATAATGCGGCCGCCATTCCCACTGTTTTGAGCCCCGGCACTTTCCAAAAGCCGGCCAATTCAATACCCTATGACCCCTAAAAATTCAGCCCTCGGGAACCGCATACCTCACCGAACAGCGGTCGCTCCCTTTCCACCCTCCATTGTCATTCATTGCTAAAGGTGCTCAGGTGGCTCAATACGTATTCACGATGAACCGTGTCGGCAAGATCGTTCCGCCGAAACAGGAAATCCTCAAAGACATCTCCCTGTCGTTCTTCCCGGGCGCCAAAATCGGCGTGCTCGGCCTGAACGGCGCCGGTAAATCCACACTTCTGCGCATCATGGCCGGCGTGGACAAAGAGTACATCGGCGAAGCCCGTCCGCAGCCCGACCTGAACATCGGCTACCTGCCGCAGGAACCGGAACTGGACGACTCCAAGACCGTCCGCGAAACCGTCGAGGAAGCCCTGGCGCACATCCACGAAGCCCAAGCCCGGCTGGAAGAAATCTACGCCGCCTACGCCGAGCCTGACGCCGACTTCGACAAGCTCGCCACCGAACAACAGAAGCTCGAAAACATCCTCGCCACCTCCGATGGTCACAACCTCGAGAACAAACTCGAGCAGGCCGCCGACGCCCTGCGTCTGCCGCCCTGGGAAGCCCCGGTCAAGCAACTGTCCGGTGGTGAGCGTCGCCGCGTCGCCCTGTGCCGGCTGCTGCTGTCCAACCCCGACATGCTGCTGCTCGACGAACCGACCAACCACCTCGACGCCGAATCCGTCGCCTGGCTCGAACGCTTCCTGCACGAATTCACCGGCACCGTCGTCGCCATTACGCACGATCGTTACTTCCTCGATAACGTCGCCGGCTGGATCCTCGAACTCGACCGCGGCCATGGCATCCCCTTCGAAGGCAACTACAGCCAATGGCTGGAGCAGAAAGAAAAACGCCTCGAAATGGAATCCAAGCAACAGGCGTCGCACGAAAAAGCCATCAAGTCCGAGCTAGAGTGGGTCCGTCAGAACGCCAAGGGTCGTCAGGCCAAATCCAAGGCCCGTCTGCGCCAGTTCGAAGAAATGAACTCGCGCGAATTCCAGACCCGCAACGAAACCAACGAAATCTACATTCCACCTGGCCCGCGCCTGGGTGACATCGTCATCGAAGCCGACGGTGTCGCGAAATCGTACGACGACAACCTGCTCTACGACGACCTCAACTTCACCGTCCCCCCGGGCGCCATCGTCGGTGTCATCGGCGGCAACGGTGCCGGTAAGTCCACCCTGTTCAAAATGATCGCGGGCCAGGAACAGCCGGACCAGGGCAACATCCGCGTCGGCGAAACCGTGAAACTCGCCTACGTCGGTCAGATGCGCGAACTCGACGGCGACAACACCGTCTGGGAAGAAGTCTCCGACGGCCAGGACATCATCTCCGTGGGCGGCTACGAAATTCCCTCGCGCGCCTACATCGGTCGCTTCAACTTCAAGGGCAACAGCCAGCAGAAGTACGTCAAGCAACTGTCCGGCGGTGAACGCAACCGTCTCAACCTGGCCAAATTGCTCAAAGAAGGCGGCAACGTCCTCTTGCTCGACGAACCGACCAACGACCTCGACGTCGAAACCCTGCGCGCCCTGGAAGAAGCCCTACTCGCCTTCCCCGGCAGCGCCATCGTCATCTCGCACGATCGCTGGTTCCTCGACCGGGTCGCGACCCACATCCTCGCCTTCGAGGGTGACTCCAAGGCGGTATTCTTCGAAGGCAACTTCACCGAGTACGATGCCGACTACCGTAAGCGCACCGGCAACGAAGGCCCCAAACGGATGAAATACAAGCGGATTCAATGACGCTGAGTTCGGCGGACAAACCCGCACCGGCTGCCGGGTTGACCTATTCGGGGTCGCCGTGAACCCATCCATGGGGGCTTGGCGACAGCCATCCATGGCTGTCGACATCCCCGAATAGGTCAACCCGGCATCCGGCGCTAGCCATCAGTGAACTCAGAGCCTTGAGTCAAAAAAATTTAAACTGGGGCACCGTGGTGAATGTCGGAGTAACCACGAATGCCTAGTGACCTGGGCCGGGGGTGCTCTGGAGGGGACATCTGAGCCATGGATGGCGAAGTTAAGCCCCCATGGAAGGGTTCACGGCGGTCCCCGGAAGAGCGCGCCCGGCCCAGGTCACGGGTTTAAGGCACTCAACCCAACCGAAGTCCTTTGGTATTGAAGTCGAGGATGTTATGAACGCTAGGTCAGATCAGTCGGGTGTAAACATCCCCGGCGGCCAAAAACGCCCACTGGCTAAAAAACTGGGCATCCTCGTTGGCCTCGGCTTCGGAGCCGGCCTCTTCATGGCGCTCGGCATCTGGCTGTTCACCCTCGGGCTCGGCCCCTCGGGCGGTGTCTTCGGCACGCTCGCCCTGTTCGCCAGCTTCGCGATGATCATCGCCACCATCCGCGTTTACGCCTCCGTCGCGCTTTCCATCGCCCAGAACGACCAGAAACACCTGCAAAACGCCCTGATTCAAGCCAAGGACATGCTCGACACCAGCAAACAGCTGCGTGACGAACACGTCCTGTTGCAGAGCCTGTTCCAGAACCTGCCCTTCCCCACCTGGCTCAAGGATCGGTTCGGGCGCTATCTGGTCGTCAACGATGCCCTGCAGACACAATGGTGTGATGGCAAAAGCCCCAAGGGTGAGACCGACGCCGATGTGCTCAACCCCACCCTGTCCGAAGCCTTCATGGCCGCCGACGAACAGGCGCTGAAAACGCTCAAGCGGCAAGTGCTTGAACTGAAAATGGACATCACCGGACAGGAACCGCGCTGGTACCGCATCGAGCGCCACCCGTTGGTCGGTGAGGACCGCAACCCGGTCGGTGTACTCGGCTTCGCCATCGACATCACCGCTTATAAAGCCGTCGATGAAGAGTTGCGCGCCGGTCAATGGGTCGACCCGGTCACCGAATTCTCTAACCAGCAAGGTCTGCGCCGCTTCATGGACGATGACACCGCTTATGAGGACGATCTCTGGTGCCTGCACATCGACATCGACCATTTCAAGGTTTTAAACGACTCCATGGGCAATGACGCCGGCGACCAGTTGCTCGGCCAGCTCGCCAAACGGGTCGAGCACCTCAGCGCCGAGGAGGATTTCCTGGCCCGCACCGGCGCGGACGAGTTTGTGTTGTTCTGGTACGCCCACCCGAACCCGGCCGAGGATGACCGTCCCGAACGGCTGGAAGACCTGCACAATCAGTTGAAGCAGCCGTTCGCGATTGGCGACAGCAGTTACAGCTTTACGGTCTCCATTGGCGCCGCCAAAGCCCCGCACCATGGGCACAGCCCCAGCGAGTTGCACCAGAATGCCGGCGTCGCCCTGTTCAACGCCAAAAAACGCGGCCGCAACCAGATTCATTGGTACCACACCGATTATGAAGACCAGGCCCAGCGGCGCCTGAACAAGGCTCAGACCCTGAAGCGTGCGCTCGAACAGCAGGATCTGGAAATTCACCTGCAGCCGCGGATCGATTGCCGAACCGGTGAGATCCAGGCGCTGGAGTCTCTGGTCCGGCTAAAAGCCGACCAGGGCGACCTGATCTACCCCGGTCACTTTATGGAACTGGCCGAGCACAACGGTTCGGTGCGCGAACTGGACCGCTGGGTGCTGGAACAGACGCTGATGTTGATCGCCCGTCAGTTGAACGAGGGCGCCCATCCGATGATGATCGGCGTTAACCTCAGCGTGCAGAGCATCAACGACGACACCCTGCGCTACCTGAAGGCCTGGTACGACCGTAAACCGGATACCTTGCAGTATCTCGAGATCGAGATCACCGAACACCATTTGCCCGAAGCCAACGGTGGTTTCCGTGACCAGTTGGAACGCCTGTCCAGCCTCGGCATCACCCTGGCGCTGGACGATTTCGGTTCCGGCTACGCCAATCTCTCCCGTCTGCCGGACCTGCCGTTCCAGGTGATCAAGCTGGACCGCAGCTTTATCCACGATCTGCCGCGATACGATAAGCAAATGGCCGTGGTCAAGGCGGTCATCGATCTGTGCCAGTCGTTATCGATCGAGGTCGTGGCTGAAGGAGTGGAGACCGAGGAAGAGCTGAATGCGGTCGCCGGGCTGGGTTGCTACAGCATCCAGGGCTTTGTCTACGCCAAGCCCCGGCCGCTGTCCGAGGCCATCGAGTGGTTCGAGCAGCGGCGATTGGCGCGACAGTAAAGGAGCCTCCAAAAGCGTGCTTGCACCGGCCGGGTGAATTCATTACTATCCCGGCCCGACTTGGGGAGCGCCCGCTCCCCGATCTTCGCGGACGTGGTGGAATTGGTAGACACGCCAGATTTAGGTTCTGGTGCCGCAAGGTGTGAGAGTTCGAGTCTCTCCGTCCGCACCATTTTATATTCCTTTCCCGAGAATCGGCGTCCCGCCGTATTGGTTTCTGTTTCCCAAGGTATTGTTTTTGCCACTTCAGTTGGTGCCTGGGTTGGTTTTTGTGCCAATGGTCCGAACCGCGACTGGCGCGTCTTTCCTTGGTGCGCGGTGCGCACCCTACGACAGTCAGGTAGGTTGGATTAGCTCGAAGAGCGTAATCCAACATCCCGTTTTGCCCCCAGATCGACATAACCTGAATTGTTGGATTACGTCCCTTCGGTCCTAATCCAACCTACTAGTACCCTCGGCGGCGAGACGCCAGCATTCTCCAGTTGTATTTCCGGTGGTTTTCGGCCACAATTAACACTTGTTATCAATGAAACACTTGTTATGTCCACCAACGAACAACGCCTGCTCGCGGCCATCCGCCGCAACCCGCTGGCCACTCAGCAACAACTGGCCGACGAACTCGGCCTGAGCCGGGAGTCCGTCGCCGGGCACATCATGCGGCTCACGCGACAGGGCAAGATTCTGGGCAAGGGCTATTTGCTGCCGGAACAGGATCGCATCGTCGTCATCGGCGGCGCCAATGTGGACCTGACCGGTACCTCGGCTGACCGGTTTCGTCCGGGTGATTCCAACCCGGGTCATTTGACTCAGAGCGCCGGCGGCGTGGGCCGGAACATCGCCGAAAACCTGGCTCGGCTGGGACACGATGTCACGCTGGTGACCTTGCTGGGCCACGATGCCAACGGCGATTGGTTGCGCGACCGCATCCAGGCGGCCGGAATCCGCACGGAAGGGCTGCTGCGCCATGCCGATCGGCCCACCAGCTCGTATCTGGCGATGAACGATGAACGCGGTCAACTGATCGGCGCCATCGCCGATATGGGCATCATCGATGACCTGACGCCGGAGCGGCTTGGGCCACTGCAATCGTTGCTGGTCTCGGCCACGACCGTGGTTGTGGAAGCGAACGTGCCGCAGCCGACCCTGGCCTGGCTCGCCGATCTGCCGTTGCGCGGCCGGCTGTACGCCGATGCGGTCTCCACCGCCAAAGCGCCGCGACTGACGCCCTTGTTGCAGCACCTCACCGGCCTCAAGGTCAATCAAAACGAGGCGGCCGCCATACTGAACGAACCGGAGGCTGACCGAGCGACTCTGGTCGACCGCTTGCTGGCGTTCGGCCTGGAAACACTGGCGCTGAGTCTCGGCGAGGAAGGCCTGCTGCTGGCCGGACTGGAAGAGCAATGCCAGCGACCGGTGTACCGGGCCGATGTCCGCAGCGATACCGGTGCGGGCGATGCACTGCTGGCCGGGCTCATTCACGGCCAGTTGACCGACCGCACTCTGGACGACCAGGCCGCCTTCGCCCTCGGCTGCGCCGGCATGACGCTGGAATCCGACCGGGCCAATCACCCCCAACTCACCGAACCCCAGGTACTGGAATGGATCGCACAACGATGACTCCCTATCTCGACATTCACCCCGAGGTCGCCGAGGCGCTGGCCGACAATCGTCCGGTCGTCGCCCTGGAAAGCACCATTATTTCACACGGCATGCCCTGGCCGGACAATTTCGACATGGCCCGCCAGGTTGAGCAGATCATCCGCGATGCCGGCGCCGTCCCGGCGACCATCGCCATTCTCGAAGGTCGACTCAAGGCCGGTTTGAGCGAGGCGGAGATCGAAACACTGGCCAAGGCCGGTCAGGACGTCGCCAAGTGCTCGCGCCGCGACCTGCCCTATGTGGTCGCCCGCGGCCAGCACGGCGCCACCACCGTGGCCGCGACCATGATCATCGCCGAAATGGCCGGCATCCGGGTGTTCGCCACCGGCGGCATCGGCGGTGTACACCGGGGCGCCCAGCAGACCTTCGACATCTCCGCCGATCTGCAGGAACTGGCCCACACCTCGGTGGCCGTGGTCTGCGCCGGCGCCAAATCCATCCTGGATCTGGGCCTGACGCGGGAATACCTGGAAACCCAGGGCGTGCCGGTACTCGGCTACCGGACCGACACGTTGCCCGCCTTCTACACACGTGACTCGGATGAGACGGTCGATTACAGGATGGACAGCGATACCGATATCGCCGCCTTCCTGAACGCCAAGTGGCACATGGGTCTGAACGGGGGCGTTGTCATCGCCAACCCGATTCCTAACGAATACGCGATGGACAAGTCGGCCATCGACAACGCCATTGAGCAGGCGTTGCGCGAAGCCGAAGAGCAGGAGATTCACGGCAAGGCGTCCACCCCCTTCCTGTTGTCACGGGTCGCCGAACTGACCGGTGGCGACAGCCTGGCCGCCAACATCCAATTGGTCTTCAACAACGCCCGGCTGGCTACGGCCATCGCCAAAGCCTTGTAACACCCGGCTGAAAAAGCCGTGATTGATCACCCCCGTGGCGCTCCAAAGTCACGGGGTGTATGAAATCCTCCTAAATGAGGGTTGACCTCATGACAAGGGTGAAAAAGTAACCTAAAGTTACGGTAGGAGTCGTACCGGATTTCAAGGAGTGTCTTATCCAAAAGCCCCGATAATAAGAGGTTACTCCCCAATGAGAGCCAGACTGAGCCGCTGTCTGCTGGTTGCCCTGCCCCTATTGTTCGCCGCCACACTGGCCCACGCCGAGGATCTGCCCAAGGTTTATCTTTATACCGAGAATTACGGCACCTTCAATTACACCCTAGATGGCGGTAATTACGCCCATTTCCGCGACGATATCGGCGGCAGCGCCACCGAAATCGTCAAAATGATGTTCGCCGAGGCCGGCATCGAGTATCGGCTTCGATTACGCACCTGGTCGGTTTCTTATGAACGGGCTCTGGAGCGCCCGAATTACGGCGTTTATTCCACCGCCCGGACGGAATTGCGAGAAGACCTGTTTAACTGGATCGGCCCGGTTGGACAATATAACTGGATCCTGATGGCCAAACCGGGCCATACCCTGAACATCCAGTCGATCGAGGATATCCGCGATCTGCGCATCGGCGGTTACGAAGGCGATGCCGCCACCAGTTTTCTGCAAAACGAAGGGTTCAACGTATCGACCCTGCCGAACGAATCGCTTAATGCCCAGCGCCTGCACCAGGACTTGATCGATGTCTGGATCACCTCGGACATAAACGGCTACAAGCTGGCCGAAGAAGCCGGTTACGAGGTTGAGGAAGCCTTTCGCCTGAGAACTCTGGAACTCTACCTGGCCATGAACAAGGAAACGGATCCCCGGGTACTGACCCAGTTACAGCAGGCTTACGACAATCTGATCGCCTCGGGCGACATCCAGTTCGATTGATCATGCCCGACGCCGACCCCTTCATTCTGGACTGCGATCTCCACGACTACCTGGAGATCGCCTGTCTGTTCCACTATCGGGTAAGGCTGATCCTGACCGACCAGGCGCCCGTGGAAGGGGTCGCCCGAACCACGCTGACCGAATCCGGGTCCCGCGAGTGGCTTCGTCTCGACATCGGCTCTGAACATCGGGACATCGAGCTGCACCGGCTCAAGCAATTGGAAGTACTGACCCCGAACGCACGCTTCAGGGAGGTCCGCTTTCGCTGACCGGGGTTCGGACCTGATACACTGCCGGGATTAACGACTCTTCCGGATCGATCACATGAACCTGGACA
Organism: Saccharospirillum salsuginis; assembly: GCF_014651855.1. Taxonomy (GTDB): domain Bacteria; phylum Pseudomonadota; class Gammaproteobacteria; order Pseudomonadales; family Natronospirillaceae; genus Saccharospirillum; species Saccharospirillum salsuginis. The sequence continues at coordinate 462,149 of NZ_BMXR01000005.1, forward strand.
CGGCTCATTTACTGGTGGCCGGCACCACCATCGTGCTGGTCATCTTCTCCGTATTGCTGCACTACGAATCCTTTTTTGTACTCAGCCGCCACCTGGATCGGACCCGGCGTTCGCAGCGTTATCGCATTCTGGTCCTGTTCTTCAGTTTGCTGGTGATCCACGTGATTCAGATCTGGCTGTTCGGCAGCTTCGCCTGGTGGTTGTCTCACTTCCCGCAGGCCGGCAATCTGACCGGGCCCTATCCGCTCGGTATGCTCGACTACATCTACATGTCGGCCATCACCTACACGACTCTGGGATACGGCGATCTGATTCCGGTCGGCCCGATCCGTTTCGTATACGGCACCGAAGGTCTGGTGGGCTTCGGTCTGATCACCTGGTCCGCCACCATGACCTTTCTGGAAGTGCAGAAACACTGGCAGCAACGACATTGAGCGAAACGCAGGAGACGTCTGCTAGTCTGAAGCGGCATACACCTGAGGAATGGGGATGAACCACCATGTTTGATCGATGGCTGAGTGGCTGTCTGGCCGTGTTAGTGCTGACCGGTTGCGCCGGCCTGTCCCAACCGACCGATGTGAGTACGCCCGCCATCACCCTGCCGTTGATACCGGCCTGGTATGAGGGCCGCAAGCTGTACTACATCAGTACCGATGCCTGGCCGCGCAGCGCGGCTGTCGACAAAGGCGTCAACTATGCGCCCCGACTGCGCGACAGCCTGCCACCGCGCCCCAAACCCCCGGAACTGAAAACGGTGCTGGAGCGCATTTACGCATTCCCGAATGGGGAGCAAGCGAGCGTGGTACCCTCCGCGCCCGACCCCATCGGCGCCGACAGCACGAACCGCCCCTACAGCCCGCTCTGGCTGCTGTATGAAGTGACGTGGAATGAGCCCGAACAGCAAAGAGAGCTGACCTCGGAAAGCGCGCTGTTCGAGGCTGAACGTCAGGGCTGGATTACCATCTCAGCCACCGACATGGTGGTGAACTGCCCTATTGTGGCCGATGCCGAGGGTAACCGCCTGCCGGGCACAAGGCTGCATTGGTAGGGGCGCTGGCCGTCAGCGGTTCCGGTAACGGCGGGCCAGCTTGATGTAGTGTTCGGCATCCCAGCGGATGAAATCGAGATCCGCCTGGGTCAGGTCACGCAGCTTGCGCGCCGGTGAACCGGCCCAGAGCTCGCCGGAGGGAACCCGTTTGCCCGGTGTCAGCATGGCGCCCGCCGCGAGCATCGACCCCGGTTCCAGTTCCGCCCCGTCCAACACGATGGCCCCGATGCCGACCAGGCTCTCATCGCCGATGGTGCAGCCGTGCAGACGGGCTCCATGACCGACGGTCACCCGATCGCCGATGCGGGTCGGGTGGGTATCGAGCGAGACGTGGATCACGGTGCCATCCTGGATATTGCTGCCCGCTCCCACCCGTATCCAGTGATCATCGCCGCGCAGGACGCTGCCGTACCAGACGCTGCTGTCCGGACCCAGAGTGACATCGCCGACCACGGCCGCGCCGGTGGCCACGAACGCCGAGGCGTCGATCGTCGGGGTGATGTCGTTCCAGGGTTCGATGATCATGACATTGGCCTCAACCGCGGTGATAACGCTGCGCGACGAAGGGCATCTTGCTGACGGTCATCGGCAGACGCTTGCCGCGCACTTCGGCGAAGACCTGGGTGTCCAGTGGGCTGTATTCGGTTTCGACATAGCCCATGGCCACCGGGAAACCGGCGCTCGGGCCGAAGGTGCCGCTGGTGACAACGCCGATTTTGTCGCCGGCTTCGTTGAACAGTTCGGTACCTTCGCGTACCGGAGCGCGGCCTTCGCCTTTGAGGCCGACACGCTTGCGGGTCCAGTTCCTGTTCGCGATCTGGTCGAGAATCACCGAATCACCCAGGAAACCGCCCGGTCGTTCGCCGTCGGCGCGACGCGGCTTGGAGATGGCCCAGATCAGGCTGGCTTCGAGCGGCGTCGTGGTGGTGTCGATGTCGTGGCCGTAGAGACACAGGCCGGCTTCCAGGCGCAGCGAGTCGCGCGCGCCGAGGCCGATGGATTCGACGTCTTCGAAGTCCAGCAATGTGCGGACGATGCGTTCGGCGTCACCGGCCGGGATGGAGATCTCGAATCCGTCCTCGCCGGTGTAGCCGCTGCGGGAGACGAAACAGGCGGCACCGTCGATCTCCAGTTGCCGATTGTCCATGAATACCATGTCTTGAACCGCCGGTTGCAAGCGGGCCAGTACATCGGCCGCTTTCGGCCCCTGCAGTGCGACCAGCGCGCGGTCGTCGAGTTCCTCCAGGGTGAGGTTGTCCGGCAGGTGCTTGCGCAGGTGGGCGACGTCTTCTTCCTTGCAGGCGGCGTTGACGACGAGGTAGTACCAGTCGCCATAATGGGTGACCATGAGGTCGTCGAGGATGCCGCCTTGCTCGTTGGTCAGCAGGGCGTAGCGTTGCTTGCCTTCGGGCAGGTCGATGATGTCGACCGGGACGAGTTTTTCGAGGGCGGCCGCGGTGTTCGGGCCGGCGAGACGCAGTTGGCCCATGTGGGAGACGTCGAACAGGCCGGCGGCGGCCCGGGTGTGCAGGTGTTCCTGTTTGACGCCCAACGGGAACTGGACGGGCATGTTGTAGCCGGCGAAGGGGACCATGCGGGCGCCGAGTTCGATGTGCAGTTGGGTCAGCGGGGTGGTGTTCAGTTTGTCCTGTGTCGCCGTCATGGGGTCACCTGTTGTTGTTCATCGATACCAAATCGGTGGTCGCCTACCAGCGTAGACGACATCGTGGCCCGATGATGCACTAAGTGACGCTTGTTTCCAATAGGAAACCCGGGGAAACTTTTTGTCCTGTGGCTTCGGTTCGGCCTGTTTACCCCTTCAGTGGCAGGGTCCGGGCCGGGGGCCGGGTTAGCCTCGCCGGGGTCGCCGTGAACCCGTCCATGGGGGCTTGACCGCAGCATCCATGCTGCGCACATCCCCGGAGAGGCCAACCCGGCCCCCGGCCCTCAGTCCTATGCCACTTAGTTCCGTAGGGTGGGCACCGCCCACCATGGACAACCCTACTCTTTACTCAAACACCGCCCCCGTAGATACTCCGTTTAGCGTCAAGCCTTAAAATGCTCATCGCTGAACAAAAGCGCACTATCAAACGGCGTTTCATTCTTCATGCAAGCCCAGATACCAGTCA
>NZ_BMXR01000006.1 GCF_014651855.1 Saccharospirillum salsuginis
GGTACTTGCAGGGTGGCGGTGACCAATTGCGAGTCCGGCGCGGACTGGGTCAGTACCTTGGCCTGTTGGCGCATCCACTCGGCCAATTGCGTCAGGCTTTGGCCAATGTTCGCCAGCACGTTGTGGTAAGGCGACCGGTTGCCGGCCTGGGATGATGGTGCGACAGAGCAGCGTTGGCTCAGCAGGGCCACCAGGGCCGCTTCCAAGGCCCAGGCCTCCGGTTCGGCATAGTCCCAGTCCGTTGCCAGGGTGACCAGCGGTTCCAGTACGGCGTCGTCACTGAGCAGGTAAATCAGGTCCAACAGGCTGTTGGAGACGGTGTCGATCCGAACCGTCCGTGTGGACAGTCCCAGGCTCGAGCCAAGATGTTGGCTTAACGTTCCAGGCTCTACCGTGCAACGATCCCGAAAGCCATCGACGAACCGGTTCGGTCGATGTGTTTGCCGTTCCCAGAGTTGGGCGGCGGTATCGAACAGGGTGGCGAAGGGATAGCCCGAGCTGAACAGCTCGGTGGGCATATCGGCCGGGTTACCCGGCGTCAGTACCCGGGTGTTGATCAGGTGCAGCGGTTGCAGCCGGTTGGGGATGTGCTGGGTGTCGCCGGTATCGTCCCGCGCTTCCGCCAGGGCTTGGCAATGGTCTTTCAACCGGTCCAGCTCGGTTTGCCACGCTTCCGTCGAGACCGGCGTGCCGACTGTGTAGGTGACCGTGCCCGCTTTACTCAGCGGTCGCTTGCGGGTATCGCCACCGATGAGGCGGCCTTCGAACGATTCGGTATCGGTCTCAATGGTGAACGGCGCGACCACGCCGGACCCATCCGGGTAGGTGAATCGCAGTTGGGCGTAGAACTCGGGTGCTACTTCGGGCTCCACGCCCGGAGTCCCTTCCGGCAACGGCGTGTCTTCAATCACCTCCGCCTTGGGCCGGTTCAGTTCCACCCGCGGCGCGGCCGGTTTGGGGCCGCCGATGCCTTCGCTGCGGTGAATGGCGTACACGATGCCGCGTTTGTGGTTGGAATGCCGGGTGAGGAACTCAAAACCGGTGTTGCCTTTCAGCAGATAAAAACGCCGGTGCGTGCGTTCCGGTTCGAACCGTTTGGCGTCATCCGGGTAGCGATAACTGGCGTGCCACACCAAGGGGTTCAGTGAAATGCCGTGTCGGCGCAAAAAGTTCTTGGCGTCGTCGGGGAGTTGGGCGATGTCCCTCTGGGTGCTCATGGGTATCCCTGGTCGTGTGTGTCCGTGTCCATGGCGTACGTCCTGGCTCGCCGAGGGGATAGATACCAGAGAAAGTTAAAGTGTTCATCTCTGAATAGGAAATATCGGTTGGTTTGTATCAAAAACGGGAGGTTGATCACATAAAGAATTACACAGTGTAATATGGGGTTTGGAAGGTAATTACTTTGAGTGATTGGTAGGCAGAATATCAGCTCTGACGTTCTGGTGAAACTGTTTACTTCGGATCTTCAGGAGTGGCAGTAAAGGCTATGATGTGTTCCTCTGTAACTGAAAACCTTCATGAATTGTCAATACCACAGCGAAGTTACGCCCGAACCGGAAAGCAGTTTTATTCTATGCGTCTCCGGAGCTCTATGACTACGATCTAGAGGTACTGACCTGGATGATCGTTTCATTCCACTTGGCCGTGAGTGGCGGACAACGCACAGGCGATCGAATACATGAGTATATGATGTTCCAATCCACGCGCCCGCGTGGGGCGCGACCCAGTTTATGACGATCAGCCAGGGCTTATCCTGGGAGTTTCTATCCACGCGCCCGCATGGGGCGCGACGAGGAATGCTCCAGGTCGACATACAATTTGTCGTAGTTTCTATCCACGCGCCCGCGTGGGGCGCGACCCATGGAAGCGGCTGGCATCCCGTTACTGGACGACACGTTTCTATCCACGCGCCCGCGTGGGGCGCGACACTTCAACCGTCGCGGCCAGGCCGGTACCACGCTGTTTCTATCCACGTGCCCGCGTGGGGCGCGACGACGAAGCCAATGCGAATCGAGCGATCCCAAAAGGTTTCTATCCACGCGCCCGCGTGGGGCGCGACTTCATCGATAACTTCAGCGTCCAATAGGCAAGGATGTTTCTATCCACGCGCCCGCGTGGGGCGCGACACTGGATCAATTCGGAGTATCTTATGCTGGTACAGTTTCTATCCACGCGCCCGCGTGGGGCGCGACGCCATGACGGTTCCGATCAGCCTGGAGCTGGGTGAGTTTCTATCCACGCGCCCGCGTGGGGCGCGACATTGGATCACTTCGGAGTATCTCATGTTAGTAAAGTTTCTATCCACGCGCCCGCGTGGGGCGCGACGAGCCAGGCCAGGCCACACAGGTTGATCAGGGAGTTTCTATCCACGCGCCCGCGTGGGGCGCGACCTGTGTCAGGGCCGTTCACCAGGTCGGTGAACTGCAGTTTCTATCCACGCGCCCGCGTGGGGCGCGACATGCTGTAGTGGTGCTGACCCCACACCGACGTGTTGTTTCTATCCACGCGCCCGCGTGGGGCGCGACCAGCGGCAAACGAGAACATCGCCACCAGGGATAGGAGTTTCTATCCACGCGCCCGCGTGGGGCGCGACCTGCAGTATTGGTTTTTGGGTATTACGCGGTGTGTGTTTCTATCCACGCGCCCGCGTGGGGCGCGACCACCTTAACCCTGTTTCTGTCGGCGCTGGTTGTACTGTTTCTATCCACGCGCCCGCGTGGGGCGCGACGCAGTTCCCCGAATTGCCCGGTAATCCATGGGATGTTTCTATCCACGCGCCCGCGTGGGGCGCGACTTTCCCGCCAATGCGAACCCGGCAGCCGTGATGCATGTTTCTATCCACGCGCCCGCGTGGGGCGCGACGGAGGCTTTCCTGGAGCGCCACATCGATCGGTACGTTTCTATCCACGCGCCCGCGTGGGGCGCGACGCGTACAAGGACCGGATCCACGGTGACCTCGAACGTTTCTATCCACGCGCCCGCGTGGGGCGCGACGCCGGTTAACGGTGAAGTGATTAATAACATGGCTAGGTTTCTATCCACGCGCCCGCGTGGGGCGCGACGGTGGTCATCATCGACGAAGCCGCCTTCCACGAGTTTCTATCCACGCGCCCGCGTGGGGCGCGACGTATAAATGCCGTTTAACCGTCCCTCACTGCCGGTTTCTATCCACGCGCCCGCGTGGGGCGCGACCGGGTGGTCCGGATCCGCCAGGTTGGCGTTTTCCAGTTTCTATCCACGCGCCCGCGTGGGGCGCGACGCGCAAAAGCGGCGCACGTTTCGGGCATGACAAGTTTCTATCCACGCGCCCGCGTGGGGCGCGACGCTGATCAGATAGGTCTGACCGTTGTCGCACTCGTTTCTATCCACGCGCCCGCGTGGGGCGCGACGTCAAGCACGTTTACGACATGCTGTGGGGTACAATGGTTTCTATCCACGCGCCCGCGTGGGGCGCGACCAGCTCTCTCTACGGCGTCTGACGGGGATACCATGTTTCTATCCACGCGCCCGCGTGGGGCGCGACACCTTAGACACTTCGGTGTCTTTGTTTTCTTTCATGTTTCTATCCACGCGCCCGCGTGGGGCGCGACTCCTCAACCGGGCGGATATGGATGGCGTTGATGTGTTTCTATCCATGCGCCCGCGTGGGGCGCGACGTTGGGACTGACTTTACCCTAGTCAAACTAGGTCTGTTTCTATCCACGCGCCCGCGTGGGGCGCGACAAACGGACACGTGTTACACCTAACAGTGGTCCACCTGTTTCTATCCACGCGCCCGCGTGGGGCGCGACCCAGTACGTACCTTTTCGCGTCTTCCAGTTTGCGGTTTCTATCCACGCGCCCGCGTGGGGCGCGACGTTGCTACTGGTGCCGCTTGTACGCCGGTAACAAAGTTTCTATCCACGCGCCCGCGTGGGGCGCGACGCGTCTGAGAAGGCTTGTTTCGTGTCGTAGGCCCTGTTTCTATCCACGCGCCCGCGTGGGGCGCGACCCGTCTACTGGAAGCGGACTCCGCGGGCCAAAATGTTTCTATCCACGCGCCCGCGTGGGGCGCGACAATCACGCCACGATAGAATAAATGCTGTGCATGTGTTTCTATCCACGCGCCCGCGTGGGGCGCGACATGCCGTCCCTGACCTGGGCATCGAGTTCCACCCGTTTCTATCCACGCGCCCGCGTGGGGCGCGACTCGCGGCGGTCGACAAGCCGACCCAAAAAACCGCCGTCGTTTCTATCCACGCGCCCGCGTGGGGCGCGACCAGCCACCCAGTCGGAAAACGTCATGGACGGGGTGTTTCTATCCACGCGCCCGCGTGGGGCGCGACATGGGCCGCTGTTGGCCGCGATGACCGTGCAAGAGTTTCTATCCACGCGCCCGCGTGGGGCGCGACATGCTGACCCAGGCATCCGAAGGCGCTGATAACATGTTTCTATCCACGCGCCCGCGTGGGGCGCGACAGGGGCGCTTGGTAATCAGCCACGCCGTCCAGCGGGTTTCTATCCACGCGCCCGCGTGGGGCGCGACGATCGTCATAACGGCCAATCCGCAGCGGCATGCCGTTTCTATCCACGCGCCCGCGTGGGGCGCGACTTCACGGACTTGGGTGGCTTGGCGTCGACCACTGTTTCTATCCACGCGCCCGCGTGGGGCGCGACGTCCAGTCGGCGATAGACCGCTTGCAGGTCTTCATGGGTTTCTATCCACGCGCCCGCGTGGGGCGCGACCACCCGGCGCCGGTCTTCCGGCGATAAGTGCTTGGTTTCTATCCACGCGCCCGCGTGGGGCGCGACATTGCTAAATGGAAGCCAATCGCCAGACCGCTCTGGTTTCTATCCACGCGCCCGCGTGGGGCGCGACGCCGATACGCGAACCGCCAGGGATCCAATCGCCATGTTTCTATCCACGCGCCCGCGTGGGGCGCGACCGAGCCAAGTATACAATCCAAATAGTGCCACAGTTTCTATCCACGCGCCCGCGTGGGGCGCGACCAGCGCGGGTCGCTGTTGTTGATGTGGTAGTCCACGTTTCTATCCACGCGCCCGCGTGGGGCGCGACCGCGGGTGTTCATAAGGAAGGCTCCAAAACTTTGTTTCTATCCACGCGCCCGCGTGGGGCGCGACATGGCGATCTTGCTCCAGGTCGACGGAGCCGCTTCGTTTCTATCCACGCGCCCGCGTGGGGCGCGACTCATGGGCGACCCCCGTTGTTCATCATGTAGTCGTGTTTCTATCCACGCGCCCGCGTGGGGCGCGACTTCGTCACTGAGACAGCGGAACTCAATGGCAGTGTTTCTATCCACGCGCCCGCGTGGGGCGCGACTTTACTGACAGGGTTCGTCAGGCGGCTGGTTTCAGTTTCTATCCACGCGCCCGCGTGGGGCGCGACGGATCAGTTTCGGGACGGGCAGGTCCAGGAAAATGTTTCTATCCACGCGCCCGCGTGGGGCGCGACTTCCAGCACGTCGAACTTCTGGTTCGACCTGGCGGGGTTTCTATCCACGCGCCCGCGTGGGGCGCGACGGCGGCGCCCAGGGCTTCGGGCTTCAGTTGGTTGTTTCTATCCACGCGCCCGCGTGGGGCGCGACCGCTCAAGTCTAGGTTGTTAAAGAGCAAAGGAAAATACGTCTGTTTGCGATAACCACGGAAATCCAAGTGCAATGGCCAAGAGTAATTAGGAGTGAATGAGAAGAATGTAGTAAAATCAGTTGGTTAGATATGCGCTAACAAACCAGCACTTTCATGAGAACTCCTGGTTAGCGCACGCATCAGACAATCAGCGGATCGGAAGTTGGATCACTAACAGGCTTACTACCATAGTGCTCGACACGCTGTCGACCTTTCTTACCCAGAAAATAAAATCGAAGACTGTCCTCATTAGAATCGTAAGTGCTTATCAGTTCTTCCTTCAAGACGGCAAATTGCGCAGGGTCGACATCGCACTCGAAGACCGAGTTCTGCACTCGCATGCCATAATCCAGGCAAATTTTCGCAATGGTTCTCAGTCGTCTCCTACCCTCGGATGTCGTTACGCTTACATCATAGGTAACCAGTACCAGCATATCATCTCACCAAGTAAGGAGTATAAAACTCTGTATCTCCGCGGAGGTGTCGGGCCAGAAGCAACGCCTGGCAGTGTGGCAGTAATCCAATCGGTACTTGCTCGTCAAGGTAAGGATGCACCACTTCTTCCTGCTTACGTTCCTGGTAGGCTGTCAGCACTTTCTTGCGTGGCTCTTCTTTCAGTCTTACAGCGCCCGATGCTTCTGTCACAAAGTCCTTCAACTGAATCTGCTTTCGGTTCACGAGAGTTAGCACAAAACGATCTGCCCAAGGTGCTCGGAACTCCTCAAGGAGATCCAGCGCAAGGCTGGTTCGGCCTGGCCTGTCCTTGTGCAGGAACCCGACATAGGGATCAAGACCGACCCCCTGCAGAGCTGAAACACACTCCTGAGTAATTAATGTATACACAAATGACAATAGTGCATTAACCGGATCCGTAGGTGGCCGCCTCACCCGGCCACTGAACGTATAACCGGTGCCTCGCAGCAATGTATCAAATACACCGAAATATGTCCTTGCGGCATCTCCCTCCATACCCATGGCCTCTTCAACGCTGTTGCTATTCCGAACTCGTCTTAGGTTAACGGCCAGATTGTCAATCGCTTTCCGAAGTTGCTCAGATTCGTTGTCACCGTGATTTCTCTTTTCACGCTGGAGAATGGATCTCGAATTGGCCACTTTCGCTGCTACGGACAGTCGGGCAATTTGAACAGACTTCGCAGGGTCGTCGGCCCAGCGATATTGCTCGCGGCGCAACAATACATTGCCATTTTCCGGTCCCTGTACACGAGCCAGAAACCGGCCATACTGGGTGTAGTAAGCAAGTCCGATGGCCCGTTCCGCACAATAACCCATCAGATATGGTGAAACTGAGACACGACCAAAGCACATAATCCCACCGAGTGAGAGAGCAGGAAACTGGCCCAGTTTTTCGTCGCCCTGCTTGATGACTATTGTCTCCCGATCCTTATGGAGGTAAGTCTCCTGGCGAGTGATAAATAGAGTATTCAGAAGTTTCTTCATTTTTCAAACAGCCGGGTAATATAGTTGCTGGAACGATCATCTCGAAACATCTGAGGCTGACAAATATCAGCCAGTGAACAGGCTCGGCAGCGCTTCCTGTGGCTGGTGGGTGGTGGCGTCCTGCCTTGCGACAATAGTACCCGTGCGTTTCTGACGATGTTCTTCGTTGCTTCACGCAACTCCAGGTCAATTTCAACGGCAACTCTCTGCCTGACCTCCCAGTACCAGATGGCACCTTCCTTTACCTGAACACTTCGCATCTCTTCGATACATAGTGCTTGAGCACACAACTGAATGCGATCCCAATCCTCTGTCTTCGGTTTACCTCTTTTATACTCGACCGGCGTATACTTAGGCGTCTTGCCCGACTTGATTTCCAGTAAGTCCAGCTTCCCAGTGAGCCCAAGCACATTGGACAATACACTTACACTTCTTTCAAACCGGGTATCGCCCCGCTGTTCAGGCTCGGCGGAATCTACTCGTTTATGGAGTATTCTGCCCTCTGCGGTGAAGCGGTTCTCTGACCATACCTGCTCCACGTGAATCAGCGCAAACTGCCTGGGACAGTAGGCATAATGTTGTAAAGCAGATATAGCCAGAAATTCGTCCATAAAGTACCTTTAAAGTTTTTCCTCGACACTGACGCCCTTGGGCACGGATTCGGAATCAATACTGACTTCGTAATCCGTGAAGCTGCGGGCTGGCGTGTCTTCTTCCCCCTCGACGCGTTTCACCTTGACCGCATCAAATAACAGATGTGCCGGTGCATTACCCATCGGGTTGTCATGCTTAAAGACAATCAACTTGCGAGCTGACATTTCCCCTCGGGCGGCCGATCGATCATGCTCAAACATGTTGATCAATGACCTCCACACCAGATCCAGGTCTTCCTCACTGAAGCCGGTCCGCTCCGCAAGTTTGGCAGAAATGAAACCATGGGCCCGATACAGGCCATAGGGGACAATATGCTTTCTGCCCATGGTTCGGTTATCACCACTCTGTTTTTCGGCCTCGGCCTCTGTCGTTACGGCCATTCGGGTGATAGATACTTCCAGCGGAACAACAGGGTCAATGGAGCTAGCAAAGGCTAGCTGAACTGGGCCACGGACCTGACCACTGTTAACTTTGGTGGTCATAACGGCACCGAATGTGCGCACGTCGAAAAAGTTCTTGCACATCCACTGAGTCAACTCTTTCGACTTTGCTTCTTCCTTGGGCAGCTTGTTGTCCACGGGCTCTATCGACAGTGCCTCATAAGCTTTCTTGTGCTGATTGTTGAGTACAGCCTTCTCCTGCATATAAATGCTGTAACCGGGGCTGTCCTCCTTCTCGAGGCTGACGTAGTTCCGAATCTTCCGCTTCAGACAAACGTCCGTTACCAGACCTTCATTGGTTTCAGGGTCTATGCGAGGCAGGTTACCGGCATCCGGGTCTCCATTTGGGTTGCCATTGGTCACGTCGAACAGAAAGACGAATTCGTATCGGTTGGATATAGGGTTCATTGGGCTTCTCCTTCCTCGGAATTACTTTGTTTGGTATAGCGGGCTTTCGACTGATGGTAGTAGCCAATAGCGAACTGCCCTTGGGCCTCTATTCTCAGGCTTTTCGGGAACTGTGCCGGTAGCCCATCCACGATTTCTTGAATATCCCTCTCCAGATTGACTGCCAGACCGGGCTTGTCTTTCCGCAACCGTGACAAATGATGCTGACTGTTTCGCAGCAGTACGGGGAATATCGAGGCCGGTGTTGCCGAGGCCGCTCCATAGTAGCGGTCGCGGATGGTCGCATTCACACTCTTTCCGAGTGCCGAGATTTGAATATTCTCCAGCACAGAGAACAATCGCCCCAGCCGATAACCGGGACTCGTATTGTTGATATCTAGACTCACAGGCACCTCCTCTTTGATTCCTTTGACGTCAAGCCGGCGGTCCCGGCTCAGGACAGCTTTACAGAGTGCAACCCGCAGATCGGTAATATGACCATCCGCTCGAAGTCGCATGACAATGTTGGTTAACAGACTTCTTGGATACCGGCGGCCGGTCAGAATGCTGCGTGTCATTTCTCCGGCAAGTTGAGGCTGGATATCGTCTGCCTTCGGATTGCCGGTTTTGGGTCTTGGCGCGGTTTCAAGTAGAAGTCGCCAGACACCGGGCTCATGTTTCCATGGCCGTGGCTCCAGAATCAAATCTTCATAGTGGCGCGTCAGCCGCTCTGCAAACAGACTCAGAGTGCCGACTTCCCAGAAGCGAACAGAGAGTCTGGAAGCGTTAGGTGCCAGGCCCAGAACATAGATGAATGTATCGTCATCCAAGTCAACTCCCAAATCCCTAAGTGGCTTCCCTTGGGCAATATTGTTCATGACACTCCTGAGCTTGTCCGTTTCCGAATCATCATCCGGTCTTGGATCCAGAAATGCTGCCAATGTGTTTTCAGCTGCTTCCGCCTTTGCAGGATTGTCGGCTTCTGCCCAAAACACCGTTGTGGCGTCTCCAATCTGCAGTTTCTGACGGTTGCTTGGGTCGCCGCTAAGCAGGTAATTCAGGACCGTGGTATAAGAGAATGCAGCCTTTTCGGAGACAGGCGAGTTCTCACCCTGTGACTTGCCATAGGAAGTAAAGGCACTCAGGTTGAACGAAACTATAGAAGCTCCTGAACTCTGCGCATCTCGCACCCCTTTTATCTTTGGGTGGAGTTTGGACAGCGGTGCGTTTTCCCCGGTCACAAGGCAAATACCAGGCTGTGCAGACTCGTTTTCAAGCAGCTTCGACCGGATTGTTCGTGCTTCTTCACTTTCATGAATAAAGGCCTGTTCAGCGTCCAGCCTGAACACCAGGTTGCTGGTCAGAACCTCATCCACCAGTTTAGGGTACTCATCCCTTTTCTCAGGTGACCACTTGTTAAAAAACGCTAGCAATGCCAACAAACCATCATCATTCGTGTTTCTGAGAACATCCTTGTGATAGGCCTTGAACGCTTCATGTTCTTCAAGGATTCTTGCCTCACGCTTTTCTTTCTTTTTCTGTGTAGTTTCCTGATTGTCACCAAGACCCAGCACATAACTGGACTTGTCCCACAAGAAAAACGGCTTCACACCGACTGTCCTGATTTCAGGTTGTGGAACGCTCATAGATCTAGGTCTCGGTTTCTTGGATGAGGTATCTCTCAGGTCCATGACATCCACCAAATCTCCGGATGGACTAATTACCAGCGCATAGCTTATTTTCTCGTAGCTGTACCCTATCGGGGCAATATCGGTATCCGGTTGCGCAAGCAGTCGATCATAGTAGCGATCCAGCGCTGTCAGAATCATGCACGAACCTCCTCTGATTGCAGGGGCGGTACTTGAACTGTGCCATCTTGCATCCGGGCCCTGAAGAAATGGGGGGTTACCTCATTGGCAAAGTCGAAGTCATGAAGCATATACCCCAGGTCCTTTTGGCCCACCAGTGAATCATCGACTGCCAATGGGGGTTCGCCATCTTCTATCAACCGAAAATAGGCAGGAAACTCTCGCACACCAAGACAAGGTGCATGGTAATACTGACCTTTTCTGGCACGGCGACTAAAAATGTCCAAATGCTTGCCTTCGGTGTCATCGCTGCCGGCCTTGGGAGTTATCTCGAAATGGGCTTCGATTACATAAGCGACATCTCTTAGAACGGTTGCTGCTCGTTGCTGTCTGTCATCCTCGACAACGTTGTGCAAACCTTCGGTGGTCCCTTTTTTCATGGCGCTGCCAATGGTTCCGGCAGAAGCCTTTGAGCCAACTTCGTTGCGTCTGATCGACTCGAATCGAATCGGCTTAAGAACCGTAATTCGGTCAATAACCCAGCGTATGGCTGGTTTCCAGTGTATAGCTTCCAGGATGCCCCGTGCTGCCGACGGAGTAATAACGTCATAGCTGACACGCTCCACCTTCATCTCCGGTCGCGTAAAGCAGGCTCGCTCGCCCCAGACTAGCAATTTCACTCCGTACGCCATATTACCTCCTGATTTATCCACTCCCCCGATGCTCGGGTCGACATTTCTTGTTCAAAAAACTGATGTATCGGCCCTGATGAATGCAGGTTCATCCCAATTTAGACCATAGTGGTCGCTGTAAACGTCTGTATTGACCAATTCCATGAACTGCTCACCAAATCGTTCCTCGGCTACCGGCTGAATCGCCCCAGCACTTTCAAGTGATTTGTAGCCCTGCGCGGGTATCTGGACTAGATAAGGCTGTAGCTGTCGAGCAATACCGCCAACCTTGTCTGCAAACGCCAAGTCCCTCAGTGCCCTCCTGGCTGAGTCATCAAAAGGAATGATGATGGGAATCATGGTGCTTTCGATCATCCGGAACTTCTCGGCCATCCATTCATATGGAATATTGTCTATCTGCCCATTCTTTACCCTTTCTAGCAGTTGATGCCGGTCTAAGTCACTGTCTCCCTTTTGCCAATAGAGCTCTCGGAAGTAGGCGTTGATCGCCTCCAGAGACATCGGGTCATCAGGAAACTGCCGAAAGATGGATCTTGCGGCTTGGGCATATTGAGCCAATTCAGTAGGAGTGGGCCATTCGTCAGCCACTGAAAAAACCAGCACTTCGCTATCAGAAGCCGCTCTCTTGCCTTCGCGGTTACACCGGCCGGCGGCCTGGGCAATCGAGTCCAGTCCGGTTTCTGCCCGAAGTACGGTTGGGAAATCCACATCGACACCCGCCTCAATCAGTGAGGTTGATATCAGGCGGCAAGGCCTGCCGGCTTTCAGTTCTTTACGAACCTTCGCCAGCACCATGCTACGATGCTTAGCACACATCAGAGTCGTCAGGTGATAAGCGCCAGGCTCACCCGAAATGCGCTCGTATAGCGCTCGAGCGTGACGCCTATTGTTGACGATACACAGTGCCTGCTCGCGCCGCTGCATTGCCTCGGAAAGATTATCATCCGACAACGGACCAACATGCCTCAGCTGAACTCGCTTTAGGGCGCCATAAAGGTAGAGTGGGTCAGGAGCGAGTTCTCTGACATCAGAGAGCCCACCCTTGAACTCATCCTGCGCTTTGAGTGCCGGTTGAGTTGCTGTACAAAGTACAACCGAACTCCGATAGTTCAGTGCCAGTTCATCCATGGCGGCAACGCATGGACGCAGCAACGGCAGCGGTAACGTCTGGGCTTCATCCAAAATAACTACGCTGTTGGCGATGTTATGCAACTTCCTGCATTTGGAGGGTCGGTCAGCAAACAGGCTTTCAAAGAATTGCACGGCCGTTGTCACGATAATGGGGGCTTCCCAGTTCTCCATCGCCAACCTGAGTTTGGCGATGGATTCCGGGTTCTCTGACGGATTCTCCTGATAGGTGCTGTGGTGTTCCAATACCGCAGCCTCGCCCAGTGGGCCCAGTGCTTTTCTAAATACCGCAGCGTTCTGCTCCACTATGCTGGTGAATGGGATCACGTAGATGACCCGACGCTGGCCATGGCGGATGGCATGATCCAGCGCGAAAGATAGAGAAGTCAGCGTTTTTCCGCCTCCCGTTGGAACGGTCAGGGAAAACAGACCCGGCTCGAGAGCTGCCTTTTCCTGACCGTGCGCCAGAATGCGCGCGCGTAACTTATTCACGTCCGTATCGGCTTTGAACGTGCTCAGAGTCTTGTTCAGTTCATTTCGAAGTGATTCAAGTGAAGGAAAGCCCGTTCTGTCTTTTACCTCACCTTCGACCTGAGAATAAAAATACTCCGTATCCCTAAAGTCTGCATCGACCAAGCTCGAAAATAACATCCTGCCAAGCATTGACAGCTGAAAATGCTCCCGGCCTTCTCTGGGCTTGAAACATGGTGGGAGATTCAGTTTTTCGCTGAGTGCGATTTCTTGTTTCCAGTATGGATCAAGTGGCGGCAGGTCATAATCTTTCAGGCGCACCTGCAACGGCGTTCTAGCACCGCTGTCCCGCCCATTGGCAAGGCCTGCATGATGACCAGCAATGCCATAGGCAATCAACTTGCCCAGTTGGCCGTAACGTTCAGTGACGATCTGTGCACCCCGTGTCGAGTGGTCGACGCGCACACTGTCACCGTAAAGCCTCCTCTGGAATGGTTGTGTGTACTTACCAACATCGTGAAGCCGCCCGGCAACCTCCGCCAAATCTGATGCACCAAAGTGCTTAGCGAACTCTGCCGCCAGGTGTCCGCTCGCCAACAGATGCGCTGACAAAAGATGCCAATCGCACTGATCGGTACTACCGGTAGAGTGCGCATAAAACACCGGTTTTTGTATCGCGTGCACCTTGGATTTCCTCTTAGTTCTGTCCTGACTATGTCTGGCCACTTTATCGCCCAACCTCCGACACACAACACTGTCCATAACCACAGGTCAACTAAGCTGACAGGTTTACCGCCGGTCGGCTACATTAGCCGTCGAACAACCACGGCTTTATGTCATCCCGGTTGACCAGTATCAATTGTTGGGCCAGGGGCGAGGCGTCGATCATCTTGGTGTTCACCTGCATTTCCTGGAGGACGTAATGCACCAGGGCGGCGCGAGTGGTGACGGCCAGTTGCCCGTTCTCCATCTGGTAGTCCTGTTCGATAACGGCGCGTTTGTCAGCCGGTAAGCGTGAATCCGCTTCGAATTGCAAGGTGACCCGGGTATTCCAGGCCTGATCGTCTTCGATGCCGTGAGGCGATGTATCCAGCAGTTCGGGCTCACCCCGGAAGCGACTGAGTACGAAATCCCGATACTCCTGGGATTTTTCGCACCAGGCGCGCAAGTGCCAGCGCAGGCCGGTGTTGACGAAAGTATGAGGGACGATGATGCGGCCTTCACGGTCGGGGTTGGTGAGGGAGACGTAATCCACTTCCAGCCGGCGTCTTTCCCGGAGCGCTTGGGTCATGGGTCTCAATACAGTGGGGGCGACGTTTCGGCGGGGCGGGTCGAGTGTGGCGAAACCGGAGTTCAGTGCGGTGGGGTGTCGGTGTTCACTCACCCAATTGAAATATTCGGCGACATCGCCACTGATCAATGACAGCGTCATTTGGTCAGTGGGTCGGTAAGCTTTGGCGCTTCGACTGTAGACCAAGTTGCCTGGATATTCCTCTTGGTACTGACCCAGCAATTTACTGGCGTGCTGGCGCGATATGGCGAATTCACGGGTCAGCAAGGTAGTGTTGATCCGCCCTTCCCACCAGGCGTGCAGTTCGATGAACCAATATCGGATCCAAGTATCCGTGGCCATAAAGTAGGGCTCCATAGGCAAAAGAGATGCGCCCAATGAACCCTAACACAGTTTTATAAGCATGAGGGAGGCGGTCAAATGTGTCCGCTCGTCACTTCGGGGCACAGCAGCACGTTCGAAAATCTGAGCTGAATCGACAAGGTGGTTCGAAACATGATTAGCCGTCTTGATCAGCCGATTTCTGAGAATGAATTGGCCGCCGTGGGCGCGGAACAGGGATGCAGGGTCGAGAGTCTGATGATGTCAGCGTTGGTCGGCCATTATCAATCAGACAAACTGTCACCAGTTATGATTATCTGGTGACAGTTTGTCTGACGTCGGTAAACGGTCAAATTCGAGGTCTAGACTGAAGACAGGATATTGACCCGCTTATAAAACTGATCCTCTCAATACAACACCCGATACGCCAACATCCCCAGATACTCATGAATCGCCATACTGCTGCCGTTCAAAGCCAGGGCGGATGGTGTAAGCCCCAGTATGCCGGTGTCGGTCATGCCATAGGAGGTGGTCGGCGCCGGTATCACTTCGAGCCCCTGGTTTTCGAAGGCCTGAACCGAGCGCGGCATGTGGAAGGCTTCGGTGACCAGCAGGATGCGGTCGATGCCGGCCTCGGCCAGCATCTCGGCGCTGTAGGTGGCGTTCTCGTGGGTGGTTCGGCTGTTTTGTTCGCGCCAGCGCACCGGGACCCGGTACAAGGTTTCCAGTTCGCGCGCCATGATCCCGGCAAGCGTTTCATCGGTCTCGCCGAACACGGAGCCGCCGGATACCAGAATCGGCAGGTCGGTGCGCCGTTGCAGATAGGCGCCGTAGCGCAGCCGCATCAGAGTGTGGTTGCTGGCCATGGGCTGGCCGTATTCGTGGGCATTGGTGACCACGCCGGCGGCGAGAATGACGATGGCCTGGGCGTCGGTCCGGTCGGCCTGTTCCGGGGTCAGGAAGTCATGTCGGGTTTCCAGTGATTCGAGGAGGCCGTTGGCCACCATGGGTGTGGCCAGCAACCACAGGCTGACGATCGACAGGGCGGTGAGCCAGCGTGCCAGGCGCGGCCGCCAGCGCCAGAACAACAGCGCCGCCAGAAGCATCAGCAGTTGCAGGAAAGGCGGCAGTATCATTCCTTTGAGCAGGTAACGCAGGATCATGTGATGTGTATCCGGTAGAGGGCGTCGTTATTGTCGGGGGTGTTGGGTTCGAAGACCAGTCGATGCCGGATCAGGGCCGGACGTTCGTCCTCGCGGTGGCTGACGAACAACAGGGTGGTTGGGCCGTCGGTGAGGATGCGGTCGACGGCGGCCAGCACGCGGAAGCGGTTCACGTCGTCCAGGCCCTGGGTGGGTTCGTCCAGAATCAACAGCGGCGGTTGCTTGATTAGGGCACGGGCGATCAACACCAGCCGCTGCTCGCCGGTGGACAGGCTGCGAAAGGCGTGTCCGGCCTTGTCGGCCAGGCCGAGTAAATCGAGCCACTCACGAGCCAGTCGCGCTTCCTCTTTACCGGTGCTCTGGTAGACGCCGATGGAATCGGTCAGCCCGGAGACGACGGCGGTGATGGCGTTGCCGGCGACGCGGTAGTCGCGGTGCAGGTGGCCGGAGACCAGGCCGAGGTGTTTCTTGATGTCCCAGATGCTCTCGCCGCGTCCGCGGCGATAGCCGAATACCGTCAGGTCATTGCTGTAGCACTGCGGGTGGTCGCCGGAGACTAGGTTCAATAATGTGGATTTGCCGCAGCCGTTGGGGCCTACGATCTGGGTGTGTTCGCCGGGCATCAGGTCCCAGTCCAGACCCTGGAACTGACGGCCACTGGCGTATTCGACCCGGCCATCGCGCAACCGCACCAGGGGTTCGTCGGCCGGCCAGTCGGGCAGTTGATAATCGGACTGGCGCGGTGGCAGCGTCAGGTCCTCACTGTGCACCCAGTGCAGAGCGGCCTGCCAATCCGGATGGTCGGTTACTTCCGCGACCGGGCCGGCCAACATCAGACGGTGCCGGTCGATCAGCGCCAGATGGCTGGCCCAGTCCGGGATGTCCTGGCGCTGGTTGATCAACAGCATCAGCCATTGGCCCTCGTCGGACAGACGGCCGAGGGTGTGCAGCAGGTCCTGCCGGGCATGCGGGTCGAGCCCTTCGAAGGGTTCGTCGAGCAGCAGGAGGTCGGGTCGGGCGAGCACGGCGCGGGCCAGCATCACCTTGCGCCCTTCGCCGCTGCTGAGCAGGCGGTAGCCCCGGTCGAGCAGTGTGGCCATACCGAGCAGCTCGACCAGACGATCATGCTCGTCGCTCCAGGGGGCGATCTCCTCCATCAGCACGCGCACTGGCGTGCCCGGGTCGAGCTGGTCGGTCAGGTCGGTGTCGTCCCGGTAGAGTTCACGCTCGTAGAGTTCCTGTTGCCGTTCCAGCGATAGCCAATGCACGCGTTTGGGTGCATCGGTCAGTGTGCCGCCGGTCGGTGTCAGCTCACCGCACAATACCCGCGCCAGCGTGCTCTTGCCGCTGCCGTTGCCGCCGAGTACCACCCAGGCGTCGCCGGGTGTGAGGGTCCAGTCGGCGATGTGCAGGGTGGGCCTTTTGGCCGCGTTTACTTCGACCTGATCGAATCGCATCCGTATGCTCCGTGAGAGTGTTGAACGAGGCTTCTTAACTCAGGTTTCGGGGGTGCTCACCAGGGCAGTTTTGGTCCGGTTGTCGGGTCGGAGCCGTCAACCGCCGCAAGGAGCATATTGCGCCTGTGGATGAGCCGGTGCCGCCTTATCTTACCGCGGCAGATAACGGCCTTCGGCCTCTTCTGCCCTACAACCGCCTGCCGTTTGCGAACTCCGAAACGTGAGAGCCTAAGCTATTGGCCGGACGAGACGCGATCAAGATCGATTTCGGCAACGAAGTCATGCAACGCGTTTCCGCACCAGAACCGCCGCCCGGTAGCGGTGCTTGCCGTAGCGGGTCATGGCGTCCAGTTCATCGAGCGAGACCGGCATGAACTGGTTGTCCAGTTCGGATTGCTGGGTGTCGTCGTCAATGTCCGGGTCGTTCAGGTAGGCGTGATGGTCGTCCAAATCGACCAGCCAGACCCAGTGCGGGGCCTTGTTACGGTTCAGTCGCCAGGTGCTGATCAACAGCAGGATGCCCCAGCCTTCGGCCAGCAGGTCGGGAATGTCGGTGCGATACAGATCGCGGGCTTCAAGCGACACGCCGTGTTGGCCGCACTCGTCAATGAACTGTCGATGCACCAGCGTCATCAGGTCGCGTTTGTGGTCGGAGCGCACACTGTCGAGAAAAGGCACATCCAGGTGGCTGGCCCAGACACGCGCCTCGAAGCCGCGTCGGGCAGCAGCCAGAGCCAACCCGAACGGTGAGGTGCCGCCAAGCCCCGTGGTCATATAGACGGTAGTGGCTTCACGCCAGAGTTGCACTTCCTCTTCGCGCGACAAGGGGCGCTGCCGGTCCTGGGCGTGCAGAACCATCATCAGCGCGGCCGGGCCGCAGGTGAAGGGTGTGGATTGGGGGTAATACGGCAGGTTCCTGGGGTGCGGCCGGGCCGTGCGCAGCCGTTTCTCCATCAGCAGGGCGTCGCCCCCGTCCTCGTAGTAGCCGGTGCGTTGTCCGATGGGCCGATAGCCCTCGGCCCGGTAGAGGGCGATGGCGCCTTCATTGCCGGTGCGGACTTCGAGCCGTATGAAGCGGCAATCGAATGGCCGGGAGGCGTCTTCCAGCGCGCGCAACAGCGCACGACCCACGCCCTGACCGCGTGCGCGGGGCGAGACCGCGAGCGAATACAGGCGCGCCAGATGGGTGCCACGCCGTTGCAACAACAGCCCGTAGCCGAACAATTCGCCGGTGTCGGTTTCCGCGACCAGCAACAGGTCCAGCGGTTGTTTGAGAAAGCGGCGAAAGCTGCGCGGACTGAGCCTATCCGTGTCGAAGCAGGTTTCCTCGAGTGCGATCAGGGCGTTTAAATCGGCGCGTACAGCGGGCCGAATCTGCATGACATTTCCTCAGTGAAAAAAGTGCGCGCGCGGGGTTTGAAAATCATTGTGTTTGTGCCAAAACTGGAGACACTCTCACATCTCGATGGGTTCGCATGGTGCGAACCGCCGCAAGGATCACAGAGTGACCAAACTCCGTATTATCGTCGAACAGGCTGCCGACTGGAAAGCCTATTACCCGACGGAAGACCTGCGCTCGGCGCAAGACTATCTTGACGTGGCGGACCTGGAACCGCAACGCGTCATCAACCTGTGTCGAAACTACAAATACATGAGCCGGGGCTATTACGTCTCCCTGCTGGCCGAGGCGCGCGGTCACAAGGTCATCCCGTCGGTGAAGACGCTGACCGACCTGTCGCAGCCGGCCGTCTACGGCGTGCTGCCGCCGGGCTTGCACAAGACGCTGGATGCGCTGTCCGGGGGCGCGAAAAGCTATCGCTGGCGCATCTACTTCGGGGACGCCGAGCAACCGGCCCTGAACGAGGTGTCGCGCCAGTTGTTCGAACGGTTTCCGGTGCCGATCCTGGACGTCACCTTTCAGCACAAGACCGACTGGCAACTGACCCACATCAAGGCAGTCGGACTGACCAAATTGTCCGACGCGGAAGAAACCCGTTTCGCCAACAGCCTGGAGCACTTTTCCCGGAAAGTCTGGCGCGCGCCCAGGGCCAAACGCAGCTACCGGTACGATCTGGCGATCCTGGTCAATCCCGAGGAGGAACTGCCGCCGAGCGACAAGGCGGCGTTGCGCAAATTCGAGAAGGCCGCCAAACGCCAGGGTATGGATGTCGATTTCATTCACCCGAGCGATTATTTCCGGCTGGCGGAATACGATGCGCTGTTTATCCGCGAGACCACCAACGTCAATCATCACACCTATCGGTTCGCGCGTAAGGCGGCGCATGAAGGCATGGTGGTCATGGACGACCCGGACAGCATTCTGCGCTGTACCAACAAGATTTATCTGTCGGATCTGATCACCCATCGCAAACTGCCGGCGCCCAAGAGCCGGGTTGTTTCGCAAACCAATGCCCGGGTGATGGCGGACCTGGAAGCCGACCTCGGTTACCCGATGGTGCTGAAAATACCGGACGGCGCCTTCTCGCGCGGCGTGGTCAAGGTGCGCGACGCCGACGAACTGAAACGGACCGCCACCGAATTGCTCAAACAAAGCGCTATTATCCTCGCCCAGGCCTTCGTACCCACCGACTACGACTGGCGCATCGGCGTGCTGGCCGGGCGTGCCATCTACGCCTGTCGCTATTTCATGGCCAAGGGGCACTGGCAGATCTACAACCACAGCGCCAAACCCAAGGACCAGAGCGGAGGGTTTGAGACACTGCCGACCCACGAAGTGCCCCGCAAGGTACTGAAGGCGGCGCTCGACGTCGCCAGCGCCTTCGGCGACGGCCTCTACGGGGTGGATCTGAAACAGCGCGGGGACGAGGTTTACATCATCGAGGTGAACGACAACCCCTCCATCGACAGTGGCGTCGAGGATGCCTGGGCCGGTGATGGTCTCTATGACACCATTATGGGGGAATTCCGGTTGCGGTTGGATCGCCGTTAGGGTCGGTCCCCGACGATGGTCGAGTAGGGTGGGCATTGCCCACCATGGAAAGATACGTCGGTTCCGGTCTGTCTCATCGCTGAACGTGCCCTACTGTGATTGCATTTCACAGGCTGGTGGGCGGCCGAAGCGTCGGACCGACCCACCCTACTGTTCAGGCAGCCGCCTATACCTCCTGTCGGTTGGTGAGATGCCGCTGCAGCACCGCGCGCAGGCCCGTGTAGCGGAACGGCTTGGAAATGAAGTCCACCATGCCGGCCTCGATGCAGGCCTGGCGGCTTTCCAGGGTGGCGTTGGCGGTGAGTGCGACGATGGGCGCGGGATAGCTGCGCAGCCGCAGCCGGCGCGCCGCTTCCAGCCCGTCCAGTTCCGGCATCTGCACGTCCATGAAAATCAGGTCGTAGCGGTGGTCGCGGCAGGCCGCCAGAACTTCGTGACCGTTTTCGGCGATGTCCACCCGCAAGCCGGTCTTCTCCAGCATACGCCGGGCGATGGTCTGGTTTACGGCGTTGTCCTCGGCCACCAGCACCCGGCCGCTCAGTTTCAGCGGCGCCTCCTCGGCTTCCGACTCATCCGACTCCAGGCGTTTGGCCTGCTCGGTGCGCGGCAGTTCCAGCAACAGGCGGAATTCACTGCCGACGCCCACCTTGCTGTCCAGTTCGATGCGCCCGCCCAGCAACTCGGCCAGTTGACGGCTGATCGCCAGCCCCAGGCCGGTGCCGCCGAAGCGTCGGCTGGTGGTGGTATCGCCCTGACTGAACGGCTTGAACAGCAGGTCCTGTTTGTCGTCCGGAATGCCAATGCCGGTATCGCGCACGGTCAGCGTGACGGCCAGAAAGTCGTCTTCCGAAGTCACATCGAGAAACACATCGACCCGTCCCCGGTCGGTGAACTTGATGGCGTTGCCGACCAGGTTGAGCAGGATCTGGCGGATCTTGGCGTCGTCCGACAGGACCCAGGCGTGTGACCGGTCCGGCTCGTGGAAGCGCAGTTCGATCCCCTTGGACTGGGCCTGGGCGGAAAACACCTGGACCGAGGTGCCCACCAGCTCCATCACGTCGAAGGCCTGGGCATCGATGTGCTGACGACCGGATTCCAACCGGCTGTAGTCGAGCACATCGTTGATTTGCGCCAGCAGAGCTTCGGACGAGTGGGCCAGGGTCGCGATCAGCGAATTCCGTTCGGATATCGAATCGGAATCCCGCAGTAACTGGATGGTGCCGATGATGCCATTCAGGGGGGTGCGGATTTCATGGCTCATATTGGCCAGGAAGTCCGCCTGAATGCGGTTGGCCTGTTCGGCGGCCACACGCAGACGGCGGTTGCGGTAATAGGCATACAACAACAGCGTTACCGCGACAAAGCCCATGGTGCCGAGACTGATCAGAATTGTGCGAATGGAATTATAGGTGCTTTGAACCATATGGCTGCGCTCGACGGCCGCCCGGTAACCGTCCTCGGACAAGCGCACGATGCGGTACTGGAAGGCCTCGATCCAGTTGTTCAGCCGCTGCCAAAGCTCCTGAGCATAGGCCGGGGACATCTCGTAGATGTGGTCTTCATGGGCGCGCAAATAGTTCAGGATGCCCTGAATTTGCTGGTGCAACTGGGTGTCGTATTTCTCGACATAGTCGCCGGTATCGCCCTCGTTCAGCAGCTTGGCCCGGCTCCAGAAGATCTCGGTGTGCAACACGGCCCGGCCGCGGTGTTCGGGACTGGGGTCGAGCAGGTACAGATCGAGCGAGCCCTTCATGCGCTCCATCTCGATCTGCAACTGGCTGATGTGCCAGGGCCGGTCGTCGCGCAATTGCTCGCCGTACTGTTCGATTTCGCCGGACACGCGCACCACCAGACTGCCCAGCCAGACCAACAACCCGATAAAGACGAGCGCCCAGACGGCGATGACGCCGTATCGCTTCAGCATGCGTTATTCCAGAGACTGCAGACGTTGCAACTGCCAGATCGACCAGGCGTGGACGTCGCGGTTATCCAGGTCCGCATTGGACGACCAGGGAAACACGATCCAATATGGGCCCTTGTCCTTGACGCGCATGGGTTCACCATCGAGGTGCGAGGCCAGGAAGGCGCCGGCCTCGACGACGGCTTGCACCGGAATGTCGACGCTGTAACCGTTCAAGGCTTCGGCCGCGACCCGACCGCTTTCGATGCCGGCCACGGCCAGCACCCGCTCAAGTGGAACGCCGCCAAAACTCTGCGGACCGTCGGTCCAGGGGGTTTCGGTCTCCAACCGGTCCCGGCCAAGCTCCAGCAGTGACGTCTGGGTGTAGGTGTGGGTGCCGTTCGGGCCGGCAACCTCCAGGGTTTCCGCCAGTGCCCGAGCTACTGGACAGATGAGCAACAGGAGGACGGCCAACGTATACAGTGGACGCATCATAAAGGTATCCCGACCGTTGGTGAGTAAAACAGAGTGTAGTAGGGCGTGGGTCGTTCACATCCCTGTAGTACAACGGTGCCGAAGACCATTCTTCCCGGCTTGAAACAGACCGTCAATGCTGGCTTGATAAACCCAGTTGAAACCGGAGCCCGAAACATGAGTTATCACGAACTGGAACGTACTTTTTATCGTTTGTCACAACTGGACCATGCGTCCGGCATGCTTCAGTGGGACCGCTACGTCATGATGCCGCCGGGCGGCAACGCGGCCCGCAGTCGGGCCCTGGCCGAGCTCGACGTCATGCGCACCGAAATCCTGCAGGACCCGGCCCTGGACGAACGCTTTGCGAGTGCTCTTGAGGCGAACGACCTGAGCGACTGGCAGCAGGCCAATCTGCGTCAGATGACGCTGGACTGGAAGCGTGCCCGGGCCTTGCCGAAAGACCTGGTCGAAGCCCAGTCGCTGGCGAGCACCGAATGCGAGCACGCCTGGCGCACACTACGGCCCGAAAACAACTGGCGCGATTTTCAGCCGCTGCTGCAGAAGGTGTTCGATCTGGCGCGCGAGGCGGCCCAGGCCCAGCGCGAGGCTCTGTCCGAGGAGCGTGGCTTCGCCAACGATTACGATGCCCTGCTCGACCAGTTCGACCCCGGCACCCTGATGCACTGCATCGACCCGGTGTTCGACCGGCTGAAGTCGACCCTGCCGAACCTCACGCGTGACATTCTTGAACGGCAGGCGACCCGTCCGACACCGATGACGCCCGCCAAGCCGGTGCCGGTGGACAAACAGGACGCCCTGGCGCGTGAATTGATGGCCGTGCTCGGCTTCAATTTCGACGCCGGCCGGCTCGACCCCACCGCCCATCCGTTCAGCGGTGGGGCGCCGGAAGACAGCCGGGTCACTACCCGCTACGACGAGCACAACGTCATCGAAGGTCTGATGGGCGTCATCCACGAAACCGGTCAT
This sequence comes from Saccharospirillum salsuginis, assembly GCF_014651855.1. Lineage (GTDB taxonomy): Bacteria > Pseudomonadota > Gammaproteobacteria > Pseudomonadales > Natronospirillaceae > Saccharospirillum > Saccharospirillum salsuginis. Next base: position 23,210 of record NZ_BMXR01000006.1, read on the forward strand.
GCCCGTTATGAATCCGGCCTGCCGCGGGACTGGCTGCATCAACCGGTAGGCCGCAGCATGGGCATGGGCGTTCATGAAAGCCAGAGCCTGTTCTTCGAGATGCAACTGGGCCGGTCGCGCCCGTTCATCAACGCCATTGCCCCGTTGGTACGCAAACACCTCGGCGAAGACCCCGCGTTCGAGGCGGACAACCTGCACGCCCTCTACACCCGTGTCGAGCCGGGCAAGATCCGCGTCAACGCGGACGAAGTCACCTACCCGATGCACGTCATCCTGCGCTACGAACTCGAACGCGACATCATCCTCGGCCGCTCCGAGGTCGCCGACATTCCCGAACGCTGGGACGAAGCCATGTCACGCTATCTGGGGCTCGACACCAAGGGCGATTTCCGAGATGGCCCGATGCAGGACATCCACTGGCCCATGGGCGCCGTCGGCTATTTCCCGAGCTATACCCTGGGCGCGCTCAACGCCGCACAATTGCACGCGGCCCTGGTTCGCGCCGTGCCGGATGCGGGAGACTGCATCGCCCGGCTGGAACTGCAGCCGATTTTCGACTGGCTGGCGGAGAACATTTGGCAGAAAGGATGCTACCTCGAATACGACGACCTGATGAAACAGGCCACCGGCGATACCCTGAACCCGGATTACTTCCTGAACCACGTCCGCGAGCGGTATTTGGGCGAATGAGGTGACTTTGTAGGGCAGAAGAGCGACAGCGTTATCTGCCGGGGGCGAATGTGGAGGCACGGGTTAATCCACTGGCAACCTATGCTTCCTCGGCAGATAACGGCTTCGCCTCTTCTGCCCTACGGACCTATAAATACCCTCCGATCAACTCGATCCACTGCTCCGCCTTCTGCTCCGGCCGCATGGCCGCATGTGCCGGGCTGGTCGAGGGCAGTTTGTGCACCGGCCGCTCCCGAACGGACTCCGGCAAGATCGGCACCACGCGTCGCTGAAAACTCTCGTACGCCTTGCCGCCGTTGCAAAACACCGCCCGCGTATCCGGATGCCGCTCGAACCAGCCCGGGAAATCGTTGATCACGATCGAGGATTCGACGATGTCCGAATCCAGACTCGAGGTGCGGGTGCAGGTTTGCAGCACATCCCACAGGCCGACGCCGTTGTCTCTCAATTGCGTGACTCGCCCTGCGTAGGGCAGGTTGTCGTCGAAGCCGAGTAATTGCCCGAGGATCGGCCAGAAGGCGTTGCGCGGATGGGCGTAATACTGACCGGCCCGTAACGAGGCCTTGCCGGGCATGGACCCGAGGATCAGGATTTTGGCGCGCCCGGGTTCGACGGGCGCGAAACTGTGGACGGTGGTCATGGTGTCTCGATGTATTGAAATCGACGCCAGCCTATCAAAAAGTGTGCGTCGATTCAGGGTGCGATCGACTACCTCGTCCTGGGTGGTGCGCACAGCATTACCGGTGATTCGGACGCTCAATTCGTGAACTCTACCGACGTAAGGCGGGCAGGCTTTGTTATGCTTGCCGGGGAAAGCATGTGAAACAGGCCACCCCGAATGAACGACATCTCGATTGAGCTCACGTCCGATCAAACCCCTCGCCTGCAGGAATTGCTGGAAGTTCAGGCCAAACTGGCCAGCAGTGACCTGGGGCTGGACGACCTGATGCAGGAGGTCGTGCTGTCGGTCCAGCGTCTGACCGATGCCCAGGGAGCCATAGTGGAGCTGGTGGAAGGCGATGAGCTGGTGTACCGGGCCGCCTGCGGTAATGTGGCCGATGCCGTCGGCACTCGCTTGAAGGTGGCGTCCAGCTTGTCCGGGCTCAGCGTTCGATCGGCCTCGGTACTGCGTTGCATGGACACAGAAACCGATGATCGTGTCGACCGGACCCTGACGCGCAAACTCAACATCCGGTCGATGGTGGTCACGCCGTTGTTTCATGGCCAGAAGGTCATCGGGGTATTGAAAGTCTCGGCGGACGAGGCGCATTGGTTCGACGACCTCGATACGCACATCCTGCAGCGCATGGGCGATGTCATCGCGGCGGCGCTGAGCCGTCGGATCGAAGCCGATGCCCGTCAGCAATTGTACGAAGATCGCGCTCTGGCATTGGAAGCCCTGTCCGAGAGCGAAGAGCAATTGCAAAACATCATCGCCTCGATTCCCGGCGTCGTTTACCAGCAAACCATCCAGGCCGATAGCCAGCGGCGCAGTGTCTATCTCAGCCCGACCGCGGCCCGGTTTTTCGGGTACGAGGAGGTCGAGTCACTGCAAAGTTGGGAGCAGACGGTGCCGCCGGCGGACCGGGAACTGGTCGACCGAACCCTGAAGCATGCCGTCGAGACCGGCCTGGACTGGCAGTTCGACCACCGGGTACGGCTGGCCGACAACAGCACGCGCTGGGTGCGCAACCGGGCCCAGCGAGCGCGGCAAAACGGTGATGATGTTCTCTATACCGGCGTCCTGTTGGACATCACCCGCGAATACAAGGCCAAGGAGGCGGTCGAGGAAAACGAACGCCGTTTCCGGGCCCTGGCGGAAGGGTCGATTCAGGGCATCGTGGTCGAGCGCATCCACGAGAATTATCGCCCGCTCTACGTCAACGAGGCCGCCGCCCGCATGTTCGGCTTCGACTCCGCCGGCGACGTGATGGACCTGCCGTCATTGGCGCATCTGATGCCGGAGCTCACCCGTGAGGCCGGTGACAATCAATGGGTCCAGTTGCTGCACGGCGAGGTATCCAGTGTGCGCGATACCGTGCCCGTACATCGCAAAGACGGCGGTACGATGTGGATCGAATTGCTCGGCACCATGGTCGAATGGGACGGTGAGCCGGCCTTTCAGATGACGCTGACCGATGTCACCGAACGCCAGCGGATGATGGACGAACTCAGGCTCATGGCCGCGACCGACGAGTTGACCGGCGTGCTCAACCGGCGCCAGTTTCAGTTGGTGGCCGACCAGGAAATGCGGCGCAGTAAACGACACCCGCTCAACTTGTCGGTACTGGCGTTCGATCTCGATCGATTCAAGGCCATCAACGACACCTACGGCCATCCCGGCGGCGATGAAGTATTGAAGGCGTTCGCCTCCCTGTTGCAGCAGGAATTGCGGGACAGCGACGTGGTCTGCCGTTATGGCGGCGAGGAATTCATCGCCCTGTTGATCAACGCGACGGCACAGCGGGCGCTTGAGGTGGCCGAGCGCATCCGCGAGCGCTGGGCATCGACACGGGTGCCGTACAACGACGATGCCATTTCAACCACGGTGAGCATCGGTGTGACGGAGATCCAGACGACGGACGACCAGATCAGCGACGGCATTCGCCGGGCGGATGTGGCCTTGTACGAGGCCAAAAACAGCGGCCGTGATCGGGTTAAATTGCGGGACTGAACGGGCGGCTTACACCGCCTCCAGCTTCGCGTACTGCATCATCAGCCAACGCTCGTTGCCGTCGTCGAAGGCCACCTGTATCCGCGCCTGGGCGCCGCCGCCTTCGGCATTGACAATGATGCCCTCGCCGAACATCGGGTGACGCACGCGCTGGTTCAGATTAAAGCCGCCGGCGTCCATCGCCAGGTCTTCCTGTATACCGAAACTCACCGGGCGGCTGACGGTCGAACGCAGCCGGACTTCGCTGAGCAGTTCGGCCGGAATTTCCTTGACGAAACGCGACACCGAATTGAATTGTTCCGAGCCGTAGAGGCGCCGGCTTTCGGCGTAGGTGAGCGTCAGCTCCTTGCGCGCCCGGGTGATGCCGACATAGGCCAGGCGCCGTTCTTCCTGCAGGCCGCTGGCTTCGTCCATCGACATCTTGTGCGGGAACAGGCCTTCTTCCAGGCCGACCAGATAGACGTGATCGAATTCCAGGCCCTTGGCACTGTGCAGCGTCATCAGGTTCACGCTTTCCTCGAACTCGTCGGCCTGTCGGTCGCCGGCATCGAGTGAGGCTTCACCGAGGAACTGGGCGAGCATTTCAATGGGCGTGGCGGCTTCGTCGTCGCCGGCGAAACTCTGCGCGGCCGTGACCAGTTCCTGCAGGTTCTCGACCCGGGCGCGGCCTTTCTCGCCTTTCTCTTTTTCGTGGTGCTCGATCAGGCCGCTGACCTCGTTGACGATCTTCACCATTTCGCCCAGTTCTTCTTTTTCCTGAACCAGGCCTTCCAGGTCGGAAATCAGCAGCATGAAATCTTCGAGCGCGTTGGTGGCACGCTTGGCCAATACCTTGTTCTCGATCGCGAACAGGGCGGACTGCCACAGCGAACAGCCCTGGTCGCGGGCGATGGTGCGCAGCGTCTCGATGGTTTTGTTGCCGATGCCGCGCGTCGGCACATTGATGATGCGTTCGATGGCGGCGTCGTCCTGGCGGTTGAGGATCAGCCGAAGATAAGCGACGCTGTTGCGGATTTCCATCCGCTCGTAGAAGCGTTGGCCGCCGTAAATCCGATAGGGGATCTGGCTGTGGATCAACGCTTCTTCCAACACCCGGCTCTGGGCGTTGGAACGGTACAGCAGCGCGACCTCGTCGGCGTTGGTACCGCCTTCGATCAGACGGTTGATCTCGTCGGCGATGTAGCGGGCTTCATCCTGTTCGTTGAAGGCCGCGTACAGTCGAATCGGGTCGCCACGTTCGCCCTCGGTCCACAGGTTCTTGCCCAGGCGGGCCGGGTTCCGGGCGATTACGGCGTTGGCCGCGTCGAGAATGGTCGAGGTCGAGCGGTAGTTCTGTTCCAGGCGCACCACCTGGGTGCCGGCGTAGTCGTGGCCGAAGGTCTGGATGGTCTCGACTTTGGCGCCGCGCCAGCCGTAGATCGACTGGTCGTCGTCGCCGACGATGGTCAGGCTCAGGCGCTCGCCGGCCAGCACGCGCAACCAGGCGTACTGGATGGTGTTGATGTCCTGGAACTCGTCGACCAGCAAATGGGTGAAGCGTTGCTGGTAGTGGGCCAGCAGCTCCGGGTTGTTCAACCAGAGTTCGTGCGCGCGCAGCAGCAGTTCGCCGAAGTCGACCAGGCCGCTGCGCTGGCAGACGGTCTCGTATTCGGTGTAGATGTCGCGCAGGGTTTCCTCGAACCAGTCGCCGTGGGTCTGGACATAGCGGGCGCGGCGCCCCTCGTCTTTCTGGCCGTTGATGAACCACTGCACCTGCTTGGGCTGGATGCGGTCGTCCTGGATGTTCATGTCGGCCAGCAGGCGTTTGATCAGCCGCAGCTGGTCGTCGCTGTCCATGACCTGGAAATTGTCGGGTAACTCCGCCAGCCGGCTGTGCGCCTTGAGCAACCGATGCGCCAGACCGTGAAAAGTACCGATCCACAGATGATTGGCCGGGCCTTCAAGCAATTCTTCAACCCGGCCACGCATCTCGCGCGCCGCCTTATTGGTGAACGTCACGGCCAGAACGCTGTACGGCGATGCCAGGCCGGCGGCGATCAACCAGGCGATGCGGTGGGTCAGCACACGCGTCTTGCCACTGCCGGCGCCGGCGAGCACCAGCAAATGCTGGGCGTCGCTTTCGACCGCCTGGCGCTGTTCGGGGTTCAACTGGTCCAGAAGGGCGTTCAGGTTCATGGGTGTCGCATCACTGTACAAAAAAACAGGGAAAGTGTATCAGAACCCTTCGCCGATGTTGATGAGCCGGGTACGGCTACTTTATCTTGAACGGCGGTTCAACAATCCGTGCAGAATAGTGCATCTGCACTATACTGGCGGGAGTATCACGACGGATTGAGCGATGCACCAACCCCAGGACACCCTGCGACATCTCCGGAACGTCTATCTGCTGCGCTACAGCCGTCTGCTGTGGGTCGCTTCGGCTATTCTCGGCGTGCTCTGCCTGGCCTCCCAGAATCTGAACCTGGGAATGCTGGTCGGGCGCTCGGTGTTGCTGGTGATGTTGGCCGGTGCCGGGCTGATGCTGGTGTCGCTGGGTCGGGAGCATCTGGACACTCACCCGGGCTGGAATCCGGCGGTCTGGGTTGGCGGTCTGGCGGTGTTGCATGCGCTGGTCTGGGGCTTTCAGGCCCGCATGGGCGGGGTGTGTCTGACCCTGGCCATCGCCTTCGCCGGGTTGGCCGGTGTCGCCTTTTTCACCCATTGGCGTCTCTTTTTGATGAGCTGGCTCCCGGTCGCCGGGATGCCGTTCCTGTTCGACGGGCCGGTCACCAACGCCGAACTGCTGCAGGTGCATGTCCCGTTGATGGCCGTGGTTGTGGTCGGCATCTGGCAGGGGCATCGCATGTCGATGCGGATGCTGGAAAACACCCTGGAAAGCCGGCATTTGAGCGAACTGCTGGCCCGCCATCGCGATCAACTCGAAGACACCGTCACCCGGCGCACGACCGAGCTGGAACAAAGCAACGACCGGCTCAACAACGAAGTCGAACTGCGCAAGCAGATCAACCAGTCGCTGGTAAAAAGCGAAGAACAGATGAACATGGCGATGGCCGCCAGCGGCATCGGCTTTTGGGACTGGGACATCGCCAACCGCCGCGTCTATCACTCCGACAAGCAGAAGTTCTTTGGCCACGCCACCGATGATGCCGACTACATCGACCTTGAATCCCGGGTCTATGAAGCCGATCGGCCGCGCGTGCGTCGTGCGCTGATGCTGCACCTGAAAGACCGAACCCGCTACTACCACGCCCGCTACCGCATCCGCCACGACGATGTCGACGGCTATAAATGGCTCGAGGACAGTGGCAAGGTGATCGAGCGGGATGCCCGCGGCCGGCCGATGCGCATGGTCGGTACCCGGCGCGACATCACCGACGACATGCGCAAGCAGGAAGAGCTGCGGCTGTCGTCTTCGTTGTTCAACAACAGCCCGGACGGCGTCTTCGTGCTCGACAGCGACCAGCGGCTGCGCACTTGCAACCGGATGTTCAGCCAGATGTTCCATCAGCAGAAGGGCCAGATCATCGGTTTGCCGCTGTTCCAGGTCATCCCCACGGAGCAACAGTCGCGCATCGCCCAGGGCATGGTGAACAACGGTCGCTGGCAGGGCGACATCGTCGCGCTGCGCAAGGGTCATCAACGGTTCCCGATGAGCCTGACGCTGACCGCGATTCGCGACACCGACGGTCGGATCAGCCACTACCTCGGCATCGGCCGCGACCTGACCGACCAGCGCCGCAGTGCCCTGCAGCTCGATTATTTGAACAACTACGACAAGCTGACCGGCCTGGTCAATCGGAGTTACTTCCACCGCCTGATCAAACAGTTCGAAGAGCACGAACCCCTGCTGCGCGACCACTATGCCATCGCCGTGCTCAACCTGGACCGCTTCAAGACCGTCAACGACAGCCTGGGCCAGGACGTCGGCGACCAATTGCTGAAAGACGTCGCCGCTCGCCTGAACAACCTGAACGACCCGGTGCGCCAGGTCGCGCGTCTCGGCGGCGACGAATTCGCGCTTTACATCGACTACGAAGGCGACCGGCAGGCACTGGACGAAGTGCTCGCCCTGGCGCTGGAAGAAGTCAGCCGCCCGAGCCTGATCGACGACCACGAATTGATCGTCACCGCCAGCATCGGCGCCTGTATCGTCCACCACGACAACCTGCGCCAGCTCCTGAACCAGGCCATCAGCGCGATGAACCAGGCCCGGTTGCAGGGCGGCAATAACGTCCAGTTTTATCGCCAGTTGTTGCCGAACCAGCCGGAACAGCGCCAGAACCTGGAAGACAGCCTGAAACACGCCGTCGACAACGGCGATCTGACCATCAACTACCAACCCAAACTCAACCTCGCCACCGGTCTGATCGATTCGGTCGAGGCGCTGGTGCGCTGGCATCACCCGGAACAGGGGCCAATCGCACCGGAGGACTTCCTGCCGCTGGCCGAGGAAACCGGCCTGATCAACCGCATCAGCGACCAGGTGCTGCAACGGGCCTGTCGCGACGCGGCGAATTGGCGTAACCAGGGGCTGGGCGACATTTCGGTATCCGTGAACCTCTCCGGTCAGCAGGTCTTCCGAGACGACCTCTACGATCGCGTGGCCGGCGCCCTCGAACACAGCGGGCTGCCTGCCGAATACCTGGAACTGGAAGTCACCGAAAGTGTCCTGATGGAAGACGCCGCCCACGCCCAGGACTTCCTCAACCAGTTGCGGTCACTGGGCGTGCAACTGGCGCTGGACGACTTCGGCACTGGCTATTCCTCGCTCAGCTATCTGAAACGACTGCCGATCGACACCCTGAAGATCGACCGTTCCTTCCTGCGCGAAGTCAACGACGGCGGTGCCAGCCAGGTCATCGAGGCGATTATGGCGATGGCCGAAAGCCTGAAGATGTCCGTCGTGGCCGAAGGCGTCGAAACCCGCGAGCAACTCGGCTACCTGAAAAAACGGGGCTGCGACTACGCCCAGGGTTTCCTGATCAGCCGCCCGTTGCCGGCCCACGAGATCCTGCCGCTGATCCGTCACTCCAACCTGCGCCTGTTCGGGGAAGCCCAACCGGATCAATTGCATTAACCACACTGTAGGAGCCATGGTCCGCACTCGGCTCCGTGCGCGAAGGCTTAAAGGGCCACAGCCGAAATTGTCGCGCACTGAGCCGCGTGCCGACCGTGGCTCCTACAGGTCAGGCACGCATTCTGCATATAAGTTCTAACGTTAGACCGAATTCCAGGGGTTGTTGGCAAATCGCGGTGCTGTTTCACAGATTTGCCACAACAGCCGCCTAGAATGCAGTCGTGATACCGGGAAGGCGCGCTGTATCGGCCCAAAAGGCCGCCCCGAGGCGCTTCCCATGCAAGAAAAATAAGAAACGGCAGTCGCCATTGAAAAGGAGCTGAACTCTTATGTCTGTGAATCTTTTTGACCTGGAACTGGCCAACATCGAGGATAACCAACTGCACAAGCCGGCCGAAGCCAGCGAAACGAAACGCACGACGAACCACCGTAGACTGGCGGCCCGGCGGGCCATCGAGGATCACCTCGAGCAGCAACGCCTGCGCCAGGAGCTCGACGATCTGGACCTGGAGTTGTTCTAAAAAGCGATCCCGCACGGCCCGGACCCGATTGGGCCGGGCCGTTGTTCCCTCCCCCGCCTGCTCTCTTTCCCCACTGTTACACAACCTCACACCCGGTGTTACCAACCGTTACCGGTCACATCGCGTGGTCGTTATTGGGCTTGAACCTGAAGCCGGATGTCGGCCAGAGAGGCGGACATGATCGACACCTTTTTCAACTGCCCGCACCAAGCTAACGGCAAGGCGTCATTGGATGGTGCGGATCGGGCATCAATCGCACCGTTATCTGGCATTCAGGGTTTGCCAGGGTCATTCAGGGGCGGGAAGCGTTCAGATCGAAGGCATCGCTGATGATCTGGCGCAGTTCGTCGTCGTCCCAGGGCTTGGTCAGAAACTTGTAGATGGCACCCTGGTTGATGGCGTCGGTGACGGATTGGAGGTCGGTGTACCCGGACAGAATGATGCGCACGGTTTCCGGATAGAGCGATTTGACCCGTTTGAAAAACTCGGTGCCGCTCATTTCCGGCATGCGCTGGTCGGACAGGATCACCTGCACATCCACCTGGGCCAGCATGCGGAAGGCATCGTCCGCCTTGTTCGCGAGCAGGACCTGATAGCCCTCTCCCCTCAATGCGCGGGATAAAGACTTCAGAATGAATTCGTCGTCGTCGAGGATCAGCAGACAGCGTGAGTTGTCCGGTGTGACCGAGGCGTCGTTTTCAGCCTGCCAGCGCGTACGGTCCAGATAGGTGATCAGGTCGGGCAACGGTAAGGCACGACTGTGCAGGAAGCCCTGAATCTCGTCGCACCCTTCGCGCTTCAGGAACGCGGACTGGGATTCGGTCTCCACGCCTTCGGCGGTGACACTCAACTTCAGTAAATGCGCCATCGAGATAATGGCCCGTACGATGGCCGCATCGTTCTGGTCACTGATCAGGTCCTGGACAAAGGAGCGGTCGATTTTGACCTTGTGAATCGGCAGGCTTTTCAGGTAATTCAAACTGGAAAACCCGGTACCGAAATCGTCCAGCGACAATCGAAAGCCGGCGTCGCGCATTTCATTCAGCAACGTGAGCGCGCGGTCGTGATGACCGAACATCACGCTTTCGAGAATTTCCAGTTCGAACTGGTCGCACCGAAGACCATTTTCGGTAATGGTCCGGACCATGTGTTTGACCAGTTGGTTGTCCTTGAACAGCACCGGCGACAGGTTCAGGGAAATGGGCAGATTGTGGTCCAGTTTGAGCAGTTGCCGGCGCGCATCGCACGCGGTTTGCAAAACCCAGTCGCTGAGTGCGGCGATCTGACCGGTCGATTCGGCCAGTGGAATGAAATCGCCGGGAGAGACCATGCCCAGTTCCGGATGGCGCCAGCGAATCAGGGCTTCGAGCCCGGTTACCCGACCGGTGGTCAGGCTCAGTTGAGGCTGGTAGTGCAATTCGAAATCGCCGGAATCCAGGGCGTTTTGCAAGTCACTGCGCAGCCGCAGGGAATGGGACACTTCCCGGTTCAGGTCATCGGTGTACCAGTGGTAGATATTGCGCCCGGCTTGTTTGGCCTGGTACATGGCGAGATCGGCCTGTCGCACCAGTTTCATCGGGTCCTCGTCTTCGTCCTGATTAACCGCGATGCCGATGCTCGCGGTCAGGTGGTAGGACGTTGATTCGATCCAGTACGGTTGGGCGATGCTGGTCAACAACTTTTCGGAAATGGGAACGATGTCGTCGTGATGCGCCAGATCCGGCAGCAGCACCACGAATTCGTCGGCCGCCAGACGGGCCACGGTATCGCCCGGCCGCAGCACCTGCTCGATTCGCCGGCCGACCTCGATCAACACCTGGTCGCCGCTCAGGTGTCCCAGGGTGTCGTTGATCGCCTTGAAGCCGTCCAGGTCGATGTAGAGCACCGCCAAAGTGCGTTGATACCGGTGGGCGATCTGCATGCCCTGTCGGATACGATCCTCCAGCAGAGACCGGTTGGGCAGGTTGGTCAGTACGTCGTGGCTGGCGTTGTAGGCCAGGGTGTGCTCGTAGCGTCGCTGTTCCGAGATGTCATTGACGATGCCGATGAAATGGGTGACCTCTCCCTGTTCGTCCGGCACCGGGGAAATGTAGAGATCGTTCCAGAAGGCGGTGCCGTCCTTGCGGTAGTTCTTCAGGACCAGGCTGGTCTCGACGCGCTGTTCGATCGCTTCCGCAAGCTGGCGTACGGAAGAGGAACCGGTGTCCGGTCCTTGCAGAAAACGGCAATTCCGACCCAGAACTTCGTCCAGCGTATAGCCGGTGATGCGCTCGAAAGCCGGGTTGGCGTAGATGATCGGAATATCGTCCTGGCGGACGTCGCAAATCAGCACGCCATTGCGTGTCGATGCCAAGCTGCGCTCCAGCAACCGCAATCGCTCGCTGTCGACCTCTTGAACCGCGGGCCCGGATCTTAGGGCATCATCGCCTGGCATCAGTTGGCCTGTCGTTCGCCGGTAACGAAGCGAACATCAATGGAGCGTGTGACAAAATTCCTTTGACTCACCATAGACACCTCTTGGCAAAAGAGAGCCGGCCGACGCCATCAATTCCGTTTGGGGCGATCCGTCCGGCGCGTCCGGCGGACGCGTTTTCCGATCAATCGTTTAGTAATGTGATGGACTTCAAGTTTTGGTCGCTCCGTGGATGCTGTCAAGCCGGGAACCATGCGTTCCCCATATCGGGGCGAAACCGTTCTTGGACCGTCAATGAATCGTTGTTGTCGGTGAATCCTGAACGAGCGATAACGTTCAAAACCGTCAATTCGCAGGCGAACGGTTCGGTTGTGTAATCGGCAGCCAGACACGAAAGCAACTGCCGTGGCCGATTTCGCTGTCCACTTCGATGCGCCCGTGATGACGCTGGACGATAGTATAGCTCAGGGACAAGCCGAGCCCCGTACCTTTACCGACGTGTTTGGTGGTGAAGAAAGGCTCGAAGATGCGTTGACGATGGGATTCGTCGATGCCCCGGCCGTCGTCCTCGACCTCCAGCCACACCCAGCCGTTGGTCTGACCCAGGCGAAGCCAGATGGTGCCCTGCTCCTCGATCGCATGGGCGGCGTTGACCAGGAGGTTCATGATCACCTGTTTGATCTGGCCCGGGTTGCACTCCACCGGCGGGACCTCGGCGAAGTCCTGATGCAGCGTGCATTTGTATTTCAGTTCGTTGGTGACCAGGCGCAGCGTCGAGGTAATGGCCTGTTCGAGCCGGGTGGGGGTGAAGCGTCCATCGTCCGAATGGGAGAAGTCCTTCAGCGCCGCAATGATGTCGCGCACGCGGTTGGCGCCCTCGATGGACTCGACGATGCAGTCCTCGATATCGGTCTTGATGTAGTCGTAATCCAGCTTGTCGCGCATCCGGCGCAATTCATCGAGTGACTCGACCTGATCGATCTTGTTCGCCAGTTCGATCAAATCCGAGGTGTAATCCGACAGGGAATTCAGGTTCGAGCAGATGTAACCGATCGGGTTGTTGATCTCGTGCGCCACCCCGGCCGCCAGTTGACCGACCGCGGCCATCTTGTCGGATTGGATCAGGTTGCGGTCCTGTTCGGTCAGCGGGCGGCTGTTCACCGCGCTGCGATCACGCCTCTGGTTGAGCAGCCCGATCAGGGATTGGATGGGCACCGTGGTGTTCTCGTTCGCACTGGCATTGAGCAATAAAACGACGGAATAGCGATCCCCGGACAGGGTTGTGATCGGAAAAACCACCAGGCTGTGATCCGCCGAGTCGAGCGACACCAGGCTGGCTTCAACCTCGTTCTGTTGCCAGAGTGAATCCAGGGTTTCACTGGCGCGGGCCGAACCGGGAATGGGCAGCTCGCTGAGCGGCAAGCCGAGCCGTTCGTTCCAGGGACCCGGAAAATGGTGTTCCAGCGCCGGGCTGACGTAGCTGACGGTCCGATCGGCATCGACAATCAGCAACGGCAGGGAATCGGAATAGCGCCAGGTTTCCAGCATCTGCAGACTTCCTTCCCGGCCGGACGGTCCGGTGAGTTTGGGTACAAGGTTAATTCGGGTATAGCAAAGCCCGTCAGTCCCCGCAACTCGTTGGCTCGAATTCACGCCAAAGCGGACACACTCGACACTTTTTACACGAAACCGGCGGTCATTTGTTGGCACCGACTGTGCAAGCCCTGAAATTGAACTAAGCTTCATTTCAGGTACGCACAACCGGTTTTATGTGAATGATCACCGGCCAGACCGGGTAAATTTTTCCGGGAATAATTTTCAGCCGTCGGGCGAATGAGGAAGACCGATGACCAGCCACCATTCATTGCTGATCGTGGATGATGAACCCCATATTCTGAAAGCGTTGGGCCGGGTGTTGCACAGCGACCGCTATACCCTGAGGACGGCCGGCAGTGCGGAAGAAGCACTGGCGTCGATGGAGCGCGAACCGCCCTCGGTTTTGGTAACCGACCAGCGTATGCCGGGAAAATCCGGCACCGCGCTGTTGGCGGAAGTGGCGCAACGATACCCGGATGTGGTCGGCATTCTGATGAGCGGTTACGCCGATTTCGACAGTCTGACCGATGCCGTCAACGACGGCCAGATCTACAAATTCGTGCTCAAACCCTGGGATAACGCCGAGCTGCGCCAGAGCATCAACGACCTCTTTACCCAGATCGAACTGGGTGAAGAGGGGTTGCGTGCGCAGCGTCGCCTGAAAGCGGAAAAGGAAGCGCTGGAGCAACGCCTGAACGCCGACGATCGTCCTCGCGAGACGTTCTACAATCGTTACGAACATCTGTTCAATGAAGTGCCGGTCGCTCTGGTCATGACCGATCCGGAGGGTGAGATCCTGGACTACAATGCCGCTTTTGGTGCTCTGGTCGATGTTCGCCATTCCCTGATCGGCCGAACGGTGGACCCATGGCTGCCCCGGAGCCTGAGGGACAGGCTGGTCGACTCCGACCCGGATGATGCCGTCCCGGTTACTCTGGAAAATATGAACTGTTCGGTCGCCGCCTGCCTGCTGCATCACGGCCCGGCGGTCCACCATGTCTATGTCGTGACGCCGAAGAGATGACTCGATTAGGAAACGATAGTGACCCAGACACAAGGTGATACCACCGCAACCGACAAGGTCCCCGCCTCCCGCGTTCTGGTGGTGGACGACGAATCCAACATCCGCAAATCGCTCGAACGGTTGCTGCGCCGTCGTGGCTACGAGGTCGTGCAAGCCGAATCCGTCGCCCGCGCCAAGGGCGTACTGGCGAATGCCGGCGACGTCGACCTGATCATCACCGACCTGAAAATGCCCGGCGAGGACGGCATCGCCCTGTTGATTCACGCGGCCGACCACTACCCCAGTATCCCCCGGATTCTGTTGACCGGACATGCCGACCTAGAACAAACCATGCGGGCCATCAACGAAGGCTGCAGTGGACAAATCCTGACCAAGCCCTGGGAGGACAACCATCTGCTCCGGGTTGTGGCCGAGCAACTCGAACGCTCTCAGCTGCAACGCAAGAACGCGCAACTGCTGAAGCTCAACCAGAAGCAGAATGCCCAGCTGCGGGAAATGAACAAGCTGTTGGAGGAGCGTGTACAGGCCCGCACGGCCCAGTTGAAAGCGTCGGCCGATACCCTGAAGAAATCGAACAAGTCGCTGCTGCAGTCGTACAAATCCACCGTGCGCCTGGTGTTGGAGCTGGCGAGCATGAACCCCGCCATCGACAGCGATCTGGCCCAGGACATGTCCGAACTCGGCGTCACACTGGCCCTGTCGATGGAACTGAAACCGGCGGACGTCAGTGCCATCCGCTACGCCTGTCAATTGCATGAACTGGGCAAGTTGGCCCTGCCGCAGGACATCGCCACCTCGCGCGAAGCCCTGCTGTCGTCTTCCGAATGGAAGACCTACAGTCAGTATCCGGAACAGGGGTCGCTGGCGCTGACCAGTGTCGAATACCTTTCAAGTGTGAGTCAGTTGATCGCCAATCACCGGGAGCACTGGGACGGCACCGGTTTCCCGCGCAATCTCGAAGGCGAGGAAATTCCGCTGGGCAGCCGGGTCGTATTGATGTGTCGCGACTACGTTCAGGCGCTCAACAAATACAAGAACAAGAAAGAAGCCATCGGCAAACGCGCCGGTGACATGAACATTCAATTGCTGGCGTTCGAAGAGATCGAGCAATGGCGCGACGTGCGCTACGACGGCGCCCTGGTCGACGTGCTGAAAGACACCCTGGCCGTGCGCGAAGTCGAAGAGGAAGGCGGTTCGGACGCGCCCCGCGGACACCTGGTGTCGGCCCAGTCGATCGAACCCGGCATGGTGCTGGCGCAGGACGTCTACACCGATAAGGACCTGCTGATGCTGACCAAAGGGCAGAAACTCACGGCCCGTCACATCGAAAAATTGCTCGCGATGGAAACCGAGTATGGACGCGATCTGAGCATCTACATTCAGAGCTGACAAGCGATGAACGACTGGCTTTACCGGTTCGAATTCCACACCGGCGACACAATCGACATCGAGGCCCGTTGGTCGGAAGACGACGGGGTGATTCAGGCGACGCCAGGTCCCGACTCGCTGCCGGACGACCTGAAACAATCGGTCTGGCTGGAAAACGACCAGTGTTCCCACTGCCCGCTGGTCCCCTCGCGTTCGCCGCTGTGTCCTCTGGCGGCCACCATCATCCCGGTGACCCATCGATTCGAACAGCACGACTCCACCGAAGCCGTCCGCGTCATCGCCACCAGTCGCGACCGGGAAGTGCGCGCGGACACCAACCTGCAACGCGGTCTCGGCTCATTGCTCGGCTTGCTGATGGGCGGCAGCGCCTGCCCGCATTTCGCGTTCTTCCGACCCATGGCCGCGATGCACCTGCCCTTTTCGAACGATGAAGAAACCTTTTTCCGGGTGATCGGCAATGCCCTGCTGAGTCTCGCGATGCGCGACGAAGAGACCAGTCTGGATCAAGCCAACGAGCATCTGAAGAAACAGTACGAAGCCCTGGGCGTCGTCAACCTCGGCATGGCGCAACGCCTGCGCCGCTGTGCGACCACCGACTCGGGCATCAACGCCGTTATCGTCCTCGATATGTTGGCGCGATTGATTGGTGATGATCCCGAGGAGTACATTGAGGCGTTGCGACCCTGGTATACATAATACGTAGGGCGGAAGAGCCCGAAGGGCGTTATCCGCCATTGGTAGCATAAAGCACCGATGGTCCAACCAGCGCCATCCCAGCCTACCGACGGCAGATAACGCTGTCGCTCTTCTGCCCTACGAAAACCACCCATAACCGCTCCCCCAAAAGGAATTAATATTTGGCCTAGCCGATAAACCGAGTGCTGGATGCCGGGTTAGCCCTTACAGGGATGTCCGCAGCATGGATGCTGCGGCCAAGCCTACAGGGCGGTCCGACGCTTCGGGGTATTCACGGCGACCCTGTAAGGGCTAACCCGGTAGCCAGCATGGATTCCCGCCACAGACCCATTTATCCATTAGTCGTAATCCATACCAAAGTCTAAGCGTTCCGATTTCCTCGCGGTGATAGCTTGTTATTGCTCGTCACTGCCACCCGGCTCAGTGTCCGGTGGGGGACCCCAACCGGGGTGGCCCGGCCGGTGTCGCAGCAGTGCACAACAACAACAATCTTGGAGGAAACGCGATGAGCTTCGAGAGCAAAGAACACGCCGCGAAATACTGGCGTGAAAATGTTCGCCTGATGCTCACTCTGCTGGCGATCTGGTTTGCCGTATCCTACGGTGCCGGCATTCTGCTGGTGGATGTGCTGAACGAAATCAAATTCTTCGGGTTCAAACTCGGCTTCTGGTTTGCGCAGCAAGGTGCCATCTACACCTTTATCGTGCTCATCTTTGTTTATGTGAAAAAGATGAATGCGCTCGATAAGAAATACAACGTACACGAAGACTGAGGGGCTCGGGGATGGATATACAATTACTGAGTTACCTCTTCGTCGGGGTAACGTTCGCACTCTACATCGGCATCGCGGTCTGGTCGCGGGCCGGTTCCACCAATGAATTCTACGTCGCCGGCGGCGGCGTTCCGGCCGTGGCCAACGGCATGGCGACAGCGGCGGACTGGATGTCGGCGGCGTCGTTTATTTCCATGGCGGGGATCATTTCCTTCCTGGGGTACGACGGTTCCGTCTACCTGATGGGCTGGACCGGTGGCTACGTCTTGCTGGCCCTGTGTCTGGCGCCCTACTTGCGCAAATTCGGCAAGTTCACGGTACCGGACTTCATCGGCGACCGTTACTACAGTCAGGCGGCCCGCGTGATCGCGGTGATCTGCGCCATCTTCGTCTCCTTCACCTATGTCGCCGGGCAGATGCGCGGTGTCGGCGTGGTGTTCTCCCGTTTTCTGGAAGTGGGTGTCAGCACCGGGGTCGTTATCGGTATGGTCATCGTCTTCTTCTACGCCGTGCTCGGCGGCATGAAGGGCATCACCTATACCCAGGTCGCCCAGTACTGCGTGATGATTTTCGCCTACATCGTACCGGCGATCTTCATTTCCCTGCTGATGACCGGCAACGTCTTCCCGCAGTTGGGCTTCGGCGGGTCGGTCGGTGACGGGACGCCCTTGCTGCAAAAACTCGACGGTTTGTCGACCGAGTTGGGCTTCGCGCAGTACACCGAAGGGTCGAAACCGATGATCGACGTCTTCTTCATCACCGCCGCCCTGATGGTCGGTACCGCCGGTCTGCCGCACGTGATTGTCCGTTTCTTCACCGTGCCGAACGTGCGTGATGCCCGTCGCAGTGCCGGCTGGGCTCTGGTGTTCATCGCCATCCTGTACACCACCGCACCGGCCGTGGCGGCCTTTGCCCGGGTGAACATGATCAACACAATCAATGGCGAGAACATGCAGGGCACACTCTATGAAGACGCGCCGAGCTGGATCAAGAACTGGGAGACCACAGGCCTGATCGGTTGGCAGGACAAGAACGGCGACGGTCGCATGTTCTACGCTGCCGACGAGCGCAACGAGATGACCATCGACCGCGACATCATGGTGCTGGCGAACCCGGAAATCGCGCAATTGCCGAACTGGGTGGTGGCGCTGGTGGCGGCCGGTGGCATGGCGGCGGCGTTGTCGACCGCGGCCGGTCTGTTGTTGGTGATCTCGACTTCGATCTCGCACGACCTGTTGAAACGAAACCTGATGCCGAACATCACGGACAAACAGGAGCTGCTTTTCGCCCGAATGGCGGCCGCCGTTGCGGTGGTCGTGGCCGGTTATCTCGGCATTAACCCGCCCGGCTTCGTAGCCCAGGTGGTGGCCTTCGCCTTCGGTCTGGCGGCGTCGAGTTTCTTCCCGGCCATTATCCTGGGTATCTTCCATAAGAAGATGAATAAGGAAGGCGCCTTGTCCGGTATGGTGGTGGGCATCACCTTCACCGCCGCCTACATCATCTACTTCAAGTTCATCAACCCGGGTGCGAACGTGGCGGACAATTGGTTGTTCGGTATTTCGCCGGAAGGCATCGGTACCCTGGGCATGATCCTGAACTTCGCGGTCGCCTTCGGGGTCCACAAGTTGACCGGCGATGCACCGGACAATGTCCAGGACATTGTCGAAAGCATCCGCTTCCCGAAAGGCTCCGGGGCCGCATCCTCGCATTGAGGTGAGTGCAAGGTCAGGTAGAATTGAAAGCCGGGGCATGCCCCGGCTTTTTTGTGGCAACAGTGACATATTAGCTTGAATCCGGGGAGGCGACCCGGTGGCTATGTGCGGGGTCGCCGTGGACCCATCCATGGGGGCTTGACCTCGGCATCCTGCCTCGCACATCCCCGCACATAGCCACCGGGCCTCCTCCCCTGACCAAATGTGCCACAGGCTCGAAATGTGTAGGGCAGAAGAGCGACAGCGTTATCTGCCGTTCATTACGGAGGCGTGGGTCTCCCCCTTGGCCACGGACACATTCGGCGGATAACGCTGTCGCTCTTCCGCCCTACACCCCACCGACCTGAGGTTGAAACATGACCACCGCCGATGATTTACGAGACGTTGTCTCTTTCCTGGCCGACACTCTCCCTTTTTCCGCGTTGTCGGAAGACGACCGCCTGGACGTCGCGCGGTGCCTGACCATCGATTACATTCCCCGCCACCAGAACCGGGCGCTCGATCTGGGCAAGCAGTTGTTCCTGATCCGAACCGGCGCCTTCGAGCTGAAAACCGCGGATGGTGAATTGGTGGATCGTCTGGGCGAGCACGATCTTTTCGGGATCAATACCCTGATGACGGGTAACCCGCAGGGGTTGAAGGTGTATCCAATCGAGGATGCGCTGGTGTTCAAGCTGCCGCAGGCGGATTTCGAGCGACTGTGCGAACGCTACAGTCCCATGCGCCAGTTTTTCCATCAGGTCAGCAGTCAGCGCGACCGATTGGGCCGGTTGCGCGTGCGCGATGACCGGTCGCAACGGCTGGAGCAGCAGTTGATGCAGCGGGTGGCGGAGTTCGCCAGTCAGACGCCGGTGAGTTGCGCCTTCGATGCGACCATTCGCGAGGCGGCGTCGGTGATGCGGGAACACCGCGTGTCGTCGTTGTTGTTGCTGGAGGGGTCGGAGCTGCGCGGCATTGTCACCGACCGGGATTTGCGCAATCGGGTGGTGGCCGAGGGGTTGGATGTCAACCAAGCGGTTATCGGCGTCGCGACCCAGGAACCGGTGGCGATCGGTCCCGATGCCTTGCTGTTCGATGCGCAAAAACTGATGAGCCAGTTTCAGGTGCATCACTTGCCGGTGCTGGATGACGGTCGTCCGGTCGGCATGATCACGGCGACGGATCTGATCCGCGCCCAGCAGGTGTCGCCCTTGTATCTGATCAACGACATTCTGCGCCAGACCGATCTCGATGCCCTGGCCGAGCTCCGGCATAAGGTACCGGCGTTGATTCATAATTGGGTGCAGGCCGACATTCATCCCTATGAAATGGGGCGGGTGCTCGCGGCCATCGGCGATGCCTTTGTGCAACGCTGCCTGCGGCTGGCTCAAGACGAGTTGGGCGAAGCGCCGTTTGCGTTTGCCTGGTTGGCGTTCGGTTCCCAGGCGCGCATGGACCAGACGTTCGCATCGGATCAAGACAACGCGCTGATCCTGGGTCGTGAGCCGACACACGAGGAAGCCGAGTATTTCGGTCGACTGGCGGACTGGGTCTGCCGGGCGCTGGACCGATGCGGTTATAAGCTGTGTCCCGGCGACATCATGGCCAGCAATCCGAGGTGGCGGCGAACGGTCGCGGGCTGGATCGAGTTGTTCGATCATTGGATCGACAGTCCGACCCCCGAGGCTTTGTTGAACGGCAGCATCTTTTTTGACGTGCGCGTCGTCGAGGGTGATGAGCGCTTGCTGACGCCAATTCAGGACCGGCTGGTACAGCGCACGCCAAAGGCGGAAATTTTCCTCGCCATGATGACGCAGACGGCGGTGCGCAACCGGCCGCCGCTGGGTTTCTTTCGCCAGTTCGTGGTCAAGAGCGGCGGCGAGCACGAGGACGCTCTGGATCTGAAGCACCGGGGTGTTGCCCTGGTCAACGATCTGGCCCGCATTCACGCGCTGGCCGCGGGCTCACGCGCCGTCAGTACCCAGGAACGGCTTGAGGCCGCGATGGCGGCCGGTGTGCTCGACCGCGATCTCGGCCACAGCTTGCAGGAGGCCTGGAGCCTGATCGCCGGTTTGCGCATCGAGGAACAGAGCCTGGCCGTGCGTCGTGGTGAAACCCCGACCAGCTATCTGGATCCGGACGGTTTGAACCCGCTTACCCGGGCTCACCTGAAGGACGCCTTCGGCACCTTGAAGCGTGCCCAGCAGGCCGCGCTGCAGCAGTTCGCCCGGGGTCTGCATGGTTAAATTCTGGAACCGGTCGACGACACCGGCGCGGCCCTGGACCGAACGCACCTTCTGGGTGCTCGATCTTGAACTGTCCAGTCTCGACGCCCGTACCGGCCATGTGCTCAGTGCCGGCTGGGTGTGCATCGAGCACGGGCAGGTGCGGCTCGCCGAGGCGGGGCATTGCCTGTTTCGACAGAGTGCCATGATGGGTGACGACGTCAGCGCCAGTGCGCATCTGCATCACATTACCGACCAGCAACGTGAGCAGGGGGTCGACCTCGGCGACTGGCTCACCGAGCGGCTCGCCCGACATGCCGATGACCTCTGGGTCTGCCACCATGCGCCGCTCGACATCGCCTTTCTGAAGGAACAGTGCCGCCGTTTCGCCATCGACTGGCCGGAGCCGAAAGTGCTCGACACCCTGCGCTTCGAGAAAAAACGTCTGCCCCGGGAAATTCCGGGTTCCTATCGGGACCTGAACCTGAACGCCTGTCGGCGGCGCTACGGCTTGCCTACCTACCGGGCGCACCATGCGTTCAGCGATGCCCTGGCGACCGCCGAACTGTGCCTGGCACAGGTGCGCAGCCGACTAGGGCCGGACCCGACCGACGTCGATCTGATCAAGGCCTATCGCTGAGGGTTGAAAAATAAACAGAAGCCGCCACACTGTGTGGCGCTGGACGTAGAGGTTCGCCGATACGGTTCAGGCTGGCCGGCACCGCCCGGTGTCGCGACACGCCAGCTGCAATCAGCCAATTCAAGGCTCTGGCATCCAGAGCACATTCGGCAACCGCGTCCCAAGCCCGGCTAACGGCAGGCGGCATCAACAGCGACGCCTATCACCGCATGATTCAGTAGACGCACGCGTCGCAACGCACGGCTCGCCCCTGCCCGACTGGCGGGATGCCCGGCGGAAGACGTTCGACAGGACACATTGCACCCGTATCGATTCATCCGCCGGCATCGGACAAGGCTTTCGGATGGGCGACCCTTGTCGGCCCATCCCGTCTTCCGTCGACCGACCTCCCGCCACGCCGGGTACATCAGACTGCACAACAGTGAATGTTCGAGTACTCAAGTGGAAGGAGGTAACAGTATGAGTCATGTACACGATCTCTATCCCAGTCGTCTGGACCAACACAAGTCACCTTTCGAACGCCTGGATCCGGTGGTCTACACCGAGGGTCGTGAACGCCGTGAAGGCCCCCTGAGCGAAGACCAATTGCGTCAATACGATGAACAGGGCTTTCTGTTTTTCGAGTCGTTCTTCTCCGAACGCGAGATGCAGGGCTTCCTGGACGATCTGAAAGAGTACGACAAGGACCCGTCGCTGAAAGAGCAGGACCAGGTGATCATCGAGCCGTACGCCGATGAAATTCGCTCCATCTTCGCCATCCACAAACTGTCTGAACGGTTCGACCGGCTGACTCGTGATCCGCGCTTGCTGGATATGGCGCATCAGATTCTCGGCAGTGATGTCTATATCCACCAATCGCGCATCAACGACAAGCCGGGCTTCACCGGCACCGGGTTCAACTGGCACTCCGACTTCGAGACCTGGCACACCGAGGACGGTATGCCGCGCATGCGCTGTTTCAGCCTGTCGATCCTGCTGAGCGAGAACAACCAGTTCAACGGCCCGCTGATGCTGATTCCGGGCTCGCACCGCTGGTTCGTACCGACCGCCGGCAAGACGCCGCAGGAGAACTGGAAGCAATCGCTTAAGGCGCAGGAAATCGGCGTGCCCGACACCAAAGTGCTTGAGGAAATGACCGCAAACGGGGAATTGGTCGCACCGCAGGGGCCGGCCGGGTCGGTCATCCTGTTCGAGTGCAACACCCTGCACGCCTCGGCCAACAACCTCTCGCCCTGGCCACGGCGCAACCTGTTCTTCGTCTACAACAGCATCGAAAACCAGATGGAAGCGCCCTACTGCGGCAACCGGCCACGTCCGGAATTCGTGGCCACGCGCGAGGATGTCGAGCCGTTGCGGAGTCTGGAAGATGAGCGGCAGGGTAAGGTCGTCGCCGCCAACTTCCGTCGGACGGCCTGACCTGTAGGAGCGCACGCCGTGCGCGATCCACGCCGACTCCCCCTCAATCGCGCACGGCGTGCGCTCCTACATGATGATCCCCATGCTGACACAAGTCATGATTCCCCAGCACTTCGATCACCCGGCAATTCGCCACCACGTTGCACTCGCATTGCTCGACCATATCCGCCAATTCCGCCTCGAGCGCCTGTAGCCGCGCGATCCGCGACCGCACCTGATGCAACTGTTCGCGCGCCAGGGCGTCGGCCTGTTGGCAGGGTTCATCCGAATGACGGCTGAGGCGCAGCAGGGTGCGGATCGAATCCAGCGAGAACCCCAATTCCCGGGAGTGCCGGATAAACTTCAGGTGCTCCAGATCCTTCTGGCCGTAACGCCGCTGACCGCCCTCGGTGCGATGGGCGGGGGCGACCAGCCCGATTTGTTCGTAGTAGCGCAATGTCTGGACATTGCACCCGAGGCGTTTGGCCACCTCGCCGATGCTGAAACTCATACCGACCCCCTTGAACCTACAGTCACTGTAGGTTCTATAGTAAGGGCATCGACACACAATTCGAGAGGTGAACCATGGGTTCGTGCTGTGGAAACGATGTCCGCTTTGACGGGGCCTCGAAGGGCTATCGACGCGCACTCTGGGCAGTGATCGCCATCAACGCGGTCATGTTTGTGGTGGAAATGACGGCCGGTGCCTTGTCCGGTTCCCGGGCCTTACAGGCGGATGCCCTCGACTTTCTGGGTGACTCCTTCACCTATTCCATCAGTCTTTTTGTCATCGGCAAGGCGTTGATCAGCCGCGCCAATGCGGCCCTGTTCAAGGGCGTCACCCTGGGCCTGATGGGGCTCTGGGTACTGGGGTCGACCGTCTATCACAGCCTGGTGCTGGGCCTGCCCAGCGCTCCGATCATGGGCGCGGTCGGCGCGCTGGCCCTGGCCGCCAACCTGACCAGTGTGGTTATCCTGATGCGGTACCGCGACGGCGATGCCAATGTCCGCTCGGTCTGGCTGTGCAGTCGCAACGACGCCATCGGCAACGTCGCCGTGATCGGTGCCGCCCTGATGGTGGGTGTGACCGCCTCGCCCTGGCCGGATCTGATCGTCGCCGCGCTGATGGCCACGTTATTCCTGCGCTCCGCCAGCCTGATCCTGCGTCAGGCCTGGCAGGAACGTCGGGAAGCGCTGACTGCGCATTGAGACCGGTAGCCGGGTTCGATACCCTGCTGCTTCCGATCCACCCAGCGGAGACCGCTTATGGACTGGGCCCAAGCCGCCTCGGCCCTGCTGCCCTACCGATTTTCCTGGCTGGCCGTACTGTTCTTCGGCCTGGCCGCCCTGGCGTATGGCCGGGGTATACGTGTTCTGTCCGAACAGGGCGAGCCGGTGTCGCGCTGGCGGCAACTGGCCTTCTGGGTGGGGCTGGCGTTGGCCTATGGGGTCATGCACACGCGCTTCGATTATTACGCCCAGTTCATGTTTTTCATTCACCGGGGCCAGCATCTGGTGCTGCATCACCTGGCGCCGCTGCTGATCGCGCTGGCCAACCCCTGGCGGGCACTGGCGGCGGGTGTGCCCGAGAGCCGGTTCAAGGCCTTTCTGGGCTCGGTGTTGGGTTCCGCGCCGGTTCGGTGGGGCTATCGCGTCCTGCAATTCCCGCCGGTCGCCGCCTTCCTGTTCGTCGGCCTGATCTTCTTCTGGCTGCAGCCGGAGGTGCATTTCTACGCCATGCTCAGCGAACCCCGCTACCTGCTGATGAACTGGAGCATGTGGCTCGACGGTTTGCTGTTCTGGTGGTTGATCCTCGACCCCCGCTCGCCGCTCAAGGCCGGCACGCTCGGTTTCGGTAAGCGTATTTTGCTGATCTGGGCGGTGACGGTGCCGCAACTGGCGCTGGGCGCACGCATCGCCGTCAGCAAGACGCCCCTGTTCGACGTCTACGAGGTCTGTGGCCGAGCCTGGCCGATCGACCCGATGAACGATCAACTGCTCGGCGGCATACTGACCTGGATTCCGCCGGGCATGATGGCGGTGATCGCCATGCTCATCGTGCTGCGTCGCCTGCTGCACCAGGGCGAAACCCGGCCATTGGCAACCCAAGGAGACACTCCGTGACGCTCAAACCCCTGCTGACCGGCCTGACCGCACTGGCCCTGACCGCCTGCTCCGGGCCGGACATTGAATGGGACGGCACCGACATCACCGGCGTCATGCCCGACCTCGAATTCGAATTGACGTCGGAAACCACCGAGTCTGTAACCGCGGCCGACTGGTCCGGCACCCCGACTCTGGTGTTCTTCGGCTACACCCACTGCCCGGATGTCTGCCCGGGCACGATGCAAGCCCTCTCCCAGGCCATCGAGGGTCTGCCCGAAGCGGATCGTGAGGATTTGGCGGTGCTGTTCGTCAGTGTCGACCCCGAGCGTGACACGCCGGAACAGCTTGATGCCTATACCGCCTTCTACGGGCCGCAGTTCGTCGGACTGACCGGCACCGAGCCGCAATTGAGGGATCTGGCGAAGCGCTATCGCACCACTTTCGGCTATGACGAGCCGGACGAGAGCGGCTTTTACGCCGTCTCTCACAGCTCCGCCATCTACGGCTTCGACCGGAACGGGGAGGCCCGGGTGCTGCTGCGCGGCAACCTGCCGACCGACCGGCTCACCGCCGATGTGCGCCAACTGCTGGCGATCCGCTGAACACGCCGGCCGGTCCGCTCAGGACACCTGATAGCTCGACACCAGTTCCTTGAGCTGGCCCGACATTTCGTCGATGTGTTGAATGCCCGCCACCAGGTGTTCGGTCTCCCGCGCATTGTCTTCGGACAGGTCGCTGATGCGCACGACATTGGTGTTCATGTCTTCCGCCACCTTGGACTGTTCTTCGCTGGTGGTGGCGATCTGTTCGTTCATCGATGAGATTTCCTCGATGGCGCCCAGAATCTGTTGCAGCCCTTCGCCGATGCGACCGATGGTCGCCGTGCTTGTGGTCACGACCTCGACGCTGGATTGCGCCGACGCGGCCGCCGCTTCCCCCTGACGCTGCAGGGAGTCGATGACTTTCTCGATCTGCTTGGTGGATTCGGCGGTTTTTATGGAGAGCGTGCGGACTTCATCGGCGACGACCGCGAACCCGCGTCCGTGATCGCCGGCCCGGGCGGCTTCGATGGCCGCATTGAGCGCCAGCAGGTTGGTTTGTTCGGCGATGTCGTTGATCGTCTTGACCACGACCGAGATGTCGTCGGTCTGGTCTTTCAGCGACAGGATGTCGTCGGACAACGTCTTCATCTGTTGCTGCATCTGCTCGGCGGACTGCACCGAGGCGTCGATTTCGGTTCTCGACTGACCGGCCTGTTGATTGACGTCCTGGGCTCTGCGCGCGGTGTCCACGGCGTTTTGCGCCACTTCGCGCACACTGGCCGACATCTCCGTCATCGCCGTGGCGACCTGCTGGGTTTCGTCGGACTGATGGCGGGCCCGATCCGAATAATTGCGGCTGGCCTGATTGAACTCGGCCGAGAGGTCATGGAGCTCCTGCGACATTCGGGTCACCTGACCCAGGGTCTCGGCCAGACTCCCGGCCAACTGATTGAAATGATGGGCCAGTTGGCCGAATTCGTCCTTATGGGTCTCATCGGCACGGGCGGTCAGGTCTCCGTTCGACACCGCGCCGAAGGATCCCAGGAGCCGTTCGATGCCGCGTTTGAGTCGGCGGGACAAGCTGAAGGCGACCAGAATGAAAATGACGACGGAGACCAGGGCGACACCGGCGATCACGTTCAGCACCCGATCCAGGATCGAGCCGATCTGAGCATCGACGATGCTGACGATGCGGTCGATCACATACTCGGCTTCCGGCGCATTGTCATCCCAGGCCTGGAAGGCCGCCAGCAGGTCGCCGTCGATGGGCGATCCGGGTTCGTAGCGTTCGACTTCGCGGATCAACCGGTCCATCAGTTCGACGGTACGGACAATGCGGCTCGAAATGTCGGTATTGCCTTCGAACGGCGCGTTTTCACCCTGGGCGGACGCGGCCAGAACCTCGACCGTCCGCTCCGCTTCTTCGATGGTGGCCTCCAGCCCGTCGAAGTCCTGCTGGTAGACGTGCAGTTTCAATCGGGCGGCGGCATGGCGCATATCCCCGTAATTGGTGACACCCGGTATCAGGCCGGTGGAGTAGTAGTTGGCCAGGCCGGCCACGGTCCGACCGCCGAGATAGCCCGCCAGGGCCACGATGACCATCAAGACTAACAAGCCGCCCAAAGACAGCCGTATCCGGGTTTGAATCGTCATTACAGGCTCCGCGCACTGTTGGAAAGTGTCTCCGGGTTAGCGGCGGAGCAGCATGATTCTTGATGGCCGGGTCCGGCGGACGTGCCGCCCGTCAGCGGTGATCGTCCCGGGACTCGGGCGGCCCCGCCCGATCGGTCATCATCCGATGCATTTCATCCAGTTGACTCTGCATCCGGATCAACTGTTCGGCCATGTCGTGACGTTCCTGGTGAGCCTGTTCCTGGGAGCTGGCGTTTTGCTCGGCGGTCATGACGTCGAGAATGGCGCCGACCATCATGTTGAGGAACACGAAGGCGGTCAGGAAGATGAAGCTGAGGTAGAACACCCAGCTCATCGGGTAGACGGCCATGGTCTCGTACATCACGTCCGTCCAGTCCTCGAAAGTGGCGACGCGGAACAGCGTCAGCATGGCGATGGAGACGTCACCCCAGAGCGTCTCGTTGATGCCGGCGAAGAACAGGGCGCCGACGGCGCCGTAAATGTAGAAGATGATGAACATCAGCAGGGCGATGTAGCCCATGCGCGGAATCGCCTTGAGCAGGGCGTTGATCAACGAGCGCAGTTCGGGCACCACCGAGACCAGTCGCAATACACGGAAGACGCGCAACAGCCGGCCGATCAGAACGGCATCGGCGTGTTCCAGCGGAATCAGGCTGCCGATTACCACCACGGTGTCGAACAGGTTCCAGCCGTCCTTGAAGAAGCGCTTTTTATCCTCGCTGGCGATGAAGCGCAGCAGAATTTCCGCCAGGAAAAAGAAGGTGATGGCGCTGTCGAGAAAGGACAGACTGCTTTCAACCAGGGGCGGCAGGTCGTAGGTTTTGGCGCCGATGGCCAGGGCGGACAGGACGATGATGAAAATCACCGCGCTCTGAAACAGGCGGCTTTGTTCGATGCGCTTGAGCGCGACGGCGGCCGGGGACACATGGGTGCTCATGACAGACTCCTCAATGACGCGGCGATTTTAGGAGTCTGTCCCGTCCCGCACAAGCGAGAACTCAGCTGGCTACGGAATCCCCCTGTCGCCAGCGATCGAGCCATTGTCGAAACGCCGGGTCCGGCATCGGCCTGGCGTAGTGGTAGCCCTGGGTCATGTCCACGTGAAGGGCTTTCAGGAAGTCCGCCTGCTCCCGGCTTTCGACGCCTTCGGCGATGGTGTTCAGCCGGAAATTGTTGGCCAGCCATAAGATGGAGCGGGTGATGGCCGCGTCGGTCTCGACGGTCAGAATGTTGCGGATGAAACACTGGTCGATCTTGAGAATATTGATCGGCAGGGTGTGCAGGTAGCTGAGCGAGGAATAGCCGGTGCCGAAATCGTCGAGGGCGATGTCCAGCCCCAGATCGCGCAGTTCCGACAGTTTCCGCAAAGTGTCGTCGTTGGCATCCATCAAGGTCGATTCGGTCAATTCCAGTTCCAGAACCGACGGCGGCAATCCAAAACGCACCAGTTGGGAACGGACAAAGGCCACGAAATCGTCGCATCGCACATCTTCGGCGGTGATATTGACGGCCATCCGGTCGATGTTGAGCCCGTCGTCGAGCCATTTGCGCAGGGTGGCGCAGGCCGTGGTCAGCACCCAACGGTCGAGCGGGACCGTCAGGTTCGCGGCCCGGGCCACCGGCAGGAATTCGTTCGGCGGCGCCACCTCACCACCGGGCAACCGCCAGCGGACGAGCGCTTCCACTTGGTGCACCTGATGGTCCGCGAGACTCACTTGAGGCTGAAACCAGAGTTCGAACTGGTTCTTGCCGAAGGCGTCGCGCAGCCGGGTCTCGGTGCGGATAAAGCGTAAGGCGCGGTGCTGCATTGCACGGGAGTAGAATCGAGGCGTTGAATCCGTCGCCGAGGACAGCGCGTTGATGGCGCAATCCAGTGCGCCCAAGGCTTCTGTGGCGTCGTCCGGGTAGACGCCGACACCGAGGGTCATGTCGATATGAATGCGTTCATTGTTGACCGGTATGGGCTTGTCGGTCACGGACTGAAGACGTTGGCACTGCTCCACCAAGGCGTCCATCGATTGGCCCGGTGGTGGAATCAGCCCCCAGGTGTCGGTGGTCAGTCGTGCCAGGGTGCAGTCCGGAGCCAACAGCGCTCGCAGCCGGGCCGAACAGGTTTTCGCCGCCCGGTCGAGTCCATGGTGACCCAGCGAGCGCATGATGGGTGTAAAGTCAAAGGCCAGCACGACGACTTGCACCGTTCGGTTGAGCACCGAGGCGTCGACGATTCGGTCCGACAGGGTGTCCAGAAAGCGGGGTTTGTTGGGCAGCCCGGTGACACGATCGTGTGTGGTGAGGTAGGCCAGTTGTGCCTGCTGTTCCTGCGCCATGCGCCGGGCGCGCAACAGCATGGCGACGCGTTCGGACAATTCCAGTCGATCCACCGGGGTGACGATGAACTCGTCGACCAGGTCACCGTAGGATTTCAAATGCAGCGACAACTCGTTGCGCGACACCATCAGAATGGTGGGCAGGAACACTGGTTCCTCGTGCAGTTTGGCGTCGAGCACGGCCTGGTGCCAGCGTCGATAACCGCTGGGGTCCACGATGGCGAGGTCGAATTGGCCGTCCTCGGCGGTGAGTTGGTGGGGGTCGACCAGGTCGTATTGCGCCTGGAAATGCGCCCGCAACCGGTCGCGATTGCCCCTGGACCCGACGGCCAGCAGCACACGCGCGTGAGACAGGTCCAGACGATTCGGATCGGTGTCGGCGGACTGTGCGGTAGCGCGTAAGTGGATCGGATGAATCTTACCCATGGCAGTGGTGCCCTCGTCAACGGCCTTCCAGTCTCTTCAGCAAGTGGATCAGCGCGGCTTTTTCCACCGGTTTTTCGATAACACTGAGCGCGCCGTAGGCCAGCGCTTCGTGGCTGGCCCGGAGCCCGCGCGACGGCGACAGCACAATAAACGGAACGCCGGCGGTGCGCAGCCGTTCGCACAGGGTCCAGGTGCCGGCACCGAACCCCGAGACATCGACCAGCGCCAGTCGAATAGGCGCATCCAGGGACAGTGCGGTCGCCAGGCTGTCTTCGTCGACCGCTTCCAGGCCCCTAAGGCCGTGTTCCGCCAGGAATCGGCCGAGCACCTTGCGGTTGCCCTGCGAACGGATCACCAACAGCACGGCTTCCGTGTCGCGTTGCGGCCCGGACTCAGTCATCCCGAATAACCACCGCCTTGGGCCCGACCTGGAACCGGTGCGGCCGACGGTCGAAATCGCTGAGGCGTTTCTTGGCGACGGTCAACTGGCTGACCAGGTTGTCGCCCTCTTCGCGATAGCTCAGTGAGATGATGTTGTCCGCCAGATAGCTGATGCCTTTTTCCGACAGACTCGGATTACCGGTCAGCATGGCGGTTTCGTTGACCAGCAACACCGAGACGTTGATGCGGGCCAGGCTTTTCGCCAGTGCATGCAGGCGCGACTTGATCGACTCGTCCATCAGCGTCAATTGAAATCCGGCGGTGCTGTCGAACACCACGAGCCGGGTTTGGCGCATCATGACGTCGCGGTAGACCTTGCTGGCGAACTCGTCGGCCAGATAGCGCATCGGTTCCACCTGCTCAATCGTGACCGCTTCCTGGTCCCGCGGTCCTTCCAGATCGATGCCCAGGTTGTTGGCGCGGTGGCGGAAGGACGAGACCTCTTCTTCGAACAAATAGACGCAGGCGTGCCCTTCGATGCGCGCGGTTTCCGAGGCGATGCAGGAGGCCAGGGTCGATTTGCCGATCCCGGAAGGGCCGGTCAGCATGGTGATGGTGCCGCTCTCCAGGCCGCCGCCGAGCAGGGTGTCGAGCCGTTCGATGCCGGTCGGGATCGCCTTGAAGCGGTTTTCGGTCAATTCCTCGACCGGCGGAACCGGCCGGGGGAAGACTTCCACGCCCGCCGCACCGTTGCGCATCTGGTGGCACCCATGCATGAAGCTGGAGCCACGGAATTTATCCACACACAGGACGGAACCCATCTCGTCTTCAGTCAGCGACAGGACGCCGTCGGCGAGAAATTGCAGGTCGTCGTCCGGGGTGTTGTCGCTGTGTTCGGACGAAAACACGACGGTGGCGTTGCGTGCCTTGAGGTACTGCAGGAAGGACAGGACTTCCTTGCGGTACTGAAAGACATCGGCCGTCAGGAAGCGCAACTGGGTGAGGGAGTCGACGAAGACGCGTTTGGGTTGCAGCCGTTCGACCGCCTCGACGATGGATTCCGACAGCGGTGCCTGTTCGACGTCGGATGCGGCGAAGACGTCGTAGTGTTCCTGCTGGGTGAAGAAGTGCTCGTCGGGCGAGAGGTTGAGAAAGGTGATGTGCGAGACATCCAGGCCGATGGCCCGGGCGTTGTGTTGCAACTGGCGGTCGGATTCCTGGAAGCCGATGAACAGGCTGTGGTCGTCCGGGGCGCCGGCGTAGAGGAAGTGAAGTCCGAGGGTGGTTTTACCCCGGCCCGGTCCGCCGCGAACCAGATAGGCCGATTCGGCGATCACGCCGCCATGAAGGACCTGGTCCAGGCCGGGTATACCGGTGGATAGGCGTTGCATAGCCTCCTCCCGAGTCAAAGTGAGGCGGTCCTTGCCCGGTGGTGTGTCAACGTCAGTGAATCTGAGGCTAGCAGCGGGGTGGGGGTTGTCAAACGGCTTTCATTTGCGTTTGATGGGGGTGTCACAGTGTGTTCCTTCCCATCCGACATCGGTGCCTGAATGAAACTGGTTTATACCCACCCCAATCTGTACGCGGTCGCCAATGCCCAGACTCTGGTGGAGAGCGTGGGCATCGGGTGCGAGCTGCACAATGAGTATGCCGGCGGGGGCATGGGGGAGTTGGCGCCGATCGATACCTGGCCGGAGTTGTGGGTGGTGGATGATCGGGATTATGACCGGGCGGTGCAGTTGATTGATGAGGCGCAGGCTCGTGGCGCCGGGGAGGATTGGTTTTGCGGCCGGTGCGGGGAGCGAAACGGGGCGAGTTTCGAGGTCTGCTGGGCGTGTGGGCGGGAGCGTCGAACGTCTTGAAGTGCCAATGGTCCGCGCTGATGTTGCCAATGGTCCGCGCTGGCTGCCAGGGATGCTCAATCGGGGTCGCCGTGTATCCATCCATGGAGGCTTGACGGCAGCATCCCTGCTGCCCACATCCCCGCTTGAGCATCCCTGGCATCCAACGCTCGCTACAGTGCCATTGTGTTCAGCAATCATTCCCTTCGGCAGCTGTGACCTATGGCTCATTCGGGCTGAATGAAATTCCACTATACTGGCCGGTTCCCTATTGAACCTCCAAGTACCCAGGACCCGCCATGTTTGCCTTTTTCGAGCGTCTGATCCGTCCGTTCCCGGTGGATGAACCCGGCCAGCCGCCGGAGCAGTTGATTCCTTTTTTACGGCATTACACGAAGGGGATGGAGGTCCCTCTGATTGTGATGTCGTTGCTGACGGCCATTCTGGCGATTCTGGAAGTGACGCTGTTCGGGTTTCTGGGTCAGTTGGTGGATTGGCTGGTGGAGCAGGATCGGTCGACGTTGTTGCAGGATGAGGGCGGTCGTCTGTTGTGGATGGCGGTGATTCTGCTGGTGGCGTTGCCGGTTGTGAGTATTCTCCACGGTCTGGTGATTCATCAGACGTTGCTGGGTAATTACCCGATGGTGATTCGCTGGATGGCGCATCGGTATTTGCTGAAGCAGAGTCTGTCGTTTTATCAGAACGATTTCGCCGGGCGTATCGCGACGAAGGTGATGCAGACGTCGTTGTCGGTGCGCGAGACGGTGATGAAGATGCTGGATGTCCTGGTGTACATCCTGGTGTATTTCACGGCGATGATCGTGATGCTGGCGCAGCTCGACAGTTGGATGATGCTGCCGATGATGGCGTGGCTGGCGTTGTATGTCGGCAGTCAGTCGTATTTTGTGCCGCGCCTGAAGAAGGTGTCGACGGAGCAGGCGAACGCACGCGCCGGGATGACCGGGCGGATCGTGGACAGTTACACCAACATTGCGACGGTGAAGTTGTTTTCGCATACGGATCGTGAGGCGGATTATGCGCGCGAGGGCATGGACGGGTTTCTGGATACGGTGTACCGGCAGATGCGGCTCGTGACCGGGTTCAATTTCAGTGTGGACCTGATTAACTACGTTTTGATTTTCGCCGTGGCGGCGATGTCCATCGGGCTGTGGATGCAGGAGGCGATCACGGTCGGGGCCATCGCGATTGCGGTCAGTATGGCGTTGCGTCTCAACGGGATGGCGCAGTGGATCATGTGGGAAGTCGGCGCGCTGTTCGAGAACCTCGGTGCGGTGGCGGACGGGATCACGACCTTGTCGAAGCCGCACGACATCACCGACCGGGACGATGCCAGGCCGATCCGGGTCGAGCACGGTGAGATTCGTTTCGACAACATGGGTTTCCATTATGGCCAGGGCAGTGGCGTGATCGATCATCTCGATCTGCGCATCAAGCCCGGCGAGAAAGTCGGTGTGGTGGGGCGCTCCGGGGCGGGCAAGTCGACGCTGGTGAACCTGCTGCTGCGCTTTCACGATGTGGAATCCGGCCGGATCCTGATCGACGGTCAGGACATTCGCGATGTGACCCAGGAAAGCCTGCGCGCGAACATCGGCATGGTAACGCAGGACACCTCGCTGCTGCACCGCTCGGTGCGCGACAACATCCTTTATGGTCGTCCCGATGCCACCGAACAGGACCTGATCGATGCCACAAAACGCGCCGAGGCGTACGATTTTATCCAGGGGCTCACAGATCCCTACGGCAACACCGGTTTCGACGCCCAGGTGGGCGAGCGGGGTGTTAAGCTGAGCGGCGGTCAGCGCCAGCGCATTGCCATCGCGCGGGTATTATTGAAGGACGCGCCGATTCTGGTGCTGGACGAAGCCACCTCGGCGCTGGACTCGGAAGTGGAAGCGGCCATTCAGCACAGCCTGTATCAGTTGATGCAGGGAAAGACGGTGATCGCCATCGCCCACCGGCTTTCCACCATTGCGGCCATGGATCGCCTGATCGTGATGGACCGGGGACGCATCGTCGAGGAAGGCACCCACCATGAATTGATTCAGGCCGGTGGCATCTACGCTCACCTCTGGGCGCACCAGACCGGTGGCTTCCTGGCGAATGACCTGGAACAGGAAGACGAAAAAACCACAGCCACCGACTGAACCGATACACACGAGACACAGGACAGCGACCATGACCACCATCGACGAACTGCTGAACCAGGCCCACGACTGCGGCACCGACGGCCAGATGAGCGTACCGGACAGCTGGGGTCAGGGCCGCACCTTGTTCGGCGGCCTGTCGGCCGCACTCGCCTACCGGGTCTTACGCAATCGTATCGCCGACGACCGGGTGCTGCGCAACCTGAGCGTCAGCTTTGTCGGCCCGATCGCCACCGGGCAGCCGTTCGGGTTCGAGGTCGAGATCCTGCGCGAGGGCAAGAACGTCACCCAGGCCCTGGCGCGCATTACCCAGGACGGCCAGGTCGCCCAGGTGCTGCTCGCCAGCTTTGGCGTCGCGCGCGACTCCTCCACCGGCGTGGTCAATGACCAAAAACCCCCGTTCGACTGGCCGGAAAAACCGACCTTCCTGCCGTTTATCCCCAAGGTCACGCCCCAGTTCTTCCAGCATGTCGACCTGGCCCTGGTCGACGGCCAATTCCCCTTCACCGGCGCCAAAACCGCCCATCATGGCGGCTACATGCGTTTCAAGGACACCCCGGAAACCCTCACCGACGCTCACCTCATCGCCCTGATCGACACCTGGCCGCCAACGCTGCTGCAACAACTCAAACAACCCGCCCCCGCCAGCTCCCTGGCCTGGAACATGGAATTCCTGCACCCCCACCGCCCGGTGCAACCCGACCACTGGTTCGCCTACCACTGCGACACCCGTCAGGCCGGTGAAGGCTACGGCCATACCGAAGCGAACATCTGGGATACGCATGGGGAGTTAGTGGCGATCAGCCGGCAGACGGTGACGGTGTTTGCGTAGTGGTCGTCGATTAATTGACGATCGGTAACAAAAACATCCGGCTAATATGGTTGCGGTGTCGAATATTTTTACATAGTGTTGACGGTCTATGCCTTTTTATCACGCGATAGGAGTCGAGGTATGCCGTCCCGTTCAATTCTTCAGGCTGCGCTAATAGGTATCGCAGGGATTCTGACCGCTTGTCAGCCCGGAGGGGATTCCTCGGGGGGCGGAAGTGGAAATTCGGCACCCACATTTGTGGATATCAGGACTTACGTTCGGTCCCACGACAGCCATGAAGCGGAGAGCGATATGACCCTCACCGCCGACTTCCAGGTAGAAGATGCGAACGGCTTTGACGATGTCGATCATGTCCGCCTGACGTTTCCGGATGGCACATATTACATATTGGATCGAAATGAAAACCTGTATAAGCGGAATGGAGTGCTGTATTTCAAAGGATTCATCTACATGGATTCCGAATCCGATACGGGAGAACGGAGCTTCCCCATGCACGGCTACAAGGCCGAGGTATTTGATACAGCAGGCGCATCCACCAGTCAGATTTTTTCCATAGCCGGTGCGAACGGTGAAGAACCTGCGGCGGGCAGTGTCATGATTCACCCCAATGACTATTCGAGCCAGGCTGATGATCAGGTTTCCGGTCTATCAATACCCATTGTCAACGATGTAACTCGGTACGATGACGGCCTGTCCATTAATGTCACAGTGTCGGATGATCGTGTGGGCGAAATACAGTTCTGGGTTGCGGATTCCGACGAAAACTGGTTCATGAATTATCTGGAGCTGGATGCGTCGGTTATCGAAACCAACGGATCCAAGACCTACAAATTACCGTTGGATATGTTCAATATAAACAGCGGATACAGCCTTTCGGATGCCCAATATGTCGCCGTGAATACCTATGACGCAGGCGATACCAAGAGCGGCCCGTTCGAAGGATTGAGTTGGCTTGGGAGCTCATCGGTACAGGTCAGCATCAATACTGTATTAAACGAACCATTGGAACCCATCACTGGTGAGCATACCGGCGTGGTTCTGGATTCGCGCATTCAAGGGTTGACGTATCAAACCTCCTCCGGTGTGGAGGGTGTGACCAGTGCTCTGGGGCAGTTCGACTACAACACGGACGACACGGTCCAGTTCTCTATCGGTTCTTTGGTGTTCCCTGAAGTGGCTGCGAAACCGGTGATGACTCTCCTGGATTTGCTCGAAACGGATAATCACCAGTCGCAAGAAGTCACCAACCTGGCTCGATTGATCCAAACACTCGATGACGACGGCCTTTACGAAGAAAGCATCGTATTGACTCAGGATAACATTGCAGCAGTAACCTCGAATGACATCTTATTGAATGATCTTTCCGTAGCGCCGGACACGTTTGAGTCGAGCTACAAGATCAGTGGGCTTATCTGGGACCTGGACACCGTCGATGCATTGGTAACGGAAGAAGTCGCCACCGATCATTTCATCTCGACGCTTCAATCATCGGAACTGCTCGATACCGATGGTGACGGCAATAGTAACGCCATCGATTCCGACGACGACAACGACGGTATTGCGGATGATCAGGATGCGTTCCCGTGGGATGCCAATGAGTGGTCCGACCATGATGGGGATGGGATTGGTGATGTCGCTGATCCTGATGATGATAATGACGGTATTGATGATGCTCAGGACACGTTATTGAGTGATCTTTACCCTTTACCGGATTCATTGCCGGTTATTACGGAATCCATGCTATTGCCTTCTAAAGGGTATGTTGTCTTCAGCCATAAAGACGACAATTCAGTGACGATTCTGAATGTACCTGAAATGACGGAAGCGGCTTCAATCAACTTCAGTCGGATGCCCAATCGCATGACCGTTTCACCGGACATATCGACCTTGTACATAGCCTTGATGGATAACGAATTTGTCAATTCTACAGACGAAACCGGTCAATCCGGCGCGGTTGCCATTATTGACCTGTCGGACCTGACACTCACTGGGACGCTACCCGTCGAAGTCGATCCCTATGATCTAGTGGCGACTGACTCCGGGCATATAGTGGTCTCCTCCGGTTCCGACCAATGGACCACTATTGAGAAATACGATACGAGTAATAGTCTGTTGTTGGATAGCGCGACTATTCGGCAACGATCAAGGTTGTTTTTGTCAGCTGACCAGAGTCGAGTATTTGCAGCTGATACCGATTTAAATCCCAGTGACATAGAATCCTTTGATATCAGTGGAGATACCATCGTAAGTGAAGGAGATTCCCCCTACCATGGTGATCATCGAATGTCCGGTAATGTCTGGGCTACACCCAATGGTGACTATTTAATTACGCGTGGTGGTGACCTGTTTAATGCATTGGACATGACCTTTGTCGATGAATTGACCGTTAGTGGTGTCATGGTGGAGGCTATTGGCTTTGATACTGTAAATTCCAAAGTGTTGTTGGCACAATCGAATGGCCGCATCAAACAGTTTGCGTCAACCACGATGGCGGCAGAAACTGAATGGACAATGTATGGAACTCCGTTCGACATTTCGCTTGCTAATGGGGATCGATACTACTTAACAGATGGGGAAAATGGGTTTCGCCTGGTTGTTGATGATCTTCAGTAGCTGGAAATGGATCACTTTATAAGGGGTAAGGGGTCGTGATTCGGACAATTTTTCGTTTAGTTGTCATTAGTCTGGGAGTGGTGTTATCGGGCTGTAACACAGGTTCTGATGGTGG
Organism: Saccharospirillum salsuginis; assembly: GCF_014651855.1. Classification (GTDB taxonomy): domain Bacteria; phylum Pseudomonadota; class Gammaproteobacteria; order Pseudomonadales; family Natronospirillaceae; genus Saccharospirillum; species Saccharospirillum salsuginis. The sequence continues at coordinate 61,014 of NZ_BMXR01000006.1, forward strand.
CTCTGGTGACAGTCTATCCGACGGCACCGGGTCGGTAGTCAATGGAATGTGTGACTTTGGGAAACATGACACTGCGAAGTCGAATGGATCTCACGGAATCCTGATTCAATTGCCCGACGCCAAGTGCATTGGCCAGGACTACCCGAAACCGATGAGGAAAAGTCTGCCCGTTACGGTCGACAGCGCTCCAGACGGATTGGAAATCGAAAATGCCGTTAAAGTCTTCAGTGGTTCCCAGCCAACCTATACGTTTTTGCTAACAAACAAGAGTGAATCGGACTATTGTCTCGTTAGTTTCAATCAGCCATCAGTTCTGGATGAAAACGGTAGTGTCTTGCACGAAAGTGACGGTAGTTATTTGGACGGTGAAATATATTCAGGCAGTTCGGTAACCACCAGTACATGCATCAGTGCAGGGGAGTCCATACAATTCGGGGAGTATCTCGGTTACGATCCGATCGACGACTTCGATCGAGCCGTATCATTTCATGTCAGTTCAATCACCGCGCAGGTCAGGGATTATTCAAAAGAAGGTGTGGTGAGTTTTGTTCAGCTTGAATGGGATTCAGACGAATCGGCGACCTTTGTCAACAATACTGGAAAGTCTATCGACTTATCATATGGTTTTTCCGAAATAAACTACTTTGACGAAGATGGCTATCTGATCGCGTCCCTGTTCCTATCTGTCAATGATTCAGGTGACATTGTTGGTAACGGCGATACCTTCACGATATCCAGCCGGAATCAATGGGACTACCTGGCGATCAGTACGGTGGGTATCACCCTTGACTGGGAATTAGCAGACTCTGCAAAAAGTCGGGTCGGGCGGTCAAATAATGGCATGAATTTGCGTCAGTTGAAGCGTTTGGAACATGAGCGTGATTTGCAAGTCCACAGTATGAGTTATTCGGACGATCGATAGCATACTGTTGAATTAGACCGGTGTTTTCCAGTCAGGTCATCCGGATGGCCTGATAGCTTTCGTGACGAGTCGTCCGGTTGTCGATCGTCGGTCAACCAGGGCGTTTGTCATTCCATCACTCCGAATCCACCTCAATGCGAATGGTCGGATTGCGCGGCGGTTTGGGTGCAGCCAATGATTGCTCACTGAGGCTCAGGTTATCGATGTACAGAACTGTGTCCTCATCGAATCCTGAGTTGGACCAGCCCAACAGGTACAGTTCATTGAAGTAATTCTCGTCGTCCCCGCCGTAGTTGTTCAGGGCCGTTTCATCGGTCACCAAAGTGCCGTTTTTCCACATGCGCATTACACCGTCGTTGCTGTCTGCAGACGACGGTACGCGGATGAAGGCTTCGATACGCACCCATTGTCCGCGGTCGTCGGCGGTCAGCACACCCACGCCCAAGTCGTCGGCCGGGGGGCGGGCGGCTTGCTCGGTCCCGTTCCGGTACCGGTGCAGGAACAGGTTGGAGCCGCCGTCTCCATCGGGGTTCACCGACCAGTTCAGGTGAAATCCGGGGTCGGTGTAGGGCGCGCGATAGATGGCGAGGAATTTGTTGTTGCTTGCTCCGGACTCGGTTCGGTGGGCGTAGTTCAACGGCACGTACAGGTCGTAGGCGATCCAGAGTTCAGTGCGGTCGGGGAACGACAGGCGTTGTTCCGACCAGGCGTCCTCGCCGGTGGCGCCACCCTTGAACGTGAAGCGGAGGGCAAACTGCCCGGTGCGGGCGCGCTCGTTGGTAACCGAGGTATAGATACTGGAGCCGTACTGGACGCCCGGTTCGGTGTGGTCGAGCGTACCGGATTCGAACCCGTCGGAAAAGAAGGGAGCGGGCCAGGCGGGCAGTGCCATCAGTAACATCGTGGCCGGTGCGAAGAGGAGCTTGAATGCCTTGCATCGTGTCATACGGAGTCTCACTGTCGTCCTTGTATCAGTCCGGATGCGATAAATTATCACACTGCGTTGCAACAGACTGTGCGGAAGCCCCGGTTTTAGAGGCATAGTCAGGTCATGGCATCGCTGAATACAACCAGCATCAGGGTGGCGATCCCCAAAAAGGACAGGAACCCGGCAATGTCCGTAATGGTGGTCAGTATGATCGAGGATGACTGTGCGGGATCCTGGCCGAGCCGTTTGAGGACAATGGGGACCAGTGCCCCGGCCATTCCGGCGATGGTCATGGAAATAATTAACGACAGGGCCAGGACCAAAGCCAGGATCAGGTTTCGGCTCCAGACATACACCCCCAGTGCTGCGGTAATGGCAACGGCCAGGCCATTCAGGCAGCCCGCGGCCGCTTCTTTGAGCATGACGCGCGTCCAATGCCGTAAGGTGATCTCTCTCAACGTCAACCCTCTCATGGTGACGGCGAGTGCCTGCGCGCCGGTGTTTCCCGATTGGCCCGCCGCCACCGGCATCAATACCGCCAAAGCGGTGACTTGCGCGATCGTGCTTTCAAACAGGCCGACCACGGCCGCGGCCAGGAAGCCAGTCAACAGGTTGATCTGTAACCAGGGTTGGCGTTTGCGAACCGCGAACAGGCTGCTCGACAACGCCTGCTCGTCCCGACTGACTCCGACCATGGTCTGAATGTCGGCGGATATGTCCTCACGCAGTGTGTCGATGGCATTGGGACCACGAATCACGCCCAGTAGACGCTGGTGAATATCGACCACCGGTATCGCATCCAAGCGGTGTTTTTCCAACAGGTCGGCCACTTCGTCTTTGGTGTCCAATGGCGATACAAACACTGGTGTGTCGGTGCCGATGTCACGCATAGTCTGTTCCGGTGCGGCCACGACCAGGGCTTCCAGGCCCACTTGACCTTCCAGGCGCTGGCCGGAGTCGACGACGTACAGACGGCGTCGCGAGGTGGCCGGAAAATGTTTCAACTGCGCCAGCGCGGTCTCGACTGTGCTGTCACTGTTGAGCGTGATAACCCGAGTCTCCATCATTGCACCCGCGGAGTCGGAGGGGTAGGCCATGAGGTCACTCAATTCAGCACTCAGGTCGGGGGTCAACAAGGCTAAAAGCCGGCTTCGCTGTTCCGGGTCAAAGCGCTTCAGCAGAGCGGCGCAAAGTCCTGTATCCAGGGCTCTAAGCCATGGTACGGCCACTTCATCGGTAGCCCGTGAAAGCAAGTGTGACGCCATGGAAGGCGTCAGTTCGATCCAGACTCGGTTGCCGATCGGGGGGCTTTGCGTAGCCAGCAAAGCATAGGCTTCATCCGGCGGCATCGACTCCAGCGCTCGGGCGGCCTCACGCGGATAGTCACGCAAATAGGATTGCGTCAGGACGGTGGCCGGTGCTGACGGTTCTTTCGAGGAATGCAACGGGGTGTTGGTCATAAACGTGGCTCGGCGGGGGCGGATGGTGCCGAAGCCACCAGAGTCAGCAACGCGACCAAACACTCGGCGTAAAGCGGCCCCACAGTGCTCAGGGTGTCAGTGGATGCCGATGGTGAGGAGGCTGGCGCTCGTTCCGTCTGTGCCAATGCGCATCTGAGATCATGGTGTCGCAGCACTCCGACCGCTACCCGATATCGATCCAACACGACCAGAGTGCTGTGAACGGTCCAGAGTGGATGTGTCAGTGCGGCGGAAAGTTTCATTCGGCCTGGCAGGGTCGGGCAAGGGGAAATTGCCAGTTGACCAAGGCCGACGTCCGCTGGAGCTGTGAGTAGACGTCTCGCACTCACCAGCCCGATGGGTTGGCCCGCATCGTTCACGACAGGAAGGGCATCGCTGTCCAATTCGGAATCGGCACGCGTCAGCCGAGCCAGCGCATCGGCGGCATTGATGGACGCCGGCATCATCAGCGTGTCGGCGATCATCCAGGCGCCAACGGTGTCTTCCGGGTAGGACAGCAGAAATCGATACAAAACCGTACGTCGTTCGGGCAGGTTTTTGAGCATCCCGATCCGTACCGAATTCGACAGGCACCTTAGAATGGCAACGGCCTTGCGGGCATCGATAGACGACAACACAGTCAGAGACAACTCGTCAGGAATCGCCTGCAGCAGCCGAGCGGCCAAGGCCGGCACAAGATGTTCAAACAGTCGTTGGGCCTGTCTCAACGGCAGGTTTTGAAGGAGGTCGGTGGCGAGATCAACAGGGTGTCGCTCCAGTTCCCGCGCTGCGGCATCGGGATGGGTGCGGACGTAGGTGTTGATCAAGTTCAGTTCACTGTGTTTCATCCGGTCCTTCCCCCGTATGAGGACGCCAACTTGTTGTCGGGGTACTAGGGTTGTTCGTCCGGCTCGGGAGTGTCGGGCTCGAACTGGCTGATGTGTTTGTGGAAGACATGGGCCGGCACAATCGCCCGGCCCGTGTCCGTATCGACGACAAACGCCGTGCGGGAAATGTCCAGCAGGGTTCCTTTAACGCCGGCCAGCGTCAGTGTCTGCCCGACACGATAATGGTTGCGGGCATCGATCGCGCCGATCACATTGGCCATGTACTGACGGGCACCCAGTCCGAAAGCCAATGCGGCGCCGAACAACAGAACGCCGATGATGACAATCAGAACGGTCGTGAAAAAAGCGACGTTGATTCCGAATTGCTCGACACCGATGACCACGGCCATAACGACCGTCGCGCTTTGTGCGACCCGGGGTAAGACCGAGGCTTCGGTGGCGTTTCGGGTGGTCGTGGCGGCCTCGACCAATGAGCGAACCAGGACGCTGAGCGCCAGACCGGCGAAGATCAGCAGCAAGCCGGTAAAGAGTCGTGGCAGGTAGGACAGCATGACCGTGGAGAACTCGCTGAAAAGTCGCCACTCCAGAATGCTGGCCGCGATGGCCACAAAGAACAGAATGATAACCCAGTAGATCGTATTGACCGCCCAAAGCCCCAGCAACCGAAACCGTGGCGTCGCAATCTCGTATCGGGCGAGAAAACGAGGCAGAAAGGCGTCAATCGCATGGACAAACCGGCGTGCGATCAGTCGGACCAGCCGTGCGATCAACCAACCAAAGATCAGAAGCAGGAGTGCCGCGATCAATTGGGGTAGATAACCCAGTGCGAGTGCCAGGGCGTGCTGGAGCGATTCGTACAGCGTTTCGTTCCAGTCCAACCGGGGTGTTGAATTCGCCATTTGGATCACCTCACTGTGCCCCTGTGGCATACCCTTTCCGTTGCGGTGATTTCCTTGGTGATGCGAAATGACACCCACGCCGGGTAGTTAAGTCCATGGCGGCCGACTCTACAACCTGATTGTGCTAAAAACCGGTAATGAGGCCGGATCGAAGGCAAGCCCATGCCGGGATATGGGCTGCCTCTCGGCACAGCAGGGATGGCGGACACCGCCGAGTTGCCTCGCCCTCGGAGGTTGATACTATGAACCAACAGTGTAAGCGAATCATACCATGACGGATTGGTTTCCCTGGCTGACCTGGCGGCCCGATACGACAGAGCAAGCGTTTCGAGACTCCTTCATTCGACGAATGCGGACACCCACGAACTGGTCCATTGCATTGGCAACCGTGGTTGGGTTGAGCTTTATTCTCTATGCCATGTGGACGGGTGATGACTGGCAGTCCACCAGTAATATATATCGCGTGTCGATGATTGCCGTCATGGTTGGCTTTTTACTGATCGGGACACGCCTGGGCGATCCGACCTGGATGATGAGCCTATACGCGACAACCCTAATCGTCATCACACTGGCTGGCCTGATGTTTCTAGCCTCAGCCCGTCGTTACGGAGCATTGACCGAGGGTGGTCCGATGGTGGTGGCCATGCTGTGCGGTATTCTGCCGGTGCTGCATCTGGGGCACAAACTGATGATTTGGTTGCTATTGGCGGTCTTTGTCGGGGTCATTACGCAGCAACCGGGAATTGAAACCGGTTGGACTCTGTTTTATTACGCGGTCACGGTCAGCGTCCTGTCTGTCTACCAATGGCAGATGGACCGGCTCATGCGCATTCAGTATCTGGCGGAATCGCTTGAGCGGGAAAAAGCCGAAACCGACCATCTCACCGGAACGTTAAACCGCTATTCGTTCGAAGCCCGGTTGTCCGAGCGCTTGACTACGCTGGAGCCCGGAGAAGGCGTCGCGCTGGCCATGGTGGATATCGACTTCTTCAAGCAATTCAACGATCACTATGGCCACCTGGAAGGCGATCGGGCCTTGGTTCGTATAGCCAAATCGCTGGATCAGACACCCGCCGACCTGGTGGTGCGCTTCGGCGGCGAGGAATTTGTGGTGCTGTCTTTCTTCACGGACCGGCCTCCGGCCTGGGTGTCTGACTTGCACGAAACCGTCTCCGCCCTGGGTCTGGTCCATGAAGCGTCCCCTCTGGGTACATTAACGATATCGGTCGGGGTGGCGTGTTTTGTGAGCCAAGGGAAGAGCGATCGTGCAACGGTTAAGTCTCTGCTGACCGCGGCTGATCATCAGCTTTACCAGGTGAAAGCGAACGGCCGCAACCAGACCCGTTATGTTGATCTGTAGGGAATCCAATGCATCGGGCATATCGGTAGCGGCTTAAACACCGTGACGATCGGCCGGCTTGATTCAGCCTGAATCTCCCCCATCCAGAAGCTGAACCTCAATCGCAGACCCGATTCCTGTTATGACCCGTTATTCTTTACTCGACCTCGCCCCCGTCAACGAAGGCAGCACCCCACGCGAGGCCCTGCTCAACGCCCGCGCACTCGCCCAAAAAGCCGAACAGCTGGGCTTCACGCGCTTCTGGATGGCGGAACATCACAACATGCCCGGCATCGCCAGTGCGGCGACAGCGGTGGCGCTGGGTTTTGTGGCGGAAGGCACGGAGCGGATTCGCATCGGTGCGGGCGGTGTGATGTTGCCGAACCATGCGCCGCTGACCGTGGCGGAACAGTTCGGGACCCTGGCCTCTGTGTACCCCGACCGGATTGATTTGGGGCTGGGACGCGCCCCGGGGACGGACGGGGCGACCGTGCAGGCATTGCGACGCGACCCGATGACGGCGGCCGATCGGTTCCCGGACGATGTGTTTGAATTGCTGGAGTATTTCGAGCCGGTCCAACCCGGGCAGCGGGTTCAGGCCGTACCGGGCGCCGGCCTGCGGGTACCGGTCTGGCTGCTGGGGTCGAGTCTGTTCAGTGCGCGCCTGGCGGCGCACATGGGGCTGCCCTTTGCCTTTGCCTCGCATTTCGCGCCCGACTACCTGGGTCGCGCGCTGACCCTGTACCGTCAGGAGTTCCAACCTTCAGTCTATCTGGAACGCCCTTACAGCATGGCGGCGGTGAACCTGTTCGCGGCTGATACCGAAGCCGAAGCGCGTCGGCTGCGCACCTCGGTGGAACAGCAATTTCTGGCGTTGCGTCGGGGGACGCCCGGGCCTTTGAAACCACCGGTGGAGCCCGACCAGGTCTGTGGTCCCTTGGAACGGGCGCAACTGGAGCAGACGCTGGTCGAATCCGCGACCGGCACGCCCGAGCAGGTCGAGCTCTGGCTGGCCGCTTTCGTGGAGCGAACCGGTGTCGATGAGATCATCTTCACTTGCCAGCTGTTCGACCAACCGGCCCGCTATCGGGCGCTGGAAATCGGCGCCGGGGCGATGGCTCGGTTGGTGTAACTTACACGAACCCCTGACTGCGTAAATAATCCTCATAGTTCCCGCTGAAATCGACGATGCCGTTCGGGCTCATGTCGATGATCCGGGTCGCCAGCGACGACACGAACTCGCGGTCGTGGCTGACGAAGATCAGGGTGCCGGGGTAGTTTTCCAGCGCGAGGTTCAGCGCCTCGATGGATTCCATATCCAGGTGGTTGGTCGGTTCGTCCATCAGCATGACGTTGGGTTTGATCAGCGTCAGTTTGCCGAACAACAGACGACCCTGTTCGCCACCGGAAACCACCTTGACCGATTTTTCGATCTCGTCGCCGGAAAACAACATCCGACCCAGGGCGCCGCGCACCATTTGTTCGCCTTCCTTCGTCCATTGCGACATCCAGTCGATCAGGGTCGCGTCGTCGGCGAAGTCGTCGGTGTGATCCTGGGCGAAGTAGCCGACCTCGGCGCTGTCCGTCCACTTCACCTCGCCCGCTTGCGGCGTCAGTTTTTCGGCCATGCAGTTCAGCAGCGTGGTTTTGCCGATGCCGTTGGGTCCGATGATGGCGATGCGTTCCCCCGCCTCCACCTTGAGACTCAACCGATCGAACAGTGGCGCGTCGTCGTTGTAGCCAAAGGTGAGATCGGTCAGCGTCACCGCCTGGCGGTGCAGCTTTTTCTTCTGCTCGAAGCGGATATAGGGGCTGACCCGGCTGGACGGCTTCACTTCCTCGAGCTGAATCTTGTCGATCTGGCGAGCGCGGGAGGTGGCCTGCTTGGCCTTGGAGGCGTTGGCCGAGAAGCGGCTGACGAACTGCTGCAGTTCGGCGATCTGCGCTTTTTTCTTGGCGTTCTCGTTGAGCAGGCGTTCGCGCGCCTGGGTGGCGGCGGTCATGTATTCATCGTAATTGCCGGGGAATAGCCGCAGTTCGCCGTAATCCAGATCCGCCATGTGGGTGCAGACGCTGTTCAGGAAGTGACGGTCGTGCGAAATGATGATCATGGTGCTGTTGCGGGCGACCAAAATGCCTTCCAGCCAGCGGATGGTATTGATGTCCAGGTGGTTGGTCGGTTCGTCGAGCAACAGGACATCCGGGTCGGAGAACAACGCCTGGGCGAGCAGGACGCGCAGCTTCCAGCCAGGGGCCAGCGCGCTCATCGGGCCGTTGTGCTGTTCCAGCGGAATATCCAGGCCAAGCAGCAGTTCGCCGGCCCGGGCGTCGGCCGTGTAGCCGTCCATCTCGGCGAAGGCCACTTCCAGTTCGGCGACGGCCATGCCGTCTTCCTCGCTCATTTCCGGCAGGGAATAGATGCGGTCCCGTTCGGCCTTGACCCGTGCCAGTTCGCTGTTGCCCATAATGACGGTGTCGATGACCGTCGAGTCTTCGAAGGCGAACTGGTCCTGGTGCAGCTTACCCAGCAGCGTTCCGGGTTCGAGCATGACCTGGCCATTGGTCGGCTCGAGGTCACCGCCCAGGATTTTCATGAACGTGGACTTGCCACAGCCGTTGGCGCCGATCAGACCGTAGCGGTTGCCACGGCCGAATTTGACGGAGACGTCTTCAAACAGGGGCTTCGCCCCGAACTGCATGGTGATGTTGGCCGTTGAAATCAAAGGAGGGACTCATCTGTAGTGGGGTCGGCGCAGGGGCCGATTCGAAAAGGCAGGCATTGTACAGTTTTTAGACACGAAAAACAGAGCGGGACGCCGGTCTTCCGTTTAACACTGAACGGCTCGGTCAGGGGCTGCCGGGCGCCACCCGGGTCCGGTTCCGGCCGGCGTCCTTGGCGGCATAGAGCGCCGTGTCCGCGCGGTGGATGAGGCGGTCCAGCGACTGGTCCGGTTGCCATTCGGCCAGGCCGGCGCTGAAGGTCACCGGGCACACCAGGTCGGTGCGCCGGTCCAGTGCGCTGCGCAGTTGTTGGTCCAGCACCAGGGCTTGATCGACGCCGCCGGGCACCATCAGCAGAAACTCCTCGCCGCCTAGACGCCCGGCATCGGCGTTCATGGTCGCACAAATATCCAGCATCAGATCCGACAGGGCCTTGAGAATGGCATCGCCGGTTTGGTGACCGTATTCATCATTGATGCGTTTGAAATGGTCGATATCCGCGAGATACAGCGTGACCGGCAGGCGCTCCGACAGACGCTGTTCGACCACCTCCAGAATACTGTGGTGGTTGAGCAACTGGGTCAGGCTGTCGCGCCGGGCCAGTTCCCGCAATTGCTCGGCCAGTTCGTCGGCCCGTTGCAGTTCCTGCCGAAAGCGCCGCGAATGACCCAGGATCAATACACCGAGCGAGATCGAACTGAGCACATAGCTGATGATCAGATCGCCGAAGCGGTCCGACGGGTGTCGGTATTGAAAGATCCATTCCGGAAATCGATGTTCGATCGCCAGCATGACGGCCGGCATCAGCACCAGCCCGCCCTGGGCGAGGCGCAGCACCGGATCGTTGCGCTGGTGCACGCCGACGCTGTAGGCCAGTGCAATGGTCGAGACCAGCAGGGTAGGTCCATGTGAGCCGGCGTTGAACACCCAGTTGGTGGGCAGGGCGATGAAGCTGAGAACAATCAGTACCCCGTTCGTGGTCAGTCGCAGACGGCCATGCCAGCGCCCCTGGTACCAGAGCCAGGCATGAACCGGCATCAGACCGGCGTAGATCCAGTCGAGGCGCGGATCCGCGGTGCCGGCGATCACGTTGAACACCAGGGCGATGAACAAGAACGCTGTCGCGGTCAGGGCGAACAGCAGTTGTGCCTGACTGAGCGGGTCGGAATCCGGCCCGAGCAGGAGGGTGATGGCTCGGCGAAGGTGCGCGCGATGGCGTCGATCATCGGTTGGCACGGGTACTCCCAGGGCGCATACGGCGGCGATTGCGTCGGCAAGAGTCGGTCTGCCTGTCTTCACTATAGCCGATTGTTGCATCCGTCTGGGTTGGTTTTCGGTATGGAGCGCTGTTCGATTAATTCGTTAAACACGTCTGTTTTATTAAATGTTGACACGCCGAGAAGTCTCTGGCTAAACTATTTTCAGTGAACATCGATGATCACCTAAAGTAATCCGAACACAAACACTGAAACCCACAAGAGACTGGTTCCATGAACACTGCAATCGAACATCGAAAAGTCGGTCCGAATACCTATCTGATCGGCGGCTATATCCCGGTTCCGGGAATGGGGGTACTGCCGGTGAATGCCTATGTCATCCGGGCGGACGAACCGGTGCTGATCGACACCGGGCTGGCGGCCATGCGCGAGGACTTTCTGTCGCACCTGGCCGAGGTCATCGATCCGCAAGCCCTGCGCTGGATCTGGATCACCCACACCGATCCGGACCATCTCGGCAATCTCGCGGCGGTACTCGAACAGGCGCCCCAAGCGCGTGTTGTCACCAACTTCCTGGGCATGGGCAAGCTCGGCCTGCTACAGCATCAGGTCGATAGGGTGCATCTGTTGAATCCCGGTCAGAGCCTAAACGTCGGTGATCGGCAACTGCGGGCGGTGCAGCCGCCGACCTACGATGCACCGGAAACCTGCGCCGTGTACGACCTGAAAGACCGGACGCAGTACAGCTCCGATTGTCTCGGCGCGGTGCTGCGGGAACCGGCACGGGCGGCGAGCGACATCGACCCGGACGCACTGCGTGAAGGGTTGGTGGCCTGGGCGCACATCGATGCCCCCTGGCTGGCGCAGATCGACCCGCTGCGTTTCGATGCCGCGCTGCGGGAGATCGAACATCTGGGCGTAGACCGCGTATTGGGCAGCCACCTGCCGCCGGCCGAGTGGATGACCGAGACCTTGCTCGGCTATCTCGAATCCGCACGTCACGTTACCCCGGCCGAAGCGCCGGACCAGGCCGCCCTGGAACAGATGATGGCCCAGGCCTGATACAAACGAACAGGAGCATTCGAACATGAGCAAAACCCAACGGACCGAACGCAACGAACAGATCGTTGAGCGTTTTCTGATCGAGAGTCACGGCAATCGCCCCGAGGTCGTGGACGAACTGGTGACCGAAGACGTGCGGCTGCACGGTTTCCCGGGTGGCGATCCGGCCAATCGGGACGAGTACAAGCAGTTCTTCGTTAACCTGAACGCCGCCTTCCCGGGCATGACCACCCAGGTACCGCTGGTGATCGCGAACGACCACTATGTCGCGGCGCGCTGGCGCGTGGTCGGCACCCACCGGGCGCCGTTCGCGGGCATCCCGGCGACGGGTAAAAACGTCGATTTCAGCGGCATGGTGATTTATCGCATGGAGGGCGATCGCATCGCCGAGACCTGGCTTCAACCCGACAGCGTGACGCTGTTGCAACAGCTGGGTGCGATGCCGGAACCCGAGGCGGCGTGATCGCCAGCACGGTTCCGTTCCGTGCCGGCATCCCCGGGGCTGTATCCGGCCCCGGGGATTCGTCCCGTTCAAGGCGGTCCGGTATACTGGTGCGCCCACTCAGAATCGAGTCGCCGACGGTTTTCGCATGACGAAACGCAAGTACCAGAAAAAGCAACGGGCCGAACAACAAGAACAGACCCGGATGCGCATTGTCGAAGCCACAATGGCGTTGCACGAAGAGGTCGGGCCGGCCAGGACGACCATCAGCGCCATCGCCGAGCGCGCCGGGGTTCAGCGGCTGACGGTCTATCGTCACTTCCCGGACGACGCCGAACTGTTCCGCTCCTGCACCACCCATTGGCTCGAACTCAACCCGCCGCCGCAATCGGAGCTGTGGTCGAACGAAGCGGACCCGTTGGCCCAAACGGAAATCGCCTTGCGGCACTTTTACGCGTATTACCGGGACACGCAAAACATGTGGGTCGGCGCCGTTCGGGATGTTAACGAAGTGACCGCGCTGCAAGGCCCGATGCAAGCGTTCAACGATTACCTGAATGACGTGCGCGACCGGTTGCGCGATGCCTTCGGTTCACAATCCACCGAAGCGCTGTCACACACCCTCACCCATTGCCTGCGGTTTCAAACCTGGCATTCGCTGTCGGAAGACGGATTGACCGACCCGGCTATGGCCGAACTGGCCACTCGCTGGGTCGGCGCCGTGGTGGGACCTTGAGTTCTCCCGGGGTTAACGACCGTGCCGAGGCAGCCACAACAACATCAGCACCACGGTACCGACCAGTCCGGCGGTCAACCCGATCCAGATGCCCAGCACACCCATCTGCATTCCGCTCGCCAGTAAAATGGCCAGCGGCGCACTGATGCCCCAGTTGCCGAGCAGTGAAAACAGCATGGGCATGCGGGTGTCCTTACGGCCGCGCATCAGGCCGCAGGCGCCGGCGCCCATCGGTTCGAGCAACTCCATCAAAGCCAACAGGAAGATCAGATAGACCGTCAGCAACTGGCTGTCGATACGATTCGGAAAGATGCCTTCGGCAATGAAGGGGGCGCCGATCACCAGCGCCAGACACAGGATCACACCGGCGATCAGTGAGACGCCCAGCGTGGTGATCAGCAACTCTTTCCGATCCGCCGCCGGGCTGTCCGCACCCAGCCGCGCCATACGTACCAGACTGGCCTGCAGCAGACCCAGAGACACCGCGAAGGTCACGCCCGCCAGACGAATGGCGACGGCATGGGCGGCCACGGCGTCGGGACCGAAACTGGCGGCGTACAGGGTCGCGCCGAGGAACAGGCCGACCTCGGCCAGTGTCGCGATGCCGATGGGGAAGCCCACCCGAATGATCTCCCAAAGCAGGTCGATGGTCAGTTGTCGGGCCAGTCCGCCGCCGTCGTGTCGGCGACTGATCACGGCCAGGCACCCGGCGATGAAGCACGCCACCAGCAATGACGAATAACCGGCGCCGGTGACGCCAAAGCCGGCCCAGCCACCGACGCCGTGCATCAGGATATAGTTGAACAGGGCGTTCAGCGGTAAGGCGCTCAGGGTCACCTTCAACAGAACACCCGGTTGTTCGACCGAGGTCAGGCGGTTGCGATAGACGGCAATGGCCAGCATCGGAATCATCGTCAACGCCATGGCCCGGGTGTAGGTGCGCCCGTCGGCCAGCAAATCCGCGTTCAGGCCGGCACGGGCGAGCAAGTCCGGAGCGAACCAGACCAGAGGGGCGGCCACCAGCGACACCAGGGCCCAGAGCACCCAGCCGTGGGTGCGCAGCACGCGCAGCCGCCCGTCGGCTCCATCGGCGGACGCCTGGGCGTAGAACGGCGCCAGGCCCCCCAAAATACCGGCGGCCAGATAGAAGACGATGGAATAGGCGTCGCTGCCCACCGCGACGGCCGCCAGAGCATCCGCGCCGAAGGCGGCCGACATCACCGTGTCGGTCACACTCATGCCCATGTTGACCAAGGCGACCAGCATGATGGGGGTGGCCAGCCGCACCAGGTGGCTGGCTTCGCCACGATCGAATCGCGGCCAGGCGCGACCGCGCCGACCGGGTAGGGGTTGGGTCTGCTGAAGAGACATGACGAATACCTCGAATACGGACCGAACGCTTTGGGGTGCGGTCTTATGGGCGGTGTTGGAAACCGCGCCATTCTAGAGGCGAGGGGGCTGTAAGCGGGCAGCGATATCGGCCAGAAACCGGCTTATTCGGTCATGTTCGACCAGCGGCGGATGCGGTCGATCTCGCTGTCGTCTAGTCCCAACGAAGCTGTAGACGGGTCAACGCTGAATCGCGCAGTGGAACAACCGGTCGGGATTTCCAGCGCCAGACTGGTCTATACTGTGGGGCTCACGTCGGACGAAGGACTCTGCTCTGATGCTATCCCGATGGCTACCGATCCTGGCGGTGCTGTGGGTCTGTTTTGTCGTGTCGGCGCGGGCCGACACCATCACAATCGTTGCGGACCCCTGGTGTCCCTACAATTGCGAGCCGGAATCCGATACGCCCGGGTTTATGGTGGAGATCGCCCGGCGCGTGTTCGCCGAGGTCGGCATCGAGGTGCGTTACGAAACCGTGCCGTGGGTGCGGGCGCTGCAGGCGACGGAGACCGGGGAATACAATGGCGCCATCGGCGCCTCGAAAGTGGAAGCACCCGGTTTCGTATTCCCGGCCATCGAACAGGGCCGCATGCGCAACGGGTTTTGGGTGGCGCGCGAGACCGGCTGGCATTTTCAGGGTATCGAATCGCTGACGGACATTTTCCTGGCTTCGCTGGCCGGCTACAGCTATGGCCCGCAAGTCGAGGAGTACCTGACCGACCCGGCGAACGCCAGCCGCGTAACCCAGTTGTACGGCCCCACACCCCTTCAGAACGGCCTGAACATGCTGCAACGCGGTCGTATCGATGCTCTGCTGGAAGACGAGTATGTGTTCCGTTATGAAGTGAAGCAACGCAACGAAGTCGATCTGTTTCGTCTGGCCGGTCGCGTCGAGCTCGATCCACAGTTCAGCGATGTCTACATTGCCTTCTCGCCAGCCCTGGCCTCCTCCGAACGCTATGCCCGTCTGCTCGGCGAAGGCATGGCCCGCTTGCGCGCCAATGGTGAACTGGACGAGATCCTGGCCCATTACGGCGTCTCCGACTGGCGGGATTGAGAACCCCGTCCCAATCTCGCGATCCCGCATTTGCGTTCCCATTACCTTCGGTGACACTGCCCTGTTACCTAAGCGCCCGGTGGTGCACCAAAAATGACCATCGATTCGTTACTTCGTTCGAGGTAACCCCATGATGCAGGCGTTTTTGATCACTGGTTCAATCTTTGCTTAGGCACTGACTCGCCCAAAACGGCGAACCACCCATGCGTTCCGAGTGTGGCGGCTACCACCGCCCGCAGTACTCACCCGACAAGGAAAGCGCCACAGCCTCCCCTGCAGTCCGTGGCCGGTCGGAGTGTCGACATGGGTCAAACCAATAACAACGAACTGAAATAGAGGGATACTTAACCCATGATGAAAACATCATCCATTGCAGCTATGGTCGCCACAAGCGCCCTCTGGCTGTCCGCTCAGGCCTGGGGGCACAGTGCCATGTTCCCCGATGGCTTCGAATTCGACGAAAGCAACGGCGGGGGTGGCTTATCCCAGCCTCAGTCGCTGATGGAGTCGTCCTCACTGACCAACAATACCGCCACACCCTGTGTCAACGGGGATGCGGCTGGATACCCCTGTAAAAACGTAGATTTGCAGTCGTTTTTGCCCAAGGAAGATATGGGCGGTAACGCCTCCAATTTGACGGACATCTGGGGCTGGACCGATCCATCGACCGGCGATGAAATCGCCATCGTGGCGCGGACCAACGGCACATCGTTTGTGGACGTCACCGACCCGGTGAACCCGGTCTTCCTGGGCTTCCTGCCATCGCACAACAACGGCTCGGATTCCTGGCGCGACGTTAAAACCTATAACGACCATGCCTTTATCGTCGCCGACGGCAGCGGTAACAGCACGCACGGTCTGCAGGTGTTCGATTTAACGACCCTGCGTAATGTCACACCCGGCGGTACCCTGAGCGAGACCGCGCACCTGGGCGGCTTTGGCAATGCGCACAATATCGCCATCAACGAAGCCACCGGTTATGCCTATGTCGTCGGCAGCAACCAGTGCAGCGGCGGTCTCTACATGGTCGACATCTCCAGCCCGACCAGCCCGAGCTATGCCGGCTGTTTCTCCGGGGATGGCTATACCCACGATGCGCAATGCGTGATCTATAACGGCCCGGACAGCGACTACACCGGCCGTGAGATCTGTGTCGGCTACAATGAAGACACCATCACGCTGGTGGACGTCACCACCAAGACCAACCCGATGCAGATATCGCGCACGCCCTACCAGGGCTCGCAATACACGCACCAGGGCTGGTTCCTGGACGACAACCACGAAATGCTCATCATGAACGACGAACTGGATGAGCAACGCAACGGGCACAACACCACGTCCTACATCTACGATGTCAGCGACCTGGACTACCCGGTTGAAGTGGGTCGTTACGTCGGTCCGACCGAGGCCATCGACCACAACCTCTACACCCAGAACGGTTATGTGTTCGAGTCCAACTACCGGGCCGGTCTGCGCATTCTGGATGCCGCCGACATCGCCAACGGCAACCTGAGCGAAGTGGCCTACTTCGACACCATTCCAGGGTCGAACTCGGCGCAGTTCTCCGGTACCTGGAGTAACTACATCTACTTCGCCAGCGGCAACATCATCACCAGTGACATCGGCAACGGCCTGTTCACGGTGCGGCCGGACTGGGACGCCATCAACAATCCCGACCCGGATCCAGACCCGGACCCGACCTACTGCAGTGCCGCCGGCGATGACGCCAGCTACGAGTGGATCGGCCAGGTCGATGTCGGCAGCTTCAGCAATGCCTCCGGCTCCGCCACCTACAGCGACTTCACCAGCCAGGTGATCGATCTGGGTACGGGCGACACCGCCGTCACACTGACCCCCGATTTCGGTAGCAGCAGCTACCAGGAATACTGGAAGATCTGGATCGACCTGAATGGCGACGGCGACTTCGCCGACAGCGGCGAGGAAGTATTCACCTCCGGCGGTTCCTCAAGCAGTGCGGTCTCCGGCAACCTGACCGTGCCGAGCGGTACACCGGAAGGTGAAACCCGGATGCGTGTGGTCATGCGCTACAACGGCACGCCGTCCGCCTGCGGCTCGTTCAGCTACGGCGAAGTCGAAGACTACACGGTGAACATCGGCAGCGACGGTACCGACCCCGATCCGGGTCAGGACCGTTTCGAAAGCACCACGTCCTATGACATTCCGGACAACAACAGCACCGGCATCTACAGCCCGCTGTCGGTCAGCCGCACCGGCCAGTCTGGCACCGTCGACGTGACCGTGGACATCACCCACACCTATATCGGGGACCTGATCGTCGATCTGATTCATCCGGACGGTTCGGTGTTCAACCTGCACAACCGCAGCGGCGGTTCCGCCAACGACATTCTGGAAACCTACACGGTGAATGTCGGCAGCGCGGACTCGGCCGGCGACTGGCAGGTGCGGGTGCGCGATCGTGCGAATCGCGACATCGGCACGTTGAACGGTTGGGTGCTGCAGTTCTGACAGGCCCGTGATGCATCCCCGTACCGGTTGGGGGAGAACCGGTCGGGCGTGAGGTAACAGGGAGAGAGTCAAACCGTGGCCGCTGCGGCGGCCACGTATCCATCGATAATTTTTAGGAGAAGGGTCATGTCCCTGAACCCACTGAGAATTTGGTTGGGGGCCTTGATGTGTGTCTGGACATTTATTGCCCAGGCTGAAAGCGAGGCGCACCACCACGCAAGCGACACGGACGCCCAGGCTCTGATGCACAAGGCCGGACACATTCTGAGCCAGGCGCAAGCACTGGAGCTGGAATCCGTCGCCGTGTTTCGCAATGCCAACGACCTGCTGAATCGGATAAAAACGCTGCGGATGACCCAGCGGGAATTGGCCGGCACCGAACAGGAAGCGGCCTTTACCGACATGGTGAATGCCCTGAACACCCAGCGTGAACATTGGCAAACCCAGGGCGCCCATTTGCGTCGTTACAGCGGCGAACTGAAAACCGAAGCCCTGGGATTGATGGAAATCGGCTTCCGCCAGGCCTGGTCCGACAAAGTCAACCTGAGGGGGCCGATGCAGTTGATGCCCGAAAGCGGCCAGGTGATGGCGCACAACGCCCAGGTGCGCAGCGTTCACCCGACCATGCTGAACCGTATGGATGACGGACCCGACACCCGGCAGGACGCCGGCATGACCATGAGCATGCCCGGCATGAGTGGCCAACAGGCGCCCGAAGATCTGGATATATCCACCTTCCAGGCATCGCGCAATCTGAATTTTTTCGCGCACGTCGAACCGATCACCAAGCCGCACCCGATGGTGCCGCTGAATGAGATTCATGAATGGCGTCTATTGATTTCCGATGCCGACGGCCAACCGCTCACCGGCGCGAACATCGTCATCGACGGTCACATGCCCGGCCACGTACACGGCTTGCCGACGCAACCGCGCGTGACCACCGAAGTGGCCCCGGGTGAATACCTCATTGAAGGCATCAAATTCCAGATGACCGGCTGGTGGGTGATGCAAATCGACGTCACCCGGGGCGACATTCAGGATGCTTTGGTCTTCAACGTCGTACTGTAATTCCGTGCTCTCTCCCTGGGTAACGGGATAGAGCGGTCACCGTATTCCCTCTTCTGCGGGAGAGGGTTGGCACTGTAATCCCCTCTTCCAAGGGAGAGGGCTAGCACTGTATCCCCTCTCCCTCTGGGAGAGGGTTAGGGAGAGGGAAATGATCCGACCCGCTGTACTTTTTTTACTCTTGGCATTCACCCTGCCAACCACACAAGCCGAACAAAACCCCTACACCTTCACCGAGGCGGACATCCAGTTCCTGTCCATGTTCACCCTGGACAACCTACCGGACCTGCCCGATGCCCCCAGCAATCGCCTGGCCGACAACGACCAGGCCGCCCGTCTCGGTCACCAATTGTTTTTCGACACCGGCTTGAGCGCGAATGGCGAAGTCGCCTGTTCCACCTGCCATCAACCGGAACGCTATTTCACCGATGGCCTGCCGCAATCGCAAGCACTCGGCACCACCCGCCGCAATGCACCGTCGATTCCGAGCGCGCTGCACGGCCCCTGGCAATTCTGGGACGGCCGTACCGATAGCTTGTGGGCGCAGGCGCTCAGCCCGCTGGAAGACCTGAACGAACACGGCATGGACCGGACCTCGGCCGCGCGCTATTTCGTGACCGAATACCGCGACGAATACGAAGCCTTGTTCGGTGCCAGCGACGAAGCCGAACGCGTACGCGCACTGACTGAATCGGCCAGCCCAAAACAACCGGGCGAGCCCGCACAGGCTTGGTCCGACTTGGACGAAGCCGATCGCGATGCCGTGAACCGCGTCTTCGCTCAGCTCGGCAAAGTCATCATGGCCTACGAACGCAAACTCGACCTGGAACCAGCCCGATTCGACCGCTTCGTTAATGCCTTGCAGGAGGATAAAGAAGAATCCCGTTTACGGAATTTATTAACCGACGACGAAGTCAACGGCATGCGCCTGTTCATGGGCAAAGCCAACTGCGCCAGCTGCCACAACGGCCCGCTGTTCACCAACTTCGAATTCCACAACATCGGTGCTCCCGAAGCGGATCGGAAAAACGTCGACCTGGGGCGCTTTGAAGGCGTGGCGGAACTGCAGGACAACACCTTCACCTGCCTATCCGACTACAGCGACGCCGACCCGGAGCAATGCGAGGAAATGCGATTTTTAAAACAACAGGGCCCGGAATTGGTCGGCGCATTCAAAACCCCAAGCCTGCGCAACGTCAATGAGACCGCCCCCTACATGCAAGCCGGCCAGTTAGCGACCCTGATGGACGTCATCGCCCACTACAACACACCCACGCCCCCGTTCTACGACCGGGAACAACACCCCAGCCGACCGCACTTCGACATCCTGCCGTTGAAGCTGACAGTGGAAGAACAGGAGCAACTGGCGGCGTTCCTGGCAACTCTGACCTCACCCATCCCCGATCAGGATAAATGGTGGCAAGCTCCAACCAGGTAGGGCAGAAGAGCGTCAAGCGACATCTGCCGTTCCAACCATTGGCACAAAACGTGACAAGTAATCGGGCCGACCCAAGGCAGATATCGGCTCCACCTCTTCTGCCCTTCGAAGTGTGCCATTGCAAGCAAAAACCAGCGGCGGCACGGATATGTAGGGCAGAAGAGCGTCAAGCGACATCTGCCATTTCAACCATTGGCACAAAGCGTGACAAGTAATCGGGCCGACCTAAGGCAGATATCGGCTTCACCTCTTCAACCCTACGAAGTGAGCCATTGCAAGCAAATACCAGCGGCGGCGCGGATATGTAGGGCAGAAGAGCGTCAAGCGACATCTGCCATTTCAACCATTGGCACAAAGCGTGACAAGTAATCGGGCCGACCCAAGGCAGATATCGGCTTCACCTCTTCTGCCCTACGAAGTGAGCCACCGCAAGTAAAAGCCAGCATTTGCACGAACCTGTAGGGCAGAAGTGGTCCGACACATCGGGCGTCAAGCGACCTCCAATGTACAAACTCCAACTTTGTGATTGGCTTCAACATCACATTCTTTAATACCTGATACAGTGAGACGTTCAAGGATTATTGGTAAAGGAATACCCCATGCCTAATTACCGCAGAAGTCGATTGGCAGGCGGTACCTACTTCTTCACGGTCACACTCAAAGACCGGTCCAGCCGATTATTGACAGAGAACATCGAATCACTCAGATCGGCCATAAAGCAGACTCGTGAGAAATACCCATTCAAAATCGATTCCTGGGTTGTACTTCCTGAACACATGCACTGCATTTGGACCTTGCCCAAGAACGATGGGGATTATGATCTGCGTTTACGCCGACTGAAAACCCTGTTCACCTATCAACTAAAGCTGAGCGCTACAATTCATCCAAAACAGAAAGTCTGGCAACGTGGTTATTGGGAGCACACGATTCGCGATGATGAAGATTTCAAAGCACATGTAGATTACGTTCACATTAACCCGGTCAAACATGGGTGGGTAAATCGGATTATCGAATGGCCGTATTCCACTTTTCACCGCTATGTTCAATCGGGTGTCTATGCCCCGGATTGGGCCGGTGGATATGAAATCGGCCTGTCGATCCCCGTGGGGGAGTAGTTCACCCTTGTAGTGCAGAAGAGCGTTAAGCGAAAACTGCCGAAAGATCACCGGGGCGATCGTTGTGCCCATTGCCAACATCCGGAAGCGGCAGATATCGCTTGACGCTCTTCTGCCCTACAAACCCAACCCAACCCAACCCAACCCAAACCCCAAATGCAAACCCGACCCCAAACGGCCTATACTGACCCATCAACGTCACCGACATTGAGACTCCTGGTGCCTCGCGGCAAGCTGTCCAGGGAAAATCCAACCACACAATGGAGAGCCTGCCATGATCAAATCCAAAGCCGCCGTGGCCTGGGGGCCCGGCAAGCCGTTAAGCATCGAGGAAGTGGACGTCGCCGCGCCGAAGGCGGGTGAGGTGCTGGTGCGTATCGTCGCCAGCGGGGTCTGCCATACGGACGCCTTTACCCTGTCCGGTGAAGACCCGGAAGGCAACTGGCCCGCGATTCTGGGCCATGAGGGCGGTGGTATCGTCGAGGAAGTCGGCGAGGGCGTCTCTGGCCTGGCCGTCGGAGACCATGTCATTCCGCTGTACACACCCGAATGCGGCGAGTGCAAGTTCTGCCTCTCCGGCAAAACCAACCTCTGCCAGAGAATCCGTGCCACCCAGGGCCAGGGGTTGATGCCGGACAGCACCAGCCGCTTCTCGATCGGCGGCGAGATGATTCACCACTACATGGGGTGCTCGACCTTCTCCGAATACACGGTCCTGCCGGAAATCGCCCTGGCGAAAGTCAATAAGGCGGCGCCGCTGGAAGAAGTCTGTCTGTTGGGTTGCGGGGTGACCACCGGCATGGGCGCGGTGATGAACACGGCGAAAGTGGAACCCGGTTCGACCGTGGCGATCTTCGGTGTCGGCGGCATCGGTTTGTCGGCCATCATCGGCGCGACCATGGCGAAGGCCGAGCGCATCATCGCCATCGACATCAATGAGAAAAAGTTCGACCTGGCAAAAAAGCTGGGCGCGACCGATTGCATTAATCCACAGGACTATGACCGTCCGATCCAGGAAGTGATTGTCGACCTGACCGACGGCGGTGTGGACTATTCGTTCGAATGCATTGGCAACGTCAATGTCATGCGGTCGGCTTTGGAGTGCTGCCACAAGGGTTGGGGCGAATCGGTGATCATCGGTGTCGCCGGGGCCGGTCAGGAAATCAGCACCCGCCCGTTCCAGTTGGTGACCGGTCGGGTCTGGCGCGGGTCCGCTTTCGGGGGTGTCAAAGGCCGTTCGGAGTTGCCCGGCATCGTCGAGGATTACCTCGCCGGCAAGTTCCCGCTGCAGGATTTCATTACCCATACCATGGGGCTCGAAGACATCAACAAGGCGTTTGATCTGATGCACGAAGGGGAAAGCATCCGCAGTGTGATTCATTTCGACCGTTGAATTTAAGGTGACCGTGGTTCATCTCGGTTGCCGTGGCACTGTTCCCGTAGGGTGGGATGGTCCGACACGTCGGCTGCCCACCAGTATTGACAAGCAACCGGAGGAAGCAATGGACAGCGGGTGGATTGTGCAAAGCCAGCGTATCCTTCCATGGTGGGCATTGCCCACCCTACGATTGTTAGCACCGGCTACCGGTGATCCCCTTATGGGATATCCGTTGAATACTTTTTCCAACCGATCAGGAGCTCATCCATGACGATCGAAATCGCCAGCACCGCCAAGAGTTTCGGCGGCTGGCACAAGCAGGTTCAACACGAATCAAAGACGCTCCAGTGCACCATGCGGTTTGCCGTCTATATGCCGCCCAAGGCTGTATCGGGCGAACCGGTACCGGTGCTGTACTGGCTGTCGGGTCTGACCTGCACCGACGAGAACTTTATGCAGAAAGCCGGTGCCCACCGCATGGCCGCCGAACTCGGCATTGCCATTGTCGCACCGGACACCAGCCCGCGCGGCGATGATGTACCGGACGACCCCGATGGCGCGTACGATTTCGGGCATGGCGCTGGTTTTTACGTCAACGCCACGCAATCGCCCTGGAGCCGGCACTATCGCATGTACGACTATGTGGTGCATGAATTACCGGAAATCGTGGAAGCGGAATTTCCGGTCACCTCGACTCGCGCCATCAGCGGGCATTCGATGGGTGGGCATGGGGCCTTGATGATCGCCTTGCGGAATCCGGATCGGTTTACGTCAGTGTCGGCGTTCGCGCCGATTGTGAATCCGATTGATGTGCCCTGGGGACAGAAGGCGTTCTCGAATTATTTGGGGGACGATGCTGAGGCTTGGAAAGCCTATGACAGCTGTGTGTTGATGGCGAAGGCCGAGCAATTTGTTCCGGCTTTGGTGGATCAGGGGGATGCCGATGGGTTCCTGAACGAGCAGTTGCAGCCGGAAACATTACGCGCGGTGGCAGAGGAGCGGTCGTATCCGTTGGAGTTACGGATGCAGGAAGGGTACGACCACAGTTATTATTTTATTTCGAGTTTTATTGAGGATCACCTGCGGTTTCATAGCCGGTATTTGGGTGCGTAACCGCCGTTGAGATGGTGTTGGATTACGGCGCGCAGGCGCGCCTAATCCAACCTACTTGGTAACATTCGCTCTTTTGGATATGGGTTGTGTGGTGCCTTGGTATGCATATGGTGGGCGGTGCCCACCCTACGTCACTTGGCAGATAACGCCCTTCGGGCTCTTCTGCCCTACTTGTAGGTTGGGTTAGGCCGAAGGCCGTACCCAACACATCGACGGCATTGCGCGATGCTCTCGGTTCAATCCGGAAACACCACCGTCCGATCCCCGGTTAAAAACACCCGTTTTTCGGTGTGGTACCGCACCGCCCGGGCCAACGTCTGACTCTCGATGTCCTGTCCCTTGGCCACCAGATCCTCCGGATAGTGATTGTGATCCACCGCCTGTACGCCCTGTGAAATGATCGGGCCTTCATCCAGATCGTCGTTCACATAGTGCGCGGTGGCGCCCACTAACTTGACGCCCTTGGCCCAGGCCTGGTGGTACGGTTTGGCGCCCTTGAATCCGGGCAGTAGTGAATGGTGAATATTGATCGCCCAGCCATCCAGCTTGGCGGACAACTCCGACGACAGCACCTGCATGTAGCGCGCGAGCACGACCAGTTCGCAGTCGTACTCGTTGATCAAGCGCCAGACCTTGCCTTCCTGTTCCGGTTTGGTCTCCGGTGTGATCGGCAGATGGAAATACGGGATGCCGTGCCAGTCCGCCAGGTGTTTCAGGTCCGGGTGGTTGGAGATGATCAACGGAATCTCGATCGCCAGTTCACCGGTCCGGTAACGGTACAGCAGGTCGTTCAGGCAGTGATCGTATTTCGACACCAGGATCGCCGTGCGAGTCCGGTGGTCCGGCTCCGTCAGTTGCCACTGCATGTCGAAGCCGGCGGCGCGGGCGTCGAACAGCTCGCGGAATTTCTCCAGCGAGTGTTCGCCGCCGAGCGGCCGGAATTCGACGCGGATGCTGAAACTCTCCGTCGCCTTGTCGTCGAACGAATTCATCGTGACGATGTAGTTTTCCGTCTCCGCGAGACTGCGCGTAACGACATCCACAGTGCCCAGACGGCTCGGGCATTGAGCCGTCAGGATCCAGCGTTGCTCTTTGACGCCCATGGTTCGCGCCCTCAGCCTTCGACCGGGTTGGCCCGGCTCGGGTTGGACTGACGCGCCGCCGTGGCGGCATCGGGTTGGCCCAGGTGCAGGCCGTATTCGCCACTGGCATCCATCAGCCAACGCCAGATGTAATCGGCGAAGCTGCGCCGCACCACCAGCTCCCAGTCGTTCTCGCCGAGGCGGCGGATCGTCGCCTGGGATTTGGCCAGCACGGTGTTGACGATTTTACCGATCGGGAAGTTGCGATCGTGCACGTCGTAGGGGCAGCTCTTCATCAGGACAGACCGGGCTTCCGGTCCGGCAAGCCGGACCAGGGTCTGGCCGCCGCTGACATTGATCACCGCGTAATGACCGCTGAGGTGTTTGCGCAGTGTCGTTTCCATGGCGAACGCCTGGTCCCCGGGCCCGGTCAGCAGCCATTCGTCGGGCGCGATCCAACCGAGCGCCCAGTCGTCGGACTGGGTGCTTTGCAACGCCTCGGGCAAATCGAGCCCGGTCGCGGCTTCGATACCCTGGCGGAAGTCGGCGTTGTTGGCATCGCCGCGCAGCACCAGATGGGTTTTCAGGGCGTCCTCCCACAGGAACACGCCCGGGTTTTGCGGCGCCACCTTCGACGACTGATCCTGGTGCGCCAGGGGACTGCGCGCCGGAACATCCGCTGTCGGGCATTGGTCCATGATGGCCACCTGGGTGGCCTCGTCGACCGTCTTGTTGATCACTTCAGACATTTTGACGCTCCCCTTTCGGATCCAGGAATATGGTGCTGCAGATTTCGGCTTCGACGACACGGCCGTCGGTCAGAGGGTAGTACACGGTCTCGCCCATGCGATCGTGACCGCCTTTGACCACTCCCAGCGCAATCGATCGACCCAGGTTGGCGCTGTAGTAGCTGGAGGTGATGTGCCCCAGCATCGGCACCGGGATCGGGTGGTTCGGGTCGTCCACGGCCTGGGCACCCTCCGGCAATACGATGCTCGGATCCTTGGTTTTCAGCCCGACCAGTTGCTTGCGGTAGTCGCGCACACAGTCCTCGCGCTTCATGCCGCGCTTGCCGATGAAGCTGTACGGCTTGTCTTCCTTCACGGCCCAGCTCATGCCCAGATCGTACGGATGGACGGAACCGTCGGTGTCCTGGCCGGCGATGATGAAGCCTTTCTCGGCACGCAGGATGTGCATGGTCTCGGTGCCGTAGGGCGTCAGGTTGTACTTGGCGCCGTGTTCGAACAGCTTCTCCCAGACGTGCAGGCCATAGTTCGCCTGAACGTTGATTTCGTACGACAGCTCACCGGTGAAGGAAATGCGGAACACCCGTGCCGGTACGCCGGCCACGGTGCCCTGGCGCCAGTCCATGAACTTGAAGCTGTCGCGGTCCAGATTGATGTCGTCGGTCAATTCGGACAGCAGCTTGCGCGCGTTCGGCCCGGCGATGGTCATCGTCGCCCAATGGTCGGTGACGGTGTTCATGTACACCTCCATCTCCGGCCATTCGGTCTGGTGATAGAACTCAAGCCATTCCAGCACACCGGCGGCGCCACCGGTGGTGGTGGTCATCACGAAATGGTTTTCGCCCATGCAGGATGTCACACCGTCGTCGAACACCATGCCGTCTTCGTGGCACATCAGGCCGTAGCGGCACTTGCCGACCGGCAGCTTGGCCCAGGCGTTGGTGTAGACGCGGCCAAGGAACTCGCGCGCATCCTTGCCCTGGATGTCGATCTTGCCCAGCGTGGAGGCGTCCAGAATGCCGACGCTCTCACGCGTGGCCAGGCATTCGCGGTCCAGCGCCTGCTGCATGGTCTCGCCCGGTTTCGGGAAGTACCAGGGGCGTTTCCACTGGCCGACGTCCTCGAATTCGGCGCCTTGCTTGACGTGCCATTCGTGCATGGCGCTGTAGCGCATCGGGTCGAACAGATCGCGGCAATGGCGGCCGGCGATGGCGCCGAAGGTCACCGGTGTGTAGTTCGGCCGGAAAATCGTGGTGCCGGTTTCCGGGATCGTCTTGTTCATCGACTTGGCGGCGATCGCCATGCCGTTGATGTTGCCCAGCTTGCCCTGGTCGGTACCGAAGCCCATCGCCGTGTAGCGCTTGACGTGTTCGATGGACTCGAAGCCCTCGCGCGTCGCCAGTTCGATGGCGGCGGCGGTGACGTCGGTCTGGAAATCCACGAACTGCTTCGGCGCCCGGCTGTTGCGCTTTTTGTGCGGTACGCAGAACAGAGCCATTGGCTTGGCTTCCGGCCAGTGCTCGGTGCTCGGGGTTTTAACGGCCTGCGACGGGAAACCGGCCAGCGCGGCGGCCTCGGCGCCTTTTTGCGCGCCTTCCTTCAGGCATTCGTTCAAAGTGAAGGTTCCGGCCACGGCGCCGGCGACCAGTTGTTGCTGCACGGTCTTGCCCGGTACGAAGCCGATGACCTCGTCGTCCCAGACCGGTCGACTGCCGGTGTGACAGGACAGATGCAAAGCCGGGCTCCAACCGCCCGATGTGGCGATGGTGTCGCAATCCAGAACCCGACCACCACCGACGACTTTGTCGCCGGTGGGATCCAGTTGCGCAACAACGGCGCCGTCAACACGCTTGTTGCCGCGCGCTTCGATCACGCCCTGACCGAGCAGCAGCTTGATGCCGCGACGACGGGCCTCTTCCTGGTAGCGACCGCTTACATCGTGGCGCGAATCGACGATGGCAACGACCTCGCGGCCGGCGTCCTGCCAGTCGAAGGCGGTGCGGTAGGCGTAGTCGTTGCTGGTCATCAGCACCAGACGACGGCCGGGGGCGACCGCATATTGGTTGATGTAGGTGGACACAGCCGAGGCGACCATGCAACCGGGCACGTCGTTGTTGCCGTACACCAGCGGCCGCTCGTGCGCGCCGGTGGCCAACAGGACCCATTTGGCGCGGACGCGGTGCAGGCGCTGACGCGAGATGTTGTCCGGCGCTTTGTCGGCCAAGTGGTCGGTACGACGCTGATGAATCGTCAGGAAGTTATGGTCGTGATAGCCGTTGACCGTCGAACGCGGCAACAGTTGCACATGATCGTAACCGGCCAGTTCGTCCAGTGTGGCCTTGACCCAGTCGGCGGCTGCCTGGCCGTCCAACTGATCGCGCGTCGCCAGCAGCGAACCGCCCATCTCGGCCTGCTCGTCGGCCAGGATCACACGGGCCCCGGCCCGGGCGGCGGAGAGCGCCGCCGCCAGGCCGGTCGGGCCGGCACCGACGATCAGCACATCGGTGTGCTGGTTCATGTGGTCGTAAGTATCAGCGTCTTTCACGCGCGGTGACCGACCCAGACCCGCCGCCTTGCGGATGTATTTCTCGTAGGTTTCCCAGGCAGCCTGCGGGAACATGAAGGTCTTGTAGTAGAACCCGGGCGGCAGCATGCGGCCGAACACCTTGCTGAAGGTGCCCATAAAATCGAAGTTCAGGTTCGGCCAGCCGCTGGTCGGCTGGGCGACCAGGCCGTCGAAAATATCCTGCTGGGTGGCGCGCACGTTCGGCACCTGGGTCGCTTCGGTGGCACCGAGCTGAAAGACCGCGTTCGGCTCTTCCGCACCGGCGGCGACAATGCCGCGCGGACGGCTGTACTTGAAGCTGCGTCCGACCACGTCGACGCCGTTGGCCAGCAACGCCGAGGCGAGCGTATCGCCCCGGTACCCCTGATAGGATTGGCCGTTGAACTGGAAGGTGACCGGTTGGCTTCGATCGATGCGGCCACCGGTGTTGAGACGGTTGGTTTGTGTCATGGCGTCGCCTCTCAAGACAGCGGGTCGTTAGCGTGGGTGACCTCGGGAGTCGCACCCATCCGGTAGGATTCCTTGATCTCGTACGTCTGGGTGTCGCGCGTCACGTTGAAGAACTTGCGACAACCGATGGCATGCACCCAGATTTCATGGTGTATCCCGCGCGGGTTATCCCGGAAATACAGGTAGTTGCCCCATTCCTCGTCGGTGCACTCGTCCGGATTCTCCGGGCGCGCGAGGTGCGCCTGACCTTTGGGGTGGAACTCCTCTTCCTCCCGGTGTTCGCCGCAGTACGGACAATAGATGTAAAACATGCTGCCATTCCTCGCTCAGTGCGCGACGCCCGCGGCGCCGTGTTCGTCGACCAGGGCTCCGTTGTGGAAACGGAACATGGAAAAGGGTTTGGCCAGATCGTGGGCGACGCCCTTGGCCAGCGTCGCCGCGAACACATGGCCTGAACCGGGGGTCGCCTTGAAGCCGCCGGTGCCCCAGCCGCAATTGAAAAACAGGTTCTCGACCGGGGTGTCGGAAATGATCGGGCAGGCGTCCGGGCAGGTATCGACAATGCCGCCCCACTGGCGGTTCATCCGCACCCGGCTGAACATCGGGAACATCTCGACGATGGCCTGCAGCGTGTGTTCCACGGTCGGGTAGGAGCCGCGCTGGCCGTAGCCGTTGTAGCCGTCGATGCCGGCGCCGATGACCAGGTCGCCTTTGTCGGACTGGGAGATGTAGCCGTGTACGTGGTTGGACATGACCACGGTGTCCAGGATCGGCCGGATCGGTTCGGAGACCAGCGCCTGCAGCGGGTGGGACTCAATGGGCAATTTGAAGCCGGCCATTTCCGCCAGCACGCCCGAGTTACCGGCCACGACGCAGCCGACGCGCTCGCCCAGAATGGTACCGTGTTGTTTGGTCTTCACACCGACGGTTGCGCCGTCTTCGATCAGGATGTCGCTGACCTCGCACTGCTGAATCAAATCCACGCCCATGGCATCGGCCGCGCGGGCGAAGCCCCAGGCGACGGCGTCGTGCCGCGCCACACCGGCGCGCGGCTGCCAGGAGGCGCCGAGTACCGGATAGCGGGCGTTCGAGGAGCAATCCAGAATCGGCACGATCTCCTGCACGCCCTGGGCATCGAGCGCGTAGCTGTCGATGCCGTTCAGCCGGTTGGCGTTGACGCGGCGGTGGATGTCGCGCATGTCCTGCAGGGTATGGCCCAGGTTCAATACGCCGCGCTGGGAAAACATCAGGTTGTAGTTCAGGTCCTGCGACAGACCTTCCCACAACTTCATGGCGTGTTCATAGAGCCAGGCGGACTCGTCCCACAGGTAGTTCGAGCGCACGATGGTCGTGTTCCGCGCCGTGTTGCCACCGCCCAGGTAGCCCTTCTCGATGACCGCCACATTGGTGATGTTGTGTTCCTTGGCCAGGTAATAGGCCGTCGCCAGGCCATGGCCACCCCCGCCGACGATGATCACGTCGTACTTCTTTTTCGGTTTGGGGCTGCGCCAGACCCGTTGCCAGTTCTCGTGATAGGTCAGGGCGTGTTTCAGCAGTCCGAAGCCGGAATATTTCTGCATGTTCGGGTCCTCTCAGGTGGCCACCGGATGGGCTGTCGCCGTGGGTGGATCAGGGCTCGACGTCTGTGACTGTCCCACCATGCCCGAGCCTCGGGTGTGGGACAAGATGAAGGGATGGTATGCCCCCACCCCCGGATTCATCTGCTTGCCCACGACACCGGGGTGATGATTTGCGACAGGGGGTGGGGAAGGACCGTAGGGCCGAAGAGGCTACGCCGATATCGGCCGTTTATACCGGTGGCGATGGGCGGGATATTGCCATCGGTATTACCCACGGCCGATATCGGCGGAGCCTCTTCGGCCCTACGATTGAACGCACAATTGATGTAGGACAACCCAACCCATCCCACCCGAATTAAACTTTCCGCATCACACCCTCAATGAGACCACCCCCATGAACACCCTGGTCCTCTACTACAGCCGAACCGGCAACAACCGCTACCTGGCCGAACACGTCGCCAGCCACCTGAACGCCGACCTCGAAGCCATTCGGCCTCGGCTGGGCGGGTTGTTGTTCCAGATCCTGTTCAGCTTTCTGCCGTTCTCGCCGGGCATTCGACCGCTGACACACGACGTTCAACAGTACGACCGTCTGGTGGTGTGCGGCCCGGTCTGGATGGGACGCCTGATCGCACCGCTTCGAACCGCCCTGAAGCGGTATGGGACCCAGGTCGATGAAGTCGACTTCGCCACCTGCTGTGGCAGCGTTGATGCGGACAAGGACGGTACCTTTGGGTATGAAGGTGTGTTCAGACAGGTGCGCACTTTGCTGGGTGATCGGTGCCGGCAATGCGCGGCCTTTCCGGTGGTGCTGACCCTGCCCGAGGACAAGCGCAAGGATGACGAAGCGGTGATGAACGCCCTCTTGTCGGATGAGAGTTTCGGGCCGGAGTTGCAGAGTCGGCTGGATGATTTTCTGACACGACTGGCGTGATGGCACGATTGTAGGGCAGAAGAGGCCTAGCCGACATCGGCCGCTTCCAGCGGTGGCGGTGGATCGGCTACTGGCACCGTATCCTACTCACGGCAGATATCGGCTAAGCCTCTTCTGCCCTACACATTCAATACCCAGTCTTTCTCAACACTCAATCACATTGACCGCCAACCCACCGCGCGACGTTTCCTTGTACTTGTCCAGCATGTCCCGACCGGTATCCCGCATCGTGCGAATCACCTTGTCCAGCGACACGAAATGCTCACCGTTCCCGCGCAGAGCCATTACAGCGGCATTGATTGCCTTGACCGCGCCCACCGCGTTGCGTTCGATACAGGGCACCTGGACCAGCCCGCCGATCGGATCGCACGTCAGCCCCAGGTGGTGTTCCATACCGATCTCGGCGGCGTTCT
Source organism: Saccharospirillum salsuginis (assembly GCF_014651855.1). GTDB lineage: Bacteria > Pseudomonadota > Gammaproteobacteria > Pseudomonadales > Natronospirillaceae > Saccharospirillum > Saccharospirillum salsuginis. The sequence continues at coordinate 92,401 of NZ_BMXR01000006.1, forward strand.
CGATCTGTTCGGCCGTTGCGCCGGTCGCGGCGGCGAGTCCTCCGGCGGCCATGGCGCAGGCGGAACCGACTTCGCCCTGGCAGCCGACTTCGGCACCGGAGATCGAGGCGTTTTCCTTGAACAGGATGCCGATGGCGGCGGCCGTTAACAGGAAGCGTATGACGCCCTCTTCGGTGGCGTTCGGGCACCAGTTCCAGTAGTAGTGCAACACGGCCGGGATGATGCCGGCGGCGCCGTTGGTGGGGGCGGTCACCATGCGGCCACCGGCGGCGTTTTCTTCGTTCACCGCGAGGGCGTAGAGATTGACCCAGTCCATGGCGCTGAGCGATGGGGAGATCAGATCCTGTCGGTCGGCTTCCATCAGCGACGCGTAAAGTGTCGCCGCACGACGCTTCACCTTCAGCCCGCCGGGTAAAATGCCTTCGTTCCTGATGCCGTTCTGCACGCATTCCTGCATGACCTGCCAGATGTGCAGAATGCCTTCGCGGATCTCGGTCTCGCTGCGCCAGACCTGTTCGTTGGCCATCATGATTTCGGGGATGGTCAAGCCGGAGTATTTGCATTGCTCCAGCAAGTGGGCTGCGGTCTTGAACGGATAGGGCAGCGGTGTCTTGTCCTCGACGATGCGGTCGGCGCCCGCCGCTTTTTCGTCGACGACGAATCCGCCACCGACCGAATAGTAGGTGCGTTGCCGCAGTATCCCGCCTTGCTCGTCGAAGGCGGTGAACATCATGCCGTTCGGGTGGTAGGGCAGGGTTTCTTTCCGGTGATAGGTGAGGTCGCTTTTCTCATCAAAGGTGATCGGGTGTTCACCGTTTAGCAGCAGTTCACCCTGGGTGCGGATCTCGTCCGTGCGCGGCGGCAGGATCGCCGGGTCGATGGCGTCCGGCCTGTGACCTTCCAGACCCATTAAGACCGCCGGGCCGGTGCCGTGGCCTTTGCCGGTGGCACCGAGGGAGCCGTACAGCTGGATGTCGATGCGGGCGACATTGGTAAGCAGGTCGGATTTTTTCAGGCCGCGGACGAAGCGGCGCGCGGCGGCCATCGGGCCAACCGTATGGGAGCTGGATGGGCCGATGCCGATTTTCAACATGTCGAATAGACTGATGGCCACGGTGGTTCTCCCCTGGTTTGTCTCAGTGGTTGGGTTTCGTTGGGAGGCAGGAACCCGCGCTGGCTACCCGGTATGCTCATTAGAGGTCGGCGTGAACCCATCCATGGGGCCTAGACCGCAGCATCCATGCTGCGGACTCCCTCTAATGAGCATACCGGGCATCCATCGCTAGCCTCTGGGCAACACAAATCAAAAAAATTTAACTGTAAGCCGGAAAATCCCGACACAGCTGACTTACTTTCTCCCGCACTTCATTGATCACAGAACTGGCGTCACCCGCCTGCAATCCATCGAGGATGTCGGCGATCCAACCCGCCAGAGCACGGGATTCGTTTTCCTGCAATCCCCGCGTGGTGATCACCGGTGACCCGATGCGCAGACCGGACGTGACGAACGGGGACTGTGGATCGTTCGGGACGGCGTTTTTGTTGACGGTGATGTGGGCGTCACCAAGGGCGGCGTCGGCGTCTTTTCCGGTCAGGCCCTGTTTGACCAGGCTGAGCAGGAAGAGGTGGTTGTCGGTGCCGCCGGAGACGACGTCGTAGCCGCGTTCGATGAAGACGTCGGCCATGGCCTGGGCGTTGCGGACGACCTGTTGCTGGTAGGCCTGGAAGTCGGGTTCGGCGGCTTCCTTGAAGGCGACGGCCTTGCCGGCGATGACGTGCATCAGGGGCCCGCCCTGGCCGGCGGGGAAGACGGCTGAATTGAACTTTTTCTCAAGCTCGGGCTGACCCTGGCTCAGGATCAGGCCGCCGCGCGGGCCGCGCAGGGTTTTGTGCGTGGTGGTGGTGACGACATGCGCATGCGGCAGCGGGTTGGGATAGACGCCGGCGGCGACGAGGCCGGCGACGTGGGCCATGTCGACCATCAGGTAAGCGCCGACGCTGTCGGCGATCTCGCGGAAGCGGGCCCAGTCGACGACGCGAGAGTAGGCGGAGAAGCCGGCGACGATCATGCCGGGTTTGTGTTCCTTGGCCAGGGCTTCGACCTGGTCGTAGTCGATTTCGCCGGTGGCTTCGTTCAGGCCGTATTGGACGGCGTTGTACAACTTGCCGGAGAAGCTGACGTGGGCGCCATGGGTCAGGTGGCCGCCATGGGCGAGGCTCATGCCGAGCACGGTGTCGCCCGCGTTGAGCAGCGCCATGTAGACGGCGGCGTTGGCCTGGGAGCCGGAGTGCGGCTGGACGTTGGCGTAGTCGGCGCCGAACAGGGCCTTGGCGCGGTCGATGGCCAGCTGTTCCACCCGGTCGACGTGTTCGCACCCGCCGTAGTAGCGCTTGGCGGGGTAGCCTTCGGCGTATTTGTTGGTCAGGCAGGAGCCCTGGGCTTCCATCACCACGGGGCTGGTGTAGTTTTCGGAAGCGATCAGTTCGAGGTGGTCTTCCTGGCGTATCGCTTCATCCTGCATGGCCGCCCAGAGGGTGTCGTCGTATGAGGCAAGGGTTCTGGTTTTATCGAACATGGCTGCGAATTCCTGTTGGGTGAGTGCGAACCTGACGGGCCAGGCGCGGTTGTGATTGGAGGGGATAGTAGGCCGGTGCCGGTACGATGATCTGCTTTGGCACGACATGGTGGCGATGATTTGCGACAGAGTGGCCCGGATCGGGTTGGGGGCAGGGTCGTAGGGCAGAAGTGGTACGTCTGGTCCGGCATCCCGGCATCGGGTGACAGCGTTATCTGCCGCGGTAGGCTATTAAGCCAGTGGACGTACCACCGGCACATTCGTCTACCCACGGCAGATATCGGCAAAGCCTCTTCTGCCCTACTAATTACAACGCGGACTGGGTCAGGTTCTTGAGGACTGTGTCGCTGTACCAACCCAGGAAGTTGATGACGCCGAACTCGAACGTCTCGGAATAAGGGCCGGGTTGATACGCCAGCGAGTTGATCCCCAACTGGTTTTGCTCCGCCAGTTCCCGGTCCTGCTTGTTGGTCTGGTCCCAGACATGGCGCAACCGCTCCAAGTCGTAGTCCTGGCCTTCGACGGCGTCCTTGTGCACCAGCCATTTGGTAGTGACCAGTGTCTTCTGCGCCGATATCGGCTGAACCTGGAAGACGATGGCGTGGTCGCTCTGCATGTGGTTCCAGGAATTCGGCAGGTGCAGAATCCGCATGGACCCGAGGTTCTGGTTCTGGATGCGGCCGAGTTTCCTGGTGCAGGCCGGCTTGCCGTCCATGGTCATCACCGAGGTGCCTTCCTTCAGCGGCATGCGGACGAGGCGGTTGCGCAGGCCGAATTCGACGTGCTTGTGGGGTATACCTTCCTGGTCCCATTCGGCGGCCTGGCGTTCGCACAGCGCCTTGAATTCGGGCGTGGCGCGCGGGTCGTTGGTGTCGTCCCATTCCAGCAGGGTGCGCAGCAGTTCCGGGTGGGAACCGGAGCAGTGGTAGCACTCGCGGTTGTTCTCGATCACCAGCTTCCAGTTGGCGTTTTCCTCCAGTGTGGATTCGGCCGCAACCTTGGCGTTCTCCATGTCGTAGGGTTCCATGTAGGTGGCCAGGGTGTCGAGATAGTCGTCGATTTCCGGCGGTTCGCCTTCCGCCAGGCACACATAGATGAAGCCGCCGGCGGTCTTGCAATGCGCGGGTTTCAGACCATGCTCGCCCTTATCGAAAGAGTCGCCCATTTCGGTACCGGCGAACAGCAGGTTGCCTTTCAGGTCGTAGGTCCACTGGTGGTAGGGGCAGGTCAGGTTGGCGACCTTGCCCTGCTTGCCGGTGCAGATACGCGAGCCCCGATGACGGCAGACGTTGTGAAAGGCGCGGACCTCGCCATCCCGGTCACGCACGACCAGAACCGGGTTCTGACCGATCTCCACCGTCATATAGGCGCCCGGTGTCGGCACCTCGCAGGTCATGCCGACAAAGAGCCACTCTTTCATGAACACCTCTTCCATATCCACACGGAACAGGAAGGGGTCGTTATACAGCGACTGCGGCAGGGACAGGTTTCCGGGGCGCTCCTTCAGCAACCGGCTCATGTCCTGCCGAGCTTCCCCGAGGTGGTGGTATTTGAGATTGAGCAGATCGAATTCGGTCATTTGGAGCGATTCCTGTAAAAGGCGATGTAAGCCGGCTCGGCACCGGCCGCCGTTGTGGATACCCGCGCCACGTCGACATCGTCGGTGGCGTCCGAAAAGCGACCTCATTTTCAGTGTGGGTATTGGTGTCTATTTGTCCATTCGCGACATTCCCGCGCAACTTTTCGACTCGGTTGGGGCGGATGTCGCGGGTAGACTCGGCGGTTGGAGAAGTTGATCAACGGTATGTCGTAATTGGTTAACTGGCCGGTGTCGGTTTTCATGAGAATGTCGGGGCAAACAGACCACTGGCGGAGTTCCGCCCTCGACGGAGAATACAACATGACCAGCGTCACCGAAGCCACCGAGTCCTCCGCTCACTTCAACATGCTCAATACCCGGGTGTGGGCCAATGGCCGTCACCTGGTCCGGTGCGTCCGGGTGATTCGTGAGACCTGGGACGTCAAGACCTTCTGCTTCAACGCCGAGCAGTCGATCATGTTCTTCTTCAAGCCCGGCCAGTTCGTGACGCTGGAACTGGATATCGATGGCGAACAGGTGATGCGCTCCTACACCATCTCCAGCTCGCCGTCGGTGCCCTACAGTTTCTCCATCACCGTCAAGCGGGTTCCGGGCGGTCGGGTCTCCAACTGGCTGCACGACAACCTCAAGGAGCAGGACGAACTGGCCGTTCACGGCCCGGTCGGCAACTTCAACTGCATCGACCATCCGGCCGAGAAGGTCCTGCTGCTCTCCGGCGGGGTCGGCATCACACCGCTGATGTCCATGGCACGCTGGTACTTCGACACCAATGCCGATGTCGACATGCAGTTCGTCCACAGTGCCCGTACACCGAACGACGTGATCTTCCAGCGCGAGCTGGAGCACATGTGCTCGCGCGTACGCAACTTCAACCTGTCGGTCATCAGCGAGCGCATCGAGATCGGGCAGGCCTGGAACGGCTATCGCGGTTTCCTGGACCAGGCCAAGCTGGAGATGATTGTTCCGGATTACCTGAGCCGGCGGATTTTCTGCTGCGGTCCGACGCCCTACATGCGGGCGATCAAGCAACTGTTGATCGACAACGGCTTCGACATGGACCTCTACCACGAGGAGTCCTTTGGCGCGACGCCAGCGGATGTCACCCAGGACGCGTTGGAGCAGGCCGAGATCGCGGTCAAGGAAGCCGAAGAGATCAAGGACGCCGACATGTTCACCGTCGAGTTCACGGAAACCGGCATGAGCGTTCAGGTGCCTCCGGGCGAGACCGTCCACGCCGCCGCCGGCCGACTCGGGCTGAACATTCCCAAAGCTTGCGGTGTGGGCATCTGCGGCACCTGCAAGGTGCTCAAAAAGACCGGCGATGTGGATATCCAGCACAATGGCGGCATCACCGAGGAGGACCTGGCCGAGGGCTACATTCTGTCGTGCTGCAGTACGCCGACATCCGATCTGGTGATCGAGGGGTAACCGGCCGACGGGACCGATTTCGATTCAAAGCGAAGACAATTCCTTCTAATTTATGTGGGATTGTCATAAATAGATTCACAGCTTGCGAAGGGCTTCAAGGCTTGTGTCGTGAATGAACCCTGAGCGACGCTCATGGTGACGTTTTTGGATAACTCGGCGCCCGACACCGGACGTACCATGAGCACAGCGATAGACGTTAGGGAGAGGGGCTCCAAGCCAGTACGGCGGAGTCTGTCAGGGGTTCAAGGTACCTTGCCGAAAGGCGACACGGGTACCTTAACACTTTGAAGCGTTTTAACGTTTGCGCCCGGGAGGGTGGCTCCGTATATTTCGAAGATGTCGGGTTCGGAACACCCTCATAAAAAAGTCAGAGGCCGTATGACAAACAACGAGGGGGTTGCGACCCTGGGCTAGCTCAGCCCATGGATACCCCCAATCTACAACAATAAACAGTCGCACCCGGGAGTCCGCAATGCTCCAACGCAAGCGACTGGACTTACAAGTTACAACAGAGGGGTAAGTCCATGAATGAGAACACTGTATCTCCAGCCAACGCCGCTGGTCCTCAGCCCTATCGGGTCGGGTTCCTGCTGATCGACAACTTCACTCTGGTCGCGTTGGCGTCGGCGATTGAGCCGTTGAGAATGGCCAATCAGCTGACCGGCAGTGAGCTCTATACCTGGCAACTGCTGTCCCGTGACGGGGATACCGTCAAGGCCAGCGACGGCATCGCCATCGCCCCCGACGGCTCGATCGCCGATAAGAAAACCTTCGACATCGTCATCGTCGTCGGCGGCGTCGACATCACCCGCAGCTTCACCAACAAAGAAGTCCACTGGCTGCAGAACCAGGCTCAGCGCAAAGTCCTGCTCGGTGCCGTCTGTACCGGCGCCTATGTGCTCGCCAGCGGCGGCCTGCTCGACGGCTACAACTGCAGCGCCCACTGGGAATGCCTGGCGGCCCTGCAGGAACGGTTCCCGCGTGTGAACTGCACCAACCACCTCTACACCCTCGACCGCGACCGCATGACCTGTACCGGCGGCAGCGTACCCATGGACATGATCCTGTCCATGATCGGTCGTCAACACGGCAAGGCGTTGACCAATGCCATCTGCGACATGTTCGTCTGCGACCGGGTGCGCCCCGACAACGAACAGCAGCGTACCCCGTTGCGTCGTCTGCTGACCACCGCCCAGCCCAAACTGGCCGAAGTCACCGAACTGATGGAAGCCAACATCGAAGAGCCGATCGAGCTGGAGGAACTGGCCAGCTACGTCGGTATCTCCCGTCGACAGTTGGAGCGTCTGTTCCTCAAGCACCTGAACTGCACCCCGTCCCGCTACTACCTCAAATTGAGGCTCGACCGGGCCCGCCAGTTGCTCAAGCAGACCACCTGCTCGATCATCGAAGTGGCCTCCATGTGCGGCTTCGTCTCCGCGCCGCACTTCAGCCGTTGCTACCGGAAATACATCGGCATCTCACCCAAGGAGGAACGGGCCGCATTGTGGTCCATAAAACAGCTGGACGAGCCGAATGACGGCTCAGTGGCGGAATTGCCGACGTCTTCCTTCAAAGCCTTGCGGGTGGCGCAGGCCGAACCGACCTACGGCGCGGTGAATTTCTTGGCGGCGCCGTTGCGGGTCGGGACACCGAAGGTGGCTGTTACCGGCTGACCGGTAGGTTGGATTAGATCCGAAGGATCGTAATCCAACATTTCCACGCCCTGTTCGGCAGGTAATGTGCCTGGTTTAGGTGTTGGATTACGCCTACCGGCTAATCCAACCTACATTGCCCGCCATTGGACATATCCCCCAATCATCAATAACCCCGATGGATGCCGTGTATAACGGTGTCCATCGGGGTTTGTTGTTGATGGCCTGTGCCCACCCAACGCATTATTCACCTCCTTCAACACCCCTGCCGATTTTGGACCCCCCTCTGTCGCATCCAGTGAACTTGGGCCAGAACCCCGTGGATACACTTCCTGCATTGTCATCCACACAACCGCCGGGGTGCCGCCATGAACGCAACCGAATTGCACCAGGACTCCATCGTCATCGATGGACTCATCATCGCCAAATGGGGGCGCGACCTCTTCGAGGACATGCGTAAAGGTCAGCTCACCGCCGCCAACTGCACCGTCTCCGTCTGGGAAGACTTCCAGGCCACAGTCGACAACATCGTCATGGTCAACGAACTGATCGACGAAAACAGCGACCTGGTGATGAAAGTCAGAACCACCGACGACATCCGAAAGGCCAAAGAGCTGGGCAAAACCGGCATCATCATGGGCTTCCAGAACGCCCACGCCTTCGAAGACCAGCTCGGCTACATCCAGATCTTCAAAGACCTCGGCGTCGGCGTCGTCCAGATGTGCTACAACACCCAGAACCTCATCGGCACCGGCTGCTACGAACGCGACGGCGGCCTGTCCGGATTCGGCCGCGAAGTCGTCGCCGAAATGAACCGCGTCGGCATCATGTGCGACCTCTCCCACGTCGGCAGCAAAACCTCCGAGGAAGTCATCCTCGAATCCAAAATGCCCGTCTGCTACTCCCACTGCCTGCCGTCCGGCCTGAAAGAACACCCGCGCAACAAATCCGACGACGAACTCAAGTTCATCGCCGACCACGGCGGCTTCGTCGGCGTCACCATGTTCACCCCCTTCCTCAAAAAAGGGGTCGACGCCACCATCGACGACTACGTCGAAGCCATCGCCTACATCGTCGACATCGTCGGCGAAGACCAGGTCGGCATCGGCACCGACTTTACCCAGGGCCAGGACAAAGCCTTCTTCGACATGCTCACCCACGACAAAGGCTACGCCCGCGAACTCACCCGGTTCGGCAAAATCGTCAACCCCGACGGCATCCGCACCGTCGGCGAATTCCCGAACCTCACCGAAGCCCTGCTGCGCAACGGCTTCTCCGAACAACTCACGCGCAAAGTCATGGGTGAAAACTGGCTGCGCATCCTCGGCGAGGTATGGGGAGAATGACCATGGCCACACACGCACCCGAAATGCCCATCGAAGTCGACAGCGAGACCGGCATCTGGACCACCGACGCATTGCCCATGCTCTACGTCCCGCGTCACTTCTTCATCAACAACCACCAGGCCATCGAATCCGAGCTCGGCCCCGAGCGCTACGCCGACATCCTCTACAAGGCCGGCTACAAATCCGCCTGGCACTGGTGCGAAAAAGAAGCCGCCCTGCACGGCCTCAAAGGCCCGGAAGTGTTCGACCACTACATGAAACGCCTCTCCCAACGCGGCTGGGGCCTGTTCAGCGTCGAACACCTCGACATCCAACGCGGCCAGGCGCGCGTCAGGCTTGACCACTCAGCTTTCGTCTACCACTACGGCAAAGTCGGCCGCAAGATCGAATACATGTTCACCGGCTGGTTCGCCGGCGCCATGGACCAGATCGCCAGCGACCTCGGGTACGACATTCGCACCCAGGCAAAGCAGACGCAGAGTGCGGCTGAAGAGGGGGCGGATTATGGCCTGTTTGAGGTGGAGCCGGTGCCGGCGTTCGATACGAGCAGCTAAGAAACGTAATTGATCACTGCCTTTCCGTGCGTTGGGCAGTTCAGGGTGAGGTTTGACCACCCTCTCCGACGTGTCGGACCACCTACCCCTCTCCCGCCAGCGGGAGAGGGGATTAGTTACCTAAAAAACAAGAGATTCAGTAGCGGAGTGAAAAAGGCTGACCGTGGCGCATATGGCTAGCGCCGGATGACGGGGATGCTGATTCGGGGATGTCGGCCGCCAGGACGGCGGCCGTCAAGCCCCCATGGATGGGTTCACGGCGACCCCGAATCAGCATCCCCGTTAGCCGGTGCGGGTTAATAACCACCCAGGCAAACCAAGCTCCGTACACAACGAGGGGAACCGAAATGTCCCAATTCGAAGCACTGTTTAAACCGTTGAAGATCAACCAGTTGACCATCCGCAACCGGGTCGTCAGCACCGCCCATGCCGAGGTGTATGCCACCGACGGCGGCATGACCACCGACCGCTACGTCAAATACTACGAAGAAAAATCCAAAGGCGGCTGCGGCCTGTGCATCTGCGGTGGCTCCAGCGTCGTCTCCATCGACAGCCCGCAAAGCTGGTGGAGCTCCGTCAACCTGTCCACCGACCGCATCATCCCCCACTTCCAGAACCTCGCCGACGCCGTCCACAAACACGGCGGCAAGATCATGATCCAGATCACCCACATGGGCCGCCGCTCACGCTGGGATGGCGAAAACTGGCCCAACCTGATGTCCCCTTCCGGCATCCGTGAACCCGTGCACCGCGCCACCTGCAAAACCATCGAAGAAGAGGAAATCTGGCGCGTCATCGGCGACTTCGCCCAGGCCGCCCGGCGCGCCAAAGAAGGCGGCCTCGACGGCGTCGAACTGTCCGCCGTCCACCAGCACATGATCGACCAATTCTGGTCGCCGCGCGTCAACAAACGCACCGACCAATGGGGCGGCAGCTTCGAAAACCGCATGCGTTTCGGCATGGAAGTGTTGAAAGCCGTACGCGCCGAAGTCGGTCGCGACTTCGCCGTCGGCCTGCGCATCTGCGGCGACGAATTCCATCCGGACGGTCTCAACCACGACGACATGAAAGAGATCGCCAAATACTACAACGACACCGGCGAACTCGACTTCTTCGGCGTCGTCGGCTCCGGCTGCGATACCCACAACACCCTGGCCAACGTCATCCCCAACATGTCCTACCCGCCGGAGCCGTTTTTGCACCTGGCGGCCGGCATCAAGGAAGTGGTCGACGTCCCCGTCATCCACGCCCAGAACATCAAAGACCCGAACCAGGCCGAACGCATCCTCGAAGCCGGCTACGTCGACTTCGTCGGCATGACCCGGGCCCACATCGCCGACCCGCATCTGATCGCCAAGATCAAGATGAACCAGGTCGACCAGATCCGTCAGTGTGTCGGCGCCAACTACTGCATCGACCGCCAGTACCAGGGCCTGGACGTGCTGTGCATCCAGAACGCCGCCACCTCGCGCGAACACCTGGGCATGCCGCACGTCATCGAAAAAACCGAAGGCCCGATCCGCAAGGTGCTGGTCATCGGCGGCGGCCCCGGCGGCATGGAAGCGGCGCGCGTCGCCGCCGAACGCGGCCACGACGTGACCCTGATCGAAAAAGCCGGCGAACTCGGCGGCCAGATCACCCTCGCCGCCAAGGCCCCGCAACGCGACCAGATCGCCGGCATCACCCGCTGGTATGCGCTGGAACTGGAGCGCCTTGGTGTCGACCTGCGGTTCAACACCTCGGCCGATTCTTCCGTCGTACGCGACATCCAGCCCGACGTCTGCATCCTCGCTACCGGCGGCGTGCCCTTCCTGGAACAGAACCCCGAATGGGGCCATGACGACGGCTTGGTCGTCTCCTCCTGGGACATCCTGAGCGGTGCCGTCGAACCCGGCGAAAACGTTCTGGTGTACGACACCATCTGCGAATTCTCCGGCATGTCCGCGGCGGATTATCTCGCCTCCAAGGGCTCGCTGGTCGAACTGGTCACCGACGACATCAAACCCGGGGTCGGCATCGGCGGCACCACCTTCCCGACCTATTACCGCAGTCTGTACGAGCGGGAAGTGATCATGACCTCCGACCTGATGCTGGAAAAAGTCTACGCCGAGGGCGACAAGAAAATCGCCGTGCTCGAGAACGAATACACCGGCCAGAAAGAAGAACGGGTGGTCGATCAGGTTGTCATCGAAAACGGCACCCGGCCGAACGAAGGCTTGTATTACGACCTGAAAGCGGACTCGATCAACAAGGGTCAGATCGACGTCGAGGCGTTGTTCGCCTGTGATGCCCAGCCGGTTCTGGAAGAGGCCGACAAAGGCATGATTCTGTGGCGTTTGGGCGACTGTGTGTCGCAGCGGAATACGCATGCGGCGATTTATGACGCGCTTCGTCTTTGTAAGGATTTGTGAGGTTTTTGGGTAATGGTTGTGTGACGGGTTGGTTGGGAACGGCAGATATCGGCTAGGCCTCTTCTGCCCTACTTACGGAGGCACCCTAATCCGTAGGGCCGAAGAGGTGGAGCCGACATCGGCCGTATCCTAACCCACCACCCAACCCAACCATCGCCCAATCAAAAAGAGGTACCACCATGCTCCTCGATTGGCTACTCCCGACACTGTTGATCGCGGCGTTGGCCTTGCTGGCCATCGGCGCGATCCGCCGCATCAATCTGTGGCGCGCGGGCCAACCCGAAGCGGTCAAACTCATCGCCGGTTTGATGGCCATGCCGCGTCGCTACCTGGTCGATCTCCACCACGTGGTCGAGCGCGACAAGGTCATGTCCAACACCCACGTCGCCACGGCGGGCGGGTTTGTCCTGTCCATGTTGCTGATCATCCCGGTCTATCTGTTCGGCCTGGAAAGCCGTTGGCTCACCATTCCGTTGCTGATCGCCACGGCCGCGATGTTCACCGGCGCAATCTTCGTCTACCGGCGTCGCCGCAACCCACCGGCCCGTTTGTCCAAGGGCCCCTGGATGCGGTTGCCGAAAAACCTGTTGGCGTTTTCCGGCTCGTTCTTTCTGCTCACCCTGCTGACCTCCGGCTTGTTACCCGAAAACTTTCTTGGTGTTTGGGGCGGCTGGGTGCTCACCGCGATCCTGCTCGTGGGCATTGCCTCCGGTCTGTCCGAACTGCTGTTCGGCATGGGCTGGGGCGGGCCGATGAAGCACGCCTTCGCCGGTGCCCTGCACCTGGCCTTTCACCGTCGCCCGGAACGCTTCGGCGGCGGCCGTTCGACCGGCCTGAAACCGGTGAATCTCGACGGGGCTCTGGGCGTCGCCGAACCCAAGGATTTCAAATGGAACCAGTTGCTCGGGTTCGATGCCTGTGTCCAGTGCGGTCGCTGTGAAGCGGTGTGCCCGGCCTTCGCCGCCGGCCAGCCGCTGAACCCGAAAAAACTGATTCAGGACATGGTCGTCGGCTTGGCCGGCGGTACCGATGCGAACTACGCCGGCAGTCCCTATCCCGGCACCGAAGTCGGCAAGGCGCACGGTAACCCGCATCAGCCCATCGTCGACGGTCTGGTTAACGCCGACACCCTGTGGTCCTGCACCACCTGCCGGGCCTGTGTCGAGGAATGCCCGATGATGATCGAACACGTCGACGCCATCGTCGATATGCGCCGGCACATCACGCTGGAACGCGGCGAAACCCCGAACAAGGGCGCCGAGGTGCTCGACAACCTGATTGCCACCGACAACCCCGGCGGTTACGACCCGGGCAGCCGGATGAACTGGGCCGCCGACCTGGACCTGCCGTTGATGGCCGACAAGCAGGAAGCCGAGGTCCTGTTCTGGGTCTCCGATGGCTGTTTCGACATGCGCAGCCAGCGCATCCTGCGCGCTTTTGTCTCCATTCTCAAAGCCGCCAACGTCGACTTCGCCGTGCTCGGCAACGAAGAATGCGACTCCGGCGACGTCGCCCGTCGCCTGGGCGACGACGCCACCTTCCAGAGCCTGGCGAAACACAACATCGCCACCCTGAGTCAGTATCGGTTCAAGCGCATCGTCACGACGGATCCGCACGCCTTCCACGTCATCAACAACGAATACGGCGACTTTGGCGGTCACTATGAAGTGCTGCACCACAGCACCTTCATCAACGAACTGGTCGAACAGGGCCGGATCCAGCTCGACCGGTTCAAAGGTGGCACCGTCACCTATCACGACCCCTGCTACCTGGGCCGCTACAACGGCGAATACGAGTCCCCGCGTGCTCTGTTGAAGGCTCTGGGTATTGAGGTCAGCGAGATGGAACGCTCCGGCTACCGGTCGCGCTGTTGCGGCGGCGGCGGTGGCGCGCCCATTACCGACATTCCGGGCGAGCATCGCATCGCCGACATGCGCGTCGACGATGCCCGCCAGGTGGACGCCGAAACCATCGCTGTGGCCTGCCAGCAATGTACGGCCATGCTCGAAGGCGTCGTCGAACCGCGACCCGAAATCCGCGATCTGGCCGAACTGGTGGCGGACGGTCTGGTGGTCGAAGCCGCCGAACCCGGGCCGGCGAAGACCCGTCCCGCCGTCGAGGAGGTGCACTGATGAGCGACATGCCGATTTCCGATGTGCCAAGACGCGACCCGCGCACCGAATGGATCCTGCGCAACCGCCTGCACCCGCAGCACGACGAACTGGTCGCCGCTAGCAGCGGGCCGGTGCGCGGCCCTTCCGGTTTGTTGCGCAAGAACCCGCGTGCCGTGGGTTATATCGGCCCCAACGGCCTCAAACGCATCGATCGCAGCGCCGGGTTCTCCGGCGGTGCCGGCGGGGTCTCATTCCGTTCCCGAGGGCGGTCGGGCCAGGCCGAGGTCGAGTTGCCGCTGCACACCGTCGAGCAACCCGATTTCTACGTCGCCGTTGTGGTCGACCTGGCGGCCGGGCGTTTGAGCGGTCACGATAAAGACGTCCTGGGTCAGGCGCATCAACTGGTCAACGCCACCGAAGGCGAGGGGGCCGTGCTCGCCATCGCGCTGGGCGAGGCCCGCGAAGCCGCCTTCGGTAAGGCCGGTGCCGACCGCCTGATTCACCTCACCGACGTACAGGGCGAACCGCTCGACGGCTACTGCCCGGAACGAAAACTGGCGGTGCTGGAAGCGGTCGAATGCGAATTCGAGCCACGCTATTGGCTGTTCCCCGATTCGGTCCACGGCGGTGCCGATCTCGGCTCCCGCCTGGCCGCCCGTCTGGGCGAACGCCCGGCCGTGCAGGCCTGGCAGGTGGACACCGAACGCACCGTCTGCCGCGGCGGCAGTCAGTTGACCGACTGGCACCGCCCCACCGCCCGCGTGATGTTGTTGGCGGCGGAATGCGCCCTGCCGATCGACGAAACCCGGCACGAAGCCAAACCGCTCGAACTGACGGTAATCCCGCCCGTGACACCGCGCATCGAGGACCTCGGCCCGGTCGACGTCGACCCGAGCAAGATCGCCCTGAGTGAGGCCGAGTTCATCCTCGCGGCCGGCAACGGCGTGCGCGACTGGGACCAGTTCCACGCGGTCGCCACCACCCTCGGCGCCACCGAAGGCGCCAGCCGGGTGGCTGTGGACGACGGCAACATGCCGCGTTTCCGCCAGGTCGGCGCCACCGGCACCTGGGTCACGGCGCGTGTCTACGTGGCCGTGGGCATCTCCGGCGCCATCCAGCACCTGCAGGGCATTGGCCAGTGCGACAAGGTCGTGGCCATCAACCTCGATGACGGCTGCGACATGATCAAACGCGCCGACCTGAGTGTGATCGGCAACAGTCAGGGTATCCTCGGCGAACTGCTGAACCTGGCCGAGTCCCGCCAGAACGGGACCGGGGCCGACACAGCGGACCTTGCCATCGACACCCGAGAGGAGGAACGCCATGTGGCCTGATCCCAACCTCAAGGTCGCGACCCTGGTGTCCGTCGGCCAGCATCCCAAGTCCGGTCGCGCCCGGCGCGCCGAACAGGATGCCCGTGCCGTCGAGCTCGGCCTGAAAATGGCCGGTACCCGATCCCGCCTGGTGAATGTCGGCGCTGGCGATGAAACCGGCCTGCGCCAATACCTCGGTATGGGCCTGCCCGAACTGATGCAGGTAAAAGCGGGTACGGAGGCGGACGCCGTGCCGGCGTTGGTCGAACACCTCAAGACCCACCCCACCGACATCGTCCTCACCGGCATACGTGCCGAGCAGGGCGAAGCCTCGGGCATGGTGCCCTATTTGCTCGGCGAACAACTCGGCTGGCCGGTGGTCTCACGCATCGCCGACATTCAGAAAATCGAAGACGGCAAGGCGGACGTATTGCAAGCCTTGCCGCGCGGCCAGCGTCGCCTGCTGCGCGTGCCACTGCCGTTCATCGCCACCGTCGACAACGCCGCACCCGAAGCCCGTCAATACGCCTATGGCCCGGCCCGTCGCGGCCAACTGGCGGAAACGAACGGCACCGCGATCGTCGACGAAGCCCGTCTCGAATGGCAGGAAACCCCGGCCAAACCGAGACCCAAACGCCTCAACGTCGTCAAAGCCAAATCCGCCGCCGACCGATTCAAAGCCGCCACTGCCAAACCGCAAGGGCAGGGCGGCCAAGTCATCCGCGACGGCACGGACCGGGAAAAAGCCGAAGCGATTATGGAGTTGCTGATTTCAGAGGGAGTTGTCAGGTAAAGCGCGGTTGCTTGTAGGGCAGAAGAGCCCCAGGCGATATCTGCCGTAGGTAGTAAACGATGGCGGTGAGTTATCCATTGGCTCGTCATTCTACTCACGGCAGATATCGGCTCCACCTCTTCTGCCCTACACAAAAAAACCACCCCTCAACAAAAACAAAAAAAGGTGCTCCAATGAAACACCTACTGGCTCTACTCCTAATCTCGATCCCTATAACCCTCACCGCCGAACCCATCAAACTCGTCACCTCCGGCAACTTTGCCCCCTTCACCGACGAGGACTGGAAAAACCGGGGCATGATCACCGACATCCTCGACCAGGTGATGCGCGTCGCGGACCTGGAGGTGGAGATCACCTTCCAGCCCACCTGGGGCAACCTCATGGCCGACACCGAAGCGGGCCAATACGACGGTACCTTCCCCTGGTACTACAGCGAAGAACGCGCCGAACGGTTTTTCGTGACCGAATCCCTCGGTGCCACCTATGTGCTCCCCTATGTCAAAACCGGCAGCGGCATCAATGCGAGCAGCCCGGACGATCTGGCCGGTTATCGATTGTGTCGACCGGCGGGGTATTTCACCCACGACCTGGTCGAACTGATGAAAGACAGCAATACCACCCTGACCCAACCCGACTCCCTGGCCGAGTGTTTTGAGATGTTGCGCGACGGGGAAGTCGATGTCGTACCGGTGGATTTGTTTTCGGCCAAATCGGCCATCGCGTCAGTGTTCGAAAACGATCGGGATATACAGCAACTGAGCATCGTGTTTTCAAAGCAATCGATGCATGTGCTGGTGCCGAAAAACCATCCCGAAGGCGAAGCCCTGGTCACGTCGATCAACAAGGCACTGTTCAAGCTGGAAACCCGGGGGGTTTTGCAGTCGATCAGAGATAACCACGCGACGATTTATCTACAACAGTTCTGATTAAGGTGACATATACCCGTAGGGCAGAAGAGCCTTAGGCGATATCTGCCGTGAGTAATGTAACGTGCCAATGGGTGATCCTATGGCGCTGTATTCTCCCACGGCAGATATCGGCTAGGCCTCTTCTGCCCTACAGGGTCGAAAACACCCCACGACGCAACAAGACACAAAACACCCCCACCATGTCGCTACCAGCACCCGGCGTTACCTCCAAAGCCGTACCCTAGTGTTCACCCGGAGCCCGGTCGGATACCCCAGACGGTAGCTGTGCTCAGGTGAACCCGAAATGCAGGTCGTTCGTTCGGGCTCCGGGTTCTCTTCTCGGACAACAAAAAAAATGCTGGAGAGTCTTCATGACCGAACGTTCGCAAAGCTCGGTAGGCGCCGCTCGTCCATACGACGACGTCGACTATCAAATCGGGCAGGACAATATCCAAATCGCCGGGTTCGATATACACAACCCGGTGTTCGGCATCAGTGCGGTGCTGATTCTCATCTTTGTCATTGGTACGTTGATGGCGCCGGAAGCCGCCAACACCATGCTGCTCGGTGCACGTAACTGGACCATTGACCATTTCGACTGGCTGTTTATGGCCGGTGGCAATCTTTTCGTGATTTTCTGTCTGGCCCTGATCTTCCTGCCGGCCAGCAAAGTCCGCATCGGCGGTGCCGACGCCAAACCGGAATTCTCGACGCTGTCCTGGTTCGCCATGCTGTTCGCGGCCGGCATGGGCATCGGCCTGATGTTCTGGAGCGTCGCCGAACCGGTGGCCTATTTTACCGACTGGTACGGCACGCCGCTCGGCGTGGCCGCCAACACGGCCGAAGCGAAATCGCTCGCGCTGGGCGCCACCATGTTCCATTGGGGTCTGCATCCCTGGGCCATGTACGGCATCGTCGGTTTGTCGCTCGCGTTCTTCGCATACAACAAAGGCTTGCCGCTGACCGTGCGTTCGGTTTTCTATCCGATTCTGGGTAACCGCATCTGGGGTCCGATCGGCCATACCATCGACATCATTGCCGTGGTCGCCACTATTTTCGGATTGGCCACCTCGCTTGGTCTGGGTGCACAACAGGCCGCCAGCGGTCTGGCCTATCTGGGCCTGGTCGAAAACGGCATCAGCGTTCAGATCGGCATCATCGTGTTTATTACCGTCATTGCGATCATGTCCGTGATCCGCGGGCTGGATGGTGGCGTCAAAGTGCTCAGCAACATCAACATGGGCATCGCCCTTGTGCTGTTGTTGTTCGTGGTGTTTGTCGGGTCTATCAGTGGGTTCTTCGTCAACCTGCTCGATATGTTCACCAGCTATGCCAAGAACATCGTACCGCTCGGCAACTGGGTCGGTCGTGAAGACGAAACCTGGTTCCACGGCTGGACCGTCTTCTACTGGGCCTGGTGGATCAGTTGGTCACCCTTCGTCGGTATGTTCATCGCCCGTGTCTCAAAAGGGCGTACCGTGCGTGAATTCATGCTCGCCGTACTGATCATTCCCACCGTCGTGTGCGGCATCTGGGTGACTGCCTTTGGCGGCAACGCACTGGATCAGATCCAGGCGAACGTGGGTGAACTGAGCGATGGCCTGACCGAGGTTCCACTCGCCATGTTCCAGATGATGGACAGCCTGCCGCTGACCTCCCTGATTTCGTTCCTGGCGATTGTTCTGGTGCTGGTCTTCTTCGTCACCTCGTCCGACTCCGGCTCGCTGGTGATCGACGGCATCACCGCAGGCGGTAAAGAAGACGCTCCCGTACCGCAGCGTGTGTTCTGGGCCACAATGGAAGGCGTGATCGCGGCGACCCTGTTGTTCGGCGGCGGAGCGCAAGCTCTCGGTGCCCTGCAGGCCGGTGCCGTCACCGCCGGACTGCCGTTCGCCATCATCCTCATCCTGATGTGTGTCAGCCTCTATATGGGCTTAAGCGGAGATGCCAAGCGATTGGCGAGAGCCGCTCAGGCGTAGGTAACAGGTAGGGCAGAAGAGCGACAGCGTTATCTGCCGGAATCAGACCATTGAGGCAATGGTGTTGGCCATTGCCTAAAGTCACGGCAGATAACGCCCTTCGGGCTCTTCTACCCTACCACCGGATTCCCGGCCGGGTTGGTTTTGAAAATCCGCTTCGCAGTCGAAGTCGATCAGACTGCCTGGGTCGTCGACATCCTGCACCACCATCCGGGCCGTGTGTTTGTCGAGTATTGATCGCGCCCCGGTATCCCCGCTCAGCTTGGACAGTTCCCCGAAATGTATCCGCCCGAATAAAACCGGATGGCCCCATTGTCCGTTGAAACGAGGCCGTACGATTGTGATGCCGGCACCCGGATTGAACGTCCGACTGAGCCGGGCGTAGGTATCGGCCGAGATACAAGGCATATCCGCCAGCGCGATAAACACCGCGTCGATATCCGAGCGGAGTGCGCGAATGCCGGCGGCCAGCGAGGCACCCATGCCCTGTGATGGATCGTCGATGGGCACGCGCTCGACAGATGTTCCATCCAGGGTGTCGCACATTGAAGCCGTGGTTTCGTTCACAACGGTGATAATCTGTGCGGGCGATACCCCGAGTACAGTGTCGAGGCTGTGCGCCATCAGCGGACGACCGCGCCAGGGTTTCAATAACTTGGGTTCACCCGGCAACCGGGTAGACAGGCCCGCGGCCAGCACTATCACAGCAAAGCGATGCGCCGGGTTCAGCATGGCGGGTTCAACATGGATAGCCGCGTTGCTGGGCATGGTGCAGCACTTCCGCCAGGGTGGAGACAGCAAGCGTGGTCGGGTTCTTGCTGCGCGGAATCAGCCCCATGGGGCCGTGGATGCGTACGATATCGCGGTCGTCAAACCCCGCCAAGCGCAGTGCCTCCACCCGGCTCGCGTGGGTGCGTTGACTGCCCTGGGCGCCGATGTAAAACACCGGGCTGTCGAGCAGGCGCGCCAGCAATTCGGGTTCGCCGTCGTGGTCGTGAAACAGCACGACCGCCGCCGTCCAGGCATCGGTCTTCAGTTCGACCGGGTCGCCTCTGTGGCGCATGCGTATGACGGGGAGGCCGTCGCGGGCCAGCGCCGCCAGACTGGCGGCTTCTGGGGTGTGTACCTGCACCTCAAAGCCACTGGTGTGAGCCAGCCGGGCACAGGCGCGCAAGGCCGGGCCTTCGCCGCACAGCAACAGTCGCAACGCGGGTGGGTAGTGGCGTACGAAGGTGCGGCCGTCACTCCGGCTAACGTCGGATGGTGATGACCCGCCAACGGTGGTCAGCCGGGAGTGTCCGCGGTCGAGATCCGTTTCAATCGCCACCGGTTGGCGTTGCTGCAGGCGGTCACGCGCCTGCCGGATCAGCGCCGGGTCCATGCTCTGGTCGAAATACAAGTCCAGCCCACTGCCACACGGCAGGACGATGTCGATGTAGGGCGAGCCCTTGCCGTAACGCACGCACTCGTTCTCGCCCCGGGCCAGCACCCGATGCGCCCGGTCGATGATCTCTCGCTCCAGACAACCGTTGGAGATAAAACCGCAGGCCTGGCCGGAGCCGGTGACCGCCATCTGGGCGCCCAGCGGTCGCGGGGACGACCCGTCGATGCCCACCAGGGTGACCAGGACGACCGACTCGCCCGCATCGAGCCAGTCAGCGGCCGTGGGCAGGACGTTGTCCACGTCGTCGGGCGCCTCGACGGTGTTCGCCGGTGCGCAAGCCGTGTCCAGCGGAGTCATGAGGCCTCCGGACAGACCGCACCAGCCCCGGCCCACTGTTCGATGAATACGGCCACCTCTTCCGGCGAATAAGGGGCCGGTTCCCGCCCCGGTCCCGGGTCCCAGCCCCAATGAACAAGCTCATCGTGGCGAATGTGATCGGCCACGGCCTGCAGGGTCCGGCCGCCGTTGCGGTCCGGGTCCTGAATCTGTTGGCACACCTCGCGGCTGCTCTTGTCCCACCATTGCATCTCGACCGGCGCCAGCAACCAAACGTGCGCGCCGGGGGCGCCGTGTGGCTCGGGCGAGTTCTGTTGGGTGTGGCAGGTGCTGCACAGTACGCTTTCCGCACCGATGCGGCTGCGGTCGGCGTTGATGTTCATGCCATGGGGCTGGGGCTCGCCATAGTGCTCGCCCGACCAGCGGGGAATGTGGTCATCGCCGACGTGACAGTTGGCGCAGCGCGGGTGCGAGAACACCTCGTAGATTTTGCTCCAGTGTTCCAGCGCCGGGTCTTCGGCCAGCGCGACGGCGGCCAACACCAGAGCGGCAAAACCGGTCAATACGCGTTTCATGGGTGTCCCTCCTAGACGAACCGAATGTGTTTGTTCAGCGGCATTTCGCGGATGCGCTGACCGGTCAACGCGAAAATGGCGTTGGCCAGCGCGGCGCCCGCCGGCGGTACGGGCGGTTCGCCCACGCCCAACACCTTGTCACCGTTTTCCAGACCCTGCACAACGATGTCGGGAGTCTGGTACAACCGCAGGCCCGGGTAGGCGTGATAATTGGTTTGCTCCGCCTGGCCGTCGGCGTAGGTGATCTCGCAATTCATGGCATGACCGAGCCCCCAGATCACACCGCCCTGGACCTGGTTTTCGAAATTGATCGGGTCCAGCACCCGGCCCACTTCGGCGGCGACGTAGACGGTGTCGATGCGAATGCCCCGGTCCGTCTGAGTCACCTCGACCACCTCGGCACAGGCCACCCCGAACGACAGGCAGAATGCCACACCGCGCCCGCGGTTCTCGCTGATGCGCGGGCCAGTCCAGCCCGACATCGCCTTGACCGTTTCCAGTACCTGACGGGACGGCTCGTGCCAGCACAACCGAATGCGCTCCTCCATCGGGTCGGCGCCGGCGGCGTGGATCAATTCATCGAGAAAACAGTCGTGGAAGAAACCGTTACTGGAAGCACCGACCGAGCGCCAGGAGCTGATCGGCGCCAGGCCATCCGCCCGGTACCCGGTCATGCGGTAGTGTGGAATCGAGAACGGCTGGTCCCAAGCCCCGGCGATGATCTGCAGGTCCGGTCCCGGCACGTTCAACCCCTGTCGGCTGAGCTGGGATGCGGTCACCGAGGGCATGGCGACCCCCAGATCGTAAGCCTCCACCCGGCCGTCCCGCACGCTACCGCGACCGCGCGCCATGGCGATCTGGCGCGGAAAATCATGCCGCATATCCTCTTCGCGGCTGTAGACCAGTTTGACCGGAGTGCCGGGCAGCGCTTTCGCTAATTCGGCGGCGCGTTTGACCACTTCGTCTTCCAGCCGGTGGCCGAAACTGCCGCCGACCATCTGGTTATGAATGTGGACCTGTTCGCTGTCCACACCGACGATCTTGGCGACGTTGGCCTGCACGAATCGGGGAATCTGGGTCCCGGTCCAGACATCGACCCGGTCCGGATTGACCCGGACGATGGCGTTGATCGGCTCCAGCGGGGCATGGGCGAGATAGGGCGCCCGGTATTCGGCTTCGACCACCTCGCTCGCCCGGTCCAGCGCTTCGACCACATTGCCTTCGTCTCGACGGCGGGCGTCGATCTGGTCCTCGTTGAAGGCGTTCGACAGGGCGGCCCAGTGCTCGTCCATGTCATTTGGATAGGGCGCCGGCCCCCAGTCGAACCGAATTGCCTCTGCGGCCTTGAACGCCCGCCAGGTATTGTCGGCAATCACACCCACGCCGCCGGTCACCGGTATCACCTGCTGAACCCCGCGCATGGCCAGTGCCTCGGTGGCGTCGTAATCCTGAAGGGAGCCGCCCTGGCGCGGGTTCAGTTTAATCGTGGCGTGCACCATGCCCTCCACCGCCAGGTCGATTCCGTAAACGGCGGTACCGGTCGACTTGGCCACGATATCGTGGCGCTGCATGGGTTGGCCGATCATCCGCCAGAGGTTGGGTGGGCGCAGCTCGACATCGGTCACCGGTTCGACCTGGGCGGCCTGGGCTGCCAGTTCGACGTAACTGAGCCTCGAGCCGTCCGGCAAGACAACCGCACCCTGTTCGGTCTTCAACCGGGACACGGGCAGACCGGTTCGTTCGGACGCCGCCCGTTTCAGGGTTTCCCGGGCCACCGCACCGGCATAGCGCAGCTTTTCGTAACTGTCCGGCACCGTGCTGGACCCGCCGGTAACATGCACGCCGGCGAATTTCATCACGGCGTCCGCCACTCCACGCACGGTATTGGCCATGGCCCCATCGTTCGTGGAGCGAACCGGGACGGACTCGGCTGCCAGCGCGGTGTTGTAATAGGCCGGTGCCGGTGGGCCGGGGTCGACCCGCACCTGGTCCAGCCCGATGTCGAGTTCCTCGGCGATCAAGGCGGCCTGAACCGAATAGGCACCTTGCCCGAGGTCAGTGCGCGGGGTGATCAAGGTGACCCCCTCCGCGTCGATTTTGACGTAGGGGGTGAGGGCGGCTTCGCCCTCGGCCAGGTCGTCCAGCAACGGGTTCTCGTGCGGACGGCGGTACATGTAATAGCCGAAGGCCACGCCCCCGGCGATGGTGGCGGAGCCGATCAGAAAGGTGCGGCGGGTGATTTTACCGAGGCGACTCATGACGCATCCCCCCGCAGCTTGGCCGAGGCGGTTTTCACCGCCTGGCGTATGCGCGGGTAGGTACCGCAGCGGCACAGATTGGCGGACAGCGCCTGGTCGATCGCCTCGTCACTCGGGTTCGGGTTGGTCATTAAAAACGACGCCGCGCTCATGATCTGGCCCGACTGGCAATACCCGCATTGCGCGACCTGGTGTTCGATCCAGGCCTCCTGAACCGCGTGCAGCGACTCCGGCGTGCCGAGCCCCTCGATGGTGGTCACCGGCCCAGTCACGTCGCCCACCGGCAGGGAACAGGAGCGCACGGCCAAGCCGTTCACATGCACCGTACAGGCCCCACACATGGAAATGCCGCAACCATAGCGCGGCCCGGTAATGCCCAATTCATCCCGCAACACCCATAACAAGGGCATTTCGGGTTCGACGTCCACGGTGTGGACCTGTCCGTTTACCGTGATGTTCATGGCTTCCCCCCACTGTCGCATCGTCACCGAGACTGTACCGATCCGGGCGGTGCAAATAAATGACCGATGGTCATTTGTTATCTGGATGACGTCACCGACTCAAGAAATCTGTTCCGGAACCGACACAAACAGTCTCATTGGTCGAATATTGTCCAGGTCATTGACTATAGTCAGTGAGACAAGAAGTGACTTTCGAAAACAACTCAACGGCTCTGAGACCCTGTTTCTGGAGAGCCGGACAGACATGAGACCCCGGAGATCCAGACATGACACGACTACTGACGATCAAGGGTCTCATCTATTCCCTCTTTGGTTTGCTGATTTTCTGGCTGGTGCTGATTGGTGGCTACGCCCTGTTCAGTGTCAATCAACTCAGCGGCAGTTTGATCCGCCTGATGTCGGAAACCGACACCGTCTCCAGTAACCTGCAGCAATCCCTGTCCGCGTTGGACGATCTGGAATCCCAACTGGCGGTGTTGTCCGAAGCGCAAGGGTCGATGAATCGTCTGCGGCAACTGGAACAACAATTGGCGCAGACGGGGGAAGCGGCGGTCGAAATCGACAACGGCTTGCAGGCGGTGCAGCAGGTGGTCAGCGCCCAGAATGACAGCCTGCAGAACATCAGCGACCGCTCGAATCGCATTGCCGAAGATCTGGCGCTGGTGTCCGGCCCGTTGCTGACCATGATCACGACGTCACAGTCCATCAACGGGGACGCCCAGCGCGTCCTGCTCGGCTTGTACCAGGCCGCCGCCGAACCCGGCACGGCCGAACTCGACATTCGCGACGACGTCACCGGTATCGCGCGCGGGCTTTCCACCATGACCCGGGCCATGTTCAATGTAGACCAAAGCGACGATACCCGTCAGGAACTGGTTGAGCTCCGGCGCGAATTGCGCGCCTTTCGCAGCGATATTCGGACTTACAATGGCAGCGACAGCGAACAGGAACGCAACGCCATGCTGCCGGAACTCATCACAGCTGCGACGACCGTGGTCGAGCGCACCGGCCGCATTCAGGAAGGCAGCCTGGCCCTGGCCAACGCCACGGCGGCGCAGGTGAACGAACTGGCCGAAGCGACCCAGGTGGCGTTGGCCGAACAGCAGGAAGCCAACCAAGCGACCCAGACGACCCTGGCCGATACGCTGACGATCGTCGGAAACAACACCCAGGCCACGCGCGCTCTGACCGATGATTTGTCCAACGCCGCTCAGGAACTGGGGTCATCGCTGCAGGTCATTCCCAGTGTCCGGTCCGAATTCGAACGCTTTATCCAATCCATGCAAGACATCGTCTCGACCGATCAGGCCGAGCGCCTGGACGACGTGCAGGCCCAGGCCACCACGCGTCAGGAGCAGGCCGAGTGGTTACCGGTGATCCTGCTGTCGGTGTGCGCGGTGGCCGTGCTGTTCAGTCTGGTGGCTCTGTTCGGATTGCAGCGCCTGATCGTCCAGCCCATGTCGCGCTTTGTCGCGGGCGTGAACCGGGTGACGCGCAACGATCTGCGAGAGGAAATCGACACCCGGGGCGCGGTGGGTGAATTGAAAACCGTGATCGGCCAGGTCAACAGCCTGATTCAATCCCTGCGCCAGAACGTCACCGACATGATCGACGCCGGAAACGCGATTGCCGCGAGTGTCGAAACCATGCACCGCACCTCGATGACCACCCAGTCGGCCGTGGAAGCCCAGCAACAAGGCGAGGCCGAAATAGAAACCGCAACGCAACAGCTGGGCGACATGGTGCACTCGGTCGCCGACATCGGCGAGCAGGTCCAGCGGGATGCGAAACAGGTGGACGATTCGATTCAAGCCAGCCAGAAAGGCGTTGAACAAGCCAAGAGCGAAATGGATGCCCTGTCCAACCGCATCTCAGCGGTCAACGACGCCATGGGTCGATTGAAAGCCGACAGCGACAACATCGGTAAGACCCTGACCGTCATCCGCGAGATCTCGGAGCAAACCAACCTGCTGGCGTTGAACGCGGCCATCGAGGCAGCGCGCGCCGGCGAGTCGGGTCGGGGGTTCGCGGTGGTCGCCGATGAAGTGCGGCAACTGGCCCAGCGTACCGGCGATGCCACGGTCGAGATCGAGACCCTGACCCAGTCCCTGAAAGCCGGGGCCGACCACGGCAACGATGCCATCACCGTCAGCCTGGAACAGCTTGAGCGCAATGTGCACGCCACGGACGAGGTGGCGCAGGCCCTGAGCGCCGTCATACAGCAGGTCGGTGGCATCAATTCCCAAAACCTGGAAATCGGTCAGCTCACGCAACGCCAGCGCGAGCAGTTGGCCATCATCAACCAGGGCATCGAGAATGTCCGTCACCAGACCGACGACGCCCAGAAAACGGCGGAAGCCAACATCGAAGCCACCGATGGTCTGCAGCAGACATCCGACCAGTTGAAAACACTGGTTCAGCGATTCCAGCTGTAATTGCAACACCTCTTCCCGACCCACCCCTCCATTCCGATGCGTGTTCGGTCGTTTCGACTGCGTTCCTACTGTCAGAAGTGTCGCAACCGGGCAACTTTAGCGCGGGCGTCCCTTTAGAGTATCCCCTGAGCACAGTGTATTTCGGGTTCGGCCGTTCCAACACATCACAACAAAGGAACCAGCAATGACCAGTCAAGCATCCAACCGTGGGGTGGTCTACCAGGGCCCCGGCCAGGTTTCCGTCGAATCCATCGCCTTTCCTGAACTCGCGCTCGGCAACCGCCGGTGCGATCACGGTGTTATTCTGAAAGTCCTCACCACCAACATCTGCGGTTCCGACCAGCATATGGTCCGTGGGCGCACCACCGCCCCCCAGGGTCTGGTGCTCGGCCATGAGATCACCGGGCAGATCATCGAAGTCGGCCGCGACGTCGAATTCCTCAAAGCCGGCGATATCGTCTCCGTGCCGTTCAACATCGCCTGCGGCCGCTGCCGCAACTGCAAGGAAGGCCGCACCGGCATCTGCCTGAACGTGAACCCCGCCCGTCCCGGCGCCGCCTACGGCTACGTCGACATGGGTGGCTGGGTTGGCGGCCAGACCGAATACGTCATGGTGCCCTACGCCGACTTTAACCTGCTCAAGTTCCCGGATCCGGAGCAGGCCATGGAGAAAATTCAAGACCTGACACTGCTCTCCGACATCTTCCCCACCGGCTTCCACGGCTGTGTCACCGCTGGCGTCGGCCCCGGTTCCACCGTCTACATCGCCGGTGCCGGACCGGTCGGTCTGGCGGCGGCACAGTCCGCCCGCCTGCTCGGTGCCGCCTGCGTCATCGTCGGCGACATGATCGACGAACGCCTCGACCAGGCGCGCAGCTTTGGCTGTGAAACCGTCGACCTGAAACAGGACGCCGAACTGCCCGACATGCTGGAGCAGATTCTTGGCGAACCGGAAGTCGATTGCTTCGTCGACTGCGTCGGTTTCGAAGCGCACGCCTGCGGTCACCATCACCACCACGAACAACCGGCGACGGTACTGAACTCGGCCATGCAGGTAACGCGTGCCGGTGGTGAAATCGGCATTCCCGGCCTGTACGTGACCGAAGACCCGGGTGCCGCCGAAGAAGCCGCCCAGCAAGGATCATTGAGCATGCGGTTCGGTTTGGGTTGGGCGAAATCCCACTCTTTCCACACCGGTCAGTGCCCGGTGATGAAATACCACCGGCAGCTTATGCAGGCCATCCTGTTCGACCGGGTAAACATTGCCCAGGCGGTCAACGTGCAGATGATCAGCCTCGACCAGGCGCCGAAAGGCTACGCCGATTTCGACGGCGGCGCGGCGAAGAAATTCGTCATCGACCCGCACGGATCCGTCGCGGCCTGAACTTCCCCTTCTCAACGCTGTTGAGTCACACACCCGGCCCGCTCCCGAAACGGAGCGGGCCGGGTTCGTTTGGGCGCATATTTAACGGAAAAAAGGCCCGAAAAATAGCTGAAAAATTTCGTACCGATGTTGCTTAAGAGCGACCCGTTTTGACCCCTTTCCGACGCTAGTCCAAACGGACTAAAGAGCGCTCAAATCAAGCCCGAATAGGCGGGTTTCGGATCATCTTTTAGACCTTTTTATCAAGCCATGTCTCATATGATTCTCCTGCTCACACGACATGAGCGAGGCGCACGTTCACCCCTATGGACAAGGTCCATCGGCAGGAGGAAAAACAATGGGTACGCAAACACAACAACAAGAATTCGGCTTCGGAACTCAGATTCGTAAATCACCGTATTTCGATGCCACCGTACGCTGGGGCGCCCGGGGTTTCTCAGTGTACAACCACATGTATATTCCCCGTGACTTCGGCGACCCCGAGCGCAACTTCTGGAACCTGGTGAATCACGCCATCCTGTGTGATGTGGCGGTCGAGCGTCAGGTCGAGATTACCGGTCCGGACGCCGCACGGTTTGTCCAGATGCTGACCCCGCGCAATCTCTCCACCTGTGCCGTGGGCCAGTGCAAGTATGTGTTTCTCACCAACGCCGACGGCGGCATCCTGAACGACCCGATTCTGCTTCGCCTGGAGGAGAACCGCTTCTGGCTCTCGTTGGCGGACAGCGACATTCTGTTGTGGGCGCAGGGCGTGGCCGTTCACTCGGGGCTGGACGTGTCGATTCACGAACCGGATGTGTCACCGCTTCAACTGCAAGGGCCCCAGTCCGGACACATCATGCAGGCCCTGTTCGGCGACAGCATTACCGACCTGCGGTACTTCTGGCTGCGCGAATATGACCTGGACGGCATTCCCCTGATCGTCTCCCGGACCGGTTGGTCCAGCGAACTGGGCTATGAACTGTATTTACTGGACGGCCGTCACGGTGATCGGCTGTGGGAAAAGATCATGGCCGCCGGTGAGCCCTACGGCCTCCAGCCCGGACACACATCGACCATTCGTCGCATTGAAGGCGGCATGCTGTCGTACCACGCCGATATGGATATCCACACCAATCCCTACGAGGTGGGTATGGATCGGTTGGTCGACCTGGACATGGACGCGGACTTCATCGGCAAGGCGGCGCTCAAACGCATCCGCGAACAGGGCGTGTCGCGCAAGCAAGTCGGCCTCGAGATCGAAGGCCCCGCGCTGACCGGACCGAATGCCCGGTTCTGGGCTTTGACCACAGGCGGCGACACCGTCGGTCGGGTGACCTCGGCCGTGTATTCCCCGCGCCTCGGCAAGAACATCTCCCTGGCCATGGTCGGAGTTGAGTACGCCGCATTGGGCACCTGGTTGGAGGTCGAAACCCCGCACGGCACCGTCACAGCAACCGTCGTCGACAAACCCTTTTTCGATCCCAGAAAGGAAATCGCCGCCACCGGCTCGCGTCAGCACGCGACCCCGACCGTGAACGACCCGGCATTGCACGACACCTCGCTCGCCGCCGCGTTGAGCCAGGCCCTGTAGCCCGAGATCCCGAGGTCAACCACAGCGTTTACGCACGAACAGTAGAAGGGGGTTTTTATGGGGTTGTTGTCGT
This sequence comes from Saccharospirillum salsuginis, assembly GCF_014651855.1. Lineage (GTDB taxonomy): Bacteria > Pseudomonadota > Gammaproteobacteria > Pseudomonadales > Natronospirillaceae > Saccharospirillum > Saccharospirillum salsuginis. The sequence continues at coordinate 121,554 of NZ_BMXR01000006.1, forward strand.
TTCGTAACCGATCCAGCGTGTCCAGCAGCGAAAAGCGGACCGACCGGTTATTGGCATCGTTTCTGCGCGACTTTTCGATCGAGGTGATTCCGCGTACGGCCGACAAGGTCGATTCGTTTCGGGATCTGCTGCCGACGGGGACCCGGGTCTACATCGCCCACCTCGACGGCACACCGATTGACGACATGGTGAGCACTGCACGGCGATTGTCCGACGAGGGCTTTGCGGTGATGCCGCATTTCCCCGCACGCCTCATCAAAAACCGAGGCGAGTTGGCCGAGTGGATCGCCCGTTACCAGGGCGACGCGGGCGTGTCTCAGGGCTTGCTGATTGGCGGTGGCGCATCCGCCCCGGTCGGCGAATTTGGCGACACCCTGCAGATGTTGGAGACCGGTCTGTTCGACGGGTTCGAGCATCTGCACATCGCCGGGCACCCCGAAGGCAACCGCGACATCGACCCCGATGGCTCCGACGAGATGCTGATGCAGGCCCTGAGATGGAAGCAGGCCTTTCTCGACCGCACCGACGCCCGGGTGGCGATCACGACCCAGTTTTGTTTCGAAGCGGAGCCGGTCATTGCCTGGGCCGATCGGCTGGCGGAAGAGGGCATCGGCCTGCCGATTCACATCGGCCTGGCCGGGCCGGCTCAACTCCACACACTGATAAAATACGCCCTGGCGTGTGGCGTCGGCCCCAGCCTGCGCGTCCTGCAACGGCGGGCCAGGGACGTCACCAAACTGCTGGTGCCCTATGAACCCACCGAGCTGTTGATGGAACTGGCGGCCCACAAACAACGCCACCCGGATTTCGGCATCGAACGGGTGCATTTCTTCCCGCTGGGCGGCATCCACGCCAACGCCGAATGGGTGGCCGAACACAGCGGGGGCGCAGACCGCCCCGCCACGCTGAAGCACGACCGGACTGAGGTGACCTCATGACTGCGCAGCTCATCGACGGCAAGGCGTTCGCCGCCACACTTCGCGAGAAAGTAGCCGACCACGTCGCCCACCTGAAACGGACGCATGGCGTGACCCCAGGTCTCGCCGTGGTGCTGGTGGGTGACGACCCGGCGTCCCAGGTCTATGTGCGTTCAAAGCAAACGCAAACCCTGGTGGCGGGCATGCACTCCTACGAATACACCCTGCCCTCGGAGACCTCCGAAACCGATCTGTTGGGCCTGATCCGCGAACTCAATGCCGACCCGGACGTTCACGGCATCCTGGTTCAACTGCCGTTATCGGATCACATCGATGAAGCGTCGGTGATCGAGTCGATCGACCCGGCCAAGGACGTGGATGGTTTTCACCCGGTCAATGTCGGTCGGCTCGCGACCGGGCAGACCACCCTGGTGCCGTGTACGCCCATGGGCTGCCTCATGATGCTGCGCGAGTACGGCGGTCGGTTGACCGGTCAGCACGCGGTTGTGATCGGTCGCTCCAACATCGTCGGCAAACCCATGGCCCAGTTGCTGTTGCGAGAGAACTGCACCGTCACCGTCGCTCATTCGAAAACCGTCGACCTGGCCTCGTTGGTGAACCGTGCGGACATCGTCGTCGCGACGGTGGGGCGGCCTCACTTTGTGCAGGGCGAATGGCTGAAAACGGGGGCGACCGTGATCGACGTCGGGATCAACCGCATCGATCAGGGCGATGACACAACGCGACTGGTCGGCGATGTCGATTTCGACACCGCCAAAGACATCGCGTGCGCCATCACGCCGGTGCCGGGTGGCGTAGGGCCGATGACGATCGCCTGTTTGCTCGCGAACACAGTGACCGCCTGCTGTCGGCAACTAACTCTACCCGAACCGGTTGGCCTGACGGTGTAGTTAGTTACTCAAGTTTCGGAGTTCACTAATGGCTAGCGCAGGCTGCCGGGTCGACCCATTCGGGGATGTGTGAGGCATGGATGCCGAGGTCAAGCCCCCATGGATGGGTTTACGGCGACCCCGAATGGGTCGACCCGGCAGCCTGTGCGGGTTTTGGCACCAAAGCGAACTCCGAAACTTGAGTTAATTAAACCCTCCACCTTCCAAGGTGGGTGCCTCGAGAACCATCCGTTTCGGTGACCGAAACGATCACAGGGGTAATACCATGACCACAAGTACAACAACCTACACGTTGACCGGCAGCTGCCCGACCCGCTTGGGCGTGCTCGACCTGATCATCGGCACCCTGTACCGGAACCAATGCTATGCCTACGAAATGCACTCGTTCGATGACACCGACATCGGCCGGTTCTTCTTTCGGGTGGAGTTCTACCACGTCGGCGACGGCGAGTTTTCCGAGGAGGAACTGCGGCTTCAGTTTGCCGATCGGGCCGAGCCGTTCGAGATGAATTGGGAACTGTCCGACACGTCGACGCCGGAAAAAGTCGTGATCCTGGTCTCCAAATTCGACCACTGCCTACAGGACCTATTGCACCGCTACAGCACCGGCGCACTGAACATCGAAATACCGGCCATCATCTCCAACCATCCGGATCTGCAACGGATGGCGGACTGGTACGAGATTCCCTATTACCGCCTGCCCGTGACGGAAGACACCAAGCCACAGCAGGAAGCTCGCATGCTGGAGATCATCCGCGAGGTCGAAGCCGACCTGGTCGTGCTGGCGCGGTACATGCAAATCCTGTCCGAGGACCTGTGCAAGCAACTGCACGGCAAAGCCATCAACATTCATCACTCGCTGTTGCCGGGGTTCAAAGGGGCCAAGCCCTATCACCAGGCGTATGAAAAAGGCGTCAAACTGGTGGGCGCCACCGCGCACTACGTGAGTGAAGATCTGGACGAAGGTCCAATCATCTTCCAGAACGTGGAGCACGTGGACCACACCTACACCCCCGAGCGTCTGGTGGCCAAGGGGCGGGACACCGAGCGCCTCGTGCTGGCCCGAGCGATCAAGTTACACACCGAGAAACGTTGCTTCCTGAACGGGAACAAAACCGTTGTCTTTCCGGGACATTAACTGCAACCGTCTAACATGGCTCACGCCCGAGTGTGAGCCACAGGAGAACACGCTATGTCTGAGCATCAATCCGCCATTCGCTGGCAGCGCAATACACACGAAACCGAGACGAACACCTACTCGCGTAACCACCAGGTGATGTTGAACGGGGGGCAGCAGGTCGACGTGTCCGCGTCGGTCGATTTCAAAGGCGACCCCGGCTGTGCCGACCCGGAGCAAATGCTGGTCAGCGCGGTATCGAGCTGCCACATGCTGTTCTTTCTGGCGATTGCGGAATTTCAGGGGTACGAAGTCGACACCTACGAAGACAACCCCGTCGGCTACCTGGAGCGCGGTGAGAAAAAAAGCATGGAAGTGACGCGCATTGTGCTGTCACCCCAGGTCCGTTTCGCCGGTGAATCCGTGCCGGACGAGAGTGCGCTCGCCCGACTGCACGCCAGCGCGCATAAAAACTGTTTTATACGGAATTCGATCACCGCCGAGGTGACGATAGACCAACCCTAATCAGCCGATTCAGGCGGGAGAGCGTTATGACCACGATGACATCCAGCAACACAGCAGTGAACGACACCATCCTTCAACGGGAAGACAAAGACGGCGCCGTGTATCTGACCTTAAATCGACCGGATAAATTCAACACCCTGTCCGAAGCCATGATGACGGCGTTGCAATGTGAGCTGGACGACATCGCCGCCGACCCCACGGTGCGCTGTGTGGTGATCGCGGCCAACGGACGCGGATTTTGTGCCGGTCATGACCTGAAAGAAATGCGGGCCACGCCGGACCAGTCCTACTACCAATCCCTGTTTCGTCAGTGCAGCCGCATGATGCGCAGCATTGTCGATCTGCCGGTACCGGTGATCGCCAAAGTGCAGGGCATGGCCACGGCGGCGGGCTGTCAGTTGGTGGCCAGTTGCGACCTGGCCATCGCGGGCCGTTCGGCCAGTTTTGCGGTCTCGGGGATTAACCTGGGCCTGTTCTGTTCCACCCCCGCCGTCGCCCTGTCGCGCAGCATCGCCCCCAAGCGGGCCTTCGACATGCTGGTGACCGGTGAATTCGTCGATGCGGACACCGCCGCACAGTGGGGCCTGTTGAGCGGCGTCGTTGACGATGCCGACCTCGACGCGGCCGTGGAGGCGAAAGTGGCCACGATTTTGAGCAAGAGCCCGGCGGCGGTGCGCTATGGCAAGGCCATGTTTCACCCGCAACGGCAAATGGCGTTGGAAGAGGCGTATGACTACGCCGGCGACGTGATGGCGGACAACATGATGAACCCGGATGCGGGCGAGGGCATCGACGCCTTCCTGGGCAAGCGTAAGCCGGTCTGGGCACAGCCGGGTCACTGATCCGGTTCAACCGTACCGAACGAGCCAACAAGGCAACACAGGCCAGGGACGGACCGACATGCTCGTCTCTTGACCATCATCGGGGGTAAGCCATGACTGAACTCTGCCACCTCAATGAGGCGCTCGACAAAAACGCGGCGAACTATGTGTCGCTGTCGCCGTTGAGCTTCATCAAACGGGCCGCCGCCGTCTATCCCGACAAGGCCGCGCTGATCTACAACGACACGCGGTACAGCTGGCGCCAGACCTACGCCCGCTGTTGCCGTCTGGCTTCGATGCTGCGTCAGTTCGGCATCGGCCGGGGGGATACCGTAGCCGTGTTGCTGCCGAACGTGCCGGCCATGTACGAAGCCCATTTCGGCGTGCCCATGGCGGGGGCGGTGTTGAACGCGATCAACATTCGTCTCGACCCGGAGGCGGTGGCGTTCATTCTCGATCACAGCCGCGCCCGTGTGCTGTTGGCCGACCCCGAATACGCCGACGTTATCGAGAGTGCCCTGGCGCGGCTGGACGGGCCAGCCCCCATCGTGATCAATGTCTCCGACCCGAGCCAGGGTGACGAACGCTGGCTGGGCGAACTGGAATACGAGGCCCTGCTGGCCGAACAGCCGGACCAGGAAGACTGGACACTCCCGGCCGACGAGTGGGACGCCATCGCACTGGGCTACACCTCGGGTACGACGGGCAACCCCAAGGGCGTGGTCTCCCACCATCGCGGGGCCTATCTGAACGCGGTCAGTAACGTTCTTTCCTGGTCGTTGCTCCGGGACGTCGTCTACCTGTGGACCTTACCGATGTTTCACTGCAACGGCTGGTGCTTCCCGTGGACACTGGCGGCGATTGGCGGCACCAGCGTCTGTCTGCGACGGGTCGACCCGGAACGCATTCTGGAGCTGATCCGACAGCACACCGTCAGCCACTATTGCGGCGCACCCATCGTTCACCGGATGATCGCGGACGCGGCCCAGGCCTCGGCCGAGCCCTTCGACCACCCCGTTTCGGGGCTGATCGCCGGGGCGGCCCCGCCGGCGAGCGTACTGGAACAGATGGAGACCCTCGGCATCGACCTCACCCATGTTTACGGCCTCACCGAAACCTATGGCCCCGCCACGGTGTGTGCGAAACAGACCGACTGGGACGAGTACCCCTCGTCGGAACGGGTTCGGCTCAATGGCCGCCAGGGGGTGGCCTACCCCCTGGAAGAAGGCGTCGCCGTGATGGACGCGATCACCATGACGCCCGTCCCGGCCGATGGCGAGACGGTCGGCGAGATCATGTTCCGGGGGAACATCGTCATGAAAGGCTACCTGCGCAACGAGACCGCCACGCGTGAGGCCTTCGCTGGAGGCTGGTTTCATTCCGGTGACCTGGCCGTGGTGGAGCCGGATGGCTACATTAAGATTCGTGATCGGCTCAAAGATGTGATCATCTCGGGCGGGGAAAACATCTCCTCACTGGAGGTCGAAGAGGTCATCCAGCGTCACAGCGATGTCGAACTCGCCGCCGTCGTGGCCATGGCGGATGACACCTGGGGCGAGGTACCGGCCGCCTTTGTGCAGTTGCGCCCGGGCAGCCAATTGAGCGAAACCGGCCTGATCGCCTTCTGCCGCGACAACATCAGCCGCTTCAAGGCGCCGAAAAAGGTGATCTTCGGGCCCTTGCCGACCACCTCGACCGGCAAGATCCAGAAGTATGTACTGCGCCAATACCTTCAGACCCGGGCCTCGGCCTGACGCGGAGGGCATGGCGCGAAACCACCCACCGAAACCGGCCGATCGGGGGGACGGCACCGGAACGGGGGTAGCGTGAGGCGAGTTTGGGCTCAGATATGACGCCCCGGAGCATGTTTGCGGATAGGCACTGCAGAGGGGAGGCACTACACTGAGCGAAGGACGGCGGAGCATTCCGCTCAGGACAACGCGCCCAGGGGACCTGAGCGCGTGACCGGAATGCGGCCTTCCGGCCCGTTGATAACGACAGGCGACTGTCTATGCAGACCGGACTCACGATAAGATGAAAAAGATCGCATTGGATGGCATTGATGTCCGTATCCTGAGCGCCGTGCAGCGACACGGGCAAGTCAGCAAAGCCCGGCTGTCCGAGTTGGTCAACCTCTCGCCGACCCCCTGCTGGCAACGGCTGACCCGACTGAAAAACGCCGGTTACATCACCGGCTATCGCGGTGAAATCGCCGTCGATAAAATGCTCGACCTGTCCAAAGTAATCGTCGTGGTGGCCCTGAAAGCGCACAGCCGGGCCACCTTTGAGCGGTTTGAACAATGCATCCAGGGCATCGACGAGATCGTGGAATGCAGCGCCACCGGCGGCGGCGCCGACTACGTGATGAAGGTGGTGACCAACAGCCTGCACGACTTTCAGGATTTCATCGACGACATGCTCGATAAAGACCTGGGCATCGAGCGCTACTACATCTACGTGGTGACGCGTGAAATTAAATCCGCCCCGGTGAACCTGCCGAAATTGCTCGATCGCAAACGGCAATCGGGGTACTAGCCCGACCGGCCATTCATTCCATCTGTCCCCCAACACCTGCTCCTGCGGTCGATCTCGTGGATTAGGCCAGAAAACCATTCCGCATGGCGATACTTCCGCGCCACCTACCTAAGCACCACCTCTTGTTCTAAAGAGGTACTTCATTTGATAAGAGTCAATATCTTTGGTCAGCTACATGGACCTCAGGGATAACGAACTTTAGCATCAGCCTCCTAAGAAGGTGGCAGCTCCACTAGTCATTACTCGCAGACTTCTTGCGCACCTTTTAAGGATACATGGAACAATCTTAAAGGAAAAAGCATATGAGCTTCAGTTTGGATCAAGAACTACAGCAAACCGAGCAGGGATCAAGAGAAATCTTTTCTATGGAGACCCCTACTTTTCCAGATAATGCTATGGGGGTTTTTACATGCATTGAAGACCGCTGGGAATCTGGTTCCCAGGGTTTGATGCGACTGATGGAGTTCTCGGTAGAGTTGTTAAAACGTGCAGTTTTGCATGGACAAATCGGAGACCTTGGATCATCAGCTAAATATATCAATCGGTCCTCGGATTTTGTGATTACCGGTTCAAAGCTAATGATCACATTTGGGGACATAAATTCCTCAGATTATGATAAGTTCCGAGAAACTCGAGATATAAGAGGTAATCCAACTGACAGAAGACTCGTGGAACTTCACGTAAAACAAAAACAACTTACTGAAGATCTATTGGCTATTCTTTCGAAAGTTCTAGAGGATGGCGATATCGATTCAGAAGATGAGAAAGAGATAGCTGACCATGTGACCGAAAATACCCACGCACTAAACTTTACCAAGGCTTTGATAGGTGCCAACGATGCTCATAAAGCTGTATTTGGGGCGCACAAGTCAGTCTGTAGTCGTGCTGTAAAGAAAGGTAAACCTTCCATTCGAGGAAATCATATCGAAGATTTTAGAAATGTCGACTTTTCTCCCCTATTGCCTAAGCTGAAGCATCTTTTGAAGGATCGCATCTAATGAAGAATAAAGAAGGAATGTTGATCCTCGTAGACCCATTCACGGGAGGAGATGAGTTTATAACGTCTGCGCTATCCTTGGGACTTTCTGTTGTAGCTATATCCTGCTTATATGATTTGGATAACTTGAAAGAAAAGTTCAAAGGCAGTGCCGTTGAATTCGTGGTGGTGAAGAATAAGAATGTGTCCGATTGGATGCAGGACCTGCCGCCGAAAGGTCGTGTCTTGGGAATCCTACCTGGTGGCGATTTAAGCATGGTGCGGGCTGCTGAGCTATCAAACCTATATGGCCTTCCCTTCTTTGTTACACCGGAGGTTGGCCAACAATGTGTGTACAAGGACTTGATGAGGTACGCGGTAGAGTCCGCGGGGGTTGAACAGCCAGCCTTTGCTGTTTTTGATCTTAACGGCGTTGAGAGTTTGAGTGGTAAGCTCGATGATGTGGCGATCAAATTTCCCTGCATTGTGAAACCGACAGATCTGGGCGGAAGCCTGAATGTGAAACGTGTAGGCGATATGGAAGATTTAAAGGAGGCGCTGAATACGATCAAAAAATTCAATTTGTTTGATCATATTAAGTCTAACTCTTACAACAGCTTTGACCGTAGATCAACAGCTATGATTGAAGAGGAGGCGATTGGACCAGAGTTTAGTGTTGACGGTATTCTGGATGAAGGAAAGTTCCTGTTTTCGGTTGTAACTGAAAAAGCCACCACTGGTGCCCCTCATTTCATAGAAACAGGCCATATAGTTCCTACGATTAACTTCGTAGAGCACGAAACTGAACTTGTAAGCTATGCCAAAACCATAAGCAAGGCCTTGGGTATTGAAAAAGGACCTATTCATTGTGAAGTTAAGCTCACAGATAAAGGCCCCCGCTTAATTGAGTGTGCGGCTCGACTCGGTGGTGACAAGATACCCTACTTGATAAAGAAATCCACAGGAGTAGACCTTTATCAGTCTACGATTGAATTGGCGATTGGGATAAAACCCAAGATAGATCGAAAGTATAGCAAATATTCTGGTATTCACTTTATCATGGGCCAGTCCTACACCGAGAAATTGGCCAAACAATACCATGACTTAATGCGAGAATTCCCGCAAATTCAAGATCTCTATTTTAAGGAGGAAGGTAATGGCTCACTTACACCGAGGTCTAATGTATTCGACCGAATAGGGCATGTTCTTTTCATGTCCGAGTCTGAGAATGAGTTGATCGCAGTGTTAAAAGGCTGTGAGCGACAGAAACGCTTGGTGCCTAATGAATCATAATAGAAACGTATTTTCTATATATACATCTGAGCTTGCATCTTCATTTGGCTCCGGTATGGCTTTTATTGGTGTTAACTGGTATTTGTTTGAAAAAACGAGTTCCAGCGCCGTGGTCGGTTACTACATGATGACATTCGTTTTTAGTGCGCTAATTGCATTACCTTTTAGTGGGACCATGGCAGACCGTCACAATAAGAAAATCATTCTATTGTGGTGCCACTTTATAAGAGCTTTTAGCTTTCTTTTATTTTTTGCAGTCAATGTATTTTATGACAACTCGCTATATGCCGTTTTTGTGATTGCGATTGCCAGTGGTGCGGGTTGGGCTTTTTACATGCCTGCTTCAAGGGCATTAATTAAGGAGTGCCTGTCACCGGAAAAATATACCCAGTCCAATTCCATATTGGAGATAGCACTTCAGTGTGGCAATTTTTTTAGCGCCGCCGTTTGTGGCTATCTGTTGGCGCATTATGGTTTTCAGCTAATATCGATTTTAAATATATTGGTGTTCGTGCTGAGTTTTATAGCCATTCTTCCTGTTGAACCCCAGACATCATCGATATCTGAAAAAACAGAAAATACTTGGGCTCAAATCAGGGAAGGATTGGCTTTCCAGTTTTCTAACAGAAGATTGTTCCTTCTAGGTTTGGCTTTGTTTATTCCGTTTTCTGTCACTATCGCATCCAATGCTGTCCTTCCTGAGTATATTAGCGACCACCTATCGCTTGGATCGATCGAATTTGGTTTTGCGGAGATGCTATATGGAATAGGGGCGCTGCTTTCTGGATTCATTATCGCCGCCTTTGCTAAGCTAGCCTTGAAAGAAAGCGTGTTAACAAACGGCTTTTTCATGTGCAGTGTCTCGGTGTTGTCTGTGTTGGCATTAACGAGAAGTGTAGGTTTACTTTGGCTTTGTTATGCGTTGTTTGGTATTTCAAGTTCGGCCATCAGAATTGTTATATCAAGCCAATCAATGAAAGTCATTCCATCGGTCGTGTATGGACGAGTTTTTTCGACTTGGATGATGGCCTCGATGGTGATACAGATCGCTTTGATCTGGTTGGTTACCAATCTAGTGGAAATGTATGGTAGCCCCACCGGGTATTTGCTTCTAAGCTTCACAACATTCGTTGCTTTTGTTGTATATGGCGTTTATCTCATTACCCAGGAAAAGCTATCGGATTCCGCAAAACCATCTTATTGAGAGAAAGGCGTTAAAAAAATGAAAGAAGAAGACCTTGGAATACTGATGGCGGAAATTATCGACGTCAAAAAAGTTGAAAAAACCGATCGGTTGTTTCATGTAACCTTGAAAAGCAGCGACAGGGATTACCACATAGCCACAAGCTTGGCGAGTTTTTACAAAGTGGAGGAACTCATCGGAAAGCAGGTTCCTATAAAAGTGAATGTGGAAATTAAAACGATGTTCGGAATCACCAGTAATGCCCGGTTTATAGCAATACTGAATAATAAGGAACCCGTACTGCTTGTGCCCGAAGCGCGGGTGAAGAATGGTGCGCCTGTAATTTAATAGGTCGCTGATTGACAGACCCTGGGGGGGGGGATGTCTAATTGAAAAAGTGCCTGGGTATGATGGCGATTTGATGGCTCCGGGCTTGAAAGGAGCCACTCAAAACACTGATTTATCAATCTAATCGCAGCTACCCACACAACTCTTTCGTTTTGCCACGCTGAGTTTTCTTATTCATACGCTTGGATTGCTTCTTGGGTGATTGCTTTGTCGGCCACCATGCTTTTTCGCGGTTATCGCACCAAGAATAAACTGCCGAGTTCGCTCAAACGCATCCGCGTGGTTCTTTTCTTGGGTACGAAACTGATGCGCCTTGGTGACGATGACGGCGTCTTTATTTTGAACCGATTTGTCAGCGCTAGCAGTCGTTCTTTGTAGAACTCAGGCAAGGAAGAAGCGTGAGTATCGAATCGCAGATGTACGGCGTCGACATCCCGTTAACGTTTTGACCAATGGCTAACCATCAGCCGCCAACAACTTCTCCAACGTAACAATCTCCCCGCACTGATCCGGCGCATACCCCGGCAACTCGTTGATGGCGTCGATAAAATCCGGCGCTGCCATCAGGTCCAGCAACTGAGTCATGGTCGCCTGTCGCAGCCGTTCCTCATGCCCGATCAGTAAATAGTGCTCACTCGCCAGTTCAATAAAATCCAGATCGAACTGGCGCGCCGCCGCTTCCACACCAAAACCAACATCCGCCATACCGGACGCCACATAAGCCGCAACGGCCGTGTGGGTGTATTCCTCCTGGTCGGCGTTGTGCAGGTCGGCCGATGTCATGTCCGCTTCGTTCAACAGCATGGAAAACAGCCGGTGGGTGCCGGAATCCCGGTCCCGGTTGATGAACAGCAGCTTTTGATTCGAGAAGGGCCGAGCCAGGTCCTTCAACCCCTCAATGCCTTTCGGATTACCCCGAGGGACGATCAGCCCCTGCTTGCGGGTCACGAAGCGGATCACCTTCAGGTCCGCCGCCTGCAGGTCATCGTGGTAGTAATTCAGCGTCTGTTCGGCGAGGGCCGAGTCGGTGGGCAGGTGGAAGCTCGCCAGGTCGCACTCGCCCCGGTTCAACGCCGCCAGCGCTTCACGCGTGTTGCAGTATTGCAGCTTGAGTTCCAGCCGGTCCGGATAGCGCGGCAGCAGGGCGACGGCGTACCCGTGGCTGGCGTGCAGCCGCAGCACCGGGTGGGCGCCCTCGAACAACTGCTGCAGCTGGATGTTCAGTTCCGACGCCATACTGTCTATTTGCGGCCCCAGTCGCGCCTTAATGCGTTGTTCGGACCACAATAACACCTCACCCAGCGGGGTCAGTTCCGTGCCCTGGCCCTTGCGTTTGCGCACCAGCGGCAGGTCGAAAAAGTCCGCTCCACGGTTGATCAGGTTCCAGGCGTGGCGGTAGGACACACCGGCCTCGCGGGCGGCCACGGTCAGCCGGCCGGTGTCGCGAATGCTCTTGAGCAGGCGGAACAGGACCGGGTCGAACAGCTCGTCGGTCTCGGTCCGGAACACCCAGCTGGGGGTGATGCTGAGCTTCTTCTTATGCATCGTGCTTCATATTGGTAGGGGCCCATAAGCGTGCTATTTTCAGCATCAGACGATAAAAATCATCCGTGCCGGATAAGAACAATTATGCATATATCAGCGCAAGATTCATCCGCCGGGGCGGACCTCCCCCGGGACTGGATTCAAGTAGAGGTGGCGGCGCATAAGGCCAAGCCGGGCCCGCTGCTGCCGATTCTGCACAGCATTCGCAACCGGCTCGGGTACATTCCCGAGGCGGCGGTGCCGCTCATCGCCGAAGGGTTGCAGATCACCCGCGCCGAAGTGCACGGCGTTATCAGCTTCTACCACGACTTCAACACCCACCCCGTCGGCCGCAACCGCTTGCAGGTGTGCCGGGCTGAAGCCTGCCAGGCGCGCGGTTGCCGGTCGCTGGAAGCCCACGCGCAGGAAACACTGGGCATCGGCTACCACCAGACCACACCGGACGGCGAGTTCACGCTGGAGCCGGTCTACTGCTTGGGCAACTGCGCCACCGGCCCCTCGGTGCGCCTGAATGACGACATTCACGGCCGAGTGACGCCCAAACGACTGGACGCCCTGCTCGACCAGGCCACCACCCAACCGCTGACCCTGCAACCCCTGGCGGAGGAGCCCGAATCGTGACCCGCATCTACGTGCCCCGCGACACCACCGCCCTGTCCCTCGGCGCCAACGAGGTCGCCGAGGCCCTGAAACAGGCTTGCGCTGACCGCGACATCGACCTCGTCCGCAACGGCTCGCGCGGCCTGTTCTGGCTCGAACCGCTCATCGAAGTCGAGACCGACCGCGGCCGCGTTGCCTACGGCCCGGTCACGTCCGAGGACATCCCGGCCCTGCTCGATGAAGGCCTGCTCGACGGCCAGCCGGGCCACCCGCTGTACCAGGGCCCAACCGAAGAGATCCCCTACCTGAAAAGCCAGCAGCGCCTCACCTTCGAGCGCGCCGGCATCATCGACCCGGTCTCGCTGGACGACTACATCCACCACGGCGGCTACGTCGGCCTGCGCAAGGCGCTGGCCAAGACCGCGCAGGAGATCGTCGACGAAGTGAAAACCTCCGGCCTGCGCGGCCGGGGCGGGGCGGCCTTCCCGGCCGGCATCAAATGGCAGACCGTGCTCGACGCGGACGCCCGCACCGGCAGCAGCCCCTACTCCAAACGCAAATTCATCGTCTGCAACGCCGACGAGGGCGACTCCGGCACCTTCGCCGACCGCCTGGTGATGGAAGCCGACCCCTTCATGCTGATCGAGGGCATGACCATCGCCGGCCTCGCCGTCGGTGCGGACACCGGCTACATCTACCTGCGCTCCGAATACCCGGTCGCCCACCAGATCCTGAACGAAGCCATCGCCACCGCCGAAGCCGAGGGCTACCTGGGCGACAACGTGCTGAACTCCGGCAAGGCGTTCCATCTTGAAGTGCGCCTCGGCGCCGGCGCCTACATCTGCGGCGAAGAGACCTCCCTGCTCGACAGCCTGGAAGGCAAGCGCGGCCAGGTGCGCGTGAAACCCCCGCTGCCCGCCTTAAAAGGCGCCTTCGGCCAACCGACCGTGGTCAACAACGTGCTCACGCTCGCCGCCGTGCCCTTCATCCTGGCCGAAGGCGGCGAAGCCTATGCGGACTACGGCATGGGCCGTTCGCGCGGCACCCTGGCGTTCCAATTGACCGGGAACATCGAACGCGGCGGCGTGGTGGAACTGGCCTTCGGCCACACCCTGCGCGAACTGCTCGAAGACTACGGCGGCGGCACCGCCTCCGGCCGGCCGATACGCGCCGTCCAGGTCGGCGGCCCGCTCGGCGCCTACATGCCGGAAAGCCAGTGGGACACCCCGCTCGACTATGAAGCCTTCAGTGAAGTGGGCGCCGTGGTCGGCCATGGCGGTATCGTCGTGTTCGACGACACCGTCGACATGCTCGACCAGGCCCGTTTCGCCATGGAATTCTGCGCCGTCGAGTCCTGCGGCAAATGCACCCCCTGCCGCATCGGCTCCACGCGCGGCGTCGAAGTGATCGACCGCATCCGCAACAACGAACACCGCGACAACAACCTGATTCTGCTCGAAGACCTCTGCGACACCCTGGAAGACGGCTCCCTCTGCGCCATGGGCGGAATGACGCCGAACCCGGTACGCAGCGCCCTGCAGTACTTCCCGGACGACTTTCATCGAGATTCCACCACCGCGTCCCAAGCGACGTCGGAGGAGGCCTGACCATGCTGCACATCTACGACCCGAAAACCCAGACCGACCGTGACCTGGGCACACCGCCCCCGGTCGAGACCGGCCATAGCGTCGCGCTGACCATCGACGGCCAGGCCGTCACCGTGCCCGAAGGCACCTCGGTGCTGCGCGCCGCCGCCATCGCCGGCATCCAGATTCCCAAGCTGTGCGCGACCGATAACCTCGACGCCTTCGGCTCCTGCCGGTTGTGCGCGGTCGAGATCGAAGGCCGGCGCGGCCTGCCCGCAAGTTGCACCACACCGGTGGCCGAAGGCATGAGCGTTATCACCCAGAACGAGCGCGTCGCCAAGCTGCGCCGCAACGTGATGGAGCTGTACATCTCCGACCACCCGCTGGATTGCCTGACCTGCTCCGCCAATGGCGACTGTGAACTGCAGGACATGGCCGGCGCCGTCGGCCTGCGCGATGTGCGCTACGGCTACGAGGGCGAGAACCACCTCGATGCCGAAAAAGATACCAGCAACCCCTATTTCACCTTCGACGCCAGCAAGTGCATCGTCTGCTCGCGCTGCGTGCGCGCCTGCGAGGAAGTGCAGGGCACCTTCGCGCTGACCATCGACGGCCGCGGGTTCGACTCCACCGTCGCCGCCGGCCAGGATGAAGACTTTATGGACTCCGAATGCGTTTCCTGCGGCGCCTGCGTCCAGGCCTGCCCGACCGCGACCCTGATGGAAAACTCCGTCATCGAGCAGGGCCAGCCGGAACACTCGGTGGTGACCACCTGCGCCTACTGCGGCGTCGGCTGCTCGTTCAAGGCTGAGATGAAAGGCAACACCGTGGTGCGCATGGTCCCGTTCAAGGACGGCCAGGCCAACCACGGCCACTCCTGCGTGAAGGGCCGTTTCGCCTTCGGTTACGCCACCCACCCGGACCGCCTGACCGCACCGATGATCCGCAACCACATCGACGAACCCTGGCGTGAAGTGAGCTGGGAAGAGGCGATCCAGTTTGCGGCTGATCGCATCAAAGCCATTCAGGCCAAATACGGCCAGGACAGCGTCGGCGGCATCACCAGCTCGCGCTGCACCAACGAAGAAGCCTACCTGGTGCAAAAGCTGGTGCGCACCGCCTTCGGCAACAACAACACCGACACCTGCGCCCGCGTCTGCCATTCCCCGACCGGCTATGGCCTGAAACAGACCCTGGGCGAAAGCGCCGGCACCCAGACGTTCGACTCCGTGATGAAGGCGGACTGCATCGTCGTAATCGGCGCCAACCCGACCGACGCCCACCCCGTGTTCGGCTCGCAACTGCGCCGCCGCCTGCGCGAAGGCGCCAAGCTCATCGTCGCCGACCCGCGCTCCATCGACCTGCTCAAAACCCCGCACGGCGGTGAAGGTATACACCTGCCGCTGCGCCCGGGCACCAACGTCGCCCTGGTGAACGCCATGGCCCACGTCGTGGTGACCGAAGGCCTGGAAGACCGCGTTTTCATCGCCGAGCGCTGCGACGCCGGCGAATACGCCGCCTGGAACGCCTTCATCCGCGAGGAACGCCACTCCCCGGAAGCGACCGAAGAGATCACCGGAGTACCGGCCGAACAGGTGCGAGAAGCCGCGCGCCTGTACGCCAATGCCGGCAACGGCGCCATCTACTACGGCCTGGGCGTGACCGAACACAGCCAGGGCTCGACCATGGTGATGGGCATCGCCAACCTCGCGCTCGCCACCGGCAACATCGGCCGCGAAGGCGTGGGCGTGAACCCGCTGCGTGGGCAGAACAACGTCCAGGGCAGCTGCGACATGGGCAGCTTCCCGCACGAACTGCCGGGCTACCAGCACGTCTCCCAGGACGGCCCGCGCAAAGCCTTCGAAGACGCCTGGGGCGTTAAAATCGACAACGAACCCGGCCTGCGCATCCCCAACATGTTCGACGCCGCCATCGACGGCAGCTTCAAGGGCCTGTACGTGCAGGGCGAAGACATCGCCCAGTCCGACCCCAACACCCAGCACGTGGAACAGGCGCTCAGCTCGCTCGAATGCCTGATCGTGCAGGACCTCTTCCTGAACGAGACCGCCAAATACGCCCACGTCCTGCTGCCCGGCTCCTCCTTCCTGGAGAAAGACGGCACCTTCACCAACGCCGAACGCCGCATCAACCGCGTGCGCAAAGTGATGCCCGCGCTCGCCGGCAAGGAAGACTGGCAGGTCACCCAGGACCTTGCCAACGCCCTCGGCTACCGGATGGACTACAGCCACCCGGAAGAGATCATGAACGAGATCGCCGCCCTCACGCCCAGCTTCCACAGCGTGACCTACCAGAAGCTGGACGAACTTGGCAGCATCCAATGGCCGTGCAACGACGAGCACCCGAACGGCACCCCGATCATGCACGAAGTAGACTTCCCGATCGGCAAAGGCAAATTCGTACTCACCGACTACGTGCCGACCACCGAACGCACCAACCGCCGCTTCCCGCTGCTGCTGACCACCGGCCGCATCCTCAGCCAATACAACGTCGGCGCCCAGACGAGACGCACCGACAACCAAACCTGGCACGACCAAGACTGGCTCGAGATCCACCCGCACGACGCCGAAGAACGCGGCATAAACGACGGCGACTGGATCGGCCTAACCAGCCGAGCCGGCAACACCGTGCTGCAAGCCAAAATCAGCACCCGCATGCAACCGGGCGTGGTCTACACCACCTTCCACCACCCGGTCAGCGGCGCCAACGTCATCACCACCGACAACTCCGATTGGGCCACCAACTGCCCCGAATACAAAGTAACGGCCGTGCAATGCGAAAAAGTCGCCAAACCCAGCGCCTGGCAACAACGCCACCTGGAACAGCACGAAAAACAATGGGGCTTCCTCAAAACCAACCCCATAGACGAAGAACCGGTGCTGAAATAAGAGCGGAAAAACCATGGCGATAAAAGCACTGAACGAAACAGGCCGAACCGGCTACAGAATCCAAAAGGTAACCGTCCGCCGCCGCACTAAAGCAACCTCCGTAAAGCCCCCTCTCCCTCTGGGAGAGGGCTGGGGAGAGGGCGACCAACAAACCCCATCCCAAACCAACTGGCAAGAAACAACCAACGACGACACCCTAGCCGAAGAACTCCCAATAGCCCTAACCTACAACAACCAAACCCACGCCATAATGATGGTCACCCCAACCGACCTCGAAGACTTCGCCCTCGGCTTCACCCTAACCGAAGGCATCATCCAACACCCAAAAGAACTCTACGACCTGAACATCACCGACCACGGCGACCAAGGCATAGAGCTCAATCTACACATCCACGGCGCCCGACAAGCCGCCCTCAAACAACAACACCGCAACATGGCCGGCCCAACCGGCTGCGGCCTCTGCGGCAAAGCCTCACTGGACCAGGTGATGCGCCCCCTACCCAAGGTAACGCCCAGACCGCAACCCAGTGCCGACGCCATACAAACCGCACTGAACCAGCTCAAGCAGTACCAACCGTTGCAACAGATGACCGGCGCCATCCATGCCGCTGCCTGGTGCGACGAACAGGGCAAAATTCAGCTCGTGCGGGAGGACGTGGGGCGGCATAATGCGTTGGATAAACTGATTGGCGGCTTGCACAGCCAGGGCGTGAACACCGACGCCGGGTTCCTGTTGCTTTCAAGTCGGGCCAGTTTTGAATTGATCGCCAAGGCCGCGCAGTGTGACTTGGGTGCACTGGTGACTGTGAGTGGGGCTTCGAGTATGGCGGTGCAGCAGGCTAAGCACTATGGGGTTCGGTTGACCGGTTTTGCCCGGAATGGGCGGCAGGTGGCGTACTGCTGAGTGGGACTGGAGCTGTCTAACTTATATGAGTTGAGATATGAGTAATCAAACTGAAACTTTGGTAAAGATGATAAATCAGATTGCGGAAAATACTCCCAGCAATGGAGATAGCGATGCAGCCGCCGATGCTGTTGTTGCCCATGTAAAAAAATTCTGGGCTAGACCTATGAAAATAATAATTAAGGAGTACTTGAGCTCTAGTAACGGTAACGAGCTAGTCAAGATAGCCGAAAAGGCAATTCTCCGGCTATAGCATCTACAAGTTAACTATTAAACATGCATTATAGATATAAGTATGGGGGATCTTCCTTGATATAGTAGTGCACATTCAATTTATGGAGAGTTTTTTATAAATGATTCTTAAAATATTCTCGGCCATAAGTGGTGAAACGCTGTTGCCTATCATTCTAAAGCTATGCCATATAGTGTTATGAAAAACAAACCAATCTGGGAAGCCTTGCAACCGCGCAGCCTCGCGAACTGTAATTACGCGTGGTTCTGATGGGTGTATAGGGCGCATTGATTGAAAGGAACCCTTCTCCTTCCCTGTTCCAGCTCTTAGTGCAGGACATTGTCCGTTCCATTCCAATCTTGGGAAACGACTTACTGTATCGGATTTGCCTGGTGCTACGTATTTAAAACGCTGAACTACTTCTTTAGTGTGTTTTGTTGCTGAATTACCAGATATATAGCCATTACTAATTTGAGATAAAGCAAAATCCCAGCCCAAGGAGGTGTTTGGTAATAAGTTAATTTTTTTGACGTATTTAGATAATGCAGTGTAATTTCTGTGATATTTGCTCCACCGGAAGTTGTTGATAGTTTCATTGGAAAACGTTGGCGAAGGAAGATCTGAAATGGCATCGGAAACCGAACAATATTTAAGTGTCGATGTATTGATTATTTCATTTTCATTGATCAAATCCATTTCATTGGGGTCAATTCCTATTACAATTACTCGTTTTCGATTTGTGGCTGCACCGTAATCACGAGCATTTACAACAAGTGGTCCAACAATAATATATTTTTTACTTACCGACTCTATGGAGTCAAAAAGAATTTTACGGTTTCTTTCGTCAAGTATGCCTTCCACGTTTTCCATTACGAAAAACTTTGGCTTTAGAATATTGATGTTTTTAAAAAACATGCCAACAACTGCATTTCGCGGATCACCTATCTCTCTCTTTCCTATTCTACTGAAGCCTTGACACGGAGGGCCACCAATTACACCTGTCGGCCTCTCGCCATTTGTAATACTATTCCATCGTGCCTTGGTGAATGAACCTATGTCAGCATTCAATGTATTAGCGCTGGGAAAGTTTAAGTTAAAACTAGAATGTAATGTTTTATCCACGTCAACACTAATCTTAACCTGAAAGCCTGCTTTCTCTGCTCCCAGGCTAAAACCTCCGCATCCGGAGCAGAGGTCAATGATTTGGTGTTTCATTCGAAATATCTCAGCTATTTTTTTCGATTATACATGGTTCTTCGATGCCTGTCGATCGTTGAGTGGGCCATTATACCAATACTCTACTGAATTGTGGGTAGTACCTATAAAATTTCTTATAGTTATTGATCAATTCTGATGATTTCTCAGCATCACTGTCAAATTGAAATCCTAACTCATCTTCAATAGTTTCAATTTCGGTTGGCAGTTTCTTGTCCAGCCAAAGTCTTTCTCTAATAGAAAGGGAAGGCACGTCGATGTCAATTGGGGCTGACCAATCTTTATTTGAAAGCTCCCAACATTCGATATCAGTCTGATTATAAAATTCAGTGCATTCTTCATTTTCCACTTTCACCATTGTAATAGTCAGCATTCGTTGGCCGTCTTTATATGTGAAAGCTCCGATTGGTAATATTGCACTCCCAGTATATTCTGCTGCCTTATGGCAAACTCTTTCTACACTTTTAATTAGAGCTTCTGGAAATCCTCTTGCGGTCATATAATCAATGTCGATATTGTTGGGTAGATAATCAGAAAGTTGACTTCTTAATCGGTGTAATCGAGAATTTTTTAGCTTTTCGCCTCGCTCTTTTTGAGGTTTTCCTAGTGTGCTTAAGTCTGCGTTTAAAGTGACTTTTATTATATCATTGTTTTGTAATTTTTGAACTAAGGAATAGAGTTCTGATAGTTGTTGGTATCGTTCCCTTGGTGATGCATAATCTAGCCAGAATATCGCATTGTCGTTGGAAGAATATTCACTAATAAACTGTTCGGTAGTGGTCAATTGGCACTCGATACATGAGAGTGGTGTATTGAATTTTTGCCTTTCTAAAACATGTTGGTCTAGTTCTATGCTAATCATTTTTGGCAGTCCAAAATGACCATGTAACAATTTGAAGTCTTCGAGAAATGGGCCTCCTAAACCTATATATGTATAATGCTTGATATTTAGAGATTTGTTGAGCTTGCTGAGTATCTCTATGAATATTTGGCGATCAATCGCTTTTCCTTGCCTTAAGTGGTATGGAAGATAGCCGCCACTCATTCTAGATCCTCCTTAGAATCTTCTAGTATTAAATCGAAACATTTCTCACCAACGGTGCTTGGCTCAATATCGTCATTGTCAAATAGGTATTGTGATACTTTTTTTATGTCGCTTTGCTTTTTTGAAAACCTGATCCACTTGCTCACCACAGTTTCTGACTTTGGTTTAGGGAGTTTGGGGATGAATTTCTTTTCATTGGGGTTCTTTTTAGGGTTGACCCATAATTCACTTTTAATGTTGTTGGTGACAGATCTAATGCTGGCAGCGTTTGCTGAATCGAATATTTCTTTTTCTTTTTCTTTGTAACCTTTCCATATGTTCGTATGCTGGGTGAAGATTTTCAGTCCTTCACACATGAAATCTTTCACATATAAGTAAAGTTCATCACCTGCTTCAAGACCTCTCTTTGTAGTGTTGATAGGAAGTTTTTCTGCATCATTACATGAAAACTCTACAACACCTGAAATATCTCTAAACTGAGGGTGGTATGAGGGTACTGTACCTGTTCCCCAGCCCGTTAATCTGGTTCTGTCCTTGTACAATACGACTCGGTCGTTAGCAATAATAGTCCATCCCGCCTGCTCTTTCTTTCTTGGTGCTTCAGTATATTCGGCGACTTCCGACTCGCCAGGTGGTTGAGCTAAAAAGCCTACTACGATACGAATTTGAACTCCATTTTTCGTGCCTTCATAAATAAATGGCAATATCCCTTGGTTGTTTTCATAGTCATCAAAAGATGATGCTAAAACATCTAACGGTTGTGGAGTGACTATTTGCTCATCAATTATTACATTGAATCCGTTTTGGATTATATACGTGTAATGTGTAGATACCAATTCAGAAAGTTGTTCATTGAACTCACCGGCGTGCTTAAATTTCTCTCTAATATGATCATGCAGATTGCTTATGGATATTTTGGTTCCAACATTCTCTTGGTTTGCTTCCGGTTCTAATAACCTAAGCTCCCAGTCTTCATCGTTTTTCAACCATTCAGGCTTTATGTTTACTTTATAGCACTCTTCATCGTCGTGCTTTGATTCGATTGTACTAGAAAGGCCCATCTTGAAGATGGCTCTTTTCATTCCTATGCCATAAATACCTACAGTTGGTATTTCTCCATCAGTACGGTCATCTGGTCTTCCAAAACGGAATGCATAATTTTTTGCTATGTCTCTTGGAATTCCTCCGCAATTGTCTTCTATTGTGAATTTGTCTTCTGAAACTGTAATTTTTGCCCAGTATCCCTCATACGGCCTTTCTGTAGTTTCTTTGTCAGTATTATGGATGGTTCTTTGAATTCCATCTACACAGTTGTCTAACAAGTCTAGGATCGCATCATTAAGTTCAATGTCACGTGTTAACATATCAACAAAGAACCTTTTTGTAGGGGATGCTTGTATTACGTCTATATTCCCATCTTGCTCGGACATTATATGGCTCCTTGGTATCGGTTATTTTGGTGTATTCGCAGGTGCACTATCAGATTGTCGATAATTCTAGTTAGAAAGGCTTTCCAAATGCGAGTAGGGCGTCGCTTTCCGTAAGGGTATAGGTGTTCGTACAGTCTTGATTGTACGCTCTGCTCTGAGGATAGCAGGTATGGACTCAAGAGTAGACTCTCCCTTACGATGACTGATTTGCTACAATAAAATTAGACCGTATCATTTGTTTTTAGTTAAAGCGACATTGTGGCTACTCCTTTCGCCTAGCGCCCTAACCAGGCCATTAAGGCAAAACTGTCATCTAATAGCAACATGAAGGTGTCGTTCGTGACCGCCTTGGCCAGAAGTCAACTCACTCCCTGAAAGCCGCATTATATTGCGGTTTATTGTCCATTGACATGCCCTGCTTGTAGCTTATTATGCAGTAATGGTCGCAAAATCGGCCATCGGGACTACCACCCCCGAAAACCACTACACAGCGCCAAGAAGGTCGCCAAGGCGGCCTTTTTTGCGGCTGGTTGTCTGCTATGGGCGACCGGGCGGGGCCCCTTCGGGGGGCCGGTGTCTGTGTAGGCCGGTGGTGGTACCTCTGCTCGGTTCGCCCTCCCTCTGAATACCACCCAGAGTAATGGGCGAAGGGAACTCACTACACAGAAGGAATCCACAATGGATCATACCCATCAGTTCTTGTCGTTCACTTTCGAACAGCATTCCATCCACGTCATTCGTCGCACCAGCCAGATCTGGTTCGTAGCGACTGACATCATCAACGCCCTCAACCTGCCGGATTCACCGGCCATGACGGCGGGTCTTGCCGATCACGAGGTGGTCCGTACCCTGTTGCCCGAGGCGTGTGGCCTGCAAGGCGCCGTTCTGGTTACGGAAGCCGGTCTCTACCGGCTGATGAATCTGGCCGACAAGCCCGTCCTGAAACGCTTTACCCGCTGGCTGCTGCGAGAAGTGATGCCCACCGTCCACGACCCGGCCTTCGTGCCCCGCCCGTCTGTAGAGCGAACAGCGTCACTCAGGCCCACCGCGGAACGCACACCCCAAACCCTTTACGACCTTGACTACGTCAAAGACCTCCGGCAGGACCCTACCCAAATCGCCAACGCCGGTTGGTGGCAGTTTAAGCGTCTTGGCGGCGACACTGGCGTCGGGTCGTACGATCAGGGCGAACACTTCTTCCGCCAGACCCACCAACTCGTTAAAACCAACCCGGGCGACGCCGAGGATGCGCTCACCCACAGTTTGGTGCATTGCATGAGCGGGTTTGTGAAAGGGCATGGGTTGCGCGGGTGTGAACTGGCGTTTTGCCGGTTGGTCAGCCGCGCGGCCGTCGCCTGGATGCGGGCTAGTGAACTGAAAGACTGGCCACCGGTGTTCAGCACCGACTGACGCATCCATTGGATCGGGCTGCTGTGTGTCCCGGTCCCCGGTTCAGTCACCCAAATGAATTCCGTCACTCACCTCTCCTCGAAATCTGACGCCAATCCTTTCCGACCCAAGCTACCTGGGAATCCTTTATCAGAGCCTTGCCGGGTTCTACTATTTCGGTTAAACATTTCAGTTTCCGTGCGTACTAACAACGCCGGTTGATAGTGGCGCGGTCGGCACCGGTGCGATTTAAAATGTGAGGCTATTGGCAAAACCGGGAAGTCATGACATAGGGTAATGCGTAACGAATGACGATGTGATGGGGTTCCAAAAAATGGCGTGGGGTTCAGATATTTTTCCGCTTCCATTCACAACCCATCACATCGACACTATGGAAAAAGAAATCGTCAAGGACTCCATAAATGCTTTCTACAGCGGCGCGGGAATCGAACGGACATTCCGGGGGCCTGTTAACGAGCGGGTTGCCGAGGTATTCGGTAAAATGCTGGATGAAACACATCGTTGTACGAGTTCGTTGAACTGGGTGCCTCGTCCGACGGGCGGTAAGGCGACCATTCGGTGGATCGCTCTAAATTTCAGTCGCAGCCTTCGAGACCGAATGAGGGATGACCAGTCATTAACATGCGCCAAAGTCGTCATCTGGCGGCTCGCGTCCGATCTTGAATTGGCTTCACAGGGACTATGAACATGAAATTAAAGGTGTTCTTTTGTTGGCTGTTGTTGGTGGGGAGTGGGTGCGCCTACTCGAGTAGCGCGGCTTCCAGCCAGTGCGATGCCCTCGACAGTTGGTACCAGTTTTCACAACAGGCGTTTTGTTTTCCGAAGAGCGCGGTCACGAAGTTGGCTCATCTAAACCAATCCGAGCCAAGCGCCAGTGTGCTCCTGCAACCCGGAGGCGATGGTACACCCTTTGAGTTGGGTATTTTCTGGGAGCCCGAGGATGGCGCGATCGGTCGGTTGAGTCGGCACCTGGGCTTGAGTGTGGAGGAGCTGTTCACGCGATTGGCGGCATCCGACTTTTCGGAAGATGATGCGTCGTTGGTGTCGAAAGTGCTTTGGCTGGATGCCAGTGAAAAAGTCGACGTTCAGCAGAGCGGTGACCTACGCATTGTATCCATTCTACGCTCAGGTGGTGCTCACAGCTCCGTGTATGTACAAGCCCCATCCAGGCCCGGGCTCATCTATCTGGCGGGCGAGTTGGATGAGCGTCAAATAGAGTGGGTCGTCCGGCATATTGATGTCGGGCCGGTGCCCTGAGCCGACGGTATCGACACCCGGTCGCAGCGCAGGCCGGGCAATCAGGTTATGAGGATAGGGGCTGATGACGCCGATCATCGGCTTAACTCGGCGTCTTCCTCGAAATCGAACAGCTCTTTAACCGAGACCTGCAGCGCCGCCGCGATCTTCTCCAGGTTGTCGAACTTGGGGCCGAATTTGCCTCTCTCGATGTTACTGATCGACTCCACCGTCAGATCCACCGCGTCGGCCAGTTGTTCCTGGGTTACGCCTTTGGAGGCCCTGAGTGCCCGGAGGTGTCTACCAAAAGATACTTTCAGTGCAGCCATGAGAATCCGCCCAAAAGCCGCAGCATATTGAAGTTGTACTTCGGTATTAACGAAGTTAAACTTCGGGTCGTCCGCGTTTGGTTGAAGCAGTAGGCACGGAGCACACACCAAGGGAGAGTCATCACATGCACAGCCACAGTTCGGTTCCATTGTCGTTCACCTTCGAACAACACCCCATCCACGTCATCCGTCGCACCGGCCAGGTCTGGTTCGTAGCGGCGGACATCATCAACGCCCTTAACCTGCCGGATTCACCGGCCATGACGGCGGGCCTGGCCGATCACGAAGTGGTCCGCGCCCTGTTGCCCGAGGCGTGTGGCCTGCAAGGCGCTGCTCTGGTCACAGAAGCCGGTCTCTATCGGCTGATGAATCTGGCCGACAAGCCCCTCCTGAAACGCTTCACCCGCTGGCTGCTGCGCGAGGTGATGCCCACCGTCCACGACCCGGCCTTCGTACCCCGCCCGTCTGTAGAGCGAACAGCGTCTCTCAGGCCCACCGCGGAACGCACACCCGAAACCGTTTACGACCTCGATTACGTCAAAGACCTCCGGCAGGACCCGACCCAAATCGCCAACGCCGGTTGGTGGCAGTTTCAGCGTCTTGGCGGCGGCTCTTTTTCAAACGATTGGGGCGTCGGCTCGTACGATCAGGGCGAACACTTCTTCCGCCAGACCCACCAACTCGTCAAAACCAACCCGGGCGACGCCGAGGATGCGCTCACCCACAGTTTGGTGCATTGCATGAGCGGTTTTGTGAAAGGACATGGGTTGCGCGGGTGCGAACTGGCGTTTTGCCGGTTGGTCAGCCGTGCGGCCGTTGCCTGGATGCGGGCCAGTGAATTGAATGACTGGCCACCGGTGTTCAGCACCGACTGAGGCATCCACCGGATCGGGCTGCAGTGTGTCCCGGTCCCCTTGTCAGTCACCATTATGGACTTTGCTTATTAACCCGCGATCCCCCATCCCGATCGTCCCTCCTTCTGCGAAACCGTTACCAGACCGGCCAAACGATCATCACCCGCCGGGCGGATTTCCAGGCCATTTTGCTCTACCATAGGCTGGCATTTCCCATTAACACCAAGCCAGAGACAGGACAGCGTGAATGCAGACCGACCTGAGCCACCTGCCGGAGAGCAAGCGCCGCGAGCTGGATGAGATCGTCCGGCTCATCCGCGCCCAAACCACCGTGGAAATGATTATCCTCTACGGCAGCTATGCCCGGGGTGACTGGAAGGAAGCCAAAGACGTCGAACCACAAGGCTGGTCCGGCCATCCGTCGGATTACGATCTGTTGATTGTCGTGGCGGATCAAAAGCAGGCGGAAGATGTCATGCTCTGGCGCAAGGTCACGGACAGCCTGAATAACGCCGAACTCTCGGCCCCGGCGCGCGCCATCGTTCATGACATCAATGAAATGAACATGGCCCTGGTGGAACACCGGTACTTTTTTGTCGATCTCTACGAGGAAGGGCGGGTGTTGTTCGATTCCGGCCGGTTTCAGTTGGATGAGCCGGATGAACTCGGAGTGGAGGCGCGAAAGTCACTGGCCGAAGAGTATTTCAAGGAATGGATGCACCGAGCGCAACGGTTTTACCGCTATTACCAAGTCGGTGTGGAAGAGGACGACTGGAAAGGCGCTGCCTTCAGCCTGAACCAGGCAACCGAATCCGCCTATAAATGCATCCTGCTGGTGCATACCCTCTATTCCCCGCATGAGCACCTGCTGGACAAGCTCGGGTTGGAAGCTTCAGAGTTCGGTCCCGTGTTCAGGGAGATTTTCCCGGTCGACACGCCGGAATTGGAGCACAATTTCGACCAACTCGACCGGGCTTACATCGGCAGCCGGTACAAGACCCGGTTCAAGGTGACCCGGGAAGAGTTGGACGATTTGGCACCGAAGGTGGCAAAATTGTTGGAGGTTGCCGAGCGGCTTTGTCAGAAGGAAATTGAAAGGCTTGGTGCTGAATCATCGAGTTGACGTTGCGGTTGACCATGTCCCTGGTCAATAGCGCGGTCATATCCCTTGTCAATAACCGGCCGGGCCGATGGCGAGGACGAGCTCACCCGCAGTTTACTTTATAGGATGGGCTGTTTTTCGAAGGGTGTGGATTGCGCGGGTGTGAACTGGCACTTTTCGATTGACCAACCGGGCGATCAGACGGGGCCTCATTCTTGTTGTGAATTTGGTCACATCGATACCATGGTCTGTGCGGCAGGGTATTGGCTTTTCCGGCAATGCCCGCTAACATGCGCTATCCATCGAACTCATACAAACCATTCCAAGCAGGTAGCAGTCGCAAGGAGTCGATAGATTAAGGAGAAAGACGCATGAGCGACGTTTCTACCGCCCAAATCAACTGCTTGGTCGTGGTTCCCTCGCAGATCACCCCTCACAGCCGCTTTAGAGCCCTCGAGACCATAGCTTCTCTGTTCGGCTTATCCTTACCGAAGACCGAACGCTGACCACTTAACACAGTAAGGTCGGCAGACAAGTCCATCCTATGGAGGTACACCGAAGGACGGTGTATTTAGGGCAACATTTACTGAGAGGAACTCAGAATATGCATACACTTATCATAGATAACTACGATTCGTTTACCTACAACATTTATCAACTCATAGCCACCGTAAACAGCGTGGAGCCTACCGTCGTGAAGAACGATGAAGTTCAATGGGACGATGTGGACTTGGCCTGTTTCGATAACATCGTGGTTTCACCAGGGCCCGGCACTCCTGAATGCGATAGCGATATGGGCATCAGCAGAGAAGCTATTCGTTATTCGCATTTACCCTTGTTGGGAGTGTGCTTGGGTTGCCAGGGTTTAGGGGTTGAGTATGGCGGTCAGGTTGTGAACGCCGACCAAGTAATGCACGGCCGTATCAGCAAGGTACACCATACTGGAGACGGTTTATTTAAAAATATCCCATCGCCGTTCAGTGTTGTGCGCTACCACTCCCTTATGGTGAGGCCCAAGCTGCCATCCTCCCTCTTGTGTACTGCGTGGACCGATGACGGGACTGTGATGGGCTTGATGCATAGGTCCAAACCCTTTTATGGGGTTCAATTCCACCCTGAATCTATAAGTTCCCAATTTGGGCAGAAAATATTCGAGAACTTCCGTCAACTGACATTGGAGCATAGCGTTGCGATATGTTGAACTCCATCCAAGACAACGCGTTACGGGTTAGCTACCAGAAAATCCACGGTAAATGCAACAGTGAATCGGCATTCTGCTTCTTTTACGGGCAATCTGACACAGCATATTGGTTGGACGGGCAACACACCGACAACAACCTGTCCCGGTTCAGCTTTATGGGGGATGCAACTGGGCCTCTAAGCCAGGTTATCCGCTACAAGTCCAAGGACCGGCAATTGACCGTAAATGCGAATGGCCAAGAATTCATATTCACTACCAGCCTGTTTGACTATCTGGAGGAAGTGTTATCAAGTTGGAAACTACTCTATGACGAACTCCCTTTTGACTTTGTCGGCGGCATTATCGGGTACTTTGGCTATGAACTGAGAGGCGAGCTGGGTGTGCCCGTTTCTCATGACTCCGAACTGCCCGACGCGGCGTTTGTATTGGCGGATCGCTTCATCGCGTTCGATCATCTGGAGGACTCCGCATATCTTGTTTGCTTACACTTGGACGAAGAAGACTCCAGGCAGAGCGCTACCCACTGGATGCGCGACATGGCCAGCCGACTTGACCGGCTTTCCAAACCGGCGCCCCCACTGAAAGGCAGGCAAAAAACGGCGGTAAAATTCACGATCAGGGATAATCACCCCCGATACACAGAGCTCATTGGCCAATGCTACCAGCATATAAAAGCCGGTGAGTCGTATGAAATCTGTCTAACCAACCGGATTGAAACAACAAACGATGTGCACCCATTGTCACTGTTCCGAATACTACGGGAAAAGAATCCGGCACCGTACGCCTCCTATCTCAAGTTTTCTGACTTTTCAGTGATTTCATCCTCCCCGGAACGGTTCTTGAAATGCGGGGTAGACCGGGTGGTGGAAAGTAAGCCGATAAAAGGCACACTTCCTCGGGGAAAAACCGAAGAAGAGGATGCGCAGTTAAAACGTGAACTTGAAACGGATGAGAAGTTCCATTCCGAAAATTTGATGATCGTCGATCTTTTACGAAACGATTTGGGCAAGGTGTGTGAAGTGGGGAGCGTGCATGTACCTAAGCTCATGCATGTTGAAAGCTATCGGACGGTCCATCAGTTGGTGACGACGATACGAGGTGTTCTAAGATCGGATCGATCGATCGTCGACTGCATAAAGCAGTCATTCCCTGGCGGTTCCATGACAGGTGCTCCAAAACACCGGACAATGCAAATCATCGATCAACTGGAATCCGGAGCAAGAGGTGTATATTCCGGGTCTATCGGCTTTGTCAGCCTAAATGGAGCGGCAGATCTCAATATTGTGATCCGTACCATAGTGGCAACCAAACAGTCGTTGTCGATCGGAGTGGGTGGCGCGATCATCGACCTGTCGGATGCTCAGGAGGAGTACGAAGAAATGTTGTTAAAAGCTCAATCCCCTATGCGTGCCATTGTTGAGGCCAAAACAGGGAATGACCAACACATCGTTGAACTAGAGGAGTATAGCGGGTCATGAGCGATCAAGCCCAAACCGGTGAATATGTTGTCCAGCCAGCCAGAACAGACGACATCGATAACATCATTCACTCTATCGAACAGTTGCTGGAAGAACTCTCGGGTAAAACCGGGATTCAACTGTATCAAAATTCATATGAATGGTGTCGACGAGTGATAGAAGATCCATCTCTCGGAGCGATTATCGTTTGTAGGCAAAAACGGAGTGCCAAGTCCTTGGTTGGGGTGATCACACTCTCAATTTCCAATGCGATCCGTGTTCCAAAACCTTACGCTGTTATAGAGGAACTGTGGGTTGATCCGGCTTACCGTAGCGTCGGGGTTGGAGCCAGTCTTTTGGACGAAGCGATGAAGTTCGCTGAGAAATCGGTACTTTCCCGTTTGGAAGTAGGGCTTCCTCCGTTTGGTTTTCCTAATTACACGGCCACCGAGCAGTTTTACGGACGTAATGGCTTTTCACCCGTTGGCGCCCGTATGAAGCGAATATTATGAATGTGAACTCCAAGGTGCGGGTGTTCGAATCAGCCAGAACAGGCGCGGTAGCCAGGGAAACCATCGGACCAGACGGTACCGTGCGGCGATCCAACGAAACCCGACGGCGTACTGGAGCCATTGCGCGAGGGTTGACCAGCGTGGGCGGGGTCGAAGTGCAGATTGTACCGACGCACCGCCCCTATGATGTCCAACTGCTCGAGGGCATTCACGATCCGGACTATATCGCATTTTTGATGTCCCGAAGTGAAACACTTAAAGTTGGTGAGGTTGTGTATGAGCATGAGTTCATTGCACGCGAAGTCCAACCCGACACCCCGATAGTGCAAGGTGTGTTCAGTTCGGCCTTGGCGGCCGCTCAATGCGCGGCATTTGCCTCGCGGGTGGCGGTTCAGAGCGAATCTGCAACCTACGCTTTATGTCGACCTCCTGGTCATCATGCTGGCTATCGTTTCATGGGTGGCTATTGCTATTTGAATAACGCCGCAGTGGCCGCGAAAACAATGCGGGACTACGGTATATCCAAAGTAGCAGTGTTGGACATAGATTTCCATTTTGGAAACGGTACCTTGGATATCATTAAACGCCAAAAAGACATGATGTTCGGGTCGATTCACTGTTCAACCAAGAAGGCGTTTCCCAGCCTGGGTTATGAGGCGTCCGCGCAAGCACCTCACATCCTGTGCGGATTCGAATCAGAGCCCTCTGAAAGTGAATATCTCGCGACGATTGACGAAATCCTGTCCTGCTTTATGAAAAATGGATCAGAAGGGCTGGTGGTTTCCACAGGTTATGACATAGTGAAAGATGATCCCCACGGTGGGTGGACTATTCAGCCAGAGTTCTTCAAATTAATCGCCGAACGTTTACCACAGAACGGACCGGTATGTCTTGTTCAGGAGGGAGGTTACGCCTTGGAATCACTCGCTGAGTGCAGTCGAAACCTAATCCTCGGGTTGACCAGAAGTGAGACAGCGGTTTCCGAATAGTAATTTGATAAGGAGAAATATAATGCTTAACTTGGACGATGTTCGTAAATCCATTGATGAGATCGATTCAAACCTGATTCAACTTCTAGCTAAGCGTTACAGCATTTGCCGTGAGGTAGCTCATTACAAAAAGACCAACGGCATACCGATGATGCAGCCAAATCGGGTGGAAGAAGTGAAGGGTCGGTGCGCAAGGATGGCTGAAGAACAGAGCCTGTCTGGCGATTTTGCACGTCAGCTGTATACACTCATTATCAACGAAGCCTGTCGAATAGAGGACGTGATAATCGATGGAGAATAATCCGGCAGGTACGCGAAAACCTTTGAAATTCGCAACTTTGGGTCCGACCGGGTCATGCCATGAGTATGCACTGAGGGCCTACTTTGAATTTCAGGTTCTGGATAATGCTGAGATTGTGTTCACCATGGATTATATGGAAGCGCTGGAGTGGCTGAGGAACGATCAAGTAGATTTTATCATGCAGGGCTGCGTACACCCCAAAACCAAGGATGTCATTGAAAAGTATCACAAAGAAGTTTTTGTGATCGATTCCTTTCTGTATCCCACACAGGAGCTGGCTGTGGTGGTTAGAAAGGATGTAAACGAACCGAAATCCTTTGGGCTTATGCCGGCTACCTCCGGTTATGTCGACTTGGATCTATGGACCGAAGTCTATGAAGAGCTTTCCAAACCCATGGTGAGCCAGAACCTGTTAGCCGGTAAGTACGACGCAGGGCTTTGTTACACCCATATTGCGAGACAACATCCTGATCTGCTGAGGGTTGAACACATTATTGGCGAGATCGTTCAGCCATGGATGCTGTACGGCAAGGTACGGCGCTACCAGGGAACGTTGATCGGGCAAAAGATAACATCTTTCGAAAGTTACTTGGAGCCATCATGAAGCCTTCCTCCAATGCCACTGTACAAGGGCTTGTGGCGCCACGAGAGCCACTGAAGTACCTGGGTGTCGCCGCTGTGGTCATATTCAGTGTGTTGACGGCAGCAAAAGAAGTCATGAGTGCCCATACCGTACAGGAAATAGACCCGTTCCTCCTGGTTTTCCTCACCTTTGGGTTAACGGCCCTTGTCTTTCATTTGGGTATGGCCCTTGGTTGGCTAAAGAAACCGATGTTCAATGCGGGACATAACCGGAAGCTATTGGTTCGAGATCTGATTATCATCAATATTTCAACGGCGGCCAGCTGGTTAATACTTTTTCATGCTTTGAAGTATTCCGAACCCGCCATCGTCAGCTCAATCATGACCGCCAGTGGTCCACTGATCACATTAGTCATAGACTCTCTCTTCAGGGCTCGGTCAAAGTCCGCTGTCAGTGACCTGCTTACCGGCTTTGGAATACTTGCTACCACCTTGGTTCTGGTGTGGCTGGCCAGTACCGGGAAAACAGGCGTTGTTCAGGAAGATCCCCTATTGGTGTGGATCACGCTGGGAGCGGCTCTGTTCAGCGGCATCGCGGTTTCAGGGACAACGGTCTATTCAAAAAGGATGTACGAACGCGGCTGGCAACCTTCGCAGCTTATGGCGCATCGCTTCTATCTGTTGTGTTTTTTGTCCTTGGTGTTCATCATCGGTGATGGCGGCATATTGGAGGATATTAGACGCTATTGGGACCTGATACTGATCATCACCATCTTTGGCATCCTAATTCCTATTTATATTCTGCAGATCGGTATCAAGCTCTGCCGGCCTGTTGTCGTATCCAGCCTGATTGCCGCTGGTCCAGCATACACCTTTTTATTTCAGCTGTTTGACGACCGCATCCAGATGTCCATTCCAACGCTGATTGGGGTGGTTGTCCTAAGTGTGTTTGTTTTCCTAAGCGTCATTTTGGAAAAGCCGGGTCCCTCATGAAATCGTCCGATCCCGTTTGCGTTATCGTAGATGCCTACTCCACAGGAAATCGATTAGCGGAGTACTTTCGACAGAAAGGTTATCGCTGCCTGCATGTGCAAAGTGCGCCAACCATTCTAGAGGTCTACGCGGCAAGTTTCGTTCCTGAACAATTTGATGACCATTTGATTCTTGATAAGGATATAGACGGGTTAGTCAACTACCTGAAGACGCTCCATGTGCAGCACGTGCTCGCAGGATCTGAAGTGGGTGTGGGACTAGCGGACCGGCTGAGCGTTGCATTGGCTTTACCTGGCAACGGGTTGGCGCTTTCTGAAGCCCGGCGAAACAAGTATCTAATGGCTGAAGCATTGCGGAAAGCCGGCGTGGATGCCGTGAAACAGATCGCTACCGACAGCGAAGAGCATGTTTGCCGATGGCTCGATTCGCACCGGAAGTGGCCAGTCGTTGTTAAGCCGATGGATAGTGCCGGGTCGGACGGGGTGCGCTTTTGCCACTCCCAGGAAGCGGTATTGCAGGCATTCCGGAGCTTACTCGGCATTACGAACCGCTTGGGGTCGGTTAATGAAGAACTTCTACTCCAAGAGTGTTTGATCGGCCAGGAATACATTGTAAATTCTGTTAGCCGGCAAGGACGTCATTGTATTTCGGAAATTTGGACAGTCAACAAACAGAAGCAGACCTTTGGATCGATCTACGATTACGAAGAACTGGTCAACCGTTTGGATTCACCCGTACACGAGGCCGTGGCTACCTATGTCACTTCTGTTCTTGATGCTCTCGGAATAGAGATCGGCGCAGCCCATACCGAACTGTGCGTAACCGATAAGGGACCGGTGCTTATCGAAACCGGAGCACGGTTGCATGGTAGCATTTCGCCAGAGGCCATTGCACAAGCCTTGGGTTACCATCCAATTGAGTTGTGCGTGTCTGCCTATACCGAACCACGCGCGTTCGAATACCAACTGCACCGTGTTCCGAATCTGTTCAAGAATATGTTCTGCGTAAACCTGATCAGCAACCAATCAGGTACTGTTACCGGGTATGGACGGTTTGAAGCAGTAAAAGCCCTGCCTTCGTTCGTGGAGGCAATCTGCCTGCCAACAATCGGTGATCGCATCAGCCAAACCGTTGACCTATTCTCAAATCCGGGTGTCATTTACCTCGCCCATGAAGACCGCTCTGTTTTATGGGACGATTATCAGACCATCCGTCAGCTGGAAACGGCGGGTTTTTTCGATGTGGAGCCACGATGACGTTCACCATAGATAGCCCCGCTACATTGATCTGGCGGGATGGAGTGTTCATTCCGGAAGAGCAATCCCGGATATCGATATTGACGCATGGATTGCACTACTCAACCAGCGTATTTGAAGGCATACGAGCTTATCAGGGCGAGGTTTTTGAATTGGAGCGTCATTGCCAACGCTTGATCGATTCTGCGGCATCGCTGGGGTTTAGTATTCAGTATTCAGTTCAGGAATTATGTTTTGCCTGTCGCTCATTGCTTGAGCAGCTGGACCTCAGTAACGCCTATATACGGCCTGTCGCATGGTGTGGCGAAGAATCGTTGGGGATATCGCAAGCGGGTGTTTCGTCGCACGTCGCTATCGCGGCGTGGGAGTTTGAACCCTCATTGCCCACAGACGGCCTAGCTTTGGGTGTTTCGACATGGCGGCGGCCACCCCCAAGCGCTTACCCCACCGACGCCAAGGCGGCGGGAATGTATGCGATAAGCGTGCTAAGCCACCGGGAGGCAATAGCCAAGGGTTTTGACGACGCGCTTTTGCTGGACCACCAAGAGTTCGTTGCAGACGCGTCAGTGGCCAACGTATTCATGGTAAAGAATGGAACTCTTCACACGCCAAAACCGATAGGCTTCTTAAATGGTATTACTCGTAAGGTCACCCTATCCCTGGCTTCTGAATTGGGCTTGGATACTCGGGAAGCTTACATAACTTTGAATGATTTGCTTACTGCCGACGAAGTGTTCCTGACCGGTACAGCCTACGAAATTTGCCCGGTCAAATCGGTGGGTGGAACATCTTTTCCGGCACGAGACATAACTGACAAACTGAGACAAGCCTATCGACAAGCGACGTTGGTTCACTTGAACTGAAGCTTTCAAAGCCATTATTTGAGTGTGGCTCTATTGATCGGGAAGTCGGTCTCTATCCGCTTATGAAGAAAGGTCTCGAAGTAATCAGCATTCGATCTACGTAAGTATTCGGCTAAAGACCGGCTCTTTAAGGAAAAAACGCAACTTGAATCAATTGATCGTAACAGCTCGCCTATATTCACCGGGAGAGACTCCATAGTGTTTTTTGAAAGATCTTACAAAGTGAGATGGATCTGAGAAATGCAGTTCATAAGCGATGTTCCGAATGGATAAAGTACTTGAACAAAGCAACTCCTTGCTTTGTTGCAACTTTTGATCTTTGAGCCATTTTGCGGGCGTTGCTAGAAATATTTCGTAAAACAAACTCTTAAATGATGACTCGGTAAACCCTTGTTTAGAAGCATTCGCAAACATGCACTGCCCGTAATCAATATAGTTCCAGGCAATATGAAGTACTTTTTGCTTCTCAATTGACCGTTTACTCATGAAGATTGCCAGGGAACTGTATGGTTCCACATGAGAAATAGCCTTGTAAGTAACTATATTCATTATGGCAACCAGCTGTAAGTAGTTCTTGGCGTTGTTTTTGGTTAGGTACATGAGATCTGTGACCAGTCTTCGGCTGTTCCTGGAAACAACGTACTCGCCACCATGTCGCGGCAGAAGCCGGGCTCGTGACTGGGTTATTAGCTCAAATATACGCTCCGAAAGGAAGTCTTTATCTATATAAGCGATCACAACACCGGCAGGGCTACTGGTTTGGACATGTACATTGTTCCCTGTGTTGTTGATAAGAACACATTCATCTGAAGAAAACGTCATGAGCTTTCCTTTAGGTTCAATGGTAACAGAAACATGACCATCGATTGGAACAATGAGGAAAGCAATATCATTTAACCTTTCTGTGGTTATAAGATAATCCTGCGTAACATATTTTACCGTGTATGGCAGTCTCATTTTCATCCCTTAATTTCAATCCCATGAGTTGCTAAAAATACTACCACGTAATTTTTTCAAGCCTCCAATACACTTCCGTGAAGTGAATCACAA
The DNA here is from genome assembly GCF_014651855.1 of Saccharospirillum salsuginis. Taxonomy (GTDB): domain Bacteria; phylum Pseudomonadota; class Gammaproteobacteria; order Pseudomonadales; family Natronospirillaceae; genus Saccharospirillum; species Saccharospirillum salsuginis. The sequence goes on from NZ_BMXR01000006.1 coordinate 157,778, forward strand.
ATAATTAAAAATTCGATCTGAATTGAATATAAAACAATAAAATGTTCTACACGTTAGAAAAAAAATTAGGTTTAGATAAGGAAAACTGAGAGGGATGAAGGTAATGGCAACAACAACACACATTGAGCTTACAGAGGGTCAGAAAGACACCATCTCTAAGAACCTGCGAATAGGTCCGGACAAGGTCCCCGATACTATTTCAATTGTAGCGATCGCGCCCGAGGCTGGTTCCTCGATTGGTATACCTGAAGATCAGCATTCAAAGTTCTCACCTGCGTTGATTGTTACTTAAGGTACTTATCATTCTTTTCACTGATTCTGGTAGAAATAATGGATACAGTTAAGTCGGTAAGCAGAGCAATTGAATATTTGGCCGTTGGAAAGCCAGTCATCATTCGTGACCATGACGATAGAGAAGGTGAAGGTGATCTGGCTTTTAGTGCCAAGCATTCTACTCCAGCATTGGTCAACTTTGCCCTCACCTTTGCAAGAGGTCTTTTGTGTGTATCCCTTCCGGAGGAATACGCAGAAAGAATGAATATTTCACGTCTGTATAGTAACAATAAGGATGTGCACGATACTCCATTTGGGTATCCTGTTTCTTTAGCGAATGGTACCTCGGGTATATCAGCGGAAGATCGTAGCGACACTATTCGGGCCTTGAGTGACATTGAAAGTACGCCTGACTTGTTCTGCATTCCTGGTCACACGCCTACTTTGATTGCTAAGCCTGGTGGCTTGCGCGTAAGGGATGGTCACACGGAAGCCATTTTGGATCTGTTAGGCTTGGCAGGAATAGGTGGGCCTGGAGTGGTCTGTGAGATATTGAATTCAGCGGGTGCCATCGCAGGAAAAATGGAGCTGGAAACAATTTCAAGAAATCTTGATATTCCCATTGTCTCAATTTCTGATATCAAAAAGTCACTCCTGACTAAACCTGAGAACATGAAACACGGATCGTTGACTGATGTTGCGCCATCATAAAAGAAGTGTTATTCGAGTACATGGAAAAACTAATTCCCGGTTGTGTCTCGATACAAGTGAATCCCTTATTGACGTAAGTGGTGGCTCTCTTACTCAGTCTTTTTCAGATATCGAAGGTATCTGTAATTTGACGATAGCCGACTTGAACCACATTGTACCTTCTGCTGGATTCGAATCGGACCAAAAAACCACATTGCAGAAAAGACTTATTAGCGCTTGTGGTGAACAGTATGCCGATCTCCTCTGGGCGAGTAGCGGTTCCGATGCAATTGAATCTGCCGTATGGGCAGCGAATGCATATTGTAAGTCCAAGCACGACGAAGAGCTTAAATCTTATATTGTGAGAAAGGGTAGTTACCACGGCAATACACAACTGTGTCGTTCTCTGTCAATGCGTAGCACTGGCCGTTCTGAAAGTGAGTCGGTGCTCGTTATTGATGAATGCAGATCAGATGCATATAAGCCCCATTCTGACAATGATGATACGGCAACGTTTTTGAATCAGCTTAAAGAAGCGGTAGATAATAATCGTGTCTGCTTTCCTGCAGCATTGATACTTGAAGGAAAGCCAACAACGGGCTGGAAATTTAATAGCAGTGGTTCCGAATTTCAAGAGATTATCACATACTGCAGGATAAACGGCATTGTCGTTATTTTGGATGATGTTGCATCAGGAGCATACCGACATGGCGAGTTATTATCATGCGGGGTAGAACAGAGCAGGATATTACCCGACATTGCAGTCATAGCGAAAGGCTTAACATCGGGCGTATACCCACTGAGTTGCGTACTCTTGTCAGATGAGGTTACGAATGCAATACAGGGTGGTAGTGAATCACCACTCACTTTTACACATGGACTGACCGAGGTTGCGGCAGTTATTGCGAATAACTGCCTGGACAGGTATCAAACCTTCTTCAATTCTGCTGGATCCATAGAACGTAGACATAAAATTAGCCACTGTGCTCAACAGGTGAGTGAGTCTCTGGTTGAAAAAGGTATTGGTATTAGCACTACGCCAACAACCTTGCGGTTGGACATGAATCCCGAGTGCGCTAAGGACTTTTTCGAACAGATGAAAGACCATGACATGTGGGCTTACATTGGTACTTCATTAATGAAGGTAAAAGGCACCGAATTCACTCATAGAAAGTATGCACACATATGTCCCGCATTCGACATGGATAACGGGGATCAAGACCAAGTTTACAACAACTTAATAAACGTTCTATCGAACCTATAGAGGATATGTTATGGCACCGTCTAAGTACTTGATTTTTCACTTAGTTAAGCACAATGAAAGTTTTTATGCGCAGTCCCCGGAAGAGGAAGCAAAAAGTCAAGAAGCTATTAATAACTTCTTCAAAGACTGGTATCCAAAAGTAAAGCAAACCATTGGTTCCCACACTATGAACATGGCAGGAGAATGGGACTGGATGGGAGTATTCACGGTAGATGAACTCTCCGATTGGGAAGCGTTTCGTGAAGACTACAAAAGAAGATTTCCTGGTCGGGTTACTAAGAGCTTATCTCTTCCAGGGGTAAGCCACAAAGAGTTTGAACGGGCTACAAAAGACATTCCTCACTACATTAAATTAAGAGAGCTCGGACAATACCCGGGCGAAGCAGAAAACATAGAGTAATACCTATGATCATTGGAGTATCGAGTTGTGTAGAAATATTGGATGCCCCCCATCATTCAGTATTCGACAAATACCTTGACTACATTGTTAAAGGAATGGGGTATAGTCCACTGATGATCCCTTGCATGGGAAAGAGGTATACCGATACTCATACACGATATCAAGCTTTGCGGGAGATGATAAAAAGATTGGATGGAGTTCTCTTAACGGGCAGTCCATCCAATGTTGAACCGGGAAACTATGGTGAGAGGAATGAAGTACTCGATCAGGATGGTAATGTCGATGTAAGTCGGATAGATCTTGATCGAGACAGCACGACTCTTCCTATCGTTCGCATATGCATGGACGAAGGCATCCCTCTATTTGGGATCTGTCGTGGAATGCAGGAAATCAATGTCGCCCTAGGGGGAACCCTATACCAGCACCTTCCTATTGAAAAACAAGTTGAGACACACAGGGTCCATAAAACGGACGTGTTTGAAGAAAAGTATGTTGGTGTACACAAAATTACTATCGAAAAAGGTGGGGTGCTCGAAAAGGAATTAAAGCGATTTAGCACTGCTGAAAACGAGTTGGTTGTCAACTCATTGCACCGGCAGGCCGTTAAGGAACTCGGAACTGGACTACGCATTGAAGCAGTCAGTGAAGATGGTGTTATCGAAGCTTTGTCCTTGGACCCCAGACTTGGTGACGTAATCGCGGTTCAGTGGCACCCGGAATGGTACTACGAAGAGAACATCGCCAATAACATGGTACGACGTGTGTTTAAAGAAATGTGTGAAAAACGGTATTCCAAAAGGTCTTCAAGGGTAAAAATGAATGTATTCTAGCATTCTTAAACGGGGCTCGTTTAATAAGGTCTTTTGCGCGGAAGCAACTGGAGTTTACATTAAAGATTCCAATGGTCGAGAATATATAGACAGCTGCTCGGGTGCAGTGGCTTCCTTGGGCTATAGTAATCAGTCTATTACGGACGCTATGGTTGAGCAAGTACAGCGAGTACCCTTTGCACATACAGGGACATTTACATCAGAAGCAGCGGAAAGCCTGGCTGACCTACTGATCAAGCAATCCAATGGTGTATTTTCCAAAGTCGTATTTTCTCCTTCTGGCACCGAAGCTGTAGAAGTTGCCCTTAAATTAGCATCGCAGTTTTGGCGAATTAATGGTTATGAAAAAAAGAATATAGTGCTATGCCGGGAACTTAGCTATCACGGCGGCTCCTCAAAAACACTGGAGGTAGGTGGTCAGCTTAACAGGAAGAAGTACTTTAGTAAGGGCAGTAATCAATCTGAGAACATTAGAGTATGCAATGTATATAGGAATCTGGACTCATTTGAGACTGTGGATGACTATATCAATTACTGTGTGGACAGTTTGGAACGTGAAATTGTTAATGCAGGCGCTGAAAACGTGTCCTGTTTTCTGATCGAAACTGTAGGCGGTTCTACGTCTGGCTCGGTAACAGCACCAAAAGGATACTTTGATCAGATAGAACAATTGTGTAAAAAGTACAATATACTCCTGATTCTTGATGAAGTGATGTGTGGCCTAGGTAGAACAGGGTATTATTATGCGTATGAAGCTGAATGTATTAGCCCGGATATTATAGCCGTAGGAAAAACAATAGCGGCTGGTTATCAACCTCTCGCAGCCACACTATGTAATAACAGAGTGGCGGATACTATCGAGTCGCTTCGATCTGGATTCGTTCACGCAGGAACATATGTTGGACACAATGTAGCATGCGCAGCAGGATTTGCTGCTCAAAAATACGTCCTGGAAAACAGCCTGGTAGATGCAGTTAACGAAAAAGGATACTACTTATCATCAGTTTTAAAAAGAGAGCTGGGTAATCTGAGTATCGTAGGTGATGTCAGGGGGCGTGGATTTCTGAAATCCATTGAATTGGTAAAAAGCAAAGCTCAGAATACTCCATTTTCAGCTGATGAAAATGTTTCAGAGATGGTTAAAAACATTGGGATGAACAACCAAATCCTACTTTACACATGTGAAGGCTTCAGCCACAAGGGTACAAGTGACCATATATTAATAGCACCACCCTATATTTGTTCAACGGATGAGCTTGATTGCATAACCGAGCGCGTAGTGAATACGATAACAACAGTAGAAAGCCTTCTGCATAATACAAAAAAACGCCGACTTTCGTGCCAACCCATCAATTGATGCCTAAATAATATGAATACGATTAAGATACTCAACGACCAGGTCGACGTCCCAGTAGAGTTTATACTGGATAATGCCTATGCAGGTGAAGACGACTTAGTCCTTGCTACGAGTAGTTTGATAGAAGGGATCGGTAACAAATACTCTGATCTGGACATATACGTTTTCAAAACCCAATTACCAACTGCTGGGCAAATAAAACATAGTAAGCATCACCGTGTACTAACGACCAATAGAACTATTGTCTCCGGCAGTAATATCAATGATGTCGAGGATGAAGAAATTCTTCTCGTACATACTGTTATTCCAGGAACGGATATAAAGGTAGATGTCGAGTTTAAAACGTTCCAGTCAATCGAAAAAATTGCTGACAAAGTAGACTCTCTTTTCGAGTATTCTGTGAATAACCTGGAGATGCTGTCAAAGCAACTATTGCCCAGAGAAAACAGTATTATTCATAGAATATTTAACGCACTACCCGTTAAAAATGAATCTAAACTTAGTGAAATACAATCTTTGTTTTCAAAAGAAAAATATTGCTACTTGGCGTATCGATGGCTTGCTTCAGACTTTTCGGTGTTGCTGGACATTTTTGGTGCACTGTCAAAAAGGGAATTGGATCGTGCAGTCGAAATGAGTCAATGTAACCTGAAGTCCCAACTGCAAGCCTTTTTACATATTAAGGGTTGTACCAATGTGGACCCTAAATGGATGTATACGTACTTACATGAAAGTGACTGCGAAGAAATTCGTCATTTAAGAGCGTCTTTTTTTGACCTTGTCTATTTCTTCGGATATGACATGACGCAGAACCTGGACAAGGAAAAATATGTGCTTGATTGTCTCGATTTCTGCGATCGGATATTCGATTATACGGTTGAAGTACTGAATGAGTATTCGCTAACGCCTGACAATGATAACTCACTAACACTCTTGGCAGAGCGTTACAACGTAAACGACATTGATGACTCCTCCTATGAGTATATGGAATACACATATCGAAGCAAAGTATACACGAAGGGAACGGAGCCTACTCGATCGTGGATATCATGAATAAGGAAATATACAAAGATACTGGTAGCGGACTTTTTCCGGACGACCAGATCGTTATCGATTCTACCGGATACGCCGTAGCAGATTACAGTGACGAATCTGGTTTATTTGGTCTCCGAGAAAGCTATGTGTACAGCCAACATAACAATTGTCTGAGCCCGGACAATGTTTTGGTTACTAGTGGTGTCAAGGAAAGTTTGCTTCTGATCGCCTTGTACAGTCAGGGCAAGAGGAACTTAATAGGCATTCCCGAGATTGCCTGGCCTGGCTACGCTAAAGTATTTGGGGGACTGGGTTATGAGCTTACATTTTATAAACACGACTGTATAACATCTATTACTGAGGCCACGAAGTCTTGCTCAATGGTCGTCTTAAATAATCCTCATAACCCAACCGGTGTTACTCTGAACAAACATGACATTGAGACAATCTCTGAGAAAGCAAGATCCAACAATTGTTTGCTGGTAATCGACGAATGTCTTCTACACTATAGTCTTGGTAGTAGTGAGCGAACGTTCCTGGACAATGATAACACCCATACTTTAGTAGTCGATTCAATCTCTAAATGGGGTGGTATGCCTGGACTCAGGGTGGGATTTATTAACGCACACACAACACTGATTCGTGACCTTGTTAACGTAAAGTCCGACTTCATCAATCCGGTGTCTTCCATCGCTCAAATTGTTGCTTCCAGAAACATGTCTAAAATGTCAAATTGGGCTCTTAAAGAGAAAGAAACCTCGCAAAGTATCATTAACTTGATGGGGCGCTTAGTAGAGAAAGAGGATTATGAGGTCATCGGAACTCTAACGCAATATATGTGGATTAAGTCAAATAAAGCCAAAGCTGATGATTTCTTAACATTCAATGGGCATACATTCGAGATCATTAACGGCCAACATTTTGGAGCCAACAAGCGTTATGCTAGGTTTAACTATAGACAGTGCGCTCGTGTGTTAAATGGTCATTGAAACTTCACCAGTCTTGTGGACCGATTGATGTTCGTAGGTACCCCAAAATTAGGTGACATTAAGATGTCAGAGCAAAGTTTCATGGGTTGAAGCTTTGCTCTTAATATATGTAGATATTATTCACATAATATACTGATAAAGGATATAAAATGCATATCGATGATACAATTAGATATTATGATGAAAACGCAACAAGGTTTACAGAAAGAAGTCTCGAAGAGAACGTAGATGATGCGTTAAGCCGTTTTACAAGTCATCTTGTTGACGGAACGAGAGTTCTTGAGGCGGGATGCGGGGCTGGAAGAGACATCGAATACTTCATGTCTAAAGGGTTCGAGGTTGAAGCGTTCGATGCCTCCATTGAAATGTGTAATATCGCCAGAGAGCGGACTGGCATTGACGTTAAGCACCAGCGGTTTGATGAATACAATCCTAATGGCAAAACCTTCAATGGTATTTGGGCTAGTGCTTCACTGCTCCATGTTCCATTTGAAAACCTGATCTCCATTTATAATAAACTCATTTCAACTTTGGATGAGGGAGGGGTGTTCTACGCATCCTATAAGTATGGATCAGAGGATAAGATCAGCGAGAAAAGTGGACGGTTTTTCATTCATATGAATGAAGAAAGGTTCAAGCGACTTATGGATTCGATCCCTAACGTGAAGATTGCTCACTTATGGGCTTCTCACGACAATCGTGCTCACAGACAACATGATAAATGGATGAAGACAATCATAAAGAAGGAGGCTGTATGAACAATGGTAAGCTAGACACCATTCTTGCTCCAGTACTCAAGCTGGATTGGGCGGATACGAGTTCAGTGGAAACAGTTACAAAAACGGCTCTAATGAGGTTGAGTGAAGATAAATCCTTATTGAAGTCACTTATTACGAACTTGTATGAAGATGAGGCGAAGTTTAGTCGTTGTGAAAAAGACTACAATATTGAAAAGTATGTCTTGTTTAGCGATAACGAAACTGGTGTTAGATTAAGAATGCATGTGATGTATCCCCACTCAAGTGACATTCCTCACAGTCACCGAATGAATTTTACGAGCCTTATTCTACATGGTGGATACAAGCATACCCTTTATAGCCCAATGGATGACGGTTCAACGTTGCACGACGCTGAATTGATAAAACCAATATATATAAAAGATGAGGTAAGGAACGTGCCGTACTATATCGACCATACCGTCATTCACAATTTGAGAGCGGTGGGTGAAGATAAATGTGTCTCTCTAATGCTGCGATCACCCGCACAAAAGCAACGCGCTATTCATTACGATTTCGGCTCCAATGAAACATGGTGGCGATATGGGTCTAAAGAAAGAACTCCTGAAAGCCTGAAAAACACTCGCGAAGTTACTCGGGCGGACATCGATAACCTACTGACTCTTCTTGAAACGTATAAAGTACTATAGAGAGCGACATACAGTATGAGTTCTTCAAAGTTATTCGTGCTATGTGGCGTTGACGGATGCGGTAAGTCAACACTGGTCGAGCGTGTCTCAAATGAAATCACTGATCTTGGTTACGAGACAGATACTTTAAAGAAGAGTATTAAGACAAATACAAATATTGTTTGTGACTACTGGGACGGTGTCAAAGACTGGAGTGGTGGGGAATTTGCTCAACTCGTTTCTATCGCAACGGGTATGGACTTTATAAACCACTATGACCAAAACATACGCCCGCTGCTCAACCAGGGTAAAGTGATCATTTGTGACCGATATAGTTACTGCTACATGTCTTATATGGCTGCAGTAAACACGCCTAAAGACTATCACTCTATGTTCGCTAACGTACATGTACCTAATAAGGTCTATTATATAAAAGTCCCTCCGGAAGTAGCAATCGAGAGACACTACAAGAGAGGAGGTCCATCAGAGGACGAAACTCCCGATGTCATAAGACATTTTTCAGACAGCTATGATCAACTTTTTAAAGATATGCCTATTGTAGAGACTATTGATAATACTTCTACTTTGGAAAGTGCCACTTCGAAAATCGTTAGAAGTGTATTAAAAGAGTTATGAATGCAAGAAAGATAGTTGCTCTATTTGTTTTAAGAGGGCGGCCTGGGTTAGGGCATGTGATTCCTGGCTTGGCATTGGCTAAAGCTGCCTATGATCAGGGAATAGAAGTGCATATAGCAACCTATTCTAACGGATTTCACTTTCTTTCCAGTCAGGGTTCAATAGACATTGAATACAAGTTATACAACCTGGATGTCCAAAAGAAGTATTTAGACTGGCCTGGATTATGCCCATATGATCACGGAGTCAGAATAATACTGCCTCTAATTGAAGAGATAAATGCTGATCTCTGTTTTTTTGGTGGAGAGTACTTAATGGGTCCTCTCACCTCAGGGACACAGTGCAAATCTGTCGCGCTCTTCAATCCAGAGATAATGATAAACACAGAGAAGAATAAAACACCCTCTACTTACTTGCTTAATTTACTGGAAAGCAATGATTTTTTATTACCTTTAGATGCGCTTCCACAAGGACGACCATTAATAAATAGTACAAACATCGCAAGTAAGGTTATGGGGTGCGGATATTATACCTTGCCAACCTGCAATACTGATAATTTAAATGAAACGGTTGTAGTCGCTAATGGTGGTGGGATTGAGTTTCCGGAAAATACGGCCTCGTACAGTTCTAAAGTAGCGGATCCGTATAATTGGGTAAGTGAAACTTACACCTACACTCGAGATTCGATAAAACATGCACTTGAATGCTTCAATGGTAACAGCACGGTGAAAGTGTTTTCATGTTTGGGTTCGGACTTGAATAATACATTACAACAACTTGCAGAGCCGGAACGTCTTGAAGTAAAGCCTGTTTCACTTGAATACTACCGCTATCTGCACACGGCGAGCCTTGTTATTTCTCGAGCTGGAGTCGGTTTTATTTCAGATGTTAAAAATATCCGTGGTGGCAAAGTGGTTTGGGCGCTTTCAGGACACGACGAGCAATCTTTAATAGCTTCAAATTTTGAAGAATCCTGTGCTGATGCCTATTTCTCCAAGTCGACCTCTGATCTAAAGCGTTGTATAGAAAGTGCTTCCAGGCCCAGGGCAATTGATTCCGATACCAATCCCAACACTGGTTACCAAAACGCGATGAAATCGTTATCTTGTATATTGAATAGGGTATGAACATGAACCTGGTAATCATTTATGGTATATCTTCTCTATTAGGCTTTAGCATTGCTAAAAAGCTATGTGAAAACCAACAGTTTCACATTATAGGAATGTATAGAAATAGTAATGATTATATTGAAGATCTGAATAAAGAACAGCAAGTCATTAAATTGATGTCAGTGGATTTGTTATCGCATGACATTAAGCCAAGTCAGATCCTAGATGATATTGTACATGAGTACGACAATATAACCGTTCTGTACAGCTGTGGAGTCTGGAATCATTCGCCGGTAATAAAGATCACTAAAAATGAGATTGAGCACGTAACACGAATAGGCTTTAGAGCGCCGGTAGAAGTTATGTCCAGATATATTCAATACTTGGACGATAACGGTAAGAAGTGGCAGTTTATCGCAACGACTGGTCTTGCGGGAGAAAAAGGCGCCGTTAAATATAATGGCTTGTATAACGCGACAACTACCGCCTTATGCAATTTCGCGCGTTCAGTTGCATCGGAAGTATCGGGTTCTGGAAATATAGTCTGTTTGTACAGTATAGGACTTTTCGACAAAGGACAAGAGTATATAAACAACCTATGTCGGCAATTGACTATTCAACGACCGCTGAGCTTGGAAAAGATCATAGAACCTATCTGTCAACAAATAACCTATCCAAATATAGCCTTCAATGGCGCAGTTGTAGAGCTGTCTGATGGCTTATTCAATTATCAAGAAGCTGCTAATATAATGGTGTCCAAATAATGGCTAAAAAAGATATCCCTGTTGTCTCTTTATGTGGTATTGATGGAGTTGGTAAAACCTCTATTTTCAAACATTTGGAAAGAGACCCTGAATTAAAAGAGATTGTGTACTTCGTAGGGCGCGGTCCGTCTATGGCTGAGTCCACTATTGAACATGCGTACCCAAGACAAGGAAATATTGAAGAATGGTTCGTTGGTGACTTTAACCATGCGATGGCAATCGGGTGCGCAGTAGATTATGTAAACTACTATAAGAATACTATTCAACCCATCCTTGATTCTGAACAGAATCAGTATCAGCTTATTCTTACTGATAGACATACGCCTTGTTTTAAAGCTTTTGCTCTGATTAATAAAGAACCGAGCAAAATTGCACTGGATATCTTAGATTCTGTTCCCTCACCTGACAAAGTTCTGTTTGTAACTTTGGCAGAACATCTCATTCGGCAGCGTATGGAAAATAGCGCTGACGAAATCCACGAGTTTGAATCTGCAAGTTGTCAAAAAAAGCTTTTGTCGGCCTATGAAAAGCTCTTTGTCGAAGCAAAGCTTGATGTGGAAAAAGTTAGTAACGATGGGCCTTTTGAAGAAGCATTAGGAAAAGTCAAAGCTGTTCTCCAAAGCTATATATAGGTTATAGGTATGAAGTCTATTGCGATATGCGGTGTTGATGGTAGTGGGAAGTCAACAATAGTTAATATGCTTGAACAATCGGGTTTGTTGAATAATGCATTTTACTTTAGACGGACAAAGTATCTCGATGGGAACCTTGAGTTATTGAAAAGGTACCTCCCTAGAAAGTATCGGGATGCCAGAGACTGGAAAGACAGTTCATTTGGTAAATCCGTCGGTTTAGGAATACTGATGGACTTTCTTCGTTGCTATGACGAGCAGCTGAGCACGATTGAAAAGTATGATTGTGTAGTCTTTGACAGATACATTTTTTGTTATCTAGCCTATATTAATTTGTTCCAGGATATAAAAGACTTTAAAAAATTAACCGCTAATTGTATTCGTCCGAATTTAATTTTGTATATTGATGCCGGCATATCAAACCTTGAGCAACGCTACTCAGAACGTTGCTCAAATGAAGAGGATGAGGACTTAGAACTTATGGAAATGTTTGATATGTCATATCGGCGTACATTCGACGTTTTAGGGCAAGAATACAGTATTATAGATAATTCTGGTTCATTTTCGTCCACAAAAGAGCAAGTTTTTGGTGCTGTTCAATCAATTGTCGAGAAAGTCTAAATATTATGAATGAACCAATCGGCGGAATTAGTCAAGTTGAACTACTGGGACTCATCGAAAGTCAGATAACAGAATCTACTCCAGTCTGGATCGCTGGCTCACTGGTAGAAAATATAGGAAATGAAAGTTCAGATATTGATATATACGCTGTTGTGGATGATCTTGATACAGTTGAAGAGTACGTTACTGACGGAGGAAGCTATAAAATACAAATGCACTATTATAAAAATCGAAGAGTCGATGTTGAATTTTGGTCTCAGGACTCTGTTAGTAGCTTGGCATCAAAACTATCAGAATTGAAGATCGAACGGGCAGAAAGTAGTTTTCTCGATGCTTTGAGCGAAAACGAGATTGATTTCTTGCACAGGGTGTTCAATTGCATTGTGGCCCAAGGAGTAAGCACATTTAATGATCTTGTTGGCCAATTCGATAGTTCCAAACTGAATCAGTACCTGTTTGAAAACAAACGAATATATATCGATGATTCATTTGACGATACGGTGGGAATGTTAAATAGCAATAATATTACTGGTGCTATAAGTCGTTCTATAGAGACTCTGGAGTTTTCGCTTGATTTATTGCTTTATTCTAAAGGGTGGACGAACCCAAAGAGCAAGCATAGATTTAAAATTATTGAGTCTGTATATGAATCTGATTTAGACGTGAGAGAGGCTTACCTCGACTTTTGGTCAGTATTGCATAACCTACCAGTTACGAAAGGTGAAAAAAAGAACCATGTAAGCACGGTGTTATCTATATCTGAGGATATAGTGGAAAAAGCATATAGAACAGGTGGGCTTGAATGAATTCGGTAACCTTAGGCGAGGTATTTGTAAAGCACTATGCCGTTAGAAGAAGGAATATAGACGGTGATGTGTTTTTAGTTAAACTAACTAATCTATGCAAGCTGGATCAATTCTCTGACGAAGTTTGGAAATTGTCGCGCAACAACTCAAGCGTCTTTGAGATTACTACAAGATTAAGTGAAAAGTTTCCCTCAATACCTAACCATAATATCATTGAGAAAACGTTGCTTTGTATTTCTCAATATATAAAGTTGGGTTATTTGGTTCCAGAAAGTGAAGCATTAAAAGTAAGAGTGCAAGAATACAGAGATGCTACTGTTGTCGAGTATCTTGCCGCGATTATGCAAGAGCTTTATGCTGAGTGTGAAGTTTGGCATATTAAGCTCGATGTAGAGTTTAAAGAAAAGCTCATTACTCGCTTCTACCGCATAATGTATGAAATGTATGTGGCCGAAAAAAAGAGCAATAGTCTTGAAACAGAGGTTGTATTCAAGACCTATTTGGCTGGAAAAGCTATATTTGATATGTCTGGTACCGTCAATTACATTAAGCAGTCATATGATATAAAAAGCTGGCGTCATGATGTTCATTCTAACTCGATTGTAATTAAGTATCGGGACACAGTCTATTCAGGAGATGTTGATAGCCGGCTATAAGGAAAGTTATAATGGATAAGTACATTGTGTTATCTGATTTGCATGTCACAGGGAAAGGGCTTTATGTTCAAGGTGGGAATTCCGACTTGAATTATATTAATGCTTTAAGTCATATTGCCAGCAATCATCGTGATGCTAGAGCTATTTTTTGCATGGGTGACATTTCTAATAATGGGTCGGCCAGCTCTTATGAGTTTTTTTCAAAATGCAACGAAGGCATATCTATACCCTGTTATACTATATTGGGTAACCACGATGAAATATCTAACGCAAAAAAGCATATTAATCTTGATATTCATCAAGAGCGGTTTGTGCAGTTCTACAAGGTTTATAATGACAAAGCTTTTATATTTCTGGATACTACAGAAGAAGAGCTGGAAAGTGGCTGTTTGTGTGAATTCCGGCTTGAGTGGCTTGATAAGGCATTGTCCTTGATGCTGGACAGCAATATTGATGTATATATATTCATGCACCACAATCCATTTGATATTAATGTCAGATGCTACGAGAAAATAGGGTTGAGAAATAGCGAACAATTCTATGGTACCATACTGAGATATAAAGCCATAGTTAAACACATTTTTTTCGGGCATTGCCATCAGAATATACATGGTATATTCAAGGGTGTGACTTATACAGCTGTAAAAGGCACCAACCATCAGATCTATCCAGACCTCTCTAATGACAGCAGTTTTAAGGTTTGCGATTTTGAACCTTCGTATTACGTGTTGCTGTTTGATCGAGAAAACTTTTATTCATATGATATTGAGTTTAATAAAAAAATAGTCAGTGAAATACAGTGAGTCTTTTTGAAGTATCGACGAAGGTCTGGACTTTGCGACACGCTGTCTCAAAACATATAACAACGAGAGACCGAATATGGCGTTGGGTTGCATCCCCCTAAGCAGTGAGTGGCCCAAACGGCCTAGACTGTACCGGCGCTGTCCCATAAGAATGGAGGGAACGCCACCAGACTGGGCGGTTGTTTTTTTGAATCTCTCAATGTGTTCAGGATTACATCCGTCGAACTTGGGAAACTTGCTCCTTGAACGGCACATACCGCCGCCGGAAAAACCGGTCTTCAATGCACTCCGGTTGACGGATCCGGTCCATTCTGAAATGCCGAAAGTCGTTCCTGTCCGGGTCCCACGCCACCAGATACCAGACCGGGGGTAAAATCAGCATGGCTTGCGGTTCGACCTCGCGGCGAGTGACAGACCCTTTTGCATCGCGGTATTGAAACCGCAAATACTGGTGTTGTAGGAACGCCGTCTCAAAGGCGGGCAGCAGTTCGGGGTCCATGGTGCCGAGGTCGGACAGGTCCACCTGTGGGGCCATTTTGCCGATATACAGACAATCCAGAAAACGTCGAAGATCGCGTACCTTGTCGGACGGCAGGGCTTTCTCCAATTTGGCTAGGCCGGCATCGGCCAGGCTGGAAAAGGGAAGGTTGCCGGCGGCGCGCATGGTTTCAACGCTGATGAGCAGCGCAAACACCTCGATTACGGAGAACCGTACGGTGGTCTGAATCGAGCCCGGGTCCAGCCTCAGGCCGCCTCCGCGGCCAGGATCCGTGTGAATAATAAACCCTTCATCGCGCAAGGCGCTGATGTCACGCAGAACGGTCCGTCGGGAAGCGCCCACTTCCGCCGCGACTTCAGCGACGGTCATGGTTCCGTTTCGACGGAGGCTGCGCACAATGGCGTCTTGTCGTAGGCGAACACTCATTCCGCAAGGTTACCCATCAATGGTGCCATATTTTGGCACCATAGCGATGTACCTTATCTCTGTCCAGCCAGCACAGCGGCTTTCAAGGTGTACTGTGCATCAATTCATAGAGTGGCTGGCGAGCACGGCAGTAAACCTGGCCGCCTAACCCCAACATAAAAGGAATGAGCAATGTCTGATCCAACCGATTTTCCCAATCCCACCCTGGTTTCCGTCAATGGTGTAGCGCTCGAAGTGTTTGAAGCAGGCCGAGAAAACGCCGGAAAGCCCATTGTGCTCTGCCACGGCTGGCCGGAGCACGCCTATTCCTGGCGCCATCAGCTGCCAGCGCTGGTCGATGCGGGCTATCACGTCATTGCCCCAAACCAGCGGGGGTACGGCAACTCGTCACGCCCAACGGAGGTGGAGGCCTATGACATCGACCACCTGACGGGGGATCTCGTTGCCCTGCTCGATCACTACGGTTACCAGGACGCTACCTTTGTGGGTCACGATTGGGGGGCGATGGTGGTTTGGGGGCTGGCGTTGTTGCATCCAGGTCGTGTTAAGCGGGTGATCAACCTAAGCCTGCCTTACCAGGAACGAGGAGAGATGCCCTGGCTTGAGCTCATGGAGCAATTTCTGGGCAGTGACTACTACTTTGTCCATTTCAATCGACAGCCAGGCGTCGCTGACGCGGTGTTGAACGCCAACACCCATCAGTTCCTGCGTAACCTGTACCGGAAAGACGTGCCACCGAGTGCGCCTGAACCCGGCAATGTGATGATGAATCTGGCGACGGCGGAAAACCCACGCGGAGCGCCCCTAATGAGCGAGTCAGAACTGGCGGTTTTTGTGTCAGCCTTTGAATCATCCGGGTTTACCAGCAGCATCAATTGGTACAGAAACCTGGATAGAAACTGGCACATTCTGGGCGACGTGGACCCCATCATTCACCAACCCACGTTGATGATCTATGGCGACCGCGATGTGATCCCGAAGTCTGAACGGCTGACTGACTTCGTACCCAATGCAGAGGCCTTGAGTCTGGATTGCGGACATTGGATTCAGCAAGAAAAACCGGAAGAGACCAATCAAGCGATCTTGGACTGGTTAAAACAGCAAGACGTCGGTTGAGCACGGTTATCGATTCAGCGGTTTGTGTGCCCTCCGGCACAGCTGGAGGGTATTCTTCCGTTCTTTGACGTCAAACCATTTGGCTCTGCTGTGGCTGGATATGCGCCAGCGGACACAGGCCGAACCACTGGGCGACAGCCCGGCTAGGCTTGACATTGCCATGGACGCGCAACCGACCCGTGTCGATTGCTTTTACGATGGCGATGTCGCCCCGCCATAAATAGATCAGATCGCTCAGGGTACTGGAGAAGTAGAGGTCGATCTCGTCATCGGGTTTCTTCAGGCACAGTTCACAGTGGCCATCGATGTTCCGGAACCAGAACCAGCGTTTGTGCTCCGGTTGGTCGCATACCTCGAGTTCGACGACGGTCAGTCCATCGCCGAAGGCTTCCGGTTTGACGGTGCTCTCAAGCTCCCACAGCAATAACCCCAGGTCCATTTCCTGTTCGGTCAGGCGTCGCCGTGTCCAGCGCTGGCCCCATACGCCCAACGCCTCGACTATGGGCGCGAATTCTTCACCGGCGCGGGTCAGGTGGTAGGTCCAGCTGCGACCGCTGGTGGACCGGTGCCGCTCGATAACGCCTTCCGCCTCGAGCTGTTTGAGTCGTCGGGCCAGGATGGTCGGCGAGGCGAGCGGGATGCCGCGTTGCAACTCGGCGAAACGGGTCGCGCCGCACGCCAGTTCGCGCAGAATCAAGGGCGTCCAGCGCTCGCAAAACACTTCGGCGGCTTTGGCGACGGGGCAAAACTGGCCGTAGCTTTTCATCGCTAACCTCCAGGGGGAGGGCCTACCGTTGTTAGGCTCTCTCATCGCTTAGAGATCTCCAGAATACACAAGCGGACCAGTGGTAAATACTACAGAATGTGAAGTATCCACCGGAGCGGATGGTGTGCTGATATTGATCACAGGACCTTCCACAGAAGCAATGCAGGAGGCTGTCATGGCACAACAATCCGATAAAAACCCCGCACAACTCTATGAAGACTTCCTGGTACCGGGCATTCATGCCCGCTGGATACCGATGTTCCTGGACTATGCCAAGCCCCAACCCGGAGAACGCGCGCTGGACGTGGCCTGTGGTACGGGCATTGTCACCCGGAACCTGGCGCCTGAAGTAGGCGATTCGGGCCAGGTGGTCGGGGTCGATATCAACCCGGATATGCTGGCGGTTGCCCGAAACATACCGGCGCCGAAGGGTGCGGGAATTGAGTGGCACCAGAGTGAGGCGACGGCATTGCCCTCGGGGCCGTTCGATGTCGTCACCTGTCAGCAGGGACTGCAGTTTTTTCCGGATCCGCTGCTGGCCTTGCAGGAAATGCAGCGTGTGCTCGCGCCGGGCGGACGCGTTGCGCTGAGCGTCTTTCGAGGTTTGTCCCACCACCCCGTTTTCGAGGCGTTGCTTCAAGCCGAAGCCCGGTATCTCGACCAGCCGGTGGAGCGTGTGGCGACGCCCTTTATGTTGGGTGACGCCGACAGACTTCACCAACTGCTGGCAGAGGCCGGCTTTCAGGACATTCAGGTGACGCCGGAGAGCCACGAGGTCCGTTTTCCGTCGGCGGATACGTTTGTGCAACTCACCCTGCTGGCCGCGGCGGCCTTTATGCCGAACGTGGCCGAAGACAGCGCGGCCCAACAAGCCCTGATCCAGGCCGTTGAACAGGAAGCCGGCGATGCCGTTCGGCAATACGAGGGCAGCGATGGGCTCTCGTTCCCCATGCATGCGCACATGGCTGTGGCGGTGGCCTAGTCTGGACTGACACTGGCCCGGTCGATGGACAGGACGATTGGCCGGGCATGGTGGTCAGTTGCGCTCAGGAGGACTATGATGCAAGAGGTACTTGCGAATACTTCGTCAGCGGCGTTTTGGGCCGCTCCGTTTGGGTTCTCCAGCTCGCCACAAACGTCAGTCCCCGGAAACCATCCGATCCACGACAGTTCGCTCCCGAGAGAACGCCAGGAGGCGGCATGCCCACAATCACTGATGAATCCAGTCTATACACACAACTGCGTGACAAGGCGGTAGCGCAGCTGGAAACGGGCTCGACACGGACAACAGGCCACTGGTCGATGGGCGTTGACGCCCTGCGGCTTCTGCATCGACTGTCCAGCGACCCGGACCACGCCGAAGACGCCATCAAGCTGCTCCATGAATTGCAGGTGCATCAGGTGGAGCTTGATTTGCAGAACGAAGCCATCCAGTCCCATGAACACGAACGGGTCGAGGTTTTCCAGCGGTACCAGGCCCTCTACGAGCGCGCGCCCTTTGCCTATTTTGTTGTCGATGTCGAAGGCAAGGTCATTCAAGGCAACCAGGCCGCGGCGGAGCTCTTTGGTATTGCACCGGAACAACTGGAAGGCCAGCGCATCAGCAGCTTTTTGAATGACCGGAACCGGCCGCAGCTGCTGGACTTGCTGCGGCAGGTCGCAGACAGCGGTATGAGGCGTGCCTGCGTTATCGAAGCCAGCGAAGCCGAGTCGTTTTCCCGGCCGCTGACGTTCCAGGCATCCCGGGCGCCAGGGCAGGCGTCTATTTTACTGGCCTGCTTCGAGGGCGTGCATGCGGAGTAATCCGAACCCCGTATTGGAAGTCGTTCGTGCATTGAAGGCCGTGAGGCCCGAGGCTGTGCCCCGGTGAGCACTCGCATATTGGGGTTGGGGGCGTCCGCCGGTGGTTTGGCGCCACTCGAAGCATTTCTCGCCCAGGTTCCACCCGACAGCGGCCTGGCGTATGTGGTGGTCCAACACCTCGACCCGACCCATAAGGCCATGCTTCCCGACCTGCTCCAGCGCGTCACCTCGATGCCGGTACGGGAAGCGACCCAGGGCATGCCCATCGAACCCGACTGTGTGTATGTGATTCCGCCGAATACGGAAATCAGCGTCGCGGACGGCCATCTCAACCTCGCAGTGCCCATGGAACCCCGGGGGATGCGTTTACCGGTCGACGTGCTGTTTTCATCCCTGGCCAGCGCCCGGGGAGACCAGGCCATTGGGGTGGTTCTTTCCGGTATGGGGTCCGACGGCACCCAGGGGCTAAAGGCGATCAAGGCCGTCGGTGGCCTGACGGCGGTGCAACAGCCCGACACGGCGCAGTTCGATGCCATGCCCAAAAGCGCCATCGCCGCGCAGTGCGCCGATCTCATCGCGCCGCCGGACGATTTGCCCGCCCGCATCCTGTCCTGCATTGCCCAGACACCGGACATTGGTACCGCCGACGAGCCATTGACGGAGCCTGAATCGGAAGAATCGACGCCCATGCAGCAGATCCTTCGTCTGCTGCAAACCCGTACCCGCCATGACTTTTCGCTCTACAAACCCAGTACGCTGAACCGTCGCATGGAGCGACGCATGGCAATTCACGAACTCGAAAACCTGGCGGACTATGCGGATTTTCTGGAGCGTAACCCCCAGGAAGTCGATCTGCTGTTCAAGGAAGTACTCATCGGGGTAACCCGCTTCTTTCGGGATGCTCCGGTCTGGGAGTATCTGGCCGATACCACACTTCCGGCACTGCTGACGCGACCGGACCGGGAGCCCAACTTGCGCGCCTGGGTGGTTGGCTGCTCAACCGGTGAAGAAGCCTATTCGCTGGCCATGATTTTCACCGAAGCGCTGGACCGGTTACCCAGGCCGCATAACATCACCTTGCAGATTTTCGCCACCGACCTGAGCCCGGACGCCATCGCCACCGCGCGTCGCGGTTTCTACCCCGCGGATATCCGCGACACGGTTTCCCCGGAGCGACTGGCGCGTTTTTTCAGTGCGGAGGGAAGCGGCTATCGAATCAACCGGGACATTCGCGACCGGGTGCTGTTTGCCCAGCACGATGTTGTCCTCGACCCGCCGTTTACCCGTCTCGACCTGATTTCCTGCCGCAACCTGTTGATTTACTTCGATCAAAGCCTGCAGCGCAAACTCATGCCCCTGTTCCACTACAGCCTGCGCCCCGAAGGGTTCCTGTTGTTGGGCAGTTCGGAAACGGTTGGACGTTACGATAAACTGTATACCCCGGTTCAATCCAAATTGCGGCTGTTTCAGCGCAAGGATAAAACCCTGATCGGCAATGACCGGTTGTCGGTCGAGTCGTTTCCACCCCTGTCCTGGATCGCCAAGGAGCTTCCCGTGTCCGCCACCTCTTCAACTCACCCGACACACGACAACCTGCAAGCGGCCGCGGATCAGGTGTTGCTCCAGGTCTATGCCCCGGCCGCGGTGGTGGTGAACGATGAGGGTGACATCGTTTACATCAGCGGGCGTACGGGGAAATACCTGGAACCGGCCGCTGGCAAAGCCAACCTGAATTTCCACGCCATGGTGCGCGAAGACCTGCGCGCGCCCATTGGCCGTGCCCTGCGACAGGCCGCGAAACAGAGCGAACCGCTGTACCTGCAGGGTTTGCAGGTGCAACTGCCCGGCGGTGTGATTCAAAGCGTCGATGTCACTGTACAGGCGTTGCGCGAGCCCACGGCCCTTCGTGGAATGAAGATGATCGTGTTTCGCGATGTCTCCCCCGCTCGAGCCGATGCGGGAGGCAAACGGAAATCGACAACGGTGCAGCAGTCCCACGCTGAAGAACTGCAACACTACCACGATGAAATACAGGCACTGCGGGAGGAAAACCGCGTCTCCCGGGAGGAGTTGCAATCGGCCAATGAGGAATTGCAATCGACCAATGAAGAGCTGCAGTCGACGAACGAAGAACTGACCACCTCGAAAGAGGAAATGCAGTCCATGAACGAGGAACTGCAAACCATCAACTCGGAAATGCAGACCAAGCTCGACGACCTCGCTTTGGCTCAAAGCGACATGAACAATCTGCTTAACAGCATCGACATCGCGATTCTGTTTCTCGACCAGAATTTGAATATCCGTCGCTTCACCGACCGTGCATCGAAAATCATCAACATCCGCGAAAGCGACATCGGCCGCCCCCTCAGTGATTTCACCACCATCCTGGAATACCCGGACCTGAACGACGACGCCCGGACCACCTTGAACACTCTGGCGTTTTCCGAAAAACAAATCACCACCACCGACGGCCGCTGGTTCACAGTACGGATCATGCCGTATCGTCGGCTGGATAATGTGATCGACGGTGTGGTGATTACCCTAGTCGATATCACCGAGACCAAGGAACTGGAGCAGGCCCTGCGCAAGGATTTGGATTCCTGATCAACCTGTACACGTCAGCTGGGTAGACCACAGTGGGACTACGCTGCCTTTTCAGCAGTGTGGTCCTGTTCGGCTATTAAAACGGGGTAGTGTCACGGTTGAACGAGTCGGAACATTTGATTCTCGCCGCTCGAACAATTTCCGGCGTGTGTCGAACGTTTGTATAGCATTGATTTCCTTTCCGGGTGTTTAACAGGGTCGACACTACCCAAAAAGTGCTCTAGATTGAAGGTAACCCTGCTGGAGGCACTATCTGCATGTCCCATCTGACCGAGGCCGTCGAACGGCTGCGTATTCTCGTCAATGACCCCACCCACGCCCTAACCGCCGAATGGCTGGCGGATCAGTGCGGGTGCGACCCTCAAACCATGCGTCAGGCGCTGGCCGGCGATCTGGACAGCCTGCCGGACGGCAACCATCAATTCCTGTTCGAATTGGACAAGGGCATACGGAACGACCCGAGCCGTGGCGCCAGACTGGATGATCTGGTGGCCGAGCTGCCGGCGGGTCGCCCCCGGAAGCACGTGCACTGAGTTCACCCGTTTCTGGTTGTGTGCCTATCGAACGGCCCTCCAAGGGCCGTGTTTCATTCAATGAATGACTGAACGTCTTTAGCGAACTCAGCATTCACATCCGGCCATGAATAAAACATGTGCCCGCCGCTATAGAGCCGCTCGCTGATTCGGTCTTGCACCGAATCCACCAGATTCGACTGGTTCAATATCCGTTTCGAAGCGAAATACGGCGTCACCATGTCATAGCGACCGTGAACAATCATGGTCCGCATCGATGTATTGAGCGTCATACCGGCGCGGAAGTCATCCACTGAAGCCGTTAGCTCGAACAAGTCAAACTGCTTTTCGTCGTTTTTCCAGTTCTTGAAGGCTTCCATGTTCAGGATGGTGTATTCCAGCGGCGTTTCCACGCCGAGTTCCTCGAAATACCACTGGTTGAGGGCGGTCTGGAAGACGTGCATGTCCGGGAAGAGGGAGCGTTCGATCGCCAGCTCGTTGTTGGTACGATGCGGGAAGGGGTCCAGGGTGGACTGGCTGCCATCGTACAGGTCGACGATTTCCCCGTGTTCCTGGCGGACCATACGGCCGTAATCGTGAATCGGTATGCGCCCGCCGGCTTTACTGACGACGTCCACGTTCAATCCGATCAGGTCCGCAACCTGGCTCAACAGGCTCTGGCGTTTCTCATCCGCCATGAGGGCACCGGAGACCAGTACGGGGGCGTAGTCTTCCAGGCTGAACCGCTCGGCTTCCTGTAAGACGTCGTCCATGGGCGTGTCCGACGAGAAATACCGGCCAATGCCGTGATGGTGAGCGATGGCGGCATAGGTGGGCAGCAAGTTGACCCACTGGCTGGTGCTCAGTTCGGAATCCGAGGCGTCCCGGAATTGCCAGATGGGGGATATGCTGACGATGCCGGCCATGCCCAACCCATAGGCGTTGTTGAGCAAGCGTGCCATGCGGCAGGCGCGGAAGCCGCCGTAGCTTTCACCGGCGAAATAGAGCGGACGTGTCCACAGTTTGTGTTCGCGCAGAAAACGGCGCATGAATTGACCGAGTGTGTCCAGATCCTTCTGAACAGCCCAGTACGGGTTCTTGTCGTCAGCTTCGGGCTTTTTCTTTTCGGAGTCTTCTTTTGTGGAAGATGGGATCAGGTGGCTGAAGCCGGTTCCGATCGGGTCGATGAAGACCAGGTCCGCGAATGCGAGCCAGCTCGACTGTTCGGTCGAAAGTGTTCGTTGAGTGGTATCGAATCGCCCGTCGGAATTGCGGGCGACGGCCACCGGGCCGGCGCAGGCGAAGTGCAGGAACACGGATGATGCACCCGGGCCGCCGTTGACGAGAAACACGATGGGGCGGTCGGGCTCCGGGTCCGACGCCAGATACGCCGTATGAAACAGCCGGGCTTTTGGCTCGTCTTTATCATAGATATCCAGCCAGTCGGCGATCACCTCGGTTTCGACATCGCCGTTGGCCAGGTTGAATGTCCGGGTTACCCGGGCGCCTTTGTGGGGAGAGGCCGTCGAATCCTGTGAGGGCTTTTCCTGGTCTGTCATGGTGGGGCTCCTTTAAGGGGGTGTGTTACCGCAGTTCGTCAGCGTTCGTCACAATACGTACCGGGTGGACTCTGGACTTTGTTAGAGAGGGGTTCAACGGTTTCAGCTCATTGCCCAGGTCTCGCAACATTTCCATGCGGTTGTCAGGCGAGGGGTGGGTGCTCAGAAATTCAGGCCCGCCACCGCCGGCTTCGGACATCTTGCGCCAGAGCGAGACGGCTGCTTCCGGCCGGTAGCCGGCCCGGGTGGCCAGTTCTATGCCGATTTCGTCGGCTTCGCGCTCCGCATCGCGGCTGTTGGGCAGTTGCAGGGCGAGTTGCGCCGCAATGGCACTGCCGGTGAGCACATAGCCGTTCTGATCGGTCACTTTCGAGGTCACCGCCAGCCCGGCATTGACCAGTACGGCGCGGGACATCTTTTCGGCGGTGTGGTGGGCCAGCGCATGGGAGATTTCGTGTCCCATGATCTGGGCGATCTCGTCATCCGTCAGCTCCAGCTTGGTGACAATGCCGCTGTAAATCGCCATGCGGCCACCGGCCATGCACCAGGCGTTCAGCGTTTCCGGGTCGTCGATGATCGCGACGCTCCACTCCCAATCCGCCGTGTCCGGGTACTTTTTAATGGCCTCCGTGACCAGGCGACCGGTAATGGTGGAAATGCGGTCGGTCCAGGCCGGGTCGGAGATCAGCTGATGCTCCTTTGTCACTTCGGTCACCGTACTGGCATAAGCCGATTTCGACTCACTGATCGCCTGTTCCGGGGAAATCAGCATCAGTTGGGAGCGGCCTGTGGGGCTGGTGGCACAGGCTGAGAGCAGCAACAAGGCCAGCCCGGTTATCAATAGGTGTCTCATGAATCGTCCTTTCTGTATGGTCGCAAGTTGTACTGGTGAGAAAAATACCACAAAAGAAATCGGCACTCGTAGCCAGTGATTACCCCGTAAGGTATGTCCGGGCTTGAGTATAGCTGCCCGCCACCCGGTGGAAAACAAGACATCGAGATGAGAATTTGGTCACACCATTTCCAGCTTATCTCCACATAAACCGCTTTACCGGGGCTTGTCATGGCCTTTTTGCCATCGAGCGTCTCAGGAGCAGTTGACCAGGCCCCCTTATCTGGTCAATCTGGCCCGGAAAAACCAATGTCTGCGACGAACTGAAGCCCAGCCTCACTGTCAGTAAACCCGGTCAGTTCACAGTAGTGAACATGGCCAAGTATTGGAAGACACACCAGAAATGAGTGATATCAGAGACCGCTTTGAAAAAGGACTTGGACTAGCATCGGTCGCTATGCTGATCGCGATGGTCGCGCTGCCATTGGTGAACTACCTGTTCAGTTCTGTTTTCGGTATCCGTTGGTTGACGAATGCATCCGGAGATATAGAGGCCTGGTTTTTCCTGGTGCTGAATGGGGGCGCCTTATTGAGTACGTTGATCTTTCTGTGGCCCTATAGTGTCAGCAGGACGTCTGGCCGCTCGTTTATCCGGCATAGCTATCTGACTCTGGTCGTCGCTCAGGTAGCGCTCGTTGTAGGTGTGGCGATTTCGACCTACTGGATGGAAGGTGCCACTTTCTCAGGGGGGAGTTATATTTACAGTGCTTTCTTATGGGTAATGTTCCTACTGTTTGTTGGCTTACACTACTTTTTGTATCAAGTGGTAGTTGGTTACTTGGCTTCCGGTACCGCACGTGCCATCTCTCTCGGTGGGTTTGTTGCTATCGCGCTCTGGTTTGTCTTGTATTGGGTTCCAGAGCCCATTCTTCGAAGACTCAGTGATTCCATGTTGTTTGGGCAGACACCGGTAACCGTAGGTATGGATTTATTCGGTGTGTTGTTCGGGATAATGCAATATTTATTTGTCGCCTTGATACCGTTCTATCTGGTGTCCCTGGTATCGAAAAAACAGTTTTATATCAGTCCATGGATGCATGTTGTATATGCCTATTCCGGTATCACTGGTGGGGCAGGATACTTCGCAGTGGTCTATACATTGATGGGTTCGGGGTGAAGTGATGGTCAGGTTATGCAGGGAGGCCTGAACGTCAGTCAACACTTTGATTCAGAATTCAATTCTGACAGGTTCTCACCTAACCCATCAGCGCCGCCGACCAAACCACATCCTGCCTATTAGGTTATCCTTAATCCGGAACTGGTGGTACAGCGCCGCACCCAGGTGCAGCAAGATGAACACCAGCAGTAAGGTGGAGTACAGCCCGTGTCCGCTGCGCACCGGGTGTCCATTGAAGGATTCCGGCAGGGCCTGGTTAGCACCGCCGAAGACGATGGTGAACAGGTTGGTGCCGGCGGGGTAGAGGTCCGGTACCAGCGCCAGGACGATGCCGGTGATCACCTGTGAAAAGAGCAGGAAGTACAGCAGGAAATGTACGGTCTTCCGGGCCCGGTTCATCCAGACTCGTTCTGTGTCCGCCGCCGGCGGTCTGGCGGTGGTGTACCGGGTAATCAGCCGGATTACGAGCAGGGTCCCCAGGAACAACCCCACTATCATGTGGATGCGCAGCATCGATACCTTGTCTGGATCGGAATTGGGCGTAGGGTCCAGGCCGAGCTTCGCGGTCAACAGGGTGGCGATGACCAGCAGAGCCATAAGCCAGTGGAGGGTCACGAACAGAGGGTGGTAACGGCTGACCATGGTTGCCTCTCTCAACAGTTGGAATCACCGAGTTGAGATCAGTTTAGGTGATTGCCGGTGGTTACACCCCTGTCGGATAGTCTTACACCCGGAAATTTCGAATACCCATCGAATCGCCGGCTGTATATTCCCTGTGTGGGCAAGTGGTTGTTATGCCGGGCCTTCCTCCTCCAGGGCCTGGATTATGCTTCCTCATTCGGGATCTAACCCTGGATGTAAAGGAGGGGCCTCATGAAATTGCTTGCTCCACTCTTTCTGGCTTTGGGGGCCGGTTTCAGCCTGCCCAGCCTGGCCATTCCCGTCTACTGGAACGTCTTCAATATCGAGGGCGAATCCGATATCGGTGCCGATCTGGTTACCTATGGTTCCCTGTCGGATATGTTGTCGGATTCCAACCGAACCAGCGTGAACTCCCTCTCCGGCTTTGGCGCCAACGTGGTCGGCGGCGGGTCCGATGGGTCGTCCCTGTGGAATGTGTTCAACATCGAAGGCGAGTCCGATATCGGTGCCGATATTGTCACTTACTCCTCCGTTTCCGACATGCTGGCGGATACCAACCGCACCAGTGTGAATTCGCTGGGCGGTTTTGGCGCGAACATCGTCGGCAGCGGGTCGGACGGCGATGTCTACTGGAATGTCTTCAATATCGAAGGTGAATCCGATATTGGGGCGGATATCGTGACCTACGGCTCACTGACCGACATGCTGGCGGATTCCAACCGAACCAGTGTGAACTCCCTGAGCGGTTTCGGCGCGAACATCGTTGGCAGCGGTTCGGACGGCGATACCTATTGGAATGTCTTCAATATTGAAGGCGAGTCCGATATCGGGGCGGACATTGTGACTTACGATACGCTGGCCGACATGTTGGCGGATGCCAACCGAACCAGTGTGAATTCGCTGGGCGGTTTCGGTGCGAACATTGTCGGCAGTGGGGCGTTCAACGTCGACGCACCGCTGCCCGATCCGGATCCGTTCCCTGTGCCTGAGCCATCAAGCTGGTTGTTGTT
Source organism: Saccharospirillum salsuginis (assembly GCF_014651855.1). Taxonomy (GTDB): domain Bacteria; phylum Pseudomonadota; class Gammaproteobacteria; order Pseudomonadales; family Natronospirillaceae; genus Saccharospirillum; species Saccharospirillum salsuginis. Next base: position 184,994 of record NZ_BMXR01000006.1, read on the forward strand.
GGGGGTGGGGATGGCCGGCCTGGTTCTGAGTCGCCGTCGGGAAAGATGCTCCTAGGCGGTAACCAGCACCCCCTGTCGGTCCGCAATCTGAATGGTCAGCCGCGAGCCGGCGTTAAAGGTCATGGCATCGGCTTCCATGCCGTCGGAGAACACCACGCCATGGTTCGGCATCAGGGAGTCGAGCATCAGTCCGCGTTGTGCGGTGATCCGGCCCATGACCAAATCGGTACCGGTCGTCTGGCTGGGAAAGGGCTCGCGCACCGAGTAGTAGAGGTAGTCGGCGTCCCAGGGAAAACCGCCGCTCAGGTCGACCTCGGGCCGATGACCGGAGACCCCGGCGGCACCGGCGAGGATGGACTGCAACCAGCCGGTGCTGCCCAAACCGGTGGACACGATGATGCCGGATGAACTCTGCACTTCCTGGCGTTCACCCCAGTGCAGGGTGTAGCGGGCCGAGGTGTGGCTTCTGGGGCCGATAAAGAGGTCGTTCACCGCCAGCATCCGCTGGCCGTCGCTGGTCCGCGCCTCAGCGAACGTCACCGCTTTGGTGGTGGCTCGGCCAAGAATAACGGCCTGTACGGCGTCTTCGATGTTTTCTTCGCGAAAGGGCAGCAGTTGGCCGTCCCAGCGTTCGGGATCCGGGTTGACGGCGATGACAGGTTGGCCGTTGAGATATTTCAGGGTGTTGGCGACCAGGCCGTCCTGTCCCGCGACCACCACGATGTCTTCGGAGTGGAACTGGTAGGTATCCAGCAGGTCTCGCTCCACCCGGGCCAGGCGCCCCTGCTTGCGCAGGGCGCCTTCGATGCGACCGATCACCTGTTGGTAGCGGTCGTGCTCGGCCAGATAATCCTGCACCTTGGCGCCGGAGTGTTCCAGGTAGAACTTCGCCTGCGACCAAGTGTTGAAGCGCTCGACCAGTTCGGTGAGCCGGGTCTTGCGCTCGATGAGTACGAAGCGGGCTTGCTGAGTCATTGTTGACGCATTCCTTTTTTGAAGACCTGGCCCAACAAGTCCGGGCTCAGATTGAGTTCGCCGATAGAACTGATGTTACCGGACAGATTCTCCATCGCCAGGGCGATCAACTGTTCGGAATCCAACTGACCCATGACCAGGGTCTTCAGCGTCTCGGCCGGAAGCGTGTTGATGGCTTCCAATTGAGCTTTCAGTCCATAGGCGTCGGCATCGGACTCCTGTTTCCGGTTCTGTACACGCAGCTCGATGAGCATCTGGCGTTCGGACTCCGCTTCGATATCGGCGGTCAAGGTAACCTTCTGCGACTCGATTTTGGCCCTCTGTTCTTCGCGCCGGGTTTCGATTTCGCCACGCATCAGTTTGCGGCCGTTCTCGATGCGCTGTTCGGCGATTTCCTGTTCCTTTTGCTGAACGGAGTAGTCCGTTTTCAGTTCCGCTTCCTTGATGGAGCGTTCCTGTTCCACCGAGGAAATCCGACGTTGATAAATGGCATCGTCGGCTTCTTTCAGGATAGATTCCCGCGCTTCGGCTTCCAGAGCCCGGGCGGTTTCCGGATTCGGTTTGATGGCCGTCAGGCTGACTTCCAGTACTTCGATACCCATGGCGTCGAGGGTCTTGTGTTCATCCAGACCGACTTCCAGGGCCTGCAGCATGGCCTGACTGTCTTTCAGAACCTCTCTCAACGCCCGGGCCTGTACTCTGGATTGAATTATGCCCTGTGCGACCCGGATGACCCGCTCGTTCAACTTCATCGGGTCGTCGGAGACATAGCCGGTTCCGGTTCGGTCGAGCGTGAAGTTCAGAATCTCGGCGGTCTTGGGCGCGTCCACTACGCGGAAAGACAACTGACCCTGGACCCGCACTTCCTGAAAATCGGCGGTTTGCATGTTGAAGACGAACGGGGCTTCCTGGGCATTCATCGGAATAGCCGCGATGGAGACAGTGCGACTGTTGTAGAAAAAACTCAGCCCCTTCCCGGCTTTGTTGACCCGACCGGCTCGGGTTTTCATCACGTAGGTGCTGGCATCGGCTTTGAAGAATCGAATTCCAATCATGGGGTACTCCTTTTGCGTCGTAGGTCGGCGGCCTCTTAAAGTGTCATAAGGACACTTATCGATGCGCTTATAGTGGCGTTAAGACACATATTCGTCAAGAGAATAGTGGCATAAAGACACAAATAGAGACTGTCAGTTATGCTGATTTCATGAAAAATACATTTAAAACAGTGGGTTATGGTTAACTTTCCCTGTTGTTAATTTTTGTAATTAACGGCTTCAGCCGGTTTGCAGTTACCGGTGTCTACCGGCATTATGTGGCGAAAAGACACAATATGGATGGCACAGTGACCGAAACCGAGCGTGACTATCTGGCGGGGTACGACCCGCGTGAGTTCCCGATCGTACTGACCACAGTGGATTCGGTGCTTTTCACCTATCATGAAGACCGATTGAAGGTCCTGTTGGTGCAGCGGGCGAATCATCCGCAAGCCGGTCGCTGGGCCTTGCCCGGCGGTTATATCGATCAGGACCGGGATGCGACACTGGAAGATACGGCACACCGGGTGCTGGCCTCGAAAACCGGCGTTGTGCCGCCGTACATCGAACAGCTGGGCAGCTTTGGCGGGGCCGGGCGGGATCCGCGAGGCTGGTCGGTCACCATCGCCTACACGGCGCTGATTCCCTTCCAGGCGTGCCTGACCCACATCGAATCGGTGACCGATACACAGTGGTTCGATGTGGCACGGTTAAATGAGCTGGAATTGGGGTTCGATCACGAAGCGATCATCGACGCCGGTCGCGAACGGTTCCGGCAAAAAGCGCTGTATTCGCTGGTACCGGCCCATGCCCTGCAGGAGCCTTTTTCCCTGGCGGATTTACGCCGCGTTCACGAGCTGTTGATCGGGATGACGCTGTCGCGGAAGAGCTTTATTCGTCGTGTGGAGGAATCCGGTGCCTTGATCGAAACCGGTGATGAGGCGCCTTCGGGGCGCGGGCGGCCCTCGAAGTTGTATCGACGGTCCCCGCATCTGGATGACTATCGCTTTATCCGGAATATCGGCAAATAGGCTAACCAATCGACGACCGTCAGAGTCACCGACCCAGTTGCGATAACACCTGCTGCAGACGCCCGGCGGACAGTTCGCCGGCATGCAGGGTCACCAGTTGGCCGGAGGCGTCGAAAAACGCGGTGGTGGGCAAGCCGCGGGATTCCAGCTCATCCATCAGGCCGGCGGTTCGGTCGAGGACGACGGTGTCCAGCGTCAGATCTTCCTCGTCCAGAAAACGGGTCACGGCACCGGCATCCTCCCCTTGGTTGGCGTAAACGAAGCGGACGTTCGGCCATTGTTGCTGCGCGCGCTCAAAGGCGGGCATTTCCCGCCGACAGGGGCCGCACCAGGTGGCCCAGAGGTTGATCACTGTGGGTTGGCCTTGCAGCTCCGCAATGGAAAAAGCCTCGCCGTTCAGGTCGCTGACCAGTACATCCGGCAAGGTTCGTTCGGGAACGGATTGCGCCGTCGACAGAATGAACGAGAGCCCCCACCAGACGGCCACTCCGGCCAGCACCGGCGCGACGACCACCGGCACCGGTTGCTTGCGCCACAGGCTCCAGGCAACGCCGGCGGTCAGCGCCGCCACCAAGCCGGTCCAGACATGAAAGCCACCCTGCCACAGGTACAGGATTTCCAGCGGTGCGGATTCATAGGCCGGCCAGAACTGGATGACGTGGATCAGTCGACCGACGCCAAAGCCGGCGCCGAGAGCGATCCAGAGCCCGGCGTCCCCCAGGAGTTTATGCCGCCGCTCCAGCCAATAGCTGACGATGAACAGCACAATGATTGACGCGACAAAGATGAGGCGGTCGGCCGGGATGAACAAAGGGCCCAGTGTAATGGCATTCACAAATGCGGTGCTCCGATAGGATGTCGGTGTGGCGACAGTGTTATTTGTCGGTATGAGCGACCCACAGGTTAGCAAATGACGCTCCCTAAAAGCACGTTGCACCTGAAATGGCGATGCATGGGGCCGACAGTCTTACGGACTTTGTATGCTTCGGCATCCGGCGAGAGTAAGCTGATTCCGGAAATGGTTCGTAGGTTGAGCAACTCACTCACCGACAAGGACAGACCCATGACGACAATTCGATACCCAAGATTATTGATCGGCTCACTGATGGTCGCCGTCTCAAGCCCGACACTGGCCTATGAAGTGACACTGGAGGCCGGTCCGCTGGCGTTCGGTTACAACGACGCCCAGATCCCGAACGATGACACCGGCGATCGGTTCGACCTGATGGCCTTGACCGGCGCCGGCCCCGTGCCCTATGTGCGGGCCAGCCTGGAGACCACGTTCAACCAGCGTCATACCGTGAGAGCCCTCTACGCCCCCGTCAGCATCGAAGGCGAAGGCACCCTGCCCGAGGATACCCGGTTTGCCGGTGAAACCTTCCTGGCCGACACAGATACCACTGCTTACTACCAGTTCAACACCTACCGGCTGACCTACCGGTACACCTTTCACGATTCGCCGAACTGGACGCTCGGCGTGGGGCTTACCGCTCTCGTGCGCGATGCGGACATTCGGCTGACCCAGGGCAACACCGAAGCCAACCGCTCCGACCTGGGTGTCGTACCGCTGTTGCATTTCAACGCCGTGCGCCGCTTCAACGATCAGTGGGCGGCGGAATTCGACATCGATGCGGCCGGCAGTCCCCAGGGGCGCGCGGTGGATGCCGCCCTGGCGGCGGAGTACCGCTTCGGTGAACACTGGACCGGCCGGGTCGGGTATCGGACCCTGGAAGGCGGTGGTGACGCCGGTAGCGTCTATACGTTTGCCTGGTTGCATTATGGTTTGCTGGGTGTCAGCTACACCTTTTGACCCGGCGTCTGTTCCAACGGTCGACGTTCGCGCCAACCTGCACTAGGTTCAGGCCATCGCTCAATTCAACAGGGAGACCAAGATGAGTCGTAAGCGTTTCACGTTCGAAAACCGCCAGGGGCACGAGTTGTCCGGATCGTTGGAATTGCCGGACGACGGCGAGGCGGACGCCATCGCGGTGTTCGCCCATTGCTTCACCTGCGGCAAGGACATCCGTTCGGCCAACACCATCGCGGACGCTTTGACGCGGGCCGGTATCGGCGTGCTGCGGTTCGATTTCACCGGGCTTGGCGGCAGCGAGGGGGACTTCGCCAATACCAATTTTTCGTCGAACGTTCAGGACCTGGAAGACGCCATCGACCGGCTGACGGAACAACTCGCGGCGCCCCGCTTGCTGATCGGCCACAGCCTGGGCGGGGCGGCGGCACTGGTGGCCGCGGCCAACCGCGACAGCATCGAGGCGGTGGTGACGATCGCGGCGCCGTCCTCGGCCGAGCACATCCAACACCTGTTCGCCGATCAAAGTTGCGATATTCAGCGTGACGGCGAAGCCGATGTCGACATCGGCGGTCGACCGTTCCGGGTGACGTCCCAGTTGCTGGATGATCTGGACCATTGGAGCCGGCAACCGGCCATCGGAGAGGTCGGTAAACCGTTGCTGATTTTCCACTCGCCGCTGGACCGGGTGGTCGGTATCGACGAAGCCGCGAAACTGTACAAAGCGGCCAAACATCCGAAGAGTTTCATCTCGCTCGACAAGGCGGACCATCTGCTGACCCAGGCGGCCGATGCCCGCTATGTGGGCACCACCATCGCCGCCTGGGCAAGCCGCTATCTCGATCTTGAACAGGGCGCGCTGCGGGCCGCCGGCGATACCCAGCGACCCGACATCGACACCGGCGAGGTGCTGGTCACCGAAAACGACCAATCCTTCCTGCGCGGCCTGTATGCCCATCATCACCATTCATTGGCGGACGAACCGGAAAGCGTCGGTGGCTCGGACAAAGGGCCGAACCCCTACGATTATCTGCTGATGGCGCTCGGCAGTTGCACTTCGATGACGCTGCGCCAATACGCGAACCACAAGAAACTGCCGGTGCGGGACATCGAAGTGCGGCTGCGGCATTCCCGCGAGCACGCCAGGGATTGCTCGGACTGTGAAAGCCGTGACTCAAAGATCGACCGCATCGATCGGGTGATCGACTATCAGGGGGAACTCAGCGCCGAACAGCACGAACGGTTCCTGCAAATCGCCGATCGCTGCCCGGTTCACAAATCACTTAAAGGGGAGATCCGGGTGGTTACCCGGTCCGGACGGGACGAATGATGCCCGGGCTTTGACAAGGGGAGCCTCAGTAACGGGAGGCTCCACCCAGCCCGGGCTTCAGGCACTGAGCGCCTCCAGTGTTTTTTCGGCATCGTTCACCGCCGCCGCTCGAGCTTCGTCGCCCATCGCAACGCCTTCCGCGTAGATCACTTCCACATCGGTAATGCCGATGAAGCCCAGGAACTGCTTGATGAAAGGCACCTGGAAGTCGAATCCGGAATCCTTGTACATCCCGCCGCGCGATGTCACGACGATGGCCTTCTTGCCGCTCAACAAGCCCTGCGGGCCGTTTTCGGTGTACCGGAAGGTCACGCCGGCGCGGGCCACCTGGTCGAACCAGGCCTTCAGGCTTGATGGGATGTTGAAGTTGTACATGGGCGCGGAAATCACCAGGGTATCGGCGCTCTGCAACTCCTCCACCAGGGTGTCGGACAGCGCTACCCGATCGGTCTGGTCGTCGCTGCGCTGATCGGCCGGTGTAAAAAAGGCGCCGACGGTGGCGCCGTCAAGGTGGGGAACCGGGTCGGTGGCCAGATCGCGCTCGATGACGCGGGCGTCCTGCTGGCCGATCCACTGACGGGCCAGTTGGTTAGAGACAGAGTTGTCGCCGGAGACGGATGAGTAAATCGCAAGAATCGTTTTCATGGAATGTCCTCTTAATCAATGAGGACCATGCTATTATATTCAAAGCTGCAAAAATGTATTCCATAATGCAAACCCGAATTGCGAATTTGCATATGAATGGAGGATCGGGATGCCACCACCCTCGCTCGATTGGAACGATCTGAAAGTCCTGGTTGCCGTGGCGGAGCAGGGCAATCTGAAACAGGCCGCGTTGGAACTGGACGTAAATCCGTCCACCGTGTGGCGCAAGATCCAGGCGCTGGAGCAGCGCCTGGGGTCGCAACTGCTGGTGGGCGATCGGGGCGGTTATAGCGTCACCGATAACGGCCAGGCGGTCATCGACCACGCGCGCAAGATGGCGGCCCACGCCGAGGCCATTCAGACGCAGGCGTGCGCCACCCATTTCGTGGTTCGTGGGTTGATCCGGGTCACGGCGCCGGGAAATCTGGCCTGGCATGTCCTGCCGCCCTTGTTGAAGGCGTTCCGGGAACGTCATCCGGAGGTCTCGTTCGACCTGCGCGAAGACGTGGCCATGGTCGATGTGGGGCGGCAGGAGGCTGACATCGCCCTGCGGGGCAGTCGCGAGGCGCCGGACGACACCATCGCCCACTTTTTACGACCGATACGTTGGTGTGTGTGCGGAACGCCCGAGCTGGCCGGGGCCGATTCTCTGACGTTGGAAGAGGTGGTGCAACGGCCCCTGATCGGCTTCACCGGAACCGACAACCCCGCCAAACGCTGGCTCAATCGCCATGCCCGGCAGGCGAACACACCGGTGCACTGCAACAGTGTCCAGGCCGCCTACCGCTGTGCCCTGGAGGGGATCGGCCTGGCTATTCTGCCGGAGAACCACCAGTGGAACCTGTCGTGCGTGTACACCCTGCCGTCCGAGTACGACTCCGGTCTGTGGATTCTGACGCACCCGGAAATGCGCAACGCCGCCCGAATCCGGGCGTTCTGGGATTTCCTGATTGAAGCGCTGAGCTCCGACCCGGCTTCCGCGGTCACCCCGTCCGAAGCAAACGCTGAGCATCGGCCGCAGGAGCCGGTGCGCCCGTAACAACCGCTCAGAGTGCACCGGCAACGTCGCCGACCGAACAATAGCGTCGCTTCGGTCAGCGACTGTTGAACGGTTCAAGGGCCGACCGATCCGCCTTCCAATTCAATGACAATCGATCCCGCATTGGTCGACGAATTCGACGTATCCTCATCAAAACCGGGAGCGTCCGGTGAATAGGTGAAGTTGTACTGGCAGGTTGCGCCGGGCTCAACACCACTGGCGCAACTTTGGCTGGCGGTGAAGGCTTCACTGCCGGGAGCGCCGCCCGCGAAATTGTCCAGGGTACTCATGCCGCTGTTGGTGATGGTGACCGACTGGGTGGCACTGGTTGTGCCGGGTGAAAGCGTACCGAAGTTCAGCACCTTGGGGGTAAACCACACTTCGGGGCCGACGCCGGTCCCGGTCAGTTCAATCGAGAAACTTCCAGCGTTGGTGGACGAAGTGGATGTGGCCGTGGCCTCACCGGGCTCGGTCGGTTCGAAGCTGAAGAAATATTGACAGCTTTCTCCGGGAGCCACGCCGCTGGCACAGTTCTGGCTGGCGGTGAAATCACCACCGACACCGCCTCCGGCAAAATCGTCCAGCAGGGTATCGCCGGTATTGACGATGGTTACGGTCTGAGTCGGGCTCATGCCACCTACGGCGACCGGTCCGAAATCCAGCGCCAGGGGCGAGACACTCAGGCCGGGTCCGGCGGTCGGCAGGCTGCCGGCGGCCACCCCTTCCCCGCGCAATTCAATGACGATGGGACCGGCGTTGGTGGAGGAATTCGAGGTGGAAATGACCTCGCCCTCAGAGGTGGGCGAGAACGTGAAGTTGTATTGGCAGGTGCCGTCCGGCACGACACCGCCTGCGCAGGTTTGGGACGCCGAGAAGGGACCGCTGGGTGCGCCGCCGGCGAAGTCGTCAAGATCGGCTTGGCCGACATTGGTGATGGTGACCGACCGGGTGGCGCTGGTGTCGTCGACTTCCACCTCTCCGAAATCGATAACGGTCGGAGTCACCCAGGCTTCGGCTCCCTTGCCCTCGCCTGTGAGCTGGATGGTGAAGCTGCCGACCGAAGTGGATACGGTCGACTCTCCGGTACCGGTGCCGGTGGTTGACGGGGTAAATCGGTAATTGAAGCTACAAGTTGCACCGGGAGCCAAGCCACTGGCGCAGTCCTGGCTGGCTGTGAAGTCGCCGCTGGGCGCACCACCGGCAAAACCATCGATCGTGGTGTTGCCCTGGTTGGTCAACGTTACGCTCTGAACATCGCTCATGGCGCCGACGCCGACCGGTCCGAACTCGAGGTGGGTCGGGGTGACCCATAACGGGGAGCCGACACTCGCACCGGTCAGGGCAATGTCCAGATCCCCGGCGCTGGTGCTCAGGGTGGATACGGCATCGTTGCGGCCGTTCATCGTGGGTTCGTAACGGTAGGTGAGGGTGCAGCTAGCGCCCGGCAGCAGCGGATCGCAACTGTGCGTCAAACTGAACCGGGGGCTGTCCGGTGTCCCCCCGGTAAACCCGGTGACCGTCTCGATGCCGGTGTTGGTCACCAACACGGTCTGATCGGCATACAACTCGGACGCGACCGTACCGAAATCGACCGATTCGGCGGAGAGCGTCAGCTCTTGGGCGGAGGCGCCGTCGTCCGAGCCAAAATCGTCTCCGGTATCATCTGAACCTGAGTCATCTGAACCCGAGTCATCAGAGCCGGAATCATCCGAACCCGAGTCTTCGGACTGTTCTTCTTGGCCGGTATCGTCCGAGCCAGTGTTGTTTTCGACCTGACAGCCCGTTAGCACTCCGCCGAGCAGCAATAATGCCAGCCCGGTCGTCAGTGGGCGAACATGGGCGAGAACCTGGGTTATCGACATGGGCACCTCCATGTGTGGACATCTGTTTGCTTAGACTCCCTACCCTAGCGCGATGTGATCAGTTATTAAACACCCTGTCGCTCGGCCACCAGCCACCGAACCTGATGCGGTTGCAGGGAGACGCGATGGCCGTCCGGCAATGCCTGTCCGTCATCGAGCAGGTCGACTATGCGTTCGCTCCCGGCCGGCAGCAATGACTGCAGCAGATGCCGGTCCAGCGACTGTTCGAAGTCGGCGAAGTTGGCGAGCACGACCAGGGTTTCGGCGTCGCGATGCCGGGTAAGTCCAAACACGTGCACATTGCCGGTGTCGACGATATGAGTGCTGGCGTTGCCCAATAACGGTGTCTGTTTGCGAATCCGGATTAACCGTTGAAGGCCTGCATAAACACGGCCGTTGGGGGTGTCGGGCTGGTGGCGCAGCTCCAGCTGCGCATCGCCGATGGGGACCCGGTTCACCCAGCGACTGTCGTTCTGCTTGTGCACGTCCTGCTGGTAGCTGTAATCGTTCAGCAGCCCGAGTTCATCACCGATGTACAATACCGGAATTCCACCGGCGCTGAGGATGAGGGCGTGCATCATCAGGATGCGGTTGATGGACCGGTCTATTTCCTCATCGTTCTGATCGTCGATGGCTTTTTCCAGCCCCGCCAGTGAAGCCAGTTGACCGGCCACTCGGCAATCCCCGGTTGTTTTGTTTTCCTGAAACGGTACCCCGCGCGCGAAACTCCCGGGGAACTGGCCGGTGTAGTACTGGTTCAGGAAGCGACGGTGATGATCCGGGTCGGTGGCCAGGCTCCAGGCGATGGTGTCGTCGAAGGTCCAGCCGATGTCATCGTGACCGCGAATGTAGTTCACCCAGGCGGTGTCGTCGGGAATGGGAAAGCGGGCCTGGAGGCTGCGCGTCATCAGGCGCACGTCGCGGGTGGCGAGGCTGTTCCAGAGCATCGCCATGAACAGGGGGTTGTAGGACAGCTGGCACTCGTCGAAATCGATGTAGCGCACCACTTCGTCCGGGTGGACGATGGCTTCCGACTTGAACAGCACACCGGGCACGGCGATACGCGCGGCGGCGTTGAACGCCTGGATCAACCGGTGCGCTTCGGGCAGGTTCTCGCAGGGTGTGCCGGCCTGTTTCCAGACGAAGGCGAGGGCGTCGAACCGCAGTACATCGGCGCCGGCGTTGGCCAGGTACAGCAGTTCGCCCAGCATGGCGTTGAACACGGCCGGGTTGCGGTAGTTCAGGTCCCACTGGAAGCTGTTGAACGTGGTCCAGACCCACTTTTGCATGTCCTCGCGCCAGGTGAAACAGCCGGGGCGCACCTCCGGGAAGATCTCGCGCAGGTACGGCTCGTACGGCGCGAGCTCATCGCGGTTGTCGAAGCAGAAATAGTAGTCGAGGTATTCCGGGTCACCCTGCTGCGCCTGAACGGCCCAGCGGTGCTCATCCGAGGTGTGGTTGAAGACGAAATCCAGCACCATGACAATGCCTTCCTTACGCAGGGCCGAAGCCAGGCGTTTCAGTTCGGCCATGGTGCCGAGGTCCGGATTCACCTGGCGGTAGTCGGATACGGCATAGCCCCCGTCGCTGTTGTCCGCCGGCGCCTTGAACAGCGGCATCAGGTGCAGGTAGGTCAGTCCCAGTTCCTTCAAATAGGGTATGCGATCGCGCAGGCGTTTCAGATCCCCGGCGAACAAGTCGACATAGCAGGCCGCGCCCAGCATCTGTTCGCGTTTGAACCAGAGCGGGTCTTTCAGACGTTGACGGTCCTGTTGCCGCAACACCTTGGGGCGTTCCTGAAAGGCGTCGAACAGGATATGGAGCAAGCTCTCCAAGTGATAGAAAAAGTCGTACTGGTTGCCGTAGAGCCCCCGGAGCAACTGGAACAAACGCGGGAACTGGGCATCCAGGTTGGTTCGGAAATCCCGCCATTCGGCGTCGCTGCTGGCTTTGGGTTGGATGCGCGGCAGCAGGCGCTCCAATGTCAGGCGGGTATCGTAGTCGAGGTTGTGAATCATCAGGCACCCATGGGCGATACAGGAATACGTCGTTGGACAGTGTATGACGGTTCGGCGGCATCGTCACGGTGATGAACGAGCGAGCGCCGCACGTCTCAAAAGGACGCGGGCGCTCAAGCGCGGTCGCCGCAGCGGCCGGTTACAGCGGGTACAGCCGCACGACGTGCAGGATCGGCCCGGTGGGCGCACCGGTGGGTGAGCCGCCTTCGGGTTCCAGGCTGATCGCCAGTGTCTGGCTCTGTTGCAGGGCGGCGCGGGTCACCGGCGTCAGCGAGACGGAGTGGGTGCCTCCCACCGGAACGACGCCCAGGGAGATGGGGTCCGCGTCGTCAGGCACGATCCACAGTTCATAGTCTTTGCCGGCGTCCGCCTGCGAGGCCGCCACAGACCGCACATTCAACCGCTCGGTCCGTTGCGCCTCATTGATCAACCACAGGGGCGCATCGCCCTGTTCCGAGACCACGGCACCAGCCAGGTGCGGTGGGGTGTCGATCGACTCTTCGGAGGTGACCAGCAGAACCGACGCCAGGATGACCACAGCCAGCGAGGCCAGGGCCGACCAGGTGGGCCAGATCCACGAGCTGCGGCGTTGTTTCTGTTCCGGCCACAGACGCTGTTCAATCGCATTCCACACCTGTTTTCTCGGACGTTGTTCCGGCAGGACCTGAGCCAGGACGCCGAGCTTTTCCTCCCAAAACCGGACTTCCTGGCGAACGCGCCGGTCGTCGACCATCCAGCGCTCGAACCGGCGCCGCGCTCCCCCGGTGAGTGAACCCAGGACGTATTCCGAGGCCAGCCGTTCTATGCGCTCCGGTGTTTTCTTCATTGTTCCAGACACCTCTTCAGGCTCAACAGGCCCCGCCGGATCCAGCTTTTCACGGTACCGATGGGGGTCTTCAGAATGGCCGCCAGTTCGTCGTGGGTGAACCCCCGGTAGTACGACAACAGGATCGAATCCCGCTGGCTGTGGTTGAGCTCCTCCAGACAACCGGTCAAGGCGTCGGCACCGCTCAGGCGCAGTTGGGTATCGAGCGGTCCCTCGCGACCGTCCTCCAGGTGTTCGGTTGGATCCTGGGCGTCGCTGTTATGCCGTTGTCGAGCACGAATCAGATCGAGTGTTCGATACCGGGCGATGCTCAACATCCAGCTGAGCGGCGCACCGCGATCGCGGTGGTATTCGCCGGCGTTATGCCAGATGCGCACAAAGGCATCCTGCAGCGCTTCTTCGGCCAGATCCCGTTGGCCGGCCATCTTGTGACACAGGCTGTACATGCGACCGGAGACCCGGTCATACAGCCGTTTGAAGGCGGTTCGATCCTGGTGTGCGACCGCACCGAGCAACGCAATCAGGTTGTCCTGTTCTTGAGCATCGGGCATCGGTTGAAACCTCAGCGTTTGGGTCCATGGCCTCGCCGGTTTTAAACGAACAGCGAAGGCCTTTGGTGCCACTACGTGTCCGGGACGGGTCTGGATGCAGAAAAAACAAAAAAATCCGCAACCCATTTTTTTCGATAGTTATCTGCAACTTTTTACGAAGTCGACTCGTAATGGCGACGCCACTTGGCAATCACTGAGGAGACTCTGATGAAAACGATGTGTCAAAAAACCGCTTTAGCCACCGCTGTTGCCGGGCTTTTCCTGTCCGCCGGCGTCACACAGGGCGCCAGCCACCGGGAAGCGCCCTTTATTACCGAACTGCCGAAAGTCGACGCGACCGATTTCTATATGTTTCGCAGTTATGAATCCGGTCGAGAGGATTACGTGACCTTCATCGCCAACTATCAGCCGATGCAGGACGCGTACGGCGGCCCGAACTATTTCGACCTGGAAGACGAAGCCGTGTATGAAATCCATGTCGACAATACCGGTGACGCCGTCGAAGACATCACCTTTCAGTTCGACTTCTCCAATGTTGAAACGCCGTTGACCCTGTCGGTCGGTGACAGCGGCAGTGAGGAGACCGTGGCGGTTCCGCTGAAGAACATCGGCGCAATCGGACCGGGCGCGATGGATACGCAGAACGTACAATTCCGCCAGACCTATCAGGTCAATGTCATCAGCGGCGATCGCCGCAGCGGTTCGGCCCAGATGGCGACGAACGTCACCACCGGGACCGATACTTTCCGCAAACCGCTGGACAACATCGGCGGCAAGTCGTTCTCCGATTACGCGGCCTACGCCGACGACCATGTGTACGAGATGGCGATACCGGGTTGCGCCATGAACGGCCGGGTATTTGCCGGTCAACGCAAAGAAGCGTTCGCTGTGAATCTCGGTGAGATTTTCGATTTGGTGAACACCAATCCACTGGGTGCGCGTGATGCCGAAACCAATGACCTGGCCGACAAAAACGTCACCTCGCTGGCCCTCGAAGTGCCGATTGAGTGTCTGACCGGTACGGCCAAAACGGAAACCAACGAAGACCCGATCATCGGCGCCTGGACCACGGCCAGTGTGCCGCAGGCACGGGTCATCAATCCGGCTCCGGCCGCCAATGGCAAGGGCGCCACGGTCGAGGGCGGCGCCTACATCCAGGTTTCCCGGCTGGGCATGCCGCTGGTGAACGAAGTCGTCATCGGGCTGGAAGACAAGGACCTGTTCAACATGAGCGAACCGCAGGACGACGGTCAGTTCGCCACCTATGTAACCCACCCGACCTTGCCGGAATTGCTGGAAGTCCTCTTCGGTGTCACCGCGCCGAACAACTTCCCGCGCACCGACCTGGTCACGGCGTTTTTGACCGGGGTGCCGGATCTCAACCAGCCGGTGGGAGTGACCGCATCGGAAATGTTGCGCCTGAATACGGCGATTGCCGCCACGGCCCCGGCCAGCCAGAACGACCTGGGTGTGCTCGGCTCCGATAACGCCGGCTTCCCGAACGGTCGTCGCCCGGTCGACGATGTCGTGGACATCGCCCTGCGGGTCTCCATGGGTGTGCTGGCCGACCCGACCGATGCACCGGACGGTGATCTTGAGTACACCGACGGCGTTAAAGTGGATGCCAGCGCGCTGGACACCACGTTCCCCTACCTGGCGACGCCGATCGCCGGCTCACCCAATAACACACCTTAATCAGGGGAGGTGAGTATGAACCTGTATCGCACCTTGATCGGCCTGGGCCTCGTATTCGCCCTGGCCGGTTGCGAACGCTCGGACATGGACGACGGCAATGCCGACAATGACAACGACATGGATCCGGGGCCGGACACGCCGCAATTCGTCGAGTTCGCGACCTTCGTGAAAACCGAAATCGAATCCACGCCGGCGACGGCCGAGGCTACGGCCGTCAACGACGTCATGTTCGAATTCAACAACCGGGACAACCCGAACGCGTTTGACAACCTGTTCGAGGATTGACCCCCGAACTGATCAGGACAGGGATGTTTCCATCCCTGTCCTGACCCTATTGGTTGTGTATGCCCGGTCCATGGCCGACTTTGGGAAGCGCCACACCGCTCGGCACACTACACAGCCGCCGCCGCAGGTTCCTGGGGCCGCTGCGGAGGCTTTGAGCCGACGCTGTTGCTCAGCGTCAACACACGATCAGCCGTCTCCAGCGTTTCCCGACGGTGAGCGATGGCGACACGAGTGATGCCCAATTGCCGAATCATCTCATTGATCCGTTGCTCGTTGGCCTGGTCCAGATGGCTGGTGGCTTCGTCCAGGAAGAGAATGCGCGGCTTGCGATAGATGGCGCGCGCTAAGAGGATCCTTTGCTTTTGCCCACCCGACAGTGAACTGCCCAGATCGCCCACCAGGGTCTGAAAGCCCATCGGCAGTTTCATGACTTCTTCAGCAATGGCCGCTGCAGCGGCACATTGTACGGCCCATTCCATATCCGGCTTGTCGTCGAACAAGGTGATGTTGTCGAGAATGGTGCCGCTGAACAACTGATCGCTTTGCAGGACGACGGCGATATCATCGCGGTAGTTGCGCACGCCGAAGTCCTTCAGGTTGACCCCGTCGATCAGAATCTGCCCGTCTGTCGGTTGCAGCAGACCCGTTAACATCTTGAACAGAGTGGTCTTGCCACAACCCGAAGGTCCGGTGATCGCCAACGACTCTCCGGCGGAGACCGAGAACGACAGGTTATGAACCACATCCTCCTCCTGGGGGTGGTACCGAAAACACAGGTTCTTGATCTCCATTGCCCCCGAAATGGGTTCGAATTTACCGCGTTCACTATCACGTCCAGTCTCGGGCGTGGCGGTGACGATGTCGGCGACACGATTCAGGTGCAGTCGCAAAATGCGGAACTCGATCATCTTGTCGATGAACGCCAGGGACTGGTCGGAGAACTGCTGTCGATAATTCAAAAAGGCATACAGCATGCCGACGGTTAACGATTGATCCATGATCATCAAGGCACCGAGCCAGATCAGTACCACGTGCTCGGTCCCGGTGATGAACAGGCTTACTGATCGGTAGGCAATGCGCAAACGCTCCAATTTTACGTCGGAATTCACCTGGTCGGCGTACCTGTTTTGCCAGCCCGCCACCCGTACCGGTTCGTGATTAAAGGAGCGAATGGTTTCGATCGCGCGGGCGGATTCCAGGAAGTGACTGTCTTCCTTGGCGGCGTTGACGATGCGTTCTTCCATGCTGCGACGAATGGGACCGAGCAAGGCGATGCGAATGACGGCATACAGCGCGACCACGCCGACGGCGATCAGGGTCAGCGTCCAGCTGTAGTAGGCCATGACAACCAATACCGTGATGACGACGATGCCATCGACAATCGCCTCGACGAACCCGGTCGTCAGGAGCTTGTTGATCTCGTCGAGCGAGGTGAATCGGGACACAATGTCCCCGACATGACGCTTGACGAAAAAGGAGCCTGGGAGTCGCATCAGATGGGTGAACAGGTTGCTGCTGAGCTGGAAGTTCAACTGCGCTCCGACGTAAGCCACCACCCAGCTGCGAAACGCGAAGGTGAGGGCGCGGAACAAATGCAAGGTGATGAAGGCTATACCCAGAACCAGGAGCAAGTCCTTGTCGAAACTGGTGACGACCTCGTCAATGGCCAACTGGATGAAATAGGGCGTCACCAGTGCGAACGCCTGGATCAACAGAGACAGCAGTAATATTTTACCGAGTGCCGGGACCAATCCACCGGCGTGCTGCCACAGGCTGCGGATGCCGATCGGTTCCCGTTCGTCCAGTCGCTCGAAATCGGCATTCGGGGTCAGCTCCACGGCGACCCCGGTATAGCCGTCCGACAGCTCATCCAATGTCAATTGCCGTTCGCCCTGGCCCGGGTCATGAATGACAGCGCCCTTGCGACCGACGGATTTAAGCACGACGAAATGATCGAAACCCCAATGCAGAATGGCCGGTGTCTGGACCTTGCCCAGCGCATGCAGTCCCACTTTCAGGGGGCGGGCGCTCAACCCGACCGATTGGCCAATGCCGATCAGCGATTTCAGGTTGGTTCCCCGCTGAGAGGCCGGGAATCGTTGCCGCAACCGGTCCACGGAGGTTTTGTATCCGTAATAGGTGGCTACCATAGCCAGACAGGCGATGCCGCATTCCGCGCTCTCGGTCTGATGATAAACCGGCAGACGACGACTGAATCGAAAATGCAGCCCGTTGAATATACCTTTCTCTGGATTGCTCATTCGAAGCGCTCCGATACGTCCTGAATGGGTTTCATGAGCCATTCGAAAAACGGAATGGGTTCACCGATTAGATTCAGCTCGACGGCCATGCCAGCCATCATCGGAAAGACGCCGTCCCGGACGGTGATGTTTTGTTCCTCCAACTCGATTTTGAGCCGGTATACGGGTTGTTTGAAACCAACGGCGGCATTGTTGCCCAGTTCGCCCGGTGCCAGGGTCGATTCTGAGATGTAATACACTTCGCCGGCATAGGTGCCGTAGCGTTGGTAAGGGAACGACGGGAACTTGAGCTCGACGTCCTGACCGAGGCGAATAAAACCGATGGCACCGGCCGGTACATAGACCTCGGCCTGCATCATCGACCACAGTGGTAACAGAGATAAGACCGGGGATTCGGGGTATACCCGTGCACCCGGTTCGGCGAGCAGGGTCGACACCTTGCCATCGCGCGGTGCGACAATGGTTTCCACCAGTTGCCCCTGCCGCTCGACCCGTTGCTGACGGACCGCCAGCAATTCGCGCTGCAACTGACTGAGCCTTTGCTCTCGCTCCTGCTCCGCCTGCTGCCATTCGGCGTCCAGGTTGTCTTTTTCAACACGGTTGGACTGCAATTGCAGGCGGACATTGGTCAGCCGCATCTCGAGGTCGGTTAGAGCCTCCCGGGCCGACATGACGGCTTCGTCGCTGGTAAATCCGTCCCGGTTAAGTTGTTCACTGCGCTCCAGCCGGCGGCGTGCGAGTTCAATTTGTTCTTCAATGGCCGATTGTTCGTTCACCCATTGCTGTTCTTTCAGGGACAACAAATCGCGCCGATTATCGATCTGGGTGCGGTTCAACTCGGCCGATGCTTCGAGCTTTTGGATGTCGTTCACCAGTGAGTCGATCAAAGCCTCGGACTGCTGCAGCCATGCTTCCCCCCATTGCCGATTACCGCTTGTATTGGTTTCAAAGCTGACCGTTGCCAGAGCATCTCCGGCCTTGACCACATCCCCTTCCGCAACGTGCAGGTCGGTGACGATACCGACCGAACTCGGGAACACCTTGACCATGCCTTCTTCCGGTACCAGGGTGCCCGCGGCCGTGGACTTGGGGGTGTATTCAGCCAGAACAAAGAATACGACAATGACGATCACCATGGTCAACAGCAGGCCGGCCATCCACCAGTGTCCGGGGTTGGTCGCAATTCGAACCTGTCCGTTCAACCGTTTTTGATACGCCTGACGTGCTTGCTCTCGAAACAGGGAATTTGACATGGTCCAAGTTCAATCAGTCGTGATCGGGGCGGGAACGAGCCGTCGGCCCGTTCCCGATGGTTGACCGGCACCCAAAGGTGCCGGTGGGGCTCACTGGGTCGCTTCGTTGAGTTTTTCACCCACAGTAATGCCCGCGACCAGAAAGCCGATGCCGGCGGAAATACCACCGAGCACGCACAGCCCGCCACAGACGAAGCCACCGTCGACTTGCTCGATCTCGCTCTTGTCCAGTTCAACCATGTCCATTTCGGTATGGGTCAGTTCTTTCATGAGGGTTCTCCTTGTTGTTGGGAATGAATCAATCGCTGTTTTCGGCTGCATGCCAACCGATGGCCACACCGGCCCCGAACAGAGCGCCCGCGGCGAAAGCCGCGCCGGCAATGCAGGCGCCGCCGCAGACGAAGCCACCATCCACCTGTTCGATCTCGGTTTCGTCCAGTTCCGCAATGGTATTTTCAAAATCTTGATTCATGAGAATTCTCCTTGTTGTTGTTTAACCAATCAGTCGCTCAATGCCCACCAAGTCAGCCCGCCACCAACGGCGGCACCCGCCGTAAAGGCCACGGCGACGCAGACGCCTCCGCAAACAAAGCCGCCATCGACCTGTTCGATGTCGTCTTCGGTCAGTGGACGCAGGTCCTTTTCCTGCACGGATGGTTCTTGAGCCATTTCAAGGTGCATAACGCCTCCTTTTATGGGTTGTTGTTATGAGGGCTCTCCCTCCTTCGATGATGACGTTCTAACCTCCGCCAAACAGTCGGTACAACGCTTCCCCGACATAGATGCCCGCACAGAGAATAAGAACGCCGGCCAAGATGCCGAGCAACGCCACGACGCCCTCCGGCAAATTGATCTGCATGGTTCACCTCCAAAAAAGTTACTGTTTCAGGTAGTCCACTAACATCAACAGGTTGTCATTTCCCCGTGCCCGAGCCGGGTCGGAGTAAAAGCGTCCATCAACAATCAGTGTCGGAATGCTGGTGATGTCGTTTGAGTCCAGCCAATCGGCGATCTCCCTCTTTCGTTGGATGACCGCCTCGGACTGAATGCTTTTCATGAGTTGCTCAGCCTGGTCCGTCGAAACGGGCAAAGTAGCAACCAATGCGTTAATGTCGTCCTCGGGGATATCGTCCTCATGAATGGCGTGGAACAAGTGCTGAATGTTTTCCCGGGTCGCCAGGTTCTGTACTTCCATCGCCAGATACAAACGACCCAGGGATTCCCACTGATCCTTGTAGAAAAACGGCATGCGGGTGACCGGAAGAGACTGGTTGTCTGCCCATTCGATTAACGGGTCTTCAAGGTTGTAGCAGTAGTGACAAGCAAACGAAAAGACTTCGATCAGTCTGGCCGGTTGATCGGGTGCTGTGGTCAGAGCTTCGTAGTGAACGCCTTCACGCGGTTGACCTGTGAAGCCTTGAACAGATAGCACCATCAGGCCGATACCGAGCATCATTTTCCGGAGCAGAGGGGCCCCCTGCCTGAGTGCATCGATGAGCACAAGCATAGCGAGTCTCCGTTTATAAAAGCGGTCTAAAACGCTTCAGTCTGATTCGATTGACCGAAGCAACGCCTATGGAGTTTTAACAGCGGATGCGCCAGGGAGGGTCTGTATATAGATTTGGATCTACGACGGTGAAAGGGGAAGCACCAGGACGACTGGCGAGGAAAGTGTGGGCCGAGGCGGGAGGTTCAACACGTGAACATCCGGCTAGAGAAGGCCAAGTATACGGCAGGCCGCGAGCAACACGGACTGACTGACTGCGGATAACAGCGTTACTCATTTTATTCTCCTTAAGACTGCGTCTTATCGCTTCAGGCTTTACCCGGTCATTGCGATACTTTCTTCCTTGCCAGAGACTCGGCTTTTAAGAAATCGCCTAGCCGAACTCAAGCAGTACAGCCAAGCTAGCAAGTCGGATTAAGCGCCTCAACAGCTGCCTGTAAAAAAGTTGATGAGTAAATTTGAAGTAGGAATTGTCAATTTTCTCGACACCATGGTTGAACTTAACGAATAAGAATGCGTGGCAACGCGGACAGATACAGAGAGTGGCTTATTCGAAGTTTTTAAAGTGAGTGGGGGTTTGGCGATCCAAAAACCGTTTTTTTCAGTACAGTAGGCTGTCGTAACCTTAGGGAACACCCATGCTTGCAGTGATCAAGATCAGACCGGCGCTCAATCAGCTGACGCGATGTCTCGTTTTGGTGGCTCTCGGGCTGACCATGAGCGCTGGCCCGGTTCAAGCGGCTGAACTGTCCGTCGGCCTGGGACTGGCCGCGTCTCCGGTGGCTCCCGGACAAGATGAATGGTCAGTGCTGCCAGCCCCTTCGTTTCAACTCGACATCAACGGCTACCGGTTACAAACGCGCGGACCGGGCTTCGCGGCCGACCTGGTGCCATCCAATCGACTCAGCCTGGGTCCGGTGGTCCGCTACAGCGGCGGACGCAGCGAGGACGACCTGGGTGAAAAAGGCAAGGGTCTGCCGACTGTGCCGGCCTCGGTCGAAACGGGTCTGTCCGTCGGTTCCGGCATTCCCTGGCGTGTGGTGGGGGTGCCCTTGCCCGGTGTAGCGTTGGCACAACTGGATGTCTTCACCACCCTGCCCGGCGGTCATGAAAGCCCATACGCCACGGCCAGCGGCGGCTGGGTGACATCCGTGACGGATCGCTGGTCCCTGATCGGCACGTTGGGGGCGAGTTATTACAGTGCGGAGTATTCCGACCGCTTCTTCAGTCTCGATGACGCCACGGCGCAGGCGACGGGGCTTGAAGCCTATGACGCCGACGCCGGTTGGCAGGATCTCAGCCTGACCCTGGTCTCCAACCTGCGGTGGACGCCGCGCTGGTCGTTGTTCACGCTGGTCTCGGTCAGTCGCTATCAGGGTGATGCCGCCCGCAGCCCCATTATCCGTCAACTGGATGCGCGTAACCGGTACCTTGGCGTTCTGGGTGTCAGCTACCAGTGGCTTGGAGACTGACCGGCACCTGTCGTGTTCCGAACTGCACCGGAGTCGCACTGTGATAATCTCCCCGCTAAACGATGTTTTAGAGGGGGCGACCCATGGCAAACACCTCCCTGCGTACGGTTGTGGTCAAGGGCCCGGGCCTGGAGCCCTGGCTTCAGGCCGTCTCCGAGCTGCGTATCCGTGTCTTCCGGGACTTTCCCTACCTGTATGACGGCTCGCTGGACTACGAGCGCAACTACCTGCAGACCTATGTCGATTCCGACACGGCCCTCTGTGTGCTGGCGCTGGACGGCGACCGCGTCGTTGGCGCCTCCACCGGCCTGGCCATGGCGGACGAGACCGATGAATTCCGCCGGCCCCTGGACGAGGCCGGGCTGCACGTCGATTCGGTGTTCTACTGCGCCGAATCCGTCCTGTTGCCGGAATATCGTGGTCATGGCCTGTATCGCGCCTTTTTCGAGGCGCGGGAGGCTCACGCCCGGGCGCTTGGCAAGACAGTGAGCGTGTTTTGCGCGGTGAAGCGGCCGGACGATCATCCGCTCAAACCTCGTGACTATCAGCCGCTCGATCCGGTCTGGCGGCGCTTTGGCTATCGACCGGAAGCGCGGATTCAGGCTACCTTTCCCTGGAAAGACATCGATCAGCCGGTCGAGACCGACAAGCCGTTGATGTTTTATCGGAAGGTTCTGGAGGAAAACGCTTGAACACCACCCTGAAACTGGCCTGTGCCCAATACCCCATCGATTTCCTGAACAGCTGGGACGACTACGAAGCCAAGATCACAGCCTGGGTCAAGGACGCCTACCTTCAGGAAGCGCAATTCCTGATGTTTCCCGAATACTTCAGCATGGGGCTTGGCTCCCTGTTCGAGGCGGAGGTCTACGGCTCGCTGTCGGCGCAACTGGAGGCGTTGCAGGACCTGCACGAACCGTTTCTCGAGCTCTATACCCGATTGTCGGAACGTTTCAATATGCCGATTCTGGCCGGCACCTTTCCGGTTCGACTGGACAACGGTGAATACCGCAACCGCGCCTGGCTGTTCCGTCCGGACGGCACTCGGGACTATCAGGACAAGTTGCAGATGACCCGCTTCGAGACCGAGCAATGGCACATCAGCCCCGGAGAGGATATTCGTGTACTGGACACCGACTTCGGGCCGGTCGGCGTGGCCACCTGTTACGACAGCGAATTCCCGCTCATTGTCCGGCGCCAGGTGGAGCTGGGGGCGCGATTGATCCTGGTGCCGAGCTGCACCGACACCCAGGCCGGTTATAACCGGGTGCGAATCGGCTGTCAGGCCCGGGCGCTGGAAAACCAGTGTTATGTCGCCCAGTCACCGACCATTGGAGAGGCCCGCTGGTCTCCGGCCGTCGATGTGAACACCGGCCAGGCGGCGGTGTACACGCCCGTCGATCGCGGTTTTCCGGACGATGGCGTGTTGGAGCAAGGACCTGACGGCCAGACCGGCTGGATGATCGCCGAACTGGATTTCGAGGCTCTGGAGCGCGTCCGGCGCGAAGGGCAGGTGTTGAACCATCGGGATTGGGACACCCAGTTCAGGCTGATGCGCGATCAATGACCGGCCGACACCGGTGCGTTGCTCCCGGTTGAGCAGGCCACCACCCTGGCCAGGGCTTCGGCGTTCATCGGTTTGCCGAACCGCCAACCCTGGGCGAAGTGTACACCCAGTTGTACCAGTTCTTTTTCCTGCAGGGCGGTCTCGACCCCCTCGGCCACGATCTTGACGTCCAGTTCGCGGGCGATTTGCACCATGTAGGCGATGAAGGTCGACTTGATGCCGCCTTCTTCGATGTCGGAGACAAAGCTGCGGTCGATCTTGATCGTCTGGCAGTTCACCTGATGCAGTTTATCCAGATTGGAATAGCCGGTGCCGAAATCGTCGATGGCGACGTCGTAGCCGCTGTCGCCAAGCCAGGCGAGGGTGTTGCGCGCCGAGTTCGCGTCCAGGTGCTTGTCCTCGGTCACTTCCACCACCATACGGAACCGGGTTGATTTCAGCGGAAGAATGTAGGGCAGGTTTCGGGACAAATCCTCATAGAGATCCTGCGGAAAGAAATTGATGTTCACCCCAAAACCGTCCGGTAAATCGCGCTGCGTTTCCAGGTCGGTGAAGGCGTTGTAGATGACTTTTTCCGTGAACGGCCAGGTCAGATCCCGCCGTTCGATTTCGGGTATGAATTCGCCGGGCGTTAAGGGGCCGAGCGGGTCTTCGAAGCGGGCCAGTACTTCACAGCCGACGATGCCGCCGGTGTTCAAATCCACGATCGGTTGATACAGAAAATGGAAGCGGCCGCGTTCCAGCCCACGGCGCACCCGGTTACCCAGGCTGTTGTATTGGCGCAACCGCGAGTCGAGCAGCCAATAGGTTCCGGCGAACACGCCCAGAGTGGCCAGTAGCACCAGAGCGACCAGCCACCGATGCTCGTTGAGCATGCGCCAGTGATTGCTTTCGACGCCAATGCAATAGGGAATCACATCGCTGCAGTATTCGGCGTAGTGATGGTTGACCGTCACCGAGAAACGGCGGTCGTTTGGCAGCCCACGGTAGATGCCCGGTTGACCGACGATGGTTTCGGTCAAATTCTCCGAGCGGTAGACGGCTTGCCAGCGAATACCGGGCGGGAAATCCGTAGGCAGGGATTCCAGCAAAAAAACGGTATTGAAATGGCCTTTCTGGATAATGAAACCGCGTGCATTCGGCGACAGGGCCAGTGGTTCGTTGATCCAGATGTTATACCCGGTACTGGAAAGATAGTCCGGCTCGGTAATTGGCATGGGTTCCACGGACCGGCCCAGGGTGGTCGTGCACAATAGATGGCCGTTGTCGAGGTAGCCCGCGTCCTTGATGTATTCGTGCTGAAACAGGCGGGTGCGCAGGGCGGTGAGCATGGCGTCGGAACAGGCTGGAGCGTCGATACCCTCGGCGAAGTCGATGAACGATACAGCCTCGGCGGACCAGTGCGCACCGTGATCGATGACGGCGCGACCGCGTTCCCATTGGTGCTCGAGCGTGTCCCGCGAAAACTTGTAGGCCACCAGGCCGAGGAAGCACACGGACAGCAGCAGGCTAAGGGCGACAGCCAGCAATCGTAGAGGCATGAAACCGACTCCGACGTGGACGAAGCCGTGACCGGACGGAAGGGCGCCGGACCGGCGATCCGCTCCAATGTAGAGGATCGCCGCCGGCGTTACAAGGCGGACAGGGTTGTTACGGGGCGCGGGTCAAAGAGTTCGTTGCCCTCCTTTCAGTGCAACCTCAATGTCCGCCGGGAACGCACCTGCTCACCGTCCCCGAAGCCGGTGGCTTCGTATTCGCGTTCGTACGTGAGGGTTACCAGGCGTCCGTTGGCTATGGCGTATTCCGCCGATGTCGATTCGGTGTACTCGAACTTGATGACGACCATGAAACGGCCTTTGCTGAAGACCCGGGTTTCGGTCTTCAACGGTATGCCCTTGTCGGACACCCAAACTTCCATCCGGTAGTCGAATTCCTTGATGTAGTCTCGTTCCTCTTCGCTGACGGTACCCAGCCCCTTTTCAAACGTCAGTCGCCGAGCGGGTTCTCCGTTGTAGGTGACAACCTCTTCGCCGATCAAGGTGGATTCTTGCAGGTGGCGACTCAGTTCGCTGGCCGAATTCAGGTGTGTGCGCATTTCGATGGGGGTGACGTGGGCCAGGGTGTCGAGCGTCGGTGTGGTTGTATCGGGGTTCTGCGCCAGCGCCTGTTGTTCATCCTGCATTTGATTGAGCAAAATGTTGCCGTACAACACTTGAAAGCCGTCGGGGCCGTCCTTGAGTGTCAGTGTGGTGGCGCCCTGGGTTTCCGGCCCGTCTCCGGATGTCTGCCACAATTCGGTGGTGAGCTCGGCGGTCAGCTGTTGCTTGCTGTCCAGTTCATTCAGCGTGTTCATCAGGTCCGTCGTGACATCGGCGGTGACGTGAGAGGCGACCAGCAGGGTCGAGAAAAGAAAGAGGCCGGTTGGCTTCAGTGGCGGAGGCATTTTCGATTCCTTTCCGGGTGATTGAAACGGTATTGTCCGACGGATTCGGCGGTCCCGGACAGTGCCTCTGGTCACGACAGCGCTGTCAGGAGAGTTTCCAATGCGTATTGGTCCAGTTGAATGACTGTGGGCTGGTGTTCCGGTCCGGATTGCGAACCGGCCAGCCCTGCACCGTGAGGTGCAGTCCATTGTCCCGGTGAAACGACAGCGTCTGGAAGTGTTCCCGGGTACGGTCTTTCCAGTAGCGTTGCAGAAAGCGTCGACGTTCTGTGGGCACGATCTGGACCGGTTCGAACCGCACGGGATGATCGTCGCCCAGGGCCGGCATGTGAATGGGATGGTCCGGGGCGGTTTTTAACGCCACAAACGAAGCCGGTCCGTTCACATTGGACAATGGGGAGGCGATCACCTGAATCAGTTGCCGGCCTTTGCGGTTGCGGGCCTGTGCGACACGGCCGTAGTGGGCATCACCGGAAGCGATGACCAGGTCGTGCTCGGCGTCCAGAATGGCCTGGCACAGTGCCTGGTACTGTTCGGCGTAGTTGGCCATTTTGCGGTTGTTCAGACCGCCCGGCGGTTCGGTCAGGGGCTGGGTCAGAACAATAACGCCGGGCCGGGTCAGATTGCGGATCCAGTCCAGGGCCTGTTCCAGCACGCTGTCCCGGAACAACCGGTCCCGGCTCCTGCCCAGGCGGGCATCCAGGGCCATGATGCTGAGATCGGAGCCGATATCCCGTGTCCGGATGTCTCGCCCACTCTGTATGCGTTCAATCGCTTCCAGCGCTGTCTTTTCCCAGCGCGATTTGAATTGTCCGAAGTGAAACCGCAGCAGTTGCGGATTGGTCCAGGAGAGATCGGGGTAGTCGTTCCAGAGTTCGTGGTCGTCGGACATCATCCAGGTCGCTCCCCGGCTCAGAACCGGGTGCAGGGATCGCCAGTGGCGTTCGTAACACTCGAGAATGTGTCGCCGGATTCCCGGTTCGCCCCAAGCCAATAACGGGCCCCAGCCAACATCGAGATAAACCTGATCGCCCGCGAGTACGGTCAGATCCGGATTGGGGAGGTCGGGGTCGTTCCACAAAGCCTGGAAGGTTCGCGCGACCTGGTTGTCGTCGCCGCGTTGGTGATAACAGCTACCGACCATCAGCGTGAAGGGGTCGTCCGCACCGCCGATACGTTCGGGCAGGGTTTTGAATTCGCATTGACCACACTGCTGGAGCGTGTGAACCGGATGGTCCAGGAATAACTCGCCGTAATAGCGGGTGCCTGGTTGGAGTTGGTCCAGTTGGATGGTCTGGTAATAGCGATCCTCTGACTTTGAAACCGGAGGGGTCCACTCCGGATAGACCGGTATCTCTTGCCAGGGCTGCCCCTCAGCCCGGAAACGAAATCGACCGGGCCCGGGGTTGAAGGATGTGTTCGACAGAGTACCCAGCCACAAGGTGGCGCAGGTGTCGGACACATCGCTGACGACGGTCAACCAGTCTCGGTTCGTACGAAGCGGTGGCTTTGCGTTCATGATCGGTCCCTGTCGGTTGGCGATTCACCCCCGGATTGATCCCTCGGGCGTCGATGGCGAGTCCAAACGGACAACTTTACGAAAATAACCCCAGGATATCCAGAAATGCGGGGATGTACGGCCAGTACAGCCTGTGGTTTCTTGGAAGCTGAACCGAGGCAACCACCCGGCCGCATTGACTCATACTAAAGTTGTATGGCCCCTAACTCGCAACCGCCAGCTCACTGGGGTAAAAGTGACGGGTGGCTCAGACCGAATACCCGGCTCTCAGCTACGAACCTACCCAAAAAAAGACAACAATCACGGGGGTGGTATGGCTCAACGTCTGCGCCGAGTCCTGGTGGCCCTGGGCGCTTCTATCCTGATCTCGACTTCGGTATTGGCTGAAACACCCGAATACCGTTACCGGTTAATCCAATCCTGGTCGTCGGACTTTCCTATTTTCGCCGATGCAACCAAACGGTTCGCGTCCCTCGTGAAGTCCTTGTCCGGCGGACGGATGACGGTCGAGATCGTTGGTACCGAAACTCATGGCGACGCCTTTGGCGTCTTTGATGCGGTACAAAGCGGTGACTACGAGCTCGGTCATTCCGCGTCGTACTATTGGAAAGATCGGGATCCCAATTTTCTGTTTTTCACCACCATGCCGTTCGGCATGTTGCCCGTCGAGCAGTACGCCTGGTTTTATCACGGTGGCGGCCAGGCACTAATGAACGAAGCTTATGAGTCCTATGGATTGTTGTCCTATCCCGGTGGCAATACCGGGAGTCAGATGGGAGGTTGGTTTCAGAAGCGCATCCGGTCGCAAGAGTCGTTGCGGGGACTGAGAATGCGCATCCCCGGTTTTGCCGGTGAATTGATGAGCGACCTCGGTGTGGATACCGTCAACGTGCCGGCAGGCGACATGTCGGACGCCTTCAAACGGGGTGATCTGGATGCTGCGGAATGGGTCGGGCCGTCTCTGGATTTCGATCTCGATTTGCACCTGGTCGCCCCGTTTTACTACACCGGCTGGCACGAACCGGCGACGGAATTGCAGTTTCTGGTCAATCGCGACGCCATGCGGCGTTTGCCGGAGGACCTGCAGTTGATTATGGAAACCGCCATGCGGCTGGCCGCTTATGATATGTATGTCCAATCCATTCATGTCAGTGCCGAACAATGGACGGAGATGCGCCAGAAATTTCCGGTCATTCGCGTGAAAGACTTCCCGGACGATGTGCTTGAAGCCTTGCGGGTGTCTAACGAGCGGGCGCTGGAACGTTTCGCCGGGTTGTCTCCATTGACTCGCCGAATTGTCGAGTCACAGGCGTCCTACATGCGCGACGCCCGGGAATGGACATTGATTTCGGATTACAGCTATCTGGAATCCATCGGACGTTAGGAGGGATCTATGAAAGCTATTATCACAGTGGCGCTGGTATGGGTGGGAGCCTTGTCCCCCGCCTGGTCCGAGTCCGACACCATCCAGCTGACGCTGGCCGAAAGTTGGGGAGAGGGCGCGCCGGTGTTTGGAGAGACGACGCGTCGGTTTGCCACCTTGGTGGAACAGCTGTCGGGTGGTCGGCTCTCGGTTCAGGTCGATTCCGCCAATGTCCACGGTCAGCCGCTCGGAATCTTCGATCTGGTTAAGCGGGGCGAATACGACCTGGGTCATTCCGCGTCCTACTACTGGAAAGACAGCGTACCCAATACCCTGTATTTCAGCACCATGCCGTTCGGCATGATGGCTGTGGAACGTTACGCCTGGTTCTATCAGGGCGAGGGCATGGCCTTGATGGATGAGGTTTACCAGCCGCATAACCTGTATTCCTTCCCAGGGGGAAATACCGGCGTGCAAATGGGCGGCTGGTTCCGGTCCGAAATTCGCACCCTGGAGGATTTGCAGGGGCTGAGAATGCGTGTGCCCGGCTTCGCGGGTGAAGTGCTGTCCGAAGTCGGCGTTGAAACCGTCAACCTGCCCAGCACGGAACTGTTCGATGCCCTGAAATCCGGTGAGCTGGATGCTCTTGAATGGGTGGGCCCGTCGCTCGATCTGGACATGGAGTTTCACAGCGTTGCCCCCTATTACTACACCGGCTGGCATGAACCGGGAACGGAACTGCAGTTCCTGGCCAACCGGGACACTTTCGATCGTCTTCCCGAGGATCTGCAAAACGTCTTGACCATCGCCATGCGCACGGTCGCCTACGACATGTGGATTCTGAGCCACCATCGCAGCGCTGTGAACTGGCAGCAAATGGAACGCGAATATCCGAACATTCAAGTCCGCAGTTTTCCGCCGGAGGTGATGAACGCCTTGCGTGACGCCAATCGTCGACTGTTGGCTGAACGGGCCGAACAGGACCCGCTGGCCGAACGCATCATCCACAGTCTGGCGGACTACCAGAAGGGCACCCGGAGGTGGATTGATATTTCCGAACGCGCCTACCTGGGCAACATGGACGCCCAGGGCAACCGAATCGAGTGAGTGGGTTATTATTCGTATCGCAGTGAATCGATCGGTGTGGCGCGAGCCAGCCGGTGGGTATAAGCCGCAATGGTCAACCAGGCCAGCGATATGACAATCATCGACGCGAGGCCGATGATCGGAAGCAGGGCGCTGACCGGGTCCGGAAAAAAGTCGAGGTAGATAGTGGAGGCGCCATATGCCAGCGGCGTTGCCACCAACACCGAAGCAACGATCGGGCGGGAAAACTGCCACAGCATCATCTGAACGATCTGACCGGTGCTCGCCCCCAGTACCTTGCGTACACCAATTTCACGGGTACGCCGTTGCGCCATCAGGGCAACCAGACCGAACAACCCGGTCAATGAGAGACCCAGTGCGATCATTGAGAACACGGAAAACACCCATTGAATACCGCGCGGAATTTTGTAGAACCAGTTGAAGTACTCCTCGAGAAAAAGGGCGTTTATCGGTACATCGTCAATGATTTGAGTCCAGGTGGTTCGGATCGTCTCCAGCCGTTCCGGCGATGCCCCCCGGGTCAATAGGATGGAGGCATAATGGAATCTGTCTTGTCCGGGATAAAAGGCCATCGCGGAGCGTTCCGAATAACTGCCGTTGAACTGTTGTTCCGCGATGATACCGACCACCATCGCTTCAAGCGTTTCCGTGTCGCTGTCGGGCGGCCGTGCCTGGAATCGAACGCCAATGGCGTTTTCGGCGTCGGTGAAGCCCAGTTGCCGGGCGGCTTGCGGATTGATCACGGCCTCGAGCGTACCCGAGTTATTCGTTGCCTCGAAGGGACGACCCGCCAGCATGGGTATGCCATAGGCCGCTAAAAACTGGTCGTCCACAGCGATCATGTCCAGTACGAAGGACGCGGTATCGGAACCGGGCGCCGCCCGTGCCTCGCGCAGCCGCCCGGTTTCCGACAATCGCGTGGGATTGAAGGGATACCCGTTGGATAACGTGACGGCTTCAACGCCGTCCAACCCGGCCAGGGCATCAACCAGTTCGGCCCGTCTGGCATGCACCGAGGGATGCTCGAGTTGATCCAGGATCAGCATGCGGGACATCGGAAATACCCGGCTTTGACTCAGGATGTTCTGGTTCTGGGCGATGATGATCATCACCATGGCCAACATGAAGATGGCCACGGTAAATTGCAGACCGACCAGCAAGGTGCGAAATAACCGCCCGCCACCGCCGTGTTCCGGGGCATAGCCCAAGGCATCGATCGGATGCGGTCGGGAGATGACCCAGGCCGGATAAGCCCCGGCGACCAAGGCGACCAACACGGTCGTGATCAGAACCCAGGGGATGTGAAGGCCGTAATTCAACGTCAGGGCTTTGCCGGTCCAGTGGTTGAAGGCGGGCAAAACGACTTCGATGCAGGCCGTGGCCAAGAGCATCGCCAGCGCCACCATTAACAGACTCTCGACCAGGAACTGAGCCAACAGTTGCCGTCGGCTTGCCCCCAATACCTTGCGTAAACCCACTTCCCGGCGGCGGCCCAGGTTAAGTGCCGTGGCCAGGTTGGCGTAATTGACGCAGGCAACGACCAATACCAGCAGCCCAAGCAGTTGCACGGTCTCCAGCACGGGCAACTCCATGGCCTGCCATACCAGATTGTGTGCATTGATTAATGGGTTCGCGTTCAGTCCCTGCACCACGGCTTGCTCATCGGTCGGGGCATGCTCGCGATAAACGCGGTTGATCCGTTCATTCAACCAGGCCCGATCCCGGCCGGGAGCCACCTTGATGTAGGTGGCGTTGTTTTCGAATTCATCGGTCCAGCGACCGGCTTGGGGAAATCCGGTCGTCGCATTGAGCGCGGCGATGGGGGCCAGCGCGGTTAATTCATAGTGATCGCGCAAATCAGAATTGAAATGGGTGTTGACCGGGGCGTCTTCGATGACCGCGGAGACCGTGAGGGTGACGGTGTGGTTCAGTCGAACGGGTTCGTGCAAAACGTCGACCCGGCCGAACAAGGCCATGGCCGTGGATCGGGTCAGGATCAACGCATCGGGACTGTCCAGGGACGATCCGGAACCCGCCAGATAGTCGAATGAAAAGATACGGGTGAACGCGGGGTCGACGAACCGGATGCTTTGATATTGATGGCGTCCCGCAGCGGTCAGAATGGGGCGTCGGTGGACCGCCCGGGCCACCGCGTCAAGCCCCTCGATGTGTCGCTCGAACAGGGGGCCATAGGCCGTTCGGATGTCGGGGTATTCGCTGATGGGTTCGTTGGCCTCAAAGGTGAAGCGGCTGCCGATCAGATAGATGCGGTCGTAATCGGTAAAGTTTTGGTCGTGTGTACGCTCGTAGTGCACCAGCAGCGACGAAAACAGAAATACCATCAAGCCCAATGCCAGCCCGAACACATTCAGCATCGCGAACAGGCGGTGTTTGAGCAGTGTTCGCAACGCAAGGATCAGGTAGCTGGTCAGCATGGTTGTCGATGGCTCACGAGGCGAGCCGCACGTTGTCGAGCACGATGCGACCGTCGAAGAGGTTGACGGTACGGTGGGCGTGGTCCGCGTTGTGGGCGTCATGCGTGACCATGACAACCGTGGTTCCGGCCTGGTTCAATCCACTGAGAATGTCCATGATGTGTTGCCCTTGCTGACTGTCGAGATTACCCGTGGGTTCGTCCGCGAGGATCAGCGACGGTTCACCGACGATGGCTCGGGCCACGGCGACACGCTGCTGCTGACCGCCGGACAGTTGGGCCGGATAGTGTCGGGCGCGATGGGCAATGCCGACTTGATCCATCACATCGGCAACGCGACGACGTCGTTCTTTCGACGCGACTTTGCGGTAGAGCAAGGCCAGCTCGATGTTTTCCTCAATGGTCAGCTCATTAATCAGATTGAAGTTCTGAAACACAAAACCGATGTGTTGTTTACGCCATTCACTGCGACGGGCTTCCTTCCAGTGTCCGATGTCCCTGTCATGCCACCGATACCGGCCGCGAGTGGGGCTATCCAGTAACCCCAGCACATTGAGCAGTGTCGATTTACCACAACCGGACGGCCCCATCACCGCCACAAACTCCCCTTCGTTGATACTGAGGTTCACGGCGTCGAGGGCGATGGTTTCGACCATGGGGCCCTGATAATAACGAGCGATGTCGGTCAATGTCAGCATGATGGGATCCTGGCAAGCGCACTGGCGTCTGTTCCGTGTTGTACACACAGGGTGAAAACACCGTCCACATAGTAGGGGAGCCGTTGGCGGATGCCAAACGGCCGTTGAATCCCGACCTCAGGCGGAGGCCCAATGCGCCTGTTCGCGGTGCCGCAACAGGCTGATGCCGCACCCTATGAACCAGGCGATCAGGCCAAGACCGAATATCGGCCCGGCGACTGGTTGCAGTGGCGGGACCACCGTCAGTAACCCCGACGCTCCGAATACCATACCGGCCAGGTTCAGCCCCGGATGGAACAGCCGGGCGCGCTGCGCAGCCAGACTGATAAGCAGGACCCAGACGCCACCGGCAATCTCGTTGCCGCCCCCCAGGCTGCTCTCCACCAGTTTGGTCACCTGCCAGATCTGACCGGCACGATCCGGGTTGGCCAGGTGCAGTTCGGCGACCATACCCATGCCAATGTTGGCGGTCATACCGGTCGCGAGAATCAACCCGGACCAGATCAGCCCAAAGGTGGTGGCCACTTGTGACAGCATGGGCGTGGACGCTTTGAGTCGATCGTGCAGGCCGAGCGACAACACCACCAGGGCGAATCCGAAAAGGATGTAGATGATCAGGTTCCAGATATACAGCAGGCCTTGGTTGTCGACCATGAACGCGGCTTTCTGCTGAACCGGTGTTGAGCTGTCGAGATAGCCGGCCGGCATCAAGACCGTGGTGTAGAGCGCGAAGCCAATGATGAACGTCAGCGCTTCGATCAGTGCGGCGAATCCCGCATAGGGTGTGCGTGTTGTCATGATGAAGCCTCACATAGCCAGGTGTGCTTTCAGGTTGATCAGGGTGTCGTAGGGAAGGTCGGGTACACCCATGTTCACCATCGAGTTCGGCAATCCGCCCCCGGGGAGGAGGTGGACGCGGTAGGTGATCTCAACATCGCCGCGGTCCAGCGGCGTGAAGCGCCAGAATCCGGCATAGCGTTCCATCCGGACACAGCACCCGCGATCGGCGGAATCCTTGCGATCTTCAAACGTCACGATCACACCGCCGTTGTCGACATCGCGTTCGATTCGAAATTCGAGGACATAATCACGATCCTTGAACGGAAAGGTATTCTTGATGCGGCGGTACATGGCGAATTCCGTATCGCTGCGACGATCGACGACTTCGGCGGTCGCGCAGCTGGGTATCCAGTGCGGACACTGAGCGGCGTCGGAGACGGCGGCGACGAGTTGATCGATCGGGGCTTTGATCCGTGTGGTGCCCCGCACCTCGATCACGTCGTAACCGGGCACGGTCCGGGTGAAGACCTGAATGTCGTCCTCTTCGCGATCCAGCTCCCAGCGCTCGGTCGCCGCGACAGCCTGGCTGATCAGCAGGCAGCCGAACACGATCCCGATTCCATAAACCAGTGATTTCATGGTGTTCTCCGTTGTTGGCATGAGTTGTGAAGTACGACTTGCCAAGGGCATGCCAACCGCTAACGTCTTGATATGGCGGGGGTTTCGAGGGAAGCGTGTAAGGCGGTGTCCGAATTCGAACACCCGGTATGTTCGAAAGCGGACAGGCGCTGTACGATAATGAACAGACCCACGGAGAGCCTGCATTGGATTCAGACAAACGCATTCTGGTCGTCGACGACGACGAAGACATACTGGTCGCCGCCAAACTGTTG
This sequence comes from Saccharospirillum salsuginis, assembly GCF_014651855.1. Classification (GTDB taxonomy): domain Bacteria; phylum Pseudomonadota; class Gammaproteobacteria; order Pseudomonadales; family Natronospirillaceae; genus Saccharospirillum; species Saccharospirillum salsuginis. The sequence continues at coordinate 219,389 of NZ_BMXR01000006.1, forward strand.
TTGAAACGGCATTTTGGCGACGTGGTCCTGTGTAATCGTCCGGACGCGATTCCCCGTCGTCTGGCCGACCACGAATTCGACGCCATTCTGCTCGATATGAACTTCTCGCCCGGCGACAGCAGTGGCGAGCAAGGTTTTGTCTGGCTTAAACAGATTCTGGAACAGGACCCGGATGCGGTCGTGGTGATGATTACCGCACACGGCGGTGTGGATGTCGCCGTCGAGGCCATGAAGCATGGCGCCACCGACTTCATCACCAAGCCGTGGCAAAACGAGAAAGTTATTGCCACGCTCTCGGCCGCGACTCAGTTGCACCGAAGCCGCTCGGAAGCCACGCGCCTTCAGCGCAGCAACGAGGCGTTGGCTCAGGCCTCGGCAACCACCTCCGACCCTTTGTTGGGTGACTCGCCGGCCATGGCCCGGGTTCATTCGATGATTCGACGCGCCGCACCGACCGACGCCAGCGTTCTGGTTCTGGGCGAGAACGGAACCGGTAAGGAATTGGTCGCGCGGGCCTTGCACCGGCACAGTCATCGGTCGAGCCAGGTGTTTATGTCCGTCGATCTGGGTGCGGTGTCGGAAAGCCTGTTCGAGTCGGAATTGTTCGGTCACCGCAAAGGCGCGTTTACCGGAGCCGATAAGGACCGGGTGGGTCGTTTGGTCGCGGCCAACGGCGGTACCCTGTTTCTCGATGAAATCGGCAATATTCCGCTGCACCTGCAGGCGAAGCTGCTGACTGTATTGGAACAGCGACAGGTCACCCCGCTCGGCAGCAATCAGCCCGTGAACATTGATGTTCGAGTCGTCGCGGCGACGAATGTGCCGCGCGAGCAATTGCTGGATGAGACTGTCTTTCGGCAAGATCTGTTGTTTCGGTTGAACACGGTGGAAATAGAGGTGCCGCCTCTGCGTCAACGGTCCGAGGATATACCGGACATCGCGCGTCACTACGTCGGGTTTTACGCCCGTAAATACCGAAAACCCGATAAATCGTTTACCGCTGACGCCCTCTGTTCAATCCAGGCCTACCATTGGCCAGGCAACGTGCGTGCCTTGCGACATGCCATCGAACGAGCGGTCATTCTGTCGGAAGGCGAGATGATCGACTCGGGGGATCTGCAATTGCCGGCCAACCACGATCCGGTTCACCTGGCCGCAACCCCGCATGCCCAACCCTCAGCGGAGGTTGTCGAAGATCTGCATCTGGAACGCATGGAACAGCGACTGGTCGAAACTGCCTTGCGTCGGCACGGGTTCAATATCAGCAAAGCTGCCAAAGATCTCGGCCTGACTCGGGCCGCCTTGTATCGGCGGATGGAAAAATATGGCCTTTAGTCGATTCTCGATCCGTGTGTTTATCCGCGCATTGTTGATGGCAGCCACGGTGACCGGTTTGGGGATGGCCCTGTTGACTCCGGGGTATTACGCCGTAACCGGATTGCTTGTACTGGTCATTGCCGGGCAATTGATCGAACTGAACCACTTTGTCGGCCGAACCCATACCGACCTGATGCATTTCCTGGAAGCATTGCGCAGTGGTGATTTCAGCCAACGGTATCTGGACAATGACCGGGGCTTCGCACCCTTGGCCCGTCAATTCCGATCGGTCCTGGCCACCATCGAAGACAATCGTACGGAGCAGGAGTCGCGACTGCGTTACATGACGGCACTTACGGAGCAATCGCCGGTACCCTTGATATCCGTACTCGGGGATGGCCAGGTCCGTCTGCACAATCTGGCCGCGCGTCGGTTATTCGGACAGGGTGCGATCAACCACCTGGATGACTTAATCGCCTACGGCGCGGAATTCCACGATGCCGTCAACACGCTGGAGCCCGGCCAACGACGGCTGGTTCGTTTCAATGACGACGGTGTGGAACGCCAACTCGCTATCCTGGCCTCACGCATCGTATCCGGTGATCGGGTGGAAACTCTGGTCAGTTTGCAGGATATCCAGGGAGAGCTTGATGCCAACCAGCTGCAGACTTGGCACGAACTGGTGCGGGTGTTGACGCATGAAATCATGAACAGTTTGACACCGGTGGCCTCGTTGGCCAAAACCGCGTCCGAACTGATGTCGGATCTTCGCCAGTCGGGTCAGGCACCGCCAGAGGCGGCGGAATCCGATTTCGAGGACGCCTGCCAGGCCGTCGACACTGTGGCACGTCGCGCCGATGGCATGATGCAATTCATTCAGAGCTACCGCACGCTGACGCAATTGCCTAAGCCGCGCCAAAAAACGATCCGTGTGTCGGAACTCTTTAAGCGGGTTCACGCCCTGCTGGCCCATGCCGGTTTGTCCGATGCATTGTCGTTTACCACCTGCATTGAACCGGACACCCTGCAACTGACCGTCGACCCGGACCTGCTCGAACAGGTGCTGATTAACTTGCTGACCAATGCTGCCCAAGCCACTGAACACTTAACTGACCCGGAGGTCCGGTTAAGTGCGGCGGTGACTCATCGGGGCCGGGTGGTATTGGCGGTCGACGACAATGGCCCCGGCATACCTGATGCCATCACCGACCGCATCTTTGTTCCCTTCTTCACCACTAAACGGGGTGGCTCCGGTGTCGGCCTGGCCTTGGCCCGTCAAATCATGATTGCGCATGGCGGGCGCTTGAGTGTCAGCCAGTCCAACCTGGGCGGTGCCCGGTTCACGCTATTCTTTTAGTGTCTCGGGCGAGAAGTACGGGATCGGCGACGACACGTCAATGAGCGTTCCCTCCGGTGCTCTGAGCACCAGGCGTCGCTGCCCATAAAACGTATTCTCCGGTTTACTGACGACCTCGGCTCCCACACGTTTAGCATCGTCAAACACCACGTCGGCATCGTCCACCACCAAAGTGGCATAAAACCCCTGTGAACCCGCTATGGCTCCTGGCGGCAGCCCATCACTGGTGTCGCTGATCAGTCCCAGCTCGAACGAGTGCTCCTTTGACTTCAGGTGAACAAACCAGTCGCTGTCGAAGTCGACCTCGAAGTCAAACAAGGTGGTGTAGAACGTTTTGCTGGCGTCAAGGTCATTTGAAATCAGGTTGAGCAGCAGACGGTTAAGTGTCTTCATCGGGCGTTTCCTTTTGGGTTTGAAGTCAGAGTCGAATGTGACGTCAGACATCCTCTTTGTTGTTGGTTGAATCGTCCTTACGCGAACAATGTGCAGTGAATGTGGAGTCTAGATGGAGATGATCGATCTGAAAAAGGATTTACCGCTTCTTCTGAAAATCGCTTGTACCGAATACCGGGTGTAACAGGCAAGTGCCTGTTTTCAATCAATCGCGTTGTTTTCTCTCCGCTTTCGAGTGATTTACTCCGGGTTGTCGAAGTTTGTCGTGTGGGTGTTGGTAGCATTCCGGCCGGTCCGCGACGTTGCGGATAGCATTGACACAGTCTGTTTGAAACCGGAGGAATAATGATGAAGACACAGCTGCAAGGGTTGGGTGTTCTGGCGCTGATCGGGTGCCTGCCTTTATCCACCCTGGCGCACGAGGGGCATGACGATTCAGAAGGGCATTCTGTTTTGGAGCTCTACAAAGAAGAGAACCTGGTGAAGCCGATCGACATTGTGGAATGCGATCTGGCCGATGGCTCGGTGGGTGAATGCTATCGAGTACACGTCCAAAGCACGCCCTTGGATGATGGGCCCTATTGCCCTGAGTCTCTGGATGAGACTGGCGGAATCTTCATCTATGATGGCGAGACCCGTTCCGGACTTCGGGTGATGAACCGCGCCTTTTTTGAAGACATGGAAGCCGACGGATACGACATCATCGATGAAGAAGGACAGCTACGAACGATTGATCTGTCACTGAGTCGCGGAGATAAAACGCCACCGGAAGCCGCACCGTCCAAAGGGCACTGTGTGGAAGTCGTCACCGATCGTTCTTTGACACTCACCTACACCATCCCCGTTAACCCAACGATTGCGGAAGATGTCCGGGCCATGGACGACGCCTCGGATATCGTCGGACTGTCTTTCAACGGCCTACCCATCAATGGACAACCGCCGACCGTATCCGGCGGCGTTGATGGCCGGGGTACAGGCGCAGGCAATGTACCGGCTCTCGATGCCTGTGGCGGTCACATCAATGAAGGTTTTTATCACAATCACATCTTTGCCGAGACCATCAACTCCAAGTACGACCGTCACGGTATCGATGAAGTGGAGTGCACCGCTGTACCGCAGATTGAAGACAATGAGCTGATCGGACTGGCGATGGACGGCTATCCGATATACGGGCGCGAAGCCGACAGTGGTGGTCGCCCGACTGAACTGGACGCCTGCAATGGTCACGTATCCGCGACAGCCGAATATCCGGATGGCATCTATCACTACCATGCCAAATACGATGACATTGTCGACATCCCGGATTGTTTATCGGGAACTCTGGCGGACCGACCGTTGGAGGTTCAGTAAACCATGTGGCGGCGGAGGGTTCGAACGAGCTTACAATGCCTGTTGGGGGTAGTGCTGATGTGTATGGCTCAGGCGTTTGCACACAACAGCAGCCTCACCTTTTATAGCATTAAACCCGAGGATCATGGGTGGGCGCTGACGGTGAATCTTGCCCAGGCCAGTGTCGACAGCAGTTTGTCGCGTGAGGTAGGCGAAACACGATGGCAGTCGGCCGATGGTGAGAAGCAGTCGGAGTGGCTGGCCCGTTATGTAGCCGAGACGACAACCTTGACGATCGATGGGCATCGACAGGAGCTGGGGGAGCCTGACGTGCACATGGGGAGTCATGAAACACAGGTGCGCTTTGCATTACCCGACTGGCCCGAGTCCTCGCATCAACTGGAGGTGTATATTCCGGGGTTTTCCAATCACCCCAATCATCATAATGTGGTGTATTGGTCGACCGGGCGGGGTACGGTGAAAGCGGTACTGTCGGAACGGAATGACTATCGCGCGGTGGTCAACACGACGATGGAATGAAAAACGACGAGGTTAAACCGGGCGTCCGTTTTTGCCCGGTTATACCCACCCTCAAATCGGAAGGGGTGACAGGCCCGGTGTGTTCCTGGCGGCTTCCCACCGTTTTTCCAACTCGGAGACAAAGGTTTTGTCTCCCCCTTGCTCGGGAGACAGCCAGACATCAAACTCATAGCCTTCGAGGGTCGTGATGGTGATAATGGTGTCCTCGAGTATTCCATCCGACCAATGAACGCGGTAGTCCTCGATGTTTTCAAGAAAGGCGTAAGCCATTAGTAGTTCATCGCTGTTGGTATCCGGCCAATAAGAGACCACACAGCAATCGGACAGGAACTGCCCATCTTCTTTGATGGATAGCAGTCCGGTCGAGTAGAAATACACAATGGTTTCATCCGGTTCCAGAACGCCTTGTTCCTGAAGCAGTTCAACCTGATGGGGCCAAAGCTGATCACCGGAGATGACCACGCTGGACGGTGTCAGATTTAAGGCGCTCAGACCGGTAACGATCGCGAGTGGACCGGTCAATAAGGTCGCGGGAATGCCCCATTTCAGGCTATGCGATCGAGGGACAGGATGAGCGTATGCGTTCTTTCTCAGCACAATGACAGCCGGCAGCAACGGCAGGAACGAGAGACTGGAAATCAACCAGTAGGGATCCGGCTGGCGCCAGAGCATATTGAGTACGAAGTAGACCACCGCCAACAGGGCGCAGGCGGCTTCTCGCGGTAACCACCGGCTGGGGTGGTGAATGGCGATGTCCTTGAGCAGCGCGTAACACCATATCGGCAGGAACAGGGCTCTCCAGAACGGCCGAATGGCCGAGGCGTCCCGTTCTTTGACGTAACACCAGTATCGATAGCCCCAGTACAGTTCGTAGATGCCCATCGTCAGCACGGATAGGGTCACAAACCAGAGTGGGGAAACGGTCAGATAGGATTTTTTCACAGCGTGGGCTCCCTGGGGTTCGGTTCCTGGCCGGCGCCGGGCCGGAACGGCCTAGGGTACCGGGAAGGCCGGCGTATTCCCATCCCGATCAACAATTCACCTTGGGGCAGGGGGATTGGTTACCTCTCCTCATCATGCCGGGTTCTGTGGTTGTCATGTTGATATGGCGCCGTACACTAGCGGCATCTCATTGGTTCAATCAGGTCTACACATGAGCAACTTTAACGGTTCCGAACGCTACATCGCTGGCGAGTCCCTGCAGTTGGCGGTCAACGCGGCCATGACGCTGGAGCGCCCGCTGTTGGTCAAGGGTGAGCCCGGCACCGGCAAGACCATGCTGGCCGAGGAAATTGCCGCGGGCCTGGGAATGCCGCTGTTGCAGTGGCACATCAAATCCAGCACGCGTGCCCAGCAGGGTCTGTACGAATACGATGCCGTTTCCCGGCTGCGCGACAGCCAGTTGGGGGATGACCGGGTGCACGACATTCGCAACTACATCAAGCCCGGCAAATTGTGGGAAGCCTTCGTCAGCGAACAGCGTGCGGTACTGTTGATCGACGAGATCGACAAGGCCGACATCGAGTTCCCGAACGATCTTCTGGTCGAACTGGACCGGATGGAATTCCACGTCTACGAAACCGGCGAGACCATCCGCGCCAAACAGCGGCCGGTGGTGATCATCACGTCGAACAACGAGAAAGAATTGCCCGACGCTTTTCTGCGGCGCTGTTTCTTTCACTACATTCAGTTCCCGGACGCTGAAACACTGCAAGCCATTGTCGATGTCCACTTCCCGAGCATCGAGGCCCGGCTGGTCAGCGACGCCTTGCAGGTTTTCTTTCAGGTACGCGAAGTGCCGGGTCTGAAAAAGCCGCCGTCGACCTCGGAATTGATCGACTGGCTCAAGTTGCTGGTCAGCGACCGACTGGCCGCCGAAGCCTTGAAAGGCGGCACGATCCGCGATGCCTTGCCGCCCCTGTACGGCGCGCTTCTGAAGAATGAGCAGGACGTGCAATTGCTGGAACGACTCGCCTTCATGAGCCGCCGGGATCGCTGAGCATGTTGATTCGCTTCTTCACCACGCTTCGCCAGCACGGCGTTAAGGTGACAACCAAGGAATTGCTGACCCTGCACGAAGCCTTGGAATCGCGACTGGCGCAATTCGATATGGACGCCTTCTATCAGATCGCGCGGCTGTGCATGGTGAAGGATGAAACCCAGTTCGACCGCTTCGACCAGGCCTTCGCCCACTTCTATGAAGGGCTGGAAGCCATGCCCAACCCGATGGGTGGCGAATTGCCGGACGACTGGTTGCGCCTGGAACTGGAGCGACACTTCAGCGAGGAAGAGAAAGCCGCGATCGAGGCCATGGGCGGCATCGAAGCCCTGATGAAAGCATTGGAAGAGCGCCTGCAGGAGCAACAGGAGCGCCACCAGGGGGGCAACCGCTGGATCGGCACCGGCGGCACCAGTCCGTTCGGGCATGGCGGCTACAACCCTGAGGGTGTACGCATTGGTGGACCCGGCGGCCAGCGCCGGGCGGTGAAAGTCTGGGAAAAACGTCAGTACCGCAATCTCGACGACAATGTCGAACTCGGCACCCGCAACATCAAGATGGCGCTGCGCAAATTGCGCCGCTTCGCCCGCACCGGTGCGCACGAAGAATTGAATATGGACGATACCATCCGCTTCACGGCCCGTAATGCCGGCTTGCTCGACATCCGCACGCAACCGGAACGTCACAACGCCGTCAAGGTGCTGGTGTTCTTCGACGTCGGTGGTTCGATGGACGAGCACGTTCAGGTCTGCGAAGCGTTGTTTTCAGCCTGCCGCAGCGAATTCAAGCACCTGGAACACTATTACTTCCATAATTTTGTCTACGACCATCTGTGGCGGGACAACAGCCTGCGCTACCAGCAGACCATCCCGCTTGAGGAGGTATTGCGCACCTACGGGATGGACTACAAAGTCATTTTTGTCGGCGACGCGTCCATGGCGCCTTATGAGATAGCGGCCGCCTACGGCAGCATCGATTTCATGAACCCCGAGCCGGGTGCGGCCTGGTTCGACCGCATCAAACAGCACTTCGACCGTATGGTGTGGCTGAACCCGGTCCCCGAACAGTACTGGCCCTACACCCAGAGCATCGGCATGGTGCGCCAATTGATCGATGACCGGATGTTTCCGTTGACGGTGGAAGGGCTCGATAAAGCGATAGGTTGCCTGCAGGGGAAGAGCTGATAGGCTGAATGGCATCCACTGAAATGGAGGCCATGCCCCGCTATGGAACCACTCCCCGATCTCAATACCGTTCGTCACGCGGAAGCCCGCATCCGCGACCGCGTTCTGGAAACCCCGCTCATCCCGTCGCCGGACCTTGAGCGTGAGGTGGGACAGCCGTTGTGGCTGAAACTAGAGAGCGTGCAGCGGACCGGCAGTTTCAAGGCGCGCGGTGCCCTGAACTGGATGTTGACTGCGAGCGATGAGGAACTGGAAAACGGCTTGGTGACGGTGTCGGCTGGCAACCATGCCCTGGCACTGGCTTGGGCGGCGTCGGAGCGTAGCGTGCCGGTGACGGTGGTGATGCCGGAAGGCTCCAGCCCGTTGAAAGTCGAGGGTGCCCGCGCGCTGGGCGCGGACGTAATCGTCCAGGGCGCGATTCATGAGGCGGTGGCACACTGTTTCCATCTGCGTGATGAGCGCGGATTGACCCTGGTGCACCCTTACAACGACCCGCGCATTATGGCCGGTCAGGGTACGGTGGGGGTGGAACTGCATCGCCAGCAACCGATGATTCGTCGAGTGCTCTGTCCGATCGGAGGTGGTGGCTTGATTTCCGGTCTTGGCCTGGTGCTGAAAGCGCTGAACCCTGACCTGGAGTTGATCGGCGTGGAGCCCGTCGGCGCGGCGACGATGTGGAACGCTTGGCAGCACAACGACCCCAAGGCCAGCCTGGATAAAGTCGACACCTGGGCGGCCAGTCTGGCGCCGGCTGTGGTGGGCGACAACACCTACCGGGCCAGCCGTCAGACGGTTGATCGCATTGTCACGATCGACGAGGAGTCCATTCGCAAGGCTATGTACTTGTTGCTTACCCGAGGGCACCTCTATGCGGAGCCCGGCGCCAGCGTCGGACTCGCAGCCTTGCTGTCGGGTGCCGTTGCGGTAGATCCGGAGACGCCGACAGCGTTGATCATCTCCGGTGGCAACCTGGATCCGGATCAGGTGAGCCGGTGTTGTTGAAGCGGCACAATCGGGATTCGCTGCTATAGTGAAGTGAGCCGACGGATCGGGATGGTCAGTTCAGGGTCCGAACGTTGGTTCAGCTTGCTGTTCGATAGGCACACCCTATGATTCGTAGCCTCGCTTCTTGTGTCCTTCTGTTTTCTCTTATTTGTCAGCCCGCCCTGGCCAGTGTCGATGACTGCCCCGTCATCCATGGCCTCGGTGCCTATGACTGGGAACCGATCTCTTATTACGACAGCAATAATACCTGGCAAGGGGTTATGCCGGCCGTTTTGCGCGAAGTCGGCCGGGAACTGGGGTTTCGGTTAAACGATGACGAAAAGTTGCCGTGGAAGCGGGCGTTGTTAGCGACCGAGGCCGGTACGATGGATGTATTGGGTGGCGCCTATTTCACCGAAGAACGGGCCCGGCAGTTTTATTATTCCACCGCCGTCACGGCCGAGCGCATACGGGTGTTTACCCGCTCGACGGATGCCGAAGTGACCAGCCTGGCGCAGTTGTCGAATCGTCAAGGCGTCCGACCGGCCGGTGGCAGTTACGGCGATGAAATGGATGCGCTGTTGGATCAGTTGGGCGTGATCGAGATCCGCACCGGAGAACAAATGCTACAAATGGTCAGTGTGGATCGGGCCGACTATGGGGTACTGGCCGAATTCGATGGTTTGGCAACGCGCCGGGTAACCCGGTTGGATGACGACATCGTGATGGCGCCACTGATATTGGATGAATTGGAGGTGTATTACCTGTTCTCCCGTCGTTCCTCATGCGCCGACTGGCTGCCGGCGATTGATCAGGTCATCGATCGGATGCGGGAAGAAGGCGTTCTGGACGCCCTTCATGAACGAGAAGTCTACCGTTTGCTGGATAAACTGGACTAGTGTTTCATGTGCACCCGTCGGTAACGATTTGCTTCGCCAGAATGCGCCATTTATTGCTTTTCCTGTGCTTCCCGGCTGTTCTCTTTTTACGCCTAAACCACTAGCGTCTGAATCGGCTCGTGCCAGGTACCGAATCCCAGCCAGACCACTCACCCGCATCAATCCGGGGTTTTCCCTGTACCGACTGATTGTATAAATAGACCCAGGCCAACCCGAATCGGGTCTCGATGGTCTCTCGCCAATAGAGTGAGGCGTTGGGGGCATTCGGGCGGTACCCTTCGAACCGGTCGAGCACGACAAGCCGGGGTTTGGGAACGGCATAGACTTCCACGACGACACCGCGTGACGGTTCCGGCCGGGCACCGGGATAAGGGCCGAGGTCGTAGAGGGCGAGCGTGGTCAATTCGTCCTCGCCGAGGAATCGGGCCGGTTTGAGCACCTCGTGGTTGTGTTCGCCTGCTTTGAGCGAGCCGTAGATCACGACCCGGTGTTTACCGTCGGGTGTTGTGGGGTCTGACATAAATCACCGCGTGTGTCCGCTGGGTGTGCCGCTCACGATGTCATTAATACCGATACGACGTCGATAAAAACACACTGACGTCCATCACCGTGGTGTCCTGCACCAGATTTTTCAGGTCTCCGAACAGCTGCGATTCGCCTTCCCCGCGACTGGCCATCACCCCCATCGTAATCGATGAATCCCGCGTGAAGCGACTCAGGCTGGTGGTCAGCCCGATGATGTCGATGTGCGGGTCCTGAAACGTTTTTCCGAGTTCGAGCTCGGGGGTGTTGGCGTTGGCGGTGAACACGCCGCCACGCACGGCGTAGCGGGGCGTCCAATAGTACTCCGCGCCCAGGGCGACATCGAGCGTCGGCTCGCGTTCTGAGAACACGATGATGTCGTCGTTTTCCGTCGCGCCCGCGCCGGTGTGGAAAATCATATCGGCGGACAACAGTAAAGCCGGGTTTGGAAACCAGGCGATGCCGGTCCGCACCTGAACCGGGTAGAGTCGAACGTCATTGAAGGTTTGAATTTCGGGGACGGCTTCCTCACCATCGGCATCGCACCCGCTGGAACCTGTGCCCGTTCGGCAACGTGCCGACTGGTAATGCGTGTTTGACGACAACACCAGGGTTTGATCGATGGACAAACCGATCGCAACTTTGTCGGCCGGTGACCACATAAAACCAAGCTTGGGTCGTACACCGTGTTCCTTGGTTTCCAGGTAGGTGTTTAGCCATTCCAGGGTATCGTCATTGAACCGCACATACTGGTTAATGTTGCTTTCGAAAACCCGGTAGTGGTAATTCAGCGTTAGACCAATCGCGAATTGCTCGTTCAATTCATAAGCGATACCGGGGCCGAAGTTATAGCGAACGTCCTCCCGGTTGAGATTAATGATGTAACGGTCGACGCTGCCGAAATCCTCGAATTGCTGGTCCTGGTTTTCCGATACGGAATCCGGAGTCGAGGAAGACAGGCCGACCTTGAACGGACCGACGGTTTGCATCACGCCGAAGAAGTTCGGCAGCAACTGGGTGCTGGTGCGTTCCCAATCGTACTGACCGTCCAACACATCGTCGTATTGAATCTGCCGGTATTGCAGGCTGTTGACGCTGGCGGAGATGTTGTCGGCGGTGGCGTACACCAGGCCGGCGGGGTTGTAGTACAACCCCGCCGGGTCGTCGGAGACGGCGGTATAGGCACCGGCCATGCCGAGGGCGCGATCGCCGACGATCTGGTTCACGTTGTGGTATTCGTCGGCCAGGGCCGGCAGCGCCAGCAAAGGCAGGACGAAGCCGACTCGGGTGAGCCTGTGTCTTCTAATCGATCTCATGGTTGGGTTCTGTCCCGGAATCGCTCGGCCAGGCGCGGATAATCGAGTCCGGTCAGGCCTTCGTCGTGCAGTTGACGGTCGAGTGCGGCGAGGCGCACATCGAAGGGGGGATGGGTGCCGCTCAATTCGGCGTGTTGATCGGTACCGCTTTCGTGAACACGATCGAGATAGCGGCGCAGGGCGCCGGGGTCGTAACCGGTGCTTGCCAGCAGGATGGCGCCCTGGGCGTCGGCTTCCAGTTCGTCCTGGCGTTCGAGACCTTTCTCGAACAGGATCGACAACGCCTGATCGACGGCCTGGTCGAACACCACCCGGGTGGTCTCGCTGGCACCGCCCATCAACTGCGCCAGGCCGGCGTCGCTGCCGGTGGCGCCGATGTCCAGCGCCCGTACGATATGGCGCTGGTCGACGTGGGCGATTTCATGGGCCAATACGGCCGCCAATTCGCTTTCGTCCCGCATCAGGGCCAGCGCCGGTCGGGTGATGAAGACATAGCCGCCCGGTGCGGCGTAGGCGTTCACCTGATCGGATTCGAGCACGTAGAAATAAAAATCCAGCTCCGGACGTCGGCTGGCCCGGGCGACCGTCTGACCGACCAGATTGACGTAGCGTTGCACGGCGTCGTTGTCGAGGCCGTCCATGCGGCCGAGGATGGATGCGGCGACGTGGCGGCCGAAGTCGACTTCGGCCTGAATGTCGGCCGGCGTTAACGTCTCTTCGAGTTGCTGGGACAGGCGTGGTCGGTAGTCATCCGGTGGCGCGCTCGCGCAGGCGGACAACAGCAGTGCGAGTGACAGACACAGGGCGGGGGACAGGGTGCAGGTTCTCGGGTCCATGGTCGGCCTCAGCGTGCGGTCAGTGGGCGCTGGAATTCGGTCAGCTCGTTCGGGTCGGGTTGCAGCCCTTCCATCCGCTCCAGCTCGGCGTAATCAGTACCGCCGCCGAATTCGGTTTCGCCCTCGCTTAGGCCGCGGATGGCGCCGGCTGTGGTCACTTCGGAGGCGCGCAGCCGGACTTCATCCGCGTCCAGCTCCCCTTCGAGGTGGGTGACTTTCGCCTGCGGCGGTTCGGTGCCGACGAGCCAGCGCGAGACCCAGCCGGTCTGGCCGTGGTAGTCCACCTGCAGCCAGTTGTTCTCATTGGTGAGAATCGTGAGCGCCGTGCCTTTCGGAGGTTCGGCCAGGGTGGTGGCGTTGAAGCGGGGCGCATCCAAAACGGGCGCCACCTCGCTGAGCACGAAGACTTCATCGGCCAGGGCCGACAGACTCATCAGCAGACTTATCAGCAAACCGGTACACAGGCCGGTCAGCCACCGGCGAGCGCTCGATGTTTGAATCACAACCGTCTCTCCTCGAATCGGGCAACCCTACTTACTGGTTGCAGTATAGACACCCGCCCATTCTTTGCCGGGCGGCTCTCGCTGGAATTGCCAGCACCGGGCGCGGTACAGCTTGCGCAACCCCGGGTGGTCGATGGCGCTGAACAGATCGAGCGCGTCTTCCCAGCGTTGTTCGTAGTAGCAGGCCAGGGCTTCGGTCATCCGGCGGACCAGGTCCTCGGCTTCGGCGCGCGCTTCCGGGCTGGGGTCGAGTCCGGTCCAGGGGGCGAAGAGGTCGACCGGACGCTGGCGGCCTTTGACCTGCACGCGGTCGACCGGCACACATGGGATGTCCAACGTCAGGGCACGATGGGTGCTTTCGGAAATCAGCAGGCGCAGGCCGTAGGTCTTGGTCAGGCCTTCAACGCGCGAGGCCAGGTTCACGTTGTCGCCGATGACGGTGTAGTCCAGATGTTGGTCGGAGCCGATGTTGCCGAGGATGACATCGCCGCTGTTCAGACCGATGCCGATGTCGATCTGCGGCAACCGCATCGCTTCGAGTTGTTCATTGACGTGATCGAGCCGCTCCACCATGCGCAGCGCGGCGGAGACCGCCAGGTCGGCGTGATTGTTAATGCGGATGGGGGCGCCCCAGAACGCCATCAGCGCGTCACCGATGAATTTGTCGACCGTGCCGTCGAACTCGAAAATGGCCGCCGACATCTCGGCGAAATGGCAGTTCAACAGTTGCACGATGTCACGCGCAGCGAGGTTTTCCGACAGACCGGTGAAGTTGCGCACGTCGGAAAACATAACCGTCATGTGTTCGGTCACGCCGACCTGGGCGTGCAACACCTCGTCCGGCCGGTTCAATACGTCGGTCAGCACCGAGGGCGAGACATACTGCGACAGCATGCGCTTGATGCGGCGTTTGTCGCTGCTTTCGACGAAGAAACGATGCGACAGCGAACCCATCCAGGTGAGTGTCAGGCCGGCCAGAGGCGTGACCGTGTCCAGCACCCGGTTGTGCGACAGCAGAACATCCGCCAGCACCGCATAGCCGAGGCCGATGCCGAACGGCACCAGCAATTGCAGGCTGAAGCGGTTGAGCCGGGCCACGGCGAGCAGGGTTAGGGTCGAGGTCAGAACCAGCGCCAGATAGGTCCAGCCGGCGCGGGGCGGGTGCAGCAACCGGCCGTCCATCAGGTTGCCGGTGGCCGTGGCGTGAATGAAGACGCCGGGGGTTTTCTGGCTCATCGGCGTGGCCTTGATGTCGTCCAGCCCGACCGCGCTGGCGCCGATGTAGACCAGTTTGTCCTCGAACTCGTCCGGCGTTATGCGCAGGTTGGCGATGTCGCCGTTGCGGATCCGTTGCAGTGAATCCAGCACGCCGGCCATCGAATAGGGCCGATACTCGCCGTAGTAATTCAGCAGCAGTTGTTCATCCTCGCCGATCGGGATGTCGAAGCCATCGACGAACAGATGGTGGCCGTCCCGCCGGGCGCGGGACTGGTTCGGCTCGTTCAGCAGCGGCGCCAGGCTCATCGCCGGGAAGTAAGCGGAATGGTATTCCCACAGCAGGCGGAGACGGCGATAGACCCCGTCCCGATCCGGTTCGGCGCCGACGATGCCGAGGTGGGGCGTGGTTTCCAGCAGGGCGTCGAAAGGCAGCGAATAGTGATTGTGCCGGCCTTTCTCCAGGCCGGTGGCGGTTAACAGGCTGTGGCGGTCACGTACGCCGTCCGGCATGGGTTGGTTCAGCCGCTGGGCGCCTTCGTCCACGCTTTCGTTGCGCATCAGGCCGGAGTGATACAGGTTTGAATGGTTCCAACTGGTTACCACCAACTGCTGGTCGCTGGCGCTCAGCGCCTCCTCGGCACGGCCCTCGCGTTCGGTCAGCAGGATATCGAACAGCACCGCCCGGGCATTGCCCATGGCCAGGAATTCCGCCAGGTCGGCGTAAACCGACCGCGGCCAGGGAAACCGGCCCAGTACCGGTTCCAACGCTTGTAACGAGGCCTCGTCGATCAGGATGAGGGCGATGTCCTCGGGCAGTGGTACGTCCTGGCGCTTGGCTTCCAGGCGGGTGTCGTACACCTGGTGGTTCAGGCGTTCGAACGCCTGGATGTGGTGCAACACGCCGACGATCAGCAGCGTGACGATCAGAACCAGGCTCTGGGCCAACCAAAAGGGCAGTCGTTTCAGTCGGTTCAACAAATCGGCAGCGTCCTTCTGTGGTTGTGATTAAGGGGTGGTGGCACCGGATTCCAGCAGCCGGATCGAGACGGCGTAGTCTCCGTAGCGGGCCAGATAGCCGTAATTGGCCGGGGCGAGCCAGGCGGCATCGGCGGTATCGGTGACCAGGTAAAGGGTACCGTCTTCGGCGGCCACGAATTCCAGCGAAGAGGCGAAGTGGCTGCCGTCGTGCAGCGGCGAGCAGCCGCCGGCCTGGGTCTCGCAGTCGACGTCGTCGTCGTTGACGAGCGGGTCACCATTGCCGTCCAGCAGTGCCGTGCCATCGGTATGATAGAGGCCTATACGGGTATCGGCGCCATTGCGCAGATCGTGAGTCCAGATGCGGTAGCGCACCCCGGCCGTAACGCTGATGGCCAGAGTGTCGCTGTCGGCCTGGCCGCTGGCGTGGTAGAGGGTGTGGCGTTCGCCGACGATGCAGTCCGCCGGCAGCGTCTGGTCGGTCAGGGAGCAGTCGCGTGCCGGGGCATCGGCGAAGAGTTGATCGCTCTCCAGGGCGTCGCGTTGGTACAGAATCGACCGTTCGCTGAGTATAGCGCGCCACTGGGCCAGTTCCTGGTTGGTCGGCTGGCTCTGCAACAGGCCGTCCCAATAGGCTTCGAGGGTGTCGGCATAGGAATTGGCGGGTAGCTGGTCGACCAGCGGCGCCCAGACCCGGGCCTGGCCGGCGTTGTCCTGCAGGCCGATCAGGGTCATGGCGATGGCGGCCTCGTTGGTGGCGTAGCTGAAGCTGGTAGGCAGGCTGGCCAGATCGAGGCTGACGTTGACGGTGTTGCTGCGGGTGTCGGTATAGCGGGTGCTGGCCAGGTGGCCGGGAATCGACAGCCGCTGCGGGTACTGGGCGCGCAGCCAGGCTTTGACCGCGATCTGGAAATAGTTGGCCATGCCCTCGCTCCAGCTCAGGCGCAGGTCCAGGTCGGTGTCCGCCAGGCTGTGGTAGCCGCCGGGCGAGTCGGTCATGCCGGTCGAGAACTCGATGTGGTGGGCGAATTCGTGCCAGAGCACATCGTCGTCGAATTCGTCGGTGTCGCCCGTGGAATACGGGTCGCTCAGCACGTAGATGCCGGAGCCTTCGCTGCAACCGCCGCCAGTACCGAGGCAGGTGTAGGAGCCGGGGCTCTGGCCGTATTGCCAGAACAGGTTGAGGTCGTTCAGCGTGGCGGTCGTGTCGCTGTAGTAGTGGTAGAACTCGGTACCGCTGAGCATGACGTCGAGCATGTTGAAGGGGCCGGCCATGCGGCTGGACAGTGGAACGTTCACGTCGGCCGTGGTCTGTTCCTCGCTGAAGCTGACCGCCTGGCTCACGGCGTAGAGGGTATCGCTCATGTTGTAGACGTTCAGGGTTTCGCCGCTGTCGGCCGTGGCGCGGGCGAGTACCCGGAGGCTGTAGTCGCCGATCGGGACCTGGGTGAAGGCGTAGTTGCCCGAGTGATCGGTAAGCGTGGTATCGACCGGATTGTTGTCGGCGTCGAGCAGGTCCACCACAACCCGGCGGGCGGGTTTGTCGGGTGTATTGCCGGTGATGAACCCGGTGTCGTCGTACATCCGGTCCTGGTAGGTGATGCGGCCGGATACGTCGACCTGTGGCTGTGTCGTGGTCTGGCTGGTGTCGTCTTTGGTATTGGCGTCCGCGTCGCCTTCGGTCCCGTCACCGGTTACCGAACCGGACGGGCCACAGGCCGTCAGCCCGAGCAGGGCGAGCGTAACAACCCAGAGGCGGGCGGTCATCGCTGTGCCTCCGGGTTCAGCGGAACCACCCAGAGGGGTTCGCCGTCGCGCGATTGCAGCTCGGGCGCGGGTGCCAGCGAGCGGCTCGCCGGTTTTTCAGACGCATTGGACCACTCGGCTTTGAAGGGGTGGTCCAGGGAGTCGCCCTCCGGCAACGTCAGGGTGACGTTAATTCCGATGGGCGTAGTGAAATCGATCGGACCGGTCAGGGTCCAGTGTAATTGAGTGGTGTGGCGCTCGGTGAGCGCTCCCCGCCATTCTGTGCCGTCCACCGCATTCAGCGGGGCGGGCAGTTGCAGATGGATCGAGGCCGGCGCTTCGGGCAGCACCGTGGTCAGGGTGACCGTCAGGCTGGCGCTGTCGGGCCCGGTCGCTTCCAGATGGCTGACCAGATTGAGCCAGGCCGCCGGTTTCTGGGTGGTGTTCGCCCAGACAACGGAAAACGGCGTCAGCAACAGCACGCCGATGAATACGATGTGAAACGGAATCCGACGGTTTCCCATGCTGTGATTCCCCGGTTACGACAAGGCCGGGTACCGCCCGTAAGCGGTACCCGGCGTCGGGTCAGTTTTCAGGACGGATCAGTGGCGCTGACGGGCCGCCTGTACGCGGCGCGTACGGGCTTGATCCTCGGCGGTCGGTTGGCCGCTGCCGGGTTTCCAATAGTGGTCATCCATGCCGAATTCACCGTCGTTCAGATAAATTTCATGACCACGGCATCCTTCGGGACCACACCCCTCCACTCGGATCATCACCTGCTCGGCACCCGCTGGAATCGTGGGGCTGAGGCTGAAGCCGTTGGCCGGGGTTTCCGGGTCGTAAGTCATCGGCATGTCGCCCATGGTGTTGGGCGTGACCAACGTTGAGTCGAAGTAGGTCGACTTCCAGGTTCCGTCGGTCGGATCCTGATAGCCGACGTCCGCCCACATGCTGTCCGGGACGAAACCGGAGCTGCCGAAGTCCCCGGAGACCGTGATCGGGTCGCCACTGACATCATCGCTGCCGTGGACCGGGTCGGTGATGTAGACATATTGAGGACGGGGTTCGCCATTAGTGACCTGGATGTTCACATTGAACTGGTTCCAGTCAGCGTCGCTGATGTTGATTGAGTTATTGCCGTCGTACAGATCCACATCGAAGCTGAAGGTGCCATCGACGATCTGGAAGGTTTGGAAGGTATTGCCGGCCCAGAATTCGCCGGAACCGTCACTGCCACTGGTTGTACCGCTTAAGGTGACGGTCATGAGCTGGCCGCTGGCGTCACCGGCATCCCACTGAAGGTATCCACAGCCGTCATTGTAGGTCTCCGTCATACCGTTGGGCATCGGTACGCTGATCGCCGGCGCGGGTGGCGTCACGTTGTTGTCGGACAAGACCGTAACGCTGAACCAGTTGTGGCCGTCGTTGATGTCGATCCACTGGTGATGTTGATTGCCGTTGGCGGCGTCCGGATCGTACACCGATATCACAGCGCTCCAGTTATAGGTTCCAGTGCCGTTGGCGGTGCTGCTCGCCTGGACAGACACTTCCTCCATACTGCCGCAGGCTTCAGTGGACAGTTTGATGTTGCGACCGGGAACGGTGGATGTGCCATTGACCGTTACCGTGTCGGCCACAATCGGTTCAGGGAAACCGGAGCCCCCGTCGATGCCGTAGGTGTCCATATCGGAGACCAGGGTATTGCTACTGCTGTCGACGAGTCCGGTTACATCCAGCATCGGTTCGGTGTAGGTGCATGAGGTCTCGCTGGTGCGAATCTCGACACCAGCCCAGGTGCCATTGGTTTCGTCGTAGATGTTGACGAAATTGTAGGCTCCGGTGCCGCCGATGACCTGGAAGGTCGCGGACCAGGATTGAGTCGCACCCTCCGCGGTGCCATCGCCGGCCAACAGGACTTCCTGGTTTTCCCAGTAGTAGTCCACATCGTCGCTGCCTTGCCAATCGACCCACAGTCGTGAGGTATTACCAGGGGCGGTACCGTTGACCGTGGCTGTGCAACTGGCGATGTTGGCGACCCACTGGCCGAAGTCATCCACCGGCGTGACGCTATTCACGTCCACGACTTCGGGGCGCGGCAGAGTGGCGCCGTTGTCGGTGTAGATGTTCAGGTTATAGAAGTCGCCACTGCCGTTGTCGATACCGATCCAGTTCCAGCCGTTATAGAGCTGAACAGTGAAGGTGAAGGAGCCGTCGCCACTGGCGTCGATTTCGCCATCGGTATGGGCACCATCCGCGCCGGCGTTGTAGTAGCCCAGGGTCGGTTCGGCGAATTGCCCGGTGATGGTCACCTCATTGGTATTCACCGTTACCTCAGTGGCGTTCCAGTCGGAACCCTGTCCCCAGTTGCCGGTTTCTTTCAAGGTACCTTCACTGGTGGTCGGCGCGTCGATGGAGACGGGTGCGACAAAGGTGCTGCCGGTGTCGGTATAGACGCCGAAGTGGGTACTGACGTTGGCGTGTTCACCGGTGCCGTTCGGGTCGCCGCTCAGGTCGAGGTTGATCCAGTTGTCACCGGAGAAAATCGGCATATCGACGACGCTGACAGTACCGTTCTGCTCACTCAGCGTGAAAGCGGACGAATCCTGACAATAGCTGTACTGTGCATAAGCGCCGCTGTCGTTGTGAACCCAGATGTTCAAGTCGGCCCAGCCGCCTGTTTCACTGCACAGGGCGCCCATCAGGTCGGATACTTTGGTGTTGTTCGGATCCGCAGCCCAGGTAACATCCAGCGCGGTGGTGCCACTTGGGGCGTCGGCGAAGTTCCACTCGTTCAAGTCCACTGTGCCCAGTGAGCCGCCCATGGTGTTGAGCGCATTGATGGTCGTGGCTTCAACCGCCGGTGCCTGACCGCCTTCGGTGTGGATCTGGAAGTCTTTGTACAGGTTGCCGCCGTCATTAACAGAGACCCAGTTCCAACCCTGGAAGAGCGGTACGGTGACGGTGGCTTTGGCGGTACCGTCGCTGTTGTCGCTGAAAGTTAGCGGATGTTCGGCGAAGCCACTGTTGCTGTTCAGATAGAGGAAACCACCGTTCTGTACAGCTTCGTCAACGTTCGGTGTGGTGACGGTGATGTCCACGCCATCGGATGAACCGGCGTCGAAGCCCCAGATGAATTCATCGAAGGTCAACGGTTGACCGATGTCATCGACCACGCCGAGCGCTAACTCTTTGCGTTCGCCCGGATTCTTGAATTTCTTGACCGCACTGACGGCTTTGAAGTCACGCACCAGGTCGCTGACCGAAGGCATGTTTTCCCCGTCGGCGAAATCACCCGGCGTCAAACTGCCCAGACCAATGATCTCCCACAGGAAGGCTTCGCCGTCACGTTCGATGCCCCAGTCGCGTTCGGTCTCAAAGTCGAACAATTCACTGACATCGACCGCTCCGGACGGCAGACCTTCGCTGCCGGAAGAGTCCGGTACGGTCAGGGATTTCAGCGAGGTTGAGCCTTCGACGCTGTCCAGGTTGCTCTCGCTGATGGCAATGGCCACGCCCAGTTCGGACGGGTGCCGTGCGTTGGCGATCAGCAGGATATAGCTGTCGACGCCCTGGACCGAGGTATCGAACCGGAAGGTCAGTGGGTCGGCTTGGGACGGAGCGGCACTCAGGGTGTCACCGGAAGCGATGTCGGTACCGGTATCATCGGACAGAATGGCCTCCAGCAATTCGAAGCTTTGCAGCTGGGAACCGCGATGGTCGAAGCCTTCGGACATGCGCGACAGTTTCCATGCGCCGTTGCTGTTCTTGACGGACGCGAACATGGAGTCCTGCGGGCCGCTTTCCAGGCATTCTTGGCTTTGATTGTCGGACTCGAAATTCAGCGAGAATTCAAAGTCACCGGTGCTGGCATCCGAGACGTTGATGGCGCTCTCGATGTTGCCGGTGATGGTCATGCCGCAATATTCCCAATGGGTCAGGCCTTTTTCCATCATGCTGATAAATTCGTTCAGGCTGAGACGACCATTGCGGTTAACGTCCTCGTCCATGAACCCTTGCTGCAGCACACTGTATTCGAATACGAAGCTGCCGGTCATCATCGACTGCAGTTGCGACAGGTTGCGATCGTTGATGGCCCGCACCCACTTTCCGAATATCTCGGAAATGCCGGACTGGGCGGTCTGCGTTTCGGTGCTGGCGGTATCGTCCACGCCTTCGGCTTCGGTGGCGCCTTCGGTGGTGAAGCTGCCGTCGATGGTACCGTTCACATTGCCGGACAGGTCCGCGATGCCGGAAATGCTGTAGTCGTAGGTGGTGGCCAGTTGCAGCGGATTGCCCAAAATGAACTCATAGACATAGCTGCCATCGGTTTCGCCGACGAACAGAACGCCCGGTACGCCGACATCCGGCGTGGCATCGAGGGTCAGACCGTTCACGTCCAGGGCTTCATTGGAACTGATCCGAATCGGATCGCTGGTCTTGACGCCGGTGGTCGCGGTGGGCGAAACCAGGCTGACGGTGGGCGCTGTGCTGTCGGTTTCCGCCAGAGCCGTGAAGGTGCCGGTAGCGGCGTCGCCCATGGCATTGCCGTACACATTGGTGACGAAATCCGGAACATAGACTTCGTAGACGCCGGCGGCCAACGGCTCATCCGGCTGGAAGGTGGCGGTCAGCCAGTCGGCGCTCAGTTTCCAGGACCCGGCGATGTCGCCACCATTTTGAGTGACGTCGATGTTCTGCACGCTGCCGCGGCTCATCGACATATCGAAAGTGACCTGGATGGCCGAATTGGGCGCCAGTTCCAGAGCCTCGGAGCCCCAGGTGTTGGTGCCGTCGGTGTTCTTGGCCTTGCCGAACATCTTCAGTACGCGCGGGGTGACGTCGCTGACTTCGGCTTCGACATTCTCGACCGCGACGGATTCATCCTCGGCCTTGAACGCCGGCATGACCGCGACGATGGAATCGGTGGTGACGCCGCTGATCGGGTCGAAACTGGAGGGTTTGAACACCAGCATGGTGTACTTGCCGGTCGGCAGCGGGTCGCCGTCGACATAGAGATTACCGTTGGACGCCGCGGTCGCGACACAGTCGCTGGACTGGACATTGTCGGTACAGCCGTAGGCGCTGATGTCGTATGCCCCTTCGCTGTTGGTCTTGTCCTGGGCGACCGGGGCCAGCCACTCGGGGTGATCCGCGTCGTACACGTAGACAAAGGCGTTGGAGAGGGTACTGCCGGTGGCCATCATGGCGGCGGCGTTGACCTGGCCGTTGATGATCGGCTTGTTGGCGACCTTGAAGCTGCCATCGGCCTGGACCTTCTTGCGCGGACTGTGCGCGGAGCCCCGCATCAACAGATCCCCCGGCTTGTTGGAACCGGCGACCGAGCTGGACAGTGTAACGGTACCGGACAGGCGGGTCTTGTTGCTTTGGGTCGTGTCACCGCCGTCATTACCGGTATCGCCTCCGGTGTCACCACCGGTATCGCCGGTATCCGTACTGGTGTCTGTACTGCTGTCACTGCCACCAGAGTCGTCTGAACTGGAAGATCCACCACTGGAGCTGACATTACAGGCGGCCACTGCAAGGGTCGCCAGTAAGATCAGCATCCATCTGCCTAAAGGTCTCATACGCTGTCCTCTTGTTTTCTACTGCACGGACCGGCGCCCAACAGCTCGGGCCGGATTTGGTCCAATCAGTATAGGAAGCTGAACGTTGGTGGGAGATCGCCGAAATAGGCGTCAAATCTTACTTTGCTCGATGTAACGGAATGTAATTTATGGTCGGGGCGAGGCTGACTGTTCTGTGATTTGCGTCACACAAGGGGTCATGGGTACGGAGGCGGACACAGATGCGCCCTGTAATAAGAAAAAGCGGGTTTATGACAGCCAATTTGACGTGAATTCCCGTGCGGAGGTGTCGGAAAACCATCAATGGGCTGTCGATGAGTTACCAATCCGTAACAAAAAAGTGTGAACCAATCCATAAAAGCGGGTATGGAAAGCGTGAAGGACGGAAGACCGTGTCAACGACGTCAGAAATTCGTACGGAAAGCATCTAGCTTGGTGACAACGGTGAATAGGACGTAACAATGGACCAAATGCGTAACAACCTGACCCGATTCGTCTGTGGGATGTGCCTCTGTGCACCGCTGACCTGGGCCGAGAATCTGACGCCCGACGTGGCGAATGAGTCGGTGGGTGACAGTACACTGACGCCCTACAAACAATGCATCGTGAACATTGCCGAGAGTGCGTCCAACGTCTTGTCCGTCGCCCAGTTGCGCAACTATTGCAGTGCGGAAACCCGTGGGGAGGATACCTTCGACAGCGACAGCACACCGCTGCAACGACGCATCGAGCTCGAGCAGTTTTCGATGAACAACCCGTTCAGCCTGCTGCCGCATCGCCCGAACTACATACTGCCGCTGACCTACACCCAATACCCCAACGGCGACTACATCGACCCGGGCGAGGGCGACCTGCAAAACATTGAAGTGCAATTCCAGCTCAGTCTGAAAGTCGTGCTGCTCGACGGCATCTACCGGGACTACGGCAACCTGTCCTTCGCCTACACCGCCCGTTCCTTCTGGCAGGCTTACAACCTGAAACTCTCGTCCCCGTTCCGCGACACCAACCACGAACCCGAATTCATTCTCGCCCTCGGCAGCGGGCTGGAACTCGGTTCGTTCCGCAATGCCGGCAACGCCCTCTCGCTCAACCACCAGTCGAATGGTCGGGGCGGCGAAGACTCGCGCAGCTGGAACCGGGTCATCTTCCAGACCCTGTGGGAAAACGGCCCCGTGGTCATCGCCTTCCGCCCCTGGTACCGCATCCCCTCACCCGAACCCCGCTACCCCGGCGACCCACTCGGCGACGACAACCCCGACATCCAGCACTACCTGGGTCACTTCGACCTCAACGTCGCCTATGCCGCCGGCAAACAGCGCTATTCACTGATGCTTCGCAACAACCTGGAGTTCGATGACAACAAAGGCGCCGTCGAGCTTGCCTGGTCATTCCCGTTCAACAACCGGGTGCGCGGACGCCTGAACTACTTCGAAGGATACGGGGAAAGTTTGATCGACTACGACAACTACAGCCGCTCAATCGGCCTAGGCATTGAACTCAGCGGCTGGCTTTAACCCCGGGTCCGGACTACGTGCTTATAACCCGCATCGGCTACCGGTGGCTCCTATTCAGGGTCGCACGGGGTGCCGCCCACTCAATCCATCCATGGAGGCTTGACCTCGGCATCCATGCCTCGCACATCCCTGAATAGGTGCCACCGGCATCCGTTGCTAGTCTATTGATGCCACTTAACACGAGCTGCGGGGGCACCTGTCTCCGCAGCGGGTTCCTGGCACGATAAGGCTGAAGCCGGGGCCCGTGTCAGAGGTTGACCGCTTCCCTGGTGTCGAGTGTTTCGACGGTCCAATCGGCCGGGTTGTAGTTCCGGTTGGCCGGGAAGGCGACCAGATGGTCGGTGTGCAGAGTCAGGGGTAAGTAGTCACCCGCCTTGTGGCGATGCAGCGCACGGAACACGGCATCCAGCCGACGGCCGCTCGGCAACTCGACGCCATAGCGCGTCTGCGTTCCCATAAAGGCACGGCTGAGCACGCGGGCCTCGACACCGGATGCCTCCACCAGAACTTCATCCGGGCGGACGAACACATCCAGGCTCGCACCCACCGGCCAGCGCTCGTCCGGGTCGGGCAGCAGCCCCAGCTCCGACTCGATCCAGCCATCCTCGCGCACCCGCGCTTCAATGAAGGTACCGTCCCCGACGAAACTCGCCACCGTCGGTGTCGCCGGCTGATGGTAAATCACCTCCGGACGGTCCCACTGCAACAAATGCCCGTCGTCGAGCACCCCGATGTGATCGCTGATGGCGAAGGCCTCGTCGCGATCGTGCGTGACCATGATGGCCGTGATGCCTGCCCGCTTGAGGATATCCCGCACCTCGGTCGCCAGAGCCCGGCGCAGCTCGGTGTCGAGGTTGGAAAACGGCTCGTCCATCAACAACAGGCGGGGTTTCGGCGCCAGGGCGCGGGCCAGGGCAACCCGTTGTTGCTGCCCGCCGGACAATTGATGCGGGTAGCGGTCGGCCAGTTCGGACATCTGCACCAGGTCGAGAACTTCGCGTATCCGGGACTTCCGTTCGACGCGGTCGAGGTGCTTGAGGCCGAAGCCGATGTTGTCATGCACCGTCAGGTGCGGGAACAGTGCGTAGTCCTGAAACACCATGCCGATCCCGCGCTTTTCCGGTGGCAGGGCGTCGTCGGGCTGGGCAATGATCTGGTCGTGCAGGCGGATGGTGCCTTGTGTGACGGGGTTAAAACCGGCGATGGCTTGCAGCAGGGTGGTTTTGCCGCATCCGCTGGGGCCGAGCAGGGTGTTGATGTCGCCTTCGGATACGGTGAAGGAGAAGTCTTCGATGATGGTACGGGGTCCGAACCGGCATTCGATGCTTTCTACGGCTAGCAAGGCTGTCACACGCGGTACCTGTCTGCTCGTTTACCTGAAGTAAGTGGCTGTCAATTGTAAATGAATCTCAGTATGGCACAAGTTTGGGGTCTTTGCCCCCTCAAGAGGCGCCGGCGTCCCGCCGGCATTGGTGGCAGGGTTTGCTTGGGTGCCAACAACCCGCACCGGCTAACCGGGGTGCTCACATGAGGCCGCCATGAACCCATCCATGGGGGCTTAGCTTCGGCATCCATGCCTCAGATATCCTCATGTGAGCATCCCGGTCATCCGCTGCTAGTCGATGGTGCCACCGCAGTATGCACAAGAAGGCAGGGTATGCTCTGGAAGGGACATCTGAGGCTGTTGGTAGGTTGGATCGGTCCGACGCTTCGGTAGCCGGAGGCGTAATCCAACATTCGTTATTGCGTCTTCCATACCTACGCGGGCTGATCTCCGTATAGCCGCGCACGTGGTGTTTCAGATAGTGTATTTCGTCAGAGGTGACTCGTGTCTGTTAGTTCATAGGGCTAGCAGCGGATGCCGGTGGCTCCCAGTCAGGGATGTGCGAGGCATGGATGCCGAGGTCAAGCCCCCATGGATGGGTTCACGGCGACCCTGAATGGGAGTTACCGGCAGCCGCTGCGGGTTTCTGGCACCAAACATAATTCAGCCACCAAGTCAGTGGGTTTAGGCGTTGCCCTCTCCCATGAGTTCCGGGGGTGGTTCGGGTCGGTCACCCCGGATGGAACGGCTGAGCAGGATGACCGGGATAAGGCCGACGAGGACGATCATCAGGGCGCCCATGGCCGAGGCTTCCAGGCGTTCGTCGGAGGCGAACTGGTAAACGTGGGTGGCCAGGGTGTCGAAATTGAAGGGCCGCAGCATCAGGGTGGCGGGCAGTTCCTTCATGCAATCGACGAAGACGACCAAGGCACCGGTCAGCAGGCCGGGCCGGATCAGGGGCAGATGGACCAGTCGCAGCGTGGACAGGGTGTTCTGGCCGAGCGAACGGGAGGCTTTATCCATCGACGGGGTGACCTTGTCGAGGCTGGACTCGATGGCCCCGGCCGCAACTGCCAGAAAACGCACGCTGTAGGCGAACACCAGTGCGAAAACAGTGCCGCTGAGCAACAGGCCGGATGAGACGTCGAACGTCGCCCGCAGCCAGGCGTCCAGGGTGTTGTCGAACGCGGCCAGAGGGATCAGCACGCCGATGGCGAGCATGGTGCCGGGCATGGCATAACCGAGTTTGGCGAGGTTGACCTGCACGCCCATGGCCCGGCTGGGGTAGAGCCGTCGGCCGTAGGCGAGCAGGGTGCCGAGCACGACGGTGGTCAGGGCAGCGGCGGCCGAGAGGAAGAAGCTATTGAACGAGTAGCTGAAGAAATCCTCGGTCCAGTAGCTGCTGAAATTACCCAGCGCGTAGTCGGCCAGGACCCAGGCCGGGACCACGAAGCCGAGTATCAACGGCAGTGCGCACGCCACCAGAGCGGCCCAGGCGCGCCAGCCGGAGAGAACATAGAGCGCGGCGTCGCGATCCGGTCGACTTTGGCTGTAGTGACGCTGCCGGGCCCGGCCCAGGCGTTCCAGCCCGATCAATACCACGACGAACACCAGCATCAGACTGGCGATCTGGGCGGCACCGCCGAGATTGCTCATGTGCAGCCAGGTGTCGTACACACCGAGGCTCAGGGTGCGAATGGCGAAGTAATCGACGGTGCCGAAGTCGTTCAGCGTTTCCATCAGCACCAACGACAGACCGACGGCGATGGCCGGCCGGGCCATGGGCAGGGAAACGCGGTAGAAGCTTTGCCAGGGCGTGCAGCCCAGCGAGCGGCTGGCGGCCTGGACGGCGTTGGATTGCTCCAGGAACGCGGCGCGGGCGAGCATGTAGACGTAGGGGTAGAGCACCAGCGACATCAGGGCAATGGCGCCGCCCATGCTGCGCACCTCGGGGAACCAGTAGTCGCGCATGGTCTGCCAGCCGAACCAGTCGCGCAGGGCGGATTGGACGGGCCCGGCGTATTCGAGCAGGTCGGTGTAGACGAAGGCGATGACGTAGGCCGGGACGGCGAACGGCAGCAGCAGGGCCCATTCGAAGATGTGGCGGCCGGGAAACCGGCAGGCGGTAACGAGCCAGGCGGTGCCGATGCCGATGACAAAGGAGGTGGCGCCGACGCCGGCGAGCAATATGAGTGTGGAGCGTATGTAGTACCACAGGACGGTGTCGACCAGGTGGGCCCAGATGTTTTCCTTGGGGAAGAGGGCGATGTAGAAGACGGAGAGGACCGGAAGCAGGACCAGCAAGGCGGTCAGCGTGACGGTCCATGTCCAGGCATGACGTTGACGGGATTGGCCTAGCGGTTTGGACGGTGTCATTGGTTGAGTCAGTGCCTGTTTTTGGTCGTGGTTGCTTGTGCTTGTTAGCCAGGAATTCGCGACCGGTGCCCGGGGTACCCATCCGGGGTCGCTGTGAACCCGTCCATGGGCGCTTGACGGCAGCATCCTTGCTGCCCACATCCCCGGCTGGGTACCCCGCCCACCGGTCGCTTGATCACCACCCAAACCACCGAAAGATATCTCCAGAATGCCTGTCTTAGTGGTTCACATCCACAGATGAGTACCTTGGGCACCCGTCCGTCTCTCGCTAAGTGCTTGATCAACCGACAGGGCAATACCACAGAGTGGTATTTGTGAGTTAGCCACCTGTGACTAGCGCCGACCGCCGGGAGTGTTCCTGTAGGAGGCATCTGAGGCATGGATGCCGAAGCTAAGCGTACATGGATGTATTTACAGCGGCCTCCGGAAGGAATACTGCCGGTGGTCGGTGCGGGTTCCTGGCAACCAATGAAGCCACATCGGAAATAACAACGGCAGCCTGTGGCTGCCGTTGCGGAGTGTAATGGAAGCCGGTTGGCCTTAGAAGTCGTAGGCGACCTTGTCGACCAGTTTAGACGCTTCACTGACGTGTTCGGCGACCTTGGTCAGTGAGACGGTGTCGGCTTTGAAGTCGCCCATGTACTGGTTGAGCAGCGAGCTGTTCGGGACGCCGGGGCGAACCGGGAACTCGAAGTTTTCCTGGGCGTACATGTACTGGGCCATGGGGCTGGCGAGGAATTCCATCAGCTGGACGGCGGCGTCCCGGTTCGGGGCGTGCTGGGTCAGCGCCACGCCGGAGATGAACATGTGGGCACCGCGGCCTTCCTGGTTGGGGAAGACGATGTTGACGGATTTGGCCCATTCGATCTGTTCCGGCTCTTCGGTGTTGGTGATCATTTTGCCGAAGTAGTAGCTGTTACCGAGAGCGAGGTCGCAGACGCCTTCCTTGATGGCTTTGACCTGGGCGCGGTCGTTGCCCTGGGGCTTGCGGGCGAGGTTGTCTTTGAGGCCCTGCAGCCATTCTTCGGTGTATTCCTCGCCGTGGTGTTCGATCATGGAGGCGAACAGGGAGAGGTTGTAGTTGTGCTTGCCGCTGCGGGTGCAGATGCGGCCTTCCCATTTCGGGTCGGCGAGCTCTTCGTAAGTGGTGATCTCGCCCGGCTGGACGCGGTCCTTCGAGGCGTAGATGACGCGGGCGCGGGTGGTGAGGCCGAACCAGTGGTTGTCTTCGGCGCGGTATTGGGCCGGGATGGCGTCGGTCAGGACGTCGCTGTCGATGGCCTGGGTCAGGCCCTTGGCGTAGGCGTCGGTGAGTACGCTGGTATTGGAGGTGAGCACCAGGTCGGCCGGGCTGTTGCGGCCTTCGGCTTCAAGGCGTTCAATCAGGCCGTTGCCGTAGACGACGTTGATGTCGATCCCGGTCTGTTCGCTGAAGGCATCGAGCATGGGTTCGATCAGGAAGGCCTGACGATAGGAGTAGATGTTCACTTCCTGGGCCTGGGCGACGCCGGTGCTGACGGCGGCAACCAGGGTCAAGGCGGAGAGTGACTTCAACAGTTTCACGGGCGGTGACTCCAGTTGTGAGTAATTTTGATGTTGATAAGTATTCTCACTTTGATTGGGGAGGGTGTCAAGTCGACAACCTTCCCGAACATTGACCTCCGTCAAGGCGCATTGTTTTTTGCTTTGTGAACTTGGCACTGGGCGCTGATTGGCTAGACTGGAGTCGGCGTCTCAAAGACCCCTGGAGGCTGTAGATGATTCGGCACGCGACCAATACGGATTTTCGGGAACTGGCGGATATCTACCACGATGCCAGCTTGATCGCCCACCCCTTTATCGATCCGGCGTACGTTGCGGTCGACAAGGTCGCGCTGCAGCAGGATCGCCTTCCGTTGCAGGAGGCCTTCCTCTATGAAATACCCGGTGAAATCGCCGGTTACATCTCATTGACCGGGCCTCACATCAACGGCTTGTTCGTCAAGGTCGACCGCCAGCGACAGGGCATCGGCCGGGCACTGATCGAACATGCCAAACAGTTGCAGGACCATCTCGACGTCCGGGTTTTCCAGGAAAACTATTCCGCGCAGCGCTTCTACTACGCCATGGGGTTCGAGGTGGTGGAAGAGCGCAGTCACGTGCAGTTGCCGCATGATGAGTATTTGATGCGGTGGCCGGAGTGAGATAGATAGACACCTCCCCTCTCCCCTAACGCCTCTCCCGAGGGGAGACCCTCTCCCCTAGCTCTCCCGAAGCGTCGGACCGCCCGCGGGAGAGAGTTAGGGAGAGGGATAACCTATTCTTTACTCCCGAATCCGATAAACCGTCGTCGTCCCGCTCACCTCATTCGCGACAATCAACAACGCCTCACCGATCGGGCTCGCCTCCAGCGGCACAAACCGCATGCCTTCCGGCGCCAGATCACCGGCATCGGCCAGGGTGGCTTCGGTCACTTCGCCATCCTCGGTCGCTTCAACGGCATTGAAGTTGCGGTTGTTGACGTAGTCCAGGTACTGAACGTTCATCGGGTCGGTCACATCGGCCACGATAAATCCGCCCATGCGCTCCAGCCCCACAAACGCCAGGGTACGGTCACCCAGTCGACCGAGGGTCAGCGCTTCCGGTTCGGGCCCTTTGTTGTCGCTGCGGTCGTCGATGGCCAGTTCGTTGTCGGTGGTGTTGAAGAAATCCGGATGCGCTTCGGCGGTGATGCGTTCGAGCAGGTCGCCGGAGTCGTACACTTGCTGACCGATGCTGTCGAAGATGGCGAACGAGCGGGCGCCGAAGGCGTACACCTCGTCATAGTCGCCATCGCCGTCGGTATCACCGCGTACCGAAAGCATTTTCAGATCGCCGATGGCCGAGAGCGAGTGCGCGCTGCTGTCCAGTTCGACATCGCCGATTTCGGTTTCGTCGGTGTAGGCCAGGCAGCCGTCGTCTTCGTCGTAGTCATAGATCCCATTGGGCAGGGGGCCGGTGCAGTCGGCTTCGCTGTCCACGTCGAAGAAGTATTCCCGCGCATCGCCTTCGTTCGCGGTGATGATGTAGTCCTCGCCATTGACCCGGTAGGCCGCGATGGAGTCCGGATG
The DNA here is from genome assembly GCF_014651855.1 of Saccharospirillum salsuginis. Lineage (GTDB taxonomy): Bacteria > Pseudomonadota > Gammaproteobacteria > Pseudomonadales > Natronospirillaceae > Saccharospirillum > Saccharospirillum salsuginis. The sequence goes on from NZ_BMXR01000006.1 coordinate 250,395, forward strand.
ATAGGTGCCGAACAGCTTTTCGTGGGTGTGCAGGTTGGCGACTTCGTCGTCCTTGTTCGCATCGAGGGCGTTACCGGCCAGGCTGTGGTCCTTGAAGCCCAGCGGGAACAGACCGGTGACGCGCGGCTCACCGGTCAGGCTGATGCGGGCCAGGGCGTTGTTTTCCTGCAGCGACACATAGGCGGTGCGGGAGTCGTCACTGACGGTGATGTATTCCGGCTCCAGATCCTGGGACAGGCGGGTGTAGCCCGGGTCCGGGTTGTTGCCGGTGATGATGTCCGGGTGGTGGTTGTCGTCGAAGGCATTGAAGTTCAGTTGAATGCCAAGGTCCGCGGGTTCGCCGAGGTTGATCGGAATAACGGTGACGCTGCCTTCCGGGTCGATCATGTAGTCGTCGCTGGGCTCGCCTTCATTAGCGACCAGTGCGAAACGTCCGCTGGGCGAGAACGTCACCATGTCCGGCAGGGCGCCGGCTTGCACGGCCTTGATGAAGGTGGTGTCGCCTTTGGCGTTCAGTTGGTAGAACAACACCGCACCGCGGTCGACTTTGTTGTCGTTCTCGACCGCGATGGCCAGCATATTGCCATGAACCGCCAGGCTGTTGGCCCCGCCGATAACGACCTTCTTGTGACCCGTGTACGGGTCGGCGACCCAGACCTGATCGGGCACGTCGCCGCGACGCTCGCCCAGGTTGTTCAGGCGTATCGGATCGGCGGCGGCCTCATTCGGCAGGCGGTTCAGGCTCACGGCGGTGATCTCGCCGGTGGCGCCGTTGGTCAGGTAGGCGAAACCGGAATATTCGTGGTAAGCGACGATTTCGGCCGCGCTCTCATCGAAGATGCCGCTGGTGTGCCGGCCGATGACGTCGATGGTCAGGGAACCGGATTGGGTGGTGGGAGCGGCGTCGGTTGATTCGGTGGTCGGGTTGGAACTGCAGGCGGTCAGGGCCAGACCGGCCGTGACGGCCACGAAAAGCGGCTTCAGACTCATGGTGAACTCCTGTTCGAGACTGTGTTTGGGATGTTTTGGTGCGAATTCACCCTAAAGCCGAAATGTGACTGTTCTGCGAAGGAACGATGACGATGGAAGCGAATCTGAATTGTCGATGTCGCGTACAGTGCGCAACGCGCCGTCCCAGTGCGTCGTAGGCGTCGCCCTGCAGAAGCATCTGCCGTACACTGAATGGCTGTGATGAACGATCAAAGGAGCGGTTATGACTCTGGCTACCTGGCTCACCGTGGTCAGCATTTGCATTCTGGGCGCCATGTCCCCCGGCCCCTCACTGGCGGTAGTGCTCAAGCAAACCCTGGGCGGTGGTCGTCGCAACGGCGTCGTCGTTGCCTTAACGCACGGCCTGGGCGTCGGACTGTACGCCTTACTGAGCATCATCGGCCTGGCGGCCGTGATCACCGCGTCACCGCTCGCGTTCAGCATTCTGCAGTGGGGCGGGGCGCTCTATTTGGCGTGGCTCGGTGTGAAAGGGCTGACGGCCAAACGCTCGGATGACTCAGACCTGCCGGAAGTACCGACCACCACCAGCGCCGCACGCGACGGCTTCCTGGTCGTCTTCCTCAACCCCAAGATCGCCGTCTTCTTCATCGCCCTGTTCAGTCAGGTAGTGGGCGTGGACACCTCCTTCATCGCCAAACTCGGCTACGCCGCCACCGCCATGATCATCGACGGCGGCTGGTACCTCATCGTAGCCTGGCTCTTCTCCAACCCACGCTGGCTGCACCGGCTGCAACAACACAGCGTCTGGTTCGAACGCATATTCGGCACCATCCTGATAGCCCTCGCAGGCCGACTGGTAGTAGGAATGCTAAAAGCCTGATTAAATCGTAGGTTGGATTAGCGCGCGAGCGCGTAATCCAACAACCAAACCGAACCCTCAAAGCAGCCTGTGCCAACGAGCTCTCGTAGGGTGGGCACCGCCCACCAAGGAAGAATAAATTAATTCCGACTGGTCTCCTGGCTAAACGTTGACTATGGCGCCTACCCACCAAAAACAGGTGGGCCGTGCCCACCCTACAAGACCCGTCGCCGCTAGACTCGACTATTCTCCGGCCCCCCCAACCGACCCCTCAAAAACCAACCCCCTCAACACCTCAATCAACCCCCGATCCCGCGCCTGCAAATACACCTGCTTACGACAAACCAAAGTCGCCGGCCGACTCAACCCCTCCACCCCCAAATCCAAACTGCAATCAAGCACGTTCAAAGCCACAGCCACCCCTTTCGGCACCAACGCATGCCCCCACCCGGACAAGGCCAACCGCGCCGCCGCGAACGACGACTCCACCGGCCAGCGCGGCTCCAGCTTCAACCGCAGCGCCTGACTGCGCAAGCCCTGCCAGGTGTTCGACTTCTCCTCAATACACAACACCGGCAACGCCTTCAACGTTTCCCGTTCGCGCCCCAACGCCGCCAGATCCCCCGATCGCGCCACCAGAACCATCGGCTCATCCAGCAGTTTTTCCGCCACAAGTCCCGTCTGATTGGGCAACTGACCCGCACATAAGCCAAACGGGTACAGACCGGCCTGCACCTTATCCACAATGGTCGGCGAGCGATGCGTGTGGATGTGAATATCCAACTCCGGCAACGCCTCGCGCAGCGCCACCAATAAGGGTGCCCCCCAGGAACTGAGAATGGCCTCGGACACCGCAATGCTCAATTGCTCCCGTGCATCCGAATGCCGCCGCGACAGCACGGTATTCAAATCCGCCATCAGGGGCGCTACTTCATCAACCAGGGCCTGACCCTCGGCCGTCAGCACCGTACGCCGCCCCTCTCGGCGAATGAGCCGCTTACCGAGCTGATGCTCCAATTGACCAATGCGCTTGCTGACCGCCGACTGACTGACCCGCAACGACAACGCCGCGGCACTCATCGTACCGTGCCGAACCAGCGCCAGCAGCGCGTCCAGTTGAGTGAACATAGCATTCCAAACGGGAAACTGTATCTAGCCTATTATTCGCTTTTTTCAATCATCTGCCCACCCGATACTAACGCAAAAGCCAAACAAACAACCCGTAAAGAACAACGCCAATCACAGTAGGGTGCGCACCGCGCACCAAAACGACAAGTTACGTAGGTTGGATTAGCCGATAGGCGTAATCCAACATCATGCCAATGGCGTTGATATCGCCAAAGCCACCATCGTCGGATTACGGCCCTTCGGACCTAATCCGACCTACGGGATGCTGGAGGGGACCACCCACCAACAACCAACAACAGGAGTAAAACCATGTGGATCGCCATCGTCACCGCCATGGCCTTAACCAGCTTCCTCTCCGGCATCCTAGGCATGGGCGGCGGCATCATCCTCATGGGTGTCCTCGTCCTCATGCTCCCCCTGGCCTCCGCCATGGTCCTCCACGCCCTCTCTCAGATCTCAGCCAACGGCATCCGCGCCTGGCTGCACCGCGACCACATTCATTGGGGCGTATTGCGCTGGTACATCCTCGGCGGCCTGCTCATGCTCGGCCTGTTTTTCTTCCTTTGGTTCGAAGTCCAAAAAGCCTGGTTCTTCATCGGCCTCGGCACAATGGCCCTGGCCAACAACGTCGTCCCGCGTTCACTGAACATCGACGTCACCCGTCGCCCCCAGGCCACCTTATGCGGCGCACTGGTCACCGGCTGCCAACTGTTCGTCGGCGTGGCCGGCACCATCCTCGACATCTTCTTCGTCAACTCCCGGCTCGACCGCTACCAGATCGTTGCCACCAAGGCCGTCACCCAGACCAGTGGCCACATCATGAAACTGATCTTCTATGGCAGCGTGATCGCCATGGACTACGAAACCCTCGCCATACCGCTGTGGGTCTACATCGCCGTCGTGCCCATGGCCTTCATCGGCACCCGCCTTGGCGCCGAGATATTGCACCGCATCAACGACACCCAATTCCGGCTGTACACCCGCTGGCTGCTTAATGCTGTGGGCGTAATCTACCTGGGGCGCGGAGTCCTCCTGCTGTAACCCGCGCTCATCTACCGTAGGAGCGCACGCCGTGCGCGACCTTCCCCAGACCCGGCTATACTCCCAACCGGACGCCTTTGGTTTGGCACTTGGGACGGTCGATGGTGATCCGGGTTGCAAGCCGTTGCGTCACGTCATGGTCTGTTCAAAAGCACTGTGGTTCGACATAACCGATGATTTGCCTCTATCCGATAACACCGCACCCAGTGACTAGGATGTACCGACAGACAGCAGCGTTGCTACACCAACATGGGGGACACTTGCTTAACCCAGAGGGTGTAGACCAGGCCATTCAGGTGGGAAAATGAGTCAGTATAGCGTGCGCCATGCCAAACCCGGGGAGCTGTCGGCACTCATCGCGATTGACGACGCCGCGAGCCGCCTGTATGAAACTGTTGGTATCACCTTCGACATGGCGGACGACCACCCGTTCGTGGTGGCGGAGTCCGAACGTTGGGCTCGCGCCATAGAGCAGGGGGCTGCGTTTGTGGCGGTCGAATCTGGGGAGTCTCCCGTCGGGTTCATCGCGTTAAAGCGTGTCGACAATGAACCGTATCTCGATCAACTGTCAGTACACCCGGATCACATGCGGCAGGGGTTGGGGGCCCGGTTGCTGAGCCAGGCTATTCAGTGGAGCGGTGACCACCCGCTGTGGCTAACCACCTATGCTCATGTGCAGTGGAATAAGCCGTTCTACGAGCGATATGGCTTTTATCAGGTTCCCGCGAATCTGTGCGGACCGGAGCTCCTGGCCATTCTCGACGGGCAGCGTGTCGCGCTTCCGGAACCCGATCAGCGGATCGCGATGGTCCGGACTTAGATCGTGGGCTGCAATAGCCCGATCGGCACCGGAATCCCTACTGACAATTCCTGACACACCGGCGTACTATAGTGACATCTCCTCAATAATCGCCGCAGCGTCGGCATAAGGAGACTGTCATGGAAAGCCCATCCATCATGAACCACGTGTCTATCGGATCCAACAACATCGAGCAGGCGCTCCCCTTTTACGATGCTGTATTGGCTACTTTAGGGGCCAAGCGCCAAATCGATATCCCCGGCATCGGGGCGGCCTACGGGAAGCTCTTTCCGGAGTTCTGGGTGCAACAAACTCATGACGGGCAGCCAGCTGGAACGGCGAATGGGGTTCACTTCGCGTTTAATGCGGAATCCAAGGCGGATGTCGACCGGTTTTACCAGGCCGCATTGGCGGCCGGTGCTAGGGATGAAGGCGAACCGGGTCCTCGTGAGATGTATGGCCCCGCGTATTACGGGTGTTTTGTGCGCGATCTCGAAGGCCACAAAATAGAAGCCACCTTCTGGGATGAAACGCTTCACGAATGACCAAAGCGGAACGCCTGCTCGCTATTCTAACCTACCTGCGCGGCCGCCATCGGGCGGTCCGCGCCCAGCAGTTGGCGGACCATCTGAATGTCTCGGTGCGCACCATTTACCGGGACATAGAGTCGTTGGCGTTGCAGGGTGTGGACATCCAAGGTGAAGCCGGTGTTGGGTATCGGCTGAGTGAGGGGGACAGTCTACCGCCGCTCAGTTTTACCGTGGATGAACTGGAAGCGCTCACGTTCGGTGCACGCCTGGTAAAGGCCTGCGCCGACCCTGAATTGACTCAAGCCCTGGATCAGGCCCTGCAAAAGATCCGTTCCGTATTACCCGCCAAAAAGCAGCACGAGATTGAGCGACGCCGAGCCCCAATGCTGGTGGCCACTCAGATCGACACCAGCCTTTCCCGCTATGCCAGTGATATTCGCCATGCCATTCAACAGGAACGTCTGGTCCAATTTGGTTACCGCGATGAACACGGTACCGAGACGGAGCGGCGGGTCCAACCCCTGGGGTTGGTGTATTGGGGCTATTGCTGGCACCTGGTGGGTTGGTGCCTGCTGCGCGAAGACTACCGGGTGTTTCGGCTGGACCGGCTGCAGAGCCTGTTGGAACTGGAACAGCCGTTCTGTCGAGAGGATGTCAGCATGGGCGATTACCTGTCGCAATATGCACCCGACGCACAAACCGATTTCTGGGCATTGTGATAGCCACAGGGGGCTGCCGACGGGGGCTCGGCCTTGCTGGATTTATATAAAACGTATATGGTTTATATAAACTCGGGAGGCTCGACTATGGGCATCGTAAAAATCAGCGACGAACTGCACGAAGAAATCCGCCACGCCAGTGCGGTCATGGGCCGGTCCATCAATGGCCAGGCCGAGTTCTGGATCAAGATCGGCTTGCTGGCAGAACTCTATCCGGACCTGACCTACCCGCAATTGACGCGAAAACTGCTCGCCCACCCCGAGTTGACGATCCGGGAGGTGCTCGACGATGTCAGTTAAGCGCAAAACTCCGGCTGCGCTCGATCACATGCGCGAGTCAGGACGATTGTTGGCTCAGGTGTTTGCGCATCTCGATGGGATTGTGAAGCCGGGTCTGACGACCATGGCGATCAATGACGAAGTCGAACGCTTCGTTGTTGAAGAACTGGAGGCGCGGCCGGCCAGCAAGGGCCAGTATGGTTTTCCTCATGTCCTCAACGCCTCGGTTAATGAGGTGGTCTGCCACGGCTGGCCCAAGGCGAGCCAGAAACTCAAACGCGGTCAGATCATCAACCTCGACATCACGCTCGAGAAAAACGGCTACATTGCCGATTCCAGCAAGATGTACTGCATCGGCGAGGTGTCACCCGAGGCCCGTCGTCTGGTGAACACCACCTACGAAGCCATGTGGGCCGGCATTCGGGTCGTCCGACCGGGTGCGACACTGGGCGATATTGGCCATGCTATCCAGATGCTCGCCGAAGGGGCGGGTTATAGCGTGGTGCGGGAGTTCTGCGGCCACGGCATCGGCCGTGAGATGCACGAAGACCCCCAGGTCATGCACTTCGGCGAACCGGGTTTCGGGGAGCGGTTGGAGCCTGGGATGACCTTCACCATCGAGCCGATGATCAACGCCGGCGGCCGCAACGTGAAAACCCTAAAAGATGGCTGGACGGTGGTGACGCGCGACAAGAGTCTTTCGGCCCAGTGGGAGCATACGGTGGCTGTGACGGAAACCGGTGTCCAGGTGCTTACGCTGCGTGATGAAGAAGCGGCGATCGCCAAAGCCGTATAGCCGGCTCGATCACCGGCCGAGTTGGACCTTCAGCGAACGCGTGTGAAGAGGTAGGCGAACGCGGGCCGGGTATAGGCGATGCCCCGTCCAGAGGCTTTGATGCTCTCCCGAGTAACGGTTTGGGGTTTTTTCGGGACCATGAATCGATCCAGATCCGAGTGCGTCACGGTGTAGTGCTCTCCCCGAGATAATACCGCCGCCGTCAGCTTAAACCGTGAATCCAATGCAGCGAGGGCGGCATCGCCATGGCTGGCATTCACCAGTAAGGTTCCGCCTATACGCAAGCAATGCCCGCACGCCTCGGAGATAAACCCCGCGTACAGTGAAATCAGCAGGTCATAGCGTTCATCATCCAGTGGCACCGACCGATAGTCCCCGTGCAGAAAGGTGAATCGGCCATTTTCGTCATCCCCATGCTCCCGGATGATCTGCTGTACACCTTCCGTGTCGGCAAAGAACCGGGCTGCTCGCTTGTCCAGATCGACGTAGGTGACGTCGGAATAGACGAAGGACGGCGCCACATCCACATAGCTGCCTGCGTACAGAACAGCGTCAGCCGGTACGGCTTCGCGGATAGCTTGGAACAGTCGCCATCGGTCTCCCGGGTGTTGGTCCTGTTTGTCCCACAATTGCTGTGTCATTTGCTTCACCGGGTTACCTCCGACAGGGAGTTCCATCGTTCCATTGCGATGTCATGAGCGATCATTTCGACACAGAACCCACCTTCTGATGCGGCGGCTGCAATTCCACTGAAACCGATGCGGGCATCGCCGATGAGGTACAGCCCTGGAATAGAGGTGGTCCCGGATTCATTTGCCATGACGGGCATGTTCCACGAGTTATTGTCATTGGCAACCACACCCAGGCTCTCGGCGAAATGGGTAGCGGGACTTGAGTAGTCATCCACGACAAATCCACTCTGACGGGGTATTGACCGACCGCCTTGCAATACGACCTGAGTCAGTTTGCCGTTGTCCGACATCAGCTGATCTACAGGAGCCTCCTCAACGGCGACGCCGTGGTCGGTCAACTCGGCTTTTAGTGCGGTATCCAATGGTCGGCCATTGCTAAACACGACAATGTCATTCGACCACAGCCGCATCATCGGAACAAAATGCTGAATCGCCTCAAAACCAAAAACGGCGATGGCTTCGTCCGCATGCTCATAACCATCGCAAAACGGGCAGGGGTAGACAGACTTGCCGTAGACGGATTCTATGCCGGGCAAGTTCAGCCGCTCAAGATGGTCCCGGTGACCTGTGGCGATGATCAATCGAGACGTTCTCAGAATGGTGCCCTGAGAGGTTGTTACGGAAAAGCCACGGTCAATACGGTCTACCGCTTCAACCTGGTCGGCAACGTATTGAACCGACGGGTAGCGCTGCAGCTGTTCTTTGGCGATCGCCAGCAACTCGGAAGGGTGCACGCCATCTCGGGTCAGAAATCCGTGTGAGGCTGTTGTGACAAGATTGCGCGGTGTTTCGGCATTGATCAGTACGGTCTTCAACCGGGTTCGTCCCGCGATCAGTGCTGCGGACTGCCCGGCAGGACCGCCTCCGATGATGATGAGGTCGTTGTGGTCTGAGTTCATCGTGTTCTCCTGGGTAGAGGGGCTGCGTGATGCTGGTTTCCAGCTTAGAGGATGCCAGCCTTGTTCTGGAGAGCGAGGGTTTGGAGATAATCGGCTTATTTTTAGGTGTAGGTGCTTTGAGGGATGGTCGGGTGCGCTACCGACGACGGTCATTGGTCGACCGCACTCGGGTAAGGCTGAATGTCACTTGATCAGCACAGATTGTATGAAAGAATATTAAAGCAATACTGAAGTTCTATAAATGCTATACTTGGTTGATTTATGTGATTCCTTTTGCGATCTATGACTCAATAGACGCCAGGAGGGACAAAACTGATGAGTAGAACACTGCGAAACAAGTATGAAAACGTTGATTTGACCCCGGGTCTCGGCAAGGTGAGCGCGACCTTCTCCATTGGGCTCGGTCTGCTGTCACTGTTCGGTGCATTGTGTTTCCTGATGCCGGAGTTGTTCACCACTCCCGAATTTCGGGGGTTTTACGAGGGACCGGTACTGCAGGCGGTGCTGCAATTGGGCATCGCGGTCGGGTTCGGGTGCGGCCTTTACTCCATGATGAAGCATCGTTCCACGGGTTACGGCCTGGTCGGGATGGGGCTGGCCACGGTGGCGGCCTTAGTGGCGTCCGGTAAAGTGGAAGCCCCGACGGTCGACATGCGTAACCTGTACGTCGGCCTCGATTATTTCATTCTGACCTTGGTGATTCTCGCCCTGGTGTTTATTCCGTTGGAACACGCTTTTCCGAAAGACCCGTCCCAGAAAGTGTTGCGCAAGGGGTGGGTGACGGACCTTAAATATTTCATGTTCAGCCACCTGGGCATTCAATTGATCAGCTTTTTCACCATCATTCCGGTTCAGGCCGTTCTGCATCAGGCCAGCACCTGGGAGCTTCAGCAATGGGTGGCGGCTCAGCCGGTCTGGCTGCAGTTTATCGAGATACTGGTGGTGGTGGATTTTGGCACCTATTGGATTCACCGTGCCATGCATGAAATCCCGGCACTGTGGAAAATCCACGCGGTGCATCATTCCACGGAACACATGGACTGGCTGGCGTCTTCCCGGTTGCACGTCCTGGAGATTCTTGTGAACCGGTTCGTGGGGTATGTGCCGATATTCGTACTGGGGTTTTCGCCGTCCGCTGTGTACGCGTATTTGGTGTTTGTGTCCTTTCACGCCATTTTCATTCATTCCAATGTGCGTTTTCGCTTTCCTATGCTTCGCCGGATTCTGGCGACGCCTGAATTCCACCACTGGCACCACTCGTCGGAGCAGGCCGCGATCGATAAGAACTACGCGGCGTTCTTACCCATATACGATGTGGTCTTCGGGACGGCCTATATGCCGACGCACCTGGCTGCGCGCTATGGGACGGTGTCAAACAACGTTCCAGTCGGTGTGTTGGGGCAGTTCCTGTACCCGTTCCGGTGTTGGTTGGGTAAGGCTAGGTAGTCTTTGCCTCACTTCGTGGAGGTCCTGAAGCCATTGTTCGTGGTTGAATAACATGAACCATATAATGTACTGCTTATAATTGAACCATGAATAGTACAACTAGAGTGATGCTCGCATGAGAATCATAAGCTTCTCCGATGCTCGGAGTAAGTTAAGGAGTGTTTTGGATCAAGTGGTTTACGACGCGGACTATACGGTTATTACCCGAAGAGATGCGGAAGACGTCGTGGTGATGTCTTTGGATCAGTTTAATGGCCTGATGGAAACCGTTCATCTGCTCAAGTTCCCCGCCAATGCATCCCACCTGGAAAAGTCCATTCAGCAATACCGGGCTGGAAAGGCGAAGCACTGTGAAAGGTAAATCTACGACTGTTGAGTTGGTTTTCCGCTTGGATGCAACCGTTGATATTGAGGACGGTTTCCGGTTGGCAAATTGAAGGTGGGCAGTGCCCACCCTACAGTCATATCGTGTAGTCTACTGACGTGATTGGGCGACAGTCTCGTAGGCGGCGTGCAATCGGTCCAACACCGGCTTCGGCGTTTCCTTGTTCATCGCCAGGTACATGTCTACTGTCCGCAGCACCCAGGCGGGTTCGATGTCCGCGAACCCGGCGTCTTCGGCCAGTCGATAGGCGCTGACGTCCGACGCGATCCAGACGTCGATCTGGCCCTGGGCCAGCCGCTGCGGGTTCAGGCTGTCGTTGGGCAGGGTCGACACATCGATGCCCTGGTCCTGCAGGTAGAGCGTAGTGGCGGAGTTGTCGTAGCCGCCGACGCGCAGTGACCGCAAATCCTCCAGGCTGTTCACTTTGACACCGCTGTCTTTGTAGCGGAAGACAATCCAGTTGTACTGCGCGATGGGGCCGACCCATTCGAACAGGTCTTCGCGCTGGTCGGTGCGGGCGGTGGAAAACAGTCCGTAGTTCGGCCGGTCCAGCGTGCGTTGGTAGCCGACCCGCCAGGTTCGCAGTCGCATGCGGTAGTCGAGTCCGCTCTCGGCCATCAGTGTTTTAACGAAGTCGGTGGAGGTACCGCCGATGTCCTCGCCCCAATGTTCGTAATCGCGGCCGTTCAGGCTGTAATTGTAGGCACCGTAGTTTTCAGTGTAGAGGTAGAGCTTGGTGGCATCGTCGTCTTCGGCGTGTGCGAAGATCGACCATCCCAGTAGAGTCGATAGGCAAAGCAGGCAATGAATCAGACGGTTCATGGCGTGACTCTCAGGTTTTTTGAATGATGAGCGTGTGTCCGCTCTTTGTTGTTGTGGTTGCGTTCGAGGGAATCCCTGCGGAGGGTTTTTTTATTATCGTGAGGGTGCCCGACGTCCTCGTCGGGCGGGCTGCCGCCCGGAGCACCGGGGGCGATCGTCGACGACCCGCGAGGGCAGACGCGGTCGTCAACGGTCGGCCCCGGCACCCGAGGCGAACAGAACTCGGCTCAGTGCCCCAGAATCTGGCTGAGGAACAGTTTGGTTCGATCGTTCTGCGGATTGGCGAAGAACTCGTGCGGTTCGTTCTGTTCGATGATCTGGCCGGCGTCCATGAAGATCACGCGGTCGGCGACCAACTTGGCGAAGCCCATTTCGTGCGTCACACACAGCATGGTCATGCCTTCTTCGGCCAGTTCGACCATGACGTCGAGCACTTCCTTGATCATCTCCGGGTCGAGGGCCGAGGTCGGCTCATCGAACAACATGACCTTGGGGTTCATGCACAGGGAGCGGGCGATGGCGACACGCTGCTGCTGACCGCCGGACAGCTGACCGGGGTACTTGTTCGCCTGCTCGGCGATCTTCACCCGCTCCAGGTATTTCATCGCCGTGGCTTCGGCTTCTTCCTTCTTGCGCTTCAATACGAACATCGGCGCCAGCGTCAGGTTCTCCAGCACGGTCAGGTGCGGGAACAGGTTGAAGTGCTGAAACACCATGCAGACATCCTTGCGGATGACTTCGATGTTTTTCACGTTGTCGGTCAGTTCGATGCCGTTGACGGTGACGTTGCCCTGCTGGTGTTCTTCCAGACGGTTCAGGCAGCGGATCATGGTGGACTTACCGGAACCGGACGGGCCGCAGATGACGATGCGCTCGCCCTGCTTCACGTCCAGGTTGATGTCTCGCAGTACGTGAAAGTCGCCGTACCACTTGTTCATGTTGGTGACTTGAATGACGGATTCGCGGTCAGCCAGTCGGTCTTGTGCGGTCATGGTCGTTCTCCAGAATTCGTGTCCGGCCACCCGCGTGGCGGGTGGCGTCTGTCAATCGGGTTCTTAGTGGGACATGCCCTGTTTCAAATCGCGATCGAGCTTCAGGCTGTAACGCGACAGGAAGAAACACATGATGAAGAAGATCAGGGCAATGAAGACGTAGCCTTCCAGAAACTGCTGGCGCCAAGCCGGGTCGTTGATCGCCGACTTGGTGGTGGCGAGCAGGTCGAACAGGCCGATGATCACCACCAGGGAGGTGTCCTTCAGCAAGGAGATGAAGGTACTCATGGTCGGCGGAATCACCAGGCGCAGGGCCTGCGGCAGGATGATCTTGCCCATTTTCTGCCAGTAGGACAGACCCAGGGAATCGGCCGCTTCATATTGGCCCGAGGGAATGGCCTGCATGCCACCCCGGAACACTTCGGCGAGGTAGGCCGCCTGGAAGAAGATGATGCCGACCTGGGCGCGCAGCAGCTTGTTCACGGTCACGCCTTCCGGCAGGAACAGCGGGAACATCACCGAGGCCATGATCAGTACGGAGATCAGCGGCACGCCACGGAACACCTCGATGACGACCACGCAGATCACCTTGACGAACGGCATCTCGGAGCGACGGCCCAGCGCCAGCATCAGTGCCAGCGGTGCCGCGAAACCGATGCCGACAACGGCCAGCAACAGGGTCAGGGTCAGGCCACCCCAGTGCGCGGTGTCGACACGCTCAAGGCCTAATACGCCACCGGCGAGTACGAAGTAGAGGACAACCAGGCCGACCAGCCAGCCGACCAGCAACCCGACGCTCCAGAAGCGTCGGTTGGTACTGATCAGGACGCCGGAAATCAGCATGGCGATGGCCAGAACGGAGCGCCACTGTTCGTCTTCCGGGAAGGTGCCGAACAGGATGAAGCGTGCGTTCTGGTGCACGTAGGCCCAGCAGGCGCCGCTGATGTTCTCACAGGCGTCCTTGGTCGCCGCGAAGCTCGCGTCGAACACGGTCCAGGACAGAATTGTGCTCAGGACCTGCCAGATCAGGTAACCACAGACCAGGGTAATGGCCGTGTTCACCGGTGAGGAAAAGAGGTTGTCGCGCATCCAGCGCAGGCTGCGGTTGGATGCGGTGCCGCCCGTCGGGCGAGCCTGGCTTTCGATCAGAGTCGTCATCTTATCGCTCCACCAGCGCCATGCGCTTGTTGTACCAGTTCATGAACAGGGAGATCAGCAGGCTGATGCTCAGGTAAATCGACATGAAGATCACCACCGCTTCGACCGCCTGTCCGGTCTGGTTCATCGTGGTGTTGGAGATCGACACCAGATCCGGATAACCGATGGCCACCGCCAGCGAGCTGTTCTTGGTCAGGTTGAGATACTGGTTGGTCATCGGCGGGATGATCACGCGCAGTGCCTGCGGCAGGATGATCAGCCGCATGACCCAGCTCGGCTTCAGGCCGAGGGAGGTCGCCGCTTCGTTCTGGCCCTTGGGCACCGACTGAATACCGGACCGGACGATTTCGGCGATGTAGGTGGCGGTGTAGACGGTCAGACCGAGCAACAGGGTGAAGAATTCCGGCGACATGTTCAGGCCACCGCTGAAGTTGAAACCGGTCAGCTCTGGTGTGTTCAACTCGGTCGGGGCGCCGGAGACCAGCCAGGTCAGTAACGGTACGGCCACGATAACGCCCAGACCCACACTCAGGTAGGGAAAGACTTCACCGGTGGCTTCGAGACGTTTCAGGGCCCATTTGCGCAGCAGGAAGAAACCGGCGATGCCGGCGACCAGGGCGATGAGGACAGCGGTCCAGACCGGGTTTTCGGCCGGAACCGGCAGATACAGCCCGCGGTTGGTCAGAAACACACCATCAATCGGATTCAGCGCGTTGCGCGGGCTCGGGAAGGCGTTGGTGACCACGGAGTACCAGAAAAACAGTTGCAGCAGCAGGGGAATGTTGCGGAAGGTTTCAATGTAGGTCTTGCCCAGAAAGCGCAACAACCAGTTTTTCGAGACCAGGCCAATGCCGATGAAAGTACCCAGGATGGTCGCGAGAATAATACCGGTGATCGAGACTTTTAGCGTATTGAGTACACCGACGACCAGAGCGCGGCCGTAGCTGCTCTCGGGAGTATACTGGATCAGGCTTTCGCTGATGCCGAAGGCGGCTTCTTTTTCGAGGAATCCGAAGCCGGTGGCGATGTCTTGTTGCTCCAGGTTGGTCAGGGTGTTGTTCACCAGGTACCAACCCATCAGGAATACGCCGCCAAACACCAGGATCTGGTAAATGATCGAGCGCACGGTTTTATCGTACAGCAGCGTCATCACCGGGTTGGCAGCGGCTTGGTTTGTTTGATTCTGGGTCATAACCCAACGTCTCCGCAGGTAGTTCCAAGTTCTTTCAGGGCGTTTTAAGCGCACAGGGCACTTGAGCAGACAGGCGTCTGCTTAAATGTCCTGATGCGGAATTGGGAACCCGCGACAGCGGACTGCGGGTTTCCCAAAGAACCCCGGGTGGAACCCCGGGGCGATTGGCCGAAAGGCCGATTAGCGGATCGGGAAGGCGTACATCAGGCCACCGTCGGTCCACAGCGCGTTCAGACCACGCTCCAGGCCCAGTTTCTCGGTGACGTTACGCTGGTAGGATTCACCGTAGTTACCCACCTGCTTAACGATGTTGTAAGCCCACTTCTCGTCCAGACCCAGAGCTTCACCCATGCCCGGCGTGACGCCCAGGAAGCGCTTGATGCCCGGGTTGTCGGTGTCCATCATGTCGTCGACATTGTCGGACGTGATGCCGAACTCTTCAGCCTGGATCATGGCGATGTGCGACCACTTGACGATGTCCAGCCACTCGTCGTCACCGTGACGGACCACAGGGCCCAGCGGTTCCTTGGAGATGATTTCCGGCAGGATCACATAGTCTTCCGGGTTCTCGGCGGAAACGTTACGCGCCGACGCCAGACCAGAGGCATCCGTGGTGTAGACGTCGCAACGACCGGAGAAGAAGGCCGCGGTCACTTCGGTGGTGTTCTCGATAACCACCGGCTCGAAGTCCATGTTGTTGGCGCGGAAGTAATCCGCCAGATTCAGCTCGGTGGTGGTACCCGGCTCGACGCAGATGGCGGCACCGCTCAACTGCTTGGCGCTGGTGACACCCAGGTCCTTGCGCACCATGAAGCCCTGACCGTCGTAGTAGTTGATACCGGCGAAGTTCAGGCCCAGGCTGGTGTCTCGCGTGGTGGTCCAGGTGGTGTTCCGGGACAAGACGTCGACTTCGCCGGACTGCAACGCGGTGAAGCGCTGGGCGGCGGTCAGCGGGGTGAAGCGAACGGCGTCGGCGTCGCCGAACATGGCGGCGGCCACGGCGCGGCAGACGTCCACGTCCAGACCTTCCCATTCACCGCCGGTGGCGGCGGAGAAGCCGGCCAGAGCGGTATTCACGCCGCACTGGACGTAGCCTTTGTCACGAACGGAGTCGACGGTTTCACCGGCCTGGGCGCCTGTGGCGACCATGGTCAGGGACAGCGCGGTCGCAGCAGCGGTGCTGGTCAAAGTTTTAAACATCTTACTCTCCATTTCTTTGTTGCTCTTATTATGTGCCCGACCGACTGCATCTCTGGTCGGGCCCGATCAGTCTGGCTTCCCGTGGAATGCAGACTGTCTCTACCGACGAACCGAATGACGGCCGACGGACAAGAACCGATAACAACCTCGTATTGAACGGGGCTGCGGTGAATGTTCAGTCATGATGGCGGAAGACAGGGCTTCCTTCGGGTCTTACCACTGTGTTTGAGTCGAGCCGGCATAGGGTTCTCTGTTTTTGTTATCGAATGCCTGGTGACGCTGTTGATCGCGTCTGGGGTTCTATAGAGCAAGGACGGGGCCAATTTGTATCGTTACACCTGAAACCCGTGCAGTAGAGCGGTTCCCGGGACTTGATGGTGCCGATGAGCGTCCCGGTATCGTTATAACCTATGGAATAGCGTTGTGGTTTCGGGGGTGTGGCCGCCTCGCACCGACATGCATCAATGCTCCATCAATGGGCGGACGATTGTCTCGATACGGTGCCGAACGAATCGGCGGGAGGCGGCGCGAGGTGTCGGCTGGGGGGTGGAACGCGGCGATGCACCGGAACGGGGCGAAAGACCGCCGCGAACGGCGGTTTATAACTTATGGAATAATTATAACCAATGGAATAATGGGTTATTCGGGCTCGATGCCGTTCTTCAGGTTGTCGCGCAGTCGCTTCAGTCGCTTGCTCAGGGCCGGCTGCGAAATGCCCAAAATGCGGGCGGCGATGGACTGGTTGTAGTCGGCGCGGTGCATGGCTTCCTGAATCAGGATCTCGTCCATTTCCGCTAGGGTAGGCAGGCGGTTGTCCGGCGCGAACTGAACCAGGGTATCGTGCTTGCCCGGTGTGCCTTCGGGCGGGCGGTCGCGCAGCAGCTGCAAATCGCTGGCCCGCATCGGTCCCTGCTGGTGGCGGCTGATGGCGTCGAAGGCCATGGCGCGCAGCTCGCGAATGTTGCCGGGGAAGTCGTAATTCT
Source organism: Saccharospirillum salsuginis (assembly GCF_014651855.1). Classification (GTDB taxonomy): domain Bacteria; phylum Pseudomonadota; class Gammaproteobacteria; order Pseudomonadales; family Natronospirillaceae; genus Saccharospirillum; species Saccharospirillum salsuginis. The sequence goes on from NZ_BMXR01000006.1 coordinate 267,266, forward strand.
GCAGCGCAGCCCAGAGTTCCGGTGTGTACTCCGGCGCCGGTTTGCCCATGTCCTCGGCGGCCTGTTCGGCGAAATAGGTGAACAGCAGACGGATGTCCTCGCGCCGGGCGCGCAACGGTGGAATCTGCACCTGGTGGGTACAGAGCCGGTAATAGAGGTCGCGCCGGAACCGGCCCTCGCGCTGGTGTTCGGCCAGGTCCTGATGGGTGGCGACGAAGATGCGCGCCTGCATCCGCTTGGGCCGGTCCGCGCCCATGGGGTAATACTCGCCTTCCTGCAGCAGGCGCAGCAGCTTGATCTGGGAGCTGTGGCTCAGATCGCCGATTTCATCCAGAAACAGGGTGCCGCCGGAGGCTTCCTCGACCAGGCCGGCGCGTTCGGTTTCGGCGCCGGTGAAGGCGCCCTTGCGATGGCCGAACAGGGTGTCGTTGAAAATCTGGTCATCCAGCCCGGCGACGTTCACCGTGACCAGCTTGCCCTTGCGCCCACTGATGGCGTGGACGGCGCGGGCGATCAATTCCTTGCCGGTGCCGCTTTCACCGCAGATCATCAATGGTTGGGAACTGCGCGCCACCGATTCCAGGTATTGAAACACCGAGGCCATGCTGCGGCTTTGAGTCAGAATGTCGGAAAAGGCTTCGGGGGAATCCAGGCGGCGGCTCAACACCCGATGCCTTAACTCCTGGTTCTCGCGTTTGATTTCCTGCAGCTGGATGGCGCGCTTGATGCCTTCCAGCAGTCGGGCCGACTCGGTGGTTTTCACGTAGAAATCGAAGGCCCCGAGACGCAGGCATTCGACCGCCGTCTCAATCTGGTTCAAACCGCTGATGATGACCACGGCGACGTCCGGAAACGCCTCGGTCAGTTCACTCAGCAGTTCCTTGCCGCTTTTATGCGGCATGTTCAGATCGAGCAGGACCACGCCGATGGAATGCGTCTCCAGCATGTCCATCGCCTGACGGCTGTCCTGGCAATAATAGAGGTGGTTGATGCCGCCCTTGCGTTCGAGCATCAGCCCCAGGCTGCGATGGTAGGACGGCTCGTCGTCGACCAGCAGGATGCCGAATTCGGGATAGAGGCTGTCTTTCAAGGCGGTGCTGTTCATGCCGTCTCGTTCCTGTTCCACGGAAAGGTGACTTCGACCCGGGTGCCGGCGCCGGGTTTGGAGTGAAAGCGAATCTCGCCATCATAAGCGTTGATGATGCCGGCCGAAACCGACAGGCCCAGCCCGGTGCCGCCCTGTTCGCGTTTGGTGGTGAAGAAGGGATCGGTCAGGTTGGCCATGGCCTCCGGCGGGATGCCGCAGCCTTCGTCGTGCACGGCGAGTACGATGCGTTGACTGCCGTGGTCGATGCGGGTTTCGACTTTCACGCCGTGTTGCGGATCCGGCAGCGCCTGGCAGGCGTTGATGATGAGGTTGATCACCACTTGCTCGATGCGCTGGGCATTGCCGAGCATCGACGGCAGGTAGGGGTCCAGCAACAGGTTGAATTTGTTGGTGTAACCGCGAATGGTCACGTCCAGCAGGCGGGCGGCGGTGGACACCACTTCGTTCAGGTTGATCGGCTCGGCGGTGTCGGTCGCTTCCTGGCGGGCGAAGTCGCGCAGGTCGTTGACGATGCGTTTGATGCGCTGGGCACCCTCGTTCATTTCATTCAGCACGTAGGGGATTTCATCGCGGATACGCTGGTAGTCGACCCCGCCGATGTCGAAGCCGCCGTTTTCGGCATAGAATCGGTCGAGCAGGGGCATGCTGTCTTCCCAGGCGTCTTTGAGCATCGGCAGGTTCAGCAGGATCAAACCGCTGGGGTTGTTGATCTCGTGCGCCACGCCCGAGACCAGGGTGCCGAGCGAACTCATCTTGTCGGCCTGAATCAGTTGCTGTTGTTGTTGCTTCACTTCTTCGGTGCGGCGTTCGACCTGGCGTTGCAGCGTGCGGATCCAGATGGTCACGATGCCGATGCCGAGCAACAACACGGCGTAGACGATGCCGGCGCCGATGGCTATCCATTGCCAGTTTTGGGTGTCCGGGGTTTCCAGTGTGCCCAGCCATTTGTCGTAGATTTCCTGCTGGCGACCGGTGTTTTTCAGGATGGCCAGGCCTTCGGAAAACAGGGCGAGGGTTTCTTCGTTGCCTTTGCGAACGGCGTAGCCATAGGGCTGGGGTTTCAGCGGCCGCCAGACGACGCCGATGTTGGACAGCTTGTGTTCACGGCTGAAGTAGAGGCTGGGCAGGGTGGCGCCGAGGGCATAATCGTAGTTGCCGGCCGCCAACTGACGCAGGGCGTCGGAGTGGGCGCGCACCGGTATGATGTCGACGCCGTAATCGTTCTCGCGCAGGAAGTCGTGCACGATGCCTTCGTTCTGCACCACGACCGATTTGCCGGCCAGGTCGTCGTAGCTTTCCGGTTCGGGGTCGCCTTTCCGGGCGAAGAAGGAATAATTAACAATGACCGAGGGTGCGCTGAACGAGAACTGTTTTTCGCGTTCTTCGGAGGCGACCATGCCCTGCAAGACGTCCATGTCGCCGTTTTCGAGGGCGGCGCGCATTTCGGACCAGCTGGCGAGGGTGATGTCGACGTCGATGCCCATGACTTCGGCGATGGCGCGGGTCATGTCGACGTTGTAGCCGGCGATGTTGCCTTCTTTGTCGATGAATTCGTAGGGCGGGTAGCTGTCGTCGCCGCCGACGCGGATGACCGGCGCGTTTTCGGCCAGCAGCATGCCGGCCGGGGTCAGGACCAGCAAACACTGTAAGGCTAGGTTCACAATGGCGCGCAAGACGACTCCCGTGGCTGTCCTGGAGCTCCTCGGCAAGCGGGAACGGACAAGGTTAGAATGGTGGTTTATCGGATGTTCTTGTTTGAGCCGCTAAGAATATCGGCTTCGTCTGTAATGGGCAAAGGCGGTGGTGGCCTTGCGGCTTAAATAACCCTGTTCAGTGGCAGAACCCGCGCCGGTGACCGGGTGGTCATCCTCGGGGTCGCCGTGAACCCGTCCATGGGGGCTTGGCGGCAGCATCCTTGCTGCCGACATCCCCGATGATGACCACCCGGTCGCCGTCGCTAGCCTTCCGCGGGAAAAAATAGGAAGTTAGAGTAGTAGGTTGGATTAGCGCGTGAGTGCGTAATCCAACATCCATACCGTGCCCGTGAAGCAGACCGTGCCAACGACGAACCTGTTGGATTACGCCTTCGGCTACCGAAGCGTCGGACCGATCCAACCTACTGTTCTCCGATGGCCTCCTAGCGTATCGGAAAGAATCTGAATTGAGTCCATAACCGACAAGGAATCCCTATGCATGCACGATTATTGACCGAAGCCGATCAACCTCGGCTCGAATCATTTTTGAAACAACACACCGACCGTTCACTGTTCCTGCTCAACAATTTGAGCCGATCCGGACTGGTGGCGGGTGATGAGCCCTATCATGGCCAGTATTGGGGGGCGTTCGAGGGCGATGAGCTTGTGGGCGCAGCGGCTTTGTATTGGAACGGCATGATCATTCCCTCGGCGCCTGAAGGATTGGAGGCGTTGGCGGAGGTGATCCAGCGGGAGGCGGATCGGCCGATTGCGGGGTTTGTCGGGGATCAGAGCCAGGTTGATTGGTTGGCGGAATGGTTTGGATGTCGGGTTTTTCGTGTGAACAGTCCGGAGCGGTTGTTTGCCCTTGAACTGACTCATCTTGAGGAGCCTGAGATGCTCAAGGACCCCGATATCGAGTGTCGTCTGGCTACGCCGGAGGATCAGGATCAGTTGGTGCAGTGGCGGCTGGATTACGATGTGGAATTGATGGGGGCCGATTATTCGGAGCAGGCGCGTGAGCGGGCCGAAGCCAATATAAGTAAGGATATTCAGAGCGGTGTGAGTTATGTGTTGGCTCGCTCCGGGGTTCCGGTGGCGATGTCCTGCTTCAATGCCGCTCTGGACACTGTGGTTCAGATCGGGGGTGTGTTCACACCGCCGAGTGAGCGTGGCAAAGGCTATGGCCGGGCTGTGGTGGCCGGTTCCCTGCTGCAGGCGCGCGAGCGGGGTGTGGGGCGTTCCATTCTGTTTACCGGTTTTAGCAATGAGCCGGCACAGCGCGCGTATCAGGCGTTGGGTTACCGGCCCATCGGGGCGTTTTGTTTGAAGGTTTTGAAGGTGGACTGAGCCTGATCAGTCCAGCGTCAATTCAAACGGGTAGCTGCGTTCGGCCCGTTGTTCGGCCAACAGCAGTTGCAACCGGTCAGGTCTGTCCGCGACCTTGACCCAGAGCACGGGCTCGCCAAACCCGTTCGACAGGCTGACGTCGTTGTCGACCCGTTCGCCTACGGCGTCGAAGGCCTGTACGGACAGCAGTCGGTCGGTCTGGCCGTCGATGTGCAGGCCGATTTCCCCGGTTCGCCATTCCCGGACTTCGACTGCCATCTTGCCGTCGGACCAGCGGCTCCCCGGTTGGGTGGGCAGCGCTTCCGTCGCGATCGCGAGCGGCGCCTGGAAGCGGATCTGCCCGAGTATCGAGGTGGGCTTCTCGCCTTCGTATTCCGACAGTTGGAGCGTCGCATCACCACGCCACCAGGGGCGTTCCGGGTCCGGTACGAACTCGCCGTTGTTCCAGTATCCGCCGTCCGGTCCCAGGGCTACGGGGGTGGAGGCGTTCAAGGCCCGGGTTCGGCCATCGGGCAAACGGGCTGTGTTGAAGGTCACCACCGCTCCGGCCAGTTGGTGCGCCACGGGCAGAGTGTTCGGCACGTAGAGCTGCATTTGCGCGTAGAGCCCCTGAAAATCGGACACGTCCAGGCGCTGAATGGCCAGCCGGCCCGGTCCGGTCGTCACTTCCTGTTCCGGTTCGTTGAAGGCATATTCGACCGTCGGTGGCGAGGCTTCGACGGTGCGTTCGAATACATTCGCCTCGACGGGAGAAATCGTTGGCGGCGCGGTGTTGAAGTCGGACGTCATCGACGGGTAGGCGCTGGCCAGGTTGAACGGGAAGGTGACGGTTTCCAGTTCGGTGGCGATGAAGACTTCGACCTGGTTGGCTTCGCCCTGTATGGAGATCGATGCGTTCTTGCCGCCCCCGAACCAATTGTCGCCCCAGCTGCTGCTCGACTCGCTCAGTACCTCACCGGCCTCGTTCAGACCGCGCACCGCCAGCAACCGATGCGTTTCGCCGCTCAATTGATAGGACAGTGTCGAAGCGTTGCTTTCGGAAAAGTGCAGACGAACGTTGTCGGTTTCGACGACACGACCGAGGAGCGGTGTCTGGACGACAAAACGTTGAACCTGTGTCGGCATGCGGTATTCGATGAGGCCACGGATACTGGCGACTTGCTCGGCCGTTACACCCTCGGCCAACGGCACGGTTTTCTCGCCCGTGACCGTCGGGTATTGCACCGATTCCCCGTCCTTGAATCCAAAACCCTCGGAGACCCGGTTCAGAGTCATGGTTTCCAATGGCCGACCCGGTTTGCAACGGCCCGGCTCCAGCAACGATTCGCCGTTGGCGTCCGTCACGCCATGGAGGGTCAGGCTCACCAATTCCGAACGCGAGGCCAGATTGGGCAAACCACGGCCTTCGGCTTCAATATGAACCCTGAGTTGCCCCTCCTCGTTCAACGTCAACTTGCTGACCGCCAGACCAAAGGGACCGTCCGTCCAGGCCATCGAGGCGTCGTTGTCGGAAAACCCGGAAAAGGCTTGCAGGTCCGAGCGGCTGGCCGGTTCGAATATCGTCGGATTGTCCTCGATGCGTTCTTCCGGCACAGCCTGGCCCGGCCGGGACGCGACCCCGAACATCCGACCGGCCGACGCGGCTACCAGATTGCGGATTTCGTCGTCGAAATCGGAATCGAACCGCATGACGCCACTGACTTCTCCCGGAGCCTGGTCCAGTGATATCCGGTCGAACAGGTCGGCCAGATCGGGCCACTCCTTCGTCGCCGATGCTCGTACGGATGCCAAAGCGGTTTTCGCGCTCTCATAGGTTTGTTGCAGGAAATCGGGGTTATCGCTGAACAGTGTCGCGTCCACCGACAATCCCGGAGGCAGCAGAGTGGGCGCCGCGCTGAGAATGATCGACCGGGCAGGCGCCGCGGCTTCACCGGCGCCGGCCATCAGCATGCCGGGCAAACCGGGCAGGGTATTTCCCATCCGTTTCGGGCCGAACACCGCCACCGTCGCCAGGCTCGTATCCGCCCGGGCACGCCAGTCACCCAGAGCACTCGCCGCGGTCGCGTTCGTATCCAGACGCCGTGTCAGGTCCGGTAATCGCTCCGCCGACGTCATAACCAGCCGACTCGGCTCCAGACGCATCGCTTGGAGCGGCGAGGGTTCGCAGGTGTGCTGGTTCAACCAGGAAAAATAAACCGTCCGCGTCGACTCATCGACCCGCTCAACCTCGAACCGCTCATTCAGCCAGGCCCGCACCGATTGAGTATCGAAATCGCCCAGAATAACCAACGCCACATTCGGCTCGGCTTGCGACGTATACAGCCCCAGCAGAACATCCGACACATCGCGACGCGCATCCAGACCGAACCGCGCCAGCGTGCTCCACAAACCCTGGGCATCGCTCAGCAACGCATCCGAATCCGGCGCCCCGAACAACCGCTCCTCCAATGCCGTCGCCCGCTTCACATCCACACTCGCCAGCGCCACCAGATCCTCACTGGCCAACGCCGCCGCCGTCCGATTGCGATACTCCGTATCCTCATCGAACGACCAGATCGGATAGCTCCACCAGGCCGCGCCACCGGCCACGAACAACAGCAGAATAAACACCCAGGCCGTCACTTTCAGACCCAGACGGGAACGCGGATCGTCACCCGAATCCGGCACCGTTTGCGAAGGCGACTCCGCATCGAACTCCGGCTCTGCCGCGATGTGCAACACCGCCCCCGCCTTCTCGAACGCCGCCACATATCGACGCGCCTGCTCCCGCGTACCAACACGGCGAATGGGCACGGGCTTACCGGAAAAGAGTTTTTGTTCGATCAGTCGCGGGGATTTCTTCAGAAGCTTGGACAGGGACTCAACCACGTCAGCCTGGTCCTTGCCTTCCTTCAACTCTCCCTTGAATATCAGCTTGAATGTCATAGATGTTCCCAATTGTGTTTTGTTGTTTTTTTATTTCACGGTGTCACCAGAGGTTATTTGTGTCCAAGGGCTAGCAGCGGGAGGTCGGGATGCTCCGGCGGGGATGTCTGCGGCATGGATGCCGCAGCCAAGCCTACATGGACGTATACACGGCGACCCCGTCGGAGTATCCCGGCCTACCGATGCGGGTTCCTGCCACCCAAGACCAACAACTAGGTCCCGTATTCTGGCCCCAACTCCTCATGGAATTGCTCCACCTGATTCGCCACATCCTCATGCATCCCCCGATACCGGGCAATGTGAAACAACGCATCCCCCTCGTACACCATCGCCAACTGCGTAAAGCCCACGATAATGCCCGCCCGGGTCGCCCGCACCTCGGTCGCCTGCATCGTACTCGGCCCGATGATGCGCGCCAGCAACTGATTCTTCTTGATGTAGGTGCCCGGCTTCACCAGCACATGAAACACCCCCGAATCCTGCGCCCGCTCCCAATAGGAACTGTCGGCCACCGCCTGGTCCGCCGGCACCTTCGGCATGCCACGCAGCATACCCAGATGCATCATCACATTGGTGATGCCGCGCTTGCCGGCGCGAATGCTGATTTCATCCAGCCGCAGCGCTTCGCCCGCCTCGTAGACGATAACCGGAATGCCGTTATCCCCGGCCGCCTGACGCAGGGAACCGTCGCGCAGTTCGCTGTTGAGGATCAGTGGTACGCCGAAGGCATTGGCCATGCCTTCGGCGGTTTCGTCGGTATCCAGATTGGCGCGGATTTGCGGCACGTTGAACCGGTGAATAGCGGCGGTGTGCAGGTCGATGCCGTAGTCGGACTTCATCACCACTTCCTGCATCAACACCTCGGCCACCCGAGCGGCCAGCGAGCCCTTGGCGGATCCGGGAAAGACCCGGTTCAGATCACGCCGGTCCGGCAGGTAACGCGAACCCATGCCGAAACCGTGCACATTGACCACGGGCACAACGATGACCGTGCCCATCAGACTGCTCAGTTTGCGGCTGCGCATGAAACGCCGGATGATTTCCAGGCCGTTCAACTCGTCGCCGTGCATGGCGGCGGTGATGAACAGGGTCGGGCCCGGTTTGCGGCTGCGACGGACGAAGGCATGCATGATCGCCTCCGAACCACCGGGCGCGCCCGGCAAGGGCAGCGGAATATTGTGCCATTGGCCCGGTGCCAGGCTGGATGGTTCGATCAGGCTCATGCTTCCACGCGTTTTTTCGGTTTGTCGACGATGTTCTTCTCGATGTGCTGGATAATCAGGCTGGCGACATCCTTGCCGGTCGCTGTCTCGATGCCCTCCAGCCCGGGCGAGGAGTTCACCTCCATCACCACCGGGCCGTGATTGGAGCGCAGGATATCGACACCCGCCACTTCCAGGCCCATGACCTTGGCGGCGCGCACGGCGGTCTTGCGTTCCTCCGGCGTGATCTTGATCACCGAGGCGGAGCCGCCGCGATGCAGATTGGAACGGAACTCGCCGGGCTCGGCCTGCCGCTTGATCGCGGCCACCACTTTGTCACCGATGACGAAGCAGCGGATGTCGGCTCCGCCGGCTTCCTTGATGTATTCCTGCACCAGAATGTTGGTGTCCAGCCCGAGGAACGCCTCGATCACGCTCTCCGCCGCCTTGCGGGTCTCGCACAGCACCACGCCGATGCCCTGGGTGCCTTCCAGCAGCTTGACCACCAGCGGCGCGCCGCCGACCATCTGGATCAGGTCCGGCACTTCGTCCGGGCTGTGGGCGAAGCCCGTGACCGGCAGGCCGATGCCCTTGCGCGCCAGCATCTGCATCGAGCGCAGCTTGTCGCGCGAGCGGGAAATGGCCAGGGAACTGTTCATGGTCTTGGTGCCCATCATCTCGAACTGGCGCACCACGGCCGTACCGTAAAAGGTGATGGACGAGCCGATGCGGGGAATGATGGCATCGACGTGTTCCAGGGCTTCGCCTTTGTAATGAATGGACGGCCGATGCGAGGCGATGTTCATATAACACCGCAGTGTGTCGATCACGCGGACTTCATGACCTCGCGCCTCGCAAGCCGCTACCAGGCGCTGGTTGGAATAGTTGTTCGGCTCGCGGGACAGCACTGCCAGTTTCATTTGGAACTCCCAATTGAGAAATGGTATATCAGATCGATCAGCCCACAGTATAGGGCTCATGGCTTGCAGAGGAAGCGATGAACAGAGCCTCACATCATCGTCGATCTATGTTAGCTTGCCAAGGTACTACACATTGGTCCGTTCATCTTAGTCAGTATGCGGGCATTTTGCCGACACACCGGTCACCCCAGGCTAAACGGGGGACACAAGTCATAAGGGAGTTACGACATGAAACTGTTTCTGGTTTTGGTGGCCGGGTTGCTGGCCAGTTGGTGGTTGATGGGGCAACCCGTCGAGACCTGGGCCTGGGCGGAGCACGCTCACTGGGGCGTTAAGGGATTCGGCGGGGCCTTGGTACTCTATCTGTGGAGTAAGCTGTTTGGCTCGCCGTTGGCCAGCCGAAGCGGCAGCCCCGGCTATTGGGATGGTGGCGGCGGCTCGGACGGCGGTGGCGATGGCGGATGATGCCGTGCAGGTGACTCCCGGTCTTCGACGTGCCCGACCGGGTGATGCGGCTCAACTGCACCCCCTGCTGGATCAACTGGGCTATGTCATGGACATCGATCGTCTCGCGGCGCGGTTGGCGTGGTTCGCCGCCGATGCGAGCAGCCCCGTCTGGGTGGCCGAATACAAGGGACGAGTAGTGGGCTGTATCGCCTGCCACCTGACACCACCCTTGCATCAGGTCGAACCGTTGGGACGAATTACCGCCCTGGTCGTGGATGAGAACCTGCGTGGTCTGGGCATTGGCAAAGCGCTGGTGAACGAGGCGGACGACTTCTTTCGAAGCCAGGGGTGCCTGGCCGCCGAACTGACCAGCAGCGACCACCGTTTGGCGGCGCATGCGTTTTACGAGGCTCGGGGATACCGAGCCGACAAGCGTCGATTCCTGAAATCGTTCGATTAAAGTCGGGAGGGGAGCTTCTCGCCGACACATGAGCCTGTACTTCGGTTTTTCCGGCTCAATCCGCTTCGTTGATATCCTGCATCATGCCAATAAAGGCATCCTGGTTCTCTTTCGGTAACCGGGAGAGATAGTGGTCGTTCACCCGTCGCGCCAGATCGGTCAGCGGTTTTTCCAGCGCACGACCTTTCTCCGTCAGGTAGATGCGGAATGTACGGCGACTGTTCGGGTCGGTTCGACGTTCGATCAGCCCCAGAATTTCCAGCTTGTCCAGAATTCGGGTCGTGGTGTAGTGCTCGGTCATGCAAGCCTTGGCGAGTTCCGTCTGGGACAGACCCTCCTGTTCCCAAAGCAGAAACAGGGTCGGCCAATAGCTGATTTTCAGATCGTATTTCTTCAGCTCCGAATCCAGCCGGGCAGCCATCTTGCGCGCCAGAACAGCCACGTGCCAGCCCAGACTTTCTCTCCGATTCAGTTCAACCAAAACGTCATACTCACTGCATTTACTGTGTGGCCCCATGGGTACAAGGCAAGATTGCCCGAACTAATTAGCAATTGCAAAAGTTGCAATTGCAACTAATATGGAGTCGAATGAAGCGATTGGGCCGTTACCGGAACACCTGGATCGGAATTGCGATCGATGCACTGGCGGTGACGACCGTGTGTACGGATTTGGCCCTGACATCCATGAATAGGAGGCACGAATGATGACACACCGTATCCATGCTATTGCCGGTGTATTGGCTATGACGCTGATCAGTCTGTTTATGGCCGCTACACTCTACTCGGAGATGTTTGCCGATCACGAATCGATAGCAACGGTCAAAAGCCTGATCGTCGCGCCCGGTCTGTTTATCCTGATTCCCTGCCTTATGGCTGTGGGCGGTTCAGGGTTTCGCTTGGCCAGGGAGCGAGGTGGCCGGTGGGTGGCCGTGAAAAAGAAACGTATGCCGTTCATCGCGATGAATGGTCTTCTGGTTTTGATTCCCTGTGCGATTGTGTTGAATACCTGGGCGGGGCAAGGGCGCTTTGATGGTGCCTTTTATGCGCTGCAGTCGGTGGAACTGCTGGCCGGTGCCGTTAATCTGGGGCTGATGAGCCTCAACCTGAGGGACGGCTTGAAGCTGGCTGGTCGATTGAGAACGCCGGTGGCCGCACCCTCCCGTTAAACACCGACGTCGCGCAAAGACCACGACCTGTATGCATCCGAAACCGGTCAACGGAGCGTACCGGTCCTTGAGTCAACAAGCGCTCATCACCGCCGGGCTTCCCGCCCAGGCATGCTATAGTAAGTGCTTGTTTGCTCTACTTTTTCCCGGGATCGGATCAGGACACGCTCATGTCGACACGCGAAGACACCCTGCAGGAACACGTTGAATTCTGGCTTGAAGAGTTGGCCGAGGAACGACCGGCCAGCCGCGAGTGGTTCGAAGGGCTGTCCGAGGCCGATATCGCCTTCGCACTGGAGTGTATGCCGTTCGAGCAGCGGCTGACCGTCTGGCAGGCCGTGCCGCCGGCCCTGCGGGGTGCTGTCCTGGTTGAATTGCACGACGAGCACCGGCGCTCGTTGCTGAAAGCGGCGCCGCCGGACGCCTTGTTGCAGTGGCTGGGGCGGACCGACCCGGAAGACCTGCTCGAACTGATGGACGACCTGCCGGGCCAGCTTGGTCGCAAGGTGTTGCGTCGACTCGATCAGGAAGAGCGCGAGCAGTTGCAGGCGGCCCTCGGTTACGACGACAACCAGCTCGGCCGTTGGCTCAGCTTCAATGTCATCACCGCCGAAGCGGAAACCCCCGGGCGACTGTTCCGCAAGGCGCTGCGTGAGACCGGGTTGCCGGAGATGACCGATGTCATAGTACTGGTCGACGAGGACGGACGCTACAAGGGCTGTCTGTCGCTGGACGCGGCCATGCAGACGCCGACTCAGGCACCACTCAGCCGCTTTATCGACCCGGACATCCTGCCGCTCAATCCCGCCTTGTCGTTGCACGACGGCGCCCAGAAAGTCCACAGTGCGGACCGGGCCATGCTGCCGGTGGTCGACGAAAACGGCACTGTGCTGGGCCGCTTTACCGCTCGCGACGCGCTCGATGTCATTGTCGAGGAGCAGGAAAAGCAGATGATGCAACTCAGTGGCGGCGGCCTGGAAGAGGAAGACCTGTTTTCGCCGCTGCGGCGGGCGGTGCCCAAGCGCAGTGTCTGGCTGGGCATCAATCTGGTCACGGCTTTGCTGGCGGCCTGGGTGATCGGTCTGTTCGAAGCGGCCCTGTCGCAGTGGGTGGCACTGGCGGTGATGATGCCGGTGGTCGCCAGCATGGGCGGCATCGCCGGCAGTCAGACCCTGGGGCTGGCCATACGCGGTCTGGCGACCGGCCAACTGGGGGCGGCCAACGTGACCAGTCTGATGCGCAAGGAGATGCTGGTCGGCGTCGTCAATGCCATCGTCTGGGCCATCGTGATCGGGCTGGTGGCCAGTTGGTGGTTCGGCAGTGCGGCTTTGATGTGGGTGATCGCCTTTGCCATCCTGGTCAATCTGCTGGCCGCTGCGGCGGCCGGTGTTGCCATACCCTGGGTGTTGTCACGGATGAAGATCGATCCGGCCCTGGCCGGTTCGGTCGTGCTCACCACCGTGACCGATGTCGTCGGTTTTTTTGCCTTTCTGGGGACGGCGTCGCTGGTGCTGAAATTCGTTGGAGCTTAATCGCGTAGGGTGGGCACCGCCCACCGGTGAGCTGGGTTAAGCCATCGGTCATTGTTTTTGGCAACATGATTTGAGCAGCCGACAGGCACAATGCTTCGGCCAACTGTTCTTCCCCGGTGGGCCGTGCCCACCCTACCGGTATGGTTGAGCGGTGGCGTTGTCTTTTTCCAGCAAGGCTTTCAATTCACCGATCGGCATCGGTTTGGCGAAATAATACCCCTGCATGGTGGCGCAGCCGAACTGGGTCAGGAAGGCGGCCTGGTCGGCGGTTTCCACGCCTTCGGCCACCACGTCCAGTGACAACACGCGCGCCATCGCCAGTATTGTTTGGGTGATGACCTCATCGTTGCGGTCCTGGGGAATATCCTGGATAAAACTGCGGTCGATTTTAAGCTCGCTCAGCGGCAGTTGCTTGAGCATCGCCAGCGAGGAATAGCCGGTGCCGAAATCGTCCATTGAAAAGGCGATGCCCTGTTGGCGCCAGGCTTCCATGGCCGCCAGCGTGGCTTGCAGGTTTTCCATGGCGGCCGTTTCGGTGATTTCCAGAATCAACGCCGGTCTCTGTTCCGGCTTGGACCGGGCCCGGTCGAACAGACGTTGCATCAGGTGCTGGTCCAGCAAGGCTTTCCGGGACAGGTTGATCGACAGGCGCGGCAGTTGAAGATGACCGATGCCCGCCTGTCGCATTTCCTCCAGGGCGCGCGTCAGCACGAATTCGGTGATGACGCTGATCAGGCCCTGCTCTTCGGCCAGGGGGATGAATTCGGCCGGCGACACATAACCACGCTTGGGGTGATGCCAGCGAATCAATACCTCGGCCCCGATCCAGAGATCGCGTTCCATGTTCCATTGAGGTTGGTACACCAACTCGAAACTCAGGTCGTCGCAGGCCTGTTTGAGGTCCTTGGTCAGCGCCAGTCGTTCCATCAGACGGAATTTCAGATCCTCGTTGAAGACGGCATGCTGGTCCCGCCCGTGCGTCTTGGCGTGAAACAGCGCCATGTCGGCGTGGCGCATCAGATCCCGAGCTGTCCCGCCATCGGAGGGGTGAAAACTGGTCCCGGTACAGAGTGTGTGTTTGGACAGGCTCGGGTGGTCACTGGTTCGGGTCAGTTCGCGTTGCAGCTGATCGAGTGTCTCCCGCGCGGTTTTCTTGTCCAGCTTTGCGGGCGACAACAGGCCGAATTCATCCCCGCCCAGCCGGGCGATGTACCAGTCTTCATCCAGAAACCGGTCCAGCGAGCGACGCAGCGCAAGCAGCAGGTCGTCGCCTTCGGCATGGCCGTGTTCATCGTTCAGGTCCTGGAAATGGTCGACGTCGAGAATGCTGGTGCAGAAATACTGGTTGGCGTGTCGGCAGCGTTCGTTGAGTTCCGCCTCGAAAGCCTGGCGGTTGGGCAGGTGGGTCAGCGGGTCTTCCAGAGCGACGGTGCGCAGACGTTTCAGCGAGCGCAGCACCAGACCATACAGCAGCAGGCCCGTGACCAGAACGAACAGCCAGCCTTTGACGGTTTGCGCCCGGTTGCGCCAGAACGGATCCTCGAATGCCATGTTGACCGCCTGATCCGAGAACAGGATCCAGAGTCCGCTGACGAGGATGTACAACAAGGCGATGCGTTTCGCCGGTTTCAGCAGGGAATCGTGCATCTGCAACCGTGTCCTTAGGTGGTGGCCCCTATCCGTTTGTACGTCCATGTACGCGGGTGCCGATCACGAATGAGGTCGGATACCGGTCGGATCGGGGGCGGTCAGTCGTCGCCCATCCTGCCCAGCAGTTCACTGATGACGCTGGCCAGGTGGGTCAGAAACAGGGTGTCGGTGCCGCTGCGAAAATGTTCGGCCGAGTGGTGGCCCAGGGCCAGGAGCCCGTTGACCTCTCCGTGCCGTTCCAGCGGGGCCAGTGCGATGGATTGCACCGGCAGACCGGCGAACAGGAAGTTGCGCTCTTCCTCGTCGAAACCGCCACACAGCGCCTTGCGCTCATGCACCAGTTTCGGATAGTGACCGGCCAGGGTGTCGCGGTCGATCTGCAGCCAGGCGTCGCCATCCTGGTTGGGCCGGTCGCACAGGATGACCGTGGTTTCATGGACGTCGAAGTCCCGGACCAGGCCCTGTTGCAGTGTGGAGAGGAGGTCGTTGCAGCCGGCTTGCGACAAGAGGTCGAGCACCAGCCGCTGCAATTGCAGAAAGAGGCGGTCGTTGCGCTGGGCGACCTGGATGAAATGGTTCAATCGGTCGATCAACTGGCGGTTTTCCTGGCGCAGGATCTGGTTCTGCCGCTCCATCAGCGAGATGGCCTCGCCGGCATCGTGCCGCAGGTGTAGTTTTTTCAGCAGGTTCGGATGATCCTCGAAAAAACGCGGATGGCGGCGCAGATAGTGCGCGACAGCTTCGGGGCTCAGATCATTGTCGCTCAGTGTTTCCGTCACCCGACGACTCCTTCAAATACCGTTTCCACCGGCCCGGTCATCAGCACATTGCCTTCACCCGGCCACTCAATCAGCAGGGTACCACCTCGCAGGGCGATGTGAACACGGTCGTCGAACCAACCGTTGATGTGGCCGGCGACGATGGCCGCACAGGCACCGGTGCCGCAGGCCAGGGTTTCGCCGACGCCGCGCTCGAACACGCGCAACCGGGCGTGAGTGCGATCGACCACCTCAAGAAAACCGACGTTGACCCGTTGCGGGAAGCGTTCGTGTTCTTCCAGTTCCGGGCCCAGCGTCTCCACCGGGGCGGTGTCGACCGAGTCGACACGAATCACGCAGTGGGGGTTGCCCATGCTGACGGCGGCGACGTCCAGTTGGGTTCCGTCTTCGGTGGTCAGCGGGTAGAGCAGCGCGCGTTCGTCGGCCAGAAAAGGGATTTTCTCCGGTGCCAGGCGCGGCCGGCCCATGTCGACCGTGACCTGGCCGTCGTCCTGGATGATCAGCTCCAGGTCGCCGCCGGCGGTTTCGACGCATATGCGGTCGGCGTGGATCAGGTTGTGGTCGACCACGAAGCGGGCAAAGCAGCGGGCGCCGTTGCCGCAGTTTTCGACTTCGCTGCCATCGGCGTTGAAGATGCGGTAGCGGAAGTCACGGTCCGGTCGGGTCGGGGGTTCGACCAGCAACAGTTGATCGAAGCCGATGCCGAAGTGGCGGTCGGCCCAACGCTCGATGCGCTCCGGCGACAGCTCGACCGACTGGGTGACACCGTCGATGACCATGAAGTCGTTACCCAGGCCGTGCATTTTGGTGAACTTCAGACGCATCAAAGCCTCAAGAGAGTCGGGATTCGAGGGTAATCTGGTCGTCCAGGGTCTCGCGCCGGCGCACCACTTGAGAGCGGTTGCCGGCGACCATGACCTCGGCCGGCCGATTACGCGAATTATAGTTGGAGGCCATGACAAAGCCATAGGCCCCGGCGGACATGACGGCCAGCAGGTCGTCCGGCTTCAGGTTCAGCCGCCGTTCTTTCGCCAGGAAATCGCCGGTTTCGCAGATCGGCCCGACCAGGTCCCAGGCGGCTTCGGTGCCGTCTTCGTGGGGCCGGACCGCCTGCACGTCCATCCAGGCCTGGTACAACGCCGGACGGATCTGGTCGTTCATGCCGGCATCGAGAATGGCGAAGGCATGGTCGCCGTTGTACTTCAGGTATTCGACCCGGGTCAACAGGACGCCGGCATTGGCGACGATGCTGCGGCCGGGTTCCAGGATCAGTTCGAGATTGCGTTGTTTCAGGTGCGCGGCGACAGCCCGGACATAGGCGCGCACATCGGGTTCGACCTCACCCTCCTGGTAGCGCACGCCCAGGCCGCCGCCGATGTCGACGTGCTTGAGGCGGATGCCCTGGTCCGCCAGTTCGTCGACCAGCGCCAGTACCCGGTCGGTGGCGTCTTCGAACGGTTCGCTTTTCAGGATCTGGGAGCCGATGTGGAAGTCCACACCGACCACGGCGATGTGGGGCAGGCTGGCGGCGTGGCGGTAGACGCGCGGCGCCTCCTCGATGGCGATGCCGAACTTGTTCTGCTTCAGGCCGGTGGAGATGTAGGGGTGGGTCTGGGCGTCGACGTCCGGGTTCACCCGGATCGAGATGTTGGCGACCCGACCCATCTCGCCGGCGACCTGGTTCAGCCGCTCCAGCTCGCCTTCGGACTCGATGTTGAAACAGTGGATGCCGACGTCGAGCGCGCGGCGCATCTCGTCGGCCTGCTTGGCGACGCCGGAGAAGACCACCTTGGCCGGATCGCCTCCGGCGGCCAGAACGCGTTCCAGTTCACCCAGGCTGACGATGTCGAATCCCGCTCCACGCCGGGCCAGCGCATCGAGCACGGCCAGGTTGGAGTTGGCCTTGACCGCGTAGCAGATCAGCCCCGGGTGGTCGCCGAGGCCTTCCTTGTAGGCATCGAACTGCCGTTCGATGGCGGTTTGGGAATAGACATAGAGCGGCGTACCGTACTGCCGGGCCAGGTCGGCCAGGGGCAGGTCTTCGGCATGGAGTTGGCCCTGGCGGTATTCGAAAGTGGTTTGGGCGTCGGTCATGGGGTGATGCTGGCCTGATCGGTCGGGGTGAGTTGGGCGTCCTGGGGCTCGGGGGGCAGGTAGAGGTCGCCTTTTTGGCCACAGCCGGCCAGGCCGAGCAGCACAGTGGTCAGCAGGACGAGCCGGAACATTCGGCGTGAACGGTGCGTGGCGGGCGATCCCGGGTGCATGAGCGATCCAGACGGTTGGTCAAACGGAAAACAGCCATTGTACAGTCTGGCCGGGAGACTGTGGACCCTGTCACGGGTTTTATTCGACGGGCGCCAAGCCGAGCGCCGGATTCGCACCTCCGTCCTCGACGATCCCGTATCGGGCCAGGATGGCGCGGTAGTCTTCGGTTTGCTTGAATTCGGCCAATCGCTCGCTGAACCGCCGCGACAACGCCTCGAGGCCCGGTTTGTGGGCGAACACCAGGTAGACCGGCTCGACCGGGGCGATGGGCGGTGTCAGCAGGCGAAAGTCGCTCGCTTCGTCCATCTGCTGCAGCGTGAACAGCCCGACTCGATTGTTGATGGCGTAGTAATCGACTCGCCCGCGCGCCAGCAGCATGAAGCCTTGCCGGAAGGAGCCGACCTCGACCCGGTCGATCCCCGGGTGGGCGTCGAACGCGTCCGAATACTGGTAACCGCGGTTAACCGCGACGATCGCGTTGGTCAGTTCTTCGAGACCGGGGGCGCTCGTTCGATCACAATCGTGGCAAAACAGCGAACTGGTGCTGGTGCTGAGCGGTTCGTCCGGATAATAGAGCCAGGCGTGCCGGTCCGGACCATCGAACGCATCCAGAACGGCGTCGACTTCGCGGCTTTTGGCGTGCACCAGAGCGCGGCGCCAGGGCATCAATCTCAGTTGCAGATCGTAGCCGAGGTCGGCCAGCACGCGCCGGCTGACCTCGACATCGAAGCCGGGCAGGTCGCTTCGATCGGTCACGTAGGGCGGCCAGACCTCGGAAGCGACAATCAGGGGTTTGAGTTCCGCAGCCGGGAGCGATCCGGCCAGAAGAAGGATGAAGATCAGACGGTTCAGCATCGCTGGAGTATAGCAGTCAGAAGCGGGGTCGATATAATGCCCGCCTGTTTACACGGTATTCGAGGATGGGATGCGAGCGATTCTGGTAGTGGCCTTGCTGGCCGCGGCGACCGCCAACGCCGATGAACTGAAGATGTACAACCTGGCCGTGGGCACCTCGGTGGGCACTCTGCTGGCGGTGAACGCTTTCCACGCCAGCAGCGCGGGGTTCGACTACGCCTGGGATTCGGGCAAGGAACGCGGGCGGCTGTTGCTGCAATGGGATATACCGCTGGGCGCCCGGTTCGGGCCGGTGTCGGTGACCTCGGGGCTGGAACTGGGGCTGGGCCAGGCCACCTACCAGGGCGAAGAACAGCCCATGGCCAACCTGACGCCGCTGTTCGACTGGTCACTCCCGGTCGGGCCGGCCACGCTTGTGTTCGAGACCGGACTGGGGGCGGCCTACCTGACGTCCACCTCGCTGGGACCGGATGAATACAGCACTTACTGGCAATTCAGCCAGGTCATGGGGCTTGGGGCGCGTTACAAGGATTGGCAGGCGGGCTGGCGCTTCCAGCACATTTCCAACGGCAGTGTGCAAAAGCCGAACAACGGCCAGAATTGGTATGGGCTGGTGGTTAAGTACCATTATTGAGACAAGAGTAGGGCAGAAGTGTCGGACCACTTCTGCCCTACCTCTTCTTTTACACCGAGCCTTCAATTCCGCGCCGATGCTTGATCCACTCCAACCCCTTCCGGGCCACCAGCGGAAACAGCCCCAGCAACGCAAAGGACACCAGCAGACTTGGCGAGACAATCCCGCCCAGGCTGTCGATCTGCGCCAGCTGAGTACCCGCATTCACATAAACGGCGGTACCGGCGAGCATGCCGACCTGGCTGACCCAATAAAACGTCCAGGTCCTGATCGGGGTTAAACCCATAACGAGGTTGATGACGAAGAACGGGAAGAGCGGTACCAGGCGCAGCGAGAACAGATAAAACGCCCCGTCTCGTTCGATCCCCTCGTTGATGGCGGTCAATCGGTCATGAAACCGGCTTTGCACCCAGTCACCGAGCAGGAAACGGGCGACCAGAAAGGCGAGGGTGGCGCCGATGGAGCTGGCGAAGCTGACCAGGAGCAGGCCCTGCCACACACCAAAGACGGCGCCACCGGCCAGTGTCATCAGGGTGGCACCGGGCAGGGATAACGCAGTCACCAGGATGTAGATTAGCAGGTAACCGACCGCGAGCAGGCCAGGGTGCTCGGCGCGAAAAATGGCCAGCTCGGCCTGACGGGCTTTCAGTTGGTCCAGCGTCAGGTACTGGCCGAGATCGAACAGGAAGAAGGCGGCGATGGCGGCAGCGATGAGGCCGAGCAGAATCCAGCGTTGCATCTAGCGCACTCCGTCGCGGGTGTTGGGGGCGGTCGGTGTCATGGGGCGACTCTCTATCCGGTTGTCTGTGTGTCCCCTGATCCGACCGATCGGCCGCTGAAAAGTTCAGTCGTCGCGGTTTTCCGGTTCCACCCAGTCCTTGCCGGTGCGGCGTTCGTAGAGGATAACCATGCGGGCCCGGTCGCGCTGGAAGCGATCGCGCGCCTCTTCCTGGCGGGCTTCGACCTCGGCGATTTCGGACTGATAGCGTTCGATTTCCTCTTCGATCTGCGCCATGTCGGCCAGCAGGCCTTCATCGACGGCCTTGCCGGCGCGTTCCTGGTCCGCCGCCTTGGACTGCAACTGGTTGTACTCGGTGCGCAGGATGGCGATGCGGTTTTCCTTGAGCCGGATTTCCATGTCCAGCCGGCTGAGCCAGGTCTTCATCGCCCGGTCGACATCGATGGGCGAGCGATAGAGTTTGGTCAACTCGGCATCGCGCGCCTCCTGGTTGGCGATGCGTTCCTGTTCCTGGCGGCGACGGCGGATTTCCTCTTCGCTCAGTTGGGGAGCCACTTCCCTCAAGACCACGCCCTTCTCATTGAGAATCTCGTAACCGTTCTTGACGAATTCGGGCGGAATAGAGCTGTTGATGACGATTTGACCGTTCTCATCCTTGTAACGGAAAAACTGCTGGGCTTCGGCTGCCAGCGGCAGCACAGTCAGCATCAACGCAGTGGCGATTAGGTGTTTAAGCATGGGATCGGTCGGACTGCAGTGTATTTATTGAACAGGCATTGTGCCCTCAAAGGATAGTCCATGTCATCGGGTGAGGGCACGAAAGGTGAAGCAAGTCCGGTTAAAGTCCGGTTACGCGACACCGTACCGCTGTCGATAGGCTTGTACGGCGGGCAGGTGCTCGGCGAATTCCGGGCGGTCCCGCAGATAGGTGATCAATTGCCCGAAGGTGATGACCGGAATGATCGGGATGCCGTATTCCGCTTCAAGGTGCTGAATGGCCGATTGATCGCTGTCCGGGGCTTTCTCCTGTCGGTCCATGGCGACGACGGCGCCGGCCAGTTGGGCTTTGGGATGCTGGCCGAGGATGGCCTGCACTTCACGGATGGCCGTGCCGGCGGTGATGACGTCGTCCACGATCACGACCCGGCCTTCCATGTCGGCCCCGACCAGTTGGCCACCCTCGCCGTGGTCCTTGGCTTCCTTGCGGTTGAACGCATAGGGCACGCTGCGGCTGTGGTCCCGGTTCAGGGAGACCACTGTGGTGGTCGCCAGCGGAATGCCTTTGTAGGCCGGGCCGAACAACATGTCGAACTCGAGCCCGGAATCGACCAGCGCCTGGGCGTAATACCGGCCCAGGCGGTCCAGGGCCTCACCGGTGCGGAAGCGACCGGCGTTAAAGAAATAGGGGCTGTGGCGGCCGGACTTGAGGGTGAATTCCCCGAAGGCGAGCACGCCCTGGTCGATGGCGAAATCGATAAAGTCGCGCTGCCAGGCGCTCAGCGCTTCTGTACTGTCGTGGGAATGTGTACTATCCATGGAATTAAGCCCCCTCAAGTGGTAGTGGTTGGGGCCCGGCGGGCCTGGGCGCGCGAGTATAGCGGAAAGCGCCTCATGAATAAAAAAACGGCCGTGCGGTAAGTCACACAGCCCGACCGGATAATTGGTACGCATTAACAGACCCAATAGTGACCTGGGTCGAAAAACCTTTGTATGCCGCGCCGGATCGGCCTTTGTAGCCGTGACAGGGCGGTTATGCGCCGTTATCATACGCGCGCTTTTTGACTGGATAGACAGGATGAAAGTCGTCACCTTAAACTTAAACGGTATAGTTAACGCCTCCCAACGCGGTTTCCTCGAATGGCTGGAGAAACTGGACGCGGATGTCGTCTGCGTTCAGGAACTGCGCGCCAAAGAATATCAGCTGCCCGAGGTCTTCCTGGACGTGCCGGGTTGGAATGCCTTCTTCTTCGACGCCGAAGAAGACGGTTACTCAGGCACCGCCATCTACAGCCGGGCAATGCCCAAGGCCATAATTCGCGGCCTGGGCAACCCACAGTGGGATCTGGAAGGGCGCTTTATCCAGGCGGATTTCGACAACGTCAGCGTCGCCTCCCTGTCCGTGCCCCATGCTGTGACCGAGGACGAGATCGAGCACAAGCTGGCCTTTCTGGAGGTGCTGCAGCAGCACATGAAGAAAACGCGGCGCAAACGTCGCGACTTCATCTTCGCCGGCTCCTACCAGATCGCCCATCGCTCCATTGACCTGGGCAACTGGGAGAGCCACCAGCGCGAAGCCGGTTTTCTGCCGGAGGAACGCGCCTGGATGGACCAGATCACCGGCCCGATCGGCTGGGTCGACGCCTTCCGCCTGATGAACCGCAAGGATCGTCAGCACACCTGGTGGCCGTTCGACGAAGCCCAGGCCAACGGCATGCGCCTCGACTACCAGATGGTCACGCCGACCATCGCCGATTTCGTCATGGATGTGCAGATCCTGCGTGAACCCCGCATATCGCCGCACCTGGCGGTGGCCATCGAATACGACATCGAAATTTAGACACAAGGACTTTGAATATGGATTGCCCCAGCTGTCAGAGCGGTCAGTTAAAACCCAACTTCATCGACGACCAATTTCGGGCTCACCAGTGCACCAGCTGTGACGGGCACTGGATTCTGGTGGAAGACTACATTGCCTGGAAGGAAAACCATCCCGACTATGAGTTTGATAACACGGCGGATGGCCAATTGTTGGAAGCTGAGGAATCCAAACACGCGATGCTCTGCCCTCAAACCGGGGCATTGATGCAGAAATACAAGTTTTCGGCTGGCAGTCCGCATCGCCTGGACTACAGCCCGCATGTCGGCGGCATCTGGCTCGACAAGGGCGAGTGGGAACTGCTGAAGAAAGAGGGGCTGGCCGGATCCTTGAATGCCGTGGTTACCCGTCACTGGCAGAACCAAATCCGTCAGGACAGCGCCAAAGCCGCGTTCGAGGCGCTTTACCGGGACAAATTCGGCGAGGAAGCCTACCAAAAGGTCAAGGACATCCGGGAATGGTTGCACAACCAACCCAACAAGGCCGATCTGCGGGCTTACTTGCTGGCGGTGGATCCGTATTCTGCCGAGCGTTGATTCATTGTGCGTGAATCGACTCTGTTGACAGTCGCCAACGGTATCCTGTCGCTCAGTCCTGAGGATCGTCCGGCTCGTATTGCTGTCGACGGCGTCGACGGGGCGGGCAAAACCTGTTTTTCCAACGAACTGGCCGATATTTTGAAGAACCTGTCCGTCAGGCCGGTCATCCGCGCTTCCGTGGACGGATTTCATCACCCTCGCCACCATCGATATCAACAGGGAAAGTTCAGCCCGGAAGGATTCTATCGGGACTCCTACAATTATCAGGCACTGAAGCAGTCGCTGTTGGACCCGCTGTCCATCAATGGGGATCGACGTATTGTAACCGAGGTGTTTGATTGCGATGCGGATGTTCCGATCTCCGCGGACCCTGTGTCAGTGCCGGAGAACGCTCTTCTTTTGATCGATGGTATTTTCCTTCACCGAGAAACACTGATGGAATACTGGCACTGCTCCGTCTTTCTTCATGTCGATTTTGAGGTCTCGGTGCCGCGTGGAAATGCCCGGTTTGATTTGAATCCGGATCCCGACCATGCCTCGAATCGCCGGTATGTCGAAGGCCAACAACTGTACCTTGGCGAAGTGGCGCCCATGCAGAAGGCCACCTGGGTGGTCGATAATAACGACTTGACCCAGGCGCACATCGTTCAACGTTGAATCTCTCTGTTCTCAGATGACTGACCGGGGCTCGTCCCAAAGCCCCGGAAACTGAACTTCAGCTCGGGCATTGCCCCGCTTCAAAATACCCCTCGGACGTTTCGCTCACCCAGCTGTAAGTGCCGGATAAACCGCCCAGGTAATCATTTCCGCCGTCGGTGTAGTAGCCGCCCGAATAGTAGGCGCGACCGCCGTAGTCGTGGTTCATGTTGCTGTCGTACCAGTCCTGGCAGGTGAAACCGCCCGACGGGGGTTCGGTGCCCTGACAGGCTTCCGGTTGCTGGGCGAACCACTGCCCGGGTTCCCCTTCGGTCAGGGTAACCGAGGACCAGCTGTCCCAGGCGAAACCGATGTCGGCGTTGTCGCCCGTGGACAGCGCGCGCAGGTTGTAGTTGCCGCCGGCACTGGCGCGACTGTTGTTGATGTGCCCTTGTGGCGAGTCGGTCGATTCGACACAGGTTTCGGTCGGGGCATTCGGGTCGACGACGGTGACGACTCGGGTGGCCACCGTGGTGTGGTCGTCGGAGTCGGTGGCCGAGTAGGTGCAGTAATAGTCGCCGGCAGTGCCGGTATCGACGTCGCACTGGGCGGTCACACTGACGGTGCCGTCTTCGACATCGGTCGCGCTGGCGCCGGGGTCGGTGAAGGTGGAGCCCAGCGTGATCTCCATCGGGTTGTCCCCGGCCAGCGTGATCACCGGTTTATTGATGGCCGGCTCGGCGATGCGGCCGTGACGGTTGAAGAAATCCCAGATGATGTCCGGATAGACCGGCCCCTGACGCACGGCCCACTTGCCTTCGTTGCCGTCGGCACCACCGACCCAGTAGTGGCCGTGATCGGTGTCCTGGCTGTTGGCGGTGCTCAGCGGACCGTTGAAGAAAACCGTCTCGACGATCGAGCGGGTGCCGGTGGTGCCATCTTCGGTGAAACGTTGGTGCTGGCAGCCATAGTCCTGCTGGTAATAGGTGCAATTGGCCGTTGACGCCAGCGCTTCGGTCGGTGAATTGAAGTCGTCCGCGCCGAACACCCGCAAGTGGGCATCGCGGATATTGCGACCGGCGGGCTGGACGACGGTACAGTCATCCTCGTTCTGCAACACCATCATCGGTATAGCGTATTCGTTGTCCAGCTCCAGTTTCATGTCGCTGGCCACCCGGCTGACCGAGTGAAAGGTGGCGCTGCCCGGACACTGGCCACTGAGCGAGACCGAGGCGGCGTCTTCGCCATAGGGCAGACCCGACGCTGAAGCCGCGGCCGCCCAGTATTCGTTGTGCGCCACGGCCGCGACGACGGTCATGGCGCCACCGGATGACAAGCCGGTGATGTAGCGCCGGTTGGCGTCAATGTTGAACTGGCCTTCCACTTCGAGGGCGATCTGGTGCAGGTCTTCGACCTCGCCCCCGCCCTGGTGGCGGTGCTCCTCGAACCAGAATCCCCAGCAGTTTTCATTACGCAGTCCGTTGTAGGTGGTGATGAAGGGTGTGACCAGAATGAAACCGTACTCATCGGCGGCGGCTTTCATGCCCCAGTCGGCCAGAACATCCTCATGCGTCTGCTTGCAGCCATGAAGGGTCATAACCATCGGACGGGCGCCGGAAAATCCGTCCGGAACGTAAACACTGTATTGACGGGTTTCGGAACCCGCATAGCTTTGAGCCTG
This sequence comes from Saccharospirillum salsuginis, assembly GCF_014651855.1. GTDB lineage: Bacteria > Pseudomonadota > Gammaproteobacteria > Pseudomonadales > Natronospirillaceae > Saccharospirillum > Saccharospirillum salsuginis. The sequence continues at coordinate 292,444 of NZ_BMXR01000006.1, forward strand.
GAAGGTGTAATCGTGACGGGTGCCCGCCCAGGCCGTGGATGCCAGGCAGGCCGCGCCCACCAGAAGTCCGGTCAGCCAGCGGCCGACCATCATGCTGTGTCGCATAGGTGTATCCTCGTGATCTTGTTGTTGTTTTAACTGTGACCTGAATCAGCATTCAGGTTTGATCAGTATGGTCGGCTAAAAACTGATCAGCGCTCGGTCATTGGTAGGAGGGTCGCTGGCGTTGTGAACCCTGTCGCAGGACAAGCGCCGTATTTCGGAGGTTAATGGGCGTGAGTCGGTGGTCGGGTTTGGTAACCGGGTTCATTCCTGCATAGAATGACGGTTCAAACTCGCTTAAACAGAGTCCCCATGCCTCAGGTCTTTCATGACAGCGCCCTGGCCATACTGTCTCGGCAGTTCCCGAACCTATTGGCGGTTTACGCCTTCGGCAGCCGAATAACCGGCCAAGCCCGACCCGACAGTGACTGGGATCTGGCGATTCTGGTCGCCGGCTACGCCGACCCGTGGCAGTTGTTCGAGACCGCCGGAGTGCTGAGCGAACAGGCGCATTGCCCGGTGGATTTGCTTGACCTGAGGGCTGCGACGACGGTGATGCAATACCAGATCATTACCACAGCCGAGCGCTGGTGGGCACTGGATAGCCAGGCCGACACCTTCGAAGCCATGGTGCTCAGTGAAATGACGGAACTCAACACCGCACGGGCCGGTTTGCTGCGGGATATTCAACAAACCGGGAGTGTTCATGACCGATGATGTGATCTTGAACAAGGTGGCGACAATAGAACGTTGCGTTCAGCGTGCCCGCGAGGAATACGAAGCCGAACCGGAAACCTTTGCCACTAACTTCACCCGCCAGGATGCCGCCATCCTGAACATCCAGCGTGCCTGTGAAGCAGCGCTGGACATCGGCCACTACCTGATTCGTCGCGATAAGTTGGGCATACCTCAAGGTGCAAGGGATGTCTTTTCGTTATTGGAACGTGCCCAATGGATTGACAGCGGAATGTCCGAATCGCTCAAACGAATGGTCGGGTTCCGGAACATCGCCGTGCATGATTATCGGGCGCTGCAATTGCCGATCGTTACCACCATCATTGAAAAACATCTGGACGATTTTCTGGCCTTCGGTCGAGTCATGTTGAAGAACGCACCCAGCCGTGACTGAGGTGGTTCATATTGACCAGTCCGGCCTCGAGCCGCTTGCTTTGGATTTTGGCGGCTCAATAAGCGGACTGCCCTCCCAATAACTTTTCCAGCTGCCGGCAGTTGAGCGCTTCGATCAGCGCGGACTTGTCGATGGCGTCCTGGTCGCGCAGGTCCGCGACCGTCCGGGCGACCTTGAGAATGCGGTGGTAGGCGCGAGCGCTGAGACCCAGTCGATCGAGGGCGTTTTCCAGCAGCGCCCGTTCGGCGTCGCCGAGGCGCGTGGCCGCTTCCAGCCCTTTCCCGCCCAGGTCGGCGTTGGCGCACCCCTGGCGTGTCATTTGCCGGTTCCAGGCGGAGACAACCCGTTTTTGTACCTCGGCTGTGGTCTCTTCCTGGGTGGGGCGTGTCAGCATCTCGCGGGGCAGGGTCGGGACCTCGATGTGCAGGTCTATGCGGTCCAGAAAGGGGCCGGACAGACGGGAAATGTAGCGTTGCATCTGCTCGCGAGTATAGCGCTGCGAACGCGGGTCGTCCGGACTGTAACCGCCGGGGGTGGGGTTCATGGCCGCCACCAACTGGAAATTCGCCGGGAACTGGGTTTGCCGGGCCGCCCGAGAGATGTGGACCTCGCCGCTTTCCAGCGGTTCGCGCAGGACGTCGAGCACCGAGCGCGGGAATTCCGCCAATTCATCGAGAAACAAGACACCACGATGCGCCAGTGTGACTTCCCCGGGCCTGGGGATCGACCCCCCGCCGATCAGCGACACGCCCGAGGCGGTGTGGTGCGGTGAGCGAAACGGTCGACGTCCCCAATTCAATTGCATCCCGCAGATCGAGTGGACACTGGCGACTTCCAGCGCTTCCTGCTCATCGAGCGGTGGCAACAGGCCCGGCAGTCGCGAGGCGAGCAGGGTCTTACCGGTACCCGGAGGCCCGAAAAACAACAGGTTGTGCCTCCCGGCAGCGGCGATTTCCAGGGCTCGCTTGGCCGTCTGCTGGCCTTTGACATCGGCCAGTTCCGGCAAAGGGGTCGGAATGGTCGTGGGCTCGTATTCGGCCCGGGGCAGAGCGCGTTGACCGCGAAAATGGCTGGTCACCTGCAACAGATGCTCGGCATAGCGCACGTCGCTGTCACTGGCGAGGGCGGCTTCATTGGCGTTATCCAGACTGGTGACCAGGGTCCGCCCCGCGGCGGTGCAGGCGATGGCCGCCGGCAGCGCACCGGGACCGGCGCGCACATCCCCGCTGAGTGAGAGTTCACCGAGGAATTCATATTCCTCCAGACCGTCGCCCTTGATCTGGTCGCTGGCGACCAGGATGCCCAGCGCGATGGCCAGATCGAACTGGGCACCCTGCTTGGGCAAATCGGCCGGAGCCATATTGACGGTGATGCGACGGTCGGGAAAATCGAACTGGCTGTTGAGAATGGCGGAACGGACCCGGTCGCGGGCTTCCTTCACAGCGGTCTCGGGCAACCCGACCATGGTGAAACCCGGCAGTCCGTTGGATAAATGCACCTCGATGGTGACCTGAGGCGCGTCCATGCCGAGACGGGCCCGGCTGTAGAGCACGGCTAAGCTCATTGATCGTCCTTGTCTAGCGGTTGTATCCGGCGGACGCTACCGGATGCCGTGGGGTCGGGCAAGATAAACGGGCGGTAATTGTGATCGACCTCATAAAGGAGGCTGTGCGTTACGGGGTCTCCTCTTGGTATGATGACACCCGTTACAGTCACAGGAGTATCTTTCGTGGTATTCAGCCGTAAAGCTGTGTGGTCAGGCGTCGTATTGGTCGTTGTGCTATTGGGGAGCAGTGCCTGGGGTGTGGCCTGGTACCAGGCCAAGCAGGAACGGGAGGTGTTGGCTCCGCAACGATTGCTGGATCATCTGGCATCGGTTCGGGCCGGGCAGGCCGAGTTGATGGCGGAGCAGATTGCGATCGACGGGCTGAAGCCGGTGGAGATTGCGCGTATTCGGTCGGCATTGCGTGCGGATCTGGAGACGTCCGCGCACCCTGATCCGGAAGCGGCTGCGGAACGGTTGTTGTCCAGCGCCACAGCCCATCTGGACTCGGACGAAGGCACGGTGGCGGCGCTGGAGCGTTGGTTGCGTCGAAACGCCGAAACCGATTGGCAACCCTTGGATCAACAGCCTGACCGGTGGCTGGTGAGGGCCGGCGAGGCATGTCTGGAACTGATGTTTCAGAGCGATGAGCCCGAAGTGACGTGGCGCTGGGTCGCGGTCAGCGACTGTCCGGTCGAAACCGGCTGATCCGCTCCGATTCCCAGATATTGACGGCCGGTCCGCCCGGGCTGGCCGCCTGATGGACGAGTACGGCGGCCACCTGATCGGCCTCGACCGGTCGATAGCGCCGCAGTGGGCCGCTTAACAAAGGTTTCAGCAAGGCACCAACCACCATCCCCAGCCGTTCCCCGATGCGAAATTCACTACGCTCTCCGAGCAACAATGACGGGCGTACGATCGTCAGATGTTCGAAACCGAGCGATTGCAAGGCGTGCTCCGCCTCGCCTTTGGTGCGCAGGTAGAAGTTGCGGCTCGCCGCATCGGCGCCGAGACTGGAGACAAACAGGAAATGGCTTGCGCCAAGCGCCCGGGCCCATTGGGCCGTCCGCACCACGGTGTCCCGATCAACCTGTTGAAACGCGGCTTGAGAGCCGGCTTTGCGAATCGTCGTACCCAACGCACAGATGACGCTGTCACCGGTCAGATCGAGATCCTCGATGGCCGCCAGGTTGTCGAAATCCACCACTCGTATGCGGTGATGCGAATGCGGCTGGCCGCGCTCTCGACGGACCAACAGCCAGACCGGATCGAAATCCGGCTGGGTCAGACGGCGGGCGACTGCCTCGCCGATCATACCGGTGCTGCCTACCAATACGACGGCCGTCATCCGAAGATCTCCTCGCGTGCCAACCGGGTCTGGCAGAATTCGCCGACCGGCATGGGCTCGGCGAGGAAGAAACCCTGGAAGAGATCCACACCCATGGCGTGCAGGCTGTTGAGGATGGATTCGCTGTGGACGTGCTCGGCCACGGTGCGGATGTTCAGGTCCTGACAGAGCTGAACCACCCGCCGGACCAGGATGCGGTTGATGTCGCTGTCGTTCAGGTGGCGGATCAGGCTGCCATCGAGTTTGATCCAGTCCGGTTTCAGGTGCAGTACGCGTTCGAGGTTGGAGTAGGCGCTGCCGAAATCGTCGATGGCCAGTTTGCAACCCAGGCGCCGCAGCTCGTGCAGGGTGTAGGCAAAGCGGTCGAAATCCCGCAGGCCGTCGGACTCGACGATTTCCAGCGTCACCCGGTTGCCGTCGACGCCGGATTTCAGCCAGTATTTCAGTCGCTCGATCAGGTCGGTATTGCCGAGGTCGCGGGCGGTGAAGTTCAGCGTGAACCCGACCTTCTGATCTTTCAGCTGTCGAAAGGTCTCGTCGATCATCAGCATCGACAGCCGCGGGTAGAGCTGGGTCGGCTTGACCAGCTCCAGGAAGGCGCCCGGGGTGTAGATCTGATCGTCATGCCGCAGCCGCATCAGGGCTTCGACATGGTGGATATGACCGCGCCGGTCGAACAGAGGCTGGACGTACGGCAGGATGTCCCCGTTGCTGAGCGCGTTGCGTACCCGGCTGAGCCAGATCAGACCGTCGCGTTTGATCTGTTCGTTGCCCTTCAGGTCGACCGCCCGGGCGATCGGGAGCTGATGGCTGTAGGCGTGGCGACGGGCTTCGGAGGCTTTGATCAGCAGGTCTTCCGGGCTGTGCGACATGTCCGGCGGCAGCTCGTCCTGGTGGGCGGTGCCGGCGGTCAGCAGGATCGGCAGGACGTTTTGCACCAACCGGTCGCTGAACAGGTCGGACTGGCTCTGTAACCGCTCGGCCAATTGCTCCATACCCCGGAAAAAAGCCTGGTGACTGCAGGCATCCGGCGCGGCGATCAGGAATTCGTTGGGCGAACCCCGAAACACCAGGGCCGTGGTCGGCAGCAATTCGGTGATGTCGGTCTGAATGGCATAACTGAGGTTGCGCAACAACTGGTCGCCGACGGCGTAGCCGTACAGGTTGTTGATTTGCCGCAGGTTGTTCACCTTCAGACTGCACACCTGGACGATGGGCCAGGGGTCGGCATCGCGCAGGCTTTGCAGCAGGGCGACGCGGTTGGCAAGGCCGGTGACGTTGTCGGTCTCGTATTTGCGGAACAATTCTTTCGTCTTGCGACCGACCTCGGCTTCCAGATCCTGATTCACCTGGTCCAGATCCTTGACCGACTCCTGGATCAACCGGAACAGGCGGGACAGCGAGTGGCTGTGGTATTCCGGCATCGGCTTTTCCACCGCCGGGTCCTCGGCGATGGCCAGGGTGGTCAGGCTGTGCTGCAACGGCAAGGTGCGGCCCTGTTCGTGGTGGAACTCCCCGAAACAATAAGCGCCGCTGAGCGGCGCCACAGCTTGCAACGGCGTCAGTTCCTGTTCCGGGTTGTCGCAGTCGAGCGATGCCCGGGTGATGCAGTTGAACGCCAGGATCGCTTCCGGACGGTGCTTGCCGAGGTGGTGGGCGCCGCTGCAGACCTGCTCAAAGGTGATCGACGGGTGGCTGTACGCGAACCGGACCTGATCACCCTCAAGCAAGGGGGTGCTAACGACAAAGCCACCGTTTCCAGCCGGATCGGTCGGCATGCTCAGGATCTGGGCGTCGCCGGAAATGCGCATCAGTGGAAAATTGCGAAAATCTTCGGGCTCCAGTGGCTGGCCTTCGTTCAGGTAGCGGGCGTAGAGCTGTTGAATGGGGTGATGGTCCAGCTCGTACACGACATTGCCCACGGCCTTGGTGACGCTCCAGGTACGGCCGATCAGATGCCATTCGGCGTAAGCCTGGCTGTGTACGTCCAGGGTCGGGTTGGACAGCGTCACCGTCACCGCATGATGGGTGAGAATCTGACCGTCGGCATAGACCCAGCCTTCGGCGTAGCCGCGCATCCGGCCACCGGCGATGGTGATGTCCGGGCGGGTCCGGTTCACCCAACTGAACAGGTCGTGGTAATGAGAGCTCGGGTCGCTGGTAAAGGTGAGGGCGGCGCGGGTGTCCTGGCGAACGACCGGTTCATACAGGCGTTGCCCCAGTTCGAGCAGATTGGTGTCCCAGGGGATGTAGTTCAGCCGAAGTTGAGTGCGTTCAAAGGTCATGCATTGCACAACCACGGTATCGTTCATGATGCGTCCCTGGTCGACGACCAGGCCGCAGTATGCGCCAACCACGGTAGCCTGGGGCCACAAGGCGTCGAACCAGGGCAGGATGGGCTCCAGATCCTCGGCGGGACGGTTGGCGAATACCAGTATCAGAAGATGGGGGCTATCCTGAACGGAGCGCTGATAGGCCCCCAGTTGCTGCAAGCTGTCTTCAGCGTCCGGTTGAAACGTGAATGAATGAGTGCTCACAGCCATAAATGGGAGGAAAGTTGTGACGATGTTCACTAAGTCTAAGTTAAAGGCTCTGTTTAAGGAAACCTAGACATTTAGCATTTGCGAATAAAGTTGCATTCATGGGGGTTGAATCACTGTTCAACCCTGACGCCTGAAGTCCGCAAGTCAATGCGGTTATACTGGGACGCTGTTGAATCCCTGACTTGCCGGACCGCCATGCCACTGGACGACCCCGCCGTAAAATCCGATTGGTACGTTTATTTGGTGCGCTGCGCCGATGGGTCGCTCTATGCCGGTGTCACGACCGACCCGGAACGCCGGCTGCGCCAGCACAACGGCGAACTGGTCGGTGGCGCCCGCTATACCCGCGCGCGCCGACCGGTGCGACTGGTCTATCAGGAACGCTGCGCGGACCGCAGTGCCGCCTGTCAGCGCGAGGCGGAGATCAAATCCCTCAGTCGCCGGCAAAAACAATCCCTGTTGAAAACCTGACCTGTCACACGGTGTTCATGGATGAGCTATAGTCTCTCCGGGGCGAATCGGCACTCAACGGCACCCATTCTTGCATGGGACGACACACTGATCGCCCGTGTTGGCATTCGACGCCCCCGATCGGTTATTTAGTATTTCGGTTTTTTTACAAACCGGTTAAAGTGTTTGACCGAGAATTGACCAATAGGTCAACTCCCGTCGGAGAAACAAGGAGAACACAATAATGAAAAAGCTTTTGCCTGCCTCTGTGAGCCTGGCAGCGGTCGTTCTGGCCGGCTGCACCATGATGGGCCCGAAGTACGAGCCCGACACCGAATACCAACTGACCATCCTGCACACCAACGACCATCACGGGCGCTTCTGGCGCAATGATGACGGTGAGTACGGCATGGCCGCCCGTAAAACCCTGATCGACCGCATCCGTGCCGAAGTCGAATCCGAAGGCGGCAGCGTCATGCTGCTCTCCGGTGGCGACATCAACACCGGCGTGCCGGAGTCCGATCTGCAGGACGCCGAACCCGACTTCAAGGGCATGGCGATGCTGGACTACGACGCCATGGCTGTCGGCAACCACGAATTCGACAACCCGCGCGACGTGCTGATGCAGCAGGCCGAATGGGCCGGCTTCCCCTTCCTGTCCGCCAACATCGTGTACAAGGACAGCGGCAAGCACCTGTTCAAGCCCTATGAGATGTTCGATGTTCAGGAACACCGCATCGCCGTGGTCGGTTTCACCACCGAAGACACGGTCAAGATCGGTAACCCCGAGTACATGAGCGACCTGGACTTCCTGACCCCGTCCGATGTCGCCCAGGATCTGATTCCCGAGCTGGATGAGAAGTCCGACCTGGTCGTTGCCGTGACCCACATGGGCCACTACCAGAACGCCAACCACGGTGGCAACGCCCCGGGCGACGTCACCCTGGCACGCAGCGTCGACGGCATCGACATCATCGTCGGCGGCCACAGCCAGAACCCGCTGTTCGAGCCGGACGTGCAGAACGACACCCTGATCCTGCAAGCCTACGAGTGGGGCAAATACGTCGGCCGTCTGGACCTGACGCTGCGCAACGGCGAAATCGTCGACTACACCTACGATCTGATCCCGATCAACCTGCGCGGTGACGACGATCAGCTGATGCGTCCTGAAATCGCCCAGGATCTGGAAATGCTGGCCATGCTGTCGCCCTACCAGAAAGCCGGTGGCGAAGCGCTGGACACGGTCGTCGGTATGGCGAACGGTGACTTCATCGGCGATCGTGCCGTGGTTCGTAACGAACCGACCAACCTGGGTGTTCTGGTCGCCCGCGCCCAGCGCATGAAGACCAAAGCCGATGTGGCGGTCATGAACTCAGGCGGCATCCGCGCCGATCTGGAAGGCGGTGAAATCACCTACAAAGACGTTCTGACCGTACAGCCGTTCGGCAACATGGTGGCGTACGTCGACTTCACCGGCGAAGAGCTGATGAACTACCTGAACGTCGCCGCCTCCAAGCAGGCCGGCAGCGGTGCCTTCGCCCAGTTCGACGGCATCACCTTGCGCATCAGCGACGGTGCCGTCACGCGCGCCCGGATCGATGGCGAACCGATCGACCCGAACGGTACCTACCGCCTGGCGGTCAATGCCTTCATGGCGTCCGGCGGTGACGGCTATCCGAAGCTGACGGACCATCCGAACTTCGTGAATACCGGCTTCGTCGACGCCGACGTGATGGTTGAGTTCATCCAGAACAACAGCCCGCTCGACATCGACAACTTCGCGCCGGGTAGCGCCGTGGTGCGTAACTGATTCGTGGGTTGAATCGAGACGATTGATTGAGGGCCGCATACGCGGCCCTCTTTGTTTTTAGTCACCGGTTTCCTGTCCAGTGCCAAATGGCTTGGCATATCCCGGCAAAATTGACCAAACTAGAGGCAAACCAGCAACGGTTATCCCTCGAACCTTGGAACACAACCTCCAGCATTTCTACATCCCCGAAGAGCAGAGCATCTACCTGCTGTCCCACAAGGACGCGGCCAAGCTCAAAGCCTGGATCAAGCTCTGCATCCGCCAGCTCGAACGCCTGGGTTACCGGGAGATCGAACTGATCGGTAAGGGCGCCTTCGGTTTCGTCTTCGCGGGGCGAACCTCGGGCGGCACCGAACTGGTGTTCAAATTCTCGCGTATCAACCTGCCGCAGCATGTCCAGGACAAGCTCGAGGAAGAGAGCTATCTGCAGTCGTTGCTGAACCACCCGCAGATACCGCGTGTGATCGACTTTGTGCGCGTCGGCAAGCAGGCCATTCTGGTCATGACCCGAGCACCGGGTCTGGATCTGGACATCTACGGACTGCGCGAGGGGCGATTAAGCCCGCAGTTGATTCTCAAGCTGGCAGCCCAGTTGGCGGATATGCTGCACTACCTGCGCAATATGACCGACGGCAGCGGCCTGGCCCGACCAGTAGTGCATGGTGACATCAAGCCCAGCAACCTGGTGTTCGACCCCGACTCCGAGAGTGTGCAGTTGATCGACTGGGGTTCTTCGGTGTTCGCCCAACTGGATGCCAACCACCAGTTCATGTCGTCCAACGTGATGGACCTGATGTCCTCCGACTTGCAAAACACCAACGCCAAACTCGGCGACATCTACTTCATCGGCGACGAACAATTAAACGGCGGTTTATCCTCCCCCCGGTTCGACGAACAGGGCACGGCGGCGACGCTCTATGCGCTGGCGTCCGGTCAGGGCTGCCGCTTCGGACGCAAGGTGATCACACCCCAGTCGCTGGGCCTGCCGGTGGAATTCGCCCGTGTGCTGGCGGCGATGATGGACGACGACGCTGGCCTGCGTCTGCGCGCCGGCAATTATTTCCTCAAGCAAATGGACCGGATGCGGCACATCGTCGCGCTGAACACCGAAGGCGACCCGCACCCGATGATCCCGGTCTGGGTCAGTGAGCGTCATCGGGACATCGACACCGTTGTTTATTCGTCACGTAAGTCCTTCCTGCGTCAGCAAAGCCCGGACATGACGCTGATGGACGTCGAGGACGAACAGCTCGACAAGTATTACAAGAACTACCTGCAGGGCATGGGCGAGACCGAGAAAGCCTTCGTCGCCGCCGTCAGCCGGCTGGGTCGCTACCCGATCGTCGGCGGCCTGGCGGTGAAATGGCACAGCGACGGGGTGCGCATCGAGTCCGCCTTCAGCCTGCACGACCCGGCGATGAAGCGTTCTTTCCATCAGGCGGTCAACAACATGGTCAACCTGGCGCGCGGCGTGTACCGCCAGGGCACCTTCAAGGCTGTGATGTACAACGCCCGGGATACCATCCACCTCGACCGGCGCAGCCCGGATGAGCCCTTCACCGTGCCCAAACGGTTCGCCATTCCCTACCTGGTCACGCCCGTGCCCCAGGACGACAAGCCGGAACGGATGCACTCCTATTTCGAGGACGGTCGCGATCCGGACGAGCACCTGGTATTGCCTGACCGGATCATGAACGCCATCGAAGCGCTGGATAGGATCCACCACACCGGTTGCATCATCTTCGAGGTGTTGCCGCAGAACCTGAAAATTCACAACTATTACCGCTTGTTGGATGCCAGTCAGGAAGCGGAGTTCGAGGCGTTGCTGAACGAAATTCTGGCGGCCGTCGGCGAGATCCGCGGGCTCGGGATCTGCGGCTATATGAAATTGCCGTATAAGGATCCTCGGCATTTCGATCACATTGACCAGTTGCCGGAAAAATATTCGCCCCGGAATCCGCGCGGGGAAGGGGTTGTGGCGCGGGGGTGAGCGCGGCGGCCATCACGGGTTGGATATTCACCTCCCGTAGGGTGGGCACCGCCCACCATGGAATCGTCCCAACCACGGATATTTAATCGGAGCCAGTGTTGCGATACCGGTGGCGAGGCATTCTGCTTTCTCCCATGGTGGGCGGTGCCCACCCTACAGTACTCGATGGCCATTGCCACCGCCGAAATGTCGGATTACGCCCTTCGGGCTACCGGAGCGCCGGCCGATCCAACCTACAGTTTGCAAAAATTTTCATTTTCTCCTCGAGCCTCCAATAAAAACTCACCAAAAGCCCCATTCCCCGGTCTAGAATGAAACTAAATTTTCATTTTTAACTTTATTTTGAAACCCCACCGGGAGACCCGCCACAATGCCCCCAATGCCGGAACCATCGAACGCCAACAGCGGCACCCAGACCGCCGAGCCGCTGCCACCGAAGAACCTCGCCGCCCTGCAACGGGTGCGCGCGGCCATCGAGGACAAGCGGATGACTCTGGCGCTGGGGCGACGCTCCCTGCGGGTGTTGGCCGAACTGCTGGATAACCCGCGCCAGGCGGCGATGAGTTCGATCACGGAACTCGCCGGTGAACTGGGCGTCAGCCCGGCGACGCTGTCGCGATTGGCGCGGCAGTTGGGGTTCGAAGGGTTCAAGGCGTTTCAGCAGGTGTTTCGGCGCGAAAGCAGTGGTCAGAGCCGGTATTACAGCCAGCAGGCGAGGCAGTTGTCGGGTAAGGAATATCACACCCGGCAACGGATCGAACGGATGCAATCCACGCTCGATCAGTTGGTGAGCTGGAATGACGAAGCGCTGCTGAACGAGGTGGCGCGCCAGCTGTATCGCAGCCGCCGGGTGAAGATTTACGCCCGCCGGCAAAGCACCAGCCTGGCGAGTTTTCTGGGCTACTGCCTGGCGATGCTGCGGCCCCGGGTCACGGTGCTGGGCACCGGCGAACTGGGCGCCAGCCATGCGGCGGCGCTGCTGGAACCGAACGATCTGACCGTGTTCATCGGCTTTCACCCGTACAGCCCGAGCACGGTCAAGGTGGCGCGGGTGGCGAAAGAGAAGGCCTGTCGGATGATCGCGATCACCGACAGCCACACCTCACCGATCGCCGCCCTGGCGGAGACGGTGGTCCGGGTCCCGGTTGACACCGGGTTTTACAGCAACAGTCTGGTCGCGGCCACGGCGCTGATCGAACTGTTGCTCGACAAGGCGGCTTATCTGGCCGGCGATGCGGGTATCGCCGCGCTGGAAGAGCGGGAACAACTCATAGTGAAGATGCAGGATGAATACTGAGGTTCGAATAGAAGACGACGGCGCTGTCCGCTGGCTCCGGCTGAACCGGCCGGAACGGTTGAACGCCGTCTGCGAGGAACTCTACACAGCGCTGGAACAGGCGTTGATGGCGGCGGACTCGGACCCCGATGTCCGGGTGGTGGTACTGGCCGGCGAAGGCCGCGCCTTTTGCGCCGGTGCCGATCTGAAGCGTCACCGTGAGGGCCGCACCGAGGAACAGCGCCGCCATTATCTGTGGCAGGAACAGCGCGTCTGCCGTCAATTGTTCACTCATTCGAAACCCATCGTCTGCGCCATGCACGGCTACGCCATTGGCGCCGGGCTGGAGCTGGCACTGAACTGCGACTGGCGCATTGGCTCCGAAAGCCTGCAGGTCAGCCTGCCGGAATTGGGCATCGGCAACTTCGTCGGCGGCGGCATCACCGCCTTGTTGCCCAACCTGGTCGGGCTGGCCAACGCCCGTCGGCTGATGTTGCAACCGAACCGGAAGTTCAGCGCGGTCGAGGCCGAACAGCTCGGCATCCTCGATGCGGTGGTCACCAACGACGACCTGATCGACCGCGCCGGACACCGCGCCCATGAACTGGCGGAACTGGAACCGGCCAGCCTGATGACGGCCCGGCGACAACTGCGCGACGCCGTAATGCATCACTATGACCGCGCCCTGGCCGAGGAGTGGCAGGCCATGGTGGCCGCCACCGGCGGCGCGGATTGGCACAAGAAACTGGAGCAAAACGCATGACTCCCCTGATGAACGCCTGGCAGGCCGAACGCATCGCCGTGATCGGCGCCAGTGAACAACCGGCGAAGCGCGGTCACCAGATCGTCCGGGCGTTGCAAACATCGGCTTACAATGGCGCGATCTACCCGATTCACCCCAAAGCCGAGACCATTCGGGGCCTGCCCGCATTCGCGCGCATGGCGGACCTGCCGGCGGTACCGGACCTCGCGGTCATCTGCACGCCGCTGGCGACCGTGCCGGACCTGCTGGTGGATTGCGCGGCGCACGGCACCCGCGTCGTGGTGGTCGTGGCCACGGCCCAGCCGCACGAACGTCATCTCGAACAGGAACTGAGGCACGTCGCGGATGAACACGGCGTGCGCCTGATCGGCACCAACACCTCCGGCTTGCTGAACCCGCATGCGGGGATCAACCTGGCCGGTATGCCGACACCGACCGCCGGCGGCCTGGCGTTGGTGTCGCAATCCGGCAACGTGGCGCTGTCGATCATGATGCAGTCCATGCTCTATGCCGATTCCGGACTTTCCGGCTACATCGGCGTCGGCAACCAGACCGATCTCGGCTTCGCCGACTATCTGGGCTTGTTCCGTGAGGACCCTGCTACTCAAGCCGCCATGCTCTATGTCGAAGGCGTAGGCGATGGCCAACGCTTCTTGCAGGAAGTCTCCCGGTTTACCCAGACCAAACCGCTGGTTGTGCTCAAGGCCGGCAAGAGTCAGCAAGCCGTGGCCGCCGTCCAGTCCCACACGGGTTCGCTGGCCGGCAACTACCGGATCAGTGCCGATCTGTTGCGCACCGTCGGCGCCTATGTGGTCGACCAGCCCGAACAACTGCTGCCGGTGGCCGAGGTGCTCAGCCATCAGCAGGGGGCGCCGCGCGGCCACTGGCAGGTGGTCACCGACGGTGGCGGTCACGGCAGCGTCGTCGCCGATCTGATGGTGGATTACGGCGTGGACTTCGCTCAAACGGATACCGCCAATCCCTACGACCTGGCCGGCGCCGCCGACGACAATCCGCGCGTCTTCGCCGACTGCATCGACGCCTACCTGAACCGGCCGGAAGTCGACGGCGTGCTGGTCACCGGTCTGTTCGGCGGCTATCACCGTCGCTTCGACGCGTCCCTGCTCGAGGCCGAGCACGCCGCGGCCGAGGCCATCGTCGATACCATGCGCACCACCGGCAAACCGGTCATCGTGCACAGCCTCTATCCGGTCGTCGACAACCCGGTGCTGCAGGCCCTGCGGGCCCAGGGCATCGCCGTGGTCCAGTCTCTGGACCTGGCGGTGCGCCTGATGCAGGCGCTGACCTGGCGGGCGCGCTATCGGAACCGTCACCCCGCTTCGCTGGCCACGGCCATCCGCAAGCGGGCGGTCAGCGAAGGCGCCTGGCTGACAGAGTGGGAAGCACGGCACCGGCTTGGGCAGGCCGATCTGCTCTCCGCCCGGGACCAATCGCTGATGACTCATCCCGGCCAGGCCGCCGAGATCTGCCACGCCCTCGGGCAGCAACCGATGGCTCTGAAAATCATGTCGCCGGACATCGTGCACAAGTCCGACGTCGGCGGGGTCATGCTGAACATCAGCGGGGCCGAGGCATTGAGTGAGGCCTACGGGCAACTGCTGCATCGGGTCGGCGCCGTCTGCCCCGACGCCGATCTGCAGGGCGTACTGGTGACGCCCATGGCCAAAGCCGGTACCGAGCTGGTGGTCGGTTTCCTCAATGACGTCCAATACGGCTCGGTGCTGATGCTGGGTATCGGCGGCACCTGGGTGGAAGTGCTGGCCGATGTCGCCTTCCGCGCTTTGCCGGTGGTGGAAAACGACGTCCGTGACATGATCGAACAGCTGGACTATAAAGCCCTTGTACAAGGCTACCGCCAAAGCCGCCCCAACGACCTCGACAGCCTCAGTCGCTGGGTGGTCAGGGTGGCCGACTGGTACCTGAAACAGGACGATATTCTCGAGATGGAATTCAACCCGGTATTGATCAACCCGGACGGCTTCGCGCCGGTGGATGTGCGCATCAAGGCGCAACACACCAACGACCGTGACGCCCCGCAACCGAACTGGAACAGGATGGCGCCTTAATGCTTACCTTACCCGAATTGACCGATGCCCTGATCCGGGTCGAGGACGGCATCGCCTGGTTGACGCTGAACCGCGACGACCTGCGCAACGTCCTCACCGGCACGGACCTGATCGCCGACCTGGAGAAAACCGTCCATTTCGTCAACCACGAGAAAGCGATCTCGGTGCTGGTGATTACCGGCGCCGGCAAGGCGTTCTCCGCCGGTGGCAATTTGAAGGAAATGGCCGGCCGCACCAGCAGCCACGCCGACGGCCCCTACGCCGGCCCGCCGGAGGCGGTCAAACGCAAGTACCAGGAAGGCATCCAGCGCATTCCCAAGGCTATGGCGGCGCTCACCAAACCCTGTATCGCTGCGATCAACGGCCCCGCCATTGGCGCCGGGTTCGATCTGGCGTTGATGGCGGATCTGCGCATCGCCAGTCCCAAAGCCAAATTCGGCGAAACCTTCGTCAACCTGGGGCTGATTTCCGGCATCGGCGGCGCCTGGTGGCTGCAGCGCGAACTCGGCTACCAGCAGGCCGCGCGGCTGACCCTGCTCGGCGAAGTGATCGACGCCGACGAAGCCTTGCGGCTCGGACTGCTGCTGGAAATCCCCCCGGCCGATCAATTGCTGGAACGCGCCGGCGAACTGGCTATGCAACTGGCCGACAAACCCCCGATGGCCCTGAGTCTGAACAAGCAATTATTAATGACCGCTCAGACCACCGACTTCGATCATTTCCTGGAGCAGTGCGCCGAGTTACAGGGCTACTGCCACAACCAGGAAGATCATCTGGAAGCCGTGAATGCGTTTCTGGAGCAGCGGCGGCCGAAGTTCAAAGGCCAATAAGCCGTCTTGACTTCGTCTAGCAAATTGGACCTTCCCTGCCAACCCGGGAAAACCCCGGGTTCTCGTAACCCTTCTCGGCATTACTGTTTGAAAACGTAAACCCGCCTTCCAACCACCGGCCCCCGGTGACTACCCTGTGACCGTCACGTATCGACGTGACCGGGAAGTACCAGGAAGTAACACAATCAACCATTGAAGGATTGAAGGAAGGTTTATCATGAAGATATCCGCACTCTTGTCTCGCCTGACCGGCGCCGTAATCGCGTTCTTTTTCGCGACCGGCGTATTCGCCTCCAGCGTGGTACTCGACTACGAACTGGAAAACTGTTCACAACCGCCCGAGCACGAAGAGCTGTCCTATCTCGCCAATGAGTTCCAGACCAGCAAAGAATTGAGTGCTTATCTCTACGAGAAGCACGGTTGCACGCTGGCCGTGGATGAAGACTATCTCGCCGAGATCCAGGAAAAATACAAATACCAGCAGATCATCACCAACACCGGCAATACCCGTTACGAAGCATTGGAATCCTGCGCCTACCACCCGCAACGCGAGGAATTCGCCTGTTCCATGTCCGTCCGTCAGCGGTTCGGGTTCGCCGGTTACCCCGCCATCGGCGCCGGCTCCAATGAATGGGTGCTGGTCTGTGTCGACTACGGCAACGGCCTGAAGCCCATGGACACCGCTTCGGTCCATGTTCATGACGAGCAGTACGGCGAACCGCCGATGTGGTACTACGCCGCCATGATCCAGGCGGACGAGACCCTGCAGGCCCAGGTGCAAAAAGGCCAGACACTCAAAGCCCGCGCCATCCTGTCCTGGGCAGCCCGTCCCACCGACTGCTCCTACCAGCCCGTGTGGGGCAACCAGGCCGACTTCCGCATTAAACTCGACCCCTGAGTCGTCCCTTAAAAAAGCACCCGCAACGGGTGCTTTTTTCGATATCGGACTCTGAGATCCCGTCATAATCTAACACCGATCACAATTCCCCAATCGCCCTATTGGCGCTTTCGTGAATAGCGGCTACTCTAGAGCAAGGCATTGTCAGCCTACTCAATGGAGAAACCTAGCGAGCGGACCGCACCCTGCCGTATTCGTGGTCCAGTCAGTCTCGCTACAACAACGCTAACGAGGTAGGACTCACCATGAAACGCTTACTCACCAGCACACTCGTCGCCGCCGGTTTGGCCGCGACTTCCTTCAGCACTCAAGCTCAGGAATTCATCACCATCGGCACCGGCGGCGTCACCGGCGTCTACTACCCGACCGGCGGCGCCATCTGCCGACTGGTCAACGCCAACCGCGACGAACACGGCATTCGCTGCTCCGTAGAAAGTACCGGCGGTTCCATTTATAACCTCAACACCATCCGCGCCGGCGAACTCGACATGGGCGTCGTCCAGTCCGACTGGCAATACCACGCCTACAACGGCACCAGCCGGTTCGAAGACGACGGCGCCTTCCGCGAACTGCGCGCCGTCTTCTCCGTCCACCCCGAACCCTTCACCGTCGTCGCCCGCCGCGACGCCGAAATCCAACACTTCGAAGACCTGAAGGGCAAACGCGTCAACGTCGGCAACCCCGGCTCCGGCCAACGCGGCACCATGGAAGTATTGATGGACGCCTACGGCTGGACCATGGACGACTTCCAACTCGCCTCCGAACTCAAACCGGCCGAACAATCCAAAGCCCTGTGCGACAACAAAGTCGACGCCATGGTCTACACCGTCGGCCACCCCAGCGGCTCCATCCAGGAAGCCACTACCGCCTGTGACACCGTCCTCGTCGAAGTCAGCGGCGACGTCGTCAACAAACTGGTCGAAGAAAACGGCTACTACAGAACCGCCACTATTCCCGGCGGCATGTACCCCGGCAACCCTGACGACGTCCAGACCTTCGGCGTCGGCGCCACCTTCGTCAGCTCCACAAACAGCTCACCGGACGTCGTCTACCAGGTCGTTAAAGCCGTCTTCGAAAACTTCGAGACCTTCACCCGACTGCACCCGGCCTTCGAAAACCTGAAGAAAGAAGAAATGATCACCGACGGTTTGTCCGCGCCCCTGCATGACGGTGCCAAGCGGTATTATGAAGAAGCCGGGATGATGTAATTTCACCAACCAATACCACTCAGTTCCGGTGGTATTGATTGTGAATTGGCACCCAAGGCTAGTAACAGGGGCCCGGTGTTCTCTGGAGGGGACATCTGAGCCATGGATGGCGAAGCTAAGCGCCCATGGATGGGTTCACAGCGGTCCCCGGAAGAGAATACCGGGCCCCTGTTACGGGTTTTAGCAACCTAACCAACCACCAAAACAAGAACGAAGCCGCAGTAGGCCCTCCGATGACTCAGGACGATTCGAACTCCAAGCACGACCGATCAGCGGAAGACATCGTCGCCCAATCCGAAACCGGCGCCCGTCACCTTCCGCCCACACTCGACAAAATTTTTTGGCTGCTCCTGCTGCTCTGGTCCATCTTCCAGGTCTGGTACGCCTCACCCTTCCCGTTCATGCTCAACTTCATGGTCCTGAACGAAGACCAGGCCAAAGTCATACACCTCGCCTTCGCCCTGCTGTTCGCCTACACCTTCTACCCGGCGAGCCCCCGAGCCGACCACAGCCGAATCCTCTGGTACGACTGGGCGTGGATCATCGTCGGCGTCTGCTCCGTCGGCTATCTCATCGTCTTCCGCGACCAACTGGTCGAACGCTCCGGCGCCGCCACCCCCATGGACGTCGCCATCGGCGTACTCGGCCTGATCAGCCTGCTCGAAGCCACCCGCCGGGCACTGGGAAAACCCTTGCTGATCGTCGCCAGCGTCTTTCTGCTGTACACCTATCTCGGCCCCTACATGCCGGACGTCATCTCCCACGCCGGCGGCAGCGTGCGCAAAATCGTCTCGCACCAATGGCTGACCACCGAAGGTGTCTTCGGTGTCGCCCTCGGCGTATCCGTCTCATTCGTTTTTCTGTTCGTCATGTTCGGCGCCCTGTTGGAACGGGCCGGTGCCGGCAACTACTTCATCAAGCTGGCGTTTTCACTGCTCGGACACATGCGCGGCGGGCCGGCCAAGGCGGCGGTTGTCTCATCCGGCCTGAGCGGCGTGATTTCCGGCTCCTCGATCGCCAATGTCGTCACCACCGGCACCTTCACCATCCCATTGATGAAGCGCGTCGGCTTTCCCGGCACCAAGGCCGGCGCCATCGAAGTGGCCGCCTCCACCAACGGGCAACTGACCCCACCGATCATGGGCGCGGCGGCTTTCCTGATGGTCGAATACGTTGGTATCTCCTATCTCGAAGTGATCAAGCACGCCATTTTGCCGGCGATGATCTCTTACATCGCCCTGATCTACATCGTGCACCTGGAAGCCGTGAAGGCCAACATGAAAGGCATCGAACGCAGCCATGTGCCGACGATACTGGAGCGACTCGTGACCTGGCTGACCACGGCCATCGTGTTGATGGTGTTGAGTCTGGGCATCTATTACGGCACCGGTTGGTTCGATTCGGTATTGGGCAATACCGGAGGCAGTTGGGCCTTTATGGCCGTCATGGTGGTGCTCTATCTCGCCCTGGTGAAACTGGCGGCGGGCGTGCCGGACCTGGAAATCGACGACCCGGACGACCCGGACGTGACCATTCCTGAAGCGGGGCCGACGCTGAAGGCCGGTCTCTATTTTCTGGTCCCGGTACTGGTGCTGGTCTGGGCGCTCACCGTTAAGCGCTATTCACCGCAACAGTCCGCCTTTTACGCGACCGTGTTTTTAATGTTCATTGTGGTCACCCACCGCGCCCTGATTCAGATCTTTCGCGGCGAAGCCGAGCGCTGGTGGCGGGAAATCCAGAGCGGCAGCCGGCACCTGGTCGATGGGATGGTGGCCGGCGCGCGCAACATGATCGGCATCGGCATCGCCACGGCGGCGGCCGGTATCGTCGTTGGCACCGTCACCTTGACCGGACTCGGCCAGATGATGACCGAACTGGTCGAAATTCTGTCCGGCGGCAGCATCCTGGTCATGTTGATGTTGACCGCCGTCATCTGCGTTGTGCTCGGCATGGGCCTGCCGACGACGGCGAACTACATCGTGGTTTCGACCATCATGGCGCCGGTTATCGTCAATGTCGGCGCCGAGAACGGATTGATCGTGCCGCTGATCGCCGTGCACCTGTTCGTGTTCTATTTCGGCATCCTGGCGGACGACACTCCGCCGGTGGGTCTGGCGGCGTTCGCCGCCGCCGCCATCGCCCGATCGGACCCGATCAAGACCGGGGTGCAGGGGTTTACTTACGACATCCGAACCGCCGTTCTGCCGTTCATGTTCATCTTCAATACCCAATTGTTACTGATCGGTATCGAATCGGTGCTGGATCTGGTGATTACCATCGTCAGTGCGATTATGGCCATGCTCGTATTTGCTGCGGCGACCCAGGGGTACTGGTTAACGCGAACCCGCTGGTGGGAGACGGCCGCCCTGTTGCTTATCGCGTTCACGCTGTTCCGGCCAGGCTACTGGTGGGACCGTCTGTATCCGCCGGTTGAACACATGCCGGCGACCCAGTTGGAAGAAACGGTAATGGAACTGGAACCGGGTGACCCGTTGCGATTGGCCGTCTCGGGCATCAGCATCGAAGGGTCCGACATCAGCCGGACGGTTGTTCTGGATATCAACAACCGGCTGGATACATTCGAAGCGCGACTGTCGAGCACCGGCCTCGGTATTCGCGAAGAAGGCGGCCAATACTTCGTCGACACCGTGACGTTCGGCAGCCCGGCGGACAAGGCCGGACTTTTCTTTGATTGGGAAATCGAAGCTGTGGTCGCGCAAACGGACCGGCCGCCAAAAGAGTGGATGTTTATCCCGGCGCTGGCGTTGTTGGGCGGTCTGGCCTATATGCAAATCAGGCGTCGACAACGAATGGAGGGGGATGGGGCTCATGTACACTAAGATACTGGTGCCGCTGGATTTAAACGAAGGCAGTTTCGCGGACAAGGCGGTGGTCGCCGCGCGCGATCTGGCACAACAGTTTAATGCCGAGTTGTTTTTACTGACTGTCGTGCCCGGATTCGAGATGCCACTGGTGGCGACTTACTTTCCCGAACAAGCCCATCAGGCGATGATGACCGACGCGCGCGAGGCCGTCGAAGCGGAAGCCGAAACCGTGTTGAAAGGCAGTGGCGTGACCTACCACTGCCTGGTGAAAGAGGGTAAGCCGGTTGAGGCTATTCAAACCGAAGCCCGTCGTTTGGGGGTCGATCTGGTGGTGATGGCGAGCCACAAGCGTCGACGTCTGGAACGCGTGGCCCTGGGGGCGGTGACCAACAAGGTTGTGGCGCAATCCGATGTGCCGGTCCTGGTGATCAAGCCTTGAGTGTCAGCCCTTGAATTACCCGGGAGCAATCCCACAGTGACTTGTGTAGTTAGAAAAAACCACCTGTAAGAGCGGGTCCACTCCAACCGGACCCATATTCATTTCGTCACAGGAGGAACGATTATGGCTACACGTACCGATGATGAACTGACCCAAGTAAAATCGGATCTTGCCAACCTGAAATCCGACATGTCGGACATTACCCATTCACTGCGTCGACTGTCCGAACAAAAAGCCACTCAAGGCCGTGAGCGTGTTAAACAAGCCGCTTCGGAGTCGCTCGAACCCGCCGAACGCAGTCTGCGTTCCGCCGAACGGGAGATTGAACACCACCCACTGACCTCGGTCGCGGCATCCTTTGGCGTCGGCATGTTGGTCGGCAAACTGATGGGCCGCTGATGCACTCTAGGCAGATGACCGGCTGGATGTTATCCCAAGTTTCGGGGATTGCTGGGTGGCTATGGCCCGCGCCGGCTACCGGTGGACCCTCGGCGGGTCAGCGTAAATCCGTCCCTGGAGCCTAGACCGCAGCATCCCTGCTGCGGACTCCCCCGCAGAGGGTCCACCGGCATCCGTCGCTCGCAACGTGCGAACTCTGAAAGTTGAGATGCTATGAGTTTGATACCGCGATTAAAAGTCAGGACGATCGGTGTGGGCCTGGTCGGTCTGCTGGTAGCGTGCGCGATCGCCTGGTTGGCGTTCGCCGCCTATCTTGGACTGACACAGGTCCTGGAACCCGTCTGGGCCGCTATGGCGACCGGTGGGGGCTGCCTGGTGTTTGCCCTGGTGGTCTACTGGATCTTCGCCGTGGTCAGTCGACCCAAGGCGCCGCAATCCAGCCCGGGCCTGGAAGCGCTCATGCAACAGGCCGCGGACCCCCTGGTTCGGGACCTGATTGTCCGACATCCGGATCGGGCTTCGCTCGCCGCTCTGGCGTTGGGCGTGGCCGCCGGCTCCAGCCAAACCGCGCGTTCCGGGATACTGACGATTGTGGAGTCCGTCCTGGCTTCCGAAGTCGATCCCGAGGAACAGCGCCGGTCCTGATGTCCCACACCGAAGCAGCACCCGCTGCTTCGGTGTGATGTTGTCATGATTCTACCTACCCATTCCGAAGCAAAGACCAAAAACCTTGACAAACCACAGCCTGACCGGGTGCGTTTTATACTGATTATCGGTAAGAAAACAGTGGCTAATATCATTTAAGAATGACAATTAGAACGCAGTACGGCGATGCGTTGAATACCCATTTTTGTAACTCTCTGTTTTATCTGTTGTTTTACAGTTGCATTGCCGATGTGTGAAATGCGTGACCGGAAATAAGGCAGCCGTTACATGCTGGAGTCGATGGAAGTCGGCATTTGAAAAAAGTCGTACATGCAGTAGGTTTAAAGCCAACCGGATGGCAATGCCCAGCCCAACCCAAACAAAAAAGGGGGCGACCATGAAGTGCATTTACTATCTGTCACCAACCTTAAAGGAAAGTGCCCAGATCGCCGACGACCTTCACGCGGTCGGCATTTCCGACTGGTACCTTCACATCGTCAGTAAAGACGAATCCGGCTTGCGACAGCAGCATCTGCAAACCGCGAATTACATCGAAACGCTCGACCTGTATCACAGCTCGGTCCTGGGCGGTTTGATCGGTTTTTGCGGCGGTATCGTGTTGATGATGATCTTCAGCGCCACCGGCGTGTTCAGCGAAAACGTCCCCTGGTGGGTCTATGTGCTGTTTGTCGGTGTCATCACACTGTTCGGTATATGGGAAGGTGGCCTGTGGGGCGTCGACACCGAGAACAAGAAGCTCGAACCGTTTCATGATGAGATACAGGCCGGTAAATACCTGATACTGATTTATACCAAAAAAGAACAAGAACAAGCCGTGCGCAAAGTGATGGCGGACCGTCATCCGGATGCGGACATGGTGGCGGTCGATACGCATTTCGTATCACCTTTCTCCCGCCTCAAGCGAGTCTGAACAGCGCGCGAGCTTCGCATCACCGCCCGGTCATCGACCGGGGCTCCGGATCCCCCGGGTTTGATCAAACCGGGTGGCGGCGTGGTGGTAGACGTCTTATTTGTCGGTCAAAGGATAGGTCATGGTCATAGCGGTTGTACTGTTAGCCTTGGTGGTGTTTACGGTCATCGTGCATTTGGCCAGCCCTTGGTGGTTGACGCCGCTGGCGTCCAATTGGGGGTCGATCGACAGCACCATTGAGATTTCCTTCTGGGTGACCGGCGTGGTGTTCGTCGCCGTGAACCTGTTTCTTGCCTGGGTGGTTTGGCGCTACCGGCACACGAATAAACACAAGGCCCATTACGAACCCGAAAACAAACCCCTCGAAGGCGGTTTGACACTGGTGACGGCCATTGGTGTCGCCGCCATGTTAACGCCGGGTCTGATCGTCTGGGCCAACATCGTCAACGTGCCCGAAGACGCCCAGGTCGCCGAAGCCATCGGTCAGCAATGGCAATGGACCTATCGTTTCCCCGGCGACGATGGTGAACTGGGTTCCGCCGATGCCCGTCATGTGACCGTTAACAACCCCTTCGGTCTGAACCCCGAGGACCCGACCGGCCAGGATGATGTTCTGATCAACAGCCACCGGATACACCTGCCGGTGGATGAATCGGTCAAGTTGTATCTGCGCTCCACCGATGTGTTGCACAACTTCGCCGTCCCCCAGTTTCGCATCAAAATGGACCTGGTTCCCGGCACGGAGACACACCAGTGGTTCGAACCCAGCCGCACCGGAACCTTCGACATTCTCTGTGAGGAGTTGTGCGGCATCGCCCACTACACCATGCGCGGCCAGGTGGTTGTGGAAGAACGCGCGGCTTTCGACGACTGGCTCGCCCGGTTCCCGACCTTCGCCGAGACCCAGCGTCAACCGCAAATCGACCTGGCGGCGGGCGAACAATTGTTTACCAGTTGCGCCGGCTGCCACGGACAGGACGGAGCCGGCAACCCGGACCAGAACGCCCCCAACCTGACCGCCCTGACCCCGGATTACATGGCGCGGCAACTTCGGTATTACCGCGACGGCATTCGCGGTACCCATCGTGAGGATACCGCCGGCCAGCAGATGGCGGCCATCGCTCAGTCGCTGTTTTCTGGTGAGAGTCCGGGGGCGGATCAACGCAATCTTCTGGCCTACATCGATCAACTGCCGGATGTCGACAGCCCGGCGACCATCGATGGCGACCCTAAACGCGGTCGGCGCGTCTACGAACCCTGCGCGGCCTGTCACGGAGTCAATGCCGAAGGTCGGCCGATGTTGAGCGCGCCTCAGTTGGCCGGACAGGCCGACTGGTATCTGCGCCGCCAGTTGGAACACTTCAGCCTGGGTTGGCGCGGTGAGCACCCGGAAGATCAGTACGGCACCCAGATGCAACTGATGACACGCACCATTAAAAGTCCGGAGCGGTTGGAAAACCTGTTGGCGTATCTGTCATCGCTCTAATCGAACGCGAGGCCCGACACCATGACGCACATAGCCATTGCCGATCAGGAACCGCATCTGCACCACCCGAAGACCTTCATCGGCAAATACATCTGGAGCCAGGATCACAAGGTGATCGCCATCCAGTACGCCTCCACGGCTATCTTTGTCGGCCTGGTGGCCCTGCTGTTGTCGGTTCTGATGCGCCTGCAGCTCGGTTACCCGGAAACCTTCGAGTTCATCAATCCCAATGTGTATCTGCAGTACGTCACCATGCACGGCATGATCATGGTGATCTATCTGCTGACCGCGTTGCTGCTTGGTGGTTTCGGCAACTACCTGATTCCGCTGATGGTCGGCACCCGGGACATGGTGTTTCCCTACCTGAACATGCTCAGCTATTGGTTCTATCTGCTGTCGGTGATCATTTTGATGGCGAGCTTCTTTGTGCCCGGCGGGCCGACCGGGGCGGGTTGGACGCTGTATCCGCCACAGGCGATCACCGAAGGCACACCGGGGGCAGGAGTCGGCATCATCATGATGCTGGCGTCGCTCGCGGTCTTCATCGTCGCGTTCACCATGGGCGGGTTGAATTATGTGACCACCATTCTGCAAGCCCGCACCCGTGGCATGACCCTGATGCGCATGCCGCTGAGCATCTGGGGCATCTTCATCGCCACCGTGCTCGGCCTGTTCGCGTTCCCGGCTTTGTTGGTCAGCGCGATCATGATGCTGTTCGATACCGTGGTTGGCACCAGCTTCTTCATGCCGGCGATCCTGTCGCTGGGCGAACCACTGCAGCACGAGGGCGGCAGTCCGATCCTGTTCCAGCATCTGTTCTGGTTTTTCGGGCACCCGGAAGTCTACATCGTCGCCTTGCCCGCGTTCGGCATGGTCAGTGATGTGCTCAGCGTACATGCCCGCAAGAACATCTTCGGGTACCGGATGATGGTCTGGGCGATCGTTATCATCGGCGGCCTCAGTTTCGTCGTCTGGGCGCACCACATGTACGTCAGCGGCATGAACCCCTATTTCGGTTTCTTCTTCGCCACCACCACCCTGATCATCGCCGTACCGACGGCGATCAAGGTGTACAACTGGGTGCTGACATTGTGGCGCGGTGACATCCACCTGACGGTGCCGATGCTGTTCGCGATCGGGTTTATTTTCACCTTCACCCACGGCGGTTTGAGCGGTCTCTTCCTGGGCAACGTGGTGGTCGATCTTCCGCTGTCCGATACGTTTTTCGTGGTCGCGCATTTCCACATGGTGATGGGCGTGTCGCCGATCATGGTGCTGTTCG
This sequence comes from Saccharospirillum salsuginis, assembly GCF_014651855.1. Lineage (GTDB taxonomy): Bacteria > Pseudomonadota > Gammaproteobacteria > Pseudomonadales > Natronospirillaceae > Saccharospirillum > Saccharospirillum salsuginis. The sequence continues at coordinate 318,368 of NZ_BMXR01000006.1, forward strand.
CCGCCATCTATCACTGGTTCCCGCTGATCAGCGGCAAACAGCTGCACACCGGCCTGGGCAAGCTGCATTTCTGGGGTACCTTCCTGGGCACCTACGCCATTTATCTGCCGATGCACTACCTCGGCTTCCTCGGCGTTCCGCGTCGCTATTACGCCCTGGGCGAGGCGTCGTTCATTCCGGAATCAGCACACGCGCTGAACGAAGACATCACCATCGCCGCCATCATCGTGGCCTTGTTTCAGATCGTGTTCATCATCAACGTGATCTGGACGCTGCGCTCCGGTCCCAAGTCCGAACGCAACCCCTGGGGCGCTGCGTCGCTCGAATGGCAAACGCCGGACGTTCCACCCAAACACGGCAACTGGGGCGATGAACTGCCGGTCGTGCATCGCTGGGCGTACGACTACAGCGTGCCGGGTGTTGAGGAAGACTTCATTCCACAGAACGTACCGGACAGCGAAGTACCCGGTCATCCGGAACATCCCGAGTTCAAACCGAAAGACTCGCGGGAGGAAGACTGATGAAGTGGTTCGGATTCCTCAGCGACAAACCCTGGTTGCCGATACCGGCCGGCTCCGCGCCCGAGCTGACCGGCCCGGCGCAAGTGCCGGCGCCGAAAATCGCCCTTGGCGCGTTACTGGGTGTCATCAGCGTCTTTTTCCTGCTGATCTTCGTCACTTTTATAACCCGATCACAATACGAGGATTTCCAGGCGTTGGCCGGCGAACCCTGGCAACCTTTCAGCGATACCTGGCGGCTGTGGATCAACACCGCCGTCCTGCTGGCCGCCAGTGTGTTCATGCATCGGGCGGTCCAGAAGGTGCGTCAAAACCCGTCGGAAGCGCCATTGGGCTGGCTGGCCGGTGGTGCTTTGGCCGCGGTGCTGTTCCTGATCCTGCAGGTGTCGGTCTGGCAGTTTCTGATGCGGCTGGGCTACGGCGTCAGTGCCAACCCGGCGAACAGCTACTTCTACATGCTGACCGGCCTGCATGGGCTGCACCTGATCGGCGGCCTGGTGGCGCTGGGCCGCGTCTTTCTGCAGTTGAGCAGCGACCGTTCCCGGCGGGACATCACCACCGCCATCGAAGGCTGCGCACTCTACTGGCACTACCTGTTCATCCTCTGGCTGGTGCTCTTTTTCATACTGACGCGGACGCCGGACACCTACGCATTCATCGCCGCCGCTTGTGGACTGGGGTGAGACTATGACGACTGATTCCATGACATCAAGGGCACAGGACGCCAAACCGATCGGCTACTGGCAAAAGATGGTCAATGACTGGTCGGCGGACAAGGAAGCCTTTCAGCTGTCCTGGGGCAAGCTGATGATGTGGATCTTCCTGCTCAGCGACACCTTCATCTTCAGCATCTTTCTGATCAGCTACATGAACGTGCGCATGTCGACCACGGACGAATGGCCGCTCGCCAGTGAAGTCTTCGCCCTGCACGTCGGCAGCGCCAACATCCCGCTGCTGCTGATCGCCATCATGACCTTCATCCTGATCACCAGCAGCGGCACCATGGCCATGGCCGTCAACGCCGCCTATTCGCGCAACAAGAAACTCACCTTCTGGCTGATGGTGACCACCGCCTTGCTCGGTGCCAGCTTCGTCGGTATGCAGGCCTTCGAATGGACCAAACTGATCGTCGAGGAAGGTGTAAGACCCTGGGGCAACCCCATGGGCGCCGCCCAGTTCGGTTCCTCCTTCTTCATGATCACCGGTTTCCATGGCATGCACGTCACCGGCGGAGTCATCTATCTCGCCATCGTCGCCACCAAGGTGCGGCTCGGGCACTACGATCAAAAAGGGTTCCAGATCGTCGAAATCACCGGCCTCTACTGGCACTTCGTCGACCTGGTCTGGGTATTCATCTTCGCGTTTTTCTACTTGTGGTAAGGAGGCGGTATGAGCGAGCACGCCGAAGGCCAGCAACATCCGATTGGACTGTACTTCAAAGTGTGGGGGTTGCTGTTCGTACTCAGCACCCTGTCCTACCTGGTCGACTACTTCCAATTCCAGGGCTACCTGCGCTGGTCCCTGATCCTGCTGTTCATGTTCCTCAAGGCCGGCTTGATCATCGCTGTGTTCATGCACTTCGCCTGGGAACCGGTGACACTGAAAATCGCCCTGTTCCTACCGATACTCGCCATCCTCGTCTTCATCTACTTCATCGCCGTCGAAGCCGACTACACCTACCTCAACCGGCTGATCTACTCACTGGGTGAACCGTGACCGCAACCCCACTGAAATACAGCCGCGCCGACTGGATCATGGGCGTGGCCGCCCTGCTGGTCCTGGCCATCTCTGCCCTGATCATGCTCTGGCCGCAAGGCCCCGCGCCGCCCAACATCCAGGGCGCCATACTGCCCACACCCAAACCCTTATCGGCATTCCGGCTCACAGACCACCAGGGACAGCCATTCACCCACACCGACCTCAATGGCGACTGGCACCTGATCAGCTACGGCTTCACCCACTGCCCCGACATCTGCCCCACCACCCTGTTCGAACTCGCCGAATTCCGCCGGCAACTGGAAGAGCACGGTCGCTTCACCGACCTGCAAGTCCTGTTCTACACCATCGACCCGATACGGGACACCCGAGCCAAACTGGCCGACTACGTGCCCTGGTTCCACGACACCTTCATCGGCCTTAGAGCAAACAACCAAACCCAGGCTGACGCCTTTCAAACCAACCTCGGACTGACCGCCCAGGTATCACCCTCCGACGACCCGGCCGACTACGACGTGGCCCATGGCATGAGACTGTATTTGATCGACAGCCAGGGGCGCTATCGCGCCAGTCTTGAGCCAACAAAGGATCGTGATGGCAGTCAGTATTATGAACCGGAACGATTATTGGAGGATTATTTGGCGCTGAGAAGTTGGTCGAATCAATTGCGCTGATATCAATTTGACTGGGTTCGTTGGCCTGTGACTGGTGGCGGGCGCCGGGGGTTCCTGTTTGGAGATGTCGGCAACTATGGGTGGCACATTACTCAGTGGCGGGTGCCGGGGTTCCTATTCAGGGATGTCGGCGGCCAGGACGGCCGCCGTCAAGCCCCCAGGGATGGGTTCACTGCGACCCTGAATAGGAACCCCGGTTCCCGCCACGAACGACAGGCACACCTGTTTACCGTGCCTCCTTTCATTCCCGCCACCAAAGGCAACCATTCCTGTCAGAACCAACCGTGCTACCATGCCACCCCTGACCGAAACGAGTATCAGCCGTCGACAGGAGCCCGCATGGCCTCGATCATCGAAATCCAGAATCTCAACAAAACCTACGACAGCGGCTTCCAGGCACTCAAACACATCGACCTGGACATCCATCAGGGTGAAATCTTCGCACTGCTCGGCCCCAACGGCGCCGGCAAAACCACCCTGATCAGCATCATCTGCGGCATCGTCAACCCCACCAGCGGCATGGTGCGTGCCGACGGCTACGACATCCTCAGCGAATACCGCCAGGCCCGTTCCAAGATTGGCCTCGTGCCCCAGGAACTGTCCACCGACGCCTTCGAAACCGTCTGGGCCACCGTCAACTTCAGCCGCGGCCTGTTCGGCAAAGCGCCCAACCCCGAGCACATCGAAAAAGTGCTGCGCGACCTCTCGCTCTGGGAAAAGCGCGACTCGAAAATCATGATGCTCTCCGGCGGCATGAAACGCCGGGTCATGATCGCCAAGGCCCTGTCACACGAACCCAAGATCCTCTTCCTCGACGAACCGACCGCCGGCGTCGACGTCGAACTGCGCCGCGAAATGTGGCAAATGGTCCGTGGATTGCGCGAGCAGGGCGTCACCATCATCCTGACCACCCACTACATCGAAGAGGCCGAGGAAATGGCCGACCGCATCGGCGTCATCAACAAGGGCGAACTGATGCTGGTCGAAGGTAAAACGTCGTTGATGCAAAAGCTCGGCAAGAAAGAGCTGCGCCTGGCCCTGCGCGAACCGCTGGATGCCGTGCCGGCCGACTTGAACGACCACAGCCTGGCACTAAGCGAGGACGGCTATGAACTGGTCTACAGCTTCGACTCCCAACAGGAGCACACCGGCATCTCCGAACTGTTGCGCAAGCTTGGAGAGCAGGGAATCGACTACAAGGACCTGCGCACCCGCGAAAGCTCGCTCGAAGACATCTTCGTCAACCTCGTTCATTCCAATGATGACACCGTGGCCGGTTAAGGGGACCCTGTCATGAACTACTATTCGATACGCGCCATCTATTTGTTCGAAATGGCCCGCACCTGGCGGACCGTATTGCAAAGCGTGGCGACCCCGGTGATATCCACATCACTGTATTTCGTCGTATTCGGGTCGGCGATCGGCTCGCGCATGGTCGAGATCGACGGCGTCAGCTACGGCGCCTTCATCATTCCCGGGCTGATCATGCTGACCTTGCTGATGCAGAGCATTTCCAACGCCTCGTTCGGCATCTACATGCCCAAGTTTTCCGGGACCATTTACGAAGTGCTGTCGGCGCCGATCTCATACGCCGAAATCGTCATCGGCTATGTTGGTGCCGCCGCGACCAAGTCGATCATCCTCGGGGTCATCATCCTGATCACGGCCCGCTTTTTCGTGGACTACCACATCGATCATCCGATCTGGATGTTCAGCTTCCTGGTGCTGACCTCCATCACCTTCAGCTTCCTCGGCTTCGTCATCGGTATCTGGGCCGACGGTTTCGAGAAGTTGCAGATCGTGCCGATGATGATCGTCACGCCATTGGTCTTTCTCGGTGGGACCTTTTACTCGATCGATATGCTGCCGCCGTTCTGGCAGGGCGTTACCCTGTTGAATCCGGTGGTGTATCTGGTCAGTGGTTTTCGCTGGAGTTTTTACGGCTTGTCCGATGTGCACATCGCCGTGAGCGTGGCGATGACGTTCGGGTTTCTGGCGGTGTTTCTTACTCTGGTGTGGTGGATCTTCAAGACCGGGTATAAGTTGAAGAGTTAGTGGTAGTGCATGGTCGTAGGGCAGAAGAGCGGAGCGATATCTGCCGCGGGTAGACCCATTACCAATGGGGACTACCGAGCCACAGTATCCTTCGCACGGCAGATATCGGCCAGGCCTCTTCTGCCCTACACTCAGGTTTTCCTCAGCGGCCACTGTTTCTGCACGTCGTAACGCACGCCCTTGTCTACCGGCACCGACTCATACAGCGCAAATGAATGTACCGGCATCTCGATACCCTCCGGCGCCCAGGGCAAAGTTACCGGCGGCGCCTTCTTCGCCACCGTCAGATGCGGCACATACGCCCGCTTGTCGACCGGAAAGCCCATCTCGGACAGTGCCTGGTTCATCGTCTTTACCAGCTCGCCCAGTTCGCTCGGTACCCTGGATGGCCCCAGCCAAACGTATTTGCCGCGTCCAAACTGGCCGACCTTGTCCAGAGTCAGTTGAAACCCACGCGCTTCGAGTTGATCTCCCAACCGGAACAACGCATCGAGCCGTTCATCTTCTACGCCGCCGATAAACGCTAATGTGATGTGCAGGTTCGGTTCGGGCACCCAGTGACGTTTCAGTCGTGTCAGGTTGTGTTCGCGCCAGTCGAGGACGGCGCGACGGGTCGAGTTGGGGCAGGGCAGGGCGAAGAAGAGGCGTTTCATGGATCAGGGATGGACTTTGGCCAGCGTCGCTTTCAAGCCTTCGATCTGGATGGTGAACAGGTGCTCCAGTATTCGGGTCAGCGACTCGCGATTCTCGGAGGCGAATTCCTCCGGCCAGTGATGGCAGGTGGTGACGGCATCGACCACCCCGGCTTTGAGCAGCAGAGTGACGCCATGCACCAGCGACCAACTGCTGAATGAAGCCACCGATTGCTGGTAATGATCGGGGTTCAGGCCTTCGGCACGTAACAGATCGGTGAGTGTTTCACGCATCAGGGTTTCGCCGCAGGCGGCGGATTGGGTGAGTTCTTCGGTGAACCGGTCTTTGTCCGGTGTCCAGGTGAACAGGAGGTTGAACAGCCCGGGGTGCTCGAAGGCAAAGTTGATGTAGCCGCGAGCGAGGGCGCGCATGCGGGTATCCGGGTCGTTGGATGGGGCTTCGTCGACATGCTGGCGCAAGAAGGCATCGAGTTTCAGGAAAGCGGCGGCTTTCATTTCGACCATGAGGGCCATTTTGTCGGCGAAGTGGTTGTAGGCGGCTGTGGGGGTAACGCCGACCTGTTTGGCGATGGCGCGCAGGCTGAGGTTGTCGAGGCTGTCGGCTTCGAGAAAATCGAAGCCGGCTTCGATCAGGGCGGCCTTGAGGTTGCCGTGGTGGTAGGCGGATTTCTTCTGCCGGGTCATGGTGTTTCCTGATGCTTTGGTCAGGTCAAGTCTAACAGAAATGTTGGGGGGTATTGTGCCATTGGTCAGCATTACCGTGGCTGTGTAAAGTTTTTTGCCAATGGTCCGCGCCAGAGGCCGGGGGGCTCTCACTCCGGGTCGCGCGGTATGCCGCCCACTCAACCCATCCATGGGGCCTAGACCGCAGCGTCCCTGCTGCGGACTCCCCTGCGTGAGAGCCCCCCGGCCCCTGGCGCTTAATACGTGCTTGTAACGTCCACCGTAGGGTGGGCACTGCCCACCATGGGTAAGATACCGTGCCCCGTACCTCGACCTAAAACCCGTACCGAACCCCAAAAACCACGGCATCGTTATCCCGGAACGCATACAAATCCTGCTCCTCGTCCCCGGCCCAATACTCGACCACACTCGCATTCAACGAGAGATGATCGCTGGCCCGCCAGTCCGCTTCCGCGCGGGTAATCACCCCTTCGTTGCCGGGTAGGTTCACGGCCTGCGCCGTCAGATCAAGCTGGTCGTTCCAGGTTGTCCAGCGTGCCCGCAGCGATTGGGACAGCTGGGTTTCGTCCACAGCGAGAGGGTCTCTCCAGTCCAGGGTGTGGATAACACCGACTTCGCCGGTCAGGGTCAGGTTGGCGATACCGGTGTAGTCGGCGGCGATCATGCCGCGCCATTGCTGGTGGTCGGACCAGGGTTGGGTCGGGTCTTCGGCGGCGAGGTGGACGCCGTTGTGCCAGGCTTGTTCGGTTTTGAACAGCCAGCTGCCGAGCGCCCGCTGCAGGTTGAAACCGATGATCTGCCGGCGTTGGGGTTGGAGGGTGACCCGCTCGACGAACGGTTGACCGCCGGCCATGCCGAGGGTGACGTCGGTGAGGCTGTATTGGGTGTCGTTGACGTCCGCGGCGATGACGCGCAGGTCGGTTCCGGGCCAATTACCGGTCCAGCGGGCGGCATAGCCGAGGGCTTGGTCGGGGTCTTGTTGGTTAAGGGTCGTGGGGCCGCCGCGCCAGGCGATGAGGGGGTCGAATTCGTCGTATTCGGCGGGGTAGCGGTCGGTACCGGTCCAGCCAAGCAGGGCGAGGTCGAAGTGGCCGGCCCAGTTGAGGGTGGCGGCGGGGACGGGCAGACGCATCTGTTCGAGATCGCTTTGGCCGGGCCAGCGTTGGTCGCGGCGGGCGAGGACGTCGGTGACGATAAGGCTGTCGGCTTCGCCCCAGGCGAGGGTCTGCAGGCCGGCACGAACCCAGAGGTCGCCGTTTTGCCAGTCGAGGTAGCTGTCGGACCAGTGGAATTGCCATTGGCGGGCTTCAAACTGGTCGTCGGTGAAGGCGTAGCCGGTCCAGAGTTCGGCGTCGAACAGGTCGGGCAGCCAGTCGTGGCTGAGTGAGCCGGCCATGCGCAGTCGAACGTCGGACCAGTCGGCGGTGACCTGGCCGTAGAGCTGGGTTTCGAATCGGGTCAGGTCGGCCTGGTCGCGGCTGGCGCCGTTTTCGGGGGCGCGGTAGCCGTAGGCGGTTTTGTGTTGCAGCCAGCCGAGCCATTGGATCGGGCTCTCCCGGACCGGTTCGGCCGGGGCGTCGGTTTCCACTTCACCGAAGAAGTCTTCGGCCAGGGTCGGGAGGCTGACTGTGACGAGGGCGGCCGCGAGGGCCGCCATGGGGAATCGATGGATCGTCATCATTGAATGCCTTGTTGCATGGCCTGGGTGGTGAACAGGCTGGCGTCGTTGTGCTCGTTGTAGTCGATGCGCTGGATCTGGAATACGCTGGCGTGCTCGCGCTCGCCGTTGCGGGTGGTGATCATCTGGATGCGTCTGGCGGTCCAGATGCCGTCGATCTGTTCCAGGTCGCGGGCGCTGAAGTATTTGACGCGACCGCCGTCGGCCACCTGGATCTTGGCCTGGACCTGGACGTAATTGTCCTTGCGGATCCACAGTTCGGAGCGCTCGTAGCCGGTCTCGTCGTCAACGCGTTCGGCGTATTCCGGTTTCGGGACGGATTCGATCCGCCAGGCCGGGTGGCCGTTCACCTCTTCGTCGGCACTGATCAGGGTGTAGTCGTACCAGTCGATGTTGGGGCCATTCAGGTCCGAGTAGCTGAAGTCGCTGCCCATGAAGGAGCCGGACCGGTCGCCGGCGGCGATGCGGCGCACCTGCTTGAGGGCGGGCAGGTAGAGCCAGGCGTCGTCGTCCCGGTCGGCGTCGTCGTGGTCGTAACTCAGGTAGGCGGTGCCAGCGACGTCGGTCGGCGAGCGGAAGAAGGTGATCGACTTGGTGGTGTCGCCGTCTTCCAGCGACAGCATGCGCAGGTCGCGGACCCGTTCGCGGTCTTTTTTGTCGATCAGGATCAGTTGGGCGTCGGCCTCGGACGAGGTGCCGGTGTCGCGGGCGTCGACGCGCTCCATGATCTCGCGGGCGGTCAGGTCTTCCGCCTGCGCCAGGCCGGCGGAGGCGAACAGGACCGTGGTCATCAGCAGTAAGGTGGTCGGGTTTGAAAATCGCATCAGAGGTTTCCTCCTTTGGCGGACGCGGTGAGCGTCGGGGTGGTGTCGGTACGTTCGGCCCGGCCGTCGATCAAATGCAGCACGGCGGGCAGGAAGATCAGGTCGCCAACCAGGGCGAGCGCCATGATGGTGGCGGCGAACAGGCCGGTGTAGATGTAGGGAATGAAGGAGCCGAGCAGCATGACGCTGAAGCCGATCACCAGTACCAGCGAGGTGAAGACCACGGCGCGACCGGCCTGTTGGGTGGCCTGGTGGATGGCGTCGTAAGTATTCAGGCCCTGGCGGCGGCCGCGCAGGTAGCGGTTCATCATGTGAATAGCGTCGTCCACGGCGATGCCCATGGTCATGGCGCCGACGATCATGGTGCCGAGGTTCAATGGGATGTTGAGCAGCACCAACAGGGCACCGGTGAGCAGAATCGGTACAACGCTCGGCACCAGGGCGATCAGTCCATATTTTAGCGAGCGGAACAGGACAATGAAGCTGCCGCCGATGATCAGCAAGGCGACCATGAACGACTGGAACATGCCCTGATTAATGTAAGTATCCTGAGCGTTGTACATCACCAGGCTGCCACTGAGCTGGACGGGCAGGGCTGGGAAGTTGTCGGCGATATGGTGTTCGACGCGCTCGAGTAAGGCGCGGGTCTCGCCGGCGTTCATGTTCAGAATCGGCACACTGATGCGCAGGTAACGTTCGTCGAAATCCTTGAGGTCGGTCAGGTCTTCGTCGCTGCCGCTGTTCTCGTAGAGCAACAGGAACTGGGCCGCCATCTCACGGCTGGTCGGCAGCTCGCGGAAGGCTGGATCGTCGAAATTCAGCGACTGGTTGATCTGCTTGTGGAAGTCGACCAGCGAATTGACCTGACCGCTTTCCGGCTGGTTTTCCAGCCAGGCCTGCAAGGCATCGACCCGGTGCAGGAAAGCCGGTTCGTGAATGCCACCGGGTTCGCCGCTGTCGATCATCAGGTCGATGTTCTGGATGCCGTTGTAAGTGCGGTCGAAATACTTCAGGTCCGCCCGGGTCGGGTTGTCCTGTTTGAAATAGGTGATGAAGTTGGAATCGACCTTGAGATTCGGGACCAGCACCAGACTGGCGACCAGTAAGACGGCACCCGCCACGGTCAGCGTCCGCCGGTGGCGATGGGTCCAGTCGGGCACTGTCGATGTCAGGCGAGCGACCAGGCCGGTGTCGACACTGTGCCGGGTGCGGTCGGAGAACCAGGGAATGAAGCTGAGCAGGGCGGGCAACAGCGTCATCGCCAATACAAACAGTGTCATCGCGCCGATGGCGCCGAGCCAGGCGAACTGCTTGACCGGGACCAGTTGGGTCACGCTCAGCGCCAAAAAGCCCGCGGCCGTGGTCAGGGCGGTGAAAAAGGCGGGTACCCAGAGGTGTTCGACAGTGGACCGGGCCGCGGCTTTCGGATCCTGCCCTTCGCCGCGGAAGCGATAGAACTCGACCAGTACGTGCACCGACACGCCGACCCCGATGATGATCAGCGCCGGTACCAGGGCGGATTCGACCACCGAATGCGGCCAGCCCATGACGCCCTGGATACCGGTGACCAGGGTAATGGCGCTGCCGATCAGCACCCAGGGAATCAGGGTGCCGGTGGCCGATCGGAAGCTGACGAAGAGGATGACGATCATCACCACCGCCATGGTCGGATTGATCCAGGCCTGATCGCGCTTGGACAGCACCTCGAACTGTTCGGCGAACACCGGCTGGCCGCTCAGATGCAGCGGATAGCCGCGTTCGGCATAACCCTGTTCCTCGATGAATGCCCGCACGGCCGTCATCAGCGACATCTTCACTTCATTGCTGCCGCTCTGGTACTGAACGCGCGCGGCGATGCGGGTGTGTTGAAAGTCCTCGGTGATCAGGCTGCCGAGCGCCATCTCTTCCCCGGCCATGATCTCGCGACCTTCGGCCAGGAGGTCTGTATCACCGAAGTCCTCGAATACCGTATCGGTCGCCAGCAAGCCGCCGTCCGAATGGGTGTACTGGTATTTCGACAACGAACGGACCTGGGTGACCTCGGGCCGGCGTTCCAGAAAATCGGTCAACTCGTCAATGACGGTGAGGGTATCCGGATTGATGACATCGGCTTGGTCTGCCGGCGCATCGATGCCGATGGAGAGGTATTCGACATCGCCGAAACGGTCGAGCAACTGATTGAAATCGTCCAGATGCGGGTCGCCTTCGAGGAAGAAGCGTTCGTTGGAATTGTCGTAGTAGAGGTTGTCCATCGGGGGGATGGACAGGGCCAGCAGGACGCCGAGGGCGGCCAGCACCAGCCAGCGACCTTTGACGACGGCCGTGGCCCAGCCGTGGATAAACGATGCCATGGGGTCTCCTTGAGCTATGTTATCGTTGTTCACATATAAGTTAACAGCGTGAAGTTATGATTGTAAAGTTATGATTGTTCAGATTGTGACTTTTGGCAGGGTGGCGCGTTCCCGGGCTGGAAGGTCAAGTCGTTGAAACTGAGAGGCCGGTCTCGGTGCGTGACGCGTTTTTGTGGAATGCTGCCTCTAATGAGAAATAAAGCTGAGGAGTAGCGCATGCGCTGGTTGTTGTGGGGTCTTTGCATCGCAGGGCTGGCGGGCTGTAACCCGGCGGTGCCGGGCGATGTACAGGAACAGGACGAATCGGATCCGGTCTCGGGTACGACCGAAGGCGATGCCACGCTGCCGCTGGACATCAGCGGCATTCGCTTCACCGAGCGGACGCCCGGGCCGGTTATGGTGGTGCTGGAGACGGAACTGCCGACCGAGGCCGACGTCCAGGTGTATGTCGATGGCTACCTGGTGAAAGAGGAGGCGATCCCCAGGTCCTGTCAGGTATTACCGGCAGTCACCGTCTGTGAGGACTCGGTGTTCCGCAAGGTGCCGGTGATGATCGAGCGGAGTGGCGAGATGAACGTCGAAGTGGTGGCGATGAAAGGGGACCGCTGGCGGAGCGAGTCGTTCTCGCAAACGATAACGTTGGCGTCCTGCCAGTCCAATCAAGCCACTTACGAGTCCGAACTGCAGCCGATTCTGCGGGGCAGCTGTGAACGTTGCCACGGTAACGGCAACGCCGGCGTATTCACCGCCGACGACACCTGGCCGCAGTTTCGCACTTCGCTGATCAACCGGGGCGATGCCTTCTATCGTTACCCGTCCGGACAGGATCCGGGTCACGACGCGCATCCCTTCAGCCCCTATGACGCCACCTATCGCCTGATGGCCGAGATGCTCTGGCGTGCCGAAGGGGACTTTTCCTGTTCGTAAAGGCATACTGCAAAACCTGAAATGGATCACAGCCTGGAACAGTATGACTTTACGTCATTATGTTTCGGGACCAAGCTGGTTCAGCATCCCGCGACCTCTCAGGCGGTTCCTGAATGCCCGATTGGCGCGGTTCGTCAGTCAAGGAGTTGCAGTATGAGCAGTCAAATCAGCCAGGCCGCCGGGCGGGAAATCCCGGGCGACAAGGGTTGGCCCCTGATCGGCCACACGCTTGAAGTTCTCAAGGACATCCAGACCTTTTTCGATCGCAAGACGGACGCCTATGGCGAGGTGTTCTCCACCCGCTTTCTCGGTGAAACCTGGATCCGCCTGACCGGTCCGGACGCCTGTCAGTTCCTGTTGCAGGACAGTGGCAACCACTTCTCCACCAAACTCGGTTGGGAAAGTTTCGTCGGTGATCTCTTCCCCCGTGGCTTGATGCTGAAAGACGACGACGAGCATCGGTATCACCGGCGCATCATGCAATCCGCATTCAAGAAGGAAGCCATGGTGCGGTACCAGTCGCTGATGGCCGATGTCATGCCACGACTGTTCAGCCAGATCCCGACCCAGGGCGAGGTGGAGTTTTCCGAGTATTCCCGCCAGGCCCTGCTGGAAATCGGATCCCGTGTCTTCATCGGCGAATCCGACCCGAACCGGATCGACCAATTGCAGAAAGCCTTTCGCAACACCGTCGAAGCGACCATGGCGATCGTGCGCAAACCCATACCGGGCACAAAATACAATCGTGGTCTGAAAGGTCGCGCCTTTCTTGAATCCTATTTCCTGGACAAGGTCGCGGAAAAACGCCAGGACGTCAGTGGCAACCTCTTCGCCCAGCTGTGTCAGGCCAAGGACGAAGACGGCAACGATTTCAGCGACCAGAACATTGCCGACCACATGATCTTCATGCTGATGGCCGCTCAGGACACCACCAGCAGCGCCCTGACCAGCCTAATGTATGCCCTGACCGAATACCCCGAGTGGCAGGACAGATTACGCGAGGAATTCCGGCCTTACCAAACCTTGAGCTACGCGGACTTGCCGGAGCTGCGCCAGACGTCCTGGGCGTTCAAGGAAGTGCTGCGCATGTTCACCCCGGGCGCCGTCATCCCGAGACGTTCAAAGCACGAGGTGATCTACAACGGTTATCGCATCCCGGCGAACACCGTGGTGTCCGTCTCCCCGGTTCACAATCATTATCTGCCGGAATACTGGAAAAACCCGGAGGTCTTCGACCCGGAACGGTTCGCACCGGGCCGCGAGGAAGACAAACAGCATCCGTTCCTGTTCGCCCCGTTCAGTGGCGGCGCCCACAAGTGCATCGGAATGCATTTCGCGGAGATGGAGGTCAAGATGATCCTCTTCTACCTGCTGAAAATGTTCCGCATCGAACGCGATACCCGCATCCCCGTCAAATGGCAAAAAGCCCCGGTGTGGCATCCCAAGAAAGGACTGCCCATTCGGTTTTCTGTCTTGCCCGCTTCTTGACGGTTGAGCTTGTGGAATGTTGGGTGCCCACCCTACGAAAAATTAGGGAAAGCGGTGTCTACGGTGGCACGATTCAAGCGACCGGTGCCGGGGGGTGGCCTATTCGGGGAAGTCGGCAGCATGGATGCTGCCGTCTAGCTTACATGGATGTATTCACAGCGACCCCGAATAGGCTACCCCCGGCACCGGGTGCGGACCCATGGCACCGAAGGTAATTAAGCCACAGTCTACCCAGTCAATTCCTGGCACCCAATTCGCTACCCATTGGCAACAAACGTCAAACTGTAGTTGTAGTGACGCGCGGTGAGCAGGTACTCGGGGTGAACGCTGGGGCTCCAGGAATCGTCTCCGCCGACACCCATGTGGTGGGCGTCGAGTCGGATGTAGATACCTTCGTCTTCCGTCAGCTCATGAGTGTGTTTGGCCTTGGCCAGGGTTGCCTGACTGTAGCGGCTGACGCCGAAATGAAACTCACCGGTGATGGTAACGGGACCGACGGATAATTCTCGGGTGTCGCAACGCAGGCCGTTTTCGCTCGGGAAAATATAGGGCGTATGCAACGCTTCAATCGTCTCCCGGTGGCGACCGATGTCGGCTGACAGCTTGCGATCCGGGTAATTCTCGTGCGGCCCGCGGCCGTACCAGTAAGCCTCTTCAGGACGCTCCACCAATACGAATTCGAGACCAACGCGGGCCAGTGGGGGCAGGCCCGGGGCTACGTCCAGATCGACCGTCACCGTCAGAGTGCCATCCTCCGAAATGACATAGGTCCAGTAACTGCGCGCCACCGTGTGGCCATCGGCTTGCAACGCCTGGACGGTGGTGATCTCCACATCCGTGTCGCCCTCGACCCAGGTCAGCCCCTCGGAGGTTCGCTCCAGCCGATCCAGACCCGCCATCGCCCACCGGGCCGACCAGGCATTGGGGTCGACGTTGGCCGCTTCGCTGACGCCGATGTCGTTGTCCAGCGGGGCGCGCCATAGGTTGTCGGTCATTGGTTTGCGCAGTAACGGTTGATCCCGGTGCCTCCAGTCCGTCAGCAGGCCTTCATGACGGTCGAACCGGAAGCGGGCGGTACCGGCTTCGATGATCAGGTGATCGTCGCTGACCTCGGCTGTCGGTGCCGGACCTTGGGCGAGGGGGCGGTCGGGCAGCGTCCGGGCAGAGGGCAACTCGAACTGAGCTCGGGCGACTTCGTGGCCGGCATCGGACCAAGTGGTGGGTTGGGGTTGATCGATCCACAGGGTCAGGTGGTAGTCGCTTCCCGGTTGTGGTTCGGGTGGGTCGGAGGCCAGCGTCAATTCGATGCTGGCGCCCGGAGCCAGGTCGAGCGGCCATTCGTCCTGGGCGATCACATAGCCGTCCTCGGTCAGGGTCCAGTGCAACTGTTCGTTGTCGGTCGCCCGGAACAGGTATTCGCTGGTGACGGTCACCGTCAGCGGCCGGGTACTGTTCAGTGCGAACTGAAAGAATTGCTGGGCGCGTTTGGCTTCGAACAGGGTCGGGTGCGGGGTCCGGTCCGGAAAAATGAGACCATTGATGCAGAATTGGCGGTCGTTGGGCTCGTCGCCGAAATCGCCGCCGTAGGCCCAGTAGGTCTGGCCGTCGTCGCTGGTTCGGGTCAGACCCTGGTCGACCCAGTCCCAGATAAAGCCGCCCTGCAGGCGGGGGTATTGGCGGAAGGCGCGCCAGTAGTCGTCGAAACTGCCCAGGCTGTTGCCCATGGCATGGGCGTACTCGCACAGGATCAGCGGGCGGTCCTCGCCGGGCAGGCCGATCCATTTCTGGATGGCCCACTTGGGTACGGAAATAGGCCGGGTCAGATCGGTTTTCACGCGGGCGTACATCGGGCAGATAATGTCGGTTGCCGGGGTGTCGGCGCCACCGCCTTCGTATTGCACCGGGCGGCTCGGGTCGGTCTGCTTGATCCACTGGTACATGGCGTGGTGGTTGGCGCCGAGGCCGGATTCGTTGCCGAGCGACCAGATAATGATCGACGGGTGGTTGCGATCGCGCAGCACCATGCGAGTGGCGCGTTCCATATAGGCGTTCAGCCAGGCCGGGTCGTCGGACAGTCGGCTCGACGGATCCATGCCGTGGGTTTCCAAATTGGCTTCGTCGACGACATAGAGACCGTAGCGATCGCACAGCCGGTAAAAGTCGGGATGGTTGGGGTAGTGGGCGGTACGCACGGCGTTGAAGTTGTATTGCTTCATCAACCGAATGTCGGCTTCCATGCTCTCGCGGGTTACGGCATGACCTCGTTCGGGTTCGTGTTCGTGGCGATTGACGCCCCGGATCAGAACCGGCTGGCCGTTGACACGCAACAGGCCATCGCGAATCTCGACCGACCGGAAACCGACATCGTAGGCTTCAACGTCCAGCAAACGTCCGTCCAAATCCTCCAGGCAGACTACCAGTCGATAGAGGTGGGGGGTTTCAGCTGACCAGAGCCTGGGTTCTTGAATCGGGATGCGATGGTCGGCCCGGTCGCGAAAGGCGCCGCGTTCGTCGACTTCGGTGTTGCCGGGCATGGCGACCACCTCATCCGTGACCGGGGTGTGGCCGTCGAACAACTGGATGCGTACCTGGGTGTCCGGGTCGTTGACGCGGGTCTGAACGACCAGATCGGCGTCGCGGTAGGCGGCGTCGAGTTCGGTGCGAATCGACACATCCTCGATGGCGCGTTTGGGTTTGAGCAACACATCGATGTCTCGAAAGAGGCCGCTCAGCCACCACATGTCCTGATCTTCCAGATAGCTGCCGTCGGACCAGCGCAACACCATGACGGCCAGTCGGTTGTCGCCGGCCTGAACATGGGGTGTCAGGTCGAATTCCGCCGGCAACCGGCTGTCCTGGCTGTAGCCCACCCAGGCCCCGTTGCACCACAGGTGAAACGCTGAATTGACCCCGTCAAAACAGACGCGAATGTCACGTTCGAGGTCCTTGTCCGTCAAGGAAAAGGTGGTGGCATAGCAACCGGTGGGGTTGTCCTGTGGCACCCGGGGTGGGTCGACCTCGAACGGGTACTGGACATTGGTGTAGATCGGCCGGTCGAACCCCTGACACTGCCAATTGGACGGGACCTCGATGGCCGTGGCTTCCGCCGGCGGACGCTTGTTGGTCAGAAAGGCCGGATCCACGGCTTCGGGGCGATCATACAGTACGAAATCCCAGTGACCGTTGAGCGAGCGCCGATGGGGGGACTTTTGTCCGGCCAGTGCTTGGGTGGCATCCGTGTAGGCGAACAGCGGACTGTGGGCGGTCAGTCGATGAGCGCTGGTCACCAGCGGATTTTCCCAGTCACGACGGACCAGGATGTCATTGAAACCGGGCATGTATGGCCTCCAGGCAGAAACGAACGGCTTGGTAACGTTTTCAATGATTGTCGACCAAGTCTATGACCGGGTCAAACCGAGTTGAGGTTCAAGAAAATCGCGAAGCAACAACCGACGACTTTCCGTCACTGTGCGGTTGCTCACAATAATACAAAGTGAAAATTGTCACTGGACATTGTTCATAACCTGAATGCGTCAATTCATCACAGGAAAGTTGTGATCAGATCGGGATCCGGATTGTGATGGACTAGAAATTGGCACTTCGTTCGAAGCAAAAATGACATCATTTTGACTGTGAAAAGGCCCTAATTCGTCAATCTTAGTCGTTTCTGTAATAAAAAATACGATTAGAAGTACCGCACATTTATTAAAACCATCCTCCCGTACCATGCCCTGCATCTTCACTCATCACACGAAAGGCATGGTCAAATCATTATGAAGAAGTTCACACTCTCAATTTCGGTGCTCGCCAGTGTGGCGCTGGCAGGATGCCAAATCGAAGATGGAACTTCGCAATTCCCATTTGGATCCGGGAGCGGCGCTGACAGTTACACCCTGTCATATTCATTGCAGGCCGATCGGTCCGCTGGCTCCAGCGTGCAGAACGCGGCGCTTGCATCCGACGGTCAGTATTATTTTTACTTGGACACTGCCGATACCACCGCCGGCACAGTTCAATTTTTCATCAACGGTACTCATGTCAATTCGGACTCCACTTATCCGTACGATTTGAACGGTGGCAGCCAATTGGCCGCCAATGTTCAGGACATGAGCGTATTCACTGAAGGCAGCAACAACCTCATCGCTAAAATCGATGGCGAAATTGTTTCCAATTCCGAATTCAATCTGGAGGTAGTGACCACCGACCCCGAGCCGACACCGGACCCCGAGCCGACACCGGACCCCGAACCGACGCCGGACCCTGAACCGACACCGGATCCCGAACCCGAGCCGGAACCGACACCCAGTTACAGCCTGGTATTCTCAACCGTCTCAGATCGGAGCAGTCCGGCGACGGTGGAAGGTGAATCCTTCGATGTCAGTGGTACCTACTATTTCTTCCTGGATACCAGCGGTGTGGATGTCGGTGCGATTCGCTTTTACATCAATGGGTCTCTCATCCAGACCGAGTGGGGATATCCCTATGACATACAAGGCGGTAGCGATAGCAGTGCCAATGCCCAGGTCATGACCGATTTCAGAGAAGGCCAGAACACCATTACGGCCGAACTGGATGGCGTCCAGGTAGCCAGCGCTACCATGACCGTGGGTACGAACACCGACCCGGAACCTGAACCGGAGCCCGAACCGCAACCAGAGCCCGATCCGGTCGATACAATGGATGTCACCTTGTACTGGAACACACCCCTGGAACGGGAAAACGGTGAAACCCTGGACGTGAACGAGATCGGCGGCTACGAGATCCGGTACCGCCTGGCCGGCGAGGAATACCAGTCCGTCACCATCAACGACGGATCTGCGGACCAACATCTGTTCACCGACCTGACAGCGGGCGATTACGAATTCCAGATCGCCACCTTCGATACCGACGGCGTCTACAGTGAGTTTGTAGCCGCGCAGTAGGCAACCCAGCAAAGTGAGTGCTTGATACCCCGGCTTGTCCGGGGTTTTTTTTACGCGACAGAAGGGTGTCTGAAGCCGATCGGCATTCAATCTTGCCGGTTCCTTGAGTAGGATGAGGTTGTCTCTCTCAACTGGATCACCACTCATGTCTCACGCCTGGCTTCCGGAACGCATCGTTTGTCTGACCGAAGAGACCACCGAGATGCTGTATCTGCTCGGCGAACAGGACCGCATTGTGGGCATTTCCGGCTTTACCGTCCGTCCTCCCCAGGCGCGCAAGGAAAAACCCAAGGTCTCGGCCTTCACCAGCGCCAAGATCGACGAGATCCTCGACCTGAAACCGGACCTGGTGCTTGGCTTCTCCGACATCCAGGCCGACATCGCCGCCGAACTGATCCGACACGGCGTTGCCGTCCATGTGTTCAACCAACGTTCCATCGAGGAGATCTACCGGGCCTGTGTCACCATTGGCGCGCTGGTGGGGAAGCAAGACGAGGCGATGAAGCTAATGGAGCGGCTGGCGCACAAGCTCGCCATCATCGAAGAGAATACCCGTCGGCGAACCCTTCGCCCCAGGGTTCATTTCGAGGAATGGGACGAGCCCATCATCACCGGGATTCGCTGGGTCAGCGAAGCCATCCGCATAGCCGGAGGGGACGATTGCTTTCCCGAACTGGCTTCGATGAGCCTGGCCAAAGACCGCATCATCGCCGACCCTCTTGAGGTAGTACGCCGCCAGCCGGACATCATCATCGGTTCCTGGTGCGGCAAAAAATTCAGACCCGAACAGGTGGCCGCCCGTCCGGGATGGCAGGACCTGCCGGCCGTTCGCAATCATCACATTTTCGAAATCAAGTCGTCCGATATCTTGCAACCGGGCCCGGCCTTGTTGTTGGACGGGATTCATCACCTGGAAACCCTGATCGACCGCTGGTACCACGAGCAGGAGGAAGCGGTGACATGACTGACAAGACGTGTTCCGAATGCCGCACCGTTTTCGATTGCGCTGCCGGCGGTTCGACCGGGTGCTGGTGTAACGATTTTCCCCCGGTCATGGCGCCGGATCCGTCACTGAGCTGCGTCTGTCCAAGCTGCCTGGCAAAAACGCTCAGACAGCGCATTCGCGAGACCTGTGACACCCTCGATCGAACGGCTTGTCTGGCACTGGCCCGGCCCTATCGGGACCGGAAACCACTGATCGAGCATCTGGACTATTACCTGGAAGATGGCAACTGGGTGTTCACCGAATGGTTTCATTGGAAGCGTGGACAGTGTTGCGGCAACGCCTGTCGGCACTGTCCCTATAGCCATGAGGCTGTGCCGGAATCATGATGAAGCGCGTCCTGGGTATGTTGGCACTGGCCATTGGATTGAGTCCGGCCGCCCTGGCCGAAGACGAGGGCACGGACCTGGTGGCCCCCTGGATACAGGTCGTGCGCGATACACCCTATGTGTTCTCCGACGGGTTCCATTCGAATCTGTCAACGATCCGGGAGTGGGTCCTGCTCGGGGAAAGTTATTGTGCCGAACCCGACCGTCACATCCTGTTCGATCACCGCGGCCGCTTCCTGACCTGGTTCGACAACCTGGAGACGGTGGCCGCCAATCAGGAAAAACTGAACGAGGTCCGCCATACCCTTTACGAACAGGATCGGGTTCATCGCTGGATCGAAGGCGGTGCCGATGAGACCGGCTATCCGTTCGCCTTGCGTTGCGACCACCCTCATGCCGATATCGAAGAGGCGCTCGCCCGCCTGACCGGTGCCCGGCCGGAGGATCGGGTCTGGGGAACCTGGGACGGTATGACCGCCGGCAGCCCCGATGACCCGATCCCGTTGATCGACGTCGTACTGCAGGTGTTCGAGGAAAAAGCGCAGCGGCAGGGCTATGAAGTCTCAAACGCGGTCAAACGGGCGTTTCTGGGGCAAATCATGATCGAAAGCGGGGCTCGCAAGCGCAGTTTCTCGGCGGCGAACGCGGTGGGTATGCTGCAACTGCGCCCGGAAGTGTTGGCCGACTGCGAGATCGCCGAAGAGTTTCATTTGCATCGAATGGCTCAGGTCGATTGCGCGGTGCGACTGTACCAGCAGAACGATCGCAATCTGCGCCCGGTGTTCGAGTCCCGGTTCGGCGCCTTGCCCGATGAAAAGCGGGAATCCCTCTACTCGCTGTTGCTGGTTCAGGCCTACCACGGCGGCATCGGGCGCATGCAGGCGTTGTTGGGTGACGGGGAAGTCGGCCGCGCCTCGCGCCGGCTGGCCGAAGACGCCGATCGGTTCAGCGCCGAAGACCTGGCATTGGGTCTGGTGTTTCACAACATGGGCCGCATCGAACTGGGCCTGTCCTCCCTGTATTATCTGGTCGATGTATCCATCGCCAGCGATGCCGTCTGCGCCGCTCGTCCCGAGGTCTGCCCATGAGGCGGGGGTGGTGGGTCGGTGTCCTGGCCGCTTTGGCATTGAATGCCGTGGCCGATGTTCAGCAATCGCTGGACTATCGTGACTATCCTGTGAAGCCGCGTTCCGACGAGTCGATCAGTGACGCCCTCTACCGGGCATCGCCGATTTTGGAAGCCGGTCGGGTCTTTCACGGGTATACCCGGTGGTGGGTGGAATGGCGCTTCTGGTGGCGGGAAACGGCCAATCGCCAGTGTCGCATCGACCGGGTGTCCGTAGAGGTTCAGGGAGAAATCCAATTGCCGCGACTGGACGGTGGGACGCCCTCACAACGCGAGCGTTTCAACCGCTACCGGGAAGCCTTGCACCAGCACGAGTTGGTTCACTACGGTTTTGGCTTGCGGGCCGGCCGGGAAATCGAGAACAGTCTCCGCAACCTGCCACCGGAAGCGTCATGCCTGGAACTGGAGACCCGGGCCAACGAAACCGGGTATGAGATCCTGCGTGACTACCGGCAATTGGAAGACCGCTATGACCGGGAAACCGAACACGGCCGCACCCAGGGGGCCTGGCTGGAGGACTGAACCTGTATTTGTGCCCGCCGTTAGAGCTCGGTTTCCTGATCCTGCCAGTAGATCACCCAGCCCTGGTCACGGACAAAATGGTTGACCGCCTGAATCGACGGAAACCATTCGCTCAACAGCACCTCCGATGCCGGATCGTCCGAGCGATACACCATGACGAAAAAACCGTCTTCCTCGGTGTCCTCGCTGATGTGGCAGTAGCCCCGGTAGTAGTTCCCTTCGACAATCTCGCCGAAGCAGTTCAACAAGACGTTCAGTGACATCAGCGCTGTCCCGTGGCCAGTGCTTCCATGCGAGTGGCGAGGTCGAAATCCTTGTGGGAGAGCCCATCCACATCGTGGGTGGTCAACTGGATAGTCACCGTATTGTAGACATTGAACCATTCGGGGTGATGGTTCTTTTTCTCGGCGACCATGGCGGCGCTGGTCATGAAGCCGAAGGCTTCGACGAAATTCTTGAACTTGAAGGTCTTGGTCAATTTGCCGTCTTCGAACGACCAGGGTTTATCGAGCCCCTCATTCAAGGTGGCGAGCTCCGTTTCGCTCTCGGAAGCAGAATAGCGTTTCAGTTCCATGGCGTTCTCCAGTCACTGTGTGACCGTTCACCTTAGCAGCCACTGCGAAAGCTGTGAACCTGAGCCCACCACTCCCGGTGTCAAGGCTGGCGACCGAAGTCGCCAGCCGGGGTTGGTTTCAGGGGGAGTTGGGTGCATTGCAATAGAGCACGTCGGTCGCGTCTTCGCAGGCCCATTGGAAAATCCACAATCCGGTATTGCGGTCCGACCCGAGGATGTACTGGTCGCCATTTATTTCGGTGACATGAATACCCCAGAAGTTGGAACCGGCTGCATCCCCGTATTCTTCACCGGCGATGAAGCGTCCGACTTCATGCATGTTCCAGGAGACAACCCCCTCTCCCATGCTGTTGGTATGCAGATGGCCTTCACGCCATTCAATGGCGCGCATGCCGAGCGAATACCAACTGATGAAGGTGCGATCGGGGTTGGTCGGGTCGATCTCCAGATTGTGCATGGTCAGGTCACCGGCACCTGTGGCCAGTTCCGGATCGGTGACTTCGGCTGGCGCGTAATAGCCGATCTCGCCCAGATATCCCACGGTGGTAGTGTCGCCGTCCTTGCCGACTTTTACGGAGCGCAGGCTGTTGGTGTTGTTCAGCGCATGGAAATACCCCCAGCCGTCGAAGGCTGCATTCAGCGTGGCGATTTCACCCAGGGTATCGAAGGCCGGCAGGGGCGGGTTCATGGCTTCCTGGTCCGGACAGAGGCTGGGGTCGTAGCCGCCGATGCCGAGCATGGCGTAACCGCTGCTGCGGGGAACAAACAGCATGGGGATATCAGCTTCCACCAACATTGACACCGTCGCCTCGCAGCGACCTTCCGCCGCCTGGTTGAAAACGACACCGGCACTGTATCCCGCCGCCTGAACCGTTTGGGCTTTCAGTGTGAAAGCACAGGTGCCCCGTTCGATCACCGCGATACTGGCGCCGGTTTCCGAGGCAGGTGTCAGGGCATTGCCGCAGGCCTCCCCGACAAAAGCGGTCTGGCCGGTCAGCGATTCGATGTCGGCGCCCGGGCCGATCTGGGGAACATCGCTGCCCTGGGTCGCGGCATAGTCGGTACCATTGACCGTGACCGCGGTGAACAGGGAGTCGAAGTCTTCATCGCCGGCAAACACCTTGTCGAAGCCGGCGCCGCCAAAGACCGCGGCATGGGCGTTGCCTTCCGGTGGCGAGATGTTGTGGACCGGATCCGGGTCCGGATAGGTGGAGTCGCCCAGGAAGACCGGATGGTAGGGGTCGTTGACATCCAGTGTGATGAAACCGGCGTCCCAATAGGATAAAACGGCTTGCCAGTTTTCACCCGGTCCGGGATCCATGTCGTTGACCCAGATGTCGTGCAGCAGGGAGGCCGCGAAACTGCCCATGAACAACTGACCATCGGCGGCGATTTCCGGATTTGTCTGCAACCAGGTTCCGATGCCGGTGGTCGTGATCAGCTTGGGCGATTGCGGTTTGCTAATGTCGGCGATCTTGAGATCGTCGGTGGCGATGTCATCGACAATCAGCATGTAGGTGTGACCATCGGCTGTCGTCCACGGGTAGGTGTTGTGGACCGGGAAGTCGAGAAAGTTCTGTTTCAAGGCGTGGGGTTTCGCCGGATCGCTGACATCCCAGAGTGAAACACCGACCTGTCCCTGCTGATGCCCACCGTTGCCGCCTCCCAGGGCCAGGCCATTGCCGACGATGGGACCACAGGGCTCAAGCGAATGTATGAGTACATCACGCCCATCGATGTCCAGGACTTTGACATCGTTGATGCGTGTTTTGGGCGGGGACTTGATCATGCCGACCGTCGTCGGGTTCTGCGGATCCCGGATATCGGAAATGTAGACCCCGGACCGATCGCAATCGGGTTCCTGAAAGGTGCCGATGTAGGCGAAACCATCGTGAGCCCAGACATCGGTATAGAGACCGGAGGAGATGCCGGCCAGTGTATCGCGCCCGATTACGCTGAACCCGTAGTTCACGTTGGCGGGTACATGGCCATCGGGTAATGGGGTGTCGTGAAGCAGGTGTTTATTGTCATGTTTCGCGCCATCGGCCACGGCGTCTTCATGCGCCAGGGCGCCCGTAGCGATCGTCGATGCCAACAGTGGCACCATCAGTGAGAGCCTGAATGGATTGGTTTTCATCGAGGTGATCCTTCTCGTCTGGGCACGCCATCCCGGCCAATCGGATAGAGACTGGTGGTTCGTGCAGGAAGAGCATACCCGTTGGTTCGTTTTGTTTTTGTTTTGGGTATTACCGCGAACTACCACACCCGAGGATCACCCTAGCAGTTGATCGGGAACGCATTAGTTTAATTGGTATTATTGGGTAATCCTTTTAGCTCGATATTTTATAATTTTACGCTACCCCAACTGTGCCAACCGTTGAATACCGGTTTGCAATTCCGATTCGTCGGCACTGGCAAACCCCACCACCAGGCCGCGTCGCGGTGATTCGCCCAGGCCGTATTCGCTCAACGCCAGAGGGCGATATCCGACCTCGGCCATTCGGGCGGCCACAGCGCGATCGTCCACATCGCGTTCCAGAACCAGGTGCATGCCGGCACTTTGGGCGATGGGCGTGTAGAGCCCCTCGAGGTATTGCTCACACAGCCATTGCAGGTGCTCCCACTTGTGTTGATACAGCTGTCGCATGCGGCGCAGATGGCGATGGAAGTGTCCCTCCTCGATGAACTCGGCCGTGACAGCCTGCAACAAAGGCGAGGTCTCACCGGTCTGGATGCGTTTGAGTTGGGTGAAGGCGCCGACCAGGTGGGGTGGCACCACCAGATACCCCAAACGCAAGCCTGGAAACAGGGTCTTGCTGAAACTGCCGAGGTAGAGCACTGGCGCGGGATCGATCAGCCCCTGCAATGCCGCGAAGGGTTTCTGGTAGAAATGAAATTCGCTGTCGTAATCGTCCTCGATGATCCAGACATCCCGTTCCACGGCCCAGTTCAGCAGTCGCAGTCGCTGACTGGCCGTGAGAATGCCGCCCATGGGGTATTGATGGGTGGGTGTGCAGTAGAGCAGCTTGGCCTCGGTGGTGTCGGGCAACCGCTCCAGATCCAGCACCTCGTCCTTCAACGGTATGGGCTCCAACATCACTCCGGCGGTATGCAGCGCATAACGGCTGCCGCGATACCCCGGGTCTTCCATCAGCACCCGGTCGCCCCGGTCCAGAAAGAGGGCCGCGATCAACGACAGGGCCTGTTGGGCACCCTGGGTGACAATGACCTGCTCCGGTTCGCAGCGCACGCCCCGCGCCGAGCGCAGGTAGTCCGCAATCGCGCGACGCAGGGGCGGAAAGCCCTGGTGGCCGTCGTACCCCATCAGTGACCGACGGCTTTCCTGATGATGCAGAAGGCGATTCCAGGTGCGCAAGGGGAAGGCGTTCAGGTCCGGCAGGCCGGGCGTAAAGGGCGCATTGCGTTCGTTCCAGTCGGGCGGAGTCATCGGGCCGTCGGGGCCTTTCAGCCAGGGCGGGGTCACCGCCGGTGGTTTGGGCGGCGATACAGCGGGAGTGACTCTGGGCGTTTCTGGTCGTTTGAGCAGTGGCAACTGGGGATGCACGAAGACACCCCGGCGTGGCTGTTGTTCGATGAAGCCCTCGGCGGCCAATTGGTCGTACACAGCCAGCACGGTATTGCGGCCGATGTTCAGGTCCCGAGCCAGACGGCGACTGGCCGGCAAGCGATCACCCGGCACCAGGCGTCCCTGGAAAATCCGCTCACTGAGCGCCTGGTAGAGCTGTGACTGTAACGCCGGCGCATCGATCGACCGGTGCAACTGAAGATCATCCAAACGGGCCTGGGGCATCGCTAACTGGTTCCATCATTTATTGGAATGTGGGTCTAAACAGAAAACCAGTTTTCACTAGCATGGGACCGGAATCAAGTCATCGGAGAGAACCATGCCACGGACCACCCACCAGGACGCCAGCACCACCGACCTCGGTTTTTGCCCCCGCAGCCGGATTCGGCAGGCCGCCAAGCGGGCGCGCTACGACCGCGAAGCGGTGTACCGATTAATCGACGACCTGAAAACCGGCCACCTGGCCTTCGTCGAGAACGGCGAGCCACGCTCCATCCCCATCACCTGTTGGCGCGATGGCGACGACCTCTTTGTGCACACCGCGAACAAGGGCCGGCTCGCCCGCCACCTTCAGGCCGGTCACCTGGTCTGTATCTCCTTCGCCGAGACTCAGGAGTGGGTCATGACCAAATCGGCCTTCCACCACAGCGCCAATTACCGCTCCGTCGTACTGTATGGCCGAGGCGAGCAAGTGACCGACAACGCCGCTTTCGATGCCGCGTTCAAGGCCATCATCAACCAGCTCGAAGCCGGACGCTGGGACAAGGTGCGTCCGCCGAACGCCCAGGAACGCAAAGCGACAGTGCTGATCCGCATCCCCATCGACGAAGGCTCGTTCAAGGCCCGAACCGGCGGGCCGAACGAAGACCCGGAAGACATGGACTTGCCAGTCTGGCACGGAACCCTGCCAGCGCGCGGCTCACACGAGTGACGGGGGTAAGCGTCCAACACTTGCGAAACAAACAACGTTCAAACAGACTGACCTCTGGTACAAACCTGTCCGCCTTGACCAACAACACAATAAAACGGGCGGCTATTCCTCCTTTGGGAGTGACCCGGACACGATTCGGGCACGTACAGAAGGGAACATCAGAGGATTACCACAGGTCATGTTCGATACGCTCAAAGACTACAGCATTCTGTATTCCTTCGACCGCAGCGGCTATCGCCGCCACGCGCGCCACTTCAAACCGGTCGACAACCGTCACATCCGCGACAAGCGGTTCCTCGTCACCGGCGGCACCAGCGGCATCGGCGCCTCCCTCGCCGAACGTCTGGCCGACAACGGCGCCCGGGTCACCGTCACCGGCCGCAATCGGGACAAATTCGAACGGTCCAGCCTCGCCGGCAAAGGCATCGACTTTATCGAACTCGACATGGCCGACTTCCTTGACGTCACCCAGTCCCCGCTGGACCGCTTCGACGGCCTCGTCTGCAACGCCGGCGGCATGCCCGACCAGCTCAAGCTCGTCAACGACGACTATGACCTCATCTTCGCCTCCCAGGTCATCGGCCACTACCTGCTGATTCGTCGCTGCATCGAACAGGACCTCCTGCCGGAGAACGCCCCGATCCACATCACCTCCAGCGGCGGCATGTACCTGCAAAAACTCGAACTCGACGACCTTTGCTGGCAGGAAGCCCCCTACGACAAAGTCAAAAGCTACGCCAACGCCAAACGCGCTCAGGTCATCCTCAACGAAGAGCTCGCCCACCGTTATCCCGGATACACCTTCTCCTGCTCTCATCCGGGGTGGGTCGGTACCGATGCGCTACGAGAAGCCCTACCTGGGTTTTCTGAGCGACTGGGGAAACGACTGAGGACCAACGAGGAAGGCGCCGATACCATCTATTGGTGCCTGGCACAGGGGCCGGAATTGCCGTCCGGAAAGTTCTGGTTCGATCGGGAGCCGCGCAAGACCTATCCGTTTTTCTGGACGAAGGAGTCGCGGATGACGCGGGAGCGATTGTTGGCGTTGTGTGAGACGGCATGGGCGGAGCAGCAGGCATAGAGGGAAGGGTGGTTTTGAGTTTTGGGTGGGCTTTGCCAACTTGGCAGATGTCGCCTGGGGCTCTTCTGCCCTACTTGAGAGCCGCATATCCCATTCAAGGAGGGGTTTGAGTATCCATGACACTAAGGGACGAATGGAAGGGAAGCTTATTCGGGGATATCTGAGGCATGGATGCCGAAGCTAAGCCCCCATGGAAGGGTTCACGGCGGCCCCGAATAAGCTTCCCTTCCAGTCGGCCCGGACCATGAGCTCCTTGCAACTCAGCCTCCCGGCAAACCATAGGTACCTCCAAAACCAACCTCCCAACCCGGTTTCTGGTGTACACTGAACCCATCAAAATCAGCTCCAACGTCACCGGAGAACCATCATGACCGCAGCCGCCGACCGCCTCATCATCTTCGATACCACCCTCCGCGATGGCGAACAAAGCCCCGGCGCTTCCATGACCCGGGACGAAAAGATCCGCATCGCCACCATGCTCGAAAAAATGCGCGTCGACGTCATCGAAGCCGGCTTCGCCGCCGCCTCCAAGGGCGACTTTGACGCCATCAACGCCATCGCCCGAACCGTTCGCAACAGCACCGTCTGCTCCCTTGCCCGGGCGCTCGACAAAGACATCGAAGCCGCGGCGGGGGCGCTCGAAGGCGCTGAACGAGCCCGCATCCACACCTTCATTGCCACCTCGCCCATCCACATGCAGCACAAGCTTAAGATGGAGCCGGACGCGGTACTGGCACAGGCCCGGCGGGCGGTCACCAAGGCACGGCACTACACCGATGACGTCGAATTCTCCTGCGAGGACGCCGGCCGCAGCGAGCTCGACTTCCTGTGTCGCATCATCGAAGCGGCCATCGACTGCGGCGCCACCACCATCAACATTCCAGACACCGTCGGCTACGCCGTCCCCGAAGCCTTTGGCGAGATGATCCGCGCCATCATGGAACGCGTGCCGAACAGCGGCAAAGCCGTCTTTTCCGTGCATTGCCACAACGACCTGGGGCTGGCTGTCGCCAACTCCCTGTCCGCCGTCATCAACGGCGCCCGCCAGGTCGAATGCACCGTCAACGGCCTCGGCGAACGGGCGGGCAATGCCGCTCTGGAAGAAGTGGTCATGGCGGTCCGTACACGCCAGGATCTGTTCACGGTCGACACCGGCATCGACACCCGGCACATTGTTCCCGCCTCGCGGCTGGTCGCCTCGGTGACCGGCTTCCCGGTGCAGCCGAACAAGGCCATCGTCGGTGCCAACGCCTTCGCACATGAATCCGGCATTCACCAGGATGGCGTGCTCAAGCACCGCGAGACCTACGAGATCATGTCCGCCGAAGACGTCGGTTGGAAGACCAACCGCATGGTGCTCGGCAAGCATTCCGGTCGCAACGCCTTCCGCACCCGTCTGCAGGAACTGGGTTACAGCTTTCCCAGCGATGTCGAGGTGATCGAAGCGTTCGCCCGCTTCAAGACTCTGGCCGATAAAAAGCACGACATCTACGACGAAGACCTGCACGCCCTGATGTCTGACACCGCCCGCGACCAGGAAGTCCCCGAGCGCATCCGCCTGGTACACCTGTCCAGCGCCAGCGAGATGGGGAGCACGCCAAAGGCGACCGTGACCCTGGAGATCGAAGGCGAGGAAGTGACCACGACCGCCGAGGGCGACGGACCGGTCGATGCCTGCTTCAAGGCGGTCGACGCCGTTGTCCAGTCCGGTACGACCCTGCAGCTCTATTCGGTCAATGCCATCACCGCCGGTACCGAAGCCCAGGGCGAGGTCTCAGTGCGCTTGGAGAAAGGCGGGCGTATCGTCAACGGCGCCGGCAGCGATACCGACATTGTGGTGGCCTCGGTCAAAGCGTATATTAAGGCGCTCAATTTGATGCTCAATTCACCCCGCAAGGCGCACCCGCAAATCACCGTATGAGCCAACAGACCCCGGCCGGACTGAGCGAGTCGGACCGCCGTCACTATCTGTCCGCGATGGGCATTCAATCCTGGTACCCCCGGGTTCGTCTGCCCTGCGCGCCAGAACCGATCCTTTTCGATCTGGACGACACCGAAGCCCGCGTCGGCCCGGCGACCGAGACTTTGAGCCCGGCACCCGAGCCGGAAGCCCGGGAGCGCCCGGGTGCTCCGACGCCGGAACCGACCCCTCCGACCGGCACACCCGTCGAAGCCACCCGATCAGCCGCCACCGCACCTCGGGGGCAGGGCGCGCCCGTCCCGCGCTTCGTGCTGTCTCTGAGTGTGGTCGGGGACTTTCTGATCACCGACTCCCTGGCCAAGGGAATGGAACAGCCGTCCCAATCCGGTCAGCAGTTACTGGTGAACATTGTGTCAGCCCTGGGCGTGTCCGCGTCCGACGTGCGCACCCACCACGTCATTCACTGGCCCTTGTTCACCAACCCGCGTGTTGATCAGGGCATCGAACAGGCCCGGATCTACGTCGATGAAAAACTCGACCAGTTCATCCGGCAGTTCGAGCCGAAAACATTGCTGTCGTTCGGTGCCGTCATGCCGCGACTGCAAAACTGGGAGCAACCCCAGGGTGAATACAACGGCCTGCCCTGGGTCGGTTTACCATCGATCTATCGCATGCTGTCCGACCCGAAACAAAAGGCGGTGGCCTGGAACCGATTGCGGCCGTTGGCCCAGCCGCGCTGATGCGGCGACTGGTTCGCGCATCGGTGCCGGATCGGGATCGGTTGGCTGCGATCGATCGGTCGGCCGGTCCCCATTCATGGCCTGAGACCGCTTTATCACGGGCTCTCGAGCGTCAGCAAGTCCTCACTATCGAGATCGACGATGACATCGTCGGCTTTCTCGTCGAAAACCGTGTTCTGGATGAAACCACACTGCTGCATCTGGCTGTGGGCGCCGAGCATCAGGGCCGCGGACATGCGGGCTGGGCACTGAAAGCCTGGTTGGCCGACCTGGCCCGATCCGGCCAGTGCCGCTGTCTGCTGGAGGTGAGGGCCGGCAACCAGGTCGCCGTTCGACTGTATGAGCGCCTTGGCTTCGAGGACATAGGCCGGCGCAAGGGCTATTACTCATCGCCCGAGGGTGCCGAAGATGCCCGGGTCATGGCAAAACGACTGACGGATATCCCATGAACCTCACGGCTGAACTCTTCCCGCCCGGTTGGTACCTGGTGTTTAATGTGATCTATCTGATCGCATTCGGTTACGCCCTGAAAACCGCTCCCTGGAACCAACTGCACGGCGACGCCGGTCTGCAGCATCGACTCGGTTTTTCACTGGTGCTGGTGGTGATCATCTGGTCGCTGCGGGCCGGGGTCGATCAGGGGCTGGGCATTCATTTCTTCATGGTCACCGCGTTGCACCTGGTGTTCGGCTGGCGCCTGGCCCTGCTGGTGGTCACGCTTGGCCAAATGGGTATGGTGCTGGTCGGCCAGGAAGCCTGGCAGGGGGTGGGGCTCAACGCCGTCACTTCCGGGCTCGCCCCGATCCTGACCACCTGGCTGGTCTGGCGCTGGCAGGATCGCAACGAACTCTACAACCCCTTCGTCTTCATCTTCCTGGTTGCTTTCGGCGGCGCCATTCTGTCCGTGTTGGTGTCGGGCCTGGTGATGACGGCGGTATTCACCGGCAGCGGCGTCTATTCCTTCGGCGAGGTCAAGGACTCCTTCTGGTTGTTCGTGCCGCTCATCGCCCTGCCCGAAGGGGTGCTCAACGGCATGTTGATCGCCGGTCTGATCGTTTTCCGGCCGGAGTGGGTCGCGTTGTTCGATGAGGACAAATACTACCCTGGACGATGACTTCCGACCCGTGACCCGGGTCCGGATTGCCGCTTAGCATGAAGGGTGTCCGCCCAATAAAGAGGTCCCCCATGCGTGAAATCCGCTACGAAATCGTCAAGCACGGCGTCTCCTTCGGCACCGTCCTCGCCATCGTTTTGTCCTGGAGCGTCAATAAATCCATCCTCTGGGCCATCGTCCACGGCGTCTTCAGCTGGATCTATGTGCTGTATTTCGCCCTGTTCAAGGAGTACTGAATCAGAGCATATTGGACGAAGACGTTGATTAGGCGTATTGTGTACATACAAATGTAAGTACAAGGAAGGTAATGCGCTTCGAGTGGGACGAAGACAAAAACGTTCTCAACCAACGAAAACACGGCATCGACTTTACCGATGTAGTGTCAATGTTCGACGGTCCGTTGCTGGCCACACCGGATAGCCTGACAGAGTACGGTGAAGAACGTTGGATAGGAATTGGATGGCTGTTCGACTTGATCGCGGTGGTTGTGTATACCGAACGAGATGGCGACACAATCCGAATCATTTCCGCGCGAAAAGCGACCAAACACGAGGTGCGCCGATATGAACAAACCATCAAAAACTGACTGGAAACGACTGGCTGAAATGCAGGATGAAGACATTGATACCAGCGATATTCCGGAACTCGACGACAAGTTTTTCCGCGAGGCCGATCTGAAGGTTCCTCGCAAAGAGCCTGTCACGTTAAGGCTGGATGCCGATGTCTTGATGTGGTTTCGGTCGCAGGGACGAGGTTACCAAACCCGAATCAATAAATTGCTTCGTCAATACATGGAAAGCCATCGCTCCAACTGAACATCCTGTCCAGTCGGTTTAGAAATAATCGGACGGCGCCCGAGTCACTCGGGCGCCATGGACTTTCGGATTACTGATCTTCCTCGAAACAGGCGCCGGCACTGGCGCTCACGTCGATCGTCGCCGTATCGTTTTCCGACACCGTAATATCGACCGAGCCCGCCAGCACATCAGTACCGGGCTTGCCGTTGCAGTCATCCGTGGATTGCAGCTCGGTTCCCGAGGCGATCTGTACGTCCAACTCGTTCGTGGTCGCGTCTTCAATCGCCATCATGGCGAAATTCAAGGCCTCGTTGAAGGTCAGTACGCCGCTGGTCATGCTGGCGTCCAGGGTGAAAGCATCGACGGTCAACTGATCTTCGCTGCCTTTCTTCAACACGATGCCGGGCGATGCCAACGAGGCCGTAACGGTCATGTCGTCGTCGCTGTTGTCCTCGGTGCCCTTGTTGTCGCCGGTCATATCGAAACTGAAGGCCGGAACGGCGAGGTCCCAGATCACGCCTGGGTCGTCTTCTTCGGCCAGGCGCAGGTCCAGGGCGGACACATCCACGCTGACGCTGCCGGTACCCAGGTCGTCGTTGCCTTCCACCATCAACAGGGTGCCGGTTTGTCCGAGGTTCAGTTGATAGTCGGTCGTGTCGTCACCGACGTTGATGGCTTCGGGGACCGAGGTGGTGATGCGGCCGCTGTTCGTGCCCGTGGCTTCCACCTTGGCCTTGAAACGGCCATTGAAGGTGTTCGGCAGATTGTTGGCGTCCGGATCGACCGCTTCCAGGAACGCTTTCATGCCTTGCAAAACCCAGGTTCCGGCCAATGAGTTCTGGCTGAACTCGAGAATGAAAACCTCCTGAGTCTCGAACTGGAAGACCACGCTGCCCGACTGTTCACCCGATTGCGTAAATTCGATGGAGGACGCGTTCGCAACCGCCGTGCAACGGTTCACGTCAATGTCGCCGGTACAGATTCGCGAGCTGTCCGGCTGAAACAGCAAGCCGCTGCTGGTATCGGTCAGGGTGCCGTATTCCTCGAGATTATCCAGGAAGGTGTCGATGTCGAAGCCGGTCGTGGTATCGCCACTGCGGGTGTCCAGCCGGGTGCTCCACTGGCTGAAGACCTCCAGGTGGGGCAGGACTCTGGCGGTGCTGTCGTCGGTGGAGACAAAGCCCGGGGCGCTGGATCCCGACGCCGAAGCGCCGGCCATCGCGGAAGCACCGGCTTCGACGTTGGCGTTGACCGAGCTCGACAGTGAATCGAAATAGGCGTCGCGGTTTTCGATGGCGGCCGAGCCGCCACCGGAAGAATTACAGGCGGTCAGAACGGTGGCGGCCGCGGCCACCACCAGTGTGGGTAATGAGACTCTTGTCATGGCGTGCACTCCTTACTTGCGTCAGTGGACGATCAGGGTTTGAACCGTTCTGATCGACAGCATAAGGAGTTTTCGCCGCGTTAAAGTGAGCTTCGTCACAGGCTAACATTAGACAAACGTTAGCCTGTAAAAGGTGCGTGGAAGCCTACAAAGGGACGCCTGCCCGGGTCACGCCGTTTCGCGAACGTGGAGCTGGGTGGGCAGCACCCGGCTCTCAAAGCGCTCCGGGTTCAAAACCATCATGGCCGCCAGGCGACCTTTTTCGATGCTGGGTTGGTACACCGTGGTGATGCCGGGATGCGAGCGCCGCGCTTCCGGTATGTCGTCGAAGCCGACGATTCTGAGCTGGTCCGGCACGGAAATGCTCATGTCGCGGGCTACGCTGAGCGCCGCCATGGCCAACTGGTCGGACATGCACAACAACGCCCTGGGGCGTGGAATGGCCGACAGGGCTTCGCGCGCGGCCTTGACCCCGTCCGCCCAGTTGCTCTCGTGCGTGTTCCAGATCAACTCCTCCGGGATCTGCATGCCGTGGTCGGCGGCCGCATCCCGATAGGCTTCCAGCCGCTGACGGGAGATGGACACGCCGGCGTCCAGCAGTTCGGTTTCCCGAATGCGGCCGATGATGTCCGACTGGATCAGGCGCAGGCCGATCACGGCCACAGGCCCCTGTGAGCCGATTTGTTTCAGCACATGGTTGGCCGCCTGCTTGGCACCGCCGTAGTTGTCCACGTTCAACGACAGGTGGTTTTTCAGACTGAAATCCACGGTGACCACGGGCTTTTGCTGGCGTTCGAGCCGTTCGATCACGCTGATGTCGCGGGGCGGCCCGTAGACGATGTAACGATCCGGAATCGATTCCATCGACTGCAGGTGGTAGAAGTCGTCGCGTCCCGGCATCAACAGCATGTTGGTGCGGGCATCGTCGAGCACTTCGGAGACGCCCTGCAGAAATTCCGTCGCACAGCCGTCGCGAAAGTTGTAGGCAAGACGTTCGGCCAGCATTACGCCGACGATGCCGGTCGCGCCGGTCCGCAGACTGCGGGCCGCCGGATTCGGTCCATTGTAGCCCAGACGCTCGCACTCCTTGAGGATGTGATCCCTCAGGTTGGCGGAGAGTTGGTCGGGCCGATTGAACGCATTGGAGATCGTGGCGGTGGACACCCCCAGTGCCTCGGCCACGGCTTTGAGCGTCATGCGTTTTTTCGGTGTTTTCTTATCGTTTTTGTTCACACGATTTCAACCTGCCAGAGGGGCCGGCTGTAGCCGGCCCGGACCGCCTTATTCGACCCAGGCAGCGATCGAATACGGGGTGATGGAGTTATCGGTCACAGGCGCGAAGCCCGGCACCGTCACGGCCTGGCCGTCTACGTTGACCGGAAGGCTCGCGCCCGTCATGTTGATGGCGATGACGATGGACTCCTGCTGATTCCGACGTCGGAACAACAGCAGTTCGGCATCGCTGTCGAGCCATTCGAAGTCACCGTCTTTCAACGCCGGATGGTCACGGCGCCAGGCAAACAGGGCGCGTGAAAACGACAGCGTGGAGTCGTCATCGCCGTCCTGTTCGCTGACCGCCAGTTGACGGTGTATGGGTTCCACCGGCAGCCAGGCGTGACCGCCGGAAGTGAACCCACCCATGGCTTCGTTGATCCAGGGCATCGGGGTGCGACAGCCGTCGCGGCCCTTGAACTCGGGCCAGAACTCGATGCCGAACGGATCCTGCAGCAGTTCAAAAGGCACGTCCGCTTCGGGGAGACCGAGCTCTTCGCCCTGATAGACGCACGGACTGCCTCTCAGTGTCGCCAGCAGACCCAAAGCCGTGCGCACGAAGGCCTTCGGGTTCTCGGCATCCTTGCCCCAGCGTGTCGCGCTGCGCACTACATCGTGATTGCTGAGCGCGAAACAGGGCCAGCCATCGGACAGGTTCGCTTCCATCTTTTCGATGGTCTGGCGAATGTAGTCCGGGTCGTGCCGGTCGCTGAGCAGTTCGAAGGTATAGGCCATGTGCAGCTTGTCGCCGCCGGATGTGTACTGGGCCATGTACTTCATGCCCTGGGGCGCGCCGATTTCGCCGACGGTCGTTGACCCGGGGTACTCGTCCATGACCCGACGCAGGCGCTGTAAAAACGCCAGGTTGTCGTCGCGGCACATCTGGTGCACGTGGTACTGACGGGTAAAGGGGTTGTTCGGATCCATACCGACAAACATCTTGTCCGGTGTATCCGCCAGCTCGTTGTCGGTCAGTTCGGCATCGTGGAAGTACATATTGACCACGTCCAGACGGAAACCGTCGACACCGAGATCCAGCCAGAACCGGGCTGTGTCGAGAATGGCATCCTGAACTTCCGGATTGTGGAAATTCAGGTCCGGCTGGCTCGCCAGGAAGTTGTGCATGAAATACTGTTTGCGTTGGGAATCCCACTGCCAGGCCGGCCCGCCGAACAACGACAACCAGTTGTTCGGTGGCGTGCCGTCGGGTTGCGGGTCGGCCCAGACGTACCAGTCCGCCTTCGGATTGGTTCGGTTTTCCCGGCTTTCCTGGAACCATTCATGCTGATCCGAGGTGTGGCTGTACACCTGATCGATGATGACCTTGAGACCTCTCTGGTGGGCTTCCTCGACCAGGTGCCTGAAGTCGTGCAACGAGCCGAACATCGGATCCACATTCCGGTAGTCCGAGACGTCGTACCCGAAGTCTTTCATCGGAGAGGTGAAGAACGGCGACAGCCAGATGGCGTCGACGTTCAGGCTCGCGATGTAGTCCAGGTGTGCGATGACCCCGGGCAGATCGCCGATGCCGTCGCCGTTGCTGTCGAAAAAAGAGCGCGGATAGATCTGATAGATTACGCCACCGCGCCACCAGTTGAGATCGGTCGACACTGAATCAGCCCCCTTTGACTGAACCGGCCAGCATGCCGCGAACAAAGAAACGTTGCATGGAAATGAACACGATCAGAGGCACGATGATGGTGATAAAGGCCCCGGCCGTCAGAATTTCCCAATTGTCGCCCCTCGAACCGAGCAATTCCACCAACTGCGCGGTCATGACAGTTTTTCCTTCCCCTTTGCCGAGGAATACCAGAGCCACCAGCAGGTCGTTCCAGACCCAGAGGAACTGGAAGATGGCGAAGGAGGCCAGAGCGGGCACGGACAACGGCAACACGATGGTTCGGAAGACATCGAAGTGACTGGCGCCGTCCATCCGGGCCGATTCCATGACTTCCTTGGGCAGCCCCGACATGTAGTTCCGCAACAGGTAGACTGCCAACGATAGGCCGAAGGCCGTATGCGCCAGCCAGATGCCGGGGTAGGACTTGGGCTCGATGCCAAAGGTATTGCCCAGGTTGGTGTACATGCGCAGTACCGGAATCAGGGAAATTTGCAGCGGCACAACCAACAGACCCACGATCAGAGCCAGAATCCACAAGCGCCCCGGGAATTTCATCCACGCCAGGGCATAGGCGGCGAAGGCGGCGATCAGGATTGGAATGAAGGTGGCCGGCAGGGTCACCGTCATGGTGTTGATGAAAGCCCGGCCGATGCCCTCGGCTTCCAGGACTTCGGCGTAGTTATCGAGCGTGAAGCGCGGCGGGACGGCAGCGGTGTAGAACACCCGTTCCCCCCGGCTGTGCTCGAAGGCTTCGCTGTTGGTCCAGCGCAGGGTCCCGTCTTCCTGCAGTGTCATTTCGCTGCCGTTGTCCAGTGTGACCGTCTCACCCGGTCCGTAGGCGCCGAGGTCGCGAGGGCTCAGACTCCAGGACTTGACGCGTTGCCCTTGCGATTGCTCGAAAATAGAATCTGTGATCACGAACTGGCCGTCCACGGATTCCTGCGCCTGGGCTTCAGGCGTCCGGTAGGCATCGGTCAGATCGGTACTCGACATCGACGTCCACCAACCGGATTCGGTCAATTGGTCTTTGTCGCGGACCGAACTGATCAGCAAGCCCAGGGTCGGCAGCGTCCAGAGCGCGACCAGGAGAAACACCGTAAAGTGTTTGCCGAAAACTGTCAGCGGTTGTTTTCTTGTTGAGCTCATCGTCGGATCCTTTATTGTTCGTCTTTGCGAGCGCGACGGATGTTGTAGATCATGATCGGCGTCACCGCGAGCATGATCACGAACGCTACCGCGCTACCGCGACCGATGTGTCCGGCGCGGAACAATTGGTCGTACATCAGGTTCGCCAGGACGTTGGTATCCCACTGACCGTTGGTCATGGCAAAGACAATATCGAAGATCTTGAGCACGAGAATGGTGATGGTCGTCCACACGACGACGATGGTGCCAAAGATCTGGGGGATGACGATCTTGAAAAAGATGGTGAATTCGTTGGCGCCTTCCATGTGGGCCGCTTCCAGGGTGTCTTCCGGTACGCCGCGAATGGCCGCGCCGAGAATCACCATAGCGAAGCCGGTCTGAATCCAGACCAGGATGATCATCAACAGGAAGTTGTTCCAGAACGGGACCGTAATCCAGGGAACCGGATCCCCGCCCAGCGCCACGACGATGGCGTTCAGCAGACCGATTTGTTCGTCGCCGCCGGCGCGGAAATCGTAGACGAATTTCCAGATCACCGAAGCACCCACGAAAGAAATCGCCATTGGCAAAAAGACCAGTGAGCGCGCCACCTGACCCCACCATAATCGGTCGGTCATGTAAGCGATC
The DNA here is from genome assembly GCF_014651855.1 of Saccharospirillum salsuginis. Taxonomy (GTDB): domain Bacteria; phylum Pseudomonadota; class Gammaproteobacteria; order Pseudomonadales; family Natronospirillaceae; genus Saccharospirillum; species Saccharospirillum salsuginis. The sequence continues at coordinate 356,632 of NZ_BMXR01000006.1, forward strand.
AACAGACCGAACGCGGTGGACAGGGTCGGCACGAAGATCAACCACAGAATGTTGTTGCGAATGGCGACTAGGAAATTCTGGTCGTTGAACGCCCAGACGTAATTGCTGAAGCCGACGAAATTGCTGGCAGTACGGTCCAGCAAGGAATACCAGAAGGAGGCAAACACCGGATAGATCAGCCAGACCGTCAGAATAAACAGGGCCGGCCCGACGAAGATCCAGGGGCGAATGCCTTCACGAAGATTGTCGCGCCGTTGTCGGGCCACATCGCCCGATAAGGAATCGCTGGATAAAAACCGATCCAGCAGGTAGTTGCAGCCAATAAAGAACATGGCGCTGAGGCCAATGGCAAGCGCAATAGCGAACAGCCCCGTTAGAAGTTGCTGAGCCACAGTCGTCTCCTGACCAAACAGAATAATTGGGATAACCCGCCCCGAGAAACGGGGCGGGAGGCTCGATTAGACCGGGCTCGCTTAGAGGTTGTCCCAGGCCTGTTCGATGTCGGCTGCGACTTCTTCGGCGGAATCACCGCTGACAAAGTCGACCATGCCGGTCCAGAAGGCGCCGGCACCGATACCGCCCGGCATCAGGTCGGAACCGTCGAAGCGGAAGGTGTCGGCGTTTTGCAGGATTTCAGCCTGACGACGCAGAGTGTCGTTGGCGAACAGATCGTTGTTGACGCCGGTGTGCGGTGTCAGGAAGCCACCATTGGCCATCCAGATCTCGTGCGCCAGCGGCGTGGTCAGGTACTCCATCAGAGCACGGGCCGCTTCGCTTTCCTTCGGCATGGTGACAACCGTGCCGGCGCCCAGTACCGGGTTACCCAGGTCCTTGGACTCGAAAGCCGGGAAGTAGAAGAAGTCGGCGTCTTCACCGATCACGGTACCTTCCGGGAAGAAGGCCGGGATGAAGCTGGCCTGACGGTGCATGAAGCAGTCCGCCGGAACGCTGAACAGACCTTTCGGGCTGTCACGGAAATCCGTGCTGGCCACGGCCTGGGCGCCGCCCTGAACATAGTCGTCGTTCTTGGCGAACTGGCCGAAGGTTTCGATGGCCTCTACGACACGCGGGTCGTTGAACGGAATCTCGTGGCTGACCCATTTGTCGTAAACGTCGGGCTCATGCAGACGCAGCATGATGTCTTCGACCCAGTCGGTGGCCGGCCAGCCGGTGGCGGCGCCGGAACCCAGACCGATACACCAGGGCGTTTCACCGTCGGCGACCATCTGCTCGGACAGGGCGATCAGCTCTTCCATGGTTTCCGGTACTTCATAGCCGTAATCGGCGAAGTTGTCCGGGGAGTACCAGACCAGACTCTTCAGGTCGACGCGGAAGAACACGCCATAGAAATCGTCATTGCCGGAGCCGTTCTCGTAGGTACCGAGATCGACCCAGGACTGACCGGCCGCGTAGGCGTCCATGACCTTGTTCTTGAGATCGCTGCTCAGGGGCTTCAGCAGGTCGCGGCTGGCCATGTCGGCGGCCAGACCCGGCTGCGGGAAGATCGCCAGGTTCGGCGGAGAGCCGGCTTGCAGGTCGATCACGATCTGCTGTTCGAAGCTGTCGGAACCGGAATACTGGACATCGGCACCGGTGGCTTCTTCGAAGTGGCTGACGATGCCTTCGAATATGGCGTTTTCAGGCGTCAGCCAGGGACCGGCAACGGTAACAACCTGACCGGAGAGATCCATGTCCTCGAAGGCGTCGAGGCTGGACCAGTCGTATTCACCCGACCCTTTGGACGGATTGATTTCGGCGTAGGCACCGGCTGCAAAGGCGGCCGACATGGCGACGACAAGCGTTTTTTTCGTTAAGGATGTTGTCATTGTTTTTGCCCTTTCGTGCTGTTTTTATGGTTTCCACTGTGTGACAGATCAGCACCCGATCCCTTCGGGCTCAGGCACTGGGCTCGAAAAGCACTGTTTAAGCTTAATCGTTTAAGAGGCTTTGTCATCCCGTTTCTTAGACTGTTTTATTATGAACAGTGTCACAGACCTGAACAAAAGCTCTTAATCGTTTCAGCCAAACCGTGCCGGTTCATGTTCAGCCTAGACGGGCCGTCTGAACCCCGACTGAATGCGGGGTCCGGCCGTCCAGGCTCGAACGACGGTCAAAATTCAAACAGGGTGTCGTCGCCTTCGATGATCCGGGCCGACGGTCGGGCGAAGTCGACGCTCAGTTCGAGGCGTCGATCGTCCGATGTCCAGCTCAGCACCATGGCGTGATCGCTGGTCCGCTCCACACCGAATTCACCCTGGAAAGCCGGATGGCGATTGCGCAACCGGATCAGTTCGAACAAGCGCTGGACGACGGGCCGATCCAGGGCGGCGTCGATTTCCTCACGACTGTAGTAATGGCGGTTGATGTCCCGGCCGACACCGGTGCGGTTCAGCAGGTCGACATCGTTCTCGCCCGCCAACAGGCCGGTGTAGTAAACCTGGGGCACACCCGGAGCGAAAAACTGCAGGGCCCGGGCGATCAGGTATTCGTTGTCGCGCGCGCCCAGGGCGGAATAGTAGGTGCAGTTGACCTGGTACAGATCCAGGTTGGAAGCGGCGGCGCCGGTCGCCTGCCGGCTCTCGCCGTTCGAGCGTTCATGAATGGTTTCGACCAGCCGGTCGATGGATTGAGGCGCCAGCAGGCCCGGCTTGTCGCCGTCGGCGCCGACGTCCAGCACGCCGATGCCATCGTGGGTATCCAAAACGGTGATGCAGTTGCGCGGGGCGATGGACAGCCAATGGGCCAATGGGCCGGCTTCGCCACTGAACAGGGCGTGCAGCACCAGCGGTGGCAGGGCGAAGTCGTAGACCCGCCCGACGCGGTTGGCGATCTCGATCTGGGTCTGGTAGTGGCTGTGGATCTCCACCAGGGTTTCGATGCCACGCGTGTCTGCCTTATCCGACAGGCGATGAATGAAATCGTAGGTTTCCGGCAGCATGAAGCAGCGGGTGCCCGGGCGCTTGATGGCATAACCGGCGGCGTCGAGCCGGATCATCGAGACACCGGACGCTTCGAAACGGGCGAGTATGCTGTCCAGATAGGCTTCGCCGCGCGGTGTTTCGACGTCGATGTCCAGTTGCTGCGGTGTGAAGGTGGTCCAGAACAGGCGTTTTTCGCCGCCGACGGTGTAGGGCGTCCACGGTAAATTGGGTCGTGGGCGGTAGATGGCCGTGATGTCGGATTCGGTGGCACCGTCCGGGAAGACACGGCGGTAGGTGAGGAACAGGTCGTTCCAGTCGCTGTTCTCGCCGTTGGCCAACACGTCCTGAAATTGGGGCGACCGGCTGGAGACATGATTGACGATCAAGTCCGCCATCAGGTCGACGTCGTGGCCGAGCGTGCGCACATCGCCCCAGTCGCCGAGGCGCGGGTCCACCGTCAGGTGATCGTCCGGGTCGAAACCGGCGTCGGAACCGTCGATGGGTGTGTAGAAAGGCAGCAGGTGGGCACCGCCGAACAGGCCGTCGAGCGGGCCGGCCAGAAGCCGCTGCAGGTCGGACAGGGTACCGCCACCGAGGCGATCGACATAGGTGATGAGCTGAACCTGATTCTTCATGGCGGGACCTCGGACTGCGGGAGCGATGACGGCGGCAAACGATAAGCATCTTAAACGATTAAGTAAAGTCTTGAATCCGATGCCGGAATCGGTTATCGATGACCGCCAGGACAAAGTGAGCCCGGCCGTCTAAAGTGACTGGGGCAAGCGCTGTACAATCCTCCGTTAAAAAGAGGTGTCGATATGCTGCAGTGGTTTCTGCCCCGCCAAGAGGGCGATCTGGTCCGCGAAAAGGCCGTCGTGGTGTTCTGTTTCCTGGCCTTGCTGGTCGGGCTGTATTCCCTCGTGAAATGGCAGGCCTTCGATGTGGGCCGGCTCCAGGTCACCTCCGTTCTGCTGATTCTTTTCGTGAGCCCGGTTCCGTTTCTGGTGCGTCAGGGCGTTCCGGTGGTCTTCGGCAGTAACCTGGCCATTGCCGGCATGGCGATTCACGCCCTCAACTCGGCCTATATGTTCGGCGGCATCGACTCCCAATACCTGTTGTGGATGGTCACCCTGATCGTGTTGGCCTATATGATGACCAACCCGCTGTGGGGATCGGTTTGGTCGGTGCTGATGCTGATCGTGGCCGGGGTCTTTATCCGCATGAAACTGACGGGATACGACTTTCCCGAACCGCCGTTGTCCGGCTCCGATCTCAGCCGGGACATCGTTGTCGGGTACCTGCTGCCGATGGTCATGATCTGGGTGGGCCAGTCCTATATGCAGCGCATTACGCTGAGTGCCGTGGCGGAGGCCCGAGAGGCCGAGGCTTCGGTTAGCAGCCAGAAGGAACGCCTAGAGCAGGCCGGCGAACGCATGAACCAGGTGATGACCCGGACCCGGGATGTGGCCGGCAACTTGATAGACGCCACCCGGTCGCTGGGTTCGGTGCACACCGAAGTTGATCGCCACTCCGGTGAACTGGAACAGGTGTCCGAGCGTCAGAACGAATTCACTCAGGAGATGTCGGCCAGTCTGGCGAAGGTTCAGGAAGCCATGCGGGTCAGCGAGGAGGCCCTGGGTCGGGTCGGTCAGTCGCTGGATGCAACCCAGGACCAAAGCGACCAGACCCGCCGCCTGGCCGAACAGTTGGTCGAACTGATGAACGGCATCAAGACCGGCAACGACCGCATCGAGCAGGCCTCGCAAGCCATCATCGACATCGCCAGCCGCACCAACCTGCTGGCCCTGAACGCTTCCATCGAAGCGGCCCGCGCCGGTGAGCACGGCCGGGGCTTCGCCGTCGTCGCCGACGAAGTCCGGGCGCTGTCAATCAGCAGCGATCAGTCGGCGAACGAAATCCACACACTGTTGAGCCAGAGTACCGAGCAGATCGCACGCGGGCAGAGCCAGGCTGAGGACAGCCGCGAACGGATCCTGGCCGTCGCCGAACAGGTCGAGACGATGCGCACCGCGTTCAGTGAGCTGGAAAGCCAGGTCACGAATGTGGCCGGCGAGATGCAATCCCTGACCGAAGGCGGCCAGGAACTGAGCGACATCAGCACAACCTCGCTGGAGAGCGTTCAACAGATGACCGAGCGGCTGAAGGCGTTGAGCGAGGTGGCGTCATCGCTGCAGGACTCGGCCGATGAATTGCGTCGGGCGACGGCGGAGGCATAGGAGGACTGGCCAGCGGCTCAGTCCAGATGATACCGCCGCAGTCGTTCGGCGTTGGCGGGCTTTTCCGCGACCAGGACGGCTCGAAGCGGCGCGGGGTGACCTTCGATGGTTCGCCCCGCATCCTCCGGATCCAGATAATCGCTGAACGACTGACCCGGTTTCCATTCCGTGGTGCGTTGCTCTTCCGGCCGGGTTTGTGTCACGTCGACGATCCGTACGTTGTCGAATCCGATCTTCTCCAGCCAGGTGACCAGCGCCTCGGGGCTCGGCAGAAACCAGACGTTGTTCATTCGCGCATAACGCCCTGGCGGCACCAGGGCTTCCTTGTCATTCCCCTCGATCACCAGCGTTTCCAGCACCAGTTCACCACCCGGGCGCAAGGCGGCTCGCAGTTCGGCGAGATGGTCCAGTGGCGAACGGCGATGGTAGAGCACACCCATCGAGAAAACGGTGTCGAAAGCTTCCAGGTCCGGCGCCATGGCTTCCATCGTCAGCGGCAGCACGGTGTGGGTCGGGTCCTGAATGTAGTGGTTGATGGCCAGATGCTGAACGACCGACAGCCAGGACGGGTCAATGCCGGCGACAAGGCGGGCGCCCGCCGCTTTCATGCGCCAGCCGTAGTATCCGTTGCCGCTGCCGACATCGAGCACGATGCGCTGGGTCAGGTTGCTGATGTGCGGGGCCACGCGGGCCCATTTCAAATCGCAACGCCATTCCGAATCGATAAAGGTATCGAACACCTGGAAGGGGCCCTTGCGCCAGGGGATCAGTCCACGCAGGGCGTCGTTCAGTTGTTTGGATTGGTCGGGCGATAACGGCTGGTCCGATGAGACGGCCACTTGGTCCAGATCGACGTGCACGCCTTCGATAACGGGCAGTCGGTCGAGTTGTTTCAGAAAGCGTGGCAGGTTGCCGTCGTTCAGGGTGGCGAATAAATGGTCCAACTGCTCGGCCAGTGGCGCTTGCCAGTGGGCGAGAGCGGTATCGGTCAGGGTGTCGAGAAAGGGGCGATAGTTAATCATTTGATGGCGAGAAAGGAGGCGAAGTTGAAGCTTTGAAACCATTGGGTGGCGGCGCTGAAGCCGACGGCTTTCATGCGGTTCAGGTGGTCGTCGGCGGTTTCCGGCAGCAGAACCCGTTCAATGGCCTGACGTTTCTGGCTGATTTCCAGGTCGCTGTAGCCGTTGGCGCGTTTGAAATCGTGGTGGTGCTGGGCGAGCAACTGCTCCTGCACCGGGTCGGCGAAGCGCAATTTTTCCGAGAGCACCAGTGCGCCGCCGGGCAGCATGCCGTCATAGATGCGCTGCAGCGTGGCCTGACGCTCTTCCACCGGTATGAACTGGAGCGTGAAGTTCAACACCACGAAAGATGCGCGCTCCAGTTGCAGTTCGGTGATGTCGGCGCAGACCGTCTTGACCGGCGTCGGCAAGTCCTCGCTTTCCAGAAAGTCCCGGCTGCGATCGAGCATGGCCTGGCTGTTGTCCACGGCAATCAGGGTCGCGCCCGGTGCATGAACGCGGTGGCGCATAGCCAGGGTGGCGGCGCCCAGGGAGCTGCCGAGGTCGTACAGGTGGCTGTCCGGCTGGGCGTATTGTTCGGCCAGGATGCCGATCATGCCGATGATGTGGCTGTAGCCCGGTACGGAACGCTTGATCATGTCCGGGAATACCCGGGCGACCTGGTCGTCGAAGCGGAAATCCTCGACCTGGCCGTGTTCGGTGGCGTAAATGCGGTCTTTTTCGTGGCTCATGTCGTTGGGTCGTCTGTTTGGCTGGCGCGAATGGTACCTGTTTTACCGCGGTTTTGCCGCCGCCGGTGCTCCCGCCCGATTATTTGATGGTCGGATACGGGGCGTTCTGGTCCCGTTCGTTCGACAGCGGTCCCCTGGAATGGGGTTTCGCAGGATCGCCGGTTAATCAGCGGCCATGGTCGAAAAATAGCCGGCGATCGTTATAATGCCCGCTTTGTGACCCGATCCTCGGCCCGACCCTTCCTTCATGGGTCGCCGCACAAGACCGACAGGTGACCCATGTAGCCCGACTTTCCGATATCCGATTGAATGCGCAGGTTCGTAACCGGCTCTGACTCGCCAGAGGCGACGTTGCGAACCTGCATGGGCTGAACAGTATTCGCATGCCATCAAGGCATCACAGGTTTTCATCGATGACAGACAAACAACTCGCCAAAGAGGTGGGCAAGCGCCACACCTTCGCCATCATTTCGCACCCGGACGCCGGTAAGACCACCATCACCGAAAAGGTTCTGCTGTTCGGACGTGCCCTGCAGACCGCTGGTACCGTCAAGGGTAAGAAATCCGGCCAGCACGCCAAGTCGGACTGGATGGAAATGGAAAAGGACCGGGGGATTTCCATCACCACCTCGGTTATGCAGTTCCCCTATCACGACAAGCTGGTGAACCTGCTCGACACGCCCGGGCACGAAGACTTCTCCGAAGACACCTACCGTACCCTGACCGCGGTGGACTCCTGTTTGATGGTCATCGACGCGGCCAAGGGTGTCGAGGACCGGACCATCAAACTGATGGATGTCGCCCGCATGCGGGAGACGCCGGTGCTGACCTTCATGAACAAGCTGGACCGGGACATCCGCGACCCCATCGAGCTGATGGACGAGGTCGAGAACATCCTCAAGATCAGCTGTGCGCCCATCACCTGGCCGATCGGGCAGGGCAAGCAGTTCAAGGGCGTCTACCACCTGCTCAACGACGAGGTGATCCTGTACCAGAGTGGCCAGGGCCACACCATTCAGAAAAGCCGGGTCATCAAGGGGCTGGACAATCCGGAACTGGATACGGCGCTGGACGGCTACGCCGAGGAGCTGCGTGACGAGATCGAACTGCTCAAGGCCGCCGCCAACGAGTTCGACCTGGAAGAGTTCCTGGCCGGTCAACTGACGCCGGTCTATTTCGGTACCGCCCTGGGCAACTTTGGTGTCGATCACATGCTGGACGGTCTGACCGAGTGGGCGCCGACGCCCCAGCCCCGCGCGACCGATCAGCGCACCATCGAGTCGACCGAGAGCGGGTTTTCCGGATTCGTGTTCAAGATCCAGGCGAACATGGATCCGAACCACCGCGACCGGGTGGCCTTTCTACGCATCGTTTCCGGCAAATACGAGAAAGGCATGAAGATGCGGCACGTCCGCACCGGCAAGGATGTGCGCATCTCGGATGCCCTGACTTTCCTGGCCGGCGACCGCAGTGCGGTCGAGGAAGCCTGGGCCGGCGACATCATCGGCCTGCACAACCACGGAACCATCCAGATCGGCGACACCTTTACCCAGGGCGAGGACGTCAAGTTCACCGGCATTCCGAACTTCGCACCGGAACTCTTCCGTCGCATTCGCCTGAAGGACCCGCTCAAGGCCAAGCAACTGCAGAAGGGTCTGTTGCAGTTGTCCGAGGAAGGGGCGGTGCAGGTGTTCCGGCCTCTGAAGAACAACGACCTGATTGTCGGTGCGGTCGGTATGCTGCAGTTCGACGTGGTCGCACAGCGGTTGAAGACCGAGTACAAGGTCGACGCCGTGTACGAGCCGATCAACGTGGCCACCGCTCGCTGGGTCGACTGCGCGGACGCCCGCACCCTGGAGCAGTTCCGCGACAAGGCCCACGACAACCTGGCACTGGATGGCGGCGACAATTTAACCTACATTGCGCCCACCATGGTCAATCTGCAAATGGCTCAGGAGCGGCACCCGGACATCGCCTTCCGCAAAACGCGGGAACACTGAGATCCCGGTGGTGCCGGTTTAAAGGGGGTTTCATGTTCATTTATATAGTGGCACTGGCTTTGATCATCGGCGGCGCCTCGGCCGGTATTATCCTGGCGTTGCAGGCCCTGGTTCGGGAGGGACGCCTGCCGGCCTACGATGCCCGGGGTTATCTGGTGGTGGCTGTGCTGCTGCTGACGTTTCTGGTCGGTGGGTTGGCCTACTTCTGGGGTGTCAGCCGTTTCGGCGTACCCCGGGCCGACGCGGAGACCGCGAACGGCGCCATACTGGGGTTGCTGTTCACCGTTTGCGGCTGCATCGGCGCACTCGGGTATGGTTTGACCCGGCTGAAGACACCGCCGCACCGGCGATCCGTCGGACCGCTGGAGAAGCCCTGAAGAAACCTCTTGCACGGGTGGTTGAAATTCTATACCATCCGCGCCCTCAAATCTGGATTAACTTCCCCTGAGCCCCCCACTTACATTAGGCGGAGTTAAATGAAAACATTTGTAGCAAAACCGGCTGAAGTGAAGCGCGACTGGTACGTCGTCGATGCGGATGGCCTGACGTTGGGTCGCTTGTCGACCGAGATCGCTCGTCGCCTGCGCGGCAAGCACAAGGCCGAGTTCACCCCGCACGTCGATACCGGCGATTACATCGTCGTGATCAATGCGGAAAAGGTGGCCGTTACCGGTCGCAAGAGTAAGCAGAAGATGTACCACCGTCACACCGGTTACCCGGGTGGCCTGAAGTCACTGAGCTTCGATAAAATGATCGACCACAAGCCCGAGCGCGTGATCGAGCTGGCGGTTAAAGGCATGATTCCCCGGAATCCGCTGGGCCGTGCCATGCTGAAGAAGCTGAAGGTGTATGCCGGTGCCGAGCATCCGCATACTGCACAACAGCCCAAAGAATTGAAGATTTAACGGGGAGCGACATGACAGCAACTCAGCAACACTACGGCACAGGTCGCCGCAAAACCTCAGCCGCTCGCGTTTATCTGCGTCCGGGTTCCGGCGAGATTCACATCAACAAGCGTCCGCTGGACGTCTACTTTGGTCGTGAAACCTCTCGCATGATCGTTCGCCAGCCGCTGGAGCTGACCGAGCTGACCGAGAAGTTCGATGTCTACGTCACCGTCTCCGGTGGCGGCGCCAACGGTCAGGCCGGTGCGATTCGCCACGGCATTACCCGCGCGCTGATCGAGTACGACGAGAACCTGCGCAAGCCATTGCGTGCCGCCGGTTATGTTACGCGCGACGCCCGTATGGTCGAGCGTAAGAAAATCGGTCTGCACAAAGCGCGTAAGCGTCCGCAGTACTCCAAGCGTTGATCAATTGCGCTGTTCAAAACGCCCGGCACCGCCGGGCGTTTTTGTTTGTGCCCTCTCTCGGGTGACCGTCCTGGGACTTTAGTCCAGTGTGGCGCGGCTAAACCCTTGTTGAATGAAGGGTTTTCTTGTCAGAGAAGGCGTAATTCTTTAGTATTCCCGTCATTTTGTAGAATCTACCCCGTATATTTCTACCTTCAGACAGAGGACCTAACTAATGACGCAAGACGGCGTAAATAAGGGTCGGCGCCGCTTTCTCTACATCGCTGCCGGGGCCATGGGCGCCGCGGGCGCGGTGGGAGTTGCCACCCCGTTCGTGCGCTCCTGGTACCCCAGTGAGAAAGCCAAGGCGGTCGGGGCTCCGGTCGATGTCGACATCAGTACCTTGGAGTCCGGTGAAATGCGCATCGCCGAATGGCGCGGCAAGCCGATCTTCATTGTTCGGCGCACCGAGACCATGATCGAGAACCTGCGCAAGGATGAACTGACCAGTCGTCTGGCGGATCCCGAGTCTGAGGTAGCCTCCCAACAGCCCGAATACGCACAAAACACGCTGCGCTCGCGCGCCGAGGACCTCCTGGTGCTCGAAGGCGTCTGTACCCACCTGGGGTGCTCGCCGCAGTTCCGGCCCGAAGTGGAACCCCAACCGTTCGACGCGAACTGGATGGGCGGTTTCTTCTGTCCCTGCCACGGGTCCCGTTTCGACCTGGCCGGTCGCGTCTACAAAGGCGTACCCGCGCCGACAAACCTGGTGGTACCGCCGCACGTCGTTCAAGGATCCGTGTTAACCGTTGGTGAGGAGTCTGCCTGATGAGTACGAACAAGCCAGCCTTCATGCAATGGCTCGATCAGCGTCTGCCGGTCACCAATGCCTATGAAAAGCACATGTCCAAGTACTATGCCCCCAAGAACCTGAACTGGTGGTATGTGTTTGGTCTGTTGGCGACCCTGGTCTTCGTCAACCAAATCCTGTCCGGGATTTGGCTGACCATGTCTTACGTGCCGAGCGCTGACGAGGCATTCCACTCGGTCGAGTACATCATGCGCGATGTCGATTCCGGCTGGATCATCCGCTACATGCACTCCACCGGCGCCTCCTTCTTCTTTATCGTCGTCTACCTGCACATGTTCCGGGGCATCATGTACGGCTCCTACCAGAAGCCGCGCGAACTGATCTGGGTCTTCGGCATGTTCATCTACCTGGCCTTGATGGCCGAAGGGTTCATGGGCTATGTGCTGCCCTGGGGGCAGATGTCCTACTGGGGCGCCCAGGTGATCATTTCCCTGTTCGGTGCCATCCCGGTCATCGGCGACGGTCTGACCGAGTGGATCCGTGGGGACTTCCTGATCTCCGGCATCACCCTCAACCGCTTCTTCGCGCTGCACGTCATCGCCATCCCTCTGGTGCTGGCGTTGTTGGTCGTCTTGCACATTCTCGCGCTGCACGAAGTCGGGTCCAATAATCCGGACGGCGTCGACATCAAGAAACACAAGGATGACAAGGGTGCGCCCCTGGACGGTATCCCGTTCCACCCGTACTACACCGTCGGCAAGCTGCCGATGATCATCCTGTTCCTGTTCGTCTTCTGCGGCGTTCTGTTCTTCTTCCCGGAAGGGGGCGGCTATTTCCTCGAACACGCCAACTTCGAGCCGGCGAACCCGCTGAAAACGCCCGAGCACATTGCGCCGACCTGGTACTATGGCGCTTTCTATTCCATCCTGCGGGCGGTGCCCGACAAGCTGATGGGTGTGATCGCCATGGCCGCCGCCATTGCTATCCTGTTTGTTCTGCCCTGGCTGGATCGCAGTCCGGTTCGCAGCTGGCGCTACAAGGGCTGGATGAGCAAGACGGCCATCATCCTGTTCGCCATCGCTTTCATCGTTCTGTCTTACCTGGGCGGCCAGCCCGTGACCGATCTGAACACCTGGCTGGCTCGGATTTGCTCCGTAATCTACTTCGGCTTCTTTATTCTGATGCCGTGGTACACACGTATCGAGAAAACCAAACCTGTTCCGGAGAGGGTGCCAGAGTAATGAAAAAACTGTTCCTGTCCCTCGTATTGAGTGTTGCGCCTCTGGCCGCTTTCTCGGCTGGTGGAGCAGTCCAGTTGGACCACATAAGCACCGACTTGTCCGATAAGGCGTCGTTGCAGCGGGGTGCCCAGCTGTACATGAACTATTGCATGGGCTGTCACTCCCTGGAGTACGCCCGTTATAACCGCGTCGCCCGCGATCTGGATATTCCGGAAGAGATCATGATGGAAAATCTGGTCTTCAACGACGTGAACTTCGGCTCGCTGATGGAAAACGCCATGAGCGAGGAAGACGGCAAGGAATGGTTCGGAGCCGCGCCGCCGGACCTGACCCTGGTCGCCCGGGTTCGTGGTCCGGACTGGTTGTACACCTACCTGCGTGGTTTCTATAAAGACGAAAACCGTCCGATGGGTGTGAACAACGTGGTCTTCCCGAACGTCGGTATGCCGCACGTATTGGCCGACCTTCAGGGGTTGTGCGCCGAACAGCCGCACCCGGTCACCGACAAGCGGTTCGACCCGCTGACCGGCCGGACCATTACCGAAGGCGGTTGTGAAGCCTATGAGACCGAAGGGATGCTCACCCCGACCGAGTACGATAATGCCATGTACGACCTGGTGAATTTCCTGGAGTACATGGGTGAGCCGTTCGCCGAGGACCGTGAACGCATTGGTTGGATGGTGTTTGCCTTCCTGGCGGTCTTCCTGGTCATCGGCCAGTTGCTGTATCGAGAGCTTTGGAAAGACATCCACTGAAGCTCCGCTAAAGCAAAGATGTAATTAGAAGCGCGGCTTGTCCGCGCTTGTTTTGTCTTAATTCAGGGTGTTTTTACATCGAGGAGATGACCCGATGGGCGTTGTTGCCAAACGTTCTTCCATGACTTTTTACTCCGACCCCGCGAGCCAATACAGCCACCGTGTGCGCATTGTCTTGGCCGAGAAGGGCGTTGCCGTCGACATCAAGGATGTCGACCCGGACGACATTCCGCAGGAAATCGCCGATATCAATCCGTACAACAGCTTGCCGACCCTGGTAGACCGGGATCTGACGTTGTATGAACACTACGTGATGATGGAATACCTCGACGAGCGTTTTCCGCACCCGCCGCTGTTGCCGGTCTATCCGGTCGCCCGGGCCCAAAGCCGCCAGTACATCGCCCGGATCCAGCGCGACTGGTGCGACAAGGTCGACACCATTGTCGCCGCCAAGAGCAAGGACAGTGTTACCAAGGCGCGCAAAGAACTGCGCGAAAGCCTGGTTGCCGCAGCGCCGATCTTCGATCACTACCCTTACTTCATGAACGAAGAGTTCACGCTGGTCGATTGCTGCATCGCACCGATCCTGTGGCGCCTGCCGGCACTGGGAATCGACTTGCCCGAAAAGCAGGCGAAACCGATCCTGAAGTACATGGAGCGACTGTTCGAACGCGAATCCTTCCAGATCAGCCTGTCCGAGGTTGAGCAGGAAATGCGGGATTGATATGAGTGAGATGACCCCGAACAAACCCTATATGGTGCGAGCCATCCACGAATGGATCCTGGATAACGACTGCACGCCCTATCTGGTCATAGCGGCCGATTTTCCGGGTGTGGAAGTGCCTCAGCAATTTGTTCGTGATGGTCAGATTACGTTGAATATATCGCCGGGTGCCGTCCGGGAGTTGAATCTGGACAATCGCTGGGTTGAATTCAGTGCCCGGTTCGGTGGCGTACCGACCCTGGTTCGGGCGCCGATGTCCGCGATTATGGCGATATTCGCGAAGGAAAACGGTCAGGGTATGGGGTTCGATGTCGAAACCCCGACCGATCCGCCGCCGGACGGCGACGGTCCGGACACCCCGAATGGCGAAGGCGACGCTCCCAAAAAGCCCTCGCTCCGCGTGGTTAAATAAGCCCGTATGGACGGGAGCCCGAAGGCTCCCGGCCAGATTTCCAAAATTCCTCCCGAAACGCGTTGACTCTCAAAATCTCTCCCCTATAATGCGCCTCCGCTGTCACCGACAGCCGCTCGAAACCGGCGCTCCGGCGCGGTTCGGTCAACTCTCTAAAGAACTGATTCTTAACAGATTTTTAGAAAAAAGGAGTTGACAACGACGAGCGGAGGCGTAGAATACGCGCCTCTTCAAACGCAAGCCTACAGCCGCTTGCGTCGATCTTTAACATTGGGAATCAAGTAATTCGTGTGGGCGCTTGTGGGTCGACAAATAGAAGCTCAGCTTGCTGGGCATTCTCGATCGACAAGTGACCTGTCAGAAATTCTGAGAGGCGTGAATCCGGCTTTTGTCGGATTCGCTTGCGAACGAGCCAAGATAAAGCAGTCTGCTTCGGCAGGGTGCATATTTTGAACTGAAGAGTTTGATCATGGCTCAGATTGAACGCTGGCGGCAGGCCTAACACATGCAAGTCGAGCGGAAACGATCCTAGCTTGCTAGGAGGCGTCGAGCGGCGGACGGGTGAGTAACGCGTAGGAATCTGCCCGGTAGTTGGGGATAGCCCGGAGAAATCCGGATTAATACCGAATAATCTCTACGGAGGAAAGAGGGCTTCGGCTCTCGCTACTGGATGAGCCTGCGTCGGATTAGCTTGTTGGTGGGGTAATGGCTTACCAAGGCGACGATCCGTAGCTGGTCTGA
>NZ_BMXR01000007.1:0-285666 GCF_014651855.1 Saccharospirillum salsuginis
AATACCAATTGCGGGTGCCGGAGGGCATTCTAACCAGCATGAACGAGCCTAAAACCAATGTGATGCCGGCAAAAAAATACTCTCACAGCCTCATCGCCCACCATGGTAATAAACTCAAGTTTCGGGGTACGCGCTTTGGTGCCAGAACCCGCACCGGCTGCCGGGTAGACCCATTCGGGGTCGCCGTGAACCCATCCATGGGGGCTTGGCGGCAGCCATCCTGGCTGCCGACATCCCCGAATGGGTCTACCCGGCAGCCGGCGCTAGCCATGGGTGAACACCGAGACTTGAATAATAAAATTACCGTAGTTTCCGCACCTCGGTAAGCATTGCCCACCCTACTGGACTGCCCCAAGCTCCCTGAAGAGTCTCAAGCTGTGGATTGAACAATGACTCGATCTTTTATCAACCGCCCACTGCGCAAACTGGGCGGTTTTGTCGTTTCCATGGTCTGCGCGATGTCAGCGTGGGCCGATTTGCCTTTTAGCGGTGGCGATACCACCGTTCATGCCAAAGGCTCCAACGCCTTCTCCCTGCCGTCGGCCAATCTCTCGTTCGAGGAACGGCTCGATTTCAGCGTCGGCAATTCGTTTTTCCGCAACCCCTGGATTCCCGCACCCGCCACGACGACGGCGCGGGACGGACTGGGCCCCCTGTTCAACACCAACGCCTGTCAGAACTGCCACATCAAGGACGGGCGCGGGCACCTGCCGGAGAACGATGCCGATATCGCCGTTTCCATGCTGGTGCGCATCAGTGTTCCTTCAACGGACGAGACGCCGGCCGAACTTCTGAAGCAGATGGGCAACGTTCCGGAGCCCACCTATGGCGGTCAGTTCCAGGACGCCAGCCTGCCCGGCACCCAACCGGAAGGACGCATTCGCATCCGCTTCAACGAACGGAGCCTGACCCTGGCCAATGGCCGGGAAGTCCGGTTGCGCGAGCCGGTCCTGGACTTGACCGATCTGAACTACGGACCCCTGGCGGACGATGTGCAGACGTCCATTCGGGTGGCGCCGGCCATGAACGGGCTGGGATTGCTCGAAGCGATACCGGATACCGACATCCTGGCCTGGGAAGACCCGGACGATGACGACGGGGACGGGATATCCGGGCGCGCCAACTGGGTCTGGGATCAGGCCGCTGAGCGGACCCGGTTGGGCCGGTTCGGCTGGAAGGCGGGTCAGCCCACGTTGCGCCAACAAAACGCTGCGGCCTTCAACGGCGATATGGGCCTGACCACCGACCTGTTCGTGGCCGAAAACTGCACCTCGGCGCAAACACTGTGCGCTGACCAGCCAAACGGCGGATCGCCCGAAGTGAGGACCGAATTGCTCGACAACGTCACCTTCTACAGCGCCCACCTGGGTGTGCCGGCGCAGCGTGATCACGACGCGCCCGAGGTCCTGCGCGGTGCCGAGCTGTTTGAACAGAGCGGCTGCGCCGGCTGTCATCGACCGACTGTTCAAACCGGCCTGTCGCCTAACCGTCCGGCTCTGTCCGGGCAAACCATTCATCCCTTCACTGACCTGTTGTTGCATGACATGGGGCCGGGACTGGCCGACCATCGGCCGGAGTTCCGCGCCAGTGGCCGGGAGTGGCGAACCCCGCCTTTGTGGGGCATCGGTCTGCTGCCGGATGTGAACGGTCACCAACAACTGTTGCACGATGGCCGCGCCCGGAATGTGTTGGAGGCCATTCTCTGGCATGGCGGCGAGGCCGAGGCGGCCCGGACTACAGTGGAGCAGATGACCGAGGCCGATCTGGACGCGTTGTTGGCGTTCGTTAATTCCCTGTGATCACGAGCGAGGAGAGCGGAGTGAAACCTTTGATCCCACTGGTGCTGGGCGCCGTTCTGGCGGCTGGCGCACAGGCCGACCTGGCGACCGACTGGGCGCGGAACCAGAAGACCGCCGTATCCAAATGGCAGGATCGCACGACAGCGTTTGTGGCCGAGATGAACCGGGTGTGCGACGCCCGACCGGAAGCCCGTATTCCGGCCGAACATCGCCGGGCCTTGTTACCCGCCTGGTATGATCTGGTCGAGGCGTGGGGCGTTGTGGCCAGCCAGGAACCGGCGGCGATCGACGAACTGGGGTTTGGCTACCGCGTCGCTTTCTGGCCGGACAGCCGGGGTGTCGTCGTGAGGCAGATGGAGACCCACGCCGTGCAGCGTCAAACCGGTCAGTTCGAGTCGCTGCAAATCGCCGGCCATGGCATCCAGGGTTTGGACTGGATGCTGTCTCGATCGCAACCCGACTGCCGTCTGATGCGTGACTGGGCTGACCATTATCCGGGCTATGTCGACCAGATCGAGAGCGCCATGCCGGAACGGATGAGGCTGGCCGATCAGGCCGTGACTCTGGCCGCTAACGATCTCTATGCCCAGGCCAGTCGGCTTAATCAGCGTCTGCGCGAGGTGATGAACGAACCGGGCGGGCGGTACCGTCCTTTCATGGGCGATGTCTCCGAGACCGGTCAGTCCGTTCGCTTTATTCGAGCCGGCCTGAGCGATCTCGGCGCGCGCCTGGTGCTGTTCAGCGAACGCCTGCCGGACGATCGTATGCGGGCTCCGGCAAACGAATGGCGGAACACCCTGGTTGAATTGGCCGATACCTTGCCGGATGGCTGGCCTGAAGAGTCGGATGCGGCTTGGGATATGATCAAACGCATCCGAGCGGCCAACCAGGGTGTCGAAACCTGGTTGAAAAATGATGTCGCGGACGCTTATTCATTGCTGATCGGGTTCAACAATCAAGATGGCGATTGATCGAAGAACTTTTCTGTCGATGGCGGGGGCGGCCTGTGTGTCGCCCTGGTTGCGCGCCGGAGAGCGACATCCACGCTGGTTGAGTACCGGGCGCGACCGGGACGGTCGATATTGGCTCGCCGGAGTGGGGCGGGGCGACGACCTGGCGTTCAAAAGCCCGTTGCCCGGGCGTGCCCACGGCTTCGCCGTTGCGCCCGACCGGCCGCAGGCTCTGGTTTTCGCCCGTCGGCCCGGCAACTGGGCGGGTGTCTTCAGTCCGCTCGACGGTCGGATCAGCCGCTGGCTGGAACCGCCCCGGGATCACCTCTTCGTCGGCCACGGTTGCTGGCTTGAAGATCGGTGTTGGGTAGCGCTGGGTTCCGAGTCCAGCGATGCCCGGTTGGGAATCTGGTCCCCCGTTAACGGGCACTGGACGGATCGAATCGCGTTGCCCGGCATCGGTGCCCACGAAGTGGTCGCCCATCCCGGCGGAGAAGGCCTGGCCGTTGCCGTGGGAGGCCTGGACAACAGCGTCCGCGCATCGGGAGAAGCCTTCCGGAGCGCCTTGATTCTGCTCGATGGCCTTGGCCGGGTTCGGACCACGTTGACCTCCCCGCGGCCGGGCTTCAGTGTCCGTCATCTCGACGCCGATGAAGACCACGTTTATGTCGGCCTGCAGTATTACGGACCGGATCGAACCGACCTGCCGCTGGTCTATCGGGTCGCCTGGCGGGATCCCGCCTGGCAACCGTTGCCCGCCGAGCCTTGGCAATGGCTGCAAATGAACAGCTACATCGCCAGTGTGGTGTGCGGTCCCTGGGGTGTCTCGGTCAGTTCGCCCAAGGGGCACCATGTGATGCACTGGCGCTTTGAGGCGCCCGTTGCGATGGAACCGATGCGCGACGTCGCCGCATTGGCCGGTACGAATGATCGCCTCTGGGCGGGCAACGGTTTGGGTCAATGGCGGAGGTCGAATACGAGCGGTTCCACGGCACGAAGCGGCATCGTTCCGCTCGCCTGGGACAACCACGGCGCCGTCGCCTGGGTCTGACCTCGCCCCCGACTTGCCCGCCGTTCGAGGCGGGCGTATTATTCCCGGCTTCAATCGACTTCAGGGCGGGGTGAAAGTCCCCACCGGTGGTAGTGTTGCGGGGCGGGTGCCCTGTCAGCAGAGCCCACGAGCGCCTGGCTTGGATGTATCCATGCCAGGGTCAAGCAGATCAGGTCCAATGCCTGAGCCGACGGTGATAGTCCGGATGAAAGAAGTTGATCGCACCTCCGTCGCTGGGCGGAGGCTTGTCGTGCATGGCGATTACCCGACTTCCCTTGTCGGTACATGGCCGTGCCGGTGCGTTCGTACCTTCCTTTCTTACAAGCTGAGCCCTGTCACAAGAGGATACGACCGTGACAGGTACTTTCTATGTTCTTCTGGCCTGCCTGCTGTGGGCTCTGGACACCCTCATCCGATACCCCTTGCTCGAAGCCGGGGTCTCGACTCTCCACATTGTCTTTCTCGAACACGCCTTCCTGCTGGTCATGATGGTGGTGATCGGCCGTGTGGCCGGCATCCGTCTCTGGTCCTTCCAGAAGCGGGACTGGCCGGCCCTGTTCGTGATCGGCGGGCTCGGTTCGGCCATCGGCACTCTGGCCTTTACCCAGGCCTTCAGCCTGATGAACCCGACGCTGGTGATCCTGCTGCAAAAACTGCAGCCGGTCGTGGCGGTCAGTTTGTCGGCCCTGGTGCTGGGCGAGCGGATCAGCCGAGGGTTTCTGGTTTACCTGGCCGCCTGTCTGCTGGGCAGTCTGCTGCTGATCGGGGAGGATCTACTGCCCCTGTTCAGCCAGGAAGACTGGTTTTACCAACCGGGGCTGGATGCCAAATTGCTGGGCTACGGTTTGACCCTGACCGCCGTGGTCGGCTGGGGGGCGAGCACGGTGTTCGGCAAGCAATTAAGCCAGCGCGGGCACGGAACGAGCGGCATCATGACCGGACGGTTCGCACTGGGGTTCGCCATCCTGCTGCCCTGGCTGTTGATCGCCCAGCCGGACCTTTCCCAGGTGGCGCCCACCCAGGTCGGGTGGATCGGCGTAATGGTGCTGATCTCCGGTCTGCTGGGCATGGCTTTCTATTATCGGGGGTTGCGGCGTATCGCTTCCCGGCACAGTGCCCTGGCCGAAATGTGTTTTCCGGTGGCCGCCGGTCTGGTCAACTGGGTGTTTCTCGGGTTCGCGCTGTCGCCGCTTCAGATGGTTGGCGCCGTTGTTTTGGTGTCGGCGAGCCTGCTCGTGCATTACCCCGGGCGCACTTTGGATCAAAACGCCAATCAATTGACGAGCGATGATTTAATACCCGCACTAAAAAAGTGACGCAGTGCTCAAAATAGAACATTGATCAGCTGCAAGGAAGCAAAAGTGACGTAAGTCCGGTTTGGGCGGATGGCCTGCGCTACCATCCGGCCAAACCGGTTAATAGAAGTTGGGATTGCGTCATGAACACAGCCAAAGTCACGCGCCTGAGCGACCATCTCGCCAAGGTACCTTCAAAACGGGACGACGCCCGTTTGCAGGCGCTGTCTCGCCGTTTTCTCGACCTGTTGCCACCGCTTCTGGACGGCTATTTCACCGCCGCCGACGACTTCCTGTTCCAGTGGGCCGAGAAGACTCGGGATGGCGTCGAGTCCGCCGCTTATTTCGAACACCTGCGCGCGCTCCGCCTGGAAAAAGACACTATCCGCGAAGCCATCCTGGAGGGGACTCGGGACCTGAACGAACGCCAGTTAAACGGCGACACCGGTTCCGGCCGGTCCGTCAAGTCCGTGTCCATGGATGAGTTGTCCCTGATGGAGGACGACACTCTGGAGCGTGGTCTGGCCATCGACAGCTTCGCCAATCGCGTGCTGGAGCGTTCCGGTAACGAATGGCTGGCCTTCCGCGAGCGGATGGGCGTGCTGATGGGCGAGCGTGAGCTCAAAGACGAACAGACCCCGTTCAATCCCCAGGATTTCGGCAAGGTTGTGTTCGAGGCGCTGGAGCGGATGGATTGCCCGCTGAAAACCGTGCTTATGCTGTATCGCCTGTTCGACCAGAAAGCCTGCGCCAAACTGACTGTGTATTACGAATCCGGCAACCGCTGGCTGGTGGAAGAGGGCATCCTGCCCAACCTCAAATTGATGAATGCCCGTAACGAAACGCCCCTGGCCCAGCCGGAAACCTTCGAGCAGTTGGGCGCCATGCTGGCCCAGCGCGCTTTGCAGGGTGAAGGCGGCCAGGGTGGCTCGTTCGGCGGTGGTGCGGCCGGTGGCTACGGTCACCCCGGCGGCATCGGTGGAGGAGGCGGAAGCGCTTCCCACGGCGGCGGCTATCCCTCCGGAGGTGGCATGGCCGGTGGCGGTGTGTCCGTCGATGCCGGCACCATGCAGCATTTGCTGTCCACTCTGAGCCACATTCAGACCCAGGTTGCGCCGGCGACAACCGACGTGGCGACGCTGAAAAACTGGGCCCAGACCCAGGCTCAGGCGATTACCACTGAAGCCCGGGGCACCGAAGACGCCGGGACCATCTCGCTGGTCGCCATGCTGTTCGAATACATTCTGGACGACGACTACCTGTCGCCGCACATGAAACAGCTGATGGCGCGGATGCAGATTCCCATCATCAAGGTCGCCCTGCTCGACAAGGAATTCTTTACCGATGCCGAACACTCGGCGCGCCGTTTATTGAACCGCATGGCGAAAGCGGCGGCCGGCTGGGAACCGGATTCGAACATCGACGACGACATCCTGCTGGACGGGATGGAAACCATCGTCACCCGGCTGAATCACGATTTCGAAACCGACCTCGGCATGTTCGATACTGCGCTCGACGAGTTCATGGCGTTGAAAGACGAGTACGACGCCATGCAGTCCGCGCGTGTGGCCGTATTGCGCGACGAGGAAGACGCCCGGGTTCGCCAGCACGAAAACCAGGATCGCGCCAAGCTGTTCATCGAAGCCCTTTTGAAGGACGAGGCACCGCCGACCGACGTGCTCAACCTGTTGCAGCGTCACTGGTATCGTCTGATGAAGGGTATTTTCAATTCCCGGGGCGAGGGCAAAGCCTGGAAAACCAGTGCCCGCATCGCCCGCGAGCTGATGTGGAGCCTGCAGCCCAACGTTCAGTTGACCGAAGCCACCCGCTTCAACAAGGTTGTGCCCGGTATGTTGTCCGGCCTGCGCGACGGTTTGAAAGCTCTGGGCGTGGACGAAGCGGAACGCAACAAGGTGATCGAACGCATCGAAGCACTGCACGACAGCAAACGCCAGAGCTTCAATGAAGATGTCTGGACCGCGCAAGAGAAACTGGATGCGTTCGAAGAACGCTCCCGGAAGGCCGAAGCCATTGTCGACGAACCCCAGCCACTGCCGATCGATGAGCCCGTGGTACAACACAAACCGGCTGACCTGACGTATTACATGGATGTTGTCGAATCGCTGGAAACCGGAGGCTGGTTCGACATCGAACTGAACGAAGGCGATGTACGCCGCGGCTGTCTGTCCTGCATCATCGGCGCCGGTACCAAGTACCTGTTTACCGATTACCAGGGCGACAAGATCGCCGAGCGTTCGGCCATCGGTCTCGCCATGGCCATGCGCAATGACACCGTGCGTCCGCTCGACGACGCGCCCTTGTTCGATCGCATGATCAACACCCTGGTCACCGATCTGGGTCAAAACCAAACCCGCCACTGATCGGGTGGTGGGAGCGAAGTGTCCGCCTAACACGCGGCCCGGACAGCCTTGTCTGCGTCGCGGCTGGACCCTGGGCTTCCATTACCCAACAATCCAAGACGATTTCGCACAAATCCCCTACGAACTTGAAAAACAGCCGCCTGCCCCAAGCACTATACTGTATCTGGTCGATCCCGGATTACCTCAATTTTTGTCAACAATTTAAATTGCCAAAGTGAGGTAGGCCGTTAGCTCCCACGACATGGGGGTCATGGCGGGATGGCCGATAAGGGTCTACCCTTATTAAAAGCGTTCAAAACGGGTCCAAAAACGACCTCAAAAGCGCATTCGGCTTGATTATGGACGCTAAGTTATAAATGTTTGTCGAATTCATGTACAGATTTTAAACAGGAGTGAGATTAGAGTAAGTATGTACCCAAAGAAAACTGACCCATCTGCTGGTAACAAGGGTACTAACCATCAGAACGATGATCCCAAGGTGAATAAAATGGAGAAGAAAGAAACCGCGAAGAAATCCTTTCTGGCCTTTTTGGGCGCAGTGAGCAAACACAAAACCCGCCGCCGGGGTAACTATACCACTCTGGATCGGCTGGCTCGTCCTGAAGTACGGGATGAACTCTCGCTGAAAGGTGTTGCGGTTCTAAGCGACAACTGATTCGGTTGCCGCACCCCGGGCTCACCCCCTGGGTCTACGGACAGAATCCAAGACCGGTCGGCATCCGGTGATGCCGACCCAGGCCTTTACCTCGGCCACGCTATCATTCGGGTCATGAACGACCGACCATGATGAGATACAGTCAGGCTGAATCGGGCGTTTTGCTCGCCGGAAAAACAGCCCAGCCTCGCGTGGGCAAGCTACCTCTCAGGGTGTAGACTCTTCGCTTTTATTGTCCGAAGTGAATCCCCCTCGTGTTGTATTGGCTCAGTGGCTTCGGCCTTGGCTTGGTGTTGCTCCAGGCACTGCTCGTCGTTGTAACCTTTCCCCGGCTCAAACCGGCCTGGAGTTACGCTTGTCTTATGCTCGCCGTCGGTGCCTTCCTGCTGCATCCGCTGGCCGAAGACGGCGTGCGCCTGATTACCCAAAGCATCCGCACCGCCATACCCGCCTTATTCTGGTGGCTGTGCATCGAAACCTTCACCGACCGACCCAAACGCTTTCGCTGGGGCGTCGGTTTCGCGCTGTACAGCGTTCTCGCCCCGGCCATCCACCTCGTCACCTTCGGTTCAACCGACGCCGGCTCCCCCGTGCTGCATCGGCTGCTGATCGGACTGCCGCAACTGGTCGAATACGGCCTGATCCTCACCGGCCTCGGCGTCGTCCTCTACCACTGGCGCGACGACCTCATCCCCACCCGTCGCCGACTGCGCGGCTGGCTGCTCGGTTTCGCCGGCGTCATCATCCTCACCCAGGTCGCCCTCGAACAATGGGTCGAAGCCGGCCAGATCGGCAAACTTCTGCTGGCCGACATCGCCCTCATCGCCATCGCCTGCCTACTGCTCACCGGCCGGACCGGCGTACTGCTCGGGCACGCGTCGCCACAGCCACAATTAACCAATAATGAACCTGCAGAACCCGACCTCGAAATCTCCCGGGAACGTCGTGCACTGAACCAGGCCATCCAGAATGGACTCTACCGACAGGAAGGCCTCACCCTCGCCACCTTCGCCCGGGCCATAAAACTGCCCGAATACAAAACCCGACAACTGATCAACCAGGAACTCGGCTTCCGCAACTTCCCCGACTTCGTCAACCACTACCGACTTGCCGACGCCTGTCGGCACCTCAAGGAAACACCCGACGAACCCATCACAACCATCGCCCTGGACATGGGCTTCCGGTCCGTCAGCTCGTTTAACCGCGTCTTCAAGGAACACTTGGGGATGACGCCGACTCAGTATCGAAAAGCCGGGGCGAGTGCTGGAGAGGCATAGTTCCCTGGAGTTGAAATCGGAGGTGTTTCGCCACCAGTAGATCGAACTTCACATCCAAGCAGGCAAGGGGTGCGCCTCTAGCAGGTAAGGCCAGTAGCGTATGTCCGGTATGCTCATTCGGTGGCAGGACTGGTTAGTATCGGATGGGTGGGATGCTCCCAGGGGGATATCTGAGGCATGGATGCCGAAGCTAAGCCCCCATGGAGGGGTTTACGGCGGCCCCCTGGGAGCATCCCACCCAGCCGATACGGGTTTCTGGCACCCAATCAAACCCAGCCGGGGCGGGTTCAACCACGATACAAGGGGCTATACCAAAGCCCCCGTATAGAGCCATTTTCAAAGAATTGCAAAGCGATTCTCAGGGTTTGAGAAGCACCCGACCGACCGTCAGCGCTAGTCTTCCTGGAGCGACAAAAGGAGAGAACCCATGAACGCGCTGAAAATAACAACTCAATGGCTGCTCATCACCCTGATCCTGGCCGCCTGCTCCCAGGACACCGACACCGCCGCCACCTCCGAGGACTACCAGAAAACCCTCATGACCCAGCTCATCGAGGCACAGCCCGGTGACGTCATCGACATCCCCGCCGGCACCTTCCACTTCAACCGGGGCCTCACCCTCAACCAGAACGGCATCACCCTCAGAGGGCAGGGCATGGACCAGACCATCCTGTCGTTCAAAAACCAGATCCAGGGCGCCGAAGGACTCTTCGTAAGCGGCAACGACTTCACCATCGAAGATCTGGCCATCGAAGACGCCAAGGGCGACGCCCTTAAAATCAACGAAGGACGCAACATCGTCATCCGCAACGTCCGCACCGAATGGACCAACGGCCCCGACACCGACAACGGCGCCTATGGCATCTACCCGGTCCAGACCGAAAACACCCTGATCGAGGGCTCCGTCGC
Source organism: Saccharospirillum salsuginis (assembly GCF_014651855.1). Classification (GTDB taxonomy): domain Bacteria; phylum Pseudomonadota; class Gammaproteobacteria; order Pseudomonadales; family Natronospirillaceae; genus Saccharospirillum; species Saccharospirillum salsuginis. The sequence continues at coordinate 10,318 of NZ_BMXR01000007.1, forward strand.
CATCGGCGCCTCGGACGCCGGCATCTATGTAGGCCAAAGTCGCAACGTCATCGTTCGCAACAGCCGCGCCGAATACAATGTCGCCGGCATCGAGATCGAAAACACCCAGGGAGCCGACGTCTACGGCAATCTCGCCACCAACAACACCGGCGGCATCCTGGTGTTCAACATGCCCAACCTGCCGATACCGGGCAAGGGCACCCGGGTCTACGACAACGACGTCACCGGCAACAACACCGGCAACTTCGCCCACAAAGGCGCGGCCGTGGCCAGTGTGCCGGCGGGCTCGGGCGTCGTGATCAACTCCAACGACCAGGTCGAGATCTTCAACAACCGCATCAAGGACAACGACACCGCGAACATCATCATCTCCTCCGCCCAGTCCACCGGCTATTACGAAGCGGACAACGAAGCGGCCAGCTTCGACCCCTATCCGGAATCCATCTTCATTTACGACAACACCTTCGAAGGCGGCGGCAAAAGCCCGGACCACCTCGAACTCAAAGCGCTCAAGGTGCTCGAATTCGGCATCACCGGAGCTTTGCCGGACATCCTCTGGGACGGCTACTACGACCCGGAAAAACAAGTCGACGGCCAAACGCCGGATGCGCTGAAGATCTGCGTTCAGAACGGCGAAGCCGGCTTGATCAACGTCGATGCACCGGGTGGTTTCGACAACATCTCCACCGACATGAGCCCGCACAACTGTGAGCTCCCCAAACTGCCCGCCGTTTCACTGGAAGGAGCCGAGGCATGACCCGGATGCAAGGCATAACGACGGCCGGCCTTCTGGTTCTGATCGCACTGGTGAGCGGCTGTGGCCCGCAAGCAGTGACTCACCACGCCGAGGACCAAATTCCGGACGACCTGGCCGAGTGGGGCATTGTCACGATAGACGGCGATCGGCTTGTCTGGTCCGAACAGGTTCAGGTCTACGATCTGAACACCCCCCTGTTTACCGATTACGCCCACAAACTGCGCACCGCCTATGTCCCGGAAGGCGCTCAGGCCCAACTGGCGGATACGGGAGACCTCACATGGCCGGTCGGCACGGTTTTTAGCAAAACCTTTTATTACCCCAAAGGCCAGAAGGCAGGGCAGGTACAAAAAGCCGAGTTCGATCCGCAGGAAATCGAAAACGGCCTGTCACTGGAGGAACATCGACTGATTGAAACCCGCTTGCTGGTTCACTACGACAGCGGCTGGAAAGCCATCGGTTACGTCTGGAACGAAGAGCAGACTCACGCACAGCGTGAAGTCACCGGCGCATTGGTCCCATTAACCCTGCAGACCTCGACCGGGCAGCAGGACTTCACCTACGTCGTCCCGGACGCCAATCAATGCATCGGCTGCCATGCCACCGCCTTCAAAACCAAGCAGGCCCTGCCCATAGGCCCCGGCCAGGCCCGATTCGTCAACCGGACCGTTCCCGGCCAGGCAGGCAATCAACTGGCCGTCTGGCAGGAGCGTGGCTGGTTGAGTGGCGCGCATGACACACAGGCATCCGCACCCGATTGGCGTGACGGCTCCGCCAGTGTCGACGCCCGTGCCCGCGCCTACCTCGACATCAACTGCGGTCACTGCCACAGTCCGGAAGGCGCCGGTGACACCAGCGGTCTCTGGCTGCAACAAAACGTCACCGCGCTCAACCGTCTCGGTGTTTGCAAACCGCCGATCGCGGCCGGGCAGGGGACCGGCGGCAACCGCTGGGGCATCACCCCCGGCAAACCGGACGAATCCATTCTTCACTACCGCATGGCCAGCCTCGATCCCGGCGCGATGATGCCCGAGCTCGGGCGAAGCCTGGTGCATGACGAAGGCGTCGAACTGATTGCCGAATGGATTGCCGGGATGGACGGGGAATGCAACGAACCCGAAGCGGGGTTTTCCCTGGACCGGACGGCGGATTGAACAGTGTCCCCTCCCTCCGGGAGAGGGATAACCCCCGGGCTGTTGCCAAACCCCGATCACCCATTAAGCTGACCCAAAACCAACAACAATAAAAAGCCAGGAGGCCATTATCATGCTCAACAAATCCATCGACCAATGGCTCGACGAATACGGCGAGAGCCACCAGAACAAAACCAACAAACTCATCCACTGGATCTGTGTGCCCGTTATACTCTGGTGCGTCCTCGCCCTGCTGTGGCATGTCCCGCTGGGTCCCAACGAATGGCTTAACGGCGCCTCCGCCCTTATCGTCATCAGCATCCTGTTCTATGCCCGGCTGTCACTGACACTGACACTGGGCATGGCCGCCATATCCGCGATCTCGGTTTGGCTGATTATGGCGTATCAGAATGCGGGGTTTGGCTTTCCGCTCTGGGCTTTTGCGCTGGTGCTCTTTGTGCTCGCCTGGATCGGGCAGTTTGTCGGGCACAAGATTGAAGGTAAGAAGCCCAGTTTCTTCAAGGACATCCAGTTCCTGTTGATCGGACCGGCCTGGTTGTTGAGTTTCGTGTATAGGAAAGTGGGGATTCCGTTGCGGGCGTGATCGGGGGTGCGGGATTGATTGTTGCCCGGGTTTTATTGTTGGATTACGCGCTCTCGCGCTAATCCAACCTACGCAATACTACTTAGTGCAATTTGTCTTGCAGTCACCTTAAAAGGTGGGCAGTGCCCACCCTACAACGCAATGTATGTGCTGAGCACCCGAGGTGGGGGATGGCTTCTGCGGGGATGTCGGCAGCCATGGATGGCTGCCGCCAAGCCCCCATGGACGGGTTTACGGCGACCCCGCAGAAGCCATCCCCTGCCTCGGGTGCGGATAATGCCACCGCATACAAACGAGCCTTCACAAAAAGGGTTGAGGAAAAACACGAACCCGGTACCCTCCAGAAGCTGACACCCACCAAGACCTCAGCTCGGGAGAAGACTTCTTGGCGAAGCACGAACTGACCGCTCATGGCCTGACCTTCCTCAAACCCGGCCATAAACGCATCAAAGCCCTGAAAACCGAATACGGCGAAGCCAACCTCCATGGCACCAAAGTCTGGGACTCCAGCTTTGTCCTTATGGATTACCTGCTGCTCGACCCGATCCCCAAAGACCGGGTCGTCTTCGATATCGGTTGCGGCTGGGGGCCCACATCCCTGTTTCTGTTGAAACATTTCAGTTCCCGCGTCCTGTCCATCGACGCGGACGACTCTGTCGAGCCCTACCTGAAACTCCACGGCGAACTGAACGGGTACGAACCCATCTTCTGGCAGCGCAAGCTCAACCAGTTGAAGAAAGAAGACCTCGCCATGGCCGACACCATCGTCGGGGGTGACATCTGCTTCTGGGACGAACTGCGCGACGACTGGTGGAAACTGCTCAAGCGCGCCAAGAAAGTCGGCGTGCGCCAGGTGCTCATCGCCGATCCGGGGCGTCAGCCGTTCTACGACCTCGCCAACTGGGCCAAAGAGCGCTTCGATGCCGAACTGTGGGAGCACGACATCAAACAGCCCCTCAAAACCAGCAAATACGTGCTGGAGGTCAACCTGAACCCGGAGGCCCCCTAAACTTTGGGCCGGATCGGGCGATAACCTTATCGTCCACCCTCAACCGTGCGAACCACCGATGAAGCGAGCCGCCGTCCCCCATCGAATATTCCCGCTACACCGGCAGGGCCTGGCCCTTGTCGCCGCCCTGGCCTTGGCGGGCGGGGCCGGTGCGGTCGAACTGGGACTGGATCTCGGGGCGGCCGGCAGCCGCCTGGCCACCGGCTGGGGGCTGGCGACACACGCCCAGACGATGTTCACGCCCGAATGGGGGCTGGATCTCGGTTACCGTTACCAGAGCAAGCTCGAATACGATTTGAACGGGTCCAGCCACGAACATCGTTTCAGCCAGTTCGAGACCGGCCTGATCTGGCAACAGGGCAATCGCGGCGCCCGCTTCCAGGCCATTGGCGGGGCCATCTTTGCCGGCTACGGCGTCGAAGACGACTCCGGAGACCTGACCCTGGAGCGGTTCACGCCCGGGTACCGGTTCGACGCCGACGTCAGCGTCCCCGTGTTCACCCGGTTCCGGGTGTTCGCCAGCGCCGGTTACCAGGGCTTCTACAGCGACGGCATGTCGAACCAATGGCGTTGGCGCTATGGTGTGCGCATGACCTTCGGCAGCGAAGTCACACCGCTGGAGCGGGACGAACAGGCCCGGTTGGCCGCCGAACAGGCCGCCCGGGAAGCCGAGCGTGAAAACCCCAGCCCTCGCATCGACCCGGAGGTGCCGCAGTACATGCCCCGGTATCTGTCCCAGTCGCTGCCGCCCATCGTTGAACTCTCCGAAGTGTGCAAATGCTTCCCGGCCGGGCCCTATACGTTGCAGTTGGGTGAGTTCCGCTCGATGGAGCAGGCCGTTCGCGCCATGGAATACCGTGGCTTGCGCCAGTTCTTCAATACCGTCGCCTATGAACGCGAACCCCTGCCCGTCTTCCTGGCCCAGGTCGATCCCGAGGGCGCGGTGCTGATGTTCGTGGGCGAATTCGACTCTCTCGACCGCATCGACTTCTGGAAACGCCAGTTGCGCCGCAGTGGCGTCGAGGGGCGTTTGCGCAAGGTGATCGGCAGCGAGGGCCGGGTCGCCAATCGCATCGCGGCTGTACCGGAACTGGAGCGGAGCATCGAACCGCAGTACACCGAAGAAGAAGTGCGCCGGATGAACAGTTTGCCCGGTGATCGGCCGGCAATGGATACCGCGGCCATGAATCAGGCCGAACCGGAGTCGGCATCACGCTATACCGACAGCCTGGTGGTTGGGCCGGTACGGGAGAATCTGGTGCGTGCCTGGCTGGAACAGGCGGAATACCGCGATACACTGCTCAAGACCACGGACACCGCCATGCCGGGCCGCCAGCGTCTGGTTTGGGAGGCCACCCGCCAGGAGGGGTGGCTGTACCTGGATGGCTTCGCCGATCGACGCCAGTTGGACCAATGGCGGGCCTGGCTCGAACGCCGAGACCTGGTGGCGGATCACCGCGAACAGGCGACGCTGCCGGTGGGGGACACCTACATCTACCACCTCGGCTCCCGGCAAACCGGCCACACCCTGTTGCTGGACGCCCAGCCGACCGCGAACGCCATCATGACGCGCATGACCTCACCGGAAGTGCTCTGGTTCCAGGCGTATCAGGCCATCAACGACCAGCCGCCGACACTCAGCGTCAACTGGTCCGACAACGACGGGCGCTACCATCTGGTGGCGACCGGATTTGGCCAGCGCAGCCAGGTAATGGAGGCATCCCGACAACTGAGTAACGTCGGCCTGTTACCCCGTTTGATGGAGTAAGGGCGCGTTCGACCAGCGTTATATTCGATCGGGAATTTCAGGCATAATGGCCAGCCGTTGACGAGACTGGAGCCCTGAATGGAATTGGATTGGCCACTGACGCTGTTGTTCATCATGTTCGCCGTTGCCATGCTGGCCGGCTGGGTCGACACCCTGGCCGGCGGTGGCGGCCTGATCGCGCTGCCGGCCTTGCTATTGGCCGGTGTTCCTCCGGTCAGTGCACTGGCGACCAATAAGAGTCAGGGCGTCGTGGGCACGTTGACCTCCACTTTGACGATGTACTTCAAGGGCCATCTGCGAGGGCGCCACCTGATTCCGCTGGTGATCGCCTCCGCCATCGGTTCGGCGATCGGCACCTGGCTGGTGCAACGCGTCAACACCGATTGGCTGGCCTGGGTGATTCCCGTTTTGTTGGTCGCCGTCGCCGTCTACTACTGGTTATCCCCCAATCTGGGCGAAATGGAAGCCGATGCCCGCATGACCGAGCGCGCCTGGGGTCGTACCTGGGTGCCGGCTGTCGGCTTCTACGACGGCTTTTTCGGGCCCGGCACCGGGTCGTTCTTCGCCGCCAGCGGCGTGGCCTTTCGCGGTCAGACCCTGCTGAACGCCACCATCCGGGCCAAGTTGTTGAACTTCACCTCGAATGTCGTCTCTCTCGCCCTGTTCACCGCCGGTGGCCAGGTGGTCTGGACCATTGGTTTCGCCATGATGGCCGGGCAGATTGTGGGCGCCTATGTCGGCAGTCACACCATGCTGGCTGGCGGCGCCAGGATCATCCGTCCGGTGGTGATCGTCATGTGTGTACTGATGAGCATCAGCCAGGTGTTGCAGCAGATCGGGTGGCTCAGCTTCGGTTGAGGGACGGCCTTGCAAGCCGGGGTCAATCGCGCTACATCTAGTAGTGGTCCGAAACGGCCGGGAAGGAGGCTCCCATGGCTTACGATGAAGGTCTGGCTCAACGCATTCGCGACTATTTTCAGGGACGCACCGATGTGGTCGAGAAAAAGATGTTCGGTGGCCTGTGTTTTATGGTGCACGATCACATGTGCTGCGGTCTGCTCGGCAACGATCTGATGGCTCGGATCGGGCCGGACCACTATGAGGAACATCTTGCCTTACCCCACGCCAAACCCATGGAGTTTACCGGCCGACCGATGAAAGGCATCCTGACTGTCGAAGCCGAAGGCCTGGCGGAAGACGCCGATCTCTTCGCCTGGATCGACCGATGTGTTGCGTTCGTCGACACACTGCCGCCCAAAGCGCCGAAAAAGTCTCGCAAATCCCGGACATCCGCCCGCTCGGACGATGCCTTCGCCGGTTTGAGCGCCCCGGCCCGACGCGCCCTGGCGAACGCCGGCATCAACACCTTGAAAGACCTGTCCCGCTACAGCCAGGCCGAAATCCTGAAACTGCACGGTATGGGGCCGAGTTCCATTCCCAAACTGGAAAAAGCGCTGCGGGACGGAGGATTCTCCTTCCAATAGCCCCGGAAAGGATTCGAACACGATGACCGTAACAACCGATACCTTTGCCAACTACCCCGATCCGGCCAGGACGAAACTGAACACGCTGCGTCGGTGGCTTCTGGATGTCGCCAACGAGCACGAATTGGGATCCGTGACCGAGTCGTTGAAATGGGGCGAGCCCAGCTTTCAGGTGAAAAATGGAAGTACGGTGCGAATGGACTGGAAGCAGGCGTAAACATCCTTGCCCTCGTCGAGCCATCGTTTGATGCGCTCCTGTTCAATGGTTTTCAATGAACTCGCGAGTCAGATACTCGCGCAAGGCCACGGCCTGGTTGTGCTCCGTGTCGCGCGCGGAGTACAGCAACGTGATCGGACCCTGTCCGGCCTCCTGCGTCAATTGTTCGATAGCGTCCTGTTGCCCACGCAGTTCCTCGAAATAATGGTGCTTGAACGCTTCCCACTTGTCCGAGTCGTGGTTGAACCACTTTCGAAGTCGGGTGCTCGGCGCCAGTGTCTTGAGCCAGCGATCCGCCTGAACCTCCTCTTTGGTGCGACCACGTGGCCAGACCCGGTCCACCAATACGCGATAACCGTCGTTCGTTGCGGGGGACTCATAAACGCGTTTAATGCGAATCTCCATCCGTCCAGCCTCTTTGGTTTTCGGGAAACCTGTCTTCAATGATGCGACAAGGACGTAGCCCATCACAACCTTGAGAAGTGAAGCATTAACCCGCCGCTCTTACGTTGCTTTCCTCGCCCATCTTGCATAACGTCGAATCTTCACACCGTTCAATAATCGAATAGGAGAAGATCGATGCCCGATAGTCGCTACACCGAATACAAGGTCGTTCACCTCGCCGAAGGAGGTTGCGGCACTATCCTGCTGGGGGCTTCAGGCCTGCCGTTGCGCAAGATCGAAGCGGAACTGAATGCGCTGGCGGCCGATGGCTGGCAGGTGGTCTTTCAGGTGTTGGAACAAAAGCGCTTCTGGCTCTTCTGGCAGCGTGAAGCCATGATCGTCACCCTGGGGCGGTGATGTCGCCGACACGGTGCGTTCTCTGGATGATCGGGCGTTACCGGGCCACCGGTGGCGGTCGACGCTGGTTCGGAATCGACTGCAATTTCGAACCCAGCTGTTCGGCCTTTACGGAAGAGGCCATTCGCCGGCACGGCCTGGTACCGGGAATGCGGCTCGGTTGGGACCGAATACGTCGCTGCAATCGGCACGATGCCGTATGCAAGTGTCATGAACCGGTTCCGGACCGGGCCACTCCAGGCCATTCTCACCTCAAGAGACGGGAACGGGCACGCTGAATGCTGAAACAAGACGAAGTCGACAACGACGAAGAGCAACTCAAGACCGAAGCCAACGCCTTGCCCGCCGAAGCGCGCAAGGCCTTTTACCGCGAAGCCGGTCGGGCCGTGAAAGATCCCGACACCTACGCCGCCCTGAACTGGTTTTTCATCACGGGATTGCATCATTTTTATCTCGGCCGCTGGGGTCGGGGTGCGCTGGATCTGGCGCTGTTTGTGTCGGGGCTCATTGTGATGTTCACCCATTCCGTGCTTTGGGGGTTGGGGATGATCGCGTTGATCACCGTCCTTGAGTTTTGGGCACTGTTTCGCTCCCAGATCATCGTTCAGGACTGGAACAATCAGGTGTACCGGAGACTGCTTGACCGGTATCGGGGGCGACACTGAACGTCGTCGTCAGGTGTTCATAATATCGAACATATGGCACGATTTCGGAACCGATTTATTAGATCCCTAAAGAAGCCTGAGAAAATTTTTTAGGGATCTAATAGTTATTCCCCCAAAAATTAATAGCCTCGAAAGTGCGTTTCGAATGACGCTGAATATTCATTTTCAGTCGAACTTTTTATTCACTGGGCATGATTATTATTTGGGCCGTATTGAAGCGGTTTATGCACTAAATATATGTTTGTAACCTATTGATAATAAAAGATTTATAAGGGTTTTATCGAAAGCGGTTTGTAGGCCGAATTGTAGCGGAGGCATCCTGAATGCAACGGCGTTCGGCTCGGTGCGAAAAAAATGTCTTGCAACCCTGCCGTTATTGAATCTAGGGTATCCGCAGTTCAGCGCTGTGCGATTTATCAATTCCTGACTATCCTGAAATGGCAGGCTGAACACGGTATGTGTGATTCGAGGAAAACTGTCAAAAATATTTGAAATAGGTGGTGTGACGTGGCGCAGCAGCATGCACAAAACTGGGATGCGTTTATCGAGGAATCGGTCGCGTTTCGGCGTGAATTGCATCGGCAACCCGAACTCAGCTGGTCGGAAGAACAAACGGCGGACAACATCCGTCGGCGCCTGACGGCACTGGGAATCGAATGGGAGCCCTGCGCTCAAACCGGCACCGTTGCCCGTCTGGCGGGACAGGCGAGCGGGCGCCACGTCGCGTTGCGCGCAGACATCGACGCCTTGCCCATACACGAAGACACCGGCGCCGACTGGTCTTCCCAAACCGACGGGTGCATGCATGCCTGCGGTCACGACGGTCACACCGCCACCTTGTTCGCCGCCGCTCAGTGGCTGAAGCAGCACGAAGCCGAATTGCCGGGTCCGGTCACGCTCCTGTTCCAACCCGCCGAAGAAGGCGGCCACGGCGCCAAACGCATGATCGAAGACGGTGCCTTGAAGGGCGTGGACGCGGTTTTCGGCTGGCATAACTGGCCGGCCATCCCGTTCGGGCAGGCGGTGTGTCCCAATGGCGCCGTCATGGCCGGCAACGGCACCTTCAAGATCGAAGTGCGCGGGCAGGGCGGTCATTCCAGCCAGCCCGAGGTGTGCCGCGACCCGGTTCTGGCCGGCTCCGCCATCGTTGTGGCGTTGCAGCAAATCGTCAGCCGGCGTCTGGCTCCCCAGGATGCCACCGTGTTCAGCGTCACCTCTTTCGATGCGCGCAGCGGCGTCACCATCATACCCGACTCCGCGACGCTCGAAGGCAGTTTTCGCCTCGCCAATCCCGACCAGCGCGATACCCTGGCGACCCTGATCGACGACATCGCCCAATCCACCGCGCGGGCCCATGGCGTGGAGTGCGACGTCAGCGTTTATCCGCGTTACGGGGCGACCATCAACCACCCGGAAGAGGCGTCGCTCTACCGGCAGGCGTTGCAGGACGAATTCGGGTCCGACGTGATCAGTCAGTCCACCCCGGTTCCCATCATGGCCTCGGAAGACTTCAGCTATTACCTGAATGAAGTCCCGGGCGCCTTCGCCCTGATCGGGTCGGACGACGGCCGGCAACACGATATTCCGTGCCACAGTCCGAAATACGACTTCAACGACGCGCTGATCCCCCATGTGGCGCGCATTTACGCTCGACTGGCCGGGGCACCCATACCGGACTGATCCATGGTCTACACTCGACCTAACCAACCAAGCTCGACAGAGGAGGGGCTGATATGGCTGATATGAACGTGTTTGAACAGTGGGAATCCAATATCCGTGGCTATTGCCGTTTGTATCCCACGGTGTTCAAGTCGGCCTCGAATGCGAGGCAGGTAGACGAAGCCGGGAAGTCTTACATCGACTTCTTCGCCGGTGCCGGTGTGCTCAATTTCGGGCACAACAACGAGCACATGAAAAAAGCGTTGATCGAGTTCATTCAGAACGATGGTGTGGCGCACAGTCTGGACACCTACACCACCGTCAAGCGCGACTTTCTGGATAAATTCGCCGACACCATTCTCAAGCCGCGCAACATGAACCACAAAATGCAGTTCATGGGGCCCACCGGCACCAACGCCGTTGAAGCGGCGCTCAAGCTGGCACGCCGGGTCACCGGTCGCAAGAACGTGGTCGCTTACAGCCACGGCTTTCACGGTATGACGCTGGGCTCGCTGGCCTGCACAGCCAACGCCGTCTTCCGCAATGCCGCCGGTGTACCGCTGGAGCATGTGGTGCGCCAGCCCTTTGGCTGTGAAACCCGCTGCGAAGGCTGCGAAATGGGATGCGGTACCGAAGCGGTCGACCGTCTGCGTGCGCAGTTCGAGGATTCCTCCAGCGGCCTGGAAAAACCGGCGGCGTTTCTGGTCGAGGCCATCCAGGCCGAGGGCGGTGTCCACGTCGCCAGCCAGGAATGGTTGCAGGCGGTTCAAAAGCTGGCGCACGACCTGGGCGCCTTGTTCATCATCGACGACATCCAGGCCGGTTGCGGCCGCACCGGCAGCTACTTCAGCTTCGACGGCATGGGGCTGGACCCGGACATCGTCACCCTGGCCAAGGGCATCGGCGGTTTCGGTACGCCGCTGGCGATGAACCTGGTCAAGCCGGAGCATGACGAACACTGGAACCCGGGTGAACACACCGGCACCTTCCGGGGACAGGGCTTCTCCTTCGTCGCCGGCGTGGAAGCGTTGAAATACTTCGACAACGACAACCTGATGACCGACACCAAGCGCAAGGGCGAGGTCTTGAAAGAACACCTGCAAGGCATTGTCAGCCAGCACTCCGGCAAACCGTTCCAGGTTCGCGGCAAAGGCATGATGCAGGCCATCGACCTGGGCGACGGTGCCCTGGCCAAAAAAGTGGCTCAAGAGTGTTTCAGCCAGGGATTGCTGATCGGTGCCTGTGGCACGGGCGGTAAGGTGTTGAAGTTGATTCCGCCGCTGACCATTCCCGATGCCGATCTCAATGAAGGTCTGGCCATTCTGTCGAAGGCTGTGAATACCGTTGTGGAGGGTGCATGAGACAGCGCGATGACATGACCTTTCCGTTCGAGGAGTACGTGCGGCGCCTGGACGGGTTGCGCGAGCGGATGGCCAAGCGCCTGCTCGATGCTGTGGTGATCACGGATCCGGAAAACCTGATGTACCTGACGGATTATCAGACCACGGGGTATTCGTTCTTCCAGTGCCTGGTCGTACCGCTGGAAGACGAACCCTTCATGATTACCCGTTACATGGAAGAGTCCAACATCCATGCCCGGACCTGGGTGAAGCATACCCGCCCTTATCCGGACACGGGGGATGCCATTCAGATGTTGGTCGAATCGCTGCGCGAGTTCGGTCTGGCCGGTAAGAACATCGGCTACGAACGGAACAGCTATTTCTTCCCGGCCTACCATCAGGACAGCATCCACACCACCTTTCTGGATGGTCAGTTGATGGACTGTTTCGGCATCGTCGAGGAAGGTCGTGTCTGCAAGTCGCCGGTCGAGATCGATGTCATGAAGAAAGCCGCACTTGCGACCGAGGCCGGCATGAAAGCCGGCTTCGATGCCTGCGTGGCCGGCGCGACGGAGAACGAGATCGGCGCGGCGGTATCCAACGCCATGTTCCGCGCCGGTGGCGAGCCGCCGGCGGTGATGCCCTACATCACCTCCGGACCGCGCACCATGATCGGCCATGCCACTTGGGAAGGCCGCACCGTTCAGCCGGGGGAGCACGTCTTTCTGGAAATCGGCGGCTGCTATCGGCGCTACCACACGGCCATGATGCGTACCGTCGTACTGGGTGACCTGACCGACTCGATGCATCACGCCCAGGAGCGTATGAAGCACGCGTTGCGGGAAGTGAAAAAGCTGATTCGTCCCGGACTGACCGTTTCGGATGTTGATAATCTGGTGCGCAACATCATTACGGACAATGACGTGGGCGCCCGACTGGTCACGCGGTCCGGTTATTCGATCGGCATCGCGTTTCCGCCGGCCTGGGACGAGGGCTATATCGTCAGCCTCAAACAAGGCGATTCCCGCGTTCTGGAGGAAGGCATGACCTTTCACATCCTGCCCTGGATGTGGGGCGTGGACGGCGACAAGACGGTCGGTATTTCCGACACCATTCGGGTGACTGATCGGGGCTGTGAGTCGTTCTTCACGCTGGACGAGGACTTCGTGGTCAAGCCGGAATTCGCGGCTCGCGAAATCGAACCCAGAGATGTGGCTCCCACAGTGGTCAATGAGCCTTCAAACGAACCCGAGGCGCCCAAATCGTCCGAAAAAAAGGCCCGGTCCAAGGGTAAGGAAAAACAAACCCAGGCCGCCGCCAACTGATGTCATATCAGGCCGGTGTCGCGGTGCGTCGGGTAGCGCGACACCCTACAATCAAAGAGGAATCAACATGCTGACAGCCACAGATCCAAGCACCGGAAAAATCGTGCGTGAAGTACAGCCGGCCAGTTCATCCGAGGTCGAGCGCATCCTGGTGACGGCGGACGCGGCCTATCAAAGCTGGCGGCAGACCACGTTCGATGAACGTGCACGTGTACTGAAGGATGTCGCCAAGCTGATGCGCGACGACATCGAAAACCTCGCCATTCTGATGACCGAGGAGATGGGCAAGCCGATCAAGGAAGCGCGGGGCGAAGTACAGAAAGCCGCCTGGTGCGCCGAACACTATGCCGAGCACGCCGAGGACTATCTGAAAACCGATACCATCGAATCTGATGCGACCCTCAGTTATGTCCAATATCGGCCGTTGGGTGTGATTCTCGGCATTTTGCCCTGGAACGCGCCTTTCTGGCTCGCGTTCCGCTATTGCGCCCCGACGCTGATGGCCGGCAACACCTGTGTGATGAAACACGACCCGCACGTACCGGCCTGTGCCGAGGCCATCGGCAAATTGTTCGAACGGGTCGGTGCGCCGGAAGGCATCTTCCAGAACCTGCCGTTGGAAACACCGGACGTGGAAAAAGTGATTCGCGACGACCGCATCCAAGCCGTGTCCTTCACCGGGTCGGAGAAAGGCGGGGCGGCCGTGGCCTCCATCGCCGCGTCCGAAATCAAGCATTCCGTGCTCGAACTCGGCGGCTCCGACCCGGCCATTGTGCTGTCCGATGCCAACCTGGAAGAAGCGGCGGATGTGATCACGCTGTCGCGCATCATCAACGCCGGCCAGAGCTGCATCGCCGCCAAACGCATCATTGTCGAAGCGCCGGTGTACGACCGCATGGTCGAACTGCTGGAAGAGCGGTTGGCTAAGCTCAAGCTCGGAGACCCGCGCGAAGAGACCACCGACATCGGCCCCATCGCCCGCCCGGATCTGCGCGACAACCTGCACCGCCAGGTGACCGAAACCGTCCAGGCCGGCGCTCGCTGCCTGCTGGGCGGTGAAATGCCCAGTGGTGACGGCTACTACTACCCGGTGACACTGCTCGCCGATGTCACCGAGGACATGACCGGCAGCTGCGAGGAAACCTTCGGGCCGATTGCCGTAGTGATGAAAGCCGAGAACGAAGTTCAGGCTCTGGCCATGGCCAACAACAGCCGCTATGGCCTGGCGGCCGCCATCTGGACCGATGCCAAGCGCGGCGAGGCTCTGGCTCCGCTGATCGAAACCGGCCAGGTCGCGATCAATGGCATCGTCAAGACCGACCCGAGGCTGCCGAGCGGTGGCATCAAGAAGTCCGGTTTTGGCCGCGAACTGGGTCCGCACGGCATTCGCGAATTCGTGAACGCCCAGCAGATCTGGATCGGCCCGAAAAAAGACGGCTGATTGGGAACCAAGTAGGGCAGAAGTGGTCCGACACATCGGGCGACAGCGATATCTGCCGTTTACAACAGTGCCGCTCAACTGAAACGACCGGCATTCACTTAGTAGGGCAGAAGAGCCTGAAGGGCGTTATCTGCCGTTTAATACGGTGCCTGTCAAAGAGACGAACGGCACCGTTGATAACGGCAGATAACGCCGTCGCTCTTCTGCCCTACTAATTCAGTGCCATTCGTTTCAACTCGCCGGCACCGCTGTAAACGGCAGATAACGCCCTTCGGGCTCTTCTGCCCTACAATTTATCCAGCCCCCAATCCAACCACCTCGCACTGTCCACGCAACAGCCTCAACCAATCCTCCACATCCATCTCCTCACCCCCAAGCCCCTCCACCAACACAAAGAAATAACTCGCCATCCAGGCTCGCGAGACCCAATACGCCCGCTCTTCCGTCAAACCATCTACGCCCGTCAATCGCCGGGACAATTCGGACATGAATCCGGTCAACTGGGACCCGAAGCCGCTCATATCAAACATCGAGGTGGTCAACAGCGCCCGACTCAACGTCGGATTCGAGGCGTAGAACCGGTACAGGTGGCGCGCATGAATCAGCAGAACCTCCAGCCCACCGCTGGACTTCGGAACCTCTTCGCGCGCCCAGGCGAGCGCCGACTCCACGTCGTTGTACAAAATCGCCCTCAACAGCGTCGGCTTGTCCGGGAAGTGTGAAAACACGGTGCCCACGCTGACGTCACATACCCGGGCCAGCTGCCGTGTGGTGGTGGGTTCATACCCCTGTTCAATGAACAATCGCTTGGCTTCCGCAAGCAGGCGATGGCGGGTGTCGGCTTTCTGTTGCTGGCGTTTGGACACGGTATGGGTTCCCGAAGACGTTCAGGGGCAGTGTATCGTTTTGTTGAGCATGTTCAATGAATCTTGACCGAGTGGCGTTTCAGGATAATAATGAACATGCTCAATGAGCATGATCAATCAGTATTTAAAACAAGGAAACGACAATGTCCAACCGAACTCTGGGTCTGTCACTGATCGCTCTGGCTTTACTGCATCAGGTGGTCGGTTTGCTGACCTTCCACCAACCCCTGAAGGACGCCATCGCTCTGGGCTGGTGGGCCTCCCAGGATCGTGATGAACCGCTTCGTGCGGTTATGTTCTGGTTCTTTTACTTTGGCTTTCTGCTCGCCTTGTGGGGCGAATCCATCCGGCATCGCACCGACCCGTTGCGCCGGGTGGAATGGGGCGGCGGGGCTCTGCTGTCGCTTTTGGGAGGAATGGCGATTCCGCCTTCCGGCTTCTGGGCCGTTATGGTGCTGTGCCTGGTGTATGGCTACCGACAGCGCTCCCGGACACTCGGGGTGCCGGTATGAAAGCGGGTGTCGATGCCAAACCCCGGGTGTTGATTCAGGGCGCGGGCATCGCCGGGCTGACACTGGCGGGACAGCTCGAGCGTCGGGGTGTGGACTATCGGATAGTGGAGCAGGCTCGAACGTTGGAACCGGTCGGGGCGGGCCTCGTCATTCAACCCAATGCTCGGGCGATCCTCGAAGGTCTGGGGTTGGGCGATGCATTGACTGAAGCCGGCTGTGGGTTAAAGACCATGTCCGTCGGTCCGGCCGGGCACGCCCGGAGCCTGACCTTTCCGAACCGACAGTTCGCGATCGGTGTGCATCGCGCCGACCTGCATCGGATGCTGCTGTCCATCGTGCCCGGGGAACGACTTCAGATGGGGGCCAGCCTGTCCGGTTGGCAGACCCGGGGTAATTGTATCGAGGCTCGATTGAATACGGGTGACGCCTGGACGGCGACCCATCTGATCGGTGCCGACGGTCTGCACTCCGCTGTTCGGCACCGACTGGAACCCTTGGACACGCTTCGCGACAGTGGCCAATGGTGCTGGCGCACGGTTCTGCCGGCCCAGCCCTTGGGTCCACACGGGCTGGAATGGGTACGCGGCACAACCCGCCTGGGCGCCATTCCCATCGGTGGCCATCGAACCTATCTGTATTGGGTGGAAACCGGTGCCGACGCGGCTTCAGCTCCAACGGTCCGTGATTTGAATGCTTGGGGGCCGGAAGGGCGAGCGTTGGCGGATGCCTTACCGACTGACCCGCATTGGCTCAGCCACCCGTTGTGCGACCGGCCCGTACGCTGGGGCACAGGCAACCGCCTGCTGATCGGTGACGCGGCGCATCCCGTGACACCCAACCTGGGGCAGGGCGCGGCCCTCGGCATGGAAGACGCCTGGGTGTTGGCCGGATTGCTGATGCAGGGGCGTGGATCGGCGGAGGCGCTGAAACGACAGCGCCATCGACGGGTCGATAACGTGCGGCGCTTGTCCTGGTGGGCAGGTCGATTCGCCCATGGACAGGGGCTCCCGGGAACCGGGTTGAGAGACCGGCTCTATCGGCTCATGCCACCCCAATGGATCCTGAGATCCCAGCAATCGTTCGTGGCCGGCTTTTTTCCCTAAAACCGCTTCCAAACAGAACAGAGTTCACAATTTGTGAACAAAAATCGATCAATGGGCTCGTATTGCCGTTGAGTCATAGACCTGTAAAAACTGTCTGTTAGGTTAGGTTTTCCTGAAAAGGAATAAGCAGTTTCCTCATAAATAACAAATAAGGCCAATAATCCATGAAGAAACGACTGACCTTCCTGACACTGGCACTGACGTGCCTGACCGCCCAAGGCGCCGCCCTGACCGAAGGGACACCGGTCAACTCACTGTCGGCATCCACCGGCAGTGCGCTGGACTATGAAATCGCCGTCCCGGCCGATGCCACCAACCTGAGCGTTAATCTCTCCGGCGGCTCCGGCGATGCGGACCTCTACGTTCGTGCCGGGGCTGTACCGACCACATCCAGCTACGATTGCCGGCCTTACCTGTCCGGCAACGATGAGACGTGTGACTTCGGTACACCGCAAACCGGGACCTATTACATCCAGGTTCGCGCTTATCAGAGTTTTTCCGATGTCTCTCTGTTGGCGACCTACGACAGCGCGAGTGGGGGTACCAGCCAGGCCCTGAGCAATGGCGAGACCCTGACCGGACTGTCGGGCGCGGACGGCTCCGAGACCCACTACCATCTGGACGTCCCCGGCGACGCCGAAAATCTGGTCGTCGGGATCAGCGGCGGCTCCGGCGATGCCGATCTGTACCTGAAGTACGGTACAAGCCCGACCTCATCCAGTTACGATTGCCGCCCCTATGAGGCCGGCAACGACGAGACCTGCAGCGTCGCGACCCCGCAAGCGGGGACCTACCACCTCATGGTTCGGGGCTATAACGCCTATTCGAACCTGAGCCTGACCGCGTCCTACAGCGATGGCGGGGGCTCCGGAAATGACGGCGCGACCTGGGACGGGTACGAGACTTACTACGCCGATGCCATCGGAAAAACCGGTTCAGCCCTCACCAGCGCCCTGAATGAAGCCGCCGCGCGCAACCACAGTCGAATGAGTTATTCCCAGGTATGGGATGCCCTGTCGTACACCGACGAAGACCCGAACAACAGCAACAACGTCATCCTGATCTACACCGGCCGGTCCCAGGACAAGGATTTCAGCGCCAGTGGCAATAACGACCAGGATGCCTGGAACCGCGAACACAGCTGGCCGAAGAGCCACGGTTTTCCGAGTTCCGGCGACTGGGCGTATACCGACATCCACCACCTGCGTCCGTCCGATGTGTCGGTCAACGCCGACCGGGGCAACAAGGACTACGACGACGGCGGCAGCCAGATCTCGGAAGCACCCGGCAACTACACCGACGCCGACAGCTTCGAGCCGCGCGACGCGGTGAAAGGCGATCTCGCGCGGATGATGTTCTACATGGATGTGCGCTACAACGGCAACGACGGCACCGGCGTCGGGGACTTGCAACTGGTGAACTACACCGGCACCAGTGGGAACAACCTGGGCGAATTGTGCACCCTCTATGCCTGGCACCAGCAAGACCCGGTCAGCCAGCGCGAAATCGATCGCCATGCACGCATCGTCGAACAGCAGGGCAACCGCAACCCCTTCGTCGACTACCCGGCCTGGGTGGACGAAATATGGGGATCGCAGTGTAATTAACACCCATCGGGGGGAGCCGGCATCGCGCCGGCTTCTCCCGCTCCATTGTGTAAGTAGGTTGGATCGGTCCGACGGTTCGGTAGCGCGTCTGCGCGTAATCCAACACCGAGCTATTGCCTCCAAAGTAAACCGTCCTACCAATGAACCTGTCGGACGACGCCTGCGGCGACCAGCCAATCAAATGGCACAAAGTGCAAGCAGGACGGCGCGTTCTGCTAGTGAGTGTGGTTAGACTGCGGTCTATCATGCTCTCCATCCAAAGATACCCCAAGGAGAGACCGCATGACCCGAATTGACCGCAACGCCCCGGTTATGGTGACCGGCGCCACCGGCTATGTAGCCGGCGTATTGGTCCGCAAACTGCTCGAAGCGGGCCTGACGGTCCACGCCCCGGTACGCGACCCCGACAACACCGACAAGCTGAAATACCTGAACGACGTCGCGGCCAACACACCCGGAACCCTTCGGTATTTCAAGGCCGATCTACTGGACAAGGGCTCCTACGCGGAGGCCATGGAAGACTGCGAACTGGTGTTTCACACCGCCTCTCCCTTCTTCAACAGCGTCGAGGATCCGCAAAAAGAGCTGGTGACACCGGCTCTGGAAGGCACCCGCAATGTGTTGGAGACCGCCAACCGGACCCCCTCGGTCAAGCGCGTGGTGCTGACCAGCAGTTGTGCCGCCATCTACAGCGAGTGCGCTGATCTCGACAAGACCCCCGATGGCGTATTCACCGAGGACGTCTGGAACACCACCTCGACGCTGGACGACAACCCTTATTCCTATTCCAAAACCGTCGCGGAACAGGCCGCCTGGGAGATCAACAAGGCCCAATCGCGCTGGGACCTGGTGGTCGTCAACCCGAGCCTGGTCATCGGCCCGGGCCTGAACCCGTTCGCCACCTCGGAGAGTTTCAACATCATCCGCCGCTTTGGCGATGGCACCCTGAAGTCCGGCTGTCCGCGTTTCGGCATCGGCGCGGTGGATGTCCGCGACCTGGCCGAAGCCCACTATCAGGCCGGGTTCACACCGGAGGCGCAAGGTCGCCACATCATATCCGGCCATAACACCGACCTGTTCGAGATGGCCCGGACTCTGCAGGATCGATATGGCGACCGCTTTCCGATTCCGCGCCGCCCCTTACCCAAGTGGCTGCTCTGGCTGGTCGGCCCGCTGGTGGACAAGGAGATGACGCGCAAGTTGATCGCCCGGAATGTCGATTTGCCCTGGAAAGCCGACAACAGCAAGAGCAAACGGGCCCTCGGCATGACCTATCGGCCGCTCGCCGAGTCCGTGAACGATTTCTTCCAGCAAATGGTGGACAGCGGGCAACTGAAACCCCGGTCGTGATGGTATCCTGAACCGGGTGAGCACCCGGCCCGGGTGGTCGGTCTATTCGACAAGTGGGAGAACAATGAACACGACCTTGAGATTCGCGGTCAGCCCCAGTTGGCGGACCATCCTGACCGACCTCGGCCTCAACGTCGCCGAGGTGCTCCGGCGCGCCGATTTGCCAGCGGACCTGTTCAGTCGCCCCAACGCGGGTCTGTCCACCGAAGCGTATTTTCGGCTCTGGCGCGCCATCGAGTTCATGGTGGATGACGCTGCCTTTTCGTTTCACATTCTGCGTGGCCTGAACAGCGAAGCGTTCAGTCCGCCCCTGTTCGCCGCCTACTGCAGCCCGGACCTGAACACCGCGCTGCAGCGGTTGCGGCAATTCAAACCCCTGATTTGCCCCATGACCCTCGACATCGACACCGGCAAGGACGCCACCCGGGTCACACTGCGCTTCCTGGAGAACCGGTGGGACATTCCTCCGTCGCTGATCGCGCTGGAAGTCGGTTTTTTCGTGCAACTGGCCCGGATGGCCACGCGCGAGCCGATTGTTCCACTGCGTGTAACCACACCGACTGCCTTCCCGGCCATCGACGCATGCACCGAGTATTTCGGTGTGACACCAGAGCTCGATAACACCATTACCGTGACCTTCGGTGCCGAGGATGCCGCCAAACCCTTCATTACTGAGAATTCCGAGATGTGGGCCTTCTTCGAGCCCGGTCTGCGCAAACGCCTGTCGGAAATCAACACCGATAGCGGCATGGCCGAACGCGTGCGCAGCGCCTTGCTGGAATTGCTGCCCGTCGGGAAAAGCAGCGTCGATGACCTGGCCGGTCAACTGCACGTCAGCCGTCGCACCCTGCAGCGGCGCCTGTCCAGCGAAGGCACCAGCGTCAAGACCATTCTCGGCCAGGTGCGCGAAGAACTGGCCCGGTACTACATCACCCAGTCCGATCTGCCCTATGCCCAGATCTCTTTTCTGTTGGGCTATGAGGATCCGAACTCGTTTTTCCGGGCGTTTCATGCCTGGACCGGGGATACGCCCGAGTCGGTTCGCTCCCGGGCCATGCATTAAGGTGCGATCGCCTCCCCCTTCCGGAGGCGTTCCTGTATAATCCCGCGCCCTTTTTTCTGTGAACGGCCGGGAGGATGATGCATGATCTGTGGACTGGACTTTGGAACCTCGAATTCCACCGTGGGCGTCTTCAAAGACGGCCGGGCGCAGATGGTGCCGCTGGAATACGACCCGCGTACCGGGCAACAGGAAACCACCTTACCCAGCGCCCTGTTTTTCGACTTCGAGACCAATGACATACACTTCGGACGCCGGGCGATCGCTCATTACACTCAGGGTGAGTTCGGACGCCTGATGCGTTCGATGAAGTCCATACTCGGTACGCGCCAGATGGACGAAGGCACCCAGATCAAGACCCGTGTTTATTCGTTCAACGACATCATCGGATTCTTCGTTCAAAGCCTGAAGGAACGCGCCGAAGCCTTCGCCGGGAAACCACTGACTCACGTCGTACTGGGTCGGCCCGTGCATTTCAGCGACAATCACCCCGAGTTGGACCAGGCCGCCGAAGCTCGTATGGCCGACATCGCCCACAAGGTCGGCTTCCAGGACGTCTCCTTTCAATACGAACCCATCGCCGCCGCCTACGACTACGAACAGCAGGTGGACGGCGAAGAGCTCGCCCTGATCATCGACGTGGGCGGCGGCACCTCGGATTTCACGCTGATCCGTCTGGCCAAGTCGCGCAGCCAACTGGCTGACCGCTCCAGCGACATCCTCGCCAATCACGGCGTTCACATCGGCGGCACCGATTTCGACCGGAACATATCGCTTGCCACCGTCATGCCCCTGCTCGGCATGAATGTCTGCTATAAGGACAAGCCGACACTCAGCATGCCCAGACACTATTTTGTGGATCTGGCCACCTGGCACCGCATCCACTGGCTGTACGAACCCAAGGTGCTGCGCGACATCGCGGATTTACGTCTGCAGATGCGCGAACGCGAGCCCATCGATCGGCTGATGACCGTTCTGAAAAACAAGGCGGGTCACCGACTGGCCGGCGAAGTCGAACGAGCCAAGATCGACTTGTCCCAGGTGGACGAGACTCAGTTGGATCTGTCGTTTCTGTTGGAGGCTGAAGACGGGGGCCCGCAACCCACCGCAACCCAAGCGACCATGAACGAAGCCATTGCCGACGATGTGAATCGTGTGTTCCGCACCGTCGACGAGACTCTGGTTCAATCCGGCCTGGGCAAAAGCGACATTCAAACCATTTTCACCACGGGCGGTTCAACCGCCTTGCCGACCATCCGATCCATGATTCAATCACGCTTTCCCGATGCGAAATGGGTCAGTGGGGATCTGTACAACTCCGTAGGCAAAGGCCTGGCGTTGGAGGCCCGACGTCGGTACCTTTAGCGCCCAACAGTTGGGTGGGGATTAGGCTTTTCCCTGTCTGACCCGACAGTTAATGTCTGATGAAAGCCGATAATGGGAGGGACTATGCACCAAAGGATACTGACTTTGCTATTGGCAGGGTTGCTGGCGTTTTGTGAAGCCGTTTACTCGGACAGCGCTGGATTCGGTTGTGGAGCCGTGGGGGCTTCACTGGTCGAAGACGAAGACATCGTCGTTGTTGGCGAGTACCACGGTACGAAAGAAATCCAACCGCTGTTTTTCGACCTTGTTTGCCATTTCCGAAACACGACTGACCATCGCATTCTTGTCGGTTTGGAATTGTCATCGGAGTTAACACCGGTTTTCAACGCCGACTACGCGGACGCGGCCGCCTTTTCCGAGGCTGTGTTTCAGTCGGAACATTGGGGCCCCTACAGCGATGGACGCCACAGTCCTGCTATGAAAGCACTGCTGGTGGATTTGTATCGGCTAAAGCGAGCCAACTCATCCGAACTGATGATCCTGGGGTTGGTCGAGGAGGACTGGGATGAAGAAGCGCCTGGTCGAATGGACGGTTTCATCAAAACCCAGGCCATCGACAAGACCTTTATCCTGGTTGGGAACTGGCACGCGAGACGGACCCGGAGCCAGGGGTATGACGCCTACCCCTTCGTGCACCAACTGCGCGGATTCGACTATCATATCGCCACCTATGATACTTGGGCGGGCGGAGGCGAAGTGTGGGCCTGTACCGAGGAATGCGGTCCCATGGAGGTCTTTCCTCGCGAGGTGTCGAATAGCCAGCAAGGTCTATACAACCTGGGCTGCGAAGGCACCGATGAATGTCCTTACGATGGCTTTCTGTATACCGATTCGCTGAGCATTTCGAAATGAAGGTCGGCGTCGGTCCACTGTAGACGATCGATTGGCACCCTGATGATCGATTGTAAAGATTGATCTTCAATCGTAATGGCGGGATATCCTGCCTGCCGCGACCGAGTTGAAGAATGTTACTTTGTCAGCTACACATGATCGCTGCCCTGTTTCTATGGAGGTGAGTGAAAATGAAGCTTGAAGGTTCCTGTCACTGTGGAGCGGTGCAATTCCAGTTACAGTCACCACACCCGTACCCATTCAACTACTGCTATTGCTCGATTTGCCGTAAAACCGCCGGTGGTGGCGGCTTTGCCATCAATCTCAGTGGGGATTACGACACGATGGAGGTCCAGGGCCGGGAACACATCAATGTCTATCATGCACGGTTGAACGGGAAAGTGAGTGAAGGCGAACGGCATTTCTGCAAACATTGCGGCAGTGCCCTGTGGGTATACGACCCGAATTGGCCGGATCTGGTGCACCCACACGCCTCGGCGATCGATACTGAATTGCCCAAGCCGCCGGAGAAGGTGCACCTGATGTTGGCGAGCAAGGCATCCTGGGTGGATGTGGCTTCGGGGCCTCGGGACAGGGTGTTTGATGAGTATCCCGACGAATCCATCGCAGCGTGGCATGAACGGTTGGGATTGGTGCGGGATTGAGATTCGAAATTCCATTGGGCAAGTTAAGGAGCCGTGCTGAAATGAAGGTTCGACGCTGTTTCTTGAGATTCTGTGTGGCTGTTGGGATGGGGGCTGTTTCGTTGGCGTATGCCAATACTGGATGGCCGGAACCCGAATGCGCGGAAGGTAAACACTGGTTGGAGTTCGCCGAAGTGGCGTTCTGCTTTAACCGCGATGACATTCAGTTCTTGAACTATCTGAACCTCAGCTCTCCGTCGATGCAGATCAACTTTAACCCGGAAACGAATGCCATTACACAAATGAGCGTGGGTCGTCTGGATGAACAGCAAACAACCGGAGGGTTGCACGATCAACTGGGGCTGTCTGTCCGGGACATGTTTGTTGACTTGACCACGGGAGTACTGTCTAAAGGGCCCGATAAAGAAATCGTTAATACGATTTTGACCGTCGATGCGGCCACTGATTTTCGTCACTATCAAAAGGCGGGTCTGGATGCCTTTGTCATTCTACGTAAATCCAGCATGTGGGACGCCATTTTCATCGTCGACGAAAAACGGGAAGGTTCCATTCACCTGACGGGTCAGTTCCAGCCGGCGGACGTCGAGTGGCTACTGGCTCGACTTCGTTGGTAAAGCGAAATCCGGCCCCTTCCTCAATGCTCCAACCCTTCAGTGAGCGAGGAAGGGGTGTTGTTCACCCTGGTGTTGTAACCGACGTTTCGACAATTTTAACCACCTCGGTCAGGCAACTTCCGCACGACGTGCTGCACTTCAACGCCTGCTGAACATCCTCTAGCCCGGCTTCCGTATTCTCCTCCAAATACTCCGCAATCTGCTTGTCCCGTACATTGAAGCATGTACACACTAACTTTCCACGGTCGAGGTCGCCCGCCGGCTGTCCGCGAACCCAGTCATCCATGCTGTCGTTGCCCTGGTCGAACTGTTGCTCCAGCCAATCGGTATCCGGTTCCGCGATGGGGTGTTCGGACAGGGACAGCCAGTGCGGATTGTTCGTCGGCGGACGTGAGATCGCCTGGAACCAGTGGTCGTGATCGTCGCTCAGGATGAGATCAGTGGCGTCCAGGTTCAGGCGTTGGCGCAGGTCGGTGACGGTGGCGTCGGTGTAGAACAATTGCCAGACGGTCATGCCGTTCAGGTGGTGCTTGAACCAGTGCGCGCCGTCCAACAGAGGGGTTGGCAGGTTGAAGCCGACGTAGAGGCCATGCACGGCAATCGGGACCGGTTCCACATCCACCAGGGCGTGTTTGCTTTCCGGTTGGCCGGCGAGCGGGTCGACTTTGGGCGGGATGACCTGGGCGACACCGCCTTCGGAGGCGAAGGTCTGGTTCCAGTGCATGGGCGCGAACAATTGGCCGGGTTGGACGGTGTCGGTGAGGTCGGCCCGGGCCAGGAACCGTCCTTGTTCGTTGTGGACCCTTACCAGGGCGTCGGCGGCGATGCCGAGTCGGTCGGCGTCGATCGGGTGCATGGCGAGCGTGAAGTCTCGGCGGTGCTGGGTCAGGCGTGGGGCGAAACCGGTGCGAGTCATGCTGTGCCATTGATCGCGAATGCGGCCGGTGTTGAGGCGCAATCGGTCGGTCGATTCGGTCGGCTCTTCCGGGGTGACCGGTATAAAGCGGGCCTTGCCGTCCGGCGTGGCAAAACGGCCGTCGGAGAACAGACGCGGTGTGGGCTCGCCGTCGTCGCTGAGCGGCCATTGCACCGGTTGCAGGTTGTCGTAGTCCGCCGGGGTCAGGCTGTCGAGGCCGGTCAGGTTGAACTGTCGGTGGCTGTCGGTGTTCAGGGTGCTCAGGCGTGCGTGTTCCCGAAACACATCGGCGGCGCGCTCATAGGCGAAGGCTTCTGTGTGCCCGAGTGACTGTCCGACCCGGGCCAGCGCCCACCAGTCCGGTTTGGCCTGGCCCGGCGGAATCAGGAACCCGCGCTGGCGCGACAAGCATCGTTCCGAGTTGGTGACGGTCCCGTCCTTTTCGCCCCAGGCCAGGGCGGGCAGTACGATGTCGGCGTAGGCCACTGTGTCGGTGTGCTGCACGACGTCGGAGACGATGACGGTCTCGACCCGCTCCAGTGCTTTTTTAACCAATGGCGCATCGGGCATGCTCGCCAGGGGGTTGGTGGCCAGAATCCACAACACCTTGATGCGACCTTCGGCGGCTGCTCTGAACAGATCCACGGCTTTCAGGCCCGGTTGCCGCGCCATGCGTTTGGCTTGCCAGAACTGTTCGACGGCGTCGACATTCTCCGGCGCGAAATCGCGGTGCGCGGCCAGCTGGTTCGCCAATCCGCCGACTTCGCGGCCGCCCATGGCATTGGGTTGGCCGGTGATGGAAAAGGGCGCGGCACCCGGCTTGCCAATGCGGCCGGTGGCCAGGTGCAGGTTGATGATGGTCTGGCTCTTGTCCACGCCGGAGCGGCTTTGGTTGATGCCCATCGACCAGGCCGTCACGGTTTTTTCGGTGGCGGCGAAGGTGTTGAAGAAACTCTGCACATCGGCGAGACGCAATCCGCAGTCTTCGGCGAGCTGCGGCAGGTCGGTGCCGGCGTGTTCACGGGCTTGCGCCAGGGTGTCGTCGAAGCCTTGGGTGTGGGTATCGATGTAGGCGCGGTCGATTTGGTTCCGGTCGGCCAGCCAGGCGAGCAGGCCGTTCAGCAGTCGTCCGTCGGTACCGGGTTTCAATGGCAGGTGCAGGTCCGCAGCTTCGGCGGTTTCGGTGCGGCGCGGGTCGATGACGATCAGCTGTTTGTGCGGGTTGTGTTGCCGGGCGTTTTGCAGGCGCTGGAATAGCACCGGGTGCGCCCAGGCGAGGTTGGAGCCGACCAGCACCACCAGGTCGGCCTGTTCCAGGTCGTCGTAATTGCCGGGCACCAGGTCTTCACCGAAAGCGCGGGTATGGGCGGCCACGGCGGAGCTCATGCACAGCCGGGAATTGGTGTCGACGTTGGCGGTGCCGAGGAAGCCCTTGGCCAGTTTGTTGGCGACGTAATAGTCCTCGGTCAGCAACTGGCCGGAGAGGTAAAAACCGATGCTGTCCGGGCCGTACTCGTCCAGCGCGACTTGCAGTCGGCCT
Source organism: Saccharospirillum salsuginis (assembly GCF_014651855.1). Lineage (GTDB taxonomy): Bacteria > Pseudomonadota > Gammaproteobacteria > Pseudomonadales > Natronospirillaceae > Saccharospirillum > Saccharospirillum salsuginis. The sequence continues at coordinate 36,971 of NZ_BMXR01000007.1, forward strand.
GCGATCAGCTCGACGGCTGTGTCCCAGTCGGTGTCCCGGCCGTCGATGCTGGGATAGAGCAGTCGGTCTTTCAGCGGCAGGGTGTCGCCCAGGTGGGTGCCTTTGACGCACAAGCGGCCGCCGTTAGCGGGGTGGCTGGCCAAGCCCTTGACCCGGACCGACCGGTCGCCGCGACCGGGAACCTCGACGCCGCAGCCGACGCCGCAATATGCACAGGTGGTGTGAACCGCGGACATTCAGAGCCTCACTGGATGGAAATGTAGACGTGGTCGCCTTCGATGCGCGCCGGCCAGGTGTCCAGGCGGACGCTGTCGTCTTCCAGGCACTGGCCGTCTTCGAGGCTGAAGTGTTGTTTGTAGAGCGGGCTGGCTACGACGGTTTTGCCTTGCAGGTCGCCGGTCAGGCCCCGGGCGATGACGTTGGCGTTGCTGAATGGGTCTTTGTTGGCCAGGGCGTAGACGCGGTGTTCGTCCGGGAGGTAGAAGAGGGCGATTTGTTGGTTGTCGATTTTGGCGGCTACGCCGGAGTCCGGGACCAGGTCGTTTGTTGTGCAGATGGGGGTCCAGGTGTCGGGTTTCAGTTGGGCGGTCATGGTGGTTCTCTCCTGGTATTCGGGCTTTATTTCGGCAGATGTCGCTGCGCTCTTCTGCCCTACGTGTTAGGGGTTGAATTCTATGGCGGATAACGCCCTTCGGGCTCTTCTGCCCTACAGGTAATCGAATCCGGGGCAACAGTTGTTTGCCCCGGATATTTGTCAGGCGGTGGCGATCAGGTTTTGTTTTTCATCGTCCGTGGCCGGGCGGATCTGGTCTCGTTCCTGTACGAAGACGACATTGTCGTCCTCTTCCGGGCTGTTGACGAAGGTGCGGAAGCGTTTGAGTTTCTCTTCATCTTCGAGCGTCGCCTTCCATTCGCACTGGTAGGTGTCGATGACGCGTTCCATTTGCGCTTCGAGGTCCGCGTTGATGCCCAGGCTGTCGTTAAGGATGACATCTTTCAGGTAGTCGAGGCCGCCTTCGAGGTTTTCCATCCAGCGTGCGGTGCGTTGCAGGCGGTCGGCGGTGCGGATGTAGAACATCAGCAGGCGGTCGATGGTTTTGATCAGGGTGACGTCGTCGAGGTCGGTGGCGAACAGATCCGCATGGCGGGGTTTCATGCCGCCGTTGCCACAGACGTAGAGGTTCCAGCCGTTTTCGGTGGCGATGACGCCGATGTCCTTGCTCTGGGCTTCGGCGCATTCGCGGGTGCAGCCGGAGACGGCGAACTTGAGTTTGTGCGGTGCGCGCAAGCCCTTGTAGCGGTTCTCCAACAGAATCGCCATGCCGACCGAATCCTGAACGCCGTAGCGACACCAGGTGCTGCCGACGCAGGATTTCACCGTGCGTACCGATTTGCCGTAGGCGTGGCCGGTTTCGAAGCCGGCGTCGATCAGGGTCTGCCAGATGTCCGGCAACTGGTGCAACTGGGCGCCGAACAGGTCGATGCGTTGGCCGCCGGTGATCTTGGTGTAAAGGTTGTAGTCCTTGGCGACCTGGCCGATCACCAACAGCTTGTCCGGGGTGATCTCGCCGCCGGCGATGCGAGGCACGATGGAGTAGGTGCCGTCCTTCTGCATGTTGGCCAGGAAGGTGTCGTTGGTGTCCTGCAGTTTGACGTGCGGTTCATCGTGCACCAGCTCGTTCCAGACGCTGGCGAGGACGGAGGCGACCGCCGGTTTGCAGATGTCACAACCACGGCCCTGTCCGTGATGTTGAATCAGTTCGTCGAAGGTCTTGATCTCTTCCACCAGCACCAGGTGGTAGAGCTCCTGCCGGGTGTGACTGAAGTGTTCACACAGGGAGTGATCCACTTCGATGCCGCGCGCTTCCAGGGTGGCGTCCACCACGTCCTTCAGCATGGCCGCGCAGCCGCCGCAACCGGTGCTGGCGTCGGTCTCGCTTTTCACATCGCCGACGCTGCAGCAGCCGCCGTCGACGGCGCCCACGATGTCGCCCTTGGTGACGTTCAGGCAGGAACAGATGGTGGCCGTATCCGGCAGGGCGTCGACACCCAGTGCCGGGGTGGCGTCCGAGGTCGGCAGGATCAGACTGTCCGGTTCGGCCGGCAGTTCGATGTCGTTCAGGTGGTATTGCAGCAGTGTGTCGTACACGGAATTGTCGCCGACCAGAATGGCCCCGAGCAGGCGTTTGCCATCGGCGCTGGTGACGATCTTCTTGTAAACACCCTTGGCTTCGTTGTTGTAACGGAAGCTGATCGCACCGCTGGATGCGGCGTGGGCGTCGCCGATGGAGCCGACGTCCACACCCAGGAGCTTCAGCTTGGTGCTCATGTCGGCGCCGAGGAAGGGCGCCTCGCCACCGTCCAGGTGGGCGGCGGCGGCTTCGGCCATGCGGTAACCGGGTGCGACCAGGCCGAAGATCTTCTGATCCCACAGGGCGACTTCACCGATGGCATAGATGTCCGGGTCGGAGGTTTGGCAGTGGTTGTTGACGCAGATGCCGCCGCGCTCGCCCATGTCCAGGTCGCAGTCACGGCCCAGGGCGTCCTGCGGGCGAATGCCGGCGGAGAATACCAGCACGTCGGTGGTCAGGGGGTCTCCCTCGGCAAAGTTCAGTTGCAGGCGGCCGTCATCCAGCGTGTCGATGGACTGGGTGGCGGTCTGGGTGTGTACCGTGACGCCCAGCTCTTCGATTTTTGCGCGCAACACCTGCCCGGCGTCATCGTCCAGTTGCACCGGCATCAGGCGCGGGGCGAATTCGATGACGTGGGTGTGCAGGCCGAGAGACTTCAACGCGTTGGCCGCTTCCAGGCCCAACAGGCCACCGCCGATGACGACACCGGTGGTGCCTTCGGCCGCCGCCGAACGAATGGCGTCCAGGTCGTCGAGAGTGCGGTAGACAAAGCACCGCTCGGCCTCATGACCGGGGATCGGCGGCACGAACGGATAGGAACCGGTGGCAAGCACCAGTTTATCGTAAGCCAGTGTGTCGCCGTTGCTCAGGGTGACGGTCTTGGCCTGCCGATCGATGTGGTCGGCCTTCACGCCCAGGTGGGCTTCGATGCCGGCCTCTCGATAACCGTCCAGAGTACCCAGTGCCAGTTCGGCGTGGCCTTTGCCCTGGAAGTATTCGGACAGGTGCACACGGTCGTAGGCACTGTGGTGTTCTTCGCCGACGATGTGGACTTGCCAGGCATCGGCACCGGCCTGTTGGCGGAAGGATTCCGCGAAGTGATGGCCGACCATGCCGTTGCCGATAATGACGAGTTGCTGTCGTTGGGTCATGGGGTGCCTCCTGTGGCGTTAAGCGGCGGCCGCCTGTCCGAGCAGGACAGAACGGGCGTCGTGAATCGGGGTGTCTCGGTCGATCAGGTCCTGATAAATGTCGGCGTGGTCGACGGTGCCGACCATCTCAAAGCCGATCAGGCGATCGTTCAGGACATGCAGGCGCCGGCATTGGCGCTGCCGGGGGTTGTCCAGCGTGATCTGGCGGGCGTCGGGATGAGCGATGTCGCCCATGGACACCACATCCAGACCGGAGATCTTTAAACGGGTGCTTTCCTCGGCGACGGCGTAGAAGCGGGTTTGACCGCACAATACGCCGGCCAGTATCCGGGCTTGCTGATAGGCCGGGTTAACCAGCCCGAAGGTCCGACCCTGGAATTCGGCGCATTCACCAAGGGCGAACAGACGCGGGTGCGAGGTGCGCAGGTGGTGGTCGACGACGATGCCGCGCTCGACGGTTAATCCCGCCTGTCGGGCCAGATCGGTATTGGGCCGAATGCCGGCGGCGGCGATCAGGGCATCCGCGGCCAGGTGTTCGCCGGTGTCGAGGGTGACGCCCCGAAGCACGGGTTCGGCCTGAATGGACTGCAGTGAGGCCTGTAGCCGCACCGCGATGCCCGCGTCCCGGAAGGCATTTTCAAGGTAACGCGCGGTGGCGGCGGAGAGCTGTCGATTCATCAGGTGGCGGTTGCGATGTACCAGGGTGACGTTCTGGCCGCGTTGGCGCAGGCCCCAGGCGGCTTCGAGGCCCAGCAGGCCGCCGCCGATGACCACAACGTCGCGGCCGGTCGGCAGGTCTTTCAGCCAATGGCCATCCGTCTTGGAGCGAAAGGCGCGAATGGCGGGTTGCTCCGGGTAGGGGCAATCCGGCAGGCGGGGCAGGGCGCCGGTGGCGAATACGCAGCGGTCGAATGGAAGCGTTCGGCCGGAAGCGGTGCGCGCAAAGCCGGTCGGGTCCAGTTCGATCACAGCATCGGCGCTGATCAATTCGATACCGGACCGGTCGTACCAGGCGCGATCGACCAGGTCGAGATCGGGTTCATCCACTTCGTCAGCCAGCCAGGGTGTCAGTTGAATGCGGTTGTACCCCACGCCCGGTTCGTCGCCGACGACGGTGATGCGGCCGGCATAGCCCTGGCTGACCAGTTCCTGAAGCAGGCGGGTCGCGGCCATGCCGTTGCCGATGATGAGCAGTCGTTCTGTTGCCATGCCATCCTCTCTCGGCCTGTCGTTTCACCGGCCGGTTTGGCCGGATAAAACGACAGGCATAAAAAAAGCGCTCTGGGGTTGCCCCCAGAGCGCCAATGCTCGATACGCAAATCACAGTGTAAGGCCATTGCATCACCCGGCTCGGCGAACCGAATCGGGATATGCCATGACTGAGTGCTATATTGCTAAGGGCGTGCCAACTTCAGGAAATCGCGCAGTGGCGGGCTTGCAGGGCCAAAGGGCCGTAATCGACCCGGGCGGGATTGCACCAAGGGAGTACAAAGGGGGCGTCAGTCTGTGCAATAACAGGGCGAGGGTCAGTCGTTTTCGCGTCGCAGTTCCAGAATACGGTCGCCCTGGGTGATCACCACCATGGGCTGACAGCAGGCTTCGCAGTCTTCCACGTATTCGTCGAGCTCGTCGGATGGGTCGATGACCAGATTGATGGGGGTGCCGCAATAGGGGCAGTGCTCGTGTGTGATTTCCGTGAACAGGGTTTCCTGACTCATCGGAGGGCCTCCTTCATGATTGTCGGATGCGGGCCCCGGAAGAATACAGTCGCGTTGATTCAGCGGTGGATAGCCCTGATGAAGACGCGGGGCCGGTTCAAGGCCTCACTATAGCAAAGCCCCGGCAGACTTCTGTTTCTTTATGAACAGACCGTTACAAAATAATCAACCAAAAGGTTGAATAATGGCGCTGAAGGTTTATATTCAACCTTATGGTTGAGCAACGAGACGAACAACAGCTTTCGGAGATCCTGAAAGCCACCAGCGACGCCACGCGCCGCAGCCTACTGACCACTCTGGTTCAGGCGGGCCCCACGCGCGTGACCGATCTGGCCAACCATTACGACATGAGCCTCAACGCGGTGAGCAAGCACATCAAGGTGCTGGAGGCGGCGGGCCTGGTCAGCCGTAGGACGGTCGGTCGCAATCACCTGATCGAGGCGAACCTGGACCCGATTCAACGAATCGACGACTGGTTTCGGAACCTGCGCAGTATCTGGGAACTGAGGCTGGAAAAACTGGACCACCTGCTGACAGAGGACCGCAACGATGACTGATCTTTCCCTGAACGTCTCCCGCACCATCAAGGCCCCGATCGAACGCGTCTACAACGCCTGGCTGGACCCGGCCATGCTGGCCCGTTTCATGCTGCCCGGCGAAGGCATGAGTGTGCCCGAAGCCGACACCGACCCGCGTGTCGGCGGCCGGTTCAGCATCATTATGGCCGCCGGCGAAGACAAACTGCCGCACGGCGGCGAGTACAAGGAACTGGATCCGCACACCAGAATTGTGTTCACCTGGGAATCACCCTTCTCGGCCGACGGGTCGACCGTCACCATTAACCTGAAGGAAGTGGACGCGGGCACGCATGTGGAGTTGACCCATGTGACGTTCGTCAACGAGGAGTCCCGCGACAACCACGAAGCCGGTTGGGGCGCGATTCTCGACAAGCTGAACGAGGTCGTTCTCTGAAACCCGGATGGCCTGTCCAGCGAAAGCAGCGGCCCGGATTGCCGGATGGACTCGCGGTCCGGTATCCGGTCGCTGTCGTATTTGCGCTCGCGGTTTTTTGCGCTAAACCTATAGCCCATACCACAACAAGAAAATCCAGCCGTACAGGATTTCCGTCACTGTTAACGCCTGCCCGCATTGAGGGCGGGGAAGTCGATGGGGTATGGACATGAAAATCGCGAACCACCAGCTTAAAGACGACGATCTTCTGAGTTTCGATTTCAAAACGCCGAACATGAGCGGCAAGTTCGCCAATGGTTTGCCGGACACTCTGGTGATCCATTTCACGGCGGGCAGCAGCGCGGAAAGTTCGGCCAGGCATTTGTGCAAACCCTCGGCGAAGGCGTCGGCGCATCTGGTGGTCGGACGCGACGGCAAGGTGTATCAGTTGGCGCCGTTCAACCGGGTAGCCTGGCATGCCGGCAGGAGCACCTGGAAAGACCGCAGCGGTCTGAACCAGTACGCCATCGGCATCGAGATCGATAACGCGGGGCAATTGACGGATAACGGCAACGGCTTTTATCAGACCTGGTTCGGAAAGAACCTTCCGGTGTCGGAGGTTTTCCACGGCAGGCACCGAAACCAGAGTGAACCGAGTTATTGGCACGCGTACACCGAACCGCAAATCGCGCGGGTATTCGAATTGTGTGAACTGCTGATCGATCACTATGGCATCACCGAGATCGTCGGTCATGAGGAAATCGCGCCGGGTCGCAAGGTCGACCCGGGCCCGGCCTTTCCGCTGGATAAACTCCGCGACCAACTGCTCGGCGATACGCGGGACCAGGATGCGCCGGCACCGAAACCGGCTTCCAAAGAGGTTATCGTCAATGCCAGCCAGTTGAATATCCGCAAGGGTCCGTCGACGAGTTTTCAGACTGTCGCCGCGCCACTGGAACAGGGCACCCGGGTTCGGACATTGAATAAAGAGGACGGCTGGGTCGAGGTGGAATATTGCATCCGGGGTTGGGTGAGCGGTCAGTATTTGAAAGCGCCGGACTAGCGATCCAGAATCCGTCAGAATGGTTTGTCCACGCTAAAACATCATGTCGGCCGCGATGAAACCTCGTGCCGGTACTCAGGGGAACGTTGGAGGGTAAGACAATGGAAGATTTTTCCGCCGTCAGTTGGTTGGCCGTCGGTACCGGTACCGTAGTCGCCTTTTTGGTCGGTTGGGCCTGGTATGGCCCGTTTTTGTTTGGCAAAAAATGGGCTGAGGGATCCGGAGTGGAACTGGGAACGGCTCAGTCCATGCCTGTCTTCGCCATGGTATCCCAGTTGGTGGGATTGTTTTTGTTGTCACTCGTGATCGGCTTGACAGCAACCATGGATGCCTTGATGACAGCGATGCTGGCGATCCTGGCGATGGCCGTGTTCGTGGTCTCCATGGGTGCCTTCGTCAAAAAGACGAATTATGCCCTGGTCGTCGATGGCGGCTACATCATAGTCTCCGGGATCGTGATGATTCTCGCGCAGGCGATTTTCTGATCGGTTTCCAGGCCCTGCCGATGGCGTGGTTTCGCGGTGATGTAACGGACGGTGTGGCTGCGCCAAATCAAGGCGTGAGGTCAGGAGTCGTCGGGTAGAAGCGGAATGATGTCGGGGAGATCGCGCGATGGTTCGTCGGACTCGCTCCGGCGGCGCAGAGCGAGTTGGTGCCGGTAGCGACGCATGTTACAGGCATCCAGAATCTGCCGTTTGGTGGCGTTGTCGAGCCGGTGCCAGTGCTGGCGTTCCTCGCGGGAACGGTAGCAGCCCTTGCAGTAGCCGCGCGCGCCGGACTCGCACACGTCGATGCAGGGGCTGGGGATGTCGAAGAATTCCAGTTGCTTCACGAGCGTACCCGGTCAGTTGCTCTCCTTTTGGCTCAGCTTGCGATAGATACCGAGACCGATCAAGAGTGCGACGGCCGATAACATCATAAACACAGCCTGATTCAACTGATTGGTGCTGCCGAGCAGGGACTTGAACATCAGCAACAGGGCCTCGATGGATACGGCGATCAGGATCGCTGACATAAAGCGTACGATGGTGCGTTCAGTCGAACCGTGATGATGAATGTTTTTGTGAACAAACACTTCCTCTTCGAGAATCGTCTTTCCCAGATCGAAAATGGCGAGCCCCAGGGTGATGAGTATCACTACGCCGAACGCCTCGGTCGCGACATTGGTCGGCTGGGTGAAAATGTTGAACAGCAGTTCCCCCGAGCTCCACAGCAACAACCCGGCGACGACCAGAAGCAGGGCGCCGATCAAGGTGTACACCGCCTGAAAGAGCGGATGAAACCGGTAGCGCAATTGGTCGTGGCTGAGGTAGGCGATCAGTCGCTGCAGGTTCAGGTTCAGCACCAGGTAACCGGCCGTGGTGCCATCGTCATGATCGAACCGGAGCACGGCCGAGATCGCCAGCCGGTGCGTCGCGCTCGATAAATAAGGCTCGGTCACGGTGATTTTCCGCCGGTTTTGACTCGCGGCCAGAAAATAGGGTCGGTTGCTGCGGTCCGAACCGCGTCCCATGGTTCGTCGTTTGGGTTCGGTGACTTGTCGGCCGTAGGCGGAATCCATCAGCTGGGTGCCTTCGGCATCCAGGCTGTACAGCATTTCGATGAACGGGTAGGCGCGGCTGAGGTGATCGACTTCCTGACGCTGGGCGTTGGCGTCGGTCAGCAGTTGGATATTGTCCAGACTGGAGACAATGGATTCGATCATTTGATCGATGGCGGTACGATCCTGGTCGTAATTCGAGATCAGGTTCAGATAACTGTGGTAGGCCATGGCCGGTGTTGGTCGGACCTCGTCGGTGGTGGGTGTCCGTATCACGGTAACGGCTTGGTGAACGGACCTCAACTGGACCGGCCGGGCAGGTTCGATGGCTTTGTTGCTGGTTTTCAAAGGATTGGCCAAACGGGGCTGAATCGAGTTCGTTTGGGTCGTTAGTTGAAAGAATGCTACGAAATAGACGATATTTCGGGGGTGTGGTTGGAAGGTGTTGTGAAAAAGATTCTTAAGCTGCGTGTAGGGTGGGCACCGCCCACCAATCAAGTGTAATTGGCTTAAAAGCCAAACGACTGGAAAATGTAGGTTGGATTAGACGAAGGCGTAATCCAACAAATAGGTTATTATTCGTGATGGTGCCCATGTCCACAATGTTGGATTACGCCTTCGGCTAATCCAACCTACCTACCGAAACAGAAATAGATCCGAGCCAAGGTCTTGGTGGGCAGCCGAACCGTCGGACCGACCCACCCTACGGATGCTAAGCTACCTCACTGGCTTTTTTGGGCGACGCCGTACTCCGCGACCCAATCGGCTCAATCTTCCGCTGTTTCTCATACAGGAACGTCAACACCTGCGAGCGCAACCGGTTGTACTCGCTGTCGTCGGCCAGGGCGATGCGGTCACGCGGACGTGCCAGGTTCACGTCGAGCACTTCTCCGATGGTGGCGGACGGTCCGTTGGTCATCATAACGATGCGGTCGGACAAGAGTACGGCTTCGTCGACGTCGTGGGTGATCATGATGACGGTGTTGCCCAGTTGCGCCTGGATGTCCATCAGCGAATCCTGCAGGTGCGCCCGGGTGAGGGCGTCCAGCGCGCCGAAGGGTTCGTCCATCAGCAACACCTTGGGTTGCATGGCCAGCGCGCGGGCGATACCGACGCGTTGCTTCATGCCGCCGGATATTTCGCTCGGCCGTTTGTGCATGGCGTGCCCCATGTGGACCAGCTCCAGGTTGTGGGTTATCCAGTCCTTCATTTCATGCTTGGTCATGGTTTTGCCAAAGACGCGCTTGACCGCGAGCTGGACGTTTTCCCAGGCAGTCAACCAGGGCAGCAGGCTGTGATTCTGGAACACCACCGCCCGTTCCGGACCGGGTTCGTTGACTTCGCGGCCATCCAGTACGACGCCGCCCCGGGTCGCCTGGTGCAGGCCGGCGACGATGTTCAGAACGGTGCTCTTGCCGCAGCCCGAGTGACCGATCAGGGAGACGAATTCGCCTTCGCGAATTTTCAGGTTAACGGTGTCGAGGGCGCGGAAAGGTCCCTTGGGTGTCGGGAAATCGATGCCGACGCCGGTGAGTTCGAGGTGGGGTTTAGTCATATTAAATGCCTCCAGTATGTTTTGTGGTTCCGTAGGATGGGCACTGCCCACCATGGAAGAACGTATCGGTGCCGGTTGTTCCTGTTAGCGGGTGGTTTTCATTCGATGGTGGGCGGTGCCCACCCTACGTTGGGTCCAACAACGTCACCGCTGCTCGGTCGATTTATCCCAGCTCACCCATTTCTGCAACTGCAACATGGTGCGGTCGAGGCCATAGCCGATCAGACCGATGACCAGTACCGCCACCATGATGCGTCCGAGCGAATCGGAGCTGCCGTTCTGGAACTGGTCCCAGACAAATTTGCCGAGGCCGGGGTTTTGCGCCAGCATTTCAGCGGCGATCAGCACCATCCAGGCGATGCCGAGCGAGACCCGCAAGCCGGTGAACATCATCGGAATGCTGGACGGGATGACGATGGTGCGGATGTGCGTCAGCGTCGGCAGGCGCAGTACCTGACTGACGTTGACCAGGTCCTGTTCAATGTTGGCGACGCCGACGGCGGTGTTGATCAACGTCGGCCACAGGCAGCACAGCGTCACCGTGAACATCGAGGTGATGAACGACTTCTCGAACATCGGGTCTTCCGACACATAGACCGCACTCACCACCATGGTCACCAGCGGTAACCAGGCCAGCGGCGAGACAGGTTTGAACACCTGGATGATCGGGTTGGCGGCCTGATAGGCCGAACGCGACAGGCCGATCAGAATCCCGGCCGGAATCGCGATCAGACTGGCCAGAATGAACCCGGCCAACACCGTAACCAGGCTGGTGCCGATCTGGTCGATAAAGGTCGGCTTGCCCGGATAATCCCGGATGCGCGGTTCATAGGTCGGGTCGTCCGCGACCCGGGCGGCGTTGCGCTCTTCCTGGCGCTCGAAGAACGCCGCTTCTTTGGCGCGTTCGGTCCGGTGTTCGTCCCACAAGGCGTGAGCCTGGTCGTAGACGACGGCCGGTCCCGGAAATTGCCCCAGGGAGGTGTCGACCTGGGCCGCACCCAGTTGCCATAGCCCGAGAAACACCAGCACACCCACAATGGGAAGGAGGGCGGCCGAGAGCCAGGCCTTGGGGTTGATGTCGCCGATGTGCTCGCGCAATCGAACGACGGGTTTGAAGGTGCTTTGTAAGGTCATGGTGCTTCTCCAGGCGGGTTACAGGCGGTCGTCGCCCTTCAGGCCAATCGGGAATTGTTCCAGATAGGCGTTGGGCCGGGTGCCGTCGTAGGTGATGCCGTCGATGAATTCGGTTTGCGGCGGTTTGAAACCGGTCTCGGAGTCGAATTCCGGGAACTGGTCGGCGCTCATCAGGCCTTCGGCAATCAGTTCCTCGGCGGCGAGCTGATACAGGTCCGGCCGGTAAACGCTGGCGGCGACTTCCTTGTACCAGTCATCGGTTTTCGGTTCGGCGATCTGGCCCCAGCGGCGCATTTGCGTGAGGTACCAGATGGCGTCGGAGTAGTAGGGGTAGGTGGCGTTGTAGCGGAAAAAGACGTTGAAATCCTCGACCGGCCGCGTGTCGCCTTTCTCGTATTCAAAGGTGCCGGTCATGGAGTTGGCGATGACTTCGTAATCCGCACCGACATAGTAAGGCTTGGCCAGAATCTCGACCGCCTCGGGACGGTTGGCGTTGTTGTTGGCGTCCAGCCATTCGGCGGCGCGGATCAGGGCCTTGACCAGGCGCACGGTCGTGTTCGGGTATTGCTCGGCGAATTCGCGGGTGATGCCGAACACCTTTTCCGGGTTGTTCTTCCAGATCTCGTAGTCGGTGATCACCGGCACACCGATGTCCTTGAACACGGCCTGCTGGTTCCACGGTTCACCGACGCAGTAGCCCATGATGGTGCCGGCTTCCATAGTGGATGGCATTTGCGGGGGCGGTGTGACACTCAACAGGACGTCGGCGTCGATCTGGCCGGAGGTATCGCCGTTCGCCGGAGCGTAGTAGCCCGGGTGCAGACCGCCGGCGGCCAACCAATAACGCAGCTCATAATTGTGCGTGCTGACCGGGAACACCATGCCCATTTTGAAGGCGTCGCCGCGTTCGTGAAAACTCTCCACCACGGGCTTGAGCGTGCTGGCGCTGATTGGATGAACGGGCTTGCCGTTCTCGTGCGGGATGTGCGTTTTCATTTGCTCCCAGATGGCATTCGACACCGTGATGCCGTTGCCGTTCAAGTCCATTGAGAAGGGCGTGATGATGTGCGCTTCGGTGCCGTAACCGATGGTCGCCGCCAGCGGTTGGCCGGCGAGCATGTGGGCGCCGTCCAGTTCGCCGGTGATGACCCGGTCGAGCAGTACCTTCCAGTTGGCCTGGGCTTCCAGGCTGACGTAGAGGCCTTCATCCTCGAAAAAGCCTTTTTCGTAGGCGATGGCCAAAGGGGCCATGTCCGTCAGTTTGATAAAACCAAAGGTCAGTTCCTCTTTTTCCGGCCAACCGACATCGGCCTGAGCGGTGGTCAACAATCCCACTGTGGCGAGGCCGGTAGCCAACCAGTGACGAAAGCGCTGGCGGGCGTGTTTAACAGTCTTCATGGTCATCAGGGTGTCTCTCCCGTGGTTCGGTTTTTCGCGGGCACAAAAAAACGGCGCCGCGATCGCTTTCGCGATCAGGGCGCCGTTGCCAAGGTGTCTTGAATGTGTGCGATCGGACCGATGGTTGGGTCGTATGCGGTGCGAGCCCGTCGCGGGGACGCCGGGCTCGATCGGTCCGATCCGTAGGGCCGTCGTCGGCCTCTGATTCTCGTGGCACAGCACGCTGTCCGGTCACCTGGAGGAATCCCGTAGGCGCCTATGCCTCTAAAGAGGTAGTGCGAAGGGCGTGCCAATAACGGCGATTGATATATAAGGCCCTGTTTTTAAAGGGGATTATCGGATGTGAGGGGATTGAGACGATCGCTGCGACCCTGTCGCATTGCACTGGCAGAGCGCTAAAGGAGTAGAGGCTGCACCAAGACGATACCCCAAATGGGGTCTTATTTGAGGGGGTTGCCCGAGTACGTAGGTTGGATTAGCGCGTGAGCGCGTAATCCAACATAATCAGCCCGCATAGGTTTGGGAGCCACAATTACGAATGTTGGATTACGCCTGCGGCTAATCCAACCTACACTTTTTGCCAATCGTTTAGCTGTCAGCCACCCAGGATTGGGTGGCGGTCGTCCCGGGCATTCTCGGGCTTGTCGTCTTCGGTCGGTGACGGGATTGCCAGTGTTTGCGCAACTTCCCGCCAGGTGGCGGTGTCGTAGGCGCGTTCAATCAGAGCACGCCGGTCGCCCGGCAGGGTCTGGATCTGGCCGGCGTCGAGCATCTGATCGAGCATCCATTCGGCCTGGCTGCGCCAGGGGAAGGTAGCCGCGTAGTGGAAATACTGTTTGCGCCAGCGCGGAAGGCCGTCGATCCAGGGCGTTTGCAGCGCGGTGAGCAACAAGTCGGACGAGCAGTCGAGATACTGTGGCCGGGACAGCCAATGCGCGACCGAGGCGATGCGGTCCGGTTCGTCCAGCCATTGGCAGGCCCGCAGCACAGCGCTCACCAGGGCGCGGTGGCTGTTCGGGGCCTCGCGGGCAAAGGCTTCGCTGACGCCCAGCACCTTTTCCGGAGCGTTTTGCCAGATGTCATAGCCGAGTACGGCGATGCGGCCTGCATCCAACCGGTCGGCGCCGGTGTTCCAAGGCTCGCCGACGCAATAGCCATCGATGTCGCCCCGGCGCAGTGCATCGATCATCGCCTGGGGCGGTAAAACGCGAATATCGACGTCTGCTTCCGGATCGATGCCGGACTCTTTCAGGAACAGCCGTAACAGGTAGGTATGCATGGAAAACGGGTAGACGGTGCCGAACACCAGCCTGGCCTGGCCGGCGGCTCGTCGTCGTTCGATCGCCGTGTGCAAAGCACGTCCGACCGGACCGGGCCGGGCGGGCAGATCGATGGCCAGCTCCCCGGCCAGGGTGTTGGACAGGGTGATGGCGTTGCCGTTGTAACCCAGTGCCAACGCCGTGGTGAGCTTCGGCAGCGGGCGGGAACCGGGCATGCGCATCTGGCTGGCCACCACCATGGGCGCCAGGATGTGGGCGCCATCCAGCAGCCCGAACACCAGCTTGTCGCGCAGGCTGGCCCAACTGGCCTCGCGCTGGAGGGTGACGGTCAGGCCGGCATCGCGGAAAAAACCGAGTTCGTGGGCGACGATCAGGGGCGCGGCATCCAGCAGGGGGACAAAGCCGAGGTTCAGGGTGCGTTTTTCCAGCTTGGCGGGGTCTGTCATGGTGTCCTCGGAGTGGGTATCAGGATTCGAACAGGTCGATGACGTCGTGTGCGATCTCGACCAGTCGCACACTCTTGTTCATGGCCATCTTGCGCATGGCGTTGAAGGCCGCGTCCTCGTCGCAGTCGCGGTGCTTCATCAGCAGGCCTTTGGCCCGGTCGATGACCTTGCGGTCGGCGAGTTCGGTCCGGGTTTTGTCCAATTCGCCACGCAGCGACTGGAATGCCTCGAAGCGGGAAATAGCGACCTTGATGATGGTGTTGACCCGTTCCGGTTGCAGACCGTCGACAATGTAGGCGCTGACTCCGGCCTCGATGGATTGCCGGATCACTTCGGAATCGTCGTCTTCGGCGAAGAAAATAATCGGTCTCGGATTGCGATCGGACGTCAGCGCCACATCCTCAAGCATGTCCCGGTCCGGCGACTGGGCGTCGACGATGACGACATCCGGTTGGAAGGACGCGACCAACTGGTGTATGCGGGTCTGGTCGGGCGTACGGATGACGACCGCGTGGTCGAGCGCGGTCAGGGCTTCTTCTATAACCCGTGCCCGTTCGGGCTGGTTATCGATCACCAATATATTCATCTTGCCTATCTGAGCCTGGGAAAGGGAACTGTCGCGACGTCCGGGCACTGGTGTGCCTCTTTTGACGTCGTCCGAACCCTTGTAAGAGCAAGGTACGTGCCTGCATTGGGTGCGGCGGAAACGTCCCGGGTGCGCCAGGGCGGTGCAAGGGCGGCCCGGTGCGGGTTTTATTCGCTGTATTTCGGTGCGTCGAGCTGTGCGGATGCACCGACCGTTCGACCGGTGTTGCTTGGCAAACCGGGGCTGGCTGGGTATCGTATTCGTTTGATCGTGTCATAATGACAGGTCAGGTCCTGTTCAGGCAGGTGGTCGGCGTACCGGGAGCGAGCTATGTGGTTAGGTGGATTGAGTCGTCTGGCTCAAATGCCGCTGAGTGGCGATCGGCATAATCATCGGCATCATCAGGTGGTCCTTGGCTTCGAAGGCGAAGCGGCTTTCGAGCTTGAAGGCAAGGGTGGTGATCAACTGATGCTGGGTGCCGGCTGCCTGGTGCCTACCGAGTGCAGCCATGCCTTCCAGGGGCTGGGCGACAATCGCATGGTGGTGCTGGACTTCGAGCTGGAAACCGCGGTGGATTCACGCATCGACCGGGAGATCCTCAGCCGCCTGTTCGATCGGCCTTACTATTTCCGTCTGGACGGTCAGTTTGCCCAGTTGCTGTCGGCGATGGCGCGGGAGATTGATCAGTACGGGGCGGACCCCCACATGCAGCAGCATGTCAGTGCCCTGTTGTTGCACAGCCTGTATCAGCGCCTGACCGGAGCATCGTTGCCGGCACAGGACCATCAGGGGCGATTCGACATCACCCGCATCGATCATCTGATCAAACAGCGCCTGCAGGACAAGGTGTCGGTGGCGGATATGGCCGAGGCCTGCCACATGAGCGTTAGCCAGTTCCATCTGCGGTTTCGGCAGGTGACGGGGATGACGCCCTACCAGTATGTGATGAAGCATCGTCTGGACCAGGCGGTCTGGTTGCTCCAGTGTTCCACCCATTCCATCGCCGATATCGCCCAGGAAACCGGCTTTAGCAGCCAAAGCGCCCTGACCCATGCGGTGAAAAACCAATACGGTCTGTCACCGGGTCAGGTCCGCAAGCAGAAGCCTCTGGCCCATTGAGATTGAAGGCTCTTTCTGAGCTTTTACGGCAGGGACGACCCGCCACACCTGCAGGAGCGCACTCCGTGCGCGACCACAGCGCTCTCTCCCATACATAGGTAAGGGGGACGCTTTTCCACACTGAACAACCCCCGTCACACCAGCCTGACACCCAATCCGCTCCTTATAATTCCCCATCCCCATACCCTCTTTCCTACCTGAACTATGTTAACCCCTTAACAAATCGCCGGACGTTTTCGCAAAAACTCCGAAGATTTTGACAAGCCGTCACACTCCTGTGCCGGTATGTTTCGCACAATGCGCCAAAAACAACTAACAGGCAGGTTTGAAATGACTCAGTTTGATGCCTCCCGTGTGTTCTCCGGGGACTACGCCACTCTGTCCCCGGCGGACTGGTTCCAATTCATTGTCAATCAGTATGCGGTTGAAGAAGACGAGTACATGTCCCAGCTGGTCGAGCTCGCCGAGCCGACGCCGGACAGTCGTGACCGTGTCGAGAAGACGGCGCGACACATCGTGGAAAAGGTCCGCGATGAAGGGGATGTGGCCCATGCCGTGGATAAACTGTTGCAGCAGTACAGTCTGGACAACGAAGAGGGTGTGATCCTGATGTGTCTGGCGGAAGCGCTGATGCGCGTTCCGGATCCGGACACGGCGGACGACCTGATTCGCGACAAGTTGTCGGTGGCGGACTGGAAAGAGCACATGGGCAAGTCCGATTCCCTGTTGGTGAATGCGTCGACCTGGGGCTTGATGCTGACCGGCAAGGTGACCTCGCTGGACAGCCGGGAGACGTCGCCGGCGAACTTGCTGTCGAAGTTGATCAACCGAGCCGGTGAGCCGGTAATTCGCGCCGCGATGCATCAGGCGATGCGGATCATGGGCAAGCAGTTCGTTTTGGGCCGCACGATCAAAGAGGCGATCAAGAACGGCAAGCCCTATCGCAAGAAGGGCTACACCTATTCGTTCGACATGCTGGGCGAAGCGGCCTTTACCGACCCGGATGCGCAGCGTTATTTCGAATCCTACCGTCAGGCGGTTCGCACTCTCGGCGAACGCATGGACGAGTGGGCCGGCGATGCGCCGAAACCAACCATTTCCATCAAACTGTCGGCCCTGCATCCGCGTTACGAGGAATCCCACGACGCCTGGGTGCAAACCGAACTGGCGGACCGTGTCGCCCAATTGGTGCGCGAAGCGCGTGATCTGGGTGTGGGCATCACCATCGATGCCGAGGAAATGGACCGTCTGGAACTGTCATTGCGTCTGTTTGAAAAAGTGTATCGCAGTGACGCGGCCAAGGGCTGGGGCAATTTCGGTCTGGTGATTCAGGCATATTCGAAGCGGGCTCTGGCCGTACTGGGTTACCTGACGGCGTTGTCGAAAGAGCAGGGCGATGTCATTCCGATTCGCCTGGTCAAGGGCGCTTACTGGGATACCGAAGTGAAGCACGCCCAGGTATTGGGCCTGGCCGATTACCCGGTGTTCACCCGTAAGGAAAACACCGATGTATCCTATCTGGTGTGCGCCCGCTATTTGATGGGCGAACAGGTCAATGGCGCGATCTATCCGCAGTTCGCGACGCACAACGCGCACACGGTGGCGAGCATCGCCGAACTGGCGCGTGAAAACCCTTCAATCGATTTCGAATTCCAGCGTCTGCATGGCATGGGCGATGCGCTCTACGACACCCTGCTGGGTGAAGAGAAACCCCGGGTACGTATTTACGCGCCCGTCGGCGCCCATAAGGATCTGCTGCCCTATCTGGTTCGTCGGCTGCTCGAAAACGGCGCCAACTCTTCGTTCGTTCACCGCCTGGTGGACGCCGAAACGCCGATCGGCGACCTGGTGTCCTCACCCGTCGATCTGGCCAAGAGCCGGCCGGTCTTCCGCAACCCGAAAATTCCTCGCCCTTCGGATATTTACGGCGATGTTCGCCGTAATTCCCAAGGGTACAACTTGAATGTCGCCTTTGAACGGGAGCCTCTGTTGGAAAACGTAGCCGCCTTCGATGATCGCCAGTGGTCGATGAAACCGTTGGTCGCCGGTGTGTCCACCGCCACGGACGTCGTGAAAACCATCACCAGCCCATACGACACCCGCCAGACCGTCGGTCAGGTGCACTGGACGCAACCGGAACACGCCCGCGATGCGCTGGCCAAGGCCGATGCCGCCTGGTTTGACTGGAACAAGACACCCGCAGTCAAGCGTGCCGCCTGCCTGGATCGTCTCGGCGATCTGCTGGAAGAACATACCGCCGAATTGATGGCCTTGTGTGCCCGGGAAGCCGGTAAGTCCCTGCAGGACAGCATCGACGAAGTGCGCGAAGCCGTGGACTTCTGTCGTTACTACGCCTCGCAGGCCCGCGAGACCATGAATGAAGCGACGCTGTTGCCGGGACCAACCGGTGAGAGCAACGAGCACTATTACGAAGGCCGGGGTGTATTCCTGTGCATCAGCCCCTGGAACTTCCCGCTGGCGATTTTCACCGGTCAGATTTGCGCGGCCTTGGTCGCCGGCAATGGCGTGTTGGCCAAGCCGGCCGAGCAAACCTCTCTGATCGCCGGTCGCGCCATCGAATTGTTCCACGAAGCCGGCGTCCCGACGGACGTGTTGCATTACCTTCCGGGTGATGGCGCGACCATCGGTAACGCCATCATGGACGACGAACGTCTGTTGGGTGTGGCATTCACCGGTTCCACTGAAACCGCACACATCATCAATCGCACGCTGGCGGCACGCCAAGGCGCCTTGCCGACCTTCATCGCGGAGACCGGTGGCCAGAACGCCATGATCGTCGATTCGACCGCTCTGCCGGAACAGGTCGTGGCCGATGTCATGCAGTCCGCTTTCGCCAGTGCCGGTCAACGCTGTTCAGCGTTGCGCGTACTGTGCGTGCAGGACGACATCGCCGACCGCGTGGTCGATCTGATTCGTGGTGCCCTGTCCCGTGTGGAAATCGGTAACCCGCAGAAATACGAAACCGACTGCGGCCCGGTGATCGACGAAGAAGCCCTGCAGGGGCTGAGCGACTACGTCGAAAGCTGGCGCGGCAAAGGCCGGGTTCTGGCCGAAGCGGAACTCGGTACCGAAGCCGCCAACGGCCACTTCCTGGCGCCGGTGGCGATCGGCATCGAGAGCATCGATGAACTCGGTCGCGAACAGTTCGGCCCGGTCCTGCACGTGTTGCGTTTCAAAGCGCGCGAACTGGACAACGTCATCGCCGACATCAACCGTACCGGTTACGGCCTGACGCTCGGCATTCACAGCCGCAACGAAGCGACGGCCGCCTACATCGAATCCCGTGTGCGTGTCGGCAACTGCTACGTCAACCGCAACCAGATCGGTGCCGTCGTCGGCGTGCAGCCGTTCGGCGGTCGGGGACTGTCCGGAACCGGTCCGAAAGCCGGCGGCCCGAACTACATCAAGCGTTTCGCCACCGAACGGGTGCGCACCATCAACACCACGGCCGTGGGTGGAAACGCAACGCTGCTGTCGTTGGAAACCGACGACTGACAGTGACCGAAGTCGCGGCTCGAGGCCAAAAGCCTCGAACCGCGCCTGTCCGGATCAAAGCCAATTTCACCGTTGGTTTCGATCCGGGCTCGCCCGGCAGTCACTCGTATGTCGGGTTCATTGATACTGAGTAGTCACTCAATCACAACAATTACAATCTCGGAGAGAGCTATGAGCAATACTTTTGCAGTCAGCTTGACCTTTCTCGCCTATCTGGGGATGATGCTCTGGATCGGCGTCTGGGCGTATCGCCGCACCAATAACCTGTCCGATTACATCCTAGGCGGTCGCCAATTGGGCGCCTGGCCGTCGGCTCTGTCCGCCGGCGCGTCCGACATGTCGGGTTGGTTGCTGCTGGGTCTTCCCGGTGCCATGTACGCCTCCGGTCTGGGCGCTTCCTGGATCGCCATCGGCTTGTTGGTGGGCACCTACATCAACTGGTTGGTTGTCGCCCCGCGTTTGCGGAGTTATTCGCAAGCCGCCAACGATTCCCTGACCCTGCCGGAATATTTCAGCAACCGCTTTGAAGATACGGTGGCCATTCGCGCCATCGCCGCATTCTTCATTTTGTTGTTCTTCCTGTTCTACACCAGTTCCGGTCTTGTCGCCGGCGGCAAGTTGTTTGAAACCGTCTTCGGTCTCGACTACAAGATCGCCGTGACCATCGGTACCGTCGCAGTGGTGTCCTACACCCTGTTCGGTGGTTATCTGGCGGTCTCCTGGACGGACCTGGTTCAAGGCCTGCTGATGGCGGCGGCGCTGATCATCGTTCCGATCACCGCCTTTATCGTCATCGGTGAAGGGCCGGTGGCCATTCTGGAAGCCAAGAACCCCAACATGCTGAGCATGTTTACCAATCCGGATGGGTCCACGCTGGGGATGATCGGCATTGTGTCCTCCCTTGCCTGGGGCCTGGGTTACTTCGGTCAACCGCATATCCTGGCTCGCTTCAAGGGCATCAAGGACCGCGCCGAAGTTAAAACCGCCCGTCGCATCGCCGTGACCTGGACCTTCATCGGCATGGCCGGTGCCCTTCTGGTCGGCGCGGCCGGCAACGGTTACTTCGAAAGCGGCCTGGCCGATGGCGAAACCGTCTTCATCTCCTTGGTTCAGGCGCTGTTCCATCCGCTGGTGGCCGGTGTTCTGCTGGCGGCGATCCTGGCGGCCATCATGTCCACGGCCGACTCCCAGTTGCTGGTGTCCTCTTCCGCTCTGACTGAAGATTTCTATAAGTCCATCTTCAACAAGGATGCCGATCCGAACTCGCTGATGAAGATCGGCCGTATCGCCGTCGTCGTCATCGCCGTAGTCGCCTGGTTCCTGGCGTTGAATCCGGAAAGTTCTGTTCTGGGTCTGGTGTCCTATGCCTGGGCCGGCTTCGGTGCCGCCTTTGGTCCGGCCGTCATCCTGTCGCTGTATTGGCCGCGCATGAACCGTTTCGGCTGCCTGGCCGGTATCGTGGTCGGTGGCTTGACTGTGGTGATCTGGAAGCAACTGTCCGGTGGCATTTTCGATGTCTATGAAATCGTACCCGGCTTCCTGCTGGCAACACTCGCCATCACTGTTGTCAGCGTTATGAGCTCTGTCCCGTCCCGCGAGATGGAGTTGAAGTTCCAGGAAGTGAACGGCTAAACCCATCTCTTTCGGTTCGTGCACGATAAAGCCGGCGTTCCGCCGGCTTTTTTTATTTACCCTGCCATTGAATTCTTCCGTTGTTGTAAACTCTTCAAAATAAATATGCACTGAATCAGTGCGTCATTCGATAGGTTTTCAATCCATATTGGAGCGGAAAACTCGACAATTGGAATTTAATATCACTCGTTAATTCCTTTTCGATTGGCGATAAACACATTGATAGGATTCAGGAAGTTTATCGTAGGATTTATCAAATCTTTCCGGTCGGTCTGAGTAATATAGATAGGGACTTGCGAATCCTTCCGACGATATTCGAAGTCGAATAATAATGATAAATCGCTGTCCGAGGCATTGAACCGTTCAGCTTCGATACGCCGTCACCATCGCCTGTATCCGAAGGTGCGGTTGGCCGTGGCCAGCGCACAAATTGGAGAGTCAAACCACATGAATAACCTGTTCAAAGGTGCCGCATCCGCTGTGTTGGCACTGTCTGCTTCTGTCCTGATCACCGGCCAGGCCGCCGCCGATAAACTCGACGATGTCCTCGCCGATGGCGAGTTGCGGTGCGCTGTCGTACTGGATTTCCCGCCCATGGGGTTCCGCGATTCCAATAACGAACCGGTCGGTATGGATGTCGACATGTGTGCCGATCTCGCTGCCGCCATGGGCGTCGATCACCAGGTGGTCGGCGTGACCTGGGCCGAGCGGATTCCCGCTTTGATCTCCGGTAAGGTGGATGTTGCCATCGCCTCATCTTCCGACACCCTGGAGCGGGCTCAGACCGTGGGCTTCACCGTTCCCTACATGGTGTTCCAGTTCCAGGCGCTGTTGAAAGAGGATGCGGACATCACCGCATGGGAAGACCTTGAAAGCGCCCGTGTTGGTGCCGCTGTCGGTACCACTTACGAGAGCGAGTTCCTGGCCTACAAAGACACCCATTGGCCGGATGCCGAGGGTCGCTATGTTTCCTTCCAGAGTGAGAATGAATCGTTCCTGGCCGTGTCGCAAGGCCAGGTCGATGCGGTCATCGTCACCGATACGGCCGCAGCGAATGTCGTCAATTCCGACAAGTACGGCGAACTGAAACTGGGCCCGGTGGCTCCGTTCGGTGCCGACTATGTCGGCATGATGACCCTGCGTCAGGAATACGGCTGGATCAATTATCTCAACCTCTTCATCAACCGTCAGATCCGCAGCGGTCGTTTCGACGAGTTGTATGCCAAGTGGATTGGCGGCGAACCGCCGGCACTGGACATTCCGGGTGTTTACTACTGATTCGGCTGCGCCTTTGCCGGATTCGAGTCGGATATTCCGGCGGTACTCGACCGGCAAAGGTCTTTTTTCGAATCCCGTAGTACCGTGAAAAGTACCGAGAATAGTACCGTGAAACCAAGCAGTGGCCTGTCCACAGACAGGTCCACTTGGCTCAGAGGTAGAGAGCTGTATGGATTATCAATTCTTGTGGCGCCCGGTCATCCAATCACTGCCGCAAATGCTGGGTGGTGCTTCGGTGACTTTGCAGGTGTCGGTTCTGTCCATGGCGATTGGCATGGTATTGGCGCTGATACTCTGTTTCGCCAAGATGTCGTCCTTCGCCGGTTTACGATTCGTCGCCAATATCTGGATCGAGATCGCCCGTAATACGCCGGCATTGTTTCAATTGTATTTCTTCAAATTCGGTCTGGGTGCGGTCGGTATTCTGATCGATTCCTACATTACTGTCGTCATGGCCCTGGCCTTCAATACCGCCGGGTATATGGCGGAAACGTTTCGAGGCGGTTATGCCGCCATCCCCAACACCCAGCTTCGGTCGGCGCGATCCCTGGGAATGACCGCCTTCCAGGCTCAGGTGCATGTCATGTTTCCGCAATTGCTTCGAGCCGTCTATCACCCCATGACCAATCAATTCATCTGGGTCATCCTGATGAGTTCGCTGGGCATGCTGGTCGGGCTGAGGGAGCTGTCGGGGGAAACCCAGTTCCTTTATTCGAAGACATTCCGTGCTTTCGAATACTTCGCGGCGACCGCGATCATCTATTACCTGATCGCCAAACTGGTACTGGGGCTGATGACGTTGATCGGCAACAAGGTGTTCGGGTTGAACCGGGGAGGTGTTGCATGACCACCGTAGCCGTTTTCGGCGATTTACAACCGCAGGACCTGCTTTTCCTGGGCGAGGCTGCCTTGCGTACTCTGTTGATTTCCAGTGTGGCCATCGCGACCGGAAGTCTGGCGGGCATTGTCTTCGGCTGGATGATGGCGGCCGGCAACCGGACGGTGCAGTTCGCGATGAATGCACTGCTGGATATTTTTCGCAGTGTGCCCTTGCTGATTCAGCTCATCCTGTTCGATGCCTTCGTCTCCATCGCCGGGTTTCCGATGCCGGCTTTTTGGTCGGGCACTATGGTTTTGTCCGTCTACACCTCGGCCCTGGTGGCTTCGGTGGCACGCGGCGGTATCGAGTCCGTGCCGGCCTCCCTGCGCCGCGCCAGCCGGTCGTTGGGGCTGAGCTACTGGCAGGACATGCGGTATGTCGTCTGGCCGGTCGGGCTGAGATCGGTATTCCCGTCCTGGGTCGGGGTATCGCTCAGCGTGATGAAGGACTCCGCCCTGGTGTCCGTCATCGGGTACATCGAGTTGCTCAAGGCGTCCCAGATTCTCATCACCCGCACAGCGGAAACCTTCTTCATTCTGGGTATCGCGGGTCTGTTTTATTTTGCTCTGTCATTTCCGCTGTCCCGGGCCGGGCAGTACGTGGAAAGAAGGTGGCAACAGTCATGATTAGTGTGAAAAACGTTCGTAAGTCCTTCGGCGATGTCGAAGTGTTGAAAGGCATCGATCTGGAAGTGAACCAGGGTGAAGTCCTGTCGGTCATCGGCGCCTCCGGTTCCGGCAAGTCGACGCTGCTGTATTGCATCAACGGTCTGGAACCCGTTCAACAGGGCGTGATCGAAGTGGACGGCATGAGCGTTCACGACAAGAAGACCAACCTGAATCACTTGCGCCAGAAGATCGGCATGGTGTTTCAGCAGTGGAATGCCTTCCCGCACCTGACCACCCTGGAAAATGTGGCCCTGGCGCCGCGAAAGGTGAAAACGCTGCCCAAGGCGGAAGCCGAGGCTCTGGCGGAAAGCCAACTGAAGCACGTCGGGCTCGGCGACAAAATGCACCTCTATCCCAACGCCTTGTCCGGCGGTCAGCAACAGCGATTGGCCATTGCGAGAGCCCTGGCGATGGAGCCGAATTACATGCTGTTCGACGAGGCGACTTCCGCGCTGGACCCCGAACTGGTCGGCGAGGTGCTCGATACCATGCGCCTGTTGGCGGAAGAGGGGATGACCATGATCGTCGTCACCCACGAGATGGGGTTTTCCCGGGATGTCTCGGATCGCGTTGCCTTTTTCCACAAGGGGGTCATCGAGGAAATCGGCGAACCCGAGCAGGTGTTCGGTCAGCCGTCGAGCGAACACCTGCAAAAATTTCTCGCCAAGGTTCGTTAAGAGGTCGATGCCATGCGGGATGCCGTGAGCAAATTGATGCGGATGCCGCAGCAGCCCGATCACCACCATCACACCCATCATCAGCTTGTGCTGGGTATCGAAGGGCAGGCGGTGTTCGATCTGTTGGGCGGTGGCGAAAGCCGGATCGCGCTGGGAGACGGCTGCCTGGTTCCATCGCAATGCGAGCATCAGTTTCAAGGGTCGCACGCCAACCGGATGCTGGTGGTGAACTTCGAACCCGGTGGTGTGTTTCAGAATGAACTGGAGCGGGAGATGCTGCAGCAGCTGTTTTTCAGGCCGCTGTATATTTCCGTCGATGCGCAGTTTTGCGATCTGTTGAAAGCTCTGGCGTATGAATTGCACCAGTCCGGATCGGCCGCGCACATACAGCATCACATTCGTTCGCTGATGCTCTACTCACTGTATGAGCGCGTGGTGGGGCGGCAACCGGAAGCAGCCTCCGGCCATGATCGACTGAATCTGACCCGGCTGGATGAGTACATTCAGGCTCACCTGCATGAAAAAATTCAGGTCGCACAATTGGCGGAACTGTGCCATATGAGCGTGAGTCGATTTCATGCCTGTTTTCGGGAGCGAACCCGCTTGTCCCCGTACCAATACGTCATGAAACGTCGTGTTGAGCGAGCGGCCTGGCTTCTGCAATCGACTTCCCTGCCGGTCAGCGAAGTCGCCGGTAGAACCGGGTTCGTCAGTCGCAGCTCCCTGAATGTGGCCATCAAGCGGGAGTTCGATGTCTCACCGGTTAAGCTGCGCAGGGATTAGCGGTATCTCTTGAGAGGTATATGTGACGCGGTTTTTAAAGGTTTTTGGCATAAGTTGATCCGCGTCAACTCCCGGCACTCGCCTACCTTGTACATTAGTAAAAACTAAATAAGGAGGCGATTATGAACGCAATGCTCGACAACCTGAAAGCCCTGACTCCCAGCCTGATTGCTTTACGCAAAGATCGGCCGGACATGTACGATGCCTTTCAATCGGTAGGCAAGACAGTCTACAAAGACGGGGAAATCTCTCATCTGAACAAGGAACTGATGGCGACGGCGATCGCTCTCAGCCAAAAATGCGACCCCTGCATCGCGCATCATGTGAAGGCCCTGGTGCGCATGGGGGTGACTCGCGGCGCTTTTGAGGAAATGCTGGAAGTCGTGGTGCAGATGGGCGGTGGCCCGGGCTTGATGAAAGCCGGGGAAGCCCTTGGCGTATTCGACGAGCTGACGAAAAAAGACTGACGCTGGATTGACTGGATTAAAAAAGGCTCCTTTGGGAGCCTTTTTTGTACATGGACGTACTTATACTGCGGGTACAGGGCGGTCCGACGTTGCGGGGTGCGGGAGCCGTGTTTGACTGCCCGCTACACCATCATCTGATACGTAAACGCACCGGCCACATAGCCCAGCAGCGCCAGTGGGGTGATGTATTTGAGATACCAGAAGAAGTTGATGCGTTCCATCCCCATAGCGGCGACGCCCGCCGCCGAGCCGATGATCAGACAACTGCCGCCGGTACCGGCCGAATACGCCAGGAATTCCCAGGTCGGGTGATCGGTCGGGTATACGCTGAGGTCGTACATGCCCATGGTGGCGGCAACCAGGGGAACGTTGTCGATGACGGCGGACATCAGGCCGATCAGGAACACAATCACGTTGATGTTGCCGATCGTCTCGTCGAGCCAGACCGCGAGATGATGCAACAGGCCGGTCGCCTCCAGCGACGAGACGGCCAGCAGAATGCCGAGGAAGAACAGGACGCTCGGTGTATCGATGCGCTTCAGGATACGGGTGATGTGGAGCTCGGTGTCGTCGTCGTAATCCGCGCGGTGATGAATGATTTCACTGACCACCCAGAGTACGGACAGACTGAGCAGCATGCCCATGAACGGGGGCAAGTGGGTGAGTGTTTTGAAAATCGGTACGAACAGCAGGCCGCCGACGCCGACACCGAAAATGATGTTGCGATGGCGTTTGGTGACGATGTCGACTTCGTGCTGGTGCACGCGCTGTGGCGGCTTCACGTTCTGACCGCGTTGCGACCAGCTTAACCAGAGCATGGGCACGATCGCGCAGACCAGTGACGGGATGATCAGCGTCTTGATGATGGCCAGTGTGGTGATCTGGCCGCCGATCCAGAGCATGGTGGTGGTGACGTCGCCAATCGGCGACCAGGCTCCGCCGGCATTTGCCGCGACCACGATGATCCCGGCGAAAAACAAACGTTCCTGTCGGCTGGCGATCAGTTTGCGGATCAGGGAAATCATCACGATGGTCGTGGTCAGGTTGTCCAGAGCAGCGGACATGAAGAAGGCCAGGCCGGTAACCATCCACAGCAGCGCGACCTTGCGAGTCGCTGTTATCCGGTCGGTGATGATGGCGAAACCGCCGTAGGCGTCGACAAATTCGACGATGGTCATGGCGCCGAGCAGGAAAAACAGGATGGAGGAGATTTCACCGAGAAAGGTGAGCAACTGGTGTTCGCCGACCCAGGTATGAACCAGCTCGGCACTGTTCATATGGGCGTTTTCTTCCAGGAACCAGTTCGGCAGGCTGTCGATGGCGACCAGATCACCGGCGAAGAGGATGTAGACCGACCAGCAGAGCACCGCGCTCATGATGGCCGGGGCCGTTTTGTCGATCTTCAGGCCGTGTTCGGCGATGATCGCCAGGTAGCCCAGGGTAAAAAAGGCAATGATCAGAAAAAGCGCAAGGGACATTTGCAGCTCCTGTTAAATGTGTTTCAGGCACGGTCGGAAAATCCGAACGGACGCCCGCGAGAAAAAGGGAGGTCACACTATAACAGGGTAGGGCGGGGCTTGCGGCCAGTAACTCCAGTGATGACTGACGGAGATCAACTCA
The DNA here is from genome assembly GCF_014651855.1 of Saccharospirillum salsuginis. Classification (GTDB taxonomy): domain Bacteria; phylum Pseudomonadota; class Gammaproteobacteria; order Pseudomonadales; family Natronospirillaceae; genus Saccharospirillum; species Saccharospirillum salsuginis. The sequence continues at coordinate 64,565 of NZ_BMXR01000007.1, forward strand.
GCGCAGGGCGCACTGTTGAGCCCTGTGTTTCGCATTGGGGCCGCTAAAGTCGGCCGGGTGTTGTCAATACCCAGGAAGGGAGGGTCGGAGCTGGTCGGGTCGTTGCCCGACAGGGCGGCGAAGCCGTCCCGAACCGGCTCATCCGGGGCCGCCTCCGAATCGATGCACCGCTGAGTCTCCGTCGTTTGCGCCCAGGCCGGCACACTGGCCAATACCGTCAAGGCGAACAGCAGTGAATGCAACGAATGAAAGGCAGACATGGGTGGCATCTATCCGGTCGGAGACCGGCGTATTATTCAGAAAGTCGGTTCAATTGCAAAAACAACCCGGTTTACCGGGTCGGACGGAACGCCTCTTCCTACTTTATGACACTGTACGAGCCCCCGATGGCTCGGTAAGCTAGCCGCTCATTTTTGTGGAGTCCGTCACGGGTGTTGACCAAAACCGTCTTTCTATCGGCCCTGGCCAGTGCCTTGCTCATCCTCATGCCCTGGGTGTTGGGCGCACAGGTGAGTGGCTATGATGCGACCCGCTTCATCAGCGAACTGGGGGCGTTGGATATGCCCAATCGGTCCATGGCCAACGGCGCCTTCTTCCTGATCGGTGCTTTTTGGATGGGCACGACCGAGGCCGTCCGTAAAGGACTCGAGCCGGCGCCGATGGACCCCTGGATACGATTCGGCGTCATCGCCTTTGCCGCCAGCTACATTGGCAGTGTGATCTTCCCCTGCGATTACCAGTGCCCTGTGGGCGGTTCCTTCAACCAGACCGTACACAACACCCTGATCTGGGTCCTGTACGCCGGTGCCTTTGTCGCCGCGGTGCGCATGCCGCTGCCGGGGCGAGTCGGTCTCGGCCGCACCCTTAAAGTACTGACCGTGGTGTGTTTCATGTCCATGCAACTGGCGGCCTGGGAGCGGGACTGGTGGCCGGGTATCTGGCAACGCGCCTATGAAGCCTGTTTCGTCGTGCTCTGGTGGCTCTGGCTGAACAACCTGTACTCGCGGAAGGAGGCCGAATGATCGAACGCATAGCCGGCATTGTCGTCCCCATCTTCCTGGTGGTGGTGGTCGGTTACCTGTACGGGCGCAAGCATGCCCCCGACATGGAAGCGGCCAACCGCATCAATATGGACGTCTTCACCCCCTTTCTCATTCTAAGCGTCTTCGCGTCCAGACCGCTCAACCTGGGCGACTATGCGCCGCTGGCACTGGCGGGAATTCTGGTCACCCTGGTCCCCGGCATCGGTGCCTGGCTGCTTGCCCGGGCCATGGGCGTGCAATGGAAAACCTTCGTACCGCCGATGATGTTCCGCAACAGCGGCAACATGGGCCTGCCGCTGTTCCTCTTCACCTTTGGCGAGCAGTACATGCCCGCCGCCGTCATCCTGTTCATCGTCGAAAATACACTGCATTTCACGGTCGGCATGTGGATGCTCAACCCGGGAACCCGGCTGTTGCAGGTGCTGCGCAACCCGATGATTCTCGCCGCCATCGGCGGCCTGGTGATCGCCGGGTCCGGCATCAGCCTGCCCGACTGGCTGGTCCGCTCCCTTGAACTGCTGGGCGACATCGCGGTACCGCTCATGCTGTTCGCTCTCGGCGTCCGTCTCGTCAACCTCGACCTCGCCGGCTGGCGCATCGGGCTCGTCAGCGCCGTCGCCGCGCCGATTCTGGGTGTGATCATCGCCTGGCCTTTGGCCGTCGGCTTCGGTCTCTCGCCCGTCCAGCAGGGCATGCTCATCCTGTTCGGCGCCTTGCCGCCGGCGGTACTCAACTACCTGGTCGCCGAACGGTACAACCAGCAGCCCGAACAGGTGGCCGCCATGGTGCTGTTTTCCAATGCGGCCAGCCTGGTGGTGATGCCACTGGTGCTAGCCTGGGTACTTGGGGGCTTGTAGGGCGGCGGCGCGGATTCCGCCACACCGCCTCCGAGTCACCATCAAACGCTGTAACCGTGCAAAATTTGTACTATTGACTATATTGAGGGAATTAATTCGAACACACCCGAACACTCGGGTTAGTGTGCATGTATGGATGCCTGAGGGCCTTCAATAGCAGTAGAGCGCATTCAGGCACTTTATTGCGGATTACAGGAGGTTGGGATGGCCAGTTATACCGAGATCAAGACGGACAGCCAACGCAGTCTGGCGCACTCAAACCGGGACGCCTGGCAACAACGCTCCCGACGCAAGATCAGCCCCAACACCAATCCCCCCGATTTTTTCGTCAAACTCCTCGAGCCCGCCGATATTCGCCTCAACGGCGACCGTCCCTGGGATATTCGCGTTCACAACCCCAAACTGTACAAGCGGGTTTTGCGCCACGGCTCGATCGGTTTCGGCGAAGCCTATATGGAGGGCTGGTGGGACTGCGACCGGCTCGATGAGATGTTCACCCGGTTGCTCGGCGCCGGTATCAGCCAGAATGTCAGTGGTGTGATGCGGCTGAAAATGGCGTTGGGCGCTCTCAATTACCGGTTGTTCAACTTTCAGAGCATCAAGCGCGCCTTCCACGTCGGAGAACACCATTACGACATCGGCAACGACCTCTATCGTCGAATGCTCGACCCCCTGATGAACTACAGCTGCGGTTACTGGGCCGAGGCGGATAGCCTCGACGATGCGCAGATCGCCAAGCTGGATCTGGCCTGCCGCAAGCTGAAACTGGAGCCGGGCATGAAACTGCTCGACATCGGCTGCGGCTGGGGGGCCATGGCCCTGCATGCGGCCCGGCATTACGGCGTCGAGGTGACCGGGGTTACGGTCTCCCGGGAGCAGAAGAAGTGGGCCGACGAATTGACCAAAGACCTGCCGGTCGATATCGAATTGATGGATTACCGGTCATTGACCGGGCAGTACGACCGCATCGTGTCGATCGGGATGTTCGAGCATGTCGGCGTCAAGAATTACCGGACCTATTTCCGCAAAGCGGCCGATTTGCTGACCGACGACGGCCTTTTTCTGCTGCATACCATCGGCGATGAGCGTCGCAGCCACGCGCCGGAGCCTTTCATCCACAAATACATCTTCCCGAACGGCAAGATTCCCTCACGCCGGGAAATCAACGACACCAGCTTTGGTTTGTTGAGATTGGAAGACTGGCACAATTTCGGACCGGACTATGACCGCACCCTGATGGCCTGGGCCAACAATGCCCAGGCGGCGTGGCCCGAACTCGGTGACCGCTACGATACCCGGTTCCGGCGGATGTGGATGTACTACCTCCACAGTTGCGCCGGGTTCTTCCGCTCACGCAAGGGGCAGTTGTGGCAGTTGGTGTTCAGCAAGCCGGACAACCGGAACGAGTACCGCAGCCTGCGCTGAACGCCATCAAAGACTCTGAACCGGAACGTCGAACGGCCGCCTTGAGCGGCCGTATTTGTGTCTGAATCCCGGTCTGAGGTCGTAATTGTGTCTTTCTGTTCATAAATGGAACGACCGTCATTAAATAGCAGATTGAATACCAACCTTGCCAATAATCGCAATAAAACATTCCGCAATGTGAAATGGTTAACATTGTTTGAAAAAAATTGACCTTTTGCTGACCAATCCACTGTCACGACTGAAAAATTGTTGCATCCTGAAATTCGTTCGGTGACCCCGAACCGGGCTTGTTCAAAAGCCCAATTGGTTTGAGAAAGAGAGCGGCATCGCCTACCGCGGGCATTCCCCGCCGCTCTGGTCGTCTTCTGCAGTCTTGCCAACACAATGCTGGCCGTGGGTCGGGGCAGTGCTTTGCATCAGCACATCAAGGAAGGGTGAGCTGGTGAAAGCATTGCCGTGGGGTGACCCTCCCAACCGATCCGCGTCCGGAGTCAAAACCCATAAAAAAAAGATCAAAAGGATTACAAGAACCATGAAAAAACTCCCAACGAGGATGACTCTCTCACTCGCCGTGGCCCTTGCGGCCGGCGCCCAGGCGGCAGACCGCGTTCCGGCGACCCCGGATCTGTTTTCCGCCCAGGGCATTGCCGCAAGCGCGGATGTCTCACTGAACGAGGTCCGTTCCCGGACCCTGGCCAACGGCAAAACCATTACCCGCTACCAGCAAGCCCATCAGGGCGTACCCGTCTGGGGACAGGTCGTCACCCGGTCCGGCCAGGGCGTGGCCGCGGACGTCAGCGGTGACGTGCTGGAAGGGCTGGCCACCGAAGTGCCTTCCGTGCGTCCGTCCGTCAAGGCGTTCGACGCGGTCAATCGAGCCATGAACCACGTTATGACCCTGCGTAATCAGCAGGGCATTACCAGCGGCGCCACCTCGGTCGCGGCGTTGCAATTGGCGGCGAAGAACCAGAACCAGCAGTTGTTCATTCACATCGACGATCAGGACCAGGCGCGCCTGGCCTACCTGATCAACTGGGTGGAATACGGCGACGAGCCGTCACGCCCCTTCGTCTTTGTCGATGCCCATACCGGCGAGGTGCTGGAACAATGGGAAGGTTTGGCGCATCAGGACGCGACCGGGCCCGGCGGCAACGAGAAGACCGGTCAGTACGAGTACGGTACCGACTACCCGGCGATGCAGGTGGATGAAAACTGCCGCATGGACACGCCGAACGTCGAGACGGTGGACATGCAGAACAACACCAGCGGTGGCAGCGTGTTCTCCTTCACCTGCCCGTACAACGACAACCGCTATACCAACGGTGCTTATTCGCCGCTGAACGACGCGCATTTCTTCGGCAACGTCGTGTTCAACATGTACAGCGACTGGTACAGCACGGCCCCGCTGACGCAGAAACTGCGCATGCGCGTTCACTACGGCAACAACTACGAAAACGCCTTCTGGGACGGCCAGCAGATGACCTTCGGCGATGGCGCCAACCGCTTCTATCCGCTGGTCAGTCTGGATGTGTCGGCGCACGAAGTCAGCCATGGCTTCACCGAGCAGAATTCCGGTCTGGTGTATCGGGATCAGCCGGGCGGCATCAATGAGGCCTTCTCCGACATGGCCGGTGAAGCGGCCGAGTACTACATGAAGGGCAGCAACGACTGGATGGTCGGTGCCGATATTTTCAAAGGAGACGGGTCTTTGCGTTATATGGACGACCCGACCAAGGACGGCAACTCCATCGGCCATGCCTCCGACTACTACAGCGGTATGGACGTGCACTACAGCTCGGGCGTGTTCAATCGGGCCTTCTACCTGATGGCCACCAGCAACGGCTGGGACACCCGCAAGGCGTTTGATCTGTTTGTGCTGGCGAACCAGATGTATTGGGGCACGAACAGTGATTATGTGGATGCAGCCTGTGGCGTGGTCGATGCCACCGGCGACCTGGGCTACGACCTGAGCGTCGTGACCTCGGCCTTCGACACGGTCGGTGTCTCCACTTCCGGCTGTACCGGTGGCGGCGACCCGGGTGGCAGCGAACTGGAGAACGGCGTTCCGGTCACCGATCTGAGCGGTTCCCAGGGCAGTGAAACCCGCTTCACTCTGGACGTGCCCAGCGGCGCCAGCGATCTGCTGTTCGAAATGTCCGGTGGCAGCGGCGATGCCGATCTGTATGTGAGCTTCGGTAGTGAACCGACCACCAGCAGCTATGACTGCCGTCCGTGGAAAAACGGCAACAGCGAAAGCTGCTCGTTCGCGAGCCCGTCCACAGGGACCTACCACGTGATGATCCGTGGCTACTCGTCCTATTCCGGCGTGAGCCTGACGGGTTCTTTCACCGACGGTGGCACCGGCGGCCCGGATTCCGGTTCGGAGTCCAATCTGTCCGCGAGCCAGGGCCAGTGGCTGTACTTCCCGATCGACGTGCCGGCCGGCATGAGTTCACTGGATGTGGACATCAGCGGCGGTAGCGGCGACGCGGACCTGTACGTGCGTCGCGGCTCCCAGCCGACCACCAGCAGCTATGACTGCCGTCCGTACAAGTGGGGCAACGCTGAGGAATGCAGCTTCAGCAATCCGGCCGCGGATACCTGGGTTGTCGGCATTCGCGCCTATGAGTCCTTCTCCGGTGTGACCATGAACTGGTCCTACCAGTGATGTGATGCTCTGATGTGACAGAGGCAAACTGACAGGGGGCTTCGGCCCCCTTTTTTAATGGACCCCCTCCCTGACCCTCCCCCAAGGGGAGAGGGAATAAAAATCAGTCCCCTCCCCCTCTGGGGGAGGGTTAGGGAGGGGGAGAATCTTTCACGCACTCCGAATCCGGTCCCGCAATCCTTTCTCGACAATAATCCGCGTCGAAATCTCCTCGATCGATAGTCGCGTCGTGTCGATGTACGGAATCCCGAACCGTTTGAACATGGCCTCGGCCATCCGCACCTCGTCCTCGCACTGGCGCAGCGACGCGTAATCGCTGTTCGATTTGCGGCCGTCGCGAATCTGGTTCAGTCGCTTGGGGTCAATGGTCAGGCCGAAGAGCTTGCTACGATAGGTCTCCAATATCTTGGGCAGGCGAGGGTGTTCGAAATCCTCGTCGGTCAGCGGGTAGTTGGCGGCGTAGACATTGGCCTGCAACGCCAGAAAGATACTGGTCGGGGTTTTGCCGCTGCGGGACACACCGACCAGAATGATGTCGGCCTGATCGTAGTGATGGATATGGCGACCGTCGTCGTTGTCCAGCGCGAACTGCATGGCGTCGATCCGGCGCTGGTAGGGGCCCTGGTCGGCGGAGACCTCGGGGCGACCGATCCGGATATTGGACGGCTGGCCCAGCAGATGTTCGAGCGGCGACAGAAAGGTGGTGATAATGTCCACCAGGTGGGCATCGCAATCATGAATGATGGCGCGAACCTTGGGGTCGATGATGGTCTCGACCACGATGGGCGTCAGGCCGCTTTCGCGACCGGCCTTGGCGATGCGGTCGACGGCGTTGCGGGCCTTTTGTTCGGTATCGACGAAGGACAGGATGGTTTCGTCGAAACTCAGGCCATCGAAGTGGGACAACAGGCTGTGGCCGACGGTCTCGGCCGTGATGCCCGTGCTGTCGGAAATGAAGTACACCGGTCTGGGATTTGCCATGGGAACTCCTGCTTGAATCGAATAACGCGCTGGCAGCCGACTCATCCTAAGTCCGACAGGCTGCTAGGCTACAGAGTATAGGGTCACATAATTTGATCCCGCGCAAACATTGAAGGGGAAAATGTCGATCATTCATTGGATGAATGCACAATCGGCGTAATATGAGGTTTAATACAACCGCCTATCAACAACACTCACCACGGCCAAGAAAAATACTGGAGACAGCCATGGATTTCGTCGTCGATTTCAAAGAACTCGGTATAAAGGACGTCCCGCATGTGGGCGGCAAGAATGCCTCCCTGGGCGAGATGATCAGCAACCTGGCATCGGCCGGGGTCAGTGTCCCCGGCGGTTTCGCCACCACCGCGGAGGCCTATCGGGAGTTCCTGCGTTTCGAAGGCCTGAAGGACCGCATTGACGAGACGCTGAACTCACTCGACGTCGATGATGTCGAATCCCTGGCCCGCGCCGGCAGTCAGATCCGATCCTGGGTACTGGCCGCGCCCTTCCCGGACAAACTTGAGGCGGAAATCCGCCAAGCCTACCAGGAACTGACCCACGGTAACCCGGATTTGACGCTGGCCGTTCGTTCTTCGGCCACGGCCGAAGACCTGCCCGACGCCTCTTTCGCCGGCCAGCAGGAAACTTTCTTGAACATCCACGGCATCGACGCCGTCCTGCACGCGGTCAAGGAAGTCTTTGCCTCCCTGTTCAACGACCGGGCCATCGCCTACCGGGTGCACAAGGGGTTCGACCACGGCCAGGTGGCGCTGTCGGCCGGTATCCAGCGCATGGTGCGCAGCGACGTCGGCGCCTCCGGCGTGATGTTCACCATCGACACCGAATCCGGCTTCGAGGACGTGGTGTTCATCACCTCGGCCTACGGACTGGGGGAAACCGTGGTGCAGGGCGCGGTCAACCCGGATGAATTCTACATTCACAAACCGGCGCTGGAACGGGGCAAGAATCCGATCCTGCGTCGTACACTCGGCAGCAAACTGATCAAAATGATCTACGGCGACGCCGCCCAGGCCGGCAAGTCGGTCAAGACGGTCGAGGTGCCGGAGCAGGAACGTCAGCGATTCTCGCTGACCGATGCCGAAGTCACCGAACTGGCCAAGCAGGCCGTCATCATCGAAAAACACTACGACCGTCCGATGGACATCGAATGGGCCCGCGATGGCAACGATGGCAAGCTGTACATCGTCCAGGCCCGGCCGGAGACAGTGAAGAGCAACCACGGCAACGTCATCGAGCGCTATGCACTGAAAGAGCGTGGCAAGCGGCTGGTCGAAGGGCGCGCCATCGGTCAGCGCATCGGCAAGGGGCCGGTCAAGGTCATCCAGGACTTGACCCAGATGCACCAGGTGCACGCCGGCGACGTTCTGGTCACCGACATGACCGACCCGGACTGGGAACCGATCATGAAGCGCGCCTCGGCCATCGTCACCAACCGTGGCGGGCGCACCTGTCACGCGGCCATCATCGCCCGTGAACTGGGCATTCCGGCGGTCGTCGGCTGTGGCAACGCCACCGAAGCGCTGGCCAAGGAAACCGAGGTCACGGTGTCCTGCGCCGAAGGCGACACCGGTCGGGTCTACCGGGGCCAGTTGGACTTCGAAGTCGACAAGAGCGACCTCAGCGCCATGCCCGAGCTGCCGTTCAAGATCATGATGAACGTCGGCAACCCGGACCGGGCGTTCGACTTCCGGGGTCTGCCCAACGCCGGTGTCGGCCTGGCGCGTCTGGAGTTCATCATCAACCGCATGATCGGCGTGCACCCCAAGGCGCTGCTGAACTACGACGAAGTGCCGGTCGAGGTGCGGGAAAGCATCGATCACCGCATGGCCGGGTACGACGACCCGGTCGCTTTCTACATCGAAAAGATCGCCGAAGGCGTCTCCTGCATCGCCGCCGCCTTCTACCCGAAACCGGTGATCGTGCGCCTGTCGGACTTCAAGTCCAACGAATACGCCCACCTCGTCGGCGGCAGCCAGTACGAGCCCCAGGAAGAAAACCCCATGCTCGGCTTCCGCGGCGCCTCGCGCTATGTGTCGGACGCCTTCCGCGACTGCTTCGATCTGGAATGCCAGGCGATGAAGAAGGTGCGTGGCGAGCGGGGTCTGGACAACGTTCAGTTGATGGTGCCGTTTGTCCGCACCGTGGAAGAGGCCAGCCAGGTTGTCGATATCCTGGCCGAGAACGGCCTGCGCCGGGGCGAAGACGGCCTCAAGCTGATCATGATGTGCGAATTGCCGACCAACGCCCTGTTGGCCGACGAGTTCCTGGAACACTTCGACGGCTTCTCGATCGGCTCCAACGACCTGACCCAGTTGACACTGGGCCTCGACCGGGACTCCGGGCTCATCGCGCATCTGTTCGACGAGCGCAATGCCGCCGTCAAGAAGCTGCTCAGTATGGCGATTCAGGCCTGTCGCAAGCAGGGCAAGTACATCGGCATCTGCGGGCAGGGTCCGTCCGACCACCCGGACCTGGCCGAATGGCTGATGAAGGAAGGCATCGATTCCGTCTCCCTGAACCCGGATTCCGTGCTGAACACCTGGCTGTACCTGGCCGAGCATCAGGCCACGAAAGCCTGATATCGACCCGTGTCACCGGGGCAGGCGGTGCGCCACGCCCCGGTGGCAATCGATGCAGGTCATCCCCTTTTCCTGCCAGAAGGTCGGGTTATGGCTGTTTTGAGCCCGAACCGATTGCAGTGCCGGCTCCCAACGTGTCGGATCGTGACAGGTACGACACGCCCGGGAGTCGTTCGACGCCATGTCGCGCCAGATGGCTTCGGCCATCTCTCCCCGGTGTGACTCGAAATTCTCCAGATTGATGGTCCCGACCAGCTGATGATACACATCGGCCGTGGCCTTCGCCTTGGTGATCAGCTTCGGCACGAACTCGTGGGGGATATGGCAATCGGCGCAGGTCGCGGCGACGCCATGCTCGTTGGAAAAATGGGCCGAGGCCTGATATTCCTCAACCACGGTATCCGTGCCGATGTGGCAGCCGTAGCAGAACTCATTGGTGCTGGTGGCGTGCATCACGCCGTTGAAACCGGCCCAGGCCACCATCCCCATCAGCAGCGCCAACCAGCCACCCAGGGGGATCAGCAACCACCGCCATCGGGGTGGCCAGCGCCACAGCGACTTCCAGAAACCCATAAACCGACTCCTCAACGTGGCCGTGTCGAACGATCGAAAGCGGGATCAAGCGCTGTGATCGTGTCCTGCAGTACCTGAACGGTATAGGGCATGTTGTGGATGCCGAGACTACGATCTTCACTGAAGAACTTGTAATTGAACAGCGCCGCCATTTCCGCTTCCGAACGCATCAGATCGTCCGGCGCCCGGCCGTTGAAGTCTCCGGATGCGGTGTAGATCGGTGCCGGACCTTGCTGCAGCAGACCGGTCCCGCCCGGATTAACCAGTCGGTCGAGCAGGCCCTGAACCTCGGCCTGAGCGATTTCCTCCGACCCGTCGGCATCCCAGTCCGCGCCGGCCGGCGTGTCGAACAGTCGGCTGCCATCAACGGCTTCGATGCCTTCATGACAACCCTGACAGGCCGCCGCATTGACCGTGACGTCCTCGCCTTCGATGTGAGCGATATTGAAACTGTGACCGCCCACCGAGGCGCTTAAACTGTAGCGCCCCTCCGGCAGCGGCATGTGGCAACCGACACAGGCCCCTTCCACATCGAATCGGTGTTGCGAGCTGCCGTAGGTTTGGTTCTCGAATTCAAAAGCCCCGGTCCCGGCGACCAGGTCGGCCTGGGGGCCGTGGTGGGGACCGAAATAGCTGCGCACCTGATTCGCCGGAGTGGCCTTGACCGCATCCGCGGCGGCCGTGCGCGCCTGGTGGCAGTTGGCGCAGAGATTACCAGCACCCATATCGAACTCGCGACCGCTGACCAGAGTCACAGCCTCGGTCGTACGCAGGCTGAAATCGCCGCGTTCATGGGGCTCATGGCAGGTGAAACAATTCGGCTGGGAGGGCCATTCGATGAAACCATCCCGATCCACCTCGCCGCTGGCCAGGGTTTGTACAAACCCCTCGTGCGTGTGGCAACTCTGACACCCCCCGCCATTGGCGTAAAAAGCGTGGGGCTCTTCCAGATCGAAGCCGAGGTGGTGGCCGGATTCCAGATATTGCGTACGTGCGCCCTGCAAGGGGTAATCCGCCGTTTCACCGTGGCAGGTCGCGCACTCGGAAGGAAAGGACCCATCAACCGAGGCGAGACCGGTCGAAGCCTGCTGATCATCCGGCTCCGCCAATGGCAACCAGCGCCCGGCCGTCAGAGAGGCGAGTGCGATTACAGTCAAAATGGCGATGAGTATCGCGATCGGAGTATGTCTGGACATGGTCTCTCCCTGAAAGGATTGTTATTGGTTTTATAGGCAACCAGTGTGTCAACGCGAGGCATCGACAACTTGATCCATATCAGAGAATAGACGCTTTTATGACAGAGTCAGATCCGGTCGCAGTCCAGCCAGACCGCGCGATGATCCGACGCCCGCGCCACCACCTCCGCGAAGGGGTCTTCCGGAACTGGCCAGAAAACACCGGTATCGCCAACCCGCCAATGTCGGGACGGCAGCAGATAATCGCTGCGCATGCCCCAATCGGCCGTATGCTGATCGGCATCGGCGACATCCGGTCTCACCCCGACGGCTCCCGGACTGATCGGTCGAACGGCTTGAACCCGGGCATGACCCAACAATGCCTGAATCGCCCCCGGGCGACTGTCCCCGGCAATCGGCGAGGCATTCAGATCGCCGGCCACGACAAAAGCCGCGTCCGGAGACAGGCCACCGCGACGGCCGGCATCATCCACCGGGTACTCCGCGCCACCAATATAATCCACCCAGAACCGAATCTCATCGCCATTGCGACACACATTCCGCCGCTCCGGCCCATCGAACGCCGGCGGCGTCGGATGACTCACCAACAAATGAAACGGCCGGTCCTCCCCGCGCAACACCAGATCCCAATGCGACTTGCTCGACACCGGCAATACCGCCAGATCATCCGCATCGTAAAACGCCGACCCATCCGGCCAGCGCGGCAGATCCGCCCCCGGCATGTCCCGCCACAAAAACTGCCGGAACGTCCGACACGCCTCCACATCGATCGGCACCCGGGACAACACCGCCATCCCGTATTGCCCCGGAAAGGCCCCAAACCCCAACGGCGATGACCGCCCAACCGCCAGACTCTCATCCTTCACCAGATCCCGCCCCGACGGCACACCCGTATTCACCGGCGCGGTAAACGCATACGGATACGGCGTCATCACCCGACCCAGCCACACCTCATTCAACAACCGCAACGCCCGGTGCTCATCGTCGTAATCCAGCTCATTCAACACAAGCACATCCGCATCCAGCCGTCGAATCACCTCCACCACCGCCCGCAACTGCGCGCTGCCGACTCCCTCCAGTTCCCTGACCAGAGCCATGGGTTCTTCCCGAAATAAAGCGACATTGAAGGTCACGATTCGCAATGGACGAGTCATAGATCTCCTAACAAACAAAGGTTTTGGATGCGTTGTATGTGTTGGCACGACTGAAAGCGCACGAGGTGGGGGGAATCCCAGCCGGGGATGTCCACAGCATGGATGCTGTGGCCAAGTCTACATGGATGTATTCACGACGACCCCGGATGGGGTTTCCCCCACCTCGGGCGCGGATTAATACCATAGAAGAAAACTGAGCCACACTTAGCCTTACCACCTGACCCAAATCAAGGCACCCAACTCAACATGGACTAACTTACCCCAAATGACCAACGAAAAGGCCCGATCCGAGATGTCCGCCAACCCGACCCTGCAGTTTCTGGGCGCCGCCCAACAAGTCACCGGCTCCTGCCACCTCATCCGCATCAACCGCAAAAACATCCTGCTGGATTGCGGCATGGTCCAGGGCGCCAACCAGGTCCGTGAATGGCACCGGTTCCGCTTCCGGTTCAACCCCGAAAAAATCGACCTGGTCATCCTCTCCCATGCCCACATCGACCACAGCGGCCTGCTGCCCCTGCTCGTCGCCAAAGGCTTTCGCGGCAAAATCCTCTGTACACCGGGCACCCGCGACCTGCTGCCGGTACTGTTGAACGACTCCGTCCTGCTCTACCAGAAAGACCTCGAATGGCAGAACAAACGCCTCAAGCGCCAGGGCAAACCGACCCTGCCCACCGTCATGACCACAAAAGACGTCGACCGGGTCATGAAACAGGTCGAGCGACTGTCCTACGACAAACAGGGCTTCCCGATTCCCGGCATCGAGGTCGTCTTCCGCGACGCCGGCCACATCCTGGGGTCCGCCATCGTCGAACTCTGGCTCAAGCACGGCCAGAGCATGCGTCACCTGGTGTTCTCCGGGGATCTGGGCAACACCGCCACCGTACTGATGCACCGCCCCAGCCAGATCGACCAGGCCGACATCGTATTAATGGAAAGCACCTACGGTAACCGCAACCACCGACCGTTCAGCGACACCTACGAAGAACTGGCCAGCGTGCTCGAACAGGCCCATGGCGACGGCGGCAATGTGTTCATTCCCGCCTTCGCCCTGGGGCGCACCCAGGAACTCCTGTATTGCCTGGGGCAGCTCTACCACCAGGGCCGATTGAAACAAAGCCGGGTGTTTCTGGACAGCCCCATGGCCTCCAGCATCACCGACATCTACAACGACAGCCTGCAGCGGCTCGACAAGAAAGACACCCGGGCGATGGCCGACCGGAACGCCCGTACCCTGCAGGAATTTCTGCCCATCCTGCGGGTCACCGAATCGGTCGAAGAATCGATCGCCATCAATCGAATCAGTCAGGGCGCCATCGTCATCGCCGGCAGCGGCATGTGTAATGGCGGTCGCATCACCCACCATCTGAAACATAACCTCTGGAACAGCCAGAACCACCTGATTTTCGCCGGCTTTCAGGCACGGGGCACCCTGGGACGGCAACTGGTGGACGGGGCCACCCGGGTCAAGCTGTTCGGCCAGACCATCGCCGTCAAGGCGCAGGTTCACACCCTGGGCGGATTTTCGGCCCACGCCGGGCAAACCGAACTGATCGAATGGGCGCGTCACATTGGCGGTCGCCCCCGGTTCTATCTCGTCCACGGCGAGCCCGAGGCACAGGAAGTCCTGCGGCAGGCGCTGGTTGAATACGACATCGACGTCGAGATTCCCGAGCCCCGTCAGAAAGTGGATCTGTAACGCCGTATCGGTCAGGACGCTTCGGCACGGGCTTCCACTCGGGGCAAACGCCGACCGACACATCCGGTCAGCCCGCGCAGCGCGAGCAGGCCGGCAAGCCCCAACCAGAGTCCGTCGATACCGATCCACTGGACCGCGTAGGACAACCCGTAGGCCATGACCACACCACCCAGCTGCAGACTTAGGCTGAGCACGCTGAACAAGGTCGAGCGAACCTCGCTCGGGACTTCCTCGGCCATCAGCATCTCGAAGGGTGCGTTGATCATCGACAACACCAACATAAACATCAGGTAAGCCGGTGCGTAACCCGCCAAGTGTTCCTGCAGGGCGAGGATCGCCATCAGTGGGCCCAGCATCAGAACGATGCCCAGAATCAACCGATCCGGAGTAATCGGAAAGCGCCGGTTCAGGACGCCGATCACCATGGGGCCCAAAGCAGCCGCCAGGAAATAGCCGGCGGCCAGCCAGCCGAAGACGGCATAGTCGACGCCGGGTGCGATTTGGGTGACCCGTGGCTGCCAGTAGGCTTCGAGCGAAAACAGCACCAGCCCGATGATAACGGCGGTGGCGAAGACGGATTTCAGTCGTGGGTTGCCGAAACCAAAGGTGACCGCGATGCGCAACTGGCTGCGGATCCCGCCGTCACCCGCTTGCGGCTGTTTCGGATCCCCCTCGTGGAACAGCCAGCGCAGCAACAACAGGTGCACGCCGGTGACGGCCGCCTGCGCCCAAAGGTTCCACTCGGTCGGACGCATCTTATCCGCCCGGACGGGCTCCAGCCAATCCGGCAGGTAACCCCCGAGCAGGGCGCCACAGGCAATGGCCAGAGCCGTAGCCACATGGAAGCGGGCGATGGCCGAAGGTATCCGGTCACCCTGGTTTGAGGCGTTTAACCGGTCGACCTGCCAGGCTTCAATGCTGCCGGAGTCGAGCGCCCGGCCGATGCCCAGCAAGGCGATGGCGGCCATTGCGCCCCAAAAGGAATCCATCAGGGCGGCCAGCAGGACACCCGCAAGCACCAGCAGGCGAGATACCCCGTAGACTCGAACCCGGCCATGAATATCCGCCATGGCGCCAAGCGGCAGCTCCAGAACGGCTGTCGTGGCACCGAAGGTGCCGAACAGTAAGCCGATTTGCCAGAGATCGAAGCCTTTTTCCTGGAGAAACAACGTCTGGACGGCGAGAAACAGGCCGATGCCAAAGCCGGCCAGACCGTGGTGCAGCGTGAGTCGGTTTATCAGCGACATGAGGGCGAGTCTCCTTGCGTTGGCGTTGTCGAGACTCTAGGCTGACGTTACTGTAAAATAAATAGAGCGTATATTTATAATGGATAAACCAAGTGTTTAAAATAGACTGGCTGCAGTCGTTCGTCCGCGTCGCCGACACCCGCAGTTTCAGCGAAGCCGCCCGTCGATCCGGCCTGACCGCCATGGCGATCAGCAAGCACATCGCCCGATTGGAATCCGAACTGGGCGAACCCCTGTTCGAACGCAGCACCCGGGTCGTGCGCCTGACCGAGTTCGGCGGTCTCTTTCTGGAACGGGCGGAACATTTGCTGCGTGAACAGGCGGCCCTGGCGGACTGGGTGCACAGCCGTCACGAGGAGCCGAGCGGCGTACTCAAGGTGATGGGCATGGAATCCGCCTTGCTGGCTTTGGTCGTTCCCCATGTCAGCGCGTTTCATGAACGCTACCCACGCATCGAACTGCACATCGACTCGGTCAATGAACTGGTGGACCCGGTGACGCGGCCCTTCGATATCGCCTGGGGCGTCGGGCGGTATCTGGGCGACCTGCATCCCGGCCTGGTGCGGCGCCGACTGATGACGACCGACTACGGTGTCTTCGCCAGCCCCGACTACCTGCAACGATACGGCGTCCCTAATCATCCCGGCGAACTGGTCGATTCCCATCATCGCGTGTTGCCGCAACTGCACGATGAGCCGAACAACTTCCTGATCATCAACGATACGGGCATCACTGGAGGGGATTTCCCCGTTTGCTACCTGGACGCGCCCGTCAAGACCAGCGCGGGGCATCTGGAACTGTGTATTCAGGGGATGGGATTGATGAATGCGTCTTCGGATCTGCCCGACGTCCGGCGGGCGGTGGCGGCGGGTCGGATTGTGCCGGTCCTGGAGGAGTACTGGTTCAGATCGATGGATATTTACATCTATACCCACCAGGTGCGCCAGCGACAGCCGAAGGTGGATGCCTTCCTGGCGTTCTTTCAGGAGCGGATAGGAGTGTTGGGCCAGCCGGCGGTGGAGCCTGACTGACCCATAGGGATCAGTCGTCGTCGGAGGTCGAACCGATCTTGTGAATGCTGAGGTCGGCGCCGTTGAATTCCTCTTCTTCCTCGAGCCGCAGACGGGCGATCTTCCCGACCAGTCCATAGACCAGGAAACCGCCGATAACGGCGACCAGGACACCGGTCAGTGAGCCAACCAACTGGGCCATGAAGCTGACCCCGCCCAGACCACCCAGGGCCTGGCTGCCGAAGATGCCGGCCGCGAGACCACCCCACAAACCGCAAAGACCGTGCAAGGGCCAGACACCGAGCACATCGTCCACCTTCGGCAGGCGATTCTGCGCCCAGGTGAAGATCACCACGAAGAGACCGCCGGCCACGCCACCGGTCACTAGGGCGCCGATGGGGTGCATGATGTCCGAGCCGGCGCAGACGGCGACCAGGCCGGCCAGTGGGCCGTTATGAATGAAGCCCGGGTCGTTGCGACCGGCCAGCATGGCGACGATGATGCCGCCGACCATGGCCATCAGGCTGTTGACGGCGACCAGGCCGGAAATGCCGTCCAGTGTCTGGGCGGACATGACGTTGAAGCCGAACCAGCCGACGGTGAGGATCCAGGCGCCGAGGGCCAGGAAGGGAATGTTGGACGGCGCGAAGGCGACCAGCTTGCCACTTCGGAAACGCCCCATCCGGGTGCCCAGCAGGTAGACGGCGGCGAAGGCGATCCAGCCACCGACCGCATGCACGACGATGGAACCGGCGAAATCGTGGAATGCGGCGCCGAACTGACGTTCGAGCCAATCCTGGAAGCCGAAATTGCCGTTCCAGACCAGCCCCTCGAAGAACGGATAGACCAGCGCGACGATCAGGAAGGAACCGGCCAGGAACGGATAGAACCGGGCCCGCTCGGCGATGCCGCCGGAGACAATGGCTGGAATGGCGGCGGCGAAGGTCAACAGGAAGAAGAACTTGACCAGGTCGTAGCCGTTGCGTTCGGTCAGGTATTCGGCACCGGTGAAAAAGGTCTGGCCGTAGGCGACCCAGTAGCCGATGAAGAAATAGGCGAGGGTGGATGCGCCGAAATCGGTCATGATCTTGACCAGGGCGTTGACCTGGTTCTTGTGGCGTACGGTGCCCACTTCCAGGAATGCGAAGCCGGCGTGCATGAACAGCACCATGATGGCGCCCAGCAGAATGAAAAAGGTGTTCGAGCCGTTGATCAGGGTTTCAACGGCACTGCTCAGATTTTCCAATGCGGGTCTCCTTGCGGATGTGTCGTATCGGGCATTCGGATCATTTGTTGTTATGCACCGCGGTGGTGCTTGTGGACGCGCTGATCCGAGGTTCGGGGGAGGTAATAGCGAGATCTGTGCCGATTCAGTGCGATTCGGCGGAAGGGCTTATGGTTGAGGCGCAAAAAGGGTGCAAACCCTTGGGTGGCGTCCGGATTGGAGCATCAAGGGCTGAGTTTTTGGTGTAAAACGGTGCAAGCCGGGGTTTGGCTGCACCGATTTTGGGCTAGAGCCGTACGACGGAGTTCTCTACCGCGAGTTCGGGCACCTGGACATAGTCGTCCGCTTCCCAGTCGTTTTCCCAGACCCGGCCGTCGATGAGGTAGCGGTACTGGTATTGCTGGCCGGCTTCGAGGTCCATTTCGAGTTTGAAGTCGCCGGTTTTGAGGCGCTTCATGGGGGTTTTCTCACGCGACCAGTCGTTGAAGTCGCCGACCAGGGTGACGGTTTCTGCTTTGGGGGCGGCGTCTTTCGGTAACGTGAAGGTGCATTTGCAGATGGGTTTGGATTTCAGATAGCGCTTCTTGATACTCATGGTGGTGCGTCCCTCCTGTGAGCCTGATTGGCTGGATTCAGACTAGCATCATACGGACCAATTTGAAGGAAAAATGAAAGTGGATGCCATGATCTGGGTCAGTGGATTGTAGGAGGTGGGGTCCGCGACCGGTGCCGGGGGTAACTCCCTCGGGGTCGCCGTGAACCCTTCCATGGGGGCTTGACCTCGGCATCCTGCCTCACACATCCCCGATGGAGTTACCCCCGGCACCGGTCGCTCACCTCAGTGGCTCGAAACAAATCGCTCTAGTGCATATGTCAATTCGAAAGTCTGAGGTATTCAGAGTGTGTGCAAGTGTGTCTTTCGACAGAGGACGAGTCGCCACGTCACTGTTAGACTTCGCTGAAACCCGATTCCAGAATCTGAATGAAACCAACCAAACCCGAAACACCGACTCCCGCTACGAATCATCTGTTTGAACTTGGCCTGCGTTGGCTGGATGCCGATGAAACGACGGTGCCCAAGTCCGGTGCGTCCGCTTCCGATTTTCATGAGTTCCTGCACCGGGCTGAGTCGTTGCCGTCACAGCGCCGGTTGCGCTGGGCGCGGTTGTGGCCGTTGCTGGCGATGGTGAACGGGGTCTTGGCGTTCAGTGGGTTGTTGGTGTGGCCGAATGGGAGCGGGGTGCATCTGCTGCTGTTTTTGATGGCGTTCTGGTTTGTACCGGTGGTGATGTGGGTGTGGACCCTGGTGGCGTCGCTCGGGTTGAAGCGTGCGCCGTGGTGGCGGGGTTTGATGACGCCTCATGTCGATGGGGTGGTGGCGGTCTGGTGTGCCCGCCAGGCGTTGTTGGCGCAGTTGGGGTTTGTGTCGGCGGGGCTGGTGTGGATGTGGCTGATGTTGGCGACCCGACAGGTGATTTTTTACTGGAGTACGTCGATCGATGCGGTATCGAGTCGGGTGGATGATCTGTTTCGTGCCTTGAGTCTGGGGGTGTTGGACACGCCGGATGCGCTGGTGGTGGGCGCCGCTCAGGCGGGGGCCATTACCGGGTGGGCGCAGGAGCTGTTGTCCCATTCGTATTTCTGGGCGGCCTGGTTGAGTCAGGTGTTGGTGCTGTGGGTTCTGGTGCCGGTGGTGGTGGCGCTGGTGGTGTTTCATGGGGTATTGCGCCGGCGGATCGGGCAGTGGCCTCGTTGGAATCGGGTTATGGCGGTGCGGTTCGAGTCGACCTCGAAACCGGCGTTGTCGTTCGAGGCGCTGCAGCCGGAGCAGCCGGTGACGGAGCCGTTGACGCATCGGTTTCCGATGGTGGAGGCGCGGCCGACGGAGCCTGGTTTTGTCTGGCAGTTCGGGTTGGATTCGCGACCGGCGGGTTCGGTGCTGCTGGGCGGGGAGCAGTTTCGGGATGATCTGGCGTTGATCGATGAGCAGGCCGATCGTTTGCGGTGCTGGTACATTCCGGGCCATGCGGTCCCGACGGGAGATCTGGCGGACTTGATCGCCCGGCATCGGGAGCGTGGGGGCGATCCGCAGCTCTGCGTGATGGTGGCGGCCGATCAGGACGGCTTCCGGTTGGAGGCCCTGAAGCACAGCTGGAGCGCGTTTCTCGATCGCAATCAATTAACGGTGCCGCTTGAGCTGGTTCGGGAATCGGAGGTGGCGCATGACGGGGCTCGATGATTATCCGGTCTTCGCGGTGGTCGGCCATCCGAATCAGGGTAAGTCGAGCGTGGTCTCGACATTGGTTCAGGACGACCACATCGCCATATCACCGGTCAGCGGAACGACCCGCGAAGCGCATCGTTACCGATTGATGCTGGGCGAGCAGACACTCTATGAACTGGTCGATACCCCTGGTTTCCAGCGGGCCCGCCAGGTGCTGGACTGGTGTGCGTCGCGCAGTCAGGGTGCGGCGGACCGTCCGGCGTTGCTGGCGGACTTCATCGACGCGCATCGCCACGACAGCCGGTTCGCCGACGACTGTGCCTTGCTGCAACCGATATTGGATGGCGCCGGTATTGTTTATGTGGTCGATTCGAGCCGTCCCTACAGCCCGGCGTTCGAGGCGGAGTTGACCTTGCTCTCCTGGACGGCGCGCCCCCGTCTGGCCTTGCTGAACCCGGTCGGTCAGTCGTCTCACGAGGTCGAATGGCAGTCCGCGCTGAATCAGTATTTTTCGCTGGTGCGCACCTTCAATCCCCTGCTTGCCGCCTTCGATCAACATTTGTCGCTGTTGCGGGCCATGGCCGAGATCCATACGCCCTGGCGCGAGAATCTGTTGCGCAGTGTCGAGGCGTTGAACGAGCAGCGACAGCAGCGCCATGAGCAGGCAGCCGATGCATTGGTGGTGTATCTTCAGGCGGTGTTTCGCTATCGGTTGCAGTTGCCGGTGACCGGGGGCACGAAAGAGACGTTGCGTAAAACCGGTCTGACCCAGTACAACCGGGAATTGCAACGTCGCGAGCAATCGCTGCAGCAACAGCTGGCGAAGCTCTACGGACATACCCAGCTTGATTGGGACAGTGAATGGCGCGCACTGCGCACCGAGGACCTGACCGATGCCCATGAATGGCGGGTCTGGGGGTTGTCCCGTCGGCGGTTAGCGTCATTGTCCGGCGCGGCCGGGGCTTTGTCCGGTCTGGCCGTGGATGCGGCCGTCGGTGGCACGTCGCTGCTGCTCGGGGCTGTGGTCGGGGGCACTCTGGGCGGGCTTGCCGGTGGCTTTGCCGGACGCGACGCGCTCAGCTTCCAGCTGATTTCCAAGGTGCCGGGCTATGAACAATGGCAACTCGGTCCGGTGTCCAACCTGGAATTCGCCGTGGCACTGGTCGGGCGAGCCTTGCGCAGTTGGTATCAGTTACGGTTGCGTAACCACGCCCGCCGCGATGCGTTGATGGTGCATACCCCCGATCTGGCGCAGTGGATGGACGGCCTGGACCGCAAGCAGCAAGTCCAATTGCTGTTCTGGTTGCGTAAGTTGATGAAGCGATCCGTGACGCCAGGTGAAGAAAACCAGCTGAAATCCCTGATTTTAGCGTTAGGGGAGCAAATGGATAAGCCAGATGTAAAAAAGATATGATTGCTGGCTATTCTGGTGCTACGATTTAGCCCTATAAACGCTCATTGACGAAAAGGCGGTGTCTTAGGTGCTCTGGTTGGTGTTGGTCGTCCTGGCGGCGGCGTTGGCGATTGGGTTCGGCCCGCGACCCCGGGTCGTATTGCATTGGTTGGCGGAGGAGTTGCCGACCGATCTCGAGCGCCTGCCGGACTGGTTGTCCGGGCGTGAGGCACAGGAGGAGAATATCACCGAAGGTGCCGAAAAACACATCGAATTCGCGAATCCCGACCGGCCCGCCAAAACCCCTTATGCAGTGCTCTACCTTCACGGCTTCTCCGCCACCCGCCAGGAAATCGCCCCGGTCCCCGAACGCGTAGCCAAAGCGCTGGGCGCCAATTACTACGGCGCCCGCCTGACCGGACACGGGCAGGACGGCGACTCACTGGGACGCTCCACGGCCCGGCAGTGGTTGCGCGATACCGCCGAAGCCTGGCAAGTGGCCTGCGAGCTGGGCGAGCAGGTCATTGTCATCAGTTGTTCCACCGGGAGCACCCTGGCCACCTGGCTGGCCGAGCAACCCTCGACCCAGCACCGGTTGGCCGCTCTGGTCCTGTTTTCACCCAACTATCAACCCAAGCACTGGGCGTCGCATTTGTTCGGCTGGCCCTGGTCGCGCCATTGGCTGAAATACCTGGCCGGGGAACACTACGGCTGGGAAGCGGCCGGCGAACTGAACAAGCGCTATTGGACCAACCATTACCCGACCCGTGTGCTGCACGAACTGCAAGCCCTGGTCATAGCCGTGCGCAACAGCCCGGTGGACAAGATCAGGGCGCCTTCGCTGTTCATTTACAGCGATGACGACCAGGTCGTGAACGCGCGCTACACCGACGGTGTCTATCGACGCTGGGGCGCGGATGTGACCGAACGCATCCGGGTCAACGATGTCGACGACTCCAACCACGTTATAACCGGGGATATTGTGGCGCCGCAAAACACCGAAACCAGCGTCCGGCAGATTCTGGAGTTTCTGGAAAGGCAGGGGATAGGACAGCGAACCAGAAAATTGACTGAAGAGGCCCGTGATCCGGCCACGCCATAGAATAGTAGGTTGGATTAGCGCGTGAGCGCGTAATCCAACATCCACACCTTTGAGCTAGAACATCAAACCAACAGTGAAATAACCATTCCCGGGATGAGTACCGCCCTCAACGAAGAGAATGCGGCTGTTGATCTGAATGTTGATGCCGACTTCACCAGCCAGACCGAACGACGGGTCCCGGTCCGAACCCAGGCCGGGGCCCAGGCTTCCGTAAATGTCCAGGCCGGTATCCAGCGGAAACAGCAAGCCAATGGACGCATCGCCACCGAAAGCCACTTCTTCGGTGAAGCCGACCCCCAGTTCCAGTTCACCGTAGGGGTTCAGGCCGTTGTTTTGCAGGGCCGGCACGCGAACCGGGAAGCCGATGGCCCCGATCACGCCAACACCCCCACCGTAGGAAGCCACGCCGAATTCGGCGCCGCCGCGACCGCCGGCGGATGCCGTGCTCACCAGAGCCAGTAAGGCCAGGGCGGTTACCACTATGCGTTTATTCATGAAAGCACTCCTTTTGTGCCGGTGGAAAATCGAAAATAGACGAACGCAGTCAGTCTAGCCAGCTTCGTCGGACAGGTGAAGCCGAATTCAAGCATCGTTAAAATACTCGTCCAAAACGGCGCGACCGTACTTGCAGTGGATCCGGTGCAGCAGTGTATTTTATGTGATCAACTTCACGACGTCCTTCCTGTACTTTCCTTACACTGTGCGACCTTCAAATTGAGATTTGAAACAAGGACGGGCCTTTTCAGCAGGGAGCTATGGTTGACTCTTTTATCTCCCTCCCTACGTGCTGAATCCTCACAGTTCCGAACGTCTTCCTGTATTAAGGAGTCTGGGGGCGTTCGCGGCATGATCTCCGGCCTTGTTTTGGATAACAACTTCGGCGGCATTTATCCCGTGTGACCTCCACCGCCTACACAAGGAGAACCCCCATGACGCTATCCATCGCAGGGATCAACAAAGCGATGCGCGAAGTCGGCCTCGCCGACGAGAGCCAATACTTCCTCAAGATCGCGAACGTACCGGACGACAACTGCCTGGTCGAGAGCGTCCGCCTGGACGGCTGGACCTTTCACCGGGACTTCTCGATCAGCGTCAAGGTGTTGTTGCGTCATGAGCTGCCCGACGATGACGTGATCGGGCTGAACGCCACGCTCTCGGTCATCGACCGGGGCGTTCTCTCCCCGTTGCACGCCATCGTCACCGAAGTGCGCGACGCGGACGGCAACGGCGACTACGCCGGCCTGGAACTGACCCTCGGCTCCGCCCTGTGGCCCTTGCATCAACGTCGCCACAACCGGGTCTTTGTCGACCGCAGCGCCAACGACATCGCCCGGGACGTGTTGGAGCAGGCTTTGGACGGGCACGGTTCCGTCGAAGTCCTGGCCAAGACGACTCCCGTACTGCCGATGACCGTGCAATACGAAGAGACCGACTACCAGTTCGTGCGCCGCATCCTGGCGCGTGAAGGGGTCTACCTGCACCTGCATCAGGCCGACGGCGACACCATCGTGCAGTTGGTCGGCGACCTGAGCCAACTGACCGAAGGTGAAACCCCCATCCCCCTGCGCTATGCCACCAACGCCGGCGCCGCGAAAAACGACGAGCATATCTTCAAAGTCACCCGGGTGCGCAACGCCGCCACCCGTCAGTTCCAACTGGCCGACACCAACCCCTGGCTCAGCACCGACCTGACCTCGCAACACGACGTCGACCTGGCGAGCGCGGACGGCGTGCAGCACCATTGGGGCCTCAACACCCAGGACACCGACCGCAGCCAGGCGCTGGGCGACCGCCTGGCCGAACACGCCCTCTGGCAGGCCAGCACCCGGGTCTTCGAGACCACCTGCCGCAGCCTCAAACCGGGCAGCCTGATCGAACTGACCGATCACCCCGAGTTGAGCGGCAGCTTTCGGGTCGTCGAGGTCTTGTTCAGCGGCTCCCAGCGGGGCGCCGCCGGCAACGGCCTGGGCGGGCAGGAAAACGCCTTTCAGTGTCGGGTGACCGTCATACCGGCCGACCTGGCCTATCGCCCGCCGTACCAGCCGCGACCGCCGGTCTACGGCACCTTCACCGCCACGATCGACACCGAAGTGGACGAACGCGGGCTCTACCGGTTGCGCTACCCGTTCGACGCGCGCACCGAGTCCGACGGACCGGCCAGCCCGCCGACCCGCCTGATGCAGACCCTGGGCGGCGAAGACCACGGCATGCATTTTCCGCTCGCCAAGGGCACCGAGGTGGCCGTGACCTGCGAGAACGGCGATCTGGACCGTCCCATCGTGCTGGGCGCCCTGTACAACCGCCAGGCCCACAACCCGGTGACCGATGGCAACGCCCGACACAACCTGATCCAGACCCGGGCGGGACAACGCTTCCTGATGGACGACACCCCGGAACAGGAAGCCATCCACCTGGAAACCCCCGAGGCCAAGAACCGCCTGAGCCTGAGTGCCGAACAGGACGCCCACCTCGCCACGCTGGAATCCGTCGAAGGCGATGTCCGCCTGCACGCCGGCGAAGCCATGACGCTGGAAAGCGGTAAAAACCAGACCACCACGGTCGGCGCGGACCACACCGTTCACGTCAAAGGCAACCAGCAGCTGCAAACGGAAGAGGGCAAGATCACCGTCGAGTCGGCGACCGACATCGAGTACAGCGCCGGCGAGGCCATCCGGTGGCAGACCCGGGAAGGCGAGATGACCCTGAGTTCCGGCGCCGCCATGCAATGGCAGGTGGGCGACGGCCTGACGCAACAGATCGACAGCGGCGACTGCGAAGTGCGGGTCAATGACGGCAGCTTCCTGCTGGAGGCCGCCGCCGACATCCTGTTCAACGGCATCGACAGCGGCACCCTCACCCTGGCGCAGGGCGACGGCCTGATCCAGATCGACAGCGGCGGCAACCTGACGTTGGACGCCCCCCAGGTGGACATCACCGCCGACACCATCGCCATCAAGGGCGGCACCATCGGCAATAACTGATCCCGCCCCAGCCACCGGAAAAGGAACTCAACATCATGACAACGGCCATGCAAAGGACCCGGATCCGCCTGACCGTCTCGGGCTACGAGTGCGCGGTGCAGTCACTGACCGGCGAGGAAGCGTTGAACGCCCCCACGCGACTGACCGTCACCACCGCGGACGATCTGCCGTTCGAACTGGACGAACTGCTCAACCAACCGGTCGCCCTGAGCCTCACCGGCCCCGGCGCACTGGAGCGGCGCTTCTCACTGACCGTCTTCGACGCCGAGGAAGTCTGGACCGGCCCCCGACCGCAACTGACGCTGCACCTGGCCAGCAAGGTGTGGCGCGGCCGCGAGCAGTTCCACAGCCGCCTGTTCATGGACCAGCCGCGCGACCGGGTGATCCGCCAGTTGCTCGCCGAGATGGGCTACGCCCCGGACGAGGTCGACCTGCGCCTCGACCCGGTGCCCGCCCATGAAGGCCCCTTCCTGCAGGCGCGTGAGTCCAACCGGCATTGCCTGGAACGGCTGCTGGCCGAGGTCGGCGCCAACTACTGGTTCGAACCGGCCGAGAGCGACTACAGCGAACGCCTGGTGATCCGCAACGACCCCCTGATCAGCCCCTACCTGCCGCACATCGAATGGGCCCAGGCGACCTCCGGCCTGGCGCCGGACCAGCAACTGAACCGCATCACCGCCGCCTACCGACGCTGGCGCTGGCAGCCCGCGACCCGCGGCCACGCCGTCACCGGCAGCGCCGCCGGCGCCCAATCCAACGACCGCGCCACGCACCAATCCTTCGAACCGCCGCGCCCGCGCAGCGAAGCCGAACAACGCGCCCTGTTCGCCCAGCAACACCGCGACCAGAGCCGCTACACGCTCGAACTGCACAGCCACCAGCCGCTGCTGACCGCCGGCCATACGTTATCGCTGGACGCCCACCAACTGCCGGTCCAGACCGCCGGCGACTTCCGCATCATGAGCGTCCAGCACCACGCCGAACCGACCGGTAGCGACGACCCCGCCAGCGGCGGCGTGCAGTACCGCAACACCGCCGACGTCATCCCCCGGGCCACCGCCGTCCGCCCGGCGCTGACCACCCCGCCGGACCTGCCGCAACTGTTCCCGGCCCGGATCGAAAGCCGCCGCGCCTACGCCGAACTGGGCGCCGATGGCCGCTACTACTTCCGCTACGACTTCGACCGGAGCGACCAGCCCCACGCCCAGGCGTCTCAACTCACCGAACGGCTGGCCCCCTACGCCAGCCCCATGGACCCGGAGCAGGGCAAAACCATCGGCTGGCACTTCCCGCTGCTGAACCGCAGCACCGTCATGGTCAGTTGCCTGAACAACGACCCGGCGCGGCCGCTGATCCTCGGGTTCGTGCCCAGCCGCGGCCAACTCGGCCCGGTCACCAACAAAAACGCCACCCAGAGCCGCATCGTCACCCCCGGGCAGAGCGAACTGACCTTCGACGACGCCAAAAAGGCCGAGTGCATCGCCCTGCACACCTTCGACCGTCAGCTCTGCCTGGAACTGAACGCCGCCCAGGCCGAACCCTACTGCCAGATCCTGGCTCAGTTCGGCGGCATCCGGCTCTACGCCGAACAAAACCTGGACCTGACCACCGACAACGGCAATCTCGACGAACGCATCGGCGCCGACCGCAGCCAGACGGTCAAACAGAACAGCGCCACCACCACCGAAGAGGGTGCCGTCCAGTACCAGGCCAAGACCGAACAGCACCACACCGCCCAACTGACGATGACCCAGGCCGCCGAAGGCGACTACAGCCTCTGGGTGCAGGAAAAACACCTCAGAATGGACGCCAAGACCGGCCACAGCACCACCGTGGACGCCGGCGATTATCAACTGCAGGTTCAGGACGGCGCCGTCATCCACCAAGTAGCCGGCGACATCACCATCCTGGGCAACGGCGGCGGCGACATCCTGCTGGTTAAGGGCGACGCCGGTATTAAGATGGACGCCGGCGGCAACATCAAACTGTTCGGCGCGAAGATCACGCTCAAGGGGCAGGGTGGGGTGACGTTCAACGGGGATGTGCAGTATGAGACCGGGGCCGGGAACGAGCCGGAGGAGGCTGAAGCCCTGAACCTGGAAGTGCTGTCCGAGACCGGGGCGCTCAGCCTGGACGGAACCCAGCCGGTGGAAGGCTCATCTCATGCCTACCAGCGCGACACCCAAGCTGTTGAAGAAGATGCGTCCGAATGGGCCGATATCGAAATCGTGGACGCCGCAGGCAACCCGGTCCCCCATCGGGAGGTGGTAGTCTCTCGGCCGGATGGCTCGGAATTGCTGGCCCGAACCGATCAATACGGCTATTTGCACATCCGCAAGTCCAACCTGAAGGGCGCAACCGCGCGAGTGCTGAACCGAAAGGTTAAAGGAGTCGAGTGATGTCCGAACATCAGGTACGCGATAACGAATGCATCATTACCATCGCCGCCGAACACGGCGTGTCCGTGTCCGATATTAAAGACCACGCGGGCAACCAGACGCTTCTGCAGGAACGGCGCTTGTTGAATTGTCTGGCTGTGGGGGACCGAGTGGCCGTTCCGACACAATCGAGTGGTCAATCCTTGTCGTTGGAGACCGTCAACCGCCTCCAACTGGCCGAGGACCGCTTCCTGCTGCCGCTAACCTTCCGGGATGAACAGTCCAAACCCGTCTCGGGATTGACCGTCCGGTTCTCCTGGACGGACGATCAGGGCACCGGGCACATCGACGAAGCGACAACCGACGGCAATGGCACCGCCCGGTTCGAGCTGCCGCTCGACTGTGAGAATGGCGTCATGGAGTATGAGCGTGGAGACGACCAGACCCGGGTGCGCCAGCCGGTAAGTCTGGGGCGGCTCGACCCGCCCGAAACCCCGGCCGGCATGCTGCAACGAATACGCCGGCTGGGTATGCGGCCGCTGGACCGAACGGCCTCTCACACCCCGGAGGACATCCTGGAAGCCTACGCCGATGAACTGGGCATGGATGTCGATACCATTAAAGACGCGCTTGCCGGTGATGCCAGCCTGTAAGCAGATTTGCGAAACGGAACAAGGACTACGCACAGGGCCGTATTTATGAACTATCCGACGCTAGCTGATTTCGAACTGGACACTTACGAATACCGCAATTACCTGTACAGAGCGTTGCTTGACCTGCAATCCCAGTACGAAGCGGTGCCCTTTGAAAAGTCGTACCAACGACGTCGACTCGAAGAGCGCATCGACCGGCTGGTGGATGAACTGAGCACCCTCGAGCGCGTGCACGAACGTACTGTGACCCAGTTTGTACGGGATCGGAGCAACCCGGACCGCAGCCCGATCCAGCGGCGACCCGCCTTCGACTACGATGGGTTTCGCCGGAATATCGAAGCATTGGCCGAGTGCGGTGCCGATGACCTCGAAACCGAGCACATGCCAAAATGGCGTGAGTTGACGTCTAAATTGAAAAAGCGCCTGGATGACTTGAAACAGGAGCTGGCATTCTCAAACCTTGACGCCCTGGAAGACAGCAACCCGTTCCGTGCCCTCCCGCGCAGTCTGGAAGCCGTACATCGCCTTTTGACGCAGAACCCGGCGTCTCTAAACTTCCACAAGATCGAACCCTTCATTGAGCGTGTGGAGCGCGAGTGCGAGGAATACTTGTCGGGTGACCGCCCGCTGGCTCGTATGCACTGCATAATGCCCGTCTTTTTCGAAGCGGATTACGTTGAACAATGGGTTGAACTTGAATTGAACCTGGCGGGCGAAGGTTACCTGAATCCGAAAGCTACCCTCGCGCAGAAAGCCTTCTTCAAAAGCGACGTGATTCTGTTTTGGGGGCAACTGAAAGCGGACGCGCAAGAGCTTGACCAACTGGCAGACACCCTGCGTGACGCCTTCCGATACAAATACGATGTGGTAGGCCCGATGTCGTATGTCGCCCGCCATACCCGGCATGACCCGAGTCGTTCCACCAACCTGTTTCAACGGATGATCCAGCCGGTGCGCCCCCGGTTCGTTGACGAGAATGGCGAACCCTACCGCAACACCCAGGTGCTGTGCTGGCGCTATCACCCGCAAAAGGACAACGCCCTGGGCCGAACCGAACTGGACCATGAACTGGGGCGCTTGTTCACCGTCGGTATTCTCTACCTCGATAGCGATGGCTACCCGACCCCCAGAAAACCAGACTTCATTACGCAGGGCAAGTCTGAACACGGCCACGAACTGCGCGCCGAGGTGGACCCCGAGACCGGTCATTTCATGCTGCTTGAAAAGAGCCTGGCGCGTTGGACGGCCGACCGGAAAGTCCCCTACATCGACGACCCGCTGACCGGGAACTGGATCAGCTATGAGTACCCGGACCATACCGCGAATATGAAACAGGTACTCGACAATGTCGACGCCACAACCGACCAGAGACGGGGCGAACTGGACTGGCCCCCGAATCTCTTTAAAAACAGCCACTTGTCGGGTGAAAAGACCCTGAAAGCGGAGCTGCACAAAAAAGACGTCAGCGGCTACTTCGACCTGATGGGCGGCTACAGCTACGGTTTCATGGTACTGCCACTCGGCTATGGTTCGCTCTCGATACAAGACCTGGCCTCCCTGCCCACCCGAGCGACCCCCTACGAGGCACCTGAACTGGACGGCGCTGAAGCAAGTAACGCCGTGGCCGTAAAATACCGGGTGGATTACAGTACGGAACAGCTACAGCTTCCCCGAACCCTGCGTCAGCTCACCCACGAACTGGTTCAGGCCCGTGACGACATCCACAAAGCCAAACAGCACTTGATCCAGGTGAACGCCCACAAACGCGAAGACATGAGAACCCTGGGCTACATGGCCCAATGGGTCAAACAAGGCGTGGACGCCCCGGTCGAACGGCTGGACCCGGACGACATCAGCAACCGAAAGGCGCTGGTGGAGGCCATTCGACGGTTCCAGGAAGCCATCGGCGAAACCGTGCTCGACCCGCCGGAGCCGACCCAGGTGCTCGACAAAGACAGCCGGCGGGAACAGCACCTGTTCCAGCGTCAGACCGATTGCAAGGCGGCGGCGGAACACTACATCGACGTAATCAAACGCGGCTTCCGGCACTTGAACGACAGCAAGGCGAAAGCGGCTGTAAATACTTGGCTGGACCAGCAAGAGGACTTACCGGAGACGGTTCAGTCGGATTGGGTCAGTTGGCAGTTAAGCAAAGTCGATAGATCCGATACCACTCGAGTTGGGAAGGCTCGCTCGGCAGCGGAACATTGGAAACCTCCAGTCAGTGCGGTAGAGGGATTGGCGACACCATATACTTCGCTAGTTTATGATGCGTATGCTGGGTTGTTAGCCTACTTGGCGATGAATCCGTTACCAAAGAAACTACTAAAAAGTGGCTCGGATTCCGACGAAGATTCGAACGATCCACAGAGTAGTGAGTTTGGTGAGTTCAATTTGCAGAACAACTATCTAGCTCCGCTATTAGTAGAATGGGCTAGCGGATCAGACATGAATTTGATGGTTGAAAAAGTCAGATCAGTGGCCGACCGAAGCGATTCATTGAGTAGGTCATTAATGCCACAATTTTTTGACGGAAAACTTGAAACTGAACTACCGTCGTCGCCATTATCTGATCTTATAGGGAATATATACGGTTCATTCAAGACTACCTTCATTAGAGGCCCAGGAGCTCCGTCCTTAATGCAGGCGGTTTTTGATTTGGGCGGCCAAGTGCTCAAGCAGCACTACAGTCCTCATATTCACAGTCAAACTCAACTCATGGTTCGCTTATACGCCCTTCAATATCGTGTAGCAGCAAAGGTTGGAAGTCGATCGCAGACCGAACACCTATCAAGAGTTATCTATGGGACTTTGGCAAAAGGCGACCCAATCGCTATGCGTCGCATTTTGAACCATGATTCGTTGGCCGAATGGGCCTACGGTGATGCCCAGGGTGCGATTTCGAAAGTTCACCGAATTGAGGCGACAATTAAAGGGCTTGATCTCATCTACACGACTTGTATGGGAGTGAAGAGTCTCATTGACCTCATGGATGGACGGGATCAGGAAGATCCTGACGAACACGCCTTTCAGGATACGCTCTATCGTATTGCGACAAAGACAGTTGAATATGGTGGACCACTCTCAACTGCATTGGCTGCTCCCTCTCAAATGGCATATTGGGCAGAATTCGCCGCTGGTAAGGGAGGCAACTCGGAAAGAGTGGCCAAGTCGCTTTTCAAGAAAGAGTTCTTTCGCTATTCGGATGAAGCCGGTAAAGCCTTTTACGGGTCATCAGTAGGACGTTGGTTGACAGCCGGTAACAATCTGAGCAAGTCCGCCATGGGCTGGGCTAACCGGGTTTGCATCCTCATGGAAGTCGCGACCTTCTATGTCAACACCCGAAACACCCTGACCAGTATGGCGGAGGGCGACCAGGGCGACATACTGCTCAACGCGCTGAAAACCGTCAATTCCGGTATCTTTCTCGCCGCGTTCGCCTTGAACGCGGTGCCGGTTGTCGGGACCGCCTTGTTCGTGGGTGGTTTGGTCATGTCATTGGCGATCACAGCATGGGAGTTCTACTGGAATAATTGGGGGCAAAGTCAATGGTACGGTGATACTTCCGTCATTTACGATAAGCACTGGGATATGCTGGTCGGTCAGGACCATGCGCTGGAATACAAAGATAAAGACTACGGTGCTAGTGAGAAGATGGTGGTCTCTGTAAGCTATCTATGTGAAGAGTTGAAAAAACAGATTTCACGCAGTTACTACACTCTACCCAGGACGATAGGCTATCAGTGTGTCGAATATGGCCCGACATCCGCTAATAAGATGACGGCCCGGCTGACCGAATCGTCCGACATGTTGCTGATCAAGAAAATCAACCTCATAGAAAGCGAGATGAGTTGGGGTGAATTTTCCTGGTGTGCCATCGCCAAACAGTTGGATGTCGGCTTTGTCAGCCGGGAGACCCTATTGAAATGTATTGAGCTGAATGACGGCGAACTGTCCTGGGTAATGAAAAGACAAGGCGAAGACCCAGGGCTATACATATCCGATGAAGAAGAGGCCAAGGCTAAGAATGAGTGGTTGTCGTTTATTGAAAACTTGGGTCTGGAAGCCGAACAAAACTCGAATTCACCTTTTGCCCGAATCGTGTGGCGAGCCCTGGTCAGTGGTGGCCGTTTCCCGAAACGGGAAACGGAAGAAGGCGAAGAACTCTATACCGTTGATCAGTTGAGCAATTCGGTCACCCGTCCATCGGATGTATCACACGAAGATTGGCGTGAGTTCCTGAAGTGTTGGATAGAACGGGAGAAGACCATACACGGTAAGCAGGGTTGAAGATAGAGGTATGCGATACATGAATGGTATTAAAGTATTGGCAGCGTTGGTTGGAGCAGTAACGGTATGGAGTGTCTTTGCCGCAGAATGGCCGGAACCACCGTACACGGAGGAGAAGATCAAAAGGTTTGTCAATAATGATGAGTTGAAAATTGCGAGCCAGTTATACGACTTTAGCGAGGACAACCCTGATAACGTAGATGTTTACTCTAAGAGTGGTCTATTAATCCAAGAGAAAGTTATTAGCAAAAATGTTGGTATTGATGAATTGTCAGAGCCCTCTATTATCGAACGCACCCAGAACTTTAATGAAAGAAGTGAGGAATACTCTGCACCTTTTTACAGTGCTTATTCTAAGTTGTTGTGGAATCGTGAAGGAGATCTGGTCGGTGTTTATCCTAGCTATATATCCCAGAACGACATAGAGTATATCAATGACTTAAATAATTTAAGGTACCTTTACCTGAGTGACCAAAGAGATAAAAGTGTTGAGTTGGACTTTAATCAACTGTCCAGTGATTTTCCATTGTTAGGTGTCTATGTTTCTAATGTTACGGCAAAGGGGTTGCGTCGGTTCTGTGATTTAAAGGAAATAGAGCATGTGGAGATTGTTGAGTCTAGGATTGTAGATCCTTTGCCAATGAGTGGTTGTAGTGAAAGTCTTAGGAATATCATGCTCGTGGAGAGTCATATTAATAATTTTGAAATATCTTCACTTTCGGGACTAAAAAGCTTGGGAATATTTGGTGGATATTTAGAAGGCTTGACTATTGATGGCGACACACTGCCAAACTTAAAGACTTTGCATATTACAAATACGGACCTTCCTGACAAGCTAGATAAGGTTAAATTGCCAAGTGGACTTGTTCAGCTTTATTTGAATTATTCAAAAGATAGTGCTCTTTCTAACCTGGTTGTTCCTGATGGCGTGGAGTTTATTGATTTGAAATTCTCAGAATTGGATGACTACAGTTTTCTGTCAACCGCAAAAGGCCTAGAGTATTTGAGGCTCAGAGGTAGTACATTCGAACAATGGGAGTTGTTGTCTAATCTAGGTCAGCTTGAATATTTGGATCTTCATGCTATGAATATAACAGATTCTGACTTAAAGCACATAGGTAAATTGAGAAACCTTAGGTATTTAAATTTATCCAATACAGATATAACAGATGAGGGTCTTGAGTACATTAGTGAGTTAACCAATTTGAGATTCTTGAACTTAGGAGGGACTGGCATATCGAACTTGATGCCTTTGTCTAACATGGGATCTATGATATCTCTGAACTTCTACAGAACCAATGTTACTGATATGGGTTTGATTCCATACTTTGAAAACATTAAGTTTCTCGGATTTGCTTTAGATAGCCATTATGAAAACGAGTCTGGGTATACGGATGATATTCATGAAATGATGATGAATATTGATTTCAACTATATATGCACTCGACATGAAGAATGTGGGATACCGGCTTGGAAGGTTGGAACTCGATGAGATGTTAGATTTGTCAATGTAAGTCAGTGCCAATTTAGTCAACATACTGCTCAACGCGCTCAAGACCGTCTATTCCGGTATCTTTCTGGCCGTATTTGCCTTGAATGCGGTCCCGATTATCGGCACCGCCTTATTCGTGGGTGGTCTGGTCATGTCATTGGCGATCACCGCGTGGGAGTTCTACTGGAGCAACTGAGGGCAAAGCCAATGGTACGGTGATACTTCCGTTATCTACAACAAGCACTGGGACATGCTGGTCGGTCGGGGCCACGCATTGGAATACAAGGATACCCAGTATGGTGTCAGAGAGAAGATGAAGGTAGCGGTGGGCTACCTGTGCACGAACCTGAAAAAGCACGTAGACATTTCCTACTGGAGTGAATCTACGACGGTGAGGTACCAATGTGTCGAATACGGCCCAAAACTTTCCCGAACCACCTTGGGCGGGGTTAATTGGGTTTTCCGAGGGCTGTATTTGAGCTGTGTCACAGGTGATGGTTTGGAACTGTACACCGAACATGGCTAACAGCGCCGATTTCTCCAGCCGCTCCCGTTCCAATAGGCTGAGATTGAGAGACATGTCCGCCAGAAAATTATTTGTGGAGACGTTCGGTCGCCACTGACGATTGAACGAGCCCCTGTCATAAACAAGCAAACAAGGAAGACACTGATGACTGATGTTCAAACCGATACGACCCTCTGTGACCCGCAGGATATGGCCGGTCGCCTACACACCGCTCTGTCGGACCTGGTGCGTGACTGCAAGGCCCGAATGCTCCGGCCAAGGCCGGGCCATCAACCCACCGCCGACTTGAGTGGCTTTCGTCTGGGTATCACCTGGCTGGCGCAACAACGGCAAATGGATTCCATGCTCGATCTCGCGGAGCAACTGGTCCGGGAGGCGCCGGCCCTGGTGGGCGGGCATGGTCGCAAGCCCGAGACGCTGGACCAGCTGCGCGCCTGCATGGTGCCGGTTTTGCGCGCACTGCCCGAGGTGAACCGCCCTCCGGCGCAGCGTCTGGAATGGTTGTTCGGCACCTTACTGGTGGACGAGTTGCAATGCCTGCCGCATGCCGAGGTAATGGCCGTGCTGGAACGGAATGCGTTCCAACCGCGGCATTGGCAATACATCGTCCCTTATCTGGAACAGAATCTGCCGAAGGTAAAGGGCACCGGCCTGTCCTGGCAGGGCCAGGAACGTCGACGGCGTCTGTTGGGGTATGCGTGGCAGGCCTGCCAAAAAGCCGGTTGGGCGGATCGGGCGGAGGCGTTGTTCCGGCGAGAATTGTCGGTCTGCGCCTGTTATGGCGAACTGGCCGAGTTGTTGGTTCATCGGGGCGATGTTGAAGAAGCGCAAACGGTACTGTTGAAGGGCATTGCCAAATACAACGCCAGCCGTCCGGAATTGACGATGGGCTGGCTGGATCGGCTGGAAAGCCTGAATGGAGTGGGGTGACCCATAATCGGTGTATTGTCGAAAGCCGCATCCCGGTACGGTGATCGAACACCGAATCACGCCATTGATCGCAGGTTGCGGCCGCCGTCCCCGTCTTGCCCTGGTTGCTTAACCTGATAAAATCCGCGCCCCGGTCGGGCATGGCATGATCAGGCCCGTTGAAAACACCCATGGCTCTGAATTTACGATTCAGCCCGCTATAGGATCGATCCATGACTCAAAGCATCGTAGTAACGGCGCTCTACCATTTCGTGCGCCTGGAAGATTTTGAAGCCTACCGTCAGCCGCTGCTGGACCTGATGAACGAGGAAAGCATTCGCGGTACGCTCCTGCTGGCCGGAGAGGGCATCAATGGCACCGTGGCCGGCAGCGCCCCCGCTATCGAACGGCTGCTTGGCTGGTTGAAAGATCAGCCGCCGTTCGCCGGCCTCAGTCACAAGGAATCCTTCTGTGACGAGATGCCGTTTTATCGCACCAAGGTCAAATTGAAGAAAGAGATCGTGACTATGGGTGTCGACGGCATCGACCCGCGCCATATCGTTGGAACCTACGTCAAACCCGAAGCCTGGAACGATCTGATCTCCGATCCGGATGTGCTTCTGGTCGATACGCGGAACGATTATGAAGTCGCCATCGGTACCTTCAAAGGCGCCGTCAACCCGAACACCAAGACGTTTCGGGAGTTCCCGGAATACGTTCAGGAGCAACTCGATCCCGCCCGGCATAAAAAAGTCGCCATGTTTTGTACCGGAGGCATCCGCTGCGAGAAATCCACGGCCTTTTTAAAGCAACAGGGGTTCGACGAGGTGTATCACCTGGAAGGTGGCATTCTCAAATACCTGGAAGAGGTGCCGGCCGAGCAGTCCCTGTGGCAGGGCGAGTGTTTCGTGTTCGACAACCGGGTCACCGTCAAACACGGCCTGGAACCGGGCGGGTACGATCAGTGCCACGCCTGCCGCATGCCGATTTCGGAGGCCGACAAGCAGCACGCCCATTACGAGCGGGGGGTTAGCTGCCCGCATTGCTACGATACCGTGACCGAGGAACGCCGTCAGCGGTTCATCGAACGCGAGCGTCAGGTTCAACTGGCCAAGCAGCGGGGCGAGGCACACATCGGGGTTGAGGCGCGCGAGTCGATCGCCGAGCGTAAGGCGCGCAAGGCCCGGGAGCGCGCCGCTCAGCGCGAACTGGATCAGTCCTTGCCGAACTGATACCGAATCAAAGCCCGGTAGGGTGTGCCGGGCCGTACCACGCAATCCGGAAAGTCGGCGTGGTTCGGAGAGTCCGGCCAGTATCCGGGCTCATAACAAAACGCGCCGTGGCGCTCATAGCGTTCACGGTCGTTCTTCGGCGTTCCCTCCAGAAAATTGCCGGTGTAGAACTGCAGGCCGGGCAAAGTGCTGAAGCATTTCAGCCAGCGTCCGCTTTCCTTGTGCCAGGCTTCGCCCAATAATTGCGGAGCAGACCGGTTTTCCCGCCCGAACACATAGTTGTGATCGTAACCGCCGGCCCGTTTCAGAGTCGGGTCGTCCAGCGCGACCAGGCGGTCGGCCACGTCCGTCCATTCCCGCAGGTCCATCACGCTGTCCGCCACCGGCAGTACCCGACCGGTCGGCAGGGCGGTCTCGTCGGCCTCGGTATACTGGTCGCTGTGAATGCGAAATTCGTGTCCGGCCAGTGAACCGTGTGTCGAGCCGGCCAGATTGAAGTAGGCGTGGTTGGTCAGGTTGACCAGGGTCGGGCGATTGGTGGAGGCCTCATAGCGCATCTCGACGCTGTTGTCCGGCAACAACCGGATGACCTGTTCCACGTCCAGATCGCCGGGAAACCCCGCTTCACCATCCGGCGAACGATAGCGGAAGGTCAGTGTCGGGACATCGTTGTCCAGAGTGATGTGGCTCTCCCACAGCTGGTGCCCGAAGCCGGGTGTGCCGCCGTGCAGGTGGTGCGGCGAAGAATTCACATCG
This sequence comes from Saccharospirillum salsuginis, assembly GCF_014651855.1. Classification (GTDB taxonomy): domain Bacteria; phylum Pseudomonadota; class Gammaproteobacteria; order Pseudomonadales; family Natronospirillaceae; genus Saccharospirillum; species Saccharospirillum salsuginis. The sequence continues at coordinate 102,179 of NZ_BMXR01000007.1, forward strand.
AGCGTCAGCGGCTGCCCATCCAGCATTGTCTTGCCAAAACCGATGCGGTTGGCGTAGCGCCCGACGGTCGTTCCCAGGTGGGCACGCTGGTCGATCAGGGCTTGCAGGGTGTCGCACCCGAGAATCAGGTCGGTGGCTACGTCGTCGCCCAGGGTAAAACCGATAAAAGCGGCACCCAGATTGGTAAAGCGAGCCCGGGCTCCGGCTTCGTTGCCCAGGGTATAGGCTTTGACCGTACGACCGTCTTCGAGTTGACCCAGGGTTTCTTCGGCAATCAGGGTATTGATGGACACGAGATGCTCCAGTCATCGCTCAAAAGGGCGCCATTGTCCAAGGAAGCGGCGGGCAAGTCCATTGGCGGGGCGCGTTTTCACTCCACCCGGGCGCTAATTCAAGCCCCCGGAAAAGCACCGTCCACGGGGTGGCAAATGTGCACGCTGGGTTCGATGCCGTATTCGACGGCATAGCGTGCCCGCACGATGCCGACAACTCCTTCGACCCGGCTTTCCGGTACCAGGGCGACCACGCAGCCACCGAAGCCGCCGCCGGTCATGCGCACACCGCCCTGGGAACCGAGCGTCTCGGAAATCATCGCCACCAGGCCGTCGATGGGAGGGACGGTGATCTCGAAATCCTCGCGCATCGACGCGTGGCTCTCCGCCATCAGGCGCTGGATGCGCGACCAGTCGCCACTCTCCAGCGCATCGGCCGCCGCCAGGGTGCGGGCGTTCTCGGTGATGACATGGCGGGCGCGGCGGTAGGTGACGTCGTCCATGTCACCGCGGTAGTGTTCCAGCCGTTCCATATCGGCGTCTCGCAAGGCCTGAACATCCATGATATGAGCCGCTTCTTCGCACTGGAGCCGCCGGGTATTGTATTCACTGCCGACCAGGCCGCGCTTGACATTCGAATTGACGATCACGATGGCGGCATCGGCCGGCATGGCCACCGGCCGGGTCGCCAGGCTGCGACAGTCGATCAGGGCCGCGTGCCCCTGTTGTCCGCGAGCGGAAATCAATTGATCCATGATGCCGCATTGGCAGCCGACAAAGTCGTTTTCAGCCTTCTGGCCGATAATGGCGGCCCGGGTACCGTCCAACGGCTCACCGCTGAGCCCGGTCATGGCTTTGGCGGTGACGATTTCCAGTGAGGCTGAGGAACTGAGCCCCGCGCCCTGGGGCACATTGCCGGCGATGACCAGGTCCGCACCGCTCAATCGATAGCCTTCGCTGAGGAGTACCTGGCAGACGCCGCGAATATAGTCCGACCAGGGGGCGTCCAGGTCCCGGGAGATCGGGGCGTCCAGATCGAATTCCGACCAGGCTTCGTCCAGATCCAGCGCGCACAGCCGAACCGTTCGATCCGGGCGGGTGCGTCCGGCGATGACGGTGTGATAATCGATGGCGGCCGGCAGGACGAAGCCGTCATTGTAGTCGGTGTGTTCGCCGATCAGATTGACGCGTCCCGGCGCCTGGAACGTCGCCTGTGCCGGGGCGCCAAACAGACGCTCGAAGCCCGATCGGGTTCGGTTCAGTAAATCCATCAGCGGGCCTCCTTGTAATGGATGTCGCTCAGCGATTGCAGCCGTTCGGCGGCCTGTTCCGGCGTCAGGTCACGCTGGGGTTCGGCGAGCATTTCATAGCCGACCATGAACTTGCGCACGGTCGCGCTGCGCAACAGTGGCGGGTAAAAATGAGCGTGTAACTGCCAATGGCCGGCATCGGAATCATCGCAGGGCGCACCGTGCCATCCCATGGAGTAGGGGAAGGCGGTATTGAACAGGTTGTCGTAGCGCGTGGTCAGCCGTTTCAAGGCGTCGGCCAATGCATCCTTCTCCGCATCGTTCAGTGCGTTCAGATGCGGACGGTGCGCTTTCGGCAACAACAAGGTCTCGAACGGCCAGGCCGCCCAGAAGGGCACCACGGCGATCCAGTGCTCGTTCTCCACCACCGTGCGCCGGCCGTCTTCGGCTTCGCGTCGGGCGTAATCCAGCAGCATCGGCGAACCGCTTCGGTCCAGATAGTCCTGCTGGGATCGGTCCTCGCGGGCCGGCAGCGACGGCAGGCTGGTATTGGCCCAGACCTGACCGTGCGGGTGCGGTTGGGAGCATCCCATGACCGCGCCCTTGTTTTCGAACAACTGCACCCACCGATAGTGGCGGCCGAGGTCTTCCAATTGTTCGACCCAGGTGTCCACCACGCGCCGAATAGCCGGTAACGGAAGTTCCGGCAACGTCTTGGCGTGATCCGGACTGAAACAGATGACCCGGGCCTCACCGCGTTCGGCGCGAACCCGCATTAACGGGTCATCGTCGCCTTCGAATTCCGGCCCGTCCGGCATCAAGGCACCGAAATCGTTACCAAAAACAAAGGTGTCCTGGTACTCGGGATTATGATCACCGGAGATGCGCTCGTTGCCCGGACACAGATAACATCCCGCGTCAAAGGAGGGGAGTTCGACATCGTCCGACGCTTCGGTCTGACCCTGCCAGGGGCGCTTGGCACGGTGCGGGGACACCAATACCCAGTCATCGCTTAGCGGGTTATAGCGGCGATGCGGGTGATCGGTCGGGTCGAATGACGTGGTCTTCATAGTCGTCTCCTAAAGCAATGGCGACCAGTCTATCGAATTTGAAAACGTTTTCAAGCATCTCAATCCCACGCCAAACCCGACGCATCGTTGTAACCCGGGGGGAAAGCGGTCAAACTTGCGGTGGAAACCGATTTCGAGCCCAGCCACAACGACCAGAACCAGGAGCACCATCCTTGGCCAACATCAAAGATGTCGCTAAAGCCGCCGGCGTATCCGTCTCCACGGTGTCCCGTGTCATCAACCACTCCGCCTCCGTGGTACCGGAGAAACGCCAGGCCGTCCTCGCCGCCATGGACGAACTGGACTACCGGCCCAACACCCTGGCCCGGGCCCTGGTCAGCAACAAATCCAACTGCATCGGCCTGCTGGTCGGCGAAATCGACTCCCCCTTCTTCGCCCAACTGATGGCCGGCGTCCACCGCGTCGTCCTCGACGCCGGCAAACACGTCATCGTCACCGCCGGCTACCACCACCCCGAGCACGAACGCGAATCCATCCGCTTCCTGCTCGAACGCCGCTGCGACGCCCTGGTCGTCCACTCCAAGGCCTTGCCCGACGAAGAACTCATCAACCTGCTCGAACAAGACGTACCCATCATCATCATCAACCGCCTGATACCCGGCTGGGAACACCGCTGTGTCTACCTCGACAACGAATACGGCGCCTACCTCGCCACCCGGCACCTGCTGACCAAGGGCCACACCAACATTGCCTACATCGGCACCAACATCGCCATCGAAGACGGCGCCGACCGCGTGCACGGCTACCGTCGCGCGCTCGAAGAATTCGGCATCGAATTCGACGAACGCAAACTGGTCAAAGCCTTCCCCGACGAAGAAGGCGGTCATTACGCCATGGCCGAAGTCATGAGCCGCCGACTCGGCGTCACCGCCGTCTTCTCCTACAACGACGCCATGGCCGCCGGCGCCATCACCATGCTTCAGGACGCCGGCCACCGAGTCCCCGAGGAAATCTCCATCGTCGGCTTCGACGACGTCATCCTCGCCCGACTGCTCAACCCCCGGCTCACCACCATCCGCTACCCCATCCACGAAATGGGCGCCCTCGCAGCCCGCATCGTCCTGCACGACCTCGACCCCAAAATCCCCAGCGTCGAGCAACCACTCAGGTTCACCCCGAGATTGGTTGAACGACATTCCGTCAGAGATGTCAGTTTGGTGGGAGCTTAACAGCCTAATTGAAGTCAGATGACGGAATTGGCGTTGGTGGTCGCAACAAGCGCATTGGCGGTTTGAGTGTTGATAGTGGAGGCACTGGTTTGAGCGACGGATGCCGGTGGTTCCCCATCGGGGAAGTCCGCAGCAAGGATGCTGCGGTCTAGGCCCCATGGACGGGTTGAGTGGGCGGCATACCGCACGACCCCGAGGGGGAACCACCGGTAGCCGGCGCGGGTTCCTGGCACGTATCTTCCCGAGCCGTCGCCAAACCAACCACCTAACGACGCTATTTGGTAGAATACTTCAAGGAACCACCGACCAGGAGAAACCCATGAATCAGAGAGAGCGGATGATCGCCTGGTTCTCCGACCAGATGGACCATCACCGCATCCACTTCGCCGACACCCACCAAATGTACGACTTCGACGCCCCAGACAACCGCGCCGCCGAACGCCTGCTGTGCGAAGGCGACCGCCACTTCCGCCTCCTGTTCAACCGACCCGTCTCCCCGCTCGAACTCAACGAAGCCTTCTACAGCGCTTGCTACTACCGCAACAAAGTCGACCGGATCGCCCGGGAACGGCCCTGGTGGCACCGTTTTTTGCGCTGGATCTCATCGCCATAGCCGCCTAACCGTCCCGCCAGCGTGACAGACCCGCCATACAGCCCGTGACAGGCCTGTCTTGATCATCGCCTTGAGGTTATGAAAGAGGATTATCCTGTAAATGGAGTGGTTTTCAGGATTATAGGTGGTGGGGGCTCCATTCTGTATTAAAAAAGCGGCTAATCGGCCCGTGATTCAGTGCCTCTTTCGAGGCATCTCTTTCTATACTGATCGGCATCCGAAACGCCGGTCCGTCACCGTCTCCCACGGATGACCGGCCCGAACAACCACAAGAACCGACCAGCCTCAGGGGGTTTCAGCATGAAAGTAGGTGTACCCAAGGAAATCAAAAACCACGAATACCGCGTCGGCCTGACGCCGACCGCCGTCCGTGAATTGGTGCATAACGGCCACGACGTCGCCGTGGAAACCCAGGCCGGTGCCGCCATCGGCTTCACCGACGACGAATTCAGGACCGCCGGCGCCGAGATCCTGCCGACCGCCGAAGCCGTTTTCGACTGGGCCGAAATGATCGTCAAAGTGAAAGAGCCGCAGGCCGTCGAGCGCAAAATGCTCAAGCCACACCACACCCTGTTCACCTACCTGCACCTCGCCCCCGACGTCGCCCAGACCCGCGACCTGATCGAATCCGGCGCCACCTGCATCGCCTACGAGACCGTCACCGACCGCCACGGCCGGTTGCCGCTGCTCGCGCCCATGTCCGAAGTCGCCGGCCGTATGTCCATCCAGGCCGGCGCTCACTGCCTGGAGAAAGCCCAGGGCGGACGCGGCCTGCTGCTCGGCGGCGTACCCGGTGTCGAACCGGCCAAAGTCACCGTCATCGGCGGCGGTGTCGTCGGACAGAACGCCATCGCCATGGCCATCGGCCTGGGCGCCGAAGTCGTCGTTCTCGACAAGAACATCGACACCCTGCGCGCGCTTGACCATCAATATTCCAACCGCATTCGTACCGTGTATTCCACTCGCGAAAGCGTCGAGCAACACGTTCTCGAAGCCGACCTCGTCATCGGTGCCGTCCTCATTCCCGGCGCCGCCGCCCCGAAACTGGTCACCGCCGAGATGATCAAGCGCATGAAGCCCGGCGCCGTACTCGTCGACGTCGCCATCGACCAGGGGGGCTGCTTCGAAACCTCCAAAGCCACCACCCACGCCGAGCCGACCTACATCATCGACGACGTGGTCCACTACTGCGTCGCCAACATGCCCGGCGCCGTCGCCCGCACCTCCACCATGGCCCTGAACAACGCCACACTGCCGTTTACCCTGGCCATCGCCAACAAAGGCCCGAAACAGGCCATGCTGGACGATGCGCACCTGTTGAACGGGTTGAATGTGTGCAAAGGCAAGTTGACCTATAAGAGTGTTGCTGAGGACCAGGGGCTCGAGTTCGTTGAGGCGAAGGCGGCTTTGGAGCAGTTGTAGGGGTTGTGGTTTGTGTGTTGGATTACGGACCTTCGGTCCTAATCCAACCTACTGACCCACGGTGCGCGATGCGCACCCTACGGTTGGCGGATCACGCTGTCGCTCTTCCGCCCTACAGGTTAACGCCCAACATGAGTTGGGTTTGGTTGGGAATCACCACCTGACTCAGCGACAGGGGAGGGGGTTAACCTAGCCAGGGAAGTGGGCAGCAGGGATGCTGCCGTCTAGCCTACAGGGAGGTATTGAGTGGGCGGCACACCGCGCGACCCTGGATGGGTTTGCCCCCTCCTCTGGCGCGGACCATTGCCACCAGCGTCCAACCTCCCCAGTTTACTTGCGTTCAAACTCGCCGTAGTCTTGCCTGCCACGAAGGCAAGGGGGTAGTCATGTGATCGGCGTTTTTGATTCTGGAATCGGTGGTTTGACCGTCCTGGCCTGGATCCGTCAGCGCCTGCCGGACGCCCCCCTGGTCTATGTCGCCGACCAAAAACACAATCCCTATGGCTCCAAACCCGATTGGGCTCTGCAGCAGCGCTGCGACAGCATCGCCGACTGGCTCATCAACCAGGGCGCCACCGTCCTCGTCGTCGCCTGCAACACCGCCACCGCCCATTGCATCGACGCCCTGCGCAAACGCCACAGCATCGTCATCGTGGGCGTCGAGCCCGGCATCAAGCCGGCCGCGCTGGGCTCCCGCTCCGGTTCCATCGGCATACTGGCCACCGAAAACACCCTCGCGTCCGAGCGTTATCAGTCACTCGCCGCCCGGTTCAACCCCAACACCCGCATATTTAATCAATCGTGCCCGCACCTGGCCGACGCCATCGAACTGGGGCCCGACAACCCCGACATCGACCGTTTGCTGCACGAATACGTGCCCGGTCTGGTTGAGGAAGGCGTCGATCGCCTGGTACTGGGGTGTACGCACTATCCGCTGGTGCGCTCGAAGATTCAGGCCCTGACCGGGGAGCACATTCAGTTGATCGACACCGGGGAAGCCATCGCGGCCGAAGTGGGCCGTCGCTATCAGCCGGAGCCGGCCGCCGTCTCGACGCGATTGATCACGACCGGGTCATTGGAGCGACTGGAACGGCTGATCGAGGCGTGGCCCATGTTGAAGGACGCATTCGGGAATGCGGTGTGCGAAGTCGCCCCGGAAGGATTGGCTGGTTAGCCGGGCCGTTCTCCGCGCATCAGGGCTCCGGTTGTTCCAACGCGTAAACGTCATCCTCGATCCGCGCGTGGTACTCCCGCAACAGCGCCAGAGCCGATTGTATGGCCTGGTTGTGGATCGCTGGAGTCAATTGTTCGACGAAATAGTCGACCACCGAATCAGCTTCAAATTGCCCCAGTTCCAGGTTTAATTCACTCTCGAACCACCGTTGAACGCCCTGATTCAGGGTTTCACGGGCTTCCTTGGTCATCAGCGGGCGGGTCGGGTCGTTCATGGCGGCGGTCCTGTGCGTGCAAATGGGGCGGTCACTGTAAAATGATGTGTCGGGGTGGTCAAAAAGGGTGCGGCTTGGTTTATAATGCCATCTTAAACGTTTAAGAAAGCGTTTGATTCGACACACAACAATCACAACAAGACGAAACGAGGGCCGTTATGCAAGTCAGTCAGCTGTCCGTTCGCACCTGCCTTACCCTTTTATTGACCGCCATCCCGGGCTTTTTGATGTCGGGCGCTGCTACGGCTGCCCAGATCACCATCGCCTGCGGTGCTGTCGGCATGGAGCGGCAACTGTGCGAGGAAGGGGCCGCACGTTGGTCGGAACAAACCGGCCACGACGTGGAAGTCATCGCCACACCGGAATCCTCCACCGAACGCCTGGCGATGTATCAACTGTTACTGCGCGAGCGGCACGACACCGTCGATGTCTACCAGATCGACGTAATCTGGCCCGGTTTGCTGCATGAATACCTGCTCGACCTGTCGCCGTACATTCCCGACGAGAATGCCTTCTTCCCCAATCTGATCGCCAACGACACCATCAATGGGCGGCTCATCGCCTTGCCCTGGTACGTTGACACCGGTCTGTTGTACTACCGGAAGGATTTGCTCGACCAGTACGGCTACGACGTTCCCGCCACCTGGTCGGAGCTGGAACGGATCGCGACCGACATTCAAGCCGGCGAGCGTCCGCAGAATCGGGAATTCTGGGGGTATGTCTGGCAGGGCAGCGACTACGAAGGCCTGACTTGCAATGTCGTCGAATGGCTGGTCAGTCACGATGCCGGCAATGTCGTCGACGAAGGCCAGACGGTGACATTGAACAACGACAAAGCCGTCAAGGCGCTGGCCACGGCCGCCAACTGGGTCGGCAAGATCACATCACCGGCCGTGCTCGGCTATCGGGAAGAGGATGCCCGGGCGCAGTTCGAGGCCGGCAATGCCCTGTTTATGCGCAACTGGCCCTATGCCTGGAGTCTCGGCAACAATCCGGAGACCTCGGATGTGGCCGGCAAGATCGGCGTGACCGTGCTGCCGCGCGGCGACGAAGGGCAACCCACCGGGGCGCTGGGCGGCTGGCATCTGGGCGTGACCAAAGCGACCAAAAACCCGCAACTGGCCGCCGATCTGGTGCGTTTTCTGACCAGCGAAGCCGAACAGCGTCGCCGGGCGGAACACGGTTATCTGCCCACGCGCAGCGCACTCTACGAAGATACGGCTCTGACGTCGCAAAACGCCGTGTTTGAACCCGTCGGGCAGGCATTGAACAACGTAGCCTTGCGTCCATCCTCCTCGACCGGTCGTATCTACAAATACGTCTCCCGCTACCTGTCCCAGGAAACACACGATGTCCTGGCCGGTGAAAAATCGGCCGAGGCCGCGGTCGAATCGATCTCCCGCCGCATCGTCGAGAAGAGCCTGGGCGACTTTTCCATGTTGCGCTAAGACATAAGTCACTTTTTCAGGGGGCGGGGCTTGGTAATCGGGCGCCGCACCCTGATCTCGACAAGGTTTCATAACAGGAAGCCGTCATGTCGACCCAGTCCCCGGATTCGAACCAACCCGATCCCACCCGTGTGCAGGCACCCGAAGCGCCGCGGGTGCCCTTCGGTTTTCTGGCCCAGCTGTGGCCTTATCTGCGTCGCTATCGCGGCATCATGACCGGTGCCGCGGCGGCATTGATCCTGACCTCTCTGCTGACCCTGGCGCTGGGGCAGGGCGTACGCCTGGTGATCGACCAGGGTATCCTCGCCGAATCGATCGGCGCGCTGAACCGGACGCTGGGGCTGGTGATGGTCCTGGTCGTGGCTATGGCTGTCGGTACCTTCATCCGTTTCTATCTGGTGACCTGGCTGGGCGAGCGCGTCTCGAACGACCTGCGCGCCGATGTGTTCTCGCACCTGGTGCACATGCACCCCAGCTACTTCGAGGAAAACAAAAGCGGCGAGATCATGTCGCGGCTGACCACCGATACGACCCTGTTGCAGTCCATCATCGGCTCCAGCCTGTCGTTCGCGTTGCGCAACCTGCTGACCGTAACCGGCGGTTTGATCATGTTGCTGGTGACCAACCTGAAACTCTCCGGCGTTGTCCTGCTGGGCGTGCCGGCCATTCTGATTCCGGTGCTGTGGATGGGGCGCCGGGTACGCACTCTGAGCCGTCGCAGTCAGGACACCGTGGCCGATGTCGGCACCTATGCCGGCGAAATCATTCGCCAGATCAAAACGGTGCAGAGCTATGCTCGTGAAAGCTTTGAAAAGGCCGCTTTCCAGCGTGAGGTCGACGAGGCCCTGAACGTGGCTCGCCAACGCATCCGTCAGCGTTCCATCCTGATGGCGGTGGTCATACTGCTGGCCTTCACCGCCATCGCCGCCATGGTCTGGGTGGGCGGTTACGATGTCATGACCGGCCAGATGACCGGCGGTGAGCTCGCCGCCTTTGTCTTCTATGCGGTGATGGTGGCCTTCGGCGTCGCCGGGGTGTCCGAAGTGTATGGTGAGGTGCAGCGGGCCGCCGGTGCGACCGAGCGTTTGATCGAATTGCTGGCCGAACCGTCGCTGATTACCAGCCCCGCCGAACCCGAGGCTGTCAATGCCGACAGTCCGGTGCATCTGTCGCTGCGCGATGTCACCTTCAGCTATCCGAGCCGGCTCGACCGACCGGCGCTGGACGGCGTGACGCTCGATATCCGTCGCGGCGAGACCGTGGCTCTGGTCGGGCCCAGCGGCGCCGGCAAATCGACCTTGTTCGAGCTGCTGCTGCGCTTTTACGACCCGCAACAGGGGACCATTGAATTGCTGGGCCGGGACGTTCGGCGGGTCACTCTGGACGCATTGCGCGAACATATGGCGCTGGTCCCCCAGCAACCGGTTCTGTTCAGCAACGATGTCTGGCACAACATCCGCTATGGCCGGCCGGACGCACCGGATCAGGCTGTGATCGATGCCGCGCGGGCCGCCAACGCCTATGATTTCATCCAGGATTTGCCGGACGGATTCAACAGCGATCTGGGTGAGAGCGGTGTACGTCTCAGCGGCGGCCAGAAGCAGCGACTGGTGATTGCCCGGGCCATCCTCAAGGATCCGGACATCCTGTTGCTGGACGAAGCCACCAGCGCGTTGGATGCCGAGAGTGAATTCCAGGTCCAGCGGGCGCTCGACAAGCTGATGAAGAACCGAACCACGCTGATCATCGCCCATCGATTGTCCACTGTGCTCGGCGCCGATCGCATCGTGGTCATGGACCAGGGTCGGGTCATCGCCGAGGGCAGCCACCAGGAACTGCAGCGGAACTCGCCACTTTACCGGCGGTTGGCCGAATTGCAGTTCGGCGAGCGACTGGAAACCGTGGACGACTGATCAGTTATTATCCAATGACCCCTTCCGGACCGTGGCTTTCGAAACCCGGTCCGACTTTTAACCCCGCTCCAGCCTGAAAGCGACCTTTCATTCGCCATTTCCGTCGCGCTCTTCCAAATCCCGACCGATGCGTTAGTGTGTATTTGTTACAGTCGTAAAGAGGGGTTTTCATACCGCTCGGGGTTGTAAAGAAAGCGTCTGACATTTATTGTTTAGACCACAAAATAAAGGCCGGATAAAAACGTCTATACTGAGCTTCGCCGTGTGGAGGGGTGATGTTGGGCGTGTCCGTCCGGGCGCCCACCGGGTCCACTCGGTGGATGAAGTACTTACATTTCAGAGTAGGGGACTTAAATGACCGAAAACACGGATATGATCCCTCCCGAAGGGAAGGCGAATCCGATCGACACCGACTATCAGGTCGGACAGGACAATGTTCAGTTCAACATTGGCCCGTTCGGCCTCGACATCCACAACCGGGTGTTCATGATTTCGGGCCTGACGATCGTCGCCTTTGTCTTTCTGACGCTGGCCTTTCAGAGCAGCGTGGGTCCAATGTTCGAAAACTTGCTGTCCTGGCTGTACACCAACTTCGATTGGTTCTTCCTGTTGAGCGGCAACATTTTCGTCTTGGCATGCCTGGCACTGGTTGTCTCGCCCTTCGGTAAGGTGCGTCTGGGCGGTACCGAAGCCAAGCCGGACTATACCTACCCCGGCTGGTTCGCGATGCTGTTCGCCGCCGGTATGGGCATCGGCCTGATGTTCTATGGCGTCTCCGAGCCGATGAGTCACTTCCAGACGGCCGTCGGCGGTACCGCTGCGGAAGAAGGCATGCGAACGGACTGGGCTCCGCTGGGTGCGGCCGAAGGCGACAACGAAGCCGCGCGTCGTCTGGGTATGGCGGCCACGATCTATCACTGGGGTATGCATCCCTGGGCGATCTATGCGGTGCTGGCTCTGGGCCTCGCACTGTTCGCCTACAACAAAGGGTTGCCGCTGACCGTGCGCTCCATCTTCTATCCGATCCTGGGTGAACGGGTATGGGGATGGCCCGGCCACGTCATCGATATTCTGGCCGTATTCTCGACCATCTTCGGGCTGGCGACATCGCTCGGCCTCGGTTCGGCTCAGGCCACCGCCGGCCTGAATGCCCTGTTCAACATTCCCGACGGGAACACGACCCAGGTGATCCTGGTTCTGTGTATTACCGCAGTGGCCCTGGTTTCCGTGGTCGCCGGGCTCGACAAGGGCGTCAAGCGACTGTCCGAGATCAACATGGGTCTGGCGTTGCTGTTGCTGTTGTTCGTGATCATTGTCGGTCCGACTCTGGCCATCATCACCGGCTTTTTCGGCAACCTGTGGTCCTACGCGCAGAATTTCCCCGGGTTATCGATGCCGTTCGGGCGGGAAGACGCCAACTTCAGCCAGGGTTGGACGTCCTTCTACTGGGCCTGGTGGATCTCCTGGTCACCCTTCGTCGGCATGTTCATCGCCCGGGTCTCCCGTGGCCGAACCGTCCGTGAATTCATTGTCTGCGTGTTGTTGATCCCCTCCGCCGCCTGTGCGCTGTGGATGACCGCCTTCGGCGGCACCGCGATCAGCCAATACGTCAATGAAGGCTATGAAGCCGTGGTCAATGCCGGTCTGGACCTGCGTCTGTTCGAGATGCTGGCCGCCATGCCGCTGGCTCAAATCACGTCCTTCATCGCCATCGTGCTGGTCATCGTCTTCTTCGTGACCTCGTCGGACTCCGGTTCGCTGGTGATCGATACCATTACCGCTGGCGGCAAGATGGAAGCACCGACACCCCAGCGCGTGTTCTGGGCCTCTTTCGAAGGTCTGCTGGCCGTTGCGCTGATCGTCGGCGGCGGGCTGACGGCGTTGCAGGCGATGGCGGTGTCAACGGGTCTGCCGTTCACCATTATCCTGCTGGTCGGATGTTTCTCCCTGTACAAAGGGTTGGCATCCGAGCCGAGGACTTGAGGTCGAGTCGTTGACCGATAGAAAACGGGCCCGGTGCGGCCCGTTTTTTGTATCTGGACCGAAAATTGCTGTACCTGATTGACTTGATGAACGCGCCCGGTCGCCCACGGGTCTATGCTTGCCGTTGGTGCATTGGCGGCATGGTCCGCACCTTGGCGATGCGCGTATTTACTTTGAGCTCTCAACACCTGTTAGGCCCATGCCGGTAAGGCTCCGGACTCATGAACCGGTGGGCATGCCGCAAAGAGGCAATGTCCGCGTCCAATTACGGAATTGTAGGGATTCTTTGAGAAAAGACGGTGGACGGACGAAGGCCAGCCTGTTATTTATAGGTATAAGGGTATCGAGCGACCCAAAACCCAGCATAGGAATAATAAGAAGTGGAACCGTTCGCGCAGTTTAAAAACGTACAGAAAAGTTATGATGGTGAAACGCTCGTCGTAAAAGATTTCAACCTGGACATCTCGCCCGGCGAATTCGTCACACTCCTCGGGCCATCCGGCTCGGGCAAGACAACCTGCCTGATGATGATGGCTGGTTTCGAGACACCCACCCACGGTGAAATCCTGCTTCAGGGGTCACCGATCAACAGCCTGCCGCCCCACAAGCGCGGCATCGGCATGGTGTTTCAGAACTACGCACTCTTCCCGCACATGAGCATTGCCGAAAACCTCGCCTTCCCGTTGGAAGTACGCGGGTTGAGCAAGGCCGAGACCGAAGAGAAGGTCGCCAAGGCCTTGTCCATGGTCCAGTTGACCGGTTTCGAGGGCCGGCGCCCGGCACAGTTGTCCGGCGGCCAGCAACAGCGGGTCGCCCTGGCGCGCGCCCTGGTGTTCGACCCGAAACTGGTGTTGATGGACGAGCCCCTGGGGGCGCTGGACAAAAACCTGCGGGAAGAAATGCAGCTTGAGATCAAGCACATCCACGAGCAATTGAACGTGCCGATGATCTACGTGACCCACGATCAGGCCGAGGCGCTGACCATGTCCGACCGCATCGCCGTGTTCAACGATGGTGTGGTCCAGCAGCTGGCGACGCCCGATGTGCTCTACGAAGCGCCCGAGAACGCCTTTGTGGCCCAATTCGTGGGTGAGAACAACCGCTTCATCGGCGACGTCGTATCGCTGGATGCGGATCGGTGTCAGGTCAAGGTGAACGGCGATTCGGTGATCGATTGCCTGCCCGTCGCGGTCACCGAAAATGGCAATCATTCCACCTTGTCGATTCGTCCCGAACGGGTTGTCATCAACCCGGACGAGGGTTCGTTTCCCAACATCTTCGAAGCCGAAGTCAAAGACGTGATTTACCTGGGTGATCACCTGCGCACCCGCGTTAGTGTCTGCGGTAACGGAGATTTTGTGGTGAAAACACCGAATGCCGGCGGCAACGGTGCATTAAAGCGTGGCCAAAAGGTTCGTGTGGGCTGGTCCCTGACGGATTGCCGCGCGCTCGATGCGTAACAACGCATTCGATTTTCGAAAACAACAATAACTCAAACCGGGTCAACCCCGGTTCCAGACAATCAGGAGAGCTACCCATGAAAAGCATGAAGCTGACCACAGGTAAAACCCTGGCCGGGATCGTAGGACTGTCACTGGCCGCCGCAGCGGCACAGGCCGACACTCTGAACATCGTATCCTGGGGCGGCGCCTACACTGCGAGCCAACAGAAAGCCTACCATGAACCCTGGATGGAGCAGACCGGGGACGAAATCGTCAACATCGACCGCTCGGCCAATGGCCTGGCCGGTCTGCGTGCCCAGGCACAAGCGGGCAACATCACCTGGGACCTGGTCGACATGTTGCCGGCCAACGCCATGATCGCCTGCGACGAAGGCCTGATCGAACCGATCGACCATGACACCCTGCTCAAAGCGGCGCCGGACGGCACACCGCCGACCGAAGACTTCATCGACGGTTCCCTGACCGAGTGCTTCATCCCGCAGATCGTCTACTCCAACGTCATCGGTTTCAATTCCGATGCGTTCCCGGAAGACAACCAGCCGTTCCTGATGGAAGACGTCTTCGACGTGGAAAACTTCCCGGGCAAGCGTGCGCTGCAGAAAGCACCGATCAACAACCTGGAATGGGCTCTGGTCGCCGACGGTGTGCCGGTTGAAGACGTCTACGACGTGCTGGAAACCGAAGAAGGCGTTCAGCGTGCCTTCGCCAAGCTCGATACCATCAAGGATCACGTGATCTGGTGGGAAGAGGGTGCCCAGCCGCCGCAACTGCTGGCCGACGGTGAAGTCGCTTTCGCTTCCGCCTATAACGGTCGTCTGTTCAATGCCGCTGTCAACGAAGGTCAGCCGTTCGAAATCATCTGGGACAACCAGGTCTTCGAACTCGATGGCTGGGTGGTACCGGTCGGCAAGATGGACAAAGTCCGGGACTATCTGGAATTCGCCACCGATACCCAGCGCCTGGCGGATCAGGCCAAGTACATCTCCTACGGCCCCGCTCGCGAGTCTTCCGCGGCCCGCGTCAGCACCCACGCCGAAACCGGTGTGGACATGAAGCCGCACATGCCCACCTACGGTCCGAACTTCGCCACCGCCATCCAGAAGAACGATGCGTTCTGGGCGGACTACGGCGATGAGCTGAGCCAACGTTTCAACGCTTGGCTGGCTCGCTGAGTTCGTAACCGATAGCGCCCGGCCGCCTGGCCGGGCGTGACCACTGTTTTAGGTTCGCCGGTACCCACAGGTCCGGCGATTTCCCCAGACCGAACAGGATTCCGATGTGACTCAGAATGACATGGGACAGGCCCCGGTCCTGACCACGGCCGATGGGTTGCCGTTAAAGACCAGTCTCATGCGGACGACCCGCCGCCACCGTATACGTGCTTTTTTGCTGGTCGCTCCCTTGTTGCTGTTTTTGGTGGTTGCATTCGTGCTGCCGATTCTCGATATGCTTAAACGCAGTATCGAAAATCCGGAAGTACACAATCATATGTCTCGCACCGTCGAAGCACTCGAGGGTTGGGACGGCGAATCCATCCCGGACGAACCGGTATTCGCCGCACTGGTGCAGGATCTGGTGGAAGGCGGTGAAGCCCGCACCATCGGTACCGTAGCCAGCCGATTGAACTACGAAGCCTCCGGCATGCGATCGTTGATCATGAAAACCTCGCGTCGGGCGGGCCGTATCGAAGAAGGCCCCTATAAAGCGGCCGTGATCGACATCGACGAGGATTGGGCGGATGTCGATACCTGGCGCCTGATCGAGCGCGAGTCCGATCCCTTTACGCTTTCCTATTATTTGTCGGCCGTCGACATGCGTTACGACGCCGAAGGCAATATCGTCGACCAGCCGGACTACCTCAAGATTCATAACGCCCTGTTCATCCGCACCTTCTGGATGAGCGCGGCCATCACCGGGTTGTGTCTGGTGCTCGGCTATCCCATCGCCTTTTTGCTGGCGAACACGCCGTTGCGGTATTCCAACCTGTTGATGATTCTGGTGCTGTTGCCGTTCTGGACATCATTGCTGGTGCGCACCACGACCTGGATCGCCATTCTGCAACAGCAGGGGGTATTGAACGATCTGTTGGTCGGTATCGGGCTGATCAGTACCGACAATCGATTACAGATGATCTACAACAAGACCGGCACCATGGTCGCGATGACCCACATCCTGTTGCCGTTCATGATTCTGCCACTCTATTCGGTGATGAAGACGATTCCGCCGCACTATATGCATGCGGCCCGATCACTGGGTGCGCGCCCCTTCCTGGCGTTCCGGCGGGTCTATTTCCCGTTGACGATCCCGGGCATCGGCGCCGGTTCCATCCTGGTGTTTATCCTGTCGATCGGTTACTACATCACGCCGGCCCTGGTGGGTGGACAATCGGGTATCTTCATCACCAATTTCATCGCTTATCACATGCAGACCTCGTTGAACTGGGGGCTGGCAGCGGCGATCGCGTCCATCCTGTTGTTTGTGGTGATCGCTTTCTATCTGGTATACAACCGAGTCATCGGTGTCGACAACGTGAAGTTGGGGTGAGGCATGGCTGTACCTTCCTACGCAACCCGAGGCGAGCGCATCTGGTATTACCTGTTCCGGGTGATTTGTGCCGCCATTTTCCTGTTTCTGGTGGGCCCCTTGCTGGTCATTATTCCGCTCAGCTTTAATTCCGAGCCGTATTTCACCTTCACCGATTCGATGCTCGCGCTGAAGCCGGAAGGGTATTCGCTGCGCTGGTATCAGGAATTCTTTACCAGTTCAGCCTGGCTGAACGCGATCAAGAACAGTGTCATCATCGCCATTGCTTCGACCTTTCTGGCGACGATATTGGGGACAACGGCGGCGCTCGGTTTGTCGAGCCGGAACATGCCGTTCCGCAATACCATCATGGCGTTGTTGATTTCACCGCTGATCGTACCGCTGATCATTTCGGCGGCCGCGATGTTCTTCTTTTTCTCGCGCATCAATCTGACGCAAACTTACCTGGGCGTGATACTGGCGCACACGGCACTGGGGATTCCCTTCGTGGTGATCACCGTCACGGCCACGCTGAGCAGTTTCGACCACAGCCTGACGCGCGCCTCGGCCAGTCTCGGCGCCGGGCCGGTACGGACCTTCTTCAAGGTGATTCTGCCGTTGGTGACGCCGGGGGTTGTATCCGGTGCCTTGTTCGCCTTCATCACGTCGTTCGATGAGGTGGTGGTCGTGCTGTTCGTCAGCGGACCGGAACAGCGGACGATTCCGATTCAGATGTGGTCGGGTATTCGCGAGCAGATCAGCCCCACGATTCTGGCCGTGGCGACCATGATGGTGACCCTGTCGATTCTGTTGTTGACCACGCTGGAATTGTTGCGGCGTCGGTCGGAGCGGTTGCGTGGGTTGTCTCCTGGCTAGACTTCGTAGGGTGGGCATTGCCCACCTTGTTGTCGGTGGCGCAATCGTCAATATCGGCACTCAATAATGGTGGGCAGTGCCCACCCTACAAGAGCGTAGGTCGGGTCGGTCCGACGTCTCGGTAGCGCGAAGCGCGTAACCCGACTTTAACCTTCCCTCATTCCCCCAACTTCGCATCCACCATCAAATCCGGCGACAAGCCCTCCAGCCCACTCACCACTTTCTCGATGGACTGGTCCTCGGTTAATCCCACCTCGACCACGGCCTTGAACAAGACCCCGCCGCTCATCGATGCCGGCTCCACTTCGGTGCTCAGGTCGATGACGTTCACATGCATCACCGCCAGCGCCCGGGTCACTTCCCGGACAATACCGGGGCGGTCGTTGCCGACCACCTCGATGGTGTAGGCCTGTACCGTTTCGGTATCGGCTTCGCCGACTTCGATCTGAATGCTCAACCCGTCGTCGCGCAGCGCCTGCAGGGCCTGCTGCAACGGGCCATAGTGATCCTGCTCCAGTTGCACACGGATGATGCCGGCGAAGCGGCCGGCCATGGTGGCCAGTCGGCTTTCCAGCCAGTTGCCGCCTTCGGCCTCGATGACGGAGGCGATTTTTTCCACGATGCCCGGCCGGTCCGACGCCATCACGCTCAATATCAATTCCATGGTCACTCCTCTATATAGCTGTCCGGGCTCGGACAGGAACAAAACAGGTTGCGGTCGCCCCAGACGTCGTCCACTCGATTAACACTGGGCCAGTATTTGCCCTGGGACACCCAGGGCAGCGGGAAGACGGCGGTCTGACGGTCGTAAGGGCGTTGCCAGTCGTCGATGAGGTCCTGCTGGCTGTGCGGCGCCTGGACCAGGGGGTTGTTGTCCGCCGGCCATTCGCCGCGTCCGACCTTGTCGATTTCCTGGCGGATCCGGATCATGGCGTCGACGAAGCGGTCCAGCTCGGCCAGGCTCTCGCTCTCGGTCGGTTCCACCATGAAGGTGCCCGGTACCGGGAAGCTCATGGTCGGCGCATGAAAGCCGTAGTCCATCAGTCGCTTGGCCACATCGACCTCGGTGATACCGGTCTCCGCCTTCAGTGGCCGAAGGTCCAGGATGCATTCGTGCGCCACCCGGTGGTTTCGGCCGGTGTAGAGAATGGGATAGTGGTCCTTGAGCCGGGCGACCAGGTAGTTGGCGTTCAGCAGAGCCACCTGGGTGGCCAGGCGCAATCCCTCGGCGCCGAGCAAGCGGATGTACATCCAGGAAATCGGCAGAATGGAGGCGCTGCCGAAGGGCGCAGCGGAGACGGAACCCTGGTCGTTCATGTCCAGCATCGAGCCGACCACCGGGTGACCGGGCAGATAGTTCGCCAGATGTGACCGGACGCCGATCGGCCCCATTCCCGGACCACCACCGCCGTGCGGAATGGCGAAGGTCTTGTGCAGGTTGAGGTGGGCGACATCGGCGCCGATGGCCGCCGGGCTGGTGACACCGACCTGGGCGTTCAGATTGGCGCCGTCCATGTAGACCTGGCCGCCGGCTTTATGGATGGTCTCGCACAGCTCGCGAATGCCTTCCTCGTACACACCGTGGGTGGAGGGGTAGGTGACCATCAGACAGCTCAGGCGGTCGCCGGCGTCCGCGACTTTGGCGTGCAGGTCGTCCAGGTCCACGTTGCCTTCGGCATCGGTTTTCACCACGACGACCTTCAAACCCATCATTTGCGCCGAAGCCGGGTTGGTGCCGTGGGCGGACTGGGGGATCAGGCAGATGTCGCGCTGGCTCTCACCCTGGGCGGCCTGGTAACGGCGAATGGCCAGCAGGCCCGCGTATTCACCCTGGGCGCCGGAATTCGGCTGCATGCTGATGGCGTCGAACCCGGTGATGGCGCGCAGCATGGTGTCCAGTTCCTCAAGCAGCACGCGGTAGCCCTTGGTCTGGCTGCGCGGCGCGAACGGATGGATGCGGCCGAATTCGGGCCAGGACACCGGGATCATCTCGGCCGTGGCATTCAGTTTCATGGTGCAGGAACCGAGCGAGATCATCGAGTGGGTCAGTGCCAGGTCCCGGTTTTCCAGCCGTTTCAGGTAACGCAGCATCTCGTGTTCGCTGTGGTGGGTATTGAATACCGGGTGTTGCAGGTAGTCCGAACTGCGCTCCAGGTTTTCGGGCATGAAGGTGGTGCCCTGGTCGGTGATCTGTTGGTCGATCTCGGCGACGTTGAAGTCGTGATCGCCCATCAGCACATCGAACAGGTCTTCCACATCTTCCCGGCTGGTGCATTCATTCAGGCTGATGCCGAGCGTTCCCTTGGGGTCGATGCGCAGATTGATCTGTTTGGCCTCCGCGCGTTCCAGGATCAGGTCGCGGTTGCCCTGGGGGTCGATGGTCAGCGTATCGAAGAAATGGCTGTTGACGATGTGAATGCCCTTGGCTTCCAGGCCTTCGGCTAGAATCCCGGTCAGACGGTGAATGCGCTGGGCGATGGTGCGCAGACCGTCCGGCCCGTGGTAGGCGGCATAGAAGCCGGCCATATTGGCCAGCAGCACCTGGGCGGTACAGATGTTGGAATTCGCCTTCTCGCGGCGGATGTGCTGCTCGCGGGTCTGCAGGGCCATTCGCAGGGCCGGCTTGCCGCGGGTGTCCTTGGAGACGCCGATCAACCGGCCCGGAATGCTGCGTTTGAAGTCATCCCGGCTGGCGAAGAAGGCGGCATGCGGACCGCCGAACCCCAGCGGCACGCCGAAGCGCTGGCTGTTGCCGAGCACCATGTCCGCGCCCATTTCACCGGGCGATTTCAGCAACAGCAACGCCATCAGGTCGGTCGCGACCACGGCCAGGGCGTTCTTTTCATGCAGTTGGCCGATCACCGGCTCCGGGTCGCGTAATTCGCCGTTGGCACCCGGGTATTGCAGCAGGGCACCGAACACGTCCTGGTCCGCCGCTGTCTCCAGCGGGCCGGTGACGATTTCGAACCCCATGTATTCGGCGCGGGTGCGCACCACGTCCAGCGTTTGCGGCAGGACGTTTTCGTCGACAAAGAAAGTCATCGATGTGTTGCGGCGAGCGCAGCGCTTGGCCATGGCCATCGCCTCGGCGGCGGCCGTGGCTTCGTCCAGCAGGGAGGCGTTGGCCAGGTCCATACCGGTCAGGTCGGCGACCATTTGCTGGTAGTTGATCAGCGCCTCGAGCCGGCCCTGGGCGATTTCCGGTTGGTAGGGTGTGTAGGCCGTGTACCAGCCCGGGTTTTCCAGGACATTGCGCAGGATGACGTTTGGCACCTGGGTGTCGTGGTAGCCGAGGCCGATGTAGCTCTTGAACACCTTGTTCTGGCGGGCGACGGCCTGCAGGTAGTCCAGAGCGTCCGCTTCGCTGGTGGCGCGCTCAATGTTGAGATCCGCATCCAGCCGGATGGATTCGGGCACGATCTGCCCGGTCAGATCCTCCAGGCTGTCGGCCCCCGCGGCGGCCAGCATCCGGGCCTGATCGGCTTCGTTGGGGCCGATATGGCGGCGGATGAAATCGTCTTTGGCTTCCAGTTGATCGAGCGAAATAGGTGACGTCATGGCGATCGGTCTCGGCTGAATATAGGCAGGGTGGCCGGGGTGGCCGGCACGGCGACTCGGGTCCGGTGTGGGCGGGTTCCGCGAAGGCGGACCCGCCCGGGGGTGCGCATCAGTCTTCGGCGCACTGGTCCTGGTAGGATTCGGCGTCCATCAGGTCCTTCAATTCACCGGCGTCGTTCAGCTTGACCTTGAAGAACCAGCCGTCTTCGTAGGGGTCTTCGTTGACCTGCTCGGGTGCGTCTTCCAGTGTTTCGTTAACGGCCACGACGGTTCCGGTGACCGGACAATAGACGTCCGAGGCGGCCTTGACCGATTCGACCACGGCGACGGCGTCGCCGGCGACGATATTGGCCCCTTCCTCGGGCAGTTCGACGAAGACGACGTCGCCCAGTTGTTCCTGGGCGTAGTCGGAAATTCCGATGGTGACGATGTCTTCACCTTCTTCACGTACCCATTCGTGAGAGGTGTTGTATTTCAGATCCGCAGGGATAGTGCTCATGGTTCAACCCTTGTTCGATGATTGTTCTGTTCAGAGGCTCCCTCTGTGCGCGCGCTAATTTACCACGTCAGCGCGCTACGGAGCTACTGGACCGGCGATAGGGTAGGAGTAGGGTACTTGGTTATTTTCGTCAAGTTGGCGGGGCGGATTCACCCCTCGTTCGGTTTGCCTTCGATGTAGAAGCGGTCGGCTTTCATCATGCGGATGAGCATCAGGGAGGAGAGCATGGCGGCGTCGCCGGCCTGCTGGCGCAGCTCGACGAGGTTGCGGTCGGTACGGTTGTCGGGACTGAACGCGAATTCGATCAGTTCGTCCTCGGACAGGAGGTTCTTGCCCAAAATGATAGCGGCCATGGGGTCTCAGCTCGTAACTGAATGATGTTACCCATCGTATCGGCGGGCATGGCCTCAGGTTTAGTCGGTGGCTTCGAAAATGTGACGGAGTTTTGGGTGGAAAAATTCCCGGGAATCCGCGCCTGCTGCCAGGGGTTCCCATTTGGGGTCGCCGTAAACCCTTCCATGGGGGCTAAACTTCGGCATCCATGCCTCAGATTCCCCCAAATGGGGACCCCTGGCATCAGTCGCTCGCTCCTGCGGCTTCTATATCACAGACCATCAGAAATTCAGCCTTCTTTCTTATTTCGACTTACTCCCTGTTGGCTATCTATTCGGACCTGTTGCCGGGCATGCACAACCTGTAGGAGCGCACGCCGTGCGCGACACTAACGGTGGCACCAGTACAACCGCTCACACAAGGCGCACGCGGACCATGGCTCCCGTAGAATCAGCCTTCTTTCTTATGCCGACTCTGCCAAAGCACTTCCTGCTGCCCGTCTTTTCGGGCCAGGTGCCGGGCATAGACAAACAACAGGTCCGACAGGCGGTTCAGGTATTGTTGCGCCAGGACGTGCCCCTTCGGCTCGGCGTTGTTGAACGAGACCATGGTCCGCTCGGCGCGCCGGCAGACGCTGCGTGCCATGTGGCACCGTGCCGCGGCTTCGTTGCCGCCGGGCAGGATGAAGTTTTTCAGCGGTGGCAGGGCTTCGTTCAATCGGTCGATGTGGGTTTCAAGGTCCGAGACCAGGGCTTCTTCGAGCAGTTCGTAGCCGGGCATGGCCAGTTCGCCGCCGAGGTCGAACAGGTCGTGCTGGATCTGGCTCAGCATGGCCTGGTCGGAGGCTTCGTCGGCCACTGCGATCATCAGCCAGCCGATGATCGAGTTCAGTTCGTCGATGTCGCCGATGGCGGCGATGCGCAGGCTGTCCTTGCCGATGCGGCCCTGCATGCCGAGCCCGGTTTCGCCCTTGTCGCCGGTTCGGGTGTAAATCTTCGATAGTCGATGTCCCATCTTTCGCTCTCTTGATGCTCTGGATTTAGTTACCCACCGTATGTTGGCACAGTTTCGTAGGGCAGAAGAGGCCTAGCCGATATCTGCCGTTGGAAGGATACCGTGACACGGTCCAGCCCACAGGCACAGTTGGCAATGGCAGATTACGGCCTTTGGCCTCTTCTGCCCTACGGTAGGGAGGGGCTAAGCCACTTCCGAGGGCGCTTCCTCGTCCGCCACGGTCAACGGCAGTCGAATTTTGAAGCAGGTGCCTTCCCCCAGTTCGGATGAGACGCTCATTTGTCCGTGGTGGTGGTTGGTGATGATAAAGAAACTGACGGACAGGCCCAGGCCGGTGCCGACGCCGACGTCCTTGGTGGTGAAGAAGGGCTCGAAGATGCGTTTGCGGGTGGCTTCGTCCATGCCGGAGCCGTTGTCGCCCACTTCAATGACGCATTGGTTGTCGTCGACGTACTGCCGGATTTGGATGATGCCTTCGTCGATGTCGTTCAGCGATTCAAACCGTTCCCGGATGGCCTGGGCGGCGTTTTTCATCAGGTTCAGCAGGACTTGCTCCAGTTCGGTCATGACGCAGGGCACGGGTGTGGACGGGGCACGGAAGTCCTGGTCGACGAAGAGATTGTGTTCGGTGAAGCCCGCTTTGAGGTTGTAGTCGTTCAGCGCGATGTTGATCGCTTGTTCGATCAATTGCCCGATGGGATAGGACTGCAGCCAGAGGTCGCTGTTGCGGCTGAATTGCAGCATGTTACTGACGATGCGCGATGCCCGCAGGCCGGACTCGGTGATGTTGGTCAGAAAGTTCGGGACTTCCCGGGATATCAGGTATTGCTGCATCAGATCCAGGTCGAGGCCGATGTCGTTGGCGTCTTTCTGGTTTCGGTTCAGGTGCGGGTCGAGCCGGCGCTGGACGTTTTGCGCGTTCTGCACGATGGCGCCGAGCGGGTTGTTGATTTCATGCGCCATGCCGGCGGCCAGGCCGCCGACGGACATCATCTTTTCGGTTTGCACCATGACCTCTTCGAGCCGGTATTGTTCGGTCACGTCGTCGAGCCGGATGACCGCTCCCCGGGTTTCGGTGTGTTGCAGCGGGTAAACCACCAGTTCGACCCGCATTGGACTGCCTTCGACATCCAGTTCCAGGTTATGGCGGGTTTTGACAGATTGTTCGGACAGGGCCTTGATGATCAGGTCGCGGTGCTGGCCGAGGAAGGGAAAGGCGTCGTGCAGGGGAAAGCCGACGGCTTGGTCGTTGCCGCTGCCGCTGATGCGCGTCGCTTCCGTGTTCCATTGGGTGACCGAGAGGTGTTCGTCGACGGCGATCAGGGCCGAGGGCATGGAGTTGATGATGGAGTTCAGGTAGTTCTGGAACTCGGTCAGTTTGTTCTCGACCTTCTGGCGTACCTGCACCTCGAACGTCAGCCGGCGCATGGTTTCGCGGGCCTCTTCAGCCATGGCTTCGGATTCGCGGTGCGCCTGGGTCGCTTTGTCGCGTTCCGCTTTGAGGTCCGCCTCGCGTCGTTCCATCTGGTCGAGCATGGCATTGAAGGTGTCCACCACCTTGCCCAGTTCATCCTGATGCTGGCGATGGGCGCGCAGTTTGGTGTCGTGTGTGGTGGTGACCTGGTGCGAGACCAGCATCAGCTGGTTCAGCGGGTTGAGGAAGTGCCGTCGGAAGATCTGCAGCAGGATGGCCGAACAGAGCAGGGCGATCACCACAATTAGACACATCACCACCAAAGGGTGCAGGTGTTCGCCCGAGAAAAACAGAAAGCCGATGCTGACGATGGTGATCACCGTCGTGCCGAGCAGCCACCAGAGTATGCGGCCGAGCAGGGTGGGTGTGGCGTATCTCATGAACGGGCCTTAAGGACTGCCTCATACCAGCGAGTCAGTTTAGGCGCTTTTATGTCCGCCTCAAAGGCCATTCGAATCAGAAAGCCGTTGATGAACTCGATTTCGGTCGGTCGGCCGGCTTCGACGTCCACACGCATCGAAGAGTGGTTACCGGCGGTGGCGCGGGCGACCGCGCGAATGCGCTCGGCCAGATCGTCCGGCAGCGGGTGGTCGCAGGCTCGGGCGATGGCCCGGATCTCGTCACTGAGCGCATCGACCTCAAAGGCCCAGTCTTCTTCGGCCAGGGCGCCGTTGGGCAGTCGTTCGACGGCGGTGATCGGGTTGATGACGGCGTTGATGGCCAGCTTGAGCCAGAGCTGGTCTGCCGGGGAATTGTCCCATTGCCAGACCAGCGGTCCGGCCTGGTCACACAGCCAGTGGCCGAGGGTTCGGGTACGTTCGCTCAAAGCGTCGCCTTCGGCCGGGCCGATCCAGGTTTCCCCCTGGCCGGTGTGGACGATGCGACCGCTGTCGTCGATCAGGGCGCCCTCGGTGGTCGAACCCCACAGTACCCGCCCCGGTGCCTGGTTCGCCAGCCATTGTTGCGGCCCGAGTCCATTGCAGCAGACCAGCCAGCTGACGTCGGGCAGCATGGGCAGCAAGGGTGTGACGGCCATTTCGACCTGGGTGGCCTTGCAGGTGACCAGTACCAGGTCGATGCTGGCGAAGTCCGTTCCTTCGGGCGGGAATCGCCAGTTCAGAGTGTGAGGTTGACCCTGGTCGACCAGGGTGTCGGGCAGGGTAAGGTCCGGACGGTGGCGGAAGGCCATCGGGGTGGAGACATGTTGCAGGTGCCAGGCGAAAAGTCCGCCGATGGCACCTGGGCCAATGATCAGGACTGTGGTCACAGGTGATTCCGGTGTTGCAATGTCATCCCATGGTAACGCTGGAGGCAGAGTGATTCATCCTGGATAGGGCCGTGCGGGATGTCGCCCACTCAACCCGTCCATGGGGGCTTGACGGCAGCACCGATGGCTAGCGCCGGCCGCCGGGTTGACCCAGGCGGGGATGTCGACAGCCATGGATGGCTGTCGTCAAGCCTCCATGGATGGATTCACGGCGACCCCGACTGGGTCAACCCGGCAGCCGGTGCGGGTTCTGGTATACCCCCGTTAGGCGCTGCGATTCCCGCGCCACAGGTGTAAAGCCTGCCGCTGGTCCGCCGGTATATCGTTCAACCGCAACATCGCCTGTTCCAGCATCCAGTCGGCCGTATCCGGCAGCGCCTGGCGGGAATCGACCAGATCCAGCTGGATGCAGCCGGACAGGGTCACGAAGCCGGCCGAGGTCGAGTAGGCCTTGGTGAAAATCGCCTGGTCGAGCCGCCGGATCAGGGCCTGGGAGGCGACGCTGTCGCCAGGGCCGTAAAACAGCAGCCCCAGGGTGTTCTCACCCAGGCGGGCGATGTCGTCCAGCGGGCGGGAGTGTTCCTTCAGGCGCTGGCTGGCCTGGCGGATAATCTCCTTTTTCAGCGCCCGGCCGTAGCGTTGTTCCAGTTCGGCGAGGTTGTCCAGCCGGCACAGTACCAGGCCCAGATGGCCGGCCCGCCCTTTCATTTGCAGCAGGCCGCGTTCCAACTGTTGGCGAATGAACTGGGCATTGCCCAATCCCGTCGCCGCATCCAGCCGATTCATCCGGGTTACGACACGGAACTGCTCCTTGAGTTGACGTTCGCGCTCCAACAGGGAATTGTGCAGGCGGGACAGGCGCTGACCGGCGTGTACCCGGGCCTGCAACTGGGTCTTCAGTTGGGTTTTGCCGATGAAATCGTCCACGCCCTGGGCGAACGCCTGTTGCATGGCGGCGTCATCTTCTTTGGCGGTCAGCAGCATGACGTAGGTGAAGTGATTCTGGCGCCGGTTGAGTTCGCGCACCAGTTGGGTCAGTTCCAGGCCGTCCATGCCGGGCATCAGCCAGTCCGCCAGCAGCAATTCGGCGGGGCGTTGCTTCAGCGCATCCAGGGCGTCAATGGCGTTGTCGGCGATGCGGATATCGCGAAAACCGGCCGACTGAAGCATACGCTGAATGAGGGCGCTGCTGAATTTGGTGTCGTCCACGATTAGAATGGACGTTGACTGAGGGGCGTTCGAGGTGTTGGTCATGGTCCGTTTCCCTGGCGTTGGGTACTCTTGTCACACTCACCGGGGCTGGATGTCACCCTGATTCGGAGTACCGGATTGATATCATCGGCATTCATTGCCACCGTGGCAGTATAAGCCTCGGCGGGTGCCTCAGGCAATGCCTCCCGTCACAGACCCGTAAACCGGCCAATTAGAGGGCGTCAATGGAAGTCGAACACCTGGAAATTCGTGAACATATGCGGCGATTCCCGCCCTTCGATGGGTTGTCCGAGGAGCGGTTGAACGACATCGCCTCCCAGGTCGAGGTCGGCTATTTCAAGGCCGGCAGCGTGATTCTGGAATTCGGACAGGACATCAAAGACCTCTATTACATCCGCAGCGGGGCCGTCGAGATCTATCGCCGCAATGGCGAACTGTACAATCGACTGTCGGAAGGCGAGATTTTCGGGCAATTGGGTCTGCTCATGAGCCGCAAGGCCCGTTTCCCGGCCAAGGCGCTTGAAGACACCCTCATTTATTTCATCAACCAGGAGCTGTTCGACGTCCTGTGGGAAAATGAGGATGAATTCGCCGATTTCGTCGAGATTGAAGACCAGTATGGCCTGCGCAAAGCCATAACCCAGCGCCAAAGCGAGAACGACCTGCTGTCGTCCCGGGTGCGCAAGCTCATCACCCGCGAGCCGGTCGCGCTGCCGAGCAAGACCTCGCTCCAGGATGTCGCCCGGCACATGACCGACGAAGGCGTCTCTTCCCTCATTATTACCGAGGACCAGGTGGGTGAGGGCGGTGAAGCCCACCCCAGAATGGTCGGCATCATCACCGACCGGGATCTGCGTACCCGGGCATTGGCCGAGGGGCTCGCCTACGACACACCGATCGCGGACATCATGTCGTCCGACCTGATCACCGTCGGCGCCGACGACTTCGTGTTCGAGGCGATGCTGATGATGCTGCGCTACAACATCCACCACCTGCCGGTACTGCACCGCGACCGGCCCATCGGTGTGATCGCGCTGTCGGACATCATTCGATACGAATCCCAGAGCAGCATCTATCTGGTCAACGACATTCACCACAAGCAAAACCAGGCGGAACTGGGCGCCCTGACGCCGGACATTCGCGCCACTTTCGTGCGCATGGTCAACGAGGATGCCAATTCCCACATGATCGGCAGTGCCATCGCCGGCATTGGCCGCAGCATCACCCAGCGACTGCTGGAGCTGGCCGAAGCCGAGCTCGGTCCACCGCCGGTACCCTATTGCTTCCTGGCGTTGGGCTCGATGGCGCGCGACGAGCAGTTCGTGGTTACCGATCAGGACAACGCCCTGGTGCTCGACGACGCTTTCGACCCGGAACAACACGACGATTACTTCATGAAGCTCGCCACCTACGTCAGTGACGGTCTGGCCGCCTGCGGCTACGACTACTGCAAGGGTGGCATCATGGGCACCAACCCCACCTGGCGGCAGCCGTTGCAGGTCTGGAAGCAATACTTCACCGACTGGATCGAAAAGCCCGACCCGCAGGCGCTGCTCAACAGCTCGATCTTCTTCGACCTGGACGGCATTTACGGCGAGACCGACTTCGCCGAGATCCTCAAGGACCTTGTCGCCCGGCGTGCCCGGCGCAGCCAGATGTTCCTGGCCTGCCTGGCCCGCAACGCCCTGAACCGGACGCCGCCGCTCGGTTTTTTCCGCACGTTCGTTATGGAAAACGACGGCAAGCACAACAATTCCATCAATCTGAAACGTCGGGGCACCGCGCCGTTGGCCGACGTCATTCGCGTGCACGCGCTGGCCTGCGGGTCCACCGCGCAAAACTCCTTCGACCGGCTCGACGCCATCGCCGATGCCCGTGTGCTCGGCCACACCAACGGCGACGAACTGCGCGACGCGCTCGAATTCATGGCCATCGTCCGCGCCCGCCACCAGGCGCTGGATATCGAAGCCGGACGCGACCCCGACAACAACGTCGAACCCGAACACCTGTCGTCGCTCGAACGGCGCACGCTCAAAGACGCCTTCCAGATCCTCAGTAACGCCCAGAAATTTCTGAAAATGCGTTACCAGGTCAATCGGGTGTGATGCCGTGTTCTATCTGAACCGCGAACCGCACCCCGCCGACTGCGTGCCCGACTGGTCCGAACGCTTCCAGGAACTGGCCGCGCAGGCGCGGGACGAGCGCCTGCGCCGTTTCTACCAGGCCGGCAGTGTCACCCCGGATACCCCGTTGAGCGACGTTCCTTTCGTCGCACTCGATTTCGAAACCACGGGGCTGAACCCGAATCGGCACTCCATCGTCAGCATCGGCCTCGTACCGTTCGACCTCAACCGCATCCGCGTACGCGGCTCGAAGCACTGGATCGTCAAACCCAGGCTGCCCCTGCACCAGCGCTCCATCACCTTTCACCGCATCACCCACTCCGACATCCGCAGCGCCCCCGACCTCGACGAGGTGCTCGACGACCTCCTGCAGTCCCTGGCCGGTCGCATCGTTGTCGTCCACCACCGGTCCATCGAGCGGCAATTCCTCGACGTCGCCGTGCGCGTCCGCCTCAGGGAGAGCATCGAATTCCCCGTCGTCGACACCATGGAGCTCGAAGCCCGCCTCCACCGCAAACGCCGTCGCGGGGCGCTGGCCAAACTCTTCGGGCGTGATCCCGTCTCCATCCGGCTCGCCGACAGCCGCGAGCGCTACGGTCTGCCCTACTATCCGCCGCACCACGCCCTGACCGACGCCCAGGCCAGCGCCGAGCTGCTGATCGCCCAGATCGCGGACCGGTTCTCGCCCGGCACCCCGATCCGCGAGATCTGGGCTTGAACGGAGCATGGAGGAGACCCTGCCGCTGATACGAGCGGTTGATGCCGGTGGGGCTTAGCCGGGGATGTGCGAGGCATGGATGCCGAGGTCAAGCCCCCATGGACGGGTATACGGCGACCCCGGCTGAGCCCCACCGGCAGCAAGCGCGGACCCGGGTTTGTCAAACCGAAAATTTTTTCGAATCCGGGGTGTTGAAATGATTTTTGCATGGCCCCATTACTGGGGGGCATCGACATTCCGGGCGGTTCTGGACGGAAACGCCCTGCTAACAAAAACCTCCCAACATGTGATTTAGGAGATTGGATCCATGAAAATTCGTCCTTTGCATGATCGCGTAGTGGTACGCCGCAAGGAACAAGAGGAAAAGACCGCTGGTGGTATCGTGCTGCCGGGTTCTGCCAAAGAAAAACCCTCCCAGGGTGAAGTCCTGGCAGTGGGCAACGGCCGCATCCTTGACAACGGCGACACCAAACCACTGGATGTGAAGGTTGGCGACACCGTGGTCTTCGGTCAGTACGCGGGCAGCACCGTTAAAATCGAAGGTGAGGAACTGCTCATCATGACCGAAAGCGACATCTTCGGCGTAATCGAATAACAACCCCTGTCGTAACTCGAATTTTAGGAAGGTAATACAACATGGCTGCAAAAGACGTAAAATTCGGTGATTCCGCCCGCCAGAAAATGCAGAAGGGCGTTAACCTGCTGGCCGACGCGGTTAAAGTAACCCTGGGTCCCAAAGGCCGGAACGTTGTTCTGGACAAATCCTTCGGCTCTCCGGTCGTCACCAAAGACGGCGTATCGGTCGCCAAGGAAATCGAACTGGAAGACAAGTTCGAGAACATGGGCGCCCAGATGGTCAAGGAAGTCGCTTCCAAGGCCAACGACGAAGCCGGTGACGGTACCACCACCGCCACCGTACTGGCCCAGGCGTTTGTCAACGAAGGCCTGAAGTCCGTCGCCGCCGGCATGAACCCGATGGACCTCAAGCGCGGTATCGACAAGGCCGCCGAAGCCGTTGTCGCCGAACTGGCCAAGCTGTCCATCCCCTGTGAAGACTACAAAGCCATTGCCCAGGTTGGCACCATTTCCGCCAACTCCGACGCCACCATCGGCAAACTGATTTCCGATGCCATGGAAAAAGTCGGCAAAGACGGTGTCATCACCGTTGAAGAAGGCAGCGGCTTCAGCGACGAACTCGAAGTCGTCGAAGGCATGCAGTTCGACCGCGGCTACCTGTCTCCTTACTTCATCACTAATCAGGAGACCATGACCGCCGAGCAGGAAAACCCGTACATCCTGTTGGTCGACAAGAAAATCAGCAACATCCGTGACCTGATTCCGGTACTGGAATCCGTCTCCAAGGCCGGCCGTCCGCTGCAGATCATCGCAGAAGACATCGAAGGCGAAGCCCTGGCCACTCTGGTCGTCAACAACATGCGCGGCACCGTCAAGGTCTCCGCCGCCAAGGCGCCTGGCTTCGGCGATCGCCGTAAGGCCATGTTGCAGGACCTGGCCATCCTGACCGGTGGTACCGTCATCTCTGAAGAAGTCGGTCTGAGCCTGGAAACCGCCACCCTGGAACACCTGGGCAGCGCCAAGAAAGTCACTTCGACCAAGGAAAACACCACCGTGGTCAGTGGCGCCGGTTCCGACGAAGACATCAAGGCCCGTGTTGAGCAGATTCGCGCCGAGATCGAGCAGTCCACTTCCGATTACGACAAGGAAAAACTGCAGGAGCGCGTTGCCAAGCTGGCCGGCGGTGTTGCAGTGATCAAGGTCGGTGCTGCTACCGAAGTGGAAATGAAAGAGAAGAAGGCCCGTGTCGACGACGCCCTGCACGCTACCCGTGCGGCCGTCGAAGAAGGCGTGGTGCCGGGCGGCGGTGTTGCCTTCGTTCGCGCCCTGTCCAACCTGGGCGAACTGCGCGGCGACAACGAAGACCAGAACACAGGTATCGCCCTGGCCCTGCGCGCCATGGAATCCCCGCTGCGTCAGATCGTTCGCAACGCCGGTGGTGAGCCGTCTGTTGTGCTGAACGAAGTGAAGGCCGGCAGCGGCAACTTCGGTTACAACGCAGCCAACGGCGAATACGGCGACATGATGGAAATGGGCATCATCGACCCGACCAAGGTATCCCGCTCTGCTCTGCAGGCGGCGGCCTCTGTCGCGGCGCTGATGATCACCACCGAAGCCATGGTCACCGACCTGCCGGACGACGATAAAGGCGGTGCCGCTCCGGACATGGGCGGCATGGGCGGAATGGGTGGCATGGGCGGCATGATGTAAGCAGCCCGGAACCCTGTTCCAAACCTCGAAAAGCCCGGCGTTTTGCCGGGCTTTTTAGTGTGTAACCCCCTCTGTCAGCGCGACGTAAAACGTTTGTCGCCCTAACCGGCCTTCTATACACTGGCCTCCCGATAATCCGCAGGGAAGTTCAGCAACATCATCACTCCATGAAAATAAATATTAGATTACTGGTACTCTTCGTCCTGGCGTACCTCGTGGCTCTGGTTGCCCTGACACCGCTCAGTTGGGTTCAGCAATACGCTGATCCGCTGTTGCGCGCTCAAGGCATTCAGTTGGACGACACGCACGGCAACCTCTGGCAGGGAAGTGGCCAATTGAACCTACGCACCAACGAATCGCTGCAACTCGAGTGGGATACCCGCCCGCTGGGGTTGTTCACCGGTCGTTTGCCGGTGGACGTTCGCCTGTCCAATCCGCACCTTGAAATGTCCGGTCAGGTACAGGTCAAGCCGACCGGCCTGGCCCTGAATGGCGTATCCGGCTACATCGACGAGCCGGTGTTCCAGCGTTTCGCCAGTGCCTATAACGCGAGCATCAAGGGGCGTCTGGTGGCTTCCGACGTCTCCGCCTCCGTCGGCTGGGGCCCGTCTCTGGGCGACGCCGATGGCGACCTGACCTGGTCCGGTGGCCCGCTCGATGTTCAGATGGGGCGTTCCAACCGCACCTTCGAGGTTCCGCAAATGCAAGGGGACATCACCAGTGGCGACGAAGGCTGGCGCCTCGATATCCGCGCTCTGGACGATACCCCCCTGATCGACGCCTCCGTGGCGCGCGACGGCAATGCCCGCATCGCCGTTCAGCGCAGCCTGGCGGAACGTATGAATATTCCGGTACCTGGCGGCCGCCAGACGCTGGTTGAGATGTCCCAGAAGGTGTTTTAAATGGAATGGCTTAACCAGTCCCGTCGTTATTGGCTGATGCTCCAGAAAGTCCTGGTTGTTCTGCTGGTCATTTTCAGCGCGGTGCTCGCCGCCCGCTTTACCTGGCTTTGGCTTGAACCCGTTCCCGAGGTGTCGGCACCCACCATCCGTCCGGCCGCGAATGCGAACGGCGGCGGTGGCACCAATCTGGAACAGTTGGGCCGGCAATTGGCGTCCCGCGAGCTGTTCGGCGAATTCCAGCCGGAAGAAACCGAGCAGGAAGAGCAGCGCCCGGTCGAGGCGCCGGAGACCCAGTTGCGTTTGACCCTGCAAGCCGTCCTGGCACAAGCCGGCGAGGGCAAGGGCTTCGCCATCATCGCGCAGCGCAACGGCCAGTCGAAAGCGTTCGGCGTGGGTGACGATGTGTTCGGCCAGGCCGAACTGGCCGCCGTCTATGGCGACCGCGTCATCCTGAGCCGCAACGGTCAGATGGAAACGTTGCGCTATGAGCGTACCGAATCGTCGGCCATGTTGCAGCGGGCCGAGGAGGACACGACCGCCCGGGTGGAAGAAAACTTCGAAGAGACTTTCGACCAGGCCCAGGAAGAAGTGAACAGCGGCGCCGACATGCGCGCCCAGATGGAGCAAGTCGCCTCCTATATACAACAGCGCGCCAATTCGGACCCGGAAGGGCTGCTCAACGAAGTCGGCCTGGAGCCAACCGGCGAAGGCTACCGGGTCACCCGGCGCGCGCGTCAGCTGCAAATGGCCGGTCTGCGGCCGGGTGACATCGTGACCGCGGTCAACGATAACCCGGTGGGCAACATCGCCCAGGACCAGGCGCTGCTGAACCAGGTCATGCAAAGCGGTGGTGAGCTGAAAATCCAGATTCAGCGTGGCTCCCGGACCTTCACCATTTATCAATCCATACCGAATTTCTGATCGGAACCGGCACTATGAGAATGAGTAACCCCATGCAACCCAAGGCAATGACACGATGGATCGCGGGCCTGTTGATGATGCTGGTCATGAGCATGCCGGCCTGGTCCGAAGAGCCGACCTACCAACTGAACATGCAGGACGCCGAGATCAAGGAGGTTATCGATCTGGTGGCCAAGGTGACCGGCAAAACCTTCATCGTCGACCCGCGGGTACGCGGTCGCGTGACCGTCCTTTCCGACAAGGAACTGACGGCCGATGCCATTTATGAAATCTTCCTGGCCACCATCGAGGTCTACGGCTTCTCCGCCGTGGAGACCGAAAACGCCATCAAGGTGATCGGCCAGGCCGACATCAAGTCCGCCGGTATTCCGGTGGATACCGAAGGTGCCATCCAGGGCGAGGAGATCATCACCCGGGTGTTCGCCATCCAGAACACCTCCGCGATGGAGCTGGTGCCCATTCTGCGGCCTTTGGTCGCCAAGTACGGCCATTTAGCCGGCGTCAGTACTGCCAATGCCCTGATCATCAGTGACCGGGCCGAGAACATCGAACGCGTCGACGAAATCATCCGCCTGCTCGACAAGGCCGGCAGCGAGGAAATCGAAGTCGTCACGCTGGAGCACGCCTGGGTCGGCAACATTATTACCCTGCTCGAGCGAGTGGCGCCGACGCCGGTGACCTCCGGCAACCAGGGTGGTCAGCAGCGTGCCGGCACCCGGGGCGTTCATCTGGTCGGCGACGAGCGCAGCAACCGCATCATCCTCAAAGGCGAGGCCGAAGCCCGCGCCCAGATCGTCGCGCTGATCAAGCAACTCGACGTGCCCACCGAGGAAAACACCTCGTCCAAGGTCATATTCCTGAACAACGCCGATGCCGCCCGTATGGCCGAGCTGCTTAAAGGCATGGCCGGCGCGGTTCAGCAACAGCAGCAACAGGGACAGGGGCAGAGCGCACCGCCAAGCGGCCCGGTCAGCATTCTTCCGGACGAAGACCTGAACGCTCTGGTCGTTCGTGCCGAGCCTTCGGTGATGACCGAGATCGAAAGCATCATTCGCCAGCTGGACATTCGCCGTAAACAGGTGCTGATCGAAGCCGCAATCGTCGAAGTGAACGGCAACATCAGCGATGCCCTGGGCGTTCAGTGGGCCACCAATCCGCTGGAAGCCGAGAACGGCGTACCGTTCGTGTCCACCAACTTCTCCGAAGCGGGCGCTTCGATCGCCGACGTAGCTCAGGCCGCGGCCGCCTCCAACATCGGCGCGATACCCAATGGCACCTTCGTCGGCCTGGTCGACCCGATCAGCGATACCCCGAACTTCGCCGCCATCATCCAGGCGATCGAATCCCAGTCCAACACCAACCTGCTGTCCACGCCGAGTGTCATGACGCTGGACAACAGCGAAGCCTTCATCACCGTTGGCAGCTCCGTTCCGTTCAAGACCGGCGGCAGCGGCACCGACGAGAACCCCTTCGTCATCGAACGCCAGGATGTCGGCACCACGCTGACCGTCATCCCGCATGTCCAGCAGGACGGCTCTGTGCGACTGGAGGTCGACCAAGTGGTGGAATCCATCTCCGGTGGCAACTCCTTCGGCGCTGTGGACATCATCACCGACAAGCGTCAGGTCAAAACCGAGGTGCTGATCGGCAACGGCAAAACCATCGTACTGGGTGGTCTGATCGACGACACCATCATCGAACGCGAGAGCCGGGTGCCGGTGCTGGGTCGCATCCCGATCTTGGGCAACCTCTTCAAGAGTCGCTCCACCGAGCGCCAGAAGACCAACCTGATGATCATCCTGCGCCCGACCATCGTCCAGGGTGCCGGAGACGACTTGCGTCAACGCCGTATGCAGGGCATCTGGGACATCCGTATCCAGACGCTCGACGGCTTCGACAACAGCCTGAAAGCGCCCACTGTCGACGACCTCTTCCAGGGGCAGCTTGATGGCGGCCCGGCGGAGCAGCCGGAACAATCGGAACAGTAAAGTAGTGAGTGTAATTTAGGGTTTACGAAAGAGGTGGTTTTTCAAAAAACGGTAATGGGGAGTGATGAGTTTACATTGCTCCGCCGAACCGTAAGATACGCCTCGTTTTGACTCTCTTGCATTTAGTTGCTTTAGGCCCGGACCACTTTGGTGTTCCGGGCTTTTTTTCGTCTGAAGGAAACCCTGGGCGGACAGATCCGACACCTCCGGTTTGACGCCCGTCGCACTCAACCGCGCGTGTTGCCACCACCCAGACGGTGTCGAATCAGCGTCGCCAGGGCGTCCGCCCAGACCCGATACGCCCGGAAGCCGGGATGGAAACCGTCCACGGCGATAACGTCCGGCGTCGGAGCAAAGTCGGGGTCAACCAGAGCGGCATGGTCCAGACCCTTGAGGACCGTTCTCAGCTCTTCATTCAGCAACACGGCTCTGTGGCCCAGATACTGCCGCAACGGTGTGGGCAGGGCCGGAAAGTCCTGCATGGGGGGAACTGTGGTGAATATCACCAGCCGACATCCCAGAGCAGTGTGCAGACGGTCATACAAGGTCCCAATACCCTCCCTCCACCGAGCAAGCGAGCTCCCTCCGGTGACATCGTTCACACCCGCGGATATCACCGCCACATCCAACACCGGGTGAGTCACCGCCCGGGAAAGTTCGATAATACCGTCCAGCGTGAGCCCTGTTTTGGCCAGAAGCGTCCACCTAACCCGGAAATCGAATGACAATGCATCGACCAACCGGCCGGACAAGGCTTCCGACTGATACTTTACCCCGACGCCGGCGGCGGCCGAGTCACCCAATATCAACAGGTTGAGTGGCTGACCGGTGCCCGCGATGCCCTCACGGTCGCCTTCCGGTTCGGGCAAGCGGGGCGTCACTTTGCGAACGTAAACGGCTTGAGCCAGGAGCAGGGGGCTCAGGGCGAGAGTGGTGAGGCGGTGTCGGTTGACGGCGGGCATGGTTGTTTCCGCGGGACCAGTTGGACAGAGGAGCGGGCAGCATCGCCAAGGCGCGATTGGTCAGTGACTTGTGGGTGCGTAACAGGTGGAGAATCAAACGCTCGTTGATTCCCTGTACTGGACCCTTTCAGCGGTTGTGGACGCATGGATGACGCTGGTTGTGGTTGACTGCGAACGACGTGATATCGATCGCATAGTACCACAATTGACGGGGCTAGCCCCCGGTGGCACAGCCTGGTGTATGCACGTCCATTAGCTCACCAATTGGTGAAACACCCCCAGCGGATGATGCGTTCGCGCAACTGAGTAGATGAAGGCGTAGACCGCGATGGCCCCAAACCAGAGGCCCGCTCGTACCGACAATGAACGTGCCTTCCGGAATGCCGCCACGCCCAGTGCGATATATACCCCGAGCAGCAACAGTTTGACGGTCAGCCAGTCGTGGGCGAACGGATATTGCCGCACAATGGTGGCCAGCATTAGCGCCGCCGTCAGAAAGACCGTATCGATGGCGTAGCCCACAATCCGGACCGGAACGGACATGGCCAATTGTGAGCCCGCGAACAGGGCGAGCCCACGCAGCAGGAACAAGCCCCCGCTGGCGAGGACAGCCACCACATGGACTCGCTGAATTTCAAGGTAGAACTCCGCCATGCTTACCGACCGGTTGCGGGCGACGTTTCCCGGTGGCGGTCCGCTTCCGCTGTGTCACGGTCGGGCACTGCACCCTCGGGCGTCGGGAATACCCACAAGCGGATGACAAACCAGGCGAAAATCAAGGCACCGATGGCGAATATCGTATCCCCCGGAACGCGTAACCACACCAGCAGGTCGACGATCGGCTGCTGCATGAATTCGGCTGAGCGGGCATACCAGTAGCCCTGGTCCAGGGATGCGAACAACTGCAGGGTACCCAGTGGTAACAGCGTCAGCAGGGCCATAAGCGCGAGGCCGATATTCAACATCCAGAAACTGGTTTTAAGCAGGCCTTCGTGCCAGGCGAGATGAGGTTTCATGCCCCGCAGACAGAACAGCACAAGCCCGATGCCCAGCATGCCATAAACACCGAACAGGGCCGTATGGCCATGCAACGGCGTCAGGTTCAAGCCCTGCATGTAATAGAGCGACAGGGGCGGATTAATGAGAAAGCCGAACAACCCGGCCCCGACCAGGTTCCAGAACGCCACCGCGATGAAAAACATCACCGGCCATTTGTAGCGCTGCATCCAGGGCGTGGCGATACTCATGCGATAGTGGTGATACGCCTCGAACCCGATGTACGCCAGAGGTACGACTTCCAGGGCGGAGAAGCTGGCGCCGAGGGCCAGAACCGGAGTCGGCGTACCAGAGAAATACAGGTGGTGCAGCGTGCCCAACACACCGCCCGCCATGAATATGATGGTGGCGAACAACACGGCCACTGTGGCCGTCTTGATTTCCAGCAAACCCAGCCGGGTGAACAGAAACGCGATGACGGCCGTCGCGAACACCTCGAAAAAACCTTCGACCCACAGATGCACCAGCCACCAACGCCAGTATTCCACCATGGACAGGTGGGTGTTTTCGCCCCACATCAAAGAGGCACCGAAAAACAGGCCAATGGCAACGGTGGAGAGAAACAACAACCCCACGATCGATCTCGATTCGGATGCGCTGCGCAGCGTAGGCCACAAGGCACGGCCCACCAGGAACAGCCACAGTATCAGACCGATGAACAGGAACCACTGCCAGAAGCGGCCGATGTCGGCGTATTCCCAACCCTGGTGACCGAACCAGAAATTGTTGTCCAGACCGAGGCTCTGCATGACCGCCAACCATTGCCCCGTGAATGAACCCACAACGATGACCAGCAGACAAACCCACAACACGTTGACCCCGAGCCTCTGGTAGGGAGGCTCGTAGCCGGATACAGCGGGCCCGATGTACAGACCGGTACCCAACCAGGCCACCGCGATCCACAGCACCGCCAGTTGAGTGTGCCATGTGCGCGTAATGGAGTAGGGCAGATACTCGGCCATTTCATACCCGTATACCAATTGACCTTCCACCTGGTAGTGCGCGGTGATGGCACCGAACAGGATCTGCACCAGGAACAAGGCCAGCAAAACCCAGAAGTACTTGGCGGTGGCCAACATGGAGGGAGTTACCACCACCTGCCCCATCGGGTCCGAACCGGGGTAGCGATGAGGCGCCTCCTCCTTGTCGTGATTGACCGCGTAGTGCCAACCCAACAAGCCGATACCGGCCAACAAAAAGGTCACGCTGAAGGCGGACCACAAAAAGGTACTCGGCGGCGGCTGATTGTCGACCAGTTCTTCACTGGGCCAGTTGTTGGTGTAGGTAATGTCGCTGCCCGGGCGTTCGGTCACGGCTGACCAGGCTGTCCACCAGAAAAAGGCCGAGAGCAGGCGGCGATGCTCGGGGTCTGGCACGGTTCCGTTCTTCATGGCGTAGGCTTCGCGCAAATCCGCGGTTTCCGGGTCGTTACCGAACAGGCTCTGGTAGTGTTCGGACACAGCGGCGATCGCATCCGCGCGATCCTCGTCTACTGTGATGACGCCGGTCTCGGGGTTGTAGGTATTTTCGCGAATCATGGCCACCAACCGGCCCTGTAACGCAGACTGTTGCTCGGCATCGAGCGCCGCGAAGCGTTCGGCGTTGTAATCGCGATTGGCCCAATTGTTCAGAATGGCCATGACTTCACGGTGTAACCAGTCCGCGCTCCAGTCCGGAGCCACGTAACCGCCATGCCCCCAGATGGAACCCAACTGCATTCCCCCCATCGACTGCCAGACCTGGCGGCCGGTTTCGATGTCGTCTCGCGTATAAACGACGTCGCCGTTCTCGGATACGACCCGTTCCGGCATGGGCGGGGCTTTCTGATAGATTTGATTGCCACTCCAAAGCAACACAGCGAAAGAAGCTAAAAGGAGGGCCGCAAGCAGAAACCAGAGTTTTCTTGTACTTGTCATGCTCATCCTCCAAAAACCGACAGAGCTCCACCTTCGGGTTGATTCACTGATCAACCGCGAAAGCGTGAGTGGGTTAACGTCAAAACATCACCGGTGTATGGTTTTTTTACAGCTGGACACACCCTAGTAGAGAGGGAGCGTACTGCAAAGTGACGGGTCCCGGGCGACGATACCCCTTCCTGGGTAATCGATAATGCGACGAACGGTTTCAGTGGACGCTATAGCGGGGCGATGTTTCGGCGGGAGGTTTGTATGCGTGTGGTATTTGGAAGACGAAAAAAGTCGACGGAGGTTTACTCCGTCGACCATTTGGTAAGGGGGTTACGGGTCAACCGAATGGTTTAGCGGCTGCCACGATCAGGCTTGGCCGTTGTCCATCCGGCGGTTCCGTCGTCTGGACAGATACAAGCCCAGTACACCGGCTGCCAGCAACGCACTCGTTCCCGGTTCGGGGACAGGCACCGAGTCGCTGTTGAATTCAGTCACATGGCTGAACTGCAAATCTTCCAGTTTATGGGTTCCGAAATGCTCCGCCAGATCCAACACCCCCCAGTCCATGGACTGGTTGTTGCTGAACAGCGCGAAGTGGGTAGAGTCCTTAACCACGAAGTGGGAAGGTTGAGAAGTCAGCCCAAAGGCGACGACTGAGCTCGATTCCTGGGTGACATACAGATCGACATCTTCTGTTTTGTCTTCATACCAGACCGAGTAGCCCAGAATGCTCTCTATCCAGGCTTGTTCCGTGGTGGGGTTGGCATTGCCCAGTGAGGCTTGAGTGGTGCTGGCGACCCAGGTGTCCAGGCTACCGACGTCGGTACTGTCCGCAAGCGAGTAACCATAAGACAGGGAACTGACGCTGAATGCCAGGGCGAGACCGAGGGTGAGTTTTGTAAGGTTCATGATAAGACGCTCCGATGCCTTCAAATGTGAACCTCAAGACCTTGCTTTCCGAATGCAGGGGTTGAGTCGGCAATAAATAAGCAATTAGCGGGCCTAAATCGTAAGTTGTTGAAAAATGGGTTTTTTATCGGGTTCTGGCTGGCTACATTTTGGTGGATGTAAGGTAAATCGACAGTTTTTGTGAGGTCTGTCACATAAACGGGTTGGGATCAGTATGCGGGCTCAGTTGTGAGGCTTGGTCGCTTCCTGGAGCCCAATTGGCGGGGTGTAAAGGTATTCGACACAGGGTCATCGCCTCTACTCTTCCATGGCTTGCAGCTCGGCTTGTCGCGAAGTGGGCTTGGGTGCCTGTCCAAACCCACTAATGGCTATTCCGCCTTACTCCCGGCCATGAATTTCGAAATCCAGCGCATCGATGACGCAGGTCATCAACGAGTAGAAACCGGTGTTGGCTTCCTGTTTGGGGGCAACACCGGGGTTTTCGGAAAATTCCCGTAGAGTGCACAGGGCATTGCGGGTGTTGTTCAGCGTATCGACCGGGAGAATGCCGATCAGGGGGTTGTGGGTGGCGGGTAGGTCTTTTATGAAATACTCGGAGGGTGAGTCTCCGGACGGGTGTTGACGGTTTGGCATGATTGGATCCTGTTGGTTTCAGTAGTAGGGGCGGCTAATTCTGGAAGCCGGGTGTCAACTGACGCCAACAGACGCCGGGCGGTATTCCCCCGTAGGGTCTTATATTTCCGCCTCTCCACCCAGCCATAGGCATAGGAGTGCCCGACTGCAGGATCACAGGCACAAAAATCCCAGCTAACGTGCTGGTGGGACGCTGTTGGTTTCAGTGGCGTCGATTCTACGGGTCGGGTGGTTCAAGTCAATTTGAGAATAACTCAGTGTAATCTTTTGTACGGGCGCCAAAATCTCCCGGATTGTCTGATCTACGCTATGGGTCACCGGAAAGAATCAGGCGGACACTAGACCGTCGACAGAAGGAGGGATTCCATGCGAACCCACGCACAACGACCCAGACGCAGGATTCAGCGTAAAAAGGCGACATCGACACAGCCACGCAGAACCGGTCTGGAGCAAAGCTCCGACGTACGTGCTGTTTTGCAGATGCCCGTGAATAACCGTACCCGTTCGGAAAACAGAGGATCGGGATCTCATCGTTCCAGGCTGGAGCGAGAGAATGCGTCACAGAGATCAACCGAGCCCGGCGCTCGACTGGCCGCGCTCGCAGACCGAGTCAATGTGTTCAAACAACGAGTGCGCGCCATCGATCGGGACGAAGACGGATTAACACTTCCGGGACGAACCACACGCGGAGGCGTGACGAGATGTACACGACACAGACGTGCCACTATGACGAAGCCACGGCTTACCGCACCGGCATCGAAGTGTGCGAGTCCGAAGACGTTCGGCAGAAATGTGCCGAAAAGGGCGAATTGGAAGAATACCGGCGGCAAATGAGCGCGTGGAGGCGGTTTATGCGCGACCCGCCGAATTGTACTGGGTAGTGTTGAACAATCACTTGGGCTCGATGTATAACACGCTGAAAGTCAAAACAGTGAAAGCCCAATCCATGGAGGAGACAAGGATGCATCGATATTTGGCGGTATTGAGCACGATAGGGGTAGCAAGTTGCTCAGTTTTTGAACCATCCAGTGCATTGGATCGACAAATGAAAGGATGCAAACAGGAGCGTGAAGGTGTATTGGACCAGTACGGTATCCCGGATAAAGTCATAGTCTTTGAAGAGGGTGACTATTACACCCAGCACTGGAGTTACCAGTTGCAACCGGTCACTTATATTCTCAGGGAAACTGTTTCTTCCGGTGACTGTCTTGTGAATGAAGTAAGAATGTAGTTGGGCACTTAGGGGATGTGAAGCAGGTAAAAGGGGCTTTTGGCATCCAAGAACTGAGGGTACATTTAGGACCTGGTTACCGCGTGTACTTTCGTGAGCATGATGGGCAAATAATCATCTTGCTTTGCGGGGGAGATAAAAGCTCTCAAAGGCATGACATCAAAAAGGCTATCCAGATTGATAAAGAATTGAGTGAGTGAGGCAGTATATGGGCGAAAAATTACACGATTGGAACCCGGCGGAGTACTTGGAAACTCCTGAAGACATCGAGGCGTTCCTGGAAGAGGCGTTTGACACCGGCGACGTCAGCTATATCTGCAAAGCCTTGGGCGTTGTCGCCCAGGCAAAGGGTATGAGCCAGATCGCCAAAGAGACAGGGTTGAATCGCACACAATTGTACAGATCATTCAGCCCGTCCGGTAATCCGACGCTTGAGACAACGCTAAAAGTGTTGCATTCCATGGGTGTCACTTTGAAAGCAGTACCAGAACAGCACCAATCACAGCCTGATCATCATTGATTTGCCTGTCGTGTATTCCAAATTACCCAGTGGTTACGATGGGTGTCCATGTAGTCCAAAAAAGGTCTTCGGTGACGTTCACGTCGACGAGCTCACGCCACAGCATGTTCGCCGGTTCATGGACCAGCGCGGTATGAAATCGAAGACCGGCGCCAACCGGGAGAGGTCGTTTCTGTCGTTGGTATTTTCCTGGGGGTATGAACGCGGCCGTTGCAAAGGCAACCCGTGTAAAGGCGTCCGGAAGTTTACCGAGAAACCCCGGGACCGGTATGTTGAGGATTGGGAGTACGAGGCGATCTACAAAAACGCCTCACCGCGACTGCAGGCCGCGATGGATGTAGCTTGGCTGTGTGGGGCGCAAAAGGCGGACATTCTAAAGCTGCGCCGGCAGGATTTTCGGGAGGATGGGCTTTACATCGAGCAGAGTAAAACGGGGGTGAAGCAGATTAAGGAGTGGACGCCGCGACTTCGTCAGGCGATCGACAAGGCGTTGGCCGTAGAAAGCAAGCACCCGACGATGTTTGTTTTTCATAATCGGAGTGGGACGAAGTTGTCGGCGGAGAGTTTAAGAGATGACTGGTCGAAGGCTTGGGAGAAAGCTATAACTGAGTACGCAAACCTTGAAAGGTTTACTTTTCACGATTTAAAAGCAAAAGGGGTAAGTGACTACGACGGTCCGAATAAACGTGCCTTTAGTGGGCACAAGACTGAACGACAAGTTGCCAGCTATGATCGAAAAGTAAAACGATCCCCCTCATTAGACCCTAGCTCAAAAT
This sequence comes from Saccharospirillum salsuginis, assembly GCF_014651855.1. Lineage (GTDB taxonomy): Bacteria > Pseudomonadota > Gammaproteobacteria > Pseudomonadales > Natronospirillaceae > Saccharospirillum > Saccharospirillum salsuginis. Next base: position 145,939 of record NZ_BMXR01000007.1, read on the forward strand.
ACTAGTCGGTATCGCTATTTTTGTACTTCTGCGAAAACAGTCTCGAATGCTTTGGGTATAAATTTTCCATTGGATATATTAATCATCGACAGATTGACTATAGAGTGCATTAGCTGACCACTCTTTTTATCTTTCCAGTATTGGTTGAGTCTTGGGTATTTATCCAGGAGTGTTTTTTCTAGCTCATGACCGTTCATTTTTAAATAGCCAGAGTCAGTTTTTAGTGTTTGCCCGGAAATATAGTCGATATTGCTGTCTTTCTGGTTTTCAAACCCGGTAATGTTTTTTACAAAAATATCTAATGATCTCTGGAGTAATTCATTGTCATTAATCCATTCGGACCAATGGACGTCCTGAGTGCATATGTTCTCCATACTCAAATAATCCGGATGGTGAACGGCTAAGAGCAGAAGAGTGCATATGGGATCTAGTGCTAAGTTCTCTATCGAATAGGCTAGGCCTGGTGCCAGCACTTTTACACATTGGTGATGTTCATTAGTCAGGTCCCAGTCTATAATGCCTCGAATAGTCTCGTTGTCATTGCTTTGTAGGGATTCCACTTGAGCAATGACATGAGAACAACTACCAACTCCATTCAGTGACTCAATAAATTGCTTTATCTTTGAGTCATCATTTATGTCAAAAAACTGCCTGGCTTTTTTTTCAATCTGCTTTCCAGGCATTTTAGGTCCTGAGCTTATGAAATTGAGGGAGATCTTAGGGTCAATTATTTTGGATGAGTGACTGATTTTTGAATAAATAGCTTGATAAACATCCGCGTCATATTTGCTTTCTACAAACACCTGTCTTCGATTCTCTGGGCTAATTGATATTTGAGTAACACCATCCAATAGATCAGATATGCCTTTGTCTTTGTTGGTCTTTTTAATGTTGTTGTTTTCTACTACGAATACGCTGTCTTCAGGAGCCAAAGCGACGCTTGTAGGTGAATGAGTGGTTATGATTATCCTTGTATTGTACTGTTGGTTGAAAACCGTGAATACTTCATACATTTTTACAACCATCTTCGGGTGTAAAAACGCGTCCGGTTCGTCGAGAAGTAGCAGTACAGGAGGATCAATTAAATCAGGGTCATAATATTGGCTATTAAAAAGTGTTATTGCTAGCCAAAGTAGTGTTTTCTCTCCAGAGGATAAAGTGTTTGCGTTGACTATGTTTCCATTTTTTCTTTCTATTAATTTTGCATTGTAATTGTAGCTTTTTGAGTTTTCATCAGGTTCTTCAAAGTAGAATTTACTGTCAAATATAACGTCGATGATGTTGTTGAGTGATTTCCAAGGGCGGGGGCCGAATCGAATTTCAAACTCTTGGTCTGTTAGAAATGGTGTGTTGTTATCTTTAGTCTTTGCAATAAACTGATTGAACTGGTTTTGCCATTTTCTTCTGATGTATTGATTGCATATTAGTGAGATATTCTGAACGCCTAGGATTTGCCTGTTTTGTTCTTCGAAATTAAGGATGATGTCGTCATGAGTAAGTTGGTCTACAGATTTGTCCGCTTTTTTAGCAATAGAATGGCATAGTCTATACAGTGTTTCATATGGGAGTGATTTTTCAAACCTTTGGTTTATATGACGTTGCTCTTTGGGGTTAAGAGGCTCTAAAAATTTGTGTTTGAATTCGTCATAGCATTGAAGAGTTGAGGTTAATGTTATCTGGTAATTGCTTTCACTGTATCCGCCGGAAAAGTTTGGGGTAAGTTTATTTTGTTCGACAAGTAAAACTTCACTATTTTCCAAGTCACTGCCATTAATTGATGCTTTCGTTGCTTTTTGTCTGATGCTTTCTAAAAGGCGAGTCTTTCCACTTCCATTAATTCCAGTCAGTACTGTTATAGTATCGCCAATTCTCGTAGGCGCTGATATTTTAAACCCATTATACTCTTCAACGCCAACTAGTAGTAATGACATTTCTTCCGATCACCTAGGTCGTATCAATTCATGATAATGTCGTGGGTATGGAGCTTTCAGTCAAGTGTTGATAACTGCCGCCAAAGTGAGATCGCCTATTAGCAATATTTAGAAAGCTATTTGCGCTAGTGGTGAATTGCGACGATCAAGCGGTGCGGATGCTGGCACCTATCAGCTAACGGAGTAGGTAAGGCGGTGTGGTTCTTTGAACTACTGTATATTCCCCGCTCTGTTCCCCAAAGTTCCCCAGAACGAAAAAGGGTCAGTGGCTACTAACCACTGACCCCAGGAATATGGCGGAGAGTGAGGGATTCGAACCCCCGGTGGGCGTAAACCCACGGCTGATTTCAAGTCAGCTGCATTCAACCGGACTCTGCCAACTCTCCGAACAACGGCGCGCAGTTTACCGAACTGAGGTTGGGTGTCAACTATTATGTGCTAACCTGCTGAAATTAAACGGAAAAGGGTGGGGGCGGTGTTTGTGTGTAGGCATCTGGTTCGCTTTTGTCGCGCACGGCGTGCGCTCCTACATTGAAGAGCAGAGGAGGGGTTATGTACTTGATTGCGGTGTATGTGCCGGCTTCGGATAAGGATGCCTTGATCGAGGCGATGGGGAAGGCCGGGGGTGGCCGGATCGGGGATTATGAGGCCTGTGCCTGGTCGACGTTGGGGCAAGGGCAGTTTCGTCCTCTGGATGGGGCGAATCCGCATATCGGGTCCGTGGGGGATCTTGAGCGGGTTGAGGAGTATAAGGTGGAGATGGTGTGCGAGAAGCCCCGGGTGAAGGCGGTGTTGGAGGCGATGGTTGAGGCGCATCCTTATGAGGAGCCGGCGCATCATGTGTTGCCGATTTTGGGGAAGGGGGATTTTGAGTAGGGGGTGGTAGGCGTGCGCGACCGGTGGCCCGGTGGGCTGGTCGCGCACGGCGTGCGCTCCTACAGCGAGGCGAAGATTTTGTCGCGGATGTTTTCCACGCTGCCCTTGCCTTCGATGTAGACGTATTTGGGGGCGTTTTCCGGGTCTTTGCTCGCCCAGTCCTTGTAGTAGCCGACCAGAGGCTCGGTCTGGGCGTGGTAGACGTCCAGGCGCTTGGCGACGGTCTCTTTCTTGTCGTCTTCACGCTGGATCAGCGCTTCGCCGGTCACGTCGTCCACGTTGTCCTTCTTCGGCGGGTTGTGGTCGATGTGATAGACCCGGCCGGACGCTTCGTGGACACGGCGGCCACTCAGGCGGTTGATGATCTCATCATCGGCGACGTCGATGTCGACGACGTAGTCGATGCGGATGCCTTCGTTCTTCAGGGCTTCGGCCTGCGGAATGGTGCGCGGGAAGCCGTCGAACAGGCAGCCGTTGGCGCAGTCCGGTTGGGCGATGCGTTCTTTGATCAGGGCGATGATGGTTTCGTCGGAAACGAGACCGCCGGAGGCCATGACTTCCTTAACCTTCAGACCCAGAGGAGAGCCGGCCTTGACGGCGGCGCGCAGCATGTCACCGGTGGAAATCTGAGGGATGTCGAACTTTTCCGTGATGTATTGGGCCTGGGTGCCTTTTCCGGCGCCCGGCGCACCCAGCAAGATAATGCGCATTGACGGTAGACTCCTGTATTTCAGTTAATGTTATAAAGGTTCAATCCAAAATCGGGAATTCCGGACCGGTGCCGAGAAGCCTGCAGTGCGGTCGGTCGGCACAGCGCGGTCGGTGTCTTGAGGGTTGGCGAGCGCCCAAGCAGCGGGCGCCGGCCTGAATCTGTGGTGTAATCGCTTGTTGTCCTTCTTGTCTCAAGCCGCATGATGCATCCTTTTGGGGCACTCTTGCGACGGCAATCGAGGGCTAAGATACCCCCCATGGCCGTCAAGCTCAACCATCCAGGCCTAGACTTCCGTCGAATGGCGGAGGCGGGCAAGTCCGGCATCGGCCATTGTTGCCCGCCGTTTCATAATCAACCGGTGTTTCGCATACCGGCGGCGATCCCGGCCATGGTGACCTTGAGCGCGCGCTCGAGGTGCGGGTCGAAGTTGCCGGTCTTGCGTTCCCGCTTCATCAGTTCCGCCTGAAGGTAGTTTAACGGGTCGGTGTAGGGGTTGCGCACCTGGATCGATTGCGCCAGCAGGGCGTCGCCGGCGAGCAACTCGTCCTGGTGCTTGACTCGGTTGAGCAGCACTTCGCACTGTTTCAGGTCGTCGCGCAGCTGTTCGCCCAGGCTGTGCAGCTCTTCCGGTACCAATTGTTTCTCGTAGTAGGCGGCGATGGAGCGGTCGGCCTTGCCGAGCACCATCTCCAGCAGGTCGAGAAAGGAGCTGAAAAACGGCCAGTGGTCGAGCATGTCCTGGAAGGTTTCCGGAGCCTGTTCCACGCCGTATTGCAAGGCCTGGCGGGCACCGAGCCAGGAGGGCAGGTTGAGACGCACCTGCATCCAGGCGAACACCCAGGGAATGGCGCGCAAACTTTCCACGCCGCCGGTGGCCTTGCGTTTGGCCGGCCGGCTGCCGAGGGCCAGTTTGCCCAGTTCCTGTTCCGGGGTCAGGCTGCGGAAGTAGGGGACGAAGCGTTCGTCTTCGCGAACGATGCCCCGGTAGCCCTTCAGGCTGGCCTGGGACATCGCCTCGATCAGCTCCCGCCATTCCGGCTTCGGCGCGTCGTTCGGTTCCAGGGTGGCGCGCAGGGTGGCGGCGACGTAGATGCCGAGGCTGCGAACGGCCACGCGCGGTAGGCCGAACTTGTAGCGGATCATCTCGCCCTGTTCGGTCACCCGGATGGCGCCGCGCACCGAGCCCGGTGGCTGCGAGGCCATCGCCTTCTCGACCGGGCCGCCGCCGCGACCGATGGTGCCGCCACGGCCATGGAACAGCATCAGGTGGATGTCTTTCTCGGCGGCCAGCTTGACCAGGTTCTCCTGGGATTTGTACTGGGCCCAGGTGGCGGTCAGCTTGCCGGCGTCCTTGGCGGAGTCCGAATAGCCGATCATCACGGTCTGGCGGCCGCCGGTGTACTGGCGGTACCAGTCCATGGACCAGAGCTTCTCCATGACGTGGAAGCTGCGGTCCAGGTCGTCCAGCGTCTCGAACAGCGGGACGATGGGGACGTTCCAGTTCAGGCCGCTCTCTTTGAGGATCAGCGCCACGGCGAGCACGTCCGAAGGCTGGCGCGCCATGGAGATGATGTAGCTGGAAATCGTCTCGGATGGCTCCTCGGCCAGAATGCGCGCGGTATCGAGCACTTCCTGGGTGTCCGGGCCCGGTACCCAGTTGCGCGGTACCAGCGGTCGCTTGCTTTCCAGTTGTTCGATCAGGAAGGCCTGACGCTCGTCCTCGTTCCAGGTGCTGTACTCGCCCAGTTCCAGGTATTGAGTGATCTCGTCGATGGCCTGAACATGGCGGTCGCTGTCCTGGCGGATGTCGAGTGGCACCAGGTTGATGCCGAAGCAGTGCACGCGGCGGATGCTGTCGAGCAGGGCGCCGTCGGCGATGCGTTGCATGCCGCAATCGACCAGCGACTGGTAGCAGTCCATCAGCGGTTCGAGCAGGTCCTGACGGCTGAGGATGACGTCTTCCGGCGGCTTGACGGTCTCGCCCTTTACCCGGCGCTCGGCCCAGTACAGGGTGTTTTCCAGGCGCGTGCGCAGGCCGTGCAGGCGGGCGCGGTAGGGGGTTCGGCTGTTGTCCACCTGGGCCAGCAGCTCGTCCGAGGCTTCGCTCATGCTCAGGTCGCCGGCCAGGTCGTGGATGTCCTTCAGGTAAAGGTCGGCGGCCATCCAGCGGCCGAGCAGCAGCACTTCCCGGGTCACGGTGTGGGTGACGTTGGGGTTGCCGTCCCGGTCGCCGCCCATCCAGGAATAAAAGTGGAAGGGTGATGCGTCGACGGGCAGGCCCTGGCCGAGGCGGCGACGGGCGCTGCGGTCCAGTTCGCGCATGAACTGGGGAATGGCCTGCCACAGGGAGTTTTCGATAACGGCGAAGCCCCATTTTGCTTCGTCCACGGCGGTCGGCCGTTCGTCGCGGATCTCGTTGGTGTGCCAGATCTCGTCGATGGTGCGGCGCAGGCCGGTTTTCAGCTCGTTGCGCTCGTAGGGCAGCAAATCAGTGCGTTTCAGGTCCGCCAGTGTCTGGGCGATGCGTTCGTATTTGCGGATCAGGGTGCGACGGGTGACTTCGGTGGGATGAGCGGTCAATACCAGTTCGATGTTGAGGTTCTTGAGCGCCTGGGCGACGTCGTCCTTACCCAGGTTGCCTTCCAACTGCTCCAGGGTGTCTTCCAGGATGTCGCGTTGCTGCGCTTCGGCACTGGCGAAATACTGTTGTTCGGCGATGTTGGCCAGGTTCAGGAACTGGCTGAAGGAGCGGACGATAGGCAGAATGTCCTTGTCTTCGAGCGTGCCGAGCTCCTCGATCAACGGGCCAGGGTCGCTTTCCTCGGACACATTGACGGATTTGCCCAGCCGGCGGATTTCCTCGACCTTGCGAAACAGCTCCGGCCCCTGGTTCTCCAGAATGGTGTCGCCCAGCAACTCACCCAGCATACGGACGTTTTCGCGCAGCGTGTCGGGAATTACAGTCATGTGTCGCTCTCTCCCAAGGAATGGTTAACATTATGAAACGATGCTTTAGAATGCGACCCTTTCCCGGTGCATTCGTCGATTCGACCCCATTCGGCACCCGAATGATAGGCTAACTAGATAGTGGCACCCGAATGAACGGATGCTAGGGAAAATGTGGCTAAATTACAAAATTTCCACGGCTTTAGCGCGATAATTTAAGAAATTGCCGTCTACCCCCCCCTTTGAATGAAAGGAAATTACATGAGCGTCTTCCAATCCGTTAATCCCGCGACCGGCAAGACGCTGCACACCGCCCCCGCCTGGACCCATACCGAACTGACTACGGTACTGGATCACCAGGCCGCTCAATGGCCCGCGTTGGCGAAGGCCACTGTGCCTCGCCGACTAGTGTGGCTGGAAAGCCTGAAACAGCAACTCTCCAGCGCCAAAACCGTTCTCGCGCGCACCATTACCCGGGAAATGGGCAAGCCCATTCGCCAATCCGAGGCCGAGGTCGACAAGACCCTGGCGTTGATCGACTTTTTGCTCGGCCACGCGGACTCCGCACTGCATCCGCGCACCCTGGCGAGCGATGTTCAGCAGGCCTATGCGCCACTGGGCGGCATTCTCGGCATCATGCCGTGGAACTACCCGATCTGGCAGGTTTGCCGGTTTGCGCTGCCGGCCCTGGTGGCGGGCAACACCGTCGCGGTCAAGCCCGCGCCCAATGTGCTGCTGTCGACCCGGATGCTGGAACAACTGGTCGCCGACGCCGGTTTCCCCGACCAGTCGCTGCGCGTGCTCCAGGCCGATGTCGAACAGCTCGATCACGCCTACGATCACCCGCACATCCGCCAGGTGCATTTCACCGGCAGCAGCCACGCCGGCCGCGACATCGCCGCCGCCTGTGGCCAACGGCTCAAACCGACCACGCTGGAACTCGGCGGCAACGACGCCTGGCTGTTGACAGACAGCGGCGACTTGCCTCGATTCGTCGAAACCGCGCTCGCTTCGCGCATGAACAACAGCGGTCAGAGCTGTTTGTGCGCCAAACGCTGGCTCATCCCGCACGGTCGGCTGGACGCCGTACTGAACGAACTCGACACCCACCTCAAAACCTACACCCCGGCCCCGCCGGAACAAACCGACACGACGCTGGGCCCGCTCGCCCGGTCGGACATCCAGGCCCGCCTGCTGACCCAGTGGCAACGGCTCAAAGCCGGTGCCAAGGTGCGCAGCGAAGACCCAAGCCTCGAAGGCCTCTACACCGGCCCGGCCTGGGCGGTGACGGACGAACCGCTCAAGAGCCCGGTCTGGCCGGATGAGATCTTCGGGCCGGTGTTGCAACTGGCGACCTATCGGGACCTGGACGAAGCGGTGACCTGGGCGAATCACAGCCGGTACGGCCTCGGCGGCTCGGTCTGGGATGCGGACCCGGCCCATGCGCGGGACATCGCCCTGAAGCTGAATACCCGGAACATCGGGATCAACCGACCCATGCGCAGTCGGATCGATGTGGCGTTTGGCGGCATGGGGGACTCCGGGTGGGGGGCGGAACTTGGGGTTGATGGGTTGCGGGGGTTGGCTCGGGGGCAGATGCAGTTTTTGGATTGACTGCGTAGAGATTCCCTCTCCCTCTGGGAGAGGGCTAGGGAGAGGGTCAAAAAAAAAGACCGACCCAAAGGCCGGCCAAACAGGCGAGGCACTCCCCATGAGCCTCTATGACAACAAGTACACCAAAGCCGCCGCGGCCTAGGCCTGGGGCCGACAGGCATCCAGATAGGGCAGTGGCGGGTGGGTGGCGCGGTCGTAGCCGCCCACCAGCTCCGGTAATCGTCCGTCGTCCTGGCTGTTGGCCAGGTCGGTCAGCGCTTCGGCCACTGTCCTGAATTCCCGTTCCCGCCCGTACCGTTTCAACCCCGCCGCGAACAGGGCGGTGTCGTGCGGCCAGACCGAGCCGTTGTGATAGGACAGCGGGTTATGCAGGGCCGCGCCGGTGCTCAGGGTGCGCAACCCCCAGCCGGACCAGAGGTCGTCGGCGAGCATGCGCGGAATCAGTTTTTCCGCCTCCGCCGGACGGACGGCGCCGGTCCACAGCAGGTGGCCGGAGTCGGAACTGTTGACGTCGAGCGGTCGGCTATCGGCGTCGATGGCGATCGCGAAGTTGTCGTGTTCCGGCATCCAGAACAGGTCGTGCAGAACGGCCTGAATCGCTTCGGCGGCGTCGTCGTATTGTGCCGCCCGATCCCGCTCGCCGAGCGTGCGGTAAAACGACGCAGCGGCCCGGTAGGCGGCGAAGGCGTAGCCTTGCACCTCGGCCACGGCCAGGGTGCCGCCACCGAGCGTTCCGTCGGCGTAGCTGAGCGAGTCCTGCGAGTCCTTCCAGCTTTGTACGGCGAGCGCCCGGTCGTTGCCGGTGAACACGATCAGCCCCCGCTCGTCGCGGTAGCGTTCCATCCAGGCCAGGCCCGCTTCCCAGTGTTCGCGCAGTTCCCGAATCAGGCCGGTCTCGCCGGTGTGCTCGACCAGATCGTGCAGCAGCATCAGGTACAGGGGCGTCGCGTCGGCGGTGCCGTAGTAGGTGTAAAACGGCAACCGGCCGGTGCGGCTCAGTTCGCCGAAGCGCTGTTCGTGCAGAATCTTGCCCGGTTGTTCGTCGCGAAAACGGTCTTCCCGACGCCCCTGGTGCCGGCCCAGGAACCGCAACACACCCCGGGCCAGGTCCGGGTAGCGGGGCAGCAGGAACCAGGCGGTGATCAGCGAATCCCGCCCGAACGGCGTCACGAACCAGGGAATGCCAGCGGCGATGTTGAGCCCGTCCGGGGTGGCCAGCAGCAGGCAGCGCAGGTCGTCGGCGGCCTGGTCGAACGCACGGCTGGCCGCCGGGTCGGCCGGGGCCTGGCCCAGCCAGTCGGCGGGCATGTCCACCGGGTCGTGCCCAAGCGGCAGGGAGCTGGTCACCGCGACCGTCACGGTCAGCGTGCGGCTTTCACCGGGCGCCAGCACCAGTCGTTCGTGGAACTGCGCCCCGTCGATCAGCGCGCTGACATCGAAGGTCTCGCCGTCGGTGGCCTGAAATTGCGCCCGGTAGTCGTGGGTCCCTCTGGAACAGCTCTGGGTGCGGTGGTCCAGGTCGGCGAACTGGCCACGCACCTCGAACATGTCGGCAAAGTCGCTGTCCAACGCCAGGGCGATGTCGAGGCTGTGTTCGCGCCGGTCGGTATTGCTCAGTGTCAGTTGGTCCACCAGGCCGTCCCGGGTCATGCGCAGACGGCGTTCGATGCCGATTTCCTGGCGGTGGTCGACCGAGCGCGACCAGTATTCGGTCATCGTCTGACCGTCCCGGGCGACCCGTTTGAGGCAGTCGAAGCCATCGAACGCCCAGTGGTAGCGGCTCAGCACGCGGGTGTCGAGAAAATACAGGCCGCACTCGCGCAGGTTCGGGGTCACCTGGCCTTCGTCATCCAGAATCAGATAGGCGAAGTTGTGTTTCAGAGGGATCATTAAAGCCGTTACTCCTTACTGCCGGAGGCGATGGGGTTATCGACGATGTAGCGCTGGAACACCATGAACAGGATCAGCACCGGCACGGTCGACATGAAGGCGCCCGCCAGGATCAGCGACCAGTCCCCGGCGCCGCCATAGGCGTTGCGCAGCGACAGAAGCCCGACGGGCAGGGCGAAGGCGCTGGGCGGGCTGTTGATCAGCACCAGCGGCCAGAAAAAGTCGTTCCAGGCGCCCTGGAACGCCATGATGGTGATGGTGATCAGGGCTGGCTTGCTCATCGGCAGGATGACCTTGTAGAAGGTCGTCCAGTAGCCGGCGCCGTCCATCAGGGCGGCTTCCTCGATCTCGCGCGGCACGCTCTCGAAGAACTGCTTCATGATCAGCACCTGCGCCGAGACGACCAGCACGATGATCACCGCCCAGGGCGTGTTCAGCAGGTTGATCTCACGGATGACCAAGTAGTTGGAAATAAAGGTCACCTGAATCGGGATCATCATGCTCACCAGCATGGTGAAGAAGACCGCCCGCTGACCGGGGAATTTCAGCCGCGCCAGGGCATAACCGCCCGTGGTTGCCAGCACCAGCGTCAGCGCGACCCGGCCGAGGGAGATCAGCAGGCTGTTCTGGAACCAGCTCATGAACAGGCTGTCGCCGGTGTTCAAGTCGACGGATTCCTTGAACACCCGTCGGTAGTTGTTGAACACATAGCCGAGCACGCCGGGGGTGACGTTTTCCCAACTCGCCACCCGACCGCGCCGTTCCATCCGCGTCGGCGGCAGAGTGGCGTCGATCAGCGTCTGGCTGCGCGGCGCCTGGCTCGAGAAGGGCACCCGCTCGATGCGCGGCCCCTCGCCCTCGTATCGGAATCGGACGTGCCAGGTGGCCTGTTGCCACTGTTCGGTCACGCCGTCTTTGTTGGTGAATTCATAGAGCGGGCCGTCCTCGCGACGAATGTCCAGATCCGAGGCGTAATCGACCGCGAAGTCGGTATAGACGGCGGCGGCCATGCCGGTGCCGGGCCGCCGCCGGGGAATCTCGATCGCGGGCGCGGCCAGTTCCTCGCCCACCGGCGCGGCGTAGGTGAGGTGAAAGGTCACCTCGCCACCGGGCGAGAAACCGCCCCACCAGGCGTTGCCGCTGCCTTCGCGGCCCTGTTCCCAAGCCCCGGCCCAGTTCACCGGGTTGATCTGCGCGAACCAGAAGCGGAATGGCTGCTCCAGCGGGTCTTCCTTGACGCTCGCCAGCAAGGCGAACAGGAAGGTGCCCAGCAGGACGGTGGCGATCGAGATCAGCACGCCGTACATCAGCACCAGGGTGGACGCCTGGCGGCGGCGCACGGCGGCCTGCTCGCGGCGGGCGTCCGGCCGGTCCGAAAGGCGACCGGATGCGAGAGTTGTCTGCACGGAGTTGGAGGAAGTCTCAGTCATTGGTGGTCTCCGATACGCCGACGGAACGTTGAATCAGCACCATCACCAGGGTCAGCAACGCCAGCACCAGGGCGCCCGCGCTGGCCATGCCGATGCGCGGTGTGCCGCCCGGCGGGAAGGCGTTGTGATAGGTGAAATAGGCGAGGGTGATCTTGGACTCCAGTGGCGCTGCGTCGCCGAGCAGAGCCACCTGGTCGAACATCTGCAGCGTGCCGATGATGCCGAGCGTCACCACGGTGAAACTCACCGGCATCAGCCTTGGCCAGGTGATGTACCGTATTTGCTGCCAGGCGCTGGCGCCTTCGAGACGGGCGGCCTCGTACAGCGAATCCGGAATCGACTGCAGGCCGGCCAGGTAGAGCAGCATCAGGGTCGGTACCGTGGTGAAGGTGTTCATCGCGACGATGGCCCAGATGGTGCGCGGCAGCGGACCGAAGGTCTCGCGGGTATTGAGCCAGGTGACGGTGACCGGTTCAGCCAGGTCGCGCACGCCGACGCCCAGACCGGCCAGCACCAGGGTGGCGATCGCCGTCACACCCAGGCTGACGATCAGGTGAAACGGGTCGCCCCAACGCACCCAATCGTAGCGCCGCCGACCCAGCACGAACTGCAGCGTCTGCACCGCCAGAAAGATCCCGAGCGCGACCGCCAGCAGGCCACCGTGCGCCGACAGCCAGGACAGCCCCTGGTTCAGCACACCCTTGCGCTGGAACAGCCACATGAAGATCAGCGTCATGGCCGCGCTGGAAAGGATCGACGGGAAGTAATAAATGGTCCGGAAGACCCCCTTGCCCTTCACCTGCTTGTTCGCCGCCATCGCCAGCAGCAACGCCAGACCGGTCTGCAACGTGGTCACGACGATGGAAAACGCCAGCGAATGCTTCAGCGCCAGGATGAACAAGGGGTCGCCGACCAGCGCCAGGTAATTGCCCAGGCCGTTCCAGACCGGAGCCGAAAACAGGTCGTAGGACTGCAGGCTGAACAGAAAAGTTCGGCCCAGGGCATAGACGAAAAAGACGAACAGGGAGACGCAGAACGGCAGGATGAAGAGGATGCCGGCGATGCGTTCCTTGTGGGCCAGGGATTTGTTCATGTTGGGCTCCTGGTTGGGGAGGGGGATCGGGATTTCGGTTGGGATGGGGTTGGTTTGGGCGGCAGATATCGGCTGGGCCTCTTCTGCCCTACAGGTGCTTTGGCACGGTTATGTAGGGCGGAAGAGCAGAGCGATATCCGCCGTTTTAAATCAACCTCAAAACCTCCCAACTACCGCCCGGTCAACCGATCAAACTGCTCCTGCGCATGCGCGATCGCCTCATCGATACTCCGTTCCTTCAACAACGCCGCACTCAAAGCTTCATCCACAATCGCCTTCCACTCACCGCCGTACTCGCCGAACTGGAACGGTTCGACCTGGCCATCGCTGGCGCCTTCGAACACGACCCGGCTGGTGATGGCCGCGGTGCTGTCGCCGTTGAAAAAGTCGTTGTCGGCCAGGGCTTCGCGGCTGGGCAGGGCGAGGCCGCTTTCCAGGACCCATTGCTGGGCTTTCTCGGACGTCAGCAGTTCGACGACCTTGTGTGCGGAGTCTTTCACGTCGCTGTCGGCCGCGACGCCCCAGGCGACGGTGAACACCAGGTTGCCGCGATCGCCGGTTTCCGGGTGCTTGGGAATGCCGACGGTGCTGTAGTACTTGTTCGGGGCCTGATCGCGCAGGAAGCCGATCATCCAGGCGCCTTCCATCGCCACAGCGGTGTCGCCGTTACCAAAGCAGCCGCCCGTCCAGCCCTGGCCGAGATCGGTGGCCAGTACGCCGGCGTTTTCGTCGGGCAGGGTGACGTAGAATTCGAAGGCTTCGCGGAAGCGGTCGTCCAGCACGGTGTGGCCCTGGTCGTTGATCGGCTGCCAGCCGGTGGCCAGCGCGAAGGCCGCGAAGCGTGCGTAGTCCGGCACCACGCAGATGCCGTAGACGTCGTCGAGTTCCGCCTGCACCTGCTGCAGCTTGGTGCGGAAGTCGTGCCAGTCGTCGTCCATATCCGGGTAGTCGACGCCGGCATCGTCGAAGATGTCCATGTCGTATTGCACCGCCAGGGTGTTGAAGTCCTTGGCGATGCCCATCAGTTGCCCCTCGTAGGTGAACGCCTGATTCAGCGCGGGCAGCAGTGCGTCGGCGACGTCCTGATTGTCAGCCGGCACCGGGTCGATCTTGCCGGATTCGAAGATCGGGTAGGCCCAGAACGAGTCGACGTAGAAGGCGTCCGGCGCGGTGCCGGCGGACAGGGCATTGGTCAGGATCTGTGCGAAATCCCCTTCGACCGGCTCGTATTCGACCGTGATGCCGGCGGCTTTCAGGTCGTCGTCCAGCACCTCGTTGATCAGCGAATTGACGACGACAATGTTGTCGCCGCCCCAGCCGCTGATGCGGACCACATCGTTGGCGAGCGTTGGCGTCGCGGCCAGAGCGATGGCGGCGGTCATGAAGGTTGTTTTTATTGTCATGGCGTCCTCTCTTGCGTTTTTTTGTTGGAGTAAACGTTTACGTTCCAGGTTGTTAAAAAGGCCGGACTGCCTGGGAGCCCGACCGACGTTGCGGTCAGGCGCTTTCGCGTCGGACCAGGGTAACCGGGGTTATTCGGGTTTGCGTTTTCGCGCCCTGCTGGGCTTTCACCAAGAGGTCGGTCGCGGCCTCGGCGATGCCGCTGATGTCCTGTCGGATGGTGGTGATGCCGTCGCTGAAGACCGGCAGATCATCGTAGCCCACCAACTTGACGTCTTCGGGTACGCGGTAGCCCAGGTCGGTCAGGGCGGTGCGCACGCCGTAGGCGATTTCGTCCGTCTCGCAGAACAGACCGTCGAACGGGAAGGGACGCTCGGAGTATTCGGCGCGCAGCGTTCGATAGCTGGTCAGGGTCGGCGTGGTGGAATCCGGCACCCGACAGGTGCCGCCTTCAAGACCGTGCTTGGCCAGGGTGCGATGAAACCCCTCGGCCCGCAGGTGGGTGCCCTTGTTGGGATGATCGATTTCGACGCAGGCGAGGGCGCGACACCCGAGCTCAACCAAGTGTTCCGCAGCCAGAATACCGCCCCGTTCGTCGTCCGGGCAGACCCAGAAACCGTCGTGCCGCTTGCCGACCGCGACAAAGGGCACTTTGGCCTCGTGCAATTGGGCGATGCGGCTGTCGTCTTCCTCGATGCCGAGCAGAATGGCCGAGGCCGTTTCCGCGATCAGCGTCTCCATCTCGCTGTGGTGATAGAGCACCGGCATTAAACCGCGACGGTGCAGATGCTTGGTCAGGTGTTCGAACATGATGGACACGTAGGGGTTCACCTGCCAGTCGTGCATGCCCATGCTCAGGCCGACGGTGGCCGTGCGGCCCTCCTTCAACTGGCGGGCGGCGACCGAAGGCGAGTAACCGAGCTCGGCGCAGACATCCAGAATACGGGCACGCGTGGCTTCCCCCAGCCCCGGCTTGTTGTTCAGGGCCCGGGAGATGGAAGCGACGGAGACATTGGCCCGACGGGCGGCTTCGCGGATGGTTTTACGGTCCATGATGGTGCGTTTTTGTTGTTGAGTGGGGGTACGTTAGCGCAGGAGAAAAAGAAAGTAAACGTTTACGTTGGTGGGGTAGTTGTGTTGCTCACGGCGAGCATTCCTACGGGGGCATGATCTGTAACGGTAGGGCAGAAGAGCGACAGCGATATCTGCCGTTGGAAGTAAAAAGTGCCAGCGCATTCACCATTGCCACCGGATTAAACGGCAGATATCGCTGTCGCCCGAAATGTCGGACCACTTCTGCCCTACGGTGTTCCGTTACCTTCTGTGGCGAAACACGGCCGTATTTAAAACCGGCACGGGGTCGGCCTCAATATGCTCCAAAAAATGCCGCAAGGTGGCGGACACCGTCCGGAAGGCGATCTCCTCCCAGGGGATGTCCCCGGCCTCGAACAAGTCCACCACGCTGCTTTCCGGTGTGGTGTCGAATTCGTAATTCGGCATGTCTACGCGGTAGAACACATGAACCTGGTCGAATTCGGGCAGGCTGATCATCGACAGCAGTGTGGGGTTCCGGCCATCGACACAGGATTCCTCCACGGTCTCACGCAGGGCGCCTTCGACCGTGGTCTCGCCGTTTTCCATAAAACCGGCCGGCAGGGTCCAGTAGCCGAGGCGGGGTTCGATTGCCCGCTTGCACAGCAGGATACGGCCGTCCGGGGCGACGGGCAGGGTGCCGGTGATCAGGCGGGGGTTCTGGTAATGGATGGTGCCGCACTGGTCACAGAGGTAACGCGGGCGGTTGTCCATTTCGGGGATGTCGAAGCGGACCGGTTGTCCGCAATGGCTGCAAAAATTCATCGATGAACGCGACTGTGGCTTATGAACGTCTGACTGGGGGATTAGCCTATCAGGACTGGTCCGGTTCGTCTTCCCGCGTGTTACCGAACAGTGGAATCACCGGTGCCTTGGGGCGGTCGTCGTCGGGTGTCAGGGAGCCGAAATCGTTGAGGGTGTCGCGCAGGGTGTTGACCCGGTCGTACATCAGCTGCGACATACGGATGCAGCTTTGCACCGGGTTCTTGGCCCGGCGGCGTTCCATGTCGATGATGAACTGAAGACCCTTCAGCCGGCGCTGCTGGCTGGCCGGGGCGTGCTCGATGAAGTCCTCGATCAGCGTATGGCGCAGGTCTTCCAACCCGTCCGGGTCGCTCGTGGCCAGCTCCATCAACTGTTCGAAACTGGGGAGTTCTTTCTTGAGCTCAGACATTAGCGTCTCCTCGCGAACCGCTCTCTTCCTTGAAACCTCCCGGTCAAATTACCACCGTCGGAGCGGGATTGGTACTGACATTGTTCAAAATGTGAACTGTGGGTAAATTTCCCGGACAGAGGTGTCCAGGTAAGGGGTAAAGGTAAGGAAAATGCATGCAAAAGGCCGCAGTTGGCCGGGTATTTCGGCACACTTTGTGCCATATTGTTTTTCATGATATCCGATTCGTCTCTTCTCGCCCGCATGCGGGATCGGTTGGCCGACCATCAGCCGACCCTGTTGTCGTTGAACAAACCTCGAGCGGGCGTTCTGGTACCCATGGTGGCGGGAGCCGAGCCAGCCTTGCTGCTGACCGTGCGCGCCAGCCATCTCAATTCCCATCCCGGTGACGTGGCGTTTCCCGGTGGCATGTGGGAAACCTCGGACGCCGACCTGCAGCAAACGGCGCTGCGTGAAACCGATGAAGAACTGAACATCCCGCCCGATCGCGTGAGCGTATTGGGGCCTTTGTCCACCGGGCTCTCCAAAACCGGTGTTCAGGTGTATCCTTACGTCGGTGTGATCGAGCAGTTGGACGGGTGTCGGGCCAGCCCCGATGAGATCGAGAGCTGGTTTACCGTGCCCTGGTCTTTCTTCGCCACGACCGAACCGGAACTGCAACCGATTCGGCGGCATGGCATTGAATTTCATCTGCCCCATTATCACTACGAGCGTTGGCACATCTGGGGGCTGACCGCGATGATTCTGCTGGAGCTGATCAATCTGGTGGAAGAAACCGACTGGCCGTTGCCGCCGTTTTCGCAAGTCACCCGTCCCGGTCGCGGTGGCTGAGCACGTGTACCGGGAACGCCTCTGAATGCCCCTGAAGTCGCATCAGACGGGGATTGTGTTACACTTCATACACTTCTTCTGCGAAAAGGAAGCTGCAGGCGGTTTAATAAGATGTCAGATACCAAACCCTTGATCATGGTGGCCTCGCTGGATCGCCACCTGCAGAAAGAGCGAAGCGCCCTTTTTGAAGCCCTGATGGCCCAGGGTTGCATTCCCACCGGCTTGCCATTCCCCGCCGTCGCGGCCAACTATCTGTGGAAACTCAACCAGATCGCCATCAACGATGCCGATTATGTGTTTTTGTTGATCGGTCGCGAATACGGTCCCTTGTCCGAAAAAGGCGTCGGCTACCTGCACCAGACCTACGCCGCCGCGCGTGCCGCGCACAAAACCGTCGTCTCCTTTATCTACACCGGCGACGAAAAACCCGTTCTCAGTGAAATCGATCAAACCCGTTTGACCGAACTGATCGCCCAGGCCAAGACCGGCATCAACTACGAATGGGACAGCGAAGAAACGCTGCGCGACAAGGCCGAGCTCGCCGTGGAATATGTGTTGGAAACCTACCCGCAACCGGGCTGGTGCCGGGCACTGGACGAACCCCATGAAAACCGGGAACTCGAAGCCCTGCGCGAACAGGTGGCCCAGTTGAAGCGGGAAATGGAGAAAGATCGAGCGGATACCATCGCGGATCTGTCCCTGTTGCACGACCCCAAGTCGGTCTGGAAAACCCGGTTCAACTGCAAGGCGTTTCGCGAGGGTCAGTTGAAAGTTCTGTCCGGCGAACTCAGCGTACCCTGGAAAACCGTCTTTGGTTGGCTGGCGGCACCGCTGCTGACGCCGATTCCGGAAAACAAGGTGTTTACCCTGCTCAGCGAGTACATGCAGCCTTTGGCCTTGCAGGATATCAAACGTCGCTGGCGCGGCAGTCACGCCGTGGCCGACGTCAAACCGGACCGGGCCTCGTTTGACCAGCTCAAACTGCAACTGCGCGGCACCGAATTGATTCGGTTCGACGACCAGGGCCGCTGGCGCTTGACCGAAGCCGGTGAGAGCGTCGCCATGCACAACACCACCTTGCTATCCAGTACACACCAAGTCTGATGACATTTTCGGATCGACTACTGGAGCTGATCGGCGACAGCTCCGTCAGTGAATTCGCCCGCCGCGTCGGCCTCGGCGAAAGCCTGGTTCGCAAATACCTGAAAGGGTCGGAACCGACCTTGTCGCGCGCCCGCCAGATCGCCGAAGCCACCCACTGTTCACTGGAATGGCTGGCCAGTGGCGAGGGCGACCCCTACCACCAGGCCGACGTCGTCGATATGGGCGCGCTGCAGACCGCCTTGCAAATCATCTCGGACGAACCCGGTATGGAAGCCTGGGTGATCCCCGAAGAGTCGACCTTGATCCGGATGATCGCCGTGTACCAGTATTTGCTGGCGACGAAATTGCGGGACGGGGAATTCGATGAACCTCTGGCGCGGTCGTTCGCCCGGTTTTTGAAGAGTGGGCAGAATCTGGATTCGTTCAAGGCGGAGCGGATCAGATAGGATTGACCTTCTCCCCAGCCCTCTCCCTCTGGGAGAGGGCTGGGGAGAGGGTCAAACCACAAACGCCACACTCAAAGCCCCACGCCCCAACTCCACCGCCGACGTCGCACTCATCGTCGACAACCAGACATGCCCGCCCTGGTGCAACACCACCTCATGCAGTTTCCGGAACAACGGCCGGGTACGAACCTCGGCCAATGGGCCGGCGTAACTGACATTGACGACGCGGTAGGTGATGCGACGTTCCTCCAGTTCTTCCAGGATACGGTTCAGCAGGTGGTCCACCGACTGTTTGCGCGGTGCCCGTTCGATCAGATTGTGCTGGTCGTCGTGCAGACTGAATATCGGAGTGCCGCCCAATCTGAGTTGTTGCTGTTTCAACCAGCCCAGGGTTTCGAACCGTGGGTCTTTAAGCCGGTGCAGGCGTCCGGGGTCGGGGCAGCTGTAGAGCATCTGCACCCGCTTGCGAAATGCATCCAGCGGTTTGCGCAGTTTGTCGATGGAGACTTTGTGTTCCCGGTGCAGGTCCATGGTCTCGTGCATGACCAGGCCGTAGCCGGCGTAGAGCTGGCCGCTGTCGAGCAGACGAACCCGGTAGTGTCCCTTGAGATTGGCCGCTTCGCGGCGTTGGTCCAGTTCCGGTTGCACCACGAAGGAGGATTCGCGCAGTTTTTGGTGAGTCGGTGACCAGGCCTGGGCCGGAGTGATCACCTGCAGGCTGTCGGAATGGTAAATCCAGTGATCGGTCAGATTGAGAATAAAAGCATCGGTGTCTCCGCCCAGTGAACGCCAGGGTTTGTCCTTGCTTTCCGTCATGCGGTGATAGACCGCCTGGGTGTGCTTGTGGCTGCGGTCATCCACCCACAAGGTGCCATCGGACCGGTTCAGCGGTTCCAGAATAGTGGGTAAAACTTTGGCTTCGAAGCGGGTGATCACCGAAGAGGGCAGGTCACAGGTGGCGTCGGTCAGTAAGGTCAGATACATGAGACGGACATCCCTTTCCTACATGATTGCTACAGGTGGGCGAAGTGTAGATCAAATAGGGAAAGTGTGCCGGAGAATGGGTGCATGTGTGTCCGCTTTTGAAAGATGTCGCGCACGGAGTGCGCTCCTACACTCAACTCCGAATTTGTAGGAGCGCACTCCGTGCGCGACCCATCATTCCACTGTTTTATCCTTAAACTCGCACAGATCCTCAATCAAGCAAGCCCCACACCGTGGCTTTCGCGCCACACAGGTATATCGCCCGTGCAAAATCAGCCAGTGGTGCGCGTCCATCAAAAATTCCTTCGGCACCAGCCGCATCAATCGGTCTTCCACCTCAACGACGTTCTTGCCCGGTGCGATGCCGGTCCGGTTGGCGACGCGAAAGATGTGGGTGTCCACCGCCATGGTGGGCTGGCGGAAGGCGGTGTTGAGCACGACATTGGCGGTCTTGCGGCCGACACCGGGCAGGGCTTCGAGGTCCTTGCGGTTGTCGGGCACTTCCCCGCCGTGCTTGTCCAGCAATTGCCGGCACAGTTTGATGACGTTTTCGGCTTTGGAGTTGTACAGGCCAATGGTCTTGATGTACTCCTTCAGCCCGTCCAGGCCCAGGTCGTAGATTGCCTGCGGGGTGTTGGCGACCGGGTAAAGTTTGTCGGTTGCCTTGTTCACGCCCTTGTCGGTCGCCTGGGCGGAGAGGACCACGGCGACCAGCAGTTCGAACGGCGTGGTGTAATTGAGTTCGGTTTCCGGATGCGGGTTGGCCTCGCGTAGGCGTGTGAAGATTTCGGTGCGTTTTTGTTTGTTCATGAAATATTCCCGGTCACCCGAACCCGCTTCGACCCAGCCACGGGCTTGTCTTTCAATCGCTCGGCCCGTGCCTCAAGACCGCTGTCGATCCGGTTTTTCAGCGCGATCAAAAACCCGAGCCCGACGAACGCCCCCGGGGGCAGCACGGCGAACAGGAAGTCCGGGTAATCCTTGAACACTTCGATGCGCCAGTTCTCGGCCACCGGGCCGAAAATCAGCTGCATGTTGGTGAACAGCGTCCCCTGGCCGATCAATTCCCGAATGGCGCCGAGCACCAGCAGCACCGCGAGAAAACCCAGTGACATCATGAAGCCGTCGAGCATCGAGGGCAGCACCGGGTTTTTCCGGGCGAAGCCGTCGGCACGGCCGAGGATGGTGCAGTTGGTGACGATCAGCGGAATGAAAATACCGAGCACCTGGTACAGCTCGTAAGTGAACGCCTGCATCAGCAGTTCGGCGCAGGTCACGAAAGAAGCGATAATCATCACGAAGGCCGGCAGGCGCACGGAGTCCGGCACGTAGTTGCGGATCATCGAGACAGCGGTGTTGGAGCCGACCAGGACGACCATGGTCGCGATGCCGAGACCCAGGGCGTTGACCACGGTACCGGTGACCGCCAGCAGCGGACATAAACCGAGCAACTGCACCAGGGCGGCGTTGTTGTCCCACAGGCCGTTGCGGGTCAGTTCCCCGGCCTGGCCTTTCGGTCGGGTGTCCGTGGTGGCTTCTGGGGTGACTTCCGGTTCAGACATTAGGCACCTTCATTGGCTGTGTCGGCCGCGTCGGTGTCGGGAGCGGCCGACGCGGGTTCGTTGGACAGGAGTACGGCCCGGTTTTCGGTGTAAAACCTGAGCCCCCGGGCCACGGCGCGAACCACGGCCCGTGGCGTGATGGTCGCACCGGTCAGCTGGTCGAATTCGCCGCCGTCTTTCTTCACTTCCCAGTCTTCGGGCGGGGTCTTGTCGAACGACTCGCCGACAAAACTCTGTATCCAGTCTGTCTTGCCGGATTCGATCTGGTCGCCCAGGCCGGGGGTTTCCTTGTGCCGAATCACCCGAACGCCGAGCAGTTCGCCGTCGCGGTCCACCGCCATGATCAAGCGGATGGCCTCGGTATAGCCTTCCGGGGCGACCAGCGGCAACAGCACGGCGGTGACCTCGCCCTCCCGTTTGGCCTGGAACCAGTCCGCCGGTTGCGGCAGGCGCAACAGGGCCCGATTGCTCAGGGTATCCAGGGCGGTGCTGTAACGGGTGTTGAGCAGGTCGTTGTCGTACGTGTCCTCGGGCACCAGTTCGAACAGGGTGCGCGCCTCGAAGGCCGCTTCGTTCCGGTCGATCCGCTCTTTGGTCAGCGTTTGGGTGACGGCGATGATACCGGCCGTGAAGATGGCGAACAAACCCAGGCCGATGGCGCTGCGGCGAATCGCCTGACTCAGGGTGACGGTGTCCTGGTTATCACTCATTCTTGTAGCCTTTCACCGGTTTCTCGTGGCCGTAGACGCGGGGCCGGGTGTAGTGGTCGATCAGGGGTGCTGCGAAGTTCATCAGCAGCACGGCGAAGGCCACGGCGTCCGGGTAGTTGCCCCAGGTCCGGATCAGGTAGATCAGCACGCCGATGCCGAAGCCGTAGACCAGCTTGCCCTTGTTGCTGGTGGCGGCGCTGACCGGGTCGGTGGCGATGAAGAAGGCCCCCAGCATGGTGGCGCCGCCGAGCAGATGCAGGCTCAGCGGTACGCGGACGTCGGCGTCCCAACTGAACAGCAACGCCATACCGCCGAGCCCGACCAGAAAGCTGACCGGAATGTGCCAGGTGATGATCCGTTTCCACAACAGAAAGGCGCCGCCACCAAGGAAAGCCAGGTTGGCGATGTCCCAGCCCTCGGCCACGAAGGTGCCGAAGACCGGTTTTTGCAGAACTTCGGACGCCGTCAGCCGGGCGATGTCCAGTTTGTAGACATCGAGCGGTGTGGCGCCCGTCGCACCGTCGATCGGCACGGTGCCGATGAAGATGACGGACAGGGTGTCGAACAGGCCGAGCGTCATGTCCGGGTTGGCCCAGCGGGTGGTCATGTACAGCGGCAGCGAGACCAGCAGCAGGGCATAGGCGACCATGGCCGGGTTGAAGGGGTTGTGCCCGAGGCCCCCGAACAGTTGTTTGGCGAAGATGATGGCGATCAGCGTGCCCAGCACGGTCAACCACCAGGGCGCGAGCGGCGGCAACGCCAGGGCGAGCAGGGCGGCGGTGACCAGGGCGCTGAGGTCTTTCAGGAAAAAACCGACCGGGCGGGCGCGCCATTTGAGGATCAACCCCTCGGCCAGCACCGCCGTGCCCATGGCCAACGCCATGTTGATGACATAGCCCCAGCCAAAGGAAACGGCCAATACCACCCAGCCGGGCACCAGTGCCAGCAGCACCATGCCCATAACCCAGGTGACGGACAACGGCCCGGTGGTGTGCGGGGAGGTCATGCGGACGACGCTCATGACTGGGTTTCCTTTTTCCGGGCTTCATCCAGCGCTTTTTGCGCCTGGCTGTGTTTCTCTTCGAGTTTGTCCAGCGCCTTGCGCAGCGCCGGCGCCATTTCCGGGGACTCCTGTTCAGCCACGACCAGGCGTTCGTTGGCTTTCTTGACCTTGGTGGCGGCCAGCTCCAAGGCTTTTTCCAGATCCTCGATGCTTTTTTCCGCCGTGGCCTCGGCTTTCTGGGCTTTCTTGGCCTGGGAGCGGGCAATGGCCGCCTTGATGGCATCGTCTTTCTCGTCGCCGCCACCGCCTTCGGCGTTTTTCTTGGCACGCGCCTTGGCCGCGGCTTCCGCGCGGGCCTTGCGACGGGCTTCCTTCTCGGCTTTTTCGCGTTCCAGGCGGGCCTGGCGGGCTTCGAACCGGGCCCGGGCTCTCTCCGACTTCAGGTACTCTTCTTCCTCATGCCGGATCTCGCCCTTGGCGTAGCGATAATACTGCACCAGCGGAATGCGGCTCGGGCAGACATAGGCGCAGGCGCCGCACTCGATGCAGTCGAAGATCGAATGCAGTTCGGCCGCTTCCAGGTCTCGGTGTTTCGAGGCCCACAACAGTTGTTGCGGCAGCAGGTTGGCGGGACACACCTGTTCGCACATGCCGCAGCGGATGCACGGATTATCCGGCATCGGCGCCGGCAGTTCCGTGCGCGTCGGCGCCAACAGACAGTTGGTGGTCTTCACCAGCGGGGCGGTGATGTCCGGCAGGGCGAAGCCCATCATCGGGCCGCCCATGATGACGCGGTCCGCTTTCTTCAGGTGGACGCCAGCGGTATTGAGCACGGTTTCGATGGGCGTGCCGATCAACACCTCATAGTTGCCGGGGCGTTCGGTGGCCTCGCCGGTGACGGTGGTAATGCGGCTGATCAGCGGTTCGTCCAGCACGACGGCGCGGTAAATCTGCGCCAGGGTGCCGACGTTCTGGCAGACGATGCCGAGGTCGCTGGGCAAACCGCGCTTGGGCACTTCCTCGCCGGTGACCAGTTGAATCAGCTGTTTCTCGCCGCCGCTCGGGTATTTGGTCGGGACGACGCTGAATTTGATGTCCACATCGCAGTGATGGGCGGCGGCATGCATCGCCGCCAGGGCTTCCGGTTTGTTGTCTTCGATGCCGAGGCGAATCGTATTCGCGCCCAGCATGCGGGCGGCGATGGCGGCACCCTGGACGATCTCCTCCGCCCGCTCACGCATCAGCCGGTCGTCGGCCGTGATATAGGGCTCGCACTCGGCGGCGTTGATCAGCAGGGTGTGAATCGGCTTGTGCTTGTTGCGGTATTTGACGTCGGTCGGGAACCCGGCCCCGCCCATGCCGGCCAGACCCGCGTCGCGCACGCGCTGGATCAGGTCCTCGACATCGGCGCTTTGCCAGTCCTTGATCGGGTGGCGTTCTCGCCAATCGTCTTCCCCGTCGGCTTCCAGCACGATGCAGGGCGCGGACAGGCCGGATTCGTGCGGGATGGCCCGGTCTTCGATCGCGCAAATGCGACCGGAGGTCGGGGCGTGCACCGCCGCGCTGACCCCGCCGACGGCCTTGGCCAGCACATCGCCCTTGCGCACGGTATTGCCGACGCCGACCACCGGCTCGGCCGGGGCGCCGATGTGCATGTTCAGCGGCAGCACCAAGCAGGCCGGAACCGGCAGTGTCTCGATCGGTGTGGTGTTGGAAATGGTTTTCTTCTCGGCCGGGTGGATGCCGCCGTGGAAGTCGAACACCTTGTCGGACGCGATCACGGATTGTGGTGTCATGCGGCTTCCTCCCGGCGCGGTGTGGCATCGGTCGCGATCAGGTCTACACCGGTGGCCGGTTTGTCCCAATGCCAGGTGCGCAGGGTTTCCTCGACCGGCACCATGTCGATGCAGTCGACCGGGCAGGGCTCGACGCACAGGTCGCAGCCGGTGCATTCGCTTTCGATCACGGTGTGCATCTGCTTGGCCGCGCCCAGAATGGCGTCGACCGGGCAGGCCTGGATGCACTTGGTGCAGCCGATGCATTCATCCTCGCGGATGATGGCGACCATCTTGCCTTTTTCCTCGCCGTGTTCGGCGTCCAGCGGTTCCGGCTCGACATCGAGCAGATCCGCCAGGGACTGGATGGTGGCCTCGCCGCCCGGCGGACACTTGTTGATCTTGTCACCCTCGGCGATGGCCTCGGCGTAGGGCCGGCATCCCGGGTAGCCGCACTGGCCACACTGGGTTTGCGGCAGGATGTTGTCGATCTCGTCGACGATGGGGTTGCCCTCCGGCTTGAAGCGAACGGAGGCGAACCCGAGCAGCGCGCCGAGCACGGCGGCCAGAATCAGCAATGTAATAACGGCTGTCCACATAATCGCTTACCCCAAGGCCACCAGACCGGAAAAACCCATGAACGCCAGCGACATGATGCCGGCTGCGATCATGCCGATGGCCGCGCCTTGAAACGGCACGGGAACGTCGGCCACGGCCAGACGCTCACGCAGGGCGGCGAACAGCACCAGCACCAGTGAGAACCCGACGGCGGCGCCAAACCCATAAAGAAACGATTCGACTAGGCTGTTCTGACGACTGATGTTCAACAAGGCCACCCCCAGAACGGCGCAGTTGGTGGTGATTAATGGCAGGAAGATGCCCAGCACGCGGTAGAGCAGGGGGCTGGTCTTGCGCACCAGCATCTCGGTGAACTGCACCATAAAGGCGATCACCAGAATAAAGCTGATGGTTTTCAGATAGGTCAGCCCCAGAGGCTCCAGCAACCAAGTGTAGATCACGTAACTGGCGACCGACGACAGCGTCAGCACAAAGGTCGTCGCCGCCGACATACCCACGGCCGTATCCAGCTTGTTGGACACCCCCATGAACGGACACAGGCCCAGAAACTGAACCAGGACGAAATTGTTCACCAGGATGGTTCCCACCAACAGCAGGATGTATTCGCTCATAGGACAGCGGCCTTCAACCAGCATCTATTAATAAGGGTGGGTATTATCGTGAAATGATATATGCCTAACAAGGTGAATGAGGGTTGGTTGTTATTGTTTTTAGTTATGGATTGTGGGTTGGAAGGATTAAGGGGATTGTAGGAGCCATGGTCCGCACTCGGCTCCGTGCGCGACCATTGTTGCCACCGCATGTCCTGTCGCGCACGGAGTGCGCTCCTACAAAGCAATCAAAGCCACCCCAATAATCGCCATCCCAAGCCCCACCCAGGCCTTCCCGCTCGCCCGGCTGCCCCGAATCCGGTCGATCGAGAACGCCATGATGGCGCAGGTGGCGATCAAAGTCTGGACGACACCCGCCTCGGCCCGCTTCACCGCCAATTGCTGGAACCAGATGGCCAGCAAGGTCCCGATAAAGGTGCTGACCACCAGAATCAGCCAGCGGCGTGCCGTCAGCCGGGGCCAGAAAGGCTGTCGGCGCACCGCCAGCACCAGCGGAATGGCGACAATGCCGGCACTGAGGCGCAAAAACGACGCCTGGCTGGCGGGCATATCGACGCTCAGGAAGACTTCCCGCATGAACACCATGCCCAGCGCCTGACACAGGGCCGCGCCGAGGGCGAAGCTCATGCCGAGGAACGGATGGCTGCGGTGGGCCGGGTTGCCCGGTTCCAGCACCCAGAACAGGGCCGGGATGATCAGCGCTGCGCCAAGCCATTGCCAGAGCGTCAGGAACTCGTTCAGCCACAGCATGCCGAGCAGAATGGCGAACAGCGGAGCGGAGGATTCGGCAATGGACAGGGTCGTGCGTTCGCCGATGCGATTGAGCGCGGAGAATATAAACGTATCGCCCAGGGTGATGCCGATGACCCCACTCAGAATCAGCGGCCACCAGACATCCTCGGGGATGGCGACCCACTGACCGGTCGCCGCCATCAGAACCGCCAGACCGATGCAGGCCAGCAGCCCTTTCCAGAAATTCAGCTGCAACGGAGCCAGGGTACCGCCGAGATGACGGAAACCATAGGCCGCCACTGTCCACGACAGCGCCGCCAGCAAAGCAAAGAGTTCGCCCATACTGCGTCTCGAATTGGGAGGAGCGGTGATGTAACACTGTGCGAGAGCCCGCAGTCAACCTCGGACGGTAGGAGCGCACTCCGTGCGCGACATAATCGGTGGCATATTATCCTTCCAATCGCGCACGGAGTACGCTCCTACAAACCAGAATTCTCAGGTACAATCCGCGCTTTACACCTTGAGCGAAAGGGATCCTCCCCATGAAAGTAACAGTATTTGGTATCGGTTATGTCGGTCTGGTCCAGGGCACCTGCCTGGCGGAGGCCGGTCACGATGTAATGTGTGTCGACGTGGACGCGAACCGCGTCGAGAAGCTCAAGCAAGGCATTATCCCGATTTACGAGCCGGGCCTGGAGCCCATGGTGAAAGACAACCATCAGTCCGGCCGCCTCAACTTCACCACCGACGCCGCCGAAGGCGTTGCCCACGGCGACATCCAGTTCATCGCCGTCGGCACCCCGCCGGACGAAGACGGCAGCGCCGATTTGAAATACGTGCTGACCGTCGCCCGCTCCATCGCCGAGCACATGGACGGTCACAAGATCATCATCAACAAGTCCACCGTACCGGTCGGCACCGCTGACAAAGTCAAAGCCGCCGTCCAGGAAGTGCTCGATACTCGCGTGGGAGCGCACTCCGTGCGCGACAATCTCACTTTCGACGTCGTCTCCAACCCCGAATTCCTGAAAGAAGGCGCCGCCGTCAACGACTGCATGCGCCCCGACCGTGTCGTCATCGGCACCGACAGCAAAGCCGCCGAAGAAGCCCTGCGCGAGCTTTACGCCCCGTTCAACCGCAACCACGACAAGATCATCGTCATGGACGTGCGCAGCGCCGAACTGACCAAGTACGCCGCCAACTGCATGCTGGCTACAAAAATCAGCTTCATGAACGAGATCGCCAACCTGGCTGAACGCCTCGGCGCGGACATTGAAGCCGTCCGCCAGGGCATCGGCAGTGACCCGCGCATCGGCTATCACTTCATCTACCCGGGTGTCGGCTACGGCGGCTCCTGCTTCCCGAAAGACGTCCAGGCGCTGATCCGCACCGCCGACGGCATCGACTTCAACGCTGAGATCCTAAAAGCCGTCGAATCGCGCAACTACGACCAGAAGACCACCCTGTTCCGCAAGATCCAGGCGCACTACAACGGCGACCTGAACGGCAAGACCTTCGCCGTCTGGGGCCTGAGCTTCAAGCCGAACACCGACGACATGCGCGAAGCCCCGAGCCGGGTGCTGATGGAGGCACTGTGGGAAGCCGGCGCCAAAGTGCAGGCGTTCGACCCCGAAGCGATGGAAGAGACCCAGCGCATCTACGGTGATCGAGACGACCTGATGCTGTGCGGCACCAAAGAAAGCGCGCTGAAAGGCGCCGATGCACTGGTCATCGTCACCGAATGGCAAGCGTTCCGCGCACCGGATTTCGACCTGCTCAAGCAGCAACTGGCCGAGCCGCTGGTGTTCGACGGGCGGAATTTGTACGAGCCGGGGCGGATGAAGAAGAAGGGGTTTACGTATTATTCGGTGGGGCGGCAGGTGGTGTAGGAGCGCACGCCGTGCGCGACCTCTATCATATGGTGCCACGGAACGATGTCGCGCAGGGGCCTGCGCTCCTACAAATCGCGCACGGAGTGCGCTCCTACGGGGGTCACTCCATAGAAATCTCGGGCCCCTCATCCACCCCCTGCAACGCCAAAACCGCCCCGGTCTTCCGCGCCAGGCTCAAATAATGCGCCGTCACTTCCCCATCCGGCTCGGCCACTACCGTCGGCTCACCCCCATCGGTCTGGGTCCGAATCGCGATATCCAGCGGCAGGCTTTCCAGCAAATCCACGTCATAATCCGTCGACAGGCGTGCACCGCCCCCTTCACCGAAAATGTGCTCCACATGCCCGCAGTTGGAGCAGACGTGCATGGCCATATTCTCCACGACACCCAACACCGGAATGTTCACCTTGCGGAACATCTCGATGCCTTTCTGGGCGTCGAGCAGGGCAATGTCCTGGGGCGTGGTCACGATAACGGCACCGGAGACCGGAACCTTCTGTGACAGCGTCAGTTGGATATCGCCGGTGCCCGGCGGCATGTCGATGACCAGATAATCCAGATCGTCCCACAGGGTCTGGGTCAGCAACTGTTGCAGTGCTCCGGAGACCATCGGGCCGCGCCAGACCAT
The DNA here is from genome assembly GCF_014651855.1 of Saccharospirillum salsuginis. GTDB lineage: Bacteria > Pseudomonadota > Gammaproteobacteria > Pseudomonadales > Natronospirillaceae > Saccharospirillum > Saccharospirillum salsuginis. The sequence continues at coordinate 174,955 of NZ_BMXR01000007.1, forward strand.
CGGCGTTTTTTCGGTGACCAAATAAGCCATGGACATGCTCTGCAGGCCATGGGCTTCGATCGGCAGGAAGAATTTTTCGTCCTTTGTCTTGGGTCGGGTGCCTTCTTTGACGCCCAGCATGGTCGCGACACTGGGGCCATAGATATCCGCATCCAGAATACCGACACGCGCACCTTCGGCTTTCAATGCCAGTGCCAGGTTGACCGCCGTCGTGCTCTTGCCGACGCCGCCCTTGCCGGACGCCACGGCGATGATGTTCTTCACACCATTCATGCCCGGAACGCTGTCGCGCAGGTTTACCGCTTTCACATCGCATTTTACCGTGACCTTGGCGTCCAGGCCGTCGATCTGGGAATCCAGATGGCTCTCGACCAGCATCGCCAGACCGCGCGCGTACTGTTCCGCCGCGTAGGGCAGGGTGATGGTGATGTGGGTCGGCTGGCCTTCCTGAATGTCGATGTCCGCCAGCTCGGGTAATGGGCGGTTGGCATTGGGGTCGGTTAAGGTGGCGAGGGCCTGGTGAATGCGTTCGGTCGACATTGAGGGTCCTTACGTTGGGTTGGAAATTATGGGAGAGAGTGGGGGCGATGGCTGTGATTTAAACGTTGTAGGAGTGCACGCCGTGCGCGATCGGTAGGATGTGGTGCCTCGGAACAATGTCGCGCACGGCGTGCGCTCCTACGGGGCAGTGTAGGTTGGATCGGTCCGACGGTTCGGTAGCGCGTTAGCGCGTGATCCAACCAACTAACCAGTTCCTCTTCATGTAGGAGCGCACGCCGTGCGCGATCAGAGTGTACGTTGCCAGGGTATGATGTCGCGCACAGAGTGCGCTCCTACGAAGTACGTGGTCGACCCCGGATTGATTCAGCTCCGACCATACCGATCCGTAAACCGAACAATATCATCCTCCCCCAAATAGGTCCCCGTCTGCACTTCGATCAACTCCAGCGGGATCTTCCCGGGGTTTTCCAGTGCATGCACGGTCCCGATCGGGATATAAATCGACTCGTTCTCGCTCAACAGCTGCGTCTTCTCGCCGATGGTCACGTTCGCCGTCCCGTGCACCACAACCCAGTGTTCGGCGCGATGATGGTGCATCTGTACGGACAACTTCTCGCCCGGTTTGACGGTGATCCGCTTCACCTGATGACGCGGCCCGGCGTTGATCGTCTTGTACGAGCCCCAGGGCCGATGCACGGTGGCGTGTACATGGTGTTCGCTGCGACCCTGCTCCTTGATCCGGTTCACGATGTGTTTCACATCCTGGGCCCGCTCGCGCGGGATCACCACCACGGCGTCGTCGGTTTCGATAATAGCCAGGTCCTGCACACCCACGGTCGCGACCAGGCGGTGTTCGGCGCGGACCAGGTTGCCGGTCGAATCCAGACTCATGACATCGCCTTGCAGAACGTTGTCGTCCGCGTCTTTCTCGCTCAGATCGTACAACGCCGACCAGGCGCCGATGTCGTTCCAGTCGCCATCGTAAGGCACAACCAAGGCACGGTCAGTGTGTTCCATGATGGCGTAGTCGATCGAGTCCGACGGGCTTTGCGCGAAGGCCTCGGCATCGACGCGGACAAAGTCGAGGTCGGCGTATTTATTCGCCATGGCCTGTTCGACCGCTTTATAAATGGCCGGCTGGCGCTGCTTCAATTCGTCGAGATAGACCCGCGCCTTGAACACGAACATGCCGCTGTTCCAGTAATAGTTACCGGCGGCGACATAGCGTTTGGCGGTCTCCAGATCCGGCTTTTCGCGGAACGCTTTGACCGGGCTGACAGATCCGATTTGTTCGGCTTCGATGTAGCCGTAGCCGGTTTCCGGATAGCTGGGTTTGACGCCGAAGGTGACCAGCTTGTCCTCCGCCGCACCGGCGATGGCTTTGTCCATCGCTTCGGTGAAGGCGTCGATGTTTTCGATCACATGGTCCGCGGGCAGCACCACCAGCGTCGCCTCCGGATCCCGCTCGATCGCCTGAAACGCCGCCAGGGCGATGGCCGGTGCCGTGTTGCGGCCTTCCGGCTCCAGGATAATATCGCTGCGCACGCCCAGATCCGCCAGTTGCTGGGCAATCAAAAAACGGTGCTCGTCGTTGCAGACCAGAATCGGGTCCGCGGAGAGTTTGGCCTTTTGGGCGCGTTCAACCGTTTGCTGGACCAGACTGCGGTCCGGCCGGGTCAGATTAATGCACTGTTTGGGAAAGAGTTCGCGCGATACCGGCCAAAGGCGGGAACCCACGCCACCGGCCAGCAGAACGGGGATGATCACCGTTCGGGTCTCCTCGGAGAAAATTTTGGCAAGAATATCATTTGGCTTGTAGGAGCGCACTCCGTGCGCGACCCGCATTGATGAAGTCTCTGTACCGGTTCCCTAGGGTGGGCACTGCCCACCAATTTATACGGTGGCATCGGCCAGACCATGGTGGGCGGTGCCCACCCTACGAGGCTCTTCGATGTCGTGCACGGAGCCGCGTGCGGACCATGGCTCCTACAGGGTGTCGCGCAAGGGCCTGCGCTCCTACAGCAGGGCGTGCCCGTTTCTCATCCACCCGACATCAGGTAAACTGTCGGGCCCTTTCCGGCGGGCGTTGCCCGTTCGGTCAAGTCCATCCACCTTCGAGGAAGTGCGTACAGATGAGCGAACCCCGCAAGATACTGGTGACCAGTGCCCTGCCATACGCCAACGGCCCGATCCACCTGGGCCACATGCTGGAACATATCCAAACGGACATCTGGGTCCGGTTCCAGAACAGCATGGGCAACATGTGCACTTATGTCTGCGCGGACGATACGCACGGCACCGCGGTCATGCTGCGGGCCGAAAAGGAAGGCAAAACCCCGGAAGACCACATCAAGGCCATGCAGGAAGAGCATGTCCGGGATTTTCGTGGCTTTTTAATCGACCACCACAACTATTACAGCACCCATTCCGAGGAAAACCGCTATTTCGCGGAGCTGATCTACACCCGGTTGAAGACCAACGGCCACATCAGCACGCGGACCATCCGTCAGCTGTTCGACCCGGAAAAAGAGATCTTCCTGGCGGACCGGTTCGTCAAGGGCACCTGTCCGAAGTGTGGTAGCGAAGATCAGTACGGCGACGCCTGCGAAGTGTGCAGCGCGACCTACGAGCCAAACGAACTGGTCAACCCCAAGTCCGTCTACACCGGTGCCACGCCGGTGGAGAAAGAGTCCGAACACTACTTTTTCACGTTGCCCGAGTTCCAGGGCATGCTGCGTGAATGGACCCGTTCCGGCACCCTGCAGGACAGCGTCGCCAACAAGCTGGCCGAATGGCTGGACGCCGAACTGCAGGAATGGGATGTCAGCCGTGACGCCCCGTACTTCGGATTCGAAATTCCCGACGCGCCGGGCAAGTATTTCTACGTCTGGCTGGACGCACCCATCGGCTACATGGCCAGCTTCAAGAACCTGTGCGACCGCCGCGACGACCTGGAATTCGACGAATACTGGAAGAAAGACTCCAAAGCCGAGCTGTACCACTTCATCGGCAAGGACATCATCAATTTCCACGCCCTGTTCTGGCCGGCCATGCTGGACAGCGCCGACTTCCGCAAGCCGGACGGGGTGTTCGCGCACGGCTACATCACAGTCAACGGCGAGAAGATGTCCAAATCCCGCGGCACCTTCATCATGGCCAAGACCTACCTCGAGCACCTGAACCCGGAATACCTGCGGTACTACTATGCCGCCAAGCTGGGTGCCGGCGTCGAGGACATCGACCTGAGCCTGACCGACTTCGCCCAGCGCGTGAATTCCGACCTGGTCGGCAAGGTGATCAACATCGCCAGCCGATGTGCCGGGTTCATCAAGAAGGGCGGTGGTTCGCTAAGCGACAACGTGGCCGAACCCGAGATGCTGGCCGCCTTCCAGCAGGCCGGCATCGACATCGCCGGGGCCTACGAGCGCCGTGAGTTCAGCAAGGCCATTCGCGAGATCATGGCCCTGGCCGACCGTGCCAACGAATACATCCAGTCCAAGGCCCCCTGGGTGATGAGCAAAGAGGAAGGCCGTGAACAGGAAGTTCAGGACGTTTGCTCCATGGGCATTCACCTGTTCCGGTTGATCGCCATCTACCTCGGCCCGGTCCTGCCGGCCATGAGCGACAAGGTGAAGGCGTTCCTGAACGTCGACTCGCTGAATTTCACCGACCGCGAGACCGTCCTGACCGGCCACGCGATCAACAAGTTCAAGCCGTTGCTGACCCGCATCGAGATGACCCAGATCGACGACCTGATCGAAGCCAGCAAGGAAGACGCCGCCGCCGAAGCCAAACCCGGCCCGAAAGCGGCCGAGAAGAAGAAAGCCGAGTCCAAGCAGGACAAGCCGGAAGAGGGAAGCCAGGAGATCGAATTCGGCGACTTCGCCAAGGTCGACCTGCGCGTGGCCAGGGTGATTGAAGCCGATCACGTCGAAGGCGCGGATAAACTGCTGAAACTCAAGCTCGACGTCGGCAACGGCGAGACCCGCCAGGTGTTCTCCGGTATCAAGAGCCATTACCAGCCGGAAGACCTGACTGGCAAGAACGTGGTGCTGGTGTACAACCTCAAGCCCCGGAAGATGCGGTTCGGTGTGTCCGAAGGGATGGTGCTGGCCGCCGGTGGCGGAGATGAGCTTTGGGTGATGGAGGCGGATTCGGCGGTGAAGCCGGGGACGAAGATTAGTTAGGGCTTGTCGCGCACGGCGTGCGCTCCTACGAAAGCCTGGTTCGCGTGCGCTCCTACGGGAAATGTAGGAGCGCACTCCGTGCGCGACCCAATCCCTATTCCCATCCCCCACCCAAATCCGTCATAATCCCGCAACGCAACCGTCATAAGGTTAAGTCTCGAACCCGACCGAACCTTGGACTATAGTGGCTAACCACACTCCCAAAACCTTCAAGGATGAGAGCATGACCGAATCGATGGATTCCCCCTACGAAATCAAAGACCTCGACCTCGCCTCGGACGCCGTTTGGCACAAACACGCCGTCAGCCCCACCGACCGCGCCCGTCTGATGCAACAGACCCCGCGCTGCATCTGGCTGACCGGGCTGTCCGGTTCCGGCAAGTCCACTGTTGCCAACGCCCTCGACGTCGCCCTGCACAGCAACGGCGCCAAGACCTTCCTGCTCGATGGCGACAACGTTCGCCACGGCCTGAACAAGGACCTGGGCATGACCGAGACCGACCGGGCCGAGAACATCCGCCGGGTGGGCGAGGTATCCAAATTGATGGTCGACGCCGGCCTGATCGTGATCTGCGCCTTCATTTCCCCGTATCAGCGCGATCGCCAGATGGTCCGCTCCATCTTCGCACCGGGCCAGTTCCTGGAAGTGTACCTGGATACACCGTTGGAAGTGTGCGAAGAGCGCGACCCGAAAGGCCTGTATAAAAAGGCGAGGGAAGGGGTGATCAAGCAATTCACCGGCGTCAGCGACCCCTATGAAGCACCCGAAGCGGCCGAGGTGGTGATCGATACGTCCAAGGTGAATGTGGAGAAAGCGGTTAAGACCGTACTGAATGCGCTGGCATAGGATCCCAGGTAGGAGCGCACTCCGTGCGCGACCTATATCCAAGGCACCGTATTCTACCGGTCGCGCACGGAGTGCGCTCCTACGATATTAGCCATGACTTTGGAATCAATTCTCACACTCACCGGCCTCATCGCCATCATCATCGGCCTCTATTCCAACCGTGGCCGCCCGGCCTACTGGTTCGTCACGGTCGCGGTTGTCCTGTACCTGGCCGGTGTGCTCACCCTGCCGGAGGTCCTCACCGGCCTGACCAACGAAGGCGTCGTCACCCTGGCGTTGCTGATGATCATCGCCTTCCTGGTACAGGACAGCGGCCTGCTCGAAAAACCCATCGAAGCCATGCTGAACCGCGCCAACCGCAATGGGGCCGGCTTTATCGGGATTCTGGCGCCGGTGGCTCTGGTGAGCGGCTTTCTCAACAACACGCCGATCGTCTCCATGCTGGTGCACCCCATCCGACAATGGGCACTGGACCGGGGGATGGCACCCAGCCAGTTCCTGATGCCGTTGAGCTATGCCGCCATCGTCGGCGGGACCCTGACGTTGATCGGCACCAGCACCAACCTGGTGGTGTTCGGTCTGGTCAAGGATATGGAGCTGGACCATTCGCTTCATTTGCTGTCTCCGGCCTGGGTCGGGCTGCCGCTGACAGTGCTCTTTCTGATCTATTACTGGTTCGCCCGCCATCGGCTGCCTAATCGTACACCGGCGGACACCCGCAGCCAGACGGTGACCCATTTCCAGATCCCGGCGCGGGTGACCGACGCCATCGCCGGCCAGTCCGTGCAGGACGCCCAGTTACGGAACCTGAAACATGGCTATCTCTATCGTCTGGTGCGCGCCACCGACGAGGTGCTGGAAGTCGACAGCCAGACCCGGCTGCATGCGGGGGACCAACTGGTGTTTCTGGGCGCCCCTCAACTGGTTAAGGAGCTGTCCCATCTCAAGGGTGTCGAATTCAGCAACCACGACACACTGGAAGGTGCCGAACCCACCCACCTGGTCGAAGCGGTCGTCCCCATGGGGTCGTCGCTGATCGGTAAAACGGCCAAGGAGGTCGGCTTCCGCAAGCGATTCGGCAGCGTCATCGTCAGCATCGCCCACCAGACCGAGCAGCGTTTCGGCAAGCTGGGGCAATACACGCTCAAGGCCGGCGACCTTCTGTTGCTGGAAACCCAGAACGACCATAAAACCCGCATTGCCGCATCCGACCTGATGGTGCTCAATCGCTACCACAGCGGGCAGCCGCCACAGGCCCGGCGGCGCAGCTACCTGACATTGCTGGCGTTCCCGGCTATGGTGTTACTGGGCAGCGCGCTCGGTTTCCCATTACTCGACATCGCCCTGGTGTTCATCGCGCTTGCGCTGCTCACCGGCCTGGCCCGGCCCAACCAATTGCCCAAGGGCATTGAGCTGGAACTGTTCGCCATCCTCGTCGGCGCTCTGGCCCTGGCCCGAGCGGTTGATAAAACCGGGCTCGCCGACGCCGTTGTCAGCCTGCTGAACGGCCTGCCGCTCACACCGCTGTGGGCCCTGGCCGCGATTTTTATGTTGACCTGGCTGATGACCGAACTGCTCACCAACAACTCCGCCGCCGCCCTGATGCTGCCCTTTGCGTTACCGATAGGCGCTCTGTATGGTTTGAGCGTAAATCAGGTGGCCATCACCGTCATGATTGCCGCCTCCGCCAGCTTCGTGACACCGTTCGGATACCAAACCAACCTGATGGTGCTCTCAGCCGGCAACTACAAACCGATCGACTACGTGAAATTCGGCCTGCCGCTGGTAGTAATATCGGCGGTGACGACAGTAACAATCGTGTATTTATTACTGTAGGAGCGCACTCTGTGCGCGACCAACCAATCTAAAAACGGAACCCAACATGCAAAACATCCCCTTCAACGACGTCATTCAACTCGCCAAGGAAGCCGGCCAGGCCATCATGGCCATCTACGAACGGGACTTCGCCGTCGAAGAGAAGGACGACAAAAGCCCGTTGACCGAGGCCGACCTGGCATCCCACACCGCCATCATCCAGGGGCTTGAACACATCACCCCGGACATTCCCGTCCTTTCCGAAGAAAGCAGCGAATTGCCCTGGAGCGAACGGCAACAGTGGAGCCGCTATTGGCTCATCGACCCGCTGGACGGCACCAAGGAATTCATCAAGAAAAACGGCGAATTCACCGTCAACATCGCACTCATCGACAACGGCGAACCGGTCTGGGGTGTGGTCTATGCCCCGGCGCTGGAGTGGACCTATTACGGCGGCAGCGTCCAGCAGGGCAGCTGGAAAGAGCAGGGCGACAAGGTGCACACCATCGAAGTAACCGAGCTGCCGGAAGACAACACCGGCTGGCGCATCGTCGGCAGTCGCTCGCACCAAAGCGAGGAGTTCAAAACATTCATCGAACGCTTCGACAACCCGACGATTAAAAGCATGGGCAGCTCCCTGAAAATCTGCCTCGTCGCCGAAGGCGAAGCCGACCTCTACCCACGCCTGGGCCCGACCAGCGAATGGGACACCGCCGCCGCCCATGCCGTGCTGACCGGTGCCGGTGGCAAGATCGTCGAAGCCGAAAGTGGGCAGACCCTTCAGTACAACCAGAAAGACTCGGTACTGAACCCGTTCTTCATCGCGGCCCCGGCGGGGTATCACTTGTAGGAGCCATGGTCCGCACACGGGTCCCTGCGCGACATTTGTTCCCTCTCCCGCTGGGAGAGGGGTAGGGAGAGGGGGAAACGGTAATGTAACCCTCCTTGTGACAACCACCCACCAGCCATACACTGTCCCTAAGCCCAACCAGAGCCCGAGCATGCACGATCCTGTCCTGAACAGTCTGATCCGGTTGATCGAGAAAGCGCCGGACGTCACCACGCTGTGGCTGTACGGCTCACGAGCCCGAGGCGACCACCATTCGGGGAGCGACTACGACCTGGCGATACTCTTTCGGGAACCGGTAAAAGACCCACTCGACCGGAGGCTCAGGCCCGAAGAAAAGGCTTTGGAATGGCAGTCGACGCTTAACCTGCCCGAAGACAGACTCAGCGTGGTCGACTTGGCCATAGCACCCATTCCACTGGGCGTCAGCATTCTTGAACAGGGATTGTTGTTGGTCGATAAAGCGCCTGAAGTCCGCATCGTGCTGGAATCCCGCATCCTGTCCAAATGGGAAATCGACTATCTGTACCACCAGAAGAGGTTTGGCTGATGGCCTACCGTGTACCGGCGCAATACCTGGCGTCCATCCAGGAACACGCGAGCGAATGTGAAGCCGATATAGACCGACTGAAAGCGCGGTTAAAAGACCTCCCCTGGGGGCGATTCGAGGAATTAGCCGCAGAACGGACCCTGCAAACCCTGATAGAAGCGGCCATTGGAATCGCCAAGCACTGGTGTAAAGCTGAAACCGGTCACGTGGCCACCGAAGCCCTGCAGGCATTCAAGCGGCTGCAGGCGGAACGATTGATCGAGGAAAGCGACGATTGGCGCAAAATGGTCGGTCTTCGCAATGCCCTGGTACATGACTACCTGGATATTGATGACAGCATCGTCCGTTCCGTTATCGAGGACGGCCACTATCGTAGACCGCTGGCGTTTATCCGTACCGCCATCCAGGCATTGAGCTGAAACAGTTTAATGACCGCCCCAATGGCCTAACACCTGTAGGAACCAAGGTTCTATACTATAGTCCTCGAAAATTCCACCGGATATCACGCATGACGGATGCCGACACCTTGGTTCGCCTGAAGGCGGAACTGGCCGAGTGGCCGAACTTGCAAATGGCGTTGTTGTTTGGGTCCGTGGCCAGGAACCAGGCCACGGCGGACAGCGACCTGGATCTGGCCGTGCAAATGCACAAACCCCTGACGGCTGAACAAAAAATAGCCTTGATTACCCATTTAGCCGAGGTGTTTGGCCGTCCGGTCGATGTGATTGACCTTAGGGAGGCCGGGCAACCCCTATTGAGCGAAATCGTTAGTACCGGGGTTCTGGTACACGGAAGTAGCAAAGAAAAGGGTGATTTGCTCTTCCGGAGTATCATGGATCAGGAAGATTTCGGCGCGAATCAGCAACGCATTTTAAGAGGCCGGCAAAAGCAATGGATAGAGCACTGATCGATCAAAAGCTAGAGTCGCTGCGGCGTTACATTCAACGAGTGAACGACAAGTTGCCCGGAACTGTCGATCAACTTGAAAAGGACTTGGATGCTCAGGATATCGTAGCCTTGAATCTGACCCGTGCTGTACAGCTGTGTGTCGACATAGCGTCTCATTGGCTTGCCGAAAACGCCGGTGTCGCCGCCCCGAAAACCATGGGGCAGACATTTGATGCCTTGAGAGAGGCAGGATTGATTAACGATGATTTGGCATCCCGCCTTAAAAAGGCCGTGGGTTTCAGGAATGTGATGGTGCACAGCTACGATGAAATCGACTGGGCCATTGTACACGCCATTGGCCATCATCATCTTGGTGATTTTAAGGCCTTTGCGCGACTTTTCCTTGAAGACTGAGCACGCGACATCGATGTCTCCTCTCCCATTGGGAGAGGGTTAGGGAGAGGGACAAGTAAAAAAACGCTACGACAACAACCCCACTACATCCAACACCTTACTCCGCCCCCGAATCGCCTCAATCTCCTCAACGAACGCACTGTGCTTCACCAGCACACACACCACATCCGCCTCATCCAGTGCCCGGGCCAGCGGCGTCAGCGTGACATTGTCCCGCTCCAGTCTTGAAGGCAACTTCTTGATGTTCGGTTCGACGATCATGACCTGGCAGCCGAGCCCGGCGATGGATTCGGTAATGGAGAGTGCCGGGCTTTCGCGCAGGTCGTCGATATTGGGTTTGAAGGCCACGCCCAGGCAGGCGACCTTGATATCCTGACGGGTCTTGCCGGGTTCGTCCGCATGAATGCCGTCCAGTTGCTGGCGCACTTTCTCAAGCACCCATTGCGGCTTGTAGTCGTTGATTTCCCGCGCCATGCGGATGATGCGGGCTTCTTCCGGACAGCTGTCGACGATGAACCACGGGTCCACCGCAATGCAGTGGCCGCCCACGCCGGCTCCCGGGGTCAGAATGTTCACGCGCGGGTGGCGGTTGGCCAGGCCGATCATCTCCCAGACGTTGATGTCGAGCTTGTCGCACAGCATCGAGAGTTCGTTGGCGAAAGCGATGTTCACATCGCGGAAGCTGTTTTCGGTCAGCTTGGCCAGTTCGGCGGTGCGGGCGGTGGTGGTAATGCAATCGCCTTGTACAACCTGCTTGTAAAGCCGGGTGGCGACTTCGGAGCATTTGGGCGTCATGCCGCCGATGACCCGGTCGTTCTCGACCAGTTCACGAATCACCTGGCCGGGCAGCACCCGTTCCGGACAATGCGCCATGCGGATGTCCGAACGCTCACCGTGAGTATGTGGGAAGGTGAGATCCGGCCGTTCCTCCGCGAGCCAGGCCGACAATTGCTCGGTTGTACCCACAGGGGAGGTGGATTCCAGAACGACCAGATTACCGGCAGCCAAGACCGGTGCGATCATCTTTGCGGCCGCCTGTATGTAGGACAGATCCGGAACCCGGTCGTCCTTGAACGGCGTGGGTACGGCGATCATAAACGCTTCCGCCGGCTCGGCGTGATTGGTGGCGCGCAGATACCCCTCGGTCACCGCCGCCCGCACGATGATGTCCAATGACGGCTCCACGATGTGGATTTCGCCCCGGTTAATGGTATCGATGGCTTCCTGGTTTACGTCCAGGCCAATCACATTCATACGGCGGGAAGCGAATACAGCGGCCGTGGGCAGGCCGACATAGCCCAGGCCCACAACGGAAATGGTATTGAACGACATGAAAAACCCTCCTTAGTTCGATGGGTCGAGATAAAGCGGTTATAGAGACGTCTCGGATAACGCCTGGATAATGCGACGGCACGCCTGTCCGTCCCCGTAGGGGTTGTGGGAGAGGCTCATGCGTCGATATGCGTTTTCGTCGTCCATCAATTCCTGGACGGCGCTGGTGATCAGGCCCGTATCCGTTCCCACCAGTTTGACGGTACCGGCGGTCACGGCTTCTGGCCGTTCGGTGGTATCGCGCATCACCAGCACGGGTTTGCCGAGTGACGGAGCCTCCTCCTGGATGCCACCGGAATCGGTCAGGATCAGATAGGCGCGGTTCATCAGGTAGACGAAAGGCAGGTAATCCTGGGGGGCGATCAGAAAGACATTGTCGATGTCTTTCAGTAAGCGGTTGACCGGCTCCTGAACATTCGGGTTCAAATGCACCGGGTAGAGCACCTGGGCATCCGGATAGCGCTCGGCGATTTGTCGGAGCGCCTTACAAATGTTCTCGAACCCACTGCCGAAGCTCTCACGGCGGTGGCCGGTCACCAGAATCAACCGCTTGTTCGCGTCCAGGAAGTCAAACTGGCCGGCCAGTTCCGCTTCGAGCTCGGGCTGGCGCCGGATTTTGTCGGTCACATCCAGCAAAGCATCGATCACAGTGTTGCCAGTCAGATGAATCGACTCATTGGATACGCCTTCGTTCAGCAGGTTCTGACGGGCTGTATCCGTCGGCGCGAAATGCAGACGGGCGAGGGTGCCCGTCAGCTTGCGGTTAGCCTCTTCGGGCCAGGGCGAATACAGATTGCCGGTACGCAACCCGGCCTCCACATGGCCGACCGGAATGCGCTGATAAAACGCAGCGAGTGTGGTGATGAAGGTGGTCGTCGTATCCCCGTGTACCAGCACCAGGTCCGGCTTGAAGTCCTCCAGTACGGACTGCAGACCGGTCAGAATCGCGGCCGTCAGCTCAGCCAGCCCCTGGCCGGGCTTCATCAGGTTCAGATCGTAATCCGGAGTGAGGTGGAAGAGCCGCAACACTTGGTCGAGCATATCGCGGTGTTGAGCGGTGACACAGACACGGGCGTCGAAACGGCTGTCATCAGCCAAACGAAGCGCCAATGGCGCCATCTTGATGGCTTCCGGGCGGGTCCCGAATACTGTTAGTATTCTCATGCAGCGCCTTCCTTAGAGCAGGGATCGATTGTCCAACTATTATCGACCCTAAGGCGCCCAACCTTCAAGTACGATTGTGCCAAAACACTGTAGGAGCGCAGTCCCTGCGCGACATATATCCCCTCTCCCACTGGGAGAGGGCTAGGGAGAGGGTCAAACCTCAAAAAACCATAAAGGACCACCCATGCAACCAACCCTAACCCACCACGGCGCCATCACAGGCGTAACCGGCAGCTGCCACCAATACACCCAAACCAACACCAGCTATCTGATCGACTGCGGCCTATTCCAGGGCGCGGAATCCAACCGCCCGCTCAATGCCTTCGACTTCAACCCGAAAACCATAGACGCCCTCATCGTCACCCACTGCCACATCGACCACGTCGGCCGCATCCCCTGGCTCATCGCTGCCGGCTTCCGGGGCCCCATCTTCTGCACCGAACCCACAGCCCAACTGCTGCCCATCGTTCTGGAAGACGCCCTGGGCATTCACATCCCGGACGATCAAGCCCTGGTCGAACGCGCCATCGACCGCATCCGCCGCCAGATCAGGCCCATCCCCTACGGTCACTGGCACGACCTGCCCGGCGAACAACCCGTCCAACTGCGCTTCCAATCCGCCGGCCACATCCTCGGCTCCGCCTACGTCGAATTCGACCACCAGGGCCACCGAACCGTCTTCAGCGGGGACCTCGGCGCCCCCGGCGCCGTCTTCGTCGACCCACCCCAACCCCCGGAGCGGGCGGACATCCTGGTGCTGGAAAGCACCTACGGAGACCGCAACCACGAACACCGGGAAACCCGCAAAACCGAACTGGCCAAAGCGATCGAGCGGTCATTGCGGGATGGCGGGACGATATTGATACCCGCGTTCAGTCTGGGGCGGACACAGGAACTGCTGGCGTTTATTGAAGACCTCACTGTAGGAGCGCACTCCGTGCGCGACATCAAACCCGGGCAAGACACTGTCGCGCACGGAGTGCACTCCTACAAGGACCTCCCAATAATCCTCGACTCTCCCCTCGCCCAAACCCTAACAACAGCCTACCGCCAACTATCAGCTCACTGGCGCGAACCCCTACAAACCAAACGCACCCAAGGCCGCTACCCCCTGGCTTTCGACAACCTCATCACCGTTCAAAACCACCACGACCACCTCAACCTGGTCAACCGCCTCGCCAAAACCGGCCAACCCGCCATCGTCCTGGCCGCCAGCGGCATGTGCCAGGGCGGCCGCATCGTCAACTATCTGCAATCCATGCTCGACAAACCCCAAACCGATATCCTCTTCGTCGGCTACCAGGCCAGAGGCACGCTCGGCAATCGCATCCAGCGGGCGAGGGCAGGGGAGGTGATTGACCTGTTCGGCGAACGCCGCGCCGTCAACGCTCAAATCCACCGCCTGTCCGGCTTCTCCGCCCACGCGGACCAAGCCGGCCTGATCGATTTCGCCACCGGCATGGCCCAGCCCCCGGGCGCCATTCGGCTGGTGCATGGTGACAATGGGGCTAAGCGAGCACTGCAAAACCTGTTGAAACGGGCTCTGCCTGACATAGACCTCACGATTCCATGAGAAACGGGAATGGAATGCACTGCTACAAACCCCCAACATTCACTCAACCACGACATCTTGACCAATCCCTGCAAACCTCCCTACCATGCGTCAGTTCAACAATTGAACGTTCTTGGTGTGCCCTGTACCCGGCCGGGCGGTAGCGTGCCTGAACGACCAATTCAGTTGAGCAGTTCATGACGAACCAACACCGACTCAAGCCTGAAGCACCGTTCGAATGGCGGGTGGTGAAAATGTGACGGACCTCACGTATAGTTGACGGCTATGTCCTTCATAGGTATGAGTAACCAGGAATGCCAGATCAGTCTCGCTTTTGGATTTCAAAGTCCGTTATAGTCCGCCGCCCAAGGCAGTTGCATCGTTTCAAACTAAGGAAGGGCCTATGACCACTTCGCGAAAGACACCTTACGAAATCAAAGATGTAGACTTGGCCTCTTCAGCTGTGTGGCACCACCAAACAGTCTCTCCATTGGATAGAGCCGACCTTTTGAGACAGTCCCCCCGCTGCATCTGGTTAACGGGATTGTCCGGTTCGGGAAAATCCACCGTGGCGAATGCGCTGGACGCAACGCTCCATGCCAATGGCGTAAAAACCTTCCTGCTGGACGGTGACAACGTACGCCATGGGCTGAACAAAGATCTTGGAATGAGCGAGGCCGACCGGGCCGAAAACATCCGCCGGGTAGGGGAAGTCGCCAAATTGATGGTCGATGCCGGCCTTATCGTCATATGCGCTTTCATCTCTCCTTACGCCCGGGACCGACAACAGGTTCGGTCTATTTTTACCCCAGACCAATTTATTGAAGTCTATCTGGATACTCCGCTCGAGGTGTGTGAGCGCAGAGATCCGAAAGGGTTGTACAAGAAAGCCCGTGAAGGCGTGATCAAGCAGTTCACCGGCGTCAGCGACCCCTATGAAATACCGGAATCCGCTGACGTGATCATCGATACGTCGCAATCCAACGTACGCAACAGCGTTTCATCCATCCTCAAAGCACTGGGTTAAGGTTCACACGTGGCACACCAATCCGACCTGATCGGTACCGACATCGAAGCGTACCTGCACCAACATGAACACAAAGGCCTGCTGCGCTTCATCACCTGCGGCAGCGTCGATGATGGCAAATCGACCCTAATCGGCCGTCTGCTACACGACTCCAAGATGATTTTCGAAGATCAGCTTGCCGCCATTACCAACGACAGCCGCACCATGGGCAAGGCCGGTGAAGGCGAGCTGGACCTGGCCTTGTTGGTGGATGGTCTGGCCTCCGAGCGTGAACAGGGCATCACAATCGATGTTGCCTACCGGTTCTTCAGTACCGATCGGCGTAAATTCATCATTGCCGACACACCGGGCCATGAACAATACACCCGCAACATGGCTACAGGGGCATCGACAGCTGAAGCCGCCGTCATCCTGATCGACGCCCGTCACGGTGTGCAAACACAAACTCGCCGCCACAGCTTCATTTGTTCGTTGCTCGGCATACGACATCTGGTGGTCGCCATCAACAAAATGGACCTGGTGGATTTCAGACAGGACCGCTTCAAAGACATTCAGGATGACTACCGCGCCTTTGCCCGGCAACTTGGCATAGAGCAGATCGAGTTCATTCCCATGTCCGCGTTGAAAGGCGACAATGTTGTAACCCCCAGTGAACATATGGGCTGGTACACCGGCCCGACCTTGACCGAATGGCTTGAATCCGTCGATCTCGAAAGCGATTTTCCAACGGACTTCACCCGCCTGCCGGTCCAATCCGTCGTACGGCCGGATCTCTCCTTTCGAGGCTTTACCGGCACCCTGGAAGCGGGTGCGCTGGCCATTGGCGACGAGATCACCGTCTTTCCCGGTGGCCGCAAAACCCGGGTGGCGCAACTCTATCTTGCGGGAGACCCGGTCGAAGAAGCACACACCAACCAGGCGGTGCTGCTGACCACAACGGACGAGGTGGACATTTCCCGTGGCTCCATGATCGTAAAAGGCACTGTGCCCACCCAGGCCAGACGGTCGGAGGCCGATTTGGTCTGGATGACCGATACACCGCTGGTACCCGGCAAGGAATACCTCATCAAGTGCGGCACCCTGGTTACCCCGGGGCGGCTCGAACGTCTGTCTTCCAGGACCGATGTCAATACATTGGAGCGAGCACCGGCCGAACGACTTGAACTGAACGAGATCGGTACAGGCGTATTGAACACCAATGATCCATTGATTTTCGATGCCTACGGTAAGCTGCGCGCGACTGGATCCTTCATCGTGATCGACCGCATGACCAACATTACCGTGGGGGCCGGTCTACTGCGAGCAGAGGCTGAGGACAACGGCGACGCGGAACCGATCGGGCGGGACTACACCGAAGCCGAACGGGCGTTGAACGCCTACATTCGCGAACACTTTCCGGAATGGGGTTGCAAGGCTATATAAATGGACGGGTTCTCAATAGCGATAACCTGTTTCGGCCTGCTCACCGTTCTGGTGGGCTTGTATTCCGGCCGGGGTAAGCCTGCCATCTGGTTTGTGGCTGTAGCCATCGGCCTGTATCTGTCCGGTGTGTTGACCCTGGGGGAAACATTGAGCGGGCTCACCAACGAGGGCGTCGTCACACTGGCGGCGCTATTGGTTATCGCACATCTGGTGCAGCAAAGCGGCCTGTTGGAGCGCCCGATCGAAAACCTGCTGACCCGGGCCAATGGCCAACGAGGCGGGTTTATTAACGTGTTGGCTCCGGTTGCGGTCATCAGTGGGTTTTTGAACAACACACCGATTGTTTCCATGCTGTTGCATCCGGTTCGGGAATGGGCTATTCGACGAAACACTGCCCCCAGTCGCTACCTGTTACCCCTCAGTTTCGCGGCCATCGTGGGCGGAACACTCACATTGGTGGGTACCAGCACCAACCTGGTGGTGTTCGGGTTATTGGGTGATTTGAACGCCGAGCACAGCCTGAGCCTGTTGAGCCCGGCCTGGGTGGGCGTACCTCTGGTGTGTCTGTTTCTGGTGTATTACAGCCTCTCTCACCGCTGGCTGCCCAACCGAACGCCAACGGATACCAGTTCCCATGGGGTGACCCAGTTTCAGATTCCCGCCGCCATCGGTAGGCCCTTGATCGGTAAAACGGTGGAAGCCGCCAAACTGCGTAACCTGAAACACGGCTACCTGTACCGGGTTCGGCGTGGGCCGGAAGAACTGCTGGAAGCCACCGGCGAAACACACCTGAAGGAAGGCGACATCCTCATCTTCCTCGGCGCGCCCCAACTGGTGAAAGAGCTCTCTCACATCAAGGGCATTGATTTTCCCAGCGGTTATTCATTATCCGATGCCGAACCGACCCATCTGGTTGAGGCCGTTGTACCGCTCGGGTCTTCACTGATCGGTAAAACGCCAAAAGAACTGGGGTTCCGGAAACGCTTTGGCAGTGTGATTGTCAGCATCGCTCACCAGACCGAACAACGCTACGGCAAGCTGGGTCAATACCCCCTGAAAGCCGGCGACCTGTTGCTGTTGGAAGCCTTGAACAACCATACCTCAAGCCTGCCGGCCTCTGAACTGATGGTGTTGAACCGGTACCACAATGCCCTGCCGTCCAACACCCGATGGCGCGCATACGGCTTATTGGCGGCGTTTCCGATTATGGTGGTGGGCGGCAGCGCCCTCGGGCTGCCGCTGTTGAACATTGCGCTGGTTTTTATTGGCCTGGCATTACTGATTGGGTTGGCTCAGACTTCCCAACTCAGCGCCGGGCTAGACTTGGAACTGTTTTCGATACTGATCGGCGCGCTGGCGCTGGCAAGAGCCATCGACAAAACCGGGCTCGCCGACCAAGTGATACAGCAAGTGGCAGCGGTACCACTGACCCCGATGCTGGCCATCGCCGCGATCTTTGCGGCAACCTGGCTCGTGACCGAACTGTTGACCAACAATTCAGCCGCAGCCCTGATGTTGCCCTTTGCTTTACCCTTGGGCCAATACTACGGCCTGAACGTGAACCAGATAGCGGTAACGGTGATGATTGGTGCATCCACCAGCTTCATCACCCCCTTTGGCTACCAAACGAACTTGATGGTGCTCTCTGCCGGCAACTACAAACCGCTGGATTACGTAGCGTACGGCCTGCCGCTGGTGGCCATAACGGGAATTACGACCACAACCATGGTCCACAACTTTCTGTAGCAAAAACGCCCTCTCCCTCTGGGAGAGGGCCGAAGCCCAAAAACACTCCTTCTCCCCGGGAGAGGAGAGGGCCGAAGCCTAAACCCCCTCTCCCTCTGGGAGAGGGCTGGGGAGAGGGCAGTACCAAAATGTAGGAGCGCACGCCGTGCGCGACAAAAAACCAACACAGATTAAAAAATGACCAAAAACCTAACCCACCTAAAACAACTGGAAACCGAATCCATCCACATCATCCGTGAGGTGGCGGCCGAATTCGAAAACCCGGTCATGCTCTACTCGGTAGGCAAAGACTCCGCCGTCATGCTGCACCTGGCCAGAAAAGCCTTCCTGCCGGCCAGGCCCCCCTTCCCGTTGATGCACGTGGACACCACCTGGAAGTTCCGGGAAATGATCGAGTTCCGCGACCGCATGGCGGCCGAGATGGGCATGGAACTGATTGTGCATATCAACGAAGAAGGTGTGGAACAGGGCATAGGCCCCTTCACCCACGGCAGCGCCGTGCACACCGATGTGATGAAAACCCAGGCGTTGAAACAGGCCCTGAACAAACACCGGTTCGACGCCGCCTTCGGCGGCGCCCGGCGGGACGAGGAAAAGAGCCGCGCCAAGGAACGCATCTATTCGTTCCGGGACCAAAACCACCGTTGGGACCCGAAAAACCAACGCCCGGAACTGTGGAAACTGTACAACGGCCGCGTGAACCGGGGAGAGAGCATTCGGGTGTTCCCGCTGAGCAACTGGACGGAGCTGGACATCTGGCAATACATTCACCTGGAGAACATCCCCATCGTGCCCCTGTACTTCGCCGCCAAACGCCCCGTGGTGGAGCGGGACGGCACCTTGATCATGGTGGACGACGACCGCATGCCGCTGCACCCCGGTGAAACACCGGAACACAAAATGGTGCGTTTTCGCACACTCGGGTGCTACCCATTGACGGGAGCGATTGAGTCCACCGCGGCCACACTGCCGGAGATCATCCAGGAGATGCTGCTGACTAAAACCAGCGAGCGGCAAGGCCGGGTGATCGACCACGACCAAGCGGCGAGTATGGAAAAGAAGAAGCAGGAAGGGTATTTCTGAGCCATTTACGGACGACGAAGACACCGATGTTAGCGAGCCACACCTATAGACAAGAAATTGGAAACCCATGAACTCATTGCAATTCATCAGTTTGGTGGACACACAGGCCCGTATGGCCTTGAAGGCGGAAGCCTCGAAGCTCTATCTGAGCTACCTTTGGTGGGTGCTGGAACCCATTTTGTTTGTACTGGTCTTTTACTTCGTGTTTGAAGTGTTGCTGAATTTTGGTCGTGAGAATTTCCTGCTGTTTCTGATGTGCGGGAAAATACCATTCCTTTGGTTCTCCAAGTCGGTCAACACCGGGTCGAATAGCATTGTGCAAAATAAAGGGTTGATTAACCAGATAGACATTCCGAAAACCCTTTTCCCGTATACCTCAATTCAAGAAGCTCTGTACAAGCAATGGGTCGTCTTTCTGGTCCTTTTCGCTATGGTGATGTTTTACGGCCATTGGCCTAGCCTTAGCTGGCTATGGTTGCTTCCGGTCATACTGGCTGAGTACCTACTAATATTGCTGTGTACTTTGCTGGGTGCTTACTTGGTGGCTTTCGTAGGTGATTTTCGAATGGTCATTCAAATGGGAACCATGTTCTTGATGTTTTCTTCCGGTATATTCTGGGATATTAACAGTATTGGCGATGGACAGCTCCGAGAGTTATTGATGATATATAACCCTTTGGCATTCCTGATAGACGCCTATCGTCAAGTTTTGATGGAAAATGCCATGTATGATTTACAGCACCTGGCGCTGCTCAGTGCGGGATTGATGGCCGGCATACTGATGGTGCAGATTGTTTATCGTGTCCAAAGCCGGACCATAGCAGCTAAGGTGGTAGCCGGATGAATACGGACAAAAAGACGTTGCTCGCTGCGACGAATCTTTCTATGACTTACAAAACACGTTCCAGAACTTTCCGTTCTTTTGAACACCATGCTTTAAAGGGATTGACGCTAGAGGTAAAGCGCGGAGAGACACTTGGAATTTTAGGTCGCAATGGCTGCGGAAAGAGTTCATTGCTACGGATTCTCGCAGGCATCGTTCATCCTACTAGTGGCCAATTGGAGCTACAGTCCGGGTTAACCCGGTCGTTGTTAACACTGGGGCTAGGGTTCCGACCAGACTTGAGTGGAAGAGACAACGCCATTTTAAGTGCGATGTTGCAAGGAAAGTCAAAAAAGCAGGCGAAAGCAACGCTGGAAACAATTCAGGAATTCGCTGAACTAGGTAAATTCTTTCATCAACCAGTGAGAACATACTCCGCCGGGATGCGCGCGCGATTGGGATTCGCAACCGCATTAAAAACGGATGTGGACGTTTTGCTCATTGATGAAGTGCTGAGTGTGGGTGACACCCACTTCAAGCATAAAGCCGAGCAGGCGATGTTAGAGAAATTGAATGGACACCAAACAGTAGTATTTGTAAGCCATAACGCTGGTCAGATTGACAAAGTATGCAATCGGGCAATCTGGATTGAAGGTGGAGTAATCCGGGGCCAAGGAAACACAAAAGAGGTTGCTAAATCGTATCGGCAATTTATGAATGAACTGGATAAAGAGAAGGGGGTTTAATGAGTGCCGTCACACGAAAAGGGCTTATACTGGCAGGAGGTTCTGGAACACGCCTGTACCCGCTGACCAAAGGTGTGAGTAAACAATTAATGCCGGTGTACGATAAACCGATGATCTACTACCCACTCACCACATTAATGTTTGCTGGAATCAAAGACGTATTGATTATCACAACGCCCCACGATCAAGAGTCGTTTTATCGTTTAATGGGTGATGGTAGCCAGTGGGGCATGAATATTCAATATGTCGCCCAACCTAGCCCCGATGGTTTGGCTCAAGCATTTATATTAGGTGAAAATTTCATAAATGGTGACCCAAGCAGTTTGATTTTGGGGGACAACATTTTTTATGGCCATGGTTTTTTAAAGCTTTTACACAAAGCCAAGAAAAGAAAGTCCGGTGCCACTGTTTTTGGGTATCATGTGGATAACCCTACTAGTTATGGCGTCGCCGAGTTTAATAACGAAGGGCGGGTTGTTAGTTTAGAAGAAAAACCTGATAAGCCAAAGTCAAATTATGCTGTTACCGGATTGTACTTCTATGACAATCAGGTTTGTGATATTGCGAAAAATATAAAGCCCTCCTCCCGAGGAGAGCTTGAAATTACAGATGTGAATATGCATTACCTTAAAGATAATCAATTAAATGTGGAAATAATGGGTCGAGGTTATACCTGGTTAGATACAGGGACGCATGAGAATCTATTGAATGCAGCTCAATTCGTACAGACCATTGAAAAGCGCCAAGGGCTCAGAATTTCTTGCCCCGAAGAAGTCGCATATCGTCAAGGCTTTATAAGCGATACAGAATTGGAGAACTTGGCGGGAGAGCAGATTAAAAGCGGGTATGGAAATTATCTATATAAAATACTTAATGATGGTAAGCGTCCGTGTGGGGATTTGTTGAAACGATTTGAGGGGTGAAAATGAGGATTATTGATACAAAAATACCAGATGTGAAAATTCTGGAGCCAAAAGTGTTTGGCGACGACAGAGGCTTTTTCATGGAAAGTTTTAGAGCTTCATGGTTCCGTGAAAATGTCGCTGATGTGGAGTTTGTTCAGGATAATCATTCAAAATCCAAGAATGGTATTCTTCGAGGTCTGCATGTTCAGAAAAAGCAAACACAGGGAAAATTAGTTCGTGTCACATCAGGTGAAGTATATGATGTCGCTGTTGATATTCGGAAAAATTCAAAAACTTTCGGGCAGTGGGTTGGTGAGTTTTTAAGCTCTGAAAATAAACGGCAATTGTGGGTGCCGGAAGGTTTTGCCCATGGTTTTTTGGTAGTTTCTCAAGATGCAGAGTTCTTGTATAAGTGTACGGATTATTATCATCCAGAAAGCGAAGTAAGTATTCTCTGGAACGATGTTACTCTAAATATCGATTGGCCAATAAATAAAATAGACCAAGTGTCGTTGTCAAAGA
This sequence comes from Saccharospirillum salsuginis, assembly GCF_014651855.1. GTDB lineage: Bacteria > Pseudomonadota > Gammaproteobacteria > Pseudomonadales > Natronospirillaceae > Saccharospirillum > Saccharospirillum salsuginis. Next base: position 197,326 of record NZ_BMXR01000007.1, read on the forward strand.
AAGACCAAGAGGGAATCAACTTTGGCGATGAGGTTGCTATTGAATGTTGAATAAAATACGATCGAGGCTAAAGCTTCCAGGCATCAAAATCTATCTGGGTGTGAAGTCCTATTTAAACTGGATAAGGTCGCTATTTAAAAGTGACAATGTAATTATTTATTCCGATACTAAAAAGCCCGAAAAGGTTTTGCTGATCGCCTTGTTTGAAAAAGGTGAGGTTAGGCCTGATGTTAAAAGGCTGATTGAATCAGCGAGAAGTAAAGGGTTTTGGATTATCGGTGTCAATACTTTGAAATTGACAAACAAGGAGGAGCTGTCGAAGTTATTTGATGTTTATATACAAAGGTTTAATTACGGAAGAGATTTTGGTTCTTACAAGTGTGGTGTTGAGTACTTGTATAAAAACGCTGTCATAAATGGGGATACAAACCGACTGATAATTCTGAATGACAGTGTTTATTACGATTCTGCCAAGGTTGATGATTTTCTGACCGATCTTTGCAATGCCGACTATGAAGTGCTGGGGGCTACGGAGAATTCCGAGATTCAATATCATATCGGATCCTTTTGTGTCTCTGTTGATGGTGGTATTATTAATTCCAATAAATTTAAGAAATATTGGAGACAATACAAAAATTCGGATATACGACCCAAGGTTATAAAACGCGGCGAGCTTGCTTTGTCTAAGTGTTTGCTTAGCTCGGCGTCTAGCCCAAGTAAAGTTGACGTTATATATAATTCAAGAGTGTTAAGACAAGTACTTCAGGAAGATAATAACCTTGAGGCTGTAATTGCACTCGTAAGAAGAAGTGATCGGGTTCAATGGCCAAGATTTAATCTTAATGCATTTACAAATGCATGGTTGTCCTCTTATATAATGGCTGATATTGATGCTAAATTGGGTGGGAAAACATCCACTCTTGAGATATCAGCAGATATATATCAATCAAGCAAGATGGTTGAACTGAGAACGTTGAATGATGTTGAAAGTTTGTTTGAATACCTCAAGCTTTCTAATGGTTTGTTTCAGGAGTATAAAAGAGATTTGATATCAAATCTGATATCGGTTTCTATTAAAGGAAGTCAGATACACCAGAATGCAATGCTATTTCACTATATGGGGCTTCCAATAATTAAGTTGGACGCGTTATATAGAGGGATGCTCAATGAAAGTGATGTGCACTTGTATTCTAAGAACATGAAGGAAGATTGCTATATTGAGCTAGAGAAAATTTTGTTTTCAAAACCTTATGGTGGTGAGTTTTTATTTGGCTGGCAGCGCATTGCCTTTTTTCATGGTTTGATATGACAGGGTTGTATATGAGAATTGATTATAGTCCTAGTTTTATGATCGGGGGTTATGAAAGAGGGGGGACCACTCTTCTATCTGAATTGTTTAGAAATAATGGTTTTAATTCTGGTTTCGAATGCGGGGTGCTTTTGTGTGAATCACCTTTAAAATTCAAGGACTATAATCCTTATTATCAGATGATGTTATCAGGCTGGGATTTAAGTGAAGAATCCCTTGGCTCTGCATGTGAGGAAGATTTTAAAGGGTTCTATTCTAAAGTTTTTTCATCTGCCTTTGGCGATGTCAATGAATCTCAAGGGTTCTTCGATAAAACACCCGCATACATGAAGAAGCTTGGGTTAAGCTTATACAGAGCATCTCCAATTTTTTCCAAAGCAATTATCATATATAGAGATCCGCGGGCAATCTTTTTTTCTTGGGCGAAGAGAGCTGTAGGAGTTGAAGGTGTCAATGAATATATCATGGACAACATAAAAGCTCTATCAAATAGATATATTTCGTACTTTAACGGCTGTGTTAACCATTTTGATAACCCCGACGTGTTGTTTATTCCGTTTGAAGAGTTTGTTACTAGGGAAGAAGAGTTTCTAACTTACCTAAGCATCTTTTTAGGTTTGAAAATGAAACTGATCAAAAGGGCGAGTAAGCCGAAGTATGGAAATGTGACTGATAATAAAATGGATTTCGGAAAGGTAGAGGGATACTCTGATGTTCTATCAGGAAAGACTCAGGATATTATTCTAAATGATACATCAATTGCTGCTCGGTTTTTTTCCGATACAAGACATCGCATACAATACAGTGGTAAGTACTCAGAATTGGACGAGAAAGTAAAATATTTATTGAGCCACTTCGGTTTAAATGAACGGCACTATTTGGTTGATGGGCATTACTTTGAACCGCGAACCTATTTGTTCAGGTATCCAGATCTGGTGAAGCATAGTGTTAACCCTGTTGAACACTTTAGAAAGCACGGTATAAATGAAGGCCGGGAAGGGTGTTAAAATGAAAAGCGAAACTACTATTACTCAAAAAGAAGTTGATGTGGTGCTTCATGTTGGAGCACCTAAAACTGGATCTTCGGCACTTCAAGTTTTTTTATTGGAGAATGTAGAAGCCTTATTGAAGAGTGGATATTACTACCCAGAACATGGAGTGGATGTTAATAGAGTTTCAGGGGGGCACTCAGATATTGGAGTTTGTTTATTCCAAGGTAAATATAAAGAGGCTGAGGGTAAAATTGCGAAACACTTGGCAGTAGCGCAAAGTAAAAATGCAACTCTTGTGTTAAGCGGCGAGTCATATTATGGATTTCCGGAGTTCTTTAAGAATGCACTTAAAGATTATCGAGTAAAAGTAATTTGCTTTTATAGAAATGTAAAAGATGCAGTGCCTTCATTCTATAATCAGTTGGTGAAAAGGCACTTTTATTCAAAACCTTTTGAGGAGTATATTCTTGCCCCTTCTTCTGTAGCTGAAAATCCTTCAGTTAACGGCGATAATATTTTATTATGGTCTAAAGAATTTAAATCAGACTTTTTGTTGGTACCATATGAGAGACAGCAATTTCCAGATCAATCGATTGAAAAGTTCTTTATGAGCATGATTGGTGTAGCGGGGGGATTTGAGTTTAATCCTGCACATGTAAATAGTAGCTACAATGCGTCATCCTTAGAGCTAAAACGTAGATTCAATTTTCTGTTGTCTCAAAAAGAAATGAAGTTGAATGGTGCTCTTGATCGATCGCTTCAGTGGTTTTCAGATAATTACGAAGAGCCAAGAATGAATTTGTATGCTCTCTTGAACGCTGAGCAATTACAAAAGGTGAATGATGTTTTTAAGGCTATATATGAAAGGGTTTATCAGAATGTCGGAAGTAATTTTCTCTGGGAGCCCGAATTTGTAGTTGAGGCAGTAGTTTCAAGTCACGGTGGGCCAATGCATTATATGTATTCATTTCCATTCGTTGCATTTAGTGCGAAGAGTAAGTTTCCTGAGGAGTATGCCCAGTTAAGGTCTTTTTTAGCTAAAGCCTCAATGGGAAAACGGTCTGACTATAAGGTGAATTCTTTGTGCGAAGCATTTAATTTAGACAGTTCTTCTGTAGATTATTCCGAGTGGGAGTTGTTGGTTGAGAAGTTATTGAAAGATGAAGCAAAAATCCCGGATATGTTAAGGGATGTTGGGAAGTATTCACTAGATATGGGTGATGTTGAAGGTGCATCAAAGCTAGTAAAAAAAGCGCTTGAGAGACGACCGAATGGGAAATATATTCAAAAGTTGGATGCCCATATTGATATGTTGCTGAAAAAAAGTCGTGAACATAATCTAATACGTCAGGAGTAATCTAAGGTATGAGAGTTATGATTACAGGGGGGGCTGGGTTTATTGGCTCGGCTGTGGTGCGTGAACTGAGCAAAAATGCTGATTGTAAGGTTAGTGTCTTTGATGCATTGACTTACGCGGGAAATCTCGATTCTATTGGAGAAGCCCAGAAGATTGGAGATGTAGCGTTCTTTCATTCAGATTTATTGAATGTTGATGAAGTGAGACAGTGTCTGTTTTCAATAAAGCCTAACATAGTGATGCATTTGGCTGCTGAATCCCATGTAGATAGGTCGATTGATGGCCCAAAGCAATTTCTAGAAACTAATGTTGTAGGGACCTTCAACATATTGCAAGTTGCGGTGGAATTCTACAATAGCATATCAGTTGACGACAGAGAGAGATTCCGCTTTCATCATATATCTACAGACGAGGTTTATGGCGATCTGGAAGGAACCGATGAGCTGTTCACTGAAGAAACCCCCTATGCGCCCAGTTCTCCCTATTCGGCCACCAAGGCCGCATCGGATCACTTAGTGCGTGCCTGGGGGCGAACCTACGGCCTCCCGGTCATCATCACCAACTGTTCCAACAATTACGGCCCCTATCATTTCCCGGAAAAGTTGATCCCGCATATGATACTGAACGCACTGGCGGGTAAACCCTTGCCGGTGTATGGAGACGGCTCGCAAATTCGTGACTGGCTCTATGTGGAAGACCATGCGCGCGCCTTGATCCAAGTCGCGACCGAAGCCAAGCCGGGGTCGACCTACAATATCGGTGGGCACAATGAAATCAAGAACATCGATGTGGTCCGTAACATCTGTGAGTTGCTGGAAGAGTTGGCGCCCGAAAAGCCGGCGGGTGTGAACCGCTACGAAGATCTGATTACGTTTGTGAAAGATCGGCCAGGCCATGATACGCGCTACGCCATCGATGCCTCGAAGATCAAGCGGGAGCTGGGCTGGGAACCGCAGGAGACGTTTGAATCCGGGTTGCGGAAAACGGTTCAATGGTATTTGGATAATCGCACCTGGTGGGAGCGGGTGTTGAGCGGGGAGTATCGGTTGGGGCGGCTTGGGGTTGGTGAGAAGTAAGAAGATTGTCCCTCTCCCTAACCCTCCCGAAGCGTCGGACCGCCCTGAGGGAGAGGGGGCTAAAACCCTAGGGACTAAGACCCTATAGGAGGTTTTCTTGTGAAAGTATTGGTAACGGGTTCCGGGCAGTTGGCTTGGGAGCTTGAGCAAACCGTTCCCGCGTCCGTTGAGTTGGTGAAGGCACCTCGGGCTGTGTTGGATATTACGGATGACATGGCGTGTGAGCGTGTGTTGTCCGAGGTACGGCCGGATTGGGTCATCAATGCGGCGGCCTATACCGCGGTGGATAAGGCGGAGACCGAGGTTGAGCAGGCTTACGCCGTCAATGAAACCGGTGCGGCGAATCTGGCTCGGGCGAGTGCGCGGTGCGGTGCCCGGTTGATGCATGTCTCCACGGATTTTGTTTTCGATGGGAACACCAGCCGTCCCTATGAGCCGGGTTCGGACGTCAACCCGCAGAGCGTCTATGGTGCTTCCAAGTTGGCCGGTGAGCGAGCGGTTCTAAAAGAATTGTCGAGCGCTGTCATCGTGCGTACAGCCTGGGTGTATTCGGCGCACGGCCAAAATTTCGTGAAGACTATGCTGCGCCTGATGCGGGAAAAGCCGGAGCTGGGGGTTATCGTGGACCAGGTAGGTACGCCCACCTGGGCCCGAGGCTTGGCGGAGGTGCTGTGGCAAGGGGTAAGCCGTGCCGTACCGGGCGGAGTATACCACTGGTCCGATGCCGGCGTGGCGTCCTGGTACGACTTCGCAGTGGCCATTCAGGATGCCGCGTTGAAGCGCGACCGGTTGCACCAGGCCATTCCCGTAAAGCCGATTCGAACCGAGGCATTCCCCACGCCCGCCAAACGGCCGGCGTACAGCGTGTTGGATAAGGCGTCGACCTGGGAAGCCATTGGTGTGGCGCCGGTTCATTGGCGGCATCAATTGGAAGCGATGATGGATACGCTGGCCGATTAAGGCCGGCGTCGGTCAGAATGGGGCGCGAACCAGCGCCTTGCTACCCTGCAACCAGGTACGCATCCGGACCCAACTGAAACGGACCGCGCTGGTTACATGCCACAGAAGGTAGAGATTGGCCGCCTTGCGGCTGTCCCGGCGGCCGTCGTGGGTCGCCTTGATGTCCGGCAGGTAGTAGGTCGCTTCGCCTTCCAGATGCAGGGCGCGCCAGCAGATGTCGATGTCTTCGCAATACAGGAAGTAACGTTCATCGAAGCCGCCCAGACGCTCGAACAGGTCGGCCCGAAAGGCCAGGAACGCGCCGGATGCCCAATCCACCGATGTCGGTTCGGTTATGGCTTTCCGGTCAACCGTTGTCCGGCGGGACTTGAGCAGAAAAGAAGTGATGAAGTCCCAGGGGTAGGGGAACACCCGGATAGACCCTTCGTAGATGCGGTGGTCCGTATCCTTAAACAAATTGGGAGCGGCCAGTCGAATTTGACGGGAGCGCATGGTGGCGACCATGTCCAGCAAGGTTTCAGGTGCTACGCGGACATCCGGGTTAAGCACGATGAACCAGTCGTCCGGTTTCAGGCCCAGTTGGGAACGACAATAGGTGTAATTGTCATTATGGTTGTGCCCGAAGCCCTGGTCATCGCCGTTCGTCAGGTATTGGATGTTGTGGTGCGCACAATAAGCCTTTAGCCGCGTATCCGGCCGGTTGTCCTTGATGACTACCTGGATGCCCGCCGCCCTTAGTCGGTGCGGTTGCAAGCCATCCAGAATGTCATCGGTATGTTCATGCGATACGATGGATACGTATAGGGCCACAAAATTGCCTGGTTCAAGGTGTGGGTTGCTTGCCCGACCTGCAGCGGAGTAATGCGATACTCAGCCACAACGTCAGCGTTCGACGCGTATCCTTACGTACAGGGTGCCATTTAAGCAGAAAGTACAGACGTTTCAATAGGTTGGAGGGTAATGCTTTACTCAGGGCCGTAAAGAAGGCCTTTTGTTCCTCATTTGTTGCCTCGGCGTAACAGTCGGCATAGGCCTTGGCTTGCAAAAGCACTGTTCGTGCCGCTTCGGACTTATCACGCAAACGGGCCAGCCAGGGGCCGGAGCGCCGGCCTTGCTGGATGCCCACCTGGTTGGCGGAGTGCTGACGGTAGAGCAGAGTCGGCGTGCGAATGATGGAGACCCGGCCTTCGCCGGCGGCGATGAGCCCCATCCACCAGTCGTGCATGGCGATGTCGGGGTGGGGTTTGATTCGGGCGATCAACGCCTGGTTGATGCACACGGAAGCCCCCTGGATGCAGTTGTGGAACGCCAGTTTGCGAGGGTCGTAGGCGTGTTCGGGTACCAGGCCGTCCAGTTTCCAGAACGACTGTCGTTCATGGGTTTCCGGGAACCATACCCAGGCGTCCGAGAAGATCAGGTGGGGGTCCGAAGTCACAATCATCTGCTCACTGAACAAACGCGCTTTGTGCTCAAGCCAAATGTCGTCCTGATCGGCGAGGAACACGTAGGGCGCGCATGTGTGGGTTAATGCAAACAGAACATTCTTGATGATGCCTTCACCAGGCCCGGCGATTACTCGGATGAGGTCAGGGTGCTTCGCCTGATATGAGGCGAGCAGTCGGTGTGTTTCATCCGTCGAGCCGTCATCGCTGATAATGACCCGGCTCGGTTTGGGCCGTTGGGCCAGTATGCTGTCCAGTTGGGCTGCCAGGTACGGAACTCCGTTATGAGTACAGACCACCACCTCATAATCCGGATGGAGATGGTCTGAAGCAGGGCTGTCGATCATGAGGGTGGCTTGGGTCGTTGTTTGCTATGGCTCTAGCATGAGTGATCCGGATGTCTCTGGCAACGACCTACGTTTCCAAAACGGTTCGGTCGTTGCAGTCTCCAGGTCTAACCGGTACTCTATGTTCAATTGTTGAACGCTATGAATGTCCGGTTGGGGCCCACTACATATGACTCTCCGGGAAGACTGTCCATGTGAGAGGCAGCGCGAGCTGTCGAAATGCCCGGGTGCGGCTCAAGGGTGGTATCTGGTCCAATGCAAGCCTCGCGAGGGGTTTAAAGCTGAACAGCATTTGAGGAATCAGGGGTTTCAGTGTTTTCACCCAACCATTCAAAACCAAAGTAAGCGGCGCGGAAAGGCTCGCTGGGTTGTCGAGAGTTTGTTTCCTTATTATTTGTTTTTGCACGTCCGGGCAGGGCAGGCTCTCTCGAATGTTCGCCATACTCGGGGTGTAGTGAAACTTGTTGGGTTCGGGGAGGGGCCGCGTCCGGTGTCTTCGGGCATCGTTCGCAGTCTTATGCGATATTGTCGCGCCATACGGTACGATCAGACCGAGGAGTTATTACACCCTGGGGATTCAGTGCGCATTGTTGACGGATGTTTTAACCAACTGGATGCTGTCGTAAAAGCTGGCAAAGGTGAAGACCGAGTGGTGGTGCTACTGGATATTTTAAATCGACAACAGGAGCTGGAGCTACCCCTATCTGAGGTGCAGCCTAGTTGAACGGATTCTTCTGAATGGAAAACCGTTGGCTACTCGTTGTGGGAGTTTTAAACATTAAACGCTATGCTGAATGATGAAATAAGATACAAGCTCCTTAAGTTACTTGAGTCGAACCCGAATCTCAGCCAGCGGGAGTTGGCAAAAGAGTTGGGGATCAGCCTGGGGAAAGTCAATTATTGTTTGAAGGCTGTTCTGGAGCGAGGTTGGATCAAGGCGGAGAATTTCAAGAGCAGTACTAATAAACTGGCCTATGCGTATGTATTGACACCTCGTGGCTTGGAAGAAAAGGCAGCCGTCACAGTACGGTTTTTGAAACGCAAACTGGATGAACACCAAATGATTGAGGATGAAATCAAACGGCTTCGTTCAGAAGTAGAAGAAACTCGGTCGCAGGTTACTTTCTCTTCCCCTCAAAGAGATGGCTAGGAAGTGGAGTCTGCACTTGGTTATATTTGGTTTGATATAATTCGAAAGACATATAATGTTTTAAAAAGTGGAATTTAATATGCTTAACAATTCAACAATTCTGATAACTGGCGGAACTGGTTCATTCGGCCATACTTTCATTCCGATGACTCTCGAAAAATACAATCCTAAAAAAATCATCGTACTGTCCAGAGATGAAATGAAGCAATGGGAAATGGCAAAGTTGTATCAAGGAGATGACCGCCTGCGTTTCTTCATTGGTGATGTACGGGATCGTGAACGCTTGTATCGGGCGTTGGATGGAGTTGACTTTGTGGTGCATGCCGCAGCGACAAAAATTGTACCGACGGCGGAATACAATCCATTTGAATGTGTGAAGACAAATGTTCTGGGCGCGATGAACCTCATAGATGCCTGTATTGATAAAGGTGTAAAAGGTGTGGTTGCATTGTCGACCGATAAAGCCAGTAGCCCGATTAACCTTTATGGTGCAACCAAACTGGCATCTGATAAGATGTTTGTGTCGGGTAATTCTTATTCAGGCTCTCATAAAACTCGGTTCTCGGTGGTTCGATATGGCAATGTCATGGGCTCTCGAGGTTCAGTTATCCCATTTTTTATGTCCGTTAAGGAGCAAGGGGTTTTACCCATTACAGACAATCGTATGACCCGATTCATGATTTCTCTTGAGCAAGGCGTCGAATTGGTATGGCACGCGTTTGAGGATATGGAAGGTGGGGAGATTTACGTTAAAAAAATTCCTTCCATGAAAGTGACGGATCTGGCACGGGTTGTAGCTCCGGAGGCGAAGCAGAAAGTAGTTGGAATTCGCCCTGGAGAAAAGCTGCATGAGCAAATGATAGGTGCGGAAGATGCTCCTTTTACTTATGAATATAAAGAGCACTTTAAAATTCTCCCTATGATTCACGAATGGGATAAGGATGCAAATCGAATAAAAGATGGTAAGAAAGTTTCCGATGGCTTCATCTATTCAAGCGATACTAATACCGAGTGGATGACGGATGAAGAGCTTCAAAAATGGATTGATGCGAATAGAGATAAGATCGGAGCCATCTAAGTATGATTCCATACGGTAGGCAAGATATTACTCAGGCTGACATAGACGCCGTTATCGATGTTCTTGGTTCTGACTTTTTGACCCAGGGCCCCAAAGTTCCGGCCTTTGAAGCTTCGCTGGCGGAAAAGGTGGGAGTACATCATGCCGTGGCGGTAAATAGTGCTACCTCGGCACTTCACATTGCCTGTCTGGCACTGGGATTGGGCCCAGGGGACCACCTATGGACGAGCCCGGTTACGTTCGTCGCATCGGCTAATTGTGGTTTGTATTGTGGCGCTAGCGTTGATTTTGTCGATATCGATCCCGTTACTTATAATTTGTGCCCAAAGGCTCTGGAGATCAAGCTGATCGATGCCGAGCGGGAAGGATGCTTACCGAAAGTGATCGTGGCCGTACACTTGAGTGGGCAGCCTTGTGATATGGCTGCTATCCAAGAGTTGGCTCAACGCTTTGGTATAAAAATTATTGAAGATGCGTCTCATGCCATTGGCGGTCGCTATCGTGGGGACTATATTGGCAAGTGCCAGTATAGTGATATAACCGTATTTAGTTTTCATCCGGTAAAGATTATCACCACAGCCGAAGGTGGCGTTGCTGTAACCAATGATGACCATCTCGCACAGCGTATGAATTTATTCCGCAGCCATGGTGTGACACGTGATCCGGCTCTTATGACCCATGAATCTGATGGCCCATGGTACTACCAGCAAGTGGAATTAGGATTCAACTACCGTATGACAGAGCTGCAAGCCGCACTGGGGTTGAGTCAATTGGAGCGTTTGGACAGCTACGTCGCTCGTCGCCACAGCTTGGCTAGACGTTATGATCAGCTTCTGGCTGATCTGCCTTTAACATGCCCTTGGCAACATCCGGATAGTTATTCCGGATTGCATTTGTATATTGTTCGGTTGCACCTCGCTGAGATATCCAGGTCTCACAGAGAAGTATTCGAAGCTCTGCGTGAAGCAGGTATAGGCGTTAATTTGCACTACATTCCGGTGCATACCCAGCCGTACTACGCCGCAATGGGGTTCGAATCGGATGATTTTCCGAATGCTATGGCTTATTACCGTGAAGCGATCAGCCTACCGATGTTTCAGACGATGACCGAGCAGCAACAGGATGAAGTTGTTGAAGTGCTGAAACGGGTGCTGACCGCATGAAGCCAAGTCGAATTGCAATCATTCCCGCCCGCGGCGGCAGCAAGCGTATTCCTCGCAAGAATATAAAACCGTTTTGTGGCAAACCTATGATTGCCTGGTCCATTGCAGCAGCCAGAGCTAGCCAATGTTTCGATGAGATTCTGGTATCCACCGATGACTTCGAGATAGCCGAAATAGCGCGACAGTACGGTGCCAATGTTCCATTTATACGCCCGGAAAGCCTGTCAGACGACTTTACCGGGACTATTCCTGTTGTTCGGCATGCAATCGAGTGGTTGCAGGATCAGGGGAATACCATCGATGTCGCTTGCTGTATCTATGCAACCGCGCCTTTCATACAGCCGTCTGACTTGACTCATGGCTTGGAAAAGTTGATGAAGGAGGAGTGTGACTTTGCGTTTTCAATAACCAGTTATCCTTTCCCGATTCAGCGAGCACTCCGCCAAACAGATGAAGGCCGGGTACAAATGTTCAACCCGGACCTATTCGAAACTCGATCTCAGGACTTGGAAGAAGCATGGCATGATGCCGGTCAATTTTATTGGGGAACAACCGAATCGTGGTTGGAAGGTCGACGTATTTTTGATGTTGGCTCAGTCGGAGTGTCCATACCCCGCCATCGTTCCCAGGATATTGACACCCTGGAAGATTGGGAGAGAGCGGAATGGTTGTTTAAGGCATTGCTGGAAGCAGAGCCTTCCTCTGGTGTGTCATGAAGGTTGTATTTCGAACAGATGCAGCAGACTGGATTGGTACTGGGCATGTAATGCGCTGCATTACACTGGCACGTGCTCTGCGCGATGAAGGAGCAACGTGCACTTTTATTTGCCGTGCATATCCGGGAAATCAAATTCAACGTATCAGGGAGCAGGGCTTTGGTGTCCATACCTTGTCGGCGAGCAACCTCAAGACCCTACCGGATTCAGACAGTAGCTCTCAAGATGGACACGAACACGCTCACTGGCTTGGCGGACCCGAGTCAGACGATGCTAATCAATGTAGGGCATTGCTGAATTCAGACCCTCCGGACTGGATCATTGTGGATCACTATGCATTGAGTGCGGAATGGGAGCGTGCGCTGAATGGGTTGGGCAACAAGACCCTGGTAATAGATGATCTCGCCGACCGACAACATCAATGCGACATACTGGTTGACCAAACATACGGACGAAAACAGACAGATTATCAAACTTTGACTCCCGAGCACTGTAGGATCCTGACTGGCTCAGAGTATGCTTTGTTGAGGCCGGAGTTTGTTGTGCTAAGAGATCACAGCCGGAGATCGCCTAATCCACCTGGTACCTTTCAGGTACTTGTTAGCATGGGTGGTGTTGATCAGAGTAACGCTACGGGGCAGGTACTCAAAGCGTTGTCGTCGATAGAGTGGCCTCGTCGAACCATAGTGAAGGTTATAATGGGGTCATTGGCACCCTGGCTGTCAGAGGTGCGTGAACAAGTGGCTGATTTGGCAGTGCATTCGGAAGTTATTGTTGATACTCCTGATATGGCTCACATTATGGCCAAAAGCACAATTGCGATTGGAGCGGCGGGTTCCACGGCTTGGGAGCGTTGTTGCCTTGGTCTTCCTTCGCTGATTGCTGTGTTAGCTAACAATCAAGAACTGGTATCAAAACAATTGACCGAGGCTGGTGCCGCTGAAAAGCTGGACTTGGAAGACACGGAATCCATGGCTGTTCAAATATCTGGTATGTTGCATGATGAACCGAAGCGACTTCAAATGGGAAAAAGAGCTGCTAATCTAGTTGATGGCTTGGGAGTATCTCGCATTATTGAAAGTATGAGGGGGCTCTGAGTGGATAGCAAGCACTATAGGGTTCGGCCCATGGAAGAGCGTGACCTTGAAGAAGTACTCAGTTGGCGGAATCATCCTGATGTTCGTCGATATATGTACTTTCAAGACGAAATTACTTTGGAAAACCATAGAAAGTGGTTTTCTTCAACCAAGCAGGACGCAAATCGGCATTTATTAATATTCGAGACCGACTTAGTACCAATGGGTTTTGCTAACTTGGCTGTACAGAAGCAGCACGGGTTGGTTGCCGATTGGGGGTTCTATGTTGCGCCCGGTACAGAAAAAGGAACGGGCACGTATCTGGGCAAATGCGTCTTGGAGTTTGCCTTTTGCGATCTGGAGCTACACAAAGTATGTGGAGAAATATTGACTTTTAATAGCAAGTCAATTCGATTTCATAAAAAACTGGGCTTTGTGCACGAAGGTACTTTGAGGCAACATCATTTCGATGGAGTGGAGTACCAGGATATCGAGTGTATGGGCTTGTTAAGGCATGAATGGCAACGATTTAAGGGGACGCCCCATGAGTAATATACCAAACATTAAAATTGCAGGCCGCGAAATATCTGCTAGTCAACCTCCTTATATCATCGCGGAATTGTCAGCTAATCATAATGGTAGGTTGGAAACTGCCCTTAAAATAGTGGAAGAAGCAAAGAAAGCAGGTGCGGACGCAGTCAAGCTTCAAACATATACAGCAGACACTATTACTTTAAAATCAGACTCAGATGATTTCCAAATACACGGAGGGCTATGGGACGGAAAGACACTGTATGAATTATATGAACAAGCTCACATGCCATGGGAGTGGCATAAGCCTTTATTTGATCGAGCTCGTGAGTTGGATATTACCATGTTTAGCTCGCCTTTTGATAATACAGCTGTCGACTTGCTTGAAGACTTGAACGCGCCAGCGTATAAAATTGCTTCATTTGAAGCGGTCGATCTGCCACTTATTAAGTACGTTGCATCGACCGGTAAGCCAATGATCATATCAACAGGCATGGCTGATGCTGAAGAAATAGAAGAAGCAATAACAGCTGCGCGAGAAGGAGGTTGTAAGGAGTTGGCAATTCTTCACTGCGTCAGTGGTTACCCCGCTCCTGCGGAAGATTACAATCTAAGAACTATTTCCGATATGAAACAGCGCTTTGGTCTGGTAACGGGATTGTCCGATCATACCCTGGATAATACTACAGCCATAGCAAGCGTAGTACTCGGTGCAGACCTTATAGAAAAACACTTCACATTGGACCGTAATGGTGGTGGTCCTGATGATAGTTTTTCTCTTGAACCACATGATTTGAAAGCGTTATGTCAGGATACGAAAACAGCATGGAGTTCACTGGGGCAGGTAGAATACGGGCGTAAATCAAGTGAAGTTGGTAACGCGCAATTCAGACGATCGCTGTACTTTGTGAAAAGCTTGAAAAAAGGCGAAACAATTACCAGAGATTCAATCAGGAGTGTACGGCCTGGGTTTGGAATGTCTCCCAAAATGCTTGATAGCGTTGTGGGAAGAAAAGTGGCTGAGAATGTACCAGAGAACTCTCCAGTTCTTCCAAGGTACGTTGAATGAGATTTTATTCGAGTACCATGGCAGTTAACAATATGTCATTCAGTAGAAATTCATTGATTCGTAGTGTCAATGTGCTATTGCGTGCAGCCGCAATGATCTTGAAATTTATAATTGTACTGTTCATTGCCAAGTACTTCAGTACAGAGGAGTTGGGCCGGTATAGTTTAATCTCAGCTGGAGTAATGTTTTTCGTGTTGGTTGTCGGAGGGGATTACTACACCTATTCAAACCGGGAATTGATGTCTTCCTCAAAAGAGTTGTGGCCTGAAATACTGAAGAACCAGGCGTACAGCTATGGGCCGCTTTACTTGATTCTATTACCTGTCGCGACCGTGCCATTTATAGTGGGGTTCATTGACAGTAGGTATCTACTGTTTTTTTTAGCCATCTTGGTGTTGGAGCATTTCTCCACTGAATTAAACCGACTTCTAAATGCAATGCAGTTGCAGCTAAAAGCTAGTTTGATTCTCTTTTTGCGTGTTGGCGTATGGGTTCTACCGGCTATATGCATTTTGTGGCTAATGCCTGAGTCTCGCGAGCTGGAATACATTTTAATGTTTTGGATCTCCGGGTGTTTGTTGTCACTTTTAGTTGGTATTTATTTTGTAGCCAAGCACGTTCCGGATATTAAATTTAACAAGCCGAATTACTCGTGGATCATGAAAGGTTATAAAGTAGGTTTTACCTATTTGTCAGGCAGCCTTATCTTAAAGGCTTTGACGACCTTGGATCGATTTTGGCTGCAAAGTTTGTCAGGTGAGTATGCCGTTGGTATCTATGCATTTTTCTTCAGCATCATACTGGGAGTATCTACTTTTTTTCATGCGGCCGTCACTGTTTTTTCGTCTCCGAAAATAGTTCGGAGCTATAGCCAAAAAAACATGAGTGCCTATAAAGCCAATATGAAAGTATTTGGTTTTTTAATGATTGCTTTTTCTATAAGCGTCATTGTTTTACTGCTAGTGTTTATGCCTCACCTGCTTGGTTGGATTGGTAAGTTAGAGTATAAAGAATATTATCCCATATTTTATATTTGTCTTGGTTCTGGAGTGTTGTTGATATTTTCAAATTATCCTCACACATATCTATATGCTGCTCAACACGACCGAATGATATTGTTGTCACATGTAATATCGATTGTCATCTTTTTTTCGGTAATGCTGGCAATGTCTGATTTCATTGGGATTTATCGAGTTTCGTTGTCAGTGCTAGCTAGTATACTGGCTCTTACGGTATCGAAGTTACTTCTTTTTATTACCCTTTCCCGGGTCGATCGCAATTTTCAGGAGGCCGAATTATGAATAGTATTAAATCAGGTAATATGACTGTGCTAGATTGCACGCTTAGAGATGGTGGTTATTATAATAATTGGGATTTCGACTTTGATTTGATCAACAAGTATATTCAGTGTGTTAGTGAAGCTGGTGTGGATGTGATTGAGATAGGATTCCGTTCTCTATCGAAATCAGGATTTAAAGGAGCATGTGCCTACTCGACCGACGAATTTATAGATATATTAAACATACCTGACAACCTAATGATAGGAGTAATGGTCAACGCTTCTGAACTGTTAGTCCGTGATTCAATCGATCAGGTTTTGCCTATATTGTTTCCTAGAAGTCCGGGGGAATCTCGCGTAAACCTGGTTCGTATTGCGTGTCATGCTCATGAGTTTACGGCTGCGTTAGAAGCCGTCCCGTGGTTAAAAGAGAGAGGCTTT
The DNA here is from genome assembly GCF_014651855.1 of Saccharospirillum salsuginis. GTDB lineage: Bacteria > Pseudomonadota > Gammaproteobacteria > Pseudomonadales > Natronospirillaceae > Saccharospirillum > Saccharospirillum salsuginis. The sequence continues at coordinate 213,312 of NZ_BMXR01000007.1, forward strand.
AAAGTCGGCTTTAATCTAATGCAAGTCTCGGAGAGGACAGACCAGGAGTTGTATGAATTAGCTGCTAAAGCTTCCGATTTCGATGTGGATGTACTCTACTTCGCTGATAGTCTGGGAAGTATGAAAAGCAAAGATGTAGCCAATGTCATCTCCTCTTTGAAGAAGGGATGGAAAGGTGACATTGGCATTCATGCCCACAATAATATGGGCCAGGCATTGGACAACACGCTCGCGGCGATGGAGTACGGGGCTCGCTGGATAGATGCTACAGTAACAGGTATGGGTAGGGGCCCGGGCAATGCTAAATTAGAAGAGGTATTGTTAGAGCTCTCTAGTCTGGAAGAAAGGCCGATTAGACTGATTCCTTTAACGAACATTGTAAATACTGTGTTCGAGCCTTTAAGGAAACAATATGGTTGGGGAAGTAACTTTTTTTATTTTTTGGCAGGAAAGTACAGTATTCATCCGACATACATTCAGGAAATGATACAGGACGCGAGGTATAGGGAAGAAGACATACTAGCTGTCATTGAACATTTACGTCAAGTAGGGGGTGAAAAATTTAAGTCCGCTACATTAGATGTTGCAAGAAGTTTTTATAACGGTGAAGTATGTGGTAACTGGTCTCCAAAAACATCGTTGAAGGGAAAGGATGTATTGATTCTAGGGGCAGGCCCATCAGTTAGTAAACATAAGAAAGCGATTGAGTCTTTTATTGATAAACACAAACCGGTTGTAATCGCATTGAATACTCAGTCCGTAATTCAATCAGAAAAGGTCGACCTTCGGGCTGCATGTCATCCGGTTAGATTGTTGGCCGATTGTGAATCTCACTTAAGGTTTAAACAACCTCTTATCACACCTTATTCAATGTTACCGGATGATGTTAAAGACTCTCTTATCAACAAAGAGGTGTTTGACTTTGGAATATCAGTAAGCTCTGATGGGTTTGAATTTTTTGATACCTATTGCATTGCTCCGAACTCATTGGTAATGGGTTATGTGTTATCTGTTTGTGTGTCAGGTCAGGCTAGTAAGTTGTATCTTGCCGGGTTTGACGGGTTTAGCGCTGAAGATCCAAGGTATGAGGAAATTCAGTCTATGCTGAGTAAATTCTATGAGTCTGAAAGCACTATTCCTATGGAGTCCATAACACCCACGCGGTTTACCATACCGATGAGATCAATTTATTCATTCTGAGGAGAGAGCAATGAAAGCAGTAGTCATCATTCCTGCCAGATATAAGTCTTCACGATTTCCGGGGAAACCATTGGTTAAATTGCTCGGGAAAGAAATGATTTTATGGGTTTCTGAGGTGTCAGCAGAAGCGGTTGGCAAAGGCAATGTTTATGTGGCCACAGAAAATCAGGACATAGTAGAGGTTGTTGAAGGAGCAGGCTTTAGCGCTATTATGACTTCAGGTGAAGCGCTAACAGGTACGGACAGAGTTGCTGAAGCAGCAAAACACATTGATGCGGATATATACGTCAATGTTCAAGGTGATGAACCATTGCTTGACCCTTCGGATATCAAAAGAGTAATAGAAGAAAAGGCCGAAAAACCCAACTCAGTTATAAATTGCTTCTCTTATGTTTCAGACCGTGAAGATCCTAATAGCGTAAATATTCCAAAAGTAATAACTTCCGAAAGTGGGTATATGGTGTACATGTCGAGATCACCTTTACCTGCGTATAAGGATGTAAAGTTAAAACCCGAAGAATATAAAAAGCAAGTATGTATTTACGCATTCAATAAGAATGAGTTGGACGATTACCTTGCGTTTGGAAGAAAAAGTGTACTGGAGATGTCTGAAGACATTGAAATTCTTAGGTTTATTGAGCTTAAACGCAAGGTCTATATGATAGAAGCCAGCCCAGGTTCTCATGCCGTGGACGTCCCTGAGGATGTAGCTGTAGTCGAACAATACCTTAAGGGAAATTAAGAAATGAAGTTTACTGAATATGATGTCATTTTTTTTGATTGCGATGGTGTCGTTTTAAATTCAAATTCAGTGAAAACGGATGCATTTTATCGCACTGCTCTGCCATATGGGGTCTCAGCAGCTGAAAGGTTGGTAGAATATCATGTTAATAATGGCGGAATATCTAGATATAAAAAGTTTCGTGTGTTCATGGATCAAATATTAGAGCTTGACGGTTGTGATCATGGCTTGGAATATGAGCAGTTATTGAGGAATTATGCCAGCTATGTAAAAGAAGGGTTGTTGTCTTGTGAAGTTACGCCATATTTAGAGCAACTTAGAGAGCTGTCGCCTGGCGCTGAATGGATGATTGTGTCGGGTGGAGATCAAAACGAGTTAAATGATGTTTTTAAAAAAAGAGGATTGATTGACTTATTTGATGGGGGAATATACGGAAGTCCGGACTCAAAGCATGAGATTTTATCCAGGGAATTGTGTAATAGAAAAGAGAATATAAAATCTCTCTTTCTGGGAGACAGCCGGTATGATCATCAAGTGGCCAGAGAATTCGGTGTTGATTTTATCTTCATAAGTGGTTGGAGTGAGTTTTCAGGTTGGGAAGATTACTGCAAAACCAACTCTATATCTCAAGTTGAGTTAGTTAAGGACATAATGGTACCCTGAAATTATGAAGCGTATTTTAATTTATATAAATGATTCTCTGGGAGAGTTGGATTGGATTACTCCTTTTTTACTATCTGATGAAGCATCCAAGTATAAGTTTTTTATTTACTTTAATAATGTAGGCAGTGACTTGGAAGCTAAGAAAAGGATATATTCTGAGTATTCTCTTACTCGTGATAATATCACTCTTCTCAATTCAAAAGAGAACCATTTTCCAAAGTTGAGTAAAATAGACGATTTTGTTAACAGGGCTCTGAATAAAATAAAAGGAATTAACTATCATTTGTTTGAATGGTCTAGAAATGGTATGGATTTTTTGCGTGTGTTTGTAGCTAAATTCATTCCAAATAGCTATCGTTTTGATGTGATATTTAGAGATTATAATCTAAAGGATAGCTTCGCATTAAGAATCCTAGCGAAGAATAGTTCGAATGCTAAGTTTGTGATCTTCCCACATGCGGTTGGCATACAGCGCGTGATACCGGGGCATACTAGAGAACCGATTAAATCCACCAAAGTTGACTTATGGCTAGAGAATACAGAAATTTCAGATTATGCAGCAGAAAAGTATTCCAACCAGCTTTTTGTTTCAGGTGCTCCTGTGTTATCGGATAACTTTAAAAAGGAGAGCATGTTTGATCCCGAATCCAGTCGAATTCTAATATTAACTCGTATTTGTTCTCCGGAATATGGTTTTACTCTTGAAGATTCCTTGAGTGTTTACAGTGACATTTTGTCCTGGTGTAGTGGTAACAGTTTTAATGTGATGGTGAAACACCACCCTAGGGATAAAAATCTAAAAGTGTGGCGAAAAATTCAAGAAAGGTTCTCAAACGTTGAGGAGTATACAGACAGTCTGATGAATTTAAGCGATAAATTTAGTGCCTGTCTGAGTTTTTTTTCAACAGCTGGTCTGTTTTTAACCTCTCGAAGAGTTCCCGTTTTCGATATTAGCCCTTATGAAGAGTTAAAAGAAGCCGTTTCTTATCCTTTTCATTTTAATGGAGAGGACGGTAGATTGACACATGATTTAGTGGAACAGGGTTGTTTTAGTCGTCTGGAAAATTACGATAAAATAAAAGATATCTCCTTTTTAAGTGATTCTTCTCGTAGGCAATATAATTGCTGTAAACAGCTTTTTCCTGAAGAAGCCCATAAAAGAATCCAACTAAAATTAGATGAAGTTTTGGACTGATTTTAAAAACCGGTGATAAACTAGTGAAGAGGCTAAACCTGAAATGGGTATTGATTTACTGCTAATACCACAGAACTCGAGTCATGCTGAGAATTTTGCATTCCTGACAGCTTGGTGTCAGCAGAATCAACTAACATATAAGGTATTGATCTTAGATAAATTGATGAAGCAAGAGACAGTTGGATATTTTGATAAATCTGATTGTATTGTGATCGATGCGGCACCTGAAATGTCTTTTTATAGGATGGGATATTTTGAGAGAATAAAGTTCTTAGTCGGCAATAGAGAGAAAATATTGGAATCCGTACCTATGTCTAAAGTTATTGTTGCCGGAAACGATGGGGCGATTCAGCGATTAATATTTAATAGTAGTGCTGGGACAGATGCCCTGAAAATACTTATGATAGATGGAAACCTGACACCTTTTTGCTCAAATACATTAAAGTGGAAGGCTAAAGCTGTAACATTACTGCACAATGGTCTGGGTTTATTAGGATTGGGTTATTTGTCTCCCAGTCTTGTAGGCCACTCCAAAGTGGATAAAGTATATGTGATGAATAAACATGTAAAAGAAGTTCTTCAAAAACAGGGCAGTAAAAATGATATCGATGTTTTATTGCCGCCGCGCTTTTATAAATTCCTTAGTATTAAGAGTTTACAAAAAAAGCATGGAAGGGTAAAGAATATCCTATATGGGACCACTGCATACTCATGGCATCGATTATGGACGTTTAGCGAATTACAGAAAAAAGAAGTTTATTATCTCTTGAACTGTGCAAATCAATTTCCGGAGAAGCAGTTTCATATCAGAGTTCACCCTAGAGATGATAAAAGTTTTTATGAAAATCTTTCGTTACCGGCGAATGTAAGTGTTGGGTTCTCGGATGTTACGTTGAGCGACGATATAACATGGGCGGATTTGTTATGGATATCGAGATCGAGTTTGGCTTTTGAAGCCAGGCTTGCCGGGTTGCCCTGTATTATTAGTGAGGAGTATTTTCCAAAGCCAGACGTGTATGATTATTTAAGTAATGATGATAATATTACCTATGTCGATGACATTGATGAATATTTAAAAAATATATATATTTCTTTTTCAAAAAGTGTAAGTGAACCTACGGGCGAGAAAGCATATGAGGAATTTAAAAGTTGGTTTCAAGAGAAAGCATAGTTAACGCTCTACTTTATTGTTTTTTAATCTTTGTCTTGTTTTCAGGCTATCTTTTTATTGACTATAGTGACAACAGATTGAATCAAAATTTCACGATCAGAGCTATGGTTCTGATTGGGGTTTTTCTGTATTTAGTTGTCTCTCTTGCCATTGTTAATGCAAGGTTGGATAAACTGCCGATCGAGCTGTATATATTTCTTGCATTCTTTGTATATGTGGTGGGCGTTTCAATTGTATCAAATGCGTTTTTAGAATATATATCACCTGTGATCAGGTATTTGATATATTTTTTGGCATTTTTGCTCGCGTATCAAGCCGGCCGTAGCTATAGCTTGTTGAGAAGCACGGTGCTTTTGGTATCTATTCTCATGTTAATACAGTGTCTGTTAGACATTATTTTAGAGCGCGGTTTAAACATTAATAATGCTTGGCGTATAGGTGGAAGTGTAGGCAGCGCAATAGGCTTCTCTGCGATTTTATACATAATTCTGATTTTTAGTTTTTATTTTCTGATAAGAGAGAAAACTTTTCAATGGATGATTTTGACGCCACTTCTTTTTTTAGGTATTTTGCTAACGGCTACAAGGTCTGTGACATTTGCGTCGTTAGTGAGTTTGCCTGTCATATATATAATGAGTAGAAGAAATATCCAGTCTAAGGTTTTTTCACTACTGGTGGGTTCTATACTGTTTTTCTTGTCGATTTACTTGATACTGCAATTTTCCGAAATAGGGTCTCGTGTTGATGTGGATTCCTTGGATGGGGATTCGTCTACTCTCTACAGGCTTTATATATTTAATACGTATTTTAGCAATGTTTCATTGTTTGACCTGTTTTTTGGTCTTGGACTCGGTGGTTTTCCAGGATGGTTTGAGGTTGTTACTGGTGAATCTGGCATTGCCCCTCATTCAGAGTTGTTGTGGCTTATATCTGAAGGAGGCGTAATTGGGGTTATATTATTGTCAGTCGCATATTTTTCTTTCGTTGTAAGGTTTTTTTTGGAAAGCAAAGCTGTAAAAATTGATAGAGAGCTTGCCTATACAACATTATTTTTGGTTTTTTCTCCCCAGTTAGCCTTTCAATTAGCTAATCCTCTTTATTTCTACCAGGTTAATATTGTAACGGCGGTTCTATTGGGGTTGGTGTATCGCGAATACAGATATCTGAAGTTTCGGCAGGGATAAAATGTCAAATTATAAAAGCATATACGATATAGAGTTGTCAAACGAGAGGCAACGACTTGAGATTCTTGGTTGTCTAGGTAACAGCTCGGAAACTAGACTTGTTACTTTTTTAAATCCTTACTCTATTCAGAAGTTTGAAAGCAAAGAGAACTTGGAATTAATATATCATTTTGACTATATTTTTTCGGACGGGACTCTTTTGGTAAAGTTCTATAACATTTATCGAAAGAATAAAATCATACCCGTCAGTTTTGATTTTTCATCGTTTGCCGTCGATGTATTTGAATTGTGCGATAGAAATAGCCTTAAAATGGCATTGGTTGGTGGTAGTGAGGAAGAAGCTGAACGTTCAATCGAAAGACTTGCTGCTCGGTTTGAAAATATACAATTTGTTTATTATAGGAATGGCTTTTTCTCCAGTTCTGATGATTCAAATGAATGTATTAAAAAAATAAGCTTGGCAAGGCCAGATGTGGTCGTTTGTGGTATGGGCACACCATTGCAAGAAAAGTTTCTTCTTGAGTTATCGAAACACACCGATAACCCGTTTCTTGGTTTTACATGTGGTGCCTTTCTTACTCAAACGGCCTATCGTGATAGCTATTATCCTGGTTATATTAAAAACCTTGGATTGAGGTGGCTCTATAGAGCCATGAAAGAACCTCATGTCAGACAAAGGCTGTTAATAGATTACCCCCGGTTTGTTTTTAAATATGTAAGTCATATGTGGAGTGAAAGATAAGTCAATTAGCTCAATATTGTTTTAAAATTATAAAATGAATTATCTTGTTTTCCTAAAGGTTCTTTTAATCCACTTGGATGCTTTAAAAGAATGCTTTATGAATTCAAGGTAAGCAAAGAATAAAACAGCAAAGAATATAAAGCTGATGTAATCGGAGTGGATTGTTGTTTCAAGAACTACACCTATTGTTACCGCTATTGAATGGAATGCAAGTATTACCAATAAAGTATTTCTTCTTGAAAGGCCAGCTTTCATAAAAATATGATGAACATGGGTTCTGTCTGGATGAAAAGGACTTCTCCCATGTCGAATTCTTCGAATGCATGTAACAAATATGTCCATTAATGGTACGGCTACTAACCATAAACCGGTAACGGGCATCATGATCTCTTTAATACCCTGAGAGTAACGGATCAGGAATGCTGTTATGGTAAACCCTAATACCATGGATCCAGCATCACCCATAAAAATTTTGGGTGTCCACTTAGGAAATATATGTAGGTTCATTATTAGATAAGCTGTTAGCGCACCTATCATGAGTAGAAGTATGTTGCTGGCGCCATCCGCTATTCTATCACCAATCAAAAAGTAGAGGGCCGTAACTGTTATCAAGCTTAATCCACCAGACAATCCATCAATGCCATCAATCATGTTGAACGCGTTAATCATTCCGATGACGGCAACAATGGTTATGGGGATGCTCAGAAAGCCCAGTTTAATATCTCCAAAGCCAAATATGTCACCAAAGCTCAACAAGCTTGTGTTTGCTCCCCATATCATAAGACAGGCTGATAGGGCTTGTACTCCCAGTCGAAGCTGATAGTGCAAGTCGTACCTGTCGTCTATGGATCCGGTCATGGTCAACAACGCACAAGCGGCCAGTAGGAAACCCATCTCACTTGACGCCGGTACAAAAAAAAGTGCCGCGAGCGCAGTTGTGGCGAACATGGCAATGCCACCCACCAGAGGGATATTCCCGTCGTGTAATTTGCGATGGTTTGGAGTATCGACCAATCCAAGTCGATTAGTAATAGGTGTTAATACCAGAGTGGCGAAGAATACTCCAAAAAAAGATACTGATGCTTCAATCATACTTGTCAGCCCTGACTTGAATGTGTAAATGGTTTATTTTTAACCACATCTGGGGAGGTTTGTTGGCTGAGTATGGCTGCATACGGTATTACCAGTGTGACGGTAATAACGTAGATGCCACTCCAGAAAAAGAAGTAACTTTCAAAAAAGTTCATTACCAGCAATAAGGCTATAGAATAGATACTAAATGTCTTTATCCACTGAGGTGAGGTATGGTCTAATCGGTTTATACGCCACAGTAGTTGGGTGAACACGCCTAGAAGCAGAAGTAGGCCAACTAAGCCATATGCTAGGCTGAATTCTAAATAGCTATTATGGAAATGGCCAAATCGATCTCTGACCCATTCAGGGAACCTTTCCGCCTGATCGATAATAACTTTCCTTACATTTCCTCCCCATCCCGTCACTGGTTTATCTGCGATCCAGCGTGTGGCCTCAATCCAGGTGTTGATTCGTATACCTATACTGGTATAAGGGATATTCTCCCAATCGCCACTGATAATGTGGTTCAAGGTGCCCTGTTCGGTCTGAATTCGCTTCACCACAGTATCGCTGAACTGATAACCTATAAAGCCCGATATAGAGGTAAATATCAGAACCGATATTAGGAATTTCCCTCCCGGCTTTTTATACCGGTACCGCCAACCAAGCTGAATGATCCATATGCCGGCGCAAGCCATTAAGGCAAGCCAAGCGGCACGGGTTTGAGTTCCCAGCACCACTGCTATGCAAATAATCAATCCTGCGACATACAATAGTGGTTTCCAGGTGTCTTTGACTGATTTGGTGCTGCTGATGACGAGTTGGGTAACGCTTAACAATCCAATAAAAGCTATTGAAAAATAAAGTGCTACGTGCTGAGCATTCAGGATGTTGAAGTCCACTCGCTTACCTTGCGCCAGTGCTGTTAGGGTGGCCGGTAGGTTTGGATCCAACAGGCAGGCCAATAGCAATCCGCTAAAGGCGGTAGTCAAGTACCACCCTAAGGTTCGGGTGTTGCCACCAAGCCACCAGGCAATCGGCACGAACAAAAACAATCGTGCAAGGTTATCCATTTTCCGGTATTCGAGCGCGGTTTCGGGGTCTTGGAGGTAATGGATGCCAAAGGCGATAACTGGCCACAGCAGGGCAGCGAAGAAGAGCTGGATGATTCGATCTTTTTTCAGCCAGTGGAAATTCTTGTATAGCGCAAAAAAGAACGGCAGGGTATACAGCGCTTCAGGAATGCGATTGATACTGATGGGGGTCCACAGTTTAATGAAAATTGCGATGAAGCTGGACGCAATGCCCAGCCACACTAACCAGTTCGGGCCCCGGTCCCAGGTTGAGGGAAACCAACGGTTAACATCGGTCATGGGCAGACTGGAATACTGCGGCGCCTGACTCACTGTGACGGTCATGCGTGGGCCCTCTGCGGTTCAGGCTGGTCGGGCTGCGGTGTCGTGAACTGGAAGTAGTTTCTCAGCGCATCCCACTGTAGTCGGTTGTGGTCTTCCCGGATGTTGGATTTGGCCAAGGTGACGCTTTGCGTGCCGTGCACGGGAACAGGCTTTTCACCTGGTTGGCCGGCGCGACGGCACAGGGTGCCATTCAGGTACGACATGGCCTTGAACCAGAGGTCGTCCGCCTTGGGGGTCAGTTTCAGGAACAGGTCCGCGTTCGTGGCTTCCGGGCGCAGGCTGTGTGGCGGGTACAGCACGCCGCCGTAGCCGGCCGGCATCAGCGCCAGGCTGCAGGTGCCCGGAGGCACCTGCTTGATCCAGTCCCGGTAGGGCAGGGTGTTGCCGTCGCTGTCGTAGGTGATCAGGTTGCAGCGGTTGGCGATGATGTCGTCCGGGTGGTCTTCATGCTCTCGCCATAGCCGGTCCAGCCAGTTCGAAGGGTACATTACGTCGTCATCTGAGGTGACGATGCACTGGTTCGGAAAGGCCTCCAGGCTGTGAATTAGCTTCCGGTGCGAACAGGTCAGCGGTGAATAACGGATCTCCAGCAGGTCACCGGTCAGGCTCGTCAGGCTCTGGGGAAGTTGGTCTTTCAGGTCTTCATTCAGCCACAGCACAATGGAAATCGGTCGCACGCTTTGCGCCATCAGGCTGCGCAGGGTCAGGTGAATCTGTTTCAGTCGCGATGGAATACTGGTCAGTGAGACGACAACGGGCACCTCGGGCCGTTGCCGGTGGTTCAGGGCGTTGTGGTCGAGCCGTTTCAACTGGGTGGCTCGTTTGATGTACTGAATGTATTCCTTCGGCTTCATGCGCTCTGCGAGTACCGCTGTGGTTGGGGCCGTTTTTGGGTCAGGTCGGCCAGGGCTTGGTACAGATGTGTGTAATAGGTTTCGGCGTCCAGCCAGTGGCGGACGTGCTCCAGCTCCGGCCGTTGGCCGTGTTGGTTCAGGTGGGCCATGAACACCTCGTCGCCGAACCGATGGTGGCCGCCCCACATGGGGTTCAGTTCCAGAAAACACAGGCCGTTCGGGGTCTGGAAGAACTCCACGGCACCGACCTGGGCCCCAAGCACCTGGCAAGCCAGTATAATTTGCCGGCGCAGCTCGGGTGTTTGGATGATGTCCTGAAATGTAGCGTTTTGTTCTACGAAAGCGTCCCAGTGCGTCACGGTCACATCGCGCGCGTGCACCACCGGGCCGGAGCCGACCAGTGCATAGCCCCCCAGTATATTATCGCCCACGACATGTGCGCGGAAGACGTGCGCAACGCCCGATGCCGTTCGGGTGTCGATGGGTTCTACCGCCATCAGGCGGGATTGGCTGACTTTGTTGGTCAGGCTGCGCCAGCGCAGGTGGCGGATGGTGCGTTTCACATCCGCCGAAGTGGCGTCGGCCGGTAGGTAGTGAATGCCTTTGCCGGAATCTTCATTGCTGGTGCGCAGATACAGCCCCTGGTAGCGCTGCAACAATGGCATCAACGTTTCAACCAGACGGTGTTGTGGAGTCCAGGGGGATTTAATATGGAACCCGGGGCAGGGCAGGCCCGCTTCGCGCCAATGGGTGAAGCATTGGGCTTTGTCCGCATAGCGCTCGAAGTGGGTGGCACTGTTCACGATAACGGCTCGTTCGGGCACCCGGGCTTCCGCCCGCTGCACCCGCTTGAGGGCGCGTCGGTTCACCCGTTCCGGGTTGATGCGGGTGTAGACCAGGTCCGCCCGGGAAACGTCATCCGTCTTTTCCAGGCCGGAAGCGGCGAGGCCCGCTTCTTCGCCCTTGCGTGGGCGTTCGAGCGTCCACCCGCCGTCGTATTGGCCGGCCCGACGGTGGTCGGTGCCTTGTTTGCGGCCAATAAAGGCGATGCGGGTGGTGTCGGTCATAGGTTGAGTGGTTCGCTCGGCTGGGTGAATCGGTGAATCGGTGAATGGCGGGCATTTTACGGGAATGTGATGGAATTAACAGGTCTTGACGGGTGGTGGGAGGTGTGGTTTTCGGGTGGGTGTGTTTCGGAGGTGTAGCGCGGGTATTGGGTATAGTTGTGATCGGGTTGGCTTGATCGGTGTTTGGGGGGTCTGTAGGCTGTATGTTTATACAGTCATTGCGGGCGGACCTGCCGAACATGCGGTGGGTGCCGGAAGACAAGTTTCGGGTGTACGCCCAGGCGATTCGGGGGCTGCTGACGTTGGAGCCGGACCCGGAGCGGCAATTGAAGTACATCGACTTCATCGACATCTATTCGACACTGGATGATAATGAAATGCGAGAATATACCGAGAGATACCCTCAGGAGAGTACGGCGATGGCGACTTTGTCCGAGCGGCTGAGGCAGGAAGGGCACCATCAAGGTGAAGTGGATGTCATTATTCGGCAATTAAGCAAGCGTTTCGGTAAGTTAAGCGACTCGGATGTGGCCAGGGTGCGTTCTGCCACACCCGAAGAACTGGCAATCTGGGCCGAAAACCTGCTGGACGCGCGCAGCCTCGAGGACGTCTTCACCCGGCATTGATGGCCGGGTGAGTTGCTTATGGATACCACACCACCGATTTCCGATGGCCAATCTGACCGCCGTATGAAAACTTCCCTGGATCACCTTCCCGAACACAAACAACAGCAGTTGCGTGACGCGACGGACATTATCTTGAAAGCCGTCAAACCCGACCTCTTGATTCTGTTCGGCAGCTACGCCCGGGGTGACTGGGTGGAGGAGCGGGAGGTGGACGGCATTCACTTCCGCTACCAAAGCGATTTCGATTTATTGGCCGTTGTGAAGAACCGGGCCCTCGCCCGGAAGATCGAATGCAAGGATTCTCTGGACACCAAGCTGCTGCGGGAGATCGAGACACCGGTCAGCCTCATCGCCGAGGATATTCATTTCATCAACGCCCGCCTGTCCAAAAATCAATATTTCTTTCTGGATATTGTTAAGGAAGGCGTGCTGCTGCACGATTCCGGCAAGCTGGAACTGGCTGAACCCCAGGAGTATTTGCCACCGGCCGAGCGTCGGCGGTTGGCGCAGGGTGATTTTGATTATTGGTTGAGTGAAGCCATAGAAGACCTGGAAATTTATGAACTGATGATGGTCCGGAAGTCCTACAATCGGGCTGCTTTTTCCCTTCATCAGGCGACCGAACGCCTGTACTCGATGATCCTGCTGGTCTTCACCCGCTACAAGCCTAAGACGCACGACATCAAGAAACTGCGCGCCCTCACCGCCAGTGTGGAACCCGAGTTCCTGTCGGTGTTCCCCCAGGGCACGGTGGAGGAGCGGAAACGCTTCAAGTTGCTGCGCCACGCCTATGTCAGTGCCCGTTACGATCCGAATTACAGCATCACGCCTGATGAGCTGGAGTGGTTGGCGGAACGGGTGCGGGTGTTGCAAACCATGGCGGAGCGGTTGTGCCGGGAGAAGATCGCCGGTTTTCAGTAACGGGTCTTATTCTGGGTCGTCGGCGCTGCCCTTAACAACTCTGTTGTCAGTTTGGCTGGTCGAACTTGTCGCCAAGGTATTCTCGATATTCGTTTTTTGAATCCACTTCCGTAGGCAGTCCACCGACGTGCGCTTCCAGCCACTGTATGACGTGGTCCTGCACGGCGGGCGTTGCCTGGTCCAGGCTTTGGACGCACAGGAAGGCCGTCCGACGGGATCGGCTCAGCCGATGCAGTGCCCAACGGATGCCTGGAACCGTGTAGTTCTCCGCTTTGAGCAGCGCGAGTTTTGGATGTCGGGCGAACATGGCCCGATCGTCCTGTATGGCCTGGTGAGTGGCGAGCGAAAAACTCCATATTTGGTCCGGGTGGCGGAGTTTGTGGCGGATGTTATCTCGCAGCCAGTCAGGGTGGGCTTCGAACAGGGCTTCCATTTGGTGTTTGAATGCCGGGTGGGGCTCGTGCGGGATGTTGAAGTAGCGGCCGTTGAAACCCATGGCGCGGGCGCTCAGTTCCTGCATGCGCAGGTGGTTGGCGCGGTTGGGTCTCAATGGCGTTGGTCGCAGGGCCCGAATGGGGCGGCTACGCTTCAGACGAAACAGCCATTGCTGGTGCGTGTGCCGGGTCCAGTGACCGCGCAGCACCAGTTGGTCGTCTTGAAAGAAATCCGTCGGGTCCACCGGGCGGGTGAGCATCATGTCGTCGTTGAAGTAAATGAACCGGTCCGCCAGTTCCGGTATGCGCCAGAGCACGGTCTCGATAGGGCGGCAACTGAAGACGGGCAGCACATCCTCATAGCCTCGGAATACCGTGGTGTGGTCCACCAGATTGATTTTGTCCGCCAGGGCGCGGCCGGTATCGCCTTCCAGAAACGGAGGTGTCTGGTTATCCGTCACGATGTGGATGGTGCGGACCCAGGGGGCGAACCGCAGGATGGAGGCCACACAATATTCCAGTTCCCCCCGTTCCCGAAAGCGCGTCGGCGCGGCCGAGCCCGGAATGTCGCGGCCCAGCGTCTTAAAATAGGCGTGCAGTTTGGCTTTGTGGGCCGGGTCGTCGCCGTCGACCCAGGTGATGATGGCATCGATGGGGGAGGTGGTGTGAGGCATTGGATAACTTAGAATATTAACGATATGTCTCGATCGGCCGGTAAGACCCTGACTAAGAGCAGCTTGGTAGTCGTAGCTTGGTAGTATAAAACGTACCGCTGGACTGGAAAGCACTTCAGTCCGGAGGCTAGATCTTCCCGATTACGGCCCAGTTCCGGGAATTCTGCCAACTTGAGGGCTTTTTCAAGGAGTTTATCCAGGAACCGGTCTGCATTGATGGGTTGGTCATCGGCAATATAGAGCCAAATATCCAGCAAGTCGTTCTCGGCTTCGGGTGATGTTTCCAGCTCAAGCATCAGTTTGTGGACCCACGAAGCCTGGCACGGCCTTTGGCCTTTATCGCCTCTATATCCAGAGGTTTACCTTCACCATTTTCGAGTGAGCCCAATCCCTTATTGATGTCGTACCGTAATGATTCCAGACGCACGGCTTGCAGGGCGTCCCGCTCTTCCATCAATCGAAGGGCTTCCCTCATCACTTCACTCGCTGAGTTGTACAGACCGGTCTCGACCTTGGATTTTACAAAGCGTTCCAATTCGGCTGTCAAAGAAACATTCATGACGTCACCTCGCATCACATTATTCTGCGGTCGAATTATAACCAAGTATGCTAAAGATTGTTATATCTGGTCGGCGACTCTCTCCTGATTCTTGTTGCATGCTTCTATAAGTGTGATTGAGTCGGCTTGATCGGTGTTTGGCTTCCCAGTAGTCTGTATGTATATACAGTATGTGCTAGGATTGGGAATGGCAAGGATTTGAAGCCGCGCGCAGCCTTGAGGAAGTCTTCACCCGGCATTGAGGCCGGTTGAGTTACTTATGGACAGCCAAGAACCTTCGTTCCTGGCAGATATGATCGTAGTTTTTGCGCGGATAATCGACAAAAAGCCGATTTTATATGTAAAACCTACGCATGAGACTTGAGCAGCAGCTACAACGATTCCAAAGCCTTCCTTTTACCCGCTCTTCGCTATTGTCGGTGCTTCGGGGTTATAGTCGCCCAAACGATAAAATAGCCAAGTTGATTGAGGCGGGCGTACTGGTGCCACTGAAGAAAGGTCTGTACGTCCTGGGTCCGGAATGGCGGCAGGGGCCCCTGAGTCTGCCATTAATTGGCAACCATCTGTATGGCCCATCTTGCGTTTCGCTGGAGTGGGCGCTTGCCTGGCATGGTGTGATTCCTGAAGGGGTTATTAGTGTGACGTCAGTGACTTCACGCCGTGGCAAGCATTATGAAACCCCGGTTGGGCATTTTTCCTACCAGCACGTCCCGGTATCGCTGTTGTTCGTGGGGGCCAGGCTTGAAGAGGTCGACGAACGAACCTTCTGCCTGTTGGCGGGGCCCACCAAAGCGTTGTGCGGCAAGGTGCTGCCTACCCGGAACCTGCGCTTGTTTTCCGCGTTTGGCTTTGAATTGACGCTGTCAGCGAAGAAAAAGAGCGTGCAGACTGAGGTGGAATCGGCTTTTCTAAAGAAGACCTCCAGCCTCTACGACTTGGCTGCTGCGGGAAAGAAAACGATTAAAATCAAGTTGGAAGTCGATAAGGATCCACCACAGGGGTTTGCTACCGAGGAACGTCTGCTTATCCAGCCATTTTCGTTTTACACAAAGTGCTTTGCTTTGCCGGATCTTTTTGCGGATAAAATGCATGCGTTGTTGTACAGACAGTGGAAGAACCGGGTAAAGGGCCGGGATTGGTTCGACTTCGAATGGTATGTCCGGCAGGGAGTTCCATTGGGGTTGAAGCATTTTGTCGAGCGAGGTTGTCAGAGTGAAGACCTGAAGGCTCACAGTCTTTCAACCGATGAGTTTCTGGCACTGTTGCATGAGCGCATAGATTCCCAGGATGTGCGCTCTGCACGGCAGGATGTTATCAGTTTTGTTCCCGATCCGGGCGCTGTTGAGATATGGTCTCGGGATTACTTTCACACACATGCGGATATGGTTCGCTTCGCTTGATGGCCTGGAGCCGTCACAGAACATTCACGTACCTATGGTGAACTGGCCGTTTTCAGAGCAAAACAGGCTGGCTCACCATGACTGCTCGCGCTCGATATCACCACACGGATTTCTGGGGGCTTCTGGTTCGTCGCTGGTATCGGCTGTCCCAACCGCCCAAGCTGCGCCATATGGCGCGAACGCTGCCCTATTTGAAGCTGAAGCCCGCCGGCGATGCCTGGGATGTGTACTGGAAAGGCCGAAAAGTCACCCGGACGGCACCCTGGTCCGAGCTGAAAGCCGGGGCGCCCGAGCGGCTCTACGTGATTGGTAGCGGGCCATCCATTCGGGAGCAATACATTGACCGTTTGGCCGGTGAAGCCTGTGTGCTGTTGAACGGGGCTATCGCTCTGACGTTGGACGGTACTCTGGGCCGGCCCTTTGCCGTGATGGTGGAGGATGCGCGTTTCATCCTGGAGAAGGGCGATATGCTCAAACGCCTGCCCAGAGGGACCCGGTTGTGCCTGGTGGGCAGCGCCTTGCGTGCCCTGGGCGAAGTGGACCCTGAGCTGTTCTCGCATTTTCGGCTCTATTTCATTCAGGGGTTCGAGACGCCCTATGGACGGCCCCGGCGTTCGCTGGAGGCCGTCGACCCGCGTCACTTTCGACAATCCGGCCGGGCCAAGTTGAGCCTGAATATGGAGGAAGGCCATTTCGGGTGCGGCACGGTGATGTATTGTGGCATTCAGTTGGCGTTCTACCTTCGGGTGCGCGCGCTGTTTCTGGTTGGGTTCGATATGACGAATTTCGAGCAGCCCCGGTTTTATGAAAGCGAACGAAACGCCGCCTGGACAGGGTTGGTCAAGGCTTACCACGGCCGGGTTTTGCCGGCGATGGAACTCGCCGCGCACACCGCCCGGGACGTCGGGATGACGATCGAAAACTGTTCTCACACCTCCGCGATTCCGCGCACCCTGTTCCCGTTTAACGACCGGTTGATGTAATCCATGTCCAGAACGCCGCATTTTGTCTGTTTCCGTTGGGGGACACTGTACCCCGCTGTTTATGTCGAACGCTTGTACCGGTCTGTCTGCCAGTGGTTTCCGGAACCGTTCGAGTTTCATTGCTTTACGGACCGCCCGCTGGAACTGCCGTCCGACGTGCATCAGCACGAGCTGGTGCTGGGGCAGCCGTTCAGCGGGAACTGGAACAAGGAACGGGTGTTCAGTCGGGGGTTTCTTGGTTTGGAACCCGGTACGCCGATCATCGTGATGGATCTGGATGTTCTGGTGACCGGGGATCTGGGCTTTCTGGTGAACGATCTACCTGACGAACCTCTGGTGATGGCGCCGGACGGGTACAAACGACGCCAGGGCAAGGGGCATGGTTCGGTGTTTCGGGTGTGGGCCGGGGCCTTTCCCGAGGTTTGGGAGGATTTGCTGGCGGCGGATTATGACGCCCTGACCCGTGAACTGGGTGGCGAGCGGGAGCAGAAGTGGCTGGACCGGTACTTTCCGGCCGGGAAGGTGGCGTTGTATCCGGCCGGGCACGTGGTGTCGTACAAATACCATTGTGGTTCCATGGGCGCGAAGCCTTTGGGAAAACGGGCGGCGCATTGGGGGGTGACCAGTGCCGTGTGGGGGCAGGCGCGGGTGCCGGATGGGGCTCGGGTGGTGTGCTTTCATGGGAAGCCGGATATGGAGGATGTGGCGGATAGGCGTTGGGGGTGGTGGCGGTGGGCGCCGTTTGTGAGGGAGTTTTGGTTGGTTTAGGTCGCGCACGGAGTGCGCTCCTACGGGGTGAAGAGTTGTCGCGCACGGAGTGCGCTCCTACGTGGTAAGGAATTGTAGGAGCGCACTCCGTGCGCGACCGTATTAGAGGCGGGTTTTGAGTTGCCAGGCGGTTAGGCCGACGAAGATTCCATGTGGAAGGAAGGTGGCTAGCCAGGGCATGAGGCCGATGACGAGGGCGAGTGAGCCGGCGGTGTCGATGAGCAGTTGGGCGGCAATGGCGAGGGCGGTGGCGCGGAAGGCGGTGTCGCCCAGGGTGCGTTGGCGGAAGCTGCCCAGGGAGAAGGCGAGGGCCAGGAACAGCATGCCGATGTATTCCAGCGGGAACCAGAAACGGGACCAGAATTGCAGCGACAGATCGCCTTGTTGCAGGTCTTGTTGATAGGAAAAGTTGACCTGGGTGAACAGCTGGCCAAGCGTCAGTTTGTTGGTATCCAATGCGAGGATTTTCAGCAGGTCGGCATCGAAATTGTCGGGGGTCCAGGTCATGTCCGGGCTTTGGCGGTACGACACCTGGTCCGAAAGGAACTCGGTGACGCGGACGTCTTTCAGTTGCCAGTCCCCGTTGTTTGGCGTGGCGGATTGGGCATAGATGGCGCGAGCCAGTTCGTTGTTGTCGAGCTCGAAGAGGGTGAGGCCTTTGATGGTCTGGTCCGGGCCTACGAATTCGGTGTTGATCACCCAATGTCCGTCCCGGTACCACTCGCCTTCCAGGGTCGGCAGCCCCCAGCGTCGTTTTT
The DNA here is from genome assembly GCF_014651855.1 of Saccharospirillum salsuginis. Lineage (GTDB taxonomy): Bacteria > Pseudomonadota > Gammaproteobacteria > Pseudomonadales > Natronospirillaceae > Saccharospirillum > Saccharospirillum salsuginis. The sequence goes on from NZ_BMXR01000007.1 coordinate 231,745, forward strand.
CGGCGCGGTAGACATCCGCATCGACGGCGAGTTGCGGCGCCAGCCATTCCCCGATGGCGAATACCACCGGCAATAACAGCAACCCCGGTAAGATCAATCGAAACACCAGCCCCTTGGCGCTGCGAGACACCAACTGAATGATGACCAATTCGTTGTTTTTGCCCATGCCACCGACGGCGATCAAGGTGCCGAGCATGACCATGGGGCCGACGAACATGTAGATTTCGGCCGGCATGCCGAGCGCTTTGTAGACGAAGGCGTTCCAGGGCGAATAGCGATCGCTGGCGCGACGGCTGACTTCATCGGCGAAGCCCATCACCAGCAGCAGCCCGCCGATGGCCAGTATTACGATAGCGATGAACAGCGCGGTTCGGCTGATGATGTAGCGGCTGAGGATATGTCGAGTCATCGTGCCGATTTCCTGAGCAGATAGACGCCCACCAGGAACAAGCCAAGGTGCAACCACCAGGGGCTGGCTTCCAGGGGGATTTGTCCTTTGGCGACCGCGGCCTGGGCGGTTCGGTACCCGAAATTGAACAGAATGTAGAGCACGATGCCGAACGCCAGTGCGCCGACCCGGGCTTTACGCGGTTTGACACGCGTCAGCGCCACGGCCCAGATGCACAGAACCGGAATCATCAAACCTTGCAGCGTGCGGTAGACCACTTCACTTTTGGATTTTACCTCTCCCTGCCACAGCTCGGCCGTGCTCCGGGTTTCCAATCGATCCGTCGAAAATTCTTCTTCACTTTGCGGAATGTAGAGGTTGTAGCGTTCGTAGTCGATGCGTGTGGTATTGCTGGGTGCCAGCGAAAATACCTGTTGTTGGCCGTCTTGCAGGGAGAGGTATTGACGGTCGTTTTCGACCTGGATGCGGGCGCGGTCGGCGGTGTTGATGGTGATGCGGTCGTCTTCTGTTCGGGCCATGAAAACGGTAAGCAAGGATTCACGGCCGGTGTCGGCGCTGCGGGCATACAGTGTTGCCTGGCGCTCGGACAGAGTGAAAAATTCACCGGCCTGAACCAGTTCCGTCAGCGGCCGGTTTTGTTGCTGCAGGATGAATTGGGCCAGGCCTTTCTCGGCCATGGGGGCGCCCAGGTGGCTGAACCCGAGCAGCAGCAGTGTGACGGGCACTGCGGTAAACACAAACAGACGCCGGAAGAGGGAAGCGTCGTTGATCCCGATTGCCATCAACACCGTCCGTTCGGATTCCTGGCTCATGCGATTCATGGCGATCAACAACGCCAGGAAGTAGGCTGCGGGCAGCAGCTCGGGCAGCATGATGGGGAGTTGGTAGCCCAGGATGACGGCGATGGCCCAGTCCGAGTATTGGCCGGAGATGGCCTTGGCCAGGACATTGCTCAACTCTTCGGCGATGAACAGCACCGTGAGAATGAGGGTGATCAAGGCGAAGGGTTTTAGGGTTTCTCGGCAAAGATAGCGAGTGATCAAGTCGGGTGCCCCGGGGCTGAATCAACGGGTGGGGATTGTAGCGAATGGGGGAGAGGGGGACTAGTGGGGTGGCGTAGGAGCGCAGGCCTCTGCGCGAGGTTTGTTCCTCTCCCTAAGGGATTGTCGCGCACGGCGTGCGCTCCTACTTGGGTGTGGGTTGCTGCCGGTTTAGGAGTTGTCGCGCACGGCGTGCGCTCGTACGAAGCAGGCGGGTCAGGAGGACGGTTGGGGCGGCCAGGAGCATCATGCCGTCGGCGATGTAGTTGAAGGCGTTGCGGCTGATGCCGGGCCAGGCGAGCCAGGCGAGCAGGGTGGCGATGGTGAGCCAGAACCAGCGGCTGTGTTTGAGTTTGATTGTCAGGCCGGCGCCGAGGAGCAGGAGGAGCCCGGCGGTGCTGTGGTAGCCCCATTCGTAGCCGTTGACCGGCCAGGCGAGGAAGGGCACCAGGATGATGGCGTTGACGAGGGCGAGGCTTGCCCAGGTGCGGGTGGAGAGCGGATGTTTGCCGTCCTGTGCCAGAGCATATAGGGCGACGGCCAGAGTGGGGATGGAGGCCATGCCCAGCCATGCGGCGAAATAAAATATCGCGTTGTGGCCGAACCAGACCGGTGTGGCCAGGATCACGGTGGCGGCGATCAGCCGTGCGGTTCTGGATACGGGCAGGGGGCGCAGCAGGGCGGACAGCAAGGCCAGCCAGACGAGGAATTGGCCGGTCCAGAGGTAGAGGGTAAAACCGTTGATCGTCTGCATCATTCCGTCAGCCCCGCCCAGTTAAAACGCACGTACTGGATGCGTTCGCGTTTGTGGGTGTAAAAGAGGTGAAAAACGCCGTCGTCATCCACGGTGAGGCTGGGGTAGGAAAAGCGCTCACCGTCTTCCCGCACAATGATTTTCAGCGGTTGCCAGCTCTCGCCGCCGTCCCGGGTGTGACTGACGACCAGTGAGTCACGGCGTTTGCCCGGGTTGTGGGCCATCAGCCATTCCTGGTCGTTCAGCGGCAAAACCGCGACCGCGCTCTTGGGGTTTTGCGGCGGGTTGACGGATTCGGGGCGTTCTATCTCGCCGTGTCCGTCGCTTTCGATGTGAAGCACCGGGCCGGTTTGCAAGGGTCGAATCAGCAGGTCGGCCTCACCGGCTGACGACGGCGCGACGGCCGGTTGCAGCCCTTCGACAGGCAGGGTTTCGCTGTAGAGGAACTGGCCGTGGTCGTCAAAGTGCAGCCACATGGGGTTGATGCGACCCTGCTCGAAATAGGCCGGGACGATGAAGCCTTCGCGGGTGACCCGGGGTGTGGTGCGAACCAGAGTACTTTGGTTGAAAAACGGGCTCAGTATGGGTTGCCTGGCGTTATGCCAGTGGTCGCCCAGGTCGTCCGACACCAAATGGCTGACTTGGGCCGTGGCCCAGCCTCCGAGTGCGACGGAGACGACAAAGAGGTGTAGTTGGCCGTTGTGATAGAAGGGGACCGGGTTGCCCAGGTTTTTGACGTAGATGCCCAGCCGGTCGGCCAACTGGTCCGCGCTCAATATCGGTTCGGGTTCGCCCTGGGGTTGGCCGTCTTTCAGGATTTGCCGGTAGATTTGTACATCCCGGTGGCCTTCCTTGGTGCCGCCGAACCAGAACACGGCGATGCGGCCATCGGGCAGAGGGACGGCCTGGGAGGCATGAACGTTGCGGGTGAGGGCCGGTAAGGGTTGGTTCTCGTAAAGGGGTTGTGTGGTGGTTGGGTAGTCGATTGGCTCGGGGGCTACCCATTCGATGGTGGTGGTGGTGTTACGCAGCCACAGTAGGCTGGCTACGGTGAGTAGGGCCAGGAGTTTGGTGGCTGGGTGGTTTAGTTGGTTAGGCATTTGTTTGTTTTTTTTAAGTTTGGCCAGTTCCTATGGAGGAGGAGCTGTCGCGCACGGAGTGCGCTCCTACAGGCGGTATATGGTAGGAGCGCACTCCGTGCGCGATGAGTTTGCTCCCTCTCCCTTCGGGCGGTCCGACGTTTCGGGAAGGAGTGTACTGTTAATCAGTCGTCTTTCCGAATCGCCATCCGCACCAGTGCGATAAACAACCCCAGGAACCCGGCCAGCACCGTGGCCGCGATGGCGATCAGCGGGCGGTTGGGTTTCTCGGCGGAGCTGGGTATCCGGGCGGTGGCGCCGGCATCGAGCAATTGAACGTCGTTGATGTGGAAATTCTGCTCCTGCAAGGCCTTGATTTCACCCTGCAGCTGGCTCGGGGTGGTGACGACCACGGTCAGGTTGCCTTTTTCATCCACCACCTGTTCTTCAATGCCTTCCAGGAACAGTTGGTTGGCGCCATCGCCGTTCAGGCTTTCCAGCCGGGCTTGCAGGAAGCGGGTGCCGTGCAGGAAGAGGTCGTCTTCGGTGGCGGAGGTGTTGACCATCTGGACATTGCCGGCGCCGTGGACCAATGCCTCCCAACTGGTGGGGCTGTCGATATTCAGGGACTGGGCAACCGAGAGCGCCTGGCGAACCCGCTGTTGTTCCCGCATCAGGGTCGCTTCGGCGCTCTTCAGCAATTGCTCGTATTTGGATTCCGCCGTCTGGATACGGATGGACTTGACCGCGTTGATGTCGCTGATGGTGTCTTTCAGGGTCTTTTCTTCCGCCAGGGAGAGCAGTTCGTCGATGAATGCCTTGGCCTTGCGGGGTTGGGATGAGAGCAGGTTGACGCTGATTTTGTTCAGCGGTGTTTTTTCTTCGTTGGACAGTTCATAGAATTCATAGCGAACGGGTTCGACGAGCAGGCTGTCGGAGACGCCGCGAATGGCGGAGAAGGCCTCTTCTTCGGTTTGTGTGCCTCCGGCCGCGTTCTCGCCCATGCCGGTATTGGTATACGCCTGTTCGATCAGGTTCAGTGATTGAACGTTCAGTAAAAAGGTCTGCGTCAGCTCATCCAGCATGATGGGGCTGATCTGCTGCGCGAGGATGGGTTGTACAGCGGCCCGGTTGGGTTGGGTGACAATGGCTTCGACCCGGTATTGGCGTGGCAGTAACAGAGCCACGGCGACGCCGATGATGGCGCCGAGGACGGTAATGCCCAGTATCAACTTCCATTGCTCGATGATGCCCCGGAGCAGTTCGCCCAGATCGATGGTGTCATCGTCCGGGTGGGGGCGCAGGGAAGTCAGGTCCTGCCGGGTGTCCTTTGATGTCATGGTGGCCTCAGTACTGCGGATTCAAAGCGCGAGAGTATAGGGGAACGGCGTTTTCGCGCCAAGCGGGGAGAGGAGTCGTTCTCGTTTTGGGGGCACAGCTTGCGTTTCGCGATTGTTGGCGGATTGTAGGAGCGCAGTCCCCTGCGCGATGGTTTTGGCTCTGGTCCATTGTCTGTCGCGCACGGAGTGCGCTCCTACAGTATTGGAATGCGGTTGTGGTACGCATGCTGCCGCATAGGGACCATAGCCTTTGCGATGTATCGGTGCTAAGGGTCAAAAAAGGGCTGCAACTCCCCCCTTATGCTGCCTATAATCGACTCAAAGACCTAAGGGAGCGACTGATGACCACTTTGACCTGTTTTGGGGCGTACGACATTCGCGGTGAATTGGGTGTCGAACTGAACACGGACATTGCCTACCGCATCGGGCGGGCCTTTGCGGCCTATTTGAAGCCCAAGACCGTGGTGGTGGGGGGCGATGTTCGGGAGACGTCTCCTGAACTCAAAGAGGCCTTTGCCCGGGGGGTGATGGATTTCGGGGCGGATGTGATCGATATCGGCCTGTGCGGCACCGAAGAGGTGTATTTCGCGACCAAGCACCTGAAGGCCGATGGCGGCTGCATGGTGACGGCGAGCCACAACCCGATCAACTACAACGGCATGAAGATGGTTCGGGACGATTCCAAGCCGATCTCCCGGGATACCGGCCTGGACGACATCCGCACCATGGCCGAGGACGAGAGCTACGGCGAGAAGGCCGGCCAGCCCGGCACGCTGAAAGCCGTCGACAACAGCCAGGCCTACACCGACCATCTGGTCAGCTACCTCGACCTGTCCGATCTGCGTCCGACGAAACTGGTCACCAACGCCGGCAACGGCGCCGCCGGGCCGTCGCTGGACCGTCTGGAGGCCGCCTTGCAGGCCAAGGGCGCGCCCATTGAATTCGTGAAGATCAACAACGAGCCGGACGGCACCTTCCCGAACGGCATTCCCAACCCTCTGTTGCACGAGCAGCAACCGGTCACCAGTAAAGCCGTGCGCGATAACGGCGCGGACATGGGCATCGCCTGGGACGGGGATTTCGACCGCTGTTTCCTGTGGGATGAAGACGGCAATTTCATCGAAGGGTATTACATTGTCGGCCTGCTGGCCGAAGCCTTCCTGGTCAAGGAGCCGGGCTCCAAGATCGTCTATGACCCGCGTTTGACCTGGAACACCGTTGAAATAGTGGAATCGAACGGGGGCCAGGCGGTGATGTGCAAATCCGGCCATGCCTTCATCAAAGAGAAGATGCGCAAGGAAGACGCCATTTACGGCGGCGAGATGAGCGCACACCATTACTTTCGGGATTTCGCCTATTGCGACTCCGGCATGCTGCCCTGGCTGTTGGTTGTTGACCTGCTGAGCAAGAAGAAGTCCACGCTCAAGACGCTGGTCAGCGAGCGCATGTCCATGTACCCCTCGCCGGGGGAAATCAACAGCAAGGTGGCGGACGCCGACGCGACCATGACGCGTGTGTATGAAGCCTACAAGGCCGATGCGGTCTCCGAGGATCGGATCGACGGGCTGTCGCTGGAATTCGAGAATTGGCGTTTCAACCTGCGCAAATCCAACACCGAGCCGGTGATTCGACTGAATGTTGAGACCCGAGGCGATAAAGACTTGATGGATGAGAAGACGCAGGAGTTGTTGGCTTTGATTCGGCAGTGAGATTGGCTGGGCTTGGCCTTCTTATTATTTGACATTGTAGGAGCGCAGTCCCTTGCGCGATGGGTTGCCTGCGAGTGATCGGTCGCGCACGGAGTGCGCTCCTACATATATATTGCTTGAAAACGTTTTCAATGGTAATTTTGACGGATATTCACCACTTTTAGGGAGCTTCCCTCCATGACGGTTCTCGTCACCGGTGGCGCCGGTTACATCGGCAGTCACACCTGCATCGAACTGATTCAGGCCGGGCACGACATCCTGGTTCTGGACAATCTCGCCAACAGTTCTCCCGAATCCCTGCGCCGTGTCGAGGCCATTGTTGACAAGCCGATTCCGTTCGTGGAAGGAGACATTCGCGACGCGGACCTGCTGGACCGGTTATTTCGTGAGCACACTATCGATTCCGTCATACACTTCGCCGGCCTGAAGGCGGTGGGGGAGAGCACGGAGATTCCTCTGGATTATTACGAGAACAATGTCTGGGGTACCGTGAACCTGTTGCAGGTGATGAAGCGCCATGACATCACCAACATCGTGTTCAGCTCGTCGGCGACGGTCTACGGGGACCCGCATACGGTCCCGATCCAGGAAGATTTGCCGCTCAGCGCGACTAACCCCTATGGCCGCTCCAAGCTGATGATCGAGGACATACTGCGTGACCTGGCCAAGTCCGACGATCGCTGGCAGGTAGCGCTGTTGCGGTACTTCAACCCGGTGGGGGCGCACAAAAGCGGTACCATTGGCGAAGACCCGAACGGACGCCCCAACAACCTGATGCCGTTCATCACCCAAGTCGCCATTGGCAAATTGCCCGAGTTGAATGTGTTCGGCAGTGACTACGACACACCGGACGGTACCGGCGTGCGGGATTACATTCACGTGGTGGACCTCGCCAAGGGGCACGTCAAGGCGATCGAGAAGCTGACCAGCAAGCCTGGGTGTGTGGCATATAACCTGGGGACCGGTATCGGGTACAGCGTGTTGCAGATGGTGAAGGCGTTTGAGGAGGCGTCTGGTCGTGAGGTGCCGTATAAACTGGCCGATCGCCGCCCCGGGGATATCGCCTGTTGTTATGCCGACCCGGCGTTTGCCGAACGGGAGCTGGGTTGGAAAGCCGAGAAAGGGTTGAAGGAGATGGTCGAGGATTCGTGGCGGTGGCAGAGTGAGAATCCGCGGGGGTATAGAGAGTAGGTTTTTGTAGGAGCGCACGCCGTGCGCGACAGGATGGTGAGTTTGGCGTAGGGATGTCGCACACAGAGTGCGCTCCTACAGTAGGGAGACATCAATGAGGGATCGACGAAAGGGGTACCATTCACTACGAAAACATCGGTTTTCGCGTTCGAATCACTGTTATCACCTGGTCTTTAATACGAAATCAACTTTAAGGCCTTTCGAGTGTTTTGAAACAGCTCGTTCCTTTGTGCGGATCCTGAAGGGGCATGAGGAGGCTGGGAAGGCCCATACTCTGGCTTATTGTCTCATGCCAGACCATGTCCATTGGTTGGTTAAATTGGGAGACGATGAATTATCCACGCTGGTGAAGCGTGTTAAGTCTATGTCCACTTTGAGTATGGGGGTGTCGGTTTGGCAGCGTGGCTATTATGATCATTTGATCCGGGGAGAGGAGAGCTTGGTCAATGTTGCTCGCTATATCGTTCGGAATCCTTTGGCGGCGGGGTTAGTGGACTCCGTAGGGGACTATCCCCATTGGGATTCCGTTTGGTTGTAGGGGGGCTTTGAAGTTTATCCTGGCTTTCCATTTGCGGGAGCGCACTCCGTGCGCGACAGCCCTATACCAATAGTCTCATTCTGTCGCGCACGGAGTGCGCTCCTACGGGAGTCATGGGTGCGCCCCTGCCTGTTTAATCCACCAGTTTCAATTCCAGTTTCTGTCCGTCGTTTTTCGCGATCTTCACTTGGACCGGTTGGTTCAGCACGAACGATCGCTTCTCTCCTTTCATCATCATCCGCAGCGGGTCGTAGCTGTATTTCTCGTCGCCGCCTCGAAGGTCGATGAAGCCGCTGGCGCCGTTGTCGTCCAGTTGGGCGATGAGGCCGCCTGAGTTGATGTGGACGATGGTGGCCTGCCAGGTTTGATCCGGTTGGTCGGCGAGCCATTGCAGGCGCAGGCGGTTTTCGACGTCGTTGGCGGCTTTTCGGCTGTTGATCAGGCGGTCATTGAGGTCGTCGACCAGTTCCTGGGGGATCTCGTAGGCTTGGTCCGCGAGTTTGGCGTGGATCAGCCGGTGCAGGGTGAGGTCGGTGTATTTGCGGATGGGGCTGGTGACGGTGGTGTATTGCTCAAAACCCAGGCCGTAGTGCGGTGCGGCTTTCGCGGACCAGGCGCCGCGTTCGAGGCGTTTTTGCAGGACGGTTTGCAGTGGAAAGTCGTCCTTCTGGCGGGCGGTCCGCATGATGGTTTTGTAGCCTTCGAAGTCGTTGCCGTCGGTCTCGGCGATGTCGCGTGCGAATTCGCGCAGCAGGCCTTTGAGCTCGTCTTCGCGTTCGGCGCGGAAGCCCGGGTGGGTCATGAACAAGGCCTCGTCCTCGACCAGCCAGGCGGCGGCGATGCGGTTGGCCGCGAGCATGCATTCCTCGACCAGGTTGTGGGCCGTGGTGCGTTCTTCTTTCTCGACACCGGTGACGTTCAGGTCGTCATCGACCCGGATGCGGTAGTCCGGCCGGTCGTTCATTACCAGGGCGTGATTGTGGCGCCACTCGTTCAGGGCCTTGCAGCACTGCTTCAGGGTTTCCAGATGCCAGTGCGCGGCGGGGATGGGTTCGCGTCCGTCCAGCCAATTGCTGACCTGGGTGTAGCTGAGCTTGGCGGTGCTGCGAATGACCGCCGGGGTGACGGCCAGTTTGCTCAAAGCGCCGTCGGTGGCGACGCGGATGTGGAACACCAGGGCCAGTCGGTCTTTCTCGGGGACCAGCGACGCCAGATCGTGAGCCACCCGCTCGGGCAGCATGCCGATCGGCCGGCCGGGCAGGTAGGTGGTGGTCAGGCGTTCGCGGGCGCCCTGGTCGAGCGCGGAATCGGCACCGAAGAGGGCGGCCGGGTCGGCGATGGCGATGCGCAGCAGCCAGCCGTCGTCGGTCTCCTCGGCGAAGAGGGCGTCGTCCATGTCCTGGGTCGTGTCGGCGTCGATGGTGACGAAGGGAATCTCGGTCAAATCTTCCCGCCCCTTGGCTTGCTCGGCGATGGTGTCTTCGCTGAGTTCATGGGCGGCGTCGACCAGTTTCTGTTCGAACTCCGGCTTCAAACCGTGTTTTTCGATGGCCAGCGCGTGCCAGGTGCCCCCTTCCTGTTCGGAGCCCATGATGGCGACGATTTCGGCCTGGGCCTTGCCGGTTTCCCAGGGGTGGCGGGTGACCCGGGCCTTGACCCATTGACCGTCTTTGGCCTCGCGGGTTTTCTTAGGTGGCACAAACAGCCATTTACTGTGGCCGGATGCTTCCGGCTCCACGCCCTGGGCTTTACCGCGTTCGACGTAGCGGCCGACAAATTCGGAAAACGGACTGTCGACGAGTTTTTCCAGAGTCGCGCGGACCTTGCCGTCGCTTTGCTCCTCGACCGTGAATTCGACCCGGTCGCCGGGGAACACTTTGCTCATGCCTTCGGGGGGCAGGAAATATTCCAGGTCGTCATCGGCGACGACAAAGCCGAAGCTGCGCCCAGTCCCCTTGATGGTGCCGGTATGCACCGGCTTGCTGGATTTGATGTCGGTCTTGAGGGATTGCAGCTGCGCGAGGGAGTTGGCGTCAAGCATAGATAACCTGGTTGCACACGTTTCAGTCTTAAGTGGCCGCGCAGTATAACGGAATCGGCCGCGGATTTTGATAAGCTGAGGGCGGAAAAAAACACGGCGGAGCCTATCATGGCCGATGTTCGATCACTGGATGCCTTTCGAAAACGCAAACGCAAGGAAACCGCCTCGGGGAAGACCTTGTGCCGGAACGGGCGGCACAAGTGGGTGGTGGACCGTAAGGCTGAGTTTGATGTGAAGCGGGGGCGGTTGGTGACGCGGTATCGGTGTGAGCGGTGTGGGGAGGTGAAGGTTAGGGCGGAATAAAAGGGTCGCGCACGGAGTGCGCTCCTACGTGAGAGCGCACGTTGTGCGCGACCTGATCAATCCCCCCACCGATCCAGATTCTTCAAAAACGTCTCGGCCCGCTGGGCGCTGGCCTGCAGTTCCGGGTCGTCGGGTTTGAGCTGCAAGGCTTCCTGCCAGACTTCCAGGGCTTCCTGCAGGAACCCCTGGCCGTACAGTAATCGACCCCGCTCAAGCAGCGCATTGGCTTCCCGGTCGATGCGTTCCTGCAGTTGTTCGTCGAACGGTTCGGCGGCGTCGGAGTTGATCTCTTTCATTTCCGATACCAGGCGGCGTGCGCCGAGCAGGTCGTTGAGTTGGAGGGCCTGACGAAAGCTGGATTCGAGCACGGGCCATTGGCGTTCGGCCACGGCGGCCTGCTCCTCGCGGGCGGCGGTGCGGTCGGCCCGGGCGGCCTGCTGGATACTGGTCAGCAGTTCCTGGCTGAGGTCGTTGGGGGCCAGCCTGTTGGACAGCGACAGGGCCTGGATGGCGGTGGGCGTGTCGTTTTCGTACAGCGATTGTTTGCCGACGACGTATAGCTCGCGGGAGACTTGTTTGAGGTCCTCCTGAAACCGACGATAACGCTGTTGGGCGAAGAAGTTGTCCGGGTTGGCCTTGAGCAGGTTTTCCTCGCTGTCGCGAATCGCCAGCAGGTAGCGGCCCCGCGCGAGGAGAATGGATTGTTCGCTCTCGTGAACACTGGCGAGACGGCGCTCCTCGTATTCCTGGCGCTGGGCACGCAATTCCGGGGCTTCGGGCAGATTGAACAGCGCCCGATCCAACACCTTGACCGCCTCGGCCCATTCCTGTTCGCGCTCGAATTGCTGGGCTTCATCCAGCGTCTCCTCGATGTACTGCTCGCGCTTGGCTTCGATGACGCCGGTGCGCTGGCGTAATTCGGTGTACTGCTCGTGCTCCGGCTCCAGCGCGGCGATGGTGTCGAGGGCTCTGTCGTATTGGTGGTTTTCAACCCAGAAATCGATCTGGGCGTCGACGTTGCCCTGGCGGGCGTAGAACTGGGCGCAGCCCGAGAGCACCAGGGAAAACGCGATCAGCGCGAGTAAGGTGAGCCGTTTCAACATCATAATCAGGATCCGGTCTTCTCGTGGCCCAGGCTTGGAAGGCTGGATTCTTCAGGCCAGTTGTCGATGGTCAGAGTTTCGATGGGGGTCTGAAAGCCCTTAACCTGGATGCTCTGGGTTTCGTGCGCCTGGAGCGGGTGCCTGCGGGTCAGGGCGGCATAAAACGCCTTGTCTGTCATGACCTGGCCGGGCGCGGCCAGGTCGCACAGACGCGAGGCGAGGTTGGCCGGTTCGCCGATGACGGTGTACTGCATCCGTTCGTGCGAGCCGAGCAGGCCGGCGAGCACGGTGCCACCGCTCAGGCCGATGCGAATGTCGAGGCAGGGGTCGCCCGCCTTGGCCCGCAATTCGTTCAGGGTGTGTATGCGTTCGCGAATCTGGAGCGCGCACTTCATGGCGTGGTAACGGTGTTCCGGGTCCGGCTGGGGACAGCCGAAAATCAGCATGGCGCAGTCGCCGATGTATTTGTCAACATTGCCGTTGAATTGGTGGCAGGTATTGGCGAATTCGGTGAAGTAGAGGTTGAGCACCTCGGCGATTTCCTCCGGGTGACGCCCTTCGCTGAAGGCGGTGTAGCCGACCAGGTCGACGAAGACCACGCTGGCGTCCACCCGCTTGCCTTCCTGCTTCAGTTCGACGTTGTCCTGGGCCATGTAGCGGGCGGCCACCGGGTCGCTGACGAAGCGGGAAAACAACCGTTCGACCCGTTGTTTCTCTTCCAGCCCCTTGGCCATGTTGTTGAACGCCTTGGTCAGGTCGCTGAATTCCCCCCGATGCGTACCGCGAATGCGAAAACCATAGTGGCCGGACTCGATGGCGCGGGTCCCCTGGATCAAATCCCGGACCGGCTTGCCCAACGACTGACCGAGGCGGACGGCCACCAGGGTGATGGACAGAACCAGTAATGTGACCACGATGATGCCGGACTGAATGACACCCTGCTGGCTGGCCAGCAGGTGGGATTTGTCCATACCCACCCAGGCCGCGCCGCCGCTGACGCCGCGAAAAACGACCGGCGCATAGAACCAGACAATGTCATTGTCGGCGGTCAATGAGCCGGCGTTCTTGAAGGCGTTGACGTCGGACAGGGTCGGTAGGCTGCGACCGGCGTCCGCAAGAATGTCGCCATCCTTGTTTATAACGGCAGCCGAGACGACCGACGGTTGGTCGGACAGCGAGAACACCAGGTTGCCGAGCGCCAACTGGTCTTCGGTGAACATGGGTTCGACCGAAGCCGCGCTCAACTGGGAGGCGAGGGTGGCGCCGGTGGCGTTGAACTGGGATTCCATCATCGAAAACTGGCGGTATACCAGGGTATACCCCAGGATGCACGACGCCACCAGAACCAGTAGCGTCATAAGCAGCGCCAGTTTATGGCCAAAGTGCCATTTCATTCGGTAATCCGTTGTCTGGAATACGGGGTGTACAGACTAGCACGAGACGTCAGCAGGCGGGGAGGTACTGCGGCATCCTCCGGGAGCTTCAACGTCCCGGTTGGTCTTTGCTGGAAAGCATTATAATGTGGTCTGTTTGGCATTTTTAAGGAAAAACTGAAAACTTCCCGTCAAAGTGTGGGGCAGTTATCGGATTTCTCGCACTAAAGTCCTATCCTTGTGGCTCGATAGCCGTTAGAATTCGTGGCCATGAGTGAATCCTTTTCATTAGTCAGTTTCTTTTCAACCGCCCAATGGGTGGTTGCCTTTCTGTTTGTACCGCTGGTGTGCTGGTACGAATGGTCGCGCTCGACCCTGGTTTGCCGCTGGTGCGCTCTGGTTACCGGCTATACCGTGCAGATGGGGCTGGTGGTTGCGCTCATCGACAGCGGTTTTTCTCTGCAAGCGGTGATTATGCTGGCGTCTGTGGCGGCTTATGCCTGGATCAAGCTGATGACCGGGTGGTTGCCGACCGAGCGTAAGGCGTCTGTTTCTTCCTGATTGGTTAGACCCTCTCCGATGTGTCGGATCACCCCTGCCTTGACTGATTTCCTGTAGGAGCGTACTCCGTGCGCGATTTGATTAACCTGTGGCTCTATTGTGTCGCGCACGGAGTGCGCTCCTACAGCTGCCAGGGCCACGGCCAGTGGCTGAACGCCACCCATCCGATATACCCGAACGTCATCACCGCCAGCACAAACGCCAGCCCCTGAAACCAGGCCGGGCCGCGTTGCTTGATGACCAGGGTCCCCAGCCCGATGTAGACCACCAGAGCGACCACCTTGGCCGTCAGCCAGCCGTGGACGAACGGGTATTGCTGGATCATAAACGCCAGTACCAGGGCGGCGATCAGCAGCAGGGTGTCGTTGATGTGCGGTGCGACCCGGACCCATTTCCTGTGCATCACCGGATGCTTCATCCATGTCAACACGGCGCGGGCGATGAACCCGGTGATGGACAGGGCGGCCAGTGTCATATGAAAATGCTTGATAATCATGTACATAGTGTGGACCTGTTGGACGTCTGACGATTTCCGACCAGTGTATCATGGGTTGATCGTCGGTCTTCGCACGGGTTCGCAATCGATAAAGGGGAAAAGGCATGGAAGAGAATGTCAACGGAGCGGTCAACTGGTTGGCGCGCTTGTTGAGTTTGAGTCAGGAACACACCTGGATCATGCAGGCCTTCGTGATCGTGTTGCTGACGCTGATTGTCAGTTACATCGTCAAGAAGGTGTTCGACCGTCTGGAGACAGCCTCCCAGAAGACCAAGACCTTCTGGGATGACCTGCTGATCCGGTCCGCCCGCAAGCCGGTTCGGCTGTTTATCTGGTTGAACGGTTTGCTATGGGCCACGGACGTGGTCAAGAAGGTCTCCGAGGAGCCTATTTTCGACTTTGTCGATCCGGTGCGGGAGGTGTCCTTCATCGTGATCTTCGCCTGGTTCATGGTCAGCCTGATCCATAAAGGCGAAGAGACGGTTCAGGACCCGGCTAACGTGAAAAAGCCGCTGGACGCCACCACGGCCTCGGCGCTGGGCAAGTTGCTGCGTTTCTCGGTGTTGATTACCACGGCGCTGGTTGTACTGCAGTCGCTGGGTTTTTCGGTTTCTGGGGTGCTCGCGTTCGGCGGTATCGGCGGCATCGCGATCGGTTTCGCGGCGAAGGATCTGCTGGCCAACTTTTTCGGCGGCCTGATGGTGTATCTGGATCAGCCGTTTAAAGTTGGCGACTGGGTGCGTTCGCCGGACAAGGAAATCGAGGGCACGGTGGAAAACATCGGCTGGCGCTTGACGCGCATTCGCACCTTCGACAAGCGACCGCTGTACGTACCCAACGCGACCTTCGCCAGCATTTCCGTGGAGAACCCGTCCCGTATGCTGAACCGGCGGATATTCGAGACCATTGGTGTGCGATACGAGGACGCGACCAAGGTGGCGACCATTGTCGCGGAAGTGAAGGAGATGCTGCAGAACCATGAAGAGATCGACACCACTGCGACCCTGATCGTCAACGTGAATAAGTTCGCGGCGTCATCGATCGATTTCTTCGTGTACACCTTCACCAAGACAACGGAGTGGGTGAAGTTTCATGAGATCAAGCAGGACGTGATGTTGCAGATCATCGATATTATTGATCGGAATGGAGCGGAGATCGCGTTTCCGACTCAGACGATTCATATGGCGCCTGGGGAGGAGCCGGAGGAGTAGGAGCGCACGCCGTGCGCGACTTGGTGTATGCGGCCGTCTCTCCTTTTTGTGCCCGAGTCGATTCGGTGGCTTGGACTACCGGTCGCGCATGGCGCCGCGTGCGGACCATGGCTCCTACAGGGAATCCGGCGTGCGCTCCTACACGTGCGTACTCTTCTTCGACAGCCAGAACTCATACTCCTCCTGCCCCAGGGCCCGTGCCTCGTCCTCCAGCATCACCGGAATCCCGTCGCGGATGGGGTAGGCCAGTTTGGCGGCGGTGGAGATCAGTTCATTTTTCTCGCGGTCGATCTGCAGCGGTGCCTTGGTGACCGGGCAGACCAGGATGTTGAGCAGTTGTTTATCGATCATCATGACGACAGTCCTCGTTGCTGTCTGAATCTTCAGTGCTGTCTGTATCGTTGTATTCGGGCAGTGGCACGCCGGGTACCGGGTCGATGCCGCCTTCGCAGCCCGGGTGGCACCGGGCGATGCGTTTAATCGCCAACCAGCCGCCTTTGATGGCGCCATGGTGTTTGAGCGCGATCATGGCGTATTCCGAGCAGGTCGGGTAGTAGCGGCAGCGCGGGCCCAACAGCGGGCTGATGAGCCAGCGGTAGAGTTGGACCAGGGCGATCAGGGGGTATTTCATCGTTCGAGTGCCCATGTTTGTTGGATTACGGCCTTCGGCCTAATCCAACCTACGTGCTGCAGTGGCTGCATTGAACTCGTGGTTCGGATGCCCAATTTACCCTTCCCGCGACCAACGTGTTCCTTCCCTTGTATCCTGAATCACCACTCCTTTTTCCTTCAATTCGTCCCGAATCGCATCCGCACGGGCAAAGTCTTTGGCTTTCTTGGCATCCTGCCGTGCTTGAATCAGCGCTTCAATCTCGTCCTCGGTCAGGCCGCCTTCGCCGCCATCTCCCTTGAACCAGCTTTCCGGGTCTTCCTGCAGCAACCCGAGCACGCCGCAAACACTGATGATCTCACCCTTGATGCGCGCGCGTTCGGCTTTGTCTTCGGTCTTGAAGAATCGACCGGACGCTTCGTGCAGCGCGGCCAGCGCCTTGGGCGTATTCAGGTCGTCGAGCAGCGCCTGGATGGCCTCGAGGGACAGCAGGTCGGCTGGCATATCCGGCTCCAGGTCTTCGCTGTCGCGCAGAACAGTGTAGAGCCGGTCGAGCGTCTGACGGCTCTGGTGAATCAGCTGTTCGGACCAGTTCAGGTTGGACCGGTAGTGGGCCGAGAGCAGCGCCAGGCGCACCAGTTCGCCCGGGAAAGCATCCAGAACGTCGCGCAGCAGCGTGAAATTGCCCAATGATTTGGACATTTTCTCGCCTTCGACGTCGAGCATGGCGTTGTGCACCCAGTACCGGGCATAACCGTGGCTGTCCGGTACGCAGCACTTGCCTTGCGCCATTTCGTTCTCATGGTGCGGGAAGACAAGATCGCTGCCGCCGCCGTGAATGTCGATGGTCTCGCCCAGGTGGTGCATGATCATCGCGGTGCACTCGATGTGCCAGCCGGGGCGGCCTCGCCCCCAGGGGCTGTCCCAGCCGGGCAGGTCGTCGCTGGAGGGTTTCCAGAGTACGAAGTCCATCGGGTTGCGTTTGTAGTCGGCGACTTCAACGCGGGCGCCGGCGAGCATGTCGTCCAGGTTGCGGTGCGACAGGCGGCCGTAGTCGTCCATGGATTCGACGGCGAACAGAACATGCCCTTCGGATTCGTAGGCATGGCCGCGCTCGATCAACCGCTGGATGATGTCGATGATCTGCGGGATGTGTTCGGTGGCCTTGGGTTGCAGCGTGGGGACCTGGTTGCCCAGGCGCTGCATGTCGTCGGCATAGGCTTCGGTAAACCGCTCGGCATACTGTTTGATGTCGACGCCTTCTTCTTTGGCGGAAGCGTTGATTTTGTCGTCCACGTCGGTGATGTTTCGGGCGAAGATGACGTTGGGGTAGAGCTTCTGCAACAGGCGGTTCAACAGGTCGAAGACGACGGCGGAGCGGCCGTTGCCGACATGGACGTAGTTGTAGACGGTCGGACCACAGGCGTAGAAGGTGACTCTGTTCGGATCTTGAGGTTCAAAGACTTCTTTCTTTCCGGACAGGGTATTGTAGAGATAAAGCGTCATTCTATGGTTCCGACGGTTGGGTTGGTTACTGTGGTTTGTTGGGGTGGTGGTTGAACCCGCGCCCGCTACAGGGGGTGCTCATTCGGGGTCGCCGTGAATACGTCCATGTAGGCTTGGCCTCGGCATCCATGCCTCAGACACCCCCGACTGAGCACCCCCTGCATCGGTCGCTAGCCCTACCGGCCATGACCGTATGCTAACAAACATGTTTGTTGCATATATCTCAAGTTTCTTAGGTCGGATCGATCCAACGGTTTGGTAACCGCAGGCGTAATCCAGCATTCGATATTGTGGCTCTCAAACCTAAGCGGGTTGATCTTGTTGGATTACGCCTTCGGCTAATCCAACCTACCTACTATCCACTATGTCCACTTAGGCTAGCGCAGGGGGCCGGGTAGACCCAGCCAGGGATGTCGGCAGCATGGATGCTGCCGCCAAGCCCCCATGGATGGGTTCACGGCGACCCTGGATGGGTCTACCCGGCCGCCTGTGCGGGTTTTGGCACAATAGTGTACTTAGTCAATGTAACCCTAAGTCTACCATTCGCAGGACGAGCGGTCATGGCCGGTGTTCGGCGATGGCGCCTTTCATGACCCCTTCGTAGGCTTTGACGGTCCAGCGGTCGTTCGGGTATTCGCGTCCGAGTTCGGTGGCGATGTAATGGGCGATAAGTTCGACCGTGGTGTCCGTGTCTAACGTGCAGGTGTGGTCTTCGGGCAGCCAGACGTCGAAGCGGCCTTGTTCGGCGTCGTAGCCGACGTGCGTGAGGCCGGGCAGGTCGCTGTCCTGAAGGTCTTCGCGGGTGATGAGGTAGATGTCCTGGAAACGGGCGGCCCAGTCGCGTTCGATGTCGTGGTCGCGGGTGCCGTTGCGACGAATGTCGATCCGGGAGCGGTGGCCGTGGCAAATGCGTTGGCAGTCGCCCTGGTGTTTTTTCAGGCCGTGGGAGTAGTGGTAGAACGCCGTGTCGATCTCCTCCACACGGAGGTTCAGGCGAACCCGGGTGACGTTGTCGGGGACGAGGGTGTTGAGGTGCGCTTCGAGCATCGGCGCGACGCTGTCGATGCTGATGTCGTCGGTCTCGACCAGGAAAACGGCTTCGCGCGGGCTTTGGTAACGGAAGTGGACACGGTCATTCACGACGTATTCGGCGTGGATGCGTTCCCGGTTGTCGGGCTCCTCGATCGTCAGGCCCGGCAGGTTGGCGGGCAGGACGAGGGTGTGGTCCATGCCGGAGTCGAGGGCCTGTTTGAGCAGTTTTTTGACATGGCCGAAGTCGAAGACCATGCCTTCGTCGTTGAGGTCGCCATCGAGTTCGACATCGACGATCCAGCTTTCCCCGACGACACCGCGTTTGGGGTGGAAGTAGCTGAAGTCGAGGACGGTGAGGTGGTCGACAAAAAGGCGGCTCATAGTGGGTCCGGTGTTGAATTGGGCGTGAATTTTAGCAGGTTGGTAGAGGGTATGGCACCTGGTTGGCTTTGTAGGAGCGTACGCCGTGCGCGACATGGAGCCGGTGGAACCTTGTTAATGTCGCGCACGGAGTGCGCTCCTACGGGGAGAGTATGGCGCGCGCTGTTGCAGGGAGAGCCTGGCTTTGGTTGTCGCGCACGGCGTGCGCTCCTACAATAAAGGGGCACCCCCACCAGGACGCCGCCGTGAAAAAAGTCGACCGTTACCTGCAAGCCGGGCTGAAGGCGCGTGAGATGCGCAAGAGCCTGGGCTATTCCTACCTGGCGGCGGAAGAGATCATCCGCTCGATGCGGGCTCTGCGCGAGGCCTTGCCGAAGCCGGATGCGAAGTCGAAATCCCTGCCTAGTCCTCCTTTGGAGGACCCTGATAGCTGATATCGGTGATCCAGTATTCGGTCTCGCCCTTGGGCGTTCGGACGACGATTTCGTCGTCGACCTGCTTTTTCAGCAGTGCCCGGGCCATGGGTGAGTCGATGCTGATGTAGCGTTTGTCGGCGTCGAATTCGTCGGGGCCGACCAGGCGCAACACCTGCGGGGTCTCGTCTTCGTCGACGATGCGGACCCAGGCGCCGAAGAAGACGCGGTCGGCGTTGTCCGGCAGGCTGTCGACCACTTTCAGCGATTCCAGTCGTTTGCTCAAAAACCGCACCCGGCGGTCGATTTCGCGCAGGCGCTTCTTGCCGTAGATGTACTCGGCGTTCTCGGAGCGGTCGCCCTGTTTGGCGGCGTCGGAGACTTCCTGGGTGACCAGCGGGCGTTCCACTTTCCACAGTTGATGCAGTTCCTCGCGCAGTCGGGCTTCGCCTTCGGGCGTGATGTAGGGGCTGCTGCGGGGACGGGGTGGTCGATATCGGCTCATCGTTTGCCTCGAATCATCGATCGGATCGCAAAGCGATTGGGGTTCAGGTGGTTGGCCAGGCTGTGCGGTACCGGCATGGGTTCGCCGTTCAGCCAGGCGGCCAGCAGTTTGGCGGTCAAGGGTACGGAACACAGGCCCTTGGATCCATGGCCGATGTTGATCCAGAGCCCGTTGTGCCAGGGAGGTGGCGGCAATCGCCGGGTCAGTCGTTTTTGCAGCGGGACGCGGTATAGGGCGTCGAACGCCTCCGCGTCGAGCAGGGGGCCGACCATGGGCAGGTAGTCCGGTGAAGCGCAGCGGACGCCGGCGCGGGCCCCGGTCACGGTCTCAAAGGGGCCTATGACACCGGGCAGGCGGTCCTGCAGAGCGTTGAGGTTGTCCGCGTCGTCTTCCGGCCGGGTCTCGGTGCCGGTGTCTTTCAGGTGGAAGGTGGCACCGAGACAGTGCTGGCCGTCGTGCGCCGGGACCAGGTAGCGGTCGGAACACAGAACGGTTTTCAGGTCGCTGACGGCGCCCTGGCTTGAGATCCGGGTGACCTGGCCGGCGATCGGGCGGACCGGCAGGTAGGCGCTGGCCGGCAGTCGAGCGCTTTCCCAGGCCGTGGCCAGGATGACGGTCGGGCTGTCGAATGTAATGGAGCCCCGATGGGTATCGCAGGTCAGTTGCCATCCCGTGGTGGTCTGTAACAGACCGGTAAGTCGATGACCGGTCAACACGCGGATGTTGGGGTGGTCAAGCCGGTCCGCGACCAGATCGGCCGGGCTGACCCAGCCGCCGCCGGAAAAATACAGCGCCTGCGCACCCAGCCGGACGCCGGCCCGTGTTTCGGCGGTTTCCGTGTCGATGAGGGACACCAGGCTGTCCGGAAAGGGGTTGTGCGCCTGAAAGCGGTCGAAGCGAGCGGCTTCCTTGGTACCCTGATTCAGTTGCAGCAACCCGCAGGTTTGATGCGCCACGTGCTCGGGCAGGCGGGCCAGTCGCGCCTGGGCCAGTTCCAGCGCCTGGGCATAGAAGCGATTGCTGGCGGAGTCGTCATGGGACAGACGGGCGTAGACCGCTCCCTGGGCGTTGCCGGAGGCGCCGGCGGCCGGGGATTCGGCCTGTTCCAGGACGGTCACGGTCCAGCCGCGCCGGGCCAGTTCCCAAGCCGTGTGCGCCCCGGCGAGCCCCGCACCGACGACTACAACTTCGCGTCGTGTTCCAGGTTCCGGCCAGGCCCATTCGTTGCGTGGCCACAGGCCCGGTTGAGGCGGCCCGCAGCGGCCGGTAAACCGAGCCTGCACCATGTTGCGCTTGCGGCCGTAGCCTTTCACCCGTTCCACCTCGAAACCGGCCCCGGCCAGGCCTTCGCGCACGACTCGGGCCGACGTGAAGGTGGCCGCTGTGGCGCCGGGCTTGCTGAGCCGGGCCATGGCCTCGAACACAGGGGGTTGCCAGAGTTCCGGGTTTTTCGAAGGGGCGAAGCCGTCCAGAAACCAGGCGTTCACGTGGGCGTTCAGGTCGGCCAGGGTGTCGTTGGCATCGCCGAACAGCAGCAACAGATCGACCCGGTCGTCCAGTTCGACGCAGTGGTGGCCTTCGAATCGATGCGGGTAACGTTCAACCAGTCGCGCCAGCAGCGGTGACAGTTCCGGCCAGTGATCGAGACTGGTGCCGATTTCCTCGCGGCTGAGCGGGTATCGCTCGGTGCTGACGAAGACCAGACGGGCGGATGCCGGCGCGCACTCGCGAAACCGTTGCCAGGTCGCCAGACAGTTCAGGCCGGTACCGAACCCGGTTTCGACGATGGTGAACACTTCGCCTGGCCGCATGGCGCGAAAACGCTCGGTCAGCCGGTTGTGGTCCAGGAACACAAAGCGACTTTCCGCCAGGCCGTCATCGCGGGAGAAATAGACGTCGTCGTATCGGGCCGAGCGGGGTGTGCCGTCCGGCGTCAGTTCCAGTTCGGGCGTGTCCATCAGTGGGTTGTGGGCAGGTCCAGCAGGTGGTTGAGCCAGGTTTCGAACAATTGTTTGGGCAGGACCACATCGCCCAGCGAAAAGCGATTCAGCTCTTCCAGGGTGTACTGGGTGGCGAGGTAGAGTTCCCACTGCACAACGACATCGTCGGCGATGTCGAGAGCCTGTTCGGGCGTCGCGGGCAGTTCGTTGTCCGGTTCGCGGTCATAGTGTTCGGCGAAGCGGGCGCACCACTCGACGATCTGGAAGTGACTGAATCGGGACATGGAACCCAGCAAGCCCTGACTCAGCAGATCCGCCAGATTGGACAGGGTGTAGGCTTTATCGATGGGTTCGTTGGACCAGGCCATGGTGTCATCCGTTGAATTTTCGACGGAGTTTATCACGCGGGGAGGACCGGGGTGTAGGAGCCATGATCCGGACCGGCGCTGTGCGCGACATGAGGGTGGAGGCGTTGTCCCAATTGTCGCGCACGGCGTGCGCTCCTACCCATTTTATGCCCAGCTGTCGCGACGCTTGGAGCGCATTCTCGGCAGCAGCAGACCCAGGATGGTGCCCAGGACGATCAGTCCGCCACCGGCCATCAGCATGCGGCTTTCCCGGCTTTCCTGGAGGTTGCTGAGTTTGGATTGGGCCAGGTCGAGGTCGTTTTTCAGGCTGGCGTTTTCCTGCGCCAGTTCCTGGTTGTGCTGGTCCAGTTGAATGGCGTTTTCACTGACCTGTTTGATGCTTTGCAGTTCGTCGCTCAGGCGGGCGTTTTCCGAACGCAGGGTTTCCAGTTCCCCGTTTACATCGCCCTTGTCGGCGAGTAGATCCTTGTATTTGGTGTCCAGCTCTTCGAGTTGGCGCTGGAGCTCGTCCCGTTCGGCCTGCACATTGGCGATGCGGATTTCGGAGGTGGGTTCGTCCTGCAGGAAGCGTTCGGGAACCCAGCCTTCGATGCCTTCTTCGGTGCGAACGTGCAGGTAGCCGTTGTTCGGCTCATCCTCCAGCGTTTCCATGCGGGTGCCGGAAGGAATGGTTTTCAGAATGCGGAACTGATCGCCCGCTCCGGTTCGAACGTTGACCCAGAGTTCATCGCTGAGCCAGTAGGTGGCGCTGAATGCGGAGCCGCTGATCAGGGCCGTTGCGATCAAGCCAAGAATCGGTTTCAGGAAGGTGGAGCGTGTCATTGCGTTGAATTCTCGTCGATTTTCAGGTGCCCGGGCGGGGCCTTGGGTTTTTGGAATCGTGTCTGCGCCGGGGTCGTGGCTATTGTTTAGCCAAGCGTTAAGTGTAAAGGCTTTGATAGCGTAAGTTCAGAGGCGCAGTTCACCTTTTACATGGTCTTTAATCCCCTCTCCCAGAGGGAGAACCTCTAAGGCAATACCTTTTTAAACGGCTTCACAGTCACACCACGATACACCCCGGCCGCCACATAGGGGTCTTCATCGGCCCATTGTTGTGCCGCTTCCTGCGATGCGAATTCGGCGATCACGATCGAGCCGGTGAACCCCGCGTCACCCGGGTTTTCGGCATCCACGGCGGGGTTGGGGCCGGCGAGCAGCAGGCGGCCTTCGTCTTTCAGAGCCTCCAGTCGGGCGAGGTGCTCCGGGCGGGCTTTCTGGCGCAACGGCAAGCTGTCCTGCACGTCTTCGGAAACAATGCTGTACCACATGGTTGTTCAATCCTCGGTGACTCGATGAATGATGTCCGTTGAAGGAGCTGGCATAATACGGGAAGCGCAAATTCTACAGCAACAGGCTTCTGATTGAACTCCAACATCGCTCACACCTGGGAAATGCACTGCCACAGTGATTTTTCCGACGGCGCACTCTCTCCGCAAACCCTGTACGACCGGGCACTGGAACAACAGCTGGATCACCTGGTATTGACCGACCACGATACCGCGGCCGGCTTTCGCTGGCTGACGGAATCCGGACAGCTGTCGGACGATCTCAAGCTCTGGTCCGGCGCGGAGTTGTCGTCCATCTGGCAAAAACGATCGATTCACGTGGTCGGCATCGGCATGGATGTATTCAGCGACGACTGGCGGGCCGTGGAGGCACGCTACGATCATATCCGGGAGCAACGCCTGGAGCGCTTGTTGTTCGTATTGCGACGGGAAGGGCTGAGCATCGACGAACAGGCGGTGCGCGACCAGGCTGGCGAAGGCACGCTCGGTCGGCCCCACATCGCCCGTCATCTGGTCGAGACCGGTCAGGCAAAGAACAGCGCTCAGGCATTCAAACGCTGGCTGGGGCAGGGCAAGGTTGGCGACGTCAAACAGAACTGGCCGGAGTTGGAACGCGCGGTCGACGATATCCGTCGCTGTGGCGGGGTGGCGGTTCTGGCCCATCCGCACCGCTACAAACTGACCTGGCGTAAACTGGACCAGTTGCTGACCGACTTTCAACTGGCCGGGGGGCAAGCGGTCGAGGTGAGCTGTCCGGCCATGCCGCCCGAACTGCGCAAGCGACTGGTCGACTACTGCCGCGAGCAGGATCTGTTCATTGGCGGCGGCAGCGATTTCCACCTGCCGGACACGCCCTGGGCGCGACTGGGGTTCTATCCGCAGTGGCCCAACGATGGCCAGCGTCTGACCGACCTGCTTGAAAGCGGAACACTGCGGGTTTTCTCGCCCGATGACCGGTGCTAAAGTGAGCCGCGTTCCTCAACCCTTGGCGGGAGCCAACATATGAGCCAGTTTTTTGTGATCCACCCCGAAAACCCGCAGCCACGCCTGATCAAACAGGCCGCGCAAATCGTGCGTGAGGGTGGCGTCATCGCCTACCCGACGGACAGCGCCTACGCCCTGGGCTGCCATATGGACGACAAGCAGGCCGTCGACCGCATTCGCCGGATTCGCAATCTGGACGACCGCCACCACCTGACGCTGGTGTGCCGCGACCTGTCCGAATTGTCCAATTTCGCCAAGGTCGACAACGTCGCCTTTCGGCTGATCAAGAACAACACCCCCGGCCCCATTACCTTTATTTTGTCCGCCACCCGGGAAGTACCGCGTCGGTTGATGCACCCGAAAAAGCGCACCATCGGTTTGCGGGTGTTGGCCAACCGGATCGCGGCGGCCTTGCTCGAAGAATTGGGTGAGCCGATGATGAGCACAACCCTGATCCCGCCCGGCGAGACCGAACCGCTGAACGATGCCCATTACATCCGGGACGTGCTCGAGCACGAGCTCGATCTGGTTATCGACGGTGGCTTCTGCGGGTTCGAGGAATCCAGTGTCGTCAGCCTGTTGGACGAAACCCCCGAGATTCTGCGCGAGGGCGCCGGCGATGTCAGTCCTTTCAAAGTCTGAGCGCCGCCCGGGGTCTCGCGGTACCGTGGAGACATAACCATGGCGGATACACCCGACACGCCTTCGACCCCGAAAGACGCTACCGATCGATCCAACGCCGACGAGCGCGTCGGGCAGGCGCCCGTGCCCACGCGGGAAAATGCCCGGACGCTGTTCGAGCCGACCGAGATTCCGGTGATTCACCACGTTCAATCACCCAAGGAACGCGCGCTGCAACGCCTGCGCGACCAGGCGAAGGCCGAACAGAAAGAGATGCCGTTCGCGGTGATCGAAGGTGAGGCGATGACGCAGATCCCCATGGATCTCTACATTCCGCCGGATGCGCTGGAAGTCTTTCTGGATGCCTTCGAAGGCCCACTCGACCTGCTGTTGTACCTGATCAAGAAGCAGAACCTGGATATTCTCAACATCAACGTCTTCCAGATCACCGAGCAGTACATGGAATACGTCGAGTTGATGCACGCCTTGCAGCTCGAGCTGGCGGCGGAATACCTGGTGATGGCGGCCATGCTGGCGGAAATCAAAAGCCGGATGCTGCTGCCGCGTTCCAAGGACGAGGACGACGAGGAAGAGGAAGACCCGCGCGCGGAACTGATTCGGCGCCTGCAGGAGTACGAACAGTTCAAGACCGCCGCCGAGAACCTGGACGAGATTCCCCGGGTTGGACGCGACATCTTCACCACATCGGAACATCAGCCCGATTACGAAAGGCCCCGGCTGCACCCGGATGTCGACATGCGTGAGATGCTGCTGGCGCTCAAGGAAGTGTTAGCGCGGGCGGATATGTTCGAGGAACACGAGATTCAGCGCGAGACGCTGTCCACCCGTCAGCGCATGGGCGAGGTGCTGGAGCGCCTGAACGGCACGGCGTTTGTGCCGTTCATCACTTTGTTCGACCCGCGCGAAGGACGCCTGGGCGTGGTGGTGACCTTCCTGGCGGTGATGGAATTGACCAAGGAATCCCTGATTGACCTGATTCAGAACGAGGCGTTCGCGCCCATTCACGTTAAGGCTCGCAGTGCATGACGGACTTTGATGATCAGAAGAATGAGATGAACGAGGCCGACCAGAGTGAGGAGGCCTTGAACGACGATCGCGCACGGAGTGCGCTCCCACAGGAGGGCGATCGGGAAGCCGAGGGGGCCGACAGTCGCGCACAGCGTGCGCTCCCACAGGAGGGCGATCGGGAAGCCGAGGGGGCCGACAGTCGCGCACGGAGTGCGCTCCCACAGGAGGGCGATCGGGAATCCGAGGGGGGCGATAGTCGCGCACGGAGTGCGCTCCCACAGGAGGGCGATCGGGAATCCGAGGGGGCCGACAGTCGCGCACAGCGTGCGCTCCCACAGGAAGGTGATGGCGAATCCGAGGATTCTGGTGGGAGCGCACGCCGTGCGCGACAGGAAGACAGCGATGCCACGGAAGCTGACGCTTCCGCTCCGGATACGGACCCGGCCGCCCACGACGACCCCGATGCGCTCGGCGCGGATGAAGCCGACGGTGAAGACGAGGAAGAGGTCACCGAAAAGGGCGACCCCTACGGCGGCCACTCCCCGGAAGCGGTCAAGCGCATTCTGGAAGGGGCTCTGTTCGCGGCCGGTACGGCGCTGTCCATTGTCCAGCTGGCGGCTCTGTTCGAGGAGCACGAACGCCCGCATCGCAAGATCCTGCGCAGCCTGGTGGCCGAATTGATGGCGCATTACCAGGGCGGTGGATTCGAGCTGATCGAAGTGGCCAGTGGTTACCGCTTTCAGACCCGTTCCGATGTCGGTCACTGGATCAGTCGGTTATGGGAAGAACGCCCCGCCCGCTATTCCCGGGCCATGCTCGAGACGCTGGCGCTGATTGCCTATCGCCAGCCCATCACCCGGGGTGAGATCGAGGACGTCCGTGGTGTTTCCGTCAGTTCTAGCATCGTTAAAACGCTTCAGGAGCGTGAATGGGTCCGAGTGGTCGGTCATCGGGACGTGCCGGGACGACCGGCCATGTACGCGACCACCCGCCAGTTCCTCGACTACTTCGGACTGCGCAGCCTGGACCAATTGCCGAGCCTGGGCGAGATCCGGGATCTGGACGATATAAACCCCCAGATGGGGCTGAACGAATCGGGGCCGGACGGGCAGAACCCGGACAGTGCCGGTTCGGTCGACCAGCAGGCGGAAATCTCTTTCAGCGCCATGGTCGACAAGCTGCGTGAAGGCGAACGCACCGGAAAGACCGGGAACGAATTCATCGACGAACAACTGGACGGTCAGTTGTCGGAGATGGATGCCGTCAACGAAGCGATCGAGCAAGCCTTCGATGCCCAGCGCGCGAATCACAATCAGCCGGGGTTGGAGTTGTCCGATGAGGATGAGGGCAGCGAGGGTGAGGTCGACGAGGGTCGCGCACGGAGTGCGCTCCTACAGGGAGGCGACGAGTCCGGGGACGGCGGGGGTGCGCCCACCCAGGAGAGTGACGATTCCGAAGACAGTGGGAGCGCACTCCGTGCGCGACAGGATTCGGATGAAGCCTCCGAAAATAACGAATCCACAGACGATACGCCCTTATCCGAAGAAGAGCAGTGGCGCATCATTCAGGAAAAACTGGCTCAACAACAAGCCTTGCTGGACGGGCGTGAGAACGACCAGTCGGGCGGAGACGATACCGATGAGTAACGAACGCGTTCAAAAAGTGCTGGCCAAGGCCGGCAAGGGTTCCCGCCGCGATATGGAGCGGGCCATCGAGGAAGGCCGGGTCAAGGTCAATGGTGAACTGGCCAAGCTGGGCGACCGGGTCGGAGCGTCCGATACGCTGGAACTGGATGGCAAACCGATCAAGGTCGAGGAAACCCGGGTACGCCGGGTGTTGGTGTACAACAAGCCCGAAGGCGAGGTATGCACCCGACGCGACCCCGAAGGGCGGCCCACCGTCTTCGATCGACTGCCCCAGCTCGAAGGCGAACGCTGGATTGTCGTCGGTCGACTCGATTTGAACACCTCGGGCCTGCTGCTGTTCACCAACGACGGTGAACTGGCCAACCGCCTGATGCACCCGTCCCGACAGATCGATCGCGAGTACGCCGTGCGCGTGCTTGGCGAAGTGACCCCGGAGCATGTGGAAACCATGCACGCGGGCGTCGAACTGGAGGACGGCCCGGCGCGTTTTACCGACATTCAGGAATTCGGCGGCAGCGGCGCCAACACCTGGTACCACGTTGTGATTCTGGAGGGGCGCAACCGGGAAGTGCGTCGGTTGTGGGAAAGCCAGGGGCTGAAGGTGTCGCGCCTGAAGCGGGTGCGTTACGGCTCGGTGTTTCTGGATGCCGACGTTCGCGCCGGGACCTGGAAAGAACTGCCCAAGGCGGAAATCGACAAGCTGGCACGGCAAGTGGAACTGGAGCCGGCGCCCTGGAAATCGATTGTACAGGGTCAGCATGACCCGAATCGCCGCAAGATGCAGCGTCAGCGGACTCGAAGAGCCGTGCGTGGACGCAAGGGCAGCTTGGCGCGGCCGGTTCGCAAGTCGGTGTAGAAAGCCCTCACCCCCGACCCCTCTCCCAGAGGGAGAGGGGAGCAAACAGTTCCCTCTCCCTCTGGGAGAGGGTTAGGGAGAGGGAGAACTTACAACAACCACTCTCCGTCAACAGACCGCACATGGCTCGCCACAACTCGGTTGCGCCCCGCCTGTTTCGCCTCATACAAGGCCTGATCGGCCCGGTTCACCAACTCGGGCCAATCCACTTCATTTTCGTAGTGCGCGACTCCAATGCTGACGGTGATCGGGTTGTTCGGATCCGGTGACCGTGTCTCGTTATAGACGGTCTGCCGCAGTCGTTCGGCCACCAGTCGGGCCAGCGGCAGGTTGGAGTTGGACAGTACGATCAGGAATTCCTCCCCGCCGAACCGGAAGCAGGCGTCGCAGCCGCGAATCGCGCCGTCCATCAGTCGCGCCACCTGGCGCAGCACATCGTCGCCGGTCAGGTGGCCGTAGCGGTCATTCAGCGCTTTGAAGTGGTCGATGTCGATCATCAGGATGCTCATGTCCTGGTGATGTCGGCGCGAGCGGTCGATTTCCCGATTCAGGGTCATCGCCATGGCGCCCCGATTGCTCAGACCGGTCAGCGGGTCGATCATGGCGGTGTCGATGGCGCGGCGGTAGCTCAGGGCGTTGCGCAACGGGTAAATCAGCAGCCCCATGACCGACTCCAGCAACGTCAGTTCCCGCTCCTGAAAGCGACGGTTGCGGGTAAAGGCGATCTCCCCGTAATCCTCATCGTTCAGCGACAGCTGGTAGCTGCACCGGTGCCGTCCGGTATCACCCAGGTTCAGGCTGATGCTTTGGCCGGGCAGGTGGTAATCGCAACCGGCGAGAGGCACCAATTGTTGCAGTTCCGCATGGAAGATTCGCAGGATCTGTTCAACGTCCAGGGTCGTTTGCAACTGGGTCAAAACCTGGAGACGAAAGTCTTTTAGCTGATCCGCGTCGCCGGGTGTGGACTGCAGGTGTTTGCGTTCCTGCCACTTGTGGCTCTGTCCGATGCTGGTTGGCATGGTGTTTACCGCTTATTGCCGCTTTTCAGAGGTATTAGCGATATCCGTGCCAATATGGAAAACTCTGTTAAATCAAGGGGTTGGAGAAGATGGCGGCGGAAAATCGGCGGGGCGGACAGGGTTTGCCGGTGGGTGGGGAGGGGCCGGAGTCAGAAATTTGTCGTTTGAGTTGGCGTGCTGGCCGAGCGCGTATCAGGTAGGGTGGGACGGTCCGACGTTTCGGTCGCCCACCATGACCTTTAGAGTTAAGCCGTCAACCATCCAAGTCGTCAGAGTCAGTAGGTAGTATTACTTCCATGGTGGGCACTGCCCACCCTACAGAAAGTCCCGCGCATCCACGGACAGACCATGCAACCCCTGACTCTCCGGACTCATCAAATACCGATACAGGGGCATGTGCTCTTCCGGCGCCGGTACGCTGGCCGGGTCTTCGCCGGGGTAGGCCTGGGCGCGCATGGCGGTGCGGGTGCCGCCGGGGTTGATGCAGTGGGTGCGGACCTTGGAGATGTTCTTCAACTCGTCGGCCAGGATCTGCATCAGCCCTTCGGTCGCGAACTTGGACACGGCGTAGGCGCCCCAGTAGGCACGGCCCTGACGGCCGACGCTCGAGGTGGTGAATATCAGGCGGCCATGTTCTGCCGCTTCCAGCATCGGCAGCAGGGCCTGGGTTAAATAGAAGCAGCTGTTGACGTTGACCTGCATGACCTTGTCCCAGATGTCCGCCGGGTATTGGGCGATCGACATCTTGGTGCCGAGCAGGGAGGCGTTCAGCAAAACACCGTCGAGTCGGCCGTAGTTCTGTTCGATGCCGTAGGCCAGCTCGCGGGCGTTCTCGATGGTCAGTTCCGCCAGGTCGATCGGCAGGATGATCGGCTGGGTGTCGGTTTCTTCCTCGATCCGGTCGTAGACCGCCTCCAGCTTGGATTGGGTGCGGCCAATCAGGACGACGTGGGCGCCGGCTCGGGCGAAATCCAGCGCGGCGGCCTGGCCGATGCCGTCACCGGCGCCGGTGACCAGGATAACCTGATCCTTGAGGGCGTCCGTCGTTTGGGAGCGGTCGAGATCGGCGCGGGTCAGTGTAGGGGTTGAGGAGGTGTCAGCCATTGCAGTGCCTTTTCGGTCAATTCGTGCGGGGTGTGGACCAGATCGTCCGCGCCCCAGTGTTCGGGGGTGTCATTGTCGTGCAGATAGCCGTAAGTGCAAGCCAGAGAATGCATGCCCGCTGCTTTGGCGGCCTGGATGTCGCGCAGGTGATCGCCGGCGTAGAGGCAGTGGCTGGCATCCAGATTCAGCGCTTCGGCGGCCGCCAATAACATCGCCGGGTCCGGCTTGATCGTCGGCAGGTCGCCCTGGCAAACCAGGCTCGGTGGCGGTGTGTCGGCCAGCAGGTGGGCGAGCACCGCCTCGGTGTGCGGCCTGGGTTTATTGGTGACGATGCCCCAGGGCACCCCGTCTTCGGTCAGACGCGTCATCAGGGCTTCGACGCCCGGGTACCAGCGGTTCAGCGTGACCGGAATGTCGAGATAGACCGACAGGAAATCGGCCCGGTGCCGCTCGAAGTCCGGATGATCGGCGGTGATGTTGTACAGCTCGGCCACAGCGGCCCGGGCGCCGGCGGAGGCATAATGCTCGCGGTGCTCGGTGATGCGCGGCCGGCCGACTTGGTCGCAATAGGTGTCCAGTGCTGTCAGGAAGGCCGGAGCCGAATCCAGCAAGGTGCCGTCCAGGTCGAACAACAGGGCGCGGGGCGATGACTGGGCGGTCATACGTCCTCGGGCTTGCGGCTGGCCATCAGGTAATTGACCGACACGTCGGCGTTCAACGAGCAGTTGCGAGAAAAGGGGTTGTAGTGCATGCCCTTGAACTCCGTAACTTGCAATCCGGCGGTCTCGGCCCAGCGCTTGAGCTCGCTCGGGCGAATCAGTTTGCGGTATTCGTGGGTGCCTTTGGGCAGCAGTCTCAAGACGTATTCAGCGCCAACAATGGCCATGGCCCAGGCCTTGGGGTTGCGGTTGATGGTGGAGAAAAACGCCAGGCCGCCGGGCTTGAGCAGGGTATGAATGGCCTGGATGACGGACATTGGGTCGGGTACGTGCTCGAGCATTTCCAGGCAGGTGATGACATCGTATTGGCCTGCCTGTTCCTCGGCGAGGGACTCGGCCGTGATTTGCCGGTAGGTCACGCCCTCGAGCTCACTGTCCAGTGCATGCAATTGAGCCACCTTGAGCGGGGCTTCGGTCATGTCGATGCCGGTCACCCGGGCGCCGCGCTGGGCCAGAGCCTCGGTCAGGATACCGCCACCACAGCCAACGTCGAGCACGTCTTTGCCGGCCACGTTGATATGCTGGTCGATGTAGCCGGCCCGGGCGGGATTGATATCGTGCAGCGGCTTGAATTCTGAATTCGGGTCCCACCAGCGGCTGGCCAGGGATTCGAACTTGGCGAGTTCAGCAGGGTCGATGTTTTGAGTCACTCGGACGTACCTGTGCAATTGAATGGGGTTCGTGTCATGAGCCTGGGTGTAAGGTCTCGATGCGTGAATTGTTCCAAGACCGAGTGGCGGATGCCGGGTGGTCTCATGAAGGGGTGTCGGCAGCATGGATGCTGCCGCCAAGCCCCCATGGACGGGTTCATGGCGACCCTTCAGGAGACCACCCGGCAGCCGGCGCGGATTCCAGGCGCTAGTCTGGACTAGCCCTTCTGTATACGGTCCCGCCACTGGCGCGTATTACTGATGATACCGTCCTTATCCAGAGTCGTCAGCTCGCGATCGGCCAGCAACTGCTTGCCGTCGACCCAGACGTTGCTGACCTGGTCTCGGGTGGAGGCGTAGACAATGTGGGAAACCGGGTCGTAGACCGGCTGGCTTTCCAGGTCGTCGAGGCGGATGGCAGTGATGTCCGCGCGCTTGCCAACTTCGAGGCTGCCGATCTCGCTGTCCCAGCCCATGGCGATGGCACCGTTGACGGTGGCCATGGCGAGCGCTTCCATGGCGGGCAGGGCGACGGCGTTCTGGCCGACGGCTTTGGCGAGCATGGCGGCGGTGCGCATTTCGCCGAGCATGTCGAGGTCGTTGTTGCTGGCAGCGCCGTCGGTGCCGAGGGCGACGTTGACGCCTTTCTTCTGCAGGGTGTCGACGGGGCAGAAGCCGCTGGCGAGTTTCAGGTTGGATTCCGGGCAGTGAACGATGTGGGCGCCGGTTTCGATGACGTCCGCGATGTCGTCTTCGTTCATGGCGGTCATGTGAACGGCTTGGAACCGGTCGTTGAGCAAGCCAAGTTCCTTGAGGCGACGGACCGGGCGGTTGCCGCGTTTTTCGAGCTCGCCGTCGACTTCGGTCTGGGTCTCGTGGACGTGCATCTGGATCATCAGATCGTGCTTTTTGGCGAGATCGCGGATGCGGATTAGCGGCTCGTCGGAGCAGGTGTAGGGTGCGTGCGGGCCGAACATGACCTTGAGCTGGTCGTTGCCCTTGTACTGTTCGACGACTTTCATACCCAGGTCGATGTGTTCGTCCGGGGTTTTCGCCCAGTTGGTCGGGAAGTCGATGGTCGGGAAGCAGAGCTGGGCGCGGACGCCGGCTTTCAATACGCGTTCGGCGGCGGCGGCCGGGAAGAAGTAGTTGTCGGAGAAGGTGGTGGTGCCGGAACGGATCATTTCGGCGATGGCCAGTTCGGTGCCGTCGCCGACGAAGTCGTCGCTGACCCAGGCGCCTTCGGCCGGCCAGATGTGGTCGTTGAGCCAGGTCATCAGTTCGAGGTCGTCGCCCAGGCCGCGGAACATGGCCATGGCGGCGTGGCCGTGGGCGTTCACGAAACCGGGGATCAGGGCCTGGTCGCCAAGGTCCATCGTGTTGCTCGCCTGGTATTGGATCTTGGCGGCATCGGTCGGCAGGATGTCGACGATGCGGCCGTCGCGAATGGCGAGGCTGTGGTCGGTGAGGACGTCGCGCTTGGCGTTGACCGGGACGATCCACCGGGCGTGGATCAAGGTGTCGATGGTTTCCATGTGAGCCCTTTGATTTGTTGAATGATCAGTCAGGGTCGCCATTCTAGTGGGTGGCGGCCGGGTTAACCAGTGCGCCTGTGCTCCCCGCTATCTATCTCATTGATTTGTGGTATGATTTCGCCCCTGTTTTACGCCGGTTTCGGCACCCCGAGACCGGTTGTTAAGGCGTCTGCGAACATTGATCGACAGGCTCCCAGAGCATAAAGGATACCGAACCGCATGGGTGAGTTAGCCAAAGAAATCCTCCACGTTAATATTGAGGAGGAACTGAAACAGTCCTACCTCGATTACGCGATGAGCGTCATTGTCGGCCGGGCACTGCCTGACGTCCGTGATGGCCTGAAGCCGGTGCATCGCCGCGTGCTGTACGCGATGAGCGTGCTGGGCACCGACTGGAACAAACCGTACAAGAAGTCGGCCCGTGTCGTGGGCGACGTCATCGGTAAATACCACCCGCACGGGGATTCGGCCGTCTACGACACCATCGTGCGCATGGCCCAGCCCTTCAACATGCGCTACACCCTGGTCGACGGTCAGGGGAACTTCGGTTCCATCGACGGTGACTCCGCCGCGGCCATGCGTTACACCGAAATCCGCATGGACCGTCTGGCCCACGAGCTGCTGGCCGACCTGGAAAAGGAAACGGTCGATTACGTCGAGAACTACGACGGCACCGAACTGATCCCGGACGTACTGCCGACCAAGGTGCCGAACCTGCTGGTCAACGGGGCCTCCGGTATCGCCGTGGGCATGGCGACCAACATCCCGCCGCACAACCTGAATGAAGTGATCGATGGCTGTCTGGCGCTGATCGACGACCCGGACCTGACCGTCGACGATCTGATGCAATACATCCCGGGGCCGGATTTTCCGACCGGGGCCATCATCAACGGCCGCAAGGGCATCGTCGAGGCGTACCGGACCGGTCGCGGCCGCATCTACATCCGTGCCCGGGCCGAAGTGCTGGTCGACCCGAAAACCAGCCGCGAAAGCATCATCGTCCACGAGATTCCCTACCAGGTGAACAAGGCCCGCTTGATCGAGAAGATCGCGGAACTGGTCAAGGACAAGAAGATCGAGGGCATCTCCGAGCTGCGTGACGAGTCGGACAAAGACGGTCTGCGCATCGCCATTGAGATGAAGCGCGGCGAGTCCGGCGATGTGGTGCTGAACAACCTCTACGCCCAGACCCAGCTCGAATCCGTCTTCGGCATCAACACCGTGGCCCTGGTCGACGGTCAGCCGAAGACGCTGAATCTGAAGGAAATGCTCGACGCCTTTATCCGTCACCGCCGCGAGGTGGTGACCCGGCGTACCATTTACGACCTGCGCAAGGCACGCCAGCGCGGCCATATCCTCGAAGGTCTGGCCATCGCTCTGGCCAATATCGACCGGATGATCGAGCTGATCCGGGGCAGTGCCACCGGCGCCGAAGCCAAAGAGCGCATGCTGGCGCAAAGCTGGGAGCTGGGCGACGTCTCCGCCATGCTGGAACGCGCCGGCGCCGATATTTCCCGCCCGGAAGACCTGGAAGACCAGTACGGCGTTCACGACGAGCGCTACTTCCTGTCGCCAGCCCAGGCGCAACAGATTCTCGACATGCGTCTGCAGAAGCTGACCGGCCTGGAGCACGAAAAGCTGATCGGCGAATACAAGCAGATCATCGACGACATCGGCGAGTACCTGCGCATTCTGGACAGCTATGAGCGGCTGATGGAAGTGATCTGTGAAGAGCTGCGCGAAGTGAAGTCCCAGTTCGGCGATGAGCGCAAATCCGAAATCATCGCCAGCCGTCTCGACCTGTCCATGGAAGACCTGATCACCGAGGAAGACATGGTGGTCACCATCTCCCACGGCGGCTACGCCAAGACCCAGCCGCTGACCGATTACGAGGCGCAACGTCGTGGTGGCCGCGGCCGGTCGGCGTCGGCATTGAAAGACGACGATTTCATCGAACACCTGCTGGTGGCCAATACTCACGACACCATTCTGTGCTTCACCAGCCGAGGTAAGGTGTACTGGCTGCGTGTGTTCGAAGTTCCGCAGGCGAGCCGTAACGCCCGGGGGCGGCCGATGGTGAATTTGTTGCCGCTCGACAACGATGAGCGGGTGACAGCGATTCTGCCGATCCGCGAGTACGATCCGGATCACTACATCTTCATGGCAACAGCCAACGGTACGGTCAAGAAAACGTCGCTTGAGGCGTTTTCCCGGCCCCGTACGTCCGGCCTGATCGCCCTGTCGGTGGACGAGGGCGACCGCCTGGTCGGCGTGGCGCTGACCGACGGCAAGCGTGAAGTGATGTTGCTGTCCGATGCCGGCAAGGTGGTGCGTTTTGAAGAGTCGCATGTCCGCGCCATGGGCAGGACCGCACGCGGCGTGCGCGGTATCAAGCTGCAACCGGAGCAACGGGTGATCTCGCTGATCATTCCGCAGCAGGACGGCACTATTCTGACCGCCTCCGAACGCGGCTACGGCAAGCGTACCGATGTCACCGAGTTCCCGACCAAAGGACGCGGCACCCAGGGTGTGATCGCCATGGTGACCAACGACCGAAATGGTCCTCTGGTGGGCGCCAAGCAGGTGTTCGAAGGGGACGAGGTCATGCTGATCAGCGACCAGGGTACGCTGGTGCGGACCGCGGTCGAGGGCATATCAGTGCTCAGCCGCAACACCCAGGGTGTGAAATTGATTCGCCTGGCGGAGGATGAGCGTCTGGTCGGTATCGAGCGCATCGAAGAGCCGGACGAGGACGAATCGGTTCTGGACAAGGCCGAGACACCGGACGCCGAGCACGAACCGGCGGCACCCGGTCAGGACGCTTCCGGTGAGGAAGCGGCCGACGACGGTGACGAGTCCGACTCCGACACTGAGTGAACGGTTCGACAGACGATAACGCAGGAAACCTTGAGACCAATGACGCGCGGATATAATTTTTGTTCCGGCCCCGCCATGTTACCCGGGGCGGTCATGCAACGAGCCCAGGAAGAACTGCCGGACTGGCAGGGAACCGGCATGTCGGTGATGGAATTGTCCCATCGGTCCCCGGAATTTGTCAGTGTGCTGGAAGGCGCGGAAGCCCGCTTGCGTACGCTGATGAACATCCCCGAGGACTACGCCGTGCTGTTCATGCAGGGGGGCGCGACGCTGCAGTTTTCCTGCGTGCCGATGAATCTGATGTCACGCGGTGGCGCTGCCGAATTTCTGGATACCGGAGCCTGGTCGGTCAAGGCGATCAAGGAGGCCGGTCGCTATGGCGAGACGCGCGTTCTGGCGTCCACCAAAGACGAAGGCTATCGCCGCGCGGTCCGTGCCGACGAATTCTCCGTCGGTGCGGATGCCGCCTACCTGCATTACACGCCGAACGAGACTATCGGTGGCGTGGAGTTCAATTACGTCCCGGAGACCGGCGACGTGCCTCTGGTGGCCGATATGTCCTCCTGCATCCTGTCCCGCCCGATCAATGTCGAGGACTTCGACCTGATTTACGCCGGTGCCCAGAAAAACATCGGCCCGGCCGGCCTGACTCTGGTCATTGTGCGTAAGTCGCTGCTGGGCGAGGTGATGCACGACACACCGTCGCTACTGAACTATAAAGCGCAGGCGGATAACGGCTCCATGGTCAACACGCCGCCGACATTTGCCATCTATCTGGCCGGTCTGGTGTTCGATTGGCTCGAAGGGCAGGGCGGTGTGCGCGCCATCGAAGGTATTAATGCCGAAAAAGCGGCCCTGTTGTACGATGCCATCGATCGGAGCGAGTTCTACCGCAACCCCATCGCTTTGGAACACCGGTCACGCATGAACGTGCCTTTTATACTGGCCGACGAACAGTTGAACGATCGATTCCTGGCCGAGGCCGGAGAAGCCGGTCTCTATAACCTGCAGGGTCACCGCAGTGTCGGTGGCATGCGCGCCAGCATCTACAATGCCATGCCGCTCGCCGGTGTGCGGGGGCTGGTGGACTTCATGAAGGATTTCGAGCAACGCCATGGCTGATCAGGACGCTCCCAAACCCGTCAATCCCGACAACATGGACCTCGCCGATCTGCGCGATGAGATCGACCGGCTCGACGGCGAGATCCTGCAGCTGATTTCCCGCCGCGCCCAGTGCGCTCTGAAAGTGGCCGAGGTCAAAATGAAAGCCGCGCCGGATACGGCCGTTTTCTATCGCCCCGAGCGCGAAGCCCAGGTGCTGACCCGGGTGATGGAGCGCAATATTGGTCCGCTCGGCAACGAGGACATGGCCCGCTTGTTCCGGGAGATCATGTCCGCCTGTCTGGCGTTGGAGAAGCCGCTGGAAGTGGCCTATCTGGGCCCCGAAGGCACTTTCACCCAGCAGGCCGCCGTCAAGCATTTCGGCCGTTGGGTGCATTCCAAGCCGATGCCGGCCATCGATGAAGTCTTCCGCGAAGTCGAGGCGGGGGCCTGCACCTACGGTGTGGTGCCGGTGGAAAACTCGACCGAAGGTGTGGTCAACCACACCCTGGACAGTTTCATCAACTCCAACCTGCGCATTTGCGGCGAGGTGGAGCTGCGCATTCATCATAATCTGATGGCCGGGCCGAATACCCAGCGGGACAAGATTTCCCGCGTATACAGCCACCAGCAGTCGCTGGCGCAATGCCGCAAATGGCTCGATGCCCATATGCCGATGGCCGAACGCATCGCCGTGAACAGCAACGCCGAGGCGGCGCGTCGGGTGCACGGCGAGTGGAATTCAGCCGCCATCGCCGGTGAAATGGCCGCCCAGTTGTACGACCTGGACATCATCGAACACAAGATCGAGGATGCGCCGGACAATTCGACCCGTTTCCTGATTATCGGCACCCAGGACGTCGGCGTCTCCGGCGACGACAAGACCTCCGTCGTGGTTTCGATGCGCAACGAACCGGGTGCGCTGTATCACCTGTTGCAGCCGTTCAGCGACCACAACGTGGACATGACGCGTCTGGAAACCCGGCCGTCGCCCTCCGGAAACTGGACCTATGTCTTTTTCATCGATTTCGCCGGCCATGTCGAGGACGTCAATGTCCGGCAGGCCCTGGATGAAATCCGCAAGAAGGCGGTTGAAGTGAAGGTGCTGGGGTCCTACCCGAAAGCGGTGTTGTAATGGACCCCAGGGCCGCGAGTCGTCGAATCAACAGGATCCGCTATGAGTTGTGATTACATCGCACTGGCTGTCCCCGGGGTTCAGGAACTGAGCCCCTATGTCCCGGGCAAACCGACGGATGAATTAAAACGCGAGCTGGGCGTTGAAGACGTCATCAAGCTGGCCAGTAACGAGAATCCACTCGGGCTCTCGCCCCGGGTGCAGGAAGCCATCGAGGGCACGCTGGCCGATTTGTCCCGCTACCCGGACGGCAGCGGCTATCGTCTGAAAGAGGCGCTGGCCACCCGGCACAGCATCGACGCCGAACAAATCACTCTCGGCTGCGGATCCAACGAGTTGTTCGAACTGGTGGCCCGCGCTTACCTGCAACCCGGGATGGAAGCGGTGATGAGCGAATACGCCTTCGCCGTCTATCCGCTGGTGGTTCAGGCGGCCGGGGCCAAGGCCGTGGTGACACCCGCCCGCAATTGGGGGCACGATCTTGATGCCATGGCCGAGGCGATCAACGAACGCACCCGTGTGGTGTTCATCGCCAACCCCAATAATCCCACCGGCACCTGGATCAGCAAGGGCGAACTGAAAGCCTTTCTGAAATTCGTGCCGGAACATGTTCTGGTGGTGCTGGACGAGGCCTATGCCGAATACGTCGACCAGGACAACTACCCGAGCGGCATCAAACTGCAGCGCAAGTACCCGAACCTGATCGTCACCCGAACCTTTTCCAAGGCGTACGGTCTGGCCGGGTTGCGCATCGGTTTCGGCGTATCCCACCCCCAGGTGGCGGACGTGCTGAACCGGGTACGCCAACCGTTCAATGTGACCAGCCCGGCGCTGGCGGCGGCCGAGGCGGCCCTGGGCGATCAGGCGTTCCTGGAATCCAGCCTGAGCCTGAACGAGCGCGGTCGCGAGCAGTTGAACGAAGCCTTCGACCGGCTGGGTCTCGATACCATTCCGTCGGTCACCAATTTCATCACGTTCAAGGTGGGTTCGTCGGAAAAAACCGCCGCCCTGCATAATGGCCTGTTGAAATCGGGCATCATTGTGCGTCCGCTCGCCAGCTACGGCATGCCCAAGCATTTGCGGGTATCCATCGGGCTGGAGGCGGAGAACAAACGCTTTATCGAATCCCTGGAACGCGAGCTGGTCTTTCTATGACGGCGACGGCTCTGCCCCGGGTGCTGGTCGTCGGCCTGGGTCTGATCGGTGCTTCCTTTGCCAAGGCGTTGCGCCTGTCCCAGTCCGCCCATGTATTGGGTATGGATGCCGCACCCGGTGTCGCCGAGCGTGCCCTCGAACTCGGCATCATCGACGAGGTCGTGGCCGATACCGACCGGGTGCCTCCGTTCGATGTCTTGCTGATCGCCGTGCCGGTACTGGCCATGCGCTCGGTACTGGCCGATTTCAAACCCCATCTGACCGAACGTACTGTCATTTCCGACGTCGGCAGTGTCAAAGGTGTGGTGGTCGAGGCCGCGCGCGAGGTCTTGGGTGCGTTGCCGGCCGGTTTCGTGCCGGGTCACCCGATTGCCGGCGCCGAACGTTCCGGGGTCGAGGCGGCCAAATCGGATTTGTTCGACCGCCACATGCTGATTCTGACGCCGTTGCCGTCTTCCTCAAACGACGCCGTGGCCACGCTGACCAAACTCTGGCAGGCCGTGGGTGCCGAAGTGGTCACCATGCCAGTGGCCCGCCACGATGAAGTGCTGGCGGCGACCAGTCATCTGCCACACCTGCTGGCGTTTTCCCTGGTCGATACACTGGCGCGGGAGTCCGAGAACCGTGAGATCTTCCGCTACGCCGCGGGCGGGTTTCGCGATTTTACCCGCATCGCCGCCTCGGACCCGACCATGTGGCACGACATTTTTCTCGCCAACGGCGAGGCGACTCTGGGCATTCTGCGGAAATTCCAGGCGGATCTGGACGAACTGGCCCAGGCCATCGAGCACCACCAGGGCGACCGGCTGCTCGATGTCTTCGGTCGTGCCAAGTCCGCTCGTGACTACTTCACTCAGATACTGCAAAGCCGCCAGCGTCATGGTGACGATGTCCGCAAGAACCTGATCACCGCGCCCATGCACCGCGGCCTGTCCGGTACGCTGAGCCTGCCGGGCGACAAGTCGATTTCCCATCGGGCCGTGATTCTGGCGGCTCTGGCCGAAGGCGAGAGTCACATACGCGGTTTCGGCGAGGGCGACGACAACCGCACGACCCTGGAAGCTCTGCGTAAACTGGGAGTCGACATCCAGGACGACGATTCCGGTGAAGTGCGCGTGACCGGCCATGGACTCAAAGGTTTACGACAGGCCGACAGTCCGCTGTACATGGGATGTTCCGGCACCTCGATGCGGCTGCTGGCCGGTGTGCTGGCCGCTCAGGGTTTCGCCAGTGAGCTGATCGGCGATGCGTCGCTGAGCCAGAGACCCATGGATCGCATTCAGAAGCCGCTGGAAACCATGGGCGCCCGGCTGGAGCTGACGCCTCGGGGTACCGCGCCGATTCTGATCCGACCGGTCGATTCACTGCACAGTATCGATTATGAATTGCCAATGGCCAGCGCCCAGGTGAAGTCCGCCGTCCTGCTGGCCGCACTGTGCGCCGGGGTGCCGGCCCGTATGAAAGAGCCCACAATCAGCCGCAATCATACCGAACGACTGTTGGCCGGGCTGGGATGCGATATCGACACTCGGGACGGCTGGCTGAGTTTTACACCCCCCAAGCGATTGCCGGCGCTGGATCTCGACATTCCCGGTGACTTTTCCCTGGCGGCGTTTCATATGGCGGCCGCGACCCTGGTTCCCGGTTCGGACATCCGGCTGGACGGCATCGGTGTCAACCCGACCCGGACCGGCTTTCTGGACATCCTGCTTGACATGGGCGGGTCGGTCGAGGTGTTGAATGAACGCGAACAGGGGGGTGAGCCGGTGGCCGATCTTCGGGTAAGATACGCGCCCCTCGGCGCCGGGGTGTATGGAACCGACTACAGTGGCCGCACCATCGACGAATTTCCGGTGTTGTTCGTCCTGGCGGCCCGTGCCGAGGGCGAGACCCGTATCGAAGGGGTTCGCGAGCTCCGTTACAAGGAGACCGACCGCCTCAAGCGCATGATCGAAGGCCTGACTGTGCTGGGCGCTGACATAGAACTGAAAGGTGATGACGTCATCATCCGCGGCCGTGCGGACCGGCGATTCGACGGCGGCATCGTCGACTGCGCCGGTGACCATCGTGTCGCACTGGCTTTCATGGTGGCCGCCCAGGTGGCGAGTCGCCCTGTCATCATCAGACATTCCGGGCGTGTTTTGGGCGCCTATCCCGGGTTTGCCGAGCACGCCAGCCGGCTCGGATACTCGGTGACCGTAGAGGACTGAATTATGCAAACCAAAGCACCCGTCATCACTCTGGACGGACCGGGTGGCGTCGGCAAGGGGACCATCAGCGGTCTGCTGGCCAAGCGATTCAACTGGCACTACCTGGATTCCGGGGCGTTATATCGACTGGCCGCCCTGGCCGCGATGAACCACGGTGTCGATTTCAGCAACGAATCGGCCCTGTCGGTGATCGCCGAGCATCTGGATATTCAATTCAAGCAACAGGAAGACGCCGTGGTCATTCTGTTGGAAGGGGATGACGTGACCCGTCAGATCCGCTCCGAGGAGGTCGGCTCCAACGCCTCGCGCGTGGCGGCGTTCTCGCGGGTGCGCGATGCGTTGCTCAAGCGCCAGCGCGCCTTTCGCACCGAACCGGGGCTGATCGCCGATGGCCGCGATATGGGGACGGTTGTCTTCCCGGACGCGCCGTTGAAGGTGTTCATGACCGCATCCGCGGAAGAGCGTGCCCATCGTCGCCTGAAACAGTTGCAAGACGGCGGTGTCGTCGCCACCTACGAGAAAGTGCTGCAAGACATCGAAGAGCGCGATGACCGGGACCGCAACCGCTCGGTGGCTCCGCTGGTACCGGCGGAGGACGCCGTCGTCGTCGATACCACCGATAAAAATATCGATGCCGTTCTGGATGAAGTGTTGAGTCTGGTGGCGGATCGCGGAATTGTGGCCTAACTTGGGGGAAAATTACGCAAACCCCTTGGTTCTCATAGTCTAATCCGTATAATACGCGCTCCTAAAACGCGTGATTGTGTTCTTTTTGACCGCTTTCACAAGGCTCCCGGGGCAGTCGCAAGTACCAGCAGCGCGACGCCGGGATATGTTGGATTGACCCGTGCGGGCTGGCGTGCGGTAAAGCCCGAAACGCACTGAACCCTATGCAAACAGGGCGTCGGGCCGTTAATCACTGGGATTATTATTCGAATGACTGAATCTTTCGCTGAACTTTTTGAAGAAAGCTTAAAAACGATCGAGATGGAGCCGGGCTCCATTGTTACCGGCGTCGTCGTCGACATCGACTCCGACTGGGTAACGGTTCACGCTGGCCTGAAATCCGAAGGCATCATCCCTCGTTCACAATTCCTGAACGAAGAGGGCGAACTGGAAATCGCCGTGGGCGACGAAGTCAAAGTGGCTCTGGAAGCGGTCGAAGACGGCTTCGGTGACACTCGACTGTCCCGCGAGAAAGCCAAGCGCGCGGAAGCCTGGTCCGAGCTGGAAAAAGCTTACGAAGCGGAAGAAGTGGTCAAAGGTGTTATCAACGGCAAGGTCAAGGGTGGCTTTACCGTCGACATCAGCTCTGTACGCGCCTTCCTGCCGGGCTCTCTGGTCGATATCCGTCCGGTACGCGATACGACCCACCTGGAAGGCAAAGAGCTGGACTTCAAAGTCATCAAGCTCGACCGTCGTCGCAACAACGTCGTCGTTTCCCGCCGCGCCGTTCTGGAAGCCTCCAACAGCGCCGAGCGTGAAGAACTGCTGGCCAGCCTTCAGGAAGGCCAGGTCGTCAAGGGTATCGTCAAGAACCTGACCGAC
Source organism: Saccharospirillum salsuginis (assembly GCF_014651855.1). Classification (GTDB taxonomy): domain Bacteria; phylum Pseudomonadota; class Gammaproteobacteria; order Pseudomonadales; family Natronospirillaceae; genus Saccharospirillum; species Saccharospirillum salsuginis. The sequence goes on from NZ_BMXR01000007.1 coordinate 275,162, forward strand.
TACGGTGCCTTCGTGGATCTGGGCGGCGTCGACGGCCTGCTGCATATCACCGACATGGCCTGGAAGCGCATCAAGCACCCGAGCGAAATCGTTCAGGTCGGCGACGAGATCGAAGTCAAGGTCCTCAAGTTCGACCGCGAGCGCAACCGCGTTTCCCTGGGTCTGAAGCAACTGGGCGAAGATCCCTGGGTCGACATCAAGGGTCGTTACCCGGAAGAGTCCGTGGTCAAGGCGCGCGTTACCAACCTGACCGACTACGGCTGCTTCGCCGAACTGGAAGAGGGTGTCGAAGGTCTGGTTCACGTTTCCGAAATGGACTGGACCAACAAGAACATCCATCCGTCCAAAGTGGTCTCCGTCGGCGACGAGATCGACGTGATGATCCTGGACATCGACGAAGAGCGTCGTCGTATCTCCCTGGGCATCAAGCAGACTGTTGTCAATCCTTGGGAAGACTTTTCCAACAAGTACAACAAGGGCGACAAGGTTACCGGCAAGATCAAGTCCATTACTGACTTCGGTATCTTCATCGGTCTGGAAGGCGGCATCGACGGTCTGGTTCACCTGTCCGACATCAGCTGGAACGAATCCGGCGAAGATGCGGTTCGCAAGTACAAGAAAGGCGATGAGCTGGAAACCATCATCCTGTCCATCGACCCGGAACGCGAGCGCATTTCCCTGGGCATCAAGCAGCTGGACAGCGACCCGTTCGCCGAGTTCGTCTCCCTGAACGACAAGGGCTCCCTGGTCACCGGTACCGTTAAAGAAGTGGATGCCAAGGCGGCCACGCTCACCCTGTCCGACGAAGTCGAAGGCATTTTGAAGGCCTCCGAAATCTCCCGCGACAAGGTCGAGGACGCGCGCAACGTCCTGAACGAAGGTGACGAAATCGAAGCCAAGATCGTCAGCGTTGATCGCAAGAACCGCGTCATCAGCCTGTCCATCAAGGCGAAGGACGTTCAGGAAGAGAAAGCCGCTGTTCGCGAATTGAAAGAGAAAGCGGCCGAAGCTTCCGGTCCGACCACCATTGGCGACCTGATCAAGCAGAAGATGGAGCAGGGCAGCGAGTAATCGTTGAACCCCGAGTTCCAGTGAAGAAAGCCGGCCTTGCGCCGGCTTTTTTGTGGGCATCCCCTCTACCTCCGGGAGAGGGACAACAAAAAAACGTTAAAAAATAAACACTTGTGTTATTTTCAGGGCTGATTTAGTCTAATTCCGGAACGCAAAGGTGTCTTGCGGGGCTTTTCCCCAGGATTCCTTCGGTACGCCCGACCGGGGAGGTTCAGATGACCAAGTCCGAACTCATAGAACGCATCGTCGATCGACAATCCCAACTGTCGGTCAAGGATGTCGAGCTGGCCATCAAGACCATGCTCGATCATATGGCGGAAAGCCTGGCCGACGGAGAACGGATCGAAATCCGGGGTTTTGGCAGCTTTTCGCTGCATTATCGCTCCCCACGGGTGGGTCGTAATCCGAAAACCGGTGAATCCGTATCCCTGGAAGGTAAATACGTACCGCACTTCAAACCCGGCAAGGAACTGCGCGAATCCGTCAACGTAGGCATCATCGACAAATAAGCGCTCACCTTCCTTGCCTGAGCCGGGAGGCCAAATTCGTCCATGATCGCTCGATCATTCAAGATCCTCATCGCGCTGACCCTGTTTGTGTTGGCCTGGCTGCTCGCCTTCGGTAACAACCAAACCGTCTCACTCGCCTTCATGGCCTGGAACACGCCGGCATTGCCGCTGTTTATCTGGCTGCTGATAACCCTGTTTCTGGGCATCCTCATCGGGTTGATCCTGGGCCGGTTTTCAAAACGGAAGCGTTCGGGTAGCGCCTGATGCTGACCGCTGTTAAATCGCTCTGGCGTCGACTGACCACGTCGATCAACGGAACACCGCGTTTCCGCCTGGACCCGTTCGAACCCCTGTCGCCGCAACCGGATCGCGAGCTCGATGTACTCCTCGAGCGGTTACCGGTGGATGCGGACACCCTGGAGACGCATTTGGCCCTGGCCGAGCTGTTCCGCAAGCGCGGCCAGACCGATCGGGCGATTCGCGTCCATGAAACGCTGCTTGAGTCCGTTCTGGAACGGGAAGAGCGAAATCGCATTCGGGTCGAGCTGGCACAGGACTACTTTTCCGCCGGCTTCCTCGGGCGGGCCGAGTCGGTGCTCGAGGAAATGATTCTCGGCGACGGCGAACTCTATTCCGCCCAGGCCTTTCGGCTCTGGCTCACGGTGCTGGAGCGAGAGCATGAGTGGGGCAAGGCCATCGCTCTGGTGCGTAAATACGGTGATCCCGGTTCCGGTAATATCCGTTTGGCCAATCTGTACTGCGAGCAGGCCCACCTGCTGAAAAGTACCGGCGATGAAGCCGGTGCCCGTGCCGCTCTGAAAGAGGCACGTAAACTGTCGAACAGCGCGCGAACCTTCATCGTCAGTGCCGAAGTCGAAACCGCGATGGGGCACTATCATCGTGCGATTCGTTTGCTGAAAGAAGCGCTCAACCGCGATGTGCGGCGCATCGATGTCGTGTTACCCGCGCTCAAGAGCCTGGTGCGACTGACGGGCGGGGAGGCCGGGCTGCGGCGCTATCTGGAAGAGTTGTACGATCGTCACCCGAGTCATCGGGTACTGGAATCCCTGCTGGACCTGGTTGGACCGAACGATCCCAAAGCGGACATCTGGCAGAAAGAGCTTGAAGACATCGTCAACTCCGGTGCCTCGTTCGGCCTGATGCAACGCTGGCTGGAGCAGCGCGAAGATATCGGAGAGCGGGCGAGGGGCGTTTTGGTCGAGTCCCTGCAGCGTCTGAAGTTGCGCCTGTCGGATGTGTACCAGTGCAACCACTGCGGATTCGAGTCCGCTACCATGCTGTGGTTCTGCCCCCAGTGTGAACGCTGGGAGACGGCGTATTCCCGCCATGAACAGCGGGTCTATAAAAACGAGATCGACATCGCCGAACCTTAATGTGTTGATTTCTATAAAAAAATTCTTGATCTCGATAAAAATCTTGCTATCATGCGCTCCGCTTTCGACGGAAACGCGTCTTTGCAACGTCCCGTTCGTCTAGTGGCCTAGGACACCGCCCTTTCACGGCGGTAACAGGGGTTCGAGTCCCCTACGGGACGCCACTTCCGTTTTATATGTGTCGAAGCTTCGTATTCAGCGGGAATAGCTCAGTGGTAGAGCACAACCTTGCCAAGGTTGGGGTCGCGAGTTCGAATCTCGTTTCCCGCTCCAAATCAAAAAGCAGCCAATCGGCTGCTTTTTGTGTTTTCGGCACACCAAAAAAGAAACCGGAGCTCTCACGGGAACTCCGGTCTGTCTTTTACACCCAACTCCCTGGTGGCCTCCTGGCCGTGTCATCCTTTTACGTCACTCCCCGAGCATTCCCGCTTGAGGATGGCCGCGTCCCTGGCGTACTGCTCCTGTGCACCCTCACAGTGCCATGCCCCTGTGCCTTCCTGGCGGGTCGCAGTACATCCTGGCCGTCCTGGCAGTACAACATCCAACGCCTTCCTGGCTGTCTTTGTCCTGACCGTCCTGGTGCTACCACTCCTGCTTCTTCCCTGGTCTGCGTTTCCTGGCCATCCTGGCAGTGGCATCCCTTTTAACATTCCCTGACGTACGGTTCCTGTCCTTCCTGGAAACAGCTATCCGACCTCTTCCGTGAGCGTTTGCTCCATGGCCTTCCTGGCGTTACGTCTCCGTTCTTCCGTGAGGTACCGTACTCCGCCCTCCTGGCGGCTTTCCTGCATTTCCCTGTAGTCCCTGTATTCCGTCGGTCGTCCCTGACGGTGCATGTCATCCTGAACGGCCGTCCGTGGCGGCGAGTCCATGAAAACTCAGCGGATCAGCCTTCCACCATGCCGACGCGAATGCGCTCCCGGTTCTTCTCCAGGGTGGCGGGGCCAATGCCTGGTACGTTCATCAAGTCTTCCGGTGCGATGAAGGGGCCGTTCTCTTCCCGATAGGTGACAATGGCTTCGGCGCGACTGGTACCGACACCGTCCAGGATGTCCGCCAGCTTTTCGGCGCCGTCATTGTTGATGTCGACGTAGAGAATGGCGGCCTCTTCTTGAGTCGTTTCGGTGTTTCCTTCGGCGGCGTAGGCGTTCGGCAGCAACATCATCAAGGCCAGACCCGCGCTGAGGATTCCCTTTTTCAACATATCCTTTTTTCCTTCTGTCAGTTCGATTTCAGTTCGTAATGTGTGTTGCCATCACTGCTGGCACGAGAAAAGGTACCCAAGAGAACCCCGGATAAAAACCAAAACCTGCGAAGTATCCTTATAGTGTTCTCAGGGTGGCATCAGATAAGACCGCTGTTCGAGGCGGTGTGCGGTCGATCACAAAAATGCGGGTGTTCGCATACTGTAAAAAGACGGTCCGGCGGCGGATGAGGTCGACGGCATCTTACTTTATAATGCCGCAAATCTTTGCAGGGCCCATGCATGCGTAACCCATTATACGGTCGCGATATCGTATCGATCGGTGACCTCTCCAAGTCTGACCTGGAATTCATCATCGAACGGGCTGCCAAGCTCAAGGCGTCCGGACCCCAACCTCTGCTCAAGGATCGACTCATCGCCAGTTGCTTCTTCGAAGCATCCACCCGCACCCGTCTGTCCTTCGAAACAGCGGTTCAGCGCCTGGGTGGGACCTTGATCGGTTTTTCCGACAGCGGCCATACGTCGTCCAAAAAAGGCGAGACCCTGTCCGACAGTATCCGCATGATCGCTTCCTATGCGGATGCCATCATCATGCGTCATCCGCAGGAAGGTTCGGCCCGGCTCGCGGCCGAAGTGGCGGATATCCCGGTCATCAATGGCGGGGACGGGGCCAACCAGCATCCGACCCAGACACTGTTGGACCTGTTTTCCATCGCCGAATGTCAGGGGCGCCTGGAAGGGCTCTCGGTGGCGCTGGTGGGCGACCTGAAATATGGCCGGACGGTGCATTCGCTGGCCCAGGCGCTCGGGCATTTCAAGCCGCGCTTTTATTTTGTCTCGCCCAAGGCGCTGGCCATGCCGGCCTACATCGAAGACAGCCTGACCGAAGCCGGTATCCAGTTCGAATACATTGATCAGTTGGAGGATGTCATCCCTCTGGTCGACGTGCTCTACATGACGCGGGTACAAAAAGAACGCTTCGACCCGACCGAATACATGCATCTGGCTTCCCAGTTCATCCTGAAGCCTGAAATGCTGGAGCGGGCGGCGGAACATTTACGGGTGATGCACCCCTTGCCACGCGTCGACGAGATTCATCCCGCGGTCGACCGCACACCCCATGCCTACTACTTCCAACAGGCCGAGAACGGCGTCTATGCCCGTCAGGCGCTGTTGTCACTGGTCATGAACGAAACCGTACTGGACTCTGTCGAGGGAGACCCTGCCGATGTCTGAACCCAGACGCGAAACCATGCTGGTCGAGGCCATTCAATCCGGCACGGTCATCGACCACATTCCGGCCGGCAAGGGGCTGGTGATACTCGGGCGGCTGCAAATCAAGAACGCGCAGGCCCGATTGACCGTGGGTCTCAACCTGCCCAGCAAGGGCAGTGGCCTGAAAGACCTGGTCAAGGTCGACGAGTGGCCCTTCACCGAACAGGATGCCGCCGAGTTGGCGTTGTTCGCCCCGGATGCCACGGTCAACATCATCGAAGACTATCGGGTGGTCCGTAAATTTCCGATCAGCCTGCCGGAGGTCTTTGTCGGCGTCTTCCCGTGCCCGAATTCGAACTGCATCACGCACAACGAGCCGGTGGAGACGCGATTCACAGTCCTCACCCAGGGCGAACGGGTGCAATTGCGCTGTCATTACTGCGAGCGCAGTTTCGCCGATACATTGTTTACGGAAAATTGATCGGTGTTTTGTGGGAGCGCACTCCGTGCGCGGCCTGGGGTATAAGCCACCTAGAAGGTCGCGCACGGCGTGCGCTCCTACAAACCCCAACTTTCCCTTAGCAATCAGTTGCTTATTTCAGCCCCATCCTTATAGTGAGGGCTTTTTCCAGCGAGTCTCGACGGGAGTTTCAACTGTCCATGGATACCCTATCTCAACTGCACTCCAGAGCGTTAGAAGCCGTCCGGAACGCCGGCAACCCGCAGGAGCTTGAAGACCTGCGCGTTCGCTTTCTGGGCAAAAAGGGCGAGATCACCGCTCAGCTGAAGGGGTTGGGGGCTCTATCTCCCGAAGAACGTCCCGCGGCGGGCGCCAAGATCAACGAAGTGAAAACGGCCGTGGCCGATGCCATCAGTGCCCGCAAGGCGGAGCTCGAAGAGCAGGCACTGGCCGCCAAAGTCGCCCAGGAGAAGATCGACGTGACCCAGCCGGGGCGTCGTCAATCCCTGGGCGGGCTGCATCCGATCACTCAGACCCTGCGCCGCATGGACTCCTTCTTCACCAACATTGGCTACGATGTCGCCCTGGGGCCTGAGATCGAAGACGATTACCACAACTTCGAAGCGCTCAACATCCCGTCGCATCACCCGGCCCGTGCCATGCACGACACCTTTTATTTCGACGCTGGCACCCTGTTGCGGACCCATACCTCGCCTGTGCAGGTGCGGACCATGGAGCACCAGGAACCGCCCATCCGGGTCATCTGCCCGGGCCGCGTCTACCGGTGCGATTCCGACCTGACCCACACGCCCATGTTCCACCAGATGGAAGGTTTGCTGGTCGATACCGAAGTCAGTTTCGCGGACCTTAAAGGCACCGTGGAAGAATTCCTGAGGGTCTTCTTCGAAAAAGAGCTGGCGGTGCGCTTCCGGCCGTCCTATTTCCCGTTCACGGAGCCATCGGCCGAAGTCGATATCGAATGCGTCATCTGCGGTGGCGACGGCTGTCGCGTCTGCAGCCACACCGGCTGGCTGGAAGTGATGGGCTGCGGCATGGTGCACCCGAACGTACTGGAAGCCTCCAAGGTCGATTCCACCCGGTATCAGGGCTTCGCGTTCGGCATGGGAGTCGAACGCCTGGCCATGCTGCGTTATGGCGTCAACGACTTGCGTCTGTTCTTCGAGAACGACCTCAAATTCCTGCGTCAGTTCAACTGAGACCCGACATACAGAATAGGATGATTGGACACAGCTTATGAAATTCAGCGAACAATGGCTGCGTGAATGGGTTAACCCGGATATCGGCTCCCAGGCGCTGATGGATCAGATCACCATGGCGGGTCTGGAAGTGGACGGCGCCGAACCCGTGGCCGAAAGCTTCGAAGGCGTGATCGTGGCCGAGGTCACCGAGTGCGAACAGCACCCGAACGCCGATAAACTGCAGGTATGCCACGTCAATACCGGCACCGAGACCGTTCAGGTGGTCTGCGGCGCCCCTAACGCCCGGGCCGGCATCAAGGTTGCCCTGGCCACGGTCGGTGGCGTGCTGCCGGGCGACTTCAAGATCAAAAAGGCCAAGCTGCGCCAGGTGGAAAGCCATGGCATGCTGTGCAGCGAAAAAGAACTGGGCCTGTCGGACAACCACGAAGGCATCCTGGAGTTGGCCGAGGACGCACCGGTCGGCGAAGACCTGCGCGATGTGCTGGGCCTGAACGATCTGGCTATCGAAGTCGATCTGACGCCGAACCGGGCCGACTGCCTGAGCATCGCCGGCATAGCCCGCGAAGTGGGTGTGCTGAACCAGACCCCCGTCAGTGCGACTGACCTCAAACCGGTTGCCCCGGTGCACGACGATACCTTCCCGGTGACCCTGGAAGACACCGCCGGTTGCCCGCGATACGCCGGTCGGGTGCTGAACAACGTCAATGTCGCCGCACAGAGCCCGATCTGGATGGTCGAGCGCCTGCGTCGCTCCGGCATCCGGTCGATCGACCCGGTGGTCGACGTCACCAACTACGTGATGCTGGAGCTGGGTCAACCGCTGCACGGTTTCGATCTGGACCGCCTGAAAGGCGGCATCGTCGTACGTCGGGCCAAAACGGGAGAAAAACTGGAGTTGCTCGACGGCCAGACCATCGACCTGACCGACGACGTCCTGCTAATTACCGATGGCAACGGCCCGCTGGCCATGGCCGGTGTCATGGGGGGTGAGCAGAGCGGTGTGAACACCGATACTCGCCGGGTCTTTCTGGAAAGTGCCTTCTTCGCACCGATCGAAATTGCCGGCCGCGCCCGTCAATACGGCTTGCACACCGATGCCAGCCACCGTTTCGAGCGGGGTGTCGACCCCAGCCTCCAGGAGTCGGCCGTCGAGCGCGCCACCCAATTGCTTATGGACATCTGCGGTGCCGAGCCCGGTCCGCTGGTTGTCGAAGAAGATCGCAGCCAGTTGCCGGAGCCGGCGAAGATCGAGCTGAGCGCCGATACCGCAACCTCCAGCCTGGGGCTGAACATCGACGTCGCCGAGATCGAGCGAATTCTGACCGGCCTGGGCTTCGAGGTCTCCGCAAGCGGCGAGGGCCGTTGGGCCGTAACCGCGCCGAGCTGGCGCTTCGATATGGAGATCGAGGCCGACCTGATCGAGGAAATCGCCCGCATCTACGGGTACAACCGTCTGCCGGTGACCGTACCCAAGGCCGCCTTGGGGCCGCGCGGTCGTGCGGAGCAGAAGGTCTCCACCGACTTGCTGGTCGACCGTCTGGCCAGCCTGGGATATCAGGAAGCCATCACCTACAGCTTTGTCGAACCGGGCCTGCAAGCCGCCATGTTCCCGAAAGAGCACGGCATCGAACTGGCCAACCCGATTTCAGCCGATATGTCGGTCATGCGCGTTTCGCTGTGGCCGGGCCTGCTGAAGGCGGTGAGCCACAACCTGAACCGCCAGCAGGAACGGGTGCGTCTGTTCGAAACCGGTTTACGTTTTCGGGCGACGGACAACGGCACCGAGCAGGTGCCGATGCTGGCGGGCATTGCCACCGGCAGCCGTCTGCCGAAGGGCTGGTACGAGACCGGCGAAGCGCTTGATTTCTTCGATGTCAAAGGGGATGTCGAGCAGGTCCTCGGACTGATCAAGGGCGTCGGTTTCGAATTCGTGCCGGGCCAGCACAGTGCCTTGCACCCGGGGCAGTGCGCCCGGATCGAGCGCAACGGCAAGCTGGTGGGTTACATCGGCGCCTTGCACCCGAACCAGGCCCGTCAGCTCGAGATCAAACAGCCGACGTTCATGTTCGAACTGCGGTTGGACAAAGTGCTGAAAGCCGAATTGCCGTCCTTCACGCCGCTGTCGCGGTACCCGGCCTCAACACGGGATCTGGCCGTGGTGGTGGACGAGGATACCCCGGTTTCCGAGCTCGTGAACAGTGTTCGGGAGAAGGCTGGAGAAGACCTCGAGAATCTCACACTTTTTGACATCTATCGCGGCAAAGGCATTGATTCGCAACGAAAAAGCGTTGCGTTAGGCTTGACCTGGCAGAATCCTTCGCGCACTCTTACTGATGACGAAATAAACAACCTGATGGATTCGATCATCACCACCTTGCAGACGAGGTTCGATGCTGCGCTGAGGAGCTGACAATGGCCCTGACCAAAGCGGAGATGGCTGAACGCTTGTACGAAGAGCTTGGCCTGAACAAGCGCGAAGCCAAGGAAATGGTGGAAATCTTCTTTGAAGAGATCCGCGATTGTCTGGTACACAACGAGCAGGTGAAGCTCTCCGGGTTCGGCAACTTCGATCTCAGGGACAAACGCCAAAGACCGGGCCGGAACCCGAAAACCGGCGAGGAAATTCCCATTTCCGCGCGCAGGGTCGTCACGTTTCGTCCCGGTCAGAAGCTTAAGGTAAAAGTAGAGGCCTATGCTGGAACCGAGCCAGAACGATGAGTTGCCTCCTATTCCAGGGAAGCGTTACTTTACAATTGGCGAAGTCAGTGATTTATGTGCGGTAAAACCGCATGTGTTGCGTTACTGGGAGCAGGAATTCCCTCAACTCAGTCCGGTAAAGCGGCGGGGTAACCGCCGGTACTACCAGCGCGACGATGTCGTCCTCATTCGCCAGATCCGCCATCTTCTCTACGAAGACGGCTTTACCATTGGTGGCGCCCGCCAAAAGCTCTCCGAGCCGGAAGAGGGCAACGCCATGCGTGAACAGCATAAGGCGCTGATCCGTGACATGATTCGCGAGTTGGAAGCCGTCCTCAAGTTGCTCTCCGAGGAATAGTCGATTCACACTGCTAGTCCTCAAAAAAGGCTTGATTTTTCAATCGCTTAGCGTATTATTCGCAACGTTTTCGGGCATTAGCGCAGTCTGGTAGCGCATCGTCATGGGGTGGCGAGGGTCGCAGGTTCAAATCCTGCATGCCCGACCAATTTCAAAGAACCGGCCATCTGGCCGGTTTTTTTACGCCTGAATGATAAAAGTGTGGGGTGGCTCGGGCCGCAGCCGGAGTGCCGGCCAGATCAAATCCTGCATGCCCGACCAATTTCAAAGAACCGGCCAACTGGCCGGTTTTTTTACGCCCGAATGAAAGAAGTGTGGGGTGGCTCGAGCCGCAGCCGGAATGCCGGCCAGATCAAATCCTGCATGCCCGACCAATT
>NZ_BMXR01000007.1:285842-315574 GCF_014651855.1 Saccharospirillum salsuginis
ATGTGCGTCGTGTCCGATATCTCACGCAGAACTTTTGTCATTGAGTGTCCGCAACTGACAGATCCCGCAAGCACAACCGGGTGCTCTGCCCGCTATTATCCGAATCCGCCATCAATCCAATAGCATGAAACCGCTCCGGTCGGTCACCGAAGGCGGTTTCCCAGTCGTCGGCGATAGACCGTTCAATCGAGCGCCAGCTCATATCGTCTCCCGTGCTGACAACCCACATGTGGAACTGGTCGGTGAACGGGTTTGGCCAGTGTTCATTCACGGCCATATCGCTGGCATGGACGTAGGCCAACACGCGGGAGCGCCAGAAAAATATGGGATGCTGAACGGCGACGTACACCCGGCCCGGGAAGTCGTCTCCCTCGCGGCTACGCTGGTCGACCTCCGAGATCACCCGGGTTGGCTGCCATTGCCAGCTCAGTGTGTCGGTCAGCCGCCAGGGTTCGTCGGCCTCCCAGATTCGCGCCGACGCCGTTCCATTGCTCTCCATGCATAAGGTTTGTTCCTCTGGCCGCCAGGAGAACGTCGATTCCCCGACGAAACGATGAGTTCGCCAGTTGTCGATACGATCCAGTGGCAGTGTGTTGGCGTTGGTCGATCCCAGGCCCGCCAGGATCAAGAGGAGAGTCGTGTTTATGCAGGTTCGGGTAGCCATTCGTTGTGTGGTCACGCAATGCCGTTCATTTTCGATGTAGACCCGCTGGCGGGTTAAAAGTTTCATACGCGTCTCATGGTGATGCCGATCAGTCAGACGTGCTAAATTAGCGAGTGTCTAAATTGAGATGTGAAAGGACGCGCATGTTTGATGCAGTCGTAGTCGGGGCCGGAGTCGTCGGGTTGGCCGTGGGGCGTCGAATGACTCTGAGTGGCCGGTCCGTGCTGGTGCTGGAGCAGCACGCTCATGTCGGTGAGGAAACCAGCAGCCGCAATTCCGAGGTAATTCATGCCGGGCTCTATTATCGGCCCGGGTCGCTGAAGGCGCGTTTGTGTGTGACCGGACGCCGACAGTTGATCGAGTATTGTGACAGCCGGCAGGTCCCGTATCGGCTGGTGGGGAAGTGGATTCTGGCGTCCGATGCACAGTCCGAGGCGAAGCTGCTGGGCATTCAGGCCACGGCCCGGGCCAATGGTGTGGCACTGGCCGATCCGGTGTCGGCGGATGCGGTCCGGAGGCGGGAACCCGGAGTTCGGTGCAGTGCCGGTCTGTATTCGCCGGGGACGGGCATTATTGACAGTCACGCTTTGATGACGGCCCTGCAGTCGGATCTGGAGCAGGCCGGTGGCATGGTGGTGTGTCATCACCGGGTGGAGCGCATCGAGCGCATGGGGTCGCAATGGTCCGTGCGGGTACGGGACGCCGACGGAGAGGTGTCCACTCTGGAAACCCCGATCCTGATCAATTCCGCCGGTCTTCACTCGGTAGCGGTGGCCCGCACCATCGAATCCGGGCCTGTGAGGCCTCTGCCCGAGGTGTGTCTGGCCCGGGGCAATTACTTTACCTATGCCGGTCGTCTTCCGGTTCGACACTTGTTGTACCCCACGCCGGAGCCCGGTGGACTGGGCATTCATCTGACCATGGATCTGGGAGGGCAGTTGCGCTTCGGGCCCGATGTGCAGTTTCTTGAGGGGGAGGAGCCGGATTACCGGGTCGATGTCGACCGTCATGCCACTTTTGTCGAGGCCATCCACCGCTATCTGCCGGACCTGGACGGAGACAAGCTGTTTCCGGGCTATGCCGGCGTGCGGCCCAAAGTGAAGGTGAATGGCCGAATCGCGGACGATTTCCTCATCGAAACCTACCCCGGTGCGGATTGGACCGGGTTGGTGAACCTGTTCGGCATCGAATCACCCGGGCTGACGTCCTGCCTGGCCATTGCCGATGAGGTATACGACCGGTTGTCGGAGCAATCCGGAGCGGAGTAGGGGCGGTAGAGCGTTTTTAATGGTGACTGCGCTCATCGGGCGCCGTCGCCCATCGAGTATCGTTGAACTAGCCGCGTTCAGCGTTAAATCCGGCCAGTACATTGACCGTATTGGTGCCGATTTCCGCAACGGCATACCCCCCTTCCATGACGAACACCGTCGGCAGCCCCAGGCGACCGAGACGCTTGCCGTAGTCGCTGAAATCGTCACTGGTCAGCTTGAATAGGCTGATCGGATCGTTTTCAAAGGTATCGACGCCGAGGGACACCACCAACAGTTCGGCGCCAAAGTCCTCAATGGCCGTCAACGCGGTTTCCAGGGCATCCGCCCAGGCTCGATATGTTGTACCGTTGGGCAAGGGGAGGTTGAGATTGAAGCCTTCGCCCGCACCCGCACCGGTTTCGTCCGCCCGACCGAGGAAGAACGGAAACGCATGCTCGGGGTCGCCATGCAGGGACGTCGTGAACACGTCGTTACGCCGGTAGAAAATCTCCTGGGTGCCGTTTCCATGATGAAAGTCCACATCGAGGACAGCGACCCGCTGTTTGCCATGGTCCCTGGCGTACTGGGCGGCAATGACCGCATTGTTGAGAAAACAGTAACCGCCGAATTGGCTGCTTGACGCATGATGGCCCGGGGGGCGACAGAGTGCGAAGGCGCTGCTGTCGCCGGCCAGGACGGCTTCGGTCGCCGCCAGAGTGACGTCCTTGGCCGCCAGGGCGGCCTGCCAGGTGCCTTCGGTCAGCGTTGTATCGGACGCCAGGGCGTAGTACCCCAGCTGTGCCTCGATCGCCTGAGGCCGGATGTCCCGCAGGGTACGCGCGGGCCAGATGTTGGGTACGGCATCGCCCTGATGCCCCTTGGCCACCCAGCGTTCCCAGACACTGGCCAGAAATTCGATGTAGTCGGCATCATGAACAGCCAGAACCGGATCCATACCATAGCCCCCCGGCTCGAGCGGTTCATCGAGGCCGCGAGCCTTCAGCGCCTCCAGAATGTGGTCCATGCGTTCGGGGCTTTCGAACGACGGCACCCATTGCCCATCGTGCAACTCCGCTTTTGGTTGACGCAGTCTGTGTTTGGGAGAGTAATACGTTTTCATGCCAGGGCTCCGGTCGGGGACGGGGTTGGGAGTCAGTCTTATCGAAACCAGTGTACCGGGTGCGCATGGCGGCTAGTAGCCTGAAAGATGGTCAAAGTGGTATCGAAATGGTCCATAATGGATAGAGTTATTTGTCATAGTGAGAAGGCGATGGACCGAATTGATCAACAACTGATTGCCATTCTCCGCCAGGATGGCCGACGCGCCATCGCCGACCTGGCGGCGGACATCGGCGCATCCCGCGCAACCGTCCGCAACCATTTGAATCGACTGGAAGACAGGGGGGTGATCCGGGGCTACACCGTTCAACTGAACACAGACTTCGATGACTACCCCGTCCGGGCCGTGATGATGATTGAAATCAAAGGCAAGCCTTGCCCCAAAATCGTCAAGCAGTTGATGGGTGTGCCTCAGGTGCTGGCGGTCCATTCTACCAATGGCCGCTGGGATTATATTGTCGAACTGGGCGCGGACAATCTGAGTGAATTCGACGACACCATTCAGGCCATCCGGCTGTTCGAGAGCGTATCGCTGACCGAAACCAGCCTTCAGTTGACCACGTACAAGCAGGTTCGATAGCCCGGAGCGACGAGCTTCATCCCGAATGGAAAACGGGTTCATCGGGGGTTCAAAAGGGCGGCCCAGGCCAGTACGACGGCGCACAGCGGAACCCATGCCAGGATCGAGTCCAGGGCGAACAGTGTAGTGGCGCTCACCAGTAACCAGATCGTCGGTGCGGCGGACAGTGCCATGGCGGGCAGTCGGTTGCCCGACAGGCTCAGCGTTCCCAGTGTGGCGATGGCCAGCGGATCCGGCGTCAGCCCGAAGACTTCAGCGCCCGAAAGGCCCGTTTCCCGGGACAGAGCGGTCAGCGGATGCAGGATGACGGCATATACAATGAGACCCGGCCCGACGAGCCCCGGCCAGGCTCGACGATGGTCTCGAACCCGGCCGGTCCCGGGGAAAAGGGCGGCGGCCACCAGTAACACGGCTTCCACGACGAACAACGGGACGGCATACCGTGCGGCCCAGTTGATGGTGGCGTAGCGAGCGTTCAGATAGGCGAACCCCACGAACACCCACAGAGTCGCAAGCCCTCCCAGGCAGACGCGCAGTCGAGCCGGGGTGGGACGCACGGTCGCCAGTATCAAACCCCCACCCAGCAGCAAAGCGATGATGGGCGCCGGCCACCAGGCTTGGTTGTGCAGATCGAAGAGGCGCCAATACACCTGTTCCGAAAACAACAGCAGTTCTTCCGGACGGTAGCGTTCCCAAAACGTCATGCCAAATCCCGAACAAAGGCGGCCATCCGTTCGCGCATGGCGGCGTCCGGCAGAGGCTCGCGCGCGGCTGCGAGGTTCTCGCGGACATGATCGACCCGGGTGGTGGCGGGGATCACGCAGGTGATCGCCGGGTGCCCGAGAATGAATTTCAGCAGAATCTGCGCCCAGCTGGTGGCTTTCAGCTCATCCGCCCAGGGCGGCAGGGGTTTGTCGGCCAGCCACTGGGTGAGGCGGTCTTGCTGAAAGGGGCGGTTGGCGATGACGGCGATGCCTTCGTCCCGGGCCAGTGGCAGCAACCGTTTCTCGGCTTCGCGATTGAGTATGTTGTAGGACAGCTGGGCGAAATCGATGCGTTCGCTGCGCATGATGCTTTCGAATTGGTCATGCCGGCGGCCGTCCGATGTGGTGATCCCGACGTAGCGAATCTCGCCGTTGGCCTTCATCTTCTGCAACCGGGGCAGGTGATCCCGCCAGGCGACCAGATTGTGAACCTGAAGCAGATCGAAGTGCTCCTGCCGCCAGTCGTCCAGTGACTCGGCGATCTGGCTTTGCCGTCGATTGGGATTGCCGGTCCAGACCTTGTCGGCCGAGAACAGCGATTCGGGGTAACCCAGCTTGTCCAGTCCGTAGCCAACCGTCGCCTGGGAGGAACCGTACATGGGCGAGGAATCGATCATGGCGCCGCCATCCTCGAAGAAGGCTTGCATGACGGCGGCCCGTTCGTCGAGCAGAACCGGGTCCTGGCCGACGTTGAAGGTGATCCAGGTTCCCAGTCCGACGCTCGGTATCCGTTCGCCGGAAGACGGGATGGTACGCATCATGGGTCGGGTCTCGGCGCGGATCCAGGGCGGCACCAGGGTGGCGGCCGAGGCGAGCATCATGCCTTTGATCACGGTGCGGCGGTTCAGGTTCAAGCGGTGTGTCATGGGCGCTCCTCAGAGTGTCCAATTGGACTGCTAAGACTAGACAGCGTGTTCAACCACGTCGAATCCGTTCGGTTTCCGGTCGCTCCCCCCGCTATAATCCGGTCACTGACCATCGGGAGAGTAACATCAGTGTCTTACATCAGCTTCGAACACATGGCGGACCGGTTCGAGTCGCAGATTTACGGTACCTTGAAAGGCCGGGTCCGGCAGGCGGTTTTATGGGATCTTTACCAGCGCCATTGGTTACCTCGGGCGTCCAGTCAAACCCGGGTGCTGGATGCGGGCGGTGGGCTGGGGCAAATGTCCGGTTGGTTGTTGGAGCAAGGGTTGGCCGTGGACTATTTCGACGTCTCCGGGGAAATGGTCGAACGAACCCGAGAGCTGTTACACACGGGTCCGGGAGGCGAGCGTTTCCGGGCGTCCCGGGCTTCGATGCTGGATTTCGAGCCGGGTCGGATATACGACCTGGTGGTTATTCACGCGGTGCTCGAATGGCTGTCCGACCCGAGAGAGGCGTTGGAGCGTGTGTTCGACTGGATCGCCCCGGGCGGATATCTGGGCTTGATGGTATACAACCGTCACATGCTGGCCTTGCGCAACCTGATGCGCGGCAACCTGGACAAGGTCAAGGACGATCGCCTGGGTGGCGACGGACGGGGGCTGACGCCGATTTCGCCGATGGTTCCATCGGATGTGCGTCATTGGTTGGAGCAGGGCGGTTTCGAGGTGACGGTCCAGGCGGGGGTGCGGAGTTTTACCGATCTGACCGATCCGGTGGTGTTGTCCTGGTATGACGAGGCGGATGTGATCGAGATGGAAAAGCGATTGTGTGAACAGGCGCCGTATCGGGATATGGCCCGGTATGTGTGGTTTTTGGCCAGGAAGAGATGACCCCCTCTCAGCGGAGAGGGGGAGCGAGGAAGCCCTCTCCCGCTGGGAGAGGGAGTCTCCTTAGGCTACGGAGGTAGCGATCACCGAATCGGACGCTTTGACGAACTCGTCCATCCTGTCGAAGTTCAGGTAGCGATAGATTTCACCCGACATGCTGTCGATCTTCGCGGCGATTTCCTGATATTCCGCAGGCGTCGGCAGCTTGCCGTACAACGCAGCGATAGCGGCCAATTCGGCGGATGCCAGATAGACGTTGGCGCCGTCACCCAGGCGGTTCGGGAAGTTCCGCGTGGATGTGGAGACCACGGTTGACTTCGCCGCGACACGCGCCTGGTTACCCATGCACAGGGAGCAGCCCGGCATCTCGGTACGGGCACCGGCTCGGCCGAAGATGTTGAAATAGCCTTCTTCCATCAACTGCGCCTGGTCCATCTTGGTCGGCGGGGAGACCCACAGACGGGTGTTGATCGGGGCGTTGTGCGCTTCCAGCAGCTTGCCGGCGGCCCGGAAGTGACCGATGTTGGTCATGCAGGAACCGATGAACACTTCGTCGATCTTTTCACCGGCGACGTCGGACAGGGTGCGGGCGTCGTCCGGGTCGTTCGGGGCGCACAGGATCGGCTCCTTGATCTGGTCCATGTCGATTTCGATGACGGTGTGGTACTCGGCATCGGCGTCGGCACGCATCAGTTTCGGGTTTTCCAGCCACTCTTCCATCGCCTTGGCACGACGTTCCAGCGTCCGGGCGTCGCCATAGCCGTTGGAAATCATCCAACGCAGCATAACGATGTTGGAGCGCAGGTATTCGGCCACGGAGTCTTCGGACAGGGTGATGGTGCAACCGGCGGCGGACCGCTCGGCGGAGGCATCGGACAGTTCGAACGCCTGCTCGACGGTCAGCTCTTCCAGACCTTCGATTTCCAGGATGCGACCGGAGAAGACGTTCTTCTTGCCCTTCTTCTCGGTGGTCAGCAGGCCTTCCTTGATGGCGGCATGCGGAATGGCGTGAACCAGGTCGCGCAGGGTGATGCCCGGCTGGCGCTTGCCCTTGAATCGAACCAGAACGGATTCCGGCATGTCCAGCGGCATAACGCCGGTGGCGGCGGCGAAGGCGACCAGACCGGAACCGGCCGGGAAGGAGATGCCCATCGGGAAGCGGGTGTGCGAATCGCCGCCGGTACCGACGGTATCCGGCAACAGCATGCGGTTCAGCCAGGAATGGATGATGCCGTCACCCGGACGCAGGGAGACACCGCCCCGGTTCTTGATGAAATCCGGCAGGGTGTGCTGGGTTTCGATGTCGACCGGCTTCGGATAGGCCGCCGTGTGGCAGAACGACTGCATCACCAGATCGGATGAGAAGCCCAGGCAGGCCAGGTCTTTCAACTCGTCCCGGGTCATCGGGCCGGTGGTGTCCTGGGAACCGACGGTGGTCATCTTGGGTTCGCAGTACTGGTTCGGGCGAACGCCGTCCAGGCCGCAGGCCTTGCCGACCATCTTCTGGGCCAGGGTGTAACCGGCCTTGCTGTCGGCCACGTCGCCCGGACGCTTGAAGACGGTGCTCGGTTCCAGACCCAGAGCTTCACGGGCGCGGTCGGTCAGACCCCGACCGATGATCAGCGGAATACGGCCGCCGGCGCGGACTTCGTCCAGCAGAACCTGAGTCTTCAATTCGAATTCGGCGACCACGTCACCGTTCTTCTCGACCTTGCCTTCGAACGGATACAGGTCGATCACATCGCCCATTTCCAGGTTGTCGACATCGACTTCGATCGGCAGGGCACCGGCGTCTTCCATGGTGTTGAAGAAGATCGGCGCGATCTTGCCGCCCAGCACGAAACCGCCGGCGCGCTTGTTGGGCACGAAGGGAATGTCGTCGCCGGTGTGCCACAGCACGGAGTTGGTCGCGGACTTACGCGAGGAGCCGGTACCGACCACGTCGCCGACCAGGGCGACCGGGTGGCCTTTCTCTTTCAGGGCTTCCAACTGCTGGATCGGGCCGATTTCGCCTTCTTTATCCGGATTCAGGCCATCGCGGGACATCTTGTACATGGCCAGCGCGTGCAGCGGGATGTCCGGACGGGACCAGGCGTCCTGTGCCGGGGACAGATCGTCGGTGTTGGTCTCACCGGTCACCTTGAACACGGTCAGGGTGATTTTTTCCGGAATGTGCTTCTTGTTCAGGAACCACTCGGCGTTCGCCCAGGACTGCAGCACGGACTTGGCCGCGGCGTTGCCGGCCTTGGCCAGTTCGTCCACGTCGTGGAACGCATCGAACACCAGCAGGGTGTGCTTCAATTCTTCGGCAGCGGCTTCGGCCAGTTCACTGTCTTTCAGCAGACCGATCAGGGTCTCGATGTTGTAACCGCCCTGCATGGTGCCGAGCAGCTTCACCGCCTCTTTACGGTCGATCAGCGGGGATTCGGCCTCGCCCTTGGCGATGGCGGACAGGAAAGCGGCCTTGACGTAGGCGGCTTCGTCCACACCCGGGGGGACGCGGTTGACCAGCAGGTCTTTGACAAATTCTTCTTCGCCAGCCGGAGGGTTTTTCAGCAACTCCACCAGTTCAGTGACTTGTTCAGCGGTGAGCGGCTTGGCTGGGATCCCCAGGGCAGCGCGCTCCTCGACGTCTTTACGATAAGCTTCTAGCACAATGATTCTCCAAACAGTGATTGGGTCGCTGCCGTTTATGATATGTCGTTCTCGGTTCAGCAACCGGGACTGGCTGAGCGTAAGCGGCGGGGATTTTAGAGAATTTCGCGCCAAAAGTTAAGGTTAGTCGCATAGGCCTTTAGTGGGGAGCGGCTTGGTTTGCGGGTTCTGAGGCTGTCGTTTGGGGTTGTGGTTGGTCGGGTGGCTGGGTTGGATATTGTGGCTATGGTCCGTACCGGAGGCCGGGGATGCTCACTCCAGGACCGCCGTGTACCCATCCATGGGGGCTCGACCACAGCATCCATGCTGTGGACGTCCTTGCGTGAGCATCCCCGGCCTCCGGTACTAACGGCATAGCCTCGTCTGAAACAGCATCCATTCAATACATCTGCTAATCAGTTTCAGTGTTCATAATTGCAAAGGAATCACATTTGTTTTTGGAGTAGGGGGCAAGGGAGGTAATTCGAGCGAGGGGGCCGGGTAGTCCCATCAGGGGATGTGCGCAGCATGGATGCTGCGGTCAAGCCTACATGGACGTATTCACGGCGACCCCTGATGGGATTACCCGGCAGCCTCGCGGTCAAACCACCAGGCGGGGCGGGAGCAAAGGTGGAATGTGGCACCATCACGTCCACAGCCACTCATCTCGTCAGGCAATATTCACGACTTTGTGCATCTGGATGGTGAGGCGCCAGTCAGGATGGGCCAGGCAGTATTCGATGGCGGCTCGGGTGCTGTCCTGGCGGGCCGGGAGGATGACCTCTTCGCCCCAGGGGTTGAGCGGGCTCAGGAAGCGGTAGCGGGCGTTGACCGTGTTGAAGCGTTCCGGCGGGGCTTCGGGTTGGGGGAAGACGAGTTTGAGTTCGTCGCAGCGGGTCAGGATGACCTCGCTGGCGCCCTTGGGGCTCAGGCAAACCCAGTCCAGGTTGGACGGCAGCTGTTGGGTGCCGTTGGTCTCCACCGCGCATTCGAAACCGGCCCGGTGCAGGGTGTCGATGAGTTCTTCCGTCAGTTGCAATCCCGGTTCGCCGCCGGTGAAGACGACGTAGGGCGTGCCGCCGGCTCCCATGGGCCATTGCGCGATGATCGCGGAGGCGAGATCGGCGGCGGTCTTGAACTTGCCGCCTCCCGGGCCGTCGGTGCCGACGAAGTCGGTGTCGCAGAAACTGCAGACGGCGCTGGCGCGGTCCTCCTCGCGGCCGGACCAGAGGTTGCAGCCGGCAAAGCGGCAAAACACCGACGGCCGGCCGGCCTGGGCGCCTTCGCCCTGCAGGGTGTAGAACATTTCTTTAACGCTGTAGGTCACGGGTCAGAGCGTCTCTGTGATGTGCTGATGGTTCTTGAGCAGGGCCTCGAATTCCTCGACACGCAACGGTGGCGAGAAATAATAGCCCTGGTAGCGGTTGCAGCCCTTGGATTTCAGGAACTCGAGCTGTTCTTCCAGTTCCACGCCCTCGGCGATGGTTTCCAGCTTGAGGTGTCGGGCCATGGCGAGGATGGTCTCGACGATAGCGGCGTCGTTGCTGTCGGTGCTCAGATCGCGCACGAAGGACTGGTCGACCTTTAGCACGTCCAGCGGCAGTCGCTTGAGGTAACTGAGACTGGAGTAGCCGGTACCGAAATCGTCGATGGAGAAGGTAACGCCGAATTCGCGGATCTGGTTCATCCGGATGATGGTTTCCTCGACCTCGTTGATTACCATGCCTTCGGTGATTTCCAGGTCGATGCAACGGGCCGGGATGCCGGCATCGTCGATGGCCTGGCGCACCTGGTCGAAGAATTCCGGCTGACTGAATTGTTGTGGGCTGACGTTGATGCCCAGCACCATGGAGTCGGTCCACAGGCCCCGGTCCATCCAGTCGCGTACGGCCCGGCAGGCGGCGCGCAAGGTCCATTCGCCGACCTTGACGATCAGCCCCATGCCTTCCAGTACCGGGATGAATTCCACCGGAGAGACGACGCCGCGTACCGGATGATGCCAACGCAGCAGAGCCTCGGCGCCGATGATGCGGTTGGTGGCCGCGTCGACCTGGGGCTGATAGGTGAGGAAGAACTGTTCACGGTCCAGCGCGTTGCGCAGGTCGCTTTCCATGGTCAGGCGGAACGTTGTGGCTTCGGCCATGGATTGTTCGAACTGGATGTAGGTGTCCTTGCCGCGGGCCTTGGCCTGGTACATGGCTGTGTCGGCGTTGCGCAGCAGTTCCGAAGCGGAGGTGTCGCCGTCCGGAAAGAGGGCGACGCCCAGGCTGGCGGTGACCAGGAGTCGATGTCCGCTGATGAAAAACGGTTCGGACAGGGTGTGATGCAGTTCCTCGGTACGTTGGTTGGCGAGCAATGTGACTTCGTCGGGATCGGAGCCCAGATCGGACATGCAAATGACGAATTCATCGCCCCCGAGCCGCGCGACCGTGTCTTCGGACCGCACCACTTCCCGCAACCGGCCCGCCGCCTGGCGCAGCAGGGTATCGCCGGCACTGTGTCCGAGCGAGTCGTTGATGTTCTTGAAGTTGTCCAGGTCGACGAAGACCAGGGCGCCCAATTGGCCCGAGCGAATGGCTCGGCGCAGCGACTGATCGAGCCGGTCCAGAAACAGGTGACGGTTGGGCAGGTCGGTCAACGGATCGTGGTAGGCCATGTGTTGCATGCGGGCCTGGTTGCGCTTGCGTTCGGTGATGTCGACACCGACCGAGAGAATGGCCGGTTCGCCGCGGAATTCCAGCGGCAGAATGCGCAATTCCATGGCGGTGTAGTTGCCGGCCGGGTCGACCCATTCGAATTCGGGAATGAACAGGCTTTCCTGGTCGGCCAACACCTTGTTGTCCGCTTCGACGATCAGCTCGCGGGATTTTTCTTCGTAGTGGTCGAGTATCACGGTCTGGTGTTCGCCGGTCAGCTCGTCGACGTCCAGCTGGAAGGCGCGGGCGAAGGTTTTGTTGACCAGAACCAGGCGTCCCGAGCTGTCCTTGACGTAAATCATGTGCGGCAGGTTGTCGATCAAGCGGCGCATGTTGTTGTACGACTCCTCGACCTGGTAGCGGGCCCGGGAGTTGTCGTTGATCAGTTTTTCGACACTGTTGAGGTAGACATTGATGTTGTTGGTCAGCAGTCCGAGCTCGTCTTTTTCATGCCCGCGCGGAATCGGCAGGCGCTGGCCGTCCGGATTGTTGGCGTCGATGTCGTCCAGCGAGGTCGACACCAGTGTCAGCGGTTTGGTGACCAATCGATAAAAAACCGCAAGAAACAGCAGGGTGAGAATGAAATTCTTGCCGATGCCCAGTGCCAGCGTGGACAGGGCACGGTCGACGAAGCTTTCGTAGGCCAGTACCAGATCCAGTTCCATGCGCAGCAGGCCGTAGACATCGCTGCCCAGGGCGTCGGTTTCGAGCTGGGTTTCCATGCGGCGGGTGCGGTTGGATATCAGCGAATCGTACCAGTGGGCGTTCTGTCGGGCCGGTTCGGACGAGCGTTCGGCCAGCGGATTACCCAGTTCGTCGATGATGGCGACATAGGTGACGAAGTCGTAGACGAACATGCCGTTGACGACTTCGTTGGCGAGGTTGTAATCCAGGGTATGCACCGCGCGGGAGGCGGCGAATTTGGACGCGTCCATGACGCGCTCGATGGAATTGTCGAGTGAGCGACGCTCATCCTGAAAATCCAGATATACCTGATATCCCGAAGTGACAAGACTTACAACCAACGCGAGGATGACGCCGCTGCGAGCCAGACGAAAAGACAGTCGTTGTAGAAACTTGGGTTTATAAACCGATGAGTGCATCCGCGATAGCCGCCAAGGGCGCAAAAGGGCGCCAAAATACTGGATCAACTCAGGTTAGTCAAAAGACGGCGGTCGCGCCATGGTTTTAAGGCGTTTCCAGCGCAAAATCAACCAGATAGCAATAACTGGATTGCCCAGCAGGGGCACGGCGACCGTTAACAGGAGTCTAAGCCGCAAACGGGGTTCGAACAACCAGACCAGCGCCAGTGACAGCAGAAAGCCGCTATACAGGTCGAGCAGGGCGATTTGCCCCCAGACATGATCCATCAACCAGCGGCCTTCGCTGCCGAAGCGGTCCCAGGGGGCCTGCCAGAGCATCCAGACAACCAGTGCGAGCGACAGGGCAATACCGAGCGCCAAAAACGTTGTCGGCAAATACGCTCGTGCACGGGGAGTGTTCACGAAGGCTCCTGATCGTAGCTGTAGATGATGCGGGCACGATAGTTTCCGTCGTCGGGCCGGGGTAGATTGGTCAAACCCCGGTATTCCAGCAATCGACGGGATTCCCGGTCATACACCAGATGGATGGGGTCGAGAATCCAGTTCAGCAGGGTGTTTTGCAGTCTCAGGGTCAGATTCAGGCGTCGTCCGTCTTGCGCTTCGGGTTCGATTTGCAGTGGTGTCCAGGTCAGCCGGGACGGGGCCAGAAACTGGAAGGACACCGTCTCGCCGGCCAGCAAGGTGTCGAAGTGTTCGAGAATGTAGTAGTGAAACCCCCCGTCGATAACCGCCGCTTGGTCGGGCCACTCGACCGAGCCGGTTTTCTTGCTGCGCACCTGCACGCCATCGGGACCGGGCTGCACGCTTTCGGTGCGGTCCAGCGTCTTGTGTTCGATCTCATAGGCCGGCCGGGCTAGTTCGCTGTAGGTCATTTGCTTGATCGCCAGCAGGTCTCCGTCCGGCGTGACGTAGCGCACCGTCTCGGTGAGGGGCTGGCCGGCATCGTTGGTGGTCAGCTCATGGCGTTCTTCGTACAAAATACGGTTATCGTCCAATGAATGCGCGACGCCGACGAACGATTGGGCACTGGCCGTCCAGCTCAAGCCGAGCAGTCCGATTCCGACCAGCAAAAGGATTCCGGTGGTGTGGGTTGTGTGTGTCATTCCGCCAATCTCCGGCGCAAGGGCCACTCGGTCGCATACCAAAGGTAGAACAAAGGCAACCACAGTGCCCACGTCAGGGGGATCAGGATATAAGCCGGTCCCGCCATCTCGGCGGCTCCGAATTGGGCGCCGGCGATGTAGCTGCCGCCCCCGCCGATGCCGCCAAAAACGATTTGCAGTAAGGGCCGTCGGTCCAGCCAGGCCAGGGAGTGGTTCAGAGTCAGCGGGAACATGATCCACAACCCGACCAGCCAGAGCGGGATCGGCCAGCCCGCACCGTTGAATTGAACCCAGGGGCTGAGGTGCCAGCCCAGGTCGACGAGAATCCCGAACGCCATGATGACGCCTACGCGTTGCCATTCCCGAGGTGTCGCCAGAATCCGGGCGTGGATAGCGGCGAAGGCCAGTGCCCAGACCAAAGACCAGGGCGATTGCGTCAGTACCAGTACAAACCAACCGATTTGGAAGGCCGCGTAGTTGAACACGGCCTTCATTCGATGACGGGTGTCCATGTCTGTTGATTTCCGCTCTTGGCGAACATGAGTTGGTGAGTGGCGATCGCTCGCTCGGTGAAACCGCCCTCGCAATAGGCGAAATAGTAGCGCCACAGTCGGATGAAGGTCTCGTCGTAGCCTTGTGCCTGCAGCTGCTGTTTCGCCGCGTTGAAGCGTTGGTGCCAATCGTTGAGAGTCCGGGCGTAATGGTCGGTAATGTCTTCCAGATGCACCAGTTGCATGTCGGTGTGCCGTTTGAGGTTGTCCATCAAAACGGAGACGGACGGCAGGTGACCGCCGGGGAAAATGTATTTGCGAATGAAATCGACGGATTTCCGGTATTGAT
Organism: Saccharospirillum salsuginis; assembly: GCF_014651855.1. Classification (GTDB taxonomy): domain Bacteria; phylum Pseudomonadota; class Gammaproteobacteria; order Pseudomonadales; family Natronospirillaceae; genus Saccharospirillum; species Saccharospirillum salsuginis. The sequence goes on from NZ_BMXR01000007.1 coordinate 300,350, forward strand.
CGTAGCGCTGGTCCGGCATCGTGATGCATTGCAGTAATACGCTGCCGTTGTCGGCCAACCGGTCGGACAACATGTTGAAGTAGCTGGGCAGGTAGTCGTGCCCGACGGCCTCGATCATTTCGATGGAGACGATCTTGTCATATCGACCGGTCAGGTCCCGATAGTCTTCCTTGAGCAGCGTAATCCGGTCGTCCAGGCCGGCTTCGTGTATCCGTTCCCGGGCGTAGTGGAACTGTTCCTCGGAAATGGTGGTGGTTGTAACCCGGCAGCCGTAGTGTCGTGCCGCGTGAATGGCCAGGCCGCCCCATCCGGTCCCGATTTCCAGCAGGTGATCTTCGGGTCCGAGCGCGAGTTTTTGACAGATGCGATCCAGTCGATACGTTTGAGCTTCCTCCAGCGATGCGTCCGCTCGCGGATAGATGGCGCTCGAATACATCATGCTTTCGTCTAGAAAGGTCTCGAACAGGTCGTTACCCAGGTCGTAGTGAGCGCGAATGTTGCGGCGCGAGCCATTGCGATCGTTGCGGTTCAACCAGTGGCTCAACCGCAGCAGCGGCCGGGTCAGGGTGCCGAGGGTTCGGTTCAGTTTTGAGGTGGTGTTCACATTGGCGGCGAACACCCGCACCACCTGGGTCAGGTCCGAGGTGTCCCAGAAACCGGCGACGTAGCATTCGGCGGCGGCCAGCGCACCGCCGGTGAGCATTTCCCGGTAAACCTGCTTGGTGTGAACCTGGGCGGAAGCGTGTGGACCCGGACCATCCGGGTTGCCGAATACAAAGGTGGCGTCACCGTCGTGCAGCGTCAGCGAACCGTGTTGGAAGCGGTTCAACGCCTTGAACAACAAGCGTTGGGCCGTGGTCAGTTTGGCGCTCTGAAAAGAGGTGGGTGAAGCCGTGGTCATGCCGTTCTACCTTTTTTGTCTTTGTTCGGGTGGCGGTAAAAGGGGACGCCTTTCCACCACAATTTGAGTGCTTGCCAGTAGATGCCTGTGGTGACTTTTACGGTCATGGCCGGAAAACGGATGAGTGCCCGGTTCAACGTTCGCGCGGTGACCGGCTCGGCCGCCATCACCAGGGTCGCGTCGAATTGGCGGTGGCCGTCGCTGTGGTTTTCCAGGTGTACCCGCACTTCGTCCGCGGGTTCGCTGAATACCCAGCGGTACTGCATGTTCATGGGCAGAAACGGTGATACGTGGAAGGCTTTGTTCGGCCGAAATTCCAGATGACGGCGGTGAACGCGAGTCGGTGCTTCGCCACCCCGGTTCGGGTCGGCGAGCAGCACGTATTGGAAGCGGTCTTTCCAGGGGGTGTTGGTCACTTCCGGCATAATGGCCAGCAGACGGTCGTCTCGGTCGAAGGCGTAGTAAACCGACACCGGGTTGAAGATGTAACCGAGGTAGCGGACGTGTGTCAGTAACCGAACCGAGGCGATTTCGTCGGGGTTCAGTTCGCTGTGTCGGCACAGATGCCCGATGACCGCCTGCTTCAAATCGCCCGCTTCGGGGGCGAAGAAATCGCGCCGGCGAAAACTGGCCCAGTTGAACCGTTCGAGCGACCACCAGCGGCTCTGGCGAAAGACCGCATCGATTTCATCCAGATCGAGGTACAGCATAAAGATCGGATAGCGAAAATGATGGGTCTTGGGCGCGTAACGGCGGTGGCGTACCCACCCCTGGTACAATCGGCTGTTCATGTCCATGGTTCCACTCCCAGGTCCCTGGTCACGCGCAAAGCGCTGTTTACACCGTCTTCATGAAATCCATTGAACCAGTAGGCGCCGCAGAAATGGGTCCGGCGCTGGTTACCGATGCGATGGTATTCTTGCTGGGCGTCGATGCCCTTGGCCGTGAATACAGGATGAGCATAGTTGAAGCGAGCGATAATGCTCGCCGGATCGATGTCTTCGGTTCGATTCAGGGTGACGCAGAAGGTGACCGGCGCATCCGTGAAGTTCTGCAGCAGGTTCATGTTGTAGGTCAGGCCCACCGCCTGACCCGGGTCGGTCGGCATGTGGTAGTTCCAGGCGGCCCAGGCTTTCCGGTTTCTCGGCAGAAGGGATTCGTCGGTGTGCAAGACCACCTCGTTCTCGCTGTAGGGCAGGGCGCCGAGGATGCGTCGTTCATCGTCGCTGGCATCGGCCAGCATGGCCAGAGCCTGATCGCTGTGGCAGGCGAATACGACCTGGTCGTAGCGCTGCGCGTCACCGCTCTCCAGTGTCAGGGTCACACCGTCGTCATTCCGTTCGACGCGTTGCACGCCGGCATTGGTATGAACCCGGTCGCGAAACGGTTCGATCAACGGGTCGACATAGGCGCGGGAGCCGCCGGATATGACATACCATTGCGGCCGGTTCTTGACCGACAGCAAGCCGTGATTCTTGAAAAAGCGAACGAAAAACAAGGCTGGAAACTGTTCCATGTCGGTTTCGCCGGACGACCAGATTGCCGCACCCATCGGGATGATGTAGTGACGTATGAAGGTACGGCCGTAACCGTTGCGCTGGAAGTAGTCACCGAGCGTCATGTCCGGGGTCAGGCGACCGGCGTCGAGATCCGCCTGGCTGTCCCGGTTGAAGCGCAGGATGTCTCGCACCATGCCGAGAAATCGCGGGCTGACCAGGTTACGCCGTTGCGCGAACAGGGTGTCGAGGTTGTGACCGTTGTATTCCAGTCCGGTGCGATCGTCCCGCACGCTGAAACTCATGGTGGTCGGTTCGCGCTCGACGTCCAGCGGCTCCATCAACCGGTTGAAGTTGTGGTAGACCCAGTCGTTGTAAACGATGAAACCGGTGTTCACACCGTAGGTCTTGCCGCCCACCTCGACATCGTGTGTATTGGTGTGGCCTCCGATGTAGTCGTTCTTTTCGAATACATCGATGTCGTAGCGTTCGTGAAGCACGCGGGCGGCGGTCAGCCCTGAAATACCTGTGCCGATAATGGCGATGCGTTCTTTCATCAATCCGGTTCCGGTCAATTCAATCGTCCCTTGAGCCAGCCCAGGGCCGAACCCAAGATGGGTAGGTGGTCGAAAATCATTTGGTTGGAGTCGAAATAGTCCTGATGCCAGGTGACTTTGTCGTCGAACCTCAGATAGGTGACACCCGGCACGGTAATGGGTTTGCCCCGGTGCAATTTCGGGTGTCGAAATTCCATCTCCCAGCGCAACATGGCTTCGCCGTCGCCTTCCCAGTGCGTCAGGTAGCGAAACGAGATATCGATGACATTGCGGTACAACCCCTCGAAATACCGTTGCAGTGCGGGCAGCCCTTCGATGCGGTGCAGCGGATCGACAAACACAATGTCGCGATCGTACAGCTCGCCCAGCAGGCCCGACTCCAACGTCTCGGCGTTCAGGTCGGAAAAGGTGGTTTGAATGCGTTTGATGATCGACACGTTGGCATCCTTCAGTCGACTTACAGTTGCTTGAATCGGGCCAGCGTGTCGGCCCGTGCGGTTTTGTAATCCACCAGGGTAGGTGTGTATCCCAGAGTACGACGTTGCGCGTCTGACGGATTGTGAATGGACCGGACGTCGAGCCCGGATAATTCCGGCAGCCAGCGACGAATATAGTGGCCATTCGGGTCGAACCGTTCCGATTGGGTGTAGGGGTTGAAAATCCGGAAGTAGGGCGCGGCATCGACCCCGGTCGATGCGCACCATTGCCAGCCGCCGTTGTTGCTGGCGAAGTCGATGTCGAGCAATTGACGGGCGAACCAGCGCTCGCCCTCCCGCCAATCGATCTGCAGTAATTTGACCAGGTACATGGCCGTGATCATGCGCACCCGGTTATGCATCCAGCCGCTCTCGGACAATTGCCGCATACCCGCATCCACGATGGGCACGCCGGTTTTGCCTTGCTGCCAGTGTTTCAGGGTGTCGCGGTCCCCGGACCACGGAAAGGCGTCCCAGCGCGGGTAGAACGGCTGGTGTTTCGCCAGTTCCGGGCGCCAGTACAGCAGGTAGAGGTAAAATTCCCGCCAGATCAATTCCGAAACCCACGTCTGGACCCCGTCCGAGGAGGCTTGCGGATGGGTGAATGCGGCCTGGAAGCACTGCCGCAGACTCACGGCGCCGTTGGCCAGCGCCGCCGACAGCCGGGAGGTGCCGTCCGTTCCGGGTTGATCGCGTTGGTCGCGATACCGGGGCATAGCGTTCACAAAGCGATCGAGTTGTTCAAGCGCACTGTGCTCGGTCAACGGCATGTCGGTATCGCCGTCCCAGTCCACATCCGGAACGGTGGCGGTCGGCATGATAGCGTCGGCCACCGGTTGAGGGGCGGGGAGCGGGGCCTTCATGCCGGCTTCCTGGTACAGAGACAGCCAGCGCTTTTTAAAAGGCGTGAAGACCCGGTAGACGTCCTGCTGGCCGGTCAGGAGGTGTTCCGGGGTCTGAATGACCCGGTCTTCGAACACATGATGGCCGATGCCCGATCGGGAGGTGTACTCCAGTAAGGTCTGATCCCGTCGGACCTCGTCCCAGCCGAATTCGCGGTGGAAATAGACGTCGGTGACCGAGTTCTCGCGGGCGAAAGCAGCCAGGGTTTCGACGCCTTCCAGCCAGGTGTCCGCGTGCAGGATGCTCAGTTCGATGCCGAGTCGGGCCAACTGACTATTGAGCTCATCGAGCGCCCGGGACCAACTGTATTGGCGGGCGAGGCCATAGTCGTGTCGCTCCCATTGCCCGGGTGTCCACAGAAACACAGCTTTCACCGGGCGACCGTTTCGTGAAGCCCGCTTGCAGGCCTCCGTCAGGGCGGCATGGTCGAGAATCCGGCAATCGTTACGGAACCAGACGAGGTGCGTCATTCTTAGCCTTAAACCTGGACATGGGGAATGTGGCAGTAAGTACGAGAGGCCGACAGGATCGGTTCACTGTCGGCCCCGGTCAGCGCCCGGTCAGATCGGGTTTCTCAGCCCCAGGGCTTCCGGGTAGGGGTTCAGGAAGGTCTGGTTCATCAGGTAAGGGAACCGATCGCCGTGCAGGTAGGCGTAGTGCTTGAGCATGGCCACCGGGACGATGAACGGCACTTCCCGCGCCTGATACTGCTCGATGGATCGACGAATCGACGCTTTTTCCTTATCCGACAGCTCCTGCTTGAAATAGCCCATGACGTGCTGCAACACGTTCACGCGGTGGCCCCGTTTGGGGACTTGCTTCAAGGCGGTCATCAAGCCTTCGAGATAGTCATGCCCGATGGCTTCCAGCCGACTCTTGTCTTTCAGGTCCGCCAGCAATTGTCCCAGCCGCTTGTAGGCGGCGTAGTCGTGCATCATCAGCAGGTATTTCTGGCGGGCGTGGAAGTCGATCAGGGTTTTCGCCGACTGCCAGGGCCTCGTGGTTCGCCATTCGCGGTAGACATAGAGTCGCTGGACGAAGTTCTCCACCAGGTTGGCGTCGGTCAGTCGCCCGCTTTCTTCCACCGGTAACCAGGGGCGGTGCTGCATGATGACCTCGGCGTAGATGCCGCTGGCGTTTTTTTCAGGAATGCCGTGGCGGTTGTAGAGCTTGACCCGTTCCATGCCGCAGCTCGGCGAACCCTGCATCAGAACGTAGCCATCCACATCGTCCAGTTCCGGCAGAACGGATTCGGCATAGTCCCGCAATGCATCGGTGTAGTCCCGGGTGGCGTCGTCGGTGTCCACGGCCCGGGTACCCGAATCGGTCTGGATCAGGCGGATCGGGTTACGCGGAATACCCATGCCGATTGCCACTTCCGGGCAGTAGGGGACGAAATCGGCGTATTCGCCCAGTGTGTGAGTGAGCCAGCGGTGACGTTTGTGACCGCCATTAAAGCGAACTTCCTCACCCAGCAGGCAGCTGCTGACAGCGATTTTCAGTTTTTCCATAGTGCGGTGTGCTCCGGTGCTCCCCGAAAGAGTGCTTGTGTGCCGAACCCGTCCCACAGAGTAGATCAGGCCAGGTTTCTGTCGAAGTTTACGTCGGAGATTCCTGTATTGGATCACTGGTCATCGACCGTTCACTGGCGCAATCAGCCCAGGATGCCGGCCCGGGGGTAAAGCTGATTCGTCAGAAGCCTCGAATTCGGACATCGGTACCCCTTGCGATTTTTTCACACCCATGCATAATGCCGCGCTCGGTTAGGGTGGCTCTGCCGGTCCCCCCGCAACGATACGTCGTAAACCCCGCCAGGCCCGGAAGGGAGCAACGGTAGCGACTGACTCGTGTGCCGGGGTGTGGCTGGTGGAGCCGCCACCCGACTCCTTTCCGGCCCAGTCCCTGAGTTTTTATCTAACTCCTTGTTTTACCGTGCATTTTTCTAATCTTGTGGCAGCAAGCCGCTATCCCGGTTAGGATATTGCCTCGATTCATTAACACCAGAGACGTCATGTCCTACCAGGTATTGGCACGCAAATGGCGGCCCTCGACATTCACCGAGATGGTCGGCCAGGCCCATGTGTTGAAAGCGCTGGTCAACGCGCTGGATCAGCAGCGTCTGCACCATGCCTATCTGTTCACCGGCACCCGGGGTGTGGGCAAGACCACCATCGCCCGGCTGCTGGCCAAGAGTCTGAATTGCGAAGTCGGCGTGAGTTCCAAGCCGTGCGGCCAATGTTCGGCCTGCCGGGAGATCGCCGAGGGGCGTTTTGTCGACCTGATCGAGGTTGATGCCGCGTCACGAACCCGGGTCGAGGATACCCGGGAGTTGCTCGAAAACGTCCAGTACGCGCCGACCCGGGGCCGCTATAAGGTGTACCTGATCGACGAGGTGCACATGCTCTCGGTGAGCAGTTTCAACGCCCTGTTGAAAACGCTGGAAGAGCCGCCGCCCCACGTAAAATTCCTGCTGGCGACGACGGACCCGCAAAAACTGCCGGTTACCGTCCTGTCCCGCTGTCTGCAATTCAATTTGAAGAACATGACGCGGGAAAGCATCGTCGGCTATCTGAACCACATTCTTAATGAAGAACAGGTCCCGTTCGAGGAACCGTCGCTGTGGTTGCTGGCCGAAGCGGCCCAGGGCAGCATGCGTGACGCCCTCAGCCTGACCGACCAGGCCATCGCCTTTGGCGAAGGGCAATTGCGGGAGACCGAGGTCGCCTCGATGCTGGGCACGGTCGATCTCAAACGGGTTCTGAACCTGGTACGCGGCCTGGTCGAGAAAGACGCCCCGGCCCTGATGCGCCAGGTGGCCGACATCGCCGAACACGCGCCCGACTACGGATCCCTGCTGAACGAGTTGCTGTCGACGTTGCACCGGGTAGCCATCGCCCAGGCGGCCCCTCAGGCACTGGACAACAGCAAGGGTGACCTGGCCGCCATTCGCGCCCTGGCACAAGGGTCCCAGGCCGAGGATATTCACCTCTTTTACCAGTTGGGCACCGCGGCCAGTAAAGACATGGCCCTGGCGCCCAGCGAACGTGCCGGGTTCGAAATGACCCTGTTGCGTATGCTGGCGTTCAGCCCGACACCGCCGAAACGGCTGGATGATCTGCCGCCGCTGGTCAGCCAATCCGAGCCCGAGGTGCCGGCTGCGAACCCGGATGCCTCTTCCCGGGCAAACGCAACCGTGGCCGAAACCACACCACCGGAACCGACCCCCACCGAGCCCGTCGGCACCGAACCGGCGCCATCTATTGGCGACCCCGAGGCCGAGGCCCCAGCGGAGCCCCAGGCACAGGCGACTGCCGAGGCGCAGCCGGACCCATCGCCTGTTAATGAAGCCGTCGCGGCTCAGTCCGTGGCCGCTACGAGCGAACAGCCGGTCGAATCACCGCCGGAGCCCGCTGCCGTACCTGAACCCCAGGCCGCTGCAACGCCAGAGCCGCAGGCGACGAGCGAAATGGTTGCGCCTGAGTCTCCCGAGCCTGAGGTCGGTTCCGAGTCCGCCGAGCCGCAATCCGAAGACGACACGCCTCCCTTCGATGTGGATCCGCCTGTCGATAGCGCCCAATCCAGGCCAGAACCCGTGATGACCGGGACCGGTGAGGGGGATGAGTCGACGGAAACGGATCCGGCGGCCGAGTCAGTGGCCCCCGAACCCACGGCGTCCTCGGAGCCAGCGGCGGCGTCATCGAACGCTCACCCCGAACCTCAGCCGCAAGCTTTGTCCGAAGCGCCGGCCGCGAGTGAAACAACCGATGAATCGGCCAAGGCTTCCCGGGCGTCGCAGGCTCAGTGGCCGGAGCTGGATCGCGAAGCCGACCCCAAGCACTGGTGGCAGGTGACGCTGCACAAGCTCGGCTTGAGCGGCATGACCAAGACGGTGTTCGCGCATTCCGAATGGCGGGACTATCGGGAAGGGCGGCTGACGCTTTTAATTTCCACCAACTACCGCAATGTTATGAACGAGACACAGGTGCAGCGACTGCAGGAAGCCCTGGTCCATGAGTTGCCCGGCCTGACCGCGATCGACACCGAATTCGGTACCGCGGAACAGACGCCCCAGCTTTGGCTGGACCGGCTCAATCACGCGGCCTGGGAAAAAGCCGTGGCCGAGTTGAAAGAGGACAGCTTCGTGCGAACGCTGATGACCGATTTCGCGGCCGAACTGCAGACGGACACCGTTAAACCCGTTCACAACCCGTTACCGACAGGAGCCTGACCGATGATGAAAGGTGGTGGCATGGGCGGCTTGATGAAGCAAGCCCAGAAAATGCAAGAAGACATGAAGCGCATGCAGGAAGAGGTCGCCCAGGCCGAAGTGACCGGCGAAGCCGGCGCCGGTTTGGTCAAGGTGGTCATGAACGGCCGCCACGACGTCAAACAGGTGTCGCTGGACGATTCCGTCATGCAGGAAGACAAAGAACTGCTGGAAGACCTTCTGGCCGCGGCCGTCAACGATGCCGTGCGCAAGGTCGAAGACTACAGCCAGGAAAAAATGTCTTCCGTGACCTCGGGCATGCAACTGCCGCCCGGTTTCAAAATGCCGTTCTAAGGCGGACCGGAACCGCGCATGAGTTTTACACCCCTGACCGAACAATTGATCGAGGCTCTGCAGGTGTTGCCCGGAGTCGGATCCCGCTCGGCCGAGCGCATGGCGCTGCAGTTGCTCGAACGGGACCGTACCGGGGCCGAAAGCCTGACCCGGGCACTGCGGTCCGCATTGGACGGTGTTCGCCAATGCGAACGCTGTCGTGCGCTCAGTGAGAGCGAACTGTGCACGTTGTGTTCCGACGATGACCGGGATCACAGCCTGATCTGTGTGGTCGAGACCCCACAGGACCGCGAAGCCATCGAGCTGTCCGGAGGATTCCGGGGCGATTACTTCATCCTCCAGGGCCATCTCTCTCCGATCGACGGCATCGGCCCCGAGGAACTCGGCATTCCCCAATTGATCGACCGCGTCCGTGACGGCGGCATTCAGGAAGTGGTGCTGGCGACGAATGCCACCATGGAAGGGGAGGCGACCGCCCACTACCTGATCGAACAACTCGGCCCCCTGGGCACGGCAGTGTCGCGACTCGCCCAGGGCGTCTCACGAGGTGAGCTGGGCCGCGTCGACAGCGGCACCCTGTCCCACGCTCTGACCGATCGCAAGCAAGTGAGTTTTGAACATGATTGAAGGTCACCAATGGATTGATTCCGACACGGCCCTGGCCGAAGCCTGCCAGCAATGGCGACAGGCCGGACAATTGGCCATGGACACGGAGTTCGTCCGCACCGAGACCTATTTCGCGCAACTGGGTCTGATTCAGATCGGACTTGAGGAACGCGTCTGGTTGATCGATCCGCTGGCGATCACCGATTGGCAGCCACTGGCCTCCCTGCTGGAGGACGAGCGTGTCATCAAGATTTTCCATTCGTTGTCCGAAGACGCCGAAGTATTGTTGAACGGTACCGGTGCCCGGGTGGCTCCGGTGTTCGACACCCAGATCGCCGCCTCCCTGCTCGGACACGATGTGCAGATGGGGTTTGCCCGTCTGGTTGAGGCCGAGTTCGGTGTCAATCTGCCGAAGGACGTCACTCGCAGTGACTGGCTGAAACGACCGCTCGAACCGGAGCAGTGCGCCTATGCCGCGGCCGATGTGTACTGGTTGGAGCGGTTGTATCAAACGCTGGCGCCGCGCCTGCGTGAACAGGATCGTTTCGACTGGGTGTTGGAAGACAGCAATCGCATCGCGCGCGACAGCTTGCCGCCAGAGCCCGAGCACTACTATCACAAGTTGCGCGGCGCCTGGAAACTGAAAGGCGGTCGTCTGCTGTGCCTGAAACGCCTCGCCGAATGGCGCGAGACCGAAGCCCGCGAGCGCAACGTGAACCGTGCGCGCGTTCTGTCCGACGCCGAGGTCATCCAGATCGCCCAGACCATGCCGCACAACAAGGCGGCCGTGGCACGCCTGAAGGGGCTGCATCCGCGCAAGGTTCGCCAGTTCGGTGACGCTATCGCTCGCATTGTCGTGGAATCCGATCAGGCGTCGCGCGAGGAATGGCCGGAACGATTGCCCGGTCCGCTACCGGCCGACCAGGCTGAACTGTTTCGGGGGGTGAAATCCCGGGTATCCCAGATCGCCGACCGGGTCGATGTGCCGGCCGAGGTATTGGCCCGGCGCAAGCAACTCGAACAGCTGGTGCGCAGTGGTTGCTACACCGGCGACTACCGCATGCCGGAAATGATGACCGGCTGGCGCCATGACCTGGTCGCTGAGCCATTGATGGCCTACTTGACGGAGCAGCGCGATGAAACCGACGAGTGATCGCGCCCTGGTGAGCATCTATCGCTCGCCCCGCAAGTCTGAAATGTACCTCTACGTCCCCAAGGTGAACGGATTGAAAGACGTGCCCGAAGTTTTGCTCGAACACTTCGGACAGCCGCATCATGTCATGGACATGCTGCTGAAGCGCGACCGGAAACTGGCCCGGGTGGACACCGGCCGGCTTCTGGACCAACTGATCGAGCGCGGTTACTACCTGCAAATGCCGCCCTCGAAGGACGACTACATGCTCGATTTGTACCGGGAACCGAAACCCGATCCGGACGCGGAGGCTTGATGGCGGATCGGGTACCGTTCTGGAAATCCAAATCCCTGTCCGAGATGACCGCCGGTGAGTGGGAGTCCCTGTGCGACGGTTGCGGCAAGTGCTGCCTGCAAAAACTCGAGGACGAAGACAGCGGCAAGGTCTATTACACCCGCGTTGTCTGCCGCTACATGACGGACGACTGTCGCTGTTCGCAGTATCAGCGCCGCCACGAACTGGTGCCCAATTGTGTCTGGCTGAAACCGGAAGACGTCGACCAGTTCTTCTGGCTGCCGGATACATGCGCCTATCGGATCGTCGCCGAGGGGCGGGACCTGCCGGACTGGCACCCGCTGGTAGCCCGGGATGCCAACCGCATTCACGCGGTCGATGCGTCGATCCAACACTGGGACCTGGTCCGGGACAACGAAGTGCCCGAGGAAGACTGGGAAGAATACATCATCGATAATCAATGATCCGGAATCCGTGACATGATTTACCAAGACGTCTACTGGACTGCGGCGGCCGCCTACGGCCTGGGCGTGGTCGGTTTTTTGCTGGTGGTATGGCGCGTCGGGCGTCTGCTGCCCTGGCGCCCGCTGCGCTGGTGGTTAACCTGGTTATACCTGTGTGTGGTGCTCACGCCCTGGCAGGGCTCCGAACCGGAACCCTATCTCGCTCCGGCCATTATCGTCGCCGCCTTCGATTTTCTCGATGTCGGCATGGAGGCGTCGCTCGCCATTCTCAAACCCATGATCCAGGCGTTGGTGGTCGGTACCCTGGTCATCGTGTTGGCCGGTATTGCCCTTAAAATCCGGGATATGAAGCGATACCGGGCCGAACCGGACAACGGCGAGGCCGCCTGAGTTTCATTTCATCCCGGCATTCTGTTATACCTACCGCGTTTGCTAACACCGGGCGAAGCCGCTGGACGGGTCCGGGCTCGTCCAACGTTCGATACTGACTATAAAAAAAGAGTGAGGAGTAGGCATGGCCAATCATATTTTCGTACTGGTCGCTGTGATGCTGATGGCCGGCGTTTTCGGCGGTCTGGTGAACTACTACATGCAGTCCCAGTACGATCCGGATACCACCAGTCTGCCGCGCAGCCTCGTCGTGGGCATCGGCGCATCCTTTCTGGTGCCGGTGGTACTGGCGCTGGTCAACAGTGATCTGGTCGCCCAGAGCCGCGAGGATTCGACCCGGTTTCTGATCTTCACCGGATTCTGCCTGATCGCCGCCATCGCCAGTCGTCTGGTCGTCACCAGCGTATCCGATCGCATCCTGGCCGAAGCCCGTGCCGCCCGCCAGCAGGCCGACCGGGTGATGCACGAGCTGTATCTGGTGCAAAACGAAGTACGGCCGCTGATCGAGACCGAGACCGAGGAAGAGCGCGAGGTCGAACCCGAGCCGCTGACTCCGGACGAGGAGCTGGACGTCACCACCGGTAATGTCCTGAAAACGTTAGGCAACGGACGCTACATATTCCGCTCTCTGGGCGGTCTGTGCCGGGAAACCGACACCGACGAAGCCACCATGGTCAAGACGCTGGAAATCATGGTCGCCCGTAACCTGGCCGGCCGCATCATGGGCAAACACGGTATCCGTTGGCACATCACCGACAGCGGCCGCAAGATGCTGGCCCGGATGGGGTGACCTTGTAGGAGCGCACGCTGTGCGCGACAGAGTTTGGTATCGTCTACATGTCGCGCACGGCTTATAGCTCTTAAAGGCACAACATTTGCTCCACACTCAAGACCCATCGACTGTGGCCGATGTAACGACTGACGATTGACGCGGGAGCTTCCATGCCTCGACCCCTTGCTCGCCCGGGATTTTCATACCGCCAACTGCTCTGGCTGGTGTTCGGCGGCCTATTGGCCCTGACGCTGCGGGCCGAGACTCCGCCGCCGGCGGCCACCGATATCCGCATTCTGGTCGATATCTCCGGCAGCATGGTCGAAACCGACCCGCAAAACCGGCGCACCCCGGCGCTGAACCTGCTGGTCGATTCCCTGCCGGAGGGCAGCCGGGCCGGTGTCTGGTCCTTCGGACGGTTTGTGAACCTCCTGGTCGATCACGATACCGTCGACGCCGACTGGCGCGCCACCGCCCGCAGCCGACTTCGGGATCTGCGTCCCATCGCCCAGCGCACCAACCTGGGCGCGGCGCTGGACGATGCCGCCTACGATTTCGGCTATTCGACTTACGAGCCGCCCACCGACGTTATCCTGATCACCGACGGCCGTGTCGACATCGCGCCGAATGAAGGCGTCAACCGCATCGAACGCGATCGCATCCTCAATACCGTTATTCCACGATTCGCCCAGGCCGGTGCCCGGATTCACACCCTGGCGCTGACCGACGCCGCCGACGCCGGTCTGCTCGAACAGATGTCGCTGCGCACCGACGGCACCTTCGAGCGGGTCGAATCGGCCAACGACATTCGCGATTTCATCCTCAGCGTGCTCAGCCGGGTCCGGCCCGGCAATGAATTGCCCCTGAGTGATTCCGGTTTCGAGGTCGACAGCCAGGTCTCCGAAGTCTCCGCCCTGGTGTTGCACGACAGTGGCCAGATCGGTCTGCGCAGTCCGAGCGGGCAGACCACCGACGCGCTGAACCCGGATCGTCAGCAATGGCGCGTCGGCGACGGCTACACCCTGGTCACCGTCAATGCACCGGAAGAGGGCCGCTGGGAGATCGAAGGGGCGGTCGAATCGGGCTCGCGCATTACGGTCGTCTCCGACCTGAACCTGCGCTGGCAGCAGCCGGAGGGGGCCGTGGTCGTCCGCGCTCAGCCGCTGCTCATCGAACTGCGGGCCGTCGACCAGGACGGTCAGCCAGTCGACGCGGCGCTCACCGGCATCATGGACCCCAGCCTCAGCATCCAGGGACAGACTGTTCCGCTCATTCGCTGGCAGGGCGACACCCTGAGAGCCCAGGTACCGAACCGGTATGACGAAGGTCCGCTCGACCTCGAAGTCCGTGTCGACGCCGGCACCTTCCAGCGACTGGTTCGCCGCACCATACAAAACCGCCCCGCGCTCAGCTCGGAAGTGCTGGTCGACGGCCAGGGCTATCAATGGCGGCTGTACCCGTCGCACCGGAACCTGAACGTCGAAGGCAACTCGCTCGAAGCCGACATCAGTGGTCCGGATGGCAGCCAAACCCGGGCATTTCAGCGACACCCGTCCGGTTATTTCTACACCAACCTCGCCGCCGACCAACCCGACGGCGATTATCGATTGACCGCCGAAGGGCGGCTGACCATTAACGACCGTCCGCTCACCAACCTCGGCGTCGCCCCGGTCACGCTCAGCCTGCCCATTCGCGCCGGCCAGGCCCGCATCATGGACCTCGATGCCGCGCCCATGCCGGAGGAACCGGAGACCACTTCCGAAGAGGAACAGCAGGCCGAGATGAGCGAGCCTTATGTCAAGGAGCCGATGCCCGAGTTCGAGGAAATCACCGCCCAGATCACCGCGGCCGAGCCCAGCGAACCGGCCCCCGAGCAGGATTGGCAGGAAACCCCGGCCGTCGAAGACGACAGCCCCGACTGGGTCACCTACCTGTTGTACAGCCTGCCGGGTCTGATCATCCTGATCGGCTTCTTCGTTGGCTATCGCCTGCTCGAAAAACGTGGCAAGACCCCGGAATCCGGCGAAACTACCGAATCCGGTACCGACGCTAAAGGCCAGGCGCTCGAGGAAGAGGAATTGCAGGACATCGAAGACCTCGATCTCGCCGCCGGTGTAACCGCCGACAGTGACGACGGCGGGGACTGGGGATCCGGCGAAGAATCCAGGGAAGCGCCTCTGGTCGATGAAGTCGTCGACGAGGAGGCCCCACCGCCGCCGGACAACACCGAAGCCCCCCGCGCGGATATGGAAGACAGTCTCGATACCAGCCTGCTCGACCAGGAAGACTGGGGCGAACTCGACTCCACCGGCGACGAGAACGACCCGGACGACGACCTCTTCGACATCAGCAACATCGACGACAGCCTGTCCGACCTGGAAGACCTGTCGCTGGATGAGGATGAAGATCCCTTTGCCTCGCTGTTGGATGAGGATGAAGAAGACTCCGAGACCGAGAAAGACAAGAAAGAGTGATAGACTGTTGTTGATTTGTTGGATGACGCGCTATCGCTTTATCGAACCGTCGGACCGATCCAGCTCCGGCACCGAACAGCGTAGGGTGGGCATGGAGGCTGTGAGAGTATTTTTTTGCCGGCATCACATTGGTTTTAGGCTCGTTCATGCTGGTTAGAATGCCCTCCGGCACCCGCAATTGGTATTTCGACCTACTAA
>NZ_BMXR01000008.1:0-97437 GCF_014651855.1 Saccharospirillum salsuginis
GGCCGGTTTTGTAGCGGCGGGCAGGCACTGGAAAGCTCCTTTTGAATAGCAAGCCGTGATTTTAACCTTAAAGAAGGGATACTTTCACAGCCTCATTGCCCACCCTACGACTGTGAACGAAATATGATTTACCGGGTCGATCCCAATGAGTGGATTAATCGGTTTGCCAGTTGTTTAACCTGGCCTTTTGTTTCAACACCGTCCCACCCACTCAATATCAAACTCTGGGCCACTGCGCCGAACAAAGTATTGCCCGGGCCCAGTACAAATACCGCGTCCGGTGCGAACTCCTTCACCGTCACGTCCACCGCCCTGGTAAAGTCATAGGGTTCGGTCAGTTGATGTCCGAGCGTGTAATCCCACAGCGCTTCGGTATCGGTACTCCAGGGCGTCCAGATATGTCCCCGTCCATCCACCAATGGAATCACAGGTCGTTGAAACGGTTCCGGTCCCAGAGTTTGGCGGGCGATGTCCCGCACCGGTTGT
Source organism: Saccharospirillum salsuginis (assembly GCF_014651855.1). Classification (GTDB taxonomy): domain Bacteria; phylum Pseudomonadota; class Gammaproteobacteria; order Pseudomonadales; family Natronospirillaceae; genus Saccharospirillum; species Saccharospirillum salsuginis. The sequence goes on from NZ_BMXR01000008.1 coordinate 487, forward strand.
TGCAGCGGTGTATGAAATGCGGCGTGATTGTGCAGGCGCATCGGAAAGCGGTCGCTTTTGGGAAGTGCTTTCTCCAGTGCGGTTATACCCGGTCGATCGGCCCCGAAGACGAGCATGCCGCCGAGGTCGATGGACAGGTAGGCCAAGCCTTGTCGGCTCGCGGTGATGTCTTCGGCGAGTTTCAGGTAGGTGCGGCGTTTTTCCCAATCCGGTTGCCAGTTGTCGTCGACCCAGGGAATCAACAGTTGCCCGCCGATCCGATGTTCATGCATCAAAGATCCCATGGTGTTGACCAGGTGCATGCCGTCCGTTGACGAGAGGGCGCCGGCGACAGCCAGGCCGATGTACCAGCCCATGGAATTGCCGGTAACGGCGACGATGTCGTACCGCTCCCGGTCGATGTCCAAGAAGTCGGCATAGGCGCAGGCGTAGATCAGTGGCGACGCATGGTCGCCCCGGCTGTGTGTCTTCAGGCTGTAGGGCAGCTCGCTGTCCAGTTCGGTCAGCGTGGGTTGACCCTGGTTGCGACGGTAGTCGTCGAAGGTGCGGAACAAGTCCGCTTTGTCCGAATGGCGGTTGCCTAGGTAACCCCATTCGGTGGCGTTGTAGGTGCCGCGTCCCGGGCAAATGACAACGGCGCGTTCTTTAGCCGTGGGCATGGGGTGCGATCTCCTCGTCGATGTCGGTGATGTCGGTTTCGGAATGGGGCCGGCCTTCGATCAGGGATCGGGCGTGGACCAGGATGTCGTCGACACTGGGCAGCGTGCTGGTGGCGGCCTCACCGAGGGCGATAAAGCTGTCGCGGGCGGTGACCCGGTCGAGCCGATGGCCGTCGAAGCCCCGGGCGGTGAACTCGGTAACCAGTTCTTCGCTGACCGAGCCGCGCGGACGGCATTCATCGACAATGAGTAGGTGGTCGCAGTCATCGATGGCGTCGAACAGCGCGTTGTGGTCGATGTCCGTCAACCAGCACAAGTCGATGACCCGTGCCTTGATGCCGTCCCGTTCCAGTATGGCGGCGGCTTGCAGGCTCAGCGTTACGCCGTTGCCGTAGGTGACGATGGCAATGTCCCGGCCTTCGCGGCAGCGTCGGAATTGGCCGTGCGGTATGCGGTAATCCGGACCGGGGTCCGGTTGGCAGGCGGCCTGGTCGCCGTCGTGGATCCGATCGCGGGCGTGGTAGCGGGCGATGGGTTCGACCAGCACGACCACCCGTTGCTCCTCGTCCGCCAGGCGCACCGCTTCCTGCAGAAGACCGACCGCGCCGACGCCGTCGCTCGGGCAGGCGACCAGCAATCCGGGGATATCACGCAACACGGCCAGGGCGTTGTCGTTGTGGAAGTGACCGCCGAACCCTTTTTGATAACCGAGGCCGGCGATGCGCACCACCATGGGGTTGCTGAATTGGCCGTTGCTGAAGAAGGGCAGGGTCGCGGCCTCGCCGCGCAACTGGTCCTCGGCGTTGTGCAGGTAGGCGAGAAACTGGATTTCCACGATGGGAATCAGGCCGTTCTGGGCCAAGCCGATGCCGAGCCCGAGGATGCTTTGTTCATCGAGCAGGGTGTCGATGACCCGGTGGCGGCCAAAGCGTTGCTGCAGTTTCTGGGTGACACCGTATACGCCGCCCTTGCGGCCGATGTCTTCCCCGGCGAGTGCCAGGTGCGGGTGATCGGCCATCAACCGGGTCAGGCTCTGGTTGATCAGGCGGGCCATCGGTTGCGGGGTCGGGTCCGGGGCGGGGTGTTCCACCAAGTTTCGCCGACGACCGGGGCGCGTTGGCGGCACGATGGCGCGCACCACCTCGTTCGGATCGCGCAGGCGCGGCGCGCGACACGCCTGTTCCGCGCAGGCGGCGATGCGTTCGCGTTGTCGGTCCAGCAGTTGGCCGAGATCCGCCCGGCCGAGGTGGGTGTCGCGCAGCACCCGGGCGGCGCTGTGGGCCAGCGGATCCTGTTCGTGCATGGCGTCGATCCGGGCCGGGCTCAGGTAGGCCTGTTCCGCGTCCGAACCCGCGTGACCGTACAGCCGGACGCAGCTCATGTGCAGAAACACCGGCTGGCGACGCCCGCGGGCGATGCGTTCGGCTTGCAGGGCGGTTGTCCAAGTATCGACCAGATCCAGACCGTTGCAGCTCAGGTAGTGGAGACCGGCGCGGTGTCGCATCGAGGCGCCGACCCAGCCGTCGGGCGTGGGGGTGGAGATGCCCAGGCCGTTGTCCTCGCACAGAAAGATGATCGGCATCGGCAGATGTTGGTAGGCGGTCCAGCCGGCGGCGTTGATCGCACCCTGGGCGGTGGAATGGTTCAACGAGGCGTCGCCGAAACTGCACAGCACCACGCTGTCGTTCGGCCATTCTCCCTGGCCCTGCAGTCGCCGCCACAAGCCCAGGCTGTGGGCCGTACCGACGGCCTTGGGCAGGTGGGAGGCGATGGTGCTGGTCTGCGGCGGGACGTTCAGGCGTTTGGAGCCGAGCACCTTGTGGCGGCCGCCAGCGATGGGGTCGCGGGTGGAGGCCATAAAGCTGAGCAGCATGTCCCAGGTCGGGGTTTCGCCCGGATGGGCCTTGCCGCGCTGGATAAAGAAGGCGGCATCGCGGTAATGCAAAAAGGCCGGGTCGGTCACACGCAGCGCCCGGGCGATGGCGGCCGTGCCCTCGTGGCCACTGCTGCCGATGGTGTAGTAGGCGTCGCCCCGGCTTTGCAAGTGGCGGGCGTGCAGGTCGAGCAGACGGCTGTGCACCTGGCTCTCGAAAAGCTCGATCAGGGCGCTTGCGGACAGGCCGGCGGCCTCGGCGGTGCCGGTCGGTACGGTGGGGAGCGGGCCTTCCGTCAGGCGTTGACGAAGCGTGTGGTAAAGGGTGTCGGTCATGTGCTGGCCTGATGGTGGTTAGGGGTGAGGGTCTGTATCCTCGTCATCCTATCCCCGAACCCGATAAAGCCGTAATATAGTTTTCTGCTAACGGCTATCGGAATTAACTATGGAGTTGCGAGTCCTTCGGTATTTTCTGGCCGCGTATGAAACCGGGTCGGTCAGTGCCGCCTCAAGGCGTTGTTTTGTTGCCCAGCCGTCGATCTCGGCGGCCATTGCCCAGTTGGAAGATGAACTGGGCACTCCGTTGTTCGAACGGCACACAAAGGGCGTGCGACCGACGGATGCCGGCCAGCGTCTGTATCCGCTGGCGGCTCATCTGGTGGCGGACAGCGAGGCCATCGTGCGCAGTTTCCACCGCAGCGAACGTCCCCAGCCGTTGCGGCTGGGGTTGATGCGCTCGCTTGGTGCGGAGCGGATGAGCGATTGGCTGAAGCGGTTGATGGGGCGTATCGAGAACCTGGAGCTGACCCTGGTGAACCCGGAGGAAGGCTGTGACGCCCGTATTGTCACAGCGGGAATGCGCCAGTCGCACGAATCCTTCGAGCCGATCTGGACCGACCGCTACCGGTTGGCGCTGCCGGCGGGCCATCCGTTGTCATTGAAGGAGAGGGTGACGCTGGTGGACCTGGAAGATCAGCCGTTCGTGCTGCGCGAGCACTGCGAGGCCACCGAATCACTGCGCCAGGCGCTGCATCGGCAGACCATCACCGTGCAGCCCCGCGCCCACCTGCGCACCATCGAGTACAGCCTGGCCCTGGTCGCGGCCGGCGTGGGCCTGGCCCTGGTACCGGACTGGCCGGAAACCCGGAGCCGCCTGGATATGGCATTGCGTCCGCTGTCCGATTTTCAGGCGGATATTCAGATCGGGCTGGCCTATCCGGAGGAGTTGAGCGGCGGAATCCGCCAGGCGGTGATCGAGGTATGCGGGCAGGTGCGCTCTCTGGCGGGGTAGCCGGGCTGAGCCAGATCAATAAAACACCGCTCGGCCTCGCGTCTTATTGATTTGCATCAAACCGGTTTGACGCGAATGGCGGACACTGGCGGCATCCCCTAACAGGAGGTTTCCATCGATGCGCCTTGGTGAAGTCTTACTTTCGGCTCTCAAGGATGCCGGCGCCCGCCACCTTTATGGCATACCGGGCGACTTCATTCTGCCGTTCTTCGAACAGGTTGAGCAATCCGACATTCTGCCGCTGGTGACGCTCAGTCACGAGCCCGGCATCGGTTTCGCGGCCGACGCGTCCGCGCGCATGTCCTGCAAACCTGCCGCCGTGGCCGTCACCTACGGTGCCGGCGCTCTGAATCTGGTCAATGCCGTGGCCGGCGCCTACGCCGAACGATCGCCGTTGTTCGTCATCGCCGGCTGCCCGTCGGAAGCCGAACGGGGCAGTGGCTTTCTGCTGCATCACCAGGCGAAAACGCTGGATTCGCAATACCGGATCTTCGCGGAAATCACCTGTGACCAGGCTCGCATAACCCGGGCCGAAGACGCCCCGGAGATCATCGCCCGCCTGATCCGCTCATGCGAGACCTATTCCCAGCCGGTGCTGCTGGAGCTGCCGCGCGACATGGCGACCGAGCCCTGCGAGCCGGTGACACTGCGCGGGCCGGTGCCCTTCGAGGCGGACGCGGTGAACGCCTGTGCCGAAGAGGTGCTGCAACGTTTGCAGTCGGCCGAATCGCCGGTGCTGGTGGTGGATGTCGAGATCCGACGTTACAGTCTGGAGGCGGAAGTCGCCGAGCTGGCGCACCGGCTGAACACTCCGGTGGTCACCACCCTGATGGGCCGCGGGCTGCTCGCGGAGACGCCCGTACCGGTTTTGGGGACCTATCTGGGCGAGGCGGGCGACCCGGCCCTGGCCCAGCTGGTGGAGGAATCGGACGCTCCCCTGCTGCTGGGCGCCATTCTGTCGGACAGTAATTTCGGACCCAGCGGCCGCCGTTTCGACGTACGCAAGGCGATGCTGGTTTCGAATCGCCAGGTCGATCTCGGGTATCACAGCTACCACAATGTGCCGATCGGCGCCCTGGTCCAGGCCCTGCTGGATCGACTGCCCGAAACCGCCGCGAGGGCACGACCCGAGCCACCGGAGACGCCGCAGTGGGAAGCGGACGATCAACCTCTGACTCCCCGTGACATCGCGCTCGGTATCAACGAATTCCTGGCGGAAAGCCGCGAACCCATTCCGCTGGCTTCGGACATCGGCGATTGCCTGTTCACCAGCCTGGACATCACCCATACGCCCATGGTGGCACCGGGATACTACGCCTCCATGGGGTTTGGCGTTCCGGCGGGCATCGGCGTTCAACTCACCACTGGCCAGCGCCCCATCATCCTGGTGGGCGACGGCGCTTTTCAGATGACCGGTTGGGAGTTGGGCAACTGCCCCCGTCTCGGGCTGGACCCCATCGTCGTGCTGTTCAACAACCGGCGTTGGGAGATGATCCGCGTGTTCCAGCCGAACAGCCGGTGCAGTGAGTTGGGCGATTGGCACTACGCCGGCCTCGCCGATGAACTCGGAGGGTTGGGACTGCGGGTGGCGACCCGCCGGGACTTCAAGGCGGCGCTGAAAGAGGCCGATCAGGCACGCGGCAGTTTTGTGCTGATCGAGGCCATGTTGGAGCCGGATGCCGTATCGCCCACCCTGCGTCAATTCGCGGACCGGTTGCAGGCCAAACGGAAAGCGGCCGGATAACGCCTCCGCAAGAGCCGGCATCCCGCCGGCCTGCGGGTCCATGAGCCCGCAGGCCGGAGAGATGCCGGTACGTCCGGTTAACCGCTGGATTCCAGCGACAACACCTGCCCCTGGTGATCAAATACCAGAAAGTTGGATACCCGACCGGTGCGTATCGCCTCTACCATCTGATCCAGTGCCTGGTCGGTTTGTTCGTCGGTCGGTGGTTCATCGCCTTGCCCGATCAGGGCCGCCGCGAACAGCACAGCCCAATCCTGTTCGATTTGCCGGGATTCGGCCGCCAGGGCGGTGAAGCTCTTCAGTTCCCGCGGGTCTTTATCGACGCAGACGACCGGTGCCAGGTGTCCGCCTTCGCCCAGGGCAAAGCGGTCCGCCTGTTCGGCGGTGTGACCATTGGGCAGTTCCGGCCGGGTGAAGACCAGCAACAGGCGCTGGGGCTCGTCCTGGCGCTGGGCCAGGTTCAGGAAGTCGTCGAACGAAGTGAGGTCGAAGGTGGTCATGGTGGAGCCTGTGCGTTGGTGTGATGGAAATCTGACAGTGCTATAAAGATTCATATAAAATGAATCAATTGGCCGCTATAATAAAAGAGCTAAGCTTGTCCGGGCAAGTGTAGTCATTCCGTCCCGGTATCGATTTGATCAACGTCAGGTTTCGTTAACCCATGCTGCATTTTTATTTGTCACCCCACTGGTCTTCAACCCATCGAGCGGCCTTGTGGTTCTTTCCACTGGTCAGTGCCTACGCGGCGTTGATCATGCCGCTGACGCTCTACAGTTTCGTCTATCCCGACGGCCTGCCGGGTCTGGCCGATCGCACCGGTCACGCCTACGAGATGTTCTTCGGCATTGGCCTCGGGTTGGTGGCCGGCTATCTGCTCGGAGTGCAGAAACGGTCCTTTATGACCATTTTACTGGTCGGTTGGGGTGCGAGTCGGGTCACCCACCTGTGGTTTCCGTTTTCCTGGTGGTCGCTGGCGTGTCAGGCCGTGTTCGTGCTGGCGCTGTTGTGGCGGCTGGTGCCCAAGTTACGGGTCGCCAAAAAGTGGCGCAACCGCATGCTGGTGCCCTTGATGGTGATGCTGGGCCTGTTGCCCCTGATCGCCGTCGTCGCGGCCCAGTTGTCCGGTGTCTGGGCACAGCACAACCGGCTTGCGGGCAGCAGTTTGCTGTTGTTCGCCCTGTTGATGGTCTATATGGGCGGCCGGGCCATTGCTCCGGCCGCCGCCGGCGCCCATCAGGAGCGTGGCCGCGACCTCCAGGCGCGGGTTCAGCCACGCCTCGAAGGCGCCTTGATTGTGTTGCTGGGCGGTGCCGCCCTGGTGCAGCCCTGGGTCCGGCCGGAACTGGTGGGTGTAGTGGTGGCGATCGCCGGCATCCTGGTGCTGGTGCGCCTCGCCCGCTGGCGATTGGGTTCGCTGTGGGGGCGGACCGATCTGCTATGCTTGGGTGTGGGATATGGTTGGCTGGGTCTCGGCTTATTGATGTTCGGCGTGACCCGCCTGCTGCATTGGCCGTCTACGGCGATCTTGCACATGATCACCGTCGGTGCGCTCGGCACCCTGTCCACCGGGATGATGGCCCGGGTCGTATTGCGACGCACCCTGGGTGTGCCGCCACCGCCGGTCGGTCTGGTGTTGATCACCCTCTGTCTCGCGGTCGCCACACTGAGCCGTTGCGCGGCGGACGTCCACTGGTTGCTGCCCCGGGCCGATTGGCTGCGCGTGTCCGTGGCCGCCTGGTCAACCGCGTACGCCGGATTGACGGTCTGGTTGTTCATGGCCGTTCTGTACGGAGGGAAGAGTACGAACCCCGGTGTACGACTTTAAGGCCATTCGCTTCCTTCCCGCAGGCGGATGGGTCATATTTGGAGCCGCCTGAATGCAGTTTGACCGAGAACGCCTGGACGCATTGATGCAGGCGATGGGCCTGACACCGACGGAAATCGAGGAACGACTGGCGTTCCTGCGCATCACCGAGTCCGACCTCAACGCGCGCGATGTTATTGAGTCCGCCCTGGACTCCGCCTGGATCCGAAATGAACCGGAATTCTACGGCCATTTGTTCCGATTCCGGGAAACCAAGGACAAGCTGCTCGACGTCGACAATCTGAACCGCTTGAACGAGGCGCATCGTGATTATTTCAAGGCTCTGGGCACGGCGACCTTCAGCCGCGATTATATCCAGGGGAGATTGCGCGTCGGGTGGATACACCGGCAAATCGAGCTGGAACCCAAGTGGTATCTGGGTGCCTTCAGCTTTGTGTTCGAGCATACGCTGCCGGAGATCTGGAATCGCTGCCAGGGTGACCGTGACGCGGTGCTCGCCAGCATCGCAACCTTCTACAAATTGATTCAGTTCGACATCACACTGGCACTCGACACCTATTTTTTCGTCGAACAACAGAGTACCCGGCGCGCCGAGGATCAACGTGCATTGGCCCACCATGCGCTGGAGTCCAGCATCAACGGTGTGTTCATGGTCGATATGCGCGAACCCCGTTGCCCGATCACTTACGTTAATCCCGCCTTCGAACGCATTACCGGCATGACGGATCAATCGGCGCTCGGACTGCCCTGTGTGTTCGAGTCTCCCGACCAGAAACCCCTTACCGACAACCCGACGTTGTTCGAAGTTCAAAAAGCGATTCAAGCGGGGCGGGACGGCCTGACACTGCTGAACGGCGTCGATCACGAGGGCCAGCCCTTCTGGATCGAACTCTTTCTGTCGCCCTTGCAAGGCGACCATGGGGAAGTGACGCACCAGGTGGGCATCCTGCACGACGTGACGAAGAACAAGCAGGCGGAGCATCAGCTCAAATACCAAGCCACTCACGATGCCTTGACCCGGATTCCCAACCGGTCCTACCTCGACAGCGCGCTGGGCCGGGCCATGCAGGCGGCCGATCGGGACCGCAAGGAAGTCGCCGTCCTGTTTCTCGATCTCGACCGGTTCAAGGTCATCAACGACAGTCTGGGGCACAGCTCGGGCGATGAACTGCTGCGCCAGGTCGCCAAACGGTTGCAAAGCTGTCTTCGGGAGCAGGATCTGGTTTCCCGGCTGGGCGGGGATGAATTCGTCATTCTGGCCACACAGCTCGAGGCGAACACCGCCCAATACGTCGCCGAGAAAATTCTGGTCACGCTGGAGCCGCCGTTCGAAATCTTCGGCCAGACGCTGTACATCAGCAGCAGTATCGGCATCAGCCTCTATCCGAATGACGGTGCCGACCAGGACGAATTGCTCGCCTTCGCCGACGCCGCCATGTACAGCGCCAAGACGGCGGGTCGCAATACCTTCCGATTCTATGCCAGCGGTATGAACGCGGCCGTGCGGGAGGAGCTGGAGCTCGAGAACGATCTGCGCGAGGCCGTGGAGCGCGAATCCTTCGAGCTGTACTACCAACCCAAGCTCGATACGGTCAGCGGCCGCATGGTCGGCATGGAGGCGCTGATCCGTTGGCATCACCCCCGACGTGGCTGGGTGAGCCCGGCCGAGTTCATCCCCCTGGCGGAGTCGACCGGATTGATCGTCCGCATCGACACCTGGGTACTGGAAGAAGCGGTTCGTCAGTTGTCGGCCTGGAAAAAACTGGGGCAGGCGTTGGTACCGATCGCCGTCAACGTCTCCGCCCGGGAGTTTGCCAGTGGCAATGTCCTGGCCCGCATCGAGCAACTGATTGGCCGGTCGGGGCTGCCCGCCGACCTGTTGGAACTGGAGATCACAGAGACCACCCTGATGCAGGATGTCGACGGGACGGCGCCATTGTTATCCGCCCTGAAAAAACTCGGTGTCGGCCTGGCCGTGGATGATTTCGGGACCGGTTATTCCAGTCTCAATTACCTGAAACGACTGCCCATCGAGGTGTTGAAAATCGATCAGTCGTTCGTGTCGGACATCGGGACCGACGAGGACGACACCACCATTGTCTCGGCCGTGATCGCGCTGGCGCACAGCCTGCGCATGAAGGTGGTGGCCGAAGGCGTGGAAACGGAAGCCCAGGCGGCCTTCCTGAAGGAGCAGGGATGCGATATGAGTCAGGGGTATTTGTACAGTCGGCCGTTGCCGGCGGATGAATTGCTGGCTTTCTGGCGGAGGCGGTAAATGGCGGATGTCGGCTGCGCCTCTTCCGCCCTACCGTTGTGTGCTGACGTACGTTAGAAAAACAGGCCGGTTTCCAGGCGGGCTTCCTCGCTCATCATGTCCTGTCGCCAGGGCGGATCGAATACGAGATCCACATCGGTGGTCTCGACGTGCGGCACCATGGACAGCTTGTATTTCACATCGTCGACCAATACCTGACCCATGCCACAGCCGGGCGCGGTCAGCGTCATGTCGACATCGACGTGCTTGCGCGACTGGTCGATTTCCATTTTATACACCAGCCCCAGACTGACGATGTTCACCGGGATTTCCGGGTCGAACACGGTCGCCATCGCTTCCCAGACCTGGTCTTCGCTGATCGAGCCGTCGGCCGGTGGTTCGAACTGCAGTTCGTTGTTCGCCAGCCCCAGCGCGGCGGCGTCTTTGCCTTCCACGCGCACCAGATTGCCCTGATACAACACCGTGTAGCTGCCGCCGAGTGCCTGGGTGACGCGCACTTCGGTACCGGCCGGTATCACCACCGGGTCGCCGGAAGGAACCTGCTGGCCGCGACAGTCCCGCTGCAACACCTTGTGCTCGTCGGAGCTGGTTTGCGGCTTCTTGGCATTGGGCGCCTTGATGGTCAACTGCTTGCCCATGCGTTCCTCGGCCAGGTCGATTTCCAGTTCGTCCAGGTAGGGCAGGCTGCGCTTTTCCAGATAGAGCACCAGATCGCCGAATTGCAGGCGCTTGTCGGTCTCTTTCTCCTCGCCGGGACGACTGTAGGCCAGGCAGGTCTCCGCCATGCGCGTGCCCGGATGGGTCACGAACAAACGGGCCGCGATGCCGTCCACTTTTTGTTTGTTCAACAATTCCAGCAGGAAGTCCCGTGCCGGATCGGAAAGGTGAATATTGACGTCCATACTCGCTCTCGTGCCTGCGGCCGATGATGGGTTGAATACCCGACTAATTTAGTCGGGTATTGTAAAACACAATGGGTGGTGTTTCAGGAGAATTCAAGAGACGGTCGAAACCGTCTCCTGAAATCGGGGTCAGAGCGTTTTACCGACGACCTCTCCGGACAGATCGTCGGCCGGCTGGACATTGGGCAGGAAGATGCCCTTGACCACCTGCCAGGTGACGGCCAGGGCGCCGACGATGAAGACGACGTCACCGAAGGTGCGCACCCAGCGCAGCGTGACCAGGATGTCGGACTGCAGCATGGCTTCGGAGCGGGCATACCACATGCCTTTACTGGCGCTGGCGGCGAACTGGATCAGGCCGACCGGCAACAGGCTGGTGAACAGCATCAGCACCAGGCCGCCGTTGAGCCACCAGAAAGCCGTTTTCATCAGTTTGTCGTCGAATACCAGGCCGGGGCGGATGTAGCGCAGGATCAGCAGGACAAAGCCGAGTGCCAGGAATCCATACACACCGAACAGGGCCGCGTGGGCATGGGTGGCCGTGGTGTTCAGGCCCTGAATGTAGTAGAGCGACACCGGCGGATTGATCATGAAGCCGAGGACACCGGCACCGAGCATGTTCCAGAAGGAGACGGCGACGAAGAAGATCAGCGGCCATTTGACGTTATCCATCCAGGGAGCGCGGTTCTTCAGGCGCCAGTTCTCCCAGGCTTCGTAGCCGAGCACGACCAGCGGCACCACTTCGAGTGCGCTGAAGGAGGCGCCCACAGCCATCACCGGTGTGGTGGTGCCGGAGAAGTAGAGGTGGTGGAAAGTGCCGGGCACGCCGCCGAGCATGAACAGCGAGGCCGAGGCCAGACTGGCCGAGGTGGCGACCAGGCGGGACACCAGACCCATGCTGCAGAAGATGAAGGCCAGGGCGGTGGTCGCGAACACCTCGAAGAAGCCTTCCACCCAGAGGTGAACGATCCACCAGCGCCAGTATTCCATGATCGAGATGTGCGTGCGCTCGCCGTAGAAGAAACCGGCGCCGTAGAACAGGCCAATGGCGACGACGGACGCGGTCAGCAGCGCGAGCAGGTGCTTGTCGCCGGGCTGACGCAAAGCCGGGACGATGCCGCGCAGCATCAACACCAGCCAGAAGACGATGCCGACGAATTTGCCGATTTGCCAGAGGCGACCGAGGTCGACGTATTCATAACCCTGATGACCAAGCCAGAAGCTCCACTCCGGCGGCATGATCTGGGCGATGGCGAAGAAGCTGCCGATGAAGGTGCCCGCGACCACGGCGACCAGCGCCCAGAACAGGAAGTCGACCCCGATTTTCTGGAATTTCGGGTCCTTGCCGCCGTTGATGATCGGCGCCAGGAACAGGCCGGCGGCCAGAAAGCCGGTGGCGATCCAGAACATCGCCGCCTGAATGTGCCAGGTGCGCGCCAGCGAGTAGGGCAGCCACTTGGACAACTCGTAGCCGTAGAAACCCTGTCCTTCGACAGTGTAGTGAGCGGTCAGCCCGCCGAGCATGACCTGGACCGTGAACAGACCGACCACCAGCAGCAGGTACTTGCCCAGAGCGCGCTGGGACGGGGTGATACTGAACGTGGTCAAAGGATCGCGAACCGGTGCTTCGACCTCTTCTTCGTCCTCACGACGCAGAAAAGCCCAGCCCCAGACCAGCCCGCCGACACCGGCGATCAACAGAACGACGCTGATGACCGACCACATGATGTTCTCACCGGTCGGGCGGTTGTCGATCAGGGGTTCGTGCGGCCAGTTGTTGGTGTAGGTCGCTTCGCCTTCACCGCGTTCGGTTGCGGCGGCCCAGGCGGTCCAGAAAAAGAACTGAGCCATTTGCGCGCGACGCTCAGCGCTCGGCAGGGTGTCTTCCTTCATCGCGTAGTGTTCGCGCGTTTGACGGTATTCCGGGTCGTCGCTGAACAGGCGGTCGTAATAGGTCGCCACCTGTTCGATGGCTTCGATGCGACGGTCGCCCAGCGTGAGCTCGCCGGTTTCCGCATTGAAAGTGTTGGTGCGGTACGCGGTTTTCAGGTCGTACTGGAGGGCATTTTGCTGTTGCCCGTCCAGTTCATCGTACGGCAGACCGTGTTTGTCCTGCGCCGCCAGATCCAGCCAGGCGAGCAGTTCACGGTGCAGCCAGTCGGCGGTCCAGTCCGGCGCCTGGTAGGCACCGTGGCCCCAGATCGAGCCGACCTGCATGCCGCCCATGGACTGCCAGGCGGTCTGGCCATCGAGAATGCTGTCCTCGGTCATCAGAACGTCGCCGGAAGCGGAAACAACGCGATCCGGAATGGGCGGGGCCTTGCGGTACACCTCGGTACCGTAGTAACCCAGCAGGGAAAAGGTCACCCCCAGGATGAGGATGAGGATGAGCCAGAGTCGGCGGTAGTGGGCCATGGTGGACTCCTTGTGTGTGAAGGTCGTATGCGAATGCCGTTAGCGGGTACTATTAAACATCTATTTTATATGAATGTTAATAGTCGATACTGAAAAAGGTGTATCCGGCCGATGTTTTCTTGAGCTGGATCAAGGTGAAACGGCGGGGTGGTCGACTCGAAAAAATTCATACTCCGGTCGACAGAGGACGCTCGTGGCGCAATCCGCCGGGGGCTGATAAACTGAACCGAGATACCAGATGAATGTTCGAGTACAGACCATGCACATTACCCGTTATTCGGATTACGCGCTGCGCGTGCTGATCTTCCTCTCGGCGGACCCGGGGCGATTGACCACCATCCAGGAAATCGCCGACAGCTACGACATCTCCAAGAGCCATCTGATGAAGGTGGTGCACCAGTTGAACCGGCTGGGCTACATCGAGACCATTCGCGGCAAGAACGGCGGGCTGAGGCTGCAACGCGACCCGGCGGACATCAACATCGGCGTCGTCTTCCGCGAAACCGAGCAGGACATGAACCTGGTCGAGTGTTTCGCCGCGAACAACGAATGCCGGATTACACCGATATGCGGGTTGAAGGGGATATTGGCCGAGGCACGGGCGGCGTTTTTGAAGACGCTCGATCAGTACACCTTGAGGGATTTGGTGGACGAAGGTGACACGCCTCAACTGGTGAGGATGCTGAAGATCAGCTAGTGGGGAACCTGTTTAGGCCCATAAAATTGGCGAAGTAGTCGTGTAAGCTGAGCTTGAAAGCAGCGGGTGCCGGGGATGTTCCTGTGGGGGAGTCTGTAGCATGGATGCTGCGGTCTAGGCTCCAGGGATGGATTCACGCCGACCCCACAGGAGCTTCCCCGGCGGCCGATGCGGACCATTGCCACAAAGAGCGGCCTTTGAGAGGTGGAATTAGACGTTAAAAAAGCCGGTCAGTCCTTCTGGGCGTAGGGAGAGAACCGACAGTCCGATCCGGGCATGGGCTCAGTCACACCAGGATCGGGCCGTCCGGACTGACCGGTAGCACAAGATGAAAGTGCATGGCGCGCAGTATAACCATCATTCGGGATGTAACTTTGACTCAGGTCAATGACCGAATGCATCATGACCCGGATTCAACCGTTGACCGAACCCATCGTGACTTCAGACACCTTCCAGAAACTGCACCGGGAAGTACTCGCCTGCACCCTGTGCCGGGAGCAACTCCCGTACGAACCCCGGCCTATCCTGCAGATTCATCCCGACGCCTGCATCCTGGTCGCCGGCCAGGCACCGGGCGTTCGCGCGCATGAGGCCGGTAAACCATTCGCGGACGCCAGTGGTAAGCGCTTGCGTGACTGGATGGGCGTGGACGAGGCGACCTTCTATGATTCCCGCCGCATCGCCATCGTGCCGATGGGCTTCTGTTATCCCGGCAAGGGAAAATCCGGCGACCGTCCTCCCTGTACCGACTGCGCACCAACCTGGCGTCAACGCATCCTGGATGCGATGCCGAACATCGAAGTGACCCTGGTGATCGGTCAATACGCGATGGACTGGCACCTGGCCGGCCGGTTCGGCAGCTTGACCGAGGCGGTTCGGGACGGAATGGATTCGGCGCGGGGGATCTATCCGATGCCGCATCCGAGCCCGAGGAACATCGCCTGGTTCAAGCGGAATCCGTGGTTTGAGCAGGAGCGATTGTCGGTGATTCGCAAGGCCATTGCCCGGGCGTTGTAGGGCAGAAGAGCCGGAGGCGATATCTGCCGTGGCGGGCGAAGCCCGTCTTGGATTGGTGATTGGAGTCCGGAAGAGGGCTTCGCCCTCTCGGCAGATGTCGCCTTAGGCTCTTCTGCCCTACGAAACAACCATCATGGTAATATCCGGCGGCCATGCTCAACCAAGGACGCTCCCCCCATGCCCCTGGACATCACCACCGACAAATCCCGCCTCGACCTGGACGTCATCTACGGCTACCTCACGAAATCCTACTGGAGCCCGGGTATCAGTCGCGAGAAAGTGGCGACGGCGATCGAGCATTCGTTGTGCTGGGGGCTGTTCGAGGATGACCGCCAGATCGGTTTTGCCCGTGTGGTGACCGACCAGAGCAGTTTCGCCTATCTCGCCGATGTCTTTATCCTGCCGGAATGCCAGGGGCGGGGGCTGGGCAAGCGGTTGGTGGAAGCCGTGGTGGCGGATGACCGGCTGCGGGGGCTGCGCCGTTTCATGCTGGCGACGCGGGATGCGCATGGTCTGTACGAACAATACGGGTTCGAACGGGTCACCGACCCGTCCAAGTTGATGGAGAAGGGCGCCTAACGCTCATGCCTCGCCCGGCCACTGCTCCAGTTCATCCTGGTAATACCAGCGGTTCTTGATCTTCTGGAACCGGGAAATCTCGTGCAGTTCCCGGGCTTCGCCGTCGTCCACGTACCGGGCCTTGAACTCGACATAGCCTTTCTTGAACCCGGTCTTGCTGCGCAATACCTCCAATCCCTGCCATTGTGTCCCCTCCAGGTCGCCGGGTTGCAGGTCGGGGCAGGTCTTGGGGTGCCAGGTTTTGATCAGATAGGGGTGCTTGCGCAGCGTGAAGGCGGTGTAGCGGCTGCGCATCAGGGTTTCCGGGTCCGGCGCCGGGGCGCCGGTATCGATGTAGCGGCCGCAGCACTGGTCGTAGTCGGCATCGCGGCCGCAGGGGCATGGGTTTGTCATTGAACGCTCCTGGACGCATCGATCAGCCCACCGATGGCACGGGCCAGTTGTTCGGACCGGTTCGGGTGGCGCAGAACCTTCAGGACCAGGCCGGACAATCGGGGCTGCAGGGCCAATCCCTGAACGACGCGATTGAAGCCGTCCTGGTCGGCCAGATGCGCCAGTCGGTCGAGCGCGACCAGGCTCAAGTCGGTGTCTTCCAGCAGGCCGGGATGGCGGGTCAATACGACCAGCACCAGGTCGAGGTGGTCCGGGTGTCGGTTCAAGGCGGTGGCGGTGAATTCGCGCACCAGGCCGGTGGCGTCGGACTGGGACAGGGCCCGCAAGGCGGCGGTATCCAGAGCGGGATCCTGGTGTTCGTTCGCCTGTTTGATGATCCCTTCGACCAGCGGTAAGGCCGGCGTATGGTGCTCGAGCGCTTCCAGTACTGCGATTCGGGGCTCTGGCGGCAACTCGGGCAGGCGTTTGGCCAGGGCTCGGGCGTCGCTGTCGTTCATGCGTTCGAGCACGTCGGCGATGCCCTGGAGGCCGAGGCTTTGCCAGTCGTCGGTCGTGCTGGACTGCAGCAGGTAGTCCCGGGCTGGGCCGTGGTGTTCGCTGTGCGCGGCACCGAGCAGGCGGCTGGCGCGGGCGTGCAGGGCGGCCATTTTGCCGGGGCCGGGGGTGAACTGGTAGGGGTGGTCGGTCAGCAGGCGCTGGCGTTCCTTGGGGTCCCGGGTGGCGAGCGCTTTGTGAATGCGGTTGAGGACGTCGGTGAGGACGGCGACGGGCAGGCCGGCCTGTTCGTCCAGCGGCAGTTTCATGAACCAGATGGAGTGCTGGTCGGTGTCGTCGGGGTTCCACATCAGCAGGACGAGCCAGGCGTGGCCGAGGTGCGGATAGGGGTAGGCTTCGCCGGCGTTGAAGCGTTGCCAGTCGTCTTTGCCGACTTTGCGCAGTTGGCTGCCGAGGTCGAAGACGCGGTAGCGGGCGCCACTGTGGTCGAGGAATTCGGCCAGGCTTTTGGCTTGGGTCATGGTGGATCCTGGGTGGTGCTGGGTTTCGTCTGGGCGCCAGAGTGTACACCAAATCGGGGGGTGGTTTCCTGACAGTGGCCGTTTCGGTGGTTACAATGCGTTTTGTGGTTAGTCTGGGTTTGGTGCCGGGAATCCGGGCCGGCTGGCGGGGATACCCATGCGAGGTCGCCGTAAACCCATCCATGGGGGCTTGGCTTCGGCATCCATGCCTCAGACATCCTCGCATGGGCATCCCAGCCATCCGCCCCTGTCCATCGAGGGTCGAATACCCGATTCATACCTTGTTGTTATTAATTGGAGTTGTTAACCGTTGTCTGAACTTTGGAATTTACTGGACGAACTGGAAGCCGAGCTGCGCAGGCTCGATCACTGGAGTGACGTGCCGCCGTCGCGGGAAGCGCTGGCCAGCACGCAGCCGTTCGCGGTGGATACGCTGAGCCTGCCGGAGTGGTTGCAGTGGGTTTACCTGCAGCGATTGAGGGCGTTGCTGGAGGCGGGTCGGGAACTGCCATCCGGGGCGCTGGTGAAGCCGTACGCGGAGGAGTATTTCGCGCAGTCGCAGGAGCCGGTTGGGGAACTGATCGTGATCATCGACCGGATCGATGCGCAACTGGGCCGACCTTAACGCTCATTCGTAGGGCAGAAGAGCCCGAAGGGCGTTATCTGCCGGTGGGGTGTGACTTCGGCAGTGGTCATCCCACCGGCACAACCCAAACGGCAGATAACGCCCTTCGGGCTCTTCTGCCCTACACCAAATACCGCATCAGCAACCCGAACTCCACATCGCCCTCATCCACTCCCTCGGGCAACGGAATGCTCACCTCATAGTCCGACCCGGGAACTTCCTCGATGTTCTTTCCGTTTTTGACCAACCGAATGTCGTCCAGCGCATAGCTCCGGTTACCGCGTGGCGACATCCACTCAACCCGGTCCCCGACCCGGAATTTGTTCTTGGCGCGCAGGTGGATGCGTTGGTCGTCGGTGCCGATCGCTTCGGCGACGAATTGCTGTTGGTCGGAGGTGGCTCGGCCCTGGTCGTAGTTCTGGTAGGCGTCGTGGGTGTGGCGGCGGTAGAAGCCTTCGGTGTAGCCGCGGTTGGCGAGGTGGTCGAGCTGGTGCATGAGGTCGGGGTTGAAGGGGTGACCGGCGATGGCGTCGTCGATGGCGCGGCGGTAGACCTGGGCGGTGCGGGCGGCGTAGTAGTGGGATTTGGTGCGGCCTTCGATCTTGAGCGAGGTGATGCCCATGCGCACGAGACGGTCGATGTGTTCGATGGCGCGCAGGTCTTTGGAGTTCATGATGTAGGTGCCGTGTTCGTCTTCCCAGGCGGGCATCAGTTGGCCGGGTCGGCCGGGGTCTTCGAGCAGGAAGAGGTTGTCGGTGGGGGCGCCCTGGCCGAGGGTGGGTTCGGCGGGGCTGTCCGGGGTCCAGTGACCGCTGGCGACGGGGATGAGGTCGCCGGTGGCGTCGGTGGTGGCGGGGTGGGCTTGGTAGGACCAGCGGCAGGCGTTGGTGCAGGTGCCCTGGTTGGGGTCGCGGTGGTTGATGTAGCCGGACAACAGGCAGCGGCCGGAGTAGGCCATGCACAGGGCGCCGTGGACGAAGACTTCGAGTTCCATGTCCGGGACCCGCTGGCGGATTTCCTCGATTTCGTCGAGTGAGAGTTCCCGCGACAGGATGACGCGTTCGATGCCCTGGCGCTGCCAGAAACGGACGCTGGCCCAGTTGACGGCGTTGGCCTGGACGGAGAGGTGAACGGGCAGGTCGGGCCAGCGCTCGCGCACCAGCATGATCAGGCCGGGGTCGGACATGATCAGGGCGTCCGGGCCCATGTCGACGACCGGTTCCAGGTCCCGAAGGTAGGTCTTTACTTTGGCGTTGTGCGGGGCGATGTTGCTGGCGAGGTAGAATTTACGGCCGAGCGCATGGGCCTCGTCAATGCCGATGGCCAGGTTGTCGGCTTTGAAGTCGTTCTCGCGCACGCGCAGGCTGTATCGGGGCTGGCCGGCGTAGACGGCGTCGGCGCCGTAGGCGAGGGCGTAGCGCATGTTGCGCAGCGTGCCGGCGGGGGAGAGCAGTTCGGGTTGTGCGGTCATGGCGGTTATCCGGGTCGGGTGCAAAAGCCCGGATTGTAAGGACGGGAGCGGCTTGCCGATTGATCTACATCAAGGCGTTGATGTCGACCTTTTCCTTGATTGGGTCGAGGGCGTGAACGATGCGGTCCTGGTTACCGGGTTTGGACAGGTCGACCAGTCGCAGCGATACCGGTTGGCGCAGCTTGCGGTTGTAGAACAGGCGCACCGTGGGGGCCAGTTGGCTGTGTTCGTTGATTTCGACCACCACGCCCATCAGGCCGCTTTCCAGTTCAACCAGAGAGCCGACCGGGTAGATGCCCATGCATTTGATGAAGGTTTCGACCAGGCGCCGGTCCAGGTGGTGTTCGGTCCATTCCAGCAGTTTTTTCATCGCGGCCGTGGGCGGGATGCCGCGATGGTAGACACGGTCCGATGTGATGGCGTCATAGACGTCGACGATGGCCGTCATCTTGCCGTATTCGGAAATCTCGTTACCCTTGAGACCGTGCGGATACCCCGAACCGTCGATTTTTTCATGGTGCTGGGCCGCGACGCAGACGGTCAGCGGGGAAATGCCGGGCGTGGTCTTGAGGATCTCTTCACTGAACAGGGCGTGGCGTTTGATGATCTCGAATTCCCGATCGTTCAGGCGTCCGGGTTTGTGCAGTACGTCGTCGGGAATCTTGATCTTGCCAATGTCGTGCAGCAGGGCGCCGACCATGATGTCGTGCAGGGTGGTCCGCTCGAATTGACGGTAACGCCCGTAAACGGACATCAGCACGGCCAGATTGACCGAATGCTCCATCAGGTAGGCGTCTTTGTGGCGGATACGGCCCAGGCTGGACAGGGCGTTGTGGTTGCGCAGCACGGATTCGAGCAGGTTGTCGGCGACGTCGTTGACTGAATCGACATCGATGGAGCGGCCCAGTTTGACATCGCCCATGACGGTATCGATCAACTGCTTGGCTTCGTCGTGCAGGTCCCCGGCACGATGGCGCTCGATCTCCAGTTCGACCCGGGGCCGGTTGTAGTGGGTTTGCGCTCCGACCTTCTGGAGGGCCGCTTCGTTCAGCCGGTCGATTTCCTCGAGCGGAATACCGTCGGGGGAATCCAGTCCTCTGGCGGTGTCAATGTAGAGCTCGCTCACCCCCAGATCGCGAATCTTCTCGATAACGGCTTCCGAGCCGATCTTGCCCTTGCGGCTGTAGTTGTAATGGGGAATCCAGTCGGTATTCAGGTCGGAGATGTACATACCGACCCGGAGGCTGGTGACTGGAATGCGTTTGATCATGGAGGGTACGGCCAGATGTATCGATACTTTCGATTAGTCTAATACAAAATGCCCCTCGATGGGGGTAAAAACCGCTGATGGTGGCCACAGACGCAAAAAGGGGCCCGAAGGCCCCTTTCGGTTGGAGTCGGCTGGCCGGCTCCGGTGTGGCAGCTGGCTTACTTGCTGAAGTTCTCGGCGGCGAACTCCCAGTTGACCAGCTTCCAGAAAGCGGCCAGGTAGTTCGGGCGAGAGTTGCGGTAGTCGATGTAGTAGGCGTGTTCCCACACGTCGACGGTCAGCAGCGGGGTCTTGCCCTCGGTGATCGGGGTGCCGGCGTTGCTGGTGTTGACGATGTCCAGTGAACCGTCGGCGTTCTTGACCAGCCAGGTCCAGCCGGAGCCGAAGTTGCCGGCGGCTTTTTCGTCGAATTCTTTCTGGAACGCTTCAACGGAGCCCCACTTGGCGTTGATCGCGTCGGCCAGTGCGCCGGTCGGCTCACCGCCGCCGTTCGGGCTCAGGCTGTGCCAGTAGAAGGTGTGGTTCCAGATCTGAGCCGCGTTGTTGAAGACGCCGCCGGAAGACGATTTGATGATGTCTTCCAGGCTCTTGCCTTCGAATTCGGTACCCGGGATCAGGCCGTTCAGCTTGGTCACATAGGTGTTGTGGTGCTTGCCGTGGTGATATTCCAGGGTTTCCTGGGAAATGTGCGGTTCCAGTGCGTTCTTCGGATACGGTAAATCAGGCAGTTCAAAAGCCATGGTTCTCTCCCTCACGGATGGGTTATTAATTTCTTGTGAACGACCGAGCAGGCGCGGCCGCTCGCTCAACTGCTTATGATCAGGTCAGTGTGACGGTGTTTCAAGGGCCGGGGGTGCGATACTCTCTTTCCGATCCTGCACTACGGCCCGTGGGTGAAAGTGGTTCACCACGTCACAGGGTTGGCCGCAGCGCTTGTCCCGGGCAGGAGGCTCCCTATAATGGCTGCACGCTCATTTCAGGAACAGGTTGTTACCATGGCGGATTCCAAGCCAGTCAATGAATTGCCCCGCATGGTCCCGGACCGGGACGAAATCCGTACGCGCAAGGGCTCCGGCCAGGAATCGAAACCAACGGGCTCCGGTTCGGGCGACAAGCCCACACCGCCGGCGCGGCGCGGTGGTGCCGGCCCGCTGGTGTGGGTCGCCTTGCTGGTTTTGTTCGCGGCCCTGGTGGGGGTCGGCCTGATGGCCTATAGCCAGAACCAGATGCTGGCCTCCTATGAGGAGCGCCTGCAATTGGCGGACGATCGGATCTCCTCGCTGGAACGGTCGATGAACGAGACCGGCGAATCGGTCGCCATGAACGAGACCGCCATCAACGCCCAGTTCCGGGCCATCAAGTCGGAGACCGACATGCAGATGTCGGAAATTCGCAAGCTGTGGGACGTCTCCAACAAGCGTAATCGCGAGTGGATCGAGGAAAACCAGCAGGCCATCGGAAAACTGCAAACCGACCTGCAGGCCCAGACCGACCAGTTGGCGGCCCTGAGTTCCAGCCTGGATCAACAGAGCCAGACCCTGGACACCCTGGCCGGCCGGCTCGACAGCCAACAGGAAAGTGCCAGCCAGCGCGCCGAGACCCTGACCAGCGTCCAGCAGCAATTGACCACACTCAACGAAGACCTGGCATCGATCGATCTGGCCTCACTGGAAGAGCGGCTTATCTCTCTGACCCTGGGTCAGGAAACCCTGCAACAGGAGCAGGGTGATATGCGCTCCAACGTTCAAAGCATGAATACAACGGTGCAGGAACTGAACGAGACCATTCAGGCCATCGATGCCAGCCGCCTGGACACCAACCGCCGACTGGTCACGTTGAACGATCAGTTGCAGGCGCTCGAAGCCAAGGTTTCGGCGCTGACCGGTTCGTCCCAATAACCCAATCGAAGGATGGGTTCGCCCCTAATCGGGGCGAACCCGACAGACTGTTGGATCGTCATGGATAAACCTCTGAACCCGAGACAGGCGGCCATCGTCCGCCGAGTTGAACAATCCGGCCATGTCACCATCGACGAACTGGTCGATGCTTACGACGTCACGCCCCAGACCATCCGTCGCGACCTGACGTTACTGTCCGACGAAGGCCTGATCGCCCGCTTTCACGGTGGCGCCAGCCCGGTGAATTCGACCGAGAACCTGTCCTACCAGGACCGGCAGATCCTCAACCAGGCGGCCAAGGAACGCATCGCCGCCCAGGTGGCCGAGCAGATTCCGGATCACGCCAGCCTGTTCATCAACATCGGCACCACGACCGAAACCATCGCCCGCGCGCTGATGAACCATCGCGGCCTGCAGATCGTCACCAACAACCTGCATGTGGCGACCATCATGAGCCCGAAAGAGGATTTCCGGGTCATCATCGCCAGTGGCGAGGTGCGCAATCGGGATGGCGGCATCGTCGGCGAGGCGACGCTGGATTTCATCCGCCAGTTCAAGCTGGACTACGGCATTATCGGCATCAGCGGCATCGACGAGGACGGCTCGCTGCTGGATTACGATTACCGGGAAGTGCGGGTGGCCCAGACGATCATCGAACACAGCCGCCATGTGTTCCTGGCGGCGGACAACAGCAAATTCGGCCGCCGGGCCATGGTTCGATTGGGCAGCATCACCCAGGCCGACGCCGTCTTCACCGACCAGCCGCCACCGAAGACCATCGAGGACATCCTGGCGCAGTCGGACGTCCGCCTGTTCATCTGCGACGAACGACAGGCCGAGGCGGTTTAGCGTCCTGGAGGCTTTGTGCCACTCGTATACTTTGGTGCCTTCATCTGTGGTGCCTGGGTGGGATTGATTGCCAGTGGCCCGTACCGGAGGTGGGGGGAGGCCTCCTCGGGGTCGCCGTGAATACATCCATGTAGGCTAGACGGCAGCCATCCATGGCTGCCGACTTCCCCGATGAGGCCTCCCCCCACCCCCGGCACTCACTGCTGAAACCTCTACACCATAACCCTTCCCCCTCTACTCGAACCAGATATCGCCTAGCATCACTACGTAGGGTGGGCACGGCCCACCAATAAGACAAATGTAACCACAAAACCCAGTAGGTCGGATTAGCTAAAGGCGTAATCCGACAACACAACCGTGGCAAGGTACAAACCATTACCTCAAACAAATATTGGATTACAACACATCGGATCTAGTTGAAAGTACACAGTAGATTGGATCAGTCCGACGCCTCGGTGCACCGAAGGCTGTAATCCAACGATCAATGTGCGAGCCGTGGTAAACCCTTCAGCCAGGGATCGGTCTTGTCGGATTACGGTCCTGCGGACCTAATCCGACCTACGTACTGGTTCGAGTAGAGTAGGGAAGGTTTTTGGAGTAGAGGGCTGAACAGTAAGTGCCGGGGTGGGGGTAGGCTTCATCGGGGAAGTGGGCAGCAGGGATGCTGCCGTCTAGCCTACATGGACGTATACACGGCGACCCCGAGGAGGCCTACCCCCACCCCGGCACGAGAGCCAACCCAGGCACCAAGGGCCACTGGCACAAAAGCCAACCCAGGCACCGGGGCGGAGGCACGAACCGAACCAAAGGCACGGTAATGGAAACCGGCCTCCGGAGTATCAGTTGTTGGCGTGCAATGCCTCGTTCAGTTCGATCGCGCTCTTGTTGGTCAGGCACTCAACACGGCCGGTCTCGGCGTTGCGCCAGAACAGCAGGTTGGACTGACCCGCCAGTTCCCGGGCCTTGACCGTCTTAACCGGCTGCTTTTTCTCGTCCAGCATGGTCACCTTGGTGCCTGCGGTAATGTAGAGCCCGGCTTCGACGGTGCAACCGTCGCCCAGCGGAATGCCGACACCCGCGTTGGCGCCCAGCAGGCAGTTCTTGCCCAGTGAGACGACGACCTTGCCGCCACCGGAGAGGGTGCCCATGATGGATGACCCGCCACCGACGTCGGACCCTTCGCCGACCATAACGCCGGCCGTGATCCGGCCTTCAACCATCGACACAGACTCTGTGCCGGCATTGAAGTTGACGAAACCTTCGTGCATGACGGTCGTGCCCTTGCCGATGTGCGCGCCCAGACGCACCCGGGCGGTATCGGCGATGCGCACGCCTTCCGGCACGATGTAGTCGGCCATTTTCGGGAACTTGTCGACACAGTTCACTTCCAGCACCCGGCCGTTCAGGCGGGCTTCCATGCGACGTTCGGCCAGTTCCGGCAGGTCGATGGGGCCTTCGTTGGTCCAGGCGATGTTGTGCAGCAGACCGAACAGACCTTCCAGCGAGCAGCCGTGCGGCTTGATCAGGCGATGGGAGATCAGCTGCAACTTGAGGAAGCCTTCGGCGACCGAGGACGGGGCGCTGTCGGTTTCCAGGGCGACCAGCACCAGGGTCTGGTGGCTGCTTTCGGCGGCACGGCAGAACTGGGCGGACAGGGTGTGACCGGCGTCGTTGAATTGGCCGGCGAGCGGGTTCATCTGGCTGTTTTCCAGCACGAACACTTCATTGCCGCCGTTCAATTTCACGACTTCGCCGACGCCCTGGATCAGGCTGTCTTCGGGATTCAGCAAAGGTTGCGGAAACCAGGCTTCGATAATCTTGCCTTCTGAGTTGCGGGTGGCGGTACCCACCGCCAGGGAGAAATAGCTCATCCGTCGTGACTCCTCGGGTTTCTAATGTCGGGTATGGTTAGAGATGCAATCCGGGGGCGGGGCGGGCCCGATCACGAGCCACGCGGTGCCGAATTCGGTTCAGTCGGATTCCAGGGGGCGATGCCTCGGGGCGGTCGCCCGGGTTATAACTCCAACGACAGCAGGTCCCGGAAGGCCTGCTCGTTGTAACCCACACTCACCAGGCCGCCGTGCTCGACGACCGGACGTTTGATGATCGACGGTTCGGCGATCATCAACTGGATGGCGCGTTCAGGGTTCAGTTTTTCCTTGCGCCCATCGTCGATGTTGCGCCAAGTCGTACCCCGTTTATTGATCAGGTTCTCCCAGCCGACGTGGGGAAACCAACTGCGCAGCAGGTCTTCGGTCGGCGGGGTTTTCTTGTAGTCGATGAATTCGTAATCGGCCCCTTGCTGGTCGAACCAGGCCAGGGTTTTCTTAATGGTGTCGCAATTTCGAATGCCGTAAATCCGGATCATGGCGTCCGCCCCATTCAGGCTGTGTATCGTCTCGGGTGGATGTCGTTTAGGGCTGATGGCCCTATAGCAGTTTGCGCAACCGTTCGGCGGCCTCGATGCAGGCGTCGACCTCGGCGACCAGGGCGATGCGAACGTGTCCGTAGCCCGGGTTCACGCCGTCGACGGTGCGCGACAGGTATTGGCCGGGCAGTACCCGGATGTTGGCCTTGGCCAGCCATTCCCGGGCCACGGCTTCGTCGTCCCGGCCCAGGTCGGGCCAAAGGTAAAAGCTTGCGTCGGGAATGTCCACCGGCAGTTTGCCGGCAAGTATGCTCTGTACGGCCCGATACTTCTCGTTGTACAGGGCCCGGTTCTCGGCAACATGCGCCTCGTCGCGCCAGGCGGCGATGGACACATGCTGGTGCGGCAGCGGCATGGCGCAGCCGTGATAGGTGCGATAGCTTCGAAACTGGTTCAGCAGGTTCGCATCGCCGGCGACGAAGCCGCTGCGCAGGCCGGGCAGGTTGCTGCGTTTGCTCAGGCTGTGAAACACCAGACAATGGCGGTAGTCGGCGTCCCCCAGGCTGGCGGCAGCTTGCAGCAGACCGGCCGGCGGGTTGTTCTCGTCGCGGTACAGCTCGGAGTAGCATTCATCCGAGACCAGAATGACATCGTGTTGCTGCGCCTTGCGGATCAGTCGTTGCAGCTGTTCCTGGCTCAGTGTCCGGCCGGACGGGTTGCCCGGGGTGCACAGGAACAGCATTTGGCACTGGTCCCACTCGGCGTCGCTCAGGGCGTCGTAATCCGGCTGGTAGTTCGATTCCGCCAGGCAGGGCAGGTAACGGGGTTCGCCCCCGGCCAGGAAGGTCGCCCCTTCGTAAATCTGATAGAAGGGGTTCGGCATCCAGACCTGATTCTTGCTCGATGTAGCGTCGAACAGGGCCTGAACCACGGCGAACAGGGCCTCGCGCGTGCCGGTCACCGGCAGGACATGCGATTCGGCGGTCAGGCTGCCCGCGGGCAGTTGAAAGCGCTGCGTGCACCAGTCGGCGATGGCCTCGCGCAAGGCCGGCAATCCGGCGGTGGCCGGGTAGTGTGAAAACCCGTCCAGATGGTCGCGCAGGGTGGTTTCCAGAAAGGCCGGTGCGGCGTGTTTGGGCTCACCAATGCCCCAGGCGATTTCGGGCAACTCGGCCGGGGTCACGTCCGCGACCAGGCGCTTCAGCTTTTCGAACGGGTAGGGCTGGAGTCGCTCCATCAGAGGGTTCATTCAGGGTTGTCCTTGTTCGATCGTGTCGGCCAGACGCTGCTGCAGCTCGGCAACGCGCCTGGCATCGTGCAGGGGTTCGTTCTGGTTGTCGACCACGAAGAAGACGTCCTCGACGCGTTCGCCCAGGGTCGAGATGCGCGCGCTTTGCATGCGCAGATCGAGCCGTTTGAAGGTGCGGCCGATGTCCGCCAGCAGACCGGGACGGTCCGAGGTGATCACCTGGACCACGGTGCGCTGGTTGGTCGGGTCGTTGCTGACGGTGATCTCCGGCGGGATGCTGAAGTGCTTCAGTCGCCGCGACATGCGGCGCTGGGGCGTCGACGTCTCTTCCGGATCCTGTATGGCGAGCAACAGCCGGTGTTGGATGTCGCGTAACCGGGCCGGGTTGTTGCCGATGCTGTGGCCTTCCTCGTCCAGAACAATGAAAGTATCCAGACTGAAGTCGGACGCCGAGGACGTCATGATGCGGGCGTCCTGGATGTCGAGCTCCAACTGGTCGAGGCAGGCGGCGATGTCGGCGAACAGATGCGGCCGGTCCGGCGCGTAGATGAACACCTGGGTGGCGCCGGCGAAGCTCTGTTCGTCGGTTTCCCTGATCAGCACCAGGGGCACGTTCAGGCCGTGATTGGCAATGGCGCGGGTGTGCCAGGCGATGTTCTCCGGGCTCTCGCGCAGAAAGTAATCGTCGCCGGGGTTGTCCCACAATTCCAGGATCTCGGCTTCCTCGAAACCGTCGTCGCGGAGCAGGGCCAGCGCCTGGGATTTGATCTCCTGAACCCGTTCCTCTTTGTCCACCGGGTTCTCCAGGCCGCGCCGCAGGGCCCGCAGCGCCTCGTTATACAGCTTCTTCAGCAGCGAGGCCCGCCAGCTGTTCCACAGGTTCGGGTTGGTCGCGAAGATGTCGGCCACGGTCAGCACGTAAAGGTAGTTCAACCGGTGCACGTCGCCGACCTGCTGGGTAAAGTGGTTGATCACTTCCGGGTCCGAAATGTCCTGGCGCTGGGCCGTGGTGGACATCAGCAGGTGATGGCGTACCAGCCAGATCACCA
The DNA here is from genome assembly GCF_014651855.1 of Saccharospirillum salsuginis. Taxonomy (GTDB): domain Bacteria; phylum Pseudomonadota; class Gammaproteobacteria; order Pseudomonadales; family Natronospirillaceae; genus Saccharospirillum; species Saccharospirillum salsuginis. Next base: position 27,952 of record NZ_BMXR01000008.1, read on the forward strand.
GATCGGTTTCCCAGGCGGTCAGGCGGTGGCGCAGGGCGAAACGGCGCACTTCCTCGGCGCCCTCGACCGAATGATCCGACCCCCGGCCCTTGCCGATGTCGTGATAGAGCGCCGCTACGTAGACCAGCTCCACCTTGGGTAACTGGTGGATGATCTTGGTGGCGATGGGGAATTCGGCGGTGTTGTTGGCGTGGCGGAAGCGGCGCAGGTTGCGGATGGTCAGCAGGGTATGGGCATCGACGGTGTAGACGTGAAACAGGTCGTACTGCATCTGGCCGACGATACGCCCGAATTCCGGTAGATAGCGGCCGAGAATCCCGTGCTGGTTCATGCGCATCAGGTTGGTCGAGACCCCGGCCGGGCTGCGCAACAATTCCATGAAAAAGGTGATGTTGCGCAGATCCTGGCGGAATTTGCCGTCGATGCGATGGCGATTAGCGAAGATCTGCCGCAGCGTGCCGGCCCGAATGCCTTTGACTTCGGGTTGCTGGGCGCACAGGACGAAAATCTCCATCAGCGCGGAAGGCGTGCGGATAAAGACCGACTCGTCCAGCGTTTCAATGTAGTTGTCGCGCACCTGGAAGCGGGAGTTGATCGGAATGATCTGTTCCTCGTCCCCGGCGTGCAGAATGGTCTCGTCGAAGTGTTGCAACAGCATGATGTTCAGGGCGCGCAGCCGGAACACCTGGCGGAAATAGTCCTGCATCAGATGTTCGACCGCCAACTGGCCGTCCCGATCGCTGTAACCGAATTGCTCGGCCACCTGCTCCTGCAGATCGAACAGCAAACGGTCCTCGGCCCGGCCGCTGAAAACATGCAAGGCATAGCGGATGCGCCAGAGCGCGTCCTGGCCTTCCAGCAGGGCCTGGTATTCGGCATCGGTCAGAAACTTGCGTTCCACCAGGCCGCCAAGATCGGTATCGCCGAAATGGCGCTTGGCGACCCAGGCAATGGTCTGGATATCACGCAGCCCGCCCGGGCCGGCCTTTACGTTCGGTTCGAGGTTGTATTCGGTTTCGTTGTACTTCTGGTGGCGGTGGGTCTGCTCGTTCAGCTTCGCCTTGTAGAAGTCCTCACTGGGCCAGATGTAATCGGGCCCGGTCAGTTCGGTCACCCGCTCTCTCAGGCTCTCGTTGCCGGCCAGGGTGCGGGTTTCCATCAGGTTGGTCGTCACCGTGACATCGTTGCGGGCTTCCTCCTGACAGGCGGCCAGCGTGCGGACACTGTGGCCCACCTCCAGCTTGATGTCCCACATCAGCGTCAGGAACGCCTGGATCGACTCGACATTGGTCTCGATCCGGTCTTCCTCGGTGAACAACAACAGCAGGTCGATGTCCGACTTCGGCAACAACTCACCGCGGCCGTAACCGCCGACCGCCACCAGGGCGATATCGTCCGGATCCGACCACTCGAAACATTGCCAGGCCGCTCGAATCACCTGATCCAGAGCCCAGGCCCGGCCAAACACCAGCGATCGTATCGGCTCACCCTGTAAAAAGCGGCGATCCAGCGCTTGTTGCAACTGTTCCAGAGTCTCGCGCAATACGGGAACGGCCGGTTGGTCGGCCAACGACCGGCACAAGGCGTCAAAATCGACTAAATCGCTGTCGGCGTAATCGCTCAGGATCATTCACTCGTCCTACAAAAGGTGAGCCAATGGTAAAGGGAAGGGAGCCTCTGGACAATTCCCGTGGGGCTCCCCGGGCCGGCCAATGGGAAAGCCTGACCGGCCAGGCAGGTAATGAGTCGAGATCAGAAGGATTCTTCACCCCGTCGAGTCAGAACCTCGACGCCATCGGCCGTTACCAGCAGCGTATGCTCCCACTGGGCCGACGGTTTGCGGTCCTTGGTCACCACCGTCCAGTGATCGCCGAGCATCTTGGTCTGCGGCTTGCCGGCGTTGATCATCGGCTCAATGGTAAAGCACATGCCTTCCTGCAGCTCCATACCGGTGCCCGGCTTGCCATAGTGCAGTACCTGGGGCTCCTCGTGGAAACCCGCCCCGATGCCGTGACCGCAGTATTCCCGCACCACCGAATAGTAATTGCTCTCGGCATGTTGCTGAATCACATGGCCGATATCGCCCAATTGCGTTCCGGGCCGGACAATCTCGATGCCCTTGTAGAGGCATTCCTGCGTCACCCGCACCAACCGCTCCAGGTGCGCCGGTGCTTCACCGACAAAGAACATCTTGCTGGTATCGCCGTGGTAGCCATCCTTGATCACCGTTACATCGATGTTCAGGATGTCGCCCTTCTTCAATACCTTGTCATCGCTCGGGATGCCATGGCAGATCACATGGTTCACCGATGTGCAGATCGACTTCGGAAACGGCGGATTGCCATAATTCAGTGGCGCCGGGATACCCTTTTGCACATTCACAATGTGATCGTGGCAGATACGGTCCAGCTCGCCGGTGGTGACCCCGGGTTTGACATAGTCCCCGATCATTTCCAGCACTTCGGCCGCGAGGCGACCGGCGACCCGCATCTTCTCGATTTCTTCAGCGGTCTTAATGGTAACAGGCATGCGATTCCCAAGTCGGATCATGAATAATGGCCGGGTATTCTAAAGGTTTTAAGAACGCCTTGCAGCAATAGGCCCGTGGTTGCTTATACCTATTCAGTTCAGTGCCAGAACCCGCACCGGCTGCGGGGTAAGTCTATTCGGGGTCGCCGTGAACCCGTCCATGGGGGCTTGACGGCCGCCATCCGGGCGGCCGACATCCCCGAATAGGCCTACCCGGCAGCCGGCGCTAGCCTTTCATGGTCGATGGCATACCCGTTTCTAGCGCTTCCCCCAATACTATTGGGGGACTGTTGGAATCAGTTGTTGGCACGTATCTAAGCGGCAGGGGCCTGGGTGGCTCACGCAGGGGAGTTCGCAGCATGGATGCTGCGGTCTAGCCCCCATGGATGGGTCCACGGCGACCCGGAGTGAGCTACCCAGGCCCCTGCCGCGGACCACAGGCACCTCTATATGGAGCCTCAGAAGCGATCCATTGGCACCTCCATACGGAGCCACTACAGCGAACCACTGGCACCTTCTCAAGGAGCCCCACAGCGGACCAGTGACGCATCACTTGCAACCCAGAAGTTTTGTGTTTGACTGGACGGTGTGGTATAAAGCGCGCCGCTTTCGGGCAGAGTGTCCGAAGGTGCGTCAATTGGCCACCGCCAATGGCGTAACATTAACTCTCACATGCGCCGACACATGATTTCGGGTGCTCCAGGGCCACAGGTCAGGGGGTTGGATCATGGGGCGTGTGGAGGCCTAACCCGAACAGTTGAGGATATTATGGCTACTACTGTTTCCATGCGCGACCTGCTTAAGGCAGGCGTACACTTCGGTCACCAAACCCGTTACTGGAACCCCAAGATGGGCAAGTACATCTTTGGTGCCCGCAACAAGATCCACATTATCAACCTCGAGCACACCGTCCCGGCCCTGAACAACGCTCTTGAGCATATCGGCAAAATGGCCGCTGCCAAGAACAAGGTCCTGTTCGTCGGTACCAAGCGTTCCGCCAGCAACATCGTCCGTGAAGAAGCCTCCCGTGCCGGCATGCCTTATGTCGCCCACCGCTGGCTCGGCGGCATGCTGACCAACTACAAAACCATTCGTCAGTCCATCAAGCGCCTGCGCGAACTGGAAACCCAGGCCGGCGACGGAACCTTCGACAAGCTGACCAAGAAAGAGCGCCTGATGCGCGAGCGTGAAATCGAGAAGCTCGAGAAGAGCATCGGCGGTATCAAGGACATGGGCGGCCTGCCGGATGCCCTGTTCGTCATCGACGTCGATCACGAGCGCATCGCCATCCAGGAAGCCAACAAGCTGGGCATTCCGGTCATCGGCGTGGTTGATACCAACTCCAACCCGGACGGTATCGACGTTGTGATCCCGGGTAACGACGACGCCATCCGCGCCATCGAGATCTACGCCAGCTCCGTCGCCAACGCCGTACTGGAAGCCAAGGCGGCCAACGCGACCGAAGCTGACGAATTCGTCGAAGTGGCTGACGAAGCCGCCGGCGAATCCGCCGAGTAAGCCAACATCGGCCAAGGCAGATGAAAAAAGGGGCCGAGGCCCCTTTTTGCTATCAGACTGCCCCATACGCGACTGCCGGTTCATAAAGCGGTATCAAACATCCGGCAGACTGAAGCAGGTCGACCTGAATTGAACGACACATTGAGGAACTGAACATGGCTAACATTTCCGCGAGCATGGTAAAAGAGCTGCGTGAGCGCACTGGCCTCGGCATGATGGAGTGCAAGAAAGCACTGGTCGAAGCCGGTGGCGACATCGAAGCAGCAATCGACAACCTGCGTAAGGCCTCCGGCCTGAAAGCCGCCAAGAAGGCCGGCCGTACCGCCGCCGAAGGCGTTATCATCACTCGCACCAACGACGACAACAGCGAAGCTCTGTTGCTGGAAGTCAACAGCGAAACCGACTTCGTCGCCCGTGACGACAACTTCCTGGCGTTCGCCGACAAGGTGGCCGACCAGGCCTTTGCCAGCAAGCAGACCGACATCGCCGCTTTGATGGCCGACGGCCTCGAAGCCGAGCGTGAAGCCCTGGTGCAGAAGATCGGCGAGAACATCTCCGTTCGCCGCGCCGTCCTGATCGGCGGTGAAGGCAAGACCGTCGCCACCTACGTTCACGGTGGCCGCATCGGCGTCGCCGTTGAATTGAAAGGCGGCAGCGAAGAGCTGGGTCGTGACGTGGCCATGCACATCGCCGCGATCAACCCGCAGTACGTCTCTCCGGAAGACGTCCCGCAGGAAATGCTCGACCGTGAAAAAGAAGTGGTTTCCGCCCAGGCCGAGAATTCCGGCAAGCCGGCCGAAATCATCGAGAAAATGGTCACCGGCCGTCTGAAGAAGTTCGTCGCCGAGATCTCCCTGGTCGAGCAACCGTTCGTCAAGGACCCGGATACCAAAGTGGGCACCCTGGTCAAGAACGCCGGCGCCGAGTTGCTGAGCTTCACCCGTCTGGAAGTGGGTGAAGGCATCGAGAAAGAAGAAGTCGACTTCGCCGCCGAAGTCGCCGCGGCCGCCAAAGGCAGCTAAGGCACAGAAAAGGGCAGTTTGACTGCCCTTTTTTTTGCACAGGACGTGCTTATGCTGCGAAGCACAAGGATGTGCGGGAGTAGTGCTTGTACAGGATGTACTTATGCCGCGAAGCGGCAGTTTTTAATATGTAGGAGCGCACGCTGTGCGCGATCTGGTGGTTGAACCCCAAGGGTCGCGCACGGCGTACGCTCCTACAGGATACAACCAGACACCATTCGGAGAGACGCCATGCCCACGAAAGACTCCCACCCGCGCTACAAACGCATCTTGTTGAAACTCAGCGGCGAGGCGCTGTCGGGGGAGCAGGGGTTCGGTATCGATCCGAAAGTTTTGGACCGCATGGCCCTGGAAATCGGTCAGTTGGTGGGCATCGGCGTCCAGGTCGGACTGGTCATCGGCGGCGGCAACCTCTTTCGCGGCAAATCGCTGCATGAGGCCGGTCTCGATCGGGTCACCGGCGACCACATGGGCATGCTCGCCACCGTCATGAACGCCCTGGCCATGCGCGACGCACTCGAGCGTTCCAATATTCGCAGCCGCGTCATGTCCGCCATTCCCATGTCCGGCATTGTCGAACACTACGACCGCCGCAGCGCCATCCGCTACCTGACCCAGGGTGACGTAGTCATCTTCTCCGCCGGCACCGGCAACCCCTTCTTCACCACCGATTCCGCCGCCTGCCTGCGCGGCATCGAAGTCGAAGCCGAGGTCGTACTTAAAGCCACCAATGTGGACGGCGTGTATAGTGATGATCCCCGAACCAATCCGGATGCGGTAAAATACGATCGTTTGACCTACAACGAAGCCCTGGAGAAGCAACTCGGGGTGATGGATTTGACGGCTGTCTGCCTCGTGCGGGATCATAATATGCCGGTTCGGGTGTTCAATATGAACAAACCCGGAGCCCTGGTATCGCTGATGGTCGGTGGTAACGAGGGGACGCTCATGGTAGAGGACATAACTGCATGATCGAAGAGCTTAAAACAGAGACCGAAGCCCACAACCGCAAGGCCCTCCAGGCCCTGGACGAAGGCTTCAACAAAATTCGCACCGGCCGGGCCAACCCGTCCATATTCGACGGTGTTCAGGTCAGCTATTACGGCAATCTCACGCCGCTCAAGCAGGTCGCCAACATCAACGTCGAAGACGGCCGCACCCTGGCCATCGTTCCCTGGGAAAAGAACCTCGTCCCGGAGATCGAAAAAGCCATCATGAAATCCGACCTCGGCCTCAACCCGGCCACCTCGGGCGACAAGATCCGCGTCGTCATGCCGTCTCTGACCGAAGAGACCCGCCGCGAGATGATCAAGGTCGCCCGCGCCGAAGCCGAGAAGGCCCGGGTCTCCATTCGCAGCGCCCGTCGTGACGCCAACGCCACGATCAAGGAACTGATCAAGGAAAAAGAGCTCTCCGAGGACGAAGGTCGCCGCGGCGAAGAGACCATCCAGAAGCTGACCGACAAGGCCATCGCCCAGGTCGAAGAGCATCTGGAATCCAAGGAAAAAGAACTGCTGACGGTCTGATCCGCCCGCAGAAGACCAGCAAGGGCAGCATGGGTTACCATGTTGCCTTTGTTTTTATAGCGGGAACAAACCGGCTGAGTTGGCAAACAACGAGCGACGGTTGCCGGGGGTGCTCAACCGGGGATGTCGGCAGCAAGGATGCTGCCGTCAAGCCTACATGGATGTATTTACGGCGACCCCGGAGGAGCACCCCCGGCAGCCGGCGCGAACCACTGGCACCTGATCAACCGAGCCGAACAAACCGCCCGGACATTCAAGAAACGAATATTGGATAGCCTATGACCACTGTCTCCGAAGAGGGCGTCACCAAAGTCCCCCGCCATGTGGCCATTATCATGGATGGAAACAACCGCTGGGCGAAAAAACGCCTGCTGGGCGGCATCGCCGGTCATAAAGCCGGTCTCAAGTCCGTACGCGCCGTGGTCGAAAACTGCGCGCGATCCGGCGTTGAAGTGCTCACCCTGTACGCCTTCAGCTCCGAAAACTGGCGCCGGCCCAAAGACGAAGTCAACGCCCTGATGGAACTCTTCCTCCTGGCGCTGAACCGGGAAGTCAAAAAACTGCACAAGAACAACCTGAAACTGCGGGTCATCGGCGACAAAACCGGCTTCAGTCAGACCATTCAGAACGCCATCGCCAAAGCCGAGGCCATGACCGCCCATAACACCGGCATGACACTCGCCATCGCCGCCAATTACGGTGGCCACTGGGACATCACCCAGGCCGCGCGCAGTCTCGCCCGCGACGTCGCCTGCGGCAACCTGAGTCCCGACCAGGTCACCGAAGAGGCGCTTCAGGCCCGAATCGCCCTGGGTGATCTGCCCGCGCCGGACCTGTGCATTCGCACCGCCGGTGAACAACGCATCTCCAACTTCCTGCTGTGGCAATTCGCCTACACCGAATTCTACTTCTCCGACGAATACTGGCCGGATTTCGACCTGGCATCGTTGCAGCGGGCCTTCGCCAGCTACGCCGGACGCGTGCGCCGATTCGGCCGTACCGACGAGCAGCTGGAACAGACCGTGAGCTCCTGAACATGCTTTTCCAACGAGTTGTAACCGCACTGGTGCTGGCACCACTGATGCTGGCGGGTATCTACCTGCTGCCCGCCGTCTGGTTTTCCGCCTTTATCGGAGCCATCGTCGTACTGGGCGCCTGGGAATGGGCCAATCTGGCCGGATACCAGCGCATGACCTCCCGACTGGGTCTGGCAGCCCTGACCGCCGGCCTGCTGGTGGCGATTTCCTGGGTGCAGAACGCGACCCCCGTCACCTGGCTCGCGCTGACGCTCTGGTCGTTGCTCTGGTGGGTATTGGCGCTGGCGCTGGTCGTCGCCTATCCCGCCAGCCAGGGGGTGATTCGCCGACGATGGGTCCGCCTGTTGATCGCGATTCCCGTTCTGTTACCCCTCTGGCTCGGGTTGAACGTCCTCAAGGCCCACGACCAGGCCAACCTGGTGCTGACATGGCTGATGCTGCTGGTCTGGGGCGCCGATATCGGAGCCTATTTCGCCGGCCGCGCCTTCGGCAACCGCAAACTGGCACCCCATGTCAGCCCCGGCAAGACCTGGGCCGGCGTCTATGGCGGCATGGCCACCTCGGTGGCGATTTCGGCCATCATCGGTATCGCCTTTCTGGCCGACCTGGACGGCGCCCAATGGGGATTGATGCTGTTCGTCAGCGCCGTTGTCGTGGCGATCTCCGTGCTGGGCGACCTGCTGGAGAGCCTGCTCAAACGATATCGCGGCATCAAGGACAGTTCACATCTGCTGCCCGGCCATGGTGGTATCCTCGACCGGATCGACAGCCTGTGCGCGGCCACACCCATGTTTTGTCTCTTGCTTGCTCTGGTAGCGGTATAGCCGACCATGACAGATCATACAGACGTTCTACGCCAAACCGTCAGCGTGCTCGGAGCCACCGGCTCCGTCGGCTGCAATACCCTGGACGTGATCGAACGGCATCCGGACCGTTTCGACCTGTTCGCCATCAGCGGTCATCGCAACCTGGACCGGTTGGCGGAGCAAGCCCTTCGCTTCCGGCCTCGGTATGTGGTGGTGCCGGACGATACCGGTCGCACCCAATTGCTCGAACGACTGAGCGGGCAGGGCACCGAGATACTGGTCGGCGAGGCGGCACTGGCGGACGTGGCCGCGCACCCCGACGTCGACACCGTCATGGCGGCGATCGTCGGTTCGGCGGGGTTGTCCTCGTCGCTGGCGGCGGCCCGCGCCGGTAAACGATTATTGCTGGCCAACAAGGAGAGCCTGGTCGTGGCCGGGCATCTGCTGATGGCCGCCGTAGCCGAGTCCGGTGCTGAATTGCTGCCGATCGACAGCGAACACAATGCCATTTTCCAGTGCATGCCGTCGGATCATCGTCGCCAGGGGATCGCCTCCGTATTGCTGACCGCATCCGGCGGTCCCCTGCGGGATATGTCGGCCGGACAACTGGCCGGTGTGACGCCGGAACAGGCGGTCGCTCATCCCAACTGGTCGATGGGCCGCAAGATATCCGTCGATTCCGCCTCGCTGATGAACAAGGGGCTGGAACTGATCGAGGCCTGCTGGCTGTTCGATCTGACGCCGGATCAGATCGAGGTGGTGATCCACCCGCAAAGCGTCATTCATTCCATGGTGCGCTATCTGGACGGGTCCGTCATCGCCCAGATGGGCACACCGGACATGCGCACGCCCATCGCCTATGGCCTGGCCTATCCGGATCGCATCGTCAGCGGCGCCGAACCGCTGGCGTTCGATCCAACCCTGCAACTGACGTTCGATACCCCCGACCGTGACCGTTTTCCCTGTTTGCGCCTGGCCGAGGAGGCCATCGCCGACGGCGGTACCCTGCCGGCCGTGCTTAATGCCGCCAATGAAATCACCGTCGCCGCTTTTCTGGACCGTCGCTTGTCTTTCCCGGACATCGCACGCATTAATGAGGCCGTTATGAACCAAATGGGGGCCGAGCCGGTACAATCCGTCGAGCAATTGTTGAGCGTGGACGCCCGCGCCCGTGCGTTGGCGGATCAGGCCCTCGAGGAACCGCGTACATGAACGTCCTTTTAAGTGTGATCGGCCTGTTGGTGGCCCTGGGAATCCTGGTGACCGTGCACGAGTACGGTCATTTCTGGGTGGCCCGTCGCAATGGCATCAAGGTGCTGCGTTTTTCCATCGGCTTCGGCCAGCCGCTGTACCGCTGGTACGACAAACAGGGCACTGAGTTCGCCATCGCCTGGATCCCTCTTGGTGGCTACGTCAAGATGCTGGATGAGCGGGAAGGTCCGGTACCGGCCGCCGAACAGCACGGCGAGTTCATGTCGAAAACACCGCTGCAGCGTATCGCCGTCGCATCGGCCGGTCCCCTGGCCAACTTCCTGTTCGCGATTCTGGCGTTCGCCCTTCTGTATACCATTGGCGTGCAGGGGCTGAAGCCGCTGGTCGACCAGCCGCCTACCGAAACCCCGGCCGCCGAGGCGGGTTTTGAGCGTGGCGATCGCATACTCGCGATCGATGGTCACGAGGTCGATACCTGGAGAGAGGTCAATCTGACCCTCGCCCAGCGCGTCGGCGACAGCGGAGAGATCGAATTCCGGGTTGCCCGTGACGGCCGTGAGCGGCGTCTGAACGTCCCGGTCGAGCGCTGGCTGAGCCAAGAGTCGGAACCGAACCCGATGGCGAACCTGGGGCTCTATGTTCAGCGACCCGAAGTCCCGGCCGTCATCGGTCAATTGATGCCGGGCGAGGCGGCCGAAGCGGCCGGCCTGCAAGTCGGGGACCAGGTCCTGCGGACCGAGGGTCAAGTGATTGAAAATTGGCTGGACTGGGTCGAAGTGATCCAGCTCAATGGGGGCCGCTCGCTCGACGTCGAGGTACTGCGCGATGGTGAGCGCATGACCCTTGAGATTACCCCGCGAACCCGCGAGGTCGAGGGCGAAACCCAGGGCTACATCGGGGCCGGAGCCGCGAGCTTCGAATGGCCGGAAGAGCAGATTGTCACCCATCGGGTCATGCCCTGGACGGCTATTGCCTGGGGTCTTCGGGACACCTGGGAGATGGTCGGTCTCAGCTTCGGCATGCTCGGAAAAATGGTGACCGGCCAGGTCTCGTTCGAGCAAATCGGTGGTCCGATTTCCATGGCACAGCTCGCCGGTGATTCGGTGCAGGGCGGTCTGGAAAGCTTTGTTCGCTATCTGGCGTTCATCAGCATCGCCCTGGGGGTCATGAACCTGCTTCCGATCCCGATCCTCGATGGCGGCCACATTCTGTTTTACTCCATCGAATGGTTGCGCGGGCGCCCTGTGTCCGAGCGAATGCAAATCATCGCCACCCAGGTCGGACTGATGCTGATCATCGGTCTGATGATGGTGGCGTTTTACAATGACATCGGGCGATTGGGCTGACCGCGCAACGCCTCGACAACGTCTATGCGGCCGGGTGCGGGCACCCGGCCGATTGTTTGAGAATGGGAGATTCTATGAGATCAGCGTGTGCAGCATTGACGGCGTTGCTGCTGAGTGTCGGTGCCTGGGCCGAGCCTTTCGAGTTGTCAGCGATCACCATCAATGGCCTGCAACGGGTCTCCCTGGGCTCGGTGCTGCGCGCTTTGCCGATCCAGGAAGGCGATCGGGTCGATTCGGACAACGCCGATGAATGGCTGCGGTCGGTTTACTCGACCGGGTACTTCAGCGATGTTCGCGTACTGCGGGATGGCGACGAACTGATTTTCGAGTTGACCGAGCGTCCCTCCATCGACTCGGTCGAATTCTCCGGCAACAAGACCATACCCACCGAAACGCTGGAGCGGGTATTGAATAACGTGGGTCTGGCCGAAGGTGAAATTTACAGCCAGTCCCTGCTGGAGGGGATCGAGCTGGAACTGGAACGACAGTACGCCATGCAAGGGCGTTACAACGCCACCGTCGAGCCCGAGATTACCCCGCTGTCGCTCAATCGCGTCAAAGTCGAACTCGACATCAACGAAGGACCGGTGGCCACGATCGACCACATCGAGATCACCGGCAACGAAGTCTTCACAGACGACGAACTGCTCGACACCCTGCGTTTGCGCGAGTCCAGTTCACGTTATGTTTTCCAATGGATCGCCCGCCGTAACCGCTTCGGTCAGGCCCAATTGACCGGCGACCTGTCGCGACTGGAAGACTACTATCTCGACCGGGGCTACCTGGACTTTCGACTGGAATCCCATCAGGTTTCCATCGCCGACAACAAGTCCGACATCACCCTGATCTTCAATGTCTTCGAAGGCGAACCCTATCACGTCTCCGGCATTCAACTGACCGGTGACCTGGTCGATCTCGACGAGGAACTGAATGGCCTGGTCGACGTCGAGTCCGGCGATCTGTATTCCCGGGTCGCCATCAGCAACATCAGTTCCGCCATCACCGATGCCCTGGGCGCGCGCGGCTATGCCTTCGCCGATGTCCAGACCCAGCTCGACCCCGACCGGGAAGCCCGCACCGTCGATGTCACCCTGAGCGTGAACCCCGGCAAGCCGGTCTACGTCAACCGCATCGAGATTCGCGGCAACAGTGAAACCAACGACGAAGTGATCCGTCGTGAATTGCGCCAGCTGGAACGGGCCCTGGTCATCAACCGCAATATCCGCCTGTCGAAAGGCCGGCTGGAGCGGCTGGGGTATTTCAAACGGGTGGACATTCGCACCCAGCGTGTGGAAGGGCGTGACGACCTGGTGGATCTGATCGTCGTGGTCGACGAAGCCACCCAGCGCGAAATCAGCGGCTCCATCGGCTACTCGGACGTCAGCGGTTTCTTCACCGAAGCCAAGATGCAACAGAAGAACTTCCAGGGTAAGGGGTATGACTTCTCCGCGTCGGTGACCGTGAACAGCACCGAACAGAACTACAATCTCTCGTTCGAGGACCCGTATTTCACGGTTAACGGCGTCAGCCGGGGCATCGATCTGTATTACCGGCGCACCGATTTCAGCCAGGCCACCTTCAGTAAATACGCCACCAACACGGCCGGCGGCCGATTGACGCTGGGCTATCCGATCTCGGAGAACCAGCGCCTGAACTATGCCCTGGGCTACAGCCAGGACGAACTCTTCCTGAGTGACTCGGCGCCCCAGGAAATGACCGACTTCAAGGACGCGAACGGCGACGATTACGAGATCATCGATGCCCGCGTGACCTGGAATTACAACACCCTGAACGGGACCTTCAAGGCCACGCGCGGTCGTCAGATGTCGTTGTCGACCGAGGTGGCCACGCCTCTGGGCGATCTGACCTATTATCGCCTGACCGGCAACGCCGAGCAGTATTTCCCGGTAAACGACGACTACAGCTTCCGTCTGCATACCGATCTGGGCTATGGCGGTGGATACGGCGATGCCGACACCCTGCCGTTTTACAAGAACTTTTACGCCGGTGGCGTGCGTTCGGTTCGCGGCTTCCGGTATGGTTCCCTGGGTCCGCTCAGTACACCGAGTGTGGACGAAAACGGTGATGATCTGACGGATCCGTCGCCGATCGGCGGCAACATCAAGGTGTTGTACGGTGCGGAACTGCTGGTTCCCATGCCGTTCGTCAAGGACCAGAGCTCGTTTCGAGCTTCTCTGTTCCTGGACGGCGGAAACGTATTCACGGATCAATGCCGTACCGATAACGAAACCTGCCAGGAAGGTATTGATTTCGCCGAAATGCGGTATGCTGCCGGGGTTGACGTGACCTGGATAACACCGTTGGCGCCGCTCAGCTTCAGCTACGCCTGGCCGCTGAACGCCCAGGACGGCGACCTGGAGAAGAACTTTGCCTTTACCATCGGCCTGTCATACTAAGGCCGACTGAACTGACTTGAACCGACCGGATTTAGGAGTTGCCGTGACACAATCAATCGCAACCGCATCGACAAACCGAGTGCAGACGCTCATTAATCGCCTGATGACCGCCCTGGTCGCCCTGGCCATGGCGGCGGGTGTACAGGCGGCGGAAATTGCCCTGCTCGACCAGAACTATGTGTTGTTCAACAGCACGGCGGCGCAGGAGGCCACCGCGGCCCTGAAGCAGGAATTCGCCGAGGAAGAACAGCAGGTACAGACGCTGGAGCAATCCATTCGCCAACTGCAGAGCAAGGCGAAGACCGACGCCGACATCATGACCGATGAAGAGAAGACGCAACTGCAATCCGACCTGCAACAGAAGGCGCGCAACCGCGAACAACTGGTGCGTCAGCTGCAGCAGGTGCAGAACGAGCGTCGCAGCGCCTTTATCCGCCAGCATCAGCCGCTGATGGCCAAGGCGATCGAACAGGCCGTCGATAAGGATCAGTTCGATATCATCATCGACAAACAGGCGGTCATCTACCATCGTAATTCGCTCGACATTACCGAAGCCGTTCTGGCCGAGTTCAACAAGTTGTACGAAACCCAGCAGGAAGAGAGCGGTAACTGATGGTCACGGCGAGGGAACTGGCACAGCATTTGGCGGCGGATCTGGCGGGTAACGAGGCGGCCTGGGATCAGTCCCTGGTCAAGTTGGCCCCGTTGGATAAGGCCGGACCCGACGCGCTCAGTTTTCTCGCCTCGAACAAGTACCGGCGTCGGCTGACCTCCAGCCAGGCCGGTGCGATACTGCTCAAGGCCGATCAGGTCGAGGCGGCGCCCTCCGGCGCGGCATTGCTGGTCGTCGAAGACCCCTATCTGGCGTATGCCCGGGTGTCGGAGCGGTTCAGCCGACAGCCGCCGCCGTCCGGCCGCATCCATCCCAGTGCCGTGGTCTCCGAGGACGCCCGCCTGGGCGAACAGGTGACCGTCGAGGCGAACGCCGTTATCGGCGCCGGGTGTGATATTGGCGATGGTTGCCGCATCGGCCCGGGCTGTGTGCTCGGAGACCGGGTGCACCTGGGGCGCGGTACCCAACTGATGGCCAACGTCACCCTGTACTATGATGTCATCCTGGGTGCGGACTGCCTGATTCAGTCGGGTGCCGTGATCGGCAGCGATGGCTTCGGCTATGCCCCCCACACCAATGGCTGGGCCAAGATCGCCCAGGTTGGCGGCGTCCGCATCGGCGACCGGGTCGAAATCGGCGCCAATACCACGGTCGATCGCGGGGCCATCGAGGACACCGTCATCGAAGACGATGTCATCATCGACAATCTGGTGCAGATCGCCCACAACGTCGTTATCCGACGGGGAACCGCCATGGCGTCTCAGGTCGGCATATCCGGCAGTACCGACATCGGACGCAATTGCACCCTCGGCGGCCAGGCCGGATTCGCCGGCCATATCAAGATCGCCGACGGCAGCCATTTCACCGGTCAGGCCATGGTGACCAAGGGTACCCGCGAAGGCGGTCTCTACTCTTCCGGTTGGCCGATACAGCCGAGCCGGGAATGGCGCCGCACCGTGGCGCGATTGCGCCAATTGGAAAACATGGAGCAACGCCTCAAGGCACTGGAGAAGGCGTCGGCATCCAAATCATCTTCAGAACAAGAGGACCCCGAATGAGTCTATCGTTACCCCTGGATCACGAGGCCATCAAGGATTACTTGCCACATCGCTATCCCTTTTTGCTGGTGGACCGCGTTACCGAACTGGAACCGGGTACGCGAATTCAGGGCTACAAGAACATCTCGGGTAACGAAGAACTGTTCAACGGTCACTTCCCGGATCGCGCCATCTTTCCGGGGGTCCTGATCTGCGAGGCGCTGGCTCAGTTATCCGCCATCCTGGGGTTCGCCACCAGCGGCAATCGCGCCGCCGATGGCTATTTGTACCTGTTCGCGGGGCTCGACAACGTCAAATTCAAGAAGCAGGTCGTGCCCGGTGACCGGCTGGAACTCCACTCCGAACTGGTCTCCGCGCGGCGCGGCATCTACAAGTTCCAGTGCCGGGCCGAGGTGGACGGTCAATTGGCCGCCACGGCCGATATTCTCTGTGCGGAACGGAAGATGACGTCGTGATACATTCAACGGTTCAGATCGATCCGAGCGCCCGAATCGCCGACAAGGTCACCATCGGGCCCTTCAGCGTCATCGGGCCCGATGTCGAGATTGGCGAGGGCACCTGGATCGGCCCGCATGTGGTCGTCAACGGACCGACCACCATCGGGCGCTACAACAAGATTTTTCAGTTCGCCAGTGTCGGCGAAGCCTGTCAGGACCTGAAATACAAGGGTGAGCCGACCCGCCTGATTATCGGCGACCACAACACCATTCGCGAATTCGCCACCCTGCATCGGGGCACGATTCAGGACAGCGGCGAGACCCGGGTCGGCAGTCATTGCCTGGTCATGGCGTATGCCCACATCGCTCATGACGTCGTCGTGGGCGATTCGGTGATTATGGCCAACAACGCTCAACTGGCCGGCCACGTCCATGTGGGCGACCATGCCATCATCGGTGGTAACTGTGGCGTCCACCAGTTCGTCTCGATCGGCGCCCACGCCTTTCTCGGCGCCGGTTCGACCGTACTCAAAGACGTGCCCGCCTTTGTGACGGTTCAGGGGTACCCCGCGACACCGCACGGCATGAATGTCGAAGGCCTGCGTCGGCGGGGGTTCCAAAAACCCGCCATGACGGCTTTGCGCCGCGCCTACAAGATTGTGTACCGCGAAGGCAAGACGGTGCGCGAGGCGCTGGATGAACTCGCGCCGTTGGCCGAGGAGCATCCGGAAGTCCGGGTGTTCGTCGATAGTATCGAGGGCTCCAAGCGGGGTATCGTTCGCTGATGGCTCGACCGATTCGTGTGGCCCTGCTGGCGGGTGAGACCAGCGGCGACATTCTCGGGGCCGGGCTGATGCAGGCTCTGCGCGCGCGCCATCCGGACATCGAATTCGGTGGTATCGGTGGCGAGCGAATGATGGCCCAGGGGCTGGACAGCCGGGTCTCGATGGAACGGTTGTCGGTCATGGGCATCGCCGAAGTCGTCGGCCGTTTGCGCGAACTGTTCCGCATCCGCCGCGCCTACCGGGACTGGTGCATTCACTGGCGGCCGGATGTCTTCATCGGCATCGACGCTCCCGATTTCAACATCGGTCTCGAACGCCAATTGCGCGAGGCCGGTGTCAAGACCATGCACTATGTCTCGCCATCCGTCTGGGCCTGGCGCCAGGGGCGCATTCACAAGATCGCCAAGGCTGTCGACCACATGCTGACACTGTTGCCGTTCGAGGCCGACTTTTATCAGCAACACGGGGTGCCGGTTACTTTCGTCGGCCATACGCTGGCCGACAGCTTGCCGGTCGAGCCGGATCGCGCGGCGGCGCGACAGCGTCTCGGTTTGCCGTTGGAGGAACGCTGCCTGGCGGTTTTGCCGGGCAGTCGCGGCAGCGAAGTCGCTCGGCTCGCACCGCTGTTCCTGGAGGCGGCGGCCCGGGTTCAGCAAGAAACCGGCCCATTGACGGTGTTGATACCGGCCGCCAACGAATACCGCCGCGAACAGATCGAGGCGGCGGTCCGCCGGCACGGCAACTCATTGCACATCCAATTGTATTCGGGGCAGTCCTCCGACGTCATGACGGCCGCCGACGGTGTCCTGCTGGCATCCGGCACAGCGGCGCTGGAAGCCATGCTGCTGAAGCGGCCGATGGTGGTCTCCTACAAACTGAACGCCCTGACGTTCCGCATCATGAAGGCCATGGCGACGACCCAGTGGGTGTCGTTGCCGAACATCCTGGCCAAGACCGACTGGGTGCCGGAGCATCTGCAGGATGACGCGACGGTGGACAACCTGAGTCGCGACCTGATAAAAATTCTGACCGACACCGACTACCGCGACCAATTCGAGCAGCGAGCCCGTTTTCTGCATCGTCAACTGGCCCGGGGTGCCGATGACCAGGCCGCTCAGGCTGTTTTGTCCGTCATTGAGGGAAACTGATCGATGAGCCAGACCGGATTTGATTTCGAGGCCGGCGCCCGTCGCCTGGCCGGCATTGACGAAGTGGGCCGGGGGCCTCTGGCCGGGGATGTGGTCGCCGCCGCCGTCATACTCGACCCGGAGCGGCCAATTCCCGGCCTGACCGATTCCAAAGCGCTGACCGCACGCCGCCGGGATGCCCTGAGCGAGACCATCAAGGAACAGGCCCTGGCCTGGTGCATCGCCCGCGCCAGTGTCGCCGAGATCGACGAACTGAACATTCTGCAGGCCAGCCTGCTGGCGATGAAGCGTGCCGTGCTCGGCCTGTCGGTCACCCCGGATTTCTGCCAGGTCGATGGCAACAAGTTGCCCCCGGGTCTGCCCTGCGCTGCCGAGGCCATCGTCCAGGGCGATGCCCGGGTTCCGGCCATCGGCGCGGCCTCGATTCTCGCCAAGGTCCAGCGCGACCGTGAACTGGTTGAACTGGATCGGCAATATCCGCAGTATGGATTCGCCCGACACAAGGGCTACCCGACGGCGGAACACCTGGCGGCCATTCGCGAGCACGGCATACTCGAACATCATCGCCGCAGCTATGGCCCGGTTCGGGCCTGTTTGGAAGCCGCCACCGGCGAAAAAACCGCCTGAGCCGCGAAACAACGATTACACAGTGCCCTAGACCGCACTCCAGGACCCATCAGGAGAAACAATACCGTGTCCGCATCCTTCGTGCATCTGAGAGTCCACACCGAATATTCGCTCTGGGACGGCCTGATCCGCCCCAAGGAACTGGTCAAGGCCACGGTCGAGCAGGGCATGGCGGCCGTCGCCATGACCGACATCAGCAATTTCTTCGGCTTGATCAAGTTCTATAACGCGGCCCTGGGCTCCGGCGTCAAACCCCTGCTGGGCGCCGACCTGTGGATCGAAAACCCGGCCGATGCCGACGCCCCGTTTCTGATGACGGTTCTGACGATGAACCCCCAGGGCTACCGCAACCTGACCGAGATCATCTCCGACGCGTACCAGACCAACCAGCACAAGGACATTCCCATCACCAAGGCGGAATGGCTGGAGGCGAAGCACGAAGGTTTGATCCTGCTCAGCGGCGCGCGCCATGGCGATGTCGGGGACGCCCTCAGTCGCGGCAAGGCCGACCATGCACGCGAGTTGGCCGAGCGCTGGCAGCGCGTCTTCGGCGATCGGTACTACCTGGAACTGCAGCGCACACAACGCGACCAGGACGAGACCCTGTTGCAAGGCAGCCTGTTGCTGGCGCGGGAACTGGGTATTCCGGTGGTGGCGACCAACAATGTGATGTTCCTGACCCAGGAAGATTTCGACGCCCACGAAGCCCGGGTCTGCATCAACGACGGTGTCGTGCTGGACGACCCCAAGCGCGCCCGCCGCTATTCGGATCAGCAATATCTGAAATCCCCGGACGAGATGGCGGCCCTGTTCGAGGACATCCCGGAGGCGATCGAAAACTCCGTGCTGATCGCCGAACGCTGCTCCACCACCGTGCATCTGGGCGAATACTTCCTGCCGGACTACCCGATTCCGGAAGGGCTGACGATGAACGAGTTCTTCCGCAAGATCAGCCTGGAAGGCCTCGAACGCCGCCTGGCGGTGATTCTGAAAGACGACGACCCGGACTACGACGCCAAAAAGGCCGACTACATCAAGCGGCTCGACTTCGAACTCGACATCATCATCCAGATGGGCTTCCCCGGCTACTTCCTGATCGTGATGGACTTCATCCGCTGGGCCAAGGAACACGATATTCCGGTGGGTCCGGGCCGGGGTTCAGGTGCCGGCTCGCTGGTGGCCTACTCGCTCGACATCACCGATCTGGACCCGCTCGAATACGACCTGCTGTTCGAACGCTTTCTCAACCCGGAACGGGTGTCCATGCCCGACTTCGACGTCGACTTCTGCATGGAAAAGCGCGACCAGGTCATCCAGTACGTCGCCGATCAGTACGGCCGCGACGCCGTGTCCCAGATCGTGACCTTCGGCACCATGGCCGCCAAGGCTGTGGTGCGCGATGTCGCCCGTGTTCAGGGCAAGGCCTACGGCCTGGCCGACAAGGTGTCCAAGATGATCCCGGGCGACCCGGGTATGACCCTGAACAAGGCACTGGACGAAGTCTCGGAGCTCAAGGATTTCCTCGACGAAGACGAGGAAGCCATGGAGATCTGGGAGATGGCGCTCAAGCTGGAAGGTATTACCCGCCAGACCGGCAAGCACGCCGGGGGCGTGGTGATCGCACCGACCAAGCTGACCGATTTTTCGCCCCTGCTGTGCGAGGAAGACGGCACCGGTCTGGTCACCCAGTACGACAAGAACGATGTCGAAGCCGCCGGCCTGGTCAAATTCGACTTTCTGGGTTTGCGAACGCTCACCATCATCGACTGGGCATTGAAAATCATCAATCCGCGTCTGGAGGCCGAGGGCAAGAAACCGATCGACATCGCCCACATTCCGCTCGATGACGAACCCTCATTCCAGCTGTTGAAAAAAGCCCAGACCACGGCTGTGTTCCAGCTCGAATCGCGCGGCATGAAAGACCTGATCAAGCGGCTGCAGCCGGACTGCCTGGAAGACATGATCGCCCTGGTGGCGCTGTTCCGTCCGGGCCCTCTGCAGTCCGGCATGGTGGACAACTTCATTAATCGGAAGCACGGCCGCGAAGAGTTGTCCTACCCGGACGCCCAGTACCAACACGAGTGGCTCAAGCCCGTGCTGGCGCCCACCTACGGCATCATCCTCTACCAGGAACAGGTGATGCAGATCGCCCAGGTGCTGGCCGGCTACACCCTTGGCGGCGCCGACCTGTTGCGTCGGGCCATGGGCAAGAAAAAACTCGAGGAAATGGAGAAGCAGCGCGCCATTTTCGCCCAGGGGGCCAAGGAGCAGGGCATCGACGCCGAACTGGCGACCAAAATCTTCGATCTGGTGGAAAAATTCGCCGGCTACGGCTTCAACAAGTCGCACTCCGCCGCCTACGCCCTGGTGTCCTATCAGACACTCTGGCTCAAGGCGCATTACCCGGCCGCCTTCATGGCCGCGACCATGTCCTCGGAACTGGACAACACCGACAAGGTGGTGATCTTTATCGAGGACTGCCGCCAGATCGGCATCGACGTCCTGCCGCCGGATGTCAACGAAGGCGCCTACATGTTCACCGTCAACGACGACGACCAGATCATCTATGGCCTCGGCGCCATCAAGGGCGTCGGCGAAGGCCCGGTGGAGGCGATCGTCAATGCCCGCACCGAAGGCGGACCGTTCAAGGATCTGTTCGACTTCTGCGAGCGGATCGACAGCCGCAAGGTCAACAAACGCTGCATCGAAGCGCTGATCAAGGCTGGCGCTCTCGACAGACTGGCGCCACACCGCGCCATGATGCTGGCCGCCCTCGACGACGCCGTGAAAACCGCCGAACAATCGGCCAGCAACCAGGCCGCCGGCATGATCGACCTGTTCAGCGAGATCCAGGAAGAAACCCGGACCGACCCCTACGAGCCCTACGGTTCGGTGATTCAGCATTCGCTGAAAGAACGGTTGATGGGCGAGAAGGACACGCTCGGTCTCTATCTGACCGGCCACCCGATCGACGAATACGAAGCCGAAGTGCGCAAGATCGCCAACCTGCGCCTGGGCGACCTCGACGTCTCCCCGGACGAACTGCGCCGTATGCGCAAACAGACCAAGACGCTAGCCGGACTGGTGCTCGGCGTGCGCACCCGCCAGACCCAGCGCGGCGACACCATGGCCATCGTCACGCTGGACGACCGTACCGGCCGGGTGGAAATGACGCTGTTCGGCGAGGACTATCAAACCTACAAGGACCTGCTCGAACCGGACCAGGTCATCATCGTCGAAGCCGAAGTTGGCTGGGACGACTATGCCGAACGGGCCCGCATCCGCTCGAAGAAGATCTACACCCTGACCCAGGCGCGCCAGGAACTGATTCGAGGCATCGAATTCACCGTCACCGTGACCGAGGCGGATACCTTCATGAGCCGCCTCAAGCAACTGATCCGCCCCGACCTGGAAGACGGGCAGGGCACACCGGTCTGGGTCAACTACGAATCGGACGTCGCCCGCGGCCAGGTGCGTCTCGGCCCCGAGCATCGAATACCGCTCGAAGACGAGACCCTGCACCAGTTGCGCCAGACCTTCGAAAACGGAGCCTTCCAGTTCCGCTATCAGGACTAGTGACTGAAGAGCGGCGCTCACCCTCTTAGTTTCGAGTAGGGTGGGCACCGCCCACCAAAAGCCAACCACACCGCCACACCACCCCCACTTTTTCCGTTTACTCAAAGCTCAATAAGAATTGATGCCCTTGCTCAATCAAAGGACACCTTTTAGGCTGACGGGTTATTATGAATCTTCGCTGAGCCAGGCAGGCGACCGGGACGAGCCCGAACGCCTGCCACACTCGATTAGGGACCCGGCATGAATCCTGATTACTTGGAATTTGAACAACCCATCGCGGATCTGATCGCCAAGATTGAAGAACTCCGGCTGGTCGGCAACCGTAACGACCTGAACATCTCCTCGGAAATCGAGAAGCTCAACGCCCAGTCCGTGAAACTGACGGAACAGATCTTCTCCAACCTGAGCTCCTGGCAGATCTCCCAGCTCGCCCGTCACCCCAAGCGTCCCTACACCCTGGACTACGTCAAGCACATCTTCACCGACTGGGACGAACTGCACGGCGATCGCCACTACGCCGACGACGCCGCCATCGTCAGCGGCATCGCCCGCCTGGACGACCGACCGGTCATGGTCATCGGCCACCAGAAGGGGCGCGACGTGAAGGAGAAGGTTCGCCGCAACTTCGGCATGCCCAAGCCCGAAGGCTATCGCAAAGCCCTGCGCATGATGCAGATGGCCGAACGCTTCCGCATGCCGGTACTGACCTTCATCGACACACCCGGCGCCTACCCGGGCATCGGTGCCGAGGAGCGCGGCCAGAGCGAAGCCATCGCCTTCAACCTGCTGAAAATGTCCTCCCTGCGCACCCCGATCATCGCAACGGTCGTGGGCGAGGGCGGTTCCGGTGGCGCCCTGGCCATCGGTGTCGGTGATCACCTGAACATGCTGCAATACAGCACCTACTCGGTCATCTCCCCCGAAGGCTGCGCCTCCATTCTCTGGAAAACCGCCGAACGCGCCTCCGATGCGGCCGAATCCATGGGCATCACCGCCGAACGCCTGCACAGCCTGGGTCTCGTCGACAACGTGATCAAAGAACCCCTGGGCGGCGCCCACCGGGACTACGAACTCATGGCCGCCAACCTCAAAAAGCAACTCACCCAACAGGTCGACGAGCTGCGCACCAAGCCCGTCGACGATTTGCTGGATAGTCGATACAAGCGATTGATGGCTTACGGGATCGAGTCCTGAAGCTTGATTTGGCCTTTTCTGGGTTGGCTTGTGCGCCAGTCGTCTTTGATAGTGGCCAGGTTCACTTCGGAAGGGCAAGGTTGGTTGCCAGTGGTTCGTGACGAGTGTCGGGGTAGCCCATGGCAGGGTCGCCGTAAATACGTCCATGTAGGCTTGACCGCAGCATCCATGCTGCGTACATCCCTTCCATGGGCTACCCCGACACTCGCCACTTTGGCCGTGCCGCCGCCAATCCCACATAGTAGTCCTCGCAAACAAGTATTACAGTAGGGCAGAAGAGGTGGAGCCGAAATCTGCCGAGAGGGCGAAGCCCTCCAGTCGGCCCCTGGCCACTTCGGAAGACGGGCGCTGCCCGCCCCGGCAGATATCGCCTAGGGCTCTTCTGCCCTACAGGACCTTGCCGAAGCGCTGAGCGAGAGGTGCCGGTCGTCCCTCCGGCGGACGTCGGCCCGCAGGACCGGTTTTTTTGCTCCTGCAAAACCGGCACTTCCGCCATCCATGGCGGTCGGATGCGGGCCGCCGAGCTTACATGGATGTACTTGCAGCGGTCCGCTTGAGGGGCGACCGGCACTTCTCGCGAATTCCTGGCACCTCTGGCAACCCCGGCAAAGCACCACCCAGGCACTGTCACCCACATTAGGCACACAATCCCGCCAAGCCAAAATCCAAACAACATACTCGAAACCGGCCACGGTTTCGGTCTATGCTTACCCACAAGACTGAGCAAACCGTCACCACGGAGCGGAACCCAGGAGCCGATGACTGCCGCCTACTCCTATCCATTTCGACAGTACGACCCCATAGTCGGCGACGAGATCGCCCTGCTGTTGAACCGCTACCTTGAAGGCCACCGCGCCCTCGAAGGGGCACCTGCCTACCTGTTCGACATCGTCCTGCTAGACGGCACCCTCATCGGCCAAATCGACCTGCGCATCGGCAACACCCACGCCCTGGTCACCTACGCCGGCCAGATCGGCTACGGCATCGACCGGCCCTACCGGGGCCACCACTACGCCGCCAAAGCCTGTGAGCTCATCGTCCCGGTCGCCCTCGATCACGGCATGACCGAACTCTGGATTACCTGTAATCCCGACAATCCGGCCTCCGTTCGCACCTGCGAAAAACTGGGCGCCGAATACATCGAAACCGTGAAAGTCCCCCGCTGGTCAGAACTCTGGCGACGGGGCGACCGGGAAAAACTGCGCTACCTCTGGGTTCTGCCGCGACCCGAACGAACCGGACCGCGCGCCGCCGACTGACATGCCCGACACCGTACTGCAAACCATCAACACCTGGCTCGACCGCGTCGAGCCGCGACCGGTCTTCGTCGGTTTCAGCGGCGGTCTCGACTCCCAGGTCTTACTGCACGCCCTATGCCAAACCCTGTCTCCGCGGCAGGTTGTCGCACTGCACGTCAACCACCGCATCAGTGCCCACGCCGATGACTGGCAACGCCAGTGCGAACACCGATGCCTCGAACTGGGCTGCCGCTTCGTCGCCGGGCGGGTTCACGTCGAAAGCACGGGGCAGGGTCTCGAAGCCGCCGCCCGCGACGAGCGCTACCGCCTGTTCGACGAACAGGTCGCCCCCGGCCACAGCCTCTGGCTGGCCCATCACCTCGACGACCAACTCGAAACCTTCATGCTGCGTCTGTTGCGCGGCGCCGGCCTGCACGGTCTGAGTGCGATGCAAGCCGAATCGGAACGCCGCGGCTACCAACTGCTGCGCCCCTTCCTTGACCTCCCGCGAGCGGGACTTGAAGCCTATGCCCGGACACACCGGCTCGACTGGATCGAAGACGACAGCAACACCGACACCCGATTCGACCGCAACTACCTGCGCCACGACATCCTCCCGCGCCTGGAGCAACGCTGGCCGAGCTACCGCCAGACGCTCAACCGAAGCCTCGGCCAGCTCAACCAGGCCGCCCAGCAACAGCAACAACAACTGGAGCACGCTCTCGACCACCGTCTAGCCCACGACGGAGCCTTCAAGGCCGTCCAGCTCGACGACTGGCCCGATGACCAGGTGATCTCCCTGATTCACCTATGGCTGCGCCAGCAAGGCGTCCGTCCGCCCTCCGAAGCCCTGATGCACCGCATCCTTCACGACGTCGTCCGCGCCCAACCCGACGCCCAACCCCAGGTCCGGATCGGCAACGGCACCATCCGACGCTTCCGCACCGCGCTCTATTGGGTGCCCGACCGGCCTGACGTCGGCCAGCCCCCAAGCGTCGACATCGGTCACACCACCCACTGGACCGGAGTCGGCGACCTCACCCTCACTCGAGTCACCGAAGGCCCGAATCGACTTAAAGCCGACACCCCCGACCTCAACTGGCGCATGCGCGAGGGTGGGGAAAGTCTCTGGCCGGTCGGCCGGTCCAATCGGCGCGATCTAAAGCGATTGTTACAGGAATACCGCTTGCCCCCCTGGCAGCGGGATCGGTTGCCGCTGCTGTTTTCGGGGGACCAACTAGTGGCCGTGGCCGATCTCTGTGTCGACCGGGAGTGGTGCGCGGAGGAGGGGATGCCCGGTTTGAGGGTCGAGTTTCGCTCGGCGTATGACGATCCGGCCGGTTAGTCCAAGGGTGGACGCCGTCCTCCTTTTTTCAAATGCAACGATAGAACGACCAGATCAGCCACTGGAGAGATTGATGCCGCAGCATCCTTCATTGGTGGGCGGTGCCCACCCTACTAGGTTCCGCTAATGATTTACTTTGGTTTTGGCTGTGTGAGCTAGCGGAGGGTGCCTGCTGTGCTCACGGAGGGGAGTTCGCAGCAGGGATGCTGCGATCTAGCCTACAGGGCGGTCCGACGCTTCGGGGTATTCACGGCGACCCGGAGAGAGTACAGCCGGCATCCTCCGCGTATTCCCGGCACCAAACATAAAGAAGCCAAAGATTCTAATTGAGCCACCAGCCCCTTTTTGCTATTCTGGCCTCCCATCTTGAGTCGCACAAAAACCCCTCGCACGAATTGCTCCGTGGCCCAACAGAACAGCCACCGGGGCCGTTATTGCGTTTGTATATCGGGCGTTTTTGGCACCTTACCAACCTAGCGAACATCGGATGGGATCTTCTATGACGCGTTATATCTTTGTCACCGGCGGTGTGGTGTCTTCCTTGGGAAAAGGCATCGCATCGGCTTCACTGGCCGCCATTCTCGAGGCCAGGGGGCTCAAGGTGACCCTCCTCAAGCTGGACCCCTACATCAACGTCGATCCCGGTACCATGAGCCCCTTCCAGCATGGTGAAGTCTTCGTCACCGAAGACGGCGCCGAGACCGACCTCGACCTCGGTCACTACGAACGTTTCGTTCGCACCACCATGACGCGTCGCAACAACTTCACCACCGGCCGCATCTACCAGGACGTCCTGCGCAAAGAGCGCCGGGGCGACTACCTCGGCGGTACCGTCCAGGTCATCCCGCACATCACCGACGAGATCAAGCGCCGCGTTATCGAAGGCGCCGGCGACGCCGATGTCGCCCTGGTCGAAGTCGGTGGCACCGTCGGTGACATCGAATCCCTGCCGTTCCTCGAAGCCGTGCGTCAGCTCAAGGTCGAACTCGGCAGCCGCCGGGCCCTGTCCATGCATCTGACGCTGGTGCCCTACATCGCCACCGCCGGCGAGGTCAAAACCAAGCCGACTCAGCACTCGGTCAAGGAATTGCGCACCATCGGCCTGCAGCCCGACATCCTGGTCTGCCGCTCCGAACAGCCGGTGGGCAAGGCGGAACTGCGCAAGATCGCTCTGTTCACCAACGTCGAGGAGCGTGCCGTCATCCCGCTGCCGGATGCCGATTCCATTTATCGTATTCCCGGCATGCTCCACAAATCCGGCCTCGATAACATCGTCGTCGAGAAATTCGCGCTGGAATGCCACGAACCGGACTTGAGCGACTGGGAAGACGTGACCGATCGCAAGCTGAACCCGGACGGCGAAGTCACCATCGCCATGGTCGGCAAATACATGGACCTGCTCGACGCCTACAAGTCGCTGATCGAAGCCATCGACCACGCCGGTATCCGCTCGCGCACCAAGGTGAACATCCGCTTCATCGACGCCGAAGAGATCGAAAAGGACGGCACCGACTGCCTGAAAGGCGTTCAGGGCATCCTGGTACCCGGCGGATTCGGTTATCGTGGCGTCGAAGGCAAGATCACCACCGTGCGCTACGCCCGCGAAAACAAGATCCCTTACCTGGGCATATGCCTCGGCATGCAGGTCGCGGTCATCGAATTCGCGCGCAATGTCGCCGGTTTCGAAGGGGCGCACTCGACCGAGTTCGACCGCCAGTCGCGTCACCCGGTCGTGGGTCTGGTCACCGAGTGGATCGAGGCCGACGGCAAGAAGGTCGAACGCGACGAGCAATCCGATCTCGGCGGTACCATGCGTCTGGGCGGTCAGGAATGCATGCTGTCCGAGGATTCCGTATCCCGCGAGTGTTACGGCAAGGACCGCATCGTCGAGCGTCACCGTCACCGCTATGAAGTCAACAATCATTATGTAGAAGACTTACAAAAAGCCGGCCTGCGCATCGCCGGTCGCTCGGTCGACGGTTCCCTGGTCGAGATCGTCGAAAACCCCGATCACCCCTGGTTCGTGGCCTGTCAGTTTCACCCGGAATTCACCTCTACGCCGCGGGATGGCCACGGTTTGTTCAGTGGCTTCATCGGCGCCGTCCGGCAGATGAAAGGTTGATTGGGGTTCGCAATCCGGCGCCAAAGCTCTATAATCCAGCGCGCCGGTTTTGTAATAAAATTACAAATTAGCAGTGGAATGAGGCATTCAATCATCCGTAGGGTGGGCATTGCCCACCATCGAAGGAAGCCTCTTTCCCGTACAGGGTCACTTAAAAGGCCGGCGACATTGGCCTCTCGTGTGGTGGGCAGTGCCCACCCTACAGTGACTCCTCGGGTTGGATCGGATGACGCTTTGTTAGAGCCGAAAGGTCGTAGTCCAACACCAAAACCAGGCACTACACTCAGCACGGCACGATTTCAATTGGATGAGCCGCCCAGGCGGCTGACCGAACCTTCAGGACCGAACTCTCAGGAGAGTCTGACATGGCCAAGATAGTTGATATCAAAGCACGCGAAGTGCTCGATTCCCGGGGCAACCCCACCGTGGAAGCCGACGTGATTCTGGAATCCGGCGCTCGCGGCCGCGCCTGCGCACCGTCCGGTGCCTCGACCGGTTCCCGCGAAGCGCTGGAACTGCGTGACGGCGACAAGAGCCGTTACCTGGGCAAAGGCGTACTGAAAGCGGTCGCCGCTGCCAACGGCCCGATCCGTGACGCCCTGCTGGGCTTCGACGCCGCCGATCAATCCGGTCTGGACAAGACCATGATCGAACTGGACGGTACCGAGAACAAATCCAACTTCGGCGCCAACGCCATCCTGGCCGTTTCCCTGGCCGCCGCCAAGGCCGCCGCCGCGGACAAGGGCGTCGAACTGTACGAACACATCGCCGAACTGAACGGAACCCCGGGCCAATACAGCCTGCCGGTCCCGATGATGAACATCCTGAACGGCGGCGAGCACGCCGACAACAACGTCGACATCCAGGAATTCATGATCCAGCCCGTCGCCGCCCCTTCCTTCAAGGAAGCCCTGCGCGTCGGCGCCGAGATCTTCCACGCCCTGAAGAAAGTTCTGGGCACCAAGGGTCTGAGCACCGCCGTCGGTGACGAAGGCGGATTCGCCCCGAACCTCGAAAGCAACGCCGCCGCTCTGGAAGCCATCAAAGAAGCCGTCGAGGCCGCTGGTTATAAGCTGGGCACCGACGTCACCCTGGCGATGGACTGCGCCGCTTCCGAATTCCATGAAGACGGTCAGTACAACCTGAAAGGCGAAGGCAAGGTCTTTGATTCCAAAGGCTTCACCGACTACCTGGCCGAACTGACCGAACAGTACCCGATCGTCTCCATCGAAGACGGCCTGGACGAGTCCGACTGGGACGGCTTCACCTACATGACCGAAAAGCTGGGCAAGAAGATCCAGCTGGTCGGCGACGACCTGTTCGTCACCAACACCAAGATCCTGAAAGAAGGCATCGACAAGGGTGTCGCCAACTCCATCCTGATCAAGTTCAACCAGATCGGTTCCCTGACCGAGACCCTGGCCGCGATCAAGATGGCGAAAGACGCCGGCTACACCGCTGTCATCTCGCACCGTTCCGGCGAGACCGAAGACGCGACCATCGCCGACCTGGCCGTCGGCACAGCCGCCGGCCAGATCAAGACCGGCTCCCTGTGCCGCTCCGACCGCGTAGCCAAGTACAACCAGCTGCTGCGCATCGAGGAAGAGCTGGGCGACAAGGCCATTTACAACGGCCTCAAAGAGATCAAAGGCCAGGGTTAATACTCGGGTCGTTTGGATCAAGGGGGCTTTGGCCCCCTTTTTTTGTGCCAGTGGATTCTGCTGTGGCTGGGTTTTTTTAAGCGCCAGTGGCCCGCAAAGGGCACCGGTATGCCTCTTGGCGGTCGCTGCAAGTACGTCCATGTAAGCTCGGCGGTCCGCATCCCTGCGGACCGACGACCGCCAAGAGACACACCGGTACCCTTCGCTCACAGCTGTGCCAAACTCTAATCCAGCCCATGTCACGGATCGAACCGTAGGGCAGAAGAGCCCGAGGGGCGTTATCTGCCGTGGCGGGCGAAGCCCGCTTTTTGAAGCGATCAGGGCGAGAATAGGGCTTCGCCCTCAAGGCAGATAACGCCTTCGGCTCTTCTGCCCTACGACTTTGCAAATCACGAGACGGTGGCAAGTCGGTTTTTACGGTGGCAGGAAAACAAGTGTCACAGGTGGGGGTATCCTCTCCAGGGGATGTCCGCAGCAGGGACGCTGCGGCCAAGCCTACATGGACGTATATACGGCGACCCCTGGCGGGGATACCCCCACCTGTGACACGGATTCCCGACACCAAACGACCACCACAAACCCGACAACCAATGGCACTCAACCACTGAATCAGTCAGAATAGCCCCCAAATCAAGGAATCCGACGAGGAGCGCCATGCGCTGGCTGCAACTGAGCCTGTTGTTCATACTGATCGTTTTGCAATATCGCCTCTGGTTCGGCGAGAACAGCTGGCGTGATGTACAACGACTGGACGACGAAATCGCCAGCCAGCAGGCCGAAATCGATCGCCGCGAAGCCCGCAACCAGGTACTGCGCGCCCGCGTCGACGACCTCAAATCCGGCCTGGATGCCGTTGAAGAACTGGCCCGCAGTAATCTCGGGCTTGTAAAGGAAGGGGAAGTCTTTTACGTCATTCCCACCGAGAACCTGAATCCATAGCCCCATGACCGACCATCTGCTGTTGCCGGCCGCCGGTGTTGGGCGCCGGTTCGGACACGACCGACCCAAACAATATTGCACTCTGGCCGACCGCACCCTGATGGAGTGGACACTCGATCTGTGGCTGAACGTCCGGCTGGATGGCCGGCGCCTGCTGATATTGGCGCAATCCGACTCCCAGGGGCGCGACATCGCGCGATCCTATTCGAACCTGGACGTGGCTGTCGGTGGCGAGGAGCGGGCCGATTCCGTACTGGCCGGCCTGGAGGCGTTGAACGCTCAAGAGCAGGACTGGGTGCTGGTGCACGACATCGCCCGGCCCTGTGTGCGCGTCGAAGACATTGAGCGCCTGCTGGACCATTGTCACCGCACCGGCCGGGGTGGCCTGCTTGCGACGCCGGTCAGCGACACCATCAAACGTCGGGACGGAGACGCGGTCTCCACCATCGATCGCCGTCAGCTCTGGTCGGCTTTGACGCCGCAGTGTTTTCGGTTCGGCGAATTGAAACAGGCTCTGGCGTCGGCCTTGTCGGCCGGCGTTACCATCACCGACGAGGCCTCGGCCATGGAACGGGCCGGATTCCCGGTCGATCTGGTGGAAGGCGCGCGCGACAACCTGAAATTGACGCGTCCGGAAGACCGGGCGCTGATTGAATTCTATTTGATGCAACAAGGGCGGTTGGAACAGCGATGACTCTAAGAATCGGCCATGGTTTCGACGTACACCGGTTTGACGCCGACTCCGGCCCGACCGATATCAAACTGGGCGGCGTACGGGTACCGGCACAGGCCGCTTTGCTGGCTCATTCCGACGGGGACGTGGTGTTGCACGCCGTCTGCGATGCCCTGCTCGGGGCCGCGGCGCTCGGCGACATCGGCGAGCTTTTCCCGGATACCGATGCCACCTGGGCCGGTGCGGACAGTCGCGGGCTGTTGACCGAAGTCTACAGCCGTGTGAAAGCGCTGGGCTACCGGCTGGTCAACCTCGATGTGACCGTCATCGCCCAGACGCCCCGCTTGAAAGACCATAAGGACAGTATGAAACGCACCATCGCCGAAACGCTGGAATCCGATCCGGACCAGGTCAATGTCAAAGCCACCACCACCGAAAAACTCGGCTTCACCGGCCGCAAGGAAGGCATCGCCACCGAGGCCGTATGCCTGCTGGAACGAACATGACGATGGACTCCCTGCCGTATGCCTGGGGCGGCCCGATCGGCCGCGCCGTGTTGAAAGATCGCCCGGAAGACTTTCGGGTGGACGAAGTCTTGCCCGAAAGCCCGGCGGGCGAGGGCGAACACCTCTGGTTAACGGTTGAGAAGACCGGACAGAATACCGCCTGGCTGGCCCGTCAGCTGTCGCGCTGGGCCAACCTGCCGCTGCGCGCGGTCAGCTATGCCGGTCTGAAGGACCGCCACGCGGTGACCACCCAGACGTTTTCGCTGCACCTTCCCGGGCGCGCCGATCCCGTTCAGCCCCTGGTGATCGATGGCGTGCGAGTCCTGTCCCAGGACCGTCATCCGCGCAAACTGAAGACCGGTCAACTGGTCGGTAACCGTTTCACCATCCGTCTGCGCCAGTTCGACGGGGATGCCGATGCGCTGACCGAGCGCTGGCACACCCTGGTTGAACAGGGGCTGCCCAACTATTTCGGGTTGCAACGGTTCGGTTCGGGCGGTGCCAACCTGGAGCGGGCCCGCCAGTGGTTTCGGGGCGAGGCCAAATTGCCACGGGGTCAGCAGAGTATCCACCTGTCCGCGGTACGCAGTTACCTGTTCAATACGCTACTGGCCCGTCGAGTGGAAGATGGAACCTGGAACCGGCTCTTACCGGGGGATTTCGCCCAGTTCCGCGAAGGGCAGGGGGGCTTTCTGTGTGAACAGCCGGGTCCGGACGATCTGGACCGATTGGCCGATGGTCGTCTGTCGCCCACCGCCAGCCTGCCGGGTGACCGGACCGGTGAAACCACAGCGATCGACGACTGGGAATCGACGGTACTCGCCGACGAGCAGGAGTGGCTGGAAGGGCTTAGCGCCCGGCGCATGCAGCGGGCGCGTCGTAAAACCCGGGTCTACCCGGAAGGCGGCGAATTGAGTTGGGACGCGGGCGATCCGGTGTTCCGGTTTTTCCTGCCCGCCGGCAGCTACGCCACCATGGCGTTGCGTGAAGCCGTGACGCTGGAGGAGGACCGGCATCCATGAACCTTCAGGGGATTGGTATGACCTCCGAACGGACCCGCCAGCGGGTTATCGAGCGATTGTTCGAGAAGGGTATTCGCGACCCCCGGGTACTGGGGTGTTTCGCCAAGGTACCGCGTCATATCTTCGTGGACGAAGCGCTTGGTCACAAAGCCTACGAAGACACGGCCGTACCCATTGGTTACGGTCAAACCCTGTCGCAACCCTACATTGTTGCGCGCATGACCGAGCTGGTCTTGGGGGCCCGACATCATGAACGGGTCCTTGAAATCGGGACTGGCTCGGGTTTCCAGACGGCGGTACTGGCGCAAGTGGTCGACGAGGTATTCTCGGTCGAACGCATCAAGCCGCTGCAGCAAAAAGCCCGTGAGCGGTTGCGGCTACTGAAAATCTACAACGCCCGCCTGAAAATGGACGACGGTTTTCTCGGTTGGCCGAGCCAGGGGCCTTACGATGTCATTCTCACGACAGCGGCACCCGAAGAAGTGCCGAACGAACTGATCGATCAACTGGTGCCCGATGGCGGGCGGCTGATTCTGCCGCTCGGTACCGAAGAACAATATCTGACCGTGATTGAACGGGACGGCGACGACCTGCATACCCGCCGGGTGGAGCCGGTGCGGTTCGTCCCCATGCTCAAAGGAGTGCAAAACACGTGATAAAGGCTGTTATCCAGTGGTTTTTCAAAGGCGCCGTCATGGGCGCCGCGGACGCCGTTCCCGGGGTGTCCGGCGGCACCATGGCCCTGATCACCGGCATCTATGAACGGTTGATCGGCGCACTGGCTTCGTTCCGGGTGTCGATGCTGCGCGATCTCGTCCGGGGAGACGTCCGCTCCGTCTGGGAGCGACTGGACGGCCCCTTCCTGCTGACGTTGGGCATTGGCATCCTGACCAGCCTGATCAGCGTGTTGAACGCGGTGCATTGGATGCTGGAGACCTATCCGCAACTGCTCTGGTCCTTCTTCCTGGGGTTGATCGCCGCGTCACTGATCGTTCTCATGCGCCGCCAGGTCTGGCATCGGCTGGATGCCGTCCTGATGCTGACCGGAACCGTCATTGCCGCCGGTATCGCGTTTTCCACCGGGCTGGAACTGGGTGTCTCGCCTCCCACCCTGATATTGGGCGGGGCGCTGGCCATATCCGCCATGTTATTACCCGGCATTTCCGGCAGCTTCATCCTCTTGTTGCTGGGCCTGTACCCGGCTGTCGTCGAAGCCGTTCATCAACGGGACCTGATCATCGTCGGTTGGGTGGCACTCGGGTGTCTGGTCGGCATTCTGGTGTTCAGCCGGTTTTTGAACTGGGTACTCAAGCGCTGGCATGATCGGGTTATGGGCTTCATGCTCGGTTTTATTCTGGGTGCCCTGGTCAAGGTATGGCCCTGGCAATATGAGCAACAGTGGTTGCTGCCCGGTCAATATGAACAACTGAGCGGCAGCTCCGCCTTGTTGGCGGGATGCCTGGGTGCGATGCTGTTAGGCGCTCTAACGGTGATTGGACTGACCTGGAAAAGCGAGTCATTCAGTGTTGTCAAATCATAAGTTAGAGATAACTCACAAATATCCTCTAAAACCGTAAGGTTTTTAGATTAATTAATCTTAATAGACCCGTTTGTCGTTCGGTTACGGAATATTACAGTACAGTGAACAGTGTTAGGGGTGATTTCGACCAATGGTCAAATCAGGGGGCGAGTCGTTGAAATTGGGCAGCCAAATAGCGTCAAAATTGTTGGGTGGGCTGACCGTCGCCGTCATGGTGACGGGATGCTTCAACAACGCCGCCTATTCGTCCCTGGAAGGTCGCCCGAAACCCTCGTCGGGAACGACATCCCAAACCACCCGACCTACCGTCAGCCCCTCTACCACGCCCAATCCAGGCCGATACCAGGTTCGCCGAGGCGATACTCTCTATTCGATCGCCTTTCGTTACGGACTGGATTACAAGAAGCTGGCGGCCGCGAATGACATCGGTTCCGATTACACCATCTTTGTCGGTCAAACACTGGTATTGCGCGAGGCTGAGCCTCCGGTCCGTCAATCGGAGCCGAAACCGACACCTTCGTCCAATCGACCTCAAACGTCATCGTCACAGACTGTTACAAAAGTTAACAAGGAAGAGAGTGCCGTCAAAGAAGGTGCATCCGTGTCCGCCTCCAACGCGAATATAAGTTGGAACTGGCCGCACGGCGGGAAAATAGTGCGAACATTTAACCCGAATGTGTCCGATCGGAAAGGCGTTGATCTTGTCGGGCAGATTGGAGATTCTGTCAGAGCGGCGGCAGAAGGTACTGTCGTCTACGCGGGGAATGGCCTGCCCGGCTACGGGAATTTGATCATCCTCGAACACAGTGACGCTTTGTTGAGTGCGTACGCCTTCAATCAAGAGTTGCTGGTCGGGGAGCGGGATCGAGTGGAAAGGGGGCAGGTTATCGCCAGAATGGGTAAGCAGGGTGACCAGCCAGGCTTACACTTCGAAATACGGCGAGAGGGCAAACCGGTTGATCCTATGAGGTATCTGCCCCAACGATAACCGGTTCAAGTCAAGCCTCCGGTCGGCCGATAACCGACCAAAACGCACAGGTGAACGACTATGGCAGCACTCCGGGAACATGACTCCGCCTTGGCGGAAGATCAATTCAAGCAGTACACCGACTACCTGGACTCCTCCAGCTTCGACGAAGACCTGGCATCTTTGAAAGGGGATGCGGACGCGACCGAACAGGACAGCGTCGACACCGACTCCGAAGACACCGAATTCCGCGACGCGGTGAGCAACAACAGCGGCCTGCAGCGCTCACTCGACGCCACTCAGATGTACCTCAACGAGATCGGCTTTTCGCCGCTGCTCAGCCCCGAAGAAGAAGTTTACTTTGCGCGCCTGGCGCAAAAGGGCGAGTCCGCCGGTCGCAAACGCATGATCGAAAGTAACCTGCGGTTGGTGGTGAAAATTGCACGTCGCTACCTGAACCGGGGTCTGACACTGCTGGACCTGATCGAGGAAGGTAACCTCGGTCTGATTCGCGCCGTCGAGAAATTCGACCCCGAGCGCGGCTTCCGCTTCTCCACCTACGCCACCTGGTGGATTCGCCAGACCATCGAACGCGCCATCATGAACCAGACCCGCACCATCCGTCTGCCGATTCATGTGGTCAAGGAACTGAACGTCTATCTGCGTGCCGCTCGCGAGCTGGCCCAGAAGCTCGATCACGAGCCGACCGCCGAGGACATCGCCGAGTTGCTTGAGCGCCCCGTCGAGGACGTCAAGAAGATGCTGGCGTTGAACGAACGCGTCACCTCGGTCGATACTCCCCTGGGGCCGGCCTCCGAGAAAAGCCTGCTCGACACCATCGCTGATGAGAAGTCGGCCGACCCGTCGGAAACCCTGCAAGACGACGATCTTCGCTCCAGCATCGACGGCTGGCTGGACGACCTGTCCGAGAAACAGCGTGAAGTGGTGGCCCGTCGTTTCGGCCTGCGCGGTTTCGAGACCAGCACGCTGGAGGAGGTCGGACGCGAGATCGGCCTGACCCGTGAGCGGGTGCGTCAGATCCAGGTGGAAGCGCTGCGTCGGCTGCGCGACATCATGGAGAAACAAGGCCTGTCGGCGACCGCCCTGTTCGGTGCCTGATCCGGGCGACGGAAAGACATAAAAAAAGAGCGCCTCGGGCGCTCTTTTTTTATGGTGTGTAGTTCCGCGAGTGAGACTCAGCGCTCCAGCGCGTCCCGCTTGCCCGGCACGCCGTTCTGCTCGTCCGCATCCGGCAGCGGGTCCTTACGTTCGGTGATGTTCGGCCACACCTCCGACAGTTCGGCGTTCAGTTCGATGAATTCGACCTGATCCTCCGGCACTTCATCCTCGGACAGAATGGCCTCGGCCGGACATTCCGGTTCACACAGAGCACAGTCGATGCACTCGTCCGGATGGATCACCAGGAAATTCGGACCCTCATAGAAACAGTCGACCGGGCAGACTTCCACACAGTCGGTGTATTTACACTTAATACAGTTCTCGAGAACAATAAATGCCATCGGGTCCCTCTCCCCAATATTCAAAATCGAAATGTGTGCGTATTCTAGTGATGACCCCCCGCCCCCTCAAGCTGGATCTAAGACCTTTTGCCGACACTTTTATAACCACTGGCAATAAACAGAGCACTTTTTGGTTGAATCGCCTATAAAACCCGTCGGTTTGGGGTCGTGGCTGTGGGTTTAATGGTGCCTCGGTTCTTGGTGGCTGGGCGTGGTGTTGTGCCAATGGTCCGTGCCAGGGGAGGGGGTAGGCTCTCTCGGGGTCGCTGTAAACCCGTCCATGGGCGCTTGACCGCAGCATCCCTGCTGCGCACATCCCCGATAGAACCTACCCCCTCCCCTGGCACTCACTATTGAATCAACATCGTCCATTCAACAGATTTCTCTCCATGGGCGGCGCGTAGCAACACGTAGGTCGGATTAGGCCCGAAGGGCCGTAATCCGACAAAACCGCAGGTTGGCACCTAACGTTCCAAAGAGCCGTAGGGTCGGTACGTCTGATCCGGCACCCCGGCTTCGGCTGCCCACCATGTATGTGACAGAAACCCGGTGAAATTTCTGGTGGGCGGTGCCCACCCTACTGTCTGTCTGAGTTGTCGCAGCCCTGAGTGACGGGGGTGGGGTAGGCCCCAACGGGGAAGTCGGCGGCATGGATGCCGCCGTCTAGCCTACATGGATGTATTTACGGCGACCCCGATGGGGCCTACCCCACCCCCGGCACGGACCCATGGCACAGAAACATACCCAGGCACCAATAGCGGTGGCACCGTAGCATCCCAGCGGCACAACAGGCCGGCGCTCCCAGTGCTACAAGGTCTTCTTGTGATGATAAAGCCACTGCAACGCTTCAAGCGGTGTCATCCTGTCCAAATCGAGGTCGGCCAGTTCATCCACCATGGGGTGTTGGCTGGCCGGGGCGAACAGGTCCGCCTGCATCGGGCCGGACGGTTCCGGTGGAGCCTCCTGGACCGAGACGGTCCGGCTCGGCTGTGACGCCGGCACCTGTTCCAGCTCATCCAGCTTGCGCCGGGCCGCATCGATCACACCGTCCGGAACGCCCGCCAGTTTCGCCACCTGAATCCCGAAACTCTGACTCGCCGGTCCCGGCTGAACCCGGTGCAGGAACACCAGTTTGTCGTCATGCTCCGTGGCGTCCAGATGCAGGTTGTGGGCATTGCCCAGATGTTCCGGCAGCGCGGTCATCTCGAAATAGTGCGTCGCGAAGAGCGTCAGCGCCCGAGTCTGCCGCACCAGATGGGAGGCCGCCGCCCAGGCCAGGGACAGGCCGTCGAAGGTACTTGTGCCGCGTCCGACCTCATCCATGATCACCAGGCTGTTGGGCGTGGCGTTGTGCAGGATGTTGGCGGTCTCGGTCATTTCCACCATGAAGGTCGACCGGCCGCCGGCGATGTCGTCGGACGAGCCCATCCGGGTGAAGATGCGGTCGATGCTGCCGATGCGCGCCCGGGTGGCCGGGACGAAACTGCCGATGTGGCCGAGCAGGGCGATCACTGCGGCCTGACGCATGAAGGTGCTCTTACCGCCCATGTTCGGACCGGTGATGACCAGGGTGGTAGCCTGGTTGTCCAGCGTCAGGTCGTTGGGCACGAAGGGGCTGTCGGACACCGCCTCGACCACCGGGTGGCGGCCTTCCTCGATGATCAGTTCCGCCTCATCGGTCAGTTCCGGAGCCGTCCAGTTGTAGCGGTCGGCACAGTCGGCCAGACACACCAGGGCGTCCAGTTCGGCCAGGGC
Organism: Saccharospirillum salsuginis; assembly: GCF_014651855.1. Classification (GTDB taxonomy): domain Bacteria; phylum Pseudomonadota; class Gammaproteobacteria; order Pseudomonadales; family Natronospirillaceae; genus Saccharospirillum; species Saccharospirillum salsuginis. The sequence goes on from NZ_BMXR01000008.1 coordinate 66,091, forward strand.
GCGGGCCATGGTCTGGAGATTGGGCAGGTCCTCGGCCAGCTCGCGGACCAGGGCGTCATAGAGGAACTTCTCACGGGCCAGGGCACGGCTTTTCGCGCTCAGGGCCTTGTCCTCGAACTCTTTCAGTTCCGGGGTGATGAAGCGCTCGGCGTTTTTCAGCGTCTGACGACGGATGTATTCGTCCGGTGCTTCCCGGGCCTGAGCCTTGCTGATCTCGATGTAGTAACCGTGCACCCGGTTGTAGCCGACCTTGAGCGTCGACAGGCCGGTCCGTTCGCGTTCCTGTTCCTCGAGACGGATCAGGAATTCACCGGCGTTGTCGTCGATGCCGCGCAGTTCGTCCAGTTCTTCATCGAAGCCCGGTGCGATGACGCCGCCGTCGCGGATGACCACCGGCGGGTTGTCGATAACGGCACGGTTCAGGACATCGGTCCAGTGCGGTTGCTCGTGCAGGTCATCCTTCAGGGCTTGCAGGCGCGGGGCGTCCAGCGGCGTCAGGTGTTCCTGCAGGGCCGGTAGCTGGGTCATGGCGTCGCGCAGGCGGACCAGATCGCGCGGTCGGGCCGAGCCCAGTGCGATCCGCGACAACACCCGTTCGATATCGCCGATGGGCTTCAGGGTCGCCTTGACCTGTTCGAACACGAAGTCGTCGACCAGGGTCGCCACCGCATGCTGACGCTGACGCAGTTCCTGGCGATCGCGCAGTGGTCGTCCCAGCCAGCGCCGCAACTGGCGGCTGCCCATGCTGGTGGCGCAGTGGTCCATCAGTTGGAAGAGGGTGTGGACCTCCTCGCCGCGCACATTGACGTCGATTTCCAGGTTACGGCGCGACGCGGCGTCGAGAATGACCGAGTCGTCATGACGTTCGGGGACGATGGAGCGGATGTGGGGCAGGGTGCTCTTCTGGGTATCGGCCGCGTAAGTCAGCAGACAGCCGGCGGCCTGCAGCGCCAGCGGCATGTCCTGGACGCCGAAGCCGGTCAGGTCGCGTGTCCCCATTTGCGTGGTCAGCCGCTCCATGGCACTGTCCAGGTCGAACAGCCAGACCGGTTGGTGGCGAATCGCCGTCTGTGTGCCCAGTTCCGGCGCCGGCGCGTCTTCAGGCAGCAGCAGTTCGCTCGGCCGCAGCCGTTCGAGCTCCGCGGTCAACGCTTCCAGACCATCCAGCGCCTGGACGGTGAAACGGCCCGAGGCCATATCCAGCGCCGCCAGTCCGTACCGATCGTCGGCCGGCAGCATGGCGACCAGCAGACTTTCCTGGCGATCGTTCAGAAAGGCCTCGTCGCTGAGTGTGCCCGGGGTCAGTACCCGCACCACCTTGCGCTCGACCGGGCCCTTGGCGGCGTTGGGGTCGCCGATCTGCTCGGCGATGGCCACCGTATGACCCTGGCGCACCAGGCGGGCGACATACCCTTCGGCGGAGTGGTACGGAATGCCCGCCATCGGAATCGGTTCACCGGCACTCTGACCGCGCTGGGTCAGGGTGATGTCCAGCAGCCGGGCCGCTTCGACCGCGTCGTTGTAGAACAGTTCATAGAAGTCCCCCATGCGGTAGAACACCAGGTCATTCGGATGTTCCCGCTTGATGCGCAGATATTGTTGCATCATCGGGGTGTGTTGCTTTTTACTGGGGCTGATTTGCGACATGCTTGAGTCGATTCTGTAGGTCCTTGAAAAGACCGCTCATGGTATTCGAATCAACCACAGGATGAAACGAATGACAGTACTGACCGACCTGGTGGATCAACTGGCCCGCCAACTGACCCACAAGCAACTGCGGCTGGCCACGGTGGAAAGCTGCACCGGCGGGCGCATCGGCGGCGTGCTGACCGACAAATCCGGCAGTTCGGACTGGTACGAGGGTGGCTGGATCACCTATTCCAACGCCTTGAAGACCGCCCTGGGGGTGGATCCCGATTTGATCGATCAATATGGCGCGGTCAGCGAAGAAGTGGCCCTGGCCATGGTGTCGGCCGGACGCGCGGCCGCCGGCGTGGACTGCTGCATTTCCGTGACCGGCGTCGCCGGCCCGACCGGCGGCAGTGCCGAAAAACCGGTCGGCACGGTCTGGATCGGCTGGGCCCTGCCCGGTGATAGGCTCCGCGCCCAGTGCCACCAGTTCGAAGGCGACCGCGCCTCGGTGCGCGAACAGAGCATCGTCGCCGCACTCTCCGGGCTGCTTCAGCAGCTCTGAATCACAACTCGAAAAAATTGCCCTTGCCAGCTGAATAAAACCTGTGCAAGAATACTGGTCATACATACAGTTATTTTCATCTGGGGGATGATGATGGACGCCAATAAAGAAAAAGCCCTGTCAGCGGCGCTGAGCCAGATCGAGCGCCAATTCGGTAAAGGATCGGTCATGCGCATGGGCGATCAGAAGCACATCCAGGTCCCGTCGGTGTCCACCGGCTCGCTGGGTCTGGACATCGCACTGGGTATTGGCGGTCTGCCCAAGGGCCGAGTCGTCGAGATCTACGGCCCGGAATCCTCCGGTAAAACCACATTGACACTGCAAGTCGTCGCCGAAGCCCAGAAGGCGGGCGGCACCTGCGCCTTCGTCGACGCCGAGCACGCACTGGACCCGTCCTACGCCAACAAGCTGGGCGTCAATGTCGACGACCTGCTCGTTTCCCAGCCGGATACCGGCGAACAGGCGCTGGAAATCACCGACATGCTGGTGCGCTCCAACGCCGTCGACGTCATCGTCGTCGACTCCGTCGCCGCGCTGGTGCCCAAGGCCGAGATCGAAGGTGAAATGGGTGACCAGCACGTCGGCCTGCAGGCCCGTCTGATGTCCCAGGCGCTGCGCAAGATCACCGGCAACATCAAAACCGCCAATTGCACGGTCATCTTCATTAACCAGATCCGGATGAAGATCGGCGTCATGTTCGGCAGCCCGGAAACCACTACCGGCGGCAACGCCCTGAAATTCTATTCCTCGGTCCGTCTCGACATCCGTCGCACCGGCACCATCAAGGAAGGCGACGAAGTGGTCGGTTCCGAAACCCGGGTCAAGGTGGTCAAGAACAAGGTCGCACCGCCGTTCAAGCAGGCTGAATTCCAGATTCACTACGGTCGTGGCATCTATCACATGGGCGAAGTCATCGACCTCGGCGTGAAGCTCGGCCTGATCGAAAAAGCCGGCGCCTGGTACAGCTATCAGGGCGACAAGATCGGGCAGGGCAAGGCCAACGCCGCCAAGTTCCTCGAGGACAATGCCGAGACCGCCCAGGCCATCGAAAGCAAGATCCGTGAAGCCTACCTGGTCACCAGCCAACCGGCCGAAGATGAAAAAGCCGAACAGCCGGCGAAGGACGACAAAGGCGCGAAAGAGGCCAAGGCGGACCCCAAGGCCAAATCCGAAGCCAAGGCCTGATGGCGCTCACCGTCTGAGGGCGGCAACCGCATGGCCTGGCGAGTTTAGTGTGCAGCCGCAACCACGATCACGCGGCTGTTCCGACTCCGAAAACGCTGTCTTTTGACGGCGTTTTCTTTATAGACGCAGTCAACAAACAGGGAATCGCCATGAAACCAAGAATCAGCATGATCACGCTTGGGGTTGAAGACGTACAGGCCTCCGTATGGTTTTACCAGGCCCTCGGATTTCCGAAAACGGACTTTGATTCCGACGATGTTGCCTTTTTCTCGTTAAACGGCACCTGGCTCGGCCTGTATGGACGTGAAGACCTTGCGGAAGACGCTGGTGTACCCTCCGATGGAGGCCGATTCAGCGGAGTCACTCTGGCCCACAATGTTGAATCCGACGCTCTGGTCGACGAAACTCTGCAGCAAGCCGTCGATGCTGGCGCCAAGCTGGTCAAGCCAGGCCAGAAAGTGTTCTGGGGCGGCTACTCCGGTTATTTCGCCGATCCCGATGGCTATCTCTGGGAAGTGGCGCACAACCCCTTCACCTGGATAGGTCCCAAAGACGAGGATTGAACTCCCGGGCTGTCGGAATGGACCTGACGGCCCCATCGATCACAGCCAAAGGCAAATCATGTCCGACACCCCCTGGAACGCCGCACTCAACCTGCTTGCCCGGCGCGAATACAGCCAGGCCGAGCTGCGCACCAAACTCCAGCAAAAGTTCCCGGAAGACGACGGCGCCATCGAAACCGCGCTGGAACGCCTGATCGACACCGGTCTGCAAAGCGACGAACGCTTTGCCGAAGCCTTTCTCCGCACCCAGATCGCCCGCAGTCGCGGCCCCATTCGTATTCGCCATGAAGCTCGGCGGAAGGGTATCGCCGAGCAGATCAACGACTTGCTCGACGCCTCCGAAGAGGATTGGTATGCACTGGCGCTCGAAGCGGCCGAACGGAAACTGGGGCAGGGCGATGTGGCCGATCCCAAGGTCAAGGCCCGGATAGCGCGTTTTTTAGCGTATCGGGGGTTCGATACGGACCAGACCATGAGTGCGTTGGATGCTTTGAAGGCTTCCGGGGTCGATTAATCCGCACAATCACCCCGAAACCCGCTGTCTACTGGTGTCCCCGCCGCCTTCTGTGTACTATTGGCGCCCTTTGGGGTGATACGATTCCTCAGCCTGTAATCCGGGCGATTCCCACCCCATCGACGAATTCAGCCGGGCCAACCAGCGACCGGTGCAACACCTGCGGAACAGGACGCCAGACCGACATGAAGACATCCGAAATACGCCGACGCTTTTTCGACTATTTCGTAAAAGAAGGCCATACCCTGGTCGACAGCAGCCCATTGGTACCGGGCAACGACCCGACCCTGCTGTTCACCAACGCCGGCATGGTGCAGTTCAAGGACGTCTTTCTGGGCAAAGACAAGCGCCCCTACAGCCGGGCCGTGACCTCCCAGCGCTGCGTTCGTGCCGGTGGCAAACACAACGACCTGGAAAACGTCGGCTACACCGCCCGGCACCATACCTTCTTCGAAATGCTCGGCAACTTCAGCTTCGGCGACTACTTCAAGCGCGACGCCATCCGCTTCGCCTGGACCTTCCTGACCGAAGAGCTCGGCCTGCCCAAAGAACGCCTCTGGGTCACCGTCTACCATGAAGACGACGAAGCCGCCGACATCTGGATCAACGAAATCGGCGTGCCCGCCGATCGGTTGTCCCGACTGATCGACGATAATTTCTGGATGATGGGCGACACCGGCCCCTGCGGTCCGAGTTCCGAGATTTTCTACGACCACGGCCCCGAAGTCCCCGGTGGACCTCCGGGCAGCCCCGACGACGACCTCGACCGCTACATCGAAATCTGGAACCTGGTCTTCATGCAGTACGATCAGCTCGACGACGGGACGCGCGTACCACTGCCCAATCCGTCGATCGACACCGGCATGGGCCTTGAACGCCTGGCCGCCGTTCTGCAGCAGGTCCATTCCAACTACGAAATCGACCTGTTCCAGAACCTGATCAAGGCCGTCATGGCCGAAACCGGTTGCACCGACGTCGAAAACCGTTCGCTGCGCGTCATCGCCGACCACATTCGTTCCTGCGCCTTCCTCATCGTCGATGGCGTGCTGCCGTCCAACGAAGGCCGCGGCTACGTGCTGCGCCGCATCATGCGCCGCGCCATCCGTCACGGTTACAAGCTCGGCAAGGAAGACACCTTCTTCCATAAACTGGTCGACGCCCTGGTGGACGAGATGGGCGAAGCCTATCCGGAACTGGCCAATCTGCAGGACCACGTCAAGAAGGTTGTCCTGCTCGAGGAGGAACAGTTCGCCCGCACGCTCGACAACGGCATGCAGGTCCTCGAAGACGGCATTGCAGCCCTGGACAGCAACACATTGCCCGGTGAGCTGATCTTCCGTCTCTACGACACCTACGGCTTCCCGGCCGACCTCACCGCCGACGTCGCCCGCGAGCGAAACCTCGAGATCGACCTCGAAGGCTTCGAGGAACACATGGAAGCCCAGCGCGAGCGTGCCCGTTCCGCCAGCAAATTCCGCATGAGTAAAGACGTCGACCTCGGTCTCGACGGCCAGACCGACTTCCTTGGCTACGACGCCCTGGTCGCCGAGGGTGAAGTCATCGCGCTGCTCAAAGGCGAGGAACGCGTCGACAGCCTTAACGCCGGCGACAGCGGCATCGTCATACTCGACCGCACCCCATTTTACGCCGAATCCGGGGGCCAGGTCGGCGACCATGGCGTCATGAGCAATAACGACAGCGAGATCGCCGTCGACGACTGCACCAAACTCCAGGGTCACCACCTGCACCAGGTCCGCGTCCGGAACGGCGCCGTCAAGATCGGCGATCGGCTAACCGCCACCGTCGCGCGCGAAGAACGCGAAAACACCATGCGCCACCACAGCGCCACCCACCTGCTGCACGCCGCGCTGCGCGAAATCCTCGGCGAGCACGTCCAGCAGAAAGGGTCCCTGGTCACCTACGACAAGCTCCGCTTCGACTTCTCCAACCTCGAAGCCGTGACCGGCGAACAACTGCGCGCCATCGAAAACCGGGTCAACGAACAGATCCTCGCCAACACCCCGGTGACCACCGAATTGATGGACATCGACAGCGCCAAGGCCAAAGGCGCCATGGCCCTGTTCGGCGAAAAATACGACAGTGAAGTCCGCGTCCTGACCATGGGCAAGGACGGCTTCTCCATGGAACTGTGCGGCGGCACCCACGTCAACCGGACCGGTGACATCGGCCTGCTGCGCATCGTCGCCGAAGGCGGCATCGCCTCAGGCGTACGCCGCATCGAAGCCGTTGCCGGCCCCTACGCACTCGCCGCCGTCCACCAACAGGACGACCGCCTGGCCAAACTGTCCGGCCTGTTCAAATGCGCGCCCGACCAGTTGCTCGACCGCGCCCAACAGGCTCAGCAGCGCACGCGGGAACTCGAAAAAACCGTCGAACAGCTCAAGTCCAAGCTCGCCTCGTCCGCCGGTTCCGACCTCGCCGCCAGTGCCCAAACGGTCAACGGCGTCAAAGTGCTCGCCGCCGAACTCGAAGGCGCCGACGCCAAGACATTGCGCACCACCATGGACCAGCTCAAGGACAAACTGCAGTCGGCCGTTATCGTCCTCGCGGCGGTCAACGACGGCAAAGTCCAGCTCGCCGCCGGTGTCACCAAAGATCAGACCGCCAAGGTCAAGGCCGGCGAACTGGTCAACTTCGTCGCCGGGCAGGTCGGCGGCAAAGGTGGTGGCAAACCCGACATGGCAATGGCCGGCGGCAGCGAACCCGGCAAGCTGGGCGAAGCGCTGGCTTCCGTTCAAGGCTGGGCGGAAGATAAACTGGCCTGAGCAAATCAAGCGCTGTATTGGGAAATTAGAGTGACCCGAATGGATGAGCGCCGGATGCCGGGGTTGCTCCATCGGGGAAGTGCGCAGCATGGATGCTGCGGTCTAGGCCCCATGGATGGGTCCACGCCGGCCCCGAGGGAGCAACCCCGGTAGCCGGTGCGGGTTCCCGGCACCGTGTGACCGGAACTCGAAATAGGCCCCGGAGGCAATCAGCCGGGAAAACAAGCGGATCGAAGCAGGATTCGGAACGGAATAAATGGCGCTATACGTTCAGAAGTACGGCGGCACCTCGGTGGGCACCACCGAGCGCATCGAACACGTCGCCGACAAGGTCAAGACATTTTGCGACGACGGCCACGATGTCGTCGTCGTCGTCTCCGCCATGAGCGGAGAAACCAATCGACTGTTGGGACTGGCCGACGCCATTACCGACCAGCCCAACCCCCGAGAAATGGACGTCCTCCTCTCCACCGGCGAGCAGGTCACCATCGCATTGCTGTCCATGGCCCTGCAAAAGCGGGGTTGCTCAGCCCGCTCCTACACCGGCGACCAGGTCCGCATCGTCACCGACAGTGCCCATACCAAAGCGCGTATTCAGCACATCGACGTCGAACACATGCAAAAAGACCTCAAGGCCGGCCGGGTCGTCGTCGTGGCCGGCTTCCAGGGGGTTGACGAACTCGGCAACACCACCACCTTGGGGCGTGGCGGATCGGATACGACCGCCGTCGCACTGGCCGCCTCGCTGAAAGCCGACGAATGCCAGATCTACACCGACGTCGACGGCGTCTATACCACCGACCCCCGGGTCGTGGACGACGCCCGCCGACTCGACAAGATCACCTTCGAGGAAATGCTCGAAATGGCCAGCCTCGGGTCCAAGGTATTGCAGATACGCTCGGTCGAATTCGCCGGCAAGTACAATGTTCCGTTGCGCGTCCTGTCCAGCTTCCAAGATGGACCGGGCACCCTGATCACGCTGGAGGAAGAATACAAAGTGGAACAGCCCGTCATTTCAGGAATTGCCTTTAACCGGGATGAAGCCAAGTTGACGGTTTTGGGCGTGCCCGACATCCCCGGTGTCGCCAGCCGCATCCTGGGGCCGGTCAGCGCGGCCAACATCGAAGTCGACATGATTGTCCAGAACGTTGCGGACGACAACACCACCGACTTCACCTTCACGGTGCACCGGAACGACTTCGAGCGTGTACAGAAAGTGTTGACCGAAGTCGCCAACGATCTGGGCGCCCGCGAGGTTCGGGGTGATTCCAATATCGCCAAGGTGTCCATCGTCGGCGTCGGCATGCGTTCGCACGCGGGCGTTGCATCCAAGATGTTTGATACACTGGCGGCGGAGAACATCAATATCCAGATGATCTCCACCTCCGAGATCAAGGTATCAGTGGTCATTGCCGAAAAATACCTTGAACTGGCGGTACGCGCGCTGCACTCGGCCTTCGAGCTGGATGCCCGCGAGCAAAACCGATGATCGAATGCCGGTTCCCGGCGGGAACCGGCATGAGAATGGAGAACGGAAGGCCGCTGCCCCGGCGTTCCGACAGGGAAGAGGGGTCGGATTTGTGCGTTCATGTCTGAAAATGTGCGCCGTCCGGCTGTAATTTTGACGTATGTGGTCAATACTGAAGGTTCGTTTGTCGAGAGGGATCCTGATCCCGCGGGATCGGTCACAACGACGACAAGCCATACAGGAACTGGATATCAGGAACGTTCCAGATAACTTAGGAGATCTTACATGTTAATTTTGACTCGCCGCGTGGGTGAAACGCTGATGATCGGTGACGAAGTCACCGTGACTGTATTGGGTGTTAAAGGAAACCAGGTTCGAATCGGTGTCAACGCACCGAAGGATGTCGCCGTGCATCGGGAAGAAATCTATCAGCGTATTCAGCGCGAGATGGGCAATCCCGACGGCGAGGAGGATCTGTAGGGCCTGCTTCGAGCGCGCGCGTTTGCCAATAAAATGAGCTAATCGCTTAATTTTATTGAAGTTTTTCCTTGTCCTTTGAGAAAAACATGGTAATATGCGCGCCGTTGTTCGGAGAGATGGCCGAGTGGCTGAAGGCGCGCCCCTGCTAAGGGCGTATGGGAGAAATCCCATCGAGGGTTCGAATCCCTCTCTCTCCGCCATTTGCCATTCCGATGGCAACATCGGCAAGGTTCGAGTTGGAACTTCTGTCGATTACGCGCCCGTAGCTCAGCTGGATAGAGTACCTGGCTACGAACCAGGCGGTCGCACGTTCGAATCGTGCCGGGCGCGCCACCTTTCAAGCCTTCAGGCTAAGGTGAAGCAAGTTGGAACAAACGCTGTCGTATCACGGCGTCTAAACTTCGATGCAGTACGCGCCCGTAGCTCAGCTGGATAGAGTACCTGGCTACGAACCAGGCGGTCGCACGTTCGAATCGTGCCGGGCGCGCCATTTTCTCTCCCTCCTGTACTCTACCCTGTCTGTAAAGCTAGTCGTCTCCCTGACGCAAGGCTTCGAAACCCGAGACGATATCGAGCAGTTCCGCGGTGATCAGGTTTTGTCGAGCCCGGCGGTATTGAGCCGTCACTTCCTGGCGATAGTCATCCAGATTGCGTTCGGCTGTCTGCAGCGTGGCCAACCGGCTTGAATGTTCGCTGGATTGGGATTCGGCGCAGGCGCGAAACAGGGATACAAAAAGGTACTGATGCAGCAACTGACGCAACAGGGACTCGCGTCCCTGGTTGAAGGTTGGTCGAATCCGGGTGGGCCAGGGAGTTTGTTTCAGTCGATGAAAGCGGTCCAGATTGACCGGCAACAGCTCGAAACCGGTCGGGTGATAGCGGGCGCCGCCGGAATGTCGATTGTAAAACAGATACACATAGTGAACGCCTTCCTGCTCTCTCCATTGATCGATCTGCAACAACAGGCGTTGCACCGTCGCCGTGATCTGCTTGGCGCCGCCGGGTAATCGATGGACATCGATCGGTGTGTGTCCCCGGTGTTCCAGGCTGGCGGCCAGTCGGGCACCCACCACGAGATGGCGGCGTCGGCCGGGTTCGGTCGCCGTCGCGTCCAGCCGTTCGAGCGCGTAGTCACAGAGGTCTTCGTTCAGGCGACCGCACAGGCCGTGGTCCGATCCGAACAGGATAGCCGCCAGTCGGGCTTCACCGGGAGCCGTCGCGGCCGTGACCGTATGCGCCGGCAGATCCTGCAGGGCGACGTGCAAGCCCATTTCGATGGTGCGGTAGTAGTCCCGCAAGGACTCCTCCGCGCGTTCGTACTGCCGAATGCTGGCGGCGGACAGCGCCTTCATCGTGGTCACCAGCGTGTGCAGATCGCCCAGATTGTCCAATTGATGGCGCAATCGTTCCAACGTTTCCATTAGGTCTCCTCGGGCGGCGAGGTCAGCGCGGCCAGTACCCGGCGCGCCCGATCCAGCAGCTGCGCCCAAGCGTCTTCGTCGAGAGCTTCACCCCGGTTCAGTCGGTGCAGGGCATCGAGATCCCAGTCGGCCATGGCGTCCAGCAACAAGCGCTCCCCCTGGCCGAGGTGATCCATCGGAAGGTGATCGAACAGCCCTTCGGCCACAGCTTTCAATACCACCAACTGTTCCGCGGCCGACAGCGGATGATGCTCGGGCTGGTTCAGCAGGCCGCGGATGCGGCGGCCATGTTCGATGGTATGGCGTGTGGCGTCGTCCAAACGGGTCGAGAACCGCGCAAAACTCTCCAGTTCCTCGAACTGGGAGTAGGCCAGTCGTAACGGACCGGACAGGGCCCGAAATGCCGGGTACTGGGTTTTTCCTCCGACCCGGGAGACCGACTTGCCGATGTCGATGGCCGGCAACTGGCCGCGATGAAACAACGTGGGCGACAGGTAGATCTGACCGTCGGTGATGGAGATCAGGTTGGTGGGAATGTAGGCGGATATGTCCTGTGCCTGGGTTTCAATGATGGGCAGAGCGGACAAGGAGCCACCGCCACGCTCCGGCTTCAGATGGGTGGCGCGTTCCAGCAATCGGGAATGAATGTAAAAGATGTCGCCGGGGTAGGCCTCGCGCCCGGGCGGGCGTCGCAACAGCAGCGACAGTTCACGGTAGGCGCGGGCATGGCGGGTCAAATCGTCGTAGACGATCAGCACGTCCTGTCCGTTATCCAGGAAATACTCGGCCATGGACATGGCGGCGTAGGGCGTGATGTAGCGCAGACCGGGCTGGTCCTCATCCGACGCCACAACCACGATGGTGTTGTCGAGCGCTCCGGCTTCCCGCAAGGTGTCGACGGCCCGCGCAACGGCCGTGCCGCGTTGTCCAATGGCGCAATAGACACAGACCACGTCCTTGTCCCGTTGGTTGATCAGAGTGTCGATGGCGACCGAGGTTTTACCGGTCTGGCGATCTCCGATGATCAGTTCCCGCTGTCCCCGGCCAATGGGAATCAGGGCGTCGATGGCCTTGATGCCGGTCTCCAGCGGCACGGTCACCGGCGACCGGTCAATGATCGCCGGCGCCGGCCGTTCGATGGGGCGCCGCTCGCTGAACGCCAGAGGTTTGCCGCCATCCAGCACCCGGCCGGTGGCGTCAATGATTCGGCCGAGCAGGCTTTCGCCCACCGGAGTGTCGGCGGTTCGGCCGGTTGCGACAACTTCGGCACCGGCGACCAGGCGATCGCTGTCGCCCAGCAGGATCAGCCCGACGTCATCGGCGTCCAGGTTGACCGCCATGCCGAGGATACCGTCCGGCAGTCGGACCAGGGATTCCGAGGTGACACTGGCCAGGCCCGACACCCGGGCGACGCCATTACCGACTTCCAGAATGTGTCCCACCTCGCGCACGGCCAGTTGTGGCCGCAGGCGACCGGCGGTCTGTTCGAGGTGTTCGAGCATGTCGGTAAAACCGGAATCAAGCATGATGCACCGCGCGCGTGGCGATGGCCGCGGATGGCGACAGCATCTCGGCGATCCGGTCGTTCAGGGAGTCCATATAATCGGCCAGGTTCCAGCTCAAACGCTGTCCGTCGCCGACCAGTTCGATGCCGCCGATCAACTCGGGAGCCTGTTCGTAATCGATGTCGACAGCCCGACCGATGCGGTCGTGCAACTGGCGGGACAGTCGGTTGCGATCGTCGGCTCCCAGATCGAACCGGGAGCGCACCGTCAGGCGAGTGGAGTCGCCCACCAGTCGGCCGAGATCTTCGTCTTCCAGGTTGTTCAACTGAGTCAGCAACCGCGACAGAATCGCCGACTCCAGATTCCGGTCGGCCAGATCGCCGAGCGCCTGGTTCATCAGTGTCACCAGGGTTTCCGCTCCGCGCCGGCGCACTTGCGCCAGGAACTCGGTCTGTTCTTCCTGAATCTGTCGGTGCCACTTGTCTCGCTGGGTCTGGATTTCCGCGCGGGCCTCATCCAGCCATTCTTTTTTCTGCCGTTCCACCTCGGACCTGGCTTCTTCCAGCAGGGCCGAGCGTTCTTCGGCCAATTGGGCCTGCTCGGATTCGAACCGTTGCCGGGCCTGCTCTGCGTCACTTTCCCGCTGGTCGGCGCTCGTCAGGCGTTCGGCAATGCGTTGCTCACGCCGTTGCATGGCCTCGATCACCGGGCGATACAGAAAGCGTTTCAGCAGCCAGACCAGGATCAGGAAGTTGATGACCTGGGCGATCACCGTAATCCAATCCACGGACATGGTTTATCCCCCCGCGACCGTGCTGAGTTCGTTCCAGAACGGGTTGGCGAAAATCAGGATCATCGCCACGACGAAACAGTAGATGGCGGTGGATTCGATCATCGCCAGGCCCACGAAGAGGGTGCGGGTAATGGTGGCCGACTCGTCGGGTTGTTGGGCAATGGAGCTCAGCGCCTGGGAGACCGCCTTGCCTTCGCCCAGAGCCGGGCCGATGGACCCGATGGCGATGGTCAGGCCGGCGGTGATGATCGATGCCATGCCGATTAATGACAGACTATCCATGAGATTCTCCTTGGTCGTCGGATTGCGGGGAAGCGGGGGTGCTTTTGTGGGCACTGGTGGCGGACGCGATGTAGACCATCGCCAGAACCGCGAAGATATAGGCCTGGATCATGCCGGTCAGCAATCCCAGCAGTTGCATGACCACGGGGAAAAAGAAGGGCGTCAGTCCCAGCAGGATGGCGATAATGACGGTACCGCTCATGATGTTGCCGTACAGTCGGACCGCCAGCGCCAGCGTGCGGGACAATTCGCCGATGACGTTGAACGGCAGCATCAGCCAGGTGGGCCGCAGGTAGTGCGCCAGGTAAGGGCCGGTCCCCTCGGCCGCGATGCCGAACAGGGGGACCGCCACGAACACGCACAGGGCCAGGGCGGTGGTCGTCGACAGCGAGCCCGTCGGTGACATGTACCCGGGAATCACGCCCAGCAGGTTGGAGGTGGCGATGTACAGAAAGAGCGTGCCGATGAATGGCAAGTACCGTTGTGGAGACTGTTGGCTGATCTGCTCGATCTGATCCGCCATGCCCTGGACCACGACCTCCAGCAGGTTCTGCCAGCGGCTTAGCGTCACATCGGAGTTCAAGCGACGGGTGACCCACCAGGAGGTGAGCGTCAGCACGGCCATGACCACCCAGGTGAACACCAGGGTTGCGTTGATCGGCCATCCCAGCACAGTAAACAGAATCCATTGGTCGGGTGATATCGTCATGGCGATGTCCTGTGTGCACGGTGTGTCGGTCTCTGGGACCGGGTGAAGAGCCAGCGGACCACGGTGAAACCGAACAGCGCGGCCACCGGCGCCGTCCAGTCCCCGTCTCCCTGGCGGACCACCCAGACCAATCCGGCCATGACCAGGGCGAACCGGCCGATCAGACTGAGCAGCCACAGGAACGCTCCCCAACCGGAGCGTGGCAGCGACCGGGTGCTGAGCCACAGCCATCCGAAAAACAGGAAGCCCAGTCCGGCGCCGGCCAGTCCGAAGAGGGACAGGTTGAACAGTGTCGGGGTCATGAACGCGCCGCTCCCTGATTCGACTGTTTGGATGGCTGGATTTCTCCGGCCCGGGTCAGGGCGAATCGGGTACTGATCGGCCCGATCAATTCGAAAATCACCGACGATCCCAGCACAACCGGCAGCAGGATCTCGCGAAACGATTCAAACCGCAGGCTGGCCAGCAGGGCCATGCCGATAGCAACGCCGGCCTGGGGCAGCAGGGCCAGACCCATCCAATGCCGCAGCGCGCCGTCGGTGCCGATCGCCCAGGCACCGAGATACGCGCCCAGAAAACGGCTCGCGATGCGCAATGCGATGTAGCTTGTGGCAAGCAGGCCGACCTGGGCCAGGGCTTCGATATGAAGCGCGGACCCGGCGAGCAGGAAAAACAGAATCAGAAACGGCCATTCAATGCCCTCGATGGCTCGAAACGGGCGTTCATGGTGCTTGGCCAGATTGGCGACGACGGCTCCCAGAATCATTGCCGACAGAATATAGGAGACTCCCAGCCATTCCGCGATCCCGGCGCACAGCAGTACAACGCCCAGCGCCTCGGCCTGGGTGGGCTCCCCGGGGCGAATGCGTCCGGTGAGGTAGGTCATCGGCAGTCCGAGAGCAAAACCCAGCACAACGGCACCACCGATTTCCCAGGCACCGGTCAGGAGGATGCCGGCGATGCCGCCATCCCCGATCCAGGCCGAGGCGATCGCCAGCAAAAGGGTGAAAATCAACAGCCCCCAGGCATCGTCAATGGCGACTATACCCAGCAAGGTGTCGGTGAATGGCCCCTTGGCCCGGTATTCGTGCACCACATCGACCGTGGCGGCGGGGGCTGTGGCGGTCGCGATGCCGGCGAGCAACAGAGCGATCGGTGCCTGTACGCCCAGCAGATAGAGGCCGATGAACACGGTCGGCACCGTCACCAGTATGATGCCGAGCGAGATGCTCAAGACCGGGCGACCCAGTTTTTTCAGAGATTTCCGGGTCAGGTTCTGGCCCAGCAGGAAACCGATCATGGCCAGAGCGAAGTTGGTCAGCACCGGAAACCAGTCCGCCGTGAACGACGGTAACCAATCCAATACCGATGGCCCGATGAGGAAGCCGGACATCAATAACAACGTAACCCGGGGCAAGGGCGTGTGGCGACCGGCCAGATCGGCCAGCAGGCCAATCAGAAAGAGGCCGCCGAAGGTGACCAGTACTTGCGCGGCGGCGGTCGGCTCAGTCACGATGATTCTCCTGCTTGATCCAGTACCAGGCATTTAAGCAGCCCAGCGCCACACCGATGATGATGAGCGTCAAGGTCCAGGACACATCTCCCGGCCAGCGACGGTCCATCCAGAGCCCGAGCATGACGCCGAGCAGTGTGGGCACGGCCACGGACCAGCCCACCAACCCGAACATGCCCAGACCGAACCAGACCGGATGCGACTTGTCGCGCCGGGCTTTTTCCTTGCGCCGGGCTCTGTGATCGATGCGTTCGCCCAGATCGGACGGGCGTGAACGGTCAGGTTTCAAAATAACGTTCCTGCAATTCGTGAAAACCACGCAGAGTGCCCGCTTCCAGTCGGGACAGGGCGGCCCGAGCCTTGCGGTCCTGCTCATCCAGTTCGATATAGCGCGACTCGACCAGGGAGGTCAGTTGATCCAGTCGGGTGCCGGCGACGCCGTCGAAAGCAGACACCCGAACCTCGGGGCCGGCCTTGACCAGCACTCCCCGGTCGAGCCCCACGTACCCTTCGTCGCCTTCCGGGGTGGTGTAGATCAGTATGCCGGGCTCAAGACTGGCGACGTAGTCGATATGACGCGGCAACAGGCAGAATTCGCCAGAGGGCGCCTCGGCGATGATTTTGTGCGCCCGGGTCTCCAGCAGGATGCCGGTGGGCAGGAAGACGGTCAGCTGCATGGCGGCGGTTTGTTCAGTCATGGTGGTGACTCCGGGCCGGCAGATCGTCCACTCCCCCGATCATATAGAACGCCGATTCACTGACGTCAGCGTAGTCCCCGTTCAGAATGCGTTCGCAACCGGTCAGGGTGTCTTCCAGCGAGATCCGGCGGCCGCTTTTCCCGGTGAACTGTTCGGTGGTGAAGAAGGGCTGGGTCAGGAAACGTTCCAATTGCCGCGCCTGACTCACGGTTTCCTGGTCCTGCCGCGACAGTTCCTCCATTCCCAGCATCGAGATGATGTCTTTCAACGCTTCGTATTCGGCCAGGGCCCGCTTGACCCCCTGGGCGATTCGATAATGACGTTCGCCGACCGCACCCGGGGACAGCATTTTGGAATCGGCCTGCAGTGGGTCCACGGCCGGGTAGAATCCCTGGCTGGCGCGCTTGCGGGACAGGACGATGGAGGCGGACAGGTGCGCGAAGATATGGGTGGCCGAGGGGTCGGTCAGGTCATCCGCCGGCACATACACCGCCTGCACCGAGGTGATCGAGCCGCTGCGGGTACTGCAGATGCGCTCCTCCAGTGTGGCCAGTTCCGTGGCCAGTGTCGGCTGATAACCGACCCGTGACGGCAGCCGTCCCATCAGACCGGAGACTTCGTTGCCGGACTGGACGAAACGAAAGATGTTGTCGATCAACAGCAGAACGTCGCGCTTGAGTACATCGCGGCAGTACTCGGCGACGGTCAGGGCGGCGTGGCCGATGCGAAAACGGGCACCGGGCGGTTCGTTCATCTGGCCGTAGAGCAATACCGCTTTGTCCAGCACGCCGGACTCGGCCATCGATCGGGACATCTCCTCGGCTTCGCGCATGCGTTCCCCGATGCCGCAAAATAGACTGATGCCCTCGTACCGTTCCGACATATTGTGGATCAATTCATTGATCAACACCGTTTTGCCGACACCGGCACCGCCGAACAAACCCGCCTTGCTGCCTTGTTCCAGCGGAGCCAGCAGATCGATGACCTTGATGCCGGTTTCGAACATCTCGGCGTGTGTCACGCGGTCGGACAAGGTCAGTCGCGGTCGGTGAATGGGCCAGCGTTCAAGGTGGTCCAGTGGTTCGCCGCCGTCGATGGGATCGCCCAGTACGTTCAGCATGCGTCCGAGCAGGGCCTCGCCGACGGGAATCGTCAGTGGCGCGTCGCCGGTTGCCACGCTCATGCCGCGCCCCAGTCCGGCCGTGGGCGTCAGCGCGATGCATCGGACGGTCTCGGCGTCGAGGTGGGTCTGTACCTCAAGCACCACATCCCCGTCCGGGCCGGTACTCAACCGGTGCAGCCGAGCCGGCAACGGGGATGGAAATGACACATCCACCACATTGCCGCGAATGGCATGGACCCGACCCCTGTGCTCCGATCGTATGTCCGCGTCGTTCATATCCTTCGACTCGATGCGGGCGGAACGCCCAACGAGTCTGACTATAGCAGGGAAGGACCCGTCGGCTATTAATCCAGATCAAGTAACAGGCGGTCGAGTGCCGCCACATTCCGCTCGGTTCGGATACGATGCCAAAACGCTTCGGCTTCCGTATGGGCTTGGCGCAGGTGATTGACCCATTGTTTGAGTCGGCCGGCGCAATAGCGGTCGGGCATCTGCGCGCGCACCTCGGACCAGAACCCGGCCAGCAGTACCCGGTACTCGGACCAGGGCAGGGCGGTGTGATCCGGCTTGCGGATTCGTCGCGCCAGATCCGGCGTGCGGATGGCGCCCCGACCCAGCATAACGTCGGTCGTGCCGGTGATGGCGCAACACCGTTGGTAGTCGTCGACGGTCCAGATATCGCCGTTGGCGATCAGCGGAATGTTCAGTTGCTCGTTCAGTCGGCCCAATTCGTGCCAGTGAGCGGGCGGGGCATAGCCTTGCACCTTGGTGCGGGCGTGGACCGTCAGTTCGTCGGCGCCGCCGGCCTCGATGGCGGCGGCGTTCTCGAACATCAGGCCGGTGTCTTCGAAGCCCAGGCGCATCTTGGCGGAAAGGGTGACGCCCTCCGGCAAGGCCCGGCGCACCGATCGCACCACGCGATAGAGTGTTTCCGGCTCACGCAACAGAATGGCGCCGCCCTGGCTGCGGTTGACCGTCTTGCTCGGGCAGCCGAAGTTAAGGTCGAGCCCGTCCGATCCGAGCTCGATGGCCCGTTGGGCGTTGGCCGCCATAGCCTCCAGGTGATTGCCCAGCAACTGGACCCGCACCGGTGTGCCGGACCGGGTGCGGCCACCCTCGAGTAACTCCGGACATACAGTGTAAAACACGCGTTCCGGCAGCCTCTGGTCGACGACGCGGACAAACTCGGACACGACCCGGTCGAAACCGCCCTGGGCGGTGATCAGGCGACGCAGATAGACATCCGCCAGACCTTCCATCGGTGCGAGAATAAGGCGCATTGACACTCGTTGAACGAAAGTATGAGAGGCGCGAAGTGTAACGGTTGAATGCGGCCAGGCAAGCGGAAACCGGCCGGATATTGAATGCAGTCAGGCTAGCGCCGGCAGCCGGGTATGCCTATTCGGGGATGTCGGCAGCCATGGATGGCTGCCGCCAAGCCTACATGGATGTATTCACGGCGACCCCGAAGAGGCATACCCGGCTGCCGGTGCGGGTTCAAGCAACATACCAGAACGCCAAAATGTCAGTTTTTCAGTAACTTGCAACAGTTCGTTGCGAAGATTGGCGAAAGTTCGCGTGTTGCGTCAATTCTCCGACTTGGGGTACCCTACCGTCGCTCGGCGCCCCTCAACGCCAGGAAACTTTGCGGGCGGCATTCCATGGCCCCTGGTTGAAGTTCCCCGGGTTGGCAGGCGCCGAAACTATAATTAAGGGGCTCATCAGAAAGCCCTCAGACAATCCGAACCCAAACGAAACAAGAGAGCATCGGACGTTTTAAAGCCAGTCTACCTCTCCTGGCGGAACGTTCCATGGTCGAACCAAGGATCCCTCCTTATGTCCGAACTGATGCTGGGCGGTTTGAATCTCATGCTGTTAGGCATGGGAACCGTTTTTGTCTTCCTGACCATCCTCGTGATCGGCACTACGATCATGTCTCGGCTGATCATGCGCTGGCATGATGCCCCGGAGCCTGAACCCAAGCGCGGAGGTCGCCCGAAACCGAAGGACGACCTCTCGGAAGTGGCCGCCGTCGCCGCTGCCGTCAAGGCCGTACACGGCCACTGATCCGCGAACCGATTAACCGAAAGCTAAGGGCAACTGCCATGAGTGCATCCAAAAATCCTGTCAAACTGACCGATGTCGTCCTGCGCGACGCGCACCAGTCATTGTTTGCGACCCGTCTGCGCATAGACGATATGCTGCCGATTTGTGAAAAACTGGATCAAATCGGTTACTGGTCCCTCGAATCCTGGGGCGGCGCCACCTTTGACGCCTGCATCCGTTACCTGGGTGAAGACCCCTGGGACCGCATTCGCGAATTGAAAAAGGCCATGCCGAACACCCGTCAGCAAATGCTGCTGCGTGGCCAGAACCTGCTGGGATATCGCCACTACGCCGACGATGTGGTCGATAAATTCGTTGAACGTGCGGTCAAGAACGGCATCGACGTCTTCCGTGTCTTCGACGCCATGAACGATCCGCGCAACCTGCAGCGCGCCATGGCGGCGGTGAAGGAAAACGGCGCCCACGCCCAGGGCACCATTTCCTATACCACCAGTCCGGTACACACCACCGAGAACTGGGTCGATCTGGCTAGACAGATCGAGGACATGGGCGCCGACTCGCTGGCGATCAAAGACATGTCCGGCATCCTGACCCCCTACGGGGCCGAAGAACTGGTGGGCAAACTGAAAGCGGCGTTGAACATCCCGATTCAGCTGCACTGTCATGCCACCGCTGGTTTGTCGTCGATGACCATTCTCAAGGCGGTCGAGGCCGGAATCGACCATGTCGACACCGCCATCTCCTCGATGTCGATGACCTGTGGCCACTCGCCGACCGAATCCATCGTCTCCGCCCTGCAGGGCACGGATCGCGATCCGGGTCTGGACCTGGAAAAACTGGAAGAGATCGCCGCCTATTTCCGCACCGTGCGTAAGAAGTACGCCAAGTTCGAAGGCCAGCTGCGCGGTGTTGACTCCCGCATCCTGATCGCCCAGGTTCCGGGCGGCATGCTGACCAACATGGAAAGCCAGTTGAAAGAGCAGGGCGCCGGCGACAAGTTCGACGATGTGTTGAACGAGATTCCCAAGGTGCGCGAAGACCTGGGCTTTATCCCGCTGGTGACGCCGACCTCCCAGATCGTCGGTACCCAGGCCGTGTTGAACGTTCTGACCGGCGAGCGTTACAAGTCCATCTCCAAGGAAACCCAGGCCATCCTGAAGGGCGAGTACGGTGCCGCGCCGTCCGAATTCAACAAGGAGCTCCAGGCCAAGGTGCTCGATGGTGGCGAGCCGATCACCTGCCGTCCGGCGGATCTGATCGACGCCGAAATGGACAAGCTGACCGGTGAGCTGGAAAAAACAGCGAAAGAAAAGGGCTTCAAACTGGCCGATGCGGTCGTCGACGATGTTCTGACCTACGCGCTGTTCCCGCAGATCGGCTTGAAGTATTTGCAGAACCGGGGCAACCCGGAGGCCTTCGAACCGGCTCCGACCGCAGAGGAAGCCGCGCCTAAAGCCAAGGGCGCGACCGAAGGCGGCACCTACACGGTCAACGTCAACGGCAAGTCCTACGTGGCCCAGGTCGATGCGGCCGGCAAGGTCAGTGTCTCCATCAACGGCAAGACCTACCAGACCGACATTACCGAAGGCGGTGAGGTCAGCGGTTCCAGTGTCGCCGCCCCGGCCGAGACCGGCGTGGAGATTCCGGCGCCACTGGCCGGCAACATCTTCAAGGTGTTGGTCGAGCCGGGTGACGAAGTCGAGGAAGGGCAGGTCGTGATGATCCTGGAAGCCATGAAAATGGAAACCGAAGTCAGCGCGCCCCAGGCCGGTACCGTCAGCTCCGTGACGGTGAAGGAAGGCGACTCGGTATCCGTTGGCGATACCCTGCTGACGCTGTGAGGTCGAACCCATGGATAAACTGAATATATTGCTGTCCGAATCCGGGCTCGCGAACCTCACCTTGCCGCAGCTCACGATGATTATCGTGGGCCTGGTGCTGATCTACCTGGCGATCAACAAACGGTTCGAGCCCTTGTTGCTGCTGCCGATCGGCTTCGGTGCCATCCTGGTCAACATTCCGGGCGCCGGCATGTACGCGGCACCGGTCATGGATGCGGAAGGCCACGTGGTCTCGGCCGGCGGCCTGTTGTATTACATCTATCACGTCGGCATCGAAAGTGGCGTGTTCCCGTTGCTGATCTTCATGGGCGTGGGTGCGATGACCGATTTCGGTCCCATGCTGGCGAACCCGAAGACGCTGTTCCTCGGGGCTGCGGCCCAGTTCGGCATCTTCGGCACCATCATCGGCGCCGTCTGGATGAGCTCGATGGGCTGGATGGACTTCTCGCTCGCCGATGCCGCCGCCATCGGCATCATCGGCGGTGCCGACGGCCCGACATCGATCTTCGTCGCCAGCCGATTGGCGCCGGATCTGCTCGGTGCCATCGCCGTCTCCGCCTACAGCTACATGGCCCTGGTGCCGCTGATCCAGCCGCCGATCATGCGGGCCCTGACCACGAAAGCCGAACGCGAGATCACCATGACCCAGCTGCGCGTGGTCAGCAAGCGCGAGAAGATCATCTTCCCGATCATGGTGTTGATCGTGGTGGCCTTCTTCCTGCCGTCGGCCGCACCGCTGTTGGGCATGTTCTGCTTCGGTAACCTGATGAAGGAGTGCGGGGTCGTCGATCGTCTGAGCGATACCGCCCAGAACGCGTTGATGAACACCGTCACCATCTTCCTGGGCCTGGCCGTGGGCTCCAAGCTGAGCGCCGATGCCTTCCTGAACCTGGAAACCCTGGGCATCCTGCTGCTCGGCCTGGCGGCTTTCTGTGTCGGTACCGCGACCGGTCTATTGATGGCCAAGGCCATGAACGCCATGTCCAAGACGCCCATCAACCCGCTGATCGGCTCCGCCGGTGTATCCGCCGTTCCAATGGCGGCCCGGGTGACCAACAAGGTCGGCCTGGAAGCGAATAACCAGAACTTCCTGCTGATGCACGCCATGGGGCCGAACGTGGCCGGTGTGGTCGGCTCGGCCGTCGCGGCCGGTGTTCTGCTGAGTTTCCTGGGCGGTTGATGGCCCGATAGAGCTCGAAGTCGGGCCATGCCCACCCTGCAATCCCAAGGGTGGGCATGGTCCACCCTTTATTCCCGCATTCCCGCTCCACCACCCTTTGAGCCCCCGCCCACCCGGTGGCATACTGCCGCTTTGTCTGTCACCACACGAGATGCCGTATGGAAATTCTGGACTCCTTCTCAACCCTCACCTGGGTCTTCATGGGGGTGATTGGGACGCTGTTACTGTACTTTCACGGTCCGGTCTATTCGGCCCACACCGCCAATTACACCCCTAGCATTCTCACCAGCATCGGTATTTTCGGCACCTTTCTGGGGGTCGCGCTCGGCCTCGCCCAGTTCGATACCTCATCCATCCAGGCTAGCGTGCCCAACCTGCTGGAAGGCCTGAAAACCGCCTTCTGGACCTCCATCGCCGGGCTCGCCGGGGCGTTGACCATCAAATTCCGCTACGCCATTTCCAGCATGCGCGTCCGTGCGCATCGCGAATCCAAAATGACCGCCACCATGGACGACCTGGCCTGGCACCTGGAACGCATCTCCAATCACCTGGCCACCGAAGAAGCAGAACCGCTGTCCGCCTTGCTTGAGCGCCAGCACCAGGCCAGCCACGCCCAGCAACAACAGCTGGTCGAGACCATCCGTAACTACCAGCGCGACATGACCGAAGCCAACAAGGATGCCCTGAAAGAAGCCATCAGCCACGTCATGCGCGAATTCAACACCCGCATCGAAGAACAGTACGGCGAGAACTTCCGTCGGCTGAACGACGCCGTCGGTCGCATGATCGAATGGCAGGAACAAAACAAGGCCCAGATCGAGGAGCTCGTCGAAGCCAACCGCCGCAGCGCCGAAAGTGCCCGGGTCGGGGCCGAATCCTTCGAGCACCTGATCAAGCAGACCCGCTCCTTCACCGGTGTCGCCGAAGACATGGAGCACCTGCTGTCGGCCCTGCAAAGCCAGAGCGAAAACCTGCGTGAATACCTTTCCACCTTCTCCACCCTGGTGGTCGATGCGCAGGAAGGCCTGCCACAACTGGAAAGCCGCATCCTGCAACTGACCGAGGGCATGAAGGAACTGGTCGAGACCCAGGGGCAACAAATGCGCACCCTGCTCGAAGAAGCCGCCACCGGCATTCGAGATACCAGTCAACAGGTCAGCACTGTCCTGCTCGAGGGCACCGAAACCACACAGGACCGCATCGGCCGGCAGCTGGAGCAATTGCTGGAACGCAACGACGCCCAACTGCAGAAACTGGATGAAGCACTGGAAGCTGAACTCAACAAGGCGATGAAGACCTTCGGTTACCAGCTAACCGCCCTGTCGGAAAAATTCGTCAACGACTACACCCCGCTGACAGACCGCCTGCACGACCTGGTATCCCTCGCCGAAGAACAACGATGAGAAGCAACGAAGAGCACATCGAACAGGAAGAACACTGGGTCTCGGTCAGCGACCTCATGGCCGGTCTGATGATGGTCTTCCTTCTGGTCGCCATCGTCTTCATGGTCGACGCCGAAATCGAGCGTAACAAAATCCGCGACGTCGCCGTCCTATACGACCGCCTGCGCACCCAGCTGTACCAGGACCTGCAGGAAGAATTCGCCCCCGACCTCGAACGCTGGGGCGCCGAAATCAACCCGGATCTGAGCATCCGCTTCAACGACGAAGACCTCATATTCGATCGGGGCGAACACGACCTCAAACCGGCTTTCCGCAACATACTGGCCGAATTTTTCCCGCGCTACATGCGCATCATCACATCGGAAAAATACCGGGACGACATCGCCGAGGTCCGCATTGAAGGCCATACGTCCAGCGGCTGGCTCGGGCGTACCGAGGACGAGGCCTACATCCTGAACATGGGGCTCAGCCAGGAACGCACCCGTTCGACACTGGCGTACGTGCTGAACCTCGACACCGTGGCTGGCGAGAAATCCTGGCTCAAGGAACACATGACGGCGAACGGCCTGTCCTCCTCCAAACCGATTCGGGATGCCTCGGGCGAGGAAGACTCCAACCGTTCCCGCCGGGTCGAATTCCGCCTGCGCACCGACGCCGAAAGCCGAATTGCGACGATATTGGAGAACCAACGCTAGGGTTGACGGGAAAATTGGGTGCCAGGAATCCGCGCCGGCTGCCCGGGATGCTCCTGCGGGGTCGCCATTAACCCGTCCATGGGGGCTTAGCTTCGGCATCCATGCCTCAGATATCCCCGCAGGAGCATCCCGGGCATCCGTCGCTAACCCAAGGTGCCATCATTGGCTCCCAATTTCGTTGCATTCATTAACAACAGTCTGGGGAAGGGATTGTGGTGTGACCACAATCACGAGCGCCTGGTGTCGGGGGATACCCAGGCGGGGATGTGCGAGGCATGGATGCCGAGGTCAAGCCCCCATGGATGGGTTGAGTGGGCGGCATACCGCGCGACCCCGACTGGGTGTCCCCCGACACCAGGCGCGGGTTCCCGGCACTGCAAAACAACTAACCATCGGGCCTACCAAGGGGTAAAACAGCAATGAACCTAACGGATTTCCTGAATTTCGAGCCGTTTAATGAGATGCGAGCCCGTATGGGAACCGACCAGTTGGGGCAGTTCGAGCTGTTCGACCCCGAGGTGCATTTGACCGGTGAAGAGCGGTCCCGGTTGGCCCGGCAGGGGATGACGATCGAGCGTCGGTGGGTCGGGCGTCTTCTCGACTTTACCCTGAGCTACAAGAATTCCCGGGTTGTTCTGGTTGAACGCAACCGGCTTCACGTCGCCCAGTGCGAGCAGTTTCCCGAAGACGACACGCTCGCCATCGCCACCAGCCTGAAACCCTTCGAACAGCCGCCCCGCGTGTGTCCCGCCTGTCTGCAACACCTCACCTTCAAGGGCTATGACGAAACCAAAGCCCGTAAGGAGCGGTATAACGCCAGCGTACTCGACCGCTTCTCCCTGGACGACTTCTGGAAAGAATACCCGCCGTATCCGCTCAATCGCGACCGGGAACTGGTCAAGCCTCTGGATTAACCCGGAGCGTCGGTGGATGGGTCCCAGGCGTTCAGGGTCACGATAAAGCGACTGCCGCGTCCCGGTCGGGAGTCGACATCGATCTGGCCGCCGTGGTGTTTGCTGATGATGAAGTAGGACACGGACAGACCGAGACCGGTGCCCACACCAACTTCCTTGGTGGTGAAGAAAGGCTCGAACAGGTGGTGCAGGACGCGTTCGTCCATGCCCGGCCCATTGTCTTCGATGATCACTTGCAAATGGTTGTTGTACTGGCGCGTCTCTACCGTGAGTCGGGCCAGTGGCGCCTGTTCGGGTCTGTCCATGGCCTGCAGGGCATTGCGAATGAGGTTGAGGAAAACCTGCTGCAGTTCGCTGGCATTGCCCTTGACCATGTCCGGTTCGGCCTGGAAGTCGGTGACGATGTCGAGGATGCGGTTCAGATAACTGTATTGGTGAATGCTGGCCTCGACGAGTTCCAGGGTGTGGTTCAGCACCTGGTGAATCGGGACCGGGTCGGAGTGGCGCTTCGGCGGCCGTGCGAATTCGAGCATATTGGCGACAACCATCGAGGCGCGTTCGCCGGTCTCGCGAATCCCGGTCAGAAGAGTGGGGATGTGGCGTTTGTCGAGGTAGCCTTGCAGTTGCTGAAAATCCAGACCGACCGACCGGGCGGCGTCCCGGTTCTTGGGCAGTTCCGGATCCAGGCGGCGCTGGACGTTTTGCACGCCCTGCAGGATCGACGCCATGGGGTTATTGATCTCGTGCGCCAGCCCGGCGGCGAGCTCACCCATGGAGAGCATCTTTTCGCTTTGCACCAGGGTGTTTTCGAACCGCACCTTGAGGGTGACATCCTCCATGCGCAGCACAACACCCGGCTGATGATCGAGGTGGAACGGGTAGGCGGCGATGTCGAAGTAGAGCGGTGAGTCGTCGTCCCGGGCGACTTTGACGCGCTCCAGGGACCGCATTTTCTGGCCGCTCAATGTTTCCCGCACCATGGACTCCAGATCCCAGAAGTAAGGGTGCAGCAACAGCAGGGGTTTGCCCAGCGCCTGGTCGGCTGAAACGCCGGTGGTGGTCTCCGCCGCCCGGTTCCAATGTGTCACGCACAGGGACTGATCGACACCGACCAGCAGCGTGGGCAGGGCATCGAGAATGGCGTCGTTGAAGGCCTGGATTTCCAGTAGTTGCGACTCGGTGGCTTCGCGGTGCCGGACTTCCCGGTGCAGTTCGTCGTTGATACGGGTCAGCCGTTCGGTGCGTTCCTCGACGCGCTGTTCCAGCAGATGGTGGGATTCGTCCAGTGCCTTTTTGGCTTTGCGAAAGCGCAGTCGCGAGCGTTGCAGCCCCAGGATAAACGCCATTTGCAGCAGCATCAGAACGATGAGACCGATCCAGAGCCAGGGGGTGCGCCCCAGGAAGTCAACAACCGGGGGAGCGGCTAGGGCTGCGCTGACGGTACCGATACTGCTGGCCATGAACGATTCAGGGAATAGTGAAAGTCAGGTGTCTAGCATAGAGCGAAAGACCGGTCGCTGCCACAGAATGACCACCTTCACCTTATGACGGACCGATAAGGTGTTTATAATGCCGCCTCTTTCCTGAATCTCAGTTGGAGCCAATGATGCTCAAGCAAGGGTTGGGCCTCGCCCTGGCGTTGTTATTGACCGGTTGCGCCACCTTGAAACTGCCCGAAAACCTGTCCGGTGCCATTCTCAACAGCGATGACCTCCAGACCGTCGAGGACGGCCTGCCCAGCTACCTGCTGATGGTCGATGCGTTGGTGGAAACCTACCCGCGCAACGAGGACATGAAATTGACCGCGGCCTCGCTGAACGGTGCCTATGCCGGCGTGTTCGTCGAACCCGACAACCTGAAACGACGCCAACGACTTTCCGCCAAGGCGCTGAATTACGCCTTCGATGCCTTTTGCACCTATGACGAGGCGGCCTGCGACCTGCGCGAAGTCGAACCCGATGCCTTGCCGGATACGCTGGCGCAATGGCGGGACGAGGACGATTTGCCCTACCTCTACACCTTGGGCACGGCCTGGGCCGGTTACATTCAGAACCACAGCGACGACTGGCTGGCCATCGCCCAGCTCGGCCAGGCAGAGGCGGTGTTGGAGCAGACCATTGCCGTCGAACCCGGCTACGAACACGGCACGGCCCTGTTGTATCTGGGGGTTATGAACAGCATCCTGCCGCCGAGTCTGGGTGGCAAGCCCGAGGTGGCACAGGATTACTACGAACGGGCGCTGGATGCCGCCGATGGCCGGAACTTGATCATCCAGGTCTACTACGCCTCGCAATATGCGCGTCTTGTGTTCGATCGCGACTTGCACGACCGTCTGCTTCAGGATGCGTTAAGCCGGGATCCGTATGTTGAGGGTCTGACCCTGCAAAACGTCTACGCCCAGAAGCGCGCCGAGGAACTGCTCGCCAGCGCCGACGACTATTTCTGACGCTTGCCACGGCAAGTCTGGAGAAGAAGTGAATGACTGTATTTGACCGTATCCTGAAAACCCTGGTATTCACCGGCCTCACGGTTCTAAGCCTGGCGGCCGCGGCCGAGACATTGAAAATCTCGACCCAGTACCCGGACGGCAACGCCGTGCTCAATGAATTGAAACGCGCCGCACAGGCCATCGAGGAACAGACCGAAGGGCGGCTCGAACTGAAATTCTATCCCGGCGGCGTCATGGGCGACGATCAGGCCGTGCAGCGCAAGATTCGCATCGGTCAGTTGCACGGCGCCCTGATTCAGAGTGGAGCCCTGGCCAGCGCCTACCCCGATGCCCAGGTACTGAACGCGCCGCTGCTGTTCCGCAACTATGAGGAAGTGGACGCCGTGCGGGCCGAACTGGATCCGGTCATCGAGGCCGGGCTGGCCGACAACGGCTGGCAGACTTTCGGGCTGATCGAAGCCGGTTTCGCCTACGGCATGAGCCAACAGCCGATCACCACCATGGACAACCTGAAACAGCAGAAACTCTGGTTGCCGGCCAACGATCCGCTGTCCGAACAAATCGCCCGGGCGTTCGACATCAACCCCATCGTTCTGAATGTCGGCGATGTATTGACCGCATTGCAGACCGGCGCGATCGACGCCGTCGTCGTGCCGCCCGTCGGGGCTATTACGCTGCAATGGTACAGCCGGCTGGATTACCTGACCGATGCGCCTTTCATGTACACCTACGGTGTTGTCGCCCTGTCCGACCGGGCCTATCGGCGCCTGCCCGACGCCGATCGCGCCATTCTGGATGCGGAATTGCGCAAGGCGAGCGCTACCATCGATGAGCAAAACCGGGTGGACAATCAGGCCGCCCTGGAGGCCCTGAAGAAACTGGGCATTGAGGTGGTTGAACCAGGCCCCGAAGACATGGCTGAGCTGCAGCGGGAATCCGAAGCCGCCACCAGCGTCCTGATTCGTGATGACCAGTTTTCCCAGTCCATATACGAGCGTGTACGCGCGCTGATTGAACGCGTCCGGACCGATTCATGATCTGGATTCGCCGTCTGGATGCCGGCATGGCGCGGCTCGAACAGGGCCTGCTGGCGTTGTCCCTGGTGGCCATGGTATCGCTCAGTGTCGTTCAGATCCTGCTGCGGAATCTGGCAGGCACCAGTTGGTTCTGGATCGATCCCTTCAATCGATTGCTGGTGCTCTGGCTGGCGCTGCTGGGCGCCCTGGTCGCCACCCGCAGTGGCGAACACATCGCGATCGATGCCCTCAAGCACTATTTGAGCGGCTGGCCGGCCTGGCTGATCGAGCGCCTGGCCACGGGCTTCGCCGGATTCATCTGCGCATTGATGACCTGGCATGCCAGTCGCTTCGTCTATGACGAATACGTCTACAACACCCCCGCCTTCGCCGGTCTGCCGGCCTGGCCGTTTCAGTTGATCATGCCGATAGGCTTCGGCCTGATGGCGGTGCGTTTCGCCGCCTATACGTTTTTCGGACAAGGGGAGGGCGACCATGAATAGCCTGGTTTCCGGCCTGATCGCCCTGTTCGCGGTGCTCGGTACCCCCTTGTTCGTCGTCATTCTGGCCGCCGCGGCCTGGGGCTTCTGGGTATCGGACATCGATCTGATGGTGCTGCCGATCGAGCTGTACCGGCTCACCGAGAATACGCTGCTGATGGCGCTGCCGCTGTTTACCTTCGCCGGTTATATGCTCAGCGAGAGCCAGACCGCCAACCGGCTGGTGCGGGTGAGTCAGGCGGCGCTCGGCTGGTTGCCGGGCGGCATGATCCTGATCGCGCTGCTGGCCTGTGCCTTTTTCACCATGCTGACCGGCGGTTCCGGCGTGACCATTGTCGCGTTGGGCGCACTGCTGCTTCCGGCCATGACTCAGGCAGGCTACAGTGAACGCTTCGCTCTGGGTCTGATTACGACGTCGGGCAGCCTGGGGTTGTTGCTGCCACCCGCCATTCCGTTGATTTTGTATGGCATCGTCGCACAGCAGATGGATGTGGCGAACGTCGATATCCAGTCCCTGTTCCTGGCCGGCTTCATTCCGGCGGTCTTGATGATCCTGGCGTTGTGGCTGTTGGGTTTGTGGCAGCAACGTCATCAGGCCGTGCCCTTGATTCCGTTCAATCTGCGCGAACTGTTTGATGCGGTCTGGGAGTCCAAGTGGGAGTTGGGGATTCCGGTCATCGTCATGGGCGGGCTGTTCAGTGGCTGGCTGGTGGTATCCGATATCGCGGCGATCACCGCGCTCTACGTGCTGGTGATCGAGGTGGCGGTGTACCGGGAGGTGTCGATCAAGCGATTGCCGGCCATCGCGGCGGAGTCGATGAAGATGGTGGGCGGTATCCTGCTGATTCTGGGCGTGGCGCTGGCGTTCACCAATCTGCTGGTGGATTTGCAGGTGCCGACCTGGGTGTTCGAATGGATTCAGACGCACATCGACAGTCGCTGGGTGTTTCTGTTGTGCCTGAATGTGGGGTTGCTGGCGCTGGGGGCGATTCTGGATATTTTCGCGGCGCTGATCATCATTGTGCCGTTGATTCTGCCGGTGGCGATGGAATACGGGGTGGATCCGGTTCACCTGGGGATTATTTTCGTGGCGAACATGCAGATCGGGTATTTCACGCCGCCGGTGGGGATGAATCTGTTCATCGCCAGTTATCGGTTCAAGCGGTCGATTACGGAGTTGTATGCGGCGACCTTGCCGATGATGCTGGTGTTAATGGGGATCGTTCTGGTGATCACCTTCTGGCCGGATATGGTGTTGTTTCTGGTGCGTTAGTTTGGTGGTTGGTTGTACGGTGGCAGGGTTCACGACCGAAGCCGGGTATGCTCTTCCGGGGACCGCTGTGAACCCATCCATGGGCGCTTAACTTCGGCATCCATGCCTCAGATGTCCCCTCCAGAGCATACCCGGCTCCGGTCGCTCGAATCAGGCATCGGTGGCTACCATTCTGTAACCTCATGACTCACGATTTGGAATTGAGGTCTTTGTGCGTTTTTTAGTCAGACAAATTAGGATTTAAAAAAATGCGCTAAACGTTTGACTCCATTGGGAAAATCGCTAAAATGCGCATCACTTTCGACGGGGGATGTCATCAGAGGGATACTTCTGTGACACTCTTGAGAAAGTAGCCGGGAGGCTTAAAAGACCATGCGAAGTGGGTGTGTAGCTCAGCTGGGAGAGCATCGCCCTTACAAGGCGAGGGTCAGCGGTTCGATCCCGTTCACACCCACCACTTCGCGGAGCGGTAGTTCAGTTGGTTAGAATGCCGGCCTGTCACGCCGGAGGTCGCGAGTTCGAGTCTCGTCCGTTCCGCCATTTACTCCCCTCTCGGGAGTACGAGTGACGCAGTAAGGTGGTTGAGGTGAAGCCTTGGTCGCGAGCTGGAGCGCCAGCCCGGTCGGGTCTCGTCCGTTCCGCCACTTCTCACTAAGTCACGTACTTAGGGGGAACGGGAGTTGAAACCCGCCAAACAAGGTTGCAGAACCTAAAACTGAGTGTGGAGCGGTAGTTCAGTTGGTTAGAATGCCGGCCTGTCACGCCGGAGGTCGCG
>NZ_BMXR01000008.1:97595-240197 GCF_014651855.1 Saccharospirillum salsuginis
CATCTCTCCTCTTGGAGAATCCAGCCGGAAGGCTTAAAATTCATCGCGATTTGGGTGTGTAGCTCAGCTGGGAGAGCATCGCCCTTACAAGGCGAGGGTCAGCGGTTCGATCCCGTTCACACCCACCATTTCGCGGAGCGGTAGTTCAGTTGGTTAGAATGCCGGCCTGTCACGCCGGAGGTCGCGGGTTCGAGTCCCGTCCGTTCCGCCATTTCCTTTCTTGTTAGGCTGTCAGGGCAAGGCCCTGGTCGCGGTCCGGTGTGCCGGTCCAATCGCCTCCCGTCCGTTCCGCCATTTCCTTTCTCAGTCAGATTCTTGCGTTAATACCCTGTGCACCGCCCATGTAGGGCAGAAGAGGGCGTGAGCCCGTAATCTGCCGTTGGTAGAATAACGTGCCCGTGGACCGTCCCGAGCCTCCATATGTTTCCCGGCAGATAACGCTGTCGCCCGAAATGTCGTACCACTTCTTCCCTACCACCCACCCCGATCAACCTATGATGTGCGGTCTCTCGGTGGTCGACCACAAAACCTCCTTGACGCGTCGCCCCTCCTATGGTGCTATTGCTAAAATTAAAACAACCGTTTGAAACGGCTGATAGGATTTCTCATGACGCATCCATATCCCAATCTGTTTACACCGCTTGAAGTCGGACCGCTGACTTTGAAAAACCGCTTTCTGATGGGTTCCATGCACACCGGGCTGGAAGAGGCCAAGAACGGTTTCGAACGCATGGCTGCTTTCTATGCCGAACGCGCACAAGGCGGCGTGGCGATGATCGTCACCGGGGGCATCTCGCCCAATGAGGAGGGGTTGACCTATCCGGGCGCCGCGAAGCTGACCACCCAGGAAGAGGCTTCAAAACACAAGACGATCACCCGGGCCGTGCATGAAGCCGGTGGTCGCATCAGCCTGCAGATCCTGCATACCGGTCGCTATGCCTATATCCCGAACAATGTATCGGCGTCTGAGATCCAGGCGCCGATCAATCCGTTCAAGCCCAAGGCCCTGACCGACGAACAGATTCAACGCACCATCGACGACTTCGCCCATTGCGCCGTTCTGGCGAAGGAGGCGGGCTACGACGGGGTCGAGGTGATGGGCTCCGAAGGCTACCTGATTAATCAGTTCACCGCGCCGCGTACCAATCACCGCGACGATGACTGGGGCGGTGACATTCGTCATCGCATCACCCTGGGCGAGCGCATTGTTCAGGAAATCCGCGCTCAGTGCGGCGATGATTTCCTGGTCATCTACCGTCTGTCGATGATCGATCTGGTGGAAGAGGGCAACACCTGGGACGAAATCGTCGAACAGGCTCGTGTGATGCAGCAAGCGGGCGTTCATTTGTTGAACACCGGCATTGGCTGGCACGAAGCGCGTATTCCCACCATCGCCACGTCGGTTCCGCGAGCCGCGTTCGCACGGGTAACCGAGCGGATCCGTAAAGAGGTGTCCATCCCGGTGGTGGCGTGTAACCGCATCAACACCCCGGAAGTGGCCGAAAACATCATTGCCTCGGGCCAGGCCGATATGGTGTCCATGGCGCGGCCATTCCTCGCCGATGGGTTCTTCGTCAATAAGGCGGAAGCCGGCGATGCCGAAGCGATCAACACCTGTATCGCCTGCAACCAGGCTTGTCTGGACCACATTTTCGAAATGAAACTGACGTCCTGCCTGGTCAATCCTCGTGCTTGCCGCGAAACCGAACTCAACTATGTGCCGACGAAGACTCCGAAGCGCATCGCGGTCGTCGGCTCCGGTCCGGGCGGGCTGGCCGCGGCGACCGTCGCGGCCGAGCGCGGCCATACGGTGACGCTGTTCGACGAACACGACGAGATTGGCGGCCAGTTAAACCTCGCCAAACGCATTCCGGGCAAGGAGGAATTCCACGAGACCCTGCGTTATTTCAAGGTTCAACTGGAGCGGAACAAGGTCGATATCCGGCTCGACAAGCGCGTGACGGCGGATGATCTGGCCGATTTCGACGAAGTCGTCATCGCTACCGGTATCAACCCCCGAACGCCGGATATCGACGGCATAGACCACCCCAGCGTCGTCTCCTACGTCGACCTTGTCAGTGGACGGGTCCGACCCGGTCAGCACGTTGCTATTATCGGCGCCGGTGGCATCGGCTTCGACGTCGGCGAGGTGTTGGTCCACGAAGGGGTATCCCCCAGCCTCGACGTCGATGTCTTTATGAAAGAGTGGGGCGTCGACCTCAATGTCGGTACCCCGGGCGGGCTTATTCCCGCACAACACACACCCAGCCCGCGCCAGGTATGGCTGTTGCAGCGCAAGACCAGCAAAGTCGGCAAGAACCTGGGCAAAACCACCGGCTGGATTCACCGCGCGACCCTGCAACACAAGGGCGTCGAGTTTCTGCGCGGTGTCGAATACCGGTGCATCGACGACGCCGGCCTGCACATCACCATAGACGGCGAGGACCGCACCCTGCCCGCCGACCAGATCGTCATCTGCGCCGGTCAGGAGTCCCGACTCGACCTGTTCCATGAACTCGAACAGCGTGGTATCACCGGCCACCGCATCGGCGGTGCTTTCAAGGCGGGTGAACTCGACGCCAAGCGGGCCATTCGTCAGGGATCCGAGTTGGCGGCTGAATTGTAGGTCACTTAGGCCTCATGCTAAGTGGTGCCCCCGGTTCTTTGAATTGCCACGGTCTGTTCTGTCTAGGCTGACCTTAGTGCCAGTGGTCCGTGCCCGGTGAGGAGGTAGGCTCCCCCGAGGAAGCATCCCCCGGCAACCGGCACGGACCAAGGGCACAATCACCAACCCAGGCACCAGTCTGCCCAAGCACCCATTGGCCGCGAAAGGACCTGAAACAACACCCATAACGGACATTTTGCTCATTTTGTGAACAAACAAGTTCACAGATTCCAACATCCATGCCATAACCTCCGGCCAATTGCCGATCCCGTCACATTTCCCAATGACAACAGACGTTACACTCCTTAACTCGGTTTTGGCGTATCATGCTTTTCTTACCCGGCCATGACAGTCAGGCTGGGGGCCAACACCGATCTTCAACAGGACGTTGGTATGACCTGGGGTAGCTTATGGCATTTCGCAGTAACAAAGATCTGATCGAGGCGGTATTCTTCTTCGGTAAAAAGGGCATCAGCAAAGAGATGCGCTACACCGAATTCGAGGCCGTGCTTGACGGCGTGGTCGGTATAACCGGACTCTCCTCCCGTGAGGTGCAGGCTGCGTATCTGCGAATCACCCCGTCCCTCGATGTTCATTCCGTAGTTCTTTTCCTGATCGACTTCGACGATCGCGGTTTCGCCGATCAGGACTGGAACATCCCCCTGCGTCATCTGGCCGATACCGCCGGTTCCGGGCCCGATCTTGGCAAGGGGCCGATTCGCCTGTCCTGCCGCAGCCAGTGTTCCGTATCCTGGTACCAGAATGAACTGTGGGAGCCGGGCGGCCGTGGTGGCCTGAACCATTTTCAGTTGATTCGCGACGCCGTCAAACGCAACAAACTGGGCATCATCACCGAAGAGCCGAGCGCGCCGCTGGAGCCGCCGGTGATGCAGGAGCAGGTTAGGATGTCGGCGATTTCGAGGATCTGCCGGTCATTTCCGACCAGGTCGAGCCCCAGGCCCTGACCGGTTACTCGGAAGAAGACCTCAAGGCCGAGCTGGCCAAGCAGGCGCGTGAATACCAGGAAAAACTGTCCATTCTGGCCCAGCGCCAGAAACAGCGACTGGCCGGTCTGGAAGAGCAGCACAAGGAAGAGATCGAGCAGGTCAAACGGGCCATGCGCAACGAAGCCCAAACCTATCGCAACCGCATTCAGGAGCTGGAGCAACAGTGCAACCAGAATAAGGTGCTGTTCGACAAGCTCCAGTCCAACTACCGCAAGCTGGAAAAAGACCGGGTGTTGCTGCAGGACCAGGCCGATACCTACAAAGCCCGGTACGATGAACTGAAAGACGAGCATTTCGATCTGCTGCGCACCCAGCAGACCACCGAGGCCGGTGAACACGCCAAAGTGGTCGCGCTGAAAGAGGCGCTGACCGAGAAGAACATCGAGATCGACGATCTGAACGATCGTGTGCGCCAACTGATCGCCGAGGCGGACAACGTCAAGGATCAGATGGTCGAGATGGAGCAGGATACCAGCGAACAGGAAGCCTTCTTCGAACGGTTGGAGGGGATGGAGCTGGTCTTCGTGGCCTATCATCCGGGTGCCGGTCACATCAGCATGCCGGCGCGGCAGCTGCAGGATTACCTGGAACGACCGCTCACCTTCGCGGCTCAGAAATGCGGTGTGACCCCGGAGCAATACAAAGCCTGGTTGATTCACTACGACAGCCCGGAGTGCGAAGAGTGCGGTGTTCCGGTCAAACGCGTCGATCAACCGGCGGATTTCGAAGCCGGTACCCACAATTTCTGCTCGCGTCACCGGGTGGTGTCCGGTAACGTCACGGCCTTTCGCAAGTCCAGCTGACACCGATCCTTCATGAAATCCTGGCCCGATCCCGTGCGGTTGGACGTCGACCGCACGCCCTGGAACGACTGTGAGACCATCTTTACCGTGCGCGGCGACCGCTTGCACCCGGTCGTCTCCGGTAACAAGTGGTTCAAACTGCTGCCGTTGCTGGAATTCGCCCGATTGCGCGGCATTCAGACTCTGGTCTCCGTCGGCGGACCCTATTCCAACCATTTGCACGCCCTGGCCTATGCCGGCCACCGTTGGGGGTTCGATACCGTCGGCATCGTTCGCGGACCGGAACCGGACGAGTATTCCCAGACACTCCAGGACTGTCTCGCCTGGGGCATGACGTTGCGCTTCATCTCGCGGACCGACTACGCCGAGCGGTATTCGACACGGTTCGAGGAGCAGTGGCGGGCCGAGTACCCCGGCGGTCATTTTATCGCCGAAGGCGGGTGGTCGCCGGAAGCCATCCAGGGGTCGGCCAACTGGTGGCAGCTGGCCGGTCGGGATCTGGATTGGCTGGTTTGCCCGGTGGGGTCCGGTACCACCCTGGCCGGATTGATCCTCTCCGCCCCGACCCGCTGTCGCGTCGTCGGTGTCCCGGTCTACCGCGATCCGGACGAGTACACCGATCTGCGCCGGAAACTGGCGGAGCAAGGCATCAGCGCCGACCGGTACCGGATCTGGAGCGGTCACGCCGGACGTGGCTTCGGACGCAGCAGCGAAGCCGAACGCACCTTCGGCGAGCGATTCGAAGCCCGGAACGGCTACGAGCTCGATCCCGTCTACACCCGCAAGACCTTTCTCGCACTGGCTTCCAGGCTGAATCGGGATCCGTCGTTGAAAGACAGCCGCATCGGTGTTCTGCATACCGGCGGGCTTCAGGGCCGAACCGGCTGACGCCCAACTGTGGTACACTGCGCGGCCGTTTCACCATCCGGTAGTCGCACCCATGGCCAAAATCAATTGGTTCCCGGGCCATATGGCCAAGGCCCGTCGCCAAATCAGCGAATTGATGCCCAAGATCGACGTCGTGATCGAAGTCATCGACGCCCGTCTTCCCCGATCGAGCATGAACCCGGTCCTGTCCGAAGTACGCGGTGACAAGCCCGTCGTTCGGCTGCTGAGCAAGGCCGATCTCGCCGACCCCGAGATCACGGACGCCTGGCGCCGTTTCTACAGTGAAGAACACAACATGACCGTCATGCCCCTGGTCATGACCGACAAGCGCCAGCTCAACAAGGTCCCGGATCTCTGTCGAAAACTCGCCCCGCATCGCGGTGGCATCGGCAAGCCCGTACGTACCGTCGTCGTCGGCATTCCCAACGTGGGCAAGTCCACGCTGATCAACGGCCTGGTCGGCCGCCGGATCGCCAGGGTCGGCGACGAACCGGCGGTCACCCGGCGCCAGCAACGCATCCAGATCGCCGACGATTTCACGTTGATGGACACCCCCGGCATCATGTGGCCGTCGCCGGACAGCGAAGTCGGCGGTTATCGTCTGGCCGCGTCCGGCGCTATCCGCGACACGGCGGTGGAGTATGAAGACATCGCGCTGTTCGCGGTCGATTACCTGATGCAACGCTACCCGGAGCGCCTGAAAGAGCGCTATAAGCTGACGGATATCCCGGATGGCGCCATGGACTGCCTGGCCGACATCGCCCGCAAACGGGCCTGTGTTCGCGGCCGCGAAGTGGACTGGCACCGCGTCAGCGAGATCGTCCTGAAGGAGTTCCGGGGTGGCATTCTCGGCCGCATCAGCCTGGAAGAGCCCGATCGGGATGTCCCTTACAGGGAGCTGGAGTCCGACGCCCCGTAGGTTGCATTAGCCCGAAGGGCGTAATCCGACATTTTGTACCAGTGGTCCGGGCCGGGGTGGGGTGCGGGCGTTTTTGGGGTCGTCGTAGATACGTCCATGTAGACTTGACCGCAGCGTCCCTGCTGCGGACATCCCCAAAACGCCTGCACCCCGGCCCTCGCAACCGTGCCACGGTTTCCTCTTTACCTACGATGTAGCCCTGTAGGGTGGGCACCGCCCACCTTCGAAGGTAATGAAACCCCTATCAATCACGACCGCCTAAATGCTTAGGGCGGCCCTGGTCTGAATGAGTGCCTCCGAATCTTAGTCGGATTACGCCCTTCGGGCTAATGCGACCTACGGGGTTGGGTTTGCTGTTGTGGCAGTGGTATTGGTGGGCGATGCCCACCCTACTGATGGAGGCTCTGGAGACACCAGTGGTAAAAAGTCTCCTTATTCAACCCCATCCTCGGGCAACCCCATCAACGCCCTGACGTGTTGTTCTGCTGATTCGGCCAGGGCCTTGAGGTGGTAGCCGCCTTCCAGCATGGAGACGACGCGGCCATTGCAGAGGTCCTCCGCCGCTTCCACGATCCGCCGCGTCAGCCAGTAGTAATCGTGCGTCTGCCAGTTCAACTGACCCAGTGGATCCATGGTATGGGCGTCGAAACCGGCTGAAATGAAGATCATCTCGGGCTGGTGCCGCTTCAGGGCCGGCAGCCAGCTCTGTTCCCAATCATCCCGCATGTCACCCGAGGTCGCGAAGGCGACCTGGGGCGTCAGGACGATGTGGGGGTGTTCGATCTGCCAATGCGAATTCGGATAGAACGGGTGCTGGAACGAGCTGCAGACCATGACCTCGGGCCGGTCCTGGAACGCCTCGATGGTGCCGTTGCACTGATGGACGTCGAAATCGAGGATGGCCACCCGTTTCAGTCCGTGATGTTCAAGCGCATGGGCGGCGGCGACGGCGATGTTGTTGAAAAAGCAGAAGCCCATGGTCACGGCCGGTTCGGCGTGGTGACCCGGCGGGCGAATGGCGCAGAAGGCGTTTTGGTACTCGCCGGCCATGATGTCGTCCACGGCCTGAACACCGGCGCCGGCGGCACGGTAGGCCGCTTCCCAGGTATAGGGACCCATCAGGGTGTCGGGATCGACGTGAATCAGGCCGTGAGAGGGGCTGATGCGGTCGATTTGCTCCACGTAAATGGGGTGGTGGATGCGCAATACCATCGCTTCGTTACCCAACATGGCCTCGCGCACGTCCATGCGTTCGGTCAGCTGTTGGTCGTCGAGACGGCTGAGAATGGCTTCCAGCCGCTTCGGTGATTCCGGGTGTCCTTCGCCCATATCATGGAGCTGGCACACCGGGTGATGTATGAGCGCTGTTCGATTCATGGTGGGTTCCCATTGAAAGGCATGGCAGTATATGTCTAGAGTATCGCCGTTGCATCCCGACTTTGGTGGCACCATGCCGGACCTGAGCAGTTTTTTCCAGCCCAAGAGTATCGCAGTCCTGGGGGCGTCCGAGCGACCCGGCAGTATGGGTTCCGTGGTTACGCAAAACCTGAAACAGGCCGGCTTTCCCAATCCGATCTACGCGATTAATTTGAAGGGCTACAAGAGCGTTTACGGTTACCCCTGTTACCGGTACGTGCGCCAGGTACCCGACACCATCGATCTGGCGGTGATCTGCCTGCCTCCGGAGACCTTGCTGCGGGTTCTGCGGCAGTTGGCGCGCCATGGCATTCGCGCCGTCATCATCCTGACCGGCGGCCTGTCGCGCCGCCTGTCCCTCGGTCAGCGGCGTAATGATCAGATCGAACGTCTGGCCCGGGAACTGAATATCCGGATATTGGGGCCCAACTGCCTGGGGGTGTTGGTGCCGGACGAACACCTGAACGCCAGCTTCACCCACATCGATGCTTTGCCCGGCCGCTCGGCTTATGTCGGTCATTCGGCAGCGCTGGGCTCGGCCTTGCTGGATTGGGCCGGGGCGCGGGGCATTGGCTTTTCCCACTTCCTGACCACCGGGGCCAGCGCCGATCTGCGCATTTCGGACGTGATCGATTATCTGTCCACCGACCGGCGGGTGCGGGCCATCCTGGTCCACCTGGAACAGATCCGGGATGCCAATCGGCTGCTGATCGCCTTGCGGGCGGCTGCCCGTTCAAAAAAGGTGCTGGCGATTCGTACCCAGGCTCAGGAATCGCTGCCGCCGGGGCTGACCGACCGGCGTGCGGTGGACGACGAGTATTTCAACCGCGCCGGGGTGTTGCAGGTGGACAGCGTCGACGGCCTGTTCAGCGGGCTGGAGATCCTGTCCCGCTCTCGGCCGCTGCATCGCGCCAACCTGGCGATTGTCAGCAACGGGCTGGGCACGGCGATGCTGGCGCGTCGGCAACTGGACGAGCTCGGCGGGGAAGGGGCGCCGATCGAGCGATTGAAAGACCAACTGGAGGATCTCTGGTACTCCGACGAGACCGGTTACAACCCGGCCGTGCTGCCGCCCGAGGCCAACGGCGAGGACTATGTTCGCCTGCTCCGCATTCTGGAAAAGGATCCGGCCATCGGCGGTATTCTGGTCATCCACAGTCCCAACCAGCGCTCTGACAGCTCCGAAGTAGCCACTCACTTGCTGCCCTATATCCGCCGCAGTCGCCGCATGATCCTGACCTGTTTTCTCGGCGGCGTCAGCATCGTGGAGGCGCGCAAGACCTTCGACGATGCCGGTCTGCTGAATTTCGATTCCCCCAACGATGCCGTGGAAGCCTATTTTACCCTGGCCCGACACCAGGTCGCGCAGGATAGGTTGCGCGAGACGCCGACGTCCATGGCACTCGGATTCAAGCCGGACCGGGATCAAGGCGAACAACTGTTTCGCCAGG
Organism: Saccharospirillum salsuginis; assembly: GCF_014651855.1. Taxonomy (GTDB): domain Bacteria; phylum Pseudomonadota; class Gammaproteobacteria; order Pseudomonadales; family Natronospirillaceae; genus Saccharospirillum; species Saccharospirillum salsuginis. The sequence continues at coordinate 106,745 of NZ_BMXR01000008.1, forward strand.
CCAGGGAGCAACGGCGGACCTATTTCACCTGGGCCGAGGCGCGCATGCTGATGCGGCTCTATGGATTCAATCTGGTCGACAGTACCTTCGGGGTGGATTTCGACCGGGTAGTCGAACGCCTCACGCCCCGTTACTTCCCGGCGTCGCTGCGCCTGGTGCACGAGGATTACTGCTTTCCGTTCGCCTACAACGAGAATCCGTCGGAGCGCTGGCGGGGCGTGCGCATTGAATTGGCCGATCCGGAAGCGTTGCACACGGCCCGGCGAGAGTTGGAGGAGGAGAAGGCCGAGCGTTTCCCCGACAGCCGCATTCTCGGCTGGGGTGTCCAGCCGATGCGCCGCAAGATCGACAATCTTCAATTCAGCATGGGCATGACCCGGGATGAGGATTACGGCCCGCTGATCATTTTCGGCGAAGGCGGTTCGCGCGCGGACATGCTGGCCGACCGTCAGGTCGCACTGCCGCCGCTCAACTCCACCCTGGCCAGCCAGATGATCATGCGCTCGCACAGTTACGAGGTTCTGGCTGAGCGTTCGGACGATCTGGCCACCGACATGGCGCATCTGGTACGCGCGTTGAAAGCGCTGGCGCAGATGGTGACCGACCTGCCGGAACTGGCCGGTCTGGAAGCGAATGTCCTGCTGCAGCCGGGAGAGGGCTTGTTGGTGCTGGGGGTGGCGGCCTGTCTGGGCGAACCGCAACGCCCGGCGTTGAACCCCTATCCGTCGGAGTGGGTCGAGACCGCCCAACTGAGAGGCGAGCGGACCGTTCTGATCCGCCCCATCCGGGGCGAAGACGAACCCGCGCTGAAAGCTTTCTACAGCGGCTTCGATGCCGAATCGCTGCGATTGCGTTTTTTCGGCAGTCGTCTGCACTTCGAACATCGGGAACTGGCGACCCTCTGCCAGATCGATTATCGCCGCGAGATGGTGTTTGTGGCGCTGGCCGACCACACCATTGTCGCCGAGATGCGGCTGTGGACCGATGTGAACACCAACACCATGGAATTCGCCATCATGGTGGCGTCGTCGCACCAGGGCACGGGTCTGTCGACGCATTTGATGCACAAGACCATCGATTACGCCCGCAGCCAGGGTGTCGATCGTATTATTGCCGATGTCCTGCCCGAGAATTACCCCATGCTCGCTTTGGGTCGCTATTTCGATTTTTCGGCTGAGCACGATGAGGAAGGCGTAGTACACTTGTCGCTCCCGCTCGACCACTGACAGGAGAACGCGTGCTCTACGAACTGGACGATCACCGCATCGACCTGCCCGGTCGGGCCCCGGCCCCCCGGGATTCCGACCGTCTGTTGCTGTGGCAGGACGGCGAGTTGATACTCACCGACGACTCCATTGTTCACCAACGCGCCGATGTGACCCTGGCGATGGAGGCGGAGGAGTTCATCGGTTACCTCGATGGCCATCCCTATTTTACCGCCCGGGTGTCCGGCGAACCCGAACTGCCGCGTCAGCCGCTGCGCGAACTGGCCATGCACAGCGAAACCGCCTTCACGCTCGCCGCGCGCGGCAAGGGCTTGCTGGACTGGCGCCGTCAGCACCGCTTTTGCGGTCAGTGCGGTCGCCCGACGACGTCCATTCCCGGTGAGCCGGCCATGCACTGCGAACCCTGCCGTCTTCGGTTCTATCCACGAGTGAGCCCGTGCGTGATCGTGTTGATCACCCGCGGTCCTGAGGTGTTGCTGGCCCAGGGCATGCGGCACCGTTCCAGCGGGTGGTACAGCACGTTGGCGGGGTTTATCGAGACGGGTGAGTCGGCGGAGCAGGCGGTGCATCGGGAGATTCGCGAAGAGGTCGGTGTGGAACTGACCAATCTGCGCTACCAGGGCAGTCAGACCTGGCCGTTTCCGCATCAGTTGATGCTGGGGTTCTGGGCGGACTATGCCGGCGGGGACATCCGTCTGGAGGAGGAAGAGATCCACGATGCCCAGTGGTTCCACATCGACCGTCTGCCCAAGGTCTCCCCGGCGTTCTCCATCGCCGGCTGGATGATCCAGCAATATCGGGAATACTGGCACGCCCGGAATGGCTGAATGCTGTGGTATTGGTTGGGTTGGGTGCCTGGGTAGAGTGCGGCACGGTCAAGTTGGGAGCCGGGAACTCTCGCCGGCTGTCCAGGGTTCCCATCCAGGGTCGTGCGGGGTGCCGCCCACTCAACCCATCCATGGGGACTTGAACGCAGCATCCATGCTGCGGACATCCCTGGATGGGCACCCTGGACATCCGTCGCTAACACATGGTGGAATCCGCTCTACTCCCAATACCTCCTAGCTCCCCCGTAGGGCAGAAGAGGCCTAGCCGACATCTGCCGTATCCGACCAAGCCAAGAGCTCAATGCCCACAACACCACCCCATCAACCGCTCCGCCACCGGCTAAGACCGCGAACGCAACATTGATTGATCCAGGTCAATTAGCCTGAAACCGGTGACTGACCTGGATCAAATTCCCTTCTCTAATACACCTTAAACTGACTCTATCGTCTCATTCCGGTCCAAAAGGAGTCAGTCTCATGTATTTCGATGTGGTGGTCGTATCCAGTCTGGTCGTCGTGGCGGCGATGTTCGCCTTTATGGGAGGGTTCGTTTATGTGATCCGCAAGGATATGAAGAAGCATCCGCACAGATCACATAAGTAGCCGGGTAAGAGGGTAGGGCCGAGCGGGTCAGGCGCTGAGCCCCAATTCAACCCGCTCACAGTCCGCCAGGGAGGCCATATCGACCAGGGCGCTGACTTCGGCGATCTGGATGTCTTTGGCGTTGCCGGTGTCGGTCAGGATGCCCTGCTTCTGGAAGCGTGTGAACACGCGGCTGACGGTTTCGACCGCCATGCCCAGATAGTTGGCGATGTCACTGCGTGACATGGTCAGACGGAAGGTGGTGCCGGAATAGCCACGACGCTTGAAGCGAGCCGCCAGGTTCAGCAGGAAGGAGGCGAGGCGTTCCTCGGCGCTTTTTTTGCTGAGCAGCAGCATCATTTGTTGCTCCTCGCGCAGTTCCTTGCCCATCAGGCGCATCATTTGACGCCGCAATTCGGGCAGTTGGCCGCTCAGGTCGTCCAGACGGTCCACCGGTATTTCGCAGATGTTGGTGGTTTCCAGCGCCTTGGCCGAGGCCGGGAAGGTGACGGAGTCGTAGCTGTCCAGGCCGATCAGTTCGCTGGCGAGGTGAAAGCCGGTGATCTGCTCTTCGCCTTCGCGAGTCAGAGTAAAGGTTTTAACCGTTCCGGTTCTCACTGCGAAGATAGAATCGAACGGATCTCCCTGATGGAAGATCATTTCGCCCTTTTTTACCGGGCGCCCTCGCCGAATAATGGAATCCAGCTTGTCCATTTCCCCCGAATTGAGAGCCAGAGGCAGACAAAGCGGGTGAAGGCTGCAGGTACTGCAGTGAGTTGTCAGTTTCAAGATTCGTCTCCGGTCCAACAAAGACTGTATGTAACAGCTGGCATCCTAGGCCAGCCAATACATCGCATGGTAGCGGATCATACACGGCTTTCCAGTGAAATTGAGTAAAAATCAGTCTTTTTCCACCGGGTCCCAGGTGTTCACCGTGGTTTGCGCCATGGGGCTGTACTCGCCACCGTCGCTGACCGGCGCCAGCGGGATGCCGGTGGCCTGCATGGACAGGAAGTCGAACTGGTCTCTGTCCGCCAGTTGGGACGGTGCGATGTTCTGAATGGAACGAAAAATGTTTTCGATCCGGCCCGGGTGTTGCTTTTCCCAGTCCCGCAGCATGGCCTTGATCGATTGGCGCTGGAGGTTGTCCTGGGAGCCGCAGAGGTTGCACGGAATGATCGGGTACTCTCGCTGCTCGGCGAAGCGAATGATGTCCGCTTCGCGGCAGTAGGCCAGGGGGCGGATCAGGATGTTGGTGCCGCTGTCGCTGAGCAGCTTGGGCGGCATGGCCTTGAGCTTGCCGCCGTGGAACATGTTGAGGAACAGGGTCTCCAGGATGTCGTCCCGGTGGTGTCCGAGCGCGATCTTGGTGGCGCCGATCTGGTCGGCGAAGGCGTAGAGGGTGCCTCGCCGCAGGCGCGAGCAGATACCGCAGGTGGTTTTGCCCTCGGGGACCATTTCCTGAACGATGCTGTAGGTGTCCCGTTCCAGGATGTGGTAGGGCACGCCGACCTGTTTCAGGTAGTCCGGCAGGATGTGCTCGGGAAAGCCGGGTTGCTTCTGGTCGAGGTTGACGGCGACCAGTTCGAAGGAGACCGGGGCGCTCCGCTGGAGGTTCTGCAGGATGTCCAGCATAGTGTAGGAATCTTTGCCGCCGGACAGGCAGACCATGACCTTGTCACCTTCCTCGATCATGTTGAAGTCGGCGATGGCGCGGCCGGTTTCCCGCCGCAGGCGCTTCTGCAGCTTGTTGAATTCGGTTTTGGACTGTTTGTCGGCGGTCGGCTGCGCGGTCATGATGCGTTCACTGTCTGGTTATTTCGGGCGCGTGTTCTACCACCAATGCCGGTTGTGTACAAGCCTTGCCGCGAGACGGTGTTGTTCAGGCGGCGAGTACCAGGGTGCGGGGGCGTTCTCCGCAGTAGGCGGCGCGGAAAACACGGTCGTCGACGCGATGCCCCCGGTGGAAGGCCCGGCGCCAGAGTTCGACGGCGTCGTCGACCCGGTCGCTGTCGGGCAGCGTGCCCTGGGCGTGAAACAGGCAGTTGAGGCCGGCCAGGGCGGTGGCGTAGCCCCAGTTGAGGTCGAGTTCGCTGTGCGGGTCGTCGAGGAAGCGTCGCTGGCTGGCGAGGCCGCGAATGCGACAGGCCAGATCGGGGGATTGGACGATGTAATGGTCCCAGACCCGGCGGTGCATCCAGGCGGTCATGCCGAAGGGGCCGTGGCGATTGGGCCGGTGGCGGTTTTGTTCGGCAATGGCGATGGCGTCGAGCAGTCGGCTGAGGTTGTCGGTTTCAAGGCCCGCGGCCATCAGGGCGGGTTCGATGACGGTTTTCTTCAAGTCAATGCATACAGTTGTCATGATTCACCTCTACGGCTTCCCTGTGTGATGGGGGCTCCCTAATCCTGGCCTCCCGGCTCTGAATGTCCCCTGAATGAATATCCTATTCGTTTATACCGACTGTAGCGGCGGATGGTTCCAAATTTCCAATCTTAATGGGTTACTTTTTGTGGCAACTTTGGTTGCCAGTCTTGTTGTGACTGGTTGGGTGCCAAAACCCGCAGCGGCTGCCCGGGGTGCTCATTCGGGGTCGCCATGAACCCATCCATGGGGGCTTGACCGCAGCATCCCTGCTGCGCACATCCCCGAATGAGCACCCCGGGCATCCACTGCTTGCTTCAGTGCCTTCGTTCGAACCTTACTTCCCCTCGTAGGCCAACAATGTAAACGTTGGAATATTGGCCTCACCCAGCACTTCCACTCCCCCGGAATCCGGCAGATCCACCACAGCGGCGGCTTCGGCGATGTCGGCGCCGGCTTTACGAATCAGGGTGGAGGCGGCGAGGATGGAGCCGCCGGTGGCGATGAGGTCGTCGAAGATGAGGACGTTGTCGCCTTCTCCACAACTGCCGTCCTGGATCTCGAGGGTGCGTTCGCCGTAGTCCATGGTGAAGGTGTCGCGAATGACCTTGCCGGGCAGTTTGCCGTCCTTGCGGACGAGGATGATCGGGATGTTGAGTTGGTAGGCGACGATGCTGCCCAGGATGAAACCACGCGCTTCGATGGCGGCGAGGTGGGTGAGGCCGTAGTCGAGGTAGCGTTCGACGAAGGCGTGGGCGCACAGGTGCAGGGCTTTGTTGTCGTTGAACAGTGGGGTGAGGTCGCGGAAGGTGTTGCCTTCGACCGGCCAGTCTTTGTAGCTGTGAATGAGGTTTTTCAGGGTGATCTGGTCGAAACGCATGCCGCACTCCTTAAGCGATGAAACTGTTTAGGGTATAGCACAGAAATTGGGTTTCGGTTTCAAGACCCCGGATTGGAACCCGCGACGGCTGGCCGGTGAACTCAAATGTCAAATTACTCCGTTTCCTTATGGAGTGTAGGTTTGCCTGCCTGTGATCAGTTCCGGAAGTTCTGTGTGTAAGAGCCCATCCACGATGGGGTGGATGGATGTGTCCCGCATCGCTCTCGGGTAGTTGGGAGCGTGACGGTCGTCCACCAGGTGCTGCCACGGGGTGGTGGTTTGCAGGAAGCGGCGGGCGAAGGTTTCGCCGTAGCCCAGGCAGCCGTTGAGGATGACGTCGAGGTAGGTCTGCATGATGGGGCGGTCGGGCTGGGGTTCGTCGGTGTGGTGGCCGACGTAGGCCCAGAGTGGGTAGTGGTCGGGCAGGGTGTGGTCGCCGGCGGGTTTGACGTCGGTCCAGTCGATGCGCAGGCGGCGGTAACCTTGTTCGCGGGTATCGAAGCGGCTGAGGTTGTCGTCGTCGACGAGAAAGATGACGCCGTTACAGTGGCTGTCGGGGTCCTGGTGGGCGCCGACGGCGGTGGCCCGGTAGCTGGGGACCGGTACGGACCAGCGCCGGGCGATGCCGGTGACTTCGACGGGGATGGCGTCGCCGCTGATGCCGGTGCGGCTGCGGCTGTCGGCGCAGATGAGGCTGCCGTAACCAAATAAACAGTGCATGGGGGTCCTCGGGTTCAGATCATTCGGATGGCTTGAACGCTAAGCCAGGCGGCGAAGAAGAGCAAGGTCAGGCCGATCACCCAGCGCGTGCCGGAACGTTTCAGCCAGCGGTTCAGGTGCTGGCTGAGGGCGCCGGTGGCCAGCATGGCGGGTAGGGTGCCGGCGCCGAAGGCGAGCATCATCAGCGCGCTCTGGCCGGCGTTGGCCTGGGTCGCGGCGTAGCCGAGCGCGGTGTAAACCAGCCCGCAGGGCAGAAAACCCCACACCAGACCCACCCGAAATGCTTGTCCGGGGCGGCGGGCCGGCAACCACTTTCGCGTCAGCGGTTGAAGCCGGCGCCAGAGCGGCAGGGCCAGTTGTTCGATGCGGGTGATCCAGGCACCGAGGTTGAGGTAGTACAGGGCGATCAGGACCAAGAGGGCGGCGGCCAACAGGCGCAGCCAGGGCATGGCTTGCGGCGGCAGCCAGGATAATCCGGCGCCGACGAGCAATCCGAGAAAGGCGTAGGTGCTGATGCGACCGAGGTTGTAGGCCAGCAGAGTGGCGGAGCCCTGGCTGTGAAAGCCCAACGCCACGGTCAGGCCGCCGCACATACCGAGGCAGTGACCCGCGGAAATCAGTCCGATGAGTGCGGCCGAAAGGGCGTCAGCGAGCATCCCGGTCCTCGTCGGAGCGGTCTTGCCCGTGCTGGGTGTCCTTGGGGATCATGTCCTCGTCGTCGTCGAACAGGATGCGCTGGGCCGGACTGTCCAGATCGTCATACTGCCCGCTGTGCACCGTCCACCAGAACAGACCGCCGCCGACGGCCAGCAGGAAGAGGCTGACGGGGAGTAGCAGTAACAGGATGTCCATCGGTTCGATCACCTTGTTGAATTTGGAGTAGGCCCTGGGCCTATCGGTAGGGCAGAAGAGCCGGAGGCGACATCTGCCGTGGGGTAGTATATCCGGCCACTGGGGAAGCCAATGCCACGGTCGAATAACGGCAGATGTCGCCTGGGGCTCTTCTGCCCTACTGTTTCGCCCGCAATATGTTGCCGTGGTTTCCAATGCAAGCCAGAGGGCGACCCCCCACCTCTCACGGACCACAGGTACCCAAAAACTCCCAACCCCTAAAACGATCGTAATCTCAGGGCATTCCCCACCACCAGCAGAGAACTCAACGACATGCCGATGGCGGCCTGCCAGGGTGCCACCCATCCGGCCGCCGCCAGTGGCAATGCCAAACCGTTGTAGAGCAGCGCCCACAGTAAATTCTGGCGAATGATCCGGCGGGTCTTGCGGGCCGCGCGGATCGCGGTGGCCAGCACGCGCAGGTTCTCGTTCAGCAAGAGCGCATCCGACGCCTGCTTGGCCAGGTCCGTACCCGAACTCATGGCAATCGATACCGGCGCTCCGGCCAGGACCGGGGCGTCGTTGATGCCGTCGCCGACCATGGCCACCTGGCGGCCGTTGCGCTGTTGCTCATGCATCCAGTCCAGTTTCGCCTGGGCGCTGAGGCCGCTGAGATAGTCGCCTTGCAACGGTAGATCGGCCAATCTCGGGTCCACGTCCCGACTCGGGTCCCCGGTCAATACATGGCAGCGCAAGCCCAGGCTTTCAAGCTCGTCCAGGGCCGTGCGCGCCGTGCTGCGGACTTCGTCGCTGAGCGTGAAGACGGCCAGACCCTCGCCGTTGCGGCTGAGCCAGACGCGCTGACGTCGGTCCGAAGCCTCTTCAACCGCCTGGTCGAGTGTGAATCGGGCCGTGCCGAGCCGGTAGTCGCCGTCTTCGAACCGTCCGCTCAGCCCGGCCGATGGGTGCTGCCGCCGATCGGAGAATTCGGGCAGACGGGTGCCGTGAGCCACGGCGGCCTCGAACGCCTGGGCTATGGGGTGTTCGCTGCTGGCTTCGAGACCGGCGGCGAGCTCAGTCAGGTCGGACTCGGATAACGATAGAGTGCCGGCGCCTGCGAGCGGTTCGACAGAGACCAGACGATAGCGACCTTCGGTCAGGGTGCCGGTTTTGTCGAAGGCCAGGTCGGTGATGTCGGCGAGCCGGTCGAGAGTGTGGCCCCGGGTGACAACCAGGCCTTGCCGTCTCAGACTGTGGGTGGCCTGGGCGAGTGCGGTCGGCGTGGCCAGGCTGAGGGCGCAGGGGCAGGTGACCACCAGGACGCTGATGACCACCCAAAAGGCGCGTTCCGGAGCGATCCACCACCAAACCAGGCCGATCAGGGCGGTGATGATCAGCGTCGAGAGCACAAAGTGACGCGAGCCCCGGTCGGCCAGTTCGGCGATGCGGGGTTTTTCGCCGGCGGCGCGTTCGAGCAATTGCACCAGGCTGGAGGCGGAGCTGTCCGGTCCGAGCCGCGTCACTTCCAATTCGATCGGTTGGGATTGATTGAGGGTGCCGGCCAGCACCGAATCGCCCGCCACCTTATCGCGAGGGGCGAATTCTCCGGTCAGGCGCGATTCATCGAATTGACTGCGTCCCGCCCTGACCTCGCCATCGGCCGGGCAAAGCTCGCCGGCCAGTACCTGAATCCGGTCGCCGACGGCCAGGTCGCGTACCGGGGCGCGTTCGAAACGCTCACCGGTCCATTTCAGGCAGGTCGGTGGCAGATGCTGCAGCAGGGCATTGCCGGACGCATGTACCGAGCTGCGCGCGCGAAACTCAAGATAGCGACCCAGCACCAGGAAGAAGGTGAACATGTTGACGGATTCGTAGTAGACCTCGCCGTCGCCGCTCACTGTGGCCCAGACACTTGCCAGAAAGGCGCCGAGGATGGCGATGGAGACCGAGACATCCATGCTCAGGTGCCGGGCTTTCAGGCTGCGCCAGGCGGCGGTGACGAAAGGGCCGGCGGCGATGATGACGACCGGCAGCGTCAGCACCAGGCTGGTCCAGCGCAGCCAGCTTTCGTGTTGCGCCTCGATGTTGCCACTGTACAGCGCCACGGCGTTCATCATCGCCTGCATCATGCCGATGCCGGCCACACCCAGGCGCAACAGATACTGACGGGCGGTTTTCTGGCGCAAATCGGCTTCGGCGTCGGCCTTGAACGGTTGGGCGCGGTAGCCCAGGGCGTGCAAGGCGATAAACACATCCGACAGGCGCAATTCGGTGGCGTTCCAGTGCACCGTCAGTCGATGATTGGTCTGATTGAAGTGCGCCTGCTGTATGCCCGGTAACTGACGCAAGCGTTTCTCGATCAGCCAGCTGCAAGCGGCGCAGCTGATGCCCTCGATCATCAGGGTGGCGCTGCGTTCGACGTCCGAATCGTGTCGCACGAAGTCCGCCTGGACATCGTCGCGGTCGTACAACGCCAAGCGTTCCCGGTCGCGTTCGTTGACCGGCGGTGCGGCCGGTGTCTGGTCCGGGTCGTGGAAGCGATAATAGTCGCCCAGGCCGTTGTCGAGAATGGTCTGGGCCGCGGCCAGGCAACCGACGCAGCAGAAGGTGCGCGGTGCCTCGCCAACGGTCAGTTGGAAGCGCGCATCGTAGGCGGGAAGACCACAGTGAAAACAGGTGAGCGTCATTCCACCCGGGGTTGCAGTGTCTGGATGGATGAAGAGGGCAGGGTGGCGTGCCCGTGCAGACGCCAGTGTTTGCCGTCTTTGGGCGTACTGGCGGGTTCCAGCAACAGGTCACGTTCGCCCCGGATGGTTTGCGGCAACTGACCGATGTAGCGACCGTCGGGAGTACGTTCGAGTCGGACTTCGACGTCTTTGCTGGCTTTGGTCTTGAACACGTACAGCAGCGTCAGCGTATTCGGCCACGCGTCCAGATCGCCGTTTACGCGAAGCTGTACCTTTTCGCCGATGGTCTGCAGCTGGGCGCCGAGATTCATCTCGGCCGCCCATTGATCCTGCTCGGTCCGCTCGATAATGGACAGGCCGTCCTTGTAGTAATTGTCGACGATGGCGCCATCGTGGGTCACGGTGGCAATGTACAGCATCCAGAAGCTGGCAAAGATCACCATGATCAGCGGTGAGAGAATGAACCAGGGCCAGAATTGTTTGTACCAGGGCGTCGCAGCGGTGTCGTTCAAGGTCAGTCTACCTGTCTTAAAAATTAGCGGGGCCGAAGAAGCGGCTTTCGGTTTCCACCTGAATGGACGGATCGTCCAGGGCCGTTACCTCGAAATAGATTTCGTTGTTGGGCAGTCGCAACGCTTCCGGATCCAGCAGCAAACGCACCGGGAACTGTGAGACCTTGCCGGACTCGATGGCGATGGTGTCCGGAGCGATCAATCGCAATCCCTCGAGACCGGAGATGTCGATGGTATAGCGATGGTCCTGCTGGGACTTGTTGATCACACTGAGTTGATAACTGTTTTCCACCAGGCCGTCCGAGGTGATCCGGTGCAGGGTGCCGCGTCCGCGTTCCACGGTCAGTTCCAGGGGAATCCGTGTGGCGATGACGTAGGCGAAAAGGCTCACCATGACGACCAGCGCCACGGCATAGCCGATCAACCGGGGACGCAGGATGTGCGTCTTCTTGCCTTCCAGATTGTGTTCCGTGGTGTAGCGGATCAGACCCGGTTCGTAGCCCATCTTGTCCATGACGCTGTCACAGGCATCGATGCAGGCGGCGCAGCCGATGCACTCGTACTGCAGGCCGTCGCGAATGTCGATGCCGGTCGGACATACCTGAACGCAGAGTTCACAGTCGATGCAGTCGCCGAGGTTCTGGGTGCGCGGGTCGATGCCGCGTTTGCGGGCACCACGTGGCTCACCGCGTCGTTCGTCGTAGCTGACGATCAGGGTGTCCTGGTCGAACATCACGGCCTGGAAACGGGCGTAGGGGCACATGTAGATGCACACCTGTTCGCGCAGCCAGCCGGCGTTGCCATAGGTCGCGAGGGTGAAAAAGGCGATCCAGAAAATGGCCCAGCCATTGGCCTGGAAGGTGGCCAGATCCGGCAGCAGTTCCTTGATCGGCGAGAAGTAGCCGACGAAGGTGATGGCGGTCCACAGCGCGACCAGCGCCCACAGCGCATGCTTGGCCAGTTTGCGGCCGAACTTGTTCACCGTCATCGGTTGTTCGTCGAGTTTGATCCGGGCGTTGCGTTTGCCCTCGGTCTTTTCCTCGATGAACATGAAAATCCAGGTCCAGACGCTTTGAGGACAGGTGTAGCCACACCAGACACGCCCGGCGAAAACGGTCACAAAAAACAGCGCGAACGCGCAGATGATCAGCGCCCAGGACAGCAGCATGAAATCCTGTGGCCAGAACGTAATGCCGAAGATATGAAACTGTCGGGCCGGTAAATCGAACAGTACGGCCTGTCGTCCGTTCCAGTCGAGCCAGAGCGTACCGAAGTAGAGTGTGAACAGGAAAGCGCCGCCATACACACGCAGGGAGCGATAAAACCCCTTGATGCGGCGGATGTAGATCTTCTCCCGTGACTGGTAGAGGTCTACTTTCTGGACGGCGTCATCCGTAACGTCTTTGACTTCAATCTTTTTGGTCATGACACCAGGTTGTGAGAATGGCTTGGGGAAGGCCGGAACCCGCTGGCCTTTCCGAAACCATTCGCCGGGGTGGGCGATGCCCACCCCGAGTAGGTCGGATCAGCGCCGGAGACGCATCATCCGACAACTTTTTCCATCAATTGCTCAGGCTATACACGTAGCCGGACAGGATATGCACCCGCTCCTCGCCCAGGATGCCTTCCCAGGCGGGCATGTTGCCGGCGCGACCGTTCTCGAGTGTGGTCTCGACCGACTGACGCAACGTCTCGCCCGGAATGCGGTACAGCCAGGTATCGTCGGTCAGGTTGGGGGCGCCCAAAGCCTGGTTGCCGGTTCCATCCTGCCCGTGACAGGCCGCACAGCTGGCGTTATAGAGGGCTTCGCCCCGGCTCGCCAGCGCCTGATCGACATCGTCCTGGCCGGACAGATCCATCACGTACTCGGTGACCGCCCGAATGCCCTGGTCGCCCAGCGCATCGCCCCAGGCTGGCATCTGACCGCGACGCCCGCTCAACAGGGTCGTCTTGATGGTCTCGCCGCTGCCGCCGTAGAGCCAGTCGTCGTCGGTCAGGTTGGGGAAGCCGTAGCTGCCGGTACCGGCCTGGCCGTGACACAGCGCGCAGTTGTCTTCGAACAGACGCTGGCCGATGCGCATGGCCTGCCGATTATCGGGCAGGTCCTCGACCGGAATCGAGGCCAGTCGCTCGTAAATTTCACCGTATTTACGGTCGTGCTCGATCTGGTCTTCGGTCAGTTCGCCGACCGACGTCCAACCCAGCACACCCGGCCAGTTGCCCACCGGCATGGCGATCATGTAGCCCAGACCGAAAATGATGGTGAGCCAGAACATATTCAGCCACCATTTCGGCATCGGGTTGTTGTACTCCTCGATGCCGTCGAAGCTGTGACCGGTGGTTTCGGCGTCGGCACCACCCGGGTCCGGCATACGCCGGGTCAGGATGATCAGCGCCACAATCCCGCCCAGGCAGGCCAGGGTCAGGGCGAAAATATAGAAGTTCCAGAAACTACTCATCGTTCTTCTTCTCCTGCGTCGGCGACGACTTCCGATGCATCTCTTCATCATCGAATGGCAAATGGGCGGCCTCGTCGAAGCGCGACTTGCGCTTGCGGCTGTAGGCCCAGATCACGATGCCGATGAAGGCGATCATGGTCAGGACGGTCGCCAGACTTCTGAAATCGTTGATATCCATGGCTTAACGCCCTGTCATGACGGTACCGAGTTGCTGCAGATAAGCGACCAGGGCATCGATTTCAGTGACGCCTTCGACCGCTTCCTTCGCACCGGCAATCTGCTCGTCGGTGTAGGGCACGCCCACCTTGCGCAGTGCGCGCATCTTGGCCGCCGTGTCTTCGCCGTCGAGCGTGCGTTCGAACAACCAGGGGAAGGCCGGCATGTTCGATTCCGGTACGACCGAGCGCGGATCATAGAGGTGCGCTTTCTGCCATTCGTCGCTGTAGCGGCCGCCGACACGGGCCAGGTCCGGACCGGTACGCTTCGAGCCCCACAGGAAGGGATGCTCGTAAACCTGTTCACCGGCGCGCGAGTAAGGGCCATAGCGCTCCACCTCGGCGCGCAGCGGACGCACCATCTGGGTGTGGCAGACATGGCAGCCTTCACGGATGTAGATATCCCGGCCTTCGAGTTCCACGGCCGAGTACGGCTCCAGGCCCTCGACCGGTTCGGTGGTGTCTTCGATGAAAAACAGGGGCACGATTTCGACCAGGCCCCCGAAACTGATGGCGATCAGCACCAGGATGACCATCAGGCCAACGTTCTTTTCGACCTTTTCGTGTTGCATCTCGTCAATCCTATGGTTACGCCGCTTGTGTCGCGGGACTGCTCACGCGTTCTTTGTTCTCGTTGCGGATGGTCATCCAGACGTTGTATGCCATCAGGAACATACCGGCCAGGAAGACAGCGCCGCCAATCATCCGAACCACATAGCCCGGCCAGCTCACCTCGACACCCTGCACAAAGCTGTACATCAAAGTGCCGTCGGTGTTGACCGCACGCCACATCAGGCCTTGGGCGATGCCGTTGACCCACATGGCGGCGATGTACAGTACGGTACCGATGGTCGCCAGCCAGAAGTGAGCGTTGATCAGGGATGTGCTGTACATCAGCGTCTGACCGTAGAGACGAGGAATGGTGTGATAGATCGCGCCGATGGAAATCATCGCCACCCAGCCGAGTGCGCCGGAGTGGACGTGACCGATTGTCCAGTCGGTGTTGTGCGACAGGGCGTTGACCGTCTTGATCGACATCATCGGGCCTTCGAACGTGGCCATGCCGTAGAAGGACAGGGAAACCACCAGGAAGCGCAGAATCGGGTCGGTGCGCAGTTTGTGCCAGGCGCCGCTCATGGTCATCATGCCGTTGATCATGCCGCCCCAGCTCGGTGCCAGCAGAATCAGCGACATCACCATGCCCAGGTTCTGGGCCCAGTCGGGCAGGGCGGAGTAGTGCAGGTGGTGGCCGCCGGCCCACATATAGATGGCGATCAGCGCCCAGAAATGGACGATGGACAACCGGTAGGAATAGACCGGGCGTTCCGCCTGCTTGGGCACATAGTAATACATCATGCCCAGGAAACCGGCGGTCAGGAAGAAACCGACGGCGTTGTGGCCGTACCACCACTGGACCATGGCATCCATGGTGCCGGCGTACATGGAATAGGATTTGGTCAGGCTCACCGGAATGGCGGCGCTGTTGACCACATGCAGGATGGCCACGGTGACAATGAACGCCAGATAGAACCAGTTACCGACATAAATGTGCGGCATCTTGCGCTTACGGATGGTGCCGAGGAAGACAGCCAGATAGGAGAGCCAGACCAGGGCGATCAGGATGTCGATCGGCCATTCCAGTTCGGCGTATTCCTTACTGGTGGTGAGGCCCATCGGAAGCGTGATGGCGGCGAGAACGATAACGGCTTGCCAGCCCCAGAAAGTGAACTTGGCCAGGCCTTCGAAGGCCAGCCGAGCCTGGGTGGTCCGCTGTACCACGTAGTAAGAGGTGGCGAACAACGCAGAGCCGCCAAACGCGAAGATGACGGCGTTGGTATGCAGCGGTCTGAGACGACCAAAGTGAAAGTAGGGGCCAAAGTTCAGTTCGGGAAAGGCCATTTGGGCGGCGATGATAACACCGACCAGCATGCCGACAATTCCCCAGACAACGGTCATGATCGCAAACTGACGGACAACTGTGTAGTTGTACGTCTCTTGCGCTTGGGACGCGGTGGTAGAGTTGGTCATGGATCAGCTTCCGATAGGGATTTTTCTTGGGTTAGAGACAAAGGCGGCGCAAGTATGCTGAGTCGATAGGGCATTTGCAAATGACCTATGTCAATTGTTCTACCAATTGTGGGGAACAGTGGTCGTTTCCGGATAACCGCCAACCACGCCGGCTCCGGTCGGAACCGACTGGCTGTGAATCACTGATTGGCGGGGGTCAAACCGCGGTGCGTTTCAGACGAACCTGGTCGGTGGTCTGACCACGTTGGACCAGGGACTGAGCCCGGGCCTCGAGCGCGAGTCCCTGTTTGAAATTTTTCAATCGCACCGAGGTATTCGTGGTGCAGTAGCCTTTATGGGTGATCAGCGAATCCGATTCCTGATTGCTCAGCAGCACCGCTTCGGAAATCCGATCGTCGATGCGCACGGCCACGGGCTGGAAGTTGCCCACCAGGTATTCGAGACCGAAGACACGCCCCTTGCCGGACTGGCGAAGCCAGCGGATAACACCCAGATGTTCCTTGCTGTCGCCCGGGTCGCGGTGGATGATGATGTCGCCGACGTGGACAGCGATGTTGGGATCCTCCAGGCGCAAGCAGGCCCCGAGTTTGCTTCGGTTGAGCAGGCGCGTCGGAACCAGGTCGTTGGAGGCCTGACCCGGCACGCGCAAATAATGATGAATGGTGTGCAGACCGACGGCCACCTGAGTGGGGTTGTCGCAGTCGTTGCGTTCGAACCGTCTGGAACCCTCCTGCCGCCAGGCGGCTATGCCCTTTTTCAACGCCATGAACAGATCGATGTTGTCCAGGTTCGACGGCAAGCCCACTTTCTCCGCTGCCAATCCGTGGCGAACCTGTTTCATATGATGCCGCCCTTGTTCGATCAGCGGCAGGGGGTTCAAAACCAGAATGGATTCGTCGTTGCCGGCGCCCTGGATCTGGCGCGCGGTCTGCACACCCAGATTGGAGGCCAGATCGACGTAGAAATAACGGGAGTTGAATTCACGGCTTTCCTGATGGTCCAGCCGGGCACGAAAGCTCCAGCGTTGCAGATAGCCATCCAGTATCGCCTGCTCCGTCGGGCTCAGGTGTTCGGGCTGGGAAGCCGCGAGCAGCAGCGACTGTTTATAGCGGCTTTCTATGTCCCGACGATCCGGCGGGTTGCCTCGGAAGTCCGTCAGCCAGCGCTGTCGGGCATGCAGATACAAACGGTGCAGTTCGCCCCAGAGCGCCCCCGGCTGTGGCCGGTAATGGCGGCTGAAGTCCGCCAGGTGCTCGGCCAGCGCGCACACGGACCAATAAACAAAGCGGGCCTGCTCCTCCTTGGAGTGATGGGCGCAGTCACGCAGAATCAGCTTGGCGGCGTAGGAAATCTCGCGGTTGCACTCCGGCAACAGCTTGGCCAGGTGTTTCTCCGGCGACTCCTCGCCCCGGTCGACCTGCTGAATGAACAGCAGATAGTGGTGAATCAGCGACTCGGTGAGCGACAGGCGCGTCTCGCCGTCCAGCGGCATGCGATTGAGGTTGTGCAGATAGGGTGTGATTTTCTCAAGATGAGGACCGACATCGTCGGAATCCATGACCTGATCGACCAGAACATCGCGATACAAGGCCAGGGTTTCCCGACTGATGTGCAATCCTTGATTGGGCAGCGTCAATCGCAAGGCGGCAAAGCTCATGGCGGCCTCCCTTTCTCTGGCCCGGGGGTGATTTCGTCACCATAGTTCGTATCCCCCGTATCTGCCTGCGACACACCCCTCAATTGTCGGGTTATGTGATCTAAGTCTCGTTTTTAACACTATTCATTTTTTGGTCCAGTGGACGAAATGCCCTGTTGTCTCCGGCGTGGAGGGCGGTAAACTGGGGATCCCCTGGAACGCACGACAATGGATGGAGGGAGAACGACACTATGCTGTGTATGAAAGCCTGGGTGTATGGCAAGGTCCAGGGCGTGGGGTATCGCATGTATTGCCGCAAACGTGCCCGGGAACTGGGTGTCGCAGGCTATGCGCAGAACCTGCCGGACGGACGGGTGGAAGTGCTGATGTACGGCGAGGAAGACGCCTTGTCGGCCATGATCGACAGTCTGCACGAGGGCCCGCGATTCTCCCAGGTGCTCGGGGTCGACGTCGAACGGGTCTCCACCGGCGAAACCCCGCCCCAGGGGTTCATGACCGGCTAACCGGTCTCGAAACGCCAATTCCGGTGCCAGTACCGCAACACCCGCTCCGGGTACCAGGTCTGGCCACGGCTGCCGTTGTAACGCGCCAGAGCGCGGATCAGGCTGCCTTTCTCCACCTCCAGGTAATGCGCGAGAATGGTGCAGCCGTAACGCAGATTCGTGTCGATGTCGAAGAGATTATCCTCGGCCCGGCCGATCTCCTTCTTCCAGAACGGCATGATCTGCATCAGACCGCGCGCGCCGGCACTGGAAATGGCAAAGGAATCGAAGTTGCTTTCCACCTGAATCAGCGCCAGCACCAGGCCCGGGTCCAGGCCCGCCAAGGTGGCCTCTCGATGGATGCGATTCAACAGATCGATGCGCTGCTCCGGCTCGCCCACCCAGCGGTCGAGCTGGCCGGACATCTTCGCCAGCCAGACCTGGCCCAGATACGGATCCTCGAACGAGGAATCCCTGGAAAGGGCCGATTGCAGGGCGTTCAACAGTCTCGGGTCCGGATCGGTCGATGCGCCGGCCTTTATTAAAGGCAGCACAAACAGCAGAACCAGGGTCAGGGCTCGAATCACGGGGCTTTGTCTCCGGAGCGCGGTTAAAACGACCGCCAGTGTACATTAAAGGAAGTAAAGGGCAGTAGTGGGGGTTGCAGGTTCTGTGGCTGGGTCTGCTGCCGGTACTGTAGCTGGGTCCGCCCCTGAGGCGGGGGTAGCCCTCCCTGGGGCCGCCGTGAACCCGTCCATGGGGGCTTGACGGCCGCCGTCCAGGCGGCCCACATCCCCTGGGAGGGCTACCCCCGCCTCAGGGGCTTGCTGCCGTGCCAAATACCCGTTCCCTCTCCCTTTGGGAGAGGGGCAAGCTAAAAGGTTGGATTAGCCGAAGGCGTAATCCAACAACAAAGACAGTGGTGCCACGAGTCTGGCCATCGACACAGCAGCCATGTTGGATTACGCCCTTCGGACCGATCCAACCTACGAATGTTAGCGTCGATGGCTAGCGACGGATGCCGGGGATGCTCATCCAGGGGAGTTCGCAGCATGGATGCTGCGGTCTAGGCCCCATGGATGGGTTGAGTGGGCGGCACCCCGCACGACCCTGGAGGAGCATACCCGGCAGCCGGCGCGGGTTACTGGCACCTAACCGAATCAGGGGCAACCAACCCACGGGTTAATTCCTGAGAAAATACAGGTATAATGCCCGCCCTTTGCGAAAAACGAACCGCCAGATCAGGAAATCTTATGCGAAGCCATTATTGCGGGGAATTGAACAGTTCTCACATCGACGACACCGTAACCCTCTGCGGCTGGGTCCACCGCCGCCGCGACCACGGTGGTGTAATCTTTCTCGATGTACGTGACCGGGCCGGTATCGCCCAGGTCGTTTTCGATCCCGACGCCCCGGACAGCTTCAATACCGCCGATCGGGTCCGCAGCGAATACGTCATCAAGGTCACCGGACGGGTGCGCTCGCGCCCCGAAGGCACCATCAACCCGAACATGGCCACCGGCGAAATCGAAGTGCTGGGTCTGGACATCGAAGTCCTGAACTCGGCCAAGACACCGCCGTTCCCGCTGGATGAATACTCCGACGTCGGCGAAGACGTCCGCCTGCGCAACCGCTTCATGGACCTGCGTCGTCCCGAGATGCAGCAAAAACTGGTCTTGCGCTCCCGTATCACCGCCAGCATTCGGCGTCACCTGGAAGACCAGGGGTTCCTCGACATCGAAACCCCCATTCTGACCCGGGCGACACCCGAAGGCGCACGCGACTACCTGGTACCCAGCCGTACCCATCCGGGCGAATTCTTCGCACTGCCGCAGTCCCCGCAGCTGTTTAAACAATTGCTGATGGTCTCCGGCTTCGACCGCTACTACCAGATCGCCAAATGCTTCCGCGACGAGGATCTGCGCGCCGACCGTCAGCCGGAATTCACCCAGATCGACCTGGAAACGTCCTTTATGGACGAAGACGGCATCATGGCCATCACCGAGACCATGATCAGCAACCTGTTCCGGGATGTGCTCGACGTCCAGTTCGACAGCTTCCCGCGCATGACCTATGCCGACGCGATGGAGCGATTCGGCAGCGACAAGCCGGACCTGCGTATCCCGCTGGAACTGAAGACCGTCAGCGACCTGATGACCGATGTCGACTTCAAGGTCTTCTCCGGCCCCGCGACCGACCCGAAAGGCCGCGTCGCCGCCTTGAAAGTACCGGGCGGTTCCGAACTGACCCGCAAGCAGATCGACGACTACACCAAGTTCGTCGGCATCTACGGCGCCAAGGGTCTGGCCTACATCAAGGTCAACGACAAGACCAGCGTGCCGGACGGCCTGCAGTCGCCGATCGTCAAGTTCATGCCCGAAACCGTGCTGAAGCAGTTACTGGAACGCGTTGAAGCCGAAAACGGCGACCTCATCTTCTTCGGCGCCGACAAGACCCACGTCGTCAACGACGCCCTGGGCGCGCTGCGCTGCAAGATCGGCGAGGACATGAACCTCTACACCGCCGACTGGGCGCCGCTCTGGGTCGTCGACTGGCCGATGTTCGAGGAAGGCGACGATGGCCGCCTGCAGGCCCTGCACCATCCGTTCACCGCACCGAACTGCAGTGCCGAGGAACTGAAAGCGAACCCGGAAACGGCCCTGTCCCGTGCCTACGATATGGTGCTGAACGGCGTCGAGCTGGGCGGCGGCTCCATCCGTATTCACGATGAAGCCATGCAGCACACCGTCTTCGAAGTGCTGGGCATCAGCCCCGAGGAACAGGAAGAGAAGTTCGGCTTCCTGCTCTCCGCCCTGCGCTATGGCGCCCCGCCGCACGGTGGCCTGGCCTTCGGCCTGGATCGTCTGGTCATGCTGATGACCGGTGCCGACTCCATTCGCGAAGTCATCGCTTTCCCGAAAACCCAGACCGCGGCATGTCTGCTGACCCAGGCGCCGAGCGACGTCAGCAACGACCAGCTGCGCGATTTGAACATCCGAGTACGCAAACCCGTCGCCGACTCCTGAGGGAGCGGCTTCGGTACGAAACGTTAAGAGGTAAGGTATGGCAGGTCACAGTAAATGGGCCAATATCAAGCACCGCAAGGCGGCCCAGGACGCCAAGCGGGGCAAGATTTTTACCAAGCTGATTCGTGAAATCGTCGTCGCCGCCCGCAATGGCGGCCCCGCGCCGGAAGACAACCCGGCGCTGCGCTCTGTCATGGACAAGGCGCTGACGGCGAACATGAAGAAAGACACCATCGAAAAAGCGATCGCGCGCGGTGCCGGTTCCGGCGAGGGTGACGACTACGAGGTCATGACTTATGAAGGCTACGGCGCGAACGGCGTCGCCTTCTACGTCAAATGCCTGTCCGACAACCGCAACCGCACCGTCTCCGAAGTTCGCCACGCCTTCACCAAGTGCGGCGGCAACCTCGGCACCGACGGCTCGGTCGCCTACCTGTTCAGCAACGCCGGCCAACTGTTCATCGAACACGGCGACGAGAACGCCATCATGGAAGTCGCGCTGGAAGCAGGCGCCGAAGACGTCATCAGCAACGACGACGGCAGCTTCGAGATTCGCACCGCGCCGGAAGACTTCCTGGACGTCAAAGAAGCTTTGGTCGGAGCCGGTTACGAGGTGGAAGGCGAAGTCACCATGATTCCCAGCACCGAAACCGAACTGGATGAAGAGAACGCCGAGAAAATCCAGCGCCTGATCGACATGCTCGAAGACCTGGACGACGTACAGGCGGTGTACACCAACGCCGCCTTCCCGGAAACCGAGACATCCTGATCAACGTGAACGCGTCGCGAGGCGGGAGCCGGGTATGAGCCTGATCCTCGGCATCGACCCGGGTTCCCGCAAGACCGGCTTCGGCATCGTCAATCAGGTCGGTGCCAAGCTGGAATACGTCACCTCGGGCGTGATTCGGCTCGAATCCTTTCCCACCTTCCCAGAACGGTTGAACAACCTCTACATCTGCCTGACCGAAGTCATCGAGCAATGGACGCCACAAGCCGCCGCCATTGAGCAGGTGTTTATGGGCCGCAGCGCCGATTCCGCGCTGAAGTTGGGCCATGCCCGGGGCGCCGCCATGCTAGCGGCCACACAGGCGGGACTGGACGTGAGCGAATACGCCGCGAGGAAGGTGAAACAAGCGGTGGTCGGCAAGGGCGGGGCGGACAAGGTCCAGGTCCAGCACATGGTCCAGTTCCTGCTCAAACTCCCCGGTCTTCCGCAGGAAGACGCCGCCGACGCCCTCGCCGTCGCCCTCTGCCACGCCCATACCCAGGCCGGCCTCGTGCGCGTCGCCGGCAGTCGGCATTCCCGGCGGGGGCGGTGGCTGGAGTAGGATAGGGTGCCAGGGTTGGCATTGGCTGGGTCGGGGTTGGTGCCAGGAATCCGGTGCGGCTGCCGGGTACACCCATTTGGGGTCGTCGTGAATACATCCATGTAGACTTGACCGCAGCATCCCTGCTGCGGACATCCCCAAATGGGTGCACCCGGCATCCACACCTCAACCCGAGTGCCACCGCCAACCAAGACACGTAGGGCAGAAGAGCCTAGGGCGACATCTGCCGTGGCGGACATCGTCCGCCTTGGTTTTGATTGTTTACCCCGAAAAGAGGGCTTCGCCCTCCCGGCAGATAACGCCTTCAGCCCGATGTGTCGGACCACTTCTGCCCTACCAACCGATCCACGTAGGAGCGCACGCCGTGCGCGACCCTCCGGATTCGGTGGCCCGGGAAGGCATCGCGCACAGCGTGCGCTCCTACAACGGCCAATTACCAAAACAAATCAGGAGCACAACACATGATAGGCCGCCTGCAAGGCACACTGCTGGAAAACAAAGCCCCGGACCTGCTGATCGACGTCGGCGGCGTCGGCTACGACGTCCAGGCACCCCTGTCCACAGCATTCCGCCTTCCCGCCGTGGGCCAGACGGTGGTCTTGCACACCCACCTGGCGATTCGAGAAGATGCTCACGTCCTGTTCGGCTTTTCTTCCAAGGACGAGCGCGCCTTATTCCGGGCCCTGATCAAGACCAGCGGCGTTGGCCCGAAACTGGGGCTGGCAATCCTCAGCGGCATGGAACCGGATCGCTTCGTGCAGTGTATTCACGACGACGATCCCAGTATGCTGGTCAAGATCCCGGGCGTCGGCAAAAAGACAGCCGAACGCCTGATCGTCGAAATGCGCGACCGAATCAAGGATCTGGGCGGCACCGAGCGACTGCTGGCGATGCCCCTGGCCGACCAGACCGAGCCCAGAGACTCAAGTGCCGAAGAAGATGCCGAAACCGCGCTGGTCACCCTGGGCTACAAACCACAGCAAGCGGCTCGTGCCATCGCCAAGGTCAACAAGCCGGGTATTTCTTCGGAAGAATTGATCAAGGCCGCGCTCAAACAGATGATGTGACTCAATTGACGAAGTCATTGGAAGGCTAGCGCAGGGTGCCGGGTGCGCCTATTCGGGGATGTCGGCCGCCCGGACGGCGGCCGTCAAGCTCCCATGGATGGGTTCACAGCGACCCCGAATAGGCGCACCCGGCATCCTGTGCGGGTTAAACCACCGAAAGCGGATTCCGAATAAACAGCGGACTGGGCAAGATGATAGAAACCGATCGTTTTATCGCTCCCGAACCACAGGGAGCCAAAGAAGAACAGTATGACCGGGCCATCCGTCCGCTCAGCCTGGAAGAGTATATCGGCCAGGCCGTCGTGCGCGAGAAGATGGAAATTTTCATCAGCGCCGCCCGCATGCGCAAAGAGCCGCTCGACCATACCCTGGTGTTCGGCCCTCCCGGCCTCGGCAAAACGACACTGGCCAACATCATCGCCAACGAAATGGGCGTCAGCATCAAAACCACCTCCGGACCCGTCCTCGAAAAGGCCGGCGATCTGGCCGCCATGCTGACCAACCTGGAATCCGGCGACGTCCTGTTCATCGACGAAATCCACCGGCTGTCGCCGCACGTCGAAGAAGTACTCTATCCCGCGATGGAAGACTACCAACTCGACATCATGATCGGCGAAGGCCCGGCCGCACGCAGCATCAAAATCGAACTGCCGCCCTTCACCCTGGTGGGCGCCACCACCCGGGCCGGCCTGCTGACCTCGCCCCTGCGCGACCGTTTCGGCATCGTCGAACGCCTCGAATTCTACACCGTCGCCGAACTGACCGAGATCGTCATCCGCTCGGCCGGCAAGCTGGAAGTCGAGATCGACACGAGTGGAGCCGAAGAAGTGGCCCGCCGTTCCCGGGGCACGCCGCGCATCGCCAACCGCCTGCTGCGCCGGGTACGCGACTACGCCGATGTGAAGCACGAAGGCCGTATCGACCAGACCATCGCCGACCAGGCACTGGACATGCTCAATGTCGACAAAGCCGGCTTCGACCACCTCGACCGTCGCCTGCTCGTCACCCTGATCGAAAAGTTCGGCGGTGGCCCGGTGGGCGTGGAAAGCCTGGCGGCGGCGCTCAGCGAAGAACGCGACACCCTCGAAGACGTGGTCGAGCCCTATCTGATACAGCAAGGGTTCCTGATGCGCACCCCGCGTGGCCGTCTGGTCACCGACCTGGCCTACCTGCATTTCGACCTGCCCCGCCCCCATACCGGTTGAACACCCGCACGGCGCTGTGAAAAGGGATTGAAAAAGGCCGGAGGCTCCGAGGGGGTATCTGGCTTTTGCCCGGAAACTTCTTTAGCCTAGCCGGTTGATATAGCGTGAGGACGAAAGCCTGTGGGCACTGAATTATCGATATGGGAATTGGTGAGCGAAGCCTCGCTGCTGGTTCAGCTGGTGATGCTGACCCTGCTGGTGTTATCGGTTACCACCTGGATATTCATTTTCGAGCGCCGCCGGGTTCTCAGCGGGGCCTATAAGCGCTTCGCGAACTTCGAAGAGCGGTTCTGGTCCGGCATGGATTTGTCTCAACTGTACCGGCAGATCAACGCCAACCCGGACACCGACAACGGCGGCGAGCAGATCTTCCGCGCCGGGTTCAAGGAGTTCAGCCGGTTGCGCCAGCAACAGGTGACCGACGCCGACGCCATCATGGCGGCCTGTCAGCGGGCCATGCGGGTCTCGGTCAGCAAGGAGATGGAAAAGCTCGACCAGCATCTGTCGTTCCTCGCCACGGTCGGCTCAACCAGCCCGTACATTGGCCTGTTCGGCACGGTCTGGGGCATCATGAACTCGTTCCGGGGGCTCGCCTCGGTTCCCCAGGTCACACTGTCCACGGTCGCTCCGGGCATTTCCGAGGCGCTGATCGCCACAGCCATGGGCTTGTTCGCGGCCATCCCGGCGGTGATCGCCTATAACCGCTATTCAGCCCGATCGGACAAATTGGTCGCCAACTACGAGACCTTTGCCGAAGAGTTCTCCGCCATTCTGCACCGCCAGGCGCATCTGCTGGTCACCCAGGGCAAGAAACGGGAAGTGCCGGCATGATTTCGGTTCGCCGCGGACGCAAGAAACCCATGTCGGACATCAACGTCGTGCCCTACATCGACGTGATGCTGGTCCTGTTGATCATCTTCATGGTAACGGCGCCGATGATGATGCAGGGCGTCGAGGTCGACGTGCCCGAGGTGACGTCCGGTCCGCTCGAGCGGGATGAAAACCAGGAATACCTGATCGTCGCTGTCGACGCGCAGCGCCAGGTGTTCATCGAGCGGGGCGAGGAAGCGCCCCAGTCGGTTCAACCGAACGAAGTGGGTCCTTACGTCGCGACGATCCTGCAGCAGCAACCGAGTCTGGAAGTCTATATTCGAGGCGATAACCGGGTCGACTACGGCACCGTCATGCAGGTGATGGCCACCTTGCAGGGGGCCGGCATTCAGTCGGTGGGGCTCATTACAGAGGCGCCCGATGAGAGCAACTGATTGGCCGTCGGTGACGCGGCGGCTCTCGCTGCCCGTCGTACAGGCTGTCCTTCTGCATGGCGTACTGGCGGCGGTGTTGTTGGTCGGGTTCAGCTTCACCGAGCCCGAGCCGGACTCATTCGAGTTGCCGCCGACCATGCAGGCGAGCTTGAAGACGCCACCCAAGCCCGAACCCAAGCCACAGCCCAAGCCGGAATCCCAGCCCGAGCCGGAACCGGAAACTCAACCTGAGCCTGAGCCGCAACCGGAGCCCGAACCGCAACCTGAACCGGAGCCCCAGCCTGAGCCAAAGCCGGAACCCAAGCCCGAGCCCAAACCCGAGCCGGAGCCCGAGCCTCAGCCCAAACCGGAGCCCAAACCTCAGCCGGAGCCGACTCCCGAGCCGGAGCCCGAGCCTCAGCCCAAACCGGAGCCCAAACCTCAGCCGGAGCCGACTCCCGAGCCCAAGCCGGAACCCAAACCCGAGCCCAAGCCGGAACCCAGGCAGCCGCAGTTCGATGAATCCGCCGCACTGGATGATTTGATGGCCGGTCTCGAGAGCGAGGACGAGTTGATCGAGCAGCAACAGGAGCAATTACAGCAGGAGCGGGCGGCCGAGGCCGAGATGGCCGAGACGACCGAAGCCTACGCTTCCCGCATACAGCAGCAGGCGACCCAGGCCTGGACCCGACCGATGGAATTGCGGGCTCTGGATCTGACCGGGCGTGAAACCGTTGTACGCATACAACTACTACCGACCGGAGAATTGCGTGAGTCACCGGAAATCGTCTCCAGCAGTGGCCTGCCAACGCTGGATCAATCCGCATTGCGGGCCATTCAGCGGGTGCGTCGTTTCGACGTGCCGGACGACCCCAAGGTGTTTGAGCGCAGTTTTCGCAGCCTGACCATTACCTTCCGACCAGAGGACCTGATGAAGTGAAACGCCAACACTCCGTCACAACCTGTTTTATCAGCCTTGTGATCCTGGCCCTCTCGGCCTGGGTGCAAGCCGAGGATCTCAACATCGTCGTAACCCGCGGTTACGACACCAAAACCAAGATCGCGATCGTCCCGTTCTACTGGGGCGGCAGCCAGTCGCTGCCCGAAGAGGTCAGTGACATCGTTCAGAACAATCTGTCGCGCACCGGCCGCTTCGACACCTTGCCGCCGCGTGACATGCTGAGCCAGCCGACCTCGGACGATGCAGTCTTCTATCGGGACTGGCGCCTGCTCGACCAGGAATACCTGGTCATCGGCAATATCGAACCGGCCGGTGACAGCCAGGTCTCGGTTCGCTTCGCCCTGTTCGACGTGGTCAAGGGGCAGCGTGTGGTGGCCGGCAGCCAGACGGTGGGTGTGTACCAACTGCGCGACCTGGCCCATTCCATATCCGATGTGATCTATGAGCGCATCACCGGGGTCAGAGGCATCTTCTCCACCAAAATCGGTTTTGTGACCCGCCGGGGTACCACCGGTAATGAATTCGAGTACCGCCTGCAGGTGGCGGATGCCGACGGCCAGCGGGCCCGCACTGTGTACCGCTCCAACGAACCCATCATCTCGCCGGCCTGGTCCCACACCGGCAAGCGGATCGCGTTCGCCAACAAGGTCGGAGACCGCTGGAAGGTGTTCGTGCAGGAGCTGGCCAGTGGAAAATCGACCAATATATCCAGTCAGGTCGGGTACACGAGTTCACCGTCGTTTTCTCCGGATGGACGATATCTGGCGTATGTATCCAGTGCCGAGGGAAATCCGGAACTGTATTTGTATGATTTTTCCAACGGTCGCAGTACACGACTGACACGAAATTCATACATTGATACCGAGCCCAGCTTTTCTCCGGACTCGAAATCTCTGGTCTACACCTCAGAACGTGGAGGGAGTCCACAAATTTATAAAATGGATCTTGCCAGCAAGCGTATCGAGCGCTTAACCTTTGAAGGAAGTCAGAATTTGAAGGCCCAATACAGCAGCGACGGGCAATATCTGGTATTCATTCATCAGTATCAGGGTCGATTCCACGTTGCTGCGATGGATCTGGCCACGCGGAATATCCGCGTGCTTACCGAAACCAATCTGGATGAGTCACCCAGCATAGCGCCGAATGGCACCATGCTGGTCTATGCCACCCAGAAAAGGGGAAAAGGGGTGTTGGCCTGGGTATCCCTGGATGGTCAGGTAACCAGTGAAATGCCTTCTATACACGGGGATGTGATCGAACCGGCATGGTCCCCGTACTTGAACTAGGCTGTTTTGCAGGGCAAGATGCCTTGAAGGCATGGGTTCAGCAAAACGGCCCTAAAAAAACGAACTACAACCGATGGGATAAGGAAAATGGCTAAATCCAAACTGATTCAAGCAGTCGCTATCACTTTTGCTGTCTTCCTGGCCGGCTGTGCCAGCCAGGACACTGAAGAGACTTCAGGCGCTGAAACCACTGAAACAGGTACCGAAGCTGAAGACGAAGGTCTCGGCGACCTGACTCTGGAAGTAGAGCAGCAGGAACCTGTGATGGAAGAAGAGCCGATGGAAGAGATGGAGCAGGACGTCACCGGCGAGTTCGAAGCTCTGCTGGACCAGACCCTCATCTACTTCGATTTCGACAAGTCCAACGTCCGCACCGAGTTCCGCACCGTGCTGAACGCACATGCCATGAACCTGGTCGCCAACCCCAACATGAGCGTTGTGCTGGAAGGTCATGCCGACGAGCGCGGTACTCGTGAATACAACCTGGCGTTGGGCGAGCGTCGTGCCAAGTCCGTTGCCGACTACCTGATGCTGAAAGGCGTCAGCGCCGGCCAGATCGACACCGTCAGCTACGGTGAAGAGAAGCCGCTGGCCCTGGGCAGCACCGAAGCCGACTACGCCGAGAACCGTCGCGTAGAGATCAAGTACCAGTAATCGGTAAACCATGATCAGACAACTGGTAATCTACAGTGCTGCCCTTCTGGGCAGCACTTTTGTTGTGTCAGTACAGGCGGAAAACACGCCGCCGGTCGAAGAGTCCAAACCGGATTTCGACAACCGACAGTCGTCCCGTGGGCAATCGTCACCCGGCCCGAGCGCGGCCCTGGTCGAGAACCTCATGGTTCAGGTCCAGGACCTGCAGCAGCAGGTGGCCGAGCAACGGGGCTTGATCGAGGAATTGACCTATCAGGTCCAGGTCCTCACGGAAGAACAGAAGCAGCGCTACATCGACTTGGATGAACGCATCCTGTCGTTGCAGGAGCGCCTGAATAATGCCTCCCAGTCCGCGGCCGCCCGGTCGGCCTCCTCGTCGGAGCCGAAGACATCGGCCGTCAGCGACGAAGACATCCTGGCCGAATACAACGCCGCTCGCGAACACATCCGTCAGCGTAACTTCCCGGAAGCCATCAAGGCTCTGTCCGAATTCACCACAGCTCACCCCGACCACGCCCTGACGCCCAATGCCTGGTATTGGCTGGGTGAGGTTCAATACGTCAGTCGCGAGGTCGAGCCCGCGAGACAGGCGTTCGCGAAGGTGATCAACAATTTCCCCGACGACGCCAAGGTGCCGGACTCCCTCTACAAACTGGGTGTGATCGCCCAGCAACAGGGGAATACCAGCGATGCACAGCGCTATTTCGAGCGGGTGATCAACGAGTTTCCGGACAGTCAAAGCGCCAAACTGGCCCAGGCCCGGTTGAACAGCAACTGAGCCGGCCATTGGCCGTCCCATGCCATTCCATTTGAACGCGCCGGGTCTCGCCCGGCGTACTCTGTCAGGTAATCCAAGGTGAACAAGAAAGCGGTAGTACTCCTGTCCGGTGGGCTAGACTCCACCACCGTCCTGGCCCAGGCCAAGTCCGAAGGCTACGACCTCTACGCCCTCAGTTTCGACTACGGCCAGCGCCACGACGCCGAACTCGACGCAGCCCGGGCCATCGCCGGCGCCATGGGCGTGATCGAACACAAGGTCGTCCCGATGGACCTCAGCGGTATTGGCGGTTCGGCCCTGACCGACGCCAGCATCGACGTGCCCACGACCGAGTCCGACGGCATTCCGGTCACCTATGTTCCGGCCCGCAACACCGTTTTCCTGTCCATCGCCCTCGGTTGGGCCGAAGTGCTTGAAGCCCAGGACATTTTCATCGGTGTCAGCGCCGTCGACTACTCCGGCTACCCCGATTGCCGCCCCGAATACATCGCCGCCTATGAGCGGCTCGCCAACCTCGCCACCAAAATGGGCGTCGAAGGCCGGCACATCCGCATTCGCACCCCGCTGATCAACCTGACCAAGGCCGCCACCATCCAGCTCGGCGACCGGCTCGGCGTCGACTACAGCCTGACCGTCAGCTGCTACCAGGCCAACACGGCGGGCGAAGCCTGCGGTGAATGCGACTCCTGCCGCCTGCGTATCAAGGGCTTCGAAGAAGCCGGAGTCACCGACCCCACCCGCTACCAGGCCTGACGGGATCGGCGCGTGAACCGCCCAAAGCCCTTTTAGATCAAAGGCTTGGCTGGAAAAAAGTAAAAATCGGGGTTGCGTCCACTCAAAAAATACATATTATATGCGCCTCCTTCGGGTCGTTAGCTCAGTTGGTAGAGCAGTTGGCTTTTAACCAATTGGTCGCAGGTTCGAATCCTGCACGACCCACCACTTTCCCCAACCGATCGGTGGCGCCGATGGTTGACCGGACTGAGCCGGAAAGTGGCACGGTTGGATAAGCTAAGTATCTGAAAATACTTGCTTTTTTGAATTGGGAAGGTAGAATACCACGCCAAGTTGAGGGTCGTTAGCTCAGTTGGTAGAGCAGTTGGCTTTTAACCAATTGGTCGCAGGTTCGAATCCTGCACGACCCACCAAATTGCAAAAAGGAGAGCTTCGGCTCTCCTTTTTTGTTTGTGTCATCCCGCCTCCGCAATATCGATTATGGCACCAGGACCGTAGGGCAGAAGAGCTGAAGGCGACATCTGCCGAGAGGGCAAAGCCCTCTTTCCAGGGTAAAAGACCCAAACCAGGGCGGCCTGAGTCCGCCCCCGGCAGATATCGCTTTAGAGCTCTTCTGCCCTACATGTCCACGCCTCTGTACAGCACTCATTCCAGTCGGAACCGACTGCAAACGCATTAATTGATGCAAAGAAAATATATCTTTGGGTATTGTCTAATGCGGGGTTGTCCCCAAAATACCCCATTCAAAGAGGCAACCTAGGCAACATATCCGACGCAACCGGAATTGGGCCCAGGACCCAATCGAGGTAGAATACCGCGCCGAACCGGAGACAACAGAGAAGCCATGACTGATTCCGCCGTATTGT
Source organism: Saccharospirillum salsuginis (assembly GCF_014651855.1). Taxonomy (GTDB): domain Bacteria; phylum Pseudomonadota; class Gammaproteobacteria; order Pseudomonadales; family Natronospirillaceae; genus Saccharospirillum; species Saccharospirillum salsuginis. The sequence goes on from NZ_BMXR01000008.1 coordinate 137,363, forward strand.
CCGATCTGACCATCGACTTCGAAATCCCCATTGCAGAGCGCCCGAGCGATCTGAGTCAGGAGGAAGTCAAGGCTCTGAACGACGAGATCATCGAGCTGTTGAACCAGAACAACGCCGTCCTGGTCGCTCACTATTACACCGACCCCCTCGTCCAGGCCCTGGCCGAGCAGTCCGGTGGCTTTATCGGTGACTCCCTGGAAATGGCCCGTTACGGCCGCGATGTCGATGCCGACACCGTCCTGGTCGCCGGTGTCCGGTTCATGGGCGAAACCGCCAAGATCCTGAGCCCGGAAAAGCGCGTGCTCATGCCCACGCTGGAAGCCACCTGCTCCCTCGACCTGGGTTGTCCGGCCGATGAATTCGCCGCCTTCTGCGACCAGCACCCCGACCGCACCGTCGTGGTCTACGCCAACACCTCGGCCGCCGTCAAAGCGCGGGCGGACTGGGTCGTGACGTCCAGTATCGCCCTGGACGTCGCCGACTACCTCGACCGCCGCGGAGAAAAGATTCTGTGGGCGCCGGACCAGCACCTGGGCCGGTACATCCAGCGTGAGACCGGCGCCGACATGCTGCTGTGGAACGGCTCCTGCATCGTGCACGAGGAATTCCGCGCCAAGGGCCTGGTCGACCTCAAGGCCATGTATCCGGACGCGGCCGTGCTGGTTCACCCCGAGTCGCCGGAATCGGTCATCGAACTGGCCGATGTCGTCGGTTCCACCACCCAGTTGATAGCCGCTTCCGAGCGGATGACCAACCAGCAATTCATCGTCGCCACCGATCGCGGCATCTTCTACAAGATGCAACAACGCTCGCCGGGCAAGACCTTGATCGAAGCGCCGACGGCCGGGCAGGGCGCCAACTGCCGCAGCTGCGCCCACTGCCCCTGGATGGCGATGAACGATCTGGAGCGGTTGAAGCGGGTGTTGATCAACAAGGATCAGGAAATCGACGTCGCGCCGGACCTGATTGAAAAAGCCCGGATTCCGCTGGGTCGCATGCTGGATTTCGCGACCAAGAAAGCGGCTTGATGCGGAGTAGGGGTGGTGTTGGATTACGCGCTATCGCGCTAATCCAACCTACTCACTAATCCAGCCTACTCACTAGTAGGTTGGATTAGCGCGATAGCGCGTAATCCAACAAATTCAGCCATCCCACAGATCACCCCCTCGGCAACAACGCCCGCTGCTCCTCAAACTGCGTCAACAACTGCCGCAATCGTGCCACCTGGCTTGCACTCTGGGGGTTCTCGACCGCCCGGCGCAGCAGGTTCATCGCCCGGTTCTCTTCCCCTTTGTGCCACAACCACAGCGCCGTGGCCTCCGGTTCCCGTTGAGGCTCGCAGAGTGCCGTCAGGCGGCGTTTCATCTCCAGCACCTCGATGTAGGTCCCATTCACCCGGCTGAGATAACCCAGTGCCCGCTGACAGCGGTCGCTGTTTTCGCTGCCTTCCGGGGCGGTGCGACGGGCCAGTTCATACCAGGCCGGGTCGAAATCCGGAAACAGGCGGGTCAGTTCGGTCAGTCGTTCCTGTTGAATGTCGGCGTTCGCCCGGCCGTTCTGCCACAGAATCCAGCCGAACGGCAGGTTCGGGTCGGCTTTGGCAATCAGGGACGCCGGCAGCGGGGTCCCGGCCTTCGCCTCGATCTCGGAATAGACCGACGGCCGTTCCGCGAAGTCGTCCTCGGGCATGAAGCGCTGGTTCAGGTACCAGCGCAAGGCCGGGTAGTGGTGTTCGGGGCTTTCGCCCTCGGGCGCATCGGCCTGGTCCAGTCGGGCGACCCGGCTGGCGGGCAGCGGGTGGGTCTGCCAGAAGTCGGATAGGCCCGGTTGAAAGCTGATTTGCTGCTGCAGCCGCTGGAACACCGCCGCCCCGGCGCTCGGGTCGTAGCCGACGTCTTTCAGCACCTGGCTGGCGAAACGGTCGGCTTCGGTTTCCATGGACCGGCTGAACGCCAGGCTTTGTTGCAATGCGCCGGCCTGGGAGCTGGTGAAGGCGGCGCCGCCCAGTTCCGGGTCGACCCCGATCAGGGCGATGCCGAGCAGCGCGCCGCTGAGGGCCAGCCAGGTTTGTTGACGGTTGTTTTCCATCAGGCGATTGAAGTGCCGCAAGTTCAGGTGCGCCAACTCGTGCGCCAGCACCGAGACGAATTCAGCCTCGGTGTGAGCCGTTTCCCACAGGCCCAGGTGAAAACCCATGACGTTGCCGGGCAGCGCGAACGCATTGAAGGAATGATCGTCGATGAGCACCACCGAGAGGTTGCCCAGCGGCGCCGTGGATGCCTGACGCAGTCGCTCGGCCCGTTCCGCCAGCCAGTATTCGATCCAGACGTCGTTGAGGATTTGTCCCTTGGCCTGCATCCGCCGTTTCAGGTAGCCTGCGACGGCTTCTTCCTGGGCGCGGGTCCAGCCCAGGGACTGGTCGCCGAAATCTTCCGCCCCGACCGATACCGGCACGATCGACAGCCAGGCCGAGAACAGTGGAATCAGCAGTTTGCCAAGTCTTCGACCCAAAGCGGGCCGCAGCGGACCGGTTTTCGAACGGCCTTTGCAAAAAAGCACATCGACTCCATACAGTTGGCTTGTGTTGCCCTATAATACGGGCCCGTTACAGACCCGACAGGGAGAGGGTGTAATTGACTTGTAAAAGTATGCCCACAGAATACCTCGACGCCGACGGCCTGCGTTGTCCGCTGCCGTTGTTGCGCACCAAACAGAAACTGATGAAGATGGCGGCCGGCGACGTACTCGAAGTGGTCGCCACCGATGCCGGGTCCTGGCGCGATATTCCGGCCTACATCGAAAAGTCCCATCATCGGCTGCTGGACAAAAGCGAGCCGCAACCTGGCCATTATCGCTATCTGATCGAACGGGGAGAGGATTGATTTGAAGCTGTATCGCGTTATACAGGGCTTTTTCTACCGCTATTTTTCCGATGAAGAAGCCGTCATCTTCTTCTTCCTGCTCGTGCTCTTCATTCTGCTGGTCTATGGCCTGGGTCAGGTGCTGGCGCCCGTGTTCACGGCCATCATTCTAGCCTATTTGCTGTCGCCGTTTGTCGACAAGCTGAACAACCTTAAAGTGCCGCACATTCTGTCGGTCACTTTGGTGTGCCTGGCCTTTTTCGGGGTTCTCGTGCTCGGCATGCTGGTCATCGTGCCCGCGCTGCTGCGTCAGATCACCAGCCTGGTCACCGAACTGCCCGACATGCTCAAGCTGTTTCAGGACCAGATTCAGACATTGCCCGACCGCTACCCGGAGCTGATTTCCAACGAATTGGCCCAGCAATGGCTGCTCGGTCTCGACTTGCGCGGGATCAGCCAGCAGTTGTCCGGGCTGATCCCCCGGGTGTTGACCTTCTCGCTCAGCACGCTGCCCAGCGTCATGGGGTTACTGGTCTATCTGGTCGTGGTCCCCCTGATGGTTTTCTTCATGCTCAAGGATCGTGTCGTGCTCTGGGCCAGCGTCAAGGCGATATTGCCCACCCAGCGCAGCCTGATGAACCAGATCGCCCTGGAGATGAACCAGCAGATCGCCAACTACATTCGCGGCAAGGTGATCGAGATACTGATCGTCGGCAGTGTGTCCTTCATCACCTTCGAGCTGTTCGGCCTTGAGTATTCGGCATTGCTGGCCGTGATGGTCGGCCTTTCGGTCCTGATCCCGTATATCGGGGCCACCGTGGTCACTATTCCCGTGTTCTTCATCGGGGTCTTTCAGTGGGGCTTTACCAACATGCTCTACTATGTGCTGCTGGCCTACATGATCATCCAGATCCTGGACGGCAACGTCCTGGTCCCGCTGCTGTTTTCCGAGGCGGTTAACCTGAACCCGGTCTCCATCATCATCGCAGTGCTCTTGTTCGGCGGTATCTGGGGGTTCTGGGGGGTCTTTTTCGCGATTCCGCTGGCCACCTTCGTCAAGGCGATCATCAATGCCTGGCCAAAACACCCGGAACTGGACGAGCCGAACAGGCTGGAAGAGCCGCAAAAACCTGCCCTGGAGAAGGATATGGACGCCAAGTAATCTGATAATGGCGACGTGATTTAAGCCCCTCTCCCCCTGGGAGAGGGGTTGGGGAGAGGGAACTACCCGGTTTTGCGAGTCCCACCCCGCTCCAGCTCTTCCAGAATCCGGTGCACGTGGCTGCGGGCATCGACATCGCGCCAGGCGCTGGTGAGGCAACCCGTTTCATCGATCAGGAAGGTGCTGCGGACCAGACTGTATATCCGGCGGCCAAACAATTCCTTTTCCCGCAACACTCCGAATATCCGGCACAGGGCCTCGTTATGGTCCGAAATCAGCTCGAACGGCAGGCTTTGCTCGCGTTTGAAGCGTTCATGGCTGTCCAGTGTGTCCCGGCTGACACCGAACACCAGGATGTTCCGGTCGCGGAAGCGCTGATAGTTCGCGCCAAAGTCCTGGGTTTCGATCGTGCAGGCGGGGGTGTGGTTCTTGGGGTAGAAATACAGTAAAACCTGATAACCCTTCAGAGCCCGCAAATGGACGTTCTTGTGGCTCGTGGCCGGAACGACAAAGTCGGGTACGGGTTGACCTGGTTGCAGTGCCATATCCTTATCTCCTCTCGGTCCAACGGCGTAAATGCCGGCGAAGTCCGGCCAGTCAAACCCCAAGTATGGTCCAAAATCCCCTTTTCGCTAGGAAAAAGTGCCAGAAAAGGTGGGCTGGCACCGCTTTCACGCCTTGTGTCGTCGCAAGGCCCCCAGTACCATTGCGCCGAGTGCAACCCCGTCGCTGTCGCGGTCCCCGGTCGTTACGAACCGGACTGTCAGCCCGGGTTGCCAGCAGCCGACCCGGCCATGAGCGCACCTGTCGCCACCATGGCTTGCGCACCGCATATCACGACCTGACCAAAACGGGACAGTGGGGAGACGTTTTCTACATGATCACTGGCAGTATTGTTGCCCTGGTGACGCCCATGCATGCAGACGGTTCTGTAGCCTGGGACAACCTTGAACAGCTCATCGAATTCCACATCGAAAACGGCACCGCCGCCATTGGCGCGGTCGGTACCACGGGCGAATCGTCCACGCTCGACATGAAAGAGCATGAAGAGGTCATCCGCTTCACCGTGGACAAATGCAAGGGCCGTATTCCGGTGATCGCGGGCACGGGCGGTAACTCCACCCGCGAAGCCATGCACCTGACCCGGGCCGCCAAGGCCGCCGGGGCCGACGCCGCGCTGCTGGTGACGCCCTACTACAACAAGCCAACGCAGGAAGGCCTGTACCAGCATTACAAGTACATCGCCGAAAACGTCGACATCCCCCAGATTCTGTACAACGTCCCGGGCCGTACCGCCTGCGACATGCAGCCGGAAACGACCCTGCGTCTGGCCGAGATACCCAACATCATCGGCATCAAGGACGCCACCGGCGACCTGGAACGCGCCCGTTACCTGATCGACAACGCCCCCGAGGGCTTTGCCATCTACAGCGGCGACGACGCCACCGCGATGGAACTGATGCTGCTCGGCGGCCATGGCGACGTCTCGGTAACCGCCAATGTCTCCCCCAAGGCGATGGCCAGCCTCTGCGCCGCCGCCATTGCGGGCGACCGGGAGACGGCCACCCGCCTGAACGACCTGTTGATGCCGCTGCACACCAACCTGTTCGTGGAAGCCAACCCGATTCCGGTGAAATGGGCGCTGAACCTCATGGGGCTGATTCCCGAAGGCATTCGACTGCCGCTGACCCCGCTGTCGGAGTCGATGCACGACATCGTCCGCAAGGCGCTGATGGATTCGGGTGTCGTCTGACGTGCGCACCCTTCTAGCCCTTCTGACCTGCACCTTGCTGTTGGCGGCCTGTGGCGGTCGTCCGGTGAATATCGAGTACCAGCCGGACGCCGACCACAGCGGCGGCGACTGGTACCCGATCCCGGTCGACCAGGCCCGAACCGTGACGTCGGACGACTCGACCCTGCCGCGCCCGCCGTTGCGCGTCGCCGACGTGACGCCTGACGATGACCGCCAGGACTCGCTGTCCGTCGAAACCGTCAGCGACAGCTTCGGCAACATCAGCCTGGAAGTGAACCGCAACGCCAGCCTGACCTGGGAATTGCTCGACGCCGCCGTCACCCGCCTGGAATGGCCGGTCGCCGATCGCAACCGCAGCGAGTACCGCCTGGAGCTGAGCGACCCGGACATCGCCGGTCGCGGCTTTTTCGGTCGGCTGAAAGCCTTTTTCACCGAGGAACGCCGGGATGTACAATTGATCCTGGTGCCCAAGGTCGGTGTCACCGGTATTTCCGCCGAGTATTCGGACGATCAGGTGCTCAGCTCCGAGGAGAACCAGCGTCTGATGACCCAGTTGCGGAACGAGCTGTTACAGGGCCAGACGTCACAAGGTCAATAGTCGTGAATTTCACTTCGCTGGGGAGCGGCAGTAAAGGCAACGCCACCCTGATACAGGCCGGCGAAACCCTGGTCCTGGTGGACTGCGGGTTCGGCCTGAAAGAGACGGAAGCGCGCCTCGCCGCACGCGGCATCCGGGCGGAGCAGTTGAGCGCCATTCTGGTCACCCACGAGCACAGTGATCACCTCAAGGGCGCGCCCATGCTCGCCCGGCGCTATAATCTGCCCATCCACACGACCCATGGCACGGCCCGATCCTTCAAGTCCCCGGTTCCGGTGTTCGAGCCGATCAACGTTCATCGCCGGTTTACCATCGGCAACCTCGACATCGAACCGGTGACCGTGCCGCACGATGCCCGGGAACCGAGCCAGTTCGTGTTTCACCACAACGGCTTCCAGCTCGGCCTGTTGACCGATTTGGGCAGCATCACTCCGCTGGTGACCCAGGCCTATCGCGAGTGTCAGGCTTTGCTGCTGGAGTGCAATCACGACCCGCAAATGCTGGCCGACGGCCCCTATCCGCCCAGCTTGAAACGCCGGGTCGGCGGTGACTGGGGGCATCTGTCCAACCAGCAGGCCGCGCGTCTGCTCGCTGAGGTCAACCATGGCCGGCTGCAGCACCTGATGATTTCCCACATCAGCGAACACAACAACCACCCCGATCTTGCCATGGCCGCGCTCGCGCCGGTGCTGGACGGGGTGGAGCGGACCCGCGTCCATACCCTGTCCCAGGACGAAGGCTGCGACTGGATTACATTGCAACATGCCTAAACGAGAGGCCACACCATGAACAAAACAGGCGAGCTCTACGCCGGCAAGGCGAAAACCGTCTACACCACCGACGACCCCGATCTGCTGGTGCTCGAATTCCGCAACGACACCTCGGCCTTTGATGGCGAGAAGGTCGAGCAGCTGGAGCGCAAGGGCCAGGTGAATAACCAGTTCAATGCCTTTGTCATGAAACAGCTGCAGGATGCCGGAATCGCGACCCATTTCGTCGATCAGTTATCCAAGACCGAGAGCCTGGTGCGGAACCTGTCGATGATTCCGGTCGAATGCGTGGTGCGCAACCGGGCCGCCGGCAGCCTCTGCCGCCGCCTGGGCATCGAAGAGGGTACCGAGCTGAACCCACCGGTGTTCGAATTCTTTCTGAAAGACGACGCCCTGCACGACCCGATGATCAACGACTCGCACATCGAAACCTTCGGTTGGGCGACGGCGGATGAAGTGGCACAAATGAAAGCATTAACGCTACAAGTTAATGACGTTTTGACTAACCTGTTCGCCGGCGGAGACCTGATACTGGTGGACTACAAACTCGAGTTCGGCCGTTTCAAGGACCGGATCGTCCTCGGTGACGAATTCTCGCCGGATGGCTGCCGACTCTGGGACGCCAACACGCTGGAGAAAATGGATAAAGACCGTTTCCGCCAGAATCTGGGTAATGTGATCGAGAGTTATGAAGCGGTAGGCCGCCGCATCGGCATTCAGTTTGACTGAGCCTTTGCTACACTCGACACGTATTGATAAAAAACCATTCGAAAAAAGGGGAACATCGATGAAGTACTGGATTGTAGCCGCTGCCGTGGCCATGACCGCGCCCGTAGCCTCCGCCAAGGTGTTGATCGATATCGACGGCGCCATCGGGTATAGCTTCAACAGCTTGAACGAAGGTACCTTGGCCAATGATTCCATCGACCTGACCGGAACCGACGGCTCGTCCGAACCGGTCGGTCTGGCTCAAGAAGCCGAAAACGGTCTCTATGCATCGGCCAAATTTTCCTGGCCTATCTTCCCGGACGTCAGCTTGCAGTACCAAAACTTGGTCAGTTCCGGGACCAATACCGTCAACCAGGAAGTGTCCTACGGCGGTGAATCCTTTACCTACAGCGAAGATGTCGTTTCCGAATTCGACATGAGCTACTTCGACCTGGGCCTGACCTACGGCATTCCGCTGCCGATGGCCTCATTCGACTTCGGTCTGAACTTCCGCTCTCTGGTTGGTGGGTTCACAGCCGAAGGTCAGAACACCGGTGAGAAAATCGATGCGCCTTTCCAGGTGAACGGCACCCCGATCATTGTGCCCATGGGCTACCTGTCGGCCTCCGTCACACCGCCGCTGCCGGTGGACGTCAAGTTCGGTGGCGAGATCAAAACCCTGCCGCTGGGCGACACCAACGTCACCGACTGGAACATCAAGGGCACCTGGTACGCGCCCATGCCGACCAACATCCTGGTCAAGCTGGGTGTTGAAGCGGGCTACCGGAACTACAGCCTGAGCATCGGTGAGTCCACCCTGGGTGCCGACACCTCCGACTTCGCGTCCGACGTGAACTTCTCCGGCTTCTTTGCCGGCGCCGCGCTGCACTTTTAAGCTTACTGTTTAGGCTTATTGTCGGATTACGCCCCTTCGGGGCTAATCCGACCTACATCATATTCGCCAGGACGACTTGGTGTCGTGGCCCCTTTGTTGGATTAGCTCGAAGAGCGTAATCCAACAATGAACCCTTCAAACACGCCAAATCCTAACCAAAACCCACTTCAATTCTTCCTCGAAATCCCGCCGCAAGGGCGCGAACTCCGGGTTTGATTCTTCCCCCGCCAAGGCCCCGGGCCACTGCACAAACTGCCAGATCCCCAGCATCGACGCATAGCTGTGCAACAGCGCACGACTGCCCATGCCGGCCGGCAACTGAAACGCCTGTTCCAACTGCGCACCGGTCGAAGCCAGGGCACCAGAAAGCTCCCGTTTGAAGGTACGCAACGTCTCGACGTCCAGGTTGTGCTCCAATACGCTTTGCAGCAAGGCCGATAACGGCAGAAAGCTCGGTTCCTCCCGGACAAAGGCCAGCAGGCGATCGGCCAGCTGATCCGCGAGATCGGCGTGCTGATCGAGCGTATTCAACCGGTCCAGTACCGTCCGGAGTTGATGCCCGAGCAGCGCCAGGAACATCGACTCCTTCGTCGAGAAATACAGATACACCGTCCCCTTCGCCACGCCGGCCGCTCGAGCGACCTCGGCCGCGGACGGCAAACGGTGACCATTGGTCATGAAGCAATGGGCCGCCGCGGCCAGCAAGGCTTCACGCCGGGCCGCTTTCTGTTCGGGAGCTCGGGCTCGTTTCATAATGGCTCGATGAGGGGTTTAGGTTGAAATTGTGCCTGATGGGTCGGAATTTCTCATCCATCGTGTCGGATTGAACCCCGGAACCCGAACCCCGGAACCCGAACCCCGCGATCGAACCCCGGGACCCGTAGGGCAGAAGAGCTAACAGCGATATCTGCCGTTGATAGCATACGGTGCCTGAAGCCATGACATTGCCACCTAAAACCCCGGCAGATATCGCCTGGGGCTCTTCTGCCCTACAATCATCAACAAAGTTCACCGCCAAGGAACACACCATGCAACCGGTACTCAGCGTCAACCGAGTCAAATCTGTCGAGCGTGACTGGGCCGACAACCATGGCGGCTCCACCTGGCCTCTGATGACCCGGGCCGGCAGCGCCGTGGCGGAACTGGCCTGCCACCACTGGCCGGGCCTGAAATACGTCTGGGTGTTGGCCGGGCGGGGCAACAACGGCGGGGACGGCTACATCGCCGCCGCGCGTCTGCGGGCCGTGGGGGTGACGGTGACGGTGATCGCGCCCTCGGGCGAACCGAAACCCGACACCGATGCCTACCGCGCCTGGCAGGAATACGCCGACCAGGGCGGGACGCTGGAATCCAATCTGCCCTATGATTCGCCGGATTTGGTCATCGACGCCCTCATCGGTACCGGACACGTCGGTGAGCTCAAGGCCAACCTGGTCGATCTGTTGAACCGGGTGCGCGAGCGCCGGGCGCCGGTGCTGGCCGTCGATGCTCCATCCGGCCTGAACGCCGCCACCGGCCAGGCCGACCTGGCCTTGCTCAAGGCCGACCGCACGATCAGTTTCATCGCCTACAAGCCTGGCTTGCTGACCGGGCAGGGGCCGGCCGTCTGTGGCGAACTGGTGTTGGAGACACTCGGCGTCGAATGGCCATCGGGCGGTTTCTGGAGCGATGGCGAGGCCGTATACCTCGACCGGGCATTGGACCGGCCGGCCCGTCCCGGGGACAGTCACAAAGGACAATTCGGCGGTGTTCGCGTCCTCGCCGGCGCCGAAGGCATGGGTGGGGCCGGCCTGCTCGCCGCGCGTGCCGCTCTGGCCGCCGGTGCCGGCAAGGTCTATTGGCACACCAGCCCGGAACAGGCCAAAAGTGCCCTGATCGCCCAGCCCGAGCTCATGTCCACCGAACTGACGGCGGACTATGTACCGGATGGCAGCATTCATGTCCTCGGCCCGGGCCTGGGGCAGGGCGATACCGCCGGGGCACTGTATCGGCGATTGCTGTTGGACGATCATGACGCCCGGGGCGTCCTCGACGCCGACGGTCTCACCTGGCTGGCGCGATTCCCCAAGCCGGTCCACAACTGGGTGCTCACCCCGCACCCCGGCGAAGCCGCCCGCCTGCTCGGCCGGTCCACAAAGGACATCCAAAGCGACCGCTGCCAGGCCGCGATGGAACTGAGCGAGCGGTACCAGACCACCGTCATCCTCAAAGGCGCCGGCAGCCTGATCGCCCATCAGGGGCGGCTGTATTTCAATCACCCCGGCGACCCGGCCATGGCCACACCGGGTATGGGCGATACCCTGGCTGGGTTGATCGCCGGGCTGATGGCACAGGGGTTGGGGGCTGAGGAAGCGGCTAAAACCGGGGCTTGGTGGCATGCGAAGCTGGGTGCGCAGTTGGCACAGCGTTATCGGATTGTGTTGGCGACGGATTTGATTGAAGCCATCAGGCTCCGGTAGGGCAGAAGAGCCTTGGGCGATATCTGCCGTGGGTAATCTACGGTGACAATGGGCTTTCGATTGGCACCGTTTTCTATCAACGGCAGATGTCGCCTAAGGCTCTTCTGCCCTACAACCCCCGCAACCCCACACCCCCCACAACCCTACGGCTCGGTACTCCAACTCCCCCCAAACACATCCACACAATGCTCCGCCTTCAACGCCCGCAACTCGGCCATCGTCAACCCGGTATTCCGCAGTGGGTTCTCATAATGAAACACCCGAATCTCGTTCAGCACCACGGTGCACACCCCCAAAAACCGCCCGCCGTGCTGCTCGATCGGCGAGCAGGGCGCCGGTGATTTCAGCGTCTGGGTCGACCCGCTGACGGTGGGTTCGCATACCCCGAGCGCACCGCCATCCAGTGTTTCCTCGCAGATGTTCATGCTGTTCGCGGTCATGTTGGTCGTTTGACAACTGCCTTCGGACCCGAATTCCGGGTCCTCGATCACGTCATTGGCCAGGGCGTCGATGTCCAGGCCGGTCGTGAGCCTGTTACCCTGGGCGTCCGTCGCCAGGATCACCCAGTGATGGCCGCCGGCCACGTCGATAGGCGCCGTGGCGCTGGCCGAGTCGTACCGGGTGACGGTGCCATCGGGCGCCACCCATTCGTGCTGGATGGTTAACTCACCGCCGGGCGAAAAACTGGCGGAGGCATCGATGGTCACATCTTGTGGCACGGTCACGTTTGTCCCGGGGGTAACCTCATAACGAATTTCGATCGCATTGGTGTTTTGAACCGCCGGCTCGATCGTCAGGGCTCGCGCCAATTGCTCTTCATCCAGCGGTAACACCTCGACGGTGTCGTCGAACAGGGTATCGAGCGGCAGGCGGCCCAGTTCGAAACCGTCGTTGTCGAGAATGCCAAGGCCAGTCTCATCGACGTCGAACCGCAGGTGGTCGAACAGGTTATCGAGCCAGTCCAGCGACGGGTCGGCGCGGTAGGGGTCGGAAAACGGCTCTCGAGGCGTTTCCCAGGCGTCGCCCGCCCAGTCGGCGAGCTGGGTGATGACCGTGGCCTGGACCTCCCCGGTGAAGGTATCGACTAAGGCCTGTTCGCAGCCGGAAGCGGCGCGGCAGTCCGCCAGTGATTCCCCCCGGTTGAAGTGACTGAAGGCGTCGAGCACGGCGTCGGTCAGCGGGTTTATGTTGACCAGATAGGTCGTTTGACCGCTGTCATACCGGTGCAAACTGGTCAGTTCGGTCTCGGAACCGTCGGGGTTCGGGATCCGGGCGGAGACCAGGGCGGAGGTTTCGAACTCCCCGCTCAGCCGGTATTCGCCCTCGGCGTCGGCCCGGCTGCAGGTTTCGCCGATACAGACCTCGGCCCATTCGCCGGGTCGTCCGGTGGCGACCGTGCCGGCGAGGCGGACGCTGGGGGAGGTCTCCGCGCTGCCCTGGTCTTCGGTCGGGTCCGAATCGCCGGTATCCTGGCTGCATCCCGCGAGCGCGAGCATCGACAGGGCGAACCAGAGTAGAGCAGGGGAGAAGCGTGGTATCACCGGGGTGTCCTGTATCGGGGTGTGTATGGTTAGTGTATCGGGCCCGGGCCGTATTTTCTTGAGCATGGGTCCCGGCGACTCGCATCCGGCATCCGATTTCGGATACACTCTCCTGTTTAAATCCTGATCAATATCCGGGCGGAGCCCCGGATTCAACCCGAAGAAGTAGGTGGAAACGGAATGAACCTGGCCGAATTACCCCCATGGTCCTGGGCGTTGCTCGCCCTGGCCGCCTGGCTGTTGCTCTACGTGTCCCGCGCGGCTGTGCATCGTCTCGTGCGTCGTTTGGCGTCGCTGTTCATGGCCCTGTTGCGTCAGCTGGCACGCGCCCTGACGAACATGGCCGATCAGGTGCGAGAGCGTAACCGGGAAGTCCTGTTCGAATTGGGTAAAAGCCGGCTGGAACGGCGGCTGGACCGGGAATTCCATCGTGTCCGCGCCTTCGTCGAGCGCGACCTGGCCCGCTTCCCCGACCTTCAGCACGACATCGACCACCACATCAACAAGCTGGAAGAAGATTACCACCGCACCGCCGAAACACCGCCGCCGGCGCCGGACTGGCTCGACGCCATCGAAGCGGTCGTCCGTCTGCGCGAAACCCAGAGCGGTAACCCGGTCGTCTCCAACGTCCTTCGGGACCTGGAAACCAACCTCCACAAACAACACCGCCAGTCGCTGGCCGACTACCGCAAGGGCATGACCCAGCGCCACCGGCTACTGCACGGCATGATGCCCCAGTGGCGCAAGCTCAACCACGCCCTGCAGCGGGTCGGCACCGGCATACGCAGCCTGCTGACCCAGGCCGACGAGATCGACAAGCACCTGAATCAGTACCGGGAGATCCAGAGCGGCACCGAGCGCGCCGAACGGGCGCTGCGTGTCTCCACCCTGACGCACTTTCTGTTCGCCTCCCTGGCACTGGCCGCCTGGTTCGGCATCGCCTGGCTGAACTTCGAACTGGTACGCCAACCCCTGGCCGAAAGCATGACGCCCGGCCAGTCCGTCGGCGGCCTGGCTCTCGCCGACCTCGCGGCGATGGCGCTGATTACGCTCGAAGTCGTCTTCGGACTGCTGCTGCTCGAAGTATTGCAGGTCACCCGCTTCTTCGAAGGGTTCGTCGGCATGGATCCGGTTCGCCGCAAGGCCCTGTTCTGGTGTCTGCTGGGTCTGCTGACGCTGCTTGCGCTGTCGCAAAGCGGATTGCTCTACCTGCGCGCAACCGTGCTGAACGCGAGCGACCCGCTCAGCGGCCTTATTCAATACCCGGTTGTCGTCGTCGAAGCCCCGATGCTGGACGAATGGCTCGCCATCGGTGCCCGCATGTTGCTCGGCTTTATCCTGCCGTTCGCCTTGCTGTTCACCGCCGTCCCGCTCGAGCGCTGGCTTGAAACCATACGCACCCTCGCGGCCGACGCCCTGGCGCTCGTGCTGAACGCCATCGGCCTGGTTCTGCGCCTGGCCGCCACCGTGGTGCGCTACCTCGCCGACATGGTGCTCGCCCTGTACGACCTGGTCATCAGCCTGCCGCTCTGGCTGGAAGAGCGCTGGGCCAATCGGGCCGGCGCCCCCGAGGCGACATCCGCCCCCTACCAAACCCGACCCAGTGATACCCGCCTCACATCCATGCCGACCGACGGCGAAATGACGGTCAATTCGCGGTAAACCCGGTGGTCTCCCGCCTGTACATCGGGTTACACTGCGGCGCTACTTTCGGTAAAGCGTTGTAGAGGGCTTGGACAAGCCCTCTGGTGAATAGGCACCGGAAGCTGTCTTGACATGGGCGGGGCACGGTTTCCCCGCTCGAAATTCTCGGCGGCCCAACCCGAGGGGATAGCCCCACATCGGCCGCCGCGACTGGGAAAACACTATGCAACTGAAAAAATTGAAAACAGGTTTGTTGGCCGGCGCGTGCGCGCTGACCATGGCGGGCTACGCACTGGCGGAAGATACCGCGCTGGAAACCGACGAGCAGGTCGCCTCCTACGGCATCGGCTACGGCTTCGCCACCAACCTCAAGCAACAGACCCAGGGACTCGACCTCGACGTCGACGCCCTCGTCGCCGGCCTGCGCGCCGCCATGGCGGGTGAAGAAAGTGAATTGAGCAACGACCGCATCAACGCCGCCATCCAGACCCTGCAACAGCAGCAACAGCAAGCCCAGGCCGAACAGCAGGCCCAGCAGCAAGCCAAAGCGGAAGAAACCAAAGCCGCCGGCCAAGAGTTCCTGGCTGAAAATTCCGAGCGCGACGAAGTATCCGTCACCGACTCCGGCCTGCAGTACGAAGTCCTGTCCGAGACCGACTCCGGCGCCTCACCCACCGCTCAGGACACCGTCCGGGTTCACTACCACGGCACCCTCATCGACGGCACCGTCTTCGACAGCTCCGTCGACCGCGGCGAACCGATCGAATTTCCGCTGAGCGGCGTCATCAAAGGCTGGACCGAAGGCGTTCAGTTGATGACCGAAGGCGACAAATACAAGTTCTACATCCCGTCTGAACTGGCCTACGGCAGCAACAGCCCAAGCCCCAGCATCCCGGCCGGTTCTACCTTGATCTTCGAAGTGGAACTGCTGGAAGTGATCGCCAGTGAAGGCGAGGGTGGTGACGGCGAAGGCTAAGTAGCCTTTGTCGTGGTGTTGGATTAGGGCGAAGCCCGTAATCCAACACCAAATAAACCACCAAGCATAAAAAAGGCGAACCCTTGGGTTCGCCTTTTTTGTTTGGCTCCTCGAGCAGGACTCGAACCTGCGACCAATAGATTAACAGTCTACTGCTCTACCAACTGAGCTATCGAGGAATAAACCTGCCTGATTGTTCGGTGCCTATTGTAGCGATTAAACAACCAGTATCAAAACTGGCTCCTCGAGCAGGACTCGAACCTGCGACCAATAGATTAACAGTCTACTGCTCTACCAACTGAGCTATCGAGGAGCAACGGCGTTGTATTCTATTGATCAGCGGATATGTGTCAAGCACTAATGCCTTGTTTTTTTTAGGTTTTTTGCGTGTATCCCCAATTCACATGTAGGGCAGAAGAGCCTAAGGCGTAATCTGCCGGGAACGCGTTAGCGTTCTTATTGTGCCATTTGTTGTTCGTGGGGGGCATGGGTGGGCTGTCGCCCACTTGGCAGATAACGCTGTCGCTCTTCTGCCCTACAAAGAAACCCCAGGTTCGTGTTTATGGATGGCACCTAGGAAAGCAGCGGTGTGGGAGTAGGGGTATCCAGGGAAGTCGGCGGCATGGATGCCGCCGTCTAGCCTACAAGGACGTATTTACGGCGACCCTGGATACCCCTACTCCCACACCGATGCGGCCCCAGGCACCAAACCAACAAAAAATAGGCACGAAACCTGCTCAGCACCCTTATTGGCCCAATAACCGTCAAAATATCAACGAGGAAGCCTATGATCACGCTGGAAATGGTCGATGCCGGTGTCAAAATCGCAGCGGGAATGCTGTTCAGCGCCTTGGTCTTCTGGTGGTACCTGCGTCGCCACCGTACCCTGGACCAGAAAATCGTCGAAGACATCCGCAAACGCCGGGAACTGCTCGAACAGGTCGCCGCCAACGTCGGCCGCGTCCACCACGTCTACCAGCAATACCTCGCCCTCGCCACCGAATTCACCCGCTACGGACAGCACTGGCCAAAATCCCGTCGCGACGAAATGAGCCGCGTCGGCCAGGAACTGGTCGACGTCTTCCGCGACCTCACCGAAGCCGAAAGCACCCTCTTGCTGCTCGGCGAGAAAAAACTCGAACGCGCCCTGCGCATCTACGGCTCCAAAATCGTCAACCTGCGCCGCCAGGTGCATGCCGAGAAACAGCAGTTCAGCGGAGAAGAGATGCACAGCCTCGACGAAGTCAAACGCGAGATCTCACAACTGCGCGAAAGCTTTTTTGACGCCCTGAGCACGCGGTACATGCCCAGGAAGGCCGCGTAAGCCATGGCGAAGAAACCGTGTCGCCGGTGTCAGCAGGTCCGGTTGACCGGGTTTGTGGTGGCGGTGTTGTTTTTGTTGGCGTATGGGTTGTTGAAAGTGGCCGGGTAGGCAATTGGTGGGTTGCTCAAGTTTCGGAGTTCGCCGAGTAGACTAGCGGCGGATGCCGGGGCTACCCCTGTGGGGAAGTCCGCAGCAGGGATGCTGCGGTCTAGGCTCCATGGACGGATTTACGCCGACCCCACAGGGGTATCCCCGGTAGCCGACGCGGGCCACCGCCTCCGGGACGATTCGAACTCCTATAACCCACGGTCGCGAACAACGCCCACATCCATTAGAATCCCGCCTTCCATGCTGTCGGCCACCCCGCTGTGACTCACGAAGACCTCGAACATCCACCGTACGTCGCCGGCCTCGCCATGGCGAACGGCCATTTGCAATCGATCGTACCGTCGGTTTTCCGACGCGTGACCGTGCCGTTCGTGCGCGAACGTCTGGAACTCGACGACGGCGACTTTCTGCTGCTCGACCAACTGCCCTCCGCCCAGCCGGACGCGCCCCTGGTCATCATCAGCCACGGTCTCGAAGGCAACAGCCGCCGACCCTATGTCCAGGGCATGGCCCGGCACTTCCACAACGCCGGCTGGCACGTCTACGCCTGGAACTTCCGGGGCTGCGGTGGCGAATTCAACCGCCTGCCGCGCTTCTACCACAGCGGCGCCATCGACGACCTGCGCCGCATGATCCGTCACGGCATTGAACAGGGCTTCAAGCACATCTTTCTGGTCGGCTTCAGCATGGGCGGTAACCAAAGCGTGTTGACCCTGGCCGAGCCGGATCTCGAATCGGAAGTGATGGGCGGCGCCGCATTCAGCGTGCCCATGGATCTGGCCGCCTGTTCCGAGCAACTGGCCAAACCCGCCCAGTCGATCTACATGCGACGCTTCCTGCGCGATTTGAAAGTCAAAATCGCCGACAAGGCCGAGCGTTTTCCGCAACTTGTCAGTCTGGGCGGCTACGACCGACTCAAGACCTTCAAACATTTCGACGACCGCTACACCGCGCCATTGCACGGCTTCGACAGCGCCGAGGACTACTGGGCCCGCTGTTCCTCCCGCGCCGTGCTGCCGAAATTGACCAGGCCGACGCTGGTGGTCAACGCCCTGGACGACCCCTTCCTGGCCGGCCCCTGCTACCAGCGCCCGGCCAAACCGTCGCCGTTTCTGCAATTGGAAGCGCCGCTGCGCGGCGGCCACGTCGGGTTCATGCGGTGGCGGTTGAACGACGTCCTCTGGTCCGAAAAACGCGCGCTGGCCTTCGCCGAGACCTTGCTAAACCAAAGCCATCCCATGCTGGTGCATGGCCGGATGATCACCGCACCCGCTCTGGAGCTGGAATAATGGAAACCGGCAGTACACGCCTGCTGTTACTGTGCCGCCCGGGGTTCGAGAAAGAATGCCTGGCCGAAATCACCGAAGCTGCCGCCGAGCGGGGCGCCTACGGGTGGTCCCGTCTGGAGGCCGACAGTGGTTTCGTTCTGTTCGAAACCGACCAGGCCGACCGTTTGTACAGCCAACTGCCGCAACTGGTCTTCGCTCGCGAAGCCTGGCCCGTCACCGCCGAGCTGACCGACCTGCCGGAGAAAGACCGCGTCAGCCCGATTCTCGACGCCCTGGGCGGCCAACCCCAAGGCGGTCAGCTGTTCTGCGACACTTCGGAAGGCGACGCCTACCGGGCCACCGCCCGCTTTGCCGGCAAGTTCGTACACCCGCTGCGCCAGGCCATGCGCGGCGCCGACTTGCTGACACCTAAGGATCAACCGAATCAGCCCGCCTGGCACGCCCTGTTTCTGGATTCCAGCCACGTCCTGCTCGGCCTCGACAAACCCGAGCACCGGCCGCGCTGGCCCATGGGTGTCGCGCGCCTGAAATTCCCGCCGCAGGCACCGAGCCGCAGCACCCTGAAACTGGAAGAAGCCTTTCATGTCTTTCTGGGCCCCGACTGGCGACGGACAATGGAAAACACCCACACCGGCGTCGACCTCGGCGCCGCACCCGGAGGCTGGACCTGGCAATTGGTGAACCAGGGGCTGGCCGTACAGGCCATCGACAACGGCCCGATGGACGAAGACCTGATGGCCACCGGCCAGGTCGAGCACCTGCGCGCCGACGGTTTTACTTGGGCGCCGGACTATCCGGTCGACTGGCTGGTCTGTGATATGGTGGAGCAACCGGCCCGGGTGGCCGAGCGCATGCTGGATTGGCTGACGAACGGCTGGACCCGCTCGACGATCTTCAACCTGAAACTGCCGATGAAAAAACGCTGGCAAACCTGGCAGGGCATTCGCGAGCAGATCGACCGGCGGCTCGGCGATGCCGGGGTGCGCTATCATCTGGCGGCCAAACACCTTTATTTCGACCGCGAGGAAATCACGGTTTACCTCACGAGAACCGACGCATGACAGAACCGACTTACGACCACGAACTCGACACCCGCGGCCTGCGTTGCCCGGAACCGGTCATGATGCTGCACCGCCAGATGCGCGCCATGCAAAAAGGCGAGACCGTGCGCGTGCTGGCGACCGACCCGGCCACCCAGCGCGACATTCCCCAGTTCTGCGAATTCCTGCAACACGAGCTTGTGGCGCAGACGCAGACCGAAGAAGAATTCCACTACTACATCTGCAAGGCCGGCCGCTGATTCTTCGCCCGGCTGAACCAGAACAGCCGGGACGCCAGCAGCGTCGCCGCCACTGATAGTCCCACCGTCAACGCAATCCAGAACCCGGGCGCCCCCAGGGCGGGCACCAGCCAGTCCGTGAAGGTGAGCACCCACCCCAGCGGCAGGCAGATCGCCCAGAACGACAGCAGCATGATGAACATTGGAATGCGGGTATCCCGATAGCCGCGCAGCGCGCTGATGCAGGTGACCTGCATGACATCGGCGATCTGGAAGATGGCCGCGAACATCAGCAGTTTCGCCGCCACGTCCTGTACGTCGGTGTCGCCGGTGTACAGCCGGGCGATCAGCTCGGTGGTGGCGAACAGGCTGGTGGCGTACACCAGGGCGATGATCGCCACCAGTATCAGTGAACTGCGCGCCACCAGCCGGGCGGTGTCCGGCGCTTTAGCCCCGATCAGGAAGCTGATGCGCAGCGTCAATGCCATGCCCAGGCTCAACGGCACCATGAACACCAGCGACACCACGTTCAGCGCGATCTGGTGGCCGGCCACGATGACGGGGCCGAGCGGAGCCAAAAAGAGGGCGATGACGGCGAACATGCTGGCTTCGACGAAGATGGTGAAACCAATGGGGATGCCCAGTTTCAGCACATAGACGATGTCATTCCAATAGGGTTTGGCCCGGTCCCGCCAGAGATGAAAGTCCTGATAGGTCCGGCTGGTGTTGAGGTACACCACCAGGGCGATCAGCGCGCACCAGACCGAGATTGCCGTCGCCCAACCGCAACCGACGCCACCCATGGCGGGCACGCCAAGCTTGCCGTAGATAAAGATGTAGTTCAGTGGCAGGTTGATGGTCGTGCTCAGCAGGGAAAAAGCCATGATGACTTTGGTGTGACCGAGCCCATCGGTCAGCCCGCGCAGGGCGAACAGGCCGAGCAGGCCGGGCACGCCCCAGGCGAAGGCGCTGAGGTAGCCCTGGGTGATGTCGGAGCTCACCGGGTCCAGCTTTAACAGGTCGAGTATGGGGTGCACGTTGAGCAAAAAGAGCACCATCAGGACGGTGGCGCCGGCGCCGATGTACAGCCCTTGCCAGGTGATGGGCATGATGCGGTCGGTCTGTTCGGCGCCCCGGTAGCCGGAAATAATGGGCTGCAATGCACTGAGGGTGCCCATGAACAGCAGGAATATGGGGCTCCACAGGCTGCCGCCAATGGCGACACCAGTGAGGTCTTCGGCGCTGGCGTGGCCGGCCATGACAGTGTCGATGACGCCGTTGGCCATTTGCGCCAATTGGGCGACCAGGATCGGTCCGCCGAGGATGGCCAGTGTTTTCCATTCAATCAGGGTTGTCGCAACCCGCCCGGCTTTCGGTTCGGGGGGCGGCTGATGGGTCTCGTCCACAAGTGCCTCTGGTTTGTTTCGGTGGTCGGTTGGTGTAATTGGTGCCGGGAACCCGTGGCAGGTGCCGGTGGTGCTCACTCCGGGTCGCCGTGAACCCATCCATGGGGGCTAGACCGCATCATCCATGATGCGCACTCCCCTGCGTGAGCACCACCGGCACCTGCCACTAGCCTTCGGTGACCACATACCCCACCCCCACTGGTTTAATTGTAGGGTAAGGGGAGGGCGGTCGATTCTTAACCAACCGGTCGAATAGGGAGCCGTCTATTGTGCCTT
This sequence comes from Saccharospirillum salsuginis, assembly GCF_014651855.1. GTDB lineage: Bacteria > Pseudomonadota > Gammaproteobacteria > Pseudomonadales > Natronospirillaceae > Saccharospirillum > Saccharospirillum salsuginis. The sequence goes on from NZ_BMXR01000008.1 coordinate 158,412, forward strand.
AATCTGGTGCAATGGCAACGCACCCCCCGATCTATGTAGGAGCCATGGTCCGCACGCGGCGCCGTGCGCGACCAAACAAAACCAACCCCAATCCAAACAACCGCCCAAAAGTTCAACCCCCTTCCCAACAACAACCAAACCAGTAAACTCCCCACCCCATGACCGCACTCACCCAACCAAACACCACACCAGACACCCAAACCCTCCCAAAACCCCACTGGGAACCGGGCGTCGAGCATCTGTTGTCGACACTAAACCCCTGGCTCACCCAATCCTGGAATACCCAACTGATCCCGGGCGCAGGCGAGCCTCTCTATCTACCGGCGGATGCGCAAACACCACACAATCGCATCTTCTTCGCCCATGGGTACTTCAACAGTGCCCTCCACGAGCTGGCCCATTGGTGCCTGGCCGGTGAACGGCGCCGCGGGTTGGAGGATTACGGTTACTGGTACTGCCCGGACGGTCGTAATGCGGAGCAACAGGCGGAGTTCGAGCGCGTTGAGGTGAAGCCGCAAGCCATTGAGTGGTGGCTGACGCTGGCGTGCGGTCGTCGGTTTCGCACGAGTCTGGATAATCTGTCCGGGGAACCGACCGACAGCCGGCCGTTCCGCACCCGGGTGCAGGCCCAGGCCATCACCTACGCCGAAGGCGGGTTGCCATCGCGGGCCGAGTCGGCAGTGAACCTGCTGAGCCAGGCGTTTGAACAACCCCGCCCAACCGAGGCGGTGTTTTCCGAACAGATCCCCAGTTAAACCCAATTTCAAAAAACGACAATGCGTAATACTTTTACCGCCTTTCCAGGGGTCGCCGTAAACGCAATTACCCATCCAGATAAACCGTCTGGCAGCCCCCAAAAGCCTCGTTCAACCTAAAAACCTCCCTCATCATCAAACCCGATCGCCGATCCAATATTTAATTTTGTGATTAACTCCTCGAAACCAGCCCTTTCCAACGGTTACCTGCCCGGTTCCATTTCCTTACACTCCCATTTCCCTTCGTTGTCGAGCAGTCAGGCGTCTCGAACCCGCATTACGGGAGCCGGGCCTCGGTAAGGACAACCGCGATGCAACGGAAAAAGGACGCTTCATGAGTGTATTTGACCCCGAGGTGGATGCCTCGACACCCACCGACCCGCCGGCCGGATATCACACTATTCAATGGTTTTCTCTGCCCCACCCGGTGGCCAGGCAGTTGCGCCCGCTCGTTCGGGACGGCCGCTGGCTGCAATGCCGGGTGGAAGGGCTGACCTGGATGCTGGAGCCGGTGCCTTCAGACCGGATATTGATTCTCTGGGATGGCCGCACAGCCAAGCACATCAAGGCCCGGGGCATTTCTGCCTTCGACCGGGGCCAACCCTTTCTGTTTCGCCGCTTCCCGTCCGATTCGAAAACGTGCGGCGGTGCCGGGGCCGGTCGAAATGCCCAGAACGGGCGCGAGACGGAGGAGGGCGAGGGCCCCAGCCGCTGGGGCGGTGGTCGTTTCACCGGGCCACCGCATTTCAACGTGACGGTTCACATTTACGACCCGTTAGACGGTACCCACCCAAAACCGCCGGAGCTTGAACTGGGCGAGCGGCCCATCCACCCGAGCCGCGAGGCTTACCAATTGGGCGAAGACGAATCCGTATTCGACCTGGCCCGGCGGCTCTATGGCCTGCCGATCCTCAAGCCACTGCTGAACCTCAATGAGCGCCACAGCTACGACCGACTGCCCGCACCGGGCAGCCGGATCCAGGTGCCCGGTTTCCGTCTGCCGATCTCCGGCTCGGCGAACCCGCAGACCAAAAGCATCTCGCTCACCTGGGACGGGCCGACCGAGGGCCAACAGAACCTGCCGTTCCAGCCAGGCCCAGCGGCCACCTCCGGAGAAACCCGGTTCTGGGACTTCCGCATACCGGTCAAGGCCGGTGACTACCAACTGACCGCCCGCAACGGCACAGTCGAACACAGCCGGACGATTCGCATTGAACCGCCCAGCAACCCCCGCGCGCAGCCACTGGACGTCTGCTACCGCCCGGAGACCGGTGAACAGCTGCTGGTGACCGATTACTTAACCCACCAGATCGACACCGACAGCCAACTCATCGACGACGCCCTTCAAGCCCTGAACGACGCCGTGGAAGCAGACGACCAGGAAGCCATCCCCGAAAAGAAAGCCGCCGTCATGAAAGCCCTGGCCCCGGCCGGGCGCAGCGACACCGGCATCGCCGGGCTGACCGAACTGGCCGGCTACAAAGGCCGCAAGGCCACCTACGTGCGCAGCGACAAGATCGCCAACCACGTTCGCCGCTACAGCCTCGCCGTCACCGTGCGAGACGAACGCCGCTTCACCGACGCCACCGGCTCCTTCGATGCCGCCAAGGCGCAACGCACCCTGAAAGAGGACTATCAGGGCGGCCTGGAGAAAGTCGATTTCAAACTCAACCTCGCCCAGTTCGACACCGCCATGACCGACTGGGCCGAAAGCTGGAACGAGACCACCGGGCAAAAGCGGGACTGGCTGGCCGACTCCGACCACTTCACCGCCACCACCGAAGCCGCCGTCATGCGGCTGATGGCTGGTGCCTCATTAAGTGCAAGCGTCAGCAAAACCGCCATCGGTCTCGCGGCCAATGCCTCCGCCTCGGCGGCTCTGGCCGAGGGCAAGGTCACGGTGGAAAGCCACTTTCCGGATAAGGACGGCTTTGCGCTCCAGCTGGAGTTGGAGAACAAGCATTCGCCCGACACCACCACTCTGGATTTCGGCGCCGTCCGGGCCAGCATGATCATCGAACTGATCGGCTTTGCCGGTGCCAAGGCGCTGGTCTGCGCCAATGTCGAGCTGAGCATGGACGGCTCGAAGGCCGCGTTGAAAGGACTGACCGATAATGAGGCCCGGGAAAAAGCCGAATCCGATTCCGATTTCGAACCGCATCCACCGGTACAGGGTGCCGATGTGGGCGCATCGGCGTTTGCGGGTATCTCCGGTGGCTGTGGCGTAAAAGGCGCGCTGGAATGGGATAACCCCGAACAGCGGACCGGCGATGAGCCAGCTTTCTCGGCGTTTGCTGAGATTGGCGGGGAGTTCAATGCTCAAGTTGGTGGTGGTGGTGAGGCCAAGCTCTATGTCGCTTTCGATGACGGCAAGTTTATGATCCGAAGTCGGGTTGGAGCGTGTTTTGGGGTCGGTGCTGCCGGTGCCTTGGTCGCCACTGTAAACGTGAACACCATTTATGACTTTATTCAGTGCATCTACCATCAGTTGATGAAGTTCGATTTCCGGAAACTGGAGTTTATTGATGAGCGCGCGTTTCAGGCTTTCCATCAAATAATTTCAGGAGCATTGCAGCTGGGTGAGCAGGTCCTTGACTGTATCCAGAATAGTGTGGAAGACATATCTGAATGGTGGAAAAGGGTTGTACTTGCGACTGAACACGACCAGCAAGCAAAGCAATTGGCTGAGAATATTCTAAATGATGATCAGGGATTAGTTCAGTTTGCTCCACCCGAAGCCAAGGCGAGCCTCCTGCGTAAACTCTGTATTGTGAAAGGGGCTGTTAATAAATTAGGTTTAAACTTATTTAATGAAAACCGTGAAGAAGCGGTGATAAAAGTTCTATCGACCGTAACTTGTGAACGGGAGTTTATTGAGATCACCGAACGGATGGGCCCAGATGGCCCGTTACACCCGAGTGAGACAGGATGGATATCGGACCAAGGGAAAGAACTGATCCGAAGCCTATTGGATGGCCGTGAAGACCTGCAATTCATGCGCTGGTATATGAACTTACCACGATACGCAACCAAGGAGGGTACTGCCGCCTGGGCAGCTCTGTCAGCTCAACAGGAAGTCAAGCTTGTTTAATAGGCTTTAGGACACCTTTCGGGTTTGGGAGATTAAGGCAATGGAGTCGATTGGTTTACCGCACACCGGAAACCGGTGCTCTGATAGTCGAAATCCAGTTTTTCATTCTCGTATCGAATGAACACATTACTGGCGGAGGGGGACTCCAAGTAGGTTCCCCCTCTTAATACTTTGTGGGTTCCAGTTTCCGGTCCTTTTGGATTGACCGAGTCGCCCCATTGGTAGTAGTCATCGGCGAACCAGTCATTGACCCAATCCTTCATGTTACCCGCCATATCGTAAAGTCCCAGCGGGTTTGGAGGAAAACTGCCGGATGGTCGTGGGTTGCGTATGAATTCGGAATAGTTTTCGCCCTCCCGGATAGTCCCATCGTTCGTTGCATAAAGGACTTTTTGACCTCGATTTCGAGCCGCGTATTCCCACTGGGCTTCAGTCGGGAGATCGAAGGGTAGCCCCGTCTGGTCGGCCAACCAAAGACAATAGTTTTTGGCACCATGCCAGCTTACACCTGCAGGGTACTCTGGTCCCCGCCAATCTTTACCGACGGACCACTTTCGCCAATAGGTACGGGGTAAGTCATTGGCATCGGTATACAGGTCGTATTCCCCGTAGCTGATCTCATAAGCTCCAATCGAATAGCTGTCCAGGGTCACCTCAGTAGGGGGCTTGTTGTCCCGGTAAGGCGTCATATAGAGGCCATTCTCGTTTTTATAGTCCCCCATCATGAAGGTCCCACCCTCCACAAACACCATCTGCGCTTTGGAGCGCTCAATCAACTCTTCGATCTCAGCCTGGGTGACATTGCGCTCAGGCATGGGCGGGGTGTCATCCTTGGGTTCGGATCGGCAGGCCGCGAGGGCCAGGGTGGACAGCGCGAGGGTCAGTGCGGTGCTCCGGTGATTCATTCCTTCGTTCCCTGTCTGGTTCGAACGCCATTGTAACAAAGGAAACACCCCGCCTCATGGGGCGGAACCCCACTAAAGTCGGTTACGTTTCACATTTCTCGCGTCTACATCGACGAAATTTCCAGCTACAAGGGCTCAATCGAAGATAAGGCTGGCCTAGCAAATACGGTCGTGTCATTCACCAGTTGGCATGAATGCCGGTTGGTGAATGACAACTCATGAATCCCGAGCTCAATGAATGGAAGTCGGTTGATTCACCGCGCATCTAAATCCGGTGCTTTTAAAGTCCGCAGTCAGTTCATCCAATTCTTGCCGGATGAATACGTTGCTAGCATAAGGCGATTCCAAATATACGCCTCCTCGAAGGATCTTGTGCGAACCTGTTTCTGGTCCAGTGGGGTTTATTTTGTTACCCCGCTGGTAGTAGTCCTTCGCGTACCAATCGTTGACCCATTCCGCCATATTGCCGGCCATGTCATATAAGCCGAGCGGGTTAGGGGGGAAAATACCGGAAGGTCTCGGGTAGCGAGTGAATTCCGAGTAGTTCTCTCCTTCACGGATGGTTCCGTCATTTGTCGCGTATAAAACCTGTTTACCCCGGCTCCGTGCTGCATATTCCCACTGAGCTTCCGTCGGAAGATCGAACGGTAGGCCGGACTGTTCTGCCAGCCATAGGCAATAATCCTTGGCACCGTTCCAACTGACTCCAGCTGGGAATTCCGGACCCCGCCATTCCTCGCCCTCAGACCATTTTCGCCAATAAGTTCGGGGTAAATCGTTGAGGTCGGTATACAGGTCAAATTCCCCGTAACTGATCTCGTAAGCCCCGATCGAATAGCTATCCAACGTCACCTCGGTAGGGGGCTTATTGTCCCGATCAGGCGTCAGATACAACCCGTCTTCATCCTGATAATCCCCCATCATGAAGGTCCCACCCTCCACAAACACCATCTGCGCTTTGGAGCGCTCAATCAACTCTTCGATCTCAGCCTGGGTGACATTGCGCTCAGGCATGGGCGGGGTGTCATCCTTGGGTTCGGATCGGCAGGCCGTGAGGGCCAGGGTGGACAGCGCGAGGGTCAGCGCGGTGCTCCGGTGATTCATTCCTTCGTTCCCTGTCTGGTTCGAACGCCATTGTAACAAAGGACACACCCCGCCTCATGGGGCGAACCCCACTAAAGTCGGTTACGTTTCACATTTCTCGCGTCTACACTGACGGGGTTTCCACACAGTCGAACAAGGAGTCCGTCCCCATGAAGCCAATCAAAACCGTCGCCTTCCTCGGCCTGGGTGTCATGGGCTATCCCATGGCCGGTCACTTGCAGCGCGCGGGGTTCGATGTCTGCGTCTACAACCGCACCGCCACCAAAGCCGAACAATGGCAACAGGAATACGGTGGCCGCTGGGCCGAAACACCGAAAGAGGCCGCCGAAGGGGCGGATGCGGTGCTGATGTGCGTGGGCAACGACGACGATGTCCGCTCCGTGGTCTTCGGCGACACCGGCGCCTTGGCCGGTATGGCCGCGGGCAGCCTGCTGGTCGACCACACCACCACCTCCGCCGACCTCGCGCGGGAGCTGGACGCGGCCTGCCGCGAACACCAGGTCGGGTTTGTCGACGCACCGGTCTCCGGCGGCCAGGCCGGGGCGGAAAACGCCAAGCTGACCATCATGTGCGGTGGTGAAACGACGGATTTCGACCGCGCCGTGCCCTTGTTCGAAGCCATGGGCCACCGCTGGCGCCGCCTCGGCCCGGCCGGCAGCGGCCAGTTGTGCAAAATGGTCAACCAGGTCTGCATCGCCGGGTTGCTGCAGGGGCTGTCCGAAGGCATCCGCCTGGCCCAGGTATCCGGGCTGGACGTGGCCGAAGTGGTCGACGTGCTCGGCGGCGGCGCCGCCCAAAGCTGGCAGATGGACAACCGCGCCCTGACCATGGCCGAAGACAAATTCGACTTCGGCTTCGCCATCGACTGGATGCGCAAAGACCTGGAGTACGCCCTGGCCGAAGCCAAGCGGGTAGGGCTGGACATGCCCGTGGCCGATTTGGTCAACGGCTTCTATAGAGAGCTGCAGGACCAGGGCATGAACCGGTGCGACACCTCGGTGCTGATCCGCCGGTTGGGGACGCGAAAGGCGTAATACCCCCAACCCATGGAGACTGCCCAAAAAGTGCGCTACAATCGCCCACCCCGGTGTTAAGCCGTCCCTTGACCGGCCCACTATCGATTTACACGCGGCCGTATGCATTGGCACTCTCCCGCCCAGCGCGAGAACCTGCCAGGACAGCCCCGGGATGGGGTCCCACGACCCGGTTCTTTAAAACGAAGCGTAAGGCCATTCACCATTCGATGGCCTAGGCTGGAATGCCCATACGACCGTTCCCAGTAACGGGCGGGCGAACCGCCAGCCGTACTTTAAACCCGCGTCGCTCGGCCGTTGAATCGCTGACCGACCCAACCCATTGGTAAGTGAATCTCTGTGACAAACCAATCCCGTAAACCCCGTAAACCCCGTTGGCACATCTCACAATTCAAAGTTCCTGAAGCGCCCGGCAAAGTCCGGTTCCACGACCTGTTCCTGCCCATCGCCCTGATGCGCGCGATTCATGAGCTGGGCTACGAATACTGCAGCCCCATCCAGGCCATGACGCTGCCCTACACCCTGGCCGGGCACGACTGCATCGGCAAGGCGCAAACGGGCACCGGCAAGACGGCGGCCTTCCTGCTCACCGTCATTACCGACCTGATGGAGCACCGCCTGCCGGAACAGTTCGCCGGCGAACCACGCGCGCTCATCCTCGCGCCCACCCGCGAACTGGCGATGCAGATCGCCGAAGACGCCAAGTCCCTGACCAAGCACAGCCGCCTGAAAGTGGCCACCCTGGTCGGCGGCATGGACATGGACAAGCAGCGCAAGCAGCTCGAGGAAGCCCGACTGGACATCCTGGTCGCCACCCCGGGCCGGCTGATCGACTTCATGAACCGCAAACAGGTGTTCCTCGACCAGGTCGAGACCCTGGTGATCGACGAAGCCGACCGCATGCTCGACATGGGCTTCATTCCGGACATCAAAACCATCGTCCGCGCCACACCGAAGACCGAAGAACGCCAGACCCTGATGTTCTCCGCCACCTTCTCCTACGACATCCTCAACCTGGCCCAGCGCTGGACCCGGGATGCCGTCAAAGTGGAAGTGGAACCCAAGGTGAAGACCGCCGAAGACGTCGAACAGCACGTCTTCCTCGTCTCCACCGAAGAGAAGTACCGCCTGCTGCACCACGTGCTCAAGCAGCCCGAAGCCGACCGCGTCATGGTGTTCGCCAACCGCCGCGACATCGTCCGCGACCTGAGCGAGCGCCTGCGCAAAAGCGGTATCCATTGCGAAGTGCTGAGCGGTGAAGTGCCCCAGGCCAAGCGCGTGAAAACCCTCGATAACTTCAAAGAAGGCAAGGTGCCTGTACTGGTCGCCACCGATGTCGCCGGTCGCGGCATTCACGTCGAAGGCGTCTCCCACGTGGTGAACTACACCCTGCCGGAAGACCCGGAAGACTACGTGCACCGCATCGGCCGTACCGGCCGCGCCGGCGCCAAGGGCGTCTCCATCAGCTTCGCCTGCGAAGACGACTCGTTCCAGATCCCCGCGATTGAAGACTACATCAAGCGCAAGATCGAACTGGAACAACCGCCGGCCGCCTGGCTGGGCGAAGAGCAGGCCGCCGCCGACGCGAAAGCCGAAGCCAAGGCACAGAAAGACGAAGCGGACGCCAAGGCCGAGTCAAAAGCCGACAGCCAGGCCGACAAACCGAAAGCCAGCAAGCCCCGGTCGAACCGGCCGAAATCGGACAAGCCCAAGGCTCAGAACCGCAAGGCCGAAGACACCCAGGCGGACGCTTCCAAAACCGAAGAGGCCACCGCGCCCAAGGCTGAAGCACCCAAAGCTGAAGCTGAAAGCGCCCAGGCGGAACAACCGGCCGACGCCCAACCGGCCGCTGCGGCCGACGACAAAGCCGACAGCCAGACGCCCAAGGCCGAACAGCCCGCCGAACCGGCCAAAGCCGACGACAAGCCGGAAGAGACGCCCGAAGCCAAGGCGGACACCGACGAGACCGCCGACCAGCCGGACGAGAAGAGCGACAGCGAAACCGCCAAGCACAAGGAAGGTTCCGCCTGAGCCATGTCCGCAGTAAGTGGCCTGCGCATCGTCGCAGATGAAAACATGCCGCACGTCGAGCCCTGGTTCTCAGGGCTCGCACACTCCCTGACCCGCAAGCCCGGCCGTACCCTCACCCGAGACGACCTGATGGACGCCGATGTACTGCTCGTGCGGTCCGTCACCCAGGTGAACGCCGACTTGCTGACCGGCACCCCGGTCCGTTTTGTGGGCAGCGCCACCATCGGCACCGACCACATCGACCAGGCCTGGCTCGCCGAGCAGGGCATCGCCTTCCACCACGCCCCCGGCTGCAACGCCCAATCCGTCGTCGACTGGGTGCTCTCGGTATTCGCCCGCCTGCATCTGGATTTCGAACTGCCCTGGTGGCAACGCACCATCGGCGTTATCGGTGCCGGCAACGTCGGCGGTAAACTGGTGGACCGCCTAAAAACCCTCGGCGTACGCACCCTGGTGTGCGACCCGCCGCGTGCCGAACGTGAAGAGCGAGAGGGCACATTAGGGCAGGACGACTTCGTCGGCCTGAACACCCTGCTGCAGGCCAGCGACATTGTCTGCATGCACGCCCCGCTCACCCGACCGGGTGAGGCCGGCCAACACGCCACCGAAGGCCTGATCGGCGCCGACCAATTGGCCCTGATGAAACCCGGCGCCTGGCTCATCAACGCCGGCCGCGGCCCCGTCATCCAGGAAGGCCCGCTGCAAAGCGCATTGGACACCCAATGCATCCACGCCGTGCTCGACGTCTGGCCCGATGAACCCCGGGTAAGCGAACGCTTACTCAACGCCGTGTACCAGGCCAGCCCCCACGTGGCCGGCTACAGCCAGGAAGGCAAATGGACCGGCACCCGCATGCTGGCCGAGGCCCTGCACCACTGGGCCAACCAACCCCTGCCCAGCGGCCCGGACCTGCCCCAAGGCCCCACACTCAACGCTGCCTTCTTCAGCCAGGACACCCCCGAACACCTCGGCAGTGAACTGGTGCAGGCCCTGCACGACCCCGCACGCGACACCGTGGCGATGCAGCAATCCGTACAGGGCGACCACATCCCCCCGCACACCTTCGACGCCCTGAGAAAGGAATACCCCAAGCGCAGGGAACTGGCGGCGGCTGAGGTGAGCAATGTGCCTGCCGAAGCAGAAGACTGGCTGCGGAAACTCGGGTTCCGCCTGTAGGGGCGGACAGCTTCGACACCTTCCTGAAATTCTTCCTTGAACTCGGTCACAAATCGCGATACACCTAGTACACAACAACCCGCGACACAGATTGGCGTGCCATATAACCGGCCCGGCGGTAGCGTGGGTAAAGCACTTTCACGGCTGTGTTTTGACCCATCTAAACAAGTCTGATTCTCAACGGCCTAACTCCGCGCTATTTCCATACATGAATCACGATGCGTAGCCAGTCTGGTTCCTGCGCTTAGAAACGATGATCTAAAACAAGCCGACTTGAGTGATGCCTTGATTAAATATTGATCATGTACGTGTCTTGGAGTAAATGATCCCGAATATGTGGCAGGATAAGTTACAAAAGTGTCGGAATATCCGAGATCATCCACACTACCGTTATTTTTTCAGGATCAATGTCAGGTGACACGGAAAGTTGAATTGGCCTTGGAAATGCTGTGGAATAAGGAATGTATAGATGTTGGTTTGATAGTGACTGATTGAATGACCGGGATAACCTACACATTTTGGGTGAATAAACTGTCTAAGGAATGGTATGAGTGATTTTATCGACTTTATAAAAGAGAATGCTAGGTTCGTTCTAGCTATAATCGCAAATGTAATTGCATTATGTGTATCTATTTGGTGGTTGATAGATAGTAATTGGAAGTCTGGTAGCGACTTGGAAATTGAGCCTATTGTGTCAACAGTAGCTTTGACTGCAACCTTGCTTGGACTCAACTTCGTTAATGACAAACTAAGCAAGCCGAATCTTAAGGTCAGCATGAGCATGGCTATGGCTCAGCATCCGACAAAAGGCCTTATGCATGGAATTAGTGTAACCGTAGAAAATCACTCTATAATTAAGGCTTTTGTGAAATATTTTCAGGTTGAAATTCCTGAGAAAAAGCAAGTCATGCAGTTCCTTTATGAAGGATTCACCGGCCAACCTCTGTCAAAGGTGATCGTCGAGCCGGGGCAGTCTTTCTCTTTCAATATAGTTAAAGAGAATATGTCGGGGGCACCAACTGATAAGTATGAGTATGGTGATTTTGTAGTTTCAACGGACCTTGGCTATAAGTTTTCTATCCCTGCGAAAGTGTTTAGGGAGCATTTCTCTACTCTTATGAAGTGCAAGACATAACCAGTGGCTTTTGTCGGCGCACCTATGCTGCGATCCGGCACGCCGCAAAGCTAAGCGTTAGATTCACTATGCATATGAGCAAAGCCAGAGACATCATTCAAGAGATCGCGGAAGTGCGTGAGCGACGACGTATTGGCAACGCTATGGCGGAGCTGCCCCTTCGACTGTTCGCGCTTGAGCGGGCATTTAAGCTGCACGGAAGCACAGATGCTGAGCTAGCGAAGTATTTTCCGGTTGCATTAATAGCTTGCTTGGAAGGCTATTTCCGAATGGCCATCAAAGATTTAGTCGATGCAGGTGAGCCATACTTATCAAATGCGGAGAAGCCCGCCAGTTCAGTCAAGCTTGATTTTTCACTATTGCGCGCCGTACACGGGAAATCGGTAACGGTTGGTGAAATAGTGTCCCATGGAGTACCAATAAGCCGCCTAGAGCACATCGAATCGGTGTTTTCGAGCCTGTTGGGGACAGGCTTTCTTAGTAATTTACGGGTGGTATCGGACAGATGGGCGCATGAGGTAAAAGGCCAACCGGCCGAGCCAATCCTCAAAGACCCAGATCGAGTTTTTGGAGATGTCGCAAGAACCTTCGAATTAAGGCATATCATTTGTCATGAGATAGCGTCGGCGTACGAAATCAACTTGGCTGAAATCGAAAGCTGTTTCGAAAGTTGCGTTGCATTTTTACGTGCGGCAGATGAGTTAATTTCTGAAACACTTTATCCCAATGCTCCGTTGACCCAATCCGACATGAATACCTCAGCTGGCGAATCTTTAATCAAAAAACGCGCTGAAGTTGAGTATGCTATTGATGAGCTCCAGAAAAGTCTAGGTGAGAAAGAAATAGATTCGTTGAATAAATCCCAACAGCTATGGGAGGAATACTGTGACGCTTGGGCTCATTTTGTCGCCGGGGAGCGCGAGGACGGCGGTACGATTTGGCCGGTAATTTACGCAGGTACTGCTGAGGCCAATGCACAAAACCGTTTAGATGAAATTAAGAGCTATAGGCGACTCAGTGATGGCTGGAAATGAAATCTTACAAACGCATTCACTTGGACAGCAAAAAGCACCGCTCCTCATTCCTCATCGCTCTACATTTTACCGGTGTTGCGAAGCGTTAACTGCCCAAGTTACCCAAGAAAAGTAGACATCTAAATCCCACTTAAAGGAGGCTAGGAGTTGCCAAAGAATTTCAAAACTAAAATGAAAAAGGGTGTTGCTTTGAAAAAATTGCAAGACCTTATAGACAGAATAGAATACTGGAATAAGCATTATGCAACATATTTTAAAGTACAAAGTGCAACTTTAGTCGGAAGTCTAGCTCGTAATCAAGAGGTTATTGGCGACATTGACGTCTGCATGCAAGTTCAAAGAGCAAAAGAATTCTCTGCTCAAGAAAACAAAGAAAGCTATATTGAGTGGAGAAAGTCCTTGCTAGGTTACGCTCCGCCAAGAGATTATAACGCTCAGTTGAATATGTATGAGTTGGATGTGACACGTTATGTCAAAAACAGAGATGGTCGTATTGAAATACTTAGAAACGATCAATTAGGTCCAATCTCATTAACGATGAACCCTATTTCTTCTATTGTTAACGGCGGCTCGATTATATCGAGCTCAGCATCAGAGGTGGTTATGAATGCTTTGCCAATAACAAATGAGAAAGCTATTGAGTTAATCAACTCAGGTATACCTAGAAGGCCAGCTGAAGCAAAAGGTGAATATTGGAATTCATATTGCTGTTCATTAAGCCGATATTCAGATGTCCATAGGGAGTTAATTCTCAAGCGTGATAATTATTTAAGTAACTTTCAAGCAGAAAATGCCTAACAAAGCCCGTCAAAACGGACCGCAATTCGCTAGTGCTCATTGCTGCCGTTGTGGGCGGTGTTGTTCGAGGAAAACATGAATATAACAGTAATCCCAATTCCCGACGATGGTCGGTTTACCTTTATAAGAGCCTTAATAAGAACATTTCTCTCCTGGATTCTAGCATTTATTGTATGGTTTGTACTTTCATATTTTTATGAAGGAGAATCTAACGCGTTAATCGCGTTTTTTGGATCCTTATCTGTATATTTCGCATATTCTGTCTACCTTAAGTCTTTGCATGATGAACATAGCAATATAAATAACTATCAACTTCTTAGCTTGGTTGGTCTTTATCTTCTTATAGCTGTAATCGTTGTTGTTTTATATGCGGCATACTATGCAGTTTTTGACTTTGTCGTTGGAAATGGTACTGTCTGGGAGTCAAACTTTCATAACGCGCTTTATTTTTCTGTAGTTACATTTACAACGCTAGGCTTTGGTGAGTTTTTGCCTGGTAATACCCCCGCAAGATATTTTGTTTCGGGTGAGGCAATGCTAGGTACCTTGCATATGGTAACATTTGTATCCGTATGGTTATCTAAGTTTGTAAATCGATAGTTCGAATAACAATCATAGGCAGGCGACGCGCATAAAATCGTGCGCTCTTTCTGAATCCGATTAAATACATAGGAGCTTCGTGGATATTTTTAATAGTCGAGAAATTGCAGTTGGTTTATGGCTGCTAGTGATTTCAGTGTACCTCTATTCATCCCCCAAAATGGTTGAGGTCAGAAATTCATTTAGACACTTATTATCCGCGTTCCTTGTAAAGCAGATTTTGGTCATTCTTGGATTTATGATTGTGTACATGGTTTCTGTGGTTTACTTCCTATTAAAATTAGATTTATGGAATATCGATCAGATCAAGAATACTGTTTTTTGGTGTGTGTCTGTAGGCTTTATGTCCTTGCTTAAACTTGAAGCGATAAAAAGAGATAAAAGCTTCTTCAAACACTCGGTCATTGATAATTTGAAGTTGTTGGCCGTTTTTCAATTTATAGTAGGGTTTTACACTTTCCCCATATGGATTGAATTATTTATCGCGCCTGTATTGGCACTTCTAGCTGCTATGTTAGCTATTGCTGAAACAGACAAAAAAAATCATAAAGTCAAAGCGCTACTTGAATACTGCCTATTAATTTTTGGCATCATATTGATTGTTTACACGTTATATATGCTGGCTACTAATTTTGATAAGTTTGGCAATGAAAACACTGTATATGATTTCATTCTTCCTCCGTTGTTGACGCTTTGCTACTTGCCATTTATATACGTCTCACTAGTTTATTCAACATACGAGCAAGTTTTTGTCCGCCTACAGTTTGCTATTAGAAAAAAGCATTATAGGAATTTAGCTAAACTATACGCTATCTTGCTTTTCAATATTAGGATAACCCTTCTTGAACGCTGGTCATATCATATCAACAGGAATAATATTGAAACACACTCGGAGTTAATAGAGTCTTTTCGGCATATTCTTAAAGTGAGGAAAGCAGAAAGGAATCCGAAAGAAGTACCAAGTGAGCTTGGATGGAGTCCATACTATGCCAAGGAATTTCTTTCAGGTGAAGGGCTAAATACTGGTTTCTATCACCGATTATTTGCAGGCGAATGGTTTGCATCATCTCCGATGGAAGAGTTCGGGGGTGGTATTATCCCAGATAGTGTTGCTTACTATGTTGAAGGATCTGAGGAATTAGCAAAAGTATTAAAGCTTAAAGTCAACGTAAATGATGCTGCCAGGTCTCATCAGGCTCACGTAAAATTGGCTGAACTTGCTGAAGCATTAAGTCTGGTTAGCTTAGATTTGCCTTTGTCTGTTGAAATGAAGGCTGCTATTGTTGAAGGAAATGCGTATGCTGAAAAATCTGAGGGTAAAACTATTTCTCTGGCTTTAGAAAAATGGCCAAGCCATAGACTCAATGGATATGATCTTAAATTTGTAATATCAAGCACTTAATAGTCGCTGCAGTCGGACAAGTGATCTTGCCCCTATTTAACGAAACCTATAGTCAAACTGTCAAGGTCCCAAATTGTTGGGTAACACTACCTATGAACTGAACACTTAGTCTGTAGGAACTTGCTGGTTCAACACCAAGGTGCATATTTCATAGGATAGTTTCTTTAGGTCCATAACTACTTTTGTCAACCACTCTAATTCTTCCTCAGTTATTTCAAAGTGCTCTGAATAACGAGCATCAACATAAGCACGCTTCAGCCTCTGAAAACTACGGCGATGAAACTTGCTGTCTGCCGGAAACAGGCTTGAAAAACGAACATCTTGCTGGGCACAAAGTGAGCGTAGATGTTCCAGGTTGTGGGTTTTCGGAAGGTAGTTTGTGCAAACCAGCAGTACGCAACTCAGAAACCGTTCCGTAGCCTGGTGCAGCATGAATGCAGCTTTCTTGTACCAACCTCTGTTTAGGTCGTCTTGGAACGACACAAAAAATTGCTCAGCACTTTCAAACCACTGATCAAAATGCTTCTGAGCAATCGCCTTTCGTTCCTCGGGCGTTAGTTTCCCGGGTAACGCCAACTCCCTCCCATCGGCACTGTACAGCTCAATCCCTTCCTGCCGGATATCCCGAAAGAAATAATGACCCTGGTCCAGCCATTCGTTCACCTCCGCCAGTGTATGCACAATCAACCCCAGCGGTGCGCTGACACGGCGGATGATCCGGTCTTCGGCGGCCTGCCACACTTCGTATTCTTCCACCAATGCCGGTTTGTTCACGATAACGAGAATGTCGTAATCGCTCTCATAGCCATTGGCCGGGTCGCTGACCCAGGTACCTTTTGCGTAGCTACCGAACAGGATGATCTTGAGTATGCGGTAATGTGACCGGCGGCCTGTTTTACCCGCGAGGAATTCGTCCAGCGCATCGCGCAGCACGGTGGCGATGGTTTGGATGTCCTCTTGCTTGGCGTCGGGCAGGTGGTCGAGGCTCGTTTTCATTGGATTAGCATACTATAAGTCGGGAGGGGTGGGCCAGCCTGCTTGTGCGTTCGCCCAATCCGGTCGACAACACCTCTGGTCGCCAATATTGCTTAAAGTCATATATTACTAATCGTGTTTACAATCAATGACAGGGTTAACACGCAACTTGGTATTTGGATCACAATATTCAAATGTCGTGGCGAAACTGTTTGAGATCGGCGAAAAAATTGACGTACTGTCCTGGCTCCAACCAATGTTCAATGGAAAAGGAGAAAGGACGATGGCAATACCCGCTTATTTGTGGCTGAAGGATGAACAGGGGAACGATATCAAAGGTTCCGTCAGTGTCACCGGAAGAGAAGGGTCCATCGAAGTACTGGAGTTCAATCATTCAATATATATCCCCACTGACAATGATACAGGTGAATTGACCGGAACAAGAAAGCATGGCGCGATCATGTTGAAGAAGGCTTTCGATGCTTCCTCTCCCTACCTGTTCAAAGCTTGTTGTAATGGACAGAAGCTGATGCAAGCAGTCATTCGTTGGTATCAGATTGATGACTCCGGACAGGAAGTCGAGTACTACCAGCATGTTCTGGATGGTGTCAAAATCAACTCCTTCTCGCCCAAGATGGCCAACACCAAGGATCCAGCATTTGAAAAGGTCCCCCATATCGAAGGCATTTCTTTACGGTATGAAAAAATCACCCACACATACCTCGATGGCAATATAAGCCATTTCGACTCTTGGAATGAAGGCCGATAACAATTGTGAAGGGCTGTCTGAGCCCTTCCTTTTTCGGGAACAGGAAAAGGAGCATTTAACATGGCAGTGACAGAGCTTGAAGCAAAAGTTACGATTGCGAAAATTGTTCAACTGGCCTATGACACCAATGGCGATAAGGCGGCTAACATTATCTTCGGTCGGGGTGGATACTCGATCGCAATAGATCAGTCCGGCGAAGTGCAGATGTCTGGGTCGATAGGGAACACAATTATATTCAATGGCGACCCCGCCTTGGATGGTCTTGGGTTCAAGGTCAAACGTGTGTCGGTTAATTTTACAAACGGGGACGGCGGGACCGTGAACTTTAACGGTTCATTCGATTTTGTTGCAGGCACCAGTATCTCCGTTGCGGGAAGCTTTGATGTATACAACATGATCAAAAGCTGTAGCGGGTTATTGTGCAAAGCGGCACGGTTTTTAGATGGTCGTGATGCACAGATAGAACAGGAACTACAACAGTATATTCGGTGAGGGGTTGAGATATGAAAGTTTTGTACGGACTAATATCGTTGTTTCTGGTCGCTTGTGTAAGCGCCCCTCCTCAGAGCCAACGCAGCCTTTATCAGGAATTCCACGCATTCAAGTCGATGGCTAATTCAAACTATGAGTTGGCCAAGAAGACCAAGATATCAAGAGAGCTCCGGGAGCATGTTGAGCAAGCGCAAAAAAACATGCCCGCGGAGCTCAGGACTGACTTTTTCTTGAATCTGGCAAACAACTTCGACGATGAAGACAGCCATTTTGAGGAAAAGCGTGCTGAGTCCGGCTGTTTAACAGTAAATGGTGTCAATCAAGATGGTCGGCCGGAAACGTTGTCGTTGTCATATATTAAAGAAGACGGTAATTGGGTGATCAATCGGTATATGTCTCATATTCATGACTCAGTGAATGGATATTATGAAAGTGCGCGATGTCGAATCGCCGGCTCACAGCCCCAGTAGTGCAATTACCATTTTAATCTGAATAGAAGTGAGAAGTGTGCCGTCCCGGGAACGAGACGGCGACAAGCATCAACCCGCCCGCAAAGCACCTTTCAAATCGGCTTCGGTCTGCTGCAGCCGTGTTTCGGCGTCGGCCCGGGCCTTGCGGCCTTCCTCGACGATGGTGATCGATTCCTGAATGGTTTCGATCAGGGTGTTGTTGGCCTGTTCGACGGCTTCGATGTCGAAAATGCCGCGTTCGATCTCGCGTTTAATCTCCGCATTGCCTTGCTTCAGGGCCTCCTGGTTGGCCACCAGCAGTTCGTTGTTCAGGTCGGTCACTTCCTTGTTGGTTTTGGCGGCTTCGCGGGCGCGGTACTGGGTAATGGCGGTGGCGATCTGCGTCTTCCACATGTTGACGGTGTTGACGATGGAGCTCTGCATCTTGTTGATCAGGCTCTTGTCGTTTTCCTGGGTGATGCGCATGGAGGTGAGCATCTGCATCACCACCTGGCGCGTCAGTCGCAGGTCGTGCACCTTGCGTTCCAGGTCGTCGCGCGTGGTCTGGATGTCGCGCAGTTCCTGGGCTTTCACCACGTCGTCGGTCTCTTCGGCGACCTTGCGTGCGTTTGGAATGTCTTCCTGGTCGAATTGTTCGACGCGCGCTTCACCGGCGAGAATGTAGTATTCAAGGTCCCGGAAGTAATCGAGGCTGGCGTTGTAGAGTTTGTCGAGTTTGACGATGTCCTGCGAGAGCTGCCAGATGTGGTCTTCCAGCTTGGTCTCCACGGCGGTGATCTGCGCTTCGACGCTTTCGTATTGCTGAATGAACTTGGCGATGGGCTCGATGGAGCCGAACAGACGCTTGAAGAAGCCGGGCTTTTTGCCGTCCTTCACGTCGGACAGGTCGAGGCCGCGAATGGTGGTGACCATTTCGTTCAGCAGGCCGCTGGCGGGGCCGGCGTCTTTGTTGCGCACGCCTTGCAGCATGTCATCCGAGACGGTGGACATCTCGGTCTGCGCGACGGACCCGAAATGAATGACGGATTCGCTGTTGCCGACCTTCACTTCCTGCATCAGTTGTTTGACGCGTTCCTGGCCTTCGGCGGGCAGGGCCTTGAGTTTGTCCTGGGGTCCGCCTTCGGCGTCCAGGTCGGTGTTGCTGGATTGGTTGACGTCGGCCAGGCTGGTGGTGGCCGCGGGATCGATGTTCAAAGTGTGCTCAGACATAATCAGAGTCCTTCTCGCTTGAGGGCCTTGGTCAGTACGTCCAGATCGACATCGACACTGAGGACGTCGTTAGCCAGATTCTTTTCGTATTGTTTTTCAAAGGCGGTACGGATTTGTTGCAGTACGGTTTCGCACCGTTGGCGGATATCCTGAACGGCGGCCTGGTCGGCGCCTTTTTGTTCCAGGTCGGTGACCTTTTCCAGAATTTCCACGGCGGCTTTCAGGTAGATGCGAAAGGTGCGCGACCGGGTCAGGTCGCGCGGGTCGTCGATGATCCCCTGAATGATCTTGTTGGACCAGTCGATGATGTCGGTGACGGTCTCGTGTATCACGCCGTCGTGTTGCGCGTGCAGCTGTTCCAGCTGGGCGGTGTAGTCGCGGCATTCCTCGATGAAGCCGGCCAGCCGGGTGGCGTCGCCGTGGCCGATGCCGTCCATGTCCAGCAGGCGTTCGGTCAGGTGCTTTTTGCGCGGCAGCGCGAGGCTGACGCCCGCGAAGGTGAGCACGCCGAGCCCGAAGGCATACAGCACGGACGGGGCGGGCAGGGTCAACTGGGTCTGCACCAGAACCAGCACAACGGAGCCGGCGACGCCGGCCACCAGCGAACGCTGCAGTACACTTAATCCGAAGGTGTCGGCCTGGTCCAGTATCATCGGTCGTTATTCCTCGCCGGTCATCCAGTATTGCACCCGGTCGGTGTTGTTCTCGATCCAGGCGTAAATCGCGTCGCGGTGTGAGGTCTCGCGGGCCTGGGCCATCAGTTCCTCGACTTCGCTGACCGAGAGGTTCATGCGCCGCAAAAAGGCGACAATCTCGGGCTGGCGTTGTTCGAAGCCCTTGTGGACGATGGCGTGCACGGATTCGGCGCCGCCGTAGACGCCCTTGGGGTCGTCCAGGTAGCGCAGGTCGTACTTGGCGAATTTCCAGTGCGGGTGCCAGCCGGTGGCGACGATCCAGCGGTTCTCGTCGAACGCCTTGCCGATCTCCATCGCCATTTTGGGGCCGGTACCGGTGAGGATCTCGTAGTCGAGCCCGTAGTCGGCCATGGCGGTCTGGGTCATGCCCATGATGCCGGAGTTGGCGCCGATGCCCTGGATTTGGCCACCCAGCTGTTCGCGCACCGAGGGTTTGGCCAGGTCGGCGATGGACTTGAGTTCGGACTCGGGTACGTAGTTGGGCACCACCAGGCCGAGATCCGCCCCTTCGTACAAGGGCCCCAGGTCGACGAGGGTGTCGGCGTAGCGCTCCATGTAGCTCTTGTGGGTCAGCGGCTGCCAGGACATCAACATGGCGTCGAGGTCGCCGTCGGCGACGCCCCGGTACTGCACCGAGATGTCGGCGAGGGTCAGTTCGACGTCCTTGCCCATGCCCTGTTGCAGGATGATGGCCGCCATCTTGGAGACGACTTCGGCGTCGCCCCAGGTGGTCCAGCCGATGGCGACGTCGGGTTCGTTGCTTTCCGCCGAGGCTTGGGTGAAGGCGAGGCTCGCGGTCATCGCGGCGGTGGCGACCAGGGTCTTCAGAACCTGCCGGAAAGCGGTGTTGGGTTTACAGATCATTGCCGGTGAACTCCTGTATGTTTGCAAAGTCCTGGGATTCGGCCAATACGCTGTCGAGACCTTGAGCCAGTTCCTCGGGGTTGCGCGCGCTGCGGTAGAGGGTGACGCCGGGTTGGTTCAGCGCGGAATCGTCGATGCAGAAGCCGATGGTGTGCAACTCGATCGGGTTGGCGGCGTTGCCGGCAATGCGTTCGATCTCGTCGCTCGGGTTTTCGCCGTCGCTGTGTTCGCCGTCGGTGATCACCATCAGCCGGTAGGTGCCGTAGCCTTGCTGGTAGCGGGCGCGGTCGGTCAGTTGCTCGTGCGCGAGCCGCACCGAGGTCAGCAAGGGGGTGCCGCCGGCCGGGCGGCTGGAGTTGACGTGTTGGCGAAAGTCGGGCCGGTTGTCCTGGCCCAGATTGACGCGGACGGAGGGCCCCCGGCCGTCGAAGATGATCAACCCCAGGTTGGCCTCGCGGTCGACGCTGTCGACCCAGGCGTTCAGCGCCGCTTTGGCGGCGGCCGACTTGCTTTCATAGGAACCCGCGCACCGGTCGCTGCCCATCGAGCCGCTCATGTCCAGCACCACCATGTAGTTGGTCCGGGTCAGCAGCGGGTCGAGCGCGTCCGGCTCGGCGGCGTCGCCCTCGGGCCAGGGCGTGCTCTTGGCTTCGGCGACGGTGTGCTTGAAGCGCTCGTCGATGGTCGGTTCGTCGTTCTCGGCCTGGGCCTCCGGTTCGGGCGAGCATCCCAGCAGCGCGAGCAGGGCGATCGATGCGGTCAGTCCGCTTTTAAATCCATTTGCCGTATTCATCTCGATCTCCTTACCACGCGTTGATCGGGGTGAATGTGCTCGCTTCGGCTTCCACGTTCACAATGCGGAAGGTGACCCGCATGTTGGAAAGCCATTCGGCCTGGGTTTTCGGCGGGCAGGGATCGCCGCCGCACATGCCGGTCTTCGGTTCCTGTATGCCGTGGCCCAGGGTGACGAACTGGCTTTCGTCCATGGTCTGGCCTTGTTCTTCGGCGAAATCCAGTACGGTGTCGCGCACTTCAATGGCGCGGTTCATCGAGAGGTTCTTGGCCGCCTGCTGGACCGAGCGCAGTTCGTGCGGCGTGGCGCCGTTGTGCTGCATTTTCAGGTAGTTCAGCGGGTCGCTGTGGCCTTCCACGGTGATGACGGCACCGCCGTAGGTGGCGGCAACTTCCAGCACCTTGTTGAACTTGGCCTGGTAGTCGGCCGCGCTGAAGCTGGTCTGGTTGGGCTCGAAGTTGATCTCGAATTCCATCAGGGCTTTCTTGTCGAGTTCGCCGCTTTGTTTCATGTCCTCGACCACCGAGGAGGCCTTGTTGTTGTCGAACCCGGGCAGGCTGGTGCGGCGCTGGTCGAACACGCCGCCGGCGAAGGCGTCGTAGTCCCAGTTGGCCATTTTCAGCTGGTGGGCGCTGGCCATCAGCCCCTGGGCCACCAGACCGTTCTGGATCTCGTCGTTCAAGGCCTTGAAGGAGCGTGCCTCGGCGGCGACCGACCAGTCGACGTTGCCCTGCAGGCCGACGGTTTCGACATCGCGCCACATTTGCTGGGCTTCGTCGGTCGCGCCGCTGTCGTTGAGCAGGTGTTCGCCCACGGCTTCCCAGTCGACCACTTGTTTGACCACGTCTTCGCGCACGGTTTCCTCGGCGCTGAACAGGGTTTTGACGAAGGCTTCGATCTGTTGGCGGTTGTTTTCGAGGTAATCGGCACGGACGACATAGACTTCGGAGATCATCCGGTTGGCGGATTTGGTCGAGAGCATGATTTCCGCACCCTTGACCGAGCCTTCGGCGCCGCTGCCGACGTTGCCGCCGCTGGTCAGGATCCGCGCATCGGCGGTGATCACGAAGGCGGCGTCGATGCCGTCGTCTTCCAGAAAGGCGGCCCCGGGGGTGTTGCCCTGGAAGCCGACCAGTTTTTCGGTATAGCGAATCTCGGGTTCCTGCCATGATTGGCCGTCATTGGCGGCGTCTTCGCGGGCGTCGTCGAGAATCTGCGTCAAATAGGACAGATGCGGGCCGTAGGCCTGGGTCACGATGGTGGCGCCGGAGAGGTCGGCCGTGCTCTGGATGTTGGCGCGGCTCACCAGGGCATCGCCGCCGTTGGAGTAGCCGTGTTGGTAAATGGCCACCTGGCGGGTGCCGTCCTGTTGTTCGGTCAGGTCGGCCACGGCGTTGAGCATGCCCTGGGTACCGCGCAGGATGGGCACATCGCAGCTGAGATAGGCCTTGAGCTGTTCGCGGATGTCGTTTTCCACGTGCAGGGTGACACTGACGTCGTTGTCGGCGAACAGGCTGCCGTCGGCGGGCGACAACTGATAGTCATTGGCGTACAGCGGTACGATGTCGGCGCCGTTGGAGCGCATCGGTACGTTCAGGCCGGATTCCTGGCGGCATTCCTGGACGGTGGGGTCCATCGCCTGCGCCAGTGGCACGGCATCGACAAATTCGACGGCCTGGGCTCCGGCGGCGGGCAAAGCCAGCGTCAGCCAGGCGGCCCATTGTACTTTCCGTTTCATGATGGTGGGTTTCCTTCTCGGTCGTTGTTAGGGGGCGACGGTGATGAGTGCGCGTGAGAGACGGCGCTGGTAGGCGCGGTCCGACTCGTCCGGCTGTTGCTCCAGCGGTTGGGCGCCACCGACGCCGACACTGTCTATTCGTTCGGGTTCGATGCCGGCGTCGACCAGCCGACGAACCACGTCGTCGGCGCGTTGTTCCGACAGGGCCAGATTGGCCTCGGCATCGCCCCGGGTACCGGTATGACCGGCGACCACGATGCGGGCGTCGTGGCGGACCAGGGCATCCTGTATGGCTTGGCCCAGGGTGGATTGCGCTTCGGCGCTCAGTTCGGTGCCCCGTTCGAACGGCAATTGATAGGTCTGCGGGCGCTGCGCCTCGCCGACACCCTGAAGCACCGTGGTCAGTACCGCGACGACCGCCAGCAGACCCAGGCCCGACAGTCGTTTGACCAGTTCTTTGTTCATCGTTCAACTCCTACAGCGGGTTCGCTACCGACCCAGTGGGCGCTCGATGCCCGGCATCGAAGCAGTGTTTCAGTCGTCAGCCCGCTTGAATAGGACCAAGAGTCACTTTCGGACATGAACCGGTCGGGTAGGCCGGCGAGAAAGAGTAGGGCCGTGTTTGGCCTGCAGCGGAAGGGAATGAGACAACCATCACAATTCCCTGTATGACTGTACTGAGGGGCGTCAGGTTACCAACTCCACCCCACCGCCACAAGGACCGGCGCCGGTTGGCCGGGCCTTGCGGGAGTGTGATGGATGGGGTCAATCCGGGCGGGTTCTAACCGCTATTAAACTAGTGTTGGAGGGCTTGCCGCACCGATGCGAGGGTGACGCACAGGGTGAACACGCGCATGGCATCGTCCACTTCGCTGACACTGGGAACGGACGGGGCGATGCGGATGTTGGCGTCTTCCGGGTCCTTACCATACGGGTAGGTGGCACCGGCCGGGGTCAGTTTGACGCCGGCCCCCAAAGCGAGCCGGACGGTTTCTTTCGCCAAGCCGGGCCGGGTATTGAAGGAAATGAAATAGCCACCTTCGACGGCGTTCCACTGCCCCAGGTCGTTGTCGCCGAACGCGTCGTTCAAGTGTTTGAGCACAGTGTCGAAACGCGGTTTTAATAGGGCCGCGTGTTGTTTCATGTGCGCCTTGAGCGAGCCGTCCTGCGCGAAGAAACGGGCATGGCGCAGTTGGTTCACTTTGTCCGGCCCGATGGTCAGGGCGCTCAGCGACGCCTTGATGTGTTGCAGGTTCTTGTCGCTGGCGCCGAGGAAGGCGACACCCGAGCCGGCGAAGGTGATTTTCGAGGTCGACGCGAACTGCAGCACGCTGTCTTCCGTGCCCGCTTCCCGGCAGGCGTCGAAAACATTGGCCAGTGCCGGCGCCTGATCGTTCAGGGCGTGAACGCTGTAGGCGTTGTCCCAGAATACCCGGAAATGCTCGCCGGCGATGCGGCCGAGGTGGGCAATGCGGCGTACGGTCTCGTCGCTGTAGACAATGCCGGTCGGGTTGGAAAAGCGGGGCACGCACCACAGCGCCTTGATGCTCGGGTCCTGCTCCAGGGCTTTCTCCACCGCATCCATATCCGGCCCGGCGTCGGTCATGGGCACGGGGATCATTTCGATGCCCAGGTGTTCGCAAATGGCGAAGTGGCGGTCGTAGCCCGGCACAGGGCACAGGCACTTGGCGTTCTTGTCCAGATGCCAGGCGCTGCCGGGGCCGCTGAGACCGTCGTGATAGGCGATGCTCATGGCCTGGTGCATCAGCGTCAGGCTGGAACTGCCGCCCGCCAGCACCTGCTCAACCGGCATGCCGAGCAATTCCGCACCCAGCTCCCGGCACTCGGTCAACCCGTCCAGACCGCCGTAGTTGCGCACGTCGACGCCATCGCGGGATTGATAGTCCCCACCCAGCAGGCCATCCAGCGCATTGGACAGATCCAGTTGCTCGGTGGACGGCTTGCCGCGTGTCAGGTCGAGGCTCAGCCCTTCCTGTTTCAGGGTGTCGTATTGGTTGGACAGGTCCGACTCGAGGGCTTTCAACTGGTCTTGGCTCAGGGAGGCGAGGTCTGGGGTCATATCGATGCTGTGGTTCCTTGGAAATGGCGGGTACAGTCTACACGGGTTGGGCAAGGCTCTCCATGTGGCTCGATTCCCGGCCCCTGGGCGGAATGGAATTCCCAACTCTCGTTTAATACAATCGGGCGTTCTTTGCAGCCTGGGGTATTACCCCAGTCGCAATGTAATTCAGTTGCAGGGTATACCTCCCTCGCTGCTGCTTGCTTATCTATCCGCACCACAAAAGGAATGCTGTCATGACGGAAGCCGTTGTACACGATCGTTGGATTTCAGGATTTTGGCGCCGGGTATTCGCGTTCGTTCTCGATTCGCTGTTGTTGGCGTTGATTGGCTTCCTGATAGGGCTGTTTTTCGAGGACTTCTTTGTCCAGCTTGGTCAGTGGGGGTTTCTGGTTGGTTTCCTTATTTCGCTGATCTATTTCGGAATCTGGAATAGCGGTATCGGCGGCGGCCAAACCTTTGGGAAACGAGCGGCCGGTATCCAGGTAGTGAATGCGGGCAATAACCCCATTGGTGTTGGACAGTCGTTCCTGCGCTACCTGGTGTTGAGTTTGCCATTCTACCTTGGTGGTCTCCAGTTCATGACCGACAATGTCGGTACCTTCCTGAGTTATCTCATAGGCACTCTGGTCTTTGGCAGTTACCTGGCAATTGGTTACCTGCTGGTGTTCAACCGCGCCACCCGTCAATCACTTCATGATCTCGTGGTGGGCACCTACGTAGTACGCCAGAACACAGAGAAACAACCGGTAGGGGAAGTGTGGAAAGGGCATTTCGTTGTGGTCGCACTCTTGGTGCTGTCAGCGGCATCGTTATCATTTTTCACTCGTGATCTGTTTCAGTCCGGGCCGTTCAAGGGCATGGATGTCGTGCAGGAACGACTTTCTGATGAAACCCTTGTGAGTCATGCAACCATCACGGTCGGGTTTTCAACCTTCAAGCAACTGGGAGCGGAGACGAATCAGAACCGCTTTGTGACCGCGCAGATTTACCTGAATGACAATCGCACCCAAGATGAGGCACTGGCACGGCAATTGGCGGCAATCGTGGTCGAACACTACCCCCAGGCTCAGGATAAGGATGTGATGCTGGTTACGCTCTCTCATGGATACAGCATCGGTATTTGGTCGCAGTGGTCCAGCAAGACATACCAAATTGAGCCGGGTGAGGTTTTAGGCGGCTCATAGCAGACGTTAAGTGAGTGACATGATCGTCAGAACATTCGAACAAGCCGATTTCCCAATGGTCAAAGCGATCTACCAGCAAGGTATAGATACCGGTAACGCCACCTTCCAGCAGCAGGCGAAAGACTGGGAAGAGTGGGATTCATCCCTTCTGCCGGAATGCCGCCTGGTGGCCGAGCTTGAGGGAGAGATCGTCGGCTGGGCCGCTCTCAGCCCCGTGTCGTCGAGATGCGTTTACGCAGGCGTTGCCGAGGTCAGCGTTTACGTGTCGACAGCCGCCGCAGGCCAGGGCATTGGCAAGCGGCTGCTGCAACACCTGGTAACCGCGTCCGAGGTAGCCGGAATCTGGACCTTGCAGGCGGGCATCTTTCCGGAAAACACAGCCAGTATCGCGATTCATGAGAAGAATGGATTCAGGAAGCTGGGGGTACGGCAGCGGCTGGGCAAGATGAAGGGTCAATGGCGGGACGTGGTTTTTATGGAGCGACGTAGCAACACAGTTGGTGTTTGAATAGTAAAAAAAGGCCGCTCTCGAAGGAGCGGCCCAGGTTACCGGAGGCTGTTTACACATACCCCCGGGCATCCATTTGATCAGGGCGTTAACGACCCCTCAAAATACTCATACGGCAACAGAACCAACGGCTCTCCGCGCTGTTCTGCCAGGAACTTCAGGTACCGTTGGTTGTACAGGCTGGCGTTGAACAACACCGACGCCCGGTCGTCCGCTTCGATCATGTACAGCAGGTCGTTCCAGTTGGAGAGGCTGGCATTCGGTTTTTCCACCAGCATGACCTTGTCGCGGTCGGTCAGTCCGGCTTGTTCCCGGGCGGCGTCGATGGCATCGGTCAGGCTGCCCAGCTCGTCAACTAATCCCACTTCGAGTGCATCGCGGCCGCTGTAGATCCGGCCGGCCGCCAGTTGACGCATCTCGCCTTCGGTCATGCCTCGGGCCTCGGCGGCCTGGCGGACGAACTCGTCATAGCCTTCGTTGATGAAGTCCATGATGCGGTCGCGTTCTTCGTCCGTCAGGGGGCGATGCGGCAGTGAAATGCCGAGCGGCAGGCCGATGCCTGCGTTGGCGTCGGCGGAGTCCCCGCGGCTGACGAAGTCGCTGCTCAAACGCAGTTTATCGCCCACACCTTCATCCCACAGCCGCACGCTGGTCACGCCGATGCTGCCGGTCACGGTATTCGGCGCGGCGATGAGCGTACCGGCATGCATGGAGATCCAGTAACCGCCGGAGGCCGCGAGGTTGCCCATGGAAACCACAACGGGCTTTTCTTCCTGGGTTTTCTTTACTTCCTGTGCCAGCAGGTCGGCCGCCAGGATGTCGCCCCCGGGGGAGTCGACACGCAGCACCACGGCTTTAATGGTGTTGTCTTCGCGCAGTTCGCGAAGGGTCTCGGCCAGTTCGCGGGTGTTCATGCCGTTGTCGGTGGCGGTCATGCCGGTGGCGTAGAGCACGGCGATTTGGTGAGCCGGGCCCCAGCGGTGGTCGTTGGCGGTACGCATCACGCGCAGGCCATTGGGTTCGACCGTGTCGCGTTTGCCGCCGGCGATGTCTTCGAGCGTGTCTTCCATGTCGGCGTAGCGGCCCAGCCGGTCCACAACACCGGCCCGCTGCAGCTCACGGGGCGAAAGCACGATGCCACGGTCGATCAGATTGTCGAAGTCCGACGCGGACAGGCCACGGCCGTTCTGCATGGAGGTCTGCCAGAGGGCGTAGAAATCGTCGATCAAAGCCTGGCGTTGTTCGCGGTCAGCTCGGGACATCTCGCTGCGCGAGAGGGATTCGAAAGCGGTTTTGTATTCCAGGTTGCGCAGCTCTTCCACGCCCACGCCCCAGTGGTCGAGCAGTTCGCCCAGGTAGGTGGTACCGGAGACAAAACCGGGCACGGTCAGGGTGCCGACCGGGTCCATGATCACTTCGTCGGCGGCCGAAGAGAGCAGCAGTTCGGTCATTTGGCCCCGTTCGATGTACATCACCACCCGTTTGCCGGAGGCACGGAACCCGTCCAGGGCGGTTTTGATTTCCCAGGCCATGGTCGGCGGCACTTGCATGTTCGTTGAGTTGATGACGATGCCTTCGATGGAGTCATCGATGCGCGCGGCTTCGATGGTGCGCAGTGTGTCCAGCAGGGATTGGCGACGGTCGAAGAAGCCCAGGGTCTGGTAGGACATGCGGTCGTCGAGGGCCAGTTCCAGGTAGTCGTCGCCGCCTCCAGACCAGGCGTCGAATACGTTGCGGTCCCAGGAGCCGAGGCGTACGCCGTAGGATTGGTAGGCATCGCCTTCGTTCGGCTGGTGCGACTGCGCGCTGATGCCGCTGTGGCCGAGGCTGACGGCGAAGCCCAGGGTAACAGTCTCGGTGTCGAAATAGCGGCCGGTGAGGCGCACGCCGGGCATGATTTCCGAGGAGCCGCCGACGGACCAGTTCCCGTCGGCGAAGTCCTGATCGTTGCCGAGGGCGTAGTCGGCGAAGAGGGTGAGGGCCGGGGTGCCCAGCGGGCGTACCGACAGGTCGACCACGCCTTCGTAGTAGTCGGCATCGGTGGCGATGGTGCCGGTCAGGCCGAGCGAGGTGTAGCGATTGGGTCGGGTCAGGGTGCCCAGCGTGAAATGCGTGCGCAGGTCCTGGGCGTCGGTATCGCCCCGGTACCAGCCGATCGACAGCCCGGCCGAGGCATCGTCGGTGCCGCCACCGAAGGATAGTTTGTAGTCGCTGACCTGCCCCGGGCCCCGGTTATCCCGTCCGAAACTGAAACTGACGCCGGGCCCGGCGAAAATGGCCTGCCAGCGTTGGTCGTCGTACAAAAAGTCGTCGCTGGTCCAGTGCAGGGAGGCGTCGCCGCCTTTGAGGTAATGCAGACCGGCGGGGTTGTCGTAGCCGTACAGCCCGAAACGCTGGGCGCCGGGCGATGTCATGGAAAATTCGTTGGCCTGGTAGTAGCGCTTGAAGCCGATGTCTTCGGCGTTCGCCATGGCGGCGGGCAGCAACAGCGCGATGAGTAACGTGGTGCGGTGTGTCATGGTATCGATCCTTTAACGAGTGTGCCTTCCAGTCAGCTCGGCGGAATGCGACGGCCGAAGATACAGGCTCGGCACCATTCTTGGCTGGTTGTGACAGGGCTCGGCAGCATACGGTGGCCGAGTCTTGTCCTGTAGATACCAAAGTACTGTTCTGGCCGGGGCCGTTCGGGGTGCGCCCGGTCGTGATACAGCCTGAGAATGTCGGCCAGTGTAGGTCAGTCCACCGGGCCTGGCTTGGGCCAGAAGTAATGGCGATGGTTCGAGGCTGGGTGCGCTGATGTAACGCTGATGTACAAACAGTACATTTACATCAACCCGGATCACGAAGAGGTCATTCAGCGCGAGCGAAGACAGCAGTTACCATCACTAGGCTCAATCGCACTTCTTATCTTATTTGTTCTTATATATGCTCTTCCATTTACTTATAAAATGACTATATTATAAGCGAATGAACGATATACACTGGTCAAAGAAAGCGAGATGAAAGCACCTACTGACGTCCAGATTATTCACCAAGGCGGAGAGCCCGCCTTCGCTGTCATACCTTATGAGCAATACTTGGAATTGCTCGCACATGAGAAGGGTGAAGCTTATGTTCCCCATGAGGTAGTAGGGCTCCAAATCAAGAAAGGACTCAGTTTGATTGCTGCTTGGCGAGTTTATAAAGGCCTTAACCAGAAGCAACTCGCTGATCGGATGGGGGTCACTCAACCTGCTATCGCTCAGATTGAGAAGGCTGGAGTTAAAGCGCAAGCAAAAACTCTCCAAAAGGTTGCGGATGCTTTGGGAGTGAGGCTTGATCAAATAACAAAGTAAAGGTATATCCTTGCGGCAGTTGGGTTTTGATGCGAGGGCCGAGTCGGATAGGATGGAGGCTTTAGCGGGCAATAACGATAGGTCATTAACTTAAGGGAATGCCCATGTCACCGGTATTATTTTTTCGACTGAGTTTATTGGCGCCTGTGCTTCTGCCAATACTCTTACTCTTCACCGGCCCCGAGGGTCCGGCTGCTTTTCTCATGCTTGCTCTGGTGTTCGGTGGCCCTGCCTATCTGTTCCTGGCCCTCCTCTTGTACCGCTGGATCGGTCGAAGGCATTCAACAGGAAGCATTCGCAGATTGGTCTTTTTGAGTCCTATCATTTTTGTGCCCATCGAAGCCGTGTTTATGACGCTGTTAATGTTGTTCGTGGAAAGCAATCAGATTCATTTAATCGAGATAGCCTATATGATAATGGTGTTTTCCGGGTATTCCCTTTTGGTGGGTTATATCTACGTCGTACTGGTAAGCTTCACTTCAATAGCGTTGGAGTGGTTTGGGTGGTTGTCGGAAGAGGAATCGGGGACTGTACAACGCCACACTAATTGTTAAAGTAGTACTTGCCCGACGAAGTTTGGCCATTCAGCCGTCCGATCGCCAGTGTTCGGTAATATCAGCGATGACTGCGCAGTCTCGCTGATCTCGGCAGTTCAACCATCCCTAGCACTCCCTGGCCAGCACGCTGGAACCCTGTGCGGTTCAGTAAGACGGAAACATCGTATTTAGCTTTGGTGCCGTGGGGTTCGTGATTCTTCTGCCGATATAGAAATCGGTACATTTCATGCGCTATTACCCGCGCTGGCATAGCTATACCTCGCCCAGGCAGACGCCCTGCGCGCCTCGGGCGGCGACCCGTCAGTGGCCTTGATTTGTGTGGCACAATCGGACGGTTGGTGGCCGTTTCGACCATGCCTGTTGGGCGGGAGGTGCGATAGTATCTTGGAAAACCCACTTAAGGAGACATCGAATGTTGCAATGCCAGTGCCTGAAAATACCGGTAAAACCGGAAAAGACCGAGACTCTATTAGCCTGGATCGGGAATTTGAAAGATCGGAAGGACGAGGTGTTGGAGGCGTTGTCTTCCGAAGGGATCAATGACGAAGCCGTGTTCGTTTCACAGGAAGGCGATCGGCATTTCCTGTATTTGTATTCCAGGTCTGAAGATCTTGAGGCGGCTGCCATGGCTTTTCAACAATCCAATTTGGCGGTGGATGTGGAATTCAAATCCATTTTGGCGGAGTGTCTTGATTTCCCTTCGGCCCTGGCGCTGAATCCGGTATTTTATGCGGACGGACGGGAACGGTCGGTCGTGTGTCACCCCTGACTCGGCCATTCAAGGATGGGAAGCTATCCCTTGATGCCGGGCTGTACAAAGCCATTGTAATTGTTAAAGTAGTCCTTGCCCGACGAAGTTTGGCCATTCAGCCGTCCGATCGCCAGTGTTCGGTACTATCAGCGATGACTGATCAGTCTCGCTGATTACGACGAATCAAGCCCAACACAACGGAACAGGCAGGGAATCTCATGGTGGATGAACAGACCCCGTCGTCACCGGGCGATACTATGCCCAAGGATATGAATTTCCAACCCTCTATTGATGCTTTGGAGCGGCGAGCCGCCCGCGCGCGACGAACCATGCTGATGGTCGGGGCGGTGCTGATCGCTGTCATCATGTCGCTGTTCGTGTTTATCGTCTTTCAGCTCCAGGCTCCCGAGGTGTTCAACCTCTCCAAGCACTCCCTGGCCAATACGCTGGAAACCCGAGCGGCGCAACTGGTTGATTTACTGGTCGATATCGACGAAGAAGGCGAAAGCACCGAAGCCGAACTGCAGGCCCAGTTGGACGACACCATCGCGCTGATCAGTGAATTCAACACGAGTACGGGGACATCCGACAAAGCCACGGCCGGTATTGCGGATTCGTTGTCCACCATCGCGTTTAGCTTTGGCGCTGTGGGGTTCGTGATCCTGCTGATTCAGATATCGGTACAGTTCATGCGCTACTACGCACGCCTGGCCGAGCTATACCTCGCCCAGGCCGATGCCCTGCGCGCCTCGGGCGGCGACCCGTCGGTCGCCTTCGAGTTTATCCAGCACTTCTCGCCGGCCAGTGTAGAGCTTGGCAAAGCACCGGCTAGCGTCTATGAAAAGGCGCTGGAGACGATATCGTCGGTGTATAAGCGGTAACCGCGCCAGCTTTATGAAATCCAATCGGAGAGCTGCAGCTCGACCTGTACAGGAGTGTAGAAGACAAAATGAATCAAGATGCCACGTCGGTAAAAGTGAATGGTCGATCGAAAAGAGATTGAAGTCCGAGTCAGAAGAGCGGTCCAGGCTGACAAAGATACATTGTCTACTTTGTGCATCACTGTATGGGTCGATACATACTGCATTGATGGGGTCGAGCCCAACCTAGCGGACTATGTGCTATCTGCCTACTCGCCCACCAGATTGGCGCAAACCATTGAAGAGAAACACGTTTTTGTAGCCGAACACGCAGGTGGAGTCATCGGTTTGGCGGTTTTCGACTCTGACACAGGCGAGATAGAGACGCTCTATGTCTTGCCCCGGTTTCAAGGTAAACGGGCGGGATGCCTATTGCTGAGCGCGATTCAATCCGGTTACAAGGGACCGGTATTCCTGACTTGCTGGGAAAAGAACGTACCGGCGATTCAGTTCTATAAACAGAATGGGTTTATCGAAACAGGTGAGGCGTTCTTTGAATTGGACGGTCAGGTTCACAGAAATATTGAACTGTCTGTTCTTTAAGCTAAAAGTCACAAACGGGATATCGAACGAAAACCCGGTCAATGCGAACCGTAATGGTTTACATCCCATGGCTCATTGTCGGGTATAGGAGGGATCTTTGTTGAAACTGGACCACGTTGTACTGCACAGTGACGGTACGGCGCATGTAGAGGACCTAAAGGAAACGCTTCAGTCAGCCGGTATTCCTTACGAGCCATCGTGGGGCAAGAAAGCCCGGGGCTTTCGGATCTCCAATATCTGGATCGGGCGTCAGTATTTCGAGATCGTGGAGATCCACAGCGACGACAATCTCTGGCAACCGCAATGGGCCGACCGGCATCGTGAAGGCGAGCGTGGTACATTCTGTCTCTTCTTGAAGGTTGATCGAAACATCGATGACGTATATCGCCAATTGGTCGATAGCGGGGTAGAGGCTACGGCGCCCGAACGAACCCGGTTCAAATGGTTGTTTGGCTTGCTTGAAAAGAAATTGCCCTGGCGGTTCATTACGCTTCCTAAAATCCCGGGGACGGATATCGAGCTGGGCATTATCGAATACGATGAAGGCGCGGAGCGGAAATTCGAGCCCTTTATGGTGCCCAATGGCACCGAAGTTGGGTTGACGGGGCTATCCAACCCTGTGATTCAGTCATTCCACTCCGATCTGGCCGAACAGTGGTTGGCACAGATTCAAACAGCTATCGGGGAACCCTTGCCGATAGCCGTTGTGGCGCGGACGAGTGATGAAGCGTTGCATTTGACGGTGGAGTCCAGCGCCGGGGCGACGTTCACCGGTGCCGCGTTTTCCGACGTGACGCTGTCTCCCTAGCCGGTGTAACCTAGGCGTTCTTTCGTCCTTCGAGAGGAACCCATGCCACTGCTTTATTACCTGGCCCCGCTGGGCACTGTGCTGATTTGGTCCGGCAATATGACCATCAACCAGCTTACCGTCGGCTCCATCGCCCCGAGCAGCATCGCATTCCTGCGCTGGTTGCTGGCCTGGGCGGTGATGACGCCGTTTGTGTTGCCCCAGGCCTGGAAGTACCGCGACACCTTGCGCCGGCACTGGTTCAAGCTGGCCGTGCTCGGGGCCTTGGGCATGGCCTTGTGGCAAGGCCTGGCCTATGTGGCGGCGGAGACCACGTCGGCCACGAACATGGGCATTCTGGCGGCCATGGTGCCCCTGCTGACCGTGTTGCTCAGCGCCTTGGTCCTGCGGGAGCCGCCGACTCTGGGCGGTGTGGTGGGTGGTGTTATCGCCCTGGTGGGGGTGGCGGTATTGCTCGGGCAGGGCAATCCGTTGTCGTTGTTGCAGTTGGAGGTGTCTCCGGGGGATGCGCTTATGGTGGTCGCGGCGACCTGTTATGCACTCTACGGCGTCATGCTCAAGCGCTGGCCGTTCGATCTGCCGCCCTGGGTGTTGCTGTACGGCCAGGTCTGTTGCGCGGTGGTGATCCTGCTGCCGGTGTATCTGCTGGGGCCGATGACGCCGGTGGACGCGCAGAACATCGGGCTGATCCTATACGCGGGCATTCCGGCATCCATCATCACGACGTTCCTGTGGATGCGGGCCATCCGACAGATCGGCGCCAGCCAGGCGAGCATCTTCATCAACCTGATGCCGGTGTTCAGCGCGCTCATCGCCATGATGCTCCTCGGTGAACGGGTGGCGCTGTTCCACCTGACCGGCGGTTTTCTGGTGTTGATCGGTGTAATCATGGCGCAGACGCTGACGCGGCCGTTCCGAAGCATTCTCGGCAAGGCCCGTGAAGCCTGAGACCCGGTTACAGGATCTCCTCGATCGGGTAGACATACTGCAGGTACAGATAGAAGAACAGCAGCGAGATCACCAGGATGACCACACCCAGTACCGGTGAGCTCACCTTGATGCCGGAGGTCGACGCTTCCAGCGTGGAGACGGCCCGGTCTCCTTCCTTGTCGGTCTTTTTCAGGTCCGCCCGGAACTGCAGCCACGAAAAATAGATACCGGCTGCCACCAGGGCGATGACAACGACGAAGATGATCCGCGACGACAGCAATTGCCACTCGAATACGCGTTGGCGGTGGTCGAACCCTTCTGTGCGGTAGTCATAATACGCCTTGAGGGCGGCCTGCATGGCGGCTCGCCCTTCGGCATCCAGCAGCTCGCCGGAGATCATCGCCGGGGCTTGCAACGGTTGTTTGCCGTTTTGATTGTCTTCCGCTTCAAGGGCGGCTTCCATGGCTTCGATCCGCGACGTGTCCGCCGGTTCGGGGCTGTTCTCACCTTCCTCGCCCAGGGCCGTCGACATGGGTCCGAACAACAAGCCACTGATCATCAGTATCGGCCAGAGTCGCGTCATTCATCGTCCTCCAGAGCGGTCAGGAACTGGATGCTGCGCAGGCGCCAGTTGATGCGTTCGTAGTAATCCTTGTCGGCTTCGGTTTGCTGGTAGGCCTCGAGTTCGGCGTCGGTCAAAATGTTGCCGAGGATGGCCAGCAGGTCGTCGGCGAGGAAGCGGCCCCAGTCGCTCAATGACTCGGGCAGCTCCGGCAGAGCCGCCCCCTGAATCTGGATGGCGATGGGTGACAAAACGGTACCGTCGGGCTGAATGTATTCGACCAGGCCATCCGGCCTCAGCCGCCGTTGCGAGCCGTCCGGCCAGGTCAGGACGATGGATCCGTCCTCGAGAATGGTGCGGGTCGCGTCGGATGTATCGACCGGAGTTTCCGGCGTCGCCGGCGGTGGGCCGGGATCGGCGCGTTCCGGTTCGATCACGCGCAGCTCGAGGTCCCGATGCTCGGGCAGGATCATCTCGAACCGGGGCAGGGCGCGGACGAGGGATGCGGACGGATTGATCGTCAATTCCCGGCATTGGGTGTTGTTGTTTTCATCGGCTTCCCGGACCTTGTTGCCGGGGTCGACCCGGGCGCACAGCTGGAACCGGCCGACCGGAATGTCCGCCGGCAACTGAGCGGAGGTGCGGTAACGGGTTCGTTGCCTGGGTGCGAGGTCGTCGGTGTTGCTGACGCGTCCGCCCCGGAGCAGGACACCGTCGAAATAGTGTTCATCGAAACGGGCGAACCCGGTGGGCAGGGTGCGCCGGGTGATGAAGACGTCGACCATGTAGCCGTTGTCGGAAGACCGCGTGCCCCGGGCGAGGCGATCGCCCCGGTTAATGACCGTCAGAGTGAGGGCGTCGCCGATGTCTTCGCCGGCCTGGGCGCTGTCCGGAGCGACCAGGCCCACCATCAGATCCGGCAGCGCCCAGGTTGTGATCGGGAAGAGTGAAAGGCCGGCGGCGAGAAAGGGCCATAGGCAACAGCGAGCCATACCCCGGGCGATGGCCTGGAGCGGGCAGTGAATACGCGTCATAAGACACCTCCTTCCATGTGTCTGGAGCGGCGTTTTCTTCGAACCGACCATAGGCCAGAAACCCCAATAGCGCCACCAATCGGCCCTTCCTGGGTCCACATCCGATGGTGTGGCTCTCAACCTCGAGCGTAAAAAAAAGCGACCCCACTCGATAACTCAAATGCACGCAAGCGGATTTTTAAAGGACCGAACGCCTGTCTCATTGGTTTGTACTGGAATAGTTCCGTAACCCGCATAACGCCATCGGCGCCGGCGAACATCGACGGTTGAGTGAACAGCCGTATGTGTTCAGCCGAACCACGGAGAGTGATAGAGTCATCGTGGTGTTTGCCGGAAACGAAACGGAGTGGCGATGAAAACCATAGGCGTATTGGGCGGTATGAGCTGGGAGTCGACCCAGACCTACTACCGATTGTTGAACCAGGGCGTCCAGGCCCGATTGGGCGGCCTGCATTCGGCCAAAGTCGTGCTCTACAGTGTGGATTTCGCGGAGATTGAAACCCTGCAACATCAAGGCGACTGGGACGCGGCTGGGGACATGCTGGCGACCGCGGCCCGATCGGTGGAAGCCGCCGGTGCGGATTTCCTGCTGATTGGCACCAATACCATGCATAAGGTCGCGACCCACATCGAAGCGGCGGTTCAAATTCCCCTGCTGCACATCGCCGATGCCACCGCTCAGGCCTTGCAGCGGGACGGGATAGACCGGGTCGGCTTATTGGGGACACGCTTTACCATGGAGCAGGCGTTTTACCGCGAACGACTGGATAGCCACGGCATTGAGGTATTGGTACCCGACGAAGAACAAAGAACCACCATTCATGACGTCATTTACCAGGAACTCTGCCTGGGGCGGATCAACGATGCCTCCAAACAACAGTATCTGCACGTCGTGAACTCACTGACCGAACGGGGCGCTCAGGGCGTCATTCTCGGTTGCACCGAGATCGGCCTGTTGATCCAGCAGGCGGACACCGGCACACCCTTGTTCGATACCACCGAACTGCATGCTGCGCAGGCCGTGGAGTATGCGCTGAAGGACCATTGAGTCACCTTTTGGGTTAAAGGAGGCATCGCCATGCCCTATGTAAACATCAAAGTCACCGATGAAGGTGTTACCCCGGAACAGAAAGCCGAACTGATCTCCGGAACTACGGAATTGCTGCAACGTGTGCTGAACAAGAACCCGGAAACGACCGTGGTCGTGATCGACGAGGTGAACACCGACAACTGGGGCATCGGCGGTGAACAGGTCACCCACCGACGTGAGCGTGGGCAATGAACGAACAGGAAACGCACGCCCCGATCGTGGAAGACGCTCAACTCGGTCTGGAACTGAGACCTGCCCGGCCAGAGGACCTGGCCGAGCTGGTCGCACTGTCCATTGAAGCCTTCCAGGACGACACTCGCTTTAAACCACCCGGCGCTTACATGGGTGGCCCGGTCGGCCATGACCGGCTCGACTATCACAAAGAATGGCTGTCTTGCTATCGGTATTATGCGTGTGAGCACCAGGGCAAAATAGTAGGCTCCGCCATGGTGGATGTGGCGGGTTCCCTGGCGAGGATTCACGGAATACACGTCAGTACCGCTTCAATGGGGCAGGGCGTCGGTTCCTGGATGTTGTGTGCCCTTGAGACAGCTTTACCCAAGGTCACGCAATGGACACTGGAAACACCGGATTACGCCATACGAAACCATCGATTCTACGAAAAGAACGGCTACACCCTGGAAAAAATAACCCAACCCGAGCCCAAACTGGGCTTCGGCTTCTACATCTACGAAAAGCAAATGCCCGTAACGTAGGGCAGAAGTGGTCCGACACATCGGGCGACAGCGTTATCTGCCGCAAATGGTTGGCTATGGGCACGGTAAATTCCCAGCGGCAGATGTCGGCTCCACCTCTTCTGCCCTACAGGGCTTCCACATCTACGAAGATCAAAATCCGTAGGGTACAAGTGGTACGTCTGGTCCGGCATTCCGGCATCGGACGACAGTGTGGTATGCCATGGGAAGCATGCTGTGCCAGAACCCAATTACGGCAGATAACGGCTTCGCCTCTTCTGCCCTACGGTTTGTGCATGTCGTTGTAAGCAGAGGCTTTTTAAGGAAATTAGTAATGGGCAACTCTTCTTCCAAAATAACGTTTTTCCAGTGGTTGCGGCCACTGATCGAATCCGGTCAGAAGACCATAACGATTCGCGATGAGTCTGAGAGCCACTATGAACCCGGATCAATTGTGAGTGTTCACACACTTGAGACGGATGAGAAGTTCTGCGACATAGAGATACTGTCCGTTGAAGCTCTGCGATTCGAGGACATTAACGACACCCACGCCCGACAGGAATTGTTGTCTCTGTCCGAGTTAAAAGCACTGTTAAAGGACATTTACCCGGGAGAAGAATTACTGTACGTCATTTCCTACCGGTTGGTCGAGGAGCCCCGATAATGAAAGTCATCGTTAACCAAGCTCACGTCTCCAACTACCCTAATCCGATTCGCTTCAACAAAGGTGACCCCCTGATGTTGGGTGCTCTGGATACGGAATACCCCGGTTGGATACGGACGCGAACCGAGGATGGCAATGAAGGCTGGGCGCCGGTTCAATACATTGATCGGGATGAATTAAATCAAAGTCAGGGTACGGCCAATACCGACTATTCCGCTTTCGAACTGAATACCCGACAAGGTGACACCCTGACGGTGCTGTCCGAACTGAACGACTGGTACCGAGCGTGCAATGAGGATGGCACCGAAGGCTGGGTACCGGTGAATACGGTCGTCCCGTTCAGTTGACCGAATGCCTGCCCGGTAAGGCCGGGAAGGGCGGTATCATCACTTGACAATAAGAGATTTGGGACATGTTACAAACAGGCACTCTGAAACTCCTCATCGGCCCGGTGGGTGCCGGTAAAACCACCTACGCGGAGCAACAAGCCCTGGTGTCCCGACTGGTTTTTCTGGATCTGGACACCTGGATGGTCCGTCTGTTCGGTGACGACCCGAGACCCGGGGATGGCGTGCTCGCCTGGTATATGGAGCGGTGTGAGCGGTGTCGCGAACTGATCTGGGATCTGGCTCTGAATACCTTGAATGCAGGCTCCGATGTCATGTTGGAATTGGGGTTGATCAACCGAGCGGAACGCGAAGCGTTTTACGCCCGAGTCCACAACGAAGATATACCGCTGGAGGTATTGCTGCTGGACGCGCCCCGTGACGTTCGCCGGGAACGGGTCAGTCGTCGAAACCAGAACCTGGACCGATATACCCAAATCGTTCCGCCCGAGTTTTTCGAGAAAGCGTCGGATGCCTGGGAACCGGTGTCGGACGAGGAGCGGCAGGTCTGGAACATTGTCGACATTTCCCGATAGGTCCCTCTGATCGGTCAGCATTCGTATTCGGTTCAATTGACGGGGAGGGTTGTCTCGATGGACTTTGTATCGTAAAGTTCTTCACAAATAGACGGTAACCCGGACCAGCCCGTAATGACGGATGACGAACCTTCGACCCCGACGGCCGAACCGACCATGTTGCACGAGCGTGCGGCCGACAATTTGCGTTACATCCGCGAGACCATGGAGAGCACCGGTCGTTTTACCGAGCTGTCCGGTCTGGGCTATGTGCTGATCGGCCTCTCGGCGGTGCTGGCTTGGCTGGCCGCCGTTCGTTTCGCGCAGGAGGCGTGGCTGTCAGTCTGGATGTTCGAGTTCGCCGTGGCGACGGCCATTGGCCTGTGGTTCACCGCACGCAAGGCCGTTGGCGCAGGGGTGACTTTATGGGACCGATCCGCCCGGAAATTGCTCCTGGCGTTTTCACCTCCCATGGCGGCCGGCGGTTTGTTCACGGTCGTGTTGTATCCGACAGGCGATGTGGCCTTGATTCAGGGTATCTGGTTGAGCTTGTACGGGGTGAGCGTCATCACCGGTGGTTTGTTTTCTGTCGGTATCGTGCCGGTCATGGGGTTGGGCTTTATGGCGGCGGGTGCAGTCGCGTTGTTGTGGCCAGCCACCACTGGCTGGATGATGTTACTCGGCTTTGGAGGTCTGCATGGCCTGTTCGGTGTGTTGATCTGGAGGCGTTACGGTGGCTAGAGCGGTTAAGAAAGCACAAGCGGACAAGCCGGCAAAAACGCCGAAGCCTCGAGCCAAAGCCCAATCGGCTCAGGTTCCGGCGGCGGAGCTGGACCGGTTGATTCACGATCGGGTCCGCCTGGGCATTCTCAGCGCGCTGGCGGCGGACGCCAACCTCAGTTTCAGCGAGCTGAAAAAGGTATTGAAGGTGACCGATGGCAACCTGAGCGTCCATGCCCGCAAGCTGGAAGATGCCGGTTACGTTGAATGCCGAAAGCGATTCGAAGGCCGGACACCGCGCACCGAATACGCATTGACGCCCAAGGGGCGAAAGGCGTTGCAGCAGTATGTATCGCACATGGAGGCGATCATCAGTCACGTTAAAGGTGGCTGATATTTTTTTGTCTATAGACTTTGTATTGCAAAGTGCTTTCTTAGTCAGGAGCCATCGAAATGGAAAACGAAACCACCGCCGAGTCCTCGACCCTTAAACAAGAGGCCCTGAAACCTGAGCCCGTGAAGCGCGAAACCTTGATGTGGGCGCTGCTGCTGGGTGTTCTGGGGGACATGTTGCTGCGCGAAGGCGTTATTGGGCCGGGGCTGGCGCTGTGGGTCGGCTTGGCGGGCTGCGCAGCCACCGGGTTGGCCTGGCGAGTCGATAAAACCCAATTGCGCTCCGTCGCGGGCTGGTCGGCCGTTGCTTTGGTCGCGGCCGGTATGATGGTGTTACGCGACAGCCCCTCGTTGCGGTTTCTGTTGTTTTTACTATTGCCGGTGGCGTTGTCCCACATTGTGATGCTGAGCTGGGGTGCTCGCCTGGGGCGGTCGTTGCCGGTGGATCATCTCTATGGCCTGTTGTCGGTACCCGCGCGAGCACTGATCGGTGGGGCACCCTTGTTGGACAGCCTCAGGATGAGGCGGGGCCGGGTCGTACCCCGGCTAATGGGCATTGGGCGCGGCCTGATTCTGGCTTTGCCGTTGCTGTGGATCTTTTCGGGGCTACTGTCTTCGGCGGATGCGGCGTTCAACCGGTTTGCGGACCAAGCGTTCGATTGGTTCACGGTGTCGGACCTGACCAGCCATGTGG
Source organism: Saccharospirillum salsuginis (assembly GCF_014651855.1). Lineage (GTDB taxonomy): Bacteria > Pseudomonadota > Gammaproteobacteria > Pseudomonadales > Natronospirillaceae > Saccharospirillum > Saccharospirillum salsuginis. Next base: position 199,854 of record NZ_BMXR01000008.1, read on the forward strand.
TTATCGCCCTGGTCCTGGCCTGGGTCGTGAGCGGCTGGCTGAAAGCCGTACTCGATCGCGGCCATGAAAATCTGTTCCTCCGATTGCCGCTGCCCCGTATCGGCCGGGATGAAACGCTGATCGTGCTGGGTTCGCTTGCGCTTCTGTTCGGCGGGTTCGTGGTGTTGCAACTGAGCTATCTGTTCGGCGGCTATGAGGCGATACAAGGTGTTTCCGGACTGACCGTGGCGAACTATGCCCGTCGCGGCTTCTTCGAGCTGGTGGTCATCGCGGGATTGACGCTGGGCGTTTTGCTGGTCGCCAGAGCCGTCACGTCCAGCCAGCGCTTGTATCAATGGCTGGCGTTGGTGCTGGTTGGCCTGGTGCTGGTAATGCTGATCTCCGCCGTGCAGCGGTTCGTGTTGTACATCGACGCTTTCGGTTTGAGCCTGGATCGATTGACCGTACTGGCGATCCTGCTCTGGTTGGCGTTAACTCTGGTGATTTTCGCGACAACGGTGCTGCGCGGGCAGTTTTCCTGGTTCGCGTCCGGATCGACACTGGCCGGTATCGCCGTGGTCCTACTGCTTGCCCTGATGAATCCGGCGGCATGGGTGGCTCGCGTAAACATGGATCGCGCTATTGATCATCAACAGTCGCTGGATACAGACTATCTGGTGTCACTGGGGGCGGACGCTGTGCCAACGGTGCTGGATCGATTGGATCAACTGCCTCAAGCGGATCGATGCACGTTGGCCGCAGAACTGTTGTGGCGCTGGCATACGATGATCGTTACCCAGCCGGATTGGCGAGTGTGGAATCGGGCGCAGGCCAAGGCTGTGGATGGGGTCGCCGAGCGGCACGATTTCCTGAGGGCGGCATCCGAAGGTTGCGCCGTGAACCGATAGGATCAGCGAGCGGTGGATGTGTCGTCGTCGGTATCGATCGCGCACGCCTCATTCACACAGCATTCTTCCATCAGAAAGTTCGCGATCGATTCGATGACCTCGAAACGGGGAAAGCAGTGCAGTGTGCGGCTTTCCCGTACCTGTTCGACCAGTCCCACTTTGACCATTCGGGACAGGTGGTGGGACAGCGTCGACCCGGGGATGCCCAGGGCCTCCTGAATGTCGCCCACGGCCGCGCCGGCGTGGCCGGATTTGACCAGATATCTCAGAATCTGCAGGCGGGTTGGGTGGCCCAGTTCCGCCAGGCAGCCCGCCATCTCGTCCAGGCTCATGTTCATGCCTCACTGTCATGTGATGATAATTCTATATTTCTAGAAATATATTGACAATCGAGTTCGCCCGTTTCAATATTATTTCCATGATTCCGGAAATAACGATTTATATGCATCAGTGCGGCTGAAACAGTGCGACAGCAGACCCGATGCGAACGACTCACCCGGTGTCGCCCATTCATGAAAGGAGAAACGGATCATGACTCAGAACCCGACTTCGCTCAGCCCGGACAGCCAAAAAGCTTCGCCGTCCAGCTGTTGCGGTACCCCGGCCAAACGCCGGTCGAGCTTTCCGCTCGTCGCCGGCCTGAAGAGACTTAATACCCCCTGGACGATCATACTAGCGTTGCCGCTGATCGTGGCTGTGCTGGACCCGGCGCAACTGGAGGCCATGCTCGGCATCGCCAGTCGTGCCTTTCTCGGCACCTTGCCGTTTATCGTTGTGGCCGTGGCGTTGATCGCCGCTCTAAAGGCGACCGGTGCCGAGGCCTTGGTGGCACGGGCATTTGAAGGACGGGAAAACCGCATGATCGTACTGGCGGCCCTGTTTGGCGGGTTGGCTCCGTTCTGCTCCTGCGAGGTGATTCCGTTTGTCGCCGGCTTGCTGGCCGTAGGTACACCATTACCGGCGGTGATGGCGTTCTGGTTGTCCAGTCCGCTGATCGACCCGGCCTCCCTGGTGATCACCGCCGGGGCGCTGGGTTGGCCGTTCGCGATCGGCCGCGCCGTCATCGCGGTCAGTCTGGGCCTGCTGGGTGGTTTCGCGCTGAAAGCGATGATGTCCCGCGCGGTGTATCAGTCACCGCTGCGGCGGGCTCCGGCGCCAAGTTGTGGCGGTGGGGCGACTCGTGGGGCGGTTGTCTGGCGCTTCTGGCAGTCGCCGAGCCGGGTGGCGACGTTCCGGTCCGAAGCGCGAACCAACGGCCTGTTTCTGGTCAAATGGCTCGCCTTCGCCTACGTGCTGGAAGCGATCCTGATTCTTTACGTGCCCGCCGAGTGGGTGGCGACGCTGGTCGGTGGCGATGGCGTAATGGCGGTCGTGATCGGCGCCGCGGTCGGCATGCCGGCCTATCTGAACGGTTACGCCGCACCGGCGTTGGTGGCCGGTTTTATCGAGCAGGGCATGACAGCGGGCGCCGCCATGGCCTTCATGACCGCGGGCGCCATCAGTTCCATTCCGGCCATGACGGCGGTCTGGAGTCTGGTCAAACCCCAGGTGTTTGCGACCTACCTGGGCTTGGGCTTTGTTGGTGCCGTGGGGCTGGGTTGGCTGTTCGGTGCAGTTGTCTAACGGTCGAGTCGGATGGGAAGGCTAGTCCGAGGAAGACTCCGGTTCGATCACCGTCATCGAACCGGGCAGATCCGCGCGAAGCGAGTCGGGCAGATGATCCGTGTAGAACCGATCGATGTATTTGAACGTGGCCACTTTGCAGACGGCGCTTTGTCCCCAGCGATCCTGCCCGGCCAACAGAATGCGGGTGCGGGTGTTGCTGATGACCGCACGATGGGCTTCGGCCTGGCGAATGTCGATGTCGATCATGCCGTGTTGAGGGTCCAGGCTGTCGGTCTCGATGATGCCGTAGTCGGAATAGAACGAGCTGAAAAAATGCGTCACCTCGGGGCCGACAACGTCGTTTTCCTGGTGACGATACTGGCCACCGGACACGATGACCTCGATGTCGCGGTTCTCGGACAAGGCCGAGGCGACCCCCAGGTTGTTGGTCAATACTTTCAGGGATTGATGCCCCAACAAGGCTTTGGCGACGGCGACCATGTTGGCGCCGGAACCGAGGCTGACGGAGGCTTTTTCGGGAATGGTGTCGGCGATGCGCCGGGCGAGACGGTCGATCGGTCGCTCGATCGGCGGTACGTCGTTGGCCGTCGGCGTCATTGTATCCGGGGCCGGCGTGGTGGGCAGGCTGACACCGCCATAATGGCGACGCAACAAGCCCTGTTCACACAGTTGGTTGATGTCACGCCGGATGGTTTGCGGGGTGACGTCAAAACGTCGGGCGATGGAGTCCACGGTCAGTTGGTGCTCTTCTCGCGCCCACTCCAGAATCTGTTCCTGGCGGTTTTTAATGGGGGTCGAGCGCTGTACAGTCTCAGTCGTCACAGTCTTGAAAACTCACGGCTGATGGTCAGGGATGCTGGGTGTACGCTGTTTGAGCCACTGTCGAACCAGTTCGGCAAACCCCAGGCCGCTGGGCTGTCGAGTGATCGATCCGGGGCGATGGGTCATCTGTTCCAAATGTCGATGAATGTTCGCAACGCCGACGCTTTGCGGGAAGAACCGGAACATGCTTTCGTCATTGGGTGCGTCACCCACGAAGACAGCGTGTTGTTTCAGTGCGTCGGGTTCGAGGCCAAGCAATTCCCGACCCAGGCGAACCGCCATGGCGCATTTGTCGAATGGGCCGCGCCAGACATTCAGATGTATGGAACTCATCCTGACATTAAACCCCAACTCCAGCAATGCTTGGGTGACCTGGTCGACTTCGTCCCGATCCAGTCGATGGTCCTGATTATAGTCAATGGCCACGTCCACACGGCGATAGGGCTGATCGTTGGCCAGGTTGATGGGAAAGCCCACATCCAGCGTCTGGATGGCATTCACGATAGCCTGTTGGTCGCGCCGATGTTCCTCTTCAGTATGCCAGAAACGGGTGACCATTGAGCGACCTTCGCTAAACGTAACATAAAACGCGCCACCTTCCCCGATGACGGCTTTGACAGGCCAGGTCCTGACCATCTGGTCACACCAACCGGCACACCCTCCCGTGACCGGGATGATATCCACGCCCGCATCGGCCAGGTCGCACAGGGCCTGGTAGGTTTCCGGAAGCAGGCGTCCTTCGGTCGTGAGGGTGTCGTCGACGTCGGTGAACAACACCGTGGCCGATGAAAAATCGAATTCCATCATGGCGTAAAACAGAGTCCATCATAAAGTGGAAGAAAGCTCCGGTGCGTGAACACCGGAGCGGTCAGGCTGGTTCCGACAGGCTACTAGATCACTTTCTTGCGTAAAACGCTGGTGATGGCTTCACCGAGTATCACCAATACGATGATGGCCAGCAGGATCGTGGCGACCGTTTGCCATGCGAAAGTATCGATTGAGCCTTGCAGCAGTACGCCGATACCGCCGGCACCGACCAGTCCGAGCACGGTGGATTCCCGGATGTTGATGTCCCAGCGCAGAATAATGATCGCAAAGAACGCGGGCATGACCTGAGGCACGATCGCATAGGCGACGACTTTCAGTTTGGACGCGCCTGTCGCCTGCATGGCCTCGACCGGTTTTTTGTCGATTTCTTCGATGGCTTCGCCCATCAATTTACCGATAAAACCGATGGACCGAAACATGACTGCCAGAATACCGGCCAGAACACCGGGGCCAAAAATAGCGACAAACAACAGAGCCCAGATAATGGTGTTGACCGACCGGCTTGAAACGAGAATCAATCGTCCGATCCACAACGTCACCTTGTTCGGCGTGGTGTTTTGCGCGGCGATGTAGGAAACCGGCAATGCGATGAATGCCGTCAGAAAAGTCGACAGAGTGGCGATATGGACCGTCTCCATCAACGCGGACCCGATGGCCATCCAGCCGGAAAAATCCAGCGGCCACATGCGAACGGCGAGGCTTTGAATCTGATTGGGGGCATCCCATACCCAGGGCCAGAATATGTCGATGTCCCGGACCGCCCAGACAATGGCGAACAGAGTGATCGCATAGACCGCGAAACGGGTGAGACGTTCCTGTCGGCTGTAGCGGGACCAGGTTCGCTCCTGTGTGTGTGCTGTCATATCTACCATATCTTTTTCCTCACCCATCCGCTGATGCCTTCGCTGACCAGGATGATGCCGATGATCAACAGCAAAATGGCGAATGCGAAGTCGTAGTCGTAGCGTCCGAAGGCGTTCATCAGTGTCCCGCCGATGCCGCCGGCCCCGACAATGCCGACCACCGCGGAGGCCCGCAGATTACTGTCCAGTTGGTACATCGACAGTCCGATCTGACGGGGAAGCACTTGAGGAAAGACGCCGTAAATCAGGGTTTTGAAGTACCCGGCGCCGACGGACTTCATGGCCTCGACCTGACCCCAGTCGATTTCCTCGATTTCCTCGGCCAGCAGCTTGGCCACGAAACCGATGGAGTAGAGCGTGAGCGTCAGGATGCCGGCAAAGGGACCGAAGCCGACGGCCGCCACAAACAAGATGGCCACAATGACCGGGTGAAAACTCCGTGACACGATGATCAGGCTGCGTCCGAGGAGATAGATCGGTTTCGGGGCGACGTTCTTGGCCGCCATGACGGCAATGGGCACCGACAGCGACACACCGAGCAGGGTGGCCAGAAAGGCGATTTGAAAACTTTCCTTGAAGCCTTTCATCAGCAGATCGGAGCGTTCGAAATTCGGCGGTATGGCGCCACCGAAGATGCGGCCGGCACGAGGCAGCCCTTCGGCGATGCGCGCCCAGTCGAACGGTAATGAACTGAACGCCCAGTACAGGTACACAGCTATACCGGCCATCAGACTGTATCGCACGACCGGGTTGGAGATGAACGGGGGCTTTTTCCAGGTCCGGTTCGACTGTCCCCCGACCGTGTGGGAGGGCTTCTCAGTCATACCGACGCACCCTCCGCCGCAGGGGCTGTTTCAATGGTTTGCCCCTGTTCGTCCGGTGACTCGATGCCGCCGTAAATGGCATCCAGCGCATCCTGATTGAAGTCCTTCGGGCCCCCGTCGAAAATCATTTGACCGTGACGCATGCCGACGATTCGGTCGGTGTACATGCGGGCCTGGGTAACGTTGTGGATATTGATCAGAACCGGCAGGTCCATTTCGCTGGCGAGGGCCTGCAACAGACTCATGATCTGTTGAGACGTTTTCGGGTCGAGTGACGCTGTGGGTTCGTCGGCCAGCAGGATTTCCGGTTCCTGCATCAATGCGCGGACCACGGCAACTCGCTGGCGTTCACCGCCGGAGAGCTGGTCGGCGCGTTTGTTGGCGTAGTGGTCGATGCCGACGCGTTCCATCAAATGAAAAGCGCGATCGATGTCGGATTGCGGGTATTTCCGGGTGATGGCGCGATAGAGGGAGACGTATCCGAGTCGACCGGACAGGACGTTTTCCATCACCGTTAACCGGTCGATCAGGTTGAACCCCTGGAACACCATGCCGATTTTTCGACGCGCTCTGCGCAGTTCCGCGCCACGCAGGTCGACCAGGTCCAATCCGTTCAGTTGTATCCGGCCGGACGTGGGTTCGACCAGTCGGTTGATGCAGCGCAGCAGGGTGCTTTTGCCGGCCCCCGACGCACCCACGATCGATACGACACTGCTGCCATCCACGGTCAGGTCGAGGCCTTTCAGTACCGGCTCGTTCTTACCGTACCGCTTTTCCAGGTTAGAAATCTTTAACATTAATGCTACTCCAGAGCCGTTCGGCCACCCCGGGAACACCCCGTGGTATCCGGAGTATTCGCCGGGTGGCCTGAGGGGTGTTTACTGCAGGTTGTCCTGGGTGTAAGTCACACCGTTGGCTTTCTGGATGGTGCGAATGACTTTCCAGTTGTCCTTGTAGTTGATCGGGATGAACGTCTGTACACCCGCGAACTCCTCGCCCAGAGCGGTCCCGGCGAAGTCAAAGGTGTAGAAGGCTTCGCGCACTTTCTCGGCCAGGTCCGGGTGCAGGTTATAAGCGTGGGTGTAGGAGGTTGTCGGGAAGCGGTCCGACTCCCACAGCAGCCGCACGTCTTCTTCATCGTAAAGGTCGCGAGCCGCCATGCGCTCGACCACTTCGGATGCCACTGGCGCCGCGTCATAGTCCTGTGCGACCACACCGAGCATGGATTGGTCGTGGCTGCCGGAGAATACAATCTCGTAGTCTTCGCCCGGCACGATGCCCATTTCAGGGAACAGCGCTCTCGGGGCCTGGTTGCCGGAGTTCGAAGTCGGCGATGTGTGTGCCACGCGCTTGCCTTTCAAACCCTGAAGATCGGTAATGCCGCTATCCACATGGGTGTAGACCTGCAGTGAGTAGCCGAATTGCCCTTCGCTGGAGCCCATCAAAGCGAACGGGACCGCACCGGCCAGGTTGACGGCGAAAGGCGTCGGACCGGTGGAGAAACCGGCGACATGGAGACGGCCGCTGCGCATCGCTTCGACCTGGGCCGCGTTCGATTGAACGGCGAAGAAACGAACATCACGACCGGTGACGGTCTCCATGTGGTCGATAAAGGGTTGCCAGATATCGGAATAAATCGCGGGGTCTTCGACCGGGGTGTAGGCGAAAATCAGCGTATCGGGGTTCAGCCATTGTGATTCATCGGCCGGCAGGTCGGCCACCAGGTCACCGTCGGTATCGCAGTAGATGGCATCCAGAGCACCGCGTTCACAGTCGGCGAAGGCCTGGCCGGCCAGACCCAGCAGGGCGGCGGAGGCCATGACGGCCTTGGTCAGAGGGTTCCGAGTGACACTGCGAGCGAGACTATTATTCTTCATCGTGTTTCTCCATTTGGACCTTGTCGGCGCGCGTTCATGCGGGATCCGCACGGGTGGGCCGGTACGAAGGACTCGGTTGTTGTAGTTGTTCTCGATTTTCAATCGAAACTTTATGCTATCACCAAACGAACATTTGGCAACCTCGGTGATGATCAAACGAAAAATATAGGGTGAAACGGTCGGAAAATAGGTGTAGATACCGGCCTTTTAAGCGAGTGAGTTTTCAATTGAAAATAGGATGGAAACTGGAGGTAGAGGGAAAGGCGAGGCCGACAAGGCCTGGAATCAGGCTCTTGCCGCCTCGGTAGGGCTATGTTGATCGGTTAGTCGGCGGTGGCCTGATACCGCTCCCACACCTCGATGGCGGCGGCCAGATCCTCCAGCGAGGCGCCGACGGACTTGAACAGGGTGATCTCTTCGTCGTTTTTCCGGCCGGTCACTTCATCCCCCAGGAGCTGTTTCAAATCGCCCTGGACGTCGTCCCAGGTCAGAAACCCTTCGTCGATGGCCTGCAGGATGTCGCCGCCTTCGCCCCGGGCACCGGCCCAGGTATCGACAAAGACCCGGGCCCGGCGCAGGGCTTCGCCATCGGTCTCGCGCATGCTGGGCCGGAAGGCGCCGACCAGGTCGAGGTGGGCACCTGGTTGCAGCCAGGCGCCTTTGATCAGTGGCTCGCTGGACAGGGTGGCGCAACTGACGATGTCGGCCTGGCCTACGCTGGATTCCAGATCGGTGACCACGTGGACTTCAAACCGGTCTTCATAGTGCTCGGCCAGAGCGGCGGCTTTTTCCTCGGACCGACCCCAGATCAGTACCTGACCGATCGGCCTTATAGCGGCATGGGCTTCGATCAGCATGGGCGCCAGCTTGCCGGTGCCGACCACCAAGAGGGTGTAGGCGTCCTCCCGGGCCAGCCACTGGGCGGCCAGTGCCGAGGCGGCGGCGGTGCGTCGCCGGGTCAATTCGCTGCCGTCGATGCAGGCGATGGGGCGGCCGTGTCTGCCCTCGCTCAGCAAATACAGGCCGGAAATCGCTGGCAGGCCCTGGTCGGCGTTCTGGGGAAAGACATTCACCATCTTCACACCGATGTAGCCGTCGGTCTGCCAGGCGGGCATCAGCAGCATGGTGGCTTCGCCGTCCGGCCGGTGCATGGCGTGATGGTGTCTTGGCGGTGCTTCGACGCCGGATACGAAGGTATCCCGAAGTCGGTCGATCAGCGGGGTCCAGTCAAGAAGGTCGGCGACCTGCTCGGCGGAAATGGTCTTCATGTCAGGCCTCCAGAGGGAATTCGAATTGTTAGGTGGCGTGGGCCGCCAGCAACCGTCGCAGCGTATCCTCGGTCATGTCCGAAGAGCCTTCCTGAATCGCCAGTCTCAATTCGTCGATCAGCTTGGGCCCGCCGTCCGGGTCGAACCCGCTCAACAGGCGAAAGGCGTCCAGGGTCAGTACGCAGTGGTTGAAGGCGACCTGGCGTTCCACATCACCGTAGCGGATCAACCCTTCTTCGGCCAGCCAGAGAAAGGTGCTGAAGCAGGCCAGGTGGCGTTCGGAATGCAGGCCGTACTCGTCCGGCGTGTCCGGGCCGCTGATGTCTTCGACATAGAGCGAGATCTGGCGCGGGAAATGGCGGTAGAGCGACGCCAGAATGCGGCCCATGTCGTTGTAGAATTCGGTGATGTGGATGTCGAGCATATTCGATCGTTGGGCTGAGTCGTTTAAAGCCCAGTCTACTCCTGTCGATAGTGACTGAAAAACCGACCCATGCGTTCCAGGGCGTCGGCCAGCATGTCTTTGGGCGGCAGAAAGACGAGCCGGAAGTGGTCGACGTCCGGCCAGTTGAAGCCGCGCCCGTGGACCAGCAGGATCTTTTCCTGGCGCAGCAGGTCCAGCACCGCCTGTTCGTCGTCGTGCAGGCCGAAACGCTGTTTGTCCATCTTTACGAACATGTACAACGCGCCTTTGGGCTTGACGCAGGACAGACCCGGTATGGCGTTGATCATCTCATAACACAGGTCGCGTTGTTCGCGCATGCGCCCGCCGGGCAGGACGAGGTCGTTGATGCTCTGGTAGCCGCCGAGGGCAGTCTGGATGGCATGTTGGGCCGGCACATTGGCGCACAGGCGCATATTGGTCAGCATGTTCAGCCCTTCGATGAAATCGCGGGCCGGGTATTTGGGGCCGCTGACCATCAGCCAACCGGAGCGGAAACCGGCCAGCCGGTAGGATTTGGACAGACCGTTGAAGGTCAGCGTCAGCACGTCCTGGGACAGGGCGGCGAGGCAGTGGTGTTCGGCCTCGTCGTAGAGAATCTTGTCGTAAATCTCGTCGGCCAGGATGACCAGATCGTTCTGGCGGGCGATCTCGACAATGTCGAGCAACAGGTCCTTCGAGTAGACGGCGCCGGTCGGGTTGTTGGGGTTGATCAGGACGATGGCCTTGGTGCGTTCGGTGATCTTGGCGCGGATGTCGTCCAGGTCCGGGAACCAGTCGGCCTCCTCGTCGCACAGATAGTGCACGGCGCGACCGCCGGAGAGGGTGACGGCGCCGGTCCAGAGCGGGTAGTCCGGTGCGGGCACCAGCACTTCGTCGCCGTTGTTCAGCAGGCCCATGCAGGTGAGCTGGATCAGTTCGCTGACGCCGTTGCCCAGGTAGATGTCGTCGATGTCGACATTCTTCACGCCGCGCTGCTGGTAGTATTGCATCACCGCCTTGCGCGCCGAATACAGGCCTTTGGAGTCGCTGTAGCCCTCGCCCTGGGGCAAGTTGCGGATGACGTCGGTGATGATTTCGTCCGGGGCGTCGAACCCGAAGGGTTTGGGGTTGCCGATGTTCAATTTGAGGATGCGGTGGCCTTCATCCTCCATACGGCGGGCTTCGTCCAGCACCGGTCCGCGAATGTCGTACAACACATTGGCCAGTTTGTGCGATTTGTGCAGGTCTTTCATGGGGCTCCCGGATGACTACGGCGTCGGGCAGTGGGCTCAATAACTCAAGTGTCCCAGTTCGAGTAGGCCGGGAGGCGGTGGTCCGCGTCGGCTACCGGGGATACCCCTGTGGGGAAGTCCGCAGCATCCCTGCTGCGGACTTCCCCACAGGGGTACCCCCGGCATCCGCCGCTTGTCTGCTCGGCGAACTCCGAAACCTGAGTCAATAACATTCCGAAAGAGTATAAAAGCGCAGCGGTTTAATTCCTATAGGGGTTATTTGCCGTGTCGGCTTGGGAATGGCCGTGAAACTCGGCAGAATAGCGGCCACATCCATGGGAGGAACCGACCATGAGCGACAAAATTGTGAAATCCGACGAACAATGGCGTGAACAGCTGAGTGACGAGCAATACCGCGTCACGCGACAGGCGGGTACCGAGCGGCCGTTTTCCGGCACTTACTGGGACACGACCGACGCCGGTGTCTACCGCTGCGTCTGCTGCGGCAACAAACTGTTCGAGTCCGACACCAAATACGACGCCGGCTGCGGCTGGCCCAGCTTTTATGACGCACTCGACAAGAGCGCCATTGTCGAACGCGAGGACCATTCGCACGGCATGCACCGCATCGAGGTGCTGTGCGCGCAATGCGACGCCCACCTCGGCCACGTCTTCCCGGACGGACCCGAGCCGACCGGCGTACGCTACTGCATCAATTCGGCGTCGCTGGATTTGGAGAAGGATGGCGACCGGTGAATTCGTAGGGTGGGCACCGCCCACCTATGGGATGACCCACCCGGGTTCATCCCATCACCGGGCATCAACCCAACCTCACTCCAACTCGGACACCGTCACCTCCACCGGCGTAATATCCATCAACACCCGCACAGCCGAGTAATTGTCCTTTAACCCATCCAGATAGTTCCACCAACCGGTGGTCCGGTCATCCTGATAGAACCGCACCTTGAAGCCCCGGCCTTCGGCGTTGAAGTCGTAGCTGACGACCTCGGTCGCGGCTTTGTTGTCCACCAGGTCGTAGGTGATCAGGTCTTTGTAGTTGGGGTTGCGGCTGAACACGCCCGTGTTCATCGGGTTCGGCACATTAATGTACTCATAGCCGACGGTGTCGTATTTCTTGTCGTTGATGGTGAAGGTATCGGACGACACCTGATACCGGTCACCGCCCTGCAGGAAGGACAGACGGATGCCGGTCCAGTGAGGCAGACCCTGAACGGTATCGGCGTTCATATTGCGCACGTCCACCATGGTGACACCGCCATAGCCAATGGCCTCGATGGAGTCTGTGGCGGCCCGGTAGACCATGGCGCTGTTTTCATCGATGCCGAACCCGAGCGGGTAGTCATCACGGTAGTGGTGGTTCACGGCAATCAGTCGACCCAGCCGGGCCTTGCGGTCGAAATGCTGATCGATCACACCGCCCGGGAAAAAGCCCAGGCCGGCACTGGCGTGGACCGGACCGCTTTCCTGCTCGTCCATGCTGCCGTATTCCTCGGTGAAGCCGTTCAGCAAAGCGCCCAGGCTGTCGCCGGAGGCGATCATCACGTCGCTCATCATGGCCGCGCCGGCGCTGGTGCCACCGATGACACCGCCGTTGTCATAGACTGTGTGCAGCGCGTCCAGCACCGGGGTGCGCTCACCGTCCGGCAGTAACGCCTGGGTGATGCGGGTCTGGTCGCCACCGACGAACCAGATGCCGGTGTAACCGGCGACCGTCTCCGCCAGGGTTTCGTCCGAGGCGTTGCCGATCCAGGTGGATTCATCCAGGTCATCGGTGCTGCTGTCGTCTTTCACAGCAATGGGGATCAGCTCCACTTGGTCGCCGGACAGGCCGTATCGAATCAGGTCTTCCTCGAACAGCCGGGCGTATTTCGAGGGCTTCCCGCTCGCGGCGGGCAGGATGCCGATTTTGGCCTTGTCCTCACCACCGGCGAGTTCGATAAAGGCTTCGTACACGGCGGTGTTGGAGGATTCCAGCGCGCCACCGACGGCCAGCAGAGAGCCTTGAGGCGTGTTTTCCTCGGCAAGGCCGGGGTTGGACAGGGTGGACAGCGCACAGGCGGACAGCGCCAACGCGCAACGGGCGAGCGTCGTTTTCATGGTAGTACCTTTTGTTGTGGGTCGATCGGGACGACACGCGCGGACGCACACCCGTCAGGCGCACAGCACCGAGCGTGTCAGACAATCAGAATCGGAAAACCCAGCCGCGTCGGGCCGGTTAGGGGCAGGCTATTCGTCGAACCATTCGCTGAGCGCAAAGCCCTGATGGACAAAGGTCCAGTAGTGGCCGTGGCGCAACGCGATGTGAGTGGTGCAGGAAGTGAGCATCGTCAGCCGTGTTTTTATTGTTAAGCTGTCCCGGCAGCATACTGCGAACCATGCGGCACGACCTAACAGGTTTGCGACGTGTATTCATCGGGTAGGGTGCGCACCGCGCACCAAGGAAGCATGCCCATGCGCAAATGGTGATGGTTTGGCACCAATGGCAATCGCGCTATCCCATGGTGGGCGGTGCCCACCCTACAGGACCCAGCGTTATCGGATGTATTAGGAGAGGGAATGACCCTGGAACAACACTACGAAACCATCAGCACCTGGCTGCGTGAAGACGACCAGCGCATGGCCTGCCTGCGGGCCGTCGCCGATCTGAACCTGCCCGACTGGTGCATCGCCGCCGGCTTTGTCAGAAATCTGGTCTGGGACCGGCTGCACGACTGTGAGACGACGTCGCCCCTCAACGATGTCGATGTGGTGTATTTCGACCCGAACGATGTGTCAGAAGACCGGGATCGCGCCCTGGAAACCCGTTTGTTGGAACAACTGGATAGGCCCTGGTCCGTGAAAAACCAGGCGCGAATGCACCGTCGAAACGGGGATGAGGCTTACCGGGATACGAAAGATGCCATGAGCTATTGGCCGGAGATTGAAACGGCCGTGGGTGCGCGACTGAATAGGGAAGGGTACGTGGAACTGGTATCGCCCTTCGGCTTGGCGCCCCTGATGGCCGGGACCGTGACCATGAATACCCAAAGGCCCAAGCCCGAGGCGTTTTGGGAGCGGGTCGAGGGAAAAGGTTGGTTGGAGCGTTGGCCAAAGTTGCGAGTGGTAGATTGACGACTCGGTTGTAGACCATGGATGTGGGTATAGGGGCAGGTAGGTTGGATTACGCCTGCGGCTACCGAAGCCGGTGTGCCGGACCAGACGTACCGATCCAACCTACGATGCTTTGTAACGGGTAGGGTGCGCACCGCGCACCATGGAAGCATGCCGCCCTGCGCCAATGGTGACGAATTTGCACTCTGGTCATCAGCGACACGCCATGGTGGGCGGCCGAGACGTCGGACCGGCCCACCCTACAACACCCGAAAACACTTTAGACCACTATGGAATAACCCGCCCCGGCGCTAGACCATAACCCCTCTGTCCGGGCACAAAAAGCGACCACCCCCGTCGTTTTCAGCCAAAACCGCCCCCTTGAACTTTAGTGCTCAATCCATTAATGTGTTTTTTATTGAACGATCAATCAAAAACAGGAAGCCGCAATATGCCTAAGGTTGGTATGGAGCCCATCCGGCGAAAACAGTTGATCGAAGCCACTCAAGCCTGCATTGGCGAGGTGGGTTTCGGTGCGACCACGGTGCAGAGCATCGCCAAGCGCGCCGGGGTTTCGGCCGGGATCATTGCCCATTATTTCGGGAACAAGATGGGGCTCCTTGAAGCCACCATGCGCGAATTGCTGCAACAGCTCAAGGTTGAATTGATCGAGCGGCTCGGCAGCAGCGCCACGCCGCGCGACCGGATCAACGCCATCATCGACACCAACTTCTCCAAAACGCAGACCAATGCCCTGGCGGCCAAGACCTGGCTGGCGTTCTGGAGCGGTGCCATGCACGAGCCGGCCTTCGCGCAGCTGCAGCGCATCAACAAGATGCGCCTGCACTCCAACCTGAAATACAGCTTCAAGGAACTGGGTCTGGCCGACCCGGACCACGCTGCGGCCTCCCTATCGGCCCTGATCGACGGCCTCTGGCTGCGCGGTGCGCTGTCACCCGAAGGCATCGACGTCGATCGCTGTGTGGACCTGTGTTGTCGCCACGCCGAACTACTGATTCAAGCCGGTTAATTTGGAGAACGCACGAATGACGCTCCCTGTACTGCAGTCCTTTATCCACGGTCGCTACGTCGCCAACAGCAGCGGTGAAACCTTTCCCGCCATCAACCCCGCGACCGGCGAAACGATTTATACCGTAGAACAGGCCGACGATGGCCTGATTCAACAGGCCATCGACAGCGCCGCCGAAGGCTTCGCCCAATGGTCCGCCATGACCGGTATGGAGCGCTCGCGCATCCTGCGACGCGCCGTCGACCTGCTGCGCGAGCGCAACGACGACCTCGCCCGCGTCGAAGTGCTCGACACCGGCAAACCCTGGCAGGAAGCCAGCATCGTCGACATCGTCACCGGCGCCGACGCCATCGAATACTATTCCGGCCTCGCCGACGCCATCGAAGGCACACAACAGGACCTCGGCGGCGACTTCTACTACACCCGTCGCGAACCGCTCGGCATCTGCGCCGGCATCGGCGCCTGGAACTACCCGATCCAGATCGCCTGCTGGAAATCCGCCCCCGCGCTCGCCTGCGGCAACGCCATGGTCTTCAAACCGTCCGAAGAAACCCCCATGGGCGCCGCCAAACTGGCCGAAATCTTCATCGAAGCCGGCGTTCCCGCAGGCGTTTTCAACGTCGTCCAGGGCGACTACCGCGTCGGCCAGGCCCTCACCGGCCACCCCGACATCGCCAAAGTCTCCTTCACCGGCGAAGTCGGCACCGGCAAAAAAGTCATGGCCGACTCCGCCAGCAACCTGAAAGACGTCACCATGGAACTCGGCGGCAAATCCCCCATGATCGTCTTCAACGACGCCGACCTCGACAACGCCGTCAGCGGCGCGCTGCTCGCCAACTTCTACACCCAGGGCGAAGTGTGCACCCACGCCACCCGCGTCTTCGTCCACGACGACCTCTACGACGCCTTCCTGGAAAAAGCCAGAGCGCGCACCGAAGCCGGCGCCGTCATCGGCGACCCGATGAACCCCGACACCAACATCGGCGCCCTCATCTCCAAAGACCACCTGTCCAAGGTCATGAACGCCATCGAAGCCGGCAAAAACAGCGGCGCCCGCCTGGTCACCGGCGGCGAAGCCGTACAGCCCGAAGGTTGCGAAGGCGGCAGCTTCGTGCAACCGACCATCTTCGCCGACTGCACCGACGACATGCCCCAGGTCCGCGAAGAAATCTTCGGCCCCGTCATGTCCGTACTGCGCTTCAGCGACGAAACCGACGTCATCCGCCGCGCCAATGACACCCACTACGGCCTCGCCGCCTGCGTCTTCACCCAGAACATCCAGCGCGCCCATCGCGTCACCGCCCAACTGCAAGCGGGCATCTGCTGGATCAACACCTACGGCGAATCCCCGGCCGAAATGCCGGTGGGTGGCTACAAACAAAGCGGCGTCGGCCGTGAAAACGGAATGGCGACGTTGCACCAGTACACCCAGATCAAATCGGTGTATGTGGGTATGAACCCAGTCGAGGCACCGTTTTAAAAGGTACTGAAACAGGAGTCGACTCCTGGAGTAACCACGAATCGAGCGCCGGATGCCGGGTGGTCTGATTCGGGGATGTCGGCAGCCAGGATGGCTGCCGCCAAGCCCCCAGGGATGGGTTCACGGCGACCCCGAAGCAGACCACCCGGTAGCCGGCGCGGGCTCCTGGCTTCCAAGACCATGTAGCCAATGTGGACCACAGGCAACCATTTCAAAGAGTGGCACCAAAGACCATGACATCGTTTGATAAAGAATTTGATTACATCATTGTGGGAACCGGTTCCGCCGGCTGCGTCCTCGCCAACCGACTGTCCGAAGACAGCGACTCCCAAGTCCTCGTCCTCGAAGCCGGCCGCAAGGACGACACCTGGAAAATCCACATGCCCGCCGCCCTGACCTACAACCTCGGCGACGCCAAATACAACTGGTACTACCACACCGAACCCCAGGAATACATGAACAACCGCCGCCTCTACTGGCCGCGCGGCAAAGTCTGGGGCGGTGGCTCCTCATTGAACGCCATGGTCTACATCCGCGGCCACGCCTTCGACTACGACCGCTGGCAGGAAGAGGGCGCCGACGGCTGGTCCTACGCCGACGTACTGCCGTACTTCCGCAAAGCCGAAACCCGCGAAAAAGGGGCCGACGACTATCGCGGTGGCGAAGGCCCGCTCAACGTCCACACCGGCGACGAAACCAATCCCCTGTTCGACGCCTTCATCGAAGCCGGACAACAGGCCGGCTACCCCTACACCGAAGACATGAACGGCTACCAGCAGGAAGGCTTCGGCGTCATGGACATGACCATCAAACAGGGCAAGCGCTGGAACACCGCCCAGGCCTACCTGCGCCCCGTACTCGACCGCCCGAACCTCACCGCCGAAACCGGCGCCATGGTCCAGCGCATCCTGTTCGAAGGCGACACCGCCGTCGGCGTCGAATACATCCAGAAAAACCGCAGCGTCACAGTCCGTGCCCGTAAAGAAGCCATCCTCAGCGGCGGCGCCATCAACTCGCCGCAGCTGCTCATGCTCTCCGGTATCGGCGACGAACAACACCTGGCCGAGCACGGCATCAAAACCGTTGCGCACCTTCCCGGTGTCGGCCAGAACCTGCAAGACCACCTCGAACTCTACGTCCAGGTCCAGTGCAAGGAACCCATCACCCTCTACAAATACACCCAGCAACCGCACAAAACGATTGCCGGTGTCACCTGGTTCCTGAACCATGACAAAGGGGCCTGCCGCACCGCCCACCTCGAAGCCGGCGGCTTTATCCGCAGTGAAGCGGGCGTCAAACACCCGGACATCCAGTTCCACTTCTTGCCGTCCCAGGTCATCGACCATGGCCGGACCGACCCGCAACTGCACGCCTACCAGTGCCACGTCGGCCCCATGCGCCAGACCAGCCGCGGCTACCTGAAACTGCGTTCCGCCGACCCGAGCGAACACCCGATCATTCAACCCAACCTGCTCAGCACCGAGCGCGACCGTTGGGAAATGCGCCAGAGCATCAAACTGACGCGTGAAATCCTCGCCCAGGACGCCTTTGGACCCTTCCGTGGTGCCGAACTGCAACCCGGACCCGATGTCCAGACGGACGAAGAAATCGACGAATTTGTGCGCCAAAAATCGGACAGCGCCTATCATCCATCCTGCACCTGCAAGATGGGCGCGAAAGACGACCCCATGGCCGTCGTCGACAGCGAAGCGCGCGTTCATGGCATCAACAACCTGCGCGTCGTCGACGCCTCCATCATGCCCAGCGTCGTCAGCGGTAATTTGAACGCGCCGACCATCATGTTGGCCGAGAAATGCGCGGACCATATTCGGGGTCGGGATTTATTGCCGAAGTCCGATGCGCCGGTTTGGGTGCATCCGAATTGGGAGACGGAGCAGCGTTGACATTCAGTTTCGGGGTTTCTAGTGGTGCCAGAACCCGCACCGGCTACCGGGTAGACCCATTCGGGGTCGCCGTAAACCCATCCATGGGGGCTTGACGGCCGCCATCCTGGCGGCCGACATCCCCGAATGGGTCTACCCGGCATCCGGCGCTAGCCAGCAGCGAACTCCGAAAGTTGAGCTACTAGTCACCTGTCAAAGAAGACAACGACAAAAGAGGAAGAGAACCATGAAAATGAAGACACTCATCGCCGCGACAACCCTGGCGGGCTCAGCCGCCCTGGCGCAAGCCAACCAGTGCGATACCGTCCGGTTCGCCGACGTCGGCTGGACCGACATCACCGCCACCACCGCACTGACCTCCGTGGTCCTGGAAAGCATCGGCTACGACACCGAAAGCCAGCTGCTGTCCGTCCCGGTCACCTACAAATCCCTGGAAAACGGCGACATCGACGTCTTCCTGGGCAACTGGATGCCGACGATGGAAGGCGACATCGCGCCGTATCGCGAAGCCGGCACCATCGACATCCTTGGCAAGAATCTGGAAGGCGCCAAATACACCTTGGCGGTTCCCCAATACGTCCATGACGCGGGCGTCACCAGCTTCGCGGATATTGCCAAGCATGCCGACAAATTCGACCAGGAAATCTTCGGCATCGAACCGGGCAACGACGGCAACCGTCTGATCCAATCCATGATCGACAAAGACGCCTTCGGCCTCGGTGACTTCGAAGTCGTCGAATCCTCAGAAGCCGGCATGTTGTCCCAGGTCCGTCGCGCCACGCGTGGTGACGACTGGATCGTCTTTCTGGGCTGGGAACCACACCCGATGAACGCCAACTTCGACCTGGCGTATCTGTCCGGCGGTGACGACTACTTCGGCCCCAACTACGGCGGCGCTACGGTCTACACCAACGTTCGCAAGGATTACACCAGTGAATGCCCGAACGTCGGCCAACTGCTGAACAACCTGGAATTCACCCTGGCCATGGAAAACGAAGTGATGGCCAAGATCCTCGACGACGGTGAGCAGCCCAAAGCCGCGGCGAAAGCCTGGTTGGCCGCCAACCCGGACGTACTGGACAGCTGGCTGGACGGCGTCGACACCATCGACGGTGAATCGGCTCTGGAAAAAGCCCGCGTGGCATTGCAGTAATTCGACGCTGACAACCTGAAGGGGGAGGGGTGGCATCGATACGATGCCGTCCGTCCCCCGGTTTGAATTCAGCGTCCCCACCGAGACTTTTGTTCCTATGGAAGATTATAAAATCCCCCTGGGCCGGTCGATCGAACGTTTTTTCGACTGGCTGGTGGATGCGGGCGATTGGCTGTTCGATGGTATTTCCGTCGTGCTCGAATGGCTGATCGAAAGCACCACCGACGCACTGCTCTGGTTTCCGACCTGGGCCTTTATCATCATCGCCGTTGGCATGGTCGCCTGGTTTCGTCGCAACCACGGCCTGACGGCTTTTGCCCTGATATCCCTGCTGTTGATCTGGAACCTGGGGTATTGGGAAGACACCATTCAAACACTCGTCATGGTGGTGTATGCCACTGGCCTGTGTGTGCTGCTCGGTCTGCCCATCGGCATCATGACCGCCCATCGTCCGTGGATGTTCACCGCCATCCGGCCGGTGCTCGATTTGATGCAAACCGTGCCACCATTTGTGTACTTGATTCCAACCTTGACCCTGTTTGGTCTGGGTGTTGTACCGGGCCTGATCGCGACCATGGTGTTCGCCATCGCCGCCCCGATTCGCCTGACGCACCTGGGCATCTCCCAGGTCCCGAAAGAGTTGGTCGAGGCGGGTCGTTCCTTTGGCTGTTCCAATCAGCAGCTGTTGTGGCGCATCGAAATTCCGGCCGCTGCCTCCAGCATTGCTGCGGGCATAACCCAGTGCATCATGCTGTCTCTGTCCATGGTGGTGATTTCCGCTCTGGTCGGAGCCGACGGCCTCGGTAAACCCGTGGTACGCGCCTTGAATACCGTCGACATCGCCCGCGGCTTTGAAGCCGGCCTGGCCATCGTCCTGTTGGCGATTCTGCTGGACCGCCTGTTCAAGAACAAACACGAGGTGAGCTGAATGATCGAATTCAAGAACGTCGACCTGGTCTTCGGTAAAAAAACCGATCGGGCCCTGCCCTTGCTGGACCAGGGGTACGATCGCGAACGCCTCCTCGATGAAACCGGCCTGGTACTCGGCGTGCGAGACGCCAATCTGAAGGTCAACAAAGGCGAAATCTGTGTTCTGATGGGGTTGTCCGGTTCGGGCAAATCCAGTCTGATCCGGTGCGTGAACGGTTTGAACGATGTCACGCGCGGCGAGGTGCTGATTGAACACCACGGCGAAACACTGGACTTCTTCAAGGCGGACGCGGAGACCCAACGCGAGATCCGCATGAAACGGATTTCCATGGTATTCCAGCGCTTCGCCTTGATGCCGTGGCTGACCGTCGCCGAAAACGTCGCCTTTGCGCTGGACGTACAAAAACTGCCGAAAGATGAGATCGAGCGGCGGGTGAGCGAACAGTTGGCCATTGTCGGGCTGACCGAATGGCGCGACCACAAGCCCAGTGCCCTGTCCGGTGGCATGCAGCAACGCGTCGGCTTGGCCCGGGCGTTGGCGACCGAGTCCGACATTCTGTTGATGGACGAACCGTTTTCGGCACTGGATCCTTTGATCCGTCAGCAATTGCAGGAAGAGCTGCTGCAGCTGCAGGAAAAACTGCAGAAGACCATTATTTTTGTCAGCCACGATCTGGACGAAGCCCTGAAGCTCGGCAACACCATCGCCATCATGAAGGATGGCTGCATTGTCCAGCAGGGCAAACCCCAGGACATCGTGCTGCGTCCGGCCACGGACTACGTCAAGGACTTCGTCGCCCATACCAACCCGTTGCATGTACTGCGCTGCGGCGATATCGCCCAACCGCTCACCGACCACCCGCAACGCGACGGGCGTTATTGCATCGACGAAAAACAGGACTGCTGGTATGACGCGGCCGGGCAGCAGCTGTATCAGGGTAGCCAGGCGGTCGCTTTGCAGCGCTGGCAGACCGGCGAGTCGATGGATGCCTTGCACGCCCAGCCAACGCTGGTGGACGCGGGGTGCACCTTCAAGGATGCCCTGGAAATACGATATCGCACCGGGTACGCGGTACTGGTCACCGATGGGGCGGGTGAGACCCGGGTCATTGGCGATCGGGAACTGTACCGAGGGCTGCTCGGGCAGGCCGCCTGAGTGTGTGTTGGGTTACGCGCGTTCGCGCTAACCCAACCTGCATCATCGATGCCACTGTACGTGCTGGCGTTCCGCTTCCGTACCAGAGCACTACCCACTTCTCCTTTCCGTCGGCAGAATGCTGGCGCCATCCGTATTAAGACCATGGTCTAATAGATCTCGATTCAAGAAACCGTCATCTTGAATCATGGCTCAAACCCCTTCCACAACGACAAAAAGATCGGGGGACGCATTATGAATCTGTGGTGGCTCGTCACGTCCAGTGTCTATTGCAGTTATTCCGAACTCAAGCAGCGCCGCTGTCTCGCGCTGGGCTGGCGTGAGATCGGCGATCTGGAGCGCTACATCAAGGAAAAGAAAGGTTGGGAACGCCAGTTCAAAACCTTTGTGCAACTCAAGGGCAACATCGCCTACCCGCGCGATAAACGCTGGACCGAGGAGGACAGCGCTCTCACCGGCGTACCCACGATTTTCTGGAATCTGCTGCAGATCCGGGAAGGGGATTATGTCGCCGTTATCGAAACCGGCAACCAACTGACTCTGGGCAGCATCGAAGTGCGCGGCGTGGGCCGTGTCACGCAGGATGCCATGCGCAGTTATCACTTCAACGAGGAATTCCACCACGCCCACGAAGTCTGTGCCGGGCTGGAGTGGAAAGACTGGGATCTGGCGCACTACGGTGAGCTGGATAAACCGAGTCGGTCATTCAAGGCCTTGTTGCAGGATAACGATCAGTTGGACAAGGTGGATGAAGCCTGGGGGGCGATAACAGCGGAGTAGGGCAGAAGAGCGAAGCGATATCTGCCATGGGAATTTGATTTGGCTCAAATCTGGTATTTTGCCATCGGTTTAGTATCGGCAGATATCGCTCCGCTCTTCTGCCCTACAACTCAATATTCGCCATGCATCAAGACTCCACCAACTGCCGATACAACAACTCCGACAACGCCTTCAATTCCAGCGCCTGCTCGGCGGTCATTTCCGTCTGGCACATCAGTCCCTCCGGTACATTCGCCGCTTCCTCCCGCCGCTGCCAGCCCGTTTCCGTCACCCGAATCAACCGCTGGCGTTTGTCCCCGTCCGATTTCACCAACTGAATCAATTCCTTCTGTTCCAGTCGTTTCAGGATCGGCGTCAGGGTGCCGGAGTCGAACCGGGTGGTTTCCACCAGCCGTTTGATCGGCACCTCATCTTCCTCCCACAACGCCAGCATCACCAGATACTGCGGATAGGTCAGGTCCAGCGGGTCGAGCAGGGGGCGGTAAGCACGGACCAGGGCGTTGGTGGCCGAATACAGCGAATGACAAATCTGATTCGTCAGCTTCAATTGGGGGTAGTCGGCGTGTTTGGCGGACAAGTCGAACTCCTGCGGATGTGATTAATGTAACTATTTTGCGCGCAAGGTATTGACCGGTCAAGGTGCTAGGGATAAAGTCTTGCGCACAAGATATATTTCAAAACCTTTTAGATAGACCCCATCAAGGAGACTGCAGATGAAAATCGTACTGATCATTTTGGCGTTGCTGATCGTGGTGAACGTCGTTCGCATCGTGGTACAGAACACCCGTGCGCCGGAACTCGGCCATGAAAACGGCATTCTCAAGCCGCTGAGCAAGAAACCCAATGCCGTGTCCACCCAGGCGGAAGACGTGGAAAAACGCGTTGCTCCCTGGCCGTTCAAGGACAGTCTGGAAGCCACGGTAAGCGCCATTGAATCGGCCGTTAGCCAGTATGGCGGCGCCGAGCTGAAGACGCGCGACGACAACTATCTCTACTACGTGTTCACCACGCCCACCATGCACTTTCACGACGACGTCGAGTTCTATCTGAACGAGGAAGACCGGACTGTGCAGTTTCGCAGCGCCAGCCGTGCCGGTTATTCCGATATGGGGCTGAATCGCAAGCGGTATGACGCGTTGAAGGAACTTTACGACCAGGTCGCTGTCGAACAGTGAGCGCTTTGCGAGGAGACAGCATGAAAACCTACGATCTGATCGTCATCGGTTCCGGGGCCGGCGGCTTGACCGCCGCCTTTACCGCGCTCGGTTTCGGCAAGAAGGTGTTGGTGGTCGAAAAGGACCGGCCCGGCGGTGAATGCACCTGGTCCGGCTGTGTGCCGAGCAAGGCACTGATCAACCGCGCCAAGGCGGTTCATACCGCGCGTCAGTTCGCCGACATCCAACCGGATACGGCGTCGATCCTGGCCGAGGTTCGCGAGGTGAGCGAGTCGGTCTACGAAGAAGAAACACCGGAGGTGATCGAGAAAGCCGGTGCGGATTACGTCAACGGCTATGCCCGGTTTACCGATGCCCACACCATCGATGTTGACGGCCAGGCCTTCCGGGGCAGGAAGTTTATGCTGGCTACAGGCAGTTCGCCCATGGTTCCGCCCATTCCGGGGCTGGATACGGTGGATTATCTGACCAATGAAAACGTCTTCCAGCAGGAGCGACTGCCGGGTTCGATCATCGTGCTGGGCGGTGGCGCCATTGGCATGGAACTGGCCCAGGCCATGAACCGGCTCGGGACCGAGGTCACGGTCGTTGAGATGATGCCGGAGATCCTCTCCCGCGAGGAGCCGGAGTTCGCGCAGCTGATACGCGAGAAACTGGCGGCGGAGGGTGTTCGTTTCGAGCTGGGCACCAAGGCCGTAGGGGTCGAACGGACCGATGCGGGCGTAGTGCTAAAAACCGACCGGGATGGCGAATCCGGCGCGTTGAACGCCGAGCGAATCCTGTTGGCGCTGGGCCGGTCGGCCAATGCCGGTGGCATGGGGCTCGAAGCCATTAATGTAAAGATTGAGAAAGGCCTTGTCGTCAATAAACATTTACAGACCACCCGGAAACACATCTACGCCTGCGGTGATGTGGCCGGTCCGTACCTGTTGAGCCACATGGCGAATTACCAGGGCAAGATCGCGGCGATGAATGCGATTCTGCCGATCAAGCGATCCGTGAACTATACTGATGTTGCTTGGTCCACATTCACCGATCCGGAGTTCGCACGGGCCGGTCTGACCGAGCAGGAGGCCCGCGATCAGCATGGTGACGCCATTCGCGTTTACCAGTACGACTTTGCCAAGCTGGATCGCGCCAAGACCAAGAGCGGGGATATGGGACGTATCAAGTTGATCACCCGCCGAAACGGTAAGGTCTTGGGAGCGCACATTATCGGTGAACGAGCCGGTGAATTGATTGCAGAGGTTCAGGTGATGAAGACGTTGAATCTGAATTTCGCGAAGTTGCAAGGGGTGATACACCCTTACCCAACCTATGCGGACAGTCTGCGCCAAATTTCTCAGCAGGTGTTGTTGGATAACATTTTTCAGCATCCATTGGTGAGGTTTGTACGTAATTTAACCAAGAGATCTGAGCCAGAGGCGTCGAAGGCCTAGGCGGAGCATGGAGCTCCGGCTTCACGCTGTTTTGGCTCAACGCCCGCGTTTCCTCCCCTTTTCGCGGGCTTTTTTTTGCCTGATGGTTGGGGAACCCGTACCCGCTGGCCGGTTAGGATATCCGGGGTCGCTGCAAGTACATCCATGTAAGCTCGGCGGCAGCCATCCATGGCTGCCGACGTCCCCGGATACCCTAACCGGCCAGCGGGCACTAGCTTGCCGTGCCACATTCAAGCATCCTCCCACTCACCATTTGCCTCCCCTTGAAAAACACCAGTACCCGGAACCCGGGCGCATTCGGCTAGTACAAACCGGGCTCTTCAGCCTCGGGGTTGAGTAAACCACTGCTTAAAGCCTGCTGGCGTATCCATTGTCGCAATATCCGAATCCCGGGCTCCTGCCGTCGACTGGTCTTGTAGGCGAAGTAGAAACAGTCGCCCGTGACCAGGGTGTGGCAGGGCAAGCGCACGAGGTCGGGGTCTTCGTGGACGGCGTACATGTAGTCGTTGGTCAGTGCCAGGCCCTGGTGGTGTCGTGCGGCTTCGAGGGCGAGCAGCATGTGGCTGAAGTTCTGGATGCGGGCGTTGGCCGGGAGGGGGATGTCCATGGCGTCGAACCAGCGGCGCCAGTCGTCGCGGTGTTCGCCGAAGATGTGGTAGGTGGAGAGTAACGGGCAGCGCAGCAGCAGTTTGGGGTCCAGTCGGTCGGGTTCGGGGGTGTCGATCAGGCCTTCCTGCATGAGTTCGGTGCTCAGTTGCTGCCAGTAATTGCGGCTACAGATGACGAACAGGCGTTCGCGGTAGATCAGGTCGCAGGTGAAGCCCCGTCGGTCGTTGTGCAGGGAGATGAAGCAATCCGCCACGCGGTCGGAGAGGTGGGGGGATTCGTTCATCATCTCGAGGGTCAAGTCCACTTCCGGATGTTGGCGTTGCAGGCTGGGGAGTCTGGGAATCAGCCAACGTACGGCGAACGAGCTGAACAGGGCCATGCGTACTTGTCGGTCGACTTTGCCTTGCACCTGTTCGCTGGCGCGTTCGATCTGGAATAGGGCCGAGCTGATGGAGTCCAGGTAGTGCCGTCCGTCTTCGGTGAGCGACAGGTACCGACCCTGGCGGGTGAACAGATCTTCGCCCAGGTAGGCCTCGAGTTGATGAATCTGGTGGCTGACCGCGCTCTGACTCACGTTCAGTTCATCCGCCGCTTTGGAGAAGCTGTTCAGTCGCGCGACGGCCTCGAAGAAGGGGAGGGCTTTGAGCGGTGGTAATTTCATCTTTATACCGTTATCTGTCGTCGAGGGTTAGCGGTGGTTCGTCTTGACTCGGAGTCTTGGCACAGCGAATGAAACGGTACCGCCAAGCCGGTTCTGATCATGGTATCTAAAAAACTAATACTAAAGTGAAAATATCATTTTTCCAAATAGTGGGGTGTCCCTAGACTGTCGGCATTAGGTTATTCATCTGGGAGAAAAGGAGGGGTTATGTCCGGCAAGACGGTTAACAGTGCCATCTTATTGTTGGTGATCGGCAATGCCTTGGCTTTGATCTCCGATGCCATTATTAAACTGCAGGGCGCTGATGTTCCTGTTTTCCAGTTCGTGTTCATCCGGACCCTCTGCACTCTGGTTTTGTTGCTGCCGCTGAGCGCGATGATCGACCGGGGAAATCTCTTCGCCGGTGGTCGGGTGCATCTGTTGCGGGCTCACATCAGTCTGGCGGGTATTTCTTGCATGGTCGTGGCTCTGAACACCTTGCCGCTGGCTACGGCCAACGCCCTGTTTTATGCCGCGCCCATTCTGGTGATGGTGATCGCGGTGCTCGTGTTCCGGGAAAACCTGACGCCGTTGAGCCTGTTGGCCGTGGTCAGCGGTTTCGCGGGCATTATTTTGATTTTGCGGCCGGTGGCTTTGAATTGGGCCAGCCTCAGCGCGATTGGGGTGGCTTTTTCTCTGGCAATCAACATCGTCCTGATCCGTAAGTTGCCGGGTCGGCAGTCCATGGTGCATACCCTGGTGCTGACCCATCTGTACATGCTGCCGGCCGCTTTTTTATTGACCCTGTGGGAAGGCAAGGCGTTTGAATGGTCCGTTGTCATTCACGCTTTCGGCTCCGCCTTCTTCATTCTCTGCTACAACGTGACTGTTCTGATGGCCTATCGCTGGGTTGCCGCGAACCAGGTAACCAGTGCCGAGTACACCGGCTTGTTGTGGGCGATTATTGGGGGCTGGGTGTTCTTCGGTGAGGTGCCGGATATGTGGTTCATCATCGGTTCGACGATGATTGTGGCGCCGTTGATCTTGATTGGGCTGGCCGAGCGTAAGCGGAAACGGGTGTT
Source organism: Saccharospirillum salsuginis (assembly GCF_014651855.1). GTDB lineage: Bacteria > Pseudomonadota > Gammaproteobacteria > Pseudomonadales > Natronospirillaceae > Saccharospirillum > Saccharospirillum salsuginis. The sequence continues at coordinate 226,994 of NZ_BMXR01000008.1, forward strand.
GCGGCAGGAACCGGCCAGCGTGGCTGTGGCCGAGTAGGTTGGATCGGTCCGACGGGTCGGTAGCCCGAAGGGCGTAATCCAACATCATCTCGGTGGCAATGAGTTGTCCTGTGGCAACGTCATATTTGTTGGATTACGCCACTAGGCTAATCCAACCTACCCAGACGACCTCACTGTAGCCGAGTAGGTTGGATTAGCCCGAAGGGCGTAATCCAACAAACCTCACTCACTGCACAGCAAAAACTCCAGCAACGCCTTCTGCGCATGCAGCCGGTTGCCGGCCTGTTCAAACACGAACGACCGTGGGTCGTCCAGCATGTCTTCGCTGACTTCCTCGCCCCGGTGGGCGGGCAGGCAGTGCAGGAAGATGGCGTCTTTATCCGCCTTGTCCATCAATGCCGGGGAGACCTGGAAGTTTTCGAAGGCTTTCAGGCGAGCCTGAGCTTCCTCTTCCTGGCCCATGCTGGCCCAGACGTCGGTGGTGACCAGGTGGGCGTTTTCCACAGCTTCTTTCGGGTCGCGTACGATGCGCACCCGGTCGCCGGCCTGGTCGAGCAGAGCCTGCATCGGTTCGAAGCCTTCCGGGCAGGCGATGTTCAGGGTGAAGTCGTACAGGCGCGCCGCGTTGATGTAGCTGTTGCACATGTTGTTGCCGTCGCCGATCCAGGCCACGGTTTTACCCTGAATCGATCCCCGCGCCTCATGGTAGGCCTGCATATCGGCCAGCAATTGGCAGGGGTGGTAGTCGTCGGTCAGGGCGTTGATCACCGGAACCGAGGAATACTGCGCGAAGGTGGCGGCCTTCTGGTGTTCGAAGGTGCGGATCATCACCGCGTCGACCATCTGCGACAGGACGCGGGCGCTGTCCTCGATCGGCTCGCCCCGGCCCAGTTGGGTATCGCGCGGGGACAGGAAGATGGCGCCGCCGCCGAGTTGGATCATGCCGGCTTCGAAGGAGACTCGGGTTCGGGTCGATGACTTCTCGAAGATCATGCCCAGTACGCGGCTCTTCAGCGGCTCGTATACTCGACCGTCTTTGTGCATTTGCTTCAGGTCGATGGAACGCTGGATCAGGTGCCGCAGCTCGTCCTGGCTGAGGTCGTTCAGGGTAAGAAAGTGCCTGACAGTCATCGCGTTGAACTCCCGTGACATTAAGGTTTCGGCCGGGAAGGGCCGGAGTCTTCCGCTTCGAAGTGAGCGGGAAAACCGGCCATATTACTCAAGCCGGGGAGGCGGAGCAATTCGGGTTGGCTGCAATTTATGCAGCGCAGTTTTGCTTGTGCAGACCCGGCCGCTTGCACGAGGGAGTAGGGTAGGGCAGAAGAGCGACAGCGTTATCTGCCGGGAGGGCGAAGCCCTCTGGTAAGCCAAGGCACAAAACAAGACGAGCTTCGCTCGCCACGGCAGATAACGCCTACGGCTCTTCTGCCCTACACTGCTGTCAGATTTCCAACCAGGGAGTGAATATGACCTCCAACCAATGGCGTTTCTGGATCGATCGCGGCGGCACTTTTACCGATGTGGTGGCGATCACGCCCGAAGGGCAGTGGCGGGCGACAAAGTTGTTGTCCGAAAGCCCGGGTCAGTTCGATGACGCCGCCGTGGAGGGCATCCGGCGGTTTTTGGACGTCTCCGATGGTGAGGCGGTACCGATCGATCGGATCGCGGAGATCAAGATGGGTACGACCGTCGCCACCAACGCCTTGCTGGAACGCAAGGGTGCCAAAACCCTGTTGGTGGTGACTCGGGGGTTGGCCGATGCCTTGTCGATCGGCCATCAGGCGCGGCCGGAGATCTTCGCCCTGAATATTCAATTGCCGGATCCGCTGTACAGCCGGGTGCTGGAAGTCGATGAGCGTCTGGATGCCCGGGGCGAGGTGGTGTCCGAGGTGGATCTGGAGGCACTGAAACCGGCGCTGGAGCAAGCCCGCGACGACGGTTTCGAAGCGCTCGCCATCGCTTGCCTTCACAGCTACAGGAACCCCAAGCACGAGACCGCGATCGCCCGACTGGCTGGCCAGATCGGTTTTTCCCAGATCACGCTCAGTTCCGACGCCAGCCCTTTGATCAAGTGGGTCGAACGCGGCCAGACGGCCGTGGTGGACACCTACCTCAGCCCGGTGCTCGAACGCTATGTCGACCAGGTGGGGCAGGGTTTGGTTAATGAGGCCGACGCGCGTAAGGCTTTGGGTCACAAACTGCTGTTCATGCAGAGTCACGGCGGTCTGACGGCGGCCGACCGGTTCCGGGGCAAGGACGCGATCCTGTCCGGGCCGGCCGGTGGCGTGGTCGGCATGAGCAAAACCGGCGAAGCCGCCGGCTTCGACCGGCTGATCGGTTTCGACATGGGTGGCACCTCGACCGACGTTTCGCATTTTGCCGGTGAGTTCGAGCGCAGCGAGAAAACGCAGGTGGCCGGCCAATGGCTGAGAACACCCTTGATGTCGGTACACACGGTCGCGGCCGGTGGTGGATCGATACTCGGTTTCGACGGGTTTCGCCTGACCGTGGGGCCGGATTCGGCCGGTGCCCATCCCGGCCCCGTGGCCTACGGCAAGGGTGGTCCGTTGGCGGTTACCGACTGCAATGTGCTGCTCGGCAAGGTCCGGCCCGAGTATTTTCCGCGCTTGTTCGGCGACAGCGGCGAGGAATCGCTGGCTGTGGATGCTGTGCGGGAGGCGTTCGAAACCCGTTGTCGGGAGGTCAATTCCGCGACCGGCCAGCGTTACAGCCCGGAATCGCTGGCCGAGGGTTACCTCGATATCGCCGTGGCGAACATGGTGAAGGCGATCCGCAAAATCTCGGTGGAGCGCGGTTACGACATCGAACGCTATGCCCTGAACTGTTTTGGTGGCGCCGGCGCCCAACACGCCTGTCTGGTCGCCGACGCCCTGGGCATGGATTCGATTCTGATCAACCCCTACGCCGGTGTCCTCTCGGCTCTGGGCATGGGACTGGCCGACCGGCGCCTGGTGCAGCCATTGGCTGTGGGGCGATCCTTCGACGAGGACGGCATGTGCGCCGCCCGCGATGCGCTGGACGAACTCGACCGACAACTGGAAAAAGAAGCTTCGATTCAGCATCTGGAACCCGCGCAAGCCACGGTGGAGCATCGGGCGGCGCTGCGACTGGCGGGGTCGGACTTCACCATTAACGTGCATTGGAACGAACCCGAGCGCATGCTGGCCGACTTCTGGCAGGCCCAGGAGCAGGCCTACGGCTTCCGGGACCGCCATCAGTCGGTCTGGATCGAGCAGGTCAGCGCCGAATGGGTCTGGCCCGGGGATATCCTGGAAGAACGCTGGCAGGCACCGGAGCACTCGGCGTCTGAAACGGAGGTGACGCTCTACACCCAGGGTAAATGGCGCACGGTCCCGGTGTATCGGCGCGAAGCCCTGGCGATCGACGAGATCCGGCCCGGTCCGGCGCTGATTCTGGAGTCGAACAGCACCATTATTGTCGAGCCGGACTGGCAATTCCGGGTGTTGGCCAGCGGGGATTTGCACCTGACCCGGGCCGTCGCCCGGTCGACCGCAAAAGCGGAGGCCGACCACAGTGATGTCTCGCCGGTGGCCCTGGAGTTGTTCAACAACCGGTTCATGGCCATCGCCGAGCAGATGGGGGTGGTGCTGGAGCGCACCAGTGCCTCGGTCAACATCAAGGAGCGTCTGGATTTCTCCTGTGCGCTGTTTACCGGCACAGGCGACCTGATCGCCAACGCGCCACACATCCCGGTACACCTGGGGTCGATGAGCGACAGTGTCCGCTCGGTTTTGCGTCAGTACGGTGATCAACTGGCCGATGGCGATGCCTATATCCTGAATTCGCCCTACGACGGTGGCACCCACTTGCCGGACATCACCGTCATCCGCCCGGTCTTCATCAGCGGTCACCGGCCGGATTTCTTCGTTGCGGCGCGCGGCCATCACGCCGACGTGGGCGGCATCACACCCGGTTCCATGCCCGCCTTCAGCCACCATATCGACGAAGAGGGCGTGCTTATCCCGGCCCGGCCGTTGGTCCGTGGCGGCCAATTTCTCGAATCCGACGTGCGTCACTGGTTCGGGGGTGGTCGCTATCCCGCGCGCAACATCGACCAGAACCTCGCCGACCTCAAAGCTCAGCTCGCCGCCTGCGAGCGCGGCGTAAGGGAATTGCGGCTCCTGGCCGAAGAGCAGGGCGAAGCGCGGGTCGAATCCTACGCCGGGCATGTCCTGGATTTCGCGGAACAGTGTGTCTCCCGGCTGCTCACCGGCCTCGACAGCGGCCATTGGGTCAGCGAGATGGACGACGGCACGCGCATCGAAGTCCGCGTCACCGTCAACCAGGAGCGTGGCCGCGCCGTTGTCGACTTCGACGGTACCTCCGCCATGCATGACAGCAACTTCAATGCCCCGTCCAGTGTCGCCCGTGCCGCCGTTCTCTACACCCTGAGGTGTTTGATCAACGAGCCCATTCCGCTCAACGAAGGCTTCTTGCGCGGGCTCGACATTCGCATTCCGAAAAACAGCCTGATCTCGCCCAGACATCCCGCCGCTGTCGTCGCCGGCAATGTCGAAACGTCTCAGTACCTGGTCGATACCCTGTTGCTCGCCCTCGGCAAACTGGCCGGCAGCCAGGGCACCAACAACAACCTGACGTTCGGCAACGAACGCTACCAGTATTACGAAACCATCTGTGGCGGCAGCGGTGCCGGCGCCGACTTCAACGGCGCCAGCGGCGTTCAGGTCCACATGACCAACTCACGCCTCACCGACCCCGAAGTGCTCGAACTGCGCTTCCCGATCCGGGTCGAGCACTTCGGCTACCGGCGAGGCTCGGGCGGTACCGGTCACCACAGGGGCGGGGACGGAGTCATCCGCCGGCTCCGGTTTCTGGAACCCATGACCGTCTCCATGCTCTCCGGTCATCGGAAGGACCCCGTCTCCGGCCTGAACGGCGGGAACGACGGCGCCTGCGGTATCAACCGGGCCCTCCGGCAAGACCGGGATGCCGAAGAGGTGCCTGGATGCGTCCAGCTCGAGCTTGAGGCCGGCGATGCGTTCGAGGTGCATACGCCCGGCGGCGGCGGGTATGGCAAGCCGGATTGAAATGGCTCGGCCCAACCCCATTTACAGAGTCACAATTCGGGACCTGTAGGGCTGATCCGACCTGTTCATGAATCCGCTGCGTAGGGTGGGCACCGCCCACCAATAATGTGGCACCGGGCACTGAATATTCTGGTTCAATCGCCTCATACGGGGGTGGCCAACCTTAAATGGTGGGCAGTGCCCACCCTACAGGGCTTATCAGTCAGGCACGGGCCACGGTAAACCAGCCCATCACCCGAAAGAGACACTGAATCGAGGCGCCAATTGACGTACAATTGGGCCAAATTTCTCATCGACTGGATGACACAACCTATGACCGACACGCTGACCAACATCAAAGACCAGATCGAAAAGAACCCGATCCTGCTGTACATGAAAGGCAACCCCAATCAACCGATGTGCGGCTTCTCCGCCCAGGCTGTGCAAGCGGTCATGAGCTGCGGCCATCGCTTCGCCTTCGTCGATGTCCTCTCCAACCCGGACATCCGCGCCGAACTGCCCAAATACGCCAACTGGCCGACCTTCCCGCAACTCTGGGTAAAAGGCGAACTGATCGGCGGCTGCGACATCATCAACGAGATGCACCAGAGCGGTGAACTCAAGTCCCTGATCGACGAAGCGTCCGACGACGAAGAAGAACAAAGCTGATTCCGGCTTCCGCTCTCCCTCTGGAGGGAGAGCGGCCCCATCCGAACAACGATCGCCTATGCCCACCTATCCGGACCTGACCGACGACCAACTGCTGCGCTACAGCCGTCATATCCTCCTGCCCCAGCTCGACGTGGCCGGCCAACAACGCATCCTGAACAGCACAATCCTCGTTCTCGGCGCCGGCGGTCTGGGCAGCCCGATTCTGATGTACCTCGCCGCCGCCGGTGTCGGCGAGATTCGCCTCGCCGACGGCGACCAGGTCGACGAAACCAACCTGCAACGCCAGATCGTCCACCGCCTCTCCAGCGTCGGCAATCCCAAAACCCGAAGCGCCAAAGCCACCCTGGCCGATCTCAACCCGGACTGCCGGGTTGTCGAAATCGACTCGGACCTCGATGAGGCCGGCATCCGCGAGTGGGCCCGGGGTTGCGACGCCGTCATCATCGGCACCGACAATTTCGCCAGCCGCTACGCCGCCAACCGCGTCTGCCTCGACCTGCGCATCCCTCTCATCTCCGGCGCCGCCATCGGCCTGGCCGGCCAGGTGAGCGTCTTCGACTTCCGCCGCGACGACAGCCCCTGTTTCGCCTGCTTGTACCCCGACGGACGCGACGAGCAGCTCAGTTGCGCCACGGCCGGCGTATTGGGCCCCGTGGTCGGCATGATCGGGACCGTGCAGGCCACCGAGACATTGAAGGTTCTGGCCGGGTTCGGCGAGCCGCTGGTGGGTAAATTGCTGACTCTGGATGCATTCGATTTGAACTGGCAACGGTTTACGTTCAAGCGCGATGAGCGCTGCACCGTGTGTGGAATCAAGTAGGGCAGAAGAGCCCCAGGCGATATCTGCCATGGCGGACGCAGCACGCCATGAATTACCGTAACGCCAGAACAACGAGGGCTTCGCCCTCCGGCAGATATCGCCTGAGGCTCTTCTGCCCTACTGGTTTCGTTAAAACGTAGTGGCACAGCAGGTCAGCGACCGGTGCCGGGGTATCCTCCAGCGGACGTCGGCAGCCATGGATGGCTGCCGCCGAGCCTACATGGAAGTACTTGCGGCGGTCCGCAGGAGGATACCCCGGCACCGGTCGCGGGTTGTTCGCCAATATTCAACTTGACCTGCAACCAACCCGGTGGCGTACTATTCTTATTGGTATCCTGATTGGCAACGCCCAGACAGGCCGAGCCCCCTGCAGACAGGAGACACACCGTGATGGAATCCCTCTCGCATAACGACTCGACCCTGAGCCACCAGTTCATCGTCGCCATGCCCGACCTGCACGATCCCTGGTTCAGCGGAACGGTTTCCTACCTGTTTCAACATGATGAAGACGGCTGTATGGGGCTGGTCATCAATCGACTCACCTCCATGACCCTGGGCGAAGTCTTCGACTCGCTCGACATCCCCTGCGACGACGAAGAACTGCGCGACCGGAACGTCTACTCCGGCGGTCCGGTCATGCCCGAACACGGCTTCATCATCCATCGCAGTGCCGAAGGTCCCTGGAGCAGCACCGTCAACAACGGTCACATCAGCATCACCACCAGCCCGGACATACTCGAGGCCATCGCCAAGGGTCGGGGCCCCGAGGACTTCCTTGTCTGTCTGGGTTGTTCCGGCTGGTCTCCGGGCCAGTTGGAAGGCGAGCTCAAAGGCAACGCTTGGCTCACCGTCCCCGGGGATCTGGCATTGATCTTCGAGGAGGGCATCGAAACCCGCTACGACGCGGCCCTGAAGCGTCTGGGCATCGACAAGATGTTCCTCAGCGACAGCGGCGGCCAGGCCTGACCGTCATCGCACGGCCCGCGCCGTTCGCGCGCGGGCGTTCACCCTCGACAACACGGCGATCCAGATTGTTCGGCCCTCCGCCCTTGGTTCCCTCCCGCCGCTCTGGTTAAATCCACTATTCCTTCATTATTCGGAACGCTGTATGAGCCAGTATGTAGCCCCCTCCCTGTCCGTGCGCGGAACCTGGGAAGGCTTTTGGCGGTTGTTGCCCCTGTGCTTTTTCGTCACCGCCTTTGGCCTGGCCTACGGTCTGGCCGCGGTCCAGACCGGGTTGAGCCAGGTCGAAACCGTGGCGATGAGCATGCTGGTGTTCGCCGGCACGGCCCAGTTCGCCGCGCTGGATCTGTGGGGCATGCAGGTGCCGATTCTCCCGCTTCTGGTCACTACTTTCGCCATCAACGCCCGCCACTTGTTGATGGGCGCGAGCCTCTACCCCTGGTTGCGGCAATTACCGGTGTACCGTCGTTACGGGGTCCTGCTGGTGATGTCGGATGCGAACTGGGCGATGACGCTGAACGAGTTGCACAGTGGCCGTAACAACCTGGGCCTGCTGCTCGGCGGCGGTATCGCGCTCTGGTTCACCTGGTTGTGCGGCACCGTCCTGGGGATGTATTTCGGCAGCGCCATCGCCCGGCCGGAAGTGTTCGGTCTCGACATGGTGCTCGGCTGTTTCATGCTGTCGATGGCGTTGGGTGGTCGCAAGAATGCCCGGATGCTGACCGCCTGGGTCATCGCCGGCCTGTCCGCGCTGGCGGCTTACTGGTGGTTGCCACCGAATACGCACGTTGTGGTCGGCGCCATCTGCGGCGGCCTGGTGGGGGTTTTCTGGCTGGAGCGTCCGCGATGAGTCTGAGTGTCGAAGGTTACGGTGGCTTGATCCTGATTGGCCTGATGGCGATCGTCACCCTGATTACCCGCTTCGGCGGGGTCCTGGTGATGTCGTTCATTCCCATCAGCCCGCGTGTCGAAAGTTTCATCAACGCCATGTCCGGCTCGGTGCTGATCGCCATTCTGGTGCCGATCGCCGTGGAGGGCGATACCGGTGCCCGATTGGCGCTGGTGGCCACGGCCGTGGTCATGCTGGTTGTAAAGCGACCGATGCCGGCCATCGCCGCGGGCATTGCGACCGCGGCCGGGTGGCGATTTTTATTCGGCTGAACAGTCGCGGTTCGTCTGTGGATTGCCTAAACTTAGACAGATTATCTAAGTTTCGGGTTGTCCCCCCTCTTATGCGCGTCCTGACCTCCTGGTTGAACCGGCTGCTTGTCGCCGGATTGTGTCTGCTGTCGTTGCCGGCCTTTACCGAACCTTTGGTCGTGGTCGGCACGCCCGAACCGCCTTTCAAGATGATGCGGGACGGCCAGGTGACCGGCATCGATGTGCAGATCATACGCGAGGTACTGGCGAGACTGGGTATCGAAGCCGAGTTCCGTTTGTCCGATTCCGGTTCGCGGATGATGCGCGAAGTCAGGCTGGGCCATGTCGATGTGGTCATGAGTCTGTCCTTTAAACCGGACCGCACCGAGTTTCTGTCCTACCCCGAGCATTCCTATAAGGATGTGAGCTGGCATTTTTTCATCCGGCATGGCGATCTGGGGCGCATTCAATATGAGTCCCTGGCCGACCTGACACGCTGGCGCGTCGGAGCGGTTCAGTCCTGGTCCTATACGCCGGAGTTCTGGGACGCCCCCTTGAATCGCAAGGTCGTGACCGACCATCAATTATTGATCGACATGCTGTTGACCGGCCGCATCGATGTGGCGCCGATGAATACGGTTGAAGCCTTCCAACTCATACAGCAACGCAATCTGGGCCAGCAACTGGTCTATCTGAATAATCCACTGATATCCCGGCCTTACTTCAATGTGTTCGTCAATCAATCGAACCATCCGAATCTGCCCCGTCTGCGGGCGGAATACGACCGTGTCATCGCGGAGCTGGAGGCCTCGGGGTTTATCGACGACCTCTATCGGCAGTACCTGGGGCGTGACAGTCAGTTCCAGTAGGCTGATCTGTTCCGGAAATTCTGAATCGATCTATCTTTTATCGGGTCATACCGACCTGTGATGGCCCAGATTGCTCTGGCATCGTTTCAAATCGGTTGCCAGACGATCCCGTTCCTGCTCGGAAAGACCTTCGACCATGGCCTCTTCTATGGCGTCCACCAGACGGTGAGCCTGATCGAGCACCGCTCGGCCCGATGCCGTCAACCGGGTTTGAATGATGCGGCCGTGTTCGGGGTGAGGGCATCGTTCGATCCAATCCTCCCGTTCCAGACCCTTGACCAGTTGTTGCATGGTCTGGGGTGTGACAAAGCAGGCGCGGGCCATCTCGGCGTTGGATAACCGGTCTGACCGTTCCAGTGCGCTCAGCGCGGCGTATTGCGATGTGGAGAGGTTGAGGTGGCGTAATTCGTCGTCCATACGATGACGGATGGCCTGTTGAACGCCTTTTATAAGGTAACCGATGCGATGTTCGTGCAAGACAAAGACTCCCGGGGGTTGAAGTATATAAGGAACCTGATACTGTATCAGCTTCCTTATATTGACATGGAAAGGAGGTTACAACAAATGGCACAGGTTACCGGTCCACAATTCATCGCCTTGCAGGTCGAGGATCTGCAGGCGGCCAAACGGTTTTACACGGAGCAATTGGGTCTGGTTCCGACCGACGAAGGCCCGGAGCATGCCGTCGTGTTTCAGACCCATCCCATTCCCTTCGCCATTCGTACGCCCAATGTCGATCTGGCCGGCAGCACCCGGTTGGGGTGGGGCGTCGCGCTATGGCTGGGGTGTGAGCGGGCGGATACTCTGCACAACCGTCTGCGGGACTATGGTGTGGACATTGTTGAACCCCCCTACGACGGCCCGTTTGGAAGGACATTCAGCTTCGTCGATCCTTTCGGCTATCGCTTGACGCTGCATGGGACCCCCGGGTGATCCTATGGCCACACGTTACTGGATCGTGGTCGCCTCGCGCGACCATGCCAAGACAGGGGAGAGCGGAGGATTCGTTCAGGCGTGCCACGGAAAGAAAGGCCCGGTCGGTCGGATGCGGGCGGGAGACTGGGTGGTGATGTACTCACCCAAAGTGCACTTTAACGGCAGAGACGCTTGCCAGGCGTTCACCGCGATTGGCCAGGCCATGGATGATCGAGTCTATCCGTACGACATGGGTAACGGGTTCGTACCCTACCGGCGCAATGTCGATTTCAAACCCTGCCGGGACCTGCCGATCCGGCCGTTGATCGATGATCTCGGGTTTATACGCAACAAGCGGCACTGGGGCGCCGCTTTCCGCTATGGCCTGCTGGAGATCCCGGAGGCCGATTTTCGGCTGATCGCCGACCGGATGCTGGATCGGGCGGCGGATCAATCGTCCGGTTGATTAAACCAGACGGAACTGACCGACCAGTTGCCGCTGATCGGTCGCCAGACCGGTCAGCTGCTCGCTGTTCTCGGCGGCCTCGCGGGCGATGTTGGCGAGGTCCTCGGCCATATCGGAGATGCGCACCACATTCTGCGTGACTTCCCGGGCCACCGCGCTCTGTTCTTCCGAAGCCGTGGCGATGGAGTGACTCATGTCGTTGATCTCGCCCAGGCTGCCCACCATGGTCTTGAGGGACTCGCCGGTGCGCTGGGACTGTTCGGCGGAGGATTCAGCCAGCGAGCGGTTGCTGGCCATGATGTCCACGGCATTGGACGCCTTTTCGCGCAGCCGCTGAATCATCTCGCGAATGTCGTTGGCCGATTGCTGGGAACGGTTCGCCAGGCTGCGCACTTCGTCGGCGACCACGGCGAATCCACGGCCCTGTTCACCGGCCCGCGCCGCCTCGATGGCCGCGTTCAGAGCCAGCAGGTTGGTTTGCTCGGCAATGGCTTGAATCACATCCAGAACGGTGCCGATCTCCTGGCTCTCCTCGCTCAACGCTTCAATGACTCCGGTGGCCTTGTGCTGCGCATCGCGCAATTCGGTAGTGTACTGAATGTTGGTGTCCATGCTGGCCATGTTGTCCTGCGCTTCATGGGTCACCTGGGCCACTTCCGAACTGGTACGTTCGGCGTTGCCGGCGACCTCGTGAATGGCCGATTCCATCTCGGTGATGGCGGTCGCGACCGAGCCGGTCTGCTCTTGTTGCTGCTCGACGCGCTCCCGGGTCTGTCGACTGACGCCGGACGCCCGTTCGGCCAGTTCGGCGATGGTTTCGGACGACTGGCGGATCTGGCTGATCACATCGGTCAGACGATCGGCGAGGGCGTTGACGTTGGTGCCGATGCGGCCCATTTCATCGTGCGACACCTTCTGGATCCGCTCGGTCAGGTCGCCTTCGGCCAGGCGATTCAGCACCGCCAGCGTCTGGTTCATCGGCCGGCGGATCGAGTGCGCCACCGACCAACCGACCAGAACCGACAGAGCGATCGCCACGATGAGCAACCCCACCGTCACGCTCTGGGCCGTGGCCGCCGTACTTTCGGCGGATTCGCGGGCCGCCTGGGTCTTCGCCCGGGTAGCGGTGATGATGTCGTTCAGCGTGGCCATGCTCTGATCCATCCGGTTGTCCAGCTCCAGCAGCAGCGCCTCGCTGTCCTCGTTCAACCGGACATAGTGTTTGTGGCTCTGGAACAGGCCATCCTCGGCCACGATGGCCTGCCGGAACAGCTCGAAGAAAGGCGCCATATCGTCGACGTAGTCGGGATAGTTTTCCGCGATGGCGGCTTCCTTGTTTTTCAGTTCACCCCAGATCGCTTCCAATTGGGACTCGACTTCCGCCATGCGCTCGATGTTCGAGATCGCCAGCGCCCGCTGCAGATACGCCTGGGCCGCCTCGGCCTGATCGACGATGAAATCCACTTCCCACTGCAAACCACTGTCGCCCTGAGACTTGGCCTGACTGGCCACGGCATTGATGTCGCCCTCGAAAAAGATCCACTCATTGTCGAACGCCTGGGCTTGTGCCACCGCCTGCTGGCGGGTCGCGATGCGCTCGTTCTGCAATGCCAGATGCCGTTCCGAAGCGGCGAAGATCGATTGCGCCAGGGATTGCTGGCGGTTCAACAACTCCATCAGCTCCGGATAAGGCTCCAACCGTGCCTGCAGGGACTCCGCCAGAGCCCGGTAATCGTCTTTGGCCCGCTCATAGGTCCCGGCCAGAGTGGTGCGGCGATCCGGATCCTCGGCATTGGCATGCTGGGTCACGGCTCGGTTGGCATCCTGAACCCGACCGCGCAGCCGGTTGGTATCGTCCAGCAGACTACCGAGCTGCCCGGAGGCCAGTTCGAGCTGATCGGCGAGCTTTTGCTCGACGAACAGGGAGTAGAGGGTGATGGCGGTGAAAATGATCAACAAGGCGGCGAAGCCGGCGACGACGCGGGAGATCAGGGACAGTTTCATCGTGGACTACTCGCTGGCAGAAGTTGGGGCTTGGTGGTTCAGTGTAGAACATGGGAGGTTACAGAATTGTGCAGAAATTGTCCAATTGGTCAGGAAATGTCGCGGTACAATAATGGAGGTGGGTGTAGGGCAGAAGAGCCCGAAGGGCGTTATCTGCCGTGGGTAGGGCTGGGAGCCCCGGGTTCAGTCAGTACCGCCATATTTTCCCCCGGCAGATAACGCTGTCGCTCTTCTGCCCTACGGTACACCGGCTGCATTCAACTTGGTGGATTTGAGGGGGGGGGGG
>NZ_BMXR01000008.1:240350-299069 GCF_014651855.1 Saccharospirillum salsuginis
ACATGTCAGTCACTCATCAACCGCATTTGGAATCGCCGCAGTTGAGGCAGGTGAGGCAGCCGTCCATGATGATGGCGGCCTTGGTGTTGCACTTGTTGCACAACTGGGCGTCCGGCGGGAAATCGCCCTTGTCGGTCTCGGTGCCGCTGTTTTCAGCCGCCTTGCGGGCCTCGTACTGGGCGCGTTTTTCTTTGATCAGCGCCTGCTGATGCTCGCTCAGACTTTCGTCCTCGATCATGCCGATCGTCTTCAGGTGACTTTCGATCACCTCGCCGATCTCGGCTACCAGCGACGGCATGAACTTGCCACCGCGCTTGAAGTAGCCGCCCTGTGGATCGAAAACGGCACGCAGCTCATCGACAATAAAGGTAATGTCGCCACCCTTGCGGAAGACCGCCGAGATCAACAACGTCAACGCCACCACCCACTGGAAATGCTCCATGTTCTTCGAGTTGATGAAGATCTCGTAAGGGCGACGCTGTTCGTGCTCGGTGCCTTCGTTCAGGATAATGTCGTTGATGGTCACGTACAGGGCGTGCTCCGACAACGGCGTCTTGATTTTATAGGTGGAGCCCATCAGCACCTCCGGGCGCTGGACGGCCTCGTGCATGTGCACGATGTCCGCTTTTTCGGCTTCCTCTTTGGCCTTGGCTTCCTCGGCCCGCTTCTCGGGAGTGATGACCTGGTAGCCAACGATGGGTTTCTCGATCTTTTTCATCTCAGTCATCCTTAGAACTTCCCGTAATAGCCTTCTTTCAGTGCATCGTAGAGGTTGGCGGCGGTGTGGGTCTCGCCGTCGTATTCGATCATTTCATTGCCCTTGGCTTCAAGCACACCACCGTCTTCCAGCTCAAAGCGGTAGGTGGTGTTTTCCAGGTCTTTCTCTTTGACCAGCACGCCCTGGAAAGCCTCCGGATTGAAACGGAAGGTGGTGCAGCCCTTCAAGCCTTTTTCGTAGGCGTAGCGGTAAATGTCCTTGAAGTCCTCGAACTTGTAGTCGGTCGGAACATTGGCCGTCTTCGAGATCGACGAGTCGATCCAGATCTGGGCGGCAGCCTGGATGTCGACGTGCTGCTTGGGCGTGATGTCGTCGGACGTCACGAAGTAGGGCGGCAGCTGAGCGTCCTCGTCCTCGGTGTACGGCATCGCCTTTTCGTTGATCAGCTTGCGGTAAGCCAGCAGTTCGAAGGAGAAGACATCGACTTTCTCTTTGGACTTCTTCTTTTCGCGGATCACGTTACGGCTGTAGTGGTGCGCGAAGCTCGGCTCGATGCCGTTACTGGCGTTGTTCGCGATCGACAGCGAAATGGTGCCGGTCGGCGCGATGGACGAGTGGTGCGTGAAACGGGCACCGACCTTCGCCAACTGGTCGACCAGTTCCGGATCTTCCTGCGCGACCTGTTGCATATAACGGCTGTATTTGGCGTGCAGCAGCTTACCGGGCAGCTTGTCGCCGACCTGGTAACCGTCTTGCAACAACTCCGGACGCAGGCGGGCCATTTCCGGGGTGATCTCGAATTCCTGCTCCAGGATCGGCGCGGGGCCTTTCTCTTTCGCCAGGTCGAGCGCTGTGCGCCAACCGGTCAACGCCATGCCCTTGGTGACTTCTTCGGTAAAAGCGATGGAGTCTTCGTCGCCGTAGGTCATGCCCAGCATGGTGATGGTGGACCCCAGGCCCAGATAACCCATGCCGTGACGGCGCTTGTTGTAAATCTCGTCCTGCTGCTCTTTCAGCGGCAGGCCGTTGATCTCGACCACGTTGTCCAGCATGCGGGTAAAGATGCTGACGACTTCGTTGTACTTGTCCCAGTTGAAACGGGCTTCGGGCGTAAACGGGTTTTCCACGAACTTGGTCAGGTTCACCGAGCCCAGCAGACAGCTGCCGTAGGGCGGCAACGGCTGCTCGCCACACGGGTTGGTCGCGCGGATGGTCTCGCAGAACCAGTTGTTGTTCATCTCGTTGACCTTGTCGATCAGGATGAAGCCCGGCTCGGCGTAGTCGTAGGTCGACGTCATGATGACGTTCCAGACATTGCGCGCTTTCAGTTTCTTGTAGACGCGATGGGCGACGCGGCCTTCCTCGCCCACGACATAACCTTCCTTCACATGCCAGTCTTTCCAGATGACCTGATCCGGGTTGTTGACGTCGAGCCGGTCGCGATCGATCTCTTCCTGGCTGACCGGGAACACCAGCGGCCATTCGTCGTCGTTGAGGACGGCTTCCATGAACTCGCGCGTGATCAGCAGCGACAGGTTGAACTGACGCAGACGGCCGTTTTCGCGCTTGGCGCGAATGAAATCCAGCACATCCGGATGGCTCACGTCGAAGGTCGCCATCTGGGCGCCGCGACGGCCGCCGGCGGAGGAAACGGTGAAACACATCTTGTCGTAGATGTCCATGAAGGACAGCGGACCGGACGTATAGGCGCCGGCACCGGAAACAAAGGCGTTGCGCGGACGCAGCGTGGAGAACTCGTAACCGATACCGCACCCGGCTTTCAGCGTCAGACCGGCTTCATGCACTTTTTGCAGGATGCCGTCCATCGAATCCTCGATGGTGCCGGAAACGGTGCAGTTGATGGTCGACGTCGCCGGCTTGTGCTCCCAGGCACCGGCGTTGGAGGTGATGCGTCCGGCGGGAATCGCGCCGTTTTCAAGCGCCCAGAGGAACTTCTTGCTCCACTCGGTCTGCTTTTTCTTGGTGTCCTCGACCTCGGCCAGTGCTTTCGCCACCCGGGCGAAAGTGGCATGCAGATCGGCATCCACCGGTTCGCCACGGCCGTTTTTCAGGCGATATTTGGCGTCCCAGATGTCGAGAGAAGCCGGCTGATAATCGATGCTGACGCAGTTGTCACGCTCCACTTGAGTGTTTCCGGTCATGTCGCTGTGTCCCTGGTTGCTGGGGTTAACGAAATACTACTTGTAGTGTTTGGCGGCATTCTAGAGCACTAATTGTAGTGCTCCAAGGGGTTTTTTTACCCGTCGGGTATTGACAGCCGCGAGGCCCCGTAACGTGGGGTTTTGGGAGTTTGTAACAATCTGTTACTGGGTTTTGATGTGGTTTCTTACGGTGGTTGGGTTGAGTTGTGTGTCCATGGTTCCGCACGGGGTGGCGGGAACCCCTCAGGGGGTCGCTGCAAGTACGTCCCTGTAAGCTCGGCGGACGACATCCATGTCGTCCGACGTCCCCCAGAGGGGCACCCGCCACCCCGTGCTCGGTTCCGTGGTTGCTCAGCTCCGGGTACGAAAGTAGGTGCCTCGTAGGTCGAATTAGCCCGAAGGGCGTAATCCGACATTGGATCGTGCCAGGGATTCGTGACCCGCAGGCGTATTGTTTTGTGCCACCGTAGGGTTGTTGGATTACGCCCTTCGGGCTAATCCAACCTACTTGTAGACAGTCGTTGACGTTTTTGCCAATAAGTGATGGTGGGCGGTGCCCACCCTACAGTGGAAGGTAGGTTGAGTTGTCGGTGATGGTAGCCCCTGGGGTGGGGGTAGCCCCTCCAGGGGATGTCCGCAGCAGGGACTAAAACGCCAGGAGCGTTTTAGCATGAGCGCAGCGAGCCCGAAGGGTGAATCCCATGGATGGGATTCATATCCTGTGGTCAAGCTTACAGGGATGTATTCACAGCGACCCCAGGAGAGGCTACCCCCACCCCTGGGGCGGGCGATGGCCACTCAATTCCACCGAGCCGCAGGAAGTCAAATCAACCACCGCACCAGACCCCTGGCACAAAGGCCAACCAAACCTACCCCTTCAACTTCTCCTTGAGGATCTGGTTCACCTGTCCCGGGTTGGCCTGTCCTTTGGATGCTTTCATCACCTGGCCGACGAAGAAGCCGAATACCTTCTCCTTGCCACTGCGGTACTGCTCCACCTGATCCGGGTTGGCGTTGATGACCTCGTCGATCATCGCCTCGATGGCGCCGGTGTCGGTCACCTGCTTCAGACCCTGGGCTTCGATCACCTCGTCCGGCGAACCTTCGCCCTTGGCGACAGCCTCGAACACCTTCTTCGCAATCTTGTTCGAGATGGTGTTGTCCTGGATGCGCTGGATCAATTGACCCAGGTATTCCGCACTGACCGGGCTGTCGGTGATGTCCCGCTCGTCGCGGTTGAGCAGTGCCGCCAGTTCGCCCTGGCACCAGTTGGCTGCGAGCTTGGCATCGCCGGTGATCTTGGCGACCTGTTCGAAATAGTCCGCCATCGCCCGGCTCTGGGACAGGACATTGGCGTCGTATTCCGACAGGCCGTGCTCGTCCATGAACCGTTTGACCTTGGCATCCGGCAGTTCCGGCAGGTGTTCGGCCACGGCTTCGATGTAGTCGTGGTCGATCTCGACCGGCAGCAGGTCCGGTTCCGGGAAGTAGCGGTAGTCGTTGGCGAATTCCTTGGAACGCATCGACCGGGTTTCGTTTTTGTCCGAGTCGTACAGGCGGGTTTCCTGGACGATGGTGCCGCCGTCCTCGATCACGTCGATGTGGCGCTGCAGCTCGTGGTTGATCGCCTTCTCGACAAAACGGAAGGAGTTGACGTTCTTGATCTCGGTGCGGGTGCCGAATTCGGTCTGACCCTTGGGCCGGACCGAGACGTTGGCGTCGCAGCGCATGCTGCCTTCGGCCATGTTGCCGTCGGAGATGCCGAGGTAGGTCACAATGCTGTGGATCTTTTTCAGATAGGCCACGGCTTCCTTGGCACTGCGCAGGTCCGGCTCGGAGACGATCTCGAGCAGCGGGGTACCGGCCCGGTTCAGGTCAATGCCGGTCATTCCTTCGAAGTCCTCGTGCAGGGATTTGCCCGCGTCCTCTTCCAGATGCGCCCGGGTCACGCCGATGGTACGGGTGGTGCCGTCGTCGAGGACGATCTCGACATGGCCCTTGCCGACGATGGGATGATCCATCTGGGTGATCTGATAGCCCTTGGGCAGGTCGGGGTAGAAGTAGTTCTTGCGGTCGAACACCGAACGCTTGCCGATTTCGGCGTCAATGGCGAGGCCAAAGGCGACGGCCTTGCGCAGGGCGTTTTCATTGAATACCGGCAGGGCGCCGGGCATGGCCAGGTCGACCAGGCTGGCCTGGGTGTTCGGGTCGGCGCCGAAGCGGATGCTGGAGCCGGAGAAAATCTTGGACTGGGTCGACAGTTGTACGTGAATTTCCAGTCCGATGACGGTTTCCCATTCCATCGTTGGGCCCTTCTCAATTAGGTGTTTTTGTATGCCAGTCCGTGTTCTGCTGGAACTGATGTCCGATATTCAACAGCAGACTCTCGTCGAAATAGTTACCGATCACCTGCATGCCCACCGGCAGGCCGCCCACCTGGCCGCAGGGCAGCGACAAGCCCGGCAGGCCGGCGAGGTTGGTGGACAGGGTGTAGATGTCCTCCAGGTACATCGAGACCGGGTCGTTGGCCTTTTCGCCGATTTTCCAGGCCGGTGACGGGGTGGTCGGGCCGAGGATGACGTCGACTTCGTCGAAGGCGGTCTGGAAGTCGTCGCGGATCAGGCGGCGCAGTTGCTGGGCCTTGTTGTAGTAGGCGTCGTAGTAGCCGGCCGAGAGGGCGTAGGTGCCGACCATGATGCGTCGTTTGACCTCGGCACCGAAGCCTTCGGCGCGGGTGCGCATGTACATGTCCTGCAGGTCGGTCGGGTTTTCGCACCGGTAGCCGTAGCGCACGCCGTCGTAACGGGACAGGTTGGTCGAGGCTTCGGCCGGGGCAATGATGTAGTAGGCCGGAATCGACAGTTCGGTGCGCGGCAGGGAGATGTCCTTGACCACGGCGCCGAGCGATTCCAGGGTCTTGACCGCGTCGTTGACCGCCGCGCGAATGCCGTCGTCCAGGCCGTCGCCGAAGTATTCTTTCGGTAGGCCGATGCGCAGGCCTTTAAGCGGCTGGTTCAGCCGGGCGGAGTAGTCGTCGACGTCGCGCTCCATGCTGGTGGAGTCTTTCGGGTCGAAGCCGGCGAAGGCGTTGAGCATCAGGGCGGCGTCTTCGGCGGTGCGGGTCATGGGGCCGCCACAATCGAGCGAGGAGCCGAAGGCGATCATGCCCCAGCGGGAGACGCGGCCGTAGGTCGGCTTCAGGCCGGTGATGCCGCACAGGGCGGCCGGCTGGCGGATGGAGCCGCCGGTGTCGGTGCCGGTGGCGGCCGCGGCGAGGCCAGCGGATACGGCGACGGCGCTGCCACCGGAGGAACCACCGGGAATGGTCTCGGTGTTCCAGGGGTTGCGGGTCGGGCCGTAGAAGCTGGACTCGGTGGAGGAGCCCATGGCGAATTCGTCGAGGTTGGTCTTGCCGAGCATGACGGTGCCGGCCTCGGCCAGCCGTTCGGTCACGGTGGACTCGTAGGGGGCGACGAAGTTGTCGAGCATCTTCGAGCCGCAACTGGTGCGTACGCCCCGGGTGCAGAAGATGTCCTTGTGGGCGATGGGGATGCCGGTCAGCGGGCCGGCGTTGCCAGCGGCGCGTTGTTCGTCGGCGGCCTTGGCCTGAGCCAGGGCCTGCTCTTCGGTGACGGTGATGTAGGCGTTCAGGTCGCCGTTTTTGGCCTTGATGGCGTCGAGGTAGCTCCGGGTCAGCTCGGTGCTGCTGAACTCGCCGCTGGCCAGTCCGTCCGACAGGTGTTTCAGGGTTTTATCGTGCATGGGCTGTCCTGGCTCACTCAATCACTTTGGGTACGAGGTAGAGGCCGTCCTGGGTGCTGGGGGCCACGGCTTGATAGTCGTCACGGTGATTTTCTTCGGTGACTTCGTCCGCGCGCAGCCGCGCGGTGGCGTCCAGCGGGTTGGACAGCGGTTCGACGCCATCGGTGTCGACGGACTGCATTTTGTCGACCAGGTCCAGAATGCTGGACAGACTGGCGACGGTGTCCGGCATTTCGTCGTCGGTGACCTGCAAACGGGCCAGTTGGGCCACGTTTTCCACCTGGGAGCGGTCTAGGCTCATCGTTGTGGATCTCCTTGATTCAAAAAGGTAAAGCCGCCGCCGGCATACTGCGGCCGTAGGCCAACGCGGAAAAGCGAGGCTGGACGGGCGAGGAGTGGGGCGGGCTTGGCTGTCGAATACCGGTCGGCGTCGGGCACGAACCCGAAAAACATGCCAACACTCTGTAAAAGACGACGCTAAATGTCTGATGGTGCTAAGTTATCATATTTACAGCTTGCCCAAAATCCCTGCCATTGATACATTGCGGGGCTGTTTAATGGGGTTGATAGTAACAGTTAATCATGGGTTGCCATCAGGGAGCCTTGACAGGAGTCCCCACGCCCAATACCCCCCGCGCATTGTTCAGAACTGGAAACGTTTCAACATGTTTAAAAAGATTCGGGGATTATTCTCCAGCGACCTCTCGATCGACCTGGGTACCGCCAACACGCTGATCTACGTCCGTGACCGTGACATCGTGCTGAACGAGCCCTCCGTCGTGGCGGTCCGGCTGACCGGCAACCAGAAAACCGTCGCCGCCGTCGGTGAGGAAGCCAAACGCATGCTGGGCCGCACGCCCGGTAGCATTCAGGCGATCCGTCCGCTCAAGGACGGTGTCATCGCCGATTTTCACGTCACCGAAAAAATGCTCCAGCATTTTATTTCCAAGGTTCACGAGAATTCCTGGTTCGCGCCGAGCCCGCGTGTCCTCGTCTGTGTGCCGTGTAAATCCACCCAGGTGGAGCGCAAGGCCATTCGCGAGTCGGCCTTCGGTGCCGGTGCCCGCGAAGTGTTCCTGATCGAGGAACCCATGGCCGCCGCTATCGGTGCCGGCCTGCCGGTCGAGGAAGCCCGGGGTTCCATGGTCGTCGATATCGGTGGCGGTACCACCGAAATCGCCGTGATCTCCCTGAACGGTGTTGTCTATGCGGAATCCGTCCGTGTCGGCGGCGACCGTTTCGATGAGGCCATCGTCGCCTACATCCGTCGCAACTACGGCTCCCTGATCGGTGAGGCCACGGCCGAGCGCATCAAGATCGAAATCGGCTGCGCCTACCCGGGCACCGAGATTCGCGAAATCGACGTGCGTGGCCGTAACCTGGCCGAGGGCATTCCGCGCAGCTTCACGCTGAACAGCAACGAAGTGCTCGAAGCCCTGCAGGAAAGCCTCTCCGCCATCGTTCAGTCGGTGAAAAGCGCACTCGAGCAAACCCCGCCGGAACTGGCCTCGGACATCGCCGAACGCGGCCTGGTCCTGACCGGTGGCGGCGCCATGCTGCGCGACATCGACAAGTTGCTGAGCGAAGAGACCGGCCTGCCGGTACTGGTCGCCGACGACCCATTGACCTGCGTCGCCCGCGGCGGCGGTCGTGCCCTGGAAATGATGGACGAGCGCGTCTTCGATTTCTTCAGCGACTGATCATTGATGGGAGATTAAGTCATCAAAGCGCTGTTTTCCGCCGGACCACAGCACGGCTACCGCTTGGCGGTGGCGGCCCTGATATCCTTTGCGCTGATGACCCTCGATGCCCGCTTCACCCAGGTCGACTACCTGCGTCAGTCGTTGTCGTACCTGGTGTCGCCGGTCCAGTCGCTGATCAGTCTGCCGACCGACATGGTCGAATGGTCCAGCCGCACCTTCGCCGAGCGCGACGAACTGCTGGAAGAGAATCGCTCTCTGCGCAGCCAGGTTCTGGTGCTGCGCCAGAAAGTGCAGCAGTTGGCCGTCCTGCAGGCCGAGAATCAGCGTCTGCGCCGCCTGCTGGGGGCCACCGAGCGTTTCGACGCCGCCTATGTGACGGCGGAAATGATCAGTGTCGATCCGGATCCGTTCACGCATCAGGTCATCATCAATCGCGGAGCCCAGGACGGTGTCTACGTCGGTCAGGCCGTGCTGGACGCCACCGGTCTGTTCGGCCAGGTCATCCAGGTGAATTCCCTGACCGCCCGTGTCCTGCTGGTCGCGGACGCCAACCATGCGGTGCCGGTACAGGTCAATCGTAACGGCATGCGCAGCATCCTGGTCGGCACCGGCGATCTGAACGTGCTGCAGATGGAGTTCGTTCCTGATACGGCCGATATCAAGATCGGAGACTTGCTGATGACCTCCGGGTTGGCGGGCCGTTTCCCGGAAGGTTATCCGGTGGCCGAGGTGCAGGCCATTGAGCACGATCCCGGTGAGCCCTTTGCCCATATCCGCGCCAAGCCGCTGGCACAACTGGCCCGCAGCCGGTCATTGTTGCTGGTGTTCGAGCGCGAGAGCGACGACGAAGAGGCCGCCACCACCGCCAATGCCGAATCGGACAACGCGGAGGTCGACGAATGAATCCCCGTCCCGCCAATGCCCTCTGGGTGATTCCGGTCAGCTTCTTTATCGCCTATTTGCTCGCCCTGGTGCCGTTGCCGCAGATGTTCGCCCTGGCCCGTCCGGACTGGGTCGGTCTGTTCCTGATCTTCTGGGTACTGGTTCTGCCCGAACGGGTCGGCATTTTCGTCGGCTTTTGCATCGGGCTCCTGCAGGATGTCCTGATGGGGACCTTCCTCGGCACCTTCGCGCTGGCGTACAGTACCCTGGCCTATCTGGTACTCTTGCTGCATCAGCGACTGCGCATGTACCCGTTGTTGCAGCAGGCCCTGGTCGTCTTCCTGATCATTGCCATCAGCCAGATCCTGGTGCAATGGTGCAAGGATTTGTTCACAACCGGCATCACCGGTGAAATGCATCTGATACCTTCGGTGGTATCGGCCTTGCTGTGGCCCTGGATCTTCGTGATGATGCGGGCACTGCAGATCCGCTTGCGGGTGCAATGAAAGCCATGTTGATCGAGGAGTGCGCATGACGGTGTATCTGGCGTCCCAATCGCCACGTCGCAAAGAATTACTGGCCTCGCTGGGGGTGACCTTCGAGGTGCTGCCGATCGAGGTCGACGAGCAGATACAGACCCTGGAAGGGGCCGAGGACTATGTCGCCCGCGTGGCCCGGGACAAAGCCCGGGCCGGCCTCGACACCCTGGCCCAGCGTGGCGAATCCGGCGCATTGGTCATCGGCTCCGATACCGCCGTCGTGGTCGATCGCGACATTCTGGGCAAGCCGACCGGTTACGACGACTACGCCGATATGATGGAAAAGCTCTCCGGTCGCGCCCATTCGGTCATGACGTCCGTGGCGCTGGCAACGCACGAACACATCGACGTGCGCATCGTCACCTCACGCGTGGTGTTCGCGGACCTGATGCCGGATCAGATCCGCGTCTACTGGGAAACCGGTGAACCGGCGGACAAAGCCGGCGGCTATGCGGTACAGGGGCTGGCCTCGGTGTTTATCAAACGGATTGAGGGCAGTTATTCGGCCATTGTCGGCCTGCCGCTGCGCGAGATGGCCCAGATGTTGACGGCACAGGGCGTACCGGTCTGGTCCGGAGCGTTGGCGTCGGTGTGAGAACAGATTGTCCCTCCCGAAGCGTCGGACCGCCCTAACCCTCTCCCGCTGGGAAAGGGGTTGGGGTGGTCCGACACGTCGGAGAGGGTCAAACCAATAAGGATACCGGTTATGAATTCAGAGATTTTGGTCAACGTCACCCCCATGGAAACCCGGGTGGCGGTCGTGGAGAACGGCGCGGTTCAGGAGCTCTACATGGAGCGTGCCCAGACACGCGGCATCGTCGGCAACGTCTATCGTGGTAAGGTCGTGCGGGTACTGCCCGGCATGCAGGCCGCTTTTGTCGATATCGGTCTGGACCGGGCCGCTTTTATCCATGCCTCGGACATCGATCAGAGCCGGGGCGAGAACGACGCCCACAAACCGATCCAGTCGCTGGTGCGCGAAGGTCAGTCCATCACCGTCCAGGTGATCAAGGACCCGATCGGCACCAAGGGCGCCCGTCTGACCACCCACCTGTCCATTCCCTCCCGCTACCTGGTGTACATGCCGGACACCAATCACATCGGCGTGTCGCAACGCATCGACGGCGATGAAGAGCGGGACAGGCTGCGCACTCTGGTCACCAAGGTGAAAGCCGACGAGGAGATCGAGAAGGGCGGCTACATACTGCGCACCGCGGCCGAAGGCATCGGCGAAGCCGAGATACAGTCCGACCTGAATTATTTGAAGCGGGTGTTCCGGGTGTTGGGCGAGCGCATCAAGGAGATCGAAGGGCCAGCGATCATCTACGAAGACCTGCCGCTGTATTTGCGCGTCGCACGGGACCTGGTTCGCGCCGATGTCGAAAAGATCCGCATCGATTCGAAGGAAACCTTCACCAAAGTCATCGACTTTGTGCGCAAGTACACGCCCGAAGTCGAGCCGGTGTTCGAGTACTATCCGGGAGAGCGGCCCATCTTCGATCTGTTCTCGGTCGAGGACGAGATCGGCCGTGCGCTCGGGCGCAAGGTGGATCTGAAATCCGGCGGCTACCTGATCATCGACCAGACCGAAGCCATGACCACGGTGGACGTCAACACCGGCGCCTTTGTCGGGCACCGCAACCTCGAGGAGACGATTTTCAAGACCAACCTCGAAGCGGTGACCTCCATTGTTCGTCAATTGCGGCTGCGCAACCTGGGCGGCATTATCATCATCGATTTCATCGATATGGAAGACTCCGAGCATCAGCGTCAGGTCTTGCGGATGCTGGAAAAATACCTGGAAAAAGACCATGCGAAGAGCAAGGTCACCGGCGTCTCCGAACTCGGCCTGGTCGAAATGACCCGCAAGCGCACGCGTGAAAGTCTCGAACACATGCTGACCGAGACCTGCGGTGTCTGTAACGGCCGTGGCCGTGTAAAGTCCGCGCAAACGGTCTGCTACGAAGTGTTTCGTGAAATCCTGCGCGAGGAACGCGCCTATAATACCGACCAGTATCTGGTACTGGCCTCGCAGGAAGTGGTGGACCGGTTGCTGGACGAGGAATCGTCCAACGTGGCCGACCTGGAGGATTTTATCGGCAAGCCGATTCGTTTTCAGGTCGAGCCGATGTACACCCAGGAACAATTCGACGTTATCCTGCAATAACGGTCATCGCTCGCCCGCCGCCATAGCCGGGCCGGTTTCTTTTTATTTGTGTAGTTGAGCATCGTCATGGCCGCCTCATCATTCTTTAAAACCCTGGGCACCGTTCTGCTGAAGGTGGCGGCCTTTTGGGTGCTCCTGGTGGCGGCCTACCTCGCACTGGGGCGTCAGTTTTTTCCCTACATCGAACGCTACACCGATCAGGTCGAGGCGATACTGAGCCAGCAACTGGGCACCGATGTCAGCATCGGTGAGTTGACCGGGGAATGGCGTCAGTTCAATCCCATTCTGATCGCCGAGCGTGTTCGCATCGGCGATACGCTGGCGGTACGACGTGTTCTGGTGGAACCTTCCCTGCTGCAATCCCTGGTCAATTTATCGCCGGTATTCAAGCGCTTCGAGTTGACCGGTTTCATCGCCCGTTTGGAGCAACAACCGGACGGCTGGCGCATGACGGGTCTGACCGGGGCCAGCCCGGGTGACCGCCTGTCCATCGACCGACTCAGTGCCCTGTTGCGCCAGCAGCGGGAGGTCATGTTCGAGGAAGTACGGCTGCAAATCGAACCCCGGTATCTGCCGGGGATGACCGTGGTGATGGATCAGGGACGGATGACCGGCTATGGCGAGGACAACTGGCTGCGCGCCAACGCCCGCTTGCTGTATAACGACCTGGAAGTGCCGTTGGAACTGCAGCTGGAAAGCACGTTGCAAGCCGGTGACTACGACGTCGAGCTCTATGCCCGTCACGGCCAACTGGATTTTGCGCCCTGGCTGGCGACGCGTTGGCCGGGTATGTCCGAACTGCACATGGCCGGCGAGTACTGGGCCCATCTTGAGAATAACAGCTGGCAGAATCTGACGGTGCGACTGTTCGGCGATCGCACGCGTCTGGCGGGTACCGAGTCCGATCTGGTCCTCAGCGATATCGAAACCGAGCTCTATGCCGAACGCACCACCAACGGGTTCGATCTTTGGGTGAATCACCTGGGGCATCGACTGCAAGTCGGCGGGCGGGCAGCGCGTGACAGCGCTCCCGTCAAGGCGCGGCTCAGTAAGCGGGGCACCCAGTGGCAGGCGCAATGGGACCGGCTGCCGGTCGCGCCGCTCAGTGGCTGGCTGGCGCTGAACGATGGCAGCCGGTTCTGGTCCAATGCGTTCCCGACCGGGCAATTGCGGCAGGGCAAACTCACCGTCAACACCGAGGACTGGCAAAGCCTGCGCCTGACGGCCGAGGTCACCGAGGCCACTTTGCGGCCCTATGCCGGTATTCCCGGCATCGATCGTATCCAGGGCGACTTGCGTGTCGAGGGTCCGGTGGCCCGCCTGAATTACGACCAACCGAACGTCACTGTGGCCCTGCCGGACCTGTACCGGGGCGACTTCCGGTTCAATCGGTTGAACGGGCATCTGAACGCGCGCTGGTGGCCCGGTCTCGGCGTTCAGTTGGAAGGCCGGAACCAGGGCCGGGTCGCGCCGGACGCAGGTCAGGAAAACCCGGTATCGGTCAGCAATCATTGGCAGGTCGATTTGCCGCCACCGTCCGTCGTTGCCGACGGTGAGCGGGAAGTGAATCTAAGGCTGGCCATCGAAGCCCCCGAAGCCGACAGAGACTGGGCGGTCCGTCTGACCCCCGATGAACAGATCGGTCCGATCGCCAAACCCTGGATTCGCGACAACCTCCTGGCGGCCGATCTGAGCGACCTCCAATTTGTCTATGCCGGCGGGTTTCGCGAAGGCAGGCCGGTGCAGGCTGAAATCGGCTTGACCGGTCGCTTCGATCAGGCCCGAGTGCAATTCGATGAAGCCTGGCCGGTGATCGAGCAGGGGAGTGGTCGTGTCGGCCTCAATCTGGCCTCGCTGACGGTCTCGGCCGAGACGGGCCGAATGGGCGGCATCGAGTTGGAGCAGGGAACCCTGCGTCTGCCGTTCCAGGACAACCGGGTGAACATGACACTGGACGCTACCGGCGACAGTGGCGAGGCGCTGGCCCTCTTTCAGGATGGCCCTCTGGCCGAGCTGGGTCAGGGCGTCGTGGACGACTGGCGGACCGAAGGCCGGGCCCGTGCCCGGCTGGATCTGTCCGTCCCGTTCGATGGCGGGGTTCCGGAAGTCCGTCTGACGGGGCGACTCGACGGTACCCGACTGGTTATGCCGGAATACGATCTGGACATCCGCGGGATTGAAGGGGACATCAATTACAACGACCGCCAGGGGCTCTTCGCCGAGCAACTGATCGGTCAGGTGTTCGGCACGCCTCACCGGCTGGCCTTGCGAACGGAAGAAAACGAATTGGGCATGGCCGTTGAACTGGACGTCGAGGGCGATACGCCGCTGGACGGTTGGGGGCGCTGGCTGGGTGATCCCTGGCTGGCGGCCCAGGCCTACCGGGTGCCGGCCGAGGCTCGCATTCGCATCGAGCCCGACGGGACCGACATCAACATTCGTTCGACGTTGCTGAACCTGCCCCTGGATGCGCCCGAACCCCTGGGTAAAGCCGCGAACGAAGCCGAGGAACTGGCCCTGCGTATCCGCTTCGACCAACGCGACTGGATGCGCCTTGATGTCGACTACAACCGCGACCTGGACGCCTATTTCGAATTCGATGCCAACCAGACTCTGCAGCGGGGCAGTGTCGCACTGGGTCGGCCGCTCAAGGTGCACGATGACAGCGGCGTTTTCTTCGACGCCCATCTGGACCGGGCGGACGTCGAAGCCTGGTGGAATGCCATCGACAGCGTCATCGGGCACTACACAACCGAGAACAGCGGCGAAGTGGATGCCAGCCAGACCGATTGGGTGCGGGAAATCAATCTGTCGGGCGGGCAATGGACCTACCTCGGCCTGGACTGGAACGAGCCGACCGTCCAGGTACAGCGCAACAGCGACGCCTGGCTTGCCAATGTCGAGGCCCGGGAGGGGCGCGGTCGCATCCTGATTCCGCACAAAGACGAACCCCTGTTCGCCGATATCGCCTTCCTGTCGCTGACCACGCCCGATGGCACCGAACCGGACGAGACCGAGCTGGAGGATGAAGTCGACCCGCTGCGACAGGCCCGGCCCAGCGATGTGCCGGCCATGAGCATCCAGGTGGCCCAGCTGTCGATCGACGACCGGGACTTCGGCAACTGGCGGGCGGAAGTGGTGCAGGGCGAGGGTGAAGTGCGCGCGGAGAATCTGGTCGGCGACATGACCGGTGCGCGCCTGGGCGGCACCCTGGTGTGGCGCTATGAGGACGCCGCCCATCGCAGCCGTTTCGACGGCGACGTGACCACCGGTAATATCAATACCCTGTTGCGCAGTTGGGGCTATGCCCCGGTTCTGGTCAGTGAAAACGGGCAGTTCGAGCTGGATCTCGACTGGGCCGGCAGCCCGGCGTTCTTCGATTTCGCCCGCCTGCGCGGCCGCATCGGCCTGCAGTTGAACAACGGCGCCATACTTGAGTTGGACGAATACGAAGGTGTCAAACTCATCGGCCTGCTCAACTTCACCCGGGTCTTGCGTCGCCTGGCGTTGGACTTTTCGGATCTGATCCGCGATGGCATCACTTACGACACCATCGAAGGTGAACTGCTGTTCGACCGGGGCTTCGCTCGGGTCGGCGAGAAGCTCGTGATTGACGGTCCGGCCACCAAATTCCGGTTCAGCGGCGATGCCGACCTGATACGGGATCAACTGGACGTCGACATGGTGATGACAGTGCCCCTGTCGAGTACCTTCCCGCTGGTGGCCCTGCTGGCCGGCGTGTCTCCGCAGGCCGCCGCCGCCATCTACGTGACCGAGCGCGTGTTCAACAACGAACTGGAACGACTGAGTTCGGCTCGAATGCACGTCACCGGCTCGCTGGACGAGCCCGAGATCCGCTTCTATCGTGTGTTCGACAACAGCAGCGGGCAACAGGCCCCCAGTGTCGGCGACCGCTTGAAAAACGTGGTTCCCGGCAGCAACAATCCCTGAGACCGAAGGGAGAGCGAACGTTTATGAAATGGTATCTGGCACAGATGATCAGCGGTCCCTCCGTGGAGACCAATCTCGATGACGTTCGGCGGCATTTCGAACAGGCCGCGGATGCCGGCTGCGATGCGATTCAACTGCCTGAAATGTTCGCGCTGTTCGGCGTGAAGGAAAACTCCTTCATCGCCAATTTCGAATCCGACTTCACCGGTCCGGTGGGTACGCCGTTGCGTGAGATGGCCCGTGAATTCGGCCTGTGGGTCGTCGCGGGTACGGTACCGGTTCGCGTTCGCGAGGAATCCAAACCCAGAGCCCGTTTGCATGTGCTCGATGCCGAGGGCGAAGTGCGCGCTCACTACGATAAAATCCATATGTTCGACGCCGTCGTCGGCGACGCCCAGGGTCGCTATCGCGAATCGGATCAGTACCAGTCCGGCGGCGAACCGGTGACGGTGGACACGCCCTGGGGTCGCTGGGGGCTCACCGTGTGTTACGACCTGCGCTTCCCGGAGCTCTACCGAAAGTTGCGGGACGAGGACGTGGACACCTTCGTCGCCCCCTCCGCGTTCACCTGGTCGACCGGCCGGGCGCATTGGGAAGTCCTGTGCCGGGCGCGCGCGATCGAAAACCTGTGCTATGTCGTGGCCACCAACCAGGGCGGCCAGCATGACGCCAAACGCCGAACCTGGGGTCATTCCATGGGCGTCGATCCCTGGGGCGAAGTCAGTCAGGTGGGCGAAGGCGAAGCCGGGCTGGTGTACGACACCGATCTGGATCGTCTGGCCGAATGGCGGGACAACATGCCGGTGCAGGAACATCGGCGGCTGCGTTAACCCGTTCAGACCGACCTGACGATCGATCGGGTTGCCGGGTTCTACCGCCTGTTCCAGCTAAAATCGCGATCCTGCCGAATCCCGCCGGACGCATCCAGTTCGATCTCTTTCACACCCACAAAACCCCGACGGTCCATCCGCACCCAGGTCCGGCAGCGGGTGCCGTACCGTTCACCCGTTATCGTCTGCGCGGACAGCTGCCGTTCCCATTCCAGCGGCACGCCGGTATCCGGCAGTTGCGAATCGTCCGCCGCTTGCCGGTCCGTCAGGATATCCAGGTCGTCGATCAGGCCCTGCTCGAACCGCTCGGTGTGCTCGGCCATCTGACGGGATGCCTTTCGGGTCTTCGGCCAGGGCGTATTCAAGGCGTCGTTGCTGAGGGTGTGAATGCCGGCGTCCAACCATTGACCGTCCGGATGGTTGGAGCTGAACCAGAACAGTCGCTCGCCGTCGCCCAGAACCAGGTTGAAACCACCGTACTCGGGCAGGTACTCGGCCACATCGCGATGGAAAGCCTCGATGCTCAAGTGTTCGTTCAGAAACCGAATCGGCAGCTCGCCCCGACTGCGGGAACCGGTTTTGCCGATGTACCCCGGGCGGATGTTGGTCAGCAGGGCGAAGCGGCCGTTCTGGTCGATCGCGAGCCAGGTGCCGCCAGCCTTGAGGTCTTTTCCGGCGAGCAGGTCGCGATCGGCACCGGGCCACCAGTGCATCGGATGGGTCGGGCGTTCGCGGAATTCGTCACGGTTGGCGACCAGCAACAAAGGCCACTCATGGTCGGGCCGCCAGTTGAGAACCATCAGACACATACCTAGCGCTCCGGGCTGTGCAGGGCGATGCGGTTGCCCTCGCTGTCGAGGACGATGGCGCGATAGCCATAGGGCTCGATGGATTGAATGTCCTGCAGGATACGGCCTCCGTTCAGTTTGGCCTGGCTCAGGGCCTGATCCAGCCGGCCGGCGCAATTGAAATAGGGCAGGGGCCCGTAACCCTGGCCGGTCTCGGAGGGTTTTTCGATCAGGGCGCAGGAGACGCCGCCGGGGCTGCGCACGACAGCCATGGGGTTGTTCGGCCGATAGTCGTCGAGGGTCCGGTTCAAAACCTGACGATAGAACGTCAGCGCCCGGTCCAGGTCGGCGACGGGGATGTCCATCCAGACCAGTGTGTGCTCGGAATTGGAGGCCATAGGGGTTCCGGTAGAGCATTCGGGCTCCGAGGGTACTGCAAAGCGGTGGCGACGGGTAGTGAAACGCGGAGTTGCGAATGGGGAAGGGCCGTCTAGCCTCAGAAACACCCGTTGCCGTTCCAGCGGTTCCGGTCCGCCAGGGTGGGCGCCGTTGAATCCAGGATGCCGATCGGATGGAGGCGGGTTACTAAAAACGATTGGAGGGAATCCCAGATGTCATACACATCAATAAGAACAACCGTGTTTACAGCCTTCATCGCTCTGGCCTCGCTGTCCGCCCAGGCGGAACCGGGCGATTATTCGTTCTGGCAGACGCTTGGCTATCTGTTTTCGCCGGCCGAGGCGGACTACCCGGTGACGGAAGCGGAACGCCAGGCGCAACCCTATCCGCTGACGACCAACCCCGAGGCGGTGGACGACGGTTTCAGGCCGGGGGCCTACCTTGAATGGCAAACCGTCGAATTGCATCCGAGTACCGGCGCCCTGTGCGGTAATGGCTCGCCGTACAAATTCTTCGTCAATCGCGTCGCCCACACCAGCAATACGGTGGTCTACATGGAAGGCGGCGGTGCCTGCTGGGACTACGAGAGCTGTACCGGGCAGACCGGTATTCGCGGCGCCCGCAACCCCGATGGCATCCCGGACGATTACATGAGCCTGTTGAACCCGTCCGCCACCCTGGTCAGCCCGTTCGTGTTCCGTCTGCATCCGTGGACGTCCACGAAGTCCCAGAACTGGAACATGGTGTATGTTCCCTATTGCACCGGCGACATCTACGCCGGCGATCGCGTGGCCCTGTATGAGGATCCTTCCGGCGAGAACGAGCCCCTGGTGTGGTATCACAACGGGCTCAAGAATATGCGGGCTGTGACCGGCTGGCTGCGGGACAACCTGCAACGCAGTGGCCAGATGCTGGTAACCGGGTGCAGTGCCGGGGGTGCGGGCAGCATTGCCAACTATCATCCGCTGCGGCGTGATCTGGCGCCCGGGCGCAGTTACATGATCAACGACAGCGGTCCGATTTTCCCCGCGCCCAGAACGGCGAGCGATGCCGACTACCCGTCGTTGCGACTGCACGAGACCATCCGCGATGTCTGGGGATTGGACGACGGACCGCTCGAATACCTGCAATCGGAGCTGGTGTACTTCGATCTGAACGACATGGGCACGCTGTACGCCGCGCTCGCCGAACGCTACCCCGACGACCGGCTCGGGCAGACGCATTTCTGGGAAGACCTGAACTATTCCTCGTATTCGTACGAGCGGTTCTACGAGGACATTTACGACGAGACCGATCCGGATCTGCGTGAGGCCCGCATCCACGAACGTTGGTACCAGGACACCGAGCAACTGAAAACCCGGTTGCAAGCCTACGATAACTGGGGCTATTACCTGCCGCGCTTCCGCAACGTCAACGAAAGCCATTGCACCACCATCATCGAGTTCAACAACAGCGATATCCAGCAAGCCGGCTTGGAGCTGGGGGATTTCGTGAACAATGTGATGGAAGGCAGTGGTGCGGTGATGCAGGCATCTGAAACCGATACCGTCAGTGACTATCAGAAAGGATTTAATCTGTTGTATTGGTTGCTGGATCAGGCACTGTAATTCTACAGGGTTGTCGGGTTACGCGCTGACGCGCTGACCCGACCTACCGGTAGGCGGCCTGACGGGCTTCGGCGAGCCGACGGGCCAGGTATTCGTTGCGGGTGAGGCCATCGGGATAGTGCTCCATGGCCATAACTTCCCGGACGATCTCGGCTTCCCGTGTCTTGTAGTTTTGGAATTCAGGATCCGGGTTGGCTCGAAAGGCCGCCAGCCGGGCTTTGCGTTCCCGGTCATACCGCTCGATCAGGGCGAGCCCATCCGCTTTCGCCTGTGCATCGTCACGCTCGATCAACGCCAGTCTCAAGGCCAGTGCTTCGCCCGCACTCAGCTTGTTCTCCGCTTCCAGTTGGTTCAACTGACGCCGCAACTCCACTTCCCGATAATCCTGTTCCGATGGCGTCAAAGCGTCGCGTGTGTCCAGATACTCTCTAACGGCATCGCTGACCCGGAACAGGCGTCGATATTCTTCGTAAGCCAGAAATGCCCGCTGATTCTGCGTTTGAGTGGACGAGGTCGAGTCGGACCCTTGGGTAGAGAGAGCGGATTCGGGGGAGGAACGCAGGGACGTTGGGGGTGTGTGTGACGCCGGGGGAGCGTCATTCGTGTTCGCATCGAGTCCATACCACCCGATGGAAACGGCGGTGAGTGCGGCCAGGCCGCTGCCGATCCAGATGCGTTTCATCGTTGCCACCTCTACCTTGAACGACTCTGAGAGTCGGTCCCTAAAGACGCGGAAACGCGTCACCGTCAGGCAGTGTAGCACCGAAAAAAGGGGCGGGGCGGGCCCGCCCAACACACCATCAGCTGTTGCGCATATCGGTGGATTCGAAAATCTTGTCGGCGCTGGCGGCGACGAAGCCCTGGTACAGGTTGCCTTCGTCATCCAGGTAACGTTTGGCGAATTCGTAATAGCAGGTGGAGACGTCGTGAACCGCTCCGCCCTTGAAGGTGAACGGCATCACGCTGGCCTTGGTCGAGCCCTGTTCCAGCAGCACCGCCGGCGACCCTTTTACCCGACCGCCGCTTTCGTTCACCTTGAAGCCGAGTTCTTCGACCAGGGCGTTCATTTCTTCGATGCCGTTGATCTGGTTCAGGGCGTTCACGTTGATGGTGAAGTGATTGCAGCGCAAGCCGATGACGCTCAGCCAGGCGGCGTATTCGCTCTCGTCGGCCAGTTCCTGATATTCCTCGTAGCTCGGTACTTCCCAGAGCGGTCCGCGCCAGAACACGCTGGCGTCCTTGATGTCGCTCGGGTCGATCTGGTCGACGAGGCGGCGAACAATCGCCTGGGCATTGTCGGACAGTTCTTCCACCCGCAGTTCACTCAGGAAGATGCGCGGCAGGTCGTCGCGCGGCGGGATGTAGCCGTAAGCGTCGAGTTTCTTGGCCGGGAAGTTGTAGGGTTCGTAACGGGTGTAGCCCATATGCAGAATGAACGGCTCCAGATCCTTCAGGCGAATCGGGCCGATGTTGAAGGTGCGGAAGGCGACATGGTCGTTCAGGACTTGCTCGCCGCGGGATTTGAGGGCGTCGGCGATGGCCTCGGCCTGGGGCGTCATGTTGATGTAGTCCTGCCACAAGTTGTCGTAAAAGGTCTCGATGTTCATGCGTGTCTCCTGAAAGAGGTAGGGCGTCAAACCTGGCCGGCAGTCTACGCCGTTCGCGGGGGTGCGGTTATCACCGGCACGCCAGGGGTTTTATTCGGGGCGACGTCAGACGATATAGCCACTATAGCCGCTATAGGTAAATCCGATGGCTTGAAACTGAACGAACCGGCGTCATGGTGCGCAGTGCGCACCCTACGGATAGGGCGGAGCGCAATGTGCACACCGGGGTCCGGGTGGCGTATGTATAGAACCTTGCTAACCCGCTGGTTCCACCTACAGTGAGTGGACGGCCATACATTAAGTTACACAGTCGCGGATAAGGAAAGCCAATGGACGAGACCGAGACCAACATTCGATTGCCGCGCAAGGTGTCTCCGATCTGGGGCATCCTGGCGAGCATCCTGTTCGTGGGCGCGGTACTGGGCGTGCTGGTGTACTTCGGGGTGCATGAGCAGGTGGTGGTGCTGCTGCGCTGGGTGGACGCGCAAGGCTTTTGGGGACCGGTGATGTTCATCCTCGTGATGGCCCTGGTCATCGTGTTTCTGTTGCCGGGGGTGTTGTTCACCACCGGCGCCGGCTTCGTGTTCGGGGTGTTGGAAGGCACGATCTATGTGGTTGTCGGGTCCACGCTGGGCGCGGCCGTCGCTTTCCTGATTTCCCGGTATTTCTTCGGCCATCGCGCGGCGGCTTTCGTCCGTTCGCAGGCCAAGCTCAATCTGGTCAGTCAGGAGATGACGCCGAACGGTTGGAAGATCGTACTGCTGACGCGATTGATCCCTTTCTTCCCGAGCAAGTTGTCGAATTATTTTTTCGGCCTGACCAAGTTTTCATTCCAGGGTTATGTTGTTGGGACCCTGATCGGTTTTACCCCGTTTTCCCTGCACAACGTCTACCTCGGTTCGCTGGCGGCGGACATCACCACCCTCGGGGTGCGCAACACCGGGCGCACGCCGCTGGAGTGGACACTTTATGGTGCCGGTTTCGTGGCGACGCTGATCGCTGTGGTTTATCTCAATCGACTGGCGCGCCGAGCCCTGGCCCGTTACACCGATACTGACAACCTGACGGAGGACGCACCGTGAGTTGGATGAAATGGCTCCCCTGGCGCTTCGCGATTCGTTATGTGGCCCGCAAACAGGGTTTTCTGGATCCCATCGCCCTGTTGGCCCGACTGCATGGTTTCGCCCAGCCTTCCGAGGTCGGTGAGCCGATCGAACTACTGCGGGCCGGTGTGGTCTTCCACGCCCGGGGCTTGATCAACAGCCGGGTGATACAGCACAACCTCGATTGGGTCTGGCCGTATTGGATCGAACGACAGTTCGACCCGCGCGATCCTTCATTCGTGCCCCGGGCGTTTTCGATCACGCACATCAACCTCAGTCATCGGAACTGGACCGCCGTCGGACATCCGGATTGCGAGGAATTGCCCATTGTGGATCCGCGCGGTCTGGTGACACCGATTTACGATGGTTGGTCACTCGATGGCTGGATCCTGCGCGATGACGGCACCAGTCTGTTGCCCTGTCGGGCCACCGAGTCGCGTCAGGAACAGACCTTCGAGCGGGGCACGAGCGTGGTGACCGACACCCGCTATGAGGGCATGAGCCTGCGCTCCGAGAGCTGGGTGGAGCTGGAAGGCGGGATGCCGGTCTGCCGGATCCGATTGACCGGCAGCAGCGACCGGGATGCGTCTCTGGTGTTGTCCTTGCGGCCGTCCAACCCCGAAGGGATTGCCTTTGTGCACGATGTCGAGTTGAACCGCGATCGCACTGTCTGGACAGTGAACGATGAGCACGAGGTGCGGTTCAGCCAGCCGGCCGAACGCCACCATGTGTCCGATTACCACAACGGCGATGTCTACATTCATCTTCACGACCTCGATGACCAGCAGACCGGACATTGCGAAGTCGGTATGGTAACGGCGGCGGCGCTGTTCGAGCTGAAAGCGGGCGAACCACGCGAATTGACGGCCACCATTCCGTTACCGCCGGATCACACCAAAGGGCTCGACGCCGATGCCTGGAGCCGGCTGCGAAACCAGGCTTGCGTGCTGGAGTGCCCCGAGCCCCAGTACCAGTTTCTGTACGATGCCGCCGTAACCTCGCTGATTCTGCATTCACCGAAGGACGTCTACCCCGGGCCCTATACCTACAAGCGGTTCTGGTTCCGGGATGCGGCCTACATCATTCACGCCTTGCTGTGCGTTGGCCTGACCGAGCGGGCCGAACGTGCTCTCGACCAGTTTCCGGACAGGCAGACGGCGCTGGGCTATTTCCGCTCCCAGGAAGGGGAGTGGGATTCCAATGGCGAGGTGTTGTGGATTCTCAAGCGCTATTTCGATCTCACCGATCACCCGCCGCATGCGTGGCATAACCTGATCGAAAAAGGGGCGCGCTGGATCCTGCGCAAGCGCCTGAAGGATGATCTGGACGCTCCCCATGCCGGCTTGATGCCCGCCGGGTTCAGTGCCGAACATCTGGGCCCGAACGACTACTACTACTGGGACGATTTCTGGAGCGTCGCGGGTCTGCACGCCGCGACCCGCATGATGTCGGAGCAAACCGACCGTCACGGCCGGGACTTCGAGACCGGCGCCCGGGACTTCGAACGGGCCATCGAGCGCAGTCTGGAGCAATGCCAGGCCAGGTTGGGCCGCCCGGGCATGCCGGCGTCGCCCTACCGCCGGCTCGATGCCGGGGCGATCGGTTCGCTGGCGGTCGGCTACCCGTTGCAGTTGTGGCGGCCGGACGACCCGCGCCTGCTCGATTGCGTGGAATTTCTGCTGGAGCGTTGTTTCGTCAAGGGCGCCTTCTATCAGGACATGATTCATTCCGGCCTGAACGCCTACCTGACCCTGCACGTCGCCCAGGTGTTGCTGCGTGCGGGTGATCCACGCTATCTGGAATTGATGGATGCGGTGGCCGATCTGGCATCGCCGACCGGCCAGTGGCCCGAGGCCATTCATCCCCTGACAGAAGGCGGCTGCATGGGCGATGGCCATCACGTCTGGGCCTCCGCCGAATGGGTTTTGATGATCCGCAATCTGTTCGTGCGGGAGGAGGGCGATGAATTGCGCTTGTGCGAAGGTGTCCCGCGCCGGTGGCTCGAGAAGAACCAGCCCATACGTTTCGGCCCCGCGCCCACGCCCTATGGCGCCCTGTCTCTGGCCATCCTGCCCGAGGACGGCGGCGGCTGGCGACTGGAATGGCGCGGCGACTGGCGCCGGGAATGGCCGCCCATGACGGTCTGTCTGCCGGGGTTCAAGACCCGGTCGCTGGACCAGGCCGAGGGGTCGGTTACCCTCGAGCCCGAGGACGGATGACACCATGAACCTGTTGATCGTGACCAACACCTTCACTCCGCATATTGGCGGTGTGGCCCGCTCGGTGACGGCTTTCACCGAAGAGTATCGCCGGCGTGGCCACAAGGTCATGGTCATCGCGCCGGAATTCGAAGGGCAACCGGACCACGAGGAGGGCG
This sequence comes from Saccharospirillum salsuginis, assembly GCF_014651855.1. Taxonomy (GTDB): domain Bacteria; phylum Pseudomonadota; class Gammaproteobacteria; order Pseudomonadales; family Natronospirillaceae; genus Saccharospirillum; species Saccharospirillum salsuginis. Next base: position 264,946 of record NZ_BMXR01000008.1, read on the forward strand.
TCTATCGGGTCCACGCGCTGCGTCGGTTCAACGCCAGTGACTTCTCCGTGGCCTTGCCCATTCATCCGAATCTGAGCAAGGAGGTCAATGCCTTCCAGCCGGATCTGGTGCATTCCCAGCATCCTTTCCTGCTCGGACTGACAGCCGTCAGGTTGGCGCGCCATCGAGACCTGCCGTTGGTGTTCACGCATCACACGCTTTATGAACAGTACACCCATTACGTGCCGGGCGATTCGCCGGCCATGAAGCGATACGTCATCGAACTGTGTACCCGATACGCCAACCTGGCCGACCAGGTGTTCGCACCCAGTGAGAGCCTGCGCCGGATCATTCAGGACCGGGGTGTGGAGACGCCCGTCCAGGTGGTGCCGACCGGCGTGACTCCGGGGGCTTTCGATCACGGCGACGGTGACGTCTGTCGGCGCTCACTGGGGATACCGGAGGAGGCGTTTGTGGTGGGTCATCTTGGCCGACTGGCGCCGGAGAAAAACCTTGAATTCCTCACGCAATCCCTGGTGGCCTTCGTGCAACGAAACGACCGGGCGCGGGTGCTGATCGTCGGTGTCGGGCCGGGCGAGACCGGAATCCGGCAGGCGTTCGAACAGGCGGGTTTGTCCGACCGATTGTTCATGCTCGGAGTATTGCCGCAAGACGAGCTCAGCAATGCCCTGCATGCCATGGACGTCTTCGCCTTTGCCTCGACCAGCGAAACCCAGGGCATGGTGGTGACCGAGGCCATGGCCGCCGGTTTGCCGGTGGTGGCGCTCGACGCTTCGGGCGTGCGCGAAGTGGTGGTCGACCGGCACAACGGCCGGCTACTGCCCGAGGCCGATGTATCCGCCTTCGGTGATGCCCTGGCCTGGGTGGACGAACTGGACGAACCCGCTCTCGAGCGTCTGCGAACGGCGGTGCGTGAAACCGCCGAGGCCTTTTCGATGCAACGGTCGGCGGACAAGGCCCTGCGTTGTTTTCTCGAGGTCAAACCCAAGTCGGCGGCGCAATCCTCGGTGCATGAAAGCCGTTGGGAAGAGATTACCCGTGCCATCAGGACGGAATGGGATATTCTGAAGAGTGTCGCGGGCGCTGGCGAAGCCCTGGTCCGCCGATCGGGTAACCCGAAGCCCACTAAGGATGATGCCTAACCCTTATGCTGACCCGAATTGAAGTCTGGATTCGTCGCATTCGTCGCAATCTGAGCCGAAGTGTCTGGCTGGGTCGGCTATTGCATCTCCCCCCTTCAAAAGGCTCACCGTCGCGGCCGGGGCTGGTCATGATCCAGGTGGATGGTCTGAGTCGTCCCGAACTGGAAAAAGCACTGGAAAAGGGTGAGATGCCTTTTCTGAAACAGCTGCTGAATCGGGAGCAGTATCGATTACACACGCACTACTCGGGGTTGCCCTCCACCACACCGGCTGTCCAGGCTGAACTCTTTTATGGAAAGTTGTGTGTCGTCCCGTCGTTTTCCTTTCGCGATCCGGCCAGCGAACGCATCGTGCGCATGTACGAACCGAATGTCGCCGCCAAGGTGGAGGAAGACCTGGAGCGAGAGGCGGAAGAAGGCCTGTTGAAAGGCGGAAGCGCCTACTCGGACAATTTTACCGGGGGCGCGCGGGAGTCGCACTTTTGTCCATCCTCCATGGGGTGGGGCCAATCCTTGCGCAAAGCCAACCCGCTGGTACTGATCGTCTTTCTGCTCACGAACCTGTACAGCTTTGTTCGTGTCGGTGCTTTGTTGGTCGTGGAGACCGTATTGGCGCTGGTCGATCTGGTGCGAGGCATGGTGGGCGGTTTCGATTTTTTGAAGGAACTGAAATTCGTTCCCACCCGGGTGGCGATATCCATATTGTTGCGTGAACTCTGCGTGATCGGCGGCAAGATCGACATCAGCCGGGGTTTGCCGATCATTCACATCAACCTGCTGGGCTATGACGAACAGTCCCACCGGCGCGGACCCACCTCCCTGTTCGCGCACTGGACGCTGAAAGGCATCGACGACGCCATCGCCCGCTTGTGGCGCGCGACGCACCGGTCACCCTGGCGGCATTATGAAGTCTGGGTCTACTCCGATCACGGCCAGAGCGAAATGACAACCTACGATCGGTTGAAGGGGTACAGTCTGGAAGAAGCCGTGAACACGGCGTTGAATACGCTCGATAACCGACTGCCGGTCAGCCAACCCGTGTCACGCAGTGGCGACCAGACGCAACGGGCCCGTTTTCTGGGCGGGCGCCGCTTCCAGCGGTTGCTGCCGGTGGAGCGCTTCGATACCCGGGAAATCCACGGTCGCCCGCAAGTCACCGCCCTGGGACCGGTGGGGCATCTGTATTTTCCCTGGTCGATTTCCGGGGACGATCGGACCTTCATGGCCCGCGAGCTGGCCGGAAAACACGGTATTCCGGTGGTGTTGGCGGTGGAGTCCCCGGGCCGGGTTCGGGCCTATACCGAGATCGGCGAGTTCCAATTGCCGGAGGATGCGGCGAAGTTGTTCGGAGCCGACCACCCTTTTCTCGACGAACTGGCTCCCGATCTGGTGCGCCTGTGCGAAAACCGGTACTCCGGCGATCTGGTTATGGTCGGGTGGCGCGCCGGTATCGACCCGATCACCTTCGCCATGGAAAACGGCAGCCATGCCAGCCCGAGCCCGTCGGAGACCCAGGGCTTCGCGTTGCTGCCTTCGGACGCACCTTTGCCTGAACGGCCCCGATCCTACCTGCGCCCGCTGGATCTGCGACGGGCCGCACTGTCGTATCTGGGACGCGAATCTCATCCAACCCGGCGGCGGCAGCGTCGCCCCAGTGCCCGCACCGAGGACACGCTCCGGGTGATGACCTACAACGTGCACAGCTGCATCGGCATGGACGGCAAGGTCGACGTTGCCCGCATCGCCCGGGTGATCGCCCGCAACCGGCCCGATGTGGTGGCGTTGCAGGAACTGGATGTCGGACGCGAACGCAGCGAAGGCGTCGACCAGGCGCACCGCATCGCCCGGTTGCTGGAGATGGAATTCCATTTTCACCCGGCCATGCACATCGAGGAAGAGCGCTATGGCGATGCCATTCTGACCCATTTGCCGCAACGACTGGTCAAAGCCGACCTGCTGCCGGGCCTGTCGACCAAGCCCAACCTCGAACCGCGCGGTGCGCTCTGGGTGGCGGTGGAACTGCACGGCCGTGAGGTGCAGATCATCAACACGCATCTGGGACTGAATGCGCAGGAGCGCAAAGCCCAGGTGGAAGCGCTGTTGGGGCCGGACTGGCTGGGGCATCCGGATTGCCGGGAACCGGTGATTCTGTGCGGCGATTTCAACGCCCGGCCGACCAGCCCGGTGTGCCGGACCCTGAACAAACACCTGCGCGACGCCCAGCATGCCGCCGACGATCACCGACCCCGCCGGACCTTTCCGGGGCGGCTGCCGGCGGTTCGGATCGACCACATTTACATCGGCCAGGGGCTGGAAGCGAGCACGATCGAGATCCCGGACTCGGCGCTGGTTCGGGTGGCGTCGGATCATCTACCCCTGGTGGCGGACATACGGTTGCTGGGAAAGTAGGGCAGAAGAGCCTAAGGCGACATCTGCCGCAGCGGGCGAAGCACGCTCTTGTAACCGTGCAACTTCAATAAAGAGGGCTTCGCCCTCATGGCAGATGTCGCTTGGAGCTCTTCTGCCCTACGGAGCAGCCGGTGCCGGTATGACAGCCTTCCTCGATTTCCGCAACTTCCTCAACGAATCAAACGTCATGATCCCGAGCGCGGTCCAGATCAGGGCGAAGGTCACCAGCTTCGCGGGGCTCAGCGGTTCGCCGTAGACGAATACCGCGAGCAGGAACATCCCGCTCGGTGCGATGTACTGGAAGAAGCCAAGCGAGGTCAGACTGATCCGGTTGGCGGCGGCCGCGAAACACATCAGCGGCACCATGGTGACCGGACCGGCGGCGAACAGCAGCAGGTTGGTCAGGGCGCTGTTGCCGGTCAGGTCGGTGCTGGGGCTGGTGCTGAACAGCAGATAACCGGCGGCGATGGGCAGCATCAGGCCGGTCTCCAGAGCCATGCCGGTGAAGCTGTCGACGCCCAGTTTCTTACGCACGAGGCCGTAAAGGCCGAAGCTGGTGGCGAGGACAAGGGCGATCCAGGGCAGGCGTCCGAACTGGACCAGTTCGAAAGTGACGGCGACGATGCATAAGCCAACGGCGACGGTGCGTATCCGGTCGAGTCGTTCGCGAAAAAAGAGCATGCCGAACAGGACGTTGATCAGGGGGTTGATGTAGTAGCCGAGGCTGGCGCTGAGCATATAGTTGGCGTTAACGGCCCAGATGAAGATCCCCCAGTTGAAACCGATCAGGGTGGTGGAGGCGAGCAGGGCCCAGCGGGCACGAGGAGAGCGCAGGGCGGCCACGAGGACGTCGCGCTTTTTGAACAGGGCAATGAGGCCGAGCGTAAGCAGGAAGGACCAGATGATGCGGTGCGCCAGAATTTCGGTCGCGGGGATGTCCTTCATAACCTTGAAGTAGACCGGGGCGATGGCCCAGAGACCATAGGCGGTCAGGGCATAGAGTGCCCCGCTCTTGGTAGATTGATCCATTCTGTTACCTGTGTTGTGTCGGTTTGGGTGCTAGAACCCGCGCCGGCTACCGGGTAAGCCTGTTCGGGGTCGCCGTAAACCCATCCCTGGGGGCTTGGCGGCCGCCATCCAGGCGGCCGACATCCCCGAACAGGCTTACCCGGCATCCGGCGCTAGCCATATGTGGTCATCTAACGCCCTTGGCACGGCAGCAAGCCCCAGAGGCGGGGGTAGCCCTGCCTGGGGATGTGGGCCGCCCGGATGGCGGCCGTCAAGCCCCCATGGACGGGTTCACGGCGACCCCAGGGAGGGCTACCCCCGCCTCAGGGGCGAACCCAGCCACGGAACCATTAGCCGACCCAGCCACAAAACTGCGGCCCTGCATCAGGGGCGAACCCAGCCACGGAACTTGGTAGCAAACCCGGCCACGAACCCGTTGTAGTGGCTGTCCCCGAACTGGCTCTAAATATTTGTAAATGAATCCCGGGCACACCCGGGGCTTTGAATCAGTTCCACCAGAGTGTCGATCGCCTGGAGCAGAGTGTCCCGCTGGACGCGGCCGCCGATGCACAGGCGAATGGCCTGGGGTGCGGCGAATTGACCGGCGGCGAAGACTTCGGCCGGCTTGATGCGTATGCGGTGTTCAGCGGCCAGTTCGACCAGTTTCACGGCCCGCCAGGGCTGGGGCAGTTCGACCCAGACGTTGAACCCGCCGCAGCGGCAGTCCAGTCCGGCAGCGGCCAGTCGGGATCGTACGGCGTCCTGGCGCCATTTGATTTCCGCTTTCTGGGTGGCGAGCAGTTGGTGGCCGTAGCCGCTGTTCAGCCAGTCGATGGCGACTTCGGTGGTCAGTGGTATGGCCATCCAGCAGGTGGCGCGGAAGGCGGCGCCGATGGCGCTGACCCAGCGTTCGGGGGCGCGCAGGAAACCGACATGCAGGCCACCGCACAAGGCTTTGGACAGGCTGGCGACGGTGACGGTGATGTCCGGATGGCGGGCGGAGAAGGACGGGGCGTTCGGGTCGCCGAGGCAGCCCTGTACGTCGTCTTCGACGACCGTGATCTGGTATTGACGACAGATGAACGCCAGCTCGTCAATGCGTTCGGCGGACATGACACCGCCGGTGGGGTTGTGCATCCGCGTCATCAGGTAGAGCACCCGGGGCGGGTGGCGCATGCACTGGGATTCCAGTACGTCGGGCAGCATGCCTTCATCGTCGAACGGCATCGGCATCAGGCGCAAGCTCAATTGGTTGGCGGCGGCGACCAGGCCGGGGTAGGTCAGGCCTTCGCAGGCGAGGCCGTCGCCGGCTTGCAGCAGGGCGTGCAGGGCGACGAAAAAGCCGTGCTGGCCGCCGAGGGTGACCAGCAGATCGTCCCGGTCGAAGTCGCCGAGGCCGGTGTCTTTGAGCCATTGGCGGCCAGCTTCGCGGTGGTGTTCCAAGCCGAATTCGGATTGGTAGCGCAGCAGGTGCGGCAGTACGGGGGAATCCTGGATCTTGGCCAGTGTCTGTTTCAGGTGGTCCGGCTGGTCGAGTTCGAGCGCGATGCTGAACCCCAGGTCGATGCCGGTGTCGACGGTGGAGTCGGTGACCTGGAACTGGCCGGAGGACAGGGATGAGCCGCGAATGAAGGTGCCGCTGCCGACCCGGGCTTCGACCAGTCGACGCCGTTCGGCTTCGGCATAGGCGCGGGTGACGGTACCGACGGTGACGCCCAGTTCTTCCGCCAATTGACGGTGGGTGGGCAGTCGATCGCCGGGGCGCAGGGCGCCGTCCTGCACGGCCTGTTCGATGCGGTTGGCCAGCGCCTTGTATTTGGGGCCGGTGTGGCCGTCGAGCGATAGAATTGTCATGGTGACAAAGTAATGCTTGCAGTCAAATGTTCGCTAATTACACTGCAAATACAGGCCTTTGTCCAAGTAAAAAACGAAACAAAATATCAATTGTCTCGATTTTTTTAGTTCAATCTCTGACAAGAATTGAATACAAAAGGATGCCCGATGAGTCTCTACCAGTTTTACCGCGACCCCTATCAGACCGAACTCAGCACCCAGGTCGTTTCTCTGGACGAGCAACGGCTGGTACTGGAAGACACCTTGTTCTACCCCCATGGCGGCGGTCAGCCGGGCGATACCGGTCGAGTCAACGTGGGTGGGCGTACGGTCGATATTGTCGATACGCGCTACAGCAAGGATCGGTCGCGCATCGAGCATCACCTGGCGGAACCGATCGACGCCAGCCCCGGCGACAGCGCCGAACTGACGCTCAACTGGGAGCGCCGCTACCGCCATATGCGTATGCACACCTGCCTGCATCTGCTGTGTCATCTGATCAAGGATCCGGTAACCGGGGGCAATGTCGGCGCCGAGCAAAGCCGCGCTGAATTCGATTTGAGTACGCCGATCGACAAGCTGGAACTGGAAGCGCAATTGAACGCTCTGATCGAACAGGGCGCGTCGGTCAGCACCGAATGGCTGCCGGAAAACATTCTGGACGAACAGCCGGACCTGGTTCGGACCATGAGCGTCCAGCCGCCGAGAGGCCATGGTGACATTCGCATGGTGCGCATCGACGGGCTCGATTTTCAGCCCTGCGGTGGAACCCATTTGAAAGACATTCGCGAGATCGGGGCGGTGCACATCCCGAGCATCAAAAGCAAAGGCAAGCAAAACAAGCGTATCAATGTAGAGCTGGTTGATTAACTCGAGTTGTAAGTTTGCAAAAGGCTAGCGCCGGATGCCGGGTAGACCTATGTGGGGATGTCGGCCGCCCGGACGGCGGTCGTCAAGCCCCCATGGACGGGTTTACGGCGAGCGATGTGTCGCACCACCCGCATAAGTCTACCCGGTAACCGGCGCGGGTTATGGCACTAAACCTTGCACTCTGGAATTCGAGAACTAACCCGAAAACGTAAGGAGAACGACACTTGGCTTATCCCTTGTATCAGGTCGACGCCTTCGCCGACGCTGTATTCGAAGGCAACCCGGCGGCCGTCATGCCGCTGAACGCCCCGCTGGACGAGGACGTCATGCAGCGGTTGGCGCAGGAAAACAATCTGTCCGAGACCGCCTTTCTATGGCCGGAAGGCGATGCTTGGCGCATTCGCTGGTTTACGCCCAGCAAAGAGGTGCCCCTGTGCGGTCACGCAACCCTGGCCAGCGCGCATGTGCTGTGGCGGGAGCTGCATTGGCCGCACGATGAACTGCGGTTCAACAGTGCCAGCGGCGAATTGCGGGTGCGTAAGGTCGACGACCTGATCGAGTTGAATTTTCCGGCCCTGATGCCGAAGCCGGCGGAGTTGTCAGCGGATGTGGCCGAGCGGTTGGAATTGAAACCTCAGGATGTGCGTTCCGCGATTAAAGAGCTTGTGGTGTTGGCCAGCGAAGCCGAGGTGGCGGCATTCAGTCGGGATTTCAGTGGCTGTGAATCCCTGGAGTCGGGTGTGATTCTAACGGCTCGCAGCGACCGGGACGGTGTGGATTTCGTCTCCCGGTTTTTTGGTGGTCCCGAAGTGGGCATCAAAGAGGATCCGGTTACCGGTTCGGCCCATGCGATTCTGGTGCCGTATTGGGCGGAAAAACTGGGCAAATCGGAATTGGTCGGACGGCAGATTTCCAGCCGGCCGGGCCAGATCGAATGCGTCCTGGACGGGGATCGCGTCCGCATGCGCGGTCAGGCGCGTACTTATTTGAGAGGGTTCGTTGAATGGACGTGATCACGCTGAGTTTCCTGGTGCCGGTGTTGGTCTACACCCTGAGCGTCACCATCACGCCGGGCCCCAATAATTTGATGGTCACGGCCTCGGGCGTGAACTTCGGGTTCAAACGGACATTGCCGCACATCACCGGGATCTTTTTCGGCTTTTTCGGGCTGAATCTGTTGGTGATGGCCGGTGTCGGCGCTGTGTTGCTGGCGGTTCCGCAATTGCACTGGGGTTTGAAAATCGCCGGCTCCCTGTATTTGCTCTGGCTGGCCTGGAACATCGCCACCGCCGGCGGCATCGCCGATGCCGATGGCGACGCTAAACCCCTGCGCTGGTGGCAGGCGGCCCTGTTTCAGGTCGTTAACCCCAAAGCCTGGGCCATGGCTGTGACCGGTATCGCCACTTTCAGTCTGCCGGGTGATGCCTACTGGCCGAGCGCCCTGGCGGTGGCTTTCGCATTCGCTGCCATGACTTATCCGTGCTGCGGGTTCTGGGCGGCGCTTGGCAGCCAGTTGCGGCGCTGGTTGGAAGACCCGGTCAAGCGTCGCTGGTTCAATGGCACGCTCGGGGCGCTGACCGCGTTGAGCGTGGTGTTTATTTTGATGTAACGGGTTCCCGTTCCCGCCTGCCGTAAGGGGCCGCCACCCACCCGGGCTTATCCCAGGCCCATTGGCGGCTCCGGCAGGCGGGTTTTTTAGCATTCGTAGGAGCGCACGCTGTGCGCGACTCAGTGGTATCGGGCACCCAAAAAAATCGCGCAGAGGCCTGCGCTCCTACGTCACCACCAGCCAAACCCCCTGATACGCCTGCAACACCAGGTCCTCATCCCCCCGGTAGGTCTCTTCCCCGATTACATCCCGAAACTCGCCGTCACACCGTCCGGCCAGCAAACGATCCAACGACAAGGTTTGCGCCACCGTTGTCACATTGAACACGGCATACACCCGCTCATTCGTCCCCTCCCGTCGCACCACGAACAGGGCCGAGCCCATATCCTCAACCCGCTGGCGGGCGTCGGGATGGAAAGCCGAGAGGGATTGGCGCAGTTCGATGCGTCGATTGAGCTCGGTACTGACAATGTGGGACGGATGGCGCGGGTCGGTCATGACCGGGTTCAGTTCCCGCCATGGCCAGACTTTCCGGTTGATGGACCGCAGCCGACCGGTCCGTTCCACACCGGCCAGGTCGTTGGGCGCGGCGATCAGTGATTGCAGATAAAACGCCGGAATGCCCTGCAGACTCATCATCAGGGTCTGGGAACACAGAAACCGTTCGATCTGCCATTGGTCGGAACCGGTGCGGGTACCACGCAAGGCGTCGAAGTAGCTGATGTTGATTTCGTAGGGAGTGTCCCGTCCGTCGGGGTTCGCCTTCATGCTGACGTAGCCGCCGAACTGGTGCATGCAGTCGAGCAGGCTCTGGACCTCGTAGTTCGGCAGCATGCCTTCCAGCGCCCGTAAACCGATGCCATCGTGACTGGCGGTGAAATTGAGGTAGGTGCCGCCTTCCGGGGGTGGGGCCAGCGACATCGCCCAGTTGGTCAGCAGATCCGCGTTGCCCCGATTCAGGGTGTAGAGCACCAGAGGGGGCAGGGCGAACTGATACACCATGCCGGCTTCGTCGCCGTCACCGAAGTAGGAGAGGTTCTCGGCGTGCGGCACATTGGTTTCGGTGACCAGGATGACCCAGGGCGCCACGGCGTCGACGATGTCCCGCATCAATTTGACGATCTCATGGGTTTCCGGCAAGTGAATGCAGGACGTGCCGAGCTGTTTCCACAGGAAGGCGACGGCATCCAGCCGCACCAGGCGAGCGCCCTTGGAGAGATAGAAGAGGAAAATGTCCATCATCGCCAGCAGCACGTCCGGGTTGGCGTAATTCAGGTCGATCTGGTCCTCGCTGAAGGTCGCCCAGACATGGCGGGTGCCGCGATGGGTGTTGATCGGCGCGAGCAGAGGCGAACTGCGCGGCCGGGTAACCCGGGACAGGTCGGTTTTCGGGTCCAGTTCGATGAAAAAGTTACAGCCGGGTTCCTGGTTCTGGATGAAATCGATGAACCAGAGGTTCTCCCGCGAGCAGTGGTTCAGGACCAGGTCGAACATCAGGCCGAACCGCCGGGCCAGAGCGTCGATGTGGTCCCAGTGGCCGACCGTCTCCCGAACCTGTTTGAAGTCGATAACCGAGAAACCGTCGTCCGAACTGTAGGGGAAGAAGGGCAACAGGTGGATGTTGGTGATCCGGTCCGGATAGAAGTGTTCCAGGAACCGTTCCAGTTGCAGCAATCCCGGTTCGTCCCGGTGGCGAATGGCATCGCCATAGGTGATCAGCAGGGTATCGGTTTCATCCCAACCCGTTGCCCGGGTATGGTGGTGAATGGCGCTCTGATAGCGCTGGACGAGGCCCAGCAACTGGCCCGTGATGTCGTCCGCCCGTTCCTCACCGTATAAAAACGCCAGGCGCTGCCGCGCCCGTTCCCGCAGGGTCTTGAGGCGATCCTCAGGTCGTGTCATCGGTTTCTCCCGACTGGTGGTCTATCATGATTGTGCCGACCGAGGGCACGCACCACCATGGTGCCGGGGTCGGATTTAGTGCAGAATGGCCGCAAATCCAGAGGCTGCCGCCAAACCGGGCCTTCGTGTGCGTCAAAGCAGTGCGTACGGCGCGTCGGGGCCATCCCGATGGGAATGGTATGGCAAACACCGCGCCACAATGTGAATCGTGGTCAGGGAATTGCAAGACACAGGCTGTACCATCCTTCGGATTGTTCAGAAGGTAGCCAAATACTCATCAGAGGACGTGAAATGATTCGCAAATGTTTGTTTCCCGTGGGCGGGTACGGCACCCGCTTCCTGCCCGCCACCAAGGCACTGCCGAAAGAAATGCTGCCGGTCGTCAATAAGCCCCTGGTGCAGTACGGGGTGGAAGAGTCCATCGAGGCCGGCCTGAATCAAATCGGTTTCGTCACCGGTCGCGGCAAGCGCGCCATCGCCGACCACTTCGACATCTCCTATGAGCTGGAACACCAGATCAGCGGTTCCAGCAAAGAGGTCTACCTGAAATCGATTCGTCACGTCATGGAAGAGGGCATCTTCTCTTTCACTCGCCAGAAAGAAATGAAAGGGCTGGGTCACGCCATTCTTGCCGGTGAAACCCTGATGGGCAGCGAGCCCTTCGGTGTTGTCCTGGCGGATGACCTTTGCATTCCCGACGATGGGTTCGACAGCGTCCTGGGGCAGATGGTCAAGGTATACAAGCAGTTTCGCTGCAGTGTGGTCGCGGTGATGGAAGTGCCGGAAGACGAAATTCACAAGTACGGCGTCATCGAAGGCGAAGCGATGAAAGACGGCTTGTACCGCGTGAAGAGCATGGTCGAAAAGCCGAAAAAGGAAGACGCACCCAGCAATCTCGCCATCATCGGCCGCTACATCCTTACCCCGGACATCTTCGACATCCTGCGCGAAACCCCTCCGGGCAAGGGTGACGAGATTCAGCTGACCGACGCCCTGATGCAACAGGCCCAGGACGGCGTCGTCATGGCCTACCGCTTCAAAGGCACCCGTTTCGATTGCGGTTCGGTAGAAGGCTTCGTAGAAGCCACCAACTACTGCTTCGAAAACCTCTACAAAAAAGGCCTGCTCACCTAAACATATGCAAGGACCCTAATGCCGCGGGCTCGAACCGTAGGGCAGAAGTGGTCCGACACTTCGGGCTGAAAGCGTTATCTGCCGTGGAAGAATGCATAGCCAGTAGTCAATCCAATGGCAAATCAATCTTCCACGGTACCCATACCTACGACTCAAAAGAAACCGGATGAACCACACCTTCTGGCTGGAACCCAACCGAATCGCCGGCCGATCCGGCCCGAACAAGGATCCCTGGGATCTGACCGAGATCGCGGAAGCCGGCTTCAAAGGCATCCTCTCCGTCAACAACGGGGAAGCCGTCCACGAAACCCTGATCCGCCATTTGGGCATCGACTACGCCCATATCCCGCTGGCCGATAATGCGCCCCCCAGAGAAGGCGACGCCGCCATATGCCTGGCCGCTTTGCCGAGGATCCTCTCCTTTATCGACCAGACCCTGCACCGAGGGCCGGTCCTGATTCATTGCCGCTCGGGCAAGGATCGAACCGGATTGGCGATGGCCGCCTATCTGGTTCAAAACAAGGGGCTGACCGTAGAGGCGGCCATGCAAAGGGTGCTGGATGTCAGACCCATTGCCTTTTCGGCGGAAGGCTGGCTGGCGTTTTGTGAAGCGGTTCTGGAAGAAATGACAGCACGTCGGTAGGCTGTATGACAGAGAATGTCATTCAGGGAGCCACCATTGATCACGACCACCCGCCTGATCCTCAGGAAACCTAAGCCGGAAGACGCCGCTGCGTTCTTTAAAGTCTATTCCCACCGAGAGGCGATGCGGTATTGGAGCACGCCGCCCCATAGCGATATCGAAGAGACCGTCAAGGTCATTGAAAACAGCATTCGGGGTTGGGAGACGAAGGACTACTACGATTTCAGCATTCAATTGGCACAGGGCCAATCGGTCATCGGCAAGGCCGCACTACACAATATTCATAAAAGTTCCCGCCGCGCCGAGGTGGGCTATCTATTGAGCCCTGACTATTGGGGGCAGGGTTATATGAAAGAGGCCATGACCGCCTTGATTGAACATGCCTTCGGTGCCTTGGAAATGCGACGGCTGGAAGCGGATATCGATCCGGACAACGCCGCTTCTCGAGCCTTGCTGGAACGTCTCAGTTTTCGGAAAGAAGGCGAGTTGAGGGAACGCTGGGAGATTGGGGGCAAAATAACCGATAGCCATCTGTATGGTTTGTTGGCCAGGGATTGGCAAGGCCCATGACAACCTTTCGATTCGAGACGCTGGATGTATCGGATGAAAAGGCTGTGGTCGACGTGGCGCGAATACACCATGACTGTCCAACAGAATGGGATCCACATCATCGATACACCCAGGAGGATCTTGATAAAACCATTGCCATGATTCAGGACCACAAGCATGGACGGAATCATGTATTGCTGGTGCGCAATTCGGACTTGGACATAGTCGGTATGCATTGGGCACGAGTCGGTGTCGAACCGACCCGACAACCAGCCTATTTGATGTCGCTTTGGGTACGGCCTGGATGCCGGCGTCAAGGGGTGGCTACGGAGTTGAAACGGCAGATGGAAGACTGGTTGCTAGCCCTAGGTGTCGGTGAGATTCGGACCCATGTCCACGCCCAGAATCAAACGATGCTCGATTTCAACAAGAGGCTCGGATTTGGAGTGACAATGATTGGGATGTCCAAGAAGGTGGAAGGGTAACGCGTTGGTTTGTAATTGTTTTCCCTAAACTCCAACTTCTTGGCTTCTTAATGTTAACGGCAGATAACGCCCTTCGGGCTCTTCTGCCCTACGTGTTCGCGGAGCCCCAGTTTATTCCAGGACGTCGCGCCAGGAGTGTTTGGGTTGGAATCCTAGCAGGCGTTTGGCTTTTTCGTTGGAATAGAAGGTTTCCGTTGTCCCCATCTGGTGTTTGACCGGTAGGCCTTTGTAGAAGCGTTCGATCACTTCGTCGGTTGTGATGTCCACCGACAGGTCGTCGTTGGCGACGTTGAAGACTTCGTACCCCAGTCCGTCCGTTTTCAGGCAGCAATCGACCATGTGGCCGAGGTCGCGGGCGTCGATGTAGGCGAAGATGTTGCGCCGGCGAAGCTCCGGTTTCTTGAAGTAGGTGGGGAAGTTCTGAATGTATTCGTGCGGCTCGATGACGTTGTTGATGCGCAGGCCGTAGATGTCGATGCCGGTCCGGGCCTGGAAGCTGCGGGCGGTCACTTCGTTGACAACCTTCGACATGGCGTAGCTGTCTTCCGGCACCGTCGGGTGTTCTTCGTCGATCGGGATATAGTCCGGTTTCTTTTCACCGTCGGCGAAGCAGATGCCGTAGGTGGTCTCCGACGAAGCGAAGACGACCTTGTTGATGCCCAGCTTGGTGGCGGCGTCGAGGACGTTGTAGGTGCTCAGGGTGTTGATGCGGTAGGTTTCGTTGTCCGGTTTCAGCAGGATGCGCGGTATGGCCGCGAAATGCACCACGGCGTCGTACCGGGGTACGCCGGTGCCGGGGTCCAGTTCATCGAAACCCGCATAGGCGGACAGCGCATTGAAGACCTGGCCGGCGTCGGTCAGATCCACCTGCAATTGATCCACGCCCGGTATGTCCAGCGGCACCAGATCCGCGTTGGTGACACGATGGCCTTGCTCGATTAGATGGGCGATGGCGTGTCGGCCGGCTTTGCCGCTGCCGCCGGTGAATAGAATACGCATGGTTCAAATTCCTCCAGTAACCGACATCCCGGGGGGTCAGGCGTCGGTGGCTCTCATTTCTTCATCGATATCGGTGCCGATCGATTCATCCAGGTCTGAAAAATCCTGTTTTTCGCCGTGAGCATGGCCGAAGTCCGCATTGCGAGGGTCCAGTTCTTCGAGGCCCAGGGCGGCTTCCGGCATTGTCGTATAGAACGTCTCGTGCTGTTTGGCCGGGCTTCGGGCCTGACGCGAGCCGGCGAAAATGAAGGCGATCAGGGCACCGAGGATCAGAGCGTTGCTGACGAACAAACCTCCCGGCCCCAGGACCTGCATGAACAGTGAACTGATGATGGGGCCGATGCAACCGCCAATACCGTAGCTCAGCAAGAGGGCGGTACTGGCCGAGGTGATCTCGTGCGTATCCATCAAGTCGTTGGTGATGGCGACGGCGATCGGGTAGAGCGTGGCGCTGATGCCCATATAGAGCCCCACGGCGAGAATCAGCAGCACCATGTTGAAGCTCCCGATCAATGCCGCCGCAAGGCTGCATAGGGCGGCGGTAGCGGCGGCGGCGAGAATGACCCGATAGCGGTCGTACCGGTCGCACAGGCGGCCAATGGGCCAGGCGAGGATCATGGCCGCCACGATGGCCGAGGCCATGAAGTTGGAAATCTGGGTCACGTCCAGATTGATGCGGTCGGCGTAGACCGGCCCCATGGTGTAGAAGGCGCTGATCAGCAACCCGGCGACCAGCGCGCCGAGCGTGCCCACCGGAGAGGTTTGGAAGAGCTGGCGAATGGTCATGCGCTGCCCGTGTTCGATGGTCGGCGACGCATGACGGGTCATCGACAGCGGCGCGACCGCCAGAACGACCAGAATGGCGGCGAGCGAGAAGGGGATGAAATCGGCCGGGTCGCCGATGCGGATCAACACCTGGCCGGCGGCGGTCGACAGGAAAAACACCACCTGGTAAACCGCGAACAGGCTGGCGCGGTTGGTGTTGTCGGCACGGCTGCTGAACCAGCTTTCCATGACGATCATCAGACCGGCCATGACAAAACCGGCGAGTGCGCGCAATCCGCCCCAGAGCCAGGTTTCGACGGACATGGGGTGAATCAGAATCGCCGCCGCCAGAACGGCCGCGAACACGGCGAATGCCCGGATGTGACCCACTCGCGTGATGATTCGGGACGCGTAGAGCGTGCCGCCGACAAAGCCGATGGAATAAAACACCAGCGTCCAACCGATGACCGTGGCGTTAAAGCCTTCGATGCTCAGCCGGAGCCCCAGCAATGTGGTCAGAAAAGCGTTACCGGTGATCAGCAGAATGATGCTGGCCATCAAGGCGGACAAGCTGAGGGCCGTGGCTTTCATGTAACCTCCCTAGAACAAAACTGCACGACGTCGAATTACGGTACGACGTTGTTGGTGGGTCAATGCCGGGATTTAAAGGGTTCATGGCTGAGCTTAGATGAGTTCGCCGTTTCCTCAACCGACACCCGAACGGCCAACTCGTCGCCGTGCTAAGCTTTCGGATGCTCATTGGCATTGAGGTGACAGACATTGATGCATCGAATGCACAGTTCCGTAACCGGGTGGTTCGTCCTGTTTGCAGTGCTGGGGTGCACTCAAGAGCGGATCTCGTCGGGAGCCGAGGGTGACGCCTCGACCGATTCGGCGACCTCGCTAACAGAATGTGGCGCTTCGATCTTCGAAGCCTTCACGGAGAGTGCTATAGCGCCACCGACTGCAAACTCGGATTTGTACCTGACCGCCGATGACGCCGACAAGACGGCCGTGCGGGCGTCTTTGCAAGCCTGGTTCGAGGGCGATACGGATGCCGCCATACAGCATGGGCAAAAGGCCGGTTACGATCTGTGCCGGGGAACGGGCGCCGAGAGCGGCTGGGTACTCTGGTCGCCGGCCAGTGTCGGCCAGGGGAGGGCGTTGTGGGCCTTGAACACGAGTGCAGAAGCGCGCGGTCTGATCGTGGAAACCCCGCATCCGGAGCATGATCTGGACACCTTGCCCCAGGGCGTCGATTTGGTGCGCACGCTCGGTGCCCGGGCCTTGATCACCAGTGGCACCCATCGATGCGCGAACACCACGGCGTCACAGTGCTCCGGTCAGACCCGGGTATGCACCGGCAGTCTGGCACTCTATCCCGAGTCGGATATGGCGCATACCCTGGCGTCGCGCTTTCAGGCCGTGCATGAAGCCATGGCCGGGCACTATCCGAACGATCTGGTCGTCAGCCTGCATGGTTTCGGGGACGATGGAATCAGTCTGTCAAACGGGACGACCGATCCGATCTCGGCCGGGGATCCGGTTGCCCGCCTGGCGTTGGCGCTCGAACAGCAATTACCGGCGGAAAACATCACCAGTTGCAATGCATTCCCCGGTGGCACAACGGAGAACCGACTCTGTGGCACCACCAATGTCCAGGGGCGCCACCTGAACGATTCACCCGATGCGTGCACCCAGGCCGCCGATCAGGCCAGTCAGCGTTTCATACACATGGAACAAAGCCTGACGATTCGGCAGAATGAAGCGTCTGCGGTGCAGGCGGCTTTCGAAGCCCTTTTGAGTGACTGACGGGACAGGGAAAATGAACCTTCTGATTTCACCGGTGGAACCGGACGATCTGGCGGCGATTGGCGCCATCAGCGATGCCGCGAACGAGGCCCAGGTGTTTCCGATGCAGTCGGAAGAAGGCCGGGCGACGCTGCTGTCGGATCGCGAAAACAAACTGAAACGCCTGCTCGACCCGGAACGTTCGCCTTCCCTGAAGGCCGTACTGGAGGGCCGGATTGTCGGTTACGTGACCTGGCGGGACGGCCATTTCGTGACGGCTTTGTACGTCAGCCTGGCGCATCAGGGCCTGGGCATCGGACGGCGTTTGATGGACGCGATGATCGAGCGGGCCGAAGAGCCGGTTGTCCGACTGCGGGCTTCGGTCAATGCCGTCGAATTTTATCGTCGGTACGGTTTTCAGCCGGAAGGCGGGGAACAGATTCTTCACGGCATTCGTTTTGTACCCATGGCGTTTCGTAGACCGTCTCCGGAGTGATCCGAATGGCGGGCTGGAACGAACATAGTGTCCGTTAGCCGAGTTATTGGGATATCCATGAACCGTTACACGGCCGTTGCGACAATCCCGCTCGTACTGTCGACCATTTTCGTCGGCACTGCTGTTGCGGAAGAGAACCCGTTTTCCGAAGCGGTCCGGCTTGCGAGCGGCTTCGATTCCATTCGAACCCTTCACATCGCTCAATCCGACCGGTTGCAGGTAGCCGAAAGCTACAACGGCGCGTCAACCGATGTGGCGACCAACGTCAAATCGGCCTCAAAACTGCTGATCTCCGCCCTCGTTGGCATCGCCATCGAGCGCGATATCCTGACCGGTACCGACCAGCCGGTCGCGGACTTACTCGAAGACGAGTGGCCCGCCGATCCGAACCCGCTGCTCAACGACCTCACCGTCGGGCATCTGCTGTCCATGCAGGCCGGGCTGCGCCGCACCTCGGGCCGGAACTACGGTGCCTGGGTCAATTCCGACAACTGGGTGCGCAATGCGCTGAACCAGCCGTTCTCCGACGTCCCGGGCGGCGACATGTTGTATTCCACCGGCAATACCCATTTGCTGTCCGCGATCCTGACCCGGGAGACGGGCCGTTCGACCTACCGCCTCGTCAACGACTGGCTTGGTCCGGCCGGCGTCCGGGTAGAGGGCTGGATGAACGACCCCCAGGGCATTCCTCTGGGCGGTAATCAGGTATCGATGACCCCGGAATCCCTGCTGGCGTTCGGCGAGCTGTACCGGCGCGGCGGCAAAACGTCCGATGGTGTTCAGCTCATTCCCGCTGCCTGGATCAAGGCCAGCTGGCAGCCCCGGGCGGAATCCCGCTACACCGGTGACGGCTATGGCTACACCTGGTTTATCCGCGAATTCGCCGGCTACCCGGGCTACTACGGCTGGGGCTATGGTGGACAGATGCTTTATGTGGTGCCGGAGCTCGAGTTGACGGTGGTGATCACCTCGGACACGGACAGCCCATCCGGCCGAACCGGCTATCGCGAGGCGCTGCATGATTTTCTGTCGGAACACATCGTTCCGGAAGCCGCCCGGCGTCTGGACACTTGAAATGGCCCCGCCAAAGGGTCAGGATGGACTTGAACAGAGCTTAAACGATTAAGCTTTGGAGCGTTCCAGCCACCGGTCCAACCCGGCACCTGGCACGCCCGCGATGGCTTCGGTATCCCACTGACAATGGGCGCAAAGGCACGGCGAACGGTTTCTTGATCGATCTCAATACAGTGAATGCTCGCCCGACTACACTCAGTTCAGCCTGCCCAGTTGTTTGATCGTACGTATTTTGAACTGTAAATATCCCGGCCACCGGTCGGGAATGAACAGCCGTGCGCACGAGGGGTTCATCGCTGGTGTTGGAACTGAGTGCGTATCGTATTAGACTTTTTAAATATTAGAGGCCTAAAGACTGAGTGACGGCGCCGTATCGTTGCTGCTCGGACAGGCCGACAGACGGAAGACACAGGCCAAGAAAAAAGAGGATGTACTCCATGAAAAAGACTCTGCTCAAGACCTCCCTCGCCGTGGCGACCGCCATGGTGGGCACCTCCGCCCTGGCCGACTGCGGCCGGGTGACCATATCCAACATGAACTGGAACTCGGCCGCCCTGATGGCGAGCATCGACCAGCTCATCCTGAACGAAGGGTTTGGCTGCGATGCCGAACTGGTACCGGGCGACACCATGCCCACCGGGACCTCCATGGTGGAAAAAGGCGAGCCCGATATTGCCCCGGAAATGTGGAGCAACTCCATGAAAGACGCCCTTGACCGGGGTGTCGAGGAAGGCCGCCTGCGTTATGCCGGTCGTTCCCTGTCCGATGGCGGCGAGGAAGGTTTCTGGGTACCCGAGTACCTGGTGGAAGAATACCCGGAACTGGCCACCATCGAAGGCGTGAAGAAGCACGTCGACATGTTCGAGCACCCGGAAGATCCGGACAAATCCATGTTCATGGGCTGCCCGGCCGGCTGGAACTGTCAGATTACCGCCCGTAACCTCTACAACGCCCTGAACCTGGAAGACGCCGGTTTCGACCTGGTCGACCCGGGTTCCGGCGCCGGTCTGGCCGGTTCCATCGCCAAGTCCTATGAGCGCAAGGAACCCTGGTTCGGCTACTACTGGGCACCGACCGCCGTCCTGGGTCGTTATCCCATGGTGAAGGTCGATTTCGGTAGCGGTATCGATGAAGAGCACTACATTAACTGCATCTCGAAGGAAGAGTGCCTGGACCCGGAACCGACCATGTATCCGCCGTCGCCGGTCTGGACCGTGACCACCGAGAGCTTCGCCTCCGAAGCGCCGGAAGCCTACGACTACCTGACCAAGCGGGCATTCACCAACGACCAGATGAACGAACTGCTGGCCTGGATGGAACAAAACCAGGCCGACGGTGAATTCGCCGCTTTCCACTTCCTGGAAAACTACGAGTCCATCTGGACCGAGTGGGTCTCCGACGACGTGGCTGACAAGGTTCGGGACGCGCTCTAAACGCCCCGAGAGCGGAAGCCGTCCGGCGCGTTGCCCGGCTTCCGCATTACTCTCCCGGCCACCCCGGCCCAGGGGTGGCCTTGTTGCAGTTACTCTGAGGTAGACACTCATGTCCTGGCTAACCGAATTCCCTCAGCTCAGCCGCAGGGACCTGTTGACCCTGCGCCAAACCCTCGATGAAGGGTATCGGTCGTTTTCCCGTTCCTACGGTGAAGCCATCGAGAATTTTTTCGACCCGCTGCTGGCCTTTCTGGTCTGGTTCGAGAACCTGCTGGTCGAAGCGCCCTGGTGGGTAGTGATCGCCGCCATACTGGGGATCACCCACTACGCGGCCCGATCCATCAAACTGACGGTGGGTGTGGGCATTTCGCTCTTCCTGGTCGGCTTTTTCGGTATGTGGGAAGACACCATGAGCACGCTGAGCATCATTACAGTCTGTACCCTGATTTCCATTGCGCTCGGCATCCCGATGGGCATCCTGATGGCGCGCTCGCACCGGGCGCAGAGCATCATCACACCGGTGCTCGATATCATGCAGACGATGCCGGCGTTCGTGTACCTGATTCCGGTGGTCATGCTGCTCGGTATCGGCAAGATCCCGGGGTTGATCGCCGTGATTATCTACGCCATCCCGCCGGTGATCCGGCTGACCAACCTGGGCATCCGGCTGGTCGATAAAGAGGTTCTGGAAGCGGCCGACGCCTATGGCGTGACGCCCATGCAGCGACTGTTCAACGTTCAATTGCCGCTGGCGATGCCGAACATCATGGCCGGGATCAACCAGACCATCATGATGGCGCTGGCCATGGTGGTCATCGCCTCGATGATCGGTGTGTCCGGTCTGGGGCAGCCGGTGTTGCGCTCCATCACCAACCAGTACTTCACCCTGGGCATTCTGAACGGGGCGGCCATTGTGGTCCTGGCGATCATTTTCGACCGGGTTTCCCAGTCCTACGCCAAACGGTCCCAGCGTTACATGAGGAGCGGTTCATGACCTCGCCGTTGATACGCATCGAAGGGTTGTACCAGCTGTTCGGTAAAAACCCTCAGACGCATATGCATTTGGTGAAAGCCGGCAAGACCAAGGACGAGATCCTGGCGGAGACCGGCCACACCCTGGGTTTGAAGGACATCAACCTGGAGATACAGCAGGGTGAGATTTTCGTCATCATGGGGCTGTCGGGGTCGGGTAAATCGACACTGATTCGCCACTTCAATCGACTGATCGACCCGACCGAAGGCCGGGTGATCGTCGAAGACGAAGACATCATGGAACTGGATGCCAAATCGCTGCGCAATTTTCGACAGAAAAAAATGTCCATGGTGTTTCAGCGGTTTGGTCTGCTGCCGCACTACACCGTGCAGGAAAACGTCGCCTTCGGGTTGCGTGCCCAGGGCGTCGGTAAGGAAGAGCGTGAAAAGAAAGCCAAGCAATGGCTGGAGGACGTCGGCCTGGCCGGTTACGAGAACCAGTACCCGGCGCAACTGTCCGGCGGTCAGCAGCAGCGGGTGGGCTTGGCCCGCGCACTGTGCACCGACGCCGAGATCCTGCTGATGGACGAAGCCTTCTCCGCGCTGGATCCGCTGATCCGCAGTGAAATGCAGGATCAGTTGATGGCGTTGCAGGATCGCCTGCACAAGACCATCGTCTTCATCACCCACGACCTCGATGAGGCCCTGCGCATCGGCGACCGCATCGCCATTCTGCGTGACGGCGAGCTGGTTCAGGTCGGTCAACCGGCCGACATCCTGCTGCATCCGGCGGACGACTACGTCGAGAAGTTTGTTCGCGACGTCAACCGCGCCCGCGCGCTGACGGTCGAGACCGTGATGAAGCCGCCGACCCACCGCATCGACGCCAAGACCATCAACGATGCCCTGGCGCACATGCGTTCGGCCAAGTCCGGCTATGCCTTCTACGTGAACGACGAGGGGTATCAGGGCTTCGTCAGTGAAGAAAACCTCGCCAAAGTGGCCAAGGAGAAGGGCAAGGAGCCCTTGTGCGAGGACTACTACGAGGACTCCTTCGTCATTTCACCGGAAACCCCTCTGGAGGAAGTGATTCCACAGACGCTGGATCACGACCACCCGCTGCCGGTGGTCAACGAAGCCGGCGAATTGACCGGTGAATTGAGCCGGGACGACCTGGTTCAGGTGTTGACCCACACGCCCACCTCGGATGCTGCGGGCAATGACGACGCATCCGAAGACGAGGGGACGGCCAAAGGCACGTCCAAGGAGCCGCCGGCGGCTTGAGGCCCTCGCTTCATTAGATCTGTCGCGCACGGAGTGCGCTCCTACAGAAATCCGTATGGTAGGAGCGCACTCCGTGCGCGACATCTATACCTGTCACCCCACTGCATAGTTCCAGATATCTATCAAAACCCTGTCTTCTAATTACCTACAGCTATCACCGCCATATAAATAGATAAATTTTATTAATAATCAAAAGCTCATAGTATTTGCCTTGTTCGAGGCGACAACGCCTCACCGTCGAAACCGAACCCAAACAGGCAAAACCAGGAGCACTGAATGTCCCGCTACATCGATTCCGAACTGAAACCCTTCAAAGCCACCGCCTACCAGAACGGCGACTTCGTTGAAGTCACCGACGCCGACCTGAAAGGCCAGTGGTCCGTGGTCTTCTTTTACCCGGCCGACTTCACCTTCGTCTGCCCGACCGAACTGGGTGACCTGGCCGATAACTACGACGAGTTCAAGCGACTGGGCGTCGAGATCTACTCCGTCTCCACCGACACCCACTTCACGCACAAGGCCTGGCACGACAGTTCCGAGACCATCGGCAAGATCCAGTACCCGATGATCGCCGACCCGACCGGCACCATCACCCGGAACTTCAACGTCATGATCGAGGAAGAGGGCATCGCTGATCGCGGTACCTTCGTCATCAACCCGGAAGGGCAGATCAAGATCGTCGAAATCACCGACGGTGGCATCGGCCGCGACGCCAGCGAACTGCTGCGCAAGATCAAGGCCGCGCAATACATCGCCGCGCACCCCGGCGAAGTCTGCCCGGCCAAGTGGAAGGAAGGGGAAGAGACCTTGGCGCCGTCTTTGGATCTGGTGGGCAAGATTTAATCGTGAGCCGATTCATTGACTATTTGTCGGATTACGCGCTTACGCGCTAATCCGACCTACCATTTCGTAGGAGCGCACTCCGTGCGCGACACCAATGTCGGCGACGTGTGGAATGTCGCGCACGGAGTGCGCTCCTACAAATTCGTTGCGAGTAGGTTGGATCGGTCCGGCGCTTCGGTAGCGCGATAGCGCGTAATCCAACACTCCAACCCAACCACCTCTATCCAACGATTCCCCACAAGGACCCACTGATGCTAGACACCACCCTGAAACACCAACTGGACACCTACTTACAGAACATCAAGACCCCGATCGAAGTCAGTGTGTCCGGCGATGAATCCGCCAAAGCTATAGAACTCAAGCAACTGGCCGACGAGATCATCGGTCTCAACGACAAGATTTCCGCCGGCACCCACCAGGGCCGGCGCGTGCCCAGTCTCGCCATTGCCCCGCACGGTGAAACCCCACGCGTCAGTTTCGCCGGTGTGCCGCTCGGTCACGAATTCACGTCACTGGTGCTCGCGTTGCTGCAGGCCGGTGGCCACCCGTCCAAGGCCGATGCCGAGCTGCAGGAGCAGATTCGCGGTTTGAAAGGCCCGTTTCATTTCGAAACCTACATTTCGTTGTCGTGCCAGAACTGCCCGGATGTGGTTCAGGCGCTGAACCTAATGGCCACACTGAACCCCGACATCACCCATGAAATGATCGACGGCGCCGTTTTCCAGGATGAGGTCGAGGCGCGTGACATCTTGGCGGTGCCGTCCGTTTACCTGAACGGCGAACACTTCGGCCAGGGCCGGATGAGCCTGGAAGAGATTGTCGCCAAATTGGATACCGGCGCGGCCGAGCAGAAAGTGGAAGCACTGAACCAGCGCGAACCCTACGATGTGCTCGTCGTCGGCGGTGGCCCGGCCGGCGCGGCGGCGGCGATTTATGCCGCACGAAAGGGCATTCGCACCGGCCTGGTCGCCGAACGCTTCGGCGGACAGGTGATGGATACGGTCGGCATCGAGAACTTCATTTCCGTGTCCTACACCGAAGGCCCCAAACTGGCCGCCAGCCTGGAGCAACACGTCAAGGAATACGGCGTTGACCTGATTACCGGGCAACGCGCCGCTGAACTGAAACGCGATGGGTTACTGACACTGGGGCTGGAGAGCGGTGCGGTGTTGTCGAGTCGGTCCATGGTGCTGGCACCGGGGGCGCGCTGGCGCAAACTGGGCGTGCCCGGCGAGGCCGAATACGCCAACAAGGGCGTGGCGTACTGCCCGCATTGCGACGGCCCCTTCTACAAAGGCAAGAAAGTCGCCGTGATCGGTGGCGGTAACTCCGGCATCGAAGCGGCGATCGATCTGGCCGGTATCGTCGAGCACGTCACCGTGCTGGAATTCGCCGATACCCTGCGGGCCGATGAGGTGTTGCAGCGCAAGGCGCGATCCTTGCCGAACGTGACCATCATCGCCAACGCTCAGACCACCGAGATTGTCGGTAATGGCAAGACGGTTACTGGTCTGAATTACACCGACCGGGCGAGCGGTGAGGCAGGTTCCGTCGAACTGGCCGGTGTCTTTGTGCAGATCGGCCTGGTGCCCAACACTGAATGGTTGCAGGACAGCGATATCGAATTGAACCGGACGGGTGAAATGATCATCGACGAGCGCGGCGCGACGTCACTGAAGGGCGTGTTTGCGGCGGGCGATGCGACCACGGTGCCGTACAAGCAGATCGTCGTTTCAATGGGCGCCGGGGCTACGGCGGCACTGGGCGCGTTCGATTACCTGATTCGGGAGAGTGCGCCGGAAGAGGAGGGTGCCCAGGCGTCCGCTGCCTGATACTGGAAACGAAAAAAGGGCCCGTTGGGCCCTTTTTTTAACTGTGTCTCCTGTAGGAGCGCACTCCGTGCGCGACACAGTGTGCACGCTTCATAACCTGTCGCGCACGGAGTACGCTCCTACAGGTTCAGCGGTCATTCGTAGCGCTGCAACACCAGTGTGGCGTTGGTACCACCGAACCCGAAGCTGTTCGACATGACGCGGTTCAGCGTCACGTTGTCCTGCATTTCGGTGACGACGTTGGCGTCGCCGGCGTCCGGGTCCAGGTTGTCGACGTTCTGGCTGGCGGCAATGAAGTTGTTCTTCAGCATCAGCAAGCTGTAGATCGCTTCCTGCACACCGGCCGCGCCCAGGCTGTGACCGGACAGCGACTTGGTGGAAGCCACCGGCGGCATGTCATCGCCGAAGACCGTACGCACCGCGTTCAGCTCGGTGATGTCGCCGGCCGGGGTCGAGGTGCCGTGGGCGTTGATGTAGTCGATTCCGCCATCGACGCTCTGCATGGCCATTTGCATGCACCGCACCGCGCCTTCACCGCTCGGGGCGACCATGTTGTAGCCGTCGCTGGTGGCGCCGTAGCCGACCACTTCGGCGTAGATCTTGGCACCGCGCGCCTTGGCGTGCTCCAGCTCCTCCAGTACCAGCATGCCGCCGCCACCGGCGATGACGAAGCCGTCACGATCTTTGTCGTAGGCCCGGCTCGCCTTTTCGGGGGCGTCGTTGTACTTGGTGGAGAGGGCGCCCATGGCGTCGAACAGGCTGCTCATGGTCCAGTGTTCGGCCTCGCCGCCGCCGGCGAAGACGATGTCCTGCTTGCCCAGCTGGATCAGTTCCATGGCGTTGCCGATGCAGTGCGCGCTGGTGGAACAGGCGGACGTGATGGAGTAGTTCACGCCCTTGATCTGAAACGGTGTGGCCAGACAGGCGGAAACGGTGGAGCCCATGGTCTGGGTGACGCGGTAGGGGCCGACACGCTTGAGGCCTTTTTCACGCAGGATGTCCGCCGCTTCCACCTGGCTGCCGGAGTCGGCACCGCCGGAGCCGGCGATCAGGCCGGTGCGGATGTTGGACACCTGGTCTTCGGTCAGGCCGGCGTCTTTAATGGCCTGATCCATGGAAATGTAGGCGTAGCCCGCGGCCGCGCCCATGAAACGAATGGACTTGCGGTCGATGTGGTCCGCCAGGTTGATCTCCGGCGTGCCACTGACGTGGCTGCGCATGCCCAGTTCGGCGTATTTTTCGTTGAAACGGATGCCGGAGCGGCCATTTTTCAGGCTCTCGGTAACGGCGTCCGCATCGTTGCCCAGGCAGGATACGATGCCCAGGCCGGTTACGACGACTCTTTTCACGATCAGCCTCCCATTTGTTCGGGCTTGAACAGACCGACTTTCAGGTCTTTGGCGAAGTAGATGGGTTTGCCATCGCATTCGACGACGCCATCGGCGATGCCCATGACGAGTCGGGATTCCATAACGCGCTTGACGTTCAGTTTGTAGGTGACTTTTTTAGCGTCGGGCATGATCTGGCCTTTGAAGGTCAGTTCGCCGACGCCGAGGGCGCGGCCCTTGCCCTGGTTACCGCGCCAGCCAAGGAAGAAGCCGACCAGTTGCCACATGGCGTCGAGGCCGAGGCAGCCGGGCATGACGGGGTCGCCGGGGAAGTGGCATTTGAAGAACCAGAGATCGGGGTTGATGTCGAGTTCGGCTTCAATATACCCCTTGCCGTATTCGCCGCCTTCGTCGGTGATCTTGGGGATGCGGTCCATCATCAACATGTTGTCGACCGGCAATTGGGGGTTGCCGGGGCCAAACATGCGTCCGTAGCCGCATTCGATCAGGTCCGCTTTGTCCAGGGATGAAGGACGATCTGTCATACTGTCGGGTTCCATCTGTTATTTGGTGTTGAGCGCACCATAGCGGAAAGTCTGGGGCTATTCCATGCTGTGTGGGAAAAAGTGCTTGAAGTGTGGGTTGGGCTCTGGTGGTGGCCGTCTTTGGGTTGGTTGCCCGGGTTGGGGGTGGCTAGGTTGTATTGGGTGCCGGGAATCCGCCTCGGGGGCGCCGGTATGCACCGAAGGGGCCGCTGTGAACCCGTCCTTGGGCGCTTAACTTAGGTCCGGGCTGGCGCACCAGTCCATGCCTCAGATGCCCCTGCGGAGCACACCGGCGCCCCCGAGGCTTGTTTGTACCGCTGCAACCACCGATCGTAGGGTGGGTCGGTACGTCTGGTCCGGCACCCCGGCTTCGGCCGCCCACCAATAATTCGACCGGGACATACAGTAGGTTGGATTAGCGCAGCGTAATCCAACACAGTTAGGCCGATGAGATTACCGTGCCACGGTAGTGTTGGATTACGCCTACGGCTAATCCAACCTACTGACTGCCTTTTGGTTGATGGTAACCGACCGGGGTTGCATCCTACAGACTGGTGGGCGGTGCCCACCCTACGCGGCTTCCATGGTGGGCGGCCGAAGCCGGGGTGCCGGACCAGACGTACCGACCCACCCTACGCGACTCAATCCAGAACAGCGCCTTCCTGCATCAACATGACCCCTTCGACCTGGGCGCCCGCGTCCTGGTTGTCGAAGCCGAAGCCGCCGATGAAGTGCAGGTTGGTGTCGGATCCGGTGAAGTAGCCGTTGACTTCGCCGTTGGTGCCTCCGCTGAAGGTATTCTGAAGCGTGTTCAGGTTGGAAGAGGTCACCGTATCGGCGTTGAACTGACTGCCTTTCAGGTTGCCTTCGAAGCCGATGTCCCAATACATATCGCCGCCGAATCCCAAATAAACATTGCCGGTACCGGTGGCATCGTCGAAGTTGACGTTCAGGCTGCCGTCGAAGTAATCGACTGTCTGAGGGGTGTCATTCAGAGTGATGGTGATACTTGAACAGGGTGAGTCTCCGCCGGCGTTTTCGCATTCATAGGTGGAGAAATACCCCGTACCTGTCCGTTCAGCAATCTTGGTCGGTTCGGCGAACACATAATAGAACGGGTTACTGTCCAGTTCGGTGGGCAGGGCGGAGGTCGGGTCTTCGTAGAGGGCGGCCTGGTCTGTGGTGCTGGCGTTCCAGATGCCCCATTCGACGGTGGTGTTGCCGAGGTCGTGGGTGGCGAGCGAGGTGGGGCTGGTCAGCTCGGGGCCTTTGAAGACGCGGTCAGGGGTGACGTAGCCATTGTCCAGTTCGGTCATGCTTTCGGTGTCGTAGTTGACGAAGACGGGGCCGTTGTCGCCGTCGACGATGTAGCCGTAGTGGACGGCGTCGCCGAAGGAGTCGGTGAGGACGACGAGGCCGTATCTCGGATCGGTTTGCAGGGCTTCGATCTGGGCGTCGGTGAGTCGGGCGTCGGTTATGATCTCGCCGCTTTCCAGTTGTTCTTCGATCTCGTCGTCGACGGTGGCCAGTTGGATGTCGTCGCCGGTGTCCAGCTCGGTAGTGGTGACATCAGTGGTGTCGGGGATCTCCGGCGGTTCTTCTCCGACCGGTTCGGCGAAGGCTTCTTCCAGCGGGATGCCTTCGGCGTCTTCTTCGTTCAGTTGAGCGCGCGGTTCGTCTTCCGGTTGCGGTTCCGGGTTGCCTTCGGCCTCCGGGGAGATGGGGGTATTGAGTTCGTCCGGGGGGTTGAGCAGGCCCTGCGGGCGGCCGCTTGCGTTGACGCGCCCCCAGATGAATTCGCTGTCGGCGCCGAGGTTGAGTTCGCCGTTGTCGTTGGCGATGCGGATGCCGCCCTGGTAGACGCCGAGCAGCAGGCTGCCGGTCTGGATCAGGGCTTCGTAGTGGGTGCCGCGTATGCCGATGCTGGCGTTGGGGGTGCGTACCTGGTAGGCGTCCTGGTCGGTTTTGCCGATGCTGCCGGTGATGGTGCGGAAGCCGCCGGCGAGCAGGTCCATGAGGACGCGCTCGCGGTCGTTGTCGGCGTCGGTGCCGTGGTATTCGGTGATTTTCAGCTGGCTTTCGGCGCGCAGGGCGAGGATGGCGTTGTCCTTGAAGCGGATCTGCAGCGAGCCGTCGGCGCCGGTGACGATGGTGTCGCCTTCGAAGACGTCGGACCGGCGTTGCAGGGCGCGGCGCTGTTCGTTGCCGTCGAGGGCGTAGACATCGCCCCGGGCGATGACCACTTTACCGATGGAGGCCCAGAGCAGGGCGGGGCAGAGCAGCAAGGCGATCAGGCTGGCCAGGCGGAGTGTGTTCAGTCGGTTCATCATGGTCATGACTCCTTAAAACGTGACCGTCAGCGTCTGGCTGATGACCCAGTTGTCGCGGCTGTAGGCGTTGATGTTGCTCTCGAGCCATTCCAGGCGCAGGCCGGTGCGGCTTTGCAGCCAGGTGTCGGCCTGCCAGTTGAGGGCCAGGTCGATTTGCAGCAGGTTGTCGACGCGGCGTTTGAGGTCGTCGGAGCCGCTGCTCTCGGTGAACAGGAGGTCGTTGTCGTCGAACCGGCGCCAGTCATGGCGGAGCGAGGCCTGGGCTTCAAGCCGATAGGGCAGCGCCCAGTTCAGACGGTAACGGTTGCTCAGGCCCTGCCATTCGAGGTGGCCGTCGTCCTGTCCGGTCTGCTGGTAGCGGGCGTACTGGATCGTGAGTTGATGGCGACGCTGGCGTTCTTCCGCACTCAGGACGACGCCGCCGGCATCGGTGATCGAATGCGGCCGGTCGCCGGATTGGGCGAACCCGATGCTGGTCTGGCCGACCACGCCGGCCCAGAGCGGCCCCCAGACGGGGCGGGTGACCTGGCCGCCGAGGCCAAGCGACAGTTGCCAGGGCTCGCTGCCGATCCAGGTGTAACCACCGGAGAGGGCGAAGTGGCCGCGCAGCTCATCGGAGGCTTTTCGGCTCAGGTAGCGGGCGTTGACCCCGGTCTGGTTGTAGGCGTCGTTACCCGGATAGAGCGTGCTGTGACCCTGTAACCCGAAGGAACGGCCGGACGTGAGGCTGGTCGGGGTGATCCATTGGGCGCCGAAGCGAATGCGGCCATAGCTGCCGTCGATGGCCTGGGAGGCATCGCTCAGGGCGGTCAGGTTGAGCAGGTTCGGGTCCAACTCCTCGTTCAGGGTGGCCCCGTCGTTGATGTTGCTGTCCCAGCCGGCTTCCAGCCCGGCGTAGAGGTTGAACTGCTGGTTGCGGGCCTGCTCGGCCGCGTCGATGCGCGCCAGGAAGGATTCGATATTGGTGCGGACATTGGCCGGCGGGTCGGTCGCCAGTACGCGTTCGAATTCGGTTCGTGCGCGGGCCAGGTTTTTGTTCGCGAAATAGGCGCGGGCCAGTTCCAGGCGCGCCCGGTGTTGGTCCGGGGCGTAGGCCAGTACCCGCTCCAACGCGAATATGGCTTCCTGGGTCCGGTTCTCGTGCAACAACAGCAGAGCGTAGTAAAGGTCGAAACGGGGTGTGCCTTCGAAGCGGTCGAGCAATTCGTCGGCCAGCAAGCGGGCGGTATCCCACTGGTTTTGATTCACGGCCTGGACGAACCGGGCGAGCGCGTCGGGCTCCTCTTCATCGTCAGCCACGGCGGTGGCGGGCACGTCGGCGGCCAGAGGCACGGCCGCCGGGACCGGCGGCGCCAAAGGCGGTAACACGGCGGGGACAGGAATACTCAGCAACTCCGCCGGGAAGGCGCCCATGGACGGCCCCGTCCATTCCTCGATGAATCTCGCCGCGGCCCCCGGGCGCACCTCGCCGAAGGGATTGTTCTCGGTCAGGATGACCGGATCGCCCTGTCCGGCGAGGTCCGCCAGGCTTACCGAGCCCTGGCTTAGGCGCACCCGGGTGCCGGTTTCGGCCGACTGCCAGACTTCGAATTCGGTGCCGCGAATGCCGATGCTGGCGAGCGGTGTTTTCAGGTCGTAGTCGTCCGGGTCCCTGGCCAGGGCGCCGGTGACGGTTCTCAGCCTGCCCTCGATCAGCTCCAGCAGGACGTTCGGATCCTCATCGCTGTCGGTTTCCGAGCGATACTGCTGGATGACGAAACGCGAACCGGTGCCCAGTTCCACCAGCCCCTCATCGGCGAACTTCAGTGTCACCCGGGCCTGTTCGCCGGTCTCGATGCGATCGCCCGTGTTCAGGGTATCCCGGCGTTCCAGCGGCATGCGCTCGCCATCCGGGGTGATGCGGACCACCTCGCCGGAGGCGCGCACCACCATGGCCACCGGTTCGGCCATAGCGCCGGTGGCGACCAGCAGGAGAAGGGCGGCAATCAGGCATTGAACAATGAAGGGGCTGGTCGAACGAAGCGGCCGTCCGGAATGGGACGGCACAAACAAAGAGGGAGTGGCAATACTCATGTCACAAACATTCCGCTGAGCTGACTGTATTGTGTACAGCCCAGCAATTTTTTTGCCGAAACTGCACTGCATTCTTCGGTCTTTGAACTATTGTAGACAGTAGCGGTGCGCTCTGCCTGACGATTCTTCGCGCGGGCCACCCGAACTTGTTACGCTCGGTCGAGGCGTCGGAGCTCTGTTCCGTTGCCTCTGGTCACCGAGTTCTTCCCGTATGACTCGCTGAATGGACCTCGCCGATTCGCTTCGACGGGTTGTCGAATGTGAACTGGATCAAGGTTCCTGAGCAACATACGGGGTTTCATCCGTATTGCCAAGACCGGAACGTTGGTGTGGACCTGAATCAATCGCTGAACAAACGATTTTTATTGATCGACGACTTCGCCAATGTGCGCAAGTCCGTCAAGGGGATGTTGTCGTCCTTGGGCGTTTCCCATATCGCCGAGGCCGCCAATGGCGTCGAAGCCACCAAACAGGTGCGTGAGCACCGCTTCGACGTGGTGTTGTGCGACTACAACCTCGGAAAGGGCAAGAACGGCTCCCAGTTGTTGGAAGAGTGGCGCACCAAGGGCTGGCTCTCCTACGAGACTGTCTTTGTCATGATCACCGCCGAAACCTCGCGCGACCGCGTGATGGGTGCCTTGGAGTTCCTGCCGGACGACTACCTCGCCAAACCGTTCGCCATGGACACCCTGGCTCAACGGCTGGACCGCTGGCTGGATCGTCAGGGCGCATTACTGCCGGTAAACGCCGCCCTCGACGCCAAAGACTGGCCGGCACTCGCCAAGGCCGCCCGCCAGGTCATGGAAACCAAGCCGCGCTACCGGGGTTGGGCGCAGCGCAAGTATTACGATGCCCTGTTCAACCAGGGCCAATTGATGGAAGCCGAAAACTTTCTGCACGGTGTGTTGGAAAAGCGGGAACAGCCCTGGGCCAAGCTGGAATTGCACCGCATCCAGGTCGAACGCGGCCAGTTGGAGGCGGCCGAACGCGGGCTGAAAACCCTGGTCATGCTGCAGCCCAACATGGTCGAAGCCTACGATTTGCTGGCCGAGGTGCAGCGCCGACTGAAACAGCCGGAAGACGCCCAGGAAACTCTCGCGCAGGCGCTGGCCCGGTCACCGCGCAATATTCCCCGCCAGCGACACTTCGCCGATTTGGCCACCCGGAACGGCGATTTTTTCGCCGCGACCAAAGCCTATAAGGAAGTGGTCAGCCTGGCCGAAGGCACCATGCACGAATCGTCCGAGGGCTATAAAGACGTACTGCGCGCCACCCGCGGGCAACTGGGCAGTCTGGACGACGACGCCCTGCGCCGGCGTCTGCACCGCGATGCCGTGAATTACCTGAAAAAACTCGCCAAAGCCTACCCCGACGAAGCGGATACCGAATTCTTCACCCAGGCCTATCGCGCCTATCTGGCGGACCCAGCGGATTCCGAAGCCCAATCCGAGGAATTTCTGGAGAAATTGGCCGAGTCCGCCGGAGAGCATCTCGAATTGTTGACCGAGGAAAGCGCCGTCGATTTGGCCGAGATTCTGTTCGAGAAAGGCAATAACAAAGCCGCCGACGCCCTGATCGATAAACTCAGGCACTATTACCACGACTCCGACCAGTTCGTGAAACGCCTCAACCAGTTACAGACCGAACCGGTCAGCCGGGAAGCCCGGCAGCAGGCGCACGAATTGAATACCGCGGGCATCGAGCACTATAAACAGAAG
This sequence comes from Saccharospirillum salsuginis, assembly GCF_014651855.1. Lineage (GTDB taxonomy): Bacteria > Pseudomonadota > Gammaproteobacteria > Pseudomonadales > Natronospirillaceae > Saccharospirillum > Saccharospirillum salsuginis. The sequence continues at coordinate 298,012 of NZ_BMXR01000008.1, forward strand.
GAGTACCGCGAAGCCTCCGACCTGTTCGAAGAAGCGCTCAAGTTTTCACCGCGCCACCCCGGCATCATTCTCAATTTCGTCCAGTCCAGCCTGCTGCTTACCGGAAAAGGCGAGGGCGGTCTGAGCCGAATCGACCGTTGTCTGGACATCGTCAACCGGCTCAATTACCTGCCCGAGAACCACTACCAGTTCGATCGCTACCAGACCATCCGGAAGAAGGTGATTCAGCTACACGACAGGATGCAACATGAAAAATAAAGTGGATATCAACACCGTCATGGCCGCCACCGTTCATGACGTTAAAAACGCGTTGGGGCTGATCGATACCCAGATACACGAAATACTGCAACACGACGATCAACTCTCACCCGACAGCGCCCAGCAACTCAATCGCATCCGCCTGGAAGCCGGGCGCATCAACAACGACCTCGTGCACATGCTGGGTCTGTACCGGATGCACAACGATACCTTCCGGCCCGATTTCGACGAAGTGCTGGTCGAAGACGTCATCAACGACGCCTGTGCCCGGCACACCGAAACCCTCAAAGCCCTCGGCATTGAACTCGGAATCCACCTGGAAGATCCGGACTTCGTCTGGTTCATGGACCCGATGCTGGTCGAAGGCATCCTGGCCAATGCGCTCACCAACAGCACGCGCTATACCCGGGACCGACTCGACTTTCACATCTTTGAACGCGACGGCGGCTTGTGCATTCAACTCATCGACAACGGCTCCGGCTACCCGGAGAAGATGATGAACTTCATGGGGACGGGGGAAGAGCAGGGGGACCTCAACTTCCAGACCGGCAGCACCGGCCTCGGCCTGTTCTTCTGCCACCAGATCGCCCGGCTTCATACCCATGGCGACCAGGAAGGGCACATCCACCTCTCCAACCACCCCGAACACGGCGGGGCCGTGTTTGAGCTCTGGTTGCCTTGAGGTAGGGTGGGCACGGAGGCTGTGAAAGTATCCCTTCTTTAAGGTTAAAATCACGGCTTGCTATTCAAAAGGAGCTTTCCAGTGCCTGCCCGCCGCTACAAAACCGGCCAAAGCCGTC
>NZ_BMXR01000009.1:0-139444 GCF_014651855.1 Saccharospirillum salsuginis
AAATACCAATTGCGGGTGCCGGAGGGCATTCTAACCAGCATGAACGAGCCTAAAACCAATGTGATGCCGGCAAAAAAATACTCTCACAGCCTCACGGCCCACCAATAATTCGACCGATCCAACCTACTAACCCGTGCCCATTGTCGGTCGTTGCGGTCAAACTATTGGTGGGCCGTGCCCACCCTACGAAACCACACGGTCGACAAAATGCATCATGCCTGCTCCTGTAAAACAACCGCTTGATAATTGATCTATCGGTCAACTTTGCTATTGTCCATCTGTTGCAAAGGACGTTTATCCACCATAAGCTTAAAAAACAGTGCCGAATCAACCAGTTAGATTTCGGCCCCCTGAATCATTCGATGCGTAGGATATGACCATGGTCGACCAGGCCCAAAAACGACTCAAAGAGGCATTCCAGACCAAGGAAAAAGCCGGACGAATTCGCCAGCAGAACGAAGCCGTCATCCTTGAGGCCGCCGAAATCGAATTCGCCCAGCATGGTTTCAAGGGCACCTCGCTCAACGCCATCGCCGAGCGCGCGGGTTTGCCGAAATCCAACATACTGTATTACTTCCAGAACAAAGTCGGCCTGTATGGCGCGGTGCTCTCGGACATCCTCGACATGTGGAACCAGTCCTTCAACGACACCACCGCCGACGACGACCCCTTCGAGACCCTCAACACCTACATCCGCTCCAAGATTCGCTACTCACGCAGCCATCCGCTGGCGTCCAAGATCTTCGCCATCGAGATCATCCAGGGCGCGCCGCATCTGAAGAAATTCCTGGCGCAGGAGCTGCACAACTGGGTGGGCGATCGCGCCCGGGTCATTCAGGCCTGGATCGACGCCGGTAAGATGGACCCGGTCGACCCCGTGCATTTGCTGTTCCTGATTTGGGGCGGCACCCAGCACTACGCCGACTTCGGCACCCAGGTTCAATGGGCGCTGGATAAACCCGAGCTGGGGGATGAGGACTTTAAAAAGGCGGAAGACACCCTGTGCCACATTATTTTGAAGGGGATTGGGCTCGCCCGGTAGGAGCCCAGGCCCCTGCGCGACCCGAACGCGACTCATAACGTAGGGCAGAAGAGCCTTAGGCGAAATCTGCCAAGTGGGCGAAGCCCACCGTGGTGCCAGTTGGACAACTTGTGGCAAGGACATGGCAGATAACGCCCTTCGGGCTCTTCTGCCCTACGGGTTATGGTCGCGCAGGGGCCTGCGCTCCTACGGTTGGGTTCGGTCGTGCTGGGTGAGCAATTCATCCAGCGTCAGCTGGTAGGATTCGACAAAGGTCGCCATGAAATACTCCACCTCCGGTCGCTTCAACTGACGGATCGACCGTTCGATGTCCCGCTCCGCCGTCGTGAATTCCCTGTTGCCGGCGTGTATCTCGCTCTGGCATTTCAGATAGGCGCTGATCAAGTCCGCCGCCTTCACCAGATTCGCCACTTCCGGGTCTGATTCCCGATGCAGTAAATACGGCCGAAAGGCGTCTTTCATCGTATCCGGCAATTGCGCCAGCATTTCCTGCTCGGCCTCGTCCTCGATCGCCTTGTAGGCTTGGGTGATGGTGCCGGAGTGATACTTGATGGGGGAGGGCAGGTCTCCGGTGATGATCTCGCTGCAATCATGGTACAGCGCCGCCGTCGCCACCTGCTCCGGAGAACAGGTGCCGTTGAAGTGCTTCACCTGGATCACCGCCAGCGCGTGGGCGATGGTCGCCACCTGCCAGCTGTGTTCCATGACGTTTTCCTCAATGACGTTGCGTTTCAGGCCCCAGCGCTTGATCCAGCGCAGACGGCCGAGATAGGCGAAAAAACGGTAGGTGGTCATTCAGATTCCCGATGGCGAATGCGGTAGCGGCATCGCTGTCCATCCTGCAACAGATGCTCCTCGCGTTCAACGACATAATCCGGCCCCATGGCATCGCGGAACACCGCCAGCTCCGAGCGGCAGAAATTCTGACAGCTCTCCGCCGCCGCGCAAATCGGGCAGTGATGCTCGATCAGTTCCCAACCGCCATCGGTCGCGATCACCTCGGCCATATAGCCCTCGCGCGAGCGCTCCGAGGCCAGCCGCCGGACCTTGTCGTCGTCGCTTTCGGCCTCGGCCAGGCTCTGCCTGTACCGTTCACGCTGGGCTTTCTCCCGCTCGTTGATCAGTCGATCCAGTCCCTCATCACCGAAAAGCGTGCGGATGTGGTTCAGCAGCTCGACGGTCAGGTTATCGTGCCGATCCGGAAAACGCTCATGGCCCGATTCCGTCAACTGCCACAACCGACGCGGACGACCGCGACCGGCCACTTCCTCGTGCCAGTGCACCAGACCATCCCGTTCCAGGCGTTCCAGATGCCCGCGCGCGCCCATGCTGGTCAGGCCAGTGGCCTGGCCAACCTCGGCGGCGGTGATGGGGGTGGATTGTTTCAACAGGGTCAGAATATCGTCGCGGGCGCTCATTGATACCGATTCTCAACGTCTTCCCCGCTAGTGTGGCTATCCCGCCCGTCATTTCAAGGCAATACCCCATAGTTTCGGTCTATACTCCCGATACTGTGGTTGTTTTTTTGGTGGCTGGAACCCGCGCCGGGTGTCGGGTAATGCCCGGCCCCCTGCGCGGGTTTCGTTGAAATTGGAGTACATTGTGAATACGTCGTTTATGGAACGTTTGTTGGACGCCTTGAACCAGAATCGACTGGTTCTGCCCGCCTTTCCCGAAGCGGCCATGCGGGCCCGGGACGTCGCCGAACGTCTCGACGCCTCCGCCCTGGACGTCGCCCGGGAAGTCGCCAAAGACCCGGCCCTGACCGCCCGCATATTAAAAGTCGCCAACAGCTCCATGTTCGGCTTCCGACAAAACACCGGCAGCCTGCAACAAGCCATCAGCCGCATGGGGCTCGACCACACCAAGACCCTGGTCACCAACTTCGCCCTCATGCAATTGATGGCCCCACCCAAGGCCGCCTACGGCCAACTCATTGCCCGCGTGCGTACGCACTGCGCCGAAGTCGCCGCCGTGGCCTACACCATGGCCGAAATCGGTGGCCGGCAAAGCAAGAATCGGGCGCTGCTCGCCGGGATGTTGCACGACATCGGCTACCTGCCGTTGATTCAGTTCGCCAAGAACGAGCCCGATGCCTTCTTGCTCGATCCCGCTTTCATGGCCGAGCTCAAGGAATTGCATCTCCAGGTCGGCAACATGCTGATGATGTACTGGCAATTCGCGCCGGATCTGATGAACACCGTGTCCGACCACCATAACCTGGCCTGCGACAACAGTTCCGAGGTCTCCCTGCGCGAGGTGGTCGCGCTGGCCAATGCCTGGGTGCGTGCCGACGAGGTCGAGCGGGCGGAGTTGTTGCAGAGCGAACTGGCGGAGAAGGTCAACGTGACCGGATTCGGGAAAGAGCAGGAAGCGCGCATCGGGGAGATCAAGCGGTTCTTCAGTTGATGACTCGGTCGTTTTGTCATTCCGTAGGGCAGAAGTGGTCCGACATCTCGGGGCGTAGCCGATATCTGCCGTTGGTGGCAGTAAGGCACTCCATGGCCTCACTCAAACGGCAGATATCGCTTCGCTCTTCTGCCCTACCGTTTTAATCCGATTTTGGCGTACTATGCTGGAAACAGCGCCTCCGTATGGAAGCCAGCATTCTGACAACAAGGAGTTCTTATGAAAAACCTGCTCACCCCGCAGGCTTTGCAGGCTGGCGATCGGATCGCGGCGGTCAGTCTGTCCTGGGGTGGCCCCGGCTCTTACCCGGAACAATACGAACTCGGCAAGCGTCAACTCGAGGCCGCGTTCGGGGTGGAGGTGGTCGATATGCCCAACAGCCGCAAACCGGCTGAATGGGTGTGGCGCAACCCTGAGGCGCGGGCCGAAGACTTGATGATGGCGTTCGAGGATTCCAGCATCCACGGCATTTTCTCGACCATCGGCGGGGACGACTCCATTCGGTTGTTGCCTTATCTCCACCTCGATGTCATCCACACCAATCCCAAAGTCTTCATGGGCTATTCCGACAGCACCATCACGCACATGGCCTGTCTGAAAGCCGGTGTGCGCAGCTATTACGGGCCGTCCATCATGGCCGGTTTCGGTGAACGCGGTGGTATTCTGCCGTTTACCGAAGCCTGTGTGCGCCAGACCCTGTTCGAACCCCGCGCCAACTGGTGCCTGCCGCAAAACAACGGCCCCTGGGTGACCGAGGTGGTGCCCTGGGAAGAACCGGTCGACAACGGCCGTACCCGACCCCGGGAGACCCCGACCGAGTGGCGCTGGCTGCAGGGCGAGGGCCACGTTAATGGGCGCTTGCTGGGCGGTTGCCTGGACGTGCTCGATTTTCTGCGCGGCACCGAATTCTGGCCGGCGCGGGAACACTGGCAAGGCGCGATCCTGTTTCTGGAAACCTCCGAGGACGCACCGCCACCGGCCAACGTTAGCTATTTCCTTCGCTGCCTGGCCGCGATGGGCCTGTTGCAGAAGCTCAATGGCCTGCTTTTCGGGCGGCCCGGCGGGTGCCGGCCGGAGCGTTTCGGGGATTACGACGAGGCGATTCTCAAGGTGGTGCGCGACGAAGTCGGGCTCGATATCCCGGTGATCACGCACCTCGATTTCGGCCACACCGACCCGATGTGGGTACTGCCCCAGGGCGCCTTGATCGACATCGACTGCCGGGCGCGTAAATTGGTGCTCGGCGACCGCGCGACTCAACCGAGAGCCTGATTTTCGGTCGAAAATCGGGTAGAGTGGCGCGCTTTCCACTCTAACCGAGCCGGTATGACGACAGAATTCGACGACATTCGCCCCTTTCAGGATCATGAAGTGCCCAGCGTTCTCAAACGCGTGCTGGCCGACAAGGACATGCACCGTTCCCTGGGTGCCTGGGTGTCACCGGGTTTGAACCGCAAGGCGCCCTGGCTGCTGCACCCCCTGATTCGTGCCTACCTCGGTTGGCAGTTCCGGGGCGTGCGCACCGTCGATGGCTTCCAACCCCGGCTGCGCGGCTATTTGAAGCGGATTCTCGATAAAAGCGTGCAGGACCTGACGGTCTCCGGCCTCGACAAGCTGGACCCGAATACCGCCTATCTGTTCGTCTCCAACCACCGGGACATCGTCATGGACCCGGCCATGGTCAACTGGGCGCTCTATCACGCCGGCTTCCAGACCGTCCGCATCGCCATCGGCGACAATTTGCTGAGCAAACCCTTCGTTTCCGACCTGATGCGGCTGAACAAGAGCTTCATCGTCAAGCGCTCGGTCAAGGGCATGAAAGAGCGGTTCAAAGAAGCCCAAAAACTCTCCCGCTATATCCATCACTGCATCACCGAAGACAACGCCAACGTCTGGATCGCCCAGCGCGAAGGCCGCGCCAAAGACGGTTACGACAAGACCAAACCGGCGGTCATCGGCATGTTCAGCCTGAGCAAACCCAAGGACCGCAGCTTTGCCAGCTACATCAACGAGTTGCGCATCGTTCCCGTCACCATCAGCTACGAAGTGGACCCGCTGGAGCTCTCCAAGGCGCGCGAACTCTACGCCCAGGAACACAAAGGCGGCTACAAGAAGCGCGCCCACGAAGACGTCCAGTCCATCGCACGCGGAATGACCGGTTGGAAAGGGCGGGTGCATCTGGCGTTCGGAGAGGTTCTGCACGGGGATTTCGAAAAGGACGACGACGTGGCTGCCGCCATCGACGAACAGGTGCATCAGCTGTATCGGGTGTATGAGTCCAACGAATGGGCCTATGCCGAGTTGATGGGCGAGCCGATCAAACCGGCGACCGAAAACGCCGAGCAACTGGCGAAACGCGTCGCCGCCGCCCGGGATGAACTCAAACCCTACTTACTGCGGCAATACGCCAACGCCGTCCGCATGAAACGCGGCGAAGACCCCCTGTAGGAGCGCAGGCCTAAACCCTGTAGGAGCGCAGGCCTCTGCGCGATAAAAACTGTGGGAGCGCAGTCCCCTGCGCGAGATAAACTGTAGGAGCGCAGTCCCCTGCGCGACAAGGCCGAATTGACCCAGTGTGTGCCAACACCCCGGTCGCGCAGGGGCCTGCGCTCCTACAGGTTCCTTAGCTCTCGGTCATCCAGTTGCGGATAACCAGTCTGCCACTGCGGTCGTCCCGTTCGAAATCGATCCGCCGGGGCAGGGCGGTGGCACCTTCGCCGTAGTAGGACGGGTAGGTCACCTCCCAGCCGGATTGCCGAATCGTCGTCACCTGGCCGCTGTCCTCGGCCCGCAGCAACTCCGCCCGGCTGCCGGGGAAGGGCTTGGCCCGCACCCAATATTGCAGATGATCCAGCGGTAATTGGAGGTCCGCCACCTGATCGGCCAGTTCGCTCAACGACCCCGCCTGCCAGACGTCATTGCCGCGTTGCATGGTGACAAAGCCGGGCTGGCCCTTGATCTGCGCTGCACCCTGGCCTAAGGGCCCGCTGAGCTCAATCTCGAACGCCTGGGCCATCTGCTGCCATTCCACATTGAAACTGCTGGCCTCGTTGGTGTTGCGCACCGCCATCTTGCCGGTGAAGGACCAATGCTCGGTCAGTTCACTGCCGTCCGGCTGGGGACCAAAGTTCGCGCAACCGGCCAGAGTCGCCACGATTAACAGACTGACGAGAACACGCATCACAGTTCAATACCCAATCGATCCTGAACGGACGTGGCCGTCGGGCTTTGCGGATTCAAATCGAACGCATGGCGCAGCCACTTGCGGGCCTCCTCGCGCTCGCCCTGCTGCCACAGCACCTCGGCCAGATGAGCCGCGACTTCGTCGTTATCGAACTCCGCCAGCGCCTTGCGCAGCCACTCTTCCGCCGTCTCCAGATTACCCAGTCGGTACTCCACCCAGCCTTTTGAATCCATAATCGCCGGGTCGTCCGGGCGGATGTCCAGGGCCCGGTCGATGTATTCCCGGGCTTGCTGCAGGTTGCGGTCCAGATCCGCCCAGGTGTACCCGAGGGCGTTCAACGACGACGCATCGTCCGGGTCCATTTCCAGCGCCCGGGTCAGATTGTCTTCCAGCACCTGATAGCGCTTGAGACGGCCCGCCACCATGGCCTGGTCATACAACAGATCGGGGTTGTCCGGGAAGGTGTTCAGGCCCTCTTGCAACGCATCGAAGGCTTGCTCGTATTCTTCCCGGTTGCGATACGCATCCGCCTCGATGCGCCACAACACCGGAGCCTGCTCCGGGAACCGGCCCCGGGTCCGTTCCAGCAGCGCCGTCAGATCGTCCATCCGCTCGTCGCGCCACAACTCGCTCAGCTCGGCCAGACCGGAGATCAGAAATGGGGGCTCCTCAATGCTCAGGAACTGCTCGGCCGCTTGCTCCTCACGGGCGTTATCTTTATTGATGCGCCCCAGAAAATAATGCGCCTCATCGGCATAGTCAGTGGTCGACGTCAGTCGCTTGAACAGGGCCTCCGCCGTGTCGAAATCCCCGTTATCGAACGACTCCCGAGCGAAAGCGCGCACAATCACCGGCTCGTTCGGGAACCGGTTGAACAGCGACTCCAATACGGCCGTCTTGTCCTCATCGCCCTCGGCGTAGGCAAACCCGGCATAGGCCGTCGCCACCTGACTGTTTTGCGGGTACTTCGCCGCCAGGTCTTCCAGCGCCGTCCGCGCTTCACCCAAATCGTCCTGCTGCAACAGAATGCGGTATTCCAGCAATCCCCGACGCGGGCTGTCCCGAAGCGCCCGGGCTTCCCGAACCTTCGTCAACGCTTCATCGTACTGCTGCCGACTCGCCAACAACTGCGCACTCGCGAACGGCAGGCCACTGTTTTGGGGGTGTTGCTCCGCCAACCGGTTCAGCATCGTCAGCAACCGACCCTGTTCCGTCTCATCCAGACCTTCCGAACCGATCAGCGCCGCTTCCACATCCGCCTGCGGATCGAGCGTCAGCCAGCGATTCAGCGCCGCCTCACCGGACTCGAACCGACCCTCGGCCAGGCTCGCAATGGCCAGCGCCTGCCACGCCTCCGTCGACTCCGGCGACAGCGACGTCCAATGCTCCGCATGCGAAAGCATCCGCTCGTAATTCCCGACCACCTGATTCAGCGCCGCCGCCCGCCGGGCAATCTCCGCATCCTCCGTCGTCTGATCCAGTCGACTGTACAACTCCGCCGCCGTCCCGTACTCCTGCCGGTTCGTCGCGATCTCCGCCAATAGCAACTGATACATAATCTGCCCCGTCAACGGCTCCCGCTCAAACTCAGGCTCCGCCGCCGCCCGGGACTCATCCACCGCCCCGGACGGCTCCGCCCCCACCGGATCGGACTGCTCCGCCTGCTCTTGCGGCATCGCACTGCACCCCGCCAGACTCAAACTGAGCACCAACACAGACACAGGAGTTTTCAACCATTGAAACGGAATCATCATAGGCATCACATTCATCCGGAAAACCGACATCCTTAAACCAACGAAAAACAATACGTGGAAACTCACCACCCGGACCGACAACGCCCGGGCTTGAACACCCACCTAGTGTGCCAGATGCCCCAGGTCGTGTCCCTTCAGCGGTGCCCGTCACAGAGCGCCCACGCGAGAATGGGAGAGCATTAGCACGCCCCGAGTATAGGCAAATTGGGGCTTTACGCTTTTTTCGAACCTCATTCGGAGATGAGTAAAAGCATGTAAAGAAACGGAGCGAAAGACCCCAGAGCACTGTTTCGAGCCACGGATGCTCGGGTTACTCCGTCGGGGGATGTTTGGTTGTGAGGTGGCACGATAGTAAGCACCAAGGGGCGGGGCAGGCTCTGGAGGGGACATCTGAGCCATGGACTGGTGCGCCAGCCCGGGGCTAAGTTAAGCGCCCATGGATGGGTTCACAGCGGTCCCCGGAAGAGCCTGGCCCGTTCCTTGGTGCGGACCAAAGCCACTGTCGCCTAGATGAGTGAAAATCGGTAGACTACGCGCCTTTCAGACGCAGAGAACAGGCCCCGCCGCAGATGTCATTGTTGGCCATCGGTATCAATCACAACACCGCCTCGGTCGAGATTCGGGAAAAGGTCAGCTTCGCCCCAGAGACCATGTCCGAATCCCTCGCCTCCGTGTTGTCGATTCCCGGTATCGACGAAACCGTCATCATGAGTACCTGCAACCGCAGCGAAATCTACTGCGCCGTGCACGAAGCCGACAAAAGCACCGAAGCCCTGATCCAATGGCTCGCCGCCCACCACAACGTCGAAGCCGACCATCTGCGCCAGGCCATCTACATCCACAGCGACAAAACCGCCGTCGAACACCTCGGCCGTGTCGCCGCCGGGCTCGACTCCATGGTGCTCGGCGAACCCCAGATCCTCGGCCAGCTCAAATCCGCCTTCGCCGTCGCCCAGGAATACGACTCCGTCGGTCGCGAACTGAACCACCTGTTCCAGCACAGCTTCCGCATCGCCAAGGAAGTCCGCACCCGCACCGCCATCGGCGAAAACGCCGTCAGCGTCGCCTTCGCCGCCGTCAACCTGAGCACCCGCATCTTCGACCGGCTCGACAAATGCAAAGCCCTGCTGGTCGGCGCCGGCGAGACCATCGACCTGGTCGCCCGGCACTTGATCGACAAAGGCGTCAAAGACATCACCGTCGCCAACCGGACCCTCACCCGCGCCCAGGAACTGGCCTCCGAATTCGGCGCCAAGGCCATACTGCTGAGCGACATCCCGGACGAAATGCCGAACGCCGACATCGTCATCACCTCCACCGCCAGCCAACTGCCCATCATCGGCAAGGGCGTGGTCGAGCGGGCCCTGAAAAAGCGCCGGCACAAGCCCATCTTCATGGTCGACATCGCCGTACCGCGCGACATCGAAGCCGAAGTGGGCGACCTTTCGGACGTCTACCTCTATACCGTCGACGACCTTAAAACCGTCATCGAAGCCAATGTCCGCAGCCGCCAGAAAGCGGCCGAGGAAGCGCGCGACATCATCGCGAAATCGGCCGATGCCTTCACATTGAGCTTGAAAGAACGCCAGGCCGCCGACATGATTCGCCAACTGCGCACCAAGGGCGAGGACCTGAAAAACCTCGAACTCGAAAAAGCCAGGCGCGCGCTCGCCCAGGGCGGCGACCCGGAACAGGTGCTCGAACAACTCGCCCGCGGGCTCACCAACAAACTGCTGCATTCCCCCACGGTGGCCCTGCGCAAGGCCCATGGCGAGGGCGAAGCCGAGGTCTCCCGCTGGGCCTCCCGACTATTCGATTTGGACAACTCCTGAAGGGTGTATGAAAGACTCCATACGTCAAAAACTGGCTGAACTGGCCGACCGTTACGAAGAACTGGCCCTGCTGCTCTCTCAGCCCGACGTCATCAACAACCAGACCCAATTCCGCCAGTATTCCCAGGAATACGCCGAGCTGGAAGACGTGGTAGCCTGCTTCGAAGCCTACAAAACCTGCGAGAGCAACATTGAAGCCGCCCGGGCCATGCTCGACGACGCCGACCCCGAGATGCGCGAACTCGGCCAGGAAGAACAGCGTGAAGGCGAAGCCCGCCTCGACATGCTCGACCAGGAACTGCAGATCCTGCTGTTGCCGAAAGACCCGAACGACGGCCGCAACGTCTTCCTCGAGATCCGTGCCGGCACCGGCGGCGACGAAGCCGCCCTGTTCGCCGGGGACCTATACCGTATGTACGGCCGCTACGCCGAGAAAATGGGCTGGCGCATCGAGATCCTCTCCGCCAGCGAAGGCGAGCACGGCGGCTATAAAGAGCTGATTACCCGCGTCTCCGGCGACCGGGTGTATTCGCACCTCAAGTTCGAGTCCGGCGCGCACCGCGTGCAACGCGTGCCCGAGACCGAAAGCCAGGGCCGTATCCACACCTCGGCCTGCACCGTGGCCGTGATGCCCGAAGCCGACGAACTGGAAGAAGTCGAGATCGACAAGAACGACCTGCGCGTCGACACCTACCGCGCCTCCGGCGCCGGCGGCCAGCACGTCAACCGCACCGACTCCGCCGTGCGACTGACCCACCTGCCGACCGGCATTGTCGTCGAATGCCAGGACGAACGCTCCCAGCACAAGAACAAGGCCCGGGCCATGAGCCTGCTCGCCGCCAAACTGAAAGACGCCCAGGAAAGCGCCGCCGCCCAGGAACAGGCCAGCACCCGACGCAACCTGGTTGGCAGCGGCGACCGCAGCGAACGCATCCGCACCTACAACTTTCCCCAGGGGCGTGTAACCGACCACCGCATCAACCTCACGCTCTACAAACTGGACGAAGTGATGCAGGGCGCCCTGGACCATGTGGTGAACGTGCTGATTCAGGAACACCAGACCCAACTGCTGGCGGACATGGCTCAGCCCTGAGGCCGAGCCCACCACCATGCCTACCGTCAAGACCGCCCAAGCCCACGCCCGCCAACACGGCCTGGACCGGCTCGACGCCGACGTACTGCTCGGCCACGTACTCGGCCAGACCCGAACCTGGCTGTTCACCTGGCCCGACAAACCGATCACCGACGATGACTGGACCCGCTTCGACACCCTGGTACAACGCCGCCAGGCTGGTGAACCCGTCGCACACTTGGTCGGCGAGCGGGAATTCTGGAGCCTGCCCATCGCCGTCAACCCCAGCACCCTGATCCCCCGGCCGGACACCGAATGCCTGGTCGAAGCCGTGCTGGAACAGTTCGATATCAGCCCCAGACGCCTCGTCGACCTCGGCACCGGCACCGGCGCCATCGCCCTGGCCCTCGCCAGTGAACGCCCCGACTGGCACATCACCGCCATCGACCGCATCCCCGAGGCCTGCGAACTCGCCCACTACAATGCCGACCGCCTGGGCCTGCCCATCGAAGTCCTCCAAGGCAACTGGTGCGACCCGCTCGACGACCACAGCGTCGACATCCTCGTCAGCAACCCACCCTACATAGACGCCACAGACCCCCACCTGACCCAGGGCGACGTACGATTCGAACCCAAAACCGCCCTAATCGCCCCGGACCAGGGCCTGGCCGACATCAAAACCATAGCCGAGCAGGGCAAACGCGTCCTAAAACCGGGCGGCGCCCTCTACCTGGAACACGGCTGGACCCAAGCCAAAGCCGTAACCACCATCCTCACCCAACACGGCTACCAATCGGTAACCACCCAAAAAGACCACGGGGAACGGGATCGAATCACCGTGGGGTGGGTCGGTCCGACGTCTCGGCCGCCCACCATCTAAACAAACCACCAAACCATCCCCAAACCCGGACACAAACGACACAACCCCAAACACAACCCTTGAACAAACCCCAAAACCAAGGTAAACATACACACACCACAAAAAAACCGACCCTACTTGGCGTGTCATATAACCGACCGGGCGGTAGCGTGCCTATTCCAGAATTTCAGCACACCGGAATTGTTCCCCCCTCCCTCGGACGAACCGACACCTCGGGAGGGATTATCGCCACCGATTTTATTCCCCTCTCCCCTTGGGAGAGGGGTTAGGGGAGAGGGTCAAGCCAAGTCTTTTTTTCTCTCAGTCTCAGTCAAGGCAACCTAGTTGCCACATCCGCCCCTGATTAGAAAAGCCCAGATCTTTAACCCACAAACGCACACCTTCCATGATTCGAAGGCCGCTGCAATACATAAGCTGAGTGATAAGGCGGTGTAAACCGGACAGGTGACCGATAATGCGTTGGGCTTCGTCACGAGACAGCACGGTCGGCAGTTTTCGTGGCATTTGTGCCTTATTGAAGGTGAGTTGGCCGACATCCTGTTGTAAAAACTTTCTAAACAGAAAGACCATGCATTCAACGCGGTTCGCTGAGTGTTGATGGATGTGGAAAGCTCAACATGTAACGCGACGCATATCCCGGGAAGAGTCCGGAATATGTGTCTCCGAAGACGCTGATTCCCGGAATATGCGTCGGGTGAGACGGTTTTGTGGGTTTGATATCCGGTTTAGGGACGTCCCGTGATGGCCTGTAAGTACCGTGGTTGCTGGGCTCGGTCAGATCAGTGTGGTATCGTCACAGCGGTGATGTGCCGGAATAAGGGGCGCAGGCGACGATGAATAAACTGTTAAGGTGTTTATGAGTACTGAGAATCAAATAATTGAACTGGAAAAGTCGCTTCTTACTTTCGATGTAAGGCATTCTGAAGCTGAGCTAAGAAAAAGGATCGCGCCAAACTTTAAAGAAATTGGTGCTTCGGGTGCATATTTCGGTTTAGAGAATATCTTAGAACGTTTGCCTACTGAACAGACATGGAGCGCCATAGTACAAGACTTCGAGTTTACTCAGCATAGCGAAGAGATCTGCCAGCTGGTCTTCAGAGTTTTTATAAAAGGAAGTGATACTGACGAAGGTACATATTCTCTTCGAAGTAGTCTATGGCAAATGTTTGATGGTGAGTGGAAAGTGATTTTTCACCAAGGTACAAAGGTGGAGCCTTTTAAACTCGCACCTTAACAAATACAGGCAGTCGACGCGGAAAAGCCCGCGCAACTGCTCCAAACGTTATGCATATGGGTAAGCGATGAAAGCACGAGAATGGTTGCAACGATCACGCGAGGCTGAAGATCCTATTGATGGATTCTCAAATGCTTGGCGCGCCTTCAATCATTTGTACTTCCCGGTAAACGGGAAAAATGAACGAGATAAGATTCGGCGTTACCTTAAAGACAGCGTTGATGAGGCGATGGCCGAGCACCTACTAGAAGAGCATGAGGGTGAGCTAGATTACCTCACGGCTGAGCCTGTGATCGACATGCGCGGCAACGGTCGAGATACTGCCCGTAACATTGAAGAATTTCAGGATGGACGCGCACCCGTAGGAAAACTTCAGGAGATTTTTATGATTATCTACCAAGTCAGGTGCAACCTTGAGCATGGTCAGAAATCACCGTCTAGAAGGCGAGATGTTGAGCTTTGCAGGTCGGCGTGCCCGCTGGTTGAGCGCATCGTGGAAGAAAATGCATAACCAAGCAATCAAGTTCGCTCCCTGCGGTCGCCGGACGCTCGTTCCTCGCGCCGCTTATTGCGAGCGTTAAAGTGATTATTACCATCATACACATAAACGCGATGCGGCTTTCGACACCTTTAAGGCGGCATATGAATAATATTGAGTGGCTCGATTTTATCCCTTCGGCGATGTCAGCAATCGCGGCTGTTGCAGCCGCAGTTGCTGCAATTGTCGCGTTGAATACCAGCCGAAAAGCCAACACTCTTTCTGAGAAAAGCCTATTAGCAATACATCACAATTCGACCGCCATAGAACTTTCAAATGCAATCGAGGAAGTTAGACGATCAACAAAAGACTTATCAACAATCTCCTACAACGTGTGGGAAAAATGGGCTAGAGAAATAGAATCAGAAGATAATCGATCCGAAGGTGGCTTAGATCCCAGACCATTGCGACACGTTCTAACAAATGGAAGCGAAATGTTAGTCGACCATGGTGCATCACGAGGCCAATGGTATCAGCGCGCAATGCAATCGATGTTCTCCATCATAAGAGATGGAGCTGGACGACTAGATGAAGCCGAATATAGGCTCCTGTTAAAAGTAGCCGACGGAACGTACGGTGATTTTGAAGGTGCGTTTGGGACGCCTCCTGCAGATAAGGCAATAACCAAATCAAAAGCTTTTAAGTGGGTGTGTTACCAACTAATAAAGCGAGTCCCCTCCGAGGCTTGGCACAACTCATGGCGTTCGGCATGGTTAGCTAATGGCTGGATTGATCAGTATCGAATGGAATTCAAAAAAACAAGGCCGATCCTGGAGCAAACACTTTCATCGCTGAGAAAAGAAAAAAATAAAATTGAACACAGCGCACTCCCTCTAGAGGCCAACCCCAAACTACAACGCAAATACCAAAAGGTATTGGCTGAACTGGAAGTACTGGTGGAGGACTGCGACTTGGATCACATGGAGCCTTACCAAGAATGGGAATACAACGAAGACATCAGCCTGTTAGTGATTTATTCTATGGCTATAGCATTTCTAACCACTAAAGTAATTGATTCCATCGTATCGGAAAGTGAGTATATAAATGATTTCTAACAAAGCGTTCAAAATCGTTCGCTTTGCTCACTTGGACCTTCAAAGCTACGCTCTTTCGGCTCTTTAACTGTGGCGTTAGGGCTTCCGTTTTCGGCAAGAGCTGCTCTTAAAAGAGAAAAAATGAGTAAGAAAAAAGTCGATTCATTAAAGAATATTCGCGAAATGTTAGGGGCGATATCAGACCCGCTGAAGGAACATCGCGAGCTGATGGCCTCCATAGCCGATCCTTTGAAGGAACACCGCGAATTGATGGCGTCCTTTTCTGATCCGCTAAAGGAGCACCGCGAACTGATAGAGTCCCTTGCAGATCCTTTGAAGGAACACCGCGAATTGATGGCGTCCTTTTCTGATCCGCTAAAGGAGCACCGCGAACTGATAGAGTCCCTTGCAGATCCTTTGAAGGAACATCGTGAGATGATGGCCTCCATAGCTGATCCGCTACAGGAACATCGCGAATTGATGAAGTCCTTGGCCGATCCGCTAGAAGAACATCGAGAGATGTTAGCGACTATAGCCGATCCACTGAAGGAACATCGCGAGTTAATGGCGTCTCTAGCTGATCCACTCAAAGAACATCGGGCATTAATGGCGTCATTGGCTGATCCGCTGGAGGAGTTTCGTGCATCGATTGCGGGCATCCCGAATCCGCTAAAGGAACTTTCAACTTCTATTACGGGTATCGACTCATTTGAGCTTCTGAGAAATGTAGCATTTGAAATTGGTGGCGATCTATCGTTTGATGCGGAAGGGCTTATTTCCGTAGCTTCGAAACGGATGGCTGTTTCGGATTTACAAGATCTTTCTTATCAGGTTATACACGATTCTTCACTTGAGCCTTCGGGCACATTAGAGGAATCATTAAACAACCTGATCAATGAAATAAGATCACAAAAGGATCCTCTAACTCAAAAGCTTTTGATGTGGTTTGTATACCCATTGATTGTTGCTGTGATAGTTTCCTTTATCAATCCTGTTGTGAATAATTACGTTGAATCACACCTAAATGAAGATAAGCGATCCTTATCAAAAAAGATCGAGGCAAATGCGAGAAGATCCGTAGCCGATGGTTCTGTGTTAAAAGATTTCCGGTATGTGACCGCTGACACGCTGAATGTCAGATCCTCAGCTACTCAAAAATCGAAAACGATTGGATTGTTATACTTTGGTTATGCCGTAATAATAGTTGACCGACAAAAGAGCTGGACTCTAGTTGAGTGGAATGATCCGGACTCTGAAGTGCGAATATCTGGTTGGGTGTTTTCAAGATACCTTGCGAAATTCAATTAAGGCCCTAACAAGGCGCTGCTGTCGGACAAATTTTACGCTGTGCTCCAAATTTGCCGCAGAGCGCGACGTTACACGTACAAGGAAACATAATGAAATACTATATCCCAGTTGTTCTTGCTTTATTTGGTGCAGTAGATTGTTTTGCAGATAGTGGTGGGAGCTTAACCTATAGCTTTGATAAATACCCAGAGATTACACAAATTCTAAATCAGAATAATAGTGAAACTAATTGCGGGTCATTCGTCGATGTAGTAAGCGGAAGTGAAGATGGTGTATTTGAAATAAGTGAGACTTCTGATGAAAAGTTATATTTGGTTAACTATATAGACAACTGCAGCCCTTCTTGGAACTATGGGAGCACACTGATATTAAAAGATGATCATGGCTATAGAAAGGCTGATATAAGATTGCCTTACCAAAGTAATGTTGAAATAGAAGGTGTGCACTATAGGCTCTACAAAAATAGATCTGAATACTCAGATGGTATATATGTGGTCTACTACGACATAGCATGTGAAGAGGGAGATGATTATCTTTCTATTGGCACTTGCGAAAGCAGAAAAAGTTACTCAGTAACAATGAAATATGAGTTTTCAGGATCTGAGTTTCAATTGATTAGCAAGAACGCTACATTAAGAGATTGGTAGTAACTAGTAATTCTTGTAACAATTCACGGAAGGCGGACGGCTATTGGCCGCCACTTCGTTCTGCGTTATACTCTCAAAGTAGATCAGGATACTTGATGTTAAAAGAACTAAGTACGTCATTAAAGGCACAGCTGTATGAAAAAGTAAGTAGCCCGATTTTGGGTAGTATTGTAGTTTTCTGGTTAATATTTAACTGGGAAGCGGTGTTCTATTTTCTCTTGTCAGACTCGGCAATAGAGGAGAAGTTGGCATATATCCAGAGCAACTTCAGAAATTTTGACCGCAATGTTTTCTACCCTCTATTGTACAGCGCGTTGTTTTGCCTGCTGTATCCCATTGTTTCCTACATTCCGTTCTATATATGGGAGTGGACCTCCTCGCATAAATTGAGGTCTAAGAGCAAGCTTTCCCTATCGGAGCCATTATCTATCGAAAACTCAATTGCTATCAGAAAAGAGTTGATTGATAAGGAAGCAAAAATAAGAAAGATAATCTCTGAAAACAATAATGAAAAAGAAGAATTAGAGAGCGTAATAGGTAAGCTGTCCAGAGATAATGAAAGACTGTACAAAGTTATATCAAAATTTGAATCAATTCGCCCAGCTGAATACGTCGAGTTATCAAATGACCAAGAAACAGTTTTGACGTATTTTTCAAAATTGGAAGACAATCATCAATACATACCGAGTGATATCATCGGGGACAATGACGTATCACTAGATTTTGCTGTTAAAACTCTTGAACAGCTGGAAAAGAAAGGGCTTCTCAATAAATCAGGAGAAACCTTTGGAAATGAAGAAGGGTATGAGATTACAAATGCTGGAAGAAAGTACCTGGCTGACAAGGTGATTTCAGAGCATGAAAATAAATCATAACAAGCGCATGTTGTCGGACTGGTTTTCCGCTGCGCTCCAAACCATCCGCAAATGCGGGCGTTAACCAGGGAGTGATCGGTGAAGGTTGAGGCAATGATTGATGATTTAGAGTCAGCCTTGGATGGGTATTTGGCTACATCCCCTGACCACTTAGCGATGCTTGAGGTTAGAAGGCTAAAGAACGAGCTCAGATCGAATCCAGAGCGGGTTGTTGTGGAAATATGCGACTTTTTTAGTGGCCCCAAGACTGTGGTGACCGACTCGTTCCAATCGCCGGCCAGCAGGGAGGCAGCGTCAGAGGTTGAGTCGGCGAGAAAGCCTCTTGGAAATCATTTCGCCAAGCAGCGCAGAGAGCGCGGCCATAATGGTTAACTAATAAGGATAGGTCGCGCGAAGCCGCGACTTAATCCGGTAGTTGGACAAGCCCGAGTGACTTATTTATAGGAAGTTTATTAAGGCTGGATTCGGTGTGTTCGGGTACAACTCAACACCGGTACTTTCTCAAGGCCGAGCGAGGCCCGGCCTCCAGAGAAGCGTTCTTTAACATCGTTGTGCCATAGCGGTGATTTGCCTCCTCTGCCACGCGTGAGTTTATTCCTTTAGTGGATCGTCCCTACGCCCGTGCCGTTCGTCTACGCGTGGCGTGATCCGGAAAGTGGCGATGCACCAACCGCCAGCTTCCGCCACAGGCGCATCGACACGACCGGGTCAGTTCATGTGATGGAGCCATAAAAAACGAAGGCGTCAGTAATAATTGAACACGTTGACGCCGCCGACGGGCATTGCCATGCAGCAACCCATAGTCGCGCACCCGGTGAAAGCCCTTCGGCAACACGTGCTGCAGCACCAGCCAGAGAAAATCGGCGGCATGAAGTGTACGCTTTCGCCACTGCCGAGTCTGGCCGTCCCGATAACGGAACGTGATGCAGTCATCGCTCAGGCTCAGTATATTGCGCTCACTGATCACGCCCCGATACAGGTAGCGGGCCAAATAGGTCAGAGCCGGCTCGCCCCGACCGACGCGTTCGCACTGAACCACCCAGGCTTTGGGCAGGTCCCGGGGCAGCCAATAACCGGCTTCCTTCATTGCGGCGAGGAATTTCGCCCGGAAGACCTGGGCCAGTGCCCGACCGTTGAACAGGTACTTCCCGGCCTTTGCTTTCCAGCACAGGCCGGACCGATCCAGGCTGCCGCCGGGGATAATCACATGCAGGTGCGGATGGTAATCCAGGCGGCGGCTGTGGGTGTGCAGCACGGCCGTCAGTCCCAGCCGATCACCGAGGGCCGGATCGTTCCGGCCGAAGGTCTGCAGCGTATCGGTCGCCATCCTGAACAGGGTGGCATAGGTCCACTCGGGGTGGGTGCGGGCGAAGCCCCGCAGCTTGGCCGGCAACGTGAAGGTCACCAAATAGTAGGTCACCGGCAACAGCTTCCGGCGTTGTCGGTCCAGCCACTGGTTGTTGGTGCTATGCTGACAGGCGGGACAGGCCCGGTGCCCACACGAAGGGTAAGCGATCCGGGTCGCCCGGCACGCCTCGCATCGGTAATCCAGCACACCCCGGGCCGGGGTGTGACAGGTGCGAATGGCGTTCATGGCGGCATGGTGGTCGGCGGTTAACTGAGAGCCATGCCGCCGTTCCAACTCAGGCCGGTAACGCTCGACCAGTTCGGCCAGGGGGATCATGGCGCCACCCAGTCGATCTCGAAGCGGTCGATCAAGGCGTTGATCATCAGGGCACCGTTCTGCTGGGCTTCCTCGGTCATCTTGGTATAGATGGCGGTGGTGACCGGACTGACGTGCCCGAGCAGGGCCTGGATGGTGCGCAGGTTGATGCCGTTTTCCAATAGATGCGTCGCAAAGCTGTGGCGCAGGTTGTGGATGTGGACGTTCTTACGGATGCCGCATTCCTTCGCCACCAGCTTGATGGCGCGCTGAACGCCGCCCTTGTCCATGACCAGGGGTTGACCATCACGTTCGTGCGGCGGCTTGCCGCCGGGAAAGAGTAAGGTCGAATGGCGATGCGTCACCCAGTAACGGCGCAGGGCTTTCAGCGTCAACAACGGCAGCGGCACGAACCGGTCCTTATTGCCCTTGCTGCGGCGGATGTGGACCCGCATCAGGTGACTGTCGATGTCGCCGACCTGAAGGTGCAGCGTCTCGCTGAGACGCAGACCGAGGCTGTAGGTAGTCAGGAAATAGACCTGATAGCTGAGCTTACGGGTATGGTTGATGATGAGGTTCAGTTCCTCCATCGACAGAACGTCCTGCAGTGGCTGGACTTTCGGCGGCTTGACGATGGGGATCCAGTCCCAGGGGCGGTCGAATACGAACCGATAGAAGAACTGGATGGCGTTGCGGGCGACCTTGACGGTGCTCCAGGATCGGGTCTCGACCAAGTGCAGGAAATAGGCCTTGAGATCGGCGGGGCGGCGGTGAGGTGGTCTGGACAGCAGTCAAGAAACTCGGCAGCCTGCTGCAGGTAGTAGCCGTACATCTGCTGGGTTTTGGGGCTCTTGCCCTGTAGGATGAGGGTATCGAGGTGCTGTTGGTAGAGGGTATAGAAACGGTTCTGGTCTTGGCGGTTCATGATCGTTCTCCTCCGTTGGCCCTTCGGTATGAAGGGGGGAGGAAAGTTAAGACCATGATCTACTCGGCCGCTTTAGCGGCTTCGTTTAACAAAGGCAGCGGATGCGTCGCACCGCTGCTTTGGGCGTTAGCGCGGCGAGGAGAGGTCAGTGTTTAGCTCGAATATCGGACTTGTACATACGTTATTCGCAATTGGTGCGATAGCAACTGGAGGGCTCGTGGTTCTTTCCCGAAAGGGAACAAAGAATCATAGATTGATGGGTTATATATTTTTCAGTGCTATGGTTATAATGAATCTTACGGCACTTTTCACCCAATCGATATATTCTTTTGGTCCGTTTCATTGGATGGCAATTGGATCACTTGTGTTTGTTACAGGTGGTGTAGCGGCGCCAGTATTGTTTCGAAAGAACAAAAATTGGCTAAGAGTTCATTATGATCTCATGCTGTGGTCTTATGTCGGGCTCATTGCCGCAATGTTTTCGGAGATCGCCGTGAGGGTTCCGGCAGTGGGCACGGTTATTGGTGGCGGGGCTTTGTTCTGGATGCTAGTGATAGGGTCTAGCGTCGGTACATTCATTATTGGCGGTTTACTAATAAACGGACGCCGACGCAACTTTTTTTGAACAGTGTCGCTAACCATGCCAAGCACTTCGCCCCAGCGAAGCTGGGGAGGGACCTCGCTACGCTCGGTCCGTGTTGGCGACGTTAAGCATACGAGACGTTTGCCACGCTAGGAATTGATATCCAGAAGATTCAGAATCGCACAGTCCATGCACTGAACATTGCTTCTCTGTCCACTCTCGCGGCTGCTTTAATGTTGCCTGTTCCGGTAATTGAACGACTCACAGCCGCAGCTTGGCAGTGGTATAAGTTTGCTGGCAGCTCCAACGATGGCCACATCAATCTAAGTCTTGGAACGGGTTTGCTATTCTCCGGCCTGCTCACGATGACGTTTTGCTTTGGTCTGTGCATTTATCACCTTGCCAAACGTTGCTCGGTAATCCTTGCTATGACTTTGTCACGTTGGTCAATGTACGTTGTCTTGGCTGTTGCGGTTATTTACTGGCTTATGGGCATGAGTGGCCTCAATGTATGGCGGGCCTAACAAAGCCTTCAAACTTGCGCATTCTGCGCTGGACTGCAAAAGGCTGCGCCTTCAGCGGCCGTTTTTGGTAATGTTAAAGCTACAAACATTCAGTGACCGAGGTGTCATGAAGAAAATCCACACTATCTGGCTACTTTGTGTAGCCTTGTCCGTCTCGGTATTCGCGAACGTCATACTAGCCAGAACAAATTACATATATTTTGACGAAGCTTACGGCCAACTGGCTCAGCAGCACCTACTTAACACAAAAGTACGAAGTCAGTTGGAACAAGGAGATGTTGTGGCCGCGAAAACCCTTCTTGATCAGGTAATCGAAAATAAAGGTTCAATACTTGCTGTTTGTTTGATGGAAGCCTGTTCCAGCAGTGCACAAGAAATCCTGCGTGACGCTGGAAACCTTTAACAATTCACAACACTGGACGCCGCTGAAGTGGCACTGGTGTGCTTGGCATTATGTGCCCAAGGAGACATCATGACCATAAAGCGCATGGACAACGTCGGCATTGTGGTGGAAGACCTCAATGCCGCCATTGAATTCTACACCGAACTAGGCCTTACCCTCGAAGGCCGCGTGCCCGTCGAAGGCGAATGGGCCGGTCGCGTCACTGGGGTGCGCGACCAGCGCGTCGAGATTGCCATGATGAGTACCCCCGACGGTCACAGCCGTCTTGAATTCACGCGCTTCCATTTCCCGACCATCGCATCCGATCATCGTACAGCGCCTGTGAACTCATTGGGATACCTGCGCGTTATGTTCACCGTCGAGGACATTGAGGACACGCTCGCCCGGATCAGTAAACTCGGTGCGACCCTTGTTGATGAAGTCGTCGATTACGAAGACATATACCGGCTCTGCTACATCCGAAGCCCCGATGGTACTCTCATCGGCCTCGCCGAGGAGCTCGGATAGGCATGGTGTCTAACCAGGCCATAAAGTTCGCACACTTCGTACGTGGGGCCTCGTTTCACTCGGCTGCTTATGGCATTCGCTAAGGTGCTATGAAATATCTGATCTGGCTATTCTTTTCGGTTATGGTCCTCGGTGGCTTTTCCGGTAGGGAAATCCACCAAACTGGAGCGGAGGCAGGCTTGACTCACGCTTCGCAGAATCTCACGCTGGTGATCCTTGCATCGGCCTTGGCTATGTTCATTGTAGTTGGAGCCCAGGTATTAAGAAAGGAGCCAAAATATGGCCGTTGGGCTATTACTTTTATGGCACTGGGCTGCACCTATTTTGTATCTGGTGGTATTTCGGCCCTTGTATATGCAGGCACCTTCACACCCGGGAGTTTGTTACATCTTGCTGTAGGGACAGGAAGTTTCTTTGGCTTGCTGGGGGCATGGTTCGTTTACAGACGCCGCCACCTGAACTAATAATGAGGAAGTGCGTCAACGGGTTTGTGATCGTGCTAAAGGAGTCAGACGGGGGCGGCTCGAAACGCAGCTAAAACGGAGGATGCCATGGGACTTTTAACTTTTAGCATCAACGTTACCCTGGACGGCTGTGTCGATCACCAGGAAGGAATTGCCGACGACGAGACACATGCCTTCTTTACCCGCCTCATGGAAGAAGGCGGGGCCATGCTGTGGGGCCGAGTTACCTACGAAATGATGGAGAGCTACTGGCCAGCGGTCGCACGCGGCGAAGTGGAAGCACCCCCGGCGATACGTGAATGGGCGGTCAAGCTGGAGGCAAAACCGAAATACGTTGTATCCTCGACGCGAAAGGACTTTCCGTGGACTAACAGCCACCACCTGGTTGGCGACCTGCGAACGGCTGTACTGAAGCTTAAAGACGCGACACCGGACGGTGTGCTCCTCGGTAGTGGCAAGCTTGCAACCGAACTGGACCGGCTGGACCTTATCGACGAATACAAGCTACTCGTCCACCCCAGAATCGCAGGCCACGGCCCAACTTTGTACGAGACTGGGCTCCCCAGTACGCGGCGGCTCGAGTTGATCTCGGCGAAGCCGCTCCGCTGCGGCGCGGTCGCCATGCACTACCGGCGCGCGCGATAACAGGGAAATGATCATGTGCCTAGCACACTCAAGCCAATGGACGATCACTGCGTTCGCGCTGCGGTTGAGGGGCACAGTATTTATTGGAGTGTTAATCTGTGATTGAGTATCGAAAGGCGCAAATCGAAGAAATAGACGCGTTAAAAAAACTTCTATGGGAATACGGTCCCAACGAATGGAACTACTTAACTCACGAAGGTGTGAATGAGGAGTTTTCACTTGTAGCCAGTGGAAATGCGCAAGCCATCGTAGCAACACACGGTTCAAATATTATAGGTTTTGCGGTTCTCATTGACGGCATATTTAGCCCGAATTACATTGAGAAGTATTATTCTTTGAATGACATCCAGTTTGTAGGCGATGTTGTTGTTTCTTCAATGTACTCGGGCAAAGGTATTGCAACAAAATTACTGGAAGAGTGTTTGGCAGTAGCTAAAAGTAAAAAATTGAGCGCTGTCTTGATTGAAAGGCATGAAGAAAACCTGGCTTCAGCAGGAATGATGCGAAAAGCCAGGTTTAAAATAGTGGACACATTTCATGATCCTGCTAAGAGGAGTACAGGCTCTCAGAATAGTGTGATACTTGAATATGAATTACAATAATAGCAGCGGAATTACCTCGCCTTGGGTGTTAACTGTAAGGAAAGTATAGTGAAACCATTGGTAGTTACTCTTTGTGGGAGCACAAAATTCAAGCAGGCGTTTATTGATGCCAATTTCAATGAAACCATGACAGGAAATATCGTGTTAAGCGTTGGTGGTTTTGAGCATACTGATCTTACAAACGACGAAAAAAATATGTTAGGTGCTCTACATAAACGAAAAATTGATATGTCTGATGAAATACTTGTTATCAATATCGGTGGCTATATCGGAAAAAGTACCGAAGAAGAAATAGAATACGCTAGACAACGCGGCAAAGGCGTGCGATTTCTTGAATAATAAGCAATCCAAAGGTCGGCCCTGGTCCAGCTACTTAGCAAACTCAGGCAATGCGTCTCGATTCACGGGCGTGGTGCGGATGTTGAAGTTAAATTAGGGATCTTATATGAAAAGCCTTAATTCCGGTAATGCAGAAAGCCTTTGTAGGCCAATTATAGAGAATATTTTAATTGCTCATGACCAAGCGGATCAATCCCTTTTATATGGTCAACTTCCTGAGCTTATAAATATGCTGTCAAGAGAAGATTTTGAAGAAGCTGTTCAAAACCTAAAATCTCTAGGGAAAACTACCGAAGTGATTTATTTAGGTCACCTAAATAAGGTTGACGAGCACTTGGTTGTATGGAAAGTCCGTTATAGCGATAGCCAAGAGGAGCTTCTATGGTCACTGAACCTTGCCGATTCCGAAAATGGCCTGGTCGTAAATGGGCTTCTATTTGATCGGTAACAAGTTATTTGTCCGTAACATAAACTATGACTCGTAAACTCTCGTGTGTTGAATACGTAATACATAAAGCTCGTCCGTTGGGATGCATCGTAGAGTGATGATCTCGAGTTGTATTTCTCGGATATCGTCTTCAAGAGAGGAAATTTTAACTTTGCCCGTGCAGCGGACGATTTGGAGAAATAGATATTGAAGAAAGTTGAGGCTTTTTTGGTTAGTTCCTTTACCGAGAATGGCAGAGGAGGAAACCCAGCGGGCGTAGTGTTGCACGCAGATAATCTATCAAACGAAGAGAAACTGGAAATAGCCAAGGCTGTTGGTTATTCGGAGACAGCGTTTGTTTCTCGAGATGACGAAGCCGATTTTGAGTTGTCTTTTTATACCACAACCGGTGAAGTTGATTTCTGTGGCCACGCAACTTTAGCAGCATTTTCAACATTGTATAAAGAAGGAGTTTTAATCGAAGGTCAGTATATTCAAAGGACTAAAGCAGGTTTACTTGCTGTAAAAGTAGAGTCTGGTGGCCACATTGTAATGGAGCAGAAATTACCAGAATACCTTGGGGTGCTTGGTTACGAGACGGTTTCAGATTTTATTGGAGTAGACTCTGCAGTGTTAGAGTCGACTCAGTTACCTATCGAGGTTATCTCAACAGGTTTGGCTGATATTATTGTTGCAGTACCACGTGGATATCTAGATAAAATCAAAGTGAATGAACGTTTGCTGAGTGACTTCTGTAAAAAGCATAATATGATTGGTGTCCACGCATTTGAATTATGCGAGAAAGACATAGAGTTGACAGCCAGTTGTCGAAATTTTGCCCCTTTGGTTGGAATCCCAGAGGAGTCAGCAACGGGAAGTGCTAGTGGAGCATTAGCATGCTATCTGACCAAGCACCTTAAAGGCGCACAATCTAATTATTTTACTTTCGAGCAAGGTAGAGCAATGGGCTGTGTATCAAGAATTACAGCAACAGTCGAGACGAATGAACAGGATATAACCAAGGTTATAGTAGGTGGCTTTGCTCAGGAGATCGGGCGGCAGGAAATCTCCATACCTTGATTAATAATATTTCCGACTCAGCTATATTTATGGATATCTACAACCTTAAAAATCCGGACTCAAATGAGAGAGAAGCCCTGCTAGATGAGATTTGTTCATCTATCGAAAATGCTACTGTCAGTGAAGAAGACATAGAGAATTCCTTACTTCCCAAGGGCGTGGAAATTTGCTTGAGAGGTATAGGTGACCTAGAGTCAGATACAGTATTTGGACGATCATTTGGTTTGATTGTCATTGCCTGCATATTGGATAAGGACAATCGAAGTTGCTTCTTGGATGCATTTTCAATAGCTGAAATTGTCGAGTTTGTACTAAATTATATGCACCAAGAAAGAGATTTTAGAGGCTATGTAAACAATGAAAAAGGATGGGCGCATAGTGTCGCACATTTAGGGGACCTGCTCCATGAATTGTTAATGAGCTGCAAAGTTGATGATAAGGTTAAGGTTGAGCTGTTAAGTGCTTTCAGTAAATTCCTGACCCAACCGGAAATGCCTGTGTTTCTTTATGATGAAGACCAGCGAGTGGCCAGGGCCATATTTGGTCCTTTAAATGGAAAGCGGTTGAGTATATCTGTCGTTGAACAGTTTCTGGCCGAGTTAATTGGTGACAAACAATTCTGGTTAAATGATTACTTCAAACGAAGTGAGTCAACATCTAGGAAAAATAATGTTGGAAACATTCTACGTTCACTGTTGGTATTCGACTGTTGTGCTGAAGATGGTGTGTTACAGTCAATAGTTTTGAGTTGTTTGAAAGAGATAGATCTAGGGTTTCTTTAGAAAAATAATAGCAAAATGCTTTTGCGATGTGACTTTGAAAAGTCGCTCCGTAAAAAAATTTCAGATTAGCTCTTTTTCTTAGTGCGAGAACCTGCCCGTCGGAGGGGATGTGTCATGACATTCGAGACGATTTAATTATTCGGTGAATTCCACCAATTTCTTATCACAAACATCCTGTGTCAACGTCTGTAACCGGCTGACCTCTTCGGAAAGCCAGTTCAATTCTTCGTGAGTGATTTCATGGTGTTCGGAATACCGGGCATCAACATAGGCTCGTTTCAGTCGTTGAAAACTGCGGCGGTGGAATTTGGTGTCTCCTGGGAATACTGAGGAAAAACGTGGGTCTTGCTGAGCGCATAGTGAGCGCAAGTGTTCGATGTCGTGGGTTTTTGGTAGATAGTTAGTGCATACCAACAGGGCACAGCTGAAGTATCTTTCCGTTGCTTGATGTAATTGAAAGGCAGACTGCTTTAGCCATCCTTTACTGAATACTTCATTGAATATATATAAGAACTGATCGGCACTTTCGAACCATTGCTCGTAGTGTTTCTCGGCGATTTCCTTCCGTTCTTCAGCTGACAAGTCACCCGGCAAGGCCAGTGCACGATTGTCCGCACTGTATAATTCGATGCCTTGCTCGCGGATGTCCCGGAAGAAGTAGTGTCCTTTTTGCAATTGTTCGTTTATTTCCCCCAGCGTATGGACGATTAACCCCAGAGGAGCGCTAACGCGCCGCTTGATTCTGTCTTCGGCAGTCTGCCAGACCTCGTACTCCTCCACCAGAGCCGGCCGGTTGACGATCACCAGGATGTCGTAATCGCTCACATAACCATTGGCGGGGTCGTTGACCCAGGTGCCTTTGGCGTGGCTGCCGAAGAGGATGATCTTCAGGATGCGGTAGTTTAGCCGGCTTCCAGTTTTACCCTGCAAAAATTCATCCAGCACGTCACGCAATACCGTGGCGATGGTCTGTATGTCCCGTTGTTTGCGCTCGGGGAGGTGGTCGAGGGTCGTTTTCATGGGTTTCAGTCTACTACAGGACCGAACTTGTGGTACATAGGGGGCCGAGACCGATTGATTCCACTCACCGTCGTTTACTCGATGGTTAACTGAGGATAAGCAAGAGATGTTGAATCCTATTGTGGCAGCGTATGTTTTTGGCCTGCTTGCGGGCGTTGCAGTCCTGTTCCAGTGGGCGCTCGCCTTGGGTGCACCATGGGGTGAAATGGCAATGGGAGGGAGGTACCCGGGGCGTTTTCCACCCGGTTTGCGATTCGCCGCTCTGGTGCAATCCTTCCTGTTGGTTGTGATCGCACTCGTCGTGTTTACACGAGCCGGCATGATGCTTGGTGATTACCTGGTGTTTTCCAGATACGCCATTTGGTTTGTAGTAGGTTTTTGTGGCATTAGCGCGGTTTTAAATACCATCACGCCCAGCAAAAAAGAAAGGTTGCTGTGGGCACCCGTGACATTCGGGTTGCTCGTTTGTGGTTTAATTGTCGCACTTAGCTAAAAGTAAGGAAGGCTCCTGTTTGGTACGCCAAAAAGCGGGGGCACAGTTCATTTTTTAGGGAGATAAAACTGGATGAAGAAAGTTAATCTGTTGGCTCTGTCGGGTAGTTTACGGGAAGTTTCCTATAATACCGCTGCCCTGAGGGCTTTGATGCATTTTGCCCCGGCCGATGTTGATATCAGGATGGGGAACATCGCCAATTTGCCCCTTTTCAATCCTGATCTTGAAGGAAGTGATATTCCACCACTGGATGAGCTGAACAAGGCTTTGAAGTGGGCCGATGGGCTTATTCTGGCCAGCCCCGAGTATGCACATGGAATAAGCGGCCCGATGAAGAACGCGCTCGACTGGTTGGTCGGGGGTGTCGAATTTCCGGATATGCCGATCATGCTGGTTAATACATCACCACGCGCTTTTCATGCACAGGAGGCATTGAAAGAAGTGCTGTCTACAATGTCCGGCGATATTGTCGAAGAGGCGTGTGTGACAATCCCGCTGTTAAGCAGTGGTCTGGATGAAACCGGTATCGTGGAAAACCCGGAATTGGCTGGTGTTCTGTTATCAGCGCTTGAAACCTTCTGCCGGTCTATCAGGTCTCACGAAAATAACTTGATTGTCAGCTAGGGTGGATAGGATTGCTAAGAACGGCGATGAGCCGGGGAAACTTTGACGCCATGAACCGCAATTTCCAGCGGCGTTGGCCTGGTATCGAGATTGTGCCATGGTAGCGGCCATGCTCATTTGAAGACTCGAAGCCTGTGCATCTGACGGGGGAATCGTGTGTTTGATTGGCCACTCTGGCTGAATATCAGTGTTTTCATCGCCGCGACGGGCGTTATTACCTATGCCGGCAGCAAGCTGTCCTACGTCGCGGACCGGCTGGCGGATCGGACTGGCCTGGGCGAGGCGCTGATGGGGGCTGTGTTGCTCGGTGGCAGTACGTCGCTGTCCGGCGTCGTGGTGTCCATCACCGCCGCCTGGCAAGGCGAAGCCCAACTCGCGGTCAGTAATGCCATCGGCGGCATTGCCGCCCAAACGGCTTTTCTGGCCGTGGCCGATATCGTATACCGCCGGGCCAATCTCGAGCATGCGGCCGCGTCGCTGGCCAACATCCTGTTTGGAGCGTTGCTGATCGCACTGATGGGCGGTGTCATGCTGGCTGCCACCGCTCCGGAATGGAGTGTGATGGGAGTGCACCCCTTTACCCCGATTCTGGTGATCGGTTACCTCGGTGGGTTGCGGGTGGCGCGGCGAAGTCGCGAGCGGCCCATGTGGAAGCCCCGTCAAACCAGGGAGACCCGGGTGGACCAACCGGACGAGACTCCCCCCGGTGAACGTTTGCCGGCGCTGTGGGGGCGATTCGCCGCGCTGGCATTCATGCTGGGGACCAGCGGTTGGCTGGTGGCCCAGTCCGGTATGGGTATCGCGCAGCAGACCGGGTTGAGCGGAACCCTGGTCGGGTTTTTATTCACCGCCGTGGCAACGTCTACCCCCGAACTGGTGACGACGATTGCGGCAGTGCGCAATGGCGCCCTGACGTTGGCCATTGGCGGTATTCTGGGGGGCAATGCCTTCGATGTGATGTTCGCCGTCGCGGCGGACGTCGCCTACCGGGAGGGCTCCGTCTATCACGCCATCACCTCCCATGAATTGTTCATGACCACGCTCGGCATGATCATGACGGCCGTACTTGTGATGGGGATGTTGAGTCGTCAGGAGCATGGAGTCGGGCGCATTGGTTTTGAAAGCGCCCTGATTCTGGTTTTATATGCCGTGGGTGTGACGGTTGTGGCCGTGTCGGGCTGATTCGGCGATGCTGGGGCGCATGTATCAGGTTTCCTAATGCGATCACAATATACCGGCTATTCCGCGATCGGCGCCGATACGAAGCCATCGGCTGATGTGGGATTGGTCGGCCGGGCGGGTGGGGCTGCTACCGTGCAACGTCAGACTTACCCACCGCTCAGGGCCTGGAAGATGTACACGGTGCCGCCGTGCCGGACCCGGTCTGTTAAGCGCAGCCTCATGGTATCGGCGGGGCGGTTTCCACCCGGTTCCGGCCATTGCTTTTGGCCGTGTACAACGCCTCGTCGACCATCTTGAGCAGGTCTTCCCGTTTTAAACCGAACAGTTCTGTTAAGGTGGCCACGCCAACACTGATGGTGACCGGTGAAGGAGGCGTGCAACCCTTGTTCATGATGTTCAATGCTTCGACCGCGCGTCGGATCTGTTCGGCTTTCTGCTGGGCACCGTACAGTTCTGTCTGAGGCAGAATGATGATGAATTCCTCACCGCCATAGCGAGCCACCAGGTCGGTCTGTCTCCGCACCAGGGATTCGATCACTCGGGCCACCTGTGTCAGACATTGGTCCCCGGCCGGGTGACCGTGGGTGTCGTTGAACCATTTGAAATGGTCCACATCGCACATCAGTATCGACAGGGGTTGTCGGTTGCGCTGTGCCAGGCCCCATACCCCTTCCAGAAAGGTATCCATATGGCGACGGTTGGCCAGGCCTGTCAGTTGGTCGGTCGTGCTCAGTCGGGTCAGCAATTGTTCGGACTCTTCGATGCTCTTGCCGAACAGGAAGAGGGTCACGGCCAGCAAACAGACGAGCCCGGCGGCGCTGCCGGCATACAGAACCTCCACGATGGGGGAGGGTACCGGAGTCAGTGCCGTTTGCTCGTTGAGCATGAAGTGGCAGACCAGATACGCCAGCGTCAGCAGGGCCATTTGCACCGTGTAGCGGACCGGGCGCGTTGGGTAGTACTGGAATGGCAGCAATGTGCCCAGGCCGAAATAGAACAGGTGCACCCCCGCTTCGGAGCCGATGAAGAGGTTGACGAAGAAGATGTGAACGACGGCATTCAACATCACCAGGTTGCGGGCCGGTATGTGATGTTGCCGATTATTCAGGCTAATGCCCAGGGCATACACCAGCATGAAAAACAGGTTGGTCAGAAGAATGCCCCGGTAGTAGGCCGGGTCGGTCGCCAGATAGACCACCTGATAGCAAGCGGTGGCGAGTATGGCGAACAGCGCCAGCTGATTACTGATGGAGACCTGCCGCCGAAAGCGCCGATATTGCACGGTTTCGGCTCGGGTATGAAGCGCCTGATGGTAGTCGTTTGCATCGATGTCGTGTTCGGCCACTGGCAACTCGATCTTGTTCTTTGGACATTGGGGTAAGTGTGGTTCATCGAGTCGAAATGTCGAGGTTGTCCAATACCGACCCATCCCGACCACGGGGCCATTTTCGGGGAATTTAGTGTTTGTGGCGGAGCGCTTTCCTTGTCTATAGTGTGAACTGTCGCTGATTTCGGCCGCAGCCCCGCCAAACGGGGCTTTCGCCGGTTCCAGCGCGTTTCCGGTATCGAGTGCTTGGCACTTCAGTGTTTGAGGTGATGGATGAAACTGGCGTTTACCAAGAAAGAGTACGCTCAACGGGTTAAGCGGGTTCGGCGCGAGATGCGCAAGCGCAGGGTCGATGTGCTCATCGCGACCGACCCCGGCAATATGAACTGGTTGACGGGTTATGACGGTTGGTCTTTCTATGTTCACCAGGGTGTGGTGTTGCATGTGGACCACGAAGAGCCGATCTGGTTCGGTCGTCGCATGGACGAGAGCGCGGCCTTGCTGCGGTGTTTCATGAAACGGGAGAACATGATCAGTTACCCGGAGGAGTACGTACAGAACCTCGAAAAGCATCCGATGACCTGGATCGCGGAGCATCTGTTCATCGAAAACGGTTGGGAAGGCTGCACCATCGCCACCGAGATGGACAACTACTATTACACGGCCGATGCCCATCGCTCACTGCAACTGGCGATGCCGCAGGCGCGGTTTGTGGACAGCTTCAATCTGGTGAATTGGTGTCGGGCGATCAAGTCGGCCAAAGAAATCGAATACATGAAAATCGCCGGGAAGATCACCGCCCGGATCCACCAACGCATTCTGGACGTGGCCCGCGTCGGGATTCCCAAGAGTCACGTGGTCTCGCAAATTTACGAGACCGCGATCGCGGGGGTCGACGGCCATGCCGGGGACTACCCGTCGATCGTGCCCTTGTTGCCGTCCGGCAACGAGGCCTCGGCGTCGCACATTACCTGGGACAACAAGCCGTTCCGGGCCAATGAGGGGACCTTTTTCGAGATTTCAGGCTGTTACAAACGCTACCACGCACCCATGTCGCGCACGCTCTACATGGGCAAGCCCAGTGAGCGGTTCCGAAATGCCGAGAAGGCCTTGCTGGAGGCCATTGACGCGGGCCTGGAACAGGCCAAGCCCGGCAACCGGACGTGTGACATCGCCAATGCGCTGGACGGGACCATGGCGAAATACGGGATCGACCGGCAGGGGGCGCGTTGCGGTTACCCCATCGGGGTGAGTTACCCGCCGGACTGGGGCGAGCGGACTTCCAGCTTGCGTGCGTCGGACGAGACGATTCTGCAGCCGGGGATGACGTTTCACTTCATGCCGGGTATCTGGCAGGACGACTGGGGGATCGAGATTACCGAGAGTATTTTGATCACCGAAACCGGGGTGGAGTTGCTGGTCGATTTCCCCCGCCAGTTGTTTGTTAAATAAGCCGCTTATGCGGCTTTTTGTGACTAATAAACCAGTCGCACCAGCGTCTGCGCCACGCACGCCGGCCGTCGGGTATTCTCGATCTCGACGGTGATTTCCTCGGTGATTTCCAGCCCGCGCCGTACCACATCCACACCGATAATCTTCTTGCTGCCGCGTACCCGGCTGCCTGCCTTGAGCGGGTAGGGGAAGCGGACCTGGTTGAGCCCCATATTGACGACCATCTTGGCGCCCTTGTACGGCGGGTTGTCCGGGTCCACAGCGTTTGTAAGCCGGGGGATGAGCGACAGCGTCAGGAAGCCGTGGGCGACGGTGGCCTTGAACGGGCTTTCCGCGGCGGCGCGGTCCGGGTCGGTGTGGATCCACTGGCGGTCTTCGGTGACTTCGGCGAATTGGTTGATGCGGTCCTGCTGTACCGTCATCCACTCGCCCACGTAAACCACTTCGCCGAGTTGCATCAGCAGTTTCTGACGCATGGCTTCGGCTTCGGGGTTTTCGCACTCCGTCAGAGGCTCTTCGGCTGCGTCGGCCGTCGCGCGCTGGTCGTGGTCGAGCACCCAGTTCACCCATTGGTGGTTCCGGGCGCTTTGCCAGAGTTCGCTCCAGTAGTCGCGCCATTGCGGAGCGATGAGCTCACGGAATTCCGCCTGGTTTTTGGCCAGACGTTCTTTTTTCTCTTTAAGCAGGTCGATAACGCTCATTTCTGGCAATCCTTTACAGAGATGACAGACGACAACCGGATTATACGGACCCTGACGGCCGTTGGCTGCATCCTTATCACACATTGACTCGTGATGAACCGTCAAGAATACCGGAAGCGGCTTCAACGGTCGGTGCGGTGGATCACAGGCTGTCCACAGCCTCGCCCCGAGCCCAGCCCGTCAGTTTGTCGTTGATCTGGTTCAGCAGTCGCGTCATGGCCTCATGCGAAGCCCAGGCGACATGGGGCGTCAGGATAACACGTTCATGGCGGGCCAGTCGCCAGATGGGGTGGTCGGCCGGTGGCGGTTCCTGGCTGGCTACGTCCAGACCGGCGCCGCCGATGCGCCCCTGTTCGATGGCCTCCAACAGGTCGGTTTCGTTGACCAGGTCGCCGCGTCCGGTGTTGATCAGGGTGGCGGTGGGTTTCATCCAGCCGAGCGTGGTGCGGTTGATCATCCGGTGTGTCCGGTCCGTCAACGGGCAATGCAGGCTGATGACATCCGCCGTTTTCAGCGCTTCTTCGAAGGCGGTATAGCCCGGGCGGACCCGGTCCGACCCGGGGCGCTCGGCGAATATCACCGTCATGCCCAGGGCCCTGGCCCGCTCGGCGGTGGCGCACCCCAGGTCGCCCTTGCCGACAATCGCCAGTGTCTGGCCGCTCAGCGTACCGATCGGCGCCACGCGGTGGCAGAAGAAGGGGCTGCGACTCCACCCCTGATCGGCTTCGTCCCGCAGGTAGGCTTTCAGGTTCCGGTTCAGCGCCAGCATCAGCATGACGGCGTGTTCGGCCACCGCATCGGTGCCATAGCCGGTGGCGTTAACGACCGTGATGCCGCGCCGGTGACAGGCTTCCAGGTCGATGTTGTTGATGCCGGTGGCGACCACGGCCACGCATTTGAGGTCCGGCAGTTGGTCGATCAGTTCACCGTCGAGCACCACCTTGTTGACCACGGCCAGGTCGCAGCCCTGCAGTCGCGACAGGCGCTCGTCGGGCGCTGTCTGGTGGTATTCCCGCCAATCGGTGATCTCGGCGGGTGGTTGAATGGTCAATGAATCGGGAAAGGTGCCCCGGTCCAGAAAAACGCCTTTCATTTTTATCCCCAAATCGGTTAGCCTGATTGGCCCCCGAGACGTTTCTGAGTGTGCCGCGGGTCAGGCTTTTCGCACTCACAAGCGCCTCAATTGATCATGATAAAACAGTGTGTCCGATGTTTGGACACTTGTCATAAAAAGAATGTTCGCGGCTGTATAAGAGCGAACCTCGAGGTACGCATGAAGTTAATGGTATTTGATCTCGACACAGCCTTGTGTCAGTCAAGTGCCATGGAAGGTCTGGCCTTGTGCCAAGCGGTGGAGGATCTCACCGGGACTCCTCCATCAATGGATGCTCCCCCCGTTTTCACCCAGTTCACTTCGGCCGTAGCGACATTGCTGGGCCGGGAACCCACCTCCGAGGAGGTGGATGTTGTCCGTGCGCGTTTCAGTGTGCATTTGCGCCGGCAGATGATGATCCGCACCGGTGTCATCGACCTGAACGTCCGTCTGATCGAAACCATGAACCGGCTGATGGGCCGGCGCGATACCGTCGTGGGTCTGGTGTCGTCCTGTTGCAGCCGGGTGATGCAGTTGAAGGCCCGTTCGATGGGGCTGGTGATCGACGCCGTGCCGAGCGCGACCCTGGATGACGGCGAGGATCTGTTCGATATTCTCAATGCCATCCGGACCCGGGTGAAGCGCAGCTATGGCTTCCGGTTCCGGGAAGCGACCCTGGTGGCCGATGCCGTATGGCAACCGGCGGCCGAGCGCTCCGGTTTTGATTGGGTGGCGCCTTCGGAGTTTCCGGTGTCCGGGGTGTCGGTGGATGCGCCGGCTTCGAGAAAGAGTTTGGTTTGAAGTCACCCTCGCAGTTGCCGAGAGTGTAGGGCGGAAGAGCGACAGCGACATCCGCCGCGAAGTGCTACCGGTAGACCTCCTGGCACGTCAGTGGGCTACGCCCACACGGCGGATGTCGCCTTCGGCTCTTCCGCCCTACGTTGCGTACCGTGCCTGTGGGTTGTTCTGTGGGCACAGTCAAAACGGCAGATAACGCTGTCGCTCTTCTGCCCTACCTACACGTTGAAACCGTGCCAGTGGCACGGCTTCCTTCCCTTATCGTTTAAATCTTGAACCGCGACAGGTTCGCCCGGATCGAGTCGCTCAGGTCGTGCAGTTCGTCGGATTGGGCGGTGGCCTGGTCGATGTTTTCCGCCAGTTGGTTGGAGGCGTCCTGGATGGCGGTGGCGATGCGGCTGATCTCTTCGGTGGCGGTGTTCTGCTCGCGCGAGGCTTCGGCGATGGTGCTGGCCCGTTCGGAGATGTCGCGGATGGATTCGGCGATGCTGTTCAGGCTGGTCGTGACTTCTTCGGCGCTGTTGGCGGTTTCCCCGGTCAGGTCCTTGCTCTTGTCCATGATCGAGACCGCGTTCTGGGTCTGGCCCTGAAGGGTTTCGATCATGGTCTGAATCTCGCCGGTGGCTTCGTGTGTGCGTTGCGACAATGCCCGCACTTCGTCGGCCACGACGGCGAAGCCCCGGCCCTGTTCGCCGGCCCGGGCGGCTTCGATGGCGGCGTTCAGGGCGAGCAGGTTGGTTTGCTCGGCGATGTCCTGAATCGTCGCCAGGATGGTGTTGATCTGTTGCGCCTGGTCGTCGAGCTGGCGGATCACGCCGGTGGCGGTGTCGATTTGCTCGGTCAGGTTCCCCATGCGCCGCTTGTTCTCGCGGGCGTTGGCCATGCCGTTCTCACCCTCGGTCGAGGCGCTCTGAGCTGCGCCGGCGGTGTCTTGCGCGTTGTCGGCGACATTGGCGGAGGTGGAACTCATTTCATTGATGGCCGCCGCGACCTGGCTGATCTCGGTTTGCTGGACTTGTACCGCCTGGTTGTTTTCCTTGGCGTTGTCACGCGCGAGTTCGGAGAGGTTCGCCAACTGATGCGACGAATCGAGACTCGCGGAGACCAGGGCATGGATGGATTCGATGAACTGATTGAAGTTCCGGCTCAGCGAGCCGATTTCGTCGTTGCGGACGACTTCAAGCCGCTGGGTCAGGTCGGCTTCGCCCTGGGCGATGTCGGACAGGGCCTGATTGAGGTTGACCAGAGGTTTGAGCAGCCAGGAGATCATGAAGCCGGAGACGACGGTCACAATGAGAATGGTCAGAGCCGAGACCAGCAGGTTGGACAGTGCCAGGGTACCGAGGTTCGCGAAAGCCTCGCCTTCCTTCATCATCAACACGATACGCCATTGCGTACCCTGAATCGGGAAGGCGGCGCTGAGCCAGTTGTCGCCTGCGGCCTGGACGGATTCCGGCTCCGGTGTCAGACCGGCCTGTCCGATCAGGCTGCGCAGCGGTTTGCCGAGCTGTGCCTCGTCGGGATGAATCAGGAAGTTGTTGTTGCCGTCGATGACGGCGGCGTAGCCGGAGTCTCCCAGGCGAACCCCGAGTACTTCGCCGACGATGTCGGTCAGCGCGATGTCGGCTGCGATAACGTCCTGGCCGACCGGCTGGGCGAAGCTCATGATCAGGTCGCCGCTGGAGGCATCGACGTAGGGCGGCGTAATGATCGGGCCACCGGCCTGGCGGGCCTGGGTGAACCAGGGGCGGGTGCGCGGATCGTAGTCGTCCGGGAGGGGTTCGTCCGGCCGCATGATCATCTCGCCGGAACGCGTGCCGACGTACATGTAGAGGAAATCACCGGAATCCGCACCCTGTTGGACTGCGGTGGCGATTTCGGTGCCCGCCTGGATGGATTGGGCGGCGCCATCCAGAACCTGTTGTTTGCTGTCGATCCAGTTGGTGACGAATCGGCTGGTGTTCTCGCCGCTGCGGACCAGCAGGTCGTTCACCGAATCGACCAGGTTCGACCGGGCCTGCTGATAATTGAAGAAGCCGTTGACGGCGACCAGCACCAGTACCGTCAGGGCGACGCCGCCCATTATGCGGGCGCGGATACTCATGGATTTCACGTGGGGTCCCCTCCTCACCACATTGAACACATTCGATTTTGTCATTCTTTTGTCTTTGTCGGCCGACAATGGGACAACTGAAATTAAAGATAGTTCGTTATGGGTAGGTTTGTGGGGAAAGAAGAGACTTCCTCACATTAAGCTTCTCCCTCTCCCTAGCCCTCTCCCAAAGGGAGAGGGGATGGAAGGGCGGTAGAGGGGTTGTGTAGAGAGAGGTTAGCTTTGGGTTTGGGAGGCCTGGATGGCGGTCAGGGCGATGGTGTAGACGATGTCGTCGACGGTGGCGCCGCGCGACAGGTCGTTCACCGGCTTGCGCAGGCCCTGCAGCATGGGGCCGATGCTGACGACGTTGGCGCTGCGCTGGACCGCCTTGTAGGTGGTGTTTCCGGTGTTCAGGTCCGGAAAGATGAAGACATTGGCGCGGCCGGCGACCTGGCTGTCCGGCGCTTTGCTCTTGGCGACGGAGGGTACGCTGGCGGCGTCGTACTGCAGCGGGCCGTCGATGACCAGGTCCGGACGTTTCTCCTGGGCCAAACGGGTGGCTTCGCGAACTTTCTCGACGTCGCTGCCGGAGCCGGATTGGCCGGTGGAATAGCTGATCATGGCGATGCGCGGATCGATGCCGAAGGCGCGCGCCGAATCGCCGGATTGAATGGCGATGTCGGCCAGTTCCTCGGCGTTCGGGTCCGGGTTGACGGCACAGTCGCCGTATACCACGGCCTGGTCCGGCAGCAGCATGAAGAAGACGGATGAGACCAGGGCCGCATCCGGCTTGGTCTTGATCAACTGTAACGCCGGGCGAATGGTGTTGGCCGTGGTGTGGACGGCGCCGGAGACCAGGCCGTCGACATCGTCCTGGGCCAGCATCATGGTGGCCAGCACCACGGTGTCTTCCAACTGGGCTTCGGCCATGGGTTCGCTCAGGCCCTTGTGTTTGCGCAGGGCGACCATGGGGGCGATGTATTGCTGGCGGGTCCGCTCCGGATCGACAATCTCGATGTCCGCCGGGAGACTGAGGTTCTGGCTGGCGGCGACGCGTTGAATCTCATCCGGGTTCCCGATCAACACGCACCGCGCAATGCCCTTCTGATGACAGATAACGGCCGCCTGCAGCGTTCTCGGTTCATCGCCCTCGGGCAGGATGATGCGTTTTTTCGCGTGGCGCGCGCGCTGGATCAGCAGGTGACGAAAGGCGGGCGGGGACAGGCGCCGTTCGAGTTTGACGCGGGCGCGTTCGGTCAGCCAGTCGGCGTCCAGATCGGCGGCGACCGCGTTCATCACGGCTTCCATTCGGCTGACGTCGTCGGCCGGCACTTCGGTGTTCATCCGGTTCAGGTGCTGGGCGGTGGTGAAGGTGTTGGTGTCCACCAGCATGATCGGCAGGCCGGTCTTGAAGGCCGCCTCGCACAGGCGCATGACGGCGGGCTCGGGTTCCATGTTGCCGGTGAAGATGATGCCGGCGAGCGGCACGCCGTTCAGCGCGGCCATGCAACTGGCGATCAGGATGTCTTCGCGGTCGCCGGGGGTGACCACCAGGGTGCCGGCTTTCAACGTGTGCAGCATGTTCTTCATGGTGCGCGCGCAGACGGTGATGTTCTGTACCCGGCGCTCCCGAATCTGTCCCTCGTGCAGAATGCGGGTGCCGAGGTGGTCGCTGACATCGATGGTGCGCGGGGAGACCAGCATGGGGTTCCACTGGATCGCGCCAAGACAGCGGAATTCCTTGCGCGCGAAGACGGGCAGCGAACCGGCGACCTGGTCGCGTCCGATTGTGGCCGGCAAGGGGGACTGCGGTTCCTCGGCGGCGAGCACCTGTTGGCTGTCGGTGTCCGGTGCGCCCACCTTGTTGAGAATGGCGCCGATGACCCGGTGGTGGTCCGGTCCGCCGTACAGGCTGGCGGTCATGCTGATGCGTTCGTTCAGTTGCGCAGTGCTGTCGTCGTTCTTCGCGGCGACGAGAATGATGTCCGCATCGAGCGATTTGGCGATGTTGACGTTCAGTTTGCCGATGTAGCTTTCATCGGCCAGAGGCA
Organism: Saccharospirillum salsuginis; assembly: GCF_014651855.1. GTDB lineage: Bacteria > Pseudomonadota > Gammaproteobacteria > Pseudomonadales > Natronospirillaceae > Saccharospirillum > Saccharospirillum salsuginis. Next base: position 39,590 of record NZ_BMXR01000009.1, read on the forward strand.
CCAGCCCCTCCACGATCACCACGTCCGCTTCGCCGGCGGACTGCTGGTACAACTGGATCACTTCCTCCATCAGATCATCGGTGCGGCCCCGGGCCAGCATTTGCTGGGCGTAGCCGAGTTGAATCGGCTTGGCCGGCTGCAGGCCGAGTGTGGCCTGGATCAAATGGGTGGAGCGTTCGGGGCCCCGGTCGTTGCCGTATTGCTGGGCCACGGGTTTGCAGAAGGCGACGTGGACACCGCGCTGTTCCAGGGCGCGGACCAGGCCCAGGCAGACGGACGTCAGGCCGGTGCCGGTGCTGGTCGCCGTAACGAAAAAGGTGTGTTGGGTTTGAGCGGGTTCTTTGGTCATGGGGTCGGTCGGTCCTTAGTTGCGGGTCAGCCGATGGGCGTCGTGGGCGATCATCCATTCCTCGCGGGTGGGGATGACACAGGCGGGTGTACCGCTGTCGCGGGTGATGCGTCCATCGGCGGTGTTGGGGGCGGCGTTGCGGTCCGGGTCGCAGTCGAAGCCGAACAGGCTCAGCCGGTTCAGAACGTCGGCACGGATGCCGGCGGCGTTTTCGCCGATACCGCCGGTGAACACCAGGGCGTCGAGTCGTCCGAGTGTCGTGGCCAGGGCGCCGATCTGGCGCGCCAGACGGAAGCAGAAGACGTCGATGGCGCGTTGGGCATCCGAGTTACCGTCGCCGGCGGCTTCGGTCAGGGTGCGCATGTCGTTGGACAGGTTGGACAGCCCCAACAGGCCGCTGTTGCGGTTCAGCATCTGGGTGATCTCCTGGATCGACCAACCCTGTTGTTCGGCCAGGAATTCGTGCAGGCCGGGGTCGACGTCGCCGCTGCGCGTGCCCATGACGAGCCCCTCCAGCGGGGTCATGCCCATGGTGGTGTCGACCGACTGTCCGTTGCGTACGGCGGCGGCACTGCAGCCGTTGCCGAGATGCGCGGTGACGATGGCGTGGTCGTCGGGGTCGAGCTTCAGCCGGTCGACGGCTTCCCGGGCGACGTATTGGTGGCTGGTGCCGTGGAAGCCGTACCGGCGTACGCTGTGGTCCCGGTACAGGTGAATCGGCAGGGCGTAGAGGTAGGCTTCCTCGGCCAGGGTCTGGTGGAAGGCGGTATCGAATACGGCCACTTGCGGCACGCTGGGGTAGAGGCGTTGCATGACCTGTATGCCGAGCAGGTTGGCCGGGTTGTGCAGCGGGGCGAGGCTGGCGCAATGTTCGATGCCGCGAATGACGTCGTCGGTGATGACGACGGATTCGGCGAAGGCCTCGCCGCCGTGGACGACGCGGTGGCCGATGGCGACCGGGGCGCCGTTCAGGTCCGGCAGTTTGTCGAGGACCTGGTTGATGGCGGCCAGGGCGCTGGCGTGGCCTTCGCCGTGGAGCGGAAGCTTGTGTTTTTTACCGCCGGTCCGCCATGATAGTTCGGCGTCGGCGGTGTTGAGGCGTTCGGCGAGGCCGGAGAGGGCTTCATGGCCGGTGACCATGTCGAACAGGGAACACTTCAGGGAGGAGCTGCCGGAGTTTATGACCAGAACCGGTGTGGCAATCATGAGCGAGATACACCTTTTTGCTCTTTTGCATGTTTACGTTTTGGTGGTGGCTTTGGGTTCAGTGGCTTTGGTCCGCGCCGGATACCGGCTGTGCTCTTCCAGGGACCGCTGTGAACCCGTCCATGGGCGCTTAGCTTCGCCATCCATGGCTCAGATGTCCCTTCCAGAGCACACCCGGCATCCGGCGCTGTCTTAAGTGCCAGAAAGCCCCTAGCCGCATCTTTGGAATCAGTTAATCAGTTTGAAGTGTATAAGAGGTAACGAAGTATGGGTATGACCTGGCGCAAGTGTGTCCGCCGGTTTATCGGTTGTGTGGTCGGTTTTTCTGTGGTCGGGAGTGCGTTGGCGCAGGCGCCCGAGGGGTTTGGTGAGTGGGTCAGCGGTGGTTATTTTGTGGGCCGGACTGAGCCGGGGGCGGAGGTTTGGTTTGAAGGTGAGCGCTTGGCGGTGGATGCCGATGGTTTTTATCTGGTTCCGCTCGGGCGTGAGGCGGCCGGTGAGAAGCGGTTGGAGGTGGTGTCGGCCGCTGGGGATGCGCGGGTGTATGAGGTGGATGTTGAGCAGCGGTCGTTCGAGGTTCAGCGGGTCGATGGGTTGGATCCGAGCCGGGTGGTGCCGCCCGAGGAGGCGTGGGAGCGGATTCAGCGGGATGCGGAGTTGGTGGCTCGGGCGCGGTCCGCGGATGTGGTGGCGGACGATTGGCGGGAGCCGTTTGTCTGGCCGGCACATGGTCCGGTGACTGGGGTGTACGGCAGTCAGCGGATTTTGAACGGGGTGCCGCGCCAGCCGCATTGGGGCGTCGATGTGGCGGCGCCGACGGGTACGCCGGTGCGGGCGCCGGCCGGAGGTGTGGTGACGCTGGCGCAGCGGGATCTGTATTTCACCGGCGGGACGGTGTTGTTGAATCATGGTGCGGGGGTGACGTCGAGTTTTCTGCATTTGTCGCGGTTGGATGTGGCGGATGGTGAGCGCGTCGAGCGCGGTGATGTGATCGGGGCGATCGGTTCGACGGGTCGCAGTACGGGGCCGCATTTGGACTGGCGCATGAATGCGGGGGATGAACGCATCGATGCGGGGCTGTGGGTGCCGCCGATGGACGTTATTTGTGAACCCGAGGGCACGGGCGAGGAGGCGGTGGTGGTGCTGCACGGCCTGGGGCGGTCCGAGCGGTCGATGAATGACTTGGCCGGGTCGTTGCGCGAGGCGGGTTTCACCACCTGCAATCAGGCTTATCCGAGCCGCAGTGATTCGTTGCCGGAACTGGCCGGCTATGCGGCCAACGCCATCGATGCGATGCGCCACCGGGGGTATGCGCGGGTGCATCTGGTGACGCATTCGATGGGTGGCATTCTGGCGCGCTACTGGCTGCAGTACGGCGATTTGCCGGGCGAGGGGCGGCTGGTGATGCTGAGCCCGCCCAATCACGGCAGCGAGGTTATCGATGCCTTCGGCGACTTCGGCTGGTTCCAGCGCTTGATGGGGCCGGCGGCACTGGAACTGTCGACCGACCAGGAGGCGCTGGTGAATCGGCTACCGCCGCTGGATGTGACGACCGGTATCATTACCGGGAACCGCTCCAGTGATCCGTGGTTCAATTTTCTGTTCGAGGCACCGCACGACGGTAAGGTCTCGGTGGATAGCGCGCGGTTGACCGAGGCCGAAGGGTTTCGGGTGGTGCGGTCCGGTCATACCTTCATCATGAACGATCCGGAGGTGCGGTTTCTGGTGGCGTTCTTTTTGACCAACGGGTTCTTTCCCCAGTGAGGTCGCGCACGGAGTGCGCTCCTACATTGACTCCTCTGTAGGAGCGCACTCCGTGCGCGACAAAACTCAACGGAACACTTGCTTTACACCCAAAAGGTCTGAAAAATGACCGGTTATTGATGCCTGTTCGATCCGGATCGGATACAGGTAACAGATCAAGCATCACAAGTGCTTGGCATTCGCGGTCGAGCGGCTTGACGGGAAGACTGAACGGAGAATGAACAGACTGGCGGTTGGACGGCCGTCAGAGGGGTTCAGGCTCTTGTCTTTACCCGCAAATGCCCGCAACATGGCTGCGTCCCCATGGGAAATATAATAACAGCGAGAGAGAATCATGAATAAAAAACTATTGTTGGGTGTCGCCACGGCTGCTGCTCTGGTGGGTAGTGCTCACGCCGATGTCAAGATTGGCTTCCTCGGTGGCTTCACCGGTGCGATTGAAAGTTTGACTCCTCCCATTTTCGACGGCGCGCAACTGGCCGCCTCTCAGGTTAACGCTCAGGGCGGCATCCTGGATGGCGAGCAAGTGGTTATGCCGAGTGCCGACACCACCTGTGTCGACGCCTCCGTCGCGACCAACGGTGCGGACCGTCTGGTGAACTCTGAGAACGTGACCGCCATCGTAGGCGCCCTGTGTTCCGGTGCCACCATCGCCGCCGCCAACAACGTGGCCGTACCGGCCGGTGTGGTCATGGTTTCTCCGGCGTCCACGTCTCCGGCGATCTCCGAACTGAACGACAACGACATGGTCTTCCGTACGCCGCCGTCCGATGCGTTCCAGGGTGAAATGCTGGCCAAATTGCTGATCAGCAAAGGCATCGAAGACGTGGCCGTGACCTACGTGAACAACGACTACGGTAAGGGCCTGGCCGACGCCTTCACCAGCGCCTTCGAAAACCAGGGTGGCATGGTTACCGCCAACCAGGCGCACGAAGACGGCAAGGCCGACTACCGCGCCGAGCTGGGTGCACTGGCCGCCAGCGGCTCTATGAACCTGGCCGTACTGGCTTACGCGGACGGCTCCGGTCAAACCATTCTGCGTCAGGCCTACGAAGGCGGTAACTTCAGCACCTTCATCGGTGCCGACGGTATGGTTGGCGACCGTCTGGTCGAAGCCGTTGGTGGGGACGTTCTGGAAGGCATGATCGCCACCAAGCCGGGTACTCCGGAACTGCCGGGCGCGCCGATGTTCGCAAGCCAGGCGGCCGAAGCCGGTTTCGACCCGAACGCGGTCTTCGCCGGTCAGTCCTACGACGCGGCCTTCATGCTGGCGCTGGCCATCGAGAAGATGGGTGAGAACAAGCGCGACGGTCTGAACCAGGCTCTGCGTGACATCGCCACCGCTCCGGGTGAAGTGGTTTATCCGGGCGAGTGGGAAAAAGCCAAGCAATTGCTGGCCGACGGCAAGGACATCAACTACGAAGGCGCCACCGGCTCTCACGAGTTCGACGACGCCGGTGACGTCCCGGGTGTCATCATCGAAATGACCGTTCGTGACGGCAAGTTTGTTGAAGTGGGCCGCGTAGAGTAATACGCGAACCGCAGACAAACGTTAGATCGAAAAACCGGCCTCCCTGTGGGGCCGGTTTTTTTGTGTGTGGCTGAAAATGATATGGGGCTGGGAGAGTAGGGCAGAAGAGCGACAGCGTTATCTGCCGTTTTGACGAGGCCGAGGATAAACCCAGTGCGAATTGGTGGGCGGTGCCCACCCTACGAAATTGTCTTGGGAGAATAAGGTGCCCGTGGGCTACCCATTGGCAGCGTTGAGATGGCAGATAACGCTGTCGCTCTTCTGCCCTACTGGTTTTGTGCACAAAAAAGCCGCCCGAAGGCGGCTTTCTCTATCTCGATCCGCATCACCCCCGTCAGGTGTGATGCGCGACCTTCTCCGGTATCAACCCCTTCGGCGCGTAGCGCAGCACCAGCGAGATGATCAGCCCGATCACGAACACCCGCGCCTGCAGCGCTCGGCTGTCGAGGTCGGCCGGTGCTTCCCAGGCAAACCAGGCTTCACCCAGGTTGCGCATGACGTCCAGCAGGTAGAGCGCGACCGGTTCGGACATGGTCCAGACGACGTAGACAAAGACGGCGCCGAACAGGGTGCCGAGGTTGTTACCGGCCCCGCCGAGGATGACCATCACCCAGATCAGGAAGGTGTGGTTCAACGGCAGGAAGCCGCTGGGGTCGAAGATGCCGTTGAAGGTGATCAGGGCGGCGCCGCCGATACCCATCAGCACGGAACCGAAGATGAAGACTTCCAGACGGCGACCGTTGACGTTTTTACCCATGGCCGACGACGACAGTTCGTTGTCGCGAATGGCGCGCATGGTGCGCCCCCAGGGCGCGTTGTAGGCCCGGTACAGCAGGAAGACCAGTCCGGCGATGATCACGGCCGTCAGGCTCAGGTAAACCGCGCGGGCGGCGACGAAACCGATCTCGGCCGGACCGGGTCCGGGCCAGGGCAGGGGAGAGACCGTCAGGGTGCCGCGGGTGAGCCAGTCGGCGTTCTTCAGGAAGGCCTTGATGATCTCGGCGATGCCCAGGGTGGCGATGGCCAGGTAGTCACTGCGCAGACCGAGACAGATGTGGCCGATGAAGTAGGCGATCAGCCCGGCGAGTGAGCCGCCGACGATCCAGCCGATCCAGATCGGCCAACCGAAACCACCGATGAAGCCGGCCTGTGATTCGATGGCGGACGCCACCGGATCGAGCGACGTCTTGACCCAGAGATAGACCGCGAGGGACAGGACCAGGGTCAGGGTCAGGCGCAATTTCTTGCCCGGGAACCCCAGCTTGTACAGCTTGGTGGACCCGTAGATGAGCGCGATGCCGAAGAGGGCTTTCAGACCGACGCCGCCGAGCTGTGCCGGCAGGTCGGTGTTCCAGAAGTCTTCATTGACCGGAAACCCGAACAGCATGGCCATAAAGCCGCCGAGGGCGACAAAACCCATGATGCCCGCGTTGAACAGGCCGGCGTAGCCCCATTGAATGGTCAGGCCCAGCGCCAGGATGGCGTAACAGCTGGCCTCGGCCAGTACACGGACACCGAAGGCCGGTCCCATGGCGACCAGCACCCAAAGGACCAGCACGGCCAGCCCCGAGAAGAGGATGATTTCTTTTTTTGCATTCTGCATCAGATAACCTTCCCTTTGAAAATGCCGGTCGGGCGCCAGATCAGAATCGCGACCAGGATGAAAAACGGAATGGTGATTTTGTACTCGGTCGGGACGAACGCCAGGTTATTGGGCAGGTCCAGCCAGGGCAGCGCTTGTTCCAGCGGCCGCAGCAGGAAAGCCCAGTTGAAGACGGCGAGCGTTTCCGCGAACCCGACGACAAAACCGCCGGCCAATGCCCCGTAGGGATGACCCACGCCCCCCACAATGGCGGCGGCGAAGATCGGCAGCAGAATCATGAAACTCAGGTCGGGCTTGAGCGTCACGTCCAGCGACAGCAGGGTGCCGGCCGCGCACGCCAGAGCCCCGGCGATGATCCAGGTCACCCCGACCACGGTGTTGGTGTTGATGCCGGAGACCCGAGCCAGATCCGGGTTGTCGGACATGGCGCGCATGGCCTTGCCGAGCCGGGACTTGTTCAGGAACAAGTGCAGCGAGACCACGGCCACCGCCAGGAACAGGAACAGCAGGATTTGCGGTTCGGTGACGACGATGGCGCGCGAGGCGGACTCGAACGGCAGGTCGATGCGGAAGATGGCCTTGCGGTCGTCGACGAATAGGCTCTGCGAGCCGGTACCGGCGAAGAAACGGATCAGGCCTTGCAGCATCAGGGTGACACCGACGGAAGCCATCACCATGACCACCGGCTTGACGTTGTTTTCACGCAGCGGCTTGTAGAAGGCCTTGTCGATGCCGATGGCGATCACCGCCGTGGCGGCCATGGCGAGCGGCATCATCACGAAGGCGGTGGGTAATCCGATGGCGGGACCGACAGCCGGGAAGAGGGCGGTCAGCACCAGGACCAGGAAAGTGCCCAGGGTCATCATGTCGGCATGGGCAAAGTGGGCGAAACGCAGAATACCGAAAATCAGGGTGACACCGATCGCGCCGAGCGCGTAGATCGAGCCGATGACGGCGCCGGAGATCACCACGATGTTGATGAAGAAAATAAACTCGTTCAAAACGGACTCCTTCTAACCGTCAGCCACCCAGGAAGCTTTTCGCCACTTCCGGGTCGTTCAGCAGGTTTTCACCGGTGTCGGTGTAGCGGTTTTGGCCAGCGGCCAGCACGAAGCCCTTGTGGGCGATGCGCAAGGCCTGTTTGGCGTTCTGCTCCACCATCAATACACCGACGCCACTTTCATTGACGGCCACGATGCGATCGAAAATCTCGTTCATGTACAGCGGCGACAGACCGGCCGTGGGTTCGTCCAGCAGCAACAGACTGGGTTCGACCATCAGCGCCCGGCCCATGGCCACCATCTGGCGCTGACCGCCGGACAGTTCGCCGGCCGGTTGCTTGCGCTTGTCTTTCAGGTCCGGGAAGAAGCTGTAGACGCGCTCAAGCATGTAGCCGAAATCGTCCTTACGGATGAAGGCGCCCATTTCGAGGTTTTCCTCGACCGAGAGGCTGGTGAAGACGTTGTATTCCTGAGGTACGAAGCCCATGCCCTTGTGCACCAGTTTGTCCGGTGACAGGTTGGTGATGTCTTCGCCGCGCAGGGTGATGTTGCCTTCATTGACGTTGAGCAGGCCGAAAATCGCCTTCAGCGTGGTGGATTTGCCGGCGCCGTTGGGGCCCACGATCACACCGATCTCATCCTGCTCGATGCTCATGTTGACGCCGTTGAGGATGTTCATGCCGCCGTAGCCGGCATAGATGCTGTTCGTTTCAATCAGTGCCATTCGCTGCTCCGGATTCGTTCGGATCGCTGCCAAAATAGGCCTCGATGACTTGCGGGTTGTTCTGGATCTCTTCGATGGTGCCTTCGACCATGACGCTGCCCTGAGCGAGCACGATGATGGGATCGCACAGCTCGGCGATCATGTCCATGTCGTGTTCGATGACCAGGAAGGTGTACCCCATTTCCTGATTCAGGCGTTGAATATTGGCGACCAGATCCTGGAGCAGGGTGCGGTTCACACCGGCGGCGATTTCATCGAGCAACACGACCTTGGCGTTCACCATCATGGTGCGACCGAGTTCGAGCAGCTTCTTTTGCCCACCGGACAGATTGCCAGCCAGTTCGTTCTTGACGTGGCTCAGGCCGATGAAGTCGATCACTTCCAGGGCACGTTGGCGCACATCGGCTTCGTGCGAGCGCACCAGCTTGGGCCGGAACCAGGTGTTGAACAGGTTCTCGCCGGGCTGGTCCGGCGGCACCATCATCAGGTTTTCCAGCGCCGTCATGTGCGTGAATTCCTGGGCGATCTGGAAGGTGCGCAACAGGCCTTTGGAGAACAATTCGTTGGACGGTATGTTGGTGATGTCTTCCCCATCGAACCGAATGGTGCCGGAACTGACCGGAAAGGTGCCCGCGATGAGGTTAAACAGCGTGGATTTACCGGCCCCGTTGGGACCGATCAGGCCCGTGATCGAGCCTTCTTCGACGGCGATGGAGCAGTCGTTGATCACGTTCAGGGCGCCGAACGACTTCGACACCCCCTGTACTTCTATGATGGATCCCATTAACCCTCCCACATTCAGTCTCCGATGGTCGCTCTGCGGCGGCTCATCGGTTGTTTTTATGCCGCGTACCGCCTGGTGGGGCATCGGCCTTTATTATGTCGATCCGCTTCCTCGCGGGCATCCGGCGACCCGAGGGATAAGGTCGTTTCCGGAAAGCGCCTGGTCAGGCACTGTCATTCAGACACGGCATGGCGGGCTCGCCTTCTGATGGGGAGCTTGGCCCATGGCCTGAGATGAAGTGATCACGCCCGAGAAGTTAAAGCTCGATCATTGTTCGATTTTTTATTTTGATCGTCGCGTCAGTGAGGACGCCCCAGTATGTCACCGCCGGGGCGGGCATACCTTTTCTTTTTGTACACTGTCCGGCCGATTTCCGGCGGCAGCGGCGTTATAAAAAATCCCGGCGATTCTACCGTGACGCCCTTTAAAATCAAAAACTAAAGGCTCGGCGTCAAGTATTGAGCACAGATGGGGCGGTTTGAGAGTGTAGGCGTATGGTTACACTTGGGGGTTTAGAGTAGGGCAGAAGAGCGGAGCGATATCTGCCGGAGGGCTATAGCCCTCTTTTGGCCAAAGTGGAAAGTAAGGCGCGCTACGCACGCCATGGCAGATGTCGCCCAGAGCTCTTCTGCCCTACGGTCGCCTACCCAGCCAAATCAGAACGCCCAACGCCCCCAGCGGCAGGACAATCCACCAGGTGCTCCCCCAGCGCTGATAGGGCGTCAGCCCGTCCCGAAGACTCACGTCCCCCTGAACCACAGCCACTTCGAATTGCTCGCTCCGCTCCAACACATCCCCGTTGGCACCGATCAACGCCGAAATCCCGGTCTGGGTCGCCCGTACGATGGCGCGGCTGTTCTCGATGGCCCGCATCCGGGTGATCTGCAGATGCTGATGCGGTGCGAGGGAGTCGCCGAACCAGGCGTCGTTGCTGACCATGATCAGCAGGTCCGAGGTAGTGGCCAGTTCGCGGACGAGGCCGGGGTAGGCCGCTTCGTAACAGATGACCGGGGCCAATTCCCGGGTCTCGCCCCGGAACGACCAGGGCATGGGCGTTTGCGGGGTCGGTGCCGGAGAGAGGGTGCTCATCGGGATGTTGAAGAAGGCGATCAGGCCGCGCAGGTAGCGATCGAACGGCAGATATTCGCCGAAAGGCACCAGATGCTGCTTGCGGTATTCGCCGCTGGCCGTGCCGTAGCCGAGCAGGGCGTTGTAATAGCGGTCGTCCTCGGTGGTGATGATACCGGTAATAACACCCTGATCCCGGCTGGCGGCCAACTGATCCAGTTCTTCCAGATAGGTCTGAATGCGCTGCGGCCGCACGGTCAAAGCGGCCTCGGGCCAGACCACCAGATCCGGTTCGCTCAGGGTCCGGGCCTGGCGGCCGTAGAAGTCCAGCGTGGGCCGGACGTTGCGTGACAGCCATTTTTCCGATTGCTCGACATTACTCTGGACCGCGGCGACTCGGATTGACGCAGTCTCCTCGGACCACTCGGTCGCCGGGATCGCAATGCCCGCCCCGATGGCGAGGGCAGAGGCAATCGATGCGATGGCGACACCGGCAATGGCTCGATTGCGGAATACCATCAAACGCGTGATTTGCGCCGCACCGAAGGCCAAAACAGCCCCGATGCCATAGACACTGACCAGCGCCGACAACTGACCCAGACCGGTATCGGTATGGGAGTACCCGGCCAACAACCAGGGCAACCCGGTAAACAACCAACTGCGCAGCCACTCGAACACCACCCACAGCGCCGGCGCCCCCAGGCCCAGCGCCCAGGGCGCGGTTCTCAGGAAACGGTGATACAGCCACGCCTGAATGGCCGGCAGAAACGCCAGCGCACCGCAAAACAGAGCCGTCAGCGCCAGGGACAACGGAACGGGCGTCGCCACCGTCCGCATGCTGCCGTACACCCAGGACACCCCCAGCCCGAACATCCCGGCGCCGTACACCCAGCCCAGCCAGAACGCCTGCCGACCGGTCGCGGCCCGGTGGCTCAACCAGAAAAACCCCGCCAGACTGAGCCAGATCAACGGCCAGGCATTGAACGGCGCCATGCTGAGCGGCAGAGCCAGCCCGAAAACCAGAGACAGCGCGGCCAGAACCCAGAGGTTCAGGCGGCTCGAAGAGAGAGTGGCCGATTGAGTGGCGTCCATAGAGGTCATGATTCCCGGTAAACACAAAGACAGGTGCGCATCATGCCGTGCGCCGGTGACGTTTTGAAGGCTTGATTTGAGCGCCGCTCCCAGGGAGTGCCGGCATGTTGGGGGGTAGGGCAGAAGAGCGAGAGCGTTATCTGCCGTTGGGAGAAAACCGAGCCAAGGAGACATACACTGGCACAGCAACCCGTGGACGGCAGATAACGGCCTTCGGCCTCTTCTGCCCTACATCCACAACAACCTTCGGTGGCACGAATATAAGCCACCGCCCCTGGGGACGGTGGCACATCCGGACAGGGAGCACTAAAGTACACAGGCAAACACAGTTTCAAAACACCAAGACGGACTATCCACCCGATGAGAACCCTGGCCCTCAGCGACATCCCCGCCGTATCACTCGACGACCTCCTGTCCGGCATCTCCTTCTTTCGCGAATTGCGCGAGGTCGACCCCAAACAAGCCGACTTCCTGGCCACCTATGCCCGCATCATGGCCGCCGAGCCCGGCGAAATCATCATCCACCACGGCGAAAACGACCCCGCCTTCTACTTCCTGCTGCGCGGACAACTGCTCGTCTACCCCGACGACCACTCGACACAGGGCAAACCGCTCAACGTCATCACCCCCGGCCACATCTTCGGCGCCCTCGCCATGATCTGCCACGTCGACCGCACCGCCAGCATCGTCGCCGACCCGTCCGGCGGCGACGTCAAATTCGTCGCCATCGACGGCAGTGCCTTCGGCGAACTGAAAGACTATTCCCGCATCCGTCGGCACACCAAAATCCTCTTCTACCGCATGGTCGTCGCCAATACCCGGTGGAAACTCGAAGTCTACCGGATGCAACAACCCAACCACGTCATCAGCCGCGACATGCGCAAGGTTGAACTGTATCGGGGAGAACCGAACACCGACGAGGAACTCGAATCCCTGGCCCGTCAGGCGCAACAAATGACGGTTCTGTTGATGCGCTGGAATACGGTGTTTCAGGATGAGGGGTCGGATAGTGGAGTGAGTCCGATTCATACCGAGTAGATTGCCCCTCTCCCTAGCCTACTCCCTCTCCCTAGCCCTCTCCCAGAGGGAGAGGGGACTGTATGCAGCCATCGGATTGAGCAGCGGGTGCCGGGGTGTCTCATGAGGGGATGTCGGCAGCATGGATGCTGCCGCCAAGCCCCCATGGATGGGTTTACGGCGACCCCTCATGAGACACCCCGGTAGCCGATGCGGATTTCAACCGTCTCATCATGACAGCTGTCACGATATTGTCCGGGATCATTAACCGACCCCGCCCCCGCTGCTAAAGTGTCGCCATCATCTCCAATCGGAAGGACCAAACGATGCGACACCTCCTGGCATGCCTCATGGCTATCCCACTTTTACTGAGCCCCGCGCTCGCCGAACAAAACGACCCCAAAGCCGTCGAACTGCTCGAACGCATCGACCAGCTGTATCAGCAGGACTCGGCGCACGCCACCCTGAGCATGAACATTGTCACTCCCGACTACGAGCGCAGCCTCAAACTGGAATCCTGGTCCATCGGCCTCGACTACTCTCTTATTCGCGTCCTCGAACCGCGCAAGGAACGCGGAGTCAGCACCCTCAAGCGTGAAAACGAAATGTGGAACTACCTGCCCAAGATCCGCAAGGTGGTTAAGGTTCCACCATCGATGATGATGAGCAGCTGGATGGGGTCCGACTTCACCAACGACGACCTGATGCGCGAAACCTCCTGGGTCGAGGAATACACCGTAACGCTGGAAGAGACCGACGACCTCTACATCCTCGATCTGACACCGAAGGAACAGACCGTTACCGTCTGGGGTCGTATGGAAGTGACCATCCGCCAATCCGACCTGTTGCCGGTCACCCAGAAATACTTCGACGAAGACGGCAGCCTGAAGCGCGTCATGGAATTCAGCGACGTCACAACCTTCGACGACGTCACCCTGCCGGCAACCATGACGCTGATCCCGCAGGACGAGGAAGGGCATACCCGCATCACCTACGAAGCCCTGGAATTCAACGTCGATCTCGACGAATCCTTCTTCACCCTGCAAAACCTGCGCAAGCGCATTTGAGGACCGAGCATGTTGATGCTGAAACTCGCCTTTCGCAATATCCTGCGGAACCGGCGACGCACCATCCTGACCATCCTGAGCATGTTCGGCGGCTATGTGCTGATGTCCGTCCAGCTCTCGGTGACCGAGGGCAGTTACGACCAGATGCTCGAGTTTTACACCAAGGACACGACCGGCCATGTGCAGATCACCACGCCCGGCTTTGTGGAGCGGCCGACGCTGTACAAATCCGTGCCGGTGTCCGAGGACATCATGAGCGCTTTGTCCGAACAGCCGGACGTACAGGCCGTCACCGCCCGCATCGAAAGCAGCGCTTTGGCGTACGGAGACACCAAGAGTTTTCCCGTGGAAGTGAAGGGCGTGCACCCCGGCCGGGAAGCGGATCTGTCGTACCTCGCCGACAAGGTGTCCGAGGGCGACTACCTGACCGGAGACCCGGACAGCGACGGTTATTATGAAGCCATGATCGGCGCCCAGGCGGCGCGCCAGTTGAACCTGGGCATCGGCGATGAGCTGGTGTTGATTTCACAGGGCGCCGACGGTTCGCTGGCGAACGATCTGTACCGAATCTCGGCCATTCTGGGACAGCCCGAGGATGCCGAAGCCCGGTGGGTAGTGTTGCCGCTGGCGGCGGCCCAGGCGTTTTATGTCATGCCCGGTGAAGCCCATCGACTCATCGTCCTGGGGCGGAATCATCACCAGGCCCGGACCCTGGAAACCCAATTGCAGAACTGGGTCGATAACCGATGGCCCGAGAGCGACTACCGGGCCACAGCCTGGCAGGACGTCGCCAAAGATTTCTACCGCACCATGCAAGCCGATAAGGAAGGCGGCCAGGTGACGCTGTATATCCTGGTGTTTCTGGTGTGCATCGGCGTGCTCAACACTGTGTTGATGTCGGTGATGGAACGCACCGGGGAGTTCGGTGTACTCAAGGCGATCGGCACCTCGCCGTCGCGATTGTTCTGGTTGATTGTGCTCGAAACCCTGGTGCTGGCGTTCTCCGCCTGTGTGATCGGCGTCCTGGCCGCCTGGCCGATCAATGCTTGGTTCACGGCCGTGGGCATCGAGATGGCCGAGCCGATGGAGATTTCCGGCATCGTGTTTTCGCACTACAAAGGCCAACTGTCGTGGTATGTCTTTGCCTACCCGGCCGTGGTCATTCTGCTGGCGGCTGTGATCATCGCGCTGATGCCCGGCTTGCGGGCGGCGCGCATTGTACCGGTTGACGCGATGAGGACTCTGTAATGGGACTGACCTGGCGACTGGCGCTGCGCAACCTGATGCGCAACAAGCGCCGTACCTTTTTAACGGCCATGATCATCAGCCTGAGCCTGACGGCGTTGATATTGACCGATGCGTTTATCGAAGGCATGTCGGATGCCATGGTCCGTTCGGCCACCCGGCTGTATTCGGGCGATGCGCAAATTCACCATCGCGATTATCTGGCGCAACGGGAAGAGTCTCTGGCGATCGACCCGGATCCGTTTCTGGAAAAACTGACGCAGGAAACCGACGTTTCCGGCTATGCGCCCCGGGTGCTGGCCTTCGGCATGATCTCCAGTGCGGCCAACAACCGGGCGATACAGGTCTCCGGCATCGACCCGGACCGGGAGGCGACGGTATCGAAGTTACGCGGCGCGATCCGGGACGGTAACTATCTGGATTCCGATGGACCGCGCACGCAGATCCTCATCGGCAGCCGCCTGGCGGATCTGCTGGAGGTCGAACTCGGCGATCGCATCGTGGTGTCGGTGAACAATCAGGACACCCAGGGCGCCGAGCAGCAGCTGTTTCGCGTCAGTGGCATCTTTCACTTCAATGCGCGTGCCCTGGATGAAAACACGGCTTTTGTGTTGTTGCCCCGATTGCAGGAGATGATGGGCCTCGGCGAGTCGGTTCACGAGATCGCGTTCAATTTCGAAGAGGCGAACCAGGCCACCCAAACCGACCGACCGATCTGGTCCCGGTTGTCGACCGACACGGCCGTCGCTCAGGGGTGGACCGAATTGATGCCGCAGTTGGCGACCATGTTGCAGTTATCCAACAGCAGCACGCTGATCGCCGCTGTCATCCTGTTTATCCTGGCCGGCCTTGGTGTCATCAACGGCATGTTCATGTCGATCTACGAGCGGACCTATGAATTTGGTGTGTTGCTGGCCATCGGGACCCGGCGTACCAGTATTTTCCGACTGATTCTGGCGGAAGGACTGGTGTTGGCGGTAGGCGCTATCACGATCGGGGCGATTCTGGGGGTTGTCGTAACCGCCACCATGGCGGCCGTCGGTATCGACTACGGCAACATGGAAATCTCCGGCGTCAGCATCGCCGAGGTCATTCGACCCGAGTACCACATCAATCAATACACAGTGCTGCCGGTCTGGGTGCTGATCATGACCCTGATCGCCTGTGTTTATCCGGCCGTTCACGCGGCGCGCATTGTGCCGGCCCACGCCCTGCATAAAAGCCTGTAAGGAGAATGGAATGAACCCTGTTATCGAAACCCGTCAGGCCAGTCGGCATTACGGCGAAGGCGACACCCTGGTCAAAGCTCTGGACGAGGTGAGTCTGCAGATTCAACCCGGAGAATTCACCGCCATTGTCGGTCCGTCCGGGTCCGGTAAATCGACCTTGTTGCAACTGGTCGGCGGCCTGGACATCCCCTCCGAAGGCTCGATTCACCTGAGCGGCAAAGCCATTTCGCAGATGAGCGGTCGTGAGCTGTCGGACTTTCGCCGCGATCACATCGGCTTTATTTTTCAGGCGTATAACCTGATTCCGGTGCTGACCGCGGCCGAGAACTGTGAATACATCATGCTACTGCAGGGCATCGCCGAAAAAGAGCGCCGCGAACGGGTGCGGGCCATGCTCGAACGCGTCGGGCTCGGCGGCAAGGAAAACCGGCGACCGAATCAGTTGTCCGGCGGCCAGCAACAGCGTGTCGCCGTGGCGCGGGCCATGGTCAGTCAGCCGGACATCATTCTGGCGGACGAACCGACCGCCAACCTGGATTCGCAAACCGGGGCGGATTTGCTCGACATGATGCACGAGCTTAACCGCAAGGAAGGCATGACCTTTGTGTTTTCCACCCACGACCCGATGATCATGGAGCGCGCCACACGCCTCGTGCATCTTCGCGACGGACGCATCGAACAGGAGGAACACCGTGCGTAGCTTCCAGTTGATGGCCTGCATCCTGGTCTTGTTCACGTTAATGGCCGGGCGCGTATGCCAGGCCGACAGCGACCTGTGGTTCGATGTCTCCGCCGGTGGCGACGCCATCGGCTACCCGCAACCCGAGGGATTGCCCGAAGCGCAAATGCCCCCGGCCTGGGCGGTGGACGAGCACCTCGAAGGGCGCATTAATTATTCCTATTTTCCGGGGCCGGACAGTGAACTGACGGTGCAATACGGATTGGAACAACGCTGGCGTCTGGCCCAGGACGAGGGCAGCACCGAGCTCGCCAGCGCCCTACAACCCGGCGGCGCCGACTTTCGGACGTGGGACCTGGATTCGGAGCTGGTCGAGTCCGACGACGGTGACTTCGCCGTGTATCAGAACCTGGACCGGCTCTATGGCTTGTTTTATACGCCCGCGGGTACGGTGACCGTCGGTCGTCAGGCGATCAGCTTCGGTCTGGCCAAGGTGTTTTCTCCGGTGGATGTGGTGTTGCCGTCCGGCATTCGCGCTCAAGAGCCCAGTTACCGCCCCGGCGTCGACGCCGCCCGCTGGCTGGTGCCGTTCGGAGCGGTCAGCGAGTTGGATCTCGGCTGGGTGGCCGGTGACGATAACCTGTTGTTCGCTCGCGGTTACAGCACCATCGATGTCTGGACACTCGAAGCCACCGCCATCGAGTTGAACAGCTCGAACTATTTGTTCGGCTTCGGCGCCCAGACCGCACTCGGAAGCTGGGGTGTCTGGCAGGAACTGGCCTGGCTCGATGGCGAGGATGATGAAGGCGTGCGTTTGACCTTGGGGGTCGATCAGCAAATCCTCGGCGATGTCTACGTGGTGGCGGAATACCATTACAACGGGCTGGGCGACGACGGCGGACCCTATTCCCAGGTGACCGATCCGGGGGTGTTTTACCGGAAGGGTATGGTCGTGCCCTGGGGGCGGCATTATGCCAGTGTACAGGCCAGTAACCCGCTGACGCCTCTGGTTCAGGGGCAGGTGGGAACGACGATCAACCTGTCGGATGGATCGGCGTTGTCGACGGTGGCTGTGGATTGGAGCTTGTCGAACAACAGCGGTTTGAAGGTCGGCGTCGAATGGCCCTGGGGGGCGGAGCCGGTGATTGACGGTCAGGTGCCGGAGGTGGAAGAGGAATTCGGGGTGTATCCCAGTCGAATTACGGTAAACTGGTCGACCGTTTTTTAATTTGGTGTTGTTTCAGGAATCCGTGCTGGCATCAGATCACTGAACCACAGCGTTAGAGCGACTGTTTAATCGTTGGTTTTCGTTAGATAGTAGGTTGGATTAGCCGAAGGCGTAATCCAACTCTTTTGCCAGGAGGTAGTCATTCGGCACCGTAGTCATGTTGGATTACGCCTTCGGCTAATCCAACCTACCCGCTAGAGGCTAGCTCCGGATACCGGGTGAACCTATTCGGGGATGTCGTCCGCCAGGAAGGCGGCCGTCAAGCCCCCATGGATGGGTTCACGGCGAGCGATGTGTCGCACCACCCGAATAGGTTCACCCGGTAGCCGGGGCGGGTTTGGGCACAAGGTTTAATAATCGAAACGTCAGCAAGAGAGTTTTCATGTTCAAAGACTGGGAAAAAGCAGAGAAGGGCACCCGACTGCCTCTGGAAACAGTGCTGGATGCGCTGAAATACAACGCCGACGGTTTGGTGCCGGCCATTGCTCAACAGCATGACACGGGTGAAGTGTTGATGATGGCGTGGATGAATCGGGCGTCGATTGAGGAGACGCTGGAGACGGGGCAGGTGTGTTATTGGTCCCGGTCCCGGCAGACCTATTGGCGCAAGGGGGAGAGTTCGGGGCATCGGCAGCGGTTGAAGTCGCTGAAGATCGATTGCGATGGCGATACGCTGTTGTTGCAGGTCGATCAGCAAGGGCCCGCCTGCCACACCAATCGTCGGGATTGCTTCTACTTCGAGGCGGATTCGAATGGGGTGACGGTGACGGCCGATCCCGTTAAATGAGCCGATGATCTCGACGATCTGGCTTCTCTCGAATTCCCGAATCCGATCCGGGTTGGTTAGGAGCGTTCATTTCCCGGAACAGTGGGTTCCGGTTCCAGCCAGATGTGCGGTCGCATAACGCGGTAGGATGCCGACCCTCTGAATCGTCCGTATAGGAATCCCCATGTCAGGTGTTGATACATTTCGGTTGGTGTTGCTGTCCACGCTGTGGGGCATGTCGTTCCTGTTCATGCGCGTGGCGTCGCCAGAGTTCGGCGCCGTGCCACTGGTTATGGTCCGTATGGGCGTCGCGGCGCTGGTGTTGTTGCCGTTGTTTACCGTGGCGCGGTATCGGCAGTTGTTCTGGCAGCACAAGGGCTCGCTGGCCATTTTGTCGGTCACCAATCACGTTATTCCCTTCAGTTTGCTGGCCTACGCGACCCTGAGTCTTGAAGCCGGTTTTACCTCACTGATCAACGCCACCACACCGATATTCACGGCTCTGATCGGCATGGCCGCGTTCGCCACGCCCATCACCCGGCAGCAATACTTCGGGCTCGCCATCGCCTTCTTCGGCGTCTATGTGCTCTCCGCCAACCGACTCGACTTCTCCACCGGCGGTGATGGTTGGTCGATTCTGGCCACAATGGGCGCGACCTTTTTCTACGGCATCGCCGGTAATTTTTCCAAGGCGCGGCTGTCGCATTTGCCAATTCGAGTAGTGGCCGGCGGCAGTGTGTTGATTTCGGGGTTGATACTGTCCATCCCCGGCTTCCTGTTCTGGCCCGAGACCATGCCGTCCACGCAAGGGTGGTTGAATGCGTTGGCCTTGGCTGTGCTGAGTACCGCGTTCGCGTTCTTTTTGTATTTTCAGTTGCTGGCCAGTGCCGGCGCGACGGCTACTTCAACCGTGACCTTTCTGGTGCCGGTGAGTGCCTTGATTTGGGGGTATCTCATTCTGGGCGAGGTATTGAGTCTGCAGGTGATCGCGGGGATGGCGATAACCCTGGTGGGGACGGCGATTACGACGCGGATTTTGAGGTTCAAGCGGTTGGATCGGTAGGTCGGCAATAGTTCGAGCGACCGATATCGGAGGTGCTTGACCGAGTAGGGCGACGTTTAGGTCACCATTGATGTTTAATCGGTATTTATTGTGCCGCGGTCGAAATGGTGGGCGATGCCCACCCTACGTATGAAATAGCCAGCGTTGGCAAAAATGTGAGCGCCGGGTGCCAGGGGTGTCCCAGCCGGGGAAGTCCGCAGCAGGGATGCTGCGGTCTAGTCTCCATGGATGGATTCACGACGGCCCCGGATGGGACACCCCTGGCACCCGGTGCGGACCACAGGCATAAAATGCAACCTAGCGCCCGGAGTACAACGCCCGGGGCCGAATCAAGCGGGGGGCCCGGTTGAATTCGTGGAAGTGGGAGATCCAGCCGAAGACCCGGCTGCAGGCGAACAGGGAGGTGAAGTAGCGTTCCTGGACCCCGAGCGCCAGATACACCGCGCCCTTGTAGAACTCCAGGTTCGCGTGAATCTCCTTGCCCTTCTCGCTGAACACCGCCTGACAGGTATCCTCGACCGCCATCAGTGTCTCCATCAACGGCTGCCACTGGGTGCCTTCGCAGAAATGCTTCGCCATCGGTTTCAGAATCGCCGCGCGCGGGTCCAGCCGCTTGTACTCCCGGTGGCCCATGCCCATGATCTTCACCTTGTTGGCCAGCGCGTCCCGCACCCAGGTATCCGCCCTGGATGCATCGCCGATGTCGCGCGCCATCATCACCGCCGCCTCGTCGGCACCGCCGTGCAGGGGGCCGGACAGGGCGCCCAGGCTGCCGGCGATGCTTGCCGACAGACTGGCGCCGGTACTGGCGATCACGCGGCCGGCGAAGGTGCCGGCGTTGAAGCTGTGGTCCAGTTGCAGAATCTGGGTGGTGTTGATCGCCTTCAGCGCCCCCTGGCCCGGTGCCTCGCGGTTGAGGCCATAGAGCAGCTTTTCCAGGAAACCGAGACCGTCGGGTACGTCGAATGGGGCCCCGTGCGTCGCCAGGTTGTGCCAGATGCGCACCGCCGCGTTGATGCGCGCGGCCAGTACCAGGCCGGGCACCCAGGTCTGCTCCAGCCAGGTGGGCGGGGTCCGCATCGGCTCCAGATGCGCGATCGGGGTCAGCGCCTGCAGCACGGCCATGGGGTGGGTGTCGCGCGGCAGTTGCGCCAGAACCTGGTGCTCGACGGCACTCAGTTCCGATTCGTCCGCCAGCCATTTATCCAGCTCGCGGCACTCGTCCGGGCTGATCCAGTGCCCGGCCATCAACCAGATGATGACCGCCGGGAAGTCGCGCTCCACCAGGGTATCGATCGATTCGCCCCGATACGTCAGTCGGCCGACATCGCCTTCGACATTGGACAGTTCGGTTTGGCCAACAATCACACCTTCCAGACCGGTATTGATCGCATCAGTCATGACAGCCTCCGTCATCGTGTTTTCGGATGGCGCTATTAAAGTGCGAGATCGGCTGTTAATCTAATTAAACTTTATAAAGCAATGATCAGTATGGCTTATCATGCGACTGGAAAGCAGTGAAGTCCGGATCTTTCATTCCGTCGCCCGCTCCGGCGGGTTCAGGGCGGCGGCCCAGGAGCTGCATTTGTCGCAGTCCGCGGTCAGTCAGGCGGTGAAACAGCTCGAATCCAAATTGAATCAACCGCTGCTGGTGCGTGACCGGCCGGTGCGGCTGACGCAGGCCGGCCGTCGGCTCTATCGCTACATCGACGACCAGCTTCAGCAGGAACAGGCGGTACTGGCGGACCTGTCGCGTCTGTCGCGCGGGTTGGACCAGCAGTTGAGCGTGGCCATCGACAGCACCAACAACCGTTTCGCCGGTGCCGATCTGATTCATACCTTCATCGGGCGCTGGCCGGAAGCCCGCCTGAAGCTGGTCGAGCAACCCTCGCGTGCCATCGTGCAGGCGGTGATGAGTGGCGAGGTCGAACTGGGGCTCGGTCCGTTTCAGACCCGGATGGACCGGTTCGGCACGGTTCCGCTGTACAACGAGCATCGGCTTTTGATGATCAGCCCGACCCATCCGCTGTATCGGGACGAGATGACCCCGGACGATCTGCAGCGCATTCCGCTCGTGGTCTCTTCGCTGGATGAGCCCGACCAGCGGCCTTATCAGGAAAAGCTGCGCGATCGGTTTCGGATGGTCTGGCAGATCAGCAGTCTGAACGTCCGGCTGAATCTGATCGATCGGGGCCTGGCGGTGGGGTACATCAGCACCGAGGTGACCCGGCAACTGCCGCAAATCCAGCATTTCCGGGCCTTGCAGGCTTTCGACTTCGCCAGCATCGAGCGTCAGGTGGGGGTGTTCTACCGCAAGGACCGTTATTTGAGCCCCGTCGCGCAGGATTTCATCGAGGTCTGTGGCCGGTACTGGGGTGCCCAGCGTTAGCCCTGGAGAGGGGGCGGTTCAAATGCCCGTTTCTTCCAGCCAGAAACCGTCGAAAAACACCGTCCTGGGTTCTCTCAGGTTGGTGGTGAAGATTTCCATTTGTGAGATTTTACCGAGGTCCAACATCCTGTCCGAAGGCGCGTTTTTCACATCCTCCAGATCGACAATGATTTCGTTCCAGCCGTTTTCGACGGTATAGGACTGGTGGAAGCGATCGCTGTACAGCAAGGGTTGGCTCTCGTTCAGCCGGTCGAGAATTCGCAGCGTCAGGTTCAGCGGGGTGAGATAGGGGTTGTAGACATGAAACCGGAGCCGCTCGTAGCCGGTCCAGTCCCTGGGCAGGGTTTCGAGCCGGGCGCCCGAGTGGCTGTCGGTGGTGAAGTCGACCCGCAAGCTGTGCTCGCCGCTCCAGGCGACATCGTTCGTGCGACTGACGGGGCCTTGCCACCAGCGAGCCTCATAGGGCATTTCCAGGCCGGTAATCAGGGGCATGCGTTCCTTGATGCGGTAATCGGTGAGACCGGCCTGGGTGACGATCAGCAGTTGGTGAACGAACAGCCCGGTGGCGATGACGCGGCCGGTCCAGATCTGGGGGCCGCCCGGGTTAAGCCAGAACAGTCCCAGCCAGGCGCCGATGAGGTTGAGCTCGATTTCGTGCCAGCCCTGATCACGGCCGACACCATACTGCAGGTATTCGATGATGATGCTGATCAAAAAAACGGCGATGCTGATGCTCAGCCAATGCGGCCAGTCGCGCATGTCGAGGTGACGACGCAATGCAACGATGGCCAGGCAGAAATACAGGATATGGCCCAGGTTCCACAGCGCGGGTACTAGTTGGTCGGCGTCTCCACTCGGGTCTTCGACGAAGAAGAAGGGGAGGCAGACCAACAACAGTGCGGGCAGTGTCCACTTTTTGAGGAAGGCCGGAATAGAGGTCATTCGAACCAAATTTTCCTTCAAAAAGCGTTACTATGCCGTGGATCCCGGGTTCAGTCCATGACCGTTTAGGTCAGCAGTTCATCCAGCCGGTGCACATGCGCATCGCTGTATCGGCGCAGGTCGTCGTGCCCGACGGACACGGCGAACATGGAGCAATCCTTGATGGCTTGCAGGCCGGCGATCGAATCCTCGAAGGCGATGCACTGTGTCGGATGCACTTTCACGCCATAGGCGGCGTAGAGAAAAATGTCCGGCGCCGGTTTGCTGCGCGCGTAGGTCGGATCGGCGATGTAGTCGAAACGGTCGGTCAGTTGCAGGCCGTTCAGAATGGTGCGGGCGTTGCGACTGGCCGACGCGATGGCCAGCTTGACGCTGTTCTTCGCCAACTGGTCGAGCAACGGCATCACGCCCGGCAGGATATCCTCGGCCGTCAGTTGCTCGATCAGTTGCTGGTAGTAGGCGTTCTTGTCGGCCGCCATGGCCTGTTTTTCTTCGTCGCTGTAGCGGTGCTCGCCGAGAGCCAGCAATCGCTCCAGCGACTCCATGCGATCGACGCCTTTGAGTTGTTCGTTGTCTTCCTCCGTGAACCGGATGCCCAACTCGTCGGCCAGTTTTTTCCAGGCCTTGAAATGGAACGGGGCGGTGTCGGTAATGACACCGTCCAGATCGAAAATCGCGGCTTTGTAGGCACTGAAATCAATCATCGGGCCGTCTCCTTCGATACGACCTCGCCCCGCGTCAGCGACAGGGGCTGGCCATGGTGTTCAATCGTCAGGGTATCGCCTTCCAGCAGTTTATAGTGCGTGGCATCGGCCCTGAGTGTGACTTGCAGTTGGCGCTGCTGATAACGCACCTTGAACGTCAGCGCGCGCCACTGCTCCGGCAGGGCCGGCTTGAAGGACAGGCGACCCTGACCGTAACGCAGGCCGGCGAACCCCTGAACGGCGCCCATCCAGATGCCGCCCATGGCCGCTGTGTGCACGCCGTAATAGGTGTTCTTGTGATCGTCGTCCAGATCGACCCGCAAGGTGTTCTTGAAGTAGTCGTACGCCTGTTGGTGGTAGCCGATTTCACTGGCCAGCACACCGTGCATGCAAGTCGACAGGGTGGAGTCGTGCGTGCAGATCGACTCGTAATAGTCGTAGCAGCGGCGTTTGAGGTCGACGTCTTCGGACTCGCCTTCCAGCACCAGGGCCAGCAGGGCGTCCGGCTGCTTCAACACCTGATGGCGATAGATGACCAGCGGGTGGAAGTGCAGCAACAGCGGGTACTTGTCCTTGGGCACATTGGCGAAGTCCCACTTGGGTTTTTGCAGAAAGTTGTCGTCCTGGGCGACGATTCCCAGCCGCTCATCGTAGGGCAGGTGCATGTGGTCGGCGGCGCGTTGCCACACCGCCAGTTCGTCCTCGCCGAGTTCGATGGCGTCGGCCAGTTGCCGGTAGTCATCGGGCCATTCGTTCTGCATCAAACGGGCGACTTCGACGGCCCAGCTCAGGTGCATCTGCGCCAGTTTGTTGGTGTAGTAGTTGTTGTCCACGACGGCCGTGTATTCGTCCGGACCGGTCACCGAGAAGATCTTGAACCGACCCTCGTCGCTGAAAGTGCCCAGGCCGATCCAGATACGCGCTGTTTCCAGAATGAGCTCCGCCAGCCCTTCGCGCAAAATGGCCTGGTCGCCGGTGATGCGTACATAACTGCGTGAGGCATAGGCGATGTCGGCGTTGATGTGGTATTGCGCCGTTCCCGCCGGGAAAAAGGAGGAGCACTCCTCGCCGCCGATGGTCCGCCAGGCGAACAGGGCCCCTTGTTCATGGCCGAGTTCGCGCGCCCGTTGCTTGGCGGCCGGCAGGGTGGACATACGGTATTCGAGCAGGTTCTTCGCCACCTGCGGGTCGCTGAACAACCAGAACGGAAACACATAGGTTTCCGCGTCCCAGAAATAGTGGCCGTCGTAACCGGAACCGGTCACGCCCTTGGCGGCGATGCTGCTGACACCGTCGGTACCGGTGGACTGCAACAGGTGGAAAAGGGCGAAGCGGGCGGCGTACTGCGCACCGTCGTCGGAGTCGATCTCGATATCGGCATTGGACCAGAACCGATCGAGAAAGGTCTCCTGCTCGGCCAGCAAGGCCGCCAAACCGGTGTCCATGCCTTCACTGGCCAGGGACCGGGCCCGGCTCACCAGTTCTTCGGTGGCCGTAACCCGGCTGTCGACGTAGGCGATCACCGTCTCCAGCGAATACTGTTCACCGGCACGGGCATCGATATCGTAGTGGTTGCCCAGATCCGACCCGGTTTCAAAGGCTTCGGCATTCGCTTCGGGGCCGGTGGTCACCATGGCGGCCGCCATGTGCAAACCGCTGTTGCAGGTGCGGTACTGGACCGCCGACACCGTCCCGGTCTGCTCCTGCTGGACCCGCTGCCAATGGCTGGCGGGAATCGACCCGCCCTTGCGCGGGTCGTCGATGTCGTTGCCCGTACCCTGACCGGTTTCCAGCGCCGACGCCAGACGCATGGGACCAGTGTAATCGACCGATTCCACGATCACCCTGGCCAGCATCAGCGAACGTTGTGTCAGCGACGCGGCGCGAGTGAACGTCAGTTTCACGGTATGACCGGTCGGGCTGCGCCAGGTCAGATGGCGCTGGTACTGACCGGTGCGGAAGTCGAGAAACCGGTGGTGCGACAGCACATCGCCTTCGGCCAGGGAAAGCCACTGGCCATCCAATTGCAGTGAAAAGCGGTGGCGGGGTACCGAGACGATCCGGTGGCAATTGCGAGCGAAGCCGTACGCGGATTCATCGTACTCGATCGGCAGGGATTCGTAGACGCCGTTCAGGAAGGCGGCCCGGGTCGCGTTCGCGACCGGACCCGGATACCCCTCGTCGAAGTACCCACGCACCCCCAAATAGCCGTTGCCAACGGCAAACAGACTCTCGTTGCAGGCAGCGCGTTCGGCTTCAAAGCCGGTTTCAACATAGCGCCAGGATTGTGTGTCGAAGTCGGACGGTGTACTCACGATGGGCCTCGGAAATCTAACTGAAAACAATGACTTAAACGATTAAGATGCGCTGCGCATTGTACGGAGAAAGCCGCTCAATCACCAGAAAAATCGGGTTCCATCCCCAAAGGGTAGTACATCGAAGGCAAATGATTTGAAGGCTGTATGGATATACAGTATTGTGTGGTTGTTCATTCGCAAGTCCGCAAACTGAATCGACCACTGAGGACTGTGCCATGCGCACCCGAGGAACCCCCAAAAACCCGCACAACCGGTTTCAGCACCGGGTGACGGACCGGGCCGTGGACGATGGCTGGTACCGGGACCCCGAAGACGAATGCAACCCGGACAGCCTGGCGACCGAGGTGGTGTCCGAGCAGGCGAAAACCATCATCAGCACCAACCAGTCGCCGGATGTACCGTTCGACCAGTCGATCAACCCCTACCGTGGGTGCGAACACGGCTGTGTCTATTGTTTCGCCAGGCCGTCCCACGCCTACTGGGACTATTCACCGGGGCTGGACTTCGAAACGAAACTGATCGCCAAAACCAACGCCAATGAGCGACTGCTTGAAGCGCTGGACAAGCCGAGCTACGTCTGCAAACCGATAGCGCTGGGCATCAATACCGACGCCTACCAGCCGCTGGAAAAGCATCAGCGGATCACACGGCAACTGCTGGAAACCCTGCTCGACTGTCGCCACCCGGTCTCCGTCATCACCAAAGGCGGCCTGATCCTGCGCGATCTGGACCTGTTGTCGGAATTGGCGCGCCAGGGCCTATGCACCGTCCGTGTCAGCCTGACCACCCTGGATAACGACCTGAAACGTAAAATGGAACCGCGAACGGCGTCGCCCGGTACTCGACTGAAGGTCATTCGACGGTTGAGCGAAGCCGGTGTGCCGGTCGGCATCATTATGGGGCCGGTCATCCCGTTCGTGAACGACGCCGAAATCGAATCCTTGCTGGAAGCCGCCTTTGAGGCGGGTGCGCAGCGTGCGACCTGGATCCTATTGCGTCTGCCCCTGGAAATCTCGGAGCTGTTCGAAGACTGGTTGCAGCGGCACTACCCCGATCGGGCGGAGCATGTCATGAACCGGATTCGGGACATGCGAGGCGGCAAGGTATACGACAGTACCTTTGGTAAACGGATGAGCGGGGAGGGGTTGTACACGGACATGATTCGGCAGCGGTTCGACAAACAGTGTCGAAAGCTCGGTTTGAACAGCCACGACGAACCGCCATTGCGAACGGATTTGTTCCGACGGCCATCAGGGCAGCAGATCGATTTGTTTTAAACCCCAGGAACCGCGGAGAGTAGGTTGGATCGGTCCGACGTCTCGGTAGCGCGTGAGCGCGTAACCCAACAAGCAAACCGTGCCCGGAAAGCAGACAGTGCCAACGATGAAACTGTTGGATTACGCCTTCGGCTAATCCAACCTACACGCTGCTTAAAGCAGCCAGAGCATCATGTAGGTTGGATTAGCGCGTGAGCGCGTAATCCAACATTTAATGCAGGCCCGGCAGCCGGTGCGGGTTCAGCCACCTGAATGTTTTTAAGCCCCCACAGCCAAAAATGCCTTAACAACCTGCGGAATGTCTTTCTCGGTCAGACCGGCGACATTGACGCGTCCGCCGCTTACCACATAGATGGCATGGTTCTGTTTCAGTTGCTCAATCTGGGCCGGGCTCAGACCGGTGACCGAGAACATTCCCCGGTGTTCGCCGAAATAGTCGAACCGGTCACTGTCGCTGGCTTCGCGGAAACCGACCACCAGTTGCTCGCGCAGACCATTGATGCGCTGGTTCATGGACGCCAGCTCCTTCATCCAGTTCGCCTTCAACTCTTCCCGGTTCAGAATCATCGACACCAGGGCGGCACCGTGATCGGGCGGCATGGTGTAGGTCGCGCGCGCCATCCGCTGGATATGGCCCTTGGCTTTCAGACTGTCTTCCGGCGTCTGGCCGACCACAATCGCCGCCCCGGTCCGTTCGCGATAGAGACCGAAGTTCTTCGAGCAGGAGGTCGCGATCACCAGCTCCGGCACCGAATCCGCCAGAACGCGCAAACCGGCCGCGTCCTCCATCAGACCATCGCCGAAGCCCTGATAGGCAATATCGACGAACGGCAAAAAGCCGCGCTCATGGGTCAGCTCCGCGATGCGTTGCCAGCTTTCGATGGAGATGTCCCCACCGGTGGGGTTGTGGCAGCAGCCGTGCAGCAAGAGCACATCCTGCTCGCCCAGTGATTCAATCTGCGCCAGCATGGCGTCTTCGTCGACCGCCTTGGTCTCGGTATTGAAATAGGTGTACTCGCGCACGGTCAGGCCTGCGGCTTCCATGACCGGGCGGTGGTTCACATAACTGGGGTTGCTGATCCAGACCGTCGCACCCGGACGGGAATAGGCGATCAGATCCGCCAGCATCCGCAGGGCACCGCTCGCGCCCGGTGTCTGAATCGCCGCCGCCCGGCTGTATGCGGCCGTATCCGCCAACAGCAGGTCGGTCATCGCCCGGTTGAACTGCTCATCGCCGGCCAGGCCGACATAGCTTTTCGTCACCTGGGTCTCCGCCAGCTCGATGGCCGCCGTGCGCACGGCCTCCATAATGGGCGTGATGCCCTCGCTGTTCCGATAAACGCCGATGCCCAGATCGATCTTCTCCGGGCGTGGGTCTTCACGAAAGGCAACCGTCAGGGACAGGATCGGATCCTGCATCGGGGCATCCAGGTGTTCGAACATCGATGTCTCTCTCCGTTATTTTTTCTCGGGGTGTATCAGGCCACTGGCACAGATAACACCAAGGGTGACCAAGGATAACCCCAAGGCCGTACTCAATTCGATGCTTTCCCGCAAAAAGACCCAGGCCAGCACCGTCGCGCACACCGGCGTCAACGACCCGATCGCCGAAGTGATTTCCGCGCCCAGTTGACGAATCGCAAACCCGTACAAAAAGCCCGCACCCAGGCCAACCGCCAGCCCTTGCACCAGCAACTGGACCACCCACTCACCGGTCGGCACCGCCGCCAACGTCAACGCCGGCTGCGCCGCCACCGCGTAAAGTGTCAACAGCACTGTACTCGGCACCGTCACCACCGACGCCGCCTCCAACGGTGACAACCCGCTCTGACGCACCGACAGCGTAAACACCGCCCACAAGAAACTGCACACCAGAAACAACCCCTGGCCCTGACCCAGCCCCTGTGACGCACCGGACAAACCGGTCCACAACAAACACACCACACCCGCGACAACGGCCACCAACCCGAACCGTCGCCAACCGGACAACGGCTGCGCGAACACCAACACCGCCATCGCCGTCACAAACACCGGCGCCGTCCCCGGAATCAAGGTACTGCCGTGCGCCACCGGCGCCCAACGCATCCCCACCGCACTCAACAGGAAAAAGGGCAGCCCGGCACCGACCGCCATACCCAGCAACCAGACCGGATTGACCCGGCGTAGTGTGTGCCAGCGTTTAATGAACAACGGCAACAGGATCAGACCGGGTACGCCAAAGCGAAAAAGTGTCAGATCAAAGGTCCCCAGCGGCGACAAGGCCCCCTGGCGCAGGGACAGGAAATAGCAGGACCAGATAAGAACCGTGGTTGCCGCCGCCAGATAACCCAGGTAACGCTGGGTCTGGCTGGATAAAATCGGAGTGACCGCTGTCAGTGAATGGGTAGGTGCAACTTGTTGGGACATAAAGGGTATTTGGCTCAGTAACTGAATTTATGTCATTGGTGGCCCAGCTCTACTAGGCAGCGCCCGGTGTCGGGGTATAGCTCCACAGGGAAGTCCGCAGCAGGGATGCTGTGGTCTAGTCCCGAAACGTCGGACCGCCATGGACAGATTCACGACGACCCTATAGGGCTATACCCCGCCACCGGATGCGGATTTCGGGCACTTCAAAAACAGGAGCCACCAAATTCGAAGGCGTATGATGCAACCAACCCAGCGACTGATGCAGGTAAAAACGGGCCATATATTCGACGCCGTTAGCACGTCGTGCTAAAAATACCATAAAGCCTAACCGGACAAACCCATGCAGCCCGAAAAGATCGACCGCATCGACCGCCGCCTGCTCGACTACCTGCAACAGGACGCCCGCCTCACCACCGCCCAACTGGCTGAACGCGTGGGCCTCTCCGCCTCCCCCTGTGCCCGCCGCATCCGCCGACTGGAACAGGACGGCTTCATCGAAGGCTACCGCGCCCAACTCAACCGCCAGCGCCTCAACCTCGGCATCACCATCTTCGTGCACGTGCGCCTCAGCCAGCACCAGGACAAACTCGTCGAAGCCTTCGAAGACACCGTGCGCAACATGGCCGAAGTCATCAACTGCCACACCGTCTCCGGTCCGTTCGACTACCTGCTCCAGGTCGTCACCCCCGACTTGCCCGGCTATGAACAATGGGTGCGCCGCCTGCAGAAACTGCCCAACGTCAACACCGTCGACAGCAGCTTCGCCATTCGTCCCGTAAAAGAGCAGGGTCCGCTGCCGCTGGTGTGAATCCGGCTTTCATCGCCAGTAGTCGGGGCCGGGCAATCCTCGTACAATGCCGCCAAATTCAGAAATACCGAGACTATGAAAGCACTGACCCGAGAATTGATCGAAGACTGGCTGGACGAGCTGGAAGTCCGCCACACCCTGTGTCCGGATTGCGACGGCATCCACCTGATGGACTATGAAGAAAAACTGGGTGTGCTCGAGAGCCGTGTACTGCTCGAAGACGATCTGGTCATGGTGTTCACCGAACTGGCGATTCGGCCATCGGCCATACTGCCGCTGCAAGGCTCGTTGCACCTGATCAACTACGACCACCCGTTGCTCAAAGTGGGCCTGTCCCTGGATGACGACGACGTACCGCGACTGACGCTGATCGCGGCATTGCCCACTCAAGGTTTGAGCGGCGACTATTTCGCCCATTGGCTGCCCCCCATCCTGACCGCCACCCAGGCCGTGCTCGACCAGGCCTCGCAGATGGATGTCCTGTTCCTGGACGAAGGGGCCTTCGACAACCCCGAGGGCGACTCGCTGCACTGAGTCGACCGGATCCACAACAAGGGTTTCTCCGATGACAACCACCGACCCGGCCATGACCGGTCAGCCATCCTTTATCATCGATCAATGGGATTTCACGGCTACGCCAGCCCAACGTCAGGATGGGCTGATCGATTCACTGGCCGGCCGCTGGATTCACTGTCAACGTGATCAGGCCGGCCTGGACGAATGGCTGGATCGTCTCGGCATCCATTCCGGATTGCGCCAGGCGGTGTTGGCCGAGGATACCCGCCCCCGTTTCGAAGAGGTGCCGGGCGGGTTTCTGTTGATCCTGAGGGGCGTCAACCTGACCCCGGGGGCCGAGCCGGACGACATGCTTAGTCTGCGCTTGTTGTGGTACAAAGACGGCCTGATCAGTTTGCGCAAGTGGCCGTTCAAGGCGATTTCGTCAGTACGTGAGACGCTTGAGCAGGGCAAGGGGCCGACCACGCTCGATGCCTTGTTGGTGACCATACTCGAGGCCATCAACCTGCGGATCGATGAGCTCCTGGAGGCTCAGGAACTGGAGCTGGAAGAGCTCGAAGCGATCGACCACATCACCAATCCCCAACAGCATCTGACCCGTTTGACCCAGTTGCATCGCCGCTTGTTGCGACTGGATCGGTTTATTCGCCCGCAGGTCGGTGCGCTGGAGCGTATGGCGATCGATGCGCATGCCTGGCTGGGACATCGGGAGCTGCAGTTGTTGTCGAATCAGCGTGATACGACGATGCGGATTCTGGAGACGATCGAGATGTTGTTGCAGCAGATTCAATTGGTGCGCGATGAGCTGCAGCAGGATCTGGCGGAACGGATGAACCGCAACACCTATTGGTTGTCGGTGATCGCGGGGATCTTTTTGCCGCTGGGTTTCCTGACGGGGCTGCTGGGGATCAATGTCGGGGGAATGCCGGGCGTGGAGGACCCCCGGGCGTTCTGGCTGACCTGTTCGGCGTTGGCCGTGGTGGCTGTGGTCGAATTCCTGTTGTTGCGTCGGCTCCGGTTTTTCGGGAAGTAATCCTTTTTGCCAGTGGTGAGTTGGTTGCCCGGGTTAAAGCGATAAATTGCCAATCGCCCGCAGCGGCTGCCCGGGTTGCTCCTGAGGGGTCGCCGTGAACCCGTCCATGGGGGCTTGGCTTCGGCATCCATGCCTCAGACATCCCCTCACGAGCAACCCGGGCATCCGCTGCTAGTGTCTGGTATCACATTCAACACTGAGACTCACCACCGATGGAAAAGAGTAGTTCTGTCTCGAATCACACTCCAACTATGTTGGAACAAATTACCTCTCTGACTGCCATAGGCGTCACTCAAGTTCCGGAGTTCGCCGAGTTAGCTAGCGGCGGATGCCGGGGTTGCCCCTGAGGGGAAGTCCGCAGCATGGATGCTGCGGTCTAGTCTCCATGGACGGATTTACGACGACCCCTCAGGGGTAACCCCGGTAGCCGACGTGGACCATTGCCACTATGCCTACCCGAACTCCGGGTCTTGAGTGTTCCATTCAGCCACTTTATTCCGATTTGTACATATGTACATCCCGCTGCGGGAACGGGATGGACAGACCGGCGGCTTCTACTTCGTCTTTGAGTTTTTTCTGCATTTCCCACCAGATGGTCCAGAAGTCGTCAACGGTGGCCCAGGCGCGAATCTGCAGGTTTACGGAGCTGTCACCCAGAGACTGGACCATGATTTGAGGGGCCGGGTCCTTGAGGAAGCGGGGTTCGTTGTCGACGATTGTCTGCAGGGCGCGGAAACCGGCGTCGAGGTCGTCGTTGTAGGCGACGCCGACAACCAGGTCCATGCGACGGGTGCCGTTGCGGGTGGAGTTCTGGATCGTGGCGCCCCAGACGTTGCTGTTGGGTGCCGAGATGTATTGGCCGTCCGGGGTTTTGAGGATGGTGTTGAACAGGCTGATTTCCTCGACGGTACCGCCTATGCCGTTGAAGGTGATGTAGTCGCCGATTTTAAAGGGGCGCAGGAAGAGCATCATGATGCCGGCGGCGATGTTGCTCAACGTGTCCTTGAGGGCCAGGCCGACGGCGAGACCGGCGGCGCCGAGCAGGGCGACGATGGAGTTGGTGTTGACGCCGAAGATGTCGAGGATGATGACGATCGCGACGATGTATACGGCGTAGCCAACGATGCCGGCGAAGATGGGCACCAGGGTGGGGTCGAGCCGGCTGTAGCGTTTCGAGCTGTTCCGGATGGAGGATTTCAGGGTTTTGGATACGATGCCGGCGACGATGAAGATGGCGACAACGAGTATGATTTTGTAGCCGACGCCGAGAATCAGGTCGGCGTTGTTTTGCCAGAAAGTGGCGACCCAGTCCTGCATGGTGATCTCCTTGGGGTGAGTGTATTTTTCAAGCTAGAGTAGCCGGATGTCATGGCGGTGAAAAGCACAATACGCGGCGGCGGGATGATTGGATGAGGCTTTTCGACAGAGGTGTCCAGGTTGGATGCGGGCGTCCTTGCCCGCAAGGCGTCAGCGGTCGTCGCCGGCCAGGGTGTCGAGGATGGCGCAGTCCGGCGAGTCGTTGCCGGGGCACTGCTGAATCAACTCGCCCAGGGAGGCTTTGAGCTGCTGCAGCTGTTCGATCTTGGCGTTCACCTCGACGAGATGGTGTTCGGCGATGCGGCGGACTTCGGAGCTGGCCCGGGTCGGGTCCTGATAGAGCTCCAGCAGGTCCCGGCATTCGTCGAGTGAGAACCCCAGCGAGCGGGCGCGGTGCAGAAAACGCATCTGCTCGACATCGTCTTCGCTGTAGCGGCGATAGCCGTTGGCGGCCCGTTTGGACCGCAACAAGCCGAGGCTTTCGTAGTAGCGGATCGTCTTGGCCGGCAGGCCGGAGGCGAGTGACGCGGCTTTAATCTGCATACTGGGCTCCTGTGACGCCGGGTTCGGGCGCGTTCCGGGGTTGTTTGCTCAGTTGTGTGCGCGGCCGCCAGTTTTTCAACAGCAGCGAACTGGTGACGACGCTGACCGAACTGAACGCCATGGCGGCGCCGGCCAGCATTGGGTTGAGCATTCCGGCCATGGCCAGCGGGATGCCGATGACATTATAGATGAACGCCCAGAACAGGTTTTGCTTGATCTTGCGGTCTGTAGCGCGGGACAGATCGATGGCGGCGGGGATCAGGTTCAGATCCGCCCGCATCAGGGTAATGCCGGCGCTTTCCATGGCGACGTCGGTGCCACTGCCCATGGCGATGCTGACATCGGCTCGCGCCAGCGCCGGGGCATCGTTGATGCCGTCGCCGACCATGATGACCGGGGCTTCCTTGGCGTGCAGCCGGTCGACCAACAGGCGTTTCTGGTCCGGCAGCAATTCGGCGTGCGCTTCGGTCAGGTTCAAGCGTGTGGCGAGATGATCGACCGCCGCGCGCCGGTCACCGGACAACAGGTAACGGCTGATGCCCAGATCCGCGAGGCGATCGAGCAGGGCGGCCGCGTCGTCGCGGAGCGGATCGGCCAGTCGGACATGGCCCAGAACCCGATCATCGCGCACTACCCAGACTACCGATTCCCCGACCTGTCCGGCCGGTTCCACAGGGCCCGCGTTGAAGCGTGACAGCAGGGCTTCGTTACCCAACAGCCAACGTTCACCGTCGACGGTCGCCTCGATGCCTTCACCCACCCAGGCCTTGCTGGCTTCGACTGTGATGCCGCTGGAGGCCGGTAAATAAGCCACCATGGCCTTGGCCAGCGGGTGGTCGCTCTGTTGCTGGATGGCGCTGATCCGGTCGGTTACATCGGGATCGTCCAATAAACCATCGCTGACGCCGACGACCGCCGGTTGTCCGCGAGTCAGGGTACCGGTCTTGTCGAACAGGATCGCTTTGGCGTGTTTCAGTTGCTCCAACTGACCCAGATCGCGCACCAGCAAACCATGACGTGCCGCCGCGCCGGTGGCGGTGACAATCGCCGTCGGCGTCGCCAAGCCGAGCGCGCAGGGGCAGGCGATGACCAGCACGGCCACGGCCGCCACCAGCGCCGCTTCGAAACCGACCAGCCACCACCAGCCGACAAAGGTGAGCGCGGCCAGAACCAGAACGGCCGGCACGAACACCGCCGCGATCTTGTCCACAAACGCCTGCACCGGCGGCTTGCCCATCTGTGCCTGTTCCACCAGTTCGATGATCCGGTTAATCCGGAACGACTCGGCCGAAGCGGTCGCTTCCACCTCCAGCACACCGGTCAGGTTCACCGTCCCGGCGGTCACCGCATCACCCGGGCGGACCGCGACCGGTTCGCTTTCACCGGTCAGCATCTGGCTGTCCACCTCGGACAGACCCTGGATCACCCGGCCATCCACTGTGACCTGTTCACCCGGCTTGACCTGAACCCGGTCACCCGCGCCGATTTCGCTGACATCCACATCCTGCCAGCGTTCATCCCGCCAGGTGCGGACCTCGGACGGCCGCAGCTTCATCAAAGCCCTCACCGCCGAACCGGTCGCCTCACGCGCACGGTGCTCCAGCCACTTGCCGAACAGCACCAGGGTGATCACCACAGCCGCCGCCTCGAAATACAGGTGCCCGGCCCCGAGCCAGACCCCCGCGACCAGACTGTAGAGATAGGCCGCCGACGTGCCGAGCGCCACCAGCACATCCATGTTCGCCGAACCGTGCTTCAAACTGCTGTACGCACCGCGATAAAAACGGGCGCCCAGATAAAACTGCACCGGCGTCGCCAGTAACCACTGCACCCAACCGGGCAGCATCGCACCGATGCCGACTAACTCAAGCGCCATAACGATGACCATGGGCAGGCTCAGAATCGCCCCCAACGCCACCTGCCAACCGGCCACACCGGTCGAGGCCGACCGACCTTCCTCCTCGGTCTCCACAATCGGCTTGTTGATCCCCTTCAACGTCCGTCTTATAGCGCCAATGTCCGTCATGCCCGGAACCCAGGACACCTGCAACTGACTGTTCGCCAGATTCACCTCAGCGCTCAACACACCCGGATCCGCCAGCAACGCCTTCTCCACCGAGCGCACACACCCGGCGCAATTGATGTTGTCCAGCCGATAACGACCGGACTCCGTCACCAGATCGTACCCGGCGTCCACCACCCAGTCGCGCAAGGTGTCCGCCTTCGGCGTCTCACCGTCGACCGTGATATCCAGCGTCTCCGTCGCCAGGTTCACCTTCGCCTCGACCACCGAAGGCCGGTCGCTCAAGGCGCTTTGCAGTTTCTTAACACAACCGGCGCAACTCAGACCGGTTACCGGTGCAATGACATGATGCGGTGTTTGAGTGCTCAAAAGGGTGTCTCCACTGTGTCAGATCTCAATGGTGAGGCATTTTCAACCTTACAGCTAGTGGAAGGTCAAGTGGTTGAGTTGAGTCAAGTTCGGGGTTGGGACGGTCGCGCACGGAGTGCGCTCCTACAGGAATTTAGAGGAAGGTGATTGTGGCTTGGTCGCGAGTGCCTGGTACCGGGGCAGGTCCAGCCGGGGAGTCCACAGCATGGATGCTGTGGCCTAGCCTACATGGAAGTATTCACGGCGACCCGGTCGGGCCTGCCCCGGTACCAGGCACGGACCCTAACCGGGGTACCCAACCGAAGCCGCTCTGACCAAACCACAGCCAACGAACCCAACCATCTGCTATAGTGAACAGGAACTCACAGTGAAGACCGGAGCAGCCACCATGCCCAAGGACCAGTTAGCCGCACTACTGGAACGCCTGCGTCAAACCATGGACGAAAAAGAAGTCAGCGAGCAACAAAAAGAGCTGATGGCCAAGGTCGAATACCACATTCACAACGAAGGCGAACCCGACCCCGAAGAACCCTCCCTGCGTGAATCCCTCGAAATGCTGATCGAAGACCTCAGCGTCGACCACCCGCGCAGCGCCTCCATCGCCCGCAACATACTCGAAGCTCTCGCCAGCATGGGCATCTGATTCGCGGATTAGCTCCGAGCCGGGCGCTTCGCCTGGCTCACACCCATCAGCACCACAAACGCCACCGTCGCCGTCACGACAATAGCCGGCCCGCTGGGCGCGTTGCTGTACCAGGACACGGCCAGCCCCAACCAGACCGACGCCATACCCAACACCGAGGCGCCAATGGCCATCTGCTCGGGCGTGTTCGACAGCCAACGCACACCGGCGGCCGGAATGATCATCAGGGCCGTGATCAGCAGAATGCCGACAATCTTCATCGCCACCGCAATCACCAAAGCGATCAGCACCAGATAGAGGATGCGGATGCGCTCAGTGGCAATACCTTCCGCACGGGCCAAATCCTCGTGCACGGTGATGGCGAGCAGGGGACGCCAGATCAACAGAATCAATGGCAGCGCCACCGCTGTAACCAGAGCGACCCAGAGGACATCCTGCGGATTCACAGCCAACAGATCCCCGAACAACAGGCCGCCCAGGTCCATACGCACCGAATCCGAGAATGCCAGTACCAGCATGCCGATGGCGAGTGCCGAATGGGAAAGAATGCCGAGCAGGGTATCCGGCGGGACCCGGCGCT
This sequence comes from Saccharospirillum salsuginis, assembly GCF_014651855.1. Lineage (GTDB taxonomy): Bacteria > Pseudomonadota > Gammaproteobacteria > Pseudomonadales > Natronospirillaceae > Saccharospirillum > Saccharospirillum salsuginis. The sequence continues at coordinate 76,874 of NZ_BMXR01000009.1, forward strand.
GTCGTTGCAGAACGAACAGCAGCAGTGCGAGCGTGGTGGTCACCAGCGCGATGCCGAGCGTCAGGTGTATGTTCAGGACGACGCCCAGGGTGACACCCAGTAAACCGGAATGCGCCATGGTGTCGCCGAAATAGGCCATGCGTCGCCAGACCATGAAACTGCCCAGCGGGCCGGCGATCAGGGCAATGCCGGTACCGGCGAGAAGGGCGGGCCAAAGCAGTTCAATCATGGCTGTGCCCTCCCAGTTCCGCCAGGCTGTGTTCATGATCGTGTTCGTGGCTGTAGAAGGCGAGGGCGTCGGCGTGGCGATGACCGAACAACTGGGTGAATTCCGGGGCTTGGGCGACGGACTCGGGTGTGCCGGTGCAGCAGACGTGGTGGTTCAGGCAGACCACTTCATCGGTCGCGGCCATAACCAGGTGCAGATCGTGGGAGACCATGACAATGGCGCAGCCGCGATCGTCGCGAATGCGTTGAATCAGACGGTAGAGCTCGATTTCGCCGTTGAAGTCGACCCCCTGGACGGGCTCGTCCAGAACCAGGACGTCCGGTTGCTTGAGCAGGGCCCGCGCCAGCATGACCCGCTGGAATTCACCGCCGCTCAATTGTTGCACCGGCCGGTCGATCAGGTGCGGCACATTAGTCAACTTCAAAGCCTCGGTGATCTCGGTTCGTCGGGCGCGATGCGTCAGGGTCATCAGACGATCGACCGTCAGCGGCAGACTGTCCTCGATGTGGGTCTTCTGCGGCATGTAGCCGATCTTCAGCCCGGGTTTGCGCCACAACTCACCGCTCGTAACCCGGTGAATGCCGAGCAGAGCCTTGATCAGCGTGGATTTGCCGGCGCCATTGGGACCGATCAGCGTGACAATCTGACCCGGGTAGACGTTGAGGTCGACGTGATTGAGGATGGGTTCGCCGCCCAGCCGCACTCCAAGGTGTCGGGCGCGAATCAGGGCGTCGGTTCTGGGCTGGTCAGGCAAGGGGCCGGTCTCTCCTGGATCATGCGGTGCTTGACGATACAGTGTATCATACCGTTCCGAGTTTCCGTTAGATAGCGAGCGAGTCCCCGCATGTTGCAACCCCTTCTCCGCTGGATGTCCATTGTGTTGTTGTGCCTGCCCCTGACGGGGTGGAGCGCCCCCCGGGTGGCCGTGTCCATCGCGCCCCTGCACGGTCTGGTCAGCGACATCATGGCCGGCGTCGCCCAGCCCGATTTGATCTACGAGGGCAGCCAGTCCCCGCATTCGAGTGCGTTGTCGCCCTATCAGTTAAAGATTCTGGTCGAGACGGACCTGTTGATCTGGGTCGGCCCGGAACTGGAAACCAGCCTGGCCCGTTTGACCCAGCGCTTGTCGCCTGAAGCGGTCAATCTGCGATTGCACGACTATGACGCCGGAATGACGCTGCACGAGAGTCGTGAATCCTTGTTCGAAGAAGGCGGCGAAGATGCCGGGAACCATGGCCACGATCACGGTGATCTGGACCCGCATTTCTGGTTGTCGATGGCCAATGCCCGGGTATTCGTACGCGCCATGACCGACCGTTTGGTCGAACTGGATGAGAGCAACGCCGACCGTTACCGGGCAAACGCCGAGGCCCTGCTGGCGGAACTGCAAGCACTCGACCGGCAACTGACCGACCGCTTGGCGCCGTTGACGGACAAGCCGTTCATCGTGTTCCACGACGGGTTTCAATATTTCGAGCGGGATCATCGGCTCAATGCACTGGGCGCTCTGGTCCTGCAACCCGACGTTCCGCCGGGACCGCGCACGGTTGCGCGCCTGGTTGAACTGGCGAAACCCCACGATGGCCTGTGCCTGCTTCACGAACCCCAGTACAGCGACCGCTGGCTGCAGTCGATGACCCGCTCGCTGCCCAATGCCCGGATTGCGCAAATCGATCCGCTGGGCTTTGAACAAACGCCCGGCGCCGGGCATTATCAGGCCCTGATGACGCAACTGGCGACCGACCTGGCTCGCTGTCTGGAGCAATTGCCATGACTGTATTGACCGATCGACCCTACCTGGGGGTTCTGTGGGACATGGATGGCGTCCTGATCGATTCCGAACGCCTGGTGCGCGCGGTATTCGTGGATGTGATGACCGGGGGCGGGCCCGTGCCCGATCCCGAGCAACGTTATCTGGAAACCATCGGCCTGAATCGGACCGGTCTGATCCAGTGGTTTCTGCAATTCGTGCCGGACGAAACCACGGCTGAATTCTGGATCGACCAGACACGGGACGGGTTCAATGCGCGAGCCAAGACCGAACTGGAGTTGAAGCCTGGCGTGATCGACGCCCTGAACCACGTTCGGGATGCCGGTTTGCGACAGATGGTGGTGACCAGCACCCGTACAACCATGGCCGAGGACAAACTGGCCCGGGTCGGATTGCTCGACTATTTCACCGAGGTGTTGGGCGGTGACCAGGTCGCCCAGGGCAAACCCCATCCCGAACCGTATCAAAAAGGCTGTGAACGTCTGGGTCTTCAGTCGCATCAGGCGCTGGCCATCGAAGACAGCCCCAACGGCGTGCGCTCGGCATTGGCCGCCGGCTGCGCTGTCATTCATGTCCCGGATTTGATCGAAACCGATCCGGACTGGCATGCCGACCTGGCCGGTGCCCTCGACAGTCTGGCGGATTTGCCGCGCTGGATGACGCAGCAAGAGGGTGGGCACTGGCTATGAATCTCGATGCGATCGAACCCCTCGCCAAACTGGGCATCGAATGCGTAAGCCGCGATGCGGAAAGCGCCGAGTTTTTCATTCCACTGGTCGGAAACCGCAATGACAAGGGAACTCTGTTCGCCGGCAGTCAGTATTCCGCCCTGGTGCTGGCCGGGTGGTACCACGCCAGCCAGTGGGCTGTGGAGCATGAACTGCCCGAGAAAGTGGCCATTAAGGACTGTCAGGTCAGCTACCCCAAGCCGGCCCTGTCGGATTTACGCGTTGTCGCGCGGTTCGAGGACGTGCCCGACCGGCGACCGAGTGGGCACTGGCGGGCGAGGGTCCGGGTGGAAGCATTCGATGACAGCGATGACGTCGTCGCCCGGTTGACCGGAGACTACCGGGTCCTGGCGGGATAGCGTATCGGTGCTAGGGTAATTGTAAGGTGTCAGCCATTGGGGTGCGCGACGGTGATGTCCAACTTGAAGGCGCTGGTCTGGTTGGTGTGCCTGACAATGATATCGGCGGTGTCACAGGCCGACGCCCTGATCGTGCGTTACCCCAAGCCGGAGACCGAATTCGATCGTCGTACGGACTACCCCCTTCGCCTACTGCAATTAGCCTTCGACAAAACCGGTGCCGAGGTGTCCCTGGTTCCCTCGCTCCAGGCGATGCCTCAGGGGCGAGCCCTGGTGCAACTGAAAAACGGCATCGATGTCGACGTGGTCTGGTCGATGACCTCCCGAAAACGGGAAGCCGACCTTCAACCCATTCGAATTCCCATTTACAAAGGGTTGATCGGCTGGCGGATCTTCCTGGCTCACGAACGGGGCCTGCAACGATTCAGCGAACCCCATTCGCTGGATGAATTGCGGGATTATATCCTCGTTCAGGGGCACGACTGGCCGGACACCGACATATTGAGGTCCAATGGTTTTCAGGTATTCGGGACACCGAGTTACGACACCATTTTTACCATGGTCGCCCAGCATCGGGCGGATTTGTTCCCACGTTCCATCGTCGAGATCTGGGCCGAGGCGAAAACGCACGAAAACAGTGGCATAGTAGTCGAACCCACCAAATTGCTGACCTATCCCACGGCGTTTTACTATTTCGTCAATCCGGAGGATACGGAACTGGCACTGTTGATCGAGCGCGGACTCAAAACCGCGCTCGCCGATGGCAGTTTTGATGCACTTTTCCACGAATACCATGCGGACCTGATCGAAAAAGCCCGTCTCGAAGAGCGCGAGCGTTATCGGTTGAACAATCCTTTGTTGCCCGAGCTGACGCCACTGGGGAGCGAGGCTTTGTGGTTTTCCTTATCGGCCGAGTGAGCTTTGTCGTATTATTCGACGATTCTTTAAGCGAAGGAACATCATGAGACGGGTACCGCTGGACAAGATTTTTCTGCAACCGGGTGTTCATCTGCATTGGTTGCGGTTGGCCGGTACGGTCCGTTTCGAGGTGGGGGCCGAGCTGGCCAGCCGGTTCGATGAGGTCTGGCGGGCGTTCGAGATCGAGGGTTGCCCGGCCCCCACGACCTTTCTGGAGGGACATCCGTTGAGCGAAGACGATTTTCTGTTCGCTTTGTTCGCTGGAGCCGTCCATGCCCGAGAGCAGATGCCGGAATTCTGGGTGGAAATCGAACCCGACGCTGTCGTCTGGCACGGTGCATTCGACTGATCTTTGTTACAATCGGTAGCGAATCATCGACCTAGGACCTCCCATGACCCAGCTCAGCGTCAACCTGAACAAAATCGCCCTGTTGCGCAACTCACGCGGACGCGATTTTCCCAACGTCGTCGAATTCGCGCGCAAGTTCATTGGCCTGGGGGTTCCTGGCATCACCATCCATCCGCGACCGGATGAACGTCACATCACCCGGCAGGACGCCTTCGACCTGAAAACCGCCCTGGCGGACTATCCGGAAGTCGAACTGAACATCGAAGGGTATCCGTCCGACGATTTCCTGAAACTGATCGAACAGGTCAAGCCGCATCAGTGCACCCTGGTTCCCGACGATCCCAATCAGTTGACCTCCGACCATGGCTGGGATTTTACCCGGCATGCCGACGAGCTCGACACCATCCTCAAACGCATCGGCGATGCCGGTGTGCGCACCTCCGTATTTCTCGACCCGGATCCCGAACAGGTTCGGCTCGCGGCTCAGTCACGCGCCAACCGGATTGAGCTCTATACCGAAGCCTATGCGTCCGCGCATGGCACCGACCGTCAGAGCGAGGTTCACGAACAGTACCGTGCCGCCGCCGCACTGGCCCGGGAACTGGGACTCGAACTCAACGCCGGACATGATCTCGACCTCGACAACCTGCCGGGCTTTCTGACCATACCGGAGATACTGGAAGTATCCATCGGTCATGTGTTGACGGTTGAGTGCATCGAAATGGGTATGCCGACGGTGGTTAACCGGTACCTGGATATTTGCGCGAACAGTGCGTAAACGCATACCCCAATGGGAGTAGGAATTGGAACTTTCAATCAGTGATCTCGACACTCAGTCCGTCTACAAACTGATGACGGGCTCGATCCAACCGCGTCCGATCGCCTGGGCCTGTACTCAAGGCGGGAGCGGCCGGCTCAACCTGGCGCCGTTTTCCTTTTTCACGCTGGTCAGTGTCAACCCCACGGTCGTCGCCTTCGCGCCATTGGTGAAGGCCGACGGTACCGAGAAGGACACCATACTCAACCTGCGCGAACACCACGAGTTCACGCTCAACATCGTCAGCCACCGGGTGGCCGATGCCATGAACCAGACGTCCGCCGCCTTGCCTTATGGTGAGAGCGAACTTGATTTCGCCGGGCTGACGCCGGCCCCGTCACGGTCGGTTTCGACACCGCGCGTGAAAGAGGCCCTGATTCATTTCGAATGCACGCTGAGAGAGATTCAGTCGTTCGGCGACCAACCCATGGCCGGCCGACTGGTGCTGGGTGATGTGCGTCATGTTCATGTCGATGACGCCCTCTACGATGAAGGCCGAATCCGGGCCGACAAGCTGGATGCCGTCGGTCGTATGGCCGGCAATGCCTACGCGACCACGCGCGACACGTTCGAGCTGGAACGGCCGGGCTGAACGACGTGTCGGCCCTGATTCTGTTCAGCGTGGCTTTTGTGTCGGCCACGCTCTGGCCGCTGGGGTCTGAGGTGCTTTACGCCGGTCTGGTCCACCAGACGCCAGAGCGATTGGGTCTATACTGGTCGGTGGCTACGTTCGGAAATACCCTGGGTGCCTTGCTGATGCTGGTCATCGCCCGCTGGCTGAGCGAGCGAGTGGCCGAACGGGCGTCGCAGCGATTCGTGCCCGACGAGCGCGCGCGAAAACTGCTGGACAGGTTCGGCGCACCGCTGCTGTTCTTCGCCTGGTTGCCCGTGGTCGGCGATCTGTTGCCGGTCGCCGCCGGTTGGCTCCGTCTTCGGCTTTGGTGGTGTTCCGTTTGGATCGCTATCGGAAAGGGGGCTCGCTTTGCGTTGTTGACGTTGCTTTTGGTTTGACGCGTGAGGGTTGAATTGTCCGAAAAGCAGTGCTTGCTTTCAGCACCGCTTGATGCCTGTGACGACTCCGCTTACTGTTATCAGCCAGTAGGATGAAGAGTCCATTAATAGCCAGCTGAAAAAGGTATGTGCCCGTGAATCTGGATCAATTACTCGAAAAGAATCGACACTGGGCAGAAGAGATCAAGTCCGAACAACCGGAATTTTTCAAGCAGCTGGCCCGTCAGCAAAAACCGGAACTGTTGTGGATCGGTTGCGCCGACAGCCGGGTTCCCGCGAACGAAATCATGGGTTTGATGCCCGGCGAAGTCTTCGTGCATCGCAACGTGGCCAACCTGGTTGTGCATACCGATTTGAATTGCCTCTCGGTGCTGCAGTTCGCGGTGGAAGTCCTGAAGGTAAAGCACGTGATCGTGACCGGCCACTACGGCTGTGGTGGTGTGGCGGCGGCGCTTTCCAATGCGCGGCTGGGGTTGATCGATAACTGGCTGCGCAAAATCCAGGATACCATGAAGCAGTACGGACCTTATTTCGAGGCCCTGCCGGACGACGAAACGCGTCTGGACCGGTTGTGTGAAGTCAATGTGATGGCGCAGGTGCTGAGTCTGGCCGAGACCACGATTGTTCAGGACGCCTGGGATCGCGGTCAGGACCTGGCCATACACGGCTGGATCTACGGTCTCGACGACGGCATTCTGCACGATCTCGGCGTCACCCATAAGGATAACTCGCCGTTAAGGCCGAAAATGCATGAACGCATCAAGGCGATTCTGACTGACAGTGACTGAGAGGGTTCACCACGGTGTTCATCGACAGGATCCTGCCGCCTAAGATATCCGCCTCGGTTAATCAAAGTGACCGCTTGGACGGTATTGCCGACTACCTGGGCAGTGAGGGCATGGTCGATAAACTCGTGTGGATCGCCATTATTCTGATCGGGATGCTGGTGCTGATCCAAATACTGCGATGGACGGCCGCACGCAAGAAAAAACGGGACCGCGCCCGGCGCGAACAGCGTCGGGCCAAGGCGCAGGAGGAAAAACAGCGAGGGTCGCGTCGCCCACCTCCCGGAGTCGGGCGACGCCCCGGATCACAGCCGCCCCGCCGCCGCTGATTCCGCCAGCATTCGCATCGCCCCGGTCAACCGGGACAATTCTTCGGCGTTCATCACGAACGGTGGCATGATGTACACCAGTTTACCGAATGGTCGAATCCAGACGCCGGCCTCGACCAGGGCTTTCTGAGCCCGTCCGACATCGACCGGCTCGGTCATTTCCATCACGCCGATGGCGCCCAGCACCCGAACGTCCGCCACCGAATCAAGGTCGGCCAGTGGCGTGAGTTCCTCCTTCAACTGGGATTCCAGCCGGGTTACGGCGCTTTGCCAGTCCATTTCCATCAACTTGTCGAACGACGCGCAGGCTACGGCGCACGCCAGCGGATTGCCCATAAAGGTCGGGCCGTGCATGAAGACACCCGCTTCGCTCGCGCAGACGCCTTCGGCCACCTCGTCGGTGGCGAGTGTGGCCGCCAACGTCATGGTGCCGCCGGTGATGGCCTTACCGAGGCTCAGGATGTCCGGCACGACAGCGGCGTGTTCGAGCGCGAACAGCTTGCCGGTGCGCCCGAAGCCGGTGGCGATCTCGTCGAAAATCAGCAGCAGTTCATGTTTGTCGCACAAGCGGCGCAGTTCGGCGAGCCAGGCCGGGTTGTAGATGCGCATGCCGCCGGCGCCCTGGACGACGGGCTCGACGATGACCCCCGCCAGTTCGTCGGCGTGTTCGGCCAACCGGCGGTCCAGTTCGGCCAGTCGGTCCGGGTCGACGGGGGTGTCGAATCCGGCGGGCGGTGTGTCGAGAAACAGGCTTTTCGGCAGGACATCGGCGAACAGGCTGTGCATGCCGTTGACCGGGTCGCAGACGCTCATGGCGCCTAGGGTGTCGCCGTGGTAACCGTTACGGAAGGCGGCGAGGCGGGATTTGCCGGGTTTGCCCCGTCCGCGCCAGTACTGGATGGCCATTTTCAGGGCGACTTCGACCGAGACGGACCCGGAGTCGGCGAGGAACACCTTGTTCAGCGGTTCGGGCGTGGCCCGCACCAGGCGTTTGCCGAGTTCGACCGCCGGGGCGTGGGTAATGCCGCCGAACATGACGTGGGCCATGCGCTCGGTCTGTTCGATGATGGCCTGGTTGAGTTCGGGGACGTTGTAGCCGTGGATGGCGCACCACCAGGAAGCCATGCCGTCGATCAGTCGCCGGCCGTCTTCGAGGATGAGTTCGCAGCCTTCTGCGGCTACGACGGGGTAGCAGGGCAGGGGATGGGTGGTGGAGGTGTACGGATGCCAGAGGTGGTTCAGGTCGAATTCGGTGTCGACGGTCAGATTCATGGTTCGTCGTCCGGGGTTGTTGTTGTGCCAGGGGTTCGTGCCGGGGGATGGGGGTACCCCTGGAGGGTCGCGCGGGATGCCGCCCACTCAACCCGTCCATGGGGGCTAGACGGCAGCATCCATGCTGCCCACTTCCCTCCAGGGGTACCCCCGTCCCCCGGCACTTGATCAGGTGGTTGCAACTCCACCGTAGGGTGGGCACCGCCCACCATTGAATGGGGCAACCACGGTCATTCAATGTACATTGGATCGCGTGCCATGATCGAATGCATTGGTGGGCGGTGCCCACCCTACGGGTCCTACGCCAACTCCTCCAATTGCTTCATTTGCCCTTCCAATTCCTGGATGGTGGCGGCCAGGCCGTCGGCTTTTTCGCGTTCCTTGGCGATGACCTGTTCGGGCGCTTTGGAGACGAAATTCTCGTTCTTCAATTTGCCTTCGACGCGTTCCAGGTCTTTGCGGGCCTTGTCCAGGGATTTGGTCAATCGCGCCTGTTCGGCTTCGACGTCGATCAAACCGGCCATGGGGACGAGGACCTTGAGATGTCCAACCAGTTGGGTGGCGGACATGGGGGCGGTGTCGTCTTCGTTCAGCCAGGTGATGGACTCGAGTTTGGCCAGTGTCTTGAGGAAGTTTTCGTTTTCTTCCAAGCGACGCTTGTCCTCCAAACTGCCTTTCTGGAACAGGACGGGCAGCGGTTTGCCGGGGGCGATGTTCATTTCGCCGCGGATGTTGCGCACGCCGACGATGACGCCCTTGAGCCATTCGATGTCGGCTTCGGCCTGTTGGTCGATCTTGTTCTCGTCCGGCTGCGGGAAGGGTTGCAGCATGATGGTGTCGCCTTCGCGCGCGGCGAGGTCCTTGACCGATTGCCAGATTTCTTCGGTGATGAACGGCATGATCGGGTGCGCGAGGCGCAGGATGGCTTCGAGCACGCGCACCAGGGTGCGACGGGTGCCGCGTTTGATCTCGGCACTGGCGTTGTCGTCCCAGAGGACGGGTTTGGACAGTTCCAGGTACCAGTCGCAGTATTCGTTCCAGATGAATTCGTACAGCGCCTGGCTCATCAGGTCGAACCGGTAGTTTTCGAAGTGGCGGTGGACGTCGGCTTCGAGGCGCTGCAGGCGCGAGCTGATCCAGCGGTCGGCGAGGGTCAGTTGCACGTCGCCGCCGTTCTGGCCGCAGTCTTCGCCTTCGGTGTTCATCAGCACATAGCGGGCCGCGTTCCAGATCTTGTTGCAGAAGTTGCGGTAGCCTTCGAGACGCTTGACGTCGAAGTTGATGTCACGCGCCTGGGTCGCCAGTGACGTCAGGGTGAACCGCAGGGCGTCGGTGCCGGACGGTTCCATGCCTTCGGGGAAGGCTTTGCGCGTGTTCTTTTCGATCTTCTGTGCCAGTTTTGGCTGCATCAGGCCGCTGGTGCGCTTGGCGACGAGGTCGTCGGCGGAGATGCCGTCGATCAGGTCGATCGGGTCGATGACGTTGCCCTTGGACTTGGACATCTTCTGGCCGTTTTCGTCGCGGATCAGGCCGGTGACGTAGACCTTCTTGAACGGGACCTGGGGCGTGCCGTCGTCGTTCTTGATGAAGTGCTGGGTCATCATCATCATCCGGGCGACCCAGAAAAAGATGATGTCGAAGCCGGTGACCAGGACGTCAGTCGGGTGGAAGGTCTTGACCAGGTCTTCGCGCTCGGGCCAGCCGAGGGTGGAGAAGGTCCACAGAGCGGAGCTGAACCAGGTGTCGAGGACGTCTTCGTCCTGGGTCAGTTCGATGTCGTCGCCAATGTTGTGCTTCTCGCGGACTTCCTGCTCGGAACGGCCGACGTAGAAATGTCCGTCTTTGTCGTACCAGGCCGGAATCTGGTGGCCCCACCAGAGCTGGCGTGAAATGCACCAGTCCTGGATGTCGCGCATCCAGGAGAAGAAGGTGTTTTCCCATTGCTTGGGTACGAATTCGATGTCGCCGTTTTCGACGGCCTTGATCGCCGGTTCGGCCAGCGGCTTGGCGGAGACGTACCACTGGTCGGTCAGCCAGGGTTCGATGACGGCGCCGGAGCGGTCGCCACGCGGCACCATCAGGGTGTGGTCCTTGATCGAGTCCAGCAGGCCGAGGGCGTCGAAGTCGGCGATGATTTTCTTGCGCGCTTCGAAGCGGTCGAGGCCGCCGTAGCCGTCAGGCAGGGTGCCGTCGAAGTCGTCGATCGGACGACCTTCGTAGGTGTAGGCTTCGGCTTTTTGCAGGACGGCGGCGTTCTGGTCGAGGATGTTGACCAGGGTGGCGCCGTGGCGCTTGCCGACTTCGTAGTCGTTGAAGTCGTGCGCGGGGGTGATCTTGACGCAGCCGGTGCCGAATTCGCTGTCGACGTAGTCGTCGGCGACGATGGGCAGACGCCGACCGACCAGCGGCAGTTCGACTTCTTTGCCGATCAGGTGGGTGTAGCGTTCGTCGTCCGGGTTCACGGCGACGGCGGTGTCACCGAGCATGGTTTCCGGGCGCGTGGTGGCGACGACGATGTAGTCTTTGCCGTCGCTGGTTTTGGCACCGTCGAGCAACGGGTAGCGGAAATGCCAGAGCGAGCCCTGTTCTTCCTTGTTCTCGACTTCGAGGTCGGAGATGGCGGTGTGGAATTTCGGGTCCCAGTTGACCAGGCGCTTGCCGCGGTAGATGAGGTCTTCTTCGTACAATTGAACGAAGACTTCGCGTACGGCGTTGGAGAGGCCGTCGTCCATGGTGAAGCGTTCGCGGGTCCAGTCGACGGAGTCGCCGAGGCGGCGCATCTGGGAGGTGATGGTGTTGCCCGATTGTTCTTTCCATTCCCAGACTTTGTCGATGAAGGCGTCACGGCCGAGGTCGTGGCGGGTTTTGCCTTCGCGGGCGAGTTCGCGTTCGACGACCATCTGGGTGGCGATGCCGGCGTGGTCGGAGCCGGTTTGCCACAGGGTGTTGTCGCCCTGCATGCGGTGGTAGCGGATGAGGGCGTCCATGATGGTCTGCTGGAAGGCGTGCCCCATGTGGAGACTGCCGGTGACGTTGGGGGGCGGGATCATGATGCAGTAGGGGCTGCCTTCTCCCGAGGGCTGGAACCAGTGGTTCTCTTCCCAACGCTGGTAGTGTTTGCCTTCAATCGCTTGCGGTTGGTAGGTCTTCTCCATGGGGTCTCGAACTCGCCTCAAGATATCGGTGGTTATGCTACGATGGCCTGGTTGGATACGGTGCCTGGAGTCCGCGCCGGTGACCTGGGATACTCATACGGGGCCGCCGTTAATACATCCATGTAGGCTTAGCCTCGGCATCCATGCCTCGGATATCCCCGTATGAGCATCCCAGGCCCCCGTCGCTCGCCTGGAAGCCAGATCAAATCATCAAAGCCATATTCGTAAAGTAGCCCGCCATTATACACGGCTGGGCCTGTCTGGCTAAGACGACTCCGAGCCGTCGTTGCGTTGCTTGCGGGCGCGGTGTTCGCCGAAGGTTTTCGGGCCTTCGTCCCGTTCGCGTGCGAGAAAGCCCTCGGGGATGGGCAGTTCGTGTTCTTCGTACCAGTTCCAGATGAGTTTGCGGAAGTCCTGTTGCAGGCGGTTGCGGATGTCGTTTTCGAACAGTTGGACGTAGCTGGCGACGGCGTCGTCGATCCAGTGTGAGAAGGCGGTTTCGAGTTGTTCGAGGATGAGTTCGGGGTCGGGGCCTTTGGGGAGTTCGGGTTCCGGCTCCGGCTCTGGGTCGCCGAGGTCGAGTTGTTGTTGCTCTTCGGCTTCCAGTTCTTTCTTTTCCCGCTTCTGGCGCTCGATGATGTCTTCGATGGGGCGCAGGGGGGCGAGGCTGGCGATTTCCTCGGCGGCGCGGGCTTCGGCTTCGTTGCGGATACGGATGAGTTCGGACAGCGATTGACTGGAGAGGAAGGGGTTGTCCGGGTTGACGTGTGTCGGGGTCCGCTTGTCGACGATTTCGTCGAGCAGGGGGATGGCGGATTCGGAGTCGACGATGCGGTCGAGGCTCTGGCGGATGTCCTCGAGGTCTTTGAGCAGGCTTTTGGGGTCGTCGTTCTGGCTCACTAGACGCGGTCTCTCAGGTCGTGCCGGGACAGGGGGTAGCCTCTGTCCTGGTAGAAGCGGTAGTGGTCTCGGGTTTGGGCCAGTATGTCCGGGTCCTGGCTGACGACTTCGAAGACACGGTGGAAGCGTGAGAAGTATTCGGGGATGTCGGCGGCCAGGTTGATGAGGATGTCGTGGTGGTCGCCGGGGTGGTCGTGCCAGCCGATCTGGACGGCTTCCGCTTCCTGGTCGAGCCGGCCGTGGGCGAGGAAGCTTTCCGGGCTGGCGCCCCAGAGGGCGTTGCTGAGGTTCTGGGCTTCGGTTTCGTCGTTGACGGCGAGCAGGACGCGGTGTTGCCGACCGGTGGCTTTGGCGACCAGGCGGGCGGCGTAGGCGTAGCGGTCGGTTGCCTGGAGGACGGGCAGGATGTGGAAGTCTACCTGGGTCATGGTTCGGTTCGGTCAACGATTTGCGCCATGTTAACCAAAGGTGTGGGTGCTGGGAAACTCTGTGGTTTCTTGGTTGGGTGGGGTTGGTTGCCAGGAACCCGCCTTCTGGGGTCGGTGACGCTCTTCCAGGGGCCGCTGTGAACCCGTCCATGGGCGCTTAGCTTCGGCATCCATGCCTCAGATACCCCTTCCAGAGCATCACCCACCCCAGAAGGCTAGCTACTGGGGGCTTCCGACCAGTAGGTCGGACCGCTCCAACCTTGCTACTGTATGGTTGCACTTCGCCAACTGGCGCGCATGGCCTACCTCTCCGACTTCGATCAATCGGACATCGATCCCTGTCTTTATGAAACTCTTGTTCCAATCGCCGGTCTCAATCGACATCGATCCGATTGGGAGGCGAGAACATGAAATCGTGGTGGCTGTCTGTTGTATTGATCGGGGCTATGGTGCCCTGGTCGGAGGCTCGAACGCTGAACGGCTTCGAGTTGGAGGGCGCATCGGTGCCGGAGGGGCAAATCCTGCGCGGCGGTCCGCCCCGGGACGGGATTCCGGCGATTGATGAGCCCGCGTTCGAGCCGGTGGACGATGCGGACTGGCTGTCTGCGGACGATCGGGTACTGGGGGTGAGTCTGGGCGGTGTGGCCAAGGCGTATCCGATCGCGATTCTGAATTGGCATGAGATTGTGAACGATCGGATTGGGGATCGGCCGATTGTGGTGACGTTTTGCCCGTTGTGTGGCACGGGAATGGTGTTCGACGCCCGTGTGGACGGAGAGGCGTTGAGTTTCGGGGTGTCGGGCCTGTTGTTCGAGAGTGATGTGCTGTTGTATGACCGCGAGACGGAGAGTTTGTGGTCGCAGATCTGGAGTGAGGCGATCAGCGGGCCGATGAAGGGGCGGTCGCTCGCGATGGTGCCGGTTGAGCATACGAGTTGGGAGGAGTGGCGGTCGGAGTATCCGGAGACCCTGGTTTTGAGCCGGGATACGGGGTATTCGCGGAATTACGATCAGGATCCCTATGCCGGGTATGAGGCGTCGCCGCGGACGATGTTTCCGGTGGCGAACAAGGCGCCCGGACCCTGGCATTCGAAAGAGTGGGTGCTGGGCGTGAGCTTCGCGGGGAAGCATAAGGCGTATCCGTTCGCTGAATTGGAGGCGAACGGTCAGGCTCGATTTACCGATCGGCTGGGCGGGCAGGAATATACCGTTATCTGGAATGAAGACGGCCGCTCGGCTCGGGTCGAGGTGGGCGGTGATGTGGTGCCGACCACGACGGCGTTCTGGTTTGCCTGGTATGCGTTTTATCCGGAGACGGAGGTGTTCGAGGTGAAGTAACCTGGAAGCGCCGGCGTCCCGCCGGTATGGTGTGAAACGTCACCGAGACGAGCAGCGGATGCCCCGGATTAGCATCCAGGGCAGCCGATGCGGATTCCTGGCACCTACTGCAACTTGATCGCCATGCCGGCGGGACGCCGGCACTCCCGGAGAGGGATCAGCTCAACCGATCCAGCAGGTACTGGGTCAGCATACCCACCGGTCGACCGGTGGCGCCTTCTTTGGCGGAGGTCCAGCCGGTGCCTGCGATGTCGAGGTGGGCCCATTTGTAGGCTTTGGTGAACTCGTTCAGGAAGATGGCGGCGGTGATGGAGCCGCCCGCACGCCCTTGACCGATGTTGCGCAGGTCGGCGAAGGGGCTTTCCAGTTCTTCGCGGTAGTCTTCCCAAAGTGGCATCGGCCAACCGCGGTCCCAGTTGGCTTCGCCGGCGCTGCGAATCTGCTGCTGCAGTTCCTCGTCGTTGGCGTAGATGGCGGTCGGGTGGTGCCCCAGGCCGATGACGATGGCGCCGGTCAGGGTGGCGATGTCGATGACGGTGGCCGGTTCGAAACGTTCGGCGTAGGTCAGCGCATCGCACAGGACCAGACGACCTTCGGCGTCGGTGTTGATGATTTCGATGGTCTTGCCGGACATGCTGGTGACGACGTCGCCCGGGCGGGTGGCGGTACCGGAACACATGTTCTCGGCGGCGGCGACAATGCCGATGACGTTGATGGCCGGTTTCAGTTCGGCGATGGTGCTCAGGGTGCCGAAAACGGAGGCGGCGCCGAGCATGTCGTATTTCATGTCTTCCATGCCCTGGGCGGGTTTCAGCGAGATGCCGCCGGCGTCGAAGGTCAGGCCTTTGCCGACCAGGACGTGGGGCTTCTGGTCGTCGCTGCCGCCCTGGTACTTCATGACGATCAGGCGCGGCGGGTTGGCGCTGCCCTGGGTCACGGCCAGATAGGAGCCCATGCCGAGCGCTTCCAGTTCTTCCTGCCCCAGTATCTCGACACTGACTTCATCGTAGGCGTCGGCCAGGTTTTCCGCCTGTTCGGCCAGGTACAGCGGGTTGCAGACGTTGGCGGGCAAATCGCCCAGTTCCCGGGCGACGTTGCGGCCGTGTGCCAGCGCCTTACCGGTTTTTATGGCCAGGTCCAGATTCTGCTCCTGGGCCAGGAACGACAGGGCTTCCAGCTTGTTGGGATCGGCTTTCTTGGATTTGGTGGTGTCGTACTGGTACAGGCCGGTCAGCAACAGTTCGGTGGCCTTTTCGGCACTCCACTGCACGGTGCGCTCACGCGGTTTGATGTCGTCGAGCGCCAGGCTGGCGGTGCCGACCTGAGCGGTTTTCAGGGCGCCGGAGACGGCCTTCATAACTTTGACGAACTGGTTTTCGCCGAATTCGGCCTGTTTTCCGGCGCCGATGATCAGAACCTGACTGGCCGGCAGGTCGGTGTGACCCAGAAGGGGGGTGACCTGGCCAAGCTTGGCGGAGAGCAGATTGGCATCGCGCAGGCGGGTGAGCAGTTTTTCGTTCTTATCGGTCAGCGCCGTCAGGCTGGCGGTGTCTTCGTCCTCGAAGTGAAAGAGGATCAGGGCATCGGTTTCGATGGACTCGAGCGAGCCCGCATTCACTGTAAATTGCATGCTGTCTCCATTTGCTGATGGCGGGGGTGCTGCCAGCGACCGTGGGTCCGGCCGGGCCCTGGCACCCCGGTTTGGATGTTCGGTGGGGTAGAATAGCCCATTGACGGGTATCTACCGCCTTAACCTGTGACGGGCATCATAACGAATGGCGGTGCGAGTGGGCAGGGGAAGGGGGTATCCAAGGGCCGAAGACGGGCGTTCCGACTGTCAGGTCAGGCAGACGGCTTGTTCTGCCTGACCGATTTGCCCGACTTGACTTTGGGGGTGTGCCTCAGGGTGGTCCAGCTGGCGCGGTCCTGCCAGGAGCGGCGCTCCCGGTCGGTATAGCGCCAGAGTATGCCGGCGAGCAACAATCCCCAGGCCGGCAGAGCGGTGAGGAAGCGCAATGTGCAGTGCATCCAGCCCAATGGCCGGCCATTGGTCGATTCGATGTGCAATCGCCAGACCCGCATGCCGACGGTCTGCCGCTTGGTCAGCCAGAAACCGGCGAAGTAGAGGTAGATGATGCCGATATTCCAGAGAACGAAAAGGGGGTTGCCGGGGGCGATGGCATCCTGTCCGGTCACCAGTTTGTTGAAACCGACGGCGACGAACCCGGCGACCATCAGGACACCGATCAGAATCAGCCAGTCGTAGATCAGAGCGCCGATCATATGGATCAGGCCGGGTGCGCGCGTTTGGGGTCGGGTCGTCATCGGTTTGTCGGGTTGATTCGGATGAGGGCGCAGATTAATGGAATGACAGGGCGCTGCCAAGGGCCGCCTTCTTCGGTATCATGGTGCGGACAAAACCTGGGAGGGGATGTATGAAGTCCAATCAAACGGGGATATCGCTGTCCAGCATGGAAGAGAAAGCCGGACAGGCATCCCGGCTGTTAAAAGCATTGAGCAATGAATGCCGCTTATTGATTTTGTGTAATTTGGTGGGGGGAGAAAAGTCCGTTACCCAATTGAACGATAAAGTGGATTTGAGTCAGTCAGCCTTGTCGCAACACTTGGCCCGTTTGCGCAATGAAGGCTTGGTGGCGATTCGCAAAGAAGCCCAGACGGTCTATTACCGAATCGACAGTCCGGAAGTCGAACAGGTTATTCGCCTGATGTACGACCTCTATTGCCGGGGAGACTGATCGCGTCATTGTTTTGTGGTTAAGGGGCTTCTGGATATGAATCCCTTCACGTTTTGACTATTCCGCTGGGGAGAAAGGCGAATAGGATTTGACATTGCTGTCAAAGTGTATAGGTTACTTTTTATTCAGGGAGGCGAGTAAAAGGAGTATTTCCAAAAATATCGGAATCGGTCGGAATAGAAAGATTCTTCAATGAAAACCTATTTCACTGAAGGGTTCCATTACTGACAGGTCGATACGCGAGTTGAATCCGTTTCACAGCAACCAAGCAGGGCAATGATGTCAGAAGCCAAATACAGGACAGACGCCAATGTCAGCCGATTGCACGTTCCGGAGTACAACGAGCATGACTACCCACCCTTACCCCCGCGTATTCGTCTGGCCGCCAATTGTTTCGAGCGGGTCTGGGCGCTGACGCTCACCGAACCCCTGAATCAGCCCGAACGCCTGAAAGATTTCGTCAAACGTTTTTGCTCCGACACCGTTACCGTTCGTGCAACGTTGCGCACCCGTAGACGTCTCTGCTTCGCCGTTACCGCATCCGATCTGGACCAGCAATCCGAATTCGAACTGGCCATGTTGATCATGGCGCACATCGAGCGTGATTTCGGCTTGATCGAACGGGTGGAAGACCGGGCGGCCACCGTTTGGCCTTATCGGGATTTCGGACGCGGCTAATGGCCTGTTCAGAGGCTCCCTAGGCAAACCGCTGCCAGAGGGCGGCACCCCAAAGCACTACCGCGACCAGTATAGACAGCAATACCGCGGCTGAACCCATGTCCTTGGTTCGGCCCGAGAGTTCGTGAAAGTCCGTTCCCACCCGGTCCACCAGAGATTCCAGCGCGCTGTTGATCATTTCAACGACCATGATCAGCATAAGACTGGCGATCAGCAAAGCGGTCTGCCAGAGATCGGTTCCCACCCAGAAAGCGCAGGGCACGCCCACCACCAGGACCCAGCTTTCCTGACGGAAGGCGGCTTCGTGCCGAAAGGCACTGCGCAATCCCTGAGCGCTGTATCGGGACGCATTGATCAGTCGACGCAGTCCGGTGGCTTGCTGTTTACGCAGTTCTGTCATGATAAATCCTGTGTTCGGCGCAATTGGCGGTTGGTGGCCCGGGTGGCCGCTGCGGTCATCGGGTCTTCGGGCCAGGGGTGTTTGTTGTAGCGGCCGCGCATCTCCTTTCGTACCTGTGGATAAACGCTACGCCAAAAATGCGGCAAATCCGTGACCCGGGCCAGGGTGCGACCGTTCGGGGCTTGCAGATCCAGGGTGATGGCCTGGCGGCCACCGGCCAGTTTGGGTGTGTCCGCCAGTCCGAAGGCCTCCTGCAGCTTGAGGGCGGCACTGACCCGGTCGTGAACGGCATCGTACACCAGCTCGCAATGCCGCCCGGAGGGCGCTTCCCAGCGCGTCGGGCACAGATCGTCCAGGCGACGACAGGCGTCGTAGCCCAGCCAGGCTTGCAGAATGGCAAGGGTGTCGAGTGCGTCGAGCCGTTCGAGCGAGCCCAGGTAGGGTTCGGCCAGTTCGGACAGTGATTCGCTGTCGGGCAGGTTTGGCCATTCCGGGTCGAGCCGCCGCAACAACCGGTATCGTTCCAGCCAGCCGAGCGCGCGATCGACATTCGGCCAGTGGTCCAGTGGGGTCCGGGCGAGCCAGTCGAGCCAGGCGGACTGGCGGGTGTCCGAGTCCGGCCGGGACGGCTGTTCGGACATCAGAAACGGTCCCAGCCAGCGTTGTTCGGCAAACCCGCTGTGCCGGTAAGCCGGATCGAAGACAACCCGGGTCCGCTCGGGGAGCCGGGTTTGAACGGTCTGCTCGTCCAGGGGCCAGGCGACATCGGCCTGTATGGATGAACCCTTGTCCCGGCCGTGCAACAGCAGGGCCCAAGCCGAGGAAGGGGGACGGGTCGCGAAGCGGACTTCACGGCCCGTGTTCATCCGGGCCCGGCCGGTCGGTTCGATGCGGATCAGCCAGTGTGGCAGGGCCTCGACCAATACGGCGTCCGGCAGCGGACGGACCCGGCCATCGAGTGTGATACCCAGTCGCCGGGCCAGTCGGCCGGCTTCGCGTTTCAGGGCCGGGTGAGCCTGTTGTACCGTCTCGGTGAGGTTGCTCGGTTCGTCCGTCAGTGGTTCGCCCCGGGCCAGGCAAGCGGCCAGCCAGACGGCGTCCGAACCCCGGTCGTGCCGGCGGCCGACCAGTGCAAGGTGGGCCAGTGCGGGCTCCACCCCAAGGGTGTCCAGTTGTTGTCCGTGCCCGGTTAATCGACCCTGGTTGTCCAGCGCGCCCCAATCCCGTAGACGCTCATGCGCGGCCTGCCAGCGGCCCGCTGTCGGTGCGCTCAGCCAAAAGGCGTCGTGTCGATCCAGCCCCCAGGCATTCAGGGTCAGCACCAGAGGGGTCAGGTCGGCCTGGGTGATTTCCGGAGGCTGATCGGGCGCCAGGGCATCGTGGGCCGACTCGCTCCACAACCGATAACACAGGCCGGGCCCCAGGCGGGCCGCCCGGCCGGCCCGCTGGGTGGCGCTGGATTTGCTGATGCGGCGGGTTTTCAGTTCGGTCAGCCCGGTCAAAGGGTTGATCACCGGATACCGTTCGAGCCCCAGGTCGATCACGGTGCGCACGCCGGGCAGGGTGACGCTGCTTTCGGCGATGTTGGTGCTGAGAATGACGGTCGGCCCGGCCGATTCGAGGCGCTCGTAGAGGTCGTCCTGGGGAACCTGGCTGTGAACGACGCAGTTTGGAACGCTGTCGGACAGCGCCCGGGCCGTTTGTTCGATCTCGCGCAATCCGGGCAGGAAAACCAGTTGGTGACCGTCGCGTTCCTGTCGAACCTGACTGAGCAGCCTGGCCAGTTCCACGGGCCAGCGTTTGTCGTCGACCGGGTGGTAGCGGAACGCCAGCGGGTGCAATTCCCCGTCCGATTCGACCCGGGGAAGGTCGAGTGCTTTCTGCAGAGTGTCCAGCGTCAGGGTGGCGGACATCACCAGCAGCTTCAGATCGTCGCGAAACAGGTCACGGCAGGCGTGTAGCAGCGTCAGGCAGGTGTCCTGATCCAATTGGCGTTCGTGGAATTCATCGAGAATGACCGTGCCGACACCCTCGAGACCCGGATCGTTCTGCAACCGGCGTATAAAGCTGCCGTAGGTGGTCACGGTCAGTCGGGTCCGGGGGCCGGCCTGGTTGTCATCGCGCAGCCGGTAGCCCACGCTCTGGCCGACGGGTTCACCCCGTTGTTCGGCCAGACGCTTGGCCGCGAGCTTGACCGGCAGGCGACGGGGCAGAAGGAGTACGACTTCCTGCTCACTGGCCTCCAGCAGCCACAGCGGAATCCGTGTGGTCTTCCCCGAGCCCGGCGGCGACTGCACCAGGCAGCCCCGGTTCCGCCAGTGGGACAGAACCGGTTCGCGGATGGCGTCGACGGGCAGGTGGGGGGTCATGCCAGAGGGTTGCCGTAAGGCAGGAAGCGGTTTTCGGTGTGGGACTTGATCCACTGCGTCAATTCGGCGTCCGGAAAGGCGTCCCGGGTTTTCAGTTCCTTGCAGATCCACACAACCGGGTTTTTATCCTGGCCTTCCCAGCCCGCCCAGTGGTGTTCGGCCAGCGTGAAAAAACGCACCAGTCGCACCAGTTGTTCGGTGGGTAGAGGTTCCAGTAAGGGAGCCCAGGCCGAGCGCGACTGGCGCATCCAGACCTGCAGCGGTTCGAGTGCATCGACCGGGTTCGACGGGAACCGGTCGGCGGACTCGACCCCGAATTCGGCGGCTTTGGCCAGAGTGTCGGCGTCGGGCGGCGTCGGCGCGCCCTGGTCGGGTGTCCAGGTTCCGAGCGTCATAGAAGCTCCTGTTCGGGTTGATTAACGTTTCGGCCGGCATTATATCGGTTGAGCTGACGAACCACACGGGCTGTGAGGAGGATCCTGCTTGACCGGCTACCCCCTATTGAAATGGGTCTTTCACCAGGCCTGGCTAACGCGCCATCGCTGGGTACACGATCGCCTGATGCGCGGCTTTCGCCGCTACGCCGATCGGGGCGAGGCCGATGCCCAGGAATTGTACGGCTTTCTGTTGCTGCACAAAGGTGTCGATGAGGCGAGCCGGTCTTCCGGTGCCCGATACTTGCTGTCCTGCGCCGAGCCCGGCCGCCCCAGAGTGGCCTGGCAGTTGTACCAGTGCTATCGGGACGGCGGTGTCGCGGGGATCGCTAAAAACCCCGAACGGGCGCACCACTTCCTGGCGATGGCGGCCGAAGGCGGGCATCCGTTGGCCGAAGAGCAACTGGCCTCAGGCCAGTGATTGCCATTCCCGGGCCCAGGGGCGCTTGAAGCCCTCGACGATTTGATCGGCCCGGTCGTATTCCGAACACAGAACCTGCAACTTGGTCAGGACCGCTTCCAGCGGCATGCCGCCACAGGACACCGCACCGATCTCGGTCAACAGGCTGCTGGCCGCATACTGACCCAGGTGGACCTCGCCGTGCAGGCACTGGCTGCGCACGAAGACCGGGATGCCCTGATCATGCGCCCGACCCAGGATGCGGCGCATGGCGTCATCGTTCATCAGATTGCCGCTGCCGTAGGTGTTCAGCACGAGAGCGCGGTAGTTGCGCTCCACCATGCTCATCAGGCCGTCCATCGGCATGCCCGGAAACAGGATTTGCAGGCCGATGGCGGCGGGGCGCCATTGTTTGCCGAGCGGTGTCTCGGGCGCGCCCGGCGCCTGATCCCACAAGGACTCGGACCAGTTGGGGGTCAAAAAGGCATCGTCGGCCGTTGTATCCGCCTTGGTGATGCGGCTGGCCGGCAGGACCCGGCCGCTGAAGGCGACGCAGACTTCGGGTCGTTTGGCGGTCAGGGCGTCGAGAGCGGTGTTCAGGTTGGGGATGCCGTCGTTGTCCGGCTGGGACAGGGGCGTCATCGACCCGGTCAGAATGACTGTCTTGCCCGAGCCGGCCAGCAGGAAGCTCAGGGCCGCCGCGGTGTAGGCCAGGGTGTCGGTGCCGTGGATGATCAGGAAGGCGTCGGCGTCCGAGGCCAGGATGTCGTCACGCAGGCGATACCAGTGGCCGGGGCGGATGTCGGAGGAGTCGATCAGCGGTTCCCATTCGTCCCAGCTCAGGTCGTGCTCGCGCCAGCCGGCGAGATCCGGGTGGCCGGTGAGTTGCTCGCGCAACAGGCCGGGCTGGGGGGCCAGCCCCTGGTCGGTGGCGGCCATGCCGATGGTGCCGCCGGTATTGATAATCCGATAATGTGCCATGACCGCTGACATCCCCTGAAAATGAAAGCGGCGTATCAAACCACTGAACTTCCGGCTATGCAACCTGGGGCGGCTCAAACCCGCGCCGGCGGCCGGGTCGCCCTATTCGAGGTCGCCATTAACCCGTCCATGGGGGCTTGACGGCAGCCATCCATGGCTGCCGACATCCTCGAATAGGGCAACCCGGCCCCCGGCGCTAGCCTTCAGCGGCTCCGTAATCACAGCTCGTAGGGTGGGCACGGCCCACCAGTCCAGTCTATCTAACCACCGGATTGTGCCATCGCCGCACCCATTGATTCGGGTATGGACTCTTGGCGTGTTGTCCTCCCATGGTGGGCAATGCCCACCCTAGGAGGTCTGTGGCTAAATCAGGAGTCCGGCCGACGCTCGGCGCTCAATGCGATGGATACGGATTCCGCGAAACGCAATGCATGAGGTTTGTCGATTTCGACTTCGGCGAAGCGGACTTCGGTGTGTTCCATGATTAGAGCCAGTACTTCGTGGGTCATGCGTTCGAGCAGCAGGAAGCGGTTGCCTTCGACGAAGTCGATGATTTCCTTGCAGATCGACCGGTAGTTGAGGGTGTCCTCGATCTCGGTGGAGTGAATGGCGTCGCTGGCGTCGAAGCGGATGGTGATGTTGAGCAGCACGTCCTGCTTGTTTCTGATTTCCTCCTCCTTGATGCCGACGTGGGTGCGCAGGCGGAGGTCTTTGATGCGAATGCAGGCTTCGGTGTTTTCGCGGATCATGCGCGTCGTCCTATCAGTGTCAGAAATTCGTTGCGGGTGTTTTGCGAGTGCCGGAGACCGCCGAGCATGACGGAGGTGGTCATCAGGGAGTTCTGTTTCTGAACGCCGCGCATCATCATGCACATGTGCCGGGCTTCGAGCACCACGCCCACACCGGTGGCTCCGGTGACATCGGCGACGGCATTGGCGATTTCCTTGGTCAGTTTTTCCTGGATCTGCAACCGTCGGGCGTACATGTCGGTGATGCGTGCGAATTTGCTCAGGCCGAGTACCTTGCCGTCGGGGATGTAGGCAATGTGCGCCTGACCGAAGAAGGGCAGCATGTGGTGCTCGCACAGGGAGTAGAATTCGATGTTCTGGACCACGACCATTTCGTCGGTGTCGGATTCGAAGATGGCGCCATTGACGATAGTCTCGAGGTCTTCACTGTAGCCGCCGGTGAGGAACTGCATGGCTTTGGCCGCCCGCTCGGGGGTATCGGCCAGGCCGTCCCGTTCGGGTTGTTCGCCCAGGTCGCTCAGGATGTGGCGGTAGTGATCGGTCAGTTTGGAGGTCATGGAATTACGTCCGGCATTGCTTGAGTCGATGATACGACACTTTAGTGACAGCGGATGATTGTCGGCAAGTGGTTTGATTGTGCCAGTGGTTTGGCTTTGTGGCCTCTACACCTTTTTGGTACTGTGGTTAAAGTGTCCCTTTTGCCAGGAACTCGTGTCCGGCACCGGTGATCCTCGCTCCGGGGCCGCCGTGAATACATCCATGTAGGCTAGGCCGCAGGATATGAATCCCATCCATGGGATTCACCCTTCGTGCTCGCTGCGCTCATGCTAAAACGCTCCTGGCGTTTTAGTCCTTGCTGCGAACACCCCTCCGCGAGCATCCCCGGCACTGGTCACTGGCACTATGTGCCGCTTCTCAGATGGGCTTCCAGCCGGTCGGATTAGGCCGAAGGCCGTAATCCGACATCGATCCAATCACCCCATCTCATCCAAAACCGCCAACACATCATCGTGATGCGATTTGGTTTTAACTTTCTCCATCACATGAGCCAGTTTGCCGTCCTCATCGATAATGAAAGTGATCCGGTGGATGCCCTCGAACTCCCGTCCCATGAACTTCTTCATACCCCAGACACCGAACTTGTCCGCGATGCTGTGGTCTTCATCGCTCAGCAGGTCGAAATTCAGGCCTTCTTTCTCGATGAATCGGGTCAATCGCTTGGGGGCGTCCGGGCTGATGCCGATTGCCACGGCGTTGCGCTTGTCCAGTTCGGTCTTGGTGTCACGCAGACCGCACGCCTGGGTGGTACAGCCCGGAGTCATAGCTTTGGGGTAGAAGTACAGGACGACTTTTTTGCCGCGATAATCCGCCAGGGAGACTTCTTTGCCGTCCTGGTTGACGGTGGTGAATTCCGGGGCCGGGTCGCCGGCCTTGGGAAGGTTCAGTTGGGTCATGTCGTTTCCTTATTATGGAGTCATGCTCTGTTAGCTTGGAAATTTTCCAGGCTCGGGTTTCAGTTACGGTTCCTGGGTTGCTCTGGTTCAGTACTGTACGGGAAAGGTCTGTGTACAGTCCGTTCCCGTTGTTGTGAGGGGTAGTGGGGCGTCCGGTGTGAGCCCCGAGGTGGGGGGAGTCCCTGTCGGGGATGTCCGCAGCATGGATGCTGCGGTCAAGTCTACACGGATGTATTCACGACGACCCCGACAGGGACTCCCCCCACCTCGGGGCGGATTCAGCCACCGAACCCCAAGAAACCACAGGCTTAAACATACCAAGTGAGGCCACAAAAGGAGCATTCAAGCCACAGACCCAGCCCGTCAACCGAGCGATGTTCAAAAGCGTTCACCGTCTGTCCGGGAAAGCCAATTTAGGGTATCCTCGGGCGTCCGGTGTTGTCACCCACAAGATATTGATTTTCCTATGTTTTTCGAAAACGAGCGCAGCCAGTTCTTCAAGCCGCTGACGGGTAAGTACCGTGAGCAGCTGGTCGAGTGCCTGAAAGAGCTGTACCGGCGTCTCTACACCAGTTCCAGCGCCGACTACGGCCACGCCCTGACCCGGGACGATATCATCGACACCTTCCAGGGCGCCCTGGCGCGCGCGCCCGAGTTGACCACCGACGACGGCGAGTCGGAAGGGCGTTTTCGCAGCGACCGGGAGCAGGCCGTCTGGTCGCTCAATTTCCTGATCGAACACGGCTGGCTGGAAAAACAGGTCGACGAAGCCACCCTGCTCAGCAGCTACAACTTCAGCCGCATGGGACGCCAGTTCACCGAGCCCTTCGTCGGCAGCGACCTCAGTAACATACGAACCCGGCATCGCAACACCCGGAACGTGCGGAACTCCCTGCAATCCTTCCGGGAACGGGGCGAAGTTTACGATCTGCTCGACGCCTGGGAGCATTCCGAGCGGATCATCAGCGATTTCACCGACATCATCGCCGAACTGGACGAACGCAAGCGCGATCTGGTCCGGCAGATGGAAAGCCAGGTGCTGGTGCAGCGCGCCAGCCAGGATTTCTTCGATTTCATGGAAAAGCGATTCCAACCCGACCTGGCCATTCGCCTGAGCGCGGACAACGTCGAAAAGTACCGCGACGACATCGCCCTGTGCATCCGCGCCATCCGCGCCCGTGACCGGGATTTCAAAGCCCGGGCGGAACGACGCCTGCGCGAACTGCTGCCGGAAGAAGTGCGGGACGGCCAGAGCCTGCTCTGGACCGTGCTGGACAATATCGAGAGCCGGTTGAAAGCGGCCAGCGACATCATGGTACCGGCGCTGCGCCGGGCGTTGCAGGGCTTCACCAAGCGGGCGGACGTCATCATCCGCCAGATCAGCTATCTGGCCAGCCAGCAGCACAACGACGTGGTCAAGGTCTGCAAACAGTTGAGCGAGTTTGACGAGACAACCCGTAACGAAGCCCTGGCCCGGGCCGGGGCCGAGATGGCCGTCCCCCATATCGGCTTCATCGACCCGGCCAGTGTGCGCATGCACGCCCAGCGAACCCGCCGCACCTTCTCCATGGACGTCACCGAAGACAGTCCGGACGATTTCGATGTCGAGGCGCGCAAGGAGCTCTATGTCCAGCAGGTCCTGGATCAGGCGTTCCTCATCAACGACAACCGGGTGCGTCAGTATCTGGTGCGCCAACTGAGCCGGGGCGAGGTGGTCACAACGTCCGAACTGCCGGTGCACTCGGCGGACGACCTGCTGGCGCTGGCGCACGCCATCGAAGTGGGCTCGGCCCAGTCGCTCTCGTCCGAGTATCGCTTCATCGTCGAGTGGCGCAATGCCGGCGAGCCGTCCGAGTATTTCGAATCCCGCGACAACTTCACCATTCGTCTGGAAACCCGATCCGACCAAGCACAAGAGGAAGGCCACGATGTTTCATGAGCTGGATCAACGACTGGAGCAGGAAGGATTCAGCCGCAACGACTACAGCGAGCTGTTGATCCGCCTGCTCGACTACGGCGTGATCTGCCGCGACGAAAGTCAGGTCGAACAGCAGCTGTATGACCGTTATTTGCGCCTGGAAGGGCCGGTCACCGACTACCTGAGCCTGATCGGTGTTCAGGTGCAGCACGACAAACGCTTCAACTTCGTACGCCTGTTCCCGCCGGGAGCGGAAGTACCCGGCCTGGACGACAGCGGCGAGGGGCCGTTCAACGGCGGTTTCCGGGTGCGGCTGTCGCAGCAGGAAGTGGCGTTGGTTCTGGTGCTGCGCAGTCTCTATGACCGCGCGCTGCGCGAAGGTCAGGTCGACGACAACGGCTGTGTATTGGCCTCGCTCGAGAACATCAGCATCTCGTTGCGCAATTTGTTGAAGCGCACCCTGCCGGAAGGCGTGACAGAGCGTAAGCATCTGTTCCGGCGCCTGCGCCAACTGCGCCTGATTCAGGTCAGTCAGGAAGAAGCGCTCGAAACCGGCGATTTCTGGGTGCGCATTCGGCCGATGATCATGAGCTATGTGTCCGACGATGTGCTGTCGGCCTTGCTGGCCGGGGTTGAACCGGCGGACACGCCGGTCGATCCGACTCCGGACGACAACGACGGCAACGACTCCGACACAACAAATGAGACGGCCGACGACGAAGACGCACCCACCGCCGAACCCGAGGAACCCCGGGTCACGGTACTCGACGACACGGCTTCGGTATTTTCACGGGATTGACGCATGTTTCTGAAAAAGTTCATCTACGTTAACTGGGGCAATATCCCGCTGCTGGAATTCGATTTCGGCCCGATCAATCTGTTGAGCGGCGGCAACGGTTCCGGTAAAACCACGGCGGCGGACGCCATTCAGACGGTGATGACCGCCGCCCACGACACCCTGTTCCATTTCAACCCGGGACAGGACGAAGCGACCCAACGCGGTCGCGGCAAGCAGGTGCGCACCCTGGCATCCTATGTGCTCGGCTGTGATGACGGCTCATACGCCCGACCGGACGGAGCCGTCGGCTATCTGGCCGCGGTCTTTCACCCGACCCAGGGCGAGCCGGCCGAACCTTTCACCGCCGTCATCGGCGTCAGTGCCTACCTGGATAAAGCCGGGGCGCAGCCCGTGGCCCGTCAGGGCGATCTGCTGTACATGATCACACCCGGCGAGCAACTGACCCAGTCCGATTTCGTCATCGAGTCCGACGACGGCCGGTCCGTGGTGACGCTCGACAAGATCGTCGGCCGGTTGAAGGGGCAGGGGCTGGACGTCGAAAAATACGACACCAAGAAACAGTATCTGCGTCGTCTGTATTCCGCGATTCGCGGTCGCTCCGATGCCGTCAGCGAACGCGAGGCGATCAATGCCGCCCGCGCTTTCTCCCGTTTCATGGCCTACAAACCGGTGCGCAGCATCAACGCCTTCGTGGCCCAGGAAATCCTCGAGCAGAAAGACCTGGGCGAGGCCATCCGCACCGTCTCCGACCTGATGAAAACCATCAGCGGCATGGAAGCGGAGGCCAATCGCCTGAAGGAAACCATCGACCGACTGGTCGGCGGGCGCACCCAGGCGGATCAGTACATCCAGCAATGGATCGAGTACAACGTCGCCGACTACATCGCCGCCAAGGCCCGCTTCGTCAAAGACCAGAAGCGGTACCTGCAAGCCAAGAATGAACAGCAAGCCCTGTTGCAGGAACGCGACGGGGTACACAGCGAGCTGGAAGTCACCGAGCAGCGTCGCGACCAGACGCACGAGCAACTGGTCTCGCTGGAAGCGCAGCGCCGGGGCGTTGGCGCCCTGCAGGACAAGGACAAGTTCGAGCGCGCCATCGAAGAAAATAATCGCAAACTGATCCAGCAGGCCGAGCCGCTGCTGAAACAGGATGAATGGCTGCAACGCAGCATCGACGCCAGCAGCCATATCCAGCAGGCGTTGCTGAAGACCAGTCTGGCGACCGAGTTGCCGGAACTGGGTGGTAAGGCGTTAGGGCAACTGGCCAAAGAGGTGATGCAACACAGCCGCAGCCCGGTCGATTTCCGCTCGCTGATGAACCGGGACTGGATCGATATCTCACCGCTGGAGCAGCATCTGGACGAGGTTTTGGCCCAGCAGCGGGTGTTCAACCGCTGGCGCGATACCTGGTTCAGCGAAGAGCACTCGACTTCAGGCGTCAGCCTGCGCGATCAGCTGCAACGCCTGCAGGACCGGCGCGAACAACGCCTGACCCAACTGCGCCAGTCGCTGACGCGCAAGCAACAGGACATCGACAGCCTCGAAGGCCAGCAGTTGAACTACCCGCCGCATGTCCGGGCCGCCATCGATGCGATCCGACGCGAGTGGCCCGACGCCGACCCGCGCGTGCTGTGCGATCATGTCGAAATCAAGGATCCGGAGTGGCAATCCGCACTGGAGGGGTACATCGGCGGTGCCCGTTTCGCCATCCTGGTGGAACCGGAATACGAGGCGCGCGCCATTCAGACGGTTCGTAATCTGCCCAAGGACAACCGTGCCCGGGTTATCCAGGGCAGCAAGGCCAAGGGCGATGCCGATCGCATCAAGCTGCCATCGAATTCGATCATCCATCTGATGGCCTTCGATCACTCCGTCGCGCGCACCTACCTGACCGCCAGTTACGGTCTGGTCGAGCAATGCTCGGACGCCGAGGAACTGAAGCGTACCCGGCGCGGTGTCACCCGCAACGGCCTCGGCAGCGGCGCCTACGCCATGTATCGCTGCGACATGCCGGTGGCGAATCTGGTCTTCGGCCAGGGTGCGCGCGAACGCGCACTGGAAGCGAAAAAAGAGGAATTGATGACCCTGGCCGCCCAGGCCAATGAGTTGCAGGACCAGGTCGGGGAAGTGCGCGACCTGTATCGTGCCGTCAACCAGCTGGCTCACCTGAGTCACGCCGATCTGATGCGCGAGATGCTGGAAACCCAGCGAGCCCTGCGTACCGCCGAGCAATCGTTGACCGCGCTGGATTTGAGCGATACCAGCGGGTTGGAAGCCGAATATCAGTCCGTCAACCAGCAACTCAAAGAGCTGGACAACCGCATCCGCGAACTGATCGAGCGGCGTGGCAGCCTGGGCGAGCGCATCGAAACCCTGTCGCGCCAGTGCAAGGCCTTGAGCGACCAACAGGAAGACACCGAACTGCGCAGTGAGCAGAAAGAACAGTCCCTGCGCGATATCGTCTCTGTCTGGCCGGAGTTCGATGTCGAAGCCCGGCTGTTTGATGCGGATGAAACGGCCGATTCGGCCGACCCTGAGATTCAGGAAAACCTGCGCAAATCACTCGAAGGCGAGCTCAACGCCCGTGCGCACGAACTGGAACAATTGCTCAAGGACCACAATCAGGATTGCCAGCCGCAGGACGCCATCGCCCTCGATCTGAATTACAGCGAGCTGCACAGCGCCGATTTTTTCCAGGGCATCGTCTCCCTGCGCCGACAGGTCGATCAGGTGCACAACCGCCTGAAGAACAACATCCTGGTGGAAAAGGTCGACAACCTGACGGCGTTGAAAGACAGCTTCAACAACGCCTTTGTCACCAACCTCTGCCACGCCATTTACCAGTCCATCAACGACGGCAAGCGCGTGCTCGAGGACTTGAACAAGGAACTCGAACACCACCGCTTCGGTGCCGACCGCGAACGCTACTGGTTCGACTGGGACTGGGTACCGG
Organism: Saccharospirillum salsuginis; assembly: GCF_014651855.1. Taxonomy (GTDB): domain Bacteria; phylum Pseudomonadota; class Gammaproteobacteria; order Pseudomonadales; family Natronospirillaceae; genus Saccharospirillum; species Saccharospirillum salsuginis. Next base: position 107,153 of record NZ_BMXR01000009.1, read on the forward strand.
AATACAAGGAATACTGGCACTTCTTCGACGAAGTCATCAAAAGCCCGTCGCTGGGCGAAGGCCAGACCCTGTTCGACACCGAACTCAGCCAACGCTCCGCCCGTATTCGCGATCAGTTGATGGAGATGTTGCTGGACGACGACGAACAAAAAGCGCTGCGTGAACTGGAGCGGATATCCGATTACCGGAACTACCGCAACTACGAGATCTACAAGCAACCGGACGGCAAGCAGCCGATCGCCTTGAGCCAATACGGCACCGGGTCCGGCGGCCAGTTGGAGACACCGGCCTACATCATCCGCTCGGCGGCCATCACATCGGCGTTCCGCTTCAACGAAGGGGACAGCCAGTTGCGGATGGTGCTGGTGGACGAGGCGTTCTCGAAGATGGACGAGACTCGTTCGAAGGAGGTGATTCGTTACCTGACGGAGTCCCTCGGGTTGCAGTTGCTGTTCATCATGCCGACCAGTAAGTCAGGCCCCTTCATGGACATGATTTCGAACCAGTTCGTGTTCTCGAAGGTGCCGTTGGCGGGCGCCAATCGGATCGGTGAGTTGAATACCCGGGTGCTGGTGGATCGCCAGAAGTGCAATCAGGACAAGATCAAGACGCTCTGGGCCAATCACCGCAAGGTCATCCGCCAGCAGGCCGAACTCGATTTCATGGCCGACGTTGAGTAGAGTCCTCTGCCAGTGGATGGCTTTTAGGGACTGTGGTTTGTTCTGGCTATGTGCCTAGGAACCCGTGGCCGTTGCCGGTGATCCTCCCTCCGAGGCCGCCGTGAATACGTCCATGTAGGCTTAGCCGCAGCGTCCATGCTGCGGATGCCTCTGCGTGAGCATCCCCGGCACCGGCCACTCATCACCCCAACCACCAGCCATCAATGTATATAACCTTTCCTAGAAAGGAACCACTGCCTGTATATCGTAGGGCAGAAGAGCGACAGCGTTATCTGCCGTTGTCGACCCAGTCAAAAAGATGGCCCACTCAAAGTGAACATCCCTGCGGGTAGTCACAGCTTCCCGCCACAAAACCAAACCCAGCCACAGTACAAAACGAGTAAATGGGCACAATTCTCAACACGTCAGTCCCCATATCGGTGGCACAAACACCAACTCATAGTAAAGTGGTAACCGACAGAATAGATGAGGATCCAACCCTATGGCGGTTCATGAAATTACGCATCCGTTGATTCAGCACAAATTGGGCATCATGCGGGAAGTGGGGACGAGTACGAAACACTTCCGGGAGCTGGCCAGTGAGGTGGGTAACCTGCTGACCTATGAGGCCGGACGGACGCTCGCGACCGAGTCGGTCGAGATCGAGAACTGGACCGGGTCGACGTTGACGGTTCAGCGGATCAAGGGCAAGAAGATCACCGTGGTTCCGATTCTTCGGGCGGGCCTGGGTATGTTGGACGGGGTGTTGCAGTTGATCCCGAACGCCAAGGTCAGTGTCGTGGGTTTGTATCGGGATGAGGAAACCCTGGAACCGGTGCCGTATTTCGACAAGGTGATCGAAGACGTCGAGGATCGCACGGCTCTGATTGTCGACCCCATGCTGGCCACCGGCGGAACTCTGATCGCCACCATCGATCTGCTCAAGCAAAAGGGTTGCCAACGTATCATGGGCTTGTTTCTGGTCGCGGCGCCGGAGGGGATCGAGGCGGTAACCAAAGTGCATCCGGACATCGAGATCTATGTCGCGTCCATCGATGAGCGTTTGAACGACCAGGGTTATATCATTCCGGGCCTGGGGGACGCCGGTGACCGGATCTTCGGCACTCGTTGATGCCCGAAAATGTCGACAATGTCCGGTTCGGAAGCGGTAAATTTGCTGCAAAGTCCCAAATACCGTCTAGAGTTATAGGATGTAACGGCGGGTAACCGGCGTCGGCGGTTGTTTGACGAATTCGGCGCCGGAAATTCAACCGAATGGTCCAATAATGGCACATTCGGGAGACGCCCGGCCGTCCCGGATGAGCCGACCCCGAAGTCCTGCCGGGTGGGGCGGTGACCACGTCAACCAGACGGAGTCAGTCTTCTGTGGGATATCGAGCGGATACGATGACCAAAAAGCGTTTCCTGATCATTGATGACAACCTCGACTATGCGCGACGGTTGCGGGATTACCTGGCCAGTAACGAGTACGAGGTGGAGGTCGAACCGGAATCGTCCCAGGCGTTGAAGCGCATTCGGGACGAGCAGCCCGATCTGGTGCTATTGGAGGTCGACCTGGAAGGGGAAAGCGGCCTGACCATCTGCAAACTGTGCCGGAAAGACTATAACGGCAATGTCGTTCTGCTCAGCCATCGCTCGGATGAGCTGGACCAGGTGCTGGGCCTGGACATGGGTGCCGACGACTACATCGTCAAGGACGCCTCCCTGCGCCTGATCCTGGCGCGATGCCAGGCCATTCTGCGACGCGGCGAACACGGTCGCAAGGCGGAGTACAAACGCGATACCGAGCGCCTGGAATTCGGTGACCTGATCATCGACAACACCATGCGCGAAGCCTGGCTCGGCAACGCGCCGATCGATCTGACCAGTGCGGAATTCGATTTGCTCTGGCTGCTGTCCAGCCACGCCGGGGAAATCCTGACGCGTGAGGAAATATTCAGCCGGTTGCGCGGCATCGAATACGACGGGCAGGACCGCTCGGTCGATGTCCGTGTATCCCGAATCCGGCCCAAGGTCGGCGACGACCCGGTGCACCCTCGACGCATTAAAACCGTGCGCAGCAAGGGATACCTGTTCGTCGGCGACCTGTCCAGACACTGAAGAACGGACATCGAGTTGTCCGGTCGCGGGTTACTTGCGTGCCCGGAAAATGCGAAACCCCTGGTGATGGCGTTTCTCATCGCAAAACCGGAATTCGGACCCCAATACCGACTGATAATCCAGAAAATCGTTCGCCACCCACCACAGCTCGCCGCCGGGTCTGATCCACTGATGGCACTCGCGGAAGAACCGTTCGCTCGGCTCGTAATGCGTCTTGATGCCCGCATGAAAGGGTGGATTGGTGACCAGAACATCGAAATGCTCACGCGGCACCTCCGACAAGCCATCCGACCACAACACCCGGCTGCGATCACTGAACCCCGCTTCATCCAGAGTCCTTTGAGTCGACTGAACCGCGGCCCAATCGACATCGACCGCCGTCAATTGCGCACTGTCCGAACGGGACAGCAGATCGCAGGCCAAAACCCCGCTGCCACACCCGAATTCAAGGATTCGCCCCTTAAACACCGGCAGCGTATCCAGTAGCAACGCCGTCCCTTTATCCAGTTTCTGCTGACTGAATACCCCCGGCAACGCGTAAATCCGATGCTCGCCATGCTCGAACGTCCGCCAACCCTCACCGGCCGGCACCTCACCCGTAGCCCGATACGTGAACAACGCACAATGACGCGCCGTATCCAACTTCTCTACCACCGCAAACGGCTTCACCCGCTTTGCAAAACTCTTGACACCCCCATTGTTTTCACCGACGACCTGAACCTCCGCATCCGGCGCATGGCGCTGAATTTGACCCAACCACCAATCCAACCGCTCCTTCGCTTTCGGATAGAACAAAACCACCCGTGACAGCCCTCCGGGCCATTCATCGGCCGGCGTTACCCCGCGCGGACGACTGTGCCGAAACAGTTGACGATTCAAGGTCACCAGACCGTCCTGGGGTTTCATCAAATCATGGTCTTCCGGTGGATCGATCCAGAGAACGGCTTCCCGATCCAATTCGTCGCGGTGGCGTTCCAGTAATTGCCAGGTAGGATGCATGGTGAGGGTCCTTGAAAATGGTGGGGTAGTGTAACAAAGGGAACGATGTGACAGAAAAGTTGGATTATCCGACATGATCGACAAGCCGGATTAAGATTTCAGAAGGCATTACCGGGATTTGGTCACTGATGATTAGCGACAGGTGGCGGGGGTTCTCTTTTGGGGATGTCTGAGGCAGGGACTGCCGAAGTCAAGCCCCCATGGATGGGTTCATGGCGACCCCAAATGAGAACCCCCTCCACCTGTTGCGGGTTCCCGGCACAATACACAGATAAAAGAACGGACGCCGGGGAGGGCGTCCGTTTGAACATGGGGCAGGGCCCACATGGGAGTAGTCACCATACTGCTGCTGCTACGATCAACAGTATGATTGACTATAGCAACGCATTGTGTTTTCGCCCCCGAATTGATGAACCGATCTTTTCTAACATCAAGATTTTTATGTCCATACCGACATAAACTCAAGGCAAGGCCACGCATCACGGGGCCTCCAGGCCAGGAGACGAGGATGACCATCCATAAGAACATTTTTTTATTATTGTTACTCCTTTTATTCTCCAATCACCTATTGGCCTATGGAGCCACCGGGCATGCCCGCCAACAGCTGCGCCTGATCGCCTCCGAACAGATCGACGAAGCCCTGAGTCGGGCCGTCATGACCCTCAACCTTCCCGAACTGCCGCTGACACTGATGGAAGGCCAGACCCCCGAACTGAAACACCAACTCGATGTACTCGTCGCGGAATCACTGCTGCAACGGGATGACGTGGTTGCTCTTCAACGCGAGCTGACCGCCAACGGCTGGGTGCAACGCAATACCGCGGGTGTTCGTTATTACCGCGATCTCGACCGGATCGGCCAACCCGTCCGTTTTGGCAATGCTCGATTGAACCGGGTCGGTGAAGTCATGACGGATCCGCAACCGGACGGTCGGACGATCGCGCGTATTCGCTTCAGTTGGCAGGCCATCCAACTGGACGAATGGGTTTGGGCGCCGGCTTTCGATGGGGATGCCCGCTTGAACCGCATCAAGACCAGTCTGGACAATCCGGTCGAAGGCACCGCGACCCTGGAATGGCAGCAGGACCAATGGGTATTGACCTCACTGCGACCCTTCACGAGAGATTAAAAGGTTCCCGCTCTCGCGTACTCCCTGATCACAGTCGTCGTTCCAACTGACTGATGGCGCCCAGCAGAGGTGCGGGCATCCGCGTCTCGGTTTGGGTTTCCTGTTGCAGCAACAGTGCCTTGATGACCTGGTTCAGGATGCAGGACCAGTCGTCCGCGATGAAACTCTTCGGCGGAAGGTGATACAGCGCATCGATCAGCAACCCTTTCATGGTCGGGAGTTGTTGTCGGGCGGCTTCATTGAACGACAGTTCTATGATCATGTCCGCCACCTGTTGTCGGCGCAGAAAAACCAGAGTCGGTGTCGAATCCGCAATCGCAGTGGCATTGGCGGTCACGAGAGAGTCCCTCCAGATGATGCATGGCACAGCACGGTACGCCTCGTCTGCTTCGCGGGCAAAGGATAAGTCTGGGGAGTGCTTGTGGATAAGGTGTCATTATCCCGATGTGAGCAAGCGCTCACGCGTGAGCCCATGGGGAACGTGGATGTGACAATTGTAGAACTTTGTAATCAGCGGGTTGTAGCGCTCCGCATTCCCGGGATCGGTCGCAATTGAAGTTGATATGGAATACGCCTATCGAAGGGGATCCTGCTCGGCATGATCGTCGGTATATGTCACCGTCCTCGGAGCAGTATGGTTTCGATACTTTTTTATTCGCCTGAATGGAACACCGGAACCAATTCCGAGAACGATATTCGCGGACTTAAAAAACCCGGGCGTGTGTTTTCGGCTTCGTCGTGTGTGTCGCAAGTGAACCTTCCGTGATCCGCGGACAGTTCAGGAATACGGATTATTCGGAACAGCAAAGGTATTGGATCTGAAATTGGCGATAAAAGTACCTTTGAATTGAATCTCGAATTTGAGTTCGTCCGCGAAATGAACAAGTCTATTGGGGAGGCTTATCCGGTATTTTTTCACATCCTTGTACAAAATGATTAAATCTTTTGGAAAAAAGTGAAACTTTCGGCAAATTTGAGCCATATTAATTTGCATCTTTTATATCAACTGACTAAATTACGTTTGACGGTAAGCTATTCGTAGTTTGATAGTGAAACAATAAGGAGACAGCAATGGCTGCAGCTAAAAAGAAAACGGCCGCAAAGCGCGGACCGAAACCCGGCACCAAACGTACTGCACGAAAAACCGCGGCAAAGAAAACCGCCGCTAAAAAGACCACAGCCAAGAAAGCACCCGCCAAGAAAAAAGCGGCGACTCGTCGAGCGGCCACAAGCGTCGCGACGGTAGCGGCCGAACCGGTCGTTAACGCCGGTGTTGTGGCGGCTTCCAAGAAGCTGGACAAGGCTGAAACCGCAGTCGCCAAGGCCGAGGCTAAGCTGAACGCGGCTGCTGCTAAGAAAACCACCGCCAAGACCAAGGCGGCGACTGTGAAATCCGCCGCCGCCAAACGTCAGCTTGAAACCGCCACGGCACGGGAAAAAGACGCCCGCGCAGCCGTCGCCAAAGCCAAGCAGGATGTAAAAGCCGCCAAGTTCGACCTGAAAGTCGCTGAAATTCAGGCTCAGGAAGAAGAGCACAAGGCCAAGATGGAGCTGCGTGTCGCGGAATTCGAAATGGGTCTGACCGCCAAGCAGGAAGAAGACCTGGCGAAAGACATCGCCAAATTCGAGACGAAATGGCGTGCCGACCGTCAACGCAAAGATGCCAAGAAGCTGAAAGCCTTCCGCACCAAAGAGGAAGCGAAGGTGAAAGCCCAGGCCAAGAAGATCAAGTCGAAGATCAAGGCGTTGGAAAAGAAAGAAGCCGCCAAGAAGAAACCCGGACCCAAAAAACGGGGTCGTCGCCCAGGTCGTCCGCCGAAGAAGGCCGCGAGCTGATCACCCCTCTGTTCGGTTGAGTTACCGTCACCGCAAAAAGCCACCTCCGGGTGGCTTTTTTGTGGCAGCCCCAGTTTCCGGTGTGGCGAGGTCGTATTCTGGTCCGGGCTTGTGCGTGTTAGAATACCCGCCTTTTAGACAGAGCCGGCCCGATGCCCCGTATACTCGCCATCGACACCACCGCTGACGTCTGTTCCCTGGCGCTGCTAAGCGCCGATGGGCTGTTGACGTTTCATGAACCCCTGCCTCGCCAGCACGCCCGGCAAGTGCTGCCCCAGCTGGACAGGCTGATGTCCGAGGCCGGCTGGTCCAAGCGCTCGATCGACTTCGTCGTCTACGGTCGTGGTCCCGGGTCATTCACCGGGATCCGCATCGCCGCCGGTGTGGCACAGGGCATCGCCCTGGGTGCGGACTGTGGCGTCGTACCCGTCAGTACCCTGCAAACTCTGGCGTTCGAATGCGCGGCCGGTGACGATAAAGAGATCTGGACCGCTCTGGATGCCCGCATGCGGGAGCTGTATTTTGCCCGATATCGTAAAAACGAAGACGGCGTTCCGGAATTGATCGGCCACGAACAGCTGTGCATTCCCATGGCATTGCCGGAACCCGATCCGAACGCGGTCCTGAGCGGCAACGGCTGGCTGACGGACTACGACTTTTCGCAGGCCTGGCAAGGGCGGTTGGCTTCCGCCTCCATCGATGAAACCCTGCCCAACGCCGGTTATGGGGCTCGCCTGGCCGAACGATTGGTGCGGGACGACGACAGCCTGGTGCTGCCGCCGGAACAGGCCCTGCCGGTCTATCTTCGCGACAAGGTGACCTGGGACAAAAAGCCTAAAGTCGGATCCTGATCGTCCCGTAAACTCCATGCATTCACTCATAAGGAAGCCAAGGTGCTGACCGAGATTCAGGTAATCGTACTGGCCCTGATCCAGGGACTGACGGAATTCCTCCCCATTTCCAGTTCCGCCCATTTGATCCTGCCGTCGCAATTGTTGGGTTGGCCCGATCAAGGGCTGGCCTTCGACGTCGCCGTGCACGTGGGGTCGTTGTTGGCCGTGCTGGTGTATTTCCGCAGCGAGGTCTACACCATGGCCGAGCACTGGCTGCGACATCTGGCTCGTCAGCCGCATGACGCCGAGCACCGTCGGCTGGCCTGGTGGGTGATACTGGGGACCATCCCGGCCGGTGTACTGGGTCTGGTGTTCGATGATTTCATCGAACAACACCTGCGCAGCATATTGGTCATCGCCATCACGACCACGGTCTTTGGCCTGGCGCTTTGGTGGTCCGACGCCGGTGTTCGACAACACAAAGGCATCGCTAAGCTGACATTTCGTGACGTATTGGTGATCGGTTTCGCCCAGGCGTTGGCCCTGATCCCCGGCACCTCGCGCAGTGGCATCACCATGACGGCGGCCCTGGCGCTTGGATATCAAAAGACCGATGCCGCCCGATTCAGTTTCTTGCTGTCCATTCCCCTCATTCTGGCCGCGGGCTTGCTGAAGACCATCGAATTGATCCAACAGCCGGATCTGGTGTATTGGTCGGAGCTGATTGGCGGCACCGTGTTGTCCTTCATCAGCGCTTATTTATGTATCGCACTGTTTCTCAAGTGGATTGAGAAAATGGGGTTCCTGCCGTTTGTGATATACCGGCTGGTATTGGGCGGCATTCTCTTCGTCGTTTATTTCCAGCTCGGTTAACAACGCGGAGAAACGCGGATGATCGACTGTTATCTCCCCGACGGCGAGGACCTGAACACACTTCAGCCGATCACACGGGAAGCCCTGGCGGCATGGGGCGGTTGCGTGACGCACCGTCCCGAGGGGCTCTACCTGACAGTGACGGACGGAGCGCTGGGGCTGGCCCACGCGGACACTCCCAGGCAGAAACCGGTCGTTGTGGATTTCCTGGCCGGCAAGGCCCGCCATCGGCAACAGCATGGCGGTGGACGGTCTCAGGCGATCGCCAAGGCCGTGGGGCTAGCGCAGAACCCGGCCCTGACGATATTGGATGCCACGGCCGGATTGGGACGCGATGCGTTTGTGCTGGCCGGTCTGGGCGCTCGTGTCTGGCTGCTGGAGCGGCACCCGGTGGTTCGCCTGCTGTTGCAGGACGGGTTGGCACGGGGACGGCAAGGTCAGCCGGAGCTGTTCGATCGAATGACGCTGTTGGATGGCGATCTTTCGGACAGGGCCGATGCACTGCCCGAGCCGGATGTTGTCTACCTCGACCCCATGTTTCCGGAGCGTCGTTCCAAAGCTGCGGTCAAAAAGGACATGGCGCTGTTTCACGAACTGGTGGGTGCCGACGAGGATGCCGATCGATTGCTGGCTCCGGCGCTGTCACTGGCCGCGCGCAGGGTCGTCGTCAAGCGTCCCCGGGTCGCGCCGCCCTTGGCCGGTCAGGCTCCCACCTACAGCCTGACCGGCAAAAGCAACCGATTCGACATCTACGCGCTGCGCTCCATTTCCGACTGATCCCCGTCGTTTTCTCTCAGGCCCGTCACCTGCATGATGTTGTAGAGGACCGGCGCCGGTACGACACTGTCCGCGGCCATGATGACGCGGATGATGCGGTCGTCGAATTCGATGCATTGGTCGCTGTTGACTTCGATCGCGCCGCGATTTTTCAGTGTCTGAATGAAGTTTTTGAACAGGGCTTTGTCGAAGAATTCAGGCGCGTTCAATCCGTTCAGTACAGAGACCCGCTGCGCCATTTGCTGGGATTGATTTTCGAGCTCCGTGGTCGAAGCCCGGGCCGAACCCAGACGGGCCAGCACAGCCAGCGTCAGCAGGTACCGCTCCAGCGTGGGCAGCATGATCGCTCCGAGCATTTCCAGTTGCAGCCGGCGGGCCGTGCCTTTCAATGCCGCATGCCAGCGTCCCTCATGTTGTTCGACGAGCCCCTGTTCGGCGAGATACAACAACCAGTCCGTCAACTGGGATTCGGCTTCGTCCACCGTGGGCGACAGAAAGAGTTCGCTTTTGATGTACGGGTAGATCAAACGGATACGTTCACGCAGGGTGACCTCATCGATGCCCTGGCCCTGGCCCAGCAGAGCCGCCACCAGGGAGGGCAGGGCATAGAGGTGCTGGACATTGTTGCGGTAGTACGACAACAGAACCGCATTCTGGCTGTCGAGGCCATAGAGATCGCCCAGCTTTTGCGGAATCTGGTGCAGCATGCCCATGCTCATCGCATAGCTGATCCAGTCGTCCGGCGTTCCCTCGGGCAAGGTCATGTACGGACTGTACGGTTGGTGCTGCTGGAGATCGATCAACAGCTTGAGCTGACGATTCAGCAAGGCCCCGTCGATGGCCTGGCGCGAGGTGGCCAGCAAGGTCAATGCGATCATGTTGATGGGATTGAGCGCGGCCGCCGCGTTGATGCGGGTGACGATGTCGCGTGCCAGGCCGTCGACAAAGGGGACGATCCAGCTCGGTCGGTCTTCGGGGCCGTAGGATTGCTGCACCCAATCCGGGTGTTCTTCGTTCAGTCGCTTGATCAGGCGCAGGGGTTCACCGAAGTTCAGGTACACCTGCCCGTAGTTTTTCAGCCGACGCACGGATTTGACCAGATCGAACAGGTTTTCCTTTTTCTTCTCCTTGCCCTGCAGTTCACTGAGATAGGAGCGGGATTCGAAGACTTTTTCATAGCCGATGTAGACCGGGATGAAAACGATGGGACGGGAATGGTCGCGCAAGTGGCTGCGCACTGTCATCGCCACGGTACCGGTCGCCGGGCTGCGCATCCGGCCGGTGCGTGAACGACCGCCTTCGATGAAGTATTCGACCGGGTAGCCACGCGAGAACACGCTGTGGATGTATTCGTTGAATACGGCCGTATACAGCTTGTCGCCGCCGAATCGTCGTCGCAGGAAAAAGGCGCCACCGCGGCGAAGAATGCCGCCGACAACGGGCATGTTCAGGTTGTCCCCGGCCGCGATGTGCGGGACGTTCAAGCCCTGTTTGTACAGAGAATAACTCAGCAATAGATAGTCCATGTGGCTGCGATGGCAGGGCACATAGACGATTTCATGATCTTCGGCCAGTTTACGGACCCGGTCGAGCCCCCGGATCAGGACCCCGTTGTAGATTCGGTTCCACAACCAGGTAAGCAGAACATCCATAACCCGAATGACGTTGTAGGACACGTCGGCGGCGATGTTCGTGGCATGCCGGGCCGCCAGTCTTTCCGCCTTCTCACGGGAGACACCCTTGGAGCGAGCGTGTTGATCGATCGCCTTGCGGACGGGCGGGCTGTTCAATAATTGCTGGATCAGGACGCGCCGGTGCGACAGGTCCGGACCGATCACGGCCGAGCGGACGCGCCGGAAATGCACCCGCAGCACCCGGGCAACCTTGCGCGAGGCGACGGCCACGTCGGGCTCGTCGGTGACCAGTCGACGCAGCGAGATGGGTTCATTCAGTTCGAAGTAGGTGTTGCGGCCGTTGAACAGAACGGTCAGCAGTTTTTTAAAGCGGCCGACCAGACTCCAGTTGGAGCTGAGAATGGCTTGCAGAAGGCTGTCGCTTTTGTGGGCGCCACGACCCCAATACAGCGCCACGGGTACCAACAGGATGTCTTCCTCGGGATGCTCATCCAGGTAGCTCAGCAACGCGTTGATCATCGGCGTGACGCCGCTGCGTCGACGTCTCAGCACGGAAGGGCGAGGATGGATGCTGATCAGGGGGCGTTTGCCTTCCAGACCCGGCAATTGCAGGCGTTGTCCGAGATGCGGTAATCCCAGTTTGCGACATTGATGATCGAGTACCATCGCATCGGCCGTTGACTGCTGTTCCAGTACGTAGACCACCGGCCTGCCGGCCCGCAAGGGTTCGAAATCGATTTTCGGTGGCTTGTTGTCCAGCTTGACCCACCAAAACAGAATGCGCTGAAAAAAACGACTGATCCGATCGAGCAAAGACCGCATAGGAGCTCCCGTGAGCGTGTAACGACGTCAACCGGCGGCATTCTACCAGAAATCCCGCCGTTAGCGGTCTTCCACACCCCGCGGACCCTGGTTTGCGATCAACAAGGGGTTTGCGGCTAATAGTGCGGGGGCGGGCTATCGACGATGTCGGGGGAAACGGCTTCTTTCAGTCGTTCGTGATCGCTCAGGACCTCTTTCAGTGTTCTCTCCAGACGGCTGATCCGGTCTTGCTGATCGATGATGATCTGATTCAACTGATCGACGGTGTCGTCCAGGTGGGTCAGGCGGATTTCGAGGTCGGTTACACGCTCTTCGGCACTCATAGCGGGCTCTTGTCAGGGTTGGGGCTGGTTTTTGCGGACCATTTTGGCATTATGACGGGCTTTACAGGGACAAAGGCGCCCCGGGATCCCTTTCCCGGCCGCCTGTGAAGTCATCAGACAACGATGGCGGGCCGGAAGCCATGCTCCGCACGGGTCGCGGAGTGATCATCGCGTAGTGTAAGACAGCGCATCATAATGACAACAAACATCTGAGTAGGTGATATGAAGTTGAAATCTTTTTTTATTCGTTTGGGGGTATCCCTTCTGGTCGCGGTACCGGGTCCGGTGATTCTGGCGGCCGCCTTGTCCTTGTCCGCGGTTCCGGATACCTGGACCGTGCAGGAACTGACCAATGCCCGAGTCGTCGCCGATGAGTGGAGCGCTTTTCTTCTGGTCGGTTTGGCGATACTGATATTGGCCACCCTGGCACAGTACATTACCCAACCCATCCTGTCGGAAATCGATGAGGACGATCGGGAAGAAGGCATCGTTAAATGGTTCAATGTGAGCAAAGGCTTCGGTTTCATCACACGTGACAGCGGTGAGGATGTCTTCGTCCATTTCCGGTCCATTCGTGGCCGTGGTCACCGGTCACTGCAGGAAGGGCAACGGGTGAAGTTCGGCGTTGTGGAAAGTACCAAGGGCCTGCAGGCTGAAGACGTCACGGTCGTGCGACAACGCTGACCGTTTCGGCCAGGCATAAAAAAGGCGGGTAACCCGCCTTTTTTTATGTCCGGAATCCGCCGCTAGTCAGTTCGGCGAACACCGAAACTTGAGTTCTCCACTATTCGGTCCGCCACTGAATCGGTCGTTCCTCACCATCGGGCGTTAGCTGAATCCAGGCATCGGGGTCGTCCTTTTCCTGCCAGCCTCCGGCCGCGATCCGGGCCTCGCGTTTGAAATGCGCCACGGCCTCGCGGGCGCACTCGGCGTCGTCGTGCCAGGGCAGGTTGGGGCTGTTCAGCCACACACTGGTAAAGCCGTCCATGACTTTCTCCATGACAATGATGGTGAAGCGTTCACCTTGCCATTCCCCTTCGAACGGGACCGCATTCTTCGGCATTCCCTTGTGCTTGCGCTGCGGGATGACCGCGTCCAGCCGGGTCTCCAGCCAGGCGTGTATGTCGGCGGCTTGCACGCGCGCAATATAAATCTCAACGTCGGTCGCAATGGTCATTCACGGGGCTCCAACAGGTAGCGTAATACTCGAAACAGGCTGATCGCCAGATAACCACTGAGGGCATACAGGCCGCCGAGTGTGGCCAACAGCAGGCCAAACAGGACGACGAGCTCCTGTCCTACGCTGGGAGGCAACAGGCGGCCGGCCAGCAGCACCAACATCATGCCCCCGGCGAATACGAATCCGCCGGTGGTGAAGCGCTTGAGCGCCCGCGCCGGGGAGTCGGTCTGGCGTCTGAGCCAATCGAGCAGGGTTTTTCGCAAGGCAGGCAGGGTTCGGGTCATGTGCACAGCGGTTAACGGCTTGGGCATTTCCAAGTATCATACCGCGCCACACTCCGCTCGCACAAAAAGGTTGTCTATGTCCTCCGAAACTCTGGCGCTGGCCAAAGATCTGATCGCCCGCCATTCCGTTACTCCCGAAGATGCCGGTTGTCAGGCCCTGATGGCGGAACGCCTGGGTGCGGTCGGGTTCGACAACGAGTCCCTGCGTTTCGAGGACGTCGATAACCTCTGGTCCGTCCACGGCCAGGGCGGCCCCCTGCTGGTCTTCGCCGGCCATACCGACGTGGTTCCGACCGGTGATGAAAAGCACTGGACCTTTCCGCCGTTCGAACCCACAGAACACGAAGGCATGCTCTTCGGTCGCGGTGCGGCCGACATGAAAGGCAGCCTGGCCGCCATGGTCGTCGCCGCCGAGCGGTTCGCCAAGGCGCATCCCAACCATCGCGGCCGCCTGGCTTTCCTGATCACGTCGGATGAAGAGGGCGATGCCTACAACGGCACCGTGCGTGTGGTCGAAACCCTGACCGAACGGGGCGAGCAGATCGACTGGGCCGTCGTCGGCGAGCCGTCCAGCACCAACAAAGTGGGTGATGTGATCAAGAACGGCCGGCGTGGGTCCATGCTCGGTTACCTCACCATCAAAGGTGTTCAGGGGCATGTCGCCTACCCGCATCTCGCCAAAAACCCGGTGCACCTGGTCGCTCCGGCCATTGCCGCTCTAAGCACCGAAGTCTGGGATGAGGGCAATGACTTTTTCCCCGCCACCAGTTTTCAGATTTCCAACATCAATTCGGGTACCGGCGCCACCAATGTGATTCCCGGCGAAGCCCACATCGGTTTCAGTTTCCGGTTCAGCACCGAGGTCACGGCCGAAGAACTGCAGCGCCGCACCCGGGTTCTTCTCGACCAACACGGATTCGACTACGAGCTGCGCTTTGAAGTGAAGGGCCAGCCCTTCCTGACCGAACGCGGTGCTCTCGTTCAGGCGGCCACTCAGGCCGTCGAACAGGTCCAGGGCCATGCCACCGAGCTGTCCACCGCCGGTGGCACGTCCGATGGCCGCTTCATCGCGCCCACCGGCGCCCAGGTGGTCGAACTCGGGCCGGTCAACGCCACCATTCACAAGGTCAACGAATGCGTCGCCATCGACGATCTGGATCGTCTGACCGAGATGTATTTCGCCATCATGGAAAGCCTGCTGGTGGATTGAGAGTGAAAGTGTAGGGCAGAAGAGCCGACAGGCGTTATCTGCCATCGGAATGCTATGCATGCGATGGTCTGCCCAAGGCCACCGTATACAACGGCGGATAACGCCCTTCGGGCTCTTCCGCCCTACAGGTTTGTCGGGTCACAGTTTTCTTGGTGGCAGTTCCAGCCCTTTCAACTGCAGGTTCAGCGCCTGGCCACTGATCTGCACCTCATAGAGGCTGAAGCCCAGGGACGCCACAAGGAACACCAGGGACGCCGCGAAGAAGCCGGTGCCCCACGCGGACCACTCCAGAAACAGAAAGAACATCGCCAGCACGCAGAGAATAAACGACAGCACCCCCAATACCTGCATCCGCCGAATCGCTTCGATCCGTACCCGCAGGTGCAGAATCTGCTCGCGCAGATCGCGATCGGGATCCTCCTTGTTCTGTTTGTATAAGGACCGGATCAGTTGAGCAATGACCAGGAAACGGTTCGTGTACGCCAACAACAGCAGAGAAATAGCTGGAAACAGTAAAGCGGGTGTGGTGATGTTCATCGACTTGGTACACTCCAGAGATTTGGTAGGTTCAGGGGAGACACGCCCATGTTAGCGAAAATCAAGGCCTGGTTTGAAACACCGGATGATACCGCACCCGGTTTGACCAGTGGCGAAGCGGCCACCGCCCTGATGGTGGAAATCATGATGGCCGACCACGATCTGGACGACCGTGAAGAAGCCCTGATCATTGAGCGGCTCAAGCACCGGGCCGAATCCGGAGAGGGGGAGGATAGCATTCGAGCCCTCGTCGAGGCCGCCAAAAAGCGCCAGCGTGAAACCCACGACATGTTTCAGTTCACCAAGGTCATCAACGACGACTACAGTGTCGAGCAAAAAGTGGAACTGATCACCGACCTGTGGCGTACCGCCCTGGCCGATGGTGAAGTGGACAAACATGAAGAACACCTGATTCGCCGTATCAACGATTTGCTCCATCTGCATCACAGCCACTTTATCCAGGCGAAACTGACCGCTCACCAGGAGTAGAGACATGCGCGCCCTGGCCTTGTTGCTGCTGACTCTCAACACCGCCTGGGCCGGATCGGTCGGACCCTGGATCGGAGTCAATACCGTGCACCTGAACCCCCAGGAGCCGGTCAACGAGCATAATCAGCTCATCGGTGCGCAATACAATCGCTGGTTTTTCGCCTATTTCCAGAATTCCTTCCATGAGCCCTCCTGGGCGCTGGGCTATGCGCTCTGGCAAAGGGAACGGCCGTTTCTGGCGGACCACGACGACTGGCGCTATGCGCTGAGGCTGAGTCCCGGTGTGGCCTACGGGTATGGCAGTCGTCTGTCGTTGAGCGTCGGTCCGTTTACCCCGGGTCTGATCCCGTCCGCGGGTGTGACTTGGCAGTTTCGAGACAATTGGCAATTGGGTTCCGACCTGCTTTATATCTGGACCGACGCCGGCGGAGTTTTGTTGCACGGGGTCCGATTGAGCTGGCAGTGGTGACGGGATTTTGGCGATTTCGCTTCAGTGAATCCACATAGCGCCGATATATGAGCTCAATAGCACGCCACGCGTTGCAACTGATTGAAAGACATACAATACTGACGGTTTGAGAGGTGGTCGACAGTGTTTGTCTGGCCTGTGTCTCAAATTGGTTATATTTTTCCCTGGGTCAAACGGACCGGGTCGGGACACAGAGGCTGACCGCAGCCTGTTCAAGACCATGCATTCATACAAGTCCGTGGGTTGGAGTACTTTTGTGAATCGAAGACAGTTCCTGTACCAAGCGCTGTCCGTTTCGGCGGTCGCGATCGGCGCGGGTTATGCCACGCTCGACATGGCGCGTCGATCCGGACCCGAGTGGACACGGATTCAGGCGGATCAGGCACGTAAAGCCGCGGAAAAAGCCCTCAAGAATGCTCCTCCCATGGATGAAGCCATGGTTCGACACCGCGTCCCCGCTTCGGAAGTGGCGACAGGTCCGTCGACGAAAACATATGCCCGTCCGGCCGAATCGATGCAGGTTGCCGGCCCGGCTACCGATACTCCCGATCAGCCGATCGGCATCCAGCCGGAACCGAAGGTGACACAGCCGGATCCGGTCAAAGTGGCGCGCACCAAGCCCCAAGCGACCTCTGAAACGACCCCGCTGGCCGACAATGCGGGTCAACCCCGGTCCGAAGCGGAAGACACCGCGGCCAAGATCGTCGCCCGCTCGGAGCCCCAGGTGCTGGATGAAAGCGCCGTGACCGTGGATGCCCCCGAGTACGTCGCGGAGGCGGAGGATCACAAGGAAAAAGTCCGCCAGAAAGTTCAGCACTTCGAATACGATTTTTCCGATGACGTGTTCATCACCGGCGATGAATACCAGACCCTGGTGTCCATTCTGGAGCGTTTGAATCGGGTTCAGGCCTATGTCGGTCACGGCAACTTCAACGTATTGTCGTTCGACAGCATGTTGCGTTATGCCCGTTATCAATCCCGGATCGGCGATTTTCCCCAAGCCGAACTCGACTACATGGAAAAGCTGTTTTACGACGACGTGTCCCGGCTCGGCTTCTTCGGCGACCGTGTGGTGAAGCAATTGACGCATGTGGTCAAGGATGCAGACATCGAGAAAATCCCGGGGACCGGCCATTATCTGTTCAAGGGGCATTCCCAGGCTTTCTACGATACGGTCCGCAACAAGGTCGGCGATTCGCTGGTGCTGACCAGCGGCATCCGTGGGATCGTGAAGCAATACCATTTGTTCATGGCCAAGGTGGTTCAGGCCGAAGGCAATCTGTCGCGGGCGTCCCGGTCGCTTGCGCCGCCGGGGCACTCCTACCACGCCATCGGGGATTTCGACGTCGGCCGGGTCGGTGGAGGGCTCAGCAATTTCACCTCGGAATTCGCCGAGACCGACGTATTCAAGCGCCTTCAGGATCTGGGGTTCGTGCAGATTCGCTACACCACGGATAACGATTTCGGGGTGCGGTACGAGCCCTGGCATATTCGGGTGGTTTAGGCCAAGCCTGGCTGCTATCGATGGCTTAACCCGCACTGGCTGCCGGGTATTCCTGTTCGGGGTCGCGCGGGGTGCCGCCCACTCAACCCATCCATGGGGGCTTGACGGCCGCCGTCCTGGCGGCCCACATCCCCGAACAGGAAAACCCGGCAGCCAGTGCTAGCCTTTGATTGCTTCCCCGTATCGAATACATTCCATAAAAACACAAACCCCTAAAGAGCTTTGCTATTTAGGGGTTTTTTATTGGATCGGGTGTTAGCCTTTGCGTGCTTTCTTGACCGCATCCGCGATCAGGAAAGACAGTTCCAAAGCCTGGTCCGCGTTCAGACGTGGGTCGCAGTGGCTGTGGTAGCGTTCGGCCAGGTCGTGTTCGGTGATCTGGAAGGCGCCGCCGATGCATTCGGTGACGTTGCGACCGGTCATTTCGAAATGCACACCGCCGGCATGGGTGCCTTCGGCGCTGTGGATCCGGAAGAAGTCTTGTACTTCGGAGAGTACGGAATCCACCGCCCGGGTCTTGTAGCCATTGCCGGTCTTGATGGTGTTGCCGTGCATGGGGTCGGAACTCCAGACCACGGTCCGGCCTTCGTCCCGTACCCGGCGCAGCAGGGCGGGGAAGTGGTCGGCGATTTTGTCGGCGCCCATGCGTACGATCAGGTTCAGGCGGCCGGCTTCGTTGTTCGGGTTCAGGATGTCGATCAGTTTGATCAATTCGTCCGGGTCCGTTGTCGGGCCGACTTTCAAACCGATGGGGTTGTGAATGCCGCGACAGAATTCCACATGCGCGCTGTCGAGCTGGCGGGTGCGATCGCCGATCCACACCAGGTGCGCGGAGCAGTCGTACCAGTCGCCGGTGATGCTGTCCTGGCGGGTCAGGGCTTGCTCGTACGGCAGCAACAGGGCTTCGTGCGAGGTGAAGAACTGGGTTTCGCGGATCTGCGGTGTGTTGTCCGGCGAGATACCGCAGGCGCTCATGAAGGCCAGTGTCTCGTCGATCAGGTCCGCCAGGTGCTGGTAGCGCTCGCCCTGGGGACTCTTTTCAATGAAGCCCAGGTTCCACTGATGAACTTTGTGCAGGTCCGCCAGGCCGCCCTGGGCGAAGGCGCGCAACAGGTTCAACGTGGACGAGGACTGGTGGTAGGCCTTGAGCATGCGCTCGGGATCCGGCACTCGGGACGCTTCGGTGAAGTCGATGCCGTTGATGATGTCGCCACGGTAGGACGGCAACTCGACGCCGTCGACAGTCTCGGTGTCGGCCGAACGGGGCTTGGCGAACTGACCGGCCATGCGGCCGATTTTGACCACCGGGCTCTGGCCGCCAAACGTCAGGACAACTGCCATTTGCAGCAGCACCATGAAGGTGTCGCGAATGTGGTTGGTATGAAACTCTTTGAAACTCTCCGCACAGTCACCGCCCTGCAGCAAGAAGGCGTCGCCCGCGGCGACCTTGGCCAGTTGCTGTTTCAGTTCACGGGCCTCTCCGGCAAATACCAGGGGGGGCTGGCGTTGCAATTCGGCTTCGACGGCGGCCAGGGCATCGGCATTGGGATAGGCGGGCATCTGACGGAGGGTTTTGCTTCGCCAGGAGTCGGGCGTCCAGGATATCATTCGGTTACCTAAAATCGTTGATCGGGCTTTACGGATTGGTAGCGATAGTATGCGTCAAACCTTCGAATAATGCATTTTATGCACAGGATCAACAATTTCTATTGATGATTCGGCAATGTTGGGTTTCAGTCCTGTTCGGCTGGCTGATGTGCCATTGAGTTTTTACGGTGCCACGGCCTTTGGTGGCTGGGTAGGGTCTTGTGCCAGTGGTCCGTGCCCTGAGGTGGGGGTAGGCCCCCTCGGGGCCGCCGTGAATACATCCATGTAGGCTAGACGGCGGCATCCATGCCGCCCACTTCCCCGATGAGGCCTACCCCCACCCCAGGCACTCACTTTCGAGGTTCAATCCACCAACCTTCCAACGCACACTGCGTGGGTAGGATGAGTGTGTTGGTCGGATTAGATCCGCAGGATCGAAATCCGACATGATCAAGCCCTAAAAGCATAATTCGCTTAGGTAAAATCTGTATTGCGAATGTCGCACTTCAAACCGTCGAAGTTGGGGCTGGAGCCGAAGTGCTCTTCCAACCTATGAACGAGTGACGACTAATTCTGGAGGGATTGGATGGTGAACGTGACTCGGTGACAAGTGCCGGGCGTGGGGGTGGGCTCCATCGGGGATGTGCGAGGCATGGATGCCGAGGTCAAGCCCCCATGGATGGGTTTACGGCGACCCCGAGGGGGCTCACCCCCACACCCGGCACGGACCACTGGCAAAAAACCCTAACCAGCCACCCATGGCCGAGGCACTAAAGGAAGCCCGAACCACAAGGGTTAGGCCGGTTTGATTCGCTCGAGCACATACTGCAACGGGTGTTTCAGTTCGACGCCCTGCATCCGTTTGACCTGGCTGCGGCAGGAGTAACCGGTGGCGACCAGTTGTTCGACCGGCAGGGTGTCGATCTTCTCGCGCCAGGACAGATCGTAGATCGTGGCCGAGGTTTGGACGTTGCGAGTCTCGTGACCGTAGGTGCCGGCCATGCCGCAGCAGCCGACCGCTTCCTGGGTCAACGACAGGCCGAGGGCTTCGAATATGGTTTCCCAGTCCTTCATGCTGGCGGCGGCGTTGGTTTTTTCGGTGCAATGACCGAGCAGGCGAACGTCGCCGCCGGCGAGGGCGGTTTTATGGTCAGCCAGGCGGTCTTTGTGCAGCGCCAGGAATTCCTGCAGCAACAGCACCGGTGCGACGTCGCCGTCCAGGTGTTTTTTGTATTCGCCCCGATAGGCGAGCGTCATCGACGGGTCGATGCCGACCAGGTGAATGCCGCTGGCGGCCAGGGCGGCGAAGTCTTTCTGGCGACGACGGGCGACCCAGGTGAAGGACTTCAGGAAACCGTGCACGTGCAATGGCTTGCCGTTGGCGCGGTAGGGCATGACCCAGACGCGGAAAC
The DNA here is from genome assembly GCF_014651855.1 of Saccharospirillum salsuginis. GTDB lineage: Bacteria > Pseudomonadota > Gammaproteobacteria > Pseudomonadales > Natronospirillaceae > Saccharospirillum > Saccharospirillum salsuginis. The sequence goes on from NZ_BMXR01000009.1 coordinate 127,831, forward strand.
CGAGCTCTTGCAGGCAAGCGAGGATGTCGCCCACCGTATCGGTATCGAAGAAGCTGGTGAAGGCATCCTGGACGATGACGACGGACCGTTTGCGTTCGGCTTCTCTCAACCCTTGCAGCATGTTGGCGTCGGCCCATTCGATGTTTCGCTGGCGCATGATGGCGGACAATTGCCGGCGATGGATGCGCGGGCTGTCGACCATACCGGCGATGCGGCGCAGGAATGCCTCGATGGGTTTGAAGCCGAGCAGGGCGTTGTAGACCCATTTGAACGGGCGGCGCGCCAGGACCGGAATGATGAATTCCAGCAGGCCGATGAAGTAGTCCTTCAGCGGGCGCAGGTAGCGGCCGTAGTAGAGGTGCAGGAATTTGGCTCTGAACTCGGGCACGTCGACCTTGATCGGGCAGGAGCCGCTGCACGATTTACAGGCCAGGCAACCGGCCATCGATTCGTAGACTTCGTTGCTGAAGTCGTATTGGCCGCGTTCGCGACGCCAGGTGTTCCAGGCGCGGGGAAACCAGTGCAGCACCGGAACACGACGCTGTTCGGCCTGCGCCAGTGTCCGGGTGTCGTGGCCCTGTTCGCCGAGCACGCGGATCCATTCGCGCATCAGCGAGGCGCGCCCCTTGGGGGAATGCTTGCGTTCGCGCGTGCCTTTCCAGGATGGGCACATGGCGTCGAAAGGGTCGTAGTTGAAGCAGGCGCCATTGCCGTTGCAGTACATACCTTCGGACTGGTGCTGCCAACTGTCGACCGGGATGGTGCGATCGTAGTCGCCGCGTGTTTTGACGGCGTCGATGGCCAGCAACGGTATGGATGGCTCGGTGGTCGCGATCTTGCCGGGGTTCAACTGGTTGTGCGGGTCGAAGGCTTTCTTGATGGCCTGCAGTTCCGGGTACAGGTCACCAAAGAACTCGGGCGCGAATTCGGAACGCACACCCTTGCCGTGTTCACCCCAGAGCAACCCGCCGTAATGTTGCGTCAGCTTGACCACTTCGTCGGTCACGCGGCGCACGGTTCGAATCTGTTCCGGGTCTTTCATGTCCAGCGCCGGGCGCACGTGCAGCACACCGGCGTCGACGTGGCCGAACATGCCGTAGGTCAGGCCTTCGCGGTCCAGCACAGCGCGGAAATCCATGATGAAATCGGCCAGGTTTTCCGGTGGCACGGCGGTATCTTCCACAAACGGCACCGGTCGCGCTTCGTCCTGGGCGTTACCGAGCAAACCGACGGCCTTTTTGCGCATGCCCCAGATCTGTTTGACGGCCCGGTCACCCCAGGCCACCGAATAGCCGTTGCACTTGCCGGGTTGGCCGGCCACCGCGTCGAGCCGGTCGGTCAGACGTTTTACTCCGGCCCGCAGGTCTTCCTCGGTGTCCGCCGTGTATTCGACCAGATTGATGCCTTCAACCACCTCGCCCTCGGCGGTCGGAAAGTATTCGGAAACGGAATTCCAGACAATATCGCCCTTGGCCAGGCCAAGCACCCGGCTGTCGACGGTCTCGATCGAGGTGGGTTCGGCCTCCATCAGGGTCTGGGCGTCGCGCAGCGAGGTCTCGAAGGAGTCGTAACGGACATTGACCAGTGCCGATGTTTTCGGGATGCGCAGGACGTTGAGCTTGGCTTCCGCAATAAAGCCCAGCGTGCCTTCAGACCCGCAGAGGATGTTGTTCAGGTTGAAGCGGCCGTCATCGTCGCGAATGTGCGCCAGGTCGTAACCGGTCAGGCAGCGATTCAACGGTGGGAAGCGTGCCTCGATGTCTTCGCGCCGACGCTCGTAAATGTCGTCGACAGTGCGGTGGATGGCACCGGTGAGGCCCGGCGACCGCTTCAGGTGATCCAGATCGACATCCGACACCGGGCCGGAGCTCAGCAGCTCACCGTCGAGCAGGACGGTGTTCAGTTCCAGCACATGATCACGCGTTTTACCGTACAGGACCGAGCCCTGGCCGCTGGCATCGGTGTTGATCATGCCGCCGATGGTGGCGCGATTGCTGGTGGACAACTCCGGCGCGAAGAACAGACCGTGCGGTTTCAACGCCGCGTTCAACTGGTCCTTGACCACACCGCCTTCGACCCGCGCCCAGCCTTCCTCGGCGTTGATCTCCAGTATCCGGTTCATATGCCGGGACAGGTCGACCACAATGCCGTCGGTCAGCGACTGGCCGTTGGTGCCCGTGCCCCCGCCGCGCGGACTGATGACGATGTCCTGCCAGTCCGATTGAGCGGTCAGACGCGTCAGACGTTGCAGATCGGCGGCGTGTCGCGGATAGATGACGGCTTGCGGCAGAACCTGATAAATCGAATTATCGGTCGCCAGAACGGTGCGGTTGGCGTAGTCAGGATTCAGTTCGCCTTCAAAACCGGCGGCGTTCAGCGCATCGATGAAGGCCAGATAGTGGCGCTGGACCGGCGTGACTTCAGCAAGACGTGGGATCATGAACTCGGGCACTTGGAAAAATGACGCGGCTATTCTAACGGATTAGCGACCGAATTCGAGCGCAACGGCCCAGAGCTGTAAGGCCGGGCCGCTTGCGAACGGCGCCGACCCGGGTAAAGGAAGGGTGGAACGCGCCGTTCAGGCCGTCTTCTGATGCCAGCTGCGCAGGCTCATCAGGGCCTTGAGAACATCCGTTCGGGTGATTTCGCCGATCAGTCGACGGTGTTCGACCACCGGGTACTTCTTGGGTTTCTCGCCGGTCATGGTCTGGGCCAGGTCGATGATGCTGAGATCGCCATTGACGGTAAGAACGTCCTTACGCATGACATCGGAGACCTGAGCCGAATCCTCACGGTAGTAACTGTCCGCCAGCATATGCTTGAGGCAATCCTGTTCGGATACATACCCCACCAGATGGTGGCGCTCGTCGACGACTGGGCTGCCGAGCAGTTTATGCTTGAGCAGAATCTGGACGGCTTCGGTGACGGTGGCGGTTACGGGAATCGTCACCCGGGCGGGTGTCATGCAGTCGGCGACAGTCAAGGGTTCCTGTTTCATAACCGGTCTCCTTCGTCGGTTCGCAAGCCTTGTTGGCTTACTCTGAGCTTAGACCTTGGATGGGCTAGTGTAAAATTGGGAGTTCTGGATGGTGTGGTGCCACGGTCTTTGGTGGCTGGGTCGGGTTTTGTGGCTATGGTCCGTGTCGGGTGTGGGGGTAGGCTCCATCGGGGTAGTGGGCGGCATGGATGCCGCCGTCTAGCCTACAGGGACGTATTTACGGCGACCCCGAGGGAGCCTACCCCCACCCCTGGTACTGGCCAAAGCCACAAACCTGACCCGGCCACCAAGAGCGGAGGCACGAGACATCCCAATACCAGTAATGACTACTGGACCTTCACTCGATTTCGAATGAAGTCGACCGCCTCGGCCAGCGGCAGGGGTTCTTTGTCTTCCGCACCACGAGCCTTGTATTCCAGTTGGCCGTCCGCCAGACCGCGATCGCTGACCACGATCCGGTGCGGAATGCCGAGCAATTCCATGTCGGCGAACTTCACACCCGGGCTGGTCTTCTTGTCGCGGTCATCGAGCAGGACCTCGAGTCCGGCCGCCTGCAGATCGGCGTAGAGCTTCTCCGCCACTTCCATTACTTCCGGCGACTTGTGCGCGTTCAGCGGTACGATGCCGACGTGGAAGGGGGCGATGGCGTCCGGCCAGATGATGCCGTTGTCGTCGTGATTCTGCTCGATTGCGGCGGCCACGATGCGGCTGACGCCGATGCCGTAGCAGCCCATGATCATCGTCTGGCCTTTGCCGTTCTCATCGAGCACAGTGGCGTTCAGGGCTTTGGCGTACTTGTTACCCAGCTGAAAAATATGGCCGACTTCGATGCCTTTCTTGATTTGCAGCGTGCCCTGGCCGTCCGGGCTGGGTTCGCCCGCCTGAACGCTGCGCAAGTCCGCCACTTCCGGCAAGGCGACATCGCGCTCCCAGTTGATGCCGAAATAGTGCTTGTCGTCGACATTGGCGCCACCGCCGAAATCGGACATCACGCTGACCGCCCGGTCCACGATCATCGGGATCGGCATCTTCACCGGGCCGAGCGAACCGGGGCCGGCGCCGATGGCCGCGCGAATCTGTTCCTCGGTGGCCATGGTCAGCGGCGCCTTCACCTGCGGCAGTTTCTCCGCCTTCACTTCGTTCAATTCGTGGTCACCGCGCACGATCAGCGCGATCAGGCCGGCTTCGACGTCCTCTTCGGCTTCGACCACCAGGGTTTTGATCGTCTTCTCGATCGGCAGGTCATAATCGTTGACCAGATCGGCGATGGTGCGGGCGTTCGGTGTGTCCACCAGACGCAATGCCTCGGTCGGCTCGCCGCGCTGGGTCGCGGGCATGACGGCTTCCGCCATTTCGATGTTGGCCGCGTAGTCGCTGCTGTCCGAGAAGGCGATGTAATCCTCGCCGGATTCGGCCAGAACCTGGAACTCGTGCGACGCCTTGCCGCCCATGGCGCCGGTATCGGCCAGTACGGGGCGATAGTCCAGCCCCAGGCGATCGAAAATCCGGCAATAGGCCTGGTACATGTTTTCGTACTCGCCCTGCAGCGAATCCTGGGTAATGTGGAAGGAATAGGCATCCTTCATGGTGAATTCGCGCGCACGCATCACACCGAAGCGCGGGCGGAATTCGTCGCGGAATTTGGTCTGGATCTGATAAAAGGTCGCCGGCAATTGCTTGTAGCTGGTCAGTTCGTTGCGGGCGATGTCGGTGATGACTTCCTCATGCGTCGGGCCGAAGACGAAATCGCGCTCATGGCGGTCTTTCATGTGCATCATCAATGCGCCCATTTCATCCCAACGGCCGCTTTCCTGCCACAATTCGGCGGGCTGGACGCAGGGCATCAGCACTTCCTGGGCACCGGCGCGGTCCATTTCCTCGCGGACAATGCGTTCGACTTTGCGCAAGACTTTGAGGCCGGTTGGCAGCCAGCTGTAGAGGCCGGATGCCAGCTTGCGGATCATGCCGGCCCGGAGCATCAGCTTGTGGCTGACGACAACGGCGTCGGCCGGGGTTTCCTTGACAGTGGCAATGAGATACTTGCTTGCGCGCATTTAGGTTCCTGTTGGTTAATGGACGGACAAGGGGGTTATTGTAGGGGGAATAGGGGCTCAGGTGTAGTGGGGCGGTCGGGACTGTGGCTGGGGTCAAAGGTACCAGTGGTTCGCAAGGAGGGCCGGGGTTCCTATTCGGGGGCGCCGTAAATACGTCCATGTAGGCTTGACGACAGTATCCGACCGCCATGGATGGCGGAAGTGCCGGTTTTGCATGGAGCAAAAACCGGCCATGGCTGTCGACATCCCCGAATAGGAACCCCGGCCCCCCTTGCTTGCTTTGTAGCCGCCATTCCATATTGTTTTCGTTAATGTAGGGCAGAAGAGCGACAGCGTTATCTGCCGTGGCGGGCGAAGCCCGCTGTATTTCAATATTTGGGCCGAGAAGAGGGCTACGCCCTCGTGGCAGATAACGCTGTCGCCCGATGTGTCGGACCACTTCTGCCCTACAATCGCCAAGTTGGTGAGTAGGTTGTAGAAAGGTGGCAACGCTGCAAGCGGCCGATGGTGGAGGTGGCCCCTTTCGGGGAAGTCGGCAGCAGGGACTAAAACGCCAGGAGCGTTTTAGCATGAGCGCAGCGAGCCCGAAGGGTGAATCCCATGGATGGGATTCATATCCTGCCGCCTAGTCTACATGGACGTATTCACGACGACCCCGAAAGGGGCTACCCCCACCAGTGGCTGCGGACCACTGGCAACCAACCTGACCCAGCCAAAGCGAACCACAGCCACAAAACCCTACCACTCCCCTTTGTTGGCCATGGACTTCCACGGCTCGATCGGTTCTTTGGACTCGCCCTTCTGCAGCAGTTCGATGGAGATGTTGTCCGGGCTGCGAACGAAAGCCATGTGGCCATCGCGCGGCGGGCGCAGGATGGTGACGCCGTTGTCCTGCAGGTGCTGGCAGGTGGCGTAGATGTCGTCGACTTCGTAGGCCAGGTGGCCGAAATTGCGACCGCCGTCGTAGACCTCGCTGGAGTCCCAGTTGTAGGTCAGTTCGATTTCCGGTTCGCCTTCCCCGGTCGCCAGAAAGACCAGGGTGAAGCCGCCCTGGGGGACTTCCTTGCGGCGCATTTCTTTCAGGCCGAGCAGATCACAGTAAAACCGCAGGGATTCGTCCAGGTCGGCGACGCGGACCATGGTGTGCAGGTAACGCATAGGGTTGTCTCCTAATCCATCTGTTTGAAGGGCAGGGCGTCGGTCATCTCCCGCCGGTAGTGTTCGACCATTTCGGCTTCTTCCTCGCAGAAGCGGCGCGCGGCCTGATTGAATTCCGGGTGGGCCAGCCAGTGATAGGAACGGGTGATGCGCGGTTCGAAGCCGCGCGCGACCTTGTGTTCGCCTTGGGTGCCGGGGTCGAATCGGGTCAGTCCGTTCCGGATGCAGTAGTCGATGCCCTGGTAGTAACAGGTTTCGAAATGAAGGTTGTGAAACTCCTCCAGGCTGCCCCAGTACCGTCCATAGAGTGTGTCCGAGTCGCGAAAACACAAGGCGCCGGCGACGGCTTCATCGCCCAGGTAGGCCAGGAACAGGACCAGGGTGTCGGCCTGGTCGGCGAGCAGTCGCTGGAAAAATTCCAGGTTCAGGTAGCCGTGTCGACCGCGCTTCATGTAGGTGGCGTGGTAGAATACATAGAATTGTTTCAGCCGGTCCGGATCGATATCGCGGCCCTCGAAGCACTCCAGGTGCAGCCCCTGGTCGGCGATCGAACGACGTTCCTTGCGGACGTTCTTGCGTTTGCGCGAGCTGAACCGGTCCAGGAAGTCGTCGAAGTCTCGGTAGCCGGGGTTGTGCCAGTGAAACTGGAGGTCTCGGCGTTCCATCCAGCCGGTCTGTTGCCAGAGCCCGGCGGTGGCATCGTCCGGGAACAGCAGGTGGCAACCGCTGAACCCGTGTTCGCTTGCTTCCCGTTCAAAAGCCTCGGTCGCTTGGCCAACCTGGTCGGCTGTCAACGGTTGGATGGAACGGGGGCCGATCGAGGGCGTGTAGGGGATGGCGCAGACCAATTTGGGGTAGTAGGCCAGATGGTGTTGCTGATAGGCGTGCGCCCAGGCCCAGTCGAATACGTATTCGCCCCAGGAATGGGTTTTCCGGTAGACGGGCAGGGTGAGCGGTTCGGGCTCTTCCGTCAGCGACAGGTGATGCGGCTGCCAGCCGGAACGCTCGCTGCACACGCCGGTCTCCTCCAGAGCGCCCAGAAAGGTATCGCGGCAAAACGGGTTGCTCCGTTGGTGGCCCTGTCCGGTCGGCCAGCGGGACAGCCATTGAACCTTGGTCATGAAACTCTATCCTCGGGTATGTGCCTGTCAGCGGTTATACGGTTGGGGAGCAGTTGAGGTACAATTTTTTGTAATTGAACCGTTGTTCAATATTTAACCAGGATCGCCTGTTAGAGGCTCCCAAGACGTCTACCAGAGTAACAAACTATAAGAAAAGGCCACTGCATGTTTGAACTGGATTATCGACTGCAAAACGATTGCGTGGAAGTCGGCGCCCTGATGCTGAACCGCATTCTATTGATGAAAGACGCCAACTATCCCTGGCTGATACTGGTTCCACAGCGTGACGATATCAGCGAGATCTATCAACTGGACGAAGACGATCAGGAGCAACTGATCTGGGAGAGCACTTTCGTCGCCGAACGCTTGATGAAGACCTTCGACGGGGACAAGATGAACATCGCCGCGCTCGGCAACGTGGTTCCGCAACTGCACATTCACCATGTTATGCGCAAGAAGACCGATCCCGCCTGGCCGAACCCCGTTTGGGGAGCGGTACCGCCCAAAGCTTACACCAAGGCCGGTTTGCGGCAACGTGTCGAACAATTACAAACTGCGTTCGAAACATCCATCTTCAAGCCCGCCGGACTGCCCGAATAACCCACTTCAGTACGCCAGGGTTGCACCTGGCGCCGTGCGTGACCGGTCCCGGAACATTCCTCTGCTCCGGTCGCACGATGGGTGTCACCTAAATTTCATCAAATCTTCGTCCTGCTGACATCTCAATTTGAATAATGAGCCCTATCGGAAGAGGGTTCGTTATGAAATGGCTGCAACTCATCCAACAGTTGGACATCCAAACCTTTAACTGGTGCATGGCCCGGCGTCGGCGCGAGCAACTCACAGCACTGGGCCGGGCGATATCCCGGACGGCGGATGGGTGGCTGTACCTGGTTTTCTTCGTGCTCTATGGCGTGGTCCAGCCCGAATCCGGTTGGGCGTTGGCCCAGACCGCGAGCCTGGCATTCGGTGTCGAACGCGCCATTTACTGGGTTATGAAGAATACCTGTCGTCGTAACCGGCCTCAGGATGCCCTGGACGAATTCACCAGTTTCATCATTCCCTCGGATACATTCAGTTTCCCCTCGGGACACACCTCCGCGGCTTTCCTCTTCACCGTACTGGTCACCAGCCAATTGCCTGTGTTGCTGCCCTTCCTGTTGGGTTGGTCGGTCGCGGTGGCGTTGTCCCGCATCTTCCTGGGCGTGCATTTCCCGACCGATACCCTGGTCGGCGCCGCGCTCGGAACCTTGGTTGGTTTCTTCGCACTGGGAGGCTTTGCATTGTGAAACTGCTTTATGGCGTTCAAGGGACCGGGAACGGACACATCACCCGCGCCCGAGTCATGGCCGGGGCACTGGCCAAGGCCGGTATCGAGGTCGACTGGGTGTTTTCCGGTCGCGAGCCGGATCGATTCTTCGACATGGACGCCTTCGGTGACTTCCGCGTCTATCGAGGCCTGACCTTTCAGGTACAGGACGGCCGGGTCGATTTGCGCAAAACGATGAACGATACCTCGATGCGCGGTCTCTGGCGTGACATCCGGACCCTCAATGTCAGCGATTACGACCTGGTGGTCACCGACTTCGAACCCGTGGTGGCCTGGGCCGCCCGTCGCCAGGGAGCCGCCTGCATCGGCATCGGCCATCAATACGCTTTCGCTCATGACATTCCCAAATCCGGTACTTCCGTGGTGTCCGAAGCCATCATGCGCTGGTTCGCACCGGTTACCCTGGGGCTGGGCGTACACTGGCATCACTTCAACGCCAATATTCTACCGCCAATCATCGACGCCACGCCGGAACCGGTGCCCGGCGATTTGAACAAAACCTTAATCTACCTGCCGTTCGAAAGCAGCCAACGCATCATTGCCCTGCTCAATACGTTGCCGGCGCACCCGTTCATCATGCATTGCGGCGACATCGAACCCGGTCGCTATGGCAATGTCCAGGTGCGGGGGTTTAGCCGGGACGGATTCAAAGCGTCCTTGACCGAATGCGGTTCGGTCGTCTGCAACGCCGGCTTCGAGCTGGCCAGCGAAGCCCTGGCCATGGGCAAACGCATTCTGGTCAAGCCGCTGAAAGGGCAGATGGAACAGGCGTCGAACGCCAGTGCTTTGGCCGCGCTGGACCTGGGGCGGGTCATGCCGACGGTCACCGCCGGGCAGATCGAGCAGTTCCTGCAACACGGCGAACGCAGACGGGTGAATTATCCGGATGTCGCGGCGGAAATCGCCGACTGGTTGCGGAACTATCCGCACAAACCCGTCGAACGGATGGTGGATACGCTCTGGTCGCAGGTGGAATTTCCGACCCCGACACTGTCACGTCAGGTTGCCTAGCCAAGGTCCTGTCCGATGGGACCTTAAGTCTCCGACTTTTCCGCTCTGGCGCGGCTTCTTTCAGCAATGCGTCATGGCGGCCCCGTCACCCTTGTGTGAGCGGGGCCGCGCACTAGAATCCCGCCTTGGAGATTACCCGGCATGAGCCGCACCGCCCGTGGTAAGGCGGGTGCGGGGGTAGTCCCAGACTCTCTGGTTTCAAACCTTGTACGCAACGAGCTCGCCTGGGCTCACTCCCTTGCGAATTTCGGGCTCGTTGCGCTTTTTTCATCGCCCGCATCCCTGCATTCAACGTTTGTTCCAGGTTGAAAACCCCAACTTATTCAATCGGTTGCAACGTTCATCTTCCTTGACGAATTCAGCCCTTTTTAAAAAGCACCCCCGACTGTTGTTTTTACTGAACCGGATGTAGAACTACAGGCATCCCAAGATTACAAGAACAACATCATTAATTGGAGGTGATCCGTCATGGGTAAGAACAGCCAGTACGTCGCGCATCAACCCGATGCGAACGGCCGGGTTGAATGGTCCGACGACGAAAACCGAATCTGGAACACCCTGATCGAGCGGCAATTGCCCGCCCTCCAGGGTAAAGCCTGCAACGACTACATGGTCGGTCTGGACCGGCTCGATCTGCCCCGGGACCGGGTGCCGCAGCTGGAAGAGGTCGATGCTGTCCTGATGGAATACACCGGCTGGAAAACCGCCGCCGTCCCGGCGCTGATCGACTTTTCCGAATTTTTCCGCCTGCTGGCCAACAAGCAGTTTCCGGTGGCCACCTTCATCCGCAGCTGGGAAGAACTCGACTACCTCCAGGAACCGGACATCTTCCACGAAATCTTCGGCCATACCCCCATGCTCACGCATCGAGCGTTCGCTGAATTTACTCAGCTGTACGGCCAATTGGGGCTCGACGCCTCCAAGGAAGACCGGGTCTTCCTGGCGCGACTTTACTGGTTCACCGTCGAATTCGGCTTGTTGCAGAAAGGCGACCAACGCTCGATTTACGGCGGCGGCATCCTTTCTTCACCGGGCGAGACCGAGTACGCCTTCAACAGCGACGTCCCCGAACGCCAGCCGTTCGACTTGATGACCGTGCTGCGTACGCCGTACCGTATCGACATCATGCAGCCCATCTACTACTGCCTGGAAAGTGTCGATCAGCTGTACGACATCGCGCAAATGGACATCATGGGCGCGGTCCGGGAAGCCAAGAAATTGGGGCTGTTCGAACCCCGTTTTACGCCGAAAAAGAAAGCCGTCAATCAATAACCGAATAAGGATTTACAATGACACTGTCCGAACAACACTGCGAGGCGTGCCGCGCAGGCGCGCCCAAAGTCAGCGACGATGAACTGGCGGAACTGATACGCGAAATTCCGGATTGGACCCCCGTCACCCAGGGCGAGGTGATGCAACTGCAACGGACGTTCACGTTCAAAAACTTCCGCCAGGCGCTGGCGTTCACCAATCTGGTCGGTGAACTGGCCGAAAGTGAAGGGCACCACCCCGAAATCCTGACGGAGTGGGGAAAAACCACGGTCACCTGGTGGACCCACAAAATCAACGGCCTCCACCGCAACGACTTCATTTGCGCGGCCAAAACAGACGCACTGTTCGAGGAGCAAAGCGGCTGATATTGTGCCAGGAGGCTGTGACTGTGGCTCCGTTTGGCTCTTCTGGGCTGTATCCAGTGCCGGGAACCCGCGGAGGGCATCGGGTAAGGCCCTCCTGGGTCGCCGTGAATACGTCCATGTAGGCTAGACGGCAGCATCCCTGCTGCCCACTCCCCTGGAGTGCCTCACCCGATACCCTCCGCTAGCCCGTATCAGGTTTAGCCGACCCAACTTCACAATACGGTCATCCGTTTAACACGAGTTGGTGTGTCGTACGTTTAAGTGCTACTGGTTTCCAAATGGTTGTACTTGGAAAGGGGGGGGGG
>NZ_BMXR01000009.1:139588-188055 GCF_014651855.1 Saccharospirillum salsuginis
TCACAGCGGTCCCCGGAAGAGCGCGCCTGGCGACCGACACGGTTTCCTGGCACATAGGACTGCCCAGCAGAGCTTAGCCCAGCCTCGGTCACAAGTTTTGCAATCCAACCTGAAGTAACCACCATTAAACCAACCACCTAAACCGACCTGTAAAGGTGAGTTGACAAGAGAGCCGGTTTACGGCAGCTTAGTCCTCCGGAAAGAGAACCGTACAGAGAAGGCGGCAACGGAGAACGGCATGCGGCTCAAGATTGAATGTGAAGAGCGCCTGGGCATATGCGCCGAGGTGCTGGATATTCTGGTCAACCATCAGATCGACCTGCGAGGGATCGAGATCGACCCCGTCGGGGAAATCTACCTGAACTTCCCCAACGTCGAATTCGACGAATTTCAGCATCTCATGCCCGAAATTCGCTTGATTCCCGGCATCCACGATGTCTCATTGATACCGTACATGCCCACCGAGCGTGAACAGCAGGAAATGCAGACCCTGTTGCGGACCTTGCCCGAACCGGTGATCTCCATCGACAGCAAAGGCTATGTCGTGATCGCCAACGAAGCGGCGCTGGACATTTTGCAATTGCCCGAAGACGAAGTGCACGGCAAGTTGCTGAAGAACTGGGTCAAGGGCTTCAATTTCAACAACTGGTTGCATGATGACAATCCCGGCACCCAGTCGACGCATTTGCAGCTCAAAGGGCGTACCTTCCTGGCGGATATCTATCCCATTCGGGTGCCGGACGAGACCGATACCGGAGACGGTGAATTGTTCGCCGGCGGGGTGATTACCTTCAAATCACCGGAACGATTGGGCCGGCAAATGACGGCGTATCACCAGCAGACCGGTGAATTCGAGATGCTGATCGCCGAAAGCCAGTCGATGAAACGGGTGATCCGTCAGGCCAAGCGCATGTCCGGTCTGGACGCGCCCTTGCTGATTACCGGCGAGACCGGTACCGGTAAGGAACTGTTGGCGAAGTCCTGCCATCAACATAGCCTGCGCAAGGACAAACCCTTTCTGGTGTTGAACTGCGCGGCCCTGCCGGACAACGTGGCGGAAAGCGAGTTGTTCGGTTACGCGGCCGGGGCTTTCGAGGGCGCGACACAGGACAAAAAAGGCATATTGGAACTGGCCGAAGGCGGGACTGTGTTCCTGGACGAAATCGGCGACATGTCGAAAGTGTTGCAGTCCAAGTTCCTGCGTTTGTTGCAGGACGGTACTTATCGCCGTGTCGGGGACGAGAAGGAGTACAAGTCGGATGTGCGCATCATCTGTTCCACCCAGAAAGATCTTCTGGCCCTGTGCCAGGACGGAACTTTCCGCGAAGATTTGTATTACCGCCTGAATGTACTGACATTGCATATCCCGGCGCTGCGGGATCGCAAGTCCGACATCCTGCCGATGGCCGAACGTTTCATCGCCCGGTTCGCCGAACCCCAGCGGCGGCGAATCAAGTTGTCCAAGGCCTGTCAGAATGCGCTGCAGCAATATCCCTGGCCGGGGAATGTCCGTCAGATGGAAAATGCGTTGTTGCGGGCCGTGTCCCTGGCCGAAGGCGATGTGTTGGAACCCGAGCATTTGCAACTGCCGAGTTACACCAGCGGTTGGGGCTATGTGGACGAGAATTTCGAAGGGTCTCTCGACGAGGCCATGAAGCGTTTCGAATCCGAGTTGCTGCGACGGCTGTATCCGGCCTATCCGAGCAGCCGCCAGTTGGGCAAAAAGCTGGGTGTTTCACATACGGCCATCGCCAACAAACTGAGGGAATACGGCATCGGCAAGCATTCGAAACGCTAGCGGGAACATCGCGAGTGTGCCCACCCTTGGCTCCGTAGGGTGGGCACGGCCCACCAGAGGTAATCCAATACACCCCCGGAACCAACGTTGATTGATCCGGTGCAACCTGCCTGTTCGTCCTACCCTGATGGGCCACCAACGTCTCGGACCGCCTCCACCTCAAGTTCCTATTCCAGTCGGTGTAATCCAACCGGGCCACAGAGTCTGAATTATCCCTCCAGAAAACCCCTAAGCTTATGATTTATAAGGGAAAATAGCCCTCCGTAAAGATGTCCCAGCAACTTTACGAATTGCCGTTGCAATCGGTGAAAAGAGAATCACACCCCCCTCTGGCGAAAACCGCCATCCCGGTTCAAAGTAATTCTTCACAAGACACGCCCCGCGAATAACAACAGGCATTCGGGGCCGACGTTTATGGCATTCAACACCCTCATTGAAGTGGCGTTCCGAACGCCGACGGGTGACTTACAACCGATAACAAATCGCCTTTTTGTGGAGAGAGAACCATGGCCAACTTGCAAATGCAGGGTACAGAGAACCCCCTCGCGACCGACGGTTTCGAGTTCGTCGAATACACCGCACCGGATGCCAAGGGCATCGAGGATCTGAAAGAGCTTTTCCGGGGTCTGGGTTTTGCCGAGGTGGCGAAACACCGCAACAAGAACGTCTGGTTGTATCGCCAGGGCGACATCAACTTCGTTGTCAATGCCGAACCCAATTCCCAGGCCGAGTCTTTCGCACACGCACACGGTGCGTCGGTGAACGGCATGGCCTGGCGGGTGAAGGATGCGGTTCACGCGCTGGATCACGCGGTCAAGCAAGGCGCCAAGCCGTTCAAGGGCGAAATCGGTCCGATGGAACTGAATATCCCGGGCGTGTTCGGCATCGGTGAAAGCACCCTGTATTTCGTCGATCGCTACGGTCAGGATTCGATCTACGACATCGATTTCGAATTCTATGACAGCTGGGAAGAGGAAGTGGCGAAGAACAGCGTCGGTCTGGAAGTCATCGACCACCTGACCCACAACGTCCATCGCGGCAATATGGGTGTCTGGGCCGATTTTTACGAGCGCATCGGCAACTTCCGTGAAATTCGTTATTTCGACATCGAAGGTAAATTGACCGGTCTGGTATCCAAGGCGATGACCTCGCCCTGTGGCAAGATTCGCATTCCGATCAACGAATCCAGCGACGACAAGTCCCAGATCGAGGAATACCTGAAAGAGTACAAAGGCGAGGGCATTCAGCACATCGCCCTGTCGACGTCCAATATTTATGAAACCGTACGCGCCATGCGCGAGCGCGGTATGACATTCATGAATACGCCGGACACCTATTACGAGAAAGTCGACGAGCGGGTGCCGGGCCACGGCGAAGACCTCGAGGCGCTGCGCGATTTGAGTATTCTGGTCGACGGGGCGCCGGAAGACTCCGGTATCCTGCTGCAGATCTTCACCAAAACGGTCATCGGCCCGGTGTTTTTCGAGATTATCCAACGCAAGGGCAATGAAGGATTCGGCGAAGGCAATTTCAAGGCCCTGTTCGAGTCCATCGAAGAAGATCAGATTCGCCGCGGAGTGATCGACAATGCGTAAATGGATCGCCTTTCCCCATCGGGAGGGGCTGACCTCCCGTCAGGCGCACGCGGACCTGCCGGAGAAAGCCCCCTACGAACGCGAAGTCGGACGCAACGGTTTTTTCGGTCCGGCGACGCACATTCATCATCGTCATGCTCCGACCGGCTGGTCGGAGTGGGAAGGGGAGTTGCGTCCACGCGCCTTCGATTTGAACGAGTTGCCGGACTCGCCCGACTGCCCCTGGGATGCGCCAACGCTGTTGCACAATGCCCATTGCCAGTATCGGCTGTGGACCTGCCGGGCCTCGATGAAAAATCTGGTGCGCAACAGCGATGGCGATGAACTGTTGTTCGTTCATACCGGTGCCGGCGCCCTGTATTGCGACTACGGTCATCTCGACATTCGGGACGGCGACTACGTCGTGATCCCGCGTGGTACCCAGTGGCGCCTGGAAGTCTCCGAACCGATGCAGTTGCTGATGATCGAAGCGACCAACGATTATTACCAACTGCCCGACAAAGGTCTGGTCGGCAACCACGCCATCTTCGATGCCACCGTGCTCGACACGCCGGCCATCGACGATGCCTTTCGCGCCCAATACAGTGAGGACCCGTGGCAGGTACGCGTCAAGCGCCACGACCAGCAGAGCGTGATTCACTACCCGTTCAATCCGCTCGATGCCGAAGGCTGGCACGGCGATCTGAGCGTTGTACGCGTCAATTGGCGGGATATCCGTCCGTTGATGAGCCATCGCGTACATTTGCCACCCAGTGCCCATTCGACCTTTGTCGCCAGTCGGTTCGTGGTATGCACCTTTGTGCCGCGTCCGATCGAAAGCGACCCGGGGGCCTTGAAAGTCCCTTTCTATCACTCCAACGATGACTTCGACGAAGTCATTTTCTATCACGCCGGAGACTTCTTCAGCCGCGACAACATCGATACCGGTATGGTGACCTTTCATCCGGCCGGTTTTCCGCACGGCCCGCACCCCAAGGCATTCGCGGCCGGTCAGGCGCACAAGAAGACGTTCACCGACGAAGTCGCCGTCATGATCGACACCCGGGATGCGCTGCACATGGGTGAAGCGATCCGGCAAGTGGAAAACCCGGACTACGTCTACAGTTGGCGTGAAACAGGAGACCCATCATGAAGCTGGCAACACTGAAAAACGGCACCCGGGACGGTCAACTGGTGGTGGTCAGCACCGATTTGAGCCAGTGTGTGGCGGTGGCTGACATCGCCCCGACCCTGCAGGCCGCACTGGATCAATGGCACCAGGTACACGGTGATCTGGAAGCGGTGTACCGGCGCTTGAATGCCGGTCAGGCCGAAGACGCTCGCGCATTCGACATGACTCAGGCCCATTCGCCTCTGCCACGCGCCTACCACTGGGCCGATGGCAGTGCCTATGTGAATCATGTGGAGTTGGTCCGCAAGGCTCGGGGCGCGGAAATGCCGGAATCGTTCTGGACCGACCCCTTGATGTATCAGGGCGGGTCGGACCGGTTTCTGGCACCGACCGATCCGATCCTGATGGGCAGCGAAGAGTGGGGCATCGATTTCGAAAGTGAGATCGCCGTCGTCACCGACGACGTTCCCATGGGGACTTCGGTCGAGCAGGCCGACTCCCACATCCAGCTGTTGATGCTGGTGAACGACGTGTCGTTGCGCAATCTGATCCCGGGGGAGCTGTCCAAGGGGTTCGGTTTCTACCAGAGCAAGCCATCCAGTGCCTTCTCTCCGGTCGCGATCACGCCCGATGAATTGGGTTCCGCCTGGCATGAGGCCAAGGTGCACCTGCCACTGCGAACCTGGTTGAACGGCGAAGTGTTCGGCGCGCCGGAAGCCGGCGTGGACATGACCTTCGATTTCGCACAGCTGGTCGCGCACGCCGCCAAGACCCGGCCATTGGGCACCGGCACCGTGATTGGCTCCGGCACGGTCTCCAACTATGACCGGTCCAAGGGGTCGAGTTGCCTGGCGGAGAAGCGAATGCTCGAAACCATCGACCAGGGGAAGCCCAGTACGCCTTTCCTTCGCTTTGGCGATCGGGTGCGAATCGAAATGACCGACGATCAGGGACAGTCCCTGTTCGGTGCCATTGATCAGGTTGTCCAGCACTATCCGGGCACCTGATCCTGGAAGCGCCGGCGTTTAGCCGGCGTATATTCTTCAAGGAGGCGATGATGAAACTCTACGACTACTGGCGATCCTCGGCCGCCTACCGGGTCCGCATTGCCCTGAACCTGAAACAGCTCGACGTCGAACAGATCCCGGTCGACCTGCGAACCGGTGAGCAGCAGGGCGATTACAAAAGCATCAACCCCAGCGGCCTGATCCCGGCGCTGGATCTTCAGCCGGGAATTTTGCACCAGTCTCTGGCGATCATAGAATACCTCGACGAACGGGTAGCCCAGCCCAGGCTGTTGCCATCCGAGCCGCTCGAACGGGCGCGAGTTCGGGCCTTGAGTCAGGACATCGCCAGCGATATCCATCCGGTCAATAACCTGCGGGTGCTCAACCGTCTGCGTGAGCAGTTCCAGGCCTCGGAGCAACAGATCCTGGAATGGTACCGCCACTGGATCGAGACCGGGTTCCGGGCACTGGAGAGCGAAGCCCGCCGCTACGGCAGCGACGACTGGTTCTTCCGCAATCGCCTGAGTCTGGTGGATGTGGTTTTGGTGCCGCAGGTGTATAACGCCTATCGGTTCGATGTGGACATGAGTCGCTACCCGAGACTGCGACACATTTATCACAGCGCCAACACCCTTGAGGCGTTCGCCAAAGCGGCTCCCGAGCAACAGGCACAGCCGTAATCCGGATCCCTCTCTCTCCGGGAGAGGGTCTTTTCGCTCCTCTACACCCGCACGGCCACTTCCGATATACTAGACGGTTAAAATATAACCAGTGTTGCCGTACGATCTCCATGCAGTTGAAAACCCGCCTCCGTAATGTTGAAGACATCCTGGTGTCCCGTCTGGACAAATTCACCGGCTATAGCCTGGAAAAACGGCGTTTTCAAAGGGCGCACGGCTACCCGCTGAATCTGGATAACCCGACCAGTTTCAATGAGAAGATCTGCTGGAAAAAGATCCACGACCGAAACCCCTTGCTGAAAGAGCTGGCGGATAAATACCGGATGCGGGAGTACGTGAAGTCGATCCTGGGCGAAGAAGCGGGAGAAGAGCTGCTGATCCCCATGCTCCACGTCACTGATCGGCCGGAATCCATTCCATTCGATGAACTGCCGACTTCGTTTGTCATCAAGTCCAATCACGGCTCCGGCAACAACTGGCTGGTACCCGATAAAGCGAAGCTGGATCGGGCGGCGGTCATCAGGGAGTGTCGCCGCTGGATGGCCATGGCGTATGGCTGGCGTGCTCATGAACGTGCCTATCGCGGAACCGAACGCAAGATTCTGATTGAGCCGATGCTGACGGATGAGCAAGGCCATGTACCGGCCGACTACAAGCTGAACCTAATCCACGGAAAATGCCAGTTCATTCAGGTGGACCAGGACCGACAGACTCAAATCACCCGCACGATTTACGATCCCGATTGGAACCGGCTGCCTTTCAGTTGGAAACGGCCTCCCGGTGACGATGTTCCTCGCCCCCGGCGATTGGATGAAATGGTGGCTCTGGCCGAACAACTGGCCGGTGATCTGGACTATGTGCGGGTTGATTTTTATCACACGCCCGAGAAACTGTATCTGGGCGAGCTGACGAATTATCCGGCTCGCGGCCGTGGCGCGATCAGGCCGGCTGAATTCGATTTCAAACTGGGGAAGGCCTGGCGCGTCCAGTCCGCCTGATCGCAACCGGTGTGTTAGTTGTCTTCCTTCCCGGCCGCTTTCTGGGCGGCGCTCAACACCCCTCTCAGTAACCGCAGTTCCTTCGACGTCGGCTGAGCGCGCCGAAACAGGCTGCGCAGGTGATCCAGTGTCTGGCCCGGATGGTCCGGGTTGAGGAAGTCGATGTCTTCGAGCGTCGTTTCCAGATGCTCGTAGAACCGATTCAGGTCCTGATGCAGGGGGTAGGCATCGGTCGATCCTTCCCGTGCGTGTTTATCGCTCACCGCCTTGAACACTTCGTAGCAGATTAACTGCACAGCCTGACTCAGATTCAGTACCGGATACTCCGGGTTGGCGTCGATGTTGACCTGGGCGTGGCATTGCTGGATGTCGTCGTTATGCAGACCCATGCGCTCGCGCCCGAAAACGATGGCGACGGGGGATTGTTGCTGGCGCTGAACGGCTTCGCGGCCACATTCCTCGGCGGTGAATCCGGGCAATTTAATGCTGCGTTCGCGGGCACTGGTACCGATGACCAGGTTGCAGTCGCCGATGGCTTCGGCCAGTGAACCGACGATTCGGGCGTTGTCCAGTACATCGGTGGCCTTGCCGGCGCGGTTATAGGCTTCGTCGGAGGGAAAGTCGACGGGGTTAACCAGAACCAATTGGTCCAGTCCCATGTTTTTCATGGCCCGGGCGGCCGCGCCGATGTTGCCCGGGTGCCAGGTTTGAATCAATACGATGCGAATATTCAGTGACATGTGATAAAGCCCCCTCGATGAGGGGGCGCAGTGTATCCAACTGTGCGCATGGGCTCCAGTCAGATTCCCGGTGGCTCGTAATCGTAGATCTGGCAGCCGGCGATCCGCCATTCGCCCTCATCGTTCCGGGCCATGGCGTAATAGGCGATGTATTGTTCGTCGTTCTCGTTTTGCAGCCAGACGGGTTGAATCCAGACGTCGTCGGCCTGTTCGGCGTCGCGGAAACGGACCAGGGTGAAGTCGATCAGGGGTCGGTAGCCACGATCTACCATCTGGTAGAAGCGCTCGGCTGTGCCGAACTGGCGTTTGATGCTGGGATGGGCGAAGGCCCAGGCGCCTTCGGCGTCGCCATTTTGCAGGGCACCGAGTTGGCTGGTGATGATCTGCCGGAACTCGGTCGGTGCGGAAGAGTCCTCGGCCCGGACCGGAAGGGTGAAGAGCAGGACCAGGAGGGTGAACGCTAAGGATCGCATGGTGGTTCCCCGGTTTGGGTTGGTCCTGCAGTATACGTCGGATTTCGGGGGTTGGTTTACCGGTGTCGGGTCACCCTTGCCGAACCGGCGCCATCTCCCGTACCCGGGCGGCGATGACGGCGTTGTCGCGGATCTGGAGAATCTCGATCAGGTATTGGTCGATCTTGATGCTGATGTTGGCGTCGGGGATGTCCTCGACGTGTTCGAGGATGAGACCGTTGAGGGTCTTGGGGCCGTCGGTGGGCAGTTCCCAAGCCAGGGCGCGGTTGATCTCGCGAATGTTGGCGGTGCCGTCGATGACGAAGGTGCCGTCCCGCTGGGGGTGGATTTCCTTGTTGTCGGCGAAGTCGGTGGTGAATTCGCCGACAATTTCCTCGAGCAGGTCTTCGAGGGTGACCAGGCCCTGGATGTCGCCGTATTCGTCGACGACCAGACCCATGCGCAATTGCTGGGCCTGGAAGTTGAGCAATTGGGTGTGCAGCGGTGTGTTCTCGGGGACGAAGTAGGGGTCTTTGGCGGCCTTGGTGAGCATGACCTTGCTGGGTTCATCGGAGTAAAGGAATTCGGCGGCGTCTCGGATATGGAGGATGCCGATGACCTTGTCGAGGTCGCCTTTGTAGAGCGGAAAGCGGGTGTATTCGGTCCGGCGAATCTGGTCGGCGATGGTGTCGACGTCTTCTTCCATGTCCACGCCGACGACTTCGTTGCGCGGAACCATGATGTCGTTGACGGTGACATTTTCCAGTTCGAGGATGCCGAGCAACATGTTCTGGCGCTGTTGGGGCAGGGTCTCGCCGGATTCGTTGACCAGTGTTTTCAGTTCCTCGGCGGACAGGGCGTCTTTCGATTCCGCGCTGTGGCCGATGCGCATCAACCAGAACAGCCCTTTGACGATAAGGTTGATCAGCCAGATGGCGGGGTAAAGGACGGTCATCAACGGTCGGAGTATAAAAGACGCGGGAAAGGCGATGCGTTCGGGGTGCCGTTGGGCCAGAGTCTTCGGGGTCACTTCCGAGAAGATCAGCACGACGAGCGTCAGCAGTATGGTCGACAGGCCGAGGGCCAGGTCCTGCTGGTCGGGCATCAAACGGATGGCGATGATGGTCGCCAGGGAGGCGGCGGCGATGTTGACCAGGTTGTTACCGATCAGGATCGCGCTGATCAGCCGGTCCGGCATGTCGAGCAGGCGACGGGCCCTGCCGGCACCACGGTGTCCCTCGTTGGCGAGGTGCTTCAGTCGATACCGGTTCAGAGACAGCATTCCGGTTTCGGAGCTCGAGAAAAAAGCGGAACAAAGCAGAAGCAGGCCTAATAGGACAAAGAGCAGGCCCAAGGGTAGCTCGTTCAAGGGGTTAAAACCTCTATCACCAACAGAATGTGCTTTTTAGCGGCGCACCCCCCCTAGTGTCAAGAAAAGTGCGTCATTCTTCACACTATTTATGGAACCGGGTCCACTTCCCGACTCAGGAGGGAATGCCGAGGATGTATTCCAATACGAATTTGGAACCGAAAAAGGCCAGCATCAGGCAAACAAATCCGATGATGGTGAGCCGGCTGGCCATGGAGCCGCGCCAGCCCAGGTAAAAATGGCCGAACAGCAGGGTCGCGAAGAAGAACCAGGCGATGATCGTCAGAACGGTCTTGTGGACCAGGTGCTGGGCAAACAGGTTTTCGACAAAGAGGCCGCCGGACACCATGGCCGCGGTCAGCAGCACGAAGCCAATCATCAGCCATTCGAAAAGCAGGCGTTCCATGGTTTGCAACGGAGGCAGGAAGCGGTTCAGCCGACTGTCCAGATGGTGACGGTGCAACTGCCGGTTTTGAATGTCGAGCAGAATGGCCAGCACGGTGGCGATGGTGATGACACTGTACGCCAGCATCGACAGGAAGACATGCAACACCAGGCCCGGCTGATAGAGCCGTGGGACATAGTCTTCCGGGGCCAGTACCGCCACCACCATGATCGCGGCGGCCGCCGGGAAAACGAAGGCGAACAGACTGTGCAGCGGCTTCGAGCGACCGCTGATCAGCAGCACCGACACAACAAAGAAGGTGATGACCGAGGCGGCATTCAAAAAACCGATCTGCAAGGCACCGGAGACAATCACTTCGGACGCCAGTGTCGACAGGTGCGCCAGCGCGCCGATGGTGGCCGGCCAGAACAGTGCCCGCCGGTCGGGGATTTGAACGCGATAGAGGCCATGCAGAGCCACCACACCGCTGACGAAGTAGCCGAGAATAGCGATCCAGATCAGCATTCAGCAGGATTCCTTGTAAGCCGGGTGCCGGTCGGGGCCGGACACAGGCTTGTACCTATTAATGGAAAGCGCATTAGTCTCTCATAAATGATAGCTATTCCCAATAGGGAGGTTCGGGGGTTGAGTTCGAGCCGCCGCGCCCATAGTACAGGATGCCCTTGCGCTGATATACTCCCGGCCATTGCCAACCCACGGAAGCAACGATGTTTAAGAGCCTTACCGAACGTCTGTCGCAGACACTGAAACAGATTTCCGGTCAGTCCAAACTGACCGAAGACAACATCAAGGCCACACTGCGCGAAGTTCGCATGGCCCTGCTGGAGGCCGACGTGGCGCTGCCCGTGGTCAAGGAATTCGTCGATCGGGTGCGTGAGCGTGCCGTCGGTACCGAAGTTTCCCAGGCCCTGAACCCCGGTCAGCAGTTCCTGAAGGTCGTCCACGCCGAACTGGTCCATGTCATGGGCGAGGAAGGCGTGCCGCTGAACCTCAGCACCCAACCCCCGGCCGTGATCATGATGGCCGGTCTGCAGGGTGCCGGTAAAACCACCACTGTCGCCAAGTTGGCCAAATATCTGGCCGAACGCGAAAAGAAAAAGGTGATGGTGGTCTCGGCGGACGTCTACCGCCCGGCCGCGATCAAGCAGTTGGAAACCCTGGCCAACGATGTGGGCGCGATTTTCCACCCGAGCGACGCGAACCAGAAACCGGTCGACATTGTAAACGGCGCCGTTGAGGCCGCCCGCAAGCAATACGCGGATGTCCTGCTGGTCGATACCGCCGGCCGCCTGGCCATCGACGACACCATGATGGCCGAGATCAAGACCCTGCATCAGGCCATCGATCCGGTCGAAACCCTGTTCGTAGTCGACGCCATGACCGGTCAGGACGCGGCCAACACGGCCCGGGCGTTTAACGAGGCCCTGCCACTGACCGGTGTTGTGCTGTCCAAGGCCGACGGCGACGCCCGGGGCGGTGCCGCCCTTTCGGTGCGCCACATCACCGGCAAGCCGATCAAGTTCCTCGGTATGGGCGAAAAGACCGACGCCCTGGAAAGTTTTTACCCGGACCGGATCGCCTCGCGCATTCTCGATATGGGCGACATGCTGTCGCTGATCGAGGAAGTTGAGCGCAAGGTCGACAAGAACCAGGCCGAGAAGCTCGCTAAAAAGCTCAAGAAAGGCAAGGGCTTCGATCTGGAAGACTTCCGCGAGCAATTGCGCCAGATGGACAACATGGGCGGCCTGATGGGCATGGTCGACAAGCTGCCCGGCATGGGGCAGATGGGTCAGGCGATGAACCAGATGCAGGGCGCGGAGAAGCAGTTCAAGCAGATGGGCGCCATCATCGATTCGATGACGCCACTCGAGCGCCGTTTCCCGGACAAGATCAACGGCTCGCGCAAGCGCCGCATCGCCACCGGCTCCGGCACCCAGATTCAGGACATCAACCGTTTGCTCAAGCAGCACAAGCAGATGTCCAAGATGATGAAGAAGGCCGGTAAGAAAGGTGGCATGCAGAAGATGATGCGCGGCATGGGCGGCATGATGGGCGGTGGCGGCGGTATGCCCGGCGGTGGTATGCCTCCGGGCGGCTTTCCGGGTGGTCGTGGGCCCTTCGGCTGATCGGCTTCTCCTACTTCAGTGCCTTGGGCGAGGTAGGGGTAACCCTGTTTAGGGTCGCCATAAACCCGTCCATGGGGGCTTGGCGGCAGCCATCCATGGCTGCCGACATCCCTGAATAGGCCAACCCCCACCCCTGCCTGAACGCTGGTAGCCAGCTCCCGTAGGGTGGGCACCGCCCACCAAAAAACCGAGCCGGTGGTTAGGCCAGTAGGTTGGATCGGTCCGACGGTTCGGTAGACGAAGTCGTAATCCAACATCAGACCTGCCCGGCCAGGGTGTTGGATTACGCTGCGCTAATCCAACCTACAGACTTACGAATACGCCTCTCACAAGCACTCGACTCAGCCCCGCCTTGCTTTCTCAGCCTCAATACGTATAATCCAGCGGCCTTGAAAACCGGGGTGGGCCCGGTTTTCGGTTCAACCTTGGGTTAGGGATTCCTTTGGGATTCCGCATTCGTGGGTAACCCCCGCGGAGATCCAAAACGGCAGGTGATTTCAAAGCTTGCCCAGACAGGAGGACGCGATGGTAGTCATTCGACTCGCACGTGGCGGTTCCAAGAAGCGCCCATTTTATTACATTTCCGTAGCCGATAGCCGTAACGCCCGCGATGGCCGTTTCATCGAGCGTGTTGGCTTCTTTAACCCCGTAGCCCGTGGTCAGGAAGAGCGCCTTCGCGTTTCCCTGGATCGCGTCGACTACTGGGTAGGCAAGGGTGCACAGACTTCTGATCGTGTCGCCCAGCTGGTTAAAGAGTACCGGAAAGCCCAAGCCTGATTCGTCCAGTCAAGGGTGGTGGTATGACGCCGTTTGATCCGGAAAAGATGATCGTTTTAGGCCGGGTGTCCTCGGTTTACGGTGTGAAAGGGTGGGTCAAGGTCTACTCCTACACCGAGCCGATGGATCGCATCCTCGACTACGGTCAGTGGATGCTCAACCAGAATGGCCAGTGGAATCTGGTGACCGTCGATAAGGGGCGCAGTCATGGCAAGGGGATGGTGGCGCACTTTGAAGGGTGCGACGACCGTGAAATCGCCAAGCAGTACTGCGGTGCCGAAATCGCCGTACCCAGGGACCGGTTGCCGGAACTGCCCGAAGGGGAGTTCTACTGGTTCGAACTGGAAGGTCTGACAGTCGTCAATCTGGACGGTGTCAACTTCGGTAAAGTGGATTACATGATGAGTGCGGGCCCCGGCAACGATGTGCTGGTGGTCAAGGGCGGTGCCGACAGCATCGATCGTCAGGAACGCCTGATCCCGTACGTGCCGGATGTCTATGTAATGGATGTGGATCTGGATATAGGCCGCATCCTTGTGGATTGGGATCCGGAGTTTTGACAATCGAGCAGTCTCGATCCGAGGCCCGGTTACGGGTCGGAGTGGTCACGCTCTTCCCGGAGATGTTCAGTGCTTTTATCGAGCAGGGCGTCATCGGACGGGCGATCAGGAAAGGGGTGATCGAGGTCGGGTTCTGGAACCCGCGCGATTATACCCATGACCGCCACCGGACGGTGGATGACCGGCCCTTCGGGGGCGGCCCCGGAATGCTGATGAAGGTGGAGCCGTTGCGCGACGCCATTCGTGCGGCCAAAGCCGCCAGCGCAGACCGGGCCAAGGTGATCTATCTGTCGCCCCAGGGGCGCAAGCTGGACCAGGCCGGGGTGCATACCCTCGCCGAAGACAGCGACCTGATCTTCGTCTGTGGCCGCTATGAGGGCATCGACGAGCGGGTGATCGAGACGGAAGTGGATGAAGAATGGTCGCTGGGCGATTTTGTGCTCAGCGGTGGCGAGTTGGCCGCCATGGCGTTTATCGATGCCATCGGTCGTCAGCAGCCGGATGTGCTGGGCCATGAGGCCTCGGCCGCCGAGGATTCGTTCATGGACGGTTTGTTGGACTGTCCGCATTACACACGACCCGAAGTTTTGGATGGATTGAGTGTGCCGGAAGTGCTGTTGAGCGGTCATCACGAGAACATTCGTCGATGGCGGTTGAAGCAAGCCCTGGGGCGCACTTGGCAACGTAGACCAGACCTGTTGGCTGACCGGGAAATGACCGCAGAACAGCAGGCGCTTTTGGACGAGTTTAGGCGTGAGCTGGACTCGCGCAATTGATCAGGAGCGGATTGATGAGCAACAACAACTTGATTATTCAGCAGCTTGAAGCTGAACAGATGAGCAAAGAAATCCCTGCCTTCGGCCCGGGTGACACCGTGGTTGTGCAGGTTAAAGTGAAAGAAGGCGAGCGTGAGCGTCTGCAGGCGTTCGAAGGCGTGGTGATCGGCAAGCGTAACCGCGGTCTGAACTCCGCGTTCACCGTACGCAAGATCTCCAGCGGCGTTGGCGTCGAGCGTACCTTCCAGACCTATTCCCCGCTGGTCGACAGCGTCTCTGTCAAGCGTCGTGGTGACGTTCGTCAGGCCAAGCTGTACTACCTGCGTGAGCGTTCTGGTAAGTCCGCGCGCATCAAAGAGAAGATCGATCACAAGAGCTGAGGCTCGCACTGATTCGATTAAAAAGGCAGCTTCGGCTGCCTTTTTTTGTTCATGGGCGAAATAATGTCGCATACTGCGTTCGCTCTTGCCGTAGGCGCGTACGAGGTGCGCGATCCCTGAAACAGCCCATTGCAAAATATTCACGGCCCAAATCCCGTCAAAACCCCGCCGTTCCGGCCTTTCACGTTGACACCCCGGCCCCCCCTCAGTATGTTTCGCAGAACACTTCCTCATCCGAACCCGACAGGGTTGGGCGTTTTATTTTCACTGGACTACTAAAGAGGCGAGCTTTGAAATCAGTCAACGTGGGTTTATGCGGTCTGGGTACGGTCGGTAGCGGTACCTTCAATGTCATGCAGCGCAACCTGGAAGATATTGCGCGTCGCGCTGGCAAGCCGGTTCGAATTACCCACATTGGCGCTCGTCGCGACAATCCCGCCTGCGAGGTCGGCGAGGATGTCAAAATATCCCGCGATATCTTCGATGTGGTCCGTGACCCGGACGTTCACATCGTCGTCGAACTGATTGGCGGCTATGACACCGCCAAGGCACTCGTGCTCGAGGCCATCAGCAATGGCAAGCACGTGGTCACCGCCAACAAGGCCCTGATCGCGGTACATGGCAACGAGATCTTCAAGGCGGCCGAAGCCAATGGCGTGGTCGTCGCCTACGAGGCTGCCGTTGCGGGCGGTATCCCGATCATCAAGGGCATCCGCGAGGGCCTGGTCGCCAACGACATCAAGTGGCTGGCCGGCATCATCAACGGCACCGGCAACTTCATCCTGACCGAGATGCGCGAGAAAGGCCGCGTCTTCGACGACGTTTTGAAGGAAGCCCAGGCGCTCGGCTATGCCGAAGCGGACCCGACCTTCGACGTGGAAGGCATCGACGCCGCGCACAAACTGACCATTCTGGCGTCCATCGCCTTCGGTATCCCGTTGCAGTTCGACAAGGTCTATACCGAGGGTATTTCGCGCATCACCCGCGAAGACGTCCAGTACGCCGAGGAACTCGGTTATCGCATCAAGCACCTGGGCTTCACCCGCAAAACCGCCGAGGGTGTCGAGCTGCGTGTGCACCCGACACTGGTGCCTGAAAAACGTCTGCTGGCCAACGTCAACGGTGTGCTGAACGCGGTTCTGGTCGAAGGCGATGCCGTCGGCCCGACCATGTACTACGGCCCGGGCGCCGGTTCGGAACAAACCGCTTCCTCGGTGATCGCCGACATCGTCGATATCGCCCGCGAGATCGACAACGCCGGCAATGTGCCGCACCTGGGGTACAGCACCGAGACCGAGAACCTGCCGGTGCTGCCGGTCAGCGAAATCGAGACCGCCTACTATCTGCGCATCACTGTGAAGGACGAAATCGGCCAGATGGCCCAGATCGCCAGCATCATGAGCGAGAACGGCATCAACATCGAAGCCATCCTGCAGAAAGAGCCGGAAGAGGACGCCTCCACGGTGCCGTTGATTCTGCTCACCCACCCGGTGCGCGAGAAGCACATGGACAAGGCGATCGAGGCTCTGCAGGGACTGGATTCCGTGATCAAACCGATCGTGCGGATTCGTGTCGAGCAGCTCGATGGTTGATAGATTACCGTAGGGCAGAAGAGCCGTAGGCGATATCTGCCTTCGTTCATAGCCGTTGGCAGCGACGATGTCAGTGCCCCGGCCGCAACGGCAGATAACGCCCTTCGGGCTCTTCTGCCCTACGATTGAAAAGCATAACTGGCACTTAATAACCGGCCCCAGGCCCGACAGAGACCAATCCCGTGAAATACATCAGCACCCGTGGTGAAGCCCCGTCCCTGAACTTCGAAGATGTCCTGCTGACCGGCCTGGCGTCGGACGGCGGGCTCTATGTCCCCGAGACACTGCCCGAGTATTCCCTGGACGAAATCCGCAGCTGGCGCGGTCTGCCGTACCACGAGCTGGCATTCCGCATTCTCAAGCCGTTCGTCGACGGTGCCATCCCGGACGACGAGTTCGCCACCATGCTGAAGGACACCTACGGCGTGTTCGGTCACAAGGCCGTCGCGCCGCTGGCGCAGATCGACCACAACGAATTCGTACTCGAACTCTTTCAGGGGCCGACGCTGGCCTTCAAGGATTTCGCGTTGCAATTGCTCGGCCGGCTGCTCGACCATGTGCTTGAAAAGCGCGGCGAGCGTGTCGTCATCATGGGGGCGACCTCGGGCGATACCGGCTCGGCCGCGATCGAAGGCTGCAAGCGCTGCAAGAACATCGATATATTCATCCTGCACCCGCACAACCGTGTGTCCGAGGTGCAGCGCCGCCAGATGACCACCATCGCCGGCGACAACATTCACAATCTGGCGATCGACGGCAATTTCGACGACTGCCAGAGCATGGTCAAGGCGAGCTTCGGCGACCAGAGTTTCCTGCGCGGCGAGCGTCGCCTGGTGGCCGTGAATTCCATCAACTGGGCGCGCATCATGGCCCAGATCGTCTATTACTTTTATGCGTCCCTGAATCTGGGCGGGCCGGATCGCGAAATGGCCTTCTCGGTGCCGACCGGTAACTTCGGCGACATTTTCGCCGGCTATCTGGCGCGCAAGATGGGACTGCCGATCGGCCAATTGATCGTCGCCACCAACCAGAACGACATCCTGCACCGGGTAATGAGCAACAATGTCTACGAGAAGCACCCACTGGCGCACACCCTGTCGCCGTCGATGGACATCGTTGTTTCCAGTAACTTCGAGCGGCTGCTGTTCGATCTGTACGATCGTGATGGTGCGGTATTGAACGATCTGATGCGGCGTCTGAATACCGACGCCGTGACGCTGGACGAGGCGCGTCTGGCGAAAGCGCGCGACGTGTTCGACAGCTATGCGGTCAATGACGACGTGACCGTCGAGACTATACGCACCGTCTTCGATGAGACCGGCTACCTGCTCGACCCGCACACCGCCATTGGCGTCAAGGCCGCACGCGAAACCCGTCGCAGCGCGATCAATCCCATGATCACGTTGGGCACGGCCCATCCGGTGAAATTCGCCCCGGCCGTGGAGCGGGCCGGTTTGAAGACGCCGGAGCTGCCGCATCACCTGACCGACCTGATGGAGCGCGAAGAGCGCTACACCGTGCTGCCGAACGAGTTGCAACGGGTGCAGGCCTACGTCACCGACGCGGTCTTTGGGTAAGTCGGAATGACCCGACCGCTGCCGGAGATCATCACCCGGCCAGTGGCCGGGGACGCCCCGCTTCACGACCACCCGTTGCTGGACCGGTTGTACCGGGCACGCGGTGTTCGACAGGCCGGCGACCTGGATACGGGCCTGGCGAGCCTTACGCCCTGGCAATCGCTGAAAGGGATCCAGGCCTCCGTCGCGCTGTTGGAAACGGCGCTCAAAACGGGGCAACGGGTCCTGATCGTCGGTGATTACGATGCCGACGGCGCCACCAGTACCGCCTTGACCTATCTGGCCCTGCGGTCGCTGGGCATGGATGTTCGCTTTCTGTTACCCAATCGCTTTGAATACGGTTACGGCCTGTCGCCGGAAATCGTCTCGCTTGCTCTGGAACAATCGCCGGATCTGATCATCACGGTCGACAACGGCATCGCCAGCATCGACGGTGTCCGCGCCGCGCGAGAAGCCGGCGTGGCGGTTCTGGTGACCGACCATCACCTGCCCGCGGACGAGTTGCCCGAGGCCGACGCCATTGTGAATCCCAATCAACCGGGATGCGACTTTCCGAGTAAAGCCGCTTGCGGCTGCACGGTTGTGTTCTACCTGCTGATCGCTCTGCGAGCGTCGCTGCGGGAGCAGGGTTGGTTTCAACACCAGGGCATTCCCGAGCTCAACCTGGGGCAATGGCTCGACCTGGTCGCGCTGGCCACTGTGGCGGACGTTGTTCCGCTGGATGCCAATAACCGCCGGCTGGTTCAGCAGGGGTTGCTTCGAATCCGTAACGGTCAGGCCCGGCCCGGTGTTCTGGCGCTGTTCGAGGCGGCCGGTCGCGACTGGCAACGCGCCCAGAGCCAGGATTTCGGCTTCGCCGTCGGCCCGCGCCTCAATGCGGCCGGCCGTCTGGACGACATGACCCTGGGCGTGCGCTGCCTGATCACCGACGACCCGATCGAAGCCCGCGCCCTGGCCACCCAACTGGAAGATCTGAACCGCGAGCGCCGCGCCATCGAGCGTTCGATGGTCGTCGACGCCGAGCGCCACCTGACCGACCTTGAGGGACTCGACAACCGCCTGGGTCACGTCTTGTTTCAGCCGGACTGGCACGAAGGTGTCATCGGTATTCTCGCTTCCCGCATCAAGGACAAGACCTATCGCCCGGTCATCGCCCTGGCGGAATCCGACAAGGGTCTGCTCAAGGGTTCGGCGCGGTCGATTCCCGGGTTTCACCTGAGAGACGGCCTGGACTGGATTGCCGGCCAGGCCCCGGGCCTGTTGCGCAAGTTCGGAGGCCACGCGATGGCTGCGGGCCTGTCCATCGAGCAGGGTCGGGAAGGGGAATTACAGACCTGGTTCGAGAAAGCCGTCGAGACACTGTGCGAACCCGAAGCCCTGGTGCCGCAACTGGTCACCGATGGGACCCTGGGCGCTTCGGACCTGACACTGACCAATGCCCTGGCGCTGGAACAGGCGGGTCCCTGGGGGCAGGGCTTTCCGGTGCCGAGCTTTCACGGTGAATGGCGCATCGAAAGTCAGCGCATCGTTGGCGAGCGCCATTTGAAACTGCAATTGGTCGATGAACAGGGAGTGGTTATCGACGGTATCGCCTTTAATATCGATGTATCGGAATGGCCGACGGATAAATCCCGGTTAAGGGGCGTTTATCAACTCAGTTGTAATCGATATCGTGGGCGGGAAACCTTGCAATTGATATTCGAGGCGATTGAAGCGATATAGAGCGAAGCCCGTAATGCGTATTCCCGGCGGCAGCCGTGCCACCGGGGAATACCCCGAATACCCAATGGGTTGATTCTTAACCTGTTAAATAGCCGTTTCCGAATACCGGACCCAGCCCCGATTACCCGAAATTATTCCCCCGGTCTCCGATAATATCACTACCTAACACTTTGAATTTTCGATAAAATGCGCGCCCCGCCGGGAATTCACACTTTATTTGAAATCAGGAGCGGTTAGTGGAAATCAATCCGATCAAAGAACAAATTAAAGACCTCCAGGCACGCACCGACGTGCTTAGGGGGTATCTTTGACTTCGATACCAAGAAAGAACGGTTAGACGAAGTCGAACGCGAACTGGCCCAACCCGATGTCTGGAATGATCCCGACCGGGCGCAAAAGCTGGGTCAGGAACGCAGCACCCTGGAAACCGTGGTCAATACCCTGAATCGGCTGGTTGATGGCGTCGGTGACGCCGGCGATCTGCTGGACATGGCCGCGGAAGAGGGCGACGAGAGCACCGTCAATGACATCATGGCGGATCTCGACGCGCTCGAAAAAGAGCTGGAAGGTTTGGAGTTCCGCCGGATGTTCAGCGGCGAAATGGACTCCAGCAACGCCTATCTCGACATCCAGGCCGGTTCGGGCGGCACCGAAGCCCAGGACTGGGCCGAGATGCTGCTGCGCATGTATCTGCGTTGGGGCGAAGAGAAAGGGTTCAAGACGGAGCTGATGGAAGCCTCCGACGGCGAAGTGGCCGGCATCAAATCCGCCACGGTGCGCTTCGAAGGCGAATACGCTTTCGGCTGGTTGCGTACCGAGACCGGTGTGCATCGTCTGGTGCGCAAGTCGCCGTTCGATTCCGGGAATCGCCGGCACACGTCGTTCTCGTCGGTGTTCGTGTCTCCGGAAGTGGACGACAACATCGCCATCGAGATCAATCCGGCCGATTTGCGGATCGACGTCTACCGGGCTTCCGGTGCCGGTGGTCAGCACGTCAACCGGACCGAATCGGCGGTGCGGATCACGCACAACCCGACCGGCATCGTCGTGCAATGCCAGAACGACCGGTCCCAGCACAAAAACAAAGACCAGGCCATGAAACAGCTGAAAGCCAAGCTGTACGAGCTGGAAATGATGAAGCGCAACGAAGCCGCCCAGGCTGTGGAGGACACCAAGTCCGATATCGGCTGGGGCAGCCAGATTCGCTCCTATGTGCTGGACGACTCGCGCATCAAGGATTTGCGCACCGGCGTCGAGACGCATAACACCCAGGCCGTGCTGGACGGTGGCCTGGACAAGTTCATCGAAGCCTCGCTGAAGAAAGGGCTTTAATCCATGCTCCCGGCGTCGGCCGGGCGCCTTGAACCGGAACCGGAACCAAGATGACGGACAAGCATCACTCTAGCGAAGAGAACCACATCATCGCTGAGCGTAAGCAGAAGCTGGCTCAGTTGGCCGACTCCCGGCCGCAGGCCTTTCCGAACGATTTTCGGCGTGAGCACCATGCCGGCGACCTGCAGAACGAGTACGGCGACCTGGAAAAGGAAGCCATTGTCGATCTCGGCATCAAGGTCAGCGTGGCCGGCCGGGTCATGCGTCGCGGCGGCCCCTTTGTCGGGTTGCGCGATTCAACCGGTCGCATTCAGTTCTACATGCCCAAACCCCTGCAGAAAGAAAGTCGGGATTGGGAGCTGCTCGATATAGGCGATATCGTCGGCGTTACCGGCACCCTGTCCAAATCCGGCAAGGGTGAGCTCTATGTGGCGGTGGATTCGGTCGATGACATGACCATCCTGACCAAATCGCTGCGGCCGCTGCCGGACAAGTTCCACGGCCTGGCCGATCAGGAGCTCAAATACCGCCAGCGCTACGTGGATCTGATCACCAGCGACGACACACGCCGTGTCTTCGAGGTGCGGGCCGGCGTTATCAACGGCATCCGTCGCTACCTGACCGAGCGTAACTTCATGGAGGTGGAAACCCCCATGTTGCAGGTGATACCGGGCGGTGCCGTGGCGCGGCCCTTCATCACCCACCACAATGCCATGGACATCGACATGTACCTGCGCATCGCGCCGGAACTGTATTTGAAGCGCCTGGTTGTGGGCGGTTTCGAGCGGGTTTTCGAGATCAACCGCAACTTCCGCAATGAAGGCGTGTCGACCCGACACAACCCCGAGTTCACCATGTTGGAGTGGTATCAGGCCTACGCCGACTACAACGACCTGATGGATCTGACCGAGGACATGCTGCGCACCCTGGCCAAGGATGTACTCGGCACCACGGAACTGCACTATCAGGGCGAGACCTTCGACCTGGGGCCGGCCTTTGAGCGGTTGTCGCTGTTCGACGCCATCCTCCGGTACAACCCGGACCTGACCGCCGATGACCTGAGTTCACTGGAGGCCGCCACGGCCGTGGCCCGGCGACTGGGCATCGATGTGCAAAACGGTTGGGGTCTGGGTCGGGTACAAACCGAAATCTTCGAGGAAACCGCCGAGGAGAAACTCAGGGGCCCCGTCTTTATTACCGCCTACCCGGCGGAAGTATCGCCTCTGGCGCGTCGCAACGACGACAACCCGGAAGTGACCGACCGATTCGAGTTTTTCCTCGGCGGTCGCGAAATCGCCAATGGCTTTTCGGAGCTGAACGACCCGATCGACCAGGCCGAGCGTTTCCAGGCCCAGGTGGCCGAGAAGGACGCCGGCGACGACGAAGCCATGTTCTACGACGAAGATTACATCAACGCCCTGGAGTATGGTCTGCCACCGACGGCGGGCGAGGGCATCGGTATCGATCGTCTGGTGATGTACTTCACCGATTCACCGTCCATCAAGGACGTTATTTTGTTCCCCCATATGAAACCTCGTCAACAGACGGATTAATCACAGGAGAGACCTTATGATAGACCAGGATCTGGACCAGAAGATCAAAGAACACGAAGCGAAGATCGAAGAGCTGCGTCAGCAGAAAGAAGCCCAGGCCAAGCGTATGGAAGGCTTCGAGAAGTACGACGACCAGATTCGCGACCTGTTCGACGAGTACGGCATTTCCGAGTACGACGTTTTCACCATGCGCGCCGGTGCCATCGTCGAATGGATCAAGGCCCAGGGCAAGAAGAGCGACAAGCCGGAGTTCTACGAAGAGCTGCAAACCTACTTCGCGCGGGTTAACGGTGCCAAGTCGGGCAAGCGCAAGGGCAAGTCGGCCAAGGCGTCCAGCGGCCCGAAACTGGCCATTGGCTGGTACGAGCACCCGCAGACCGGCGAGCGCATCGAGAAGAAGCGCCGTAACCCCAAGACTCTGGATCAGTGGGTCGAAGAGTTTGGTGCCGAGGAAGTCCAGAACTGGCTGGTGCGGGAAGAAGAAACCGCTGAAGCCTGATTCCGGATGGATGGTCAGACGAAAAGCCGGCTCAGCCGGCTTTTTTTTATGCGACGGCGGCTAAAGCCAACGTCGAAGCACATCGCCACTCTGTAATGCCCCCGGCCTTTTTAAACACCGGCCGAGCCGGTTCTTTACAAATTGATACATGATTCTCGGAATCTTCATCTTGAAGGGTTCAGAAAAAGAATATATACGATCTATCCCCAAAGCGGTCTAACCAATCGGCAGCGGGCCCGAACGACGATCAACCCACCTCAATGGCCGCTTCCTGGCAACCTGAAAACCTGTAACTCGTTGAAAAATAAAGAAAAATATTAATTGATCAAAAAATGATCAATCTGTAACGAGCGCCCTTGTTTCGGCGTCTTGCGCCCCTCTCCCGCTTCTTTTTCACAGAGATATCCACAGATTTTGTGGACACCCTTTGAGACCCCCGATTCCCACTGGGATGGGTATAACCCGGTGGGTTCCGTCAATGAACTGTCACATTGTTGTTGCTTGGCTTGAACTTTCATAGTCCTCTGCTTGGGTGGTCATGGGACGCTCAATCGCGTCAGCAGGCCTGGCATTCGGACCGGTGGTCGAACCGGCGATTGATTTGTCGGTGGACAGCCCCATTTTTTTCGCGACAATCTCCATGGAAGTGACTTCATGAATGATCAAGAAAAGCATCTGCCAGAAATCGTAACCCTGTCCGACCAGCGTTCCGCCCTGATGCGGTCCAGTGATCACCTTCCAGACAAACTGTATTTGATACCCGTTCAGAACCGCCCCTATTTCCCGGCGCAGATCATGCCGATCATGGTCAACGCCGATACCTGGCGTGAAACCTTGAAACGGGTGGAGAACACACCGCACAAAATGGTGTGCCTGTTTTATGTGGATGACTTCGACCCGGACAGCATCCGGCCGGACCAGGTGCCGGACACCGGCACGGTGGTCCGGGTTCATCATGTGAAGGAACGGGACGGTGCCATACACTTCCTGGCCGAGGGGCTGCGTCGCGGTTGCATCCGTTCCTGGCTGTCGCACAAACCGCCGTATCTGCTGGAAATGCGGTATCCGCAGGAACCGGAAGAAAACGAGAACGAAGTGCGGGCCTACGCCATGGCTGTGATCAACTCGATCAAGGAGTTGTTACCGATCAATCCCTTGTACTCCGAGGAACTGAAGCAGTACCTGAACCGTTTCAGCCCGAACGAACCCTCGCCGCTGGCCGATTTCGCGGCGGCCATCACCTCGGCGGAACCGAAGCAGCTGCAGGGGGTTCTCGATACCGTGCCACTGGTGCGGCGCATGGAGAAGGTGTTGCAGTTGCTCAAGCGGGAGCTGGAAGTCGCCCATTTGCACCTGGAGATCAACGAAGAGGTCAACAAGGGCATCAGCAAGCATCAGCGGGAATTCTTCCTGCGCGAGCAACTGAAGTACATCCAGAAAGAGCTCGGCATCAGCAAGGACGATCGGGAAAGCGATGCCGATGAGTTCCGCAAACGACTGGAAGGCAAGCGGTTGCCCGCTGAAGCGCAAAAACGCATCGACGAAGAGTTGCACAAGCTGACGTTGCTGGAGACGGGGTCGCCCGAATATGGGGTCACCCGGAACTACCTCGACTGGGCGACCCAGATTCCCTGGGGGGTCTACAGCCAGGACAAGATCGATCTGAAACAGGCGCGCAAGGTCCTGGACCGGCACCACAGCGGTCTCGACGACGTCAAGGACCGCATTCTGGAGTTCCTGGCCGTCGGAGCTTTCAAAGGAGAGATTTCCGGCTCGATTCTGTTGCTGGTCGGCCCGCCGGGGGTGGGTAAAACCTCCATTGGCCGATCCGTGGCCGAGTGCCTGGGGCGTCCTTTCTACCGTTTCAGTCTGGGCGGCATGCGGGACGAAGCCGAGATCAAGGGCCACCGGCGCACCTACATCGGCGCCATGCCGGGCAAATTCGTCCAGGCGCTGAAAGACGTGGACACCATGAATCCGGTCATCATGCTCGATGAGGTCGACAAGATCGGCGCGTCCTTCCAGGGCGATCCGGCCTCGGCCCTGCTGGAAACCCTGGATCCGGAACAGAACAGCGAATTCCTCGATCACTACCTGGACATGCGGGTGGATCTGTCCAAGGTCCTGTTCATCTGCACCGCCAACCAGCTGGACAGCATCCCGAGCCCATTGCTCGATCGGATGGACACCATCCGCCTGTCTGGCTACCTGGCCGAGGAAAAACTCGACATTGCCAGCAAACACCTCTGGCCGCGCCAACTGGAACGGGCCGGCGTCAAGAAGAGCCAGCTCAAGATCACCCGTAAAGCCTTGCGTCAGGTGATCGAGGGCTATGCCCGGGAAGCCGGGGTGCGCAATCTGGAAAAGCAACTGGCCAAAATCATCCGCAAATCGGTGGTCCGTTTCCTGGAGCAGCCCGAGGAGACGCTGACCATCAAGCCGGAAGACTTGCAAGGCTTGCTCGGTGCCCCGATATTCCGGCACGAGAAACGGCTCCGGGGCGTCGGCGTGGTCACCGGTCTCGCCTGGACCGCGATGGGCGGGGCGACCTTGCCGGTGGAAGCCAACAAGTTGCACGACCAGCAGCGTGGCCTGAAACTGACCGGCAAATTGGGTGACGTCATGCGCGAGTCCGCCGAGATCGCCTACAGCTATATCGTCGGCTCCGTCAAACGTTACGGCGGCGACCCGAAGTACTTCGATCGCGCCCAGTTCCACGTTCATGTCCCCGAAGGGGCGACGCCCAAGGACGGCCCCAGTGCCGGCGTCACCGTCTCCACGGCGTTGCTGAGCCTGGCGCTGAACAAATCGCCCAAGGCCAACCTGGCGATGACCGGCGAAATCACCCTGACCGGACAGGTGCTGGCGGTCGGTGGTATTCGGGAAAAAATCATCGCGGCCCGTCGGCAGAAGATCAGGAACCTGATCCTGCCCGAAGCCAATCGCGGCGACTTCGAGGAACTGCCCGAGTACCTGAAGAAAGGGCTGACCGTGACCTTCGCCGATCATTTCGACGATGTGGTGAAGGTGGCCTTCGGCCGGTGATTCAGTTTCGGTTCATGGCCCATGGGTATCCTGACACTTGTCAACTAAGATAACGCTCACAAGGACGACATTGGAGGATGCCCTTATGAAACGAACCCTGATCATCGCTATGGCCCTTGCGCTGGCGACCGGTGGCGCACTGGCGGATCATCGCGATTCGGATCGTTACGACGACCGGCACCGCGATAGCCAGCGCTTTTACGCCGAAGGCCGCGTCATCTACGCCGAGCCGATCTACGAAACCTACTACTACCGGGAAAGCCGCAGCTCACACGATCGCATCGAGATCTGTCGCACCCGGGACGTGGAAATCGAACGTCACAGCCGTGGCGGCAACCCCGGGGCCACCATCATCGGCGGTGCCATCGGTGCGACCGTTGGCTCGCACAGCGGCAATTCACCCGAATCCCAGGTGCTCGGCGCGATCGCCGGCGGCTTGATCGGCGGCGCTATTGGCCATGAACTGGGCGGTCGCGGTGAAACCACCATCCGCTACCGTACCGAACGCGAGTGCGAGGTCGAGTACCGACACCGGCGCCGCGAACTGATAGGCTATGAGGTTCGCTACCGTTACAATGGCCGCGAATTCATCACCTTTATGGACCGTCACCCGGGTCGCTATATCGAGCTTCAGGTGGAGGTGACGCCCAGATAATGAAGAGGCAACTCCATGTCGAGGCTGTTTGGGCCCCGTTGGCTGACACTTCTGTTCGGACTCACGCTGGCCGTGATGGTGCGAGCCGAAACAGCCGACCGGCCGGATACGCACCCCTGTACCGGGGCTCCCATTCCACTGTCCACCGAGCGAGCCGTCGTACAGGCGGCGGAATGCCTGTTCAAGGGGCGAGTGGTTAAAGTCGAGCGAGCCGGTGGCGGTGATGACTGGGTCTACCGGCTGCGCATCCTGTTGAACGAAGGACGGGTCAAAACGGTCGATCTTCATCCCCAGACCGGCCTGCCCACCGACCCGGTGGTATTGGAGGAAGTCTATGAGGCTCTTGGTCGTTGAAGACGAAAGCGGATTGCAAACCCATCTGTTGCAGGGGTTCAAAAAGGAAGGGTTCGCGGTGGACGTCGCCTCCGACGGTCGCGAAGGACTCTTCATGGGTAAAGAGCATGATTACGACGCCGCCATCGTCGACCTCGGCCTGCCCGAAGTGGACGGCATCGACCTGATCAAGCAGTTGCGCGCCGAGGGTCGGACCTACCCGATCCTTATTCTAACCGCGCGCGGCCACTGGCAGGACAAGGTGACCGGCCTCGAAGCCGGCGCCGACGATTACCTGGCCAAGCCCTTCATGTTCGCCGAATTGCTGGCGCGGGTGAAAGCCCTGCTGCGCCGCAGTGTCGGTATGGCCTCGCCGACGCTCGAGGTCGGCCTGTATCAGCTCGACACCGCCTCCAAGACGGTCCGGGTCGACGGCGCACCGGTCGAGTTGACCAGCTATGAATACAACACCCTCGAGTATCTGATGCTGCATCGGGACAAGGTCATCTCCAAAACCGAGTTGACCAACCATCTGTATGAGCAGGATTTCGACCGGGACAGCAATGTCATCGAAGTGTTTATCCGGCGACTGCGCAAAAAGCTGGATCCGGACGGTGTACGCAACCCCATCCTGACCCAGCGGGGCCTGGGCTACCGGTTCAACGCCGCCACCGACGCCTGAGAGGTCCCGAGTGAGATCGACCTTTTCACTGCGTCGACGCTTGTTGGTGTCGGCGACCATCGTCCTGCTGCTGTTCCTTGGTCTGACCGGTCTGGCGCTGGATCGGGCTTTCGAGCGCAGTCTGGTGTCCGGCCAGGCCGAGCGGTTGTTTCTGCGCGTGCTGAACCTGCTGGCCGAATCCGAACTGGAAGGCCAGACGCTCTGGTTACCGCGTTACTTGTCCGAGGAACGCTACAATTCCCCCGAATCCGGACTGGTGGCCCTGGTGCTGAACGGCGAAAGGCACATCGTCTGGGAGAGCCTCTCCAGCGAATGGCTGGATGTGCACGACTGGATACGGGCCCAGCCCGCCATCGAACCCGGCCAGGAACAATTCGGCGAACAGGGCGGCTATGTGTACGAGCGCTATGCCGTCGTCTGGGAAAACCGGGACGGCACCGACCAGTTGTTCGAATACTGGGTTCTGGAGGACGCCACCCCTCTGAACAGCACGCTGCAGACCTTTCGACGGCAGCTCTGGGGCGGCTTGTCCGGGGTCACCCTGGCGTTGCTTGTGGCGCTTTGGGCGGTCGCCCGCTGGGGGCTGAAACCGCTGCGCACCGTAGCGGAAAACCTGCGCCAGATCCGCGCCGGGGACAAGGCCCGGCTGGAAGGCCACTATCCCGACGAACTGCGTCCCCTGACCGACAACCTGAACCGACTGCTGGAAGCCGAACAGGGGCAACGCGAGCGCTACCGCCAGGCCATGGCCGATCTGGCGCACAGCCTGAAAACACCGCTGGCGGTCATGCGCACCCTCTCGCCCGGCGATGAGGCCGAGCTGAACGACCAGGTCAACCGCATGGATCAGATTGTCCGTTACCAGCTTCAGCGGGCGGTCACCGAGGCACGCACGGGACCGGTGCTGGGGCAGCGCAGCTCCCTGAACCTGGCGCTGGACCGGCTTGGTAAAGCCCTGGAAAAGGCCTTTCTGCATGAAGACAAGGTGCTCGACCTGCCGGAGACCGGAGAAGCCCAATGGGATGTTTCCCTGGATAACAACGACTTGCTGGAAGTGCTCGGTAATCTGCTGGAAAACGGCTTCAAGTACGGACGGTCGGTGATCAGTGTCAGTGTGGGCGAACTTGAGGGCGAGCCCGACCATTGGGTGGTCGACATCGACGACGATGGCCCGGGAATATCCCGAGAAAAACGCGAGCGGGTGCTGGCTCGCGGCCAGCGACTGGACACCTTGCAGCCGGGGCAGGGCATCGGCCTGAGCATGGTCAAGGATATCCTGGCCAGCTATGGCGTGAGCCTGAGAATCGACGACAGCCCGCTCGGCGGCGCCCGTTTTCGGCTGGTTTTACCCAAGGCCTAGGGTGGACGGTGTCCACCCTAGGGAACGTGGGCCAGATAAAACCACGTAGAACCCGCGATCAGCACCACCAACAGCCACAGATTCCAGCCGGGCCCGTCCAGTCGGCGTCTTGCCCGATAGTGGGTCAGCCACAACGCAAGTACCGAGAGCAGGGCGCACACGCCTAATGCCAGCGGCATCCAGGGGATAAAACGGAGAATCCAGTCGGTTCGGATGTCGATGCCCAGATAGCGGATCAGGCCGGTATCCATCTCCGGCATCGCCAGCCACCACAGTATCTGGAAACCGAGCAGCGACAACCAGGCCAGGGCGGTCAGGCTGTGCAGCAGTTTGAGCCAGATGTCGGGGCCGGTTCGGCGTCTCATGGTGGAGCCTCCCTGTTGCCCGGATGTCAGTGTAGTTCGGGGGCGCGGTTCGGGCCAGAGCGGTCAGTTGGCCGGCCGATTCACAGAAACAAACGATGCCCGTTCTCGTGCAGCCATTTTCGGTCCTGTCGCCACTGCGGGTGGCTGCGTTCGACCTCGGCCCAGAACTCGGCGCGGTGGTGCGGGTGCAGCAAGTGCGCCGTCTCGTGCGCCACCAGGTAGTCGACGATGCGCTCCGGTGCCTGCATCACCAACCAGTTGTACTGGATGCGACCGGCGCTGGTGCAGTGGCCCCATTTCGTCTTGGTACGACGAAACCGGATATCGGTCAGCCGACCCTCCCAACCCCGTTTCAGTACCAGTTGCAGCGTCTTCTCGGTCAGATAAAACCGGGCCTGGGCCTTGTAGAAGTCCGCCATGACGGCGTGGACCCAGTCTTTCTCGACCCGTTCCACGCTGACGTAGAGCCGGTCTTCGGTCAGTTGCCAGGCATTGCCGGGCCCCGGGTTGATCACCAGCTCCAGCTGTCTATCCATCAGCGGGCAATGACTGGCCCGGCTGAAATCCGGCTGTTCGCTTTGGTGTCGGGCCTGTTCCAGGCGAACCCGTGTCAGCCAGTCCTGACGGCTGCGAACGAATTCGAGCAAATCGGCCTGGGGGACGCGTGGCGGCACCCGCAGTTCCACCTGGCCGTCACGGACGTGCAGCGCCATCGTCTTGCGACGGGAGCGTTTGATCGGGATCTGTTCGCCCTGCCATTCGATCGCTTCAGTCACGAGAGGTGTCGTCCCATCAGTGGATGGATCAGCGATTCCAGGCCTTCCCGCCGGATCAACAACGCCAACGCCATCAATTGCCCGAGGCGGCCGTTCGGCCAGCCCTTGCCCTCGAACCAAAGTAAATACTCCTCGGGGAGGCGAATCAGCGGGCGTCCGCTATATTTACCAAAAGGCATGGTCGTATTGGCCAGTGCCACCAGATCTTCTTGCTGAAAGGACATGCTGTGTGAGTTCCTCTTCTCAAGCTATCCGCGAATTACCCGAATTCGTGCAAAAGCAGGCCCAGCAGGCGCTGCATCAGTTTCTGAATCACCGGCCGAATGCCGTTCAGCTGGACGGTAACCTTCACCGTTCGGCCATTGTCGTCTACGAAGTCACTCCCCATCCGCTCACCCGGGAGCAGGTGCGCTTGCCGATCGGCTTGCTCAATTGGCGGGACAATCGCTGGCGACTGTATTTTCGCGGCACGCGCGGTCGCTGGGTCGCCTATCCGGACACGCCCTCGGTGCAACGGCCGGACCCGTTGCTGGACTGCATCGCTCAGGACGAACTCGGCATCTTCTGGCGCCAATAGGCCTCAAGCTGGGTCAGAGCCCGCTCCAGAGTGCTGCGGTCCGTCCCGAAATTGAGACGAACGGCCGTCGGATCGCCAAACTCCTTGCCGTCGCTGGGCATCAGACCGGCCTTCACGAAATGCCGCATGGCGGCGCCGACCTCGAGATCCGATTCGATCCAGGCCAGAAACGTCGCCGGTTGGGGCCGGTACCGAAGGCCCGGCAGACTGTTGAACACCTGTGCCACATGCTCCCGGTTGGCCCGCAGGTGACCGCGCAGCGCCACCAGCCAATCCTTGCCATCGCGAAACGCCGCCTCCGCCGCGCAATACCCCAGGAAATTCGGATGCGGCACCAGATCGCGTCCTACCGCCTGAAAACGCAGGCGCAGATCGGCATCCGGAATAATTGCGAAAGAACAGCCCAGACCAGCTACATTGAACGTCTTGCTCGCCGCCATCAGTGTCAGGCTGTTGGCCGACAGAGTCGGTACCCGTCCGGCGGGAACGTGCTGACACTCCGGGTCCAGCCGCAAATCGCAATGAATCTCGTCCGAACACAAGACCACCTCATGCTGTTCGCACAGGGCGCCCAATCGCTCCAGATCGTCCGCCGTTAAAACCGTACCGTGCGGATTCATCGGATTGCACAGGATCATCAGGTGGCAATTCGGATCGGCCAGTTCGGACTCCAGATGAGCCCAATCCCAGATCCAGCGTTCACCATCGAACACCACCGGCAACCGGACCGGCACCGCGCCGCGATGGGCGGGTGCATGCCTCAAGGGTGGGTAATTCGGTTCCTGTACGATCACCCGACCACCACTGGCGAACGCCTGAATCGCCAGATTGAAACTCGGCACGACGCCGGGCAACCAGACGATCCAATCCGGCTCAATGGCCCAGTCGTACTCCCGGGCGCACCAGTCCACAACGGCCCGGTTCAACTCCGGCCAGGGGTGGGTATAGCCGTATACCGGGTGCGCCATTCGGTTGTTGAGGGCCTGTTGAACCACGGGCGCGGTGGCGAGGTCCATATCGGCGACCCAGAGTGGGATGACGTCCTGATCCCGGTAGCGGTCGATCTTGATGGCATGGGTGTTCTGGCGGTCGATGGCGTCAAACATACTGTTCGGTCGTTGCGTGATGTGCGGTGCATGCTGCCCCAGCTTCTTTGTTTGCGCAAGGCTCGCTACTAAGGTGGCAACTGGTATAATTCCGCGCTTTCGTTGGGTTGGCTTGGGTGCCAGGAACCCGCGGTCGTTGCCGGGTAAGGCCATCAGGGGTCGCTGTAAATACATCCATGTACGCTTGACGCCAGCCATCCATGGCTGCCGACATCCCCTGATGACCTCACCCGACACCGACCGCTCGTCTGCGGTGGTGCCCCTCCAAGTGCTGAGTTTTTGCGCGGATTGGACTTTTGCGGTTTGGTGGCCAAGGCGCTGCGCGTTCAACCCCGAGGTAGGGGGGGACACCCTCCAGGGACGTCTGCAGCCATGTAGGGTGGGCATTGCCCACCATGGAAGGATAATTGGCCTTGGTCTGTCTCCTGGTTGACCTTAGTCTCCCTTGGCCGAATGCAGCAGGCTGGGCTGGTGGGCGGTGCCCACCCTACTCGTTTCAGCGTTCGGAGGGAATTGGTGGCTGGATAAATTGGCACCGTAGGTTACCCAGCCAGGTTTAGCCGAGGCACATGATGATATTTAGGCAACATATAGAACCTGAGAGGTGATAGGCAGTACATGGTATCTGAACGATTTGGTGGGACCGAGCGACTCTATGGACGGGATGAGACGGCGTGGCTGGCCTCCCGGCATGTGGTCGTGGTGGGGCTCGGCGGGGTCGGTAGCTGGGCGGCCGAGGC
Organism: Saccharospirillum salsuginis; assembly: GCF_014651855.1. Classification (GTDB taxonomy): domain Bacteria; phylum Pseudomonadota; class Gammaproteobacteria; order Pseudomonadales; family Natronospirillaceae; genus Saccharospirillum; species Saccharospirillum salsuginis. The sequence goes on from NZ_BMXR01000009.1 coordinate 172,278, forward strand.
GTTGGCGCGGACGGCCGTGGGTAAACTGACCCTGATCGATCTGGACGAGGTCTGTTTGTCCAACACCAATCGTCAGTTGCACGCCATGAACGGCACCGTCGGCCGGATGAAGGTCGAGGTGATGGCCGAGCGGATCCGCTCGATCAATCCCGATTGTGAGGTCGAGCCCGTGATGGACTTTCTGACCGCCGATAACCTCGACCGCTACCTCGACCCGAAGCCCGACATGGTTCTGGATGCCATCGACAGTGTGAATGTGAAGGCCGCGCTCATTTATTATTGCAAGCGCAACAAAATTCCTGTCGTGACCACCGGCGGGGCCGGCGGTCAGGTCGACCCGATGCAGATCACCGTCGCCGACCTGAGCAAGACCACTCAGGACCCGCTCGCCGCCCGCACGCGCAGTCTGTTGCGGTATCGGCACGGCTTCAGCCGCAACCCGAAACGGCGGTTCGGCATCGAATGCGTCTACTCCACCGAACAGTTGGTCTATCCTCAGTCGGATGGCACCGTCTGCGCCGCCAAGCCGGACGAGGAGGGCAGTACCCGACTGGATTGCGCCAGCGGTTTCGGCGCGTCCATGATGGTGACGGCCAGCTTCGGCATGATCGCGGCCAGTCGGGTGGTGGACAAACTGTTGAAGCGCAGACTACGAACTATCTGCGTTGCGTCACAGAGTGTGGCATCCAAGGGCTGACGTCCGGTCCGCCCGGCCGTACACTGATCCGAAACCCCATGCGTGAGGGAAACCATGCTGAGTCAATTGTTAAGCTTCTTCAAAGCCCTGAATTCGGACGCCGGTCCCTGGCAAATGGCCTTCGCCGGAGGATTCGCGTTGATTATCGGGCTGACACCGTTGTGGTCCGTACACAATCTCATCGTACTGCTGTTGGTGTTCGTTCTGCGCACCCACATTGGCACCTTTTTCGTGTTCTGGGCGATTTTCAGCGGCTTTGCCTATCTGCTGGATCCCTGGTTCGATCAACTGGGCTATGCCTGGCTGACCCAACCCGGTTGGCAGTCGTTCTGGACCTCGCTGTATCAAAACGACTGGTGGCAGGTGGCGCGCTTCAACCACACCATTACTCTGGGCAGCCTGGCGGTGTCCCTGGTGTTGTTTGTTCCCGTGGCGGTCGCGCTCCGGTTCTCGGTGGTGAAATACCGGGCGAAGTGGATGCCCATGATGAATAAACTGAAGGTGGTGCAGGCGCTTAAGGCAACCCGTTTGTACGACCTCTACTCCAAAGTGAACTAAGGACGCAGGGACATGAAAGCATTTCGTTGGAGCGGTTTGATCGGTTTCGCGGTGATTCTGGCCCTGGTCCTGGTCATCGGCCTGTTTTTTCTCGATAACTGGGCCAAATCGGGTCTCGAGGCCGGGGGCACCCGGGTCAATGGCGCCGAGGTGAACGTCGGCGATGTCGATCTGACCCTGAGCCCGGTGGGGTTCAACATCCGTAATGTCCAGATCACCAACGTTCAGCGGCCCGAACGCAATCTGTTCGAGATCGAGCAGGCGCGGCTGGACATTAATCTGGCTCAGCTCTTCCTCGGTCGGGTCAATATCGATCAGTTGGTGGTCGACGGCATGCGGGCCGATACCGAACGCGAACAGCCCGGTCGGGTGTTGGAGCGGAAGACGTCGGAGGACGATGGCCCCGGGTTGGGTGACCGGGCCCGCGCCGGTGCCGCCGAGCGCGTGGACGCCATCCGGACCGAGCTGCCGGATGCCGGAAGCGCCGCGAACGATGCCCTGACCCGGACCCGTGAGGCGGTCGAAGCGTCCGAAACGGAGCTGGCCGGAGCCCTGGAGCGCGCCCGGAACGCGGTCGATCAGTTGCCGAACCAGGCGTCGCTGGACGATTACGACCGCCGCATCGAATCCTTGCGTAACCGCGAGGTCAATTCCCTGGAGGCGGTGCGCCAATTACAGTCCGACGTCGAGGCTCTGCAAAAAGAGGTCGCGGCCGATCAGCTCAGCATCGCCGAAGCGCGCCAGGCCGCGGGCAACGCCGTCGACACCGGGCGGCAGTCCCTGCAACGGGTCAGCCGCGCACCAGCCGAAGACTGGGTGGCTCTGCGCGCGGCCTACCCGTTGAACCGGGCATCCGCCCTCAAGGCCGGCCGGCTGTTGCTGGGCGATGCGCTGTTCGATCGCATCGATCAGTATCAGAACTACTATCGCCAGGCCGCGCCCTGGTTGCGCCGACTGGCACCGTCGAGCGGCGATGAAGACGCCGGTCCCGAGCGTCTGGACGGTCGCTTCGTGCGCTTTGATCACCCGAACCCGGCGCCGGATTTCCTGCTGGATCAGGCCCGTGTCGGATTCGAGGCCGATGGTTGGCCCTGGACTCTGACCCTGGCCGATGTCACCGGCCAGCAGCGGCTCACCAACGAACCGGTGACGCTCGAATTGACACGTGGGGAAGGCGACAACGCAGCCCTGCGGGTCGAAGGAACACTGGATCGCCGGCAGGACGAAGCCCGGGACCGATTCCGGATCAGCGGCCGCGATCTGGGTCTGGGCCCGCGCCAGGTCACCATCGCCGGAACCGATCTCGATTGGCAGCCCGGCCAGGTCGATCTGGGCGGTGACATTACCGTGACCGGCGGTGAACTCGATGGGGGGCTGAACCTGACCTTCGCCGGGACCGATTTTCAGACCCAGGGCAGCGGTCGCACCGTCGAATTGCTGCAACGCGCGCTCGCCGATATCAGTGATTTCGAACTGGGCATCAAGCTGAGCGGCACCGTCGACAGCCCGGGCATCGAGATCACGTCCGATCTCGACAACCGTCTCAACGACGCGCTCGCCGCCGTTCTGCGCCAGGAATATGATCGCTGGCTCGCCGAGGCCCGGTCGGCGCTGGATGCCGAAGTCGACCGTCTGCGCGAACCGCTCGAAGCCGAACAGCAGCGCATTGTAGAACGCCGTGACGAGGTGCAACAGCGCGCCGATGAGTTCCAGCAAGAAGTCGTCGCTAAGTTGGAGGCGCTCAAAGACGACATTGCATCCGAACGGCAACGGCTGAACCGTGCCCTGGAAGAACAGAAGCAGAAGGCCGAGGACAAGGCACGGGAAGAAGCCGAAGACGCCATCGAAGGCTTGGATCTACCGAGTTTTTAAATCCGCAACCGGAATACCGCATGCAAATTGACGTAGTACTGGAAGCCGAGGCGGGGGACCGTCTCATCGCTATCGACTTCCTGGTCGATAACATCGACCTGTCCAAATCCAGGCTAAAGGACATGATGAACAAGGGCGCGGTCTGGCACATCGACGGCAAAGGCCGGCGTGTGCGCCTGAGACGCGCCATGAGTGATCTGAAAGTGGGCGATCGGCTGGAAATCTTTTACGACGACGAGCTGCTCGCCATCAAGCCGCCGTTGCCGCACCTGGTCGCGGACCTCACGCACTACAGCGTCTGGGACAAACCAGCCGGACTTTTAAGCGAAGGCACCGATTGGGGTGACCACTGCGCGCTTCCGCGCCTGGTGGAGCTGTATTTCAAGCCGCGCCGGGAGGTCTTTCTCGTCCACCGGCTGGATCGTGAAGCGTCCGGCCTGATGATGGTCGCCCACAGCCGTAAGGCCGCCGCTCTGCTGTCCGAACGGTTTGCCGACGGCGAGATCACCAAGCGCTACCGCGTCGAAGTCCTCGGCGAACCGACTGAGGAGGAGGGGGTTATCAACAGCCCCATCGAAGGCAAAACCGCTCACACCCGCTACAAGAAGTTGAAATACGACCCGCATCCCAACCGGTCCACACTGGATGTCTGGATTGACTCCGGGCGCAAACACCAGATTCGTCGCCATCTGGACAGCATTGGACACCCGGTGATCGGCGATCCCCGCTACGGTGAAGGCAACAAGAGCCACGAAGGCATGAAGCTCAAAGCGGTTGAAATGCGCTTCGAATGCCCAATTACTCATGAGACGCAGCATTTTACGTTGCTATAATGATCGCCCACCCAACCACAGGTAAGGAAAACAGCCGTCATGTTTGAACGAGTCTCAGCCGCCCCGGCCGACCCCATTCTGGGCCTCAACGAAGCTTTCGCCTCCGACCCGCGGACTGACAAGGTCAACCTGGGCGTCGGCGTCTTCATGAACGACGACGGAGTGACCCCGATCCTGGCAACCGTCAAGGAAGCCGAAGACCGGCTGTTGAAGGGCGAAACCACCAAGAGTTACCTGGCCATTTCCGGCGACCCGGAATACGACGCCCAGGTCCAGGGCTTGCTGTTCGGCAAGGACAGCGAAATCATCGCCAACAATCGTGCCCGGACGGCCCAGACACCGGGCGGCACCGGCGCTTTGCGCATCGCCGCCGATTTCATGCGGCGCGAACTCGGTGTCGAGCGCATTCATGTCAGCGACCCGACCTGGGCCAACCACGGCAACATCTTCAAGAGTGCCGGGCTGGAAGTCGTCAGCTACCGCTATTACGATTCTGACACCATGGGGCTTGATTTCGACGGCATGCTCGAGCACCTGGAGAACGTGCCCGAATCCGAGGCCGTCCTGTTCCATGGCTGCTGCCATAACCCGACCGGTATCGACCCCACATTCAATCAGTGGCAGCAACTGGCCGACCTGGCCAAACGCCGCAACTTCGTGGTCCTGTTCGACTTCGCCTATCAGGGTTTCGCCCGGGGTATGGATGAGGACGCCGCCGGGCTGCGCGCCTTCGCCGAACAGGTTCCCGAATTGCTGATCGCCAATTCCTTCTCCAAGAACTTCGGCCTCTACAATGAACGGGTCGGTGCCATGACGCTGGTCGCCAGCGACCGCCACACGGCCGACAACGCCTTCAGCCAGGTCAAGACCATCATTCGAGGCAACTACTCCAACCCGCCGGCGCATGGCGCGAAGATCGTTGCCACGATCCTGACCGACGACGCATTGCGTGCGGCCTGGATTCAGGAAGTGGCGGACATGCGCGACCACATTCAGGTTTTGCGCGATCAGATGGTGCAAAAACTGGCCGATCGAAACGCCAAACGTGACTTCGGATTCATCAGCCACCAGAACGGCATGTTCTCCTTCACCGGACTCACCCCCGATCAGGTGAAAAAACTGAAGGAAGATTACGGCATCTACATGGTCGGCAGTGGCCGGATCAACGTCGCCGGGATGTCGAAGAAGAACATCGACGCTGTGTGTGACGCGATCGCGGCGGTTGTGTAAATCGACGAGAGCCGATGAAAACATTCAAGGTTAAATCCAAGTACGAACCGGCGGGTGATCAACCCAAGGCCATCGACCAACTGGTGACCGGCCTGGAGGCCGGTCTGACCGCCCAGACCCTGCTCGGCGTGACGGGCTCGGGCAAAACCTACACCATGGCCAAGGTGGTCGAGTCCGTGCAGCGGCCGACCATCGTGATGGCCCACAACAAGACGCTCGCGGCCCAGCTGTATTCCGAATTTCGCGAGTTCTTCCCCGACAACGCCGTCGAGTACTTTGTTTCCTACTACGATTACTACCAGCCCGAGGCCTATGTCCCGTCATCGGACACCTTCATCGACAAGGACGCCTCGGTCAACGAACACATCGAACAGATGCGGCTCTCCGCCACCAAGGCCCTGCTGGAGCGTCGCGACACCCTCATCGTCGCGACGGTCTCCGCCATCTATGGTCTGGGCTCGCCGGAATCCTACCTGAAGATGATCCTGCACCTGAAAAAGGGCGATGAAGTCGACCAGCGCTACATCCTGCGTCGACTGGCCGAACTGCAATACAAACGCAACGACGTCGACTTCGGTCGCGGGACCTATCGGGTACGCGGTGACATCATCGATGTCTTCCCGGCCGAATCCGAACTCGAGGCCGTACGCATCGAGCTGTTCGATGACGAAGTCGAAAACCTCAGCCTGTTCGACCCGTTGACCGGTGAGGTGCTGCAAAAGCTGACTCGCTACACGATCTACCCCAAAACGCATTATGTCACCCCGCGTGAAACCATTCTCGGGGCGATCGATCAGATCGAAGTGGAACTCAAGGACCGGCTCAAGACACTGGAAGAGAACAATCGACTGGTCGAAGCCCAGCGGCTGGAGCAGCGTACCAAATACGATCTGGAAATGATGCGCGAGCTGGGGTACTGCAACGGCATCGAGAACTACTCCCGATACCTGTCCGGTCGACTGGCCGGCGAGCCACCGCCGACCCTGTACGAATACCTGCCGGACGACGCCTTGATGTTCATCGACGAGTCCCACGCGTCGATTCCGCAATTGGGCGCCATGTATCGCGGCGACCGGTCGCGCAAGGAAACCCTGGTGGAATACGGCTTCCGTCTGCCGTCGGCGTTGGACAACCGCCCGTTGAAATTCGAGGAATGGGAGCGTCTGGCGCCGCAGGCGATTTATGTATCCGCCACGCCGGGCCCGTACGAGGCGGAACATGCCCAGCAGGTCATCGAACAAGTGGTGCGTCCGACCGGTCTGGTCGACCCGCGGGTAGAGGTGCGACCGGCTTCGACCCAGGTGGACGATTTGCTGCATGAAATCCATCAGCGACTGCAGGTCAATGAACGGGTCCTGGTCACGACGTTGACCAAACGGATGGCCGAGGACTTGACCGATTATCTGGCTGAAAACGGCATCAAGGTGCGGTATCTGCATTCGGACATCGACACGGTCGAGCGGGTCGAGATCATTCGCGATCTACGGCTCGGTGAATTCGATGTGCTGGTGGGCATCAACCTGTTGCGGGAAGGTCTCGACATGCCGGAAGTGTCTCTGGTGGCCATTCTTGATGCCGATAAAGAAGGGTTTCTGCGCAGCGACCGGTCATTGATCCAGACCATTGGTCGTGCCGCCCGAAACCTGAACGGTACGGCCATACTCTATGGCGACAGGATCACCGGGTCCATGCAACGCGCCATCGATGAAACCAATCGACGTCGCGAGAAACAGGTCGCTTTCAACGAGGAAAACGGCATTACGCCAACGGCCTTGAAGCAAGATGTACAGGACATTCTGGAAGGTGCTGTCGCGCCGGGCCGCAAGGGCAAGATCGCCAGCCGTCGCCAGAAGGTGGAACGCATCGAAGCCGAGGCGAGAGACTTCGCCCACATGACACCGTCCGAGTTGTCCAAGGCCATCATCAAACTCGAAGACGATATGCACCGGGCCGCCAAGAACATGGAATTCGAAAAAGCAGCCGCCCTGCGCGACGAAATGCTGGAAGCCAGAACCATATTGAAAGCCCGATAAAGCCACAGCAGTAACGGAGAGCCAAGATGACTTTGCCCGTCGTCAGGGTCGACGCCTTGATGGGAAACCGTAACGAAGACGCCTTCCGGCAAGAGGCCGAACGTCTGGGAGAGGCTTGTGCCCGTTGGGGTTTTGTGCGATTGCAGGGCTTACCGCGAGATCTGAATCTCGATCGCATGCTCGACGACGTCCGGTCCTTCTTCAGCCTGGACGAAAACATCAAGCATCGCCTGGCTACCCGACACTTTCGAGCGGACAGTTTGAACCGTTATCGCGGTTTTTTCCCGGCCGAGCCGGGCGAACACGCCTTGAAAGAAGGGTTCGAACTCGGCTGGAGTGATTTCGAACCCACCGACAGCCTGGATTTTCTGCAGGAAAGCAATGTCTGGCCCGACGTGCAACCCTATGACGGCTGGCAGTCGTCGGTGTCTTTGTATTTCGACCAGATGCTGGAAGTCGGACAAGTATTGCTCGACGGCCTGGAAACCTATTTCGGCCTAACGCCCGGTCGACTGACACGGCATTTCAATAATAGCCTGTCCACACTTCGCATGGCGTACTACCCGGCTATCGATGGACGGACAAATACCGGCAAGCTGGAACGGGACGGCGATCAGGTCTTCACGACACCCACTCATACCGACTCCGGCATACTGACGCTTCTGCTGCAAGACAGAACCGGCGGCCTGCAGGTGCGAAATCGGCAAGGGGAGTGGATGGAAGTGGAACCCGAGCCCGATACCCTGATCATGAACATCGGCGCTTTGCTGGAGCAGTGGACCGGACACCAGTTGGTCGCCACGGAACACCGCGTTCGGGCGCCCGATCGATCTCGCTACTCCGTTCCGTTTTTCCTTGAACCGGCACCCAATGCCGAAGTCGCACCCCTGACGGATAAAGCGGATTTCACGCCGTTTCTATACGAGCAGTACCTCAAGCGTAAACTGAGTCAATTCGTGGAATACCAAGGGCTCGCAGGTGCTTGACCGGGTAGGGTTTCGTTTCGATCTGATGGGGTGATTCCTCGTCCGTTCCATGATATTCGTATCCTGTTTTCCTCGCGTGCCCGCGCATGAAATCCCAATGTGATGTCGGATGCAACCCTCCGAATTCAAAACCATTTTTCTGTTGAAATTCTTGTGATTGCAATCGCAAAAAGTGATTGCTGTTGTCGACGCCATGGACCCTCATCGTTAGTCTTCGCGCCGCCTCACGAAGAGGCGGCGGGAATCGGATGGACGTGTCTGAACGATTCCCGGGATGATCATTCAAGTAAGGAGATACACGATGAAAAAAGTACTGCTGACCGCCGGTTTGACCATTGCTCTGTCCGGTACCGCCATGGCGCAATCCGGTCCGGGTTGTGGTCTGGGCTCCATGCTTTTCAAGGGTAAGAGCGGCACCGTAAACCACGTACTGGCCAGCATCACCAACGGCATCTATTCCAACCAGGCGTTCGGCATGTCGACCGGTACTCTGGGTTGCGATACCAGCCAGCCGATCGAATACACCGAAGTCGCCGCTTACATGGACGCCAACCTGGATCAGGTCGCGGTGGACATGGCTCGTGGTGAAGGCGAGTCCCTGGACGGTCTGGCCACACTGCTGGACGTACCGGCGAGCGAGCGCGCCGCTTTCGCAGCGACCGCGCAAGCCAACTTCACCCGCATTTTCCCGTCCGCGGAAACCACTCGTGAAACCGCCGTCGAAGAACTGATGGCCGTTCTGCGTGAAGATGAGGCACTGGCGGAATACGCTCTGAACGCCTGATTGTCTTTCGAGGGTGAACGTTCGTTCACCCTCTATTTTCAAGATTTTTCCCTCATGAACATTAAGGCACAGTGATCGTGAACCTTAACTTCGGACGGACGCTGATGCGTTGTACGGCCATCATGGTTGCCGGGTCGTCATGGGTGTGTGCATCCATCACCACCGCTCAGCCGGACTGGATGGCCTGGGTAGAGTGGCATCGACTGTACGAACAGGATGAGTGGCACAAGATTCTCTACTACGAATCGACCCGGGGCGGTGTCCGCAGTCAGGCGGATGACCCGGCCTTTTTCCTCGCCAGGGAAGGGGCCACGCAACCGAAATCCGAACTGATCGCCAGTATCGAGCATTTCTTGGCCGAACCCTCGGGGAGTGATAACCCCGTTCATTGTCGTTTTCCACGTCGCTATGACTGGCTCAAATCACAGTTACCTCGGACGTTGACCTGGCCGGACGTTGAATGCCCCGAATTGTCCGCTTTTATCGAACAGGCCGCACCCAAGGGCATGACCTTGGTCTATCCGGCGTCCTATTTGAACAATCCCGCTTCCATGTTCGGGCATACGTTCATACGGGTCGATGCGGAAGAAGAAGGCGGGCAACGCAATGACTTGCTGGCGTTGACCGTCAGTTATGGCGCTGATGTCAAACCCAACGAGAACGGATTTGTCTATGCGTTCAAGGGGCTGACCGGGCTTTATCCGGGCTCCGTTCGGTCCCATCCGTACTATCTGCAAGTGCAGAACTACAACGAGCTGGAATCCCGGGATATCTGGGAATACCCGTTGCACTTGACGGCCGACCAGACCGAGACCTTCATCAAGGCCGCCTGGGAGCTGAAAGACATTAATTTCCACTACGCCTATTTGTTGAAGAACTGCTCCTACCGTTTGCTCAGCGTTTTGGAAGCGGCCTTTCCGGAATTGGATCTGGTATCGGAATACGACGCCTACGCGGTACCCATCGATACCTTACGCACCCTGGAACGGGCCGATTTGCTGGATGAACCCCACTACCGGCCGGCCATCGCCAGTCGCATTGCGTACTTGCGGCACCGTGTGCCGACGCCCGGCAATAAACTGGCCCGTCGACTGGTGGATGACGGTGTGTCAGATGCCAGGCAACAAGCATTGACGGACTATTCGCAGGATCAACAAGGTAATGTCATCGATCTGGCGTATGAGTATTCCCGGTTCAAGGCAAAACGGGACGAGGGAGACCTGGCGGAAGTCTCCTACGACCTGCTTCGATTGCGATCGCGTTATCCCAGCGGCGAATTGAAGATTGAACCGGAAGACTGGCCCGCCGAGCCCCTGGCCGGTCACGGCATTCGGCGGATTGGACTGGGTGGAGGAGTCTGGCGCGACCGACCCTACGGCCTGCTCAGTTTCCGACCGGTCTATCATGACCGTTATGATCGCCAGGCGGGATTCCTCAAGCATTCGCAAATCAATGCGCTGAACAGTGAATGGCGTCTGGTGGATGGCTCGGATTCACCTTTCGGCATTAAACTGGACCGATTCGACCTGGTCGATTTCAGTTCCCTGGTGCCTTATAACCCCATGACCCCGGCGATGGCCTGGACCGGGCGCCTGGGCTGGCAACGGTCATCGCCAGCGGACGCGCAATTGCCGTTCGGGGCGAGCCTGGGCCTGGGCCGGAGTCGACAACTGACGGAAAACAGCACTGTCTTTCTTATGGCGGCATTCGAGGCAAGCAGCCGCCCGGAATTCAGCTATGGCATACAGGCCGGTTGGCTGGCCAGCCTCGGTGACGATAAACGACTGGGTGTCGAGCTGCGTTCAACGGACAGTCTTCTCACCGACGACAGTCGCCTGCGTGTTGATGCCACCTACAACCATCCGCTTTCCCGGAATCAGGCGATTCGTACCCGTATAGGCTATCATCGCGACGATGACACCGAAGGGTGGAATACTCGATTGCAATATCTGCGGTACTTCTGAGTGCTCGGCACGTCGCCTTTGATAAACTTCGGGGTGGCGTGCCGTTATTGCAGCTCAGAGCTGTCGCTGGGAGTTTCGGAACCGACGCATTCCACACTGGAGTCTTGCTCTTCCTCGCATACGTAGACTGGGTGCTCCGTATTACCGGACAGTTCGACACCGACCTGTGCTTTCACTCCTGTGTTGACCGATCGACAATCACCGGGAGCCCAGTCTTCGCAACTGGAGTTTTCCCACAGTAGGATCGGCTTGAACCAGATCAAACGTGCCAGTTCATCGTCCTCCAGGGATTCATATACGCTGTAGTCCGGGTTGAATTCGTTTAGTGTCATATCTGTCGGGCTGGTATCGTCATCATCGTGTACGAACAGGCTGTTGGAGAAATCCAGGTCGATGAACAGATACATTTCGCTGCCTTTCTTGTTGGAATCCAGGTCGTTGGCGTATTGGAATTCGTAGATCTTGGAATCCCGATCGATATCCGCACTGAATTGAATGTCTTTGTAGAGCGCCGCGTGAATGTCAAAGCCACCCAGGTCAACGCTGAACCCCGGGCCATCGTGCTGGCTTTCACAGGTGATTTTATGGTTGGCCATGCGGGTAAACCGGAATACGTCCTCGTTTTTGGCAGGACGGTTATCGACGAACTGACCGCTTGTTATATCGAGCCATTTGAAGTCATCCGGGGTGCAGGAATCGGTCGCTGAAGTTTTGCGACAAATGAGAATGTCACCGGTTTTCACACCGGTTGCACCCGCCAGCAACTGTGCATTGTTGGCATCCGCCATCTCACCCGCCTCGGGGAAGTCCGTCGCCAGACAATCCGCAAGCGTATTGCCCGTTTCCGTATAGGTCACATCGCCGGGTGTTGGTTCGCTGCGTGTATATACCGGTTCCTGCGAAAAAGGGTAGGGCACGAACGCGTACCGATATGTCCAGTACTCGGCGGTGCTTTCCTGGGTCGCCTCATCGGTTCGGGGTACCGCGAATTGAACATCCAGATAGTTGAAGACGGTACTGACTCTGGAGTTGTGGTGAGCGAAATCGGTGTCCTGAGCATTGTCCTCACCACCCAGGGATAAGGGATCGGCCAGGTCGATCACGGAACCTTCCAGAATGTAGTCCTGCCCGAAACCGGAGCCACCGCCCAACAGGCGAATGCCGCCGCCGAAATAGTCTCCTCCCAGGTTGATGCTGTCGACATGGCCGGTCACACTGACCGGTGTAATGCAACTGCCCGAGCGCGGTCCGGCGTCATCGTAGTTACCATTCTCCAGAGGTCCCGGCAGGAAGAAGTCGTTACAGGCCATTGGCAGATCGGCGGCTTCGGTATCCGAAACCGCTCGGGCCGTTTGCGGTTTTTTACCGGATTGAGCATCCGTCAGGTTGCTGGCCCGCAGGGTGATGGACAATGTACTGTCACTGCCACCGGAATCGCCACCACCTCCTTCCATGCCCTCGCAACCCAATAACATCACGACCGATAGGGAAAGAATAGGAAGAAGCGGCTTTTTAAGCATGACAGAATCCTCGCGGGCGGATAATGTGAATCTAGACAAGGATCTGGAATTGATCAATTTCTGACCCTCAACGAATTAAATAAGGGGTATAAATGTCAACACTGCGGCACTTGGTGTTTTTTGAATTCAAGGCGGAAACCGACGAACTTGCCATCCAAGAGGTGTGTGACGCTTTCGGCGCACTGCCGGGCAACATCTCCGAGATCCAGGCGTACGAATTCGGCCTCAACAACTCACCGGAGGGGCTGGCTGGCGGATTCACGCACTGTTTTCAGCTTACGTTCCGTTCCGAAGCCGATCGGGATGCCTATCTGGTCCATCCGGAGCACAAAGCCTTTCAACGGATCGCGGATCCGCGAGTGAAACAGGTGATGGTCTTTGATTATTGGACGGAACAGAAATCGAAAGGGTAAGAAGTTGAAAAGTACTCCCCCGATACGAGAACGGTTGCTCGAAAAGGGCTTTATTGGCATTGTTAGGCGCTCTTAAAGTCCAAAAGGTATTTGGCAATGAGCGAATTAATGGAGCATTTCAGCAATCTATTGGCAGATGAGGAACAGATAAACGCTCAGATTGCCATCGCCATGAAGCAGATTTGTGAGAGTGCTAGAATAGGCCGGTCCGAATTTGAGAGCACCTTTACAGGAATTACCTATGCCACATGGCGCAACTATCTAAATCCTGCATATAAGAACAGTCGTTCCGTAGCTGTACTGGCGGCGCTAAGTTGGTATACCGGTGTCTCAATGAACAGCTTCTATTTGGGCGAGAAACTGTGCGCTTTCTTGGGGGTCAGCCAGGAAGGTCTCAGATTGCTGACTCTGATAAGCCAACTCCATGACGAATCTTTTGAAATAGCCTGTCAAATGGCTTTTGGCCTGATTGACGAAGACAAGAAAGACTTAGTAAGGGAGTCTTACCTCAAAGCTCGATTGTTGCATCGAGAGATAGCGGGTATATGTCGTTTCCCACGCCCTCTGGATCTCAACTCGTTTTCTCAGGATTACAAACGATCATGCGCTGTAGGTATCTGCCGCTTGCAAAACAAGCTGGGATATAGCGATGCCCAAATGGCAGACATTTTGGGAGTATCGGAACACCGCTATATTCGATTGAGCGATCCTGAGGATGAATTGCCTATTCCTGTCTTCGTCGCGGTGCGGTTTAAGGTCAAATTTCAGTTGAAAGAAACCTCATTTATCCTTGACGACATGAGTGAATATCCCGACTTCGCGCATTTGCGGCGTTTTCAAGACGCTAGAGACCGTATAATCCGTCCTCTCCTGGAGCATCTTTCGTCAGAAGCAGCGGCCCGGCTACACCGGGCACTGCTTAATCTTTTTTGGTAGCGTTTGACAAAATGAACAAATTTATCAAACGGTGACTATGCGATCTTTTTAGTGGTTATACTCCGGCTATAAGAATGATAGGCAGATAGCATCAATTGGATGGTCTGCTCAGGTTCACGTAGGTGGAAGAGATGATCGCAAGCGTCTATCAGAGCAAAGTCAGCACCGATTTTTCGGGCGAGTTCAAAACATCGCTCCGGCGTGACATAAGGATCCAGCCCCCCCGTAAAGCAGACGCTGTGCGGTATGTTGATCTGTTCCGGTTTTTCAAAGCTGTACGAACAAATGCGCAATGTATTCTCTATGAAACACCATATCTGGTCTTCCGTGTACCTTTGACACTTGCGTTTGGCTGCCCTGCGAATAATTTCCGATTTACGACCAGCACACTGCGAACTGGTCAGGGTATCAATGAAGCTTTCGGCAAATTTCGACCGATCCGCCAATACATCGCCCACCAGAGAAAGCGTATGCCTACGTTGTTCAGGCGTAATACTCGACATAGAACCCCCCAATGCTAAGGATCGAACCTGATTACCGTAGGCGCGACAAAATTCAAGTGCGATGGGGGTGGAATATGAGAATACCATTAAATGCAACGCTGAAATTCCAAGCCAATCGATTAGAGTTTTCAACAAATAAGAGTGATCCTGGATTCGATAGGATGCATGCAGTGGCGGGTTTAAACCGCATCCCGGCAGTTCAACACAATAAACGTCCAATTCTTTCTGCGCGGCTTTTGAGAACTGGTCCACACTTTCTATCTCTTGGAGATTGCCGATTAATAGAATAGCTGGTTCGGCTCCAGGATTTGGGTAGTGCGCGAAACGGTAACTGTGGTTTTCCAATGTGATTTTTGTTGGAAGGGCTTTATACGTCATTTTTCGAGGCCTTTGTTGAGGGTGGCACATTTATTATGTCAGCGATTAGATGGAAGGGAATAATTGATGCTGAATACGAAGCAGATGGGTCCTTGGCGGCCGCTTTAGCCCGCTATGCACGGTATATCTGTGAACAAGAGTATTCGCTGGATATGCTGGAGCTTTATAAGAATTTGGATGTTAATGACCCGCTGCATCAACATTTGAACGATATTCGAATGCGGGATATTCCCACACTCCCTCATGTTCAGCCATTGGCCGACATTGCCTTGGCTTATGAGGCTCTATGCCGATTTAGTGGCGAGCGTTTGTGATGATAGCCAAAAGAGTTGTGGAGGTGTCTTAGTAATCGTCGAGTATTATGCGGATAGGGAAATTAAACGGATCATTGCCGTCGGTGAATAAATACATCGGAATTGGATTTCCGGTTTGTCGTAACGGGGATTCAGAGAAAAGGAGGAGGAAATCTATGGATGAAAAATTTAAAGAGCTATTATCGGAAATTTACAGAACCGAAGACGAGAAACGTCGTTTTGTTAGAGGCAATCCTCGAGGTTCTGGGGATCGCAGGGAACGGCGTTTTTTATACGATGAAGTCGAAAGAGCACGTAAAGCGCTACGTGACTATAAACGGATGAATCCTCATTTGTATTAGGACACCGGATAGCCGGTTGATGGGAGTATCAATCATTACGACGTCTGTGCAATGTCAGCGTGCCGCTCGAAGAATGCAGACGTTTAGGATAGACAGTTCTGAGGGGATCTCATGCAACGGATTAGATACTACAGGGAACTGGCCGGCTTAACCCAATGGGAACTGGGGAAAAAATGTGGTTTTAAATCGACCCAATCTCGTATCGCCCAGTATGAAAGGGGAGGGCGGATACCCCCTTTGCCAATTGCCCGAATCATCGTGAAAGCGCTTAATCAGTCGGGAGTGAAGTGCTCCTTGGATGACGTTTTTCCTGCGGATAAGGTGCTGGCGAGGCGCTGAATATTGTTTTCAGGTTACGGCCGATTATATACCTTGAACTGGCGCATTCATTGGTAAAGCGATACGCGGGGGGGGGG
>NZ_BMXR01000009.1:188216-279202 GCF_014651855.1 Saccharospirillum salsuginis
CAAGGCGAATTTATTCCACAGTATTCGTGATTCCTGTCACATAGACTCGAACGACGATTGCTCTCACATTGGCCCAACCCAGTAAAGCCAGTACTATTGCCCATCAAAATAGTTCAACCCTACCTTTCCGAGCAGGCAGCAGTCGCAGGGAATTTGCCAACAAGGAACACGGACGCATGAGCGACGATTTCACCACGAACCCCAGGGGCGATGACGATAAAACCAGTGCCCGTTACCACCATCGGCCGACGAGCATCGGTACGATGGGCAATTCGTCGCCAACTGACCGATCATCCGAACAGAAAAACACCCGGGGCGACCGCGCCGCCGTCGCTGACCTCCCTCGCGCCATTCGCAACCGATTGGATCCGCATTGGTCCGACTGGACATTGCTTAGTGAGGACGAAGCCCGTTACCTTGTAGCCACCGACCACTGCCGCTTTTTCACCCTGAACCAACGCGGACGCTGGGAAGAGATTCGCGGTCGTATCATCGGTTCGACCGACCCCTGGGTGTGCCTGGAACGCGCGTCAACGAACCCCAACAAACGAACACGTTCGGATGGTGGAGGCTCATCCCGATCGGATCGTGGCGCGGACGGATACGACACGCCCTCCGCAGAAGATCGGGCCGCTCTGGCCGACTACCAGCCTGAAGGCACCCGCACAGACCACGACCTGCGCCTGCGCTATCTCGATGATCAGGGTGAGCCGGTGCCGGACATCAAATACACCGTACGGTTGCAAAGCCAGGAGTACACGGGTCGCCTGGACGACAACGGCGAAGCGGTGCTCCACTATCTACCCGCTGGCGAGGCTAAGATCCACTACGAAGCCGACCATTCCCGCCTGCCGCAACTGCGACAGGACCTGAAAACCCTGCTCGACAACATCATCGACGAACGCTCCGACCGCAAAGCAATGCTGGACGACCTGCTGGCCGAGAGCGACTTCGTCGAACAGGGCCTGATCCTCACCGGCGCCTTCATGGTCTCGCTGTGGGACAGCGCCGTCGACCTTAAAAATACGGCCGTGGATGCCATTGTCGGCACCGCCGACGGCGTGGCCGCCGCCAGCGCCGCGCTCTATGAAAAGCTGGCCGACGGCTACTCGCTGGATGAACTCGAAGACGACTTCGCTTACGTCGTCACCGAAGCCGGCCACGCCATCGACCAGGCACAAAAGGCGTACACCGTGCTCAAATGGCTCGCCACCGACGACGAGACCTGGGCCCTGCTGGTCGGGTTCCCGAAACGTTTTTTCAACTCGATGAGTACCGTGGAAAAAGTCGAGGCGCTGGGGTCGCTGGCGTTCGATATCCTCTTCGCCATCGCACTCGCCGTCGCCACAGCATTGACCGCCGGGGCCGCCGCGGCCGTGGCCGGTTCGGCCGCCGCTATCAAGTATTCACGCTATTTCACCGACACGATCGGCACCCTGCGCCGCATCTACCGGCTGTTGCCGACCGGGGAGATCGAAAAACGCTATGACCGCGTTCAGATCCGGCAGCCCGAAGAACGCCACACCGGCCAATACCGCACCCGGCAGGCCACCCTGACCCAACCCGGCGAGAACAAGACCCACTCCGACAGCACCACGGACACCGACGAGTCCACCCTCTGCGAAGCCCACAGCACCACCTGCGGCGACCCGATCAACATGCTCACCGGGGAAGAGTTGTTTTCGCATGTGGATTTCGAGCTCGGCGGCCCGTTGCCGCTGGTGTGGAAACGTCTCTACCGCAGCACCGCCAGCGCCCGACAGAGCGAGCTCGGTTGCGGCTGGAGCCACCCCTTCGACCAAAGCTTGACCCTGAAAGCAGACCAACTGATCCACCGCGACGCCGAAGGCGCATCGATCAGTTTCCCCTTGCCCGCCAGCGGCGGCCGGGTGCGCAACCAATGGGGCACCGTGCTGCGCCGTTTTGATGACCACCTCACCGTGCAACAGACCAACGGTTTGTGGCATTTCGAGCCGGACCCGGATCAACCCGAGCGTTGGCGGCTCAGCCAATGGAGCACGCCGGACCGCAAGCACAGTTGGCAACTGCATTACGACCAAGGTGCTCTAACCCGTGCCACTGCAACCTGGGGCGCCCGGCTCAACTTCATATCCGGCCAACGTTCATCGAGCCAACCTGGCTGGCACCGCATCACCGGCCGCGCAGGGCCACACGTGCAGGAACGCACCCTGGCTCACTACCGCCTCGACCGCCACGGTGACCTCATCGCCGCCCGGGATGCCCTCGGCGGCCTGGAACAGTACCGATACCACCATCACCTGTTCCGACTCAGACGCACCGCCACTGGCCTGACCTTCCGCTTCGACTGGGACGGTACCGAACCCACCGCCCGCTGTACCCGCCAATACGCCGACAGCGGCGAATACGATTATCACTTCGACTGGGACACCCCGAACCGCACCAGCCGCACCACCGACAGCAGGGGTTACACCGAGACCTTCGTGTTCGATGCCGAAGGACATTTAACCCAACACACCCGGGCCGACGGCTCCATCGAACGGTGGGACTACGATTCCCAGGGGCGCTTGCGCACCCACACCGACCCGCTGGGCAACGCCACCCGGTTCGAGCACGACGCCCAGGACCGCTTGGTTAAGCGCATCGATGCATTGGGTAACGAATATAAACTGCATTATTGGAACGACAGCCCTCATCCTAGTCAGATCATCGACCCGCTCGGACGTCGGACGGCTTACCGCTACAACAACGACGGCCAACTCATCAGTTCGCGCCACCCGGACGGCACCGAGGAACGCTGGGCCTACCGCGGCGACCACCTCATCGCCCACCGCGACCACGCCGGGCGCGAGCATCGATACCTCTGGGACGAGCGCGGCCAACTCACTCGCCACCTCTGCCTGGGCATCGCCCTCGACGACGATATCCCCTGGCACCGCACATCCAACGCCCGGCGGGACGAGCGCATCGCCCCACCCGACGACTGGCGTGTTTTTCAACCGCTCGACCGCATCGAATACGCTCCAAAATCCGAAAACACACAGTACGCCGCAAAAGACAACGGTGAAGCCAAGAACGATGGCACTTGGTTGAACCACCCCCTTGTGACCGTCCTCGCCGACACCCGGTTCGGGTACGACGATCAGGGCCGGTTGCACACCCGTACCGACTTGAACGGGCGGGAACAGCATTATCAGTACGACGACCACGGCCGCCTGATCACCCAGATCAACGAGCACAACCAGGCTTGGCGATACGACTATGACAAAGCCGGTCGGCTGGTCAGCCAGACCGACCCCGGCGGCCGCACCACCCGGTTGCGCTATGGCCCCTTCGCCCAACCCGAGGCCAAGATCCTCCCCAACGGCCGGGAAATTCGCTACGAGTACGACACCGAACGCAACCTGACCGCCCTGATCAACGGCAACGGCCGGGACCACCGGTTCGAATACGACGGCTGCGAACGTCTGACCCGGGAAATCGGCGTCGACGGCCGCACCACCGAATACCGGTACAACGAAGCCGGGCACCTCATCGGCCTCACAGAAGGCCCGATCACCGCCGACTTCGAGCGCGACGCCCTCGGCCAACTCATTCGGGAACAATACCGACACGCCGAACGGCCCGAGGCCGCGACCTGGACCGAGTACCAGTACAGCGCCCTCGGCCAGCTCATCGGCGCCCGCAACGACCACGCCGAGCATCGGTTCGAGTTCGACCAGGTCGGTCGCCTCACCTTCGACCAAATCCGGCAGCACTTCCGGGGCCACTACAACAAGGTACGCCCACACCAGCACGACCAGTGCTTTGAATACAGCGCCTTCGACCGCCCGTTCCGTGTGCAGCACAGCGCCGTCACCGCCAAACCGCAAGACCATGAGCTCTCCTGGCTGATGCGCGACACCCGGCACCGGGGGTGGGAGGAACGCATCGACTGGGACGACTACGGCCGGTTGCACGGCATGACCCTCACCCTGCCGAACGACCGGTCCTATCGCCCGGAGCATGTCGTTCCACTCTTGCGCCAACGTTACAGCGATCAGGGGCTGCTCACCGAACGGACACAGGGTCAACATCAACTCCTGTTCGACTATGACCCGGAACAGCGGCTCAGCCGCTACCGGCGCATGAAGCCAACGGATGCGGACCGGCCGGTCCAGGACCGGACCCAAACCCTGCTGCAAGACCGCCGCTACGGCTTCGACGACCAAAGCCGCATCAATCGGATCGATGATCTATACCGAGGCCAACGCCGCTATGGTTACGACCCCCTCGACCAACTGACCCGGGTCGAGGAGCGGCGCCCGGGCGACGCCACGGCCACCGTCCAACCGGAAAACGTCGATCCCGCCGGTAACCGACTGCCGGACGGCCTGGACCAATTGCTCGATAACCGTCTCCCGTTCCACGGCGACCGGCACTTCACCTATGACGAGCACGGCAACCTGATCCGCATCCAGCGGGGCACCGACAAACGGCTGGAACAGCGGCTCGGCTACAACGCCAAACACCAGTTGATCCAGCTGGACGACTACAAGGACGGCGAACTGCAACAGCGACTGCTGTTCCGATACGACGCCCTGGGCCGCCGCATCGACAAGGAAGTGCACCGTTGGCAGCACCCCACGCACTTGCCTTTTGGCTCCGTTGATTGGAGCGACGACCAAAAGGATCATTACCTCAAGAGCCAGCCCAAGGAGCTGAGCCGGGCGTACACCGAGGCCTATATCTGGCAGGGCCAGAAACTCATACAAACCCGGCACATCGACCGGAAGTACAAGCCCGTCAACTGCCGGATGTATGCCTACGAACCGGACAGTCATGTGCCCGTGGCGATGTATGACCAACAGTTGGGGCTGCATCACATCGACACCGATCATGCGGGCACGCCCAAGGCCCTCTACAACCATGAGACCGGCGAGGAGGTGTGGAGCACGGACCATGAGGTCTACGGGAAAATCCTGGACACCGAAGCCAAGATCATCCATCCGGTGACGGGGTTGTCATTCGAACCGAACCTTCGGATGCAGGGCCAATACGAAGACATCGAAACCGGGCTTTACCAAAACTGTTACCGGTTCTATGATCCGAATGTTGGCCGGTACATCAACCAAGACCCAATCGGCCTACTTGGTGGGCTTAATGCCTATCAGTACACTCCAAACCCCATTGACTATATCGATCCCCTGGGGTTAAGTAACAAAGAGTGTGGGGATTGGCGGCTCGCAGGAGCCAATAACGCCATTATCGATCCTAGAAAGTTAACCGAGTATGCATTAAACCCCGATCATCCTCGGGGGAAAGACAAGGCGAGGGTATTTGAAGCAGCTCTTGGCTTTAATCAGACGAATGCTACAGATTTACTAGAGCAACTTAGAGAGGGCGTTATGAATAACACTCCTATCGCAGGAAAAGTTGATCAATACGGTTCTCGATTTACAGTTGATATACCTGTTGTCGGGCCAAATGGTGAGGCAATAGTGCGTACCGGCTGGATATATAAGCCCGACTCAAGTGTCCCTGAAATGACAACACTGTTTGTGAAATAAAATGACTTTCGATATTAACGATGTGGTAAAGCTTAAAGCAGACTTGCCAAATGAACGGCTATCAAAAGGAATGATAGGTGTTGTTGTGGCGGTGTTTACCTCTCCTGAACTTGCTTATGAAGTAGAATTCTGTAATGAGCAGGGAGAAACATTAACTGAAATTGCACTAAAGCCTGAGTTAATTGAGCCAAGTAATTAACACCACAAATTGAATTAGCCCTGCGCCTAAAAAGCCCCGGGGGGAACCGGGGCATCCTTCCTTGGCTGCTCAGCCGCGTCGTCCGTGAACGCCCTGTTGCTGTGCTTGGTGTTGCTGCGCAAAGGTGCTTAGGATGTGTGGCTTGTGGCTTGTGGCTTGTGGCTTGTGGCTTGCGCCACCGCTCAAAAGTGAGCCAAAACCGGGCTGTAACTAAGTTCAAATCCGCCTTGGGGTCTGCGACCGGGAAACCGCCCAATGCCTTGGAAAATGCTCTTTAAGTTGTTGATTACACTGGCCTTTTTTACGGTTAGCCTCGGTAGCGCGGAGGCGATACAGAACGAGGCCTATATCTGGCAGGGGCAGAAGCTGGTCCAGACAAGACACATCGATAGGAAACACAAGCCCGTCAACTGCCGGATGTATGCCTACGAACCAGACAGTCATGTGCCCGTCGCTCTCTGGGATCAAACATTAGGACTTCATCATATAGACGTAGACCACTCTGGTACGCCGAAGGCGATGTACCGCCACGACAGTGGCGAGGAAGTGTGGTCTACGGACCATGAGACCTACGGCAAAACCCGAGACACTAAGACCACGCTCACCCATCCGGTGACAGGGCAGCCGTTCGAGCCAAACCTGCGGATGGCCGGACAGTATGAGGATATCGAAACGGGGCTTTACCAGAATTGTTACCGGTTCTATGATCCGCACTGTGGCCGGTACGTGAGCCAAGACCCGATAGGGCTCATGGGTGGGCTGAACGCTTACCAGTACTGCCCAAACCCCGTGGGCTATGTTGATCCGCTGGGGCTGAGTTCCAAAGAATGCACCGACGAAACCGGGCGACCATTATCTAGCCCTCAATATTCAGTTTTATTTGATACAGAGGTATCCCCAGAGCTTTACCCTGGTAGATCAGACCGGGTTCACTTTCAGGATGCCAATCGCTTGCTGTACGAAATGATGCAAAAAGATGCTCAGTTCGCAGGAATGATGGAGGCGTTAGCCCCTGGAATTAGCCAAGGGATACAGCCTGGAGCACGGGGAGCGTTCCCGAGGCGAGCCCCAGCCAGAGAACTGACTTGGCACCACGGGACAGAACCAGGAAACCTGCAACTTGTTTGGCGTGCACAACATAAAGCGCCTGGCCCGGTACAGCAGACCCTTTACCCTGACGGTGTAGGCGGAATGGATATATGGGGAGGAGGTAGATATAAATGACTACAAACACTCTGACAACATTACGCCAAGTTTTATCAGATGTTGATCACTTACCATGGGATCACGCCTTATTTATCTCAAAAGACAAGGCTGATTGGTCAGAAAGTATGCCCTGTATGGTGCTTGATCCTGATGATGTGGACGGTGATGAAGAAGATCCGGAATTGGCTATCAAAAATAATATGAAATATGCTTTCGAAATCGCAATTGTGCAGGATGTGATCTCGAATGCGAAAGCACAACTCGATAATAAAGAGCTGGATTTAAGCACCAAATTAGTGGCTCTAAAATACTATTTTGACCACGATGCCTTTATGGAAATCTAAGAGCGTTGATAAGGAGGCCCCGACACTCGGGGCTTCTTCCTTTAGCCGCTGGCAATGTCCGGCTCAACCGTCAACACCAACCACCCCTCCGGTCACCGCCGTGTCGACTGTGACCACGCCGGTACGCCGAAGGCGATGTACTCCCACGACACGGGCGAAGAAGTCTGGAGTACGGACCACGAGACCTATGGCAAGACCAGGGACACCGAAGCTAAATACACCCACCTAATCACGATTTTGAAAGCCGAACAAGAATATCGAAAATTATTGTAGCCCTGAACTTGTCCAACGGGACGTAGGTCACACCAATATACTTGCCCAGCGTCTTCTAGGTCCAGCCCTTCTTATTACGGAGCTGCTTCACAAATTCGCCGTTCGGCTTGCGATGAGAAAGTTTTCCTGATAGTTTTTGTTCATATTCGAATAGGTTTAATTTGTACTACTTATCTGAACCCGATCTGATGTCAAGGATCGTTACTACAGGCTAAACCTTCGAAAGCGCAGATCGAGTGTTTTTTATTGATGCATAATATACAAGGAGGAAACATGAAAAGATATGTTTTTGCATGCATATTACTCGCTTTGACAACTGGTGCATTGGCAAAAGAGTTTACTTGGAAAAATTTAGCGATTCTCTATATCAATGAGTATGATTATTTTCCGGATGATGGTTATGTGATCGACTACATTCGCGAATTCCATCCTGAATCATGGAATGCATTAAAGGAGGATGAATTTTTACTTGAAGAGCAAAAAGGTAAGTATGTGCAAGAGCTGGACAGCAGGCTAAATGCATATGATAAGATGGAGCTTTATACGATTCGTACAGGAGTGGAGTTGGGTAAGTATGATTTTGAGTCAGAAATGTTTCCAGTAGTAGATGGATTGTCTGAAAATACATACTTCCAAGTTCAGCCTGAAAATATCGGTTACTTCCAGCGTGATTCTATGAGCATCCCATCTCGATTGAAGGTCTTCTTTGAAAATCCACATATTGTAAGTGGGATGGCAATCGATAAGGAGGCAGCAAAAGAGTTTATTTCGGAACGTAAATCAAGCTCAGGCTATATCGACCGTGAAGTGACTTTGATTTTGGAAGTGAGGTTAGAAGGGCTAGTTGATAGTGAGAGTGATTCATTTATGGCTGAGATAGTAGAAGCAAAATTTGACACGTAACATTAGTGGCTCAGTGGTTTATTGGCGGCAAGCGTAACAGCTTGCCGACTGGAAGTTAAAAAAATCTATGAACCCAAGTTTAACTTGATGTCGCCTATTTATTAGAGTTAGGACTTCTTAAACGGTAGTATGTCCCCTGAGCTTGTGCCACCATAACTTGACGCCTTAGGCTTGAGCTTAAGGGAGACCACATTAGTATTTCCGTCGGGTTGGGAGTTCAGATAACCTTGGCGGAGATTACAAAGCATCTCAATAATCTCTGGCGCTAGTCCGATTTGGTTTACCAAAGCATCACGATCAAAAACGCCACTGTCGACCAAGAGGTGTATTCCTCGCATCATGAGCTTTGGTTGCTCGAATGGATAGGCGTCGTCACCTGGTTCGATCTTAGTCCATTTCCGAGCCGAACGACCTTTCCACAGTCTTAATTCGAGTTGCTCATTCAATAGTGAAAGGTCGCGGCACCTTACAATCATTGCGGCAACCGATACTTTCCAGCGAGATTTTAGAGATAGTAGATTGTCGAGGGTGGGCCATACTACTTCTTGTGGGAAGCTCTCAGAAGGCAGCAAGAATGCACTTGCAAAGCGGTGTGCTTGCTCTTCGAGAAGATCATAAAGTTCTTTTTTTGCGTATTGGTAAGGCGGAATTCTAGAGTGAAGTACGACGTGTCCTAGCTCGTGCGCCGCATCAAATCGGTTGCGAATTGCATTTGCTTTGTCCCCAGCGATCAGTGCATAAGGACGATCATCAATGACTGATACATGAGAAACACCATCCATTTTTACATGGCCCAAGGTGGCTCGGGTGCAAATTATTCCGGCGTTCTCCATTACCTGAATGACATCAGGAATAGGTGCAGCACCCAGTTTCCATCTAAGACGGCATTCCCGTGCCATATCTTCAATTTCCCCATCGCTGATTAACCGGCAGTCTTCAGCGTCAAGCATTGGGACATTAACCGGTGGCCAGTCCATTGCATCTTGTAGAAATATCGATATCTCTTGAAGCCATGTAAGATACAGTTCTGACTTCTCTCGTGCCTGCTTGTGTGCTGAAGCTTGTGAACGGAAAAAGTAAGGCCGTTGATGTTTATCCGTTTTATGAAGTACCGGCTTCAGAAACCATTGACGAGAGACGCCAAATATCTGGCATAGGCGACCGAATGACTCAGCTTCCGGAAGCTGAGAGCCCTTTTCCCAAGCCGACAGCGTACTGGAAGAGCGGCCAATTTGCTCTCCCAGCTCGGCGAGGGTCAGGTTGTGGGCCGCACGCAGCTGTTTTAAGCGCAGACCTTGGAAGCCTTCAACGCCGGTTCTCATGTTACCTCTTGTCACCTTTGTTTTGATTCTGAGTTTCAGCGTCGCGCATCCTATCACGCAGTTTCGGGTAGGCAATATCTACAACCCCATCCTCATCTTGACCATAGTATTGCCAGAGCTCGCTGACATCCTTCCATAGATGATAGTTAGATGCGTGATCGCTATAAGGGACTGCAACAATGTAGCTCAGGGGTTTGCTATGGTCACTTTCAGCCCATTTGCTTGTGTACGGTAGCAGCAAGGCATGCATTGAATCTTCACTGGGGCCAAAAGGCGGAGTATATGGCTCAAAGAGATCTGGATGTTGTTGTCGTAGTCTTTCGTTTTCCAGGCGAAGATCCCGGCGAAACCTGGCGTCCCGAACTGGCGGTTTTCTACCTATGGTTACAACACTGGTCGTGATCTGGATGGAGCCGGCGCGGACTAAAGCAAAATGACCGCCGGCCGGGCGAGTGGTGCGGTTGATTACCTTAAAGCTCTCACTTTCTGGTAAATCTAGAAGGGCTTCTTGGACCATGAAATGGTGAGATTGAGGTCCGGGTCCGACAAGCGGCACATTCCGGTATGTCTCTTTAAGGTGTCGGTCGCTCTTGTTGAATGCTACCTCAATACTCTCCAGCATGCTGTGCAAGTTGTGTCGAGGCAATTCTTGGCAGATGAAACGGCAGATTTCTTCTTGGTTCATGGGCATACCTTCGAGCATTTTCGGTAATGCGGATTGTATGCTTAGTTTTTCCTGTTTTCCATACCTTCAACAGTAGCTAAAGGTGAGATCTGGGAATGTTGACCTTCTTCGCTACGTCTAGGGTCAATCGCCGGGAGAGTGATTCGAAGGTGAGGCACGGGCGGTCGAGCGCTTTAATTTTCTTGCTTGCCAGAGGTGTAGTTTGCGCCCGGTGTTTTGTTCGAAAGAAGCTCCTTGAAGGCATCGTAGGAGGCACGGTTAAGGCAGCGATAACTACTGTATTTTGACTTGGATCGAACGGGCACAAAAAAGCCGCTCGTAAGCGGCTGATTTGTAAGGAATTTTGGTAGGACTACCCAGACTCGAACTGGGGACCTCTACCATGTCAAGGTAGCGCTCTAACCAACTGAGCTATAGTCCTGAAGAACGAGGCGTATGATACCCGGAAATTTTGGTCGTGCAACCCCTTTTTGAAAAAAATTTAACGGATTCAAACAGTTACCGCACCCGTTGATCGTTATTTGTCCATTTCTTGTCTGCTTTGAATGTCTGTATTAGGCGCAGCAGCAACAGCTGGCCGAGCGGTTGCAGGCGTTGTCCCGGCAACGCTTGCTTATCGTGGCGTCTCACCGCGTACCGTCGGGGCTCAACCCCGACCGTCGAATCCGTCAGTAAGCGCTTTTCATCAACGCCAATCCCGGTCGGATGACCCGCCGCCAGGCGGCTTCCATCCGGGCGTCGAAGTAGGGATCGTGTTCGCTGAGTGTCTCGATCAACGCATTCACCCACAGGTCGTACCATTCCGGCGGCACATTGTGACCCGTTCGGCTGTGGCTGTGCCCAAGAGCTTGCAGCCGGTTGTCCGGCATCCCTCGGGCGTAGAGAATCAATTGTAGAATGCCGTCGCGCAACAAGTAGCGCTGGCGTTTGATGTCGGTGTGGCTGAATTTGGCGCGAATGGCCTTGGAACTGCCCATGAAGCGGTCATAGAAGTCGGAAAAGAATCCGTCCTGGTTGCAGCACCGTCCGAAGCTTTCGAAGACGATGTCGTCATCCGTGGCGCTGTGCCGTTCTATGGCTGGCTCAGGCGCGATGTCGCGTTCCAGTATCGACATGGTTTGCCCTCCCTTTGACGAGTCGGACTCCGCCGACCCGGTTCGACCGTACTCACATTGTCCCCTTGTGGGCACTGCGTTCCCTGATCCCGGTCAAGATCCGGTCTTTGAGCGAGAACAGGGCGCCGCCCCGGGGCCTAACGGCCTGTTTCAGGAGCGTAGTCGATAATCGCGAAAATGACAGGGGTTTATTGAATGGGCGTTGCCCGAACCGACACCGACTCCATCGGACCGCCGATGAGCTGAGCGATCAGTAGGGTCAGCAGTGTCGAGGCCAGGGTGCCGATCAGCACATACTCGGCGAAAGCCCGTTCCTCCAGTTGCCGGAAACGGGCGAATCCCTTGGCCGCCATGATTACGGCGATCACGGCGATGCTCTGGCTGGCGACCATGACGCTGTACATCAACCAACGCTCCAGAATACCGATGATGCGGCCGGCGTTGTATTCCTGCCGATCGAGATCCGCCTCCGATGCGGGGTCGTTCGACAGCAGCCGGGGTTCGAGATGAAACCGATGAAAGAGAATGCGAATCAGCAGGTTCACTTCGTTCGCTACCAGCCAGAACCCGAACAGCGCCCAGGCCGCCGGGCGCAGTGTCTGGACCTGAAGCCCCCAGTTCCAGAGCCTGTCGAGCAGCATTGAATGGGCGGACGCCAGCCAGCCGGCCATGTCCAGCCGGTCTGAGAGCGCGAGGCCGGCCAGCAGGAGGACGCCCAGACCGACCAGTCGACTTTCGTTCAGGGCGTTCGCCGGCAGCCAGCGTTCCGGCGCGATCAGAGTCAGCAAGGTCAGCAGGATCATCAACAGGGTCCACAGGCCAAACCCGAATACAGCCAACGCCAGGCCCGCCTGAACGATGGCCAGGGTGTAGAAGGTGCGATTGGGTAGCGGTTGGTCGTGAAAGACAAAACACAGGCGGCTGATCAGAAGCCCGTTCAGAAAGATCAGAACGTCCATGACAAGAGTCCTTAGTCGCGGTCGGCAAGTTGGCGGTTCAATCGTTCGGTCAGCGCCGATAGTACCTCGATCACCGCATCCAGCCCACCGCTGTGAATGTTCTTGTAGACCGCCTGTTCGCTGATGTCGATGCGTTCCGCGATCGCCTGCACACTGCATTCGCTCATCAGGCCGTGGAGAATCGCAAAACGGTTGGCGTGCCATTTGTCCATGCGCTGACTGATCAGCCGCAGGCTGCCGTTGGCCAGAGTGGCATCCTCGGTGGGCAGCCCTTCGATGCGCATCAGGTCGCCGCTCGATTTCAGGTGTCCGATGCCGTCCCGCGCGGCGTAGAAGGCTGGCCCGTCCATGCCCAGGGCCTGGTCGGGGTTCAGGTCGGTGGTGATGGCACCCAGCCCGAGCGAGAAGCGAATGCGTGTGGGATGCAGGACGCCCAACAACCCCACCAGATCGGCAAAGACCCGATCGGCCCGGCCGAAGACAGCCTGGAATTCATCGCCCAGGGTCAGGGTGTAGGGGGACGTCAGCCCGGGTTTGCGTTCGTTCAGAGCGGCCAGTTCGGTCTTCAACCGATGTTGCAGAGCCTGCCGGTCCCGGGTTCGGCGCGAGGCGACCAGATCCGCGATCAGGACGAGATATGGCATGGGGTCAACCTTTCGGGTTTTGATCGGTAATATTTAACCAAAAAGGTTGTTTTTGTCAAGTATAAACCAAAATGGTTGTTACTTGATTGACTAAATCAAATTGGTTTAGTCGGGTTGGACGTATAGCCTCGCTGGCGACCTTTCATGAGGGGTAAGGAGGCTTCAGTACCTGGCTGCGAACAAAATGGTCCGGACGAGAGCTTGGGAAGGACTAAGCCGGTAGAAGCAGTGCGCAGACCATGGAAATCAGGACAAGAGGGCGGTCATGCCATCCATACTGAGCTTCACTCCGCTCACCAGCAAAAGGCTGTAACACAGGGCGTAAAACCAACCTTCGCTGATGCGTCGGTGCATGAAAATACCCATCCAGATGCCCAGCGGTGCCAATACCATCAAACCCAGGGAGGTTGTCAGATTGCGGGTATCGAACAACCCCAGCCAGGCATAGGGGATCAGTTTGACGTAATTGACCACGGTGAAGAAGATGACGGTGGTGCCGACGAATACGCTCTTGTGCAGTTTCTGGGGCAGCAGGTACATGTCCAGCGGTGGCCCGCCGGCGTGGACGCTGAAGCTGGTGAATCCGGATACGGCACCGAAAATCCGGCCCAGCCAGGCACGGGCCGGTTTCGCCGGTTGAACACGGCCATGCAGTCGTTTGATCAACCAATTCAGTGTAAATACGACCGCGATGAGGCCGACCATCAACTTGATGTGGGCTTCCTCGAGATAACGAAAACTGAGAGTACCGATCAGAATGCCGAGCAAAGCCGCCGGCAACAGTGTTTTCAGGTTGTTCCAGTCGTACAGGCCGCGAAACCCCCACAAAGCGAACAGATCCATCACACAGAGTATCGGCAACAAAAGGGCGGCGGCCTGGGTGGGTGGCATGACCAGCGACATCAGAGGCACAGCGACGACCCCCAATCCACCGCCCATGCCGCCCTTGGCGATACCCATGATCAATACAGCCGGTATCACGGCCAGGTAAAACAACGGATCGGTTGGCATATGTCCTCATGGTGTCGGAGTGTGGGGCGCTAACAGTGATTCGAATTCCGAAGCGTGTGACAGCTTGGGATAATAGAGGAACATCGGGGGGCGGTCGCTACCGCCCCGTCGAATCAGAGGTTCCGTTCAGGATTCGAGCATCCACTCGTGCGCCGGATCATTCTGGAAAATCCAGGTTCGTTCCGGGCCGGCCATGGTGTTCAGGTAATAGAGATCGTAGCCATGGGGTGCGCCGACCGGGTGATAGCCTTTCGGTACCATCACCACGTCCTTGTCTTCCACCGTCATGGTTTCGTCCAGGCTGCGGTCGTCGGTGTAGACCCTCTGGAAGGCGAAGCCCTGGGACGGATTCAGACGGTGATAATAGGTCTCCTCCAATTGAGTTTCCCTGGGTTTGGCATCGGTGTCGTGTTTGTGCGGCGGATAGCTGGACCAGTGACCGTTGGGCGTGATGACTTCTACCACGAGCAGGCGCTCCGCCGGTATGTCGTTGAACAGGATGTTGCAGACCCGACGTTCGTTGGTGCCGGTGCCCCGGGTAACATACTCCAGCTCCTCCGGTCGGATCAGGCGCGGCGGGTATTGACCCTTGGCCGGTGCCCGACACACCGCCAGTTCCAGGTCGGTCGTCGCGCTAATTTCAAAATCCCGTCCGGGCGGGAGATAGACGGCGAAGGGCGGGGTCTGGTCGAACAGTGAGTCGCGTCGGCCGATATCCGGCCAGTGGTGTTCCTCGCTCGTCACATCGGCGCGGCCACTGAGCAATACCAGACAGACTTCCGTGCCTTCGGTGTTCCGGGTCAACCGCTGACCGGGTTTCAGTTCATAGACTTCGAACCCGACATACCGCCATTGGGCCGACTCGGGGGTGATCTGTTGAATCCGGCCCGACTCACTCGGTTGCCGGGCACGGGATAATAAGGGTGACATAAAAGCCTCCTAAAATCAGAGCGTGACGGCGCGGCCGCTGCGGGCGGATTCGAGTGCCGCTTCGGCCAGGGCCAGGGCCATCAAGCCGTCTTGTTGATTTGTCAGCGGCTGTCCCTGGCCGGTCAACACCTCGATGAAGTTCGTGAGCTCGAGCCGGTATGCCTCGGCGTAACGCTCCAGAAAGAAGTGCTGGGGCTTGGCTCCGCTTGCGCCCTGGTCATTGGTCAGTACCAAGTTGGATTCAAGCTGATTGTTGGCTTGCAGCATGCCCTTTGCGCCCAACACTTCGATGCGCTGGTCATAGCCATAGACGGCGCGCCGGCTATTACTGATCTGGCACAGTTTGCCGCTGGCGGTCTTGAGCGTGACCAGTGCGGTGTCGACGTCGCCGGCTTGACCGATGGCCGGGTCGATCAGGCAGCTGGCGGTGGCGAACACCTCGACCGGCTCCTCCCCCAGTAACCAGCGCGCCATATCCAGGTCGTGGATCATCATGTCCCGGAACAGTCCGCCCGAGGATTGCACGTATTGCGCCGGTGGCGGCGAGGGGTCGCGACTGGTGATGGTGACCATCTCGACCGAACCGATCCGGTCGATGTCGATCTCGGATTTCAATTGGTTGAACTGAGGGTCATAGCGCCGGTTGAAGCCGACCAGGCAGGCGACGCCGCAACGCTCGATCGTGGCCAGGCACTGGCGGGTACGGTCCAGATCCAAGTCGATCGGTTTCTCGCAGAAAATGGCTTTGCCGGCTTCGGCACTGCGTTCGATCAAATCCGCGTGGGTATCAGTGGAACTGGCGATGATCACCGCATGCACCTCCGGGTCGGCCAGTGCCTGTTCGACAGAGACCACCCGGGCGTCGTATTGGTCCGCCAGTTTGTGGGCGGACGCCTCGAAGACATCGACAACGTAGGTCAATCGCGCATCGGGATTCGCGGCCACATTGGCGGCGTGAATGGCACCGATACGGCCGGCGCCAAAGAGACAGAGGTTGATCATGGTTGTTCCTGTGTTTCAGGGGTCATGCCGGGTCGGCCGACATGGACCGGTTTTTGTCGAGTCGATACGCCAGGCCGATGGCCAGTGACTGGGCCAGGCACAGCGTCGGTGTCAAAGAACGGAAGCCATGTACTTCCGAATCCGGCAGTGTGAAGACCACGCTGCCCAGGCTCGCCAGCGGGCTCAGCTTGCTGTCGGTGATGACAATGGCCGGCACGTCCCGTTCCAGGGCGATGCGCACACTGTCGTCGGTTTCCTGGGCGTACGGCCTGAAACTGATGGCGAGGACCGCATCCTGCCGGCCAATGGTGCCGGCTTGTTCCTTGTACATCCCGCCCACGTTATCCAGCAGGTGTGCGCGCCGGTCGATATGGCGCAGCGCGTAGGCGAAATAGGTGGCGGGCACGAAGGAACGGCGGGTACCGACGATGTGCACCGATTCGGCCCTGGCCAGGATATCGATCGCCGCTTCCAGGTTTTCCGGGGGAATGTGCTCCTCCAGGCTTTGCAGCGCCAGAGAATCGGCCTGGATGAATTCGTTCAGCAATTGGTGCGGAGATTGTGAACCGGGATCGCCCAACGATTCCCGGGCGATGCGGATTCGTTCCGTATAGCTGGGGGATTCCTGCAACAGTTTTTGCTGGAATAAACGCTGCATTTCACTGAAACCGCTGTATCCGAACGCATTGGCGAAACGCACCAGAGTGGACGGATGCACCTTGGCCTCTTGCGCTATGACCTGAACCGTCCCGAAGGCGATGTTGTTGGGATGGTCGACGACATAGTGCGCCACCTGTCGCAGGCGTTTGCTGAGCGACTCGTACCGGGCCTCGATCTCGGCTTGCAGATCGGGCAGGTTGGTCGGTGGAGTGGGGGACTCGGTGGTCATGCATCGTGCCTTTGGTTGCTTCGTCGCGTTCTAAAATGGAATGAATTTTCCAAAAATGCAACGGGGGATGCCGGTTCCGGAAGCGGCGCGCTTGCGGAACCGGACTTGGTCGGCCGTGAATCAGCGTACTTCGCCGGCCAGCGATTCCACCTGTGCGATATTGTCGGCCGTGATGAAACCCGGGCCGGAGTTCAGGTGGTTGGCCGGAATAATGCCGTAGCGGTGGTACAACGACAGCATGATGACCGGCATGTAGCCTTGCAGATAGGGCTGCTGGTCGATGGCGAAATCGATGTGACCTGCCTTGATGGCTTCGGCGATCTGACCGCTCAGGTCAAAGGTGGCGAAGAAGACATCGCCGGCCTGGCGGGACCGTTCCAGATAACGCAGCGTCGGATGGGCGGAATTCGGACCCAGGGCCAGAATGCCGTCGACGTCCGGGTGCTGGCGCATGAAGGCCTCGACACGGCGTTCCACTTCGGACGGGTCGATGCCGGCATCGAGCATGTTGCCTGACAAATCCACACCCAGCGCATCGGCGAAGCCCTGGCAGCGCTCGACCGAGGCCGGATTGGTGATGTAGTGGTTGACGCAGAGGAAGTCGCTCACACCCGCCTTCTTGGCCTGCAAGCCCGCGCCGTAACCGGCGTCGTACTCGGGTTGGCCGACGTGGAGCAGCGCGCCCAACGACTCGCTTTGCTCCTGGGTGCCGGAGTTGATGGTGATCACCGGAATGCCTCGGCGCACCGCGTCTTCGATGGGGCCTTTGAGCACGTCATAGTCGGCAATGCTGACGATGATGCCGTCCGGATTGGAGGCTACGGTCTGCTCGACGATGCGGGCCATGTCGGCCAAATCGCCATTGGTGGGGTTGCGGTATTGCACCTCGGCATCGACCGCGTCCCCGGCTTCCCGAATGGCGTTCTTGATGGTGTTCCACCAGGAATCGGAATCCGGTGCATGGCTGATCAGAACGAATCTGTCCTGTTCTTCGGCGGCGGCCTGAGCTGGAACGAAGGCGGTTGCGATTGCCATCAAGCTGACGGTAATCAGAGTCCCGAGTTTTCTTATTGTAGGTTTCATGGAAGCTTCTCCTAACTCGTTGTGTCCGAATGGGTGCGACTCCGTGGGGATCAGGGGTCGCATTGAAATTATTGTTCTTTGTTTTCTGAAATGGAATAAAAATTCCAAATGCAAAGATGAACTCGCCGATCCACCTTGTCAAGGGTGGTGTGTGGAATTTTGTAAAACGATAATTCCAAAGCGTTGACATTTGGAAAATTCATTCTATTCTGGGGTGCAGTTCTGCAAGCGCAGTGAAGAAAAGACCGTCAACAAAGACAATAAGAGAGGTAAGCTTCCCCATGTCGGTGACTACCCCATCCGCAGCCGCACCCGCCAAGGCGGCAAGCGAGAACCACGACGAACGCCTGCGACAGGTGTCACGTCTGAAGCGTCTGCTCAGCCGGCCGGAACTCGGTTCCATTTCCGGCGCCATCCTGGTGTTTCTGTTTTTCGCCATCGTCGCCGGGGACTCCGGCATGTTCGCCGCCGACGGTGTGCTCAACTGGACGACGGTATCGGCCCAGCTCGGCATCATCGGTATTGGGGCCTGTATGCTGATGATCGGAGGTGAATTCGATCTCTCCATCGGCTCCATGATCGGTTTTGCCGGCATGATGATCGCCATCCCCGCCGTCTACTGGGACTGGCCGGTCTGGTTAGCCCTGATGTTCGCCTTCAGCGGTGCCCTGGCCATCGGGTTCACCAATGGCTTTATCGTCGTCAAGACGGGGTTGCCTTCGTTCATCGTCAGTCTGGCGTTTCTGTTCATTCTGCGTGGCCTGACCATCGCCTTGTCGATCCTGTTCACCAATCGAACCATTGTCGGCGGAGTGCATGACCGCGCCGAAGGCGATTGGCTGGCAGCGGCTTTCGGTGGGGAAATCGGCGGTTGGCTGTTCGCCTGGTTGGCGAACATCGGCCTGATCGGCACCTACCCAAATGGCGATCCACTGGTGTCGGGTATTCCCATGGTGATCGTCTGGTGGATGCTGCTGGCGATCGTCTGCAGCTGGGTATTGATGCGCACCAAATACGGCAACTGGATCTTCGCCACGGGCGGCGACGCCAAGGCCGCGAAGAACGTCGGTGTCCCGACGGATCGGGTCAAGATCTCCCTGTTCATGTTCACCGCCTTCTGCGCCACCGTGTTGGCGGCCTGTCAGGTGCTCGAATTCGGCTCGGCCGCGGCCGATCGCGGGTTGTTGAAGGAATTCGAAGCCATCATCGCCGCCGTGATCGGTGGAGCCTTGTTGACCGGCGGTTATGGCTCTGTCGTAGGGGCCTGTTTCGGTGCCCTGATCTTCGGTGTGGTGCAAATGGGCATCAATTTCGCCGGTTTCAATTCCGACTGGTTCCGTGTCTTTCTGGGCGCGATGTTGCTGGTCGCCGTTTTGTTCAATAACTACATTCGCAAACGCGTCACCGAAGCGCATTGATAAGGGGCGGATCATGGCCGAATTCATTCTCGAATTGCAGAACGTCAGCCGCTACTTCGGTAGCGTCATCGCACTGAAAGACATCAACATGCAGGTCAAAATGGGCGAGGTGCATTGCCTGTTGGGCGATAACGGCGCCGGCAAGTCCACCTTGATCAAGACCTTGTCCGGCGTGCACCAACCGAGTGAAGGCGTCTATTTGTACGAAGCTCGGCCGGTGCGGCTGAACTCGCCGCGCGACGCCCTGGATCACGGCATCGCCACGGTCTACCAGGACCTGGCCCTGGTGCCGTTGATGAGTGTGACCCGAAACTTCTTCATGGGCCGGGAAATCACCAAAGGGTGGGGGCCTTTCAAACGCTTCGACCTTGACAACGCCAACCGAATCGCCCAGCAGGGGTTGGCGGACATAGGCATTCATGTGCGCGACCCGGAACAGGCCATCGGCACCATGTCGGGAGGCGAGCGACAGTGTCTGGCCATCGCGCGGGCCATTCATTTCGGCGCCAAGGTGCTGATTCTCGACGAGCCTACGGCAGCCCTGGGCGTCAAGCAATGCGCCAATGTTTTGAAGGTGGTGGCCAAGGCACGGGCGCGAGGACTGGCCGTCATTCTGATCACGCACAATGTACATCATGCCTATCCCATCGCGGATCGGTTCACGCTGTTGAACCGGGGGCGCAGTCTGGGCACCTATCTGAAATCCGACGTCACCCGTGAAGAAGTATTGGGCATGATGGCCGGCGGTGCCGAGCTGGAAGAACTCGAAGCCGAGTTGAGCGAGTTTTCCCGAGCCGATCAGAACAAGGTGGCCAACGCATGACCTCGACCCAGGCAACCGATAAGACACTGCGCATCGGATTGGTCGGCACCGGCTTTATGGGCAAGGCCCATGCGATTGCCTATCACGCCGCGCCGACCGTCTTTCCGTTGAGCGCAAGCGTGACGTGTGAATTGCTGGCGGAAGTGACCGCGGACCTGGCGGAACAGAAAGCGCGCGAACTGGGTTTTCGCCGCGCCACGGACAATTGGCGGGCCCTGGTGCGGGACGATCGCGTCGACGTGGTCGATATCTGTTCCCCGAATTTTTTGCATAAGGACATGGCCCTGGCGGCCATCGCCGCGGGCAAGCATGTGTATTGTGAAAAGCCATTGGCGTTGAACGCAACCGACGCATTGGAGATGACGTTGGCAGCCGAGACCGCCGGGGTTAAAACACTGGTGGGGTTCAACTACGCCAAGAATCCGGCCGCCCAGTTGGCGAAGGAAATCATCGCCGCCGGTGAAATCGGAGAGGTCGTGCACTTCCGGGGCACTCACAATGAAGATTACCTGGCGGATCCGAATGTTCCGCACAGTTGGCGTCTGAAGCGCGAGTTTTCCGGCAGCGGTACGCTGGGCGATATGGGATCGCACATCATCAATATGGCTCAGTATCTGGTCGGTGGCATCAGCGAGGTCAGTGGCGATCTGAAAACCGTGATTCCGCAGCGACCGGTCGCCGGTAACCCGGGCGCATTCGCCGAGGTGGAAAACGAAGACCAGGCCCACTGCCTGGTGCGTTTCGACAACGGCGCCCAGGGCACGCTGGAGACCAGCCGCATTGCCTGGGGCCGCAAGATGGGGCTCACCTACGAAGTCACAGGCACCCGGGGCAGCCTGGTGTTCGATCAGGAACGGATGAGCGAACTGAAACTCTAT
The DNA here is from genome assembly GCF_014651855.1 of Saccharospirillum salsuginis. Classification (GTDB taxonomy): domain Bacteria; phylum Pseudomonadota; class Gammaproteobacteria; order Pseudomonadales; family Natronospirillaceae; genus Saccharospirillum; species Saccharospirillum salsuginis. Next base: position 209,429 of record NZ_BMXR01000009.1, read on the forward strand.
ACCGCGACCGACCCGGGTCACCGCGCCGGATTCCGAACCCTGTTGATCGGCCCCGATCATCCGGACTACGCGCATTTCTGCGTCGGCCCGGGCCACGGTATCGGCTACAACGATCAAAAGGCCATCGAAGTGCGCGACCTGGTCGAAGGCATCGTGAATGACCGGCCTTTGTGGCCGGATTTTCGCGCCGCCTTTGAGGTCAACCGGGTCATCGATGCCATTGAACAATCCCACGCGGAAGGTCGTTGGATCCGCCTGTGAGTATCCTTTTTGTCTGCAGGAGAACCCTACAATGTCGAAACCCAGTGATGTGGAACATCGCCCCCTGGATCTGATTTGCCTGGGACGGGCCGCCGTGGATCTGTACAGCGAACAGGTGGGCAGCCGCCTCGAGGACGTCAGCAGTTTTGCCAAATACCTCGGCGGCTCGTCCGGGAATATCGCCTATGGCACCGCCCGGTTGGGACTGAAATCCGCCATGCTGACCCGGGTGGGCGATGAACACATGGGGCGTTTCGTGCGCGAGGAACTGGCGCGCGCCGGTGTGGATGTCAGTCATGTGGTGACCGACCCGGACCGTTTGACCGGACTAGTGATTCTGGGATTGAAGGACCGGGACACCTTTCCGCTGATCTTTTACCGCCACGAATGTGCCGACATGGCTGTCAGCGTCGAGGATTTCTCGCCCGAATTCATCGCCTCCAGCCGGGCGCTGCTGATCACCGGCACCCACTTTTCCACCGCCCAAACGTTCGAGACCAGTCGCACCGCCATGCGATACGCACGCGAAGCCGGCACCCGAGTGATACTGGACATCGATTACCGTCCGGTGTTGTGGGGCCTGACCGGTCCGGGGGAGGGGGAGAACCGCTTCGTCTCTTCGGACTCGGTCACCGCACACCTCCAATCGATCCTGCCGGACTGCGATCTGATCGTGGGCACCGAGGAAGAGATGCACATTGCCGGTGGCAGCGAGGATACGGTGACGGCGCTGCGGGCCATTCGCGCGCTCACCGACGCCACCCTGGTGCTGAAACTGGGCGCCCAGGGCTGCACGGTGTTGAACGGTCCCATCCCGGATTCCGAATCGTCGTTCGACGTTCACACCGGGGTTCGCGTCGAGGTGTTGAATGTCCTGGGCGCGGGCGACGCCTTTCTATCCGGCTTTCTCCGCGGTTGGTTGCGCGGCGAATCGGATGAACGAAGCTGCGACTACGCGAATGCCTGTGGCGCCCTGGTCGTGTCGCGTCACGGCTGCGCCCCGGCCATTCCCGATGCGCGCGAGCTGGACGACTATCTGTCCCGAGCCGATAGCATCCCGAGACCGGAACGGGATACGCGCCTGAACCGGTTGCACCGGATCGCCGGTCGTCGCAAAAAAAACTGGAGCGATATCTACGGTATGGCGTTCGATCACCGACGGCAGTTGTTCGACATGGCGCGCGAGGTCGGTGCCGATCCGGAGCGCATCAAACCGCTGAAGCGCCTGTTGATTCGTGCGACCGAACGGGGTGCCGAACGCGGCGGGGTTTCGGACCAAGTCGGCGTGCTGATTGACGATTCCTTTGGCCAGGAGGCGTTGAACGAAGTCACCGGACGAGGCTGGTGGATCGGTCGGCCGGTCGAACTGCCGGGATCGATGCCACTGGAGCTGGAAGGCGGGCGGTCGATCGGCTCCCGACTGAAGCATTGGCCGATCGAGCATGTCGTGAAATGCCTGGTTTTTTATCACCCGGATCAACCGATCGAAACGCGTTTATCGCAGGAACGCCAGCTCAAGGAGTTGTACCGGGCCTGTCTGGCTTCGGGTCATGAGTTGCTGATCGAAGTGATTCCGCCGTCGGATCGGCCTTCGAACGACGACACTCTGCCGCTGGCGCTGCAACGCTTTTACAACCTGGGCATCTTTCCGGACTGGTGGAAACTGCCGGCGCCAAGCCGCGATACCTGGCACACACTCGATACGCTGATCACCGAGCGGGATCCGCATTGTCACGGTGTGGTTTTGCTCGGATTGGACGCACCGATCGACGAATTGAAGGCGGCTTTCAATCACAGCGCGGGCTTCGACATTTGTCGCGGATTCACCGTCGGACGGACCCTGTTCGGCGAACCCAGCCGGGATTGGCTGGCCGGGCGCATCGACGACGATACCTTGGTGCAACGGGTCAGCGACAATTACCTGGAATTGATTCATTGCTGGCGCAACCGCGTCGCCGGTTGAAGGAGAGCACGATGGCAACCCTAAGACTGACCATGGCCCAAGCGCTGGTGCGCTTCCTGGCCGCTCAGAAGATCGAAACCGAGGCCGGAACGGTACCCTTGTTCGAAGGCGTCTTCGCCATTTTCGGCCACGGCAACGTCGCCGGCCTGGGTGAGGCCCTGTACCAGCACCGCGAGGCATTGCCGACCTTCCGCGCGCACAATGAACAGGGCATGGCACACGCGGCCATCGCCTTCGCCAAGGCCAATCGACGCCAGCGGATGATGGCGTGCACCAGTTCCATCGGGCCGGGGGCGACCAACATGGTCACCGCCGCCGGCCTGGCTCACGCCAACCGGTTGCCGGTGTTGCTGCTGCCGGGCGATACGTTCGCCAATCGAATGCCGGATCCGGTACTGCAACAAGTGGAGCACTTCGGTGAACCGACGATGAGCGTGAACGACTGCTTTCGGCCGGTGAGTCGCTATTTCGATCGCATCACCCGGCCGGAACAGATCCTCACCAGCGCCCCGGCCGCGCTGAACACGCTCCTGGATCCGGCGGATTGTGGCCCGGCCACGCTCGCTCTGTGTCAGGACGTTCAGGCCGAAGCCTACGACTATCCGCAATGGTTCTTCGAAGAGCGGGTACACCGGATTCGTCGCCAGCCGGCCGACCCGCGGGAGCTGGACACCGCCGTAGCCGCGTTGAAATCGGCCCGCCAACCCCTGTTGGTGGCCGGTGGCGGGGTTCACTACAGCGGTGCCGTTGAAGCGCTCAGAGCCTTTGCCGAACGCCACGGCGTACCGGTCGCCGAAACCCAGGCCGGCAAGGGCGCTTTGGCCTGGGATCATCCGCTGGCGGTCGGCGGTATCGGTGTGACCGGCACCCGGGCCGCCAACCGCCTGGCCCGTGATGCCGACCTGATTCTGGCGGTCGGAGCCCGGCTGCAGGATTTCACCACGGCGTCGCGGACACTGTTGGGGCGCCCCGGCAAACAGTTGATCCAGCTGAACGCGGCGCGGTTCGATGCGGCCAAGCAGGGCGCTCAAACACTGGTGTCGGATGCCCGGCTCGGCTTGGCCGCGCTCAGTGACGGTTTGGGCGACTGGTGCAGCGAACCGGGCTGGGTGGAACGGGCGGCGTCCGAAGCCGCCGACTGGAACGCTTATTACGACCGGGTCACGGCCCGCGACGGTGTCGAATCGCCCTCCGGTCTACCCACCGATGCCCAGGTACTCGGTGCGGTCAAGCGGCAGGCCGAGGCGTCGGACATCGTCGTCTGTGCCGCCGGGGGACTGCCCGGCGAATTGCACAAGCTGTGGCGGACCGATCGCCCCGGCGGTTACCACGTCGAATACGGCTATTCCTGCATGGGCTACGAGATCGCCGGCGGGCTCGGCGTGAAAATGGCCGAGCCGGACCGCGAAGTGACCGTTGTGGTCGGCGACGGTTCCTACCTGATGCTGAATTCGGAACTGGCGACCAGCGTGATGACGGGGTATCGGCTTACCGTCGTCGTGCTCGATAACCGTGGGTTCGGATGCATCAATCGCTTGCAACAGGCCACCGGCGGCGCGCCGTTCAACAACCTGTTGGAAGATTGTATCTCGGTGCCTGAGGGCGCCCCCAGAATCGATTTCGCCGCCCATGCCCGGGCTCTCGGCACCCAGGCCGAGCGGGTGTCCGGCATTGTCGAATTGGAAGCGGCGCTGGGTCGGGCGCGTCTGGCCGACCGCACGACAGTGATCTGTCTCGATACCGACCCGGTCGTCACCTCCGAAGGCGGCGACTGGTGGGATGTCGCCGTGCCCGAGGTGTCCGCACGCGACGAAGTGATGTCCGCCCGTCGCCACTATGCCACCGCGAAGAAAAACCAACCCTATTGAGGCTGCCAACATGAGTGTACGACTGGGCATCAATCCCCTGACCTGGACCAACGACGACATGCCCGCACTGGGTGCCGAAACATCGCTGGACGTCTGTCTGAGCGAAGGGCGCGAGGCCGGCTTCACCGGCTTCGAGTTGGGCAACAAGTTTCCCCGAACCCCGGACACCCTGGGGCCGATACTGGACGGGCACGGCCTGAGTCTGGTCTCCGGCTGGTACAGCAGCCGGTTACTGGAACGGTCGGTGGCCGAGGAACTGGCGGCCATTGAGGATCATCTGCACCTGCTCGCATCGCTGGGCGCCGACGTCATGGTGTTTTGCGAGGTCACCGGTTGTGTTCACGGCGATCGGCAGACACCGGTGTCGCACCGACCGACCCTGACCGATGCGCAATGGGAACGACTGACGGAGGGGCTGGAGGCCGTGGCCCGGCATTGCCTGGAGCGAGGCGTTCGGATCGCCTACCACCATCACATGGGCACCGTGATCGAATCCGACGCCGATGTCCGTCGTCTGATGGACAACACCAGTGACGCGGTCGGCCTGCTATTGGACACCGGCCACCTGATGTACGCCGGTGGCGACGCTATCGAGATTCAGCGGGCCTACGCCGCCCGCATCTGTCATGTCCATTGCAAGGACATCCGTGCCGAGGTGCTGAAAGACGCCCGCAATCGCGACCTGAGTTTTCTCGATGCCGTGCTCAACGGCGTGTTCACCGTGCCCGGAGACGGCTGCATCGACTACCCGACGCTGTTTCAGGGCCTGAAGGCGAACGACTACAGCGGTTGGTTGGTGGTCGAGGCGGAACAGGATCCGGCCGTCGCCCATCCGCTGACTTACGCGCGGTTGGGTTATCGTCATCTGAAACAGTTTTGCGAGCGGACCGGTCTGGTCGTCGAAGCATAACTCAGCCCCGGCTCGTCCGGCATTGGCGCGACGAGCGCACTGATACGAGGTAACGATTCATGACAATGTTAGGTAATTATATCGACGGCCATAACCTGGCCAGCGACAGCGGCCGGGACGCGCCGGTCTACAACCCGGCAACCGGTGAAGAGAGCCTGAGGGTGGCCCTGTCGAGCGCCGACGAGACCCGAACCGCGATCACGGCGGCCGAGCGGGCGTTCGACGGCTGGCGTCGGGTGAGCCCCTTGAAGCGGGCTAGGGTCATGTTCCGATTCAAGGCGCTGCTCGAAGCCAACGCCGAGCGCATTGCGACGCAGATTTCACGCGAGCACGGCAAGGTCTATTCAGACGCACTCGGGGAGCTGACCCGGGGAATGGAAGTGGTCGAGTTCGCCTGTGGCATGCCTCATCTGTTGAAGGGGGAGCATTCGCTGAATGTCGGGGGCGGTGTCGACAGTTATTCGATGATGCAGCCACTGGGAGTCTGCGCCGGTATCTCGCCGTTCAATTTCCCCGCCATGGTGCCGATGTGGATGTTTCCCATCGCCATCGCGGCCGGCAATACCTTCGTCATGAAGCCCTCCGAAAAAGACCCGAGTGTGCCGCTCATGCTGGCGGAACTGTTGACCGAGGCCGGTCTGCCGGACGGTGTGTTCAATGTGGTCAACGGTGACAAGGAGGCCGTGGATGTCCTGCTGACCGACGACCGGGTTCAGGCCGTCAGTTTTGTCGGGTCGACCCCGATTGCCGAATACATCTACACCACCGCCTCCAGCCATGGCAAACGGGTTCAGGCCCTGGGCGGGGCCAAGAACCACATGGTGATCATGCCCGATGCCGACCCTGCCCAGGTGGTGAATTCATTGATGGGCGCGGCCTTCGGCTCGGCCGGAGAGCGCTGCATGGCCATTTCGGTGGCCGTATGTGTGGGCGACGAGGTCGCCGACCATTTGGTGCGGGACCTCAAACAGGCCATCGCCGATATGAGCGTCGGCCCGGGCACCGGCCAGGATCCCGAGCCCCATATGGGACCCCTGGTTACCCGTGAACACGCCGACAAGGTGTTGGCCTACATCGACTCCGGAGTCGAGCAGGGCGCCCGTCTGGTGGTCGACGGTCGGGCATTCAAAGCGGTCGGTCACGAGCAGGGCTTTTTTGTCGGCCCGACCCTGTTCGATCATGTTAAACCCGGTATGCGAATTTACGACGAGGAAATTTTCGGCCCGGTACTCAGCGTGGTGCGGGTGGACACCTATGACGAGGCTGTTCGTCTGATCGATGCACACGAATACGGCAACGGAACAGCCATCTTCACCCGGGACGGGGACACGGCGCGGCAGTTCTGCGAGTCGATCCAGGTGGGGATGGTGGGCGTCAATGTACCGATACCGGTACCGATGGCGTTCCACAGTTTCGGCGGCTGGAAACGCTCACTGTTTGGCCCCTTGCACATGCATGGCCAGGACGGCGTGCGCTTCTATACCCGCATGAAGACCGTGACGGCACGATGGCCGACGGGTATTCGTGGCGGGGCGGAGTTCTCCATGCCGACCATGGGCTAGTGGTCAATACGCACCCGCACACGCGGTGACGCGGTGCGGGTGGGTTCATCGGAGACGACGGTAACTGAAGAATCAGTCTTCCTCGATTCGCCAGGAGCGCACTTTTTCCAGGCCGTTTTCGATCACCCAGTTATTCAGTTCCTTGGGTGCGCGGGTTTTCTTCTGGATTTTTTCCAGGCTCATCGGGTGACGGTAGGTACCCGGGGGAAGATCCTTGGCGGGTTGGCCGCGGCCCACACCGACGGTTTTTCGTTCCTGCTGCTTCAGGCGGTCACCGATGAATTTTTCCAACCGTTTCATCAACGCGGAATTTCGGAAACGGGGCAGGGTATTGGTGACCCAGTCGCCGATCTGAACGCTGCGTCTCGAAAAAATATCCTCTTCGGTAATACCGTATTCCTTTTCCAGCGTTTCGAGATAACTGAAATACAGTGAAAAACCCTCTTCTTTTTTCAGGGCCGTTTCCTTGGCTTTTTTCAATTCCGCGAGGGCGGCTTCGTATTGCTGGATTTGTTCCTGGATCTTCTGTTCTTCAGCCTGTATCAGGGCTTTTGCTTCAGTCATAGGCATCCGGTTAATTAGCTGTCAATGAGAACCGTTGGGATAACAATCACCCGTGCGGAGTGATTACTGCGTACTTATTACGGCTTATGACCGCCCATCACTTTCCGGCGGCTGGTTGGGCAGAGAGATTCCGCCGGACTAAGCCGTTGATCGATTACCTTTCAGATTACGGACAATGGGGCCAAACCGATTATTTCCAACCGATGTATTTGCGCGCATTTGTGTCCGCCCCGCTATATTAATCGAAGCCCGATTGCCTTTCAATTCGGGTTTTCGCACGGTTATATTCCCATTCTCAACGAATGAATGACCTGGGTTACCACGCCATAGACCACCAATTCCGAATGTTCCGGAATGATCAGGTCCTCGAAATCCGGATGCTTCGCGATCAACCGGGGCGAGGGGCGCAATACCAGTTCCCGCACCAGTAGATCGCCCTGGAAGCCGGCCAGAATCACCCGGCCCTGGTCCGGTTTCAGGGCCCGGTCGACCACGAGGACATCGCCGGCGTGGATACCGGCGTCTTCCATGGCCTGGGTGTCCATGGCGACGAAGAGGCTGGCTTGCGGGTTGCGCAGGCACAGACTGTTCAGGTCCACCCCCTGCAACTCGTCGAAGTCGTCCGGGTCGGCCTGATCGGCGGACTGACCCTCGATGTAGAGGGGCAGGTTCAGTTGCGGGCCCGCATCCGAGCGCCCGAGGAGTTGTACGGCCATGACGCCTCCATATGATACTGTTTAAATATACAGTATAGAGGCGCTGGGCCGGAATTGCCAAGGGGGTCAGTCGCCGGTCAGCGACTTGGCCCCGCGCAGCATGGCATGCACCAGTTCTTCGGCGTCGAACTTGGTCAGGGCTTCGTTGGCGCCGACCTGGTTGGCGTAACTCAGGCTCATCTCACTGTTCAGCGAGGTGTGCAGGATGATGTAGGCCTGTTTCAGCGCGGGTGTGTCGCGCACGGTAAACGCGAGCTCGTAGCCGTCCAGACCGGGCATTTCGATGTCGCTGACGAGTATGTCCACGGGGTTGCCGCTCTCGGCCACTTTTTCCATGTGTTCGAGCGCCTTGATGCCGTTGGTGGTGACCTGGTAGGGGATATTGATGCTGTCGAGCGCTTCGGATAGCTGTTTTCGCGCGACATGGGAGTCGTCCACCAGCAGGATATTCAACGGTTTGAGCTGTTCGCGTTGCAGGTCGGTCAGTACGGCGCGGCGTTTTTCCGGGGGTTCCGGATAAATCAGGGAAAGCAGCAGTTCGACATCCAGCAACTGGATGGTTTTGTCCTGAACGGTGACCAGGCCGGTGAGAAAGGCCTTTTTGCCGAGCATGTCGGGTGGTGGTTTGACGTCGCGCCAGTCGGTGTCGACGATTTTCTCGATGCCGCGCACCAGAAAACCGATTTCCTTGCGCTGGCAGTCGGTGATGATGATGGCGCCGTTCCGGGTCTCTTCGGGCGTCAGCGGTTTGTAGCCGACGGCGGCGGCCATGTCGATCACCGGTATGGTGGTGCCCCGGAAGGTGGTGGCGCCCAGGACAGCGGGGTGGTCCTGGGGCAGCTTGGTGAGCTGGACGTAGGGGATGATCTCCCGGATCTTCAGCGTTCCGATCGCGAAGGTTTGTCGCTCGGCCAAGGTAAATAGCAGCAACTTCTGGGCGTGTTTCGCCTTGCTGGACATGTGGGCCTATGCTCCCCTGGTGTTGGGTGACTAGTGTTGCCGGGAACCCGCGCCGGCTGCCCGGTACACTCCTCGGGGGTCGCCGTGAACCCATCCCTGGGGGCTTGACCTCGGCATCCTGCCTCGAACATCCCCCGATGAGTGCACCGGGCATCCGTCGCTGGACTGCAGCGTTAATGGCTCTCCAATCTCGAATTCAAGTATCGGCCAATAGATACAATACCTAAGAGCCTCTTTTCCGGATCAGGGCGCGTCAATATTTAAAAGTTCAGCACACCATCCGGGCAAGCGCCACCGAAAACGGTGGCGCAGGTGGCTGAGTGCTTTTACGACTGACTGGCGCGGCGGCGTGCCCGGGCCCGGCGCGAGAGCATGTTGAGCCCTTCGATGAGGGCGGAGAAGCCCATGGCGGCGTAGATGTAGCCTTTGGGGACGTGGGCGCCGAAGCCGTCGGCGATGAGGGTGGTGCCGATGAGCAGCAGGAAGCCGAGAGCCAACATGACGATGGTCGGGTTGTGGTGAATGAAGTTGGCGAGCGGGGTGGCGGCGAGCAGCATGACGCTGACGGCGACGATGACGGCGGCCATCATAATGGGGATATGGTCGGTCATGCCGACGGCGGTGATGATGCTGTCGATGGAGAAGACGAGGTCGAGCACCAGGATCTGGGCGATGGCGGCGGTGACGCCGATGCTGGCCTTGTCGGATTCGGAATAGGCCGCATCCGGGTCGGGGTCGACGTTGTGGTGGATTTCGCGAGTGGCTTTCCAGACCAGGAAGAGCCCGCCGGCGATGAGGATGAGGTCGCGCCAGGAGAAGCCCTGGCCGAAAACCTCGAACAGCGGTTCGGTCAATTGGACGATGAAAGCGACGGTGCCGAGCAGTACCAGGCGCATGACCAGAGCCATGCCGATGCCGAGCTTGCGAGCCCGCTCGCGGTGTTCCTCGGGCAGTTTGTTGGTCAGGATTGAGATGAAGATGAGGTTGTCGATGCCGAGTACCACTTCCATGACGATGAGCGTGGCCAGGGCGATCCAGGCTTCCGGACTGGCGAGCAAGGACAGAATGTAGTCCATAGGGTGATTCCTTGGGGTCGGTTTTGAACATGGCAGCCATGGGGTATTGGGGGCTTGCCGACAAGCGGGAGCTAAGATAACAGGGCCTTGGCGACGGTCGCAATTGTGGCGCGGGAATTGCGATCTTGACTCAACGCAAGGGTGGCTGCCAAAAGGCTTGCATTGCGCTGTATGTCATCTATATTCGCGGAAACTAATATAGTGCAGGAGGCCATCATGATTTTCAGACAATTGTACGACGCCACTTCATCGACCTATACCTATTTGCTGGCCGACGAGGACACGCGCGAAGCGGTCTACATCGATACGGTATACGAGCAGGTTCAGCGCGACCGGGCGCTGCTGGACGAACTGAATCTGACCCTGAAATACGTACTGGACACCCATTGCCATGCGGACCATGTCACGGCGGCCTGGCTGATGAAGCAGAAAACCGGCTGCAAGATCGTCAGTGCCGAGGCTGTTGGTGCCGACCCCGTTGATGTCCAGGTCAAACCCGGCGATCGGATTGCCTTCGGTCGCCACCATCTGGAGGTGCGGGCGACGCCGGGCCATACCGATGGGTGTGTGACGTATGTGACGGAAGACCACAAGATGGCGTTCACCGGCGATGCGCTGTTGATCCGGGGGTGTGGCCGCAGCGACTTCCAGCAGGGCAATGCCGGTACGCTTTTTCACTCCATCACCGAACAGATCTTTTCACTGCCCGACGATTGCATCATTTACCCCGCCCACGATTACGCCGGCCGGACACGGTCGACGGTGGGCGAAGAAAAGGCGTTCAACCCCCGCGTGGGCGGCGGCGCCAGTGAACAGGATTTCGTCGGGTACATGAAGGCGATGCGGTTGCCGCACCCCAAGAAGATCGACATCGCGTTACCGGCGAATTTGCGCAGCGGCATGCCGGAAGACGGACAGGCTCCAAGCGAGCCGGATTGGGCGGATGTGCGGGTGACCTTTTCCGGAGTACCGGAGGTCGAACCGGAATGGGTGCACCAGCATCAGCCGGAAATCACCATTCTGGATGTGCGGGAAGCCGAAGAGCTGGAAAACGAATACGACCGACTGGACGGTGCCGTGATCGTTCCGTTGAGTCAGCTGCGCGAGCGGGTCGGGGAAGTACCCAATGAAAAACCGGTGGTCTGCTTTTGCCGATCCGGTCGCCGCTCGGCCATGGCGGTTTCGATCCTCAAGGAGAACGGTTTCGAGCGGGTCGCCAACATCCATGGCGGCCTGTTGAAATGGCGTGACAGCGGGCTTTGAGCGGGGCTGTGTAGGGTGGGCACGGCCCACCAGGTCATTTGGTTGGATCGGTACGTCTGGTCCGTCACTCCGGCCTGTCGTCACTTATGGTACGGGTTGATTGTTGGATTACGCGCTCTCGCGCTACCGGAGCGCCGGCCGATCCAACCTACACGCTTTGCTGAGCCATGGTGGGCGGCCGAGACCGGGGTGCCGGACCAGACGCACCGACCCACCCTACCAAACGCAGTGCCAAGTAGGTCGAATTAGCCCGAAGGGCGTAATCCGACACTGATATTGATGGCGGGGAATCAAGCCCGGCCCACGCTTACAGCTTGAACCACTCCACCAACTCGTGCAGTTCGTCGGCCAGCTTGTGCAACTTGATCGCTCCGTCGGCGGAGGCGCGTCCCTGGTCGAGGCTGTTGTCGGCCAGGCTGGTGATGCGCGTCAGTTGCTGGTTGATTTCCTCAGCGACCTGGCTTTGTTCCTCGATCGAGGTCGCCATCTGATGCGTCATCTCGGTGATGCGGGTCACCGCGGCGGCGATGTCGTGCAGCGCGGTGTCGGCTTCGCCCACCCGGCCGACGCTTTGTTCGGCGATTTCCCGACCGCGCTCGGCGGCGGCTTCGGCTTCGCCGGTCTTGGATTTCAGATTGTCGATGATGGTCTGGATCTGGGTCGTGGTATCCGCTGTGCGGATGGCCAGTGAACGCACTTCGTCGGCGACCACGGCAAAACCGCGTCCGTGTTCACCGGCGCGGGCGGCTTCGATGGCCGCGTTCAGGGCCAGCAGGTTGGTCTGCTCGGTGACGTTCTGGATCAATTCGGCGGCCTTGGAGATGGACTCGGTTTCGGTCACGACCTCGTTCACCGTCTTTCCGATGGATTCCACCGCTTCGGCCAGTTCCTGAATGCCCTGGCGTGCCAGTCGGACGGTTTCGGTGCCTTTGTCGGCCAGTTCATGCGCGGTGTCGGCTTCGCCGGCGGTGTCCTGCACGTTGCCGGACACCTCGTGAATGGTCGCGGACATTTCGTTAACCGCCGCCGCGATCTGGGTCGCTTCACCCTGCAACTCGTCTATGCCCTGCGCCGAGCTTTCCGCCAGCCCCCGGGAATGGACGGATTCCCGGCTGACGTTGGCCGCGGCGTCGTTGATCCGGGTCAGGACGGTGTTGAGGTGGGCGTTGGCGCTTTCCAGTGCCAATTCCAGGCGGGTGACCGCGCCGGGTGCGTCGGAGTAGGTCAGGGCCACCAGCGGGTCGCTGAAGCGACCGGTCATGCGCTCCATCAGCGCTTTGACGATGATGCGACGGTTGTACTGGTTGAACTGGACAATGCCGAGCATCAGGACGACGGCGAGCCAGGCGGTGGTCCAGCTGTTCGTTTGCCAGCCGGTCACCAGTACGGCGGCCATGGCCAGGCTGGCAGGGGCCCAGCCGTAGACCTTGTGCAATATACGCTTCACCGGTGGCAACGGGTGCTTGCCCTCGTTGATACGCTGATACACTCGGGCGGCCCGTTCGATGTCCTCCGGTTTGGGTTTGACCCGAACGGATTCATAGCCAACGATGCGACCGTTATGAAGCAGGGGCGTGACGTAAGCGCTGACCCAGTAATAATCCCCGTTTTTACGACGATTCTTGACCAGCCCCATCCATGGCTGACCGTCCTTCAGATAGGACCACATGTTTTCATAAACGGACGGCGGCATGTCCGGGTGACGGATAATGTTGTGGGGCTGATCGATCAGTTCGTCATGGCTGAACCCGCTGACCTCGACGAAGTCCTGATTGCAGTGGCGGATGTTTCCCTGTGTATCCGTGGAGGAAATAAGCTGCTGTCCCTCTTGCAGCGTGTACTCGGTGTCTGTGACAGGCTGGTTGTTGCGCATAGGCTGGGGATCTCTGTATTCAAAAGTCGACTGGTAATACCTATTTGGAGGGTATCGGCCAGTATCTTGTTGAATTTAGGCCCCGGATCCGGATTCATCAACCAGAAAAACCACAAGCTCTCGCGGACCGTGGGCGCCGAACACCAGAGTCTGTTCGATGTCCGCCGTCTTCGACGGCCCAGAGATCAACAAAGCGTTGGTGGGCATGCCTTGCGACCAACGCTGTTCTCGAACCACTTGAAGCAGGGTGTCGTGCAATTGGTCGACCCGCAACACGGCCAGATGCATCGGCGGCACCAGGCTCATCAACCGGGGCTCGTCCGGGGTTGGCCAGAGAATCAGTGAGCCGGTCTCGGCGATCCCACCCAGCGTCGTGGTCAGCGCCGCCTCGATCTCGTTGAACAGTTCGGACTGCCAGGTTTCGATCGGCTGGTCGTAAACGTGAAGTTCAAGATCCCCGGATTTGGCCGCCGCCAGCCCCGCCTGGAACGGACTGTTGCGACCCAGCAACAGGCGCCGGACATGGGAGCGACTCAGCCGATCGAGGATGGCCTGGTTCAGCTCAGATTCGGTCGTCCGAATCACCTCGCCCTGGACCGATTCCAGATGTTGGCGAAATCGTTCTATGCGCTCGGCCGGTGTCCACTGGCGCGCTTCCAGCACACTGAAGTCCCGCTCCGGCGGTGGCGAAGTATGGGTCCGCTGACGCAGTCGGGCGAGGATATCGGCTTTGGCGGTGCTGCTCATGAGGGCCTCCGGTGGGTCCGACGGGCCTTGATGGCCTGGTGCAGGGTGGTCGCGGCCGGCCGGGGCGCGCGGCGATAATCGGTCCAGCCTCCGAGGCGGCTGGGCGTCAGTCTTCGGAAACGCGCGGCCAGAGCGGTTCCCAGCCGGTACAGGGCCGGCGAGCGGTGCATCCAGGCCCAGCCGCGCCAGATCCAGGGTTCCAGTCGGCCGCGTTTAACGCCGTGGCCCTTGACGTGGGCCGGGTGCAGGCTGTCGCCGTCGACCGATTCCTGGCGCAGGCGAACCAACAGTTGCGGGATCGGTATGCGTACCGGGCAGACCTCGCCGCAGGCACCACACAGCGACGACGCGCTGGGGAAGTCGGGCGTCTGATCCAGACCCATAAGCTGGGGCATCAGGATCTTGCCGATCGGTCCGGGGTAGGTGGTGCCATAGGCGTGACCACCGACCCGGGTGTAAACCGGGCAGTGGTTCATGCAGGCACCGCAGCGAATGCATTTCAGGGTCTCGGCCAGTTCCTCGTCCTGGTAGACCTCGGAGCGACCGTTGTCGACCAGCACCAGATGCACTTCTTCCGGACCGTCCTGTTCGTCCGGCTGGCGGGGACCGCTGATCATGTTGAAGTAGGTGGTGATCGGCTGGCCGGTGGCCGAACGTGTGAGCAGCGCCAGCAAGGGTGCGACATCGTCCAGGCTGGGCACGACCTTTTCGATCCCGGTTACGGCGATGTGGCAGGGCGGTACCGTGGTGGTCAGCCGGCCGTTGCCTTCGTTTTCGACCAGGCACAGGGTTCCGCTGTCGGCGACCGCGAAATTGACTCCGGAAATGCCGACATCGGCGTTCATGAACCGCTCGCGCAACTGGGCGCGGGCACTGGCGGTCAGGTAGCGGGCGTCCAGCGAGGGTTCGGTTCCGGTCTTGTCGTGCATCAGGTCGGAGATTTCACGCGTGTTCTTGTGGATGGCCGGCATGATGATGTGGGAGGGCGTTTCCTCGGCCATCTGGACGATGTATTCGCCCAGGTCCGACTCCAACGCCTCGATGTCGGCCTGCTCCAGATGATGGTTCAACTCCATTTCTTCCGAGACCATCGATTTGCCCTTGATGACGCTGCGGGCGTTTCGGCGTCGGCAGATGTCGGTGATCAGCGCGCAGGCTTCATCGCCGTCGCGCGCCCAGTGCACCTGAATCCCGTTGGCCCGGCATCGGGTATCCAGTTGTTCCAGTAACTCGGGCAAGTGGTGCAGGGCATTGAGCCGGACGGCCGAACCCAGAGTGCGCAGCTTGTCCAGTTCCCAGTCGTCGAACGCCAGCCGGCGTTTGTCCATCAGCCCGTCCATAGCGCGGCGGAAGTTGCCGCGTATCTGGGGGTTGTCGAGCGCGGTACGGACATTCGGGTGAAACGGGACGGCGCCGTGGGTATCAGTCATGGGTGCGGTCCTCCCGGGTGCGTTGCCAGAGGAAGCTCAACAGGTGCTCGCCACGGAGTTTGGCGCCCTGTTTTTGCGCGCAACCGTCGATGTTCATCAGGCAGCCACAGTCGGACGTCACAAAATGCTGGACACCGGTCTCGGACAAGGCGGCCACCTTGTCCTGGACCATGGCGCCGGACACCTCCGGATGGCGCACGGCGAAGGAGCCGCCGAAACCGCAGCATTCGGCGGCGTGCGCTTGTTCTTTCAGTGTGACGCCGGACAGTTGCCCCAGCAGTTGCGGCCCGACTTCGGCCAGACCCATTTCCCGACGCGCGGAACAGGAGGTGTGCATGGCCACTTGGACCGGTTCGCCTTTGTCTTCCAGTCGGACGTGGCAGACGTTGAGCAGGAAGTCGGTCAGCTCAAAGGTGCGGGCGGCGATGTCTTCGGCGCGGGCGGCGTCGTCGGTGCCTTCGAACAGGTGCGGGTAGTGTTTGGCGATCATGCCGCCACAGGAGCCGGACGGGACCAGGATGGGCCAGGGTTCGGGAAACAGGTCGAGTTGGCGGCGGGCGACGTCACGGGCTTCGTCCATGCGGCCGGAGGTGTAGGCGGGTTGGCCGCAGCAGGTCTGGTCGTCCGGGAAGTGGACGTCGATGCCTTCGCGTTCGAGCAGGGAGAGGGCGGCCAGACCGGCTTCGGGGTAGAAGATGTCGATCAGGCAGGTGCCGAAGAGGTACACCCGATCGGGTTTGGGCGGATACATCTTGATGGAGTCAGTCATGTTCGGCCTCGTGGCTGGGTGACCAAGTGTGCCAGGAACCCGCGCTGGCTGCCGGTGGTGCTCATTCGGGGTCGCCATAAACCCGTCCATGGGGGCTTGGCTTCGGCATCCTGCCTCAGACATCCCCGAATGAGCACCACCGGCATCCACCGCTAGCCCAAAACACCGCGATTCGTTACGATTCCATAAATTGGTAATACCAATTTACCTTCGTTGTGAATTTAGGCTAATATCGAGCCCGCGAAGAGTCAATTGGTATAGCACGAAGCGGTCGGGAATTCCGACCAATGGAGGAGTTTCATGGCGGGTGTGCGTCAGCAGCGGATGTCGGATCGTGTGGTGGAGGAGTTGGAGCGTGCGATCGTGGAGGGGATTTATCCGGCGAGGGAGCGGTTGCCGCCGGAGCGGGCTTTGGCGGCCGAGTTGGGGGTGAGTCGGCCGACGTTGCGGGAGGCGTTGAATAAGTTGGCGGTTCGGGGGTTGATCGAGAGTCGTCAGGGAGGTGGGCATCGGGTGAAGGCGTCGCTGGGGTCGGCATTCAGTGATCCGTTGCTGGAGTTGCTGGGTAAACATGAGGGCTTTGAATACGATATTCTGGAGTATCGGCAGGCGCTGGAGGGGATGGCGGCCGGTTTTGCGGCGGAGCGGGCGACGCAGGAGGATCGGGCGCGGTTGACGGCCTGTTTCGAGCGCATTGAACGGGCGCATGCGTCGGGCGATGCCGGGCAGGAGGCCGAGGCGGATGCGGCTTTCCATTTGTGCATTGCCGAGGCGAGCCACAATGTGGTGTTGCTGCACAATATGAAGGCTTTGTTTCAATTGCTGTCGGCGTCGATCGCGGACAGTATTTTTACCTTTGCCGGTCAGGGTGAGCGGGGGGTGTCGTTGCTGGCACAGCATCGGGCATTGCTGGAAGGCATTCTCGCCGGCGACGCGGCAGCGTCCCGGTCCGCTTCCGATCATCACCTGGGGTATGTCGCGCAGTGTTTGTCCGAGTCGCGTCGGGCGGATGAGCGAAAGGTCCGCAGCCGGAGACGGTCGGGGGTTTAATAGTGCTAGACTGGTTGTGGACGGGGTGTGATAGGCTCCGGTTCGATTCAGTGGCTGACAGGAGAAGCGAGTGACGCCGTTCAGGGTTTGGATTGGAAGTGTCGTGTTGGGAATCAGTTGTTTGTCGGTCACGGCCAGTGCCGAGACCTTCATCGAAGCCATTACCAATTGCCGCAAGATCAATAACACCGAGGCCCGGTACCAGTGCTACGACCGGGCGGAATCCCAGGTCAGCAATGTGAAAAGGAATGTGGCCAAGTTCAATTACGAGTCCACATCGGACCCGATTACGGGCCAGACCGTACATAATTTGTCCATTCGATCCGACCGGGGACTGAACGGCCGGGGCGATCCGATCATTCTGGAACTGAGCTGCGATTCGACGAAACCCGGTACCTACGAACTGGTGTTGCGTTGGAAGGATTTCCTGGAGAGTTCGAATCCGAACGTAACCACCCGTCTCGGACAAACGCCGTCGGTGACGGAAGAATGGGAGACCGACCGTTCCCGCGAATCCTCGATCTTTACGGATACGCCGGAAGGCTACACCAAACAGAGCCTGATGGAGACACTGGTATCCGAGGTTGAAAACGGCAATCCCAGTATCGTTTTTCGCGCCACCCCCTACAATGACGACCCCATCACCGCTGTATTCGATTTCACCGGCTTCCTCGATGTCATCGAGCCGATGAGAGAATCCTGCCAGTTCTGACGGGACGAACACGCGTTTGTCCTTGCATGATGTTCGGGTTACCTGTCTATGGTTCTATTTTTCGAACAGAATTAGACACTCTCTGTCACGAGTCACCCCCTGCAAAGGGGGGTTTACAAACGTCACGTCAAAAAAACTGCTAAATCAATCTCACTTTTGCCAATCAGTGGTCACAAGCGGTTGGAACCCTGCTAGTTTAGACGGTCCTCTGGCCAGAAAACCCGATCGGTTTCGCTATGGCCAGGTTAAGGATTCAGGCGTTCGTCGGAAGTAAAAGCAGTATCTGTTTTTAGCAGTCTCCAGGCCTGTAAGACCGGTGCCCCCGGTGTATCCCACCGGTGGCACCATTGGGTTGAGAATCAACGACGTTCTCTGATAACAAAGGACAAACAATGAGTACTACTATAAGAAAGGTGCGTGGCCGCCTGCGGCACACCGCATCCACCGCGCTGATAACCGCTGGACTCAGCTTGAGTCTGCTCACTCCTACCGCCTGGGCCGACGCCGAGGTCACCGAGAAAAACACCACCACCCAACGCAACGTCATCGAGAAGACGCTGAAATCGGATCGCTCCGAGGTATCCGCTTTCCGCTCGTTCAGCATGATGGCGGAGCCGCGTGAGCGCTACATCATCACCGGACAGGATCCGTCCATTGCGAGCTATCGGGGTGGAATCAACGGCTACGAGGCCACCAGTACCGAAGGTCGCGCCAGTCTGGATGTTCGCGCACCGGCGGCGCGTGACTACGGTCAGTACCTCGAAGTCAGCCAGACCAAACTGCTGCAACGGATGTCGATGACACTGGGTCGCAGTGTCGAGCCGGTCGATCAGTTCCACACCGCGGTCAACGCCATTGTGGTCGAACTGACCGAGGCCGAGGCGCAACAGCTGGCCAGCCTGAAAGGCATCCGCACGATCGAAAAAGACGAAATTCGTCATTTGAACCGTGCCGAAGGTGAAACCCTGGCGTACGCCATGCCGGGTTCCGAATCCGGTAACAATCAGGGCACCCCGCTGTGGCTGATGTCCCTGGCGGCCGTTCTGGTGCTGACACTGGCGCTGGTCGGCTGGGCGCTGTTCACCGGTCGCCTTAATCGCCGCAATGGCCTGATGGTCTCCCTGCTGGGTACCCTGGGTCTGGCCGGTTGTTTCTGGGAAGGCGGCTTTGCCTGGATCGGTGCGCCGGAGATCTGGCGTGGCGTCGGCGGCATGGACGGCACCCGGGGCGAAGGCGTCGTAGTCGGCGTGATCGATACCGGCATCAACCCGATCAGTGAATCGTTCGCCGAAGTCGGTGGCGACGGTTACAAGCACACCAACCCCAAAGATAAATACCTGGGTGTGTGCGACCCGGCCAACGACAGTTACGATCCGGAATTCCCGTGTAACGACAAGTTGATCGGTGCCTGGGGCCATCCGCTGGTGAACGACGGCACGCCGCGCGATATGGACGGCCACGGTTCTCACACCGCGGGTACGTCGGCCGGTAACATCGTTTACGGGGCGACTGTAACGGCACCCACCGGCTTCTCCGTCACCAAGGATATTGCCGGTGTGGCGCCCCATGCCAACGTCATCGCCTATTCGGTGTGTGGCGAGGCCGGTTGCTACCTGAGCTCCATCCTGTTCGCCATCAACCAGGCGATCGAGGACGGTGTCGACGTGATCAACTACTCCATCGGTGGCGGTTCGTCCGACCCCTGGGGTGATTCCGACTCCCTGGCCTACCTGTCGGCGATGGACGCGGGTATCTTCGTGGCCACGTCCGCCGGTAACTCCGGTCCGGATTTCGCCACCCTGGGCAGCCCGGCCGATGCGCCGTGGACGACCGCGGTCGCCGCCAGCTCGCACAACTACTTCTACAAGAACTCGGTTGCCGATTTGACCGGCGGGGCGACCACACCGCCGGCGGACATCATCGGCCAGAGCATCACGCCGGGATACGGCCCGGCACCGATCATCGATGCAGCTGACTACGGCAACCCGTTGTGTCTGCCGGATCAGTTCACCGGCAAGTTCGACGGTGAGATCGTGCTCTGCGACGCCGGTGAAATCGCACGGGTCGCCAAGGGCGAGAACGTGGCCGCCAACGGCGGTGGCGCTCTGATCCTGACCCGTCCGCCGACGACTCCGGACGGTTCCGGCTATCTGGAAGCCGATACCCACGTCATTCCGGCCACCCACATCACCTACAGCGATGCCGAGGTGCTGCGCGACTGGCTGGCTTCCGGTATCGACCACCAGGGCCGCATTACCGGCACGGAAACCGTGCAGGCCGACGAATACGCCGACGTGCTGGCCTACTTCAGCTCGCGCGGTGTGAACCCGGCGGTACCGAGCGTGGTCAAGCCGAACATCACAGCTCCGGGTCGTGCGATTTTCGCCGCCTTCCACGAGGGCTACAGCGATGCCGAGCAGGACTACAACATCATTCAGGGTACCTCCATGTCGAGCCCGCATATCGCCGGTTCCGGTGCCTTGCTGACCGCTCTGCATCCCGATTGGACCCCGATGCAGATTCAGTCCGCGATGATGACCACCTCCTTGCTGGAACACTACAAGGAAGACGGCACCACCCAGGCCGATCCGTTCGACATGGGTGCCGGTCGCATCGACCTGCCGCAGGCGGCTCAGGCCGCGCTGGTTCTGGATGAAACCCTGGAAAACTTCCTGGCCGCCGATCCGTTGGCCGGTGGAGATCCGGCCGATCTGAACCTGGCGGGTATCGGTCAGGCCAACTGTGTTGTGACCTGTTCCTGGACGCGCACCGTGACCAACGTTTCCGGCAAGTACACCTATTGGAAGGCCGTACGCGCTGAAAACTATGACGTGACGCCGAAGTACTTCCGCCTGGCGCCGGGCGCCAGCCAGGAGCTGACGATCACCGCCGATGCCTCCGACGCACCGATCGGTAACTGGCAGTTCGCGCAGCTGAAGTTGGAGTCCATGGGCAAGCGCACTCCGGACGCGCACTTCCCGCTGGCACTGCTGCCGCAATTGAGCAACCTGCCGGGCGCGATCAACATCAACGCGCCGCTGGCCAGCGACACTGTGTCACTGGAAGACCTGAAAGCCGTTGAGATTACCTCGGCCGATGTCCAGGTCACCGGTCTGGCGCCCTCGAGCGCGACCGAATCGGCTCTGGTATCCGACCCGACCAACGGCAATCCGTTCGACGGTTTCGACCCGAACGTGGACGGCACTTTCTACTTCACAGTGGATGTTCCGGCCGGCGCGACCCGCTTTGTGGCGGAGATCACCGAGTCCGCTTCGAACGATCTGGATCTGTTCGTGGGTCTGGGCGACACGCCCGGCTTCGGCAGCCTGGTCGATTACGCGGCCACCGGTGGTGCGCTGGAATACGTGAACATCGAGAATCCGTCCGCAGGCACCATGTGGGTGGTGGTTCAGAACTGGGAAGGGGGTCACACCGATCCTCAGCCGCTGACCATTCACACCGCTGTTGTGACCGGCGACGAGGGTAACCTCTATGTCGACGTTCCGATGAGTGTACCGGCGGGTGAGCCGTTCGATGCCGACATCGGCTTCAACCTGGTGGGTTCCGAGGCGGGCGACCGCTTCTACGGTTCCTTCTCGCTGGGTACCGACAGCTCGAACCCGGGCAACCTGGGTACGGTTAACATCGACCTGGTTCGCGAATGAGTTTGGACCGCTAGTTGATTAACGATCAGGGGCCCTTCGGGGCCCCTTTTTTTTGGTTTTGGCAAACAGTCTAGCCCAGAGGCGGGGTATGCTCTGGAGGGGACATCTGAGGCATGGATGCCGAAGTTAAGCGTACAGGGATGTATTCATAGCGGTCCCCGGAAGAGCATACCCCGCCTCTGGGGCGGATTTTGGCACCGTACCAACAAGCCACAAAACCAAAATCCAGTGTTACTCCGCTTGAGTCTGTTCCGCTTTCTCGAAGTGCATGGATCCCTCGTCATGCGGCAGCGTGAGGATCAGGGTGCCGTTTTCGATTTTCCAGCCGCTGGCTTCCTCGATTCCCCGAATATAAACCCCTTCAAGACTGCCCTTGGGGCATAGTGCCCGGGTGCCGATCAGGGTGCCGGCGCTGAAGACGGTGTCGGTGAGGCGAACCGGGCCGGCGTATTGGTTGCAGTCGGCTTGGAGGGTGATGCGGTCGGGCGCGGCGAAGCGAAGCGTGTAGTCGCTGGGGGTGTCGGGGCGGATGGCCGGGCCGTTTTCGGGGTAGGAGACGGTCCAGTGGTAGATGCGGCCCATCAGGGCCTGGGCGGACTCGGGCAAAGTGGGTTTGACGGTCTGTATTTTGGGTTTGACCTGGGCTTCCGGTTTGTCCGATGCCTGACAGGCACTGATCGCGAGCAGGGCGGTCGCGATCAGGGTGGTGAACGGGGTCCTTTGGAGCAGTCTCATGGCGGTTCTCCTTTGAGAGGTCTGGACTGGACCCAGAATACCGAAACCGGAATGAACCGCACGTGAATGGTGTTCGTATTCGGGTAAAGGTCGTTTACAAGCGGGGAATCAATGATTTAGTGAGTGTTTGAACTTGCAATTTTCACTCAAACCATCAATCTTGTTAATGGATGAGCACGGATTTAGAGTGTTTATCTATTCTACCCGTGAGATAAGAGCGAGGTGAGGCTATGAATGATGTAAGAGAGTTCGAGCTGATCGTGTCTCAGGATTTTGATTTCGGCGCTCTGGAAGTCAGCCGCGATGAGCAGGGGGATCTGCAAGCCAACATGGAACCCATTTGTGAGATTCTGTCCGCATCGGGCATCGAGGAAAGCATGTTGGAAAATCAGGATGTGTTATCGGCTTTGATCAACACGCTCTACGATTTCCATTTGGAAAATGGAGGTGCGGTCGATCTGGAGATCGAGCGCTTCCGTGCTCTTCATGAGGTGGCCAAAGAGTATGGCCGCGCATGGGTGACTGGCAGCGCGACGCTGCAGTAACGATGTGAACGTCCGCCACCGGCTGTCCCGCCGGTGGCACCCATTCCCTTCTTGACCTTACTTGGCGGTGTCCGCCAGCAGATTCTCCAGTTCCAGCCCGGTCAGCTTTTTCAATTGGTTCAGCAAATAGAAGATGCCGACCATCAGGATGATGGTGCTGGGCAGGGCGATGACGGGGTAGCTCCATGCGGTCATCTTCCCCAGTTCTTCACTGAACTCACTCGTACCGGGAGGGCTGACCAGGATGACCCGGGCCAGGATGTAGTTGAGTACCGAGGACAGGAAGAACGAACCGGCGACGATGTAGGAGACGCGGGCCAGTTTACGGTCGAGGTGGTGTTCGTTGCCTTTCTCGCGCAGGGCGTGGTTGACCTTGTCGACGGCGATCAACTGGGCGTTGAAGATGAGCGTTTTGACCAGCGGGTAGCGGGTGTACTGGCTGACCAGGACGGCGATGCCAAGCACGCCGGGCACGGCGGCTTCCTTGATGGCGATGTATTTGGGGTCGAGTTCGAGCAGGCTGATGCCGCCGGTCAGGAAGACACTGATCACGCCGATGACGGACATGGCGTTGACCTTGCCGGTCTGCTTCATTTCCCACAGGCCATAGCCGATGGGGAAGGCGAGGGCGATGACGATGCTCAGGCTGGGGCCGAGGTGCTCCTCGCCACTGAACCGGCTGAGTATGACGACCGGGATGATGATGTTGAACAGGAGGTTGGAGAAAAATCCGCCCCCTTTGGACTGCTGGCTCAAGTTGACCCTCTCTCGATGTGGATTCATTCGATGATGCTATTGTAGGGAATAAAGTCGGCTATGGCACCCTGTTGGAGACGGCAAGCAGGACTGACTCCGGCGGAGCAGTGCATCCGTCGAACGGTGATCCGGCCAGGGTGGCTCCACCGAACAATCCGCCGGCATGGATCCTGGCCGCCGTCTTCGCACTGAGGTTACCGACTTTTTTTCGATGTCCTTACCCAATCAGCGGCGTGACATCAGGTACAGGGTACTCAGAATCAACACGAAAACGGTCAGGAACCACGGAATGACTTCCAGGGAATAGCGGTCGGCCAGGACCCCGGCCAGCGCCGGCAGGCTGGCGGCGCCGATACCGGCGGCGGCGATCTGCATGCCCATGGTGTTGCTGACGTGCGCCGCGCCAACCCGTTGGCGCGTGCCCGAGACCATACCGGGAAAGATCGGCGCGAAAGCGAAACCGATCAGGCCGATGGCGATCAGGCCGAGCCCATTGACGGGGTTCCAGCCCAACAGCAACGACCCCGCCAGCGCCAGGCACAGGCTGCCCAATACCAATCGATGGTGCCCCAGTCGGTTGGCGAACACCCCGGCCACCATGCGGCCCAGCGTGAACATGCCCCAGTACACCCCGACCCAGAGCCCGGCGCTGGCGGCACTGACTCCCCGGGATTCGGTCAGCAGCGAGTAGGCCCACAACCCCAGTGTCAGTTCCAGGCCGGTGTAGGCGAAGAACAGGCCCATGCTGTACCAGACCGGTAAAGTGCGAAGCGACGCCGGCAGGCTGGCCTCGGCCGGGTTCGACGTCGTCGCGTCGGATTGTGTCGCCGTGACGTGTCCGGCGTCGTCCGTCAGTGTGGGTTCCGGGGTTTGAGAAGAGGTGTCGGTCGCCGGAGTCTCCCAGAGACGGGCGGTCAGGAAAAAGCCGACGCCGAGAGCGACCTGGGCCGAACCGACGATCCAATAGCCGGTGCGCCAGGTCTCGGTGGCGTTCAAACCGAAAGTCATGATCAGCGGGCCGAGCGTGATGCCGATGCCGAAACTGGCGTGCAGCCACTGCATCAGTCGCTCGCTGTGGTGGGTGGCGACATAGGTGTTCAGGCCGGCGTCGATGGCACCGGCACCGATGCCGATGACGGTGCCAATGGCAATGACCATCCACCAGAAAGGTACGATGGTGAAGCCCAGTAATGACAGACCCGTGGCCGCACAACTGAACGCCAGCAGGCGGCCGATACCCAGTCGGCGGCTGATGACGCCGCTGAAAAAACTGCTGACCATGTAACCGGCCGTGGTCGATACCAACAGCAGGCCCAGGGCATCCAGCGGCTGATCGAAACCGGCCCGCATTGTAGGCCAGGCGACGCCGAGCAGGCCGTCGGGCAGACCCAGGGAAATGAAGGCGATGAAAGAGAGGGCAATCAGAACAAGACGACGCTGATCGGTCATAAGTGCAGGCTCCATTCAAGGGGATGCAGACGATTGAACGGGCCTGTCCCCGGGGAAACCGGGGCGATGACCGCAGAGGGGCACTATAGAGTCCGTTGGCGGTGGCTGGCAAGCCCGAATCCCGAGACGCCGAATGGATCGTCGGTTACCCGAGGACGTCTGCACCCGCCATTCCTCACTCCGATTGCGGCTGTTGTCGTGCATCGACATCAGCCCCGGAACTCATTACTATCCGGGTTCTTTCGCTAATTGCAAAGGATTCTCATGTCAGACACGGCTCACCCGTCCAGCTTCCAGTCCCTGGTCCGGCTGTTACGTTACGCAAAAGGCTATCGGCGCCGAATCATCGCGGCCACCGTCTGTTCGATCATCAACAAGTTATTCGACATCGCGCCGGAGATTCTGATCGGCATCGCGATCGACGTCGTGGTGAATCAGGAGCAGAGTTTTGTGGCCCGGTTGGGGCTTGAAACGGCGGAGTCGCAAATCGGTGCTCTGGCAGTGCTGACGTTTTTCATTTGGGCCGGAGAGTCTTTGTTCGAATACCTGTACATGATTCTGTGGCGGAATCTGGCGCAGCGACTGCAATCGGATTTCCGGCAGGATGCCTATGAGCATATTCAGCGCCAGGACATGGGCTTTTTCGAGGCGCGTAGCAGCGGTCAATTGATCGCCGTGTTGAACGATGACGTCAACCAGCTAGAGCGGTTTCTGGACGGCGGCGCGAACGATCTGATCCAGGTGTTCGTGACCGTGATCGCCGTCGGAGCGGTGTTCTTTGTATTGTCGCCTTTGATCGCCCTGCTGGCGTTTACGCCGATTCCCATCATCATTTGGGGCGCGTTTTTCTTCCAGAAACGGGCGACACCGCTGTACGCGGATGTTCGGGACAAGGTCGGTGTACTGGCGACGCGTCTGTCGAACAACATCGGCGGTATGGCCACCATCAAATCGTTCACGGCCGAAGAAAAGGAAGCAGCCCGGGTGCGGGCGGACAGCGACGCCTATGCCGATGCGAACCGACGGGCGATACGGGTCAGTTCAGCGTTTATCCCGGTGATCCGCATGGCGATCCTGACCGGTTTTCTGTTCACCTTTGTCGTGGGTGGGTTGCAGACGTTGAACGGCACACTGAACGTCGGCGCCTATGGCGTTCTGGTGTTCCTGACGCAGCGGTTGCTTTGGCCCCTGACCGGATTGGCGCAAACCATCGACCTGTATGAACGCGCCATGGCCAGTACCCGTCGCATCCTGGCTTTGATTCACACGCCGGTGGACGTTCCGGATTCCGGGGACGAACCCCTGCCGCAGCCGGTGCGTGGCGAAGTTCGCTTCGACCGGGTCAGTTTCGAATACGGCTCCAGTGGCGCGGGTGTGCACGACGTTTCCATCGATGTCCCGGCGGGAGCGACCTTGGCCCTGGTCGGGGCCACCGGTTCCGGCAAGTCGACCCTGATGAAACTGCTGTTGCGGTTTTATCAACCCGGCCAAGGCCGGATTCTGCTCGATGGCATTCCGATTGAGCAGTTGTCGCTGAAGTCGTTGCGCTCGACCATCGGCCTGGTCAGTCAGGATGTCTTTCTGTTCGAAGGCTCCATTCGCGACAACATCGCCTACGGCCGGCCGGATGCCTCCGACGACGAAGTGATCGAGGCCGCCAGGACGGCCGAGGCGTGGGAGTTCATACAGCGGCTGCCACAGGGGCTGGACACTGCGGTCGGCGAGCGCGGTGTACGCCTGTCCGGCGGTCAGCGGCAACGCCTGTCGTTAGCCCGAGCCTTACTGAAAGACCCGGCCATTCTGGTGCTCGACGAAGCCACCAGCGCTGTGGACAACGAGACCGAGGCGGCGATTCAGCGATCCCTGGCGCACATTTCCCATGAGCGTACCGTCATCATGATCGCCCACCGATTGTCGACCATCGTCCACGCCGATCGCATCGTGGTGCTTGAGCACGGCCGCATCGTTGAAAGCGGAACACACGATGAGTTGCTCGATCGGCAGACGGCTTACTGGTCGCAATGGCAGGTTCAGACCGGCGGGGTTGTTGACACGAGGTGACCGGGCCATCGATCCGCAACGATGGCCTAGCGTACCTGATTACACGTCGACCGTTTCCGGGTCCCGACCGCGCAGGTCCTTGTCCAGCACACCCGCGAACCAGGCCTTGAACCGACCGATCTTGTAAAGCAGAACCGGCACCATCAACAGGATCAACAAGGTACCGAAACCGAGCCCGAAAACCAGCCCAACGGCGATGGGCTTCAGCAGGGCGGCGTCGATGCTGGTTTCGAACAGCAAGGGTGACAGCCCGGCCATGGTGGTGATCGAGGTGAGAATCACCGGACGCAGGCGGGACAGGGCGGCTTCCACCGTGGCTTCGTACAACCCGAGGCCATCCCGATGCAGACGCCGGAACACCGTGACCAGGATGATGGAATCGTTGATGACGATGCCCGACAGGCCGATCAGACCGAACACCGAGATGGTCGACAGCGGCATGTTCATCAACCAGTGCCCGACCACGGCCCCGATCAGGCCAAAAGGCACGGTGATCAGTACGGCGAAAGGCCACAGCCAGGACTCGAACACCCAGGCGAGGATGAAGTAAATCAGCAGCACCGAGACGGCGACGGCGATCAGGGTGTCGTTGAAAAACGCTTCAAGCTCTTCGGCCTGACCCTCGAAGGCCCATTCGATCGGATGACGGGCTGCCAGCGTCGGCATGACGTCGGCTTCCAGCTCGGAATACAGGTCGGTGAGTTGATCGCCGTTGTAGCGGGCCGAGACCGTAACCGACAGCTCTCCATTGCGTGAACTGATCCGGTTCAGCGCTTGCTCGTACTCGAAATGCACCAGACTCCCGAGCGGTCGGGTCGACCCGTCGTCGAGCCGGATCGGCAGGCTTTGCAGCCAGCTTTCGCTCTGACGCTGCCGTTCGGTCAGGTTCAACGTCACCGGAATCTGTTCGTATCCGGTTTCCACGGTGGTCAGCGTGAGGCCCGACAACTGGTTGGCGACCTGCCCGGCGACGGTATTCATGTCGATGCCGGCGGCCAGCGCGGCCCGGGTCGGTTGCAGCCGGTATTGTTGGGCATCGAACGGCAGGTTGTCGGTGATGTCGCCGAGGGACTCGTAGCCTTGCAGGCTGGCCTGAAGGTCGAGCGATGCCTCCTTGAGCCGTTGAATGTCGTCTCCTTCCAGTCGAATGGACAGGTCGCCCCCACCGCCCGGGCCTCGGAAAAAACGCCCGCTGGAATAGCTGCGCACAAACGGCGGCAGCACATAGTCCTGCTGAATCCGCTCCAGGACCTGGGCATTAGTCAAGGGTCGGTCGGTATCGCTGGTCAGCGTCAATTCAAGCGTGGCGCGTTCCGGTTCATCGACGCGGTCGAATGCCTGCACCATCGTGTCGATCAGACCGCCGCCGACCGAGGCATCGATGGACTCCGCTACGACCTGCAGTTGATTCATCGCCTCTTCGACCTGGGACAGGGAGGTCCCTTCAAGCATATCGAGCGAGACGCTCATCGTCGGTTCGTCGAGCGAGGGTGATGGTTCGAACGCAATGCGCCCGCTGGTGACGGCGCCCAGTGTCAACAGCGTGAGCATGGCCATGGCGGCCAGAAAGACAGCGCCATTGGCGATCGACAGGCGCACCAGTCTCTGGAAAGGGCCATCGCGAAAAGCGTTGAATCCGTTCTCGAACGCTTGCCGCGCCGGGCTCGGGGCTTTGAGCCGGCGATGATGACCCAGATGGCCGGGCAGAATGATGAAGCACTCGACCAGCGAGGCGATGATGGCCGCTGTTACCACGGTCGGGATGTCGACCAGCAGATTGCCAAAGGTACCACCGATCAGCAGCAGCGGCAGGAACGCGGCGATGGTGGTCAGGCTGGAGGCGACGACGGCCGGCATCATGCGCTTGGCGGCGGTGAGGGCGGCCTGGGACGGACTGAGCCCCTGGGATTCGAGGGCGGCTGTGTCTTCGGCGACGACGATGGCGTCGTCGACGATGATGCCGATGGCGATCACGAACCCGAACAGACTGATGGTGTTCAGGGTTGTGTCCGACCAACCCATGAACGCCAGTGTGCCCATGAAGGAGATCGGAATGCCGGCGGCCACCCAGACGGCGAGCCGGGTCCGCAGAAAAACAAAGAGCACCAGGATAACCAGTAACATACCGCCGATGCCGTTGGTCAGAACCAGGTTCAATTGAGCCTCGACGACCTTCCAGATCTCGTTGTACGTGCGGAACTCGATGCCATAGGGCAACTCGCTTTCGAAATCGGCCATCCATTCGTCCAGGCGTTGGGCATTGACCAGGGTGTCTTCTCCGGCCGCACGACTGATCTCCAGCTGGATGGCGGGCATGCCCTGGTAACGCAGAATGTCGGCGTTATCGAAGTCTTCCCGAAGGGTCGCGACCTGGGACAGGCGGATGACGGCCCCATTGCGTTCGGCGATGATGGTGTTGCGCAGCGCGTCCAGCGTCCAGTCCGGTGCGTCGGTGACCAGGGATTTGGAATTCTCGCCGACGGTGACTGAGCCGGCCGGCACCACGGTGAACCGGGATCGCAGGCGGCTGGCCAGTGTGTCGAGCGTCATGCCCAGGGAATCCAACGCGGCCAGGTCGATCTCGATGCGCCGTTCCCGACCGGGAATGCCGGACAGCGCCACCTCCGCCATGCCCGCGTTGATCAGCGATTGTCGGGCCTGGTAACCGATCTCGGCCAGTTCGCTGCGCTGCACATCGCCATAGATCAGGACGCTGGCGACCGGCTCGGTGAGCTCTATTTTTTCCAGATCGTCCAGGGTCGCGCCGCCGGGCAGGTTGAGGCTGTCGATGGCGGCTTCGAGCGACGCCAGGCCGTCTTCAGCGGACACCCCGTCCCTGACGCGGGCAAAGAGACTGTGGCCACCTTCGCGTGCCGTCGAGCGCACGAAATCGAACTGACGGGTGTCCATGATGGCCCGATCCAGTGGCTCGGCGATGCCGGTTCGCACGGCCTCGACATCCGCATTGGGCCAGTCGAAAGAGGCGCGCACGATCGGCAATTCGGTATCCGGAAACAGTTGGGAACGCACCTGCTGCATGCCCCAGATACCGGCACCGATGACCAGCATCATCAGCAGATTGGCCGCCAACCGGTGGCGTATCAGTGACTCGTAGAAACCGGTCATTGGGCTGTTCCCGCTTGTATTTCGGAACCGATGTCAGCCTTGGCGCCCGAATCGGCGTTATCCGTATGCGCGCCATTGACCACAGTGACCGGTGTGCCATTGGTCGGTTGGGACAATCGTGTCGTCAGGACGGTCATCCCGCCATCCAGACCGTCTCCGGTCACCAGCGCCCAGGGCTGATCGCCTCGCTGTTGATAGCCCAGGACCGAGACAGAGACCGCCCGCAGGCGACCGTCCTCGATGCGGTACAGCTGGTCTCCGTAGTAGAGGGCATCCTGGGGCAGGGCGTAGGCGTCAACGGCCGGCAGGGCGAGATCGAGTTCGATGGTTTCGTTGATCAGCACCGGGATGTCGTCCGGCAACGTCAGCTCCATGGCGACGGCGCCCGCATTGGCGGTGGCCGACAACCGGGAGATCCGCACCGGATAGGACACCCCGTTGACGATGGCCCGGGCCTCGGCATTGCCGGCGCGCAGTTCGCGATAGGCCGACAGCGGAATCTGGGTACTGGCGTAGATCGACTCGCGATCGATCAGCGTCATCAGGTTGGCGCCGCTGGCGACCTGAACACGGGGTGCGGTTTGAATCGCCACGACCTCCGCGTCGAAGGGGGCGGTGGGTGTCAGGTCTTCGATCTGGGACTGAACCTGCTCCAGTTCAATGCGAGCCTGCTCCAATTGGGCCCGGCGCTGAACGGACTCGTCCTCGTAGACAGCGACCTGCAATTCGGCCGAACGCAGGGCGTCGGCCGCCGTCTGGACGCTGGATTCATTGGAAAATCCCTGCTGGCGCAAATTCACCTCGCGCTGGTAGTTGGCGCGCGCCTGCTCCAACTCTTCCTGGTGGACCTCATGTTGACGGGCCGCGATGCGAATGGTCGCTTCCAGTTGTGTGATCGCCGCCTGTTGCTGTCGCAACGCCCATTGCAGCGATTCTGCCGACAGTCTCAGTAAGGGTTGGCCGGCCTCAACGCGATCACCCGGTTCAACGAGAATGTCCTCGACGCGTGCCAGTTGCGGCGCCGTGATGATCTCCTGCCGTTTGGCCGCTACCGTGGCCAACAAAGGCAAGGTGGGCGAGTGGGCGGACATCGTCACATCCAGTGCTTCCACCTGGATAGTCGAGGTCGCCGCCCCGCCTCGTCCCCAGCGTTGTCCGGTAATGCCGGCCCGCATCTGCATAGCCGCGTTGCCCCGTCGTGCTTCGGGTCCGCTGTCACCCACCGGCGCGTTCATCCACCAGTAACCGGCGCCACCCAACGCCACCAGGACCACCACGACCAAAGCCTTTTTAATCATCGATTGATAAACCCTTATTCAATCCTGTGAATCCGTCAGCCTAGCGAGTAAATACGCAAGGAATGTGGACATGGCGTCCCAACCCGGTCAGCGCTAAGGTACACCCGGGAGCAACAATAAACCGGAAGGTACCCGACATGTTACCCAAGGCTCGAACCTACGAAGAACTGATCGATGCCTTTCGCTGGGAGATTCCCGAGCACTACAACATCGGTATCGACGTCTGCGATAAATGGGCCGACCGCGACCCCGACCGAACCGCCCTGATTCAGGTCGATGAACAGGGGCGGTCGGATGCCATCAGTTTTGGAAAACTCAGAGGGTTATCCAACCGATTGGCCCAGGTTCTTCACGACGCCGGCATCAATAAGGGCGATCGGGTCGGCATCCTGTTGGGACAGTGTACCGAAACCGCTTACGCCCACATCGGCATTCACAAACTGGGCGCGGTTTCTTTACCGCTATTTACACTCTTCGGACCCGATGCCCTCGACTACCGACTCGCCGACAGCGGCGCCAGGGCCCTGATCACCGACCGGGCCGGCGCCGAGAAGATCGCCCACCTGAAAGACCGCCTGCCCGACCTGAAGCGGGTATTCGTGGTCGACGGTCCCAGCGACCACGGCGAGGACCTCGGTGCCCGGCTCCAGGATAAAACCGACCAATTCGACCCGGTGGTCACCCGCGCCGAAGATCCCGCTGTGCTGATCTACACCTCCGGAACCACCGGCCAACCCAAGGGCGCCCTGCACGCCCACCGCGTGCTGCTCGGTCACCTGCCCGGTGTCGAAATGAGCCACGACCTCTTCCCACAACCCGACGACATCATCTGGACCCCGGCCGACTGGGCCTGGATCGGCGGGCTGCTCGACGTCCTCATGCCCGCCTTGCACCACGGCGTCCCCGTCGTTACCTGCCGCTTCCGGAAATTCACCGGCCGCGCCGCTATGGATCTCATACGCCACCACAACATCCGGAACGCCTTCCTGCCGCCGACCGCCCTCAAACTCATCCGCTCCGAACTCGGCGACCACCCCGAAGAACCCGTGCAAATGCGCACCGTCGCCTGCGGCGGTGAAACCCTCGGCCGAGAACTGCTCGACTGGGGTCGACGCGCCTTCGGCGTCACCATCAACGAATTCTACGGTCAGACCGAATGCAACATGATCGTCAGCTCCTGCGCCGCGCTCATGCCGCCACGCCCCGGCATCATGGGCCGACCGGTTCCCGGACACCGCGTCTCCATCGTCGACGACGCCGGAACCGAACTTCCGCCGGGTCAGCAGGGTCTCATCGCCGTCCATCGGCCCGACCCGGTCATGTTCCTCGGTTACTGGAACAACCCCGACGCCACCGCCGTCAAATTCGCCGGCGACTGGATGCTCACCGGCGACACCGGCGTACGCGATGATCAGGGCTGGATCCGCTTCGTCGGTCGCGACGACGACGTCATCACTTCCGGCGGCTACCGCATCGGACCCGGCGAAATCGAAGACTGCCTACTCGGCCACCCACAGATCGCCATGGCCGCCGTCATTGGCAAACCGGACTCGATGCGGACGGAAATCGTCAAAGCCTATATCGTGTTGAAACAAACAGAGCAGGGCGACGATGCGTTAAAGGCGGAAATTCAAGCCTGGGTTAAAGAGCGATTGGCGGCTCATGAGTACCCCAGGGAGATCGAATTCGTTGAGAGTTTACCGATGACAACCACGGGAAAGATTATCCGTCGGGCATTGCGGGAACGGGCGAAGTCCGGAGGTTGATTAAGGTCGCGCACAGCGTGCGCTCCTACCAATAGTATTGGACTGGATGCGGTCTCAGATGGCTAGCGCTGGCTGGTGGGTTGGCCTGGTCGGGGATGTCGACAGCCATGGATGGCTGTCGTCAAGCCCCCATGGACGGGTTGAGTGGGCGGCATCCCGCGCGACCCCGACCAGGCCTACCCACCAGCCGGTGCGGGTTTCGCCACGGAACCTAACCGAACCACCCGTGACCCACCGGCACCAATCGGTTACACTCCGCGTATCCCTCTGTCGACCAGCATTACGAGCTGCCATAACCAGCCCGTGGCGGGTCGACATTTGCCGATTACCCGCCGAAATCAGGCGGTTTTTGCTGTGAGGGGCATCCGGTACGGTCCCATTGTAGGGGTAGGCCGGATACCTTAATAGGGCGCCAACGCCCTTACTACCGTTTAATACACATCCAACACGTGGCCCGTGGTAGGGGTCACCACTGAAGGAGCACATCATGCCCATCATTACGCTGCCCGACGGCTCCGAGCGCCGTTTCGACCAACCCGTCTCCATCATGCAGATCGCCGAAGACATCGGCCCCGGTCTCGCGCGCAATACACTGGCCGGCCGCATCGACGGCGTCCGCGTCGATGCCTGCGACATCGTTGAGAACGACGCCAAGGTCGAAATCATCACCCCCAAAGACGACGACGGCCTCGAAATCATCCGCCACAGCTGCGCGCACCTGCTCGGTCACGCCATCAAACAACTCTGGCCGGACGCCAGAATGGCCATCGGTCCGACCATCGAGAACGGCTTCTACTACGACATCGACCTGGATGAGCGGCTGACCGACGAAGACGTCGAAACACTCGAAAAGCGCATGATGGAACTGGCCAAGACCAACTACGAGGTGGTCCGCCACAAGGTCAGTTGGCAGGAGGCGTACGACACCTTCCGGGAGCGTAACGAGCCCTACAAGATGGAAATCCTCGAGACCAACATCAGCCGGGATGACCGGCCGGGTCTCTACCATCATGAAGAATACGTCGACATGTGCCGCGGCCCGCACGTGCCGAACATGAAGTTTTGCCATCACTTCAAGCTGATGCGCGTCTCCGGCGCCTACTGGCGCGGCGACAGCAGCAACAAGCAGCTGCAGCGCATCTACGGCACCGCCTGGGCGGACAAAAAGCAGTTGAAGGCCCACTTGACCTTCCTCGAAGAAACGGCCAAGCGCGACCATCGCAAGATCGGCAAGAAACTCGACCTCTTCCACCTGCAGGAAGAAGCCCCGGGCATGGTGTTCTGGCATGCGAACGGCTGGACCCTGTACCAGGTGATCGAGCAGTACATGCGCGCCAAACAGCGCGCTCATGGCTACCAGGAAATCCGTACACCGCAGATCGTCGACCGCTCCCTGTGGGAGAAATCCGGTCACTGGGACAAGTTCGGCGACGACATGTACACCACGCACAGCGAGCACCGCGACAACGCCATCAAGCCGATGAACTGCCCGTGCCACGTCCAGGTGTTCAACCAGGGCCTGAAGAGCTACCGCGACCTGCCGCTGCGCCTGGCCGAATTCGGCAGTTGCCACCGTAACGAAGCCTCCGGAGCCCTGCACGGCATTATGCGGGTGCGCGGCTTCACCCAGGACGACGCCCACATCTTCTGTACCGAGGCCCAGATCCAGGACGAAGTGGCGGGCTTCATCGAGATGCTGAACGAAGTCTATTACGACTTCGGTTTCGACGATGTCATCCTCAAGCTCTCCACCCGCCCCGATCAGCGCGTGGGCAGCGACGAAGTCTGGGACAAGGCCGAAGCGGCCCTGGCTTCGGCACTGGACGCCACCGACCAGCCCTGGGAGACTCTGCCGGGCGAGGGCGCCTTCTACGGCCCGAAGATCGAGTTCACGTTGAAAGACAGCCTCGGTCGGATGTGGCAATGTGGTACCATCCAGGTCGATTTCGCCATGCCGGGCCGATTGGAAGCCCAGTATGTGGACGAGCACGGCGAGCGGAAAGAGCCGGTCATGCTGCACCGGGCCATTCTCGGCAGCTTCGAGCGGTTCATCGGCATTCTGATCGAGCAGCACGCCGGGGCCATGCCGCCGTGGCTCGCGCCGACCCAGGTCATGGTGTGCAATATCACCGATGCCCAGGCCGATTTCGTTAAGAAAGTGCAAAATCGCTTGATTTCAGAGGGTTTTAGGGCCGATGCCGACTTGAGAAATGAGAAGATCGGCTTTAAAATCCGCGAGCATACAATTCAAAGAATTCCTTATCTGCTGGTGATCGGCGATAAGGAAGTCGAAAACGAGGCCGTAGCGGTCCGCACACGGGAAGGTCAGGATCTCGGCTCCATGCCGATCGACGCCTTCATAGAACGCCTATCTGCGGATATCGCCCGAAAAGGCCGTCTGGTAAATAACGGAGAGTGAGTTATAAAACGCAACGCGAAAGCTGGTAAGGCTGCCAACCGTCATATTGTCAACGATCAG
The DNA here is from genome assembly GCF_014651855.1 of Saccharospirillum salsuginis. Classification (GTDB taxonomy): domain Bacteria; phylum Pseudomonadota; class Gammaproteobacteria; order Pseudomonadales; family Natronospirillaceae; genus Saccharospirillum; species Saccharospirillum salsuginis. The sequence goes on from NZ_BMXR01000009.1 coordinate 245,033, forward strand.
ATCAAGGCCGACGAGGTTCGCCTGATCGCCTCCGACGGTGAGCAAGTCGGTATTGTCCCGCTGGAAGATGCCTTGCAGCGGGCTCAACAGGAAGGACTCGATCTGGTACAGATCTCCAACGCGGACCCGGTGGTCTGCAAGATCATGGACCTGGGCAAAAAGCTCTACGAAGAGAAGAAAGCCAAGGCAGCTGCCAAGAAGAAGCAGGTGCAGGTTCAGGTCAAGGAGGTCAAGTTCCGGCCGAATACCGATATCGGCGACTACAACGTCAAGTTGCGTAACCTGACCCGGTTTCTGGAGCACGGCGACAAGACCAAGGTCACGCTGCGTTTCCGGGGCCGTGAGATGGCTCACCAGGAAATCGGTATGGAGCTGCTGGCCCGGGTCGCGAGTGATCTGGAAGACCTGGCCACTGTGGAGCAGCGCCCCAAGATGGAAGGGCGTCAGCTGACCATGGTGATGGCTCCGCTGAAGAAGAAATAAGGTCGGCCTCGGCTGGCCGGGACAGGCGGGCAACCGTCTGTCGCGAAGGCGATGGCTTCGGTCATCGCCTTTTTTAAGTTCCGGCGACGGGTGTCGCCGGTTTAACTGGCAACCGTTAGCTCCTGAGCCCGGCACAGTGCCTGGGTTCGCACGGGATGCGACGCGGTTTTAGAAGTAGATCGGGAGATTGAAAATGCCTAAAGCAAAAAGCAATTCCGGCGCTGCGAAGCGTTTCAAGAAGACGGCCAATGGCTTCAAGCACAAGCAGTCTTTCCGCAACCACATCCTGACCAAGAAGAGCACCAAGCGTAAGCGTCACTTGCGCGGCACTCAGCAAATTACTGATGCCGATGCCGGTTTGATCAAGCGCATGCTGCCCTACGTTTAACGGTCACAGGATTAGGAGGAAAGAAATATGGCTCGTGTAAAACGCGGTACTATTGCCCGTCGTCGTCACAAGAAGGTTCTGAAGCAGGCTAAAGGTTATTATGGTGCGCGTTCGCGTGTATTCCGTGTGGCCAAGCAGGCGGTCATCAAGGCGGGTCAATACGCCTATCGTGACCGTCGTCAGCGCAAGCGTCAGTTCCGCGCCCTGTGGATCGCTCGTATCAATGCCGAGGCTCGGGTGAACGGTCTGTCTTACAGCAAGTTCATCAATGGCCTGAAGAAGGCGTCTATTGAGATCGACCGTAAGATCCTCGCGGATCTGGCCGTTCACGATAAACTGGCTTTCGCGGCCCTGACCGAACAGGCCAAAGCCAAACTGGCTTAATACTGTTCAGTTAGCGAAAACCGCCCGCTGGCTTCGCCACCGGGCGGTTTTTTTTGAGTTGTATTCAGGGAAATGATCGGTCGATGTTTTCGATCCATGAGCAGTAGGTTGGATCGGTCCGACGCATCGGTAGCCCGAAGGGCGTAATCCAACGCTCTTATGAAGCCGATAGTTCAACTCATGGCTGGGTTTGTTGGATTACGCCCTGCGGGCTAATCCAACCTACGGTTCTGTCTACTCCAGGGTAGGCGCCACCAGGGACGTTCTACACATTCACCTGATGCATCCGGTCCAGACTGCCCGCCTCGAAATGCCCGATATTGCTGATCGTCACCTGGGCTATCGCTTCCAGTGCTTCCCGCGTGAAAAACGCCTGGTGGCCGGTGATCAACACGTTGCGGAAGGTCAGCAGGCGGGCGAACGTATCGTCCTTTAACAGCTCGTCGGAATTGTCTTCAAAAAACAGGTCCGCTTCCTCCTCATACACATCCAGCCCCAGATAACCCACTTTGCCGTTCTTCAGGGCATTGATCACATCGACGGTTTCAATCAACGCACCGCGACTGGTATTGATCAGCATGACGCCGTCTTTCATCTTTTTGAGCGTTTCGTTGTTGATCAGGTGACGGGTGGCCGGCAGCAGCGGGCAGTGTAGCGAAACAATGTCGCTCTCGGCCCAGAGCGTATCCTGGTCGACATATTCCGCTCCGGCGTCGAGAGCCTGCGGGTTGGTGTAGGGGTCGTGACAGATGACCCGGCAACCAAAGCCACGCATGATGCGAATAAAGGCGACGCCGATTTTGCCCGTGCCGACGACGCCTACGGTTTTGCCGTGTAAATCGAAACCGAGCATGCCGTGCAGGGAGTAGTCGTTCTCGCGGACCCGGTTGAAGGCGCGATGGGTGTTGCGGTTCAGGCCGAGAATGAGGGCGCATGCGTGCTCGGCGACCGCATAGGGGGAATAGTCCGGAACCCGGGCGACTGTGATGCCCAGTTTCTGGGCGACGCCCAGGTCGACATTGTTGAAGCCGGCGCATCGAAGGGCAACGAGGCGAATACCATGGTCGTGGAGCTGGCCGAGCGTGGCCTCATCCAGCGTATCGTTGACGAAGCAACAGACGGCATCATGGCCCTGGCTCAGGGCGGCGGTATGGGCGTCCAGATGGGGTTCGAAGTAGGTGAACTGGTGTTGGCCGTTGTTGGCCTGATTAAGGTAGGTCTCATCGTAGGATTTGCTGCTGAATACGGCGACTTTCATTGAGTAGTGGCCTCCTTGGCTTGTAGGGCCGAAATGAAGCCTCGGACGTCGGGTGAGGCTCCTCGTTAAGGGTCGAAGGATATCCGCTGTCCGTCGAGCGACAGGGACAGGGTGCGAATTTCTTCTTTGAGCTTGCCTTTCTCGTAGCGCCCGAATCGCAACGGGACAAAATTCAGGTCCGGCGCGACCCAGATCAGCTTGCGTTCGTTCTTGCCGATCGGATCGGTCTGTTCGACGATCCAGGTGTAAACCTCGCCCGTGGGCAGATCTAGCATTTCCTCGCCGATGACACGGAACGCCATGCGATCCGGTCGTTTGTGGCGGAAAACGTCGAAGCTGATCTCGCGCTCGCCGTCGATCAGCTGTTGTTGCAGTTCCAGCTGATAACCGATGGCATCATAGAGTGGCGGCTCAAACCGGGTGTCGATCCGGTCTTTGTCGACGCGGCCGGTTACCCGGTTTTCACTATGATCGAACCTGAGCGACTTGGTGTTCTTGACCCAGAACAACTTACTCTCGAATTCATACCGCAACGGCAGCAATTGATTGCCGTCGACACTCAACCAGACCTCTTCCTTCAGCGAAACGGTGCGACCGTCGGTGGCGAGTCGGTAGTGCCAGTCGCTGCCGTCCCGACGCAGGCGCAGTGTGCCTTCGGTGGACAAATCGATGGCGCCGTAGCGGATGGCTTCGAGTTCGGCCGTGAACGGCACCAGTTCAGCGGCCTGTGTCGTACACAGAGTCGCTGCGGTCACCAGTAGCCAATTGCGAATGAACTGTCTCATGGGGTGCCAGTATCCAGCAGCCGTCCGCTTTTGGGAAGGGGGGCATCGTCCAGCCAGGCGGTATCGCCCCTGAGTGTTAAGCGGCCGTTAACGAACCAGCGAATGACTTCCGGATACAATCGGTGTTCCTGACCCAGCACGCGTTTGGCGAGAGACGCCGCGTCGTCGTCCGCTTCGATCGGGACGCTCATCTGGGCGACGGGCGGGCCGCCGTCCAGTTCCGGCGTAACGAAATGCACCGTGGCGCCGGCCTCGGTGTCGCCGGCATCCAGGGCCCGTTGGTGAGTGTGCAGGCCGGCGTATTTCGGCAGCAGGGAAGGGTGGATGTTCAGCATTCGCCCTTGATAGTGGCGAACGAATTCATCGGTCAGTATGCGCATGAAGCCGGCGAGGACCACGAGGTCCGGTTCATGGCGATCAATGAGTTCGGCCAGTGCGGTATCGAAGGCTCGCCGGCCCTCGAACAGGGTGTGATCCAGCGTCAGGGCTGGAACGCCGGCCCGCTCCGCTCGTTGCAGCCCCATCACACCGGGTCGGTTGGAAATCACGGCCGTAACCCGGGCGTCCAGGGTGCCATCGGCGCAACCATCCAGAATGGTCTGCAGGTTGGAGCCGCTGCCGCTGATCAGGACAACGATGTTTTTCACGATCACACGCCTTCGATGATGACGGCTTCGCTGCCACGGCTCTCCACCGCACCCATGATCACCGGCTGTTCACCGGATGCGCGCAATTGACTGACGACATCCTCGGCTTCCGCGCCGGGTACGACGACCACAAGGCCGATGCCGCAGTTGAAGGTACGATACATCTCGCGGTCGGTGATGTTGCCGGCCTTCTGCAGCCAGTCGAACACGGGGGGGCGCTGCCACTGGTTCGGATCGATGCGGATCGACAGGGACTCCGGCAGAACGCGCGGCAGGTTTTCGTAAAAACCGCCACCGGTGATGTGGGAAATGGCATTGACCGTCTGGTTGGCGAGCAGGCGCAGTGTCTGTTTGACGTAAATGCGGGTCGGCGCCATCAGGGCGTCGGCCAGGGTGCCGTCTCCCATAGGTTGGTTCAGGTCGGCTTCGGCGACGTCCAGCACTTTGCGAATCAGCGAATAGCCGTTGGAGTGCGGACCGGAGGAGGGCAGGCCAATGACCTTGTCGCCCGCACGCACGCCATTACCGTCCAGAATCTTGTCTTCCTCGACTACGCCGACGCAGAAACCGGCCAGATCGTAGTCCTCGCCCTGGTACATGCCCGGCATTTCCGCAGTCTCGCCACCAACCAGCGAGCAATTCGCCTGCGTGCACCCCTCACCAATGCCTTCGACCACCCGGCTCGCGATATCGACCGACAGTTTGCCGGTGGCGTAGTAGTCCAGAAAGAAGAGAGGCTCGGCGCCGCAGACGATCAGATCATTGACGCACATGGCGACCAGGTCGATGCCGATCGTGTCGTGGCGATCCAGATCCATGGCCAGCTTGAGCTTGGTCCCGACGCCATCGGTTCCGGAGACCAGAACCGGGTTCTTATAGTGTTTGGGGATACGGCACAGAGCGCCAAAACCGCCGATGCCACCCATGACCTCGGGGCGGCGGGTTTTCTTGACCGTACCTTTGATGCGGTCGACCAATTCATTACCAGCGTCGATATCGACACCGGCGTCTTTGTAACTCAGGGGTTTGGACGCGTCCGTCATGAAGGGCTCCATCTGGGCAGTACTGGAAAAGGCGCGCGGATTGTAGCAGGGGCGGCGGTTGGAATCAGCATGTCCAAGCGGTCAGAATCCGTCTTTATGCCCGGGCGGGAGCAGACAACAGTCGTGAACTGAGCCCGGTTCCATGCCTTCCGTGTCGCGAATCCGTTTCGGCTCTGTCACAATAGCGCCTTTCCAAAATCAGCCGAAGTTCGAGTTTATGTCATTGCGACCCCTGATCGCCTTGTTGCTTGTCATCATGAGCCTGCCGCTGTGGGCGGCCCAGACTCTGGAATTGTACGACGAATCCGCCATCCTGGCGCAGAATGCGCGCCCATCGGACCAGAACGACGCCGTGGCCGAGGCCCTCGGGCGAGTGCTGGTCAGAGTGACCGGCGATGCGGATATCGTGGACACCGAAGTTGGCCAGGCCATGGTGGAGGATGCCAACGACTACCTGTCGACGTTCCGGTTCGAGCGCAGCGATGTCACCCTCACCAACCTGCTTGGCGAGCCGGTGGCCACCAAGCGTATGATCATGCGCTTCGACCGGGGCGCGGTGGAGCAAAGCCTGTCGCGCAACCGCTTGCCGATCTGGGGACCGAAGCGGCCGGAAACGTTGATCTGGATGGCCGACCGTCTGGACGGTTCCAACCGGATCCTGGCCGATTCCGACAACTCCGACCTGGCCCAGGCACTGAAATCGTCGGCCCGGGAGCGGGGCGTGCCGCTGACGCTGCCGTTGATGGACCTGGACGACAGCTTCCAGGTCAATTTCACCGACATTTACGGCCTGTTTACCGCCGATATCACCGAGGCGTCCGAACGTTACCGCCCGGACGCCGTCGTGCTGGCTCGGCTGGCGCGCGAAAACCAGGGGTATCAAGCCGACTTTGTCTTCATGATGTCGGACGACCGCCAACGGTTCCGGGTACAGGCGGAGTCGGAAGAGGCGCTGATGCAGGCCATGGTCGATCGCATCGCCGGCCGACTGGCGGATCAATACGCCGTTGTGATGGACCCGTCGATGGCTGGCCAGATCAGCCTGAGGATTAACGCCGTCAATAACCTGGCCACCCTGGCCGCCGTCGAACGCTACCTGGATTCGCTGAACCTGGTGACCAGCGTCACCTTGCGCCAGGTCCAGCCCGAGAGCGTTCAGTTCGACCTGGACATCAGCGGTGACCGCAATCAATTGCGTGATGCTCTGGCTCTGGACGAACGCCTCCAGTCGGTGGAAGAAGACGATCTGCAAAGCCAGCTCGACACCGAACTGGTGTACGAATGGACTGAACGCTGATTCAGCCTTGTCATTCATGAGTCAAACGCGAATACCCCCGTTGAGCTTCACCTTGCCCGACGTTGAAGTAAGCCTGTGTCTGGAGGGCGTCTAGTGGCCGTCAAACAACTTCCCCTGAGCGTTACATTCCGCGAGGACGCGGTCTTCGACGACTTTTTACCGGGCGACAACGCCCAGACCGTCGGTGCCCTGCGGCACGCCCTGGCGCGCCTGGACGATCACCTGCTCTACCTGTGGGGCGCGCCAGGCTCGGGGCTCAGCCATCTGCTTCAGGCCGCGGTCCATGAACTTCAAACCCAGGGGCTGGAAGGCGTCTACCTGCCGTTGGCCGAATGCCTCGATTACGGTACCGAAGCGCTGGAAGGCCTCGACGAACTGGACGTGGTGGCGCTGGATGACATCGACCTGATTACCGGTCGGCCGGAGTGGGAGGAAGCCGTCTTCCACCTGTTCAATCGCCTACGAGACACTGGACGGGTATTGATGGTGACCAGCCACTCAAGCCCGTTGCACCAGTCCATCGAACTGCCGGATCTCAAGTCCCGTTTGAGCTGGGGGCTGACATTCCAGGTCCAGCCGCTCAGTGATGAACAAAAAATGGACTGGCTGATCTGGAAAGCCCGCCGTCGAGGCCTCACCCTCGAACCTGACGTCGCCGCCTTCCTGATCAACCGCGTGGCCCGCTCGATGAACGTTCTGGTCGAGGCATTCGACAAGCTCGATCAACATTCCCTGGCCGAGAAGCGGCGGCTCACTATTCCATTCGTCAAATCCGTGCTTGGGTTGTGACGGGTCTCAGGGCTGAGTTCTCTATTGTGCCAATGGACACAGTTTCCGTGCCCGGGTTTGCTGTTTGCCAGTCGTACGGGCCCGGTGCGGGGTATCACTCTCTCCGGGGCCGGCATGAACCCGTCTATGGGGTCTAGGCCACAGGCTCCGACCGCCAAGGATGGCGGAAGTGCCGGTTTTGCAGGAGCAAAAAACCGGCCATGCTGTGGACACCCCTGCGAGAGTAATACCCCGCGCCGAGCCCTTGCATCAGTGCATCCTCATAATTCCCGATCCAAGTGCTTGCGATAACCATTTAGTATTTCTCCTTTGGCGAGATTATGGTCATGCACCCGAGATTTGTGATGTCGGTAGGAAAGAGAGCAGGATATTCTAGGTTGTGGTTTTTACTGACCTGGGCAGGCTCGAAAGGACCCGATGCGGGGTGGTCTCCCGGAGGGAAGTCCGCAGCAGGGATGCTGCGGTCTAGGCCCCATGGATGGGTTCACGCCGACCCTCCGGGAGACCACCCCGTAGCGGGTCCGGACCAAAGCCCCCCAAGCCAACCCAGCAAAGGACGACCCAGGCACAGTTCTACCCAGTGATTCCATTGATCCGGGCATACAAGTGGATGTAGGTCCGGGCGATGTCTTCTGCATGTACCGCGGTGAGTTCCTCGGTTTCCATGATCACACGACGCTGGTCGTCCAGATCGAACGGGTCGACCTCTTCGAAGGCGGCCGTGGCGGGGACGACCTCCGCCGTCAGTTCCTTGCCGTAGGCATCGTACATCATGTCCAGACAGAATTGCGCCAGGGCCGGGTCTTCGCAGTAGATCTCCTCGTGCCGGAAGTCTTCGGCCCACTCTTTCAGGATATCCAGTACCGTCTCTCCGCGTTCCTTCAAATCCTGAACCGACGGCGCACCGGCCGCATTCTGGCCGCTTTCCCAGTCGATCAGCCACTCGTCTTCCGGCTTGATCAGCACCGACTTGTACTGACCCTCGGGCAATGACCAGGCGACCGCGAACGGGTACCCCTGGTCTTCGTCGGTGACTTCGAATGCGAGAAAAATAGGGAGTTCCATAGCAACGCGATACCTCTTTATGAATGGCGCGCAGTATAACTTGGCTGCCCGGAGGACGCATCCGTCGCCACGACAGAGCGGGGCCTATCCCCTATAATGCCCGTCCATTCAAAACCCTGAGCCGAGTAGTGACAGTGACAGACGAACGACTGGAACGGGATTTTTACCTGCGCGAGCCCGACGAGCAACAGGCTTTTCTCGACAACACCTGGTGCAACCAGTGCCAGGAAATGGATCTGGGCATGACCGATCCCGTTGAATTTGAATTCAAGGGCCGCGTCTTTATCGAAGGACGATGCCAGCGCTGCGGCGCGCCCGTCACCACCGAGATCGCCGAAGACGACGATATCGATGAGTGAAGCGGTTCGCATCCTGTTCGAAGACGAGTGGCTTCTGGCCGTCGATAAACCGGCCGGACTGCTGATGCACCCCAGCCCGCTGGACCCGCGCGAGACCGATACGCTGGCCGGACGGGTCAAGACCTATCTGGACGGGGGTACACCCCATACTCTGCACCGACTGGACCGGCCCACATCGGGGGTGGTGTTGATCGGAAAGGACTTGGACGTGGCGCGCCGGTTGTCCGATCAGTTTCGGAATCAAACCGTCGACAAGACTTACTGGGCCATTGTGCGCGGTTTCACGCCGGAGGACTTCGAGTGCGACAAGGCGCTGAAAGAGGAACTGGATGCCATCGCCGATAAGGATGCACGCAAGGACAAGGCGCCGCAATCCGCCCGAACCGGGTTTAAACGGCTGGCGATTACCGAAGTCGGTGTTCCGGTCAGCCGGTATCCGAAGGCCCGCTTCAGTCTGGTCGAGTGCCGACCGCACAGCGGTCGTAAGCACCAGATTCGACGCCATTTGAAGTCGTTGCGCCATCCGATTATTGGCGATACGCGCTTCGGAGACCGCCATCAGAACCAGTGGGCCGGTGAACACTTGCCGTTGACCTCGCTGTCCCTGCGCGCGGTCTCGGTCGGGTTTCATCATCCCGTCACCGAAGGTTATACCGTTATCTCATCGGGGTTGTCACCGCAGTGGCAAGCCTGTCTGGAGCGCCTGGGTTGGGGACAAACCTGTCCGGGACCCGCTGGAGTAGGAGAGGCCGGCTGATGCGGGGGATGAAGGGCAGTGCGACCCGGGCCAAGCCGATCGGTGATCTGGATCTGCCGTTCATTGCTCGTTCGCTCTGGCCTTACCTGTGGGCCTACAAGGCGCGGGTGGGGGTGGCCCTTGCGTTTCTGGTCGCCGCCAAGATCGTTACGGTCGCCATGCCCTGGGCGTTGAAACATATTGTGGACGGCCTGGACACCCGGGAAGCTCAAATGGTGGCCATTCCCCTGGGGTTCCTGTTGGCCTACGGTTTTTTCCGGTTCACCTCGGTGGCGTTCGGCGAGTTGCGTGATGCGGTTTTCTCTCGCGTGACCGAGCGGGCCATCCGTCTGGCTTCGCTGGAGGTATTTCAGCATCTGCACAAGCTGGACCTGGACTTTCATCTGAGCCGGCAGACGGGTGGGCTCAGTCGTGACATCGAGCGCGGTACCAACGGTGTTCACTTCCTGCTGCGATTTCTGGTGTTCAACATCGTGCCGACGGTGTTGGAGCTTGGCATGGTGGCGACCATCCTGATCGTCAATTTCAATGTCTGGTTCGCGCTGATCACATTGTTCGCGGTGGTCGTCTATGTGTTATTCACCGTCCTGACCACTGAATGGCGCAATCGCTTTGTGCGTGAAGCCAACACACTGGACAGCAAGACCAACTCGCGCGCCATCGATGCGCTGCTGAACTACGAGACCGTCAAGTACTTCAACAACGAGGCCTGGGAGGCGGAAAACTACGACAGCAATCTGGCCGACTGGGAGCAGGCACGGCTGAAAAACCGCATGTCGCTGTTGATGCTGAACACCGGACAGGCGCTGATTGTCTCGGCCGCATTGACGCTCATGATGTGGCTGGCTGCCCGGGACGTAGTCGCCGGTGAGATCACCATCGGGGATCTGGTCATGGTCAACGCCTACGTGATTCAGCTGTTCATTCCGCTGAATTTCCTGGGGTTCGTCTATCGTGAAATCCGGCGTGCGCTGACCGATATCGAAAATATGTTCGGCCTGTTGCGCCGTCCCGCCACCGTTCAGGACCGGGAGGGGGCCACCGAGCTGGCGGTCACCGAAGGTCGCATTGAGTTCGACGGGGTCCAATTTCACTATCACAGCAACCGTTCGATCCTGAATTCGCTGTCTTTGACCATCGAGCCCGGTCACCGGGTCGCCCTGGTGGGCAGCAGCGGGGCCGGGAAGTCGACGATCGGGAGGCTGTTGTTTCGCTTTTACGATCCGCAAGCCGGAGAGATTCGCATCGACGGTCAATGCATCGGCGAGGTGACCCAGCAAAGCCTGCGCCGTGCCATCGGCGTGGTCCCGCAGGATACGGTCCTGTTCAACGACAGCATCCTCAACAACATCCGCTACGGCCGTCCGGATGCCAGCGACGAGGAAGTCTGGCGGGCCATCCGCATGGCGCATCTGGACGACTTTATTCAGAGCCTGCCCGAGCGCGAACTGACTCAGGTCGGCGAGCGCGGTCTGAAAGTATCCGGTGGCGAGAAACAACGGATCGCCATCGCGCGGGTGTTATTGAAGGATCCGCCCATTCTGCTGTTCGACGAGGCCACCTCGGCTTTGGACTCACACGCCGAACAGGCCATCTTGCAGGCCATGCGCGAGGTCTCGCGCAATCGCACCAGTATCGTCATTGCCCACCGCCTCTCGACGATCGTCGATGCCGACAAGATCGTGGTGCTGCAGAACGGTCGCGTGGTCGAAGAGGGCACGCATCCCCGGTTGCTGGCCGCCGAAGGGGTCTACGCCGACCTATGGCGTACCCAGCTGCACGAAGAAGAGTGAAGGTGATGTTGGAGGCTGAATCGGCGGGTAGTGATCACGCATACGCCGCCGGTTGGGCATTCTCTCCCAAAGATCGGCTCTCACCCTGGGTTTAGTAGTAGGGCAGAGGTGCGACAGCGTTATCTGCCGTTTCAGTTTGAAGCCACTGGTAACCCATAGCCACCTTTCAATCGGCAGATGACGGCAACAGGCCTTTTCTGCCCTACGATGTTTAGCGGCTATCGTTTACAGCCAACCCAGTCCGTCAATCTTGTCAGCCCGGTCGTACCAATGCAGGATGGCAGCCTTTCAGGGATTCCCGATAAGGTAAACGACATGACCGAGACCCCCTCCCAAGCATCACCCTTGATCGTCGAACAGTACGGCGCCGTGCGTCGGCTGCGCATGAACCGTCCGGCCGCGCTGAATGCGCTCAATCTGGAGCTGATCGAGGCGTTGACCGTCGCCATCGAAAAGGCGCTGGACGATGATCGGGTGACGACGCTTTGGCTGGAAAGCACGTCGGAGCGGTCTTTCTGTGCCGGTGGCGATGTGAAAGCTCTGGCACAGGTACTGCGAGAGGCGTCGGCCGATGAGCAGCGCCGTACCGGGCATCGTTACTTTCAGGCGGAATACCGGCTGGATGCTCTGATCGCGCATTGCCCCAAACCCATCGTCGCCTGGGGGCAGGGACTGGTTATGGGGGGTGGCTGGGGGCTCCTGGCCGGGGCCGATCTGCGTCTGGTGACGGCGGATGCCCGTTTCGCCATGCCGGAAATCCAGATCGGCCTGTTTCCGGATGTCGGCGCGGCCCACTTCCTGCAACAGCCGGACTGGCGGCTGGGCACCTTTCTCGGTATCAGCGGCGTCCATATCAGCGGTCGTGAAGCTGTCGCCCTGGGCTATGCCGAAGCGGTTATGACGCCGGATACCGCGGAGGCGCTGTTGAAGGCTCTGGCAGAGGGGCTTCCACTCCGTGAGTGGCAACCGCCGAAACCGGATGGGCAAACACAGGCTTTGTTCGACGCTTGGTCCAGCGCACTGGACAGTTTGCCGGAGCCGGTGCTGTCCGACTGGATCGATCACATCAAGCACCATGATTTCAAGGCATTCAACGAAGCGGCCGAGCAGTGGCAACGCGGCTCAGCGCTGAGCGTGGCTTTGACCTGGCATCATTTCAAACGACTGCGCAAGGCATCCCGGGTCGAAGCCCTGGAAACGGATCTCGTCGTCGGCGCCCAGGCCTGTGCGGAACGGGAGTTTCTGGAAGGTGTTCGGGCCTTGCTGATCGATAAAGACAAATCGCCGGCCTGGTTGTATCCGAATGTCACCGCCGTGCCTTTCACCATGATCGAACGCTTTTATCGGCCTCTGCCGTTCGAGTCAGAGGCCATCTGGCCGTGAATGGCCACGTTAACAAGAGGAATCTTCATGACTGAATCCACGCAGCAATTTCAGGGCAAGCACATCGGCGTCACCGGCGGCGCACGCGGCCTGGGCCTGGCCATGGCCCGCACACTCGGCCGGCAAGGGGCGCAGATTTCCATTGTCGACATCGACGAGACAGCGGTCGATGAGGCCGTGAACAGCCTGACCCAAGATGGCATCGCGGCCCGGGGCTACACGGCCAATGTCGCCGAAGAGGCATCGGTTCTGTCGCTGTTCGAACGGTTGAAGGCGGATCATAACCGGCTGGATGGCTGGGTCAACAACGCCGGTATTCTCCGTGATGGCCTGCTGATCAAGCAGAAGGACGGTGAGCTGACCAAGCTGTCGCTCAATCAATGGCAGTCGGTGATCGATGTCAACCTGACGGGTGTCTTTCTCTGTGGACGCGAGGCCGCGGCCTGGATGGTCGAATCCCAAACGGCGGGTGTGATCGTCAACATCAGCTCCATCTCCCGGGTCGGTAACCTGGGCCAGACCAACTACAGCGCGGCCAAAGCCGGCGTCGCGGCGATGACGGTAACCTGGGCGAAAGAATTGGCACGCTACGGCATCCGCGTCGCGGGTGTCGCTCCGGGCTTCATCGAGACCGAAATGACGGCCAGCATGAAGCCGGAAGCGCTGGAGCGTGTCAACCAGGCTGTACCGTTGAAACGGATGGGAAAACCGGAAAATATCGCCGAAGCGGTCTCTTTTGTGATCGCCAACGACTACTATTCCGGTCGAATTCTGGAAGTGGACGGTGCTCTTCGAATCTAGGCCCGTCCTTTCCAAAGGCTTATCTGAACAAGAGGTCTGAATACAATGACAAAAGAGATCGTAATTGTTGCCGCCAAACGTACCCCCATGGGTGGTTTTCAAGGCGCCTTGAGCCCGCTGTCCGGTACCGATCTGGGCGCGGCGGCCATCAAGGCCAACCTGGAATTGACCGGCCTGACATCCGAGCAGATCCAGGACGTGTTGATGGGCTGTGTACTGCCGGCCGGACTCGGCCAGGCTCCGGCCCGCCAGGCGGCACTGAAAAGCGGCCTGACCGATGCGGTTCCGGCGACCACCGTCAATAAGGTCTGTGGTTCCGGCATGAAAACGGTCATGTTGGCGGCCGACCAGATGCGTGCCGGCGACATCGATATCGCCATCGCCGGCGGCATGGAGTCCATGTCAAATGCGCCGTACCTGTTGAGCAAGGCGCGTTCCGGGTATCGCATGGGCCACCAGCAGATGTACGACCATATGTTCCTGGACGGCCTCGAAGACGCCTACGATGGCCGTGCCATGGGCGTTCACGCGCAGACCACGGCCGATGAGTTCGGCATCGAGCGGGAAGCGATGGATGAATTCGCGCTGCGCAGTCTCAGCCGTGCCCAGAAAGCCATTGATGAAGGCTGGTTCAAGTCCGAAATCGCACCGGTGACCATCGCCGACCGCAAAGGCGAAACCGTGGTCGAACACGACGAGCAGCCGGGTCTCGCCCGACCGGACAAGATCCCGAGCCTGCGCCCGGCCTTCGCCAAAGACGGCACCATCACCGCCGCCAACTCCAGTTCCATCAGCGACGGCGCCGCCGCCCTGACCCTGATGACCCGGGAGAAGGCTGAAAAACTGGGCCTGACACCGCTGGCGACCATCCGCAGCTACGCCAGCCATGCCCAGAAGCCCAGCACCTTCACCTGTGCCCCGATCGGTGCGATGAACAAGGCGCTGGAAAAGGCCGGCTGGCGCAACACCGATGTGGAACTGGCGGAGATCAACGAAGCGTTCGCCATGGTCACCATGCTGGGCATGAAGGAAGTGGGCCTGAGTGCCGACATCACCAACGTCAACGGCGGCGCCTGCGCTCTGGGTCATCCGCTGGGCTGTTCCGGTGCGCGCATCATCGTAACGCTGTTGCACAACATGATCCGTCTGGATCAGCGTAAGGGCCTGGCGGCTTTGTGCATCGGTGGTGGGGAAGGGACCGCGATCTGTATCGAGCGGTAACCAAAAAGGTCAATACATGGACAGGCAGTCTGTCTGCCTGTCCATGAAAATCTTAACAATTACTCTTCAATTCGAATGTCCCACGAGCCTGACTCGTCGTCTTTCGCCAAGCTGGCCAGCGCTTCTTCTTTGGTCTCTGAACTCAGGTCCCGAAGTTCATTCGATGTTCTGAACTCTCTCGCCCCCATGGATTCATTAAAGACCCACATTTGTTGGTTTAAGACGGTAATGGTGTCTTCGGCAATCGAGAACGGAATGTAAACTTCTCGTGGCGACGGTTTATAGCTGAATCGAACCTGAGCGGATTCCTTGACGCGCGTGGTTTGCATGCCCAGGTAATAGTCACCTTCGGGGTAGGGGCCGAAACTACGGACATCGACACCGGAAGCGGGGTTCAACTGAATACGGTCGACTTCAGCATCCGTGTCGCGGTCATACAGGGTGTATTCGTAGACATAGTAAAACGGAAGGCTGGTTTCGTTTTTGGTTTCCATCGGAAACGCCAACATGCCACCGTCCGTTTCGGAAGGCGAGGGTAAAGAGGCACAGCCAGTCAGGGCTACGGCAACCAGGGCCGCAAGGGAATGAGAAATCTTCATCGAGAGTCCTTGTTACTTTGGCATTGCATCCCGCCGCCACTCCACGATTACGCAATCCTTAGAACCGACGACGAGGGGTTAATGGCTAACTTTATCAGGAGCCGTTTGGTCAGGGAAGTTTCTGCACAGCTCCAGCCAACGCTGAATCCCCGGGCTGCGGTATTTCTGCTTGTGAAGCACAAAGTAAAACTCCCGGCTGAAATCGCGTTGCGGAATGGCCAGCGGAATCAGGGTTCCGCGCCGGAAAGCCTCCTGCAGACTCACCCGGGACAAACAACTGATGCCGAGCCCGGCTTCCACAGCTCGTTTAATCGCTTCCGTGTGTTCCAGTTCCAGGGTGATGCGCAGATCCGTCAGTAAACCATGCATACCGCGCTCAAAGGTTTGGCGGGTACCGGAACCCGGCTCCCGAACAATCCAGTCCTGTTCGAGCAGGTCGGCGTCGCTTAATTGGTTTCGACCCGCCAAAGGGTGTTCGGGGGCGCAAAAGGCCACCAGGTCGTCCGAGCGCCAACGCACCAACTCCAGGTCCGGATGGTTGATTTCCCCCTCGATCATGCCCAAATCCAGATCAAAGGCCAGGACGCGATCCGCGATGGCGCGGGTGTTGGCCACCTCGAGTTTGACGCGGGCGCCGGGTTGTTCGGCCATGTAGCGAGCCATGAAACCGACCGCCAGGTAGTTGCCGATGGTCAGCGTGGCACCGACCTTGAGTCGCCCGAGATCGTGGTGTCGATTGAGATCGCTTTCGAGCTCATTGGCCTGTTCCAGCAGGGACTCGACGCGGGGCCAGAGCTGGCGGCCGAGTTCGTTGAGTTTCAGTCGCTTGCCGGCCCGTTCGAACAGGCGGACATCGTAGAGCGATTCGAATTCCTTGAGCGCACCCGACGCCGCGGATTGGGACATATTCAGGCTGGCGGCCGCCCGGCTGATGTTCTCGTGATGAGCCGTGGCCAGAAACACCTGCAGTTGACGGAGCGTGAACTTCATATCGGGAATACCAATAAAATATATCGGAAATAGTCATTTTGCCGATAACCATTCCCTGAGTATAGTAAGGGTATATAACGTATTATTCATGTTTAAGAGGTTCTTATGTCGAATTTGAATATCGAGACCGTTACCAGCGTTCGGCATTGGAACGATACCCTGTTCAGCTTCACCACCAGCCGGGACCCGGGGTTTCGCTTCAAGAACGGTTATTTCACGATGATCGGCCTGGAACAGGACAACGGTCGTCCGTTGTTGCGGGCCTATTCCATCGCCAGCGCCAACTACGAGGAAGAGCTGGAGTTTTTCAGCATCAAGGTCCCGGATGGCCCGCTGACCTCGAAGCTGCAGAATATCCAGCCCGGCGATCAGGTCTATGTCGGTCGCAAACCGACCGGGACTCTGGTGGCCGACCACCTGTTGCCGGGTCGAAACCTGTACCTGCTGTCCACCGGTACCGGGCTCGCCCCTTTCATCAGCATCATCAAGGATCCGGAAATCTACGAGCAGTTCGACCGGGTCATTCTGACGCATGGTGTGCGCTATAAGTCCGAGTTGGCGTATCAACAGCTCATTCAGGACGAATTGCCGAACAACGAATATTTCGGGGACATCATCCGCGACAAGTTGTACTACTACCCGACCGTGACTCGTGAACCGTTTCGGAACGAAGGGCGTCTGACCGATCTGATGGTCAGTGGCAAACTGTTCGAGGATCTCGGCGTTCCTGCCCCCAACAAGGAAGACGACCGTTTCATGCTGTGCGGCAGCCCGGCCATGTTGAAAGACACCTCCGCGATCCTGGATGACTGGGGCTTCAACGAGACCCGGGCCGGACATCTCGGCGAATACGTGATCGAGCGGGCGTTCGTTGAGAAATAATCACTAGCCGGGGTGAGTAGTCCCGGCTTTCACCGTACAAATGACACCAAGCCTCTTGTGACCGCGTCACTCGCCTCTATATTAGATTAAAATGATATAGAGGCTTTCCCCGTCCAGCTACACCATTGCCTGCGCCCATTGCGGCACCCCGAACCGTATCCCCGCCGAACGCTTATCCGACCACCCTCAATGCGGACGCTGCAAGCAACCGGTGTTCACGGGTACTCCCGTGAAAGGCACGACCGCGAATTTCGAGAAACTGGTGTTGAAATCGGACATTCCTGTTGTGGTCGATTTCTGGGCCAGTTGGTGTGGGCCCTGCAAACAGTTCGCACCGGTCTTCGAACAGGCCGCCGAACGGTGGGAACCCCGGGCGCGCATGGTCAAGGTCAATACCGAGGAAGAACCGGCCCTGGCACAGCGCTACGGAATCCGCAGTATCCCGAGTTTGCTCATCTTCAGGAATGGACGCGAAGCCGCCCGGCAGGCGGGCGCCTTGCCCGGAGGGCATCTGGACCAGTGGCTCAAAAGCCAAGTGGGGTAAGATGGGGGGCGCTGGCCGCCGGCCAGCGCTTTGCCATCGGGCTCAGTAACGGAAACGACTGACCGACGCGTTCTGGTGTTCGACCAACTCATTCAAGCGCTCGAACGTTTTCACATTCTGAGAGGCGTTGGAGTAGATAGCGTCCGAAATCTCGGCGACCTCCTGGATGGAACGGGAGACTTCCTCGGCAACACTTTGCTGACTGGCTGTGCCCTCGGCGATGTGCTGGCTCATGTCATTGATGTGTTGCAGTGACGACAGAATGGTCTGAATGGATTGGTCGGTATCCTCGGCACTGGCCACCAGCTGATCGACACGTTCCAGATTCTTGGTCATCAGTCCGACGGCGTTGTTGGCGCGACTCTGCAACCGCTCGATCATCTCATAGATCTCTTCCGTTGAACTCTGCGTCTTGCTGGCCAGGCTTCGCACCTCGTCGGCGACAACGGCGAAGCCGCGCCCCTGTTCACCGGCCCGGGCCGCCTCGATGGCGGCGTTCAGCGCCAGCAGGTTGGTCTGCTCGGCGATGCCCTGGATGACGTTGAGAATCTGGCTGATGTTGTCCGATTCCTGTTGCACCGTGCTGACCACTTCACTGGCGTGGTTCAGGTCATCCACCAATTGCTGAATCACCTGGTTGCTGTTGCGCATGTTTTGCTGGCCTTCGGAGGCCGAACCGTTGACCGCCTTGACCTGACTGAGGGTATTGCTGGCGTTGTCGGAAATCTCGCTGGCCGACGACGTCATCTCGCTGACGGCGGTGGCGATGGATGCCGACTGGTCTTTCTGCAACAGCAGTTTTTCGGAGCTGGATTTGGTGGTTTCGGTCACCTGGTTGGCCACCGAACCCACTTCGGAGGACGTTTTCTTGATGTCGACGATGATCTCACGGGTGTGGTCGATCAGATCGTTGATGCCTCGGCCGATCTGGGAAAACTCATCGTTGGAACGCACCGTCATTTTTTGTGAGAGATCGCCGTCGGAGACGGCGGCCAGCAAGCCGGTAATCGTCTTCAGCGGTTTGCGGATGCTGCGGATCAGGGAAAACATAATACCCAGCGCGATGACCAGCGAAGCGGTCAGCACACCGACGACGGTCACAGTGGCCTGGGTGTTCGCCGCTTCGACTTGCTCGGCCAGCCGCAGCCCTTCATTGGACAGCGCCTGGGTCAGTTGAGTCAGACTCTGCACACTCTGATTCACCGTGTCGGCCAGGCGGGTCAGTTCGTCCGAACTCTTTTCCTGTGCCTGCAGGGAAGCCAGGTACAGCGGGATCGTGCCGTTTTCGTCGGTGACGGCTGTTTGGAGCAGTTCGACATAGGTCGACAAATAGCGGTGGATGATCTCGTTGTCATCCGCCAGGCGTTTCATGCGGACATCGATTTTTTCCAGTTCCTTGGTCAGGTTGGCCTGAACGTCGATCACCTCCTGGGTGGTTTGCAGACCACCGACGCCGGTCACCCCGGAACGTATCAGGGCGATCCGGTCCAGCACGTATTTGGCGTCACCGCCTACCTGTCGGGAGGTGCTGTCGGCCTGGCTGGCCAGATTTTCCAGAACACGATCGACGATTTTCATGTCGTTGGCGAAGGTCAGCCAGCGAGAGCCCTGGCTTTGATACTCCTGCAGAAAGGTCTGTCGGGTAGCCAACACCTCGCGCCGTGTGATCAGGTGTTGCTCACCCAGATCGAGCGCGCTCCGGACTTGGTCGTAGCTGCTTTTCAGGTTGTCGGACAGGGCAGGTTGCCCGGACAGTTGTTCGCTCAATGTCTGGTAGGTTGCGGAAACGTTCTTTCTGGACGCGGCGAAATCCTGTTCATAGCGTTCCAGTAATTCATTATCCGAGACGGCGGCATGTTGCGACACCGCCTTGTTGGCGTTCTGGATCCCGATGACCAGCCGATATGCTTCCTGCATCTGGGGTACCACTTCGGAGGTAGTGATGCGGAATAATTGTCCGACCGAGGATTGGTTGGTCAGGGCGGTGACGGAAATACCGATCATCAGCACCAGAATAAGTCCGAACCCCAGGGCCGTTTTCATGATAACGGTCAGCTTCATGCGATGTGCTCCAAGCGGTACAACAACGGATTCTTGTTTTGATTCTTTATCGGCAAGAATAGCTCAATTGTTAACAAAGGGTTTCACTTAAAATAACTTAACCGCCGGTCGGGCGCGTTCGAAGGACGGAACACGGCTCCTACCAAAGTAGGAGCCGGGCTTGCCTTGCCAAGACCCGGCTTTGCTCGTATTGTGAAACCTGAATCAACTCTCAGGTTTGGCCATGACCCGGAACAGTCTGACACCCAAAACTGCACGCGGTGCCCGCACCCTCGAGAAAATCCTGCGTGCGGCCGAGGCCGAATTCGGTGAACGTGGGTTCCACGAGGGGTCCATCGTCGGCATCACGCGTCGGGCGGAGATCGGGCAGGGCACCTTCTACCTGTACTTCAAGACCAAGGAAGCCGTACTGCGCGAACTGGTGCTCTATACCAGCCGGCAACTGCGGCATTATCTGTCCGAGCAGGTGATCGATGTCGATGACCGCTTGGCGGCGGAACGCATCGGTTTTCGGGCCTTTCTCGACTATATCCGGGCGCATCCGAACCTGTATCGCATCGTTCAGGAAAGTCAGTTCGTCGATCCTGACGTTCACCGGGCTTACTACGAAGCCTTCGCCGAAGGCTATATCGAGGCATTGAATCGGGCCGGGCAACAACAGCAGATTCGTACCGGTGACTTTTCCGTCTGGGCCTGGTCGATCATGGGCATGATGCATTTCATCGGTCAGCGCTATCTGCTGTGGAATGAGGATCGGGAACTGGACGACGTAGTCGACGCCGTGTTGGACCTGATGGTGCATGGCCTGGAGCGGCCGGCATGACAACGCTGGATACCGGACGCTGGGCCCAGACCTGGGGAGCGAAGCCCGCACTGGTGGGTGTGCCGGATGCGACCTGCTGGACCTTCACCGAACTGGATGAACGGGTCCGGACCTGGGTGCGCCGGCTGGTCGCCCTGGGCCTGAAACGCGGGGACCGGCTGCTGTGGCTGGCGCGCAATCGGCTCGATTTCTTTGCGGTGTTGATGGCGTGTCGGCGCCAGGGTTGGATCATGGTGCCGTTGAACTGGCGCGAGGTCATCGACACCCAGTTGGAGCAATCCCGTCTGACCGAACCCGCCGCCATTCTGGCCGAACGGGATTTTCAGTCGGTGGCGACCAGCCTACATCGATTGCTCGGCTGCGCACTCGGTTGGCTGGACGAGGAGTTGCCGGAAACCGATTTACCCGAGGCCGATCCGGCCGGCGATGACGATCCCTGGTATCTGCTGTTTACCAGCGGAACCACCGGCACCCCCAAAGCTGTGATCTATACCGCCACCATGGCCATAGCCAATGCCCGCAATGCGAATGCCGCACTCGATTTATCGCCGGACGACGTGACGGCTTCGGTTCTGCCGCACTATCACACCGCGGGCATTAACCTGTTCGCGTTGCCGGCCCTGATGCACGGGGCCAGTGTTCGTGTCTATCGCCAGTTCCAACCCGACCAACTGATGACCGATTTGATGGCCCGGCGCCTGACCAAGGCCTTACTGGTTCCGACTCAATACCGGCGTCTGGCGGAGACCGAAGCCTTTCGTCATGCCGACGATCTCAGTTACTGCGCGTCCTGCCTGGCCAGTGGCGGGGCACCGATGGACGACTCCCTGTTGGGCGTTTGGGCGGACCGGGGTGTGGTCATCCGCAACGGTTGCGGCATGACCGAAACCGGTCCGACCCTCTTTTTCCAATCCGAGGCCGAAGCCCGCCAATTCCCGGGCGGGGTGGGGCGGGCCATGCCCATGACCGAATGCAAACTGGTCGGCCCGCATGGCGAGTCGGTGGAACCCGGCCAGGTTGGCGAGGTCTGGGTGCGAGGACCGGCGATCACACCCGGTTACTGGCGCAACGCGGAAGCCAACGGCACCGCCTTCCTGGATGGCTGGTACCGGTGCGGCGATCTGGCGCATCAGAATCGGGATGGACATACCTGGATCGTGGATCGGGTGACCGACATGTTCATCTGCGGCGGGGAAAACGTGTTCCCCTCCGAGATCGAGCAATGTCTGTTGCATCATCGCGCGGTACAGGAAGTGGCCGTCACCGGCGAATACGACCGCACCTGGGGCGAAACCGCCACCGCCTTTGTCGTCCTCAAACCCGGGCACTGGGCCACCGAGGATGAACTGCAACGTTTTTGCAAACAGCGCCTGGCGACCTACAAAGTGCCCCGGCGTCTGGTGTTTCTGGATGAACTGCCCCGCACGCCCACCGGCAAAGTACGGCGGGTGGCGGTTCGAAAGTGGGTGCGTCGTTCCGAACGGGAATGACGGTTGATGGATGACATAACCACTCAAGTATCGTAGTGATCGCATTGGTGCCGAAACCCGCATCGGCTACCGGGTGGACCCATTCGGGGTCGCGCGGGATGCCGCCCACTCAACCCATCCATGGGGGCTTGGCGGAAGCCATCCTGGCTGCCGACATCCCCGAATGGGTCCACCTGGCATCCGACGCTAGCCCAGCGTGTCTTCCACAAACTTGAGATAACAATAAGACGATAGGAGACAAACCATGAGATTGACCACCGTGTTCAAATCCGCCTTGATGGCTCTGCCGCTGGCATTCGCCGGCCAGACCCTGGCGGAGGACCCGATCAAGATCGCGCATGTGTACGGCAAGACCGGGCCACTGGAAGCCTATGCCAAGCAAAGCCACGATGGTTTGATGCTGGGGCTGGAATACGCCACCGGCGGTACCATGGAAGTGCTGGGTCGGCCGATCGAAGTGATCGAAAAGGACACCCAGCTGGATCCGGCCCAGGGGCGCTCCCTGCTGGAAGAAGCCTATGCGGACGACGAAGTGACTCTGGCCATCGGCCCGGTCTCCTCGGGCGTGGCGCTGGCCATGCTGCCGGTGGCGCAGGAATACGGCAAGATCCTGATGGTTGAACCGGCCGTGGCTGATTCCATCACCGGCGAGAACGGCAACCGCTATATTTTTCGCACCGGCCGCAACTCCTCCCAGGATGCGGTGGCCAATGCGGTCGCCATCGGCAAGCCGGGTGTGAAAATCGCCACCCTGGCGCAGGATTACGCCTTCGGTCGCGACGGCATCACGGCTTTCCGCAACGCTCTGGAAGGCAGTGGCGCCGAGATCGTTCACGAGGAATACGTG
This sequence comes from Saccharospirillum salsuginis, assembly GCF_014651855.1. Classification (GTDB taxonomy): domain Bacteria; phylum Pseudomonadota; class Gammaproteobacteria; order Pseudomonadales; family Natronospirillaceae; genus Saccharospirillum; species Saccharospirillum salsuginis. Next base: position 267,722 of record NZ_BMXR01000009.1, read on the forward strand.
CCGACCGACACCAACGATTTCACCGCGGCCGGTCAGCGCATCTTCGACGCCCTGAAAGACGAAGACGGTGAAAAGATCGTGTTCTTTTACTGGGCCGGTGGCGGCAATCCGATGGGCAAACTGAAGGCGATGAACCCGGAACGCTACGACATCGAATTCGCCACCGGCGGCAATATTCTGTCCGCCCTGGTCGGTTACAAACCGTTTGTGGGTATGGAAGGGGCGACCTATTACTACTACGAGAGCCCGGACAACGACATCAACGACTGGCTGGTCGAGCAACACCTGGATCGGTTTGGTACACCGCCGGACTTCTTCACCGCCGGTGGCATGTCGGCCGGTATCGCCGCCGTCGAAGCCCTGAAGCGTTCAGGCGACACCGATACCGAAGCCCTGATCGACACCATGGAAGGCATGCGCTTCGATACGCCCAAGGGCGAAATGATGTTCCGGGCGGAAGATCATCAGGCCCTGCAATCCATGTATCACTTCCGCATCAAGGTGGAAGACGGCGTCGAATGGGCGATTCCCGAACTGGTTCGTGAAATCCCGCTCGAGGAAATGGACATCCCGGTCGGCCGCGACAACTGATCCAATCCAGTCCGACAACCTCCCGACCGGCCCGACATCGGGCTGGTCCGACCCTTTCTGGACACGATTATGACGACTCACACGACTACACCGGTTCTCGAAACCCGGGAGCTGAGCGTGCAATTCGGCGGCCATGTGGCGGTCAATCGGGTCAGTTGTCGCTTCGACAGCGGCACCCTGACCGCCATCGTCGGCCCGAATGGAGCCGGCAAGACTACCTACTTCAACCTGATTTCCGGTCAATTACCGGCGACCGAGGGTGAAGTACGTCTGCGCGGCCGGGTGCTGGGTGGCCGTTCCGCCGCGCATCGGGCCCGGGCCGGTCTGGGCCGGGCTTTTCAGCTGACCCAGTTGTTCCCGCGTCTGAGCGTGGCGGACAACCTCCGCCTGGTGGTGCAGGCCAAGCTCGGGCTCGGTTTTCGCTTCTGGCAACCGGCCAGCCACCTGATCGCTGTGGATCGGGAAGTGGAAGCGCTGCTCGAACGGGTCGATCTCGCCGGTCGTGCCGAGGTGCCGGCCTCGCAGCTGTCTCACGGCGGCCAACGACGCCTGGAAGTCGGCATGATGCTGGCACTCGACCCGGAGGTGATGATGTTCGACGAACCCACCGCCGGGATGAGCCTGGATGAGGCACCGGTAGTGCTGAACCTGATCCGGTCGATTAAAGAGGCGGGCGAGAAGACCATCCTGCTGGTGGAGCACAAGATGGATGTTATCCGCTCGCTGGCGGACCGCATCATCGTCCTGAACAACGGCACCCTGTTGGCCGATGGCGAACCGGCCGAGGTCATGTCCCTGCCGAGTGTTCGCCAGGCGTATTTGGGGGAATCCGGGGAGGGCGCGACATGAGCGACCAAACGATGCAACTGGCGCTGCGCGACGTCCATACCCACGTCGACGGCTACCACATTCTGCAAGGTGTCACTTTCGACGTACCCAGGCATCAAGTCACCATGCTGCTGGGCCGTAATGGCGTCGGCAAGACGTCAACCATGCGCACCATCATGGGCCTGTGGCCGTCGAGCCAGGGTGAGATCCGGTTGGAGGGCCAGCCGATCCATGGCTTGCCGACCATGCAGGTGGCGCGTCGCGGGGTGAGCTATGTACCCGAAAACATGGGCATATTCGCCAGCCTGACCGTCTCCGAGAATCTGCGCATCGCCAGTCGCAGTCAGGGGCTGGGTGGCGAGCGGCTGGACTGGATACTGGCGTTGTTTCCGGCATTGCAGACCTTCTGGCATTGGCCGGCCGGGAATCTGTCCGGCGGGCAAAAACAGATGCTGGCCATCGCCCGGGCGGTGATCGAACCCTGCGATCTGTTGCTGGTCGACGAACCCAGCAAGGGGTTGGCTCCGTCCATTATCGAGAAGCTGATCACCGCATTCCGATCCCTGAAAGACGAACGCACCACCATCCTGATGGTGGAGCAAAACATGAACATGGCCCGGCAATTGGGCGATCACCTGGTGGTGATGGACGATGGTCGCATCGTTCACGAAGGCTCAATGGCCGACTTCGCCGCCGACCCCGATCGCCAGAGCGAGTTGCTGGGTCTGTCGATGGAGGCGTCCACATGACGACCCGCGTCGAACCGATACAAGCGACCGGCGGCGAGCCGGTCAAACAACACCGCGCCTGGTGGCACCGGCCGGACGCCCAGGCCGCTGTTCTGGTTCCGGCCCTGGCGCTGCTGGCACTGCCGTTGACCGGCGACTTCAGCGCCTGGCTGACGCTGACCCTGGCGGGGCTCGCCATGGGCATGATGCTGTTCATCATGACCTCCGGCTTTACCCTGGTTTTCGGCCTGATGGATGTGCTGAATTTCGGCCATGGGGCGTTTATCTCCCTGGGCGCCTTTTTCGGCTTCACCGTATTGGCCGGCCTGGAGAGTTGGCGACTGGTGGACTCGCTCTGGCTGAACCTCTTGGCCTTCGGTCTTGCCGCCGTAGCGGCCATGATCGCTTGCGGACTGCTGTCCTGGGCGTTCGAACGGGTGCTGGTGCGCCGGGTCTACGGCAATCACCTGATGCAGATCCTGATCACCATGGGCGGCCTGATCGTCGCCGAGCAATTGATCTACGTCTTCTGGGGCGGTGAGGACTGGCCCATGCTGAAACCCGCCGCCTTTCAGGGCGGACTGCAATGGGGCGACCTGGTGTTCGAGAAATACCGGCTGCTGGCCGTTGTGCTCGGGCTGGTCCTGTTCGCCGCCCTGATGGCTGTGTTCAAGTGGACCCGTCTGGGCCTGCTGATTCGTGCCGGGGTCGAGAACCGCGAAATGGTCGAGAGCTTCGGCTACAACGTGCGCCGCCTGTTCGTGCTGGTGTTCATGGCCGGGTCCGCACTGGCCGCCATGGGCGGTGTCATGTGGGGCCTGTACGACGAGGTCATCACGGCGCATCTGGGACAGAGCATCATGATCACCGTCTTCATTGTCGCCATCATTGGCGGGTTGGGTTCAATCGAGGGCTGTTTCATCGCCGCCCTGATGGTCGGTCTGTTGTCCAACTACGTCGGCTTTCTGGCCCCCAAACTCGCGCTGGTCTCCACCATCGGCCTGCTGGTCGTGGTCTTAATGTGGCGCCCACAGGGGCTGGTCCCCGCGACCCAGGGAGGACAGTGACATGCTGCAAGCCTTACGCGATACCCTGCCGGCCAACCGCTGGATCCGTCTGGTCCTGTTGGCCATCGTTCTGGGGGTGATCTTCACGCCCTGGCTGTTCGATGGCACCCGGGCGCTCGACACCGCCGCACGCCTGAGCATCTTTGTTGTGCTGGCGGCGTCCTATGATCTGCTGCTCGGGTTCACCGGCGTAGTGTCCTTTGCCCATGCGCTCTTCTTCGGTATCGGCGCCTATGCCGTCGCCATTGCCTTCGACCACTTCGCCCCCGGCTTTGGTGTTCTGCTGGTCGCCATCGTCGCGGGCCTCGGTGTCTCGCTGTTGGTGGCGTTCATCATGGGCCTGGTGTCGTTGCGTGTGAAAACCATCTTCTACGCCATGATCACCCTGGCCGTGGCCAGTGCCGCGACTGTGCTGGTGTCCCAGCTCTACCACCTGACGGGTGGGGAAGACGGGCTGACCTACCGCATTCCGAAGGTGCTGACGCCGGCCTTCAAGTTGCTCGACGACAAGGTTTTCGGGGTGCGCGTCAACGGCAAGTTGATGAATTTCTATCTGGTGGTGTTCAGCTCGATCGTGCTGTTCCTGATCATGGTCCGGATCGTCGCATCGCCGTTCGGCCGCGTCCTCAAGGCCCTGCGCGAAAACGACTTCCGCGCCCAGGCCATCGGTTACAACACCCTGGCGTATCGCACCACAGCGACCTTGCTCAGCGCCGCTTTCGCGACCCTGGCCGGAGTGTTGATGGCGCTCTGGTTGCGCTACACAGGACCGGAATCGGTGCTGTCGCTGGACATCATGATCGATGTCCTGCTGATGGTGGTCATCGGCGGTATGGGCACGCTCTACGGCGCCATCATCGGCGCGACCGTGCTGATGCTCGCCCAGAGTTATCTGCAGGGCCTGATGGGCAACGCCCAGGATGTGATCGGCGGTGTTCCGATCCTGTCCGAACTCATGGCCCCCGACCGCTGGCTGCTCTGGCTCGGTCTGTTGTTCATCGCCAGCGTCTACTTCTTTCCCCAGGGGGTTGTCGGCCGATTCAGTGGCCCGGCGCCCAAGGAGGCAACGACATGATGGAGCACGCATTCATCACCCCGAACGACCGCGAATTGCACGTTCGCGTCTGGAACCCAAGCGCGGACAAAACCGTCGTATGCTGGCATGGACTGGCCCGCAACAGCCACGATTTCGAACCGCTGGGCGACGAACTAGCCAAGCAGGGCTATAGGGTCCTGGCGCCGGACACCATCGGCCGCGGCCTGTCGCAGTGGGCCCGTGACCCGCGCGAGGAATACCATTTCGGCGTGTACAGCGAACTGGCGCTGGGGCTGCTCGATCATTTCCGGGTGGATCGGCTGAGTTGGGTCGGCACCAGCATGGGCGGTTTGCTCGGCATGATTCTCGGCAGCGGGCCGCTGCAAGACCGCCTCGACCGACTGGTGCTGAACGACGTCGGCCCGGCGCTGCCGACCGACGCCTTGCGCCGGATAACGGAGTACGTCCGCGAGACACCGGCGTTCGATACATTATCCGCCTTTGAGGAGCGCATCCGCACGATCTACGCGCCATTCGGACCACGCAATGATGTGAGCTGGCGGGATATGGCCATGGCCTGTAGCCGGCGTCTGCCCGATGGCCGGTTTGTAACGCATTACGACCCGGACATTGTCGGGCAGTTCGATGAATCGGCACCGGCGGTGGATCTCTGGGATCAGTTCGATTCCATTCCATGCCCACTGATGCTGCTTCACGGTACCCAGTCGGATGTCCTTACCGGCGAAATCGTCGCCGACATGCGGGCGCGCAAGCCGTCGATGGAACTGCTCCAGTTCGATGACTGTGGGCATGCGCCTGGGTTGCACCTGGCGGATCATATCGAGCCGGTGGTTCGGTTTATCGGTTAGGTTTGGTTCCGGCTGGTTTTAGTTGGGTGCCAATGGTCCGTGCCAGGTACCGCGCACCCCTCAGGCGGTCGCCGCAAGTACCCGCAAGCGGGTCCGGCCAACCAGCAGAGCTGGTTGGCGTTCGGCTACGCGCGAAGCATGCTTCGCAAACGCTTGCCTAACCCATGTAGGCTCGGCGGCCCGGTCCGCACGCCATGGATGGCGGGAGTGCCGGTTTTGCAGGAGCAAAAAACCGGCCCTGCGGGCCGCCGTCCGCCTGTGGGGTACCCGGTACCTGGCACTTGCTATGGTAACCAAACCATCGTGTGGCTGTGCTCCGCTTGCTTGTAGGGTGGGCACTGCCCACCAATTTCCAGGTATGGCTATTGAGTAGGTTGGATTAGACGAAGTCGTAGTCCAACATCGGAGCTACTTTGGCTGCATTCACAAAATAGGTGGGCGGTGCCCACCCTACGATAGCCAAACGATAAGTATCTAACGGGATTTGGGGTTTTTGCAACGCTGCCACGGACGGAGATGGCAAGGGGTGGGGGCAGACCTATTTGGGGATGTCCGCAGCATGGATGCTGCGGTCAAGCCCCCATGGACGGGTTCATGGCGACCCCAAATAGGTCTGCCCCCACACCTTGCCTTGGCACTCATGGAGCACACCATATCTGGGCAACCAACAAAACCACTGCCACTAATCCCCTACCTCCTACTATTCGCCGATGGGGGTATGGCTCAACCGGAACTACACTCATCTCAACTTCAGAACAATGACAAAAGGAGCTCCCGGAATGACCGGCGCCATGATGTCTCATCCCCTGAACACCAGCGACATATTGAAGTCCGCCGCGACCCGGACACCGGATCAGTTGATCATCTCCGATTTGCCCGGCGGCAAACGGCATCGTTACACCTACAAAGACGCCCTGAGTCGCGCCGCCCGGGTCGCGAATCTGCTGGGCCAGGCCGGTATCGGCCGGGGCGATCGTGTGGCCACGTTGGCCGCCAACCATTACCGGCATTTCGAGCTCTATTACGGTATTTCCGGTTATGGTGCCGTGGTGCATACGCTGAACGCGCGGCTGTTCAGTGAACAGTTGCAGTACATCATCAATCACGCCGACGATCGCTGGATTTTTCTCGATCCGGAATTTCTGCCGCTGCTTGAAACCGTGGCCGATCAGATCGGCTCCGTTGAACGCATCGTCGTGCTGTGCGATCCCGACGATATGCCGACCTCCGAGGTGCTGACACTCGAAAATTACGAAACCCTGCTGCAGGATCAGCCAGAAGCGTTCGACTGGCCGCGGCTGCCGTCCGATGCGCCTTGCGGGCTCTGTTACACCAGCGGCACGACCGGCAATCCGAAAGGTGTGCTGTACGAGCAGGGCTCGACGGTGCTGCATGCGATGATGAGCGGGTCCAGTCAGTACCTGGATTTTAACGAGTGGTCGGTGGCGATGCCGGTGGTGCCGATGTACCACGTTTGCGCCTGGGGGGTGCCGTTTTCGGCGCCGCTGTACGGCGCCCGGCTGGTGCTTCCTGGGGCGGGTCTGGACGGGGCCAGTCTGCAACAGTTGATCGAAGACGAGTCGGTGACACAGGGGTTTGCCGTGCCGACGGTCTGGCTGAATCTGCACAATTATTTGCAGGACAGTGGCAAGCGAATCGATACCTTGCAGATGGTCGGTGTCGGCGGAGCGGCGTCGCCCCGTGCCCTGGTGAAGACCTATGACGAGCTGTACGACGTTTTCTGGATGGGCATCTGGGGCATGACCGAGACCAGTCCGCTGGCGACGGCGGCGATTCGCACACCGGCGATGGAGGAGATGACGCCCGAGGAGCGTTACGAGCTGCAGAGCTCGGCCGGTCGACCCATGTTCGGGGTCGAGATCGAGATCTTCGATGAAAGCGGTCGCCCGTTGCCGCATGACGGTGTCTCCCGGGGCAATCTGCGCTGTCGCGGTCCCTGGATTCTGGCGCAGTATTTCAAGGGGGAAGGGCAGGACAAGTTCATCGACGGCTGGTTCGAAACCGGCGATGTGGCGGTGATCAACCCCCAGGGCTATTTGCGCGTGGTCGACCGCAGTAAGGATGTGATCAAGTCCGGCGGCGAGTGGATCAGCTCGGTGGAACTGGAAAACGCGGCCCTGCACGACCCGGCCGTGAACGAGGCGTGTGTCATAGGGGCGACCCATCCGAAATGGGACGAACGGCCGGTCATGCTGGTCACGGTCAAGCCAGGGCAATTGCTGGATGAGTCGAAGCTGCGTGAAACCCTGAAGCAAAAGGTGGCCAAGTGGTGGTTGCCGGATGCCATCATTCAGGTCGATGAGCTGCCGCACACCGGAACCGGAAAGCTGCGTAAGGTTGAGCTTCGCGACGAATACCGGGATTATCTACTTCACGATCAAAAAACCGACTGACCCGGACCGACACCGAACGAATCATGGCGCCTTCCTTTTTCATTTTTATCGCGCTGCTCTACATAGCGCTGCTGTTCGCCATCGCGCTGCGCGGGGACCGGAAACCCCTGGCGCGGCGGTGGCAACCCTGGGTGTACGGCCTGTCGCTGGCCGTCTATTGCACCAGTTGGACCTTCTATGGCGCCACACGCCAGTTCGGGGAGTCGGGCTGGGCCTTCGCGCCATCCCATGTGGGCGCGATTCTCCTGTTCGTGTTCGGCTTTACCTTCTGGTTGAAGCTGGTCCGCGTCGCGAAACGGGAGAACGTCACCACCATCGCCGATTTCATCGCCAGCCGGTTCGGTCACAGCCGGGCCGTGGCGGTGTCGGTGGCGCTGATTTCGCTGATCGGCATCGTGCCCTATGTGGCGTTGCAGCTGAAGGCGGTGTCGGTCAGCCTGAACATCGTCTCCGGTGACCTGGCGTCGTCCGCCCACTGGTATACGGACTCGGCATTGTATGTGTCGCTGATGATGGCGCTGTTCACCATGCTGTTCGGCACCCGGCATCTGGACACCTCCGAACACCATCCGGGCATGATGCTGGCCATTGCCTTTGAGTCGGTGGTCAAGCTGATCGCCTTCCTGGCCGTCGGGTACTGGGCGGTGTACAGCGTCGGTGGCGGTTTCGGCCAGATCATTCGCGACACTATGGCCAACCCGGAAACCCGGGAATTGCTGACCAGTTTCGACGATCCGTATGTCTACCTGACCCAGGCCGCGCTTGGCATTGTCGCCATCGTTGCCTTGCCGCGCCAGTTTCATGTCGCCGTCGTGGAAAACCGGAATGAAGACGACCTGCGCAAAGCGCGCTGGATTTTTCCGCTCTATCTGGTGGCGATCAATTTCTTCACCCTGCCGCTGGTGCTGGTCGGCTTTCACCATTTCGCGCCGGACGCGGCCAGCCTGGAATACCTGACGCTGACGCTGCCCATGGCCGAGGGCCAGAACGGCCTGGCCCTGTTCACCTTTGTCGGCGGCCTGTCGGCGGCGACTTCGATGGTGATCATCGCCACCGTCGCGCTCAGCACCATGCTCAGCAACGAAATCATCCTGCCGGCCCTGATCCGACTGGGCTGGTGGTCGACCGACGCGCCCGACCTTGGACGGCGCATCGTCTGGCTGCGACGGCTGGGCATCCTGCTGATCGTCCTCGCGGCGTTTTTTTATTATCGCCTGATCGTGGCCTACGAAGGGCTGGTCGCGATCGGTCTGGTGTCATTTGTCGCCGTCGCCCAGTTCGCACCGGCGCTCTTCCTCGGCCTGTTCTGGACGGCCATCAATCGCAGCGGTGTCCTGTGGGGGTTGGGTCTGGGCTTCCTGTTCTGGTGCTACACCCTGTTGATGCCGTTGTTTGTGCGCGCCGGCCTGATGCCCGAGCATTTGCTGGACGGCCTGTTCGGCCTGAGTTTCCTCAAACCCCAGGCGTTGATGGGGCTCGGCGGTTTGGATCCGATCGTCCACGGTGCCGCCTGGAGTCTGGCGATGAACGTCCTGGGCCTGCTGCTCGGCTCGGCCTATACCCGCGAGACCCTGAAAGACCGCATGCAGGCCTCGCTGTTTGTCCATGCGAACCGCCCGGACGCACCGGTGATGGGCACGTCGGGTCGCCAGGTCTCGGTCGGCGACCTGCATCTGTTGCTCGGCCGCTTCATCGGCGCCGAAAAACTGCAGGTCCTGTTCGCGCGCTACATCAACCCGCTGAACGGTCGGCTGCTGGGCGACCAGAAAGCCGACGACGAATTGCTCTACCAGGCCGAACGGGCTCTGTCGTCGGTGTTGGGCGCGCCAGCGGCCCGCCTGCTGTTCGAACGGTTCGACCAGCCCATGAGCGGAGAGTGGCGGGACTTATCGACTATGGTCGACGAGGCCTCCCAGGTGCTCAAGTTCAACCGCGAACTGTTGAACTCGGCGTTGCAGTCGATCAACCAGGGCATCAGCATCGTCGACCGCGATCTGAACGTGGTCGCCTGGAACCAGGAATACCAGCAGATGTTCGACTACCCCGACGGTCTGTTGGCGGTCGGCAGACCGGTTGAGGAGCTGATTCGCTACAACGCCCTGAAAGGGGAGTGTGGCCCGGGCGAGGTCGAGGACCTGGTCCAGCGGCGTTTGAACCATCTGCGTTCGGGCGGTTCCTACCGCTACGAACGACGCCGGCCGGACGGCAGTTATCTGGAAATCCAGGGGAACCCGATGCCCGATGGCGGTTTCATCACCGTCTATTCGGACATCACCGATCGCCGCCGCATCGAGGACCAGTTGCGTCGCAGCAATGAAATCCTCGAGGACAAGGTTCAGCAGCGAACCCAGGCGCTGCAGATGACCAACACCGAGCTGGAGAAAGCCAACGCCAACAAGACCCGCTTCCTGGCCGCCGCCGGCCACGATCTGGTGCAGCCGCTGAATTCCGCGGCCCTCTTCGCCGCCAGCATGCAGTCCAAACTGCGTCGCTTCGGTGACAGCGGCGATCTGGTCAACCTGGCCGAACAGATCGAGCGATCCCTGAATTCAGCGGATAATCTGCTCAGTGAATTGCTGGAAATCTCCAAGCTCGACTCGGACATCATCAAACCCGAGATCCAGCGTATTTCCCTGGATAAACTGCTGAACTCCCTGCACGAGGAATTCGAAGTGCTGGCCGCGAAGCGTGGCATCCGGCTCACCATTGTCCCCAGCAGCCTCTGGGTCGAGAGCGACCCGCGTTTGTTGCGTCGTATGCTGCAGAACTTCCTCAGCAATGCCCTGCGTTACAGCCAGCGTGGGCGTGTCGCTCTGGGGGTTCGTCGTCACGGGGACTACTGCTCCATAGAAGTCTGGGATACCGGTCCGGGGCTCAACGACGCCCAGCAGAACGAGATCTTCGAGGAATTTCACCGTCTGCCGGATACCCGCAGCGATGAAAAAGGCCTGGGGCTGGGGCTCGCCATCGTCCGGCGCTTGTCGCGCCTGCTCAAACACCCGGTGTCCATCAGCAGTACCCTGGGGCGGGGCAGCGGTTTCCGCGTCCACGTGCCGGTCACCCAGGCCGTCACGGCCCAAAACGACCCTCAACTCGTCGATGAGGCGAACAGCCGCGTTTACCGCATACTCTGTGTGGATAACGAACAACAGATCATAGAGGGCATGCACAGCCTGCTCGCCGAGTGGGGCTTCCAGGTCGACACCGCCGCCGACAAGGACGGCGCCGAAGCCTGCGTCGCCCGGGCCATGCCTGATCTGATCATCATGGATTACCACCTCGACCAGGGTTTGACCGGGCTCAGCCTACTCAAGGAATGGCAACAGACCTGGCTGCGGCATACCCCGGTAATCGTCATCACGGCGGATTACACCGACGAGGTCCGACTGGCTATCGAAAAACGCGGCTTCCGATTGCTGAAGAAACCGGTTCGGCCGTTGCAACTGCGGTCGCTTGTCGACGCCGCATTGAGATAAGTCTTCGGGGTTCTGCGGTGCCACGGCCTCTGGTGGCTGGGTAGGTTTCTGCGCCAGTGGCCCGTGCCGGGTGTGGGGGTAGGCCTCCTCGGGGTCGCGCGGGGTGCCGCCCACTCAATACATCCATGTAGGCTTGACCTCGGCATCCATGCCTCGCACATCCCCGATGAGGCCTACCCCCACGCCCGGCACTTATGTCCGAGGCCGCATTTGCGTCCATTCCATACACGTGAGCACCGTAGGGTGGGCACGGCCCACCATGGGTAATGAACCAATATTCCGGGAGGCAACGATTTGCAACCAGCGGCCTCGTAGACTTCCATGGTGGGCCGTGCCCACCCTAGGGTGGTATCAATCGATGATAGCGAGTAGATACTCCGTTTAGCGTCAAGCCTTAAAATGCTCATCGCTGAACAAAAGCGCACTATCAAACGGCGTTTCATTCTTCATGCAAGCCCAGATACCAGTCAGG
>NZ_BMXR01000010.1 GCF_014651855.1 Saccharospirillum salsuginis
GAAATACCAATTGCGGGTGCCGGAGGGCATTCTAACCAGCATGAACGAGCCTAAAACCAATGTGATGCCGGCAAAAAAATACTCTCACAGCCTCACTGCCCACCCTACAGGAAAAAAATTACACCTTACCGTTCAGTTCCTTCAGCTCTTCACTCGTCCAGATCTTGCGCTTGAACCGGGGGTTTTTGGACGACATATCGATCTTGTACGCATGACGTTCCTGACCGTGTGGCAGATCGAGGATGTTGCACAATTCCTGCGCCAGCCATTTCTCGATTTTCAACACAACCAGCTTTTTGCGCAGTCGGCCTTGTTCGTCACGGTTCAAGATGGTGGGCAGGGTATTGAGGGTGAGAATTTCATCGATGGCGGGGTGGGCCATGCGTTCGCGGCCTTCATCGCTGGCGTAAAAATGGGAGACGCCGAAGACCAGTCGTTTTGGATTGATCTGTCGCAGGAACTGACAGGATTTCACCACAGTTCCACCGGTGCGTACCATGTCGTCGAACAGAATCACACTGGCGCCGTCCAGTCCGTCGAAGGTGTGTTCGCTTTCCTTATGCAGGGTGATTTCCACCTTGCGTTCATCGGTACGTTCTTTATCAAGCATGATGATCTTGGCTTTGGTCAGGCCGAGTTCATCGTACATGGCTTTGACGAATTCACGGGCGCCTTTGTCCGGCGCGCACAACACCAGTCCTTCGCCCTGGTCTCCGTATTCCAGGATGTCGGAATTCAGAATGTAGTGGGCGTAAATCTCGAAAGGAATAAGGTTATGGAAATTGCCATCGAAGACATCGGAGAATATTTTCTGCACCGAATAGGAGTGATTGTGAACGGTGACCACCGAATCCACGCCCGACAGCTTCAACATCTGCGCATAAAGCTTGGCGGTGAACGGCTGCCCATCGAACTTCTTGATGTCCTTGATGTCGCGCTCGAAGGTGGTTTCGCCCAGGTCGCGTCGCGGGCCCCGGTCCTGAGCACTGTAAAACAGATCGGGTTCGACCAGCACCACTTTCACGGCGCCGTTTTCCTTGGCTGCGCGGGCAATGATCAGATTCGCCATCGCCAATTCCTGACGGCTCTTCAGATGGCTGCTGGTACTGACAATGACAACGGACTTGCCTTCCAGAGTATGACCGATGTTGTCCATGTCGTGTTCGTCGGAGATGAAGCGCGGGCAAAACTCGGAGTTCATGAATTGCTTCATGCTGATCAGGTCGGCAATGTCTTCGAGTTGCCCCATGGCGTAGGCGATGTCAATGGCGAAGGGGTTATCGGCGACGTTGCTGACCACAACGACATTCTTTGACTGATCGGTCGGGAAAGTCATGTCAATTCCTATCTCGTGAAGGTGCGGGCCGTTTTTTGGCGACAGTGTAAACGGAGCCGGCACCTTTCGATAGGGTCGGGTCGCAATGACGGTATCGGGCGTCCGGAATCAAACGCCGGAAGAACCTCAGTAAACGCCCCGATACCGCTGCCACAGATGCATCATGGCCGCGCCAAGTCCCAGCAGGAACAACAGGAAGGTCAACAGGGCGCCGACGAACGGAATCAGCTGCACGATGTTGATCAACGCGATCGCCAACACGATGGCCAGCACCGACAACCAGCGTCCGGCGGTCTCCCCCCGTCCCGAGGCTTTCAACCCCTGGGCGGCGAGAAAGACCTGGCCGGTGATGCCGCCGATCAGCAACAGGATCAGATAACCGGCCAACAGCGTCAGTGCGAGAACGGCGCCCAGTCCGGTGAAAAACAGCGCCACGATCAGGATCGGAATCCCGATCAGGATCACAATCGCCAGGCCCAGGCTCTTGAACGGCGATGCGCGCAACTGTTCGGCCGCGCCGACGAGATAACCCGGGAACATCAGGTAGAGGACGATGGAGGTGACGATCGTCAGCAGTATTCCGAAAACACCGCCGCCCACACCCCAGTCGGGTCCCGGGCCTTCCCGTTCGGTTTCCTCGACCGGAAGCAGCGAGATGTCTCCGGAGACGTTGGCCCGGTTGTCGAAACGCTCGGGATCGGCGATGTGCAGCTCCACATTGCCATCGATGGTGGCTGTGGATGTCAGCACCACCCGGCTCGCATAGAGCGTCAGGTCGCCGTCGACCTGCCCCGAGATGGTGATGGTCTGGCCCGCCAGACGGGAGTCGGGGCCGATGCGCCCCTGAATGTTGATGTCGCGCCCGGCGAGCCAGGCCCAGTCGGTGATTCGACCGTTGGCACCGAGACGCACCGATTCACCCGCGCCGATCCAGTGGCCACCGATGGTTTCGTTCACCGCGAGCCTGCGTCCGGCCATGCGCACATCGTCGCCCACCGGTGCTTCGAGCCGGATCGTCTCGCCGGCGGCCATCAGGTCCTCGCCGACCGGGGCCAGGATGGCGATGTCGCGGCCGGCGGCGACCAGGTCCGCATCGACCGGCGCTTGTACGCTGATGGTTTCCCCCGTGAGGTACAGATCTTCCGACTGTGGCGTATCGATGGTGACGGTTTCACCCACGTTGTAGGCCGCGTACCCCGTGCCCAGGGCCAGCATCCCCAACAACGCCACCCAGACAGGCATCAATGATGGTTTCATTCGGCTCTCCTTGTTCTTCTGCGAATCGGTTTGCAGCCTACTCTATACCGGCTGCATGACCGGGTTTTGACCTTGCTCAACAGTAGCCGTTGAAACGATGGCCGACAACGGTGAAGGTCTAAGCCGTGACCGATGGACGCGAACAGCGGATTTGTGAGCCGAATTCTCAACTCGCCCGGTCGCCGTTGACCCGATGCCGGGGCTTTGCTCTGATGGCCGAAAAAACCAAGGACTCATCCGCATGAAGCACCCTTCCCTGCCCGGCGGCGTCAGCGCGCGCTGGCTCATCCTGGCCACCCTGTTCCTCGCCATCATCGTCGCGTGCTTCCGACAGGCACCGGCGCCGGAGTCGCCCGACGACACCGTCGATATCATTGCCCACGGCGGAGCCCAGGGACACGCCCCGGCCAACACACTGGCCGCGTTCGACCTGGCGTTGAACCAAGGCGCGACCGTGCTCGAAATGGACGTACAACAAACGGCCGACGACCACCTTGTAGTGATTCACGACGACACCCTGGACAGAACCACCGACGGCACCGGCGCGATCGCGGAGACCACGCTGGCCGAATTGAAAGCCCTGGATGCCGGCTGGGCCTTCGAAGACGACAGCGGTGGCTTCCCCTATCGCGGACGGGGCGTGGCGATTCCGACCCTGGCCGAAGTCTTCGAACGGTATCCGGATACCCCGATGATCATCGAGCTTAAGACCGAGGGCGGGACGGACATCATCCAGCCGGTGATCGATCTGGTGAAGGCTTTCGAGCGCGAAGACGATGTCGTACTGGCCTCGTTCAGCGAGGCCTTCCTGCAGCCGGTTCGGGAACAGCTGCCGACCGTGCGCACCAATATGCCGGAGTCCGAAAGCACCGATTTCTTCATCCGCCAGTTACTCGGTATTCACCCCTGGTGGCAACCGCCGGGGGACCTGCTGCAGGTTCCGGCCACCCACACGCTTAAGCTGGGTCCGATCACCCTGGAAGACATGACCGTACCGACACCGGGGTTTGTTCGCGCCGCGCATCGTCTCGGGCTGGATGTCCAGGTCTGGACCATCAACGATCCGGACCTCATGCACGCCTTGCTGGATGCCGGTGTGGACGGCCTGATCACCGACTACCCCGACCGGGCCCGGGCGGTCATCGCCGAACGCGAAGCCTCCCGGCTGGCCGTACGCGGACCCGATGTGCTGGCGCACTACGACGATCAACTGGCGCGTGCCGAGCACCTGCAAGAGGACCAGGGCTGGCTGACCCCGCTGATGCAGGCGGTTACCTTCCTCGGCGACGAGGAGTTTTATCTGATCGCCTTCCCGATCCTGTACTGGACCTTCAGCCGGCACCTGGGCATTCGCATCGGCCTCATGCTGCTGTTGACCGCCGGTCTCAACAGCGTTCTGAAACTGGTTTTGGCCACACCGAGGCCCCTGTTCCTGAAGCCGGAACTGGGCCTGGTGCACGAATCCAGCTTCGGCGTCCCGTCCGGTCATTCCCAGAACGCGGCGGCCATCTGGGGCACCACGGCCGTGCTTTTGCGGCGCTGGTGGCTGGCCTTACCGCTGGTCGGTTTGATCGGCCTCATCGGCTGGTCCCGCATCCACCTGGGAGCCCATTTTCTCGAGGACATCCTGTCCGGCTGGGCGATCGGCGCCTTGCTGGTGCTGGGCTTCGTGCTGCTCTCGCCCCGGATCGAAGCCTGGTGGTCGCGCCAGTCTCCCGCGCAGCGCATCCTGACCACGGTGACGGTCTCCTGGGCGCTGATCGCGGCCGCGGCCCTGCTTGTCGGTCGACTCCAGGGTTGGTCGCCACTCTGGCCGGGTTTACCCGACCCTGAGATCGTTGTCGCGCTCAGCCACACCGTGTCACCGGCCGGCACCCTGGCCGGTCTCGGCGTGGGACTGGTGCTGCTGCAGTCGGTCGGCGGCTTTACTACGGCCGGTTCATGGACACACCGACTGGCCCGCCTGGGCATCGGTTTTGCCGGAGTTCTGGCGTTCTGGCTCGGGCTGGGTGCCGTGTTTCCCGGAGGTGAAGCGCCACTCGACCTGACCCTGCGCTATCTGCGCTATGCCCTGGTCGGTGCCTGGGTCGTTGGCATCGCGCCCATCCTGTTCGTCCGTCTCGGCCTGTCCCAACCTGATAACCCCCGCACCACCGCGGCTTTGGGTTGAATGTTCCGGCCCGCGCCCCTAGGTAATTGAATCAGGGGCGTCGAATAGCCCCCGTCACAGGCCAGGCTCCGGGTTTTCCCGGGGCCCACCCTGCACTGTTCTGGACGACACACTGCCCCGAGCCACCCCCCAGAGGTGGCCCAAGCTGTTGGAGAGTCTATGAAACGGCGCGATGAACACCCCGAGCCGCATGGCCGGGAAGGCCAGGACCCATTCCAGGAACGCAAGCGCGATCCCGACCGTTCCTACCAGAAGAGCATTCAGCAAGGGGCCCTGTTTGTCTGGCTCGCCCTGGGGCTGTTACTGGTGTTCTACTACCTCGGCGCGGACGATCAGCAAAACACCACTCAACTTCAATACTCCGAATTTCTTCAGGCCGTCGACAGTGGCCAGGTCGCCGAAGTCACGCTGCGTGGTCAGGACATCGAGGGCCGGTTCACCGAGGCCGGCGTCCAGGCGCGCGGCGACAACGTTACCCCGTCCTTCACGACGCTGCGGCCGGATGTCGAAGACGCCCGCCTGTTGGAACGTCTGGAACAGCAAGACGTCACCATCGTCGCCCAACCGACCGAGCCAGCCTGGTGGCTGCAGATTCTGGTTCGGGCTCTGCCCTGGATCCTGATTCTGGGCCTGTTGTTCTGGCTCTGGAACCGGATGGCGCAACGCGCCATGTCCGGTCAGGGCGGCCTGTTCAACTTCGGGCGATACAAGGCCAGGAAGGTCCGCAAGGAGGACAGCGATGTTCGCCTCGATCAGGTGGCCGGCGCCGACAGCGCCAAACAGGAAATCACCGAAGTGATCGAATTCCTGAAAGATCCGGAGCATTTCCAGCGCCTCGGTGCCGATATTCCGCGCGGCATGCTGCTCATGGGGCCGCCGGGCACCGGTAAAACCCTGATGGCACGTGCCGTCGCCGGTGAAGCCAACGTGCCGTTCTACAGCATCAGCGGTTCGGAGTTCATCGAGATGTTCGTCGGCGTGGGGGCCTCGCGTGTGCGCGACATGTTCAAGGAAGCGCGGGAAAACGCGCCCGCGGTCATCTTCATCGACGAACTGGACGCCATCGGCCGGACCCGTGGTGCCGGCATGGGCGGCGGCCACGACGAACGCGAACAGACACTGAACCAGATCCTGTCACAGATGGACGGCTTCGACTCCCAGGAACCGGTGGTGGTCCTCGCCGCGACCAACCGGCCGGACGTGCTGGACCCGGCACTGCTGCGCCCCGGCCGCTTCGACCGCAAGATCACCATGGACCGGCCGGACCGCAAGGCGCGCGAGGCGATCCTGGGCGTCCACACGAAAAAGATCCCGCTGGCGGACGACGTCGAACTGCACCACCTGGCGGAGATCACCACCGGTTTTTCCGGCGCCGACCTGGCCAATCTGGTCAACGAGGCGGCACTGATGGCCGGTCGCAACAACCAGGACAGGGTCGACTGGTCCTGCTTCACTCAGGCGCGCGACCGGCTGATGCTGGGTCAGGCCCGCGATACCGTACTCAGCGATCGGGAACGTCACATTGTGTCCTACCACGAAAGCGGCCATGCCTTGCTGGCCTATCTGCTGCCGAACGCGGACCCGGTCGAGAAGGTCACCGTGATACCGCGCACCCACACCCTGGGTGTCACCGCCCAGGTGCCCCGGGAAGACCGCTACAACTTCGGCGAGGCCTATCTGCGCGATCGCATCGCCGTCATGTTCGGCGGCCGTCTGGCGGAATCGATCGAATTCGGGGAAGTCAGCACCGGCGCCGAGAACGACCTGAAACAGGCCACGGATCTGGCCCGGCGCATGGTGGCGCGCTGGGGCATGAGCGAACGCATCGGCCCGGCGGCCTTCGCCGAGAGCGAAGACCACGTCTTCCTGGGCAAGGAAATGGCCAAAGGCCGGGAACACAGCGAAGCCACGGCCACGCTGATCGACCAGGAGATCGAGACGCTGCTCAAGGACATCGAAGCCGAAGCCCGAGACTTGCTGAAACGCAACGAGCATAAACTGAAAGCGTTGGCCGAAGCCCTGGAAAAGCAGGAAACACTGGAAGCCTCGGACGTGGAACGGATCCTTGAGCAGGCCGCCTAGCCAGATACACTCTCATGGCGCGCCCAAAGCCGGGCATAAAGCCCGTCTGAACCGATCAGTTCGTCGTGCCGACCCAGCTCCCTCAGCCGGCCGTCGACGATGACCGCGATCCGGTCGGCTCGGGCGGCGGCGTCCAAGCGGTGCGTGATGGCGATGACGGTGCGGCCACGCAGTGCGGCATCCAGCCGTGACTCCATACGGCTGGCCACCGACGGGCCCATCGCCGCTATGGCTTCGTCCAGCACGACCACCTTCGGGTCCAGCAACAACAGCCGCGCGAGCGCGATCTGTTGCTCCTGCACCGGCGTCAGCCGGCGATGGCCGGAACCGACGGGTTCATCCAGTTCCGCCGGCAACGCCCGCACCCAGGCGGCCGCTCCGACCTGTTCGAGCACCCGCCACAACGCCGGGTCGTCGGCATCGGGCCGGGCCAGGCGTAAATCCTCGGCCAGGGTGCCGGAAAAGACATGGGCTTCCTGCGTCAACATCACCACCTGCTGCGGCAGGCTGTCTCCCAGCGCATCGAGCGCTGTCCCGCCGAGAAGAAGGCTGCCCGAGGTCGGTACTTCCATACCGGCAATCAGCTTGCCCAGCGTGGTTTTACCGGCACCGCTGGGGCCGACGACGGCCAGGTGTTCGCCAGGCGCGACGGACAGATCGATATCGGACAGAACTCTGGGATCCTGCTCGTGGAAGCGAAAGTTCAGCGATCGGATGTCGAGGCTGGCGTCCTTCGGGCATGCCTCGGCGGGTCGCGGTGCACGGGCGACGGAACGCACGCCCAGCACCCGACGATAGGAAGCCGACGCCGATTGCAGATCGTCCATCAACTCGAGCAAGACGCTGACGGGCTTGATCAACCGCAGTTGATAGAGCGCGGCCGCCGTCACCAGACCGAGTGTGAGCGACCCATCCTCGACCAGAACGGTTCCGATCATCAGGGTACCGATCAGCGCCAGGGTCTGCCCGGCGATCACGGCCGGTCGCAACGCATTGCGCGCCCGGGTAGCCGCCATAACGGCGTCATAAATGCCGTCGGCCCCAGCCTGGACCGATGCGTTGGCCTCCTCCCGGAACCCATAGGCCCGCACCGTTCGCCAGCCGGTGGCGAATTCCTGGACGCGACCCATCAGGGTACCGACGCGTCGTCGCTCCTCGTCATAGCGCGGCGGTGCGTGACGCAAATACCAGCGGCCCCCGAGCACGACCGGCACCATGCCGACCAACAGGGCCAGGGCGAACCAGGGCGAGATCAACAACAGGCCGATGAACAGAAGGCCGATCTCCAGCGCCGCCAGGGCGCATTCGGGCAAGGCGTTGCGGATCACACGGGTCAGCGAGTTGATGTCCGATGTCATGCGACTGACCAGATCGCCCACCCCGGCGCGTTCCAATCGGGTCAGCGGTACCGACAGGGCCTGGCCAAGCAGGCCGTTGCGCAGGCGCTCCAGGATAACCTCCCCCACCTGTGACAGTTTCACCTGCCCGACCCCGGTCAGCCCGGCGCCGACCAGAACCACAGCAAAGAACGCCACGGCGTGCGGCAGCAACAAGTCGGCGCGCCCGCTCGTGGTCAGGTCGATGATGCGTCCGAGCACGATCGGGCCCAGCAGGCCGATGCCCGTGGCCACGACCAGGATCAGCGAGGCCCGGACCAGGGCCGGAAGATCGGCCCCGATCATCGGGCGGATGGATCGACGAACCTCCCGGCCATCCGCGATCGGGATACGTGCCTCCTGTGTGGATTCCCGGGCG
Organism: Saccharospirillum salsuginis; assembly: GCF_014651855.1. Lineage (GTDB taxonomy): Bacteria > Pseudomonadota > Gammaproteobacteria > Pseudomonadales > Natronospirillaceae > Saccharospirillum > Saccharospirillum salsuginis. The sequence goes on from NZ_BMXR01000010.1 coordinate 8,601, forward strand.
ACCGTCATGAGACACCTCCGGCGTCGACCGGGGCATCGATCGACAGCGCGGCCCGGTAACCGGGCAACCGCCCGGCCAGTTCCCGGTGCGAGCCCCGATGCACCTCACCGTCGTCGGACACAAACACCACACAATCCAGAATACCCAGCAATTGCACGCTGTGGGTGAAGATCACGGTGGTTCGTCCGCTTCGCGCCGCGGGGAAACGCTCGGCGAACAGGGCTTCGGTATAGGGGTCGAGCGCGCTGGTCGGTTCATCCAGAATCAATACCTCCGGGTCGGCCACCAGGCTACGGGCCAGAGCCAGCCGTTGCCGCTGACCGCCGGACAGAGAGCGCCCCTGGCCGGTCACCGCTTCATCGAGCCCGGGACGATCGACCAGATCATCGGCGGCGACGCTGGTCAACGCGCGAAGGCAATCATCCCGACTCGCGGACGGCCGGGCCTCCGTCAGGTTGCTGTGCACAGTGCCGCTGAACAGAAAGGCATCCCGCTCGACCAATACTCGGCCATTGGCGGATAAGCATTCAGTGAAGGCGTGTACCAGGCCGTCGAGGTAATTGGCTTTTCGTTCGCCGTCCGCCAGGACAACGCCTACCTGACGGTCTTTCAAGTCGTCGACATCGAAGCCGACATCGACCGGATCCGCCGGTTTCACGGCACAGTCGGTCGACAACGTCTGCGCGACACGATTCGCGGCCGCCAGGGCGCGGGCCCATTTGTTGCCGACTTCACCGAAGGTCGCGACCGGCACCACCAGATAACCGGCAAAGCCGAACGCCGTCACCAGTTCACCGGGACTGAGTTGCCCCGCCAACACCAGATAGCCGCCGGTCCAGACCACGGCGAACAGCAACAGCCCGGGAACCACGACCCGGAATACGTCCCAGCCGGCGTCGAGTCGGGCGACTTCGACCGCGGCGGAACGCACCGCTCCGGCACGCTCCCGATAGCGCGCCAGTGCGGTTCGCTCGCCACCGAAGCCTTTGAGAATACGCAAGCCGCCCAACAAATCCGTAGCCAGACTGGTCATCGAGGCCATGCGCCATTGTTCACGCGTCGCGCGCTGTTCCAGCGGACGCCACAGCGGCACCATCATGAGCACGATCGGCGGCAACCCCAGTATCACGATCAACCCCAGCGGGACGGACATGGCAAACAACAGCACGGCCACCGTCACAAAGGTGACCACCGAGGCCGTACCGCGCAGGGTCACATCCATGGCGATGCCCATGCTTTTGGCGTCGAAATCCAGATGGTTCAGGATCTGACCGGGCGTGCGAACCTCGGCCAGAGCGCTGTCTTCTCGAAACAGGCGACCACTGAAGGTTTCGGTCACGATGCGTGTAGAATCGGAAAAGAGCCGCACCGCCATCCAGTGCCGCACGATTCCGAATACGGATTCGGACACCGCCAGCACCAGCACGGCCACCAGCCAGAACGACAGCCGCGCCAGATCCCCCGGCGCGATGCCCTCATCGACCGCCCGACCCAACACCAGCGGGATAAGGGCCTGGGACAGCATCCAGCCGATACCGGCCAGCATGCCGAGGGGGATGATGCGACGATGGGTGGAGAGCAACCAGCGCAGCAGGCGCCAGCCGGTGACGGGGTCGGGAAAGCGGGTCGGATAACGTTGAATGCGGTGCGGGGTGGGAATGATGCCGTGGGACATGATCCGGTCGAATGGCTCCTTGGTAATCTATAAGACCCGATCCATAGGGTTACACTTTATCGGGAACCACTGAGTTTACCGGAGCCCGCCGACAATGTATTCGACGCCGGCTCAATCGTCCTGAAGACGTTCGGATCCGTTCACCTCCTCAAGCCGTCTTTTCTGAGCGCGGTCTTTCAGAAAGTCCACGAAATCCAGCAGAAGCTCCCGGTCCGATTCCAACAACGAGGAGAACGCATGTTGCAACGCCGCCGCCTGCCGGTCGAACTCGGAGGCGGACGGGTCGTCGGGTGACGGCAGGGAATGGTTGACCACATCGCCCAGGGTGAGCCCCAGGACTTCAACGATGCGATGCAGGACATCGAAGCTCGGCTTCACCTGGTCCCGCTCGATCTTGGAGATGTAACTGATTGACAATCCGGACTGTTGAGCGACCTCGGATAGCGTCACCGCCCGACTTTTCCGCAACGACCGCAATCGGGCGCCGATGTCTATCGATCCGTTTACCGGCTCACTCATCAGACTATACCAGATATTCCTAATCTATGAATAAAACTCATCAAACTGGAATGGTGATGCCTTCCCTATAGAAAAGTACACCAACCCGATTATGTACCACTGTTTCAGATTACATTTCTTTGCAAGACTGGATGAATTGAGCGTCATCATGTGGCTAAAAACCAGAAAAGTCTCTATTTATCCTATATTGAGAATTAATTATCCACACAGGACAATATACGACGAAACGTTCGGTATGGATTAATTGAACCCTATTCAAGGGGAAATCATCAAGACTCGGAAGGCTGTCGAAGTGACAAAGGAGGGCAAAAAAGTAGGCTCTCCGAAGCCGAAGAGCCATTGGCTTTCAAATAAATTTCACAAATAAACCGTTGAGGTACAGGCGGCCTCACCGAGGATTCGAGCAATTACCCTCATTCAACGGGCTCTTTCCGCAACAGCTCCTCCATCTCGGCCGGTGGCACCCCTTTGCTGAACCAGAAACCCTGCCCCCAGGCGGCCGGCGTCGCGGTTTTCAACAGCAGACGGCGTTGCTCGTCGGTCTCGATACCCTCGGCGATCGTCAGCAAATTCAGTTGACTGGCCATCTGCTGGATGATCGGCACCAGGGAAGCGCCCTTGTGGTTGTCGGTACCCAACTCGCTGATGAAGCTGCGATCGATCTTCAGCGACTGGATCGACAGATGCTGCAGACGGTTCAATGACGAGTAGCCGGTACCGAAGTCGTCGATGGCGAGTTGGAATCCCTTGGCGTTCAGGTCGGTGAGCAGCGCCTCGATCGCTATCGGGTCGTGCATCAGAGCGTTTTCGGTCACTTCGAGATGAACCCACAAGGGGTCGACGTGCGGTCGAACCAGGGCGGCGAAATGTTCTGCGTCCGCATCGGGATAGAGTTGATTGACGCTGACGTTCACCGCCATGGCGAGGGAATATCCCGCGTCGTGCCAGGTTCGTAACTGGCGTGCGGCGGTATCCAGCACCCAATCGCCTATCGGTTTGATCAGACCGATCTCCTCCGCCAGGGGCATGAAGGAGCCGGGCATGACCAGATCCCCATCGGGTTGACGCCACCGAATCAAAGCCTCGGCGGCCACAATGCGGCAGGTGCTCAGCTCGAAAATCGGTTGGTAATGCAGTTCGAATTCATCGTCCGCCAGGGCCTGGCGAAGCTGGCTCTCCAGCGACAGACGCCGGTGACGACTGGTCGCCAGGTCCGGCGTGAACAGACAACCTTGTCCGCCGCCCCGGCGCTTGGCCTCGTACATGGCCTTATCGGCGTTTTCAATCAGCGCCAGACCGGTTTTGCCATGATCGGGGCACAGGCTGATCCCCACACTCGCCTTCAACCGATAGGGGTAGTTGCCGGCCACCAGCGGCTCGCTCAAATGGTCGATGATACGTTTCGCCAGATCCCGGGCATTGGCGGCGATTTGCTCGGTGCTGTTTGATTCGCCGGAGCGCGGGTCGTCGTTCATGACCACCAGGAATTCGTCACCGCCCTGGCGGACCACCAGATCCTGATCACGCACGGCGTTTTGCAGGCGCCGACCAATCTGCCGCAACACCCGGTCGCCGACGTCATGTCCTAGGGCATCGTTGATCAGCTTGAAGCCGTCCAGGTCGATGAACAAAACAGCGCACTCGGTCGCCTGTGTGTCGTTTCGGGCCAGCAGGTTGTTCAGATAATGGATCAGATGACGTCGATTGGGCAGCCCGGTCAAGGCATCGGTGTAGGCCAGGTAGTGAATTTCCGAGGCCTGGGCTTCCCGTTCGCGTTTCACCCTGAGGTTATTCACACCATAGGTCAGGTTGTCGGCCAGACGCTCGAATAACTGGCGTTCCTCGTAGCCGAACCGGTTGGGCTTGTCCGAGTAGATGGTCAGGCAGCCGTGCGGTTCCGTTTCGGTGATCAGCGGCAGGGCGATGACCGACGCCAGGCGATGGAACAAGGCCCGATCGCGAATGTAGGACGGCCCCAGATCGCGGGCGATGTCGCGCAGGCTGTGCGGCCGGCCGGTCATGATCGCCTTGAGGGCAAGGCTTTCGTAATTCGGATCGTTCCCCAGCCCCAATGTCATTTCCGGCACGAACGCCGCCGCGGGTCCGGCGCAGGCGTGGATCGCCACCGATTTGTGCTCCGCATGAGTGGCAAAGCCGATCCAGGCGAGACTGAAACCGTCCTCTTCGACGATGGTTCGACACAGGGAACGCAACAATTCCTGTTCGCTGGTCGATCGGACGATGACCCGGTCACAGGCGTTGAGGGTCCGCAATGAACTGACGACGCCTTTCAACTGACGCTGGTTTTCGATCTGCTCGAGTGAGAGTTCGCGCAATCGACGCAGGTTATCGATACGGGTTTTCAGTTCCAGTCGTGTGGTCGGGACATTCAGGATATCGTCGACGCTCTCTCCCAGTTCCCGGGTGGCCTCGGTTCGTGGCGTGCTGCGACGGTCCGTCACCAACAGGACCGGCAGAGCCATGACACCGGCCAGTTGACGCAGCCGAAGTATGCGTTCTTTCTCGCGTCTCAATGAGGCGACATCGATCAAAATGAGTTCCGGCAGTCTCGCCGGGTAGACATCGTCGTCCGGGTCCGGAAGCGAGGGACTCAACTCGAACGAGCCCTCCATCATTCTGGACAACAGTTTCGCGTTGGCCTCGTTTTCCAGCATCACCGTGATGCCGGGCGGACCGCGCGTCGGTAACCGGTTGACCGTCATAGTGACTCTCCGCCCCCATCTTTCACCGTCTCCGGCACGCCGCTGAGGATGCCTCTCATGCCACGTAACGGGGGTCCCACCATGATGCCGGACCCGGCGATTTCGAATTCCCGAATCGACTTTTCGAAGTTGCCGGCACGTTTCTTCAGAATGCCGATTGTCTTGCGCAATTCACCGTCCATCTCCATGTAGCGCAACAGGAGAATGTTGTCGGCCAGATAACTGAGCCCATGCTCGGTGACGCGGGTCTGGTTGCCGGTGATCGCATACACCTCGTTGACCAGCAATACCGTGGCGCCCATATTGACCAGATAGCGACACAGGGCGTGTACCCGTTCCGCCAGATCCTGGCCTCGCACCGACTGGTGATAACCGGACAGGCTGTCGATCATCACCAGACTGGTTCCGCGCTCCTCGACTTCCGCTCTGACGACGGCGGCGAACTGATCGGGGTTGTAGTGCAGCGGTTCAACGGCTTCGAAATGCAAATATCCGTCATCCACCATCTGTTTAACAGGCAGGTTGATGGCCTTGCAACGCGTGTAAAAAGTGGAGGCACCTTCGTCGAAACTGTAGATCACGGACCGTTCACCGCGTCGGGCGGCTTCCGTCATCAGTTGGGCACCCAGTGTGGTTTTACCGACACCGCTCGGACCGGAGAACAACGTCACGGTGCCGCTTTCGAGCCCGCCGTGCGTCAGTTCATCCAGCTCACGAATGCCCGTACTCAGCTGTCGCAGCTCGGCCATGCGACCGTGGTCATCCGGCACCAGGCGCGGATACAGGGTCATGCCACCGTGCCCCAATTGATAGTAGTGCATGCCGTCGGCGAAGCCGGACCCTCGCAGCTTGTTGATTCGGCACAAGCGTCCGTTTTCCGTGTGTTCCAGGCTAATAACGCCATCGCTGAGAAACGCCAGAGCTTCATCGTCCTCACCCGGCACGGTTTCCGAGGTGAACATCACCGTGGCCTTCTCGGCGGTCAGACCACGCAGCAGGGACAACACCTGTTTGCGAAACTGATAGGCGTCCATCGTCACGTAGCGCAGCTGACTGAGCGAATCGATCAGGACACGTTCCGGCTTGTGCTCACGCACATGATTCAGAATCGTCTCGTGAATGGAGTTCCCCGCTATGTCCCAACTCTCCAGCAGGCTGGTCGAGCCTTCGTCCTCGTCCTGGCCGGGCGTCAATTCCAGTACTTCGACGCTATCCATAGGCAGTCCGGCGCGCTCGGCATCGTCACGCAATTGCGCTTCGGATTCGCCCAGAGTCACAAACAGACTGCTACCCGCGTCGCCTTCGATCAGAAAATGCAGCCCCAAAGTCGTCTTGCCGGAGCCGGGTCCGCCACGCATCAAATAGGATCGATGTGGCAACAGGCCCCCATTCAGGATTTTGTCGAGTCCTTTTACCCCGGTGGATAATCGATTATCTCGGGTAGGTGTCATAACGTGACCTCGTGCAGGAAAGGTGAACATCCATGTGAAATCGCAAGCCATTAACTTCAATAGCTTTCATGTAAGGAAAATATATCAATTTGTTTTTCCATATAAGACAAATTATGGAAAACCTGCAACCCATCGCCGAAGCACCAGACCAAGGTTTCGCCCAACGTCATTCAATGTCGGTGAATGTCGGCAAGACTCGCCTTTTTCTCCTGATTCAACACGCCCTTTAAATTCGGCCAGCTCCAGGAACGGAGCGTCCACCGGCATCGACCGGGTCGACCCGAAACACGGCGGTATGTCACATTTCCGATGTCCAATGCTTGTTTTTTAAACAGCTTTCTTTAAGGTATGTAAGCGCTTTCATTATGTATAAGAAGAAGCCAACCCTACAAAAACAAGAAGGAAAGCATTATGCCAACACACGCCAGACGCGCCGGCGTGATCAGCTTGATCGCCGGCCTGACCACAACCCTGGCTTCGGCTGCTACCAGTAATTTTCAACCCTGTCGGCCACGGGTCTGCCAATTAATGGATAACGGACTACTAAATCTCTGTCCAACAATCTGTTCCAATAAGACCTCAAGTGGCTTGACTGCAGTCCACAATCTCAAAGTCAAGGGCCTAATAGCCTTTGAATAACGAATTGAAGTTGAGCGTTATTAAGTCGCCAAATAATTTTGCCGAAAGCGGCGGTTTGTATTGTTTGAAAGCAGCTTCAATATTACTAAAATCAAGACCTTCTTTAGGGTTGTTGGGGCCAATCCAATACCGACTATTGTCTCCAAATGGTTCCATTACAACACATTGGTGGTTTAGGTATTTAAACCAAATATGGATATCATCCCACTTGCTGAACAATTTCCGTCTATCAACTTCGGTGACCTCATCAATACTACTAAGGATACGAGTTATTGATTTTAAGGTTACATAGGCATTGTCAATCTCAAACCCAACGGAAGAATTAGGCTCCGTGTTTTTATCTGGATAAGTTTTCATTTCCAACCCTTCCCGAATTGGTTATTAGTCACAACCACAACCGTTAACTCCACCTTCGCGGTATTTATATCTGTAGTTGCGCACGTTGTTGCCATAATTGATCCGGTTCCGCTTGCTGTAGATCTTGGTGAAAAGCCTATTACCCTGCAAAATCAATCACTCTGACTTCTATGATTTAGATCAAGATAGTTATTGAACTCCTTAATATGGGCATACCCTAAACCACCATGAAATAGTAGATTGGGATAAACCCAGTAAAGCTCTGGGTCTCTCGAGTCTTGCTTTAGAACTAGTGCAATGCTCTTACCTTGGCAATATAGCTCTAACCTATATGTCTTAGTCGGTCTGGAACCACTTCTTTTTGTTTGGGATAAATTGTTTAATGATTCTGTTAATACAGAACTATCTTTTACTTGGGTTCCGTTCAACAGGACATTAACATCTTTGCAATCAGATATGAATTGTATTTTTCCTTTGTATATATAATTTACCGTGTGGAATGAAATAATGGGTGCTGCAATAAGCAAGATTATTGTTATTCCTGCTTTCTTTACATCGGATCCTTTTGGGCTATCATGAGAAATAACTTTTGAAGTCTTTAAAATAATATATATCAATAGCGACAGAAAGGATCCCGCAATAAACACTATTGTCAGGATCCAGGTTGCTTGCAAGTAATTCATTGACATTTAGAATCCTTTCCAAATAAGGAGGAAAAGAAATCAACAATACCTCCATAGTTAAATGAAATGAGCGTTGTCGTATCAGTTACATAGCCTGAAGCTCCAACTGGGGTTCCAACTCCAAGTCCAAGCGCTGCATAGCCGCCACTAAAGCCGTTGCCAAACATCGCTCCTGCTTCACCAACTATGACTTCTCCGCCATCTACTGCAGTTTGACTGCCAAATCCTTCTAAATCATAAATAGTTTCTGCTGTAGTATACTCTATACTTCCCGTAGCCGAAGCACCTGGAGTATCTCCACCTCCACCTGAGACAAATTGTATACCTATATTTTGATTCCCATCTGAAACTAGATTTAATCCGAAGGTCGCTCCAGCCCCCCATCCAAATGAAAAATTAGCACCACCTGCGACAGTATATAAACCAAAGGGATCAATTATGTTTATTGGATTGTTTGCAGCGTATTGATAAACGTTTACCCCACCTTTTACACCAATAGGGTCGTCAGTTGTATAGCGGCCACTACCAGGATCAAAGTAGCGATTAAGATTATAGTGTAGCCCCGTTTCACTGTCGAAGTACTGCCCCGGGAAGCGCAGTCTGTTTTCAACTGTGTTCACGCTATTTGACATTTTTCCGAATGCTCGATAGTCAGCTTGCCAAACCATTGTTCCACTGCTGCCCACGACTTCATGTGCCGTGCCCAAGTGATCCCGAAGGTAATGATAGGCCTCACCGTTCTCCACAAACCCGACCGGTGTTAGGCCTTCCAGTATGTAACGCCGCTCAGTCCCGTTTCGGGTTTCGCCGACCAGATGCGTGCCCGACCAATAAAATTCCGTGGCTTCGGTCCCCAGATTGTTCTGCTTGGACCAACGGCGTCCCATCGGACCATAGGCATAGCTGTAATCGACCGTAGGCTGGGTATCCGCATCGTCGTTTGGATAAGCCTGGTAGCTTACCAATTGATCGAGGTTGTTGTAGGTATATCGCTCCACCTCGCCGGTGGTTTTATCAATCTTCTCGATTCGATTGCCGTTGATGTCGTAGGTGTAGCTGTGCGTATCGTCTTCGAGCAGCCGATTGGCGGCGTCATATTGGGCGTTGTTGTTCAGTCGATTGCCCAAGGCGTCGTAGCTGAAGGATTCGGGATGGCTGGGAGACTGAACGTCGGTCAGGCGGCCGGTATCGTCGTAGTCGAAGGCTCTTGTTTCATCGGCGACGCCTTGCCATTGGCTGACACGGCTGGCCGGGTCGTATTGATAGTCGTGGCTACGCAGGCCATTGCCATGATCGATCTGGCTTAGTTGGTTGGCGGCATCGTAGGACAGGCTACTGTTAGCGGCGTTACGGTCCAATGCAGTCAGCCGGTTCAGAGCGTCGTAGGTGTATTGGTACAGGGTGCCGTCGACGTCCAGTTGGCTGAGCAGACCTTTCACGTTGTACGTTTGGCTTTGAGTGATGCCCAGTCCAGCCAATTGGGTGGTCTCGTCCTCGGCGTTGTATTGGTAAGTCGTGGTTTCTCCATTGACGGTCTCGCTGACTTTGCGACCAAAGGCGTCGTATTCCAAGGTGACGACGCCGGTATTGTTTTCAGCGCGGACCTGTTGGTCCCGATCATTGTAGGCGTAGGAGTAGGTATCTTCGTTGCCGATGGATTTTTGCACCAGGCGTTTGGCATCGTCGTAATCGTGGGTAATCACCACACCACCCGGGCGGGTGATGCTCGCCAACAGGTTGTCGCTGCGATAAGTGTATTCGGTCACGGTACCGTCGTAGAAGGTTCTTCGGTTCAATCGACCGAAGGTGTCGTAATCGTACTGGACGCTCTCCCCATTGGGCGCGGTGACTTGGGTCCGCCGGCCGGCGGCGTCGTAGGCGTAGGTGGTGGTGTCACCGTTGCCGTCGGTCGCGCTGATCAGCCGGTCCCGTTCGTCGTATTGGAAGCTCTGGGTTTCTCCGGCCGGGTTGACGATCTGGATCAGGTTGTTTCGGGCATCGTACTGGTACTGGGTGGTCCGTCCCAGAGCGTCGGTGGCGGTCAGCGGTAACCCGTGGTCGTTGTAGGTGAATTGGGTCTGGTGGCCCAGTGCGTTGGTGGTTTGCGCCAGGTCGCCATTCTCGGTCCAGCTTAGTGTTGTTACCTCGCCGGCTGGATCGGTAACGGTCAGCGGGTTGCCTTGATCGTCATAGGCCAGGGTCGTGGTGCGGCCGCTGCGGGTCTGAACGCTCAAGGGCCAGGGATGGCCCTCGTCATCGTATTGGGTCGTTACCGTGCCGCGCTCGTCGGTGCGGGTCAGCTGGTTGCCGTACTCGTCGTAGGTGAAGTGATATTCCGTTCCCATGGGGCCGACATAACGGGTGACCAGGCTGTCATCGTCGCGGTCGTATTGAACGGTGCGACCCAGTGGCGCGTCGATGCGTGTGTACTGGCCGGTTTCGTTGTAGGTGAACACCCACTGACTGCCCTGGCTGTCGGTCTTGGTGGTACGGTTGTTGGCCGGGTCGTATTGATAGGTGAAGGTGTTTTCGTATTCGGTATAGGTGGCGACTTTTGTACCGTCATAAGTGACGGAGGTTTCGACCACACCGCTGGCGTCCGTGATCCGGGTCAGGTGGGCATAGGTGTGGCCGTCGCCGACCGGACTATAGTCAGTATAGTCGTATCGGCGTACGCCACCAGTGGGATCCGTTACGGCCACCAGCTCGCCATCCTGGTCGTAGTCGTATTGCCATTCGCGGCCGGTATGATCGCGTATGGCGGTGATCAGTCCGTTGGTGTTGTAGTCGTAGTTGAGCGAACGGCCATGGTCATCGGCTTTCTGGACCAACCGGCCCTGGTCGTCATAGCTGTAGTGAATGGCATTGCCATTGCGGTCCACTTCCGTTTGCAGGTTACCGTCCTTGTTATAAATCTTATAGCGGCCGTCGCGTTCTTCCAATCTCGCTTTCCCGTTGCTCAGCCGGGTCACCACGTCGAACAGGCCCGGAGCCTTGAATGTGCCGTCGTCCTGTTCGGTGTAGACGTAACGTTTGCCATTGGGTAGGCGGCGAACGTATTGCGGGATAAAGGAGTCGCTGGTATTGCCGCCGGTGTACTTGTAATTGAAGACCAGGCCCTGGTCGCAACTCATGCTCCAGCCGGCGCCCAGAGGACCAACCCTTGGGTCGTGCGAGTTGAACGTCCGGGTCACCGCCAGAGTCGGGCGCCCCTTGAGCTGGACGTCGGTCTCCTGCCAGATGAAGTGGCCGGTTGACAAATAGACAGGCGACCCCTGGCTGTCGCAATTGTCCGGATCGTTTTCGCACTCCCCGCCTTCACACGGTCCCGGATCGTCCGGTTGGTTGGGTTCGGTGGTGTCGTGCCCCTGGTCCCAGGGAAAATGATAGGCCTGTGCTGGCATGAAGACGGTCAGGCCGATCAATAGAAACAGACACGCCAGCAGGCCATTGGCGAATCGGTCAAGGCGATAGGGTGTTGCGGATAAAACGCTGTTCATGGTCGATTCTCCCTGAGTTACCGGTCCGTGGATGAAGCGAACGCTTGCAGTTTATTCGAGGCGGCATCGAGCGATCGCGCCAGGCGATGGTATTCCGATTGGTAGCCCGGGTGTTCAGCCAACCAGTCTTCGATTGCCTCGCGGTGCCGGGTCGCCCAGGCGACGGCTTGCGAGGCTGTCGTGCCGTATTGCCTATAGAGGGCCGTTATGGTCTGCCGGGTATCTTCGTCGCGTTGTTGGATGACATCCTGCTCAACACCGGCTCCCAGCAAAGCCAGTCTTTCTTCGACACCCTCGAGCGTGGCCTGACGGACAGCGATATCCATCTTGACGTAGTGCGCCGGTGTCAGTTCCTGGGCGAATACGGACAGCGAGAGCCCTGCAAGCAAAAGGCCAGCGAGAATGGATCTGAATCGGTAAAAGCTTGTGACCAACATCATCGCTCCCCCTTAGTAGTAAACGCGTTGCAGAGCATACACGGTGATGGATTCGTAGCCGTTGTCGTCCAGACCGGTCACACCCAGTCGATAGGTGCCCGGCGCGACGAAGTGCCCGTCGTTGTCGCGGCCATCCCAGGTCAGGGTGTTGTCGCCGGCGGAGAGGTCGACGTACTCGAACTCGGCGACATCCTGGCCGCTCTCGGCATCGTTGATGACCAGTCGCACCCGGCCGGCCCGGTTCAGATTAACCGTTATCCGGCTGACAGCCGGCCCTTCGGGCGTGTTCTGGGTTGGCTGCAGAATGGATGGCTCGGCGGTAACGGAGGCCACATGCACGCCACTGCGCACGTAGATGGCGTTATCCGGCAGGGTGTAGGCGAAAATGCCGAACAGGAAGCGGTCGCCTGGCGGTGCTTCGATCAATTGACCGTCGGCGTTCTCGCCGTTCCAAGTGATGGTGTGGGAACCGCGACCCAGCGGCCGACGCTGCAGGAAGGTCACCAACCGGGTATTGACGTTGAACAAGCCCATGAAGGCAGTGACCTCTGAGGCGCGGTCGAGTGTGAAGGTGATATCGAGCGGGTCGCCAGCCAGCGGTGAGAAGCTCGACGGAATCGAGCTGCGTGGCGGGTTGCTCTGCACGCCGCCGGATGCCAGGGCCAGGTCGAGACGCTCCGTCCGACCGTCGAGCCTATACAGGAGGATCGCCCGATATTCTCCTTCGGATACCACCTCTCCGGCATCGTTCCGGCCATCCCAGGCGTCCTCGTAGTTCCCGGCCGCACGGGTGGTGAAGGGCACCAGGGTCCGTACGATCTGGCCGTTTCCGTCTTCTATGACCAGGCTGACGTCGGTTTCTCCGCCCAGGGTGGTCTCGACGCCGACCGTTTCGCCGTTCAAGGGGTCCAACGTGTCGGTACCGACGCTCAGATCCACACCCGGTTCGACAAACACGCGCACTGTATCGCTGGCCTGCAACCCTTCGGCGTCGGTTACCCGTACTCGTGGGTACAGAGTGCCGATTTGTGCGTAGGTCGTCGTGAGCGAGGCGTCGGCGGTGGTCTGGTCGTAGACGCCGTCGCCGTCCAGATCCCACTCGTATTGATCGATTGGTTCGCCGTTCGGGTCCTCGGCTGTGGCCGTCAGGCTGACGTTAAGCGGTGGATTGCCTGTATCGGGCGAGGCCGATACGGTGACGCTCGGGCTGCCAGCCGGCAGGGCACTGACATTAAGCGTCGGCACGGTGATCTCGGTCGCCGCGCCGAGGGTGTCGGTCACGCGCAGCCGAGCTTGGAAGGTGCCTTCCGTTTCGTAAGTGTGAGTTGTGGTGCCCGAGGTCGTGGTGTCGTCGTAAGTGCCATCGCCGTCGTAGTCCCACTCGAAGCGATCGATGCCGTCCTCGTCCGTAGCTGTGGCATTGAAGGTGACCGTCAGCGGGATCTGACCGTTGGACGGGTTCAGGTCAACGGATACATCCGGCGGTTCATTACCAACGGAGATGCGCACCTGGCCGGTGGCTTGTTCGCCCTCGCTGTCGGTTACCCGGAGCGTGGCGTCGTATTCGCCGGGAGTCTGATAGGTGAATGTCTGGTCGCGTCCCACGGTTTCGCTTCGGTCATAGGTACCGTCACCCTCAAAATCCCATTCGTAACGAACGATGGCTGTCTGGGTATTGGCATCGGGCGTGAATGTGACAACCAAGGGGGCGTTGCCTTCGGTGGGCTGGGCCGAGGGCAAGGCCGCCAGCGCATCGGCTACACCCAGATAATGACTGGGGTCATCATCCTCGACCGTGCTGTCGCCCAGGCCATGTGCCGATACCCGGCCGAGGTTCTTGTACTGACCTTCGCTCACTTCATCGGTGATCCGGCAGCTCCGGCTTTCACCGACCGTCAGTGTGTCGATCTCACACACGTCGATCGGATCCCCTTGGGACGGCAGCACTCGCTCGTCTGTAATGACCAGTTCGGTCAGGTCCACATCGCCGGTAATGTGCACCGTGAAGGTCCATTCGACGGGCTCACCGACGGTCAGTTCCGGGCCGGGGGCTGCGTCGGCATCCTGGCCTTCGGTGCTTTTTTCCAGTTCGATGGATGGATTACCCAAAGTCCCGAGGTAATGACTGGGGTCGGCGTCTCGTGCGCGGTGCCACCAGCGGTTGCCTCGCGCCAGGGCGATCCCGGTATTTTCGTACTGGCCTACTTGGGCGACCCCCGTGCGGGTACAGGATTGCGTATCACCCTGCTTGAGCTTGTCGATGCGGCATATATGCTCCACCCGACCGAACCAGTGGTCCGGATCGGGAGTCCGGTCGAAGACATCCACCTGCTGCAAGGTGGCCTTGCCCGTGTTCGTGACGGTGTAGGTCCAGGTGACGGGGCTGCCCAACAGCACTTCCGGGCCGGGAGGCTGGTCGGCGTCCTGGCCGTTGGTGGTGGTTTCGATGGTCACGTCGAACGCGGGGTGCCACCACCAGAAAGCGTGCGCCGAGGGCGCTTGCCACAATAACAATAGGACGACCGGAGTCGCCAACAGTCTTTTCAACACATGGCTCGAACAGCCGGTCCATCGAGCGCGGTCGCGGTATCCATTTATCATGTTCACCCCTGATTATCCTGTCAGCCCTCCTTGAAGCGGGCGGTGGTATAAGTTTGTTTCGCCGGATACCGCGTTTATTCCGGAATGAAAATACGCAGACTCCTAACCCCGACCTGGCCGTTGAATCCCGAGATGTTGACTGTGACCAGGTGCATGCCCGGTGACAGCCCCGCCGGGTTCCAACGCCAAGTCAGCGGTACATACCCTTGTTCTTCTTCGGAGACGAAAGTCTGATCGACGAAAAACGCGACCTCGTACAGGCTCTGCTGCATGGCCCAGCGATCGTCTTCGTGCATGCCGACCCGCAACGACACCGGACCGGTCACTACGGGGATGCCCGCCTCGTTGACGGGCAGGTCGTCGCGGATGTCGAGCGTCACTCTCGGGTCGATGTCGACGGAACGCGGCAGGTAGTAATGACGGGAGATCCGCCGGCCATCGCGTTCCAGCGGAACCTGGCTGAAATCCGGCATCTGTGACGTCCAACCATGGTTCTGGCGCCAGGTGGTGTAATCCAGATTCCGATTACCCGTGGTCAGGATGCTGTGTCTTGGCAGTTCAAAGCCAGTGACCAGCAAGGCCAATTGTTCATGGTCGATCAGATCCACCAGGTTGTCCCGGTCCTGCCCGTTCCAGTTGATCACATTGCGACCGGGGCCGCGCACACCCCAATTCAGGATGGGGGCCATCATCGGACCGGAGCGGACACCGGCTCGGGCCAAAATGCGCGCAGGTTGCTCCAACTCAAAGACAATGCGGCCGGACGACTCGACCCGAGGGTTCACTCGGATTTCCTCGCCGCCACTGAAGGTACGAGGATCGTACGTCTGGCTTTCGGCTTCGCTATCGGTTGGTTTGAAACTCAGCACAGGAACAAAGGCTTCATTGGGCACTACGCTGCCCTCGCTGTCCTTACCATCCCAGGTCAATCGATGAATCCCGGCGTCGAGGGGCTGGTCAGACGATAGAGTCCTCACCCGATCGCCATCCGCCGAGAATATCCGGACCTCCACTCGTCCGGTTTGCTCGATCTCGACCGGGATTTCGAACGTCTGGCCGCGGGACGGATTGAACTCATGTCGCTCATAATCCTGCAGGCCGACCGAGGCCAAACCATTCAGTGACATACCCAGACCGATCACGGCCACGATTACCCGATGGATCATTTTCGAATCTCCAAATCCCGAATGTCCTTAACGCCGGCGGGCGTGTCCATGGTGTGTAGTTGACCGCTCTCGTTTCGACACATAAGCGCAGAGCCCCTCGCATCACGGCGAACGAAATAAAGGCGATTGTCGACCGGTGCCGGAGAAAGGTCGGTAACCGCGCCGTGTGTAATCTTTTCGGCCCTGGCGGCATCGCCTTCCTGCAACGATTGTCGGTAGATATGGAAATGCCCGGCCGCGTTGCCGCTGAAATACAACCAAGATTCCGAGTCGTCCACCGCGGGTTCCCGGCTGATTGAATTCTGTAAGGTGATTTGTTCCGCCGTTCCGCTCTGGACGTGGTAGCGCCAGACTTCCTGGATGATTTTTCCGCACCCCAGTACGCAATGGACATTGCTGTAGTAAAGCCACGGATCGGCCAAATAAGGCTCGAATTGCGCCGACCGCTGCGTAATAACGGGGGTCAGTGATCGGTGGACTGGATCGAACTCGACAATGTCCGTATCGACGCTTTGTCCTTCCTTGAGCTGCACCAGGTACAACCGGTTGTTGGCCCGGTTCCATTCAGGCTGGGCGTAGGCGAATTCGGTGGAGGGCTCAAGCCATGTTTCGCTCTGATTACCGAGCGGCGACGCGACGAGAACATTGCCCGCTTCGTCCAGATAGGCGAGTTTGGCGTGTTGTGATGCCATCACCGGTGTTCTGGCTTCGGCGTTCAGATCGAAGACTTGCGGCCCTTTCGCAGGGTCCAGAACGCCATAGGTTTGCCAGCCATGTTCGGTCAGTCCGACAAATGTCATGCCTGCCGGCCATTGCGAACAGTTG
Source organism: Saccharospirillum salsuginis (assembly GCF_014651855.1). GTDB lineage: Bacteria > Pseudomonadota > Gammaproteobacteria > Pseudomonadales > Natronospirillaceae > Saccharospirillum > Saccharospirillum salsuginis. Next base: position 25,177 of record NZ_BMXR01000010.1, read on the forward strand.
GCGTACACCTGATTCGAGGCGGCCCAGAGCAGTAAACCGACGGATAACGTGCGAACGCTGAAAGGAATCATGACAGAGCCCTTTTAATAACTCTGGCTGTACGCCATCTGGCCACCAACGCCAATATGAATGTCAGAGCCAGGGCGCTGTAAAACACGGTATAAAAACCATAACGGGTTTCCGTGCCAATCAGGAAGCCGTGTAACAGACCCAGTGCGATAACCCCCGGCATCAGCCGGTGCACCCGGCGCCAAATCGGGCCGATCCTATTTCGCAGACCAGCGGCTGTGGCGGCCAGCAATAGGAGAAAAAAAGCGGTCAGTCCCACCGTGATCGATGCGTGATAAAAGTCTTTTACATTGGGTAAAAGCAATGGCCATTCGATGCTGTTCTTGCGCAACGACACAGCCATGACGAAGCTGCCAATGTGGGCGGTGACCACCAGGACGGATATTGCCCCCAGAATGCCATGCCGTGCTCGAGCCCAAGATGGCAGCCAGGCAGCATAGGGCGTGGGTTTCAATAGTCCGCATAGTGCTTGCAGCCATAACAAAACAGCCGCATAAAGACCGAACAGCTTGGATAAGACATACCAGACCTGCCCCGGGGGTGCGCCGTATTGCCAGTAGGTAGTCACATCCGTCGTACTGTACCACCAGGCCCAGGGCAAGATCAGAATGGCGATCCAGATCATCCGGCCGAGGAGGTTAAGCCCATTGGGTAGCCTCCCAAAAGGCGAGTTGATCAGTTGAGTCCGCATACGTTTCGATCCTTGGCGCACAATGACAACTGTTGGCTAGCAAGCTGCTCAGACATGCCTGCTTCGTTGATGGGCAGGCCCGATGCCTTCCAGCCGGACAAACCGTGAGGTTTCATGACGGCAGCCCCGGTTACGCCGTTTTCCAGCATCAAGCGGGCGACCTCGTACCCTCTAAAGTCCTTCACGCAATAACTGATCACACGATCCGCCTGTTTCAAGCGATCATAGACATTGGGCGTCAAGTCCCGCATGGGGATGTTGATCGCACCGGGAATGTGGGATTTTGCGTATTCGGCCGGTTCACGGGTGTCCACGAACACCACGTCTTTTTCCGTCGCTATTTCCGACAACACCTGATCGATGGGCAATTCAGCCACACGGCGAGCCCCCACACGCTGAACCAACGCCGGAGCGGTTTTACAGCCCTGCTTTTGAATTGCCTGACTGAGCGATTGATCGAGTGAATTCGGCTCGGTGTCGTTGGCCAGTTCCGTATAGAGGGTGTCGAAGAATTCACCGTAACAGCCAACGGGCACATAGGCTCGACCGTGCCGGTCCTGCATACTTCGAAAGTGCCGCTCCACACTGTTCACAAGCGGATCACTTCCAGCATACCAGGCTGTCGTTTCGATGGTGGCAAGTAGTTCGCCCATGCGGTGAAGGGTTGGATCGGAATCCTCAACCAGGGTGAGCAGGCTTTGAAAGGTGGATTGATCGGCGGTTCGTTTGTACTGAGCCTTGGGGACACCGAATGCGATGCCGTCGACCAATGCGTCACCAGACGGGCGAATTTCAATGTGAGCTTCGGGATCAATGTGGCGATTGATCAGCCAGGCGGAGGCCCAGCTATCCGGTTCCAGACTTTCCCAGGTCACATAGGTTTTGGTCCGGGATTGTTGAACCGAATCGACGACACCGAAGGCAATGCCGGACAGTGTCGCTAGAGTAACAAGCGCGATTACAAAATAACGCATCCTTGGAAATCATCCATGCTTCAGTCATGAGTATTGGTTACAGCTCAGATTGGGCCTGATTGGTATTAACGGAGATCAAGGCCGAACTGGCATCCAGACTGCAAGACAGGAAGCCTGCGGTGGTTTACCGTATCGATTGTCCTTCTTATATAAAGAGGCCAATCGGGTAAATGTGATGTGTTCTACAAAAACCATCGGTGATATTCGCTGTACTATAACTATGGTGGTACAGGCAAAGTGACCGCAATGGGATACCCCTAAAAAACGGAAACACTCCACCTCGATCAGGTGCCATTTTCTGTTGGCGGCCAGTCAAGATCGCCGGATTCAGCCCGATACGTAGGCAAGAAGATAGTTCTCGCCCCAATTTTAATAGCCATCTCAAGACAATCCTCAATCCCCAAACACGGCGGTATGTCACATTTCCGATGTCCAATGCTTGTTTTTTAAACAGCTTTCTTTAAGGTATGTAAGCGCTTTCATTATGCATAAGAAGAAGCCAACCCAACAAAAACAAGAAGGAAAGCATTATGCCAACACACGCCAGACGCGCCGGCGTGATCTGCTTGATCGCCGGCCTGACCACAACCCTGGCCTCGGCCGCCACCGTCCCGGTCGGCCAGGGCAGTATCGCCGATCAGCCCAATCCCGAGGGGTACACCTGCAGTATCGATCACGGCACCTGGATCCACAACGCCGGCGTGGTCGAACCCGCCATCGACGGCTGCGATGAACAGAACGGACCGATCGGCACCCCGACCCGGCTCTACCCGCACCTGACCGGCCCGGCCGCCGACCAACCGACAGGCACACACCGCTGGTGGGGCTCGGTCGCTTTCTACGGCGACATGCCGATCGACGATGTCTCCAAAGCCGGCTACATCACGCCAGACCCGATCACCGCCCGGATCTCCGACCGGGGCTTTCGCATGCTCGGCATTCCCGGCGGCATCGAATACCAGAACGGCAACAGCTACATCTACGCGGTGCCGGACCCGTTCAGCGAAGTCTTCGACGGCTTGGCTATCGCCAACAGCCAGCACTCTCAACTGGAGGCCTCGCTCTACGATTACAGCGACGGCAGCGTCACCGTGGAATGGCAGGACGCCGGCACGGCCGTGATGCGCGCGACCTTTGTGCATGGTTCTCCCTATGCGTTCGTCGATGTCCTCAGTGGTGACCTGCTGTTGAAATCCAAAGCCATCGAAGGCCCCGAAAAAGGGATCTATCACCAAAGCGACAACGCGCTCGGGGTCTGGACCGATGTGGCGGGCAACCGCAACACCTATCTGATTGTCGGAGACGGTCCGACCCAGTTCGACAATACCGATGCGCAACAGACCCGGGTTGATAACGCCAGCGGCCGATTCACCATCGCCCTGTTGCCCGTCGATGAGGCGCTGCCCGACACCGCGATGATCGATCAATTCTCGGCCTATGCCCTGAACCGGATCGACGAAGTCCGCATCGACTACACCGTCGACGACACCACCCAGGACGTCACCGTGCAGCACCGTTATCTCAACCAGGGCGCGCCGGTCGATACCCTGGCCGGCTTGATGCCGATGCACTGGAAAAATGCGGTCACACCGCTGAATTCGGACTATCACGTCCGCAGCGCCCGAGGTGTCATCCGATTCGCCGAACTCAGCGACTTCCAATACCAACTGCCCTTCGTCGGTGTTTTGCCCACCCTGCCCGCCAGCGACAGTGGTAGCTACGACCCGGATACCCTCGCTCAATTGATCCGCGAATTCATCGACCAGGGGGAAGCCAACTGGAACACAAAAACGGACACCTACTGGTCCGGCAAGAACTACGGCAAGGTCGCGGAACTGGCGGCGCTGGCACATTCGCACGGCTTGACCGCCGAACACCAGGCACTGATCAACTGGCTCAAGGCCGAACTGGAGAATTGGTTCACCGCCGAGACCAACGGCGAAGCGGACACCACGAAATACTTCTCCTACGACGACACCTGGAACACCCTGCTCGGCTACGACGAGAGCTTCGGCGCCCAGCAACAACTGAACGACCACCACTTTCATTACGGCTACTTCGTGCGCGCCGCCGCCGAAATCTGTCGCGTCGACAAAAGCTGGTGCGCGGACGATGCCTGGGGTCCGATGGTGGACATGCTGATTCGGGATTACGCCGCCGACCGCGACGACCCCCTCTTCCCCTACACCCGCAATTTCGATCCGGCCAATGGCTTCTCCTGGGCGTCCGGCCACGCCAACTTCGCGCTCGGCAACAACAACGAGTCCACCTCCGAAGCGGCCAACGCCTACGGCGCCATCATTCTGTATGGCCTGATCACCGGCGACGAAGACCTGGTCGACCACGGCATTTATCTGCATGCCTCATCGACGGCGGCCTACTGGGAATACTGGAACAATCTCGATCGTTATCGCGGTTACACCGGTATGCGCGATAACTTTCCGGCCGAGTACGACAAGATGACCACCTCCATCATCTGGGGCAACGGCATGGTGTTCTCCACCTGGTTCAGCGGTGCCTACGCCCACATTCTCGGCATTCAGGGGCTGCCGCTGAATCCGCTGGTGATGCACATCGGCCAGTACCCGGACTATCTGGAAGACTATGTCGACCTGGGACTCAGTGAATCCGGCAACGGCAAACCGTCCGGATTGCCGAACGATCAGTGGCGCGATGTCTGGTGGAACATCTGGGCTATGACCAACCCGGAAGCGGCGATCGCCGACTTCAACACCATGAACTTCGACTACGACGTCGAAGCCGGCGAGACCGTGGCCCACACTTACCACTGGATCCACAGTTTCAACGAACTGGGACATCTGGTTTCCGGCAAGGGTGAAGTTACCGCCGACCACCCGGCGGCGCTGGTGTTCGAGAAAAACGGCCAACTGACCTACCTGGCCTATAACTATTCGAACACCCCCATTCTGGTGAGCTTCTCGGACGGCATGGCCATCGCCGTGCAACCGAACAGCTTCGGCATCAAACACACCGGCGACCAGCCGGACGATCTGGAACCCGACACCGAAGCACCGGTGCTCGAAGGTTCGATCTCTCACGACGCCCTCGGCTCGACCAGCGCCTCGCTGAGTTGGCCGGCGGCGAGCGATAACCAGGGCGTCAGCGATTACGAAGTCACCGTGTCGTTCGGCCCCGAACCGACAATCGTCACCGATGCCCCCGCCGTGAACCTGACCGGTCTGGACCCGGACACCGCCTACAGCGTAACGGTTCTGGCCCGCGACGCGGCCGGCAACGAATCCGCCGTGATCGCGACCGACTTCACCACCCGGCCCGCCGACGCCGACCAGCCGCCCAGCGAACCGACCGGACTGGACAGCACCAACATCACCGACACTGGCGCCACACTGACCTGGTCCGCCGCCAGCGACGATGTCGGAGTGTCCCACTACGAAGTGGTTCTGTCCGAATCGGGGTCGATCGTCTCGGTATTCAATCCGGAAGGCACCCAGCAAGTGCTGTCCGGCCTGTCCGCCGATACAAGCTACACTGTCTCGGTTGTCGCCGTGGATACCCTGGGCCAGACTTCAACGGCCGCCAACCTGAGCTTTACCACCGACTCACCGGTCGTCAGTTGCACCGAGTTCTGTCTGGAAGAGGACGGTGATGCCCTGATTGTCACCGCGAAGACCGGCGATATCGTCGACCTGCACTTCACGGTCAATCAGGGTGCGCAACAGAACGTGCGCATGACACCGGTGGGCGACGACCATCAATACACCATCAGCAACCTGGCTGAAGGGGACGTCATCGACTACTTCTTCACCGTGATCGACGGCACCGCCTACGACACAGCCTGGGACCAGCATGTCTTCGGTGGCGGGGCGATCGACGAACCGGACAACGAGGCTCCGACCCGGCCCGGTGCGATCAAGGTGAGCGACCTGACACACGACAGCGCCAGACTGGACTGGGCGGCCTCGACGGACAATGTCGGTGTGGATCACTACGAAGTAACGATCCCGGGTCGGGGTAATTTCCTGGCGACCAGCAACAGCCTCACGGTCGATGCCCTGACGCCGGAAACGACCTACGACGCCTCCGTCGTCGCGGTCGACGCCGCCGGCAATGTCTCCTCGTCTGGAACCACGAGCTTTGCGACACCCAGTGAACCCGAGCAACCGCCCTGCGACGATGTCTGCGCGACCGAGATCGACGGCTCCACACTGCGCATCAGCGTTCAGGCCGGCGGCATCGCGGATTTGCATTACACCGTGAACGACGGCGGGCAGTTGAATGTGCGCATGGCAACGGTCGAAGGTGGGCACCAATACGACATCACCGGTTTGAATGCCGGTGACCGTGTGGATTTCTTCGTTACCGTCATCGACGGGACAGCGTATGACACGCCCTGGCAGGAACACGTCTTCAATCCGTGAAGGTCTACTCTCCTGTGACTTCGGATATTTTGGGGCCTTGTAGGCCCCGTTTTTTTGGAGCCTCTCCACTCAGCCGGATGCAGAAGGCTTTATGGCCACGACGCCACCGCCTCATATGCAACGAATAACAAACCAAGGCTTGCGGGTACCAATAGCAGGCCACCGGTCACTCGCTGAATCCGGCGTCCAACACCCGGATGCCGGTTAAAGCGTCGAACCGACACGCCCATGCCAACCCAAATCATTAACGTTACGCCGGATACGAACCAGAATACGACCGCATGCAACACAGCAGCACTGACGGATGACGATACATCAGCAAATCCGGCCATAAACGAGGTCATAATCAGCCACGCCTTGGGATTGAGCAGCTGAAATACCGTAATCTCTACAAAACGGAAGCGCCCCAGGTACCTGACGGGCGCCGCTGTCGATTCAGCGTCCTGGCCTGACGAGCGCAAGAGCGTCATCCCCACCCACACCAGATAACTCAATCCCAGAACTTTCAGGACGGACATGGCGGCAGGATAGCTCAGCAGAAAAGTCGACAAGCCAACCCAACAGAACCCGATCAGAATCACACCGCCCGTTTGTACTCCGGCCACTAGCATCACAACATTGCGTAGGCTGTCCTGACTGGATCGATGAAAAACGATCAGATTGTTCGGTCCAGGTGCCAACAACGTAGCCCCCATCAGCAATGCCAAACTCCACAAGGCCGTCATGACGCCACCACAGGTTGGCCTGATACCTCGTTCACACGGTCGAACGCCACGGATCCACCACGCCGGATGGCGAGTCGTATGGGCCCTAAATGCTGGCGGTTGGGGTCGGCCTCCCAGTCCAGTGACGGGGCGCGGGGGATGACAGGCTCTCCGTAATAATTGCTCGCGTGTATCTGATCAAAGCGGACCGTTTCAGACACTCCGGGCCACTGATAGAGTTCCCGGGCATAGGCCCACAGGTTGGGGTAGTCCACCAATCGTCGATAGCCGCAACGGCTGTGTTGAACATAATCGATGTCAAATCGGACCAGGGTGGGAAGCAATCGCCAGTCGGCCTCGGTCAACCAGTCCCCCATTAAAAACCGGCGTTTACTCAATCGCATGTCCAACCAGGCTAGTGTTCGAAAGACGGATTCGACCGCCTCTTCGTAGGCGGTTTGATTGGCGGCAAAGCCACTTCGGTAAACGCCGTTCGATAAGTGATGGTAGAGTTTTTCATTCAAAGCGCTCAGGTCCGTGCGCATAGAAGCGGGTTGAAAGTCCATGTCCGGAGAACGCCCCAGGGATGGCATAGATTCCAGAGCGGTCATGATTTCCGACGATTCGTTGCTGACTATGGTTTGGTCGCGCTGGTCCCACAGTACCGGGATGGTCACCCGGCCGGTGTAGTTCGGCTCGTTCAGGACATACAACTCATGCAGATGGTGAATTGCATGTTCCGTCCCCGGTACCACCCATTGCTCCCCCCAGTTGGCCGGGTACCCCTCTTTTTTTGGCCCTCCGGTAATGTGCACCGGCACAATGGATTCCAGGCCTCTCAGTGCACGCACTAACATGACCCGATGTGACCACGGGCAGCTCCAGGAGCCCAGTAGCCAATACCGACCTGGGGTGGCTAATGCCCGGTGCCTCCATTGGGGGTCGATCCGAGATTGATAGCGACTGGCGGGCCGAATGTAAGCCCCTTGTTGCCAGAGTTCGTTGTCGTCTACCCACTGACCGCATCGCACCATTCCCATAAAAAGCCCTTCTATTTCGTGAGATTTAATCACACAATAAGCGAGCAAATAGCGATATAAAATCGATTTTATCCAACATTTATGTCAGGAATTCTCACCTATGAGAAACCTCCCTCCACTAAACAGCCTGAAAGCGTTCGAGGCGGCAGCTCGATTAGAAAGTATGAACAAAGCAGCCGACGAACTGTGCGTGACACATGGCGCAATCAGTCGACAGGTCAGTCAGCTGGAATCTTGGCTGGACGTTCGACTATTTGAACGGGCAGGACGACAGGTGCGATTGACGCCTGTCGGAAAAACCTATCAACAGGCACTGACTTCCTCACTGGATTGGATAGAACGGGAAACGGAACGTGTGCTGAATGCGTATCGAGCTCCCGCACTGGGGATCGTCACCACCCATACCTTTGCCAATCGCTGGCTGATGAAACGGTTGCCGGACTTTCAACAGCGACACCCCGATGTCGACATCCGGATCACGCTTGACCAGTCCCGAACACGATTGGGCCATGACGGTATCGATGTCGGCATCCGAATGGGACGGGGCCCCTGGCCGGAATGCGATTGCCTGCCACTGATGAATGATCGGCTTATCGTCGTATGCAGTCCTGCACTGATCGAGCCGCATTCATCCGGAATGACGCTTGATGCAATCCAGGATTTCCCATTACTTCACGATCAGGATCCTGATGCCCAATGGTCAAGAATGATTCCGGCTTTGCGAGCGAATGCCAAGAACGGATCGGGCACCAGGCTGGCCAGTACCGACTTGGTGTTAACCCATGCAGTCCAGGGACAGGGAATGGCGTTGGTCAGCGAAAGAATGGCCGAGACCGAATTAGCCACAGGTCAATTGATACAACCGGTTTCGGAATCTATTGAATTGGGCCAGTATCATTGGCTGGTGGCGCCTCTGGGCCAGATCGATCAACCAATCATCAGTGACTTCACTCACTGGCTGCGGAAGCAAACGGCGGAGCTACGCTGAGCTCCGCCGCGGAGGGATTGTTTAAGAGGTCGGCGACACCACGAACAACAGATCCCCGCTCGACACCTGGGAGCCGTTGGAGTTCATGATCCGCTTGATGACATAGCGGCGGTTCGGATCGTAGAGCACGTTGTCGCGACGGTTGAAGGTATCCAGCGAGAGCTGGCTGAACATTTTCATCGCTTCCATCAGACAGAGCGTATCGGTGACCGACACCTCGTCGCCTTCGCGGACAAAGTCCGGATCGTTCGGCGACGGTTTGGTGTAGAAGATGCCCGCGCTCTGGGCGATGACCTTGAGCTCGTCGGTCGCTTCCACTTTCAGGGCGTCGGCGTCGATCTTGTTGCCACCGGCTTCCGCTTCCATCTCGGCGATCAGAGCCTCGGCGTCCTGCTTGGCCATGAACTTCGGCAGGTAGGTGGTGTCGTACTCACCGTTGCGGAAGGTGTCGTCTTTCAAGATGCGTTTCAGCAGCGGGATGTTTGTGGAAATGCCCTTGATCACGCACTGGTCGAGGTAGTCGTACAGTTTCTCGATCACATCCTCGCGGGATTCGCCGCGCATGATGACCTGGGCGATCAGGCTGTCGTAGTAAGGCGAGACTTCCTTGCCCTTGTCGACCATGGCGATCAGTTCCACGTCGTCGCGTTCCGGCAACTGCCATTCGGTCACGGTACCGGGGCTCGGCACCAGGGTGATGACGTCGTCGGAACCCTGCTTGGCTTTCTCGGCGGTGACGCGCACTTCCATGGCATAGCCGATGGCCTGGGGTTCCATCTCGGCGATGGAATAACCGGAGGCGATGTCGTACTGCGCCTTGACGATGTCGATGCCCGACGTCGCTTCGGTGACCGGGTGCTCCACCTGCAGGCGGGTGTTCATTTCCATGAAGTAGACGGCGTTCGCGTCCAGATCGAAAATGAACTCGACGGTGCCGGCGCCGGTGTAATCCACAGCGTTGGCGAGTGAGTGAGTGTAATCCAGCGCTTTCGCCTTGAGATCGTCCGGCAACATGGTCGAGGCGGATTCCTCGAACACTTTCTGGTTGTTGCGCTGCACGGAGCAATCGCGCAACCCCAACACCTTGGTGTTGCCGAACTGGTCGCGCAGCACCTGCACCTCGATGTGGCGCAGTGAGGTGACGTATTTTTCCAGGTAGAGGTCGCCGTTGCCGAAGGCGGCCCGCGCCTCGGTGCTGATCTGCTGGAAGTAATGGCGCATCCGGTCCGGCCGCTCGACCACCTGGATGCCCTTGCCGCCCCCGCCTTGTACGGCTTTCAACAACACCGGATAGCCGATCTCGGCGGCGATGGCTTCGGCCTGTTCAACGTCCGACAGGATGCCGTGACTGCCCGGCACCACCGGTACCCCAACGCCCATGGCGGTCTTGATGGCGTTGGACTTGTTACCCATGGTCGACATGCTGTCGACGCTCGGGCCGATGAAGTTGATGCCCCGGTTCACGCACAGGGACGCGAATTGCGGGCTCTCGGACAGAAAACCGATGCCCGGGTGCAGAGCGTCCACATCTTCGTGCTCGGCCACCTGCAACACCGAGTGGGCGTTCAGGTAACTCTCGTCGGACGTATTGCCGCCGAGGCAGACCAGGGTGTCCTGGGCGCGTAGCATGTCGGCCGGCACGGCGGCCATATCCGGGTCAGACGCCACCAGCACGACTTTCAGGTCGTTGGCCTGGGCGATGCGGATCAGCTTGACGGCGGTACAGCCGCGCGCGTGGATCAGCACCTTCTCGATCGGCTCCATCAACGCCTTGGGATCGACCTGAACCAGGGGCTTGATGTCCTCCTCGGGCTTGGGCACATAACCGGCGAACGCACGTTCGACAACGGCTTCGACCGTGTCGGTCGGCATCGGCATTTCCCCGTCGATGTCCGCCAGGCGCTGGTTCAGATCCGGCGCGAAGGGGTTATCGACCAGAGCCGCCATGGAGCCGGGCACGTCGCTCAGGTAGTTGGCCAGTGTGCTGGTGGACGGCAGGTAAGCCGGGACGACCATCTGGCCGGCGAACGGCATGTTGGTACCGGAGAAATAATAGGTCTGTGCCAGCGGATGGGTCACGAAGCTGGCCTGGGCGCCACCGGTGCAGTCGCCGTAGCCGAAGATGACCAGCGGCAGTTCGGTGTCGCGCACGAAGCGGGTGATGCGGTCGTTGACCACGGCCATGGAGAACAGCGCGCCCGCGCCTTCTTTCGTCTGCATGCCACCGGAGCTGATAAAGCCGACCACCGGAATGCCGCGCTGGGCGCACTCGACCAGCAGGGAACAGAACTTCTCGGCACTGGCCATATCGAAAGCGCCCGCCTGGAAAGCGGTGTTGGATAAGGCCACACCGACGCGCTGGTGGCTGCCGTCCGGCCGTTTGAAGTCGGCAAGGCCGGTGATCAGGCCGCACGGCTTGATGTTTTTGTCGAGCGCGTCTTCGATGGACAGACGGAAGCCCGGGAAATTCAGGCTGTTGGCGGTCATCAGGTCTTCGTCCAGTTCGACGAAGTTGTCCAGGAACTGGTCGACGATGCGCTGGTAAGCGATCGGGTTGTTGCGCTTTTCCTCGCGCTGGATGCGCTGGATCAGCAGGTCCCGGTAGCCCATCATCAGACGGTTCCAGAAGTCCTTGCGACGACCGATGCGCAACGGGTTGATGGCGCCCTTGAAGTCGCTCGGTTTCTTCTCGCTCTCGAAATAGGACGGCAACAGTTTTTCGAAATAGTGCGTCAGAATCACGAACAGGCTGTCGTTCATCTGCGGGAAGCCGATGCTTTTCCAGGCTTCGACCCGGGTCAGCAGATCACCCCGGTGCGACTGACTGAGGAAATACCGCAACCAACGACTGAACGTTTTGCGCGCCTGTTCGGCGTTGTCGTGCCGGCTGACCGCCGAGTCCATCGCTTTGTCGAGCAACTTGCCGACCGACTCGCGGCTCAGCGCCCGGTCTTCCATCGCTTCGCGGGCAATGCTGGCCAGGTTGGCGACGGCGCTGTCGTATACCGCGTCGAACATCAGGATGTTGCGGCACTGGTCGATAAAGTCCGCCCGCAGATCCTTGTGGGCGACGACATCGACCACGCTGAGATCGGCCAGCTTGGGCCAGGTTTCGGTCTGGGGCAGTTCGTCGCTTTCCAGAGTCTGAATCAACGCGCGGAAATTGTTGGCTGCACCGGATTTCCAGCGGTTGTACAGCGAAATCGCCAGGGTGAACAGCAACGCCTTCTTGGCTTTTTCGTAGTTGTCCTTGGGCTCACCCAGAATCAGACGGGTGAAGGCGTTCCGGTCTTCGCCGACTTCGTCGCGCTTGCTGGCGAAGGTTTTCCAGGCTTTGGCGAGTTCGTCGTCGTAAATCACCTTGTCCGGGCTGGCCAGCCAGCTTTGAAACGCCTGGGCATGCAGCGCCTTGATGCGCTCGTCCAGATCGCCCTCGGGGACGCTCAGGTTCGACAGTCGGCCGTATTGGCGCTGGGAGATGGAATGAATGCGTCCGCGCAGGGCGAGATACCGCAAATAGCGATAACACACGCCGAAGACGTTGACCTGACTGGTCGGGTTGCTGGCCAGCATCAGGCTGGAGGCGCCCTCGACGTTTTGCAGTCGCTCGGACGGGTGCAGATAGCGCTCCAGGCTGCGCTGATAGTGGGTCATCATGTCCGGCGTGCGGCGCACGAAGTCGACGGCGGCGCGCTCGATCGACTGAATGCCGGTGACGATCGCCTGTTCCAGGTTGCGCTGGCGGGCGTCGGTGTCGAGCGGCGAATAATCGATGACGCCGTCGATGCAGCCCTGGGTGTAGAGCTCTTCCGGGGAGACGCCGACGTACTTGGCGCATTCCTGCCAGGACAGATTGTATTTGCGCGCGATGCTCTGCAGGCCCTGCGGCTGGATGGTGTTGAAAATGCCGTCGCGCGCCGAGAGCAACAGGTTGGCCGCGGCCAGCGGAATGGCACCGCCCGAGTAACCCACACCGATGACGATGCCGAGCGTCGGCACGTCCAGGTTTGTGGTTTCGGCGATCAGGCGGGAAATCGAGTGGGACTGGTTATCGCGGTTGGCGGCTTCGCCAGCATCGGCCCCGGGTGTGTCGATCAAATAGACAATGGGCATGCTCAGTTCGGCGAAGGTGCGCACGCGCTCGGCCGCCAGCCGGTGGTGTTCCGGCATCCAGGCGCCGTTCGAGCTCTCGCGATCCTGGGCCACCAGGCCGATGCGGCGCTTCTGGCCACCGAAGTTCATTTCCAGCTCGGCGCTGTACAGGGCGCCCCGGCTCACTTCGTTCAGCACCCGGGCATTCAGCCCGGCCACCACGTCGCGAACGCCCGGACGGCGGTTGTCCTGGCTGGGCAGGACAGTCCGCTCGATGTAGGTGTCGACGTCCATGGCCGCGATCTGCTTGAGCTTGGCCTTGATCTGGTCGTCGCTGATCAGGCCTTCCATATGATCGGCCGGCGTCGGCAGATCGGTGTTGTGCCGCTCGGGGAAGAGCGAGAAGTCCTTCGCCAATTGCTCGGCTTCGATAAACAGCGGGTCCACCGTGGACGACGGCTTGGAAGCGTGTGTGGATTCAGACTGACGGTCGTTCAATGGTGTCTCCTTGGATGTCCGACGGCTGTCTACTGGACAGTAACAAAATGGTAACCGTGGAGCTTAGGAGACAATTAGGCATTATTCTACGGGGAGGTTAGAAGACATTATTAATCTAAAGGAAAAAGCCAGGCGGTGTGTGACCCGAATCCAAGGTCATTATTTGAACTGGATCACACAATCACGGCCACTCAGCCAAAACGCGGCCCTATCCAGACTCCAGCCGCAGATGCGGCTCGCCGTCGGACGTCGCCTCGGCCGTCACCCCGTTTGAGTCGACGACAGCCGTGACCTGCTTCCGCCACCCGGAAAAATGCTCGGACGCCACCACATCCACGGCCTGGTCCAGCTTCAGCCGAATGCGGAACCAGCCCAGGCTCACGGCCTGCACCGTGACAACCACGCCTTCGAAGGGATGGGAGAGATAGGTCCCGCGTACCCGTTCGCCGGTCGCGACCGGTGCATCGGTCCGTTTCCCGACCACGGCCCTCAGTGTGTTCCAGTCACGATAGCCATGGTGCCGGGCGATCAGTTCCAGTACCGCCGCATGGCCCGGATCGGAGCCGGACCGGGCCAGTCGCTCGCGCAGCCGCCGCGCCTGTGCCTTGAGGCCGGCAATGTCGGGTATGGGGCCGCTCATGAGGTCACCTCGCTGACTTGGCTGCGAAACAGGCCCCACACCCAGCCGTGCTGGCGGGCCGTCCGCGTCAATACCACCACGGCGACGACCAGAAGCAGTCCTTCGGCGACCGGTACAGCCAGCCAGATCCCGGTTTCACCGACGATTCCGGGCAGCAGGAAGGTCAGGGGAATGGCAAACAGATACGGTTTGGTCAGGCTGAGCAAAGCCGCCCGTCCCGCATCGCCGATGGCCTGGAAATAGGTGGCCAGCATCATGACCGGTCCGGCCACGACATACAGTGAGACCATGATCGGCAGGATACGACCCACCTCGGAGACGACGGCCGGATCGTCGACGAACAAACCGCCCAACGGCGCCGCCAGGCTCACCAGCACCAGTTCCGAGACCACGCAATACACCAGGGCGATCGCCAGGGCCAGGCGCAGACTGTCATCCGATCGAAACCAGAGCCGCGCACCATAGTTGTTGCCGGTGATCGATTGCATCGCATGGCTTAATCCCAACAACGGTAAAAAGACAAAGGTCATGATGCGGGTGACGATGCCGTAGGCGGAAACGGTATCGGCATAACCGGCCGCTCCAACCCATTGCAGTGCCAGGATAATGGAGCCCGATCCCAGCGCCAGCCCCAGGAACGTCAGGCTTTGCGGCGCGCCCAATCGAAGAATGTCCGACCACAACGACCCGATGCCGCCCCAGTTCGCGGGGTGCCAGCTTGGACCATTGAGCCTGAGCGGGGTCCGGCCGCGAACCCGGAAGGTCGCGATGCACGCCAGAGCCAAGCATTGAGCCAGCAGTGTGCCGTATGCCGAACCGGCCACGCCCAACTCCAGGACACCGATCAACAGGTAGTTGAAGCCCATGTTGGCGATCGACACCAACAGACTCATGGCGGCCATCAATCCCGCCCGGCCCTCGTTACGTAAGGCATCCGATTGCAGTGCCAGCACGAAGAGTACGGGCGAGAAAAAGACGGTGAGACGCAAATACACCGACCCCATGGCGGCCAGTGTGGCGTTGCCGTTGGCGGCTCGCAGCGTCAGTGCATCGCCGGCCAACAAGAACCCGGCGATCAGCACAGTGCCAATCACGATGGCCAGGCCATGGGCGGCGGCGAATACGATGCGCGCCTGGTCGAATTCACGTCCTCCCAGGCAACGGGCGAGAATGCTCGACATACCACTGGCGACCAGGGTCGACAACGCCACAATCAGCATGTAGGCCGGAAACATCAAAGTGACCGCGCCCAACGCCTCAGGACCGACGAAGATCCCCAAAAACAGGGCATCGACAACCGTCAGCAGGCCGTTCATGCCCATGACGAATATGATCGGCAGGGCCGTCTGGAGGTAGAGCTTCGGTAGCGGAAGGTGAGTGAAATGAGAGGACCGGTCTTCCGGCGACTCCGACAAGGATGACATGTCAGTCTCCACTTGTGGGCATTCCGCGTTACATCAGATGTGGAAGGGCTCGCATTGTCTCCCCGGCGAAATGCACAAGAGTGACCGATTAATCAGACCAGAACTTCACCATGGACCTGGGTCCGCGAGCGGCCGGTGTCTGGAACCGGCCACTACGGTAATGGATCGTCTGGACAGGGTCAATTATTTTTACCCAGGTTTTATAGATCAGCGATCAATTCACGCCCAGGATGCTGTCGTAGCTTCCGTTGTCCTTCAGCTCCTGCAGGCCAAGGTTGAAGACCCGGAGGATCTCCTCCGACTTGGGGTTGGCCTTGCCGACGATCAGGAAGTAAGGCTTGGATTTGATGGTCTTGGGGTGATAGCTGACCTGATCGGCTACACCGGATTCTTTGGCGAGGTTCAAACCAACCAAACGCTCCTCCATCACGGCGTCGAGACGATCCGCCATCAACTTACGGTAGTTATTGACCGGCTCACCGATGTAGGAGACGTTGTAACCGTCATCCGGTTTGACAAAACCATAGTCGTAACCGATTACGCCACCGAGTCTTAACCCTTTGAGATCATCGGGCTCGCTCCAGTCGACCGGGCGGTCATCGGCGTAAAACACGACCGTGTCCAGTTGCACCACCGGATCGCTGTAGTTCATGACGGCTTCGCGCTCCGCGTTGCGGCTCCAGACGATGGAACCGTCCAGCTCTCCGGCTTCCGCCATGTTGTAACCCCGCTTCCAGGGCAGGTACTCATAGCGGACCGTCCAGCCCTGAGTGGCAAACGCCTCGGACACCAGGTGAGCCACCGGACCGCCATTCGGCAGGCTTTCACCGAGATAAGGCGCCCAATCGCCATTGGCCAGTGTAATGGTGTCGGCCTTGGCCGACAGAGTCAGGCTGAGCGCGAGAAGGGGTAGCAAAATGCGGTATGTCTTCATTTCATTCGTCCCGTACGGCTAGGATTTATGTGAACTGCATCACACTATAAAAATAGCCAACGCTCGCGGATTCGCAACGTTCAACTGGATACGAAGCTCTGCAAAGCGCGAAAAGCACCGTCCGTGACCGGGAACAGTCGGGTAAGGAATAAACGATACTCTAAAGAGAGGGATTGTTGACTCGCGTTATTGTGGCCGGAACCACAGCTTTTCGTCGTCAAGCGGCGTCTCGGCCGGTAACAACGGGTTGTCCAATTGAATGACCTGGCGATCATCGAGATTGGCCCGACGAATGGACTCGCCGTTGTAGCGCCAGAAAATTTCGTCGAAACTGCCGTCCTCGATCATCCGCATCAGACCGGTCTCAAGGCGCTCGGCGAGGGCGTCGTTTTCCTTGTTGACGAAAAAATAATAAGGCCAGGGATAATACAGCAGCAGGTGTTCATCGATCGCGAGGCTCGGCATAGCCTCCCGGCGTGCCTCCCATTCCGGAAACACCTCCCCGATTCCGCGGGGAAACAGGTCGGCACGTCCGGCTTGAATCATTCGGAACAGGCTCTCGTACCCACTGGTGAGCACGGTCAGGCCGTTGCTTTCATAGACCCGGACATCGCCCCATCCCGTGCCCTGCACCAGCGAAAGGGATTTCAGATCTTCCAGCGTCGTCACCTGTCGCAACCTGGCTTGAGTATCCGAGCGGATAATGGATACGCGGTAGGACAGCAAGCCCTTGCGGAGCGGGATGCGAATGGGTCTTAAATTCCGCTCCCTGGCGCGGGATGTGGAGGTCCAGATCACATTGGGGAAGCGCCCTGACTGCAGCTCCTGGGAGTAACGCAGGGACGTCATCGGAATCTCGACCGAACGCATGTCGAACGGTCCGAAGTCTTCCTCGGTTATTTCCAGTGCCGTGCGGAGTATTTCCTTCAAGTCTTCGAATCGCGTGTCGAGGGGCGACTCGTCCGCCGGATAGACGACATCCCATTCGGCGGGAAAGACATCCGAACACCACAGGAAGACCAACAACATCCACCAGCGTGACATGGCAACCCGGGTCCAGTGACAAACAAGCGTCTGTTTACAGTAGACGGCACTCGGGGAGTTGTCCATTCACCGAATCCAGTGTTATGTCCCATGCTGCCTGGCATAAGGGTTGGCAGCCGGTGACCGCCAGGCCGACAGGAATTGCGCCGATGGCCGGTAAACTTCCACCGCCAATGGATAACAGGGGTTGTCATCGCTTGAATGGCTGTGCCCGCAATCACCACCGGGACAGGCCGACAAGGCGCCCAGCAAATCGACTTCCGCCACGAATTCCAGATAGTCGCCCGGCCGGACCGGACTCGCCTTCATGAAATACTGATGGGTATCGCGGGTGAACCCGGTGCACATAAAGACATTGAACACATCGTGCACCCGGGCCTCGGCCTGCTCCAGAGGCAGCCCCGTGTACCGCGACACGGCCCGGGTCAGGTTCGAATGGCAGCAATAGTGGTAGTCGCTGCCGTTCAACAACCGTTGCGTGTAGGGGTCGCACCGCGTGCCGATCACATCGTGCAAACTGGCGCCGTCGTCATCCCAGCCGTACCAGTCCAGAGTGTCGTCGGTCAGGGTGGCCAGGGGCCGCAGAGTCGGGAAGGTGCTCCACAACCGATCCCCGGTGCTCAGATGGGTCCCGTGCAGGGCCCGGGTCTTGCCGCTGTAGAAATGCTCGCTCGGATCGTGGAGGTTCCACAGGTTCAGGTCGCCCACCTGAGGGCCCTCGACACTGACGATGCGGCACAGATGACCGGCCGGCACGGTGAAACACTTCGCGTCCCGGGGCGGGATCTCCCAACGGTCCACCAGGGTCATGTCGGTTCGCGCCGAAGCGTACAGCGCCGCATCGAACCCGGGCAGGCTGTCCGTGGGGTAAGCGACGACAGGGGCCGCGCGGCGGCGATCGGCGGCATCCGCCGGTGCTGGATGGGTCGGGGTGTACTTCATTCGGGTGCCCTTATTGTGATCGCAGTCAATCGTTCCAAAGCGTTAAACGCCCCCTATCACATCGTGAATCCACCGCCGAAACAAGACCAGGGTCGGATCCTGGATCAGTTCCTCGCGGCAGACCAACCAGTACGAGCGATCGCTCTGTTGGCGCAGGGGTTCGATCGCCACCAGATCGCCACGTTCCAGAGCCGTCCGGGCCATCTGACTCCGGGTCCAGGCGACCCCCATTCCGTGAGCAGCCGCCTGCAGGCACAGCTGGGCGTCATTGAATCGCGCCCCCTGCGCCAGAGGCAGCCGGGTCACGCCGGTTTCGGTCTTGAGGGTCGCAGGCCAGGGAGTCGCGGTATGCACGACCATATCCTCGGTCGGCCAGTGAGCCGGATCGGCTCCGTGACGGGCCAGCCAGGCGGGCGAAGCCACCGCCACCATCGACTCGTCCAGCAGTTTTTCGGCAAAGAGTCCGCGATGGTCGAATTGACCGAAACGCAACGCCACCACCTTGCTGGCGGGAGGAATACTCAACACCTGGTAGTCCGTCGCGACGGTCAGGTCGATGTTGGGGCATTGTTGCTTGAAGTCGTCCAGGTTCGGCAGAATCCAGGTCTGGGCGATGGACACCAGAGTCGACAGGTACAGGGCGTCCCGCCGTGGCCGGACCGGAGTTTCCAGCGCCTGGTACAAACCATGTAACGGGTCCAGCAGCCGTTGTCGCAGCCCTTCCCCGGCCACCGTGGGCCGCACCCGGGGGCCCTGACGCTCGAACAGGGCTTTGCCATACCAGTCTTCGAGTTTTTGGACATGACGGCTGATCGCGCCGTGAGTGAGATGCAGCTCCTCGGCGGCGCGAGTGAAACTGCCATGCCGGATGGACGCCTCGAAGGCCTGAATGGTTTGCAGGGAAGGAAGTCGCTTCATTGTGATATCTACTCACTCTAAGACCGACAATAAATCGTTTTTACGTGACTTCCAGTCATCCTAGCATGAGTACTCCCTACACGAGTGACCGAGGACACTGGATATGACAACCGAATTCGACCTGTTGGCCTACGCCGAGCGGCAAGCGGTCGACTATGTGCAATCGCTGGAACACCGGCCTGTTTTTCCGGATGAACCGGCACGCCGGGCGTTGTCGGGCTTCGACGAACCCTTGCCGGAACAGCCTCAGGATGCGGCGACAATTCTGGAGCAGCTTTCCCGACTGGGCGGACCGGCGACGGTCGCCTCGGCCGGCCCGAACTATTACGGCTTTGTCATCGGCTCCAGCCTGCCGGTGGCGTCGGCCGCCGAGCGCATCGCCCTGGCCTGGGACCAGTGCGCCTCCAGCGCGGTCAACTCCCCGGCGGCGGACGCCATCGAACGCACCGCTGCCCGCTGGTTGCTGGACATTCTGGATCTGCCGCGCAACAGCGCCGTCGGGTTCGGCACCAGCGCCACCGCTGGCGCACTGTCGGCGCTGACCACGGCGCGTCGGGTCCTGCTGGCCCGGGCGGGCTGGGATATGGATCGACAGGGCCTGGCGGGCGCTCCGGCCATTCGGGTGGTGTGTCCGGAGAATATCCACATCACGGTGCGCAAAGTCCTGAGGCTACTGGGATTCGGCGAAGACAACATTGTGAATGTGCCCTGCGACGACCGGGGTCGCCTGTGCCTGGATGCCGTTCCGGCGCTGAATGACCGCACCCTGCTCTGCCTACAGGCCGGTGAAGTGAATACCGGCGGCTTCGATCCCTTCGCGGAACTGTTGCCCCGGGCCCGCAAGGCCGGCGCCTGGGTGCACATCGACGGCGCTTTCGGATTATGGGCACGGGCCAGCAACACCCACGCTTACCTGACCGAAGGCATCGACCTGGCCGACAGCTGGACCGTCGATGCACACAAATGGCTGAACACCCCCTATGACGGCGCCATGGTGATTTGCCGCCATGCCGACGCCCTGGCGCAGGCCATGAACAGCGACGCCGACTACGCACAGGCCGACCCGACGGCGCAAAAAAATCTCGGACTGGAATTTTCCCGGCGCGCACGAGGCATTCCGATCTGGGCCGCATTGAAAGGATTGGGTCGACAGGGCGTCGCCGGGATGGTCGAGCGGCATTGCGCGTTGGCCGGACGAGTTGCAGAAGGATTATCCGCTGCGGGGTACAGGGTGCTGAACGAGGTGGTGCTGAATCAGGTGTTGGTCCGGGCGGATACCGATGAACAAACCCGAGCCATCGTGCAGGCCGCCCAACAATCCGGACAGGTCTGGTTCGGTCCATCGGTCTGGCAGAATCGACCCGCGTTTCGGATATCGGTATCGTCCTGGCGCACCGAAGAGCGGCATATCGAGGCTTTAATCGGACTATTGGCTCGACTCAAGCACGAGATGCCAAGTTAATACAGAATTGTTGAATAAAAAGATTGGGTTTCGAATTCGTCGTGAATTCGAAACCACTCGATCGGGTTTTACATTCTCACCCGCAAAACGGATTTCACCCGGTCGTCCAGCAGTTCGGCGTCGACATAGCCGATCATGTCCGGGTTTTCGGCAATCATTTCGATCACCTGTCGTTGCGATGTAACTTCTTCCGGGGGTTCACCGCCGCCGGTGAACAAGGCCTTGGACCAGTGACGGCGGTACTGCACCGGCTTCTGCTCGACGGCAATGCGCAGAAACGTCTGTCGCAAGTCATCGCCGGGGGACAGGTCCAAGGGTTTCGCCCGGGAGCCGTCCTCGAACGTCTGCGTTTTGCCCAGGTACAGGTTTTTCAGGAAATCCTGGGTAATGGGGTTGTCGTTGCTCGGATGCACGATGACCACCATGTCGGCGAACACGGGCGTCATCAACATCAGCGAGGCCAGCACCAGCCCCTGTATCGTCTTGTTTATCACATTCATCATCAGTCAGTTCTCACCCTCAAAATACGACGTCTACGGCTACCGTGATCAGATCGGCATCGCCGTAGCCACGGTAGGGATCATCGGTGTTGTCTTCACGGTGGGTGTATTCCAGCTTTAATGCCGCCGCGATGTTGAAGTCCCAGCGGACGCCGCCGGTGATGGAGCGGATGTCGGTCGGATTCTCGGCATTCGGAGCCGGGTCACCGGTCAACGGGTTGATCATGTTGCTTTCGGTTTGCTGCACCGAATAGGTCAAATGTGGCGTAACGGTTCCGATTCGGTAACCGGCGGAGGCGTACCAGCCGATGCGGTTATTGATCAGGTTCGAATCGTTGATCGTCTTCGTGTATTCGGCGATCGAGAACAGGGTACCGTTGTCGTATACCGCCGCACCGGAGACAAATTCGGCCGGAAAGTCGAGCGCCATGGGAACGCCGATTCGGGTCAGCGTGGCATCCGGCGCGGTGTTGTAGGAGCCGCGCAGGCTGACGTCGCCGGCGGCGACTTCCAGTGACACGCCCCGCATGGTTTTGAAGTCGACAAAGGATCCGGTCTCCGGGTCCGTCCCCTGGGTGGAGCCGAGATAGCCCGCCAATTCCATCCCCAGGTCGCCGAAATAGAACTCGTAGGTGCCGCTTACGCCTTCGACCGAGGTGACGAACACATTGTAGGTGTCCACCGGCGGACGGACCCATTGATAGCCGTATCCCAGTTCCAGGAAATCGGAATAGTAGAAAATCGGCATCCGCACGCGCCCGGCCCTCAATTCGAGGTTCTCGGTCGCTTCATAGCTCAGATACGCCCACTCGAAGGTGGTGTTGAAGCCGTCGCCGCCACGACCGACCAATTGAGCGGTTGCGGACATTTTCTCGTTGATGTCGGCCATGGCCTGAATGGCGACCATGCTGTCGGCGGTGAAATCCAGCTCGTTGTTGTAGCCGACCCAATAATTGCCTTCGCCGGTGGTGTTGATATCGGACTCGTCCACATTCAACGGATCGATATTGATATGCTGGTCCTCGCCCAGCGTCATGCCACCGGCCACCGACATAAAGCCGTTCAGGCGCATGTCGAAGGCCGAGGCGCCCACGGGCAACATCAGCGAGCCCATCAGGGCCCAGGGGGTGAGTTTCATAGGCATCTCCTGCACTCGGAAAGTCGCCGGTGGAGGACCCACCGGCACACAGCGAATTACTTCAGTTTGAATTCATGGGTGACACCGACGTCCGCCAGCGCCAGACCCAGTTCTTCCGGGATGGCCTCGAACGGCGCGGCACGGGTGACGGCATCCTGCAATTCCTTGTTCAGCACGGCATGGCGGGACGCCTCGTCCAACTGAACCTCGGCCAGGGTTCCATCGGCGTTGACCCGAACCCGCACACCGACGGTGCCTTCATTCCCCAGACTCTCGGCCCAGTAGGGATATTCGACGGCATTGAGGATTTGTTCGCGAACTCGAAGCTGATAACTGGCCAGCACTTCGGCTTTTTGCTCATCGCTCAGTTGCCGGTTTTCATTGGCCATAAAAGCGGGCGGTACGGGCTTCGGCGGCAAAATGGCCTGAGGCTGGTCGAGCTTGAAGGTGTAGCGCAACGTGACCCGGTACTGGTCTTCGGTGAAGTTGTCCGGCATTGGGCCGAACGGCGCCGCCGCTTCGACGGCCGAGCGGAGCGATTGCCCCAACAGTCCGGCATTCGCGGGGCGGACACCGGTGACGGCGCGCAAACTGCCGGTCCGGCTCAACACCAGGTCCAGTTGCACTTCCCCTTCCTGCTTCAATTGCCGAGCCCAATCGGGATAGGCCACCTTGGGATAGACCTGACGCTGAACGTTCCACTGGTACAACGACCATTGGTACGCCTTGCGTTCCGCTTGCTGGCGCGCCGTTTGTTGCGCGGCTTCCACGGCTTGCGCCTCGGCCTGCGCATTGGCGGCGGCTTCGGCGGCCGCCTTGGCTTCCGCCAGGGCTTCCGCTTCGGCTTTGGCTTTCGCCAGTTCTTCGGCTTCCTCGCGCGCCTTGGCACGGGCTTCGGCCAGCGCGGCCGCTTCGGCTTCCGCCCGGGCTTTGGCGCGGGCCAGTTCCTCGGCTTCGCGCTTGGCCTTGGCCAACGCCTCGGCTTCACGACGGCGTTCGGCTTCACGCTCGGCCCGACGTCGTTCTTCGGCTTCGCGAGCGGCCCGTTCGGCTTCGGCCTGACGCCGTGCTTCTTCCTCGGCTTTCGACTGGCCCTGGCCCTGCCATTCGTCGAGCAACGCCAGGCGATTGCCCGAGATGCTCAACGCATTGAAGCGGGCCAAACGTTCGCGCTCGCTGACCGAATTCAGTTCACCGCCAACCAGCAGCTGGGATTGAAACCGCTGCGAGGATGGAATATCCCCCAGCCAGGCATTGGCCAGAAAACCGAAAAGATCCGGCGACTCGGAGTGGAGCCACAGACTGTCGTTCACAACGACTTTCGACCCCTGCCCCGGTTCAAAACTGATCACAATGGTGTCGCCGACAGTCAGATCGGATGCGGGGCCTTCGGTGAACGTTTTCACCAATTCGGTCACCGCCGGGTTGGACTGCAGGTCGTTATTGATGGCGATGTCTTGCTTCCACATCATGTTGAAACGCCGGGGTGACCATCGGTCGGTGGTTACTTTCACCACCAGTCGTCGGGCACCTTCATCGGAACGGTAGGACGACAGAGACTCGTGCGGGCGTTCGGTATACAACGCCGCCAAATAATATTCTTTATTGAGATGCTTGTAGGGCGCCAGACCGTTCAACAATAACGGAGCGGCCCAGGTGGGAGAGAGCCACAACGGACTCATTACTATCAATACAGTCAGCCAAAAGCGCATGTGCAACTACCCGGATGCAGTCTTCTTGTTATTAACGGGGTCCGGAGTGTATAGAAGTCGAATGGAAAGGCGACGCTTTTGGCTAACTTTCAAACGACCGTTTAATTTTTGGAATGAGTGGGGCTGAAAACGCGGCGTGTAGTTTCCCTGGTGTTAATAATGATCGGGTTCCGGATCTTTCTCGGCCCCGTCCAAATCCCGGCAACAACCCGCCACCAGTGTCTCATACAACTCGCAACAATCGCGTTCGCGGATGTCGTACAGCGTTTCCGCCAACAACTCCGACCCCGCCGTCATGTCCAGGTTCCAATCCATGATGCACCTCGCTTGAGGAGTAATAAAACAGTGATTGATGCAGCCGGAAAGCGCCCTGCTCCACTTTCGCAAGACGCTTTGAACCGCTTATCAGGCCACCTTGAACAGGACGTTGTTCTCAAGGTGGATGTGCTCCATCAAGTCATGTCGCAAGGCTTCCAGACCGGCGTACAGTGCCCGCCAGGTATTGCAGGCGCCGGTTGGTGGGGTCATATCGTTGGTCAGATCCATCAGGCGTTGCAACGCCTCGCCATGGTCATCGTGCTCGTTTTGCATGACATGAATGGGGCCTGCGGCCTGTTGCACGAGCCCATTGCGCAACATGGGAAACAGAATCTGCTCCTCCTTCTGCATGTGCCCTTCCAGTTCATGCGACATATGGCCCAGGTGTTCGGCCAAGCCGACCGGGCAATCCGGTTTGTTTCCGTGTACGGCCTCGACACGCCTGGCCATTTTCAGAAGTTCCGGCAATTGCTGTCGATGCGTGAGGTGATACCGGTTGTAAATGTGGTCGATCAGTTCACTGCGTGATGAGCCGGCCCAGTCCGTTTCGGGTTCGACATCCGCGAGCGACTCCAACTCGGCCAGCACCGGTTCGGCATCGAGCCCTTTGGCATTCAGCGCATCCTGGAGGCTGAGGTGTCCGCCACAGCAGAAGTCGAGTTTGTAGTGGCGAAATACCCGGGTGGAACCGGCCACTTGCGTGGCGATATCGGCCAGGCTCTTATTCAGTAACGGAGTGTCGGTCACGGTCATTGTCATACCTCGCTTGGGTTAGCTGTTGAATCGCCCGCTCCGGGCACGGCATGACCGGATTGAAGGAGGATTCTTTTAAACATTCATTTAATATGATTCTTTAAAGGTATTATTGCTTTATTCCCATGGAAGTCAAGGTACGAATGCCCTGAAAATCGGAATGAAATGGCCCGATTCGATACCCGCCACCTTTCATGAGTTGAACGGGTACCGGACTTAGGAGGAAGGCTATTCGTCGGTGATCACACTGTGGTTCGGCTGAGTGGCAAACCGGTGCATCCAGCGCCCGATGTTCGGATAGTCGTTCATTTCGAATCCGCCCTCATCCGCCACATGGGTGTAGGCATACAACGCGATGTCGGCGATGGTACAACGGTCCGCCACGAACCAGTCGTGCTCGGCCAGGCGATCCTCCATCACAGCCAGTGCCGCTCGCCCCTGTGCCTGCTTGCCGGCCAGCTGGGTGCGACGTTCTTCATTCAGGCCCAGATGCGTAAGCCAGAACCTGGGGGCCGCGATGTTTGGTTCGTGGCTGTACTGTTCGAAATTCATCCACTTCAGGACCTGGGCCTGTTCCCACCGGCTTTGCGGCCAGTAGTCGGTGCCCTGTGACAGGTAAAACAGAATGGCATTGGATTCACTCAGGAAGCGGCCGTCATCCAGCTCCAGAACGGGGATTTTTCCCGCTGGATTCATGCGGCGGAATTCGGGCGTACGGGTGGCCCCCTGAACTATGTCGTAGTGACGGTAGTCGTAAGGTTGCTCCAGTCGGTTCAACAACAGGCGTACTTTGTAGCCGTTGCCGGAAGGCAGATAGTCGTGCAAGATCATGGTCGTCTCCAATGCGTCAATCGTTGGGGTGGCCGGCCCGGCGCTCTCCCTGAACACCGGGCGGCAGTGTCTCCCCGATCACTGGAAACAACAATCGAATTAAACTGACGTCAGCCATAAGCAAGGCTGATGGATCGACTCACCGGAACCCCAATGGACATCGACCTGCTTCGCGCCTACATCGCCGTCGTCGACACCGGCAGCCTGACCCGAGCCGCCCGCCAGGTGCATCGCACCCAGGCCGCGCTCAGCATGCAAATGAAACGACTGGAGGAACAGGCCGGCTGCAGCCTGTTCTTCAAGGAAGGCCGCAACCTGGAACTGACGCCGGACGGCAAGCAGTTGGTCAGCTACGCACGGCGACTGCTGGCGTTGCACGACGAAGCGCTGAGTCAGCTGCGAACCGACAGCGCCCTGCCCCCGTTGCGCATCGGCAGCCCGGACGATTATGCCCAGAGCCTGTTACCGCAACTGGTCGAGATCATTCAGGATCAATACCCGGAATTACAGCTGCAACTGGTCTGCGCTCCCACCGTCAAGCTAAGGACCCTGGTCGATGAGGGTGAACTGGATCTGACGATTTTGACACGCGCTGTCGACAGCGACGAAGGGCATGTGTTGATGCACGATCGCGGCATCTGGATTCAACACCCCCAATTCGATTGGCAGCAGCATGCATCGATTCCTCTGGCCCTTTACGAAGCGGACTGCAAATTTCACAGTGCAGCCCTGGACGGACTCAATAAGACCCATCGCCCGTATCGCCTCAAGGCCTTGAGCGCTAATGCGGGCGCTTTAATCGCTCTGGTCCGTCGCGGAATGGCCATTACAGCTGCGGCAAGGGCATCGCTTTCGCCCGACTTGGTTGAGGTTGCCCCTATTCACGAGCTCCCCCCACTGCCCGGTATCGACATAGCCCTCGTTAGCTCCGCCCAGGGGCATCCATTGGTGACCGCCAATTGGGCCGGGGAACTGGCCAGACGGTTTACATCCACTGACCCGTTTGAGTCCGCGCAATCAGCATGAGTGTTTTCAATGAATCCAGCCTCGACAGCGTAGAACCGCTAACCAAGCGCTACGAACAACAGGCTCGGGAGGTCATAGAAGCAGGGCTTCGGGAACATTGGTCTTTGTACGACCCGGCGATGAATCCCGACGTCCAGCACCTCAGCCAAACCTATGGTTCCAACATGGTGATCGGCCTAAAGAACGGTCGGGTTGTGGCTACGGGAGCCTGGATAAACTTGGAAACTGGCGTGGCATCCATCGTACGGATGTCGGTCGCTAAACCGTATAGAAAACAGGGCTATACCACTCAAATATTGAGCGCGCTGGAAAACCGGATTGTGAGCGAGGGGATATCACGGGTCGTTCTGGAAACCACCACACAATGGCAGGATGTCGTTCGCTTCTACACCAACCAGGGTTATCGCTTCACCCATATTGATGGCGACGATTCCTATTTCGTCAAGATCCTAGATCCTTCTACAGTTGAAAGGGGTTTACTGGAATGAGTATATGCGTGCTTTTGATCACCCGTCACCAGCGACTCATACAACTCGCAACAATCGGGTTCGTGGATGTCGTACAACGTTTCCGTCAACAGCTCCGTCCCCGCCGTCATGTCCAGGCTCCAGTCCACGATACACCTCGCACTATGAGTCTTAAACCAGCGTTCAAGACGGTTATCCGCATACAGTTCAGGATGCTCATTGGTCACACACCCTAAAAAACATTTATTTTTATATGAATCTTTATAAGGTTAAAGCGTTAGTCAGAATGCTACGTAATGATCATTTGACGCATACCGTAGGCCAAAGTTGCCAAGCCGGGAATACCGAAGCCTCTTATGGGCTCAGTGACCGTTTCGCCTGCAGCCGCTTGGCGAATTGTTTCAGCGTCGGCGATACGGCACCCGATTCCAGCATTACCTCGATTAAAACGAAACTGCCACGCGCCTGATCGGCCTCCGCCAATGCGGCTCTGAAATCACGTCGGGTGGAGACTCTCAATCCCAGCCCGCCCAACGCATCGGCCAGTCCGGCATAATGCCAGTCACCCAGGTCACTGCATTGACTGTTGGGCTGAAACACACGAATCATTTCCCAGCTTCTGTTGTTCAAGAGCACGACTATCGGGTCCACCTCCAATCGCTGACAATTACCCAGCTCCCATCCGGTCATCTGAAACGCGCCATCGCCGACCAGGATGATCGGGCGGTGACCAGTGGTGAGTTGAATTCCGATACCGGCCGGCACACCGAATCCCATCGAAGCATAGTACCCGGGCGCCACCACGGGGGTGTGATGAATATCGAGGCTTGTGAACAGGCAATCCCCGATATCGGATGCGATCGGGACCGGATCCGGCTGATCCGCAATAAACAGATTGATACCGGCAGCGATATCGGCCGGAGTCAACGGTTGATCATCCACTTCCCACATCGGCGACGCCGCGGGTTGTTCGGGTTCGATCCGACCGGGTTCCGGCAGACGTTCGAGCAGGGCCTGGATCAATTCACCCATGGGGATTTCGTGATAGTTATGATAGCCCAGCTGCACTTCCCGATTGGATACAAGCATGGCTTTGCGAATATCCAGGCGTTTACCGCTCGGGCCGAAGTTGCTATCGGACAGGATGACGCCAAGCAACAATAGTGCATCGGACGATTCAACCAGTTCCGTGAGCTCAGGGTCTCCAGCCTCCCCCAAATAGGTACCCAGGACACGCACGTCGGTATCGGCAAGTAACCCCCGCCCCATCAGAGTCGTGACCACCGGTACATTGAGACGCCTGGCCAATGCCGCCACCTCGTCTTCCAGATCATACCGGCGTATCTCCACATCCACCATCAATACCGGTGAATTGGCTCCACTCAGTACGTCTAGAATTTCCTCGGCACAGGCACTGATCGCCTGTGGCTCGAAAGGCAATGGCGAAAGAGGGACTACTGGGAGACAGGGAACTGTGGCGAGATCGCGGGGCAATTCCAACAAAACCGGCTGTGAATAGGTAATGCAGGAACGCAACAAGCGCGCAATTATATCCGGTGCGGTGTCGGCATCGGTGATTCGGGCCTGATCACATGTGATTTCGGAGTATATCCGATACTGGGAATCAAGTGTCTTGGCCTGATGGTGCAATAAAAACCCGCTGCCGCGCTCAGCCTCGGACGGACACCCGGCTATGACGAATAGCGGGGAGCGCTCCGCGAACGCTCCCGCGATGGCATTCACCAGATTCAAAGCGCCGGCGCCATAGGTGACGGCCACCGCGGCGGGTCGGCAAGACATTCGAGCCGCGCCATCCGCGGCGAAACCGATCCCCGGTTCATGACTCAGGGTCACCAACGGCAATATCGACGACTGTTCCGCTTGCTCGAAGAACGGTAAAATGAAATCTCCCGGAATACCGTACAGGTGCCGGGCACCGGCTTGTTTCAAGGCGGTTAACAAAACTTCACCCAATTGCATCGAGTTACCCTCCTGATAATCGATCCTTTCAGTGTCGAAGGTATCTCCCGATGCGAATTGATATAAGTCAAGGTAGCGACTATCGACGTGCCGATACATTGATTCAAGACAGCCCAGTCACCTCTTTGGAGTTACCAACCCGGCCGTCCGCGATCGACAATCGGGTTGATTTTTCACGATTCGACGGACTCAGGCCGATTGAGCGTCGGTCCTGTGATAGTGTCGCAACCGATGCTCGGTACGCCGACCGGCACTGAAGGCCGATACCCGTTTCAGATAACCGATGACGCGCGTCGCGTGGTCGACATTCTTGGAATGACATCGATCGCAATGATAGAGCGTTCGTTTGTCGATGTGGTCGCATTCGTTACAAATGGTAATGCGAACATTGACGCAAAAGTAGTTGCATCCGGCTTTGGCCGCCGTATCGATGACCTGACGGTATCCCTGAGTGGGTAGAGCCTCATCCAGATTCAGATGAAGCGCCGACCCGCCATCGAGCCAATCGACCAACTCCTTGCCATGCAGGAGAATTTTGTCCAGTACATGCGTATCCTCGTCCTCGACGACATAAAAGTAGGAGTTGTAACAATCGCGGGGCACCCAATAGCCATCCTTGCGGTCCCATTGGGCGTTCTTCACGCCCAGATTCTCGGCGGGCACAAATTCGGTATTGAAACGGTAGCCATATTCTCGGGTCGCGTTCCGATTGGCGTCGTAGATTACCTTTAGTTGTCGCTGGACAAATTCCACATATCGCGGGTGGTAGCCCGGCCGGATACCGAGGTACTCCGCCGCCTCCACCATACCATTAATGCCGATGGTCAAGAATTGTTTATCCAGGCTGATCAGCCCGGCATCATAGACGGTGAGCATGCCCGCCGCCTGATAATCTTCCATCAAGGCACGGTACGCCACCTGATAGCGATGGATTTTTTCGACCTCCGCGTTCAGATCCCGACCGTCCTGGATCAATCGATTCATGTTCAGGGTAATAACATTGATCGAACCGGTCGCGACACCGCCGGCGCCCAATGAGTAGGAAAACGTCCGATCGGTGATTTCATTGCGTAACCGGCAACACGATGCCAATGAATCCGGATTGTCGGATAAATACATGAAAAAAGAATTGCCGGCGGCCAGTTGACCGGCCATTTTGTCGGCGAATTCGCTGTCCCGGCATCCCTGTTCATGGGTCAGGGCGGCCACGGTCACCACAGGAAAGGTGAGGATCGCCCGGGTTCGTTCGCGGTTGAACCACGTCAGAAAATGATCCTGAAGCCGACTGACGCTGACCCACTCGGGACAGGTGAAGTCGGGAAAGACAAAACCTTCGAACAACGCCTCGAAATAGTAGCGGTCGTATATCGAGATGTTCCAGAACGCGCTCTGGTACCCCCGCGCGGCGGCCGGTTGGTTCAATGCGTACACCACATGCTGAAAGTGGTTTTCAATCACGTCCGCATGGGTGTCGAGATAGTCGTCGCCATAATCCCGCCGGGCGAAATAATCAAAATAGGTTAAAAATTCCACCGTGGCCACGGCACCGGCGAACTGAGCGCTGACCGCGAACACCAGATTGACGAACGACCCGCAAAAGGAGGCCAGATGTTGCGGCGCGCGGGATTCGCCCCCCAGTCCCGTCAGGCCGTCACGCAAGAACGGGTACAGTGTCAGCGACACGCAATAGGGCTTGAGACTGGTCTCGTCGTGGACATAGATTTCGTGGGATTCAATCTGGCGATGGTACTCCCGAGCCCAATCCTCACCGAACAGCTCCCGTACTTTGTCGGCGACCCGGGTACGGTTGATCTGCACCAGCAAATCCTTCATCAGCTCCGACTCGAGGGTGGCGATGTTTTTCTGGGTCACATTGGCGTTCGCATCGAGACGGGACCCGTCGGCGGCATTATCCGCGACCAGATAATCCTCGATGAATTGTTGTTTATATGCCAGTTGTTCCGGTGTCAGCCTTAGCATAATGTTCTCCTTGAAACAGTTGATTGAGAATCCGACCCGAACGCAGGTCGATGAATCGTTGGTTGGTCGAGGGGGAATCCAGACCGCCCAGCTCACGTCGCCAGGGTCCGGTTTTGAGATAGTCCAGAAGTTGCTTCAACTCCGGATCGACATCGTCCAGCCCGGTGTACAGGCAAGTCACAAGGCCCAGAGTTCGGGCACGCCGCAAACAGTCCGACAAAACCGCCGGTTGCCACTCGCCTCCCAGAAACAGCACGGCCGTCACTAACCCCCCATACCGCCGTACCCGGCCGGTCAACAGGTCCGGTGACAGAATACGTCCCTGATCCGGCGACCAGGTGTCACTGCTGTGGCATCCGGGGCAACGCAGTGGGCAGCCTGCGACAGTGAAAGCCAGGGCTACTTCACCGGGCACCTCACGGAAGACCACATCCTCTCGAACTACTCTCATCTAAAACACCATATTTTGTATACCCAAGACACACAAAACACTATATATAGTCTTCAAGCGGCATAAAACCACCTAACAACCCACAATTGATCCAGATCAAAAGAACCGCCCATATCGCAACCAAGCGAATAAATCTTGACTCAGATCAAAGTTCATCGCATTTGATTATAGTTATTATTCGCAACTTCTTGCATTGTCGAAGGACAAATAAATGACACGCAACCTAAAACGGACGCTCGTGACGGGCACATTGATCATCTCGGCATCAGCCACGGGCGCGCAAACACTGGTTGAAGTAATCGATCACCGCCACGATCCGGCCGGATCCTTTCTGGCCTATACCGAATTCGAACTCTCGGGAGAGCCTTTGGCGGAAGCGCTGGGTCTCGATCTCGATGTTCTCGACCCTGATGCCGTAGACCAACCCACGCGCTTCGACTACATCACCGGCATTGAAAGTTATGAATACTCCGAGGAAGCCATGTATGCCCTCGACTACCAGTCCGGCATGGGCCCGCACCTGGTCAATGGCCCACGCAATCGGGATCGGGGCGGGGAAATGGACGCACTGGGTCGCCGGTTCACCGAACTGGCCAATAGCGTCGGTTATCCCGTAACGGAAATTCCGTTGAACATGTACCCCCTGTCCTGGCCGTATCAGTTGGGTTCGCCGGAATTCGCCGAACCGGTGGCTGTATCCGAAGTCGATCGCGATGGCGATGCGATCATACCCGCCTACTTCCGGGACTACGCTTCCCTGCGCTGGACCGACTCCGACACAGTGAAGGAAGCATCTCCGGCCGCACTAGGCGGCCTGCTGCTCAAGGAGGTGATGTGGTCGCAGGATTTCCTGGGTGGATTGCACACCACCGATACCGACGAAGAGGTGGAAGCCGATTCCGCCGATCAGGATCAGCGGGACGGCTTCGCTCTGGGTGTTTCCTCGGTGGACGGCCTGAACGGCGTTATCCTGACCGAGCTATCGCTCGATAAAATGCACGACTTGCTGACCCGGATGACCTACGACGGTGAATCTCTGGGCGCACCGATCGATCCGACTTACGACGCTTCATCGCCGGTCTGGTTCCCGCATCGTTTGGCCGTCGAGAGTGAAGAACGCTTAGGGGTTGAATCGGCCACGGCTTTGACGGTCGCGGACGGCGCATCCTATCTGCGCGATTCCTGGATGCTGCTCTGGCCGGCGGCGGAGATGCTCGCGTTCAGCGACCAGCGCAGTGCCAATGAAAGCCAGAACCCCGCCTTCCGGGCCGTGTTCGATGGCAAGCCATTTGCCGCAACACCCAAAGCCAATCGAGATGCGAACAGCGACAACGATGTATTCGGTACCGATGCCTTTTCATTGGCGAATACGCTTGCCCGCATGGCGTTTCGCAACTTGAACGCTCTGCATTTCGACAAGGGCGTCGGTACCCTGGTGGATCGTTGGGACGGCGAGCGTGGTGGCGACGTGACCACCTACGATCTGGCGTACAGTCTGGTCGCATTGAGCGTGTTCCAAAAGGCGCAGGACGCACTGCCGGTCGGGTACGCGGGCGGGAACACCAGCGACGGCGGCCTGGGAACACAGCTGGGGCAAGAAGCGCTGAAGCTGATTCGCCACCAGGCCGATTTCATTCTGGCCCATTTGGAGGGCGAAAACGGCTTGATGCGGGATGGCGCGACGGTATCGGGATCGTCCGTCAACCTGGAGCCGGGCCAGTCACTGGATACGCAGTTCGCCGTTCTGCGCGGACTGGGCGCGGCCTTTTCCGCCACCGGGGATCGTCGTTATCGCGACGCCGCCCGCGACCTGTTCATCGCCATTGATCGCGAACAATACGACCCCGCCATCGGCACCTGGGCCAGCGTGCCGGGTACCCCCACAGAACACACGCTGTATACCGCCGCAGCCATTTCGGCGGGTCTGCGCACCGCCCTGCTGCAATTGCGGAACGTGGGTGCGGAATCCGCTCCGAAGCTGGAAGTCGCCCATTTGGTGGCGCGCCACAACCAGTGGTTCCGCACCGTCATCAACGGACCGACAACGAACCAGGGCATGCAAATGGCCGAGTGGCTGGGCGATTCGGGCGAACACCGGTTCGGCGCGGCCCCTTGATGTTGATGTGAATCAAAATCACGGCCGATCACGCCGCTATACTGGCGCCCCGCGAAACGGGGCGCTTTATTTTTCTCACATCCCCCAATGACGATACTCCGGAATCGTTGTTCGTTGATTCATCCAGAGGGTCATAACGGGTGCATACCGACCGATCATTCAAACCGGGCCAGTACTGGCGACGACTGGCTTTTCGAAACCGTGGCCCTGAATGGTTACTGTACGCATTGGCTGTAACAGGTTTGTTATTGTGGGCGCCGCTTCACATTCCCTGGGGTTTGCAACGTTGGAGCCTGCTTTCGCACACCCTGATCGGCGCCTTTGTGTTTCCCATACTGGTGCTACCGTTCTGGTTCAGTCACCGGCGTCTGTTGAGCACCAGTGGCAAGCCGTTCCTGCGCTGGACCGGTCGGAGCATGGACATCCTGCTGCTGACACTGACACTGACCGGTGCCTGGCTGTTCCTCAAGGGTAACCGGGGCAATGCGTTCGATGCCTGGATCGGCTGGGCGCATCTGTACCCCGGCTTGATGCTCGCGCCATTGCTGGCACGCCATGCCTGGCGTTGGGGTGTGCTGCGCCCCATCCTGGCGATGCTGCTGGTCGCGACACCGATTGCCGCCCAGGGGGCTGTTTCAAGCGGAAGTCTGATTTCCCACCCGACCGGTCCCTGGTTGTTCAGCGCCAATGCCGAGGCCGGAACCGTCAGTCGACTCCATCGAAGTGACCCGACTCAACGAAATGAACTCCGACTGGGACGCGATATACGGCAGTTGGCAGTGACCGCCGACGGTCGGATTCTGGCTGCGACCGGGTATCTTGACGACCACGTGTGGCTGTTGGACGCCGAAGAACTCGACATCAGAACACGCGTCGAACTCGAACATCGCCCCTACGGTGTGTTGTATGATGCCGCCAACGACCGGTTCTGGGTCTCCCTGTTCGAGAGCCACGAACTGGTGGCGTTATCGCGTGCCGGTGAAATCGTCCAACGCATCCCGACCGCGGACACCCCACGCGGCCTGGCGCTGCTGTCGGACGGCCGGCTGGTCGTGACGCATTCGATGACCGGAGAACTCAGTGTGTACGACACGCGCCGGGCGGACACCCCGTTGCTGCAGCGCTTCACATTGACCGACACGTCGGACCCGGATGAATTTGTCTCTCAGGGCGTGCCCCGTCGCCTGGACGACATCGCGGTCGTGCCGGACGAATCGGAACTCTGGCTGCCCCATGTGCTGTGGAATGTCGATCATCCATTTCAGTTCCAGTCGACCGTCTACCCCGCCGTGTCGATCGTGACAGTGGGCCCGACCGGTTTCACCGAAGACCCGACCCGGCGCAAGGAACTGTTTCGCCAGATCAATCTGACCGATGTCGACGGTCGCACCCAGATCGTCTCCAACCCGGTCGACGCCGAGTTTTCCACAACGGGCGCCAAAGTGTTCATCACCCTGGCCGGCAGCGAAGATCTACTGGTCTTCGATCGCGCCCGCTCCCGGTCCGGCGAAGGCGAAGGCGAACGCCGCGCCCGACGTGTCGGCAAGATCGATCAGGGCGGAGCCCAGGCGGTGCAACTGTTGCGTCACCTGCCCGGCGCACAACCCTACGGTCTGGTGGTCGACAACGACACTCTTTGGGTACAAAACCGTCAGAGTCTGAATCTGACGCGCCTGACCACCGGCGGCGACTCACCGTTTGCCCGTGTCCGCGTGACCAATGCCGACTACGCGCGCCTCAGCGAAGCCGATGCTTTGACCCCCATGGAACGCCGGGGTTCACACCTGTTCCATTCGGGCAATACCGATCGGAACCCCGAATACCCCATGACCGGCGACTTCTGGATGAGTTGTAACAGCTGCCACCTCGACGGGTTCAACCTGACCAACCGCTACCTGATGGACGACCATGCCGAAGACAAGTCGATCCGCGCCATCAGTGGTCATGGCGGCCTATCTTCCCTGCTCAGCGGCGAATCCGGCCCCGACCTGGTGCGCCTGATTCAGGACACCCAAGGGGGACTGGGACACGACGACCGGGACAACGCCCGGCGGGTTACACCGGAGGCGATACCGGATGCCATCGAGGACGATATCGACGCTTTACAGGCTTATATCCGCCGGCCCAACAACCTGCCCTTCGGCCCGAGTTGGCTGCGGCTGGCACCATCCAACGGAGACCGGCTGGAACCGAGCGACTGGCCCAGTTCCGCGTCCTGCGCCGGTTGCCATCAGCGCATTTTCGAACAATGGGCCGACTCCAACCATCGATTGATGGCCGAGTCCAACCCCTACTACCGGGTTATGGAGGATTTCGCCGCCGAAACCGAAGGAGAAGCTTTCCGCGCCTGGTGCGTGGGGTGCCACAATCCGCAACGCACCACCGTGGGCTTGCCGTTCCGCGGTCAGGAAAACCGCATGTTCTCCCAAGGCGGCGAGGACTTGCTTGCAGAGTATGAACACCAATCCTGGTCCCTGGACGAGGGACCCGGTTGCGTAGCCTGCCACCGCGTCAGCCGGATAGAGGACAGCGGC
The DNA here is from genome assembly GCF_014651855.1 of Saccharospirillum salsuginis. GTDB lineage: Bacteria > Pseudomonadota > Gammaproteobacteria > Pseudomonadales > Natronospirillaceae > Saccharospirillum > Saccharospirillum salsuginis. Next base: position 61,803 of record NZ_BMXR01000010.1, read on the forward strand.
GGCAACGGCGCTATTCATCTCGATGTGACCGAACGCCCGACCTATCCCGGCGAGCAGTCGGAACGACCCTGGGTGCGCTGGATCGCCGAAACCACCATCAACGCCCAACCGAAGGTCCACGCCGAATCCTATTCCCGGGATTTCTACGACGATTCGGCATACTGTCGGGCCTGTCACGACGAGTTTTCGCCGGGTCAGGGCGCACGCATCGTCACCACGTTCGACGAATGGGCGCTGTCGTCCTTCAATGCGCCGGACAACCCCGAGCAGCACAGAAGTTGCCTCGATTGCCACATGCATGCCGATATCGATCGCATCGGCGAAGCCATTCCCGGTCGCAGCACCGAGGGCGGGCGCTTGAAAGACAATGTCTACACCCACCAGTTCACCGGCGCCAACCATCATCTGGTTGGATTGCGTAATGCCGAACAGGAGGACATGAGCCTGGCGCTGTTGCGTACCTCGGCCGAATTGGATCAATGGTATAAAGACGGGGAACTGGTGGTTCGGGTGCGCAACGTCGGCGCCGGTCACGCTTTGCCCACCGGCGTGGCCGACTTTCGCCAACTCTAGTTGTCGATCACGGTCACCGATGCCTCCGGGCGCACCGTCCTGGCCAGCGGCAACGCCGACAAGGCCGGACACTTGCCCGACAATGCCCGGCTATTCATGAAAGTGTTCGGCGATGAAAATGGCGAACCCGTCGGCCTCGCCTTCTGGCGCTATGCGACCTTGCTCTCGGATACCCGCATTCCGGTGGATGGCTACCGGGATGAACGCTTCGCGCTGCCGGCCGATGCGCAATGGCCGCTGCACGTCGAGACACACCTCCAATTCCGCATCTATCCACAATGGGTCACCGACCTGGTTCAGCAAACCGTTCCCGAACTGCCGGACCCGCCCATTGTGACACTGAATCACTTGACGGCCGACTGGGAGACGTCGGATCAGGCCGCTCGGGAGGCACCATGACGCAAACGTCCGTGGCCGTGCTCGGCGCCGGTCCAGCCGGGTTGATGGCCGCGCACCGCTTGCTGGAGGCCGGTTTTGCGGTGTCGATATTCGATGCCGAACCGCGACCGGGAGGGCTCTGCGGCACCCGGACACTCGGCACACCGCACGGTGATTTTCGATTCGATTACGGTGGGCACCGTTTTTTGACACGAGACCCTGAATTGCTGAGGTTCGTCGATGAGCTGATGGGCGACGACCTGTTACACGCCCGGCGCTCCTCGGTCATCCGTTATCGCGGGCGCACCTATGACTATCCACTTAATATCGGCAACCTGCTGCGGCAGGCGCCTCCGGGCCTGCTGTTGGGCGCGGGATTCGATCTGCTGACCGGCGGTCTGACGCGACGGACCTCGCCGCGAGGCGAACAGGCCAGTTTCGCCGACTGGACTCGTCATCGTTTCGGCGACACCCTATATAGGCACTTCTTCGCCGGCTACAGCGAAAAACTCTGGGGCATTCCGCCGGAAACCCTCAGTGGCGACTGGGCCGAACAGCGCATCGCCCGACTGGATCTGCGCCAGGTGGCCCGGCTCATGCTACCGGGTCACGATCGAGGATTGCGCGGTTATGCTCGTCACTACCGATACCCCAGGCTCGGGTTCGGCCAGTTGTTCGAACGCCTGGGTCAATCGCTGAACAGACTGGGCGGGGACATCCTCACCGGCCATCGCGTTCGAGGCCTGGTATGCGAAGACCGCCGCGTGCGCGCCATCCGGACCGAGCATGCCGGTCGGCTGCGGGAATGGCCGGTCGATGCGGTCATCAACACCCTGCCGCTGCCCTCGGTCGTGCGCATGTTGGGCGGCGAATGCGGTTTACGGTTTCGCGCGCTGCGCTTTCTGAACATCCCCCTGGCCGGCGAGGCCGTCTCGCCCCACACCTGGCAATACCTCTCCGACCCCGACATGCTGGCCACCCGGCTTCAGGAACCCAAGCGTCGGTCCCCGGCCATGGCGCCGGAAGGCTTCACCTCGGTAATGCTGGAAATCCCCTGTCAGTCCGGAGACCACCGCTGGACCGCCCCGGAATCGGTACTCGCCGAACGCGCCTGGTCCGACCTGGTACGCCTGGGCGTTGACCGGGATCGGGACCTGGGCTATCGCCAAAGCCAATATGCGGCGCACGCCTATCCGTTGATGGACCTCCGCTATGCCGCCGAGCGCCGCAAAGCCATCGACTGCCTGAACCGCTACGACAACCTGATCAGTTGTGGCCGACAGGGCACTTTTCGCTACATCTTCACCGACACCGCCATGGAAATGGGCCAAATGGCCGCCTGTTGCCTGATCGAACAAGAGGACCTCCGCCATGCCATCTACGAGCACCGGAACGAAGCCCACGTCATCGAGACAGACCACCTGGATAACGAACCGCGCAATTGAATGCCTGGTCGGTCTGGTCCTGGCCTGGGCCGTCATGGGTACCGCACGGGCCTATACCTACACCGCCACCGGCGAGAACGTCCTGATCAGTGGCCGTCAAGCCCTGCTGTCGGCGATCGAAGCACGCGATAACGTGGCCCTGGAAGAGGCCCTGGACGATCTGAACGAACCGGTTGATTTCCTGGCCAGTTGGATCCGACCGGGGCTATGGGATGAACTTTTGGAGGCGGCACGTGATTACGATACCCCCGGCAGCATCAAGGTGCTCAATCAAACTTTTGCACTGGACATCGATCGTCGGCTGAGCGAGGCCAGGATGTACATCCTCCAACACCAGAAAGCCAAAACACTGGTCGTGCGCTGTCAACAACTGTTCACCTTTCTGGAACCGGCCTTGACCACCACACAGGCCAGCCAAGGCCGTGACGCCCTAAACGAGGCTCTGGTCGCGCTCGGCAGCCCCGGGGTGTTCGGCGTTGGTGAGGAGTCGCCGGATTCCGAACGCCTCGGGCGGGCCATCGCGGACTTCCGACACGCGGTCCAATCCTGGTTGTGACCCGTCCGCCTCCCTGGCTCGGAGTCGGGGCCGTGGCGATGATCGTCGCCTTCGCCCTGGCCGTTCACTACCCGGCCCGACCCGCCACGGATGACGCTCTGCGCTTTATCGCGGCTCTGGAGCATTTCAGCCTGGTCGCACAGCAACCGCACTTTCCTGGCTATCCGGGGCTGGTCTGGCTGGCGGATTGGCTGCATGGCATGGGATTAGAGGGGTTCGCAGCCTTTAGGACGTTGTCTCTTGCGGGGCATGCGCTGACGGCGGTGTTGGCCACCGCGCTGGTCCACCGCGCGACCGGTCGCGAGAGCGTCGCCTGGGCCACCGGCTTTTTAGTGCTCAGCCAACCACTTGGCATACACACCGCTTTGAGCGGCCTGTCCGATGCGCCGGGCAATGCCTGTTTGGTCGCGGCCTTGTACGCCTGTGTTCGCCGCCGCTACCGGGCAGCCGCCTGGTTGATCGGTTTTGGGGTCATCGTTCGTCCCGGCCTCGGCCTGATCTGGCTGTATCTGGCCGCTCAGACGTGGTTATCGAGCGAGGGCCGCCGCGCGGCGATTGTGGCGGGTGTGGTGGCTCTGCCGTTGTTCGGCTTGGCGTTTATGTGGTCGAGAGACGGGATGGCGTTGCTTGGAACCAGTCTGACCTTTCTGCGGGGGCATTTTCTGATCTGGGGTTCACCCTGGGGTGACATGGGCGAACGTCTCGGTTGGTTCACAAGTCTTTCGCGGTTCGGCTGGGAGGGAGCGCTTCTGGGAATACTCGTTGTGTCGCCTTTTGTTTTCCATCCACCGTGGCGGGCGGAGAGGCACATCCGGCCCATCGGTGTGGCCTGGTGCCTGGTATCGGTCTGGACGCTTTTAGCGCAAAACCCGGAAAACCTTCGCCATTTACTGCCGCCACTGACCTTGTCGATGATCTGGATTGGGGTTCACGCACCGCTCACCACCCAGGCCCTGACCTTGGTCCGAATCACATTTACCCTGGTCACCGTATCTACGGCACCCCGGCTGCCCGCCGTGGTGCAAGCGGCCGAAGCGCTGTCGGAAAAACCGTCGGGTGTATTGATCAACCGCCACCAATCCAGGTTGCTGCAACGAACGTTGCCGTCCTGGCACCACGTCGACCCGTATTACAGCGGTGAACACGCCTGGGCCCTGCACCGGAGCCTACCCGTTTGGCATCTGCTGAACCGGACACCGTCCGATGCCATCGATGTCACGTATTTCGAGCCGAGATGGCTGGGCGACACGCCGCTGTACCTGTCACCCGCATCGATCAAGTCGATCCGATCAAGCGCCTCAACCGCTCCATGACATCCAGATTGTTGGTTTCCATAATTTTCAATGCCTCGACCGCTTCAACGGGCCGGTCTTCCCGCCAGGCCTGGACCGCCAATCGCGCATAGCGATGTACCATTCGATGAGGCTCTTCAATGGCCTTGAAATCCAGTCGCTCGCTATAAGCCGAATGGCCGGAACCCTGATAATACCATTGTCCAAGCCGACACTCGGTCTCATCCGGCAGTTGATCCGCGTTCGCATCCGACAGGCCGGCGAACACCCGGTAGACCAGCAATTTGATTTCCAATTCCTCAAGGTTGGCCAGTTCCACCTCCGCCATCATTGCGGCGCTGCTCATGGTGTGAGCCGCGTTTTCCGCCATACGCATCAATCCGGTCAATCGCTCACTGGCGTCGCTGGCCGATGTTGACAGAGTATCCATATCGGCGGCACTGCGATGGCCGGCTTCCGCGACAGTCTCGACGGAGGTGCGAATCTGACCGACCACCGCTTCGATTTCACGTGTGGCGTCGCCGGCGCGGCTGGACAAGGATCGAACCTCGGTCGCGACGACACTGAACCCACGACCGTGTTCACCGGCCCGCGCCGCTTCGATGCTCGCGTTCAAGGCCAGCAGGGATGTCTGGTCGGAAACGCCATCGATCACACCGACCAGGCTGTCGATATGCTCCGCCTGGCTCCTGAGTTCCTTCATATGTTCCGAAGAGGCATGAATATCCCGACGGGCCGTCCCCAGCCTTGTGACTAACTCGCTCATGGAATCGCGCATCACCGACGATTCCCGACCGCTGGTCCGGGCGTCTTCACTTCGAGCGTTCAGCATGGTCGAGAGATGACTGAACGACTGTTTCAAAGCTTCCAACGACTGTCCGAAGTCGCCGAGACCGGTCATCATTTCCAGGAATACCCCCAGGTGTTCGCGGGTGGACTCGTGCTGTTTATTCAGCGTTTCCAGCGCCTTACGCTGTTGTACGTTATCCCGACGGAGAGTCTCGTTCTCTTCCATCAAGGCGGTCAGCCGCCGGTCGTGTTCCGACATCCGACTCCGAGTAACCCAAGGCATTCCGACGACCTCGCTGCATCGATTGCTTTAACATTCATTTTACATGAATGTTTTAAGAATTCCACCCATACCTCGGATGCGGTATTCAATGCTCGAACCGTCTTTTTGTATTCGGCATGGAACCAGGCGTTACTTCTTTGGTCCAATAGCCCGGCTCACCCGTAGACAGACACTGTGGTTCCGCTAGACTTAAGTGCATGCGGGTGCTTGAGTGACCCTTCAGTCAACCGGATCGGTGAAGTCGTCATCTCCCTGGCGTAACCAGCCGACCAAAGTGAGAAGCCGTACCTTGACGACCGAGCCAGTGAACACAGCCCACTCCTCGTCCATCGATTTGGAAATATTTCCATGGGACGACCGGTTCAAGACGGGCATCGAGGAGATCGATGACCAGCATGAAACCCTGGTGGCGCTGGTCAATCGGGTCGCTCAGTTCACGGCCAGGGGCTGTTCAAGAACAGAGATGGAAACCGTATTCGATGACCTGCTCGACTACACCCGATTTCATTTCGGGGCGGAGGAAGCCCTGTGGCGGAGCCGCATCACCCCGTCTCACCAGGACGTCGAAGGCCACTTGAACGCGCACCATGACTTCATTGACTATTTTAAACAACTGCGCCAGGAACTGATCGAGGCCAAATCCTTCCCGGCGATGGACGGTGTGTTGGAATTTCTCGTTCAATGGCTGCTGAAGCATATCCTCCGTTCCGATCGCCGCTTGGCGTACATCGTTCAATCGATCGACACCGGATTGACACAGGAGCAAGCCAAGACCCGGGCCGATCGCCGCATGGCCGGAACGACACATGTCATCATCGACATTACTCTGGCCGCCTACAGCACTTTGTCCAAAAACACCCTGCACCTGATGCGGGAAATGGAATCGAAACGCGACCGGGTGCGCGAGATCGAGCGGCTGAGCCAACACAACGCCACGATCATGCAGTTGGCGATCGACTTTATCAGTCAACCTCTGGACAACATGGAATCGGCGATCGAAGACGCACTGGGAAAAATCGCCCTACTCTTCGAAGCCGACCGGGCCGGCCTGTACGAATACGACGACAACCGGAACTGGGTTTTCGAACGGTTGAGTTGGAGTAAGGATTCCGATTCACAGCCGCCAAAACGAGACGTTTGGCTAACCGAAGGGCTTGGCGACATGGTCGAGGCCCATGAGAACGGCAAGCCCTGGATCCATTCGGATTCGACAGTCGACCCTCCTACGGGTCTGAATGAGCTACTGAGTCAACTGCACATACAAAACCTTGTGTCAATACCGCTCACCAATCGATTCCAGTGCATCGGCTTCATTGTGCTGGGCAAAACGGACGCCCACATTCATCCGAGTGAGGACGAATACCAACTGCTGCGCTTGTTCACACATCTATTGGCCAATGTTTATGAGCGACAGCATTTCGAATTGCAGCTTGAACGGGTCGCGCATTTCGATTCGCTGACCGGTCTTCCCAATCGTATGCTGCTGGGTGACCGGCTCAGGCAAGCCATGACCCAAGCGAACCGCCATGGGAATCTGTTGGCGGTGGTTTGCCTGGACCTCGATAACTTCAAGCACATCAATGACCGATGGGGTCACCAAGCCGGTGATCGCGTATAGAAGACGCAATCCGACAAACTACGTTCACGCTTGCGGGAAGAGGACACGCTCGCACGGTTGGGCGGCGATGAATTCATCGCCATATTACCCGATCTGGCCACACCGGACGACTACATACCCGTTGTGAATCGCCTGCTGGACGTCTCGGGAGAGCCCATTCTGATCGATGACATGCCGGTCAGGGTATCAACGAGTATCGGCATCACGCTCTATCCACAGCCGGACACCAGCATCGATGCCGACCAATTGTTGCGACAAGCCGATCAGGCCATGTATCACGCCAAACAACAGGGGAAAAACCAGCACCACTTGTTTGACTCCAGTCACGATCAACGGCAAAGGGAGCACAACAGGAAGCTGAAAGAACTACGAACAGCCATCGATGAATCGCAGTTTATCTTGCATTATCAACCAAGGGTCCACATGCGTACTGGCGAGGTACTGGGGTTCGAGGCACTATTACGCTGGCAACACCCTGAACTGGGATTGAGATCGCCCGCCGACTTCCTTCCGATATTGGACGGCCACGAGTTGTTGGTGGATCTGGGCCATTGGGTGTTGCGGCACGCTTTCGAACAATTAGCCCTCTGGCAACGTCAGGGTATGAATCTGTCGATCAGTATCAATGTGGATGCGATACACCTCGAACACCCTACGTTCGTGGACCGTTTGCGGACCCTATTGGTTGAATTCGACATCGATGATCCGTCCCTCATTGAACTGGAAGTGCTCGAAACCAGTGCTCTGGAGAATATTGTACAATTCCAGGACATCATTGCCGACTGCCACGAACTGGGTATTCGGTTTTCCCTGGACGATTTCGGCACGGGGTATTCATCGCTGTCCTATTTGAAGCGCATTCCGGTCGACACGCTCAAGATCGACCAGAGCTTCGTCCGCGACATGCTGGACGACCCCGATGACCTGGCGATATTGGAAGGTGTTTTGGGGTTATCCCAGGCCTTTCGGCGCGAGGTTGTCGCCGAGGGTGTCGAATCCGAATCGTTGGGTAAAATGTTGCTCCAATTGGGGTGTTGTCAAGCTCAAGGCTATGCCATTGCCCGCCCTATGCCGGCCGAATCGGTTGACGACTGGATAACTCAATGGCGGACTTATCCCAGTTGGAGCCAAGCGGCACCGCTGCCTCCCGAAAAGCTGCCCCTACTGTTCGGTCTGGTCGACTTGAACGCCTGGTACCGCTCATTGACGCCAGCGTCGGACGATAAACGATCCAACTACTCCCTGAACCACTACGAACATCACTTTAATCATTGGCTGAACCGGCTGTCGATTCATGAAAACGACAACAACCCGCTACCCGGACTTATCCGCGAACACCATGAAACTTTTAAACAATTGATCCGTGAAATGGAACACTCCGACGCCACAACCGACCCATCTCACTTTGACATGCTTCAAAACCGCCTGGATACGACATACCGTGCATTGCATCGGTTGATGAGCGATTCACTTTGATCGATGCTCATTCGGGACCGCTGGCATCGTGACGGCCATCCTCGCGTGGGCCGATCAGGACGGGGGTGAATGTAACCAGATACAGTGTCCAGGCGGTCACCCATGCGCCGGCGGAAACAGTCAACACCCATGGCGAGGCGATCAGCCAAGGCCAGCCGACGCGCAGCAGTGCGGCTGTGACCAGCAGAGCGCAAGCCAGCGGCATCCAGATGCGCGGGTCCAGTTTCAAACCGGCATGTGAACGACCAGCGATGGATAGAACTGACAAGATCGACACACCGATCGCACCCATCATCAACACGTGCCGACCGGCACTCAATGTGGGCAGCCCAGCCAACCAGGCAGCCGCCATTACGCTGTAACCCAGTGCCATACACCAGTACACCAGATAAAGAATGAACACCCACCGCCGCAACAGCACGCGCCCTAAGTGCCAATCGTTGGTCAAGTTTAGCAATGCGGCCGCGCACGCCGCCGCCAGCCAGCCCAGAACGGAATCCGGCAGCGATGCCCATTCCGCTCCTGTATACAGGCCGACGGCCATAATGGCCAGATTTCGCCTTGGCGGCCGTGCGACATAGACACGCTCCGACGCCTCCAGCGCCCGCAGATTCATGTTCACGATGCGCATCGAAATCCGGCTCATGGCGAGCACGATCATGATCATCCAGACGCCCACCTGCGCACGCAGCCAACGCATCACATCGTCTTGGCCCAGCTGCGCCAGATGATAACCGGCGATGACAAGCACCAGCGCTGCCAACCCCCACAGGAAACCGCGTTGATCGCGCCCCGGGTCCGTGCGAACCCGAATCCAGATAAAATGCAGCAGCCAGATCGGCGGGACCATATCCAGAACGAACACCGCCCAGGTTGCCCACGATGCGGTCGACATAAACGCCAACCGCCCGGCCAACCACACCAGAACCAAGACCATGTAGGTGTATGGGCTCGCCGGTTTCGATCGGGTGAATTCCGGCATGGCCGTCAGTAGAAAACCGATCAGCGAGGCCATGACAACCGCATGCATCATTTCGTGGCCGTGCCAGGCGATCGGATGCCGAACAGCGCCGGGAAAGCGCCAGCCATGATGCAGCATTCCCCACCAGGCCAGGCTGTACACGACGGCGCTGATGGCCGTCAGCAGGAAGAAAGGGCGAAAGGCGCCATACCAGAGCGGCCAGTCCGGAATCGATTGGAAGCGCTTCAACATCCCGTTACTCCGGCATTGGGTGTAGGGTTCGCGTTCATGGAATCGACCGGTGTGATCAAAACGTCCGTTTCCGTATGCGACGACACCGACACGGCCGTCGATGATGGCAGGTTGAATGCCGACCTGACCGTCGGGTTCTGCATAAGCGCCGCTCCATTATGGTGGACATAGAGATCATCCCGCAGAGCAGCGGCCAACCCCAACCGGATTTCCGCGACGATTCGACCGGGGGACGGCGCCATGACCAGAATCCGGTCGGCGAGCCTGACCGCCTCCAGCAGGTCGTGCGTGATCATCATCATCGAGGTCCGGGTCTCGGTCAGCCGAACCAGGTCGTCGTACAACCTCGCTTTGTGACCGATGTCGAGGGCGGAAAACGGCTCATCCATCAGCAAAAGATCCGGCTCCACGATCAACGCCCGCCCCAGCGCGACACGACTTTGCATGCCACCGGAAAGTTGATCCGGGTATTTGGCCAGGTCGTCCGCATGCAACCCGAATCGCTCGGCCATCGACCGTCCGGCCGCCTGTCGGGCACGGGGGTCGATGCCCAACGCCCGCAACCCGAACGTCAGGTTGTTCAACGTCGTTTGCCAGGGCAACAGTCGGGGTTGCTGGAACACCATGCGTATTCGCTGAAACCTATGTTCGCACTGTCCCTCCCATGGCGAGAGCAAGCCGGCCACCAGATGCAACAGTGTGGTCTTGCCACACCCCGACGGGCCCACGAGTGCCAGCCGCTCACCGGCGAACAGAGCCAGATCGATGTTGTCCAACACGGTTTGCAGGCCATATCGGAAACCAACGCGATGCAGACGCATCGCCGGTTCGGTATTGAAGACCGTCATTCTCTCACCTGCCAACGCTCTATATGCCGCTTGATGGGCTCAAGGAACAGATACTCAGTCAACAGTAATAATCCGACCGTTGTCAGAATCCACGCCAATGCACCGGTGGTGTCGAGCCAACTGCGGGACACCGCCAACATGGCGCCCACACCCTCATCGGATGCCAGCAATTCCGCCATGACTACCACTTTCCAGGCGACCCCCAAAGCAGTGATGGTCGCTGGTAATACATACGACAGAATGTGGGGCAGATTGATCTCCACCCAGCGCTGTCTCGCGTTCAATTCGAAATTATGCGCCAGGTCGTGGTATTGCAGACTGAGTGTGCGGCTGCCCTGCATGCACTGCAGAAACAGCACCGGTAAACAGGCGATAAAGACCGTGAAAACAGGGCTGCCATCGCCACTGCCGAGCCACAACAACGCCAGCACCAGCCAAGCGATGGGTGGCGTACCCAGAAGGACGGAAATCAACGGGCGGCTGATTACCGCGCCCGTGATGGTGCGACCGGCCAGCAACCCCAATCCGCCGCCGACCACCCAGGCCAAACCGAAACCAAGCAAGGCGCGACGAGCGGTGATACCGATCGTGCGCCAGGCTTCCGGGTCCGCCAACAGCTGTGACAAGTGCGCCATCACATCAAGCGGTGACGGCAGAATCAGTTCACTTTGAAAACCGGCGGCCCATTCCCAGGCCGCCAGTGCCACCAGCAATACACTGATGGCCCCCCAACCGCCCCAGATGTAATGAGCGGTGCGGACTATCACTGAGCGTTCGGCCACTGATAAAACGACTCATCCGGCAGTTGGCCGCCAATCAGAGCCGGTTGGCGATCAGCAAGTGTGCGGTAGAAAAATTCCAGTTCATCCCGGGCTTGCGGCGCGGCTTTGGTGTGCAAGGGGCTGACCGCCAGCGCATCGGCGATGGCCTTGACGGACAATCGCCCACCCAGCAAGGGAGCAATCGCTTCGGCGCAGGGCGTCGGTTCGGCCAGACACTGTTGCAACGCCTCGTCATAAGCCTGGTTCACGGCGGCGATGAGCGCCCGATCCCGACTGGCCTTTCCCACCGCCGCAATACCGGCCTGCGGCATTTCCGGAGCACGTTCAAACACACGCCCCCACTCATCCTGCAGCGACAGACTGCGGGTCAGTTCCGGCGCGACCAAACTGGTGGGCAGGGTGTTCGCTTTATTCAGCGCCATCGAAATCGCCGGTTCGGCCAGCACCACATGATCCGCTTGACGGGACAGCAGCAACTGCATGGCGTCGACCGGTGTCGCGACATAGCGCAAGTCGAAATCGGCTTTTGTATCCAGCCCCTGTTGCTCGGCCAGCGTGTTGAAAACGATGTCCGGCATGTCGCCACGAAACGGCATGACGATTTCCTGGCCTTTCAGTGCGGCCAACGAGTCCGCCGCCTCGCCTCTCGAAACAATCCACAGAATTCCCCAGGTGGAAATATTCACCAGTTGCACGGGCGCACCGCGCTGATTCAAATTGGCGATCACGTTCGAGGGCATGGCCATGAAATCGGCCTGCCCGTCCATCGCCAGGGTTCGCAACTGATCCGGCGTCGACCACAGCCGGAACTCGACCTCATCCGCCAGGTGATCCAACCCACCGGTCGCCACCAGGTACGCCAACGGAAACGATACCGCCGCCGAGGGTCCTGCCAGCGTTATACGGTCATCCTTCGCCCAAGCCAGATTTGCCAAGATGGCCATCATGATCAGACCGAGCAACGGAAGACATGAAATTCGCAATCGGTATTGTGTGGACATGCTCAAACTCCAAAGATTGGATGATGATCACGGCGATGGTCATCAATGAAGGTTTATACACTAACGAACACAAACCATAATGCCTTCAATAATCATTATCATGAGATAGATCAATAAAAGGGAGGCTCAGCCTCCCTTTTTCTGGTGAAATAATGCCCGGTTGTTCAAGTGACCTTGAACAGAACGTTGTTTTCCAGATGGATATGCTCCATCAGATCATCACGCAACGACTCCAGCCCGGTATAAAGCGCTCGCCATGTGTTACACGCACCTGGAGGCGGGGTCAGATCGTCGGTCAATTCGGATAAGCGTTCGAGGGCGTCACCGTGGCTGTCGTGCTCCATCTGCATAACGCGAATCGGACCGGCCGCCTGCGCCACCATATCCTGCTTTAACATTGGGAACAGTATCTGCTCTTCTTTTTGCATGTGGTCTTCCAGTTCCCGTGACATCACGGCGATGTGATCCGCCAACCCCACGGGACACTCGGGGCGCTGACCGTGAACCGCCTCGACACGCCGCGCCATCTTCAACAGTTCCGGCAATTGTTGCCGATGCAGAATATGAAACCGTTCATAGATGTGATCCACCAGTTCCGCCCGGGGTTTCGATGACCAGTCCTGCGTATCGTCCGGCTGCGCCAGGGCGTTGAGCTGGCTTACCACCTCTTCGGGATCGATTTCCTTTTTCGTCAGCGCATCGGCCAGGGTTACGTGGCCGCCACAGCAGAAATCAAGCTTGTATTGACGCAATACACGCGTAGCGCCGGCCAATTGAACGGCGATTTCGCCCAGACTGGTATTTAAAAGGTCGTTTGTCATAGTGGATCCCCGGATGTCATGTGTCACGGCTCAGGCCTTAACCATCCGAATACGGTTAAATGTTCCGGTATTGGTCGGCCTTAAGATTCATTTTATATATATGTTTTAATTATTGCCAATCGCGGTGGATTGTCAAGTCTCGACCTCCGATAGAAGGTTCATGGTTTCAATTATCGATGGATCGATCGACTCTATGTCGAAAAATTGACCCAGGACAGTCGAACTACCCTTTTCGATGGATGGGCACCCTACCCAGCAGCGTACACTGAGTACGGGCCCTTCCGATGTTGATGCTGATGACGAATACAACGACAACAATGCCGCGGACATGGGTACATCAAACCGCCGCTTCCTTGTTTCCGGGCTATTTCTCGGTCGTCATGGCCACAGGCGCACTGGCCGTCTGTGCGCATTTGCTGGGATTGGTATCGCTCTCATACATACTGTTTTCGGTCGGAACGTGTCTATATGTATTGTTGGGATACCTCAATGCCGTCCGATTGAAAGTCTTCCCATCGGCTTTCATTCTCGACTTCACCAGTCATGCCCGCGGGCCCGGTTTTTTCACCTGGGTCGCGGCGACCAGTATTCTTGGTTCGTGCTCCTATCTACTGTTTGAAAACCGCCTCTTGACGACCGGGTTCTGGGCACTCGCTTGCGTGTTGTGGGTGCTGATCATGTATAACTTCTTCTTTTTCGTGACTATTCGCGAACGAAAACCCACATTGACCGAGGGCATAAACGGGGCCTGGTTGCTCGCGGCGGTGGGCACCCAGTCCGTTTCCGTAATCACATCCTTGCTGATGCCGCTCAAGGCGCTTTACCCCATAGGTCCGTTGATTGCGATCTGTTCGTTTTTGTTGGGTTGTATGCTGTACTTGGCCATCATCACCCTCATATTCTACCGCCTGACCTTTCTGAAGGTGACGGTGGAACTGCTGACGCCACCCTACTGGATCAATATGGGAGCGGTCGCTATCACCACATTGGCCGGCTCCACATTATTGCTCAAGGCCAACGGCCACGAATTGATTGTCTCGTTGGCACCTTTTCTGCGAGGGTTCACACTGCTGTTCTGGACGACGGCCACCTGGTGGATCCCTCTACTCGTCGGTTTGACGGTTTGGCGGCATGGGATCCGTCGGTATCCGGTTCGATATGAGCCCCAGGTGTGGAGTATGATATTTCCATTGGCGATGTACTCCACGGGCTCCTTCCAACTGGCGCAGGCATTGGACATCCCGCCGCTGCTCTGGATTCCCCGCATCCTGTTCTGGATCACACTCCTGCTCTGGATCGTGGCCATGCTGGGGCTGATGCTCAGTGCCCCAAAAAGGGCCCCGGAAGTATCCACACACCGGTAGCAGCCCGGATCACACCCCAAGGGTTCGAACGTCGACGCCTGTCAGCGCCAGACGATAGGTAACTCGGCAAACCCGCCTGAAGGATAATGCGCGCGAACGGCGGCCTGGCCGGTTGCCAATTCGATGCTTTGCGTTTCCGTCAGTACCGCGGACATAAATACTGTCAATTCCATTCGAGCCAGAGGCGCTCCGGGACAAACGTGGGGACCGGCACCGTACAACAGGTTATTGGGTGCGTTCTTCACGGGGTCGAACCGGTCCGGGTCACCGAATACGCGTTCATCCCGATTGACCGATGCCCATAGCAGTGTCAACCGCTCACCCGCGTCCAGATCGCGTCCACCCAAATGTACCGGACAGGTGGTCCGCCGACGATTCGACATCAGAGGGGCGTCGATCCTGAGAATCTCATCGATGGCCGCGCTCAATTCCTGTGGGTTGTTTCGCAGGTGAGCCTGTAAGTCGATATATCGGGCAAGATAGTTCAACAGAATGCCCACGCTCGCGGATATGGTCCCGACCTCGCCCACGGTCCAGTTTCGAAGCAGGCTCACCAGTTCCTCATGCGACAGAGGACGCCCGTCCACACGTTCATTCATCAGCGCCGTGGTGTTGTCATTGGGTGCTTTTTGTCCCAGGCGCACGCGCTCATCGATCAACTCATGAATGTAGCCATCGAATTCCGATGCGATCGCCTTAAGTGCGGTGCGATCTCCGGCCAGGGTCGCGGCCTGTTGCTTGTGCAGCCATTGCCGCAGGATCTCGCGGTAACGGTCAGGCCAGCCCATGAACGCGCACTGCACCCGCAACGCATATTCTTCGGCCAATACAGACATGGCTTCGAAAGGTTCACCCGCGTCGATGGCGCCAACCGTTTTCTCCGCGATGGTCTGGCATACCGGACGGAACGCTTCGACTCGGTTCGCGGAGAAATAAGGCTCGATCAATTCACGATAGCGCTGGTGTTTCGGGGCATCCATCCCATTGGGAACGGAGACCCGGTCCGAGACGTTATTACTGAATGTCTCCGGCTCGGTCAGCAGCCGCATCGCATCGGCATGACGAAACACCGACCATTGTTGATAGTCGCTCCAGGCCACCGCGTACTTGTGGCGCATGGTATCGTAGGCCGAAATCGGATCGTCCAGAATATCGGCGCTTCTTGGATCCCAGTCTTCAGTCTTGTCTCGTGTCATGAATACTCTCTCTCTTCAAAGGTTCCCGATGGTTGGCCGGCGCTAGCCTGTCAACAAACGCCGGCCCGCCGTTCACATCAGCACGGGTAACGCGCACCCCGTCTTGAGTAGTTCCACCAGGTAATCAACAAACAGCTTATATAGAAGACCACGAACCCAATCATTGCGGCGGAGACGCCACCGGTCATGGCGAACGAGGTTCCATAAGCTTTAGGTATAAAAAAGCCACCATAGGCCGCAATGGCGGATATGAACCCGAGTACAGCGGCCGCTTCCTTGTTCGCTTCCCGGTGGGCCTGCTCGTGCTTGTCGTGGCCCAGAGCTTCTTCGCGCATCTGCTTGAACATGACCGGCACCATGCGGAAGGTGGACCCGTTCGCAATTCCGGAGGCGATAAACAACACGATAAACATGCCGAAGAAACCCCAGAAGAAACCGTCATCACCTTCAACCGGCAGGAATTGCAAAACTCCGATAACTCCCAGAGCCATGACCAAATAAACCCAGAATGTGACTCGGGCACCACCCAGTTTGTCCGCCAGGATGCCGCCAACGGGCCGGAACAGAGCGCCCAGCAGGGGACCGATGAAGGCATACCGTGTCGGGTCCACCTCGGGAAACAGTTTGCCGGACAATAGAGGGAACCCGGCAGCGAAGCCAATGAAACTGCCGAACGCACCCAAGTAAAGCCAGCACATAACCCAGGTGTGCGACCGTTTGAATATAATAGCCTGATCCTTGAAGGATGATTTGGCCGAGGCAATGTCATTCATACCGAACCAGGCCGCCACGGTTGCTACGACAATCAAAGGTATCCAGATAAGAGCAGCATTCTGTATCCATACGGAATTACCCGCGGCCGCGCCGGCCTGCACAACCAATGCATCACCGCCCAACGGGCCAAGCACACTGGCGGATATCACCAGAGGGCCAATCAGCTGCATGCCGGATACGCCGAGATTGCCAAGCCCGGCATTCAACCCCATGGCACCGCCTTTCTCAGCTTGTGGATAGAAAAAGCTGATATTGGCCATACTGGAGGCAAAATTACCGCCGCCAAAGCCACACATCAGTGCCAGAATCAGCATGACCAGATACGGCGTATCCGGATTTTGAAGCGAAAAGCC
The DNA here is from genome assembly GCF_014651855.1 of Saccharospirillum salsuginis. GTDB lineage: Bacteria > Pseudomonadota > Gammaproteobacteria > Pseudomonadales > Natronospirillaceae > Saccharospirillum > Saccharospirillum salsuginis. The sequence goes on from NZ_BMXR01000010.1 coordinate 78,565, forward strand.
CAACCAAATACAAGGGAGTAGCAAGGAAGCCGTGGAGAATGCGGTCCAGCGTCGTCCACCGAATATGGGAACCATAAAGCTGTAGAAAATACGTAACGTGGCACCCGACAGGGACGGCAAGGCCGCCAGCCAGAACAACTGGTTGCTGGTATAGGTAAACCCGAGTTGTGGCAGTTTGACGACCAGAATACTCCAAATGGACCAGACGGCAAACGCCAGGAACAAATTGGGAATGGAAATCCAGAGATTGCGCCGGGCGATTTTCCGCCCCTGAGTCTTCCAGAATGTCGCATCCTCCGGGTGCCACTCGGTCAGAACGAACTTGGACGGTGTGGACAGCTCAGGGAGATCGCGAACCGTTTTGTGCTCATACCATTCGATGCGTTCGGCGCGCAGGATGGCGTAGTGCATCCAGGCCAATGCCGCCGTCGAAACGGCGAACAAGAGCATGAAGGTGCTCTGCCAGACACCGATCACATCGTTCAGCATGCCGAATGTCAACGGCAGGAAAAAGCCGCCCAAACCGCCGATCATACCGACCACACCGCCGACGGAGCCGACATGGTTGGGGTAATATACCGGAATGTGCTTGAAGACCGCAGCCTTGCCCAACGACATGAAAAAACCAAGAACGACAATCAATGAAGCGAATAGAAAGACGTTGGTGGACAGTTCAAAGTCATAGGTTCGATCGATCCCCATTACATGGTATTGCGTCGGAGGATAGCTCAGGATGAATGTAATCAAGCTCGACGCAAATAAGGTCCAATACATGACCCGGCGGGCGCCGTATTTGTCCGACAGCCAACCACCATAAATTCTGAAAAGCGATCCGGGAATCGTATACATGGCCGCAACCGTACCGGCTTGGGTAATGGTTAGCCCGTACACTTCCATTAAATAGTGTGGCAACCACAATGCCAGGGCCACAAAGGCGCCGAATACAAAGAAGTAATACAGCGAGAAACGCCACACTCGCAACTCGGCCAAAGGAGCGAGCTGCTGCTTCAACGTGGCCGATGCCCGGCGGCGTTGTTCAATGCCGGGGTCCGGCTTCGCGATCAGAATGAACACCACCCCCATCGCGGCCATGACAAGCGCATAGACTTGAGCTGTTCCCTGCCACCCCAATGCCAGCAACAGCAGCGGGGCGATCAGGTTGGTCACCGCCGACCCGACATTACCCGCACCAAATATGCCAAGTGCCGTCCCCTGGCGCTCCTTTTCATACCAGGCCGATGTATAGGCTACGCCCACGATGAAGGAACCACCCGCAAGTCCGACTCCCAGAGCCGCGACCAGCATAAGTTCGTAACTCGGTGCCAGACTTAACAAATAGATGGCGGCACCGGACGCCATCATCACGAGCCCGAAGACCCAACGCCCGTCGAACCGGTCTGTCAGAACCCCCAGAAAAAGGCGGCTGATGGAGCCTGTTAATATCGGGGTCGCCATCAACAGACCCAATTGACTGTCGGAAAGGCCTAGATCCTGCTTTATTCGTATGCCCAGAATCGAGAATAACGTCCATGCTGCGAAACACAGCGTAAAAGCAAAAGTCGATAGTCCCAGCGCACGACGCTGGTCCGACCGGTTAACGGTTAGATGGTCAGTCATGGTTGATTACCTTCCATTTCAGTAGTTCGAACTGCTCCGGGGCGCCTCAGAGTTGACGCATACCCTCTAATTTGTGCCAGTAACCGTTGATATCCGACTCGGGGATTTCTATGGATATCGGATCGTTGTGGATGGCATTGTGAAACTGATCGATCCAATCGAAGGTGGCTTCGGCTTGAGGGCTGAGGCGGACAAAGTCGACGAGGCCGCGCATGGAATCGATATCGCTCAGCAGGTTATACCGTTGACCGCTTTGGGTCTGAATTCCGTTGAGGGTGAATATGGGATCGTCTTCCTGGGTATAAACGGTGCGACCGTTGGGGTAATTGATGCAGCACAAACGGCAATCGTCTTTGGGCCGGTCTTCGGATCGTGCGGTGAAGCATCGGGCCGAATAGGCCAAAGGCAGGTAACCGAAAGAAAAAACCTCCACTTCCAGTCGCGACCGAATGGAACGGGCAACCGGATCGTCCAATAACTCCACTAACCATTCCCGGGATAACTCGACAGGCGGATTCCAGGTTTTCATGCCCATGTCCACCAGTCTTTTCAGTGTGCTCGCGTTATAACAATTGACAGCGTTACCGGCCACGAAAGAGCCACCGCGTTCCGCCACCCGCTGTACCGCCGCCAGATCGTTGGCTTCGATCAGGAAGTCGGACTGGTCGCAATACCGCTGAAGCTCTTTCAATTCCCCTGCCGCTTCCAGCAAAGTCAAGGTGGACAGGACGACCTCTTTTCCGGAAGCGCGCAATTCATTAGCAATGCGCAGATAGTCATCCAGAGACAACTCTCGACGTTTACTGCATATGGTTTCACCCAGATACACACGATCAACCGGGGAATCGGCGACCCGCTTGTAAAATGCTTGTACATCCGCCTTGGGCCAGAAGTAACTTATGGGAGCCAACGACAACTTCATATCCACTTCTCCTCAGTTCCACTTGCGGTGGTAGGCACCCAAGGTCGTCTGGTGCCCTTCGGACAGACGGGCCAGAGTCTCGTCCCAGGTTGAGCGAACCTGAAACCGATTCGGGTCGCGCTTTACCTCGTCGATAGCCTGCCGCCAGACACGGGTTACCTGAGCCACATAAGCCGGGCTGCGCTGCCGACCTTCGATCTTGACCGCGGCGATCCCCTCATTGTACAGGTCCGGAAGGAGTGACAGTGTATTCAGACTGGTGGGCTCTTCGAGCACATGGTATGTGTTGTCCTCCACCCGAAAGCGCCCCTTGCACAACGTCGGGTAACCGGCCTGTTCATCGGGCTGGAAACGATCGATAACGACGCCATTAAGGCGCGACACCATATCTTCCCCTTCCTCCGACCACCGAACGAATTCAGCGGGTGAACAGGCGCCAGCCGTATTGGGTGATTCGCCGGTCATATAGGAACTCAGGTAGCAACGTCCTTCGGCCATAATGCACAAACTGCCGAAGGCGAAAACCTCAAGAGGAACGTCGGTACCGCGTGCCAGTGCGCGAACTTGCGGCATTGACAGGACACGGGGTAGCACTACACGTCGCACATCGAATTGGCGATGATAAAAATCGATGGCCCCTAGGTTGGTTGCGGATGCTTGTACCGACAGATGGCGCTCAACGTTGGGATATTGAGTCGCCGCGTAATCCAAAAGCGCGATATCGGCCAGAATCAGCACATCGGCTCCGCAACGCACCGATATATCGACCGCCTCCTGCCACTGCTCAAACCCCTTGGGGTGGACGAATGTGTTGATTGCGACGTGCAGTTTTCGACCGTGACTGTGCGCCCTGGTTGCCGCCTCGGTCAGTTGCTCCACGGTCAGGTTCAGACCCGCGAACCGTCGGGCGTTGGTACCGCCCTTCAAGCCAACGTATATCGCGTCGGCACCATTGGTGATGGCGGTATCGACAGCAACCAGACTGCCGGCTGGACATAACAACTCCATAGATGTCGTTCAACTCCAAATTGAGCACCTGTATAACCACATAGTGGCACGAGAAACTCCGTAAAAGGTTGATTTGACTCAAAAGACGTTCACTTAACTTCACTCAGAATCACGGGCACTTTTTAATTGTTTATAGGAATCGATCCGACATGCATGATCCGGCGAAACATCAATACCCAAAAAGAGCTATTAAATTCACGCTGCGTCAATTTCTGTCCAAGTGCCCATCCCCTGTATTTCATCATTCGGCTGAATTGTTTCTGAATCACACCTTCAAGTCGTATATTGACAATGCGGAACTGGATTTCCTGGAAGGCAAGCACTGGAAAATCGATGTCAGCGACGCACCGAGAGCGCTCTGTATCACTCTCCTCAATCGCCGCATCAAGGTCACTCCGTGCACAGGCACTCCGGATCTTACCTTCAAAGGCCCGATCGCCAGCTTTGTTACCCTGGCGCTGAAAGAGGAAGATCCAGACGGACTGTTCTTCAATCGTAAGTTGATGATCACCGGTGATACAGCGTTAGGCCTGGAAATCAAGAATTTCATCGATCGTATGCCGCTTGAAGATATATTGAAATTTCCTATGTCAACGATACTGAATGGTCTCGATAAAGTCTTTAACGCCGATCAGTCAGCCCAACACAACGGTTTGAAGTAAACGTCTACCCAGTGGAACAGTCAGTTTCATATTTCAAAAAAGTGGAACGATGCCCGATTGATCCACATCAATGTTTTCAGACCTGGTTGCATCAATACTGAATGTATTCCAACGTGGAGGATGAACCATGTCGACATCGACCCCGCACATTATCGAACATCGTACTTGGTTGGACCGACTGATTGGTCGGTTTTACCGGGCCAACATGGGCCGGACCGTGTCTCAGTTCAGAGTGGAAGCACACACCCAGTACCAATCCATGATCACCGATCTCGACGTCAGGCTGGACCCGACTTTCGAAACGCTCGTCGCCGATACACTGAAACGTCGCGAACTGGTCGACTTCCGACCGTCCCATGTGCTGTTCCCCCGGATGATGAGGCAATTCGAAGTCACAAAATCGAAGTTTTTAAATCAAGAGCTTAAGACGATGAGTAAACAATGCGATCAGTGCGATCACATCAGTCAATGCTGGCAGGCGTTGAGAAGGGACGCCGATGCGAGTGAGTGCCGGGCGTTTTGCCCGAATGCCGAGGCGTTGATTGCTAAAACCCAATAGTGCGGGAATCCATACCAATCCTGAAAAATCTGTAGGGTGGGCACTGCCCACCATCTTACTTGGCTGAGGTCTCCTTCTATTGTTAAGTGGATGCCTCTGTGGGTGTAACCGAATTCATGGTGGGCAGCCGAAGCGTCGGACCGTCCCACCCTACAAATGCTCGAACCACAAAAAAAAGGGGGTGAATCAACACCCCCTTTTTCATCACTACTGCATCAGAGGCGATGCACTAACATCCATATCCAACCCTTCGATATTGGCGTCCGCCAACAATTGGGTCAGGTACTGTGCGATGGCTTTGCGCCGTACTTTCTCGTTCAGATAGTCCCGAATGTCTTGTTCCACCATGTCGAACGTCAGAGCCTGGCCTTCCACTCTGTGGTGAACCTGAACCAGGTGATAGCCGTAACGGCTTTCCACCGGGTTCGGCAGCAAGCCGACGCTGGCCGCGAAGACGGGCCGTTCGAATTCCGGTACGGTCTGGCCGCGCTCCAGCTGCCCCAGTGAACCGCCTTCGTTCTGACTGGTGCAGGCGGAGTGGCGTTTGGCCAGTTCGGCGAACCGGCCCGGCTCGCCTTTCAACCGTTCCAGCAAGACTTCGGCTTGTTCCAGGGTTTGCATCCGTTCTTCGGCGTCCTCGGGGTCCGCCGCCAACAGGATGTGGCTGACGTCCAGCAGCGGTGAGGTGACGAAACGATCCCGGTTGGCCTCGAAGTACTGTCGGCATTCGTCTGTGGTGGCCCGTGGGTAGGTGACCTCGGCGTCGAACAGTTGCTCGATGAAGTCGGCTTCGCCGGCCGGGTCGTCCCAGTCGTCCAGTTCCAGACCCAGGGCTTCGGCGCGGTCCTTGAGGACCTCGCCGATCACCAGCGTCCGGGCGGCCTGGAACAAGGCCTCGTCTTTCGACTCGGCCGGGTGGTATTGCATTTCCCGGTAGAGGTGGTCTTCCGGGAGGGTTCGACCGTTGATTTTGATCATGTCGGGGCTCTCGTTTGGTTCTGTTTGGCCTTCTTGTTGGATTACGCGCTCTCGCGCTAATCCAACCTACATAAACCTTGGCTGGCAGCTCGTAGCATGAGCCCGTAGGGTGGGCACCGCCCACCATGGTGGACCAACAATACACGGTGGTCCGATCATTGGTGGGCAATGCCCACCCTACGGGTTAGTTCAGTACGTAGGTTGGATCGGTCCGACGCTTCGGTAGCGCGTGAGCGCGTAATCCAACAATCCAACCGTGGCACAATTGTTGATTTACACCTTCGCCACTTTCCGACGCACAACTTGGTAATTCCGCGTTACGTACGTCACCGGCACACTCCAGATGTGCACCAACCGGCTGAACGGGAACAGCACAAACAGGGTGATGCCCAATGTCACATGCATCTTGTACACCCAGTGCACTTCACCGATGTAACCCACCGCTTCGATCGGACGGAAGGTCAACAGGTACCGCGACCAGCTCATCAGTTTGTACATTTCCTGCCCGTCCATGTGACTGGAGGAAATGAAGATGGTGATCATGCCAAGGATCAACTGCGCGTAGATCAACAACAGAATGGCAATATCCATTCGGCTGCTGCTGGCGCGGACGCGGGGGTTGGTCAATCGGCGTTTGATCAGCATGGTCAGGCCGATGAAGCACAGAATGCCGAAGATGCCGCCGACAGCCATGGCGATCAACTGCTTGGTGGCCAGGTCGATGCCGAACAGGTGCCACAGTTCATACGGCACCACCAAACCGGCGAAATGGCCGAGCAGGATCATGATGATGCCGACGTGGAACAGGATGCTGGCAATGCGGAAATTGCTTTTGTCCAGCATCTGGCTGGAGCTGGCTTTCCAGGTGTACTGTTCACGGTCGTAGCGGATCAGGCTGCCGAGCAGGAACACGCCGGAAGCGATGTAGGGATAAATCCCGAAGAAAAACATGTTGGCAAAATTCATGGTTAGACTCCTCGTTCCGCTGTGACGGACGGGTCGCCGGCGGCGTCCACCCAGTTGAGCGGCATGTACTGATCGCGTCGCTGTGACTCGGACGGTTTGTTCTGGGCGGTCGGGCAGCTGTCGCCGGCCGCACCCGGGCCAAAGGTTACCTGCTCTTCCTCCCAGACCTTGTCGATGGCTTCCGGGGTGTCGTCGCGCTTTTCGCCATTCAATTGTTCACGAACGTCGTCCAGCGCGACGTCCACACCGGACAGGGACAACAAGGCGTGGAGCACGGCGGCATAAGGGCTTTCGCGATGCTCCAGGCGGCACGCTAGAACCGCCAGGATGTGAGCCACTTCGGCCAGGCCGGCGCGGAAGTTGTCCTCGCCCTGGGTCGACAGGAATTCCAGGTACAGCGGCAGATAGTCCGGCAGTTCGCGTTCGCTGATGTCGAGCCCGGCGGCGCGATACTGCTGCAGCAAGTCGACCATGGCCTGGCCGCGATCGCGCGATTCGCCGTGCAGATGCTCGAACAGCATCAGCGACAGCGACCGGCCGCGTTCGAACAGCTCGTCGTATTCCGACTGCCAGTCCATCAGGTCGCGTGCGGTCTGCGACCGCACGAAGTCCTTCAGGGCGTCCTTGTCGGAACCGTCGAGCGGCAACGCATCGATGGCATTCAACACGTCGTAGCGATGCTCGACCAGGGCCGATGTCGGATAGTCCAGCAAGTGCGAGAGAATGATCACGGAATTCATATTCAATCCTCCAACTTGACTGGAATGATCTTGCGATCGACCTGGGTATTGCCGCCAAACAGGCTAACGCCGGTGTCACCGTCGCTGCAGCCGTTGCCGAAGCTGAAGCCGCACCCACTCTTCATGTCGTAAGCGTTCTCGGCATAGGCGCGATGGCTGGTCGGAATCACGAAGCGGTCTTCGTAGTTGGCGATGGCCATCACCTGATACATGGTTTCCACCTGATTAACGGTCAGCCCCACCTGCTTCAGCACCTCCAGATCCTCGACCTGATCGACCTGCTGGGAGCGTTTGAAGGCGCGCATGGCGATCATTTTCTCCAGCGCCGCGACCACGGGCTCCTCGTCACCGGCGGTGAGCAGGTTGGCCAGGTACCGCATCGGAATCCGCTGCGATTTCAGGTCCGGAATGACGCCGTTCATGCCGATGTGACCGGCCTCGACGGCGGACTGGATCGGCGACAGCGGCGGCACGTACCAGACCATCGGCAGGGTGCGGTATTCGGGGTGCAGCGGCAGGGCCACTTTCCATTCCATCGCCATCTTGTAGACCGGCGACAGTTGCGCGGACTCGATCCAGGCATCGGGAATGCCTTCTTTTTGCGCGGCCTCGATCACTTTCGGGTCGGTCGGGTCCAGGAAGATGTCGAGCTGCGCCTGATACAGGTCACGCTCGTTCTCGACACTGGCCGCCGCTTCGATCTTGTCCGCGTCGTACAACAGCACACCCAGGTAGCGAATCCGGCCGACACAGGTTTCCGAACACACAGTCGGCTGACCAACCTCGATGCGCGGGTAGCAGAACGTGCACTTCTCGGACTTGCCGCTCTTCCAGTTGAAGTAGATCTTCTTGTACGGGCAGGCGGAGACGCACATGCGCCAACCGCGGCATTTGTCCTGGTCGATCAGGACGATGCCGTCCTCTTCACGCTTGTAGATGGCGCCTGACGGGCAGGAGGCGACACAGGCCGGATTCAGGCAGTGTTCGCACAGGCGCGGCAGGTACATCATGAAGGTGTTTTCGAACTGACCGTAGATGTCCTGCTGGACCACCTCGTCGAAGTTCTTGTCCTTGCGCCGCTTTTCGAATTCGGTGCCGAGGATTTCCTCCCAGTTCGGCCCCCACTCGATCTTCTCCATGCGCTGGCCGGAGATCAGCGAGCGCGGGCGCGCCACCGGTTGGTGCTTCGAGTCACCGGCGGTGTGCAGGTGCTGGTAGTCGAAATCGAACGGCTCGTAATAGTCGTCGATCTGCGGCAGGTCCGGGTTGGCGAAGATGTTCGCCAGCACCCGCAGCTTGCCGCCGATACGCGGTGTGATCTTGCCGTTCTTGTGGCGCTTCCAGCCGCCGTTCCACTTGTCCTGGTTTTCCCATTCTTTCGGGAACCCGACCCCGGGTTTGGTTTCGACGTTGTTGAACCAGGCATACTCGACGCCTTCGCGCGAGGTCCAGACATTCTTGCAGGTGACTGAACAGGTGTGGCAGCCAATGCACTTGTCGAGATTCAACACCATGCCGATTTGAGCACGTACTTTCATGATTGACTCCTATTCCGTATCCAGCCAGTCGACCTTGTTCATCTTGCGCACGACGACGAATTCGTCGCGGTTGCAGCCGACGGTGCCGTAGTAGTTAAAGCCATACGCCTGCTGGGCATAGCCACCGATCATGTGGGTCGGTTTCATCACCGCCCGGGTGACCGAGTTGTGAATACCGCCGCGGGTCTTGGTGGTCTCGCTGCCCGGCACGTTCACGATGCGCTCCTGGGCGTGGTACATCATGCTCATGCCGGTCGGTACGCGCTGGGAGACCACGGCCCGGGCCGTAATGGCGCCGTTGACGTTGAAGATCTCGATCCAGTCGTTGTCTTCGATGCCGGCGGCCTTGGCGTCGGTTTCGCTCAGCCAGACGATCGGCCCGCCACGCGACAGGGTCAGCATCAGCAGGTTGTCCGAGTAGGTGGAGTGAATGCCCCACTTCTGGTGCGGGGTGATCCAGTTCAGCACCAGCTCTTTGTTGCCGTTGCCCTTCTGGTTCAGCACCGGCGCGATGGTTTTCAGGTTGACCGGCGGCTTGTAGACACAGAGCGTCTCGCCGAAGTCGCGCATCCAGGTGTGATCCTGGTAGAACTGCTGCCGGCCGGTGATGGTCCGCCAGGGGATCAGTTCGTGCACGTTGGTGTAACCGGCGTTGTAGGACACATGCTCGTCTTCAAGACCCGACCAGGTCGGCGCCGAGATGATCTTGCGCGGCTGCGCCACTACATCGCGGAAGCGGATCTTTTCCTCTTCCTTCGGACGGGCCAGGTGGGTGTGGTCGATGCCCGTGGACTTCGACAACGCTTCCCAGGCTTTCACCGCGACATGACCGTTGGTTTCCGGCGCCAGGCTGAGGATGACCTCGCAGGCGTCGATGGCGGTTTCGATCTTCGGCCGACCCTTGTTCGCGCCCTCTTCGGTGTGGGTCAGGTTCAGCTTGCCGAGGAATTCGACTTCCTCTTTGGTGTCCCACTTGATGCCCTTGCCGCCGTTGCCGAGTTCTTCCAGGGCCGGGCCGAGCGAGGTGAAGCGCGCGTAGGTGTTCGGGTAATCCCGCTCGACGACGGCGATGTTCGGCATGGTTTTACCCGGCACCGGTTCGCACTCGCCTTTCCACCAGGCTTTGAAATCGTACGGTTGGGCCAGTTCGTCCGGCGTGTCGTGCTGCATCGGCACGGTGACCACATCGGTTTCGACACCCAGGTGGCCCGGGCACAATTCGGAGTACTTCTTCGCCAGGCCCTTGAAGATGTCCCAGTCGCTGCGCGCTTCCCAGACCGGATCGACCGCGGAGGTCAGCGGGTGGATAAACGGGTGCATGTCGGACGTGTTCAGGTCGTCTTTTTCGTACCAGGTCGCCGTCGGCAACACGATGTCCGAATACAACGCCGTGGTGGACATGCGGAAGTCGATGGTGACCCAGAGGTCGACCTTGCCTTCCGGCGCTTCACGCCAGGTCACGTCTTCCGGACGGCCGGCGTCGGCATCGCCCAACTCTTTGCCCAGCAACCCGTGCTTGGTGCCGAGCAGGTGACGCAGCATGTATTCGTGGCCCTTACCGCTGGAACCCAGCAGGTTGGAGCGCCAGACGAACATGTTGCGCGGGAAGTTCTTCGGGTCATCCGGGTCGACACAGGCGAAGTCCAGATCGCCGGCTTTCAACTCATTGACGACGTAGTCCTTCACGTTGATGCCCGCTTCATCGGCCTTGGCCTTGATGCGCAGCGGGTTGGTGTTCAACTGCGGTGCGGACGGCAACCAGCCCATGCGTTCGGCGCGGGTGTTGTAGTCGAGAATCGAACCGGTCCAATCATCGGTATCGGCCAATGGCGACAGCGTTTCGCGCATGTCGAGTTTTTCGTAACGCCATTGGTTGGAATGGTTGTAGAAGAAGGAGGTCCCGTTCATCTGACGCGGCGGGCGCGTCCAGTCGAGACCGAACGCCAGCGGCAGCCAACCCAGTTGCGGGCGCAGTTTTTCCTGACCGACGTAGTGGGCCCAGCCGCCACCGCTCTGACCGACACAGCCGCACATCATCAGCATGTTGATGAGGCCACGGTAGTTCATGTCCATGTTGTACCAGTGGTTCAGACCGGCACCGACAATGACCATGGAACGGCCGCGTGTCTTGTTGGCGTTGTCGCCGAATTCGCGGGCGACGCGGATGACATCGGCGCGTTTCACACCGGTGATCTTTTCCTGCCACGCCGGGGTGTAGGGCACATCGTCGTCGTAGCTCTTGGCGGTCTGGTCGTCGCCGAGACCGGTGTCGACGCCGTAGTTGGCCAGCATCAGGTCGTAGACAGTGGCGACTCGGGCGGTCTCGCCGTTGGCCAGCGTAACGGTGCGTGCCGGAATCTTGCGCAGTTGAATCTCATCGTGATCGGTGTGCTGGAAGTAGCCGTATTCGTGCTCTTTACCGCCGAAATACGGGAAGGCCACGTCGACGATCTCGTCGTGACGTTCTTTCAGTGACAGGGCCAGATTCACCTCGTGCCCTTCCTGACCTTCGCGCGCTTCCAGGTTCCATTTGCCCTGCTCGCCCCAGCGGTACCCGATGGAGCCGTTCGGCGCGACCAGTTCGTTGTTGCCTTGGTGAACACCGATGGTTTTCCAGTCCGGGTTGTTCTCCTGGCCCAGGTTGTCGACCAGGTCCGCCGCGCGCAGGAAGCGGCCTTGCTGGTAGCGCCCGTTCTTTTCGTCGAGCATCACCAGCATCGGCATGTCGGTATAACGACGCACGTAATCCTGGAAATACTCACTCGGTTTGTCGATGTGGAATTCTTTCAGCAGGACGTGACCGAACGCCATGGCCAGGGCAGCATCGGTGCCCTGGCGCGGGGCCAGCCAGGTATCGCCGAATTTGGCGACTTCGGCGTAGTCCGGCGTGATGGCGCAGGTCTTGGTGCCCTTGTAACGCACTTCGGTCAGGAAGTGGGCGTCCGGCGTCCGCGTTTGCGGTACGTTGGAGCCCCACATGATGATGTAGCCGGAATTGTACCAGTCGGCGGATTCGGGCACGTCGGTCTGCTCGCCCCAGACTTGTGGCGAGGCCGGCGGCAGGTCACAGTACCAATCGTAGAAGCTCAGGCAGTTACCGCCGATCAGCGACAGGTAACGGGCGCCGGCCGCGTAGGAGACCATAGACATGGCCGGGATCGGCGAGAAACCGGTGACCCGGTCCGGGCCGTAAACCTTGGCGGTGTAGATATTGGACGCGGCGATCAGCTCGTTGACTTCATTCCAGGACGAACGCACGAACCCGCCCAGGCCACGACGTTCTTTATACTGTTTGGACTTGATCGGGTCTTCGACGATGGACCGCCAGGCTTCGACCGGGTCGGCATGCTCGGCCTTGGCCGCACGCCACATGCGCATCAGGGATTTGCGCATCTTCGGGTATTTCAGGCGGTTGGCGCTGTAGATGTACCAGGAGTAGCTGGCACCGCGCGGGCAGCCCCGGGGTTCATGGTTGGGCAGGTCCGGCCGGGTACGCGGGTAGTCGGTCTGCTGGGTTTCCCAGGTGACCAGACCGTCTTTCACGTAGATTTTCCAACTGCAGGACCCGGTACAGTTCACACCGTGCGTCGAGCGCACGATTTTGTCGTGCTGCCAACGTTGGCGGTACCCTTTCTCCCAGCTCCGGTTTTCCTCGGTGGTGACACCGTGGTCTCCGGAGAAGGATTCAGTGTGTTGTTTGAAGAACCTCAGTCGGTCCAGGAAGTGACTCATGCTCGTGCTCCTGATGGCGATCAATCGATCACAAAAAAACCGGGTGAAGCATTCTTCAACGAACGGATATGGTTCGTTGAGTTCCTTCACCCGGTTGTCGTGTTATGCGATTCATGGTCAATGAGTCTATAGTTGAGGCGGCCAACTGACTTACCCCCTTGGAGGTACCTAGTTTGCGGCGAATCAAGTATTGCTCCGGTTCATTGGTATATGAGACTCAATCCCACATAGAATGGCCGCATGAAGACACTCAAAGACCGACCTATCGCCGTTCGACTGATCGGACACTTCACAATGCTGGTTCTGTTGGTGCTGGCTTCGATGGTGCATTCGCTCATTATCAGCCGCTCACTGGATGGTACCAGCGCCGCCATCAACGAATCCGGTGCGTTGCGCATGCAGGCCTACCGCATCGCCAGTCAGGTGCAACAGGCCGCTGCGGGCGAGCCACTGAACGAGTTGGTCGAGGAAATGGAGTACCGGTTGAATTCCTCTGCTCTGATCCGGGTACTCCCGGATGCAGAAGGACATCCGCTAAATCAGCACTATGGGCGAATCAACGAACATTGGGAACAATTGCGTCGCCTGTTGGTGGAATCCCCCCTCGCCTACCTGATTGTTGTGGATGAGTTTGTCGAGGAGATCCATGCCTTCGTTGATGAATTGGAGGCCCGGTCCGAAGGTCATATACAACAACTACAGTGGTTCCAGTCATTGGCGGTTGTCATCGCTGCCCTCTTGATCATCAGTTTTACGTACCTGATCTTACGCCGCATTGTACGACCGCTGACGCGACTAACCTCTTCCGTTGAGGCGGTCACCCAAGGCGATTTGCAAAAACGCTCGGATTATAGGTCAGGGGACGAATTCGGCATGCTCGGTAAAGCACTCGACACCATGGCTGACGAGTTGGTGGACACGAACCAGGGCTTGGAACGTAGGGTTCGCGAACAAACCCGCGCCTTACGCCGCAGGACCGACACTCTGCAGTTCCTGTTCAACCTGAGCCGGGAACTGAACCACACGGACCGGCCCTTGCCGTCCCTGATGCGCGACCTGGTGCTGGAACTGCCCCATGTCGCCGAACTCAGCGATGTCGACTGGATCGACCAACCCGAAGACCCGAATTCCGAGCATCATTTTCACGTTGCGGTGGAGAACGCGGACACCTGGTTGTCGATCACCTCGGTGCAACCGCTGGAAGACTGGCAACGGCAATTGGCGGTGACCATTTGCGAACTGTTGAACGCCGCCCTGGAACATCAACACCAGGCCGAGAACGAGCGACGCCTGGCCTTACTGGAAGAACGCTCGGTGCTCGCACGCGAACTGCACGACTCACTGGCCCAGGCATTGAGCTACCTCAAACTCCGGGTCGCCCGCTGGCGTAAACTGCAACAACGCGAGACACCGGCGCAGACACTGGTTTCCGAAGTGGCCGACATCGAGGAAGGGCTGAACGCCGCCTACCGCAACCTGCGCGAACTGCTGGTGACCTTCCGGTTGAACGCCAACCTGCCCGAGTTCGAGCACAATGTTGACGCGACCATCGAGGAATTCAGCAAGATGGCCCCGATCGAACTGAGTTGCGAATTGGCCGAAGACTGGCCCACACTGACGGCGAGCCAGGAGGTGCATTGCCTGCACATCATTCGCGAGTCGCTCACCAATGTGGTCAAACATTCCGAAGCCAAGCATGCGGAAGTGCGCTTGCAACGAGACGGCGATGATTGCCAGGTCGACATTCTCGACGACGGCAAAGGGTTCGGGGACATCGCCGTCAGGCCGACGCATTTCGGTTTGACCATTTTGAACGAACGCGCGAAGCGATTACACGGCACCATCGCATTCGAATCCCGGCCGGAAGGCGGCGCCGATGTGCGCCTGCGCTTTCCGATCAAACCGGTTACCGAGACACCTGCTACCGAGGACGCACTATGAGCGCCAATACACCCGTACGCATCGTCATCGTCGATGACCACCCCCTGCTCCGCCACGGCATCGCCCAGTTGCTCGACCTGGAAGACGACCTGGAGCTGACCGCCGCCTATGGCAGCGGCTCGGAAGCGATAAAACGCATCCCCGAACTGGACCCGCCCCCGGAACTGATATTGATGGACGTGAACATGCCGGACCAGAGCGGCCTGCGCGTGATCGAAAAACTGCGCAAGGCGGATGTGGATTCGCGCATTGTGGTGTTGAGCGTCTCCGACGACCACGCCGACATCTTCAAGGCCGTACACGCCGGCGCCGACGGCTACCTGCTGAAAGACCTGGAACCGGACAACCTGCTGCACGAAATCCGCCGCGCCATCAGCGGTGAACAGGTGGTCAGCGAGACCATCAAAGACGTCCTCCTGTCCGCGCAGGATTCCTGGGTGCCTGAAAACGTCCACCCCCGCATCCGCGAACTGACCGAGCGCGAAAAAGACGTGCTACGATTGATCGCACGCGGGCTCAGCAACAAAGGCATCGGCGCCGAACTTGAAATCGCCGAAGGCACCGTCAAAGTCCACGTCAAACGGCTGCTCTCCAAACTCGGCCTCAAATCCCGAGTGGAAGCCGCCGTCTTCGCCCTGGAACACGACATAGACTGACAAGCCGGTGCCCAAACCCGCGTCGGCTACCGGGTGGACCTGTTCGAGGTCGCGCGGGGTGCCGCCCACTCAACCCATCCATGGGGGCTTGACGGCCGCCGTCCGGGCGGCCGACATCCTCGAACAGGTCAACCCGGCACCCGGCGCTAGCCATTACCAAATCCCCTCTCCCACTGGGAGAGGCCAGTTTCACTGTAGGAGCGCAGTCCCCTGCGCGACAAAGTCAAAGGCGGCACAAACCAAAACAACCGCCTAAAATCAAACCAATCCCCTCTCCCCCGGGAGAGGGCAGTTTTACAGTAGGAGCGCAGGCCCCTGCGCGAAAAAGCCAAGGCGGCACAAACCAAAACGACCGCCTAAAAACAAACCAATCCCCTCTCCCCTTGGGAGAGGGCTAGGGAGAGGGTCAATCCCAAAGGCAACCACCTCCCACAAAACACAAGAGGAACCCCCATGGGATGCTGCGACGTAACCGGCCTGATGCCTCTCGAAGAAGGCCTGAACCGCCTCCTATCTGCCGTAACACCCGGCACAGACGTTGAAACCGTCCCCCTGACCGACGCCCTGGGCCGGGTCACCGCCACCCCCATCCAGGCCCAGGCCCCGGTTCCGGGCTTCGACAACTCCGCCATGGACGGCTACGCCATCCGCCTCGCCGACCTTAAAAACGACCAGGTCCTCCCGCTGCAAGGCAAAGCCATGGCCGGGCAACCCTTCGAAGGCTCCGTGGAGCCCGGCCACTGCATCCGCATCATGACCGGCGCCCCGGTTCCGGAAGGCTGCGACGCCGTTGTCATGCAGGAAAACACCGAGGTTCTGGACGCCGGCATCCGCTTTCTGGAGACCCCCAAACCCGGCAACAACATCCGCCGCGCCGGGGAAGACATCGAACCCGGCCAGGAAGTGATTGCCGCCAACCGCCGCCTGAAACCGGTCGACCTCGCGCTGATCGCCTCCGTCGGCTGTGCCGAAATCAACGTGTACCGGCGCGTGAAAGTCGGCCTGTTCTCCACCGGCGACGAAGTGCGCCAACCCGGCGAGGCACTACGATACGGCGACCTCTACGACTCCAACCGCCCGGTCATCCGGGCCTTGCTGGACCGGCTGGACGTCGACATCCTCGACCTCGGCACCATTCCGGACGACCGCGAAGCCGTGCGCGACGCCTTCCTTCGCGCCGATGTCGATTGCGACTTCGTCGTCACCAGCGGCGGCGTCAGCGTTGGCGAGGCCGACTACACCAAGGAAATTCTCGCCGAACTCGGAGAAATTGAATTCTGGAAACTGGCCATCAAACCCGGCAAACCCTTTGCCTTCGGCCGCCTGCCCAACAGCTGGTTCATCGGCTTACCTGGCAACCCGGTTTCCGCCACCGTCACTTTCCACCTGCTCGGCGCCCAGGCCATCCGCCAGTTCCAGGGCACCGGCCCCAGACCGCTGCCCCGACTGACCGCCAAAGCCACCACAGACCTGCGCAAATCCCCCGGCCGCATGGACTTCCAACGCGGCCAATGGACAACAACGGAAAACGGTATAGAAGTAACCCCCAGCGGACGCGGCCAAGGCTCCCACATCCTAACCTCCCTGGCCGACGCCAACTGCTACATCGCCCTGGAACAGGACCGGGGCAACGTAAAAGCCGGAGAAGAAGTAACCCTCTGGCTATTCGACGACCTGATGGCGTAGTGGTCTTTTCTCCCCTCTCCCCCTGGGAGAGGGGCCGGGGGAGAGGGTGACTACTAAGCCCTTAAGCCTACTCCATCCCCTCAGTCACCCCTTACCCCCTCACCACCAACCATCCCCTCAACAGCAACCCAACAAACCAACTCACAAAACACCATCTCACAATAATGAAACCCAGGCCCGGGAAATCCCCCCTCAAACCACCGCATCAAACAACGCTTCAACGCCATTTCAGCATCCTTAGGGTTCACACGCGCCAACCGCCGCGTCTGCTCAAAGAACTCCCGACCCCGCACGGCGGCCTCCTCAGCCGTCAAGGCCCCCTGCCCGTCATACTCCCACCAGGCAACGTCATCCGCCCGGTCCTCATCCCAGCGCAAATCCCGGACATAACCCAAGTCGTAACGGGTGTGGGGCGCCAAATCCAGCGAACCATCATCGGCCTGAGCCCCCAAAGTCCGCAAAACCGCCAAAGCAAAGCCCTCCCCGACCCAGAGCGCATACCCCTGAGCCAACTCCCGCCGGGCGAACACCGACACAGAGCCTTCGCGCGCTCCCCCTGCACCGTCATCCCCCTGTAGGAGCGCACGCCGTGCGCGACCCTCTTCAACCTCATCCTCCTGTAGGAGCCCACCCCGTGCGCGCCCCCCAACCCGCTCCACCAAACAATCCTCCCAACCCCGCGCCAACGAAGTCTCCAAAAACCGCTCAGGATGGTGCCCCGGGTCGCCACCGGCGGCCTGGTGCAGATCGTTCAGGGAATAGAAATCGCCCCGTCGACGGACGGGATGAGACAGGATGGTGAGACAATTATTTTGGGACGAGCGGGATTCTGGCGTATGATGCGAATCAGCCATTGTAACCTCCTTACAAGGTTGTGATGGTTAGCTGCCATCGGGTGCTGCAACACCCGTTGGTAGCGCTTTTTAATGGTTCACTGTGCGATAGTGCGACCTTTTCGTGTTTGGTTTATCACTTCTTAACGTGCCCTGCTTCGCTTAAAAAAGCACCCGGTCATTCACGCATTTAACACTGTAAAAATCAACAGATTTCTAGCGGGTGTTGTGCGGCTTTTCTGGTTTTGTGATCGGTTTTGATTGTTTGCCTACTTGATGTTTTTCTAATGCTTTTCTGAGGCGGACACGTTTGACTTCGCTCTCAAATAAATTCTTGAACTCTGTCACAAAATGCTTTAAACATGAGTCCAATTGTGACGCATATTCCGGATGCTTCCCAAGATATGCGTCAGAGAGGACAGTGATATTTGGGGTATTCGACTAGTGAGATGGTATTCAGGAGATTACGTTAGCCTCAAAGGCGTTTTGGAATTGGCAGAACGAACTGTGATCACAGTGAAGCCAATGCTCCAGAACAAGAGACTCAGGTGACAAAGAAAAATAGCTTATTTGTATGAAATGGAAATTGAGTAAACAAGAAATCTAAAAGATCCATCTAAAAATATAAGGAACTTTGTTCATAGGCTACGCAGTTGAAAGAGAAAACAAGATGCAGCTTCATACAATGCTAACTTAGCTAACAACTGACGCAGACCAAATTATCATTGAAGAGACAGGCTCACACCTACAAAATGCTCTTCCACCGTTTACCTATATTTCAGGAGGATTAGAAAGCTCAGAGATTAGAGAATTGGATTGCGGAATTCTTGAAGGCGGAACCGGGGCTTTTCAAGAGCGTATTAGACGTTTGCGTGTGAGGCTCGACAGATGATCGTTGCGGATAATGAAACAGCAGTCGATCTCCTCTACTATGAGGCGATCGCCAGGACTGTGGTCCGACTGGTAAATGAGAAGTCGGATGAGCCATTGAGTGTCGGCGTACATGGCGACTGGGGTGCTGGTAAATCAAGCATCCTCATGATGGTGGAAAATATGTTTTCTGACCAGGATCGCGTTCTTTGCGTACGGTTTAACGGGTGGCTATTCCAAGGCTTTGAGGACGCGAAGGCGGTTCTGATAGAAATGATCGTTGAGGAACTGCGCCGCAAGCGCCCTAGATCACAGAAAGTCACTGAGCAGGCAAAAAAAGTATTGAAGCGGGTTGATTGGATGAAAGTCGCACGCAGGGCTGGAGCTTATGGCTTGACGTTAGCGACAGGGATCCCAAACCCGGAAACGATCAAGGATCTTGGCACAGCAGCACGAAGCCTCATGGGTAAGGGGGCTGAGGATGTATCACCAGAGACCTTCGCCGGACTTGTAGAGAGTTCTGACGAGTTCCTGCGTGAAGTCGCCGATGACAATGCGCCTGAGCAGATGCATGCTTTCCGAGAGGAGTTCGCGGAGCTCCTTGAGGATGCCGAAATCGACCGCCTGATCGTCCTCGTCGATGACCTCGATCGGTGCCTCCCCAACACTGCAATCGAGACATTGGAAGCTATCAGACTGTTCCTATTCGTACCTCGCGCATCCTTCGTCATAGCAGCTGATGAGGGGATGATTGAGTACGCCGTGAGGCAACATTTCCCGGACCTGCCCATCTCTACTGGTCCGGCTACCTATGCCCGAAACTATCTCGAGAAACTGATCCAGGTCCCGTTTCGTCTGCCATCGCTTGGTTATGCAGAGACACGGATCTATGTGACTTTGCTCTTAGTGCTAAACGCTTGCGGTGAGGAATCAGATGAGTTCCAAAACCTGACTGAACTGGCACGCGAGCTTTTGCGCCGTCCATGGAAGGGTCCCGGTCTCGATAGGAAGGCGGTCGACAAGGCCTTAGGCGGTGTACCGGTAGCAGTCGAGCGGGCGATGGAGTTAGCAGGTCGAATCGCCCCGATTCTCGCAGACGGCGCGCGAGGCAACCCAAGGCAGATAAAACGCTTCATCAATACGATGATGCTCCGCTTGGCCATTGCTGAAGAGCGAGGCTTTGACGATGAGTTGAATATTTCGGTACTAGCGAAGGTTATGCTCGCAGAGCGCTTTGCCCCGGAGCTCTACGACGCAATGGCACGCGGCTCCGCGAGTACCGGTGCGTCTGAGGAGCTAGCCGCTCTCGAAACTGTGGTCTCTGCACCGTCTGCTGAGGACTCCCTTCCCGATTGGCCCAACCTCGAATGGGCGAAGCAGTGGGCCGCAATAGATCCGCCGCTTGCTGAGCACGATCTTAGACCTTACGTCTTCGTAACCAGGGATCGCCGAAGCGTGTTCGGCTCAGTCACATCCCTGGGCGAACTAGACGAACTTGTCGCGAAGCTCCAGGGCACGCCCCTTCAGGTGAGGCAGGCTGCTGCAGAAATCGCTCGTCTTCAGTCGATTGAAGCCGAACAAGTCTTCGACGCCTTGCGCGCCAAGGTCCGGGACGCAGATGACTTGACCCAAGAGCCTTTGGGTGTTAAGGGTTTAGCCGAGATAGCTCGTCAGCATTCCTTCTTGCAGCAACCGCTGCTTTCATTCGTACAAGATCTTCCCATCTCTAAACTTGGCCCGTGGGTGGTCACTGGTTGGGCGTCGGTATTTAGTGAACCTGAAGTCGCGTCGGAATTCTCGACGACTCTCAAAGGGTGGGCTAAACAGGATGACAACAAACCGCTAAAGGCGGCAGCTACTGCGGCGATGAAACTCACCAACAAGCGGGAGCAAACTTGATGGGAACTTCGGGAACTTTCGGTGGCTCAAAAAACGGGCTTGTTCCGAGCTGGGTCGACGAACCTGCGTCACCACCCGCTGCCGAGCCCGACAGTAGTGAACAGAGCATTAAAGACAGCGATGGATTGGATCAGGATGGGGAGATGCCGATCAATCCTCCAGGTTCGACACCTGAACTAATATACCCCCCCATCCCTGCTATTCCGGCGAGTTCAGCTCTCAGCGGTGCTCGTGGGAATATGACGAGGGGGGCGCGATCTTCCGATGAACGAGCAATTCGTCGAGGTGCCGGTCGATATGTACGTGCAAACGGCGGCGGTCGGTCTACGTCGAGTCGCATGCCCAACTCCCGAGCTGTGGCCGGAGGCGTAGCTGGTCTCGCAAGGAGTTTCGTCAACCAGGGCCCGGCAGAAGCACTAAGGCGGTTTAACCTTGAAAGTATGACAGGTGCCCCAGCTGAGGACGTGTTTGTAGCTTTGACAGACATGCTGTGCCCTGCGGGCGGAAGCATCGACGAGTCAATTGCAAGAGACGCAATGCTTGAGACAGTTGCCGACCTAGCAGCATCCGGCGTCGGCAACTTCGATAATCTCTCCGCAGACGATCTACGCGAGTTCTTCGTCGGAGTGGTTAGCCGGTCGATCGAGGGCAAGATACTGAACGAGGTCGGAACCAACGCTATTTCAGCACCTTCGAGTATTGCGGGGGTCGAACGCGCCCAGGCGATGCTTCATGACTTTGTCGAGGGCTGTGTGCGCGACGAGTTCGACGCACGCGGAACCAATCTGAATGACCTTGATGTGTCAGCTGTAGATAGTTTTGTCGACGATCTATATATCGCCACGCTCGATTTAGTTGAAGCCTTGGGAGATAACGGATGAGAAGGTTCAGTCTGATTGGTCGGCTAGGCTCCGACGACACGTGTAGCATAGATACCATACAACCAGACGCTGATGTATTCGAGATAGATTTTCTAGATGACGATGGGCGCATTGGCTTTGGCATCGGCCACGCACTTGACCAGCTCGCATCCCTTGGATTACAACCTTCCGAAAAGGGTATCGACCTTGTCATCCTTGCCGCACTTGTCAACGCCGGCGATACAAGAATATCTCGAGGATTGAACGCTCAGGACGGTTGGACAAGGGAGATTGACCTCTACGTCCCCGTGTCCGACCCTTCGACTTGGTCTGCGAACGCGAAATCAACAGAAGCGATGTTGCGCTTCCTAACTGGCGACCGTTGGCGTGTTTACTACCGTGAACGGACGAGAATGACTAAAACCCTCTCTATTGCTCCGCAGTGTTTGGCAATCGATGGACTGACGAAAGCAAGCCTGCTGTCCGGTGGTTTGGACAGTCTCGTCGGCGCAGTCGATCTTCTGAGTAGAGGTGAGCATCGACCACTTTTCGTCAGTCATTATTGGGACAGTGAGACTGCAAGGGCCCAAGCCTACATCCTCGACCAGTTGAAAAGCCGATTCGGTAAAGAGGCTTTCAAAAACATACGGGTTCGGCTGGGTTTCGACAAGCACCATCTAGACACCGGGGAGACGGAAAATACTCAACGGGGAAGGTCCTTTCTGTTTTACTCGCTTGCAACGCTATCCGCGTCGGCGATTGATGGGTGGACCATCGTGGATATACCGGAGAACGGTCTCATCGCACTTAACGTACCACTTGATCCTTTACGCTTCGGAGCGCTAAGCACGCGGACGGCACATCCATATTTTATAAGCAGCATGCAGAAGCTTATCGATTCTCTCGCCCTCAATGTCGGACTGAGCAACCCATATAGACACAAGACGAAGGGCGAGATGGTCGCGAACTGTGAGAACAAGGCTTTCTTAGAATATATTGTGCCGAATTCCATGTCGTGCTCGTCACCGGCGAAGGCACGCTACAAAAAACTCTCCCCACGACACTGCGGCTATTGTGTCCCGTGCCTGATCCGCAGAGCTTCACTAGAGGCTGGCCTCGACGGAGACGATGAGACACTATACATGGTTGAAAATCTTAAAGGACGTGTCCTGGCCTCTGATCAACCGGAGGGAAAGCACGTTCGGTCGTTCCAGATGATGGCAAAAAGGATCAAGGCGAACTCGGGCCTTGCGAAAATCTTAGTTCATAAACCCGGTCCGCTTCACGACGAACCAGAAGCAATATCAGACTACGCGGACGTGTTTCGACGCGGCATCCTAGAAGTCGACGACCTCTTAAAGTGCGTTCGGACAAGGCCAGGAGGCTGACTGTGCGGTACGACTACGTGGATTTCCATACGCATCTAGACCTATATCCCGACCTAGTGCAAGCGATTGCGACCTGTGAGCGAAAACGTGTGGCGACCTTAGCAGTAACGACTACTCCGAAGGCTTTCGAGAGGAACGTCGAGCTTTCCAAGAGCAGCGACTTCGTAAGGATTGGGCTTGGCCTACATCCTCAGCTCGTCGCCGACCGACATTCAGAGATCGATTTGTTCGAGAGCCTTTTAACACAGACACGTTACGTCGGAGAGATAGGTCTTGATCGTGGCCCTGCTCACTACCGCTCCTTTGATCTTCAATCGTTGGTCTTAAGCAAGATTCTTCAAGCTTGTGCGAAGCAAGGTCATAAAATTCTGAGTCTGCACAGCGTTAGGGCAACGAAGCCTGTCTTGGACATGCTCGACGAACATCTGCCTCCAGATCGAGGAGGCGTTGTCTTACATTGGTTTACTGGCAGCAAGGCTGATGTCCGCCGGGCTGTAGATCGTGGCTGTTACTTCTCTTTGAACGAAAAAATGCTCGCCTCCCCTACCGGCGTGCGCGTATTACACGAAATTCCGATCAATAGAGTGCTGACCGAAACAGATGGACCGTTCCTTGTTCGCGGGGACAAACCGATAGAACCCGGCGATGTGAGCTATACCGTCGAATTGATTGCATCCTCAGTGGGGTTGCCCAGTGAGAGAGTCCGATTGCAGATTCTATCGAACCTTCAGAAACTCCTGCAAAACGACTAGACTGGGATTGATTTGGCGATGGGCATTCATTGATATACTGTCGGAATACTGTGGACCACAACAAAGGAATACAGTTCGAAAACTGTTAACACCCACCTTAACGCTGATCAAACAAACCAGTACTTTCTTCAAACAAACTATCTCTTTCAACGGATGACGATCAGGTTGCGTACAAATAAACTGGATAACTCACGGTTTCCATGGATTAAAAGCCCGACTGATTACTGGGCGTCCCCGGTGATGATCAGGTTAAGGCACTGATATTTCAGGGCACCCACTCGAAGGCAAGACCGAAAACAGACTACAAACTGGTTACGCCCAGCCGCCTACTGCACCTTGCCCAGTTCGGCCAGACTGGTCATGCCAACCTCCGTTATAGCCCCCTCACGTGCTATTAAACAGGACAGCCATTGTAAAAGAAACCTCCGATAAACCGTCACTGAAAACAAAGTTCATACAAAACCGAGGTCAGTAATAGGAAAACTGTCAGAGAACGAGCGAAAAATGCCGGTTAAAGCCGGATTTCATGCATAGGTACATCCTGGAAAACACTTCAGCGAGGTTTATTTGGATGGGAAGGCTTTTCTAATTGAGAAGCTTTCCCGTTGAAAGCCCGGGTGTTCGTTGATAGTCCAATCTTCGGCAAAACTCAACCATGGACCGAACCGTTCCGACGAAGCCTGTAATAGAACGCTCAAAATGAATGGCAGTATAACGCCACTTGTCCGGCTCCAATTTCAGTCTTTCCATAATCGGCGGCAGGGATTCATCAATAGACCCGCGCTCGCCATAACTGAACCGCCAACCGGTCCAGTCCAGAAGCTCGGCTCCGGTCATGGTATCCTGCAAACAGTGGAAGGCGCGGCGTACGCTTCGAGCCACGCAATGCTACCGGCCCAACGAACTGACGGATTTGTGAAACGGAACCGCCTTTTGAGCGTTATCCTACCATGAGACGGTGCGGCTCCTTTGGTACAATGCCAATGAACCACACAGGGACCGAAGGAATGAATCACCGGAGCACCGCACTGACGCTCGCACTGTCCACACTGGCCCTCACGGCCTGCCGATCCGAACCCAAGGATGACACCCCACCTATGCCTGAGCGTGACGTCACCCAGGCCGAGATCGATACCTTGATCGATCGCTCGAAGGAGCAGATGGTGTTTGTAGAAGGGGGAACCTTCATGATGGGGGATTATAAGAACAATGATGGCGTATATATGACGCCAGATCGGGATAATAAGCCCCCGACCCAGGTGACCTTGGACAGCTACTCGATTGGGGCATACGAGATCAGTTACGGGGAATTTGATCTGTATACCGATGCCAATGGCCTGCCACGCACCTACTGGCAGAAGCAGTCTGTTGATAAAGATTGGCGTGGGCCAGAGTTTCCAGCTGGCGTCAGTTGGCGTGGTGCGAAGAACTATTGTTTGTGGTTAGCTGAGAAGTCTGGTCTACCGTTCGATCTCCCAACCGAAGCGCAGTGGGAATATGCTGCACGGAGTCGGGGGCAAAAAGTACTCTACGCAACGAATGATGGCACCATTCGTCGCGGTGAGAACTATTCAGAGTTCACTCCCTACCCAAGGCAAACCGGCCTCTTTCCACCCAACCTTCTGGGGTTATACGACATGGCGGGAAATTTGGGTGAATGGGTGAATGATTGGTACGCGGCGGATTATTATCAGCGAAACAACCCAATAAACCCTGGAGGACCTGAAACGGGTACCGAAAAGGTACTCCGAGGAGGCGTATATCTGGAATCACCATTCGCCAGCAATGTGTTTATACGACATCATATGGAACAAATAGATTCGGACTTTAAAAGCACAGGATTCAGGTGCGCAATAAACTCTCAAAAACCAGTAAAATAGCACGATCAGCGATCATGATAAAAACTTGCATGCGATACGTAGTCGCATGCAGAAGAGCTTTAACACACACCAGAACTTACACCAGTCTTACTTCCTGTTGGGTCGCCTGGGCTGCTACAGTAGCAGCAGTCTCCTTTGCTGCGTAGAGTGGTAAGTTCATATACCAGTGCATGAACTGCAAATCTTCTCGCCCGTCTAATAGGCTCCGTATTAAATCCAGTCCCCGCTCCGCATTCCACCCCGTTATAATGGGGTGCCACGGGCCGTCTGGTCCCATGCGTTCTGTAATCTCATTGAATTCCCGTCCGCAAGTGACTGTAGATAAAACTTTAATCACCGCTTCCTCCCGGATTTCATTAAAGCCGTTCCAACCTATGTTTCCGACTAATCCGTCAACCAAGCACAATTTACGCAGTATCGATGCTTTGCTTTCGGGAGGAGCAAACTGCACCAACCCTTGCTCGTCGTCCAGGATATTCTTGGCCAATTGTTGTGCTTGCTCGTCATGTTCTGTAGTTAACTCAAGACTGCCCCACCACTTATCCACCAGATAACTTGTATCTTGTAGGCATTCAAATACCTGAACACCTAGTTGCAGTGCTCCCGAAATCAATTGGTGGAACACTCTAAACGCCTCCTCATTTATAAAGGCCAGCTTCCGGAAATCGAATTTCATTAGTTGATGGTAGATGCACTGAATGAAATCACTGATGGTATTCACGTTTACAGTGGCGACGAGAGCACCAGCAGCGCCTACACCAAAACACGCACCAACACGACTACGGAACATGAACTTTCCGTTATAAAAGTCCACATAGAGTTTCGCTTCTGCGCCAGCCCCTGCCTGAGCGTTGAACTCCCCACCGATCTCAGCAAACGCCGAAAACGCCGGCTCATCGCCGGTTCGCTTCTCGGGGTTATCCCATTCCAGTGCGCCTTTTACGCCACAGCCGCCAGAAATCCCCGCGAACGCCGACGCACCTACGTCGGCGCCCTGAAGGGGAGGATGAGGCTCGAAGTCTTCATCGGTTTCGGTTTTTTCTTCGGCTTCACTGTCGGTCAGCCCTTTCAAAACGGCCTTCGAGCCGTCCATGCTCAGTTCGACATTGGCGCAGACCAACGCCTTTGCTCCCGCAAAGCCGATCAGTTCGATGATTATGCTGGCGCGTACGGCACCGAAATCCAGCATAGTGGTGTCGGAGGAATGCTTGTTCTCCAATTCCAGTTCAAGCGCGAAACCATCTTTGTCGGGAAAGTGGCTTTCAACGGTGACCTTACCCTCGGCCAGCGCCGCCGAGGCGGAGGCGTTCGCTGTGAGGCCAATCGCGGTCTTGCTGATGCTGGCACTCAACGAAGCACCTGCCATCAGCCGCATGACGGCGGCTTCGGTGGTGGCGCTGAAGTGGTCGGAATCCGCCAGCCAGTCCTGTTGTTGGCCGGTGGTCTCGTTCCAGCTTTGGGCCCAGTCGGTCATGGCGGCATCGAACTGGGCGAGGTTGAGTTTGAAGTCGACTTTTTCCAGACCGCCCTGGTAGTCCTCTTTCAGGGTGCGTTGCGCCTTGGCGGCATCGAACGAGCCGCTTGCATCAGTGAAGCGGCGCTCGTCGCGTACGGTAACGGCAAGGCCGTAGCGGCGAATGTGGTTGGCGATTTTGTCACTACGCACGTAGGTGGCCTTGCGGCCTTTGTAGCCGACCAGCTCGGTTAGGCCAGCGATACCGGTTTCGCTGCGTCCGGCCGGGGCCAGGGCTTTCATGACGGCGGCTTTCTTTTCGGGAATGGCGTCCTGGTCTTCCGCGTTCACGGCGTCGTTGTAGGCTTGGAGAGCATCATTAATCAACTGACTGTCGGTGTCGATTTGGTGGTCCAGATAATCGGTCACCAAGAGCAGTTCTCCGGTTTCCGAGCGAAAGCAAACATTCAATGAGTGAGGTCGTGGGTTCGCTGGTGGTTCGATGCGAATCGAGCGGCTATGTTCGACCGTCCCGTTGCGCGCGGTGAGGCTGTAGTCACCGGCCTTGACCGGAATGCGAAAATTCCAAAAGCGAGTTTCGCCTGTTGTGGCAGTCGGGCCCGGTTGAAAGCTCTGGCGTTGTTGGCCTTCCGTTGGCCCGTCCCAGGCGAGCGTTACGCTCTTGGTCTGGGGGTTGGCCGATCCCGAAATGGGTAGACGATAACCGGGTACTTGAATCTGGCTGCCCGGAGCCGGCAAACGGTCGTAGCTGTGACGCTCGTTGAGGTTCAGCAAGGGGTCGATGATTGGCAAACCATAAAGGCGCCGGGCCACATCGAAGATGGATTCGTCTTCCCCCAATGAATACCGCTCACGGCTCGGATGGGTTGGGCGTTCACCTAGCCGCAACGTCGGTGGTGTCGGGTGTGTCTGATCCAGTGGGTCGTAAATGTGGACCGTTACGTTAAAATGCGTTGGCCCGTCAACGCGACCGCCGCCCCAGCGGCTGCGCCTACCATCTCCTATTTCGGCTTCATGCGCTCGGCGGCTGCCTTGAGTCGCCGCACCCGACGAACCGCCGTATTTGGATTCATTCGGAAATTTATTGAACAGATAGGGCTGCCCCCTATCGAAGGCGGAGCAGACACTGCGTTCAATGTGCCTGGCCTGGCGACCATCCCAGAGAATCAAAATCTGGTCGAACGGCACCGGTTCGACTCGCCAAATTAGCCCTTCCACCCGGGTGCGTTGCAGCCAACCGGATTCGCCGGTGTTCTGAATGATCAGTCGTAATCGGGAAGCCACGGGTTGAGGCAAACTAAACCAGTGAATGGACTGGTAGCCTGCGGGCATTGAGGATTCCGTCTCCTCGTCTAACACACTCATCTTGCATCCTTTTAGTTGTAACTGTCGCGGTTTTCCTTACCGAAGTTGAACAAATCACGCCGTTTAACGGTCCGGCGTGCGAATCAACTCGACAACAAAGGGAGGTACGAAGTTTAGGGAAAAAGAAACGGTCAAGGTACCGCTATGAAACGGTATTTTCGTGGACTTAATCACAAAAAAACATATCGAATGGCTAGTCGTCTATTCTAAAGGACAATTTTAATTTCACTTTGTAATTTTCTGCATGACAAATCGAGTTTCTGCGCCCAACTCAATCAATCATTCGAAGCCCCGCTTGGGCCACCCAACGCTCACTATCGTCACCCGGGCCGAATGCTCCTCGACCCGAATGCAACGATCAATTGGTCAACGCTTCCGCGCGTTCCACATAGTCCTGATAGTCCGTAATCTGGTTCTTGCTGTGGCAAACACTGTTTGGTGGGTTTTGTGCGGCTTTTCTAGATGTATGATCGTTTTGAATGGGTTGCTCTACTTGATCATTTTCTTCTGTTTTGTGAGGCGGACACGTTTTACCTCCCCCAAGTAATTCTTGAACTCTGTCACAATGTGCTCTAAACCTGAGTCGATGGACGACGCACATCGACGATATTCACCGGGATATGCCCCTGGGAAGACACTGATCCCCAGAATAGTTGTCTGGTGAGACGGTGTTTACAGGCTCTCATTTACTGGCCAAGGCGGCGTCAGACAAGAGACAGCCTTCCCCGATCGTTCACTGATAGGAGGGCCCAATGAGAATAGTACTGCTGATCATCGCAGCATTCTGGCTCCTTCCAGCTTCGTCCCAATCGCTCCAGATCATGGGGTCGGAACAGGGCTTTCTGCCGTTTTATTACGGAAAAAACCTAAACAAGGGCATCCTGGTCGAGCTGATCAATGAGTTCACACAAGAGACCGGTATCGCCGCCGATTTCCGCCCGATGTCGCGCAATCGGCAGCCCTGGGCTCTGGAGGAAGGTCGAGCGAACGCCGTTTTCGCCAGCCCTCTATGGATGCCGTTGCCGGATCGGATGCACGCCGTCGGACCGGTGCTAACCTGGCGTGACCGTGTGTTCGCGCAACCTGGTTCACAACCGGAATCCTTTGACGACCTTCAAGGCAGCATTTGTCTGCGCAAGTGGTTTGTCTACAGTGATCGACTCGAACGGCTGATCGGTAGCGACCTGGTCCGCCATGACGCGAACAATGCCCAGCAGATGCTGGGCATGTTTCTGCACAATCGGTGTGATTACACCGTCATGAATGAAACGGAGTTCCGGTTTCTGGCACAGTTGGTGGAAGTTGATCCAGACCAATACAGAACGGAACTGATTGACGCCGAATGGCCGGTCTATCTTGGTATCCTCAAAACCGAGCCGGCTCTCATCGAAGCGGCGGAAGCTTTTTTCGCTACCCACACGGTTGACGTAGAGTCCATGCTACCCAAACTGCCGCCGCCGGACCGGCAAGTCTCGATTCAGCCGGACATGTAGGGCAGCTGACGGCCAAAGTTCGATTTGCCAGGTACTCAATCAGTTTTGCAAGGCGGAAACGGCGACTACGTCAGCATCAACAAAGGACACTATGGGCACCCACCTTAATTTTCGGGGGATTACTGGTGTCCAGGTTGAACCGCGATAATTCAAACTCCACCATAAACCCTTTACAATGCGCTTAAGTTTGTTTCGACTGTCATCCTTTACCAGACGCCCTTTACAGGGCTCCGCATAACTTCGGGTTTAGCAAGAATGGGGCATCATTCGAGTGAAATGGTTACTAGAGAGTTTGCTGAAGACTGTTCAAATTGGCAGTTACGATTCGATCAATATAGCCTGTTTCAAATCCGACAACAGAGAATTCTTCCACTTTATAACTCGAGTACTGACATTTGTAGAAGAAGTAGATTTAAAAAGGTATCAGAGAATCACTCAAGAGCTGGACTGGATAGTCAATCAGCAAGCGCTCGCACGATACTCTGGAAAGTATTCTAGCTCGCTTCGTATGTGCTCTGTCGGATACGACATTACAGACGAAACTAGTAATGATGACGTTATTTACTATGCGTCCCTGGTTATTCATGAAGCTACACATGGGTATATTTACCGAAAGGGAATAAAGTACTCTGAGGAAAACTGGGAAAGAATAGAACGGTTGTGTGTTGCAGAACAGAATCGCTTCCTAAAGAAAGCCAAAACCATGTTTCCAGAAATCGCTGAAAAATACATTTCCGAGTTCAATCCAAAAAGTTGGAAGTATTATTGGAGTACTCCAAGCTGGAAGAAGCTGCTCCATCAGCTATCGAGAATTCTTCGCGGCTAACAAACCTAGCAACAATGCTCCTAGGGGTTTTGAAGTCTACCCGTATCACCCAGGCCGACACTTCGTCGGCCCGGGCTGCAACGATTAATCGGACAACGCTTCTGCGCGTTCAACGTAGTCCTGATAGGCCGGAATGGCGATGGCCGACAGAATCCCCACCATGGCGACCCCGGCCATAGGCGACGCCTGAATCAGTTCGATCGGGTGGTTCTCATAGCCGAATTCAAGCCGGATGGCCTGGTCCTGATAGTCCACCGCGGCGCTGACGGTCGAGGTCTCGGGCCAGGCCCGTTGATGGGCCGGCGTGAACGCCATCATATTGACATCTGCGTTGACCGCATCGCTCCAATGCTTATCGAGACACCCACATCAAAGACTGTCTCAACCATCCATTTAATGATTTAGGTCATCGTCTATATTTCTAGCACGAC
Source organism: Saccharospirillum salsuginis (assembly GCF_014651855.1). Lineage (GTDB taxonomy): Bacteria > Pseudomonadota > Gammaproteobacteria > Pseudomonadales > Natronospirillaceae > Saccharospirillum > Saccharospirillum salsuginis. The sequence continues at coordinate 109,641 of NZ_BMXR01000010.1, forward strand.
TTTTAACTTTATTAACTCTGGATGTCGCAGCTTCGGCAACATAAGGCAAATCAATGCCCCACACATACTTGAATGATTTTATCAAAATATAGAGAAACAAAAGTGGCAATAACAGCATTTTGAACAGAAACAAAGTCAACGCTGTCAGTGTGGAATTAACTAAACGGTCTGCGAGGCTGGAGATGTAGCTCCAGGCCTCCGTCACACCGCCAGAAAATTTACTTAGGAAACCATCACTCTCTGAGAATAGATGCTGTTGTACTCGTTCAATTTCATCATTTATGTGTTCTATTTCATTATCAATTTCCGAAGAGCGATCTTGTAAACTATTGGCACGGTCTTCCATGGATTCAATTTCAGTTTTCAGCTTATCTGTTTCTTCATTTCCTATCAGACTGTTAAATCCTCCGATTTCATCCTTAGCCTTTTCAAATTCACGTGTATGTTTGTCTATTTCATAGACCAGTTTACGGTATTCCTCTCTAATAGGTTTCAACTCACTCTGCAATGTATCTTTCCGTGCTTTGAGAACGCCCAAATCGGCCTGTATGGCTCCTTCCAATTCCTCTGATACATCTGCCGCTGCCTGTTTCGACTCGTTAAGTTCAGAAGACAGTTGACTAGTGGTTGCACTTTCCTTACTGATTTTCTCATCCAGGAAAGATGTACTGAATGCAGTTGTGACCAGCATCATAATAGTAACCGCAAACCGAAGGAACAACGCAGAAACAAATAGCCTGAACAGAACTACTTTTACACCAACCCCAAATACATAGAAACTCAAGAGAAAAGACAGACAGGAAACTGTGAATAAAATATTGAACAATATTGTCGATGTTATTTCAACTATAATTCTCTGTAAGAGATAAGAGCCGATTGCGAGTTTGAGTCCCTCGGAAACATATTCGACGAGATCATTAACCGGATCCAGGAGCTCACCGACAGCCAAACTGGAGATCACAAAATTCACTTCAATTTCTTGAAACGTCGAAATAATCGCATTCAGGAATCGAATGGTCCCATAGAATGCACCGGCTTGAATTAGCCCGTCATTGGCATATTCACTGGCCATAGAATCAAGCAAACCAGACCAAGCTATGATTAAGGTCATTGCAATACCGATAAACAAAGTAATTCTCTGGCGTTTAGTCAGGTTCACAATACTTCCCCTTTCTAAAAGGTCTCGGTATGTTTCGGTTTAAGGACTCTGATTGGAAAAACCTGCGGCCACGGCCATTTCCAGCTAAGAGCACCTGCTATGAAGGCGGTACCGCTCCTCATTATAGTAGATCATAGGAATTATTTGGGCCGACAGTTCGCCGGCCCGGGCTGCAACGATTAATCGGACAACGCTTCAGCGCGTTCAACATAGTCCTGATAGGCCGGAATGGCGACGGCCGACAGAATTCCCACCATGGCGACCCCGGCCATGGGCGACGCCTGAACCAGTTCGATCGGGTGGTTCTCATAGCCGAATTCAAGCCGGATGGCCTGGTCCTGATAGTCCACGGCGGCGCTAACCGTCGAGGTCTCGGGCCAGGCCCGTTGATGGGCCGGCGGGAACGCCATCATGTTCACATCCGCGTTGACCGCGTCGCTCAACATCTGCATCCCCATCAGATAGTAATGGTAATTTTTCCGGACCACGTCGTCGGAGTGGCTTAACACCATCATGCTGCGACCGGCGTCCCCGGTGGCGGCCAGCCAGGGCTGGACTTCGAATTCGCTACCCAGGTCGACCCGCGCCATCAGCACTTGGGGCACGCCGGCGAAGACCCAGTTGTCGCCTTCGCGCATCACCCAGGTTTGGATGCTTTGTCCGCGCGTGAACAAGGCAAATTCCGGTTCCTGTTGTGGCATCCACTGCTCTGTGGGTACGCGCCAGCGCATGAGCGTGGTGCCATTGTAGTCATGCTCGGTCACGGAGAGCAGTTCCGAAGCCGACAGTTTGGCAACCAGGTCGGCTAACGGGTTGGGCTGCGTAGCTTCCAGAATACTGTAGGTGCCCAATTCATCGTAAACCGTGGTGACGCGACCGGAAAAGGCGTCGACGATCGACTGGACGGTCATGTCGTACTCGGCCAGTTCGGCGTCCCACTTGGTGAGGTCTGTACCGGCAAGCTGAGCCACCGTTGTCACCCACTCGTAGTTCGGCATTGAAAACACACCGAGAACATCCGGTCGGCCGTGGGTGGTCACGCTGGTTGGTGCGGCCGCGGGCAAAGTCAAATCCCAGATCGGGCCGCCAGTGCCGTCGGCATAGACGCTCAAACGACCGCGCCCTTGGGCGGTTCCCAGGCTTAGCGCCACTTCATCGGTACGGTCCAATCCGAGTTGTTTGAGCTGGGCCAATTGGCTCTGGCCCATGAACGGCTGTGCCATCGGCAGTAGCTTGGCCGCGCTCACCCAGGTATAGAGCCCATAGCCGCTGGCCTCCATAGTGGCCTGACGGGTCAGGGCCGGGTGGGTGTCATTGGCCGTCTGCCCGATTTGAGACAGGGCATCGGCACTGGCGGAAAACCCGGCCACCAGCGTCAGACGGCGATTGTCGGGGTTGTATTGGTAGTAAGCGGGTACCGGGCCGAGGGCGAGCATCCCCGGCGCATCCGAGGTCAGCGGTTTGTTCAGGCGGACGGCGGACTGAGTGGCGACCCATTGCGCGATCTGCTCCTGAAACGCCTCCTGGCTGTCGAAATCCAGACGGGCGGTGGCCTGCACGCGGGCTGCGGTGAAGCTCGCGCCCTCGGGAATGGATACCGCGATTTCCAGCGGGGAGCGCAAACGTTCCAACACGAGGTTGGCGACCGACGCGGCCGCACCCATGCCTTCCAACTCGGTTCGGGTGCCGCTGAACAGTTGCTTCAGCGCTTGCTCGTTCGCATCGCTTTCCAGCAATTGCCCCATACCGTTGTCCTTGGGTGCGGCATACAGCGCCGCAACACTCGGTACACGGACGTAGGCGACGGTGTCATCCGGCAGATGGTGGATCAGACTGGCGGGCTGAGTGAGCTCGTCTGACCAGGTGATCTCACGTTCGGCCGGTGTATCCGGTTGGGCCTCGGCTTGGGAATCGGTTTCGGGTTGGCAGGCGACCAGGAATAGACTGGTCGCCAGCAGGGATAGGCGCTTCAAGGGCATTAAAAGGTTCCTTCTTGGGTCAACGAAAGGGACGAGCTTATTGGATTGCCGTCGTTGAGCCAAGAGAAGGGTGCAGCCGTCCTGGTTGGGGTTCCGGTTGAATTTCCCCTGGGCCGTGATTTTGTCGCCAGTTCCGGGGCTACAACGCTTGGCCGCACCTGCTACATTGATTCTCCACACCCCATCTATCCGGAGAAGCGCCATGAACGAAACAACTCGTCGCAGGTTCCTGATCGGCCTGGCTGCGTCCGGGCCGCTGCTGCTGCCGGCCCCGTTGCTGCGCGCGGCCGGGCATCTCGTCCTTACCCCTACCCAGTCAGCTGGCCCGTTCTACCCGGATGAACTGCCGCTCGACCACGACAACGACCTGATTCGGGTGAATGACGGCGAGCAGGCGAAGGGTGTGATCAGTAACGTCTATGGCCGCGTACTTGACCGCAGCGGGGCACCCGTACCCCAGGCGCGTGTCGAGATTTGGCAATGCGACGCCAACGGGCGCTACCACCACCAGGGCGACCCCAATGACGCGGCCCTGGACCCGAATTTCCAGGGCTTCGGCTCGACAACGACCGACACCGACGGACGCTACCGGTTCCGCACCATCAAGCCGGTTCCGTACCCGGGCCGAACGCCGCACATCCACTTCAGGGTGAAGGGCGAGGCGTTCGAGGACCTGACCACCCAGCTTTATGTTGCTGGAGACCCTCAGAATATCGAAGATTGGCTCTATCGGAACGTGGGGAGCCCCGAGTTGAGGCAGTTGGTGGAAGCCGAATTTGTCGCTTCCAGCTCCGAGTCCGCGGAGTTGGAGGCGGAATGGGACATTGTGGTTGGAATCTAGGGGATGCAAAGCTATGACGCAGTCAGGGACATGGATTCCAACCTGATTTATCATCAAGAAGCCGTTATGTTCAGGGCTGGACGGTATGCCGCCAACTCTGGTAGAGCGTCATGTATTCGCGGTTCATATTCATTCTCCTCCGATTGTCCTTCGGTATGACAGAGGCGAAGAGCTAAGACCATCACCAACTCAACCGCACCAGCGGCTTCGTTCTACAAAAGACTCAAAGACGACGCCAAGTGCCAATGTGCTTTAACTTGGCATTACTACTCAAAGCCAGCTCTTAGGTGCCAAGATGAATATCAATAATTATTTTGATGAACAAGGCAGTGGTTCACCTATCATATTAATACATGGCTCGTATGCGACGGCATCAACATGGAAAAAGATGGTTGATCAGCTCGCTGCAAGTCATCGTTGTATTTCAATAAAACTTCCGGGTCATTGCGGCACTCCTGATCCCGATGATTTTATCAACCCGACCATAGAAACCGAGTTAGATATTGTAAAGAAAGTAGTCAATTCACTGACAGAAGAGCCAGTTCATTTAGTGGGCCACTCTTTCGGGGGCGTTGTGGCGTTGGCACAAGCTCTTAAAAACAATATAAACATTAGTCGGTTGTCACTGTTTGAACCCGTAGCAGTATCATTATTGGATGACAGAATGAGTACTATCGTACAAGAGTTTCTTGCCAAGTACCGTCGTGATGTAACTGCCAAAGTTCCATTTGCTTGCGGTCAGGTTATCGATTTTTGGGGAGGAAAAGGTTCGTTTGATTCATTACCCGGGTTTATACAAGAAGGCATGGAAGCTTTAGTTGACAACAACATACGACACTGGGATTCCGAAGCCAATATGGACTACAAGCTAATCGATTTTCAGGGGATCTCTGTACCCACGCAGTTAATTTGTGGTACTAAATCCAATCCTGTGGCCCACTCAATATGCGACCACTTGAACAGTCTAATACCGCATAGCAAAAAGTACACAATTGAGGGGGCAAGTCATTTTTTAGTGACCAGTCATGCCCGTGAATGCCTGGAGGTACTCGACAATCAACTGTAAATCTAGGGGATAGAAGGCAAAGCCCCTGTCGAAGGTGTGGCTTCAGCGAGATGCCCTGCGTCATGGATTCTAACCTGATACCCTATCCCGATAAATCCACCGATTTCGTCAAACACCAAGGAGCTTACTATGAGTGTCGCCATTGCCCTTCACGTTCTCGCAGCCGCCATCTGGGTAGGCGGCATGTTTTTCGCCTATATGGCCATGCGCCCCGCCGTTGGCCTGGTGGTGGATGCCCCTCAGCGCGGCGCGCTCTGGTGTCATACACTGACGCGTTTTTTCCGATGGGTTTGGGTGTCGATAGTATTACTGCTGGCAACCGGCTACTGGATGATATTCGCCGTGTTCGGGGGCATGGCGGGTGCTGGTTGGCACATCCATGTCATGCAGGGACTTGGAATCGTGATGATGCTGATTTTCCTGCACGTCTATTTTGTACCCTTCCGGCGACTGAAACAGGCAGTGGCGAACAGCGACCCGCAAGAGGGCCAACGCCGTGTTGGTCAGATCCGCATGCTGGTTGGGGTCAATTTGATACTTGGGTTGTTGGTTATTGTTGTTGGGGCTGGTGGGCGGTATTTGCAATGACTGGCGGACGGCATGTATCTACCGGAGAGCAAACCGTGCAATGAAATCAGCTGGCTCGCCTAATACCCGCGGGTAGTCCCTTACCTCAACGTCCAGGCGAGTGACGACCCGCCAACTAACAGCGCATAACCCGGAGAGATCGGTTGAATTGATGGTTTTGTGAAGTGTAACCGGCTTTTGTGCTGTACCCGCCCATGAGGCGGAGAGGTACCTTTGTTACAATGCCGTTCGAACCATACAGGGAACGAAGGAATGAATCACCGGAGCATCGCGCTGACCCTCGCGCTGTCCACTATAGCCCTCGCAGCCTGCCGATCCGAACCCAAGGATGACACCCCGCCTATGCCGGAGCGCACCGTCACCCAGGCTGAGATCGATGCGTTGATCAAGCGCTCCAAGGCACAGATGGTGTTTGTGGAGGGTGGGACCTTTATGATGGGGGACTATAAGAACGAGGACGGCCTCTATATGACACCTTATCGGGACAATAAGCCCCCGACCGAGGTGACCTTAGACAGTTATTCCATTGGTGCCTATGAGATTAGTTATGGGGAATACGATCTATACACCGATTTCAATAATTTGCCCCGAACAAATTGGAAGGTTCGTTCTGTAGGCGCGGAATGGCGGGGGCCAGATTACCCAGCCGGAGTCAGTTGGCATGGCGCCAAAAATTACTGCTTGTGGTTGGCCAAGCAGACGGGTCTGCCTTTCGACCTGCCAACCGAGGCACAGTGGGAGTACGCCGCCCGCAGCCGGGGGCAGAAAGTCCTGTACGCGACGAATGACGGAACTATTCGTCGCGGTGAAAATTTCTCTGAGTTCACGCGCAACCCACGTCCGTCCGGAACCTTTCCTCCGAACCCACTGGGACTCTACGATATGGCAGGTAATATGGAAGACTGGGTTAATGATTGGTTTGCAAAGGATTACTACCAATGGGGAGACTCGATTAACCCCCAAGGTCCAGAAAGTGGAACCCACAAGGTGCTCAGAGGGGGGACTTTCCTTGAATCCCCCAGTGCCAGCAATGTATTTCACCGATATGAAAGTGAGAAGCTCAATACAGACTATCGAAGTACAGGATTTCGATGTGCAGTAAACCAACCAACTCCCATTGACCGAAGAATGGGGTCCCTTTAGAAATACGGCTCATCCTACCCCGTGTGTTTTTCAGGGTTGGATGAGCCGACCGTTGGGCCTAAACCAGGCGTACAGAAGGCTGTGCCATCAAGGCGGCGACTTCCGCTTTGACATCCTTAATGGCTGTTTTGGGTAACTGGTCATACCACCGATTGAACAATCGCTGCTCCTTCCCGTCAAGGAAATCACTCAACAACTCGAACCCTCGCCAGGCATCCCAGTCGGTGCTGCTGGGGTGAACAGGACCATCGGGACCCATCCGTTCTACGATCTCAACCAATTCACGCTCGCATGTAACTGTAGACAGAACCTTGATCACTGCTTCCTCCCTGTATTCGTTAAATCCGGTCAACCCAATGTTGCCGTACTTACCTTCAACCATGCACAGCTTTCGTAGAATACTTGCCTTAGCTTCCGGTGGAGCGAATTGAATCAGTCCCTGTTCATCCTTCAAAATGTTTATGGCCAATTGCTTCGCTTGTTCATCTTGCTCTGACATAAGCTTAAGAGCCCCCCACCACTCATCAATGTCCCGCACTGTATCCAGTAAACAGTCGAAAACGTTCTCACCCAGTTGCAAGGCACCCGAAATCACTTGGTGAAAGGCTTGGAAAGCTTCTTCATTGATAAATTCCAGTTTTCGGAAGTCGAACTTCATCAACTGGTGGTAAATACACTGAATGAAGCTAGTAATGGTATCCACGTTAACACTGGCAACCAAGGCACCGGCAGCACCGACCCCAAAACACGCTCCAACCCGACTGCGGACCATAAACTTACCGTCATCGAAAGCGACATAAAGCTTGGCCTCAGCACCGGCCCCAGCCTGCGCATTGAACTCCCCACCCATCTCAGCAAACGCCGAAAAAGCCGGTTCATCGCCAGTCCGCTTTTCTGGGTTATCCCATTCCAGCGCTCCTTTTACACCACAGCCTCCGGAAATCCCCGCGAATGCCGAAGCGCCCACATCGGCGCCTTGAACCGGAGGATGAGGCTCGAAGTCCTCATCGGATTCGGCTTTTTCTTCGGCTTCACTGTCGGTCAGCCCTTTCAACGCGGCCTTCGAGCCCTCCATGCTCAGTTCGACATTGGCACAGACCAGGGCCTTGGCGCCGGAAAAGCCGATCAATTCGATGATCATGCTGGCGCGTACGGCGCCGAAATCCAGGGTGGTGGTGTCGGGCGAATGCTTGTCTTTCAGTTCCAGTTGGAGCGCAAAGCCGTCCTTATCTGGAAAGTGGCTCTCCACCGTGACCTTGCCCTCGGCCAACGCCGCCGAGGCGGAGGCATTGGCCGCGAGGCCGATGGCGGTTTTGCTGACGCTTGCACTCAATGAGGCGCCGGCCATCAGCCGCATGACGGCGGCTTCGGTGGTGGCGGTGAAAAGCTCGGAGTCGGCCAGCCAGTCCCGCTTTTGCCCGGTGGTCTCGTTCCAGCTTTCGGCCCAGTCGGTCATGGCGGTGTCGAATTGGGCGAGGCTGAGCTTGAAGTCGACTTTCTCCAGGCCGCCCTGGTAGTCCTCTTTCAGGGTGCGCTGTGCTTTGGCGGCATCGAAGGAGCCGGTGGCGTCGGTGAAGCGGCGCTCGTCGCGCACGGTGACGGCGAGGCCGTAGCGGCGAACATGGTTGGCGATCTTGTCGCTGCGCACGTAGGTGGCCTTGCGGCCTTTGTAGCCGGCCAACTCGGTCAGGCCGGCGATGCCAGTATCGCTGCGCCCGGCCGGGGCCAGGGCTTTCATGACGGCGGCTTTCTTTTCGGGGATGGCCTCGGCGTCGTCCGCTTCCACGGCTTCGTTGAGAGCAAGCAAGGCGTCGTCGATGAGTTGGCTGTCGGTGTCGATCTGATGGGTCAGGTAGTCGGTCACCAGCAGCAGTTCGCCGGTCTCCGGGCGGTAGCAGACATCCAATGGCTGCGCACGGGGGTTGCTGGGCGGTTCGATGCGAATTGTCCGTCTGTGTTCGACAGTGCCGTTGCGGGCGGTCAGTTGGTAGTCACCGGCCTTGACCGGGATGCGGAAGTCCCAGAACCGGGGTTCTCCGGAGGTGGCCGCTGGGCCTGGCTGGAACGGCAGGTTCTGTTGGCCCTCGGTCGGCCCGTCCCAGGTGAGTGAGATGCTTTTAGTCTGCGGGTTGGCCGAGCCGGAGATCGGCAGACGGTAGCCGGGCACCTGAATCCGGCTGCCCGGAGCGGGCAGTCGGTCGTAGCTGTGGCGCTCATTAAGGTTCAGCAGTGGCTTGAGGATTGGCAGGCCGTAGAGCCGCCGGGCCAGGTCGAACACGGATTCGTCCTCGCCCAGTTGGTACGCCTCGCGGCTTGGGTGGATGGGTCGCTCGCCCAGTTCAAGCTCCGGTGGTTTGGGGTGGATACCGTCCAAGGGGTCGTAAATGTGGACCGTCACGTTGAAATGCGGTGGCCCGGTGAAACGACCACCGCCCCAGCGACTGCGCTCACCCTCACCGTGTTCGGTCTCGTGCGTTTGACGGGTGCTGTGGGAAGCCGTGCCGGACGATCCGCCGGTCTTCGATTCATTCGGAAACTTTCTAAACAGATAGGGCTGCCCTCTATCCATGGCGGAACAGACACTGCGTTCAATGTGTCGGGCCTGTCGACCGTCCCAGAGAATCAAAACCTGATCGGACGGCACCGGCTCGACTAGCCAATTGAGTCCTTCCACCCGGATGCGTTGCAGCCAACAAAAGCCGCCGTCGTTCTGAATGATCGGTCGTAATCTGGAAGCCACAGGTTGAGGCAAAGCGAACCAGTGAATGGACTGGTAGCCGGCGGGAATTGAGGGTTTTGTCTCCTCGTCAAACACACTCATCTTGCATCCTTTTGGTCGTTACCGTCGCGGTTTTCCTTACCGAAGTTGAGATACACCCGCCGTTTGGTTTTGTGGCATGCGAAACAACTCGACAACAAAGGGAGTGGCGAAGTGTAGGGAAAAGACGACTTTCAAGATACGGGATGCATAGCAAACTTTCGTGGAATTAATCACAAAAATAGATTTAATTCGGCTATAAACCACTGAGAAAATGCCAAAAATTACAGTAGGTCATTTATTCATTCTTCACACATTTAGAACGTACCGATACGCTCAAATACAACGTTTATTTATACGAAATGGAGACACCCCCGTTTACTGACACCTCCGTCCAGAGCGGCTTTTCCATCGCCATCACGGTGGTGCTAAACTGCTACTCACATTTACCATGGACTCGATCATGAAGCCCGATCCACGACAGCTCCGTTCGCTCAGACAGGCTCTCGCGTTCTGGCACCCCATTCCGGATGCCCTGTGGCCGGATGTGGCCAGACTGTTTTCGGCGACCGAGATGGAGGCCGCTAAACCGGTCGTCTCGGCCGGCGAGCATACGGACGTGTTCTACTTTGTAACCGAGGGGCTGCTGCGCATTTACTACATCGATCGAGACGGGCGCGAAACGAACAAATCGTTCATCGACGCAGGGGGCTTTGCCGGGGCGTTTTCGTCCTACTCGGTTCTGGAACCATCGCCATTCCACATTCAGACGCTGGAACCTTGTCGCTTGCTGTATGCCCGATGGGAAGATATGGATAACCTTTACCAAACTCACCCGACACTTGAGCGCTTGGGGCGGCGTATCGCTGAGTGGCTGTTGGTCAAAAAGGTCAACCGGGAACGCGAGCTACTGGAGCTGGATGCAACGGAACGCTATCAGGCGTTTCTGACCGCACACCCGACATTGGTGAAGCGCCTGCCCAACTATCACATAGCGTCTTACCTGGGCATTACAGATGTGTCCTTGTCGAGAATTCGGCAAAAAATGAAAGCCCGAACGTGACGTCGAGGCGAGTGCGGCTGATGCCCGGGCCGCCATTAACATCTGTTAAGGAAACACTGCCCACCCACCGATAGTCTGGTCGCCTGTTCATCAAGGTGACCTCAATATGATCAAACGACTCTCAGGCGTGCAAGACCGAATCATTCGGCTCGCCCATCGCCCCTGGTATCCAGGCCTGCTGGCTCTGGTCGCTGCATCCGATTATTTCGTGCCCGGAGCACCCACCAATGCGATCTTCATCGGCTCGGTGTTGCCCCGGGCGGATCGTTGGCGGTCCTTGAGCCTCTATTTCGCCCTGGGTTGTGCTTTCGGCACCTTTTTACTGGCGACGCTCATGGCCCTAACCGGGGACGCGTTCACAGCCTGGGTGGCGCAATCGGAAGCCGCCGATGTGTGGCAGCGTATTGATCATCTGATCGCCCGCTACGGTCTACTCACTTTGGCGGCCCTGTCCCTGATGTCCGCCCCCGTCCGCATTGCCGTAGCCATTCTGGCGATGACGGGATACGCGCCCTGGGTGCTGGCGGCGATCGTGCTGGCCGGACGCCTGGTCGCCTACCCCACCGTGGCCTGGCTGGTGGCCAGGGGTCCCCGTTGGCTCGGCCAAACTCGTTTATTCAAACGACTCCTGAACCGCAAACCAACGTCCACCCAAGTCGTTGACCACTAAAGGCGGTCAACAGTCTGGACTCGACCTCAACACAGGATACTCATCATGCAACTGCGTAACAGAACTGTATTCATTACCGGAGCGTCTTCAGGCATTGGCCGGGAACTGGCGTTCCGCTTTGCCGAGAAAGGCTGCTCTGTCTTATTGACCGGTCGCGACCGGGAGCGACTCACCGACACGGCCAATGCGGTATCGGGAACCGCCATCGTAGCCGACTTGACCTCACCCGATTCCGTGCGGTCGCTGGGAGCTAAGGTGGCCGCCGATCATCCCGACGTGTCGATTCTCGTCAACAGTGCCGCAATTCAAATCAATGGATTGTTCTCGGAAACGGACCCCGACCGGTTGTTCAACGACATCGCTCTGGAAACCCAGGTGGATTTCATCGCCCCCATTCAATTGTGCGGGCTCTTGTTACCCACCTTGCGTCAGCAGTCGATTCGAACCCGACAGCCCAGTGCCATTGTGAATCTGAATTCCGGCCTGGCGTTGGCCCCCAAAAAGTCGGGCGCCGTCTATTGTGCCACCAAGTCCGGGCTGCTCACTTTCAATAAGGCATTTCGATTTCAGTTGGAGGCCGATCAAGCGCGCAGTGGCGCTGACGTGCGGGTCATGGATGTGATCCTCCCAATGGTGGACACCCAGATGACCGCTGGGCGTGGCACCGGGAAAATCAGCGCGTTCTCGGCCGCCACCGGCATTGTGAGCGGTGTGGAGGCCGAACGAAACACCCTGTACATCGGCAAATCGAAGATATTGAGAGTGCTGGATCGACTGGTGCCCGAACTGTCCGGTCAGATGTTCAGGAACGCTTAACGTCCCTAGTCGACCGTCGGCCCAAGCTGTCGAGCCATTTGTGAGGCTGGCTTCCTGTGGAGCAATCGGGTAAATAGAGCCCCCAACGCAACAAATATTGCCTCAAGCCGGGGCCGAGCACATTTTTTATTGCAATGAGATCGTCTTCGGCCTTTGGGCGTAAGTCAATCGTCGGTGGAGCCATCGGTATCCTTAGTTACTTTGGCCAGAAATCCTTCTACATCCCAAGGAATTGGTTCACCGCTAGTTTCCCCTTCCTCGATCAGTCGACGCAACTGTTGCAACTTACTAGCCGCTGTTTGCTCTTGGAGCAATCGTAATCCGGCGCGGACCACTTCACTCTGGCTGGCAAAACCGCCGGTCTCGATCTGCGCTTCGATGAAGGCACTGAGCTCAGGGCTGGGCTGGAAGGTAATGGTACGTGACATCTTACATAACTCCTGTAAGAATATTTCTTACATCTTAGGATGACTGTAAAACCGCGTCAACCACGAGGCTGTGCTTCACATTGACTGGGTTTGAGGTTAATTGCAGTGCTAACAATGTTCGAAACCATGAAATTCACTCGACAGTTTTTCTTCCGAAGGACCATCCACATAAACCGGCTCCCTGGCTTGGGCTGACCCCTGGCATGTCTGTCCCCCGCGCAGAACCGGAAACACCCTCTACAATGGTTGGCGCAGTGGCCCGGAGACGTTGCGGGCATAAAAAAGTCACTTTTCGAACCTTGCCCTGTCGAAAACGGGGCGGCTGGTTCGACTACTCGATACGGGATGCAGCGGGATCACACCGCTGACCTTTGCCAATCCAGCGCGGCTCTGAGCTGTGCTGGAGTACCCGATCATCCAATTCCAAGGAGAAAGACCATGACAACACCCGCAAAGAACACGATTTGCCTGTGGTACGACGGTGGCGCGGAAGAGGCGGCGCGGTTTTACGCCGAGACGTTTCCGGATTCGTCCGTCCACGCCGTACACCACGCACCGGGTGATTTCCCGTCGGGCAAGAAAGGCGACGTGCTGACGGTCGACTTCACCGTGCTCGGCATACCCTGCCTCGGGCTGAACGGCGGGTCCGAGTTCACCCACAGCGAGGCGTTCTCGTTTCAGGTGGCCACGAAAGACCAGGCCGAAACGGACCGTTATTGGAACGCCATCGTCGGCAATGGCGGAGAAGAGAGCCAGTGTGGGTGGTGCAAGGACAAATGGGGGATCTCCTGGCAGATAACGCCCATCGCCTTGACCAAAGCGGTCACCAACCCCGACCCGGCCGCGGCCAAACGCGCGTTCGAAGCGATGATGGAGATGAGAAAGATCGACATCGCCACCATCGAGGGGGCGTTACGAGGTTGAGAGGTGGCCGGCTAACGCACTAACCGCCGCTCCGGTCGGTCGAGCCCCAGCACCCGAGCCTGCCAGCGCCGGTGCTGGATAAAGTCCCATCCGACCGCGGCTGCGAGGAGCGCGAAACCGACCAGTTCGATGCCTCCCTGGTAGCGAATCAGTTGGGTATGGAGAACCAGGGCGGCTCCGGCCACGGCCAGCACGGCGGGCCAGGGCTTGCGGTGGCGTACGGTCCCGGCGAGGACGGCCGCTGTGGCGACCAGGGTGAACGCGACGATGGCGCCGGCCCAGACGGCCTCGTTCAGCATCAGGCTGACCCCCAGAGCGACCAGAATACCCAGTACGGCGATCAGGCCGTAGCAGGCCATCAGCGCCAGGCCCAGCCCCGCCCATCCGGCCAGGCCGCGGCGCCAGAGCCCGCTGAGCCAGCGCCTGGGGTTCAGCCGCCGCAGCCATTGCCGGCCGGGTGCCGGTGGTTGCACTCCACGACGCATGCCGACCTCGATCGCGCAGGCCCCGAAGGCGGCGGCGATTTCCCGGGTCTGGGCGCTGGGGCTGTGGCTGAAGTAGTCGAAACGACGCAGCACGTCGATGTCTTCGAAACCGGCGTCGCGAAACAGGGCCAGAAACTGGTCTTCCGGGGTAGCGCCGACCACGCATTCCACCCACAGGCGAGGGTCGCTGTGGCAGTCCACTGTGACCGGCCGACCAATCACCACATCGGCGATCTGCAGGCGCCCGCCCGGCCGCAGGACACGGAACATCTCGGCCACGGCGCGGCGCTTGTCCGGCACCAGGTTGAGCGCCCCGTTGCTGGTGATGACGTCCACCGATTCATCGTCCAACGGTATCGCTTCGGCGGAGCCCTGCACCACCTGAACGTTGTCGAAACCGGCTCGCCGGGCGCCGTTGCGCAGCTTGTGCGCCATGGCGGGGGTCATATCCAGAGCAATCACCCGGCCCCGCGCGCCCACCTGGCCGGCGGCGATGAGGCTGTCGGTACCGGCACCGGCGCCGATGTCCAGGCAGGTATCCCCGGCGCACACGGCCTGGGCGCGGAAGGGGTAACCCACCCCGGCGAAGGATTCCAGTTGCGGTTCGGGCAGCGCATCCAGCAGATCGTCGGGGTAGCCGAGCACCTCGCCCGCGTGTCGGCCGACCAGAAAGTGAAAGGGCGTTCGCGGCCGCTCGGCGACGGCCGTGTACATCTGCCGGACGGCCGTGCGGATCTGATCGTGTGTGTACCCCAGAATGGCAACCATGGCGCCCTCCCGACCCCGGTTTTAGAAAGATTCCATGACCTCTCGCAACCGCCGGTGCAGCGATTCCGGCGCCGCTACTCGGGAGGTCTCGCCCAGCCGGCGACGCAGACGTTTCTCGAATTCGGCGCGGGTGAAACAATCCCGGCAGTGTTCGATGTGACGCTCGATGCGGTGCTGCATCTCCTCGTCCAATTCACGGTCGAGGTAGTCGAACAATTGCTCGATTACCTCCTCGCAACGGATGTCTCGCGGGCTCATCATTCACCTCCACCGTGGTTGGTCGGACAAGGGCCGTACACCAGCCCGGCGTCCTGTGCGCATTCCCAGAGCGCGGCCTGCAATTGCGAACGCGCCCGGCTGAGTCGCGAACGGATGGTACCCAGCGGCAGTGCCAGCATCTCGCTCACCTCCCGATAACTGTAGCCCTGGACCTCGACCAGAACCACGACCAGTCGGTAGGGCTCCGGCAGATCGTCCAGAGCGCGCTCGATGTCGTCCAGCAAGAGGCTGTCGAGCACCTGGTCCTGGGGCGTTCCCCACCACAGCAGAAAGGGCTGATGCAGTTGTTCGAAGAGGGAAAAGCCTGTCACAGGTTGCTCTTCCCCCTCGGTCTCCAGCCCGGTTTCCCGGTCCTGGCGACAACGCCGGCGACGCAAGAGGCTGATGAAGGTGTTGTTGAGGATGCGGAACAGCCAGCCTTCGAACTGGGCCCGGTCGCGCAATTCGTCCAGACGCGACCAGGCTTTGGCCACCGCCTCGGCCACCACATCCTGAGCCTCGTCCGGGTCGCGCGTCAGGCGCAGGGCGGTGCCGTATAGGCGGTCGGTCAGCCGCTCCACCTCACGGGCGAAAAACCTTCGTTGTTCGGCCACCGAACGTGACCGATGCGAATCCGTCGCTGGCATAGGCCCCTCTGTGTTCGGCCGGTCCCGTCAAACCCTAGGCGGTCGCCCGGCGGGCGTCCAGCGTCATGCGGACCGACATTGCAGCAAGGACGCACCGGTGGTGAAAAAGGTTCCCGGGGAACAAAAACGGACGCCGCCGCGTCCTTGCGTCCGACCGGTCCGACATACTGTCGGGCAGCGGCGACTAGGGAGGACACACAATGACACAACAAGAAATGACCCAGACCACGACGCCTTATGTCGAGTTCTGGAACGATACCCTGGCCGAGAAGTTCGAGCGCTTTCGCGACATTCTGATGAACGGCCTGAGCTACCACAGCCGGATTCCGCTGGAGAAGCTCAACATTGAACCCGGTGCACGCATCCTGGACGTTGGTTGCGGCTGGGGCGATACCGCCATCCAACTGGCGCGAAAGACGGGCCCGGACGGCTTCGTGCTGGGTATGGACTGCGTCGACACCTTTCTTGAACGCGGCCGGCGTGAAGCCGAGGTTTCCGGCCTGGATAACCTCCATTTCCAGGCGGAGGACGTCGAACGTTACCCGTTCGAGCCGGAATTCGACTTCTGCTTTTCGCGCTTCGGCATGATGTTCTTCGAAAACCCGGTGGCGGCCATGCGCAATATACACCGTGCCCTTAAACCCGGCAGCGAGTTGATGTTCATCGTCTGGCGCCGGATCGAGGACAACCCCTGGCTTGGCCTACCCAAGCAGGTCGTGCTCGACTACCTTGAGCCGCCGGGAGAAGAGGCCTGCACCTGCGGACCGGGTCCGTTCTCAATGGCCAACACCGAGGTGGTGGGTAAGCAGCTGGAAATCGCCGGGTTTACAGACCTGGACTTCGAGCGCATCGACGGCCCGGTCACTGTTGGCGATTCGCTGGAGAACGCGGTGCGTTTCCAGTTGGCCATCGGGCCGGCCGGTGAGGTTTTCCGCGAAGCCGGTGACGAAGGCGAACGCCGGCGCGGCGAAATCGAGCAGGCCATGCAGCGGGCACTGGCGCCCTACCACCAACCGGAAGGCGTGGTCATGCCTTCGAGTTCCTGGTGCATTACCGCCCGGGCCCCTCAAGCTTGAAAGGGGTGAGTACCAGCGGAATAAGCCGAACAGCGGCGCGATCGCGCCGCTCCATTATTGCTCAATGAACTGCGGACACAGCAACATTCATCCGTCGACAACGTCCGCCTCCACGGCAAGGTCGACGCTCTCTTCCCACAGCCGCCGCGCCATATCGATCACGGCGGCTATGGGCTTGCGCTCCACCCGATCCCGACGCACCACCAGGTTGAGGCTGGCTTTGGTGGGTGCATCCGCGAGGATGCGCACACTGCCCCGGCTCGCCCAATGTTGAGACAACTCCTTCTCCACCACGCCATACCCTAAACCGGCCCGTATCATCGACAAGGTGACGTGCTCGTCTTCCGAGGAGGAAACCACCCGGGTCTGTTCGCGCTCAAAGCCGACGATACCGGGCATCATGCGCGATACCGGGCAGTTGCATGAGGCCCAGATCCACGGCAGGGCTCTGCGCTCTTCCGGGTCGGTTGGCAAAATATCGTGCTCGCTGTCGGGCGGACCCACTACACAAAATTCGATGTCCGCCAGTCGTATGGCTTTGACGGCCTCATGGGTCGGGTCGCCGTACATGAAGCCCAGGTCCATCTTGCCCTCGCGCACCTGGTCGGCAATCTGATAGGAACTACTGGTGATTAATTCCAGCTGGGCCTCGGGCAGTTCCCGAGCCGCCTTTCGCAGCAACTGATCGACCTTCAGGTATTCCGGGGGCGCGTTCAGGCCCAACATCAGGGTGGTCGGCGTTTCGCTGCGCAGCGAACGGGCGATCTCGTCCAGCTCGGCGATTTGCATCAACGCCTGGCGGGCCGGAGGCAGCAGTTTGCGGCCTTCGGGCGTCAGCTCCATACCCCGGGCGGAGCGCTCGAACAGGGGTAGGCCGAATTGGTCTTCGAGCTGGCGCAGGTGTTCGCTGACGGCCGAGGGTGTGGTGTGCCGGCGCTTGGCGGCCCGGGTCAGGTTGCCTTCGTCGGCCACCAGTACGAATGAGCGCAGTTTATCGAGCTTAATGTTCATGGTTTACGAACGCCACCTTCATGAAAGACTGATGGATTCAGTCATTCTAGAGCAGTCTAATAGTAATTGCAGGCCTGCCTCAATTCACATTTCATGGAGATCAACGCTATGAACACTGCTTCAAACCAATGCCACAATGCGCTGGTGGATTGTGCCAGCCGTCTGCCCGAAGCCACCCAGCCGCTGCTTCAGCGCATCAAGGCGACCCTCAAGGTGTGGCAATGGCGCCACAAGGTCCGCTCGCAATTGCGCGCGGATATGGTGGTAATGGACATTGCCCGCATCGAGAAGGACACCGGCCTACCGACCGGAGCGCTGCGCCAGGAAGCCTATAAACCCTTCTGGAAGGCCTGATGGTGGGTTCAATGCGCCGCCTTACGTTGCCGAAACCGGCGCACTTTGGCGGCGTTTCCGCAGTTTGCCATCGAACACCAATCGCGGGAACGATTCTTCGAAAGGTCCAGAAACAGCCAGATTCCCGGAGTGAGCCCAACAATGGGGCAGTGAGCAGTACCGAGGGCAGTACGCAGTGGATGCTTATAACGAGACACCCGAATGAAGAAGAGTCCACACGGCATAGTCCGCCATGACGCGAGAAGCGTTCCTGAACGTTCAAAAAAGGCCCTCAACACTCCAATGGAGGGCCCGAATTCAAGGAAGAACAGTCAGTTACCAGGGCTTGATCCACCCCTGACCTCATCAAAACAGATTCGGCGATTCCCGAATCTCCAGTGTCATAAAGGTGCCTCCATTACTGCCTCCGTAAGGGTTGAAGGCTGTAATAAACACGCGGCCAAGCGGCTCACCATCCACGGAATCGATATTGGAAGGAGCGGAATAACAAGTTACATCCTCCCACCGAGTCCAACTCGATCCCCAGGTCAGATTACGCGACCATACAATACCAGACTTGTAGATCCAGAGGTCGACGTCATCCGAAAAGGGTTGGTTATTCTTGCTGGACACCTGCAGCCCCTGATAGTCGCCACGCATGTAACTATCGTAAGTATCCAGGTAAAATTTCGAAGCACCTTCTTCGGAAGGCTTCCAATCGGAGTCGTCGAACGAGGGGGCGGTCATCAACTGGACCATTGACCAGTCGGTTTCCGATTTACCCACTACGGTACCCGTTGCATACGCGCCTCGGCCAGCCGTGAAGTTGTCGAGTGCGTCGGTGCAACTGACTGGGGTTTTCGCCTGCGCCAAAGCGGATAGGGAACTGATCAAAACGGCTGAAAGTGCAACAGGGAGCGTGGGTTTCATGAAATGGACATAGGGCATTTTGTGATCTCCTAAATGCTGTTGAAAATCCTTTAATTGCCACCCCTCGGGAACAAGGGAAGACAAACAGCAATGAAGGCGAACCCTGACGGGCGATCACAACGTGAAGAACAACATTACAGATACGCCCAGACAGACACCTTGGGACTGCAACGCCAAATCCGAGGCTAAAATAGGAACCTCGGATGAGCAAGTTTCATTATGTAATATTCGGTAGTGTTAGGTGAAAATAATTCATCAGAAAACCAGCGACCTGGAGGGGACAACTAGAAAATGAAAATCGAATACAAAATCAACGAACCCGTCTCGACAGACCAGTTTATTGAATTACTCAAGGACTCAACACTGGGCGAGCGACGCCCGGTAGACAACCGGGAATGTATGTCGGGGATGATCTCGAACAGCAACCTCATCGTCAGTGCCTGGCACGAGGGTCAATTGGTGGGCATCGCACGAAGTGTCACGGACTTTCATTACGCCTGCTACCTTTCCGACCTGGCGGTGAGTCAGAATTTTCAGAAACTGGGCATTGGCAAGCAACTTCTATCACTAACACAGGCGCAATTGGGGCCCGAGTGCAAGCTGATTCTCATCGCCGCTCCCGCTGCGAACGCCTACTACGAGCACATTGGATTTACACACAACCCTCGCTGCTGGGTACTTGACCGGAGCTGATAAACAATGCAACCGTCGTTACTCGCGGTTATGGATTCAGCTAAGGCGATGACTCTTGTCGCACTTCAAACTCACTCCACAACACAAACCCTTCGACACGGCAATCCAGCTGTTCCAGCCAGAGCGCGGTTTGTCGATTGGAGTTCCGGAGCAACCCGTAGTCCCTGCGAATTTTCCGATAGCTGTGACCATATCGCTCAATCGTCGGACCACTGCCATTGCGCCAAAGCGTCTGCAGATTCGCAGCCAGTGGTGGAACGGTGTCGGCCGGGACAATGATCGCTACTGTTCGCTCGCTGCGCAGGCGGTTTTTAGGAACCGCTCCGGGTTCGATGTTCAGGCTTCGTTTCGACAGTGCGGTTTGCCGCGACAATAATAGCGCGCGGACTCCGCTGGTCCAGTGCCGTTCGGCCAGCGCATAATAACGCCAGTCGCCAACGCCGTATTCGACATAACGATGGCTGCCGGGTTCCACCGGCAGTGCCAAGCGTGTATGGCGACCATAGAGACTGACGTACACCGTCTCCGACGGGCCTTCGACATCAGGCGGGATAACCGTCCAGGTGCAGCCCGACACCGTCAGGCCGCATAGGCACACCAGCAATAACCGACGCCAATTCATACGCCCAATTTGCCGCTTTACCGTGTCGCCACGGCCGACGGCATGCCTTTGTATACCGCCTGGGCGACGATGGCCGTAATCACGGTTTTCACCAGATCCCCCGGGATGTACACGGCCATGATCTGGGTGGAGCGCAGCCAGTCGTTTCCGGTCACCAGTTTGAACCCGGTGATGCCGAAGACATACAGCAACAGAATGCCGCCGACGATGGATCCGATCAATGCGGCGGCGAACACGGGCAACCGCTTCAATCGCTCGGCCACCCAACCGGTCGCGAAGGCGGCGAACGGAAAACCGATGGCGAAACCGGCCGTGGGACCGACGAACACACCCAGACCACCGCGACCGCCGGACAACAAAGGCGCGCCCAGGGCGACGACGAAAATGAACAACGCCATGGACAAGAAGCCTCGCCACGGGCCGAGCATGACACCGGCTAACATGACGCCCAGCGTTTGCGCGGTGATCGGGATGCCGGTCAGGAACGGTACCGGCGGGATCAGCCCGAGGGCCGCGATCAAGGCCGCGTACAGGGCGATTTGGACTAAGGATTTATCTTTCACGTTCTACTCCGTTATTGTTTAATGTTAAGTGATTACCAGGTAGCTTCCCGCCTCCAAGTAGGGTGGGCACGGCCCACCAAGGAAGCATAACCAGCCACGGACTCATCCACTGAAGCTTACGGTGGGGCCGGTGGGCGCACCAATGGTTAAATTAGGTACGTTGGTGGGCAGCCGAGGCGTCGGACCGACCCACCCTACGTAGACTTAGAGCTTAGCGACTGTGCACCCCGCCGCGTGCGGCCAGTGCCTCGCTGACGTGGTCCGACATCCGGATGGCGTTGATCATCATCGGGATGGCCAGGCGCCACACCTGACGACCACCGCCCCTCGCCTTCCAGGCTTCCAGTAAATTCAGCATCACCGCCATCAGTACCGGCACGAACCGGACCAGCAAGGCGACCGCGAAGGCGACCCGCGCCGGGTCCACCCGAAACCATTTGAGGGGCGTCAGCAGGGGCATGACGGCCTCCATCATTGCTTCCATTCGTGTCGTCAGTGTCACCAGATTCGCCAGCCAGATCACGATCAGCATGCGCTGCAACAAGACCAGTGCCGCGTTCAACGATTGAGTCCACCACTGCAAGCCGACGATCAATACAAACATCGGCACCAGGGGTTTGACGATCCACAATCGAGCCAGTCCGCCCGGCCCCAGGCTGGCGTAGGCACCGGCCACCGCGATCAGCACCGGAAGCAGCCACCAGGCTGTCGTCACCGGATACAGGGCCACGCTCACGGCGGCGAGCCCAATCAATTTGGCGCCGGCCGGCATGCGATGCAGCCAGGTCTGGCGCTGCACGTACAGGCTGATCACAACCGTCCCTCCTGACCGCGACAGGCTTCGCGATAGGCTGGAAGAATGTCGTTCGGATGGCCATCGCCGCGGAGACGACCGTCTTCCAGCCACAGGATGCGGTCGAAATCCGTCAGGGTGTCCAGATCGTGGCTGATCATCAACAACTGCTGGGGCAACGAATGCATCCAGTCCAGCAAGTGCCAGCGGGTCGGCAGGTCCAGAGCGGAAAAGGGTTCGTCCAGAACGATCAATTGGGGCTGCATGACCAGGACGGCGAGGATGCACACCAACTGTTTTTGACCTTCGGACAATGAATGCACCGGTCGGTCCGCCCAGTCTTCGCGTTCGTGTTCGCGCAGGCAGGCCTGAGCCCTGGACTCGGCTTCGGAACGGGAGAGACCGAGGTTTTTCAGACCGAAGGTCAGTTCTTCCTGCACGGTGGGGAAGATCAACTGGTGGTCCGGGTTTTGGAAGATAAAACCCACCTGGGACGCCATGGACTCCGGCCCGTCGCTCGGGTCCTGGTCCCCCACGCGAACCGAACCGGTAGCCGGTTGCAGCAAGCCATTCAATAGCCGGACCAGGGAACTCTTGCCGGACCCGTTGTTGCCGACCAGACCGATGCGGTGCTCGGTCAGACGCACGGTGAAGTCGTGCAGGACCGGTTGGTTGTCGCGCAGCAGGCTCACTCGGTCCAATACGACAGTAGGGTCGGCTTGTTGGTGGTTCTGATTTGGTTGTTCCGACACAGGTATCCGGGGCTTAGGCTAAAAGGAGGTGGGAGTATAACGGCTAACCGGGGTGGCTTGCTTGGCGGGTTTCCCGATGGTTGTTTTTTGGACAGGCGTATGGGTGCTATTGGGAGGGGATGACGGCTGTAGGGCAGATAACGCTGCCGCTCTTCTGCCCTACTTGTCTGGTGACGGTATGCGAGCGGAGGGTGGCGGGTGGTCTTTTGGCGGACGTCGGCCCGCAGGGACGCGGGCCGCCGAGCTTACAGGGAAGTACTCGCAGCGACCGCCGAAAGGCCACCCTCCGCGGACCACAAGCAAGACCCTCCGTCCAACCAAAGACAGAGTGCCGAAATTGGGTGGAATCCTGTAAGGTAGCGGCCTTCGAACGAAGGAAGGTCACGATGTACGAACTAACTCCGCTGTTCATCAGCCTGCTGCTCAGCACCGGCCTGGTCGCCGGCGTTATCAACGTCCTGGCCGGTGGCGGCTCGAACCTGACGCTGCCCGCACTGATGGTCATGGGCCTGCCCGCCGACGTCGCCAACGGCACCAACCGCGTCGGCGTCATGCTGCAAACGCTCGTCGGCCTGCGCGGCTTCGACCAGGGCGGCAAACTCGACCGCTCCGACATGTGGGCCATCCTCGTCCCGACTTTGCTCGGCGGCCTGGTCGGCTCCGTCATCGCCTCCTATCTGCCCACCACCCTGCTCAAACCCACCCTGTTACTGACCATGATCACCCTCTCCGTGATCATGATCGTCAAACCCGCCATGGTCATCCCCGGCCCGGACGAGACGGCCTACCGCCTCAAGGACCGTCCCTGGGCCTGGTTCGGCCTCTTCGGTACCGGCATTTACGGCGGCTTCGTCCAGGCCGGCGTCGGTTTTCTGCTTATCGCTTCTCTCGCCGGTGGTCTACGCTATGATCTGATACGGGCCAATGGCCTCAAACTGCTCTGCACCGCCTTTTTCACCATCGCCGCTCTCGCCGTTTTCATCTGGCGCGGGCAAGTCGCCTGGGTACCGGGGCTGGTGTTGGGCGTGGGGACTATGATTGGCGCGCGACTGGGTGTAAAACTGGCGTTGAACGTCAGTCAACAAGCCATGAAATGGTTCTTGTTACTCATGACACTGGCCGCTAGTGCGGCCGCAATCTGGTTATGAGGTTCAAGTTTTAGTGTTCGTTATAGTGCCAAAACCCGCGCCGGCTGCCCGGGGGTCCTACCTGGGGTCGTCGTGAATCCATCCATGGAGACTAGACCGCAGCATCCCTGCTGCGGACTTCCCCAGTTAGGACCCCCGGGCATCCGGCGCTAGCCTAACGAGTACGCTTAAACTTAAGCTGGTAACTATATTGGATTAGCCACAGTCACGAGAGACGGATGGGCGGTGAACTCATCCGGGGATGTGCGAGGCATGGATGCCGAGGTCAAGCCCCCATGGATGGGTTCATGGCGACCCCGGAGGAGTTTACCGCCCAGCCGTCGCGGGTTCCTGGCACTAAGCAAAACCCAGGCACAGAATGGAGAAGGCACAGCATGTCAAAGAAACCGGAAGCGACTAACCGTAAGCCACCGATTACTCGTGAAGGCATGCAGGAGAAAATCCGTACCCACCTGCACACGACACTCGGCACCTATCCCGAAAAGGCCAGCCCCTTAGCCTGGTGGCAGGCCACCGCCGCCGCCGTTAACGAATTCGCCTTTTTCGGCCTGACCGACACCCAGAAAACCCACTCCAAATACGACACCCGGGCGATCAACTACTTCTCACTCGAATTCCTGATGGGTCGGTTGCTGTCCAACAACCTGCACAATCTCCACTTGTTCGAACTCGCCGATGAAGCGCTCAAGGACATGGGCCAGAACCTCGCCGACCTGCTGGAACAGGAGCAGGATCTGGCGCTCGGGAATGGGGGTCTGGGTCGGCTCGCCGCCTGCTATCTGGACTCGCTCGCTTCGCTGAACTACCCGGCCATCGGCTACGGCATTCACTATGAACACGGTCTGTTCGAGCAGCATTTCCGCAACGGCCACCAGATCGAGCGCCCCGACGACTGGCGTGAATACGGTAACCCCTGGGAAATCTGCCGGCCTGAATCCGTGCAGGAGATCAAGCTCTACGGCTATGTCGAAAGTTGCATCGAAAACGGCGAGACCCGCAAGGTCTGGCACGCGGGGCGCACCGTCAAGGCCGTGCCGTGGGACATTCCCATTGTCGGTTACAACCACTCGAACGTGAACATTCTGCGTTTGTGGGAAAGCCGCGCGCCGGACTTTTTCGACTGGGACGTGTTCAACGCCGGCGGTTATGTCGATGCCCAGGAAGAACAGGCCGAAGCCGAAGCCATCACCAAGGTGCTCTATCCGAATGACGCCACCGAAGCCGGCAAAGCCCTGCGGTTGATTCAGCAGTATTTCTTCAGCGCCGCGTCACTGGCCGACATTGTCCGCCGCTACCGCCGAGTGCACGGCGACGACTGGTCGCAATTCACCAAGCTGGTCGCCATCCAGTTGAACGACACCCACCCGGCGGTTGCCATTCCCGAACTGATGCGGCTGCTGGTCGATGAAAAAGGGCTGAATTGGGACGATGCCTGGTCCATGTGCCAGCAGGTGTTTTCCTACACCAACCACACCTTGTTGCCTGAAGCGCTGGAAACCTGGCCGGTGAAACTGTTCGAGCGGGTGCTGCCGCGCCATCTGGAAATCATCTACGAGATCAATCACCAGTTTCTGTACGGAGAAGTCGAAGCGATGTGGCCAGGGGACGACGGCAAGAAAGCGGCGCTGTCGATCATCGGCGAAAACCATGGGCGACACATTCGCATGGCGAATCTCTGTGTCATCGGCTCGCATAAGGTCAATGGCGTGGCCGAAGTGCATTCCAGACTGATTCAGACCGACCTGTTCCCGGACTTTCATCAGCTCTGGCCGGACAAACTGATCAACGTGACCAACGGCATCACCCCCAGACGCTGGCTGAAAGCCTGCAACCCGCGCCTGGCAAAATTGATCGACCGGCACATCGAGCCGGACTGGCCGACCGAATTGAGCAAACTGGAAAAACTGAAAGACCTGGCCTACGACGCTGATTTTCAGAACGAATACCGTGCCGTTAAACTCGCCAATAAACAGGATCTCGCGGCCGAGATCGAACAGCTGACGGGAGTAACGGTCAACCCGGAAGCCCTGTTCGACGTTCAAATCAAGCGTCTGCACGAATACAAGCGCCAGCATCTGAACCTGCTGCACATCATGGCCCTGTACAGAAAGCTGCTGCAGAACCCGCAAGCCGATGTGGTACCGCGCGTGTTCATCTTCGCGGCCAAGGCGGCCCCCGGTTACCAACTGGCGAAAGACATCATCTACGCCATCAACATGGTGGCCGATCGCATCAACAACGACACCAGCATCGGCGATAAACTGAAAGTCGTCATGTTGCCGAACTACCGCGTCAGCCTGGCGGAAAAAATCATCCCGGCGGCGGATGTCTCCGAGCAGATTTCCACCGCCGGCAAGGAAGCTTCCGGCACCGGCAACATGAAACTGGCGCTAAACGGTGCCCTCACCGTCGGCACTCTGGATGGCGCGAACATCGAGATCGTCGAGGAAGCCGGCGAAGACAACGCCTTTATTTTCGGGCTGACGGTCGATGACGTTAAAGCCCTGCACAATAACGGCTACAACCCCTTCGATGTCTACCTCGACGACGGCGAACTGAAAACCCTGGTCGACTGGTTCGATACCGACTTCTTCACCCCCGGCCAGCCCGGCGCCCTGTCCTCGATCAAACACAGCCTGCTCGAAGGCGGCGACCCGTTTAAAGTACTGGCCGACTTCCGCGCCTACTGCGACGCCCAGAAACTAGTGGACGCCAAATACCGCGACTCCGCCGCCTGGACGCGCAGCGCCATCATCAACACAGCGACCATGGGGAAATTCAACTCGGACCGGTCGATCGAAGACTACGTCGAACGCGTCTGGCGCTTGAAAAAACACCCGCGCGACAACGGCTGGGAGGTGCCGGGCGAAATCGGCTGATCAACCGATCATCGCCACCCAATCGAAGCGCAGGGACGCGCCGTAAATCAGAGCGATCCACAACGCCAGCGCAAAGCCGAGCATCGCCGTCGGCGCCGCCTGGCGGATCGCCCCATCCACACCGCGCGCCGCCACATAACTCAACAGAGTCGCCACCAGCGTCACGGTCACCGTCAGCACCACATCCACCACCGGATTGCGACTGAAACCCGCCGCGAACCCCAAGGCGCCACCGACCAGGCAAAACACCAACGCCACCGACGCTTCCGCCGAAAATCGCCCCTGTCGAGACCGAATCAACGCCACCGCCAACACGCACAACGTGGGCACCAGCACAATAGGCAGTATCACCTTCACAACAATGGCCAGCACCAACCCCAATGCCTCGCCCAACGACACCGACGCCAACAAAGAACCGAACGACATCTCTCCGCCCATCAGGCACCCGCCTCCGCTTTCAATTTCTCCAACAACGCCCGACGCTCATCGGCCTGCTCAACCGCCTGTAATGCCTGAATCACAGACCGGCACCACGCCTTGCGCTCCTCGAACCGGGCCAACAACAGTCGCCGCCGTTCCTGCTGCGGCTCCAACGACGTCCGCACCACCGACCGATACGCCGCAATCGCCGGCCGGTACGCCTCCTCCAGATACCG
The DNA here is from genome assembly GCF_014651855.1 of Saccharospirillum salsuginis. Classification (GTDB taxonomy): domain Bacteria; phylum Pseudomonadota; class Gammaproteobacteria; order Pseudomonadales; family Natronospirillaceae; genus Saccharospirillum; species Saccharospirillum salsuginis. Next base: position 136,690 of record NZ_BMXR01000010.1, read on the forward strand.
CTGAAACGCCTCATGTTCCCGGTCGAACGCACGCCGTGCCGACGCATACCGATCGTGAAACGCCTTATACTCCGCGATCCCCTTTCGATACGCCTCGAACCGGGCCTCATACTCATCCCGCCCGATCGAGCCCGCTTCGAACGCCGCCTCCATCGCATCGCGCTCCTTCTCCAGATCCTGACGTTTCAACTCCCAATCGACCGACGACAGACGCAACGCCTCCTTACGCTCCCAGGCTTCAATGCTCGGTTGCTCCCGTTCCTCCCGCTCACGCTCCAACGCCTGCCGGGCCTCTTCCAACGACAGCCGGTAGTCCTCCAACCGCCGCGAAAACATCCGCAACTCATGCTGATAAAACTGATCCACCGCCAACTGATGTAACCGAATCGCCTGCAACGTCTCGGCATAGACAGGAATCGGCGGAAACTCTGTCTGCGCGACCGGCACAAACGGATCGAAACTCGCCTCATCCGCCAACACCCCTTGAGCACAACACAGGCCCAACAAAAACAGGTGTAAAAAGTGACGTTTGAGTGTTCCCTGACGGCGACGGAGCGGATTATTGTTATTCATGGCCTGTTTGCTTCTTATCCACGTAGAATGAACGTGATTTAATTTTTTAATGTAGGGTGGGCACCGCCCACCAAAGATATGACGGCCCACGCAGGCAACCACCACCATTGAATCGTTGCCTGTAGGTTGGACCGGCCGGTGCTCCGGAAGCGAAGCGTAATCCAACACGACCAGGCCGAGTAGTATTGGTTGCCATGCTGGATGTTGGATTACGCCTTCGGCTAATCCAACCTACTGGTTCGGTTAGCATTCCGGTGGGCAGTGCCCACCCTACGAAATTCGCAACCTATACACGTGCCCGGATGTTGCGATGAACCAAGTGCCCGGGTGCGGGTATGGCTCTGCAGGGTAGTGGGCGGCATGGCCGTTTTTTGCTCCTGCAAAAACGGCACTTCCGCCATCCATAGCGGTCGGAGCCCGCCGTCTAGCCTACATGGATGTATTCACGGCGGCCCGGCAGAGGCTTACCCGCACCCGGGCACGGACCACTGGCACAAATAGCCACTGGCACAAAATCGGACCCATCAACCACCTTAGACCATGGTCAAACACCTCCTCCATGTTGCAACTGATCGATTTACATAAAACATTCGACCAACCGACGGGACGAATCACCGTCCTGGGCGGCATCGACTTTCATCTCGAAGCCGGCCAGTCCGCCGCTCTGCTCGGCGAAAGCGGCAGTGGCAAAAGCACCCTGTTGCACCTCGCCGCCGGCCTCGACCACCCCGACCACGGCGACATAAAGATCAACGGCCAAAGCACCCGACACCACACCGAAGCCGACTGGGCCGAGCAAAGGCGCAACCACATCAGTCTTGTCTTTCAGCAGTTTCACCTGATTCCGACACTCACTGTCCTCGACAACGTCCGGCTACAGGCTCGCCTGTGTGGCCGAATGGATCCGGACTATGAGCACCAACTGTTGAACCGGCTCGGCCTCGCCACCCTGACGCACCGCCTGCCGCATCAGTTGTCCGGCGGTCAACAGCAACGCGTCGCCATCGCCCGCGCCCTGTTGCACCGGCCGCCCCTGGTGCTCGCCGACGAACCGACCGGCAACCTCGACGAGCACAGCAGTGAATCAGTCATGGCGCTGTTCGTCGATCTGGTGCGTGAAGCCGGCTGCACCCTGCTGATGGTTACGCACAGTGCCGCCATGGCCGCCTACCTCGACCAACGCTGGCGGTTGCACGACGGCACCCTGAGCCGTGAGGGCGAGGTGGCATGAGTGGACTGGCCAGCCTGCGCCGGCTGATGTGGGTCGGGCTGACATTGCTCAGCCACTATCGTCGCCACCCGGCCCAGACCGCCTTTCTGATCATCGGCCTGGTGACCGGGGTCGGAATCTGGTCCGCCGTGCAGATCATCAACAGCCACGCCCGCGCCAGCTACGCCGAGGCCGATCAGGTGCTCGGGGCCCAGGCCAGTCACTGGGTCCGGGCATCCGACGGCGGGGGTGTCGATCCGGATGCCTACATTCAGTTGCGCCGGGCGGGCTTTACCCAGCTGTATCCAGTCATCGAGACGCGGGTCGCGACTGATGCGGGCGAACCGCTCTGGCTGATCGCCACCGATCTACTGGCCCTGCCGCGCAGCGAGGGTTCGATCGACGCCTCCGGTGCGGGCTGGCTGGCGATGATCCAGCCGCCCTACCAGACCTGGTACCCGCCGGAACTGGCCGAGTCCCTGGGTGTGGCGCCGGGCGATACCTTGACCTTGTCGGACGGGCGCACTCTGCCGCCAGCCGTTCCCCAGTCCCAACAGCAACAAGGCCGACGTCTGTTCATGGACATCGGTGCGGCGCTGGATGTGCTCGACCGGGATCGGTTCAGTTATCTGGCCGCGGCTGGTCTGGATGCGGACACCGCGCGAGAACTGGAGGCGGCACTGCCATCAGGGTTGCGGCTGGAACCCAACCGTCAGCGGCTGGACCTGAACCAGTTGACCGAAAGCCTGCACACCAACCTGACGGCGATGAGCCTGCTGTCCTTCGCCGTCGGCCTGTTTATCGTGTTCAACGCCGTACGCTATGCCCTGCTCAGCCGGTCGCCCACCTTCCATACCTTGCGTGAGCTCGGTGCCAGCGGCCGCCAGCTGAGCTTCGCCATCCTGCTCGAAACCGGGGTTTGGAGCCTGATCGGAACCGGGCTCGGTCTGGCGGTCGGGTTCGGTCTCAGCCAGGTATTGTTGCCGCCTTTGGCCGCCACTCTGCAAAGCCTGTACGGCGCAGTCGTCGGGGCCGACATCCTGCTGCGACCAAGCACCTGGCTGTTGGCCTGGGGCATCACGCTGGCCGGGCTGGTGTTCGCGCTGGCCATGCCGTTGTGGCAGGAAAGCCGGCAATCGGTCCGGGCGGCGCGCGATCTGAGTGACCGCTGGGTTCGCGATCGCACCGCCCGCCGCCGGCTGGCCTGGGTCGGGTTGATCCTGGCTTTAGCGGCCGGGGCGGTGTACAGCCAGATGACCACGGTGCTTGTCGGATTCGTCGTGCTCGGTCTGGCGCTGTTCGCCGCCGCTTTCTGCCTGCCGGTAGTCCTGGGCGCCGTTCTCGGCTGGACTCTGCGTGCGTTACCCGAAAAAGCCTGGCAACTGCGCTGGGCGTTCAGCGATGGCGGCGCGCAACTGCCAACCCTGCGCATCGCCATGATGGCCCTGCTGCTCGCGTTGACCGCCAATCTGGGCGTGGAAACCCTGGTCGGTTCCTTCCGCACGGCCCTGACCGACTGGCTGGACCAACGCCTGGCGGCGGATCTGTACCTGCAGCGCGACAGCCTGACCCGTGAAGAATTGAATTTGCCCGCCGATGCCGACTGGCTGGCGGCCAGTCATCAGCGCGTCGGTCTCGACATCCGCTGGCGGGGACGCCCCACCGAGGTACGCGGCCTGGAACCGGAGGCGCCGGACAGTCGGGCGTTGCCACTAGCCGACTCGAGCAATGAACTGTCGCTCTGGTATGTATGGGACACGGATAATCCGGTCATTCTAGCCAACGAACAGGTGCGGCATCTGGCCGGCGTCGAGTCCGGCCAGACGATCACGCTGTCAACCGGACTGGGTGACCGGTCGTTCGAGATCGTCGGTTTCGTGCACGACTACGGCAACCCCTATTACCAGTTCTACCTGCCGCGCGGCGAGGTCGAACGGCTCTGGCCCGGCCGCGCCGAACCCCAGGGCCTGGCCCTGTGGCTCAGCGACCGGCCCGATGCCGAAGCCAGCGCCGAAGCGGCGTTGCTCGCCGCCGGCGCCCAGGCCGGCGACTGGATCCGTCAGGCTCAAATCAAGACGGTCTCACTGCGCATTTTCGACCGAACCTTTGCCATCACCGCCGCCATGAACGGGCTGACGCTGGGCGTGGCCGGTCTCGCGCTGCTGACCGCCCTGCTGGCCATACACCAGCAGCGACTGCCGGACTACGCGCACTGGCGGTCGCTCGGCGTGCGTTACCGGGAAATGGGCCGGGTTCTCACCCTGCCCCTGGCGGTGATCGTTCTGTTGACCTGGCTGGCGTCGATGCCGTTGGGGGCGCTGCTGTCCTGGCTGTTGATCCACGACCTGAACGTCCTGGCCTTCGGCTGGACCATGGCGCTGGACTGGGACTGGGCACCGGCCATCCGGCTGGGTCTGTTGACCGCGGGCGTTGTCGCGGCCGCACTGGCGGTGAGCCTGTGGCGCCTGCATCGCCAATTGCCGGAGGCGTTGCGCCGACTGGGAGGACAATCATGATCCGCCGTTTTATCCGTATCTCCCTGCTCATTCTGCTGGCGGGTGCGGCCATCGCCGAATCGCCCTATGAGGTGTTGCGCAGCACCGGCGAGGGTTACGCCGAAGTGATGCCGGAACGGGCCATCAATTTCCCACAGGACCACCAGCCCCACCCGGACTACCGCATCGAATGGTGGTACCTGACCGCCAATCTGACCGACGACCGGGGTCAACCCTGGGGCGTGCACTGGACGCTGTTTCGCCAATCTCTGGCGCCAGCCGGCCCGGTCGATGACTGGTCCAGCCGACAGGTCTGGATGGCTCACGCCGCCCTGAGCACGCCCGAGGGCCATGTTTACGGGGAACGCTTCGCCCGGGGCGGCATCGGCCAGGCCGGTGTCGCCATCGACGATGAAGAGCGTTTCGACGCCTGGCTGGACGACTGGCAATTGCTGGGCACAGGTCCCGGACCGATCCCGGGAACGCTGAGCTTCACCATCGGCGACCGCACCCTGACGCTGGAGCTGAGCGCCGATACACCCTGGGTGCTGCAGGGCCAGAACGGCTACAGCCAGAAATCGGACCAGGGGCAGGCCAGCCACTACTACAGCCAACCGCACATCCGGACCACCGGTACTTTGACTGCTCCGAACATGACCGTAAACCTGTCCGGCAAAGCCTGGCTCGACCGCGAATGGAGCTCACAGCCCCTGGCTCCTGACCAACCCGGCTGGGACTGGTTCTCCATCCACCTGGACGACGGCCATGCGCTGATGGTCTATCAATTGCGCCACGATGAAGGCGCGCCCTGGTTGAGCGGCACCTGGGTCACACCGGATGGAAACGCCCGGCCGCTGACGGCGGACGAGATCGAACTTCGGGTAAAGGAACGAACCGAGGTGAACGTCGGACCGGAAGAAACACGGGCGCTGCCCCTGACCTGGACCCTGGCGATTCCGTCTCTGGAGCAACGCTGGGACATCCGCGCCGTTCAGCCCAACCACTGGCTCAACACCGCTTTCCCGTATTGGGAGGGGCCGATCGAGGTGACAGGCACCACGCCCGGCATGGGCTATCTGGAACTGACCGGCTATTGAATACCGCCGCTCAGCCCGTTCAGGTAGGACATCACATCGGCGAACCCGGGCGACAGGTCCCGGAACCGGACCGAAAAGGCGCCGATCGGATCGTAGTGATTGGCCTCGGCATAGATCCGTACCTGAACCGGGACATCGGCCGAACGGAGCGCCTCGGACAGGCTCTCGATATTTCGTCGGGCGACCTTGGAATCGTCCTCGCCCCAGATCAACAGCGCGGGCGGGTCGTCCTCGCTGACAAAATTCACCGGCTGGGTTTCGGGAATCCCGTCCGCCGCGCCGAAGACATTGATAAACTCTTGCGCCTGCAACGGCAGAAAATCATAAGGGCCGGAAAGGCCGATCCAGGCGGTCACCCGGCTTCGATCCACATCGGCCGCGACCAGATACCGCTCATCCAGCGCCAGCAGAGCCGCCGTATGCGCCCCGGCCGAATGCCCCATCAACACCAGGCCATTGTCCCCCAGGTTCAGTTCAACCGCACGCGCGACAGCGGCAGCGCCATCCTCAATAAAAGCCGGAAACATCACTTCCGGATTCAACCGATAATCCGGCACCACCACCCGATAGCCTTCCTCGGCCAGGGCCTGGGCCACAAAGCGATAGCCCTCCTTGTACCCCCACTGCCAGGAACCGCCATAGAAAAACACCACCGTCGGCGCACCCGTCAACGGCTCGGTCGGTCGATACACATCCATCCGCTGGCGCTCGTGATCGCCGTATTCAACGTCCGACGTCAATGTATACCCGTTGTCCGGCGTCACCAGGTTCAGGGCCGGCAAGGTACACCCGGCCAGCAAAAGCGCGGTCGCGACCCCCGTTGATCGAATCAAGCCTCCACACAGTCGTTTAAACCCGTTCGACATATTCCCCTCGATCATAGAATCCGCAAAGACAGCCAACATACGTTAACCGGTCGCAATCGGATGGTTACACCCCTTCCCAGATCCGCTCATAGGCCCCGTCCGACTTCATCGACCGTAAACAGCCCGACAACCGCTGCAACACCGCCACCGGCATCCGAGAGTTGGCCGCCAGATACAAATCCGACGACAACTCTCCGATATCCGCCACGACCCGCAACTGCTCCAACGGCAACCCCAACTGCCCAACCCGATACGGCAACGACCGCGCATCGCCCGCCACCAAATGCACCCGGTCGTGATACAACATCTGAATCGTATTCTCCGCCGTCCCGGTGAAATCCACCTCAAACCCCGCCTTCGCCAAAAACAGCGCCTTCACATCCTTCAACTGACCGGCCACCCGGAACCCCGCCAGTTCCCGCCAATCCGCCACCTCCGGCACAATCGATCCCCGTATCGCGAATATTTTCACATCGTACGGCGACACCGTTCCCACCCACTCGAAATACGGTTCGCGTTCGGCATTGCGGGACATACTGTAAATCAGCGTATCGGGTTCGGTTTGCGCCAGATGATAGCTGCGCGCCCACGGCAGAGCATGAAACTCGCACCGAACCCCCGCCCGCTGACACACCTCACGCACCACCTCCGTGGCCGGACCGGCCACAAGCCCCTCGTAATCCACCACATAAGGCGGAAACGGCGTAGTCACCACTTTCAAAACCGGCGGCTCCAGCCAATCGGATTGACAGCTCTCCGTATCGGCATTCGCGTACAGACGAACCGGTAAAAACAGCCAAACAATGGCGATGAGGCGGAAAAACCAGAGTCCCGATTGAAACATAAGACGTCCTTCGTCGAGGGAGTGTTAAGAATCAGGGGAAGTATAAAGACTTGTCGAGGGAGGGATACAGAAACAATTTGAAAGGGGTTGCACAGCCAGTATCCGGTACAGGGCATTAGGTAAAAAAGGAAGTGGACGATAAGCCGTGGCGACACAACAAGTGTCCGTTGTCGGGGTAAGCCACTGCAGGGTAGTGGGCGGCATGGATGCCGCCGTCTAGCCCCCATGGATGGGTTCACGGCGACCCAGCAGTGGCTTACCCCGACGGCGGGCACGGACCACTGGCAACAGATCAACCGTGGCACAACAAGACGGTGGCAACCAACCATCCATCACCACCGTCTAACAAGGTCAGATAACGAACTGATCCATAAACGTATGAACCGGCGTCGCCTTCAGACGATCGGCATCCTTACAGAGCTCGAAAATCGCCTGACTGCGTCCGGCCGGGAAACGGGTCGCCAGATTCGCCTGGAACTTCTTCTCCAGCAACGGAATTCCCTCCTCACGACGACGACGATGACCGATCGGATACTCCACCGCCACCTGCTCCGTACTGGAACCGTCCTTGAAGAACACCTGAATGGCGTTCGCAATGGAGCGCATTGAAGGCTCGTGGTATTCCTCGCTGTAACGCTTGTCTTCCACGATCTCCATCTTATCGCGCAGCTCGTCAATCTCCGGATGGGCCGCGTGGAAATCGTCCTCGTAATGCTCCGCCACCAGATTACCGAAAATCAGCGGTACGGCCGCCATATATTGCAAACAGTGGTCGCGGTCGGCCGCATTCGCCAGTTGTCCGACCTTGCTGATGATGCGGATCGCGGACTCGTGGGTGGTGATCACCACCTTGTCGATCTCATCCAGCCGGTCTTTCACCTGCGGGTGCAGAGTCACAGCCGCCTCGGCGGCAGTCTGGGCGTGGAACTCGGCCGGGAAGCTGATCTTGAACAACACATGCTCCATGACATAACTGCCGTAATCGCGCTGGAAGCTGAATTGTCTTTGCTCTTCCGGCTTCACCTGCTGGTCCTTGTTGGTCTTACTGAACAGGACGTCGTAGAAGCCCCATTGCGGCGCACTTAGCGCACCCGGAATACCCATTTCACCGCGCATGGCGATATCGACCAGACGTACAGCGCGGCTGGTGGCATCGCCGGCCGCCCAGCTCTTGCGTGAACCGGCGTTCGGCGCATGACGGTAGGTACGCAGCGCCTGACCGTCGACCCAGGCGTGGGACAGCGCGCTGAGCGTCTGCTCGCGATTGGCACCCATCAGCTTGGCAACAACGGCGGTGGAAGCGACCTTGACCAGGACGACGTGGTCCAGACCGACGCGGTTGAAGGAGTTCTCCAACGCCAGAATGCCCTGGATTTCGTGCGCCTTGATCATGGCTTCCAACACGTCGGCCATGGTCAGCGGTTGCTCGCCCCGGCTGAGTTTGACCTGGGAGATGTGGTCGGCTACGGCCAGAATCGCACCCAGATTATCGGACGGGTGGCCCCATTCGGCAGCGAGCCAGGTGTCGTTGTAATCGAGCCAGCGGACGATGGCGCCGATGTCCCAGGCAGCCTTGACCGGGTCGAGACGCAGTTGGGTGCCGGGGACGCGGGCGCCGTTGGGAACGACGGTGCCTTCGACCAGCGGGCCGAGGTGCTTGGTGCACTCGGGGAAGCGCAGGGCGAGCAAGCCGCAGCCGAGGGTGTCCATCAGGCAGTTGCGGGCGGTGTCCCAGGCTTCGTCGCTGGTGACGTCGTAGTTCAGTACGTAGTCGGCGATGTCCTGGAGTACCTGGTCGTAATCCGGACGTTCATTCAAGTCAACGTTTGCACTCATGGTGGTTCCTGTTTTGGTTCTGTGGTTTGTCTGAGTTCGGTGGTTGGTCTGGGTTCGGTGGCTGTGGTTCGCGACTGCTACCGGGGGTAACCCCATCGGGGTCGCCGTGTATCCATCCATGGAGGCTTGACCTCGGCATCCATGCCTCGCACATCCCCGCTGGGGTTACCCCCGGCATCAGCCGCTGGCTTCGAAGCCAAATCGTAGGGTGGGCACTGCCCACCATTGATCAACCACCGTATTCCACCCGTATTTCGGTATTCGATTGAGGTACCCATTGCCATTTGCGTGGTTACTTGTGGTGGGCATTGCCCACCCTACGTATTAACGCTCACTCAACGGTACGAACTTCCGCAACTCGGGGCCGGTGTAATCCGCGCTTGGCCGGATAATCCGGTTGTTTTCCCGCTGCTCTTTGATGTGCGCGGTCCAACCACTGACCCGAGACATCACAAAGATCGGTGTGAACAACGCGGTCGGAATGCCTAGGGCGTGGTAGGCGGAGGCGTGGAAGAAGTCGGCGTTGCAGAACAGTTCTTTCTCCCGCCACATGACTTCTTCGCACCGCACGGAGATGTCGTACAGTTTGGAGTCGCCACTCTCTTCCGCCAGCTTGCGCGACCAGTCCTTGATGATGGCGTTGCGCGGGTCTTTGGTGCGGTAGACGGCGTGGCCGAAGCCCATGATTTTTTCTTTGTTTTCGAGCATCTTGAGCAGTTTCTGCTCGGCGTCGTCGGGGTCGTTGAAGCCCTGGATCATCTCCATGGCGGCTTCGTTGGCGCCGCCGTGCAATGGCCCACGCAAGGTGCCGATGGCGCCGGTGACGGCGCTGAAGATGTCGGTCAGGGTGCTGGCGGCGACCCGGGCGTTGAAGGTGGAGGCGTTGAATTCGTGCTCGGCGTAGAGGATGAGCGAGGCGTGCATGACTTTGATGTGGGTCGGGTCGGGCTCGCTCTGGTGCAGCAGGGTGAGGAAGTGCTCGCCGATGCTGTCGGCATCGGAGTCGGTGTCGATGCGTTTGCCGTTCGCGGCGTAGTGGTGCCAGTAGCAGATGATGCTGGGAAAGGCGGCGAGCATGCGTTCGATTTTGTCGTCCTGCTCGCTGAAATCGGCTTCGGGTTCAAGGACGCCGAGCATGGAGCATCCGGTGCGCATGACGTCCATGGGGTGGGCGCTGGCGGGGATGCGTTCGAGGACGTCTTTAAGCGCTTGCGGCAGTTCGCGTTTTTTGGCGAGCCGGGTTTTATAGCTATCCAGTTCGCTGGCGGTCGGCAGTTCACCGTGTTGCAGCAGGTAGGCGACTTCTTCGAACTGGGCCTGGTCGGCGAGGCTTTGAATGTCGTAGCCGACGTAGGTGAGGCCGCTGCCATCCTGGCCGACGGTACACAAACGGGTTGCTCCGGCGACCTGGCCTCTCAGACCGGCGCCTCCAAGTGCTTTCTTAACCATGACTGACCTCCTGGTTGTGTTCTTGTGTCGGGGTCGGTTTTTGCCCCTGTACTGCCATTGGTGTGTTGGTTGCCTGGGTATGTGAACCCTTGGGCCACTTTTTGCCATTGGTCCGTGTTCGGTGCGGGGGTAGCCCCAATCGGGGTCGCTGTGAATCCATCCATGGACGCTTGACCTCGGCATCCATGCCTCGGACATCCCCGCTTGGGGCTACCCCCGCGCCGAACACTCACATCTGTGCCACTTCATTGAGAAAACGTCCTTTACTTCTGTGACCATTACCGGGATGTAGAGTCCACCGCAGACTAGCGCCGGATGCCGGGTAGACCTATACGGGGATGTCGGCCGCCCGGACGGCGGCCGTCAAGCTCCCATGGATGGGTTCACAGCGACCCCGAATAGGTCTACCCGGTAGCCGGCGCGGGTTTAACCACAAAACTCCACAGTCTTCATTCAACCCTTGGAACTGGCGAACAGCTCATCCAGTTTTTGCTCGAATTCGTGGTAGTTCAGAACGTCGTACAAGTCCATCCGGGTCTGCATTTTGTCGACAACGGCTTTCTGGTCGCCGTTGTCGTGGATGCTTTGGTACACCTCCAACGCGGCGAGGCTCATGGCGCGGAAAGCGCTGAGCGGGTACAGGACCATGGCGACGCCGACGTCGGCGAGTTCTTTCTGGTTAAAGAGCGGTGTTTTGCCGAACTCGGTGATGTTGGCGAGGATGGGGACGTTGAGCGCGTTGGCAAAGGCCTGGTAGTCCTCGAGGGTGTGGACGGCTTCGGCGAAGATGGCGTCGGCGCCGGCGTCTACACAGGCTCGGGCGCGGTCGATGGCGGCGTCGAGGCCTTCCTGGGCGAAGGCGTCGGTGCGGGCCATGACGAAGAAGTCTTCGTCGTGGCGGGCGTCGACGCAGGCTTTGATGCGGTCGACCATTTCGCCTTTGCTGACGATTTCCTTGTTGGGGCGGTGGCCGCAGCGTTTCTGCAGGACCTGGTCTTCGATGTGGATGGCGGCGACACCGGCGCGTTCCATTTCACGGACGGTGCGGGTGATGTTGAAGGCGCCGCCGAAGCCGGTGTCGATGTCGACGAGCAGTGGCAGATCGCTGGCGGCGGTGATGCGGCGGGCATCTTCGACGACGTCGTTCATGGTGGTGACGCCAAGGTCGGGCAGGCCGAAGGAGGCGTTGGCGACGCCGCCGCCGGAGAGGTATATGGCCTGGTGTCCGGCGCGTTCGGCGAGCATGGCGCTGTAGGCGTTGACGGCGCCGACGATGGGCAGTGGTTGGTGGTTGGTCAGGGCGTCTCGAAAACGGCGTCCGGCGGTCTTGGCGGTCATGAAGGTGTCTCCTCTGTTTGGAGTTGTTCGAGCACGCGACGTGCCGAGCGTATGTGTCGTTTCATAAGCAGGGAGGCGAGTTCGCCGTCGCGCTGCTGCAGGGCTTCATAGATGCGTTGGTGTTCTTCCAGGGCCTGGCGGGGTCTGCGTCGCCGGTGGGCGGACTGGAAGCGGAACATGCGCACCCGTTGGTACAGTTCGTCGCACAGCAGACTGATCAGCCAGCGGTTGCCGCTGGCCTGGATGATGTTGAAGTGAAAGTCGAGATCTCCGTCCTGCTGAATGTAGAACTGGCCGTCCTGGTCGTCCAGGTAGTGGGCATGTCGGTCGAGGATGCGGCCGAGTTCGGCGAGTTCGTCGTCGGTCATGCGTTCGGCGGCGAGTTCGCAGGCGAGGGATTCGAGGTTTTCGCGGATCTGGTAGAGCTCGATGAGTTCCTGACGGTCGATGCCGACGACCTGGGCGCCGACATGGGGCACTTTGCGGACGAGTTTGCGCGATTCGAGGCGGTGCAGGGCTTCACGCAGGGGCCCCCGGCTGATGCCGAGCTCGCGGCTGAGGTCGGATTCGCGCAAGCGGCTGTGCGGCGCCAGTTCGCCGGTGACGATGGCGTCGAGCAGTTGCTGGTAGATCCGGTCGACCTGGGTTCTCGATTCCGTCATTGTCTACAATCTTCACGGTTTTCGGCATTAAACCTGAATAGTCGCGATAGTTCAATGACACTTTGTAGACAATTAGTCTGAGAGGTGTTTCGGAAGGGGCTTCGGGTTGCATCCGGTGGCTCGGCTTTAAGGTGGCTAGAGTTCGCACCTGGTGGCGGGGTAGACGCCTGGAGGGTCGTCGTGAATACTTCCCTGTAGACTAGACCGCAGCATCCATGCTGCGGACTTCCCTCCAGACGTCTACCCCGCCACCAGGCGCTTGGCTCAGCGGCCGCTTTAAAAGACAAGCATCCCTGCCAAAGCTTTTTCAGATTCCAAGGGCTCTATTCGGGGCCCACTAACGTAAAAAGCCCTCACCATTTGTCCAGCAAGGGCTTTCAAATAAATCAGTAGTAAGGGGTTCTTGGACTTACTGCTTGGTCACTTCTATATCAAACTCCAGTGGGTTGCTGTCCGAATCGCCACGGTAATTGGTGCCGTTGAAGATGCGAACGGCGTATGTCCCGGCAGAGAGGGATTTCACCATTTCGGTACTGGTGCTGTCGGTGCCGGGTCCTCCGATGAAGTCGACACGTTCCTGGTCGTTGTAGAAGGTGATGCCGCCGGAGTCGTCCTCGTCGGCGAACAGGGCGATGCGCAGGGAGCCGCTGCCTCCGTTACTGTAGTTGTCGGCCAGTATGCTGTAGTCACCGCTTTGTTTAACGGTGAATTGGTAGTAGCTGTAGGCAGGCATGTCCTGGGCGGTGGAGACGGTGTTGCCGACGGTACCTCGATGGGTGCTCCCCAGGGTCAGTTCGACCGCTTCCCTGAGGTTTGAGCCGCCTTCGGAGACGAGGAACCAGTTAACGAGGATGTGGTTGGGTCCATCGCTGCCAAATGAGGGGCTGATGTAGGATTCAAGGCAATGCGCTTCGTTGATGTCCAGTCGATCGGTGCGCCCTTCTGCGTGCTGGTTGCCGTCGCCGGTACCGTTGTTATAGCCCCGGTTTTCACAAAAATGAGGCGTGTCTTCATCGTCGTCGCCGAAGAGTTCCCAGGAGTTGAAACTGGGGCTGTCTTCTTCGGCGTCGACGCTGACTTCGAGCCAGTAGTGGCCCGGTTTTTCCGAGACGAATACTGACGTGAAGCGGGTCTCACCCGGGTCATTACTGCGGTTGAATTCGGCCTGCTCGTCCTGACTGGTGCAGAAGACGGGACGACTGGTTTCGTTCAGGGTTTGCAGGGCGCATTCGTCAAGTATCCAGCCGAAGCCGGATCCTCCCGAGTTAGGCGGTTCGGTGCTGTATTGGTTTTTCAGGTTGAGGCGGGCGGCACTGAGCAGGGTGTCGTCCTGTTCGGCGTTCACCTCACTCAACTCGTCCACCCCATCGCCATTAATTGCCCCATCGTCGGCAAAGTCGTCGGCCATGGCGTCGAGGCCGTTCTGGTCGATGCCGGCCTTGAGCAGGGCGGCGGAGAACATGAGCAGGTTGGCGCTGTCTTCTTCGGAGGTGCCGTCGATGGTTTGCAGCAGGTTGAGGTCGCTCGGTGCGCTGTCGATGGCGAAGGCGCTTTGCAGTTCACCTCTCGCCTGGTCGTGGCTGGCGGCGAAGGCGGTGCCCTGCCCCATCAGGTGACGCACCCGCTTGGCGATGAAGTGGGTATAGAGGTTGACGTTGGTCGACAGGGATTGGCCATCTTCGAGATCGGTGACCGCCAGCAGGGTGCGGTCGGTGCCGGTGAAGTTGCCGCCGATCTCGTCATAGAAGGTGCCTTCGATCGACAGCTGGGTGCCGCCGGCCCAGTTGAGATCGGTGAATTCGAATTCACCCCGTTCGGTGGTCTCGGTGGTGGCGGTGTCGCCGCTGAGGCTGCCATCGGTCTTCAAGCGTGTGGCGGTGACGGTTTGCCCCATTTGAAAGGGGCCTTTTTGGGCGGAGCCCGAGGTGGCGCTGGAGGCGGAGGAGCCGTTGCCTCCGTCGTCACCGCCGTCGTCTCCGCCACCGCCGCTGTTGCAGCCGACCAGAAGGCCGGCCAGCAAGGGGATGAGAGCGAATCGAAATTGAACATCCATGATCAGTCTCCTCTCTTTTTCTTCAGTCTCGTTTAATACGAACGACGCTCAGCAGACCAAGCACAAGCAAGAACCCGAATCCCAGGGTACCGCCTCCGCCGGAGTCTTCGGAGTCGCCGTCGTCGGAATCATCATCGTTGTTGGAATCTCCACCTGAGCTTCCGCTGCCGCCGGTGGTTGGGCATTCAGTATTGGTGCCATCCTGGATCAGCACGAAGTCGGCCGGATCGGTGATGCTGTTGCCGGCCACAGCCAGATCGGTCTTGCCGTCGTCATTCAGGTCGCCTGTGGCCACATGCTGCACATACGCGCTGCAGACATTGGCGGCGCCGGCCTGGTAAGCGAAACTGGTACCGGATTCACCCAGGTAAAGACGAACGTTGCTGCCGTCGGCGATGAGGAGATCGTCCCGGCTGTCTCCGTCGACATCGGCGATGTCCAGTGAGATGCCCTCGAAATCGAGATCGGCCTCGGTGAATGTGCCGTTATCATTTGTCCAGACGGAATGGTCCTTGCCGGTGACGGAGACGGGAGTCGAACTATTGAAGTGGGTACCAATGATGTCCAGATGGCCATTGCCGTCGATATCGGTAAAGTCGACATCGCCTATGTCCCAATCGGTTTTCAGGACCGCAGTCAGTTCGGTCAGACCCATGCCATCGTGTTCCCACACCTGAATACCACCGGCGTAGTCAGTACCGTCTGCGTTATAGGGTCTGCAACCCACAACCAGTTCATCGCCACTGTCACCGGCAAGATCAGCGGCTTCAACACGCGTGCAGTCAAGGTCGCTAAGAACTCGTTTGCTGGGCAACGCTGCGTAATCGTCAGAACCGTACCAGATCCAGAGTACGGAGTACTTGGTGGAACCGGTACTGCGATTCAGAGCGACCATATCCAGCTCACCATCCGCATCGACGTCGGCTATGGTCCAGTCAGCCGGATATTCCCCACTCACACTGACATTGGCGTTTTCCGAAAAGTTCCCGGAACCGTTGTTCAACAACAGTTGGGCGGAGGCTTCCTGAAGTCCCGAACCGCCCGCGACGAACAGGTCTGGGTGGTTATCGTTGTTGGCATCGACTACGTACAGACTGGATGTGTATTGATTGCCAAGGTCAATGCCGGCATTGGAGAACTGGCCGGTGCCGTCGTTGAGCCAAACCTCGACATAGTCGTCGTACTGACCGAAAACCAGGTCCAGGTCGTTGTCTCCGTCCACATCGGCAACGGCGACTTGAAAGGACTGGTCTTCGGAGAGGCTCTGGCTGGGTGCGAGGGTAACGGCCAGGCCGGCCAGCGGGGTTGCCAGCATCGCACCGGCCAGGGCCAGACGATAGGAATGTAATAGAACGGACATACAGGTCTCCAGAGGCTACTGCGTAGTGTCAGCCTGTCAAGCTACCGTCCGATCAGGGGCATTGTCTGTGATGCAAATGCATCATCTTATTCGGCCAGGCGCCGAATGAGCGACACCTTGTCGTGCACTTTCAATTTTTGATAACAGCGGGCAATCAGGTTGCGGATGGTGGCCGGGGATCGGTCCAGATACCCGGCGATCTCCTTGTAGGTCAGCCCCTGGACATACATCTCCGCCACTTCCCGCTCGCGGGCCGACAACCGTGCCACCGGCGCTCCGACCGCGATGCGAATCAGGTAGCCGTACCCCAGCGCCTGGGCCACCACTTCGGCTTCCGGAGTCCGCCATTGCCCCGCATCACGCAACTCCGCCATTACCGGGTCGGGGATGCGGCTGCTCTGTTGCCAAAGGGATCGACTGAGCTCATCGAAGGCCGGATGCGCGGAACGCACCAGCCCACACGCCGAGACCAGCGCAACCGCCTCGGACGGTTTCGCCGACTGCTCCAGATAAATACGCTGGTTCTGGCGCTGGGCCTGCACCAGATGCGGCAGCAGTGCCTGCGACAGATCGCGCTCGGCATCCTGGAACGGTCGTTTGGGGTCGGTATGGCACAGGGCGATGAAACTGACGTAATTCGACTGCGGCTCGTTGACAATGGTGGCCATCAACTGATGGATGTCGTGTCGGCGCCAGTGTTCGTTGAACGCCAGCGACTGGCGGTATTCTGGAAGATCATCGATGTGATGCATGTGCCCCGGATGGCGCAGGTTATGGTCGCACAGCGGATCGACTTCCCGAACCTGGTGCCAGTCGGTCAGAATGCGGTCATCCTCGTTCCACACCACCAAATCGGTGATCGCGCGCTGCGCCGCGAAGCCACCGCCCCAGGCCGCGCAATCGACGGGAAACAAACCGGACAGGTCGGCCAGTGTCGCCTCCTGGAATTCACCGGGCGCCTGTTCCTCCGCACGGCGATACAGCCTGAACAGAAAGTCACTGAAATCCGACAGCATGCCGTCCATTTGGACACTACGACTCCTGAATAAACAACCAAAACAGGGACTTGACCGGTATCGGCCATTGTACCCCACGCCTGGATCAGGGTAGCATCCAGCCAGTATAAGTCTACTTTCCGGAACAGTGTCCAACATGACCGAAGAAGTGACGACAAACCGAGTGGCCATTCGCCTGCACCAGGCGCCGCTGGATATCGTGCAAGGCAATACGGGAAAAACACTGTACGACAACCTGCTCGACCACGGCCTGGAAATCCGCAAATCCTGCGTCAACGGCGCCTGCGGCGTCTGTCGGTGCCGGCTGATGTCCGGCGCCGTCGACTATCGCGGCCGCCACCCCTACGGACTCAACGGCGGCCAACAGGCCGACGGCTGGATATTGCCCTGCATCGCCTTCCCCAAAGGCGACCTCAAGCTCGCCCACCTGCGGCTCGAAAAATGAAAACCCGGCGCGAGGGCGCTAAACTGACAGGAAATCGACCCGACACAGGCTGACTGGCTGGCATGAGCACCGATCGCTACGACATCTACTTCCGCGGTGAAATCCTCGACGGCTACTTCGAGGATTTCGTCAAAGCCGACATGGCCCGACTGTTCAAAACCGAAGAACACCGCATCGAACCCTTTTTCAGCGGCCAACCCCAGCCGATCAAACTGAAAGTCGACAAGGCCACGGCCGCCAAATACCAAAAAGCGCTCAAGGACATCGGTGCCAAACCCGTCATCGTACCCGCCGGCCAACCTCTGCCCGAACCTCAGGCACAAACGACCTCCGCGCCGGAAACGGGCGCCGCATCCCCCTCCCCGTCCGGTGAACCCAGCTCGGACTGGACCATCCTCCCTCCGGGCAGTGACATCGGCGAACACCGGGACATCCAACCCGTCGCCGTCGACACCAGCGGTTTCAGCATCGCCGAAGTCGGCGTCACCCTGGTCGAGAACGCGGAACAACCGGAACCGGTCCGCGTCGATATCTCCTCCCTGTCCATGGGCGAGGTGGGTGAAACCCTGGTCGAGGAAGACAAGAACCCTCCACCTCCGGCGCCGGATACGTCTCATTTGAAGTTGGAATAGTTATTAAAGGCTTGATGTTCCCACTAATAGCTAGCGCCGGCTGCCGGGTAGACCTATTCGGGGATGTCGGCCGCCCGGCCGGTTTTTGCTCCATGCAAAACCGGCACTCCCGCCATCCATGGCGGTCGGACACGGCCGTCAAGTCCCCATGGATGGGTTCACGACGACCCCGAATAGGTCTACCCGGCAGCCGGTGCGGGTTCTGGCAACTATCGACCCCAGGAAAAACGTGCCAGTGCGGGTTACCACCACTCACCGATAACGGGCATTCGTCTCGTACCAGTGAGCCTTGTCCGCATACATCCGTTCATCGGCCTTCTTCAGCAACTCCCTGGCCGGATCATGCGCCGAATTGGCCACCCCGAGGCTGAGCTGAATCGGCACCGTCACCGATCCCCCCTGCTCCGTCTCCAAGGTCATCTCACGCCCCCGCACCAACCGGTCGATCCGCTCCCCCAGTACCTGAGCCCCCTCCAGAGTGCTGTCCTGGCACAAAATCACAAACTCGTCCCCGCCGAATCGATACACCCGATCCCCACGACGCGACACCGCACTCAAGCCTTCCGCCACCGTACTGATCAAGCGATCACCCGCCTCATGGCCGTAATGATCGTTGACCCGCTTCAAACCGATCAGATCGACCAGCACCACCGAATAATCGATGCTCGGGTTGTGCTGCCGTACCGACTCCACCGCCTTGAGATCCCGGTCCAGGCTGGCCCGGTTATAGACACCGGTCAGCGCATCACGCTCCGCCGCCTTCTTCAGTTCCTGTGTCAGCAGCAGATTCGCGAGGCTGGTGCCAAGTTGATCGAGCAACAAACCGATGGTCTTGGTATCCGTCTCGGACAACCGCTTGGCCTGCACCAGCAGCAGCCCCTGACTGAGGTTAATCGGTGAATGCAGGGTAAACACGAAATAACCGTTTTGCTGGCCGTCGCCTTCGAGATAATAGCCGTCAGGCAAATTCTGCCGCGCCCGCACCAATCGGCGTAACACCCAGATCCGCTGACTTTCCACCATGTCTTCGGAAAAGGCGGCGAACTGCAGCGTTTCCAGGCGATTGCTGTCGCGCAACACGAACCCGAACGAGCGGTCCGGCTGCAAAACCCGGAACTGTCGCAGGGCTCCCTCGACCAGTTCATCGAGATCCTCGGCATGGTCCGACAAACTTCTCAGCTCGAGCAGAACACCGAACAGTGTGTTCTTATCCTGGGCATCCATCTTTATGGCATTCAGCCGCCGGTTCTGGGTGTAAAAGACCCAGGCGGTGCTCAGTATGTAGCACTGCAACGACACCATGGTCAGGATTTCGATGGGCAGCGGTGCCTCGGGCCGCCAATCGAACCCGACCACCAGCCCCCAACTGCCTAGACCGGCCAGATACAGCGCCATGGCATTGCGCAGCTGACGCAGCCCACCGGTCATGGTGTTGTTGAGAATCGTCGCTGCCAGCAGGGTATAGGAGATCCAGCCGGAAAATTCGATCAGGGCTGTGAACCCGCCCAGCATGAAGGCATCGAACATCATGGCGCGATGTTCGAGACTGGTGTTGGCGCGTCGCAGACGATCCGCCAGGTAGATCAGATGGGGATAGACCAGAAAAAACAGGGTCAGCGGGATAAACAGCAGCAGCGACCAGTCACGGTCGACTACCAGAGCGCCAATGGCAACGAATGTGGCTCCGAATCCGAAGACCCGGGGTGGGTAATTGACCCGGGTCAGGCGCGGGATTGTGCGCTTGCGTTCGGCCATGTGTTTCCTGGTTGCCTGGTAAAAATGGAGACGGTAACCCGCGCAGTATAGTCTCTACCTCGGGATCCAAACAGAGCAACTCCCGAACCGGCGGTTAAATGGACAGCTGCGTTCCCGCCGTGTCGATTGGCAAAGCGCCTTAAAAAGCCCTAGCATTGGCGTTCATTCTGGCCAGCCTGCTTCATGTCCACTGCCTCGCACAGCGAACCGTCGACCGCCAAACACCGTTCCGCCCTCAGCGAACCCGTTTTTCGTCTCTACTTTTTCGCCAGTTGCTGCGCCACGCTCGCGGTCTGGATCGTTCGCTTCCTGATCGGCTGGACCGCCTGGGAACTGACCCGGTCGGCGTTCTGGGTCGGCACGGTCAGCGTCATGTTGCTGGCGCCGACGATATTCCTGTCCCCGGTATTCGGCGTGGTCTCGGACCGGGTCGACCCGCGCAACGGCATGGTCACCACGGCCGCATGCAATATCGCCATTTGTCTGACCATTGTAGGCCTGTCCGCTCAGGACTGGCTGACGATCGTGGCGTTGCTTTCGGTCGCACTGGCATTTGGTTGCGTCACCGCGGCCCATCATCCGATGCGACTATCGCTGATGCCGAAGATACTGGCGCGGGACCTCTTGCCCAGCGGCATCGGTCTGTCCGCCATCGTATTCAACACATCCCGCATCATCGGCCCGGCCATCGGCGCCTGGATACTGGGCGCCTTCGGCGCCGCCTGGGCGTTTGCCCTGTCCGCCCTGCTGTTTTCCGCGACACTGGGCCTGTTGACACGCGTGCCCTCGGCCCCGCCCGTAAAGCCGGAGGAGCCGGAATCCCTGCTTACCGATTTGCGGGCCGGTTTCCGCTTCATCGGGCGTGCACCCCTGATTCAATTGATCCTGCTGATGACTCTGGTCAACGGCCTGGTCGGTCGCACCGTCATGGAGCTGCTGCCGGCGATTTCCGGTGAACTGGCCGGCGGGACGGCAGGCGCACTGGCCACGCTTACCGCCGTTGCCGGGGCCGGCTCCATCGTAGGCGGCTGGGTCATTTCGCGACAGCGCGGCAACACCCTGGGCATCAGCCGGCTGGTGTTCGTCGCCCTGCTGACCGGATCGCTGGTGTTGATACCCGTTGTCTGGCTGCAGGGCCTGGCGTTTCTGATTCCCGTCGTCATCGTTTCCGCGCTCAGCATGACCATCATTGGAACCGGCTGTCAGGCACTGGTGCAACTGGTGGTCAGCGACGCTTTTCGGGGCCGGATCATGAGTGTTTGGACCGTTGTCAGCATGGGCGGTCCCGCCTTCGGAGCCTTTCTGATGGGGGCCGTGGCCGATGTTTTCGGGTTTGGTGCGACCTTCATCGGCTTTGCGTTGGCCGCCATATTGACTACGTTCGGGCTGTGGCAGCAACGTCAACGCTTTCAACAAAGCGAGTGACCCAAACGGGATCGGCCATGAGTCGAATTGACAGAGCAATCACCTTACAGCAATCTAATCCAAGACTTGTCACTGCGGGACTGTCAGGTTGATGAAGGAGCATCGCCATTTTTGGCCGGGCCGCCAGCTGTAAACTGAGACGCGAACCGCAACGGAGGCGAGGCCATGCTGTATTTTGGCAAGACGCCGGGCGAAATCGAATTCCGCCGCAAACTCTTCTTGTTCGGGTTTCTGGCATCGGTTGGTAACGCATTCCTCATTCCATTGGGCATCATCGCTCTGCACGATGGAAATCTGATCCTGGCGGCTGTCATTGGACTCGCAGCAGCATTTGTAACCGGGACTTATCTGCTCGCGCGCGTGCTTCGCACCGTGTTTGTGCCCAGCCTTACCCTGTCGTTCACCTTGTTGCTGCTCTCTTTCTACATCACCGTCACCGGTGGAAAGGGCGGTACCGGCATTCTCTACACCTATGGCCTGATCGCGGTGGTCATCATGATGCTCGGGCATCGCCTGGGTGCGCTGATCACTCTGGTCTACGCCGCCGGAGTTTATCTGGCGCTGACAAGTAACTGGCTCTCCGGCTACAGCTACACCGAGTTGTACGAACAACGCATCCTGATTTCCACGCTGAGCACCGTCTCGCTGATCACCGTGACCGAATGGATTCGGGTTCGTTCGTACGATGCCATTACCGTGACGGCGGAAAACCACCACAAAGACGCCATGACCGACCCGCTGACCGGATTGTTCAACCGCGCAGGCCTGGAGCACGCGTTGAACGACTGGCCCCCGGACACGCCACGATCGGTGGTCGCCATGATCGACATCGACCACTTCAAGGGGGTGAACGATCGACTGGGACACGACCTGGGCGATCAGGCACTGACCGCCTTCGCGCGTGTATTGCGCAACAGCATCAAACATTACGACCTGCTCTGCCGCTGGGGTGGCGAAGAGTTTGTGGTAGTGCTGCGCGATATCGACCTCGACACCGCCTTTCGGACACTGGAGGAATTGCGAGTCCTGATGGCGAACCGGGTATTCGTGTTCGGACCGCATGAGCTGACATTGCATTTCAGTGGCGGTCTGGCCTTGATGGCATCCCGGGACCAGTTTCGTGCGGCGCTGCATCAAGCCGACGAACACCTCTACCAGGCCAAACGACGCGGGCGGAACCAGATCAGTCCATCGTCGGGCATACGGGTACCGGCGGTTTCGCCAACCAAGTCGGAAATGTGACGCAGTTAACTATTTATTCCGTGGTAAACGCTGGTCAACTGCTATCATAGCGAGAGAGCCGTACCGGTAAGGACCAACCAACGTGCACCTGGGCAACACACCCGAGGAAATCGAACTGCAGCGCAAGCTGTTGCTGATGCGATTTTTTGCCGTCGCCGGCAATCTCGTCATGATCCCCCTGTTGGGGGTGTCGCTGTATCATCAACGCTGGGAAGCGGCCATCATCCTGGCGGTTGTTATCGTCATTATCACCACGGCCATCCTTCACGCCCATCGAAATCAGCGCACCGGTCCGGCCAGTCTGTTCGTGGCCACCGGTCTGTGGCTGTTTTCGAGTTACCTGACCGTGACCGGAGGCGTCAATGGCACGGGGGTCTACTTCTCATTCAGTCTGGTGGTGCTGATGATCATGATGGCCGGCCTGCGTACCGGTCTGACGCTGGGCCTGGGGTATTGTGCCGTCGTTTTTCTGTCGTTCGGCCTGGACGCCGGCTTCACTTATGACTATCCGCAAGGTACCCGGATTCGCATCGGAGCCTCGACGGCGTTTATCGTCCTGCTGACTCTGGTGGCCGAGTGGATTCACCTGCAATCCTATTCCGCGATCAAATTCACCGCCGAAACCCACCGGCGCAATTCACTGACCGACTCCCTGACCACACTGGTCAACCGCGCCGGTTTGGAACGAACGCTCTCGCAATGGCACAACCCACGCCAACCGGCGGTCGTGGTATTGATCGACATCGATCACTTCAAAGCCATTAACGACCGATACGGTCACGACATCGGCGACAAGGTGTTGTCCGCCTTCGCCAAGGTATTGCGCAATAACCTGAAACAGGACGACGTCGTCTGTCGTTGGGGTGGTGAGGAGTTCGTTATTCTGTTCTCCGACGTCTCCGAACGCAAAGCCGCCGAGGTTGTGGAATCGCTCCGGGAACTGGTCGCCGGGCGCACCTTCACCTTCGGCGAACAGGAGGTTCAAGTCCAGTTCAGTGCCGGCGTGGCGGCATTCGAGGGCGAGCAGGGCTTTCACGAGGGGTTGAAACAGGCTGACCAGCGGGTCTATCGGGCCAAACGGGCCGGTCGCAACCAGGTGGTGGCTGCCGAACCGGAAATGAGTGAATTGTAATCCACCTCATGCCACTCTCGGCGCAGGCTGGTGCTGGTGGGCGGAACCTGAATGTTCATATGAGCGGGTGTGTCAGGAGCGATAGAGTTGCTTGCGGAGGGAATCGACCTCCCGACGCAACTGCTGAATTTCCTCCATCAGGTCTATCGCCACGGCGACCCCGGCCCAATCCAGTTCCAGTTCGCGGCGCAACCGGCTGGCCCGTTGCAGACGGGCCAGTGCCTGGTCCTGAAAGGTCCATTCCCGCGCACCACGGCGGGATTCCGCCGTCGGGCGTATCACGCCCAGATCGACCAGGTCCATGACGGACTCACGACTGAGGGCCGTCCGTTCGCACACCTCCGTCAGCGTCCAGACGGTGGTTTCATCCGACAACTGGTGCTCCGTGACCACGATCGTCGTCACCGTCGTGTTCATGAACGCGCCTCCAGTTGCTTTCGGGGATCAAAGTCCGCCTCAGTCTGGGCCAATTTTTGGTAAAGCGCCAGCGCTTCATCGGAATGGCGCTTGGGCACCGTGACCTGCAAGGTGACGATCAGGTCTCCGGTCGGGTTGCGCCCCAGCCCCTTGCCTTTCAAGCGCAGTCGCTGGCCGCTGGCGGACCCTTTGGGAATCGTCAAATTGACCTGGCCGGTCAGCGTCGGCGCCTTCACCCGGGCACCCAGGGCGGCCTCCCAGGGCGTGACGGGCAATGTCAGCAGCAGATCCTTGCCGTCCACGCCGAAGACCGGGTGCGGAGCCAGTTCGATTTCCAGAAACAGATCCCCGGTCGCGCCGTCGCCGACACCCGGACCGCCCTGCCCGGCCAAACGGATGCGTTGGCCGGCGACAACCCCGGGTGGAATCTTGACGTTGAGCGTCTTGGTGCGGCGATGGACACGGCCGTAGGCATCCACCTCGGGGACCTGCAGGCGGATTTGTCGCTGCACGCCCGAAGCGGCTTCCTCCAGGAAAAGGGCGATTTTGTGGTGCATGTCCTGGCCGCGCTGGCTGAAGGCCTGCTGCCAGTCGGGTCCCGCCTGACGGTGGCCGCCGCCCATTCCCCCGAATATGGATTCGAAGAAATCGGTGAACTGACGGCTGAGGTCCTCTTCACTGAACCCCTGGCCCGCGCCGGTTCCGGCACCCGCCGCGCCCTGCTGATAACCGCGGGCTCCGAGCTGGCGAATCTGGTCATACTCGGCGCGTTTTTCCGGGTCGCTGAGCACTTCGTAAGCTTCGCCGACTTCTTTGAATCGGGCTTCGGCACCGGCTTCCTTGCTCACATCGGGATGGTATTTCCGCGCGAGTTTGCGGTATGCCTTTTTGATATCAGACGCCTCGGCGTCGTCGCTGACGCCCAGGATCTTGTAGTAGTCTTTGAACTCCATGGTCACAAAGCCCACCTGATGAATGTCACTGTGACCATAATGTGTTCAAACCGCCGGCTTACAAGCGGTGTTCGCGGAAATTAATGCGTATCGGAGGCCAACCACGCCCGGCTCAAACCGAATCAACAGCCAAAGCCGCCCGCAGTACCCGGTTATCATCCCCCCGGGGGGCGGACAACTGAACGCTTAGATACTGCCCATCGGCGTCGGTCCCGGCGGGCATGGCCACGGCCGGGCAATCGAGAAAGCTCGCCACCATGGTCAACTTCAAAGTGTCCAGATTGGTCTTCATGTACAAATCGTCACTGTCGACCAGCGGCGCGAGTTCCGGTGCGGCATGCGCCACAGTCGGCGACAACAGAAATGCCCCTTCCAGTTCCTGCGCCAACGCCCGCTGCAGCCGTTCGCGTTCTCGATACAGCACAACAGCCCGATCAGGCGGCTGCTGGCCAACAGCGAGGATGCGGTTGCGCACGCGCGGATCGAAGGCCTCCGCGGGGTGATGCTCCAGCAGATCGCGGTACTCGGCGAGCGCCTCGTAACCGCCGAGCCAGCCATACCGGTCGATCACGGCCAATGTTTCCCGTACCGCCGAAACCCGGCGGCGCACAACGCGAATACCGGCCTCTTCCAGTTTACGGGCGACCTCCAGCATCCGGGCCTTGACCGAACCCTGGATCAACGGCGAATCCAGCGCATTCTCATCGAACACCAGCGTCAGCGCCGCCCGCGACATCGGCTCCGGAAGCGCCGCACACCCGGTGCGCATCGCCTCGGTCACCCACAAACAGTCGCCCAGCGTCCTCGCCAGCGTCCCGACCGTATCCAGCGACCGCGCCAACGGCAACACCCCCGCCATCGGCATACGGCCCACCGTCGGCCGATAGGAATACAACCCATTGAACGCCGCCGGAATGCGCAACGAACCGGCCGTATCCGACCCCGTCGCCACCGGCACAATGCCCTGTGCCACCGCCACCGCCGAACCACTGCTCGACCCGCCCGGCACCCGGGCCGCGCCCTCGCCCGGAGTATGATGCGGCGTCCCGAAATGAGGGTTCATGCCCAACCCCGAAAACGCCAGCTCCGTCATATTCGTCTTCCCGACCGGAACCAGACCCGCCTGCCCCGCCAGACGCGCGCACTCCGAATCCGCCTCCGCCGGATGATTCAACACCCGACTGCCACCGGTCGTCACCGAACCGGCCACATCGAACACATCCTTCCACGCCACCGGCACCCCATCCAACGGACCCAATCGCCGACCGGCCCGCTGCCGAGCCCGCGACTGCTCCGCCTCGAACCGCGCCCGCTCTTCCAGCAGAGAGATAAACACCGACTCGGAAGCCGCTGCTCGAGCCAACGCCTCTTCCACCACATCAACAGGATCGGCTCGACCCAGCGCCAACTCTTCCGAAAGACTTTTAACCGTATGTTGAGTGTCGCTCATTCGATTCTCCAACCTGTAACCAATTGCGTACCAAATGTTTGAACCGGCTTTCTCTCATACAGTGTTGCTGTACCAAGCCAGTGTGGGGTGGCGGGTTAGGTCCCCAGGGAAGTGGGCAGCATGGATGCTGCCGTCTAGCCTACAGGGATGTATTAAGTGGGCGGCACCCCGCGCGACCCTGGAGGCCTAACCCGCCACCCTACACGAACCACTGGCACTAGACTCTGCTAAGCCACAGTTGAAGTTAAACCAACCACCCCGACATGCCATCACCACAGCCACCAAACGGACCCGACCCCATGTCACGCTGGTTCATCCTCGCCGGTATCGTCCTCATTGTCATCGGCCTCATCCTCCACTATGCCCCCGGCCTGCTCAACTGGTTCGGCAAGCTCCCCGGCGACCTGCGCTTCGAAAGCGAACGCACCCGAGTCTACTTCCCCATCGTCTCCATGATCATCATCAGCATCATCCTCACCGTACTGATCAACCTCTTCGGCCGCCACTGAACGCGACTGTTCACTCGGTCGAATGGTTGCAACCCCGGGAAACGTCGCCATCTGAACCAGATCCAGACAAGACAACAAGGAGCACCCATGAGCACCCTCATCATAGGAGCCAACGGTCAGATCGGCCGCCTGCTGGTCGAACAACTCGTCAAAAACGGCGAACCGCCGAAAGCCATGGTCCGCACCCAGGACCAGGCCGAAGCCATGCGCGACCTCGGCGCCACCCCCGTCATCGGCGACCTCGAAGACGACTTCACCTCCGCCCTCAGCGGCTGCAGCCAAATTGTCTTCACCGCCGGCTCCGGCGCCAAAACCGGCCCCGACAAAACCATCCTCGTCGACCTCTGGGGCGCCATGAAAGCCATCGACGCCGCCGTACAGGCCGGCATCCAACATTTCGTCATGGTCAGCTCACGCGGCGCCGAAAACCCCGAACAGGGCCCCGCCAAAATCAAACACTACACCGTCTGCAAAAAACTCGCCGACGACCACCTGCTGCGCAGCGGGCTCGACTACACCATCCTGCGCCCTGGTCGCCTTACCAACGACCCCGCCACCGGCCAATTCACCACCGACTGGCCCGCCGCCCCTGACGACCAATGGATCACCCGAGCCGACGTCGCCGACGCCATCGCCTACTGCCTGAACGAACCACGGACCCTGGGTAAGATTTATTCGCTGTTTCATGGTAGTAAAAGTTTGGAACAGGCTTTGGAGTGAATAAGGTACTCGCCGATCCATCGAGCTAAACTACAAGCGATTTAGCCGCCTCGCGAATCAAAACAAGATCCGTCAGTGGTGAGAATAACCGTTGATGCAAGCGTCGGGTGCCGGGCAGTGTCCAGCCGGGGAGTGGGCAGCAAGGATGCTGCCGTCTAGCCTACACGGACGTATTCACGGCGACCCGGAGGGATACTGCCCGGCACCCGACGCGAACCATAGCCACTTAATTGGAAGAAGCCGATATGCGATCCAACCGCAACCGCTCGCGTTGATCGAACAACCGCCGACTGGCCAGCAAAACGGCCACCAGCGTCCCGAACCCCGTCCCGACGGTAATCGTGAACATCACCAGAATCTGATACTTCACCGCCAACGACGGCGGACTCCCCGCCAGGATCTGCCCCGTCATCATCCCCGGCAGACTCACCACCCCGGCCGCCGCCATCGCATTGATCGCCGGAATCAAGCCACTGCGCGCCGCATCCCGACGCATATCCGCGATTGCCTCCTGCCAAGGCTGGCCCAACATCAACCGCGCCTCGATCACCTGACGTCCACGCCAGACGCTGTCCGTCAACCGATCCAGCCCAATCGACACCCCCGTCATCGTATTGCCCAGCATCATCCCCAACAACGGAATCGCATACTGCGGCCGGTACCACGGATCGGGACCGATGATCACCGTCAAAGTCAGTACCGTCACCGTGAAAGACGACACAAACATCGACAAGGTACCGATGCCAAAGGCCCAACCCCGGATCAGCCGACGATTCTGACGCGCCACCACCTCGCGCCCGGCCACCAGCAGCATCGCGATCGCCAGCAAAGCCACCCAGATCAGTGCCCCGACGGCGAACAGCGCTTCCAGCACCAAACCGATCAGCGACAATTGCACCACCGTGCGCGCCGCCCCAATAAGCAAGGACTTACCCACGCCCAGACGCGCCCAATAGGAGGTCGCGGCCAGCAACAGCACCATCACCGCCGCCAACGCCAACTCCCAGGGGCTCAGCTCGATGACCGGCATGGCACCTCCTTCAGGTGTTCCGCGACTATCGCGAAATGACGGTCCGCCACGCCTTCGATCTGGGCTTCATCATGCGCGACCCAGATGACCGGCCAGCCGTGCTCGCGGATGCGCGCCTGCAGCCATGTTTCCGTCAAATAACGTGAGTGGCTATCGAGATTGGCCGTCGGCTCGTCGAGCAGCAAGGCCGAAGGCCCACGTGCCAACGCCCGCCACAGCGACAAACGTTGTTTTTCGCCGGTGGACAGGTGACTGACATGCCAAGACAACGGATTGTCGGAAAACCCGAGCGCCTCCCATTCCTCGCGGGCATCCAGTGGGAAATGCGCGCCCACGCGCTCCTCCCACCACTGGCTTTCCGCCGGTACCAACATAACCCGGCGTCGCCACTGATGGGCGGGAAGATCGTTCTGGCGGGAACCATTGAAGGCCACTTCGCCGTCGTGGGGGTCCAGATCGGCGATGGCACGCAGCAGGCGGGTCTTGCCGGAACCGGAGGGACCCGACAGACACAGAATCTCACCCGGTTGCACGGTCAGCTCGAGGTCCCGCAGGTTACCGACACCGAAGTGAGTGAGTCTTAACATACCGATCAGCCGCTAGCATTCGGGTTGAAACAGTGGTTCAGAACCGGGATGGGGTCAAGCCTCTTGCCGCCTGGGCTATACCGCCTCACCGCTGTCGGTGAGTGGACGCAAACCGGGTTCGGGTGTTTCGGTCGAATCCGCCTGATGGATCAGGACTTTCATCAGACGGTACCAATGCTGAATGTCGGCATCGGCCTGACGGTGCGTCGGGCCACCGCGCCGGGTCGGATGGTCCAACAGCACCACGCGGTGTTGTGCCCGGGCAGGATCGTTCAGAATCAATTTCAGCTCCAGCTGCCCGATCCGATCGTCCTGGGACGGGGCCGGTGAGTCACCGGAGGATGCCGGCATGCGCCCCAGACTGGGGTTGCGGATCTTGGCGGCCCGTTCGGATTTGGCCACGGTTCGACCGTCTTCCCGGATTTCGCACGCCAACAGGTCGTGGTAATCCAGCGTCCGGGCGACCGGTGAACCGCCCAATGAGTACAGCAATCGCAACTTTTTACGATGACGGTCGAACGCAAGGCCAGTGCTACCGTCATGGGAATGGAGACTTTGAGACGTGGTGAAGTCCCGCCCCTGCCCCCGGTCGTGCGGCATTTTCTTGTTATTAGCGCGAATCCCTCTGAGGTTCGCGGCCACCAGCCGATACAGGAGCGCCAAACCGAGCCCCGACAGCAGGTATGAAACCCAATCCATTCTCGTATTCCCTGTGAGCGTTTTGTGGAAGAGTTCACATCTTTATGGACGTCGACTGTAATGTCAAAGGTTTGGCTTGCCTGCATCAATTTTAGTAATTTCCTCCCGATAAATAGGTCATTTTGACCTGAAATTTGTCGCATCGACCGTCAACATCAACGTTTCGAGTACTAATGGTGTTCAAAAGCAACTTACAAAAAATAAAATACCCCCTAAGATATTGATCTGAAAACCAAATACAGATTACAAAATGCGATACCCGGTCGATCCGGTGGAACCTCGCCTTCCCTTTCCTACACTTTTTTTACCGCCCAAGGCGTTGATCAATGAGAGGGGAAGACGGATGAAAGCTGTTTCCAGCCTGATTGTATTGGCCTGTTCCTGTGCCGCCGCCAGCGTCGCCTGGTCAGACACCATCACCATACGCGCCGACAGTTGGTGCCCGATGAACTGCGAGCCCGGCACGACACAGCCGGGATACATGATCGAATTCGCCCGCGAGATCGCCGAGCAGAACGGCCACAGCGTCGACTACCAAACCATGCCCTGGCGCCGCGCGGTGGATTCGGTACGCGAAGGTCAATTCGACTGCGTGGTCGGCGCCTATGTCGAGGACGCCCCGGATTTCCGCTTCCCGGACGAACATTGGGGCCTGGACCAGACCGCCGTCTACGCCAAGGCCGACAGCGACTTCGCCTATGACGGGCTGGACTCGCTGCAAGGCGAAAAAATCGGCGTCATCGGCGGTTACGCCTACTCCGACGCTTTTGACGCCTTCGCCGAACAGAACCCGGACGTCGTACAGTGGCTCAACGCCGATAACGCCCTGGAAAACAACATCCGGAAGGTTCTCGCCGGCCGCCTGACCGCCACCCTGGAATCGCCCGCTGTTATGGGACATAAACTTAAATCCATGGGCGTTCAGAGCCAAATGAAGCGGGTCGGTTACCTCGGCGAAGGCAGTGAGATGTACATCGCCTGCAGTCCGGCCAAGGCCGCCACGGCGGGCTATGTAACGATGTTCAGTGAGGGGACACGTCAATTGCGGGACAGTGGCCGATTGCAGGAGATTTTGGCGGACTACGGACTGGAGGACTGGAAGTAGAGTTTGAGGCGCTAGCTACAAATAAGTGACACTTACAAAAAAGCCCCCGGGCCTTGCGGCACGGGGGCTTTTTTTTGAATCTGGCGGTGAGGGAGGGATTCGAACCCTCGAACGGTTTCCCGTTACACACTTTCCAGGCGTGCGCCTTCGACCACTCGGCCACCTCACCATATTGTCCACTGCGCGGGATGTCCTGCACAACGGCGGCGAACTTTATAGGATACCGGGGGCTAATGCAAGTTTTTGATATAAAACAATCAGTTAGCCTCTTCACATCATGCGCCCGACGGCGGCAGGCGCCGGTTTAAAGCCGGGACACAAAGTCGGCCGGATCCAGTTCGGGGATGGGTTTGTCCTCGCCGGCCGGGGTACCGAGGTATATAAACCCGACCAGTACATCGTCGGTGTCCAGGCCCAACCTGGCCCGCAAGCCCGGGCTGTAGGCTGCGGTGCCGGTCCGCCAGATGGCGCCGAGCCCCTGGGCATGAGCCGCGTTGACCAGGTTGGTGCAGGCGGCCCCGGTAGCCAGGATCTGTTCAATGGGCGGCACCTTGGGGTGCTCGGTGATGCGGGCCCAGGCGATCAGCACCAGCGGGGCCCGCAGCGGTGCGTTGAGCAGCTTGGTGATTTGCTTTTCGTCCAGGTCCGGCTGTTCAGCCCGAACACTTTCGGCCATCCATTCGCCGAGTTGGGTACGTTTGTCACCGCCGACCTCGATGAATCGCCAGGGTCTGAGCCAGGCATGGTCCGGCGCGCGGAAGGCGGCCCGATAAAGCTCATCGAGTTGGTCGCGGCTGGGACCGGGTTCGGTCAGCCTGGGATGGGAGACGCGGGTCTGCAAGTGCGTCAAGGGTGTCTGGGTGGATTCGTCGGGCATGGTCCCCTCAGTGATTTCGGTTCGAGAATCGGGTATGGTAGCCGTTCTCAACCACTTTACTAGGGAGCCTCGGAACAAATCCAGCGAGGCGCTCCAAGTGTGAATTAACAGCGGAATCCCGTTAATGAGTAAGCGGCCTGTCGCCCAAAAAAAGAAAAAACCGGCCAAACCGCCCGCAACACCTGATCTGGATCTCTATGACGATTTCACCGTGTTGCCGATTTCAGCCGAATTCAATTCTCGATCGCTGATCTATCTGACGCTGGCCGGTACCCTGGTCAGTATTCTGTATACGGGTCAGATCTCCAATCTGTTCACCATCATTGTCGCCTTCTGTCTGCTCTACCCGACGCTGATCCGGTTCTTGAGTATGCCCTTGCGCCAGCGCTATCCGAAGCAGGTCGGCTACACCCTGATGCTGTTCGATGCGTTCTTCATCGGCGCCATCCTGGTGGCCATGGGCTCGCCGCTGGTACCGACGCTGTTGCTGATCATCATGGCGAACGCCAGCTTTATCTGTGTGGGGCGCACCTCGTCCTACATCCTGTGCCTGCTGTTTCTGGTGCTGGGTGGCGGAGTCATGTACGCCATCGAACCGGTGGCCTACCTGACCGAGTCCAGCACCATCACCAATGTCATCGCGGCCATCGGCGCCGGTCTCCACGTGGCTACCAACGCCTATTACACGGCCCAGCAGGCGCGGTATCTGAAAACCACCCGGCAGGAGCTGCATACGCAGAGCCAAAAATACCGCGCGCTGTCGCAAAAACTGTCCAAGTACCTCTCGCCCCAGGTCTGGGAGACGATTTTCCGCGGCAAGCGCGACGTCAAGCTGGAAACCCAGCGCAAGCGACTGGTGATCTTCTTTTCCGACATCAAGGGTTTCTCGGAGATCTCCGAGATGATGGAGGCCGAGGCGCTGACCGAGCTGATCAACACCTATCTGACCGAAATGAGCCGGGTGGTGATGAAGTACGGCGGCACCATCGACAAGTTCATCGGCGACGCCATCATGGTCTTTTTCGGCGACCCGGAATCCAAGGGCGCCCGCCAGGACACTCTGGCCTGTGTGTCGATGGCGATCGAGATGCGCAAGCTGATGCGGGTGCTGCGCCAGCGCTGGCGCGCCCAGGGTATTCAGCAGCCGCTGGAAATCCGCATGGGCATCAACTCGGGGTACTGCACGGTGGGCAACTTCGGCGCCGAGACGCGGATGGACTACACCATTCTGGGCAAGGAGGTGAACCTGGCCTCCCGGCTGGAGTCTTCGGCGGAGCCGGGCGAGATTCTGGTGTCGTACGACACCTATGCCCAGATCAAGGACAAGATTCTGTGCCGCGAGAAGGGGCACATCAAGGCCAAGGGCTTTTCGCGGCCGGTACCGATCTACCAGGTGGTGGATTTCCGGCGGGATCTGGGGGCCAAGCACAGCTTTACCGAACTGGAGCTGGAGGGCTTCACGTTGTCACTCGACATGGAGAAAGTGCGGAATTACGACCGGGATAGGATTCTCTCTGCCATCGAGAAGGTCAAAACCTCTTTGAATAATAAGACGCCTTGAGTGTCTTACACCCCTTGTTACTGTGGTTGAACCCTCGCCGGGGTGGGGGTGGACCTCCAGAGGGCCGCCGTGAACCCGTCCATGGGGGCTTGACCTCGGCATCCATGCCTCGCACATCCCTCTGGAGGTCCACCCCCACCCGGCGCTAGCCTGCAGTTTCCGTCGAGGAGTTTTCTGGGAATGTGGGCATCTGATAATCATGCCACGGCAAGCCAGCAACGGGCGGAGGGGGGATGCTTTGGAAGGGACATCTGAGGCATGGATGCCGATGCTAAGCGTACATGGACGTATTTACAGCGGTCCCTGGAAAAGCATACCCTGCCGCCCGTTGCGGGTTTATGCCACGATAGATAAACCAGCCTCCCAGACTACTGCCGAACCAACCGACGGTTATCCGCCTTGAAGTTGGGGTCGTTGCTTCGGTAGGGGTTGATGTCCAGACCGCCCCGACGAACGTAGCGCGCATACACCGTCAATTGTTTCACCCCGCATTCCCGTTTCAAGTCCTGAAAAATCCGCTCGACGCACTGCTCGTGGAATTCGTTGTGCTGTCGAAAGGAGATCAGGTATTTCAACAAGGCGGCCTGATCGAGCCGAGGGCCGGTGTAGTCGATAACGACACTGCCCCAATCCGGCTGACCGGTGACCAGGCAGTTGGATTTGAGCAGGTGGCTGTGCAGGACTTCGTGGACCACCTCGTCGGACGCTGCGGCCAGCAGGCCGGGGTCGGTCTGGTATTGGTCGGTTTCGATGTCGAGTTCGTCGATGCAGTGCCCCGGCAGGGCGGCGATGTCAGCGCTGTGGCCCATCTGGCTGAGCGGAACCAGGGTGACGCGGACCTCGGCCCCGGCGGCCCTGGAAAGATCGGCCGTCATCCGGTCGGCGGCTTCGCGAACGCTGTCGAACTTCGTTTGGTTGAAGGAGTTCAGGTACAGCTTGAAACTCTTCGATTCGATCAGTCGCGGCGAATCCGCCGGGATGAAAAATTCCCCCATCGCCACGATCGGCTTGCCCTTGGCGTTCAGCCAGCTCAGCTCATAGGCGTTCCAGATGTCCACGCCGTGGAACGGCAGATCGCCGGTGATGCCGATTTCCTCGCGCTTGCCGCTCCGTTCGATCGGAAACAGCAAACTCGGGTCGTACTCGGCGATGTAGGCGCTGGTTTTACCCAGCGGCGAATGTTCGGGGGTATGCATGGCGTTTTCCAGGTTTCAGCTGCGCAGTCCGCGCCCGGTATGCAGTAGATAGAGCGCCCAGCTCATCAGGGCACCCATGAACAGGAACAACATACCATAGGCGGCGAAAATCGGGATATCGCTGATGCCGATGATGCCGTAACGGAAGGTGTTCACCATGTACAGGATGGGGTTCAGCTTACTGACCCATTGCCAGACCTCCGGCAGCATGGAGACCGAATAGAAAACGCCGCCAAGGTAGGTCAGCGGGGTCAGGATAAAGGTCGGTACGATGGTGACGTCGTCGAACTTGGTGGCGAAGATGGCGTTGATCAGGCCGGCGGTGGCGAAGACCACGGCGGTCATCAGGATCACCGAGAGCGTCACCCAGATGTTGTGGACCTGCAGGTCGGTGAACCAGAGGCTGAGCGCGGTCACGATCAGGCCACAGGCCAGCCCCCGCGATACACCACCGATGACGAAGCCCAGCAGGATCACCCAGTTCGGAACCGGTGCGACCATCAGCTCTTCGATGGATTTCTGGAACTTGTTCGAGAAAAAGCTGGAACTGACGTTGCCGTAACTGTTGGTGATGACACTCATCATGATCAGGCCGGGTACGATGAACTGCATGTAGTCGAAGCCGTCCATGGTGCCGACGCGACTGCCGATCAGATTCCCGAAGATGATGAAGTACAGCACCATGGTGATGGCGGGTGGCAACAGGGTTTGCTGCCAGATGCGCATGAAGCGGCGCACCTCTTTGAAGACGATGGAGGAGAAAGCGACCCAGTAAGGATGATTCACGCAGTGGCCTCCTGTTGGCTGGGGGTGGTGAGGTCGACGAAGAGTTCTTCCAGGCGATTGGTTTTTGGACGGATGCTGACCACGTCCAGCCCGGCCTGCTCGAACAGGGCGAAGACCCGGTTCAGGCTCTGGCCGTTGGTCAGGTCGAACTCGATGCTGTGTTCGTCGACCAGGCGGCTGGACAGCCCTTCAAGCGCCGGCGCCTCGGACAGGGTGCCGCGTACGTCCGCGACGAAGGTGGCCCGCTGCTTCCCTTTGAGCAGTTCCTTGGTCGGCGCCTGGGCGATGATTTCACCGTGGTTGATGATGGCGATGTTCCGGCACAGACTCTCGGCTTCCTCGAGATAGTGTGTGGTCAGGATGATGGTGGTGCCTTCGGCGTTCAGTTGCGTCAGGAAGCGCCACATGGAACGGCGGATCTCGATGTCCACGCCGGCTGTGGGCTCGTCCAGAATCAACATGCGCGGTTCATGCACCAGCGCCCGGGCGATCATCAGCCGGCGCTTCATGCCGCCGGACAGCATGCGGGACTGGACATCGCGTTTGTCCCAGAGGTCGAGTTGTTTCAGGTATTTTTCCGCCCGTTGCCGAGCGAGCCGGGGCCTGAGGCCATAATAGCCGGCCTGCTGGATGAGGATGTCCTCGACTTTCTCGAACGTGTTGAAGTTGAATTCCTGGGGAACCACACCCAGGCTTCGTTTCACACGTTCACGTTCGGTATCCAGATCGTGCCCACACACGCGGACCGTGCCGGAGCCCTTGTTGACGAGTGAGGAAACAATACCCAATGTGGTCGATTTACCGGCCCCGTTCGGGCCCAGCAGGGCGAAGAAATCGCCTTGTTCCACGTCAAGGTCGATGCCCTTGAGAGCTTCGAAGCCGTTGTCATAGACCTTGCGTAGTTGCTTGATTTCGAGCGCTTTGGTCATGGAAACCCTGATGTCGAAGAATTGGAAGGAATGCTGGCCCACTACCGCCTTGCCGGTTGTACGACGGGGGAACCCGATCACTGAATCGATGCGTATAAGTGGTTACTAATACTGAATTTTCAACGGAGTGGCGATGAAAGTCCTGATCACCGGTGCCTCCGGCCTGCTCGGCAGCGCCCTGGCGCAACGCTATCTGGAACGCGGACATGAGCTGTGGTGCTGGCAACACCGCCGCCCCCTGCCCGAGGCACTGGCGGGCCATGTACGCAGCGTCCACACAGTGGAAGACCTCAGCGGCCATTTCGACCAGGTGGTGAACCTGGCTGGTGCCAGCATCGCCGGCGGTCCGTGGACATCCAGTCGTCGAAACATCATCCGCGAGTCTCGCGTCGAATTTACCCGGACCCTGCTCACCGCCGCACGTGAGCACAGGTACAGTATCGGCCATCTGATCAGCGGTTCGGCCGTGGGTTACTATGGTAACAACCGTCAGCCGGTAAACGAAGACGCTCCCCCGGGGACAGGTTTCGGTGCCGAATTCGTGTCCGAGTGGGAGGCCGTGGCGCGCTCCTTCGATGACTGCATTCCCCACATCAGCCTGGTACGTACCGGCTTGGTGTTGAGCCACCGTGGCGGCCTGCTGACCCCCTTGACGCTGCCGGCCCGGTTCGGTCTAGCCACCCGCCTGGGAAACGGTCGACAAGGCCAGAGCTGGATCCATGAACGCGACTGGTTGAATGCAATCGACTGGATCCAGGAGCAAACACTGACCGGCCCGGTCAATCTGACGGCCCCCAATCCGGTCAGCCAGGACGAGTTCAACGCCACTCTGGCGCGCGTCCTCCGCCGGCCCTACTTCATGCGCATGCCCGGTGCGCCGCTGCGGCTGGCCTTGGGAGAGATGGCCAGTCTGGTGCTTGAGGGGCAGTATGTTCATCCGGAAAAACTGCAACACAGCGGCTTCACCTTTCAATTCGGGTATCTGGAAGACGCTCTCAGGCAGGTACTGGGTCGCGCCTGAGCTCGCATCATCCTCAAACCGGCGGCCGCTTCTGGTATGATCCGTGACCGGATTCACAGATCATCGGAGCAGTCATGATCGACCTGACCCCTTATCGCGCCCTCATTTTCGACATGGACGGCACCCTGGTGGAAAGCGGCCCCTTGCACGAAATTGCCTGGCGGGAGACGCTGGAACGCTATGGACTGCCCATTCTGCCGGCCCTGATGCGCTCTCTGGCCGGCGTACCGACCCGACAGACACTGGAGATCGTCGCGCGCGAAAGCGGGGTTTCGCTTCCCGCACCGGTCGATGAAATGAACGCCTTCAAAGAAGCCCGGGTCAGTGAGCTGGCTCCCCGATACGTCAAGGCCACGGCCCTCGGCAACCTGGCTTTGGAACAGAACGGCCTGCGTCCCATGGCGGTCGGGACCGGGGCGGATACCGACGAAGCACGGCGCATTCTGGACCACTGTGGCCTGCTGTCCTTGTTCGATGTGGTGGTCGGCGCCGACCAGGTGCAGCACCCCAAACCCGCCCCGGACACCTTCCTGGCCTGCGCCCGGGCGCTGGACCACCCACCGCACGAATGCGTGGTGTTCGAGGATGCGGACCTCGGCATCGAGGCGGCCCAGGCCGCCGGTATGGCGGTTATCGATGTACGCAGCCGCTTTCAGTTCGTCAATGAGTACTTCCTCGCCGACGAGGCCGTCGGCTAATCCGGATTGGGAATGTCCGCGAACGCGGACCCCACCGCCCGGATCTCGCCGGTCACGATCCGGTTCCGGTTGCGAATCGCCGGCTGACGCTCTTCCGGGCTGATCGGCAGCCCCAGCCGGTGCAATATTTCGCTCATGGCCACTTCGGCGGCCAGGGCCGAGCCGGAATCCATCTTCAGGGCAATGCCCAGCTTCCACTCCGGCAGGGCGGCGATGTAGACGCCCTCGGCACCCACTTTCAGAAAGGCTCGACCGTTCAGCGCCATCATCATCCGCGTGCAGTAGCGACCGGTTCCGGCCACATAGAACGGGTTTCGGGTCGCGGCGCTGTACAGCGCCTGCGCCGGTTCCAGGAATTCCGTCGGCAGTCGGTGCGGGTCGGCGAAGCGCGCGAACCCCAGAGCCAGGCGATGCAACGGCATGGCCCAGGTCGGCGCCGTACAGCCATCGGGCGAGACGGGAGCATGAACCAGGTCGGTGTCGCAACACCGCTCGATGCACACCCGAATGGCCTGTTGTACCGGGTGATCGGCCTTCGAGTAGCCGTGGTGGTCCCATTCCTCCTGCCGGGCGAGGGCCAGCATACCGGCATGCTTGCCGGAACAGTTATTGTGGCGAGCATCGGGACGGTGATGGCTCCAGGCCAGGTCCACTGTCGCTCGCTCGCCCATCGGCCAGTGATAACCGCATTCCAGGTCGGTGAGACTCAGACCGAGTTTGGTCAGGAATTCAATGACTTTCTCGGTATGCCTTGCCTCTCCTTCATGGGAGGCGCAGGTCAGGGCCAGGTCGATGTCGTCCAGGCCGAAAGCCTTCGGCGCGCCGGAAGCGACCATGGGCAGCGCCTGGAACGCCTTGATCGCCGAGCGCGGATAGGTCAACCGATCCGTATCCCCAATCGACCAGATCGTCTCGCCCGTACTGCGCATCACCACGGCACGTCCGCGATGTTCACTCTCCACCGCGTCGGCGCGCGTCAGTTCAACCAGGGTCGGATTGGCCAAGGTCATAATGCTGGGCTCCCAGTTTGGCATTCAGTTGTTGAATCGAAGTGGCCAGTTTAATGATGATCTGATCTTTCAGCTTCTCGCGCTCGCCGCAATCGAGCTGCTTCATCAACGCCTGGTCCACACGCAACAGGATACAAAGATCCTCGGCCAGCACCCAGGATGTACGCTCGGTGCTGAGCACGAACCCCATCTCGCCGACCATCTGACCCGGACCGACCAGCATCACCGGTTCGCCATCCTTCTGCAGCCGGACCGAGGCCCGACCGCTCAGCAGCAAGTAGAAACAGGTGTCGTGCGCGCCCAGCTCGATGATGACTTCGCCGGGCTCGGCGATGAAGAATTCGGCATTATCGGCGATGCGTTCCAGCTCATGCTGGTAAAAATTGTGGAAGAGCTCGAGTTTATGAAAAATCGACATGCGCTTGGCGGCGCTGAACGCGGATGAATGTCTCAATGGAACCTCCCTCGCTGATGAAGACCCGCCCTTCAAGCATATACCAGATTGGCCGACCCGGTGTTCGAAACCCGGAAAGCTTTGCAAGCCCATCCTTCCATCTGGTACAAACGCCCGAAATCCTTCGGAAATCACATCATGGCGAGCAAGTGGGCACTGCGATTCTTTCAATTGGCTGAACTGGTCGGATCCTGGAGCAAGGACCCTTCCACCCAGGTCGGCGCCGTCATCACCCAGGGTAACCGGGTGATCTCCCTCGGCTTCAACGGTTACCCGCACGGCGTTTCGGACCGGGCCGACATCGAAGACCGGGAACTGAAATACGCCAAAACCATCCACGCCGAGGAAAACGCCATCCTCTTCGCCAAAGGAGACCTGACCGACTGCGATATCTGGGCCACCCACTTCCCCTGCCCCAATTGCGCCGCCAAGATCATCCAGACCGGCATCAGCCGTGTGCACTGCCCCGAACAGACGGCCGACTACCTGTCGCGCTGGGGCGAGAAGATCAAGATCAGCGAATCCATGTTCGCCGAAGCCGGCGTCCAGGTACATTGGGTCAAAGGCGTGCCTCCTACCAATAGCGGAGAGTCGGTGCGCGCCGACTAACGTAGTCTTAACGGCGGTTTCCACCACAACAACAAATCGGAGCCGCCCTATGAAAACCCTGCTGTCGCTAGGCCTTTGCCTATTGTGTGGTCCGCTGTGGGCCGGACAGGTGCTCATCATCGAGAGCTACCATCCCGAATACCCCTGGGACGCCGACTACCTTCGCGCCATCGACGAAATCCTCGGTGCCAACCACGACATCGACTCGCTCTACCTCGACACCAAACGCATCAAACCCGACGCCTTCGACGCCAAGGCCGACCGTCTGCTCGAGGAAGTCAAAGCCCGGCAACCCGATATCATCTTTCTGGGCGACGACAACGCCCTCAAACTCATGGGCCCCAGGCTCGACCCGCTGGACATCCCGACCGTATTCTTCGGCGTCAACGGCCATCCCGACCAATACGGTCTTAAAGGCGCTCCCTGGCTCACCGGCGTGCTCGAACGCCCCCTCTTCCGCCAGACCGTTCGTCACCTGCGAAAAGTGCTCTCCAGCAACGACCGCTTCCTCGTCCTCATGGACGACTCCCCCACCATGCGCAACGCCGTCACCGAAGCCTGGGGCGAACAGCGACAGGTCACCATTCAGGGCTCCACGCTCGACATCCTGCTCACCAACGAAGCCGAACGCTGGCTGGGCGCCGTCGCCACCGCCCACCAGGACTACGACGCCGTCATTTTCGGCACCCACCACACCCTGCGCTATGCCGACGACGGCTACGCTGAACCCGACGACCTCATGGCCCGCGCCTACGCCGACGCCCAGGTCCCCTTGTTCGCGTTCTGGGACTTTTTCGTCGCCGAAGGCATGACCGCCGGTGGCTATGTCCTCTCCGGCTACGATCAGGGCAAAACCGCCGCCCGTATGGGACAGTTGATTCTACGAGGCGTGGACGCCACCAGCGTGCCGATGATCGTCGGACAGACCGGGCAGTACCGATACAGCCGGTCGGGGATGGAACGCTGGGATATCGAACTGTCGACCTTGACCGCGTCACAGACGATGTTTGTGAAGTGAGGGAGAGCGTGGGAGTTTAGGGTTCGTTAGCGGTGGATCGTGTCGAGGTAGCATTGAATTCCATGGTGGGCGGCCGAACCGTCGGACCGACCCACCCTACCAGTCACACAAGAATACCGTCGTGGTCGTATTAGGGGTCAGCACTGATTCGAGTGATGGCTGCCGGGGGCTTTCCTTCGGGGATGTCGGCAGCCATGGATGGCTGCCGCCAAGCCTACATGGATGTATTCACGGCGACCCCGGAGGGAAGTCCCCGGCAGCCGGCACGGACCATCGCCTCATATCTAAACCTGGAACCGACTCACTGCCTTGTCCAGATCCGACGCCACATCCTGCAATTGATGCGTCTGGTCCGCCGCCTTCTGCGCACCTTCCGCCGTGTCTTCCGACACTTCCCGGATCTTCACGATATTCTGATTGATCTCCTC
Organism: Saccharospirillum salsuginis; assembly: GCF_014651855.1. Lineage (GTDB taxonomy): Bacteria > Pseudomonadota > Gammaproteobacteria > Pseudomonadales > Natronospirillaceae > Saccharospirillum > Saccharospirillum salsuginis. The sequence goes on from NZ_BMXR01000010.1 coordinate 178,177, forward strand.
CGTCGTCGCGCTCTGCTGTTCGGACGCCGTCGCGATCATCATGTTCAACTCATTCAGCCGGGAGATGGCTTCCATGAACTTGGTGAACCGCTCCTGCACCACCTGCGTCTGCTCCGAGACCTCATGGGTCGACCGCTGACTCGTCTCGATCACCTCAACCGCCTGCGCCGACTGTTTCAGCATCCATTCGATCTTCTCGCGAATCTCCTCGGTCGACTGCTGAGTCCGGCCCGCCAGGGTCCGTACCTCATCGGCCACCACTGCGAAGCCGCGCCCCTGTTCACCGGCGCGTGCCGCCTCGATGGCCGCGTTCAGCGCCAGTAGATTGGTTTGCTCGGCGATGCTCTGAATCGTCGACAGGATATCTTCGATGCTGGTCACGCCCTCATCCAGTTGCTTGATCACCGACACCGCATTGCTCATGTTCTTTTCCAGTGCCTGCACCGCGGCCATGGTGGTGCCCACCGTGCCGTCGATCGTCTTCGCGTCCTGCTCGCTTTCGTGCATTTCCTTACTGGCCACCTCGGCATTGCCGGCCACCTCGCGAATCGACGAGGTCATCTCGTTGATCGCCGTCACCACCATATCCAGTTCCGTACGCTGGCGTTCGACGTGGCTGCGCGTGTCATCCGCGATATCGGCTGTATCCAGGGCCACCTGGTTCAGCCTCCGGTTCTGCTCCATGACCACGGAGATCATTTGTCGCAACGCCTCCACCAACTGCTCGGTGGCCCGGCTGATGTCGCCCAGCTCATCCTGGGTATGGCGCCCGAACTGGGCGGTGAAATCGCCTTCGCCCACCTGGGTCATGTAGGTACGCAAGCGTTTCAGGGGCTGACGGATGGAACGCACCACCAGGAAAGACAGCAGCGCGCAGAAGATTAGCGCACCAACCGCCACGGCGATCAGATACAGACGCGATTGAACCACGACGTTTTGCGCCGTCCGGCCGACTGTGGTCGCCGCCTGGTTGACCTGGTCGGCGATGCTGTTCAGTTCCTCAACCTGGCCGGCGAGGCCGGCCTGAGTCTGGGTCACACCGCTGCGCAGTGAAGCCTTGATCTGCAGAAAATTGTTCTGCAGCGGAATCAGGCCATCGTTGGCGGACACTTTTTCGATCATATTGCCCACCAGCGTCCCCACCTGCTGCTGATACTTGGCGAAGAACTCGTCGTCGCGGGCATAGCCCATCATGCGAAACCCCAGGGTTCCGTACTGATCCATGAAGTCGCGAAAGCGGTCCTGAACCTTCTGGAACTCGGCGATGGAATCGATCAGGGACAGTTCGTTGGCCAGGGCGAACCCCTGGCTGACAATGTTGCGCACCTCGAACACCAGTGTCTTGGCGTCGGGGTCGAAGGTATCGGTGATGAACAGATTGAACAGGGGATCGACTTCGGCCTGCATCTCCTGCAGTTCCGCGCGGATGGAGTCAATGTTCTGTTGCGCCAGCAATGATCGGCCGTACACGCCCATATTGCTTTCCACTTGTTCGAACAAGGTCTGGCTACTGTCGACGATGGCATTCAGCTGTTCCTGGCTGGCACTCATCCCCTCCAGACTGCCGAGCCTCTGGTCCAGCAAGTCCGCGTTTTTTTCAAATAAGGCCACCGTACCCTGGAAATCGGACTCGAAGCGCTGCAGTGCATCCGGCTCGACCGAGTTATAGTGCTCCAAAGCCAGACGGCTGATTTCCTGCAATTCGATCTGCAGATCGGCAACCGCTCTCTGGGCGGGCGCGGCGCCCTCCACCACTTGAGTCACACCACGATTGATGCGATCCAGTGACAAAGCCCCAAGTACCACAACGGACACAATGGCGAGACCCAGCACCGTGAACGCCAGGTTCAGGCGCGACGCCACATTCAATCGGAAGCTGGGTCGGAACTTGGGTCGAATCTTCATAAAACACCTCGTGAATCGATGACGACCGACTTCCCCGGTCCAGGACAGACCAACCCTGGTGTGAGAACGGCGGCGTGACCATCGCCGCCCTTTTTAGGTGCACTGAGTCGTCTACATGACAGATTGATTGCCCTGTTATCGACCAGTCACGCCCGTTCTGAAGCGATTCAGCGCTCCTTGTCGGTTTCTGCGACCTGGCGGACACCGCGTACGGCCCGGGTCCAACCGGCATAGAGTCGATCACGATCCGCCTCGGCCAATCGGGGCTCGAAACGGTGTTCGCACTGCCAGAACCCCTGTATCTCCTCGGTCGACTCATAGAGACCGGATTGCAGACCGGCGAGAAAAGCCGCACCCAATGCTGTGGTCTCGGTTACGGTCGGTCGATCGACGCGGGCTCCCAGGATGTCGGCCAGAAACTGCATTGCCCAATCGTTGACCACCATGCCACCATCGACCCGCAACCCTTCGATGCGTTCGGCGCCATCCGCTTTCATGGCTTCGACCAGGTCCCGCGTCTGATAGCCCACGCTCTGCAGGCCGGCGGTGACGATCTCGGCGATGCCGGAATCCCGGGTCAGTCCGACTATGGCACCGCGCGCATCCGGATCCCAATAGGGAGCCCCGAGACCGGTAAAGGCCGGTACCAGATAGACGGACTGGTCCGCCCCCACCTGTTCGGCCAGTTCACTGGATTCGGACGCATGCCGGACCAGCTTCATCTCATCCCGCAACCATTGCATGGTGGCACCGGCCATGAAAATGCTGCCTTCCAGGGCGTAGGTCACTTCCCCGCTCAGGCGGTAGCCGACCGTGGTCAACAACTTGTTGCTCGACGGCAGGGGTTGCTTGCCGGTGTTCATCATCAGGAAGCAGCCGGTGCCGTAGGTGCTCTTCACCATGCCGGGTTGATAGCAGGCCTGGCCAAACAGGGCCGCCTGCTGATCGCCGGCGATACCGGCCACCGGGATCGCGGCGCCGAACAGGTCCGGCTCGGTGTCGCCGAAGTCGGCGGCGCTGTCCTTGACCCGGGGCAGCAGGCTGCGCGGTACATTCAGCATGTCCAGTAGGGCGCTGTCCCATTGCTGGGTGTGAATGTTGAACAACAGGGTGCGCGAGGCATTGGTGGCGTCGGTGGCGTGTTCGCGCCCGCCGGTCAGGCGCCAGAGCAGATAGGTATCGACCGTGCCGAACGCCAGTTCACCCCGCTCGGCGCGCTCGCGGACGCCCTCGACGTTATCGAGTATCCAGCGCACCTTGGTGCCGGAAAAATAGGGATCGAGTAGCAACCCGGTCTTTTCGGCAACCCAGCTGCTTCGCCCCTGGGTCCGCAACGACTGGCAAAACTCGGCCGTGCGCCGGTCCTGCCAGACAATGGCGTTATACACGGGTTCGCCGGTCTCGCGATCCCATATCAGGGTGGTTTCGCGCTGATTGGTGATGCCGATGGCACGCACGTCGGAGGCTTTCAAACCCGCCGTATCCAGCACTTCGCGACAGACCGACAGTGTCGACTGCCAAATGTCCTCCGGGTCGTGCTCCACCCAGCCATTGCGGGGGTAGATCTGGCGGAATTCCTGCTGGGCGCTGTGCAGCGGACGCCCGACCCTATCGAACAGAATGGCGCGACTGCTGGTGGTTCCCTGGTCGATGGCCAGGATCATATCGGACATGTGGACTCCTTGGTGTTGTTGTTCGCGTACAGTCCCATCATATCGCCGGCACGGGCGGGCTCAAGCGCCCGCAATCGGCAACCGTACCGGATCCCGTGCCACGGTTGCCCGTGACGCCTCCGATTCGGGACAGTTGCTACCCTCCAGTGTAGACGCTGGTGCTTCGGTTGACCGTCAACCCGCTGTTTATCCAACAATAAGAAAACGATTTCAACCAGAGCGCTGTCCGAAAACCCCGCAATAAGCGGCTTATAGTTAAATCGAATGAAGGGCTTTCTGGGCATTTAAAAAAAAACTTGAAAACGTTACCAACGCTGAGCATACTTCGATAAAAATGAAAACAATACGAGCCATTATGACAACGCAACTGAAAACAAACGCCCTCTCTGCGGTTGCAAAGGCGCAACGGCCAACCGCCGCCAGCCGTTGGCATACATTGACACCCTACCTGTTTTTGCTGCCCGCTCTGGCTCTGTTCGCTGTCTATGTCATCGCTCCGATCTTCCAAAGCATCTGGATCAGCTTTTTCGAATGGGACGGCATTGGCGACAAGACCTTTATCGGGCTCGGCAACTACGCCGAGTTGCTGGAAGACCCGCAGTTCTGGACTTCGCTGTGGAACAACGTGCTCTGGCTGGTGTTCTTCATGCTGGCCGTCCCCATCGGCCTGGGTGTGGCCTTATTCCTGAATCAGCAGGTGCTGGGGATTCGCGCGGTCAAATCCCTGTTCTTCTTTCCCTTTGTCATCTCCCAGGTCATCGTCGGCGTGGTGTTCTCCTGGTTCTACGATCCGAGTTACGGCCTGTTGCAGCGTTTTCTCGGCTTTTTCGGGGTCGACCCAATTCCCATTCTCGCCAGCGAAACCCTGGTGACCTACGGCATCATCGCCGCCGGCCTCTGGCCCCAGATCGCCTACACCATGATTCTGTACCTCACCGGCCTGAACAACCTGAACCCGGATCAGATCGAAGCGGCCCGCATGGACGGTGCGCACGGCTGGACCATGCTGTGGAAGGTCATCATTCCCCAACTCCGCCCGGCGACCTTCATCGCCATGGTCGTGACCGTCATCGGTGCGCTGCGGTCGTTCGACCTGGTCGCCACCATGACCTCGGGCGGCCCCTGGGGCAGTTCCTCCGTACTGGCCTTCTTCATGTACGAACAGGCCATCTTCAGTTACCGCATGGGGTATGGCGCGGCCATCGCGACCGTCCTGTTCCTGATCATGCTGGTGTACATCGGTTTCTTCCTGTGGCGCATGCTGCGGGCCGAGCGAGGTTGATCCATGTTTCCGACTCCAATACAGCAAACGTCCAAGTTCACCCAGATCAGCTATCGCGTCGCACTGCCGGCCACCATTATTCTCTGGCTTCTGCCGCTGGCCGCCGTCCTGATGACGTCGGTTCGCTCCATCGCCGACATCAATGCCGGTAATTATTGGGGCTTGCCCGAAGAGTGGATGCTGGTTGAAAACTACACCGCCGTTTTCGCCAACACGAACATGGCGCGCTATCTGCTTAACAGCGTCATCATCACCGTACCGGTCATGATCGCTTCGGTGGCCCTGGCCACGCTCGCCGGCTTCTCCCTCGCCAAGTATCGGTTCCGCGGCCGGATCGCCCTGTTCGCCACCTTTATCGGCGGCAATTTCGTCCCGTTCCAGATTCTGATGATCCCGGTGCGCGATCTGACCATCCAGCTCGGTCTGTACGACAGTGTCTGGGCCTTGATCATATTCCATACCGCTTTCCAGACCGGTTTCTGCACCCTGTTCATGCGCAACTTCATCATCGATCTGCCCGATGAACTGCTGGAATCCTGCCGCCTGGAAGGCGCCAGCGAATGGAAGATTTTCACCCGCATCATCGTGCCACTGGTTCGCCCGGCCCTGGCGGCCCTGGCCGTGCTGATCTTCACCTTTGTCTGGAACGACTATTTCTGGGCACTGGTGTTGGTTCAGAGCGACGAGGTGCGCCCCGTGACCGCCGGCATCAGTGCCCTGCGTGGGCAGTGGCTCGCGTCCTGGCAGTTGATCTCCGCCGGTTCGATCGTCGCGGCGCTGCCACCGGTTATCCTCTTTTTCGCCATGCAGAAACACTTTATCGCCGGCCTGACTCTGGGGGCGACCAAGGGTTAGCCGGTTCAACACCCGGGGGTTCGCCTCCATTCGTCTCACAACAAATAAAGAAGGACGAGGTTATGACACTGAAGAAACTGCTCGCCGCCACCGCCGTGAGTACCCTGATGATGACCGGTGCCCAAGCCGGCACTCTGGTCATTAACTCCAACCAGTCCGACCCGGCCCCCAAGGCTGCCTGGGGCGAACTGATCGCCGACTTCGAAGCCGCGAACCCGGATATCGACGTTCAGGTCAACGAATACGATCACGAAGGCTACAAGAGCGCCATTCGCAACTGGCTGGTCACCTCTCCGCCCGATATCGTGTTCTGGTTTGCCGGTAACCGCATGAAGTACTTTGTGGACCGCGGTTTGCTCGAACCGGTCACCGACGTCTGGGAAAACAACAACATGTACCAGAACTTCGGCTCCACCCGGGCGTCCATGACGGTTGATGATGAACAGTACGGCGTTCCGGCCACATACTACCAGTGGGGCATGTACTACAACGCCGATATCTTCGAGCAATACGGTCTGGAAGAACCGCAAACCTGGGAAGAATTCATCGAGGTGTGCGAAACCCTGAAGGCCAATGGCGTGACACCGATCACCATCGGCACCAAGTTCCTGTGGACGGCCGCCGGCTGGTTCGATTACCTGAACCTGCGCACCAACGGCCTGGACTTCCACATTGACCTGATGGACGGCAAAGTCCCGTACACCGACGAACGCGTTCGCCAGACATTCGCCAACTGGCGCGAACTGATCGACGGCGGCTATTTCCTGGAAAACCACGCCTCCTACAGCTGGCAGGAAGCCCAGGCGCCCCTGCTGAACGGCGACGCGGCCATGTACTTGATGGGTAACTTCCTGACGCCGAGCTTCCCGGAAGGCTCGAACTACGACTTCTTCCAGTTCCCGCAGATCGACCCGAGCGTCGGCATGTTTGAGGATGCTCCGACCGATACCGTTCACATCCCGTCCCGGGCTAAGAACAAGGCCGACGCCAAGCGCTTCCTGGCCTATGTCGCCCAGGCCGATGTGCAGACCCAATTGAACCTCGGTTTGAACCAGTTGCCGCCGAACGCCCAGGCGGAAGCCGGTGACAACAAATTCCTGGTTCAGGGTCTGGAGATGCTGTCCGAAGCCGACGGTACCGCCCAGTTCTACGATCGCGATACCGACCCGGCCATGGCGAAGGAAGGCATGAAAGGCTTCCAGGAGTTCATGGTGAACCCGGATCGGCTGGACCGCATTCTGGAGAACCTGGAAAAAGTGCGCCAGCGCGTCTTCCGGTAAGTTCCGGATTGATCAAAGGCGGCTTCGGCCGCCTTTTTTATGCCCGGGTACGTCACCGGGCACTCAGCCCTTCCCTTTGTCCACCTCCGGTAACTCTCGAGATTCGCTATGAACAACAGTCTGTTTGCCATTGCTGTCACATCCGTGTTGTCCTCCACTGTTCTGGCCGAAAGCGAGCACCATTTGTCCTTGTGGTTTCATGCCCGCAGCACGGAAGAATTATCGTTCATCCACGATCAGGTCGATCGATTCCACCAGATCCAAAACGAGATTCGGATCGACGCCCTGGCTCTGCCGGAGACGGGCTTCACCCAGCATGTCATCGAGCAGGATCGGTCGGGTAACGGACCGGATCTGATCTATTTTCATACGGGCAATCTGTCCTATCTCGCCTGGTCGGGCACCATTTCTCCGTTGAATGATCTGATCGCTTCCAATGTACTGGACAACACCTTGCCTTCGGTTCGCGCTCAAGGCACTTACCCGGCCGACAGCCAACTGTACGCCCTGGCCCCGACGGATTCGACACCGGTTCTGTATGGTAATCGCGCTTTATTGGCCGATACGTCGGTCGAGGTGCCCACGACATTGGATCAGGCCTGGACTCGCCTGCAGTTCGAGAATCTTTTGGCCGAACTGGTCGAACACGGCCAACGCTGGCCATTGGAGCTCGGTCTCTATCAGGCCGACCCAGAATGGTACATGTCGGTATTTTCACCCATCTTTTATTCTCAGGGCGCCGATCTCATTTCGCGCATCAAATGGGATGCTCACCTGGCGGCGAATTCCCTGTTTGTGCGGGATGTCGACGATGTGTTGAGCGAATGGTTCGATCATCAATGGGTGGTTCCCGCCAGCAAAATGAACGGACGTTTTTACCGTCGCCAGAACTCGGCGCTGTCCATCGCCACACTGCAACACTACGAACGCTACAAGGCCGAACTGGGTGACAACCTCGTCGTATTACCTATGCCGGTGCTGGGCCCCTATCCGGCGACGACCTCGGGAAATTACGGTTGGTCGATCACACAGTCGTCCGAACAGTCGGGTATGGCCGCCCGTTTCATCGAGTTCGCCCTGTCCGACGCCGAGGTCACGGCCATGAGCAAACGTACGCTGGACGTTCCCGGTACACACTCAGCTATACAGCAATCCAGCCTGTACGGTGAAGGCGGCCCACTGGCTCTGGTCGTCGAACAATTGAACCGGATCGCCACGCCACGACCGTTTCACCCGGCCTACCCCGTCATTCGAGACAGCTTTGCCCAGGCCATGGCCAACGTAGTCGCCGGTGAGGATTTGCGTGGAGAATTGTCCGTAATGGCGGATCGGGTCGATGGCCACATACGAGATGCCGACGGCTTCCCGCCATTCAACAACCTGTAGCCCCTCTCAAGAATCGCAGCCTCTGACACGGACGGCATTTTTTCGTATGCTGGCTCCGGTCGAATAACCGGATGGGATGCAGATGTCGCGACTATTGAAAGCATTGGGGGCGGGCGTACTGGGCGCATTGGCCCTGTGGGGGGCAACAGCCTGTTTTAATTGGGGCTTTACCGAGCTCAGCGAAGCCCGCCAGATCGATCGTTTGCCCATGACGCCCATAGGCACACTAGCAGGCGGGCCCTACGCCGTCGTGGGTGTGATCGAGGCTGAGGGCGGCATGCTGGAAGCCCCTTATTCGAAGGCATCGGTCGTCTATGTGCGTTATCGTCTGGAAGAGGAATACCGCGACAGCGACGGCGACCTGCGAACACGCACACTGGACAGCGGAGAGCGCAGTGCTCTGTTCCAATTGATCGATCACAGCGGCAATGTCGTTGTTAATCCCACGCTGAGCACGAGTCAGATCAACTGGTCCGTGAACGAAACCTATCGTCGCCGGGACGGAGACCTGATCTACACCGAGTGGACCCTGCGCCCCGGCCAATCCGTCGAGTTACTGGGTCGCTATCAATCGGGCGATGCCACGATGGTGTTTAACAACCTCGACTTTAATCTGCCGCCGACGATCACCGACAACAACCTGAAAGCCGAAGGGGGCAAAAGCCTGCTGATCGCCGCCGCCCTGATTTCCCTGGCCTCCGGTGCGGCTTCCGTGGGACTGGCGCTGGTGTTGATCGCCGCTCAGATTCACCGCTTCTGGATCTATGTACTGACCATGACCGTGGTGCTCGTCGGTTACTTCTGGACCATGGGTGTGATTCACCTGGAACGTGACTGGCAACGGGCCGCCGAGTTGTATCAAACCCGGGCCGAGGCCATCGAACAGGCCGGCTCCACCGAGGCCCGTCAGGCGGACCTCTATGCCATGCGATGGCTGATCGAGCGCGGGGCGGGCCAATGGCCGGACCGGGCTTTTTTCGACCCAATCGCGAGCGAGCGTTTTCCGATACCCGCCGGTGTCGACCGGGATCGACAAAGAGTGATTGGTCAGGAACTGGCCAGCGAACCCGTCAGTCGGTTCGAGCAGGCCTGGTTGGCCTGGGTCATTACCGCGGCGGCGATCATCCTCGGGCTGATCGGGATGTGGATCGCCATCCGGGCGATCAAACTGAAGCGCCTGATCGAACACCTACCCACAGCGAAATCCACTGGGCTGGCTTACGGCATGGCTGAGTTGGCGGGCGCCATCCGGGTGGACGATGAGCGTCCCCATGTTACCAGCCGGCTCGCGCAGGAACCCTGTGTCGCCTACGACTTCAGCATTGAAGAACGTCGCGGTTCAGGCAAGAAGGCGCGCTGGGTCACCGTTGAATCGGGTGGTGAACAGACGCCGTTCTGGCTCTCGGACGACGCCGGGCAGGCCACGGTGTATCCGGACAAGGCCGATATCGACTACCCGGAGAAATATCGTCGCCGGGAGGGACGGCGGCGCTATACCGAACACTGGCTCCCTTATGACCGGACCGCCTACTGTCTGGGGTTCGCGGGGCTCGATCGACAACACCCGGACCGGCTAGCCCTGCAGTACGAGGATGGTAATCCCTTTCTGATCACCACCGACGATGAAGATTCCGTGGTTCGCGGCAAGGGTGCGCTCGGCTTTCTGCTGACCTCGGTCAGTCTCGGGGGCTTCCTGCTCGCCGGAACGGCCCTGTTGGCGGCGTCGGGTCAATTGACCCCGGCCGACCTGATGATCACCGCGCTCATCGTTCCGGTTTTCCTGCTGGTCTACACCGCTATCCTGCATTACAACGACCTGGTATTCCTGAAAAACCGCGCCGAGAAAGCCTGGAGCGATATCAACACCGTCCTGCAAAAGCGCCACAACCTATGGCCGTCCTTGCAGCGCTCGGTGGAGGCCTATTTAAACCACGAAACCAAGCTGCTGGAAGCCATCGGCCAGATTCGCGCCGCCCGCCCCGATCCCGACCAGACCCCGGATCAGGTCGATGAACGGGCACGCTTCGAACACAAGCTCACCCGCGCCCTTCAGGTGCGCGTGGAAGACTATCCGGATCTGAAAGGCAACAAGGTGGTCGAGCAGTTCATGCAGCAGATGGAGGAGAGCGAAAATTATCTCGCCTTGTTGCGCAAGGGCTATTCCGACGCCGTCGAGGTATACAACACTCGGAGTCAATCCTTCCCCGATGTGATTCTGGCGCGTCTGTTCCGATTCAAAGCCAAGCAACCCTTTGGCATCGCTCGGCAGGAGGCGGAATGACGGCCACATTCGACGCCATCATCGAAGCGTTCACGCGCAACCGGGATCGGAAAACAGCCGAACCCATGCAGCGCTACATGAAAACGGACCAACCCTTTTTCGGGATCCAGAAACCGAAACGCGCTCAATTGATACAAGAAGTGCTCAAGCTACATCCGGTAGAGGATTTGGAAAGCTATCGCGCAACGATTCTGGATCTCTGGCACCACAGTCACCGTGAAGCCCAATATGCGGCCCTGGACATTGCCATGCGCTCAAAGCGCTGGATCACGGATGACAACTGGGATCTGTATCGCGACCTGGTGTTTACCGCCTCCTGGTGGGACACCCTGGATGCCGTCGCATCCAACCTGGTGGGGCCTTGTCTGTTGCAGAATCGCGAACATCAGAATGAACTGGATGGGTGGGCTGAACACCAAGGGCTCTGGATTCGGCGAGCGGCACTGCTGGCGCACCTGAAGCACAAGGATCAGACCGATGTGGATGCTCTGGAGCGAACCATTCTGACCGAGGTCGTGGACGACCAGTTTTTCATTCAGAAAGCCATTGGATGGGTGTTAAGGGAGTATTCCAAGACGGATGCGGAGTGGGTTCGGCGGTTTATACAACGGCATCGGAACAAGCTGAGCAAGTTGGCGATTCGGGAAGGGAGTAAGTACGTGTAGAGTTGTGTTGGTTGGATCGGTACGTCTGGTCCGGCACTCCGGCTTCGGCTACCGATTCGTCGGACCGATCCAGCCTACGGGAAAGCAGGTAATTGTGAGTGATCGCGGGCTCGTTATTCTCCCCTGGTGGGCGGTGCCCACCTTAGCGTTTTCCCGACCCCAACAACGCAAAAACCCCCGATACCTTGCGGTACCGGGGGTTGGTATTAAAAGCTTGACGATGACCTACTCTCACATGGGGAAACCCCACACTACCATCGGCGAGGCTGCGTTTCACTTCTGAGTTCGGCAAGGAGTCAGGTGGTTCCACAGCTCTATCGTCGTCAAGCAAACTGGTTGGTGACTGCGGTATGGTTCAGGATCGCTCACTATGGCTTTCCCGTTCCGGTGCAGTACACCCAATTCGCACTGATCAAGTTCTTTCTCTCAAGTCTCGGTCTGCTACCAAGCGGCTCTTCAGTCAGTCACTGACTGGCGAACCTTCAATTCTTCGTCTTGCGTTACGGCGCCAACACCCCTTGGGCGTTATATGGCCAAGCCGCACGGGCCATTAGTATCGGTTAGCTCAACGCCTCGCAGCGCTTACACACCCGACCTATCAACCAGCTCGTCTCGCTGGACCCTTCAGGAGGCTCAAGGCCTCAGGGAAAACTCATCTTGAAGGGGGCTTCCCGCTTAGA
>NZ_BMXR01000011.1 GCF_014651855.1 Saccharospirillum salsuginis
GCTGATCGCGCCGATCGCGATGGACGAAGGTCTGCGCTTCGCGATCCGTGAAGGCGGCCGTACCGTCGGTGCCGGCGTTGTAGCCAAGATCGTCGAGTAATCGATCGGTCCAGCTACTCCGGGGTGGGCTTTGCCCACCCCGTTCCCCTCTGTAACTCTTTGATTCCACACGATATTCCCCGCTTTTCCCTGCATTTCAAATCCACGTTGACACCCCTGCTCAAGATACATACAATACGCGTCCCCTGATTTCCCGGGGGTAGAGCCGTAATTGCTGTTTAACAATCTTGGAGCTTTGGTCACATGCAGAACCAAAAGATCAGAATACGCTTGAAAGCGTTCGATCATCGCCTGATCGATGCTTCGACTCAGGAGATCGTCGACACGGCAAAGCGTACTGGCGCTCAGGTCCGCGGTCCTATTCCGCTGCCGACTCGCAAAGAGCGTTACACCGTCCTGGTCTCTCCGCACGTGAACAAGGATGCGCGTGATCAGTACGAAATTCGTACTCACAAGCGCATGCTGGATATCGTCGAGCCGACTGAAAAAACCGTTGATGCGTTGATGAAGTTGGACTTGGCGGCAGGTGTGGACGTGCAAATTAGCCTCGGCTAATCGCTGAGTCTCTAATGTAACAGCCCAGGAATGAACTCCGTCAGTCTGACTGACAGCAGTAATTGAGCTGGGCGGCCATAGCGGGTACGAGCCCCATACATAGAGGATAGAAAGAAATGTCAATTGGTCTGATTGGTCGAAAGACTGGTATGACCCGCGTCTTTACCGACGCCGGTGTTTCCGTACCAGTGACCGTCATTGAAGTCGAACCCAATCGGGTTTCGCAAGTTAAGAGCCTGGAAAGCGATGGCTATAACGCAGTTCAGCTGACCGCTGGCAAGCGTCGTGCCAACCGTGTTACCAAGGCGCAAGCGGGCCACTATGCCAAGGCCAACGTTGAAGCGGGTGTCTTCACTCGTGAATTCAGCCTGGTGGACGCCGCTGAAGTGAAAACCGGCGATGAACTGACAGTTGCCCTGTTCGAAGCAGGTCAGCGTGTGGATGTGACCGGATCCTCCAAGGGTAAAGGTTTCGCTGGCGCCGTTAAGCGTCACAACTTCCGCACTCAGGACGCCACCCACGGTAACTCCCTGTCTCACCGTGCCCCAGGCTCCATCGGTCAGTGCCAAACACCGGGCCGTGTCTGGAAAGGCAAGAAGATGGCCGGTCAGATGGGCTCCGAGCGCAAGACTGTCCAATCTCTCGAAATCGTTCGTGTCGACGCTGAGCGCAATCTGCTGCTCATCAAGGGTGCCGTTCCCGGTGCTACCGGCGCGCACATTGTCGTTCAACCCGCGGTTAAAGGCTGAGAGGTAAGCAATGGATATTAATGTTGCAGGTAAAGCCAGCGCCAAGGTTGAAGTGTCCGACGCGACGTTCGGTAAAGAATTCAACGAAGCTCTGGTGCACCAGGTCGTTAATGCCTTTTTGGCCGGTGCCCGCCAGGGTACGCGCGCTCAGAAAAGCCGTTCCGACGTAGCCGGCGGTGGCAAGAAGCCGTGGCGTCAAAAGGGCACCGGTCGCGCCCGTGCCGGTACCATCCGCTCGCCCATCTGGGTTGGCGGTGGCAAAACCTTCGCCGCTCGTCCGCAGGACTGGTCGCAGAAGGTCAACCGCAAGATGTATCGCGGCGCCATGAAATCCATCCTGTCCGAGCTGGTCCGTCAGGATCGACTGGTCGTGGTGGAAGATCTGGCCGTCGATCAACCGAAGACCAAGGCATTCCTGTCCAAAATGAAAGAGTTGGACGTGAGCAACGCCTTGATCGTCGCCGACGAGGTCGATCAAAACCTCTATCTGTCTGCGCGCAATGTGCCGCACATCGAAGTGTCCGATGTAACCGGCGTCAACCCGGTGAATCTGGTGGCTTACGACAAAGTGGTCATCACCGTCGCCGCACTCAAGAAGGTCGAGGAGGTATTGGCATGAACCAGGAACGCGTCTATCAGGTCGTTTTCGGTCCGCATATCTCCGAGAAGGCGACCATCGTAGCGGAAGGCAGTGGCCAGTACGTTTTTCGTGTGGCTAAAGATGCGACTAAGCCTGAAATCAAGAAGGCCGTTGAGCAGCTGTTCGAAGTCAAGGTTCAGTCTGTTCACACGTTGATCCAGAAGGGCAAGGTGAAGCGCACCATGCGTGGCGTCGGTAAGCGTAACGACGTTAAGAAAGCCTATGTTCGTCTGGCCGAAGGCCAAGAAATTGATTTCCTGGCGGCAGAATAAGGTAGGGGTTGCGAACAATGGCTATTGTTAAAGCAAAACCGACGTCAGCAGGGCGTCGCCACGTCACCAAGACTTACAACGCCGAGTTGCACAAGGGCGCGCCCTTCGCACCTCTGGTCGAGAAAAAGTCCAAGACCGGTGGCCGTAACAATCTGGGTCGCATTACCACACGTCACATCGGCGGTGGTCATAAGGCTCATTACCGTAAAGTCGACTTCAAGCGCAACAAAGATGGCATTACCGCCAAGGTTGAGCGCCTGGAGTACGATCCGAACCGGACCGCCAACATCGCTCTGGTGTTGTACGCCGATGGCGAGCGTCGCTACGTTCTGGCGCCGGCGGGTCTGACGGCCGGTGACGAAATCATCTCCGGAGAGCACGCGCCGATTCGTGTGGGTAACACCATGCCGCTGCGCAGCATTCCGGTTGGTTCCGTGATTCACAATATTGAGCTGAAGCCCGGTAAAGGCGGCCAAATGGTCCGTTCCGCCGGTAACTCCGCTCAGCTGGTCGCTCGCGAAGGCACCTATGCCACACTTCGTTTGCGTTCCGGTGAAATGCGTAAGGTATTGGCGGATTGCCGCGCCACCCTGGGTGAAGTGAGCAACTCCGAACACAGCCTGCGCCAATTGGGCAAGGCCGGTGCCTCCCGCTGGCGCGGTGTTCGTCCGACCGTTCGCGGTGTTGTGATGAACCCGGTCGACCACCCGCACGGTGGTGGTGAAGGCAAGACTTCGGGTGGTCGTCATCCGGTCACTCCCTGGGGTGTACCCACCAAGGGCTACAAAACTCGCAAGAACAAGCGTACGACGAAGTATATCGTGCGTCGTCGTTCTTCGAAGTAATCGATTTAAGAGGAAAAGGCTGTGCCACGTTCACTTAAGAAGGGTCCTTTTGTAGACCTTCACTTGATGAAGAAGGTAGAGGCTGCACTGGAAGCCGGTGACAAGCGTCCACTGAAAACCTGGTCGCGTCGCTCCACAATCTTCCCGGAATTCGTCGGGTTGACCTTTGCAGTCCATAATGGCCGTCAACATGTTCCCGTCTATGTCACTGAAGACATGGTAGGTCACAAGTTGGGTGAGTTCGCGCTGACTCGGACGTACAAGGGTCATGCTGCCGACAAAAAGGCTAAGCGGTAAACGAGGGTAGACACTATGGAAACTAAAGCTGTATTGCGCGGTGCGCGATTGTCTGCTCAGAAGGGTCGCTTGGTAGCAGACATGATTCGCGGCAAGTCAGTGGCGGAAGCCCTGGATCTGCTGACATTCAGCCCCAAAAAAGGCGCTGCAATCGTCAAAAAGGTTCTGGAATCGGCCATTGCGAATGCAGAACACAACGACGGGGCAGACGTCGATGAGCTGAAGGTCGCCACCATCTTCGTAGATGAAGGTATGACCATGAAGCGCATCCGTCCGCGTGCCAAAGGCCGTGCTGACCGTATTTTCAAGCGTACGAGTCACATCACGGTCCAGGTTGCCGAGAAATAAGGGGAGAATGACAGATGGGTCAGAAAGTACATCCCACCGGGATCCGACTCGGCATCACTAAAGACCATGGCTCGGTCTGGTATGCCGACTCTCACTCTTACTCCAAGAAGCTGCTGAACGACATCGAAGTTCGCAGCTACCTGGAGAAGAAGCTGGAAAAAGCGTCAGTGAGCAAGATCGTCATCGAGCGTCCTGCGCAAAATGCAAAGATAACCATCCACACCGCCCGTCCCGGTATCGTTATCGGTAAGAAGGGTGAGGATGTCGAGCTGCTGCGTCAGGAAGTCTCCGCGATGATGGGGATTCCGGTACACATCAACATCGAAGAAATCCGCAAGCCTGATCTGGACTCCAAATTGGTAGCCCAGTCGGTCGCCGGTCAGCTGGAGCGTCGCGTCATGTTCCGTCGCGCTATGAAGCGCGTCATGCAGAACGCCATGCGCAACGGCGCCAAGGGTGTCCGTATTCAGGTCAGTGGCCGTTTGGGTGGTGCCGAAATCGCGCGTACCGAATGGTACCTCGAAGGTCGTGTACCTCTGCACACTCTGCGTGCTGACATCGACTACGCCACGGCCGAAGCTCACACCACTTACGGTGTGATCGGCATTAAGGTGTGGATTTTCAAAGGCGAAATCCTGGGTGGTATCGAGCAAGTTCGTGCTCAAGCCAAGGCGCCCAAGAAAAAGGCTTCACGGTAAGGAGTGCGTAGATGCTGCAACCTAAACGTACAAAATTCCGCAAAGTGCAAAAAGGCCGCAACCGCGGTCTGGCCCAACGCGGTAACAAAGTAAGCTTCGGCGAATACGCGCTGAAGGCAACTGGTCGCGGACGCATCACAGCTCGTCAAATCGAAGCTGCGCGTCGTGCAATGACACGCCACATCAAGCGTGGCGGCAAGATCTGGATCCGCGTGTTCCCGGACAAGCCCATTTCCAAGAAACCCTTGGAAGTCCGTATGGGTAAAGGTAAGGGTAACGTCGAATACTGGGTTTCCCAGATTCAGCCCGGCAAGGTCTTGTACGAAATGGAAGGTGTCTCGGAAGAAGTGGCGACGGAAGCTTTCCGTCTGGCCGCTGCCAAACTTCCGGTATCGACCGTTGTGGTTAAACGGCAGGTGATGTGATGAACGCTAAAGATCTTCGTGAAAAATCCGTAGACGAGCTGAACAGCACCCTGTTGGAGTTGCTTCGCGATCAGTTCAAATATCGCATGCAAAAGGCGACTGGTCAGCTGAACCAGACGCATCTGCTGAAGCAAGTCCGCAAGGACATCGCTCGTGTCAAAACTGTGCTGACTCAGAAAGCAGGTGCCTGATTATGTCTGAACAGAATGCCCGTACCGTTACTGGTCAGGTCGTCAGCAATAAGACCGACAAGACCATTACCGTTCGGATCGAACGCCGGGTGACTCACCCGATTTACGGCAAGATCGTAAAGCGTTCGACCAAAATGCATGCGCACGACGCGAACAATGAATGCCAGATCGGCGACACCGTCACTATCGAGGAATGTCGTCCGCTGTCCAAGACCAAGTCTTGGCGCCTGGTAAGCATTGACGAACGTGCGACCACCGTTTAACACCGCCCCGGCGTTTGAGAGGAGTTTGAGAGATGATTCAAACACAAACCGTTCTGGACGTTGCGGATAACAGCGGTGCGAAGCGCGTCCAGTGCATCAAGGTGTTGGGCGGTTCCCACCGTCGCTACGCTCGCATTGGCGACCTGATCAAGATCTCCGTCAAGGAAGCAATTCCGCGCGGCAAGGTCAAGAAAGGTCAAGTGATGAACGCTGTTGTCGTGCGTACTCGCAAGGGCGTACGTCGCCCGGACGGGTCCGTGATCCGTTTCGACACCAACTCGGCTGTTTTGCTGAACAACCAGAACGCACCGATCGGCACCCGGATCTTTGGTCCGGTGACCCGTGAACTGCGTACCGAAAAATTCATGAAAATCATTTCCCTGGCGCCGGAAGTACTGTAAGCCGCAAGGCTTACCGTACGAGACGGTAGCAGGAAGTGGAGTAGAGAATGAATAAATTCAAAAGCGGCGACGAAGTTATTGTCATCGCCGGGAAAGACAAGGGCAATCGCGGCAAGATCACCAAGGTGATCAGCGATTCCAAGCGTGGTCCTCTGTTTGTTGTTTCTGGCGTCAACATGGTCAAGAAGCATCAGAAGCCGAATCCGAACCTGGGTGTCCAGGGCGGTATCGTCGAGAAAGAGGCTCCGATCGCGGCTTCCAACGTAGCCATCTTCAATCCGGAAACCAACAAGGGCGACCGCGTCGGCTTCCAGGTTAAAGATGACGGCTCCAAGGTCCGCATCTTCAAGTCCACGAAGAAAGAAATTGGTGCATAAGGGCGGGATACGACATGTCTAGACTCAAAGAGCTCTATAAAACTGACGTCTTCTCCGCACTCCAGAAAGAGTTCGGGTACGAGAACGTAATGCAAGTCCCGCGCGTCACCAAGATCACCTTGAACATGGGCGTGGGCGAAGCGATCGGCGACAAGAAGCAGATCGACAACGCTGTGGAAAACCTGCAGGCCATTACCGGTCAGAAGCCTCTGATCACCAAGGCCCGCAAGTCCATCGCCGGCTTCAAGATTCGTGAAGGCTGGCCGATCGGCGCCAAAGTGACCCTGCGCGGCGAGCGTATGTGGGAATTCATGGACCGCCTGATCGACATCGCGCTGCCGCGTGTACGTGACTTCCGGGGCATCAACCCCAAGTCCTTCGATGGCCGTGGCAACTACAGCATGGGTGTGAAAGAGCAGATTATCTTCCCTGAAATCGAATACGATAAGGTCGATAAGCTGCGTGGTCTGGATATTACCGTGACCACTACCGCCCGTTCCAATGATGAAGGTCGCGCTCTTCTGAAGGCGCTGAACTTCCCGTTCAAAGGCTAAGGGGACAGGTCATGGCTAAAGAAGGCATGAAGGCGCGCGAACAAAAGCGCATCAAAACCGTCGCCAAGTACGCCGAAAAGCGTGCCAATCTGAAGGCGATCATCAAGGACCCGAACAGCTCCGACGAGCAGGTTTGGGACGCACAACAAGCGCTGCAAAAGCTGCCAAGAGACGCAAGTCCTGTTAGACTGCAGCGCCGTTGTCAAATGACCGGCCGTCCACATGCGGTATACCGCAAGTTCGGCCTGTCACGTATCAAGCTTCGCGAACAGGCCATGCTGGGTCATGTTCCGGGTTTGAAGAAGTCCAGTTGGTAAGCCGAATGGTCCGGGCCGGGGCAAAAGCCCCGGCTACCGCATTCAGCTGCACAGTGAGGAAATTTTAAATGAGCATGCAAGACACACTTGCGGATATGTTTACACGTATCCGTAATGCCCAAACCGCGGGTCATGCTACCGTGAGTCTGCCGTCTTCCAAGCAGAAGGTCGCTGTCGCGTCCGTGCTGAAAGACGAAGGCTTCGTGGATGACTTTTCGGTGGAAGGCGATGTTAAGAAGGTAATGCACATTACTCTGCGTTACTTCGAAGGCAAGCCGGTGATCGAGTCCATCAAGCGCATCTCCCGTCCGGGTCTGCGCCAGTACAAAGGTACCGATGACCTGCCCAAGGTCTCTGGTGGCCTGGGTATCGCCATTGTTTCCACGTCCAAGGGTGTCATGACCGATCGTGCCGCTCGTGCGCAGGGCGTCGGCGGCGAAATCATCTGCGAAGTCTTCTAAAGGAGTGGTTAAACGATGTCTCGAATAGCAAATGCTCCTATTACGGTTCCCGCAGGTGTGGAAGTCAAGCTCGGTAGCGACAAGATTTCGGTCAAGGGCAACAATGGTTCGCTCGAGACCAACCTGCACAACCTGGTTGAGATCAAGCAGGACGGCAATACCCTGACGTTTGCCGCTCGTGATGGCGGTAAGCCTGCTCATGCCATGTCCGGCACCATGCGTGCCCTGGTCAACAACATGGTCGTGGGTGTCACTAAAGGTTTTGAAAAGCGTCTGCAGTTGAACGGTGTTGGTTACCGGGCCAAGGCGTCCGGCAAATCCGTCAACCTGACGGTCGGCTTCTCTCATCCGATCGACTATGCCCTGCCCGACGGCGTTACCGCCGAGACCCCGAGCAACACAGAGATTGTGTTGAAGAGCGCCGACAAGCAGCGCCTGGGTCAAGTGGCTGCCGAAATTCGCGCGTTCCGTCCGCCGGAACCGTATAAAGGCAAGGGTATTCGCTACGCCGACGAGTACGTCCGTCGTAAAGAAGCCAAGAAAAAATAGGGGCATAGGTCATGAACGAAAAGAAAGTATCCCGTTTACGCCGTGCTCGCCGCAGCCGCATCAAGATTCGCGAATTGGGCGTGCATCGTCTGTGTGTAAACCGGTCCAATCAGCACATTTATGCACAAATCATCGCCCCCAATGGCAGCGTCGTCGTAGCTTCGGCTTCGACTCTAGACGAATCGCTGCGTAAGGGCGCGACAAGCAACATCGAAGCCGCCACCAAGGTGGGCGCCCTGATCGCGGAGCGCGCCAAGGCAGCCGGCATCGAAGAGGTGGCCTTTGACCGCTCTGGTTTCAAATACCACGGCCGAGTCAAGGCTTTGGCAGACGCTGCCCGTGAAGGTGGCCTGAAATTCTAAGGTGTGAATGATGGCAAATAACGATCAAGTGCAAGCTGGCGGCGATCTGCAGGAAAAGCTGGTTCAAGTGAACCGGGTCGCCAAAGTAGTTAAAGGCGGTCGAATCTTCGGCTTCACCGCTCTGACCGTTGTCGGCGACGGCAATGGCAAGGTCGGTTTCGGCCGTGGCAAGGCGCGTGAAGTGCCTGTCGCCATCCAGAAAGCCATGGACGCGGCGCGCCGCAACATGGTTCAGGTACATCTGACCGAAGGTACCCTGCAGTATCCGGTCAACGCCCGTCACGGTGCGTCCAAGGTGTACATGCAGCCGGCCTCCGACGGTACCGGTGTCATTGCCGGTGGTGCCATGCGCGCTGTGCTGGAAGTCGCCGGCGTCCAGAACGTACTGGCCAAGTGCTACGGCTCGACCAACCCGGTCAACGTCGTACGCGCCACCGTAAACGGCCTGGCTAAAATGCGTTCACCGGAAGACGTGGCTGCCAAGCGCGGCAAATCCGTTGACGAGATTGTGGGGTAAGCTGCCATGGCGAATAAAACACTGAAAGTTCAGCTGTTCCGCAGCCCCATTGGCACCCAGCCCAAGCACAAGTTGTGCGTCAAGGGTCTGGGTCTGTCCAAGGTGGGCCAGGTGCGTGAACTGGAAGACACACCTTCCGTTCGCGGCATGATCAACAAAGTGAACTATATGGTTCGCGTGGTTGAAGGGTGAGTAAGATGTTTCTGAATACGCTGAGCCCCGCCGAGGGTTCCCACACCGAACGCAGACGCGTCGGTCGTGGTATCGGTTCCGGTCTGGGCAAGACCGGCGGTCGTGGTCACAAGGGTCAGAAGTCCCGCAGTGGCGGCACGGTCAAGCCAGGTTTCGAAGGCGGCCAGATGCCGCTGCAGCGTCGTCTGCCGAAGTTCGGTTTCACCTCGCGGCAGAAGCCGTTCGTGGCCGAAATTCGATTGAACGAACTGGTCAAGGCCGGCAGCGACGTTGTCGACCTGGACGCCCTGAAAAAAGCCGACATCATCGGCCATCAGATCAAGCGTGCCCGCGTCATCCTGTCCGGTGAAATCAGCCAGGCGGTTACCGTCAAGGGTCTGAAAGTCACCAAGGGTGCCAAGGCGGCCATTGAAGCTGCTGGCGGAAAGGTAGAGGAATAATTCTCCATGACCAGACAAGGACTCTCGACCGGATCGCAAGGTGGCCTGGGTGAGCTCTGGGCTCGACTGCGCTTCGTGCTGCTGGCGATCCTGGTCTACCGAATAGGTGCCCACATCCCGGTGCCGGGCATCAACCCGGACAGCCTGGCGGCGTTGTTCGAGCGCAACCAGGACACCATTCTGAGCATGTTCAACATGTTCACCGGGGGTGCCCTGGAACGTATGAGTATCTTCGCCCTCGGCATCATGCCGTACATCTCGGCGTCGATCATCATGCAGCTCCTGACGGTCGTAAGTCCTCAACTGGAACAGCTTAAGAAGGAAGGTGAGGCGGGTCGTCGCAAGATGAGCCAATACACCCGCTACGGCACTCTGGGCCTGGCTCTGATTCAGTCGCTGGCCCTGTCCGCGGGGCTGGTGAGCCAGAATGTGACCTTCACCGCCGGCCCGTCGTTCTACTTCGTGGCTGTGGTGACGTTTACCTGCGGCACCATGTTCCTGATGTGGCTGGGCGAGCAGATCACCGAACGCGGTATCGGCAACGGCATTTCACTGCTGATTTTCGCCGGCATCGTGGCCGGGCTGCCCAGTGCCGTCGGCCAGAGCTTCGAGAGCGCCCGTCAGGGTGAACTCAGCATCATCGCGCTGTTGCTGATCGGTCTGGTGGCGATTGGCGTGGTTGCGTTCATTGTCTTCATTGAACGTGGTCAACGTCGCATCACCATCAACTATGCCAAGCGTCAGCAGGGCCGTAAGGTGTTTCAGGCCCAAAGCAGCCATCTGCCGTTGAAGATCAACATGGCGGGTGTGATTCCGGCGATTTTCGCGTCCAGCTTGCTGCTGTTCCCGGCGTCGCTCGGAAACTGGTTTGGCAGCGGTGAGAGCATGGGGTGGCTGCAGGACATTGCTCTGTTGCTCAGCCCGGGCCAGCCGCTGTACATCCTGTTGTTCGCGGTTGCGATTATCTTCTTCTGCTACTTCTACACCGCTGTAACCTTCAATCCGAAGGATGTGGCCGAAAACCTGAAGCGCTCCGGCGCCTTCATACCGGGCATCCGCCCGGGTGAGCAGACCTCCCGTTATATCGACGGTGTGTCCGCTCGGCTGACCTTCTTCGGTGCGATCTACATTACAGCGGTGTCCTTGCTGCCCCAGGCGCTGGTGATCGCCGCCAATGTACCTTTCTACTTTGGTGGTACCTCCCTGCTGATCGTGGTGGTGGTTGTGATGGACTTTATGGCTCAGGTGCAATCCCACCTGATGTCACACCAGTACTCGTCGCTGATGAAGAAGGCCAATCTCAAGTCGATTGGCAACTGACAGCGGCGCCCCTGGTGTCTACCGGTATTTGGAGTGAAGCATGAAAGTACGTGCGTCAGTCAAGAAAATCTGCCGTAACTGCAAGATTATCCGCCGAAACGGCGCTGTGCGTGTGATCTGTACCGATCCCAAGCACAAGCAACGCCAAGGCTAACGGTGATCGCAAACGGTTGAGGTGGCGCCTGGCTTCCACGGGTTGATTTTGTGGAAGCCAGGCGCTATTATCTCGCGCCCCTATTTTGGGGGTTCATTAATAGGGCCGGCCGGCTCTATTAAAGGTTAAGCCTTTTTAAGGTTAAAAAACGGAGTAAATTGAATGGCCCGTATAGCAGGCGTCAATATTCCCGACAACAAGCATGCGGTGATCTCTCTGACCTACATCTATGGTGTTGGTCACACCACTGCTAGTGACATCTGTGCCGCGGTTGGGGTTGAACCCACGACTAAGGTCAAGGATCTGTCCGACGAAAACCTGGACGCGATCCGTACCGAAGTCGGCAAGCACACCGTCGAAGGTGACTTGCGTCGTGAGATCCAGATGAACATCAAGCGGTTGATGGATCTGGGCTGCTTCCGTGGCATCCGCCACCGTCGTAGCTTGCCTTTGCGTGGACAGCGTACCAAGACGAACGCCCGTACCCGTAAAGGTCCCCGCAAGCCGATCAAACGCTAAGTTTGGTTTATTGACAACAGTTTTTGCATAGGAAATCGAAGATGGCAAAGCCAGGTACGAACCGGTCGCGCAAAAAGGTGAAAAAGCAGGTCGCGGATGGCATCGCGCACATTCACGCCTCTTTTAACAACACCATCGTGACCTTGACGGACCGCCAAGGCAACACCCTGAGTTGGGCGACTGCCGGTGGCTCCGGTTTCCGTGGATCTCGTAAGAGCACCCCTTTCGCAGCACAGATCGCCGCCGAGCGCGCCGGTACCGCTGCACAGGAATATGGTCTGAAGAATCTGGACGTAGAGGTCAAAGGACCGGGTCCGGGTCGCGAGTCCGCGGTACGAGCATTGAACGCGTGTGGCTATCGAATCAGCAATATTACCGATGTGACGCCTATTCCGCACAACGGTTGCCGCCCGCCCAAGAAGCGCCGCGTTTAAAAGAGGAGACAGAGATTCATGGCACGTTATATTGGTCCGAAGTGTAAGCTGTCTCGTCGTGAAGGCACAGACCTGTTCCTGAAGAGTGGGGTGCGTGCACTCGACTCCAAGTGCAAGGCCGAAACGCCGCCGGGTGTACACGGCGCACGTCGCGGACGTCTGTCTGATTACGGTGTTCAGCTGCGCGAGAAGCAGAAAGTCCGTCGTATGTACGGCATTCTGGAAAAGCAGTTCCGTAACTATTACAAAGAAGCCGCCCGTCTGAAGGGCGCAACCGGTGAAAACCTGTTGCAGCTTCTGGAAACCCGTCTGGACAACGTGGTCTACCGCATGGGCTTCGGTTCCACCCGTTCCGAAAGCCGCCAGCTGGTATCCCACAAGGCGATCCTGGTCAACGGCGCGACGGTCAACATTCCGTCCTACCAGGTCAAGCCGGGTGATGTCGTGGCCGTACGTGAAAAAAGCAAGAACCAGCTGCGCATTCAAAGCGCACTGGACATCGCTGCTCAGCGTGCGCCTGTCTCCTGGGTTGAAGTTGATGCCAAGGCTAAAGAAGGCAAGTTCGTGGCCAAGCCCGAGCGTTCCGACCTGAGCCAGGAAATCAACGAAAACCTGATCGTGGAATTGTACTCCAAGTAATCTCACTGCAAATTAGGGGCATCTATGCAGCGTTCAGCCAACGACTTTTTGACGCCACGTCATATCGATGTGCAGGAAATCAGCGCCAACCGGGCCAAGATCACGCTCGAGCCGCTTGAGCGCGGTTTCGGGCACACTCTGGGCAACGCGCTGCGCCGTATTCTGCTGTCGTCCATGCCGGGCGCCGCAATCACCGAAGTTGAAATCGACGGTGTGTTGCATGAATACAGCACGATCGAAGGGGTGCAGGAAGACGTTCAGGAAATCCTGCTGAACCTGAAAGACGTAGCGATCAAGCTGTTCGACCGTGACGAAGTATCGCTGACGCTCAGCAAGAGCGGCGCCGGTACCCTGACCGCGGGCGATATCCAGCTGGATCATGGCGTGGAAGTCGCCAATCCGGATCACATCATCGCGCACCTCGGTGCCAACGCCGATGTGAACATGTCGCTGCGTGTGACCACCGGTCGTGGTTATGTCCCTGCGGAAGCCCGCAGCAGTGCGGAAGACGAGAGTAAACCCATCGGTAAACTGCAGTTGGATGCCACCTACAGCCCGGTCGTTCGCGTTGCCTACAGCGTTGATAACGCGCGTGTCGAGCAGCGTACCGACCTGGACAAGCTGGTGATTGAACTGGAAACGAAGGGCACGCTGGACCCCGAAGAGGCGATCCGCCGTGCGGCCACGATCCTGCAGCAGCAGGTCGCGGCCTTCGTTGATCTCGATCATCAAGCCGAAAGCGAGCCAGAGAAGGAAGAAGACAAGATCGATCCTATCCTGCTGCGCCCGGTCGATGATCTGGAACTGACGGTCCGTTCGGCGAATTGTCTGAAAGCGGAGAACATCTACTACATCGGTGACCTGATCCAGCGCACCGAAGTGGAACTGCTGAAGACTCCGAACCTGGGCAAGAAGTCTCTGACCGAGATCAAAGACGTTCTGGCATCCAAGGGGCTGTCTCTGGGCATGGTGCTCGAGAACTGGCCACCTGCAAGTTTGAAGAATGACGATAAGGTTCTTTCGTAACCTTATATCCGGCTGGTAAGGAATGTAACAATGCGTCATCGTAAAAGTGGTCGTCACTTAAACCGTACCAGTGCTCACCGCAAGGCCATGTTTCAGAACATGTGCAACTCCTTGTTCGAGCACGAAGTGATCAAAACGACCTTGCCAAAGGCAAAAGAGTTGCGTCGTTTCGCCGAACCCCTGATCACCTTGGCTAAGGATGATTCCGTAGCCAATCGTCGTCTGGCGTTCGACCGCACACGCTCCAAAGAAGCTGTTGGCAAGCTGTTCAACGAACTGGGCCCGCGCTACCAGGAACGTCCGGGTGGTTACCTGCGCGTCCTCAAGTGCGGCTTCCGTGCCGGCGACAACGCCCCTATGGCGATCGTCGAGCTGGTTGACCGTCCGGTTGAAGAGATGGACGAAGCCGCCGAAGGCTAAGTTCCGCTCTTGAGCATCTGTATAAAAGCCGCCTTCGGGCGGCTTTTTGCGTTTACAGTGGGCCGGATTCAATGTCTCGGCCGCTCACCCGTCAAAAACGCCGATAGCCTCGCTTCCGGGTCACTGGAAGCCCAAAAGAACACCTTGCCACCCCCATCTCGGTCCATCAGCGGATTGCCAAGCCCGACACAGGCTTTATTCTAGGTCTCAGTGGTTAACAACAACGAACAACAGACCGAGAGATTCCATGAGCATCCTCTATACACCGAGCGAAGCCCGCAAGGCGGCTTCACAGTTGGCGGCATTCGCCCAGCGCATCAGTGACAAAACGGGTCGGACGTTTTCCAGTTATCCCGAATTGCAGCAGTGGTCCGTCAGCGACATCCAGACTTTCTGGCGCGAGCTCTGGGATTTTGCCGGCATCGTCGGCGAGCCGGGCGAGGTTGTCCTCGCCGACCGGAGTCTGCCGGGAGCGAGCTGGTTTCCCGAGGCGCGCCTGAATTTCAGCGAAAACCTGCTTGCCCGCGGCCGGGACGGGGACGTCGCATTGATCGGCCTGTCCGAATCGCGCTCCGAGTCGGAGTGGACGTACGCGAACCTCAAGCGCGCCGTGGCGCGCCTGGCGGGGTACCTGAAGCATGAATGCGACGTCAAACCGGGAGACCGGGTCGCCGCTTACCTGGGGAACACGCCCGAGGCGATCATCGGGATGCTCGCCGCCAGCCGCATCGGCGCCGTCTGGACCTCGGCTTCACCGGACTTCGGTTTTGAAGGCGTCCTCGACCGCTTCGGTCAGGTCGAGCCCAAGGTAGTCATCGTCGGTAACGGGTACGGCTATGGTGGCAAGTACCATGAACGCGGCTCGGTCATCCGGTCGCTGCAGGATGCCATGCCGGCCGTCGGCCGCTGGATCGCCGTCGATACCCTGCCAAGCGCCGACCTGCCGGGCGGCTGTGAGCCCTGGCAGGGCATACTCGACACCGAATGGCCGGACGCGCCGCCCGAAGCCTTGCCGTTCGACCATCCGCTCTACATCCTGTACTCCTCCGGCACCACCGGCAAACCCAAGTGCATCGTCCATGGCGCCGGGGGCACCCTGTTGCAGCACTGCAAGGAATTGATGCTGCACGGCGACATCAAGCAGGATTCCGTCTTCTTCTACTTCACCACCACCGGATGGATGATGTGGAACTGGCTGGCCTCCGGTCTCGTAACCGGCGCCACCCTGGTGTTGTTCGACGGCAACCCCATGTATCCGGGTCCCGATGTCCTCTGGCGCGAAGCCGGCCGGCTGGGCATCACCCACTTCGGTACCAGCGCGAAGTACATCAGTGCGTGTCGTAAACGGGACCTAACCCCCGGGAATACATTCAACCTAGCGCCGCTGGAAACCCTATTTTCCACCGGCTCGCCGCTCGCCCCCGAAGACTTCGATTGGGTCTACCAGGCGATCAAGCCCGACGTCAGCCTGCAGTCCATTTCCGGCGGCACCGACATCGTCTCCTGTTTCGTCGGCGGCAACCCCTGGTCGCCGGTCGTGCGCGGCAAGATCCAGGGCGCCAACCTGGGCATGGACGTACAGGCCTGGAACGAGGACGGCCGGCCGGTCGTGGGCGAGCGGGGTGAGCTTGTCTGCGCCCAACCCGCGCCGTGCATGCCGATCTACTTCTGGAACGATCCGAACGGTGAGCGCTACCGGTCGGCTTATTTCGACCGTTTTCCCGGCGTCTGGGCGCACGGTGACTTTATCGAATTCGACGAGGACGGCCAGGCAATCATTCACGGTCGCAGCGACACCACCCTGAATCCGGGCGGTGTGCGGATCGGCACGGCGGAGATCTATCGTCAGGTGGAGACACTGGAAGCCATTCAGGACTCGCTGGTGGTCGGTAAGCCGGTCAAGAACGATGTCCAGGTCATCCTGTTCGTGCAACTGGCCGAGGGCGAGACACTGACCGGCGAACTCAAGGACCGTATCCGCAAGCGTATTCGCGAGAACACCACACCGCGCCACGTCCCCGCCGATATTGTCCAGGTGCCGTCCGTGCCCTACACCCGCTCGGGCAAGAAGGTCGAGCTGGCGGTCACCCAGATCCTCCGCGGCGAGGAGCCTCGCAATTTGACAGCGTTGGCGAATCCCGAAAGTCTGGAGGCCTACCGGGTGTATGCTTCCGGTTAGGGTCGCTTAAGTGCCAGCAATCCATGTACGGTGGCATTGTATGCTTCCTGGTGGCTTAGCCCTATGAAGTGCCAGGAACCCGGGCCAGGGATGGTGCGCGCTCTTCCGGGGGCCGCTGTGAACCCTTCCATGGGCGCTTAGCTTCGGCATCCATGCCTCAGATACCCCCTCCAGAGCACCCACCATCCCTGGACCTGGCCAAAGTGCTTCATACGCTATATAACATTGGTATATTCAGCTCCTGTGTCTCTCGCATGTACGCCCGTAGGGTGGGCACCGCCCACCAGGGGAGGATAACTAGTCTAAGTTGTAGCGCACATTTTTAGTCGTGTTTAAAGCTTATATGACATAACGTGAGAACGATGAGCACAAGAGGTTGCGCCTCTGGCGGCATCCATTACTAGTCGATTTCTCATGGTGGGCAGTGCCCATATTTGTATCTGCTGGCAAGGTAAGCTGAGCATTGGTTTTTGGGGTAAGAGGCACTTGGTCTAGGTCCAGGGATAGTGGGTGCTCTGGAAGGGACATCTGAGCCATGGACTGGAGCGCCAGCCCGGACCGAAGTTAAGCCTACATGGATGTATTCACGGCGGTCCCTGGAAGAGCGCGCACTATCCCTGGACCAGGTTCCCGGCACAACATACAGCCTAGCCACCAGACAGCATACCCGGCCACCAGACACCTATTCCTCGTCACAAAATTGAACCGTGGCACTAGGGAACCAAGCACCGGCACCAAGCCATCAACCATGGAAAGTCGAACGATAGACGACCGTCAGTATCCTATCCCTATACTTTGAGGATTCTCCTTTTCCCCCCGCCGTAACCCCCCTAGAGTGGCGCTGTCCGTCACCCACAGGGAGTCAAACGAACATGGTCCAGTCAGCTATCGCACACGTTTTCGAATTCATCAGCCAGAACCGCGGCTACCGCGCCAACATGGGCGTCGTCGTTTCCAAGGCCGCTCAGCAAACCGTTCTTTGCTGGGGTGCCGTGAAAGGCAGCGATTTTTACGTGCCCGAGTTGGAAGGTTTTCAGCGTCGCTGGCCGGACGCGGTCTGGATTCCGCTGTCCGAGCAACAGGCGCAGTTGTTTGACCACGCCTGGGAGCAACAGCGCCCGGAAAGTTCACCGAGTCACCGGAGTTTCATGCATTGAGTGAAACCCCGTCCCATGGGAAATGAAGGTACCGTTTTAATGCCCGGCCTTTTGGCCTGCTGAGCAGTCCTCGTGTCGGCGGAGGTTAAACGCCGTCGGAAAGCCGCGCTTTCGTTGGAAAGTCGCTTTCCTTGGGGAACCTTCCTCGGGTTCCCTGAGTACTCCTCGACCCTTGGGGTTCCGTCCGGAGCCCCCTTTTTATCCCACTTTCATTCGTCGCCGCAGCGTGCGAGCAATGCCAGTGAATGGGCCTTCAGGGTATAGCTGGTGCGAATGCGTGCGGGTGTGTCTTCGGACAAGCCGTCGTTCAGTGCCGTGTCGAACACGCGTTGCCAGCCGGTGACGGGGTTGGCGGGCAGGGTGAAGACGATGTCGTGCTGTCCGGCGTTGACCAGGATCAAATAGTATTCGCTGCACAGATGCAGATTGATGGCGGGGTTGTCGATGTCGGACGACAACAGGATGCCGAGGCAATGGTTGTTCGGATCCTGCCAGTCCTTGATTTCCATGGCGTAGCCGTCGCACCGGTACCAGTGCACCTTGTCGGTGGTGGCCGGTTCGTTGATCAGTTGTTCGGCGCTGAATATGAGATCGTGGAACAGGGTGCTGCTGCCGCGTATGCGAATGCACTGTTCGACGAAGGCCTGGAAGCGTTGGTCCGGGTCGGACCAGTTAAACCAGTTGATCTCGTTGTCCTGGCAGTAGGCGTTGTTGTTGCCTTGCTGGGTGCGACCGATCTCGTCGCCGCCGAGCAGGTGGACGGCGCCCTGGGAGAGCAGCAGGCTGGCGATGAGGTTGCGCTTGGTCTGCTGTCTCAGCGTCAGGATATGATCGTCCTCGGTCGCCCCCTCGCAGCCCCAGTTATAGCTGAGGTTGTTGTCATGGCCGTCCAGGTTGCGCTCCTGGTTGGCGGCGTTGTGACGCTGGTTGTAGGACACCAGGTCTTCGAGCGTGAAACCGTCGTGGTAGGTCACATAGTTGAGGCTGGTGGAGTAGGAGCGCGAGCCTTTCTTGAGCAGGTCGCGCGACCCCATCACGCGGGTGGCGAATTCGGGCAGGGTGCCGCCGTCGCCGCGCCAGAAACGGCGCAGGGTGTCGCGGTAGCGGTCGTTGCATTCGTACCATTGTTCCGGAAACTGACCCAGTTGGTAACCGCCGCGACCGATGTCCCAGGGTTCGGCGATCAGCTTGCAGTGGCGGATGACCGGGTCCTGGCTGATGGCTTTGAAGAAGGCGGAGTGAGGCGTAAAGTCCCAGGCTTCGCGGCCGAGCGTGGCGGCCAGGTCGAAGCGGAAGCCGTCGACCTGATAGTGGTTCAGCCAGTGGCGCAGGCTGTCCATGACCAGGGTCAGCGGATAGAGCTGGTGAATGTCGACGGTGTTGCCGCAACCGGTGGTGTCGATGAAATGACTGAAGTTGTCTGGCTGGTGGCGGTAGAACTGGGCGGCATGGAGCCCCTTGTGACTGAGCATGGGGCCGAGCAGGTTGCCTTCGGCGGTGTGGTTGTAGACAACGTCGAGGATGACCTCGATACCGGCCTGATGCAGGGCGCGCACCATCGTTTTGAATTCGGTGACGGCGTCGTCGACGGCGTAGCGCGGGTCCGGCGCGAAGAAGTTGGCCGGGTTGTATCCCCAGTAATTGACCAGGTTCAGATCGGCCAGACGCGGTTCGCTCATGAAGGCCAGGCAGGGCATCAACTGTACGGCGGTGACGCCGAGGTCGGTCAGGTGACCGATGCTGGCGTCGTGCGCAAGACCCAGATAGGTGCCGCGCAGTTCCTCGGGCACGGCCGGGTTGAGTTGACTGAACCCTTTGACGTGCACTTCGTAGAGTACGGTCTGTGGCCAGGGCGTATCCGGCCGCACGGTGTCCTGCCAGTCGAAGGTATCCGGTCCCGGGACCAGCGCTTTGGGAACCTGGGGCGCGCTGTCGGTGTCGCTCGGTTTCAGGCCGCTCAGGTCGGCGGTGTCGTGGGCATACAGGTTCGGGTGCGGTTCGAACGGCGCGGACAGGGCCTTGGCGTAAGGGTCGACCAGGAGTTTGTTGACGTTGAACAGAAGACCGCGATCGGGCTCGAAGTCGCCTTCGGCGCGAAAGCCGTAGCGGACGCCGGGTTCGAGGTCGGGCAGGAAGCCGTGCCAGATGTCACCGCTGCGGGCGGGGAGATTGAGGCGCTCGGTTTCCTGGTCCTGTTCGTCGTAGAGGCACAGGATGAGGTTGTGGGCATGGGGGCTGTAGACGGCGAAGTTGATGCCGCCGTCTCGCGGGTGGGCGCCCATGGGGTAGGCTTTGCCAGTGTCCATACGGGAGTCTGGATTGACTCGGGTGATCATTCTGTTGCCTCGGTTTGTTGAGCCTGGTCCGTGGTTGGGTGTCAATACGGTGCCTGGGTTGCGCCTTGCCGGGTTGCTTCTTGTGCCGAGAACTCGCGCCGGCTGCCCGGTAGACTCATGCGGGGTCGCCATGAACCCATCCATGGGGGCTTGACCTCGACATCCATGTCTCGCACATCCCCGCATGAGTCTACCGGGCATCCGCCGCTGGTCCTGGTCGTCACCGTAGGGTGGGTCGGTCCGACGTTTCGGTCGCCCACCATCTGCCAATAGGCAGATCGCAAACCCAACCTGGCTTTTTACTCGGTTGGCGCCTTGTCTTTGTCGGATCACGCGCTCACGCGCTAATTCGACCCACGGGTAACATCTTACCGTGGTTTCAAATACACCACGGCCAGCGGCGGCAGCGTCATATCGATGCAATACGGTTGGCCGTCGTGCCCTTCGTGTATCGCATCGTAGCCGTCGCCGATGTCGTAATTGCTACCGCCATAATACTCCGAATCGGTGTTGAGGATGACATCGTAATGTCCGTCGTCGGGAACGCCGATGCGGTAATGATCGTGCGGGTTGGGTGTGAAGTTGGCGACGACGATGACTTTTTCGGTGTCATTGAACCGGATCAGGCTGAGGATGCTGTTGTCGGCGTCGTCGTAGTTGATCCAGCGGAAACCTTTGGGATCGCAGTCCCATTCGTGCAGGGCGGGCTCGTCCCGGTGCAGGCGGTTGAGGTCGCGGAACAGGGCCTGGACGCCGCTGTGGCGGGGGTAGTCGAGCAGGTACCAGTCGAGCTGGCTGCGGTAGTTCCATTCCAGGCCCTGACCCAATTCGTTGCCCATGAAATTCAGCTTCTTGCCGGGGTGGGCAAACATGTAGGCGTAGTAGGTGCGCAGGTTGGCGGTCTGCTGCCATTCGTCGCCCGGCATGCGGGTGAGGATGGTGCCTTTGCCGTGGACGACTTCGTCGTGCGACAGCGGCAGAACGAAGTTCTCGTTGTAGGCGTAGACCATCGAGAAGGTGAGATCACCCTGGTGGTATCTGCGGTGAATCGGGTCTTTTTTCATGTATTCCAGGGTGTCGTGCATCCAGCCCATGTTCCACTTGAAGCCGAAACCGAGCCCGCCGGCGAAGACGGGGCGGGTGACGCCGTCGAAGGCGGTGGATTCCTCGGCGATGGTCATGGCCTTGGGGTAGCGACCGTAGACGGTTTCGTTGAAGCGTTTGACGAAGGCGATGGCTTCGTAATTGTGGTTGCCGCCGTCGACATTGGGGGTCCATTCGCCGGCTTCGCGTGAATAGTCGAGGTAAAGCATGGAGGCGACGGCGTCGACACGCAGACCGTCGACATGGAAGTGTTCGAGCCAGATCATCGCCGAGGAGATCAGAAAGTCGCAGACGGTGTAGCGGCCGAAGTCGTAGACGTAGGAGCTCCAGTCCGGATGCCAGCCGCGCTGCGGGTCTTCGTATTCGTACAGCGGAGTGCCGTCGAAACGGGCCAGGCCGTGTTCGTCGGCGGGGAAGTGGGCCGGGACCCAGTCGACGATGACCGCGATGCCGTTCTGGTGGCACTGGTCGACGAGGTACTTGAAGTCGTCCGGTGTGCCGAAGCGGCTGGTCGGTGCGAACAGGCCGAGGGGCTGGTAGCCCCAACTGCCGTCGTAGGGGTATTCGGAAACGGGCAGGAACTCGACATGGGTGAAGTTCATGTCGAGCAGGTACGGAATCAATTCGTCCGCCAGTTGCCGGTAGGTCAAAGGCTGCCCGTCGCGGGTTTTCCAGGAGCCGGCGTGTATCTCGTAGACACTCATCGGCTGGTTGCGCGGGTCCTGATGCGGCCGTTCGGTCCAGGCCCGGTCGCCCCACTCGTAGGCGTCGTGGTCGACCACGACGGAATTGAAGTCGGGGTACTGGGTGCAGCAAAACGCATAGGGGTCGGTCTTGTGCGGCAACCGGTGTTCGCGGGCGTCCTTCAGTTCGTACTTGTACGCCTCGCCGGCTTCAAGACCCGGCACGAACAACCGCCAGATACCGTCCTCGTGGCTGCTCATCGGGTGGCGCCGGCCGTCCCAGTTGTTGAAGTGACCGATCACGCTGACGCTGCGGGCATTGGGGGCGTAAACCGCGAAACGTACCCCGTTGACGGCGCCGGACTCGGTTTGCGCGGCGCACAGCTGGGCGCCCATGGTGTGATAGAGCGACTCGGAATCGCACGGAAAGTCCTCGAAGGCCCGTTCCGGGAACTGGTACGGATCGAGGGCTTCCCACTGGTCGCCGGACTGGGCTTCGATGCGCAGCCGGTAGAGCGGTTTTTCCTTCTGTTTTACGGTCAGTTCGAACAGACCGGAAGGGTGCACCGGTGTCATGGTGCCCAAGGCGCTATCGCTCTCGTGCTCGAGTACGGTGATATCGCGGGCCTCGGGTTGGAAGACGCGGATCAACCACCCCTTGTCGGTACGATGCGGCCCCAGCGTATCGAAGGGGCGGGCTTCCAGGGCGGCGTTCAAACGGTCGGCGAGTTCGGCGGCGGGATTTTCCATAACAGCGGTCGTACCTTCTTGTTATTGCAGGGCATTTCCCAGTGTAGCCCCAATGCCCGGGCAAAGCCCAGTGCCCCGCGGTTGGATTTCCCGGACTCGACCCGGATTCAGCCTCCCAGGGTGAAACTGAACGTCCAGGCCAGGTCCTCGGTGGTCGGGCGGTAGTAGAGCCCGAAGGTCGGATCGATCCGCAGAATGCGATTGCGCAACAGGTTCGACGGCGTGGTCAGCTGCACACCAAAGGCGCTGTGGTCGTCTTCGATGCCCTGCATCCAGCGGGCGTCGAAACCGAGTTCCAGGCTGCGCTGGTACCAGATCCGACCCAGGGCCAGGTCGACCGGACCCAGGCTGAACCGGTAATTGAACCGGGCATCCAGAGCCGGTTCACCGGAATCGAGGCTGGTGAACGCCGCCGGCCTGATGTAGCGACCCGGACCGGTGAAGCCGGTTTGTCGATCCTGCCACTGACCACCCAGCGTCAGATGGTGGTTGGCCACGAACCCCGGCAATTGCAGCTGGCTGGCATTGTACTGCTGGATGCGTTCGCTTTGAGTTTCCCAGTCCAGGTTATAGCGGGTGCTGAACGCCAGGGGCGACTGCAGATCGCGCGGGGCGGGCTCGTGCATCTGACTCAGTGACAGGCCGGCGCCGATCAGCGTGCTCTGCCAGACGCTGTTGTCGTCGGTCGACGACCGGTCCGAGTAGCTGACGCCGAGGTTGGGCGTCACGACCGTGGTCCACAGATCCCGGGTGCTGCTCAATGGCAATGACCCGTCCAGGGTCAGCCGGTGGTCCAGCGTGTCGTCTTCGTCGGAAACCGTGCGCTCGGCCGAGGCACTGATCACCGGCCACCAGCGTCGCCAGTTTACGGTGACACCGCCGATCGGAGTGCCTTCGCCCCAGTGAACGCCGGCGAAGGTGTCGACGGTCAGGGTGTTGAGCAGATTATTGGAATGCAGGCTCAAGGCGAGTTCGTTGTCGCCGCCGGTCAACTGCCAACTGTTCAGGTTCCAGGCGTGGGCCCAGCGGTTGTAGGGCTCGGGCTTGGTGTCCGGTTCCTCGCCCGGCTGCGGTACCGGTCGATACAGTGGAGCACTGTAGGCCGTGGGTTGCGCCTGGACCGCCTCGGCCGCCCGCCAGCCGTCGCCGGCATCGCGTTCGCCGGGCCAGGGCAGGCTCACCAACCTGTGGCCGTCGGCGGTGTAGTCGGAGAACACCAGACGGTTGTTGGATGTATCCAGGTTGACGTAATAGTTGCCGAAGGGCCGCTGCGTCAGTTGATAACGTTCGCCGGTGTCCCGGTTCAGTGCCCAGACGGCGTCGAGGCCGCTGCGGTCGCTGGTGTACACCAGCCAGTGGTCACTCCATTGCGGTGAACGCAGGCTCTCGCCCTTGACCGGCCCGGTCAGTTGCGTCAGACGCGCCTCGGCCGGTTGCCAACGCATAAAGCGTACGCCCTCGGCGTCGAGCAACACGAACACCCAGCCGCCTTCGCCGTCCGGGGTCATGTCGTACGCCAAGCTGCGCGGCGGCAGTTCGATCTCGGTCAGGGGCTGCCCCTGGCGGTTCAATTGCACCAGCGCACTGTGGCGCTGCTCGGTGAAATGGTGGGCCACCAGTCGGTCACCCGCGTCGTTGACGGCCACCGAAGTGAAGTCGCCGCCCCGGGTCACCTCGATCAGGTCGTCGCTATCCGGCTCATAACAGTGGATGTCGCCGCCCACTTCCAGCGCGAAACGCGGGTGCACCCGCGCATCGGTCCAGCAGAAGCGACCGGCCGCGTAACTGACGCCCCGATTCTTCGAGACGCTGTAAAAGTGCGAGGCGATGCGTCTCGGCAGGCGTTTCAGACGGGTGAGTTCACCGTTTTCCACCGCCGCCAGATAGCCGCCGTCGCGCAGATCCATCTCCACCGCCAGGATGCGATCGCCGTCGACGGCGATGGGATACAGGCTGCGCCAATGCTCCTCGTCCGATTGCCACAGAACCTCGACATCGGTGATGTCCAGATTGTCCACCTGGTGTTGCCAGCGTTGGCGCAGCTCGTCCCAGGTCTTTTCGTAGGTGGCTTCCAGACCCGCGCCGGTCAGTTGGCGGATGGCGCCGTCGAACGTCAGGGCGAATTCCGGATTGGCGGTGCGCTTCAAGGCGCGGTCGAGTACCCGGTCGCCATGATGGGTGCGCAGGTAAGCGGTCATGAAATAGCCCAGATCGTAAGGGCTGACATAGGGATAACTCTCGAACCCGGTGCCAAGCATGGCCCGGTCGTAGGAATAGCGATCGCGGCTCAACTCGTGGGTGCGCAACCAGAGTTCGAACGACGCCACCCGGCCCCGACCGGCTTCGGTCAGGGCGGTTTCGGTCACGACCGCGTCACCTTCCATGAACCAGTTCGGATAGAACAACAGAATAATGGCTCCGGGGCCGTTTTCTCCGGCGAACCAGTACGCGATCTGGCCGGTCAGGGTGTCCATCGGCTGCTGGACCTGCACCAGATGTCGGCCTTCGTGCACGCTCAGGACATCGAACCATTCGAGGCCGCCGAAGGGTGCGGGACGATTGTAGAAAATGGAGTGCATCGGGTCGTAGGTCACCATCCCGTTGCTGACCAGTGTCGGGCTGGAGATCACGATGGGAATGCGTCGCACGCCGTCGAGCAGCGGCATCGACCGCTGCAGCTCGGGCCAATAGGTGGTCATGCGTTCGGCCACGTAGCGGGCCTCAGCCTCCAGGCCTTCGGGGTAGACGATGTCGAAGCCGGTAACCGGCAGTGTCATCCATTGGCGGTCCGGAAAATGCTGCGGGTTGGCGAGCGCCAGGGCGCTCAGCATGCTCAACAGGCAGGCGGCTAGGATTCGGCTCAAGACGGGGTCCTTTTTTACGGTATTGAGTGATGGTGTGGCTATTCAAGCATTGTCACCGCGAAACTGGAACCCGTTTCGCCGGGTGGTGATTATTAATTGGGTTGCTTTCAGCGTTTCATGATAGTCACAGTTAATATTGAAGTCATGAAGCCGTGCTAAGCTTAAAAAGTAACCGACCCCAAGAGGCATGGCTTCATGAAGCAACGCATCATACCGGGCTTGATCGCCGCAGTCGTTCTGATGGTTTCCCCGCTTTCCCGCGCCGACACTCTGTATTTAACCTCGCTCGAATGGCCACCCTATTCGGGTGAGGATCTGCCATCACAGGGCGCCTCGATCGCCGTTGCCAAAGCCGCCTTCGACGCCATGGGGCATGAACTGGTGGTGGAATTCTATCCCTGGTCGCGCGCGGTTGCTCTGGCGACCAACAACGATAAATATGCCGGCTACTTTCCGGAATATTATTACGAATCCGACGAGTTTCTGTTCTCCGATCCGATGGGACAGGGACCGCTGGGCTTTGTCGAAAACGTCGATAACCCGATTGAATGGAACAGCCTCGACGACCTGACCGACGAGACCATCGGTGTGGTCCAGGACTACGTCAACACCGAGGAACTGGACCGGATGATCGCCGATGGCGACATCAACGCCTCCGCGGTTACCTCCGATTCCCAGAACGTTCTGAAAGTGGCGGGTGGCCGCATCGACATGGCGGTCATCGACAGCAATGTCCTCGGCTATTTGTTGGAAAACGATCCCAAAGTGGACATGGCCATCGGCAAGGTACAGATGAACGATAAACTGTTGGTGGAAAAAGACCTCTACATCGCCTTCAAGAACAACGCCAACGGCCAGCAATGGCGGGACATTTTCAACGAAGGCCTGACCCAAATCGACATTGACGCCATCATGGCCGAACACATGTAAAGCGTTTCACTGCGGTCCCAGGGGTGGCTCGGCAGTCGTATTGATTCAAGTTCAGGGACGAACGGCCGACTCAAGTACTCAGTGGCTACCGTGCCGGGGTTTGTTATGAAAATGCCAACCATCCATTCGCTTTCGTTGCGATTCAACCTATGGGCTGTGTCGATCATCACTCTGTTGCTGGTCGTCAGTG
This sequence comes from Saccharospirillum salsuginis, assembly GCF_014651855.1. Classification (GTDB taxonomy): domain Bacteria; phylum Pseudomonadota; class Gammaproteobacteria; order Pseudomonadales; family Natronospirillaceae; genus Saccharospirillum; species Saccharospirillum salsuginis. The sequence continues at coordinate 26,219 of NZ_BMXR01000011.1, forward strand.
CCTACATCGACTACCGCACCAACGCCGGTCAGTGGCGACAATCGGTGGATACGCAACTGGCTGAAACCGGCACCTTCATCGAACTGTCATTGCCGCCGGCACTGTGGAACTACCAGACCGAAACGGTGCAGCGGGTGCTCAGCGCCACCGTTGAAAGCCAGGTCATCAACGCGGTCTATGTGGTGGAAAACGACAGCCTGAGTTACGGTCTGCGCCAGACCGACGAAGGCGCCCAGCCGGCCGAATCCCTGCCGGACACTTCGAACCTGACCGAAGTCCCGCTGTATTTCGAGGAAGCCGGCGAAGACCCCATCGCCATCGTCTACATGGAACCGAATAACGCCTTCCTCGAGCAACAACTGAGCAGCGTCGTGCAACTGTCGGTCGCGCGAACCGTGATTCTAGGCCTGGTGTTGGCCGTCGTTCTCTACGTGTTGTTGCGCCTGTTGGTCAAAGTGCCGATCGTGCAGTTGAAAGACGCCATGAAAGACATCGCCCAGGGCGAAGGCGACCTCACCCGGCGGTTGTCGGTGAATCAACACAACGAGATCGGTCAATTGGTCGGTTACTTCAACCAATTCATGGACAAACTCCAGTTGTCGATGAAAGCCGTCGGGGAAGTCTCCGCCCAGGTCGAACAATCCGTGGTCAAACTGGAAGAATCGTTCAACGCCAGTCGGTCACTGGTGTCAGACCAGACCTCCGAGATCGACTCCATCGCCACCGCCGTCACCGAAAGCACCACCGCCAGCCAGGACGTCTCGCAAAATGCCCAGGCCACTTCCTCGGCCGCCGAGGAAGCCTACAGCAGTGCCGAACAGAGCCGTAACGCCATGCAGCATACCGTCGGTTCGATCCAATCCCTCGCCGGCCAGATCGAGGAAACCTCCGAGGCCATGGCCTCATTGCAGGAAGACGTCGATAGCATCACCGAAATCATGACCGTGATTCGCGGCATCGCCGAACAAACCAACCTGCTCGCCCTGAATGCCGCCATCGAAGCGGCCCGCGCCGGCGAGCAGGGACGCGGCTTCGCGGTCGTCGCCGACGAAGTGCGTTCACTGGCGGCGAAGACGCAGGAAAGCACCGAGGAAATCGGTGAAAAGATCGAACGTTTGAGAACCAGCGCCGAACGCGGCGTGACCCTGTCGGAATCCGGCCGGGAATCCAGTCAGGCCAGTGTCTCCAGTGTCGAGGAAGCGCAGTCTTCGTTGAAAGTGGTGTTCGATGCCATCGGCCAGATCAACGACATGTCGACCCAGATCGCCACGGCCGTCGAGGAGCAATCCCAGGTCAGTCAGGAAATCAGCCAAAACATCAACCGCCTGTCCGAACTGGCCCAACAAGCCAGCGAACAGGTCGACCAGGCCTCCACCTACAGCGAAGACGTCAACGACCAAACCCGGTCGTTGAACCACTACCTCTCCGGGTTCAAGTGGTGATGGTTTGGTTTCGCGCCTTGTTTGACCTTTGCAGGGTTGAATTGGTTGCCTTTAACCTGCGCCTGCTGCCGGGGTATCCCCCTCCGGGGTCGCCGTAAATACTTCCATGTAGGCTTGGCGGCAGCATCCATGCTGCCGACATCCCCGGATGGGGATACCCCGGCACCAGTCGCTGCCTTCCGTGGAAAGTCCTCCTACCCAGTCCCACTGTTGTACGTTTATCTACAGGTCGCGCTTTCCATTACGTTCCCGACGACCGAAAACCCTTCAATTACACGCAATAATTCACTGGAGGTTTTATCTTGCGGTTCGCACCTAAGGAGTAATGGTTTTTAGGACTGGAAAGAATGAGTGACCATAAAAGAGAGCGACCGATGCCGGGGTAGACCTATCCGGGGATGTGCGAGGCAGGGAACGCCGAGGTCAAGCCTACATGGATGTATTCACGGCGACCCCGGATAGGTCTACCCCGGCAGCGGGTGCGGAATCTTGGCTCTGAGACTACCTGGCCCGGCAAACCACCGGATTAGTACCGTGGCACCATTAAAGGTGACACGGTACTAACCATGGGCACGGATGACAGATCAGAACTTGCGTAACGCTTCGATTCGGTCGTCGAGGCTGGGGTGGGAGGCGAAGAGTTCGCGGGCCTTGCCTTTGATGCCGAACGCTACCAGTTGGCCATCCAGTTGGGAATCCTGACTGCCCTTGAGGCGTTGCAGCGCCGCGATCATCTTGTTCGGGCCGACCAATTGAGCCGAACCCGCGTCCGCCCGGAATTCGCGTTTGCGCGAAAACCACATCGCGATGATGCTCGCGATCACGCCGAAGACCGCCTCCATGACGAATACCACCGCCAGGTAACTGAAAAAACCCAGACCCTGACCGTTGTCACTGCCCTTGGCCACGAACCCGTTGATGATTTGTGCGACCACCCGGGCCAGGAAAATCACGAAGGTGTTCAGCACACCCTGAACCAGAGCCATGGTCACCATATCGCCGTTGGCGATGTGAGAGACTTCGTGCGCGAGTACGGCTTCGGCCTCGTCCGCGTTCATGTTGCGCAGCAGTCCGACCGAGACGGCGACCAGGGAATCGTTCTTGCTGGCGCCGGTGGCGAAGGCGTTGACGTCGGGCGAAGGATAGATGGCGACTTCGGGCATGCCGATACCGGCATCGCGCGCCAGTCGTTCGACCGTTTGCATCAGCCATTGTTCTTCGCGCGAACCCGGCTGGGTGATGACCTGGGCGCCGGTGGCGCGTTTGGCCACCCATTTGCTCATCATCAGGGAAATGAAACTGCCGCCCATGCCGAAGGCCAGTGCCAGCACCAGATAAAAGCCGGTGTTGCTCAACTGGACGCCGAAGGCGGGCAGGATCACGTTCAGGAATACGCCCAACACCAGCACGATGGCGAAGTTGGTGGCCAGGAACAACATGATTCGGAACATCGTCAATCCTCTCGGTTCAGACTCGGTGTCTGAGCTGCATTATGGGGACGACAGGCGGCCAGGCAAGAGGGCCGGAGGTCACTTCCGCGCCAAGATTATGCAAATCTGGCCCGCGCATCCTGGGCGTCGGCCGTATCGGAACTGACGACGTCGATCAGCAGGATCCGGTTGTTCGACAACGGCAGGCCATAGGTTTGCACCAAACGGCTGCTGTTGACGTCCATGTACGGGCGGGAATGACCGAGGGTGTCCGGGTTGAAATCGAAGCCGGCGACAATTTCGGCGAAGTAGGGACGCCAGGACCAGTTGCGCGGTTCAACCAGAGGCTGAGGCTGTAACTTACCCTGGTGCGCGTCGTAGTTGGGCGACAGTTGCTGGCCTTCGGTGTTGGTCACGAAGCAGCGCAGGATGGCATCGCACGGTACGCCGAGGCCAACCAGGGCGGTGTCGCTGCGGTGTTCGATAAGATCGCGCAGTTGACCGGCCACCGACTGAATGCGTTGCGCCAATCGCCCCTGTCGGCGATGGATGTCCACCTGATGGTGGAAGACCTGTCGGCGCACCCGTTCAATGTGAGGCGACAGGGCATGTGTGTCGAGAAAGTCCGGTTCGGGGCGGGCGAGCAGGAAACCCTGAACCAGGCGGGCGCCGGTTTCCATCGCGTAGGCGAGTTCGGACTCGGTTTCGACGCCTTCGATAACCAGTTGGAAACCGGTGCGCTCGGCCAGGCGCGACAGGGCTTCCACCACTTCCCGGGCCAGGCCTTCGCCGCGATAGGCCCGTTTGAACAGTTTCATGTCGAGTTTAACCAGGTCCGGCTCCAGATCGATCACACGGTCCAGGTGTGCTTCGCCGGCGCCGAAATCGTCGATCGCGATGCCGATTCCCCGGTCGCGATAGGCCCGGATGACCTGTTTCAGCACAGTCAGGTCGGCTCCGGTTTCGGTAACCTCGATGACTACGCGGGACGGATCGATCGACAGGGCTTCAATCAATTGCAGCGTAGGCGATGCATCGTGTCCCTGTAACCGGGTCAACCAAATGGGCGCGATATTGATCGATAAAAACCCGCCAAGCGACGGTTGTTGCTGACCGGCCTGTGCGGATCGGGCCATGGCCTGGCGGCGAATATGGCGGTCCAGTGTCAGCAGGCGATCGGGATGCACGGTCGGGTCGCTGAACAGGGGGCCGGCCGAACGGATGTCGCCATCGACACGCATCCGGCCGAGCACTTCGTGGCCTGCGATCCGACCCGTAGCGACATCGACGATGGGTTGGAAATGCGGGAAACAGTCTGCCTTGTTGGTTGGAATCATTGCGTCATTACGGCTCACAAACGGAATGAATGAAGGCAATCCGCATCCTTTTGGTGCCTGATCGGGATCATGTTATGCAATTCGAGATACAGGACATCGAGCAACCCTCGTGCCAGACAGAGGAGGGGCGATGTCATTCGGGCGATGAGTGTACCCTCGAGGAGGTAGGCGCTCCAGTGACCGGCGTCCGGCAAGAGACGCGATTCGGCCGGTCATTGACGCGGATCAGTTTTCGGCGCCATTGCGCGAGAAGCGTCGGGCGTCCAGGCTGTGTTTCTTGAACAGCTTGTAGAGGTCTGTCCGGTTGCGGCCGATCAGTTCCGCCGCCCAGGTGACATTGCCTTCGGTCATTTTCAGCGCGCGGATCAGGTACTGGCGCTCGAACTGGTCACGGGCCTCGGTCAGGGTGGGCCAGTGGCTGCTCTGGTCGGCCAGGGCCTGTTTGACCAGGGCTTCGTTCACCACCGGACTGGGGCTCAGGGCGACGCATTGCTCGATGACGTTGACCAGTTGGCGTACGTTGCCCGGCCACTCGGCGGTCATCAATCGTTCCATGGCATCGTCGGAGAAGGCGTTGACCTTGGCCTGGTGGCGTTCGCTGCTCTGGCGCAACAGATGGCGGGCCAGCAGGGGGATGTCCTCGGCGCGCTCGCGCAGCGTCGGCAGTGTCAGGTTGACCACGTTGAGGCGGTAGTAGAGATCCTCGCGGAACTGACCTTCATCCATGGCCCGGCGCAGATTCTGGTGGGTGGCGGAGATCACGCGGACGTCGACCGGAACGGACTGGCTGCTGCCGACCGGGCGCACCTGGCGTTCCTGCAGTACCCGCAGCAATTTGACCTGAAGCGGCAGGGGCATGTCGCCGATCTCGTCGAGGAACAGTGTGCCCTTGTCGGCGGCACGGAAGAGGCCGGCCTGTTCGCGCACCGCCCCGGTGAAGGCGCCCTTGCTGTGGCCGAAGAGTTCAGATTCGAGCAAATGCTCGGGCAACGCGCCGCAGTTGATGGCGATGAACGGATGGGTGGCGCGCGGGCTGGCGCGGTGGATGGCCTGGGCCAGCACCTCCTTGCCGGTTCCGCTGGCACCGGTGATCAGCACGCTGACGTCGCTGCGCGCCACCTGGCCGGCCTGGTCGAGCAACTCTTCCATCTGTTTGCTGCGCGTGATGATGTCGCGTCGCCACTCGGCGTCGTCCGGGTTGGGGCTGCGGCTCAGGGCATCGTCGAGCAGTTCGCGCAGTTCGCCGTGGTCGAGCGGTTTGGTCAGAAACCCCATGACACCGCGTTGAGTGGCGGCGACCGCGTCGGGAATGGAGCCGTGCGCCGTCATCAGGATGACCGGCAGGCCGGGATGACGTTGCGAGATCCAGTCGAACAGCGCCATGCCGTCGGCGCCGGGCATGCGCAGGTCGCTCAACACCACCGAAAATCGGCCTTCGTCCAGTGCCTGTTGGGCGGCTTCCGCATTGGCCATGGCCATGACCTCATAGCCTTCATTTTCCAGCCGCATCGACAGCAGGCGCAGCAGGCTGTGGTCGTCGTCCACCAGCAAGAGTCTGGGCGGTTGGGTGTCAGTCGGCATGATTCCCTCCAGTGTCCGGGGGTGGGGCGGCATCGCCACCACCGGGCGAATCGTCGACCCCGTCGTTCTGGTTGAGTTGCGATTCGATATCGGTCAGGGCTTCGATCTGTCGGTCCCGTTCCTTCAGCATCGCTTCCAGTTGTCGCACGCGTCCGGCATAGAGCGCGCGGGCGCGTTCGAGTTCCCTTGTGACGGCGTTGTGGTTCAGCACGGCTTCGTTGTAGGCCAACACCTGGGTAAAGACCGGTTGCACGGCCGGCGGCAGTTCGTCCAGCCGGCGCTTCAGCGTGCCCTGGCCGACCAGGCGCAGGGCGTCGGGCATACCGGGCTGGCTGGTGACCAGGGAGGCGGCCAGGTCGGCGCCGGGCTCCTGCGTCGAATAGTTGTGCAACAACCGCCAGCGCCGCAGTTCACCGAGGCTGGCCAACTGGTCGTTGAAGTGCAACCAGGCGATGACCGCCAGGGCGGAATCGTCCAGCGGCGGCATGGCCGGCGGCGCACCGCATTGGCCGATGGTGCCGGTCTGGGCGGACGCTTCCGGCTCGGGTTGTTCGTCCGCGTCCCTGGGCCATGTCTGGCAACCGGCCAGCAAGACGATCAGGATCAGGATCGATCCGGGTTTCATTTAATGAGGTACCTCCTTTACCGGTAATCGGATGCTCACACAGACATCGAAGTCCGGGATGTCGATGATGTCGGCCTGGCCTTCCAGCAGCCGTGCGCAGTCGGCCACCACCGACAGACCCAGACCCGACCCGGTGATGGCATCCATGCGGGGTGTCTGCCCCCGTTGAAAGGGTTCGAACAGGCTTTGTCGTTGATCCGGGGGAATGGTCGGGCCGGTATTGGCAACTTCAAGCCGTGTGTGGGCTTTTTCCCGGGTCAGGCGGACCAGAACCCGGCCGCCCTGCCGACCGTAGGCCTGGGCGTTGTTGAGCAGATTATCCAGAATGCGCTGGAAAAGTCTGGAATCGGTGCACAGTTCCGTCAATCGACAGTCGACAGTGACGTCCTGATCGCGTTGTTGCAGCGCCAGGGCATGGTGTTCGACCGTGGCGTCGATCAGTTCGCACGGATGAATCCGTTCAAGCGTGACCTCGCTCTGTTGCAGCAACTGGTTGTAGTCCAGCAACTGCTCCGTCAGTTGGGACAATCGATCGGTACTGCCGTTGAGCAACGACAGGACTTCGCGCTGGCGATGATTGAGTGGACCGGCGATGCCCTCGGACAGCAAGGAGCAACCTTCTTTCATGCTCGCCAGTGGCGTTTTCAGTTCGTGTGACGCATGGCGCAACAGGGCCAGACGCAGCGCTTCGAGTTGTTGCAGCCGCGACGACAGCCAGCGCAGCCGGTCCCCCAGTTCATTGAGTTCACGCGGGCCGCCGACCCGGGCAGGCATATTGCCGCCGTCCGGTTGTCCCAGGGCGCGGATCATCCGGTCCAGGCGGCGAATGGGCGTGGCGATACGGCCGCTGGACCAGGCCACCAACAACAGTGTGAGCAGCACCAGCGCGACCGTTTGCCAGGTCAACTGACGCTGCTGATCGTCGACGTAGTCCTGTTGGGCCATCAGACGGTCATTGAGTCGCTGCCAGATCAGGTGGGTCAACTGGCGTTGCTGGCTGCGCAGATCGCGCAGCAGCAGATCCAGTTCGGCGGTGTCGGCCTCGGCGAAGGTGCCGGCGAGTATGTCGAGATGTCGCTGTTGCAAGGCGCAGACAGCCGGTGTTTCGGTCAGAGCCGGGCTCGAACAGAGGGTGTCCAGATCGCCGGCGTAGTTTTGCAGGTGGTTCTCGGCAACGCGACGGGTCGAGTCGCTGCGAACGACATCGTATTGTCGAACGGCTCGCTCGATGTCGATGACGAGGTTGTCCATGTTCTCGATGTGTCGGGCATTGCGGACCGCATCCTGGGCTTCGCGAATGGCCAGTTCATTGATGCGATTGAGGGCGGCGTGTCCCTGCCAGAGCAGGACCGCGAGAGGAATGAGGGCAATGGCGAAGCTGGTCAGAACCAGCTGGCGCAGCGACGCGGGTCGCAACAAAAACATCATGGCAGAGGTTGGTTCCCGGTTAACCTCACATTAAAAAGGGGCCGGCGTGACGCCGGCCCAGAGTAGGGAAGAGAGCTGGAGGCATCCGGAGAGAATAGCCCCCAGGACCGGTTCTGTCCTACCGGTCGCTTCCGCGCTCAATACTCTCGTTCGCACCAAGCCTCGCCGGTTGGGGCGAACGGACTGCAAAGGCACTGGCCCTGTGCCGTCGGCTATCGATGGTTTGGGTCAGCCCATCGATAGCCGGCCTCGCCGACAAGCCGGGGCCGCCCTTACAGCCCCGGCGCCGGAAACGGAAATAGGGACACTCCCGGCGGGAGTGTCCAAAGCGGTTTTACCAGTCGCTTTCACCTTCGCTGGAACCGCCTTCAGTGCCAGCACCGCTGCCGGATTTCATCTCGAAAGCCTGGAATTCTTCCAGCGACAGGTCGCCGGAACCATCTGCGTCGAGCGTTTCGAACTGGTCGCTCAGGGCGACGCTGGCCGCGGCTTCATCGAAATCGATGACACCGTCGCCGTTCGCGTCGATCTGATTGAACAGATCTTCGTGGGACTGAGTGCCTTCGGCGATAGCGCCAGTTGCTGCGAAGGCTAACACCGCGGATGACAGTACGATTGCAGTTTTCATGATGTTTACTCCTGTCTGAGGGTTGGTTCAAAAGTCCGGGTGACGACTGCGAACCCGGTGTTTCGTAACGACAACAGGAGTATTTCAAGTGCCGTGCCAGGTTTAAAAAATCCTTATAAATCAATTAGATAGAGGTTATTCGGAGTGAAAGGAACGAAACGGGGCGAGCCGGAACTGTCGACGTCCGGCGACAGTTTTCGGGGAGGATATTAAAAGTCCTTTTAAATCAATAAGTTAGGTTGTCTTCGAATGGCGACAGCGAATCAGACCTGAAAGCGACCCGCGTGTCGATCGAGCTCGTCGAGACGTCCGGACACATCCTCGACCTGGGTCCGCACCCGCCGCAGCGATTGACTGTCGCCCTGAATCCGGGAAGCCACGCCTTCCATATCCTGGCTGATCTGACGCGCGGCCTTGTCCACCTCCGCGATGGAATGGCTCATCTGTTCGGCGGCCGCCGCGCCCTGGTGGGCGTCGTTGGCGATCGTGCCCATCGCCTGTTCCGCTTCGCTGCTGTGATGTTCGACCGTGTCCAGATGTCCGCGTCCGGTTTCGGTCACTTCGATCGCCTCGCGGGTGAAACCCTGAATATCGTCGACGATGCCGTTGATCCGGGACGTGGCTTCGACCGTGCGCTCGGCCAACTGGCGGACCTCATCGGCGACCACCGAGAAACCCCGTCCGGCTTCGCCCGCGCGCGCCGCCTCGATGGCGGCGTTCAGCGCCAGCAGGTTGGTCTGGCCGGCCAGGTTGTTGATCATTTCGACGACCGAATCGATGTCGCCGGACAGTTCATTCAACTGGTTCAACTTCCGCTCGATGTTGGCCACCACCCGCGAGGTTTCCTTGAGCCCGGTGACAGCCTGGTGCAGCGTGGACTCGCCCCGGTTGGCCGAGGTCAGTGTCTGCTGCACCTGCTCGGACAGGACCCGGGTCGCCTCGGTGATGCCTGACAGTGTGGCCGAGATTTCCTCTGTGCTGGCGGCGACCGACTGGCTCTGTTCGTTGATTTGCTGGTTGCTGCGGTCCAGCTGTTGCGATTCCCCGGTCAGTTCCGCCATCAGTTGGGAGGACTGACGGGCCGATCCGGTGACTTCGCGGACCAGCTGGCCGAGCCCCTCGGTCATGGCGTTGACCGTGCGGCTGAGCCGGTCGAAGTCGTCGTTGCGGCGCTCATTGACCGTCAGGCGGGCGCTGAGGTCGCCGTCGCGAACCCGCTCCAGATCGTGAACGATACCGGCCAGGGTCTGGCGCACGTTGCGGATGAGGCCGATCGCGACCAGCACCATCAATACGCCGATGCCGATACTGACGCCCAGCAACACGCGGGAGACCTGTCCCGAACTGGCCTCGGCCCGGGCGGTGGCGGTCCCGATGGCGCCGTCGAGGTCGGCACGCGTCGCCTGCTGGCGCTGTTTCATGGCCTGCAGCGCCGACGCCATCTGCGTTTCGCGCTCCTGCAGTATCCCGCTGGCGGCCTTGTGGCGCTCGAGGGCATCGCGGTAGGCGTCGTTGAATTCCGCGAACTGTTCCTGAAGATTGATCTGTTCGAGGCTGTCGATATAACTTTGGTAGGCGGTGAGCACGGCGTCGTAGTTCACCTGTGTGGGCTGATTCAGGTACACCACTTCCAGGTTGCGGACATCGCCGAGCGATTTTCGCACCATGCTCAGAAAATCGGCGTTCTCGTTCAGCACGTCGCCGTTTTGGGACACCTCGCCGTTCAGACCCGAATCCAGATCGAGTCCCACGAGGCGGGCCTGGTCGGCCATCTGCCGCAGGGCGGTCAGGTATTGCTGAAAATGCCCCAGGAATTGGCTCAATCCGAAGTCGTCCTCGGGCAGGGTTTGGCGCAACTGGTCGAGGTGGTTCTGTTCGGCGTCGATGGCCTCGATCAACGCCGTATACGAATCCGGGTTCAGCCGGCTGGCCTGGTCGCCGAGGCGCAGGGCCACAATGGTCAACTGGTCCAGATGGGCCGACAGCTGGTTGAGTTGTTGCAGGCGGTCGTTGGTGCCGCGTTGCAGGGCAATGCCCCGGTCGGCGACGACATAGAGGCCGAGCAGCCCGATCAGGGCGGAGAGCACCAGAGCGGACAGTTTCATGCGGAAGCTGATGGCGTTTGTCATTGTAATTCTCGTTTGGAGCTGACAGCGAAACAGTAACCGATTGTATCGGCCGGAAAGGCTCGTAGATTAGCATGAGGCCGGTGGTTGGCCTTTGGTGCGGATTAAACGGTGCGTTCCTGTGGGTGGACCAGAGGCGGCATGGTGAGTTGTGGTTGAATCCGCGACGGCCGACGGGGCAGCTCGTGCGGGGTCGCCGTGGACCCGTCCATGGGGGCTTGGCCTCGGCATCCATGCCTCGCACACCCCCGCACGAGCAGCCCCGCCGACCGTCGCTCACCGCAATGGCGCATTCAGAGGGGGGGAGTAGGGCCGAAGAGGTGGAGCCGATATCGGCCGGGTGGGCGCAGCCCACGGTTGGCCCCGGCGGCGGAATCAACCCCGGGGCAAAGTCGGCCGATGTCGGCGTTGCCGCTTCGGCCCTAAGTCGGCTTGTTACTTCGGCAGGCGCTCGTATTCGTGCGCGCCGAAGAAGTTGCGTTGGCCCTGGATCAGGTTGGCGGGCAGGCGGGCGCTGCGCACGCCGTCGAAGTAGGCGAGGGCGTTGGTCAGCGCCGGGACCGGGATACCGCCGGCGATGGCGTTGCCGAGCAGGCGGCGCAGGGCGCTTTCGCAGCCGGTGAGTTCGGTCTTGAAGAAGTCGCTGAGGATCAGGTTGTCGAGCTCGGGCTGCTGCTCGAAGACACTCTGAATCGGGTCGAGGGCCTTGGCGCGGATGATGCAGCCGGCTTTCCAGACCTGGGCGATGTTGGTCATGTTGAGACGCCAGCCGTATTCGCGCGCGGCCTCGCTGAGCAGGGAGAAGCCCTGGGCGTAGGCGATGAGTTTGGCGGCGTAGAGGGCGGCTTCGGCGTCGGCTTCGAGTTCGGCGTAGTCGCCGAATTGCGGCTTGGGCTGGTAAACGTCGGCCGCTTGCTGGCGTTCGTCCCAGCGCGAGGACAGGGCGCGGGCGTAGACGGCTTCGGTGCAGACGGAGCCGGGGACGCCGAGCTCCAGTGCCTGGATGGCGGTCCATTTGCCGGTGCCTTTCTGGCCGGCCTTGTCCCAGATGTTGTCGACCCAGTCGGTGCCGTCGTCGTCTTTGATGCGCAGCACTTCAGCCGTGATTTCGACCAGGTAGGAGGCGAGGCGGCCGCCGTTCCAGGTTTCGAACAGTTGGGCGATGGCTTCGTTGTCCCGCCCGGCGGCCTGCAGCAGGTGGTAGATCTCGGCGATCATTTGCATGTCGCCGTATTCGATGCCGTTGTGCACCATTTTGACGAAGTGACCGGAGCCGCCGTCGCCCATCCATTCGCAGCAGGGTTCGCCGGCGTCGGTCTTGGCGCTGATGCCCTGGAGGATGGATTTGAGCGCGGGCCAGGCGGAGGCGTCGCCGCCTGGCATCATGGAGGGGCCGAAACGGGCGCCGTCCTGGCCGCCGGAGATGCCGCAGCCGACGAAGTGGATACCCTGGGGGGTCAGGGCGTCGCTGCGGCGCTGGGAGTCGGTGAACAGGGAGTTGCCGCCGTCGATGAGGATGTCGCCGTCGTCGAGCAGGGGTTTGAGTTCGTCGATGACGGCGTCAACGGGGCCGCCGGCCTTGACCATGAGGATGATCTTGCGCGGTTGGGCGAGGGCCTGAACGAAGTCTTTGAGGGTGTCGGTGCCGGTGAGGTTGGGGTGGTCGGCGTCGTCGACGAATTGCCGGGTGACTGTTTGTGTTCGGTTGTAGACCGCGACTTTGTTGTCATGGTCCAGCAGGTTCAACACCAGGTTCTGACCCATCACCGCCAGACCAATCAAACCGATATTGCAGTCACCGCTCATACTTTTTGCTCCTCAACGCCTATTTCGAGTTCCAATAGTGTATTGCCTTGGGTCCGCGCCGGCTGTCGGGGTCATCCCCTGAGGGGTCGCCGTGAACCCATCCATGGGGGCTTGGCTTCGGCAGTCCCTGCCTCAGACACCCCCTCAGTGGATGACCCCGACATCCGTCGCTCGCACTAAGCCACAGTTAAAAATCGTAAATGCTGTAAGTAGGGGCAGTATACCGGATTGCAATCGTCACGATCTTCGTCGAACCGGTTGAAAAATATGACCAAATGGTTAGGAAAAATAAATAAAAGCGGAGTTCTCAGGGCGCCCATTGATTTGAACGCTTGTCGGTGCCACGTCATCCAACAGTAAACAGGGCCGATTTTTCGCAATTTGATCTTGATTTTTACCCTGGTTAATTATAAATTGTCCGGGTAAAAATTAGGAGGCAGCCAGCATGGAAATCATTATCTTCAGTGACAACGAATTGATCGGGGAAGGCGAAGTCCCGGAGGCGCTGGCGAAGGTGCGCGCGTTCAAGCGACAACAGCCGGGTGCGGACTTGCTGGTGCTGAACCGGGACACGTCTAAGGTGCTGGAAGTCGATTTCGATCAGCCGGATGAGGTGATCGAGCGGGTGTTGGGCATTCAGGCCGGCGAGCCGCCGAAACCGGCCAAACGGGGCCGGGGTCGCCCGCGCCTGGGGGTACAGTCGCGCGAGGTGTCGTTGTTGCCACGCCACTGGGAGTGGCTGAACAGTCAGCCCGGCGGGGCGTCGGCGGCGTTGCGTCGTTTGGTCGAGGAGGCGCGGAAGTCGCCGGAGGTTCAGGTGGAGGAGGCCCGTATGGCGGTGGATCGTTTTCTCCATACGCTGGCGGGGGATATGCCGAATTACGAGGAGGCGTTGCGCCAGTTCTATCGTCGCCAGTACGGCTTGATGTATGAGCAGATGGCGGACTGGCCGGCGGATATTCAGCGCCATGCGCGCTGGCTGGCGTCGCGTGCCCAGGAGTGGGAGGCGGAACTGGGCGATCCGCGTCGGCGTAACCGGGCCGGGATGAACGGGGTTGTCTGAGCCTTCAAATTCCTCGAAGGCTTTGGTCAAACTTCTCCGATAGATCGGCGGCTCCGGAAGCGCTAATCTGTTGTCCGATGCATTGAGAGAAGCCACTATGTCCACATCCGATCGAGCTCCGGTTTTGTTTATTCCCCATGGCGGTGGTCCCTTGCCCTTGCTGGGCGATCCGGGCCACCAGCCTCTGGTCGATTTTCTGAAAACCGTGCCGGAGCGGTACCCGCCGCCGAAGGCGATTTTGGTGGTCAGCGCTCATTGGGAGGCGCCACGACCGACCCTCCTCGGTGATGAGTCTCCGGGGCTCTATTTCGATTATTACGGGTTTCCGCCGGAGAGTTATCGATACGCTTACCCGGCCGTGAATCCGTCGTCCTGGCGGACCCGGCTGCGCGAGGTGTTGGCCGGTGCCGGCCTCGAGGCCGCCGAACAGTCGGGGCGCGGATATGATCACGGGGTCTTCGTTCCATTGATGCTGATGCATCCGGCCGCCGATATTCCCGTTTTGCAGTTGTCGCTGGTGGAAGGTCTCGACCCTGTCGCACATTTCGAACTCGGCCGGGCTTTGGCGCCATTGCGGGATGAGGGTGTGATGGTGCTGGGGTCCGGCTTGTCCTTTCACAATCTGCGTCTGCTGCTGGGCGACCCGGCCGGCGACGACAGCGCCAGCCAGCGATTCCACGGTTGGCTGGTGGGGGTGCTGGGCGACCCGGCCCTGACGGACGATCAGCGTTACCGCGCGTTGGCGGACTGGACGAGCGCTCCCGATGCCCGAACCTGTCATCCGCGCGAGGAGCATCTGTTGCCCTTGCATCTGTGTCTGGGCGCGGCCGGTGGTCGGGCGGCGGACATCGTGTTTGACGAAGCACTGCTTGGTCAGCGCACCATCGGTGCGCTCTGGCGCTGACCGACCCGGGGGCGAAACCCTCGGCTCAGTGGGTCATGAATCGTCGGATGTCGCTGGGTTGCAGTATGGCCTGCAATTGCTTTTTCCAACCGAGTGTCTCACTCGGCAATTCCCCGAAATGTTCCCGGTAGAGTGCGGAAAAACGCCCCAGGTGATTGAACCCGCCTTCCATGGCGTACCAGGAGATACTGGAGGACTCGAATCGGTGGCTGACCATCCGGTCCCGCACGCGCAGTAAACGACAGCGTTGATAGTAGCGGTAGGGCGTACAGCCGATGTGAACGCGCATCAGGTTGTACAGGTTGCGTTCGCTGGTGTAGGCGATGGCGGCCAGTTCCGCGAGGTTGAAGGGCCAGTCGGGGTTTTGCCGCATGTGCAGCACCGCGCGCAGCACACGCGGGTCGATCGGTTCCTTGATGTGCTCGATGGTTCGGGTCGGTTTTATCAGGGATTCGCGCAGTTCACCGAGCAGCCGGTGCGTTCTGCGTACGGCATCGGTGTTATGGCAGAAAAAGGGAGCATCGTCGAGATAGGTTTGGGTATGGATGTCCAGTACCGGGTTGCGACCGGGAACCAGATTGTCGCTGGGTGCATCGAACAACTGAATGGCCAGCAGTCGGGTGTTGGATCCCGATTTCAAATTGAGCCGCTGACGGGGACGCAGCATCAGGAAGTCGCCCGGTCCGAGCACGAGCCCGGGCATGTCCAGGTCGGAGATCTGGCCGGACTGTATCTGCAGCAGGGTTGGATGGGCGTTCTTGTGGCCGGTCAGGTGCAGGGCCTGTTGTGTTTCCACATAGGTCACGCTGCCGTTGCCGACGGGTAAATAGGAGACATACCCCATCGCGCGGCTGTCCCATTCACCGGTCAGAACCAGACCGTCGTTGCGACTTAAGAAGGCAAGCGCCGACAGCCATTCGCCGGCCTCGGCATCCAGAATCCGGGTATAGGCATCGAGAACCCGCTCCCGTGTGACCGTACAACTCAATTCGGACTCCCACATCTGTGATTCAGGGCAGTGGTCAGTGTGACCGGAACTTACTGTCGGGGTATTGAGTTGCGTCAATGGGCCGGAACAAACGGTCGCTCCAGCGGTCCGGCCGGGCCAGCCCGAAGCCCTGCCCGTAGTCGCAGCCCTGTTCCGCCAGTCGCCGACGCTGTTCGGAATGTTCGATACCTTCGCCCACCACCTCCAGCCCCAGCGCATGCGCCATCGCCAGAATGGCGGTGACGATGGTGCCGTTGCGGTCTTCGTGCATGTCGAACACGAAGCTGCGATCTATTTTCAGCGTATCGACGGGCAGTCGATGCAGGTACGCCAATGAGGAGTAGCCGGTGCCGAAATCGTCAATGGCGATGCGAATGCCTTGAGCACGCAGCGCGGACAGATACTCCAGGACGATGGGCGACAGGTTCATCAACTGGGACTCGGTGATTTCGATTTCCAGTTCCCAGCCCATCGGGTCGAGCCGTTCCTTCAACCGCATCAGTCGGGACCGCAGGCGATCGTCGGTGAATTCCAGCGCGGACAGATTGACGGCCAGGCGAATCCCCATCGCCGGTGCAACGGTCGTAGTGGACAGGTCGGCGAGAATGGTGTCTATCAGACCTTCGGATACCTGATCGATCCAGCCGCGACTCTCGGCGAGGGAGATGAATTCCGTCGGTGGAATGGCGCCCAGTTCGGGATGATGCCAGCGCAACAGCGCTTCGAGCCCGGCAACTTCTCCCGTACCGAGCATGTACAACGGTTGGTACTCGACATGGAATCCGACGAAGCCGTGCTGCAGTGCCTGCTGCAGGGTTTCCACCCGGCGTTGCCGGGTCTGGATCTCGTGCGACCAGGCCGGCTCGTACACCCGATAGCAGCTGCGCCCGGCCGACTTGGCGGCGTACATGGCCTGGTCGGCGTGTTGCAACAGGTCCCGGGAGGTTCGGGCGTGATCGGGGAAGGAGGCGCTGCCGATGGAAGCGGAGACCCAAAGGTCGTGACCCTCGATCCGGAACGGTTCTTTCAGTGTGTCGATGATCCACAGGCATAGACGCTGCACGGCTTCGGGATCGGTCAATTCGACGATGGCGGCGAATTCGTCGCCGGACAACCGGGCAATCAGGTCGTCGTCGCGCAAGGCGGCGCGCAGCCGTTGCGAGGCCCGCTGCAACAGATCGTCGCCGACGGCATGCCCGTGCAGGTCGTTGATCTCCTTGAAGAAGTCCAGGTCGATGAACAGCAGCGAAAACGGCCGGCCGTGCGTCTCCTCCTGCCAGACCCGGGTGTTGAGAAACTCCTGAAACAGGTAGCGGTTCGGCAATTGGGTCAGGACGTCGTAATAGGCCAGGGAGGTGACTTTCTCGCGAATGTGTTGCGCGTCGCCTACATCGGTGAAGACGCCGGCGTACATCGGCTCATCGGTTGATTCCAGCGGGTAGATGGTGAGCCATTGCGGGTAGAGCTCGCCGTTGCGTCGGCGATTCCAGATCATGCCTTCCCAATGCTGTCGGGTTCGCAACTCCTGCCACATGGCCTGGTAGAACGACTTGCCGTGCAGGCCCGAGCTCAGGATGGAGGGTTTATGACCCAGCACCTCGTCCTCGGCGTAACCGGTGATGCGTTCGAAGGCCTTGTTGACATACAGGATGCGCGGTTCGTCCGAGGCCATCATGACCGCCTTGGGGTTGTGTTCCACCAGCGCGCGAAAATCCGAATGTTGCGGTTGGACGAGCATCGACCGTCGACCCTCCAAATAGGTAGTGTTTCTCAGGCTACACGTCCATTTCGGGACGCCTATCCAGATATTGCAGAGATGGACAGGGCCGCTTGTAACAGGATTCGCAAGACTTGGATGACCGGATCAAAACGGCCGGGAAGTCTGCAATATGCGGATATACGAGGGTTGAATCCGGCATCACTCTGAATGCGCTGTCCATGCTACGGAGCGTGCCGAATGAGAAACAATCAACCTGTCAGTCAACACGAAGTTTCCTATTCTTTCGAATACAACCTGATCACCACAACGGATATGAATTCCTACATCACCGGTGCCAATAACGACTTCCTCGAGGTTGCCGGGTTTCCTCGCGAGGAGTTGGTCGGCCAACCCCACAATGTCATTCGCCATCCCGATATGCCGGAAGCCGCGTTTGAAAATCTGTGGGACACGATACTCTCGGGGCAATCCTGGAAAGGGCTGGTCAAGAACCGCTGCAAAAACGGCGATCATTATTGGGTCGATGCGTTCGTGACGCCCATCTCGAAAGACGGTGAAACCGTTGAATACCAATCGGTTCGCATTCGCCCTGATGAGTCGCAAACCCGTCGAGCCGAATCGGTGTATCGGGTTTGGCGTCGTGGTCGATTACCGCGCCGTTATCAGGCCATCGCGCCGGGGCTGATTGCGAAAGTCGCTCTCCTGTATGGCGCCGCTCTCGGGGTGTTGCTCGGGTGGAACGCGGTCTCGCCGGCCGGCATCGGCGTGGTGCCGCTCATCGGGCTGCTGACGGTGTTCGCCGGTGTCGTCATGGCCTGGATGCGGCCGATTCACCGACTGGTTCGACAGGCCCGGCGCGAAACCCATCCGGTCATGCCGTATCTGTATACCGGCCGTCGCGATGAAGTCGGTTGGCTGCAATTCGAGTTGCAAAAAAAGGATTCCATCCTGCGCGCGGTGTCGGCCCGGATTCACGACAACGTGAATGATCTGCACGCTTCCAAGCGGGCCGCGGTCGATTGTGTGGGTAAGTCGGTTGAAAGCATTCGCAGTCAGCAAGCCGATTTGTCCGCCATTACCACGGCCTTCGATGAGTTGGAACGCAGCGTCCAGAGAGTGGGCGAGCTGGCGGCCTCGACTCATTCGGCGACCGAGGTGTCACGGGATTCGGCAACCTCGAGCCAGACCATGCTGTCCAACGTCAACGAATCGATGGAAGATCTCTCGGCGTCCCTGCAACAGGCGGAGGGTAAGATTCAGGAACTGTCGACGCACAGTCAGGCCATCAGCCGGGTGTTGGAGGTGATTTCGGACATCGCCGAACAAACCAATCTGCTGGCGCTGAACGCCGCGATCGAAGCGGCGCGTGCGGGGGAATCCGGTCGCGGGTTTGCCGTGGTCGCCGACGAGGTTCGGGCACTGGCCCGACGGACTCACGATTCCATCGAGGAGATATCCGAGACCGTCAACGGTTTGCAGTCATCGACCGGCGAGGTGGTGGCCACCATCCGCAATGGCGTCCAGGTGGCCGATTCCACGGTGGAAGCCAGCCGACAAAGCCACCGTGCGATGCTGGACCTGTTATCGAGCGTCGACAGCATCGCCACTCACGCCGCCGAAGTCTCGAGTGCGACCGAGGAACAGTCGGCCATGAGCGTGCAGGTCAAGCGCCAGGCCCTCAACTTGCTGGAACTGGGTAATAATTCGGTGAGCTCGAGTGAACAGGCCTGCCTGGAGTCGGAAGGCCTGGCCTCGAACGTGGACCAGGCGCACCTGTTGAGTCGCCACTTCCTGACCATGCTCGGGCAGCGTGGTGTCAGACGCCCGTCTTGAGCACCATGCGGCGATAGGTCTTGTAGCGCTCGAACACGGCCTGGGTGCGGTGACCGCTCAGGTATTTGAACTTCAGTTTGGTCAGTTTCTTGCGGAATACCCATTTGACGGCCTTGAGCAGCCACGGATGGCGACCGGCGAGGTAGGTGTCCAGTGTGCCGACGGCCGGGCCGATGCGTTGGCGCAGCAATTCGTCCAGCAAATGAATGTTGGGACTGGTCTGGGCGGTGATGTCGGTGTTTTCCAGTGTTTGCCAGCCGTCCGTTTCGAGATAGTCCAGAAACTCCCGATAACGGTGACCGCCACCGAAACTCTTGTCGCCCGGTTGGCCGTCACCGGCGTTGTCGGTCTTGAAAAAGTCGCAGATCAGCACGATGCCGCCGGGCCTGAGCAGTTGCCGGGCCAGCGCCAGAGAGGTTCGGTAGGGGATGTATTGAAAGCTTTCACTGAACAGAATCGCATCGTATTGACCGCTCAACTCCGCCACCGGAATGTCTTCCATTTTGCAGCCCCAGACACGGCTGGACAGGCCGTCGGCCTCGACCTTGTCGCGCACACGTTTTTCCAGGTGCGGTGCCGGAATGACGCCGTCGACGCTGTGGCCGCGTCCGCTCAGGTGCTGCAGCACTTCCCCGGTTCCGCAGCCGACGTCGAGAATGCGGGCCCCGGCCGGGCAGTGGGCTTCCAGTGTCTGGGTCAGTTGTTCGGTGTAGCGGTCCTGGGCGGCTTTGAAGTGCAGCAGTGAAGGTTCCGGCAGCGTGTCGTCCCAGAAGCCGTAGTGCAGGTCTTCCAGCCCGGTCAGTTGCTGGGCGAAGACGAGTCCGAATTCTTTCGAGTCCATGAGGGTTCCAGTTGTCATTGTTATTCGATTGTGGCCGGCCAATTTAGCATGGGGGCGCGCGCTGGCGAAGTGCCGGCGCATGTCGGTGGCCGGATTCGTGAATTCTGTACTATTATTACCCGTCATGGGGTTAATGGGGAAAGTCGTCGATGTCGCTTCATCCCGAACTGGAACTGGTCCAGGAGCACGAACACAGCCTGCGTTATCTGTCGCATGGCGCCGACAGTCCGTTGATCCGCTGGCACTATCATCGCGAGTACGAACTGCACCTGATTCGCCGTACCCGGGGCAAGGCCTTTGTGGGCGACTACATCGGCATGTTCCGGCCCGGTACGGTGTTTCTCTGCGGTCCCAACCTGCCGCACAACTGGATCACCACGCACGACGAGTCCCCCGGGATTCGCGACGAGGTGGTCAATTTTTCCGATGAACTGATGCAGGCTCTGGCCACAACGATGCCGGAATTCAGGGCCTTCCGGCCAATGCTGGACGATGCCCGTTACGGCCTCGAGTTTTCCGAAGCGACCACCCGGCCGCTGATTCCCCTGTTCGAACGCATCGGAGAATCCCGGGGCACGAACCAGGTGCTGAACTTCCTGTCGCTGATGAACGCCCTGGTCAAGGCGGGCGACTACCGGATCCTGTCGACCCGGTCCTACGAGGAAAACACCGATCCGATGATGGAGGACCGGGTCAATACCGTGGTCGAGTATCTGGCGCGCAACTACCAGCGCGAGATCACCCTGGAGGAGGTCGCTGGTCTGCTGCACCTGTCCCCCAACTTCTTTTCCCGCTATTTCAAGAAGGCGACCGGGCGGCGTTTTATCGATTTCGTCATCCGCCTGCGCATCAGCAAGGCATGCGAGCGGTTGGAGCTGACCAACGACCCCATCACCAATATCTGCTACGAAGTGGGCTACGCCAATGTCGCCAACTTCAACCGCCAGTTTCTCAAGATCAAGGGCATGACTCCCCGCCAGTACCGGGAATCGCTCTCGTTGCGCAACGCCAGAACCACCCCCGACACCGACCCTTCCTGATCGGGTTTCGCCCTTTCGGACAGGCCCCGCGTGTCGGGATATCCGTCCCGAATCCCGCGGCCCAGAGCCTTCCCCGCGTATCGCCTCCCAGGAACAACAAAAAAGTATAGAAATTCTTGTGATCGGTATTGGCAGTATCGCGCCCGGACTCGTTTAATGAATGACATCCGCACATCGTGAAATTCCGCTTTTCGCGATTGTAGATCCACAAAAACAACAAACACACAGGTGAGAATCCATGAGCATTACGAAGACCCCTTACGTCCGCCTCGCCACCCTGGCCTGCGCGGTATCGCTCTCCACCGCGACACTGGCCGAAACGGTCACCATCGGGACGGTGAACAACGGTGACATGATTCGCATGCAAGCCTTGTCATCCGAGTTCGAAGCCGCCCATCCGGACATCGATCTGGAGTGGGTGATTCTCGAGGAAAACGTGTTGCGCCAGCGCCTGACCACCGACATCGCCGCCAACAGCGGCCAGTTCGATGTGATGACCATTGGCATGTACGAAGCCCCGATCTGGGGAGCGAACGATTGGCTGGTGCCGATGGACAATCTGCCGGCCAGTTACGACGTGAACGACATCTTTCCGTCGGTACGTGGCGGCCTGTCGGCCAACGGTACGCTCTACGCCCTGCCGTTCTACGGCGAAAGCTCCATGACCTACTACCGCACGGACCTGTTCGAACAGGCCGGGCTGACCATGCCGAGCGAACCGACCTGGGAACAGGTGCGTGAATTCGCCGTGGCGCTGCACGACCCCGCCAATGAACAGTACGGCATATGCCTGCGCGGCAAGGCCGGCTGGGGTGAAAACATGGCCCTGTTCACCACCATGGTCAATGCCTTCGGCGGCCGCTGGTTCGATATGGACTGGAACGCCCAGCTGGAAAGCGAACAGTGGCATAACGCCCTCGAGTTCTATGTCGACCTGCTGGGCAATTACGGCCCTCCGGGCGCGAGCAGCAACGGCTTCAACGAGAACCTGGCGCTGTTCAACACCGGCAAGTGCGCCATGTGGGTGGATGCCACCGTGGCCGGCAGCTTTGTGACCGACGATAGCCAGAGCCAGGTGCCCGACCAAGTCGGATTCGCCGCCGCACCGAAGCAGGTGACCCACAAAGGCAGTGGCTGGTTGTGGGCCTGGGCATTGGCCATTCCGGTCAGCTCCGACGCCAAAGACGCCGCGCAGGAATTCGTGACCTGGGCGACCTCCAAGGAGTATTCCCGGATTGTGGCCGAGGAGCACGGCATCGCCGCGATTCCGCCGGGCACCCGCAAGTCCACCTATGAAAACGACGCTTATCTGGAAGCGGCCAGTTTCGCTGACATGACGCTGTCGCAAATGCAAAAGGCCGACCCGAATGACTCGACACTCGAACCCTCACCCTACACCGGTGTTCAGTTCGTCGCCATTCCCGGCTTCAGCGGCTTCGCCACCGTCGTCGGTCAGCAGGTCGCGGGCGCCTTGTCCGGCAATACCTCCGTCGACCAGGCATTGAGTAACGCCAATCGTGTGGTCGACCGGGAAATTCGTCGCGCGGGCTATCAAGACTAAGCCCGGCGCCTGACCTGTAAGAACCGCACCGCCGGCATCCATTCGATGTCGGCGGTGCCAGCCTCACCTCGGATGCAGTCTCTCATGTCTCAAGTCAATCGAAACACCGGTATCGCCAGGCTTCTGGTGGCCCCCTCCGTCCTTCTGTTGCTGGTCTGGATGGCCGTTCCGCTGGGGATGACCCTCTACTTCTCGACCATTAACTTCAACCTGATGGTTCCGGGCATGAAAGCCTTCGTCGGGCTGGAGAACTACTACTACTTTTTCACCGATCCCAGTTTCATCGACGGCCTGACCAATACCCTGGTTCTGGTCGGCATGGTGCTGATCATCACCGTCGGCCTCGGCACTCTGATCGCCATCCTGGTCGACCATCCGTTTCCGGGGCAGGGCATCGTGCGCGTCCTGTTGATTTCGCCGTTTTTCATCATGCCCACCGTTAATGCGCTGGTCTGGAAAAACCTGCTGATGAATCCGGTCAGTGGTTTGTTCGCCTTCATCGCCAATACGTTCGGTTTGCAACCCATCGACTGGTTCACCGACATTCCGATGACGTCCATCATCATCATCGTCTCCTGGCAATGGCTGCCGTTCGCCATTCTGATTCTGATGACCGCGCTGCAATCGATGGACCAGGAGCAACTGGAAGCCGCCAAGATGGACGGCGCCGGTCCCCTGGCTGTGTTCCGTCACATCACTCTGCCGCATCTGGCCCGGCCGCTGACCGTGGTCATCATGATCGAGACGATTTTCCTGCTGTCGATCTTCGCGGAAATCTTCACCACTACCTCGGGCGGGCCGGGTACCCAGACGACCAATCTGGCCTATCTGATTTATTCGCAGGCACTGCTGCAATTCGATGTCGGTATGGCGTCGGCCGGCGGCGTTATCGCCGTGTTGCTGGCCAATATCGTTGCCTTCTTCCTGATACGGGCCGTGGGTAAATCCCTGGCGGAGCAATAGGAGCGGCTATGAACACCCAACAGGTAAAACCCATGTCACAACCCTCGCTGGCCCGCAAGCAGCCCCTGCTGGACATGCGTCAGGCGAAAATCGTCAAGAACATCACGGTCACGGTGGCGGCCTGGCTGGTCGCACTGACCATTTTCTTCCCGATTTTCTGGATGGTGCTGACCAGTCTGAAGACCGAGTTGAACGCCTTCTCGACACCGCCGGCGTTGATCTTCAAACCCACCCTGGAAAACTACGTCGCCGTGTTCGAACGCAGCGACTATTTGAAATACGCCTGGAACTCGGTGGTCGTTAGTTTCGGTGCGTCGATCATCGGCATGGTCATCGCCATTCCGGCGGCCTATTCGATGGCGTTCTACCCGACCAAGCGTACCCAGGGCGTGCTGTTGTGGATGCTGTCCACCAAGATGCTGCCTCCGGTCGGCGTTCTGGTGCCGTTGTATTTGCTGGCCAGGGACACCTCGCTGCTGGATACCAAAACCGGCCTGACCATCATCTACACCCTGATCAATCTGCCCATCGTCATCTGGATGATCTACACCTATTTCCGGGAAGTCCCGAAGGACATCCTCGAAGCGGTCCGCATGGACGGTGCTAATTTATGGCAGGAAATCCGCCATGTTCTGATCCCGATCACCCTGGGCGGGCTGTCATCGACCTTTTTGCTGTCGCTGATTCTGAGCTGGAACGAGGCCTTCTGGTCGCTGAACCTGACCGCCTCCAAAGCCGCGCCGCTGACGGCCCTGATCGCCTCCTATTCCAGTCCCGAAGGTCTGTTCTGGGCGAAGCTGTCCGCCGCCTCGACGCTCGCGGTGGCGCCCATTCTCGTGTTCGGCTGGATCAGCCAGAAACAACTGGTGCGCGGCCTCACCTTCGGTGCCGTCAAGTAAGTCATCCGGCACCGTCCCACATTCAACCCATTCTGCACAGCGGCAGGTCACAGAGCCTGCCCTAAAGGGGAAACTGCACGTGACACACGTACCACGACCACTGACCGAACTGACGTCCAGGGCCTGTCCTCCCGGAATTCAGTGGCCGGCCTATGAGCGCGCACAGGTCCGGATCGGCATCGCCCACATCGGCGTGGGCGGTTTCCACCGGGCACACCAGACGCGTTACCTCGACGATTACATGGCGTCGACGGATGACCTGAACTGGGGGGTTTGCGGCATCGGCCTGATGCCCGGCGATGAATCCCTGATCCGGCAACTGAAACAGCAGGACGGCCTCTACACCCTGACGGAAAAAGACGACCACGGCTCACGCAGTCGTGTGATCGGGTCCATCAAACGGCTGTTGTTCGCACCGGATGAGCGTGACGCCGTCATCGGGCAACTGGCGGACCCCGAGGTCAGGATCATCAGTATGACGGTCACCGAAGGAGGCTATCGATACGACTTCGAAAAGGACCGGTTTTTCAGCGACCACCCCGACATCGTTCACGACCTCGAACACCCGGAATCGCCCCGTACGCTTTTCGGTTTTCTGTGGCAGGCCGGTCGTCGCCGTGCGCGCTTGGCGGACGACGGACGAGTCACTCTGTTGTCGTGTGACAATGTGCCGCAAAACGGCGATGTGTTGCGTAAAGCCATGTTGGCTTTTATCGAACTGGCCGAACCCGAATTGAAGCCCTGGTTCGAACAGGCCGTGACCTATCCCAACTCCATGGTCGACCGCATCACACCGGCACCATCGAGCGCCGATACCGACCTGGTCCGGAACGAGTTCGAAGTGGTCGACCCTTGCGCCGTGGGTTGTGAAACCTTCATCCAGTGGGTGGTCGAAGACCACTTCGCCGCCGGGCGACCGGCACTGGAACAGGTACGGGTTCAGTTCACTTCGGATGTCTCGCCGTATGAAAAAACCAAGTTGAGATTGTTGAACGGCAGCCATTTGATGATGGCCTATGTCGGCTATCTCGCCGGCTATAAACGGGTCGATGCCGCCATCAAGGACATCGCCATCCGGCAACTGGTGAGAGACTATATGGTTCTGGACGCCGAGCCGACGCTGCCGACAATCCCGGACATGCCGGTCAAGCCCTATCAGGCCACCCTGATCGAGCGATTCGGCAACAGCCGGATCGGTGACCAGCAGATTCGGATTTGTTCCGACGGCTATGCCAAGCTGAAAAATTACAGCATGCCCGTGGTGACCGACCTGCTCTCAAGACAGGCGGACACGACAAGACTGAGTTTCATGTTCGCCTGCTTTCTGGCGTACCTGAACGCGACATCGGACGACGGTACCGAATTGGAGATCATGGAATTCAACCTGCCCGATGAGTTGAATCGGGCCACGCGATCGGACCGTTTATCGCTTTTGAAAACGGATGCCTTTTTCGGCGAGCACCCCGATCCCGCCGGCCAGGCATTCCTGAAGGAAGTGGATCACTGGTATCGGACGATTGTTGACCGGGGAGCCTACGACACCCTGGTTGACTGTTTAAAGCAGAGTGCCTGACGTTCATGGCAGGTCGACCTCGTCGATATTCGGCGGGTGGACAAGCAGTACTTGGCGGCCCGTGTGGCCGCCTTTTTTTAACTCGATTTTCGAAACCTCGTTCACCGTTGCGTAAAAATAGTACTGCAATCCGTCCGGAACGGATTGTTTATTTGGCGAGCGTTTGCCTTTAATGGGTGTGGCAATAAAAACAAAAAGAGGGTCATGCAATGATACTCCCCACCCCTGTCCGCACGTCGCTGTTGAGGGTCCTGTTTCTGACCGTGCCGCTGTTTTCCTTCAAGGCACTGGCCCAGGAAATCGTGGTCGCCACCGTCGGCAATGCCGATATGCTGAACATGCAACAACTGTCCGAATACTTCGTCCGCGAAAATCCGGACATCACCATCAGTTGGGAAGTGGTCGACGAGAGCGTGCTCCGTTTGATGCAGTCGCGCGACAGCAAAAGAGCGGACCCGCGCTATGACGTCTACACCCTGGGGCTGCTGGAAGCGCCCCTGTGGGGCAAGAACGGCCGTCTCGCCCCGGTGCCTGAGTCCATCCTGTCGACGGTGGAGGGAACGGACTGGATCCCGGAAATCATGGAAGGGTTCCGTCACGGCGATCACTATTTCGCCTTGCCGTTTTATGGCGAGAGCTCGATGACCTACTATCGCCGGGATGTATTCAATCGCTACGATCTGACCATGCCCGCCGCCCCCAGCTGGGCGCAGATCGAATCGCTGCTGTCCGAACTGAAGATCCGTTCCAACGACCAGGCCGGAGTGATTTGTTTGCGCGGCAAGGCCGGTTGGGGCGAGAACATGGCGCTGTTTTCCACCCTGGTCAACGCCTTTGGCGGCCGCTGGTTCGATGAACAATGGGGCACGACACTGACCGAGGAACCCTGGCACCGCGCCGTTGATTTTTATCTGGAACTGATGGCGAATTACGGCCTGCCCGATGCCTGGCTGAACGGCTATTCCGAAAACCTGGCGGCGTTCCGATCCGGTGACTGCGATGTCTGGGTCGACTCGACCGCGGCCGGCGGCTCGATCGCGACCGCGGACATTTACCCGCACGTCGGTTATGCCCGGGCCCCCACCCAGGTGACCGATCGGGGCTCGAACTGGCTGTGGTCCTGGGGGTTCGCCGTACCCAGTGGTTCCCGGGCGCAGGAAGCGGCCTGGCGGTTCGTGCAATGGGCCACGTCGAACGACTACCATCGACTGGTCGAGGAGCACTACGGGATCGCTCAGGTGCCTCCGGGGACGCGTCGGTCCCTCTATCGGAATTCGGCGTACCAGCAATACGCCCGTTTTTCCGATCCGACCATCGACGCCATCCGCACGACGGATTTCGACCAACCAAGCGCGCAGCCGGTACCGTATCGCGGTATTCAATTCGTGCAGACGGAAGAGTTTCAGCAGATCGGTAATTACGTGGGTAAGGTGCTGGCCGAACTGCTCGAGTCGCGGTTAACGAATCAGGGTGTGGACATACCGCGCGAACTGACACGGGCGTCGGATTTTGTAAGGGCTTCGCACAATGTGGGTGACTACCTGCGCGAACACGATATCGACGCCTTCTGAACGCATCGCCCGGGTTCGTCGTCGTCCGGTAATTCGGCGGACTCGGTGGAGCGACCCTGTTAGCGGTACCCCGCCTGCCACATGATGTGCGCGGTCAGGGATTGGGAGGCCTGCAACGCCTCCGCGACACTGGCGTCACCGGTAATGATGCGGGCCATGTGTCGACCGACGTTGGTGCCGATGGCGGGGAACTCGGGAATTCGGACAAACTGTATGCCGACATAGGGCGTCGGTTGCAGTGTGTTCTCACTGATGTCGGCCGACTGAATGGCTTGCAAGACAAACTGGCTGAACGGAGCGGCGGCGCGATAGTCCGCCAGTTCATAGGTGGACAGCCGCGTACCGGGCGGAACACTGAGCCAGCCTTTGCGTTCTCCGACCCGCTGGATGTAATCCCGGGACGTCGCCCAAGCGATAAAGCTCAGAGCGGCGTCCTGTTGGGCGGAGGATTCCGGCACAGCCAACGCCCAGCTCCATAACCAGTTGGCTCCGCGATTGGTGACGGCCGTTGGCGAGGAGGCGATGCCGGTCGTCCCGGCCACTCGTGATCGGGACGGGTTGAACAGGGTCCCGGCGGCGACGGTCGCGTCGATCCAGAGGGCGCATCTTCCCTGGGAAAAGTGCTCCAGCAATTCGGTATATCCCTGCTGCTCGGGAGCGGGCGGACCGTACTCGGTCATGAGCGTCTTGTATCGGTTCAGCGCACGATGCCACTCCGGGCTGTAGATTTGGGGTTCCCACTCCATGTCGAACCAGCGGCCGCCATGGGCGTTCACCAGGATGGATATGAACGCCATGTTTTCTCCCCAGGCCGGTTTGCCGCGCAGGCAAATACCGTAGACGCCGTCTTCCGGCCGATGCAGTTCGGCGGCGAATCGTTGAATCTGGTCGTAGGTCGGGCTCATGGGCATAGTCAGACCGGCCTGTTCGAACAGGTCGGTCCGGTAATAGGTCATGGTGCTCTCGGCGTAAAACGGCAGGGCGTAGAGTCGGGATTCGAACGACAGGCCTTCGCGCACCGTGGGAATCAAATCGTCCCGGTCATACCCCGCCGGCAACCGATCCGCATCGATGGGCACCAGCCAGCCGCGCTCGGCCCACAGTGGCGCCTCCAGTGTGCCAATGGTCATGATGTCGTATTGGCCATCGGAAATCGCCAGGTCGCTCATCAAACGGCGGCGCAGAATATTCTCGTCGAGGACCTGCCAGTCCAGCTCGATATTCGGGTGTTCCGCCTCGAATTCGGCGGACAGTTCACGCATGATTTCCATATCCGGGTTGTCCACCGTACCGATGGTGAGCCGGTGGACGGCGTTGTTCATGGCCGGTTTCGAGCCAAAACCGTGGCTGGCCATCAGGGTCGCCAGGGTGCCGTCCTGAACGGCTTGCCGCAGGTGGTGGTTGAAGCGTTCGACCAGGAGTTCGGCATCGGCGCGGCGCGTGCGAACCGCCAGATGGAAATCGCGTTCGAGCAGCGGCGGGTCGACGAATTCCAACTGCCCGATCAGGTGCGGCAGGGAGTCGGTCATGATGTCGGCGGCCGTGTACTTGTCGATCAGCAGCAGGTCGATGCGTTCGCTGGCCAGCATCTTCATGCCTTGTTCGTAGGTGACGACGTATTGCCGACTCAACTCCGTGGCTTGATCGAGAAAGGGCAGGGCATCGGCGCCCCGAACCAGTCCGAGTCTCAAACCGGCGAGGGCGCCCAGTAACTTTTCGGCGTCATCGGCCAGCAGTTGTGTCGGGGTGGCGGGCAGGGAAAAATCGTACGCCTTGCGTTTCAGCAGACCCAGTTTCTCACCGGGAAATCCGTCGGTTGAAATAAAGGGACTCGGGTCCACGCGGGCATTTACCGGAGACACGATCGCATCGAAATCGCCTTTTTCCGCGAGAACCCGGGCCCGCTCCCAGGGGAAAAATGCCAGTTCGACATCGTAACCGGCGTCCGTGAGTACGTGTTCGATCAGTGCCTGGACATAGCCGCCGTCGGTGAGGTGAGGTCCGATGTAGGGGTCCTTTTCGCCACTGGCGATGCGCAAGGTGTCGGCCTGAGCCAGTGAGGCCAACAACAGGATCGCGACGACCCGGCTGCACAGACCCCTCGGACAAACCGGGGCCGCTAACGACATCCGCTACTCCTCCCGACTCATGTATTTGGAGTGGGAGTCAGTATAGTCATTCTCCGGGGTTTGCGTTGTCGACTTTGAACCGTTCGACCAGGGCCTCGAGCTCGCTGGCCACCCGGCCCAGTCGTTGGCTGGTCTCCGAGGCCGAGACGGCGCTGTCCCGGGTTTCCTTGGTGACGTCGGCGATGCGGGTCAGCCGAAGGCTGATGTCGTCGGCCGTGATGCCCTGTTCGCCGGTGGCGTGGGAAATGCTCTGGCTCAGATGGTTAATGTCGGTGATGCGTTGGCGGAACTGACGAATCGCCTCGAACGAATGCCGGGACACCTCGTGACTGTCGGCCACGGCCGACTGGTTGCGCGCCATTGTGTCGGACAGGGCCTGATAGCCGCTGATCAGGTTTTCGATCGTCTCGCGGATCTCCGCCGTCGATTCGGCGGTGCGACTGGCCAGAGTGCGAACCTCGTCGGCCACGACGGCGAAGCCCCGCCCCTGGTCGCCGGCCCGCGCGGCCTCGATGGCCGCGTTCAGCGCCAACAGATTGGTTTGTTCGGCGATGCCCTCGATCACGGTGGACACGCTTTCCACCCCCTTCATTTCCCGGGTCAGGGATTCCATCGACTGGACCGACTGGTCGATGCTGTCGCGCAACGACGCCAGCGAGTCCAGGTTTCGGTTGATTTCCGTCACCGTGTGTTCGATTTCATCGACCGCCTGGGTCGCCAGACGCATGCCCTCGTCCGTGGTGGTGGCCACTTCGCGCACCGAGGCGCTCATTTCCAGCATGGAGGTGGAGATGGATTCGGTGTCTTCGCTCTGGCTGATCGATCGGGTCTTCAGCGATTCCGACATCGCCTGGCTGTGACCGGCCGAGTCCTGCATTTCCAGGGCTTTTTCCTTCAATTCGCTCATCATGACACTGAGCGAGCGGCGCACCTGCTCCACGGCCTGGGTCAGTTCGCCCATCTCGTCCCGACTGTGTTGGCGGATGGGGTGGCTGAGGTCGCCGTTGGCCAGGTTGTCGAGCGCGCGCTTCAGGCGGCGCAGCGGTGGACGGATGCTGCGCACGATGAGCAGCAACACCACGGCCGCCACCACCACGGTCAGTCCCAGCGCGGTCGCGGCGGCGGTCAGGCTGTTGGTCAGGTTGGCGGAAACGGTGTTGTTGGTCGCCACCGAATAACGTTGCGCGAAGGTGTTCAGCGCCCGCAGGTCTTCGCCGGCTCTCGTCTGCAGGGACTGCAACTGTCGCAGGCTGTCGTCATACCCCAGGGCCGATTCGATCAGCGTTTTCCGTTCATCGATGAGCCCGGGGGCCTCATCGGTCCCGAGCGTCAGCGCATTCAGCAACTGGGTGATTTCCTGCGCGGCTTGCATGAAGTCACGCGCATCCGGGTAGCGCATGGCCAATTGGGTAAAACTGAAGAATTGATTCTGGTGATTCTGGTCCCACTGTGAAAATCGCTGCTCGTTGGCACTCAGCTCGTCCAGGGTGTCGGACAGGCCGATGTCCTTGATGATCATCAGGCCGCCGAGAAAGGACGCGTAGAATTCGTAGGCGATGGCCAGTGAATAGTCGTCGTCCAGCGACAGCAACAGGTCATCGAACAGCGGGCCGATGTCGGACTGCAGACGGTCGACTTCGGTCGATTTGGTCTCGAAACCGGCGACCACGGTCAGGCTCCGCCGGTACCGCGCCATGGTGTCATCCATCACGGTATCGATGCGGCCGACGGTGTCCTCCAGATTCGAGACCCGTTCCAGTTCCGCTTGAACCCCATCGATGTCGGTCAGGCTGGCTCTCAGGCGGGACAGACGTTGACGGGTCTCGTCACGGTTGGCCGCGATTTCCCGGGCCAGCTGTTCCAGTTCACCGGTTTTCGTGGTGCCCAGGTACTGCTGAAAAAGTTCGGTGGCACGGGTCAGGTGCAAATCCAGCTCGTTGTTGGTCTGCACGATAGGGGTCGCGCTTTCCGTCAGGGTGCCGACGTTGTCGATGGTCTTGCGGGCATAGCCGATGCTGATCATCGTCGAGACGGCGATCACCGCGACGACGATGCAGAAACCGATGGAAATACGCAGGATGATGCTGGGGCGGGGGAGGCTGGTTAACATCTTGGGCGCTCACTGTGTTGCGGACTCGGAGTCGATCCACGGAGATCGACCGGGCGTTTTGCACGCTTATTGTTGTCGGGACAACCGGCCGACTTGACCGGCCCTGTTCAGTAAAGACAAGAGGCCGTCGGGCGGCCTGTATTAAACGGGACAATATCGATACTTATTTGACCTCTTTGCTCATGCCATGGCTTTGTGCGCTATGCTTTACCGGACCTGTCCCGGGGCGGTGATCGGGTCGCACGGTTGGGCGGTACACAAGTACAATCTTCGGGAGCCATCCATGAGTGTTTCCAAACCCAGCTATGAAGCGGTGTATGAAGCCGAGCATTCCTTTCGTTACCTCGCCCATGGCGCGGACAGCTCTCTGGTGCGCTGGCATTACCACAACGAGTACGAGCTGCATCTGATACAAAGCACGCGGGGCAATGCCTTCATCGGCGATTACGTCGGCCCTTTCGAGCCTGGAACGGTGTTTTTGTGCGGTCCCTATCTGCCGCACAACTGGGTGTCGCTGGCGGACTTTCAAAGTGGCATACGTGACCGTGTGATCAACTTTTCCGACGAGCGGATGTGCTCCCTGGCCGACTGCCTACCGGAAATGCGCGCCATGAAAACGATGCTGGCGGACTCCCGCTATGGCATCGAGTTTTCCCCGGACGCCAGTCGGAAAGTGGCGGATGCCTTTACCGACGTAGCGCGATTGAAAGGCATGCCCCGTGTGCTGAAATTCCTCGAGATCATGACGACCCTGGCCGAATCCGGCGATTACCGAACGCTGTCGGAGCGCTCGTTCGAGGACGAATCGGACAGCTTGATCGAAGAACGGGTCAGCATCGTCGTCAATCACATCATGGAGCACTGCACGACGGATCTGCATCTCGACGATGTCGCCGGTTTACTGGGGCTGACGCCATCGTTCTTTTCACGCTGGTTCAGAAAGACGACCGGCTATCGGTTCATTGATTTCGTGACCCGCTTACGCATCAGTCGGGCGTGTGAACAATTGGAAGCGAGCGACAAGCCGATTACGAACATCTGTTTCGAAGCAGGGTTCTCGAATGTGGCGAATTTCAATCGGCATTTCCTGAAGATCAAGGGGATGACGCCCCGGCAGTATCGGGAATCATTGGACATTCGCGGTCGACGTACCCCCATCATGGTATCTCTGCGACGCTGAACTTGATTCCGGAAGGATGTCGCCTGATAGGGTGGGATGGTCCGACACTTCGGTTTCGGTGCCCCAACACATTTTGCGATTCAACCGCCGGTTACGTCCAAGCGTACTGACGTTCGGTTCCAGCGGATGGCTCAGGGGTCGGTTTTTCTCCCGTGGTGGGCGGTGCCCACCCTACATGGCTTGTGGTAGCATCTGATTCTTCCTTGAACATCGAATGGACCCCGTGCGCAAAGGAGAGGCGGTACCGTGATTATCCTTCCCACCGAGAAACGATTCGACTGGCAGCATGCGCCGGTCGTGCTGTTCGGCATCATTCTGCTCAATATCCTCGTCTTCGCACTCTACCAAAGTGGTGACAACCGCAAGATCGGCGAGGCGATTCAAGCCTATGCCGAAGGGGAGTTTCTGGAGCTTGAATGGCCGGTGTACCGGGACTACCTGGCGCGGGAGGGCGAATCGGAGCTGCGTTCGGAGTTGGAGTCGGCGTTTGAAAACGGTTACTACCAGCCGGTCGCGGTTCGGTTGCTGTTCGATCGTGAATTCTTCCCGTATGTGACCCGGGAAATGCGGTCGCAGTTGCCGGACCGGGAATTTCGAACCTGGTTGCGAGAACGGGAACGGATTCAGGCACAGGTCGAATCGATCAGTTCGCTGGCGTTGGGCCTGGTACCGAGCGAATTGCAGGTCCTGGATGTATTCACCCATCAGTTTCTGCACGGTGGCCTGATGCATCTGGTCGGCAACCTGGTGTTTCTGGCGATCTGCGGTTTCGCCGTGGAAGCGGCCATCGGGCACGGGCGCTTCCTGCTGTTTTACCTGCTGTCCGGCGCGGCCGGCGGGTTGGCGCATGCGGCGCTGAACCTGGACAGCCCGCAGCCGCTGGTGGGGGCGTCGGGTGCGATCTCCGGTGTAATGGCGATGTACCTCGCGGTGTTCCGCTTCAAGCGCATCGAGTTCTTCTACTGGCTGTTTTTCCTGGTGGGGTATATCCGCGCACCGGCCTTGTTGATTCTGCCGTTCTACATCGGCAAGGAATTGTATTCGTACCACACCAATGTCGATTCCAATGTGGCCTTCATGGCGCACACCGGTGGTTTCCTCGCCGGTGCGGTGCTGATCGGTTCCGCCTGGCTGCTGAATCGCAGTCTGTTCAATACCGAGTATATCGAAACCGACCAAAGCGTCGATCCGCGCCGCGAACGATTGGCGGGGATCTACGACGCTATTTCTCAGTGCCAGTTCAAGACGGCATTGACCCGGCTGAACCGGATGATCAGGGAAGACGGGCTCGATTTCGAACTGGCGGCGCTGCGCTACAACCTGCTGAAACCGCGCGGTGGCAAGTCCCGGCTGCAGGCGGCCTGGGCCCTGGTGCGAATGGACCGGCTGATGCCGGCCGAGCTCGACAAGGTCGCGCAGGTGTGTCGTGACAACCCCAAGCTGATGACGGCGATCCCGGCCGAGGAACGCATCAAGCTCGGCATGCGTCTGGTGACCGGTCAGCACGTCGAGACCGCCGAATCGATCTTCCTTCAGTTACAGCAGGCCGGACAGAATAGCCATGCGCTGGGGATATTCGCGCGCAAACTGTCCATGGCGTTCGAGACCCTGAGCCAGACTGTGAAACACACCCAATACGCCCGTCTCGCCGATCAACTGATGGAGGCCTACTGATGGATTATTGCGCTTACCACCCGCTGCGGGCCTCCACCTATGAGTGCGACCATTGCGGTGAAGGCCGCTGCGACCGCTGCGTCGACAACGACACCCTATGCCTGGTGTGTAACCGGCCGACCGAAAGCCTCGGCGCCCGCAACAACGTCGAACCGTTCTGGCGACGTCTGCAGGCCGCCTTTCGCTACCCGTTCAACACCGGCACCGTCTCGCTGATCGTCGTGGTCTCGGTCATGTCCGGCATACTCTCGATTCTCTCCAGTCTGGTGCTGTTCATCGCGCTCTACCTCATCAGTACCGGCGCCATCATGAAGTACAGCTTCCGCGCCCTCGAAGACACCGCCCGGGGGCGCATGGTGGCTCCCGACATCGCCGACGCCTTTCAGGGCGGCATCGGCCTGCTGTTTCAACTGGTATTGATGGTGCTTGCCCTCATCGGCATCGTCTTCGCCGCCGGTCACTTTATCGGCGGTACCGCGGCCGCTCTACTGGCGTTTTTCTTCATCATCGGCCTGCCCGCCATGCTGATCAGCTTCGGCCTCAACCACGACCTCATCACCAGCATCAACCCGGTCAACACCTTCCGGTTGATGACCGCCATCGGACTGCCTTACGGCCTGTTGCTCGCCCTGATCATGGTCATGATGGGGTCCGTCACAGTACTGCACCAGTTCATCGGAGACGACTGGCTCGTCGTCTCCTACATCCTCCAGAACATGGCCTCCAACTACTACCTCATCGTCATCTTCCACATCATGGGCTACATGATCTTCCAGTATCAGGGTCAACTCGGCTTCCACGCCCGCGAAGACTACGGCGACGGACCCGTCCAGCGCAGCGACGAAAACCTACTCGGCGCCCGCATCGACATCGCCCTGAAACGCGGCGACTACCAAAACGCCTACACCCTGTTCAACCAGGCCCTAAACCAGTTTCCGGACAACAAAATCTTCCCCACCCAATACTTCGACTGCGCCCACCAACTCGAAGACACCGCCGAACTGCCCAAAGCCGCCACCGCATACCTGCGGTTCGCGCACACTCACGGCCAGCAGGCGCGCCTGCTCACCGTCTTCAACCAGGTCAGAACCCTGCTGGCGAACTACATCCCCGACCATCCCGACCTGCGCCTCGCCCTGGCACGGGACGCCGCCGAACAGGGCGACTCCAAAACCGCCATACACCTGCTCAACGGCCTGCACAAACGCCACCCCGACTACCCCAGACTCCCCGACGCCTTCCACCTGCTGGCCGACCTGCTCGACCGGCAACCGGACCGGGAAACCCAGGCCAAACAGTGCCGCCAACTGGCCGCACAATTGTCCGAACGGTTATCGCAACAGCGAGTAAGTGATACCGGCACTCCCCGCACGGGGAAGGCGATGTTTGATGTGGAGCCGCGGGAGGATAAACCGGAGCATCCCGGGACGAGTGAATCGGAAATCGCCACGGAGCCATCGGAAGGCGACGGGCAGGAATTAAAACCCATCGAGTTTCGATGAGGGATTGTTGTTTCGTAGGGTGGGCACGGCCCACCATGTTGTAACAACCACCCAAAGGTGATTCGTCAATATCGGTGGAACAGGGCGGTGTTTGCAACCGGTGGTGGAACCGCACACATTGGTGGGCGGTGCCCACCCTACCGGCGAAACTACGGAGTTGGGTAATATTGGTTGGCAACCAGTACAGCGCTGGAGGCGGGTGATGCTCTGGAGGGGACATCTGAGCCAAGGACTGGTGCGCCAGCCCGGGTCGAAGTTAAGCCTACAAGGATGTATCTACGGCGGCCGAAACGTCGGACCGCCCCGGAAGAGCATCACCCGTCTCCAGCGCGGACCTCAACCACCAAGCCTTGAACAAACCACCGAAACTTGGCATAAAGGCACGCACCAATCCAAGGACTCAGAAAGAAGGAAGCAGTCATGCCCATCGTAGCCATCGGCGGCGGAGAAATCGCAGAAGGTCAGACCTTCAACATCGACCAGTTCATCGTCAGCCACACCCACAAACCCCAACCCCGCGCCCTGTTCATCCCGACGGCCAGCAACGACGCTCCCGGGTACATCGAAACCTTCCACCGCGTCTACGGCCAGGAACTCGGCTGCGACGCCCGCGCCCTCACCCTGACCGACGCACCCGAGGACGCCGACATTGCCGAAGCCATCGACTGGGCCGACCTCATTTACGTCGGCGGCGGCAACACCCGCAAAATGATCGAGCTGTGGCGCGAGCGCGGCGTCGACCGCCTGCTGCAACAGGCGTTCGACGCCGACAAAATGCTGTGTGGCCTCAGCGCCGGCGCCATCTGCTGGTTCGAAGCCGGCTTCAGCGACTCCGACAGTTTCGACGCCGACGGTGACTGGCAGTTCACCCGGGTCGACGGCCTCGGCTTCGTCCCCGGCCTGTTCTGCCCGCATCTCGACAGCGAACAGCGCACCCTGCCGTTGCTCAACCACCTCGCCGCCGACCCGATCCCGGCGCTCGCCGCCACCGACCTGGCCGCCGTTGTCGTCAACGACGGACAATTGTCCGTACTGGCCGACCGGCCCGGCGCCGCCGTCTACCGCATCGAACCCGACGGCGATCGGCTCGGCTGGTCCGTGCTCGACTGACTGCGGACATGGCCCCTAGTGGGCCAAGCGGTAAATTAGGTAACAGTTCGCTTCGCCAAAGCACGTGGAACCGCGTTGGAAAAACTTGAAATGCAGCAAGCATTCCTGCGTTTTTCCGCCTTGTTCCACGCACTTTGACTGTGCTCCTTTGTCACCGAATTTACCGCTTGGCCCACTAGCGTCGATTGTCGTCTATAGTACGGGCTGTAATTCGACGCGAGAGAGGCAGTCATGCGCCGTTTGAAAACCGGGCTGTTGGGGCTCTTGGGGGGTGTCTGGATCGGTGGCGCGGCACAGGCCGCGACCCTGCCCGGCCTCACACTGGTGGACCTTCAGGGCCAGCCCGTCAGCGAGGCCGTTCTGGTGCTGGAGGGCGCCGAGACGACCGCTCCCGAAGGCGAGCCCGGCGAGGCCATCGTCGACCAGGTGGATCTCGAATTCGTGCCGCGCGTGGCCGTCGTTCGCGCCGGCACCCGGGTGCGATTCCCCAACAGCGACGACACCCGCCACCACGTCTACTCCTTCTCCCCGGCCAAGACGTTCGAACTGCAACTCTACCAGGGCAACGAAGCGCCGCCGGTCGAATTCGACCAGTCCGGCCTGGTGGTGCTCGGGTGCAACATCCACGACTCGATGCGCGGCTACATCTATGTCGTCGACAGCCAGATCTACGGCGTCTCCGATGCCCAGGGGCGGATCACGCTGCCCGCCTACAGTGAGGGCAGCGCCGACCGGGTGACCCTCTGGCATCCGGACATGAAACAGAGCATGTCGCTGTCGTTGTCGGACCTGCGACAGGCCGGCGGCGAGACGCTCGAAATCCAATTGCCGTTCACTCTGCCCGAAACGGAACCTGAACCGGAAGGCTCGGGTCTGCGTAACAGGTTGCAGAGGTACAAGAACAATGGCGATTAGCTTTCGGACCAGCCTGCTGCTGATCTTCATCAGCCTGCTCGGGCTGACACTGGCGACCACCATCTGGGCGGTGATGCGCGCCACCGATGCCAATGCGCGCGCGAATGCCGCCCGGGAGCTGGAGGTGGCCGAGCGCGTGTTCGAAACCCTGCTCGATGAAAACAGCCGCCAACTGACCGATCGCGCCACCCTGCTCGCCGAGGACTTCGCCTTCCGCCAGGCCATCGCCACCAACGAGGAAAATACCATCATCAGTGTGCTCGCCAACCACGGTGAGCGCATCGGCGCCGATCTGATCATCATGCTAGACCCGAGCGGCGATGTCCGCATCAGCACCCACGCCATCGGAGAGGATGTCGACAGCCTGCGTCAACACATTCGCACCGGCCAGTCGGCGTTCAGTGAACTGACCATCACCGAAGGCCAGCCCTATCAACTGGTGATGGTGCCGGTCGAGGCGCCGGACCTGATCGCCTGGGTCGGCATGGGCTTCGTCATGGATTCCGAGCTGATGAACGGGTTTCGCGACATCACCAAGGCCGAAGTCACGATGTTGTACCGGGATGACAACAGCGGCGCCATTCGCACCCTCAGTACCCTGAACGACAACCCCTTGTCGGTCCCCGCGCTCAGCGGGCGTTTCGCGTCTGCGTTGAACGTTGCCGCCAACCGACTGCGCAACGATGGCTGGCTCAGTCGCCAGAGCACCCTGATCAACAGCGCCGACCAGCAACTGGGCATCCTGATGTCGGTGTCGTTGCAGGAAGCGCTTGCGGCCTACACCAATCTGCGCACCCAGATGCTGGGCATCGCCGCCCTGGCCCTGGTGCTGGCCGCCGTGGCGACGGCGTTGATCGCACGCGGTATCACGCAACCGATCGATACCCTGGTGCGCGCGGCCCGGCGCATCGCTTCGGGCGATTACCGGCAACCGGTCGAACTGGATCGTAAAAACGAATTCGGTGTCCTAGGCGATACGCTGAACAGCATGCAGGACGCCATTCAGGACCGCGAACGGCACATCGCCTACCAGGCTCAGCACGACATCCTGACCGGCCTGCCCAACCGCGATCGCATGGCCACGCTGATGAACGAGCGCCTGAGCTCGGCGCCGGACGAACCCTTCGGCGTGTTGCTGATGCAGATCAGCAATTTCGATGCCCTGAGCGATGTCTATGGCGTCTCGGTCATGGACCGGGTGCTGCAACAGGCCGCCGAAAGGCTAACCCGGAACCGCCGGTCGGACGACCGCATCGGCCGGGTCGGCACCGATGAATTCCTGATCCTCGCCGAGCACCTGTCGCCGGCCCAATGCCGGGCCGTGGTGCATCAATACCAGTTGGGGTTCGAAGCGCCGTTTCATTGCGACGCCATCGAGATCAAGGCCGAGACCCGCATCGGCGTCGTGCACTGCCCGGAGCATGCCGATACCTACGAGGACATCCTGCGTCGGGCCCACATCGCCCTGAACGATGCCCGACACCATAGCCTCGCGTTCGCCTTGTACGAGATCGGCCGCGACGAGGTGCACCTGCGCAAGATCACCGTGACCCACCGCTTGCAGCAGGCCATCCTGAACGGCGGTTTCGAATTGCTGTTCCAGCCGCAGTACGACCTGCGCGCGGGGCGCATTCATTCCGCCGAAGCCCTGATTCGTTGGCAGGACCCGGAACTCGGCCGCATGTTTCCGGACGAGTTCATTCCGCTGGCCGAACAATCCGGCGATATCACCCTGATCACCGACTGGGTCCTGAACGAGGCGCTGCGCCAAATGGCCGCCTGGCAGGCGGACGGTCACGATCTCGGCGTCAGCATCAACCTGTCCGCCAGGGACGTGTTACAGGACGACTTTATCGACGGACTGATCGCCCGCCTGCGGCACGACGACATCCGCCGCGACGCCCTGATGTTCGAGATCACCGAGAGCGCCGTCATGGCCGACCCGGAACACGCGCTGCGCAACCTCCAGCGGTTGTACGACGCCGGCGTCAGCCTCGCCATGGACGATTTCGGCACCGGCTTTTCGTCCCTGTCGCAACTCAAGTCCATGCCCGTCCACGAGCTCAAGATCGACAAATCCTTCGTACTCAGGCTCGACGAGGACCGGGACGATCAGCGCATCGTGCGCTCCACCATCGAGATGGCGCATCACCTCGGCCTCAGTGTCATCGCCGAGGGCGTCGAGA
The DNA here is from genome assembly GCF_014651855.1 of Saccharospirillum salsuginis. GTDB lineage: Bacteria > Pseudomonadota > Gammaproteobacteria > Pseudomonadales > Natronospirillaceae > Saccharospirillum > Saccharospirillum salsuginis. The sequence goes on from NZ_BMXR01000011.1 coordinate 66,384, forward strand.
ACCGGGCCTCCCTGGCCCTGTTGTACGATATGGGTTGCGACGCCATCCAGGGCTACTACCTGAGCAAACCCAAAACCGCCAGCGAGCTGCGCGAGTGGCTGGCCACATTCGACCAACATCGGCTGGAGTCCCTGCATGCCTGACCGGAAAACACGGCTGGTGACCTTGATGCTGACCGGCCTGCTCGCCGGCCCCGCGTTCGGGGCCAGTAAAATCCTCGCCACCTCCGGTGCCGGCTCGATCGAAGGCGCCGCCGGCGGCGGCCTGGTGCCCTGGGCCGTCATCGGCGGCTACGGTTCCGACGGTGAATGGGGGGCGGCCGCCAGTCTCGGTCGGGTCGATGTCGACGACTTCCGACTCGGTACGGCCAGCGTCCTGGCCGGCGTGCACGATCGCCTCGAAGTCAGCTTCGCCCAGCAAACGCTCCAGGTCGAGCCGCTCGACGCCGTCATCGAACAACACGTCTACGGCGTCAAGACGCGCGTCGCCGGTCACCTGATCTACGGCCGACTGCCGCAACTCAGCTTCGGCCTGCAGCACAAGGTCAACCAGAACCCGGCCATCGCCACCGACGTTCTCGGCGCGAACAGTGCCAGCGGCACCGATACCTACATCGCCGCCTCCAAGCTTTATCTGCACGCCCTGTTCGAACGAGACCTCCTGCTCAACGGCACCCTGCGCTACACCGACGCCAACCAGACCGGCCTGCTGGGGTTCGGCAACAGCGGCGGGGAGGACCCGCAACTGGTCGGCGAGGCCAGTGTCGGCCTGTTCCTCAACCCGAACTGGGCCATCGGTGCCGAATACCGGCAGAAACCGGACCGGCTGGACGCGGTCGACGAAGACGCCTGGCGCGACGTGTTCGTCGCCTGGTTCCCGAACAAGCGGGTATCCGTGGTCGGGGCCTATGCCGATTTGGGGTCGATTGCGCTTTGGGACGATCAGCAGGGGTGGTATCTGTCGGTGCAGATCACGAATTAGGCTCGAAACCGTAGGGCGGAAGAGCGAAGCGATATCCGCCGAAAGACGCGACCTGTGGTTTACCCAGCGCCACCGTATGCAGCGGCAGATATCGCTTCGCCCGAGATGTCGGACCACTTCTGCCCTACACCTATTCACACCCATCGCCAAGCAGGAGTCATCATGACCAGACTCATAACCATCCTGATCGCCACCACACTCCTGGCCGCCTGTTCCACCCAGCCAACGGAACCGGACACCACCCTCTACAACCGCCTCGGCGGCCAAGCCGGCATCACCACCATCGTCGACAACCTGTTGTTCGAGATCGGTGGCAACGAAACCCTGATCGGTTTTTTCGCCGACACCGACATCGACCGCTTTCGCGAAAAACTCATCGAACAACTGTGCGAGGTCAGCGACGGCCCTTGCGAGTACACCGGTGACAGCATGGCGCAAGTCCACGCCGATATGGACATCGACAACCGTCATTTCGACGCCCTGGTCACCGACCTGATCACGGCCATGACCGAGGCCGGGGTGCCCACCGGCGCGCAAAACGATCTGCTCGCCCGATTGGTGCCGATGCACGACGAAGTCATCCATGCCGAGGAGCATCTGAACGGCGACGAACGCTGAAACCGGTGGAGAACCGCCGTCGAAGCGACTAAGGTTAGTGTGACAGCCATCACATAACACGAGGGACCCTCCCGTGGCCGAAGTCCGTGGACTCAGCGCTTGGATGAAAGTCATCGGCAAACTGGAACTGCCCTCCCTGAACTCCGTCGTGAAAGCCATTTGCGACCTCAGTGACGACGATGACAGCAGCGCGGACGATCTCACCCAGATCATCCTGCGCGATGCCGACCTCACCTCCCAGGTGCTCAAGGTCGCCAACTCCGTTCATTACAACCGGTCGTACACGCCGATCAAGACCGTCTCCCGGGCCATTGTCCAGATCGGGTACATCGACCTGCGCAACATCGCCCTGGCTTCGACCCTGATCGACGGTTTCCTCGGCGGCAAGCCAAAGGAGCTGCTGATCCAGCGTCTGGCCATGTCCTTTCACGCCGCCGTCCAGGCCCGGGCCATCGCCCGCCGCTTGAACGGCAACGACCACGAGGAAGTCTTCATCGCCGCACTGCTGAGCAATGTCGCCGAACTGGCGCTACTCGCCACCGGTCGGCCGGCGGCGGAACACTTCGTGATGCAGCGCGACGAACGCCCTCAGGATGAACACTCGCTGGCGCTGGAACACCTGGGGGTCGGCATCACCACGCTGAACAAGGCGCTGATCAAGGAATGGGGGCTGGGCGATCTGGTCATGAAGGCCGCCGAAGGTCACACGGCGCCGGGCGGCCGGGTTCTGGCGGTCAATCTGGGGGTGTCGATCAGCCAGAACATCATGAAGGGCATGAACCACCCCGACATGCGCAAGCTGTGTCAGGACGTGGGCCAGCTGACCGATCAGCCGGTCAACCAGGTGCGCGAGAACATTCTGCTGATGGCCGAGGAAGCCTCGGCCGTCGCCGCCACCTACGGTGCCGACCGTCTGTTGCCGGCCTTGCCGGACCGGGACAGCATCGAGCGGGCCGACGGAGCACCGGAAAAGACCGACTACGATTTCCAGCGCTACATGAACCGGATGAGCCAGATGATGATGGAAGGGTTCGACGCCGCCGACATCATGCAACTGGCTGTCCAGGCCGTCTATCGCGGGTCCGGCGTGGCCCGTGTCTGCATCAACCTGATGTCGCTGAAGGAAAAGCGCATGGAACCGGCGTACGTCGCCGGCGAAGGCGCGCGCGAATGGCGCGCTACACTGAAACTGGACCTGAACCGGCTGCACAAGGAAGAAACCCTGCACGACTTCCTGCGGCACCAGGAACCGACCTGGTACAGCCAACAGCAGAGTACCGGTGCGACCGGCGTGTTGGCCGGGGTCGCCCGCGGCGGAGACAGCATGCTGGCTCCGGTCCGGGCACGCGACCGTCTGGTCGGCGTTTTCTACGCCGATGCCAACGGCAGCGCCCTGACCGCCCGACAGTTCGAGGAGTTTCAGCTGGCCGCCAACCAGCTCAACATGTACCTCAGGTTTTACACCCAGAAGAGCGGCAAAGCCTGAGGTTTGTCGATTTGGCATGAAACGGCGGAAACCCGGCTTCTATGGGTGGATTCAACCAATATCGCGAGCACAAAAGCCGAATTTTGGCCCTGATGGCCTGACCTTCGGACGTACCATGACTCCAGCAGTATCCAAACAGAACTCTAAACTGCCGTTAAAACAGGCCGTCGTCGTGTGCCCCCGATCACCGATGGCGAAGCACTGTTGGAGGAATACCCATGTCCCGGAAACCCCTCAGTTTTGCCACGCGCGCCATTCACGCCGGCTATAACGCCAGCGACAACGATGGTGCCCTGAACCCACCGGTCTACATGACGTCGACCTACTGTTTCGACTCGGTCGAGCAGGGCGCCGCCCGTTTCGCCGGCGAGGCCGAAGGCCACGTCTACAGCCGATTGTCGAACCCGACCCAGGCCGTGCTCGAAGAACGGCTTGCCAACCTCGAGGATGCCGAAGCCGGTCTCGCCACCGCCTCCGGCATGGGCGCCATCACCGCCGCGCTGTGGACCCTGGTCGGACCGGGCGACACCGTGCTCGCCGATGAGACGCTCTACGGCTGCACCTTCGCCTATTTCGAACACGGCCTGAAGCGGTTCGGTGTCAACGTCCGCTTCGTCGACTGCACCGACCTCGACGCCGTCGCCAAAGCGCTGGACGAGACCACGCGCGTCGTCTACTTCGAAAGCCCGGTCAATCCCAACATGCGGGTGATCGACATCGCCGCGGTCAGCCGCCTGGCGCACGGCCACAACCCGGACATCCAGGTCATGGTCGACAACACCTACTGCACACCGGCGCTGCAACGGCCGCTGACGCTCGGCGCCGACCTGGTCGTGCATTCGGCCACCAAGTATCTGGGCGGCCACGGCGACCTGATCGCCGGTGCCGTCGTCGGCCGCAAAGAGATCATCGACCAGATCCGCCTGTATGGCCTCAAGGACATGACCGGCGCCGTGATCTCACCGATGACCGCCTTCCTTATCCTGCGCGGCCTGAAAACGCTGGAACTGCGCATGGAACGCCACAGCGACAACGCCCAGGCGCTGGCCGAATGGCTGGTGAAGCATCCGGAGGTCGAGTCCGTCTACTTCCCGGGTCTGCCGGATAGCCCATACCACGCCCTGGCAAAAGACCAGATGGCCCGCCCCGGCGGCATGATCGCCCTGGAGTTGCGCGGCGGCTTCGATGCCGGTGTGCGCTTCATGAACCGACTGAAACTGGTCAAGCGCGCCGTCAGTCTGGGCGACGCCGAAACCCTGTGCCAGCACCCGGCGAGCATGACGCACTCGACCTACACCCCCGAGGAACGCGCCGAACACGGCATCAGCGAAGGCTTGGTGCGGATCTCGGTCGGGCTGGAAACAATCGGGGATGTGATCGCGGATATCGAGCAAGCGCTGGCGGGTTAACCCTCGTTTGCCGGACCGGGATTTCCCGGTGAGAGCGATTGCGCGGCATCCCGGAATCGCTGCGGTGTCGTCGACTCGTACCGCTTGAAGGCGGCATAGAAACGACTGTTGGTGCTGAACCCGACGGCCAGGGCAATGTCCAGTATCGGCCGCCGGGTATCGGCCAGCAACGCCTTGGCGTGGTTGATGCGCAGGCGGGTGATGTACTGCTTGATCGACGTGCGCATGACCTTTTTGAACCGGTTCATGGCGTAGTTGGGGTGCAAACCGACCCGACGGGCGATGTCGTCGACCGTCAACGGCGTGTCGTAGTGCTGGGCGATGGTGTCCAGCATGACGCGAACCTGTTCCAGGCCGGGGTCGTTGCGACGTTGCGGCTGCGGTGTGTCGTCGTCGGGTGTCAACAGCCGGGTCCAGCCGTAGCGCGTGGTGCGCTTGAGCAGGGTCAGAATCTCATCCGACACCAGTTGGACAAGCCCCGCATCCTGTCGCTCGAAATCGCGGATCAACATCGCCAGATGATCCGGAGCGAGCGGGTAGGGCGCAGCGGACATCATCACCGCACCGCGGATGACATCGTTGAACAGCGCCTCGTCCAGCGGCCAGATCAGGAACTGCTGAATCGGCACATAGGCGATCATCATGCGTCGACACCGATGAGCCTCGACCATCCGATGCGGCACCGCCGCCCAGAACACCCCGAGGTGATTCGCCGGCAGACGGAAGCGTCGCCCGTTGATCCGGTACTCGACGTCATCGTCGAAGGGCAGGTTGATCTCCACATGGCCATGCCAGTGGTGATGGCGCATGACGGCCGGGCGGCGCTCTTCGATGAAGATCCGGCCCGGGTGGTAATGGGCTCCCAGTGAGTGGTCCTCGAACCCCTCGGCCTGGCTTTCGGATTGTCGAGCGATGGGTGTCACCACCGATGGCCTCCTCTGAACAAACAACCCGATCTTAGGAAACGGGAATAGACGTTCAGAATACGGGAGGAACCGGCGCCTGTCAGCGCCTAGCATGATCGTTATCGAGCCAACCGGTTCTCAGGGGCGTATCGCCCCGGACCGATCACGCGAGGACAGGATCATGCAAGACGGGTTTCATCTGAAAGGACGCCACAGCAGTGTCGTGGTGAGCAGCGACGACGGTGTACCGGCGATTGTCTACTGGGGTGAGGCGTTACCGGCTTCTCTGGACATTCAGGAACTGCTTCTGGCCACCAGCACACCGCATCCGGCGGGTTTTCTGGATGACATACCGCCATTGAGCCTGGTGCCGGAACTGGGGCGCGGTTTTCAGGGCGAAGCCGGCTTGATCGGCCACGCCGACCGGCACCGTTGGGGTGGCCAGTTCGAGCTGACCGCGAGCGATCAGCCGGACAGCGACACCCTGATCCTGACCTGCCGCGATGCGCGGGCCGAACTGACCCTGGTGCTGACGCTGGTTCTGGATGAGGCGACCGACGTCCTCTCGATCGACGCGGCGCTGACCAACGACGGGGAGACGGCGTACCAGCTGGATCATCTCGGCGTATCGCTGCCGTTGCCATCCGAAGCGGACGAACTGATTACCTTCCACGGCCGCTGGATCCAGGAGTTCCTGACCCAGCGGATCGACTGGCCGACGCACAAGGTGGTGCGCGAAAACCGGCGTGGCCGCACCTCGCACGAGAGCTTTCCGGCGATGATCGCCGGTGAGACCGGCTTCGGCGAAAACCGGGGCCAGGTCTGGGGGCTGCACTTGGCCTACAGCGGCAACCACCGGTTGGTGGCCGAAAAATTGATGGACGGCGCCCGGCACATTCAGGCGAGCGAATGGTTGTATCCGGGTGAACTGTCGCTGGCGCGGGGCGAGACCTATCGGACGCCGACGATCCATGCCGCCTGGTCCGGCCGGGGGCTCAACGGTCTGTCGCAGCAATTCCACCGCTACCTGCGCTCGAACATCCTGGATCTGGATGTGCGCCGAAAACCGCGCCCGGTCCACCTGAATACCTGGGAAGGCATTTATTTCGACCACCAACCCGAACAACTGCTGGAGATGGTCAAACAGGCCGCCGCCGTCGGGGTCGAACGCTTCATTCTCGACGATGGCTGGTTCGGCAAGCGCGACAACGACAAGGCCGGGCTCGGCGACTGGTTCGTCGACGAACGCAAACATCCGGGCGGTCTGGGCTATCTGATCGATGCGGTTACGGCGCACGGCATGGAATTCGGGCTCTGGTTCGAACCGGAAATGGTCAATCCCGATTCGGACCTGTTTCGCGCCCATCCGGACTGGATTCTGCAAGTCGACGGCTACGACCAGCAACTGGGCCGCAACCAGTACGTACTCGACCTGTCGAAACCGGCCGTCTTCGACTACCTGCTCGAACGGCTGGACGGGCACCTGTCGCACTACGACATCCGTTACATCAAGTGGGACATGAACCGCGACCTGACCCAGCCGGGCAGCGACGGCATCGCCAGTGTGCACAACCAGACACACGCTGTGTATCGGCTGCTGGCCGAGCTTCGCCGACGGCACCCGAACGTCGAGATCGAAAGTTGCGCCTCCGGCGGCGGCCGCATCGATTTCGAGATCCTGAAACACACCCAGCGCGTCTGGACCTCGGACTGCATCGACGCGCGCGAGCGCCAGCGCATTCAGTACGGTTACTCGCTGTTCCTGCCGATGGAGATCATGGGGTCGCACATCAGCGAGAACCCGGCGCACACCACCGGACGCCGGCACGGTCTGGGCTACCGGTTGATCACCGCCCTGTTCGGGCACATGGGGCTGGAACTGGATGTGGTGAAGCTCACGCCAAACGAGCAGGACGAGGTGCGCGCCCTGGTCGATCTCTACAAACGGCACCGCACCCTGCTGCACACCGGAGACTTCTATCGCCTGGACATTCCCGACCCGGCGCTGCAGGGCTACGGTGTCGTCTCCGAAGACCGGCAGCAAGCCGTGTTCGCGGCCACGACTCTGTCGTTGCAGGAGCAGATGCTGTTGCCGCGCGTTCGGCTGGCCGGTCTCGACCCGGAGCGGAATTACCAGGTGTCGTTCTGGATTCCCGCTGAGGCTCAGGGGCCGCGTACAGCTCCCTCCAGGTTGGAGGAAGCGGGCGGAGGTCTATTTTCGGCCCGGGTGCTGATGCAGGCCGGATTGCAGTTGCCGGTGCTGAACCCGGAGAGCGCCATGCTGATCGAACTGCAGGCGGTCTGATATGTCGTGGACCCGTCCGGCGGACGGTGTCCAGGTCCCACTGCGACTTCTGGTTTTATATTGAATGTGCAATCAATAACCCGTAGCCTCCCCGTTCCGATTAAGGACATGAGGATTTTCATGCACGTTAGTAATAAAACCCTGGCCGGCGCCATCGCGCTGAGCTTCAGCCTGCCGGCCGTCCAGGCCTCCGTCACCGTCGAGCGCGGTGCCACTCCCCTGCAAAACGGCGACGCCGTCGCCGACACCGACATCCAGTTGCGCAACGACCATCTGGTCGCCTCCATCGCCGTCGATTCGGCGCCGCCCTGGGGCGTCGCGCCCGGCGGCATCATCGACGCCGCCCCGGTGGTCGATGGTGAACCGCTGCGCGACAAGGTGTCGCTGATCGATTTTATCCCCAACAACTGGTCCAGTTGGCCAACGACTTACCAGAATTTCGAGATCGTCGAAGACGGCCCGGAACGCGCCGTGATTCGGGTCGTACGCGACTGGGAAGCCGTGGTGCTGACCACGACCTACACGCTGGACGCGGGATCGGACCGCATCCGGGTTGTGACCGAAATGGCCAACGACGGCGACAAGGCCTACGCCGAAATTCTCTCCGGCTATGTGATGTGGCCCGACGGCGGGCATCTGTTCGGCCCGGCCGGCATGCACGGCACCGAAGCAGGCCCGACCGATGCCGCCTTCGCCGACTGGTCCGCCGCCTATGACGAAGACTGGGGCTTCGCACTGCACGCCCCCTACATGAACACCATCGATTACGAGGCCCGCGATCTGTACCTGAAGCACGACCTCGCCGCCGGCGATAGCCGGGTGTTCGAAGGCTGGGTACAGGTGATGCCGGACGGCAGCATCGCCCGCGCCGTGGATGCCGAGATCGACCGGTTGAATCACCCGGCCGGTGCAATCGACGGCTTCGTGACCACCGAATCCGGCAAGACGGTCACCGATCCGGTGGTCGTTGTGGAAAAAGACGGCGAACCCTATACCTGGGTCATGGGCCGCAATGGTGAATTCGAACTCGACCTGCCGGCCGGCGAGTACGACCTCTACGCCACCGCCGAAGGCTATGCCGACAGCGCTCACCGCACTCTGACGGTCGAGGCCGACAGCCGCCGGACGGTCCGGTTCGACGACCTGAAAGCGCCGGGCACGGCCCGCATCGAAGTGACCGACGGTCACACCGGCGAACCGCTGGACGCGCGCCTGACCATCACCGAGGGGCAGACGCCTCTGGTGGGCTTCCTGGGCCAGAAGACCTACTTCACCGAGTTGAACGACATCGGTGTTCGCGAAGTCGAGATCGCACCCGGCGACTACGTCTTCGAAGTGGCGGCCGGTAAGGACTTCCTGGCTCAAGCCGCGAATGTGGAGATTTCCGTGACCGCCGGGGCAGCCCAAACCACTGAGGTGAGCATCGAACCGCTGACCGCACCGAATAGCCGTCGTTGGTACTCGGCCGATCTGCACCACCATTCTGACGTGCTCGATGGCTTCTCCACGCCGGAATATGTCGTGCGCTCGCAATTGGCCGCCGGTTTGAACCTGACGTCGCTGATGGATCACGACACCACCGAAAACCTGGCGGAAACCGCCGCCTTGTCGGCCGGCCGGGACGTGCCTTTCATCCCGTCGATCGAGATTTCGGCCTCCTGGGGCCACTTCAATCCCTATCCGATCGATCTGGACGCGGAATACACGATCAATTCCGGTGTGGCCAGCGTGCAGGACATCATCGACCAGCGTGATGCGCTCGGGGCCGACGCCATTCAGGTGAACCATCCCTACATCAAGTACGGGTACTACACCAACGTCGAGAACGACACCGCGACCGGCGGTTATTACCCGCGTTTCGATCTGTTGGAAGTGAATGCCGATGGCGAATTTGAAAAGACACTGCGCAAAGCCTGGGACCACTGGACCGAAGGCGAACGCATCTACCTGAGTGCCGGTTCCGACGTGCACGACGTCTGGAAACATCGCTCCGGTGCCGTTCGCGCCTTCGCCAAAGTCGGCGGTGAAGTGGACGCGCATAACTTTGTTCAGGCCTTGCGCGACGGCCATGCCTTCGTCAGCTTTGGTCCGCTGGTGTACCCGGACGTCGATTTCGGTGACGACCTGACGGTCGCGACCGGTGAACGGGTCACGCTCGGGTTTGATCTGGAAGCGGCCAACGGATTGAAGTCCATTCAGTTGATCAGCGACAACGGCGACGTGATCGCCGAGCGCAATTTCGACGGCGAACCGATCGCGGCTCGTGCCGAACTGGGACTGACCGCGAACGAAGACACCTTCGTCGCGGTGATTGTCGAAGACGCGGCCGGTAAAAATGCCTATTCCAACCCGATCTGGATCGACGTGATGACGCATCGGGCCGCCCCGGACGCGTAAGACTCTTTGACCGTAGGGCGGAAGAGCGACAGCGATATCCGCCGTTCCAAACCGGAGCCGGTGGATGCAACCTGGCAACGGGTCAAATGGCAGATATCGCCTGGGGCTCTTCTGCCCTACACGACGTCAAAAAAAAGGGGCCTGATGGCCCCTTTTTTTCATTAGATCAATCTACCTCATTTGATCCAGTATTTACCCCAATGGGTAATGTCATACGCAGACGAAGCAGCGGCCGCCGAGAAACTCTGAACACTGGGTTCGGTCTCTTCTTCAGCGGCTTCGATTTCCTCATCGATCACCCAGGTCGAATGCGCGAACACGGAGGTGACAAACGCAATCGCGTCGGCATTCACTTCCAGTGCCCGCAGGTTCAGGTTATCGATGTCGTCACACTCGGCATGGTAGCAGGGGTCGAAAGCAACGCCAGCTTCACCGCCGTAGATCTCGGCCTGTTCTTCGGTCTTGATCTGTTCCGCGCCGGTGAACAAACCGCCGAAGGCGATGTCGTTGAGGAAGAACTCGGCGTAGTCGGAGCGGAAGCTGATCTCGGAACCTTCAAAAGGCTCGCCGCGCAGGTCGAAGTACTTCTCGAACATCGCCTCGGTCGCGCCCGAACCGGCCGGACCTTCCAGGCCGAACTCGGAGCCGTCGCCGTCATAGATGCCGTAGAAGGCATTGGGCGAGGCGATCATGTCGAAGTTCAAGTAGACCTTGATGCGGGCTTTCTCTTCATCGCTCAAGCGCTGCACATAGCTGGTGGACCCGACCAGGCCGGCTTCCTCCGCGCCCCACCAGGCGAAACGCACCTTGTTGTGTGTCTTCGCCTTGCGCATCAGATACGCCATTTCCAACAGGGCGGCGCTGCCGGAACCGTTGTCCTGAATGCCGGGACCTTCCTGCACGGAATCCAGGTGAGCACCGAGCATAACGACATTGTCGTCGTTACCCCGGCGGGTTTCGGTGATGACATTTTCCACGGTGCGGGTTTCACGCAGCACATCGGCCATCATCGACAGAACCAGGCCGTCGGTTTCCGACCAGGCGACGCCATTGTCGTAGGTCGCGAAAAACGCCGGAATGCCGCCGATGTAATCGGCACCCAGGGTGGCGGAGATCAAACCGGTACGGTCATCGCTGTTGCCCTGATTAAAGATAATGGCACCGACCGCGCCGGACGCCGCCGCGTTTTCCGCTTTTTGCGCAAAGGTACAGGCACCGCGCTGAATCAACGCGATGTTGCCCGCATTGAAATCGGCGAAATCCTCGATCTCGCAGCCGCTGGAGGAGCTGTTGTCCGGGCCGAGATCCAGGTCGACCGCCTGAACCGTGCCGGACACATTGCCCGCTTCGGTCTGGGACAGGTAATTGAAATCCTCCTGCCAGACATAATCGGTCGGCGTCGGCGACAAGGCCGACAGCTCACCATCGCCCAACTCGTAGAAGGCATTGAAATCGAACGCATCCCGCGTGACGCGATAGCCCATGTCGGTCAACTGCTGCACGACATAATCGACCGTTGCGTCATAGCCACTGAGACCGGAGGCGCGATTGCCCTGGTTCTCATCGGCGATGGTCTGGAAATCCTCCAGATACGTCAGGACGTTATCCGACTGCATGCATCGCGGCATCCGCACCGGAGACGCATGGCGAATGTTCCAGCACTCGAAAAAGTGCAGGTTATCGCCGCTCCAGTAAGCATCCAGGATGTCGGAGAAATAGGGGTGAGGTGAGGCCTGGGCCGGTGAGGCGGCCAGCAGGGCACCGGCCACGACGGATCCCGCCACGGCCAGCTTCTGAGCAGTGTGTTTCATTGTTGTATTTCCCTTTGATTGAACGTTTGTTCTTGTTGGTTGTGGCCTGTTACTTCCATCCAATACAGGCCGTCGACTCGTACCGCTCAATCGAGCCGACTGAAAATACTGGCCCCGGATCGGCCTTAGTGCAACGTTCAACCCAATCTATCCGTGTGATGATTGTCACTATTTATTAACACGATCTGTAATGCGGTGTGATGCGAATCACACTTAGGCCCGATTGCCTCAATGCCGGGTCAGCAATAAGTCCACGTAGGCTTCCGCGATCAGGTTGTCCGGATCAACCCCCAGCTCCCGAGCTTTTTGTTCAACCGCATCAAGGTCATCCACCCCGGCTTTGAGTTCAACATTTCTCGCCATCGTTCAGTCACTCCCGATTCGAAAATAGATTCCTTAACATTGCGCCGGCTTCATCCGCATTCCGAGCCTGCTCAGCCCGCATCCCCATCCGTCGTGCCTGCACCACGTTGGCTTCGCTGTCATCAAGAAACAAAACCTGGTCCGGCGGCTCTCCCAATCGTTCGATAGCGGCCAGATAAGCACCCCGTTCCGGTTTCATCCAGCCGGTATCAAACGACAATACCGTGTGCTCGAATACCGGAGCCTCAGTCAACGCCGATTCCAGCTCACGCCAATGCACGGCACTGATATTGCTCAGTGCCGCTATCCGACAACGCTGGCTGGCCATTTCCAGCACATCGATGGCCTCACTGTGCAATTGATTCATCCAGGTCGGATAATCCTGCAGAAACGTACCCAGCGACACCGGTAAATCGAGATCGCGAATCACGCGTTCCGCAAAGACATTCAGGTTTATCCGGCCGGTTTCAAATTCCTTCACGGCAGAGCACTGTCGCCAAGCCGACCGGACTTCCTCTCGGGATTTTGAATACCCCGACAAACGCATCAATGCCTCGGGCCCATTCAGTTTGACCAGTACCCCACCGAGATCGAATAAAACAACGGATATATCCAACGCCAATTCCGCCTTTCCACGATGAATATGCACTGTACCCCACGATGAAACAAACCGAAAAAGCTTAATTTGGTACATGAGAAGCGGGGGTGAGGAGGCCGGGTAGAGGTATCCGGGGATGTCCACAGCAAGGATGCTGTGGTCAAGCCTACAAGGACGTATTCACGGCGACCCCGGATACCTCTACCCGGCCTCCTCGCCTCGAAAACCACCAGATAAACCAGCCCCTCTGGCTATTGAAACCCACTTTTCGCATACTTCGCCCCTTGGGACTCACTGTCTGCTGTTAAAAAGGAAGCCGTCATGCATGCTCGCCTCGCCCGACTCCTGTTGCTGACCCTGATGTTGGCCGCTCAACCGACCTTCGCCGCCAGCTTCGACTGTGCCCAGGCCGGTACCGACATCGAACACCGAATCTGCCAAAACGCGGAACTGTCCGACCTCGACAGCCAGCTCGGCAACCTCTACTCCGGCCTCAGCGACGCCCTCAACGACGACGGGCGCGACGCCCTGCGGCAGGATCAGCGCCGCTGGATCGGGCAACGCAACGACTGCGGCAGTACCGCCTGCCTGCGCGATCTCTACCGGCAGCGCATCGACGCCCTTAACGATCAATGGCGCCAGCAGCAATACGAAGGCCAGCCGATGAAAATCACCTCCGTCCAGGAGGAAAGCTGGGAGAACGGCGCGGCCCTGGTCGTGCGGGTCAGTGTCCCGGTCGAAGACCAGGCCAACTGGCGCCGTTTCCTGACCGTGACCCGGTCCGGCGAACGCCAACCGGCCGACCACTGGGTGCGCAGCGATGACGGCATGGCCGTGATCTACCCCTTCGTCGACCCGAGCACCGTCTACGACATCAAGATCGAACCCGGCCTGCCCGCGATCAACGGCAATGCCGTTGTCCAGCCGAGTGAGCACCGCATCGAAACCCGGCGCACCGAACCGTCGGCCAGCTTCGCTGGCGATGGCCATGTGTTGTCCTCGGCGCTGCGACGGGCGCTGCCGGTCACCACGCTGAACATCGACGAAGTCGAACTCGACCTGTACCGCATCGCACCCGACAAAATCGGTGTCTGGAGCCGCTACACCGGCAATCAGCGCCGCTACTATTCCCAGGTCAATGAATTCTCGAGCGAGAACGAACTGGTCCACACCGGCCGCTTTCCGATCGAACACCAGCGCAACCAGCGCACCACCACAAACCTCGATTTGAGCGACATCGCCGCGCTGGACGAGCCGGGTGCCTACGTGGCCGTTCTGACCGTGCCTGGACGCTACGACTACAACCTGGAAACCAATTTCTTCACGGTCAGCGACATCGGCGTCCAGGTGCGCCTGAACGCCGAACAGATGCGGGTGAACACCCATTCCATAGAAACCGGCGAGACTCTGACCGGTGTAACGCTGTCGCTGTTCGACGGCAACGAACTGGTCGGTCGCCAAGGCGTGAACCGCCAGGGCGAGGCGGTCTTCGAGGCGTTTTATCAGCAGGGCCAGACTCTGATCGCGGAGAAGGGCGATCAGTTGACCGTGTTGCGCTACGACCGGAACCCGCTGGATCTGTCGGCCTACGACAACGCCCTGACCCGCCATCAACCCACCCAGGTGTTCGCCTGGGGACCGCGCGACCTTTATCGCCCCGGTGAGACGGTCGATGTCTACGCGTTGTTGAAGGACTACGACGGTCGCGCGGTCGACCCGGTACCGCTGAACGTCGTGCTCTACGACGCGACCGGCAGCCGTGCCCATGTCGAGACGCTGAACGCGACCGACAGTGGTCGTTATGCCTTCGAATACGCCCTGAGCGACAGCGCCAAGACCGGTACCTGGCGGATGACCTACAGCATTCCGGCCAGCGGCGGCGAGATCCTGCGCGACTACGAATTCCAGGTCGAGGAGTTCCTGCCCGAACGCATGGAGTTGACCCTGTTCGACGGTGATCCGACCCGGCGTCATCGTGTCGCGACCCGGGACCAGGTGACCATTCCGGTGCAGGGCGATTACCTGTACGGCGCGCCGGCTTCCGGCAACAAGCTGGACGGCTTCGTCGTCGCGGAAGTCGACCGCCACCCGTTCGAGGCATGGGACAGTTACTTATTCGGCCTGGATGACGAGACCATCCCCAACCCGCGCCAGGCCATTCCGGAGACGACCCTGGGTGGAGACGGCTCCAGGGACGTGCGCTTTTCGGTGCAAAACTGGACCGAGGTCCAGTCCCCGCTGGCGCTGACTGCCAGCATCAGCCTCTATGAAAGCGGCGGCCGGCCGGTGACCCGCAGCACCACCGTCACCAACATCCTGACCGACACCCTGGTCGGCCTCGAACCGCAATTTCAGGATCGCCCCTCGAACCGCAGCCGGCCCGGTTTCAAGGCCATTCTGACCGATAAAGAGGGCAACTTGCTCGAAGGCGAGGGTTACCACGTTCGCTTGCTGCGCGAAGATCGCAACTACTATTGGACCTACAGCGAATCCGAGGGCTGGCGCTGGCACTACGACCCGCTGGACTACGAAGTGTTTTCCAAATCGCTGGCGTTCGATGGTCAGACGGCGACCGAATTCAGCCTGCCGGTGGAGTGGGGCAACTACCGCGTCGAAATCCGTGACAATGACAATACCCTGGTCAACCGCTTCCGGTTCCGCACCCGTTGGAGCGGCTGGGGCAACGTCAGCGGTGACTCGCTGAAACCGGACCAGGTGCTGATGACGTTCGAACAGGATCAATACCGACCCGGCGACGTAGCCCGGGTCACGCTGGTGCCGCCGGTGGACGGGAGTGCCCACGTCACCGTCGAGTCCAACGAGGGTGTGTTGTGGCAGACGCAAACCAAGGTCAGCGCCGATGGCACTGAACTGACCATCATGACCGGCAGTGACTGGGATCGGCACGATCTCTATGTCACCGCCACCGTGCTGACGCCGGGCGATATGGAGCACTCGGTCGCGCCCAAGCGCGCCTTCGGGTTCGCCCATCTGCCGATCCGGCGGGCCGATGCCGAACTGGATGTCTCGATCGGGGTGCCGGAACGCATCCGGCCGCGACAGCCGGTGACGGCCGAGTTGCGACTGAACGGCGCCGAGCGGCCGGACGGCCCGGTCTGGGTCAGTGTCGCGGCGGTCGATGTCGGCGTGCTCAACATCACCCGGTTCGAGACGCCGGACCCGGTCGACTATCTGTTCGGCGCGCGCCGCTACGACTACCAGTTTTACGACGTCTATGGCCGCATCATCGAAAACGCCGGCTACGATTATGCCGCCCAGCGCTTCGGCGGCGGCTTCCAGCAGTCCGAGGCGGAACTGACCCGGGGCGGCGACAAGCCGGACAACGAAGTACAGATCGTCTCGTTGCAATCGCAGGCGGTCCGGTTCGACGACGACGGCCGCGCGCAGGTCACGCTCGACGTGCCCGACTTCAACGGTCGCCTGCGCTGGATGGCTGTGGCCTGGAGCGACGACAGCTACGGTCACACCGAGGCCGATACCCAGGTCGCCGACCCGCTGGTGACCCAGCTGTCGCGGCCGCGTTTTCTGGCGCTGGGCGATGAGTCCCGACTGACGCTCGACCTGTCCAACCAATCCGGCCAGCCGCAAACCCTGAGCGTCGATTTTGGCGTCTCCGGCGCCCTGACCTCGAACGACTGGACCGAGACCCTGACACTCGCCGACGGTGCCCGCCGGACCCTGACCTTCCCGGTTCAGGCGACCGGCATCGGCACGGCCCCGATCGAGGCGCGGATACGCAACGAGGACGGCGACATCGACCTGACACGGTCGTGGTCGCTCGGCACCCGCTCCGCCTATCCGTCGGTCACGCGCAAGGAACAGGCGGTGCTGGGCGAGGGCGAAACCTGGACGCCGGGGCTCGCCATCGACGACCTGGTCGCCAGTACCGTCCAGGCACGGCTGGTGCTGTCCAAGCGTCCGCCGATCGACATCACCAGCCATTTCGACGCCCTGTTGCGTTACCCCTACGGCTGCACCGAGCAGTCCACCAGCAGCGGCTATCCCTGGGCGCTGGTGTCGCCCGAGTTGGCGGACCGCTTCGGGTTGCGGCAACTGATCGAGGACCGCTTCGACGAGCCCTATACCGATCGCTTCCGGCGCGAACAACTCGAGAAAGCCGTGGACCGGGTCCTGCGCCAACAGAACGGCTCGGGCGGCTTCGGTATCTGGAGCAGTGACGGCACTGAGATGAACTGGCTGACCGTCTATGTGGCCGATTTCCTGACCGCCGCCAGTGACGCCGGCGCCCCGGTTCCGAGCAACGCGATGAACCTGACACTGGACCGGCTCGACGCCTACCTGCGCGGCCGCACCACCGTCCGTTCCCGGTGGTCCACCGACGGCCGTTACTACGAATTCGCCACCCAGGCCTACGCGGCCTATGTGCTGGCGCGCTCGAATCGGGCGCCGCTGTCCTATCTGCGCCGGCTGTACGAGCAGTCCGAAACGCTGGACAGCCGCTCGGGTCTGCCCTGGGCGCAGCTCGGTTACGCCCTGGATCTCGCCGGCGACGAACGCCTGGCCGGGGACGCCTATGACAAGGCCCGGGCCACTGACTACACCGCCGGTTATTACGGCTATTACGGCAGCGACCTGCGCGACAGCGCCCTGGTCTACGCGCTGTTGAGCAAGGCCGGACAGGCCGACGACACCCAGCTTCTGAAGCTGTTCGAAGCCGTCCGCGAACGCCGCTGGCTCAGCACCCAGGAACGCAATGCCCTGTTCCAGGCGGCGGTGGCCGGTGCGGCCGATACCGGGGTCGATACCCGGGCCCTGCTGACCACGGCGAACTTCGAGCAACGCATCGACCAGTCCGAGGCGTTCAAGACAGTGATCGGTGCGGCCGACCTGAACTCGCTGGAATCGGTGCGGAGCCTCGACGGCACCCTGTACACCAGTCTGGAACTGGTCGGCGAGCAGAAGACGCCGCCCGAACCGATTGCCCACCAGGTCTCGATCCGCCGTGACTATTACGACCTGGATGGCCGTCCGCTGACGCTGGACAGGCTGAACAGCGGGGATCTGGTCATGGTCCGGCTGATCGCCGCCGCCGAACAGCGGGTACCGGACGGTCTGATCGTCGACCTGCTGCCGGCCGGCCTGGAACTGGAAAACCAGAACCTGGCCAACGCCAGCGTCGACCTGTCGAAGCTGACGCTCGACGGCGAGTCCGTGAGCGACTGGCGGCAGAATGACGAGATCCTGCACGTCGAGTATCGGGACGACCGATTCGTCGCCGCCGTCAGTCTGGACAGCTGGGGCGATACCCGCGTTTACTACCTCGCCCGCGCCGTCACCCCCGGCGACTACCAGGTGCCGCCGCCGTACCTTGAGGACATGTACCGTCCCTACTACCACGCCGTGGGCACGACCCCGTCGCGGTTGACCATCGACCCCTGAGGCAACAATGGCGGGAGTGTGGCGCCGCTGGCGAAACCTGAACCGGACCGGTCCCTGGCTGTCCGGTTCGGTGGCCCTGGTTGTGGTGGGCCTGGCGACGCTGGTCGTGGTGGACCGGTTGTTTCCGGTCGACCTCGACCCCCGCCCCGGTGCCCAGGTGGTGCTGGATGCACAGGGCGAACCCCTGCGTCGTTTCGCCGATGAACGCGGTGTCTGGCGCTACCCGACCGACGTCGACCGGGTCTCGCCGAATTACCTGGACGCCCTGCTGACCTACGAAGATCGCTGGTTTTACCACCATCCCGGCGTCAATCCGTTCTCCCTGGTGCGGGCCTTCGGCCAGTGGCTGCGCCATGGCGAGATCGTCTCCGGCGGTTCCACGCTGACCATGCAGGTCGCCCGGCTACGCTATCCCGGTGGCCGGGGGCTTGCCGGTAAGCTGGTGCAACTGGTGCGGGCACTGCAGATCGACTGGCACTACTCCAAGACCGAGATCCTCGACTACTACCTGAACCACGCCCCCTTCGGCGGCACCCTGGAAGGCGTGGAAACCGCCAGCCGGGGCTATTTCGGCCACTCGGCGGACTGGCTGACCGATGCCCAGGCGGCCCTGCTCGCCGGCCTGCCGCAGGCACCGAGTTTCTATCGACCGGACCGCCACCCGGAACGGGCGCGACAGCAACGGGACAAGGTGTTGGAGCGGCTGGAAACCTATGGTGTGCTGACGGCCGATGAGCGCGCCCGGGCCGAACAGGAAGCGGTTCTGGCCGACCCGCCCGACACCCCACAATTGGCACCGCTGCTGGCGCGGCGGTTAAGTGAACGCTCACCCGGGCTCGCGCGGCTCGATACCTTCATCGATCGGGACCTGCAATTGGCACTGGAACAACTGGCCCGGGACGCCCGCCAACAATTGCCGGCCGGCGCGTCCATCGCCATGCTGGCCATGGAGCACGGCACCGGCCGGGTCGTCGCCTACGTCGGTTCGGCGGACTTTCTCGATGCCGCAAGGTTCGGTCACGTCGACATGGTCCAAGCCGACCGCTCGCCCGGTTCGACGCTCAAGCCCTTCGTTTACGGCCTGGCGCTGGACCAGGGCCTGATCCACAGCGAAAGCCTGCTGATGGATGTGCCGTTGATGTTCGGCGACTACCGACCGCTGAACTTCCGACGTGGGTTCAGTGGCGCGGTCAGTGCCACCGTCGCGCTCCAGCAATCCCTGAACCTGCCGGCGGTCCAGGTGCTCGAACAGCTCGACCCGCGCACCTTCTACGCCCGGCTGCAAAGCGCCGGTGCCGGTCTTCGTCTGCCGGCCGGCGCCGGTCCCAGTCTGGCGCTGGCACTCGGCGGCGTCTCCACCGATCTGGAACATCTGGTCGCACTGTACAGCGCGCTCGGCAACGAAGGGGAAGTGCTGCTGCCGCGCCTGACGCCCACCGAACCGGTGATCCGCAAACCCCTGCTGACGCCGGCCAGCAGCTGGATCGTCCGCGACATGCTGTTGCAGGGCGACCGCCGTGAGCACAACGGCGAGCCACTGGCGATCAAGACCGGCACCAGTTCCGCCTACCGCGATACCTGGGCGCTGGCCGTCACCGACCATCACACTCTGGGAGTCTGGGTCGGCCAACCCGACAACGCGGCCATGACCGGTCACTTCGGTCGGCTGACCGCCGTGCCGCTGCTGCGCGCCATGGCCGGGCGGATGCCGCGAGGCCAACACCGTGCGCACGAACGCCCGGACAGTGTCACCGCCCGCGATATCTGCTGGCCCACCGGCCAGCCGGAAGCCGAGCTCTGCGACGAACGCCGCACGGCCTGGGTGATCGATAACCAGACCCCGGCTACGCTGATGAGCACCCTGGGTCAACCCCGACAAAACGCCCGGCCCTGGTTGCGCTATTCGGTCGCTCGCGACAGCGGCCTGCGCACCACCCTGGGGTGTCTGGACGCCACCGAGCCACGCCGGATTCCGCTCTGGCCCGACCCGCTGCAGGGGTGGATCCCTCGTGACTGGCGCACGTTCGAGCGCCTGCCCGACCTCGACCCGCGCTGTCAGCGCACCGAGGGCCTGCTCACGCCCACACCGGTGCGCATTCAGGGGCTGACCGACGGTTTCCACATCAAACAGCACGCCACCACCCAGGCGACGCCACGCCTGGAGGTCCGAGCGGTCGGCGGACAACCGGACTGGTACTGGTTTCTGGATGGAAAGCTACTCGATGAACGGAGCGCCACACTGACCCTCGCCATGCCCGAACCCGGTCACCATCAACTGAGCGTCACCGACCAAAGCGGCCAGGGCGACCGGGTCGAATTCGTCGTCGAACGGCCTTGATGGTTGTGGCATTGGTTGGGGATGTGGCTTGGCCATGGTGGCCGGGTAGGTTTTTTTGCCAGTCGTCCGTGCCGGGTGTGGGGGTAGGCCCCATCGGGGTCGCCGTGAATACATCCATGTAGGCTTGACCTCGGCATCCATGCCTCGCACACCCCCGCTGGGGCCTACCCCCACACCCGGCACTTGCTACCGAATCACTTCAAAAAAAGGACAAACCTGCACGAACAAAATTAAATATCGCCTGGGACAGTAGGTTGGATCGGTCCGACGGTTCGGTAGATCCGAAGGATCGTAATCCAACGTAAGGCGTTAACAAGGCAGGAAATGAACAATTGAAAGAGGTCAACTGTTGTTGGATTACGGCCCTGCGGACCTAATCCAACCTACCTGTGACGTGGAGCTTGCTACAGCATTTCCAGAGTGAGCGCTGGGCGTGGGGGGAGGCTTCATCGGGGATGTGCGAGGCATTGATGCCGAGGTCAAGCCCCCATGGATGGGTTAACGGCGACCCCGAGGAAGCCTCCCCCCACACCCGGCGCGGGCCATAGGCATTACAGTGGAAGTGGGCACCCCCACACCGGGGCACCTCACTCTCTCAGGGCACGAAACTAGACCAATGCGTTAGGTCTGGAGAGCACCCAGTACAATACTACGGTCCTGCTGTGACAGGCCGTTAATGTCGAACGGGGCTTCTTCGCGAATCTGCTGTTCCAGCTCGGCGGCGGCCTGAAACGCTTCTTCATCGTCGACGATCGGCGTATTGCCATCACTGAGACGGTTATCCCGATCGGAATTGAACGCCTCCTGAAGCTCACCGACCTGGTTGTCGATGAGTTCGGTCTGACGTTCCAGCGCGCTGACGGCGCTGTCCAGGTTGTCCAGCGTCTGGGACGGATCACGTACGAAGAAACCGTCGTCGGGCAGCGCACCCGCATCGAAATTGCCCGTACCGAACGGGTCCTCCAGCGCATTCTCACGGATGCGGCGCAACGCCGCGAAGGTATCTTCGGTCAGGCGGCCGCGCTCTTCCTCCAGCGTCTGGCGTTCGGTATCGGACAGGCCCTGATCCTCGCCGCCCGCGACCCGGTCGCGTTCGGTCTGCAAGCGGCCGATCAGTTCCCGGTTATCCTGGGCCTGAGCGCCCAGATTGGACGCCTCGTCAACCAGCGCCCGGTTGGCGGCTTCGCGCCGACCGAGGGCGGTGTTGACCTCGACATCCGGCTGCGCCGGTGTCTCGGCATTGGGCGGTACGGTACGGGTCTGGGGCGCATCGACGGGCCGTGGATCCTGCCGGTTGAACGGCAGGATGCTGTTGGCGGCTCCCGTTACATCAATGGGCATGACGATCACCTCTCTGTGAGCGCTCGCGAATAGGGTTTGTACATTGATGTTATGCCGGCCTGTTTATTTTTCAACCAAATGTTCATTCAACCAGCGCTCGATCTCGTCGAAGGATGTGGTGCCTCCGTCCAGCCAGCGTTGCAGCAGGGTGCCCAGCAACAGGCACAGTACCGGCGTGGCGTTGGCCTCGCCCACGGCCGCGGCGACCCGTTCACGGTAGCGCCGGTTGGCCAGTCGCATGGTCGGGTCCTCGGCCACCTCGGTCGGCGATTTGCCGCGCAGATAGTCCAGCAGCAGGGACAGTTCCCCGACCATTCCCGGTTCCAGTGACTCGAATGTCCGCATCAGGTCCGCCAGGGCGCCGTCCTCGGTCCCGGAAGGCTCGAAGCGGGTGACTTCATCGGTACAGGCCGCGAACAGGGCCTCCTTGCTGGGGAAGTAGTGGTACAGGGCGCTTTTGGACAGACCCAGTTCCTCGGCGATGCGGCGCATGCCCAGGCCCCGGTATCCGTGTTCGCTGAACAGCGCGACAGCCTTTTGCGCCAGTTCCCGGCGGTACTGATCGTGATCGACTATTTTCGGCATGGTATCACCCTATTTAGACCAGCCGGACTATAAAACCTTGACCCGGAGCCGGCAAGGTTTCACTATTATCGACCAATTGGACTATAAAAAGGAGGCGAGCCATGTCGAGGGTATTGGTGGCCGGTGCCACAGGCTATCTCGGGCGCCATCTGGTGGCGGAGCTGAAGGCACGTGGCCATTGGGTTCGGGTTCTGGCGCGGCCGGGGTCCCGATTGGGAGCGCTTGAGGACCAGGCCGACGATGTGTTTCGGGGGCAGGCGACCGACGTCGATACGCTGACCGGGTTGATGGACGGCATCGACATCGTTTATTCCAGTCTCGGCATCACCCGCCCGCGGGACGGCCTGACCTACCGGCAGGTCGACTACCAGGCCAATCTGAACCTGCTGCGCCTGGCCGTGGCGGCGTCTGTCCGGCGTTTCTGCTATGTCTCCGTCTTCAACGGCCGGGCGTTGCGCCACCAGGCACTGGTCGGCGCCAAGGAAGCGTTCGTGGATGCGCTGGAAGCCTCGCCGCTGGCGGCCACGATCATCCGGCCGAACGGCTATTTCAGCGACCTGATGGTCTTCCTCGACATGGCCCGACGGGGCCGGGTCTGGCTGGTGGGGCGGGGCGATGTCCGCATCAACCCGATCTCCGGCGTCGATCTGGCCCGGGTCTGCTGCGATGCCTGCGAAAACGGGGAGAAGGAAGTCGATTGCGGCGGCCCCGAGGTCCTGACCCAGCGGGAAATCGGCGAGCTCGCCTTCAAAGCATTGGGCAAAACCCCCCGATTTGGCCGTATCCCGCTCGGACTGCTGCGCGCCCTGGTGCGACTGCTGCGCTGGTTCACCCCGGTCACTGTCTACGGACCGGTCGAATTCTTCGTCGGCGCGGCGGGCCAGACCATGGTGTCGCCCCGGTTCGGCCGGAATCGATTGGCCGACGCCTTTCAAGAGGCCGTCGAACCGAACAAGAATACAGAGGTAACCCAATGACACCCACCTGAAACGCCCGACGGCACTGGCATTGATCAGCACCCTGGTAATTCTCGAACCCTTCTGGCTCACCCCGACCCCTTTGCTGCCCTGGTTTCTGCCGCTGCTTTTTCTGAAACTGCTATACAGTCACTTGACCGGACTGACAGTGAGAGTTCTTTTCTACTTAGGGATTGTGAGAGTCTCATAGGGCTAGCTCTGGCTGCCGGGTCTACCTATTCGGGGATGTCGGCCGCCAGGACGGCGGCCGTCAAGCCCCCATGGATGGGTTCACGGCGACCCCGAATAGGTAGACCCGGCAGCCAGTGCGGGTTCAGGCACACTCAACTCTGGTTTGGAACTGGCTTTACACGTCCTCCCCTTTAATTTCCCCGGTTTGCCGTCACTAAACCATCAACTGAACGGTCGGAATCATCGCGGTTGGACCGTTCCTATCATGAGGGGAGGCCCTGTATGTCGATCATACGAGATGATTACACGGCAGCGTTGGCGGGTATTCATGCTCACGGATGGGAACTGCTGGAACGCTACCGGGACCTGGTCGAGCAGGAAGTCGTGTCGACACCGACCGAAGCCCTGTTGAACCAGGTGGTCGAAAAGCGCCGGGACATGCTGGAACGGGTTGAAGCCATGGAGCGTGCCCGGGGCGATCTGCCCAAGGCTGGCAACGAAGAGCGCGCACTGGTGCACGCCATCACCGACTGGGTCAAATCCAGAGTGCAGAGCGAAGGGTCACTGATTCTGCGGCTGATCGAAGCCGAAGAGCAGTGGCGCACCGAAGTCACCGAAGCGACCGAACTCGACTGGAGCGAAGACGAACAGGACGTGCTCTGCCAACTGATCATCCACAGCGAGCGGTTCGTCGACGAACTGCGCTTCCTGCAATCGGCTGTTTGAACGAATCTTCTCGGGCCCGGCGCCAGCCAGGCCCGAAATAACGCTTCCGCCTCCCCGACCGGCTAAAACCCGAATCAGGAACGAACGTCCCCCTGGCGCAACGTCGACCTATCGGTATCCCGCAGCGCCAACGACAGCAGGGCCGCCAGCGCCAGAAACAGACTGGATACGACCAGACAGACGACCAGCCCGTACACCTGAAACAACCAACCGGACAGGACCGTGCCGATCAGCCGCCCCATGGCGTTGGCCATGTAATAGAAGCCGACGTCGAGCGAGACACCATCGGCCTGGGCATGGCGGACGATCAAATAACTGTGCAGCGATGAGTTGACCGCGAACAGGGCACCGAACACCAGCAAGCCGCCAATCAGGATCGCCTGCTCGGCGAGCCCCGGTGTCGGATACCGGCTCAACCCGAAGGCGATGCCGAGCGGCACCAACGCCAGCACGGCCACCCAGGCAACCGTCGTGCCCCGACCCGGCACCCGACCGCTGCGCTTGCCGGTAAAGCGAGGCGCGATGGACTGTACGATGCCGTAGCCGATCACCCAACTGGCGAGAAAAGCGCCGACTTCCAGATGACTCCAGCCGAACGACTGGCTCAGAAACACCGGCAATGCGACGACGAACCAGACATCCCGGGACCCGAACAGGAACAGCCGTGCGGCCGAGAGCACATTGATGGTCCGGCTTTTGGAAAACATCTGCCGGAACTTCGGCTTGTTTTTGGCGCGCCCCAGGTCCTGGGTCAGGAAGATCAGACTGCCGATAAAGACCAGGACCAACCCGAACGCCATGGCGCCGACCGCGCCCCGGAAACCCAGCCAGGCCAGCAAGGCCCCGCCCATGAAAAAGCCGACGCCCTTCAGGGCGTTTTTGGAACCGGTCAGCACCGCCACCCAGTGGTACAGCGTGCTCTGGGCGTCATCCGGTACCAGCAGCTTGATCGAGCTCTTGGCGCTCATCTTGTTCAGGTCCTTGGCGATGCCGGACAGGGCCTGGGCCGCCATGACCCAGGGCACCGTCAGCCAGGCCGCCGGCACAAGCAGCATGCCGAGCGCGCCGATCTGCAACGCCAGACCCATATTCATCGTCCGGTTCAGGCCCAGATGCGCACCGAGCCAGCCACCGACCAGGTTGGTCACCACACCGAAAAACTCGTAAAAGAGAAACAGCATGGCGATGTCCAACGGGCTGTAGCCAAGGGTGTGAAAATGCAGCACCACCAGCATGCGCAGGGCGCCGTCGGTCAGCGTGAAGGCCCAATAATTGCCGGTGACCAGCAGGTACTGGCGGACCTCGCGGGGCAGGGCGCGCAATCGGTTCATTGGTCGGCGAGCCCTACCTTGCGGGCCAGCTCAACGGTGCGGTTGGCGTAGCCCCATTCGTTGTCGTACCAGGCATAGAGTTTCACCTGAGTGTCGTTGACGACCAGGGTGGAGAGGGCATCGATGATGCTTGAGCGCGGGTCGGTCTTGTAATCGATCGAGACCAGCGGGCGTTCCTCATAGCCGAGAATGCCGGCGAGTTCGCCTTCGGCGGCCGTCTTCAGCATCCGGTTGACGTCCTCGGCCGTGGTCGGGCGTTCGACTTCGAACACGCAATCGGTCAACGACGCATTGGCCAGCGGGACCCGTACAGCGTGGCCGTTCAATCGTCCCTTCAACTCCGGAAAGATCTCGGTGATGGCCGTGGCCGAACCGGTCGTGGTCGGGATCAGGCTGGTGCCGCAGGCGCGCGCCCGGCGCAGGTCCTTGTGCGGTGCGTCGAGAATGGTCTGGGTGTTGGTCAGGTCGTGAATGGTGGTCATCGAGCCATGACGGATGCCCAGTTGCTCGTGAATCACCTTGACCACCGGTGCCAGACAGTTGGTGGTGCAGGATGCGGCGGTGACGATGCGATGCTCGGCCGGGTCGAACAGGGCGTCGTTGACGCCCATGACCACGTTCAACACGCCCGCATCCTTGACCGGCGCGGTGACCACGACGCGCTTCACGCCCTGATCGAGATAGCCCTGCAACAGCTCCGTTTTGCGCATCTTGCCGGACGCCTCGATGACGACATCGCAGCCGGACCAGTCGGTGTCGGCGATGGCCGTATTCCGGGTCACGGTCACGCAGTGGTCGCCGATGCGAATGGCGCCTTCGTCCGCCTCGACGGACTGCGACCAGGTGCCATGCACAGAATCGAAGGTCAGCAGGTGCGCCAGGGTCTCGGCATCGCCGGCAGGGTCATTGATGTGGACGAACTCGACGTCCGGCCAGCTCCAGGCGGCGCGCAATGCGAGACGGCCGATGCGGCCAAAGCCGTTGATGCCGATTTTCAGGGTCATGTCTTGGGCTCCCAATGAATACGGTGAATGATGGGTAGATTATGTCAGTCGTGTTGCGCGGCCATGACAGTCTCGGCCCGGGCATCGAGCGCCGGTTGCCATCGATTGGCCAGTTTCACCAGCGACAGCATGACCGGTACCTCGACCAGCACACCGACCACGGTGGCCAGGGCCGCACCGGAATGCAGTCCGAACAGGGAAATGGCCACGGCGACGGCCAGTTCGAAAAAGTTGGAGGTGCCGATCAGGCAGGCCGGGGCCGCGATACGATGCGGCAGGCGAAGCCACCAGGCTGCGAGATAAGCCAACAGAAAGATGCCGTAGCTTTGAATCAGCAGCGGGACCGCGATCAGACCGATGATCAGCGGTTGTTGCAGCAAGGTGGACGATTGCAGCGCGAACAACAGGACCACGGTCGCCAACAG
Organism: Saccharospirillum salsuginis; assembly: GCF_014651855.1. Lineage (GTDB taxonomy): Bacteria > Pseudomonadota > Gammaproteobacteria > Pseudomonadales > Natronospirillaceae > Saccharospirillum > Saccharospirillum salsuginis. The sequence goes on from NZ_BMXR01000011.1 coordinate 93,576, forward strand.
GCCGAGCACCGAGACCGGTTTTGCCTTCGCCAGGAACCGGTTCACCCCGCCTTCGCCGCGGCGGCGCATCAGATACCGGCGGGTCAGGATGCCGGCGATCAAGGGCAGGACCACATACAGCAGAACCGACAGGGTCAGGGTTTGCCAGGGTATCTGGATGTCGCTCACACCAAGCAGGAAGGCGGCGATCGGTGCGAAGGCGAACACCATGATGATGTCGTTGATCGAGACCTGCACCAAAGTGTAGTTCGCATCGCCGCGTGTGAGCTGGCTCCAGACAAACACCATGGCGGTGCAGGGCGCGACACCGAGCAGGATCATGCCGGCGATGTACTCGGTGGCGTCCAGAGCCGGTACCCAGGGCGCGAATACCACCCGGAAAAACAGCCAGCCCAATGCCGCCATGGTGAAGGGCTTGATTAGCCAATTCACGGTCAGCGTCAGCAACAACCCTTTCGGCTGCTGCCCGACCTGGCGCAGCGCGGTGAAATCGATCTGCACCATCATCGGGTAGATCATCAGCCAGATGAATACGGCGATGACCAGGTTGACCCGGGCGACTTCCATCGCGGCTACCCACTCGAAAACCTGGGGCAACCCCTGGCCCAGCGTGATGCCCAATAAGATGGCAAGGGCCACCCAGAGGGACAGAAAACGTTCGAAAGTTCCCATGGTACGTGTCCTTTATCGGAGTTCAGCAGCAGCGGGCGACCCGTTCCGGGCGGTCGCCCATGGCGTTCAGTCGTTCGGAGTCGGTACGAATCCAATCCTCGTTGGCGGTGCGGGTATCGACCAAAACCGTCTTGCACCACTCCGGCAGGTCCGGGGCAAGGCGGTAAAACACCCACTGCCCGTCGCGTTCCCCGACCAGCAGGCCGCATTCCCGCAATTGAGCCAAATGACGCGATACCTTGGGTTGGCTTTCTTCCAGTGCCGCCATCAGTTCACAGACGCAGAGTTCACCGTGCGCTTCCAGCAGCAACAGGCTGCGCAGACGGGTGTCGTCGGCCAGGCATTTATAGAATTGAAGCGGGGTCATGGTGGTTCCTTTATATATGGAAAACCGTATATATGGTTAATCGTATGTTATGGCTGGACCACAAGCAACCGTTTGGGGATCATGGGACGCATCGCTTGAGCGCAAGTTTCTGAAGAAGGTCTATCATGACGGACGAACTCGATATCGCGCACTTCGAGCAGGTGCTGAACCAGCAACTGGACGAGTGGCTGCAACTGGAAGAGACGCGGGCCGACTCCACCGGCGTGGTGAAACTGGACCAGACCAGCACCGGCCGGCTGTCCCGGATGGACGCAATGCAACAACAGGCCCTGGCCAAGGATCGCGCGGCCCGGGCGAAGCTTGAGATCACACGATTGAAGGCTGCACTGGAGCGGTGCCGGGACGGCCATTACGGCTACTGCGTGGACTGCGATGAAGTCATCAATCCCCGCCGGCTGGAGCTCAACCCGACAGCCCTGCGGTGCATCCGGTGCGAGTCCGAAGCCGGTAACTGAGAAACCGGTCTTTTATCTTTTCCCTCGATTTGCTGTAAGCTCTCGCCGTCACTCTGAGGGAAAATGGAATGCGACAAAAACTGGAAAACCGCTCCTTTCTATTGCTGCTGTTGTTGGTGTCCATCGCGTTTGGATTGCTGCTGAAACCCTTTTGGGGCGCCATCTTCTGGGCGGCGGCCGTGGCGGTGATTTTCTACCCCCTGCAGAACTTCTTTCTGCGCAAATTCGGCAACCGGCGCAATCTGGCCGCTCTGACCACCCTGCTGTGCTGCGTGTTGATTGTGGTGATGCCGGTGATTCTGATCGTGCAGCAGGTGGTGAGTGAGGCGATTGGCCTCTACCAGGCCATACAACAGGGTGAAATCACGCCCGGAGCCTATCTCGACCAGATTCGTGCCGCCTTCCCGGTCATTCCGGAATTCCTCGATCGCATCGGCGTCGACACCGACAATATGCGCGAACGGCTGTCGAATTTCGCCGTCACCGCCAGTCGTTTCCTGGCCCAGGAAACCCTGACGGTGGGCCAGAATACCGTCGGATTTGTGCTGAGCCTCTGCCTGATGCTGTATCTGTCGTTCTTTCTGCTGCGCGACGGCCACTCTCTGGTGGAATTGATGGTCAAGGCCTTACCGCTGGGTGATGAGCGCGAGCACCGCCTGTTCGACAAGTTCGCGGAAGTGACCCGGGCGACGGTCAAGGGCAATATCCTGGTCGCGATTGTCCAGGGTGCGCTGGGCGGCATCATTTTCTGGATACTGGGGTTGCCGGCGGCGCTGCTGTGGGGCGTACTGATGGCCGTTTTGTCGCTGATTCCGGCCGTGGGCGCGGCCCTGGTCTGGGGGCCGGCGGCGATCTATCTGTTCGCCGTCGGCAGTTGGATTCCGGGCACCGTCCTGCTGTTGTTCGGTGTGCTGGTCATCGGTCTGGCGGACAACATCCTGCGACCGATCCTGGTCGGCCGCGACACCAAACTGCCGGACTACCTCGTCCTGTTCTCGACACTCGGCGGCATCGCCCTGATGGGCATCAATGGCTTCGTGCTGGGCCCGCTGGTCGCCGCCCTGTTCCTGACCTTCTGGGACATCTTCATGATCGAGTTTAACGACGAACAATCGTCACCATACTGACTGACAAGGATCGGCTGAGTGCTCGACGGCAGGGAGAGCCGGTTCGCCTTTTCGCCACCATCGATACGAGAGGAGGCTACCATGGAGGCATTCATTTCACGCGACGACCTTAAGCGCAAACTCGACCGCGGTGACGACTTCGTGCTGATCGATACGCTGCCCCCGGAAGCCTATCGCAAGTCCCACCTTCCCGGCGCCATCCACATCATGTCCGACGACATTGTCGAGCAGGCTCCGAAACGCCTGCCGGACAAAGACGCCGACATTGTCGTCTATTGCGGTAATGGGCCGTGCAAGCGCTCGCAACGCTCGGCCGATCGTCTGCGCCGGCTGGGCTACCGCAAGGTTCGGGACTATCACGAGGGCAAGGCCGACTGGCGTGAGGCCGGCTTGCCGCTGGAAGGCGACGGAGAGCTTTGAGTTTCGGAGTTCGATTTGGCTGGGAGGCGGTGGCTATCGGTTTCGTGGCTGGGTTCGCCCCGGAGGCGGGAGCAGCCCTCCCTGGGGCCGCGCGGGATGCCGCCCACTCGACCCGTCCATGGGGGCTTGACGGCAGCACCGAAGCGTCGGACCGCCCTGCTGCCCACATCCCCTGGGAGGGCTACCCCCGCCTCAGGGGCTTGTTGTCGTGCCAACCTACCGGCTGTTCTCAGGCAGCCTCCCAGCTCGATTCAGACTCCGTAACCTGAATTAGGAGACGCAGTTGACCCGAGAGCAATTGGAAGAACATCAGATTTGGATCTATGGCGTGGCCTTGATGCTCGGGGCGGTATTCGGACTGTGGTCGGCGGGATTGGGCGCACGTCTCGAGTGGTTGATTTCACCGGTACTCGCCATTCTGCTCTACAGCATGTTCACCCAGATTCCGTTTCTGCAGCTGCGCGCGGCTTTCGCGAATCGACGCTTCACTGCCGCCCTGCTGACCGTCAATTTCCTCATCGTCCCTTTGGTTGTCTGGTTGCTGTCACGCCTGTTGCCCCAGCAACCGCCACTCCTGCTCGGTGTCTATCTGGTACTGCTGACGCCTTGCATCGACTACGTCATCGTCTTTACGCATCTGGGGCGGGGCGACGCCCGGCTCGTACTGGCCTCAACGCCGCTGCTGCTGTTCGTCCAGATGCTGCTGTTGCCCCTGTATCTGTGGCTCTTCATGGGTGGGGAGGCGACACAGGTGATGAGCGCGGGGCCGTTTCTGAACGCCTTTCTCACGCTCATCGTCGTACCTCTGGGCCTGGCCCTGGCCACGGAGTTCTGGGCTCGGCGTCAACGTACGGGAGCGGTCTGGCTGGAAAACACCGCCTGGCTACCCGTGCCCTTCATGGCGCTCACGCTGTTTCTGGTCGTGATCTCCCAGATCGGGCGAATCGAGGCGTTCTTTCCGGTCGTGATCCGGGCCGTACCGATTTATGTGGCTTTCCTGGTGGTCATGCCTGTCCTCTCCCGGCTGACCGCTCGGGCGTACCGACTGGATACACGGGCGGGACGAGGGCTGGTCTTCAGCGCCGGGACGCGCAATTCACTGGTGGTACTTCCGCTGGCCCTGGCGTTGCCCGACGCCTGGGCCGTGGTGCCGGCGGTCGTCGTGACTCAAACCCTGGTCGAGCTGGTCGGCGAGTTGTTTTACATCCGTCTGGTGCCGTCCGTCCTTTATCGGGAGCCTGAAGACGCAGGCTGAGCGGCCTGTCGGCGTTTTCCCCATAACAGCAAACCGATGCCGCCCAGCAACATCAGGGTGGCGACCCCGAGTCGCGCGGTCAGGCTTTCCCCCACCAGCACAACCCCGCCCAGTGCCGCGATCAGCGGCACGCTGAGCTGGTAGACACTCGCCTGAATGCCGGTCAGGTGGGGCAGGGCGCTGTACCAGAGGATGTAGCCCAACGCCGAGGCCAGGGCGCCGCTGGAAATGGCCAGCCAGAACCCGGTCGGGGTGATCAGGATGTCGTCGATGAAAGGCAGAAACAGAAGCAAAACCAGGGGCGCGGTGCGCACGAAATTGCCGGTGGTGTCGAGCATGGGCGTGCGCGAGCCACGGCCGTTCAGGGTGTACAGGCCCCAGGCGATCCCGCTGGCCATCATCAGCACGAAGCCGGTCACCGAGGGCGTCGTCAGGCCAGGCAAAATCAGGTAAACAAAGCCGGCCAGCGCCACGCCGAAACCGATCCATTCCAGTGTTCCCATACGTTCCCCCCGAAACAGACTCAGCAGCACCATGGTCAATTGCACGGTGCCGAACAGAATCAGGGCGCCGGTGGCGGTATCGAGCTGGACGTAGGCGAAGGAAAAGGTGGCGGCATAAACGAACAGGTAGAGCGCGCCCTTGATCGAGCCGGACTTGAGCCAGGTACGGGCATTGAAGCGCCGTTCCTTCAATGACATCAGCACCAGCAGCATCAGGCCGCCCGCAATCAGGCGGGTGGCGGTGAAGGACGCCGCATCGATGCTCAGATCACCCAGAGCCAGGCGGCAGAGCACGGAATTGGCGGCGAAGGCGATCAGCGCCAGGACGGTGTAGCCGGCCAGGCGCCAGCGGGGGATGGTGGGCATAGAACAAACGTCGGTCGGTGTTTGTTGGCACTATAGCGATGTTTGCCGGTGCGGACTATGGGGTAGTGATCGCGGTTGTAGGGCAGAAGTGGTCCGACATCTCGGGCCCGAAGGGCGTTATCTGCCGCTGGAAAGATACCATGCCGATGGCCAGTCCATTGCCACCTTATTAACGGCAGATAACGCTGTCGCTCTTCTGCCCTACTTAATGACGGAGGCCAGGTACTGGCTGCCGCCGAGGTAGCCTATGGCATGCTCGATATCCAGCGCCCGACGATAGACATAACTCGACGGTTCACCGGCCGACATCCGCTTGGGGTTGGGCAGTACAGCGGCCAGCAAGGCCGCCTCGCGCTCGGTCAAACGATCCGGCGTCTTGCCGAAATGGTAGTCGCTGGCCTCAAAGATGCCATACACCCCCGGTCCGAATTCGACCACGTTCAGGTAGACCTCCAGAATCCGTTCCTTGCTCCAGGTCAGCTCGATCCAGAGCGTCAGCCAGGCTTCGATGCCCTTGCGAAAGAGGCTGCGACCGGGCCAGAGGTAGAGGTTCTTGGCCAGTTGTTGGGTCAGGGTGCTGGCTCCCCGGGTGCGGTCGCGGTTTTCGGCCAATGCCTGGGCGATGGCTTCGAAGTCGAAACCGAAATGGTTGGGGAACTTCTGATCCTCGGAGGCGACCACGGCCATCGGTACAACGCCCGCCATCCGCTCCAACGGTACCCAGCGCGCGCGCAGCGGCTCGTCCCCGGCTTGTCCATCCTGCAGGATAAAGGCGGTGGTCGGCGGGTTGATCCATTGCAGTGGTGCGGTGAGCAGCAGGCTAACCAGAAAAACGGCCGCGAGCGCATAGAGCAGCCAGATCGGGCGAAAACGCAGTCGGAACGGCAACATGGTCGGGGATCGGGTGATGAAGATTCAATCGGGAGGATAAAGCAATGCCGGGCCCAAGAGAGGGCCCGGCGTCACAGTTCATGCTGTCTTTACGCGCTCTTTAATGCGCTCCTCTAGCCAAACATGCCCTTGAACATAAAAAAGAACAGGATGGACAGGATGGCACCGGCCGGCAAGGTCACGATCCAGCTGGCAAAGATGGTGCCGATGACGCGCAGGTTCAGGGCCGAAATACCACGGGCCAGACCGACGCCCAGAACGGCGCCGACCAGAGTGTGTGTCGTGGAAATCGGCAAACCGGTGCCGGAGGCCAGCACCACGGTGGTGCCGGCGGCGAGTTCGGCGGCGAAGCCCCGGCTCGGCGTCAGTTCGGTGATGCGCCGGCCGATGGTGCCCATGACCTTGTAACCGAAGGTGGCCAGGCCCACGACGATGCCGCCGCCACCCAACAACAGCACCCAGGCCGGCATGGCGGATTTTGCGGCGATGTCGCCGTGATTGGCGACGACACTGACCACAGCGGCCAGAGGCCCGACGGCGTTGGCGACGTCGTTGGAGCCGTGCGCGAAGGCCATGGCGCAGGCGGTGAAGATCATCAACACGGCGAACACACGTTCGACCGAGGCATACCGGAAATCGCTGTCGGCCTCAGGGTCGGGCTGGATGTTTCTCAGCATGTAGATGCCGATGCCCATGACCACGGCACCGAGCAGGGCGGATACGAACAGGCTTTCCAGAAAGGACAATTCGACGCCGACGTGCTTGAGCCCTTTAAGCAGGGTGACCATGCCGATGATGAAGCCGGTCAGGAACATGTACATCGGTACATATCGCTTGGCGTTGGTGAAGGGATCGTCGGTGTTCAGGATCAGGCGGTACACTGAGCGGAACAGGAAGAAAGCGAGCGTACCCGACAATAACGGCGACACCACCCAACTCATGACGATGGAGGTCACCTTGCCCCACTTGACGTATTCGACGCCGATGCCGACCGCCGCGAAGCCGACGATGGCGCCGACGATCGAGTGGGTGGTGGAGACCGGCCAGCCCATCAGCGAGGCGATCACCAGCCATATACCGGCCGCCAACAGGGCCGAGAGCATGCCGTAGACCAGCAGTTCCGGCGAGCCGGCCATGACATCGGCATCGATGATGCCTTTTCGGATGGTGCCGGTGACCTCGCCGCCTGCCAGGTAGGCGCCGGCGAACTCGAAGATCATGGCGATGATGATGGCTTGCTTGACGGTCAGCGCGCGCGAACCGACGGAGGTACCCATGGCGTTGGCGACGTCGTTGGCGCCAACCCCCCAGGCCATGAAGAATCCAAATACACAGGCAAGTAAGACGAACCATTGGCCGTATTCTGCAATGACGGTCATGGGGTTTTCCTCTGATCGAGTGGGCTTGGAACGACAGGCGGACCCAAACGGGCCTGTCAGCGGGCCAGTAGGATTTGCAACCGGGAACCGACGCGCTGGGCGACATCGGCCAGATCGCCGATTAACTCGATGATCCGATACAGGAACATGACGTCAATCGGGGGGTGGTCCTTTTCGATTGCACGCAAGGCGCGACGTGCCTGGATTTCCAGTTCGTCGGCCCGGTGCTCCTGGTCGTCCAGCGCATTGAGCAGGCGGCTGACCAGGCTGATTTCCTTGGTACCGAAGCCGGTCTCGAACAGTTCGTCCAGTTCGGCGAGGGCATCGGCGGCTTTCTTGCTGGTATCGATCGAGGACTGCAGATACTCGCGCATCAGCGGCCGGATCGATTCGGGGATGGACATTTCGCGGCCGACCATGACGCCGGCGATGTCTTTGGCGCGGTTGGCCAGGCGGTCCTGCTGGGTCAGCAGTTCCAGCAGGTCGGAGCGGGGGACAGGCATGAACAGGCTGTTCGGCAGGTGCACCCGGATGTCTTTCTTCAACTTGTCGGCTTCGCCTTCAAGCCGGGCGATCTCCAGACGGATCTTCTCGGCGGCCTCGTAGTCGCCGGTGACGGCTGTGTCGTAGAAATCCATCAATTTCTCGGCACAGGCGTGCGCTTTCTGGATGTGTTCCTGCATGGGTTTGACCGGAGACCGGCCAAACAGAGCCATCAAGGGGCTGTTGGCTGCCATGTTGCAATCCTCTGTCGCTTCGCTCGTGGCCGGGCATTATAGAGGCAGCGGTCGGTAATAAAAACGTCATATTGGACCGGATTCACGTTTTTTTTGACCGCTCAGTTGATGACCTCAGTGGACTCCGTTTGCGGCAGGGCCCGGATCCGCCGGTTGTCGTCGATGGCGACGTAGACGATCTCGGTCTCGGTGACCTTCTGCCGCTCCTCGTCTTCGGGCATCCGACACCAGACTTCGATGCCGATGCGGATGGAGCTGCGCCCCATGCCGAGGATCCGGGTGTAGCAACAGATGACGGAACCGACCCGGACCGGCCGGACGAAGGACATCTCGCCGATGGCCATAGTGGTGGTGCGTCCCCGTGCGATCCGATCGGCGGCGATGCTGGCCGCCATATCCATGTGGGTCACCAGCCAGCCGCCGGAAATATCGCCGTTGGTGTTGGTGTCTTTGGGTTGGGCGACAACGCGCAATTGCAGTTCGCCCCGGGGCGTCGGGTTTTTCTCGTCCAGTCGGGTCATCGGTCAATGCAGCCAGGTTGTTGGTCTTGTCGGCGGGTCCCGGTCGGATAGCGACGGGACAAGGCGCATTATACCGGCCCGGGCCGGGATTGAATACGGGCCTAAAGGCTGACCATTCATCGACTTTCGGCTACTTTATGACGGTTGTCACATTGCTGTCACATTCGAGTCATACAGTTGTCACACGTCGAACCTAGCATGCGAGGCGAGCTTAAGGTCATTGAGCCAATCCGGTCGCAGTACCTGCCGGCTCAAAGGCACTCACTTCGCAAACCAAACAGCTGGAGGTTTAACCAGTGTACAAGAAGATGATTGGCACCGTTGTGGCCGCTGCCGCAACCCTGGCCGCCGTACAAGCCGAAGCCCGCGATCAGATCAGCATCGTCGGCTCGTCCACCGTATTCCCGTTCGCCACCGTTGTCGCCGAGCGTTTCGGTCAAACCACGTCCTACCCGACGCCGACCATCGAGTCGACCGGTTCCGGCGGTGGTCTGAAACTGTTCTGTGAAGGTGTCGGCGAGTCCACTCCGGACATCACCAATGCTTCACGTCGCATCAAGAGCTCCGAAGTCGAGCTTTGCGCCAGCAACGGCGTTGAAGACATCGTTGAAGTACTGATCGGTTACGACGGCATCGCCGTCGCCAACAGCGTCAACGGACCGGAAATGGAAGTGAGCAAGGGCGAGTTGTTTCTGGCCCTGGCCGAGACCGTGCCGAACCCGAACGGTTCCGGCCTGGTCGAGAACCCCTACGAGCAGTGGAGCGACATCCGCAGCGACCTGCCGAACACGGCCATCCGTGTGTTCGGCCCGCCGCCGACCTCCGGTACCCGTGACGCCTTCGTCGAGCTGGTTATGGAAGAAGGCTGCGCCGAATTCGACGCCATCGCTTCCCTGGAAGACAGCGACGAAGACAAGTTCGAAGAAGTCTGTGCCACCATGCGCGAAGACGGCGCCTTTGTTGAAGCCGGCGAGAATGACACCCTGATCATCTCCCGTCTGGACAACGATACCTCCGCTCTGGGCATCTTCGGCTTCTCTTTCCTGGATCAGAACTCCGATAAAGTGAAGAGCATCTCCGTAGACGGCGCCAAGGCGACCTTCGACAATATCGCCGACGGTTCCTACGCGGTGTCTCGCCCGCTGTTCTTCTACGTGAAGACCGCACACGTTGGCGTGATTCCGGGCATCGAAGAGTATCTGGCCGAGTTCACCAGCCGCCGTGCGGTAGGCCCGAACGGCTACCTGATCGACCGTGGCCTGATCCCGCTGTCCAATGCCGAGTACGCTCGCATGAAGGACGCCGTGGACAACCTGAAGCCGCTGAAAATGTAATACCGTATCCTCGGGATACGACTGGGAGAGTCCGGCCTGCCGGCTCTCCCTTTGTCATTTATAAAGAGTGGCTATGCCAGTCGCTGTTCCAATCGGGCGGGCGACTGACATAGATGTTCTTGAACCGAGACTGGAGTGTGTTGATGCAAACATCGACTCTGATGCTGGTGGTCCTCGCCCTGGTGGCACTGGCCTATGTGATGGGGCGCAAGCGTTCCGTCCAGTTGGCCCAGCCCCTGGGGGGGATCAAAAACCTGCATTCCCTGCCCAACTACTACGGCCTGATGGCGGCGGTCTGGACGGCGCTGCCGGCTCTGGTGCTGCTGTTGCTCTGGGTGGGCCTGGAGAACACGGTGATCACCAATGCGGTGATCGCCTCCCTGCCGGATCGACTGGCGGAGCAAAGCGAGGGCCAGTTGAGCCTGACGTTGAGCAAGGTCCGGAACATCGCCAACGGCGTGATGTTGGGCGACGCCGACCCCGCTCTGGCCCAGGCCGCGGAGGTGTTGACCCGATTGCAGGCCAGCAGTCAGGCCGGCAAGATCGGCTTGACCCTGGCGCTGGCCGTGTTGGGCGTGGTCGTCGGCTGGGTGTTGACCAAGCCAAAGATGCGGGCGCGCCCACAATTCGAGCGTGTGCTGAAAGGGGCACTGCTGCTGTGTTCGATGATCGCCATTTTCACCACCCTGGGCATCATCCTCTCGGTCCTGTTCGAAAGCATCCGGTTCTTCCAGGCCATTCCGATTACCGAATTCATCTTTGGCACCCAATGGAGCCCGCAGATTGCCATCCGCGCCGATCAGGTCGGGTCGTCGGGCGCGTTCGGTGCCATTCCGTTGTTTGTCGGCACCCTCCTGATCGCCACCATCGCTCTGTTGGTGGCTGTTCCGATCGGCCTGATGTCGGCGATCTACCTGTCCGAATACGCCACCCACAAGGTGCGTAACGTGATCAAGCCGTTGCTGGAAGTGCTCGCCGGTATTCCGACCGTGGTGTACGGCTTCTTCGCGGCGCTGACCATGGGACCCTTTATCCGGGATGTGTTCGAAGGCATCGGCTTCTCCGGTGTCTCCGCCGAATCCGCACTGGCCGCCGGTCTGGTTATGGGCATCATGATCATTCCGTTCGTCTCCTCACTGTCGGACGACGTCATCAACGCTGTGCCGAACAGTCTGCGCGATGGCTCCTACGGCCTCGGCGCCACCAAGAGCGAAACCATTCGCCAGGTCGTGTTCCCGGCGGCCCTGCCCGGCATCATGGGCGGCATTCTATTGGCCGCCTCGCGCGCCATCGGCGAGACCATGATCGTGGTCATGGCGGCCGGGCTGGCGGCGAACCTGACCGCCAACCCCCTGGAAGCGGTCACTACCGTCACCGTTCAGATCGCGACGCTGTTGGTCGGCGACCAGGAATTCAACAGCCCGAAGACTTTGGCCGCCTTCGCTCTGGGTCTGATGCTGTTTTTCACCACTTTGATGCTGAACATCGTCGCGTTGGCGATCGTGAAGAGGTTCCGTGAGCAATATGACTGATCAATCTCGCAATGCGCTTGAACGGCTGGCCGCCAACAAGCACGAGCGGCTCAATGCCCGGCTGAAATCCCGTTACAACCGCGAACGTCGCTTTCGGGCCTACGGCATCGCCTCCATCGCCCTGGGTCTGACCTTCCTGGCCATCCTGCTGACCACCATCTTCAGTCAGGGGTTGTCGGCGTTCTGGACCACCTACGTCAAGCTGGACGTCACCTACACACCCGAGGTGCTCTACATCGACGACGCGACCGACGAATCGCAGTTGCGTCTGGCCGATTACGACGGTGTCATTCGGCAGGCCTTGTCCGAGCGCTTCCCGGAGGCGTCCGGCCGCCAGACCATGCGCAATCTGACCGGCATGGTCAGCACCTCCGCCGGCTATCGGCTGCGCAATCGTCTGATGGAAAACCCGGACCTGCTGGGTGAGACCGAAACGCTCTGGTTCCTGGCCGACGACGATGTCGACTTGTTGATGAACGGCATCATCGACCGGAACCTGCCCGAGTCCGAACGTCGGGTGAACGATCAGGAGCTGGAATGGATCGACAGCCTGGTCTCCTCCGACCAGATCGAGCGCCGCTTTAATACGACCTTCTTCACCAACGGTGACTCACGCGACCCGGAAACGGCCGGTATTCTGGGGGCGGCCATGGGGTCGTTCTATACCCTGATCGTAACGCTGGCGCTGTCGTTCCCGATTGGCGTCGCGGCCGCCATTTATCTGGAAGAATTCGCGCCCAAGAACCGCCTGACCGAGATCATCGAGGTCAACATCAATAACCTGGCGGCCGTGCCGTCCATCGTCTTCGGTTTGCTCGGTCTGGCCGTGTTCATCAACTTCTTTGGCCTGCCGCGCTCGGCCCCGATTGTCGGCGGCCTGGTGCTGACCCTGATGACCTTGCCGACCATCATCATTTCGGCCCGCGCCTCGATCAAGGCGGTTCCGCCGTCGATCCGCGAGGCGGCCATGGGTCTGGGGGCGTCGAAGATGCAGGTCACCCTGCACCATGTCTTGCCGCTGGCCCTGCCCGGCATGCTGACCGGCACCATCATCGGCATGGCCCAGGCCCTGGGTGAGACCGCGCCGCTGCTGATGATCGGCATGGTCGCCTTCATCGTGGACATCCCGGGTGGCTTCACCGACCCGGCCACGGTCTTGCCCGTGCAGGTGTACCTGTGGTCCGACAGCCCCGAACGGGCGTTCATCGCCAAAACGTCAGCCGCCATCATGGTGTTGTTGGCTTTCCTGGCCGTTATGAACCTGTTGGCCGTGTTCCTGCGCAAGAAATTCGAGCGTCGCTGGTAAGGGCGGGCGCGACCCGCCACAATGGAGATCGATACGATGACACTATCCAACCAATACCGTGAACAGAAGGCAGATTCCGTGACTACCGGAACCCCATCCGAACCCGACCAGCACGCCATCACCGACTGGAGCGGGACTGTAGGCGATGCGCTGATCGACGATCCGCGCATGAGCACCCGCAACGTCAATGTATTCTACGCCGACAACCAGGCCATCCACGACGTCAGCCTCGACATCGGCAAGAACGAAGTGCTGGCCATGATCGGCCCGTCGGGGTGCGGCAAATCGACGTTCCTGCGCACCCTGAACCGAATGAACGATTCCATCGACATCTGTCGGGTCGAAGGCGACATCGTTCTCGATGGCGACAACATCTATGACAAGCACATGGATGTGGTCGCCCTGCGCGCCAAAGTCGGCATGGTGTTCCAGAAACCGAACCCGTTTCCGAAGTCGATCTACGACAACGTCGCCTACGGGCCGCGCATCCACGGTCTGGTCTCGCGCCGGGCGGAGCTGGACGAAGTGGTCGAAACCGCTTTGCGCAAAGCGGGCCTGTGGGACGAAGCCAAAGACCGGCTCGACAAACCGGCGACCGGCCTGTCCGGCGGCCAGCAGCAGCGGCTGTGCATCGCCCGCACCATCGCCATCTCACCTGAAGTGATTCTGATGGACGAACCCTGCTCGGCGTTGGACCCGATTGCCACCGCACGCATCGAGGAACTGATCGCCGAACTGTCGGAGAACTACACCATCGCTATCGTGACACACAGCATGCAGCAGGCGGCGCGTGTGTCTCATCGCACCGCCTATTTCCATCTGGGTAAGTTGATTGAAGTGGGTGCGACCGACAAGATCTTCACCTCGCCCGACCACAAACTGACCGAAGACTACATCACCGGTCGCTTCGGCTGATCGAACAGGGAGCTACCATGGATAAACTGCAATTCGATAAACACACCTCGGCGCAATACAATGCCGAGCTGGAAGAAGCCCGCAAGAACCTGATGCAGATGGGTGGTCTGGTCGAGCAACAGGTCGACGATGCCGTTCGGGCATTGATGGAAATGGACACGTCGCTGGCGCAGCGGGTCATCGAGACCGATACCACGGTCAATGAAATGGAGCTGGACATCGACGAGGAATGCACCCGCATTCTGGCACGCCGGCACCCGGCCGCCTCGGACCTGCGTTTCATCATCGCCGTCTCGCGCGCGGTGACCGATCTGGAGCGGATGGGCGACGAAGCCGCCAAGGTGGCGCGTCACACCCTCGAGCTGGCCGACACCGGCAGCGGCCCACAGGGCTATGTCGAGCTGCGTCACATCGGCGTGGAAGTCCGCCATATGGTGCAGCATTCATTGGATGCCTTCGCCCGGCTGGACGCCGACAGCGCCCTGGACGTTATGCAGCAGGACAAGTCGGTCGATCTGGAATACGGCACCGCCATTCGCAGCCTGATCACCACGATGATGGAAGACCCGCGCTCCATCAGCCGGGCGCTGAACGTCATGTGGTCGCTGCGCTCGCTGGAGCGCATCGGCGATCACGCCCGGAACATCGCCGAGTCCGTGATTTACCTGGTCAAAGGCAAGGATGTGCGCCATAAGAAACTGGAGCACGTCGAAGCTCAGGTCAAGCGGGATTGAGAGAGTTCAACTCGGCCCCATGGGTGGCCGGGTTGAATAAAAACACTGCAGAATCAAAAGGTTGTTGACCTTCCGGGGCGACATCTCTATATTACGCATCCGTTGCCGGCATAGCTCAGCTGGTAGAGCAACTGACTTGTAATCAGTAGGTCCCGGGTTCGACTCCTGGTGCCGGCACCACTTCGAAACCCGCACATGGCGGGTTTTGTTGTTTCCGGGGGTGCGAATAGGGTATCAATGGCCCGTTGCGAACCTGTCCTGCGAAACAACACCCGGAGCCCTCATGTCGTTTATTATTGATCTCCTCTCGGCCTTGTCGGGCCTGATCCGTCCCCACCTGACCTTCGTCGCCTCGGCACTGGTGGCAACGCTGCTGGTCATCTATGGTAATAACATCAATCGAGCGGTCTGGGCCCTGGTCCGAGGCGCTCATTTCATCGTGCGTACTCTGGTGTTTGTGTTGCTATGTGCCCTTGGTTACGGAGCTCTGACCGTCTACCTCATTCCTTTCCTGCGTCGATTGCTGCTGGCCGCCGGTCCGGTCTGGCTCGGCTTGCTGGTGGTGGTGGCGTTTCTGTTCGTCGGTTGGCTGGCCGAACGCCACAGTCGGCGCGCCTGATCCTGTTCGTTCTGGCCCTTGGGCTGGGCGGGCTGGCACAGGCCTTTACCGAACCCGGGTACAAGGTGCCGATACAACTGGCCCAGTTCCACCTCACCGAGGCGGCCAGGGCCGGCCTGGCCGGGCTCTACGGCGAGCAGTGGGCCCGGGAGATGATTCAGCTGTCCGACTGGGCGAAGGCGCAACGACCGTCCCGAGGGTTGCGTGTCGTGCTCTTCGACGCCGACGATACCGGCTTCGACGTCGCGAAGCATTGTCCGAATAACGGCTGTGTGGTCGGGGCTGTCATGGAAAGTCATCATGTACTGTCGCGCGACGGCTTCAGCGACGACCAAAAGCGTCAGGCAGTGCAATACCTGATGCATTTCATCACCGAGCTGCACATACCGGTCAACGCCGGCCTGAAGAGCGATCAGGGCGGCCGGTTGGTGTGGCTGCGCGACAGTGAATTGAACCGGGTTCATTTGTCCGAGGTATGGAACGATCGCTTGTACGATCGTCTGCCGGGAACCTGGTTTTCCCAGGCGCAACGGTTGGAACGCGACCTGACCGATGAGACCCTCCGGGAATGGACCGCGAGTGTCCGTCCGGTGGACTGGGCGTGGGAGACGCATCAGTTGGCGCTGGACGAGGCCTATCCGATGGCCGGGCGCGGCCAATACGATGCCATCTTCGTGCGCGAAGCCTTACCGCTGCTCGAGCGGCAATTAACGAAGTCGGGACTGAGATTGGCGGCGCTGTTGAACGCGGCCTTCGCACCGCAACCCGCCGAGGGCTCGACCGAGTAGCGACATGGGTTGGGGCTTGTCGGGGATGCGGATATCGGGACGGTGTTTCCATAAGAAAAGAGGGGGATGCCACAGGCAGCCCCCTCCGAAATCTTGAACTCTGGCATCATCCTGATTGCATCGTCCTGACGCCGGCGCTCCTGCACCGCTGTAAGTACCTTCCCGGTACCGGTCCGCTATCGTCCTGCTTCCTGGTTGCCAGCGTCCGTGCTGTGTCGCTTACGCGATGCTCCTCGGCGCTTCCGCTGGCCTGCCTTCCTGGCGTCTTGGCGTATCCGTCCGCGTTCGTCGTGAACAGGGCTTAGTATAGGGGATGTCGGATGACCGTTGAGTGACAGAAACCGCCTGAAACCGCGTTTTATTTGAGCGTATTTTCCGGGCCCGGGCCATGCGGGTTTTTCCGGGCGGTGTCCTCTGAAAATGTCGATGAGATCACAGGAATAGATGACAAGCCGCGTAGGAGATGTCTTACAAAAACGATGGTGAAATGGGAAATGGACAATCGGGGCGGGTTTTTCGACCGGACAAGAAAAAGGGGAAGCCGTGACTTCCCCTCTTGCGCCGTAAGCATGGCTTCTTCCTGAAAGCATCGTCCTGACGCTGTTGCATCCTGCAACTCCTGAAATACCGTCCGGGTATCGGTCCTCGTCCTGTTCCAGTTGGTCAGCGTCCGTGCTGTGTCGCGCTGCGATGTTCCACTTGCCTTCCGGTGGCTGGCCTGCCTGGCCATCGTTTTCCTCTGTGTTCATCCTGAACGCAAGGCTATTATAGGGGCAGACAAGCACCGATTGAGCGTCAATTTATCACCGCTTGGGCTGTGAAATTCTCGACGTCGCTGTAATCCAGGATTGGTGCGGCCTTGGTTGAAGTTTCGCCAACTTCGTCACAAAAAAAGCCCTAATTCGCACGTCATCTGTAGGAAATATCGTACAAATCATGTCGGAAAATCGGAAATCGGAGGGGGCCCGCCTCCACCTCTACCAGGGCACCGAAATTATTGCCTGGCTAAAAAATGGCTGTCTTCCGCTCGAATCGTCCGCCGGTTTGACGTACCCCTTTGTCCGCTTCGATCAGTGGCAGGGCGAGCACAACCGTCCGCTGAGTCAGGAAGCCCTGGACTTGGAGTGGCAGCGTCAGTATCGGGCCTTGCCGGAGGCGGTTCGCGGACTGTTGAGCTTCGAACATTTCAAGACCCAGGGCGGGGAGATCGAGGACAATGTTCGTGCCGCGGCCCGGCGTCACCAGAATGGCCAGCAAGCGCACTTCGATACCGGTTGGCTCGGGCAGGCCCGGTTGTTGCGCCTGTTCCCGTCGGCCTTGTGCTACCACGGGTGGCGGCGGTTGGCCGAGGACTTCAGCGGTTTCGCCCTGGTGCTGAACAGCCGGCATTCGGCTTTGACCAGCAGCAAAGAGCGCCCGTCCAAGCTCGCGCCGGTGCGCTATGGCCAGCCCTATCGGTTCAAGGTCACCGCCGACAACCCGTTTCCCGGTCTGCTCGACGATCATGGCTCCCAGCGCGACAACCAGGAATGGCGGTTGCTGATGCCGGCCAAAACGGCCGCCAGACACCAAGGACAGCCGGTAGTGCCTATTGGCCGGGGGTTGATCGAAGCGATCTACTGGTCCGTGGCCACGCCGGAGGAATCCGTCGAGGCCTTGCACACACTGATCAGGCAGGACATGCGGTATCGCTCGGTGAAGCTCGGCCGGGTCGTTCCGGATGCCCATCAATGGCAACTCAGTTTTCAGGACATCACCTGACGCGGCCCTGGCATGAACGGGATATATCGCTATAGTTGATATATCAACTAACCAGGAAGTCCAGACCATGATTCTGATAACCGGCTCCTCCGGCCAGGTGGGCCAAGCCACTCTGCGACACCTGCGCCCGACCGATGCGATTGTCCGTTGTGCCGATCGGGATGCGAGCCCGGGCGAACCCGACAGTGTCCGTTTCGATTTTCTGGACCCCGATACGTTCGAGGCGGCCCTGGCCGGTGTCGACGTGGTGTTACTGATTCGCCCGCCGCAACTGGCCAAACCCCGCCAGGACATGTTGCCGTTTCTGATGGCGTGCAAGCGCGACGGCATTCGGCGGGTGGTGTTTCTGTCGTTGCAGGGCGCGGACCGGAACGGGTTCACGCCGCATGCGAAAATCGAGGGGCTGATCCGCGAATGTGGCCTCGATTTCACATTCCTGCGACCGAGCTTCTTCATGCAGAACCTGACCGGGACTCACCGGGCTGAAATCCGCGACGAGCAACGCATCATGGTGCCTGCGGGACAGGGGCGCACCAACTTCATCGACGTCGATGACATCGGTGCCGTGGCGGCCAGGGTACTGATCGAAGACGGGCACACCAACCGGGCATACGAACTGACCGGGTCCGACAGCTGGACCTATGCCGAGGTGGCCGACCGGCTCAGCCGGACCACGGGACGGCTGATTCGCTACGAGCGACCCGGAGTGTTCCGGTTTTTGGCGCATCACCTCAGGAAAGGGACGCCGTTTCGGTTTGCTCTGGTCATGGCTGCCATCTACACCATCGCCCGTCTGGGGCGGGCGTCCGGTACCACCGACACGGTGCGGCAACTGCTGGGGCGGCCGCCGCGTTCCCTGCCGGACTTCATCGAGGAGCATCGCGACCTGTGGCTAACCTGAATACCCGGTCTCCCTCGGTTCAGGTGGCTCGCCTGTTCCAACAATTGAACAAGCGTCTGGACGTCGAATTGGCCGGCCTGAATCTCAAGCGGGGTCAGCACGCCGGCTTGCTGGCACTGGCCGAACATCAGCCCTGTTCGCTCGATACCCTGGTGCGGGTGCTGGAGATCGACAAGGCGGCGGCGTCGCGCAGTGTGGCCAGTCTGGAGCGCCATGGCTGGGTGCACACGGCTCCTTCCCCGGACGACGCCCGACGCAAGTGCCTGACCTTGACGCCCGAAGGCCAAGCCCTGGCGACCCGGGTTATGGAGTGCATGCAGGCGGTGGATGCCTGGTTCGAGGCGGAATACGGTCCGGCGTTGTGCCGGGCATTGCGGTCTGTGAAAAAGGGTGGTTGAGCGCGTTCGCATGGGCTAGCCTTTAGGGAACAGATACCGCCTCTGTCCGTCAGGGGCGCCCGATAGTCGCAGGATCCCTCGAGCATGCAAAAGTTGAATTTCCTGGTCGCCGACGACGCCGGCTTCATCCGCGATCTGGTCAAACGGGCCTTGAAGAGCCAATTCACTCAATGTCAGATCGACGAAGCGATCAATGGACGTAAAGCCCAATCGCTGATGAGCCGGAACCGTTACGACCTCATCCTGTGCGATTGGGAAATGCCGGAAATGTCCGGCCTGGAAGTGTTGGAATGGTGTCGGTCGCGGGAAGCCGAAGAGGGGTTGGACAAGACTCCATTCATCATGGTGACCAGCCGGGGTGACAAGAGCCATGTGGTCAAGGCGGTCGAGGCCGGGGTTAACGACTACATCGGTAAACCGTTCAGCAACGACCAGTTCCTGAAAAAGGTATTCAAGGCACTGTCGGTGAACCATCGGGAGCTGATCCGTTCGATCCTCAAGGGCCGTTCGGCCATGGCCGGCAAGCCTTCGTCCGGTTTGGGCGGAGATTCGGCCAGCCTGTTGACCGGCGGGCGCGCTGAACCGTCGACGGCCCCCTCCCGTCCCGCCGCGAGCAGCGACACGGCGAGTCTGTTGACCGCCGGCTCACCCAGTTCAAAACTGTCTCAGAAGAGTCCGGATAAATCAGCCGCTCGTAAATATCAGAGCAAGGTCATGTTGCGCTCGCCCAAGGCCAACTGGAGCGGCCAGGTGCGCAAACTGACGTTGACCGAAATCGTTGTGAGAATCACCTTCGACGAGGTGCCGCCGCCGGGCTTGCTGGATCAGGTGGTGGTCGATCTTCAGGTGTCGGACAGCGTCGAGGACATCGCGCGCATCAACGGCTTTATTACCCAGTTGGCACTGCAGGAGGCGTCGCTGGACTGCCGGGCGGCGTCGATCAGCGTGAAGTTCGTGGATGACGACCCGGACAAGATGGCGATATTAAGCCGATTGGTCACCGGAAACGGTTGACGGTTGGGTCACCGGCAGCACCCGGTCGGCCGGGAAGCAGCAGGTGAAGACGGAGCCTTTGCCGGGTGTGCTTGAGACATCCAGATGGCCCTGGTGGTGCTGCAGAATGTGTTTGACGATGGCCAGCCCCAGCCCGGTGCCGCCGCGTTCGCTGGAACGGCTCGGGTCGACCCGGTAGAAGCGCTCGGTCAATCGCGGGATATGACGGGAGTCGATGCCGATGCCGTCGTCGCGTACCGATATGAACCCGCCCGCGGTTGATTCGTGCCATTGCAGCTGGATATGGCTGCCGTCCGGGCTGTAGTTGACCGCGTTGTAGACCAGGTTGCTCACCGCCGAACGCAACTCCTTAGGATCCCCCTGCAAGGCGGCTTCGCTGTCGATCCGGACCTCGATCCGATGATCCCGATCCTGGGACAGGTCACGCGCATCCTGGGCGATGGACTCAAGCAGTTCGGCCACATTTACCCGCTGGCGAACCGAGTGTTGTACTTCCGCTTCCAACCGGGTCAGCACCAGCAGGTCGTTGACCAGGTTTTCCATGCGCTGGGTCTGGTTGTTCATGTTGCCCAGCGCTTTTTGAAACGCCGGCGGCAGGTCTTCCCCGAAATCGAGAATCGATTCCAGATACCCCTTCAGAACGGTCAGGGGCGTTTTCAGTTCATGGCTGGCGTTGGCGACGAAGTCCTGCCGCATCTGTTCCAGTTGCTTGATCCGGGTGGTGTCCCGCATCAGCAGCAGCCGCTCGCCCTTGCCGTAGATGGTCATCGAGATGTCGATGTAACGATCCGGGAAGGCCGGGTTTTCCAACTGGATGTTCTCGCGCACTTCCCGCTTGTTGTAGAACTTGAGAAAGGCCGGTTCGCGCAGCAGGTTGACCAGCAATTGCCCCTCGTCCTGGGGTCTGAGTTTGAGCAGCTCCCGGGCGGACTGGTTCCACCATTGGATGGCGCCCTCCCGATCCAGCAGGATGACCCCGTCGCGAAGGGCTTCGGTGGACCGCTGGACGCGGCTGATGACGTTGCGGTAATGGCGGACTTTCTTGCGGTGGTTGCGTTGCACGCTGTAGAGATGATCGAACACCATGCCCCAGAGCCCCTGGGCGTCCGGCGGTTCCGCCTTGGCGCCTTTCTGCAGCCAGACGATCAGCCGGCCCTGCTGGTACAACTGCCAGCCGAGCACAAAGCCCGTGGCCAGGAACAGCGCCAGCCAGACCTGTCCGACCCAGAGCCCGAGGAGAGCGGAGGCGGACAGGAACAGGAGGAGATTGCGGTAGTAAGGGCGACGGATGTCTCGAATCATGAAGCGGATTGTGCCGAAACTTTGGTCGAGAAGCGATAGCCGGTTCCGCGTACCGTCTGCACCATCGCCTGGTAGGGGTCGCCGAGGGCCTTGCGCAACCGACGGATGTGCACGTCCACGGTGCGTTCGTCGACATAGACATTGCCGCCCCAGACCTGGTCGAGCAGCTGCGAGCGGGTGTAGGCCCGTTCGGGGTGGCTCATGAAGAACTGCAGCAGGCGGAATTCGGTCGGCCCCATGTTGAGCTCACCGGCTTCGGTCGAGACGCGATGGCTGTTGGGGTCGAGTACCAGGCCCCGGATATCGATCGGCTCTTCGATGCCGGCGGGGGTGGCTCGGCGCAGCACGGCCTTGAGTCGGGCGACGAGTTCGCGCGGTGAGAAGGGCTTGGTGATGTAGTCGTCGGCGCCGGCTTCGAGCCCGGTGACCTTGTGGTCTTCCTCGCCTTTGGCAGTGAGCAGGATGATGGGGATTTCGGCGGTCATGGGGTCGCGTTTGAGGCGACGGGCCAGTTCGATGCCGCTGACGTTGGGCATCATCCAGTCGAGCAGGATGAGGTCCGGTTTCTGGTCGACGACCAGGCTGTGGGCTTCGGTGGCGTCGGCGGCTTCCAGAGTCCGGTAGCCGGCCATTTCGAGGGCGGCGGCGATGACTTCCCGGATGGCGGATTCGTCGTCAACGATCAGGATGCTGCGTGAGTTCATCGTTAACTCCCGATGTCAGTGTTGCGACCATTTAACGTTGCAACGATGACAGGAGTGTTACAGTTTTCACTGTATTGTCAAAATTGGTGGTATTGGTCCGCGCCGGCTGCGGGGTAGACTCCTGCGGGGTCGCCGTGAACCCGTCCATGGGGGCTTAACTTCGGCATCCATGCCTCAGATATCCCCGCACGAGCCTAACCCGCATCCGTCGCTCACAACGGTGGCAAATCACGTACCGTAGGGTGGGCACCGCCCACCAATGTTGTGGCCTCAACAACCGGCGATTGGCAAAGGTCGGTATTCCGGCGGTCCCTTCTCCTTCCAATGGTGGGCTGTGCCCACCCTACAAACTGGCGTGTACCCGTCACCCAAACACCGCCAAATCCAAAACCGCCCCGACAAACAACGCCATTCCGGCCCAATGGTTGTTCAAAAACGCCTTGAAACACGGGTCCCGCTCACGGCTGCGAATCAACCACTGCTGGTACAGGAAGCAACACCCGGCCACGGCCAGGCCCAACCCCCAAAACACACTCAAGCCGGCTTGAATGCCCAGCATCAACCAACTCACCCAGGTCAAACTCTGCAGTACACCGACCATGATCCGGTCGGCGTCGCCGAACAGGATGGCGGTGGATTTGATGCCGATCTTGAGGTCGTCGTCGCGGTCGACCATGGCGTAGAGGGTGTCGTAGTGGACGGTCCAGAGGATGTTGGCGGTGTACAGCAGCCAGGTGACTTCGGTCATCGGCGCTTCGACGGCGGTGTAGGCCATGGGGATGGCCCAGGAGAAGGCGGCGCCGAGGAAGACCTGGGGCAGGTAGGTGTAACGCTTCATGAACGGGTAGAGTGAGGCGAGAAAGAGGCCGCCGAAGGACATGTAGACGGTGGTGCGGTTGGTGAACAGCACGAGTACGAAGGCGCCGAGGGCGAGTGCGGCGAACAGGATGAGGGCTTCGCGTTCGCTGACCAGGCCGACGGCGAGCGGGCGTTGTTTGGTGCGTTTGACGTGGCCGTCGAGGTTGCGGTCGGCGTAGTCGTTGATGACGCAGCCGGCGCTGCGCATCGCCGCGGTGCCGAGCACGAAGATGACGATCAGGTGGAGCGGCGGTATGCCTTCGGCGGCGAGCCAGAGTGCCGTGAGCGTGGGCCAGAGCAGCAGGTAGATGCCGATGGGACGGTCAAGACGGGTCAGTTTCAGATAGTGTGGAAAGGCGTTGGTGTTCATAGCGAATCAAGTCTTCCAGAAAAAATTCGGTAACCATCAGCGGCTGGCCCTGGAACCAGTAGCGGGCTCGTCGACCCCAGCCGACGGGTGTTTCGGCGACCTGCAGATTGTCCTTGGTGACCCCGGGGGTGGTAAAGAGCAATTCGCCGAGCGGACGGCCGCCCAGCCGGGTGAGCTGGCCGAGGCCACTGCGCAGGCTGTGTTCGGGGACCAGGGTGTGGGCCATGACCCAGGGACGGTCGCCGTCGCAGAGGCGCACCTTGCGCGACCAGTAGCGCCGGGCGCCTGTGCCGGAATCAAGACCGGCCACCGGCGGATTGACCAGCAGGTGGCGTTCGTCGAGCACATCGACGCGGAATTCCGGGGAACGTTGGCGCAAAGCCTGGGTCAAACTGCCAGGCAGATGAATCCAGTAGCGGTAGGCCTGGGGTATCTTGGGCTGGGCCGAGGGCACTGGTTTCCATTGGTAATGGCGAGTATCGGGATCGAAATCCAAGGCGGTCACGGAACGCTGGGGTTGAAGCGGCCAGTGTACTGGGGGCTCGGGGCGAATGCTAGGGAGCCCCGGGGGAATTGTGTGCAGGCGCCCGATCGCCCGTCTTGTCCGTCAGGTCAATAATCGACCTCGATATCGCCCTTATAGCTTGCTTTTGCCGGCGCCTGCCAGTAGTTTTTCCGGCCGTGTGGCCGGCAGCGAGGCCAGAACGAATCCATGGCCTCTGCGCATTCACCCACTGACTCGAGGATCGACATGAGAAAATGGCAATGCATTGTCTGCGGTTTTATCTATGACGAAGCCGAAGGGCTGCCCGAAGAGGGCATCGAGCCCGGTACGGCCTGGGAAGACATTCCCGAGGACTGGTTCTGCCCGGACTGCGGTGCCAGCAAAGACGACTTCGAGATGATTGAAATCTGATGCCCAATTCAACCCAGCCAGCCCCGCTGATCATCGTCGGTTCCGGCCTGGCGGCCTACACCCTGGTGCGGGAATGGCGCAAGCAGGATCCGGACACCCCGCTGACCCTGATTACCGCCGATGACGGTGCCGGTTACTCCAAGCCGATGCTGTCGAACGCTCTGGGCAAGGGGCAGTCGCCGGACGACCTGATCCAGATGCCGGTCGACAAGGTCGCCGAACAGTATCGGGCCCGTATCCTGACCCATACCCGGGTGACACACATCGACCCGACCACCCAGACCCTGCAACTGGACAAGGGCGAAGCGCTCAGTTGGGGCCGGTTGGTCCTGGCCGTCGGCGCCGAGCCGATTCAGGCGCCTCTGGAAGGCGACGCCGTCGATCGGGTGATGAGCATCAACAACCGCCTCGATTTTCAGGCCTTTTACGAACGCCTGTCGGACCGCAAAAAGGTGGTCATCATGGGCGCGGGGCTGATCGGCTGCGAATACGCCAACGACCTGGCCAGCGCCGGCTACCAGGTCGAGTTGGTGGCGCCCAGTGAGTCCTTGCTCACCGGGCTGGTCCCGGAGCAGGTCGGTCAGGCGCTGAAGGCGGAACTTGAAGCCCTGGGCGTTCGCTTCCATCTCGGCCCCCTGGTCAGCCGGGTGGACCGGGGCGAGGCGGATTCCCTGACCGTCAGCCTGACCAACGGCCAACAATTGAAAGCCGATGTCGTGCTGTCCGCCGTCGGCCTGCGCGCCAAGGTGGATCTGGCCCGGGCGGCGGGCCTGGAAGTGAACAGGGCGATCAAGGTTGATAAGTACTTACAAACCTCGAACCCCAATATTTATGCGCTTGGCGACTGCGCCGAGGTGGAAGGTCTCGTGCTGCAGTTTGTCATGCCGTTGATGAACGCGGCCCGGTCGCTGGCCAAAACACTGGCCGGTGAACGCACCCCGGTACACTGGCCGGCGATGCCGATTACCGTCAAAACGCCCGCCTGTCCTGTGATCGCGTACCCACCTCGGGGCGATGGGGCATGGCAAATTGACGGCGAGGGCGCTAATCTAGCGGCGGTGTGTCGTCAGGGCGATGCCGTCATCGGTTTCGCCTTAAGTGGCGATCGAATTAAAGAACGAAATACCTGGTTGAAAGCGGTCCCGCCGCTATTGGCAACCTGAAAACCCTCGCGTATGCTGAAAAAGTCTCGCGGAACACGATAACTCAAGAAGGATAGACCTATGCGTAAACCTGAACTGGCTGCTGCGATTGCCGAGAAAGCGGACATCTCCAAAGAGAAGGCCAACGACGTTCTGAATGCCGTTCTGGATCAGATCACCGATACCGTGGCCAAGAAAGAATCCGTCACTCTGGTCGGTTTCGGCACCTTTGAAGCTCGCGCCCGTGCCGCCCGCACCGGCAAGAACCCCCAGACCGGCGAGAGCATCCAGATCCCGGCCAGCAACACCGTTGCCTTCAAACCGGGCAAAGCACTGAAAGACGCGGTCAACTGATCCGGTTCCCGGTATTCGCCCGGGAGGATTTACCGATTTAACGTCAAGAAACGGGGCCCAGTGCCCCGTTTTTTGTTGTCTGGCGCATGAATGCCCGATAGTCCTTGGCAGGCACGTGTCCGGTCGCCAAGATGCGCACTTCTTGATCCTGACTCCGGGAACATCCTAATGAAGCTTCGACTCCTGCTCTGGTTGATGGCCTTGCGCTTTCGCCGCGCCATTCGCCGCAATGCCTCCTTTCGGGACTATCTGCAAGACAACAATCGCACCATTCAGTTCACCACCGAACGGCAACGCGTCGCGCGCTACCTCGCGTTTCGCGATCAGACACTGCGCAGCCGGGCGCGGGAGCTGGACAGCGCCGACGTCACGCTGCGTTTCGCCAGCGCCGGCATCGGTTTTCGCACCCTCTGGGCCATGGCGACCGGTAAGGACAAAAACGCCGTAATGCGTGCCATCCAGGACAAGGAACTGACCGTCGAGGGCGACCCGATGGTGTTGATGTGGTTTCAGAAGAGTGTGAAATATTTGCGCTGAGCCAGGCGTGTCGCGCACGGCGCCGGATGCGGACCATGCGCTCCTACCTATCCACCCGTAGGAGCGCACTCCGTGCGCGACCCCTCAAACATACCCCAACGGCAAATCCGTTTTGTCCACCACCCGCCGCAACACGAAGCTCGAATGCACACCGGACACCCCGGGAATGCGGGTGATTCGATTCAGCAACAGCTCCTGAAACACGTCCATGTCCGGCACCACCGCCTTCAGCATATAGTCCGCGTCGTGCCCGGTGATCAGGTAACACTCCTGGATTTCCGGACATTCTTCGATCCGCTTTTGAAACTCTTCGAACCGCTCGGGAATGTGACGGTCCATGCTGATCAGAATGATGGCTGTCAGCGACAGACCCAGTTTTTTACGTTCCAGCAGGGTGACCCGTTTCAGGATGACGCCCGCCTCCTCGAGCGCGCGTACCCGGCGCAGACAGGGCGACGGCGACAACCCGACCCGCTCCGCCAGTTCCTGGTTGGTGAGTCCGCCGTCCTGTTGCAAACATTCCAGGATCCGGCGGTCGATCTTATCGATTCTGACCAGTTTTTCCGACATGATGAAATAAATAGCCTATATAGTTAAATTTACAGATAGATAATAGCGCAATCGATGCAATAAAAGCCAAATTCGCAAACACCTTGCGGGCATTTCGAAATAAACTGTTAATCGTTGCTCAGGCAGTCGGGCGCTATCCCGTCCCACTGTCCGTCATGGCCCGGCCCACAAGGCCGGGCATCGCACGCGGTTACCCCTCCGCGGCCGAGCCGGTCAGCTCCCGGATACCCTCCGAGAACTGATCCTGGCGGGATTGAGCCTCGCTCGCCCGCCACTCTCTTTTATTCCTGATCGCATTCAAATCGATCGATTCATGTGCATCGACATCGGCTAAACAGGCCCAAAGGACCCGAACATGAGCTTTGACCACCGCAAATACCGCCCCTTCGCCCCGATCCGCAAAACCGACCGCCGTTGGCCCGATCGCCTGATCGAGCAGGCGCCCTTGTGGTGCGCGGTCGATCTACGGGACGGCAATCAGGCGCTGGTCAAGCCGATGAACGTCACCCAGAAACAGCAGCTGTTCGACCTGCTGGTCGACTGCGGCTTCAAGCAGATCGAGATCGGATTCCCGGCCGCGAGCCAGCCGGATTTCGACTTCTGCCGCAAGCTGATCGAGGAAGACCGGATCCCCGACGACGTCACCATCCAGGTGCTGACCCAGGCGCGTCCGGAACTGATCGAGCGTACCTACGAAGCGTTGGATGGCGCACCGCGCGCGATCGTTCACGTGTACAACTCCACCTCCACGGTGCAGCGGGAGCAGGTGTTCGAGAAAGACCGTGAGGGCATCAAGGCCATTGCCGTGCGCGGCGCCGAGGAAGTCAAACGTCATGCCGCACGCTTCCCGGATACGGACTGGACCTTCCAGTATTCCCCGGAAAGCTTCACCGGCACCGAACTCGACTACGCCGTCGAAGTGATCGACGCCGTCAACGCCGTCTGGGAACCGCAGAACGGCCAAAAGGTCATCATCAACCTGCCGGCCACGGTCGAGATGGCGACGCCCAATATCTTTGCCGACCAGATCGAGTGGGTCTGCGACCGTGTACAGCACCGCGAGCACTTCCTGATCAGCCTGCACACGCACAACGACCGGGGCTGCGGCGTGGCCGCGGCCGAATTGGGCGTCATGGCCGGCGCCGATCGCATCGAAGGCACCCTGCTCGGCAACGGCGAGCGCACCGGCAACATGGACCTGGTGACCATGGCGATGAACCTCTATTCCCAGGGCATCGACCCGGAACTGGATTTGTCCGACATGGCGCGCATCATTCGCACCGTCGAGTACTGCACCGAGATTGAAGTGCACCCGCGTCATCCCTACGCCGGTGAGCTGGTGTTCACGGCCTTCTCCGGCAGCCACCAGGACGCCATCCGCAAGTGCCTGAACAAGCGCGCCGAGGACGACGTCTGGAACGTCGCTTACCTGCCGATCGATCCGTCCGACCTGGGTCGTCGTTATGAGGAGGTCGTGCGCATCAACAGCCAGTCCGGCAAGGGCGGCGTCGCCCACGTTCTGGAGCGCGACTACGACATCACCCTGCCGCGTTGGTTGCAGATCGACTTCGCCAAGGTGGTGCAGCGCGCCGCCGAAGCCAGCGGCGACGAGATCAACTCCCAGGGCATCCACCGCCTGTTCAACTCCGAATATTTGGCCATCCCCAACGGCTGGCGGCTGCATACCTACGACCTGCACCGCACCGATGACGGTGTCGAGGCCCAGGTCAATTTCGGCGAGTCGGACCAACAGTCCCTGTTGCAGGGCTACGGTCAGGGCGCGGTCGAAGCTGTGGCCCAGGCGCTGGAACAGCGCTTTAGCCTGACCCTGAAAGTCGACGCCTACGACGAATTCGCCTTGAGCGAGGGCACCAACGCCAACGCCCTGGCGTGCATCAAAGTCATGGTCAACGACGCCCCGGTCACCGCCGCCGCCCTGGCCGAGGACACCTCCACGGCTACGCTGCAGGCGCTGTTGACCGCTGTCGGCCGCTTCCAGACCGCCAGCGAGACGGCCAAACAAGCCGCGGGCGTTGAAGCACCGGCCCTGTAACAAGGTTTTATACCCCGTCTTTTGTTGAATGAGCGGCGTTCAGTCGCTCATACCTTTCTTCTTTCTCCAGCCTCTCTCCTTCGACCAGGTCGCGTTCACGGCTTGGTCAATTCACACGCCGTAATGACCGATCGAAGGATCGATACCCTTATGGATAAGTGGCTTCAAAGTCATTGTCACAAGCTTGAAATGATTTGTAATACTTTGTTACATTACGTGAGTGCACGCCTATTACGGCTTTTTTTATAAATTAACAGCGTTCACTCACTTCTATTAGTGCTGTTCGAGAAAAAGTAGAACCTTGATGAAAGGGCTTACTACTAGAGTCCAATCTGTCGCAATCAGACAAAAAATGTTCTAAAAACGACATTTTCCGGGCTTTTTTTGTCGAAAAACGACCCCCGTAGACGAGCTTTCCAGAAATGCAAGCCTGAATTCGCTATATTGGTTTTCATTGAACCGTCAATCAACAACATGGATTGGCGGGGCGTTGCGAGTGACTGTCGGCATGCGGATCGATGCCGACATTGAACACAGCGTCGACAACCGATGGCGATCCCAACGGTGCGGTTTGATCCCGAAGGTGGATGGCGGTAAATCCGACCATTGATACTGAAACGGATGTTGATCGCTTTTGGACGTTTTAGGATTTGCGGTGTCGGACGAGTTGGGATGTCGACTATTCGGACCCAGCCGTTTTTATGAAGATGCGGATAACCGGAATACGGTTTTGGGCATCGGCAATAATATCTGAAGTACCGGCGCACCCTGATTGATTCAATCGGAGGTGAAAGGAAACCGAATCAGTATTCGGTTGATAACGGCGTCGGATAGATGGATACCTCAAAAGGAATTGTGGGTGGTATTAAGGAGCAAAGTTTTCCCTTTTGTTGCGTAATGCAGCACCCCTCATTCAATTCCCTCACATAGACGCAAACGCGATCGATGCGTTCGACGATGGTGGATTTACCTGTCCATCCGCTGCTTGGCGGCCCGCTGAGCCTGTTTCCCGATCTGACTTGATCGGGAATAGATACGGTAGAACCGCGCTCCGATTCAATAAATAAAAAATAATTCCGGAAGCGGTAATGGGTAGTACAGGTTTTTTTAAACTGATTAAACCGTTATCCGGAAATCGATCACGAGCTCCAGAACTCGACTGACACCTTTGATGTCAGGGTTTCAGCTTGGCCATTTTCCGTGGCCGGAGCGGCACCTTTGTGGCTGCGAGTCAGGAGTATGAATGCAATGTCGAGAGTCTCAGCGACCCGGTCGGAATCTCGGGCGCGTCAAAAACAAACGGTGAATGTTATGGATAATTCAGCTCCCCACGGCGTGACACACGCTTTCCGCCATCCCAGTGACTACCTCACACTGGCCGTATCTCCTTTTGAACGGCCCGATCATCGCCTGGTCAGCGCCTTTGCGCGGGCCGGTGCCCTGGCCTTTGTGGATGTCGGTCACGATCCGGATCGCGCGCGCGACGCGATTCACAAGGTGCGTCGAACCACGTCCGAGCCGTTCGGTGTGCGCCTGCCGGACGGGGTGTCCGCCGCCAAGGCGATGCCGACCGATCCGGACGGGCGGATCGTCGCGGTCATGCACGCCTCACCGGACGCCTTTGATCCGATTCCGGATGTCTACAACCTGGTTCAGGTGGTGTCGGTGGAAGAGGTGGCCCGGGCCCAGTCCGCCGGCGCCGATGCGCTGATCGTCAAGGGCGCGGAAAGCGGCGGACGGGTCGGCGAGCACAATACCTTTATCCTGTTGCAACACCTGATGGACCGCATTCGGGTTCCGTTCTGGGTTCAGGGCGGCATGGGGCCGCACGGGGCGGCGGCGGCCGTATTGGCCGGCGCACGCGGTGTGGTGTACGACAGTCAGTTGGCGTTGCTGGATGCGGCCGACACGGCCGACGATCTGCGCGCCATACTGGCCGGTGTCAACGGGTCGGAAACGGCACTGGCCGGCGGCTATCGTTTCCTGCGTCACAAGTTGCTGCCGGATCTGGACGACGATGCTGATCGCCTCCAAGTGCTGACCGAAATGAAAGGGCCCAACCCGCCGGTGCCGGCCGGGGAAGATATGGCGTTGGCGCCTCTGTTTCAGGCGCTGTACAAGGATCCGGAATCGCTGGTGTACGCCACCGAGCAATCGGTCCAGGGACACCTGCGAACAGCGCGCCGCGAACCGGTGTTCCACGAAGACTCACCGTTTGCCCGTGAATACGGCTTGAACTTTCCCATCTTGCAAGGCCCCATGACCAGGGTCTCCGACGTGCCCGGGTTCGCCGGCGCCGTGGCGGACGGCGGTGCACTGCCGTCGATCGCGCTCGCGGTGCTGAAACCGGACCAGGCACGGCCAATGCTCGAGCAGACCCGGGATCGACTGGCGGATCGTCCCTGGTCGGTCGGCTTGCTCGGCTTTTTGCCGGCCGAACGGTACCGGGAACAAGTAGCACTGGTACGCGACATGGGGCCGTCACACGTCATCATCGCCGGCGGCCGGCCGGACCAGGCCCGGGCGTTCGAAGACGCCGGCATCGGTGCCTTCCTGCACTGTCCCTCGATGCGCCTGTTCGACCGTTTTCTCAAGGACGGTGCCCGCCGGTTCATCTTCGAAGGGCGTGAATGCGGCGGGCACGTCGGGCCGTTGTCGTCGATGACACTCTGGGAAGGGCAGATATCCCTCGCACTGGAATCCGAGCAACTGGCCGACCTGTCGCTGGTGTTCTCCGGCGGCTTGCACGACCAGCGCTCCGCGGCCCTGTTGTCGGCCATGTGCGCACCGCTGGCGGCACTGGGCGCGAAGATCGGCCTGTTGATGGGCACTGCCTATCTGTTCACCGAGGAGGCCGTTCGCGAAGGGGCGATTCTGGAGGAATACCAGCGCCAGGCGCTCGACGGCGACGACACCGCCCTGATTCAGACCGGCCCCGGTCATGTCACCCGCTGTCTGCGCACACCCTATGTGGACTTCCTCAATACTGAACGGGCCCGCCTGTTGGCCCTGGGAATGGACCGCGACGAGATCTTCATGACGCTGGAAGGGCTCAATGTGGGCCACCTGCGCATCGCTTCCAAGGGGCGCAAGCGGATCGACGACCGGTTGGAGACCGTGGACGCCGAGACCCAGCGCCAGGAAGGCATGTACATGATCGGCGATGTGGCGACCCTGCGTGATCGGGTCACCACCATCGAGGCCCTGCATCGGGACATCATGGCGGCCGATACCTGGCTGCGGGCGCGACCGGAAGCCCTGGCCCTCGGCCGCGACCGGTCGACGTCCAGCTGTGACATCGCCATTGTCGGCATGGCCGGGATTTTCCCGGGCGCCCTGACCGCCGAGGAGTACTGGGCCAACATCATCGAGGGCGTGGACGCCGTCACCGAGGTGCCGGACAGCCGCTGGGACAAGGCCACCTATTACGACCCCTCGGCCATGGGCGCCAAGGGGGACAAGACCAATTCCAAGTGGGGCGGCTTTATCCCGGACTTCCAGTTCGACCCCGGCCGGTTCGGTATTCCGCCGCAAACGCTCGGCTCCATCGACCCGGCCCAGATCGCGAGCCTGGAAGTGGCCTACCGCGCCCTGCAGGACGCCGACTACCTGGACCGGAATTTCAACCGCGAACGCACCGCCTGCATTTTCGGAGTCGAGCCCGGCGGCGACCTGTTCGGCGCCTACGGCATGCGCATTGTCCTGCCGCAGCTGCTGGAGGGCGACACCCTGGCACAAGCCCAGGCCGCCTTTCCGAGCCTGACCGAAGACAGCTTCCCCGGTGTGCTCGGCAATGTGGTGACCGGCCGCATCAGCAACCGTCTCGACTTCGGCGGCCAGAACTTCACCATCGACGCGGCCTGCGCTTCTTCCCTGGCGGCCATCGATGCGGCCATCAAGGAACTGCGCTACGGCGAGAGCGACATGGCCATCGCCGGCGGGGTCGATTTCCACAACGGCATTCACGATTATCTGATGTTCTCCAGCACTCACGCTTTGTCATCGCGTGGGCGCTGCTTCACCTTCTCGGAAACCGCGGACGGCATCACGCTGGGCGAGGGGGCGGCGGCCGTGGTGTTGAAGCGCTACGAAGACGCCCTCTGCGACGGCGACCGGGTGTACGCCGTGATTCGCGGCATCGGCGGCGCCAGCGACGGTAAATCTTTAGGGCTGACCGCCCCCCGCAAGCAGGGTCAGCAACGCGCCCTGAACCGCGCCTATCGCCGTGCCAGTGTCTCCCCGGCCCAGATCGGTTTGCTGGAAGCCCACGGCACCGGCACCGTGGTCGGCGATCGCACCGAAATGGCCTCGCTGGAAACCGTGTTTTCCAGTGCCGGCAGTGATCGCGCAGCCTGTGCGCTGGGCTCGGTGAAGACTCAGATCGGCCACACCAAGTGCACCTCGGGCGTGGCCAGCCTGATCAAGGCGGCGTACGCGGTCGACCAGGGGCTATTGCCGCCGACGCTGAACATCGAAAAGCCCAACGCCTATTACGATAAGGACCGCAGCTCTTTCTACTTTTTGAAACACACCCAACCCTGGTTCGATGCCGACCGCAAAGCCGGCGTGAGCGCCTTCGGTTTCGGCGGGACTAACTACCACACCGTCATCGACCGGGGCGATGCGGACGGCGAGACGCCCACGGCACCCACCGTCTGGCCTTATGAACTCTTTGTGTTCCGCGGCGACACCGAGGCCGACGCACTGGCGGGTGTGACCGCGTTGCAAGCCTTTCTGGCCGTCGGACGGCAATGCCGGTTGGCGGACGTCGCTTACAGCCACCATCGGACGGGCGAGGGCGCCGGTCCGGTCCGGATCGCACTGGTCGCGCACACCCTGGCCGACCTGGCCGCCAAACTCGACACCGCGGCCAACGGCCGGGAAGACCCACGCGGTGTCTGGCGGGCCAAGTCCGATGCCCCGGCCGGCGAGGTGGCCTTCCTGTTCCCGGGGCAGGGCAGTCAGTTCCTGAACATGGGCGCGGACCTGTTCACCTATTTCCCGCACCTTCGCGCGCTGCTGGCCGACGAGCCCGGGCTGCGCGCCGCCCTGTTCCCGAAAGCGGCGTTCGACGAAGCGGAGAAAGCCGCCCAGAACGATGCCCTGACCGACACCCGTACGGCCCAGCCCGCCCTGGGACTGGTCAGCCTGGCGGTGGCCCGCGTGCTGGCCGATCTGGGGGTGAAGGCCTCCCAGTTGGCCGGGCACAGCTATGGCGAACTGAGTGCGCTGAGCCACGCCGGCAGCATCGACCCGGCCGACCTGACGCGCATCAGTCGCCAGCGGGCGGATTGCATTCGGCACAGCCTGGGGGACGGTGATAACGGCGCCATGCTGGCGGTCGAAGCGGACGAGGACTGGGTGCGTGCGCACCTGCCCGACACCCTGGATCTCGCCAACCTCAATGCGCCCACTCAGACGGTGGTGTCCGGCCCCACAGCGGACATCGACGCCTTCAAGACGCTCTGTGAGCATCACAGCGTCGGCGCGCGCCGATTGCCGGTGGCCTGCGCCTTCCACAGTCGCGCCCTCGGTGGTGCGGCCGATGCCTTTACCCAGGCCCTGCAACTGAGTACCGACCTCGGCGCGCCGGGGTTGGCGGTCTGGTCCAATGAAACCGCCGAACCCTATCCCGCGGACATCGACGGCCGGGCGCTGGCCGAGCGCCTGGGCCAGCAGATTCGTTCGTCGGTGCGCTTTGTCGACACCGTGCGCGGTCTCTACGAACAGGCTGGCGTGCGCACATTTGTCGAGGTGGGCGCCGGATCGGTGCTGGGCGGTTTGACGCAATCGATCCTGGCCGACCGGCCGGACGTGCAATGCCTGCCGACCCTGCTCAAGGACGCCCCGCCACTGAAAGCCCTGATGTCCACGCTGGCGCGCCTGGCAGTCAGCGGTGTCGAGCTCGATACGGCCGCCCTGTATGCCCATCGACGCCTGCGGCGGCTGGACATCGCCGATCCCCAACCGCTGGCGCAGACCACCTGGTTGGTCAACGGCCAGCGGGCCTGGCCGCTGAACGGTCGTCTGCCCGCCCACGCCTTTGATCCGGATCGTCAGACCGCCATCGACCTGCGCAACCGGACGGTGCCCGCGCCCGTACCGGGTGGCGATCGGGACACGGCCATCAAGGCCTATTTCGACAGCCTGGACCGCTTCATCGACTCGCAACGCGACGTGATGCTCGGCTACCTGGGCACCGCGCCCACCGCCCCGGCGCTGGCCGAACCCTCGATGGCGGCGCCCGCACCGGCGATCGAATCCGGTGCCGCCGAGCCGGCCGACACCGTAACCCCCGCCACCGCCCCGGTCCAGGCTGTGGACCGGGACACCATCGAAGCCCGGCTTCGAGCCTTGATCTGTGACCGCACCGGTTACCCGGACGAGATGCTGGACCCGGAACTCGATCTGGAGGCCGATCTCGGGATCGATTCGATCAAGCGGGTGGAGCTGTTGTCCGAGATCGGCGAGAGCCTGGGGCTGAACACCGCCCATTCGACCGGTGAACTGGGCGAGGAGGCGACCCGCTTCCTGGAGGAAGTGTCGCGCATCAAGACCTTGCGCGGCGTCAGCGACTGGCTGGCCGAGTTCAGTCGCAAGGCGGCCGCCACCGTCGACCTGGCCGCCGAGCCGAGCCCGGCCGCCAGCTCCGAGCCCGCCCAAAAGGCGTTGACGCGGGCGGACATCGAAACCCGTCTGGTTACCCTGATCTGCGAGCGCACCGGTTACCCGGCCGAGATGCTGGACCCGGAACTCGACCTCGAAGCCGACCTCGGCATCGACTCGATCAAGCGAGTGGAACTGCTGTCCGACATCGGCGACCAGATCGGTCTGAATACCGGCCGCTCGACCCAGGAACTCGGCGAGGAAGCCTCGGCCTTTCTCGAAGAGGTGTCACGCATCAAAACGCTGCGCGGCATCAGCGAATGGCTGGCGAAAGCCGCGAACGCGGAGGCGACGCCGGAGCAGGAGCAGGCGCCGGAGGCCCAAGAGACGGGTGATAGCGCCGTTGCGGACGATACCGACCACCGCGCGGCACCGTTCAAGGTGCTGAACGTTCTCTATCACGCCCGGGATCTTGCCCCGGACGCCGAGGCGGACCTGGACGGCAAGACCTTCCATGTCGTCGGCGCCAACCGGGTCGAGTTGAAGGCGTTGGATCGGGTGTTTCGGCCAAAAGGCGTGTCGATCAGCACCCTCGACCCGGACAGCCTCGACGAGGCGGATACACTCGATACCCGGGGTTTGCTCTACTTCAGTCACGACGATGGGCACTACGACAACCTCGCCACGCTGTTCCGCCTGTTGCGGGCCTGTGACCCCCACAAGATGGACACCGTCATGGTGATCCAGAAAGACAACGAGGCCTTGCTGACCGAGAGCGGTCACTATCAGGGACCGTGCAGCGGCAGTGGCTTGAGCGGTTTTCTGGTCAGCCTGCACTGGGAATGGCCGCGCGCCCGCATGATCCGCTCGTTGATCAATCACGATGCGAAAACTCTAAGCGAGGACGAACTGGCCGAGCGCATCCGCGAAGAGGTGTTCAGCCAGGCTGAAACCCTCGCGCAACCGGTCGCTTACCACCAGGGCCGGCGCTATGTCCGCAAGGCCCTGCCACGCGGCGAGATTCAGCCGGTGCCCAATGTGCTCGAGCTGGACCGGGACTCCACCGTGGTTTTCGTCGGCGGTGCGAAAGGCATCACCAGCTGGTTCGCCGCCGCCTTCGCCGAACGCTTTGGCTGTCGTCTGGTCATCATCGGCCGTTCGCCGCGGCCGGAGCAAAACGACCCCTGGCCCGAACTGACCACAGCGGCCGAACTGCGCAAGGCGCTGCTGGCTGATGAACCGGGGGCCAAACCCCGGGACATCGAGCGGCGCGTTCAGGCGCTGCTGGCGGACAAACAGATGCGTGCGAACCTGCAGGCGCTGGAAGCCGGTGGCAGTGAGGTGCTGTATCTGTCGGCCGACATCACCGACGCGGCCCAGGTCGACGCCGCCTTGCAGGAGACGGTCGAGCGCTGTGGCGGCATCGACGGGGTGCTGCTGGGGGCGGGCATCCTCGACGACCGCTTCCTCAAGGACAAGCAGGCGGACTCCATCGAGCGGGTCTACAACACCAAGGTGGCCGGGGTCGACAACGTCCTCGCGTCGCTGGAGCGCTGGGGCGAACCGCGATTCTGCGTCTTCTTCTCCAGCCTGTCGGCGACACTGGGGAACCGGGGCCAGACCGACTATTCGGCGGCCAACAACTACCTCGACATGCGCGCCCTGCAGCTCAACGCCGAACGCGACGGCCATTACCTGTCCGTGAACTGGGGGCCCTGGGAAGGCGCCGGCATGATCGACGCCACCTTGCAGAAACATCTGGAGGGCATGGGCGTAGGCGCCATCCGGCGGGAGGAAGGCGTGGACTTCCTGATCGACGAATTGAGCCGGGGCAAGGGCGCGGGTCGCCTGATCGCGATGTGCGCCGCTGATGACGCCCTGCACTGGACCGAGTAAGGAGACCGCCATGACCTTCAAAGTCGCCATCATCGGTATGGCTTGCCGTTTTCCCGGTGCCTCCGACACCGAGACCTTCTGGCGCAACATCCGTTCGGGCGTCGACGCGGTGTCGGACTACCCGATGCGGGAGCGCTGGGGGCAGCCCGACGCCTTCTACGACCCGGCGCACGGTCCGGCCATGGACCGGACCTACTGCCGCCGGGGCGGTGTGGTGTCCGGTCTGACCTTCAACCCCATGGAGTACGGCATTGTGCCGCGCGAGGTGGAGGAGGCCGACGCCGAGCAATTTGTCATGCTCGATCTGGCCCGGGAGGCGCTGGCCGAGGCCGGTGTCGATCATCACAGCCGGGGCCGGGCGCCGTTGGACACCGGCGTGATCATCGGCCGGACCCTGTCGTTCGGCCCGGTCGTGCTGCGTTTCATCGACCGGCTCAAGATGCTGCCGCAGATCGAGACCATGCTGCGCACGCATTGCCCATCGCTGAAGGAGTCGGAACTGAACCGTTTCTCCGAACAGTTCCTGGCCGAACGCGGCGCCGGGTTTGAGCATTCCCAGGCGCGCAATCTGGTGCCCGGCTTCACCGCCGCGCGCATCGCCAACCGGCTGAACCTGCGCGGCCCCAACTACATTCTGGACGCGGCCTGCGCGTCCTCGTTGATCGCCCTGGAAAGCGCCATCCAGCAGTTGGAGCAGGGCAGTTGCGACATGATGCTGGCCGGTGGCATCCACCTGCCGATCTCGCACACCTTCTGGTCGCTGTTTTCCAGCATGGGGGCGCTGTCGCAGCGCGAGACGATCACGCCCTTCGACCAGGGCGCGGACGGTCTGTTGCTGGGTGAGGGGGCCGGTCTGGTGCTGCTCAAGCCGCTGGAGACCGCCCTGGCCGACGGCAACCGCATTCACGCCGTCATCGAAGGAGTTGGCAGCTGCAGCGACGGCCGCGCCGAGAGCCTGTTGGCGCCGTATTCCTACGGTCAGGTCAAGGCCATCGAAAACGCCTGGCGCAAGACCGATCTCGACCCGGCCCGGCTCGATTACCTGGAGTGCCATGGCACCGGGATGCCGCGCGGCGACGAGGTCGAGAGTCAGTCGATCCGTTCCTTTTACGGCGAGCATCTCAAAGGGCGTGACACGCCGATGGGGTCGGTCAAGTCCATGATCGGCCATACCCTGGGCGCTGCCGGCATCGCCGGTGTGATCAAAACCGCCTGCGCCCTGCGCGACGGCGTTGTGCCGCCGTCACTGCACTGCGAGCGGGTGCGTGAGGACCTGGCCGAGGCCCGGTTTCATGTGCCCGGCCAGGCCCGCCCCTGGTCCGGGAACGGGCCGCGTCTCGCCGGTGTCAGCGCCTTCGGTTTTGGCGGCATCAACGGCCACGCGGTGCTCAGCGAAGCGCCGCAGGCCCGGACTCGTGGTGCTACGGTTGGTGGTACTGCGGTCGGCGGCTGGCGGCCGAGCCCCGCCAGCCGGGAAACGCTGCTCGCACTGGCCCGGCCCGATGTCGACGCCTTGCTCGACGCGCTCGACCGGGGCGACCGTGATCCCGGTTCCGGTCCGTGCCGCCTGGTCGTCATCGACCCGACGCCCGAGCGGGTGGCCAAGGCGCGACGGCTGGTCGTCCGGGGTAAAGCCTGTCAGGGCCGACAGGACATCTTTTTCTCGCCCCACGGTGTCTTGCAGGAAGGCGGACAGGTGGCCTTCCTGTTCCCGGGGCTCGGCGATCAGGTCAATCCGGAATTCCGCGCCCTGGCGGACCGGATCGGGCTGGACCTGAGCCATCTGGAACGCGACGCCGACACCGACCTGATTCGGCAAAGCGTGGATTCGGTGCTCTCCAGCTACACCCTGTGCCGGGCGCTGGAGACGTTCGGAGTACGCGCCGATGCCATGGTCGGGCATTCACTGGGCGAATGGATTTCCTGTGTCGCCAGTGGCCTGATCGATGAAGACACCCCGGTCGCATTGACGCGGGAATTCGCCGGCCTGAGTGATCGTTTCATGGGGCGTGGCTACCACTTGCTCGCCGTGTGGTGTGGGGCCGACGATCTACATGATCGCCTCGCGGACATCGACGACTTGCACATCGCGGTGGACAACTGCCCGCGCCACACCGTGCTGTGCGGCAGCCGGTCCGCGCTGGACCAGGCTGAAGCCCGTCTGCAGGCCGACGGCGTGCTGGCGTTCGATCTTGGCATTGAAGCCGCCTCCCACTCGCCCTTTATCCGCGAGTCCCTGTCGTTGATCCGCCCCGTGGTCGACAAGGTGACCGTGCACAGCCCCCGGGTGCAACTCTGGTCTTCCAGTCTGGCGGCGCCTTTCCCGAAGACGACCGAGGCGGTGCGGGACACCCTGTACGAGACCATGGCGCGCCCGGTCCGGTTTCGCGACGTCATCGAGGCAATGTACCAGGACGGCGTTCGTGCCTTCGTACAGATGGGCAACGCCGGCCTGACCGGCTTCGTCAACGACACGCTCGCGGGCCGGCCCGGTCTGACGCTCGACGCGGCCGGCCGCGATAAAAGCCCCGAGCAGATGCTGCGGCGCATCGCCGCCGGCCTGTTCGTTGAAGGCCGCGCTGTCGAACTCGAGGCGGTGGGGTTCGTCACCGAGGCGCCGGGTACGGATACGGTCACACCGCCTCGCGGGGTCACCGTATCGCTCGATCCCGCCCTGGTGGAGAAAACCCGGTTGCCGGAGCCGCCGCTGCCGGCCCCCGGCGTGGCGGCCACCACCCGACCGCCGGCGGCGGAAAGCGGCGCCTACGCCGAGGCTCTGCACAGAAGTCTGGCCCGGTTCCAGCACTCCCAGCAGGCCGTGTTGTCCGCCTATAGCGCGACCCCGGCCCAAGCTGGCAGCGCACCAACACCCGACGCCCGCGCGCCCGAGCCGAAGCCCGAACCCGTGGCCGCGCCGGCGCCCGAGCCGGAGGTGTTGTATCGGGAAACACTGGCGATCGATCACGACCGCTACCCGGAACTGTTCGACCACGAAATCTACAAGGCGCCGCCCGGAGCGGGCATCGCCGAGCGGTCGGCCGTCGTGCCGATGACCATGATGATCGAGCTGGCCTGCGACGTGATCCAGCGCGCCGTGCCGGAGCGGGTGGTCATCGCGGTGGACAAGGTGCTGTCGTTCCGGTTCGTCACCGTCACCGAGCCCCTGCGACTCGAAGCCCGGGTCTACCGGAAGGGGGAGCACCGCTATTCGGTGGTGGTCGGCGATCATTTCTCCTGTGTGGTCGACACCGCCGACACCTGGCCCGACGCTCCCCGCGTACAGGCCGAGGACTGGACCATCGACCGGGAGGTGCCGGCCACCAACCCGATCCCGTTCGAGCGGGTGTATCACGACCGTTGGCTGTTCCACGGGCCGAAATACCAGGGCCTGATCGAAGCGCCCCGGCTGGGCGAACGGGGAGCGCTGGGGCGCACCATCGCCGCCGGTGGCAAGGGGGCCTTGCTTGACGGCGCTTTCCAGATGTCGGGCCTGTGGTTCTACTCCTTCCACAAGGACAACAATGTCGTCTTGCCGCTGAAGATCGAACGGGTGGAACTGTTCGCGTCCTTCGCCGAACTGCAGGCCAGCCGCGAACCCTACGACTGCCGCATGTCGGTCGATCGCATCGGCGACAACGAGTTCGTCTACAGCGTCGAATTGGCGAGGCAGGGCCGGGTGATGTTGCGTGCGCACCAGTTCAACGGCCGCCGCTTTGAAATGAAGCACAGCCTGCAGGACGTTTTCCGCTCGCCGGAACGGCGCGGCACCCTCTGCCAGCAACCGGCACCGGACGTCTTTGTCTTCCGCTTCGACTATCAGACCAACTGGTCGCGCGTCTGGCTGACCAACAACTTCCTCGGCCTGGAGGAACAGCAGCGGGTGGAATCGGCCAAAACCATTCATCGCCGCAATGCGTTGCTGATGGGCAGCATCGTCGCCAAGGATGCGGTCAAGGACTGGCTGTTCCAGCGCTATCCGGCACTGGAAACCCTGTTCCCGCGCGAACTGCACATCGAGCACGACGACAAGGGGGCGCCTCGGGTGGTCAGCCCATTGGAGAAACATCCCATCGAAGTCTCCATCAGCCGCAAGCCCAGCCTGGCCGCCGCCATCGTCGGGGGCGACACCAAGGTGGGTATCGATCTCGAAACCATCGAGACCCGCGGCGACGAGTTCGAGCGGATGACCTTTGATGCCATCGAAACGGCCTTTTTCGACACCAAACCGGCGTCGGAGCGCCCCTTCTGGCAAACCCTGTTCTGGACCGCCAAGGAGGCCTTCGGCAAATACCGGGGCACCGGGCTGGCCGGGGCACCGAAACGCATCTCGGTGCGCGCCGTCTACGCCGAGGGCGATGGCTGGACCGGTCAGGTGGCCGGGCGCATCTTCCACAGCCGTCAACTGGACGAAGACACCGTCCTCACCTGGGTGCGCTGAAGCGCATCTATCACCGAATTCACAGGATCGATTATGAACATCACCAACGACAGCGTACTCAATGACATTCAAGGCGCCATCCTGGACGTGGTGGGGCCCGAATGGGCCGACGAAATGGACATCACCCCGGACACCAACATGACCACCGGCATCGAGCTGGACAGCATCGAGATCTCCAAGGTCATCGAGGCCATGTTCCAGCGTTACCCCCATGTCCGTTTCGAGGAATGGTTCGCCAGCATGGACATCCAGCGCATCATGGCGCTGACCCTGGGCGACATCGCCGATTTCGTGGTTCGCGAATCGCAAGGGGTGTCCTCCGCATGACCGAGGCCACCGACACGTCCGATTTGAATGTCCTCACCTTCGGTGAAGGGACGGACAAACCGGCGCTGATTTTCGTGCACGGCATGGCTGGCAGCGCCGGACTCTGGGGTCTGTATTACGCCTTCTGGCTGATGCGGCGCTATCGGATCGTCGCCTACGACCTGCGCGGGCACGGCCTGTCGGAGGCCACGTCACAAGGCTACGCTCTGGCCGACCAGGCCGAGGACCTGGAGCGGGTGCGGCGTCACTGGGTCGGCGGCCCGGCGACGGTGGTGGGTTACAGCTACGGCGGCCACATTGCCACCCAATGGGCGCGGACCTATCCCGAACACGCCCGGGGGCTGGTGGTGCTGGATTCGCCGCCGCTGCCGGTGGATGAGCGCGCCATCGACGACATGCTCGACGGACTCAGTCAGGTACTGGGCGGCGACTTCGAACCCGAAGGCGGGTTTCTGGACTCGATCAAGGACAGCTTGCGCGGTGACATCGAGTCGCAGCGACGCCAGGTGCGGCGCTTCAAGTCCCGGCTCGATGCCTTGCACGACACCCGGTTCCGCGCCGAGGTGCTGGCCGATGAACCGTTCGGCGACGACGACTTTCGCGCCATTCAATGCCCGACCCAGCTGATTTACTCCACCGGCGACGGCAACCGGGCCTATGCCGAACACCAGCAGCGGTTGATACCGGACTGCGGCCTGGCGATGGTGGAGGCCGGTCACGACCTGGTGATGACCCATCCCGCCGAGGTGCGGCGGTTGCTGGAGGTGTTTATGGCGCGTCTCGCCGCCCATCCCCCCATCGTCACCGACCGGAGGTAAGTCATGGCCCGTATCGTCTGCGCCGCCCCGCCGTTGTTCGGCCACGCCACGCCTCTGGCCGCGCTGTCCGGGGAACTGGCGCGCCGGGGGCATACCGTCGTGTTCCTGGACAGTTTCAGCCACGCCTTCGCGTTGCCCGGCGGGGTGTCACGGGTCAAGGTGCCCGCCCCCGAGCTTGAAGGTGCCTGGCAGTCATCGGCCGGTGACAACGCCCTGACCGAATCGCTCGTACACCTGGAGGACTATGCCGTCTCTGCCTTCGAGCCGCTGCTGCAAGCGAGCCGGGACGGGCGACCGGACTTGATCGTGTTCGACCAGCAGATTCCGGTCGCGCACGCCATCGCCCGGGAACTGGGGTGTCCCCTGGTCACGTCCATCACCTCGCCGTTCCTGTTTGCCGGGGCCGACGGTGCCCAATCGGCGTTGAACTCCAGCGTTGAACAGGCGTTCGCGGAGGCTTACCGGGCGATGTGCGAACGCGTCGGCCGGACACTCGGCTGCGCGATGAACGAGACCGGATTCTCCCCCGACTTGAACCTGTGTTTCGCCCCGGCCGGGTTTTGCGACCCGGACGCCGCCGATCGGTATGGGGTGCCGCTGTCTCTGGTCGGTCCGGCTTTTTTGCCCCGTACGCCCGATGTGGAGGATGAGGCGCTGGCCGACCAATTGGCCGCCTTCGATGGCCGGCGGTTGCTGGTATCGCTCGGGTCCTGCCTGACCGGCGCGTCCGGCACCCATGAGACGGCGATTAAGCTGTTCCGCAACATCCTGATCGCCCACAACGACCCCGATGCCTTGCTGCTGTTCGTCGCCCCGGATGAGCTGGTCCGGCAAGCTATGGCGGGCCTCACGGTCCGGGCCCGGGTGCTGTCCCGCTCGTTCATCAATCAGTGTTATTTGATGCCGCATTTTTCGCTGGTATTCAGTCACGGCGGGTACAACACCCTGGCCGAATGCCTGCATCATGGCATCCCACTCATCGCCTCGCCCTTTCTGTTCGATCAGGCGCGCATGGCGTATCGGCTCGAACAACTGGGCGTCGGCGCGCGCGTCTCCCGGGTGCGGCACAAACCCGAGCAGTTCCGGCGTCTGTCCGATAACCTGTTGACCGACGCCACCGCCCGACAGGCGCAGAGCGCGATGAAAACGGCGTTTCGAGCCTCCAGCGGCGCGCGGGACGGCGCCGATGCCGTGGAGCGCTTCCTGGCCGGGTTTGATCCCGTGGCTCGGTCCTGATTGACCGCCGGGCTCTTCCCATGCCCCGCCCGGTGTGGACAATGCGGAGTCTTGCCCCATCAAGATGAACGCAATAAGGAGTCGCCCCCCCAACCATGGATGCCATTTTTCTGGATTTCGACGGTGTGATCCGCCATTGGCGCACCGAGGCGGTCCGCGAGGCCGAAGCCGAACTGGGCTGCCCTGCCGGCTGTCTGTTCCAATGCGCCTTCGATCGGCAACGGCTGATTCCGGCGATTACCGGACGGGTCACCCATGAATGCTGGCAGAGCAAGGTACGCCAAGCCCTAGCCGCCGACTGGGGCGAAGACGCCGCGAGCCGACTGGTATCGGCCTGGCAGGCCGCGACCTGGGATCTCGATCACGCGCTGCTGTCGGACATTCGGGCAAAACGCCCGGACCGGCCCATTGTTCTGGTGACCAACGCCACCTCGTCGCTCGGCGCGGATCTGGAACGATGCGGATTGGGTGGCTACTTTGACAGTGTCGTTAATTCATCCGAGATCGGCGTGGCCAAGCCCGACGCCGGCTTCTTCGA
The DNA here is from genome assembly GCF_014651855.1 of Saccharospirillum salsuginis. Taxonomy (GTDB): domain Bacteria; phylum Pseudomonadota; class Gammaproteobacteria; order Pseudomonadales; family Natronospirillaceae; genus Saccharospirillum; species Saccharospirillum salsuginis. The sequence goes on from NZ_BMXR01000011.1 coordinate 138,257, forward strand.
ACATGCGTTGGCTCGGGTTGGTGTCCGGGCGGACCGTTCGCTGTTCGTGGACGATTCGCGAACGAACGTGGCGGCGGCCCGGGATCTGAATTTTCAGTCCATCCATTTCGAAGATCGAGCGACCGCGTGGCCGGCCATAGTCGAGATCCTTGATCGGGGCTGATCATAGCGGCTGCGCTTCATTTGAAACCTGGAAAACAGGAGGCGATGTGTCGGTACCGACGGCTTTGCTGTACAGCAACGGTTTCAATTCGGCTGTCGAGGTGGACGGCGACCTGCCCAGCGACAAGGCACGCTTTTATCGGGACAGCGCCAAGCGCGCCGGATGGCAGTTTGTCCCTCACAACGCCGATTATTACAACGCCGATCAAATGGATAAGGCGCTGGCGGAGCTGGTTGAAAAAGCCCGTTCCGTCGGAGACCGCCCTGTCCTGATGGGGTGTTCCATGGGTGGCTTATTGTCTTTGCTGGCCCTGGAAGAACTGAATCGACCCGAAGCCAGGGCGGTCTTGATCAACCCCGTCCTGGTGCCGGATGAAACTTTGCTGGAAGACAGTTTGGGGCAGGAGGTCACCAACTACGTCACGGGTACAACTCATTTGGTCGAAGTGTCGGCCCGCAAACGGCTTGATGAATGGCTCGGTCGTGTGCCGGAGATCGTAGCTCGATGGGGCAAGGAGATCGAAGTCCACGTCGACCTGGACGATGAAGTGTTGGTCGCCCAGGCAACGGCCGAATTCTGTAACCCCTGGTGCGATGTACACGAATACCCGGGCGGCAGTCACCGTTTCGAGCATTGGGACGAATCCTGGGAGCACATTGTGCGGATATGACCTGCGCTAGCGTACCCGGACTTCCTTCGAATACCCCCACCAACGCTTCTTCACCCAGATAATAAACGCTCGCCGGCAGGACTCACACTGCACCGTGTGGACCCCAACCTCCTTGTCCGGGTAGGCGCCCGCAAACGGGGCGCTGCAAAACGGACAACGAATACCCACGGTCAATCCAAGGGGGCGGTGGCCTGGCGGGCTTCGAGGTAGGTGATCTGATCCAGCCCCGTTTCGAATTGCCGCATCATTTCGGCCTGGGTGTCCGCGTCGATGGTGGATGCCTCCAGTTGCTTGCGGAAGGCCGCTTTTAACAAGGTGGCGTCGAAGTCGACGTATTTGAGCACGTTGTGGATGGCGTCGCCGCGTTTTACGTTACTCAGACTCAACTCACCGTTGTCGTCGAAATAGACGTCCGCGCTGTCGGTGTCGCCGAACAGGTTGTGCAGGTCACCGAGGATTTCCTGGTAGGCGCCGACCATGAAAAAGCCGAGCCAGGGTTTCTCGTTCGGCTGCCAATGCGGCAACGGCAGCGTCGTCTCGATGCCCTCGCCATCGACATAGCCGTCGATACGGCCGTCCGAATCACAGGTGATGTCCTGAATCACGCCGCGCTCGGTGGGTTCCCGGTCGAGGCCGGTGATCGGCAGGATCGGGAAGATCTGATCGATGCCCCAGATATCGGGCACCGACTGGAACAGACTGAAGTTGACGAACAGCTTGGTCGCCAGTTTCTCATTCAGATCGTCGATCATCGCACGGTGGCTGCTCTTGGACGGATTCAACCGCTGGCGAATGCCCACGTTCAGCGCCCGCGCCAGTTCCTCGGCCTGGGCGCGGCCGGTAAGCGTCAGTTGCCCGAGGTTGTAGGCCTGGTGGCACTCGCTCAAAAAGTAACCCGCGTCGTGATACAGCTCGGCCAGTGAGCGACGTTTGTTGTCCAGATCCTGATAACAGGACCACAGCTCGTGCAACGCCGGTACATCGTCATCGTCCGGCTTGTGAACCTCGCCGGGCTCGGCCCGCTCTTCTTCGATCACATCGGTGATCAAAACGGCGTGGTGCGCCGTCACCGCCCGTCCGGATTCGCTGAAGATCGCCGGATGCGGCTGCCCCGACGTCTCGGCCGCTTGGCGAAAGGCATAGACAACGTTGTTGGCGTATTCCTGGGTGCTGTAGTTCATCGAACAGGCCGACCGTGAGCGGGTGCCTTCGTAGTCGACCCCCAGACCACCGCCGACGTCCACCGACGTCACAGGTGCGCCCAGTTCACGCAGTTCGACGTAGAAGCGCGCGCACTCACGCAACCCGACCTGGATGTCGCGGATGTTGGCGATCTGCGAGCCCAGATGGAAATGCAGCAACTGAAACGCCTCCAGCATATCGGCCTCGCGCAGTTTCTCGGCGACGCGCAACACCTCGGCCGCGGTCAACCCGAACTTCGATTTCTCGCCGCCGGTGTTCTGCCAGTTGCCCTTACCGATCGACGACAAACGCGCCCGCACCCCGATGCGCGGTGCCACGCCCATCTCCTGCGACAATTGCACGATCCAGTCCACCTCGCTGGCTTTCTCGACCACCAGAAACACCCGGTGCCCGAGTCGCTCGGCCTGCAGCGCCAGACGGATGAATTCCTTGTCCTTGTAGCCGTTGCAGACGATGGTGGTTTCGCCCTTGTGCGCCTCGGCCATCACGGCCAGCAATTCCGGCTTGCTGCCGGCTTCCAGTCCGATGCGTCCGTCGCACACCCGCTGCTGCCCCTCGATGATCTCTTCGACCACGCGGCGTTGCTGGTTGACCTTGATCGGGTACAGCGGCTGGTAGGCGCCCTGGTACCGTTCGTTGTCGATGGCGGCCTGAAAGGCATGCACGATGTGTGCGACCCGGTCGTGCAGGATATGCGGGAAACGCACGAGCAGGGGCAGTTGTAAGCCCTGAGCCCGGGCGGCGTCGACGATGCGGGTCAACGGAATCGACTGCGCCGGATGACGGACGGTCACCCGACCGTCGTCGCTGATCTCGAAGTACCCTTCGGACCAACGTCCGACGTTATACAATTCCATAGCATCCTGAACGGACCAATTCATCAGTATTTGGCTCCTCACCAGAGCGGTTGTCGGTTTATGACTGTGGCTGAGCAGTATTCGGTGCCTGGAACCCGCAGGTGCCCAGGGTCCGTGACCGACACCGGGCGCGCTCTTCCAGGGGCCGCTGTGAACCCGTCCATGGGCGCTTAGCTTCGACATCCATGTCTCAGATGCCCCTTCCAGAGCACCCCCGGCATCGGTCACTCAGATCTGTGGTCACTTTACTTTCCAAGTCCCTTAATCAGAACTCGCAAGGCCTTGGCTAGCCAGATCTAGCATTGTCTCTACTCAAGGCAGGTTTAGCGCTTGAGGCAAAATGCTCGTCGGGCGTTGTGGCAACCAAGGCTAGTATCCGGTGTCGGGGGGCTCTGGAGGGGACATCTGAGCCATGGACTGGTGCGCCAGCCCGGGCCTAAGTTAAGCCTACATGGATGTATTCACGGCGGTCCCCGGAAGAGCGCGCCCGGCATCGGATACGGGTTTTTGGCAATGTCCCTTGTCTGGAATGGACAAGTTTGGGGTGATTGTAGATCTTTGTTACCAGACCGCAATTGATTGATAATGGACGGCTATCCCGCGAGGGTGGAGCGTCTTTGCTACAGTGGCGACGTGAAACCCCGCTCAGTGACCAAAAGAGATCGAAACAATATGAATAAAAGTGTGATCAGCACCGACCAGGCGCCCGCCGCCATCGGCCCCTATTCCCAAGCCATCAAAATGGGCGATACCGTCTACCTGTCCGGGCAGATCCCGCTCGACCCCGAGAGCATGACGCTCGTGGAAGGCGACATCAGTGCCCAGGTTCACCAGGTGTTCAAGAACCTGACCGCCGTGTGCGAAGCCGCCGGTGGCACCTTGCAGGACATCGTCAAGTTGAACATCTTCCTGACCGACCTGTCCCACTTCGGCACCGTCAACGACATCATGACCGAGTATTTCAAGCAGCCCTATCCGGCGCGGGCCGCCATTGGCGTGGCCGAGCTGCCGAAAGGCGCCCAGGTGGAGATGGACGGCATCGTCGGTCTGGCCTGATTGTGCCGTCTCGGGTTTATTCGGTCACCGGAGCCAGGCTGGCGATGATGTCCGGCCAGGGCTTGGGTCGGCTGAAATAAAAGCCCTGAAAGTAGTGGCAACCCAGATCGCGCAGGATGTCGATCTGGGCCTGTGTCTCCACGCCCTCGGCGATCAGGGTGAGGTTCATGGCTTTGGCCATGGAGACGATTGCCTTGACGATGGACAGACTGGCCGGATGGGTCATCATGGCCGAGACGAAGGACCGGTCGATCTTGAGAATCCGCAGCGGCAGACTTTGCAGGTAAGCCAGTGAGGAATAGCCGGTCCCGAAATCGTCTAGGGCGAAGCGGATGCCGGCCTGATTCAAGGCGAGCATCTGCTGGCGGGTGCGTTCGAGGTCGTGATGCAGCAGCGTCTCGGTAATCTCGAAAATCAGCCGACCGGGGTCGGCCCCGGTCTCTTCGATGATCGTCAGTACCCGTTCGACGAAGTTCTCCTGCGCCATCTGACGTTCGCTGATGTTGATCGACAGCGCCGAGCGGTCACCCTGCTCTGCTTCACCGAGCGTCAGGCTGTATCGACAAGCCTGGCGCAACACCCAGTCACCGATCTCCACGATCAGACCGGACGATTCCGCCAGTTCCATGAAACGGTCGGGGGATAAGCGGCCTTCGGTCGGGTGTTGCCAGCGCAACAGGGCCTCAAAGCCGAACAGACCACCATCGGCGGTGTGTTTCGATTGGAGGTGCAGTTCGAATTGGTCGTCGACCAGCGCCTGCTTCAGTTCCCGCTCTCGGCGACTCTTCTCGAGAAAGCTCTGTTGCATCCGGGCGTCGAAGAAACAGAGCTGGTCCCGCCCGAATTCCTTGGATTTGTACATGGCCAGATCGGCGGACGCCAGCAGGGTGTCGATGCTGTCGTTCTGGCCCCGGAACAGGGCTATGCCGATGCTGGCGCTGACGCTGTAGGCTCGGTTGTTCAGGTCGATGGGTTCGCGGATCGAGCGGAGCAGTTTCTGTGCGAAGTGTTCGACGGATTCGGCGGCCACGCCCCGGTCTTCGGACAGTTGCCTGACCAGTACGATGAATTCGTCCCCGCCCGGTCGGGACAGGCTGTCGGAGGCGCGGCATACCTGGCGCATGCGTTCGGCCAGCTTGACCAGCAGGTTATCGCCCTGCGAATGCCCCAGGGAGTCGTTGATCTTCTTGAAGTTGTCCAGGTCGATGAACAACAGGGCGCAATAGTGTCCACTGCGTTCCGATTCGGCCTGGGCCTCCTGGATGCGGTCGGTCATCAGACGGCGATTGGCCAGGTGGGTCAGCGGGTCGTGAAACGCCAGTTGGAAGATCTGCTCCTGGGCTTCCTTGTAGGCGGTGATGTCACTGAACGAGGCGATGCAGTAGTTCACCGCGCCCGAAGCGTCGCAGACGGTGTTGATGACCGCCTGCTCGACGAACAGCTCGCCGTTTTTCCGGCGGTTCCATATCTCCCCTGTCCAAACTCCGCTGGCGTCCAGTTGATCGTACATGCGTTGATAAAAGTCCGCACCGTGCTTGCCGGAACTGAGGACCGAAGGCTTGTGGCCCAGTACTTCCTCTTCGCGATAGCCGGTAATGTCGGTAAACGCCTGGTTCACCCGGACAATTCGACGGTTCACGTCGGTGATCATGATCGCCTCGCGGGTATGAAAGGCCACGGCGGACAACTGCTGGTCGGCCAGCGTCCATTTCGCTTCGGTGATGTCCCGGATCAGGAAGATGAACCGGGGCAGGACGGGGTCGATCGGGTGCTTCACCGAGGCCCGGGCTTCATACCAGCGATTCTGTCCGTTCTGGAACAGGGGGTATTCGTGCGCACCGGACACGCCTTCATTGCTCAGGGCTTCGCGCATGGCATCGTGCCCGGCCTTGACGGCCTCCGGGGGGAGCACATCCTCCAGGCGTTTGCCGATAAAGGTCAATCGCGGATCGAAGAGCATGTCCCGGTCGGAAAAATGCGCGGCGTGAAAGACCCCGTTCCAGTCCATATCCACCACCAGATCAGGAATGGCGCCGAGCGTGGCCTTCAGTTCGGATTCGGAGCGTCGCATCTTCTCCTTCGGGCGAATGAACGCCTGAAACACCAGGGCGTGGTACAGGAACGCATAGGAGACGATTTTGAACAGATGCCCCACCAGGTTGTAGACGTCGCTGACGTTGGTGTAGAGCGTGAAATAGAGCTCGCTGAAGCCCATGGTGGCGATCGCCATGGCCAGCGATCCCACCCGATAATCCGACAGATTCGGGTGGCTGGCGGACAAGGCGATCAGCGCGATGATATTGACCAGGACAATGCCGCGCTCCGCCCAGATCTTGAACGGGGTCAGCCCGGTGTCCGGCAGAAAGGTTCTGGGCAACCACAGGGGTTCCAGCAGGATGACCAGAGTGGTCAGAAGTGCGAAGACGATTCCGATCGCCATCGCATGCCCATGTCTCAGGGGCATGGATGAGCCTTTGGTCGCGCGCTTGGGCCATACCAGATACAGCAGGACCAGTGCGACCAGCCAGCGCGCCACCAGCCAGAACACTATGGCTTTTTCAGGATGGTTCGGCGTGACGAAGTCGGGCATGCCCTGGTAGGAGAGCAGGTGGAACAGGTCCATCAGGGCTGTAGCGCTGAAGACGCCGGTCAGTGCGACCGAGCGTGAAGACCGCTCGCTTACGTCGCTGCTGAGGTTCACACCGACAATCATCACGGCCACGCCCACCGCCATGACTTCCATAATGATGTGCAACGGCAGGTATCGTTCGAGCCCGAGGGGCGGCAGGGGCCAGTCGATGAACAGCGGTGACAGCGTGATCAAACCGGCCAGAACCAGAAATACCATAGACCGGCGTCGCGTCCGGTTCAGGCGCCGTGTCGATCTCGGAGAGACGGGCTCCGCGATCTGTTTTGAATACTCCATATGTGGTACCGGGCCGCTTTGGTGTTCATTATATGAGCGGTTTCTAATTAATCCAGAGGCGGCGTCCTCGAATGGCGTATTCCGTGGCCGTGATGCGTTGAAGGGGTCGGCCGTCGGTCACCGGATGGCGACCGACGCGGGTTCAGGCGCGGATTGCGCGGAAGGGGGCGGTATGGGTCAGGAGCGGTGCTTGCGGCGTCTGGCTTTCAGGGCTTTCCGGGCATCCCGGTAGCCCTGCCAGCGTATCTGCAAGGCGGCCAGCCAACTGAGGAATTTGTGAGCGCCGCGCCGCCGAGTCAGGTATTTCGGGGGTGCTTTGGCCATAAACGCGGTTCTCCCTAATGTATGAGTATAAGAAACAGGCTTTTTGGTACTTTCTTTTCTGAACGCTTTTTCTGGTAAACTGGGCAGCCATTTAACGATTCAGCAGCCTGATGCGTCAAGCCAAGACTCCCGGCCGCCGTGGCCGCCGCCAGCGCGATTCCCAAGTTACCGAGCGATACCAGTATAGCGACTTCCTGGCCCCCAGGTACTGGGGCGCGTGGATATTCATCGGCTTCATGCACCTGATCGGCCGTTTGCCGACCCGGCTGCGCATCGGTCTGGCCCGGGGGCTGACACCGGTAGTCATGAGGGTGGCCGGCGGCCGACGCAAGGTGGCCGAGCGTAACCTGGAATTGTGCTTTCCGGAGCAGACCGAGACCGAACGGCAACGACTGCTGAAAGACACCTTTTTCGCCAACATCCTCGGCTTTCTCGAAACCGCCCGGGTCTGGGTCCGGCCCACGGAACCCCTGCGTAACCACGTTCGCTGGGAAGGGCTGGAACATCTGGACGCGGCCCGTGATGCCGGCCAGGGTGTACTGCTGGTCGGTGGTCACTTCGCCATTCTCGATCTGGCCGGTGCGTTGTTCGGGCTGATTCGCGATTACGACCTGATCTACCGCAAGCACGACAATGCCCTGCTGAATTATTTCATGACCCACTCGCGCGAGAAATGGTGCGGGGGCACCATCGCCCGCAAGGACATGCGGGGGCTGATCCGATCGCTGAAGGCCGGGCGCATTGTCTGGTACGCGCCCGATCAGGACTACGGTCGTCAGGCCAGTACCTTCGTGCCTTTTTTCGGCATTCAGACCGCGACGGTCACCATGACCAGCAAGCTCGCCAAGGTCGCGGGCGCCCGGGTGATCCCGGTTTTTTTCTACCGCGAGGCGTCCAATAAAGATTACGTTGCCCGTTTCGGAGAACCCCTGCCGATTCCCAGCGGGGATGACGTCGCCGATGCCGCCTGTTTTAATGCCTGGCTCGAAGGCTGCGTTAAGGAGCAACCGGAGCAATACCTCTGGCTGCACAAACGCTTCAAGACCCGCCCCGAGGGCGAGCCTTCGGTCTATCGTTGAGTGACATAGGAACGCCATGAAAGCCTTTGACTACCCCCGTATCGCGACCAAAATTCTCCGCAAGGTTCCCGACCGCTTCGATGCCGCTCTGGAATGGCGGCACCAGTCGCAACAGCCGGCCTTGTCAGGCCGATCCAGTCGCGAGCGGCAGCAGACCTTGTTGGCCGAAGGGGCACAGTGGACCTTCGTCAAGCAGGATGAGGACGCCAGCGGGCCGTTCGAGCGACTGACCGCAGCGCGCAAGGCCGTGGCCGGTGCCTGGCAGGCCGAGGACCGGCACCTGGTGTTGATCGCCGATACCGGCGACGACCTGGACGCCCTGGTGTCGGCCACACTGGCGGCGCTCTATGACCTGCCCACTTACAAGCAGGACGCCAAACCGTCGAACCGGCTGGAAAAGCTCACCCTGGTCGGCCCGTTCGACGAAGCCCGGTTGAATCGGCGGCTGGCGGAAGCCGAGGGCAACGCCCTGGTGCGTTTCCTGTCGACGCTGCCGGCGAATGAATTGAACGCCTGGTCCTACCGCGACCGGGTCGAGGAACTGGCCGAGAACGAAGGCTGGGAGTGCCGCGTCTACAGCTACAAGGAACTGGAGCAGATGGGCGCCGGTGCCTTCCTGGCCGTGGCCCGGGGCTCCGACGACGACGAAGCGTCGATCGTGCGCATCCAGTACCGCGGCAATCCGGACAGCACCGACAGCACCGCCCTGGTCGGCAAGGGCGTCTGTTTCGACACCGGCGGTTATAACCTGAAGACCGGCGGCTACATGTTCGGCATGAACGGCGACATGGGCGGCAGTGCCGTTGTGCTGGGCAATCTGCTGACGGCCAGCCGCCTGAAACTGCCGGTGAACCTGACCGGCTGGCTGGCGCTGGTGGAGAACCACATCGGGCCGAAGGCCTACCACGCCAATCAACTGGTCAAGGCATTGAACGGCACCACCATCGAAGTGGTCGATACCGACGCCGAAGGCCGCATGGTGCTGGCCGATACCCTGACGCTGGCGTCGCGCGAGCACCCTCTGGCCGTGTTCGACTACGCCACCCTGACCGGCAGCTGTGTCGGCGCCCTGTCGACCCGCTACTCGGGCGTGTTCACCAATCAGGACGCCTGGCTGATGCCGCTGATCCAGGCCGGCCGCGACAGCGGTGAACGCGTCTGGCCCTTCCCGCTGGACCCGGATTACGACGATCAGATCAAGAGCGAGGTCGCCGACATTCAGCAATGCAACCCGGGCAAGTCCTCGGACCACATCGACGCCGCCCGCTTCCTGAGCCGCTTCGTGGAATCCGGCGTGCGTTGGGTGCACGTCGATTTGTCCGCCGATCACCACAAGGGCGGCCTGGCGCATGTGCCGACCGAGGTGACCGGTTTCGGCGTGCGCTTGACGCAGCGGATGCTGGAGACCTTGTTGCCGTAAATTTGAGCAGGCGCATCGAGTCCACACCCGATGCTGTGCGCGACACCTGACGCAACCAGCTAAGAAAATGTCGCGCACGGCGTGCGCTCCTACGCCCAAAAGGTTTACCTCGATTGAAAATTCAGGGATCCTACGCCCTCGGTCAAAAATGTCATCACGGTGTCATCCAGACCTGATCGTACCCCCGTATTAGACCCCGAGCCCACCTGACTGGAAGATCCCCCAAATGCTGAGTAAAGAAGCCGCCGCCGTTCGTGAGTCTTTGATTGAGCATGGATTGGAAACGCCCATGGTCGATAACGGCCTGTCCCGGGCCGAGAAGCGCGAGCGCATTCAGGGGCTGATGGCCGAAGTGGCCGGCACTCTGGGTCTGGACCTGTCCGATGACAGCTTGATCGACACCCCGGCGCGCATCGCCAAGATGTACGTCGACGAGATCTTCTGTGGCCTGGACTACAACGAGTTCCCGAAGATCGCCCAGATCGAGAACAAGATGAAACTGGAAGAGATGGTCAAGGTGCGGGACATCGGCGTGCTCAGCACCTGTGAACATCACTTCGTGACCATCGACGGCATCGCCAAGATCGCCTATCTGCCGAAGGACACCATCATCGGCCTGTCCAAGATCAACCGCATCGTCCGCTTCTTCGCCCAGCGCCCCCAGGTTCAGGAACGGCTGACCCAGCAGATCATGGTGGCGTTGCAGACGCTGCTGGAGACCGACGACGTGGCCGTTCACATCGATGCGACGCACTATTGCGTCAAGGCGCGCGGGGTGATGGACGAGCAGTCGCAGACCGAGACCTTGGCCCTCGGGGGTGTGTTCAAGACCGACCCCATCCGCCGGGCCGAGTTTATGGCGTGAATCATTTGTGTGGCCGGGCAATGGTGGGCCATGCCCACCCTACGTTTGGCTTTTGTAGGGTGGGCACCGCCCACCAAATTTGAAATACCCGACCCGACGAACTCCCTTAATGCAACTTCAACCGCGGCCGGATCGCATGATTCAACCGGTCGATCAACGCCAGCAATAACACCCGTGCCACACCATGCAGCGCCATCTGGTGCTGCCGATACAGGCTGATGTACACCAGCCGTGCGATCCGCCCTTCGATCATCATGCTGCCCCGCGTCAGGTTGCCCATCAGCGAGCCGACGGTACTGAACCGGCTCAGGCTGACCAGCGACCCATGGTCCTTGTACAGGTAATCCAGCATGGGCTTGCCGGCTTTCTGCCGCAGCAGGTTCTTGTAGATGTGACTGGCCATCTGGTGCGCCGACTGGGCGCGCGGCGGCACCCAGGTGTCGCCTGGCTGCGGGCAGGCGCAGCAGTCACCCAGGGCCCAGATGCGGTCGTCGTTCGTAGTCTGCAGAGTCGGTTTGACCATCAGCTGATTGTTGCGCGCCGTTTCCAGCCCGGCCAGGTCTTTCAGGAAATGCGGCGCCCGGACCCCCGCGGCCCAGACCAGGATGTCGCCGCGAATCATCTCGCCTTCGCTGGTTTCCAGGCCCTCCTCATGACCGCGCACCACCTTGGTGTTGGTGCGCACCTTAACCCCCAGGTTGCCCAGCTCCTGGGTCACCGTACCGCTGATGCGTTCCGGCAACGCCGGCAGGATACGCGGGCCGGCCTCCAGCAGAGTCACTCTCAGGTGTTCCGGACCGATGTTGTCGAGGCCGTATTCCCGCATCACTTCCGCCGAATTGTAGAGTTCGGCCGAGAGTTCCACACCGGTGGCGCCGCCACCGACGATGACCAGATCCAGCTTGGCGTCGTCGCCGTCCGCGCGCTCCCGGTCCTGGCGCAGGAAGGCGTTCAGCATCCGCTTGTGAAAACGCTGGGCCTGCTCGGGCCGGTCCAGCATCAGGGCGTGGTCGGCGATGCCGGGAATGCCGAAATCGTTGGTGACGCTGCCGAGTGCGAAGATCAGTTGATCGTAAGGCACCTGGCGTTCGTCCAGCACGGTGTTGCCGTCTTCGTCCAGCAAGGGCGCGAGGATGACTTTGCGATCGACCCGATCGAGATCGCAGACCGTGCCGAGCGTGAATTCGAACCCGCTGCGCCGGGCGTGACCGCGGTAGTTCACCTCATCAGCACCGGCATCCAGGGAGCCCGCCGCCACCTCGTGCAACAGCGGTTTCCACAGATGGGTGTTGTTGCGATCGATCAGGGTGACGCGGGCTTTCTTCTTGCGTCCCCATTTGCGGCCCAGCCGGGTGGCCAGTTCCAGCCCGCCGGCGCCGCCGCCGATGATCACGATGCGTTCGGTCGTGGTGTTGCTCATGGTTGTAGCCCCAAGTTTCAAGTGAAGCGTGCCCCGGGTTCCCGGCCTGTCGGGTGTTCATCAGGCCTCGTAAGGTACGAACCCGTCGGTCGTATTCGTGACGGTCACCGGTGTGGCGTAGGGCACCGGCCACTGCCAGGTGGTGTCGAAATCGGTGCCCAGAATATGGGCGGCCAAGGCTCTCAGGCTGCCGGCGTGGGCGATGATCAGGTCGCCGTCTTCAGGCTGGAAGTGTCGGGCCCAACCCGCCACCCGGTTGTAGAGATCACGGGCCGATTCACCGCCCGGTGCCCGGAAATCCAGCGGAGCACGGGCCCAGCGATCAATCTCGGTGCGGTCGATGTCGTCCCAGCGTTGCCCTTCCCAGGCCCCGAAATGCAGCTCTCGCAGACCGGGGCTGACCCGGATCGGGCGGGATCCGGCCAGCACCCGGGCCAGGCTCAGACAGCGCGGCGACGGGCTGCTGACCAGGCGACGCCAGCCGGGCAGCGAAAGCCGCGCGGCCGTATCCCTTGGTGGAATCAGCAAGGGCGGATCGCTCTGGCCATAACACAGTCCGTCCGCCCGGACCCGGTCGTGACGCAGTAGAATCATGCGACGGCCAGCCAGACCAGCAGTACGGTCACTTCCTGCAATTGTTGGGCCCCGCCGAGGCAGTCACCGGTGTAACCCTGGATGCGGCGTTTGAACCAGCGCACCAGTACCGTTCGCACACACAGGGCCATCAGTGTGGCGGCCGCCAGCATCTCAAGCGGCAGGAAGGGCAAAAGGCCCAGCAGCGGCACAAAGGCCACCAGGCTGGCGGCCGGTCCGAACGCCTGCGCCAAGGGTTTGCTCTTGGAGGCCTGTTGGGAATCGGCATAGGGCAGCGTCCACAGGGTGGAGATGGCCCAGAAACGGCTCCAGCCGTGGATAAAGGGTAACAAAAGCCAGGCACTGACGTCCCGGGTCAACAGCTCGGTCAGCACCTGCCAGCGCAGCACTACGGTGATGAACAGGGCCGCCGCACCATAGGTGCCCAGGCGGCTGTCCTTCATGATGGCCAGCACCCGGTCGCGGGTGAAACCGCCGCCGAAGCCGTCGAACAGATCGGCCAGCCCGTCCTCGTGAAAGGCGCCGGTCAGCAGCAGGGACACACCCAGAGCCACCGCAGTGGCGACAGCCGGTGGCCACCAGAGTGCGCCCAGGCTGTAAACAGCCGCGAGCATCAACCCGAGCAGCACCCCCACCCAACTGAAATAACGGCTGCCCAGATTCAGGTAGCGATCGTTGAACCGCACGCCCCTGGGGGCGGGCAGGCGGGTGAAGAAGACCCAGCTGTTGAAGAAGGCGTGCCATTGATCGCGAACCAAGAACACCGCTCCTCAGGTCCGGTTGGACACGCCGGCGCTGTCGAAGCTCGCCATCTCGTTGAAAAAGGCCACGGCCGATTGCACCAACGGCCAGGCCAGCACCGCGCCGGTGCCTTCGCCCAGGCGCAGGTCCAGGTGCAACAGGGGCGAAACGCCGAGGCGCTCCAGCATCAACTGGTGGCCATGTTCGTTCGACAGATGGCTGAACACGGCATAGTCCAGCACCTCGGGTTGGTCCCGCCACAGGGTCAGCAGGGCCGCCGTCGCCAGGAAACCGTCGACGATGAATAATTGCCCGACCTCGGCGGTCGCGGCCATGGCCCCGGCCATCATCGCCAGTTCCAGACCGCCCAGGTGGCGCATGATGGCCGCGCCGTCGACCAGATTCGGGCGGTGCAGGAGGAGGGCCTGCTCGACAACCCGGGACTTGTGGACCAGCAGGTTGGCGTCCGCCCCGGTGCCGTCTCCGACACAGAGTTCGGCGGGCAGATCCAGGCAGGCCGCCATCAGGGCGGCTCCGGCGGTGGTGTTGCCGATGCCCATCTCCCCGAAACTCAGGATGGGTGTTCCCTCGGCCAATTGCAGGCGAGCGAGTTCACCGCCCTGGTTCAGGGCCTGATCCAGTTCCTCGCTGGACATCGCCGGCTCCTGGCTGATGTCCCCGCTGCCGTCGCGTACGCGGGCATCGATGAACGACGGATGGGGCGGCAGCGGTTCGCCGCGTATGCCGGCATCGATCACGGTCAGGTCAACATTGTGCTGACGGCAGAAAACATTGATCGCCGCACCGCCGCTCATGAAGTTCAACACCATTTGACGGGTGACTTCGGACGGATAGGGGCTCACGCCCTGGGCGCAGACACCGTGGTCGGCCGCGAACACCAGATGGCTGAGTTTTTCCAGCGAAGGGGAAAGACTGCGCTGGACCCGGGCGATCTGGGCGGCCAGATGCTCCAATTGACCGAGTGAGCCCGGTGGCTTGGTTTTCTGGTCCAGCTTCTGCTGAATGCTCGCATCCAGCGGTGGCGATACGGATTTGATGTCGTAATGATAAGGCATCCCGGTTTCCTGTCTGAACGTTCCTGGGTTATTTCAACCGTTGCGGCAGCCCGGCGACCACGAAGGTGACCCGGTCCACCCGTTGCGCGATGTCCTGGTGCAGCCAGCCGGCTTCGTCAACGAAGCGACGACTGAGCACGCCCATCGGCACAATACCCTGGCCCACCTCGTTGCTGACCAGAATCAGGTCGGCGCGGCTGTCGGTCAGTCGGTCGAGCAGTGCCTGGCGCTGGGCCTGCCAGCGGTTCGGTTCGGCTTCGATCCAGTTGCCGAGCCAGAGTGTCAGGCAGTCGACCAGAATCGTTCGGCCGACCTGGTCGAGGCGTGTCATTTCCCCGGCCAGATCGTGTGGGCATTCATGGGTGGTGAACCGCTCGGAGCGTTGCGACCGGTGATGGCGAATGCGCTCGGTCATTTCCGCGTCCGCGGCCTCGGCCGTGGCAATGTAGTGGAGTGGGTCGGCTTGCGCCAGAGCGAGTTGCTCCGCGAAGCGGGATTTGCCGGATCGGGCTCCGCCCAACACCAGGTGCACGGCCATACAGGGTTCCTTCGAATTCGCCACCCGGGACGTTATCGGATTGGACCGCGAATGTCGACTGACACCGGATGGGTGACCCGGATCATTGAAATTAACCGGGCCTGTCCTAAAGTTGACCCGAACACTGCTATTGAACGATCAACACCCGGCTGCGGCTGGCAACATCGTAGGCGCAGTCGTCGAATCGAATCCGCCTTGGGCGGAAGACCTTTTGACCGGAAGAGGAGAAAGGAAGATGACACAGCTACTGCAACGCCTGATGGTCGCCCTGTTTGTCGCCGGACTGTCCGTGAGCGCCCTGGCCCAGGACATCTGGACCGGGGGTGTTGGTATGGAAGAGCGTGAATTCGCACCCGACCGGAACACACGCATTCAGTTCTTCGTCGATGGCGGCTCCTATCTCGCCGACCTTCACTATGTCCTGTACGACGAGCAGGGCATGCGCATGCACGAAGGCACGGCCGACGGCCCCTGGCTGCTGGTCGACCTGCCGGCCGGCACCTACAGCATCAAAGCCACCCGCGACGAGACCGGTGAAACCCAAAGCACCCGGTTTTTCCGTGAAGGCGGGCGCAAGACCGTGATCGGGCTGAAATTCGATCGATAGCGATCAATAACTCTAACCTGTAGGGCGGAAGAGCCCCAGGCGATATCCGCCGTTCCAAAGGAGGCATGGGTACATCCATTGCCGCCATCGAACAACGGCCGATATCGCTCCACTCTTCGGCCCTACGCGATTTTTTTAAACCGGCACGTCCGCCAGATTCCCCTTCGACTCCAGCCACGCCTTCCGGTCCGAAGACCGCTTCTTGGCCAACAGCATGTCCATCATTTCGTTAGTCAGCTCGGCGTCGTCGATGCGCAGTTGCACCAGCCGGCGGGTGTTCGGGTCCATGGTGGTCTCGCGCAGTTGCATCGGGTTCATTTCACCCAGACCCTTGAAGCGGGTGACCTGCACCTTGCCTTTCTTTTTCTCGGCCTTGATGCGGTCGAGCACGCCGTCCTTCTCGTCGTTGTCCAGCGCGTAGTAGATTTCCTTGCCGACATCGATGCGGTACAGCGGCGGCATGGCGACGTGGACGTGGCCGTTGTCGACCAGGGCGCGGAAATGCTTGACGAAGAGGGCGCACAGCAGGGTGCAGATGTGCAGGCCGTCCGAGTCGGCATCGGCCAGGATGCAGATCTTGCCGTAACGCAGCCCCTCGAGGTTGTCGGTGTCCGGGTCGACACCGAGTGCCACGGCGATGTCGTGCACTTCCTGGCTGGCGAGCAGTTCTGCGCTGTCGACTTCCCAGGTGTTCAGAATTTTGCCGCGCAACGGCATGATCGCCTGGAAAGTCCGGTCCCGGGCCTGTTTGGCGGAGCCACCGGCCGAGTCCCCCTCCACCAGGAACAGCTCGCCGCGCATGGCCTCGACGCCGGAGCAGTCGGCAAGCTTGCCGGGCAGGGCCGGCCCCTGGGTGACGCGCTTGCGCGCCACCTTCTTGGCCTGCTTCAGACGGCGCTGGGCGTTGGACACGGCCAGTTCGGCAATCTGGTCGGCCAGGTCGGTGTGCTGGTTCAGCCAGAGCGCGAAGGCATCCTTGACGACACCGGAGATAAAAGCCGACGCCTGACGGGACGACAGGCGTTCCTTGGTCTGGCCGGAGAATTGCGGGTCGCGCATCTTGAACGACAGCACGTAATGGCACTTCTCCCAGACGTCCTCCGGGCTCAATTTAACACCACGTGGCAGCAGGTTGCGGTATTCGCAGAACTCGCGCAACGCTTCCAGCAGACCCTGGCGCAGGCCGTTGACGTGGGTACCGCCGAGCGCCGTCGGAATCAGGTTGACGTAGCTTTCCTGCACGCCCTCGCCGCCATCGGGCAGCCATTGAACAGCCCAATCGACGGCTTCGTCTTCACTGGTAAAGCTGCCGGTGAACGGCTCGGCCGGCAGCGGGTCGTACACCGCCGTGGCGGAACAGAGGTAATCGCGCAGGCCGTCTTCGTAGTACCAGGTATCGGTCTCGTCTTTCTCTTCGTTGAAGAAGGTGACTTTCAGGCCGGGGCAGAGTACGGCTTTGGCGCGCAGTACGTGACGCAGGCGGCTGACCAGGAACTTGCCGCTGTCGAAATATTGGGCATCCGGCATGAAGCGGACCGTCGTGCCCGAATCCCGCTTGGCACAGGTGCCGATCTCCTCCAGGTCGGAGGCTTTTTCGCCACCGGCGAAGCCCATGCGATAGATCTTGCCGTCGCGTTTGACGGTGACTTCCAGCAAGGTCGACAGGGCGTTGACCACCGAGACGCCCACGCCGTGCAAACCGCCGGAGAACTGGTAGTTCTTGCCGGAGAACTTACCGCCGGCGTGCAGCCGGGTCAGGATCAGCTCGATGCCGGGCACCCCGTGCTCGGGGTGGATATCCACCGGCATACCGCGGCCGTTATCGGCGACCGACAGAGAGCCGTCGGCGTAGAGTACGATTTCGATGCTGTCGGCGTAGCCGCCGATGGCTTCGTCGACGGAGTTGTCGATGACTTCCTGCGCCAGGTGGTTGGGGCGGGTGGTGTCGGTGTACATGCCCGGGCGCTTGCGCACCGGGTCCAAGCCCATCAAGACTTCAATGGCATCGGCGGAATAGGTACTCATGCTCGGAGTTGCCTCGTTGAACGGGCCGGTGTCACGCGGCCACGGGTAAACACAATCAGCGGGTTAGGATACTGGCTAACAACCGCCGCCGTCGAGTTTCACCCGTAAATTCAGGGGGTTATCCCTTTTTGAGCGGTGGTCTGTTGTGCCTGTGGGTTAATTGGTGCCTCGGTTGTTGGGGGCTCGGTTAGGTTTTTTGCCGATGGTTCGTACCGGGTGGAGGGGTAGGCCTCCTCGGGGTCGCCGTAAATACCTCCCTGTAGGCTAGGCGGCAGCATCCCTGCTGCCGACTACCCCGATGAGGCCTACCCCTCCACCCGGCACTTGAATCCGGTGCCGCATTACTATCCGTTTTCCCAGGATTGAATGGCTCCGTAGGGTGGGCACTGCCCACCTTGGAAGAATAACCAACCACTGAAGTATCCATTGAATCCAAGAGTCAGCGCTAATGGATGTACTGGAGGTAACATTTCACCGGATGGTGGGCGGTGAGGCTGTGAAAGTATCCCTTCTTTAAGGTTAAAATCACGGCTTGCTATTCAAAAGGAGCTTTCCAGTGCCTGCCCGCCGCTACAAAACCGGC
>NZ_BMXR01000012.1 GCF_014651855.1 Saccharospirillum salsuginis
GACTGGTATCTGGGCTTGCATGAAGAATGAAACGCCGTTTGATAGTGCGCTTTTGTTCAGCGATGAGCATTTTAAGGCTTGACGCTAAACGGAGTATCTACGGAGCTATCGATCTTCTAAGTAGCTGTGTATTGGGATTGTCTGATGGAGGTATTGGCAACGCTGCAAGCGACGGATGCCTGGGGTTCCCAGCCGGGGATGTCCGCAGCAGGGATGCTGCGGTCAAGTCTACAAGGACGTATTCACGACGACCCCGGATGGGAACCCCAGGTAGCCGGCGCGAACGATGGGCACAGAAGCAAACCCAGGCACCATTGAAACATGCCACTAAAAGAACCACTGGCACCCAAACAAACCACCAAGAAACCACGAAAATTGACTAGCATTTGGGAACCGTTTTGGGAGAATGCGCCGCCCGAATAGATCGGGCCCGACAAGAGGACCCAACCATGAGACAGGTAACCGTAGCCGCCACACAAATGAGCTGTGGCTGGGACGTGGATGAGAACATCGCCAAAGCCGAGCGCCTGGTGCGTCAGGCCGCCGAACAGGGCGCCCAAATCATTCTGATTCAGGAACTGTTCGAGCGCTGCTATTTCTGCCAGAAGCAGAAAGAGGAATACCTGCGATTCGCGACGCCCGTGGATGAAAACCCGGCCATTCGGCATTTTCAGAACGTCGCCGCCGAACTCAAGGTTGTGCTCCCGATCAGCTTCTTCGAGCGGGCCAACAACGCCTACTACAACAGCGTCGCCATCATCGACGCCGACGGCTCCAACCTCGGGATTTACCGCAAGACGCACATTCCCGATGGCCCCGGGTATTCCGAGAAATTCTATTTCACGCCTGGCGACACCGGCTTTAAAGTCTGGGATACCGCCTACGCGCGCATCGGCGTCGGCATCTGCTGGGACCAGTGGTTCCCGGAAACCGCGCGCAGCATGGCGCTGATGGGCGCGGAACTGTTGTTCTACCCGACCGCGATCGGGACCGAACCGCAGGACAGCACCATCGACTCGCGCGATCATTGGCAATTGACCCAGCAGGGCCACGCGGCGGCGAACCTGACGCCGTACATCGCCTGCAACCGGATCGGCAAGGAGTTCGAGGGCGATCAGGACATAACCTTTTACGGCTCGTCCTTCATCGCCAATGAACTGGGTCAGAAAGTCGCTGAATTGGGTCGCGACGAGGAAGGCGTGCTGGTGCATACCTTCGATCTGGACGAAGTGGCCGCGACGCGACATGCCTGGGGCATTTTCCGCGACCGCCGGCCGGATCTGTACGGCCCCATCCTGACCAAGGATGGAGGCCGCTGACATGCCCGCACCCCTGCCTTCGACGCCGCGTGAAGACGGCTTCGCCATGCCCGCCGAGTGGGCGCCGCACAGCCAGACCTGGATGCTGTGGCCGGAGCGGCCGGACAACTGGCGCTACGGCGCCAAGCCGGCCCAACGCGCCTACGCCGCCGTCGCCGAAGCCATCGCTCGCTTCGAACCGGTGTCGATGGGTGTGTCGGCCGACCAGTATGAAAATGCCTGCGCCCGTCTGAGCGCAGGCATCCGGGTGGTGGAGCTGTCCAGCAACGACGCCTGGGTACGCGACACCGGTCCGACCTTTGTCACCAACGGCGAGGGTGCCTTGCGCGCCAACGATTGGGAGTTCAACGCCTGGGGCGGTTTGACCGGCGGGCTCTATCAACCGTGGAACCGGGACGATCAGGTGGCGCAGAAGATCTGTAACATGGAAGGCATCGAGCGCTACCGCACCGAGAACTTCGTATTGGAAGGCGGCGCCATTCACGTGGACGGCGAAGGCACCCTGATGACGACCGAGGAATGCCTGCTGAACCCGAACCGGAACCCGCATTTGACGCGGCCGGAAGTCGAACAGAAGCTGCGCGACCATCTCGGTGTGGACACGATCCTGTGGCTACCGGACGGCATCTACAACGACGAGACCAACGGCCACATCGACAACATGGCGTGCTGGGTCGCGCCGGGCCAGGTGGTCCTCGCCTGGACCGATGACGAGTCGGACCCGCAATACCAGCGCAGCCGCACCGCCCTGCATTATCTGGAATCCCACCGCGACGCGCACGGCCGGTCATTGACCATCACCAAGTTGCCGTTGCCGCAGCCGCTGGTGCAGACCGAGGAAGAGGCCGACGGCATCGACTGGGCGGCCAAGGCCTGGCCGCGACGCGCCGGCGAGCGGATGGCCGCCAGCTATGTCAACTTCCTGATGGTCAACGGCGGCCTGATCATGCCGGCCTTCGGCGACCCGAGAGACGAGGAGGCGGCCAACATCCTCGCCGACCTCTGTCCGGACCGGCAGGTGGTGCAGGTCCCCAGCCGGGAAATCCTGCTTGGCGGCGGCAACATTCACTGCATCACCCAGCAGCAGCCGCGCCCCTGATTCCCGTTCAGGTCGAGGCGCCAGCCAGGCGTCTCAGTCCACCGAACTTGCGCCGGTATTGCGCTGGCGTAATCCCCACTTTCTGCTGGAACTTGCGGCTGAAAAACGCCGCATCCTGATAGCCGACTTCTTCGGCGACGACATCGATGGCGACATCGGACGTCTCCAGGATGTGCTTGGCTTCTTCCAGTCGCAGCGTCAGGACATATTCCATCGGCGACAGTCCGGTCGCCAGCTTGAACCGCCGCTTGAAGGAGCGCTCGCTCAACCCACTCATGGTGACCATGGTCGCCACCGGCGAGCGCTGATTGTAATGCTGCGCCACCCAGGTCTGGGTCTCGGCGATGCGGGCGTCCTCGACCTGGCGGGTCTGGCTGAGCATGGCGTAGGGCTGTTGGCCGTTTTCATGCCAGTCGATCAGGTTCACCTTGGCCACCCGGGTGGCTTCCTCGACGCCGAAAAAACGCGCGATCAGATAGAGCGCCATGTCCATCCAGGAGGTGCCGCCGCCGGCCATGATCAGTCGCTGTCCGAGCCCGGCGGTGACCAGAACCCGGTTGGGATGGACCCGGGCACTGGGGAAGGAGCGGGCCATCAGGTCGCAGTAGGCCCAGTGTGTGGTCGCGTCCTGGTCGTCGAGCAGGCCGCCCTGCCCGAGCAGATAGGCGCCGGTGCAGGCGGCGGCGATGATGCCGCCGCGCTGCCAATACCCCTTGAGCCATTCGACCTCGGGGCTGTAGTCGGTCTGGGGGCCGCGGAACGGGTCGAAAAAGAGTTCCAGCACGCAGACGACATCCGGCTGGTAGTCCTCGGCCAAGCGTTGTTGCGGCTGCACCAGCCCACCGTTGGCGATGGGCAGCGGTTCCAGATCACGCGACAGGATGAGTGGGCGGATGATGCTTTCGCCGGCCTGTCCGGTCGTCAACAAGGGCCAGTCACGGCCCACGGAAGACAACACATCGACCATGCCGTAGAGTGTGGACCCTGTGGATTCCGGTGTGGCCAACAAGGCGACTTCGATTGGCCGCGTACGATCTGTCATGACGTCTTCCCGCGCGGTAAACAGGACGCCCAGTGTACCCCGTTTTTCATACCGACATCGATTTGGCCGAATCGACCAGAGGCTGACCGTTTTGGCTGGCGGGCTCAGTCGGCGTCGGCTCTACCATAACGACTCCCAACTCAAGGAGACTGTTATGCCTTTCGACACCCACACCGCCCAACGGGATCCGGCCGCGTTCGCCGACCGTCTGGGTGAACAGATCAACGGGGCCGCCGTGGTCACCATGATCTCCCTGGGCCACCGGCTCGGCCTGTTCGACCGGTTGGCGATCACCAGCCCGTGCACCAGCCAGTCGCTGGCCGAGGCGTGCGACCTGAACGAACGCTATGTCAGCGAGTGGCTGGCGGTCATGGTGACCGGCGACGTGCTCGACTACGACGCCTCGTCCGCCACCTATCGTCTCGATCCGGGTCACGCGGCCTGCCTGACCCGGTCGGCTTCACCGGACAACCTGGCCGTCGTCGCCCAGTACATCCCGCTGATCGCCGGCATGGAAGAACGTCTGTTGCAGTGCTTCCGAACCGGAACGGGCCTCGCCTACCCGGATTACCCCTGTTTCCACCAGGTCATGGCCGACGACAGCTACCAGACCGTCGTGACCGCCCTGTTCGATCATATCCTGCCGTTGATCCCCGGTCTGACCGACCGGTTGAACGAGGGCATCGACGTGCTCGACGCCGGCTGCGGCGCCGGTAAAGCATTACTGGCCCTGGCCCAGGCTTTTCCGCGCAGCCGTTTTGTCGGCTACGATCTCTGCCTGGAGGCGTTCGAGCCGACCCGCGCACGCGCCGAAGAACTCGGGCTGGATAACCTCCACTTCGAACAGCGCGACCTGCGCGCCTTCGACGAACCCGGCCGGTACGACTGGATCGCCTCGTTCGATGCCATACACGACCAGGCCGCGCCGGACGCCCTGCTGGCGGGCATCGCCCGGGCACTGAAGCCCGGCGGGGTCTACCTGATGCAAGACATCGCTGGTTCCAGTTACCTGGAGAACAACCTCGTCCATCCGCTCGGGCCGTTGTTGTACAGCATCTCCTGTGCACACTGCACACCGATCTCAATCGGACAGGGCGGGCCGGGCCTGGGCACGATGTGGGGCGAGGAAACCGCGCGCCACTATTTGCACCAGGCCGGCTTCGACGACATTCAGGTGCAGCGGCTCGACCACGACCCTTTCAATGTTTACTTCGTGGCACGCCGGTAGGAGGATTCAGGCCGTGTTGAACAAGTTTCACATCATGGGTTACCTGGCCCTGGCCTGGGTGCTCGGTTCCAGTCTCGGACTCGTTCTGGAATGGCTGGGCCGGCTGATGGCCGGACACTGAAACCCGGGGCGCCGTAGTCCACGGCGCCCATTCATCATGAAAGAGAGAACCCTCAATGAACCCAACCTGGACAAAATGGTTGCTGAACACCTATCCCCCCTATTGGGGCACGGGGATCCGGATTACTCACCTGGCCCGGGACTGGCGCGCGCTGGACGTCGAGATGCCGTTGCGCTGGTATAACCGCAACGCCGTAGGCACACACTTCGGCGGCAGCCTGTCGTCGATGACCGACCCGTTCTACATGTTGATGCTGATGAACCTGCTCGGTCGGGACTATCGGGTCTGGGATCAGTCCGGGACCATCGAATACCGCAAGCCGGGTCGAGGCCGGGTCCATGCCCGGTTCCGGATCGATGACGACCTGATCGATGCCATTCGGCGCGCGACCGACACCGGGGAACCTTATCGACCGACGCTCGCGGTCGATATCGTGGACGACCGGTCCGACGTCGTCGCCCACGTAACCCGTACGCTTCATATTCGCCGTCTGGTGACAAAGACCGAGACTCCACAAGAGGCACTGCGCACAGCCGATTAAGCGGTTACAATGCGGCCTTCATATTAGAATTGACGGGTCCCATGCTATATACCTTTTTACGCGATACCGTGCGCTTTTTCGGCAACCACTGGCTGCCGCTGGTGCTCATCACCGTTGGGCTCGGGGTCCTGTTCGAGGGCGCGACGCTGGTGTTGATGCCGGCGATGGCGGGCATGGAATTTCCCTGGCCGATCTGGCTGTTGCAATGGGTCGGCGGTGTCTGGAGTTCGGCGGCGGTGATCCTGTATCTGGACCGGGCCATCAAGAAGGAGTACCTGCCACCGCGCCAGGCCGTTCTGCAGGCTCTGGCCTGGGTGCCGATGCTGGCGACGGTCCAGTTTCTGACCGGCATCGTCGTCGGGCTGGGGTTGATTCTGATCGTACCCGGCCTCTATTTCGGCGTCCGGCTGGTGCTGGCCAGTTTCTTCCTGATTCTGGATCGTCAGCCGGTGCTGGACTCGATGCGCACGGCCTGGACCCGGAGCGTGGGTTACGGATGGACAATCTTCGGCGGCTACGCGCTGATCTACGGGGCGCTGATCCTGGTCAGCCAGGTCCTGTTCATTGGCGGCGATGTGGAAGCCGGCAACACCGGATACGGTTTGGGGACGGTGCTGTTGAATCTGTTGTTCAAGCCGGTAGGCGCCCTGGCCCTGGTCTTCGGTTTCCGGGTGTATACGGACAGCCAGCAGTCGACCTGACCACCCTGCCCCCCAGATGGACCGGCGCTCCCCGGATGAGCGCCGGCTACCGGCCTATACGGCCACTTCAATCATCGGCCGCCTCCAGACGATCGCAGTAGCAATGGATGGCCTCATTCATAAACTCGGCCAACCCCGCCCCGAAGCGGTCGATGTTGTCGGTGAAGCGACCATCGTTGACGCAGAGATCCGCCAGGCCGCGCAACATATCCCGTGAAGGCTGATAGAAATGCTGCAGGTGCTGATGCCAACGCTGCACGACAGCCTGCACGGCCGCGTCGGTCACCGCACACTCGATCAGGTCGGCCATGTCTCGATAAATGGCATTGCCTTCGTCAAGAATCGCCTGGCGCTCTTGTTCCGACAGGTTATTCCAGCGCTGGTTGCTGGCCTTGACCAGGTCTGCGTCCCAACGTTCAGCGGCCTCCTGTGCATAGGCTTCCTGTTTTTCCGGGCTGAAGCCGTCGAAAAGGCTGGGTGATGTCATAGGGGTTCCTCGCTGTATCGATTCCAGGGTTGTCTCCACCGTGCGCAGCAACCGGCCCAGCCGATCGTGATCGGCAAGCAGGCGCTCGCGGTGGCGTTCCAGGGCCTGGAGCGTGGAGTGATTGGGCGCATCCAGCAGGTCCTTTATCTCCGCGACCGGGACATCCAGTTCCCGGTACAGCATGATCTGTTGCAGCCGCAAGGCGTCCGCCCCGGAATAGCGGCGGTAACCGTTGTTCGGATCGCGCCCGGCCGGCAACAACCCGATGCGGTCGTAAAAATGCAGCGTGCGGCGGGTGACACCGGCCATAACGGCCAATTTCCCGATGCTGTACATGGCAGCCACTCCTCTCTCATTGCCCTTGAAACCCAGGCTCCGGGTTGACGCAACGTCAAGGTCAACGGGCAAACTGAACGTTTTTCCAGCCCGTCCTCCATGAATCGGCTCGCGAAGGCTCTATGACGGCCCTTTCAGCACTGAACTTCAACGCAAAAAGTGAACGATTTTTCTTTATAAAAGACGAATTCGTTCAGTTATACTGAGTGCGATTGGAGGAGCGAGTATGCCACGTCATCGACCCATGCAGTTGCTGGAAGCCGCCGGGCGTTGCTTTCAGCGTTATGGCCTGCATCAAACGCGTATGGAAGGCATCGCCGCCGAGGTGCCGTGCTCGAAGGTCACACTCTATAAACAGTTCCCGGACAAGTCCGCTCTGGCCGCGGCCTGGCTGACCGATCGGATGTCCCGCTCACGCGAGCGGACCGCCGCCATCCTGGGCGGCCGCCAGCCCTTCGCCGCCAAGGTCAAACAACTGGTGGCGCAGAAACAGACCGACCTGGCGCAACTGGGTGAACCCTTCACGCGCGATCTGTTTTCGTCGGACTGTCCCGCCGGACTGCGCCGGGAACTGCAACGGCAGATCGAATTGAACAAACAACAGACCGCCTGGATGATCGACCTCGGCCGTGCCGAAGGTGTCATCGACCCCGCCATTGACGACAGCCTGGTGCGACTCCTGCTGGACCATTTTGAACAACTCTTCACCGACCCGGCTTTCGCCGAAACAGTACCCCAGCCTCAGCGCATCGACACCCTGGTGAGCCTGTTTCTCTACGGCGTACACCGCCACCCCATGCGGGAGCATCACTCATGATCGACGTTGAACAACTGCGCAACCGGTACTCCGGGCGCGACGAAGATACCCTCAAGGGACTGAGTTTCAGCGTCGAACCCGGCGAAATATTCGGTTTTCTGGGCCCCTCGGGCTCGGGTAAAAGCACCACCCAACGCCTGCTGATCGGCTTGGAAAAAGGCCATCGCGGCGCCATTCGCCTGTTTGGCCGTCCGATCCAGGAGTGGAACGCCGCCCTTTACCGCCGCATCGGCGTCTGCTTCGAACTGCCCAACCATTACGCCAAGCTGACCGCCCGCGAAAACCTCGCGGTGTTCGCCGCGCTGCAGGGCATCGAGAATCGGCGGCGCATCGACGCGGTGCTGGATCAGGTCGGCCTGCTCGCCGACGCCGACACCCGGACCGCGCGGTTTTCCAAGGGGATGAAGATTCGCCTCAACCTGGCCCGGGCTCTGTTGCCGGAACCGGACCTCCTGTTCCTGGACGAACCCACCTCCGGGCTCGATCCGGTGACCGCGGGGCGCATCAAGTCCGTGATACAGGACCGGCAAGCCGCCGGCACCACGGTGTTTCTCACCACCCACACCATGCAGGACGCCGATCAGTTGTGCGATCGGGTGGCTTTTATTGTCGACGGTGAACTGAAACAGATCGATGCCCCCAGCGTACTCAAGCAGCGCTTTGGTGAGGACAGCCTGACCGTCCGCCACGTTCGGGCCGGTCGTGTCATGACCAGCCGGTTCCCGCTGCAGGAGCTGGCCAACAACGCCGACTTCCAGGCGTTGCTGCGTACCGATCGGATCGAGCAGATGCACAGCCAGGAAGCCAGCCTGGACGACGTCTTCATCCGCGTGACCGGAGCGGCGTTGATATGACCGCCTGGCTAGCCTTGTTGAATGCCGAAGCCCGCCTGTTCTGGCGTCAGGGTCTGGTCGCCGCCGCCCTCGTACTGACCCTGGTCTGGGTGGCTTTGCTGCATCTGACACCGCCTGCGGACCGGTTGTTCTGGCTCGGTCTGGTGGCGGGCATGGACGTCATCGCCATGGGCCTGTTGTTCGGGTTCGGCCTCGGGCTGCTCGATCAGGTTCAGGGCACGCCGACCGCCTGGCGACTGACGCCGACACCGGCCCTTTGGTTCAGCCTGAGCCGGACCCTGTTGTTGAGCGGCCTGTTGACCGCCTGTTTGCTGTTGCTGGCGTTTCTGGTGCTGCCCTTCGCCACGGTCTGGCCGCGTCTGCCGGGCCTGGTCCTGCTGGCGATACAGGCCGCGCTCGCCGGTCAACTGTTCGGCCGCTGGCTGAGTGACCTCAACGGTTTCATTCTCGCCACCGCCCTCAGCGCTCCGCTCTGGGCGCTGCCGTTTCTCGGCTACGCCGGCTGGCTCGACGGCCCCCTGCCCTGGCTCTGGCCGCTGTCCGGCGGCTTGTACTGGCTGACCGAAGGTGCGCTGTCCTCGCCCGTGTCCCTTGCATGGATCACCGGCCTGCAGCTCGGCTGGATTCTGGTCTCGGCCGGGCTGGTCGAACGGCTGGCCCCGCGTCATCTCGGCCACCGGCTCGGAGAACGGTCATGAACAGGACGACTCGCCCTCTGCATCTCTGGCGCAGCCTGCTCCGCGCCGAGGTTCAACGCCTGCGTGATGATGCGTTCCTGCTCCTGCTGCTCGGCCTGATGCCGGTGGTCGCTCTGGTGTTACACCAACTTTGGCCGGTGTTGATGGATCGCTGGCCGGACTGGCCCTGGTCGGCGTTGGCGCCGTTCGTCAGCGCCCTGCTGTCCTTGCTAACCCCGCTGATGATGGGGCTGGTGCTGGGTTTCCAATGCCTGGCCGAGCGCGAAGCCGGTATTCTGGCCGCCATTCGACTCACGCCGGCCGGGCTGACCCGAGCGCTGCTGGTACGGCTGTCCGGCTATGCCGTCGCCGCCGGACTGCTGACCCCACTGGTGCATCAATGGCTGGGCCTGGTGCCCCTCGGCTGGCCTCAGGCGCTGGCGATCGGCGTCCTCGCACTGCCCCTGTTGCCGTTCGCCACACTCCTTGTGCTGGCGTTTGCCCGCAGCCAGGTGGAAGGGTTCGCCATCATGAAAGCCACCGGCGGGTTGGTCTCGATTCCTCTGCTGTTGCTCGCCCTGATGCCCGCCCCGGGCTACTGGCTGGCCGCGCCCCTGCCCACCTGGTGGACACTGCTGGGCTATGTGCGCCTGGCCGAAGGCCACCGCATCGGTTGGCTTTGGCTGCTGGTCGGCGCGGCCTGTTTACTGGCCGTTACCACCCTATTTTGGGTTCGTCTAAGTCGCCGATCGGATTGAACATTTCCGACTTACACACAGAAGCTGTGGATAACCTTATGGATAAGGTTGGTACAACCTCGGGCGATGCCATGCCTGTCCCATCCCGAAAATCTGATCTAAATTTGCACACTGTGACGTACGTCGCAGCCATGAGCCTGCCCAATGGATCACTTTCCCGTATTGAATCTTATTGACGCTCACCTTCAATTATTTCATTTAACAAGACCTTCCTCCCCTTCGTATAACCCGACGCTGGCCAGCACCCTCAACCACCACTTCAACTGTAAGGAAGGTTGCTATGCACACCAAATTACTGGTCGGGTCGCTGGCGGCGGGCACACTGTTGCTCTCCGGCTGCGAGATGTCCGACAACAACGACAATGACACAGACGATTCCTCAGACAACGCCTCGGCCAACCTGCGTGTGCTCCACGCCTCCGGTGATGCGCCGGCCGTCAATGTATATCTGGATAACGCCCTGACCCCGGCCATCGACACACTCGATTTCGGCGAGGCCTCGGCCTGGGCGGAAGTCGATGCCCAGACCTACGATGTTGACGTCTTCGGCATTCTGCCGGATCTGTCCGACACCGCCGACGCCGTCATCAGCGCCGATCTCGATCTGATGGACGACATGAACTACACCGTGGTCGCGGTCAACGAACTGGCCAGTATCAGCGCCAAGGTCTTCGCCGATGACGGCACCACGACCGACAGCAGCAAGGTGCGGGTGCAGGTTGCCCACCTGACCTCAGGGGCACCGGCGGTCGATGTTCATGTCACCGCACCCACCGATGCGCTCAGTGCAAACACCGTACTGGGAACCGTCTCCTTCAGTGACACCGACACTCTGGGTCCTGTCCTGGTGGACGCCGACACCTATCGGATTCGCATCACAGCGCAAAACGATGCCTCCACCGTGCTGTACGACTCCGGCGAGGTGAGCCTGGCCGCCGGCAGCGATTTGTTCATCGGCGCGATTCCGAACGAATCCGGCATAGGCGACTCACCGGTCACCCTGGCCGTGCTGGATGGCACCGACACTACCTTGTTGTACGATCAGGATGACGGTGCCGCCGTACGTGCCGTTCACAATGTGTCCGATGTCGGGGAAGTCGATATATTCGCGGCGGGCGACACCACAGCCAATCTGGATGTCACGGATTTCAGCAATGGCAATGCGACCTTCGCGGACGTCACCTATGAAGCCGTATCCAACTATGCCGAAGTGGCCGCCGGTGACTTTGATCTGGCCGTCAGCACCGACAACAGTTCCGCCGCCATCAGCGCCGAAGGCGTTTCCGTCGCCAGCGGCATGAGCTACAGCGTGTTCGCCATGGGCACCGCCTCGGGTGCGGACAGCGCCGAACTCGAACTGGTGCCCTACATCGACGACCGACGTGACATTGCCACCGGTGCCAAGGTGCGCATCATTCACGGCGCGGCGGATACCGCCGATGTGGATGTGTATGTGACCGCCGGGACCGACATCACCAATGAAGATCCGGCGTTCGTGGATGTCAGCTACAAAGCCGACACCGGCTTTGTTCAACTGGCGGCGGGCACCTACTACGCCACGGTTACTCCGGCCGACTCCAAGACCATCGCCATTCAGGCGCAACTGACCGTCGCCGCCGGTGACATTATCACCGTCTGGGCGCAGGACGGTGGTGACGTTGTGGTGCGGGACGACACGCCCTGAATAGCGTCTGAAACAGGAATTAGGGGGATGCGATCGCATCCCCCGATTCATTTCTATTTCCCTTCTTTGTCGTTCACACTCCGTTAATTCCAATCTTCGACCTGCTTTCCTAAAACCGCGACCTTTCGGGTTGATTACCTGTGGGTTGGCAATGAGGGTTCGGCTAAACTAGGCTCGACTGAACCTGGAAAGCCGAGCGATTTGCGCTTCAGGTACCAATCCCCCAAAGGCAACACGGTTGTAGAGGCATCAATGGGATCCATCCTGAGGTCCATCACCGCACTGTTTCTCGGTATCTGTTTTCTCATTCTGGGCAATGGTCTGCTCAGCACCCTGTTGATTCTGCGAGGTGTGAACGAGGGGTTTTCCGAGCAGTTTCTGGGTTTGCTGACATCGGCTTACTTTTTGGGGGCCTTGTTCGGGACTCAATTCGCCTCGAACCTGATTCGGCGCATGGGGCACATCCGGTGCTTCACCTTCAGCGCGGCCATGCTGGCGTGCAGCATTCTGGCCTATGTCCTGCTGCTGTCACCTGTGGTTTGGCTGGTGATCCGCTTGTTCACCGGTTTCGGTGTCTTCGTCATGTACACCGTCATCGAAAGTTGGTTGAACGGGCAAACGCCGGACGACTATCGCTCGCGCGTGTTCTCGATTTATACGCTGGTGAATCTGATGTCGATCGCGGCGTCCCAACAGTTGCTGCACATCGATACGGTGGATGCGTTCACGCTGTTCGCCCTGGCGGCGGTGTTGGCGACGGCGTCGGTGATGCCGGTATCCTGGACCCGATTGCAGCAGCCGAACATCGCGATCGACATGCCGAAGATGGACTTGCGTTACCTCTATCGGGTCGCCCCCGTGGCGGTCATGGGGGTTATTGCCTCGGGGCTGGTGATGGGGCCCTTCTACGGGTTGATGCCCCTGTTCGCATCGAGCATCGGCTATTCGGAAAGCCAGTTCGCGATGTTGATGACATTGTCTTTATTGGGTGGGGCGTTTATTCAATACCCGGTCGGACGATTGTCGGACCGGCACGATCGGCGTCGAGTCGTGTTGTGGGTGATGCTGGCCGGTGTGCTGGTGTCGATCGGGATGGGCTGGGTGGCCATGCAGTGGCCGCAGCGGGTCGTGCCGATGACGGTGTTGTCGATGGTGTTTTGCGGTCTGGTATTGGCCATTTACCCGATCTCGGTGGCGCATCTGGTGGACCGGATTCATAAGGATCATCTGGTGGCGGGGTCGAGCGGCTTGCTGTTGCTCTATGGCTTGGGTGCTTTCGTGGGTCCCGGGGTCGCCGGTTTGATGTTGCAACGGCTCGGCGGTTCGTCGTTGCCGGCGGTCTATCTGGCGACACTGGCGGTTTTCGGGATGGCGGTCGCCTGGCTGTTGAAACGGTCGACGGTGGTGGAACATCCCGAGGAATACGAAGGCCATTTCGTGGCGATGGTGCGCACCACGCCCAATGTGTTGCCATTGCACCCGGATTCGGAGGAGGAGCTGGAGCCGCCGGAGGAACGCCGCCAGGAGGACCGCGTCGGATGATGATTGCGAACGTCTCGCTCAGTGTCGGGTCTGTTGTTTCTTGCGGCTGATGACTTCGATGGTTTTCAGTATGTCGCGCCAGGTGACGATGCCGATCGGCTGGAATTGGTCGTCGACCACGGGAAGGCAGGAGACGCCTTTGTGGTTGAACAGTTCGACGGCGTCGAACAGTTCGGAGTCGGGGCCTACGGTGACGGGGTTGCGGCTCATGATTTGATGGGCGCGTTTGTTGAGTGTGGCGGTGTCGTGCGTTGTTTCGGCGGGGGTTCCGACGTAGGGGCTGACGGTTTTGAGGATGTCGCGGTCGGAGATGATGCCGACGAGTCGGCCGTTGTCGGTGACCAGCAGGTGGTGGAATTTTTGTTCCTCGAACAGTTCGCGGACCTGGCTCAGGTCGTCGTCCATTTTGACCGTGACGACGGTGTGACTCATAATTTTCTTAACGGTCATGTTGGTGCCCCTGGTTGGTCAGATTGCGTAGCCTTTTGTGCCAATGGCCCGCGCCTGGTGCCGGCGCGGATCCTCCCGGGTCGCCGTAAATACGTCCATGTAGGCTAGACCGCAGCATCCATGCTGCGCACTCCCCTGGAGTATCCACCCCGGCACCAGTCGCTTACTCAAGTGGTTACACAAGTACAACTATTATAGCCCGTAATCTCTCTCCACCTTGGCCACTCTCAATCGATAATCCGCATACCACCTTTCCCTGCCAAGCCGCTGCGCTTCCAGATGTTCCGCCTGTTGTTTCCACGCTTTGATGGACGCTTCGTCGCGCCAGTAGGAAACGGTGATGCCGAGCGCTTCCCGTGCGGATTCGACGCCGAGGAAGCCGGGTTGCCGGTGGGCGAGTTCGACCATGCGTTCGGCCATGTCGCCGTATT
This sequence comes from Saccharospirillum salsuginis, assembly GCF_014651855.1. GTDB lineage: Bacteria > Pseudomonadota > Gammaproteobacteria > Pseudomonadales > Natronospirillaceae > Saccharospirillum > Saccharospirillum salsuginis. The sequence continues at coordinate 14,088 of NZ_BMXR01000012.1, forward strand.
CGGTTGCGTCGAGGTCGGTGCGCACGGAGGTGAAGATGACGGCGTAGTATGGGGGTTCGGGGGTGTCGGCGATCATCTGTGGCTCCTTGATGGTTAGCTTAGGATCGGGGTGCGTATTTTGCCAGCCAGCGGTCGAGTTGGTTGGCGAATTGCTGGCGGTCCTGTTGGTTGAGGGCGGGTGGTCCGCCGGTCTGGATGCCGCTGCCGCGCAGGGTGTCGAGGAAGTCGCGCATGTTGAGTCGGGCGCGGATGTTGTCGCGGGTGAACAGTTCGCCGCGCGGGCTGAGGGCGAGGCCGCCTTTGTCGATGACGTCGGAGGCGAGCGGTATGTCGCTGGTGATGACGAGGTCCCCCGCGTCCATGCGCCGGACGATTTCGTTGTCGGCGACGTCGGCGCCGGCCGAAACCTGGATGCTGCGAATCAGTTTCGAGGGCGGTGTGCGCACCGGCTGATTGGCCACCAGCACCAATTCGGTGGCGGTGCGTTCGGCGGCGCGGAACAGAATGTCTTTGACCACGCCCGGACAGGCGTCGGCGTCGATCCAGATCGTCATGGCGGTTCCACTCTGGCTTGGGGCGCCACTATAGCATGCTCTTCGGGGTCGATTTAAAACGGCCGGTCTTGTGTCGATTACGTTGTTCCGGGGTTGTTGAAACAGCACCCCGGGATGCTTGACCTTCCAGTCGCTGCATGCGCGAAGCTGGTCGGACATTCGGATGGAGACACGCCATGGCGAAGCAAGCAGACGATATTCTCATTGTGGGTGGCTACGGCAGTGTGGGTCGCCACCTCGCCGCCTGGCTGGCACCGGTCTTTCCCGATCGGCTTGTCATCGCGGGGCGTCGTCTCGACGCGGCTCGGGCGGCGGCCCAGGCGGTGGGGTATGGTTGTCGGGCACGGGCATTGGATCTGGCGCAACCACCGGCCGATGCCGACCTGGGCGAAGTCGGCCAGGTGGTGGTCTGCGTCGATCAGGTCGATACCGCCTTCGCGCGGCTCTGCCTCACCAAGGGTATCGATTATCTGGACATCACCGCCAGTCTGGAGTGGCTGCAGAGGCTGACTGCTTTTGACGAACTGGCACGGGAAACAGGCGCCAGTGGGCTGATCAGCCTGGGAACGACGCCGGGTTTGACCAACCAGATGGGGGCCTGGATCGCAGGGCATGCCGACGGGGCGCACCGCCTCGATCTGCTGGTGGAGTTCGGCACCGGCGAGACGCATGGTGATGCGGCGCTGGATTGGATGTTCGATCACCTGAATGACCGATTCGAGGTGCGCGAAGAGGGTCGCTGGCGGACGGTACGTGGTTTTGGCGAAAAGCGGCGCTTTCGAGGGAATGGAAAACGCGGTCGCTGGGGCTACCGGTTCAATCTGCCGGACCAGCAGATTCTGGCCACCGACCTGGCGATACCCACGGTCGGTACCTGGGTACGATTCAGCAGTACGCCCCTGACCGCCCTGATCGCGCTGACCACGCGCCTGGGTGTGGTGCGTCTGTTGAAGTGGCCGCTGGCACGGCGCTGGGTGAAACGCGGTTTCAGTCAACTGGCCTACGGCAGCGACTGCTGCACCCTGGTCGCTGAAAGCCGCTCGGCCATTGGGCAACGTCAGTGGCTGGTGCTGAGTGCCCGACAGGAAACCCGGTTAACCGCTGCGGTGGCGGCCGCCAGCCTGGTCTGGCTGCGCACGCGGGGGCTGCCGGGCGGCGTCCACCATCTGCATCAGGTACTGACGCTGGACGACCTGCTGCCACAACTGCGTCAATGGCTACCCGATTTGGAATTGGACAGCAGCGTGCCCGGCACTTAGTGGGCTTAGTGGGATCGAAGCGAGGTGGTGGGACGGCGAGACCGGATTCCCGCCGCCGCAGCCGATTCAGCCTAAGTTCGACAGGCTCCTAGATCCCCAACTTGTCGCGCAGGCCATAGTAGAAGGCGCCGATGGCGGTGTACGGCACTCGCATCAGGCGGCCGCCCGGAAACGGTAAATGAGTGAGACCGGCGAAGGCGTCGAAGCGTTCGGCCTGTCCGCGCAAGGCCTCGGCGATCAGTTTGCCGGCGAGGTGGGTGGTGGTGACCCCGTGCCCGCTGTAACCCTGGGCGTAGTAGATATTGTCCCCGATGCGCCCGAATTGCGGCAGGCGGTTCATGGTGAGCAGGAAGTCGCCACCCCAGGCGAAGTCGATTTTGACGTCTTTCAACTGCGGGAATGTATGCTCGAAGTGCGGCCGCAGGAAACGCTCGATCGACGCCGGGTCGCCGCCGCCGTAGGTGACACCGCCGCCGTAGAGCAAGCGGAAGTCGCCGGTGATGCGGTAGTAGTCGAGTTTGTAGTTGCAGTCCTCGACGCATTCCAGTTGCGGAATCAGCGACCGGGCCCGCTCCTCCCCCAGGACTTCGGTGGTGACAATCTGGGTACCGCAGGGCATGGCCTTGGCCGCCAGCTCCGGGATCAGACCGCCGAGATAGGCGTTGCCGGCGACCATGACGAAACGGGCTGTCACGCGGCCGTGCCCGGTGTGGACCACGGGGCGTTCGCCCCGCTCGACGCGGGTGACCGGTGAGTCCTCGAACAGACGGCCACCGTGCTGCTCGATGGCGTTGGCTTCGCCGAGCGCCAGGTTGAGCGGGTGGATGTGACCGCCGCGCCGGTCGCGCAAGCCGCCGACATAGCGCTCGCTGTTGACGACGTCGCGGACATCGGATTGGTCGAGCATGTCGAGCTCGGTGTGACCGTACCGCTCCCAGAGGGCTTTTTGCTCGCGCAGTTCGTGCATCTGACGCTTGTTCAGGGCCATGAAGACACCGCCCGGACGGTAGTCGCACTGGATGTCGTACTGGGCGATTCGGTCGCGAATGATGTCGGCGCCTTCGAAGGCCATGCTGCCGAGCACGCGGGCAACGTCCATACCCTGGCTCTTTTCGATCACGTCCATGTCGCGACTGTAACTGTTGACCAGTTGGCCGCCGTTGCGGCCGCTGGCGCCATAACCGATGCGGGCGGCCTCGAGCACGACCACGCTGAAACCGGCCTCGGCCAGGTGCAAGGCGCTGGACAGGCCGGTGAAGCCGGCGCCGATGACGCAGACATCCGCCTCGATAGCCTCGGTCAGCGGCGGCCGCTCGGGAGCCGGGTTGGCCGTCGCGGCGTAATAGGAGCCGGTGTGCGGCACGCGTTGTGTCATGATCGGTTCCTGTCAGTCCAGAGTGGGCATCACAAACTCGGCGCCGAGGTCGCCGTCCGGCCAGCGCGCGGTGACGGCCTTGCGACGGGTATAGAACTTGACCCCTTCCATACCGTGCACGTGGTGACTGCCGAACAGGGAACGCTTCCAGCCACCAAAGGCGTGGAACGCCATCGGCACCGGAATCGGCACATTGACGCCGACCATGCCCACTTGGATGTCGCGTACAAAGCGACGGGCGACACCACCGCTGCGGGTATAGATAGAGGTGCCATTGCCGTATTCGTGGCGGTTGATCAGTTGCACCGCGCTGACGTAATCCGGTACCCGGACCACGCACAGGACCGGACCGAAAATTTCTTCCTGGTAAATGGTCATTTCCGGCGTGACCCGGTCGAACAGGCAACCGCCGAGGAAATAGCCGTTCTCGTGCCCCGGCACCTGGTGCCCGCGGCCGTCTACGACCAGCTCGGCACCCTCCTCGACGCCTTTGTCGACGAAACCGGTGACCTTCTCCAGATGCTCGCGCGTGACCAGCGGCCCCATGTCGAGACCGGTCTCGGCGCCGTTGCCGATTTTCAGGGTGCGGGCCTTGTCGGCCAGCTTGGCCACCAGTTCATCGGCGATGTCGCCCACCGCGACGGCCACGGAAATGGCCATGCAGCGTTCTCCGGCCGAACCGTAGGCGGCGCCGGTCAGGGCGCTGACGGCACCGTCGAGATCGGCGTCGGGCATGACCACCAGGTGGTTCTTGGCGCCACCCAGGGCCTGCACACGCTTGCCGTGTTCACTGGCGGTGGAATAGATGTATTCGGCGATCGGAGTCGAGCCGACAAAGCTCACCGCTTGCACCGTCGGGTGGGTCAGCAGGGTATCGACCGCGACCTTGTCGCCGTTGACGACATTGAACACGCCGTCGGGCAGTCCGGCTTCTTTCAGCCATTCGGCCACCAGCAGCGCCGCGCTCGGGTCTTTTTCGGACGGTTTCAAAACAAAGGTGTTACCGCAGGCGATGGCCACCGGCCACATCCACATCGGCACCATGGCCGGGAAATTGAACGGCGTAATGCCGGCGACCACACCCAGCGGCTGGTTGACGGACCAGGCATCGACCCCGCGACCGACCTGTTCGGTAATCTCACCCTTGAGCAGATGTGGAATGCCGCAGGCGAATTCCACCACTTCCATACCGCGTATGATCTCACCTTTGGCGTCTTCGAACACCTTGCCGTGTTCACTGCTGACCACACGGGCCAGTTCGTCGAGACGCTCCTCGAGCAACATCTTGAACCGGAACAGGATGCGCGCCCGGTTCAGCGGTGTGGTCTCGGCCCAGTCCGGAAAGGCGTCACGTGCGGCTTCGATGGCGCCGATCACCTCATCCTGACTGGCCAGCGACACCTGGCCGCTCTGTTCGCCCAACGCCGGGTTGTAGACCGGGTATTGCCCCTGGCTGGGGTCGGTGAGGCGTCCGTTGATGAAATGGTTGATTTGTTTCATGGAGATACCTGGAGTATTGATTGAGGTCTGTAGGAGCGCATGGTCCGCACTCGGACCCTACCCTGCCAATTTCACACAGGTCGCGCACGGAGTGCGCTCCTACCACAGGAGTTAGTTAACCGTTTTTATCGCATGCTTCAGCGCACCGATGATCTCATCGATCTGACTTTCGCTGACGATCAGCGGCGGTGACAATGCGATCGTATCGCCGGTGCAGCGCACCAGGGTGTTGCCCTGCCAGAAACAATGATGGAAGACATCGTAACCGCGTGCGCCAACCGTTTCGCGGGGTTCGAATTCGACGGCCCCGACCAGCCCGATGTTGCGGATGTCCTTGATGTGGGGCAGATCAGACAGGCTGTGCAAGGCCTCGGCCCAGCGCTCCTCCAGCTCCAGCGCGCGCTGGAACAGGCCCTCGCGTTCGTACAGGTCGAGCGTCGCCAGACCGGCCGCCGCCGCGACCGGGTGACCGGAATAGGTGTAGCCGTGGAACAGTTCGATGGCGCTGTCCGGCCCGTTCATGAAGGCATCGTGGATGAAGTCCGCGACGAAGACGGCGCCCATCGGCACGGCGCCGTTGGTCAGCCCCTTGGCGGCTGTAATCATGTCCGGCGTGACGCCGAACCGGTTGGCCGCAAAGGGTTCGCCGACCCGGCCGAAGCCGGTGATGACTTCATCGAAGATCAGCAGAATGCCATGGCGCCGGGTAATCTCGCGCAGCCGCTGCAGGTAACCGACCGGCGGCAGAATCACGCCGGCCGAACCAGCGACCGGTTCGACGATCACAGCGGCAATGGTGTCCGCGCCGTGCAGGGCGATCATCCGTTCGAGATCATCGGCCAGTTCCGCTCCCTGCTCGGGGATGCCCTGAGTAAAAGCGTTCTCGGGCAGCAGGGTGTGGCGCAGATGGTCGACCCCGTTCAACAGGGTGCCGAACATGCGCCGGTTGTTGACCAGACCGCCAACGGAAATGCCGCCGAAGCCCACCCCGTGATAGCCCTTCTCGCGACCAATCAGCCGGGTGCGCTCGCCCTGCCCTTTGGCGCGATGATAGGCCAGGGCGATTTTCAGCGCGGAATCGACCGATTCGGAACCGGAGTTGGTGAAAAACACCTTGTTGATGCCGTCCGGCGTATGCTTGACCAGACGTTCGGCCAGTTCAAACGGGCCGGGGTGACCCATCTGGAAGGTCGGACCAAAGTCCATCCGCTCCAACTGCGCGCGTACCGCTTCGGTGATGGTCGAACGCCCGTGACCGGCATTGACGCACCAGAGACCGGCCGTGCCGTCGAGAATGGTGCGGCCGTCCTCGCTGGTGTAATGCATGTCCCTGGCGCCGACCAGCATGCGCGGCTCGGCCTTGAACTGGCGGTTGGCGGTAAAGGGCATCCAGAAAGCATCGTGCGACGCGGGTGCAACTTGAGACATAGGCAGCTCTCACTCAATTCAAGCCGGATGGCGAGTCGGTGTATGTGTGTTATTTTGAACAGCTAGACGCCAGTGTATGTCAAATAAATAAAACATCAACCCCCGTACCGGGGAATGTCATGGAGGCATTAACCGGGGCGCCCTGATAATGTTTGGCGATAAGCCAGCGCGATGGCAGGCATAGCCGAGCGTTCAATATATTGAAACTTTAGCGCCCGCTGGTGTAAGTTAGCGTCATTGCTCACCAAGCCGAGGTTGCCATGACCATCAACACACTCGAATACTGGACCGCCGCCGCCGACAAACTGAACCCCGAGGGCCGCGCCTTCATCGGCGGAGAATACGTCGAGGCGGCCTCCGGCGAGACTTTCGAATCCCGCAGTCCGATCGACAACCGCAAACTGGCCGACATCGCCGCCTGCAACAGCCTGGACGCCGACCGCGCGACCGCCGCCGCCCGAGCCGCCTTCGAGGCCGGTCACTGGGCACATCGGCCGCCGGCCAAACGCAAGAAAACCCTGATCCGCTTCGCCGACCTGATCGAGGAATACGGCGACGAACTGGCCCTGCTCGATACCCTCGACATGGGCAAGCCGATCACCCATGCTCGAAAAATCGATGTCAGGGCCACCGCCAACAGCATCCGCTGGTCGGCCGAGGCGATCGACAAGCTTTACGACGAAATCGCCCCGACACCGCACGACGAACTGGGCCTGGTCACGCGGGAACCGGTCGGCGTTGTGGCCGCCATCGTGCCCTGGAACTTCCCGCTGATCATGGCCAGCTGGAAGATCGGCCCGGCGCTCGCCATGGGCAATTCCGTCATCCTCAAGCCGTCCGAGAAATCGCCGCTGTCGGCCATTCGCCTGGCCGCCATCGCCAAAGAGGCCGGCATACCGGACGGCGTTTTCAACGTTTTGCCGGGTTACGGCCATACGGTCGGCAAGGCGCTGGCCTTGCACATGGACATCGACACCCTGGTGTTCACCGGCTCAACCGGCGTCGCCAAGCAACTGATGATTTGCGCCGGCGAATCCAACATGAAACGGATCTGGGCCGAAGCCGGCGGCAAATCGCCGAACATCGTTTTCGCCGACGCCCCGGACCTGGACGCCGCCGCCAGCGCCGCCGCCGAAGGCATCTGCTTCAACCAGGGCGAAGTATGCACCGCCGGTTCACGCCTGCTGGTCGAAGACAGCATCGCCGAGCCTTTCATGGAGAAAGTCCTCGCCGCCATCAGCACCTGGAAGCCGGGCAACCCGCTCGACCCCGAGACCAACATCGGCGCCATCGTCGACGAAGCACAACTGAACCGGGTTCTGGGCTACATCGAAGCCGGCCGCAGCCAGGGCGCCCGACTGACCAGCGGCGGAGGGCTGGCCAAAGTAGTCGACGGCGGCTTCTTCATCGAACCCACCGTCTTCCAGGACGTGACCGGCGACATGAAAATCGCCCAGGAGGAGATTTTCGGACCGGTGATGTCGGTCATCACCTTCAAAGACGAAGCCGAAGCGCTGCACATCGCCAACGACTCCATCTACGGCCTGGCCGCCGCCGTCTGGACCAGCGACCTCAGCCGCGGCCATCGCATGGCCAAGGGCTTGCGCGCCGGCTCAATCTGGGTGAATCAGTGGGATGGCGGCGACATGACCGCACCCTTTGGCGGGTTCAAGCAGTCCGGGAACGGCCGGGATAAATCGTTGCACGCGTTCGATAAATACAGCGAGGTCAAAGCGACCTGGATTAAGCTGTAGGGGAACTATAAAACGGCCCTACTCAGTTTTTGGTGGGCGCCACCCACTGTAGGTCGGATTAGGTCCGAAGGGCCGTAATCCGACAATGGTGGTTTTAGCGCCATCAACGCCATTAGCACAATGTTGGATTACGCCTATCGGCTAATCCAACCTACATGACTTCGTAGGGTGGGCACCGCCCACCATAATTCGTCACCTCGAAGACCCCTTCTCAAAACACATCCTTCAACCGGTGATACAACATCCCCAACGCCAACAACGGCGACCGGAACTTCGGACCACCGGGGAAAGTCATGTGCCGCACCCGCTCAAACAACTCGATCCGCCCGTCCTCACCGTGCATCGCCTGCGCGATCAAGCGACCGGCCAGGTGCGTCACGTTGAGCCCGTGGCCGGAATACGCCTGGGCGTAATAGACGTTGGGTGCCAACCGTCCGATCTGCGGAAAACGATTCGCCCCGATACCGATCATGCCCCCCCATTGATAATCGATACGCACATCCTTCAAATACGGAAACACACGCACCAGGTGCGGTTTCAGAACGTTTTCGATCGACTGCGGGTCGCGCCCGGAATAATTACACAGGCCGCCGAACAACAACCGCTTGTCGGCACTGAGCCGGTAGTAATCCAGCGCCACATTCTGATCGCACACCGCCAGATCTTTCGGCAACACCCGCCGCCAGACATCCTCCGGCAAGGGCTCGGTCGCGATCACATAACTGCCCGCCGGCAACACCTTACCCGACAAGGCCGTATTCAACCCCGCCACATAGGCATTACCGCACAACACCACCTTACTCGCCCGCACCTCACCTTTCGCCGTGCGCATGATCGGCCGATCCCCCTCGACCACCTCCGTCACCAGACTCTGCTCGAAAATCCGCACACCCAACGCATGCGCCGCCTCCGCCTCCCCCGCAACCAGGTTCAGCGGGTGCAAATGCGCCGCCCCCATATCGACCAGACCGCCCACATACCGATCCGACCCCACCACTTCATGCATCCGCTGCTCGGGAATCAACTCAATGCGATGGGCATAGCCCGCCGCCTTAAGCGCCGCATACTCCAACTCGAAATCCCGCACATGCCGGCGCCGCGTCGCCAGATCGCAATACCCCATCTTGAAATCGCACTCGATGCCGTACCGCGCCACCCGATCACGCACAATCTCGACCGACTCCTCCCCCATCGCCGTCACCGCCTCGATCCCGGCCTGTCCCAGTACCTTGCGAAACGGCTCCAGACCATGGCCCACACCGCGAATCAACTGACCGCCATTACGCCCCGACGCCCCCCAACCGATCCGACGCCCCTCAATCAACGCCACCGAATCCCCCCGCTCCGCCAACTCCAGCGCCGTATTCACCCCACTGAACCCGCCGCCGACCACACACACATCCACATCGATGCGCTCGGTCAACTCGGGATAGGTTCGTGTATAACGACGCGTCGCCGCGTAATAGGATTCAGGATGATCGTCGGTGTGAGTACGGGGGTTCAGGTACATGCGGCGTCCAGAATACAGATCAAAATGTTCGGTATTTTTGACACAACATCACCGCATTTTCAACAGGATTAGAGTCACTTTCAGCAACCACCGCACCGAGCAACGGCTAAAACGAGGCATTCTTCGAATATTTCAGGACAGGAATCCAACAAACCGCAGCCATTAGCGATGGCCCCCCGGGCTGCTCTCACGGGGATGTCTGAGGCATGGATGCCGAAGCCAAGCCCCCATGGAAGGGTTCACGGCGACCCCGTGAGAGCAGCCCGGGGGGCCAGCGCGGATTCATGTGTGCCGTTGCGGGCTCTTGGCACTCAATCTAACCGGGCCATCTCCCATTGGTCCCCCGATCAGAATTTGCTACTCTATGTAAAAAATAATGGATAGCCACCCAGCTATCCACAACCACCCCATCCAACCGCACAAAACCCGACCGGAGGTGCCCTTCATTGGACGTAGGCGAACGACTCAAGGCCATTCGTAAGCAAAAAGGTCTCTCACAGCGTGAACTGGCCAAACGCGCCGGCGTCACCAACAGCACCATCTCCATGATCGAGAAAAACAGCGTCAGCCCCAGCGTCAGCTCGCTGAAAAAAGTGCTGCAGGGCATCCCCATGTCACTGGTCGAATTCTTCGCCGAAGACACCGATACCGACAACGCCCAGCCCGTCGTCTACAACCCCGATGAATTCATCGACCTCTCGGTCGACGAGGTCAAACTGAAACTGGTCGGAAAAGCCTTCGGACGGCGCGCCATGGCCTTCATGATCGAAACCTACGAGCCGGGCGCCGACACCGGTGCCGAACTCTACGTCCACGAAGGCGAGGAAGCCGGCCTGGTCATCAACGGCGCCTTTGAACTGACCGTCGGCAGCGAGGTGTACCACCTGAAGAAAGGGGATGCCTACTACTTCGATTCAACCCGACCGCACCGGTTCCGCAACCCCTTCGAGGAGACCTGCGAAATCGTCTCGGCCACCACCCCGGCCAATTTCTAGCCGGCCGGGGGCGCCGGCTCCCCGGGGCTAGAAATCCGTGAACTGAATGCCCCACCGCTGTTCGATGGGTTTCAACAGTCCGGCCGCACGCAGTTCCCGCAACTGCGACAGCAGCCACTCCATTTCCAGCTCAGCGCCCTGGCTCACCAGTACACTCAACCGATAGGTATTATCCGCCCGTTCGGACACCAGCAAATCGCTCATGTCCAAGCCCTCATTCCGGCGCGCGCGCAGATAACTTTCATTCAACACCGCCACCTCGCCGCGTTCGCGCATCAACATTTCCAGACCCGCGGCCAGGCTGGGGGCGAAGTCGATGGTGAACTGGTCCTGCAGCCACTGTTCATCGGTGCGGTAACTGGCGAAGCCGTAGTGATAACCCCGCGTCGCGATCAGATGTTTTTTATGGATATCGTCAAAGAACCCCTGGCCGCGGTCTTCTTTGTCCAGAGCCACGTACACGTCGCGGTCGACCGCGATCGGGTGGGAGATGTTGACCGATTCGTCACGCCATCCCCAGTCGGGGGACTCGAAAAACATCGCCTCGAAGCGCCCCTGTCGGAACGACAACTCACGGCTGAAGGCCGCGACCGGGACGAATTTAAACTCGATCCGCGATTGCCACTCGTTGAGCTGGTCGAGCACATCCACCGTAGCGCCGCTGGGCTCTTCAGATGCGTGGCCGACAACATAAGGCGGGTAGGGATATCCACCGACCAGAACAGTCCGTTCATAGGCCTCGACCGCCGCCAGCGGCAAAAGCCCGACCAACGCGGCCAGCATCACACGAATACAAGAGTGCATTGAAGAAGTCTGCAATTCAGTCATAACGTCAGATCAGCATAGACCGCCACCAAACCGAATTCCAAAAAAGTGGTCTAAACTGCGCGTAAACGCGAACCTTGGAGGTGGAGGGTCGCATCATGAAAACACATCGCGCAGGCAAGATCCCGACCTGGCTGGCCGGTCTGGCATTGGCTTTATTGTGGCCCGTCGCGGCGGATCAGAACGACGACCGTCTCGACGGCCTGTTCGACAAACTGCAGGACGCCCCGAACGCGTCGCAGTCCGCCGTGATCGAACAACAGATCTGGCTGATCTGGACACAGGCCCCGAACGACGAGGCCGAACGCCTGATGGACCGGGGCATGCAGGCCATGCGACTGGGGGAATGGACCTTGGCCGAGCGGTTGTTCGATCAACTGGTCGAGAAGGAACCCAAGTTCGCCGAAGCCTGGAACAAATTGGCCACCGTTCATTACGTGCTCGGGGATTACAACGAGTCGATGTCGGATATCGAACAGACGCTCAAATTGGAGCCCCGTCATTTCGGTGCCCTGTCGGGCCTGGGCAGTATCTTCGCGCGTCTGGGCCAGCCGGCGGCCGCCATTCGGGTGTTCGAACAGGTACTGGAAATCTACCCCCATTCCCAGGACAGCCAACATTCGATTGAGCAGCTGCAAGAGCAACTGCTGGACCGGGCAATCTGACTGGCAAGCCAGATTGCCACTCTCGTCCCGATCGGGTCACGGCAGTGTCACGAAAAACCACTAGGCTGACAGTGGGCGCCGACACGATTGCGTCGCCCCAACCGGTCTAACCGCCCCCGGGCAGGAGGAGCCATGCTCACGTTGCAACCGGATATGAAAACCCTGTTTGAACAGCTCGGGCTGGACAGCAGCCCCGAGGCCATGGAGGCCTTTTTCGGCAACCATACACTCGACCCGGACGAAGATGTCTCCGAAGCCGATTTCCTGAGTTTCGAACAACGCCTGACCCTGGCTCGGATGCGCGATGAAGACGCCGAATGGGCCGAGGTCGTCGACACCATGGAAACCCTGCTGCACAAGCACTGAACCGGATACGTTCAACCGGGTCAGCGCCCTTCCCGCTGTCGCGCCTCAAGCCCCGACTTCACCCGATCGATGGTGGCCGCGTGCCGGTTCAGCCAGGCCACGGCCTCCCCCTGGGTGCGCACCCGCATCAGGACCCGCTCGTTGTGCCAGCCATGCACCAGCGCCTCCCACCGGGCCGACCAGGTATGCGCGCCCCGAAACCGATGAAACGCCACGGCGGAGGCCGACAGCATCAATAACACCCTCTGATACGGGTTCAACGGTTGATCGGCCGCTGTGGTGCTGCGCCGGTAAGGTCTCGGCACCACATCCACACGATCCGTCCGGGGTGTCGACCGGTTCAGCACGGCGGACAAGTCCGACGCCTGCCGGTCGCGCTCGGTCAGCGCGGGCAGATTCCAGCGCCGGCACAGGGTGCGCAGGATGCTGCTGTGGTCGAACACCGTCGAACATACGGTGCCATCCTCGATCCAGGGCGACACCAGGACCGCCGGCACCCGCACGCCCAGCCGGTCGAATCGAAAGCCCTGCTCACCCGCTTGCCCGTCCGGTCGGGGCGGCACGGCCGCCGGCGGTGACACGTGATCGTAGTTGCCGCCGTGCTCGTCATAGGTGATCACCAACAGGGTTTTTCCCCACGCCGGCCCGTTGCGCAAGGCCTCATACACACGGGCGATCAACTGCTCACCGGCCAGTACGCTGGAGGTGTCCACCGGGTCGAGGAATGGCGGGATGCCGGCGGGCGGGTGCTGGTCGTTGTTGTCCAGCATCAGGCGCGGCTCGATAAAACTGTAGTCCGGCAGTTCTCCCTTGGCGGCCTGATCGAAAAACGCATCCATCGTATGCACATGACGGCGTCGATACCGCCACAGCGCCGGCTGCAGCAACTCGGTAAAGCTAATGACATCCTCGGGGTCGTAATAGATGCCGAAGGACCGGCCGGCGTCGTCGAGCCGGTTGAACACGGTCGGCGCCGAATGCAACAGCCACTTGTGCACCGGACTGTTGTTGACGAATCCGTGAGAGGTCCCACTGTGCACGAAGGCGCGATTACCGAAGGTTTGACTGGGAATCGCGCTGAACCAGTGGTCGCAGACGGCGAAACGTCGCGCCAGGGTGCTCAATACCGGTACGGATTCGGGCGTAAACCCGGTCATGATCTGACGGTAAACGGCCGGGTCGGGCTCGCCGAACCGGGGGGCCAGTGACGGCCACCAGCGCGCCAGGTGCTTGCGCAACCAGAGAATCGGTCCCGACGCCTGCGGATACAGTGAGGGGTTACCGGCCAGATTATCGATGTAATCCCGCACGAAGCCGGACATCGGCGCCGGGTCCGGCACAGGATCCGGCACATTGAAAGGCGGCCGATCGAATGGATACCATCGATTGGCGGCCGGACGAGTGCTACCGAAGAGCTGTCGGTTGACGTGATAATACTCTTCGCCCGGATCGGGGTTGGGGCTGGTCATCCGGTCCGTCTTGCCGAAAGGCAGGTGACCGCCGCCGGCGTAATCCGGAACCGGGTTGGACAGATCCCGACCGCTGACGCCGGCGTACGCCTGCCCTCGCGGCGGTGTTTTATAGGGTTCGGGGTTGTCCGGATCGTACAGCCACCCCAATACATTATCGAAGGACCGGTTTTCCATCATCAGAACGACGATATGATCGATCCGATCGAGTGCGCCGCCACCGGCGGTTTCACTGGACACGACTTGGCTCCCTGAACGCTGTTCTTTCACGCCAGTCTAGCCCGGATCCCGACGCCTGAGGAGGCCCCATGACCCAACCGGAACACGACACCACCGAACATCGGTTCACCCTGACCCTGGACGGGGACCGGGCCGAGCTGAACTATCGAATGGACACACCGGATACCGTCAATTTCACGCGCACCTTCGTGCCGAACGCGTTTCGCGGCCACGGTTACGCACGACAGCTCGTGGACACCGGCCTGGCCTGGGCGCGGGAAAACCATTTTCGAATCAAGGCGGACTGCTGGTACGTCCAACAGGTGCTGGATCGGGGTGGTTGATAACGCCGATTCCAAACTTGGTCAGAATTATTGAACAGCGCCATCAGGAAGCTTTGATTGGATTGGCACTCCAGGCCCGAATAATGGTCGACGTCTCCGGGACGACCGGACAACCGATTCGAATTCAACAGGAGTGTCACCATGACCAAGGTACTGATTCTTTACTACAGCATGTACGGCCACATCGAACAGATGGCGCACGCGGTCGCCGAGGGTGTTAATAAGGTGGACGGTGTCGAGGCGACCCTGCGCCGCGTGCCCGAAACCATGAATCCCGAAGCCGCCAAACAAGCCGGCGCCAAGCTGGATCAGAGCGCTCAGGTCGCCACCGTCGAGGAACTGGCCGACTACGACGCCATCATTTTCGGCACCCCGACCCGGTTCGGCAACATGGCCGGCCAGATGCGTACCTTCCTCGACCAGACCGGCGGTCTCTGGGCCCAGGGTAAACTGGTCGGCAAGGTCGGCAGTGTGTTCACCTCCTCCGCGACTCAGCACGGCGGACAGGAGACCACCATTACCTCCTTCCACACCACCCTGCTGCACCAGGGCATGGTCATCGCCGGCGTGCCCTACAGCTGCCAGGGGCTGACCAAAATGGACGAGATCACTGGTGGGTCGCCCTATGGCGCGAGCACTCTGGCCGGTGGCGACGGCAGCCGTCAGCCATCGACCAACGAGCTCGAGATTGCCCAGTTCCAGGGCCAGCATGTCGCTGAACTGGCGAAGAAATTGAGCGCGGCCTGACCCGTGCCTGCACAGCTTGCCTGCGGGCAGGCTGTTCCCTCCTCAGTCTTCGTTTTCGAGCACCAGAACCCCCGCCGCCGTGTTCGACACCGGTATATGGTAATGCCGATGCAGTTCGGTCACGTGTTCGCTCAACACACCGCGCATGGCCAACCACATGTTCAGCTCCACGCCCTGTGCGCCGGCCTTTTCCACCAGGTCATCGTTGGTCAACCGGGTCAGTTCTTCCGGGTGCCCGACCAGCGTGTCCATGCAGTACTGATCGAATGCCTTGTTGATGAAACCGGCCCGTTCGCCGTCCAGCTGATGCGACAAGCCACCGGTACCGAACACCACCACTTTCTGGTCCCCCGCGAACGAACGAATGCCCCGACCAATGGATTGACCCAATTTGTAACAGCGCTTGGGTGACGGCATCGGGTGGCGTTCGCAGTTGATGCACACCGGAATCACCTTGATGTGCTGATAGCGGTTGCCCGGCCACATCAACGACAAGGGGACCGTCAGGCCATGATCGACTCTCAGTTCCTGGCACACCGTCATATCGAATTCATCGTCGATCAATTGATTGACCAGATGCCAGGACAACTCGGTTTCCCCGGTGACCGGCGGAATGGGTTTGATGCCCCAGCCTTCGTCGGCGTTGTGGTATTGCGGGGCCGTCCCGATGGCGAAGGTCGGTTTCTTGTCGAGGAAGAATTCCAGACCGTGATCGTTGTAAAACACCACGGCGATGTCCGGTTGTTGCGCCTCCAGCCAGGCCCGAACCGGCGGGTAACCGTCGAAAAACGGCTTCCAGTACGGCGTGTCCTCTTCATGCCGGTCCATGGCCATCCCGATGGCCGGAATGTGCGATGTGGTGATACCACCGAGTACCTGTGCCATGGTTATTCTCCCGCCCTGACCAGTTTTTCCTTGAATGCCTCGACCGTCATGCCGGTTTGCAGCGCACCGACATCCTGAACGTTCAACCCCAACAGACCGGCGAATTTCGCCAGATAGTAAATGCTGCCGCCCTCGCGCAGTAACGCGAGAATATCGCGGTCGAGAATCGCCGCCTTTTGTTCGGGGGTCAGTCCGAACCGATCGCAATAACCGGCTTCGTCCTGTTTGAACGCCTCGCGGGCGGAGGCTTCGTTGAAGGAGTAACACATCTTGTTGAGGGCATAGCCTTTGGTGGCCATGGGACCGTCGAATTTAATGGTGCCGGGAACATCGGCATGGGATGAATTGGACATGGTAATACCTCTCGGGTGAGCGCACCCGAAAGGCTAGGACAAGGCGATCGCCAAAACCTGACCTGAATCAATTGTTCGGTCGCAAAGGCAACGAACGGCCTGTTCGGTTGCTGGAACAACCGGTCTCAGGCCAGTTGTTCCAACCGTTCCAACAGGGTGTCGTATTGCTCCTGCTTGTACTCGTCGAACAGCGGATCGTGTCGGTGCTGGATGTTATCCAGGATGGCCTGGTTGGACGCTTCATCCAACCGCTCGAACAGTGGAAACACCAGATCCTCTTCCTTGCGCATGTGTTCGCGCATATGCCAGGCATAATCCTCGAACGCGCGGTGCAACTGATCGAGCGGCACCGGTTGGCCGAAATTGATTTTGCGTATCAGTGAGCGCAGCTCATCCCCTTCCCGCTCCAGTTGATCGTGATCGCTGCGAATCACACTGGTCTTGGAAGGGGCGGCCAGCTTCTGCGCTTCCAGGTAGTCGAACGCCACTTCTTCCAGCGGGTGATGAAAGAACTCCGGATAGCTGTGCATGTATTCCATGATGTCCATGATCAGCGACAGATCCGGTGTGTCATCGTCGTCGGAATTTTCAGTGTCGTATTTGGCGATTTCCCGCTCCAGCACCGTCAGCACCCGTTTCAGGTTTTGGTGGTCGTTCAGCAATCGGTCGAGTATCGCGGTGGTCATAATGCACCTCCTTTCCTGCGCACTCCCCGGAAGAGGTAGGGAGTCTATCCAGAGACTAACAAGGCCCCCGGCAACCATCTTGACCTGGGTCAATAGCCTGGGTACCGACAATCGACGGTGCCGACAACGCGGGCAGAATGATAGACTGCGCCTGAATACAAGCGCACAGAGTAGTGACTCATCCAATGAAGAAAACTGTCCAGGTCGCCACCAGCGAAATCCATGGCCGGGGGCTGTTCGCCACCCGCCGCATCAAGGCCGGCACCCTGATCGGTCACTGCCAGACCCGCCCCACGAAAACCGAGAATGACTATACCCTCTGGCTCGAAACCGGGCCGGTGGATGTAACCTGCGAGTTGAAATACATCAACCACGGCACCCGACCGAACGTCGCTTACTATGACGATCTGTCCGTCGTAGCCTTGCGCGATATCGCCCCGGAAGAAGAACTGTTGCACCACTACGGAGATGACTGGGAGTGAAAACGCCCCTCAGCGACTGGCAGCGGCCTGTCGAACCACAGCCTGACCCAGCGCGGCGAAATACCGTTCGAACGCCTCATTGACCTGCAACCGGTGCGCTCCCTCCGGATAAAGCCCGATTTTCGCTTCGTCCGATTTGAGCGTGCCCTTGACCAGAAACCGGTTCTTGACACTGGCATCCTGAACGAACGCTTCGAATGCCCGGGCACAGACTTCTTCCGGCAAGCTGAAATAGAGCGACTGTTGCGCCCGGTCGATCCGGGCCGAACGCTGAAAAAGGTCGCTCGGAGACTGGCCGTCCGCACTCAGCAGTATGGCGCTGAAACAGCCGAACAACAGATCGTTCAACGGATGCCGCACCGGCGGCTGATCGCTCAGCCAGGCCTTGGACGCGAACCAGTTCGGTGGCGCGCCCCGGGCGGCCTTGTCGACCATGTAATGATCGAACGCGTGAAACCACTCGTGCGCAATGCTGCCGGGACCGGCGTTCTTGGCCAGGGCGAAAGCGCGAGAAGGTAAGGTGTAATGGGCCGACACCCCGGGCTGACCGCCGGTGCCATACTCCAGCGACAGGGTGCCGCGCAACGAGATTACCGATTCCGGTACCTTGAGGATATCCATCAGATCACAGAGCGCATCGTAGAAACGCAGGCAGGAAGCATCCCGCTCGGCGGCGGTAACCCAGCGCCCGATGCGGATGGACCGAAAACCGAAGCGCCGGCGCACATCGGCGAAGCCCACCGGGGCGCCGCCGCGATGGTCGCGCCCCTGGCGGTGGTAGGGATCTCGCATATTGACAGAACTCTGATGTGCGGCTAGTTTGAGGCCGCTAGTGAAAATCGCACCATGGTCGGTTCGATTTTATCGGATTCAACACGGCATTGCCCACGACCACTGGTTCGATACCCCATTCATCCAGTCACAATCCGCAAAAGGACCTTGCCCATGAAGCCTTGGCTCCTCCCCTGTGTATTAACCCTGTTAACCGCCTTACTCACCGCCTGTGCCGGCGGTGGCAGCGACGACAATGATGGTGACGACTCCGGTTCCGCCACGTCCTCCCAACAACGACTGTCCGGTTCGGTCAGTCAGGAAGGCGGGGCCTCCGACGAGGATCCCATCAGCGTTAAAATCCTCAGTTACGATGGCGACGACACTCTGATAGACAGCGAAACCACCGTTGCCAGCTACCTCAGCCAAAGCGACAGCTGGATCTACGAGTCTGAAATCGACATGGACAAGGCCGGCGGCTATCTGGTCGTCAGCATGGACAAAGACGGCTACGCCGGTTTCAACCGGAAAGTCGAGTTCGATGCACCGCGCGACATCCAGGTGCTCGGCCGGATTGTCGAAGCGGCCGAGGCGCAGGTCACGGTGGAAAGCAGCGGCTATGTTCTGCGCAGTGGCCGCACACGCAACAGCTTCACCTTCGCTCTGGTCGAGGACGGTCGAGGCCAGCGCTCCCTGGTCGGTGGCGCCTCCAACCTGCTCGCGGCCCGCGCCGCCAATGCCACCGATGTCCTGGTGATCGATATTCCCGCCAGCTCCGTGCCCCAGGACACCACTGAACTGCAGGGCCGCATGGCCAGCTTCGACCCGAACGATGCGGAAGAATCCGAATCCTTCCCCGGCGAATACGCCGACAGCGACGGCAACGAACTGCTCTCGGTCGCGTTCCAGTTCAACGAGATCACCACACAGGACGGAGAGTCCCTGGGCAAGGCGGTTCAGCAGGCCCGCGCCAATGGCTTGATGTCCCGTGCTGAAACCGAACCCACGATCATCTCCCGGTACATTCCCGAAGGCAGCTGTTCCGCCATGGAAAACCTGGGCGATTCCGACGACACCAAGTCCGGCTTCCAGATTCCGGTGTACACCTACAACCCGAACAGTGGCCTGTGGGATTTGCTGGGCACCGGCACCGTCTACGAAGACGGTGGCACCCCGGTCCCCAGTGACCGGGAAATTTTCGATTGCGGAAGCGTCACCTATTACCTGGAAATCGAAGTCAGCAACGAAGACTTCAACCGGAAATGGTGGAACCTGGACTACCCGCTGACATTCGAACAACCGGTCCAGCTGTGCGCCAAGGTGCGCATCGAGGATCAGGATGGTGCACCGTTGAGTGGCACCTCGATTTTCCTGAAGGACGACGATGGCCGCAGCTTCTCCGATACCTACGGTTACACCAACGACAGCGGAGAAGTCACACTGAATACCACGTTAATCGACGGCAGTGACGACCGTAGCGCACAAATTCGGTATTGGGGTTTCAACAGCGCCGCTTATGTTTCCAGTGCCGTGACCTTGAGCGAAGACTGCGCCACCCGTCAGACGGTAACCGTGGAGCGCCGGGACAAATGCCTGATCCGGGGCCAGGTAAACGATGAAACCGGTCCGCTCAAGGATGTACTGGTTTACGCATATGGCTATGGCGATCAGGACTGGCATTACGGATACGGGCAAACCAATGCCAGCGGCGAGTTCAGCCTGAACGCGGTCTGCAACATGGATTACACCGTCTACGCCTACGGTAGCCAGACCTACTATCAGAGCTTCAAGAGCGCCAATGTCGACGCCAGCCTGGGCGAGGACGAACAGTCCGATAACGGCGAAGTGGTCCAACTGGACACCATCACCATCGAAAACCAGGGCCCGATCGCCTATGCCTGGTTCTACTGGAGCTCCAACATTGGGGACACTACGGTTGGCGACGATGGCGAAACCTACTACAGCCTCGACAGCGGCACTGTCGACGTCTGGGGCTACGCCTGGGACTACGAAGGAGATTGGCCCGTCAGCATGACGCTGCAACTCATCGATGAAGACGGCACGGTCAGAGACAGCGTGACTCAAGAGCTGACCGAGGAAGACTACTTCGCCGATGAGGATGGTTTGCTGACGCTGGATGTACCGGGCAACGGATACTACCGCCTAGGCGGCACAGCGACTGACAGCAAGGGGAATTCCAGCGACATCAACAGCTACGGCGCGATCGATTAACGCGTCTTCCCTCCGGGCCGGGCGCCCGGAGGGATTGATTCACACCCGCGACAGCGTTTGACTCAAGCCCGATCAACCTGCAACGGCTGCATGGATTGTTTCAACTGGGCCCAGAGCCGCTGGCGCTCCATCTCCAGCGTCAGCCCCTGGCTTTGACGCCAGTCCCGCCACTGCCGCAACACCGTACTCACCACCCAGTTCGACGGTCGGCAAAAGCGATAATGGGAGCCATCGCGAGCCAGCACCGAGACACTGTCCGCCTCGATCTCGACCGCGCCCAGTGCGCACTGAGCCGACGGACGGCGCTTGTTCTGATAGTAACCGGCTTCCACAAAGCAGACGCCCTCGTTTGACGTCCACAGGAAGGCCACCGGTAAGGTGAGCTGGAAGAAATCCGGCCCCTGGATCACAACTTCAAGATTCTCGTTGAACGGCAGTTGTTCACGGGGAATCGGCTGCATGGATCAATCCCTTTTCTCGATTTGACTGAGGCTGTTGAGTCGACGCTGCGCGAACTGGCGAGGCGATGGTGCCTTGCCGACTGTCCTTCGTCGCGGCAAGGGCCACTATAAATCCGCCCGGAGAAAATGCCAAAACGAATGTGTCATTCGTGTCCGCTTTTGATTCAATCCCGGCGGGATCGGCTTGTCATCGCGAAACGTCCGTGCTGAGATGGACACTGTTTGAATCCATCCGAGACCTTGCATTGATGCCCATCGAGCTGTTCACCCGCCACTTCCTGGGACTCTTCTTCCTGATGATTGGCCTGCTGTATGGCTGCCGCAGCCTGGGTCTGTCACAACGATGCGGGTACAGCCACATCCACTATGGCGAACCGGGCTCGGCCACCTGGTGGCACCGGCAAAGTTTCAACCTGTTTCGGGCGGCCATACTGGGGGTGTGTCTGGCGCGCATCCCGTTTCCCATCGACGGCTGGCTGGGCATGATCGAGCCGCTGTATCAACCCGGCATCCTGCTGATCGGCGTCGCCCTGCAGCTCATCGCCTTCGCCCTCATCAGCTACGTTCAAGGCTACCTGAACGCCGACTGGCGCTCCGGCATCGATCAGGACCATCCACCGTCGCTGATCACCGACGGGCCTTACGGCCGCAGCCGCAACCCCATTTTCCTGGCCATCCTGATCGGACAATTCGGCTTTTTCCTGGCCTTGCCCAGCCTGTTTTCCCTGGTGTGTCTGGTGGTTGGCGCGGGGGTGATCCTCCGCCAGGCCCGGGCCGAGGAAAGTGCCCTGAACCGGTTGCACGGCTCGGCCTATGAGGAATACCGCCACCGCGTTCCGCGTTGGTTGTGAGCCTGCAACGCTGAGTTCCAGCAACGATCAGGCGGCCTGCTTGTCGATTCGGCCGGCAACGGACTACCCTGACCTCAGCTTAAACGATGGGCTTACAGTCGCATCAATCACTCTTAACCAGGAGAACCGGGATGTCGAATTGGATTGAACTCAGCGCTTCGGACCAACACCGCTTCAAAGCCTACCTCGCCGAACCCGAAGGCACGCCCAAAGGAGCCATCGTCGTGCTGCAGGAGATCTTCGGTGTGAACAAACACATCCGCACGGTCTGCGACCGACTGGCTGGCGAAGGCTATGTCGCCGCCGCCCCGGCGCTGTTCGACCGGGTTGAGCGGGACTACGAGGCGGGTTACGAGCCCGAGGACGTCAAACGTGGACGAGACCTGGTACTGAGAGTGGACCTGGCGCGATCGCTCGACGACATCGACGCCACCGTCGCTCACCTGAAACCGCAGGGCCCGGTCAGCATCATTGGCTTTTGTCTGGGCGGCTCCCTCGCTTTTAAGTTCGCCGCCCGATCGGAGAACATCGCCTGTGCGGTCGGCTACTACGGCGGACGCATTCCGGACTGGGCCGATGAAACGCCCCGGTGCCCGACCATCCTGCACTTCGGCGAAGAAGACGCCGCCATCCCGATGGACAAGGTGGACATCGTGCGTCAAAAACAACCCGAACTGCCGATCTACACCTACCCGGCCGGTCACGGTTTCAATTGCGATTTGCGCGGTTCCTACGAGCCCGAATCGGCCGCGCTCGCCTGGAAGCGGACGATGGCGTTTATTGAGGACAACAGCCGAGGGTGAACAGCCCTTGGCTTCAGGAACGTGCGCCCAGCTAAGCGCATTGATTCACGTTTATTGAGGCAACTTTAGACTGGCACTTGACGCCAACGCCGTATCGACCTTAAATAGTCCACTTGGTCGATAATAAAAGTACCCGCCAATGACTTATCTCTTGCTGAAATACTGTCACCTCCTGTCCGCTGTGATCATGCTGGGAACCACCCTGTGCAACGGCATCCTGCGGTTTCACACCAACGGCACCCGGCAAAGCCATCATATGGCCGCGATCTCGACGGGCGTAACGGCGCTGAATCGCATTCTGCTCGGTCCATCACTGACCCTGTTGCTGCTGACCGGTCTGGCTATGACACTGAGTCGCTGGTCGTTCGACATGGCCTGGCTTCAATGGTCACTGGGCCTCTACGGCCTGCTGCTGTTGGCGTTTATTCTGGGGTATGCCGAGGAACGTCGATTGGAACGGTTAGCTGTCGACGCCTTCGACAACGGCCAACACGAACCGGACCCGCGCTACTGGCAGGTCATGCGTCGGGCCACGCCCATCGGACTGGGAGCCACCCTGGTCAGTCTGTGGATACTGTTTATGATGCTGGCGAAGCCGATGTAACCCGCTCTGGTTGGAGGTTTCACCTTATCCGCATTGAGACGGGACGGGGCTTGATGCATCATTCCGGCCTCATATTCGACCGTCGCCCCCTCGTCACCCGATGCCTACGCTGACCGAACTCGATCTGCTGCCTTATTTTTCCGACGTCACACTGCAACGCGGACGCGCCTACTATTTCGGCGGCTGCGCCACGGTCAAGCACCGTTTTCAGGAAGACGATGCGTATGTCGTGCGCGGCACGGTCTCCGGGCAGTCCGCCTCCCACTACCAGACCACGGCTCTGGTTCAAGTGGATAGCCGGCAGATTCTCAACGTTGATGGCTACTGCTCCTGCCCGGTGGGCAGCGATTGCAAGCATGCCGTCGCCCTGCTGTGGACTTTGATTGACGAAGGTGTGGATCTGGGTCGTCCGGTTCACGCCAACCGCGCCGATCTGGAAATCGCCTCCTGGCTGGCCAGGCTGGAGGCGGCCCGAGGGCCGAATGCCACGCCGGCTCCCGATCCGGAATACCCACTGTATTGCCTGGTACCCACCGGCCAGCACGTGCTGGTCGAGTTGCGCCGGGCGCGCTGGCTGAAAAAGCAGCAATGGGCCAAGGGAACCCGACTGGGTTTGCACCAACTGCCCCAATGGTCCAACCGCCTCGCGCGGGACGAGGCTGACGACATCGCTTTGCCGTTACTGAATGCCCTGCCCGAGGTCTATCACCAGGGAGTGCCCACCGCCACCGTAGCCGGCCCCGAAGGGGTGTTCTGGTTGCGGGAAGCCCTGAAGACCGGGCGTGTAATGATCGACAACAATCGCGCCCAGCCAGTGCAGCCGGGTCGGGAACGCTCATTGACGACCGAGTGGCTGGAACACTCCGATGGCGGCTGGACACTCGCTCTGGCGCTGGAAGATGCGGAAGAATCCCTGGTACTGCCGACCGATCCTCCCTGGTATCTGGCGTCGGCCCCATTTGAGACCGGCCCCATCGACACCCCCTTTTCGGCCAGCGAATTGCAGATCCTGTTGCACGCCCCGACAATCCCCGAATCGCAAGCCGAGGAGACCTTCGAACGTCTGTCCGGTCGGTTCAAGGAGCGACTGCCGGTTCCCAAGGTGGGTGACAGCATCCGGCTCGACCGCCTGGAATATGGGCGCTTGCTGCTGACGCGCCATGGCACGGCCGATTTATTGCGTGCCCGGGGTCTGACAACCGATTGGCTCGCCGGGGGCGACTTCGGCGATCGGGAACGCCCCCGCATCATCGTTCAGTTTTGTTACGACGGGCACGAGTACCTGCTCGACTGGCTCGACAGCCAGAGCAGGGACGTCGTTCGCTTCGAGGAAGGCGGCCAATCCTACAGCCTGGTGCGGGATGTCGACACCGAGGAGGAGTGGATCGAGGAACTGATCGAAGCGGGTCTCATGGAGGACGAAGTACTATCCGGGGAGTTTTTTCAGGACGATTGGGAGGATGATCGACCCGAACCCCTGTACTGGCACTTGTTCATCGAAAGCCACCTGCCCCGACTGCGTGAGCTGGGCTGGCAAGTGACCTTTCTGGACGACTGGGACACCGGTGTCGAACTGATCGACGATTGGCGGGGCGAGATTCTCGAACACGATAATGGCGATCTGGATCTGGATCTCTATCTGGAATACAAGGGGCAACGCATTCCCCTGGTGCCGGCGCTGATCGCCTGGTTCGACAACCCGCTGCGCGGTGAAGACGATCAACTCCTGGTCGAACTCGACGATAATCAATTCGCCCAAATCGACCGTGCCAGCGTCCAGCCGGTGCTCGATGCCCTGACCGACCTGCTGAACCGCGATGCCGTCCCCGGCGATACCCTGCGCCTGCCCCCGACCGATGTCGGCCACCTGGCCAACCTGGATCAACACGGCTTGTTCACCGGCGGCGACGCGGCGCGAGAGAAGGCCCGCCGCCTGACCCAACTCGAACGCATCGAACCGGTGCCGCCCCCGAGCGGGCTCCGGGCTGAGCTCCGCCCTTACCAGCAACTGGGTCTGAACTGGCTGCAGTTCCTGCGTGAATTCGGGTTCGGCGGTATCCTGGCCGACGACATGGGCCTGGGCAAAACCATTCAGACGCTGGCCCACCTGCTGCTGGAAAAAGACGCCAGCCGCCTCGACCGACCGGCCCTGATCATCGCCCCGACCAGCCTGCTCGGCAACTGGCGTTCGGAGGCGGCGCGGTTCACGCCGAACCTGCGGTGCCTCGTCCACCACGGCAACGACCGGGCCCAGACGGCCACCGCCTGGGCCGACGCCGACCTGGTGATCACCAGTTACGCCCTGGCCTGGCGCGACGAAGCGCTGCTGAACGAACAGACCTGGTCCTTCGTCATTCTCGATGAAGCCCAGGCGATCAAGAACCCGCGCACCAAGATGGCCAAGGCCATCTACAGCTTGAAAGCCAGCCATCGGATATGCCTGACCGGTACGCCGCTGGAAAACCATCTGGGTGATATCTGGGCCCTGATGCGGTTTCTGATGCCCGGCTTTCTCGGCAGTTGGCAACACTTCAACGAGCACTACCGCAAACCGATCGAGCGCCAGCGCGACCCGGACCGCTTCAATGCTCTGATCACCCGGTTATCGCCCTTTCTGCTGCGCCGCACCAAGGACATCGTCGCGCGCGAGCTGCCCGCCAAGACGGAAATCACCCAGACCGTGGCCCTCGAAAGCCCGCAGCGGGCGCTGTACGACAGCATCCGCGCGACCATGGAGAAGCGGGTCAAGGACCTGCTGGAACAAAAAGGTCTGGCCAGCAGCCAGATCGAGATCCTCGACGCCCTGCTCAAGCTCCGCCAGGCCTGCTGCGACCCGAGCCTGGTCAAGATCGACGCCGCCAAGAAGGTCACCGAGGCCGCGAAGCTGGACTGGCTGATCCCCACCCTGGCCGAAATGGTCGAGGAAGGTCGCAAGGTGCTGGTGTTCTCATCCTTCTCTTCGATGCTAACCCGCATCGGCCGCTCTCTGGACGACGCCGGCATCGGCTACAGCACCCTGACCGGCCAGACGCGCAAACGCGACGAAGCCATCGCCGCCTTTCAGGACGGCGACGCCCCGGTGTTCCTGATCAGCCTCAAGGCCGGCGGCGTCGGCCTCAACCTCACCGCCGCCGACACCGTCATCCACTTCGACCCCTGGTGGAACCCCCAGGCCGAAGCCCAGGCCACCGACCGCGCCTACCGCATCGGGCAGGACAAACCCGTCTTCGTCTACAAACTGGTCGCCGAGAACACCGTCGAGGATCGAATCCTGGCGATGCAGCATCACAAGAAAGCCATGGCCGACCGGCTGCTGTCCGGCGGCGGGGATGGGGCACGACTGGAGAAAGAGGCCTTGCTGGGGTTGTTCGAGGCGTAGCTTACCCGCAACAAGGGGTAAAATTGACCTTACCCGCTATAGGGTATAATCTCGAACTTATCCGCTCCAGGGGGTAGCCATGAAAATTACAACACCGGACATGTTGGCCCAGGCTCTGAAAAATGCGAGAACCTCGCGACAGTTGAGTCAGGAAGCAACCGCCAAGCTGGTTGGCATCAAACAGGATACGGTGTCCAGATTCGAGACCCGACCGGACAGCAGCCGGATTGACACCCTATTCAAGATACTGGCGGCCCTGGAATTGGAGCTGCAGGTTGTCGAGCGTGATCGAGGGACTCAAGGTACGGGTTGGTCGGAGGAGTGGTGAGGCGTGGCCAATTTGATCGTTGCCCTTAACGGCATTCAAGTCGGTGTGTTGACCCAAGGCGCCGACGGGTCATTGAGATTCCAGTATCTGCCGGAATGGCTTCAAATGGATGGCGCAAGGGCCATTTCTCTATCCCTGCCGTTAAAGAAATCCCCTCACATCGGATCTTCGGTATTCAACTTCTTCGACAACCTACTTCCCGATGCGGATGCGATTCGCGCCCGCATGCAGGTCCGGTTCGAAGCGCCCACCAGGCACCCATTCGACCTGCTTTCACGAATCGGTCGGGATTGCATCGGTGCCATCCAATTATACCCTGAATTCATGGACATCCCCGATGTCCGGACCATTACGGCCGATCCTTTGGACGACCACGACATAGGGCGGATTCTGAGCCGCTATCAGGAAGACCCTTTGGGTATGAACCGGGACACGGACTTCCGAATTTCCCTGGCGGGCGCCCAGGAAAAAACCGCCTTGCTGTGGCACCAAAATCGATGGCAACGCCCGGTTGGCAGCACACCGACGAGCCACATTTTCAAATTACCCATTGGACTTCTGGATCAGCGCAACATCGACCTGCGAGAAAGTAACGAGAACGAATGGCTGTGCCTTCGTATACTGGCTGCATTCGGCATGCCCGTGGCCAACGCTGAATTAGCCCGCTTCGACGACAATGGCGTGCTGGTGGTGGAACGCTTCGACCGCCGCTGGTCCCGGGATGGTTCCTGGTTAATGCGGCTTCCCCAGGAGGATTTCTGCCAGGCTCTGGGGATCTCACCGGCATTGAAATACGAAAACGAGGGAGGTCCGGGTATCGAGGCCGGCATGAAACTCCTGCTCGGTTCCCAACAGGCTCACCGGGATCGGAATCTGTTTTTCAAAGCCCAGATCCTGTTTTGGCTAATGGCCGCGATTGACGGACATGCCAAGAACTTCAGCCTGTTTATCAAGCCTCACACCGCCATCGAAATGACGCCACTCTACGACGTACTCTCCGCCTACCCGTTGATGGCACAGGGCTCTCTCCCTCCCGAAAGAACCAAAATGGCCATGTCGGTCAAGAGTAAGAACCGACATTATGACTGGCCGCGAATCGAAGCGCGCCACTTCATCAGTACCGCACAACAGGTAGGGTTTTCAGCGGAGTCTGCAAAAGCCATGATTCACGATATCGCCGAGCGGACGGACATCGCGCTTGCGCAAGTGGAAGCACAACTTCCCCCGGATTTTCCGGCTCATATCAGCGACCCTATCCTGACCGGTATTCGCAGGCAGGCCACCAAGTTGATGGATTCACAACCATAGGAGCCTCCCATGTCCGACTTCCCCTTCACCGACCTGACCCGCCTGGAACA
Organism: Saccharospirillum salsuginis; assembly: GCF_014651855.1. GTDB lineage: Bacteria > Pseudomonadota > Gammaproteobacteria > Pseudomonadales > Natronospirillaceae > Saccharospirillum > Saccharospirillum salsuginis. The sequence goes on from NZ_BMXR01000012.1 coordinate 42,291, forward strand.
TCGGGACGACCTGCCCGCGGCGTGCGACACCGTCATTATCGGCGGGGGCATCATCGGTGTGATGACCGCTTACTACCTGGCTTGCCAGGGGCAGCGTGTGGTGGTGTGCGAGAAGGGTCGCATCGCCGGTGAGCAGTCGTCGCGCAACTGGGGCTGGGTTCGCCAGCAGGGTCGGCACCCGGCGGAATTGTCGATCATGGTGGAGGCTCATCGTCTGTGGCGGGAACTGACCGACCTGATGTCGGAAGACATCGGCTATCGCACCACCGGTATTCTCTACATGGCGGCGGACGATGAGGAAATGGCGACCTTTGAGCGCTGGTTGCCACACGCCCGCGATGCGGGCGTGGACAGCCGGTTATTGAGCCGGGATGAGGTCATGACGATGCTGCCGGGCGCCCGGGGCGACTGGGCCGGCGGCCTGCATACCCCGAGCGATGGCCGGGCCGAACCCTGGTTCGCGGTGCCAGCCCTGGCGCGGCTGGCGAAACAGGCTGGCGCAACCCTTCGGGAAAGCTGCGCGGTACGGGCGCTGGATGTGCAGTCGGGCGCCGTGACCGGCGTCTTTACCGAGCATGGCCGGGTCGGTTGCCAACAGGTCGTGCTCGCCGCCGGGGCCTGGAGTTCGCTGTTCGTCCGCAACCATGGCGTGAGGTTGCCGCAACTCAGTGTACTCGGCTCGGTCATGGCGACCGAGGCACTGGAACTGCCGTTCACCGGCGGCGCGGCCGACCCCGACCTCGCCTTTCGAACCCGTCTGGACGGCGGTGCGACCGTCGCTCACGGCTTCCACCACGATTTTTTCATCGGCCCCGACGCGTTTCGTCACCTGCGCCAATTCGGCGGTCAGGTGCGCGGTGGCCTGAAGAGCACGCATTTGAGGCTGAAAGCGCCGGCCGGCTATCCGGACGCCTGGGGCACGCCCCGGCGCTGGCGACCCACCGATGTCTCACCGTTCGAACGGCTGCGCGTACTGAACCCGCAGCCGAACCGGCGTACGCTCGATACAGCCCTGGAGCGCTTCGCCGACACCTGGCCGACGCGGGAACGCCCCGGCATCCGCAAAGCCTGGGCCGGTATGATCGACACCCTGCCGGACGAATTGCCGGTCATCGACCGGGTGCCGGACCTCGACGGCCTGATTCTGGCCACCGGCATGAGCGGCCACGGCTTCGGCATCGGGCCCGGTTTCGGTCGGGTACTGGCCGATCTGGTGCTGGGACGGCCGGTCGGACACGACCTGAACGCCTTCCGCTACGAGCGCTTCTTCGACGGTACCCGGCTCGAACCGGGTCTGGCCTTCTGATGGTCATGAACACAGCGTTGCACCGTCCGTGCTGGCCGGGCCGCCTCCGGACACTTCATACTGGCGCGCCCAACCGCCCACCTGGAGCCGACCTGCAATGACCCTCGACACCCTCTGGACCGTACTGCCACTGCTCGCGCTGATCTTCATGGCCTCGGGCACGGTCAAAGGGCTGTCCGGCTTCGGCATGCCCTTCATCGCCGTGCCGGGCGCGACCATCCTGCTGAACGTGCCGATCAGTCAGGCCATCGCCTGGGTGCTGGTCTCCGGCGTCGCCACCAATTCGGTGCAATTGATTCAGACCCGGCGGGAATGGCGGGTGCTGCGCGAGATCTGGCCACTGGTCGCCACAGTACTGGTGGGCATGACGCTGTCGGTCCAATTACTGTCCGTGCTGGATTCGCGCATCACCACCCTGATTCTCGGCGCGGTCATGGTGATCTCGGTCGGGGCACAGCTGTGGCGCGGCTGGGTCATTCTGCCCGAACGCCGGACCCTGGCCATGGTAACCGGCGGCGCCGTCGCCGGCCTGTTCGGCGGGCTGACCTCCTTCTACGGGTTTCCGTCATTACAGGTATTGGTCGCCACCGGCCTGCGCAAGGACACCTTCATCTTCGCCGCCAGCTTTCTGCTGTTCTCGGGCACCATCGTGCTGGCCGCCGGCCTCGGTTCCCAGGGACTGATGACACCGCTGGACGCACTGATCTCCGCCATCCTGCTGGTGCCGGCGCTCATCGGCATGGCCCTGGGGCAACGGCTGCGCCGCGCGCTGTCACCCGAGAAGTTCACGCGGGTGGTTCTGTTCGTGCTGCTGGCCACAGGGCTGAGCCTGGTGATCCGCAGCCTGATCCTGGCGTGACACGCCCTCCGCCGGAGGAGCGGAACACACACCGGTTACAGGTGAATTAAATTCACTCATGAGGTGAAAAAGCATCGTTTGTGACAGACCGGTCAAGTTCGTACTCTATGCGTATCGACAGCGGTACTACCGCCCAACCCGAGACCAAGAGGACAGAATGAACGCATCTTTCGAGACCCGCACCACCCAACCGGTTGACCTGGCTAGCATCGAGGCCGAAGCACGCGCCTTGCGCCAAGCGTACCTGACCGAGTTGTCCGAGCGGTTCGCGAACTGGATGTCGGACCTCTACGCAGACCTCTTCAAGGGCAAAGGCACCGCTCGTTCGGCCTGATTTTTTGGCGACCCGATTCGTCGGTTCGCCGCCCGCAAGCCTGCTTGCTTTATCGTTGTGTACTGCCTATAGCGCGGCTCGACTTGTTCGGCCGCGTTTTTTTATGCCTGCCTGTTACGCTCAGACGGCGGCCAAATGCACGGCCAACCCCTGCCCCACGCCGACACAGAGACTCGCCAACGCCGATCGACCGCCGCGTCGACTCATTTCCAACGCCGCCGTTCCAATGATCCGCGCGCCCGTCGCACCCAGCGGATGGCCCAAAGCAATCGCGCCGCCATTGGGGTTGAGTCGCGGATCGTCATCGTCCAACCCCAACTCCCGCGCCACCGCCAATACCTGAGCTGCGAAGGCTTCGTTGATCTCGATGACGTCGTACCGCTCCAGCGCCTGACCGGTGCGCTCAACGAGAGAATGCACAGCCGGCACCGGCCCCATGCCCATCAAACGCGGCGCCACCCCACTCGACGTCGCCGTCTCAATGCGCGCGATGGGCGTCAGACCGTACTGTTTCACCGCCGCCTCACTGGCCACCAACAGCAGAGCACAGCCGTCATTGATGCCGGCCGCATTGCCAGCGGTAACCGTACCCGGATCACGAAACGGCGTCGGCAACCGGGCCAGACGCTCGGCCGTCGTATCGGCTCGCGGATGCTCATCCACCGACACCGACTGAACCTCACCGCGCTTCACCGGTACCTCGACTGGCACGATTTCTTCAGCCAACCGACCGGCCTTGATCGCCGCCTGGGTTCGTTCCTGGGACCGCAACGCATAAGCGTCCTGATCCTCGCGCGACACCCCGTATTCAGCCGCCACATTCTCCGCCGTCTCCGGCATCGACTCGGTACCGTACTGTTTCGACAGCGCCGGATTAACAAACCGCCAGCCAATGGTGGTGTCGTACATCTCGGTGTTGCGGGAAAAAGCGGTGTTCGCCTTGGGCATGACGAGCGGTGCCCGGGTCATGCTCTCAACGCCACCGGCCAACACCAGATCCGCCTCGTTCGTCTTGATCATCCGCGCAGCCTGAACCACAGCCTCGAAACCGCTACCGCACAACCGATTCACGGTGTAGCCGGGCACCGTTTCGGGCAATCCCGCGATCAGCGAGGCCATACGCGCGACGTTGCGGTTATCCTCTCCCGCCTGATTGGCGCAGCCGAGAATGACTTCATCAATTCCAGCGGGATCGATGTTCGGATGCCGTTCCAGCAAACCACGCATAACCTGAGCGGCCAGATCATCCGGACGCAAGCTGGCCAACGAACCGCCATAACGGCCAATGGGGGAACGCAGGGTGTTGCACAAATAAGCAGTCATGATGTATCGGTCTCCACAACAGAGTGATCAATCACCTTAATGTTCTTGATTCGACGTGGGCTAGCGACGGTCACCGGGTAGACCTATACAGGGATGTCGGCCGCCTGGACGGCGGCCGTCAAGCCCCCATGGATGGGTTCACGGCGACCCTGTATAGGTCTACCCGGTGACCGGCGCGGGTTCAGACTCCGTCAGGCAGGACCGCCGTTGCCTCGATTTCCACCTTGGCCTCATCCTCGATCAGGTCGGCGACCTGAACCATCGTCATGGCGGGGAAATGTTTGCCCAGCACAGCCCGGTAGGCCTCACCCACCTCTTTCAGTCGACTCAGGTATTCCCGCTTGTCCGTGACGTACCAGGTCAGGCGTACGATGTGTTCAGGGCGGGCATCGGCCTCGGCCAATACCGTGACAATGTTGGTCAACGCCTGATGAATCTGCTCGACAAAATCGTCCGTGGTGAATACCTGGTCCGCGTTCCAGCCGATCTGGCCGCCAACAAAAATCGGGGTGCCCCGGGCATGAACGCCGTTGGCGTAACCCGCGGCGCGTTTCCAGTGTTTGGGATGCAGGATGTGGTGAATCGATTCTAAAGTCATGCAGGCTTACCTGTGTTGTGCTCGGGTTCGAAGCGCTGGCGAAAATCCTCCGGCCAGGGCATCGGTTTTCCGGTGTTCATGTCCACGTAGACGAGGGTCGAGGTACTGCGCAAACGCAGCTCGCCCGCGCAGGTCGCGGTAATGGTGATGGTCAGGCTGGCACCGCCGACGGCGTCCACCGTCAGTTCGAAATCGAGCCGATCACCCAACCGGCTGGGCGCGGTGAAATCGGTCGCGATGCGGGCGGTGGGAACGCCGGTGCGACGCTCCATATGCAATTGATTGAAACTGGCGCCGACCTCGTCTTCGAACCAGTCCTCGACCACCGAATTGATCATCTCGAAATACCGGGGAAAGAAGACGATGGCGGCCGGGTCGCAGTGTTGAAAACGGACTTTGCGTTGCGTGCGGTAAGTCACGATCACACCCCCAGATACCGGTCTTTGAGCGCATCTGTCAGCTCATCCGGTTGTCCGGTCCAGGCCGTGCGGCCTTTCTCCAGCACCACGCAATGATCCGCGACCGGCAGCAGTTCGCTGAGGGTTTTATCCACAAGCAGAATGGACAGTCCGTCCTGTTTCAGGGTGTGGATGGCTTTCCAGATCTCCTGTCGAATAACCGGTGCCAGGCCTTCGGTGGCTTCATCCAGCACCAGCAGGCGCGGATTGGTCATCAGCGCCCGGCCGATGGCCAGCATCTGTTGCTCGCCGCCCGACAGCGTGCGCGCGCCCTGATGCGTGCGTTCGGCCAGCCGGGGAAACAACCGCTCCACCCGCTCCAGCGTCCAGTGCCCCGGTTGGGCGGTGGCCAGCAGATTTTCGCGTACGGTCAGGTTGGTAAAGCAACGCCGCCCTTCCGGGACCAGCCCCAACCCCAACCGGGCGATGCGGTGCGACGCCCGTCCCTGAATCGGCTGCCCGTCCAGCAGAACCCGGCCCCGGCGCGGCGGCGTCAGCCCGAAGATGGACCGGATGGTGGTGGTCTTGCCCATGCCGTTGCGGCCCATCAACGCCACCAACTGACCCGGCTCGACCGCCAGATCCACCCCGAACAAAGCCTGGGAGGGCCCGTAACAGGTTTCGATACTTTCTACGCTCAGCATGCTTCCTCCCCGAGATAGGCTTCACGGACGTGCGGATTGTTGCGGATGGCCTCGCTGTCGCCGTGGGCGACCACTTCCCCGTCGACCAGAACGGAAATCCGGTCGGCCAGACGAAAGACGGCGTCCATATCGTGTTCGATCAACAGAATCGGCACCCGGGTTTTCAGCCCTTCGAGCAGTTCGGTCAGTTTCGCCGAGCCCTCCGGCCCCAGCCCGGCCATGGGTTCATCCAGCAACAACGCCTTGGGCTTGAGCGCGAGCGCGCAGGCGACCTCCACCTGCCGGCGCTCACCGTGCGACAGGTCCGAGACCGCCGTGTCGGCGCGATGGCCGAGACCCATCTGTTCGATGGCCCGCAAAGCGGGCTCGACCAGGTCGGCGTCGCTACGAATCGGCTTCCAGAACCGGTACGAACTGCCCTGCACGGCCTGCACACCGACCATCACATTGCGCAGCACGCTCAGCGGTTCGGCCAGCGACGACACCTGGAAACTGCGGCCCAACCCCAGGCGGGCCCGTTCGGCCACACTGAGCGAACTGAGCGCTTGTCGCTCGAGATAGATTTCACCCCGGTCGGGCTTGAGCGTGCCGGCGATCTGCGCGATCAGGGTCGATTTGCCGGCCCCGTTCGGACCGATCAGGGCATGGATTTCACCGGGCCTCAAATCCAGGGAGACCTGGCGGGTGGCGTGCAGGGCACCGAACGACTTGTCCAGGCCGTCCAGCGCGAGAATCGGATCACGCATAGCGTTCCCTCCCCGCCAACAGGCCCATGACACCGCCTCGGGCGAACAACACCACGGCCAGCAGCACCACACCCAGGAAAAGTTGCCAGTACTCGGTCAGTCCGCCCAGCAAGGTTTCCATCATCACGAACAGGATGGCGCCGGCCAGCGGACCGCACAGTCGCCCGACACCGCCGAGAATAACGATCACCATGATCTCGCCGGAGCGGTGCCAGCTGAGCATGGACGGCCCGACGAAACCGTTCAGGTCGGCGAACAGCGCACCGGCCACACCGGTGATCATGCCGCTGATGACAAAGGCGGCCAGACGAATCGGGCGGGGTTCCACCCCGGCGGTCGCCAGGCGTGTCTCGTTCAGACGCGCCATGGTCAGGGCCGCGCCGAAACGGGCGTTCATCCAGCGCTGGGTCAGGAACAGAGCCAGCCCGAGCAAGGCCATGCACAGCGTGAAAAAGACCAGCGGATTATTGGTATCCAGCCCCGGCAGGCTGTTTCGGATGTAGATCGGCAGGCCGTCCTCGCCGCCGTACGTCGGCCAGGACACGGCGAAGTAATAGATCATCTGGGCAAAAGCGAGCGTGATCATGATGAAATACACGCCCGAGGTGCCCAGCGAAATCGCGCCGATGGCATAGGCGACCAGGCCGCAGACCAGCAAAGCGCTCAGCCAGAGCACCGGCATCAGATCGCTGCCGGCGGGCAAGCCGGACAGCCCGAACAACGGCGACTGGTCGAAGGCGTGGAACGCGCCGATACCGGCCACATAGCCGCCGATGCCGAAGAAGGCCGCATGCCCGAAGCTGACCATGCCGCCGAAGCCCAGGGCCAGATTCAGCCCGACACCGGCCAGCGCGACGATGGCGATGCGCGACGCCAGATTGACATAAAACGGCTCGCCCGCCAGATGGGCGAAGACCGCCGCGGCCACCAGCACGAGGATCAATCCCCAGCCGATGACGGTCTCCCGGCTGAGCGGGCGCCGACCCAACGAGGGCGACCGGGATGGAATATGGGATTCTAAACTAGTCATGAGCCGCAAAGAGTCCGTTGGGTTTGAATGCGAGAATGCCGGCCATCAATACGTAAATCAGCATCGACGCCAGTGCCGCCCCGACACCGGAGGCGTCGGAGGGGGCCATGAACAACTTGAACAAACCGGGCAGCAGAACGCGTCCGAGGGTGTCGACGACACCAACCAGGACCGCGCCGATCAGCGCACCCTTGATCGAGCCTATGCCGCCGATAACGATGACCACAAAGGCGAGAATCAGCACCGGCTCCCCCATACCGACCTGGACCGACTGCAAGGCACCGATGGTGGACCCGGCCAGTCCGGCCAAGGCCGCGCCCAGTGCGAACACCAGGGTGTAGAGTGTGCTGATGTCGACGCCCAGCGCCCCGATCATCTCCCGATCGTTTTCACCGGCGCGGATGCGCATCCCGAGTCGGGTACGGCTGATCAATAAGTAAAGCCCGATCGCGATCGCCACGCCCATAACTATGATTGCCAGCCGATACAGCGGGTACTCCACTCCGCCCGGCAAAGTCACAGAGCCGGACAGCGAGTCCGGAACGTTCAGCCACAGCGGGGACGAGCCGAAAATCCAGCGGGTGCCTTCGGAGAAAATCAGAATCAAGGCAAAGGTCGCCAGCACCTGATCGAGGTGGTCACGGTGGTACAAACGACGAATGACGGTCCATTCCACCACGGCACCCACCGCCGCGGCCGCGAGCACACCGCCGAGCAACCCGACCCAGAAGGAGCCGGTCAGGCCGGTCACCCAGGCGGTCACGAAGGCACCGGTCATGTAGAAGGAACCGTGGGCCAGATTGATCAGTCCCATGACGCCGAACACCAACGTCAAACCACTGGCCATCAGGAACAGCATGGTTCCGAGTTGAATGCCATTGAGCACTTGTTCGATGAGCAAAGTCAGGGTCACGAGGGAATCCTATTCAAGCGGTGAGTGGGGCGCCCGATCGAGCGCCCCGACAGTCAGAGCCGAATCAGAGGCTGCACTGGTCAACGAAGCTGTCCTGCAGATCCTCGACCGCGACACCGACCAGTTGGTTGGTCGGGCCATTGCCCTGATCCACCACTTCGCGCACATAGATGTCCTGGATCGGGTGATGGTTCGGGCCGAAGCGGAAATCGCCGCGCGTGGATTCGAAATTCGCCGCTTCAAGCGCCGCCTGGAAGGCCTCTTCATCGTCGGGATGGGCGACGTCCAGCGCCGACAGAATCAGGTTGGCGGTATCGAACCCCTGGGACGCGTACAGCGTCGGAGTACGGCCGTATTTTTCCCGGAAGCTGGCGACGAAGGCATTGTTGGTCGGGTTGTCCAGATCGTAGGCCCACTGGGAGGTGTTTTTCACGCCCACGGCGGCGTCACCGACCGCACCCAGGATGATCTCGTCGAACGAGAACGCCGGGCCGTAAACCGGCAGGTCGATGCCGGCGCCGGCGTACTGTTTCATAAAGGCGATGCCCATGCCGCCGGGCAGGAAGAAGAAGACGCTGTCGGCATCGCTGGCGCGGATCTGAGCCAGTTCCGCCGCGTAATCGGTCTGGCCAAGCTGGGTATAGACTTCATTGGCCAGCTCGCCCTGGAAGCGGCTCTTGAACCCGTCCAGCGCATCCGTACCGGCCGGATAGTTCGGCGCCAATATGAACGGTTTTTTCACGTCGGCCTGTTTCATGTAAGCGCCCATGGCCTCGTGCAGGTTGTTGTTCTGCCAGGCCACGTTGAAGTATTTGTTGTGACAGAGACGACCGGCGAGATCGGACGGGCCGGCATTGGGCGAAATGTAAAACGGCCCCTGACGCACGGCGCTCGGCACTACGGCCATGGCCAGGTTCGACCAGATGATGCCGGTCAGGATGTCCACGTCCTCGCGCTGAATGAATTCATTGGCCAGGCTTTTCGCCACGTCCGGTTTGCGCGCGTCGTCCTGAACCAGAACCTCGATGTCGTCGCGACCGGCCTGTTCCATCGCGAGCATGAACCCGTCACGCACGTCCACCCCCAGGTGGGAACCGCCGCCGGACAGGGTGGTGATCATACCGATCTTGACCTCGTCGGCCTGAGCCGTGGCCAGGGTCGAGGCCATCACGGCCGCCAGACTTGCATTCAGTAACTTCTTCATTGCACACCTCCAATGGTGTTTTCTTGTTGTTGATCCTGGGGTCATGCCCCGAGTGTCTTCCCGTAATTAAAGCGTGGCCTCCTCTTTCAGCCGGAAGCGTTGCACCTTGCCGGTCGCCGTTTTCGGCAGTTCGTCGATGAACCGGATCGAGCGCGGGTACTTGTAGGGCGCGATGTCGTTCTTCACGAAATCCTGCAAGCGTTTAACGCACTCGTCGTCGCCGACCAAACCGTCCGCCAGCACCACATGGGCCTGCACAATCTGGCCCCGATCGTCATCCGGCACACCGATCACGGCGCACTCCAGTACATCCGGATGCTTCAACAGACTGGCCTCCACATCGGGGCCGGCGATGTTGTATCCGGACGAGACAATCATGTCGTCGGTGCGGGCGGCGAAATGGAAATAGCCGTCCTCGTCCTGATAGAAGGCATCCCCGGTGAGATTCCAGCCATCACGCACATACTGGTGCTGACGCGGGTCGGCCAGATAGCGGCAACCGGTGGGGCCCCGCACCGCCAGACGCCCAACCGTACCCCGGGGCGCTTCGGCGCCGGAGTCATCCACAATGCGGGCTTCATATCCCGGCACCGGGGTACCGGTACAGGCCGGACGAGCGTCATCGAGTCGGTTGGAAATGAAGATGTGCAGCATCTCCGTTGCCCCGATACCGTCCAGCATCGGCTTTCCTGTTTTGGCTTTCCATTCCTCGAATACCGGGGCCGGCAGCGTTTCGCCCGCCGACACGGCCGCGCGCAGACTGGTCAGATTCGCACCTTCGTCCATCGCTTTCAACATAACGCGGTAGGCGGTGGGGGCGGTGAAGCACACGGTGGCCCCGTAAGCCTCGATCAATTCAATCATGTTCGGCGGCGATGCTTTCTCCAACAGCGTCGCGGTGGCCCCGAAGCGCAACGGGAAAACGGCCAGCCCGCCCAGTCCGAAGGTGAAGGCCAACGGCGGTGAGCCGACGAAGACATCGTCCGGCGTCACCTGAAGAACGGACTTGGCGTAGGTGTCGGCAATGGCCAGCAGGTCGCGATGATAATGCATGGTCGCTTTGGGGTTACCGGTCGTACCCGACGTGAACCCGAGCAGGGCGACGTCATCGCGCCCGGTGTCGACCGCCTCGAAATGCACCGGTTTTTCCAGTGCGCTGTGGTCGAGTTCAGCCTCGTGATTCGCGGTCCCGTCGAAGCCGATGACGTGCTTCAGAAAGCGACTGGTGTCGGCACAGGTGTGGAGCTCTTCCAGCAATCGGGTATCACACAACGCGTGGCTGATCTCGGCCTTGTCGACGATCTTGGCGAGCTCGCCGGCGCGCAGCATGGGCATGGTGTTGACCGCTACGGCACCGGCTTTGGTGACCGCCAGCCAACAGGCCACAAACGCCGGGTTGTTGGCGGAGCGGATCAGAACCCGGTTACCCGGCACAACGCCATAGTCTTCGACCAGTGCGTGCGCCAACCGATTGGTCCAGTCCTGCAATTCTTTATAGGTGCGGCGTCGACCGTTGCCGATCAGCGCCGTGCGGTCACCGAGCCCGGCTTCGACCTGGCGGTCGACCAGTTCGACGGCCGCGTTCAGCCGTTCCGGGTAGTCCAGACCGGCCGGCAGAAAGACCGGCTGGTCGTCGGGTGCGGGCAGATTGTCCCGCGTGAAGGTATCGATGTGTGCCGATGGTCCCAGCATGATAGTGCTCTCCAACCTGTCGTTGTTGTTGTCGGGCGGATGAGCCGTCTCGGTCAGTCAGTGGCCAAGGCGCTCCTCGCAATCACGATCTTCTGCACATCCGAGGCGCCCTCGTAGATGCGCAGCGCCCGTATCTCCCGGTACAGGCATTCCACGATATGACCGGCGCGCACGCCGTCGCCGCCGTGCAACTGCACGGCCTGGTCGATCACCCGCTGCGCCTGTTCGGTGGCGTACAACTTGGCCATGGCGGCTTCACGGGTGACTCGGGCGGCACCCTGGTCCTTGGTCCAGGCCGCCCGGTACACCAGCAGGGCGCTGGCATCGACGTCCAGCGCCATGTCCGCCAGATGCCCCTGCACCATCTGCAGGTCGGCCAGCGGCCCGCCGAACAGTTCGCGCTCGCGCGCCCGGGTCAGGCTTTCATCCAGGGCGCGTCGGGCGAAGCCGAGGGCGGCCGCGCCGACGGTCGAGCGGAACACGTCCAGCACCGACATCGCGATCTTGAACCCCTGCCCGGGCTCGCCGAGCCGGTTCGAGGCCGGGATGCGCACCCGGTTGAATCCGAGCCGGGCCAGCGGATGCGGCGCACTGGTGTGCAACCGCTCGCGGATCTCGAACCCGGGCCGGTCGGCTTCGACGATAAACGCCGACAGCCCTTTGGCACCGGGGGCTTCACCGGTGCGGGCGAAGACGACGTAGAGGTCGGCGATGCCGCCGTTGGAAATCCAGGTCTTTTCGCCGTCGAGGATGTAGTCGTCGCCGTCGCGTTCCGCCGTGGTGGCGATGTTGGCGACGTCCGACCCCGAAGCGGATTCGGTCAGCGCGAAGGCGGCGATGGCCTGCCCGGTGCGGGTACGCTCCAGCCAGTCGCGCTGCGCCTCCTGTCCGAACAGACTGATGGCCCCGGTGCCGAGCCCCTGCATCGCGAACGCGAAATCGGCCAGGCCGTCGTACCGGGCCAGGGTTTCGCGGGCGAGACACAGGGTGCGGACATCGAGCTGGTCGCCGGCGGTCGGTTGCAACCAGCCATCACGACCCAGCATCGAGACCAATTCCCGACAGCGGGCGTCCACGTCCCCGGGTTCGCTGTGGTCCGCCAGGTGCTCGCGGCACCAGGCATCGAGTCCGGCCGCCCAGTCGCGGTGTCGCGCTTCGAAAAACGGCCAATTCAAAAAGGTGGTGTCGCTCATCAGTCGCCTCCGAAGGTCGGCTTTTCCTTGGCCACAAAAGCGCGATAGGCGCGTTCGAAGTCCTTCGTCTGCATGCAGATCGCCTGCGCCTGGGCTTCGGCTTCGATCGCCTGCTCCAGGCTCATCGACCATTCCTGATTCAGCTGCGTCTTGGTGATGCCGTGGGCGAAGGTCGGTCCTTCGGTCAGCTTGCGCGCGTAATCGAGCGCTTGGGCTTCCAATTGATCCGCCTCGACCACCCGGTTGTAGAACCCCCAGGCCAGGCCTTCGTCGGCGCTCATGGTACGACCGGTGTAGAGCAGGTCCGCCGCCCGACCCTGACCGATGATGCGTGGCAGCATGGCGCAGGCCCCCATGTCGCAGCCGGCGAGGCCGACTTTGGTAAACAGAAAGGCTGTCTTGGTCTCGGCTGTGGCGAAACGAATGTCGGAGGCCATGGCCATGATGGCGCCGGCACCGACACACACGCCGTCAGCGGCGGTAATCACCGGTTTGCCGCAGCCGAGCATGGCCTTGACCAGGTCGCCGGTCATGCGGGTGAAAGCGAGCAGCTCTTTCATCTCCATCGACACCAGCGGTGCGATGATGTCGTGCACATCACCGCCGGAACTGAAATTGCCCCCGTTCGATGCCAGCACGACAGCGTCGATGTCATCGGCGTAGGGCAGTTGGCGAAAGGTGTCGCGCAGTTCCGCATAGCTGTCGAAGGTCAGCGGGTTTTTGCGCTCCGGCCGGTTCAGTTGAATGACGGCCACGCGTCCCTCGACGCGCCACAGGAAATGCTTCGGTGTGAAATCGGCCATCGTGACAGTCGTCAGGGTCATTGCGGTTCTCCCGAGGCCAGTGGCAGGTGGGCCAGCAGTTCGTTCATGTGGTGGGCGGCATCGGCCGAGAGATTGGAAAACAGTTCATCCACCCAGCATTCGTGGGCAGCGGCCATGCGATTGAACTGGGCCTTGCCGGTTTCGGTCAGTTTGATTCGGGTCGCGCGCCGGTCCTCGGCGATGGCGATGCGCTCCACCCAGCCGTCCTCGACCAGACGGCTGATGATGCCGGTGACATTGCCGTTCGAGACTTTCAACTGCGACGACAATTCGTTCATTTTCAACCCGCCGGGATGGCGCGACAGCGCCGCCAGAACGTCAAAGCGCGGCAGGGTGGTGTCGAATTCGGTGCGCAACCGTTCGCGCAACACGGCCTCGACCCGGCGCGTGGTGCCGAGCAGGCGCAGCCAGAGGCGCAGATGTTCCTTGCTGGTCAGATCGGTAGTGCGTGCGGTGCTCATTGCTCCCCTCCGGAAATGGAAATGGCCTGGCCGGTGATGGCCCGGGCGCCGGGCGATGCCAGCCAGAGCGCGGTCCGGGCGACATCGTCCGGTTGGATCAGGCGTCCCTGCGGGTTGTGACCGGTCAGTTGTCGCGTGGCGTCTTCCCGGCTCAGGCCGGTGGTGGCGGTGATGGTGTCGAGGCTGCGATCGAGCAGCGGTGTTTCGGTGAACCCGGGGCACAGCGCGTTCACGGTGATGCCCTTGCGCGCCACTTCCTGCGCCAGGGCTTTGACCAGGCCGATGACACCGTGCTTGGCGGCGCAATAGGGCGCCACATAGGGGTAGCCTTTCAAGCCGGCCGTGGAGGCCACGGCCATCAATCGGCCGCCCTCGGCCAGATTGGCCAGACCGGCCTGCAGTGTCAGAAACACCCCGGTCAGGTTCACGTCCAGCATGGCCTGCCAGTCGGCCAGCGAGGTTTTGCTCACCGGGGCGCTGGACGCCGCGCCGGCATTGGCGATGACCACATCCAGCGGCCCGAGCCCTTCAAACAGGGCCTCGACGCTCTGCGGGTCGGTGACATCAGCCGTACGATAACGAATCCGCTCATGGCTCTCGGCGACAGCCCGCAGGGCCGCTTCGGTGCGCCCGGCGATCACCACCTCGGCCCCGGCGTCGGCGAACGCCCGCGCCATGGCGGCGCCGATGCCGGTACCGCCGCCGGTGATCAGAATCCTTTGGTCGGAAAACTCGGTGCTCATGGTGTCAAATCAGTCCTTCGTCGCGTTGGGCCAGCCGCAACAGTTGGTCGCGCCCGGCCAGGTAGGGGGCCGGCCAGACCTGTTGATCGTTGCCGATCCTGGCCGCCGCATGCAGCGTCCAGTACGGGTCAGCCAGGTGCGGCCGGGCCAGGCAGACCAGATCCGCGCGGCCGGCCATCAGAATCGAATTCACATGGTCCGGGTCGAAAATATTACCCACCGCCATGGTCGGCATGCCGACTTCATTGCGGATGCGATCGGCAAAGGGCGTCTGGAACATGCGCCCGTAAACCGGGCGCGCCCGGGTCGAGGTCTGCCCCGCCGAGACGTCGCAAATGTCCGCGCCGGCGTCGCGGAACGCGCGCGCGATCTCGACCGCCTCGGAAGGATCGACCCCGTCGCCATCGACCCAGTCGGTGGCGGAGATGCGCACGGACATCGGACGGTTTTCGGGCCAGACCGCGCGCACAGCCCGGAACACTTCGAGCGGATACCGCAGCCGGTTGTCCAGCGACCCGCCGTATTCGTCGGTGCGCCGGTTGGTCAACGGGGTGATGAAGCTGGACAGCAGGTAACCGTGGGCGGCATGCAGTTCCAGCATGTCGAACCCGGCATCGCGGGCGCGCTCGGCGGCGCGCACAAAGTCGGCCGTGGTCCGGTCCATGTCGTCACGGTCCATGGCCTTGGGGATCTGATTGCGTTCGGACCAGGGAATGTCGGAGGCGGCCAGCAACGGCCAGTTACCCTCGGGCAGCGGCGCGTCCATTTCCTGCCAGCCGAGCTGGGTGGAGCCCTTGGGCCCGGAATGGCCCAACTGCATGCAGAGTTTGGCGTCGGTCTCAGCGTGCACGAAGTCGACCAGGCGCCGCCACTCATTGGCCTGCTCGTCGGTGTACAGCCCCGGGCACCCCGGTGTGATCCGCCCTTCGGGAGTCACACAGGTCATCTCGGTGTAGACCAGGCCGGCACCGCCCTTGGCGCGTTCGGCGTAGTGGACGAAATGCCAGTCGGTGGGAAGACCGTCGACCGCCTTGTATTGCGCCATCGGCGAGACCACGACGCGGTTTTTCAACGTCAGATCGCGCAAGCGATAGGGCGCGAACATCGGTGCCTGATCGCTGCCGGACACACCGGCCTGCTGCTGGAACCAGGCCTCGGCGCTGGACAGCCAGGCCGGGTCGCGCAGGCGTAAATTCTCGTGACTGATGCGCTGGGATCGCGTCAGCAACGCATAATTGAACTGCACCGGGTCCAGGTCCAGATAACGCTCGACATTCTCGAACCATTCGGTGGAATTGCGCGCCGCCGACTGCAACCGCAACACCTGCAGCCGACGCTCGTCCTCGTAACGCTGAAACGCCTCGGCCAGTGTCGGTTCCGCTTCGACATAATCGGCCAGGGCGATGGCGCTCTCCAGCGCCAGCTTGGTGCCGGAACCGATGGAGAAGTGCGCCGTAGCGGCGGCATCGCCCATCAACACGATGTTCTCGTGACTCCAGCGCTCGCACAGCACGCGCGGGAAATTGATCCACGCCGAACCCCGCACATGGCGGGCGTTGCTCATCAGCGCGTGACCGCCGAGATGCGCCTTGAAGATGCGTTCGCAGGTGGCGATGGATTCGTCCTGGGTCATATCGCCGAAGCCGAAGGCGTCCCAGGTCTGTTGGGAACACTCGACAATGAAGGTCGCGGTCTCGTCGTCGAATTGATAGGCGTGAGCCCAGACCCAGCCGTGCTCGGTTTTCTCGAAAATAAAGGTGAAGGCGTCGTCGAATTTCTGCCGCGTGCCCAGCCAGACGAACTTGCAGGCGCGCACGTCGATGTCCGGTTTGAACACGGACTCGTAGGCCGTGCGCACCTTGGAGTGAATGCCGTCCGAGGCAATGACCAGATCGAACTCGCGCCGATAGGTGTCAACGTCCGTCACCTCGGTCTCGAACTGCAACTCGATGCCCAGTTCGCGGGCGCGTTCCTGCAACAGCACCAGCAGTTGCCGGCGGCCGATGCCGCAGAAACCGTGCCCGGTCGATACCGTCCGGTGGCCACGGTGCACCACGGCGATGTCGTCCCAATAGGCGAAATGTTCACGAATGCGCTCGGCGCTGACCGGGTCGTTCGCCGCCAGGTTGTCCAGGGTTTCATCCGAAAGCACCACGCCCCAACCAAAGGTGTCGTTGGGGCGATTGCGCTCGATAACCACGATGTGATGATCCGGATTGCGCAACTTGGCGCTGATGGCGAAGTAAAGTCCGGCCGGGCCACCGCCGAGGCAGGCTATGTTCATGGCAAATCACCTTGTGTTGTTATGGGCGGTCTGAATCACCTGAAGTCTGAAAGGCACTCTAGATCGCACTCGAATTTATTTCAAGCTTAAAACTTCATGCTTGAATATTTCAACCTTCAAGCATAACCTCGACGCCAGTCTGTCACAGGAGAGTGTCATGAGTTCGATGCTGATCACCGAAGCCGGCGAAGGCCTCTTCCACGCCCGGCTGAACCGGCCGGAGGCGCACAACGCCCTGAACACGGCCTTGCTGCAAGCCCTGTCGGAGGCCTTCGCGCGCGCCGACGACGACCCCTCGATCCGGGTCATTCTGATCAGCGGTACCGGCGAGCATTTCGCCGCCGGCGCCGACATCAACGAAATCGCCGATAAAACCGAAGCCGAGGGCGCCGATGACGTGCGCAAGACCTACTGGCGCCAGTTGCAGTCGGTGCGCAAGCCGGTCATCGCGGCGGTGGAAGGTTATTGCCTGGGTGGCGGGTGCGAACTGGCCCTCAGCGCCGACCTGTGCGTGGCCGCCGATGACGCCTCGTTCGGTCAGCCGGAGATCCGCCTGGGGCTGATTCCCGGCGCCGGCGGCCTGCAGCGTCTGGCCGACCGACTCGGCAAAGCCCGGGCGATGCGGCTGGCCCTACTGGGCGAACGCATCAGCGGCGCAACCGCCTATGATTGGGGACTGGTCTCGCACCGGGCCGACCGGGGCGAAGCGGTCACCACTGCCCGGTCACTCGCGGAAAAGCTGGTTAAAGCGGCACCGCTGGCCGTCGAGGCATCGAAAGCGGCCGTATTAAAAGCCACCGAAGACCGGTTGAACGACGGACTGGATTGGGAGCGGCGCGCCTTCGAACGACTGCTGTCCAGTCAGGACAAAATCGAAGGCATTACCGCCTTTCGGGAAAAACGCCGCCCGACTTTCACCGGTCAGTAACCGTTTGGAGAGCCTCATGAACACCCCTCACCACATCGCCGTCATCGGCGCCGGCATCATGGGCCAGGGCATCGCCCAGGTGATGGCTCAGGCCGGCCATCGAGTCAGCGTATTCGACGTGGCCGATGGCGCGGCGGAAGCCGCCCGCACCGCCATTGGCGAGGCGCTGGCACGACGCGTGAGCAAAGGCCGCCTGAGTGAAGCGGACCGACAGGCCACGATCGATCGACTGCACCCCGTCGACCGGATGGATGATCTGGCCGACGCGGATCTGGTCGTCGAAGCCATTGTCGAACGGCTCGATGTGAAACACGCGGTGTTTCAGGAACTGGAAACGGTCTGCTCGACAGATACCCTGCTGTGCACCAACACCTCGTCCCTGTCCGTCACCGACATCGCCGACGGCCTGCGGCATCCGCAGCGCCTGTTCGGTCTGCATTTTTTCAATCCGGCGCCGGTCATGAAGCTGGTCGAAGTCGTCAACACACGCGACAGCGATCCGGCCTTGCAGCGAATGCTGCTGGATTGGGTGCCCACCCTGGGCAAGCAACCGGTCAGTGTCGCCGACAGTCCGGGGTTCATCGTCAATCGCTGCGCCCGGCCGTTTTATTCCGAGTCGCTGGTCATGCTCGAACAGAACCTGGCGACGCCCGAGGTGATCGACGATTGCCTGACCGCGAACCTCGGCGTCCCGCTCGGCCCCTTCGCGCTGATGGATCTGGTCGGGCTGGACATCAACCTGGCGGCGACGGAAACCCTGTGGCGAGCGTTCGACCACCACCCACGTTTCCGGCCGGCCGTTTCCGTGCGCGACCGGGTCGAAGCCGGGCAATTGGGCCGGAAAACCGGTCAGGGCTTCTACCCCCACCCGCGCCCCAAAGCCGAACACATATACACCGCCCGGGTAGACGGCAGCGCGGCCCTGGTCGACCGTTTGCAAGCGGAACTGCCCTGTGCCGTGGTCATCAGCGACGGACGCAGCGCGGACAGGATCGCGGCTGAGACGGCACAACCGGTACTGCTGCTCGACCAGAGCTTCATCGACTGGACCGACCGCCCGGCGACCCTGGCCTACACCGCCAGCGGGTATCTCGACGAAGGCGTGTGCGAGATGGCGGAAGCCTGTGCGGCGAAGTTCGGTGTCGGCCTGATCCGCGTGCCCGACAAACCCGGTCTGATCGCCCAGCGGCTGGTGACGATGCTGTTCGATGAGGCCGATCGCGTCGCGCGCAGCGGTGTGGCCGAAGCCGGCGACATCGACACCGCCCTGCGAAACGGCCTGAATTTCCGGCTCGGCCCCTTCGCCCTGGCCGAACAACTGACCGACCCGGTTCGCGAGCGGATCCGGGCGCGACTGACCGAGCAGGATACGTCCGGCCGGTATCAGGCCGACCCGGTCGAGACACCCGGGCCCTAATGCGGCAAACTGCCTTACGTAACCGGTAGGAGACCTTGCAATGCTGTATCGGGATCTGGATTCACAGGAAGCCATCGATGCGCAATACAACCCCATGCTCAGCGTGGACGGGCCGTCGGCCATTCGCCGATACCAGGAAGACAGCCTGTCGACCCGGGACCGGCTGACCCATCAACGCCATCGCTACGGCGCGACCCTGGTGGAGCATCTGGATGTGTTTCCGGCCGGCGACCCCGGCGCACCGATCCACGTCTTCTTCCACGGCGGGTACTGGCGCGCCCTGTCCAGCGACGACTTCTCGTTTGTCGCCGAGGCACTGGTCCCGCGAGGCGTAACAACGGTTGTGGTGAACTATGCGTTGTGCCCGACGGTGACGCTGGGCGAAATCGTTCGGCAATGCCGGGCGGCATTGGCCTGGGTGTATCGAACCGCCGCGGAGGGTCAGGGTGACCCGAACCGGATCAGCGTCTCTGGTCATTCCGCCGGCGGTCAGATCGTCGGCATGCTGCAGGCGACGGACTGGGAAACACACTACGGCCTACCCGGGGACTTGATTCGATCCACCACCGCCATCAGCGGGTTGTTCGACCTGCGCCCCTTCCCGTATTCCTGGTTGCAACCGAGATTGCAACTGACCGGACGCGACCTGCAGGACTACAGCCCGTTGTTTCAGCCGCCGCGTTCGAGCAACCCGATTCACCTTTTAGTGGGCGCATTGGAGTCCGAGGAATTTCATCGTCAGTCGTCGGTGTTCGCCGACCACCTGCGCGCGGCCAACCCGGAGCGGACCGTCTCCAGCAGACGCATCGAAGCGTGCCATCATTTTTCCGTGCTCGACGGTTTTCGCACCGGCGAAGGGGCGCTGTTCGACACCCTCCTGAGCGGCGTCGACTGATGGTTTTTCGGGTTTGGATGACCTGAAAAAAGGTGTTTTCTGCCGGTCAAAACGATGTTCGGCCATGGGTGAAAAAATTCGATCGACAGGATAAAAATTCATCACTTGTGACCGAACGGTCAGGTCACTATCATGCCGGCCGGCTCGGGTGGTGCAACGCCGCCCGTTATCGAGAATGTTCGTCTTAAGGCAGGCAAAGATGACGCAGTTTGACCTCTCCACATCGTCCACCGACACGCTGGATCTTCGCACCCACCCGGACCTGAACAGCCTGCAACATACGGCGTTCAGACAGCGGGATGCTTTTATCGGCGCCTTGATTCGTCAGGGGCTGGGTCGAGTGAAAAAAGCCCTGGTCGGGCTGTTGGTACCGCCGGTTACGCCGCACGGCGCTTAACACCGGTTTCCTCTGGATCGGCCGTGAAGAAAACGGCCGATCGAAGCCTTTCAACGTTTACTCCGGCAGTGGAATAAATTCCTCTTCATCGCCCGGCACCTTATCGAATCGTCCCGCACGCCAATCTTCCCTGGCCTGGTCTATCCGTTCCTTGCGACTGGAGACGAAATTCCAGTCGATGTAGCGACGGGTCAGCGCTTCACCGCCGATCACGGCGATCCAGGTATCCTCCACCGCTTCGACCTTTACTCCGGTCTCATCCGACAGCACCGCCATGCTCTGAGCCGGCAAGGCAATGTCGCGGGCTTTCAATTCCCCCTGCACGACATAGACCGCCCGCTCCTGAGCTTCCGGCAACATCAACCGCTGCCCTTTGGCCAGCCTCGCCTCGATGTAGAGCGTATCGGCGAAGGTCTTCACCGGTGAGACGGCACCATAGGCCCGACCGATCATGACGCGAACGGGCACGCCTTTCACGTCCACCCGGGGGATATCGGCGTCCGGATAATGGTAGAACGCCGGTGCGGATTCCTCTTTGTCTTTCGGCAACGCCAGCCACAACTGCAAGCCGTGCTGGGTCCGCGTGTTCGACAAAGCCTCCGGCCGTTCCCGTTCGGAATGCACGATGCCGCGACCGGCCAGCATCAGGTTCACATCGCCCGGTCGAATGGTCTGAACGGTACCGAGCGAATCCCGATGCAACATCTCGCCTTCGAACAGATAGGTGACCGTCGCCAGCCCAATATGCGGATGCGGCCGCACATTGATGCCCTCACCCGGTGGAAATTCGGCCGGCCCCATGTGATCGAAGAAGATCCAGGGACCGACCTTCTTCTGCTGCCGTGTCGGCAACAGTCGTCGTACCGAAAACCCGCCCAGATCGGACATACGCGGTTCCAGTATTCGGTCGATGGCCGTGCAGGAAGGCTCCACCTGATCACAATCCTGAAACACCGATTTCGCCATATTACTCATTCGTTACCTCCCATTGACCACAGCGTGTTATGACAGACGTCCGAATTTCCCGAGATGGAAATCGGTCAGCGCCTGATGGATGTCTTCATGGCTGTTCATCACGAAGGGGCCGTGACCGACCACCGGTTCGTCGATCGGCTCGCCGCCGAGTATCAGCAGCCGTGTCGACGCATCGGCTTCGAGCCGGATCGAATCACCCTCGCGACCGAAGCAGGCCATATCCGCTTTGCGGGTTATCTCGGTGCCATTGAGCGTCACCGAACCGTCGAGCACCGCCACAAGTGTAGTGTGTCCGTCCACAACCGGCAGGGTGATATCGGCACCGGCCGCCAGAGCGACGTCCCAGACCGAGACCGGGCTGAAGGTTCTGGCCGGCCCGGTGCGTCCGGCGTAGTCACCGGCGATGACCCGCAGGCGGCTACCGGCTTCGTCCAGGTCGACGACCGGAATGTCGGCGGACAACAGGGTCTGGTAGCCCGGTGGTGTGTCCTTGGAGGCTGCCGGCAGGTTGACCCACAGCTGCACCATTTCCAGCACACCTCCCGTTTCGGTGAATGCCCTGGAATGCAGCTCCTCGTGCACGATGCCGGCCCCGGCCGTCATCCACTGAACATCGCCCTCGCCAATGCGACCGCCTTCGCCGCTGGAATCGCGGTGTTCCAGTTCGCCCTGGAGCACCAGCGTCACCGTCTCGAAGCCGCGATGCGGATGCTCGCCGACACCGCGTTGCCGGTGAGACGGCGCGAAACGCGCCGGGCCGGCGTAATCCAGCAGCAGAAAGGGGCTGATGGCGTCCGCGCCCATGCGGTTATAGGACATCAGGGACCGGACCGGAAACCCGTCACCGACCCAGTGACCCTGGGGTGGGCTGAAAACGGCCTGAATCTGTTTCATGGTCATAGCTCCTCGCCAAATGTGTTGGCCTTTGCAATGACTTTCATGATATTGACGCAACGACGATACCGGTAGATGCTATAAACACCACTCAGAGTCCCACCAATAGAACGATGACCCGCATGCAAGACCTTAACGATCTGTACTATTTCGTCAAAGTGGTCGACCACGGAGGGTTCGCTCCGGCCGGCCGGGCACTGGGCATCCCCAAGTCCAAGCTCAGCCGCCGCATCGCGCTGCTCGAGCGCACACTGGACACCCGGTTGATTCATCGGTCCACCCGTCGCTTCACTGTCACCGAGATCGGACAGGAGTACTACCGGCATTGCCTGGCTATGCTGGTGGAGGCCGAAGCCGCCCAGGAGGTGATCGACCGGTCCCGGGCCCGGCCCAGGGGTGTGGTTCGACTCAGTTGCCCGCCGGGCATGCTGTACTTCCTGATCGCACCGTTACTGGTGCGATTCATGGAACGCTACCCGGAGGTTCAACTGAACGTTGAGGCCACCAGTCGACGGGTGGATGTCATCCGGGAAGGATTCGACATCGCGTTGCGGGTTCGGTTTCCGCCGCTGGAAGACAGCCACCTCACCATGAAGGTGTTATCACAAAGTCCACAGTGCCTGATGGCCTCTCCGAGTCTCTTGGCCGGACACCCAACGCTCACCGGCCCATCCGATCTGAGCCGGCTGCCCAGTCTCGATTTCGAAGACCCCGACGGACGACATTACTGGTGCCTCGATGGCCCCGAGGATGCCGAGGTTCGGATACCGCACGAACCCAGGCTGGTCACAGACGATGTGTTCACCCTGCGCGAGGCCGCGCTGTCCGGCCTGGGCATCGCACGATTGCCCATGATCGTCGCCGGTGACGACTTGCGTGCGGGCCGGTTGGTGAGCGTGATGCCCGACTGGCGCCCCCGGGGCGGACTGTTCCATGCCGTCTTTCCATCCCGTCGTGGGCTGCTGCCTTCGGTGCGGACCCTGCTCGATTTTCTGGCCGAGTCACTCGACGAGGTGGATTTCCCGGATTAAACCGGTTTCGCCCGTCCCTTCCAGATCGACCAGGAATACAGCGCCAGCGAACACCAGATCAATACAAAGGTAATCAACTGACTGGGCTTAAGCGGTTCGTTGAACACCAGCAACGCGATCAGGAACTGAATGGTCGGGTTGATGTACATCAGAAAACCGACCGTCGCCAGACGCAACCGGCGCGCCGCCCCGGCGAAGAACAACAACGGAATGGCGGTGAGAATACCGCTGGCGATCAACAACAGTGTGCTCTCGCGATTCTCGGTGAAATGCGACAGATCCAACTGACTGAGTACACCGAACGCCAGCAAACCGAATGGCATCAATAACAGGGTCTCCACGAACAGACCGGACAACCCGTCCAACGGGACCTGCTTGCGGATCAGCCCATAGGTGCCGAAGCTGAACGCCAGAATCAGGGACAGATACGGAACCGTCCCCAGCGTCGCCAATTGCAGCAGTATCGCCACCGTCGCGATGGCCACGGCCACACCCTGTGCCCGGCTGATCTGCTCTTTCAGAATGATCATGCCCAGGGCGACATTGATCAACGGCGTCAGAAAATACCCCAGGCTCGCCTGAAAGACGTTGTTGGATTCCACCGAATAAATATACGTCACCCAATTAATAGCGATGAGTACAGCACACACCAACACCCGCCCCAACCGTTTGGGTTCGGCCAAGGCGATGGAGACCACCGACCAGCGACGCATGAACGTGATCACAAGGGCCAGGAACACACAGGACCAGACCACGCGGTGAATCAGAATTTCCCAGGACGGGATGCCTTCGAACAAGGCGAAAAACAACGGAAAACAGCCCCAGATGCCATAGCTGGCGAGACCAAAAAAGACGCCTTTGACGGGCTCGGGTGCGTTCTGATTCATAAGTTCCTCAAACAGCTAAAGAACAGCGGGAGCCGGAAGGCTATCAGCCTTTTCTTGTGGAAGACCAGCGCTTTTTCCTGAAGGCTCAATAAAGCGGTTATCGTGCTTTTTGTAGCGATACAATCGGACGTTAACGAGCCCATCTGAAATACCTCATGTCGACACGATAAGCGTTTCTGGATACCATGCTCAGCCACTGGCCACCCGAACCGACCATTCAACTCGACAGACTTTTCCGGAGATCACCATGGCAGCCGCCGATTCACCGTCCACCAAACCCACCCGTCGTCGGGGCTCGGGCGTTTCGACGGTTTATGAAACCTTGCGCAATGAAATCATCGATCTGACGCTGGCACCGGGTACTCCGCTGGAAGAAAATCAGCTCTCCGAACGTTTCCAGATGTCCCGTACGCCCATTCGCGAAGCCATACTCAAGTTGTCCGCGGACGGGCTGGTGACCACACTGACCAACCGGTCCACCATCGTGTCGCAAATCGACTTAATGGACTTGTCGTCGTATTTCGATGCGCTGACACTGATGTATCGCGTCAACACTCGGTTAGCGGCCGAGTTTGCCACCGAGAGCGACTGGGAAAGGCTGGAACAATTGCAGGCGGAGTATGCCGACGCGGTTGAACGTGGCGATGCCCTGGCCATGATAACCGCCAACCGGGAATTTCACCTTGCCATCGCCGATGCCGGTGGTAACCGGTACTACCGCGATCTGTTTAAACGATTGCTCGACGAAGGTCGCCGACTCCTACGCCTGTATTACATCTCGTTCAACGACCAAATCCCGCGTGAATACTCGGACCAGCACGAAGACCAGATACAGGCGATTCGAAACCGGGACATCGCCCTCGCCGATCAGTTGGCCAGGGAACACGCCGATCAGATCGTCGCGCAAATCCAGCGCTACATTGCGCAGGACCGGCGCCACAACATTCCCTTATAAAGCGTTTCCCGACCGTAGGTTACGACCAACGCGAAAATCGTCGCGGTGAATAGGGGGACCGATCGATCGGCATGACGGCGTCAGTTACCATCGCTTTAACCAACTGCGCCGTCCCCGACGACTGGGTTAACCCCAGATGCCCGTGACCAAAACAGTAGATTACGCGGTCACTGCACCGGGCCGGTCCGATCACGGGTAAACTGTCCGGCATCGAAGGGCGAAACCCCATCCAGCGTTGCCCCTGTTCCGTGCGAAGTCCAGGCAAATAGCGGGACGCTTTTTCCAATAGAATATCGGCGCGCCGATAATTGGGCGGACGCTTCAAGCCACCGAATTCCACTGCCCCACCCACGCGAACGCCACCATCGATACGTGACACGACAAAGCCATCGTTTGGAAAACTGATGTGGGTTTTCACATCGAAGGCACCGGCGGGCAGGGTCGTGTTGTAGCCACGTTCGGTATCGAGCGGCAAGCGGTCACCCAATTGCCAGGCAAGCCGGCCGGACCAGGCACCTCCAGCGATCACCACACGATCCGATACTCGGGTCTGCGCAGCACTGCGAACGCATACACGCCCGGCTTGTACGTCGACGTCGGTCACATTAAACGACTCAATATGCCCGCCTGCTTTTTGAAAAGCCGTTGCCAAATGGGTGGCCCAGGTGACGGGGTTGCACACATTCATCCAGTCCGGTGTGTATCCGGCGTGTGTAAACCGAGCGTCCAACCCCGGCTGAATCGACGCGATGTCGTCGGCATGGTCCAGCAGCCGGACATCAATACCGTGTCGTTGTTTCAATGCCCAACCCGGTCGACTGGCTTCGAACTGTGCCGCACCGGCGTAAACCTGCAATTGCCCATCACGTTGGAACAGGGGTTCGGCATCCGTTTCTCGGATCAGGTTCTCAAGCGCGGTCTGAGACAATTGCATCAAAGCGCTTTGTGCCCGCGTGGCCGCCTCAAAACGGTCCCGCCAACTGGAACGCCAGAACCGCAACAGCCAGGGCGTCAATTTCGGCGCATAGCCTATCGGCAAGGACAACGGACCCAGCGGATCGATCAGCCACTTGGGTGCTTTACGCAGGATACCCGGCGTCGCCAGTGGCTCGACATCGGTAAAGGCGAAGGCACCGGCATTGCCCCGACTCGCCTCGGCGGCTATGCCGGAGCGGTCGAGCAGCAGTACGCGCCGCCCGTCGGATTGCAGAGCCAGTGCGCAGGTGATGCCGATGATTCCGGCGCCGACAACAATGATATCCGCATCGTTTTTCCGCATCGCGGTTTCCCCTCAGTCGTTTGGAGCCGGAGTAATACCGCCGACGTAAGGATCCGCTGCATCAAACACCAGCTCACCCACAGCCGTCACATAGGCCGTGCCGGTAACGGTCGGGATCACACCGCCGTTGGGGCCGGGTTCATACACCAGGGTATAACGTGAATCGATAATACTTTCCTGCACCCAGGGTTCTCCAGGAGCCAGTTCGTCGTCGGCCGCCATACAGGCGACTTTGGCCGAAGTTCCCGTGCCACAGGGCGAGCGATCATAGGCGCCGCCGGGACAGAGCACAAAATTGCGGCCCCGGGCGTCCGGGTGGTGAGGCGCACCGATGAATTCCACATGATCAATCACGCCGCCTTCCTCACCGGTAATACCCTGCGTTCGCAGGGCCGCCATGATGAGCCGCGCGTATCGGGTCAGAGATTCAATCTGATCGAAGTGCAGCGGTACCGGGCAGGTTTTGGTCAGGAAAAACCAGTTGCCGCCCCAGGCAATGTCACCCACGACCGGCCCCAATTCCGGCACCTCGACCGAGACGTCTTTTCGGTAGCGAAAACTTTCAACATTACGCACCGACGCCCGGTGCGCATCATGCAATTCAACCTCCACCACGCCGACCGGCGTCTCGAACCGATGACATCCCGGTTGAATACGGCCCAGGTGAGCCAGGGTAACGGCTGTCCCAAGTGTGGCATGCCCGCACATGCCGAGGTTGCCAACCGGGTTGTAGTAGATCACACCCGTGCAGCAGTCGTCTTGCTGTGAAGGCACAAGCAAGGCGCCAACCATGGCATCGTGTCCTCGCGGCTCCATCAGGGTCGACCGATAAAACCCGGGGTGCTCCGCCAGCAACTGGCGGGCCAGTTGCGACACGGGTCCGGGCTTGAGGTCCGGCCCGCCCGAAAGGATGACGCGCGTCGGCTCACCCTCGGTGTGGGAATCGATGAATTGCATGACGTGCCCTCCTCACCGTTGCTGGCACCAGCTCTGATACCACTGATTAAACACCGTGAACTGTTCTTCCAGGTGATGCTTCTGACTCGGGCTCAACGCATCGGTCGGATTGAAGTGATGTTCATATTCGGCATACCCCTGCAACACCATCAGGTGCTTGTAATACAGCACCAGGTCCGGTCCTTCATCGAACGACGACAGGACCGCCAGCGCATCGTCCAGCTCCCGTGCGGCGCGTCGTGCTTCAGCATCGCCAGAGGCGCCACGCCGACACAGATCGACCAGATGCAACACCGCTTTCGGCAACGCATTACCAATTCCGGTTATGGCGCCCCGGGCACCGCAGTTTAAAAAGCCGTGATAAACCGTGGTGTCCACACCCACCATCAATGACACCTGATCATCCTGGCTGGTGATGTGCTCGGCGGCATAACTCAAATCTGCTTTGCCTCCGAATTCCTTGAAACCGATCAGGTTCGGAAAACGGTCACGCAGCTCAAAAAACAGATCGGCACGCGTGGCAAAACCATAGTACGGGCTGTTGTAAATCACCGCCGGCACGTTCGGTGCCGCATCCAGAATGTCGGAAAAATGATGGCGTTGGGCCGCCACCGATGTACCCCGCGAGAGCACGCGTGGAATCACCATCAACCCCTGTGCGCCCACCCGGGCGGCATGAGCGGCATGCGAGACCGCACTTTGCGTATTAATGGCCCCGGTTCCGACGATGACCGGAACACCGGCTTCCACCAAGCGTGCCACGCCTTCCTGACGCTGCTCGTCCGTCAACAGGGGCCAATCCCCCATCGAGCCGCAATACACCACACCGGACATGCCCGTCTCAATCAGATCCCGGCCAATCCGAACCAGGGCATCGAAGTCCGGTTCGCCGTCACGATTGCAGGGTGTCATCAGGGCAGGAATGCAGCCGTCGTAAATTCGTGTGTCCATCAATGTCTCCTCGATCGGTTTATCGTACTTTCGATAAAAAAGCACGCGTGTGTTCGGATTGGGGGGTGTTGAATAATTGTTCCGGCGGGCCGATTTCTTCCATGATGCCTTGGTGAAAGTACGCCACCCGATCGGATACGTCGCGCGCGAATCCCATTTCGTGGGTCACGCAAATCATGGTCATGCCCTCGCGGGCCAGCATTCTCATCGTGTCCAGAACCTCACCGACCAACTCCGGGTCCAGTGCCGATGTTGCTTCATCAAACAACATTAAAGACGGTTCCATGGCCAATGCCCGGGCAATGGCCAAACGTTGTTGTTGCCCACCGGACAGGGCGTGCGGGTAGCTGTCGAGTTTGTCGCCCAGCCCGACGTGGTTCAGTTGTTCGGAGGCCCGTTCGCTCGCTTCAGACTTTGACTGCCCTTTGACGATCCGGGGCGCCAGGGCCACGTTTTCCAGAGCCGTTAAGTGTGGAAAACTGTTCCATTGCTGAAACACCATGCCGAGCTTCTGCCGCAATCGGTTCAGGTCGGTTTTAGGGTGGTGAACCTCAGTGTCGTCCACCCGGATAGAGCCGTCCTGAATGCTTTCCAGTCCGTTTATGCAATACAGCAGGGTCGATTTACCCGACCCCGACGAGCCGATCACGGACAGGACTTCGCCCTTGTCGACCGTCAGATTGATCCCCTTGAGGACATGCAAAGGGCCAAATCGTTTGTGCAAATTGGTAATGTCGATCATTGTGCCCACCGTTTTTCATAAAGGGATGCCGCCCGCGCCATCGGAAACGACAAGGCAAAATAAAACGCACCGGCGATGGCCAGGATGATGAGGGGCTCCTGCGTCCGGGTGATCAGAGTCTGTGACGCGCGCAGTAATTCGACATAGCCCAGTACCGATACCAGGGCGCTGTCTTTGACCACACTGAGCGCCACCCCGACCCAGGCCGGAAAGACCGCTCGCAAACCCACCGGCCAGACGATGTGGCGCATGTCCTGCCAATAGGAGAGGCCCAGGCTTCGGGCGGCACGGCGCAAGTCGGGGCTGACCGATTCCAGTCCGGAACGGGTCACGTTGGACACCAGAGCCACGGTGTATACCGTCAAGACCAGAGTGCCCGCTGCGAAAGGTCCCAGAGAGAAACCGATGATGGGAAACAGGTTGTAGAACAGCACCAGCTGTATCAGCAACGGGATCGACCGGAACACATCGAGAACCGCATTCAACAGAAATCGCCCTGTTCGACCCAGCACGGTTAATAGCCAGCCGAATATCAAGCCAACCAGAGAGCCGATGCCAATGGATACGCCGGAAATCAACAAGGTGCGACCCGCGGCTTCCGCCAGAAATCCCAGGTCTTTTAGTTGCAGTCCACTAAAATAATCCATCACACCCCTCCTTCGCTGCGAAACAGTCGCCAGCCCAGCATCCGGGAGGCCATCAGAATGAGTTTGACCAGGGCGTAATAGATCAAAGCGACGACCGCGAAATATTCGAAAATGCGATAGGTCCGGGAAGCGAAATACTGAGCCGAACCGGTCAGTTCCTGATAGCCGACCAGCATGCCCAGCGAACTCATCAGTACGGCCCAGACAATCTGATTGGTCAACGGGTGCCAGACCTTGCGCAGCACTTGCGGAATGATGATGTGGTAATAGGTTTGTCCCGCGCTCATTCCCACGCTGCGAGCCGCACGGTATTGGGTATCCGGGATGGACTGAAAACCACCGCGGAAGTTTTCGGCCAAATAGCCGGCGCAATTGAAGCTCAGCCCGGCCAGCACAATCATGAACGGCGACAGGTGCCACCCCCAGGCGCCCAGCCCGAAACCGAAAAAGAACAGCTGAAACAACACCGGTGTGTTGCGTGCGATTTCAATCCAGGCCACAGCAAACCACTGCAGAGGTGTCCACCGCCCACGGGCATTCATGCGCAGGATGGCCAGCAGCAATCCGATCACAATGCCCAGCACGATGGACAGCGCCGCCACCTGGAGCGTATCCAGCGAAGCCAGCAGCAGGTCCGGCAATCGTCCGATGACCGGCTGCCAATGAAAGTTATAGTCCATGACGACCATCCGAATCAGACAGAGAGTGATGAACCGGGCAGGCGTTCAGAGTCCACCCGGCTCCCCAATCGGGTCAGTGTTCAGTAGTAGACACCGCCCACGGTCAGATCCGGAGCGTCGCTGCCGACGAACTGCGCCCACAGTTCCTCATAACGACCGGTACGTACTTGCTGCTGGATAAACAGGTTGAGGTAATTCAGCCAGGAGACGTCCTTGCGCGGTCCGGCCATGGAAACGTAGTCCGCGGTAAAGGGCAGTACCGGTCCCAATTCGATGTTATCGAACCGTTGGGCAATCGGGCCGGCGACGATATTTCCGGTCATCCCGGCATCCACTTTGCCCTGCTCCACCGCCAGGAAGACTTCGTTTTCCGACTGATACCCCTGGTACCGATAGTCGTCACCCCAGTCGTCGGCGTATTCCTCGTACCATTGTTCCTGCACTGTGCCGACACCGGCGGCGACTTTTTTGCCCCGCATGTCCTCAAACGTTTCGATGCCACTGTCTGTGTTCACAATGGCCTGGGACACGAACACCGCGTAAGGAATCGAGAAGCCAACGGTCTGGGCCCGTTCCAGCGAGTCCGAGGTCGAACCAATCACCACATCGGCACGACCGGTCACGATCAAGGGCAAACGCTCGGACCAGGTAGCCGGGATCAGATCCACTTCGACGCCCAGTGAATTCGCCAGATCCTTGCAGTATTCGACATCGAAACCGGCTGGTTCGTTGTTGTCATTCCAATATCCGATCGGCGGGAAATCCAGTACGACGGCGCAGCGCAGCGTACCCCGGTCGACGACTTCATCCAGGGTGTCAGCCAGGGCAAACCCGCTGGCCAGCAGAGCTCCCAGGGCGCTGCAGTGAAAGAGAGTCAGCAGTTTTTTCAGCATTGTGGTTGTCCTTTCTTGTTGTGTTTGTAGGTCAGGATTCCACCGGAAACAGGATCCGGCTGACGAGCTCTGTCGAACTCATGTCGACATAATATATACATGTTGACGACAAGATCAACAAAGTCGACTATGTGTCGACATGAAAAGCCAGATCGGTTTTCATACTCGAACGTTCATTCGACAGGAGAATCAGAATGGAACTGACAGGACACTCATTGATCGGTCAGTCGTCCGTTCCCGGTGCGGGAACCCGCTTCACGGCAATCGATGCGGCCACTGGTGAGCCCATGAGTCCGAGCTTCGGCAGCCTGAGCCCCGATCAGGTCGACCAGGCTTGCCACTTGGCCGCGAAGGCGTTTGACGCCTATCGGGAAACACCGCCCAATGAACGCGCCCGGTTTCTGGACACCATCGCTGATGAAATCGAGGCCCTGGGCGACGGGCTGATCAGACGCGCCATGGCCGAATCCGGATTGCCCCGCCCCCGTCTGGAAGGGGAACGGGGGAGAACCTGTAACCAACTGAGGTTATTCGCTACCGTCGTTCAAAGGGGAGAATGGATGGATGTGCGTGTGGACACCGCACAGCCGGAGCGGACACCCATGCCACGGTCGGACCTGCGCCAGCGTCACATCGGCATCGGCCCGGTCGCCGTCTTTGGTGCCAGCAATTTCCCGCTGGCGTTCAGCGTCGCCGGCGGCGATACCGCCTCGGCGCTGGCGGCGGGCTGCCCGGTCGTGGTGAAAGCCCATCCCGCTCACCCCGGCACCTCGGAGCTGGTGGGCCGCGCCATCCAACGGGCCATTGCCCGATGCGACCTGGCGGAAGGGGTGTTTTCACTGATCTTTGATGCCGGTCACGATGCGGGCGCCACCCTGGTCGCGCACCCGGACATCCAGGCGGTGGGGTTCACCGGTTCCCGGACCGGCGGGCTGGCCCTGACCCGGATCGCTCAATCCCGGCCGCAACCGATTCCGGTCTACGCCGAAATGAGCAGCATCAATCCGGTGTTTCTGTTCCCCGAAGCCTTGCAGCATCGAGCCGACGATCTGGCGGAAGGGTTTGTGGCCTCGATGACACTGGGCGCGGGGCAGTTCTGTACCAACCCGGGGTTGGTGCTCGCGGTCCGTGGCGACGACCTGAACCGGTTTGTGGAAACGGCCGCCCGCCGTGTGCGCGAAACAAAGGCGCAGACCATGCTGACTCCGGGCATCGCCGAGGCGTATCGCACCGGTTGCCTGAAGCGGGCCGATGCCGCCAACCAGGTCGCACAAGGCGAGCCCGGTCCCTCGAACCTGGCCGGCCGCAGCACCTTGTTCAAGGCCCGCGCCGCCGAGTTCCGGAAGAACCCGACCCTGCGGGAGGAAGTGTTCGGTGCTGCGTCAGTGATCGTCGAATGCGACGACCTGGACGAGATGCAAGCCCTGGCCGAGCAACTGGAGGGGCAGTTAACCGCCACACTCCAGTTGGACGATGGCGACTGGACAGCGGTCCAACGTTTGGTGCCCACCCTGGAACGGCGGGCCGGGCGACTGTTGGTGAACGGCTGGCCAACCGGCGTAGAAGTGTGCGACGCCATGGTGCATGGCGGCCCCTTCCCGGCGACAACGGACACCCGCAGCACTTCGGTGGGGTCGGCGGCCATTCAGCGTTTCCTGCGTCCGGTGTGCTACCAGGACTTTCCGGAAACACTGTTGCCCGCCAGCTTGCGCGATGACAATCCGTTCGGCGTGAGCCGACTTGTGAACGGTGAACGCGAGTATCGCTGACTCCACTTGAGGACTAAGGGTGTTACAGCCTATTGTGCAGGGTCACATCGGCGCTGCCTTCTTCGTTGAAGACTGATGCCACCGTTCAATGAAGCGGTGGCAGTGCCAGTAAAAACATCAGACCGATGACCGCCGATATACACAATGCCTGCCGACCCAACCCGGCCGACGCACGGCCTCGCAAAAACGGCAAAAACGCCGGTACTTCCTTCCGATACCGCTGGTACCGCTCACCCAGTTCCGACACCAGATCAGCCTCTTCGAAATAGGTCGCGATCAACACATAGAGTGTGACCGATACGGCGAACACTAACTGGCCGACCGTCATCCGGGGCGTCAGCCAGGGCAACACCATCCAGCCCAGGCTGATCGGGTGACGGATCAGGGCATACAGATAACGGGCGGCGAACACTGGTTCGGCCGGCCGCGCCTCGCGTACCCAGCGCCAGACCTGACTTAACCCGAAGAAGCCAAAGTGCCCGAAATGGAACGTGGCCGAGAACATCATGCCAATGGTCAGCAGAAAAGCACCGATGATCGCACCGGCCGCCCAGACGTTGTCGACGTGCCAGACTGTGATCGGAATCGGCTGCCAGGCCACAACCAGAATCGCGGTCACGACGGCCGTCATGTACAGGTAGGTTGCCCGTTCCAGGTGCGCGGGGACGAACCGTGTCCACCAGCGCTTGAAAAACGGCCGGGCGGTCACCGAATGATGCAGACCGAAGCCCGTTACCAGCAGCAAGTTGACGACGACCGCCGAGGTCAGCGAGCCGTCATAATGGCCCGTATTGATCCCCTTGGGGACACCGAAGTCGGCCAGAAAACCGACGATGTAGACGATGTTGGCCATGGCCAGCGCATAGGCGATGCCGGCATAGGTCCATGCCAGTACTTTCTTCATGATGGGATTTCCTCCAATGAAAACGTCGGGCAAGCGCAATGCCCGTTTAAAACAGAGTCGCCAACCGGTCCGCGACGCGCCCGGCTCCGCCAAAGTCCGGTGGCGGCGCGGCGTTCGCGGTGGCGTGGCGTTCGAGCAATGCCTCGACATGGCTCGCCAGCCGGTCCGCGTCGCGCAGTTCGGCGAACGGCACCCGCCGGCCACATCCGTACCGTTGCAAGCGGTGGTGGACGTGAATCTGTTGTTCGAAATGATGCTCCAGTGGCACATAGATAAAGGGTTTGCCCAGACAGGTCAGTTCCATCGTGGTCGACAAGCCGCCCTGAACGATGCCGAGGTCGCAAGCCTGCACATGGTTCAGGAAGTCCGGCACGAAGCGCCGATAGGTCACACCCTCCACCGTCGGCAATTCGGCCGGATCGATGCGCGGCCCGGTCACGATGTCGAACACCAGCGCCGGCACCCGCATGCGCAACGCCGGGACAATGCTCAGCAACTGGCGGATCAGCACCCGACCGATGCCGGAACCGCCCACCGCGACCAGGCAGACGATCTGCCCGGACCGGAACCCCAGCGCGCGTCGCACCACATCCCGGTCGTTCGGCGCCAAGGCCTCGACGGGATTGATGTATCCCGGAAAGTCATGGTGCTGCGCGGTCCAGTCCTGTATGGACGGCAGGCCGTCACCGAACGGCAGGTCCACCACGTCTTCGCGGTCGCCGATAAACAGGGCGGCGTCGCGTACGTCGGGCCGGCTTTCGATGAAGTCGATCATTTCGGCGTTCCAGTCCCGCGCCAGTCGCGATTCGGTGCTGGTGGCCGAGGTCATCGGCAACACGCCGACAAAGTCGGTCATCCACGCCAGCTTGGCGCGCTTCAACTCCGGATGTTCGTGCCAGAAGCGGTCGATGTCCCAGGCCTCGTCGGCGATGACCAGGTCGTAGTCGTCGTTCTCCACCACGTCCTGGAACAGGCAGAAATTGGCGACCAGAATCGCATCCATGCGCCGCAACGCCTGAAAGGCATTGAGATCGTGCTCGCCGGATTCGGATTCGATGTGTTCGGATTCACTGAGCAGCTTGCGCGACATCGGGTGAACCCGCTCGCCCGAGGCGGCGAGATAGGACGTCACCGGCGCCTGCGCCAGCCAGTCGATCTCAAGCTCCGGGCGCCGATCGCGCAGCGCCTCTGCGATGGCCTGGTCGCGCCGGACATGGCCCAACCCGATCGGCGACGACAGGTACAACGCCTTCGGCTTACGGCCCGGGCCATGGCGGGTGATGGCCGGTGCGGTCGGGCGTTCATCCGGACGGGGACCGACCACCTCGTCAACAAACGCCCGCAGCAGACGATTCACCTTGGCCGGAATGCGGGCGTTGGGCATATGGCCGGACCCCGGCAGGGACACGAACCGGGCCCCGGTGATCCGCGCGATCAGTTCGCCTTTCTCATGGGGCACGATGCGGTCGTCGGTTCCCTGCACCACCAGCACCGGGCACTGAATCCGTTCATAGGCGTCTTCGCGCTGGCCGTCGCTGCCGGCCCGTGCCGCGATGGTGTGCGTCAGGGTGTAGGGGTCGGTCTCGTGCGCCCAATCGACGGCGTCCTCGATCTGTTTTTCCGAAAACGTCTCGGACAGCGCCTGCCGCACGAAGAAGTCCGCGAAGCCGGTGTAATCCTGCTGCCAGTAGTGAAAGGCGTATTTTTCCCAGCCGTGGTAATGCTCGCGTTTGGCGCGGATGTTGTCCGGATGGAACTGCGGAAAACTCGGCCCGAAGGGCGCGGTCGGCGCCAGCAGCATCGCGCCCTGCGTCCGGTCCGGGTGGTAGGCGGCCAACAGCGCGGCCAGATGCCCGCCGTAGGAAAACCCGCCGACGAAGGCGCGATCGACCCCTTCCGCATCCATGATGGCGATGGCGTCGGCCACCAGTTCGAACGGATGGTAAGCTCTTGTCTCATTGGGGCGGTCCGACAGGCCGTTGCCGCGACAGTCGATGCTGATTACCCGGTAAAACTGCGACAGATACGGCACCTGGCCTTTCCACACGCCCGAATGAACGATCTGCCAGGCGCTGAACAGCACCAGGGTGGTGTCGCCGTCGCCGGCGATGCGATAACCGAGGGTGCAGCCGTCGCGTTCGATGGAACGCGGTTCGCCGACCAGGTCCACATACCGGTTAACCATCGCCCGCCCTCCGTTCCATCTCGGCGATCAAGCCGCCGATTTTGCAAATGGCGTTGTAGCCATCTTCCGAGGCCTTGACCGCATCCAGCAGCAACAGGGTTTCCAGGCCGAGAAAACTCTGCCCGACCAGTATCCCCAACTCGCCCGCCGTGAACGGGCCGATGGGTCCGTACCGGTCGATCGCCTGCTGCGCCACCGAGGTCAGCAAGTCCTTCCAGCCATCCAGTTGTTGCTGAATGCGATGGCGAATCTCCACATCCGACAGGGCCGCGTACATCATTTCATGCAGAACCCGGACGTAGCCCGATTCCAGATCGTCGTGCAGATAACGGCAGGCCATGACCCACTTTTCGGACAAGGGCCGGTCGGATTCGTACATCGCCGTCTGGCGATCCAGCAGGCGATCGTTTTCCACCTCGAGCAAGGCCAGCAACAAGCCCTGCATCGAACCGAAGTGGTAATGGATCTGGCTCAGTGGCACACCGGCCGTCTCCGCAACCTTACGCGTCGACAGGCCGCCATAGCCCACCTCCCGCAGCAGGGTTCCGGCCGCGGACAGCAGATCGTCACGAGTCTTTCGTTGTTTTGCGTTCCGGGTCACGCGTTATTCTCCCAGGGAATGGATCGTTTGATTCATTGGGGTCAGGATTCGGTGTGTGCTTCGGTTCGCGCTCCGGCGTGAATCGAGGCATCGCCCTCGTTCCACAGCACCTCCTGGCGGATGGCGTGAATCACCCACCCCCCGGGTCCGCGACGCAAACCAAAACGGTACACCGCATGGGTGTTGAACGACCGGTCGTCGTCGCTGCGCCAGATCATCGCCGAGGCGATGCAGGTCGCGGTCTCGTCCCCTACCGTCACCTGATGATTGGCCATCAGGTGATGCGTTCTCAGGTGATTCAGTGCAAGCACGCGTTTGCCAACATAAACCTCGCGGGTCACCACGTCCTTGACGCCCCGCAGGCTGGTGTAGTCGCACTCGATGTCGTTCGCCAACACCGCTTTCAGGCCGTGCCAGTCCTTCAGGTCGAAGGCGTTGGCGAAGGTGTTGACGACATTGACGATGGCTTCCCGTGGCACAGCGATACCCCGCTCTGTGGATTTCATTCATTTTCGGTCGGTCGACCGAATTAAATTAAAACCGCGACACGGTGTCAAGCTTGAAATGGTTCGGGACTGTTAACGTTCTTGATCGAAACAGGCCAGAAACGCCTGACTGGCCTTCGACAGGTAGTGGTTCTTCTTCCAGCCCCAGGCCAGCTCCAGCGGAATGGGCGGGTCGAAGGGGCGGCAGGTAAGGCGGGGTTCGTTCTCGACAATCATGCTCAGGCAGGTGGCGACGCCCATTTCGTTCATCACCAGGTTCTTCAACAGTTCGACCAGATTGGTCTCGAATTGCACATCCAGACTCAGGCCACTGGCGCGCGCCCGCTGCTCGATCGACTCGCGCAGAAAGTAGCCCTTGCGAAACAACACCGTGGGTTGCCGGCAGAAGGTCTCGATGTCGATCGACGTCCGCTCGGCCAGATGGTGATGGGTGGGTATGCAGGCGACCACCTGTTCGGATAATTGCGACGCGTAACGGATCTGGTCGTGCGGCTGTTCCGAGCGCAGCAAGGCCAGGTCCAACTCGCCGTTGATGACCCATTGCTCCAGAGTGTCTGTCCCACCCTCGACAAGGCGTACTCGGATGCCGGGGTAGCGTTTCTTGAACCGGAACAGGTAGCGCGGCAGATAGTAGGTCGACAACATGGCCGAGGCGCCAATGTTCACCTCGCCGGATTCCAGCCCCTGCAGCTCGCCCAGCTCATGCACCGCATCGTCCAGCCCTTCGAGGATATTGCGCACGTGCCTGAGCAATACCCGCCCATCCGACGTCAGCGACATGCGCCGGTCCGCCCGGTTGATCAGCTTCAGGCCGGTTTCCTCTTCCAGCTTCTTGATCGCGATGCTCAGCGCCGGCTGGGCGATGCCGAGCCGGCGGGCCGACTTGGAAAAACTGCCGGTAATGGCGATGTCGTTGAAGTACTTGAGGCGGCTGATGCTTTCCAGACGCATGGCGGTCACCCGGTTTCGAGATGGACTTCGCCCTAGTATAAGTAACGCATATGGAAAATATATAAATAATATAATTTCGATATTAGGTGCACTGCGCTAGATTGAGGGGAACCCAACGAACAACGACGCAACAACAACGAGGACACCCCCATGGCGACCGCCCCCTTCGATTGGAAAGACCCCTTCTCGCTGACCGCTCAACTGACCGACGAAGAGCGCATGATCATGGAGACCGCCCACGATTACTGCCAGGACCGCCTCGGCAGCCGGGTGCAGATGGCCAACCGCAACGAATCGTTCGACCCGGCCATCATGCTGGAACTGGGCGAACTGGGCATGCTCGGCGTCACCCTGCCGGAGGAATACGGCTGTGTCGGTGCCAGCCACGTCGCCTACGGCCTGATCGCCCGTGAAGTCGAACGCATCGATTCCGGCTACCGCTCCGCCATGAGCGTGCAGTCCTCCCTGGTGATGCACCCGATTTACGCCTACGGCACAGAAGAACAGCGGAAAAAATACCTGCCCAAGCTGGCCACCGGCGAGCTGATCGGCTGTTTCGGCCTGACCGAGCCCGACGCCGGTTCCGACCCCGGCAGCATGCGCAGCCGCGCCATCAAGACCGACAACGGCTACATCCTCAACGGCACCAAGATGTGGATCACCAACTCGCCGATCGCCGACATCTGCGTGGTCTGGGCCAAGCTCGACGGCGAGATTCGCGGTTTCATCCTCGAACGCGACATGAAAGGCCTGAGCACACCGAAAATCGAAGGCAAATTCAGCCTGCGCGCCTCCGTCACCGGTGAAATCGTGATGGAAGACGTCTATGTGCCCGAAGCCAACCTGCTGCCCAACGTCAAAGGGCTCAAAGGGCCGTTCGGCTGTCTGAACAAGGCACGTTATGGCATCGCCTGGGGCGCCATGGGCGCGGCCGAGGCCTGCTGGCACGCCGCCCAGAGCTACACTCTGGAGCGCATCCAGTTCAACCGCCCGCTGGCGGCCACCCAATTGGTGCAGAAGAAACTGGCCGACATGCAGACCGAGATCAGCCTGGGTCTGCAGGGCGCCTTGCGCATGGGCCGGCTGATGGACGACGGGGCCTGCCCGGTGGAACTGATTTCCCTGATGAAGCGCAACAACGCTGGCAAGGCGCTGGACATCGCCCGCGTCTCGCGGGACATGCACGGCGGCAACGGCATCAGCGACGAATACGGTGTCATCCGCCACGTCATGAACCTCGAGGCCGTGAACACCTACGAAGGCACCCATGACGTGCACGCCTTGATCCTCGGCCGCGCGCAAACCGGCATTCAGGCGTTCGGCTGATGGACACTCACGCGCAGGCCGGCGCCTTGGCCGGCATCAAGGTGCTGGATCTCTCCCGCATTCTGGCCGGTCCCTGGGCCAGCCAGATGCTGGCCGATTTCGGCGCCGACGTGATCAAGGTGGAACGGCCCGGCAGCGGTGACGACACCCGGGGCTGGGGCCCGCCGTTCTTCGAAAGCGACGACGGCGACGAACGCGTCGCCGCCTACTTCCACAGCTGCAACCGCAACAAACGCTCGATCGCCATCGACTTCACCCACCCGGAGGGCCAGGCGCTGGTCCGTGAACTGGTCAAAGAAGCGGACGTGCTGGTGGAGAACTTCAAGGTCGGCGGGCTGGCCAAATACGGGCTCGACTACGACAGCCTGAAGGCCATCAACCCGGCGCTGGTGTACTGCTCGATCACCGGCTTCGGCCAGACCGGCCCCTACCGCCAACGCGCCGGCTACGATTTTCTGATTCAGGCCATGGGCGGGCTGATGAGCGTCACCGGCGAACCGGACGGCCAGCCGATGAAGGTCGGCGTCGCGCTGACCGATGTGCTCACCGGCCTCTACGCCGCCAACGCCATCCAGGCCGCGTTGCTGTACCGGTACCGGACCGGACGCGGGCAATACATCGACATGGCGTTGCTCGATGTACAGGTCGCGGCCATGGCCAACCAGGCGATGAACTACCTCGCCACGGAGCAGGCCCCCGGCCGGCTCGGCAACGCCCACCCGAACATCGTGCCCTATCAGGCGTTCGCCACCTCCGACGGTCACATCATCCTCGCTGTCGGCAACGACGGGCAGTTCCAGCGGTTCTGTGAGGTCGCGGGCGTGCCGGAGCTGGCCAGGGACGAGCGCTTCGCCACCAACCGGGGCCGGGTCGCCCACCGCGACGAACTGGTGCCGATGCTGGCCGATGTCATCCGCGTACACAGCCGCGACTGGTGGCTGACTGAACTGGAACGGGTCTCGGTACCCTGCGGCCCGATCAACACCCTGAAAGAAACCTTCGAGGACGAACACGTCCAGGCGCGGGAAATGCGCCGAACCCTGCCCCACCCGACCCTGGGCGAAGTACCCTCGGTCGCCAACCCGATCCGGTTCAGCGAGTCCGAGGTGCAGTATCGCAGCGCGCCGCCGTCCCTGGGATCGGACACCGAGGCGGTGTTACAGGCACTGGGGCATGATGTAGACGATATCGCCCGAATGAGGATGCAAGGCATAATCGGTTAATTAGGCGCTCGAACACCGTAAGCTCAAACTCACCCACATACACAGCGTTCTTCAACAGCAGCGCAACTTACCAGAGGTTGATCGGGTCGACATCAGGGACTTGCAGGTTTATAATTTTCACACTATTTTAATTTTTATAAACCAAATTGACGCCGGAAACCCACTGAACAATGGATATTTTTGCAGAACGTCTCATTCGGGCTCGCAAGGCGGCCGGCCTTTCGATGACGACGCTCGCCGCACAGATTGGCGTTTCCGCCAACGCCATCAAGAAATACGAGCACGGGCAAACCATGCCCACATCGACCAATCTCCTGAAACTGGCCAAAGCTCTGGGAGTTCGTACCGAATACTTCTTCCGACCGGTCAAAGTCACTCTTCAAGGCGTTGAATACCGCAAGCGGGCGTCTACACCTCAAAAATTGTTGGACCAAATCAATGGCGATGTATTGGAGCAAGCTGAACGCTGGACTGAACTCCTGGATCTGTACCCGGACTCCGTCAAGCCTGTGCCCGCTTTCGAGTTACCATCCGATCTACCGGAGAAGGTCACGAATTATGATGCCATCGAAGCCATAGCGATTCAGGTACGCCAGGCTTGGGCCTTAGGCCTGAATCCTATTCCAGAAATGATCGATACACTGGAATCCAAGGGCATCATGATCATCACAACGGATGTGGAATCCAAGAAGAAATTTGACGGGCTCGCCGGTTCAATCGGAGACACACCCGTCGTCGTCATTTCTTCGTATCAACCGGGTGATCGGCAGCGTTTTACCCTGGCTCACGAACTGGGTCACTTGGTGTTGCATGGTCGCCTTGGTCCAGAACTTGACGAAGAAAAAGCATGCAATCACTTTGCTGGAGCTTTTTTGCTTCCCAAGCCTGCACTGCAACAGCAGATTGGCACGCACCGACGCGCACTCGAACCGCGAGAACTGTTTATCCTGAAGCACGAATTCGGTATCAGCATGATGGCGATACTGGTCCGAGTCGGGCAGTGCGAGGTGATTACTCAAAGCCTGCAAAAGCGTTACTACATGACCTTTAGCAAACAGGGCTGGCGAACTGAGGAGCCGGGAAAGGCATATCCTCAGGAAGAAACGCTACTTTTCGAACAACTTATATACCGGGCCCTGGGAGAGGGCTACATCGGTGAGTCCAAGGCTGCCGAACTCATGGGTATCTCTCTCTCCAGTTTTCATAAAGAACGGAAACTGGGGGTTACCCATGCAGCTGCTCATCAGTGATGCCAACATCCTGATCGATCTCGAAGAAGGGCAGTTGATTGAAAGGATGTTCGACCTGCCTTATAGATTCAGTATTCCCGACATTCTCTTCATCGAAGAACTAGAGGAAGAGCACCAACACCTTTTGGAGCTTGGTCTGACTCTGCGCGAGTTAAACAGCAAAACAATGACGTACGCAATGAACCTCATACCCAGGTACAAACGAGCCAGTCGTAATGATTGCTTCGCATTAGCGCTGGCCGCGCAGGAGGAGTGCCCCCTACTCACGGGTGATATGGCTTTGAGAAAGGCAGCTGAATCAGAATCGGTTATGGTTCATGGAACTCTTTGGTTGGTTGAGACAATGGTCAAGCGCCGACTGATCTCAGTGAAAGAAGCGCGCGCAGCATTCCAGCGCATGGAAGCCGCCGGCAGGCGGCTTCCATGGCCTTTAGCGGAAGCTATCCTTCAAGATCTGGAAAGTGACTCTTAAACTGAACTAGCCCAACGGCAACCCACCCGCGAGCACATTCTAACTCTTCAACTGACGACGCAGGTCGCGCAGTTTGGTGTCGTTGTCGATGGTGACCAATTCGACATCCACCATATCGGCGTAGATCTCCAACACTTCGGTCGACACCGTCTGGGTGTAGGCGCTGTGGTGCGCGCCACCGACGTTGGAGGCGGATACCGGCGATGTGTTGCGGGAGCTCGGGCATGATGCGGGGGATGTTACCCGACTGATGCAGCGAGGCATCATCGGTTGAGTTGATAATCACTGCGCAAGGTACCGCCCCGGCGCGAACGTTTTAACGAAACACACCTCACTCGGAATCCGGCGGGGCGCTCCCGGACTGCTGCATCGGGTCGCAAAACTGAAACTGGTTGCGACCCTTTTGCTTGGACGCGTACATGGCGGTATCGGCGTTATGGATCAGGGTATCGGGGTCCTGCCCGTCCTCGGGGAAGACGCTGATGCCGATGCTCAGAGACACCTGGACGTCATGCCCATCGAGAACGCGCGGCTGCGCGAAGCGATCGAGAATCTTCCGGGCGATCTGAACGGCATCCGTTCTCGCTTTAATTTCGCTTAACAGGATTAAAAACTCATCACCACCATGCCGGCTCACTGTGTCGGTTGTGCGCAGACAGGCCGTGATTTCCGACGCCGCATCACGCAGCAGTTGATCGCCGACCGCATGGCCATAGGCGTCGTTGATGGGCTTGAAGTGGTCCAGATCCAGAAACATCACGGCCATGTTATTACCGTGTCGGTGGGCCATCCCGATCGCCTGGGTCAGCCGTTCCCGGAGCAGAATTCGATTGGGCAGCCCGGTGAGGATGTCGTGTTGCGACAGGTGGCTCATCTCTTCCATCGCGGCCACGGATTGGCGGGCATCGTGAAACACGATAACCGCACCGGCGACTTTGCCGTAACGATTGTAGATGGGGGCCGCGGAGTCCTCGATCGCCATGTCGGTGCCGTCGCGGCGAACCAGCACACTGCCCAGGGCCAACCCGACGGTGCGCCCCTCGTCGATAGCTCTCTGACCCGGACTGGTCACCCGCTCGCGGGTGCTCCCGTCGAAAATGGAAAAGACCATTTCTACCTGCTGCCCAAGCGCCTGTTCGCTCGGCCAGCCGGTCAGCGTTTCCGCCACTTTATTGAGGTAGATCACCTGGCCCTGCGGGTCGACCACCAGTACAGCGTCGCCTATCGCGTCGAGCGTGATGTGCGCCATATCCTCGAATGAAACGTCATCGAACGTGCCCAGTGGCGGCTTTCCGATACGTCGTCCCTTTCTAACCTTGGGCTCATTATCCGAGCGAGCAACGCTGTTGTCCGGCAAGAAAGATCTTGTCGTTCGCGAACGAGGGGATTTATGCATGGTGCTCATACTGTCAGGCCGGGAGCAAGTGGTCTGTTCGGTATCGCACATAGCCGGGCTGACCAGGACGGGCTCCGTCCGGATGACAGCCCGGTCAGTCACAGCCGGGGGCGGGTCTTGCGGTAGAGAGGGTTCAGC
The DNA here is from genome assembly GCF_014651855.1 of Saccharospirillum salsuginis. Taxonomy (GTDB): domain Bacteria; phylum Pseudomonadota; class Gammaproteobacteria; order Pseudomonadales; family Natronospirillaceae; genus Saccharospirillum; species Saccharospirillum salsuginis. The sequence goes on from NZ_BMXR01000012.1 coordinate 86,152, forward strand.
AGCCGATCCGTTTCCTTTTTCACCACGGCATAGCATTCACAGCTCAATTGCTCGAGTCGGGCACGATCCAGCACCCGGATGTGCCCACGGTGATACTCGATGACGCCCAGTCGTTGCAGCTTACCGGCCGCCTCGGTCACGCCTTCGCGGCGAACGCCGAGCATATTGGCAATGAGCTCCTGGGTCATCACCAGTTGATCCGAGGGCAACCGGTCGAGGGAAAGCAGTAACCAGCGGCACAGCTGCTGGTCAATGGAATGATGGCGATTACAGACCGCTGTCTGCGCCATTTGAGTGATCAATGCCTGGGTATAGCGGAGCAACAGGGTCATCAACTCCCCGTGACGGTCGAATTCCTCCACCAGCCGCTGCCCCGACAATCGGTAGGCCATGCCACCACTTTGAACCAGCGCCCGGCTCGATGTGCTCTCCCCGCCCATGAATAGCGATATGCCCACCAGGCCTTCATTGCCGACCACGGAGATCTCAGCGGAAGCGCCATTCTCCATGACATACAACAACGACACGATGCAGTCCGTCGGAAAATAGACATGGCGCATTTTATCCCCGGGCTCATAGAGCACCGTTCCCAACGACAAGGGGACTTCTTCAAGATAGGGCAACAGACGCTCCCGGACGTCGACAGGCAAGGCGGCAAGGAGATGGTTTCGTTCGGCGTGCTTGGCTGGCGGCGTCATCCGGGTACTCCTGACTACTACAAGATGACTGCCAGTGTAGTGCACTTTAAACGCCCTGAGGACGTTATCTCACACCGTTCTTTGGAGGGGAGGACTTGTGGGCTATGAATTTCCCGGGCACACCTAAATACATCCGTGTCGTCCTTTCATGCCTTGTCCACATCCCAACCGTCCGTGTAGGTTCGTCCTCGCTCTACCTGAGCACAGACTGCCCGGGAAATTCATAGCCCACTCTGGTTACTCCTTCTTGTTCAATCCCTCTTCTACTACCCAGTGGAGTAAATTACTGGCCTTGTCATCCGGGGTCTGTACGCTAACGAACAGATTGAAAAAAAGTGTTAGAAATCAGGTGGTGTGTTCGTCCGGAGCCACGGTGTCCGCCGTGAGCATCTCAGGCTCGTCGGCGGACGTCCTGTCCTGCGGTAGATACAGGTTCAGCACTATAGCCGTAAACGCACCCAGGCTAACCGGTGTGCCGAAGATGTTCCGGACGGTTTCAGGCAGGGCCTGGAGCACGTCCGGCGCACCGGCGACACCCATCCCCAAACCGATGGAAGTGGCGATGATCAGGATATTGCGTCGGTTCAACTCGGACTGGGCCAGAATCTTCACACCCGCTGCGGCAACCGTACCGAACATGATCAGAGTGGCGCCGCCGAGCACCGGCTTCGGCATCTGCTGCAGTATGCCACCGATGACCGGAAACAAGCCCAGCAGTACCAGAATCCCGGCGACGTACAACGCGACATGGCGACTGGCCACGCCGGTGAGCTGAATCACACCGTTGTTCTGACTGAAAGTGGTCATCGGCATGCTGTTGAAAGTGGCGGCAATGGCCGAATTCACCCCGTCCGCCATAACGCCGGACTTGATGCGCCTCATATAGACGGGCCCCTTGACCGGTTGCTGGGAGACCATCGAATTGGCCGTCAGATCGCCGGTGGTTTCCAGCGATGTCACCACAAAAATGATGGCGAGCGACAGGAAAGCGGCGATGTCGAACGAAAAACCGAACTTGAACGGTTGTGGCACCGCCACCAAGGGCAGCGAGCCCAGCGTGCTGAAATCCACCTTGCCCATAAACCAGGCCACCACGAACCCGACCGCCAACCCGATGATCACACTGCTCAGGCGCAACAGTGGGTGGCGGAACCGGTTCACCAAAACGATGGTGACCAAAACCAGCCCACCCAACGCCAGGTTCTGCAACGAGCCGAGGTCTTCAGCGCCCTGTCCACCGGCCAGGTCGGTCATGCCGACGGAGACGAGGGAAAGGCCGATGATGGTGATGACGGTGCCGGTAACGACCGGTGTAATCACACGCCCCAGCCTGTGAATAAACTGACTGAGAAACACCTCGACAAAGGCGGCCAGGAAACACACTCCGAAAATGGTGGACAGTATCTCCTCGGGCGTACCGCCGCGATTTTTGACCACGAAACCGATGCTGAGAATGGTACTGAGGAACGCGAAACTGGTGCCCTGAACGCACAATAAACCGGACCCCACCGGGCCTATGCGCCGGGCCTGAATAAAGGTGCCGATGCCGGAGACGATCAGCGCCATGCTCACCAGATATGGCACGTATTCGCCCAACCCCAGCACACCGCCGATGATCAACGTCGGCGTGATAATTCCAATAAAGCTCGCCAAGACATGCTGAACGGCGGCAAAAACCGTCGGCCCCAGGCCCGGCTTGTCCTCCAGGCCGTAGATGAGATCACCGTTACGTTGCGCATCGGGGGCTCGGTCGTCGGTATAGGGTTGCTTGTCTGCCATGGTCTGCTTCTGCTCCTTTTGTCGGTAATCGCCACCATGGGCAGAGTCTAGATGGTTTTATTCATTTCGCGGGCGGGCGCTGCATCCGGACATCACCCGAGTGGCGACGGCGATCCGCGAACCGGGCGCGATGTCGGCCTGGCTGGATACGCTGATACCGGTCCGGGATTAGGACGCTGAGTTCAATATCGGCCCGGGCATTGTTCAGCGGATCAGGGCAGGCATAATCGTCGGCCCAGTCCGAATACGAACCGCCGTCCATGCCCGACCGCCCGAACAGCTCCGCGCTCACCCTGGCCATCGCCGGCTTCTTCTTCATGACCGCCGGTCTCGGCAGCCGTCCCCTGGTTCCGCTGTTTGCCCGCGAGTTGAGCATCGGCCCCGGCGAACTGGGGGTTTTGGTGGCCGCCTATGCGGTCATCCCGCTGTTCATCGCCGTGCGCATCGGCCAGTGGATCGACCGGCACGGTACCCGACGCCTGCTGATCGCCAGCGCCGCCGTCTGTTGCCTGTCCATCGCCATGCTCTTCGTGCTGGACAACCGGTTCGGACTCTACCTGTCTCAGGTGATATCCGGCAGCGCTTTCACCGCCTTCGCCCTCGCCGCCCAGAACAACGCCGGCGCCCGCAATCCGGACCCGGCCATTCGCGAGAAGAACATCGCCGTGTTCAGCATGGGCGTCGCGCTCGGCAGCCTGGTCGGCCCGCTCGCGGCCGGTTTCCTGGCCGACGCGCTCGGCCACGCCCCGGCGTTTCTGATACTTGGCGGGGTCGGCTTGCTGTCCGTCCCGATTCTGATCGCCCGCGTGCCGGAAGTCCGCAACCCCGGTAAAAGAACCCGCTCCACCGACGAATCCCGCAGCCCCCTGCGCGTGCTCAAATACCACCCCTACCTGGGACGCACCTTCCTGATCGGCGCACTCATCCTGTTCGGCAAGGACATCTACATCGCCTACTTCCCGCTCTATGCCGCCGAGATCGGTATCTCCGCCTCGGTCATCGGCGTCATCGTCGGCCTTCACAACGGCGGGGGTGTCGTGTCGCGATTCATGCTGTTGCGACTGGTGAAAGCGGTGGGCCGGTCGCGGTTGATCGTGCTGTCGATTCTGATCAGTGGTGTCGGGTTCCTGTTTATTCCGGTGCTTGGCGGTGTGGTCGGACTGACCACCCTGTCCGTTCTGCTCGGGCTCGGTTTGGGCCTGGGACAACCGCTGTCCATATCCACGGCCATTAACCTGTCGCCGCAGGACAAGGTCGGTGAAGTCCTGGGGTTTCGGTTAACCTGCAACCGCCTGACCCAGGTGTTCGGGCCGCTGGCTTTAGGGTCGCTGGCGGCCGTGGCCGGTGTCAGTGGTGTGTTTTGGGTGGTCGGTTTGGTGTTGGCATTGGGGAGTGTTAAGACTCGGATTCCATTGGATGCATCCAATGATGTAGAGCACTAGTTTTTCCACCGACGATAGATACCGGGGGGGGTGGATGGAATTCGTCCAACAATGAACACGACAACTCAATCAGGAACACTGCCGTATCTCTGAATTGGTCTGAATTTTCATTGAAAAAAAAGCGTTCAAGCCAGGGTTAGGTGTAACATCTGTCCGCTTCTGGTTTTACCGGGTTACTCCACGCTGATAGACTCCAGCTTCCGCAGTAAACAAGACTTGCCCAATGACAAAAGTTCTCGCCCCACTATTGCTGGTCCTGGCCGGCACTGCTTTTGCGAATCAGGAACTCGAGCAAACGACGTCCGCTCATATTGTAAACCTTACTTCTATTGATAAAGAGGTATGGATCAACGGAGAGCAATACTCTATAAGCCCCAGTTCTGGCATCAGTGTCCCCTGCCTTGATGGGGAAGAAGTCGAACTCCAGCAGGACACACAGTTAACTTACATTCCCTGTGGTGAAGTCGTGGAGATGCAGTTGTGAAAAAAACAATCATCAGTCTGTTTGCTCTCTCGGCTCTGACAGCCTGCTCACCGGAAAACCCGGATGGATCGGATGCGACCACATACTCTTCCTGCCGAATCACATCATCGGAAGCAATATTGGCATCAGATCGAGCCAATGACTTGAACCAGTGTTGGGATGGTGTTGATTACGAAGAGAAAAACAAAGCCATGGCCTGGTGTTCACAGAAAGTATCCAATTACATTTCCAGCAACTATGTATTTGGTCACACCGTCAGATACGAAGTTGCTTCGAATAACTGCTAACTGCCAGTTGCAAATGTAACACTACAATTTCTATCTTTACCGGCAGGCATCCTGATTCAGACAGTCAGTATGCCTGTTTTTGTAAGGTTTCTCTGTTCCCGGAAGAAAATAAGGCTCATCCTTCAAGTAAGGAACACCATCAGATCGACAGGGAAACGAATGCCTGATACGTTTATCTGGATTGGTTCGAACCCTTCAGACTGAGAGAATCCAGCCCATGTCTCAATCCCACAACATCGCCCTGCTGATCGACTGCGATAACGTCAGTCATCGTGCGATTGAAGGCGTCCTGCAGGAACTGGCCAAATACGGCAAGGTGAACGTGCGCCACGCCCACGGCAACTGGAACAGCCCCACGATCAAAGGCTGGATTGAAAAGCTGCACCCCAACGCCATTCGCCCGGTTCAGCAGTTCGCGTTCACCAAGGGCAAGAATGCCACCGACGCGTCGATGATCATCGACGCCATGGATCTGCTGTACAGCGGTAACGTCTCCGCCTTTGCCCTGATGACCAGCGACAGCGACTTCACACCCCTGGTACTGCGCCTGCTGGAGAGCGGCCTGACAGTCTACGGCTTCGGCGAACAAAAGACGCCTCAGCCCTTCGTCGATGCCTGCTCGCAGTTCATCTACACCGAAAACCTGGAATACATCGAAGAAGCGGACGAACCGGTTCCGGCCGCGACCGCCACGAAAACAACAAGCCCCCCGAAAAAGGCGACGCCACCGGACAACAAAAAACTGAGTCGTAAGGAACTGCGTGGCAACACCAGCCTGGTGCGGCTGCTGCGCACCGCCGTTGAACAGACATCCGACGACGATGGCTGGGCGCATCTTGGTGCGGTAGGCACCTATATCTCGAACAACAGTTCGTTCTCACCGGTGAACTACGGCTACAAAAAACTCAGCGACCTAATCAAAGCGTCTGAGCTGTTTGAAGTGCGCACCAATAACAAAGTGATACACGTCAAAGACAGTCGATCCCATTGATCGCATTTTATTGAATACGTCAGCTTAGCCCGAGATTTCCAGTTCAGAATTCCGACGCGGCACCACTGTGGAGCCGCGCCAAGTCCGCCTTTACAACGAATCCCCCGCCGACAATCGCACCCGGAACTCGCCATTGGTGACGGACTCTTTCGCGCCATCGATGTCGCTGTGCACGGTGGCGGTGAAAGTGCCGGTGACAACATCGGTCGTCCCGGATGTATCCCGCACCACGTTGCTGAACTGACAGGCGCCGTTTGTGTCTTCCCCGGTGCTGAAGCCTTCCGGGTTGGTAGTGTCCGGGTCGGCGGCGTCCGGTACGATGCCGACATAGGCGGCCGAGCCGTTGCCGCAGCTCTGGCTGGCGGTATCCGGGTCGAACGTCAGCGTCCAGCTGGTGACGCCCTCCGGAGAGGTGTTGTTTTCCTCACCGGCATTGATGGTCAGCGCGCCGCCGAAGCTGAGCACCGAGTTGATGTTGGCCACGGTGTATTGGGTGTTGCCCAGACAGCCGGCGATGCCGAATTCGTCGCTCGCCAGGCCGTTCGATGCACTGCATTCGGCGTTGCCACCGCCATCGTCCGGAGCACTCAGCGGGTCGGTATCGATGCCGTTGTATCCGCTCACGGCGGTTTGCAGAGCGCTGGTGCCGTAGGAGGACGCCCGACTGCTCAAGGCCTGTTGCCACTCGGTGGCCAGGTCGGTGTAGGACGCAGTGGTGTTGCCCAGCGCGTAGTTGCCATCGAGCGTGCCGTCTTCCAGGTCGGACGCCAGATGCGCCATCGAGACCAGCCCCGGGTAGGCAGTGCCGCTGGCCAGGTCCGCCAGGGCGGCGAGGCGCAGTGCGTACTGGTCCGCCGGTGACGCATCCAGCGAGGCCGTGGTGGTGGCGCTGGTGAACGGCGTCGGTGGTGTGAGCAGGCTGTCCAGTTCCGGCGCCAGGCTGGTGCGGATGCGCTCGTTCAGATCCCGCACGTCGGCGGCATCCAACGGGTAGAGGTCGAGTTGTCCGGCCCCCTGAACCGCCAGGGTGGTGAGCGGCGTGATCGCCACGTCGCCACCGGGTTCGGGCGCCAGCGACATCATTACGGTGGTGCGGTCGTTCTGCAGTCGCTCGCTGCCGACGATGTCTTCGGGGAAAAAGACACTGTCCGGGTAGAACACGCTATCCGGATAAAAGACGCTGTCCGGATAGAATACGCTGTCGGGGTAAAACACACTGTCCGGGTAAAAGACGCTGTCGGGATAGGCCTTCGTGGAACTGCCGATGGACTCGTCGTAATAGGCGGCGTCTTCATCGACCACCGCCAGGTAGAGTACCGGCCCGTCGTAACCTTCGATGACCAGTTCCCCGCTTTGGCCCTGTTCATTGGACAAGGCCGCCGCCAGGAAAACGTCCTCTTCGTTGGGGGCCTGTTCACCCGGGCCGACCAGCCGATCCGCTCGCAGGGCGACGATGATGGCGTTGTCCACAGGGCCGAGGCTCGCCATGATTTGGGTGCTGGTCCGGGTCGTGTCCGAGTCGTCCTGATCGGCCGGGTCGCCGGAGCCTCCGCTGTTGCAACCGGCAACCGCCGCCAGCGCGACCGAGAATGACAGGGCGAGATTCAATGAGACAGGGCTCTTCATGGCACTTCCTCTCTGGATGCAGTTCACCCAGAGCCTACAGCAGGCACCCCACCGATTAATTGTAAAAACTGGACGTCTTTCGACCGGCGATTCACAACCGTTTACCGAAGCGTTTACAGCCGCGTCAGAAAGCTCTTCAGAAAGCTGTCCGGGTGATTGAGGAACCCCAGGGGATTGGTGCCGACCAGGCGCTGAAAATCCTTGATGAAGTGCGCCTGATCGTAATACCCGGCCCAGGCGGCCAGTTCCTGCAGCGTGGCCTGGTCGTCGGTGTCTAGCGCGGTGAGCACCTGGCGGATTTGAACCACCTTGGCGTAATGCTTCGGGCCGACGCCGACCACAACGCTGAAGGTGCGATTCAGTTGCCGGTGGCTGACCGCGCACCGCTCGGCGAGTTCGTCGATGGCAATCCGCCCGCTGGCCTGCTCGATCAACTGTACCGCGCGGTCGACCCGGTCCGTCTCAGCCGCGTGTGGAACCTTGCCCATCAGATAGTGTTCCAGCCAATGATGTCGACCGTCCGCGGTGGTTTCTTTCCCGAGTACCGCGGCCAATTCGTTGGCTTCGCGGGCACCCACCAGATCGCCGAAAGCGATCGTCCTGTCGGATAATGCCCGACAATCCACATGAAACAACCGGTGGAAACCGGTGGCCGTGAACTCGACGCCCGCCAGACCCGAATGCCCCTGAATCCGGGTCCAGGGCATCTCTCTTTGGAGCTGTCCGCCGACAAACAGCGGCGCTAACCTGTAAAGCACCTGGTCGCTGAACCGCATGTACTGGGGCGCACCGAAGTTGTAGCTCAGGTAGATCGCACCCGTGGGCGGCACATAGAGACTGTAGGGCGCCGGCGAAGGGTTGTAGGTATGCAAAAAGTGCCGGACATAGGGCTGCAATTCGGAGCGGGGCACCGTAATGTCGTGCTGCAGGTGTTTAGCCGGATCCATCAAGGGCTCCTGGTTCGTCTTACAGCGTCTTCTACACCGGTTTCGCCCGCACTTCCACCCGCCCCGGTGATCACAGAGTGGGGACGCCTTACTCCTTTACGTTCACTTACAAAACGAATACTCCGACCATTGGAGAGACCCGCCTCCCTGATCTACGGTAACGGGCCAACTTCGGTAGGAAGGAGGACGAAGTGATGCCTAAACGCGTTCGAGCTCTCCTGACGCTCTTCGTGCCCGTCTCACTGCTGGCACTGGCCGGTTGCGACGACCCGAACACCACCACCACGGTCACCCGGGCCGAGGTGGAAGCCCGGCATTCGCCCATCATCGCCACGGATTCCGAAACCGTCACCGTCACGGCCGAAACCGATACCGACGCGACGGAATTCTGGACCTTTATTTTCGTCGACGGCACGCTGGAGGAGATCTGCGACAGCCAGACGTCCTGCTCCGTCACCGTCGGACCGCTCAGCAGCACGCCACCGGGCGGTACCGGCACCGGCAGACCGGTGAACTACCACGCCATCGTGCTGCCGATTAAGTACGACGATTGCGATCTCGACCCCTGCAACAACGAAGACCGCAACACCTTCGCCGTCACCGGCAACAACTACCAGTACGACCCGAACTCGGGCAACTACATTCCCGCGCTCGACCAGTCCCCCAGCTCAGACGCGGTGGACGTGGTGTTCCACATGGCCGGGGATTACACCAGCGGCAGCGACCTGACGAAGTCGTTCATCAGCGATGTAGAAGACAAGATTTACGATGAATACGGCGCCCAGTCGATCATCGAAGACCAGATGCAGAACTTCAATTTCTGGGTCTATACCAAAAAAGCCAATGGTGACGACTGCGGCGTGCCGGACTCGAGCGTCAGTTCCAACATGGCCTTCCGCGACGCCGACGCCGTGCTGCATGTGGATACGTTCGGGGATTGCTCGATCGGCAGCCGCTTCTCGGCCGAAGGGCACGACACCAAGGCGTTCCTGCACGAGTCTGGCCACGGCGTGTTCAACATGGCCGACGAATACGACGGCGACACCAGCTATTTCGAACCGGCCAACGAACCGAACATTTTCAAAACCAGTAGCAACTGCACCAGCGAACAGACCAGCGAAGGCCGACCGACCTCCGCTTGCAGCCAGTTCACCTCCCGCCAGGGCGGCTGGTACAAGATCCACACCGGCAGCACCATCATGAGCTGGGGCACCACCGGGCAACCCTGGGGGACCGAAGGTGTGGAACACATGAACTGGTTCTTCAATAACCTGTAAGGCAAGCCGAGTCACAGATGTTAAGAGGTGCTTCGATGCGATTCACACACTCACTGATCACCACCCTGCTCGGGGTAACCGTTCTGGCGACCGGGGCGACCGCCGCCGACAACGAGGTGGTGGTGATCCCGCTGACCTGGGGCGACCAGGTGTATTACCAAACACCCGAAACCGTACCCGAGATCCTGCCCTGCGAGCCCCCCAACCTGCCGGTCGCCGGTGGGGCAGACATGCCCATGGCGCAAGGGTTTTCCAACAACGAGATGGTGTTCAGCCAACAACTGAAAGACCCGCGCCTGATGCTGGTGGAAGACCCGACCGCGGACAACCCGTCCCGTGTCGTCACCGGCATCGACTTCAAACTGTACCTGCCCTGGACGGGCGAATACTCCGAACTGCGGTTCTTCGGCCAGCTCGATCAGCAGGAAGCCGATGTCATCGTGGACTTAACCAACGCCATCAGCGCCTACCGCGAAAATGGCGGCCGCGACGCCGAAGCGACCTGCCAGTACCCGGAAAAACTGCAAGCCGACCGCGATGCGATTAATCTGGATAAGCGCATCTCCGAAGCCCTGCAGCAGGCCGAGAGCGAGTCCGAGGGAAACTAAAACACGAAAGATAACACTGTCGCTCTCCCACCCAAGCGATTCAATTCGTAGGGCGGAAGAGCGACAGCGACATCCGCCGACACCAACCCCGCCCGGAACCCAAACCCCTCTCACTCACCCAACCAAAACCCGCCCAAAAAACCACCCCAACCCCACCAAAACCAACCCAACGGACGCCACACTCACCCCAACCGAATACCCCGCCCACCGAGCACACCACCGCAACACCGGATACACCAACACCACCACCGCCAACTGCCCCGCTTCAACTCCCACATTAAACCAGGCCAAAGACGCAATACGATTGGACTCGGCCAAACCCGCCTCACGCAACACAGCGGCAAACCCCAACCCATGGATCAACCCGAACCCGAAGGTGAGCCACCACCGGCGCCACACCAAAGCCCCACTATCCACCGGCACCCGGGGCATTCGCCGCCAACCCGCGCCACCGGCATCGACATGCAACCGAACCAGGTTCAACGCCCCCACCCAGGCCACCGACAGCGCAATCAAACTCTCGGTGATCACCGCCGGCAGATTGATCACCCCCAACACCGCCAGACTGAGCGTGATGGAATGCGCCACGGTAAACGCGGTGACCCAGATCGCCGCCGTGCGCAACCGTTGCGCCAACAACAGCAAACCGGCCAGGAACAACAAATGGTCGTACCCGCCGAGGATGTGCTCCACCCCGAGCCGGAAAAACGACCGGTGCCCGCTCGCCGCCACGGCTTCGGGCTCGGGCTTCTCCGCCAGTGACACTAGCTCGACGCCTTGCTCCCGCCGCACCTGTTCTACTGGTATGGTCAGTTCCCGGCGCTTGGAATGCAGCATGACCTGCCGGCCGAGGTTCCCGATGTAAACCCGGACCAGATTGCGGTGCGCCCGGTCAAAGCTCACAAAGAGTTGATAGGTCAGATGCAGGCGGGTTAACGGGCGCGGGCACTGGAAGCGCAGCCGATATTCGTAGGAGTCGATTTCAGCCAGCGTCTCGGCGCGGACAGCCGTTAGATCGCACTCATCCGCCGCATTTCGTAATTGAAACCCCTGCCGCACCGGGGTTTGGTAATGGCTGGCGGCACGCGGATTATCCGGCTGCTCTCCGCCTTCGATTCGCCACAGATCCGCCGTCGGCACGGTGTACACCAGTTCGACCCGCTCTGCGCCGATATACAGATCGGTGACGGTGACTCCGCTCGGGTGGGCCCACGCCGACGACATCCCCACCAACAGGAGAACGAGCCAGAATCGAATCAGGTACGAGGAAAGCAACAGCACACACAGCCCCTGAACCGGACGGGTTTCAAGTCGATTCAACGAGCCTAACACAGGATAAAGTGGGGGTGGCACAGGCAGGAAGGCTGAGCGCGGTATGGGCATTTACGCGAGTTCCATCACAAAAACCCAGATTCGTCACCGGATAATATTGGCTCACTCTATCCGGCCGGATACCATCCCCGGCTATTTGATTTAATTCGAACACTTCCAAGCAGATAGCCGTCGCAAGGAATTTCACAGCAAGGAACAAGGACGCATGAGCGATTTTGACGCCCCTTGGGGTGGGGATAATGATGTCCTCCCGTCGGATTCATGGAGCCGGTCATTCCCCTCACATCCCATCCATTCAAGTGACTCGACCGAGGAACCAACGGCCCACACTCGTGGGGATCGTGAAGCGGTCGCCGGCTTGGCGGCGGACATCCGCAACCGGTTGGATCCACACTGGTCCACGTGGACCCTGCTGAGCGAAGACGAAGCCCGCTATCTTGCGGCCAACGAACACCGCCGCTTTTTCACCCGGAATCGACGCGGCGAATGGCAAGAAACCCGCGGCCGGGTCGTCGGCTCGACCGACCCTTGGGTCTGTCTGGAACGGGTATCAACCGATTCATCCCGCAAAGTCCGTTCCAGTGGCGGGACCGCCACCGCTCGCTCGACGGCCGAGGAAGCCGGGCGCGATGCCATGACGCCCGAAGAAGCCGAAGCGGTTCGTCAGTATCAGGAACAGCGCGAAGGCACCCGCACCGACCACACTCTGCGTCTGGAATACTTGGACGACCAAGGCGAACCGGTTCCGGACATCCGCTACACCGTCTCCCTGAACGGTACCGACTACACCGGCCGCCTGAACGACAACGGCCGGGCCACACTGTCCAATTTGCCCGCCGGTGAGGCCTCGATCGTCTACGAGGCCGACCAGAGCCGACTGCCCGAACTTCGTCAGGAACTCAAATCACTGCTCGACAACATCATCGATGAGCGCTCCGACCGCAAGGACATGATGAATGACCTGCTGGCGGAGAGCGGCTATGTCGAACAGGGGCTGATTCTCACCGGCGCCTTCATGGTCTCCTTCTGGGACAGCGCCAAGGAACTGGCCTCGGACACGGCTGATCTCGTTACCGGCGCCGCCGACGGCCTGACCGCCGCCAGTGCCGCCCTCTATGAAAAACTGGCGGACGGTTATTCCCTCGACGAACTGGAAGACGACTTCGCCTACGTCGTGAGCGAAGCCGGCCACGCCTGGGACCAGGCAGAAAAAGCCTACACCGTGCTCAAATGGCTGGCGACCGACGACGAGACCTGGTCGATGCTGGTCGACTTTCCGAAACGCTTTTTCGACTCGATGAGTACCGTCGAGAAAGTCGAAGCCCTGGGCGCATTGGCCTTCGACATCCTGTTCGCCATTGCCCTGGCCGTCGCCACGGCCCTGACCGCCGGAGCAGCGGCCGCCGTGGCCGGCTCCGCCGCCGCCATCAAATACTCCCGTTACTTCACCGAGACCATCGGAACGTTGCGCAGCATTTACCGGATGCTGCCTACCGGCCTGATCGAAAAACGCTACAAACAGGTCCGGGTGCGCCGTAGTGAACAGGACCACACCGGCCGATCCGACGAGCCACAGGAAAACCTGAACCAAACCTCCGAAGACACCACGAACAGCGACAGCAAAACCGAGAACGACCAAACGACACAATGCGAAGCCCGCAGCACCTGCCGGAACGACCCGATCAATATGCTCACCGGCGAAGAGCTGTTCTCCCACGTGGACTTCGAACTGGGCGGCCCCCTGCCCCTGGTCTGGAAACGGCTTTACCGCAGCACCGCCAGCGGTCGACGCAGTGATCTCGGCCATGGCTGGAGCCACCCGTTCGACCAGAGCATGGCCCTGAAAGACGGTCAATTGGTGCACCGGGACGCCGAAGGCGCCTACATTACCTTCCCCTTGCCCGAGGACGGGAAACGGGTGCGCAACCAATGGGGCACGGTCCTCAGCCGGTACGGCGATTACATCAGCCTGCGCCAGGACGGTGTCGTTCTGAATTTCGAACCCGATCCGCATCAACCGGACCAATGGCGTCTCAGCCATTTGAGCACCACTGACCGCAAACACCGGTGGGAACTGCGCTACACCGATACCCACCCCGGCCAGGGCGTACTGACCCAGGCCACCGCCAGTTGGGGCGCGCTGCTGCGTTTCGAGCATGGGAAACACGGTTGGCACCGCATCACCGGCCGAGCGTCGCCGCATCTACCGGTCACCACCCTGGCTCACTACCGCATCGACCGCCACGGCGACCTGATCGCCGCACGCGACCAAAGCGGCCAACAGGAACAGTACCGGTACGCGCACCACCTGTTCCAACTGCGCCAAACCGCCACCGGCCTGCATTTCGGCTTCGAATGGGATGCCACCACACCCGATGCCCGCTGCACCCGCCAATACGAGGAAGGCGGCCACTACGACTACCGCTTCCAGTGGACCCCGGAGAACCGCACAAGCACCGCGACCGACGGTCGCGGTTTTGAAGAAACGTTTGTCTTCGACGCCGAAGGCAACCTGATCGAACAGACCCGCCCGGACGGCACCGTCGAACGCTGGGAATTCGACAGCCACAGCCGCCTGCGCGCCCACACCGACCCGCTCGGCAACACCACCCGCTTCGACTACGACCGGCGCGACCGCTTGGTTAAACGCACCGACGCCCTCGGCCATACCGTGCGTCTGCATTACTGGAACGACAGCCCGCAACCGAGCCAGATCATCGACCCGCTCGGTCAGCGCACCCACTACGACTACACCCCGGACGGCCAGCTCACCGCCGTACGCCACCCGGACGGCACCGAAGAACGCTGGACCCACCACGGCGACCGCCTGATCGGCCATCAGGACCGGCAGGGCCGCCAGCACCGTTACCACTGGCACGACACCCTCGGCACCCTGAGCCGCTACGAGTGCCTCACCGAACGCGACGACGAACCCGGCACCCTGACCACCCTGGCCGACATCACCTTCGAGTACGACGACCAGGGCCGCCTGCACACTCAGACCGACCAGCACGGCCGCCAACAGCATTTTCAGTACGACGACCACGGCCGCCTGATCACCCAACTGGATGAGCATAACCGCGCCTGGCGCTTCGACTACGACCGCGCCGGTCGCCTCGTTCGCCAGACCGACCCGAGCGGCCGCACCACCGAGCTGCGCTACGGCGTCTTTGCCCAGCCTGAGGCCCGGGTGCTGCCGAACGGCACCGAGATCCGCTACGAATACGACGCCGAACGCAACCTCACCGCCGTCATCAACGGCAACGGCCAGGCGCACCGCTTCGACTACGACGGCTGCGAGCGGTTGATAAAAGAGGTTGGCGTCGACGGCCGAACCACCGAGTACGCCTACAACGACGCCGGTCACCTGACCGACCTGCACGAAGGCCCGATCCACGCCACCTTCGATCGCAACGCCCTCGGCCAACTGATCCGCGAGCAATACCAGCACGCCGAGCGTGCCGAGGCCAACACCTGGGCTGAATACCAATACGATGAACTGGGCCGTCTAACCAAGGCCCGCAACGAACACGCCGAACAGAACCTGACCTACGACGCCGCCGGCCGATTGCAGGAAGACGAGATCGAACAGATCTTCCCGGGCTGGATGAACCAGGCCCGCCCCTACCGGCACTGGCAGCACTACCACTACAACGAGAGGGGCCAACTGCACAGCGTCGCCCACAGCGCCCTCGTTGCCCGACCGCCGAACCAGAAATGGCCGTCGCTGCACCACGATTTCCGCCAGCCCGGCTGGCGACAGCATTACGACTGGCACACGGACGGCACCCTCAAGCGCATTGGCGTCAACCTCCCCGGCGACCCCGCCTATGCGGACACCCCGATCCTGGAACAACGCTTCAACGACTTGGGCCTGCTCACCGAGCGCCGTGAAGGCGCCCACACCAGCCATTGGGAATACGACCCCGAGCAGCGCCTGCAACGCTACCGTCGCCTCGCCCAAAACGACCCGGACCGCCCGGTGCAAGAACGCGCCTACGGCTACGACGAGGCCGGCCGCATCAACCGCATCCACGATAAACGCCACGGCGAGCGCCGCTACCACTACGACGCCCTGGACCAACTGACCCGAACCGACATCCGCCACCCGGACCAGGACAAGGCACACACCCAACTCCACAACGTCGACGCCGCCGGCAACCAACTCCCGGACGGCCTCGACCGCCTGCTCGACAACCGCCTGCCGTTCCACGGCGACCGCCACTTCGACTACGACGAACACGGCAACCTCGTCCACATCCGGCGCGGCACGGGCCAGAAGCTGGAACAACGGCTCAGCTACAACGCCAAACACCAGCTCATCCGCATCGAGGACTACAAGGACGGCGAACTGCAACAACGCCTAACCTTCCGCTACGACGCCCTCGGACGCCGGATCGACAAGGCCGTTCAGGGCTGGGTGACCCCAGACACTAAGCAAGATAAGAACGCCGACGAGGCCGAGTTCAAGCTGCGCTACCGCGAAGCCTACGTCTGGCAGGGCCACACCCTCATCCAGGTGCGCCACATCGGCACCAACTTCATGCCGAAGAACAACCGGGTGTACTTCTACGAGCCCGGGACCCATGTGCCGGTGGCGTTGTGGGACCAGAAGCTCGGGTTGCATCAGATCGATACTGATCATACCGGGACGCCGAAGGCGATGTACTGCCATGAAACCGGTGAGGAGGTGTGGTGTACCGATCACCACACTTACGGCGAGACCCGCGATTCTGAAGCTGCCATGATCCATCCAGTGACGGGGTATTCGTTTGAGCCGGGCCTGAGGCAACAGGGGCAGTACGAAGACATCGAGACAGGGTTGTATCAGAACTGCTACCGATTTTATGATCCAGGTTCTGGAAGGTATGTAAGCCAAGACCCGATCGGACTCATGGGTGGGCTAAATGTCTATCAGTATTGCCCAAACCCGGTGAACTATGTCGATCCATTAGGGTTGAGCACCAAAGAATGTGACAAGGATGAAGCAGCTAGGTCCGGAATTCCAAATATCTCAGACATTGGCAAAAGGATTTCAAACAAGCAGCTTCGGCACATTAAAGATAGACAAGAGTGGATAAATAGAGGTCAAGGCGGGTATTTGAATAGCATGGAAGATGCACAGTCAGTACTTACCGCTGCCCATAATGGAGAGGCGGAGTTCTTAGGCTCCAATGCGCAGGGATTCCCCGTGATTCGATACAATGACATTACTGGCTACAATAATAATCCGGGGGCTGGTTATAGTGATCAACCCACTAATGTTTTTGTAATCAAGGGAACAGCAAAGCCTAGCATTGTTCCTACCAACCCAAACTGGAGTCCTAATTAAAATGCCAACAGTACAAGACTGGCTTTGGATTGAGGTCATGTTTATTCAAGCATTGCTTGGATCTATTTCTTCCAATGTCCGTAGAGTTGTAATCTCTTTTAATCAGGAAGAGTGGGTTCTTGTCGCAACCTTAGAACGCATGAACGAAGAAGACAAGGAAGAAATGGAAGATGCAGTTGATGAGTTTTCAATATTGCTTGAAGACATTAAAGAGCATATTACGGAAATTGCTTACACTAAAGCAAAGGCAAAGATCATAGTATCAAAGGATAAACCAACACCAATCAACAATGAAAACATGAGAATAGTTTTTCAGCGGAAAGAGGTGTAATTTACGAACGATCAATCGATACCGATCATGCTGGGATCATCCTTTCGGCTGTAGTGATGTTGATCTAAAGTGTTCTAATCGTGAGTGATGGAGTGGACGCCCTGGCCAAACGGCTTCAATGCGCCAAACTGGTTTTGCCAACTCAGTTAATGAAGGGCATCCACATGAAACAAGATAGACTCATAGCCATTGATCTGGCAAAAAATGTGTTTCAACTGTGTGTAATAGATGGCAACAACCGCGTGCTAGAAAACAAGGCCGTCAGGCGTTACAAACTGATCACCACGATGGCTCGGCGCAAGCCCTGCATCGAATTCGCCAGCGCATTGTTCGGCAGAGAACGGCTCTGGTTAATCAGACTCGTGGTATATTAAGTGAATACGGCTTCGTGTCGGTACCAGGCCCCAAAGCGTTCAAAACATTGATGGGCGAGGTCACCAGCCCGGAATGCAGTGGGCTTACTCCGTTGACAAAGGAGCAGCTCTGCCAGGCGAAAAAAGACTTCGATCACCTGACGATGCGTCTTGATCAGTTGAATAAACAGTTGCGGGAAATTGCGTTGAACAGCCCTTTGTGCCGGCTTCTGTTGACTATACCGGGCATCGGTTATCTCACCGCCACCGCTACGATCAATGCTATCGGTCGTGGCGAGCAATTCGATCATGCCCGTGAGGTCGCGGTCTGGTTGGGGGTAACCCCACGGCAATATGCCAGTGGTGAGAAAGGCCACATGAGTGGCATCACCAAGCGTGGGGATCGATACCTAAGGGCCTTGTATATCCATGGTGCCAGAGCGGTCCTGCGGGTGTGTAAGAGACCTGATGATCCTGTTCTAAATTGGGCTCGACGTCTTGTGGCCCGGCGTGGCAAGCATAAAGCAATTGTTGCATTGGCCAGTCGGATGGCCCGGTTAGCCTGGACGCTCATCCAAAAACAGGAGGTCTACCGAGCGGCCTGACGGCATGGCTTAATCAAGAGTAACCCTGCCAGAGTCCGTCGAATCGATGATGAATTAGCGGTTAATCCGCCTTGGCATCAGTCTGATTTGGACATGGTTTCAGTATACCGAGTGGTTGTTTTAGACAGCCAAGTGCGGACCTTCAACAGGGCCCGGGAGTGAAACTAAAACAGCTCCCAACCAGTAGGCCGGATATATGTCAGCACGACTGCTCTATCATTGAATAGCACGTGGTTATGACAGTAACAATGAAGAGGCATCGAGCCAGATGAAAATCTGGCTTAACGGACCACTGCGGCTTCACAGGTATCATGCGTCCATATATGTCCAGATAGGCTCAGTGGGTAGGGGGAGTTAAACACTCCTCCTTACCCGATTACAAGAATTCTGGGATGGTTCCTGCTTCAAAATAGCCCCACACCCTAAAATTATTTCCTTCCATTGAGTAAGGCACTTGAGATTTCAAGATGGCCTCGTGCACAATTTCAGTATTGTCTATTTCGAAATCCGCAACCAGCCTTCCTCTTCTGACCTTCCTTATCGGACTGATATCAACCCATTCAAGGCGCGAAGGACTATATTCACTAAACGTCCAATCAAAGAGCGAAAAACCTGAACTCTCTTCATCATAAATATCTTTTACTCGAACATAGGGTTCGTCTTTTCCCAAATCCATGAGTGAGTTCGCAAGCTTCTCCCATTTAGTGTTGTTCATTACCGATACCAAATTTCGTTCTTCGATGACTTTTTTTAGCCTTTCAATCATATTTGAATCTTGTAGCGCGAAAACTCAGCCTCTGCTTTTAGCGGTCGGCTGAAGTGCATTGTGTACGCCCAGCATGGGCATGAACTAATGGAGTGAAGGTCCCCTGTGGGAAGATCACCGTCGAAAACCATGTTGTGATTAGACAATAACCACTAGCGAATGGCAAGGGCTCCACCGCGAGGTGTGGTCTCAGTGAAACTGATGAAACTGAGACACCCACAAATGCACTTGACCTGAAAAGTAGTAACCAGTAGTTTACACAGTATCTTATGGAAAAGCTGTCAGAGCGAGACACTATGCCACGATCAAGGAAAACACAGATTGCGATTGAGGCGACACCCTACTACCACTGTACTTCCCCACTGCTGTCCGGTTAACTTAATCCAAGATTCATCTGCCCGGTATCACTGGGCGGATCAGATTCTTTAACAAACAACTCCATCAGTGGACGACGTTGCATCAACGCACCGGAAGTCTTTCGTGCAATGCGTTGAAGGCTCAACCCCTTCGCGGCTGTTTCTTGTACTAGCCTCATCAATACATAACTGATCATCGCCATGAGAACCTGAATGAGCACGGCGTTTTCTGAGGTGCCGAAGAAGCGTTTTACTCGCAGGTTTTGCTTGATCCACTTGAAGAAAAGCTCTATCTGCCATCGTTGACGATACAGGTCGTCAACATCGACAGCCGAGCGCTCCAAGTCATTCGTCAGGAACGTCAACTCCTTGCCATCCTCAGCGCGAATAAAGCAAATTCGGCGCAGGGTTTTGTCTTTCAGACAGTCATGGCTCTTGTACTGCACTTCGACAAGGTCATCTGATAACACGCCTTCACCCATAGGGTCCCGAGTTTCAAGAACTTCATACGGCATATCGCGCTTCATCCGCCCAACAAACAGACAATCATGATCGATGAGCTTGCTCAGAAAGGCAGCCTTGTTATAGGCCCGATCAAAATCGTAGGTCAGCCCCTTGAACAGCAGGAACTTGCCTGCCGGTACGGAATCATGAAACTTGGCGTTGGTGACCTCGAAGAAGACCGGAGCATCTGCTTCCGGGTCGAACACCGTGTGAACCTTGATCCCGGACTTACCCGTTCGAAAGTTGGCCCAATGGTACTGAGACTGACACAAGGTGATCGTTGTTGAATCAATCAATTGGACGGATCGCATCAATCCGCGTGTCTTCTGACTTCGCCCCAGCATCGACAATAAGTCAAAGAAAAGGTTCTGAAACACCATCGCCGGTCTGGATTGGTTGGCATCGGCCAAGGTGCTCTTTCGAATGGAATTGATCCCGAGGTGAGAGAACCGGGAAGACAGAGTGCCCAGTCGTTCAACCAGGTCCCTAAAGCTCTGTGCTCCACTCAACTGACCAAACAACATAGCCACAAAGAGATCCCAACAGAAAGCGGTACGGCAGCGCTTGTCGCCGTTGTACCGATCGACGGATTTTTGAAAGCGCTGGCGCGGCAGGATCTTGAGGAGTTGAGAGAGAATGGTGCTAGTATGAGCCATGCCCAGTTCCTTGCAGAATGATGTCTTCGCAAACCTCATTCTACCGCAAACTGCGGGGGAACTGGGCTCCTCTCTCTAGCTCCCTCAGTTAACCGGACAGCAGTGGCTCTACACATTGAACTGTTAATTTATCTCAATGCCCCGAAACTCGTTGCTACCACCTTTAACAACCGATCCAAACCGACGACTTACCCACCCAAAGGAAACCACCATGAACAGGAACATCCTACTCACCCTGAACGCTGTCTTTCTTGCCTTCTCCCTGTGGCTACTGGTCGCCAGGCTCATCCTGCCCTTTATTCAAGCCGCCCAGGCCATCGGTTTCTCCGATGCGCTAAGTCTGCTCAGTGGTGTCAGGCCAGTCTTGTTATTGATTGCACCCTGCTTATTCACCTGGATGATGGCCAACATTGTCAAACTACGTTGGTCTCTGGTGTTGTACGTGAGCAGCTATGTGTTACTGATCTTGGCCGTCATTCTATTGGCCAGCGGAGTGGTCTCGGTCACTCAGGGCGAGGACATAAATGTCGGACTTGTCATCACCCTGGTTGCTGCGCTTCTACTGCTAGCAACAGCCTGGTTCAACGGCCGTGCACTCAAGGGGTTTAACAAGCCAGTGGCTTAACCCGTATGGCGATTGGGCTTGATGGCATGCTCGCGGTCAAATCGGTGTCCGCGGCTTTGTTCCATGAGCACTAGCCTTAGCGGTCGATGCCGGTCGATATCGCCCGGCATCGGCCAACAACGATAACTTCCGCCTCACGCTTCATCTCCTCGGGCATGTAGCTGCTCTGGATCAGCTCGATCATATCGCCTTGGCTGTCGACCTGGTTGCGGATCGCCCTGATAACCGCTCGCTCCGGTAAACCGTACCGGCGCCCCAGTTCCAGGAAGTCGTATCCGGTGTAGAAACCATATTCCTGGTACGGTTCGGTGAACTCTTCCTCCCCGGTCTCCGGGTCAGTCAGGAGGTCACATGCCATGAATTGCCCTTCCTTCGTATTGTCGAAAGCCTGAACAAAGAGGACATCGTAGTTCGGGGTCAGCTTGTCGTAGAAGCGGGATGAGGATTCCACTGCGCGCTGCAGGCTGAGGTTTTTGGTGTGAAGGTCGTTATTTCCTATCGCATACGCGAACAACACCCGGCGAAACAGGTCCAGCTTTACAGCTCGCTTGCCCCCGGTGGCCTGGTCGACCAGCTCACCCGCTTTTTCGTAGGAGACATCGTACTTAGCCTTGGGCGGCAAACCCCCGATCTGCAAGAGGTCTTCCTGTGGGCGCTTGTCGCCGCTTTCGAGCCGATCGAATCGGCGGGTCAGGTAGGCCAACTCGCCCGTTTTAAACGGCACCAGAGTACACAGGGCGGTTTCAATACCTATTTTTTGGCTGGCCAACATGGCCGCGTGCTCGTTCTCTGCCGCATTGGGGAAGGCCTCGGGGCTGGGTTTGAGAATGTACTCACCGTTATTCCGGGTCACCACCAGCTCGTTCGAGGCCCGATCCAGCCTGAGCGACAGCTTCTCCTGGACGCCTGAAATCGAAATGCCTTTAGAGTACTCAACGCTCTTGCTGAAGAATTCCTGTCGATCATACGACAGGGGAAATGTCACCTTGGACGTCCCGAATACCTGCTTCAAGGCCCGTTGGCTGTACCCCGACGCAGCCTCACGGCCTGAGATGGCTTTGAGGGTGGCCAAACAGCGATCGTACGTCATTGGTCCTCCTCAGCTGGGATGACGGACACGGCGCCCACCAGGTCCCGGCCATTCTTTAGGAGCAGACCGAAACTGTCAGTTTCGTCGATATGCTGGGTCTGTGATTGCACTCGTCTGAGCCAACCTTCGGAAACCAGGTTCTCGAAGAATGGCGGGAGCCCGTCTGAGAGGTACGGTTCATCCGTCAGGGGCATGCTGAACGCGATGGGGATTCCGTCGACACGGTAGAGAGGGTCGTAGGCGAACCGTACCGTGCCGTCGTCATCTTCCTCAATCACACCGGCAAACTGGCCGTTGTAGTAGACATTCCCGCGCCTCATCGAGCGGTCACCATCAATTCAAGCCCCAGGGCATCCACCACCTGCACCAGCTTGGGCACCTGCACTTGCAGGCTTCCTTTCTCTAGCTTGTGCACCGTAACCTGACCCACATCCGCCAGCTCGGCCAGCCCCTCTATGGTAAGCCCTTGCTTCACACGGGCAGCCCGGATGACCGCTCCCAGCTCATCCAGAGATTTGAGATCTCCGTATTTCTCCGCCTCGCGCGCCCGTTGTTCCAGGTTGACCAGGTGGGTCAACAACCCTTTGATAGAATCCGCGACCGAAGGGACATCCTGGCCCTCAAACTCCTGCTGGTTCTTTTTATTGTTGCTACTGAACCGGTTGGCTTGCGGATTGACGTTGGAGTGATGAGCCACCGTATGCTTCTTGAGTACCTGGTTCAGATCTGCAAGCAGCCCGGCACCTGAATTCTTCACCTTTTCAAACATTTTCACCCCCATCAGGAGTATTCTTATATATTTCCATAGATTACACGAAATATATTCGTTTTTACATATACAATTGCATAATTTTCTAATTTACCTATGCCTTTGTGTAGTCATCTTGTAACGTTTTGCCGGGTATGGGGGGAATTGTGATCAATTGACCGATGTCTAACACCGGTCTTATACCCTCCACCGGAGATGGGCTCCGGGCACCAGAAGCTCTTTTTCGAACATCGACAAGTCCGTACAGGAGAGGGTTTCGGTTCCCGCCATCGGGAACCATCAGTGCAGCCGGTTGCGTGCGTAAGGCGGTACCGGCCTGTTCAGAGTGTGGCGGCTGAGCGCCGGGAAGGGGTATTCAGGATGATTCCTGTTGTGACGTTTTAGCCGAATAGGGGCTAAAGGTGTTGGTATCCTGGGTGAGCAGTTGCAGCAGCTTGGGGTGGACACACAGTTTGTCTCGCCCCACTTGTTGCTCGCTCAGGGATTTAAAACCTTGCCAAAGGGCGCGGTGCGGTAGCGCAGAGCCTCTTTGGTGGCGGGGTCGGCCCTGCAATAGCCCCGACATGATCCGTCTACGGGCACTGGAGAAGCGATAAAAGGCGTCTACGTCGCACACATATGTCGATAATATCAATATTAATCGACATATTATCGAAGTATGTCGATGCCATCGACACAATTGGAAGACCTGTCGATTGTTGTAGGTTTTATCGACACGTTATACGAGCTTCCAGTACCCGGTAGCGGTGAACTCCACACCGGCCAGGCCCGACTGGCCCGGAATTTCCGTCCAGGGCATCTGCCGTTGCAACTGACCACCGACGAAGAGCCTGGGCAACGGGTACAGCGGCCGGTCATCAAACTCCATGACCTGATGACCGCCGTAGTTGTAACTGAGGTAGATGGACCCCGAGGGCGGCACATGCAGACTGTAGGGCTCGGGAGACGGGTTGTGGGTGTGCAGCAGGTGGTGCACGAAGGGCCGCAGGTCCGGGGTCGGGTCGATCAGTTGGTGGGGCAGGTGGTTGGCCGGGTCCATAAGGGGTGCCTGGGCCGACTCGGTTCGGCTAGGATGCCGTAAAAGAGTCGATCTTCTCCCGGCACAGATCGACCGTTAACTGGCGCAAGCGTTCAACCCGTTCGGCCAGCCAGGCCAGATCGTCCCGGGTGATGGTGTATTCCCGGTTGTAGCGGGCATCCACATAGGCCTTGCGCAGCAGCTCGAAGCGGATTTTCTCGTCCAGCGTGCTGGTGGGGAAGACGGCCAGCGACCGGGGCTCGATGCTGGCGACCAGCCCGCTGAGCTTTTCCAGATCGTGGGTTTTGGGCTTGTAGCGGGTGTAGACCAGCAGAATGGCGTCGTAGAAGCATTCCGTGGCCTGGTGGAGGAAGAAGGCGGCTTTGTTGAGGTCGTCTAACTGCAATGCCACGTCAAAATAGGTTAGGAACCCTTTGGCGTTATCATACCAGTAGTCGTAATCACCCTTCGCCAGAAATTGCCGTTCCTGTGGCTCCATTTCCACGGGCTCTGCCAGGGCCAAATCACCGTGGCTGAACAGCAGAATGCCCTCTTTCCGGATATCCGTAAAAAAATACTGCCGCTTCTCGATCCGCTGGTTCACGAAGTGGATATCCTCCGCGATCAGGCTGACCGGGGTGGCCACCTCATCCTGCAGACGCGTCTTCATCGACTTCTTGCGCTCCACCTTCCGGGCCAGCGCCTCGTTCTTCATGATGGCGATTAAATCGAAATCGCTCTGGTACACATAGTGCTCGCCATCGTCCGCCAGCTCTTCCTCCCAGTCCCCACGGGCGTAGCTGCCGAACAGGATCAGCAGGCCGGGTTTGAAGAACTCGCAAATGATGTCCACCGCCTGGTGGAGCTGGGTTTGCTTGTCTTCGGGGAGGTGGTCGAGTGTGGTTTTCATGGGGTGGAATGGTAGCAGGTGGGTGGGGTGGTGAATAGTTTGGTTACAACTATCTCGGATACCCCCGGTTGCTTAGCTCCAGCTTGATTACACAAGAGAATGCTTAAGTGTCACCAGCCTCTCACCTCCGAGTATTAAACTACTGGTAAAATGGTATAGAACCAGAATAGATGGCTTTTCGAAACAAATGCCACCTCTACTTTCCAAATTCCACAACCTTGCTGTGGTCAGCTGGCTGGACCGCACAATACCAGCCAGCGCATTTACTAACTGTATATCAGTCAGGGTAATAGAACTCTACGGCCATCGAACGGTCATTCGTCCAACGAGTACTCAAGTTACGCCTTTGGGAAAAGTCATGGATTTGCTGACCCATCAATCTACGTGTCTTCTCCAAGTTGCTTTCAGTGACCCTGTTCCTCCGCAAACTATTGTCCAACCAGCCACAAAAGTGGACCTTATCCGCCTCTTCTATATCCGAGTAGTAGCGCACAACATCTTGTGCCGTAGCTATGTTCCGTGGGTTGGCTTGAGAAGGGATTTGTTGATCAAAATCGAGGAAAAACTGCTTGGGATCAAAGCGGCTAGCACTGTTGTTTGCCGTTCTTAGTGCTTCAAGTAATGCAAAAAATGTCTCTTTAGGCTCTATAAAGGGCTCGATTTCAAAACCGTGTTGAACTTCCCTAAAAATAGCGAAGTTATGTCCTAAACACCCCATAACTAATTCAAATGGTTCAAGATCAATAAAAAACAAGCAGTCAAAGGTCAGGTTGTTCAGTTGGTAGCGAAATTTATAACGACCAATGTTTTGGTCCTTCATGCTGCGATATAGCGGTATCAATCCTGGTAGTTTCATCAGTGTTCTAAGCTCCCTATCTGTCAATGTGGATTGTAGCCCAATGATCCTGGACCCTCCTTAAAGGGGATAGTCTACCCCGAATAACAAGATTTGCCTATTTAAGAGACATTCACTTACTTGCGAGTTCTAGTAAAAACCTGTCAATCTTGTATTGGATCAATAGTATACTGTCATCACAGTTAGTGAATGGATGGACGCTTGCTAATCGGGTTTGATCAGTTAGCCTAACCAGTTAGACCTTTAATGAAAAATCAGAAAATCGGCTAATGGCAAATAAGCAGCCCAAACAACAATTGCCTGCAAGCCAAATTAATATATCCATTTCTGTTGGTATAATGTAGTTCGCATTAGCTATCCAGCGCAAAGCTCCGGATTTTGTCGTGTTCTTCCGCTCGAATAACCGTACCTAAATCGGCCAATTCTCTCTTGATGTCCTCAAGGGCATCCAACTGGCGTTGGTTTCCACTGGAGTGATCCAGGGGCAGTAGGGTACGTTCCGGCAATTCTCCAGCGCGTTTAAGCCGCACGAGCTTGGGAATCCACTTGTCGGCGTGATCCCACAGTCCTTCTTTAGTGGTCAGATCGAAATAGAACGGCTTGATGACTTTGATCACTTTTTCATCTACGACTTGGGCCAAGTCGACCTGGACGGGTAGCTCGCCCTCATACAGTTTGAACGTGTGCGGTCTAAAGGGCCGCTCCAGGCGTAGATCGTCGATCACCTGACGAACTTGCCGTTTAAGCCTGGTTTCATGACCTTCCTTTCGGGTGAAGGCGTGATGCACGTAATGATCGAACAACCTGTCGAGTTTTTTCTCAGGCTGGTTCTGTAACAAGAGTGTGCGCTGCCCACCAAAGGCCACGATATTTGAACGCGGCACTACCAGTCGCTCAAAAGCCTGCAAGGCATTAGCCTTGTTAGTACTTACCAACCTCTGAATGGCGGTGTATTCACTTTCCAGATCTTTGGCAAGCTGCTTATACAGCCCCTTCGGCAGATTTTTGAAAAAGCGACTGTATCGAACATCGTTGATTTCCAGCCGGAATAGGAACCGGTTGGACTTCGGTACGGCCATGACGATGCCGATATTGGCGAATTCCTCACTCTCAGGGTAAGGCACAAAGCGCACGACGGCGTAGCGACAAGCTTGTTTTGTCATTCGTGCCTCCAGAAATCCGGTGAAAAGTGGCGATTCGCTGCACTATTTGGAGCTCATCGGAGTACTCGCAAACAAAGCACCACCAGGTGGTGCTTTGATTGCTTGCCTCCCGGGGACTTGGTCAAGAGTGGTATTCATGGGGTGAATGGTAGCAGGTGGGTGTAGCAAGAACTAGACAGAGCGAATCCCAGCAAGACAGGCAAAAAGAGCGGACATAAACGACACCTCAAGCCCCGCATTACAACCGACTTGCAGTACACTGCATTGGCCACGGTCATTGTTGCATAAACAGAACAGGGATAGACTCACTAGGAGCAAGTGACGCGGCCTTTGTTCACCCGGCAATTGGAGTAACCATGGACAAGAAAGCGCTGACGGAGCGGGACATCTGCACCAAGTTCATCACCCCAGCCCTCAAACAAGCCGGGTGGAACATTCAGAGCCAGGTGCGCGAGGAGTTTCCGGTCACCAACGGGCGCATCATCGTCCGTGGGCGTATGCATACGCGAGCAAGGCCCCGCCGGGCGGACTATGTGCTGCACTACAAGAAGAACCTTCCCATCGCGATCATCGAGGCCAAGGACAATAAACACAGCCTGGGCGATGGCATGCAGCAGGCCCTTTCCTACAGCGATGCATTGGATGCCCCCTTTGTGTTCAGCAGCAATGGCGATGGTTTCCTGTTCCACGACCGAACCGGCCTGTTCGGGCAAACCGAAACCACCCTCAGCCTTTCCGAATTCCCTGATCCAGACACACTGTGGGACCTCTACTGCCAACACAAAGGCATTTCACCCAAAGCCCGCGAGACCGTTGAACAACCCTACTACGATGACGGTAGCGGCCGCACACCCCGCTATTACCAGACCGTGGCCATCAACCGGACCATCGAGGCCGTCGCCAAGGGGCAAGACCGCATTCTACTGGTCATGGCCACCGGTACCGGCAAGACCTTCACCGCCTTCCAGATCATCTGGCGGCTGTGGAAGTCCAAGCAGAAGAAACGCATTCTGTTCCTGGCCGATCGCAATATCCTGGTGGATCAGACCAAGAACAACGACTTCAAGCCCTTCGGTCAGGCCATGACCAAGGTGACCAATCGTACGGCGGACCCGTCCTATGAGGTGTACCTGTCGCTCTACCAGGCCGTAACCGGCAGCGAAGAAGACCAGAACATTTATAAGCAGTTCTCCCCGGACTTTTTCGATCTCGTGGTCATCGACGAGTGTCACCGAGGCAGCGCCGCCGTTGATTCCGCCTGGCGCCAGATTCTGGAGTATTTCTCCAGCGCCACCCACATCGGCCTCACCGCCACGCCCAAAGAGACCAAGGAGGTCTCCAACATCGACTACTTCGGCGACCCGGTGTACACCTACTCCTTGAAACAGGGCATTGAGGACGGTTTCCTGGCTCCCTACAAAGTCGTGCGTGTTGATCTGGACAAAGACCTCCAAGGCTGGCGCCCCAGCAAAGGGCAAACAGATAAATATGGCAAACCGATTGACGACCGTATCTACAACCAGAAAGACTTCGATAAGACACTGATCCTGGAAAAACGCACACTTACTGTCGCCGCAACCATCACCGAGTTCCTGGAAAGTACCGATCCCTACCAGAAAACCATCGTCTTTTGCGAAGACATCGACCACGCCGAACGCATGCGCCAGGCGCTGGTCAACCTGAACCCGAAGCGCGTGAAGGAAAACCGCAAATACGTCATGCGCATCACTGGGGACGAGGCCGAGGGCAAAGCCGAACTGGACAACTTCATCAACCCGGAAGAACGCTACCCCGTCATCGCAACCACCAGCAAGCTGATGACCACCGGTGTGGACGCTCAGACCTGCAAGCTCATTGTGTTGGACCAGCGTATCCAGTCACCAACAGAGTTCAAGCAAATCATCGGACGCGGCACCCGCATCAACGACGACTACAACAAGCACTGGTTCACCATTCTTGATTTCAAGAAGGCGACCGAGATGTTCGCGGACCCAAGATTCGATGGCGATCCGGTGAAGGTCTACGAGCCCAAACCCGGCGACCCGATCAACCCCGACGATGAAACCACCGACCCCGATACCGAAGAGCCAAGCGGCGGATGTGGCGAAGAATCGGGCGATTACGATGTGGATCCCGATAGCGATTGGACATACGATGACCCGGATTGGATCATCGGAGGCCCCGGAGAAGGCGGCGATACCGGAGGCCGAACCCGGTACGTCGTGGACAACGTTGACGTCGAGGTCGTCGCCCAACGAGTCCAATACCTGGGTCCTGACGGCAAACTCATCACTGAAAGCCTGAAGGACTACACCCGCAAGCAGGTCAAGGAACAGTACGCCACGCTGGACGAATTCTTGCGGCGCTGGCAGGAGGCGGACCGCAAACAGGCCATCATCGAGGAGCTAGCCGAGCACGGCGTCTTCTGGGAGGACCTGATCAAAGACGTCGGCAACAAGCTGGGCGACGAGCCCGATCCCTTCGATGTCATCTGCCACATCGTCTACGACCAGCCGGCTCTCACCCGCAAGGAACGAGCCAGGCAAGTCCGCAAACAGGACTACTTCGCCAAGTACCAGGGAGCGAGCCGTGACGTACTGGATGCGCTACTGGATAAGTACACGGATGCCGGTATCGAGCCCATCGAGGACGTAAAGGTGCTCTCCCTGGCCCCGTTTACCCACATTGGGTCGCCAATGGAGCTGATTCAGGCGTTCGGCAGTAAATCCGACTACCAGCAGGCCGTGAAAGCCCTGGAAGACGAGCTCTATCAACAAAGCTCCTGAGTCTTGACCCGACCTTACCAGGCCCACGCTAAAGCCCCTCGAATTGAGGGGCGCGAACGGCCATAATCAGCCCTTTGTCCGATCATCTAACCACGAGATTCCCATGGCGATTAGCACCACCATCAAGTCCATTCAAGACATCATGCGAAAAGACGTCGGCGTCGACGGCGACGCCCAGCGCATCGGCCAGTTGGTCTGGATGCTGTTCCTGAAGATCTTCGACGACCGAGAACAGGAATGGGAACTACTGGATGACGACTATCGCTCCCCCATCCCAGAGGACCTGCGCTGGCGCAATTGGGCCGCCGATCCGGAAGGCATGACCGGTGGCGACCTCAAAGGCTTTATCGACAACACCCTCTTTCCAGGATTACAGGCCCTGGAACCCGAGGGCGACGATTACCGGGCCGTGGTCATTCGAAACGTGTTCGAAGACGCTTACAACTACATGAAGTCTGGCCACTTGTTGCGCCAAGTAATCAACACCCTGCAAGACGGCATCAACTTCAATAAATCCGCCGAGCGGCACGAGCTCGGCGACATGTACGAGCAGATCCTCAAAGACCTTCAGAGTGCGGGCAACGCCGGGGAGTTCTATACCCCTAGGGCAGTAACCCAGTTCATGGTCAACCGGGTCGACCCCAAGCTGGATGAGCAGGTGATGGACCCGGCGTGCGGAACGGGCGGCTTCCTGACTTGCACCATTGATCACAAACGCAAGCATTACGTCAAAACCCCACAGGACGAGCAGACCCTGCAACGCTCAATACGGGGCGTGGAAAAGAAACCCCTGCCCCACCTGCTGGCGACCACTAACATGATCCTGCACGGCATCGAAGTGCCGGACCAGATTAAACACGACAACACCCTGGCCCGACCCCTGATCAGTTGGGGGCCCAAGGAGCGGGTCGACGTCATCGTTGCCAACCCGCCTTTCGGTGGTATGGAAGAAGACGGCATCGAAACCAACTTCCCAAGCGCCTTTCGCACCCGGGAAACCGCCGATCTGTTCATGACGCTGTTCATCCACCTGCTCAAAGACGGCGGCCGCGCCGCCGTGGTGCTGCCGGACGGATTCCTGTTCGGCGAAGGCATGAAGACCCGTCTCAAGGAAAAGCTGCTGGAAGAGTGCAACCTGCACACCATCGTGCGCCTGCCCAACGGCGTCTTTAACCCTTACACCGGCATCAAGACCAACCTGCTGTTCTTCACCAAGGGGCACCCCACGGAAACCGTCTGGTACTACGAGCACCCCTACCCGGACGGCTACAAGAGCTACAGCAAGACCAAGCCCATGCGTTTCGCCGAGTTCGACACCGAAGTCGACTGGTGGGGCACCGAGGCCGACGGCTTCGCCAGCCGCGAGGAAACCGAGCAGGCCTGGAAGGTCTCCATCGACGACATCAAAGCCCGCAACTACAACCTGGACATCAAGAACCCGTGGCAGGGAGAGGAAGTCAACCACGACCCGGACGAACTGTTGGCGCAGTACGAACAGCAGCAAGCGGAAATTCAGGAAATTCGTCACCAATTGCGAGACATCTTGGCAGATGCACTCAGCCATCATACCGATGGAGGTGCAGCGTGAGTGTGCAAGAGTTGATTACAGATCACTTGGATCTTTGGACCGGCGCAGTCACCAAGAAAGCCAGTAGTGGTCGTGGGAGAAATGGCAAGATTGAGCTGACCGGCGTTCAGAAGCTTCGGGAGTTGATTCTTGAGTTGGCCGTTCGAGGAAAGCTAGTTGACCAAAACCCCAATGATGAGCCCGCCAGGATGCTTCTGGATGAGATCGACAAAGACAAGGCTAAGCTGACAAGGCTGGGAAAGCTCAAAAAACCGAAAAAATATCCTCAAGTTTCAGAAGAGGACCATCCATTCATTATTCCCAGTTCATGGGCATGGGAACGAATGCATCGCGTCTTCCATAAAATTACGGATGGGACCCACCGCTCACCTCCTAACACGGAGAGTGGTGACTTTCTTTACGTATCAGCGAAAAATATAAAGCCAGAAGGCGTGCAGCTGGAAGGCATTACTTATGTAACGAAAAGCATCCATGAAGAAATATACGGTCGCTGCAATCCTGAACCCGAAGACCTACTCTATATAAAAGATGGCGCCACAACCGGCATAGCGGCAATCAACAATCTAGATGAGCCTTTTTCAATGTTGTCAAGCGTGGCGCTGTTGAAGCCGCATCGGGAATTGCTTTCTAACAAATTTCTACTTTATTGTTTGCGCGCGCCCTTTTTCTATCAAGAAATGCGGGCGGGAATGACCGGAGTTGCAATAACTCGGGTTACTCTAAAGAAGCTTAACCTTGCCTTGATACCGGTTCCTCCTATTAAGGAACAACACCGAATCGTCCAAAAGGTCGATGAACTCATGGCTCTCTGCGACCGACTGGAACAACAAACCGGCGACAAGCTCGAAGCCCACGAAACCCTCGTGGACACCCTACTCGGCACCCTCACCGAATCCGAAAACGCCACCGAACTGGCCGACAACTGGGCCCGCCTCGCCGCCCACTTCGACACCCTGTTCAGCACCGAACAGAGCATCGACAAGCTCAAGCAAACGATTCTGCAACTGGCGGTGATGGGCCGCTTGGTGGAGCAGGATGCGGGGGATGAGTCTGCCTCAGAGTTGCTGGACAGTATTACCACTGAACGCGAGGAGTTAGTTAAGTCGGGGAAGATGCGGCCACCCAAAATACCTGCAAAGACCGACTTGCAGTTATCGCCGCCGTATCCCGCGCCCCACAACTGGAGCTGGGCCCGGCTCGGAGAACTTTTCGCAATCGTGACAGATGGAGACCACCAAGCTCCGCCCAAGAGTGAAGAGGGTGTACCTTTCTTGGTTATCGGCAATTTAAACACAGGCCGTATAGATTTTGCGGGATGCAAATACGTCAACGAAAGCTATTACTCCCGGCTGGATTGGAGCAGAAAACCAACAAATGGTGACCTCCTCTATACCGTCACAGGTTCATACGGCATCCCTATCAAGGTGCTCACAAGCAAAGCCTTTTGTGTTCAACGCCACGTAGCAATTCTTAGAGCTACAGCCTCAACTCCGCGCGATTACGTCAAGCTAGTTCTCGAGAGCGAATATGGGCAGTCCTACGCCGAAGAGATTGCAACAGGTATAGCGCAAAAGACCGTTCCCCTGACGGGACTACGCAAAATGCCAATTTCCTTGCCACCACAGGCGGAACAGTACCGCATAGTCCAGAAAGTCGATGAACTGATCGCACTCTGCGACCAACTAAAGGAACGCCTGAACCAGGCCAACGAAACCCGCAGTCAATTGGCCGAAGCGGCGGTCGACAAGGCTCTCTGCCAAGGAAACCTCCATGCCAGTATTAGATGATAGATATGAACAACTTGCGTTGAATGATACCTACCTCAAAGACCCGCTATTGATGGCCTTGGCATGGAAGAAGGCCCACGAGTACATACGCACAACTAACTGGTATGCAGACAATTTTGAGCTCGATGTGTCATCCATCGACCTACCGAACCGATGTACCGAATGGGTAGGCGATATTCAAACGAAGTTAGAATTCAGGCCTCTAGAATTGGTTCCAGCCCCAAAAACCTACCAGTGGGAATTTAGCGAACCCAACGATCCAATGAGCCCTTCAGAGTACAAGGTCGTTTGGCAACCCGTTAAAAAATGCAAGGACGAAAAATCCAACAAGAGCGAAGCGTCTTTACTAAAGCTGAGACCTTTAGCGCACGTGGGAATTCGTGAACAATCCATTATGACCCTAGTCATGATGTGCCTAGCGAACGAGGTGGAGTCAGCACAGGGAGACCCGTCGACCGATTACAAAAAGGTTCATGACAAAAAGATTGTCAGCTACGGTAACCGACTCTATTGCCGATACGATGGCGACAATGCTGAACACAGCTATGGCGCAACAACGACCTATAGCAAATATTTCGCCGACTACCGGCTTTTTCTTCAACGGCCTTACCACTTTGCCCAGAAAGAGCTAGTGGAAAAATCCCCTGATGAAGAGGTCTATCTAGTTGAGTTAGACCTGTCTCGATTTTTTGACTGTATAGACCGCAAAAAACTCGTCTCCGAAATCCGCGAACTAGCGGACTCACAGGAGCAACCCGAGGCGTCCGACTCCAAAGCCAGAGACTATATTCTCGAAGCCTTTGAGAGTTGGGGATGGTCCCCCCGCGCAGAGGATGTCTTCAAACGAGTGCTAAAAACTGCGGATTCGGAGGTTCTTCCTAGAGGGCTGCCTCAAGGGCTGGTCGCTTCCGGTTTTCTAGCCAATGTCTACATGGCTAGCTTTGACAAGTCTATGAGCGAACTTATTGGCGAAAAGATTGAGATTCCGGGCTTGCCAGATGCTTCAATAAAAGTGGCTGACTATTGTCGCTACGTTGATGATATGCGCATTGTTCTCGTCGGCCCCAATCGAGCATCGTTTGATGAGCAGCCTCACCTAGAAAGAGTAAGAAAAACCCTTCTGGATCAACTAGTTCCTGAGCTATCCCGGCTAGGCCTGGAAGTCAATGAGGATAAGACCAAAATTGAAACCTTCAGGGGAAAGTCCGTCGGAATATCCAAAACCCTCGAAGACATTCAATCGAATGTTAGTGGGCCCGTTGCTTACGATGACGCGGAGATTCACCTCGGACAACTTGAGTCCATCCTGACGCTATCACCTGACACAAAACTTGAGCAGGGTGATGCTCCTGGGCGATTTAACCCACTAGCCGCCATAGAAAAAGATATTTTTGATGTTCGTGAAGACACTCTGAAGCGCTTCGCAGCCAATAAGATTTCAGGCTTGCTAAACAATATTCGGCACTTTACATCACGTGAGAACGACGAAACGGGTTGCCCTGTTCCTGGCGATTGGGACTACTTGCAGGAGAGGCTAGCACGGCGATTTATAGCATGCTGGAGCAAAGACCCAGCGTTAGTACTGCTGCTAAAGAAAGGCCTGGAGCTTTTCCCAAGCACGAAGGTTCTGGTACCCGTTCTGGACCAGCTCCGGCACATCAAGAATATGCCCCACGCCATTTGGCAAGATATCCCAGAGCAGCAGGCTCAAAAACAGTCTGCTGTAGCCCGGTATTGCTTAGCCGAGATTCTCCGCCACGCATCGACCGTCATTCATCGCAAAGACAGGCACGCTATTCCAGCTCATGCCGACATAGATGAGTTCTTCGAGGTGCTCCAGAAATTTGCAGTCGAACTTGTTTCTGAATGTGAAGCGAAAGACGATTCAGAAGAAGATACGGGCAAAACAGCTGAGCCAGCGTCAGATGGGTATCAACGAAAGTTTAAATTTCTAGCAGACCAAGCTCGCTTCCTCCTTCTTGTGAGGCTCGACACAACCTTGGAGAGCAGCTCCGGCGACCAATTCTATGACCTCATTTTCAAGCTGGCAACAGGTTTCAGGGACATTCATGTGCCTGAAACCTTCGGAGTTAGAGATATCGCCGCGTCAATCCTAATTGCCAGGCAATTAGTGGATAACCCCAAACCATTACTACGCTCCACCTCATGCCTTTTAGAAAACCACAGAGCGGACACAGGAATTCTCGAGCTAATTGCGATACAAGACGTTGCACTCTGTCGTTCCCTCATACTTCATGCGCGTTCACTGAAATATGATTGGGTTGGGAACAGCGAAATTTCCGAGTTGATTAAAAAATTACATCTTGGCATACGCCCATCTGCTAAGCCCCTACCCGAAATAAAGGGTCATGTTTCGATTTACAAACTCATTTCCCGAACAGACAATCCGTTTGCAAATGAGTTGATGGCACTCAAGCTGATGCTAGCGCTGCTGGAAGAGACAAAGCAGTTCGATAAGGCCAAAGGCGACGATGTTATCGACTTGGCAGCAACCAAAATAGAATTTGATAGCTATTCGAACCCACCCAGTTTCGAGGCCGTTGACGATAATTTGATGATAGACTTGGGCTTCAATACAACGCTCAGCCAAGTTGCCAATCATCTCCACACCGGGCACGACGGGACTTTCATCCTCCAGCGCATAGCCCTCTGTCTAAGAGCCGTTTTAGTGGGTTCTGATGACCCTACAGGGTTCGGGCAAACCTTCTCAGCACGAACTGGTTACAGAGGACTGAAATCAACTCAATTTAAGAGGCAAATTGGTCTTCTCACGACTCCTGAGTCGCTTGTAGGACAAGCTGCCCAGTTTTCTGGCTGGCTTACAACGCTACTCTCTAAATTGCTAAGGTGGCCTGGCATCCGCGTAAATGACCAAGGGTATGAGTGGCCGAAGCACCTAACAATTGAAAATGTGAAAGAGCTCGTTGAAGCGCGACTTGCCAAACTTAAGGAAATCTACTGCCAGCAGTCCGGCATTCCTAGTCTACCTGAGTTAGTCGTACCGAGCTGGAGTACAGAAAAAAAGAATCTAGTTGTCGCGATGGTTCAAGCAAAGATGCCCAGAGTAAAGGACTTCGCGAAGTATGGGCCAATGCTCGATGAGCCTGAATATCGGGTCAAACACCGTAGGCATCTTGCACGCGTGTCTAAATTGGTGACAAAACATATTGAGGCACAGCATATTGAAAAACCCGGAAACGGAGAGCGCGAGCAAGATATTGACTTGATAGTGCTCCCAGAGCTTGCCGTTCATAGCGACGATATAGACATATTGGTTCAACTCTCCCGAAAAACCCACGCAATAATTGTGGCCGGTCTGGGTTTCATCAACCAACCAGGAATCAAAGGCCCCAACAATTGCGCAATCTGGATAGTTCCCCGCAAGCACAACGGCAATAAGAACGAGATCCTCAGGCTGCAGGGAAAGCATCATATGATGGCGGCAGAGAGGCAGATAGACATACAGCCGTGGCGTCCCTATCAACTGATGTTAGAGCTTGCCCACCGCAAATTTCCAGATGAGCAGGGCTTCATTGTGACGGCGGCTATCTGTTTCGATGCGACCGACATTTCTTTCAGCGCGGACATGCGCGACAAGTCAAACGCCCTCCTCATTCCGGCTCTGAATAAAGATGTGAGCACGTTTGATTCAATGATTGAGGCACTGCATTACCACATGTACCAACATGTCGTTTTGGTTAATACGGGTGAGTTTGGCGGCTCCTATGCGATGGCACCCTATGCGGAAAGGCACAAGCGCCTGATTGCACACTCCAGTGGCAACGACCAGGTTACTATCAATACATTCAAAATGAACATGTTTGATTTCCGCCGTGACGGGGTGGGCTCAAGCATGCAATCGGGCATAAAGCAGAAGACTCCACCTGCTGGCGTTGAAATCAAACCGGAAGGGAGCGCCTAGTTATGGCCATCGAACAAGGCATCTGGCGCATTGGTGACCAGCCAAAAAAGTTGAAACCGGCCGCCCTGCCCGACGAGGCGTTGCTGGAAGAACAGGTGATGAAGGACATTGCCATCCTGAACGCCGACTGGCTCCTGATTGGCCGCCAGGTCCGCACCAGCTACGACAAGCTCATTGACTTGCTGGCCATGGATGCCAATGGCTCCATCATCATTGTCGAACTGAAGCGCAACAAAACGCCACGCGACGTGGTGGCCCAGACGATCGACTACGCCTCCTGGGTGGCCAACCTGACTGACTCGGAGATCGTCGACATCTACCTGGACTTTGCCCGTACCTACCAGTTGGAGCACCAAAGTCTGGATGAGGCGTTCAAACACAAGTTCAAAGCGCCCCTGTCGGAGGTTACCCTTAACGACAGCCACCAGATGGTGGTTGTTGCAACATCCCTCGACGCCAGTACGGAACGCATCATCAACTACCTGAGTGACTACGCTCAGATCGCCATCAACGCCCTATTTTTTGCGGCCTTCGAGGACAACGGGAATCAGTACCTCAGCCGCGCCTGGATGATCGACCCGGACGAGAACCAGGAACGGGCCGTTACCAAGGGCAAGAAAGAACCCTGGAACGGCGAATTCTACGTCTCGTTCGGGGACGACCGCCCGTGGGAGCTGGCCCGAGAGCTCGGTTTCATTGCCGGTGGCGGGGCCGAGTGGTACTCCAAAACCCTGTCGATGCTGTCGGAAGGTGACCGCGTCTGGGTGAACATTCCTAAGACCGGCTATGTGGGCGTTGGCATCGTCACCGGCGAACGTGAACGGGCCGATGAGTTCCAGTTCGACACGCTAGATGGACAACTCACCCTGCAGCAGATGGGCCGTACCGGGAAATACCCCCACCTCGATCCCGAGGCCGACGATGACAACGCCGAATATCTGGTCCCTGTACGGTGGCTGAATACGGTTCCAAAGGAACGAGCATTCGGTGAAGTCGGCCTATTTGGCAACCAAAACACGGTGTGCAAACCGACCACACCCAAGTGGCGACACACCGTGGAACGCTTGCAGGACCAGTGGGGCATTGAGTCATCCACTCGCAGCTGAGAATGTATTAATGGACTTAACTCAAGAAGAGCAGTCAATCGCCAAGGAAGCACTGGCCTGGGCAAAGAGGAAAGGTACAAAAAAGGCCATTGCGAAGCGGCTGACAGATACGACACGGTTCCTGCGGGAAGAAAACCCGGTATCCGTCTTTATGGCTGGCTCACCCGGTGCCGGAAAAACGGAATCCTCCAAGGAACTCATCGAACAGTTCCCAGGCACCCCGATTTTGCGCATTGATGCCGACGAACTTCGGGACGAATTTGATCAATATGACGGCTCAAACAGCCATTTGTTCCAAAGCGCTGTGTCTGTATTAGTCGAGTACATCCATGATAAGGCCCTGGCACAAAGCCAGAGTTTCATCATGGACGGGACCCTCCATAATGAACGTAAAGCTAAGGACAATATTGAGCGCTCCCTAAAACGCAACAGGCTGGTGCAAATCTTGTATGTCTATCAGGACCCGGTCAGGGCCTGGGAGTTTGTACAAGCGAGAGAGCAGCTGGAAGGTCGACGAATCCTACCTGAGACCTTTATTGACCAGTTTTTTGCGGCCCGAACGACGGTCGATGCTTTAAAAACGCATTTTGGCGCCGATATTAAAGTGGACCTGCTCGTGAAGGATTACCAAAATCGGACACGAGTCTATCAGGCAAATATCGAACGTATTGACTATTATGTGGAGACCACATACAGTCGCGAGTCCCTGACCCGATTGATCACTTTATAAACAGGAGGCACCGTACAATGTTCAGCAGTCAACCCAAGGTGGCTTCAACCGCGTTTTCCGATTTCATTCGGAATGCGCCATCGAAAGAGAAAAAGAGGGTCTATGCCAAAGTCCTGGAAGGGGCTTCTGAGCGCCAGCGTAAGCAGGTTGAGAAAGCTCAGGAAATGGCTAAGGCGGGTTAGTCGCTCGCTGCTTGCTGGTAGGCTTTTGATTTTTCTTAGGTTTTACTCTAAACCGACTCTTACTTCCCTTCAAATTGCATTCATCTAAATAGGTATTTGAGCTTAGCTTAGTGGTTGCATAGGGGCTCGTTCCGAGCCCCCGCCCGAGAGGATTGGCTCAGGCACATCCATGCGCCTGACCGCTTCGCGGCGCTGACGCGGCCCCGAACGCTCCCGGCGTTCGGTCGAACCTGGGAGGTTCTCATCAAGTCGCTCACGCGACCCAGATACAAAAAAGCCCCGCACAAGTGCGGGGCCTTTTTGTATCTGGCCCGCCCGAGAGGATTCGAACCTCTGACCTCTGCCTCCGGAGGGCAGCGCTCTATCCAGCTGAGCTACGGGCGGATAGCGCGGCAGTATACAGATTTGCCGCGCCAAGTCCACATTTGTTTGGCATTTCAAGGGGTTAGGGCACCCCGCCACACCTAAAAAAAGACCGAGCGCCCGTTCAGGGCGGTCCCGGTCAGTCACTACTCACGCGAGGTCAGGTCAGTTCGCGAGTATCCGCACGTTATCGATCTGGTAGTGCACGTTGGCGTGGTTGCTGTCCCACACCGGCAGCAGTTCCAGCACCGAGGTCACTTCGGCCCAGTTGAAGCCGGGGAAGTCGGCGAGGTTGATTTCGTTGGTCACCCAGTTGCCGACGCTGATGTCCAGCGGCAGGTCGCCGGTGGTGCAGCCGTTGGCGTCGTTGCTGCACACGGCCTTGCCGACCATGCCGCTGGCGCCGGCGAGGTCCACCACTTTGAGGTCGAACTGGATGCGGCCGGTGGCGGCGATGGGGGAGAGGTCCGTGGCCTGGGTGGTCTGGAAGAAGACCACGCCCTTGTGCACGCTGGAGTCGCCGTACTGGGCGTCAACCACCAGGCTGGTGCCGTCGTCGTGGGCGGCGTCCAGGGTGATGAAGCTGGGGTCTTCGACCCAGGTGGTGGTGTCGGCGGCCCATTTGCCCGGTTGCTTGAACAGGTCGGTGTCGGCGATGCCGTCGATGTAGACGTCGGTATCGGTATCGATCACCGGGGCGGGCTCGGTGATGGCCGAGCAGTCCGGGTTGGGGCCGGCGGTGAACGGGGCCCAGTGGACGTTCTCGATGGAGAGGTCCATGGCGCCGTCGGTGAAGATCAGGAAGGGCGTGTTGACGTTGGTGATGTCGAGCCCTTTGTCCATGAAGCACTGCAACGGCACGCTCATCTCGGTCCATTCGCCCACCGGCAGGCTGCCGAGCAGGCTGGCTATGTTCAGCTCGGCGGCGCAGGGGTAGACGCAGTGCACGGCCATGTTCACCACCGAGGAGGCCGGCGCTTCGTTCACCTTGACGCGGAAGCGGATCGAGGTCTCGGAGTTGGCGTAAGCGGCGAGGTTGTCGCCGGTGCCGGCGTCCGCGGTCTGGCTGTACATCTGGCCGATGGTGGCCCAGTCGAAGCGTTTGGCGCTGAACTGGGTGGCGCCGTCTTCGGTGGTCACGGTCACTTCGCCGCCCGGCAGGCTGGTGGTGGCGGCCGGGTCCATGTTCACGTCCATGCCGCCCCAGTTGGAGGGGCCGCCAATGCGCAGCACGTAGTCGCCCTGGTTGGCGCCGTTGGTGAAAATGTCGAGCGGTTCTTCGGTGGTGTCGTCGCCGGTGTCGGGGGCGTCGCAGCCCTTGTCGGAGCGGTCTTCTGGCAACACAGGCAGCGAGCCATCGTCCGCCGTGGTCAGCCCGAACCCGTACGGGAACAGCGGGGCCTGGCCGTCGTCGCGGTTAACCGGTACCTGGCAGTCTTCGGCCGGCCAGCTGTAGGAGAGCGCACCGGTGAAGGCGTGGTCGCCGAACAGCACATCGGCCACGCCGCCGCCCTCTGTGCCGGGCAGCCAGCTGGCGACGAAGGCGTCGGAGTCGTTCAGTTCCGGGTTCATCCACAGCGGGCGGCCGCCCACATAGAGGGTGACGATGGGCGTGCCGGGCGCGGCGGTGCGCAGGTCGTCGAGCAGTTGGGACTGGCCCGGGTGGTGGTCGGCGAAGGCCATCGTCTGGAATTT
Organism: Saccharospirillum salsuginis; assembly: GCF_014651855.1. Lineage (GTDB taxonomy): Bacteria > Pseudomonadota > Gammaproteobacteria > Pseudomonadales > Natronospirillaceae > Saccharospirillum > Saccharospirillum salsuginis. Next base: position 127,137 of record NZ_BMXR01000012.1, read on the forward strand.
GCTGATGTCGCCGACGCCTTCGGCGTACGGGGTCTCGCCGATCACGGCGATGATGACGTCATAGCTGTCGTCCGCCTGGCTGCCGTCTTCGTTCAGGGTGACGGTGCCGGCGTCCGCCGCGTCGACAATGCCGTCGAAAATGCTGGTGGCGTTCGGGAAGTCGGCGTTGCTGTTGCCGGTGCCCTGCCAGGTCAGCGTCCAGCCGCCGGTCTGGTTCTGCAGGTTGTCGGCACTCGGGCCGGTGACCAGGATGTTCATGTCTTTAGAGAGCGGCAGCACGCCGTTCTCGTTCTTCAGCAGCACCTGGGATTTGCGCACGGCTTCGCGGGCCAGGGCGCGCATCTCGGGGCTGGCCAGGGCGTCGGTGTCGCCGGCATTGGGGCGGTCGCTCGGCGGGCGCTTGTCGAACAGGCCCATGCGCATTTTTACGCGCAGGATGCGGGTGACGGCGTCGTCGATGCGGCTCATGGCGATCTCGCCGTCGTTAACGGACTGGATGGTGTTCTCGATGAAAGCTTTCCAGTCGTTCGGCACCATGAACATGTCGATGCCGGCGTTCACGGCCTGCGGGCAGTCGGCGTTGGTGCAGCCCACCACCTGGCCGATGCCGTTCCAGTCGGAAACGATAAAGCCGTCGAAGTTCATCTTCTGTTTCAGTACCTGGTTGAGCAGGTATTCGTGGCCGTGCAGTTTTTCGCCCTGCCAGCTGTTGAACGAGGCTATCACGGTCTGGGCGCCGGCGGTCAGGGCGGAAAAGTAGCCCTGGGCGTGGATGTTGATCAGCTCTTCCTCGCTCACCAGGGTGTCGCCCTGGTCGTCGCCGAGGTCGGTGCCGCCGTCGCCGATGAAGTGCTTGGCGGTGGCGACCACGTTGTCGTCGGAAAGATCGCCCTGCAGGCCTTCCACCATGGCGCCGCCGTAGTTGAAGACGATCTGCGGGTCTTCGGAATAGCCTTCGTAGGTGCGGCCCCAGCGGTCGTCGCGCACCACGGCGAGGGTCGGCGCGAAGGTCCAGTCGATGCCGGTGATGACGACCTGTTCGGCGGTGGCGGCGCCGATGCGGCGGATCAGGTCCGGGTCGTTGGCGGCGCCGAGGCCGATGTTGTGCGGGAACAGGGTGGTGCCGTACACGTTGCTGTGGCCGTGCACGGCGTCGGTGCCCCAGATCAGCGGAATCGGCAAGTGGTGGTCTTTCTTGTACATCGAGGCGTCGTAGTACTGGTCGGCGAGGTCGACCCAGTCCTGCGCGGTGGCGTATTTGTCGTTATTCGGCCAGGAGCCGCCGCCGTTCAGCACGGAGCCCAGGTGGTAGTCGATCACGTCCTGGGGCGTGGCGCTCTGGATCTCGGGCTGGACCATCTGGCCGACCTTCTCTTCGAGCGTCATTTTGCGAACCATGGCCCTCACCCGGGCTTCGATGCTCGGGTGTTGTTCGATGGCGCTGGTCAGTTCGGGCCAGTCGGCGTAGTCGGTGCGGTAGTCGATGTCGTTGGAGTAGTCGGGCTGGTGCGGCAGGCACCCGGCGACGAGGGCGGCGACGGATGCGGACAGCACAGCGGATCGGGTATTCATAACAGACCTCCTTTCCTGTTGGTTTGAATACAGCTAAGACTCCTCAGTGCCCGGTGTTCGAAGGAAGCACTTTGGAGGTTTGGTCAGTTTTTGCGCAGTTTAGGTCAGGTTTGGACGTTCGCCAGTTTTATTTCTACGACCGGGCGGCCGGTCACGAAGACATTGTCCTGGCCGAGGACGGCGATCGGCTGTGGCTGCGGGACGGGCGTTGGCATATCACGAGGCTGTGACGCTTTAGTGTGAGCCCTCGGTTGAATCGGGCTTTGCCATCGCCTGACTCAACGACCGCACGATCGATAAAAACAACCGTTGCGTCGTTGTCGGTTGCCAGTCCTTGCGCGTGGTCAGGCCGATCGGTCGCTCGGTCGGTGGCAGGTCGGTGTCGAGTACGGTGAGGATGCCTTCCTGTTGTTCGTGCTGGATCTGGTGGCTGGAGATGAACGTCAGCCGGTCGCTTTCGGTCAGCAGCTCGCGAATGACGACTTGCGAACTACACTCCACCACACCCCGAAGTACCTCGGGGTTTTGCTCGGTAAACACCCGGTCGAACAGGGCCCGGGCGGGGGTGCCCGGTCTCGGTACCACCCAGTTGTAGCCGCGCAGGTCGTCGAGGGTGAGGTGTTTGCGCCCGCTGAGCGGATGGCCGCTGCGCGCGACGACGGATATCGAGGTTTTGAACAGCTGTTCCTGCACGATGTCCGTACTCGGGGCCGGGTCGCGCAGGGCGCCGATCAGGCAGTCGAGTTCGCCGTGCAGCAGCCGGTGCAGCAAGTCGTCGTAGGGCCCTTCGAGCACGCTGACGCTCAGCTCGGGCTTGAGCCGGGCAATGCGGTTGATCGCCGAGGGCAGGATAAAGGTGCGGGCCAGTGGCATGGAGCCGACCAGGATGACGCTGGAGTCGTTGCCCTGCAGCTCCTTCAGTTCGTCCAGCCCCTGCTCGATCTCCTTGACGGCGAGTTGGCAGGATCGCGCCAGCCGCAGGGCGGCCCGGGTCAGGCTGATGCCGACGCTGGTTTTTTCGAACAGGTGCAGGTTGAGCAGGTCTTCCAGCTCGCCGGCGGCGCGGTACAACGCCGGCTGGGAAACGCCGATGGCCCGGGCGGCGCTGCTGTAGTTGGTGGCGTGCTGCAGGGCCAACAAGGCGCGCAGGTGGGCGTTGCTCAATTGCGTATGGGGATGGGTGGATGCGCGCAGCCCCTCGGTCTTGCGGTCGCCCACGCGCACGGCTTCGCGAATGCCGGACTGCAGGAAGACCATGCAGCGGTCGACCCGCTTGATCAGCAGTTCGCCGGCGTCGGTCGGGAACATGCCGTTGTGGCGGCGCGAAAACAGCGGCGTTCCAATGCTGGATTCCAGCTTCCCGATGGCCTGGGTCACGGCCGATTGGGACAGGAAAATGCGTTCGGCCGCCAGGCTGACACTGTGGCCGGAGGCGACTTCGCTGAACGCCCGCAGATGGCGCAGATTGGGCAGTCGGTCAAGCATGACGGGGCTCTGAGGTGTGCGAGCGGGCTCGCTCGCGGTGTTTGCCTGTCAGCAGTTTATAACAGAAACTAATACCCTGTTAATGAAAACTAAATGGCGGAATGCAGCCTGCGTGTGAATACTGACACCACAAGATGCAGCTGTTCAAAAAAAAGACAACCTGGCTGCAGCCAAGAGGTAGCGCGTCCCGTTTTCCCGGCCCGTCCGGTACGGAGGCGAAACCCCTTAACCTGCTATAACGCTCGATACCCCGGAAACCGGCATCTTGTATGCACACAATGTCCGAACCCGGTGTTGAACGTTATAACAAAAACAATGAGGACAACGACCATGCTCGAGCTTGTTAAGAAGACCAGTCTGGCCGGCCTGGTGGCCGCCACTACCGCGTTCTCGGCCCAGGCCGCGGACGTTACCTTGCGCGTCGGTCACCTGTGGCCGTCCGTGGCCGGTCCGCACACCGACCTGATGCAGGTCTGGGCCGACACCATCGAGGAAGAGTCCAACGGCCGCATCGAGGTCGAGGTCTACCCCAGCGGCGCCCTGGCGGCTCCTCCGGCCCAGTACGATGCCGTCAAGAACCGCATCATGGACGTGACCGCCACCGTTCAGGGGTATACCGCCAACCGCTTCCCGCTGACCCAGATCGTCGAACTGCCGGGCGTGGTCGACAGCGCCAAGCAGGGTTCCTGCGTTCTGCAGACGCTGCTGGACGAAGGCCACCTGGATGACGAATACGCCGACACCCGTCCGGTCTTCCTGTTCACGCACGGTCCGGGCCTGTTCCACGTCGCCGATACGTCCATTACCGAACCGTCCGACCTGGAAGGCCTGCGCATCCGTCGCCCGACCACCGTGGTCGCCAACATCCTGACCGAACTCGGCGCTCAGCCGGTCGGCATGCCGGCTCCGGAAAGCTACACCTCCATGCAGCGCGGCGTGATCGACGGCGTCGCCCTGCCCTGGGAAGGCGCCCTGTCCTTCCGTCTGAACGAGCTGGCCGACTCCCACACCGAGATCGGCGGTCTGTACACCCTGTCGTTCGTCGTCACCATGAACGACAGCGTCTACAACAGCCTGTCCGACGAGAACAAGGCGGTGATCGATGCCAACACTGGCATTGACTGGGCGATGAAAGCCGGGGAAGTCTTCGACGCCCTGGACGTGAAAGGTCGCCAGCAAGCCGTAGACGATGGTCATGAAATCATCCGCATCGAGGGCGGCACCGGTAACCCGGCCTGGACGCCTTACATCGACAATGCCCGTGAAGCCTACCTGGCGGATCTGGAATCCCGCGGCCTGCCGGCTCGCGAAGTCTACGAGCGCGCTCTGGAACTGCGCTCTCAATGTGAAATCTGATCCGCTCGGATGACACTCAACGGTGCCCACGGTCGTGGGCACCGCTCTCATCGGTTTTATTCATAGGAGCAATCTTGTGCGAACCCTGATCAACTGGATTCGTCAGGCGGCTTTTGTCCTGAATGTCATTGGCGGCGCCTTTTTGGTGGTGATGCTGGTGGCCGTGCTGATCGACATCCTGACCCGGACCGTGTTCGGCCTCACCGGAGGTCGCCTCGACCTGACCTTCCAGGGCAGTTTTGAAATTGTGCGCTATGGATTGCTGCTGTCGCTGACCTTCGCCATGCCCTACGCCCTGCCGCGCGCCCAGGTTGTGGTCGATCTGTTCACCGACAATCTGCCGGAATGGATGAAGGAACGCCTGGCCGGTGTCTACACCCTGTTCTTCGGGGTATTCGGTTTTCTGATGAGTTACCGCATGGTCGAGTCGGCACACGCGGCCGTCGCCAGCGGTGAAACCACACAGGATTTGTTGATTCCCATGCAATACATCTACGTGCTGACCGCGGTCGGTATGTTCATGCTCGGGCTGCGCGGTGTCAGCGTGGCGTACGCCGAGTTCTTCCTGAAAGAAAAAGAAATCCAGGTCACGGGGGACGCGTCATGAGTGGTGAAATGATCGGTCTTCTGTGCATCATCGGCATGCTCGGGCTGATTGCCCTGCGCATGCCCATCGCCCTGGCCATGGCCTCGTCCGGCTTTGTCGGGTTCGGTTTGATCGTCGCCTTCCAGCCGGCGGTTTCCATTCTGGAAAACGGCGCTTTCGATACGTTGTCGAACTACAGCTTCAGCCCGATTCCGATGTTCATTCTGATGGGGGTATTCGCGTCCAAGGCGCGCATGTCCGCGGAACTCTTCCACGGCGCCAAGACGTTGTTCGGCGCCTGGCGCGGCGGCATGGCGTTGGCGGCGGTCTCCTCCTGCGGTATTTTCTCCGCCATCTCCGGTTCGTCTCTGGCGACCGCCGCGAGCATGTCGAAGGTCGCGCTGCCGGAGATGAAAAAGAACGGGTATGCGTCGTCACTGGCTACCGGCACCCTGGCCGCCGGCGGCACGCTCGGCATCATGATTCCGCCGTCCATCGCCTTGTTGTTGTACGGCCTGCTGACCGAACAATCGGTCGGCGATATGTTCATCGCCGGCATCATTCCGGGCCTGATGGGTCTGTTGCTGTACATGATCGCCATCGCGGCCGTGGTCGCCTGGAAACCGGAACTGGCGACACCGGGCGACGCCACCACCTTCATGGAAAAAATGCGCGGCCTGAAAGGCCTGGTGCCGTTCGGCGGTGTGTTCGCGCTGATCATCGGTGGTATTTACGGCGGTATTTTTACGCCGACCGAAGCCGCCTCCGTCGGTGCCGCCGGCACTTTAATCATCGCCCTGGTTCGCGGCATGACCCGGAAGGATTTTCTCGCGTCCATTCAGGAAACCCTAATCATGTCGACGATGATTTTTTTCATGGTCATCGGCGCGGAAATTTTCGGCTATTTCCTGTCGGTCTCGCGCATTTCCTTCACGCTGGTGGAGATCGTCACCTCCTGGAACCTGACGCCGTTCATGATCCTGCTGTGCATCCTGGCGCTGTACATCGTGCTGGGCATGGTGATGGATTCGATCGCCATGTTGCTGCTGACCGTGCCGATCGTTTACCCGCTCGCCATGCAGGCCGGTTTCGACCCGATCTGGTTCGGCATCATCACCGTCATCACCGTGGAACTCGGACTGATCACACCGCCGATCGGGATGAACGTCTTCGTCATCAAATCGGTATCCGAAGACGTGCGCATTACGGAAATCTTCAAAGGCGTTATTCCGTTTGTGTTGTCCGACGTAGTGCGCCTGGCTTTGTTGATCGCCTTCCCGGTGCTGGCACTGGGGTTGTTGTAACTCATGCTTCGGAGTTCGCGACTTTGTGCCAGAACCCGCGCCGGCTACCGGGTGGCCCCATTCGGGGTCGCCATGAACCCATCCATGGGGGCTTGACGGCAGCCATCCTGGCTGCCGACAACCCCGAATGGGGCCACCCGGCATCCGGCGCTAGCCATCATCGAACTTCGGAACTTGAATTGTAACTTATCGAGGAACTACACCATGAGCAAAGTGGTCCAACACATCGAACGCGCCGATGCCGACGTCATCAAAGGCCTGGCCGAATGCGGCGTTGCCACCGTCCATGAAGCCCAGGGCCGCAAGGGCCTGCTGGCCGACTACATGCGCCCGATCTACAAGGGCGCGCAAATCGCCGCTTCCGCCGTCACCATTTCCGCACCGCCGGCCGACAACTGGATGGTGCACGTCGCCATCGAACAGGTTCAGGCCGGCGACATCCTGGTGCTGGCGCCAACGTCGCCTTCCAACGCCGGTTACTTTGGCGACCTGCTCGCCACCTCTATGCAGGCGCGCGGCGGTGTCGGTCTCATCATCGACGCCGGCGTGCGCGACACCAAAGACCTGACCGAAATGAACTTTCCGGTCTGGTCCAAATCGATATTCGCTCAGGGCACCGTCAAGGAAACCCTGGGTTCGGTGAACGTACCCATCGTGTGCGCCGGTGAACTGGTCAACCCGGGCGACATCATCGTCGCCGACGACGATGGCGTCTGCGTGGTCCGCCGCGAGGAAGCCAAAGATGTGTTGGAAAAGTCACGCAAGCGTATGGCCAACGAGGAAGAAAAACGTCAACGGCTCGCCGCCGGTGAACTCGGCCTCGACATTTACAACATGCGCGACCGTTTGAAAGAAAAGGGCCTGACCTATGTCTGACGCCGTCACTTGCATGTGGATGCGCGGCGGCACGTCGAAAGGCGGGTTTTTCCTGGCGGAAGACCTGCCGACAGACATGGCGCAGCGCGACCGCTTCCTGCTGCGCATCATGGGCTCGCCCGACCCGCGCCAGATCGACGGCATGGGCGGGGCCGACCCGCTGACCGCCAAGGTCGCCGTCGTTTCCAAATCGGACAAACCGGACGTCGATGTCGAATACCTGTTCCTGCAGGTCTACGTCGACGAAGCCCTGGTGAGCGATGCGCAAAACTGCGGCAACATGCTCGCCGGCGTCGGCCCGTTCGCCATCGAACGCGGTCTGGTTGAAGCGCAGGACGGCGAGACCCCGGTGCGTGTGTTCATGGTCAACACCGGCCAGGTCGCCGTCGAACAGGTGCAGACGCCTGGCGGTGAAGTCACCTACGAAGGCGACGCGGCCATCGACGGCGTGCCCGGCACGGCCGCCCCTGTGCTGATCACCTTCAAGGACACCGCCGGCTCCAGCTGCGGTGCCCTACTGCCGACCGGCAACACCTACGACACCATCGACGGTTGCCGCGTCACCTGCATCGACAACGGCATGCCGACGGTCTTATTGCGCGCGCGCGACTTCGACATCACCGGCACCGAGACCCGCGAAGCGCTGGACAACAATGCGGCGCTCAAAACCCGACTCGAAAAAATCCGCCTGCAGGCCGGCTATCTGATGAACCTCGGCGACGTCACCGAAAAAACTGTCCCGAAAATGACCCTGGTCAGCCCACCGCAACACGGCGGCGTGCTCAACACCCGAACGTTCATCCCGCACCGGTGCCATGCTTCCATCGGCGTGCTCGGCGCGGTATCCGTCGCTACCGCCGCGGCGCTGGACGGTTCAATCGCCAATGAAGTAGCGAACATCCAGGGCGACTCGATGGACATCGAACATCCGATCGGGAAAACCACGGTTGTATTGAGCCGGAATGACAACGGCGATATTGAAAGTGCGGCGATTTTGAGGACCGCAAGAAAACTGATGGATGGGGTTGTCTTCGATTAAGGCAACTCTGTCAGGTCCGGGTACCGGTTGCTCCTTGAGTGGGAGTCCGCAGCAGGGATGCTGCGGTCTAGGCCCCATGGATGGGTCCACGCCGACCTCTAAAGGGGCTACCGGTTCCCGGGCCGACCACAGGCAACAAATTGAGGCCAAACCACCGGCCAGGAGCAACCACCATGCCCATGAGCGAAGGCTACCTACCCTTCCACCCGAACCCGAAAAAACCCGACTACGTGCCACCCAAGGGCGCGGTCGACGCCCACTGCCATGTCTTCGGCCCCGAGGCCGAATTCCCGTACGCGCCGGAGCGTAAATACACCCCGTGCGACGCTGGCAAGGACAAACTGTTCGCCCTGCGCGACCACCTCGGCTTCGAACGCAACGTCATCGTTCAGGCCTCCTGTCACGGCAAAAACAACGACGCCCTGGTCGATGCCCTGCACTCCGCCGGCGACCTGGCACGCGGCGTCGCCGTCGTCGGTCAGGACATCACTGAAGCCGAACTGAAAGAACTCGACAACGCCGGCGTGCGCGCCGTGCGTTTCAACTTCGTCAAGCGATTGGTCGACGACACCCCCTGGGAGGTTTTCCTCGGCATCTACGAGAAGATCAAACCGCTAGGCTGGCACGTGGTCGTGTATTTCGAAGCACCGGATCTCGAAGGCCTGATCCCGCTGCTGGAACAGTTCGACACCACCATCGTCGTCGACCACATGGGCCGACCGGACGTGACCGAGGGTGTCGACGGCGCCGGCTTCCAACGCTTTATCCAATTGATGGACGAGCACCCGAGCATCTGGACCAAGGTCAGCTGCCCCGAACGGCTTACCGTTCAAGGCCCGGACTACGACGACGTCGTCCCCTTCGCGCGCAACCTGGTCGAGCGTTTCCCGGACCGGGTGCTGTGGGGCACGGACTGGCCGCACCCGAACATGAAATCGCACGTACCGGACGACGGTGTGTTGGTGGACGTGATTCCGCGCATCGCACCAACTGATGAGTTGCAGCAGAAGTTGCTGGTTGAGAATCCGATGCGGCTGTATTGGGAAAGGTAAAAGACACTCCCTCTCCCTAACCCTCTCCCAGCGGGAGGGGGGATGTTTAGCTCCCTCTCCCGCTGGGAGAGGGCTGGGGAGAGGGACAATCTTCTATTGGAGACACACCATGGACAACCGCCTGAACATCGCCTTCATCGGCTTCGGCGAAGCCGCCGACGCCTTCGTCGGCGGCCTGGACCGCACCCTGGTGACCGGCCTGACCGCCTACGACATCAAGACCGACCAGGACGCGGACAGCCGTCGGTGGATGGAAGATCGTTACAACGCCCAGGCCGTGAAAGGTGCACCCAGTCTGGCCGAGGCACTGGCCAGTGCGGATGTCGTGTTCTCGGTCGTGACCGCCGACCAGGCCGCCCTGGTAGCGGAACAGGCCGCACCTTTATTAAGCCCGGGCGCCCTCTTTTTCGACTGCAATTCTTGCGCGCCCCAGACCAAACAGACATCCGCCAAATTGATCGACGCCGTCGGCGGTCGTTACGTCGATGTCGCCGTCATGGCACCGGTGCATCCCGGTCGACATCGCACTCCTTTGTTGCTCAGCGGCGACCACGCTGAAGCCGCCAAAGCCGTGTTCGACCGGTTGAACATGAACGCGACCGTCGAACCCGGCCCGGTGGGCACGTCTTCATCCGTCAAAATGGTGCGCAGCATCATGGTAAAAGGTATGGAGGCGTTGTTCGCCGAGTGTGTGGTGGCGGGCCGACTGGCGGGCGTCGACGAACAGGTCATCGCGTCGCTGGAAGCCTCCCACCCTGGTTTCGACTGGGCGAAGCGCGCCGGATACAACCTGGAACGCATGGCCCAACACGGTATCCGCCGGGCGGCGGAGATGGACGAAGTCTGCGAATTTTTACATCACCTGGGCATCGACGAACCCCTCTCCGCCGGCACGGTTCGCTGGCAACGACGGGTGGGGGAACTGGGTCTGACGGTGTCGCAAGACGACTACCGGACCACCGCCGATTCGCTCATTCACGCTTTGAAACTCACCCCCATGAAGGAGGCTGACTCATGAAAATCTGTGTAGCCGGTGCCGCCGGCGCTTTCGGTATGAAACACCTCGACGCCCTCGCGAAAATCGACGGCATCGAAGTGCATTCCGTCGTCGGACGCGAAGCCGACGCCATTAACGAATTCGCCAAGGAACGCAAGATTCCACACGCCTTCACCGACCTGGCGGACGCCCTGAAACAACCGGAACTCGATGGCGTCATCCTCGCCACGCCGACGCAACTGCACGCCAGCCAGGCCATTCAGTGCCTCAAAGCCGGCAAGCACGTCATGGTGGAAATCCCGATGGCGGACAACATCGAGGACGCGCGCGAACTGGTCAAGGTGCAGCGGGAAACCGGCAAGGTCGCCATGGCCGGTCATACCCGTCGCTTCAACCCCAGCCACCAGTGGATCCACAACAAGATCCAGAAAGGCGAGCTGAAGATCCAGCAAATGGACGTGCAGACCTACTTCTTCCGCCGCAGCAATAAAAACGCCCTCGGCAAACCGCGCAGCTGGACCGACCACCTGCTGTGGCACCACGCCTGCCACACCGTCGACCTATTCCAGTACCAGACCGGCGAGGAAGCCAGCAAACTGCAGGCGCTGGAAGGCCCGACGCACCCGGAACTGGGCATCGCCATGGACATGAGCATCGGCATGAAGGTGCCTTCAGGCGCCCTGTGTACCCTGTCGCTCAGCTTCAACAACGAAGGCCCCTTCGGCACCTTCTTCCGCTACATCTGCGACAACGGCACCTACATCGCCCGCTACGACGACCTGGTCGACGGCAACGAAAACCCGATCGATTTAAGCAACGTCGACGTCTCGATGAACGGCATCGAACTGCAGGACCGCGAGTTCATCAGCGCCATCCAGGAAGGCCGCGAACCCAACGCCAGCGTAGCCCAGTGCCTACCGGCCATGGAAACCCTGAACAAACTGGAAAAGATCCTGGAAGAGGAATAAGAAAAGCCGGGCAATGGATACACCATTGCCCGGCTACCGTAGGGCAGAAGAGCCTTAGGCGACATCTGCCGAATGGACAACCGAGCCAATGGCTCATCCATTGTCGCTTCAAAATGGCAGATAACGCCTTTCAGGCTCTTCTGCCCTACGGTTGTGGGTCATCCCGACGGCACGGATCCACTCGGCAGATGTCGCCTAGGGCTCTTCTGCCCTACAAATCCACCATCGCGCATGGACTTAGGCGCCTACGCCAACCACTTCCGCATGGCGGCGTTCATCGCCTCAGGCCGCTCCATCGTACTCATGTGCCCGGCCTCCTCGATTGGAATCACTTCGCTGCCCGGCACCAGTTCCGCCATCTCGTAGTGCCGCTCCAGCGGGCTCCATCCGTCCTGACGGCCACACATAAACGTCGTTGGGCACGTAATCTGTTCAAGCACTTCACCACCGTCCGGTCGATTGATCAACGCGTGGATCTGCCGCTCGAATATCTCTGGTGTCTTGCTGGCGATCATATCCAGAATCCGCCCGCACAAGTCTTCATCGTCCAGCCGGTCCGGATGCACCATGCCCTGCAACCAGTCCGCGCCCATCGCGCGCATGCCCTCCTCGCGCGCCATTTTGACCAGCCGCATACGACCGGCGATTTCTTTCTCGCCGGCGTCACCCTTTGCCAGTGCTTTGTAGCCGGTATCGAGCAGTGCCAGGCGGACTACCCGTTCGGGGGCCTGGCGCATCACTTCCAGCGCAACACGCCCACCCATGGAGTGGCCGGCCAGGGCGAACCGATCCGGCGCCTCGTCGAGTACGTGATGGGCCATGGCTTTCAGACTGCTGGCGAACTCATAGTTCGGTACCACGCAGTGCCACTCATCCTGCAGGGCTTCGATTTGGGGTTCCCAAACGGTGCGGTCGCACATCAGTCCGGGCAGCAGCATCAGCGTCGGTTTCATGATTCATCCCTCGCGATCGGCATGTTCAAGGTAAATTCAGCACGGCGCTCCTGAAAGCGCCAGCCGTTCTTGGTGCGCACACAGTGGTCGTGGAACTCCCCGACCAGGCAACGGTGTACCGGCGCGCCGAACACCTCGGCCACCTGGTCTCCGGCTTCGGTCGACATCAGGGTGACGTAGGCCCTGGCCTTCACTTCCACGGAAGAGTGGATGTCGACCCGGAAATTGGTGATCAAATGCCGGTTGAACCGGTTGGGCGGGTTCTTGCCGTAGGAGTCCCGTATCGCGTCCGGTCCTACCAACGGGTCTGGCGTGGTCGGACGGAACAGGCGGCCGTTTTCCACAAACAGAGCCGCGAACCGGCCGAAATCCCGTTCGTCCAGGGCGTTCTGGGCCTCGTTGACCAGATCCTCCACAGCGCGGTGGATCAGGCAGCGGTCCAGTTCGGAGAGCTGGGTGGACATAAAGGCCTCACACAATCAGTTGGAATGCCTCCAGCATACTGATTCACAGGCTGGTGTGGGGCACTGAACAGTGCGTTCCGCCATGGCACCCCAATATATCGAAACTCGACGACCTGGCCTGTTCGATCACTGTTATACGAAGTCGATCGGTGTTTTCCTGCAACAGAAATGATAAGCGTTGCCAAGCTCGGTTTTTCTGGTAAATTCGCCCATCAACTTAAACTTGCCGACAACAACGGCAAATGGATTATTTACTTCTCTAAGGAATCTCCGTGTGAAAAGTATTAGACGAATTACCATTATCCTACCCACAGTACTCTTGCTATTTGCTTGTGAATACACCGAAGAAGACCCTATACCCAGCGACATCCACATTCAGGATGCCCTTGCCGTCTTTTCTGATGACACACAATCGTTAAAAAAGATCACCTTCGATGGCTCGGTGGAAACCGTCGCTCTGAACGACGTCCAGGGTGACGAAATGGAATTGCACAGTACATTTCCAACAGTGGGCCGAAGCAACCTGCTTTATGTCAATATTAACTATTACGATTACGCGGTACATCGGGCGTCCGGAAAAGCCATTCCGTTCGATGGCTATACAAGTCTAGACGGCCACAACGATACCAGTATTTTTACAAGCTATGCGAACGCTAATGACTACGAACGCAATGACATCCAGACTATCAATGATCGCTATGCCTTCAGAATAACCGACCATAAGAGCAACACTGTAGAGCTACAATCGGCCCACTTTACTTCAGATGGACAATTGAAATCCTCGCCCGTGTTAGGCTCGAAACATGTAACCCACTTTATGTTGTCCGATTCCGGGTTGCTGGCTTACACCACCCGGGATATCAGCGGCAGCGGTCTGTGCACGACTCATATTACATCGGGAACAGGTGGTAAGCGAATTGAGCATGACCCTGGCGTATTCTACTGGAAAGGAGCCAGTGGAGATCTCTACTATTTGGCGAGTTCGACATCCGTGTCTTCTCTCAATGATATAAACCGGGTAAATGCTGATGAGACGTTATCCACTGAACTGGTCGGTCATTCCACAGATAATATCGAGGGCCCTTGCGAACGAGATATCCAATGGATAGGGACTATTGAAAATAGAAGCTACTACCTACGCCTCTGGGTAAACGACCTGATTGAATTCAATGAGGACACGATGAGCTTTCGTGTTCTGGATGTACTGCCAGACCGTGGTCTGGTCGGAGCTGGAGTCGCCGGTGACTATATTTATTATTGGGGAGAATTTACCCAATACGATGAACCCGATCGCTTTACTGTGTCCGCCGTAGATCAACTCGACCCCATCAGCGAAGTCACTACTCGGATCTACACCGGGGACCCTGTCTTGGTTGGGTATATCGACAACGACACTCTGTGGGCGCACATGTCCACTCCAGGTCTTCACAGTTGGGTTGGCAAGATAGATAACTTGTCCACTCTCACCGGCCCGACATCCATAACAGAAGTATACCGGCCCACCGGTACCTTTGATGGTGGGCTAACCTTTAATTATGTCTGGCTCGGTCGATAGCCAGTGCTTTGTATGTAAACCATTGAATGTGAGTTCCGTCGCCGGAGTACGTCTCCGGCTTTTCCGCACTGCGACGACGCATTAAGTATGGTTTGCTATCCGTACAACTGTTGAGCTGGATCAATAGACTGGCCGATTCCCTCATGCGAACGCATCCACCGCTGGCAATCCACCGTACTCCTAGTACATTAGAATCACCTAAACAAAAGGAGTACCACCATGTTGACGAACGTCGGCGGGGCGGATCGAGTCGCCCGCATCATAATCGGACTGGCGCTGATTGCCCTGGGTGTCACAGGCGTGATCGGTTGGTGGGGGTTGATCGGTGTAGTGGTGCTGGCTACCGGTATCGTCCGGGTGTGTCCGGCCTATCTGCCGTTCCGGTTCTCCACCCGCAAGAAGTCTTGATTTTCAAAGCGATAGGGATCCGGGCAATCTCTTCCGGATCCCTTTTCTGTTTGAACACCGTTACTATTTTAGCGCCCAACCCTGAAAATCCGACCTGGGGGCCAGTTGCTCTTCAAACAAACGGCGTTGATCATGTCGGGAATAGAATGTCATATTGAAATATTGTGCATTGTCATGGCTGCTGATTTCCAACTTAAAGGGTATGGAGACCTTACCCGCCTCAACTTCAAACCGTTTGACCATTGATCTGGGGTAAACTCGCCGCCCATTCTTGGCAATACTGACCCTTCGCTCAATGATGTAGCGCCCCTCGGGTAATTGTCCCAGAAACTCATATTCATCACCTACGCGCGGGCTTATTCGAAGCCGATGTTGCTCATCGGTATCCAGGTTATTAACCGTAAATACGTAGTCATACCAGATCTCATGTCCAGGTGCTGCGGTAACGTCCGTAGGGATGATCACCAAGCCCTCATTCTCTCCCTGGTAGGGCTGGATATTTTTCATAGCACATCCCGACAAGACGGCCAGGATTGCCAAGCATAAGATTGTTCTCAGGTATAACATTCCTTCTCCTTATTGTTGTCATTCTGGTCAAGTGGAAATACAACCCGGCCTACAGCACTCACTGCAATAGATCGAGCGCATAAGGCTACCCTCTTTCTAAGGGTAGAACCATTTACCGTGACGTTACTGCAATTCCGCCGTCAATTCCTTCAAAAACTCGATGAACAACCGCGTCTTGGCGCTCAGCATACGCCGGCTGGTGTACACCGCCGAGGCTTTGGCGAGCTGGTCCATTTGTACGTCGGTGGCGACCTGCACCAGCTGGCCGTCGGCGATCGCATCGCGGCAATAGATGGCGGGCAGCAGGGCGACGCCGCTGCCGGCGATGACGGTGTCGCGCACCATGATCGGGTCCGTAGTCTCTATGGCGGCGTCGATCTCGATGCGTTGCCGATCGCCCTGGTAGCGCACCACCAGAGGCGCGTTATTGTATCGGCGCTCGCACACCTGAACGTGCGCCAGCAAGTCCTCCAGGTCGGCGAAGCGTTGGTCGGCCTTGTAGCGTTTGGGGCTTGCGACCCAGATCAGCGGCGTTTCGAACAGGGGGACGGCGATGAGTTCCGAATCCGGCAGTTCGCCGACCTGCACAGCCAGGTCGATGTGTTCGCCGATCAGGTCGACCGCCGTGGGCGTGACCTGGATGTGCAACTGGATTTCCGGGTAACGCTCGTGAAAACGCTGCAGGTGACCGGCCAGGACATGGCGGCTGAACGCCATCGGCAGGGAGACAGTCAGCTCGCCGCTGGGTGTGTGGCCCAGGCCGTTCATGTGGGCGTCGGCCGCTTCGACCTGTTCCATGATCAGCTGGCAGTGCTTGTAGAACACCTCGCCTTCGCTGGTCATGCGCATCTGGCGGGAGTTGCGTTCAAGCAGGCGCACCTGCAGGTCGTCCTCCAACCGCTGTATGAAACGACTGACGCTGGATTTGGGCATCCGCAGGGCTCGGGCGGCCGAGGAAATGCCTTCTTTTTCGACTACGGCCACGAAAACGGGCAGATCGGCTATGTTCCACTTCACGAACGAAACGTCCTAATCAGCTGGGTTGTTCCAAATTGTGCACTTAACTACTCTGGTTGTCACCCCCGAGGGTCGACTGTTTTCAAATCGCTACAAAGTGATATCCGACAGCGCCCCATCAGTTTTGGCCGCACCCCGGTGCAGCCGGACGACCATGAGAGACAGGCTATGAAACACGACTACGACGACATCCCCGGTACCTATGTGATGGACGGTGAGCACTGTCGTAAGGGCTACCACCTGAACATGTTCTGCATGTCGCTGAACAAGGCCGAGAACCGCGATGAATTCCGTAAAGACGAAGCGGCCTACCTCGACCGATTCAAATTGACGCCGCAGCAGCGCCAGGCCGTGCTCGACCGTGACTGGCTGGGCATGCTGCGTCTGGGCGGCAACATCTATTACACCTTCAAGCTCGCCATATTCGACGGCCGCTCCATGCAGTATGTCGGCGGTGCCATGTCCGGCATCACCGAGGAGGATTTCCGGCAAATGATGATCAACGGCGGCCGTCCGATCGAAGGCAACCGCAGCAAAGAGCAGGAGAACGTCCATGGCTAAGATCGTTACCGGCATCGGTACGTCCCACGTTCCGGCCATCGGGGCGGCCATCGACAACGGCAAGACCCAGGACCCGTATTGGAAGCCGTTGTTCGACGGCTATCAGTGGGCCCGCGACTGGATTCAGGAACACAAGCCGGATGTGGCCATCGTCGTCTACAACGACCACGCCTCCGCCTTCGGCCTGAACCTGATCCCGACGTTCACTCTGGGCGTCGCCGACCGCTTCGAACCGGCCGACGAGGGCTATGGCCCGCGTCAGGTTCCGGCGGCCGAGGGTGACCCGGAACTGGCCTGGCACCTGGCCGAGTCGTTGATCCTGGACGAGTTCGACATGACCATCGCCAACGAGATGGACATCGACCACGGCTGCACCGTACCGCTGTCGATCATGTTCGACCAACCGAGCGAGTGGCCGTGCAAGATCATTCCGCTGTGCGTCAACGTGATCCAGTACCCACCGCCGACCGGGAAGCGGTGTTTCGACCTGGGTCGTGCCATCCGCAAGGCCGTCGAAGCCTACGACAAAGACCTGAAGGTGGCGATTTTCGGCACCGGCGGTATGTCGCACCAATTGCAGGGTGAGCGCGCCGGTCTGGTCAACGAGGATTTCGACAAGGCGTTCCTGCGTGACCTGACGGCCGACCCGGTCGGGCTGACGAAAAAACCGCACGTCGAATATATGCGCGAAGCCGGTTCCGAAGGCATCGAACTGGTGATGTGGCTGATCATGCGCGGTGCGCTGGGCGAACAGGCGAAAGAGACCTACAGTTTCTATCACGTACCCGCGTCCAACACCGGTGCCGGTTTGATTATTCTCGAAGACGACAACTAGTTAATGTAGGAGCGCACTCTGTGCGCGACATTGTTTCATTGAAGCAAACTTGTCGCGCACGGAGTGCGCTCCTACAGACAGGAGACGATCATGATCATCGATTGCCATGGCCATTACACTACCGCGCCAGCCGAGTTGGGCGAATACCGCGACCGCCAGAAAGCGGAGTTGCAACAGGACGCGAACTTTCGCACGGCCAAGGGCGTGCTGAACATCACCGACGACCAGATTCGCGAGAGCATCGAGAACAACCAGCTCAAGTTGCAACGCGAACGCGGCACGGACCTGACCATCTTTTCCCCGCGCGCCAGCTGGATGGGCCACCACCTCGGCAACGAAAGCACCAGCGTCGCCTGGACCGAACACTGCAACGACCTGATCCGCCGCGTCTGCGATCTGTTCCCGCAGAACTTTGCCCCGGTGGCGCAGCTGCCGCAAAGCCCCCAGGTCACACCGGAAGCCTGCGTCGCCGAACTGGAGCGCACCGTCAACCAGATGGGTTTTATCGGCTGTAACCTGAATCCGGACCCGTCCGGCGGCTTCTGGAAAGACAAGCCGCTGCACGACAAGTTCTGGTACCCGATTTACGAGAAAATGAGCGAGCTGAACATCCCCGCGATGATCCACGTCAGCGGCGCCTGCCACGAGTGCTTCCACACCACCAGCTCCTACTACCTGAGCGCCGACACCACAGCGTTCGTGCACATGATGATGTCCGACCTGTTCAAGGACTTCCCGGACCTCAAATTCATCATCCCGCACGGCGGCGGTGCCGTGCCCTATCACTGGGGTCGTTTCCGGGGCATGGCGCAGGACATGGGCCTGGGTGATCTGGAAGAACGGGTACTGAACAACGTCTACTTCGACACCTGCGTGTATCACCAGGAAGGCATCGACTTGTTGCTCGACGTGATTCCGACCAAAAACATCCTGTTCGCGTCCGAAATGATCGGCGCCGTGCGCGGTGTCGACCCACGCACCGGGCATAATTTCGACGACACCAAGCGTTATATCGATGCGAATACCCGGCTCTCCGACGCCGAGAAGAAAATGGTGTTCGAGGACAACGCGCGGGCGCTGTTTCCGCGTTTGAAGGCGTGATGTTCGGGGCGGATTGCCCGCCTTGATTCACCGCCTGGTTTCTAATCTGTGTTGTGCGTTTCGCCGCCCTTTTTGGGCGGCTTTTTTTGTATATGGATGCGCGACGTGTAGGGCAGAAGAGCCTTAAGCGACATCTGCCGTTCTTGTAAACCGTAGGGCAGAAGAGCCCGAAGGGCGTTATCTGCCTTTGGAATTCGAATGTGCCCGTGGATTGCCCTCAGGCTTGGTTATAATCGGCAGATAACGCTGTCGCTCTTCTGCCCTACAGACCGCGGTGGTAGCTGCAACTGCCAAGAAATGTATCGATATCCCGGACCTCTGTATTAGCCCGACCTCGCCACTTCCGATTAACTCTCCACATCACAAAAACAAATTTGGAGAGCCATACGCATGCCCTACCCCCTTACCGATTCCACCGACCTGTCCAACCAGACCGCCCTGCTGACGGGCGCCGGCGGCGGCATCGGGCTCGCCGTCGCCGAGACCTACCTCCAGGCCGGTGCGCGCTGCCTGCTCAGTGACCTCAGCCCCACCCCCAACAACGCTACCGCCGCCCTGCTCGAACGCTACCCCGACACAGCCCGCTACCACGCCTGCGACGTGGCCGACCTCGACAGCATCGACCGTCTCATCAACGCCACCCTCGACTGGACCGGCGGCATCGACATCCTGTTCAACAACGCCGCCGTCTTCGACCTCGCCCCCCTGCTCGACGCCAGCTTTGAGAGCTACCAAAAACTCTTCGACGTCAACGTCAAAGGCCTCTTCTTCACCCTGCAAAAAGTCGCCCGAACCATGGTCGACCAACAGCGGCCCGGTCGCATCATCAACATGGCCTCCCAGGCCGGCCGACGCGGCGAAGCCCTCGTCGCCCACTACTGCGCCACCAAAGCCGCCGTCATCAGCTACACCCAATCCGCCGCGCTCGCCCTCGCCGACCACGGCATCCGCGTCAACGCCATCTCCCCCGGCGTCATCGACACCCCCATGTGGGACGACGTCGATGCCTTGTTCGCCAAGTACGAAAACCGACCGCTGGGCGAGAAAAAACGCGTTGTGGGCGAGGAAGTGCCGTTGGGGTATATGGGCAAACCGGAGGATATTTGCGGGTTGGCGTTGTTTTTGGCGTCGGCCGGGTCGGCGTATGTTACGGCGCAGACTTATAATGTGGATGGTGGTAATGTGATGAGTTAGGTAATAGGTTGTTGTGGCAACGTCACGGTGGGCAGCCGATGTGTCGGACCATCCCACCCTACAGGACTATGAGGGTGGAGCAGCCACAGAAACGAGCGACGGATACCCGGGTTGCTCACAGGGGGATATCTGAGGCATGGATGCCGAAGCTAAGCCTACATGGACGTATTCACGGCGGCCCCCTGGGAGCAACCCGGGCAGCCGTCGCGTATTTTGGCACCCGACCAACCGCCTCAACAACTCGAGGCTCGGTATGACAAGACTGAACAAGACAGCACCGGCCGTTGAATTGACCAACGACGGCACCGACACACTTCGCTACAGCGAACACGGCACCCCCAGCCCGTTGATCCGCTGGCACATCCACGACGACCACGAACTCCACCTCATCACCGCCACCACCGGCAAATTCTTCGTCGGCGACGCCATCCGCAACTTCGAACCCGGCCACCTCATCCTCACCGGCCCACGCCTGCCCCACAACTGGATCACCGACCCGGACCAACCGCCCGTCCCGCTGCGCGACCAACTGATCCACTTCAACGCCGCCCGCATCACCGATTGCCTCGGCGCATTCCCCGAGCTGTCCGAACTCGGCCCGTTGTGGGAAAAAGCCAAGTACGGCATCGAATTTCAGGGGCGGGACCTGGACCGCTCGCGCCGCGACTTCGACCGCCTGCGCAACAGCCGGGGCCTCGAACGGCTGCTGTTGTTTCTGGACCTGTTGCACGAGCTGAATCACTGGCCGCATTTCCGACTGCTGTCCACCGTCCAGATCAACGAATTCATCAACGAAGCGGCGCAGCGCAAAATCAACACCGTCATCGACTATGTGTTCGAACACTATGCCACGCCGATCAACTTGGGCGACGTAGCCCGACTGGTCGGCATGTCCGAAAACTATTTCTCCAGCTTCTTTCGCAAAACCACCGGCAACCGCTTTGTCGAATTTCTCAATCGGGTGCGCATCAGTCGTGCCTGTACCCTGTTGGCGGAGACCGATCGGCAGATCACCACGATCTGCTATGACGTCGGGTTCAATAACGTCGCCAATTTCAATCGACGTTTTCACGACCTGAAAGGCGTCACGCCGAGCGAATACCGCCACCAGACCGTCGACCGCTAATCCTCGGCCACGACTTCGTTGGACAACAATCCAACCCCTTCGATTTCCACCTCCACCCGGTCTCCCGGCTGCAACCAGACTTTGGGGTCGCGAAAGGCGCCCGCGCCGCCCGGTGTGCCGGTAACGATGACATCGCCCGGACTCAACGGTGTGAAGGTACTGATGTATTCGATCAGCGCCGGGATGTCGAAGATCAAATCACTGGTCAGTGTGTCCTGCAGGGTTTCGCCGTTGACGCGGGTCATCAGGTGCAGTTGGCTCGGGTCGGGAATCTCGTCGGGCGTGACCATCCATGGGCCGAAACTGCCGCTGCGCGGGAAGTTCTTGCCGGGCGTGAATTGGGAGGTGTGCATCTGCCAGTCACGGACAGAGCCGTCGTTATAACAACTGTAACCGGCGATGTAATCCAGCGCCTGGTCGGCGGGGACATTGCGGGCGGAACGACCAATGACTACGGCAAGTTCCCCTTCGAAGTCGTATTTGTTCGACGCGGCCGGGCGAACCAGGGCTTCGCCATGACCGACCTGGGTGTCGGGGAAACGGGTGAAGACCATGGGCCGGCGCGGTTTGGGCATGCCGGTTTCTTCGATGTGCCTGGCGTAGTTGATGCCGATGCAAAGGATTTTATCGGGGTTGGGGATCGGCGGCAGGTAGCTGATGGTGTCCGGGTCGATCAGGGGGAGTTGGCTGAGGTCCTGATCGTGAATGCGGCCCAGGGTTTCGCATTCGAGCATGGTTTTGAGGGTGGTGCCGAGTTGGTCGGCCAGGGGGCTTAAATCACGGATGCCGGAGTCTTCCCTGAGGCCGACGCAAGGGGTTCCGTTTTGGTTAAAGGTCAGCAGTTTCATGATGAATTCCCGTCTAGTATTCGATGAGTGACCAATCGCTGATCGGAGGTTAGTTCGAACAGTCTACACAATCCAGATTCAAGCCCCCGGTAACGGTGCGTTCCGGGTGACCTGCGGCTATATTGGTGATCCTGTAGGGTGGGCAGCCGATGTGTCGGACCATCCCACCCCAGGGAACACCGCCAAAACAAAAATAGGAGGATGGAATGGCCAGTCAAACCATCAGCACCGACGCGATCGCAAAAGCCACGGGCATTGCCTGGGATGACTGGCTGGCGTGGTTGCAAGAACACAATGCCAAGGAACTTCCCCACAAAGACATCGCCGAGACGATCCGCCAGCGCGGTGATGTATCCGGCTGGTGGGCGCAGACAGTGACGGTAGCCTATGAACAGCACATCGGGCGGCGGGTGCCGGGGCAGGATTGCGACGGACAGTTTCAGGTGGCGGTGTCGAAGACATTGCCGGGGTCGATGGATGAGGCGCTGGCCCGTTGGTCCAGGCATATGGATGGCGTGGAGGCGCTGTCGGATATTCCGATCAGTCGCGGGCCGGATACGTCGGAGACGGAGAAGTGGCGGTATTGGCGCTGTGGACTGGCGGACGGGTCACGGGTGAATGTACATATCCACCAGAAGGCGCCGGACAAGGCGGCACTCGGGGTTCAGCATGAAAAACTGGAAAGCCCCGAACAGGTGGAACACTGGCGGGGGTTTTGGAAGGCCTGTGTTAAAGGGCTTTGAGTTTTTGCCTGGAACCCGCGTCGGGTGCCGGGGTGACCTATTTGGGGTCGCCATAAACCCGTCCATAGGGGCTTGACGGCCGCCATCCTGGCGGCCGACATCCCCAAATAGGCCACCCCGGCACCCGCCGCTAGCCAGTAGCATCGACCCTAGCCCTTGGTTCCGTAGGGTGGGCAATGCCCACCATGTTGAAACAACCACCCAATGGAAACCAGCCCATTTCAGTCGGCTAAGCCAGTGTTTTCACCCGATGGCGCAACCATACCCGCTGGAGGGCAGCCGAACCGTCGGACCGACCCACCCTTGTATGCTATAGCTCACCTTCGAAATAATCCACGTCTTCATCCATTCGAGACATGTGGCGGATTCTGCGTACACCGGCGTCCAGGTCGCCGGCCATGGCGAGCATTTTATTGGAGTCGGGGTATTCGCAAATCTCGCTGGATTCGTTGGTTCCGAGACAAAAATACTTCAGGTCTTTGTTGCTGGTGTTGATGATCTGGTGCGCCACATCGCGTCCGCCCGGCGGGCAGGCGATGACGTCGTAGGCTTTGATCGGGTATTCCTCGTCGCCGAAGCGCAGGGTGCCGTTGCCTTCGAGGATGAGGAACATTTCCTCGGCGACGTGGTGGTTGTGGAACGGGCAGGACTTCTTGCCCGGCGGTACGATGGTGATGCTATAGCCGAGTTTCTTGGCGCCGATTTTTTCGCTGATGCCGGCGTAGCGCTCCTGGTAGGGTCCTTTGTCGAACGGTTCGAATTCGGTAATTTCAGCCAGGTTGAGAAACGGTTTCACGGCCCACTCCTCCGGTTGTTGTGAACCCCCATTGTAGGGTGGGCATGGCCCACCAAGGAAGTAAAACTGGGTGATGGACACACGACGGCCTAGTCGTTGGATCGATCCGACCTGTATCTGCCTCGTGGTGGGCAGTGAGGCTGTGAGAGTATTTTTTTGCCGGCATCACATTGGTTTTAGGCTCGTTCATGCTGGTTAGAATGCCCTCCGGCACCCGCAATTGGTATTT
>NZ_BMXR01000013.1 GCF_014651855.1 Saccharospirillum salsuginis
AATACCAATTGCGGGTGCCGGAGGGCATTCTAACCAGCATGAACGAGCCTAAAACCAATGTGATGCCGGCAAAAAAATACTCTCACAGCCTCATCGCCCACCATCAACTGCCTCCTAACGAAATGTCCGAGTAGGTTGGATTAGCCCGAAGGGCGTAATCCAACACCAACCATCCCCTCAAAACCCCAAATGTGTCCCAATCCCCGTAAAAAATCCGCAGGGTAAAGACATTGACGCTTGCAGTCAGTATAGTTGACCACCACATAAGTCTTTGAATCGAATCATAAAACGACGCTCCCCTATGTTCACCACAATGATCAGAAAGGTGGTCGGCTCCAAGAACGACCGCGAAGTGAAGCGACTTTATCGCATCGTCCAGCGTATCAATGCGTTGGAACCCGACATGGAAGCCCTGTCTGATGAGGACATCCGCGGCAAGACCGAGGTCTTTCGCGAGCGGCTGAAAAACGGCGAAACCCTGGATCAACTGCTGCCGGAAGCCTTCGCCCTGGTTCGCGAAGCCAGCCGTCGCACCCTGGGGCTGCGTCATTTCGATGTCCAGATGGTCGGTGGCATCGTGTTGCATTCCGGCAAAATCTCCGAAATGAAAACGGGTGAAGGCAAAACCCTGGTCGCGACATTGGCGACCTATCTGAATGCCTTGCCGGGCAAAGGCGTGCACATCGTGACCGTCAACGATTATCTGGCCCGGCGCGACTCCGACTGGATGCGCCCCCTGTATGAAGCCCTGGGCATGAAAGTCGGTGTCGTTGCCGCTCAGCAGGACCCGAACGAGAAGCGCGAAGCCTACCAGGCGGATGTCACCTACGGCACCAACAATGAGTTCGGCTTCGACTACCTGCGCGACAACATGGCCTTCAGCCTGGAGGACAAATACCAGCGCGGCCATGCCTTCGGCATTGTCGACGAAGTGGACTCCATCCTGATCGATGAAGCCCGTACGCCGCTGATCATCTCCGGCGCCGCCGAAGATTCGAGCGAGCGCTACATCCAGATCAACAAGCTGATTCCAAAGCTCGAACCTGGTCGGGAACCCAACGAGGGCGAGGAAGGCGTCGAAGGAGATTTCCTGCTCGACGAGAAGAATCGCAGCATCGAACTGACCGAAGAAGGCCACCAGAAAGTCGAGCGGTTGTTGCAGGAAGCGGGGCTGCTGCCCGAAGATGAGTCGCTTTACGCCCCCCAAAACCTGCTGCTGTTCCACCACATCACGGCCGGTTTGAAGGCGCACCACCTGTTCAACCGCAACGTCGACTACATCATTCAGGAAGGCCAGGTCGTTATCGTCGACGAGCACACCGGCCGGACCATGCCCGGCCGCCGCTGGAGCGACGGTCTGCATCAGGCGGTGGAAGCCAAAGAAGGCCTGCAGGTTCAGAAAGAGAACCAGACCCTGGCCTCCACCACCTTCCAGAACTACTTCCGGTTGTATGAGAAGCTGTCCGGTATGACCGGTACGGCCGATACCGAAGCCTTCGAACTGCGTCAGATCTACGGCCTGGACGTAGTCGTCATCCCGACCAATAAGCCGATTGCGCGGGTGGACTACAACGATCTGATCTACCTGACCGAGGGTGAGAAGTTCAATGCCGTCATTGATGACGTCAAGGCCGAACGCGAGAAAGGGCGTCCGATTCTGGTCGGTACCGCCTCGGTGGAGGCTTCTGAACGGATTTCCGAGGCATTGGAGAAGGCCAAGATCCCGCACAATGTGTTGAACGCCAAACAGCACGATCGCGAGGCCGACATCATTGCCCAGGCCGGCCAGCCCGGCGCCGTCACCATCGCCACCAACATGGCCGGTCGCGGTACCGATATCGTGCTCGGCGGCAACTGGGAAAACGAACTCAAGCACCTCGACAACCCGGACGAATCCAAGCTGGAACACGCCAAAGCCGACTGGCAGGAACGGCACGATGCGGTGATCGCCGCCGGTGGTCTTCACATCATCGGCACCGAGCGTCATGAAAGCCGCCGGATCGACAACCAGTTGCGTGGCCGTGCCGGTCGTCAGGGCGACCCCGGTTCTTCCCGTTTCTTCCTGTCGATGGAAGACAGCCTGATGCGCATTTTCATGCCCGAGCGGATGAAAGGCATCATGCAATCGCTGGGTATGAAAGACGGCGAGGCGATCGAGGCCAAAATGGTCACCAACGCCATCGAGAAAGCCCAGCGCAAGGTCGAGAATCGCAACTTCGATATTCGTAAGCAACTGCTCGAATACGACGATGTCGCCAATGACCAGCGTCAGGTGGTGTACCAGCAACGCGACGAGTTGATGGCCGCCGACAGCATCGAGGATGTGATCGAAAACATCCGCCGCGACATCGTGGATGCCGAAATCAGCGAGCACCTGCCACCGCAAAGCCTGCCCGAACAGTGGGATGTGTCGGGTCTCGAAAAAGGCATCGAAAAAGAATTCGGGGTCAAATTGCCCATTCAGCAATGGCTGGACGAGGACGATCATCTGCACGAGGAGGCCCTGCGCGAGCGGATTCAGCAAGCCGTGGTCGACCGCTACAAGGAAAAAGAGCAGGTCGCCGGCCCCGAGGCACTGCGCAAGTTCGAGAAGCAGGTCATGCTGCAGGTGTTGGATCAGCACTGGAAAGAACACCTGTACAACATGGACCACCTGCGCCAGGGCATTCACCTGCGCGGTTACGCCCAGAAGAACCCGAAGCAGGAATACAAGCGCGAGTCGTTCGAGCTGTTCCAGTCCATGCTGGAGCAGGTCAAGGCCGACACCATTCGTATCCTCTCGCACGTCCAGGTGCGCACACCTGAGGAAGCCGCCGAGGAAGAGCGCAAGCGCCGCGAAGCCGCCATGGCCCGGATGCGCTTTCAACACGAGCAAGCCTCGGCCATGGCCGAAGCGGAAGGCAAGGCCGAGGCCCAGCCGGGTCAGTCCGCCGGTGGGAACGCCAACGCTGGTGGCCAACCGCAGCAGCCCCAGGTTCGACAGGGCCAGAAAGTGGGCCGCAACGAACCCTGCCCCTGCGGGTCCGGCAAAAAGTACAAGCACTGTCACGGCAAACTGAGTTAAGGAAAGGGTACACAGATGGCGGTAGGACAAGGCCCAACCGGGCCGCTGCTCCCGGTGGACGGGGTTTCGATAGGCGTCTGTTGCGCGGGCATCAAGAAACCGAACCGGCGTGACCTCGTGGTGTTCCAGTTTGTACCCGGCACACGCGTCGCCGGGGTCTTCACTACCAATGCTTTCTGTGCCGCACCCGTTCAGGTGGCACGTGAGCACATGAGCCAGGCCGAGACACGCTTCTGGGTCGTCAATACCGGCAATGCCAACGCCGGTACCGGTGCCCGGGGTCTGGCGGATGCCCGAGAGACCTGTGCCCGTCTGGCCGCCCTTAAAGGGCTGGAACCCGAGCAGGCGTTGCCGTTCTCGACCGGCGTCATCGGCGAATATCTGCCCATGGAGACCATCGCCAATGGCCTGCCCAACGCCATTGCCGCCCTGCATCCCGATAACTGGGAAGAGGCCGCTCACGGCATTCTGACCACGGACACCCGCCCCAAGGGGTGCTCTCGTCAATTCGAATACCAGGGCGAAACCATTACCGTCACGGGCATTGCCAAAGGCTCGGGCATGATCAAGCCCAACATGGCGACCATGCTAGCCTATGTGACCACCAACGCCTCGGTCGCCCAGCCCGTGCTGCAGGAACTGTTGAAGACCGCCAATGAAGGCAGCTTCAACCGCATCACCGTCGACAGCGACACCTCCACCAACGACGCCTGCATGCTGGCCGCCACCGGCAAGACCGGACTGCCCGAGATCGACAGCACCGACAGTGAACTCTACCGTCATCTGTTGAAGACGGTTTCCGAAGTCATGCTGGAACTGGCCCAGGCCGTGGTCAGAGACGGCGAAGGCGCCACCAAGTTCGTCGAGGTGGCTGTCGACAAAGCCGGCTCCACCGAAGAAGCCCTGGCCGTAGCCTACACCATCGCTCACAGCCCTCTGGTCAAGACCGCCCTGACCGCTTCCGACGTCAACTGGGGCCGTATACTGGCCGCCGTCGGCCGCAGTGGTCTGGACAACCTGGATGTGGACAAGATCGATATCTGGCTGGACGATGTCCAGATCGTCGCCGGCGGCGAACGGGCTCCCGGCTACACCGAAGAAGCGGGCAGTGCCGTCGTTTCTCAGGAAGAACTGACGATTCGCGTCATCCTCAACCGGGGCAACGTCTCCGACCAGGTCTGGACCACCGACCTCTCGCACGAATACATCCGCATCAACGCCGAGTACCGCACCTGATCCCATGGACAGCACCGCACCAGACAAGCCCCAGGTTAAAGTGATTCATGTTGCCGTAGGCATGGTCCTGAACGGTGGCACCATCCTGATCGCCCGTCGTCCTGATCATTTGCATCAAGGCGGGCTCTGGGAATTCCCGGGCGGGAAGGTGGAAGAGGGGGAAAGCGTACAGGAAGCGCTGGCGCGGGAGTTGGAAGAAGAAGTCGGCATCACTGCCGATACCGATGCCATGGAGTCTCTCACCCAGTTGGAATTCGACTACGGCGACAAGGTCGTGTTACTGGACACCTGGCTTTGCCACGCCTTCAGCGGCCAAGCCCACGGCAAGGAAGGTCAGCCCATCGAATGGGTCAACATCAACAACCTGGACAACTACACCTTCCCCGAAGCCAACGCCACACTGATAGAGAAGCTCCGCGAAAAGTAGGGTGGGCAATGCCCACCAAAAACCTACCACAGAACAGCCTAGTAGGTTGGATTAGCGCGAATGCGCGTAATCCAACAATTTATTCTCGGCTCTGATCCTGATTCCCCGGCAAATCCCCACTCAACAACTCCTCATCCGCCGGCTTCCCGGCAATCCGATGCCCCTCACTGGCCCATTCCCCCAAATCGATCAACTTACACCGTTTCGAGCAAAACGGCCGATAGGGGTTCTCTTTCGAATAAACCGTGGACTTCTTACAGGTAGGACAACTAACGTGAGTGGCCATAAAACCGCCTAATGACATTCGGTAAGCATTTATGACGCGCTTTGTGCCACAAACCGCTTATGCAATGCAACCAGCTGGGATTCCAACTCCGCCAACGAACCCATGTTCGACACCACATGATCCGCCCGCTTCAGCTTCTCCTCGCGCGGCATCTGCTGGCGAATAATCGCCCAGGCTTGCTCTTCGGAGCCACCATCGCGAGCCAAAACCCGTTCGACCTGGACGGATTCCGGCACATCGATCAGTACCGATGTATCGCAGCCGCGATCCAGATCATTCTCGAACAGCAAAGGAGCCACCAGAACCGAGTAGGGCGACGACTGAGCCGCCAATTGCCGCTGCATTTCGGTTCGAATCAACGGATGCAACAGCCCTTCAAGCCAACGCTTCTCATCCGGATCCGAAAAGATGCGATGCCGCAAAGTGGCCCGATCCAGCAGACCGTCTTCAGTGAGTACGTCCTCACCAAAGTGGTCTGCTATGGCCGACAAGGCCGGCTGACCCGGCTCCACCACCTCACGCGCGACCACATCCGCATCCACGCAACCTATGCCGAGCTTCTCGAACACGGCCATAGCGGCGGACTTACCCGAGCCAATACCACCGGTCAGACCGACGATCATGCAAAGCTACCCAGATACCAGCTCATGATGGCGTCGCCCCAGAAGACATACACCAACGCAGCGCCGCACAGATAGGGCCCGAATGGAATCGGAATCTGCCGATCCCGGCCCATCACAGCGATCATCACGATACCGACCACGGCCCCGACCAGCGAGGACAACAGAATAATCAACGGCAACGCCATCCAGCCGAACCAGGCGCCAAAGGCGGCGAACAGCTTGAAATCGCCGTAGCCCATACCTTCCTTGCCGGTGAGCAGCTTGAAGGCCCAGTAGACGCTCCAGAGTGATAGGTAACCAGCAACCGCCCCAATCACCGCACTGTTGATGGATTCAAACAAACCATCGAGGTTCAGCAGCAATCCTAACCACAGCAGGGTCAGAGTGATCGAATCCGGCAGCAACTGATGGTCCACGTCGATCATGGTTAACGCGACCAGAGACCAGAAAAACACCAACAACGCGGCCGTCTCAAGGGATACACCGAATTTCCAGGCAACCACACCTGATAAACCAGCCGTTAAAGCTTCAATGATTGGGTAGCGGGGTGATATAGAGGCTTTACAGGCAGAGCAGCGGCCTTTCAGAAAGACGTAGCTGATTACCGGAATGTTTTCCCACGCTCGAATGGCATGACCGCAATGAGGGCACGTCGAGTCCGGCTTGATCAGATTGAACGTTGTATGATCTTCCACCGATTGACCCTGAATTTCGGCGATTTCACGATCCCAGACACGTTGCATCATGACGGGCACGCGGTAGATCACCACGTTGAGAAAGCTACCTACGAGTAGACCGACAACAAAAACGGCCGCTATGAATGCGGCCGTATTGTTTTGCAGAATGAGAATTAGATCCATTAGACAACAGAACCCATTTGGAAGATTGGTAAATACATCGCTATTACCAAGCCACCGACGATTACGCCCAAAAAGGCCATAATCATGGGTTCCATCATCGCCGTCAGACCATCAACCAGCGTATCGACTTCTTCTTCATATATTGAAGCCGCTTTGCCGAGCATGTCGTCCAAGGCCCCGGATTGCTCACCAATGGCCACCATTTGAACCAGCATTGGTGGAAAAACATCCTGGGATCGCATAGACGTAGCCAGTTCAGTCCCGGTCTCGACATCTCGCTTGACATTCAGGATGGCGTTTTCATAAATAATGTTGCCCGATGCTCCTGCGGCAGACTCAAGCGCACTGACCAGAGGAACACCGGCGGCAAAGGTTGTGGACAATGTCCGCGCATATCGGGCCATCGCAGACTGATACAGTATTTGACCAAATACGGGAAGTTTGACCGTGAACCGTTGCCAGCCATTTCTGAATTTTTTAGAACGTTGGAGACTTTGCTGAAAACCGAACCCGAAAGCTACCAGTATACCCGCACCCAACAGTCCATTCGCCTGCACCCATTCCGACATGTTGAGTACGACTTGAGTGGGAACTGGTAGGTCCGCTCCGAAACTAGTGAACATCTCCGCAAATGTAGGGACTACTTTCACAAGCAAGATAACAGTAACAATAAACGCCACGCAGATCACCGTGATGGGGTATTTCATTGCGCTTTTTACTTTTCGTTTTAGACTCTCTGACTTCTCTTTGTACAGTGCTACACGGTCTAACATCGTCTCCAGTGCACCAGACTGCTCGCCCGATTCGATCAGCGAACAATACAAATCATCAAAGTACTTGGGGTGCTCACGCAAAGCCGCACCAAATGAGCCGCCACTAGCTACCGAATTTTTCATTTGGGTAACCAGTTCAGCCATTTTCTGGTTTTCCAAACCTTCGGCAACAATATCGAAAGCCCGCATCAAGGGGACGCCGGCTTTCATCATGGTAGCCATTTGCCGGGTGAAAATTGCGATGTCTTGAGGTTTCACCTTTTGGCTAAACAGCTGAATGTCGGCTCTTTTCTTGGTCAATTTTTTGACCTGAATAACGCCTTTACGACGCAAGTCGGCTTTAATGAGTGCGGGGTTAGTCCCTGATATCTCACCTTTCTGGACCCGACCATTTCGATCCAGCCCTTCATAATTGAAAATTGACATTTTTTGTGCTTTGGTAGCCATATATCGGCGCCTCAGTCAGTAGTAACTCGGTTGACTTCCTCCAAGCTGGTGATGCCTTTGGCTACCTTGACCAGCCCGGATTTTCTTAAACTGTTGAACCCCTCTTTGTCGAAAGCTTTGCTCAGATCTATGGAATTCCCTTCTTCCATGATAATACGAGAGATCGCTGGTGTAATGCGAACTACTTCGTAAATACCAACACGGCCCTTATATCCCTTGTTACAATTGCTGCAGCCGACAGGCTTGTAGACTGTAATGTCTTTTAATTGGTCTTCGGTAAATCCTTCTTTCAGAAGTACATCTCGTGGGATTTCTGCCGGTTGCTTGCAGTTACCGCACAGTCGCCTGGCCAGTCGCTGAGCGATGATTAAATTGATGGTTGTCGCGAGATTGAAGGAGGGGACGCCCATATTCATCATGCGCGTAAGTGTTTCGGCGGCGCTATTGGTGTGTAGGGTCGACATCACCATATGGCCGGTCTGTGCCGCTTTGATAGCGATCGATGCGGTCTCCAGATCTCGAATCTCACCGACCATGATAATATCGGGATCTTGCCGCAGGAAAGATCTGAGTGCGGCTGCAAAGTCAAGGCCTACTTTCGTGTTTACATTCACCTGGTTGATGCCATCCAGGTTGATTTCTACCGGGTCTTCCGCTGTAGAGATGTTTGTACCTTCCTGGTTAAGGATGTTCAATCCCGTATAAAGAGATACGGTTTTACCTGAGCCTGTCGGGCCGGTAACGAGAATCATTCCCTGCGGCCGTTCGAGGGCAGCCATGTATAGCTGTTTTTGATCGTCTTCATAGCCTAGCGCGTCGATCCCCATTCTTGCAGAAGATGGGTCCAGAATACGCAAAACGATCTTCTCACCGAACAGTGTTGGAAGTGTATTAACTCGAAAATCAATCGCTTTGGTCTTGGAGATTTTAAGCTTGATTCGCCCATCTTGAG
Organism: Saccharospirillum salsuginis; assembly: GCF_014651855.1. Classification (GTDB taxonomy): domain Bacteria; phylum Pseudomonadota; class Gammaproteobacteria; order Pseudomonadales; family Natronospirillaceae; genus Saccharospirillum; species Saccharospirillum salsuginis. The sequence continues at coordinate 8,669 of NZ_BMXR01000013.1, forward strand.
GAATTCGACGTTCTGATATGTCAAGATTGGACATGATCTTCAGGCGGGCCGACAGTTTGGGGCCTAGTGCCTGGGGTGGCTTGGCCATGTTTTGGAGAACCCCGTCGATCCTGAATCGCACCCTATAGCTTTTTTCATAGGGCTCGAAGTGAAGGTCTGAAGCACCTTTTTTGATGGCTGACAGCAACATTTGATTGATGAAGCGAACCACCGGTGCATCGTCTGCACCATCCGCAACGTTACTATCGTCATCCGTTTTTTTGGTATCTACTACATCTAGGTCGTCGAGACCTTCCTCTTCCTCTAAATCATTAAATGCGTCTGAACTGTCATCAAGGAACCGTTCTAATGCAGCAGTTAGTTTGTCTTCCTCAACCAGAACGGCATCAACACTTAAGCCTGTGTGGAACTTGATTTCGTCAATAGCGACCAAATTAGTTGGGTCCGATACTCCAATAAACAGCCGATTTGAACGACGTACGAGCGGTATCACGTGGTGGGCTTGAAGCAGACTAGGGCTGATTAGGTCTTTCGGAGCCACTTCAATGTCGAATGCATCCAAGTCGAAAATCGGCGTTCCGAATTCATCGGCAGCTAACTCCGCTATTTTCTTCGGGGTAATAAAGTCGTTTTCAACCAAAAAGGCGACGATGTTCTTTTTTCTTTTACTGCATCCTGTGTTGCAGCTAAGGCCTCTTCTTCACCGATCAGTTCTTCTCGAACCAATCGCTTAGCCAGGCCGCCTAGTGCTGTAGCCATATTGAGGTATCACTCTTGAGTATTTCTAGCCACCTTAGCTTAGTCAAAATTAAGGCAACATTGAATCTTTGGGCTCAATGTCAGGGCAAATGATGTGCGGGGTGACGCAAATTGTCACATCTTGCTAAATAATTGGTAGTTTAGATGTGCGTTAGTCGAAAATTCGGGTGGGGACGATATGATTATGCTGGTGATTAGAGTATCTTCGAGTTGGCACGTATGCTGCTTGGGTTGTTGCAGGTGGGTTACTGTTGATTCAACAGCCCCGAACCGAAACAACGATTCGAGGAGTCGACAATATGAAGAAACAACAAGGTTTTACATTGATCGAATTGATGATCGTGGTCGCGATTATCGGCATTCTCGCTGCTGTTGCGATCCCGGCGTACCAGGATTACACAGCTCGAGCTCAAGCATCCGAAGCTGTTAGCTTGCTGAGTGCGTTGAAAACTCCGGTTTCTGAATACTACCAAACCGAAGGAGTGCTGCCTGTATTGGCCAGTTTGGGCAGCTATCAAGGCTCCGGTAAGTATGTTGCGAGCATCACTGACGGCAGTTCTGCCGCTAGCTCTGCAACTTACACGGCCCTTATGAGATCTTCTGGGGTGTCTGCAGCCATCGCGGGTCAAACGGTAAGCTTAACAGCAACTGGATCTGGTGGTACTTTGTCTTTCGTATGTGCTGGTGGTACCATGGCTGACAATTATCTGCCTTCAGGCTGTAAGTAAAGCTTAGACGCAGTAATAGTAAGCATCTAATCAAGCCGACGTCAGTCGGCTTTTTTTTTGGAGAAAAGAAGTGGTTACGTCGCCGGGAAAGAGCTGGATGCTGATAGGTTTGTATGCTAGCTTGCTGTTTTTTATGCATTTACCTTCGAGTAATTTCGGCGGGCAAGCGCTAGCATTGTATTTCAATATTTTTTACTCGGCTGCTTTTGTCCCGTGTTTGTTGATTGGCTTCTATTACGTATTGAAGAGCAAGACCATTGCTTATAATGACTATATCGTAGGGTTGGTCATTGTATGTTCTGCTTTGACTATTCCATTGTTTTATGCCGTAAATCTGGGAGACAGTTTGCCTCGTGTCATTTTTATATGGCTAGGCCTCCTGCTTTATGTGGTGTTAAGTCAGTATTCAACTATTACAAAAGTGCATGTAGTTGCCATTGTCGTTGCAAGCTCTTTAATCCAGGTGCTGCATGGGCATTTGCAGGTTTGGGTGCTGTATCATTTGGACTTCCTGGTGTTTGGCGAATCCTCCAGGCCCGTTGGTGTGTTTCAGCAGGTTAATGTCTTGGCGTCGTATGTTGTCACGGGGATAGTTTGTTCCGGCTGGCTTGCGACTCGAAACTACGAGTCGATCATTCCAAAGTATGTCGTATATTCGCTACCGCTTTTGGGACCCTCAATTCTGATGCTGGTGCTGTCTCGGTCTGCATTTATAGGGCTTGTTATTGGCTTATTATTGCTGGCTATTGGTGGGTGGAAGAGTCGGAGTAAATTGAAAGCGTGGTTTGCGTGCCTGATTTTAGGTTTTGCGGTCGGATTCGGTGCCTTGTTTGTTTCTGCGCAATTCACTGACGGCCCGAGAACTGTTGACAGTATAGTGAGTGGTGGCATCAGGCCATATGATTATGCCCATGCCGTCCATATGATTAAAGAAAAACCAGTATTGGGATGGGGATATGGTAGCTTCCGGTCGTCGTTCGTTTATAGTTACGTAGACAGAAGAATCGAGGAAGGGAGGATAATACCCGGTTCTCATTCACTCTCTCACCCCCATAATGAGTTCTTGTATTGGGCTGTTGAGGGCGGAGTCCCCGTGCTTGGGGTGATACTGGCCTTTATAGCAGCTGTTTTATATCTTAATTATAGAGATCAGCGAATAGAGTCATTGGCAGGCTGGGCCATGATGGTGCCTATCGCGGTCCATTCTATGTTTGAGTATCCTTTTTATCATTCATTTCCTCATTGGTTCGTGTTCGTAGCTCTATTTTGGGTGGCAACATGCGATAGATCACAATTAAAAACCGTTGCGTTGCCTCATGTTGAAGTTTGGAGGGCGGTGGCATTATCAGGTTCACTGGTAGCCGTATTATATTTTTCGACTGCTTACCATACCGCTATTGTGTACCGCAACTATTTGCAAGACCCAGATGGAAATATTGGGATATTATCCGGTGTGATTAATCCGTTTGCCCTGACCGATAGGTTGAATCTTTCATTTCTAGGCGCGGACTTGGTAAATGCAATGAATCTTGGTGACAAGTCCTCGGTCATATTCTACGCTGAAAAAGCTGAAGAATTTATGTCTAATCACCCTAACGAAAAGTTATTTTACATCGTTGTTGAGGCATATAACTCAATTGGCGAGGAAGAAAAAGTTGAGCAATTGAGTCGATTAGCCAGGCTTATGTATCCTAGGAACTACTAAAGAGCAAATCTAAGGCTTAGGTCTAAAGCTTGAATGTTTTTTGTCAGGTCGCCTGATGAAATGTAGTCTGGGTGCTGTGAATTATAGATGGTTTTGACGCTGTTCAGGTCGACATTACCCGAGACTTCAATGCTTATTCTGCCTTTGGCTCGTTGTAGAGCGAGTGATGTGTCCTCGGGGCTGAAATTGTCCAGCATAGCGATATCTGCATTAGATGTTATGCACTCATCCAGCTGAGCCAGGGTTTCGACTTCTACTTCAATGATTTTACTGGGATCTTTTTTCCGGGCGAATGATACGGCTTTAGATATGCTTCCACATGCCGAAATATGATTTTCCTTTATTAAGAAGCGATCAAAAAGGCCCAGTCGATGATTGGTGCACCCGCCAGCGACTACGGCATATTTTTGCGCCATTCGCAATCCAGGGATCGTTTTTCGAGTATCAAGAATGATCACTCCAGAATCAGATGCGCTGTTTTTATATCGATTAGACGTTGTCGCTGTGCCTGAGAGGGTTTGTAGGAAATTCAGAGCCGTTCGCTCGGCTGTCAATATGGATTCGGCTAGCCCGTTAATGGTGACTAATTTCTCGCTAGGCTCTAGTAGGTCTCCGTCTTCTTTGTGCCATTTCAGAAGTACATTGGCATCAACCTGCCGAAACACTTCATCAGCCCACTCTCGCCCGCACAAAACGCCAGACTCGCGGGTAATGACTTCAGCCTTGATTGATTTGTCATCAGGAATCAACTCCGCTGTGATATCGCCGGACCCAATATCCTCCTCCAGCGCAAACTGGACACATCGAACCATATGATTACGAAGTTTTTCGGCGTAAGGGACATCGGCGATGAACATAGACGGGCTAACCTGTGGTTTGAGGGCTTTAAGAGCGCGGATTATAGAGTCGATGAAGCACTTCTCCAAGAGGGGATTGTCTGTCTTCGCATTTCCCGGAATCGGGTGTTAATCTGAGGGCCGTTTTGGAATGGAGGCGTGACGATGACGTTTCTGGCGGCCTTGTTGGCCTGGTTGGTATCGCTCAGTGTCACCAGTGATCGTTTGCCCGGGGCGGAACCGGTTCAGGAGGCTGTGCATCGGGTCGTACGGCGTTTGGGTGGCAGCATCTGGGTTTTTCTGGCGGTTCTGTTTGTTCCAGCCCTGGTTCTGGCGGCTGTTCTGGCCTGGTTCGATCTCTGGATTGTGACCTTTTTGGTCAGTCTGGGGGTGTTGCTGTTGGCGTTCGGGCCGGCGGATCAGGTCGATCAGTTGCGGGTTTATCGGGATTATCAGGCCGAAGGGGCGGCTGATCAGGCGTATCGATTGGCGGTTGAGCGGTTGGGAATGCCCGAAGGCCTGTATGAACAGGGGCCTCATGAGATGGATCAGGCGGTCAAACACGGGCTGGCCTACCTGCTGTTCCAGCGCTTTTTCGTCACCTTGTTCTGGTTTGTGGCCTTCGGGGCGCCTGGCGTGGTTCTGGTGTCCTTGCTGATGATGATTCAACCGGTCTTTCGAGCGGAAGCGGCCGGGCCGTTGGCGGTGCAGATGCGTCATGCCATTAATTGGATTCCGGTTCGGCTGTTAACCCTGTCTCTCGCGTTGGTTGGCAACTTTGCTCAAAGTTTCGCCATTTGGGTCCGGCGTGTTCGGGACTTCGACCATACCGATCAGAATTTGCTGGCCTCGTCGGTCAGAGCGGCCTTGCCGGGCGAACCGGGCGCTCAGCACCCGGAAGACCTTTTGCTGCTGATGCGCCGAGCACAGATTCTCTGGTTGGTGGTCCTGGCCTTGTTCACGATATTCGCCTGGTGACGCCGGTATCACGGCCTATGGGCGTCATGCGGGTTGTTTTTCGAGCATTGTTCGTGCTGATCTGCATCACGGCTTCCGATTGATAGTTCAAAATAATGGTTTTCATAGCCAGGCCAGGGTTGATTCAATCCAATAAAACGCCATTCTATGCGCAGCTAAACCTGCAACTACACCCGCTTTTGATTTGGATGGAAAAGCACCTATGAGCAGTCAACATCACGATTTGATCATTCTTGGTTCCGGCCCGGCCGGTTATACGGCTGCGGTCTATGCCGCTCGCGCGAACCTGAACCCAGTTCTGATTACCGGTATGCAGATGGGCGGTCAGTTGACCACGACCACTGAGGTGGAAAACTGGCCGGGTGGCCATGCCGAGCTTCAGGGCCCGGAATTGATGGAATTAATGAAGGAGCACGCCGAGCGATTCAACACCGAGGTGATTTTCGATCACATTCATACGACCGACTTGAGCCAACGCCCTTACACGTTGACCGGCGACCAGGGCACTTACACCTGTGACGCCCTGATTATCTCGACCGGTGCCAGCGCCCGTTATCTGGGCCTGGAGAGTGAGGAGGCGTTTAAGGGCAAGGGCGTATCGGCTTGTGCCACTTGCGATGGTTTCTTCTATCGGAATAAAGAAGTCGCTGTGGTCGGTGGTGGTAACACGGCCGTTGAAGAGGCGCTGTATCTGGCCAACATCGCGAGCAAGGTGCATGTGATCCACCGTCGCGACAACTTCCGGTCCGAGAAGATCCTGGCCGATCGACTGTTCGAGAAAGTCGAGGAAGGCAAGGTCGAGCTGCACTGGAACCGCACTCTTGACGAGGTGCTCGGTGATGAGATGGGTGTCACCGGAGTGCGTATCGCGAGCACGCAGGACGACACCAAGGAAGAGCTGACGTTGGATGGCGTGTTTATCGCCATCGGTCATACGCCAAATACCCAGATCTTCGAAGGGCAGCTGGATATGGAAGGCGGCTATATCAAGGTGAAGTCCGGTCTTGTGGGTAATGCCACCGCGACCAGCGTGCCCGGTGTCTTCGCATCCGGGGATGTGATGGATCATGTGTATCGGCAGGCGATCACGTCGGCGGGGACCGGGTGCATGGCGGCGTTGGATGCCGAGAAGTATCTGGATGAGTTGAAGCGGTCGCAGAAGTAAGACCCTCTCCCCCAGCCCCTCTCCCGCAAGCGGGAGAGGGGAGCTCTTAGTAAGGGTTGGGATGTTTCTGCTACTTGGGGAGGTTGACGTTGACCTCCAGAACCGAATAGTTCCCCTCTTCGTTTAAATCGACCTGGAGTTGGTCCTGGTCGATCTCCACGTATTTACGAATCACCGCCATGATGTCTTGTTGCAGCGCCGGCAGGTAGTCGGGGGCGTTGCGCTGGCTGCGTTCGTGCGCGACGATCACTTTCAATCGCTCCTTGGCGACGTCGGCCGAGCGGGGCTCTTTGTCCTTGAACCAATTGAACAGTGCCATCGGTCTTACCCTCCGAATACGCGTTTCAGGAAGCCACGACGCTGGGCTTCGAGGAATCGATGGGGCTTGTCCTCACCCAGAAAGCGCGCGACGGTATCCAGGTAGGCCTGTCCGGCGTCGCTTTTCTCATCCAGCACCACCGGCATGCCCTTGTTGGAGGCGTTGAGTACCGACTGGCTCTCGGGAATGACGCCCAACAGCGGGATGGCGAGGATGTCTTCGATGTCCTCGATGTTCAGCATGTCGCCGCGGGCGACACGGGTCGGGTCGAAACGGGTCACCAACAAGTGCTCCCTGACCGGCGGTTGGCCGTTTTCAGCGCGGTGACTCTTGCTCTGCAGAATGCCCAGGATGCGATCGGAATCGCGGACGGAGGAGACTTCCGGGTTGGTGACGACCACGGCTTCGTCGGCGTAGTAGAGCGCCATTTGAGCGCCCTGCTCGATGCCGGCAGGGGAGTCGCAGATGATGTATTCGAATTGCTCGGCCAGGTCGTCGAGGATCTTCTTGACGCCTTCTTTGGTCAGCGCTTCCTTATCGCGTGTTTGCGAGGCCGGCAGAATGTGCAGGTTGTCGCAGCGTTTGTCTTTGATCAGCGCCTGGTTCAGGGTCGCGTCGCCCTGGATGACGTTGACGAAATCGAACACCACCCGGCGTTCGCAGTTCATGATGATATCAAGGTTGCGCAGGCCGATGTCGAAATCGATCACAACGGTTTTGTGGCCGCGCAAGGCCAGGCCCATGCTGATGGCGGCACTGGAGGTGGTCTTGCCGACCCCGCCTTTGCCGGAGGTGATGACGACGATCTTTGCCAAGGTTAGTCCTTCCTTACTGTCGATGAACGGTCACTTACCGGTAACACGAGCGGATTATCCCCTTTTTCGGGGCGCTCACCAAGGGCCAGTGTCGCAAATGCCGAGCGGCGCTGACAATCAGTAGTGGTCAATCAGCAGTTGTTCGTCGCGCAGGTAGACGCGGGCGGCCCCTTGGCTGTGTTCCGGCATGTCGTCCCGCACCCGGTAGGTGCCGGCGATGGCGACCAGGTCGGCGTCCATTTCCTGGCAGACGATTTCCGCGCTGTCGAGCCCTTGAACTCCCGCCATGGCGCGGCCGCGCAGGGCACCGAAGACATGGATATTGCCGTCGGCGATCACCTCGGCGCCGGCGCTGACCTGGTTCATGATCAGCAGATGGGCGCCGCGCGCATAGATTTGTTGGCCGGATCGCACCGGTTGGGTGATTACCTGAGTGTCCAGAGCGGGGCTTGCCTGACTCGATTTGGGTTTGGTGACCCGGTCGCGGCTGTCCATCCAGGCCAGTTGGAATTCATCGCACCAGATCCCGAGCGATTCCTTGGGGCCCGCCAGGGCAAAGACGATGACCGGGTGGCGCCAGCAGCGTTCCAGCAGGTGGGTCAGCAGATCGCCTGAGAGGTTGTCGACCAAAGCGGTCAGATCGAGGGCCACCGGTGCCCGGTTGAAGAGAGCGGGGGCCTGGGCGAGGGTGGCTTGCAGTCGTTGTTCGAACCGGTCCGGGTCCGGGTCTTCGACGATCAGTCGTTGCACCGGCAGCATCCGGGCACGAACCGTCAAGGGTTGAGCGTCCGTCATTGATGGCTTTCCAGATAGCGTTGCAGAGCTTTTTCGCGATTGTGCTGTTTTTGCCGGGCACGATGCAACGTCGGTTCGGCGACCCGGCTTTGGCAATCGGTCAGCGGGCAGCGCTCGCACGTCTCGTGCACGTCCATTTGGGGAACATTCGGGTCGTTCCAGAACGCGGCTGTTTCCCTGAAGTGGTCGTCCACCAGGAAGCCGAGCGTCATACCGGTGTTGCTGTTCTGGCCCAGCGATAAAGGACGAACGACGGCGATGTTGAAGAATGCCTGGTCCTGGGCGATGAAACGGCTGCGCTGCGCGGCGATGGCTACCTGAGGCGTCTCGCCGGCTTGCTGGCGTTCGCCCACCTCTTTCAACGCCTTGACCGACACCCAGCGACGGCAGTGATGCTCGCTCGGGCCGATGCCGCGCGGAATGAAGACATTGGTGGTGTTCAGTTCCTTGGCGATCTCGTACTTGTCGACGCCCACTTCGTTGTGCAGCCGCATGTAGTGCATCTTGTGCAGTCCGAAATGGTGTGGCATCAGTTGGGACATGCGGTAGACGAACATTTCGGGGGTGGCGTCGTAGCGGTCCATCATGGCGGCCAGACGATCGCCGTCGAAGGTCGGTTGGGACAGCCAGTCGCGCAGGTCCTGCAGCATGACCGGTTCCGGAATCAGCAGGGCGCCGGCGAAGTAGGACGCCTTGAAGTTGTTGTAGACCTGCTCGAAGGATTCAACCTTGATCCAGGACGAGGTCAGGGCTCGTTCGGCCAGGGCCATGTAGCGATAGCCGATTTCCTTGGCCAGTACAAACTTGCGCTGCTGTGGCATCAGCCGGGAATTGATCACCAGCTTGTGCGGTGACACGCAGATGGAACGCAGCGGTTGCAGGTCGGGAACGTCTTCGAAGTCGTCGTAACGCACCTGGCACTGGTAGCGATCGCGCAGCAACGATTCCAGCCAATCCAGGCTGATGCCCCGGGTCGGGTCGAGCTCCTGTTCCTGGCGAAAGGTCTGGGCGTGTTCCTCCAGTTCCGCAAAGTAATTCAAGTGCATTTTCTGGTAGGAGCGGAGTGAGGCGAGCAGGAAGTGCTCGACCTGCATGTCGTACCCCCGGCCGATTTCCAGCAGGGTGCGCACGAAAGCGCCGGCTTTGCTGGGCGAATCGGTCACCAGATCGAACAGGTCGGTCAGGCCGATGCCGAATTGCTGCAGTGGGAATTCCTTGAACAGGGGTGAGTTGAGCAGGGCGGTGATGGGGTTCAGCTCATCGTCGAGTTGCAACGAGACCAGATCGTCGAAGGATTTATCCAGGCCCTGGGCCAGCAGGATGATTTTCTCAGGCTTGGGGTATTTCTTGCCTTTTTCGATCTCGCTCAGGTACGAGATCGACAGCCCGGTCCGCTCCGCCAGTTGCTTGAGCGACAGGCCCGCCTGTTGCCGGTACTGTTTGACCTTGATGCCGAGAATGAACCTCAGGCTCTCACTGTTGATTTCCATACACCTTCCGTAAGTTCGCCACGAGCGAAATTGAGGGGCATTCTAGTGATGAGCCTGAGACAAAACAATCCGCCACACGGATGATGGGCGCATCACTCGCTGTTCGTGAATTGTCTGAATATAGCGAAATTACGCTTGAACTGAAAATTCGCCCATTTATCATGAAAGGAAGGCGATGGTCGGCCACTGTCCGACCACCACACCACCGGAATCTGGACAGGGGCAACGTCATGGGGATCCGCACGGCGGACCAGATACGGCAGGACTGGGAGATTAACCCGCGCTGGCATGGCGTTCGGCGGGATTATGACGCCGAGCAGGTCGCCGCAGTGGCGTCCGATGCCAACCTACCGCACCCCGATGCCCACCGGTCAGCTTGCCGATTATGGCGCTGGCTCCACAGTGACTGGCCCATTCTGCTCGATCGCGATCCACCCCCCTGGCAGCTGCGCCTTTCCGGAGTTGCAAAGCCGATCATGGGGCAGGGCTGGGCGGTCGAAAGCGAAACCGACGACTCACTGTGTGCGCCTACCCTGGCGAGTATGTCCGATGGAGCGGCGGTCGTGTTCCTTAGTTCCGATGTGGTGGACATTGAAGCCCTGGCCCGATCCGCCGCGAAATGCCGTTTCACAGCCGATGCCGTGGGGGTGCCTCTGGTTATTGCTGCGGTGGTCACCGGAATGGAAGCCACGTCTGCGGTGGACAGCCGGGAAGCATTGGCCCGGTTGTCGGGGCGAGTGGATGTCGTTGTCTTCGACTGGGACTGGTCCCATTGGTCCGACCTGCAGCCTTATCTGGAAACGGTGCCTCAAGGTCCGCTGATGGGTACGCTGTTTCGGTCGGCACCTTCCGGCCGAGCCGCCGTCAATGAAGCGTTGCTACAGGCGGGTGTCAAGCTGATCGGCACGCACCAGCCTCCCGGGTAGGCTCGGTTCCGTCAAACTTATCGTTTTATACCCTGTTTTTGAAAGCAACCCTTTGATACACTTTTTGACAGCTGCACTGGGTAAAGGTCTAGCGAACCTAGGCTTGGCCCGTCTTTCTATCCGTTTAGGTCGGACAAGGCAGTGTTTCCGATTCTTTCATTCATCAAGGACAGGCGAATGGATAAGATCAATCGATCCCGTCGTATTCATTATCTTCTTCAATTTATCCCCGAGGACCTGACGCCTCAGGTCGGCATCTATTTTGGTGAGCACGTGGTGCGTGTCGAAGGGCAACTGTGTCTGGTTGTGACCCTCGATGGCGATGTCGGCATTCGCGCCACGGACCCGGAACTGGAGGCCAAGCTGCTGCGAACCTGCGGTCGGCGAAACTGGGTCGCCCATGGCCGGGTGTACGAACAGTGGTATCTGTTACCCGGCGACCAGGCCCTGGGGCAGGCGCCGGTGACGGACTGGGTCCGTCAATCGGCGGAGGGTTCGGCAGCGCTGGCGCGCCGGGAGGAGGCGCGCATGAGAAGTTAGGACTGCAGTACCCAGATCAGGCCGGCCGCCAATGGCAGCAAAGCGATGACGAACAGCACGACGATGACCGGGGACAGGCGTTCCAGTGAGTGGTCGAGAATTGGATCGTTCATGGCGATACCTCCTTCGGGTTAGGTGTTTAGTATGCGCCGGTGGCTAAAGCGACTATTGATCCGCATCAATCGCGATATGACATTTTTTAACATCGGGCGGGAGTCGATGGTCTAGTCTTGGGAAATACCATCCACGTCAAACAGCCAGGAGTGATGTCTATGGCTTACTGGTGTTCTCTGTGGCTACTGCGCTGGTGGCAGTTCTGGCGCATGCCGGAGACAACCTCGTCGCGCCGGGTGACCACCGCGAAGCATCGGGTCAAGGTGGAGTGGGTGCGGCGCCTGTGGATCATCGGGGCCGTCCTGGTCTGGCTGGTGCCGTCGCCGCCGTTCGCCGTTGCCGCTGCTCTGTTGCTGACCTTTCTGTCCTTTGTGGTGCTGGATGAAACCGCTTGACGCGCTCCGACGTATTGACCGGTACGCCTCGCCGAACCGATACCGGTAGGCGACAGGCTTTGAATGAGGCCCGATCATGAGCGATGCATCCGAAAACGAACCGCAAAAGTCCGACACCCGGGTTCCCTTGTTTCCGTTGGGGGCCTTGTTGCTGCCGCAGGCTACGCTGCCGCTGCAGATCTTCGAGCCCCGTTACCTGATGATGGTGTCGCGCTGCACCCGTGAAAACGAGGGGTTCGTCGTGACATTGGCCGAACCTCGCGGCGGCCAGGCGCAATGCGGGTGTTACGGCAAGATCATCGATTTCGGGCAGTTGGACAACGGCCTGCTGGGCATCACTGTGGAGGGGTTGAGTCGGGTTCGGGTCACCGACCCGGAACGCGATGCGACCGGGTTGTGGTGGGGCCGAATCGAAACGCTGCCGGAATCGACGTCGAACCGGCAGGAGGAGCAGGCCTGCCTGCTGCGCTACCAGCCGCTTCTGGACGCCTTGATGGAACACCCTTATCTGTCGTCTCAGGCGAGTGACACCCTGGATTCACCGCGCGGAGGCATCCACCAGCTGATGGTCTGGTTGCCGCTCGATACCGACATCAAGGAGGCACTGTTGGCCGAGGACGACTTCCTGTCGCGCTGTCGGACCCTGGATCAGGTGCTCAACGATATGGCCGGCGCAGACTGACCGGCTTCCTGGAGTCCTAGCTGCACCAGTCGGTAGTCCATCTGGGCGCCATCCCAGGCTATTCCCAGATACGACAGAAAGGTCAGACCCAGCAGCAGCCAGAATGCGATCGATCCGCCCAGGCGGAACCGCTCGCGGGTGAGGCTGATGTAGCTGATTCGGGTCAGGGCGGCGAACAGCAGCGCCAGCAGCAAGCCGGCCGCCACATCCGACAACCAGTGCACGCCGAGCCAGACGCGACTGAACGCCATCAGGATCATCAGAGCGTCGGCGGGCAAGTACAGTTGCCAGCGTACAACGGCGGCACGGGATTCGTTGATCATGGCCGCCAGTATTCCGATGAACAGGGCGAAGCCGGCACTGTGACCGGACGGGAAAGCCGCGCCCATGGGCAGCGTCGTCACCCAATCCGGCCGGTCGACGTCGAACCAGGCCTTCATCTCGTGTAATCCCCACAATGCGATCCCGAGGGTGGCCAGTACATGCGCCGCCAGCCATACGTGGCCCCGCAGAAACAACCAGACGGTGACCATGGCGCTGGTCAGAACCAGGATGGCCGGGTCACCGAGCAAGGTGAAGCCGACAAAGAAATCGTCGGCGCCGCCCGCCCGCCAGGCCGGTACCTGCTGGGACAGCAGTCGGTCCCAGGTCAGTGGCCGGGCCAGAGTCAGCCAGGCCAGGGACATTGAACTCACCAGAGCCAGAATCAGTGCCGAAAACGGGAAGCGGGGCGGGATACGCTTCATGATCGGGAGCCAGCGAGCGGTTTTCGGGTGCTCCGGGTGCAGATGATGGTTGATGGTCAATACCGCCAGCAGAATGCAGCCCGTGGTGATGGCCGTAAGGATCAGGGTCCGGTCGGACAGAGGGCGGGCTTCCATCAGGTCCGCCACTTCTCCGGTAAAATATCCGGGTAAAATGTAGACCGGCGCCCAAGCCAGAACCGACATCAGGTTCAGACCGACAAACAGCCGTTTCGGCATGTTCAGTGTTCCGGCGATCAAGGGTACGACGGGTCGTATCGGCCCCACGAAGCGACCGATGATGACGCTCAGCCACCCCCAGCGACGGAAAAACCATTCCCCCTGTTCCAGCCAGCGCCGGTGATAGCGGAACCAGCGAATGTGGTCGAGACGGTGTTGCAGCCAGCGTCCGATGAAAAAGCTGGACACGTCCCCGATGCAGGCGCCCAGCGCCGCCGCGATCAGCACCCAGGGCAAATACAGATCAAGCTGACTGGTCAGGGCCGCCAGGCTGAACAGCAGCACCACACCCGGGACCAGCACGCCGATCAACGCGAAGGATTCGATGAAGGCAACGAACGCGACCGCCGTCAAGGTGATCAGGGGGTGACTCTCCAACCAGAGGGGCATGGTGTATTTTCCCGGCTCGAACGTGCAAAAGGGGCGATATTACAGGGGAATGTGGTCGGTCTTCCATGGTTTCAAACGCCTCATGTCGGTATAATCCCGAGAGATACGAATCATCGTCCCGAGCCTGGCGCTTTGGGATCGGACAGCAGGAGAAGAGATTATCCGGATGAACGTCACCGAATACATGAACGGTCTGGGTCAGGCGGCCCGCTCGGCCTCCAAGCAGCTGGCACGCGCCAATACCGGCATGAAAAATCGGGCCTTGCTGGCGACAGCCGAGGCCATCGAATCCGAGCGCGACACGCTCAAGCGTGCCAATGCCCGGGATCTGGACGCCGGCCGGACCAAAGGCCTGGAAGCGGCCATGCTCGACCGGCTGGAACTGACCGACGCGCGCATCGACACCATGATCGAAGGCCTGTATCAGGTCGCCGCGTTGGCGGACCCGGTGGGTGGCATTACCGATCTGAATTTCCGGCCGAGCGGTATCCAGGTCGGCAAGATGCGGGTGCCGTTGGGTGTCATCGGTATCATCTACGAATCCCGTCCGAATGTGACCATCGAGGCCGCGAGCCTCTGCCTGAAATCCGGCAACGCCGTTATCCTGCGTGGCGGCAGCGAGGCCATCCAGTCCAACCAGGCATTGGCGGCCTGCATACGTACCGGCCTGAAGGCGGCGGACTTGCCGGAAAGCATCGTTCAGGTGGTCGAAACCACCGACCGTGAAGCCGTGGGCGCCCTGATCACCATGCCCGAATACGTCGACGTCATTGTGCCCCGCGGCGGTAAAGGCCTGATCGAGCGCATCAGCCGCGATGCCCGGGTGCCGGTCATCAAGCACCTGGACGGCATCTGCCACGTCTACATCGACGATCAGGCAGACGCCGACAAGGCGCTGGCCATCGCCGTCAATGCCAAAACGCATCGCTATGGCGTCTGCAATGCCATGGAAACCTTGCTGGTGGCCGAATCCCGCGCCGAAGAGCTTCTGCCGCAACTGGCCGACGCCTTCGTCAGCCGGGGTGTGGAACTGCGTGGCTGCCAGAAGACCCGGGCCCTGATCGACTGTGCAGCGGCGGCCGAGGAGGATTGGTCCACCGAATACCTTGGGCCGGTGCTGGCGGTGCGCGTGGTGGCGGGCCTCGATGAGGCGATCGACCACATCAACACCTACAGCAGCCAACACACCGACTGCATTGTCACCGAGAACTACACGCTCGGACGCCGCTTCCTGACCGAAGTCGACTCCGCATCGGTGATGATCAATGCCTCCACGCGCTTCGCCGATGGGTTCGAGTACGGACTGGGTGCCGAGATCGGCATTTCCACCGACAAGATCCACGCTCGCGGACCCGTGGGGCTGGAAGGGCTGACATCCCAGAAATACATTGTGTTGGGAGACGGCCAGATTCGTGAGTGATACCAAACCACTCATGGCCCTGTTCGGCGGTACCTTCGATCCCTTCCATCGGGCGCACGAATGGTTGTGCCGGCAGGTACTGGCGCAACCGGACATCGCCCAGCTGCGCCTGATTCCCTGCCAGATTCCCGCCCTGAAAGACGCCGCACAGGCATCGCCCGGGCAGCGTTTGCGCATGCTCGAACTCTGGGTCGAGCACGAACCGGTGCGCGATGACCGTCTGGTGATCGATCGGCGTGAGCTGGACCGGCCCGGCCCGAGTTTTACGTTCGATACCCTGGTTTCCCTGCGCGAGGACTTCCCGGACTGGCGTTTTGTCTTCGTGCTCGGTGGTGATGCCTTTGCGTCACTGCCTAGGTGGGAAGGCATTGAAGACCTGATCCAGGTGACACACTTCTGGGTGTTCGGTCGGGGCGACGGCCATCTGAATGTGCCGGACCTGCCGTTAACCGAGTGTGAGAGCCTGGCCGAACTGGCCAGGCTGGACGCCGGCGGCTGGTTGCGGGGGGCGGCCAGCCACTCGCACCTGGCCTCCAGCCAATTGCGAAATGAACAGGCGGACTGGCAACACAGCCTGCCGCCCATCATCCATGACTATATCCGACAACACGGGTTGTACCGGTCACCCGACCGGGCATGAACAGCCCTTGGACACTGAGCGAATGACAGACAAAACATTATCCAATGCACAACCCGAAGGTCTCGTCGAGGCCGTCGTCAACGCCCTTGAGGACATCAAGGCCCAGGACATTCAGGTCATTGACGTGCGCGACAAAACCAGCCTGATGGACACCCTGATTGTGGCCTCGGGCACCTCAACACGTCACGTATCGGCGGTTGTCAATTCGGTGTACGAGGATTTGAAGAAACTGGGGTATCAGGTCCGCGCCCAGGAAGGCGGCGGCGGGTCGGACTGGGTGTTGCTCGATTTCACCGACCTGGTCCTGCACGTCATGTTGCCCGAGACCCGGGCTTATTACGACCTGGAGCGTCTCTGGTCCGGCGCGACGCCGGGTGTGGCCGATTCATCGGAATAAGTGGTTGTCGTGAAACTGCGAGTTCTGGCCATCGGTCCGAAAATGCCCGCCTGGGTCGATGAGGCGGTTGTCGAATATACCAAGCGCATGCCACGCGATCTGCCGATTGAGTTCGTGCCCCTGCCATTGGGGGCTCGTGGCAAGAACGCCGATATCGACCGGGCGATCGCGCGGGAAGGTGACGCCATGTTGGCGGCCCTGCGCCCGAATGAGCGGGTGGTGGCGCTGGATCTGTCCGGCAAGGCCTGGTCCACTCCGGACCTGGCCCGGCAGCTGACGCAATGGCGGCTCGACTCCCAGGACGTCAGTTTACTGATCGGCGGGCCGGATGGGCTGGACCCGCGATGCTTGGCCCGGGCGGATCAGCGCTGGTGTTTGTCCAACCTGACCCTGCCCCATCCGCTGGTGCGGGTGTTGCTGGCCGAACAGCTGTATCGCGCCTGGACCATCACCCAGCATCACCCCTACCATAAATAGGCGGTAATGGTGGCAACCTGTATTGTTTCGGTAAACCCGGCTGCCAATCGGCCGCGATTTGTGGTTTCCTCTGACCATTTCGTAAAGAGTCAAATCCCACCATGTTGAACAGCTCGCTTGATAATCGGGAACAGGAACGCCGTTTGTTTCTGAGCCGAATGACGGCGGCCTTCATCGGTATTTTTTTGCTGCTGGCGATTCTGGTCACACGGTTGTTCTTTCTGCAGGTTCTGGAAAACGAACGCCACGAAGCCCAATCGGAAAAAAATCGCCTGGAAGTATTGCCCATCCCGCCCATCCGCGGGCTGATCTACGATCGAAACGGAGAACTGCTGGCGCGCAATCAACCCAGCTATACCCTCAGCATCGTGGCCGAACGGGCTGACGATATCGAAACCCTGGTGCGGGAAGTCAGCCAACTGATCACCTTGACGGATGAGCACAAGGAGCGTTTCTTCCAGCGCCTGTCCAACTACCGTCGACCGTTCGAACCGATTCCGCTCAAGTTGAAACTGAGCGAAGAGGAAATCGCCATCATGGCCGCCAACCGGGTGTTTTTGGAAGGGGTTCAGGTGGAGGCGGAACTGATACGGCAGTATCCCTTTGACGACGCTTTCGCCCATGTCCTCGGCTATGTCGGACGCATCAATGAACAAGAGCTTCGGGACATGAAGGATCAGGGTCGCTATGCCGGCACCCGGTTTATCGGCAAGCAGGGTGTGGAGCGACAGTACGAGAATGCTCTTCTGGGACAGCCCGGTTTTCAACGTGTGGAAACCAACGCCCGGGGCCGAATCCTCCGGGTTATCGAAAAGGAAGCCCCCGAGCCCGGGGCCAATCTGCACCTGTACCTCGACCGACAGTTGCAGGAAAAAGCCGTTGAACTGTTGGGCAACAGGCGTGGTTCGGTTGTGGCGATCGAGCCGGAGACCGGCGGCATTCTGGCCATGGTCAGTCAACCGGGGTTCGACCCCAACCTCTATGTCTCCGGCTTTCCATCGAGCCTCTACAATGAATTGCGCGATTCCGGCGAGAACCCGTTTCTCAATCGTGCCATTCGTGGCCAGTATCCGGCCGCCTCCACCATCAAGCCCTTTATCGGGCTGGCGGGCGTGGACCAGGGGTTCGTGACCTGGGACTACAGCATTCGGGATTACGGCTGGTATCAGTTGCCGACCGATGATCGCATCTACAACGACTGGAAGCGCGGTGGCCATGGCCGCGTCAATATGACCACCGCCGTGGCCGAATCCTGCGACGTCTATTTCTATGAACTGGCCTACAAAATGAAGTTGGAGGCCATTCACAACATTCTCGACCAGTTCGGCTTCGGCAAGGTCACCACAGCCGATGTCTATAACGCCTCGGCCGGTATCAACCCGAGCCGTGAATGGAAGAAGGATCGGCACGGTTTTTCCTGGTACGCCGGCGACACCATCAACCTCAGTATCGGACAGGGCTATTTTCTGGCGACCCCGATGCAGGTGGCTATCGCCACGGCGGTGATGGCCAATCGGGGGGAGTGGGTGACGCCCCGCCTGCTGATGCACAGCAATAACGAAGCCTTGCTGGAGACCATTCCCGAACCGCCACCGGACGTCCACCTGAACAACGACCGCAATTGGGATCGCATGCACAACGCCATGCAGGAGGTTGTGCAGAGCAATCGGGGGACCGCTCGCGGGTCGGGTTACGACGCCCCTTATGACTTCGCCGGCAAGTCCGGCACGGCGCAGGTGATCGCCATCGAACGGGACGAAGACGGCGAGCCGGTCGAAGATGTGCCGGATCGCTTCAAGGACCATGCCTGGTTCCTGTCGTTCGCGCCGCTTGAGAATCCGAAAATCGCCATCGCCGTGCTGGTGGAAAACGGCGGCGGCGGCAGTGGTGTCGCCGCGCCGATCGCCCGGGCCCTGATGGACGATTATCTGTTGCGCGAGGACCGTCGATGAGATTCACGGAATACGTGCGGCAATTGCCTGACAGTGGAATGGGGCGAAGAACCAGCCTGTGGGTTCGCATTCACATCGACCCGTTTTTGCTGTTGGCGTTGTTGGGCGTCTGCATTGGCGGTTTGTTTGTGTTGTACAGTGCTTCCAGCGGTGACTGGGGCGCCGTCCAGCGCCAAATGGTGCGATTCGGCGTCGGTTTTCTCGCCATGATCGTCGTGGCACAGCTGGATCCCCGCTTGTTTCAGCAGTGGGGCGGGGCGGTATTCGCGCTCGGCGTCGCCCTGTTGGTCGCGGTTCTGGTTACCGGAACGGATGCCAAAGGGGCCCAGCGCTGGCTCACCATACCGGGCGTGGTTCGGTTTCAGCCGTCGGAAATCATGAAGCTGGCCGTGCCGGTAATGCTGGCCTGGTACCTGTCGCGATACGGCGTGCCACCGCGACACCGGCACCTGGCTGTCTCCCTGTTTCTGCTCCTGATTCCCGTGGCGCTGATTGTTCGACAGCCGGATCTGGGCACTTCATTGCTGATCGCCGCGTCGGGGATTTTCGTGATTTTCCTGGCCGGGCTGAGCTGGAAGTTGATCGTCAGTTTCGCCATGTTGGCTGTGTCCATGTTGCCGCTGATGTGGATTTTCGTCATGCACGACTACCAGAAACAGCGGGTGTTGACGCTGTTCGATCCCAGTTCCGATCCACTTGGCGCCGGCTGGAACATCATCCAATCGATGACAGCCATCGGCTCGGGCGGCCTGCAGGGAAAAGGTTTCATGCAGGGCACGCAATCCCAGCTCGATTTTCTGCCGGAAAGTCATACCGACTTCATCATCGCTGTTCTCGGAGAGGAATTCGGTTTTGTAGGCGCGGCCGTGTTGCTGGCCGCCTATGCCTTGATTGTGCTGCGCGGCATGTTGATCGCCGTGCGTGGCCGGGATAATTTTTGCCGTTTGTTGGCCGGCAGTCTCACTCTGACCTTTTTTATTTATGTCTTTGTAAATGTAGGCATGGTCAGCGGTATCCTGCCGGTCGTCGGTGTACCCTTGCCGTTGGTCAGTTACGGCGGAACCTCGATCGTGACCCTGCTGACCAGCTTTGGCATTCTTATGTCCATCAGCACCCACCCGCGCACCTGAAGGTCGCGGGAATGTACCGAATTCAGCGTCATCGTTTCATCCAGAACAACAAACAGGAGTATCGATGTTTAAATCACTCGGTCGTTTGTGCCTGGTCGGAGCCCTGCTCGGCCCCTCCCTCCATGCCGAAACCCAGTCCCAATCCCTGTTGGACTATCCCCTCGCCCAGGACGTGATCGACACCCTGGTCAATGAACACCAGTTTGATCGGGCCGAAATGGAGGCCCTGTTCGCCGAAGGCGAGTACATCGCCCGCAATGTCGAGAACCTGGCCAAACCGGCGGAGACGACCAAAACCTATCGGGAATACCGGCCGATGTTCATCTCCGAGCAAACGGTGAACAACGGCAAGGCATTCATGCGTGAGCAAGCCGATTGGCTGGCGAAAGCCGAGCAGCGAACCGGCGTGCGCCGTTCCGTTATTGCCGCCGTGCTCGGCGTCGAAACGCGTTTCGGCGGTTATCTCGGTCGTCATCGAACCTTCGACGCCCTGGGCACCCTGGCCGTGACCGAAGGCCGGCGAGCCGGTTACTTTCAACGGGAACTGGTGAATTTCCTGCGCATCAGCCGCGATCAGTCGTTCGATCCGCTCACGGTCAAGGGTTCCTATGCCGGTGCCATGGGGCACCCCCAGTTCATGCCGAGCAGTTACCTCGCCTATGCGATCGATCTGGACGAGGACGGTGACATCGACATCTGGAACGATCCCATCGATGCCATTGGCTCGGTCGCCAATTACCTGGGCGAGCACGGCTGGCGCGAGGATGAACCCATCGCCACGCGCGCCCATGTCGACGGCGACTTTCAATCGGTCAAGTTGAACAGCTTCGATCGGGATCAGACTCTGGAGAGCGTCATGCAAAAAGGCTGGGACCCGATTCAGTCGGCGGCACCGGATGCCCAGGTCCACCCGATTCGACTGGACGGAGAAGTCGGTGCCGAATATTGGCTCGGATACCGTAACTTTTGGGTCATATCCCGGTACAATCGCTCCATCAGTTACACTATGGCGGTTTACCAACTCGCCGAGGAATTACGTCGGTCTCAGCAAGAGGAAGCCGGATGACCCTACAGTCTCGTTGTTGGCCCCTGTTGGGGGCCACCCTGTGGCTTGTCGGTGCCTGTTCCAGCCAGTATGTGGCACACGACACCGGCGGTGCCGGCACCGCCAACGCCGGCCGCTACAGCATCTCGCAGGATCGCGGGCCGGATCAGCACATCGACGCGGACCAGGTCAGTGAACCGACACCGCGCAAGGAACCGCTCAGCAAGCACGGCAACGCCAGCCCCTATACCGTCAATGGCCGGCAGTATCATATCCTGGCCAGTGCCGAGCGTTATCGCGAGGAAGGGCTGGCCTCCTGGTACGGCGCCAAATTCCACGGTCACACCACGTCCAACGGCGAGGTGTTCGACATGTACAAAATCAGCGCTGCGCACAAGACATTGCCGTTGCCGACCTGGGTCCGGGTCACCAATCTGGAAAATGGAATCAGCATTGTCGCCCGAGTGAACGATCGCGGTCCTTTCCACCCGGGCCGGGTGATCGACCTGTCCTATGCCGCCGCCGTCAAACTGGATTTCGTGCACAAGGGGACCGCTCGTGTGCGGGTCGAAGCGCTACAGGGCCAGGAGCTGGACCAGCCGGTGTATTTCGTGCAACTGGGTGCCTTCAGCCAGCGCAACAGCGCCAAAGCGTTGCGGGACCAGATCGCCGGTCAGATCGATGAACGGGTGCGAGTCCAGCAAGGCGACTTTTATCGGGTGCGAATCGGACCGGTTCAGTACGACAAGGCAATTGAACTGCAGCGCGCCTTGACCAGCGATGAATTGGGCAAGCCGTTGCTGGTGGTGTCCAACTGACCGTTTACGCTTTCGGTTTGCTTACACAGGGCGATTGACCGCATGCGTGATATTTCACGGTGCCTTGGTACAATGTCCGCTTTCGATCAGAATCCCGATCCAGCCGTCGGGAGGTAAACCGTTATCCTGCACCGTTATAAAGGTAGTGAGTTGTGTTGAATCATCGTTTTCGCGTGTCCTGTTCCCGTCTGTTCGCCGTTTGCATCACCGTTGTCGCCAGCCTGTCGATGCCCCTGGCCGCCGAACCCATCATTCCGGCGGCGCCTCAATTGGCGGCGAGTTCCTATATTCTGATGGATGCCGAAACCGGACAGGTGCTGGTGTCCGAAAACGCCGATGAACGACTCCCGCCGGCCAGCCTGACCAAATTGATGACCAGTTACATCGCCGAGCGCGAGATTCTGGAAGGTCGGATCGGTCTGCAGGACGAAACCCTGATCAGCGTCAAGGCCTGGAAAACCGGCGGTTCGCGCATGTTTATCCAGGAAGGCAAAATGGTCAGTATCGAAGACCTGTTGCGCGGCATCATCGTGCAATCGGGCAACGATGCCTCGGTGGCCATGGCCGAACACATCGCCGGCAGCGAAGACATGTTCGCGCAGATGATGAACACCTACGCCGAACGTCTGAATATGGAAAACACCCAGTATGCCAACGCCACCGGCCTGCCGGCGGACAATCACTATACCTCCGCCGAGGACCTGGCCATCCTGGCGCGGCACATCATTCAGGACAACGCCGAGTTCTATCCCATCTACGCCGAGCGCAGCTTCACCTACAACGGCATTACCCAGGCCAACCGGAACTCCCTGCTGGGGCGCAACCCGGCGGTTGACGGATTGAAAACCGGCCACACCGAGGAAGCGGGTTACTGCCTGGCCGCGTCGGCCGAGCAGGACGGCATGCGGCTGATCAGTGTGGTGATGGGCACCAGCTCGGAAGAGGCGCGCGCGCAGGAGACGCAGAAACTGCTGACCTACGGTTTCCGCTATTTCCAGACCGCCAAGGTGCACAGTGGCGACGAAGCGCTCTACACCGCCCGTGTCTGGGCCGGTAACAGTGAGCAGGTGCGTCTCGGACTGGAAGAGGACCTCAAGTTGACCATCGCCCGAGGCGCCGAGGGCGACCTGAGCACGGTTCTGAACATTGAACCCGTGTTGAAAGCCCCCATTGAAAAGGGACAGGTTCTGGGCGAACTGCTGGTGCGGCAGGGTGACGAGGAAGTGACCCGCCGGCCGCTGCTGGCTCTGGAACCGATCGAGCAGGCCGGTTTCTTCAAGCGCATCTGGGACTATATCCTGCTGTTTTTCTTCAACCTCTTTAATGGCAATTGATGACCGTGGCTGAGCAACAACCGCCAAAAATCGAATTTCCGTGCGACGACTACATGATCAAGGTCGTCGGCGATACCGGGCCAGGGTTTCGCGCTTTCGTGCACGCCGTTCTGGTGCGGTATGACGCGACCCTGAGCGAAGACTCCTTTCGGGTCACTCCCAGTCGCAATGGGCGCTTCGAAAGCCTGACCGTGTATATGCGCATCGAGCGCGAGGAGCACCTGAGCGATCTGCATCAGGAACTGAAGGCGGACGACCGTATTCGGATGGTGCTGTGAATGGCTGGTTCGATCACTGTTCGTGATCTCGGCCGGGTGGACTATCGGGCCACCTGGCAGGCCATGCAAGGTTACACGGAGCAGCGTGGCCCGGAGGCGGACGACGAAATCTGGCTGGTCGAACACGATCGGGTGTTTACCCAGGGGCAGGCCGGCAAGGCCGAGCATCTGCTGAGCCCGGGTGATATCCCGGTGGTGCAGGTCGATCGCGGCGGACAGGTGACCTACCATGGCCCCGGTCAGTTCGTCGCCTACGTCCTGATCGATATCCGTCGTGCCGGTAGCGATGTCCGGCGCTTCGTCTCCAGCATCGAAGACAGTATCGTGGCGGTCCTGAACGACTATGGCCTGGCCTCACAGCCGCGCCCGGACGCCCCCGGTGTGTATGTCGGCGAGCAAAAGATCTGCTCACTGGGGTTGCGCATCAAACGGGGCTGCAGTTATCACGGGCTGGCCTTGAATGTCGACATGGACCTGGAACCCTTCGGTCGCATCAATCCGTGTGGCTATCAGGGCATGCGAATGACCCAGATGGCCGATCATGTCGGTCCGGTCGAGATGGCGGCGGTCAAGCGCCAATGGGTCCGGCATTTCTGCGAAGCGTTGCATGTGACGCCGCAGTGGACCACGAAACCCTTGCAAGGCGCGGCCTGAACCGGCCCGGGGACTGATCCGTGTCAGTGTTTTTAGGCCCGGTTCATTCGCGAACCGACCGCCGCCTTGGTATCATTGCCCCACTTTTCGCATAACGACGGTCGAAACTCTATGAGCGAATCCAATCGTATTCCTGTCGTTCAGGTCGACAGCGGTTCCAAATACGTGACCGAGCATGGCTTTACCGCCATCAAAAACGGCATCAAGGCCCACAAGGACGCCCGCCGCAACACCGCGCGCAAGCCGGACTGGTTGCGCATCAAGCTGTCCAGCGGACCGGAATACGAGAAAGTGAAGGGCATCGTTCACGAGCATCGGCTCAGCACCGTCTGCGAAGAAGCCATGTGTCCCAACATCGGTGAATGCTGGAGTGCCGGCACCGCAACCATCATGCTGATGGGTGACGTCTGCACCCGGGCCTGCCGTTTTTGTGCGGTCAACACCGGCAACCCGCGCGGCTGGCTGGACGAGGAAGAGGCTGAAAACACGGCCCGTTCGGTCGAATTGATGGGGCTCAAGTATCTGGTGCTGACATCGGTCAATCGCGATGATCTGGAAGACGGTGGCGCCGGTCACTATGCGGCCACGGTACGTCGCGTCAAGGAAGTCAATCCGGAAACCGCCGTCGAGGCGCTGACACCGGACTTCCAGGGCAAACCGGAAGACGTCGAGACAGTGGTCGATTCCGGCATCGAAGTGTTCGCCCAGAACGTCGAGACGGTGAAACGCCTGACTCATCCGGTGCGGGATCCGCGAGCGAGCTATGAACAGACACTCGCCGTGCTGGCGCACGCCAAACGGTACAAGCCGGACGTGTTGACCAAGACCAGCATCATGCTGGGGCTCGGCGAGACCGAGGACGAGATTCTGGAAGCGATGGACGATCTGCGTGAGGCCGGTGTGGACATTCTGACCTTCGGCCAATACCTGCAGCCGTCGATCAACCACCTGCCGGTGGAGCGCTATGTAACGCCGGAAGAATTCCAGAAGTACCGCGACTGGGGCCTTGAGAAGGGGTTTCTCGAAGTCGTCTCCGGCGCCTTTGTCCGGTCCAGCTATCGGGCCGAACAGGTATTGGAAAAAAACAACGTCGGGCTGGGTTGAGCCCACCCGACTCGAAGGGGGCCGCTCAGTCGGCCCGCTTATCCCCCGCCATACCCATCACCACGTCCAGTAACGTATTGAGCTGATCGAGCTGTTCCCGGCTCAGTTGTTCCAGCAGTGGCAGTAAAATGCCGAAGTTGCGGCGCTGCTTCAATCGATACTTGAACACCGGCGTATCACTCGACAATTCGATCGGATTGGTCTCGGTCGCCACCCAGAAGCGCATGATCATGTTGATGCTGAAGTGCGTACAGCGGGTCGGCGTCTCGTAGCGGCGAA
Organism: Saccharospirillum salsuginis; assembly: GCF_014651855.1. Lineage (GTDB taxonomy): Bacteria > Pseudomonadota > Gammaproteobacteria > Pseudomonadales > Natronospirillaceae > Saccharospirillum > Saccharospirillum salsuginis. Next base: position 33,817 of record NZ_BMXR01000013.1, read on the forward strand.
AAGCTTCGGTCGAAATGCCCATGACCCGGGCGGCATCGTCCTGGGACATGCCCAACCGCACCCGGAACAGCCGCAGCTTCTCCGAAACCGCCTGATAGTACTCTTCCTGGAAAATTTGACGGCTGATGTTCTTGCGATCGTCCAGGAGGCTGTGCAGGGGCTCGGTCTCCTCGTAACACCCCAGCATGCCCGTCAACGCCGCCTGGAGCGACTGCAGGGCCCAGTCCGGCGCGTCGTTGGCAAACGACAGGATGGGAATCCAGGCCGGTCGGAAGGGCACGTTGAGCCAGCGTTGATAGCCGGTGCCGCTGAACAGCCAATGCGTGGGAATGCCGGTCTCGATCGACCACAGCAGGGCGGAATGCAGGCGGGGCAGGTCCTTGCCGCTCTCGTATTTACGGTACTGGCTCAGGGAAACGCCAATGCGTTCGGCCAACAACTGTTGGCTGAAGCCGAGGCGGCTGCGCACCACCCGAAGATTCTGCCCCACTTGTTCCGCCAGTCCCTGTTCGATGACGTTGAAGTCGGGTGTAGCCGCCTCCTGACTGCTGAATACCTCCGTGGGAGAGGGATGAGGTACAAACATGACGATTTCCCGAGTCAATTTGGTTACCTTTGTGACTGTATCATCATCCAGTGTCACTGCAGAATAGCTCTTGCGCGCTGAAGGGAGTTCTGGCGCAATCACAGGGATGTGATACCTCTTTGCTGTCTCATCGCTGACTGCTGCCAAAGGGCAATGGTTCGAGCCAAGGCAAGGCACACCACCTCAAGCAGGTGGCTGGCAGTCAGGGCGAGAGCGCGGCCGTTGAAGGAATGTCTTCCCGTCCCCTTACTCGCCTCGCAAGAGGCGAGCATTTTCGGGGAACCCCCGCGAGACCCAGGTCTCCGGCTCGGGGAAGAACGGTCTCGGGGTCCAGACGGCTCCCCCTCCATTTCCAGGCGCTATTAAACCCGCTAAGGGGCCAGCTACCGGGAAATACGATGACCATTACCCTTCGTTTCATGCATGCCATCCTGTTCACACTGTTGTTCTTCCATGGTCTGGACGAAACGACCGTCAATGTCTTCAATGTTCTGTCGCGCAGTATAGCCGTTTTTGCCAGTTTGGCTTTCTGCTGGTGCCTGGAGGCCCGATGCATGGGTCGTGAGCGTACTCATTGATCCGAAGTGGGACCCACACTTGAAGGCTGTTTGTATATACAGTATTTTATGGGCTGTGCACAGACCGTGAGCCGGTCTTCATTCCGATACCGAATCCGGCTCCCAACCCCGATGGCAGAGCGCATGACGGTTCGAAAAATCATCCACATCGATTGCGATTGCTACTACGCGGCACTGGAAATGCGCGATTTTCCGCAATTGCGTGATCATCCGGTGGCGGTGGGTGGCCGTGGCCCCAGGGGGGTACTGTCAACCTGTAATTACGAAGCGCGCCGCTATGGTGTGCGCTCGGCCATGCCGACACGAAGGGCGCTGAGTCTGTGCCCGTCCCTGATCATTCAGCCGTCCCGTTTCGATGTGTATCGGGCCGTGTCCCGGCAGATTCGGGATATCTTCGAACGGTATACCGATCGAATCGAGCCTTTGTCTCTGGATGAGGCTTATCTCGATGTATCCGAATCGGACTTCGCCCAAGGCAGTGCCACGCTGCTGGCGCGGCACCTGCGCGCCGAAATCGCCCGTGAGGTGGGTATCACCGTCTCGGCCGGTGTCGCGCCCAATAAGTACCTGGCCAAGATCGCATCCGACTGGAACAAGCCGGATGGATTATGCGTGATCCCGCCGGGGCGGATTGATGAATTCGTTCATCAGTTGCCGGTCGATCGTCTGTTCGGTGTCGGTCAGAAAACCGCTGAACGGTTGCATGCCCTGGGGTATCGAAACTGTGGCGACCTGCAAGCGGCGAGCATGGCCGAACTGATTGAGCGCTTTGGTCGATTCGGGCCTCGCCTCTACCAGTTGGCGCGCGGCATCGACGACAGGCCGGTCAAGACCGAACGGGTCCGGAAATCACTGAGCGTCGAACACACCTTTGATACCGATCTGGCGGGGCTGGATGACTGTCGGGAACACCTGTCGCGGTTGTTCGAAGAGCTGCAGCGCCGTCTTGGCAAGCGGGTGCAGCCCGCCATTCACCGGGTGTTTCTGAAAATGCGGTTTCGGGACTTCAATCAAACCACGGTTGAACGCGCGTTGCCGTTAACGCTGGACTCGTTCAATCGACTGGCGGGCGAGGCCTGGCGTCGCCAGGGCGAACCGGTGCGGTTGCTGGGTTTGGGGGTGCGGTTTGTCGAAGGGGACGAAAACCGGCAGCTCTCCCTGTTCGAGCCGCCGGCACAGGAGTCAATGAGTAAAAATCTGATCCATCAGTCGACCGTTCAGGGCGTGCAGTCGGTCGCCTAGCACCGACCTGAGGTTGTCATAGGCCGGTGTTTGAGACACATAGGGGTAATACTCCGAATGCGTAATGAACAACTTGAAGTCGTCCGGCCGGGCCAGCCAAAACTCTCGGTAGGCTTGGTCCTTATCCGCGGCGGATTCAAGCTGTCTGAGCAAATCCGGGGCAATCGCTTCCCATAGACCGGCAACAATCTCTTGCTTGTTGCGGAAGTAATAGTAGATGGACGGGGCCGCGCAGCCGGTCTCAGCCGCGATCTTCCGCAGTGAGAGCTTGCCGATCCCCTGTTCCGAAAGCACCTTCCGTGCAGATTCCAATATGCTTTCTTTCTTGATCATAAGACGATCACTTCCGAGTAAACAGCGTTTTAAAATCTAGCAGTGGTTTGGGCTCGCTGCTAAGTCAAGTTCGTGTCGTTTTGTAAACGGGCCGGGTCAGGGTTGGGTTGTAATCGATTTCAGGTCCCGAAGTTGAAAGAGTTGTCTTAAAGGTCGCTATATGAGTCGGTACAATGCCCGGTATACTGTAGGGATTTTGTAATGAACAGGGCTGTATCGCCCGAACATCAATGAGGAATTGTACATGGCAAACATCCTGGTGATTGACGATTCGCCCAGTCAGGTGACCCAATTCAAGAAAATGCTGGAAAAACACGGCCACGACCCGATTTTCGCCGAAGACGGCGCGACCGGCGTCGCCATGGCCAAGAAGTCGCTGCCGGACCTGATCCTGATGGATGTGGTCATGCCCGAGTTGAACGGCTTTCAGGCCACCCGTAAATTGACCAACGACCCGGATACCAAGCATATCCCCATCATCATTGTCACCACCAAGGATCAGCCGACCGACAAGGTCTGGGGTGAACGCCAGGGTGCCAAGGGGTTCCTGGTGAAACCGGTCGATGAATCCGAGTTGATGGGATTGGTCGATAAGCTGTTGGGCTGAACCCTGCCCGACAGATCCCGGTCGCAGTGAGCGACCGGGGTACTTCCCTCACTGAAAGCCCCGCATCTGGGCCGCGGCCAGATTACTGACCAGCCGCCCGAGTTTCTGCCATTCCTGCTTTTGCTGAAAGTGCTCGCTTTGTTCGAGTTGTTCGCCGATGCGTGTAAACAGGGGCGTGTCGGTGCTGGTCTCATCGTAACCCTCGGCCAGGCTCATCAGTCGACCGGCTTCCGGCAAGGTGATCATATCGAACCGGAGTAATTGATCCGACAGGCGGCCAAGGCTTGCCGGTGCACTGGCCGTTGGCGCTTCGAGGTCCGGGGCCTGGTGAGCGATCCACTCCATCAGGGCGACGGCGTCGCTGAGCGAGACATCGTCCTCGGGCAGGTCCGCGGTAGTGTCCCTGGCGCCGGCCGAGGCTGCTTTTTCGCTGTGTTGCGGGGCGTCCGTATGGCCGAGCTGCTGGTGGGATTGGTAGCGTTCGAGTCCGGACAGTTGAATGCTCATGACGATGTTTCCAAGCGATGATGATCAGAACGTACGTTGGACGTCGCAAGCTCTGTGCCAGAGGGTGGGGTGTTTTCCGCGGGCACAAAAAAAGCGCCTTGAGGCGCTTTTTAGATCAACCGGTGTTTTTAGCCGTTAGTGTCAGGCGTCGCGGAAGTTGCGCTCCTGACGTTCCTGGCGCTGCTTCTCTTCGGCGCAGAGTGTGGCGGTCGGCCGAAGCAGCAAACGGCGGACGCCGATCGGCTCGCCGGTCACTTCGCAGTAGCCGAAGTCGCCGGAGTCGATCCGCTTGATGGCGTCTTCGATCTTCGGCAGCAATTTGGTTTGACGATCCAGAAAGCGCAGGTTCATTCGGCGCTCTTCCTCGATGCTGGCTTTGTCCAGCTCGTCGGGTTCGTTTTCGAACTTTGTCAGCGTTTCCCGGGCTTCTTTCAAGGAAGTACGAACTTCTTCGGCCTGCTCTTTCAGCAATTCCCGGAAAAACTCCAGTTGTTCATCGTTCATGTACTCCTCTTCAGGAGCTGCCAACAACTGTTCTTCAGTCAGCATATTGCGATTCCTGTGCTGTTTCGTCGCGTGTTACGGCTCAATGCAGTGCGTTCGATACGAGAATAGCGTAGCCGAACCCTGCGCCTGTGCAATTCCATTGAAGCGGGACGCACCCGGCGACGTGGTCAAATCGTAACCAGTATCGTCAAAAGAGGGCACATCATATATCATCCCCCATCCGGTTAAAATAGCTTTTTTACTGTAAATTCAAGCCCTTGGAGTAGCGCTCAATGGAACGCGTCTATCGCCTGGTCATGTCCTGTCCGGACAGGGTCGGGATCGTCGCCCGTGTCAGCAGTTTTCTGGCCCAATACAATGGCAGCATCATGGAAGCCAACCATCACGCCGACCTGGAACAGGGTTGGTTTTTCATGCGCAATGAAATCAAGGCCAGCTCGCTGCCGTTCGGAGCCGACAAGTTGGCCGAGGTGTTCGCGCCGATCGCCGAGGATCTCAACATGCAGTGGCGCGTGACCGATACGGGCGTGAAGCCCAGGGTGGTCCTGATGGCCAGCCGGGACAATCACTGTTTGGCCGACATTCTCAACCGCTGGCATAACGGTGACCTGCACTGCGACATTCCCTGTGTGATCTCCAATCATGACGACCTGCGCAGCCTGGTTGAATGGCACGGCATCCCGTTTTGTCACGTTCCGGTGGATGCGAGCGACAAGTCCGTTCATTTCGCCGAAGTCGAGCGACTGATCGAAGAGCAGCACGCCGATACCATCGTATTGGCCCGCTATATGCAAATTCTGCCCAAGTCGCTGTGCGAACGCTGGCCGTACCGGATCATCAACATTCATCACAGCTTCCTGCCGTCCTTTATCGGTGCCCGTCCTTATCACCAGGCTCATGAGCGTGGCGTTAAACTGATCGGGGCGACCTGCCATTACGTGACCGCCGACCTGGATGCCGGACCCATTATTGATCAGGACGTGATCCGGGTGTCGCATCGCGATCAGGTCGAGGACATGGTGCGCCTCGGCAAGGACTGCGAACGATCCGTACTGGCACGGGGGCTGCGCTGGCATCTGGAAGACCGGGTGCTGGTTCACGGCAACAAGACGGTGGTATTCAACTGATGCAACGGCACACCCCGACAATCAGCCTGCTGATAACCTTCCCGCTGGTCTGTGGTTCGGCCCTGGCGGCGGAGTCCCGGGTCACCGGCAATATGCAGGTGCAAGGCACTTACCGGACCCATGACGGCGGCGACAATCGCTGGACACTGCAAACCCCGCACTCCTGGCTCGGTGTCGAAGCCGTCGAGCCGCGCGGCAATAGCCGTTATCGCGGTGTCTGGCAGTTCAGCCTCGATCCGCTCGATGAGGACGCCGCGGCCGGTACGCGACAGATGTTTCTCGAATGGCAGCAAAGCCTGTATCAGATACGCGCCGGCCGCCTGGCGACGCTGGAGCAGCGATATCTGGTGGACCGACTGGCGGTCATGAACGGCAGTGGCGACCGCGGCATCGCCGGGGCCGCTCATGCGCCGGATTTTCTCGATCGGACGTTACAGCTGGATGCCACCAACGGTGAGTTGGCGTATATCTCGGCCGAATGGCAGATCGGCGACGAAGACAGCGACAAGACCATCGAGCAATGGGCGGTCTCCACCGGGCTCGACACACCCGAAGGCCAGGTGTCGGTGACCTATCGCGGCGATGATCAGGAAGCCGGACTCTGGGGGGCCAGCGTGCTCTGGGTCAGCGGTGTCTGGTCACTGGGCGGTGGTTACCTGTACCGGGACGAAACCCTGGCCTGGGACCTGTTGACGCAATACACCCAGGGCAGTGTTGTGTCCAAACTGATGTACGGGAACGATGCCGTCGAGGATGCCGACTACTGGGCGTTCGGGATCGACCAGCGTTTCAGCCAGTCGATCCGGAACTACTCCGAGTTGCGGTGGCTGCCGGAAAGCGACGACTGGGCCTGGCAGACCGGGTTTCGGTTGCAGTTCTGATGACGGTCGACCGCTGGCCTGTTCTGCAGGCTGGGCTGTAGGTTGGATTAGCCCAAAGGGCGTAATCCAACACATCCGACAGTGCCATCACACATGCCATCGACGCCGCAGTAATGTTGGATTACGCCTGTTAGGCTAATCCAACCTACTTAACTGTGCCCACCCTACAGGCCCGGTGTCACCGGCAAACCCGGGAAGGGCAGTTGGTCCAGTGATTCTCCCTCTCGCTCATCGCGAATTTCATCCGGAAACGCCCGCCGAAGCAAATTGTAATAGCGCCGAATGTTGGCGACATAAACCACGGGTTCGTGCCCGCGGGCGTAGCCGTGTTTGGTCCAGGGGTACCAGGCTTTGAGAGCCAGCTTGGGCAGGTGGCTGCGCACGTCGATCCAGGCATCCGGGTCGTCGCCCTGGCTCTCGGTGATGATGCGAGCGTCTTCCAGATGTCCGGAGCCGACGTTGTAGGCGGCCAGGGCCATCCAGGTCCGGTCGGGTTCGGTAATGCGCTCCGGCATGCGTTCGCGTAAGCCGTCCAGGTACCGACTGCCCGCGCGGATGCTTTGTGCCGGATCGAGGCGATTATCGATCCCCATTTCCCGTGCTGTGGTCAATGTCACCATCATGATGCCCTTGACCCCGGTTGGAGACACCGCCCGTGCTCGCCAGTGGCTCTCCTGGTAGGCGACCGCCGCGAGCAAGCGCCAGTCCATGCCGGTCGCCTCGGCTTCGGCCTTGAACAGATCCAGAAAGTCCGGCAGCCGGCTTTGCATGTGACGCTCGAAGGTCAGGGTGCCGACATAGTCGAAATCGCCGGTGTGCCCGAGGTGGCGGTCGCGCAAGCGTTCCAGCTGGCCGGACGCTCGCAGTTCGCGCAGCACATCGTTGACCCGGTTGAGCAGGGAGCGATCCCGGCTCTGGCGGAACAGCGGGCTTACCGGTCGGGGCTGGTCGGTCAGTGTGTCGAAGCGTTGATCGGGGAAAAACGGACGCTGTACCCGGAAGTCGCGCTCGTCCATCAGGGCCATGTCCAGTTCGTCAAGTTCAATGCGCGTCATCAGCTCCGCCGTGGGGGCGCCGGTCAGGCCTTCGAAGGTCAAGCCGGGGTGGCGGGAAGCCAACCGCCGGGCCAGCCAGTCGTGGTTGACCGGGTCGAGCAGGGCGATGTGCTGACGTTCCAGTTCCGGTTTCCGAGCCGCCATCGAGCGGACCAGCCCCACGTCCGACATCAAATAGGGCAGGCCGGGCATGAATGCGGTCGAGTTATAGCCGGTGGTGGTGCCGGGCAGCGCCATGTCCACCGCACCGGACGCCAGCGCCCGGTACAGATCCTGGGTCTCGGTGACCGAAAACAGCTGCACCCGCAGATTCAGCCGCTCTCCCAGTTTCTGCAATAACTCCATTTCCAGGCCGCTGTAGCGCTGGTCGGTCGGCCAGTAAACCCCCTCGCTTTCACGCAGGGCGACGGTCAGTACTCCCCGGTCGCGAATCCGGTCCCAATGGCTGTGCCACTCGAAGCCCTGGGCGACGACCAGCCCCAGGCCCGCCAGTAACAGCGTGGTCAGCAGGACGCGGAGCCCGATGTGAAGGGGATTTCGCCAATACAAAAACAAACCTCAAGGACGGGATAAACAACGGATGACGGTGCCATTTTAACGCCTTTTCGGCTACCATACGCGCCGATTTTTTCCCGCACTCAGGAACAGGCCATCCCGTCATGCTGACACTCCGTGGAAATCCTGCACTTTCCCCCTTTCGTCGCCAACGTATGCTGAACCGTCTGCGTACTCAGGTCGACAAAGCCCTCGCCGGGCAGATCACCGACCTGTACGCCGAGTTCGTGCACTTCGTCGACGCCGACGCCCCATTAACCGATACCGATCTGTCGGTGTTGGACCAGTTGCTGCACTATGGTCCCAACGCCGAACGGGAGACGGAGGACGGGCGCAGCCTCTGGGTGGTCCCGCGCCTGGGTACCATTTCCCCCTGGTCGTCGAAGGCGACCGACATCGCCCACAATGCCGGATTGGGTCAGATTCACCGGCTCGAGCGCGGCATCCGTTACTGGGTGCGGACCGAGACCGATCTGGACGACCGTCAATTGAAGCAACTGGGCGGCCTCCTGTACGACCGCATGACCGAATCCCTGTTGCTGACCGAACCGGACGCCGACAGCCTCTTCGCGAGACAGGAGCCGGCCGAACTGACCCGGGTACCGGTCCTGAGCGGTGGCCGGGACGCCCTGGTCGAGGCCAACCGGACCCTGGGTCTGGCCCTGGCCGACGACGAGGTCGACTATCTGGTCGAGGCCTATCGGACGCTGGACCGGGACCCGACCGATGTCGAACTGATGATGTTCGCCCAGGCCAATTCGGAACACTGCCGACACAAGATTTTCAACGCCAGCTGGACCATCGACGGCGAACCCCAGCCCTGGTCGCTGTTCAAGATGATCAAGAACACCTACGAACACAACAGCCTGGGTGTGTTGTCGGCCTATAAGGACAACGCCTCGGTGATCGAAGGGTTCCAGGCCGGCCGTTTTTACCCGGACAGCGATCATCAGTACCGGTACCACGCGGAAAACGTGCACATTCTGTTCAAGGTCGAGACCCACAATCACCCGACCGCCATCGCACCGTTCGCCGGTGCCGCAACCGGTGCCGGGGGCGAGATCCGCGACGAAGGCGCGACCGGCACCGGCGGCAAGCCCAAGGCCGGTCTGGCGGGCTTCACTGTCTCCGACCTGAACATTCCGGGCTATGTTCAACCCTGGGAAAGCCAGTACGGTCGGCCGGGCCGCATTGTCTCCGCGCTCGACATCATGATCGACGGCCCGATCGGCGCGGCGGCGTTCAACAATGAATTCGGGCGGCCGAACCTGGTGGGGTATTTCCGCACTTTTGAATTGAGCACCCCGGGTGTCAATGGCACCGAGATGCGCGGGTATCACAAGCCCATCATGATCGCCGGCGGCTATGGCAACATCCGTGAAGACCATGTCGACAAGGCCTGGGACAACATCCCGGTCGGCGCCCGCCTGATCGTCCTCGGCGGACCGGCGATGCAGATCGGTCTGGGCGGCGGCGCCGCGTCTTCCATGGACAGCATGGAGGGTAACGAGGATCTGGATTTCGCCTCGGTCCAGCGCGGCAACCCGGAAATGGAACGTCGTTGTCAGGAGGTGATCGACCGCTGCTGGCAGGCCGGGTCCGACAACCCCATCGCCTTCATCCATGATGTCGGTGCCGGTGGCCTGTCCAATGCCTTCCCGGAACTGGTCAATGACGGCGGCCGCGGTGGCCGGTTCGAGTTGCGCGACATTCCGAACGATGAACCGGGCATGTCGCCGCTGGCGGTCTGGTCCAACGAGAGCCAGGAGCGTTATGTACTGGCGGTGACGCCGGACAACCTGGCCCGATTCGAAGCCATTTGTGAGCGTGAGCGCTGCCCGTTCGCCGTTATCGGCGAGGCGACCGATGATCGCCGACTGGTGCTGAACGACCGCCATTTCGGCAACCGGGCCGTCGATATGCCCCTCGATGTCCTGCTTGGCAAGCCGCCGCGCATGGAGCGGGCCTTCGACCGTCAGGACTTCGAACGTGAAACCTTCAACACCAAGGGGATCGACCTGAGTGAGGCGGTCGAACGTGTGCTGCGGCTGCCCTCGGTCGCCAGCAAGAGCTTCTTGATCACCATTGGCGACCGTTCCATCACCGGTATGGTGGCGCGCGACCAGATGGTCGGCCCCTGGCAGATACCGGTGGCCAACGCCGCCGTCACCACGACCGGGTTCGAAGGGTATACCGGCGAAGCCATGGCCATGGGCGAGCGTACGCCGGTGGCGTTGCTGAACGCACCCGCTTCCGGCCGGCTGGCCGTCGCCGAAGTGTTGACCAACCTGGCCTCCGTCTCCATCGGTGACATCGGTCGGGTACGACTGTCCGCCAACTGGATGGCCGCCGCCGGTCATCCGGGCGAGGACCAGGCCCTGTACGACACGGTCAAGGCCGTCGGCCTCGAACTCTGCCCCGAACTCGGCCTGACCATCCCCGTGGGCAAGGATTCCATGTCCATGCGCACCACCTGGGACGACAACGGCAAGGCGAAGTCGGTGACCGCGCCGCTGAGTCTGATCGTCTCCGGTGCCGCCCCGGTGCTGGACGTGCGCAAAACCGTTACCCCGCAGCTGCGCACCGACAAAGATGACACCGACCTGATCCTGATCGACCTCGGTCGCGGCCAGAACCGCCTGGGTGGATCGGCTCTGGCGCAGGTCTATCGTAAAATCGGTGACGTCCCGGTCGATGTTGACGACGCCGAGGATCTGAAAGCTTTCTGGGCGGTCATGCAGGGCCTGGTCGCCGACGACAAACTGTTGGCCTATCACGACCGTTCCGACGGCGGACTGTTCACCACCCTGTGCGAGATGGCCTTCGCTGGCCGTACCGGCATCGATATCCAGGTCGACCGCTTCAAGCAGGATGACCTGGCCGGTGCGCTGTTCGCCGAGGAACTGGGCGCCGTGATTCAGGTCCGCCAGATCGACACCGAGGAAGTGCTGCAGCAGTTGAACGCAGCGGGCCTGGGCGATTGCAGCGCCGTGATCGGCCATTGCAACGATGATGATTTCGTGCGGTTTATCGACGACGGCGAGGAAGTCTACGTCAAACCGCGGACCGACCTGCTGCGCGCCTGGAGCGAGACCAGTTATCGACTCCAGGCCTTGCGTGACAACGAAGACTGCGCCCGCCAGGAGTACGACCACTGGCTGGACGCGAACGATCCGGGGCTGCACGTCGACCTGAGTTTCGACGAAAGCAAGGATATCACCGAGTCGCTGGTGATCGAGGGCAGCGAGCGGCCGAGCGTCGCGATCTTGCGCGAGCAGGGCGTGAACGGACAGGTGGAGATGGCCGCCGCGTTCGACCGGGCCGGTTTCGACGCCGTCGACGTACACATGAGCGATCTGCTCAGCGGACGGGTGCGCCTGAGCGACTTCCGGGGTCTGGTGGCCTGCGGCGGGTTCTCCTACGGTGACGTCCTGGGGGCCGGCGAGGGTTGGGCGAAGACGATTCGCTTCAACGAGACGGTGCGCGAGGCCTTCCGTGCCTTCTTCGCGGACCCGCAGACCTTCACGCTGGGTGTGTGCAACGGCTGTCAGATGCTGTCCAACCTGCGCGACCTGATTCCCGGGACCGACCACTGGCCGCACTTTGTGCGCAACCAGTCCGAACAGTTCGAAGCCCGGACCGTCATGGTCGAGGTCCCCGAATCGCCGTCCATTTTCTTCGCCGGTATGGCCGGTTCGCGCATGCCGATCGCCGTCGCCCACGGTGAAGGGCGGGCCGAATTCCGCGACCAGGCGCATCTCGACGGCGCGCTGAACAGTGAATTGATCGCCCTGCGCTATGTCGACAACCATGGCCAGCCGACCGAGCACTACCCGCAGAACCCGAATGGCTCGCCTGCGGGCCTGACCGGGTTCACCAGCGCCGATGGCCGTGTCACCGTGATGATGCCGCACCCCGAGCGGGTGTTCCGGGCCGTCACCAACTCCTGGCATCCGGATCACTGGCTGGAAGACGCCGCCTGGCTGCGCATGTTCCGCAACGCCCGCGTCTGGGTGGGTTGATGGCGGAATTCCTGGTTGTCTTCCTCGTTACCCTCCTGGTGGTTGCCGGTGTCGCCCTGGCCATGGTATTCGGCAAGGCGCCGGTCTACCGGCCGACCCAGGAGTCCGTTCAGACTCTGCTGACTCAGTTGTTGGAAGGGGAAGCGAACGAGCAGGAGTGGCAGTTCTTTCTGGACATGCCGATTCGGCATGATCCGGATCTGGAACAACTGCGCCAGGAATGCATCGAGATGTACGAGCAATTCGGTCTGCGCCCGCGACACGACAAGGCCCGGCTTAACGAAGCCGGGCAAATTCGTCTGCGCCACAAGATCAGCAAGCTGGAGCAAAGTGGCTCACGAACTTTTTAGTGCCCAAGTTTCAGAGTTAACAGAAGACTGATTGCCAGAAACCCGCCCCGGCTTCCGGGCAAACTCATCAAGGGTCGGCGTGAACCCATCCTTGGGGCCTGGACCGCAGCATCCATGCTGCGGACCACCCTTGATGAGTCCGCCCGGAATCCGGGGCTAGCCTGCAGCAAGCAAACACCGAAACCTGTGTTTAATAATGGATTCCTGGCTACGAGTTAACCACCCGCCAGAAAACGTTCAATAATACGCTGGAACGCCGCCGGCTTTTCCGCGTGCGGCCAGTGGCCGGCGCCTTCAATCAGTTTGGCCTCGGCGTTGGGAAAGCGGTCGCGGATGGCGGGCTGGTCTTCGGCGGTGATGTATTGACTGTTCATGCCCTTGATGAACAATGTCGGCCCTTCGAATGGAGCCTTGAAGTCCGGTTCGCCGGCGATGTCCTCGTACTGGTCCTGCAGTGCCTTCAGGTTGAAGCGCCAGGCCAGTTCGCCCTTATCGTTGCGGTACAGGCTTTTCAGGATGAACTGGCGAATGCCGGCGGTTTCGATGCCGTCTTTCAACGCTTCGTCCACACTGCGGCGGTCCTTGTGCTGGCTCAGGTCGATCCGGTTGAGGGCGCCGAAGATGTCCTGATGGTGGGGCGGGTAGGCCCGGGGGGCGATGTCGACGACGATCAGGCGGTCGATGCCCGCACCCAGATCACCAAGCGCCATCTGCATGGCGACTTTGCCGCCCATCGAATGTCCCATGAGGTGATAGCGTTCGATCCCCTTGTCCCGTAACCATTCCATCACGGCTTCGGCGAACGCCGGGTAGCTCTGCCGGTCGATCCAGGGGGAGCGGCCATGGTTGGGCAGATCCAGCAGGTGGACGCGGTAGTGTTCGGACAGACCCTTGGCGATACTGCGCCAGTTGTCGCCGCTGCCGAACAGGCCATGCAGAATGATCAGATCGGGGCCGGTGCCCAGGGTATCGCTGTGTAACATTTGGTCGCTGTCTCTTGTATCGGTTACCCTTTGGTGGGCATGGCCCACCATTTTTCATCGAACGGCAGGTATCTGATGGGCCATCGAGCCCCCAAACCGGCCCACTCCCCATAATCCGGAGATTCACATGGAATGCCGCAGTGGCTGTGGTGCCTGTTGCATCGCGCCGTCCATCAACACCCCGTTTTACGGCATGCCCGAGGGCAAACCGGCCGGTGTGCGTTGTGTGCATCTGCTGGCGGACTACCGGTGTGCTCTCTTCGGCCTACCGGAGCGACCTGCCGCGTGCGGACGATTTCAGGCCGAGCCGGACTACTGTGGTCGTGACCGGTTCGAAGCGTTGCGCATCCTGTCGGACCTGGAAGAATCCTCCCGGCCCTGAACTACAGGAAGGCGGCCTGGGCTTCGGCGGCTTTTTCCGTGAATTCGGCGAAGATGGGGTCCTCGCGGTCCGCCGGCAAGCGCAGGCGTGCGAAGGCGGTCACTTCTTCCCAATCCTTCCGGGCCCAGCCACTGGTGCTGTCCGCCAGCACGATGAGGTTGGCGACGGTGATCAGGTCGGTGAGGTCGCCCTCGTCCGGTTCCCGGTCGAACTTGCGATATTCCCTGGGGACCTGGCACAGGTTGCTCGGGAAATCCCACTTTTCCAGAATGACACCGCCCAGACCGCCGTGCAGTTGGTCGATGACCTGGCCGAGCGTGATGTTGTCCTGAATCAGGTCGTCGCGTTCTTCCGCGTAAGTGAGGATGGGCAGGGCGCCGAGTCGGTGGATCAGGGCGGCGAGGATGGCTTCATCCGGTTTGGCGATGCCGCTGTGGCGGGCCAGAACCGACGCCATGGCGGATACCTGGCCGGTCAGGCGCCAGAGCTGCCGCATGCGCTTGTCGATCATGTCCGTTGTCGCCTGGAACATCTGCTCCATGGCCAGGCCGATGGCCAGGTTGGAGGTGTAGTTCATGCCCAGTCGGCTGACCGCCATGGCCAGGTCCCGCACCTCCTGGGGGGCGCGCAACAGGGGGCTGTTGACCACCCGTATGATGCGCGCGCTGAGGGCGCCGTCCCGGCTAATGATCTGCGTCAGATCGGCGATGGTCGCCTCGGGATCCTCCGCTGTTTCGCGGACCTGAAGGGCGACTTCCGGCAGGCTGGGCAGAACCAGTTGATCGTTGTTCAGGGCATCGATGATGTCTTGCTTGACCGTCTCGACCAGTGTGCTCATGGGTACTGAGGTTTCCTAATGTCATCCAGGCATAGGCGCGCGCGCCACAGGTGGGCTGGCGTTCCACATTCGCGATTCACGAACTCGGCTTCATTCTAGCACCTTGAGCTCGACTCGTCGGCCTTCGTCGAGAAAGAGGCGGGGCGGGTGTTCGGTATCCTTGATCACGGCCAGCCCGACGCCACCGTCTTCCCCGGCCTGCCAATTGACCCATTCACCGCCCTGGCCCTTTTCGGTAAAGAGATTCGGTCCTTCCGGAGGCGTATTTCCGGACCAGGCCAGTCGGCTCAGGCCGCGCTTGCTCTGGCCCTTGTAATGCAGTCGTGCCACCACTTCCTGGCCGGTATAACAGCCTTTCTTGAACGAAATCCCGTCCAGGTGATCGAGGTTCAGCATCTGCGGTACGAAGCGTTCCTGATGGTCCGCTCCGACCCAGGCGTAGCCAGCTTCGATGTCCAGGCGTTGCCACGCTTCATTCGGTTTGACCGTGGCCGCCTCGACGCGCTCCAGCCGGTCTTCATAGTCATCGGCCCGGGCATTCAGCCATATCTGGGCCCGACCGTCCGGCAGTTGAAACGCGAAATGGCCGCCGCGCTGCCACACGCCCTGTTCACCTTCGCCGAACCAGTCATCCAGTACCTCGCCGGTGTTGGGCGCGACCACGCCCAGGCCATGGTAATGCAGGTGTTCATCGGCCAACCGTGAGCCCCGGAAAAACGGTATGTATTTCTTCAGGTGTTTCTGCAGCCCCTCACTGGCCGAGGCGCTGATCACCAGTTTCACTTCGGCCGGGTCGCTCGCAAGCGGCAGGTTCCAGACGTTGGCCACGACCCGCCCCTTGGGTGTGCAGAAGGCGCCGGGTTTCGGACCGGATGAGGTCAGTCGGTTGTAATCCTGGGTTCCCTGACCCTGGAGGAAGCTCAACGCATCGCTGCCGGCAATGCTTAAAATGGACAGATGGTCCAACGGATAAAATGTCGTATCGCTCATAAGATTTCGGCTTGTTCGTTGCTAACTGTTACACTATGCGGCCTACCGTGTCGCCTTCAATGGCCGCGGTACCTCCAAAGGTTGAGTGTGGACAGTATCCCGTGGAATTGACAGAAGAACAGGCGCGAGAGCGCCGTCGTCTCTGGTGGCACAGCCGCCGGGGCATGCTCGAGTTGGATGTCTTGCTGGTGCCCTATACCGAAAAGGTGTACCCGACCCTCAGTGAAGACGATCAACGCATTTACCATCGCCTGATCGACAGCGAAGACCAGGACCTGTTCAACTGGTTCCTGGAAAAAGCGACGCCGGAAGACCCGGAACTCGCTTACATGGTGCGTAAAATACTGGACCGTGTTCAGCCCGATTGAATGCCGCCTGACACCGTCGCGCCTGTCCGCGGTGGTGACGTTCGGCCCTGTCGTGTTGCTGGGCCTGTTTGGCTGGTTTGCCGGTGTCGAACCGCTCTGGCTGGTGTCCGCCTGGGCGGTCACACTGTACGTGCTCTGGCATGTTCACCGTCTGGAAGCACCGGCGCGCTACCTGCGCTGGCACGGTGAGCGCGTCATCCTCTATACCGAGCCCGATCTCACCGATCCGGAGCCATACCAATGGACCGGGCGCGGCCGCCGTAACGTCCTGTATATCCGACTTGAACTCTTATCCGAAACCCGGGAGCGTCACGACCAGATGATCTGGCGCGATACCGTGACCGATGCCAGTTGGCGGGCATTGAATGCCGCCTACCGGGTCAATTCAACGGTGAAAGCACCGTGATTTCGGCGGTTTCCTGTTGCGTGGGGTAGGTTAAGGTGTAGTGCAGGCCCCGGCTTTCCTTACGCGACAGAGCCGACTCGATAATCAGTTCGGCCACGACCGCCAGATTGCGCAACTCCAGCAAATCCGCCGTGATGCGGAAGTTGGCGTAGTACTCCTGGATCTCCTGCTTGAGCAACTGAACCCGACGGCGCGCCCGCTCCAGACGTTTGTCCGTGCGCACGATGCCGACGTAGTCCCACATAAAGCGACGGATCTCGTCCCAGTTGTGGCTGATGACCACTTTTTCATCCGAATCCGACACCCGTGACTCGTCCCACAACGGCAGACGATCCGCATCCGGCTCGGGCAGGGCTTCGCTCAGGATGTGTTCCGCCGCAGCCTGGGCGTAGACGATGCACTCCAGCAGTGAATTCGAAGCGAGGCGGTTGGCGCCGTGCAGGCCGGTGTAGGCGCATTCGCCGGCGGCGTAGAGGCCATCCAGGTCGGTGCGGGCCTGAACGTCGGTGCGGATGCCGCCACAGGTGTAGTGGGCGGCGGGAACGACCGGAATCGGTTCGCGCGTCATGTCGATGCCGTAACTCAGGCAGCGCTCGTAGATGGTCGGAAAGTGATTGCGGATGAAATCGGCCGGCTTGTGGCTGATGTCGAGGTAGAGATGGTCGGCCCCGAGGCGTTTCATTTCGTGGTCGATGGCCCGGGCGACGACGTCGCGCGGGGCCAGTTCCCCGCGGTCGTCGAAGCGGGGCATGAAGCGTTGGCCGTCGGGCAGAATGAGCCGGCCGCCTTCGCCACGCACGGCTTCTGAAATCAGAAACGACTTGGCCTTGGGGTGATACAGGCAGGTCGGATGGAACTGGTTGAACTCCATGTTGACGACACGGCAGCCGGCGCGCCAGGCCATGGCGATGCCGTCACCGGTGGCACCGTCGGGGTTGCTGGTGAACAGGTAGACCTTGCTCGCGCCGCCACTGGCCAGCACGGTCGCTCGGGCGCCGACGGTGATGACCCGGTCCCTGCTTTTATCCAGCACATAGGCGCCCAGGCACCGATTGGGGTCGTCCTGACCCGGCAGCGCCTTGCGCCGGGTGATCAGGTCGACCGCGACATGGTCTTCCAGTACATGGATGTTGGCGCGTTGCTGGACGCGCTCGACCAGGGTCTCGGAGATGGCCCGGCCCGTGGCGTCGGCGGCATGAATGATGCGACGATGGCTGTGGCCGCCTTCACGGGTCAGGTGATAGTCGACATCGGAACCGTCTTCGTGGGTGAAGGGGACGCCCTGGTCGATCAGCCACTGGATGGCGGCTGTGGAGCGCTCTACGGTATGGCGCACGGCCTTGGGTTCGCACAGGCCGCCACCCGCCGTCAGCGTATCGCTGACGTGGTCGTCGACCGAATCCACCTGGTCCAGCACACCGGCGACACCGCCCTGTGCCCAGGCCGTGGAGCCGGAACCGAGTTTGCCCTTGCAGATCAGGTAGATGTTCAGATGGCGGGGCAGGCTGAGCGCCAGGGTCAGGCCGGCGGCACCGGTTCCGATCACCAGGACATCGGCGGACAGTCGAGACGGCATGGCGGGACTCACTCCGTTGGAATTATCGTAAAAGAGACGGCAGTATATCGAATCGACCCGGGCTTTCAGTAATCCGGCGCGAAAATGGACTGAACTTTTTGCGACCGCGACAGTCAGAGGCTGTATCGCAACAAGTAACCCGTGGAGAGCGCCTCTATGGCCAACGATGCCGATCAGCGGCTGGTGGATAAAGCCCAAAAGGGCGAGAAGCGAGCCTTTGATCTATTGGTCCTCAAGTATCAACACCGGGTCGCCACCGTCGTCACGCGCTACCTGCGCGACAGCGATGCCGTACCGGACATCGTCCAGGAGGCGTTTATCAAGGCCTATCGAGCCTTGCCGGCCTTTCGCGGTGACAGTGCCTTTTACACCTGGCTGTACCGGATCGCGATCAACTGCGCGAACAATTATCTGGACGCCAACGGTCGGCGTCCGAGTGGCAACAGCGTGGAATTGGACGAGACCGGCCTGGCTACGCCCCAGGCGCTGACCGATATTGCGTCACCGGACCGGATTCTGGCGCGTGAGCAATTGGAGAAAGGCCTGAAACAATCGCTTGATCGCATGCCCGAGGATTTGCGGGTGGCGGTCACGCTGAGGGAATTCGAGGGGCTGAGTTACGAAGACATCGCCCACATCATGGACACACCCATCGGCACCGTACGATCGCGCATTTTCAGGGCGCGCGATGCCATCGAGAAAGACCTGAACAGCCTGATGACCGCTCCTGCCCGACAGGCGGCATCCGATCCCGTGAGGTGAACATGAACGATCGCGTCAATGAGAGTTTTTCCGCCTTCCTGGATGGAGAGGCCAGCGAGGTCGATATCCAGAGGTTGATGAAAGCGCTCGACAAGAACCCCGAGCTGCTGGACGACTGGCATCGGCTTTCCCAGGTGCAGGCCGCCATGGCCGGCGACGTCGTGGTGGATGTGGGCCGGCAGCGGTTGGACGACTCTGCCGGGGATCACGTTGAGCCGCCCGCACCGCGTCGGTCCCTGGCCAAACGCCTCAGTCAAATGGCCGTCGCGGCCGGCGTGGCGGTGGTCGTGGTGATCGGTGCCCGCTGGGAGACACCGCAACAGCCGGACACCCAGGTGGCCGGGATTCAGGATGTGGACGCCGCCCAGGCCCGATTCGAGGCCCAGCAGCGTTTGAATTCCTATCTGCGCCAGCATGCCGAAGCCGCCTCCTACAGCAGCGGTCATGCGGTGGTGCCATCCAACTTGCAGTGGGAAGCCAGCGAATGAAACGTCTGCTTTTGGTGATCGTCTGCCTGATGTCGATGCCGGCTTTCGCCATGGAGTGGCAGTGGCTCAACGAAATGCGTTCGGCCATCCGGGACATGAGTTATCAGGGGGAATACCTGCATCGCCGTGGCGACGAAACAAGCGTGTTTTCGATCGCCCACGCGACCCGAGACGGCGAAGCGGTGGAGCTGTTGCAACAACTCGATGGCAGCATGATCGAGGTGTTACGCGAAGGCGATCGCGTGGTCTGTTACTACCCGAAAGGCTCGGAAGACCTGGTCGATCGGGCCATTCCGGCCGCGCCATTCTCGCAGATGGGGCCGATGCAGCTCGAGCGCATCGCGAAATCCTATCGGGCCATGGCCATGGGCGAGGCCCGGGTGGCCGGTCGCGATGCCCGGGTGGTGTCGCTCAGCGCTGACGATTGGCGTTATCAGCACAAGCTCTGGCTGGATAAGGCCACCGGTTTGCTGTTGCAGTCCGAAATTCGCGGCCAGGACGGTACCGTGTTGGAACAGTTCCGCTACACCCGACTGACCATCGGTGAGCCGGTCAGTGATCAGGCTTTGCAGCCGAGCCTGGCCAAGGCCCAGGTGCGTCAGCAGACGCAGTACCGTTCCGAGCCGGAGCAACCGGATGCCGGCGGATTTGTGACCGAACCCGGTTGGTTGCCGCCCATGTTCGAACTGGAAATGACCGAGCGGCATACCGGGTCCGACGGCTGGATGGAAAAGCGGGTCTACAGCGATGGACTGGCCACGTTCTCGGTATTCGTCGAGCCGGCCATGGACGAGGATCCCATGGACAGTCAGGCACGCATGGGCGCGACCCATGCCGTGATGCAACAGCAGGGTGACCTGATGGTGACCGTGATCGGTGAGATTCCGGTGGAGACGGCGCGCCGTTTGCTGAGCTCGGTCCAGCGGGTACAATAACGCCTTCAACCCTTCACAGAGTGGCCGCATCCTTGGTTCGAGAAGAAGGCATCGTGGTTCAGGTCGAAGCCGGCCAGGTCGTTGTGGCCGTGGTCCAGACCAGCGCCTGCCAGAGTTGCAAGGCCAAGCAGGGCTGCGGCCAGGCCGCGCTGAGCGACTGGGGCGATGCCGATCGCCAGGCCGCCAAAAACCACTTCCGCATTCCCCATGACGGCTCGCTTAAACCGGGCGATGCCGTCACACTCGGTATCGAGGAAGACACCGTCTCGCTCGCCGCCGTCTGGATGTACCTGTGGCCCCTGGCCAGTGCTTTTTTCGCGTTACTCGGCGGGGCCGCCCTCGGCTGGCCGGAACCGGTGCAACTGGGCGCCGCTTTGGTCGGCGGCGGCCTGGCATTCGGTGTGACACGCCGTCGCTTCCGCCGAGCCGACGATCGCTGGATCCCCCGCATTCTGGAAAGCCGGCCGGGCGGGGACTCGCTCATCGTACGTGCCGGCTGAGATCGATTCCGGCGCTGTTGCCCGGCTTTCGTCAGGACGCGTACAGCCTCGCGTCAAGGCCCCGCGCAGCGGAGTAAATGGGGTGTAAAACGACCCGTCTCGCCCGCTTGCATTCATCGCTTGTGTCCTAATATCCGTTCGTACCTCGTCGAACGGAACGGATAGGAGACGTATTTCTATGTTACATCGGACTTCCAAGGTGACCGGATCCACGCTGAAGCTCTTGTTGGCGGTGGTTTTTCTGGTGGCTGGTCAGGCCACGGCGGAATCGCTGCCCGACTTCACCGGACTGGTGAAAGATCTGTCGCCGTCCGTGGTCAAGATCACCACGACAACGACCGTTGCTCGCGGTGAACAACAACAGGTGCCGGAGATCTTTCGCTACTTCTTCGGCGATCAATTGCCCAATAACCCGAATTTCCAACAGCCTAACCCGCGGCCTCGCGAAGGGTTGGGCTCCGGTTTCATCATCTCCGAAGACGGCTACATCCTGACCAACAACCACGTGGTCGAAGGCGCGGACGAAGTGTCCGTGACGCTGACCGACGGCACCGAGTACAAAGCAGAGATCATGGGCTCCGATGCGCAGACCGATGTCGCTCTGTTGAAGGTGGAAGCCGATGGGTTGCCCGCAGTCACCATGGGCGACAGCGACGACCTGGCCGTCGGCGAGTGGGTGTTGGC
Source organism: Saccharospirillum salsuginis (assembly GCF_014651855.1). Classification (GTDB taxonomy): domain Bacteria; phylum Pseudomonadota; class Gammaproteobacteria; order Pseudomonadales; family Natronospirillaceae; genus Saccharospirillum; species Saccharospirillum salsuginis. Next base: position 55,079 of record NZ_BMXR01000013.1, read on the forward strand.
CATCGGATCGCCGTTCGACTTCGAGTACTCGGTCACCGCCGGCATCGTCAGCGCCAAGGGGCGCGCCCTGGGAGGCATCGAGCGCTATGTGCCCTTCATCCAGACCGACGTGGCCATCAACCCGGGCAACTCCGGTGGCCCCCTGTTCAACCTGGATGGTGAGGTCGTTGGCATCAACGCCCAGATCTACACCCGTTCCGGCGGTTTCATGGGCTTGTCCTTCGCCATCCCGATCAACATCGCCATGGACGTGGCCGATCAGTTGAAGGAAACCGGTGAGGTCCAGCGTGGCTGGCTCGGCGTCGAAATGTACCCGCCGTTTAATGAAAACCGCGAACTGGCCGAATCGCTGGGGCTGGATCGTCCCGAAGGTGCGCTGATCGCCCGGGTGTTCGAGGGCAGCCCGGCGGCTGAAGCCGGCATCCAGGCCGATGACGTTATTGTTGAATTCAATGGACAATCGGTGCGCCGCTATTCCGATCTGCCGCCGCTGGTTGGTCAGGTTCGTCCCGGCTCCAGCGCGGAGGTGGTCGTTGTTCGTGACGGCGAGGAAGTCGAGCTGGAGGTGACCATCGGTACCCTGGACGAAGAGCAACTGGCGTCCGGCGGACCGGCACAGACCACCGACAATCCGTTCAACATCATCGTTCAGGATGTCGAAAACCGGGACGGCGTTCTGGTCGAACAGGTCTTCGAAGGGCCGGCTCAGGAGGCCGGGCTGCGCAGCGGTGACGTCATCACCATGCTGGCCGGGGAGTTCGTCCGCAGCAAAGAGGATTTCGACCGGTTGGTGGGCCAATTGCCGGAAAACGGTGCTGTGGCGGTGCGCATCCTGCGCGGCAACAACATCGTCTATCTGGCGATCCCCACGGACTCCGAGTAACGTCCGCATCCCATCCGGCGATCCCCGCTTACAGGCCGGGATCGCCGAACCCCACCCGGGGTCGCGTGGTTTTCCCCGCCCAAATAGTATAAACTCGCGACCCCATTTTTAGCCGAGTGTTAGCTTCTGTGAGCAGCGATCTCTCCCATATTCGCAACTTTTCCATCATCGCCCACATCGACCATGGTAAATCCACACTGGCGGACCGGTTCATCCAGGTTTGCGGCGGGTTGACGGACCGCGAGATGGCCGAACAGGTTCTCGACTCGATGGACCTGGAGCGGGAGCGTGGCATCACCATCAAGGCCCAAAGCGTGACGCTCGACTACAAGGCGCGGGATGGCAAGGTGTACCAGTTGAATTTCATCGACACCCCGGGCCATGTCGACTTTTCCTACGAGGTGTCCCGTTCGCTGTACGCGTGCGAAGGGGCCTTGCTGGTTGTGGACGCCGGTCAGGGCGTCGAAGCCCAGTCCGTCGCCAACTGTTATACGGCGATCGAACAGGGCCTCGAAGTCCTGCCGGTGCTGAACAAGATGGACCTGCCCCAGGCCGAACCGGACCGGGTGATTCAGGAAATCGAGGAAATCATCGGTCTGGAGGCGCACGACGCCGTGCGGGCTTCGGCCAAGAGCGGTCTGGGTATCGAGGACATCCTCGAGCAGTTGATAGAGCGCATCCCGCCGCCGGAAGGCGATCTCGAGGCCGACCTGCAGGCGCTGATCATCGATTCCTGGTTCGACAACTACCTGGGTGTGGTCTCGCTGGTCCGCGTCCGTCAGGGCACGTTGAACAAGGGCGACAAGATTCTGATCAAGAGCACCGGTCGTCAGCACGTGGTCGACCGGCTGGGGATTTTCAACCCCAAGATGACCGACAAGACCGTGCTGAAGGCGGGCGAGGTCGGCTTCATCTGCGCCTCGATCAAGGAAATCCGAGGAGCCCCGGTAGGCGATACCATTACCCTGGCCACGACGCCGGACGTGCCCATGGTTCCCGGCTTCCAGAAGGTCAAACCTCAGGTGTACGCCGGTTTGTTCCCGGTCTCGGCCGACGACTACGGCGATTTCCGCGACGCCCTGGACAAGCTCAGCCTGAACGATGCGTCCCTGTTCTACGAACCGGAGAGCTCGGATGCGCTGGGTTTCGGTTTCCGTTGCGGCTTTTTGGGCATGCTGCACATGGAAATCGTGCAGGAGCGCCTGGAGCGCGAGTACGACCTGGACCTGATCACCACAGCCCCGACCGTGGTCTACGAGATCATGAAGACGGACGGCGAAGTGGTCATGGTGGACAACCCGTCCAAGCTGCCGGCCATCAATAACATCGAGGAATTCCGCGAGCCGATTGTGCATGCCACCATCCTGGTGCCCCAGGAACACGTCGGCAATGTCATCACCCTGTGCGTCGAGAAGCGTGGCGTGCAGAAAGACATGCAGTTCACCGGCGGTCAGGTCTCGCTGGTCTACGAACTGCCGATGGCGGAGATCGTCATGGACTTTTTCGATCGGTTGAAATCCGCCTCGCGCGGCTTCGCCTCGCTGGATTTCGCCTTCGACCGCTTCGAGGCGTCCAACCTGACCCGCCTGGACATCCTGGTCAACGGCGACCGGGTCGACGCCTTGGCGGTGATCATGCACCGCGACCATGTCCAGCGCCGCGGACGCCTGCTGTGTGAAAAAATGAAAGAACTGATCCCCCGCCAACAGTTCGATGTGGCCGTTCAGGCGGCTATCGGCAATCAGGTGGTGGCCCGCACGACCGTTAAGGCCTTGCGCAAGAACGTGACCGCCAAGTGCTACGGCGGTGATGTCAGCCGTAAGAAAAAGCTGTTGCAGCGTCAGAAAGAGGGCAAGAAGCGCATGAAACAGGTGGGATCGGTATCGATTCCCCAGGATGCCTTCCTCGCCATCTTGAAAGTGGATAGTTAAAAGGAATTCCGACGGATGAATGTGATTGTAATCTTCTGGGCCTGCCTGGCACTGACCGCTGCCTTGGCGATGCTGATTTTCGCCCGCGAGCACAAGCGCCTGTCAACGGCGGCCGACCAGGCCGAGTGGGACGAGTCCCAGTTGCAGGCTCTGTTCTCGCCCAGCATTCAGGAACGCGGCCTGGGGTACGTTCTGCTGGCGATGCTGGCGTTGTTGATCTGGCAGACCATCCGTCAGAGTTTCGATTTCGCGCTTCTGCTGGTGGTCGCCACCGGGGTCACCGGCCTGATCTATCTGGCCGATGTCCTGGTGCTGCGGCCCTATCGCCAGCGAGTGCTCAAGGCGGCCCAGGGCAGCATCGACAACTTCGAGGAAACCGCCGCCCAACTGAACACCGAGCCGGGTCTGATCGAAAACAGCCGGTCTTTCTTCCCGGTGTTGTTGCTGGTGTTCGTGCTGCGCAGCTTTCTGTTCGAGCCGTTCCAGATCCCCTCCGGGTCGATGAAGCCGACGCTCGAAATCGGCGATTTCATTCTGGTCAACCGGTTCACCTACGGCATCCGTATGCCGGTAACCAATGATGTCGTCATTCCGGTCAATCAGCCGGAGCGGGGCGATATCATCGTTTTTCGGCCACCGCATGAACCCGACAAGAACTTCATCAAGCGTGTAATCGGCCTGCCCGGCGATCGCATCCAGTACGACTATGGTCGGCGCATCCTGCGCATCAACGGCGAAGTGGTCGAGCATGAGTTCGAAGGCCGGGTGTCGGACGAAGAGGGCAATTACCTGCGCTACACCGAGCACCTGAACAGCCTCGACCATTCGATCTACCTGAACCAGACCGGCCCCAATCGGCATCCGCATGAATGGCTGCCGCCGGCGGGCGTGGTCGTGCCGCAGGGGCATTATTTCGTCATGGGCGACAACCGTGATTCGAGCCACGACTCCCGTTACTGGGAGGGCCAGCGCCGCATCCAGCAGGGCGACTACGGCAACAACGGCGAGAACGCCTGGGGGTTCGTCGATGAAAACGCCATTCTGGGCGAAGCTGTCGGCATCTGGATGCACTGGGAGGGCTGGTATCCCAGCTTCTCGCGCCTGGGTGGGATTGAGTAACGCCGCCGCAGTGGGCAAAATGGCCTGATGTTTTGTCTGTAAACCCGGTGATAGCCCGACAGCGTCGGGTATCACCTTGCCGAATAGGATGAAAATCGATGCGCACACCCGGTCGCGAACGCGGCATGTCGCTGTGGAGTCTGGCTTTTTTACTCTTTCTGGTCGTTTTCTTCGGCTTGCTGGTGGTTAAACTGGCCGGCCCCTACTACGACCAGTTCACACTCGATCAGATGATCGATCGTGCCGTTACCGATATGGCGGGTTCCGAATTTTCCGAGTCCGAGTTTCGGGATCGGCTCAACAAGAACCTGAACATCAACAATATCGAGTTGGACTTGCGCAAGGATTTGTCCTTCGAGACACGTTCGAACGACCCCAAGGTGGTGCTGGACTATGAAAAACGCATTCACATCTTCGGCAATGTGGATGTCGTGCTGAGCTTTCACGAAGAGTACGGATTGTAATCAGTGTCATTAGCCATCGATCGCCTCTACGGGCGTCTGGGTTACCGGTTCTCCAATGAAGAACTGCTGATCCAGGCGCTGACGCATCGCAGTCATTCGCGACGCAACAACGAACGCCTGGAATTCCTGGGCGATGCCATCTTGAACTGCACCATCGCCCAGCAGCTGTTCTCCCGTTTCCCCAAGGCACGGGAAGGGCAGTTGTCCCGGTTGCGGGCCCATCTGGTCAAGGGCGAGACCCTGGCCGAGCTGGCGCGCGAGTTCGAGCTGGGCGAATGCCTGCGACTGGGCAGCGGCGAGTTGAAAAGCGGCGGTTTCCGGCGCGACAGCATTCTCGCCGATGCCGTCGAGGCGGTTATTGGCGCCATCAGCCTGGACAGCTCCATGGCGGACGCGCAGAACGTCATCATCCGTTGGTACGAACCGCGCCTGTCCGACATCAACCTGAGCGACAACATCAAGGATTCCAAGACCCGGCTGCAGGAATTTCTGCAGTCGCGCAAAGCGCCCTTGCCGGTGTACAACGTACGCGAAGTCAACGGCGAGGCACACGACCAGAACTTCATCGTGGATTGCGAGGTCGCCGGCCTCGATCAAGCCACCGTCGGCGAAGGCAACAGCCGACGCATTGCCGAGCAGGAAGCGGCCCGCGCCGCCCTCAAAGCTCTCGGAGAGAAACTCAAGTGAATCAGCACTACGACATCAACACCCATTGTGGCTTCGTCGCCATCGTCGGGCGCCCCAATGTGGGCAAATCGACCCTGATGAACCACATCCTGGGGCAAAAGATATCCATCACCTCGCGCAAACCGCAAACCACGCGGCATCAGGTGATGGGCATTCATACCGAAGGGGACAACCAGATCGTCTTCGTCGACACGCCCGGCATGCATCGTCAGGAAGAGCGGGCCATCAACCGCCACATGAACCGTGCCGCCGATTCGGCCCTGTCCGACGTCGACGCCGTCATTCTGGTGGTCGACCGCACCGTCTGGACCGATGAGGACCAGTGGGTGCTGGACAAGATCAAGAAAGTGAAAGCGCCGGTCATCCTGGCGATCAACAAGGTCGACCAGTTGGACGACAAGAACGCCCTGCTGCCGCACATCGACACCCTCGCCAAGCAATTCGCCTTCGCCGAGGTCGTGCCCATGTCCGCGTTGCGCGGTAAAAACCTGGACGCTCTCACCCAGAGCATCGTCAGTCGCCTGCCGGTCAGCCCCTTCCACTTCCCGGAAGAGCAGATCACCGACCGCACCGAACGCTTCATGGCGGCCGAGTTGATCCGCGAGAAACTGATGCGCCAGTTGGGCGCGGAATTGCCGTATTCAATGGCCGTCGAGATCGAACAATTCCAGTTCGAAGACGGTGTTCTGCACATTCACGGTCTGATACTGGTCGAACGCCAGGGGCAGAAGAAAATTGTCATCGGCGACAAGGGCACCCGCATCAAGAAAGTCGGCCACGACGCCCGGGTCGACATGGAAAGCCTGTTCGACGCCCGCGTCATGCTCAATCTCTGGGTCAAGGTCAAAGGCGGCTGGGCCGACGACGAACGCGCACTGAAAAGCCTGGGCTACCTCGACGAATCATGAAGCCCCATCGCGCGCCGGTCTTGCCCGCCTTCGTGCTGCACGCCCGGCCGTTTCGCGAACATCACTGGTTGCTCGAACTGCTCACCCCGACCGAAGGACGTTTCACCGCCATCGGTCGGGACCCCAAGCCTGAAACCTTTCGCTTGCTTAAAATCCGCCATTCCGGTCGCTCCGAGCTCAAACGGCTCGACGACTGGCGCTACACCGAGCCCGCCCAGCTGAAAGAGGGACAGGCCCTGCTGCTTGGCCTCCACCTCAACGAACTCATTGTCCGCCTGCTGCCGCGCCACCAGAGTGACGAACCCTTTTTCGGCGCCTACGCCAGCACTCTGCTGTCCCTGACCGACCCCGCGCGCCGCACCGCCGCCCTGCGCTTCTTCGAACGGCGCTTGCTCGAGAGTTGTGGCTTCGGTATCGATTACCGCCAGGCCATGGACAGTGGCGACTGGATCCAGCCCGGTCAAAGCTACCGCTTCGACCCCGCACTCGGCTTCTGCAGCCTGGGTCGGGACCGCGATATAGAGGGAGCGTCTATTCTTGCTATGGCGGAGAATGATTGGCAGGCAACGGATGCATTAAAATGGGGAGAGCGGGTGCATAGGGCGCGAATTGAACATTTGTTGGAAGGGCGGCGCTTGGTGAGTCGGGATTGGGTGTTTTAGGAACTTCGTGAGACACCGGACAAACAACGAAACTCAACCGTTAGAGGAGTAGGGCGAATGGCCCAGGGGATTGGAACGGACATTGTCGAGATCGAACGGATTGCCCGGGTACTCGAGCGTCAGGGTGACCGCTTTTTGAACCGGATATTGACCCCGGCCGAACGCGATGAATATCAACGCCGCAACCGCCCCGTCAAATTTCTTGCCAATCGGTTCGCCGGCAAGGAGGCTGTGGCCAAGGCGCTGGGATGCGGCATCGCCGACGGCGTCACCTTCCATTGCATCGAAATTCTGCCCAATGCCCAGGGCGCACCCGAGGTCGTATTGACCGACCGGGCCGAGGAGCGGCTGGGCATGGCCGGCGCTCAGAAAGTATTGTTGAGTCTGGCCGACGAACACCACTACGTCGTCGCCTTCGCATTGATCTCATAGAATGCGTATGTAGGCTGTGAAAGTATGGTTGTTCCTCCCGAAGCGTCGGACCGCCCAGAGGGAGAAGGAGCTGGTTCTTGGTGCGATATCAAGCCCCTGGGGCGGGGGTAGCCCTCCCAGGGGATGTGGGCCGCCAGGATGGCGGCCGTCAAGCCCCCATGGACGGGTTGAGTGGGCGGCATCCCGCGCGACCCCAGGGAGGGTTACCCCCGCCTCAGGGGCGAACCCAGCCACGGTGTCCACCCTGCATCACCCCGTCGTCACCTTCTTCCCGGACTTCTGCTGCACCTGATAGGCATACACCTTCACCGCCTGATCAAACGCCTGGTCCCGGTCGTTCTCTTCGTGCCAGCGAACCACCTCGGTGATCTCCTCATTCAACAGGAAGAGGGCGTCCTCGAGTACCGCATAGTGCCCCTGTTTCAATAGGGATTCCGTATGACGGGCGGTCTGCTGGATGCGCGGTACGCCGCAGTAATGGGTAGCGCCGTGGAGTCGATGCACCTGCTCCAGCAATGCCTTGTAGTCGCCTTGCTGATAGAGCGCGTTGATCTGACTCTGGTCGTTTTCCAGGGTGTCCATCAACATGGCGAACATGTCGCGTGCCAGTCCGAGCTTGCCGCTGGCCTTTTCCAGGCCTGAGACCAGATCCACCACCGGCAAGCGTTGCAGGTCCTCGATGTCCAGCGTATCCGGAGTTTCCTCGTGCGCGAACGCCGCTTCCGGCGATTGCCCGTCTTGCTGCAGGGTGGCGCCGGTCCACTTGAACAGGGTGCGCTGCAACTGGTCTTCATCCACCGGCTTGGTCAAGTAGTCGTCCATGCCGCTGTCGAGCATCGACTGGCGTTCCTCGGCCAGGGCGTGTGCGGTCAGCGCGATGATCGGCATGCGTTGATGCGCCGGTTCCAGGCGGCGCATGCGCTGGGTCGCTTCGATGCCGTCCATACCCGGCATCTGGATGTCCATGAATACCAGGTCGTAGCGGGTCTGCTGAATGGCGGTGATCGCATCCTCGCCACTGGGTACACCATCGACCAGAACGCCCATGGACTCCAACAAGGTCACAATCAGTTTCAGGTTGGCGGCATTGTCGTCCACCGCCAGTACCCGTATGGCATTACGGACCGAACCGAGCATCAGGGGGGCGTCTTCGGGACTGGTGCCACCGCTGTACGGATTCAGCATCGATACCAGAGTCTGGTACAACTGCTGGGTACGCACCGGTTTGGACAGGTAGTGTTGGGCCCCCTGTTCTAGCAGCTTGTAACTGATGTCGTCCTCGTGCGTCGAGGCCAATACCAGGGTGGGGCAATTCAATTCGCGCTCGATCTTGAGAATCTTGCGATACAACTGCTCGTCGTCGGCGAATCCGGCCACATCGATCAGCGCGAGATCGACGCGCTCGGCTTCCGGGTCCTGCAAATGGGACAGCAGTTCGTCCAGATCCTGTTGTTCCAGGCAGTGAATGCCCCAGTTTTCGGCCTGGTGGCGCAGCGCCAGGCGGGACATCTCCCGCGGCTCGACCACGGCCATTGTATGACCCTGCAGATCGGTCCGCTTGGGCGGTTGTTGGATCGCCGGCGCGATCTCGGCCTTGACGTTGAACCAGAAGGTCGAGCCCTCGTTTTTAACGCTCTCCAGCCCGATGTCGCCGCCCATCTGCTCGACCAAGCGCTTGGATATTACCAGACCCAGGCCGGTGCCGCCGAATTCGCGCGCCGTGGAGGAATCCGCCTGCGAGAAGGCGTGGAACAGGGCTTTCTGCTCGGCTTTGGACAGGCCGATGCCGGTGTCGGTGACGCTGATGCGAACCATCACCTTGTTGCCCTGGGCCTGCTCGATCATGGTTCGCACCACGATGCTGCCCTCGGGGGTGAACTTGATGGCGTTGTTGACCAGATTGGTCAGCACCTGCTTCAGCCGAAGCGGATCCGTGATCAACTGCTCCGGTACATCGGAGTAGTACAGCGACACCACCTCCAGGTTCTTCGCCTGGGACGCCGGCGCCAGCATGACCAGGACATCCTCGATGGTCTCGCGCAGGTTGGTGCTGCGGTTGTCGAGCATCAGTTTGCCGGCTTCGATCTTACAGAAATCGAGCACGTCGTTGATGATGGTCAGCAGACCCTGGGAGGACGACAGAATGGTGGCGACATAGTCTTCCTGCTTGCGCGTTAGGTTCGATTTATCAAGCAGCCGCGCGAAACCGATGATGCCGTTCAGGGGGGTGCGAATCTCGTGGCTCATGTTGGCCAGGAACTCGGTCTTCACCTGGTTGGCCTGCTGCGCTTCGCGCCGGGCCATATCCAGTTCGATGTTCTGGATCTCGATCGTCTCCAATGTTTCGCGCAAATCCTGGGTGGCCTGCTCGACGCTGTTCTGCATGTCCTCGTAGGCTTCCTTCAGCGTCTCCGCCATGGAATTGATGCCCACCTCCAAGTCGTGCAACTCACCGCTGGCCTTGAGATCGACCCGGGCATCCAGATTGCCCTCGCGAATGGCGTCGACGGTCTCGATCATGTTGCGTACCGGCTGGCTGATCTCCCGGCTTAGCCAGACCGCAAGCCCGGCCACGGCGAGCATCCCCAGCACCAGCATCAGGCTGTTGATCAGGATGGTGCGATAATGCGCGACCTGGGTGTTGGCGTAATCGAATTCGACCTCGAGCCACCCCGAAGGCGGCGACGTGCTCATGCGCAATTGCAGGTCGGAAGGCGGATAGATCGGAATGAGGTAGCGGTACGTCTCGCCCGACTCGTACAGCGTCAGGCGCGTCGTGTCCTGAATGGCGTGCGGATAGGCCGGCCCGACCATGGTCGGCCCCGAATGCAGCCACTCGCTGCCGAACGGATCGAACAACCGGACCGACCGCGCATCCCGCTCACCCAGGGCACGACGCAGCAGGGCCTGAACCAGTTCGGTGTCGCCCTCCTGCAGCGGCATCGCCAGACCATCGGCCAACCGTTGCACAGCGGTCTGGGTGCGCCCGGAGAACGCCTGATTCTGCTGCGACAGATCCTGGTAGGTGTACCAGGCCGTAAACACGAGACCGAACACCAGTACCGGTGCCAAAGCGATGAAAATGATGCGATTTTGCAGGCCTGAGGAATTCATAGATCTTGCCGGAAATGTCGTAAAGGAACTGTAATCGCGCCGCTCGGCACGGTCAATTGGAAACCGGGCTTCGTACTCTTCAGCTTTCTCGAATTCATCGAACGAAGTTTACGGATGGCTAGCGACGGATGCCGGGTATGCCTATTCGGGGATGTCGGCCGCCTGGATGGCGGCCGTCAAGCCCCCATGGATGGGTTCACGGCGACCCCGAATAGGCATACCCGGCAGCCGGCGCGGGTTTTGGCACCCAGCAACTCGACTTCTATAGTCAAAAACCGGGGCATTAATCGAACTGGTTATTACGTTTCGAGCTACTAAACCACTATCATAGGGGGTTCATCAATTCGGAGATCCAGCATGCCGTCTTTCCCCACGATCGAAGACTGCGTCGGCAACACGCCCCTGGTGCGCCTGCAGCGTATGGGCGCGGGCAGCAGCAACACCATTTTGCTCAAGCTGGAAGGCAACAACCCCGCCGGTTCGGTCAAGGACCGGCCGGCGCTGAGCATGATTCAGCATGCCGAACAGCGTGGCGAGATCAAGCCCGGTGATACACTGATCGAAGCCACCAGTGGCAACACCGGCATCGCACTCGCCATGGCCGCCGCCATCAAGGGCTACAAGATGATCCTGATCATGCCCGCCAACCTCAGTGAAGAGCGCCGCGCCAGTATGCGCGCCTATGGCGCAGAGATCATCAGCGTTACCCAGGAACAGGGCATGGAGTACGCACGCGACCTGGCACTTCGCATGCAAAGCGAAGGCAAGGGCCGGGTGCTCGATCAGTTCGCCAACCCCGACAATCCACTGGCGCACTACGAGACCACGGGCCCGGAGATCTGGCGGGATACCGAAGGCACGGTGACCCATTTTGTTTCATCCATGGGCACCACCGGCACCATTATGGGCGTTTCCCGGTACCTGAAGGAGCAAAACCCGGCCGTCCAGATCGTTGGACTGCAACCGACCGAAGGCTCGCAGATCCCCGGCATCCGCCGCTGGCCGGAAGCCTACCTGCCCGAGATCTTCGATGTCAGCCGGGTCGATCGCGTGATCGATATGGAGCAGGACGAAGCCGAGCGCACGATGCGACAACTGGCGAAAGAGGAAGGCATCTTCGCCGGTGTCTCTTCGGGTGGTGCCGTCGCCGGGGCTCTGCGTTTGAGCCAGGAGGTTGAAAACGCCGTGATTGTCGCAATTGTCTGTGACCGCGGCGACCGCTACCTGTCGACCGGTGTTTTCCCCGGCTGAACCAGGCAAGCTGAACTATCCTTTTCGGACTTGCGAATCCGGAGCCGGCTGGCTATGTTGCCGCATTGTTTCAGAGTCACCCTGTTCAGCGGCCAATTAACCGCGACATAACAGTGTCGGGTGGCGGGGGTGGTCTGGAGGGATGTCCGAGCCAGGACGTCGAGACCAAGCCTACATGGATGTATACACGGCGACCCTCCGGACCACCCCCGCCATCCGACACGGGTTCCTGGCACCTTGAGTATCCCTGGCAGGATCTTTGGCGCCAGAATAAAAAGAGAAGTGCATGGTAAAGGTACGGGAAGATCAACCGGTATTCAGCGACGGCACCGTCGACCTTGAATCCTGGTTGGGTCGAATCGAATACAAGGTTCCCCTCATCGACCGCGAAGAGCTGGTGCATGCCTGTCGCATCGCCCGCGTCGCCGAGGCTGAGGCCGAGCACCCCAAGAACCACTGGGGCGAAGGTGAGTCCGCCTATCGCACCGGCCTTGAGATGGCCGAAATCCTCGCCGATCTGAAACTCGACCAGGAAGCCATCATTGCCGCCATCCTCTATCGCACCGTGCGCGAGGAAGAACTGCCGCTGGATACCGTTCGCGACCAGTTCGGCCCCCAGGTGGCCAACCTGATCGAAGGCGTGCTGCGCATGGCCGCCATTCACACCAAACACAAGTCCACCCGGACCTCCGTACTGGGCCAGAACGAAACCCAGGGCGAAGCCGTGCGTAAAATGCTGGTGAGCATGATCGACGACGTGCGTGTCGCCCTGATCAAACTGGCCGAACGGACCATCGCCATCCGGGCGGTCAAGAACGCCCCGGCCGCGCGCAAATACAAGGTCGCGCGCGAAGTGTCGGACATTTACGCCCCGCTCGCCCACCGGTTGGGTGTCGGCCAGTTGAAATGGGAACTGGAAGACCTGTCCTTCCGCTACCTGGAACCGCAGGACTACAAAAAAATCGCCAAACTGCTGGATGAGCGACGTCTCGACCGGCAGCACTACATCGAAAATGTCCAGAACATCCTCCAGGAAGAGGTCAACAAGGCCGGCATCAAGGCCGAGATTCAGGGGCGGGCCAAACACATCTACTCGATCTGGCGGAAGATGAAGCGCAAGAGCATCAGCTTCAGCCAGGTCTATGACATCCGCGCCTTTCGGGTGCTGGTGCCTGACGTGCGCGACTGCTACACCGTGCTCGGTATCGTGCATTCGCTGTGGCGCCACATACCGCGTGAATTCGACGACTACATCGCCTCACCCAAGCCGAACGGTTATCGCTCCCTGCACACCGCCGTGATCGGTCCGGAAGGCAAGGTGGTTGAGGTGCAGATCCGCACTCACACCATGCACGAAGACGCCGAGCTCGGCGTCTGCGCCCACTGGGTGTACAAAGGCACCGACGCCAAGGGCAATACCCACTCGCGCGGCTACGAAGAAAAGGTCAACTGGTTGCGCCAGGTGCTCGAATGGCACGACGAACTCGGTGGCATCGACGAAATGGTCGAGGAACTGGGGGCGGATGTCGCCAGCGACCGCATCTATGTACTGACACCCGAAGGCCATGTCGTCGACCTGGCCAAGGGTGCCACGCCGATCGATTTCGCCTACAAGATCCACACCGACATCGGTCATCGCTGCCGGGGCGCCAAGGTCAACGGACGCATTGTGCCGTTGAACCACCAGTTGAAGATCGGCGACCAGGTGTCGGTTCTGACTGGCCGTGAACCCAGCCCGAGTCGGGACTGGTTGAATCCCGATCTCGGCTATGTCCACAGTTCCCGGGCCCGGGCAAAGATCCGCCACTGGTTCAAATCGCTGGACCGGACCGAAAACGTCGCCGAGGGAAAATCCCTGTTGATGCGGGAACTGCAGCGCTTCAATCTGCCCAAACTGGACATGAACGAACTGGCCCAGCGGGTCAATTTCACCCAGGCCGACGACATGTACGCGGCCATCGGCGCCGGCGATCTGCGCCTGATGCAGGTGGTGCACTCGGCCGAGGCCATGATCAACCCCCAGCAACCGGACGAGATTCAGGTTTCCGAAGCGACCGAACACAAGCCGAGCAGCACCGAGCTGGTGATTCATGGCGTGGGCAACATGATGACAACCATCGCCAACTGCTGTAAGCCGGTGCCGGGCGATCCGGTGGTCGGTTTCATCACCATTGGCCGGGGCGTGTCCATTCACCGCCAGGATTGCGTCAACCTGCTGCAATTGAAGAGCAAGGAGCCGGAACGCATCATCGAAGTCAGTTGGGGCGGCCAGACCCGCCGCACCTACCCGGTCGATCTCAACATCCTGGCCTACGACCGGACCGGATTGTTGCGCGACATTATGATGATCATGGCCAACAGCAACATCAACGTGACCTCGGTGAACACCTTGTCGAACAAGGACGAGAGTCAGGCCGATATGCGCCTGACCATCGAGATTGAAGACATCGACTCCCTGGGCAAGGTGATGGCCCAGCTGTCGAAAATTTCCAACGTGGCCGACGTGCGTCGGGTGCATCATCGCGCCCAATGAACGGACACCGGCCCCGTCCTGCCCGGAAGACAGACTGTGAGCGAACGACGTTACGGCTTTGACGACCTGAAGACGCTGATGCAACGCCTGCGCGACCCCGAAACCGGTTGCCCCTGGGACATCAAGCAAAGTTACGACAGCATTGTGCCGCACACCCTGGAAGAGGTGTACGAGGTCATCGACACCATCGAGCGCGGCGACTACGAGCATCTGCGTGAGGAACTGGGTGATCTGGTGTTTCAGGTGGTCTTCTACGCCCAGATCGCACATGAGGAAGCCCGATTCGATCTGGACGACGTGGTTCACGACCTGGTCGCCAAACTGCTCTACCGCCACCCCCATGTTTTCCCCGACGGTACCCTGGACAGCCGGGTCGACCCGGAGCGTCGCCCCGAGACCGATGCCGTCAATCGTCAGTGGGACCAGTTGAAAGACCGGGAAAAGGCCGACAAGGACAAAGCCAGCCACTTACTGGACGATGTGCCGAAGACGCTGCCCGGACTGTTGCGCGCGGGCAAACTGCAAAAACGCGCCGCGCGGGTCGGCTTCGACTGGCCGGACACCGACGGTATTTTCGAAAAAATCGAGGAAGAGCTCGGCGAACTGCGTGAAGCCGTCGAATCCGCCGATGCCGACCACATCGAAGAGGAACTGGGCGACCTGCTGTTCGTCATGGCCAACCTGTCCCGACGACTGAAAGTGGACCCGGAACAGGCCTTGCGCGGCGCCGCCCGAAAATTCGAGCGACGCTTCGGTCTGGTCGAGGGGCGGGTGAACGAGGCCGGTGGCGACTGGGAGCGGTTCTCCCTGGACGAACTCGATGCCTTCTGGAACGAGGCCAAGCAACGGGGTCACTGATTCAGGCTGCCGTTTGGCTGCGTTCCGGTAAACAATTCAAAGCCGCCAGTGACTGTTCCAGCGCCTGGTGCAGAGGGGTGTGCGGTTCCTCACCGAGAAAAGCCACCAATTCGGAGTTGTCCAGCTTCAGGCTGTTGTCCCACAGATATCGCATCTCCACCAATTCCCGAAACAACTCGTTGAACGGCCCCAGGGCACGGATCATCCACCATGGAAACGCTTTGAGCGAAGCCTGGGGTTCGCCGGCGACCCGACGGATAGCGTCGGCTATCTCGACCCCCGGTGCCAGATAGTGACCGCCGAAGTGAAAACGCGCGAATGCGGGCAGCTCATCGCGTCGATCGGCCAGGCGGGCGAAGGTCTCGGCCAGATCCGGCAGGTAGGCCCAGCAATGCCCGGCATCGTAACGACCGGGGTAGGTGACCGAACGCAGGCGTCGGCCCGGCTTGACCAGGGCATTGTCGAACCAGGAACTGCCGGCGCCGGGGCCGAAGAAGTCGCCTGCCCTTAGCAAGATACTGCGGCAGCCTTCCCGGGCGGCCTCTTCCAGTAGTGCTTCCATCTCCACCCGAACCTGGCCTTTGCGACTGATCGGATGCTGCGGGGCGTCTTCTTTCACAACGGGCCAAGCGTCCGGTCCGAAATTGTAGACATTGCCCGGCAACATGATAGTGGCGCTGCTGGCTTTGGCTGCGGCGATGCTGTTCCGCAGCATGGGTAGGGCCAGACCGCGCCAGTTGCGGTAACCCGGTGGGTTCACGGCATGCAGCAACAGGTCGCAACCATCGGCGGCGGCCGTGATGTCCGCGGCACTCATGGCGTCACCGCGCCGCCAATCGACGTCGCCAAGCCCGGACAGCGTTGGCTTGACGGAGTCGGGATCGCGGTGCAGGGCGCGCAAATGCCAGCCGTGTTGTTTCAGTGCCCAGGCTGTGGCCTGTCCCACGCTGCCGGTTATGCCGAGAATCAGAGCGGTACCTGTCATCTTCTTTACTCCTCTGTGCATTGAGTGCCTTCGATGTCGTACAGGATGTGCTATTATTTTTTTAATGGAAATTGCCTAAATCTGCATGGTTAGTATTCAAAAAAGTATGGATTCGTCTCACACCTGGGATTTGTACCGCTCATTGCTGGCTGTGGTACGCGAAGGCAGCCTGTCGGCCGCCGCCCGACGGATCGGTCTGACCCAGCCGACTGTCGGCCGACACATTGATGCGTTGGAGTCCGCTCTTGGGACCGCTCTGTTCAGCCGCCACCGCAACGGACTGACGCCAACCGAAGCCGCCCTGGCCCTGGTGCCGCACGCCGAGGCCATGGAGACGGCCGCCGCGGCTTTGGTCAGAGAAGCCTCGGGCACGAGCCAAATACCGGAAGGGACGGTGCGGATCACGGCCAGCGAAGTGGTGGGCAGCGAGATCGTCCCGGGGTTGTTGGTGCCGTTTCGACAATCCTATCCGGGCATCACGGTGGAACTGGCCACCTCGGACCAGGTGAACAATCTGCTGGTGCGCGAGGCCGACATCGCGATCCGGATGGTTCGACCGGTACAGGAAGCCCTGGTGGCCAAGCGCATCGGCCAGGTACCGGTCGGGCTGTTCGCGCACCGGCATTATCTGGCCCGGATGGGCGAGCCGTGCACCATGGAGGACTTACGCCGCCATACCCTGATCGGCTTCGATCGGGATGAAACCGCCTACCGCGCGATTCGTTCGCTCGGCATTCCGCTTGACCGCGACGTGTTTTCCTTTCGTTCGGACAGCAATGCGGCGCAGATGGCGGCTGTTCGGGCCGGACTGGGGATCGGTGGTATGCAGAGCCGGATCGCCCGACAGACTCCGGACCTGTGCCCGGTACTGTCGGAAGCGTTTCATTTCGATCTGGAAATGTGGTTGGTGATGCATGAAGACCTGAGATCCGTGCATCGTGTTCGGCTGTTGTACGATCACTTGGCCGAGAGCCTGAAACCCTGGGTCAGCTAGCCAGGCATGCCTCCAGCAGGTCCTCGACCGAGCGCGGCTCTATACCCAGCGATTCAAAGCCCCGGGCATCGTCGCCAACCCGATTGTCCTGTTCCATCAGGATAACCTGGTCCCGCGTCAGGGGCGCCCCGGGCAACAGCGACGCCAGGCTCGCCAGACCACGCCAGACCAGGAAGGGTACCGGTACCAGGAGCCGGCGCCGGCCATGATGGCGCAACACCATCCGCACCAGTTCCCGGTATCGGTACAGTGTTCCACCGCCCAGTTCGAATATCTGCCCTCGGGCATCATCCCGAGCCATGGCCTGGTGGACGGCCCGGGCCACATCCTCGACGTAGACAGGTTGGAGGCGTGTATTGCCGGCGCCGAACAGCGGAATGACAGGCATCAGGGTGATGCGGGACAATGCGGTGAGCAAGGCGTCCTCCGGTCCGAACAACACACTGGGTCGCAGAATTGTCGCCTGAGGAAAAACCGCCCAGACCCGGTTTTCCCCCCGCGCCCGGGCACGGACATAGGTCGAATCGGATTCGGTATCGACGCCGATGCCGGATATGTGTACCAGACGTTCAATGCCGCGCTCCCGTGCCGTCTCGGCCAGCCGTTCCGCGCCGTCCACATGTACCGCTTCGAAGGTGTTTCGGCCACCGGATTCAACGTAGAGGCTGACCGCGTTGACGACACCCCGGGCATCGTCCAGTGCCTTCCCGACTGAAGCCGCATCGTGCAGATCCGCCCGAACCCACTCGACCGAAACCGCGCGATCGTCGATACCTGGCGGTGGAGTCGGGTGCCGGGCGGCGATGCGTACAGGATAGCCGGCATCCAGCAGCGCGCGTACGATTCGACGTCCCAGAAAACCGGTGCCGCCGAAGACAGTGATCCATTGAGGTTTCATACGCGTTTAAAGCGGAGCAAATTCCGAGAACAACCCCGAGGCTTCCGGGACCTGCGCGATCGGGATGTAATCGCAGACTTCGGCGTAGTCCCGCCACATTTGCTGTATCACCGGGTTGTTGTGTGCGCGGTCGATGTCCTCCCGGGAACGCCACTCGAAGACTTCGACAACCGTGCCGTCTTCGGCTCGCATAAGAATGGAATCCCGGTCAGTGACCAACTGCTCGGCCTTGAGAATGCTCAGGTGGGTTTTGGCCAGAGCTTGCAACTCGGCCGACTTTCCGGGTTTCGGCCGGTAAGCTACGATGACGATTCTGCCCATGACGGTATCCTTTTGTTAACGTTTCGCCACTACACTTGGACTGCAACGTAGTTGATTGACGCCCAAAGTAAATCGGAATGCCCATGTTCACGAGATTAATCACCATCGCCCGGTGTGTGCTGGTCGCCGCAGGCGGATGGGTCGCGACCGCGAATGCGGATCCATATGTCAGTCTGTCTTACGGCAATGCCCTTAATGCCACCGAGACCATCACCATCGAGCCGGACGAGGATGCTCATTACGAGCCCATCACCTTCGAGGCCGATTTCGAAAGCCGCGGACTGAAGCTGCCTCCGTTCTATTCCTTCAAGCTGGGTTGGAGCTATGAGCCCCGTCAATGGCGATGGGAAGTCGAGTTGCTGCATCAGAAACTGCATGTTCCGGACGAAGATCTGCCGCCCCAACTGGAACACTTCGAGGTCACCCACGGATTCAATCTGTTTCTGTTCAATCTGAGCCATCCACTGCCGAACCACGACCTGCGGGCCCGGTTGGGGGTGGGCACCATCCTGGCTCACCCCGACATCTACATTTATGACGAAAACGGCGATCCCCAACTGGCCGACCCCGACAAGTTCGGCGAGATACCGGGTTTTCTGGACGACCGTTATTTTTTCGGCGGTTATGCCTTGCAAGGGGCGGTGCAAAAGCACTGGGCGCTGAGCCCGCGTAATGGCCTGGTCGCCGAGCTCAAGCTGATGCACGCCAAAACCCGGCTGCCGGTCTATCGCGGTGAGGTGGATGTGCCCAATACGGCCATAGCCTTTCTCCTGGGTTACGAGTTCGGGGGGTAGTGCCCTTTGGCAATCCGGTTTTGAACGTCTAGTCTGGCGCTACACCAATAGATCACGGGAGGGAATCGATATGACCGCGACCCTGATCGCCCAACAAGCTGATATCACCACCCTCGACGTCGATGCCATCGTCAACGCCGCCAACACCTCGCTGCTTGGGGGCGGTGGCGTCGACGGGGCCATTCACCGGGCCGCCGGCCCCGAACTGTTGAAGGAATGTCGCACCCTGAACGGCTGCGATACCGGCGATGCCAAGGTCACCCAAGGCTATCAACTGCCCGCCCGTTGGGTTATCCACACCGTTGGACCGGTCTGGCACGGTGGGGATCGGGGCGAAGCCGAGCAATTGGCGGCCTGCTATCGCCGATCGATGGAGGAAGTGGAACGGGTTGGCGCGGCCAGCATCGCCTTTCCCGGCATCAGCACCGGCGTCTACGGCTATCCGGCCGATCAGGCGGCCCGCATCGCGATCGACACCGTGCGCAAGATGCTCAGTGCGTGCCCCTCCATCGAGCGGGCGGTCTTTTGTTGCTTTTCCGAGCAGGACCTGGCGCTATACCAGGATATCCTGAACCAGGCGGAACACTGATAACCACTGGCCCGGCGGACGCGGACTCCCGGGTCGACTCAGCCGGGCCGGACCCGAGAATAACAATGAGAGGCTCTCTATGAGCGAAGAACGTTTTACCCGCTTTGCCGACTTCTATCCGTATTATCTGGCCGAGCACAGGCATCCGCTGTGTCGGGCGATGCATTACATCGGCAGCACCGGTGTGCTGGCCCTATTGGCGATCGCCTGGATAACGGGGCAGTGGCTCTGGCTGCTGGGGGTGCCCGTCATGGGGTATGGGTTCGCCTGGATCGGCCACTTCTTCATCGAGAAGAATCGCCCGGCCACCTTTACCTATCCATTTTACAGTCTGGCCGGGGACTGGGTGATGTACTTTGAATTCCTCACCGGTCGATTGAAAGCCCGCCTGAGGCAGCCTGGGTCAACCGACCGTTAACTGCGCTCCAGCAATGGCTTGAGGTAGTGCCCGGTGACCGAGGCCGGATTATCGGCGATTGTCCGGGGCGTGCCCTCGGCGATGATCTGACCGCCCCGGCTGCCGCCTTCCGGACCCAGATCGATGATCCAGTCCGCCGTTTTGATGACGTCGAGGTTGTGTTCGATCACCACCACGGAATTGCCGTGATCGCGCAAGCGATGCAGCACCGCCAGCAATTGCTTGATGTCTTGGAAGTGCAGACCGGTGGTCGGCTCGTCCAATATGTAAAGCGTGCTGCCTGTGTCGCGCTTGGACAGCTCTCGCGCCAGCTTGACCCGCTGCGCCTCACCGCCGGACAGGGTGGTGGCGCTCTGGCCGAGCTTGACGTAGGTCAGGCCGACATCGATCAGTGTCTGCAGCTTTCGCGCCAGTGCCGGAATCGCATCGAAGAATTCGCGCGCCTCTTCGATGGTCATTTCCAGCACTTCGTGAATGTTCTTGCCCTTGTAGCGGACTTCCAGCGTTTCCCGGTTGTAGCGTTTGCCCTGGCAGACATCACAGGACACATAAATATCCGCCAGGAAGTGCATCTCGACCTTGATCAAACCGTCGCCCTGGCAGGCCTCGCAGCGCCCGCCCTTGACGTTGAAGCTGAATCGACCGGGCTGGTAACCGCGTGAGCGGGCTTCCGGAGTCCCGGCGAACAGGTCACGCACCGCGGTAAAGATACCGGTGTAGGTGGCCGGATTGGAGCGCGGCGTACGGCCGATTGGGCTCTGGTCGATGTCGACCACCTTGTCCAGATGCTCCAGACCGTGAATCTCGTCGTGTGCCGCCGGCGACAGGGCCGTGGCTTTGTTCAGACGGGTGGCCGCGAGCGGGTAGAGTGTCTGGTTGATCAAGGTGGACTTGCCCGACCCGGAGACGCCGGTTACACAGGTCAGCAGGCCCAACGGCAGGTTCAGCGTCACCGATTGCAGATTGTTGCCAGTCGCGCCGGTCAGGACCAGTTGTTTCTCCGGGTTGCGTTCGGTGGGTTGCTTCGGCACCTCGATTCGCTGCTTGCCGCTCAGGTACTGGCCGGTCAGCGAATTCTTGTTGTTCATGATCTGGCGCGGGGTGCCCGAGGCCACGACTTCGCCGCCGTGGATGCCGGCGCCCGGGCCGATGTCGAGCACGAAATCGGCGGCGCGGATGGCGTCCTCGTCGTGTTCGACCACCAATACCGTGTTACCCATGTCGCGCAGGTTGGTCAGCGTCTGCAGCAATCGGTCGTTGTCGCGCTGGTGCAGGCCGATCGACGGTTCGTCCAGAATGTACATTACGCCGACCAGTCCGGCACCGATCTGGCTGGCCAGACGGATACGCTGGGTTTCTCCGCCGGACAGGGTGTCCGCGCTGCGATCGAGCGTCAGGTAGTCGAGGCCGACGTTGACCAGGAAACTGAGCCGCTGAATGATTTCGCGCAGGATCTTCTCGGCGATCTGGGCACGGGCACCGGTCAGGGTCAGGCCGTCGAAATAGCTCAACGCATCGCCGATCGACATATGGGTCACTTCGGGCAGGTTGATGCCCTTGACGAACACATGCCGGGCGCTTTCCTTCAGTCGGCTGCCGTGGCAATTCGGGCAGGGCTGTTCGGTCAGGTTTTTGGACAGTTCCTCGCGCACCATCTGGCTGTCGGTTTCGCGGTAGCGCCGCTCCATGTTGGGCAGCACGCCCTCGAAGACATGTTTGCGACTGTAGACAGAGCCCCGGCTGTTGACGTACGAGAACTCGATTTCGGTATCGCCGCTGCCTTCCAGCACAGTGCGCTGAAACCGTTTGGGTAGCTTGCCAAAGGGCCGGTCGATATCGACCCCGTAGTGCTCGCCCAGCGCCTGTAATTGGCTGAAATAGTAGACCGCGCGCCGGTCCCAGCCGGCGATGGCGCCTTCGGCCAGCGAGCGGGTCGGGTCGCGTACCACCTTGGCGTTGTCGAAATACTGTTTCACACCCAGGCCATCGCAGCCTTCACAGGCGCCGGCCGGATTGTTGAATGAGAACATGCGCGGCTCGAGTTCGGCGATGGAATAGCCGCAGACCGGGCAGGCGAAACGGTTCGAGAACAGCATGTCTTCGCCGTCTCCGTCCATCCAGACAATCCGGGTAATGCCACCGGAGAGCGTCAGACAGGTCTCGAACGACTCGGCCAGGCGCAATTTCAGGTCCTCGCGAACCTTAAAACGGTCAACGACCGCCTCGATGCTGTGCTTGCGCTTCTTGTCGAGTGCCGGCACCTCGTCCAGGTCCATCACCGTGCCGTCCACCCGCACGCGCACAAAACCCTGGGCGCGCAGTTCATTGAACACATGCAGGTGCTCCCCTTTACGGTCGCTGATCAGCGGCGCCAGCATCATCAGCTTGCTGCCTTCGGGCAGGGCGACGACCTGGTCGACCATCTGACTGATGGTCTGGGCTTCGAGCGGCTCATCGTGCTCGGGGCAACGCGGCTCGCCGACACGGGCGTAGAGCAGTCGCAGGTAATCGTAGATTTCGGTGGTGGTGCCGACGGTGGACCGGGGGTTGTGGCTGGTGGTCTTCTGTTCAATGGAGATGGCCGGAGACAAGCCTTCTATGTGGTCGACGTCGGGTTTCTCCATCATCGACAGGAATTGCCGGGCATAGGTGGAGAGGGATTCCACATAGCGACGCTGGCCTTCGGCATACAGCGTATCGAAAGCCAGCGACGATTTGCCGGAGCCGGACAGGCCGGTGATGACGACCAGTTTGTCGCGGGGGATGTCGACGTTGATGTTCTTCAGGTTGTGGGTGCGGGCACCCTGGACGGAGATCTTGTCCATGCAATCCTCATGTTCCGGCTGCGGCTGGGAAACCTCGTTCGACCCGTTTCACAGGTCATTGGCAGCCGCACAGTTTACTGTATAAATGTACAGAACCCAAGTGGGTGGGTTGAGTGCCGGGAACCCGCGATGGCTGCCCGGTACGCTCTTCCGGGGTCGCCGTGAATACATCCATGTAGGCTTGACCGCAGCATCCATGCTGCGCACATCCCCGGCTGAGCGCACCGGGCATCCACCGCTAGTCAGCGTTGCCTGCACCACACCTCATTCTAAGCTGCTATTGAAGCATGTGTTCTACTTTGGACTAGCGCTGGTTGGTCGGTGTACCTATTCGGGGATGTCGGCCGCCTGGATGGCGGCCGTCAAGCCCCCATGGATGGGTTCACGGCGACCCCGAATAGGTATACCGACCAACCAGTGCGGGTTTTGGCAACCAAGCCATAAATACCGCTTAGAGTGACGCCCACCACGATAGATTTCTGGTACCATGCGCAGCTTTCAGCGGGCGGACTCGCCTGCGGCTACTGGAATACGAACGACGTCGAGATATGGCTTTCAACGCATTGGAAAAAAAGGCCCTGACCGGGCTGTCCCTGCTGTATGCATCCCGGATGTTGGGTCTCTTTATGGTACTGCCGGTCCTGACGCTTTATGGGCAGGATCTGGACGGTGCTACGACTCAGTTGCTGGGTCTGGCGCTGGGTATCTATGGGATTACCCAGGCGGTGTTGCAGCTACCGCTGGGCATGCTGTCGGACCGGGTCGGGCGCAAACCGGTTATTCTGGCCGGTCTGGGTGTGTTTCTGGCCGGGTCGGTGCTGGCGGCGCTGGCGGATCATGTCCTGTGGCTGGTCGTCGGCCGTGCGCTTCAGGGCGCCGGGGCGATCGCGAGTGTGGTATTGGCATTGCTGGCGGATTACACCCGTGAGTCGGAACGGACCAAGGCGATGGCGATCGTTGGAGCCATCATCGGCGCGTCCTTTGTACTGGCGGTCATTGTCGGGCCGATCCTGGCGGATGCCTTCGATTTGAGCGGCGTGTTCTGGTCGACGGCGCTGCTGGCGCTGCTCGGGATGGCGGTATTGGCCTGGTTGCCGCACCCGCCCCAGGCCCGTGTGCATGAAGAGCGGCAATTGCATTTGCGGCAGCTGGGCGCAGTGCTCGGCGATCGGCGGCTGTCGCCGCTGAGCCTCGGGATCTTCAGCCTTCACCTGACCATGACGGCGTTGTTCGTGGGGCTGCCCGTAGTGTTGACCCGTCAGGGCATTGGCGGCGATCAGTTGGGTTGGGTCTACGCACCGGTCATGGTGCTGTCTTTCGTCGCCATGGTCCCCATGATTATGGTGGCCGAGCGGCGCAAGGCGCATGTGCCGGTGCTGCGCTGGGCGGCCGTATTATTGGCACTGGCCGTATTGGGGTTGGGTTTCAGTGAGAGCGCGGCCCTGAGCATCGGCCTGATCTGGCTGTTTTTCGTGGGCTTCAACTTCATGGAAGCGACCCTGCCTTCACTCATCAGCCGACGGGCGCCGGTCACGGCGCGCGGAACGGCGATGGGCGTGTTTTCCACCAGCCAGTTCCTGGGCGCCGCCTGCGGTGGCCTGGTGGGTGGTTGGGCTTTCAGCACCTTCGATATGACCGGCATTGCTGCGATCTCGCTCGCAGTCATATTGCTTTGGTTGGTGATAGTATGGTGGGCTGAACGACGCGATGAGAAGTGGGCGTATTGAGCTGGACAGCCGGCTCACAATGAGATCGAATCACGGGTGGATGTGGGTTGAACCGACTCGGGTAGGGCGACATTCATCACGGAAAGTACAGACTGATACAGGATAAAAGACTATGGCACGTGGAACGGTAAACAAGGTGATCATTCTGGGGCGTCTGGGTCAGGACCCGGACGTGCGGGCGACGGCTTCGGGAACCCAGGTGGTCAATCTGAATGTGGCGACCAACGAACTCGGGCCGCGCGATGAGCAGGGCAATCGTCAGGATTCCACCGAATGGCACCGGATTGTGCTCTTCGGCCGCATGGCGGAAAACGCCGCCAGCTACCTGCGTAAGGGCTCACAGGTCTATATCGAAGGCCGGTTGCAGACCCGTAAATGGCAGGATCAGAACGGCAACGATCGCTATTCCACCGAGATCGTCGGTAACGAAATGCAGTTCATTGGCGGACGTGGTGACAATCAGGGTCAGGGCCAGGGCGGCGGATTTGCCGGTCAGAACCAGGGCTTCGGTGGTCAACCTCAGCCCCAGAGTGGCTTTGGCGGCCAGCCTCAGGGCGGTCAGCCGCAACAAGGGGGCTACGGCGGTGGTCAGCCGAATCGTCCGGCGCCCAGTCAACCGGCACCGCAGCCGAGCAATCAGCCTTCCAATAACTTCGACGATTTCGACGACGACATCCCGTTCTAAGGCAGGTCTGGCGTGAAAATCCTGGTTCTCGGGGCCCATGGACAGGTGGGGACCGCACTGTGTCGATTGTTGACGGCGCGTGAATTCCCGCACCTGGGCTGCGGATCGGACACACTCGATATCACCGATTTCCGTTCGGTCGAGGAACAACTCGACCGTTTTAAGCCGGATTGCGTGATCAATTGCGAGCTCGTCGGCGACATCGACAGCGCCGAGCGTGACCGCGAGCGCAGCGATAAGGTGCATCGCGAGGGCGTGGAGAATCTCGCCCGACTTTGCCATGAACGGGACATCGTCCTGTTTCAACTGTCGACCGACCAGGTCTTCGACGGCACCAAGACCACCGCTTACAGCGAGTCCGATACGCCCAATCCGGTCAATGCCTTTGGCCGCAGCCTTTGGGAAGGGGAAGAGGCCATTCGCCGGCTCTGGCACAAGCACATCATCCTGCGCACGGCATGGGTGTTCGGTCCGGATGGCGACAACGTGCTCAAACGCATCCTGCGCCAGGCTTCGGAACTGGACGTGGTCCGGGTTCCCAGTGGCCAGAAAGGGTGTCCGACGCCGGCACTGGATGTCGCGCGGGTCATTATTGCCATATTGGAACAGGTCGGTTGCGACGTGGACCCTCCCTTGTGGGGGACCTATCACTACGTCGGCAGCGATGTGACCGACTGGCCCACCTTCGCCGAAACGGTGATCAAGGCGGCGAAGTCCTTTATCGATGTCGAAGCGGAACAGGTCGAAGCGGTGGATCCCGCTACTTTGGGCGAAACCACTTCCCGGCCCGCGAACACCGAGCTGAGTACGCGCAAGATTCTGTCGACCTTCGGCATCAAGCAACAAGCCTGGCGCCGGGGCGTTCAGGATACGTTGAAGGCGCTGTACGAACCGGCCACGGGAACGGGAGAACCGGTTCGGTGAAATGGCTGGTGCGGCTGTTACTGGTTCTGATGTGCCTGACGGGGTTGCTGGCCGGCGGGTTCTGGTGGGCCACGGTACCGGACAGTCAGGTCCCGCGAACCATCATTCCGTTTTCCGATCTGCGAAAATACCGCCAGTGGATGGAACAGTATCATCCGGCCCGACTCGAGAGCGGTGAGGTCTACGAACTGGCGCTCAGAGAAGACGATGTTCAGAAGCTGGCCATACTGTTGGCGTCCACGCAGCCGGCACTGGCGCACTCCCAGTTTCGCGCCGACATTCAACCCGACGCCTTGACGCTCGAGCTGTGGTGGCCCACCCGGGTCTTCGAGCGTTTCCTGCCGGTTTCCCTGGTCTGGCAGCCCGAGGAGCCGTTCCGGGCTCAGTCCTTGACTGTGGCCGGGTTCGGACTGCCCGCATCCTGGGTGGATGCGCTCAACGACCGCCTCAACGCCCAGCGACCGGTCGCCGATGCGCGGGCCGTCTGGCAGCAACTGTCGCCGCGAGTGGATTTGCGCGATGGCTCCATGACCGTGTCCGTCGAGTGGGGCGATCCGGAGCTGCAGGGCTGGCTCGGTGATTTCGCGCCTTTCTGGGCCGACGGTCGGCAGCGTGAGCGGTTGCAAGCCGAGGTGCTCTGGCTGGGTGATTGGTTGTCCGATCAGGAAGCCTTTCGCATCCCGCTGCGCCAGGTTCTCAGTGTCATGGTTACCCGGCCGGATTTCGACTGGGACCAGGACGCGCCGGTCATGCTCGGTGCTTTGACCTACGCCTCCCTGGGCGAGGTGTCCGGGTTGAAACCCGGTGAAGACCTGCCCGAACTTCCCTTCAAGCGTTTTACCCTCCACGGCCGTTACGATCTGGCGCGTCATTTTCTGCTCGCCATGTGGCTGGGCACCCAGATGAGTCCGGACTCGGTGCTGGAGCTGGCCGTCTACAAGGAATGGTCCGACGCCCTGACCCGCCGTTCCGGGTTCAGCGCCGAAGACATGGTCGCCAACGTGGCCGGACTGGAATTGCTGCTATGGTTACAGAACAACGGAACCGATTTTCGTAAAGATTTTCTACCGGCGACCGATGATACTCTTATGCCTCCGGCCGAATTCTGGGCCGACTGGCAGCAGGACGACCGCGGCGAACTGACCGAACGCCAAATCCGCGAATTGGTTCGCGACACCCGGTCCTGGCTCCGGAACAGCCCGTTGTATAGTCCCTGACGACGGCACCGGGAGCGAAGAAGCCACAATCATCATGCACGTGTCCGCCCGGTCCAGGTGCGGGCGCCAACGAAAAGGTGTCTGGCCATGGCCAGTGTTGAATTCAGCAAGTTGCGTCTTCCCGTCGGCTTCAACCTGAAGCTGGAAGTGGAAGGTGACGAAGGTAAACGCTACAACAGCCATCTCCTCGGCTACATTCCCGGCCGTTCCGTTATGGTCACCACGCCCATGTTGAGCGAAAACCGGCCTTTGCTGATTCGCAAGGAACAGGCGCTGGTCGTACGATTTTTCTCCAACAAGAGCGCCTGCGCCTTTCGCAGCCAGGTCACGCACCTGTGCACTTACCCGATCCATTACCTGCATCTGCAATGGCCGGGCCGGGTGGAAGCCGGCGAGGTCCGCAATGCCGAGCGGGTGCTGGCCAACCTGCAGGTGTCCATCGTCAATCAGTCCGATTCGGACATCGAACGCGGTTTCGGCGCCATTGTCGACCTCTCCACCACCGGTGCCCGACTGGAAACCCTTCAGCCGATGGGACAACCCGGGGATGTGCTGCTGCTGAACGGCAAGGTCACGGTCGGACACGTCACCCGGGTCATTTCCATCGAAGCCCAGATCCGAGCGGAATTGGATCGCTTCGAACTCAACAATTCCATCGCCGCCTACGGCATCGAATTCAAATTCGTCTCCGACATCGATTTTCTAGCGCTCCAGGCTTACGTCAACGCTCAAATTGCCCGGGGTGCTGAGAGGTAGATTCGGTGGTTGGTTTTACTCGACCCGGTTATATTTCGTGCCAGGAACCCGCGAGGCGAAGGTGGGGTATGCTCTTCCGGGGACCGCCGTGAATACATCCCTGTATCAGTCGGCGCGGGTTCCTGGCGAGGAAGATTAACGAACTACGGTACTAACTGTCCCGGGCCACTGCCAGCCCCGTCAGGGCACTTAAGGCGGCCTTGTAGTCGGAGTCGGGGAAGGTGTCCAGTTGGGCCAGGGCCAGGTTGGCGTGTTCGAGCGCCTTGTCCCGGACATAATCGATGGAGCCGCAGCGATGCACGATGTCGACGATGGCTTCGAGCTCGTCCAGGCCGCCCTTGCGAACCGCTTTGCGAATCAGCTTGGCGTCTTCGGCCGGAGCGGTGGCCATGGCGTGAATCAGCGGCAGGGTGGGCTTGCCTTCGGCCAGGTCGTCGCCGACGTTCTTGCCCAGTTTCGAAGAATCGCCGTCGTAATCCAGCACGTCGTCAATCAACTGGAACGCCAGACCCAGGTTCAAGCCGTATTCCGCCAGTTTCCCGGCCTGCGCCGGGTCGGCACCCGAGAGCAGGGCCGCCGTCTCGCTGGATGCCTGGAACAACACCGCGGTCTTGCCCTTGATCACATCCATGTACTGCGCCTCGGTCGCACCCGGGTTGCGCACGTTCATCAACTGCATCACCTCGCCCTCGGCGATGGTGCGGGTGGCGACGGCGAGACGGTTCATGACCGGCATCTGACCGATGTCGACCAACAGCTCGAAGGCGCGGGCGTATAGGAAGTCACCGACCAGGACGCTCGGAGCATTACCCCATTTGGCGTTGGCCGTGGGGCGGCCGCGACGCAAGTCCGACGTATCGACCACGTCGTCGTGGAGCAGGGTGGCGGTGTGGAGGAACTCGATGACCGTGGCCAGCTTGTGATGGCGCTCGTCGATCGAACCGCACAGACCGCCGCTGAGCAGCGCCAGCAGCGGGCGTAGGCGCTTGCCGCCGCTGCTGATGATGTAGTCGGCGATTTTTTCGACCAGGGGAACCCGGGATTCGAGTTGGTCGAGTATGGTGCGATTGACGGCCGCGAAATCATCGGCAACGGTGGCAAAAACGGCTTTCTGGTCCATTCGGGCTGGCTTTCTGGGAAACGTCAGCGGGGGATGCTAGGTAGCGCCCCACCCCGTGTCAAGGCAAGGTGACCAGGGGCTTGCGCGCAAAGCGGTAAATCCGTAGAATTGCGCGCCCTGACCGATCCGCTTCATTCCCTGTTATAGGGTGCTCCCAGCGTAGGCGTTGCCTTTAGAGGCAGGTTAAGTAATGAAACCGTGCGGGTCGACCAAGCCAACTTGATGGAATAGAGACATTATGTACGCTGTAATCGTAAGTGGCGGTAAGCAATACCGCGTCAGCGAAGGCGACAAGCTGAAGCTCGAAAAAATTGAAGCCGAAACCGGTGCCAGCATCGATTTCGACAAAGTCCTGCTGGTCGTTGACGGTGAGAAGGTCAACGTCGGTGCTCCGGAAGTGAAAGGCGCCAAGGTCACCGCCGAGGTGGTCACTCACGGTCGTCACAAGAAAGTGAAGATCCTGAAGTTCAAGCGTCGTAAGCACCACATGAAGCAGATGGGCCACCGTCAGTGGTTCACCGAAGTTAAGATCACTGGCATTTCTGCCTGATTACGAACATTTACAGGATTAACGGAGACTCACCATGGCTCACAAAAAAGCAGGCGGTAGTACTCGCAACGGTCGCGATTCGGAAAGTAAACGCTTAGGCGTCAAGGCCTTCGGTGGCCAAGCCGTTTCCGCCGGCAGCATCATCGTTCGCCAGCGTGGCACTCGCTTCCACCCGGGACTGAACGTCGGCATCGGCAAGGACCACACCTTGTTCGCCAAGTCCGACGGTAAAGTGGAATTTGTCACCAAGGGCGACAAGAACCGCAAGTTTGTGAACATCGTAGCCTGATCGGCTCTTTGACATAAACTTTCGAAAAGCCCTGCTCTGCAGGGCTTTTTTGTATAATCAGCATACCAAGATCGCTGAAGCGTGGTGCCAGAAGCCCGCACCGGCTGCCGGGTATGCTCCTCCAGGGTCGGCGTTAACCCATCCATGGGGCCTGGACCGCAGCATCCCTGCTGCGAACCACCCTGGATGAGCATACCCGGCAGCCGGCGCTAACCGCCGAGCAAAGCTCAACCTTGTTCATTGCCATCCAGAGGCCATCCCCATGAAGTTTGTAGACGAAGCCACCATTAGCATAGAAGCCGGTAAAGGCGGTAATGGCTGCGTCAGTTTCCATCGCGAGAAATTCGTTGAAAAGGGCGGTCCGGATGGCGGTGACGGCGGTCACGGCGGCAGTGTCTGGGTCAAGGCGGACGAGAACGTCAACACCCTGATCGACTACCGGTACACCCGCCGCTATAAAGCCGAAAACGGCGAACCCGGCAAAGGCCGTGACATGACCGGCAAAGGCGGCAAAGACATCACCCTCGTTGTCCCCGTCGGGACTACCGTGATCGACGAAGACACCGAGGAAGTCCTGGCCGACCTGCGCCAGCACGGCGACCAGGTCAAGATCGCCCAGGGCGGTCGTCGCGGTGTCGGCAACACCCGTTTCAAATCCAGCACCAACCGGGCACCTCGTCAGTTCACCAAAGGCACGCCCGGCGAAAGCCGCAACCTGCGCCTGGAACTCAAGGTCCTGGCCGACGTCGGCCTGCTCGGTTTGCCTAACGCCGGTAAATCGACCCTGATCCGCGCCGTCAGCGCCGCAAAACCCAAGGTGGCCGACTACCCCTTCACCACCATGGTACCCAACCTGGGCGTGGTACGTGTCGACAGCCTGCGTTCCTTCGTCATGGCCGACATACCGGGCCTGATCGAAGGCGCTTCCGATGGCGCCGGTCTCGGCATCCGCTTCCTAAAGCACCTGGTCCGCACCCGGGTTCTGTTGCACGTCGTCGATCTATACCCGTTCGATGAGACTAGCCCGGCCGACAACGCCCTGGCCATCGCCAACGAATTGGAACAATTCAGTCCGGCGCTGGCCCAGCGCGAGCGCTGGCTGGTGCTGAACAAGATCGACATGGTGCCTGAAGAAGAACGCCAGGAGCGCATCGACAGCGTGATCCAGGCCCTCGAATGGGAAGGCCCGGTCTATGTCGTCTCCGCCCTGGCGAATGAAGGCACATCGAAACTGGTCCAGGACCTGATGACCTGGCTGGAAGAATCGAAAGCGGCCCTGGCCGAGGACGAAGCCTTGCTGGAGGCCGATGCGGCCCATCGCGACCAGGTGGAGCAGGAAGCCCGCGAACGCATTCGTACGCTGTCGGAACGTCGCAAACACGCACGCAAAGTCGAGCGTGATGACGATAATGACGACGACGATGATCACGACGTAGAGATCGTTTACGCGCCTTAGAGGCTTCAGTTGGGTTTTGCTGGGCTGGCGGTGGTGCCGGGAATCCGCGAGAGGTGGTGGGGTTCCCCGCCGGGGTCGCCGTTTATACATCCATGTAGGCTAGGCCGCAGCATCCCTGCTGCGGACTTCCCCGGAGGGGAGCCCCACCACCCCTCGCTAGTCAACGGTGCCAATTCCGTCCGTCAGTAAGACAAGCATTGTGCACTTTGTGGTTGTGATTAGGGCGGTGGCGATGATAGCTAGCCACAGGTGTTCGGGTGCCCTCCGACGGACGTCGGCCCGCAGGGATGCGGGCCGTCGAGCTTACATGGAAGTACTTGCAGCGGTCCGTCTGAGGGCATCCGGGCGCCTGGGGCGGGTTAAAACCCCAAAGTAGTACCGTGACTCGACCAACCACCGAACCATGAGAGAATAGAAGGAAAGTAGAGTGTCCGAGGCCGTTAGACATACCGCCCTGACCGAGGGGAAACGTTGGGTTGTGAAGATAGGGTCGGCCCTGTTGACCAATGACGGCAAAGGGTTGGACCTGATGCGGATTCATCAGTGGGTCAGCCAGATCGCCGCGCTGAGAGAACAGGGCGTCGAAGTCGTCCTCGTCTCTTCCGGCGCCGTCGCCGCGGGTTTGAGCCGCCTCGGCTGGACCACACGTCCCGAATCCATGGAATTACTCCAGGCCGCCGCCGCCGTCGGACAGACCAAACTCGTCCAGACCTACGAAGACCTCTTCCAGCAATACGACTGCCACACCGCCCAGATCCTGCTGACCCACGAAGACCTGTCCGACCGGCGCCGCTACCTCAACGCCCGCAGCACCCTGCGAACCCTGCTGACGCTGCCCGTCATCCCCATCGTCAACGAAAACGACACCGTCGTCACCGACGAAATCCGCTTCGGCGACAACGACACCCTCGGCGCCCTCGTCGCCAACCTGGTCGAAGCCGATGCCCTCATCCTGCTCACCGACCAGGACGGCCTCTTCAACGCCGACCCGCGCAGCAATCCCGACGCCCAACTCATTCGCCAGGCCAAAGCCACCGACCCCGACATCAAAGCCGTCGCCGGTGGCGGTGGTGCTCTCGGACGTGGTGGCATGGCCACCAAAGTCCGCGCTGCCAGCCTCGCCTCGCGCAGCGGCGCCGTCACCGTCATCGCCGGAGGGCGCAACGACCACGTCCTCACCCGACTGCGCGCTGGCGAACAGCTCGGCACCGAACTCGTTCCCGACCTCGAACCGCTCGCCGCCCGCAAACAATGGCTCGCCGGCCACCTCCAGACCAAAGGCGAACTCACCCTCGACGCCGGGGCCCGTAAAGCCCTGACCGAACAGGGCAAGAGCCTCCTCGCCGTCGGTGTGTTGGCCGCCAAAGGCCGGTTCCAGCGTGGCGAGTGCGTGTCCCTGGTCGACGAAAACGGTGTTCTGCTCGGCCGCGGACTCTGCAACTACGACAGCGACGATGCCCAAAAAATCCTGCGCCAGCCTTCCCAGACCTTCGAATCGATTTTAGGCTTTATGGCCGAGCCGGAGTTGGTGCATCGAGATAATTTGGTGCTGCTGTAACCATAGTCGAAGTGGGAGTTGGCAAGGTACCAAGCGCCCAAGGTGGGGGATGGCTGTTTCGGGGATGTCGGCAGCCAGGATGGCTGCCGTCAAGCCCCCATGGATGGGTTTACGGCGACCCCTAAACAGCCATCCCCCACCTTGGGTGCGGACCATAGGCTTAATAAACAATTCAGCCACAGTAATGAGGAGCCAAGGAACATGAAACGGTGTGATTGGTGTGGGGATGACCCGCTGTATCAGGCGTATCACGATCAGGTCTGGGGTCGCCCGGTTACCGACCCGCTCGATCTCTTCGCCAAACTCTGCCTCGACGGACAGCAGGCTGGCCTCAGTTGGATCACCATCCTCAGAAAACAACCGGCCTACTACGACGCCTTCGCCCAGTTCGATCCCCATGCTCTGGTCCGCTACACAGACAAAGACATGGAACGCTGCCTGAGCAACCCCGGCATTGTCCGCAACCGCCTCAAGGTCCAGTCCATCGTCCGCAACGCCCGAGCCTACGTCGCCATGGTCGACGCCGGTGAAGACTTCAGTCCCTTTCTCTGGTCCTTTGTCGATGGTCGTCCCATCATCAACGAATGGCGTTCCATGAGCGAAATCCCTGTGACAACGCCTGAAAGCGAAGCCATGTCCAAAGCGCTGAAGAAACGCGGCTTCAACTTCGTCGGCCCGACCATCTGTTACGCCTTCATGCAGGCCACCGGCTTGGTGCTCGACCACGTCATCGACTGCCACTGCTACGACGAATGCCACACCCTGGCTGAAAATACTGTTCTTTGAAACTTGAAAAACGTAGTTCTGAGTTCGCCGATTGGACCAGCGACGGATACCCAGCAGCCGGCGCGGACCACCGCCCAGAGTTTTAAGGAAGTGACTTTCGACGGCTGTATCCGGTGTCGGGGTTCCTTACACTTCCCGCACAGTCAATACCCGGGCAATCGGAGTCACGATGCCACACAAACCCCCGTTTCTACCGCCCGCACTTGGCCTGTTGGTCATGCTGGTGATCTTCGCCCTGCATTTCATCAAACCGCTGGGCGTGATCTTTCCCTACCCCTGGAACTTCCTGGGCCTGTTGCCCATCGCGCTGGGGGCCCTGATCAACATCGCCGCCGAACGGGAGCTGCATCGGGCCGGTGCCTCCGCGCACCCCGGCGAACCTTCCGATGTCCTGGTCGAGCGGGGCGTATTCCGGCTCAGTCGCAACCCCATGTCCGTGGGCTTTGTCCTCATCGCCGGCGGCCTCGCCATCTGGGTCGGGTCGGTATCGCCCTGGCTGGTGGTGCTGGGCAGTCCGTTTCTGCTGTACGGCCTGTTTATTCGCCGCGAGGAGCACCAACTCGAACAGATTCACGGCGAGGCTTACCGGGCCTACTGTCGGCGTGTACCGCGCTGGTGGCGACGGCCCGGTAAATCCGGATGACAGCACCACGGCCCTTGTTTAGGATGTCCGGCTTGGGTTCCGGCCGCCCCTGACACAGGCCGGCCAATCAAATGGACAGGACTGCGACACCATGCGGCAACAATTACTCTCCCTCTACGAACAAGCGATTACCCGGCACGCCATCTGGGTGATCGTCGGATTGGCGCTGCTCGTCCTGCTGCTCGGCTACCAGGCCCGGAACTTCACTCTGGATGCGTCCGCAGAAAGCCTGCTGTTGGAGGGGGACGACGATCTGGAGTACTTCCGGACCATATCCGAGCGATATGGCTCCCAGGAATTCCTGGTGCTCACCTTCACCCCTGAAGAGCCTTTGTTTTCCGAACCGTCGCTGGATCATTTGAGCAACCTGCGCGACGACATCCGTGGAATTGAGGGTGTCGAGTCCGTCGTGTCGGTCATGGACGTGCCCCTGTTGTCGAACCCGCCGGTCCCCATGAGCGAACTGGTCAGTAATATCAAAACGCTGGAAGACCCGGCCGCCGATGTCGAGATGGCGCGGACCGAATTGGCCAACAGCCCTTTGTACGTCAACCTGCTGTTGAATCTGAGCGAGAACACCACGGCCCTGCAGATCAACCTGCCCCGGGATGAGGAAAAGGCCCGTCTGCTGGAGCTGCGTGAGGAACTGGAAACCCAGCGACAGAATCAGTCCCCCGAATTCGAACCGGAAGCCCTGGAGCGCATCGACGAGCAGATTCGGCTGCAAAACGCCTTGCGGGCCGACCGGGTTCACGAGGTGATCGAAGCCGTTCGCGACATTACCCGGGACTACCAAGCCTACGGTGAACTGCACCTGGGTGGTGTTCCCATGATCGCCGATGACATCATCAGTTTCGTGCGTAACGATCTCATTACCTTCGGCATCAGTGTCTTCCTGTTGCTGATCGCCACTCTGACGGTCATCTTTCGCAAACCACGCTGGGTGGCCGTACCGCTGCTGTGTTGTGGCGTCGTGGTGGTCAGCATGTTGGGCATACTGGGGTGGGGAGGCTGGCCGGTCACGGTGATCTCCAGCAACTTCATATCCCTGTTGCTGATCCTCACTCTGTCGATGTCCATCCACCTCATCGTTCGCTATCGCGAATTATTGCGCAAACACGATGACTGGGACCAACGACGACTGGTCACCATGGCGGTTCGTCGCATCGCCGTACCCTGCCTGTATATGGCGCTGACCACGGGCGTGGCCTTTATTTCGTTGATGTTCAGCGGCATCCGCCCCGTCATCAACTTCGGCTGGATGATGGCGCTGGGTATCGTGTGCGCCTTCATCATCACCTTTACGCTGTTTCCCTCCGTGTTGATGGTGTTGGGCAAGGACCGGCGCACCGCCGAAAGCAAGTCCGGCGGATTCACCACCCGTTGGTTCGCCCGGGTGACGCTGCGCTCCGGTAACTGGATTTTGGTGGCCAGTCTGGCGTTGGCCGGGTTCACCATCATCGGCATTACCCGCCTGGTGGTGGAAAACAGCTTCATCGACTATTTCGACGAAAGCACCGAAATCTACCAGGGCATGACGGTCATCGATCAGCGCCTGGGGGGAACCACGCCGCTCGAAGTACTGATCAATTTCCCCGGACCCTCGCCGGTCGACCGGTCCAGTGGCGAAACCGG
Source organism: Saccharospirillum salsuginis (assembly GCF_014651855.1). Lineage (GTDB taxonomy): Bacteria > Pseudomonadota > Gammaproteobacteria > Pseudomonadales > Natronospirillaceae > Saccharospirillum > Saccharospirillum salsuginis. Next base: position 91,091 of record NZ_BMXR01000013.1, read on the forward strand.
TCAGCCGGAGGCGGACACCGAATCCTCCGATGCGTCCGGTGGCGATCCGTTTATGGAAGAAGGAGGAAGCGACGGCTTCGTCGAGGAAGATTTTCTCAGCATGGAGTCCGATAATGTCGGCCGATTCCAGGACGATTTCAACGTCGAGGACGACCCGAAAAAGTACTGGTTCACCGGCGATAAAATCGAACAAATCAAGAAACTGCACCAGTACCTGGATCGGCAGCCCGAAACCGGCAAGGTGCTGTCGCTGGCGACCATGGTCGAGATCGCCGAAGGGTTCAATGACGGCCAGCCGATGACCAATGTTCAGTTGGCGTTGCTCTACTCGGTGATTCCCAAGGAATTCCGCGACATCGTCATCGAACCTTATGTCTCGGTCGAACACAACCAGGCGCGGATCAATGTGCGCATGATCGACTCGCTCGATGATCTTGATCGGGATGCCTTCCTCGAACGTGTCCGTGAGGATGCCGTCGAGGAACTTGGCTTCGAACCCGGACAGATCAAATTGACCGGCATGATGGTCCTGTACAACAACATGCTGCAGAGCCTGTTCGGTTCGCAGATCATGACGCTGGGCGCTGTCTTCCTGGGGATTCTCGGCATGTTCATGCTGCTGTTTCGCAGCCTGAAACTCAGCCTGATCGCCATGGCGCCCAACCTTCTCGCCGCCACCTTCGTACTGGGGATCATGGGCTGGTTCGGCATTCCGCTCGACATGATGACCATCACCATCGCCAGTATCACGATCGGCATCGCCGTCGACAACACCATTCATTACATCGTCCGTTTCCGCCGAGAAATCCAGCGCGACGGGCACTACATCAAAGCCCTGAACCGCAGTCATAATTCCATCGGCAAGGCGATGTTCTATACCTCGATCACCATCATACTCGGGTTCGGAATTTTGATGCTGTCCAATTTCCGGCCGACGTTGTATTTCGGGTTGCTGACGGCCTTGGCCATGGCGGTAGCGCTGATCGGGGCTTTGACGTTACTACCGAGACTGATTGTGTTGTTCAAACCCTTCGGCCATGTGGTCGTGGACGGCCGCCGGGACGAATAGGGTGGGCATAGCCCACCGTGAAATCCCTCCTGGACTGGAAAAAGGAAAGCTCAGGGTCGCGCCAGCTTGGCCGGATCCAGCAGGTCCTTTAACTCGTCCCGGGACAAATCCGTCATTTCCTCGGCCACATCGAGCACCGGCCGCTGTTCCTTGTAGGCTTTCTTGGCAATGTCGGCCGCCTTCAAATAGCCCACCACCGGGTTCAGCGCCGTGACCAGAATGGGATTCCGGTGCAGGGGGTCGGCGATCGAGGATTCGTTAACCTTCAGCCCCGCAATGGCCTTTTCCGCCAGATGCTCGCAGGACGCTGTCATCAACCGACAGCCCTGCAACAGGTTCCGGCCGATCAACGGCAGAGTGACGTTCAGCTGAAAATTACCCGACTGGGCGCCGAGTGTAATGGCCGTATCAAAGCCAATCACCTGGTAAGCGGCCATGATCACCGCTTCCGGAATCACCGGATTCACCTTGCCGGGCATGATGCTGCTGCCCGGTTGCAACGCCGGCAACTCGATTTCCATCAGACCCGCCAGTGGGCCGCTGTTCATCCAGCGCAGGTCGTTGCTGATCTTGATCAGCGTGGTCGCCAGTCCCTTCAGTTGAGACGACAGCTCCAGCGACACATCCTGGGTGCTGATGCCGTAAAACGCATTGTTGTGCGGACAGAAATCGTCCTGTAAACGCTGATTGAGATGAAAACAAAACTGATCCGCGAACCCGTGGGGCGCGTTGATGCCGGTACCGATCGCGGTACCGCCCTGCGGCAACGCCTTCAACCGGGACAAACACTGTTGCAGCCGACGCTGACTGGCGCTCAGCGCCTCGCTCCAGGCCGAGAATTCCTGTTCCAGGGTCATCGGCATCGCATCCATCAAATGCGTACGACCCGTTTTCACCACATCCGCCAACTCCCGACCGCGCTCGTCGATGGTGTCGCGCAAGGCCGTGATGGCGGGCATGACCTGGCCTTCCACGGCCAGGGCGGCGCTCACCTGTATCGCGGTGGGAATGGTGTCGTTGCTGCTCTGACTGGCATTGATGTGGTCGTTCGGGCTGACGGTCTTGCCCAGCCGCTCGGAGGCCAGGTGCGCCAACACTTCGTTCACGTTCATGTTGGTGCTGGTGCCGGAGCCGGTCTGGTACACGTCCACCGGGAATTGTCGCTCCAGTTGCTCGGCGCTGATTTCGTTCACCGAGTCGACGATGGCTTTGGCGATGTCGGTGTCTAAAGTGCCCAGGCCGGCATTGGCCTCGGCCGCCGCGGCTTTGATGTTCAGACAGGCCTGGATAAAGGCCGTCGGCATAGGCTCGCCGGAGATTCGAAAGTTGTCGAGTGCCCGGGCTGTCTGAGCGCCATACAGCGCGTCATCCGGCACCTGCATCTCACCAAAACTGTCAGATTCCTTACGCATGGTGTGTTCTCCCATCGGTCGTTAATTCAGTGGTTACTTAACCTTCGGCTATCGTGGTTACTTATCACTGAGTGCCAGGAACCCGCACCGGCTGCTAGGGGTGCTCCTACGAGGTCGCCGTAGACCCATCCATGGGGGCTTAGCTTCGGCATCCATGCCTCAGATATCCTCGTATGAGCACCCCTAGCATCCGTCGCTAGCTCACCAGGAAGCCAAAACCCAGTAGTCGAGCATGAATGAATCTCTACCCACTGTAGTGGCGGTAAGTGGACTTTCCAATTGAATACTTAGTTCAAATGAAATGCGGGGGGAGGGTGGTAGGCGGTTGCATAGCTGACCAGTGCTTGGGGTTGGGGGTACTCTGGAGGGGACATCTGAGGCATGGATGCCGAAGTTAAGCGCCCATGGATGGGTCTACAGCGGTCCCCGGAAGAGTGCGCCCAGCCTCAAGCACGGGTTCTTGGCACAAAAGGCAACCCAGTAAAGGGAGCATATGGGCACAAAACCTTAATGGTTGCACATCAGGGGCAGAGTGGAAGGCAGCCCGGATTTCAGCAATCGGGTGAATTCGTCGGCCGGGATGGGTTTGCTGAAGAGGTAGCCCTGGACCTCGTTACAGCCGAGTGTCTCGACCAGGGCCAATTGGGTCGATGTCTCCACGCCTTCGGCCACGCTGATCAACCCCAGGCTCTGTGACAGCCGGATGATGCTGTTGATGATGTCCGCCGATCCGTCGTGTTCCTCCGCGTCCCGCAGGAAGCTCCGGTCGATCTTCAATCGGTTCACGGGAAAGCGTTGCAGGTAGGAGAGCGACGAATAACCCGTTCCGAAATCGTCCAGCGCCAGTCCCACGCCGATCTGTTTCATCCGATGCATTGTCCGGATCACCGGCTCCGTTTCCTCGAACAGGACCGCTTCGGTGAATTCCAGGGTCAGCCACTGCGGGTCCAGTTGATGCCGTTGCAGCGCGGATTGGACCGTTTTCAGAATATCGCTGCGGTAGAACTGGACCGCGGAGAGATTGACGGCCAATGAGATCGGGGGAACACCGTCGGCTTGCCAGATGGCGTTTTGACGGCAGGCGGCGTCGATGACCCATTCGCCGACGGTGACCATCAGGCCGGTTTCTTCCAGGATCGGGATGAACTGGTCCGGGGCAACCAGACCCCGCTCGGGATGTTGCCAGCGCAGCAAGGCTTCGGCGCCGACAATGCGGCCCTCGTGAATGTCGACCAACGGTTGGTAGTAGAGCACGAATTCCTGGCGTTCGATGGCCTGACGCAACTGGGTGATCAGCATCAGACGATCGTGTGCCTGGCGGTTCAGTTCCTGGGTGAAGAACTGGAAATTGCCGCGGCCCCGGTCTTTGGCGGCGTACATGGCGGCGTCGGCGGCACGCAAGAGGTCGTTCGGTGTGTCGCCGTCGGTCGGGTGAAAACCGATGCCGATGCTGGCACCGATGTGCAGTTCCAGATCGTCGACGGTGAAATATCGGGACAGCTCGGAGATGATTTTTTCCGCCAGCCGGGAGGGGCCCTCGGGGTCGTGCAGGGCGGGCATGCAGATGACGAATTCGTCACCACCCAGCCGGGCCATAGTGTCGCTGCGGCGAATGCAGGCCTGGAGGCGTTCGGCGACCAGTCGCAGCAACTGGTCGCCGATGTGGTGGCCGAGGGAGTCGTTGACGGTCTTGAACCGGTCCAGGTCAATCAGCATGACCGCGACCTGACAGTCTTCGCGCCGGGCCACGGCCAGGGCCTGTTCGATGCGGTCTTCAAGCAGGGTGCGGTTGGGCAGGCCGGTCAGGACATCGTGATGCGCCATATGGCGGATGCGGGCTTCGGTGCGGCTGCGCTGGATGGCGATGCCGGCGAGATGGACGGCGCTGGCGACCAGTTTCTGTTCTTCGGCGCTGGGTGTGTGAACATCCGGATGGTAGATGGCCAGCGAACCGAGCACTTCCCCTTCGGCACTGAAGATGGGGGTGGACCAGCAGGCCCGAAACCCGAAGGTCTCTCCCAGGTTCCGGTAGGGGGCCCACAGCGGACTTTCCTGAACATCGCTCACGACCACCGGTTTGGCAAAGTACATGGCCGTCCCGCAGGATCCGGCATTTGGGCCGGTTTTCAGGCCGCAGAGCGCGTTGCCGTATTGATCCGGGAAGGTGGGCGCCAGGGTGCGTTCGATGGTGCGACCGTCATCGGCCAGCAGGACAATGGTGGCGCGTCCGTCGGAGTGCTGATGGTCGATGAAGCGCAATAACGCTTCCAGAGTTTCCTCGGTGGGTGTGTCGGAAGCGATCAACTCAAGGATGTGGTATTGCCCTTCCCGCAAGGCTTCGGCGTGCTTGCGTTCGGTGATGTCCCGGGCGATGGCAGTAAAGTACCGCAAGCCGCCGGTTTCGAACTCCCCGAAAGACAGTTCGAGGGGGATGTCGTAGCCGTCGCGATGGCGACCGGTCAATTCCAGGTGTTCGCGGTTCAGCCGGCCAATCTGACTGGACAGGTAGTCGGCAAGCGAGCCGGAGGTCGAGGCCGGTGCCTGATTGGGAATGATCAGGGTGATGGGCTGGCCGAGCATGGACTGCCGGCTGTAGCCGAAGATTTTCTCCACCGTGGGGTTCACGAAGCTGATGCGATTGCCTTCATCGATGGTGATGATGGCGTCCAGGGCGGCCTCGGTCACCGAACGGTAACGGGACTCGGATTCGGTGAGCGCGACCTGGGCCCGTTGCCGTTCCTTGATTTCCGTCTGCATCTCAACCGTGGTGCGAAACAAGTCGCGGTTGATCCGTTCGTTGTCGCGCAGAGCCTCTTCCAGCGCCCGGGTCCGGTTGGTGACCTTCTCTTCGAGCATCAGGGCGGTCTGGAACAGGCTGAAGTCGGAGCCCTGGCTGCTCATACTGCGTTCGGCCCGATTCATCAGAGCGTCGATGATTTTGTTCAGGCGTCGGATTTCATCGTTGGGGTCGGGGTGGCTGAAGGGGGTCGGTTTCGGGTTCTTGTGATTACTCATGTGGCTCCCCCTTGACCGACCCGATGGCCAGACCGGTAAAGGTCTGGTTGACGTGCACACCGGCGTATTGTTCCCCATAGGTACTGAAGCCTACGGTGTGATTGTCCTGAAAGATGGTGCCGACGGCCTGTTTCAGACCGCCCTGGGAGATTTCCAGGTTGCGCAGGATGCAATCGCAGGCGATGACGGCCTGGGGTGGTCCGATGTCCTTGCGGATGTCGGCGAGGCTGTGTGTCAGGTTGTCGATCAGGTCCACACCTCGGGCCACGCGCAGGACAATGCCTTCGTCGATGGCGCAGTAAAAGGTCAGGCTGCCGTCGGGATTCACTTTTTGAATGGAGCGAACGTATTCATGGCCGTCGATCAGCACCACAACGGGCGAGGTGGCGAACCGCATCGGATTGAGGTCGTCGATGTCGGCGCCGACCAGGCGGGCGTATTCCTCTGCGGCGGGCAGGCCGTTGATCTCGAACACCAGCCGGCGGCTGGCGTCGGCGCTGGTCACGACCATACGCTGGTCGGTTGCGCTGAAATGCTGGGTCTTGAAGATGCGAAACGGATTGCGGGTGGTCGCCAGAACCAGGACGGCACTGTCATTGTGGAAACGGCCGTCGTGGTAGATCAGGGTCTGGTCGAAACGCAGGTCGTCGCCGGCGGAACCGCCGAACATGGGGATGCCGCCCAGCGCACTGTGCAGTGAACGGCTGACGGGTTCTTCCTGTTGCGACAGCCCGTCGATCATCAGAAAGGCAAAGCTGTTATAGGTCCCGGCCTGGGGCGCCAGGACCTCGAGGTGGCGCATCAGCCCCTGAACGAAATTCTTTCCCTGGGTGATCTCGAAGGTGTGGAGTGGGTGAATCAGGCCGGTGACAGCCTGGAAACTGTCCGCGGGGAAGCTGGCTCCACTGAGACTGTAATCGAGATAGCCGCCGGGGCCGATCTCACCGGCGGTGGTACAGCCGACGACGAGGGTATCGGTGAACAGGCGGTCCATTTCAGCGGCCAGGGCGTCCAGGTCGTATTGGCTGGAGCAGAAAAACAGCACCAGAGCGGTGTCTTCCTGGCTCACCTGAGTATGAAAGTCCCTCACGGCCTGAACCGGATCCCGTTCTGTGGTTTGGCCACTGCGTATCTGCGGAGGGCTGACCATCACTGCGTACTCCAATGGTGTCGGTCGGCGGCGTTTATCGGTGGGCTGGACATTGTTGTTTCCCGATCGTTACCGAACATTGTGCGGCACGTCACAAAAACGCCTTTTTGTCTAAGTGTAGTCGAGATTACTGGAATGGGGGGTGGGATGGCTTTCCGGGACACGATGAAAGGATCGGGTGGACCGGAGCGAGCCACCCGACATGATATTGATCGATCAGGCTTCCACCGGCGCTTCCAGCCGGTTCACCTCGAACGCACGGACACGACGATTGTCGGCATTGATAACGCGGATGATGAGGTCGCCCAGGGTAATGGACTCGTCGCGCTTGGGCACCTTGCCGAACTGATGCATGATGATGCCGCCGATGGTGTCGAATTCCTCGTCGCTGAATTCGGTGCCGAAGTGCTCGTTGAAGTCTTCGATCGGTGTCAGGGCCTGAACCACGAAGCCGCCGCTGCCGTTGGGGCGGATATTGGCGTCGGCGGCGTCGTCGTGTTCGTCTTCGATCTCGCCGACGATCTCCTCGAGCACATCCTCGATGGTGACCAGGCCGGCGGTCTGGCTGTATTCGTCGACGACAACCGCCATATGGTTGCGGTTGCTGCGAAAGTCCTTGAGCAGAACGTTGAGACGCTTGCTTTCGGGGACAAAGTTGACCGACCGAATGACGCTCTTGAGACGGCTTTGCATGTCGTCGAGGTTGAAGCTGGTTTGCAGGCCGAGGCCGAGCAGGTCCTTGGCGAGCAGGACACCGACGACCTCGTCGGAGTTTTCACCCAGTACCGGAAAGCGGGAGTGGCCGGAATCGACGATTTTCCCCAGCCATTGCTGAATGCTTTCATCGGTCTCCAGGCTGACCATTTGCGAGCGGGGGATCATGATGTCACGGACGTGCATGTCCGAGACGTTCATGGCCCCTTCGATTATCTTGAAGGCTTCGCCGTCCAGGATGTCGCGTTCCTGGGCGTCTTTGAGCACGTTGAGCACGTCCTCTCGATCTTTGGGCTCCCCGGTGAAGGCGTCTGAAAGGCGTTCCAGCCAGGTTCGCTTCCCGGGGCCGCTACTCGTAGGTCGATCGTCGCTCATGGCGTCAGTTTTCCTCTGTTGCTGTCGAGTCGGAGCCGTTATTCGGTCCGGTCTGTCCCTGATTCCTCGGGGAGCAGGTAAGGGTCGGGCAGGCCGAGATTGGCCAGAATGTCCCGTTCAAGCTGTTCCATGTGTTCGGCCTCATCCGCGTCGATGTGGTCATAGCCGAGCAAATGCAAGGTACCGTGAACCACCATATGCGCCCAGTGGTGCCGTTCCGGTTTGCCCTGTTCGTGCGCTTCACGCCGCACCACCGGAGCACAAATGACCAGGTCGCCCAGCAGCGCCTGGAGTTCCTCGTCGTCGATGCCCTCGGGCACCTCGAACGGAAACGACAGGACATTGGTGGGGTAGTCCTTGTCGCGATAGGTCCGGTTCAGTGTCCGGCTTTCGGTTTCGTCCACCAGGCGCACACTGACCTCGGCCCGTTCGCGCCGTCCACTCAGGGCGGCCTGGAGCCAGGAGGTCAGTTGGGCGGCGTCGGGGAGGTCGTCCTGCGTGCTCGCGGACTGCAGATCCAGGGTCAGGTTCATTGGCTGTCGAGTTCGTCGTAGGCGTCCACGATGCGCTGGACCAGGGGGTGGCGAACCACGTCCTTGGATCCGAATTGGGTGATGCTGATGCCGTCCACGTTTTGCAGGATGGACAGGGCATGCGCCAGACCGGAGCTCTGACCGCGCGGCAGGTCGACCTGGGTCGGGTCGCCATTGATGACGGCGGTGGAGCCGAAGCCGATGCGGGTGAGGAACATCTTCATCTGTTCACGGGTGGTGTTCTGGCTCTCGTCCAGAATGATGAAGGCGTTGCTCAGGGTACGGCCACGCATGTAGGCCAGCGGAGCGACTTCGATCACGTTCCGCTCGATCAGCCGGTCGACTTTTTCGAAACCCAGCATTTCATAGAGGGCGTCGTACAGCGGCCGCAGGTAGGGGTCGACTTTCTGGCTCAGGTCGCCGGGCAGGAAACCGAGTTTTTCACCGGCTTCGACGGCGGGGCGTACCAGGACGATGCGTTTGATCTGGTCCTTTTGCAGCGCCTCGACGGCGCAGGCAACCGCGAGAAATGTCTTGCCGGTGCCCGCCGGACCGACGCCGAAATTGACGTCGTTGGTGAGGACGTTGTGCACGTAGGCGCGCTGGTTGGGTCCGCGCGGCTTGACCACGGACTTGGGCGTGTGCAGGACGTAGAGTTTGGTGTCGTGCAGTGGGCCATCGTCGGTGGTTTTGAGGGTTTCGACCTCGGAAGTCTGCAGGAAGAGGTTGATGGTGTCCGGCAGCAGGTCCTTGCCCCCTTTGGTTTCCCGATACAGACGCTTGATGATGTCTTCGGCGGCTTGGAGACTCTCGTCTTCGCCTTGAAGTTCAAAGCGGTTGCCCCGGTTGAGAACGCGGACGTCCAGGCGTTCTTCGATCTGCTTCAGGTTGTCGTTGGCCAGGCCGCATAGGCTGGCCAGTCGTTGGGGGTTGTCGGGCTGCAGCTCGAATTGCCGCAAACCCGCCACCGGAGTATCCGCTCCGGCCGTTGACTGGTTACTCAAAGTGGGTCGAGTCCTCTTGGTCTGTCTCTATAGTTGCAAGGATACGCACGGTCCCCCGCTTGTCAAAATGCCATTGGTCTAAGAACGTGGCTGCTTATTCCCATTGGGTTGTGTTTCGTGCCAATGGTCCGCGACCGGCGCCTGGGTATGCTCTCTCCGGGTCGCTGTGAACCCCTCCATGGGCGCTAGACCGAAACATCCATGTTTCGGACTCCCCTGCGTGAGCATACCCAGGCACCGGTCGCTCACCTTGGTACCAAATTCAACCATGCCCCCCTGGGAAGGGGATGTATGTTCGGCACGGCAACAAGCCCCTGAGGCGGAGGTAGCCCTCCCAGGGGATGTGGGCAGCAGGGATCGCTGCCGTCAAGCCCCCATGGATGGGTTCACGGCGGCCCCAGGGAGGGCTACCCCCGCCTCAGGGGCGAACCCAGCCACGGAATCTTCAACTAATACGCCAAATCCTCATTAACGACCTCACCTCGCAAGCTGTTCGCGTACGCCTCGGTGATCTTCACCTGAACGAATTTCCCGATCAGGCTGTCGTCGTCGCACTCGAAGAAAGTGATCCGGTTGTTCTCGGTCCGACCGGACAGTTCCGCCGGATTTCGCTTGGACCGCTCGGTCACCAGGATGATCTGGGTGCTGCCGACCATGCGCCGACTGATGCGCTGCGCCTGCTGGGTGATGCGGTCCTGGAGGATGGCCAGGCGCTGTTTCTTTAGCGTTTCAGGCGTATCGTCGTCCAGCTGGGCGGCGGGTGTGCCGGGGCGCTGGCTGTAGACGAAGCTGAAGCTGTGGTCGAAACCGATGCGCTGGATCAGGTTCATGGTGGCTTCGAAGTCGGCTTCGGTTTCGCCGGGGAAGCCGATGATGAAGTCGGAGGAGAAGCTGATATCCGGGCGGTTGGCGCGGATGCGCTCCATCTTGTCGATGTACTCCTCACAGGTATGGCCGCGTTTCATGGCGGCGAGTATGGCGTCGGAGCCGCTCTGGACCGGCAGGTGCAGGTGGCTGACGAGTTCGGGGACGTCTTTGTAGACGTCGACCAGGGATTCGCTGAATTCGACCGGGTGGCTGGTGGTAAAGCGGATGCGGTCGATGCCGTCGATCTGGGCGGCGAGGGTGATCAGCTCGGCGAGGTCGGCTTCGCCGCCGTCGTGCTTGGTGCCGCGATAGGCGTTGACGTTCTGGCCGAGGAAGTTGATTTCGCGCACGCCCTGGCTGGCGAGGTGGGCGACTTCGGCGATGACGTCGTCGTAGGGACGGCTGACTTCCTCGCCCCGGGTGTAGGGGACGACACAGAAGGTGCAGTATTTGGAGCAGCCTTCCATGATGGAGACGAAGGCGGAGACGCCGTCGCTCTTGGGCGCGGGCAGGTGGTCGAACTTTTCGATCTCGGGGAAGGTGACGTCGACCATGGCGATGCGGTTGCCGGCGCCGTTGACCGGGGTGCCGCTGGAAGCATCCAGCATGGTGGGCAGGCGGTGCAGGGTTTGCGGACCGAAGATCATGTCGACGTAGGGCGCGCGATCGGAGATGGCTTCGCCTTCCTGGGAGGCGACGCAGCCGCCGACGCCGATCTTGAGGTCGGGGTTTTTGGCTTTGAGCTGTTTCCAGCGGCCGAGCTGGTGGAAGACCTTCTCCTGGGCTTTTTCGCGGATGGAGCAGGTGTTCAACAACAGGACGTCCGCGTCCTCGGCGTTGTCGGTCAACTCATAACCGTGGCTGTCACCGAGCAGGTCCGCCATGCGTGACGAGTCGTATTCGTTCATTTGGCAGCCGTGGGTCTTGATGAAGAGTTTCTTGGTCATGAGCCTTGTCGTCTTCGGTCAGTGAGGTTCAGGGCGCGCGATTATACGCCCTAGACCGCCTCGACCCAAATTCCGAACGTCATTCGAGCCGGGGAATCGTTAACCGGCGCCCCGGCCGTTGAATCAAGCCGTGTCCGGGTCCATATAGCGAATGAAATTCGGTGCCGATTGACTGGGCACGGTTCCAATCCATAGACAGGATGTATCAACTGTTATGACCGATAAAAAAGCCATCTATCGGGTAGCCTTTGTCAATCAGGACAAGGTGTACGAGGTGTATTGCGCCCGGGTCTTCCATAGCGACCTTTACGGGTTCATCGAGGTGGAGGAGATGATCTTCGGAGAACGCAGCAAGGTGCTGGTCGACCCCGGCGAGGAGAAGCTGCAGAAGGAATTCGCCGGTGTGAAGCGCAGCTACATACCGATGCACGCCATCATTCGCATTGACGAGGTGGAGCAGGAAGGCGTCGCCAAGATCAGCGACAGTAAAGCCAGTCCGGTGGTGGCCTTTCCGGGCGGAAGTCCGGGTCGCAAGGGTGATTGACGGCATCTTTGCGTGCCGAAGACTGGCCGAATGAACCCAACCGTCTATACTCAACGTATAAATGGCATCGACGAGCAACCGGTCGGTGCTCACTTTGTCCTTGGCAACAAGAGGTTTTGGCTATGTCCACTTTTCTGGCCATCGTCGCTCTGGGCGTAATGGCTCTGAGCCTGTACAAGCAGTCCCAACAGCCCAAACCCGTGCGCATCGAAGTCCGGGACGAACGCGCCGAATTGCGCGCACGCCGTCGTCGCTGAGCGTCCAACCCTGCCCGGACCCCGGGGCAGGGCCGGTCAGAGTGCCGGCCGCCGAGCCCAGATCGTCATCATCCCCAGCAGCAGGACCGCCGGTAAGGTGGCCCACAACAGGGGACTCCAGCCCAGTTGGAACAACAGCCAGCCGGCGCCCAACGAGGCGGCCGCCTGGGTCCCGAATACCATGAAATCGTTCAGTGCCTGAACCCGAAACCGCTCCGCGCCACGGTAGCACTGCGGCAGCAGGCTGGTGCCCGCCACAAACAGGAAATTCCACCCCACACCGAGCAGTATCAGGGTCGCGCCGTAATGGCCGACCGTGCGGCCGCTGAGTCCGGCGATGATCATGCCCGCGTATATGGCCATACCGGCGATCAGTAGACGGACGGGGCCGAAGCGACGGATCAACCAGCCGGTGGCCAGGGAAGGGACGAACATGGCCAGGATGTGGGCCTGTATGGCCGTCTTGGTTATGGCCAGGCTGTGGTGATCCATTTCGTGCATGCTGATCGGTGCGGCCGTCATTACCAGACTCATGACGCTGTAGGAGACGGCTCCGGCCAATAAGGCAAGCCACAGCAAGGGCTGCGACAACAGGGCGGACCAGGCCCGGCCGTCGCCCTCGTGGATCGCCGCTTCCACCACCTCGGTGTCCCGGTAACCGAACAGGATCAACAGGCTGACTACCCCCTGCAACAGCGTCAGCAGCAGGAAGGAGCCCGCATACGGCTGATCCAGCAGGTGCTCGCCACGGGCACCTGCTTCGGGCCCCACCAGGGCCGCGAATATCCCGCCCAGCAACAGCAGAGACACCGCCTGCCCCTGACGTGATTCCTCGACGCCCTCCATTGCCGCGAATCGGTATTGATTGACGAACGCCATGTTGAAACCCAGACAGGCCGTGGCCAGAAGCAGCAAAAAGAACTGACCCTGAACCAGCGCCAAGAAGCCGATCAGGGTACCGGTAACGGCGACCAGGTTGCCCAGCAGAAACCCGAGGCGGCGACCAAAGCGACGCATGATCATCGAGGCCGGGATGGTGCTCAGGGCTGTGGCCAGCACCAGCAGGGCCAGCGGCAGTGTCGCCAGACCGGGCGAGGGTGCCAGGCGGGCGCCGACCAGGCCGCCGATCAGAATGACCAGCGGCGGTGCCGTCATCGAGAACGCCTGCATGGCGATGAGTATCGACAGATTTCGGTTCAGAATGGGCATCGGGAGTCCTTATCGTTCCGGGCATTCAGGGGGGCGGAGTGTGAGCCTTTCAGCCACTGTAAGGTCAAGCGGCGAACAGTGTCCCACAGCCAGTCATCCAAGGCGAGACATGTGACGTAGGTCTCTTTGGTTGAAATTTAACCAGTGGACTCTATAATCGCGCGGTTCGCAAAATGTCGAGTTGAAGAGGATATTCATGCACATGCTCAGTCCAAGGACCTGGTTGACGGTCGTTTTTGCGTTTGGTTTCGAGCTGGCACTGGCCGAGCCGAGCGAAGCGGCACCGGCGGAATTGCCGGATATGGCCAGCATTACCGACGTCTCCAAGAAGAAAGAGACTTTTTTCGAATTTCTGAATCCCATCGTTCAGAGCGTCAATCAACGCATCGAGGCCGAACGCGCCTGGTTGTTGCAGATGCGCCGGAAAGCCCGCCAGGGCCATGATTTCCTGCCCTGGCAGATCGAGACGATGGCCGAACTCGGCCGCCACTACGAAGTCGAGGCCGAGCCGGGGTCGGATTCGTATTTCGATGTGATGATGCACCGGGTCGACATCATTCCGGCCTCCCTGGTCCTGGCCCAGGCCGCGAACGAGAGCGCCTGGGGCACCAGCCGGTTCGCCGTGGAGGGGAATAATCTGTTCGGGCAATGGTGTTTTGCCGAAGGGTGCGGTCTCGTACCGGCGGGCCGGCCGGAAGGCGAAAGCTACGAAGTGAAGCTGTTCGATTCGGTGGCGGACTCGGTCGAGGCTTATTTTCAGAACGTCAACACCCACCCGCCTTATCGCGAGCTGCGTAACATTCGAGCGGAACTCCGCTATCTCGGCATGCCGGCCAGCAGTCTGGACCTGGTGTGGGGGCTAGAGGGCTATTCGATCCGGGGCGAAGAGTATATCCGCGAGCTGACCGAGATGATTCGGTACAACGACCTCGGCCAATACGACGAACTGCCGTTCTACGCCCTTAACTGACCCGTTCCCGAAAGCGCCGGCCTCTTGCCGGCCTTTCCACCGGAGCCTCTTGCGCTCGCCCGCCAAAAGCCTTACAACATCGCCGGTATTTTCGACAGGAACCGCCATGTTTACCGGTATTGTCCAGAACACGGCTCCCATTCGCTGGGAGTCGCAGTCCGAACAGCTCAAGACCCTCTCCCTGCCCCTGACGGAGCAGCAGCGCTCCGGTCTGGCCATTGGTGCCAGCATCGCCCTGAACGGCACCTGCCTGACCGTCACGCGCATCGAGGATGACCGTGCCTGGTTCGACATCATGATGGAAAGCCTCCGGGTGACGAACCTGGGGGACTTGCGCGATGGCGACCCGGTCAACGTTGAACGGGCCGCCCGTTTCGGCGACGACATCGGCGGCCATGTGATGTCCGGCCATGTGCATGCCACGGTCCCGGTGGTCGAGGTGGAACGGCCCGAGAACAACTGCATCATCTGGTTTGGCCTGACCCCCGAATTGCGCGCCTACCTGTTCCCGAAGGGATATGTGGGTCTGAACGGCTGCAGCCTGACCATCGGTGAAGTGCGCGACGACCGCTTCAATGTATTTCTGATACCGGAAACCCTGCAGGTGACCACTTTCGGCCAGGTCGAGGTTGGCCAGCGGATCAATCTGGAGATCGATGCCCACACCCAGGCGATCGTCGATACCCTGAACCGCATGCGCGAGGCCGGCCAGCTATGATCTTCGCCGGCGCACCGACCCGGGAGGTCGTCTGGCAATGTCCGGATTTCGACCACCTCGATACCCGTACCCTCTATGACCTGCTGGCTCTGCGCACGGCGGTGTTTGTCGTCGAGCAGAACTGTCCGTATCAGGAACTGGATGGCAAGGACGCGATGGCCTGGCATCTGATGGGGCACCAGGGCGGCGAGCTGGTGGCCACCGCGCGGATCCTGCCGCCCGGTGCCAGTTACGACAACCCCAGTATCGGCCGGGTCGTCACCGACCCGTCGGCCCGGGGGCAGGGGCTTGGCGTTAAGTTGATGGAGGAGGCGGTCAACCGCTGCCTGAACCTCTTTCCGGATACGCCCATCGAAATCGGCGCCCAGGCGCATCTGGTCGACTTTTACAGTCGGTTCAGGTTCAAACCCAACAGCGACACCTACCTGGAAGACGGCATTCCGCATCTGGATATGATTCGCCAGGCTTAATCAGGTACCACGTACACCTGATAATACCGATCATTAGTACTATTGGGACTGTAGAGCTCGATAATGATAAGTGACTCTACGATAGGATCTCGTTCCGTCGTCGAACGGAACGGTTTCGTCTTTAAAAGTTAGGGTGAAAGGACGGCCGACTTCGGGGTCCGCAAGAGATTCGAAATTCTCACCTGTGACTCGATAGTAGTTGATCAATAAACTAATCACCTGTTCCTCGGAACAGGTTAGTGTGTTGTCCGATGATAAGGTGTAAGTGACCTTTCCTGTAAATGGTGATTCTGTGTATGCCTCTTCGCTCAGGCAATCAAGTAGATTTTCTGTAAAAAGCATGGATGCCGTGAATTGAATGGAAGGTTCTTTATCCATTCGCCTGGAGTAGATGTAGCGATGAGTTCTTTTCCCAGGTACTGGGTAATATCCATTCTCCAGGTGCATTAGTTCAATGTGTTGGTGAGGGATGTTGCCTTCACCTTCCGGGTAGTGCTCCGAATGTGAAGCCATAGGATTTCCTAGCAGTATTCTTCTGGCCGTAGTGTTCTTGACTTCATATACTACTTGCATATGAGTTTCTGGAAAGCATAAGTACTCATCGAGTCCTGGTGTACACTCTGGCTCTATTATTTCGTTTCCAGGCATGCAACCGTATAGTAATGCTACCGACAATGGAATAAGCGGTTTCATTATTCGCTTCCTTTAATAAGTTAAGTCGATATTCAGACAGTGAATGAAAACAAGGCCTGGTCGTTACTCAATTCCTGGTGTGTAGTTAGGTCTTGGATTGTTCGAGACTTGATACAAGTATCTAACACCGTAGATGTCCCAGGGTGATAGCCAAGTGCCATATAGTGTTTTGTTTCTTGTCCAAAACTGGCAGCCACGATTTTCGTGTGAAGAATTTTTAATGATGTTTTCACGCTTACAGTAGTCTAATTCAGCTGCGTAGTGCATCACTGAATTGTAGTCGTAAGGAGAACCATAGGTGTTTGGGTCAACTGTGCGGCAATTTTTTGCTCCATTGTTGCACACCAAATCTACTCTAACAAAATGATTCCTGTCTGGACGTTGGTGCTCGTGTTTCATGCCCAGCGTGTGTAGTACTTCATGAGAAAGGTGGCTCAATGAAGGGTTCGTTCGGCTGTAGCTGGATGATTGCAAGAATTTCAAATCTCTGTGCGTAACGTTATAGTGAATTCTCCCTTTGAAAGACCGCCCCACTGTGGCGCACGCAATAGGGCATTTCGACTCGTAACCACCAAATTCAACCTTCACATAGGATCTGGATGTGCGCCACCGAAAGCGACGCCACCATGTATTCTTGTAACGTTTGAAGTTGATGCCGGTTACTTGACTTAGATCGTTCAATTCCAGATAAAAACGGTCTTTTACCCGGTTCCTAAGCACACTCGATGCACTCCAGCCAGCATTTTTTGAGTCAACGAAGTACCGTACGGTACGATTCTTCCAGAGTCGCTTGCTGCTTCTCCAGAGCCCCAAGCTTCGTTCTCCCCCATTGGAAGGTGCGGCATTCACAATCTGTCGTTCATGCAGTACTTCCAGCGCTGAAATTGAGGTGTCGCCCAAGTGATAGTAACCATCTTCCGGGTAAATCAGTTCCACGCCGGTGGTTTCACCCAATTCGTTTGTGACTTCGATTTCCAATGGTAATTGGTCCAGGTTTTCGAAGGCTGCGTCGAATTCGGAAACAATTAGAGCCATTGCTTCTTCGACTTCAGGTTGTGATTCCAGGAATTCATCTATCAGGGCTTCTTCTTCATCGGAAAACTCGTATTCCTCATCATGACTGAAAGCACGAGTAGAAGAACGCTCCGAGCGTTGTTCTAAAAATCGAACCAAGGCATCTCGACCTGGGTGTGAATGTATTGGGGTTCTGCTTTGAAACTTGGAATCTTGGCCTGGTTCATCTTTTAGTAGTGACAGTATTCGTTCCTCTGCCACAGCTATTTCATGAGCAACCAGGGGAAGAGATGCTTCAACAGATGCTTCTGCATGGTCGGGTTTCAATTCAACCTGTTCGTTGTTGCAAGCTGCTAAGGTATGAAGCGCCAGCAGGATGATAAGCGGGAAGGCAGCCGACTTTAATGGGAGTATGCTCACTGTATAATCCTTTTCCTTGTAAGAGGCAAGTCAATACCATTGACTTGATCGATAGCGGGCGTGGAATTTATGCTAGGCTGAATAATCGCTCAACGACCGTTGGTAATTTATGTGATCGAGTTCCCTTAAATACTGAAAGTAGAAACTATTTGGTGGGGATGACCCAAACCATGGGTGGCTATTTCTTATCCAATAATTGCATGGAAGGTCATTAGGTTGGTTTATCCCGCTAGCGCCTCCTTTCTCGTTCCAGATCCCTGGTGAAATGCTCGACATACGTTAGGTGCTCTTCGGCAGCCCGCCGGGCCGCGGCCGGGTCTCTACGATATATCGCCTCGAACAATTGAGTGTGCTGGCGCATCAGCTTGGCGCGGGTCTCCGGCCGACGCGCCAGACCGCCGATGTTGGTGATGACATTGCTTTTCAACAGGTTGAACAGACCCTGAAGGGTTTGCTGAAACACCCGATTGTGACTGGCGGCGGCGATGGCCAGATGGAAGCGGGCGTCGGCCTGACCTTCAGCATCCAGGTCATGCCCCTGGTGCGTTTGACGCAGATATTGATAAGCACGCTCCAGTCGCTGCAGATCCGCCTCGGTGGCGCGTTCGGCGGCCAGTGCCGCGCATTGGCCTTCAAGCGTCAGTCGGTATTCCAGTAGTTCGGCGTGCAGTTCGGCCCGATCCGGAATGGAGGTGAGCAACCCGGCCAGGGGGCTGTCCCGGGGCTCGCCGTAGTGTTCGGAGACAAAGGTTCCACCACCGCGCCGACTCTCGATCAGACCCTGGCTCTTCAGGCTTTGCAGCGCTTCGCGCACCAGGGGGCGGCTGGTGTCGTGGGTGATCGCCAGCAGTCGCTCCGATGGCAACTTGTCGCCGGGGCGCAGGTCGCCGTTCAACAGTTGCTGCTCCAGGGCGGCGCGGACACGTTCGGCTCGATTCGTTACCATTGGTCAGACCACTTGTCAGAAAGTTCAGGCCTTGAGAAGCCGCCAACCACGCGTTCCAGGCCGGTTATCGCCATCCTGCCGTCAATTACGACAAAAGTAGGACTGCGGAACAGCTATGATCACCAAACACTGACGTCGAAAACGATCCTTCTTTGGTCGCACAACAACAGAGAGACGCCGACATGATCGATTCCCTGCTCAGCGCCCTGAGACAACGCCTGCCCGAGGACCGTCTCATCACCGACCCGATGCGACGCTTCGCCCTGGGCACGGACGCGAGTTTCTACCGCATGACACCTGCACTGGTGGTGCGGATCGACAGCGAAGAGGAACTATCCTACCTGCTGGGCCAGGCACAGCGCCACCGGGTTCCGGTCACGTTCCGGGCGGCCGGGACCAGCCTGTCCGGACAGGCGGTGACGGATTCGGTGTTGGTGACCCTGACCGACCGCTGGCGCGAATGCCGGGTCGATCCGCTGGGTGAGCGCATTCATCTGCAGCCGGGTGTGATCGGCGCCCGTGCCAACGACCGGCTCAAACCCTTCCGGCGGAAAATCGGCCCCGATCCGGCGTCCATTAACGCCTGCCAGATCGGCGGCATCATCGCCAACAACGCCAGCGGTATGTGCTGCGGCACCCGGCACAACAGCTACCACACCCTGGCCGGCATGCGCGTGGTGCTGGCCGACGGTACTGTGCTGGACAGCCGCGATCCGGACAGCGTGGCGGCGTTTCGTGAGTCCCATGGCGACCTGTTGCGCGGCCTGACCGATCTCGCCCAGATCCTGCACGCCAATCCGGCGCTGGCCGAGCGGGTCCGGCATAAATACCGCCTCAAGAACACCACCGGCTATGGCTTGAATGCCCTGCTGGATTTCGACGACCCCGTCGACATGCTCACCCATTTGATGGTCGGTTCCGAGGGCACACTCGGGTTTATTTCCGAAGTGAGTCTGACCACCGTCGACGACTGGCCCCACCGCGCCTCGGTGATGATCGGCTTCGACAGTCTGGCCGATTGCACCGAGACTGTGATCGCACTCAAACCCACACCGGTGGACGCCGTCGAACTACTCGACGCTCGGGCCATCCGTTCGGTGGCCCACATGAAAGGCCTGCCGGGGTTTGCCCGCCAGATGCCGGAGGAGGGGGCTCTGCTGCTGATCGACGTGCGCGCCGAGTCCCCCGAAGGCCTGGCCGAACGCTGTGCCGAAGTCGAAGCCGTGTTTGCCGATCGGGTCAGCCACTCCACCGGCTTTACCCGGGATGAGCAACGCATCGGTGAATTCTGGCACCTGCGCAAGGGCACGTTTCCCGCCGTGGGCGCCGTGCGCGAGACCGGTACCACCGTCATCATCGAAGATGTTGCCTTCCCGGTACCGCGCCTGGCCGAGGGCGTGGCCGAGCTGCAACGGCTGTTCGACAAGTATGGTTATGACGAGGCCATCATTTTCGGTCATGCCCTGGAAGGCAATCTGCATTTCGTATTCACCCAGGGGTTCGACAGCCCCTCCGAAGTCGACCGCTACGAAGCCTTTATGGCCGATATCGCCGAGGTGGTGGCCGACCGGTTGCAGGGGGCGCTGAAAGCCGAACACGGCACCGGCCGCAACATGGCGCCCTTTGTCGCCCGGGAGTGGGGGGAAGACGCCTACGGCCTGATGCAACGCATCAAAGCCTTGTTCGACCCGAACGGGTTGCTCAATCCCGGTGTCATTCTGAACGATGATCCCAAGGCGCATGTGCAGCATCTCAAACCCATGCCGGCGGCCGACCCCATCGTCGACAAGTGCATCGAGTGCGGTTTCTGCGAACCGGTCTGCCCGTCGCGCGACCTGTCGCTGACACCGCGCCAGCGCATCACCGTCTATCGCGAAATGCAGCGCCAGCAACGCGAGGGGCGTCTGGAGCGGGGCTGGCAGGTCGCCTTCGACGACCAGGGGATCGACACCTGCGCGGCCACCGGCCTGTGTGAACTGCGTTGCCCGGTGGAGATCAACACCGGTGAACTGGTACTGAAGCTGCGCCAGGATCGTAATCGGCGCTATGAGCGCCTGGCGAGAAGCCTGGGGCGTCACTACGCGACTTTGACCACCCTGACCCGGGGTGGCCTCTGGATGGCCCAGACCATGCAACGCCTGGCCGGTGCCGAGCGACTGGAGCGCTGGTCGGTGAAAATGCGTGATCTCAGTGGCGGTCGTACGCCGCTGTGGCTCGCCACCACGCCCGGCCCCGGCCGTCCGGTGCACGCTCCGACCCGCATGACCCGGCCTTCGGACGAAAACACCGTTGTGTACTGGGCCGCCTGTGTCACCCAGACCATGGGCCCGGCGCTGAACGATGGCCGCCAGCCCATTCCCAAGTCCGTGCTCAGTGTATTGCGCAAGGCCGATCTCGACGTCGTCATGCCGCAGCCGACGCGCGGTCTGTGTTGCGGTCAGCCGTTCCACTCCAAGGGACATCCCAAGGTCGGGGACGCGCAGCGCCGGGAACTGGTCGACGAGCTCTGGGAGGTGTCCAGCGGTGGCCGCTATCCGGTCATGGCCGACACCAGTCCGTGCAGTCTGCGTGTGCGCAAGGAGGCCGAAGCCCGGGGCATTCAGTTTTACGACAGTGCCGATTTCATCGACCGCTTTCTGCTCGATCGCCTGGACATCGATCCGGAACAGGAGAAGGTGGCGGTGCACACCACCTGCAGCGTGCAACGCCAGGGCATCGAGGGCAGCTTCCAGCGCGTGCTTGGCCGCATTACGCCCAACTGGCAGCAGCCGGAAGGTATGAATTGTTGCGGCTTCGCAGGGGACAAGGGGTTCACCAGGCCGGAACTGAATCAATCGTCGCTGAAACACCTGGCGAGGGAGGTGAAGGGCTGCAGCTATGGCATTTCGACCAGTCGTACCTGCGAAGTCGGTCTCAGTCGCAGCAGTGGCCTGACCTATGTGTCACTGTTCGAAGTCCTGGACAAGGTCTCCACCGCAAAAAAGACCGGATGAGCGACCGCCGAAGCCAGTATGGGCGGAAGGGCCCCGCCCAAAAAAAAAGCCGCCCGCGAGGGGCGGCCCATCGCTTACGGCCGGATCAGGGTTTGATGAAAGGGTTGACCAGCCAGCCCAGGGGGCCGGTGAGTTTGACCGGTGCGGTGACGACCGAGAGCATCAGGCAGTCCTCGTGGGCGTCGGCCTGGGGGGCGTGGGTGTCGTTGTCGGTGCGGAAAACGAAGTCTCCTTCGCCGTAGGAGCCCATCTGGTCCGAGAAACCGCCTTCGAGTACGACGTTGATTTCATCGCCCCGGTGCGTGTGATTGGGAACGCGGCCACCGGCCTTCATGTGGTGCAGGCCGATGATCATGCCCGTCTCGTCGGTCAGCAGGTGGCTGACACTCAGGTTTTTCATCGGGTGGCGCCAGTTCAGCTCGTCCAGAGACTCCGGCAACAACGACTGCAGGGCGCGCGGAAAACGCTGTTGGGGCGCGGGCTTGCGAACCGGCTCGACCGTCGGTTCCCGCTGAATGCGCTGCATCAACTGGTCGAAGGTGCCATCGGCCACGGGCGCCGGAGCCTGGGTTTCGAACAGGACGGCGGTTGCGCTTTCCAACTCGCTGACGCGTTCACGGCAGTGTTTGCAATAGTGCAAGTGCACGGAGATCGCCACACTCATTCCAGTGTTACAGCTGCCGGCGGCGTATTCCACGAGTTGCTCGGTTTGTGGATGCCACTGGGTCATAAATCGAGTGCCTCCAGTGATAATTTCAGCTTCTTCATCGCCAGGCGGACCCGGCTTTTTACGGTTCCCAGGGGCAGGCCCATCTCGGAGGCCACTTCCTGATGACTCTTATCTTCCAGGAAGACCTTCGCCATGACCTGACGCTGATCGACCGGCAGTTCCTTGAGCTGGTCCCGGACCTGGGTCTGGACCCGGCTTTGACGGATTTCGCCGAACAGTTCGGTATCGCCTTCCAGATCCCAGATCTCGTCCGCCGAGATGTCGTTCTGGTATTTACTGAGCCGGCGCAGCGTGTCGATGCGCTGGTTCCGAGCGATGGTGAATATCCAGGTCGAGGCCGCCGCCTTGCGCCGGTCATAGGAGGCGGCTTTGCGCCAAATGGCCAGCATGACATCCTGCACCAGTTCGTCGGGCAGGTGGTCACCCTGGCGTTGTAAACCGGACGACAGGGCAAAGGCCTTGATCAACGGGGCGAAGTGGTTGAACAACGCCTCGAACGCCTGGGTGTCCTGTCGACGGGCCACGGCTTCGAGCTTGTCAGCCCATTGTTCCATGGCTTGGCTGGATTCGGTCATGGTGCGCGCTTTCTTCGATGACAATATCGAAATGACGTGGGCGGCCGACATAAGTGAACCTGCATCCTGGTTGGGTTTGCAGGCTTATACGACCCCCGGTTTCGGGCGGATCACTTTTCCTCACTTTCTCCCTAACCCTCCCACCGTGACAGAGGGCATTCAGGAGCCAGGGTCAGGCGCTCAACGCTTCTCGAATCCAGTGCAGCAGCTTTTTCGTGTTCTTGCCACCGCGGATGGGCTCGGCCGGGTCGTCCGGCTGCTCCTTGCGAGCGGCGCGCAGCAAAGCGCGAAAGGGCTGGGGTTCGGTGTCCGGATGCTGTTCGAACCACTCCGCCTCGGCGTCGGGCTGGCGAATCAGGCGCTCGCGCCACGCCTCGGCCTGGCGCATCTCCCGCTGGAACAGGTCGGAGCTGGGGTCCAGCCGGTCCAGTGCGGCCTGGATGGCATCGACGTCGTTGTCGCGCATCAGTTTGCCGATGAATTGCAGGTGGCGGCGCTTGGCTTCGTTCTTGGTGATGCGTTTGCTTTCGGCCACGGCCGCCGCCAGACGCTCGGTCATGGGAACCGTGGCCAACTGATCGGGACGCAGGGTGAGCAGTTTTTCGCCCAGCGCCTGGACGCGGTGCATCTCCCGCTTCATCTCGGTCTTGCTGACCAGTTCGTATTCGATGTTGTCGTCTTCGTCGGAATGACTCATGAAAGCCCTGTTGGTCGATGGTGCCCGAACGCCGGCGAGCGTTCAGAGCAGGAAGAAGGTGGCCAGGCCCAGAAAGGTAAGAAAACCGACAACGTCGGTAATGGTTGTCAGGATCACGCTGCCGGATAGGGCCGGGTCGATTTTTACCGATTTTAGAAGAAAGGGCAGTGAGGCACCAGCCAGAACAGCCGTCAGCAGGTTAATGATGATGGCGGCGGCGATCACGGCCGCCAGGTAAACGTCGGAATACCAGATGATGGTGATGGTGGCGATGACGCCGGCCCAGAGCAGGCCGTTCAAGGCCCCCACGCCCAATTCGCGGCCGATCAGCCAGACCAGGTTGTCACGGTTGATGTGGCCGGTGGCCATGCCGCGGATCATCAGCGTCAGCGTCTGGCTGCCGGCGATGCCGCCCATACTGGCGACGACCGGGCTCAACACCGCCAGGGCGACGATCTGCGCGATGGATGCCTCGAACTGACTCATGACGGCCGCCGCGACAAAGGCGGTGATCATGTTGATGCCGAGCCAGACGGCGCGGTTGCGGCTGCTTTTGACGATGGGGGCGAAGGTGTCCTCGTCCTCGTCCAGACCGGCCATGCTCATCACGGCGTGATCGGCGCTTTCCCGGATCACGTCGAGGACGTCGTCGACTGTGATGCGGCCGAGCAGAATGCCGTGGTCGTTGACCACGGGGGCGGAGACCAGGTCGTGCCGTTCGAAGATCTGGGCGACCTTGTCTTCGTGGGTGCTGGCCTTGATGCCTTCGATGTCGCTGTCCATGATTTCCCGCACCGTGGTGTCCGGCGAGTGGGTCAGCAGCTTGACGATGGGCAGCTTGCCGACGTAGCCGAAATTGCGGTTCACCACCCAGAGCGCGTCGAGGTGATCGGGGATCTCGCGGCGGCGCAGGTAGCGCAGTACCGTCTCCAGAGTGACATCGGCGCGCACGGTGATGACGTCGGTGTTCATCAGGCCGCCGGCGGTGTCTTCCGGGTAAGCCAGCAGCCCTTCGACTTCGGCCCGGGTCGACGGCGGCATTAGCTCCAGGACCTGGCTGGACACACCGGGTTCCATTTGCTGCAGCATGTCGGCGAGATCGTCACTGTCGAGGTCCTGGGTGGTCTCCAGGATCTCGTGCGCGCTCATCTGGCTCAGATAGGCCTGCTGCAACTCATCGTTCAGATGGGGAAGTACATCGCCCTGTTGTTCCTCGTCGAGATACTGCCACAGCAGTTCCCGCACCTTGGTGGGCGAGGACTCGATGACGTGGGCGATTTCCACGGGGGCCAGTTCTTCATCGCAAAACCGCTGAACGCGCTCGGTATCACCGTCTTCGAGCGCTTCCAGCAAGTCGGCCCGGTAGTGATCGAGTTGTTCCTGGTTCAATTGCGAGGGCATCTTGGTTCCCTGTCAGGTGGGAGGCAGTGGCCCGCGTCGGCTACCGGTGATCCCCCTGTGGGGTCGGGCGGAATGCCGCCCACTCAATCCGTCCATGGAGCCTAGACCGCAACATCCATGTTGCGGACTTCCCCACAGGGGGATCACCGGCATCCGCCGCTTGCTAGCTCGGCGAACTTCGAAAACTATGAGTTACATAGTGTAGCCGTTAGTTCAATCGGGAATAAAGATGCGCGTTGATAAACTTGAAATGAAAA
The DNA here is from genome assembly GCF_014651855.1 of Saccharospirillum salsuginis. Lineage (GTDB taxonomy): Bacteria > Pseudomonadota > Gammaproteobacteria > Pseudomonadales > Natronospirillaceae > Saccharospirillum > Saccharospirillum salsuginis. Next base: position 116,071 of record NZ_BMXR01000013.1, read on the forward strand.
TAGGGAACAGGTGCGGTTGGAGTTGACCAGGAGCGTACTCGTTGTGATATGGATATCTGTGCACGGTTAAGTCAGGTCGCGCACGGAGTGCGCTCCTACTCAGGCTCTCCGAAACGGTCCTGCACCAGGTTGAGCAGGGCATCCCAGGCTTCGTCGGCATCCGGGCCTTCGATCTCGATGCCGAGCTCCGTGCCCTGGGTGGCGGCGAGCATCATAACGGACATGATGCTTTTGGCGTCGGCGTCCCGACCATCCTTGATCAGCTTGATCCGGCTTTCGTACCGGCCGGCCACGCCCACCAGTTTGGCGGCGGCGCGGGCATGCAGGCCCAGCTTGTTGATGATGGTCAGTTGTTCCTTTATCACGCGTGATCCTGCCCCATGTCGCGGTGTCGGAGTTGTACATTCGAATACTGACCGGTAAAGGTCAAGTGCAGTTGCTCGGCCATGTAGACGCTGCGGTGCTGGCCACCGGTGCAGCCGATGGCGACGGTCAGGTAGGAGCGCTGGTTGGCTTCATACTGCCTGACCCACCGATCCAGGAAGCGGCGAATGTCCTCGAACATCTCGGTGACGGCCGGTTCACGTTGCAAAAAGGCTTCGATCGCCGGGTCCCGACCGGTGAACATGCGCAGTGATTTGTCCCAATAGGGGTTGGGCAGGCAGCGAACGTCGAACACCAGGTCCGCATCGCGCGGCACGCCGTGCTTGAACCCGAATGACACGAATTGGAGGGCGATGCCCTTGGGTTTGTGGATCACCCGCTGGCGGACCTGGTCGCGCAGTTCCTGCAACGACAGGCTGCTGGTGTCGATTTTCAGGCTGGCCCGGTCCGCGACCGGGGCGAGCAGCTCGCCTTCCTCGGCGATGGCTTCGGCCAGGGAGCGGAACTCGTCGGTCAGCGGGTGCTTGCGCCGGGTGGCGGAAAACCGCTGCAACAGAATGGTTTCCTCGGCGTCGAGGTAGATCAGTTCCGGGATCAGCGTTTTCGGCAGCGACGTCAGGATGTCCGGCAACTGGCGAATGCCGTCCGGTGAGATCCGGGCGTCGATGCAGACGGCGATGTTCGGTTGGTGGCTGGCTCGCGACATCCAGCCGACCAGTTCCGGCAGCAGGACGGGCGGCAAGTTGTCGATGCAGGTGAAACCGGCATCTTCCAAGGCGTTGAGAACGGTACTTTTACCCGAGCCGGATCGACCGCTGATGATGATCAAACGTAATGCAGACGGCGCCATTCGGTGTCAGAACCCCTTGATGAAGCGTTCGAACAACTCCTCGGTGGAGCGGGCTTTGCGAAGGGTGTCGACGCGGCTCGAGTCGTTGAAGCGTTCGACGACAGCGGCTAACAGGTTGAGGTGATCCTCGGTGGCGGCTTCGGGGACCACCAGGGCAAACAGCAGGTCGACCGGTTTGCGGTCGGGGGATTCGAAGTCGACCGCCTCATCCAGCTTGGCCAGTGCGGCCACGGGGCGGTCGACATTGGCCAGACGACAATGGGGCACGGCGATGCCTTGCCCCAGTCCGGTGGACCCCAGTCGTTCACGGGCGATCAGTTGGTCGAACAGGTCGACGTCGGTAACGCCATCCAGTGACTCGGCCATCCGCTCGGCGAGCGTTTGCAGTACGCGTTTCTTGCTGGCGCCGAACGAGCCGCTGTAGACTCGATCGGCCGTGAGGACCTGGTCCAGTTGTATCATGGTTAACGTGCGTTCCCGTGCAGTCGGTCGACCTTTTTCTCTTTGTGCTTGAGCAGTTGACGGTCGAGTTTGTCGTTCATGAGATCGATGGCGGCATACAAGTCATCGTGTATCGCATCGGCGTGGAGCTGGGCACCTTTGATGTTGACCGAAGCTTCCGCTTTTTGACGTTGTTTTTCAACACTGAGCGTGACCTGAACATTACCGATCTGGTCGAAATGCCGCTCCAGCTTTTCCAGCTTCTGGGCGACGTAGTCGTTCAGAGCATCTGTTACTTCGACGTGGTGACCACTGATGTTGACTTGCATAGTCTGCTCCTCTTGCAGGTTTGGGTCGTATCAGCCAGTGCCTCCGGGCTGACGTTGGCATGGGAGTCGTCGTTCAGAGGCTCCCTAGTGTCCCTGATCCTTTGCCCCTTACTGTCCTATCTCCAATATGCTCTTTATCGGTGTTCCCATCAAGCGAAAGAAAGTCGGAAATTTTGAGTCAGATCAAACTCTTACGCTCATTTGACGGGGGAATGTTCATGGCCTCGCGGTACTTGGCGATGGTGCGCCGGGCCACTTTGATGCCCTGCTCGCCGAGCAGGGTGGCGATTTTCGAGTCGCTCAGCGGTTTACGCGGGTTTTCGGCCGCGACCAGCTTCTTGATGATGGCGCGAATGGCCGTGCTCGAGGCCTCGCCGCCGCTGTCGGTGCTGACGTGACTGCTGAAGAAATACTTCAGCTCGAAGATGCCGCGCGGCGTATGCATGTATTTCTGGGTCGTTACCCGAGAGATGGTCGATTCGTGCATATCCACGGCCTGGGCCACATCGTGCAGGACCAGCGGTTTCATCGCCTCTTCGCCATATTCGAGGAAACCGCGTTGGTGCTCGACGATGTTGGTCGCCACCTTGAGCAGGGTTTCGTTGCGGCTCTGCAGGCTTTTGATGAACCAACGGGCTTCCTGCAGGTGGTCTTTCAGATAGGTGTTGTCGCTGCTGCTGTCGGCCCGCTTCACCATGGATGCGTAGGAGGCGTTGACGCGCAGCTTGGGGGCGATGTCCGGGTTCAGTTCCACCAGCCAGCGGTTGTTCTTGATGTCCTTGCGCACAATGACATCGGGGACCACGTATTCGTCCTTGCCGCTTTCGATCTGGTTTCCCGGGCGCGGGTTCAGGCTCTGGATCAGCAGGATGACTTCCCGCAGTTCCGGCTCTTTCAGACGGGCCTTGCGCATCAACTGGGTGTAATCCCGCGAGCCGAGCAGGTCGAGGTGGTTGTTGACGACCTTCAGCGCTTCCTCGCGCCAGGGTGTGTCTTCCGGCAATTGCTGCAGTTGAATGGTCAGGCAGTCGGCCAGGTCCCGCGCACAGACGCCGGGCGGGTCGAAAAACTGGACGCGGTGCAACACGGCTTCGACTTCGTCCATCTCCAGAGGGTCGTCTTCGGTGGACAGGTCATCGACCAATCCCTCGAAGATGTCCTCCAGCGTGCTGGATAGATAGCCTTCGCCGTCGACGCTCTCGATCAGTGCCTCGGCGACGGCACGATCCCGGTCGGTCATGGTGGTCAGGTTCAACTGCCAGTTCAGATGGTCCCAGAGCGAATCGGTCGTGCCGTAGACGTTTTCGAAATTGAAATCGTCGTCGCCCGAGGGCAGGCCATGGCTGGTCGGGGTATGGGTGTAGATGTCGTCCCAGGAACTGTCTACGGCCAGGTCGTCCGGAATGTGTTCCTGAATCTCGATTTCCCGGCGATCGTCGGCGCCGTTGCCGGCCGGCTGCTCGGCTTCGTGCTTGCGGGCGTCGCCGTTCAGTTGTTCCTTGTTGTAGTGCTCGCTGTCGCCTTCGTCTTCACGAACCTCCAGCATGGGATTGCTTTCCAGAGCCTCCTGGATTTCCTGCTGCAGGTCGAGTGTCGACAGTTGCAGCAGGCGGATGGCTTGTTGCAGCTGAGGGGTCATGGTCAGCTGCTGACTCATCTTGAGTTGTAAGGAGGTCTTCATAGATGTGGTTGTACGCCTTAATTCAAGCTGTGAAAACCAGGGGGACCGTCATAAACGGAATTGGTCGCCCAAATATACCTCACGAACGGTCGGATTGTTCAACACATCCTCCGCCGTGCCTTCCGCGATGATATGGCCATTGCCCACAATGTAGGCCTTTTCGCAAATGTCCAGTGTCTCGCGGACGTTGTGATCGGTGATCAAGACGGCTATTCCCCGGTCGCGCAGATGGTGAATGATGGCCTTGATGTCTCCCACCGAGATCGGGTCCACCCCGGCGAAGGGCTCATCGAGCAATACGACGGCCGGTTCCATCGCCAGGGCCCGGGCGATCTCGACCCGGCGGCGTTCACCACCGGACAGGGCCATACCCAGACTCTCACGGATGTGGCCAATGTTAAATTCCCGTAACAGTGACTCCAAACGGTCTTTCTGATCGGAGCGGGACAGGTCCCGTCGCGTTTGCAGTACGCCCAGTATGTTGTCCTGGACGCTCAGCTTGCGAAAGATCGAGGCCTCCTGCGGCAAATAACCGATGCCCTTGCGAGCCCGGGCGTGCATGGGCAGCTTGGTGATCGATTGTTCGCCGATGAACACATCGCCTTTGTCCGCCGGGATCAGCCCGACGATCATGTAGAAACAGGTTGTCTTGCCGGCCCCGTTCGGCCCGAGCAGGCCGACGATCTGTCCCTGTTCCACGCTCAGGCTGACGTCCCGGACCACGGGTCGTTTCTTGTAGCTCTTCGCCAGGTGGCGCGCTTCCAGCAGGGCCATTTATTCCACCGCCTCCGGCTGCAGGATCCAGGTCGCCTGGGGTGCGTCTTCATCCTCACCTTCGGCGCGCAGGGAGCGTACTTCCAGCGTCTCTTCCGTCAGATTGTACCGGATGTAGTGCCCCTCGGTGGTGTTGCCGCCCTGTTCGACGTGACCCTGGCCTTCGGTGATGATGACGTCCTCGTCCGGTTTGTATTCGATGCGTTGGCCGCGCACCTTGAGCGGCGGTTCGCCCACTTCTTGCACCTGCTGGTAGCGGGCCGGTTCGCCGTGCGCTTCCAGAAACTCGATGTCGCCGGTCTCCGGATTGCGAATCACGTCCAGAGTATCCGCCCAGACTTCCAGGCTTCCCTGTTTAAGGTAGACGTTCCCGACGAAGTTGGCCTCCCCGCGATTGTTGTGAAAGGTACCGCGGTCGGCGGTGATGTTCATGGGTTGTTCGCTGTCCTCGGGCAGCGCCTGGACGCCCGCCGCGACAGTACAGCCACACAGCAGCGCCAGCAGGGTACGTCGGGCGCGACCGATACAGTTAGGGTGAGTCCGCTTCATAGCGAATGGCTACCTCGGATTTCAATGTGATAACAGGGTCGTCGCCCGCCAGAACCGCGTCCATACCGACGCCGGTGGCGATTTGCGGGCCCTGGGTGAGTTTAACAGGCCGGGGAGTGGTGGCGAAGGCGCCGTCCTGTTCGACTTTTAACCATTCGGTTTCGAGAACGGAGGGCATGTCATTGGTCTGTTCGCGCACCACCACATCCTGTTCGAACAGTGTATCGCCATTATTGTAAAGCGTGGCCGTCCGGGACACGATGCGCCAGTCCGACCGGTTCGGATCGTCGTTCAACAGGTTGACCACCGGTTCGGTGATCAGGCTTTCCTCGTCGGCTTCGTAGTAGGCCAGTGTGTCGGCCCGGGTCCGCATCACCGGCTGCCCGGTTTCATCAAAACGGGTCTGGTTAAGCTGTTGAATGTAGAGATCCGGCGGGTTTTCCGGTAAATCCAGTCGGTCGGTGGTCAAGCGTTCCCGATCGACGGGTTGCCACCAGATGACCCAGGCGAGCACCCCCAGGGCCGCGGCCCACAGCAATCGCCGAGACCAGATCGCCATCAGGCAACTCCGGCGCGCAGGATGTCGTGCATGTGGATGACGCCGACGGTATCACCATCGTGCTGGACCACCAGGGAGGTGATCTTGCGCTCTTCCATCTCGAACAAGGCCTGGGCGGCCAGCTGGTCGGCGTCGATGGTGTGGGCACCGGGGTGCATGACCCGGTCGATGAGGGTGGTTTGCAGATCCAGCCCCTGATCCAGTGTTCGGCGCAGATCGCCGTCGGTGTAGACCCCGATCAGGCGTTGCCCGTCGTCCATGATGGTGGTCATGCCGAGCCCCTTGCGGGTCATTTCCAGCAGGGCATCCCGCAGCAGGGTTCCCGGGAGGACGCGGGGGAGCTCGTCACCACTGTGCATGATGTCTCTGACTTTGAGCAGTAATTTACGGCCCAGGCTGCCGCCGGGATGGGAAAACGCGAAATCGTCGGCGGTGAACCCTCGGGCTTCGAGCAGTGCGATGGCCAGGGCGTCGCCAACAACCAGGGCCGCCGTGGTCGATGAGGTTGGGGCCAGGTTCAACGGGCAGGCTTCCTGTTCGACGCCGCAATAGAGGTGGGCGTCCGAAGCCTGAGCCAGGGTGCTGGCCGGCTTGCCGGTCATGCCGATCAGGCCCGCGCCCAGGCGTTTGATCAGGGGCACGAGGGTGAGTACTTCGGCCACTTCGCCGGAGTTGGACAGGGCGATGACGACATCCTGCTCGGTGATCATGCCCATGTCGCCATGGCTGGCCTCGCCCGGGTGCACGAAAAACGCGGGGGATCCGGTGCTGGCCAGGGTCGCGGCGATTTTTCGGCCGATATGGCCGGATTTGCCCATGCCGGTGACGACCACCCGGCCCTTGCAGGCCAGGATGAGTTCGCAGGCGTGTTCGAACTCGCCATCAAGATGGGCATCCAGCGCTTGCAGCGCCTCGATTTCCAATCGCAGGGTGCGCCGGGCCGAGGTCAGATAGTCGGGTTTGGAGGTCATTGAGCCGTTGCTGCCTGGTAGTTGATCAGTCCGTAAGCCGCATAGAGTACCACAAAGGCGAGTCCCCAAAAGCGGTTGACAGGGCGCCCACGCCAACCCTGCCACCACAATAATGTAAACAACAGCGCGGTGATGCCGAGCGCGAAACGATAATCGCGCGCGAACAGGTCGGCGGAGACCCCGGTCGGATGAATCAGACCGGGGACGGCCAGGACGATCAAGAGATTGAAAATATTGGAACCAAGGACATTGCCCAGAGCGATGTCCGGTTTATGCCTGAGCGCGCTGGTCACGGAAGCGGCCAGTTCCGGCAGGCTGGTGCCCAGAGCCACGATGGTGGCGCCGATGATCAACTCCGGAATACCCAGGGTTTCGGCGATACCGACCGCACCCCGGACCAACACCCGCGAGGACACAATCAGCAGCAGCAACCCGCCGAGGAAGAGCAGGGTGGCACGGCCCGTGGTTTCGGTTTCCGGGATCTCCTCCTCAAAGGCTGGAGCCTTGGCCTGGCGGCTGCGGTGGTAGATCCAGCCCAGAAAAATGGCCAGGGCGAACACCAGGGCGGCGGACTCGAGTCGGTTCAGGTAAAGATCGAATAAAGCCACACCGGCCAACAGTGTCGCCGCCATCATCCAGTTGTTTTCGCGCAGCATGACCGTGCGATTGATGGCCAACGGGGCGACCAGAATCGTGCACCCGAGTACCAACCCGATATTGGCGATGTTGGAGCCCAACGCATTGCCCAGTGCCAACTCGCTGGCACCGGTCAATGCCGCATTGACCGCGACCAGGATTTCCGGAGCCGAGGTGCCCAGCGACACAATGGTGACCCCGATCAGCAGGTGGGACATTCCCAGGTTGTGGGCCAGGGCGGCGGCGCCGGCGACAAAGCGGTCCGCGCTCCAGATCAGCCCGACCAGACCCGCCAGCAGGGCGGTCGCATCCAGCAACATAGCGCCTCGTGTAAACCGTGTGTCCGGCGCATTTAACGGGCTTTGATGAGGGAATGCAATCGGGATCCGGCTGAATCTTTACTGAACGGAGTGACCTTCGGGGCTCGATTCGAGAAGCGTTCGTCCCTAAGCTTAGTCCTAGGAGGCTGTTCTCGGACAGTCTCCCAGAGTGTTCATAAAACGATGGAGAACTGCATGAGAGCAGCCAGGATACTGCACTGGATAGTGAGTGTGACCTTGTTGAGCATGGTTGGCGGGAACGCCGTGGCCGAGGACGATTTCACCCCCGGTAAACCCGCCAGCGAGAGTGTGATCGAAGGCGTTCAGGCCGTACTGGATGTCGTGAAGACATACAGCGGCAGCGAGGCTCCGGGGGATCGTCAGGCGTATTTGGAAGAAGTGTCCGAAGTGCTGGAGCCCCTGGTCGGCTACACCGTCATTGTCAGCCGCATCATGGGCGATGCCCTGGACGAAGCTTCCCGCGAACAAAAGGTTCGCTTTCTCAATGTGTTCAAACGCAGCATGGTCAACACCTATGCCGGTGGCATGTACAACTTCGGCTCCTACGAAGTCCGCCTGGTGGAAGGACCCGATGACGCGGACAACACCGTGCGCAATACGCGGGTGCACCTGGAAGTGATATCGCCGGAAGGGCAGCGCTACCCCATGGTGCAGAGCGTCTACTACAGCCGCCAAACCGAAGACTGGAAAATGCAGAACGTCATTTTCAACGGCATCAACCTCGGCGTGACCTTCAAAACACAGTTCGACGAGCTCTATCGCAAGCACAACGGCGATCTCGACGCGACCATCTCCGCCTGGGAAGACATGACTGAAGAAGCCTTCGACACCAGCCGGTTCCGCTGATCGCGCGGGCTGCAGCCTTCCGGGGTGTGAACGGCGTCGCCTCCTTCGACACCGTTCACACCCCGCCGTTTAGATTTCGCCCCACTTTCCGTATAATCGCCCACCCTTTTACCCATTTCCAAGCAGAGAGTTTCATGTCAGCCGACGAAGTCAAAGCGTTGCTCGAACAAGCCCTGCCCGACACCACCTTCGAAGTCGAGGGCGGTGGCGCCAAATTTTCGGTCCGTGCCATCGGCGACATCTTCGCCGGCAAGCGCCCGGTCCAGCGCCAGCAGACCATTTACGGCGTGCTGAACGACAAAATCGCCTCCGGCGAGATCCACGCGGTCACCATGGCCCTGTTCACCCCCGACGAATGGTCCGCGCAGGAGAATTGATTGTTGGACAAACTACTGATCACCGGCGGAGCCCGCCTGGATGGTGAAATCCGGGTATCCGGCGCCAAGAACGCCGCCCTGCCCATCATCGCCGCCACCCTGTTGACCGACGACGCCGTCACCGTGCGCAACCTGCCGCACCTGAACGACATCACCACCATGATCGAATTGCTCGGGTGCATGGGTGTCGAAGTCATGATCGGCGAAGACATGAGCGTCGAAGTCCGCGCCGGGACCATTCGTAACTGTACCGCGCCCTACGAACTGGTCAAGACCATGCGCGCCTCCATTCTCGTGTTGGGCCCGCTGCTGGCCCACTTCGGTGAGGCCAACGTCTCCCTGCCGGGCGGCTGCGCCATCGGCAGTCGACCGATCGACCTTCATATCCGCGGCCTCGAAGCCATGGGCGCCGACATCGCCGTCGAGGACGGCTACGTCAAAGCCCGCATGAACGGTCGGCTCAAAGGTGCCCGCATCTTCTTCGACACCGTTACCGTCACCGGCACCGAAAACATCCTCATGGCCGCCACCCTCGCCGACGGCACCACCGTCATCGAAAACGCCGCCAAGGAACCCGAAGTCGTCGACCTCGCCAACTGCCTCGTCGCCATGGGTGCCCGTATCGAAGGCATCGGTACCGACACCCTCACCGTCGAAGGCGTCGAAAAACTGCACAGCGCCGACTACTCCGTCCTCCCGGACCGCATCGAAGCCGGCACCTACCTCGTCGCCGCCGCCATCACCGGCGGCCGCGTCAAACTGCGCGAAGCCGATGCCTCCATCCTCGACGCCGTCCTGGTCAAACTGCGCGAAGCCGGCGCCGACATCAAAACCGGCGACAACTGGATCAGCCTCGACATGAAAGGCAAACGGGTCAAAGCCGTCGACATCACTACGGCCCCTTACCCCGCCTTCCCGACCGACATGCAAGCCCAGTTCACCACCCTGAACGCCATCGCCGAAGGCACCGGCACCGTCGAAGAAACCGTCTTCGAAAACCGCTTCATGCACATCAACGAACTCGAGCGCATGGGCGCCCATGCCCGCATCAAAGGCAACACCGTCGTCATCACCGGCCGCGAGCAACTCACCGGCGCCCCGGTCATGGCCACCGACCTGCGCGCCTCCGCTTCCCTCGTCCTCGCCGGCCTGGTTGCTTCGGGCGAAACCCTGGTCGACCGGATTTACCACATCGACCGGGGTTACGAGTGCATCGAGGAGAAACTGCAACAACTCGGTGCGGTGATTAAGCGGGTGGCGGGGTAGGACTACTGCATCGCTATAGCATCGATTGGAAATTCACAATTCCAGGCAAGGTGCGAAACCGACAGAATTGGCATGACAGGCCAGGGACCGATGCCCGGGATGCTCATCAGGGGATGTGCGCAGCATGGATGCTGCGGTCAAGCCCCCATGGATGGGTCCACGGCGACCCCTGAGGAGCATCCCGGGCAGCGGACCCGGATTCCAGGCACCGTAATAAACAAACCCCCGGGCCGCAAAACCAAACGACTGGCACAATAGGCATTAAACCACGTCCTCCAACGACGAAAGGCACACCATGGCACAGCAACCCGACAGCATCACCATCGCCCTCTCCAAGGGCCGCATCCTGAAAGAAACACTGCCCCTGTTCGCCAGCGCCGGCATCGAACCGTTGGAAGACATCCATACCAGCCGTAAACTCATCTTCGAAACCACCCAGCCGGGCGTCCGCTTCATCGTCATCCGCGCTGTCGACGTTCCCACCTACGTCGAATACGGCGTCGCCGATTTGGGCGTCGCCGGCAAGGACGTCCTGATGGAACACGGCGCCGAAGAGATGTACGAACTGCTCGACCTCAACATCGCCCGCTGCAAACTGATGACCGCACGGCTCTCCGACGCCGAACCGGTCCCGGGCCGGATGAAGGTCGCCACCAAATTCGTCAAAGTCGCCAAGCGCTACTTCGCCGAACAGGGCCGCCAGGTCGACGTCATCAAACTCTACGGCGGCCAGGAACTGGCCCCGATCATGAATCTGGCCGATACCATCGTCGACATCGTCGACACCGGCAACACCCTGCGCGCCAACGGCCTGGTGCCCGACGAACACATCGCCGACATCAGCAGCCGGCTCGTTGCCAGCCGTCTGGCCCTCAAGCTGAAAGACGACCGCATCAACCCCATTGTGGAACAAATCAGCCGTACCATATCGGAGAAACAAGCGTCGTGAGTGAACTGAAACTTCGCCGTCTGGATGTAGGCGCCACCGACTTCGACCGGGAACTGAACGCCTTGCTCGACTGGGAGTCCGTTTCCGATACCCGGGTTCAAGAAACCGTCGCCCACGTCATCCATCGTATCCGCACCGAAGGCGACGCCGCCCTGCAGGATTTCTCGCGCCAATTCGACCAGTTCGAGGTCGACAGCGCTTCCGAACTGGTTCTGGACAAGGCCGCCATCCAGGCCGGCTTCGACCGCCTGCCCACCGAGCAGCAGGAAGCCCTCCAGACCGCCGCCGCCCGGGTCGAGGAATACCACAGTCACCAAGTGGGCGAGAGCTGGCAATACACCCAGGCCGACGGCACCGTGCTTGGCCAGCAGGTCACCCCCATGGACCGGGTCGGCATCTACGTGCCCGGCGGCACCGCGCCGCTCGCCTCCTCGGTCATCATGAACGCCACTCCGGCCAGGGTGGCCGGCGTTTCCGAAGTCGTCATGGCCACACCGGCGCCGAAAGGGCAGGTAAGTGACTTCGTACTCGGCGCGGCCCATGTCGCCGGTATCGACCGGGTCTTCCTGATGGGCGGTGCCCAGGCCGTCGCCGCCCTGGCGTACGGCACCGAAACCGTGCCGAGCGTCGACAAGATCGTCGGCCCCGGCAACATTTTCGTTGCCACCGCCAAGAAACAGGTCTTCGGTAAAGTCGGCATTGACATGATCGCCGGCCCGAGTGAAATCCTGGTCGTCTGCGACGGCAAGACCGACCCGGACTGGATTGCCCTCGACCTGTTTTCCCAGGCCGAACACGACACCGACGCCCAGTCCATCCTGATCAGCCAGGACGGCGCCTTTTTGGACGCCGTATCCGAATCCATCGCCCGGCTGCTGCCCGAAATGGAACGCGCCGACGTCATTCGCCAGTCACTGGCCGATCGGGGCGCCCTGATTCAGGTCGACCGTCTTGAAGACGCCCAGGCGCTGATCAATCGGATCGCCCCCGAGCACCTGGAACTGTCTATCGACGATCCGGAAAGCTGGCTGCCGGCCATCCGTCACGCCGGCGCCATCTTCCTCGGACGCCACACTCCGGAAGCCCTGGGCGACTACTGCGCCGGCCCGAACCACGTGTTGCCGACCAGTGGCACGGCCCGGTTCTTCTCGCCGCTGGGCGTCTACGACTTCCAGAAGCGCAGCTCCCTCATTGGCGTCTCGCCGGAAGGGGCCAAAACGCTCGGCGCTGTCGCCTCGATTCTGGCCCGGGGCGAACAACTGACCGCCCACGCCCGCAGCGCGGAGAAACGCATCGATGAGTGATTTACGCGACCTGGTCGATACCCAGGTACAACGCTGGGTACGCACCGACATTCAAAAGCTGGCCGCCTATCCGGTACCGGACGCGACCGGCCTGATCAAGCTGGACGCCATGGAAAACCCCTATACCTGGCCCGACGCTCTGCGCCACGAATGGGCCGACTGGCTCGGCCGCACCGACGTCAACCGTTATCCGCATCCGGACGCCCCCAAGGTGAAAGCCGGCCTGCGCGAGGTCATGAACATCGGCGAAGAGTGGGACATCCTGCTCGGCAACGGTTCGGACGAACTCATCCAACTGATCGCCATGGCTTTGGCCGGCACCGGTCGCACCATTCTGGCGCCGGAACCGAGTTTCGTCATGTACCGGATGATCGCCCAATACCTCGATATGGACTACGTCGGCGTGCCGCTCACGGCCAACTTCGAGCTCGACCTGGAAACCATGCTGGCCAAGATCGAGCGCGAACAGCCGGCCCTGGTCTTCCTGGCGCAACCGAACAACCCGACCGGCAACCTCTGGGGTGATGAGAAACTGCGTCGCATCATCGAAGCCGCACCGGGCCTGGTCGTACTGGACGAGGCCTACACCGCCTTCACCCAGGCCGATTACCTCGGCTGGCTAGAAGACTACCCGAACCTGCTGATCATGCGGACCCTGTCCAAGGTCGGCCTGGCCGGTCTGCGCCTGGGCATCCTGATTGGCCACCCGAGCTGGATCGAGCAGGTCAATAAACTGCGGTTGCCCTACAACATCAACAGTTTGACCCAACTGACCGCGACCTTCGCGCTGGAGCACTTCGAGGTGTTCGAGCAGCAGACCCGGGAACTGGTCACCCTGCGTAGTGACCTGTACCAGGCGTTGAAGGCGTTGCCGGGACTGACCGTCTTCGAAAGCGAAGCCAACTTCCTGCTCGTGCGGACCGAACCCGGCCAGGCACCGGTCATCCACCAGGCCCTGAAGGATGCTGGCATCCTGATCAAGAAACTCGATGGCGCCCATCCGCTACTGGCCGACTGCCTGCGCATCAATGTCTCCAGTCCCGAGGAAAATTCGGCACTTGTACAGGCACTTCAGGGGATCCTTGGATAATTTCAGGGACCGGGATGTTTTATTGCCTGGGCCGACCCTTGCCGGGTTAGCTTGGTTGCCAGGCATCCGTGAGGTGTGCCGGGGTTCCCTCCGGCGGACCGCAGCAAGTACGTCCATGTAAGCTCGGCGGCCCGCATCCCTGCGGGCCGACGTCCGCCGGAGGGAACCCCGGCGCCCCTCACTACTCACGCTGCTACATAAAAAAATCCTGGCACCAAACGTAGGACAGAAGTGGTCCGACACATCGGGCCTGAAGGGCGTTATCTGCCGCTGGAAGACGACACAACCATGGGGGAGTTCATTGGCACTGTCCCGAATGGCAGATAACGGCCTTTGGCCTCTTCTGCCCTACACGTGTTCCCACCCAACCCCCGGAACTCCGCCCCCCAAGGTTTTTCCGCCTCTCAACCCCGGGCAGCCTCTGCTTTAATGACCCCTCATGTACGAGGAAATTGCTCTTATGTCCGCCACTCTGGCATTCCATCAGGCCATACCCGGCTATCTGACCCGTGACGGCGACCGCATTGTCGTGAAACTGGCCGTGGGCGGCGTTCAACCCGAGATCGTACGCCTGCGCACCGAACCGGATAACGAAGAAGCGTTAACCGATATGACCCGGGTTGAGGCTCATGACGGCTGGGCTTGGTACCAGGCCGAGATCGAAATACCGGAACCCGATGTTCAGATGCGCTACCTGTTCAAACTGGTCTGGTCGGACCGGTTGTTATGGTACGGAGCGCTCGGACTCGACGAGGGCGTACCGACGCTGAACCAGATGTTCCGCTATCTACCCGATCACCAGGTACCCGACTGGGTATCGAGGCAGGTGTTCTACCAGATCTTTCCGGATCGCTTCGCCGAGGGAGATCCGAATACCACGCCCGAGACGGATGCTTATGATTATCTGCATGGCCTGACCGCCCAGCGTCGCAGTTGGGGCGATGCGCCATTGGCTCATCAGGGGCCGGTGGAATTTTTCGGGGGCGACCTGCCGGGGATCGAGCAACGACTGGATTACCTGGCCGACGAGTTGGGGGTGACCGCGCTCTATCTGAACCCGGTGTTCACCTCGCGCAGCAACCACAAGTACGACACCGTCGATTATTACACCGTCGATCCGCATCTGGGCGGCAATGAAGCTTTGGTATCGTTGAGCGATCGGCTGCACGAAAAAGGCATGAAGTTGATGCTGGATGCGGTGATCAATCACACCAGTGTCTATCATCCGTGGTTCCAGCGGGCGCTTCAGGGTGATGCGGAGTGCCGGGCGCGGTATGTGTTCCAGGGCGACGACAATGAACAGCCACATTACGCCAGTTGGAAGGGGCACGACAGCCTGCCGGTGCTGGATTTCGCCAATCCCGCCAATGTGGAAACCTTCATCACCGGCGAGGATTCGGTGATCAAACATTGGCTGCGGCCGCCCTACAACATCGATGGCTGGCGGATGGATGTGATCCACATGTTGGGCGAGGGTGCGGGTGCGCGGAACAATCACCACCATGTGCGCGGGTTGCGACACGCGATCAAGTCACACAATCCGGACGCCTATTTACTGGGCGAACATTTTTTCGAAGCGACCCCCTGGCTTCAGGGCGATCAGGAAGACGGTGCGATGAACTATTATGGCTTTGGCCATCCGGTACGGGCGTTCCTGGCCGGTCTGGACATCGCCTATGATCCGATCCGGCTGGATGCCGCCGGTCTCGCCCGCTGGCTGGCCAAGGCGCGGGCCGCTATTCCGTTCGCCCAGCAACAGGCGCAGCTGAATCAGCTGGACAGTCACGACACCCGCCGTCTTATCACCATGTTGAACGACGATGCGGCACTGTTTCAGGCGGCCATTGGCTTGTTGATGACCTACATTGGTGCCCCCTGTCTGTATTACGGCGACGAAATCGCCATGCCGGGCGGTGATGATCCCGATTGCCGGCGCAGCTTCCCGTGGGATCGGGACGACTGGTCGTCGGCGGCATTCAGCGCAACTCAGCGGTGGATTCGATATCGCCGGGCATCCGAAGCGTTGCAGACCGGGGCTCTGATCGACCTGTATGCCGAGGGCGATGTTTATGTGTTCGCTCGAGTGCTCGCCGGCGAGCAGTGTCTGGTGGCTGTTAACCGGGGTGAAGGCCGCGATGTGGTCGTCGCCGACGGTTTGACACCACTGGCCGGACAATGGCAATGCCTCGAAGGCGGGGGCGAACTGGGCCGGGCCGACTTGAACCTGTCGCTCCGGTTGCCGGCCAGGTCGACCGTGTTGTGGCGTCGACAGGCCGACTGAGCCCGATTTACTCCGGCCGCTTGCCCAGGGTGACGTCGGCCTCGAACATCCGTCGATTACGGGCGAGTGCCAGGGTCAGAGTGTCGCCGGGTTTATGGTTGGCGATGATGCTGATGGCTGCTTCCCGGCTGGACAACGGTTCCCCCTCGATACCGAGCAGGAGGTCGCCGGCTTGCAGGCCGGCTTGCGCGGCCGGGCTGTCTTCGATGACATCCACGACCTCGAACGCCCGGGTACGCAAGCCCAGTTGGTTCAGTTCCCGCGGCGAAAGCGTGCGAACATCGATGCCGAGATAGCCCCGCATGACCTGACCCTGTTCGATGATCTGATCGGCAATGTCCAGAGCGTGCGCGTAGGGAATGGCGAAACCAATGCCCTGATAGCCGCCGGTGTTGGAGAAGATTGCCGTGTTGATACCCACCAGATCACCGTGCGCGTTGATCAATGCGCCACCGCTGTTGCCCGGGTTGATGGCGGCATCGGTCTGGATAAAATCGGAGAACCGGGTGAGCCCCGGTTGATGCCGTCCGGTCGCCGATACGATGCCCATGGAAACGGTCTGGCCAACACCAAAAGGATTGCCCACCGCGAACACCAGATCTCCGACTCGCGCCCGGTAGCCGGTATCGATCGGGATGGGTCGCAGGGTGCCACCGTCAACGTGCAGAACGGCCAGGTCACTGTCCGGGTCCTCACCGATCAGTCGGGCGGCCCGTTCCTCATCCTGCGAGTTCACCACCACGATCCGCTCGGCATCTCGAATAACATGGGCATTGGTCAGAATATGACCGTCCCGGTCGAGTACTACGCCGGATCCGAGGCTGGTTTGCTGACGCTGGCGTTGCGGCATGAACTGTGAAAAGAAGGGATCGTCGAACAGGGGGTTGAGCGGTTCGGTTACGGTACTGTTGGTGTAGATGCTTACCACACTCGCCCGGGCGCGTTCGATGGCGTCGGCATAGCTGGGAATGGTTTGTTCCAGCGCTTCCCGGGTCGGGGGCGGCTCAGGCACAAGTTGGACTTTGGGCTTAGCGTCGGGCAGATTCCAGACAATCAACAAACCGGCGGCAAGACCGATGACCGCTGGGGCCAGCCAGAATCGAAGACTTTGATGTACATTCATGGCAGCATTGATTTCACGAATTTGAACAGTGACAACCACCGGGAGTGTACCATGACCCTGCACCGGGATGACCTGACCGCTTATCTGACGGATTTTCTGCAACCCGATACCTTCAAGGACTATTGCCCCAACGGTCTCCAGGTGGCCGGCAAATCCGACATCCGTCGCATCGTCACCGGGGTCACCGCCAGTCAGCGATTGATCGACGAAGCCATCGAGCGTCAGGCAGATGCCATCGTCGTGCATCACGGCTATTTCTGGAAAGGCGAACCGTCGCCCGTGACCGGCATCAAGCGTAATCGACTGGCGGCGCTGTTGGCACACGACATCAATCTGTACGCCTACCATCTACCATTGGACGCTCACCCGGAAGTCGGCAACAACGTTCAGCTGGCGCGTGAGATGGGGTGGGAAATCACCGGTGAAATTGAAGGTACGCTGGCGCTGATGGGACGTACGTCCGGACCCGAGACCGGAGCCAGCCTGCGCACCGCGCTGATCGACGCCATGGAATTCGACGTCATCCACGTCGGCGAGAACGAGGATGAAATTGAAACCATCGCCTGGTGCACGGGCGCCGCGCACAGTTTCCTGCAGCAGGCCATCGACGCCGGAGTGGATGCGTTCGTATCCGGTGAGATCAACGAGCCGACGGTGCATCTGGCTCGGGAGAGTGGGGTGCACTACTACGCCGCCGGTCACCATGCCACCGAACGCGGCGGGCCGGAGGCGCTGGGCCGTCATCTGGCTCAGCGATTCGGAGTATCGGTCGAGTTCATCGATTTGCCGATCCCGGTTTGAATTCCGGAATCGTTCTGCAGGTACGCACTTAACTACTCGGAGTAGGAGCGCAGGCCCTGCGCGACATCCATACCCTGGCTATGAGTCGAACATAATCGCGCAGGGGCCTGCGCTCCTACAGTAACAAGCAGTGGCCTACCCCGGGTCAGTCTTCCAGTACATCATGCTCGCGCAGCAGGCGAATCACGGCCTTGGGCGACGCATCATCCACCTTGAACCCGAACGGCGCTTCGGTGTTCCCGGCAATGATGGCGATCAGACCGGCGGCTTCGACATAGGGCGCCACCTGGAGCGCGTCTTCGGGCCGGACGATGACACAGGCATGACCGAGGTCGAACAGAGCACGTTCCAGCTCGACGGCCTGCTCGGCCGCATTGTCCACGGCCAACACCAGGGACACCGGCTTCTGACGATAACGCGCATTGCGCTCGGCTTCGGTCACCGGATGGGCGTCGTGCACCTCGGCGACGTCATCGATCATGCCGGCACCGACGGTGATGTTGGTTAACCGGTCGATGATGATGAAGGCGCCGGTATAGGGGTTCACGCCATAGGGGTCGACCACGACCGGTTTGTTCAACTGCAGCGTCACATCACCGATGCCGTTCAACGGCAACTGGTCGGCCAGATGGCTTTCCAGGGTGTTCACGTCGATCTGGCGGTGCAACTGACTGATACTGCCGGTGGCGGACTGGGTGCCGACTTTAAAGTCGTACTGTCGGCCGGGCACCATGGCATCGTCGTGCATCCACACCACTTTGGCTTTGAAGGCCTGGGAAACCAGCGGTGTTTCGTGCTCTCCGACCAGCATGTCGCCCCGGCTGACGTCGATTTCGTCGGCCAGCGTCAGGGTCACGGCCTGGGCCGGGAAGGCATGGTCCAGGTCGCCCTCGAAGGTGACGATGCGCTCGACGGTCGAGGATAGGCCGCTGGGCATCGCCACCACCTTGTCGCCCGGACGGACGATGCCGGAGGCGATGGTACCCGCGAACCCGCGAAAATCGAGGTTCGGGCGGTTGACGTACTGCACCGGCAGACGGAAATGTGCCGTGTCCCGATCCCGCGAGATCTCGATGTTCTCCAGCAGTTCCATCAGCGTCGGACCCTGGTACCAGGGCGAGCGCTCACTCAGGGTGACCACATTGTCGCCATCCAGCGCGGACATCGGCACGAAGTGGGTGTTGGGCAGATTCAACTGTTCGCGGAAAGCCAGATAGTCCGCCTTGATCTGTTCGAACCGTTCCTCGCTGAAATCCACCAGGTCCATCTTGTTCACGGCCACGACGACGTGTTTCAGGCCCAGCAAGTGGGCGATGTAGCTGTGGCGACGCGTCTGGGTCATGACGCCGTAACGGGCGTCGATCAGGATCACCGCCAGGTCACAGGTGGAGGCACCGGTCGCCATGTTACGGGTGTACTGTTCGTGTCCCGGCGTGTCCGCGATGATGAATTTGCGTTTGTTGGTCGAGAAGTAGCGGTAGGCAACATCGATGGTGATGCCCTGTTCGCGCTCGGCCTGCAGGCCGTCGACCAAAAGCGCCAGGTCGATCTTCTCGCCGGTGGTGCCGGACTTCTTGCTGTCCTGTTCAATGGCGGCGAGCTGATCTTCGTAGATCATTTTTGAATCGTGCAGCAAACGCCCGATCAGGGTGGATTTGCCGTCGTCGACGCTGCCGCAGGTCAGAAACCGCAGCAATTCTTTCTGTTCGTGTTGCTTCAGGTACTCGTGAATGTCCTGAGCGATCAAATCGGATTGGTGTGCCATTATTCGGGTGTCCTCACATGCTGAACCGGTCAGAAATAGCCTTCCTGTTTCTTCTTCTCCATCGATCCGGCGGAATCGTGGTCGATGGCGCGGCCCTGACGTTCACTGGTCGTGGTCAGCAGCATTTCCTGGATGATGTCGGGCAGAGTGTCCGCCTCGGATTCGACGGCGCCGGTCAGCGGATAGCAGCCGAGCGTGCGGAAACGGACCTTCTTGTACTGAATTTCTTCGCCCGGCAGCAGCTTCATGCGGTCGTCGTTGACGTTGATCAGCATGCCGTCCCGTTCGACGACTGGGCGCTCGGCCGAATAATACAGGGGCACAATGGGGATGCTTTCCAGATGGATGTACTGCCAGACGTCCAGCTCGGTCCAGTTGGACAGCGGGAAAACCCGGATGCTCTCACCCCGGTTGATCTTGCCGTTGTAAATGTTCCACAGCTCCGGACGCTGGTTTTTCGGATCCCAACGGTGATTGCGGTCGCGGAACGAATAGACCCGCTCCTTGGCGCGGGATTTTTCTTCGTCCCGGCGCGCGCCGCCGAATGCCGCATCGAACTTGTATTTGTCCAGGGCCTGTTTCAGAGCCTGGGTTTTCATGATGTCGGTGTGCTTGGCGCTGCCGTGATCGAAGGGGTTGATCCCCTGGCGAATGCCTTCTTCGTTGCGGTGAACAATCAGGTCCAGTTCGAAATCCTGGGCCATCTTGTTCCGAAATTCGTACATCTCCTTGAATTTCCAGCCAGTGTCGACGTGCATCAACTTGAAAGGGATGCGACCCGGAAAGAAGGCCTTGCGGGCCAGATGCAGCATGACCGCGGAATCCTTGCCGATCGAATACAGCATGACCGGGTTGTCGAATTCGGCGGCGACCTCGCGGATGATGTGGATGCTTTCCGCTTCGAGCTGTTGCAGATGGGTAAAGACGTCGTTTGACATAGTTCGTCCGTTTCGAGGGTTTCCAATCTGGACGAACTATATCAAAGCTTTTTGTTATTGTTGTTACGTTTATAAGATCATTTCAGAATAGATCTATTGCGTCTTCTTAGCTCCCGGTTCTACCTCATCCTGTTCGGTGTCGGATTCGGTCTCCTCGAAAAACTGCTCCCGCCGCAAACCGTAGGTTTCGGACAGTGTTCCTTCTTCGTGAGTGTCCTTGGGGGCATAGTCGCGTGGGGTGTCGAACTCCGATTCGGATTCCGTGGCCGGCGCCAGGTTCTGTAAGTCCTCATGGCTGGCCGCCCGGGCCGATTCCAGACGGTATTCCGGTGCGATCAGCTCGTCGGCGCCGCGATTCAGGTGGTCGCGGATGGCGTTGTAGTTTCGGTTGAGGTTGTCGATCAGCTCTGTGGTCCGGTTGAAATGCTCGGTGACGCTGACCTGGTAGTTTTGATGCTGACGCTTGAGATCATCGAGCTGCCGCTTGAGGCTCTCCGAGTCCTCGCCCCGGGATTTGATCCACAGACGACTGACCACCACACCGATGATGAAAGCGGCGAGCAGGGCGGCCAAGAGGGTAATCCAGTCCAATTGCAGCATGACGGTCTCCGTTGATAAACAAGTCGATGGTCGAAAAAAGGTACAGCGTTAAAAGTATAAGCCAGACGAGCGTGCTTACGTCTGGAAACATTTGTGCCCCGGGGTCATTGATTGTCCGGCCTGATGCCGTAAAATCCCCGGCCCTGATCCCCAGCTCGGAGTTGTCGATGACCACCCCCTGGTCCCGCTATCAGGCCGACCTCGAAAAACCCGGCTTTTCCCATGATCCGGCTCAGGAAGAAGCCGTCAAGGCTCTGCAGTCACTCTTCGACCAATTACTGGCACAGCGCGAACAGGAAAACAGCCTGACCGGCCGCCTGGGGCGTTTGTTCCGAAAGACGACGGAACCCGTTACCGGCCTCTATTTCTGGGGCGGTGTCGGTCGTGGCAAGACCTATTTGATGGATACCTTCTTCGACACCCTGCCGTTCGAAGACAAGGGCCGGATGCACTTTCACCACTTCATGCGCCGGGTTCACCGGGGATTGAAGGACCACAAGGGCGAAGCCAACCCGCTTGAGCCGGTCGCCGACGAAATCGCCCGCGAGTCCCGGGTATTGTGTTTCGACGAGTTCTTCGTCTCCGACATCGGCGACGCCATGATCCTGGCCAATTTGCTGAAAGCCCTGTTCCTGCGTGGCGTCACCCTGGTGGCCACGTCGAACATTGTCCCGGACGACCTGTATAAGGACGGGCTGCAGCGCACGCGGTTCCTGCCGGCGATCGACCTGTTGAACAAGCACACCCGCGTATTGAATGTGGATGGCGGGATTGACTACCGGCTACGCACCCTGAAGCAGGTTGAGATATTTCACTCACCCCTCGATGAATCCGCCGAGACCTCCCTGGAAACCAGTTTCAACCGCTTGGCCCCCGACCTGGAGGAGGCCGAAGACGACTACGCGCTGGACGTCCTGGGTCGGAATATCCATGTGCGCCGTATATGCGAGGACGTCGCCTGGTTCGATTTCAGGGCCTTGTGCGACGGTCCGCGTAGCCAGAACGACTACATCGAGATCGCCCGCTGCTTCCATGCGGTTCTGGTCAGCGGGGTCCCGGTCTTTCACGGCAAGAACGACGACATGGCTCGACGCTTTATCAATATGGTCGATGAGTTCTATGATCGGCAGGTCAAGCTGCTGATGACGGCCGAAGCGCCGATCGAGCAACTGTATCGAGACGGTCGACTCGGTTTCGAATTTCAGCGCACCATCAGTCGCCTGCAGGAAATGCAGTCCGAGGACTACCTGGCCAGGGAGCATCGGGGCTGACCCGATGGTTCCCGAGGATGCACCCATGAACCGACCCGCTTTCACACTGGGCGTGGTGATCACCACCTACAATTCCCCGCTCTGGCTGGAACGGGTGCTGACCGGCTATGAATGCCAGACCGACACCGACTTCGAGACCATCATCGCCGATGACGGATCCGGCGAGGAAACCCGAGCGTTGATCGAGCGGTTTCGGGCACGGAGTCGGCTCAGAATCCGGCATGTCTGGCATGAAGACGACGGTTTCCGCAAGACCGAGATCCTCAACAAGGCCATCGCCCAAACCGAGGCCGATTATCTCATCTTTACCGATGGTGACTGCATTCCCCGGGCGGACTTCATCGCCGTACACCGTCGCGAAGCCCGGCCGAACACCTTTCTCTCCGGTGGTTACCTGAAGCTGACCATGCCGGTTTCCCTGGCGATCACAGCCGAAGACATCCAGGCGCAGCATCCATTTAGCCGTGACTGGTTGGTCGCCCGGGGACAGCCCAGGAATCACAAACTCTGGAAGCTGGTGGAGTCGGCGCGAATGGCGGCCTGGTTGAGTCGCCTGACCCCGACCAAAGCGACCTGGAACGGTATGAACAGTTCGACCTGGCGCAGCGACCTGCTGGCCGTGAACGGGTTCGACGAGCGCATGCAATACGGCGGCCTCGACCGCGAGCTGGGCGAACGACTGTGGAATCACGGCCTGACATCGAAACAAATCCGCTACCAGGCCATCTGCGTGCACCTCGATCACAAACGCGGATACGCCAAGCCGGAGATTTGGGAGCGCAACTATGCGCTGCGCAAGGAGGTTCGTTCGACCGGACGGGACTGGACCCCGTTCGGCCTGGCAAAAGGTGACAAACCCGAATGACGGCACTGGATCCGAATATCGAGGTCATTCTCGGCAACTCCAATAAACGCTTCTCCGGCGTCACCAGCACCATGTTGCAGGTCCTGGAGGTGCAAAAAGACAAGGTCTCCCTGGTCGTTCTGGGTGGTCACCACCTGCCGGCCGATGTGCCGAGCGTTTCCTTCTGGCGATTGCTGCGACTGGCCCGCCGTCCACTGCCGGACGGTCGACCGCGCGTCTTCCATGCGCGCCGCAACGACGAAATGATTCAGGCGCTGCTGTTGAAAGCCCTCGGTGCGCGCCTGCGCATCGTCTTCACCTCGACCGCCCAGCGTCGCAAGACCTGGGTAACCCGGTTTCTGATGAACCGGATGGACGGGTTGTTATCGACTTGCACCGCCGCCGCCGACTATATGCCAACCCCGCCGGACCAATTGATTCCCCACGGCATCAATGTCGAGCGTTATCATCCAGCGGAGGATCGCGATCAACTGTGGCAACAGCTGGAATTGCCGGGCCGATACGGCATCGGCATTTTCGGCCGGGTGCGTCACCAGAAGGGGGTGGATTTGCTGATCGACGCCGCACTGAAGGTCCTGCCCGACCATCCGGATTTCACCGTGGTGATTGTCGGTGAAATCACCCAGGACCAGGCCGAGTTTGTCGAGCGTCAAAAATTGCGCCTGAAAGAAGCCGGTCTGGAAGACCGGGTCGTGTTCACCGGCAAACTGCCGTTCGACCGGATTCCGGACCATTTTCGGGCCATGTCCATCGTCACAGCCTTGAGTCGCAATGAAGGTTTCGGACTGACCGTGCTCGAAGCCATGAGCAGCGGTGCGGCCGTGATTGCCACCGAAGCCGGCGCTTGGCCCGACATCATTCGCGATGGAGAAAACGGCTATCTGATTCCGGTGGATGATGGTCGCGAGTTGGCGGATCGTCTGGAATCATTGATGACGGATGCCGTGAAGCGCCGGACACAGGCCGAGCGGGGGCGTCAAACAGTGCTCAGGGACTATACCGTTGAACGTGAAGCGCAGGCCTTGCTGGACTACTACGCCTGGCTCTCCCGGCGCTGAACCCTCAAGTCCTCAACAACCGGCATAACTCCTCGTAAGGGTGGGCACGGCCCACCGAAGTAGTTGACCGGGTCTCGGTGCCAGCCGATGGCGGCGTTTCAACGCTACCGACCCTGGTAAGCTTTTTTCAAAAACGCGTTGACTCTCAAAATCTCTCCCCTATAATGCGCCTCCGCTGTCACCGACAGCCGCTCGAAACCGGCGCTCAGGCGCGGTTCGGTCAACTCTCTAAAGAACTGATTCTTAACAGATTTTTAGAAAAAAGGAGTTGACAACAACGAGCGGAGGCGTAGAATACGCGCCTCTTCAAACGCAAGCCTACAGCCGCTTGCGTCGATCTTTAACATTGGGAATCAAGTAATTCGTGTGGGCGCTTGTGGGTCGACAAATAGAAGCTCAGCTTGCTGGGCATTCTCGATCGACAAGTGACCTGTCAGAAATTCTGAGAGGCGTGAATCCGGCTTTTGTCGGGTTCGCTTGCGAACGAGCCAAGATAAAGCAGTCTGCTTCGGCAGGGTGCATATTTTGAACTGAAGAGTTTGATCATGGCTCAGATTGAACGCTGGCGGCAGGCCTAACACATGCAAGTCGAGCGGAAACGATCCTAGCTTGCTAGGAGGCGTCGAGCGGCGGACGGGTGAGTAACGCGTAGGAATCTGCCCGGTAGTTGGGGATAGCCCGGAGAAATCCGGATTAATACCGAATAATCTCTGCGGAGGAAAGAGGGCTTCGGCTCTCGCTATTGGATGAGCCTGCGTCGGATTAGCTTGTTGGTGGGGTAATGGCTTACCAAGGCGACGATCCGTAGCTGGTCTGAGAGGATGATCAGCCACACTGGGACTGAGAC
>NZ_BMXR01000014.1 GCF_014651855.1 Saccharospirillum salsuginis
GGTTTTGTAGCGGCGGGCAGGCACTGGAAAGCTCCTTTTGAATAGCAAGCCGTGATTTTAACCTTAAAGAAGGGATACTTTCACAGCCTCAGTGCCCACCCTACTGGATTTCAAGCCAGGTTCATGATCGGTTGAGATGGGGCCGAACCGATGGATGGCTCCGCTCGCCGATACGCCCCCGGCGGCACGCCGTATTTCTTCTTGAACGCTCGGATGAACCCGCTTTCGGATTCGAACCCGCAGGCGTTCACCACCTGCTTGATCGGTTGTTTGCGCATCAGCATGCCCACGGCTTCTTCCATTCGGTACTGCACCAGCACCTGGTGCGGGGTGCGGCCGAGGCGTTCCCGGAACAGGGTGTGCAGGTGGGATTCGCTGACGTGGGCGGCGCGGGCGATGTCGGCGACGCTGATGGCGCCCCGGTAATGGTCGGCGATGAAGCCGAGCGCACGGTGCAGCACCCGGTCCGGCAGGGTGCGGTCGGTGCTGACCGGTTGCGCGTGGACCTTGCAGCAGCCGTAGAGGTAGCGGCAAAAGTCGACGGACGGGGCGGTATGCCGCGCGAAGTGGGCGAGAGCATCGTCGCAGAACTGGCGCGGGCTGATGATGCCGTCCCAGTAGGACAGACGCGGCGGCGTCGCAATGCGGCCGGGCTCGATCTCGAACGCCAGGATCAGGCATTCGTAATCGTCCGAGCGGGCGTTGCTGTGAATGGTGCGCTCGCCACTGCGGTGCCAGATCAAATGACCCGGACCGACCACGAATTGTTCGCCGTCGACCTGACAGATCGCCTGGCCGTCGAGCACGAGCTCAAGCTCTTCGCGATGCTCGCGAATCGTTCGGGACTGGTAGCGGTGGCCATAGGTACCGAAATGCATCAGCGCCAGCAGGCCTTTCACATGATTCATCCGCGATACTCCATTGTTGTTATTGTGAAGTTCGCTGGTATGCAACCGGAATACGCCCTTCTTTGAGGGCTTTGGATAGATTCTATACAAAGAGCACGGATTATGAAAGCGCTTCCATGTAACGGAATTTTGTCGATGGGCTGTGTGCGTTGGCTGGGTTGGGCGGGACCGGTGGGCGGGGTTGGGGTTGTGGCTTGGGTTGTGTGTCGGATTACGCCGCTTCGCGGCTAATCCGACCTACTGGTGGCAGATCGTAGGGCCGAAGAGGCTACGCCGACATCGGCCGTTTTAAACCGAGGCACGGGACGATACGGCCGATGTCGGCGTAGCCTCTTCGGCCCTACAGGGAAACAATAAAAAAGCGGCCGGGGCGATGGCTTCCCATCATCGGCCCGGCCGCATGAGGCAACTGTGTGCCCGATGCCTAGCGCATCAGTTGGCGAGGATTCGCACGTTATCCACCTGGAAGTGAACGTTGCTGTGGTCGTCGGCCCACACCGGCAGAATCTCCAGGACCGAAGTCAGTTCCGCCCAGGTGAAGTCCGGATAGTCCGCGAAGCTGATCTCGTTGGTCACCCAGCTGCCGACGGTGTAGTTGAGGGCGATGTCACCCGTGTTGCAGTTATCCGGATCGCTGCTGCACACCGACTTGCCGACCATGCCGGTGGCGCCGGCCAGGTCGACCACTTTCAGGTCGAACTGGATGCGGCCACTCGACGCCAGGGACGACAGGTCCAGCGCTTCGGTGGTCGAGAACAGGACCACGCCTTTGTGAACGCTGGAATCGCCGTACTGGGCGTCGACCACGGTGCTGGTGCCGTCGTTGAAGGCGGCATCCAGGGTGATGAAGGACGGATCCTCGGCCCAGGTGTCGGTATTGGCGGCCCAGACGCCCGGCTGCTTGAACAGGTCGGTGTCCGCGATGGCGTCGATGTAGACGTCGGTATCGGCATCGACCACCGGGGCCGGTTCAGTCGGGGCGATGGCGCTGCAGTCCGGGTTTTCACCGGCCGTGTTCGGCACCCAGCGCACGTTTTCGACGGACAGATCCATGGTGTTGTCTGTGTAGAGCAAGAACGGTGTGTTGACATTGGTGATGTCCAGCCCGTTGTCCAGGAAGCACTGCAACGGCACGCTGATGTCACTCCATTCGCCCACGGTCAGGTCACCGAGCATGCCGGCGATGTTGATGTCGGCGCCGCAGGGGTACTCGCAGTGCATCGACAGGTTCACGGTAGACGATGCCGGTGCTTCGTTGACCTTGACGCGGAATTGCAGCGACGTTTGCGAATTGGCGTACGGGGAGAGGTCCGTGCCGGTCATATCGGTGGATTGGCTGTACAACTGACCGGTGGCGGCCCAATCGACACGCTTGGCGCTGTGCTGTATCTGACCGTCTTCTGTGGTGACGGTGACTTCGTTGCTCGGTAGCGTGGTCGTAGCGGCCGGGTCGACGCTGACGTCGGTGCCGCTCCAATTGGACGGGCCGCCGATGCGCAGGACGTAGTCGCCCTGATTAGCGCCATTGGTGAAGACGTCCAGCGGTTGATCGGTGGTGCCGGCATCGGTGACATCCGGAGCGTCGCAGCCCTTATCGGACCGGTCTTCGGCCAGCACGGACAAAGCACCGTCGTCCGCCGTGGTCAGCCCGAACCCATAAGGGAAGAGCGCGGTCTCGCCATCGCCCTTGTTCAGCGGCACCTGGCAGTCGGTCGCCGGCCAGCTGTAGGAGAGCTTGCCGCTGAATTCGAAGTCGCCGAACAGGACATCGGCCACACCGGCGCCTTCGGTGCCCGGCAGCCAGGCGGCGACGAACGCGTCGGAGTCGTTCAGTTCGGGATTCATCCACAACGGACGGCCGCCAACGTAAACGGTGACGATGGGCACGCCCGGCGCGTTGGTGCGCAGGGTTTCGAGCAGGGCGGATTGTTCGGCATAGTGCTCTTCGAAAGCCAGGGTTTCGTACTTGGTGATGTCGCCTACGCCCTCGGCGTAGGGCGGTTCGCCGATGACGGCAATGATGGCGTCGTAGGTGTCGTCGGCTTGGCTGCCGTCTTCGTTCAGTTCGATGGTGCCGTCCGCGGCCACTTCGACGATGCCGTCGAAAATGCTGTCGCTGTTCGGGAAGTCGGCGTTGGTGTTGCCGGTACCCTGCCAGGTCAGCGTCCAGCCGCCGGTCTGGTTTTCCAGGTTGTTGGCGGACTCGCCGGCCACCAGAATCTTGGCGTCCTTGGCCAACGGCAGGACCTGGTTTTCGTTTTTCAGCAGTACGAGCGACTCACGCACGGCTTCGCGCGCCAGGCTGCGCATCTCTGCAGTGGCCAGTTGCGCATCGTCTCCGGCATCGGTCCGTTCGCTCGGCTTGGGTTTGTCGAACAGGCCTGAGCGCATTTTCACACGCAGGATGCGGCGCACCGCGTCGTCGATCCGGCTCATGGCGATGTCGCCATCGTTGACGGACTGGATGGTGTTGTCGATGAAGGCTTTCCAGTCGTCCGGCACCATGATCATGTCGATGCCGGCGTTGATCGCCTGCGGGCAATCGGCGTTGGTGCAGCCGTCGACCTGGCCGATGCCGTTCCAGTCGGAGACGACGAAGCCGTCGAAGTTCATCTTTTCTTTCAGCACATCGGTCAGCAGGTACTTATGGCCGTGCACCTTCTCGCCCTGCCAGCTGTTGAAGGTCGCCATGACCGTCTGCACGCCGGCGCTCAGGGAGGAGTAGTAACCCTGGCCGTGGACGTTGATCAGGTCCGTCTCGCTGGCCAGGTTGTCGCCCTGGTCCTTGCCGAGCTCGGTACCGCCGTCGCCGATGTAGTGTTTGGCTGTCGCCACGACCTGGTCGTCGGAGAAATCGCCCTGCAGGCCTTCGACCATGGCGCCACCGTAGTGGTAGACGATCTCGGCGTCTTCGGAGTAGCCCTCGTAGGTGCGGCCCCACCGGTCGTCACGGACGACCGCCAGAGTCGGCGCGAAGGTCCAGTCGATGCCGGTCACAGCCACCTGTTTGGCGGTGGCTTCGCCGATGCGTTTGATCAGGTCCGGATCGTTGGCCGCACCCAGACCGATGTTGTGCGGGAAAATCGTCGCACCGTGAACGTTGCTGTGGCCGTGCACCGCGTCGGTGCCCCAGATCAGCGGGATGCCCGCCTTGCCGTCGTCGGTGTTCATCGAGGCGTCGTAGTACTGGTCGGCCAGGGCCACCCAATCGGCCGCCGTCGCGTATTTGTCGTTACCCGGCCAGGAACCGCCGCCGTTCAACACGGACCCGAGGTGATAATCGATCACGTCCTGGGGTGTGGCGTTCTTGATTTCCGGCTGGACCATCTGGCCCACCTTTTCGGCGAGCGTCATGTTCATCAACAGGGTGTCGATCTCGGCTTCAATGTTCGGATCGAGGTCGATGGCGCTGTCCACGCTGGGCCAGTCGGTGTGATCGGTCCGGTAACTGAGCGTCTGCGACTGTTTGGTGTCGCCGCCGTCGTCTTGCTGCTTATCGTCTTTGGCGTTGTCGGCCACGCAGCCGGTCAAAACCGCCAGCGCCGCCGCCGTCAACAGGGGAGTATGGAACTTCATGCTGTCATCCCAGGGTATTGTTGTTGTGGATGGGGCAGCATGAAGATTCAGGGGCGAGCGCTGAAGCGCACTGGAGGATTGGTCAGTATTTGGCGAGGGATGGACAGGTCAGGTATCGGCCAGAACGAATCGCCTTCGCCGCTGCACGATGATCAACCCGAATGACATCAATGCACCGGTCACCATCACGCCCAGCAGACTGGTCGGGCTGTGCTGATAGAACACGGCCGTCAGGGTCGCGCCCAGGGTACCCAGCCCCATTTGTACCGTACCGAGCAACGAGGCGCCGAACCCGGCGATGTCCGGTATCGGGTCCAGGGTGATCGCCGAGGCGTTGGCGAAGATCAGCCCCATGCCGAGCAGATAGACGACGATGGTCAGCCCCATCCAGAACAGCGGCAAGGGGTTGCCCCGGCTGACGTTGAACAGGGCCGCGGCGCCGATCAGGACGGCGAGGCCATAGAAAATGCTGCCCCAGTAAATCAGCCGGAGTTTGTCGAACCGGCGTACCAGGAAACGCCCCGACTGGGCCGAGGCCATATAGAAGGCGACCGCGAAGGCGAAGCCCCAGCCGACGAGGTTGGGCGAGAACCCGTAATAGTCCACCAGAACGGAACCGAGGCCGGTGGCGATGGAGAAGTAGGCGAAGAAGGTCGCGCCGACCAGCAAAGTGCCCCACACCGCCTGGGGCGTTTCCAGAAACCGGCCGAGGCTGGTCTTGCACTGCTGCCAGGGGTGCAGATCGCGTTGTGGTGTATGGGTTTCCGGCAAATACAGCACCATCAGCACCAGCGTCACCACGCCGACCAGCACATTCAACACCAGCGGCGCTTGCCAGCCGATCAATTGAACCAGCACGGTGCCGAAAATGGGGGCCACCATGGCGCCGGCGGCCAGCGCCGTCACCAATACCGCCATGATGTGTGCCAGGCGGATGCCGCTGTGGGTATCGCGCGCGATGGCGCGGGCGAGTACCGGCCCCACCGTACCGGCCAGCCCTTGCAGAAAGCGCGCGACCAACAGCACTTCCATCGTCGGAGCCAGCACGGTGGCAAGCGAAGCCAATGTAAACAGAATCATGCCAGCGTACAGAATGGGCAGACGCCCGAACCGGTCCGCCGCCAGCCCGACCGGGATCTGACCCAGCGCGTAGCCGCCCAGGTAGAGCCCGACCGTCAACTGACCCAGGCCGGGGTCGGCCCCGTAGGCTTCGATCATCAGCGGAATGGCGGGTATCAAACTGTCGATGGCGATGACGGACAGGCTGATGACCAGCACCAGCGTGACGTAAAAAGCGCGATTGGGTTCGGCCATGGGGTTCCTTCGAAGTGAGCGATCTGGCGTACAAGAGTCGCCAGTCTACTCCCGTCGAACCGAGCCCCGGTGCAACACAGCGTACTAAACATGAAACGCCCCGGGGCGGTACACTGACCGCCCTGAATCCACAGTGTCACGCCGCCCACAGGAGGCCGCCATGAAAACCCTCAAGGAGACCCGGCGCATCGGTCTCGGCTGCATGAACGTATCCCACGCCTATGGGCCGCGCCCCGGCGAAGCCGACGCCGCTCGGCTGATCAACGAAGCCCTAAATGCCGGCTACGATCATCTCGACACCGCCGCGCTTTACGGCGGCGGCAAGAACGAAGCCCTGCTCGGCAAAGCGGTGATGCACCGGCGTTCGGAATTCTGTCTGGCCAGCAAGTGCGGACTGTTTCTGAACGAGGAAGGCAAGAAGACCCTCGACGGCCGGCCGGAAACCATCCGCCGCCTGTGCGAAGCCTCACTGAAACGCCTCGGCACCGAGGTGATCGACCTGTATTACCTGCATCGCCTGGACCCGAACGTACCGATCGAGGAAAGCGTCGGCACCATGGGCGACCTGGTGCGCGAAGGGAAGGTCCGCGAACTCGGCCTGTCCGAAGTCTCGGCCCGGACCCTCCGGCGCGCCCACGCCGAACACCCCATTGCCGCGGTGCAAACCGAATACTCGCTGTGGACCCGCAATGCCGAGATCGCCGTCATCCCGGCCTGCGAGGAACTCGGCATCACCTTCGTCGCGTTCAGCCCGCTGGCGCGGGGGTACCTGGGCGGTGAACTGACCGACCTGAGTCACCTGCCGGAGACCGACATTCGCCTGAAAATGCCGCGATTCTCGGCGGAGAATTACCCGAAGAACCTGGCGCTGCTCGAACCAATGCGCAACCTGGCCGAGAGCCTGGACGTCACCCCCGCGCAACTGGCCCTGGCCTGGGTGCTGCACCGGTCGCCGTCCATCGTCGCCATCCCGGGCACCACCCGGACCGCGCATATGAAAGACAACCTGGCGGCGGAGGCCGTGACCCTGAATGACGACATCGCCGATCAGCTCGACGGTCTGATCAACACCCGCACCGTGTACGGCCCCCGCTACGCCACGGCCCAATTCTCCGAAATCGACACCGAGCGCTGCGAAGGCGAACCCGCTTAGGAACCTGCCGCCAGCCGCTTGCTCTCCGCGACCCGCTGAAAATACGTCGCCAGCGTCTTGCTGGCCGGCGTCAGCGGGCTCTCCCGACGGTGAATGATGTACAACGGGTAATCCGGAATGGGTTCGCGCACCGGCACCTTGGCCAGCAGTGAACGATATTGCGGTTGTTCCGCCATCTTCGCGGGCAACAGCGCCACGGCATCGGAATCGAACAAAAACGCCAGCGTGCTGGTAAGCGAATAACACTCCATCTTCGGTAACGGCGCGCTGAGCCCCGCCTCCTGGAATATCTTCACCACCAGCGGGCTGATGTTCGCGCCCGCGCCAACATGCACCCAGTGGGCATCGTCCAGTTCGGACAGGCTGGTGCAGTCCCGATAGCGACTGTTGGCGCTGGTCACCACCGCCATTTTCATCACCTCGATCTGCTCGACGATGAACTCCGACTCCGGCAACGGCTCCCACAACGGACACACCGCGAAATCGATGCTTCCCGCCCTCAGCTTCTCCACCGCCAGAGC
Organism: Saccharospirillum salsuginis; assembly: GCF_014651855.1. Lineage (GTDB taxonomy): Bacteria > Pseudomonadota > Gammaproteobacteria > Pseudomonadales > Natronospirillaceae > Saccharospirillum > Saccharospirillum salsuginis. Next base: position 7,473 of record NZ_BMXR01000014.1, read on the forward strand.
CTGCAACCCCTCATGAATGTCCAGACGCACATTCGGACAATCCCGCTGGAACAACCGCACCGTCTTCGCCACCAGATCCACCGACGAAGACGGCGCCAACGAGATCCGCACCACCCCCTCCAACTGCCCACGAAGCTGCCGCACCTCCTCCAACGCCCGCCCGGTCTCGTTCCGGATCGCCCGAGCGCGCACCTCGAACGCCTCGCCATACACCGTCAGATCAATGCCCTTGGCACTGCGCGTGATCAACGGCACCCCCAACTCCCCCTCCAACTGCCGGATCTTCTTCGATAACCCTGGTTGCGACTGGTTCAACCGCTTCGCGGCGGCACGGATGCTGCCGGTCTCCACGGTAGCGAGAAAGGCTTCGATCAGGTCGAGTTTCATGGTTAGGCGTTCGTGCTTGGGTATAACACTAGGTTATCACGACAAAGAAACTGGCATCTATTGCAATAGGGCAGGCGGTGGTAATTTTCTGATCAACCACACGGCCCACTCGTGGCGAACATGGGCGAGTACCGGGTGCCGGGTGAGCCTATTCGGGGGTGTCGGCCGCCAGGCCGGTTTTTGCTCCATGCAAAACCGGCACTTCCGCCATCCATGGCGGTCGGACACGGCCGCCAAGCCCCCAGGGAAGGGTTGAGTGGGCGGCACCCCGCGCGACCCCGAATAGGCTTACCCGGCAACCGGTACGGATTCCTGGCACTGGTAAGACCGAACAACTGACTACCACTGCCATCCAGATCCGGAGAGGACAATGACACAGACTATAAAAACCCAGGTAGCCATCATCGGCGGCGGCCCCGCCGGCATGCTGCTGTCCATCCTGCTGCACCGCGAAGGCATCGACTCCGTGGTGATCGAACGCGCCACCCGCGACCATGTACTGTCCCGCATCCGCGCAGGTGTGCTCGAATGGAGCACCGTCGAACTGCTGCGCCGGGCGGGCGTCGGCGAACGCATGGACCGCGAAGGCCACGTACACAACGGCACCCGCGTCGCCTGGAAAGGCGAGCACCACATGATGATCGACTCCCACAAATACGCGGACCGCCAGTTCATGGCCTACGGCCAGACCTACATCACCGAAGATCTGTACGCGGAGATGGACCGGCTGGGCGGCGAAGTCCACCACGACGCCGAAGACGTCGTCCTGCACGAACTGACCGACCGCTCCTACGTCACCTTCAAACGCGGCGGCGAAGACTACCGCGTTGACTGCGCCTTCATCGCCGGCTGCGACGGTTTCCACGGCGTCTCCCGCCAGTCCATTCCGGATTCGGTGCAGAAGAATTTCGAAAAGGTGTATCCGTTCGGCTGGCTCGGCGTCATGTCCGAAACCCCGCCGCTGGACGACCTCTGGTACGTACAGCACGAACGCGGCTTCGCCCTCGCCTCCCAGCGCAGCCCGATGCTGAGCCGCTACTACGTCCAGTGCCCGATCGACGACAAGATCGAAGACTGGTCCGACGACCGCTTCTGGGAAGAACTGAAAGGCCGCTTCCCGCCGGACATCGCCAAACAGATCGTCACCGGCCCATCGATCGAGAAATCCATCGCCCCGCTGCGCAGCTTCGTCAGCGAACCCATGCGCTACGGCAACCTCTTCCTGGCCGGCGACGCCGCCCACATCGTACCGCCGACCGGCGCCAAGGGCCTGAACCTGGCCGCCTCGGACGTCTACTACCTGTGGCGCGCCCTGGTCACGCACTTCCACGAAAACAGCAACGCCCTGATCGACCGCTACTCCGAAGCCGCGCTCGCCCGTGTTTGGAAAACCGAGCGTTTCAGCTGGTGGCTGACCAACCTGCTGCACGTCTTCCCGGACCAGTCCCCGTTCGAAACCCGGACCCAGGAAGCGGAACTGGACAGCATCGCGCATTCCGAAACCGGGCTGGCCTGGTTGTCCGAGCAGTATGCGGGTTTTCCGATTGAGGATTGGGGATAGAAACGCCCGCTTTCATTGGGCTTTCATCTACACCATCACCGACACGTTGCACCCGCACATGGGGAGTCTTGCCCTCCCCGTGTGCCTGGAATGAAAGTGGGCGTGGTGACAGAGAAGCGTTTATCCACTAAGTGCCTTTGGAGGTGCTCATTTCGCAGGGGGCATTCACTGCGGTACCGTGAGCACGTTGGACTCGTAAAACTGCCAATAAGAGCCTTCACTTTCCGGATACACCAACCAGTCCCGCAGTATTTCCCGATGGGTTTCGGTGGTGCGGATGGATCGGATCGCCTGGTTGATATCCTCGATAACACGACGCCCCCATTCGGAACGCGTGCAGGCCACAGACCCGAGGACGATATTGCCACGATTTTCCTTTATGGGAACGAACTCCAATTGGTCCTGCAGATTCAGTGCCTGTTCGTAGTACCGCATCGTGTACGGGTATTCGATGGTGTATAACACACGGCCGAACTGCAGCATTTTGAAAATCGATTCGGTGGATGGCCCCGAACTGCGGATGATCGGTGCGGATTGTTCATACTGATCCAGAATCGGATCCAGCCGTGTTCCATACCCACGCCCCAGAGGTTGCCCAAGCGCCAAGTCAGAATCCTGCAACAAACGGCTCAGTGACAATTGCTCCGGACGACCCAATCGATCATAGGTTGACGTCAACATGACCAGCCCGTGTTCGTGGTAATGCAGATACGGCGCCGAACTGATACTGATATCCGGTCGGGTACCGTAGATCCAGGTGGAGAAACAGAGCGGCGACCCCTGCTCCATCGAATGAACCACCCGCCTGAGCGGAATGCGTTGAATCGTATGTTCGTATTGAGGAAGTGCTTTGATGATCAGCTGTTGAATTCGATCACCAAACCCCTGGCCCTGGTTTTCTCCCTCCAGGATATAAAACGGCTGTGCGTTATTAACCGCCCAGAGGATGGCGCCCTGAGATGCTTCCGTCTCTTCACTGGCCACATAGGTGGCAAGCAGGAACACCCACGAGGCCACCAAACACAGGGTTACCCGACTGACACCTTTCAATGTCGCCCTCCCTCCGCTTCCGTATTCAATCCGTTCCTGATTCAGGGATGAAAAAACTGCTGCAAAAAGAAACTTCGAACACAGTCACTACACACCCATCCACGCCAAAACAGCCACAAGGGTATAGCCGAGTACGCCCCATAAATGAACATTATACATAATCGGGTTTTTACCACGGCTATATACAGAATGCTGGCCCAGTGCATAGCCCGTTCTATGGATGGTGAACGCGTAATAGGCCGCTAAAGGTATGGATACAGGATAAATCCATGAGAAAACATCATCGACAACGAAGTTCAAAGCCAGCAATGACAGTATCGCCAGCACCAACAACGACTGAGCGGATTTTACCGGCTCAGCCTCTGAAGGAATCTCGCGCTTTGAAAACAGTGACTGCTTCTTGATTCCGCCGTCATCCGGTGAAACGTTTTGGGAGTCCGCAGTCGTTTTCCGAGCCATTAACCAATTTGCGTAGTCCTTGCCACATTGGGAGCAGCGCCAGTTGTGACTCTTTCGAAAGTCGGATTTTTCAAACCCACAGAATGGACAGGGTTCGCTCATGCAGCGCTCCTCACTGAACTCTGGTTAACCCTAATCGGAGAACGTCGGCCAGTAAACAAATGTATCTCAAGGGTTGCCCCTCTTACCAGCCCTCCCGAAGCATTGGACCGCCCGATGGGAGAGAAGTGAAGGAATAGCTTGTCCCTCTCCCTAACCCTCTCCCGACGGGTGAGGGGACTGTTTTTCTACCCAATCACCTCCAACGCCTCACTCAGCGTTGAGTGATACGAACTGACGCCGTCTACCGGTTTCACACCGGCCCGCGCCAGGGTTTTCAGCGGTTGGAACTGCAGGTCGGCGATGAGAATGCGGCTTCCGGTGCGCTGGCATTGGCTGATCAATTTGTTCAGTGCGGCGAGGCCGCCGGCATCCAGAATCGTTACGCCGTCCATGTAGAGGATGATGCCCTTGCGGGATTCGCACAGGGTGGCGAGTTCGCCGAATATCCGGTCCGCGGCGGCGAAGAAGAGAGGGCCGGTGATTTTGAAGACGGACCAGCCTTCGGGCAGGTCGACATCCACCAGTTTGCGGTTGTCGCTGATGTCGCGGACCCGGGTCATCTCGGCGATGTCCTTGACGAACAGCACGGCCGCCAGCAGTACGCCAACGGTGATCGCCATGACCATGTCGATCAGCACGGTCAGGGAAAAACAGGTCAGGAACACCCATAAATCACCGCGCGGGGCGGTTTTCAGCAGGTGCACCGCCTTCGGTGCCTCGCTCATGTTCCAGGCAACCATCAACAGCAGGGCGGCCATCGCCGGCATCGGCAGATAGGCGAGCCAGGGCGCGAGTACGACCAGGCCCAGCAGGACCACCCCGGCATGCACCATGGCCGAGATCGGGCTGTGCGCCCCGGCCTTGAAGTTGGCGGCCGATCGGGCCAGCGCCGCTGTGGCCGTGATGCCGCCAAAAAACGGGGTGACGATGTTGCCGATGCCCTGTCCCAGCAGTTCGCTGTTGGCGCTGTGCCGCTTGCCCGACATGCCATCCAGCACCACTGCGCACAGCAGCGATTCGATCGCGCCGAGCATGGCGATGGCGAAGGCGGCCGGCAACAGATCGGTCACCAGTGTCCAGCTCAAGCCAACCGGTTCGCCCTCAGCGCCCGGTCGCAACCAGGGCCATTCAAAGCTTGGCAAAAACGGGGGAATGCCCAGCCCGACGCTGCCGTCCGCCAATGCATAGCTGAAACGACTGCCGATGGTGTCAATGCCCAACCCCTGCGCATTCAGAACCGCGGCGACCAGACTGCCCACCAGAACGGCGGGCAAATGAGCCGGCACCGGCGTCTTCAGGCGTGGCCAGGCCAGCATGACGGCCAGGGTCGCCAGGGCTACGATCAGGCTTGGCCAATGCAGCGCATCCAGATGCGTCGCCAACACCGATACCTTCTCGATCGTGTGCTCGGGCATCTCCTCCAGACCCAGCCCCAGGAAGTCCTTCACCTGCAGCAAAGCGATGACCACGGCGATGCCGCCGGTGAACCCCAGGGTCACCGGCTCGGGTATGTATTCGATCAGGCGGCCGAGCCGCATGACGGCCAGCAGGATCATGATCACGCCGGCCATCACGGTCGCCATCAGCAGCCCACCCAGACCGTACTGCTGGGCGATGGGGTAGAGGATGACCACAAAGGCTGCCGTCGGCCCGGAAATGCTGAAGCGCGAGCCTCCGGTCAAGGCGATCAGGAAGCCGGCGACAATGGCCGTGTACAAGCCGTATTGGGGCGGCACGCCGCTGGCGATGGCCAACGCCATGGCCAGGGGAATCGCGATGATGCCGACCGTGAGGCCGGCGAGGCCGTCTTTGATCAGGTGAGAGGCGGAGTAACCTTCGGACAGGACTTCGCGTAGGGCGTGACCGACGCGAAGGGAAAACAGATGGGCGCGGTGCGGCATCCAAACTCCCGTTGCGGGTAAATTAGACATTCATTATATATCAAACGGCCCTGTGCCGGGTAGCGAGCCCGGCTCAGCGTGTGGAAAGGCTTCCGATCAGGAAGCCGAATTGTTCGCTCGCATGGTGCGATAAAACGCAGCACCCTGGCCGTTCGGCATAGCGAGAAGTTCGCGCAAAAACCGTGAAAAGACCCGGCATCGCTCAGTGCTGTTGAAGTCGTCCCCCTCGGTGGCGTTCAAGTAACGCAAATCGTCTCCAAACCGTTCGCTCAACCTGTAGGCTAGACGGTTGTATGTCGCTGGGTCTAACGTTTCCACAGGTCCATACGACTTAACCACCATACGACTGAACAAGTCCGATAATGTCTTCCATTGAGCTTCAGTAGTTACAGTTCGATAATCCAGTTTGCCAAACCGTTCCGGGCTAAGCACCTGAAGGCATTTCTGGGGGTTGTTCACCAGCAGCCGGTCAATCGTCTCCGCCAACGCTTCCATCAACCGGGCAAGGTCGTAGTCTCCCACCCCGCCGGCTGCCTGCATAGCCCAATCATCCAGATACTGCTTCACGGCGTGCGCAACATCGAAATTCGATCCGTTGAGCACTCGTTGCTTCCATAGGTCGTGAACATGGTTCCGGTGAAGGTTGGCATTCAACCATGCGCCAGTAGCAAAGAATAACTGTGAGTTCGCCGCCTCGCGAACCGGTTGGTACAGACGCTCCCGGTAGTCGTTCGGCAATACACTATCTATCTCGACAAAGTCATGAACCAAAGTGGACTCTTTCAGCTCACTGAGCGTGGGTACCCATAACTGGCCAGGCTCAGCCTCAAACATGCGTTTAACAACCGAGTATGGAATGCCCTTGTCGAGGTAGTACTCTTTGTCGACGCGGTAGTCGGCTGCGTCGACTGGCAGTGGGACCTGAGTGGTCGGATTAATGTATTGATGAAACCCGAGGAGGGAGCCCCGGATGAGGGTTCGATTGGCCCCGGCGACGTAGGCCAGTGGGCAGGCTGAGAGGCAGCCGGCTGCGGAGTAGGTGTCCCATTCATACTGTTCGATCACGTCGGCGAGCGCACGGCCTTCGTAAAGCCTGCCACCACCACTGTCGAGAATAATGCCCTCGATGGCCGTCGGGTCGTCCAGCCCCTCAACGACGGCTTCCAACTCACGAGTCATCCCGAATCCGAAGAAGCCAGTCACGTGAATCAGGGGTTTGTCGCGCAATACTGTGATGCGGTAATCGGCCATTGGGTCCGGTTGAAACGAGAAGGACCACAACTCCTGATAGACCGGCATTTCGAGTTTCATTGTGCGGCCAAAGCCAGCAAGAACGATCAGGACCACACCAAAGACCAGTATGGGCGCAATCCGCTGGTGTTCATCCGCCCAGACACGATACGCGGCTCGTATCAGTCCGACGATCTGCCAGGGAAAAACGAGACCGGACCAAACCATCTGGTAAATAAGAGTCCAGCGTGACTGAAACACCGGATTTTCGATCCAGCCGAAGGTCAGCGGCAGATGGAGTATCACGGACGCCACCAGATTGATAACGACCAGATTGACCCAGAACCCCCAGGCCAGAGAACACTCTCCTTGCCAATGCCGTCGGATGTATTGCATACCTTTCTCCTTGAATTACGGCTCCATTAAAAGGCCGAGGCGCATTAAAGCATCACCCGGACCAACCCCAAACCACTGGTGATCAATAATACCCAACCCAGCCCCTGATAGAACCGGGTCGCGTCCGTTTTCAGCAAGCGGGCGTGGAAACGCAAACCAATGACGTGCCCGATGGCGGCGGCCGGCAGCAGCCAGAGTTGGTGACGCAGCTGCAGGTCGACCCCGACCCAGATAAACGCCGACAGCTTGATACACACCAGGATGAACCAGAGCACGAACAGGGTGTCGCGCAGTTGATAACGGCTGACGTGCTGCGCCATGACGGCGATGATCAGCGGCGCACCGACCAGGGAGGTGCCGCTGATGTAGCCGCCAATGGCCAGAAACACCAGGTCGAGTGTCTTGCTGTGGCTGCGCAGTTTGATCTTGCCGATGTAGGTCAGCGAGTAGGCCCCGACGATGCAGAAGATGATGGCGCTCATGACCGCGTCCGGCAGGGTCAGCAGGCCGAAAACGCCCGCCAGCTTGGGAATCAGGAGGATCAGCAGCACCCGACGCAAATAGCGCCAGTCGACGGTGCCCTCCCCGTCGCCGCCGGACACCCGATGGCGGTGGTGGCTCTGGGCCACGGTGATCGAGGAGAACACCAGCAGTTGAATGGCGATGATGGGCAGGAACACGACGGGCCGGTCGCTGACCAGCAGCAGAAACGGCAACGAGAGGGCCGCGCCGCCGAACCCCAGGCCGGAGCGGACAAAGCCGCTCCAGATGAAGATCACGGCGATCAGGGCGTACTGAATCCAGGTCAAATCGGTCATAGGTGCATCGGGACTGCGGGCAAAAAACAGCGGCCAGTGTACCGGAAGCGGCTTTAAGGCCCCAGTCCCCACGACGGAACGCGGCGTCGACAGCCTGGCATCGCTGGCTTAGACTGGAGGACGAACGCGAGCGGGATCAGCGACCGGGAGGGAGCTTCTCCATGAAGTATTCAGTGCACGTCGACATCGATCTGCCCCGGGACACCTTCATCGAGCTGTTCGATAACCCGGACAATCTGCCCAAGTGGCAACCGGGTCTGGTGGAGATGGAACCCGTCGAAGGCATTCCCGGCCAGCCCGGCGGTAAGACCCGGCTGGTGTACCGGATGGGGTCGCGCGAGATCGAGATGATCGAGACCATCACCGAGCGCCAACTGCCCGACCGCTTTGCCGGCACCTACACCACGCCCGGCATGATCAATCATCTGGTGAATCGCTTCGAGGATCGGGGTGGCCGAACCCGCTGGCACATCGATTCCGAATTTATTGGCTCGGGCTGGTTTAAAGTCCTGACCTGGGTGATGCCGTGGAGTTTCAAAAAACAAACCCGGACCATGATGAACCACTTCAAGGCGTTTGCCGAGACCGGGAAGACGGTTCATGAGTGAGGTGTTTGGGTGGGTGACCGGCCGGAGGCAGGGTTTGTTTCCATAGTGGGCCGTGCCCACCCTACGGGCCTGAGTTTCAGGAAGACGATTCTTTCCGATCCGGCTCTTCAGATAAGCCGGTGCTGACCGACTCGGGGATCTTGCGCCGCCCCTGGGCGCCCAGTTCCTGCAGTTTTTCCACCTGTCGCGCCAGCGAACCGCGTCCGTCGGAGAGGCTTTTCCAGGCGTCGTCGTAGGTGCGGTGGGCGGTGTCGATCTGGCTGCCGAGCCGTTCCATTTTTTCGGCGAAGACGCTGAACTTCTCCAGGATCCGGCCGGCCTGGTCGAACAACTTCTTGGCGTTGTCGTTCTGGCGTTCGAGTGTCCACAGGTTGGCGACGGTGCGCAGGGTGGCCAGCAGGGTCGTGGGCGTTACGAGGATGATGTTGCGCGCGAAGCCGACCTCAAACAGCGCCGGGTCGGTTTCCAGAGCCGTGGTCAGGGCGGGCTCGACCGGCATGAACATCAACACGAAGTCCGGCGCTTTCATGCCGTCGAGGTGCGGGTAGTTCTTCTCGCTCAAGCCCTGAATGTGTTGCCGCACCGAGGCCAGGTGACGTTTGAGCGCCGCATCGCGGTCCAGGTCGGTCTCGGCGGCGACGGCCTCCTGGTAGGCATTGAGCGAAACCTTGCTGTCGATGATCAGGTGCTTGCCGTCGGGCAGGTGAACGACAAAATCCGGCCGGCGGTTCTGGCCGTCGTCGTCCTTAAAATTGGCTTCGCGTTCGTACTCGCGTCCGCGCTGCAACCCGGCGCTTTCCAGAATGCGCTCGACCTGCAATTCCCCCCAGTTGCCCTGCAGTTTCTTGTCGCCTTTCAGGGCCCGGGTCAGGTCGCTGGCCTGGCGGTTGAGGTCGGTGTTCAGCTCGCGCAGTGACTGCAGTTGGTTTTTCAGTTCGGCGCGGCCTTCGGTGTCGCGCAGGTGGATGTCGTCCACCCGTTTGCGGAACTGGTCGACCTGTTCGCGGAAGGGTCGCAACAGAGCGGTCAGGTTTTCCTGGTTCTGTTCGGCGAAGCGTTTGCCCTTGGCCTCGAATATGTCCTGCGCCAGGTTGCTGAATTCCTGCTTCAACTGTTCGCGGTTGTCGTTCAGCAGCCGCAGTTGTTCCTGGTAGTGTCGGTGGTCGGCCTTGCGCTGGGTCTCGAGCGCGACGAGTCGGTTCTCGCGTTCGTGCAAACGGGTTTGCAGTTGCTCGTGCCGGGCTTCCAGATCCCGCAGCCGCTCGGCACAGTCCTCGTAGGCGCGATCGGACTGCTCGGCGTCAAACCGGCTTTGCTGCAGTTGCTGCTCGCAGGCTTGCAGCGCCGCTTCGCTGCGCCGGCGGGCGCGCCACATCACCCCGGATCCCAACAGAGCTCCGACAACAGCGGCCAGTACGGTACTGATCCAGACTTCGGGCAGTTGCCACCAAGGCATCAGGCGCTCCCGGGTTGATGTGCCAGAGGGTCCATCACGTCCAGACGCTCAAATCCTGGTCGTTGAACGGCAAGTCGTCGTTGTGGTGACACATCGAGCGCAACTTGACCAGGCGCTCGCCCCAGCGGGTGTTCTCCAGGGCGAGCTCGGTTTCGGTTTGGCGCCAATCGCGGTGTTCGAGGCAGATGTGGAACCCCTGTTCGGCACGCTCCAGCGTCCACAGGACCAGGGTGTTTTCCCAGTCCGGATCGCCCTGAACGCACAACCATTCCAGGCGCTTGTCGGGCTCTTCCTCGACCACCTTGAGCACCACGGCGCTGTCCAGTTCATCACTGCTGAACCGCCACCGGTCGCCACCGGCGATGGACACGGTGCCCGACCACCAGGACTGCAATCCGGCGCGGGTGGTCAACAGCTCCCAGATGCGGGGAGCCGGAGCGTCGATGCGAATTTGATGAAACAGAGTGGCCATAACCGTCCTCGTCGGGCCCGATGCGGCATCGGGGTGAATTCGTCAGAAGTATTCTGACACGTTTTTACTGTTCAAGTCGCCTGCGTGGATCTAAGGTAAGACGACACGTCATCAATCGTTCATCTCCATGACCCAGAGAGCGACGCCCATTGACCCCATCGCCCGGCCGTTGACGCTGACGCCGGAAGCCTCGCTGAACCGCTTGCCGGTGTCGGTGGGCGGCAGCGATGCGCGACCGGCGCGCCACTGGGTATCGGCACAGGCGCTGCACAGCCTGCTGCTGCACGAGAACCCGGACGATGACCGCTCGGTCCGCGGCTTCCTGCAGTCCTTCGACCCGACCCGCCCGGGCGACGCCCGCATTTTAGCAAAGTACAGCGAACGACTGGCCAGTGTGCTGACCACGGCTCTGTCGGCCGACCATTGGCTGGCCGGTTCACCGTTTCAACAGGGGTATGCCCAATTATGGCGGTCGTGCGAGACCGTGGTGCTCGGCGGCGGCCTGACCAGCGGGGAATTCGGCCAGGCGCTGGCCAAGCAACTGGAGATCCGGCTGAAGACAATCAGCCTGTTGGTCTCGCCCTGGGGCGGGCAGACAGGCATGGTGGGGCTCGCGCAACACCTGCGTTCGGCGAACGATCTGGTGGTGATGGATTTCGGCGCCACCGGCATCAAGCGCGGCATCGCCCGTTACCACGGTAACAAGGTACAGTCGCTGCCGGAACTGACGGTCGACCACTGGCTCGACGACGACGGCCTGTTTCGCGCGAACGCCTTTCGCCAGGTGCTGAACGATACCCGTACCCTGGTGGACCGGTCACTGCCGGTGGCGATCAGCCTGGCCTGCTACCTGAATGAAGGCCATCCGTTCGATTACCGCTCCGGCGTCTACCACCGGCTGTTCGAAGACTGCGATCACCTGGCGACCGAGTTGAACGAACACTGGCTGCCCGAGGCCGGCTTCGACTCCCTGGCCCTGCTCGAACACGACAGCACCGCCGCCGCCCTGGCCTTCCGGTTCCCGCACACCGCCATCATGGTCACCCTGGGGACCGGTTTGGGCGTGGGGTTGTGCCCGGTCCAGACCGAGTCCGACGGCGGGGAGTAAACGCTCACTCCGTGGCCGGGTTCAAGCGGGGATGGGTCTCTTCCCCGAACACCCACACCACCGCACCGGATACCATCATCGCCACGAACACGAACCAGAACCCGGCGGTAACCGCCCCGGCCCAGTGCGCCGCCAGGCCCAGCCCGAGTGCGCCGATGCCGTAGCCCAGATCACGCCAGAACCGATAGATGCCGATGGCCGATCCGCGCCAGTTGGGATGAGAAATGTCCGCCACGGCGGCACTCAACGTCGGATACAACATGGCCATGCCGAACCCGGACACGGCGGCGGACAGGGACCACCACCAAACGCCCTCGCCCAACACCGTCATGCCAACGCCAGCGCCGCAGAGCCACATGCCCCAGACAATCAGTTTCTGGCGGCCGATGTGATCGGACCACTTCCCGGTCAGGAACTGGGAGCCGCCCCAGACAAAACCGTAGACGCCGACGATCCAGCCGATGGTCGCCAGGCTGACACCCTGTTCGAACAGGAAGACCGGATAAAACACCCAGACCAGGGCATCGACGAATTTTTCCACCAAACCGGCCTGACTGAGGGCGAACAGGCGTTTATCCCGCCAGGAGACCAGGGTGAACACAGCCCAGGTGGTCGGATTGTCCGAGATCTGCTCAGGCAGCCGGGCACGTGGCCCCGTGGCCTGGCCGCTGGCGTGGCGGGCGCTCTCGGCTTTGGCCCAGTCCAGCGTTTCCCGAACGGCCAGTATCGACAGCAGCAGTGCGACCAGAATCACACTGATGCCGAAGATCATCAGGCCCAGACGCGGACCAAACCAGCCGGCGAAATAGCCGGTCACAATGCCGGCCACCGCCACGCCGACGTAGCCGGAGAATTCATTGAGACCCATGGTCAGGCCGCGTTCGTCGGCCCGGGTCAGGTCCATTTTCGCGGTCTGGGTCATGGACCAGGCGAGCCCCTGATTAACGCCGAGCAGGACGGTCGCGACCACGATCCAGTTCCAGTTCGGCGCCCACAGCACCAGGAAAGGAATCGGCAGCGCCGCCAGCCAACCGAGCACCAGCACCTTCTTGCGCCCGATCCGCTCGGACAGCCGCCCGGCAACGAAATTGAGCGCGCCCTTGACGAAGCCGAAAGCGACGACGAAGGACGTCAACATCAGGAAAGAGCCCTCGGCGACGCCGAATTCGGTCTCCGCCAGTGCCGGCACCACGGTGCGCAGCATGCCGATGGTCAGACCAACGAAGAACACCTGCAGCAACTGGTGAATGACCTGGGCGCGGTTGGGCTTCAGGCCCATTTCCAGGTTGTCCTCTGGGGACGAGGATGGTACGGCTGACATGGTTCACCCTCCGGTGAAAACGCTTATTAGATTACATTCTACTAATATATAGAATGATAACAAGAAACCCGCAACCTCGATGGAAAGTACCTGTGAACCACCCATGATGCGCTCAGTTGGGTTCAGTCGGCTCACTTTGAAACGGCTGCAGCAACATCCGATCCAGCCGGAGCTCTCCAGTCTGTCGGAACGCTTTAAGCCCAATCGTCATGCCATCATGGCCGGCTTCGGGTTGATCCCGATAGGTGCCGAACAGGCGATCCCACCAGGGCAGGTTGAAGCCGAAATTGCTGTCCGTCTCATATGGGATGATGGAATGGTGCACCCGGTGCATGTCGGGCGTGACCACCAGCCAGCGCAACCGGCGGTCGAGCGCAATTGGCAACCGGACATTGCCGTGGTTGAACAGGGAAGTGGCGTTGAGCACCACTTCGAACAGGATCACCGCCAAAGGCGGCGCGCCCAAGGCAATAACGGCCGCTATCTTGATCGCCATGGACACAACGATTTCCAACGGGTGGAACCGCAGCCCGGTGGTGACATCGAACTCCAGGTCGGCGTGGTGCATGCGGTGCAGCCGCCACAACCAGGGGACGGCGTGAAACAATCGGTGCTGGAAATAAATGGTCAGATCGAGCAGCACCAGGCTGACGATCAAAACCAGCCAGCCCGGCGCCGGCATCAGGTTGAACAGCCCCCAACCGCGATCGCCGGCCCAGACGGCGGTACCCACGGCGGCAATGGGAAACAGCAACCGCACGGCCAGTGTGTCCACCACCACGATCGAAAGATTGTTCGGCCAGCGGATGCGTCGTGGAATATGTTGAGGGCGACGAGCGGACAGGACTTCCCACACCGCCATGCCCGTCAGCACAACGAAGAAGACGCTGATCCGAACCAGCGGTTCCCGGGTCAGGATCGCGTCCGAGATCGTCATGCCTCAGCCTCCACAACCGGCAGTCCGGCCGCCTTCCATTCGGGAACGCCTTCTTCAAACCGCCTGACGCGATAGCCCAGTTTCCTCAACCGCTGCGCGGCCTCGTGGGACATCACACAGTAGGGGCCGCGACAGTACGCCACGATGTCCTTGTCTTTCGGCACACGGTCGAGCCAGGATTCCAACCGGTCCAGCGGGATGTTGATGGCGTCGGGCAGGTGGCCGGCCTCGAACTCGTCCTCCGGCCGGACATCGAGCAAAGCGACGCTCCCCGCTTTCAGCGCGGACCGCAGCTCATCCCGGGAGACCGATTCGAGCGCGCCTTCCGAGTCACCCTCGTCGAACAGTCGGCCGACCAGACGTTCCATTTCCGCCAGATTGGTTTCCGCGACCTGACGCATGAGATCCATCAGCGTCACGATCCGTTCGTCCGTCAGCCGGTATATCATCTGTTTTCCGGAACGCTCGGCCGTCACCAGGCCAGCGCGTCGAAGCTGCTGCAAATGCTGCGAGGCATTTCCCACGGTCAGCCCTGTCGATTCGACCAGAGTTTCCACCGGAGCCTTGCCCTGCGCCAGCCTTTCCAGAAGCGCGAGCCGGTGGCCGTTGCTCAACGCGCGACCCACCTGGGACAGAGTGTCGAGCAGAGCTTGTCGCGATGTCATGACCCCGATACCTCCATCGAATAACTTGATTTCGCTCTTCGATATATTAATCTATTAATTACTTGAATGATAGAACAGGTAATCCGCCATGCAATCCCTCATCATCATCAACGATCCTCCCTACGGTACCGAACGGCTCTACAACGGCCTGCGCCTCGCGCATGCCCTGTTGAAACACGACAGCGACGTCACCGTCTTTCTGATGGGAGACGCGGTCATCGGGGCCAAGAAGGGACAGAAGACGCCGGACGGCTATTACAATGCCGAACGGATGGTCAAACGCGTGGCGGTCAAGGGTAGGGTTTTACTGTGCGGTACCTGCATGGACGCGCGCGGTATGACGGAAGAGGAAGTGGTCGATGGCTGCGAACGCAGCACTATGGATGCCCTGGCGGAAGCCACAGTGCATGCCGATAGAGTGCTGGTCTTCTAGCTGGCTGTCCGGGGTGGCGATTCAATGCCTGGAGCGTTGGAAGGGGAGGCTGGGTAATGGCGGGAGAACGCCGATCGGAATCGGCGCTCCCGCAGGGACGACGGGCCTTCAGAGCATTTCCTGAACGCGCTCCATCAGTTCCTCGTCCTGGTTCATGCGTTGCGCGATGGCGTTGTACTGCTGAACCGAGAGGCCGGCGTCTTCCACGGCACTCATCATTTTTTCCTGGGCGTCACGCTGCAAAGCCTGGGCGGCCTCGGTATCTTCTGCATTGGCGATCCGGTCGGAATACACCTGCCCGATGCTGCGTACGTCCGCCATGGCAGTGGTGAATTGCTCCAGGGTTTCATCGCTGACTTCCGGAGCTTGGGGCTGAGCCGGATCCGTGTCTTCGGCGTGCGCCGGGACGGCGGCCGCCGCGAAACCCAAGACCAATGCCAGGCTCATCCAGAATGCGTTCAGTTGTTTCATGGTGGGACTCCTTGTAGTGAGTCGATTCATTTCGATCGACGCGATGTCGCGTCGATCGGGTGACAGATTGTGAATTGCAGGAACAATGCCAGAAATCCTCCGCATCGCCCCAAGACGCTGATGCCGGGCTTCGGGCTTTGGCTGTCCGAATTTTCCCGATTCACGCCCATCGAAAGAGTGGATACTTTGTATACAGGGTGTTTATTCATGTCTCTCAATGAGCAACAACCATTCAAAAAAAACCGCGGCGATAGTAGGGGGTCGGCCGCGGCGAAAAGAAGTGGGTGACAAAGCATCGCTAAGGCGACAGCATTTCATCCAGAGTCATGAACAGCTGCGGGTTGCGCCGCATCTGATGGGCAATAAAGTTGTACTCTCCCACCTCAAGCCCGGTACGTTCAATCGCTTCGGTCATGGCTGCCCGGGCTTCGTCGCGCAGCTGAACCGCTTCTTCCGATTCCTTCGTTTGCTCGATCTCCTCACGATAAAGAGCGTTCAACTCCCGAACGGTGATGAACGCCAATGCGAATTGTTGCAAGGTCTCTTCCTGAATCTCATCCGATTCCATGACCGGCTCCCCGGCCAGCGCCTCTCGCAACGTGACCAGCAATAACCCGATCACCACTCCCATCAGGACCAATTTTCCGAATTTCATAACGCATGTGGGCTCCACCAATATCCAGCCCGGACCTAGCGGAATTCGTGCCACCATCGCGCAAGCGGCATAGAGAGGGGCTCAAGACACCGCTAGAGTATTTAATCCCCGTTTACGCGCACCAAAAGTGAATACTTTCGATACACCCTGTATCCTTAATAAACACTCTGGCAATGACAAAGTGGGCATGCGAACTGAATTTCCGGTCGTCAGGGCTCTGCATTTTTCGATGATGGCCTGGGTGGTATTTCCACTGGCCCTCATCTCCGCCCTGGCTGTGCAATGGGGGTTGCAAGTGGCGGCCCCACTCGAAGAGCAGCGCCTCAAGGAAGAACTGAACCTGGTGGCCCGGGCTGTGCGCCTGCCGATTGGCGAGAGCCTGGCCAGCGGCAACCTGGAGGAGATCCAGAACGCACTGGACTCCATTTTCACCATCGGCCGGGTCTATGGCGCCACAGTGTTCGACACCGACGGCACGCCAATCGCCTCCATCGGCACGTCGGACAACACGCTGAACAACAGCCGCGTGGCTCAGGATGCCTTCGACAGTGGCGAAACCCAGGAACGCTACCGGGAGATCGACGGCAAGAGTGTGTTTTCCCAGTTCCTGCCGGTCTATACCGCCGGCGGCCACATCAGCGGCCTGGTGCAGATCACCCGACGCGAAAGCGATTTCGATCAGGCCACGGATCGTATGCAATGGCGCGCCTGGAGCGGCTGGGCTCTGGCGACCGCGTCGATGGCCGTGATCGTTCTGTTGGGTCACTATCGCGGCGTGGGACGCCATGTCCGGGATCTTGTCCGGTCGATGCGTCGTGTCGAAAGCGGTGACCGATCCGTCCGCGCCTCGGCCGGAGGACCGCGCGAGTTGCAACTGCTGAGTACGACGTTCAACCGCATGCTGGATGGTCTGCAACAAGCGGAACATCGGCTGGCGGAACACCGGGCGGAGGAACAGGCCCTGAATCAGCGCCTGCAGCGCCAGGAACGGCTCGCCGCCATCGGGCGCATGGCCAGCGGTGTCGCCCACGAGTTGGGGGCGCCGTTGAGTGTCATCGCCGGCCGGGCGCGCCGACTGCGGGAACGCCATCCACTCTCGCCCGAGCAGTTGCGACAATTGGAGAAAATCGAACGGCAAGTGGACCGACTCAACCGCACCGTCCACCAGTTGCTGGATTACTGCCGTCCCGAAGGCCAGGCGCGGACCCGGGTGCCCCCCGCCCGGCTGGCCCGCCGGGCGCTGGACGAGGTCTCACCGGAGTGGCCCGAATCCAGGCCGGGCCCGACCCTGATACTTGACGACGACCTGCCGGACATCCCGGTCGACGCGGACCGGGTCACGCTGGCCTTGGTTAACCTGCTGCGTAACGCCGCCCAGGCCGATCCGGATTCGGTCGAGTTGGAGGTGGCCTTAGACGGTCCCGATGCCGTGTCGTACCGGGTGCGCGACCGGGGCCCCGGTCTCAGCCAGTCGCAGGAACAGCTGATCCAGCCCTTCAACAGCACCAAGCCGGCCGGACAGGGCATCGGTCTGGGACTGGCGATCGTCCATCAGGTCGCTCAGGAACACGACGGCACCCTGCACCTGGCCAACCGGAGCGACGGCGGTTGTGAGGTCGTACTGAGCTTTAGCACCACCGATCCGGACACCGAGGAGGGACAGCATCATGCCTGAACATCGAACCGCCCTGGTGGTGGAGGACGACCCGGATCTGGCCGAACTGCTGGTGGAGGAACTGACCGACGAAGGGTTTACCGTGAGCCAGGCGGAGTCCACCGAGGCCGCCCTGCCCCAATTGCACGAACAGCGCCCCCTACTCGTGGTCAGCGACCTGAAACTGCCGGGCGCCGACGGCCTTGCGATGCTGGAGCACTGCCGCCGGTGCGACTGGTCGCCGCTGTTCGTCATGATCACCGCCTACGGCACCATCGGCCAGGCGGTCGACGCCCTCAAACTGGGGGCGGACGAGTTCCTGACCAAGCCGCTGTCGATGGACCATTTCCTGATCCGGATACGCAAACTGATGGAACACCGGGCGCTTGATTCGGAAGTCGCCCGCTACCGAAAGCTGTTCGAACAGGACGACTTTCACGGCATCATCGGGCAGAGCCCAGCCGCCCGGCGGCTGTTCCGGGACATCCAGCGAACCGGTCAGGCCGAAGGGCCGGTGTTGATCCTCGGCGAGAGCGGCAGCGGCAAGGAACTGGTGGCCCGCGCCCTGCATGCCGAAAGCCAGCGGTCGCAGGGGCCGTTCATCGCGGTCAATTGCGCCGGGATACCCACCGAGTTGATGGAAAGCGAATTCTTCGGCCATGCCGCCGGCGCGTTCACCGGTGCCAAGTCGGCCCGTGCCGGTCTGTTCCAGCAGGCCGATGGCGGCACCCTGATGCTGGACGAAATCGCCGAACTGCCGATGGCCTTACAATCGAAACTGCTGCGGGTGTTGCAGGAGCACCGGCTGAGACGCGTCGGCGAGGACCGCGAACGTACTGTGGATGTCCGTATCCTGGCGGCGACCCATCAGGATCTGGAACAGCGGGTCCAGGCCGGCACCTTCCGCCAGGACCTCTACTACCGACTGGAGACCTTTACCCTGACGGTGCCGCCGCTGCGGGAACGCTCGGACGATGTGCTGCAGCTGGCCGATCATTTCCTGAAGGCCACCGAACAACCCAACGCGGCCGGAGTCGAAGGACTGGCCGAATCGGCCCGCCAGGTCTTGCTGGACTACCCGTTTCCGGGCAACGTGCGCGAACTGCGCAATGCCATCGAACGGGCGGTGGCGTTTTGCGACGGCCCGTTGATCGAGGCCGAGGATCTGCCCGATAGAATGCGCGAGGCCAGTCGGCACGCGGACGCAAAGCCGGTACGGCCGGAAGTGGAACCCGACGGCGATGCCCTGCCCACGCTGAACGACGTCCAGCGGCAGTACATCCACCGGATCATGGCGCACACCGGGGGCAACAAACGCCAGGCCGCTTCGATTCTGGGCGTGACCCGACGTACGCTCTATCGGTGGTTGTCCGAGGAATCCTGATCCGGTCGGCGATTCCCGTTTCGGTAGGCACGCCGAACGGCACCGGCGTGGCAACCGAAATGACGCGAAAATGCCCGCGAAAACGCCGCTTCGGACCGGTAGCCGACACTCAGGGCAGTTTCGATCACCGATTCTCCCCGTTCCAGCTTCGACCAGGCCAATTGCATACGCCACCAGTTTTGGTAGCGCAGCCAGGTCCAACCGGTAACGGTCTTGAAGGTTCGGGCGAACTGAGCTCGGCTTTGGTGCGCCCGGGCAGCGGCCTCCGCCAGTGTCCAGGCTTGGTCCGCAGTGGCGTGGAACGCGGACATCGCCGGGCCAAGGCGTGGGTGGGCGTATGCGGCGACAAAACCGACGGTCTGTTCGGGATCGGACAACCGATGCCTCAGCACCTGCATGAACACCACTTCCGCCAACCGATCGACAATGGCCCGGCTGCCCGGCCCGGCTTCGCGACTGACGGCGACCAGCTGTTCCAGCAACGGCATCAGCCAGCGGGCGGTTTCGGCATCCCGGCGGACGATCAGGTAGGTCGGCCAGGCGTTCAGCAGGGGTTCCGATGCCCGGTGCTCGAACTGAATGGCGGCGCACAGCAAACCGGTGGCATCCTCCTGCCAATCCTGCGTCATCGGCAGTCGGCGGGCCGGCCCCCGACCGGCCAATGGCACCAGCCGGTGCGGCACTTCGCGCGGGAACAGGACCACATCGCCGGTCTCCAGAATTGTCGAGGCCTGTCCGACTTCCAGACGGCAGCGACCGTGGGAGACCAGATGAAAGCAGGTCTGCCCTTCTTCATGCTCTTCAATGACCCAGTTCCCGCATACTTGCTGGTTGTGGTAGACCTCGCAGTGCAGCTGAATCAGGCGAAGGTAATCGTCCAGGGCCGTCATTTGATACGCTCAAGCAATTTATTTAGCCAATACAGCATCAACCGTATCACCCCGCGCATTATCCTGTGAACTGAATTTCTCAACAGGAGCACACACCATGTTTCAGGAACACACCCGAGACAGCGCGCCAAAAGAATCGGCCGAGGTGATGAAGGGCGTCGAACAGTCCATGGGCTTCGTGCCCAACCTGTTCGCGTATCTGGCGGAATCCCCCACGGCCATGAAAGCCTACACCCAGTTGAATGCCCTATTGGGTGAGTCTTCATTGACCCCGCAGCAGGTGCAGATAAGCGTGTTGGCGGTCAGCGTCGCCAACCAGTGTCGCTTCTGCGTGGCGGCGCACAGTGCCGGCGCCACCAAGGCCGGGGTCGACCCGAACACCATCACCGCATTGCGCGAAGGCCGCGCCCCGGACAACCGGGAAGACGCCGCCCTCGCCGATTTCGCCCAATCCGTGGTGCGCGAACGCGGCTGGGTGGGAGAACAAAAAGTCCGGGACTTTCTGGACGCGGGCTTCACACAGGCCAACGTCATGGATGTGCTGACCGCCGTGGCGATGAAGACCCTGTCCAACTACAGCAACCACATGACCGACCCGAGTCTGAACCCGGAGCTGGAACCGTTCGCCTGGGAGCCGGCCGATACCTGACATTCGGGCTCGGTCTGCTCGACTTCATCGAACCGTAGACTCCATTTGTTTCAAGGATGAGCCTGGCCTTCGTACATGTAGGTCAAGAATTTCGGATGGCCAAGGTAGGCGTTGTTCACCGTCTCGACCTGAAAACCGGCCTTTCTCAAAAGCGCATCGGGTTGGCGGTCCAGGTGGCAGCCTCCGGCGCAGCACCGCCAGCACGGGGTCAGTCTTCGTTGCCACAAGGCGACCCGCTTTTCCGGCGACAGTCCATGCTCGACAAAAACAAAGCGACCTCCCGGCGCGAGTACCCGCCGGGCCTCGACCAGCGCCGCCTCGATATCCGCGATGGAGCATAGGGTCCAGGTGCTGACGATCGTATCGACGGTGTTGTCATCCAGGGGAATTCGCTCGGCACCGGTTTCCAGCACTTCAATCGGAAACGAAGCCTCGTCGAATCGCTTCCGCGCCAGTTTGAGCAGGGCGGCCTCGGGTTCCAGGGCATAGAGGCGCTCAACCTGTGCGGCCTGATAAAAAGGCAAATTGATGCCCGAGCCAACGCCCAGTTCAAGAACACAGCCGCGAGCATTTCCCACCGAACGTTGGCGATAGTCGCGGAGGAACTCCGCCCCCATGGATAGATTGATCAAGTGAGGCAGGACATACCGATTGTACAGGTTCACTGGCATCTGGATGACTCCGAGTCCGGAAAGGACGAGCTTGGAAATGGAACCCTTCACCTAATCCATCGACAAGCGGACCGCATCAGAGGGTGCCGTGTCGAGCCACCCTAATCTGCATGCTGGTGCCGATCAGTCGGAGTGTAGCAGGCGATGGACGGACGAACGCGCCCGCCGTCCACTTCGCGGCTGTTCTCCCTTTAGCCCGCGCAACAGGACAACTGCTTAACGTCCTTGGTAAAAGTCTGAGCACAGAGTTTGAGCCCTTCGACCATGGTCAGATAGGGGAAGAGTTCATCGGCGATGTCCTGCACTGTCATGCGTGCACGCATCGCCATCACGGCCGTCTGAATCAGTTCTCCCGCTTCACCGCACACCGCCTGTACACCCAGCAAGCGACCGCTTACTTGTTCGGCAACCATTTTGATAAAACCCCGGGTCTGGACATTGACCAGGGCCCTGGGGACACTGTCCAACGTCAGTGTGCGGCTGTCCGTCGCAAGCCCCCTGGATTGCGCCTGCTCTTCAGTCAGCCCCACGGTCGCCACCTGAGGGTCGGTGAAGACCACGGCCGGCATAGTGTCGAGATCCAGCCGGGCCGTACCGCCTGTCATATTGATGGCGGCGCGGCTGCCTCCGGCGGCGGCCACATAAACGAACTGCGGCATATCCGCGCAGTCGCCCGAGGCATAGATACCCGGCGTACTGGTTCGCAGGTGCTCGTCCACCTGAATGGCGCCATCAACGGTCGTCACGCCAGCCGCCGTCACATTCAGGGAATCCGTGTTCGGTATCCGGCCCGTGGCCACCAGCAATCGATCCGCACGAATGTCACCGGCCGGCGTGGTGAGAACAATGTCGCCCTCTTCCGGCCTTACCCGGCTGACCTCGGTTCGGTTCAACACCTCGATGCCTTCGACGCGAAAAGCGGCTTCCAGTGCTTCGGCCACCGCCGGGTCTTCCCGGGACAACAGCCGGCTGCGCGCCAGTATGGTCACCTGGCTGCCCAACCGGGAAAAGGCCTGGGCCAGTTCGACAGCCACAACGGACGCGCCGATCACCACCAGACGATCCGGAACGGTGTCGCTGGCCAGGGCTTCGGTGGAGGTCCAATAAGGAACCTCGTCCAGACCCGCAATGGGCGGTATGGCCGGGCGGGCGCCGGTACCGATAAAGGCCCGGTCGAAGGTCACAGTCTGTACCTCACCATTGGGCGTCTCCACCACCAGGGAATGCCGGTCTACAAAGCGCGCTGCTCCTTTTACTACGGTGATGGCATCGCTGTCGCGAAGGATGCGCTCGTACTTGGCCTCACGCAGCGCCTCAACCCGCGTTTGCTGCTGATCCAGGAGGGCACGCCGGTCGATCCTCGGCTCGCAAGCCTCGATGCCGTCGTCGAAGGGGCTGGTCCGACGCCGGTGAGCGATCTCCGCCGCGCGAATCATGATCTTGGACGGGACACAGCCGATGTTGACGCAGGTACCGCCCAGGGTACCGCGCTCGATCAGCGTTACCCGAGCGCCCCGCTCGACCGACTTCAACGCCGCAGCCATGGCGGCACCGCCACTGCCGATGACGACGATATGAGGGGTGTCCGAACGCCCATGCCCGGACCCGGGAGCGGAGGTTTCGATTGCCGTGTTATCCACGACACCGGCCTGGTAGCCGACCGCGGATGCGGCCTCGATCAGGGCCGTGGCAACCAGGTTCGCTTCCGTCCATACATGGGCGGAACCCTCCGGATAGGACACCCTGGCCGACCGAACGCCGGCCACGCCCGTCAAGGCGGCTTCCAGATGAGTGGCACATTGGTCGCAGGTCATGCCTTTGATGCTCAGCGTAATCATGGTGTCTCTCCACATTAGCCGGTCTAGTGAGGCTCTCAAGGCCGGACTTGAATATCGGGAATCGCTTAACCATCAAGGCTAGCTCCGTAGTTTGGTACGGAGTCAAGCCCCCGGGTCGACGCTGGTTGAGAAAGCATCTCTCTGTGGAGCACTGAGCCTTGACTCCGTACCAAGGTACGGCACTAAGCTTTAATCAAATCGTAGTCGCGTCATCGCCTGGAGGGGGTCGTGAACAAACCAGCCCGTCCATCCAGTGTCGACAAACAGCCTTCCCTCGGGACTTACGCCTGGGGTGTTCTGGCCGCCTTGACCTGCCCCTGCCACCTACCGCTGGTCGCCCTGGCTCTGGCGGGTACGTCTTTTGGTGCAATATTGATGGATTACATCCTGGTCGCGGCAGGCTTACTGGTGGCGTTGTTCGGGCTGTCGTTGTACATGGCCATGAGTCGGAGCCGGTGATCGAGGAGGGCTTCCGCCGTTTTTTCCAGGCGGCCTCCGATCGACCCGACCCCTGTATCAAGCGCCTCTGTCACCGACCCCGTAAATTGCCTTCTTGAGAGGAGAAACCACGATGTTCGCCTGGGTTCAAGCCGTTTTAAAAGATCTGCGCCGGCGACGCGCCGGCCTGCTTCTCGCCGGCCTCGTGGCCATCCAGGGAGCGTTCGCGGCGCCCGCCCCCGAAGCACCGGATGCGTACTTCCGAACGGCCGAAGGAATGACTGTGTCCACGGCGGAACTCAAAGGAGAGCCGACCTTATTATTTCTGCTGTCGACTTGGTGCACCAGTTGCTCGGCCGGGGTAAAAGCCCTCTATCGCCAGGCCGATCAATTAGAAGACCTGAGGCTGCGCGTCGTGGTGTTGCGCAATTATGAGAATGGAGGGTACCCCGGCATGGACATTCAGCCCTACGTCGAACAGGTGGTATCGAACTTCGTTCAGCCGGAAAACTGGATTCTGGGTCAGGCGTCCGAGAAACTGGACCAGGCCTATTACGCTCGCCACTATCCGGACATCTATTTTCTGATCGATGCGAACGGTCGCATCCAGGACGTCAGCAGTGCGCCAGCGGCGACCATGGATCGCATCCTGACCTTCGCCATCGACCAACAAGGGGATTGACCGGCCATGCGTTCGATATTGGAAGCACTGAAGCGTGTTTGGGAAGACGCCGTCAGCCGTCGGACGGCGATACTGGGGTTGCTGATCTTGTGGCCACTGTATGCGGCGACGTTACCGGCCGCCTTCACCGGGGGGCGAATCGGTTGGGTCAGCCTGAAGATGCTGACACCCTCGCTGGCCGTGCTGGCGACGGGTTTATCGGTGTTTCTGGCCTTAACGTTGTCCATGATGGTCTGGCTTATTCGCCAGGGTTACAAATCCAGCAAGGGAACGGCGGCCGGTGGTGCCACTATTGCTTTGCTTACGCCGATTCTGTGCTGCAGCCCTCTACTCCCACTGGCGATCGGAGGGTTGGCCGTTGCGTTTCCCGCACTGGCCGGGGCCGCCGCCGGAAGGGTGCAAGCCTTCATTGCCATTCATGAAATCGAGATTCTGAGTGTCGCCCTGGTATTAACGGCCGTGGCTTTTCTACAAAACGCCAGGCGGGTAGCAGCCGGCACACACTGCCGGGTATCCAACACATAACAAGGCCGAGCGTTCAACGCCCGGCCTTGGCTGAATCAGGTCGACGGAAAACGCCCTACTCCGCCGCCAATGGCAACACCTCATCCTCCGACGACGCCATCCAGGCCACGGCCGCTCGACTCAGCCATTCGCAGAACACCATTTCACAATAGTGAAAACCCCGGCCCCGGAAACCACCCTCAAACCACCGCATCAAACAGTGTTTCAACGCCATTTCCGCGTCCCCCGGGTTCATTCTGGCCAATTGCCGGGTCTGTTCGAAGAAGTCCCAGCCTTGGTTAACCGCTTCCTCTGCCGTTAACGCCCCCAGCCCATCGAACTCCCACCAGACGGCATCGCCCGACCGGTCTTCATCCCACCGGAGGTCGCGAACGTAACCGAGGTCGTATCGGGTGAGGGGTTTCGGATCGAGATCCGTCGACCGGGGCCGGGAACCGAAGGCCTGCAATACCGCCAGAGCGAAACCGGAACCGACCCAGAGCGCGTAAGCCTCGACCAGTTCACGCCGGGCAAACACCGAGACGGAACCGCTTTTCAGCTCGGCGGATGACGGGGTGGCGGGAATATAGGGCCGCCCATGGCGCTCGTCCATATCGGACGCCCAGGCCTTTGCCTGAGGCGTTTCCAGAAAACGGTCGGGATGGTGCGCCGGGTCGCCGCCGGCAGCCTCGTGCAGGTCGTTCAATGAATAGAAATCGCCCTGTCGGCGAATGCTGTGGGAGAGAACGGTGAGCGAATTATTTTGGGACGAGCGAGGTTGTGACGTATCATGAGTGATAGCCATTGTGGACTCCTATTCAGTCTGCATGGTTAGCTATCTTCGGGTGTTCCAGCACCCGGAGGTAGCGCTTGTTAACGTTCTGCTGTGTCGGTCGATAGTGCGACCTTTTTAACTTGGCTTTTTGTGCGTAAAACGCACCAGTCCATTCACTCATGAAACACTGTAAAAATCAACAGTTTTTGTATGAACTGTGAACTGTTATTCGACAACATGGCGTCGATTTTCGGAAGTAATTAAGCACCGCTTTGACCGAGCAAAATTTCTGACCCAACTGTATTCGAAAGTACGACCAACCTGGCGTTCAATATAAAACGGTACCTTCTCGTGGCGCCTTTTCAAATGGCACCGGCGCTAACGTCTCAATTGTTGGCTTCCCTATACGAAGCTCAAGAATCAGCAACGCATCACACCTTCATAAAACCGGTGGCTGTACTATATCATCGTCTTGCACTCTGACGGATATACGCCAAGGAAGCACTACCCTGATATGAAGTGTCTACCCATCGTAACCCTGCTTTCCGCCTGCATTGTATTGCCATTGACCGGCTGCCAGGGCAAGGCCCCGCCTGAAGACGTCGACGCCCTCATCGAACGCACTCTGGACAACCTGGTCTATGTCGAGGGTGGCAGTTTTATGATGGGTGACATCGGTTATGAAGTCCCGGAGAGCGACCCGAATGGTGAATGGGTGACCATGGCCGACGGTAGTGAAAGTTATCGCAGGCCCTTCGGTTGTGGACCTGATTGTAGTCTGGCGCACAAGGTGACCTTGAGCGGATATTACATCAACAAGTACGAGACCACCTACGGTGAATACGATGTATACACCGAAGCCAACGGGTTGCCGATGGTGCATGAAGACCGACGTGGCAAGTCCAAGGCGGTTGTACCGGAAAAGCCTGTCTACATCGGTGTGGACTGGTACGGCGCCCGAGACTACTGCCTGTGGCTGGGCGAGATCACCGGCATGGCGTTCGACCTGCCGACCGAGGCACAATGGGAATACGCTGCCCGTAGCCGGGGCCGCGCCGTGCGATACGCCACCAATAACGATAAAATAGAGACTGGCAAGAATTATCGCTCACGGGAGGCTGAAGCGTTCGTGACCGATGTACCGGGCAGGTATCCCCCCAACCCGCTGGGGCTCTACGATATGACCGGCAACGTGAACGAATGGGTGCGAGATTGGTACAGCCTTCGCTATTATGAGGAATCGCCCGAACTCGATCCTCAGGGTCCCGAATACGATAACCTCTACGCCACACAAAAGTTCTCACGAGGCTTCGGAACTGCCAATTCGGATTGGAGTCGGAATTTGGTCTACCGACGCATTGCTGATCCACCTGAAAATGATGGCAATGGCAATGGCTTCCGTTGTGCTCTTTACAGCGAAAAGCCTTTAACCGATGCCTCAGAGATACGCTAGAAGGGATTGGGTCCTAGGGCAACATCTGAACAAGCACAGCCACTCGGATCCGTTAGATTTGCCCACCAGTTCCGCAGCGCTTCCCGGTCTTCTGAATAGCTCATATATTCGAGCAGGCGCCCCAAAGCGTTAGAAGCATCCAGGCAGCGATCACCCACGGAGCGGCCACTTTTGGAAGCTGCCAGTGTGAGTTCCAGGAATTCCCTACGGGTCTATACGCCTTGGATCATTAGATTGCGGATCACCCGTTCGCGCGGACGGTCCACTTCGACCCCGGTCCAGTCATGTCAGACATCTAACCTATGCGCAAAGGATCACAGCACCCCATTCCGCACTTTGGTATTCTCTCCGCAGACTTCAAAAGGATTTCCACCATCATGTTGACCAGACACAGTCTATGTCGAGGGACGCTTCTGATCGGCCTGCCCCTCATCGCCGCCTGTCAGGACCCAGCACCACCGGAAGACGTCGACGCTCTCATCGAACGCACCCTGGACAATTTGGTCTATGTCGAGGGCGGCAGTTTTATGATGGGCGACATCGGATATGAAGTTCCGGAAAGCGACCCGGACGGAGAATGGGTAACCATGGCCGACGGTAGCAAGAGCTATCGCAAACCCTTCGGTTGCAATGCCGGTTGTTACCCGATGCATAAAGTGACCTTGACCGGTTATTACATCAACAAATACGAGACCACCTACGGCGAATACGATGTTTATACTGAAGCCAATGGCTTGCCCAGGGCCATGGCGGAAGTACGTGGCAAAGCCGTGGCTGTTCAACCTGAGAGGCCCGTCTATGTGGGCGTCGACTGGTATGGTGCCCGGGACTACTGCCAATGGCTAGGCAAGATCACCGGGCTGGCGTTCGACCTGCCGACCGAGGCTCAGTGGGAATACGCTGCCCGCAGCCGGGGCCGGGCCGTACGATACGCAACCGATAACGGCAAGATGGAACCCGGCCGGAACTATCGGTCACTTGAAGCCGAAGCATTTGTTCCCGACGTGCCAGGCCGGTACCCGCCCAACCCTCTTGGGCTTTACGACATGACCGGTAACGTCAACGAGTGGGTGAGGGATTGGTATCACCATCGTTACTACGAGCAATCGCCTGAACTCGACCCTCAAGGTCCCGAATACGATAACCTCTATGCCACACAAAAGGTTTCACGCGGCTCGGGACTGGCCAATTCAGACTGGACCCGGAATTTGGTTTTTCGACGCCTGCCCCGAAATCCGGAAAATGACGGCAGCGGCGAGGGCTTCCGCTGTGCCCTGCACAGTGACGAGCCCCTCCACGATGCCTCGGAACTACCGCTAGAAGGGGTTGGTGCCGAGGGCGACATCTGAGCAAGCGCAGCCGCTAGGGTCCGACAGACGTGCCCACCAGTCCCGCAGCGCTTCCCGGTCTTCGGCGTCGTTCATGTATTTGAGCAGGCTCCCCAAAGCGTTGGAAGCGTCCAGGCAGCGCTCGCCGACCGAGCGGCCGCTCTTGGAAGCCCCCAAGGTGTGCTCCAACACTTCCAGAAACTCGCGCCGGGTCGAGACACCCTGAACCAGTAGATTACGGATCGCCCGTTCTCGCGGTCGGTCCACATCTACCCCGGTCCAGGTGAACGACCAGTCTCGCCAGACATGGCGCGACGAGTCCATCAGGCGGTACAGGATGCGGCCCTTGACCTCGGGTGGAGCATATTTGGCTTGTACCGCATATTCGATGCTACCCAGATCGTCGATCAGTTCGTGAAGGTTTTCGGATTGGTCTTCATATGCCCCCAGGGATGTTGTCAATCGATCGACTTCCCGAAGCACTTGAACGGCCTGGTTCGCAATCATGGTTCCGCTTCGGAGCTGAACGCCTTGGAACCACAGCCCTCTTTTCATCAATTCGTAGGACCAATTGACCAAACGGTCATAAACGTCTTTCTCGAATAAGTCCAACCAACTAAAGTCCGCCGTCAGCAGTTGCTCATGCACCAACTTGAAGAAATTCCAGACCTGGCGGGCATCCACCATGAATTCGAACTTGCCACCGGCGCCCACGCCGATGCAAAGCGAGGCTTTGACCTTAACCACAAATCGAAACGTATTGTCGTCAAACCCGATCTTAAACTGCCCTTTAAAACCGCCACCCAATTGGGCACTGGCGATATAACCCAGAGTACCCAATGAGGCGAAGTCAGGCGGTTCCGCCGACGGGTCGGCGGTCTCCCGAGGCGGTTCCTTCCAGTCGAGCGCCGCCGCCAGGCCCGCCTCGACCCGGGCGCCTATGAATGCTTCAGCCGAGACGTCGCCTCCCGCACGAGATGCCTCGTTCGCTTGGCTGTCCACATCGGCCTTGTTGGCCAGGACCAGGCCGCCTTGGTTGACGCTCACATTGACCTGCGCCGCCAAGCCCAGGTTCACCCCGGCGAAGCCACCGACATGGCCTTCCAATTTGACGCGCAGATGACCGAGTTCCAGCCGCTGCAAGCCTTCTTCCTCGGTCTCGCCGGCCAATTCCAGCAACACAAACTCCACTCGGCGGTTACGCCGCTCGCTCGCGTCGGTATCGACCACGGGGTCCAGTTCCCCCCGAGGGATCAGGTAGTTCAGGGCGAAGGCCTGTTCGGTCAGACGCGGCAGCAAGGAACGGTTCAGACGCGAAAGATGGAAGCGTTGTTCGCAGGCATTGAAGTAACGCCGAACCACTTCGGCCGGCGAGTCGCCGTGAATCGCATCCGAGTTCTCGGTCATGTAATTGCGTTCCGCCTCACCCCAGTGCCCCCGCTCGAACATCCGCACCCAGGGGTCGGGGTTGCGGGTGAGCAAGCCATACACCACCTGGGCGCGCCTCAGGCTCAAGGCCTGGTTGTAGTCGTCCGGGCCAACCCCGTCGGTGTGCCCGAGAATCATCAATTGGAACCGGTTGTCCACCGTGCTTTTCAGCAGGTCCCAATGCCCGAAGGCTTCAATCACTTCGCCAACGTCCGCCAACTTCATGAATTCGGAATCGTGGTCGAAGTGCGTCGCCTTTGGCAGGCATCGGTCGAATACCCGCCATTCGGTTCGGGTGACTTTGGTATTGAGCCGAGGGCGGACGTGATAACCCTGGTCGTGCGGGTAGTACACGGCGCCCTTCAGTTGCGCCTCGGCCAGAGCGAATTCGAACTCGGCCTTGGCTTCGCCCGATAGCACGCCCTTGGCGAGGTCCGCTTTCATGCCCAGCGTCACGCCTCGGGTGTAGCGCATCAGGTTGGCTTCGGCGCTGGCGTTCCAGACGGCGGGTGGCAGGGTTTTGTCACGAACAATCCCGGCTAACCGGCTGCGCGCGGCCTGGTTGTCGTCGCCTTCCAGAGCGCCGTACTCGACCCCGTTTATTGGACTGTCGGCTCCCCAAACCGAGTCGCACATCGCCCTGACCCGGCCAAAATCCTCATGTGTGAAGTCATCGGCCTCCAGTAACGCCACCGCCTCATCTCGCTCGGCCTGGTATTGCCGGTTTTGCCATTGCAGGGCCTCGTTCCAGTCCGCGATGGTGGCATCCAACGCATCCAGTTCATCCTCCAGCAGGTCGGCGAGGATCGGGTCGACCAGGCCGACCAAAGTTTGGGACGCTACCTGGCCGCTGTCGTCCACCAGTTTCCATTCGGCCTTGATGTCCGCGCTGGCTTGTTTGAAGGCGTCGCCGAAACGGGCCGGGTCTATCTCGCCGTTGTCCCGGCGGAAGGATTCCAGGGCGTTGCCGTCCTCGACATCCGGTTCGAGCGAAAAGAACCGGCGGTTGTCATCGCGGTCGAGCAGGTCGCCCGGAACGAAGTAGACCTTTTTGCTGTCGTGCAAAGAATGGAGCTCATACCACCGGTTGTTGTGGGCGCTCGACCCTTTTACCAGGCGTTCCAGTTCCTGTTCCATCTCCGCCTTGGCGGTTGCCACCGCCTGTTCGGCCTGACGGATGTTGCGGTTTTGCCGATGGGCTTCTTCTTTTTGGTGCTGCGCATCCTGAAGGGCGGTCACCAGGGCATTGTAACGGCCGGTTTCTTCCTCAATGAGTTCGGCGTCGTTGGTGTCGAGGGCGACCAGGGCGCGATGTTCGGGACAATAGAGAACATCGTACAACCGAGGCACGGTGCACTGGAGCGTCAGTTCCACGCAATTGCTGCCCGGTGTTAGGTGTACATGATGAATGCCCCGAGCTGAGCTGCCGGTGGTGTCGGCTGCGGGTGATTCGTCGGTTCGGGCTTGTGTCGTATCCTGATCCATAGGGGTGTCCTTTGGGTTTATCCTTTATTCTTGATTGGCTTCTTCGAGCCGTATCCGGGTGGCGCCGCTGGCGATGTTGGTGAAGCGGGCCTTGCCATTGCGGACTCGGGCGCGGTGGTGCTGCCCGTCCGCCGCGCGCGCCTGAACTCGGGTCCCGTCATCCATGGGTACACCGGCCTCGGTCTCCACACGCACCTGGATGTCGACATTGACCTGGGCGGGTTCCGACCAGTCCGATTCAACCCCGTCGGCAACTGCCTTGAACCGGTAATGAAAGGGGCGGGGCTGCTCCGACTCTCTCTGTTCGTAGCCCTCGGCCAGGGTGTCGGGGGCTGTCCAGTTCAGGGTGTCCAGACCCGAGAGTTCGTTCGGCGAATGCGTGAATTCGTCGATGGTGTGCAACTGGCCATCCGGGTTCTCCTGAGCGACGGTCACGGTCAGGTCACATCCATCGGCCATGGACTGATAGCTGATCTCCATGGCTACGGTGTCTCCGCTGCGGATCACCGGGTCCAGCCAGCGGGCATTCAGTGCCGGGCTCTGCTCGGCCGACTGGGCATCCAGTTCCAGCGTCGCGGTTTCGGGGACCTCCGGTATGGCCGGGGTACCGGCGCCCTCCGGCTCATTCCCGGCCCCGGTCTCATACTGCACATCCCCATTGAACGTCACCCCACCCTGCCCCTTGAGCGTGATCTTCGCGCCGAACAATTTGATGTTGCCGCTGGCGTCCATCTGGATACCGGCGTCGCCCTTGACCAGCAGGATATCGCCGCCGCCGTTGCCCTGGATGGTGATGTCGCCGGCCACCTGGTGGATGACGGCGCCGTCCTGAACCTGCAGTTGGTAATCGCCGGCGTCCACGGTGGTGCTGTGGCCGGTCTTGGCGTCCATTCTGAGGTGTTTTTCCTGCACCCAGAGGCTGTAGTCGCCTTCGGCGGCCTGGGTCATCGTCAGTTGGGCGGTGTGGTGCTGTTCGGTCTTGGCCTGGTGCTGGACGGCGCCCTCTTCGGTGGTGGTGGCGCTGTTCTGTTTGACGGTCTGGCTGCGGTCGGCGCCGATGCGTTCGTCGAGATTGCCGTTGTCGGTGGTCAGGTCCAGGTTTTGCTCGGCGTAGAGGCGGATGCCGCCGAACTGAGCCAGGATCTGGCAGTAGGGTTCGGCCTGGGCGGCGTTCAGTTCGAGGCAGAGCTGGCGGTCGAAGGTGTGCAGGGCGATGCACTCGGCCTTTTTGGCGTCGTCGAAGGTCAGTTCGCTCTGGCCGGGGGTGACGATGCGGCTCTGGGTGGCGTTTTTGTTGGTGACGGGGCCGAGTTGGCCTCGGCTGGGCACGAACCCGAGGATCAGCGGCCGCGCCGGGTCGTTGTTCAGGCAACTGACCATGACGGTGCTGCGGTTGAGCAGCGGGAAGTGCCAGCCGATGGTTTTGCCCTGCTCCGGGTCCATGGGGCTGGCGTAGGGGGTCAGCCGTTCGGTGAGTTGAGACGCCTGGGCCAGCGGCTGGTCGGTACGGTCGAAGTCGTAGCGGAAGTAGTAGCGGCCGTCGGCGCCCAGTTCGGCGTAGGCGCGGCGGCTTTCGATTCGGGCCGGGAACAGTTGCGGCAGGTCCGGCGGGGTTTTGAGAG
The DNA here is from genome assembly GCF_014651855.1 of Saccharospirillum salsuginis. Classification (GTDB taxonomy): domain Bacteria; phylum Pseudomonadota; class Gammaproteobacteria; order Pseudomonadales; family Natronospirillaceae; genus Saccharospirillum; species Saccharospirillum salsuginis. The sequence continues at coordinate 40,304 of NZ_BMXR01000014.1, forward strand.
CCGGGCGGACGGCGGTGGCCCGGGGGATGACGTCGGCGGTGTTGCGGTACTGCACGCCGCCGCTGGCGGGGTTGTCGCGGCCGGTCGGTTCGGCGTGGTGTTGGACGCTGATGATGCGGAATTCGCCGGCGGTCTGGACCGGCAGTTGGTGGGCGTCCAGCGATAACGTATGGCCGGCGGTCAGCAGCGGCTGGTGGCTGTGCAGTTCGAGCGTGTAGCGGCTCTGGTCGCGGTGTTGCTGGGCGAACAGGGCGCGCTGTTCGGCTTCGCTGCGTGGGCGCGGCGGCTCGAAGGATTGGTGGGTGGCGCGGTCGTTGGATTGGGCGCCGGCGGCGCTGCCGGTGACCGCGTGGCCGCTGGTCGCGGGCTGCCAGCGCCAGCGTCGGTAGGCGGCGGTGATGCGGTTCAGTTGCTGGTCCGGCGCCAGGCCGGAGGTCGCCTGGGCCCACTCGATGTGCGGCAGGTAGGGGCTGATCAGGGGGTCGTTGCGGATCACCAGGCGTTCGCTGTAGTCGTTCTCGGCCGGTTCGAACCAGTAGTTGGCGCCGACCTCGGCCAGCAGCCGTTCTAGGCAATGCCGGCTGGACTCGCGCGCCTGCAGGAAGGGGCCGTCGTGGGCCGGCACCGGGTCGAGGCGCAGGTCGATCTCGTCCGCAGCGTAGCCCATCTCGGCAAGCAACCGGCGGATCACCCGGTCGCGCGGCTGGTCCATGAACAGGCGGCTGTGGAACTGGTCGCGGCCGCGCCACACCTTGCTGGCCAGGTGCAGCGTCAGTTGCGGTCGGGGCCCGGCCCAGACTTCCTCGGCGTCGAACACGGTCAGTGAGAAGCGCCGCTCCAACGCGCCGGGGCCGGTCAGGGCGAGGGCGACCGGTTGGTTGAGCAGCTCGTCCAGTTCGAACGGCAGGTCGTCGTCGGTGGTGACGGTCAGTCGCGTGGGGGCGTTCAGCGCTTCCTCGCCGGTCAGTGACTGCACCGCGCACTCGTAGCCCGAGACGGTCAGGCGGATCCGGGTCCTTTGCATGGCCATGGAAAGCGACATAGCGATTCTCCCTCCTTGAGCCGATTAAAACTCGGCCCGAGCAATTAATGGGCGAGCGAGGGAAAATACGAATGGCGGATCCCTGCCCGGCCGTCCTTCATGAAATGAACGGTGATGAAAAGCGCCTGTGTTACAGCCGGGGCGTCGAAGCGGGACGTTAGCGAAATTGTCGTTGGTTGTATGACGAATCAATCACAAATGTGGGAATTCCTGATACCAGAACCGACGTCAATCGGAAGCAAACCCACGATGTGCAAACCCACTGATTACCGCTCCGGATGCCCTTCGGGAAGACCGCAACTATCGGGTCCGCAGCGCCGGTTCGCCGGGGATACAAGGTCCCAAACGGCCACCACCATCATGATGATCAACCCGGGGTACAACAACGCACCGCTGAAAAATAAGCGACCCAACAGAACCAGGCCCGGACCGATCATCCCCAGCGCACTGCGATGCCATTGGCGGTGATAGAACCAGCCCAGAGCGTTGGCCAGCAAAGCGATGCCGGCGATCAACGGCAACAGGATGTTCAGGAACAACGGTTCCCACTGAGCCAGAAACCCCAGCCCGATGGCGGACCCGATGCTCGCCGCCGCCGGAAAACACAACCCGCAACTCATGGCGGACACCGCCGCCCCCAAAAGGCCGGTTTTATCTGCTCCCCGAGATAGCCAGTTCATTCGATCACTCCTCTTGTCGGTATGGGTCGTCCACAGAGACGCCGGATTCTGGCGTCAACCGCGGTCACTGCACTAAGCTTAGGTCCGTACCTAAGTACGGAGTCAAATGTATGCCTGTGAGCGAATCCCTGACCATCGGTGCATTGGCGGCGAAAGCCGGCGTATCCGTGGAATCCATTCGGTTTTATCAGCGCAAGCGCCTGGTGCGGGAACCCGACCGACCGCCGGGCGGTATACGGCGTTACCGGTCCGGGGACATCGCCCGCGTGCGATTCATCAAATCGTCTCAACGCCTGGGGTTCAGCCTGGACGAAATCCGGGAACTGTTGCGACTCGACGATGGGACCCATTGCGATGAAGCCCGCCTGTTGGCGGAACACAAGCTGGCCGATGTGCGCGTCAAGTTGGCGGAACTGAAAGGCATGGAATCCGCGTTGTCGCAGTTGGTCGAGGCCTGTCGAGGCCAGGACGGCTCGGTGTCGTGCCCATTGATCGATCGACTGCAACGCGCATCGCAGTCTCCAGACGATTGAAGGGGAACTTGAATCACCCGGCTCTGTCCAACATCGTTGAACTGTGTCAGAGATCTAACCATGAAAGTCGTCCGGTTATTGCTACTGTGTCTGCTGATCGGCCCCGGCAGCCTGATTGCACCTGCCGTGGCCTCACCGCCCGATGTTGGCCGGGACTGGCAACTACCCTTTGTTGTCACGGACGATTTCCTCGCCTTCGCGGACACCACCGGAACCGTCATCGAGTACACCGATGGCGAGTCGGTTCGATTGCATGCCGGTCACCGAGGTTTCCCCCCGGTCCATGAGCCGCCGCTGCTGTTCGCTACCGGTGTGGACGGGCGTGTATCGGCCTGGCATCTGGAGGAACGACGGCTGCTGTGGCAACGCCGGTTCGAGGGCTGGATGTTCCCTCCCCTGGTACAGGATGAAGCGATCTTTATCTCCGGCCAGCCACACCGATTGTTCAAGCTCGATCGCGACAGCGGCTCGACTCTGGCGACCGCTCCCCTGCCCAACGAGGCCGTTTATTCGCCCCTGTCCTGGCGTGACGGTCGCATCGCCATCGGTGTCTACGCCCGTCACTGGCTGGTTCTGGAGCCGGAACACTTGCGAGAAACCGATCGATACCGGTTACCCGCCCCGGCGATCACGGCATCACCCGACGGGTTTTATCTCAGTCAAAACGGCCACCTTCATCGGCGTCTGAACACCGGCGAGTTTGAACTGCGTCGTCAGGGCAAGAGCCCGGTGCGCTGGTTCCAGAGGGTGGGCGATGAATTATCCTGGGCGGACGATGGGCATTGGCTGAATGTGAACAATCGACGGCTGCGCTGTCTGGATACCGGAGCACCGGTAGTGCACTGGCAACCGGGATCCAACCGGGACCGGATCACAATTACACACTTTAACGGAACTTCCCGAACGCTCCTGCTGTCGGACCAATGGGGCAACCCCGACCTTCAAGCTGACAAGGAGAACACCAATGAAAAAATGGTTGATGCTAACCAGCTCTCTACTGATCGGCACCATGATCAGCTTCGCCCATGCTGACTCGCACGGCGCACCCTTCGGCGGAACCGAGGACCAGACCTTCGGCAAAAAACTGTGGAACAGCCTGGTCAGAAACGGCCTGGCCGGCAATAACCGGATGGTGTCGCGACCCTACCAGGGCCAACATCCACACGGGGCCATTCTGGATACCATCGAAGGCACACTGACCATCGACGGCGAAAGCGGGGCCGTGATCGTTAAGAACAACTACGGTGGCGAAGGGGTTTCCATCGAGGCCGTCTCCAATGACCCCGATGCCTATCTCGCGGCGGTAACCGTCATGTATCAGCGTGAGGGGTACGACCCGGACAACAACGACTGGTTCTGGGCCAAGTATCTGCCCGACGGTTCGTTCGATACCAACGCCAACGGCATGCCGTTGACCGGTCGCGTCGCCAAGGGTATGCCCGAAGGCTGCATCGCCTGCCATACCGGCGCTCCAGGTGGCGACCGGGTCTTCATCAACGACCGCTACTGAGCTCAGCATGTACGTCCCGAAGAGTGAGCGAGAGCAAGATCGCTCACACCTCCCGTCTCCGCTACGATGCCCCTAAAGTGACAGCACGTCGGCCATTCCCACCCAGTCGTTTCCCCGAAAACACAACCTGCCTCCTTCGATCTACCTCTTTTTTTCCTGACCAATCAGACAACTTGACCCAAATCAAACATTCATTTCATCTATTTCTTTAAAGTGTGTCTCAACAAGCCGATTTCTTTCGCTCCCATAGGAGACACCGCCATGACAGCCCAACGTTCCTTCAAAGCCCGTCTCGCCGCCCTCGCCCTGGGTGTAGCGCTCGCCGCTCAAGCCGGCGCCGAAGCCCTGCCGCGCGAGAAGCAGGTACTGGTTCCGCCGCCCGCCCTGCCGGAACACCTTCAGGTAGCCGCAACCGAAGCCAAGGTGGTCGAGGTTGAACTGGTGATCGAGGAGAAACAGCAGGAGATCGCACCCGGGGTCAACGCCTGGGTCATGACCTTCAACGGCACCGTCCCCGGCCCGATGATCGTCGCGCACGAAGGCGACTACGTTGAAGTCACGCTGAAGAACCCGAGCACCAACCAGTTCGTGCACAACGTCGACTTCCACGCCGCGACCGGCGGCATGGGTGGCGGCGAACTGACCATGGTCAGCCCCGGGCAATCGGTGACAATGCGCTTCAAGGCCACCAAAGCCGGTGTCTTTGTCTACCACTGCGCACCGGGCGGATCCATGATTCCCTGGCACGTCGCCAGCGGCATGAACGGGGCGATCATGGTTCTGCCGCGCGACGGTCTGAAGGATGAAAACGGCGAACCGGTGCGTTACGACCGCGCCTTCTACATCGGCGAACAGGATCTCTATGTACTGTCAGACGCCAGCGGTCGTTACAAGAGCTACCCGAACCTGGCCGCCAGCATGGCGGACACTATGCAGCAGATGCGCACGCTGAAGCCGAGCCACATCGTGTTCAACGGCGCCAAGGGTGCCTTGACCGGTCCGAATGCGATGGAAGCCCGGGTTGGCGAGAAGGTACTGTTCATCCACAGCCAGGCCAACCGCGACACACGCCCCCACCTGATCGGCGGTCACGGTGACCTGGTCTGGGCCGGCGGGTCCTTCAACGACCAGCCGATGACTGACCAGGAAACCTGGTTTGTCCCGGGCGGTGCGGCGGTCGCGGCACTCTACGAGTTCCAGCAGCCGGGATTGCACGCTTACGTGAACCATAACCTGATCGAGGCGATCGAATTCGGCGCCGCCGCTCACATCCAGGTTGAAGGCGAGTGGAACGACGACCTGATGACAGTAGTGGAGCCCGCAGCTGCTTACTGATCACAGGAGTAGAGAAAAACATCAAACCGGCCCTTCGCGGCCGGTTTTTTTTGGTGATCCGATTCTCCTCGGCCATGGTTCAGCATGTGCCCCTGGTCCGCGCCGGCTACCGGTGGAACCCCTGCGGGGTCGGCGTGAATCCATCCATGGAGCCTAGACCGCAGCATCCCTGCTGCGGACTTCCCCGCAGGGGTTCCACCGGCATCCGTCGCTAACTAAGTACGCCCCGGAAAACGAGTTACTTCAAAGCAATGGACGCCAGAATCCGGCGATCGCCCTCATAAGGCTGGCGGGCGTGCAGGACGGTGTAATTGCTGACCCAGAGCACATCATTCTCTTCCCATTTGAAGTTGACGCACAGTTCGTCCATCGCTTTTGCCGTGGCTTCCATCACGGCCGGGTCCATGTAGTCGCCATCACCGGTGACGACGGCTTTTTCGCCGTCGTTGCGGCTGTCGTTCCAGCCGGTGTAGACGGCGATCAGGGCGTTGAAGAAGACTTTCTGGTCGGTCTCTTCGTCGTAGCGGATCGCCTGCAGGGTGCGGGATTCGGTGCGTAGGTTGCCATTGTCAAGCCATTCCCAGCTCATGCCGGCTTCGCGCATGACCCGTTCGGCGTCCTCACGCGTTTGAACCTGGAAGGTGTCTTTCCAGGAGCGGCCGATGGCCGAGTTGTTGTCGGTTTCCTCCGGCATGACCCGGATGTAGCGTACGCCTTCGTCCTCGATTTTCCGCGCCACTTCGGGGTTGATCTCGGCGAACCGTCGATAGATTTCGCCGGAATGCAGCAGGGAGGTGGCACCGCCCACCGGGGAGGGGATGTCGCAATAGAAGAAGATGTAACCCGGCGGGTTCGGGGTTTGCGCCATTTCGTGGTGAAACGGGATTTTCTCGGTCGCGGGGGATTCGTTGGCGGTGACGATCCGGGACTGGGTCACCTGGTTGCGCGGTGCCGCGCCGCCGACATAGGGCATGTTCTCGAAGGACGACTGGTCCAGATGGCGTTCGAAGGCCTCGGCATCGGGTACCGGGAAGCCTCGGAACAGCAGGGCGCCGTGCTTGATCAGCAAGGCTTTCAGGTCTTCGCGGTGCTCGTGAATCCAGGCGTCGAAGGCGGCCGGGTCGTTGGCGACGGCGTCGGAGTGGGGTGTGACCACCAGCGGGAAATCCAGGCCGTTAACGGTTTTTTGTTCGGGTATGGCGGAAATGTTGAGTTCCATGCGGCCTCCGTTTCTTCGCTCCGTCAAAGAGCGGGAGCAAAAAGTAAATGAATAGCGAATGAATTGTCCGAAGACCTTAGCAGTTCAGTTTGCATTTGTACATCAATCATGAATCATTTGTGACGGTTTTCCGGCGCCTTTCGTTGAAAGAGCCTGATTCCAAGGTTGGTCCAGGGTAGAAAAGCAAGATTGACGAGTTGGTCTATACTGGACTGGAATAGCAACGAATCTATCGGATGCTCGAATGCCCGTAGTCAGCCTGGTCGTCGCCATCGCGCTGTTGGCCGGTACATTCTTCACCCCCTTGTTGGCCGATGCATTTTTGGCGGTCGCAGCTGCTTTGTGCCTGGCTTACGCGATTTGGCGCGAGAAACGTGCCCATTTCTGGCAGTTGATGGTATTGGCGGCCGTGCCGGTCCTTCCCGTTCACGATTGGGTGACGACGCAGATTCTGGATCGCGATCTCCATTTTCAACACATGGCTGTGGAAGAAGAAATGACCCACATGGCGAACCATATTGAAAGCGATTTGATTGTGAACCGCAGCTTTCTGGATGCCATCGTACTGCTCGTCGGAAACCAGGGCGACATCAGCCAACAACAGTACAGCAGTTGGCTAGACAACCTACGCATGGACCGAGATTTTTCCTTCTTGGACATCGCGCTAGTACAGGATTACGTCATCACGCATGTTTACCCGGAATCGGAGCCCAACCTCGCCATAGTCGGCGTTGATCTACGCGCCGTGCCGGACCAACGGGACGCGGTCGGTCAGGTTATGGAAACACGACAGCCAGTAGTCGCCGGACCGTTGACTGTGTTGCAGGGTGATACGGCTATCATCTATCGACTACCGGTACCCAACAAACCGGACCTGGTTGTAACCGGAGTATTGTCTCTGGATCAGATTCTGGCGGGGGCGGTATCAGCCAGCTCCCAGGCGTTACGGCTCCGACTCAGCGTGGAACGAGACGGTCGGACAACCGAATTATTGTCAGCCGAGAACTTGTCGGGACGGGATATCCATACCGAATTCACAGAAGAAGGCGTTAATTGGCGCTTTTCGGCCGAGCCCATTAATGGTTGGAGCCGCCCTGTGTACAAACTCTGGTTCGCTTCCGGTGGTGCCCTGATCACCTGGTTGTTCCTGCTGATCGCATTCGGCTGGCAATATCGAGCCATGCTTCAGCGAGACCGTGAACGATTGACGCTTAAAACCAAAGAGCGACAACTGCTGGAAGCTCAACGCCTGGGGCGACTGGGGTCATGGAACACGTTGAAAGACGGCAAGACTTTCGCCATTTCCGCACCATTGGCCGAGCTGTTGGGAACCGGCACAGATACGCTGACTATGGATGACGTGCTTTATTTCATTTATGAGCCGGACCAAGACTATTACATGAGTCAGACACAAGCTGTAATGGACCGGAATATCCCTTTCACCAAATTCGAACATCGTCTGATCGCACCTGATCGCCTGATCTGGGTCGAACACAGCGTTGCCTTAAATAGTAATGGCCAATTAAGCGGTATGCTCCGGGATATTACCGACATCAAGAACACCGAAGCCGAGTTGCAAAAACTGGCCTACTACGACTCGTTGACCGGTGCCTCCAACCGAAACTTCTTCGGGAAACAGGTCCAGCAAGGCATCGCCCTGTCGCGCCGCAACGGTAATCACCTGGCGCTGGTGCTGTTCGACCTGGACAACTTCAAGGACATCAACGCTCAGTACGGTCATACCATCGGCGACGAGGTATTGAAATTGCTGGCCGAACGTCTTAAACGCAACATTCGCCGAAGCGACACCGTAGCCCGCCTGTCAGGCGATACATTCGCGGTCTGCCTACAAAACCTGAAAGACCCGAGCCACACCATTTTCGTTGCCGATACCCTGCTTAAATCCATAGCCGAGACTCTCGAGGTGGACCGGCATCTGATCAATGTGACCGGCACGCTCGGCATCGCGACCTGCCCCGAAGACGACCTGGACTATGAAGGCCTGGTCAAAAAGGCCGAAATGGCGCTGCTCAAAGCCAAGGAAGTGGATCGGGGTTACTACCAGTTCTACTCCGATCAGATGAATATGGAGAACGACCGGCGTCAGGAGATTCTGCGCCTGCTGCCCAATGCGCTGCATAACGACGAATTCCATCTGGTGCTGCAGCCCCGGGTGGCCGCCACCGACCAGCGCTGGTCGAGCATCGAGGTCCTGATCCGCTGGAACAGTGAAGTGTTGGGGTTTGTCTCGCCCGGCGAGTTCATCCCCATCGCCGAGGGCAGTCATCTGATCGTCGACATTGGTTACTGGGTGATTCGCGAAGCTCTGCGCCAGTTCGCGGACCATTACGACGAGCTGGACCCGGACACGGTTCTGTCCATCAACCTCTCGCCCAAACAGCTGGAACACCGTGACCTGACCCGTTTCGTCGCCGAAGAGATTCGAAAGACCGGCATTCCCGCCTACCGCCTGGAATTCGAGATCACCGAACATTCGCTGACCGAGGAATCGGAAACCACGCTGGCGACCCTGGCGGAACTGTCCAACATGGGCATCCGCTTCGCGATGGACGATTTCGGCACCGGCTACTCCAATCTCGGCATGCTGCAGGCGTTGCCGTTGAATGTGCTGAAGATCGATCAACGTTTTGTGCAACGGGTCGAGACCGGAGGCAAGGATCTGGAGCTGGTGCGCGCCATCATCAACATGGGACACACTCTGGGCCTGACGGTCGTGGCCGAGGGCGTCGAAACGGCGCAACAGGTGGCGTTGCTCACCGAACTGCAATGCGACGAACTCCAGGGATACTACTTCTACCGACCCCAACTCCTCGACACCCTCCTCGGCGGCCTCCAACGCGAAGTCACCCATTCTTAACATTGGTGCCTAAATTAACGGTGTGCTTAAACCCGCATCGGCTAACCGGGATGCTCCTCTGGGGCCGCCGTAAACCCATCCATGGGCGCTTAGCCTCAGTCGAAGCTAATAGCCCATGGATGGATATAAGGTCTGTAGGTTGGATTAGCCTAAGGCGTAATCCAACATGGTTAGCCTGGGTAGATTTGGAAGCCACAAAAACAAACGTTGGATTACGCCTTCGGCTAATCCAACCTACGGACTTCGGCAATCGAAGCGTCGAACCGATCCTGCCTCAGATGCCCCCTACAGGTCATACCCCCGCCCCCTAGTGCTCGCGCTGGTGACTCCAATGACTAGCAACGGCAGCCGCTGCGGGTTAGTTGCTCATATGTAACGTAACCCAGGGTTAGGCGACTTCGGTGGCGGGATGGCGGTTGGTGAGCCAGTGGGCCAGGGGCATGAGCAATGCGAGGCCGATGCAGACGGCTGTTGTGGCTAACTGCGGCAACAGCCAACCCGGCACTACCCAGGGTAGGGCCGCGCATACCAGCCAGAACAGCAGCGACAGGCGAATGGCACCCGCCCTCTGTTCCAGAACCCAACCGTTGATCCACAAACCACCCCCCAATGGCAGGAAATGCGCCAGTGCCATGGTGAAGGTCAGGTCGGACGTCGACAGCAGGAACCAGACGGTAAAGGCCATCAACAGAATGTGACTGGAAATGACCGCCCACGCGAGCGTTGGCGGGGGCACCGAGTCGTACTTGACCTGGGTGTCCGGCAGGCAGCGCGGCAGCGGGTAGTTTTGCTGTACGTCGGCGGGGCGCCAGCCAGTGGGCATGAACCAGATTTTCAGTTTATCCTGCCAGCGTTTGGCGTGCCAGGCGTCCTTGAACAGTTGCCAGTGCACATGAACGTTGGCGAAGAAGGGGTTCCAGCTGTGCAGCGGCTTGCGTACGCCGTACACACAGGGTTCGTCGGCCAGCTCCGGCTGGTAACTGCGGAACAACCGGTCCCAGAGGATGAAGACACCGCCGAAATTACGGTCGATGTAGGGGTCGTTGATGGCGTGGTGCACGCGGTGGTTCATCGGTGTGACAAAGACTTTCTCGAACCAGCCCAGCTCCCCGATGAAGCGGGTGTGCACCCAGTATTGGTAGATCAGATTCAGCGAACCGACGGTGACGATCACTTCCGGCGGGAAGCCGACGAACAGCATCGGCAAGTAGAAGATCGAGCCGATGATAAAACCGTTGAACGGTTGACGCAGTGCCGTCGACAGGTTGAATTCCTCACTCTGGTGATGCACCACGTGAATGCCCCACAGCACATTGATCTTGTGCTGATAGCGGTGGCTCCAGTAATAGCAGAAATCGTAGAACACGAAGGCGACGACCCAGAGCAGCGGCGTCATCGCCAATTCCGGGTGTGGCAGCACCGTCCACAGTGTCGCGTAGCCGAGAAACCCGACGAACTTGGTGGCGAAACCCATGGTCTGGCTGAGAATACCGGTACTCAATGAGTTGATGGCGTCGTTGGCCCGGTAATAGCCCGTGCCGCGTTTGCGATCCACGACGATCTCGATCAGCAACAGCAGCATAAAACCCGGAATGGCGTATAAAATCAGGTTCATGAGTCCACATTCCTCGTCATCAGCGCCCGGACGATCATCCACTGCGCCCCATAATAGCTCAGCATCACGGCCAGATCCTGCGCCGGCAGCGGTTCAATGAACCGGCCGATGGCGATCAGACTGTCCGACAGAATGAAGGTTCCGGCCCCGATCACACCGGGCCAGAGCGGAAAACGACTGAAAATGGCCGCCAACCCCATCAGTGAGATGGCCACCAGGTACGCCAGAACCGGAGCCTTGAAGGCCCCCAGGCTGGTCCAGACCCAGAGCAGCACCGCCGCCGCCCACAGCGCCAGGAAAAACGCCCAACTCAGACGTTCCGGCCGCCATTTGAATTGCCGGCTGAACAGGGTGGCGTACAACAACTGCGCGACCAGGAATGCCCCCAGACCACCAATAAAGCCGCCGAGTGCCAATAAAATATCGCCGACCGATCCGAACAGTACCGCCGCGATCAACACCTGGCGACGCGGCACATCGGGCTGAACGATGACGCAGCCGGCCAGCCACCAGATCGGTGCGACCTTGACCGCCCATTCCATCGGGAACGGCGAAAAGCCCTGGACGATCAGGTACAGGGCGGCCAGAGCCCAATAAACAGCGGTCTGCGGTCGGGTCATTCGTTATTCTCTCTTTGTGCTCGGGCACGTCGTCGGGCCAGGTTGAGGGTAAGCACGACACCGGTGATCACCAACGCGATGCCGATCCACTGCGTCAGCAGAACCGGCTGGCGCAGAACGATCAGGGTCAACAGGGCATTGAAGATCGGCGCCGTCGTCATCATCAGCCCCGCGATATTCGCATCGCCGACACTGACCGCCCGTATCCAACTGAAATAGGAGACCAGGGACGGGAATAACGCCACATAGACCACGGCCCAGAGCACATCCATGCTCGGCAGCAACGCATCGCCGGTCGCCAGTCCACTCAGCCAGAACGGCATGATCACCAGACTCCCGGCCCCGATCATGAACGTCAGTAGACCGAGCCCGTTGACCTCATAGGTCGGCACCGTCTTCAGCACCACCGAATACAGCGACCAACTGAGCAGGCCCAGAACGAAAATACCGTCCCCGATCAGCCCGGTGTCGCTGAAGTTCAGCATGAAGCGCCCCTTGGTCAACACCAGATACGCCCCGAAAACCGCCACACCGGCGGTCAGCCACTGCAAACCGGTCAGCTTGCCCTGCCCCAGCCAACCACTGAGCACGAAAATCATCACCGGCATCAGAGCCGACATAGCGCCGATGTTCACCGGCTCCGTGTATTCAAGCGCCCAGTATTGCAGCGTGTTATAGAGCGTCACGCTGAGCACGGCCAAAGGCAGAAGGCGAGGCAGGTACATCCGGTACCAGCCCCACTGTCGACGAATGTGCGGCAGGCCGAACGGCGCGATAAAGACGAACGCCAGCCACCAGCGAAACTGGGACAGCGTGAAAGCAGGCAGCGAGGCGACGGCGATCTTGCCAACAATGGCGTTGGTGGCCCAGAAGAAATTCGCCAGCGCCGCGAACCCGGCACAGATGAGAACATTGCGTACGGTCACGGTGGTCGTCTTTTTGTCATTGTTCTTCGACAGTCTCGCGATTTTAGCGGGGGTGGGCAAGGAGGGAAGAGCGGTCGGGCGACTAATGAATGAGGTGCATGAATGCCTCAACCCAGGGAGGGATTAGTAATACGTAGGGCGGAAGAGGCCGAAGGCCGTTATCCGCCGTTGGGGGTGGCAGGGGGAAATACGATGGTCAAACGGTGGGCTTCGCCCACACGGCGGATGTCGGCGAAGCCTCTTCCGCCCTACGGTTGGGGCAAGTGCCTACAACAGGCTAGCACCGGGCGGCGGGGTATGCTCTGGAAGGGGTATCTGAGCCATGGATGGCGAAGCTAAGCGCCCATGGATGGGTTAACAGCGGCCCCTGGAAGAGCATACCCCGCCGCCCGGTGCGGGTTATTGGCAAAGAGCCAGACCCTCCCGGCCAAAAAAAAAGGCGACCCGAAGGTCGCCTTTTTTGGCAAGGGTGTGTGATTAACGGCCCTTGCGGCGCTTGAATTCGCGCAGAGTGCGCAGCTGGGCCGCGGCACGCGCCAGATCTGAGGCGACCTGAGCGAATTCCTGTTCCGCCATCTTGTCCGCGATGACCTTCTCGGCATCGGCCTTGGCTTTTTCAGCCGCGGCCGAGTCGATGTCATCGGCACGCAAGGCGGTGTCGGCCAGGATGGTCACGACGTGCGGCTGAACTTCCAGGAAGCCACCCGAGACGTAGAACACCTCTTCGCTACCGTCTTGCAACGTCAGCTTGACCGGAGCCGGATTCAACCGTGTCAGCAGCGGAGCGTGCTGGGGTTTGATCCCCAACTCGCCCTGCTCGCCTTCACAGATCACCGTCTCGACACGACCTTCGAAGATCTTCTCTTCAGCGCTGACGATGTCACAGTGTAATGTCATAGCCATTAGCACCTCCGGCGCGCTTAGGATTTAGCCCGCTTGCTGTGAGCTTCCAACACTTCGTCAATGGTGCCCTTCATGTAGAAATCCTGCTCGGAGATCTCGTCGTACTCACCGTCCAGAATGCCCTGGAAACCACGGATGGTTTCTTTCAGGGAAACGTATTTACCGGGAGCGCCGGTGAATACTTCCGCCACGTGGAACGGCTGGGACAGGAAACGCTCGATCTTACGCGCACGGGCAACGGTCAGCTTGTCCTCGTCGGACAGTTCGTCCATACCCAGAATCGCGATGATGTCCTTCAGTTCCTTGTACTTCTGCAGAACACCCTGAACGCCACGGGCGCAGTCGTAGTGTTCGTTGCCGATGACCAGCGGATCCAACTGACGGGAGGTGGAGTCCAGCGGGTCAACCGCCGGGTAGATACCCAGTGCGGCGATGTCACGGCTCAGTACAACGGTGGCGTCCAAGTGGGCGAAGGTGGTCGCCGGAGACGGGTCGGTCAAGTCATCCGCCGGTACGTATACCGCCTGAACGGAGGTAATGGAACCGGTCTTGGTGGAGGTGATCCGCTCCTGCAGTACACCCATTTCCTCGGCCAGAGTCGGCTGGTAACCCACCGCGGACGGCATACGGCCCAACAGTGCGGATACCTCGGTACCGGCCAGGGTGTAACGGTAGATGTTGTCCACGAAGAACAGAACATCACGGCCTTCGTCACGGAACTGCTCGGCCATGGTCAGACCGGTCAGTGCCACACGCAGACGGTTGCCGGGCGGTTCGTTCATCTGACCGTAAACCATCGCCACCTTGGATTCCGCCAGGTTCTCCAGCTGGATAACGCCGGCTTCACTCATTTCGTGATAGAAGTCGTTACCTTCCCGCGTCCGCTCACCGACACCGGCGAATACGGACAGACCGGAGTGCTCGGTCGCGATGTTGTTGATCAACTCCAGCATGTTCACGGTCTTGCCCACACCGGCGCCGCCGAACAGGCCGACCTTACCACCCTTGGCGAACGGGCAGATCAGGTCGATCACCTTGATGCCCGTTTCCAGGAGATCCTGGCTCTGGGACTGTTCCGCGTAGCTCGGGGCATCCTGGTGGATGACCTTGTGCTGGTCGGAGTTGATGTCGCCGCGCTCGTCGATGGCTTCGCCGAGTACGTTCATGATACGGCCCAGGGTCGCCTTGCCGACCGGCACGGAAATGCCTTCGCCGGTGTTGTCGACTGCCAGACCACGCTTGACGCCTTCGGTGGAGCCCATGGCGATCGCCCGGACAATACCGTCGCCCAGCTGCTGCTGAACTTCGAGGGTCAAACCTACTTCTTTGACTTTCAGAGCGTCATAGACCTTGGGGACGCTGTCACGCGGGAATTCCACGTCGACAACGGCGCCAATGATCTGTGTGATACGTCCGCTACTCATCTTCTGTATCCTCTCAAAACCGTTTATTGCACCGCGGAGGCGCCACCGACAATCTCGGCGATTTCTTGGGTAATCGCCGCCTGACGCGCCTTGTTGTATTCCATATTGAGACTGTCGATCAGTTCCCCGGCATTTTCGGAGGCGTTCTTCATCGCCATCATGCGCGAGGCCTGTTCACAAGCCAGATTCTCGACCACGCCCTGATACACCACGGCTTCGACGTAGCGCACCAGCAGGTGATCCAGCAGGGACTGCGGATCCGGCTCGTACAGATAATCCCAAGTATGTTTGCGCGATGATTCGTCATCGGCGGCCTTCAGTGGCAACAACTGCTCAATCCGGGGTTTCTGCACCATGGTGTTGACAAATTCGTTGAACACCACGAACAAGCGGTCGATTTTGCCTTCGTTGTAATCGTCCAGCATGACCTTGACGCCACCGATCAGATCGGCCACAGCCGGCTTGTCGCCAAGCCCGGACAGGGTGGCGGACAAATCGTAGCCACGCGCCTTGAAGAAACCGGCGCCCTTGCTGCCAATGGCACAGACCTGGACGCTGGCGCCCTTGTCTTTCCAGGCGGCCACGTCCTGGGTCAATTGCTTGAACAGATTGACGTTCAAGCCACCACACAGGCCGCGGTCGGTCGAGACCACGATGTAGCCTACCCGTTTGACGTCCCGCTCTTGCAGATATGGATGACGGTATTCGGGATTGGCGTTCGCCAGATGCCCGATCACCGCCCGGATTTTGTCAGCATAGGGCTTGCTGGCGTCCATCCGGTCTTGAGCTTTACGCTTCTTACTCGCAGCGACCATTTCCATCGCCGAAGTAATCTTCTGCGTATTCTTAATGCCCGATATTTTCGTGCGAATCTCTTTTCCGGTTGCCATAGCAATGCCTCAGTTCAGTCGGCCGTCCGGGGACGGCCGGTGAATTACCAGGTCTGCGTCGCCTTGAACTTGTCCAGGGCGTCCTTCAGCGATTTGGCAACGTCGTCGCTGTAGTTGCCAGTCTCGTTGATCTGTTTCATCAGATCCGCGTGTTCGCTGTTCATGTAGGAATGCAGAGCCGCCTCGAAGCGACTGACTTCGCTGACTTCCAGCGACTTCAGGTAGCCTTCGTTCGCGGCGTATACCGAGACAGCCATTTCGGCAACCGACAGCGGTGCATACTGATTTTGTTTCATCAGCTCGGTTACCCGGGCACCGTGGTCCAGCTGGGCCTTGGTGGCTTCGTCCAGGTCGGAGGCGAACTGGGAGAACGCCGCCAGTTCCCGATACTGGGCCAGTGCGGTACGAATACCACCGGCCAGTTTCTTGATGACCTTGGTCTGGGCCGAACCACCCACACGGGATACGGAGATACCGGCGTTCATCGCAGGACGGATACCGGCGTTGAACAGGTCGGTTTCCAGGAAGATCTGACCGTCGGTAATGGAGATCACGTTGGTCGGTACGAACGCGGATACGTCGCCACCCTGGGTTTCGATGATCGGCAACGCGGTCAGAGAACCGGTTTTGCCTTTCACTTCGCCCTTGGTGAACTGCTCGACGTAGTCGGCGTTGACCCGGGACGCGCGCTCCAGCAGACGGGAGTGCAGATAGAAAACGTCACCCGGGAAGGCTTCACGGCCCGGCGGACGACGCAGCAGCAAAGAGATCTGACGATAGGCGACAGCCTGCTTGGACAGGTCATCGTAGATGATCAGAGCGTCTTCACCACGATCGCGGAAGTATTCACCCATGGTGCAGCCGGCATAGGGTGCCAGGAACTGCATGGACGCCGGCTCGGAAGCGGACGCGGCGATGATGGTGGTGTATTCCATCGCGCCGTGCTCTTCCAGCTTCTTGACCACGTTGGCGATGGTCGACTGCTTCTGACCGATCGCGACGTAGAAACACTTAATGCCGGAGCCTTTCTGGGCGATGATGGAGTCAACGGCCAGGGCGGTCTTACCGGTCTGACGGTCGCCAATGATCAGCTCGCGCTGACCCCGACCGATCGGAACCATGGCGTCGACGGCCTTGTAACCGGTCTGCACCGGCTGGTCGACCGATTGACGGGCGATAACGCCCGGCGCGACCTTCTCCAGCGGATCGGTCAGGTCGGTTTTTACCGGGCCTTTGCCGTCGATCGGGTTACCCAGGGCGTCGACGACGCGACCGAGCAGTTCCGGACCGATGGGTACTTCCAGGATGCGACCGGTGCACTTACAGGTCTGGCCTTCGGCCAGGCCTTTGTAGTCACCCAGAACGATCGCACCGACAGAGTCTTGCTCGAGGTTCAGGGCCATGCCGTACAGGCCGTCGTTGAACTCGATCATTTCACCGGACATCACATCGGCCAGACCGTGGATACGCACAATACCGTCGGAAACGCTGACGATGGTGCCTTCGTTCTGGGCCTTGGAGCTGGTATCAAGCTTGCTGATACGCTCCTTGATGATGTCACTGATTTCTGAAGGATTCAGTTGCTGCATTTCTTTTCCCTCACTAGGAATTCATTGCGTCAGCGAGTTTGGCCAACTTGCCACGAACCGACCCGTCGATGACGGTGTCGCCGGCTTTGATCACCACACCACCGAGCAGGGCTTCGTCGATTTCGACGGTCAGGTTTACCTGACGACCAAACTTGGTGGCGAGCTTCTCGGCCAGGGTCTTCTGCTGGCTGTCGCTTAAGGAAAATGCACTGGTCACCAGAACGTCGGACGTCTTTTCCTGTTCCGCTTTCAGCGTCTCGAATTGCTCGCTGATTTCGCTGATCAAGGCCAGGCGGCGATACTCGGCCAGAACATCGACCAAATTGGCGACGCCTTCGTTCAGGGCGTCGCCGGCCACCTGTTTCAGTACATCGGCCTTGGCGTTGGCGGAAAGCTCAGGATTGGCAATCAGGTCTTCGACGACCTGTTGCTGACTGATAGCGGCCAGGGTCGACAGGGCAGTCGACCACGGCTCCAGCTGTTGGTTGTCCAGTGCGGCGTTGAACGCGGCTTTGGCGTAAGGACGGGCCAGCGTACTCAGTTCTGCCATGATCCCCCCTTACAGCTCGGCTGCCAGTTTATCCAACAACTCGCTGTGTTTTTTCGCGTCGACTTCAGAGCCCAGGATCTTCTCGGCACCGGCCAGGGTCAGTTCGGAAATGCGGCCGCGCAGCTCTTCACGAGCGGCATTGACCTCTTTCTCGACTTCGGCCTGAGCGGACGCTACGATGCGCTTGCCTTCCTCTTGAGCTTCGCCTTTGGCGTCATCGACGATCTGCGCCGCGCGCTTGTTCGCCTGCTCAAGAATGGACGCCGCTTCCTGCTTGGCTTCCTGCAGCTTTTTCGCCGCTTCGTGCTTGGCCAGTTCCAGGTCTTTCTCAGCCTTGTCGGCGGAATCCAGCCCTTCGGCGATTTTCTTCTGGCGGGCCTGCATGGCCTCCATGATCGGAGGCCAGACGAATTTGGCACAGATCCAGACGAAAATGGCAAAGACGACGATTTGTCCAATAAAAGTTGCGTTGAAATTCACGCCTTCACCTCGTTTTGGTTGGTTATATCAAAGTACCTCGGGGGACCGTTTGATTAACCGCCCACAACGAAGATGAGGTACATGGCGATACCAACACCGATGATGGGGATCGCGTCGATCAAACCGGCCACGATGAAGAACTTGGTTTGCAGCATGGGGCCCAGTTCCGGCTGACGAGCGGTGGATTCCATCAGCTTGCCACCCAGAATACCGATGCCGATCGCGGCACCAACCGCACCCAGACCGATCATGATTGCAGCGGCGATGAATACCAAAGTTTCCATGTTTATCTCCTAAGGTTTTTTACTTGAGTTTTCTTGAAGTTAAGGGTTTAAGTCATTGGGCGGCCTCACGGCCGTCCCGGTGAATCGTTTAATGGTCTTCGTGGGCCTGACTCAGGTACACGATGGTCAGTACCATGAAGATGAAGGCCTGCAACGGAATAACCAGGATGTGGAAGATCGCCCAGGATATTTGCAATACCCCGCCGAAGATGGCGATCAGAATGCCACCGCCGAACATCAGCGCGATCAGGATGAAGATCATCTCGGCGGCGTAGAGGTTGCCGAAAATCCGCAGACCCAGTGAGAACGGCTTGGCCAGCAGACCGACCAACTCGAGGAAGAGGTTGAACGGTATGAAGACCCAGTGGTTGAACGGTGTGAAGGACAGTTCCTTGATGAAGCCCATGCCCTTCACCTTGAAGGAGTAGTACAGCATCAGGAAGAAGACAAAGGTGGCCGTACCCAGCGTAATGTTCGGGTCCGTTGTGGGAACAATCTTCTGGAACTTAACGCCCATCAATTCAAGGGTGTACGGAATCAGATCGACCGGAATGATGTCCATCAGGTTGGACAGGAAGGCCCAGGCAAACACCGTCAGAGCGATGGGTGCGATCCAGGGATTGCGGCCATGAAAGACATCTTTGACCTGGGAGTCGACAAACTCGACGATGGTTTCCACGAAATTCTGGGCGCCCGTGGGAACCCCGGTCGTGGCCTTGCGGCCGATTCGCCAGAAAAACAGAAGGAACAACCCGGTCAGAGCCGCTGACCAGATCATGCTGTCCAGGTGGAATGCCCAGAACCCCATGCCGTTCACTTCGTCACTGCATTTGGCAACTTTCCAGGTTGCCTGCTCCAGCGTGGAACCGTCACACAACGCCGACCCGGCTTCCAGCTTACCGTAGGTCAGGTTGGTCAGGTGGTGCTGAATGTACTCGCTCGCGTTAGCGTATCCGCCTTCACTTGCCATAAGTCACTTACCCCTTTTGGCCGCCCCGCAGGGCGGTTACTTAACCAGAAACGGTGCCAATGCCGCCGCCAGAGTGTTCAACACCAGTACGGTCAGCAGCATTGCGAAGGCATTCAGGTCCGGGTGGGCTGTCCACAGCAACGCCAGCCCGAATGCCACGATAATCCATTTTCCATACAGACCCTGGGATGTACCCGTTACGAACAGGCCTGTGATGCGGGCGCCGTAGTGACGCATGCTCCGCCAGGTAAAGTAGCTGTGGCCGATGACGCTGAGCATCACCGCAGCCATTACCGCTTGGACGGTTCCTGGGAACCAGAGGCCGGCGACCGCCAGCAAGATCAGCCCCGCGCCGGCCTGAACATAGACCACCCGCCAGACGTTGGGGCGGGGCACCCGGCGCGGCCGGGCTTGTTTAAACACTGTGACGTCCCGGTTCTTGTCGTTTGTCATGCCGTACCGTAATTGAGTCCGTCGGCGTCGAAAAGCCCGTCCTAGACCGGGCTTGTTCGGTAATATCCGGGGTTCAGTCAAAAAAACTCGGCAGAGTATATTGGGTTAGGCTGGGCGCATCAACACGGAACTGACTCGTATTTAACATGGATCGGACGTCTCACTTCACGTGATTCAGAATACCGTCCAATTCGTCCAGGCTGTTGTATTTGATCACCAGCGACCCCTTACCCTTGGCGCCGTGCTTGATGGCGACGCTCGCCCCCAGGCGCTGGGACAACATGGTCTCCAGGTTCTGGATGTTGGCGTCCTGTTTCGGGTCGCGCGGTGTCTTGCCGGGTTTACGACCTTCGGCCAGGTTGCGCACCAGCTGTTCGGTCTGGCGCACCGTCATGCCCTTGGCGACCACCTGGCGCGCGGCGTCGACCTGAGCCTCACCCTGAAGCCCCAGCAGGGCGCGGGCGTGGCCCATTTCCAGGTCACCGTGCTCGAGCATGCGGCGCACCTCGGCCTCGAGACTGATCAGCCGCAACAGGTTGGTTACCGTGACCCGGCTCTTGCCGACGGCATCGGCCACGCCGGCCTGGGTCAGTTCGAATTCTTTCTGCAGACGCTGCAGCGCGAACGCCTCTTCCATCGGGTTCAGGTTTTCGCGCTGGATGTTTTCGATCAGCGCCATGGCGATGGCATCTTCGTCGGCGACGTCGCGGATCACCGCCGGGATGGTGTCGAGCCCGGCCATCTGGGCGGCGCGCCAACGGCGCTCGCCGGCGATCAGCTCGAACGACTGGGCGCCGAGCGGGCGCACCACAACCGGCTGCATCACGCCCTGGGCGCGAATCGAGGCGGCCAGTTCCTCCAGTGCCTCGGCGGACATGTCGCGACGCGGCTGGTAGGTGCCGCGCTGCACCCATTCGATGGGCAGTTCACGCAGCGTCCCGTCCCGAACCTCCTGGACCGGTTGCTCGGAAATGGCCTCCACCTCCTTGCGGGTGGTGATCAGGGCGTCCAGCCCGCGTCCCAAACCTCGTTTCTTTGCTGCCATGGTGTCTTGAATTCCTGTGACTTATCCCGTGATGTGGGCCGTATCCGGCGCCTTGATGCCCTCGACCCGGCGCACCATCTCCCCGGCCATGGCCAGGTACGCCATCGCCCCCTTGGAGGATTTGTCGTACTGCAGCGCTGGCAGACCGTAACTGGGCGCCTCGGCCAGACGCACATTGCGGGGAATGACGGATGAATAGACGGCGTCGCCGAAATGCGCCTTGAGCTGGTCGGAAACGTCGTTGGTCAGGCTGTTGCGCGGATCGTACATGGTGCGCAGCAAGCCGCCGATCTCCAGGCGCGGATTGACCACCTTCTGAATGTGGCCGATGGTGTCCATCAGCGCCGCCAGCCCTTCCAGCGCGTAATATTCGCACTGCATCGGAATCAGCACCTGCTCGGCGGCGGCCAGGGCGTTGACCGTCAGCATGTTCAGCGCCGGCGGGCAGTCGATGAAGATGTAGTCGTATTCGTGCTTGATCTCGGCCAGGGCGTACTGCAGCCGGTGCTCTTTCATTTTCAGCGACATCAGCTCGACTTCGGCGGCGGTCAGGTCGCTGTTGGCCGGCAGCAGATCGTAGCCCGCTTCCGGGGTGTGCTGAACCGCCTCGGCGCAATGACATTGATGGGTGATGACATCGTAGACGCTGCGCTCGACTTCGTTCTTGTTGATGCCACTGCCCATGGTCGCGTTGCCCTGGGGATCCAGATCCACAACCAGCACCTTGCGCTTCATCGCCACCAGCGACGCAGGCAGGTTGATGGCCGTCGTCGTCTTGCCGACGCCGCCTTTCTGGTTGGTAATGGCGAATATATGAGTCACAACGCTATAACCCTTGAGAAGAACCAGCGGACAACTCTACCAGATGTCGAGCGCCAGCGGTGCCCGGAACCGTTAAAACCTGAACCCGGTCGACGTGAAAACCGTCCGGCAGGTCGTCGATCTCGTCCTGCGGGAATTGGCCCTTCATGGCCAGGAAGCGACCGCCGGGGGCCAGCAGGTGGGCCGATTTTGCCACCATGTCGGCCAGGGTGGCAAAGGCGCGCGAACTGATTTGCGCGTAGCTGCGACCCGGCTGCCAGAACTCCAGGCGATTGTGAACGACCTCGGCGTTGTCGACGCCGAGCTCCATCTTCACTTGGATCAGGAAACGGGTCTTCTTGCCGTTGCTGTCGAGCAGCGTCACCGACTGGCCGGGCCGGACCAGCGCCAGCACCATGCCCGGCAGACCCGGACCGGTGCCGACATCGAGCAGATCGTCTTCGCCGACATACGACAGGATCGACAGGCTGTCGAGCAGGTGGCGGCCGATCATCTCCCCGGGGTCTCGCACCGAGGTCAGGTTGTACGCCTTGTTCCACTTCACCAGTAGAGCGTGGTAGGCCAACAGGCGGTCCAGGGTGGCGTCATCCAGAGCCAGATCCTGCCGGGCTATACCGGCGGCGAGCGCCTGTCGATATGCATCGCTCATGCGCTGTGTTTCACCTCGGACGAATCACGCAGCGCCTGCTTCTTCAGGTGAATCAGCAGCATGGAGACGGCGGCGGGCGTCACCCCGGAGATGCGCGATGCCTGCGCCAGGGTTTCCGGGCGGGTCTCTTTCAGCTTCTGTTTCACCTCGTTGGACAGGCCGCCGACGGCGTCGTAGTCGAAGGTCTCGGGCAACGCCATATTCTCGTGGCGGCGCAGCGACTCGATCTCGTCCAGTTGGCGCTGTATGTAGCCTTCGTACTTGGCGCTGATCTCGACCTGCTCCTTGACCGCGAGGTCCAGCTCCGCATCTCTGGGAGAAATCGCTTCGAGGTCCGCATAACCCAGCTGCGGCCGTTTGAGCAGGTCGCGCAGATTGGCCTCTTTGGACAACGGCTGGTTCAGTTTGTCCGCCAGTTGCTCGGCCTGGGTCGACTTCGGCTGGATCCAGGTCGTGCGCATCCGTTCGGTCTCGAGCGCAATGGCTTCCTGTTTGGCGGAAAAGGCCGCCCAGCGCTCGTCGTCGACCAGGCCCAGGTTCCGCCCCTGCTCGGTCAGTCGCGCATCGGCGTTGTCCTCGCGCAGCAGCAAGCGGTATTCGGCGCGGCTGGTGAACATGCGGTACGGCTCCTGGGTACCCATGGTGATCAAATCGTCGACCAGCACACCGAGGTAGGCTTCGTCGCGACGCGGATACCACTGTTCCAGCCCCTTGGCGCGGCGGGCGGCGTTCAGGCCGGCCAACAAGCCCTGGGCGGCCGCTTCCTCGTAACCGGTGGTGCCGTTGATCTGGCCCGCGAAATAGAGGTTTTCCACAAACCGCGTTTCCAGGCTGTGCTTCAGATCGCGCGGGTCGAAATAGTCGTACTCGATGGCGTAGCCCGGACGGGTGATGTGCGCCCGCTCGAAGCCCTTGATGGTGCGGATGAACTGCAACTGCACCTCGAACGGCAGACTGGTGCTGATACCGTTCGGGTACATTTCATAGGTGGTCAGCCCTTCCGGCTCGACGAACACCTGGTGGCTGGTCTTGTCCGCGAAGCGGGTGACCTTGTCCTCGATCGACGGACAGTAGCGCGGGCCCACCCCATCGATCTCGCCGGCGTACATCGGCGACTGGTGCAGATTGTCGCGAATGATGTCGTGCGTCTGCTCGGTGGTATGCGCGATCCAGCAGGACACCTGTTCCGGATGCTCGTCAACCGAGCCCAGGTAGGACATGACCGGCAGCGGCGCATCGCCCGGTTGTTCGGAGAGCTGGCTGTAGTCCAGGCTACGGCCGTCGATGCGCGCCGGGGTGCCGGTTTTCAGCCGGCCGACGCGGAACGGCATGGCACGCAGGCGCTCCGCCAGGGCATTGCTGGGCGCGTCGCCCATGCGGCCGCCGGAATAGTTCTTCAGACCGACGTGAATCTTGCCGCCGAGGAAGGTGCCGGCGGTCAGAACCACGGTCTCGGCGTGGATGCGGATGCCGGTCTGGGTGACAACGCCGGCGACTCGGTCGCCGTTCATGATCAGGTCGTCGGCGCCCTGCTGGAACAGCTCCAGATTCGGCTGCTGCTCGACGATGGCGCGGATGGCGGAGCGGTACAGCTGGCGGTCCGCCTGGGCGCGGGTCGCGCGTACTGCCGGCCCCTTGCGGCTGTTCAACACCCGGAACTGGATGCCGGCCCGGTCGGTCGCCCGGCCCATGGCCCCGCCCAGCGCGTCGACTTCCTTGACCAGGTGACTCTTGCCGATGCCGCCGATGGCCGGGTTGCAGGACATGACCCCGACGGTGTCGGCGTTGTGCGTCAACAGCAGCGTTCTGGCCCCGGTTCGGGCGGACGCCAGGGCGGCCTCCGTACCGGCGTGGCCGCCACCGATCACTATGACATCGTAACGCTCAGGAAAATCCACAGGGCACCTCGGGTGTTCTCAGGCCCGGATCGGCGAAACCGCTCGGTTGCGGTGTTCAAAATTTCGCCAACCCGGGAAAATGGGGTCGCGATTATACGGATTTTACCGTCGGGCTGGAAGCCACCCGTCATCGCAGGCACACCGGGTATTCGTTCGGCGTTATCCGGCTGGTTCGTCGTTCGCCACGACCCGAACCGGAAAGGGTTCGCTCTGGCTGCCGGCATAGAGGGTACGATGCGGAAAGGGAATCTCGATTCCGGCTTCGTCGAAAGCCAGTTTGACCTCCTCCTGCATGGAGTTGCGCAATTCGAGGAAAGTCTCTTTTCTGGCCCAGACCGAGAACTGGATGGTCAGGGCCGAGTCTCCAAAGCCGGTAAAAATGAACAACGGCTCCGGGTCGTCCAGGCATTTCGGGTTCCGGTCGGCGACGTCTTTCAGCACCTCGCGGACCCGGGCGATGTTTTCGTGATAGGCGACGCCGATCACCAGGTCGAAGCGTCGAATCGGAAAGCGGGTCAGGTTGGTGACCTGGGACTTGATCAGATTCTCGTTCGGCATTCGCACGAAGAGGTTGTCGAAGGTGCGCAACTTGACCGACAGCAGATCGATCGACAACACCTCACCGGTCACATCCCCCACCCGGATCACGTCGCCCAACTCAAAGGGTTTCTCGCCGACCAGGAAAAGACCGCTGATCAGGTTGGACGCGGATGTCTGGGAAGCAAAACCGATGGCCACCGACAGGACGCCAGCCGCGCCCAGCAAGACGCTGAGGCTGAACCCGAGTTGGCGCAGGGCCGAGGCCAGGAAGAGACCGAGAATCACCCAATAGATCAACCGGGTCATCAGGGTGGCGTGGTGGGCGCTGATGTGTTTCGGCATGAAGCGGCGCACGTTGCGGGCGACCAGGGACGCCACCACGAAGCCGGCGGCGACAAGAGCGGCCGCGCGCACGATAAACAGCAGACCACTGTACTGACTCAGAAAATCGATGATGTCCGCCATGGTGTTTCCCCTAGTCGGTGAACAAATTGATGAAGGCTCGAACGACGTTGTTCCTCTGCGAGGGCAGGCGCGCCTCGGACAGCAGCGTCGCCCCGTCCGGCTTCCGGCCGATTTTCAGGCTCGCCAGCGAATCGGAGGCGTGGTGCTCCAGGGACACCGACTCGGTCCAGAGCGTGCCATCGTCCCGCCCGAAGACCGACAGCATGGGCAGCGGAATGCTGAGCTTTTCGATGGCCAGCAACTCAGTGGACCGATTGTGCAACAGGACGGGCGTGACGGCGCGATGCGGTCGCAACGGCACATCGTCCACGTCATTACGGGCGCTGGTGCGGGCGGCGTAGCACAACTCCCCTTCCCGGGTATTGGGGCCGAACCAGGTATCGGACAGTTGCACGGTGGGAATTTCCAGCAGGGGTTTTTCCAGGGCATCGCATTCGATGCAGACGCAGACCGGCGAACTGATGTAGAAGGTGCTCTGCTCGCCCGGCGGTATCATCACCGGCTCGTTGGTCTTGACCACCGTGGGACGATCCAGCAGACGAGGCCGCAACCGGACCGTCGAGGGCGCCTGACGAAAGACATAGCGGCCGGTGTCCAGAGTGTCCGGCGGCAACCGGTCGGTTCCGAGCTCAAGCCGATTGTTGTCGATGACGTCGGGCCGGTGCTCCCAGGCCAGTCGCCATTCATGCTGTCCGCGTTCGAGATAGATCGACAAAGGACCGATGGCGCCGTGCCAGGGCGTGTCCTCGGTCAACGGGATAGGCAGCCACCAGGGCTTGAGCTGAAGATCCGGATCGGCGGATGTGGTGGACGACATGGGCACACGGAATCCTTGAGACTGAGAGAATGCACTATAATATGAAGCACGCGGTCGCTAACAGGGGCCGGTGCATTGACCAGCCGACCGGGCACCAGGGCGGGTCGAAGAATCACTGAGAAGAGACGGGCATCATGCTGTTGAATCCCCTTCCCCGCCTCGGCGGCGGGTTGCTAGTGACACTGTTGCTGGCCGGATGCGCCGGTTACCAGAGCATGGATGCCGTTCGGGTGGACCCGGCCACGACGGGTCGGCCACAGACGGCGGCACCTGAATCCAATGCCGTGGCGCAAAAACTCTGGCGGGTTTACAACCGTTACGAAGGCACCCCCTACCGCTACGGCGGCACCTCATCGACGGGGTTCGACTGCTCAGGATTCATCCTGACCGCCTATCGCGAAGGCCTGGACCGCACCGACCTGCCCCGCACCACCGGCCAGATGCTGGCGGAAGGACACTATGTGCGGCGGGATCAACTGAAACCGGGCGATCTGGTGTTTTTCCGCATTGGCGGCAAGGAACAGCATGCCGGGATCTATCTCGGCGGTCACCGCTTCATCCATTCGGCGACATCGGTCGGGGTGACCGAATCATCGCTGGCCAACCCCTACTGGCGTAATCGCTATTCGCAGGCCCGCCGGTTCCTGTAGCGGGCGCATCCGGATCAGCGCAACGGCGGGGCGTAGAGAATGCCGCCGCGACTCCAGAGTTCGTTCAGGCCACGGTCGAAGCCAAGCTCGGAATCCTGACCCACGTTGCGTTCGAACACCTCGCCATAGTTCCCGACCTGCTTGATGATCTGGTAAGCCCAATCGGCGGACAGGCCCATGGCCCGGCCGGTATCGCCATTGACGCCGAGCATGCGCTGAATCACCGGCTTGTCCGAAGCGCGCATGTCGTCGACATTGGACTGATTCACACCGTATTCCTCGGCGTTGACCATGGCGTAAAGCGTCCACTTGACGATGTTGTACCACTGCATATCGCCCTGGCGAACCGCCGGCCCCAGTGGCTCCTTGGAGATGACTTCCGGCAGAATGCGTACACTGTCCCGATCCTTGAGCCGGGTGCGTTGCGCGTAGAGCTGAGACAGGTCGGACGACAGCACGTTGCACCGCCCGGCCTGAAAACCCTCCAGCGTTTGGTCCGACGTCGTGAACGCCACCGGCTGGTACTTCATGTTGTGCTCACGGAAATAATCCGCGAGGTTCAGTTCGCTGGTTGTGCCGGACTGAATACAGACCGCGGCGCCATTTAATTCACTGGCCGACGTCAGCCCGGAAGACCGGGTGACCATAAACCCCTGACCATCGTAAAAGGCAATGCCGGCGAAGATCATGCCCATGGTGGTGTCGCGCGAGTGCGTCCAGGTCGTATTGCGCGACAGCAGATCGACCTCGCCTGAGCTGAGGGCGTTGAAACGGTCACTCGGCGTTAACGGGGTGTAACGCACCTTGTCGGCATCGCCCAGAACCGCGGCCGCGACCGCGCGGCAGACGTCCACATCCAGCCCGCTCCAGCGGCCCTGGCTGTCGGGGTTGGAAAAACCGGGAATGCCGGTCGACACCCCGCAATCCAGATAGTCCTTGCCGCGAACGTCGCCGAGTGTGGCGCCCTGAGCCAGTCCGGCGCCGGCCATAACCAACAGGCTCGCGATGAAACGGAAAACGACTCGTTTTTGTTGTTGCCGCATGAGAACTCTCTTGCCTTCAATGATGTGTCGCAGGGGAAAAACAGCTTATCACGAACTGACCCCACCACTCAGTGTGGCTGCCCTTTATGTCAATCAGGGGGATAGCCGGCCACTGATGTCCGGCAGGTCCACGCCGAGATCCGGACTGGACACCGGACTTTGCCAGTTCAACGCCAGATCCCGCGGCCATTGACCGGTGCGCAGCGCATTGGCCAGCGACAACCCGAGATCACCGAACGACAAGGTCGCCCGCGTCGTGGCGACCCGCTTCTCGCCACCGTTCAACGACAGCGGATCCAGCGTCATCCCCGCCAGACGACCCGCGCCGCCGTCGATTCCAACCTGCATCGGACCGGCGGCCAGGCCGAAGCGATTCGGGTTGTCGATCAACAAATCCAACCGGACCGTCAGGCTGCTCAGACTGACATCCTCCACAGCCCAGTCCGCCAAACGCAACGTCGGCAGTTTGGGCACCGGCACGGTGAAGGTATGCGCCCAGTCCACCTGGCGCGGGCCGACCACCGGCACGTCCAGGGTCGGGTTCAGACGCAACTCCAGTTCCGCCTCGCCGGCCTCGTAGGCGTCTTTCGCCCGACGCAGCAGGCCTTCGGCCACCAGATCCCAATCGAACGTCAGCGTGGTCGAGCCCCGGGCCGCGATGCCGGACATGGCCGGCGTTTCCAGATCCACCCAGGGTTCACCGTCCAAAAACAGGGCGGCATCGAAGCCGCTGATCGGCAAGCGGAACGCATTGGGGTTATTCATCGTCACCGTGCTGCGACCGGTTACCCCGGTCCAGGTCAACCCGGTCAGCCGGGTATTTTGATGATCAAAACTCGGTTCCTGGTAGACATCCTGAACGCCAAAGTTGGCGCAACTGGTTAACAGCCAGGTGACGGGAAACACAAACAATAGCTGACGCGGTGACATGATGATTCCTTTGAGGGCGTGGGGACTTAAGCAACTTTGCCTGCAACCAGGCTGGTGTCAAGTCAAAGAGCTCCGGCGTTCCGCCGGCAGGTGGCTTGTTTTGTTTGGGTGCCATGAACCCGCATCGGCTAACCGGGATGCTCATCTGGGGCCGCCGTAAACCCATCCATGGGGGCTTAACTTCGGCATCCATGCCTCAGATATCCCCATATGAGCACCCCGGTCATCCGCTGCTAGCCCTTTGAAACCACCAAATACTATACCCACGATCGATTTGCTTCTGATAACCCTTGATCGGCCACTCGGTTTGCTGTTCATGGCTTGATTGAACCACCGAACACGAGCTACGGGGGGCGGGGTATGCCCTGGAGGGGACATCTGAGGCATGGATGCCGAAGTTAAGCGTACATGGATGTATTCATAGCGGTCCCCGGAAGGGCATACCCCGCCCCCCGTAGCGTATTCCTGGCACTGTCAATTACCCAGCCACCTGCCGGCGGAACGCCGGTTCCTTTGGGTAGCAGCCCCAAATCAGGTAATGGTAGTGGTGACCTTCCAGTCGGTCTGGTCGATGCTCAATTCCAGAGTATCTCCGGCGTTCAGTTCGCCGACGCCCTTGGGGGTGCCGGTCAGGACGACGTCGCCGGCCTCCAGACGGAAGTCCTGAACGATGGTGCGCAGCAGCTCCGGAATCGGCGTCAGCATCCGCTCGACATAACCCTGCTGTTGCAGTTGTCCGTTCCGGACCAGAGTGAATGCCCAGTCTTCTGGTCGCTCCGGCATCTGGTTGATCGGCAACCAGGAACCAAGCGGCAAACTGCCATCGAACGCCTTGGACCGCTCCCAGGGATGCCCCTCGGCTTTCAACTGGCTTTGCAGCGCACGATCGGTCAGGTCCAGACCCAGGCTGACCGCGGTGACCGACAGCATCGGATCTTCCGAATGGTCCGCGGATAACTGAGCACCGATCAGCAACGCCAGCTCCGTCTCGAAATGCAGGCCCGGGCGCGGCAGCGCCAGTTCGTCGCCCAGGGTGGCGAAGGCGGTTTGCGGTTTGATGAACAGCAACGGCCGCTCCGGGACGGCGTTGCCCAGTTCCTCGGCGTGTTCAGCGTAATTCCGGCCGACACAGACCGCCTTGCCGACCGGCAAATTGATGGATTCACCGGAGAACCATTGATGTTGGTACATGCCCGATCCTTGCCTGAAAGAATGAACCCTTACTGTAGCGAAGAACCGGGGAATGTAGAAACCAGGCCCGCTAGCCGGTCGCCTTGCCGATGGCGGGTGTCGCCCGGGGAGAAACCGGCTCGTCGGCGCGCGGAGCGGGCTTGCGCTTCATCAGGATCAGTGCCAGCAGTACCAGTGCGATCCCGACCCATTGTCCCCAACCGAGGTGCTCCTGGACCAGGGCGATGCCGAGCAGGACCGAGGTCACCGGGTTGAGCAGCATCAGCATCGACATCCGGTTGGCGCCGATGCGATTCAGCGAGCGGACGAAGGCCCAGTAGGCGAAGGCCGTGCCCAGGCCGGTGAGCCACAGGAAACCCGGCCAGGCGGACGGGGCTACGGGCTGAGGCGGTCCGGCCAGCAGCCAGGCGACCGGCACCAGCATCAGACCGCCGAGAAACAGCTGCCAGGCGGTCAGACCCAGGGCGTCCCGCACCGGCCAGTTACCCATCCAGAGTGAGGATTGAGCGACCAGCAGGCTGGCACCCAGGGCGGCCAAGACACCGATCAGATCGAGATCGGCCGAAGGGTTCAGCAGCAACACTACCCCGGTCAGTCCCAGCAGAGCCAGGCCCAGCGCCCGCCCGTCCGGACGTTTGCCCTGCCACAGCCACTGCAGCAGCAACAACATCAATGGCATGGTGGCGCCAAGTGTCCCGGCCACCGAACCCGGCAATCGGTAAGCGGCGGTGAACAGCAGCGGAAAGAACAGGGTGATGTTGAACAGGCCCAACAAACCGACCTTGGACCAGGGCAACGGCGGCCGCTTGGGGTGCAGTAACAACAGCAATGCACCAGCCGGCAAAGCGCGCCATACGGCGACCCAGACCGGTGATAGGCCTTCCAGGAACAGAGCCACGACGGCGTAGGTACTGCCCCAGAGCACGGGGACGGTGAGCGCAAGCAGGATCGGCATCTTCTCTCTCCAAAGTATCTTTATGTAAAGCTATATTCTTGCGAATCCCCCTTCGGATCAAGTATCTTTTCAATAAGATAATTAATGAACCGGTTAGCCAAAATGAATGACCCGCTTAGACCCGACCACGTCGCCCAGGTGCTCGAACAGTGGCAACGCCAGCGCCCGGACCTCGACTGCTCGCCCATGGGGGTAGTGGGCCGACTGGCCCGAACCGCCCGGCTGCTCGGCGATGGCATTAACGCGCGCTTCAAGGAATTCGGGCTGACCCCCACCGAATTCGACATCCTGGCGACGCTGAAACGCTCCGGCGAGCCGCTGACGCCGACCGAGCTGTATCAGACGCTGATGTTGTCGTCCGGTGCGATGAGTATTCGGTTGGAGGCCTTGGTCAAGCGGGGGCTGGTGGAACGTGTGCCAAGCGCGGAAGACCGGCGCAGCAATCGGGTGAGTTTGACCGAGGCCGGGGAAGAGCTGATCGATGAAGCCGTGACGGCGCATGTGGCGAATGAAGCGGCGTTGTTGAAACCGCTGGATGAGCAGGAGCAGGCGCAGTTGGCCGGGTTACTGCAGAAGTGGTTGTTGGCGCACGAATAAAGTAGGGCAGAAGAGCCTGAAGGGCGTTATCTGCCGTTAGTAAGGTGGCTATAGAGACATTCCTGGCCACTTGGCTTTCAGGTAGGGTAGAAGAGCCGAAGGCGTTATCTGCCGCTTATACCGTGGCTATGGGTCGATTCTTGGCCGAGTGAAACAGATCGGCAGATAACGCCCTTCGGGCTCTTCTGCCCTACCGTTGGTTCGGTGGCTATGCGTGATTTTATAGCCACCTGTCCAACGGCAGATGTCGCCTAAGGCTCTTCTGCCCTACGGTCATCAAGCAAACTCTCCGTGCTCACCCCTTAACACCACCGGCGGTCAAACCACCCACGAGGAATTTCTGGGCGATCAGGAAGACGATGGTGATTGGTACGCCAGAGAGGACGGCGGCGGCGGCGAAGTCGCCCCACAATTGGTTCTGGTCCTGAATGTATTGCTGGGCACCGACGGCCAGGGTCATCTTGTCCAGGTCGCTGATGATCACCGAGGCCAGCGGGAATTCGTTGACGAAGGTGATGAACGACAGGATGAAGACCACGGCCAGAATCGGGACCGACAGCGGCAACAGGATTTTGTAGAAAGTCTGCCACGGCGTGGCTCCGTCGATGGCGGCGGATTCCTCCATCGCCGGGTCGATGGTGTCGAAGTAACCGATCACCATGAAGATATTCAACGCCAGCCCGCCCATGTAGCCGATGATCAGCGCCGAGTGGGTGTTCAGGGCCAGGAAGTCGACGAAACCACCGAGCTTGTCGAACAGCAGATACAACGCCACCAGGAACAGGGTGTTGGGGAACATCTGCACCACCAGTAGCGTTTTCAGCAGCCCGCTTTTACCCCGGAACGGAAGTCGCCCGAAGGCGTAGGCACTGGTCGTGGACAGCAGCAGGATCAGCAGACCGCTCAGTCCCGCCACCTTGATGGTGTTCATCAGCCAGCTCAACACCGGGAAGACCGGCTTGGAGACATAGGCCTTGCCGTATTGGACGGTGGTTCGGGTTGCGCCTTCCGGTCGGTCGGGTATGGCCAGCCGGCCGCTGACCTGTCCGTCCGGCGCGACGAAGATGACGTCCTTTCCGTAGTCATCGGCCTTGGCCGCTTCGTCGAGCACGATGCGCACTGGCTCCGTGCTGGAGACGGAATCACCCACGCTGTTCAGGAAACCAATGTAGAGGTAGGAGCGCAGCGGGTAGAACTCGGGTTCGAATTCCGGCGCGGCGTCCAGTGTCCAGTTGCCGTTGGCATCGAAGGTGACGGTGCCCAGGCTGTTGTTGAACGTGGTCTGATCGACGCCGTCGATGTCTTTCTTTTGCGGGTTCATGCCGACATAGGGTTGCTCGAACGCCAGATACCAATGCTCCAGCGACGGGTTGGACGGAACAATGTCGTCCACCAGGGTATGACCGGTCCGGAAGGAGACCGACACCAGGTAGGCCAACGGGTAAACAACGAAAGCCAGGAACGCCACCAGGACGATGTGGGCGCCCAGTACTCGGGCCGTGTGATTCTTTGTCTTAACCATGATGCGCTCCTCAGCTCCGTTTGCGTCCGACTTCGACCTTGGTCACTTTCAGGTAGAGGTAGGCGATGATGCCGACCATGATGAAAATGAAGGTCGAGATGGTGGAAGCCAGGGCAAAGTCCTGACTGTCGCCCCGGAAGGCCAGTCGATAGGCGTAGTTCACCAGCAGGTCGGTCTCGCCCGCCGGTGGGTTGGATCCGATCATGATCGGCCCGCCCTTGGTCAGCAGTTCGATCAGCACGAAGTTGTTGAAGTTGAAGGCGAAGGCGGCGATCAACAGCGGCAACATCGGCTTGAGAATCAACGGCAGGGTGATCCGGAAGAAGTTGTTGAACATGCCCGACCCTTCGATGCCGGAGGCTTCGTACAGGTCCTTGGGAATGGACTGCAACATGCCCAGGCACAGAATGAACATGTAGGGATAGCCCAGCCAACAGTTGACGAACAGGATCATGCCCCGGGTCAGGTTGGGGTTGGAATTCCAGTCGGGCGAGATGCCGAACAAACTGTCGAGGATGAAGTTGATCTCGCCGAAGTTCTGGTTGAACAGGGCGCGGAAGATCATGATCGAGATAAAGCTCGGCAACGCATAGGGCAGGATCAACAGCACCTGATAGAGGGTGCGCCCCTTGATCGGTTCCCATTGCACCAGGGAGGCGAGCGTCAGGCCGAGCACGAAGCAGATGATGACGGTGAACGAGGAGAACGACATCGTCCAGGTGAAGATCTGCAGGAAGGGGTCGAACATGCCCCGGTCGGTCAGAACGCGGGTGAAGTTGTCGAAGCCGACGCCGACGGTGAATCCTGGGTTGAGCGCGGTGCCGTCCCGGGTTTCGAAATAGCCGGTCTCATAGTTGGGGCTGATGACGGTGCCGTCCTGCTGGTTGACCAGGGTGTCGCCCTCACCCGGCTCCCACAACGGGTAGCTGGGGGCGAATTGGGTCAGGCGCGATTTGAACAGGGCGGTCCCGTCCGGCAGTTCGAGCCGTACATTATCGAGCGCGCCGCGCAGTTTGATGGCGGCGGTACGCGGTGCCTCGCTCAGTTCAGGCGCGAATTCGGCCGCTTCCATTTGCAGGGTGATCTGTTCGGTGTTGATCAGCGGTACGGCGTCCTGACTGACGTAGAGCTGGTTGTCGCTGCCGGCGGTCAGGGCGATGCGGTAGTCGCTGCCTTGTTCGTACAGGGACAGGTCGTAGGAGTCGCCCCCTTCGGCTATGTAGGTCTGGTTGAGGAAGTAGGTCCGCGCCTGACTGTAATCGATCAGGTGCAGGTTGGAGTAGTTGGTGAAGCTGATGCCGAGTGTGTAGATGATCGGGAAGACGATGAACAGCATCATGCCGGCGAGGCCGGGGAAGACGTATCGCCAGACGTAGGCCCGCTCGCTGGTGAAGATGAAGGCGAAGCCGGTGGCGAATAAGAGGGTAACCAGGGCGAAAATGGGTTCGTTCTGGCTGTACATGACCAGGACGATGTAGAGGAAGAACAGGGTGATGGCCCCGACGATGCCCCGTTGCAGCCATCGTTTCAACGGGGATTGCGTGGCGGACTGCGGCACCATGGGAATGGCGTTCGGGTTGGCCATGAAGTTGCCTCGGTTGAAGATCGCCTTGAATAGCTTAGCTGGCTTTGAGGGCGTCAGGGGAGATTGGTTGAGCCCGTCTGCGGAGTGCCCGGTCTGAGTCATTTCTGATTTCCTGAGGTCGAACGGCCTGTCTGGTTTCGTGGGCAGGTTTTTATTGGTTGCCTGGAACCCGTGCCCGCTACAGGGATGACGTGTACGGGGTCGCCGTGGACCCATCCATGGGGGCTTAACTTCGGCATCCTGCCTCAGATATCCCCGTACACGTCACCCCTGCATCGGTCACTTACCCTGGTAGCCAGGGTCTCACTTGCCATTAAAAAGGGCTTACCCCTGGTTGGTGATAAGCCCTTTTGTGCTGGGTCGTGTTACTACGCCTTACTTGATGATGCGTGCGGCCGCGTCGTTCAGGGCGGCATCAGCGGACTGACGGCCTTGGACGATGGCGGTCAGGGCGGCTTCGGTGTTGCTCCAGAAGGCGGCCATTTCCGGGATGTTCGGCATCGGTTCGGCGTTCTGCCAGACGGCGTAGGCGTTGGCCAGGGTTTCGTTGTTGGCCGACAGTTGCGCCATGAAGTCTTTGTGAGTGACGGCACCCAGGGCGCGGTCGTCGTTCACGGTCTTCAGGCCGTCTTCGGTCAGCATGTAGTTTTCGATGAACTCGACCGCCAGGTCCTGGTTGGGGCTGGAGGCGTTGACGGCGGCTGAGAGGACGCCGGTGAAACCACGGCCGCTTTCGCCGTCCATGGTCGGGTACGGGCCGACGACGAAGTCGATGCCGGCTTTTTCGTAGTCACCCCAGGCCCAGGGACCGTTGATGACGCAGGCGACATTGCCGGCTTTGAATTCGGAATCGAACACGCCGTAGTCGACACCTTCGGGCATGACGCCGTCTTCGATCATGTCGCGGACTTCAGCCATGGCTTCGATGGAGCCGGGGTGGTTGACGCCGGTTTTCTTGGGGTTGTACTGACCGTTGATTTCTTCGAAGGCGTAGCCGCCTTTGACAGTCATGACGCCGTAGTTGAAGTAGGCGTTGTTGTACCAGTACAGCAGCGGTTTCTTGCCTTGCTCGGCCAGGGCCGGGGCGGCTTCGCGTACGTCTTCCCAGGAGGCGTAGGGTTCGTCGACGATGTCGGTGTTACAGATCTGGGTGGGGCCTTCGACGGCGATCGGGTAGCCGTAGGTTTTGCCGTTGTAGCTGACGGCGCCCCAGAAGTCGTCCAGCTTGGAGCGAACGCTGTCGCTCGGCTCGACCGGTGCGATCAAGCCGGATTTGGCCCAGTCGCCGAAGCGGTCGTGCGCCCAGATGAAGATGTCCGGGCCTTTGCCGATGGCGGCTTCTTTCTGGAATTTTTCGGTGACGGCGTCGGGGGTTTCGACGGTGACGGGGACGCCCAGTTCTTCGGCGAAGCGGTCACCAACGGCTTGCAGGCCGTTGTAGCCTTTGTCGGAGTTGATCCAGACGACCAGTTCGCCTTCTTCCCAGGCGAGGGCTTGGCCGGCGGCGGAGACACCGGCGACGGCCAGTGCGGTAACGAGTGCTTTCTTCATCATATCCGTGCTTCCTATGTCTTTATTGTTGTGGCAGGTACAACCCTGAGACGCTGTCTAAAGTACCCAAGGCACCCGGACGGGCCTAGGCGGGTTTTTCGGTCGTCGCTGAAATTCCACCTGCTCCAACCCGTCAACCATCCACTCCGACTTCGGGGTGGATTCACGGCTCAACCCCGGGGTGGAACCCGGCGCGACCGCCTTACACACTGAACCGCCCCACCAGGGAACGGACTTCCTCGCTGATATCGGCCAGCCGCACCGCGGCTTCCTGACGGTGGCTCGCGTTGGACGCCAGGTCGGTGACCTGGGTGCTGATCCGGCTGATGCTGTGATCGATCTCGTCGGCCACCTGGCTTTGTTCGCCGGAGGCCTGGGCGATCTGTCGATTAAGATCCGTCATTTGCGCGACCAGTTGATTGATGGCGGTCAAGGTTTCCGATGCCTGCTGGATGGACTGGACGCTGGATTCGCCACTGGTCTGGCTGTGCTCGATGTCGCCAACGGCGGTGCGGGCCCCCTGTTGCAGCCGTTCGATCATACCGTTGATCTGTTCGGTGGACTCCTGGGTGCGTTGCGCGAGGCTGCGCACCTCGTCGGCGACGACGGCGAAGCCCCGCCCCTGTTCGCCCGCCCGGGCGGCTTCTATGGCGGCGTTCAGGGCCAGCAGGTTCGTCTGTTCGGAAATGCCGCGAATGACATCGACGATACTGCCGATGCTTTGGGTCTCCTCGGCCAGTTGGGCGACACCGTCGGCGGTTTTGGCAATGCGTTCATTCAGAGCGTCGATGCCGCTTACGCTGCGACGCATTTCTTCGAGGCCGCGATCGGCCGTTTGCGAGGCTTCGCCGGCCAGACCGGCGGCCTGGTCCGTAGTGTCCTTGATGTGGGCGGCGGAGGTGGACATTTCGTTGGTGGCCGTGGCGACTTGTTCGGTCTCCTGCTGCTGCGCCCGGACGCCGGCGGTGAAGTCCTCGCTGCCGGCCTTGGCCTGGCTGGCGACCTGATAGACGGCATCGGCACTGTCGTTCAGTTGCGTCACCATGGATTGGAACTTGGCCAGCATGGAGTCGAAAGCCTGGCCGATCTGTCCGAGTTCGTCGCTGCGCCGGTAGTCCACGCGTTCGGCGAGGTTGTTGTTCGCTTCGACGCTCTGGATCTTCCGCGAGACGTAGCGGATCGGTCCGAGCAGGCCACGCAGGAACACCAGCCCCATAACGCCGCCGATCAGGATGGCGAACACCGCCACACCCACGGCGAACCGCTGGGTACCGACCACGGCCGCCGAGATGGCTTCGCCACCCTCTGCGATGGACTGCCCTTCGCGCGCCACTTCACGAGCGGCTTCGGTGACCTGCGCCAGGGAATCGGCCTGTTCGTCGGTGTACTGATCGCGCAGTTCGCCCAACAGGGACTCCATCGCCACGGCTTCTTCGCGTACGCCGTCGCCCATGGATTTCCCCATGGCCACCGAGTTGGTCTCATAGAAGGTGAACATGCGCTCGGCAAAGGTGGTGAACATCTCGGAATGCTCGCGGATCTCGTCGTAGATCGCCTGGTTGCCGGGGTCCTGCTGCTCAAGTTGGCCCACCAGTTCAAGGAAGCCCTCGTGCGCGACCCGGCCGGACTCGATCGAATCGATCAGCAACGTCAACGCCCCCTGGAAATACCAGTATTGCATCTCGCCGACCCGATTAATGGCCTGGTTGATCAAGCGCACCCGGTCGACCAGGCTTTTCTGCCCTTCGATGCGAGCCTGCTGCGACCGGGCCAGTTCTAGCTGACGATCGATCAGGCCGGCCTGTTGGTCCACCCGGTCATTGACGCCGGCGATCTGCCGGATGACCACACTGTTGGCCACGACGACCAGCAGCGCGAAGGCCGCCAGCAGGGCGATGGTGCGGGTCTTGATGCTGAAACCGCGACGCAGGGCCGCGAAACGGGATTGGGATCGAGCCATGGAACCCCCTTTATGGCCAGGGCGTGACGCCCTCGATTCTTGTTGGATGGGCATCATCCGAGTCTAGCCGGAACGATGGGAATGGAGAGATAGAAAGGGATTGGACTTAGAGAGGGGGTCGAGTTTTTCGAACGATGGTTCAGCGAACGGCGGGATCGACTCCGGCGGCCACCAGGCGGGCGCGCACGCGGGCCTGAACGGTGTCTTCCGGATCGGGCAGGCCGGTCAGCAGCCACAGGGTGCCCGTCGGGCTGGTCCGGGTGCGCACGACGCGCAACT
Source organism: Saccharospirillum salsuginis (assembly GCF_014651855.1). Classification (GTDB taxonomy): domain Bacteria; phylum Pseudomonadota; class Gammaproteobacteria; order Pseudomonadales; family Natronospirillaceae; genus Saccharospirillum; species Saccharospirillum salsuginis. The sequence continues at coordinate 78,704 of NZ_BMXR01000014.1, forward strand.
CTTCATCCAGCCAGGTCAGGATGACCTCGCGGGCGGTATCGGTATCGTCGCCGTTCAGGTGGCCGAACCAGTCTTCCAGCCATTCCAGCGCCATGGCCTGTTGGATTTCCAGTCGACCGGTTTCGATGCGGTCCTGGGTGGAGGTGGTGTCGCTGGGCGGTACGGACGTCAGGCGGGTTAGATGAAAGCCATCGACGGTTTCCCCGCATATAAAAGCCGGGGCGGGCGTGCGGGAGCTGTCGGGGAAGGTGCATCGGGTCAGCTCCGCGTCCATGCCGTTGGTCACGCAGCCGGCCAGTGCGAATGTCGCGGCAAGGGTGCTGAGGCGGCGGAAGGCGATGGACATAGCGACGGCATCCCTGGGTCAATGGCTTTGTTACACAGGGATTATGGCAGTTTGGGTGGGGAATGAAAGGTGGTGTGGTTGATTGGAGGCTGGGCCCGTGCCGGAGGTGGGGGAGGTCTCGAACAGCCCTGTAGGGTGGGCACTGCCCACCATCGGTGGTTGGATGGGCCGCCGAATTAACCATAGATATCCTCATGGTTAAATCGAACAGAAGGTGGGCCGTGCCCACCCTACGGAGAATGCCTCTGATCAAACCGTGATCCCAGCCGGTTTGCCTCCAGCCTTAGAACAGAATCCGCGCCCGAATGGTCCCCTTCACCTCACGCACTTTCTCCAATGCCTTCAATGAGCATTCCTGCGCGACGTCGATCACCACGTAACCGACCTTGTCTTTGGTCTGCAGGTACTGACCCATGATGTTGATGTCGTTCTCCGAGAAAATACGGTTGATCTCGGACATGACGCCGGGGATGTTGTGGTGAATGTGCAGCAGCCGGTGTGCATGAGGGTGCGCCGGCAGCGCCACTTCCGGGAAGTTGACGGCGGAGAGGGAGGTGCCGTTGTCGGAATAGGTGGCGAGCTTCTCGGCGACTTCGATGCCGATGTTGTACTGCGCTTCCTGGGTGGAACCACCGACGTGCGGCGTGAGGATGACGTTGTCGAAGGCGCGCAGGGGAGAGACGAATTCGTCGTCGTTGCTGCGCGGTTCGACGGGGAAGACATCGACGGCGGCGCCGAGCAGTTTCTTCTCCTCCAGCGCGCCGGCGAGGGCGTCGATGTCGACAACGGTGCCACGCGAGGCGTTGATGAAGATGGCGCCGGGTTTCATGCGGGCAAACTGGTCGGGGCCCATCATCCATTTGGTGGAGCTGGTTTCGGGGACGTGCAGGGTAACCACGTCGGCTTCTTCAAGCAGTTCGTTCATCGAGCCGACCTGGCGGGCGTTGCCGAGCGGCAGTTTGGTGACGATGTCGTAGAAGAGCACTTCCATCCCCAAACCTTCGGCCAGAACGCCGAGCTGGGTTCCGATATTGCCGTAGCCGACGATACCGAGTTTCTTGCCCCGAATCTCGAAGCTGTCGGCGGCGGATTTCATCCAGCCGCCGCGATGCGCGGAGGCGTTTTTCTCGGGAATGCCGCGCAACAGCAGGATCGATTCGGCCAGCACCAGTTCGGCGACAGAGCGGGTGTTGGAATAAGGCGCGTTGAAGACGGCGACACCGCGAACGGCGGCGGCATCGAGGTTGACCTGGTTGGTGCCGATGCAGAAGCAGCCGACAGCGACGAGTTTGTCCGCCGCTTCGAATACCCGCTCGGTCAGCTGGGTGCGCGAGCGAATACCGATGAAGTGGGCGTCTCGGGCTTTTTCGACCAGATCGTCCTCGGACAGGGACCCTTTGTGGTATTCGATGTTGGTGTAGCCGGCCTTGTGAAGGGTGTCCAGGGCGCTTTGGTGCACGCCTTCCAATAACAGGATTCGGATCTTGCTCTTATCCAACGAATTCTTGCTCATGCTCAGGCTCTTGGTGCAGGTGGAAAAAGTGGGTGGCGCGCGGATGATACCACAGCCCGGGGAGCGAACGAGGAGCCATTTGTGCAATGAACTGTTGTGGCCGGGGCATCATTGGGAGGTACATTTCTGGGTTCGTTACCGTGCCAGAACCCGCACCGGCGGCCGGGTAGACCTATACAGGGTCGCGCGGGATGCCGCCCACTCAACCCATCCATGGGGGCTTGACGGCCGTGTCCGACCGCCATGGATGGCGGGAGTGCCGGTTTCGCATGGAGCAAATAAACCGGCCGGGCGGCCGACATCCCTGTATAGGTCTACCCGGCCGCCGGCGCTAGCCTTTAGCGCACTCCAACCTCTGGAATCGACCTGACGATCATTTCCCGGAACACCGATCGGATCTGCAACTATGAGTATGTGGGTAATAATCCTGCACCCAGCCATCGGCCATATCAACATGGCAACAGGCCAACACTTCTTCACGCAGCAGGGCTCGGCCGCGACTGACCCGGCTCTTGATCGCGGACAGGGATACGCCTTCGGCCTCGGCCAGAGGCTTGAGCCGTTGACCGTCGAAATCGGCGGCCAAAAGGGCCTCGCGATAGTGGGCCGGCAACCGCTCGGTCATGGGCCGCAGACAGCTCGCGAGTGCCTGGTGCAGCAGAACGGCGTCGTCTTCCTCGCCGGCCGGCAGGTCGTCTGGTACTACATCCGTGCCCTGCTTTTGGGTGCGCCAGTGATCGATCAGGGTGGTCCGGGCAGCCCGATACAGCCAGGCGGGTAGATCGCGCGGTGGGCGATCCTCCCGGATGGCTTTGAGGGCTTTGATGAAGACGTCCTGAACCAGGTCTTCCGCTGTACCGGCATCGCCCAGCTGGCGCTGCAGGTATTGCGTCAGGGCCTGCCGCAATTGGCCGTAGGCCTGGTCCAGTCCAGTCTCAGGATCCTGAGTTCGAGTCATCCGGTCTCCCGTTCAATGGTCATGAATCAGCAGCATGACCCGCCGGCTGGCGCGCTTTCGCCGGCGTTCGCATCCGACGTTTCCGGACGGCAGCAGGCGCCGTCCGCGGTGGCGATGTCGTCGCCGTAGCGTACCGCGGTGGACAGGGTTTGGAAATGCTCCCAGCCGAGCCCTTGCGGGTCCACGGTCCAGTGTTTGTCGCTGTGAGCATAGCAACACTGGGACTCACCCTGATCGAAGACATCCTCACCGGCGGCGGCTTCGGCCAGTTCCCGAATACCGGCCAGCTCCTCGGGGCTGTCGACCTGAAAGCCGAAATGGTCCAGGCCGGCCTGGCTGCCCCGGGTGGAAATGGCGAAATTGATGCGCGGGTCGTCCAGCATCCATTTGGCGTAATCGGTTTCATGCCGGGCCGGTGGCTGGCCGAACAGATGGCTGTAGAACTCGATATTCCGGTCGAGATCGGATACGGACAAATGCACGTGAAAGCGTTTCATGGGGTCTCCTGTCGAGATCAATGAACAAGGGGTTCATGGATAAAGACGAAGGAGACCGAAAAAGGTCGCAGGATTTCGCGAAAAAATCACTTCAGGGTTTTACGGAATACCCGGATCATGGCGACTTCCTCGTAACCGGCCTTGTCGTGGGCACGTGGGCTCAGTGGGTAGTCGTTGTTGGTGTCCGAATAGGCGGTTTCGATCCAGTTATGCAGGAACCAGTCTTCCAGTACATCCATTAACTCGTACGCCACCTTGTCGCCACGCCAGTTGGAATCCACATACCAGCCTTCAACATGACCGTAGGGCTGCCGGGTCGAACCGCGCAGCGCCCCCTCGACCAACCCGATCGGCCGGTCGTCCGCCCAGGCGATGAACGCCACTTGATGCGGGTCCGCGACCAACTCGTGACACTCCTCCACCAGCGTTTCCCGCTGATTGTCCGGCCACAGGGCAAGGCGCAACGCCACCCAGGATTCCAGATCGGCCACGGTCGCCTCTCGAATATCGATATCCGCCATCGTTTCATTCCTTGTGTCAGACAAGCTGACCAGTTTATGGCCAAGTCTGGAGCCCCACAAGCGATCGAGAAGCCAAGACCCTGCTATGCTTTTCGCAGCGCCAGTACCGACCACCTGACAGGAGGAAGCGCGATGAAATATATCTTCGAAGTGCACATCAAGGAGGGGTACCGCGCCGAGGACTACGCCGACGCCTGGGTCCGCGCCAGCGAGCTGATCCAGCAGGCACCCGGTGCGCGTGGCACAGAACTGCATCGCAAGATCGGCGACCCGAACACCCTGATCGCCATCGCCCACTGGGACAGCAAGGAACAGCGCGATGCCATGGAGTCGAACCACAACCCCGACGTCGCCCGCATCATCAAGAGCGCGGCGCCCTTTTGCGAGATACGAACTCTGGGTGAGTTCGAGGAGCCCGAATGGGTGGTGAATCCCCCGGCGCGTGAATAACGGGTGTTTCCATACCCATCTTCGCCGTTCCGATTAACCACCGAGAACGGTTTGAACAAACCACCGTTTTGATTGCCGGGCTCCCCGACCAATCAACCCTCGAAACTGAATCCTCCATCCGTAATGCGCACAGCCTGTCCGGTCGCGGCTGACTGTTGTGCCGCCAGGCCGATCACCACCGCCTTCAGGCCGTCCTCGACCGTCACTTCAACCGGCGCGCCTTCTGTGACCGCCTTGAAGAACCCCAGATGCTGGTAAAAGGTCGAACCGTTGTGGTCGCCTGCGGCGAGCAATTCCGGGTCGACCGGGATGTCGGATTCGATCGGGCCTTTCGGGTCGCGGGGGCTCAGAATGACCTTGGGCGTCGGTGCTTCGCCCAAGTGTTCCGGCCAGAACCGGCCCGGACCCGGCACCAGGCATTCCACCTTGGCCTTGGGCCCAACCGCGCTGATCTCTTCCTGATAGCGTGACCCTTCGGCGAACATGCTCAGCTCCAGCATGGCGCGCTGGCCGCCCGCAAAATCGAGAATGACATAGGCGTTGTCGAGGATGTCCGGTGTGGCGCCATCGTATTGCTCGTCCAGATGGTTCACGTTCTGGCCGGCACTGGCCATGACCCGGACCACGTCATCCTGCAACAACAACCGCATCAGATCGAAAAAGTGGCAGCATTTCTCGACCAGTGTACCGCCGGTGTTGGCATTGAAGCGGTTCCAGTCGCCCACCTTGGGCAGAAAGGGGAAACGGTGTTCGCGAACACTGAGCATATGGGTCGGCCCCAGATCCCCGTCATCGATGTGCTTGCGCAGTTGGGTGATCGGTGGCATGTAGCGGTATTCCATGGCCACCCAGACCGGTGCCGGGTGACGGGCAACCGCCTCACGCACCGGCTCGACCTGATCGAGCCGGGTCACCAGGGGTTTTTCGATCAGGATCGGCAGCTCGGTCAGTTCCAGCAGCGTCAGCAATTGCTCGGCATGGCAGTGATTGGGGCTGGCGACGACCAGGGCGTCGAGATCGTTGAAGCTGCAGAGGGATTCGACGCTGTCGAGAAACGTCACATCCGGAACCAACTCGCGACAGGCATCGCGCATGGCCGGGTCCGGTTCGACGATGGCCATCACGCGCGCGCCTTCAATCAGGGCCAGGTTGCGCAGGTGCTCCTGCCCCATCATGCCGCAGCCCAGAATGCCGTAATTCAGGTGTTTCATCACCGGTACTCCCCTTTGGTCTGGATACCGGGCGCACGCGCCCGGATGTCGGTTTCGGAGTCCGGCAGGAGGGTCAGGACAGTCGGGAAATGTAGCGCACGATGTCCGGGTCGAACCAGGTGCGCGAAAATTCCTCGATGCGCTCCTTGTTGGACCAGCTCAGGCGTTCCACGTAGCCAACCATATCGCCCGCTTCCTTATTCAACAGCTTGGCCACCCAGTCGGGGGCTTTGGTGCAGCTGATGCGGTCCTCGATGTGGGTGATCCAGAAGTCGAAATGATCGCGATAATGCTTGTACAAACTCTCGTGCAGCACTTCGGCGTTCAGGTTCGGGTCGTGTGCCTGGTTGATCCACATCTCTTCGCAGGCCCCGGGCGTCTTGTTCAGGAACCTCAGGCGTCGGATTCGCCACAGGGGCGTCTCCGGTGGCAGCGCCAACTGGTCGGCGACGGTGGCTTCGGTACGGCCGTCGACCGAGAGAATGTCGGCATTAGGCATGCCGCCTCCCTCGATCAACTCCAACCGAAACAGCTGGTAAATCGCCTTGTCGTTCAGGGTGGACTTCACATAGGTCCCCGACCCCTGACGACGCTCCAGCATACCGTCCTCTTCCAGTTTGGCGAGTGCCTTGCGCAGGGTTCCGACGGCGACACCCAGTTGGGCGGCGAGGTCGGCTTCGACGGGCAGTCGCTCTCCTACCGGATAGTGACCCGCGGCAATCTCGCGATGCAGCAGTTCACTGATCTGAATGTAGAGGGGCAGGCGTTTGGCATTGTTCTTGTGGGCTCTGCTGATGTTCGTCATGCGGACTTCCGGTTGCTGTCGATCATGACCCGGACTGGCTGGGCCGGAAAACCGCCTAGCATGTCCCAGACCGGGGGTCGGCGGCAAGCATACCACAGCCGTTTCGACCGCCCCTCAAATAATTCATTCACTATTGATTTACATCAACAGAATACATTGCTAGGGTATGGATGCAACCGATTTCTGAATTGAGTCTTCCCAACAAACAACAGCGATCTGAGATAGGATTAAGACTCAATTCACCACTGAAAACGTTCCCGGCGATTGCCGGCAACCGGAGTTTTGACATGCAGAAACTCACGCTCCCCAACAGCGATGTCCAACTCAGCCGTCTTGTCTATGGCGTCTGGCGTCTGGCCGACGACAGCGACACCTCGGTCGACCATGTCCGCCGCAAGATCGACGTCTGCCTCGACCAGGGCATCACCAGCTTCGACCACGCCGACATCTACGGCAATTACGAGTGCGAAGCGGTATTCGGTCAGGCGCTGAAAGCCGACCCGGCGTTGCGCGACCGGATGGAACTCATCTCCAAGTGCGACATCGCCCTGAACACCGACAAGTTTCCCGAGCGCAAGGTGAAGTATTACGACACCAGTGCCGCCTACATCCAGAACAGCGTCGAGAACAGCCTGCGTCACCTGCACACCGACCACCTCGACCTGCTGCTGATCCACCGGCCGGATCCGTTCATGGACCCTCAGGAAACCGGCCCGGCACTGGATGCCCTGATCGACAGCGGCAAGGTCCGCGCGGTCGGTGTATCGAACTTCGACGCACCCGACTGGCGACTGCTGCAGTCGTGCATGAGCCATTCACTGGTGACCAACCAGATCGAAATGAGCGTGCTGGAACGCAGCGCGTTCACCAACGGCACCCTGTCGGACATGCGATTGGATTTATTACAGCCGATGGCGTGGTCGCCACTGGCTGGCGGGCAATTGTTCGACAATGACTCGGCGGCTGCGATGCGCGTACGCCCGCTGCTCGAACAACTGGCGGCCAATCACGAGCACCGGGTCGACCTGGCGGCGTTCGCCTGGTTGCTGGCGCATCCGGCCGGCATTGTGCCGGTGGTCGGGACCAACAACCTGAAACGCATCGAAGGCTTGGCCGGCGCGCTCGACATCACCGTCAGCCGCGAGCAGTGGTATGAAATCTGGACCGCGGCCGCGGGCGAGGAAGTGCCCTGATCGACGTGACTCCGGTTGCCACCCGTCGGCGACCGGGCTCGATACACAACCGATAAAAGAAGGCCGTTACCCACAACGGCCCACCGTGCGAGGTTCAACAATGACAACTAAGAACCGCTCGCACCGGTCACGGAGAGGATGCGCCCGATGAACGCTTACCTCTTCATCCTGACCGGGTTGCGCAAACTCAACACCGGGTTGATCCGAATCGGACACTCCATCGCCTGGATCTGCGTCGCCTTGATGGTGGCGTCGATCCTGTTGCAGGTCGTGTTCCGCTATGTGTTCAACAACGCCCTGCCCTGGCCGGAAGAAGCGGCCCGGGCGCTGATGATCTGGATGATGGCCCTGGTCGCCGCCGGCGCCTATCGCCAGGGGTCGTTCGTCGCCATCGAGATGCTGCACGACTTCATTCCCAGGGCGGCCGCCCGACTGTTGAGACTGTTCCTCCATGTCTGTGCGCTGGTGGTGCTGTACTACCTGTTCACACTCGGTCTCGAATATTTTCAGCGCGGGTTCCGCACACGTGCCGCCAGTTTCGATCTGCCGCGCGCCTGGATCTATCTCGCCATGCCGGTCTGCTTCGGCACCATGTTGCTGGTCAACATCGAGATGTTGATGAAGGACGTGGGTCTGTTGCTGTTCAAAGGATTCGCCTCACGCTTGCCCGAAGGTGAAGACAGCCACCCCACCCCTGTTGTATCCGAGTGAGGCCCCGATGCTGATTCTGTTTTTACCCCTGTTTCTGATTCTGTTGCTGATCGGCCTGCCGGTATTCTTCGCGACCTTGCTGGCCCCCGGTGCCATGCTGGTGTGGGAGGGGATGGACCGTGACCTGCCCCTATTGTTCCGCAACATCTACAACGGCATCGACTCCTTCCCGTTGATGGCGATTCCGTTTTTCATGCTGGCCGGGGAACTGATGAACCAGGGCGGCATTACCTTGCGCCTGGTGCATTTTTCCCAGTCTTTCATCGGTCATGTGCGGGGCGGCCTGGCACACGTCAACATCATGTCCAGCATGTTGTTCGCCGGCCTGTCCGGCTCCGCCGTGGCGGATACCTCGGCGATCGGCTCCATGCTGATTCCGGCGATGGAAAAGAACGGCTACAAGCGCAAGTTCGCCGCCGCGATCACCGCCGCGTCCTCGGTGATCGGACCGATCATCCCGCCGTCCGGTATCATGATCATCTACGCCTACACCATGGAGATCTCGGTGGCGGCTTTGTTCGCCGCCGGACTGGTGCCCGGCGTTCTGATGGGCGGCGCGCTGATGGCCGTCACCGCCATCATGGCCAAGAAATACGACTTCCCGGTGGCCTCGGAGAAACACACCTGGCGTCAACGGGCGGGCAGCACCCGCAAGGCCATCCTGCCGTTGCTGACACCGGTCATTATTCTGGGTGGCATTCTCGGCGGTATCTTCACCCCGACCGAAGCCTCGGCCGTGGCCGTGGGTTATGCGCTGGTACTGAGCGTGTGGGTCATGCGCACCGTCAAGGTGTCCGAATTGCCCGCCATCTTCACACGCAGTGCCAAGGCATCGGCCGTCGTGTTGTTACTGGTCGGCTCCGCGATCACGTTCAAAACCGTGGTGAGCCTGTCCCACGCCGCCGAATCACTCGCGTTCTGGGTGCTGTCGATCAGCGAGGTGCCCTACATTCTGCTGTTCATGATCAACATCATGCTGTTCATCATCGGTATGTTCCTCGATGCCGGCCCGGCGATCATCATCCTGGGCCCGATCCTGGCCCCGATTTTCATCGAACTCGGCGTCGATCCGGTGCACTTCGCCATGATCATGAGCGTGAACCTGACCGTGGGCCTGGCGACACCGCCGATGGGGCTGGTGTTGTTCGTCGCCTCGAGCGTATCCGGCGAACGGGTCGAATCCATTGCCAAGGCCATCCTGCCGTTCCTGGCGGTGGAGATCGCCGTAATTTTCCTGATCACCTTCGTGCCGGAAGTATCCCTGACGGTACCGAAGTGGTTGGGACTGGTGAAATAACGGGTTCGACGAACCCGATGAATCCGACGTTCGGCCCCCCGGGGCCGAACCGGTTACCGATGGCGCGACCATCGATCGTGAAGTCAAGACAATAACAATGGAAGACGACAAGAGGAGCCAGCTATGAGCTTGGACACCAGAAAAACCTTGATTGCCAAATGCGTGGGCGCCGTGACCGGCACCGTTCTGAGTATGGCGATGGGCGTCGCCAGCGCGGCCGACTACAACCTGCGCGCTGTGGCCAACTCGAATGAAAACGACGAGGATTACGACGGCCTGGTCGTCTTCAAGGACTTCGTGGAATCACGGTCCAACGGTCGCATCGCGGTCGATCTCTACATCGGTACCCAACTGTGCGCCAACGGCACCGAGTGCCTGCAGGCGCTGGAAGACGGATCGGTGGACATCTACATCTCCACCTCCGGCGGTGCCGCCAATATGTATCCGTACGTGCAGGTTCTGGATCTGCCGTACGTACTGCGCGACGACCGGGTTGCCGAAACCGTCTTCCAGGGCGATTTCACCCGCGAGATGCGCGACGCCATTCTGGAAGATTCCGACGAGCGGGTCCGCCTGATGACCATCGGCAACACCGGCGGCTGGCGCAACTTCGCCAACACCGAGAAAACCATTCAGGAACCCGACGACATGGAAGGCATGAAAATCCGCACCATCGTCGCCGACCTGCCGCAGGAACTGGTCAAGGCCATGGGCGCCAGCCCGACACCGATCCCCTGGCCGGAACTGTTCACCTCGTTCCAGACCGGCGTAGTCGAAGGCTCCAAGAACGGCATCACCGACGTCATGGGCATGAAATTTCCCGAAGCCGGGCTGAAGCACATGACCCTGGACGGTCACGCTTACATGGCGGCGTTGTGGTACATGAACAACGAAGTCTTCATGGACATGCCGGAAGACCTGCGCCGTGTCGTCGTGGATGGTTTCGATGCGTTGCAGCAAGCCACCTTCGCGTCACCGAAGCGCAAGTCCATCCAGGCCTACCAGGACTTCGCCGAAGCCGGTGGTGAGCTCTACGTGCCGACGCTGGAAGAAAAAGAGCAATTCCGTGAAGCCGCCGCCCCGGTGTACACCTGGTTCCAGGAAAACATCGAAGACGGCGAGAAGTGGTACAACCTGCTCGCCTCCGAAGCGGAAGAAGCCGAGGAAGCGATCGAAGCTCAGTACGAGCAAGACCTGATGTAAGGGGAGTTTGGCGAGCCTTCGGGCTCGCCCTTTTTTTTTCCAATACCGACCCGGTGGTTACCGAAATGGATACAACAAGGGTTTGTAATCCTCCACCAGAATTTTGGCTTGCTCGATTTGTTCGGGCGTCATCTTTTTCACGACTTCTTCCTGACTCATCGCCGCGTCCGGATCGCCACCGATCGCCGACAGGACATACCACATATAGGCTCGAACCAGTTCCGGCGCCTCGATCCCCCGGCCGACTTCGTAATACCAGCCGACACCGGACTGCGCACCCGGATGCCCTTTCATCGCCGAACGCAGATACCATTCAAAGGCACGCCGGTCGTCTTTTTCGACGCCCAGCCCCATGGCGTACATCACACCAATCAACTCCTCCGCCGTGGCATTCCCGGCGGCCGCCGCCGGAAGGAATTCTTCCATCGCGGCATCGAATTGATCGGCCTTCATCAGACGCAGGCCTTCCTTCACATCGGCCTGAGTCGTCATCGAACCGAACGATAACACCAGACCGGTTACGATCGAGGTCGACAGGGATTTCATCGTCATTGTTGTACTCCCGGTGTCGTGAATAATAGAGGAGATTGGTTTTGAACAATCCAGAGTCAACAGGTGACCAGCGCCGGCTACCGGACAGACCTATGCGGGGATGTCGGCCGCCTGGACGGCGGCCGTCAAGCCCCCATGGATGGGTTTACGGCGACCCCGCATAGGTCTGTCCGGTAGCCGGTGCGGGTTTTGGCACAGCAGCCGACTTTGCAGTCTTAGTCGTTGGAATGGATCTATCCATTCCGTCAATATAACAAGAAAAGCGGGGAAAACCATGATTGAAAAACCGCTCCGTTCAATGCTGTTCATCGGTGTATTTTTTACCATGGCTCAGGCATCGGATTTACCCCGAGCCCTGACCGATGACGACTTTTACCCGATCGACATGGACCAGGCCCGACTAGGTCAATTGCTGTTTTACGACCCGGTACTCAGCGGCAACCGCAACATCGCCTGCAGCACCTGCCACCATCCGGACTTCGGCACCTCGGACGGCTTATCGCTCGGCATAGGCGAAGGCGGTCAAGGCCTCGGCCCGCAACGGACATCCGGTTCCGGTGAATCCAAGGTGAAAAAACGCATACCGCGCAACGCACCGGGGCTGTTCAATCTCGGGTTTCGCGGCTGGGAGGTTCTGTTTCACGACGGTCGGCTTTCAACCAGCGACTTCTACGCCAGTGGTTTCGACTCACCGGCTCTCGAATTTCTGCCCACCGACCTGCGCAACATCGTCGCAGCTCAGGCCCTGTTTCCGATCACCTCCGAATTCGAAATGGCCGGCGACACCAATGAAAACGAAGTGCTGGGCGCCGTGCGCCGACGCATCGATTACGGCTGGCGTGTGCTCGCCGAACGCGTACGTGGCGTTGGCGGCTATGAACCCGGGTTCCAACGCGCCTTCGACGACGTCGACCAATCCGCCGACATTCGCATCAGCCACATCGCCAATGCGCTCGCCGCCTTCATGGAATTCGAATGGCGCGCCGACGACAGCCCCTTCGATCGCTATTTGCGCGGTGATGAAACCGCCCTCACCGACACGCAAAAAACCGGCATGCGGCTTTTTTATGGCGAGGCCCAATGCAGCGGTTGCCACAGCGGCCCACTGCAAAGCGACCAGCAATTCCACGGCCTGGGTTTGCCACCGCTGGGACCGGGACGCACGCGCGCCTTCGATCACAAAGCGCGGGACATGGGTCGCATCAATGAGACCGATCGCCTGGCCGATCGCTATCATTTCCGCACGCCCAGCTTGCGCAATGTGGCCGCCACCGCGCCCTACGGTCACAACGGCGCCTACGCCACACTGGAAGGCATGATTCGCCACCACCTGAACCCGGAAGCGGCTCTGGATCGGTACGATCGTGAACAATTGATTTTGATCGACGACGATTACCTGAATCGACACGATTTCCTGGTGTGGCAGGATGCACGGGAGATGGCCACCATCCGGAACAGCATCAGCATCGATATTCCAGAACGAACCGATGCCGAGATACATGCTCTGGTGGCGTTTCTGGAGAGTCTGTCCGACGCCACCAGCCTGGGGCATCGGTTGGGCATTCCCGATCGGGTGCCCAGCGGTTTACCAGTCGACCAATCAACCGTAGAAGACGAGGTTCAGGCCGTAGCCGCCCACCATCAGGACGATAAAGAGCACCAGTGACAGCGCCAGCGGTTTGGTGCCGGCCTGGCGGATGGTGGCCCAGCGGGTCTTGATGCCGAGCGCCGCCATAGCGATGGCCAGGCTCAGTTGGGACGCGAGTTGCAGCCCTTCCAAGGCCAGTGCGGGTAAGGAAACGACGCTGTTGAATGCGGCCGTGGCGATGAACCCGAAAACGAACCAGGGCACCGGAATCGGCCGGCGCCGACCCGGCTCGGCGGCTTCGCGGAACATCAGACTGCCCAGAGCAATGACGACCGGAGCCAACAGCATCACGCGGATCAGCTTGGCCACCACGGCGTTCTGCATCGCCTCGCCGCCGATGGACTGTCCGGCGGCGACGGCCTGCGCCACCTCATGCACCGTGCTGCCGATGTAGATACCGAACAGGGACGGATCCATACCGGCGAAGCTGTAGATCACCGAGTAACTGAACATCGCCAGTGTGCCGAACAACACCACAGTGGCCACCGCCACGGTGACATCGCGCTCGCGGGCGCGCATCACCGGCTCGGTCGCCATGATGGCCGCCGCGCCGCAAATGGCACTGCCCACCGAGGTGAGCACCGCGATTTCGCGCGGCAACCTGAACAGCCGGACGCCGACAAAAATACCGAGGGACAACACGATCACGATGACCGCCATATCCAACAAGATGGCCTGGTAGCCGACGGACGCGATCTGCTGAAAGCTGAGGTTGAAACCGAACAGGATGATGCCGAGCCGCAGCAACTTTTGCTGGCAGAACGCCAACAGGGTGGCGTCGCGGTCGTTGTATTCCGGCCGGGCCAGGTTGCCGTAACCGATGCCCATCAGAATCGCCAACGGCAACGCGCTCAAGCCGATGGCGGTCAGCGTGGCGGTTTGCGCCAGGGCGGTGGCGGCAAAGGCGATGAGCAACAGGCGAATCAGCACGGGTCGGCTCCCTTATTCCAATTGGGGAGGACTTTAAAACCGGACGCTCTATAAGTATATTGGATATTTCTTATCCATCACTTAAGATTTTCCAATGAATCTCAGCCTGCGCCAACTGCGCCTGTTCGAAGCCACCGCCCGCCTCGGCCGCCTGACCCTCGCGGCCGACGAACAGGCCATCAGCCAGTCCGCCGCCAGCCAGGCGATCAAGGAGCTGGAGCGCCAGCTCGGCTACGCCGTCCTGGACCGGATCGGGCGTGAATTGGTGCTCACCGACGCCGGCCAGCAGATTCTGCCCCGGGTCCGGCAGATCCTCAGCCTCAGTGACGGCCTGAACCGGGCCGACGACCACCGCATCGCCGGCACCCTGCGCGTCGCCGCCAGCGTGACCATTGCCAGCTATCTGTTGCCGACCATGATGGCGCGGTTCCAACGGCGCTATCCCGACGCCTCGACGCAGCTGGATATTCTCAATACAGAAGGCGTATTGGAGCGACTGGAAAAAGGCCGTGCCCAACTGGGCATGATCGAGGGGCCGGCCCTGCATCCGACGCTCGACATCGTGCCCTGGCGCTCGGATCGTCTGGCGGTGTTTTGCGCACCGGATCATCCGCTCGCCTCCGGACCGACACCGTCGGTCGCAGAACTGGCCCGCGAGGACTGGGTGGTGCGCGAAGCCGGGTCCGGTACCCGGGCCGTGCTCGACGCCGCCTTTCAGGCGGAGGGCATGAAACCCCGGGTCGCGCTCGAACTGACGCGGCAAGAGGCGATCAAGCAATCGGTCCGGGCCGGCCTCGGCATCGGCTGCCTGTCGGCTCTGGCGATCGAGGACGAGGTAACGGCCGGCCACCTGGTGCCACTGGACACACCACTGAACCTGATGCGGCGTTTCTCCTGGGTATGCTCACCCGAGAACCGGGATAACGCCTTGGTTCAAGCGATGCTCACCCAGTTGGACTAAGCGAGCGAAGAATTCTTCGCGGGGGAAACGTCGATGGTGTGGGTTTCCGGTGCCGGCTCCAGCGGCGGGTGCAGCTCATCCGAGGTCACGGTCGCCAAATGGGACGAGACGTCTTCCTCGGTCACGGCGATGGCTTTTTCCAGCGCGGCGTCCAGCAGGAAATCCTGGATGGAACAATGCCAGGCTTCGGCGGCGCGCTCGAACAGGCGGTATTCGGCTTCGGTCAAGTGAAACTCAAAGGGGTGAACCTGACGGGCGGGTTCTTCGGATCGCATGGCCGTATCCTTTCCGGAAGTGATGACGCATCAGTTTAGACCAGATCTTCGCAGGCGCCGTTCGATAAGATCACAATTACCCGAACCGCAGCTCACAAATGCGGCCCATACCGCATCTTGATGCAGATCAAAATACCTCGTCTAGACTATGCCATGCTGATAGTCGAGGTCATCGCCCCTTGATGAGAACGGTGGCCGAACTCATACAGCGGTTATGGGAACCGCAAGTCAGGAGGTATACACCATGAGCAAGACAGTATTGGTGCCGGTGGACGGCTCCGAACAGTCCAAGAAAGCCATCGAGTTCGCTGCGGACTGGGCCAAGCACCACGACGGCAAACTCCACCTCTTCCATGTGCCGGAACCGGCCGCCGGTGACGAGGTCATGGTGTTGGGCGGTGCCAGCATTACGCTGCACGCCTCCCGCGAGGAACTGGAAGAAGCGGGTCATCAGATTCTCGAAGCCGCCGCCGGCATTGTCCGGGACCAGGGCGTCACCGATGTCGAGACCTCGCTGGAAATCGGAGATCCGGCCCGGAAAATCATCGCCAAGGCGGAAACCCTGGGCGTGGACATGATCGTCATGGGCACTCGCGGCCTCGGCGACTGGAAGAGCCTGTTGATCGGCAGCGTCTCGCACAAGGTCAGCCATCTCGCACCCTGCACCTGTGTAACTGTACGGTAAGCGACGTTACCGGACCGTGGCCTTCCGCCCCCGCTCTTTGTACCATTCGGGGCAGGAGGCGCCACGACCATGTCCGATCGCAACATCACGACCCGTTCCAGTTCGCAGGCCATTGACCGCTTCATCAAGCAAGCGGACAAAACCCCTGTGGTCGCTCGCCGCGAAGGCCGGCTGATTTTCGCGCTGGACGCCACAGCCAGTCGCCAGCCCACCTGGGACACCGCCTGCCAGCTGCAAAGTGAACTCTTTCTCGCCACCCGCGATCTTGGCGGGCTCGCCATCCAGTTGGTCTATTATCGCGGCTTCAAGGAATTCCACGCTTCTCCCTGGTTGACCCAAACCGAACGCTTGCTCAAGGAAATGAACCGTGTAACCTGCCTGGGCGGACACACCCAGATCGCCCGTGTGCTCAAACAGGCGATTCGCGAAACGCGTGAGCAGGCCGTCAAAGCGGTCATTCTGGTGGGGGACTGTTGCGAGGAGAAAGCCGACGACCTGTGTCAGCTCGCCGGTGAACTGGGCATGCTGCGCACGCCGGTGTTCGCCTTCCAGGAAGGCCACGACATCGACGCCCAGCGCGTTTTCCAACAGATCGCCCAACTCTCCGGTGGCGCCTACGTGCCCTTCGACCATCGCAGCCCGGCCGTACTGAAAGACCTGCTCGGCGCCGTGGCAGTATACGCAACCGGTGGCAAACAGGCGCTGGAAGACTTCCAGGCCCGACACGGCGGCGAAGTCAAACGCCTCACCCGGCAATTGAAGTGACATAAGGACGACCGTGAATCCATTCAGCCTGTTATTGCTGTTGCTCGCCCTGGGCGGACTGTTTCTCTACATCCAACGCCAACCGCCGCAAAAACGCGCCAGGGCCGCCGCCCAGGTTGTCGTCGCCCTGCTGCTCTTCGCCATTCTCTACCTGGCACTGACCCGGCGGCTCTATCTGCTCGGCGCCCTGCTCGCCTTCAGCCTGCCGTTCCTGCGGCGCCTGTTACCCATTCTGCTTCGCGCCCTGCCGTTTCTCGCGGTCTGGCACAAACGCCGGCAACAGCGCAAACAGAGCCAGGCCAACACCGGCCAACAATCCACCGTGCGGGCCGCCCTGCTGGAAATGGTGCTCGATCACGACAGCGGCGAGATGAGCGGCCGCATTCTCGAAGGCCCCATGACCGGCCGCGACCTGGCCGACCTCGGCGACGACGAATTCATCGAACTGTTGCAATACTGCCGTCAGCAGGACACCGAATCCGCCCGCTTGCTGGAAACCTACCTCGACCGCCGCTTCGGCGAAGCCTGGCGCCAGGACGACCCCGGCCAGACCACCGGCGACGACCACCAAGACTCAAGCGGCAACACCGGCGACGGCCGCATGACCGACACCGAGGCTTATGAAATCCTCGGTCTGCAACCCGGCGCCAGCCGCGACGAGATCATCCAGGCCCACCGCCGGTTGATGCAACGCCTGCACCCCGACCGGGGCGGCAGCCCCTACCTCGCCGCCCGCATCAACGCCGCGCGCAGCCATTTGCTGGGGGATTGAGGAGCCTCCGAACCCTTCCCCCGGGACTCTGGCATACCGGGGGACGCTGCCTCATCAGACCGGCAAGGCCTCAAGCTCGATGTGGATGCGCTCCGCCGGCAGGCCGGTCAGTTGCTCCACCTCATGCCAATGCGCATTGGCCACCGACACCACCTGATCCATCGCCCCCGGCCGATTCAGATCGGCCAGCGTATACCCGGTAGTGCGCTCCAGCACCCCCGGCCCCGCGCGCTCGAACCGCTCACGCAACGGGTGGTCTTCCAGATCCAGCCGCACCGTCACCTGAATCAGCCGTTCCGGCTCCAGATTCGCCGTCCGCCCGGTCCAGTTCAACTGCAACTCCGGCAGGCGTTTCGACTGCGCCGCCCGACTGCGACGCGCCATGGACGCCGCATCGCGCAGCAAATCCAGATCGATCGACAAGGTGTTGGACCAGAATATCAGCATCGCCTCATCCTCGGTCCCGTTCAGAATAAAATCGTCGATGGCGTCGTTGGACAAACCATGGTCCGGCGTGAACACCAGCCGCGTCCGCACGAGATTATGAACATTCTCGGTACTGGCACACCCCAGAACCTGGGCGAGAAAATGAGAGAAAAGCGTTGTCATCGAGCACCTGTGTCGTTCATCGGTGCTGATTCAATGGCGAGGGGAAAAGAGTAGATAAAGCAACGGCGCTTTAGCTGCATTTATATACCGCTCGCAAGTTACACATTAAATCAGCGGGTCAATTGTGACTCCAACTATATCAATATATTTTGATATAGCAACCTTGGAGTTGGTTCTGAGGGGAGGGTTCTGAGGAAATGGTTGAGTTCGGCGGCCCGGTGGTTGGTTATTCTTCGGTGCTTTGGGCCAGGGGTGGGGGTGTCCCTAATCCGGGTCGCGCGGTATGCCGCCCACTCAACCCATCCATGGGGGCTTGACGGCGCGCGTCCTGCGCACCGACATCCCGGATTAGGGACACCCCCACCCCTGACCCCCGAACGTGTATTGCCAACATTCGAACTGGCCACTTGCATGTAGGGCAGAAGAGCGGAGCGATATCTGCCATGGGAGTATAACGTGCCACAGGTCATCCAAAGACACGGTACATAAACCATGGCAGATATCGCCTGGAGCTCTTCTGCCCTACATATCACGGCTCCGCTGGCACCCAAACCACTAGGCACCAACCCAACCTCTGTTCTACGCTATTCGAACCAACCTCACAGCGGGAACGACCACCACCATGCGGCACTTTGACGACTTCATCGACCTGCTGAAAATACTCATCCGCGAACCCAGCGTCGTCGGCGCCGAACACGCCTTCTTTCGCGTGCTGCAACGGGAACTCGAAGAACGTGGCGCCCAGGTCACCTGGTACGAAGGCCTGCTCGTCGCCCAGGGCGACAAACCGCACAGCAACTACTTCTCCGCCCACATCGACCGCCACGGCCTTATCTGCACCGGCCCCAACGAATTCCAGTACGCCGCCTTCGTCGCCGGCAGCCGCTCCGACCTGCTCGGCAACTCCGTCTCCGAAGAACTGATGCGCAAAATCGTCGACCGCTTCTCCGACACCCCGCTGTTGGCCTACGAACCCTGGTCCGGCGCCTACCGGGGCGCCGGTGTCATCCGCGATACCTACATCTGCGAATACCGCAACAACCTCATCTTCACCGTCGACGGCCTCGAACACCTCGTCGCCGGCACTCCCGTCGCCTTTCGCGACCGCCTCAACCAGCAAAACGGCCTGCTCAGCGGCCAGCTCGACAACGTCCTCACCGCCGCCATCCTCGTCCACCTCTTCGCCCTCGGCTACCAGGGCACCGCCTTCTTCACCGCCCAGGAAGAAGCCGGTAAAAGCTGGCGCTACCTGCTCGAATGGTTCCGGCGTTTCGGCGGCACCACCAACCAACTCATCGTCGTCGACACCAGCCCCTACCCCGACCGCGAGACCGCCGACACCCAGGACATCGTCCTGCGCCACCGCGACGCCAACGCCGAATTCAACATCGAAACCACCACCGAACTCGAAGCCATCTGCCGCGACCTCGACATCCGCTACAGCTACAAAGACGACTTCATCCTCGCCCGCAACGCCCTCGCCGAACAACAAGGCCAGAAACCCGCCTCCCTCGGCAGCACCGAACTCGGCCGCATCACCGCCGCCTCCAACGGCCTCGTCCACGGCACCACAATGCAAATCCCCACCACCGGCTACCACACCATGGAAGAAACCGCCCAGGTCTCCGCCGTGGAAGCCTTCGTGGAACTGCTCAAGGCGGTGAGTAACCGCTGACGAACTACTGGTTAAAGCTAGGCCAGGTAGGGTGGGCACGGCCCACCAATGTCCAGGATGCGCCACGTCTGGACACCTTACAGCCAAAGGACAGGCTGGAGCCGATGTATCCTTCCATGGTGGGCCGTGCCCACCCTACGCGAGTACCCGCCAATTACAGGCAGTGGAACCGGATGCGAGAGCAACCACGGACCCAAGCGACCGGCGCCGGGGTAATGCATCAGGGGTAGTGCGCAGCAGGGATGCTGCGGTCTAGCCCCCATGGATGGGTACACGGC
This sequence comes from Saccharospirillum salsuginis, assembly GCF_014651855.1. Lineage (GTDB taxonomy): Bacteria > Pseudomonadota > Gammaproteobacteria > Pseudomonadales > Natronospirillaceae > Saccharospirillum > Saccharospirillum salsuginis. The sequence goes on from NZ_BMXR01000014.1 coordinate 98,559, forward strand.
GGCCCCGATGGGCCTACCCCCGGCACCGGTCGCGGACCACTGGCACCAATAACCACTGGCACAATAACAAACCCTTGCACCCACCCCACTTCTGTATAAAATTTCGCCTCCCCAACCCACGACAACCCCGATGAAACTGATCTCCTTCGACGTGTTCAGAACCCTGGGCTTCCCCAACGTCCAGACCCTCAAACCGGAACATTTCTTCGCTCACAAAGACGCCCTGGCCGACGCCGACTGGGTCCTGTTCCCCGGCTACTGGCAACTCAACGCCCTGCTCTACGGCCTCAACTGTCGCATCTTCCCGAGCGAAGCCAGCTACCGCATCGGCCATAACAAAATCGAAATGACCCGCGCCTTTGAAATGGTCGCCCCGGAACACACACCGCTGACCCTGATCGAGCCCAACGGCCCGACCCAGCGCGACCTGCTGTGGGACACCATGACACTGCCGTTCGTCGCCAAGAAACCGAAAGCCAGCATGGGCGAGGGCGTCTGGTTGATTCAAAACCGGCTGGATTGGGTGCGGTATTGCGAGATCACCGATGTGCTGTATGTGCAGGAATACCTGCCGATCGAGAAAGATCTGCGCATTGTTATCGTCGGGGACAAAGTGATCACCGCCTATTGGCGACACCAGGCGGATCAGGGGTTTTACAACAACGTCGCACGCGGTGGCTGGGTCGAATACGGTGAGGTGCCGCAGGCGGCACTGGACCTGGCGATGCGGGTAGCCACGACGCTGGGAGTGAATCACGCCGGGTTCGATATCGCCATGGTGGGCGATTACCCTTATCTGATCGAGTTCAACCGGTTATTCGGCAACCAGGGCTTGAACAAGGGAACGGAACTCCGGGACGCGATCCTGGCCTATCTTGAGCGCAATTCCCGACCGGAAGATCCGGACAGTCCCGGCACACCGCCAGGGGACTTTCCAGTGGCGGTTTAACAACCGCCTTTTTCCAGGATCAGCCAGCGCCCTTCAACCGCCCGGCCTTTCTCCAGCCGGATCATCCCGGCTTCATCCAGCACACAGGGGTTGGGTAACAGAGCTTCCCGAATCGCATCGCCGTCATGCTGGATCCGCGCCTGCGGCTGGATCTGCTCGTGCCGACCTTGCTCCAACGTGATCACCACGCGACAGCCACCGGGCAACTTATCCACCAGCGATCGTAACCAGTCGGTGGCGTTCGGCAAATAGATCAGCACATCCATCAACAGCACCAGGTCGGGCTGTTGATGTTCGGGCGCGAGCCGGTCGAGAAAGTGGCCATCGTTCAGACTCGCGTGGTGGAGCGCGGCGTAACACCGCTTCTTCTGAGCCAGGGCCAGCATGGCGTCGCTGAGATCGACACCGACGAGGGTGGCGTTCGGCCATTCGGCTTTGAGGACCGGCCCAGCGAGGCCGGTGCCGCAACCGAGATCCCAGATGAGGTCGGGCTCGCCGAGGTGATTCAGATGCTCCGCCAGCCACCGCGGCCCCCGGTAGTCGAGATGACCGAGCAGACGTTCCTCGAAACGCGGCGCGGCCTCGTCGTAGAGGTGTTCGACGTAGTCGATGTTGTTGGTTTCCGCGATCCGGCCTTCCAGAGCCTGCGCCAGGTAACGCGCCGTGGCGTCGTCCGGGTGTCGCTCGAGGTGGCGGCGGTATCGGGTTAAGGCGGCCCCGGTACAGCCGGCGTCGGCGAGGGCATCGGCTGCGTCGAGATCGTGCCCGCCAAGGGCGCGGTCGGCTTGTTGTTCGGCCTTCGAGTCACCGGTCAGCACGGCGAGCACCAGATGTTCCAGACGGATACCAAGATCAGGGTGCTCGGCCTTGTCCAGGGTGGTTCGGGCGGCGGCGTAATCACCCTGTTGGCGAAGCGCCGTGGCCCAACCCAGGGTAAATTCCGTGTCGCCGGGCGCCCGTCGACTGGCTTGTTCGAAAGCCTCGGCCATGGCCGCGAAATCCCGACTCGCCTGCTGGGCGTAACCGAGGTTGGCCCAGAAACCGGGGTCGGCATCGGCCAGGGCCAGCGCTTTGCGGGCGGCGTCGACGCTCTCGTTCGGGCGACCGAGGCGCAGCAGGGCGACGGCCTGATTGTTCAGGATGTAGGGGTTTCCGGGCTGGAGCCGATGCGCCCGCGCCAGGGCCTCCCGGGCATCCGCAAAGGCTTCCCGGTGCAGGTGGACCACGCCCATCAGGTGCCAGGCGTCCGCATTGTCCGGTTCCTTTTTCAACCAGAGTTTGAGCCGGGCGGAGGCCGGGCTGAGCCGATCTTGCTGGATCAGCTGCAGGATTTCGGTCGCTTTGGTGGTCGCGGTCATCGGCTTGGGTCCGGCGTCGGTCAACAGGCGTGGCGGGATAATAGCCGATTCCGGGGGTTCTACGGGAGGGGGTTATAACTGGTTGTTTTTTAACGTCTTTTCGATCTTACCGACGGGAGCGCCTCGGCGCCATCGCCTCCCAGCTTATTCACACAGTTATCCACACTTTCTGTGGGTAAAGGCACTGTCAAACCGTCTTGCCCGAGCTTGTGCCCCCGCGAGCCTACCCCATCCTCTGGTACACTGTTTTTCTTCAGACACTCGAAGGACGTCCTGGATGAACCTCTTCGCCATGCGGCGCGGCTATTGGCTGACGCCCGCCATCATCTACATCAACGCCGCCATCTTTCTGTTCACCGTGGCCTATACCCAAAGCATCATGTGGTTCCCGGCCCGGGCCCTGGTCGAGCTCGGCGCCAATTTCGGCCCCTTGACCCTGGATGGCCAATGGTGGCGTTTGCTGACCAGCGTCTTCCTGCACGGTGGCCTGCTGCACATCGTGTTCAACGCCATCGTCCTCGCCAACATCGGCATTTTTCTCGAACCGCTGCTCGGTCGGGTCTCCTTCATCATCGTCTACCTGCTGACCGGCCTGTTGGCGAGCACCGCCAGCCTGGTGTTCAACGACAACGTGGTCAGTGTCGGCGCTTCCGGCGCCATTTTCGGCATGTACGGCTTCTTCCTGGCGCTGCTGACCACCAACCTGTTCAAGCCGGACTTCCGCAGCATGTTCCTGAAGAACACCCTGGGTTTTGTCGGTCTGAACATCGCCATCGGCTTTTTCGGGCCGATCGACAACGCCGCGCACATCGGCGGTTTGGTGAGCGGGTTTGTATTGGGGTATGTGTGGCTGCCCTACGTCCGGCGGCGCGCCCAACGCCAACGCCCCGGACCGTTTTAACCGGCGAACTGAGGCTATCGTAGGGCAGAAGAGCCCGAAGGGCGTTATCTGCCGAATGGGTACCCTGCCACCGGCATAACCCACAACCGTAGGGCAGAAGAGCTCCAGGCGACATCTGCCGAGTGGGCGAAGCCCACTGAGTTGCCTCTAAGAAATCCAATGGCAATTCCACGGCAGATATCGGCGAAGCCTCTTCTGCCCTACAAAACCGCGCTCGTCCCACCACAAACACCCCTGCGTTCCTAAACAGCAACGGTCCAAACCGGTACACTGCCCGCCTCCTTCACCATTCATCCATTCCGGGGAACACCGTGCTCAAAGGCTACGTCACCGTCTTTCAATCCTATTGGCCGATGCTGGTCTTCGGCCTGATGACCGTTTTTTTCGGCAACTTCGGTCAGTCCTTTTTCATCAGTTGGTACGGCACGGCCATTCAGGAGCAGCTGGGGTTGTCGGCGGCGACCTACGGCTCGGCCTATTCCGCCGCGACCCTGGTCAGCGGCCTGACGATTCTGGTGGTGGGCGGCATGATCGACCGCATCGCGTTGCGCTGGTTCATCACGGCCGCCGCACTCGGGCTGACGGTGGCGGCCCTGTTGATGTGGCAGGTCAGTTCGCTGCCGAGCCTGGTTATCGCTCTCTTTCTGCTGCGCTTCTGCGGCCAGGGGATGATGCCGCACACCGCCATGACGACCATGGGCCGCTATTTCTCCTACAATCGCGGCAAGGCCACCAGCGTGGCGGGCAATGGCGTGCCGCTGGGAGAAATGGTGCTACCGAGCCTGGCGGTGGCGTTGATCGCCCTGGTCGGTTGGCAGAACAGCTGGCTGATCATCGCCCTGTTCATTCCGTTGGTCTTTCTACCCACCATCGGCTTCCTGTTGAAACGGGCCGGACCGAGCGAGCGTGAGACCCGGGGCGAACCCGCCACCAGTCGGGCCGAGTCCATCCCGGATGGGTCCCGGCGCACCGTCCTGGCCGATCGCCGGTTCTGGCTGGCGATTCCGCTGATCCTGGCACCGCCGTTTATCGTCACCGGCCTGTTCATCCACCAGGGGTTCGTTCTGGAACAAAAAGGATGGTCGTCGGCGTTGTTCGCCAGTGCCTTCATCGTCTACGGCGCCGTGCACTGGGCCAGCTCGATCGTCACCGGCACCCTGGTGGACCGCTTTTCGGCCACACACCTGTTGCGCTTTCTGGGCCTGCCGTTCGTCGTCGGGCTCTGTTTCGGGGCGTTTCTGGAAGGTGGCTGGGTGGTCTATCTGATGATGGGCACTCTTGGCATTGGCATCGGCATGATGGGCACCATCGCCAATGCCGTTTGGGCGGAGGTGTACGGCACCACCCACCTCGGCAGCATCCGCTCGCTGATGACATCGATGATGGTGATCAGCACCTCGGCCTCGCCGGTGTTACTGGGGTTCCTGATCGATGCGGGCGGTACGGCGCGACTGATGCTGCTGGCCATGGCCGGTTATGCGTTGGTGGCCACCGTGGGGGCGACCTTTTCGTTCCGGCCCGCCGAGGTGGAGCAGTAGGTTGGATCGGTACGTCTGGTCCGGCACCCCGGAATCGGTAGCCGAAGGCGTAATCCAACAGGATCATTCCGCTTGGATTTAAGAGCCACAATAAGGCATGTTGGATTACGCGCTCGCGCGCTACCGAAGCGTCGGACCGATCCAACCTACGAACTACGCTTCCTGAGCCTGGGCCTGCAGTACGGACAGGAACGCTTCGCCGTACCGCTCCAACTTGCTGTCGCCCACGCCGGAGACAGTGCGCATGTCGTCCAGAGAGCGCGGGTGTTGGCGAACCATGTCGCGCAGGGTGCGGTCGTGAAACACCATGAAAGGCGCGATGCCGTTTTCATTCGCCAGTTCCTTGCGCCGTTGGCGCAGGGCTTCGAACAGGACTTCCCCGTCTTGCGACAGGGGGTCGTCGGTGTACCCGGTTTTCGGCTTGGGAGCGGAGCGGGACTTCGCCAGGTCTTTGCGCAGTGCCACGGTCTGGTCGCCGCGTAAGACCGGCCGGCACGCCTCGGTGAGCCGCAAACCGCCGAAGCCTTCCGGGTCGACCTCCAGCAAGCCGTTCGCCACCAGTTGCCGCAACACCGAGCGCCATTCGTTCGCCGACAGTTCGGTGCCGATGCCGTAGGTCGAGAGCCGGTCGTGTCCGAAGCGGCGCAGTTTTTCGCTGTCGCTGCCCCGCAGGACGTCGATGATGTGATTGGCGCCGAAGCGCTGGCCGGTGCGGTACACGCAGGACAGCGCCTTGCGCACCGCCTCGGTCGCGTCCCAGGTTTCCACCGGTTCCAGACAGGTGTCGCAATGGCCGCAGGGTTCGGTGTGTTCCTCCCCGAAATAGCGCAGCAGCGCCTGGCGACGGCAGGTGGTGATTTCACACAGACCGAGCATGGCGTTCAGCCGTTGCTGTTCGTAGCGCTGGTGCTCGTCCGACCCCTGCGATTGCGCCATCATCTGGCGCAGCTTGACCACATCCTCGAAGCCGTAGAGCAACATCGCCGTCGACGGTTCGCCATCGCGCCCGGCGCGGCCGGTTTCCTGGTAATAGGCCTCGATGCTCTTGGGCAGGTCCAGATGAACGACAAAGCGCACGTCGGGTTTATCGATGCCCATGCCGAACGCGATGGTCGCCACCATGATGACGCCGTCTTCGCGCAGGAAGCGTTGTTGGTGGTTCTGGCGCACATCGGCCGGCAACCCGGCATGATAGGGCAAGGCATTGAAGCCCTGTTGCACCAGCCACTCCGCCGTTTGTTCCACCTTCTTGCGCGACAGACAATAGACGATGCCCGCCTGACCGGGATGCTCCTCCCGCAGGAACGCCAGCAGTTGCTTGCGCGGCTGCTGCTTGGGATGAATCTTGTACAGAATATTCGGCCGGTCGAACCCGGAGATAAACGCCGGGGACTGCGTCAGCCCCAACCGCTGCTGGATGTCCACCCGGGTGCGCTGGTCCGCGGTCGCCGTCAGCGCGATGCGCGGCACAGCCGGGAACCGCTGTTCCAGAATATCGAGCTTGAGATAGTCCGACCGGAAATCGTGCCCCCACTGGGACACGCAATGCGCCTCGTCGATGGCAAACAGGGCGAGGCGTGCCTGGGCCAAAAGCTCCAGCGTCCGATCCTGCAGCAGCCGTTCCGGCGCGATGTAGAGCAGATCGATCTCGCCGGCGAGCAGGGCCTGTTCAGTGGCGCGCACCTGGTCGAAACCGAGCGTGGAGTTCAGGAAGCCGGCGCGCACGCCCAGTTCACGCAGCGCGTTGACCTGGTCCTGCATTAGGGCGATCAGCGGCGAGATGACGATGCCGGTGCCCTCACGAACCAACGCGGGTATCTGGTAGCAGAGGGATTTACCGCCGCCGGTGGGCATAAGCACGAGGCAGTCCTGGCCGCTGACCAGGGTATCGATGACGTCTTTTTGGGGGCCCCGGAAGTCGTCGTAGCCAAAGACGTGTTGCAGTACGGAGATCGGTGAGGTGTCCATCCGGGCGAGTATATCGGTTCTGAAGACGACTCGCAGGAGTGTTTTCGGCGAGTCAGTCACAAGCCCATCGTGCTGTCGGTGTGACAACTGGGTTCGGAGGTGGAAACAGCCGGGCTATGCGCCCGGCTGTCAACTCAAGTTACCGTCAGGCAGTATCTTGAGCGAGCCTCACTGGCTGGTTGTTCATCATCATGGTGATCACGGATAGGATCAGCAAGGTGAAATGAACACTTTGGGGGCCGGAAAACTTCAGCCAGTAACCAAAGTAAAGCCCACCGCACAGAAAGAACAACCACAGCGATGCAAAAGCCGCCAGGGCCAGATTAGTGGCGGTAATCGCAACTTGTTCTCCCTGACTTCGCACTGCGGAGCGCCATTGCAAGACTGCCGCCACCCACAGGCCAATAGCAATCGCATATTGCACAATGACGATCAACGTCAGCGCCAGGGCACCGGCTCCTTCCCACTGAATCGCGCGATTTTCCAACCCGTTCCCAAATACAGGGTCGTCAATTAGACCGGACATTGAGAACATGGCCGACAGCAGATGAACATTGGTGCCTCTATCCAGGGCATTGTTGGTGGCCGCTATGGTCAGCCAAGTGGCCAGCCCGGTGATAATGACGGCTTTAAATAAAACGTTTGATCTCACAGGGCCGCTCCTTGAGTCGACAGAGGGTTTAACAGCGTGTGAGGTCGAGCCTTAGCCCAGTCCTCAAGGGCTTGATCCCCCTTCAGAACGACCGGATGACCCACGCAGTCCAACATGTGTCGATCACTGTAGTGATCACCATAGGCGTAGCTGCCCGGCGCATCGATGCCTTTCTCAGTCATGAACGCCGTGATGGCTTTCGCCTTGCCACCGCCAATGGTTTGCGGAGGCCGTAGCTTTCCGGTGAAACAACCTCCGCTCACCTCCAGCTGCACCCCCAGTAGATGTGAGACTTCAAGTCGGTTAGCCAGCGGCGCCAGCAATTCGTTGCAGGCGCCTGACACAAACACCACTTCGTGGCCCAAGGTTTGATGATGTCGAAGTCGCTCCAGTGTGGGTTGAATATAAAAGCTCGTATCGGCTTCCACCTGTTGAAACCACCGATCAGCCAGATGTTCGAATTCCAACTGTCTGACCCCTTTGAATTGCTCATAATAGAGACGGTTGACTTCGGAACGCGGATGAGATTTGCCCAGATCACGAAATTCCGTCATTAGTGCCTGAAACTCTTTATCCGCTTGTTCAGGGTCACGATGCTTGTCATGTACCATGAACTCGAGAAAACTGAACATGCTTTTTAGGTTGATCAGTGTCTCATCCACATCGAAAAAGGCTGCTATCCGATCCATGTTTTAGACCGCCTCGACCATCGGCTTGGGTTCATGTGCCTGATGTGATGAAGCGATGGCTCGGACCGCCATTTTCCGCTCCTTCGAAGCCAACTTGGATGCTTCGAAAACGGAGAACTCGACATCGACCGTGGTGCAGGACGTACCGTTCTGATGAAAACTGATGGCCGCCGAAAAAGTGGATCGCCCCGGACGAATGGACTTATTCGTTATGCGATAGTGAATGTCAGAATCGACCGCGAAAACAAAAGACTGATAATGGGTGTCCATCCGATTGATCACCACATAGTGAGACGATGGCAGGTCATCAGGGAAGAAAAATTTCTCTGTGACAGCCAGGAATGCCTGACGAGCCGCTTCAATCAACACCATACCCTGGATATGAAAACCCGTCAGATGATCCTGGAGCAACTCCCCTTTTTCATCAACGACCAACTTCATGACATAGTGGTCTTCCTCGAGTTTCTCCGGCGATGTAATCAACACGTTTTCTTTCTTATGTTTGTGCGTCTCAGCCGATGAAGCAAACCGAAACAGTTTAGTTTCACTGTTCAGCAAACAATGTGAATAGCCGCGCCGAGCAAGCTTTGCTTGCAGATAGCCAATGGCTTCTTCCGACAAGCCTTGGCCCAATATAAAACCAACCTCACTAAGGTCGCCCTGTTTGATGTAGTCTATTGCCTGGCTGTAGCTAATGCACCGCTCCAGGTCGCGATATGTGGATAAATTGTCTCCGACAATGGTATAGAGAGTCTGTTCTCTGGTCGATTCCATGCTAAATCCTTGATAGCTCTTCAGTACGTGTAGTTTTTCTTTATCAGCCAATGATCGTGAAGCCACTTTTCGGTTTGTCTACCGGCTTTTAGAAAGTCCCAGATAACGTCACGTTCGAAAACCATGACTTTTTTATCTGGCCCGACAACGGCCCAAAAATACTGGCCATTCCATTGATTCTTGCATTTAACTTTCATACCGTGCAGATGATGTTTCTTTGAGTTGTGCGTAATCTCCTCTGTATGGGGTTTTATCCATTTCACCTCGATTGCCTCAAGCAAATCGGGTGCGTGCGTGTTGAAAAATTCCGTGGCGATCCGATGGGCTTCTTCTTCTGAAGGCAAATCGCCAGGCTCGCAGGCTGATCGCACCAAGAGCTTAGCCAGCCCCTTCAAGTGGCCACTTTCATCCGTCACAAGGCTTATATGCTCCCCACCCATACGAATATCGGGTGTGCCCTTGTTCTGGTAACGCGTCAGCCGAATGGTCGTCTCGTTCCGCGTACCGACCAGTTGGCCGGCAACGGTAAAATCAGGCTCGATCAGCGAGGTGATGTCGGTCATTTCGTTCTCCTACCGTGAACAATGAGTCTTCAACCGCTCTATGGTGCGGTTACCATAGAGGATTGACGACGCGGCAGGTTGATGAATGCGGCGATGGACAACGCTACGGCCATGACCACTGTGGAAGCGCTACCCAGTTGGGCCGGTAAGCTGGCCCCCAGACTTGCACCAATGAACAGAGTAAAGGTGTAGAGAGAGACCGCCAGGCCCCTGAAATGCGGTTCACTGACCTGGTTGACCCGGGCGATGACGCTGGGCACCGCCGCCGCGATGGAGGCCACAAATATCAGATGGCACACGACAAACAGCGGACTATCAATGAGTAAGGCCTGAAGGAACAGCATGACGGCCGCCAGGCTGACAGCCAGGAAAGCGGTGGTTTGAGCACCGAAGCGGGCGATAAACCGGCCGATGAACAATGGCATGAACATGCAGGGAATCGAGAGTAACCTCAAGGTGGCCACACTGACGCCCTGAACAATTGGTTTTTGTCCGAACTCGAGCGCCAAGGAGGCATAGAGCGTGACAAAGCTGCCCAGCAACACCAGCGCGATGGCATAGGCTTTCCACAAGGCTGTATTAGTCGCAATTGCGGTCAACTTGCCATTTTGTGTGGTTGTTGGTGTTGTCGAGTCCCTGCTTTGCGGCGGCTGTCCGGGCAGAGTCGAACACGCCAACACACTGATGGCATAGACAGTCGCCAGCAGAGCCATAATGGGCAGCAGAGACCCCTCAACCAGCACACTACCGAGCCACTGCCCCACCAGGGCCGCCAGCAAAAAAGCGGTGCTCATCCAGGCGATGCCTTTCATACGTTGAGCCGGCGGAAACGATTCGGCAATCAATGCCAGGGCTACCGGTGGAAATGCGGATGCCATAAAACCCTGGATCACTCTCAATGCCAATGCTGCCGTGTAGTTTGGCGCCCAGGCCAACAGCAGACTGGTCGTCGCCAGGCCGGTCAGTCCGACGATCAGTACAGTCTTGCGGCCAATGCGATCCGACAGACTGCCCCAAACCAGGAAACCTACCGCATAGGCAAAACCGAAATAGGTGGTCAGCAATGTGATGGCGGACAGATCCTCATCGAAATACTCCGCGAGTACATCAGCGACCGGTAAAAACAGATACAACTGTGATACGACGGCTATGGCCGTCAGTACCAGCACGGCGAGTGATAAACGGACTTTGCCTAAGCGAGCCATAATGTCTCCTTGACGACATTCTTTGTAACTTGACGACAATGAATGTACTTTATCGCCATGCAGTTGGTCAACAGTTACATTCGTTGTTTTTTTATTGCAGCTTATGTAACCTCCCTTTCATGGATGTAGGCAAACGTCTGTATCCCAGTTGAAGGAATATAAGATCCGCCCCGGTGTCCGCATTGTTACAATGCGAACCAACCGATGACTGGATCGGTGCCGAGACCAGATGGGTCGGGCATCATGGATGCTGAAATCGTTCAACAATCAGCAAGTGAATAGGTAGGTCCGATGACCGGGAATGAATTCGACAACAAGTACCAGCAGTTTCTTCAAAAAGTAAAAGTAGGTATTCACGAGGCATCCGATATAACCGGTGTCCCCACACGGAAAATCCGCTATTGGCAGGACAAGGGCTACATCGAGTCGACACCGGATTCAGGGAATACCCGTCAATATGACCTGTTCAATGTGAAGAAGATTGTCCTGATCCAGGAACTGATTGAAGACGGTCACACTCTGGATGGTGCGGCCACCAAGGTGAATCGTCGTATTGAAAAGCTGAATAAAATGTTCGACTTGGTACTGCCCACCAAGGACCCCTCCTGAAACCGAGCAGCCGTTCTCCGCATGCCGGTTCACGCCTCGCCCTTCGCCCGCTATAGTACGCTCCCCCAATTACGTCATGGCACCGAAAGGTGCCCTGACATGCTCACTTAAGGAAAGAACCTATATGAACAGTCTGGATGCCGCAGGGCTGCTGGTCTCACTGGCCGCCCTGTTTGCCTGGTTCAACCATCGTTTTATCGGCTTGCCGACCACCATCGGGATCATGGTGTTGGCCCTGGTGATGTCCGTGGGCATCCTGCTCGCCGGCCATACCGTCGCACCGGGACTGATCCCCTGGGGTCAGGGCTTTCTCGACAGCATTGATTTCTCCGCCACGGTGCTGGACGGCATGTTGTCGTTCCTGCTGTTCGCTGGCGCTCTGTTCGTCGACCTGAAAACCCTGGCCGAACGCAAATACGTGGTGGGCATGCTGGCCACCGGCGGTGTGATTCTATCGACCTTCATCGTCGGCTTTCTGGCCTGGGGCGTGTTCAACCTGATCGGTGTGTCGATTCCGTTGATCTGGTGTCTGGTGTTTGGTGCCCTGATCTCCCCGACCGACCCGATCGCCGTGCTCGGCATACTCAAGTCCGCCGGGGTACCCAAATCCCTCGAGACCAAGATTGTCGGCGAGTCCCTGGTCAACGACGGTGTTGCCATGGTGGTGTTTCTGGTCATGGTGGGCATCGCCACTACGGGTCAGGCGACCCTGGGCGGTGTGGCGCTCCTGTTTGTGCAGGAAGCCGTGGGCGGGTTGGTTCTCGGTTTGTTGCTCGCGGGCATCGCTCATCGCATGCTGGCCAGCATCGACCAGTATCAGGTCGAAATACTGATCACCCTGGCCGTGGTATTGGGCGGCTACAGTCTTGCGCACAGTCTGCATTTGTCCGGCCCCATCGCCATGGTGGTCGCCGGCGCCATTCTCGGCAACCGCAGTCGGGACAGCGCCATGTCCAAATCGACCTGGTCGCATCTGGAGCATTTCTGGGAATTGCTGGATGAAATGCTCAACGCCGTTCTGTTCCTCCTGATTGGCCTGGAGGTATTGGTATTGAGCTTTACCGTCGGCCCCTGGCTGGCCGGCGCACTGATGATTCCCATGGTGTTGCTGGCCCGTCTGTGTGCGGTCAGCGTGCCGGTGATGATGCTGTCCCGGTTCCGCACCTTCTCACCCGGTGCGATCCCGGTCCTGACTTGGGGCGGTCTGCGCGGTGGTATATCGGTGGCGCTGGTATTGTCACTGCCAACAGGGGACGAGCGCGACTTGCTGGTGACGGTCACCTACGCAGTCGTCCTGTTCAGTTTGCTGGTGCAGGGGTTAACCGTCGGCCGATTGGCCCGTCGGCTCACGGCCTGATTTCAGAGTTAACGCCCGGCTTTGCGGCAGGCAAAAGTGGAGGCCAATTTTTGGCCGGATCTTTTGCCTGCCCGAGAGCAGCCGTTTGTTAATAGTTTATTGCCACTCAATCTTAAGGTCTTTATGTGACTGTGCGCAGTCGCGCAGATAGAGATTAATGAGGCTCTGATACGGAAGGTCTTTTTCCTCAGCCAGATTCTTGAAATACGCGATGGTATCCTCATCCAGCCGGATCGTAACCTGCTTCTTGAGCTTCTTGGCGTATGGGTTCTTAACGGAATCTGAAAAATCGTAATGATCACGCATGTCTATACCCTTCATAAGTCTTTCGTTCTCGCTTGTCCGCTTTTCGTGCAGAAATAAATCGAATGGTCTCGCCGTCTCTAACGCAATGGCACACCACCAGCAAACGAGAATGAATGCTCGTTCCGAGGAGTATGAACCGATCCTCCTCATCAGAATGGTCTGGGTCCGCTATTAGACGGCCAAACTCGTCTGTAAAGGCGGTTTTGGCCTCGTTAAACGAGACGTCATGCTTCTTCCGATTAGCGGCATCCTTGCGAGGATCCCAGTCAAAGGTAAGGTGGCTCATGCATTACATTGTAATTACAGTGTACGTATTTTCAAGGTGCCGAGCCAAATACTCCTAACTCCAAGCACCACGGCGCGAGTTTACGAGGGAGAATGCCCATCCCATAATCGACCAGCGGTTAAGCGCGTAGACCACATCCGCCAATTCTACGGCCGGGAAAGACTGTTACTCTGCCCCCTGCCCGACACTGAGCTGTACGAATGGCTAGATAAACGGCCCTAAACCGACGATTTTGCGGGTTAACCAGGCGGCTTGCGCGGCGGGATATCAGTGGCGCTGGTATTGTCCCTACCTACCGGCGACGAACGGGACCTACTGATGACCGTTACCTATGCGGTGGTGTTGTTCAGTTTGCTGGTGCAGGGATTGACCGTCGGCCGGCTGGCCCGTCGGTTGGCGACGTAACTCGATTGCGTGGGATGGACGGGCTCGGTAGCCTGTCCATCCCGCTTTGATGTTACTCAGCCGCCGACAATTAACCCAGGGGTCGACTCCAAGAGCCTGCCTTCATTTTCGTATGCCGAACACCACCCATAACCGCAAGCCCGAACAGCAACAGGACCAGTGAATTTGGGGCGCTAACCGGGAAGCTCACATTCATGGCAAACGCGCCCGTACCCACGATGTTGTTCTCCGAACTCCCGGGGCCATTGGGCGAGACGACACTGAGCCGGTTTGAATCGTTCAGCATGTCCTCAAGCGTGATGTAGGTCGCGAAAACCGCACTGACGCTGGATTCACCTTCAAAGTTAAACAAATTCCAGTAGAGACTTCCATCCGACCCTGAACCAATGATGTTGTTCTCGGAACTCCCCGGCCCAGTTGGGGAAACCACACTGAGCCGGTTCGCATCGTTCAGCATGTCGTCATTGCTGCCGTAGGTGGCGAACACCGCACTCACGCTGGACTCTTCCTCGAAATTGAACACATTCCAGTAGGACTCTCCATCCGAACCCGAGCCGACGATATTGTTTTCCGAACTCCCAGGCCCGTCGGGAGAGACCACACTGAGCCGGTTCGCGTCGTTCAGCATGTCATCGCTCGTGCCGTATGTGGCAAAGACCGCCGAAGTACTGGATTCTTCCTCGAAGTTAAATACGTTCCAGAAAATATCCCCATCCGACCCGGAGCCAATGATGTTGTTCTCGGAGCTCCCGGGTCCATCCGGGGAAACAACACTGAGACGATTGGCATCGTTCAGCATGTCATCGGCTGTGGCGTACGTGACAAAAACGGAGCCCACAGAGGATTCTTCTTCGAAGTTGAACAGGTTCCAATAGAGCATGCCGGCTTCAGCGACACTGGCGCCGAACACACTGGACAACAGCAGGAGAGGTAGTGCCAGAACGGATTTCCTGATCGTAGACATATACATGAATGGCCTCCAACTGCCACTGTACAGGGTTCGAACCGTCAGGGTTCGTGTTAGTGACAGGACTCAGCCACTGGGTGTGGGCTGATTATGAATTCAGCATGCAATTTCCGTGGTCGATTGTATTACTCCTTGCAATTCAAGAGCCTGGCGTCGTTCTGCCTTCCAACATACGCGTAGACTGTAAGTTTATTCGACAGATTACCGTTCACTCCTGTGGTGTTCCGATAAACCTCTCCGATCCTCAGGGCCACTCGCTTTGACGCGTCATTGTGGGGATGAATCACGATAATCAGTTCGTTGTTATCAAGGTAATCAAAGGCCCTATTTTTTGCGGCTTCAGCCGCCTCATTCGCGTACCCTTTCCCCCAATACTACGTTGCGATAGCCCAGCCAATTTCAGTCCCCGGCCATCCATCCGGACGCCAGACCCAAATGTACCTATGCTTGGTTAGCGACTTTAGGTCAATCGCCCGCATCGAGCGGCGCGGTCTGGCGTTCATAGCTGACCGTGAGGATTTCCCAGACATGCCCGTCCGGTTCACTCCAATAGACCAGGTTGCCACCGAAAGCAGTGTTGACCGTGTAGTCATCGGGGCCGTGGGGAAGGCTTCGATAGGGGATTCTGGCCCCCTTGATGCGGGCGAGAATGACGTCGAACGTGTCTTGACCCACCCGGAAGCAGTAGTGCAGCTTCGGAACCGGATCATTCCACTGGTCAAAGTCGAGCGTCAGTGATTCACTGACATACACCGGGGAGAACGGTCCGACCGCGCCCTGAGCGGCCCAGGGCACGCCAAGCAGTGTTCCGAGTTGCCGTGCGGCGGCGACTCGGTCTTTGGACGGTACGATGATGTGGTCCAGTTGAATGGCCATAGTTGTGTCCTGCCTCTTGGCGATTTGAACGGACCTGACGCTTGGCTTCACGACACCGGACGCTTGAACCCAGGGGCGCGAAGCATCCCCTGGTGGCCTTTGTTATTTGCTTTTGCTCTCAACGTGCTGCTTGAAGTTATTCAGGATACTGAGCCAGCCCTGTCGTTGCTGCTCCGCAGTATTCTCATCTTCAGCTTCGAACTTTTCGATGACCCGAACGCCGTTTTGCGTTTCTGTAAACCGCACCTCGACTTCACGATCATCGCCGAGCTTAAAGTGGATCGACTGGTAAGGGTTGATGTCGGTGAACTCCCCCTCAAAATCGAAACCGGCCGACCCATCTTTGGCTTCCATTCGGTAATTGAAGCGACCACCCGCCACAAGATCCAACTCCGCTCTTGGGCAGCACCACTCATCGATGGCAAAATTCCACTGGGTGATATCTTCGGGTGTCACCCAGGCATCCCAAACCGCGCGCAGAGGCGCATTGACTTCAGTTTCGATTGAAATGTTCATGCTCACTCCTCATCGAGGTTATAACGTATCCAGTCGAGGTGTTTTTGTATTGCCTCAAGAACCAGTCGATTCAGACTAGTAGAAATCGACACTGTTACGCCTTTATTTACTTACCGGACTTGGCCTTTTGAATCAAAGCGGCTAACTCCGGGGCAATTGGCATTTTTTTGAACGGGCTTACATTGGTCCCTCCAGTGTTACCTTGTGGCACCAGCCCAAACACAGTTTTTGTCGCAGCACCCATAATCCGGACGACCTGGCCCAGCGCTTCTCGGACTGAATGGTTTCGAACAGCCCATGCCAGCATCAAAACGTGAACTTTAACGTGCCAATATGTCGATTCCTGGCCAATCACATGCGCCCGTTCCAGGTGGGTAAACTCTTGCCGAGCATCACCGGCTAACCTCGCCTCTATAGAATTTTCTAGTTCTTCCTCGACGTAGGGAGCTACTCGCTGGGTAAAATCACGCTTCATGATACTCTTCTCGAAGGGGTAGAACGCCGCTTTGCGACAAATTTGTAGTGAAGCGGAAAATTTGTCCGACAACAACGCTTGTTATGAGCTACTGTGGACCAAAGCCCACTATACCGACAGCACACCATAAATAGACTCCCAATGCATTAATAGCTTTACCCCAAAATTTACCTCGAAATTTCAACCCAGCCCAAAATAGTAAAATTGCTATTAAATAGAAGAGCACCAAAGAAAGCTTAAAGTCTGAAGTAAAGTACGGTGCTGTTGATGTAAAGCCAACATAAACACCTGCCGTTCCTCCCAAGGGTAATAGTAGGAAACCTGCCCCCTTAGATAGGGCACCAATTGTAAGATATGGTACTAGATAAACCAGCAGCCAATGTACTTTCTCTCTACTCATCTCGCCTCATAACGCCACCCACAACGGCGAGCGTAGCGAGTCCAGCAGCTGAAGGCTGCGAGTTGATGGGCCTTGTTATGAGTTTTCACTTGAGCGACCTGCTATTGCCATAATGACTGAGAACAGAACACTTAAGACGACGACCAACATCGTCAAGCAGCTCGAAGATGGCGTATTCACAACAAGTATTTCTTTCGCCATATAGTAAATGATTAGGGAAAGCCATATTAGGATGGTGAAATCGCTCAATGCGATGGAAACCTTACTCACAGAAAACTTCCTAGAAGTCAGCCATACTCCCTTTCTTTGCTGAGTGCCCCTGGACTTGAAAAGCTCTCCAGTAACATCATCTTCTAACTCAGCGACTATTGATTCCCAGTTTTCCTGCCAGTACTTGCTTCCCCGATTCGCCAAGCTCCAGGCAACAGAACAAACGAAGCCAAAACACGCGACAATTACCGCTAAATACTCATTATATTTAACGAGTGTTGCGTAACCGACTAGAGCCGACGCGATAAACCCCCAGAAGAACAGTGATCGTTTCCAGAACAATTCAATTTCAAAATTTCTGGTTGCTAACGCGACATCATATTTCTTTTTATTCATATCCTCTTCAGTCACGAACATTCTCCGATGTGGGTTTGCTCATAACGCTACCAACATGCGCTACCGAACCATAGCGAAGCGGCGGTTTGGTGGTCGCAGTAAATGGCCTGGTTATATTTCAAATCTGCTCACTCTTTGCCACTCGGATTAATTCTGGAAGGCATTCTTCCAGAATCTTACGTATTTCAGTCGCCTGGATTAAACGCCAATCCGCCATTTCTCTTTCGGAGTGCAAGTCCGGCATGCTTTCATCGTCGATTTGAAACATGAGCTTGTGGATTCGAATGTTGGCGTTCATTACAACTTCATGGAACTTATCGGAGAAAATCAGAGCGCCCGTCGCACTGTATTTTGCTAATGTTCTTAGCGAAGCATTAACGTCTCCTTCATGGCCAATGGTAGGTTCGCAACAGTGGGATGCCCGCACCTGTTCTGCCCAGTAGATTATTTCCTCTACTGTCTCGATAAGCTCTTTGTAGGCAGTTCGTCGCTCATCCCAAACCTTCTCCCGCTTAAATTTCCTCAGCGCAAGCAATGAAGCAACATAAGCCGAAATAAGGCCGACTGCTATTGGCGTAAACCACCTAAAAAATTCTGCCGCGCTCAATAGTGACTCCTAGCAACATAACGCCGATGGTAACCGGCGCCGTAGCACAGCGAAGGGAACCAAAAGCGGCACGCTTTTGGCGTCCGGTTGACCGTATGGTTAGAAGGTCTCATCTTCATACTCTGGATCTTCGAACGATAAAAAGTTACCAGACTGTGCGTCTTCGTATGTAGCTGCTGTGCCGTCATAGCAGTAGTTTCCGTACTCATGATGAGTATGGACGATGACGCGCTCATCAGTGTCTCTTGGGATTAACGGCCCCTTTGCTAGACTTAACAGCACAATCCCTCTTTCTTGATTTTCAAGGATACCAATCGGCTTGTTACCGCTGCGTATTTCGTTTAGAGCTATGTCACGTAGCAACTCAGGGAGCCTCTCCCATAGCTCTTGAGCCGGCGCCTCAACGAACCCGGCGCCTGTCCATGTTGGCTGATTATATTGCCGGGTAGAACCGAGGTTATGCGTTTCCATCTCTGCCTTCTAACGCCAAGCGCACCGGTGACCTTTACAAAGCGAAGCGGCGTAAAGGGCATCCGTGTGACGCAAATTGTTAAATGATGGTTCTATAGGTAAAAAA
Organism: Saccharospirillum salsuginis; assembly: GCF_014651855.1. GTDB lineage: Bacteria > Pseudomonadota > Gammaproteobacteria > Pseudomonadales > Natronospirillaceae > Saccharospirillum > Saccharospirillum salsuginis. The sequence continues at coordinate 117,143 of NZ_BMXR01000014.1, forward strand.
GCAAGCCTACGGGCCTAACCTGATCCTAAGTATCTGATAGATAAAGATGCCAAAGAATCTCCTCTTCTCCCAAGTCATAGCTGACTTTCCAGAGTAAAAGATGCTCTTTAACCTTATTTAGGTGACCAATATATTCTATTGACACAACCTTACCCATTGGACTGAGCTTTGAGACAGCTTCGTTGAACTCTTCCGTCGATAGCTGTCCTTTCATGCCTGGAATAAGCTCAACTAGTCGATCGTAGTCTGCGTTTACATGGGCATCGATTATGTTCTCAATTACCGGTCTGCCAATCAGTTCCGCGTTCTCGTTGCTTATCTGCTCTGCCATGATATCAACTCCCTTTGCTACGGGTTTCATTTAACGCCCGGACTCAGCCGTCGGTTTGGAGCGGTAGCGGAAAACCGGCCGGCTGGAGTCCCTCGTTAGGGTATCTGTTTAAGCACACGAATAATTTCTCCGAGTAGTGCATCAATGTCAGCCTTAAACTCCACCTGATGCCTCGTTGGCACCGACTCCTTGCTCCTGATTTGGCAATGCAATGAACCATCCGCGAATTTTCGGCACGAAGCGTCTAAGTGCTTCATTGACTCGCGAAACGATTTACCACCATCAGCGTAATTATTTACGATTTCGGAAAACTTGGTCTTTTTGAAGATTGGTGGAACATGGTCGACAATTGCCCGAATAAGCATAAGGCATGTGAAGTAAGAATGCTCCGAGTATGCTCTATTTAACTCGACCAGAAGCTGGCCAAGCTTGGTTGTATCAAACTGTTCTTTCTGGAGAGATTCAATCTCTTCGACGCGAGCTTCACTTACAAAGGCGTCCTGTATATTGGCTGAGTCCGCCTGGATATCTGGATAGTGTTGCTTACGCTTTGGAAGGAACGGGGTACCATCTTCATTGTAGTCTACTTCCGCATCGCATCTTGAAACATGGGAAAAACTGATCGTCCCGCAGCCATCACAGCGGACCGTAAGGTAGTTTTCCAAAAACTGGACCAATCCATCTTCTTCAAAGCGGCGGCTATTTACAATAGAGAGGACGGAGTGGGTTGTTTCTCGCCGGCACTCTGGGCATGGAAACCAATCTTTCATCCCAGACGGGTCTTGAGTCGAAATATCAGCATCATGTTTCATTTATTGGATCTCTCAAGCCCTAACGTCGAAGCTGAGGGGAGTTTTATGGAGCGAAGAGGAACAAAATTTCTCTCTCCAGCGCCTGGTTGGGTATCCATGTCTTAATAGCTGGTAACTTTCGGTATTCCAGCTTCAGATCGCTTTTGTGGGCACTCAGGAAATATCTTCGCGTAAGTATCCATGATTGCCTCCTCAGCATCCACAAAATTTCTTTGCCAAAAGGATATTCCGCGTTCATCCCAGTAGCGTACGAGGTGAATATACGGGCCACTTTCCAGCCCCTGCGAAGACCATTGGCTAGGGCAATAGTTCTTCAACTCTCGGATATTTGGATCTTGTTCGTCACCAACGTATACATATCCCGAATTATAAAAAACTCGTTCGGACAACTTTCGGCAACGGGCGAATTCAACATTCTCTTCGTTGGTCCGGTCTGCCTTAGGGACGTGAATGGCGGAACACGAGTCATACAGCTCACCTGCAGTCATACCCGAAGGTCCACAGGACGTAATCGCCAGAACAACTATGACTATCTGCAGAGACTGTACTGCATTAATTAGCTGTCGTGTTCGCATACAATTGATCCCTAACAGCTATTTTTCATCGTCACCGACGCCCCTTATTCCGGAACATCAACCCTCCAACGATAGCACGCCACCAAAACGAAACCCAGCCAACACCGCACTTCCGGTTCGATTGGACGAGCCCAAAAGCCTGATATCAAATCCGGCAAAACCGTCTCACCAGACCACTAACCCCGTGATCAGCGTCTCCCCCGACGCATATTCCGGGAATTCTCCGGGATATGCGTCGCATTCTATTGTCTTTTGGGGTCCACACACTCATGCCAAGGCGGACTCAATAGAATGAGTTTAGTTCAGTGCTGAGGTAGCTATTCAATTCGAAGTGTCGGGGTTTACATTAGAAGCAAAGAATATAAAAAAACACGCTACCGCCCGGCCGGTTACATAGCACGCCAAGTGGGGGTTTCTGTGGTGTTTATAGGTGTAGCTTGGATTGGTGATGAGTTCAAGGATTGATTGTGGCAGGGTGTCGTTTCTGTCCGCTTTTGCTTTTTGAACGCGGCGTTTGTTTTACCGCGAACACCGAATGTGATGGGCCTCGGATGATACGATTTTGATGCAGCGGTTCACTTAAAAAACTGTTGATTTTTACAGTGTTTCATGCGTGAATTGACGGGTGCTTTTTCGTCAGCGGTAGGCACGCACTTAGGCACTCAATGTAAGAAAGGCAGAACTATCGACACACACTGTCATTAAACACAAACAAGGCGCTACCCCCGGGTGTTGGCCCACCCGAAGGTAGCTGACCACATGTTGACTAAGTAGGAGTCCACACATGGCTATCAATGATGATACGTCACAACCCCGCTCGTCCCAAAATAATTCCCTTGTTGTTCTCTCCCACCCCGTTCGCCGACGTGGCGATTTTTATTCCCTGAATGATCTGCATGAGGCGGCCGGGGGTGACCCTGGGCACCATCCGGATCGGTTTTTGGAGTCGCCTTATGGGCAGGCTTGGGTTGGGGGTGTGGCCGAGGCTGGGGAGGGTCGCGCACGGAGTGCGCTCCTACGGGGGGAAGACGGTGGGGGTCGCGCACGGCGCCGGAGTGCGGACCATGCGCTCCTACAGGAGGGTGGGTCCGTTTCTGTGTTTGGGCGGCGGGAGTTGGTTCAGGCTTATGCGCTTTGGGTGGGGGAGGGTTTTGCCCTGGCGGTGTTGCGCGCCTTGGGTGCGCAGCCCCGGCCCGCCGTTGCGGATGCCGAGCCCTTTACCCGGTACGACCTGGGGTATGTGCGCGATCTGCGCTGGGATGAAGACCGGCCGGGGGACATCGCCTGGTGGGAGTTCGATGGGCAGGATGACCTGTCGGCGGAGGAAGCGGCCGGGCGCGGTCGGGATTTTTTCGAGCAGACGCGGCATCTGGCGCGCATCAACCCGAAGGATGCCGAAATGGCGCTGAAACACAGTCTTATGCGGTTGATGGATGGTGGTTTTCCGGGTCGAGGCTTCCGTTATTGTGAAATGGTGTTTTGCGAATGGCTTAGCCGGGCTGCTGTGGCGTGGATGGCGGCTCATGGGGTGGAGGATTTGCCTTTGAGGGAGGCTTGGGCCTCCTCATAGCCTGCTTTTTGACCCTCTTCCATACCTTCTTCCTTACCCTCTCCCAGGGGGAGAGGGGATATTTCTCGCATCGCGCGCGACTGTGGCTCGGTCTAAACTAACCCCTTACACAACCACCGGAGCCGGAACCATGGAATTCGCCGGACTGGGCGCGATCATGCTGATTCTGGTGTTGATCGTCTATTTGAGGATGATCGAAGCCCGCATGAAGCAACGCAATCGGGGGGATCGGTCCGAAGCTTTGATTCTGGAACAGGCCGATATGCTGGAAAGCTTCGGGAAGCCGGAAGACGCCATTCGTCTGCTGGAAAAAGCCCTGGTGGAAAAGCCCGAATCCACGGCCATTCGTGCCCGCCTGGAATTATTACGCGCTGAATCCGAAGAGTAATTGGCCGTTCCCGCTGCCTTGTCCTAACCTCGCCGACAAACACCACCGAATCACGCTACTCGACGAGGTCCTGCCATGAACAAAGAGACCGCTCCCAACCCGCCTTTCGACCGCGAACAGCATCTCGCCCAGGCTGAAACGCACGAGGTGTTCAATCAGCCGACGCCGCTGGCAGACTATAACGTCTACCAAAGCGACCGGGCGCTGCAACACTGGATACACACCTTCGGCGGCGGCTGGGCCGATGCCGATCTGTCCGCCTACGGCCAGCGCTGCGGTGGGGATCTGATCGAGGCCGGTTTTCAGGCCAACGAGGTGCCGCCGACCTTCCATTCGCACGACCGGTTCGGCCATCGCATCGATGAGGTACGTTTTCATCCGGCCTATCACGAGCTGATGCGCACGGCCATCGAGGCCGGGGTGCCGTCGCTGCCCTGGCGCGATCGAAAGGCCGGGGCGCATGTGGTCCGGGCCGGGCTGGAATACCTGCACATGCACGCCGACGCCGGTTCGGCCTGTCCGTTAACGATGACCTTTGCCGCCGTACCGGCCATCTCGGGCACGGAGAGCGTCGCCCGGGACTGGCTGCCGAAAATCACCGCCCGGCAGTACGACCCGCGCAATGTGCCCTTCTTCGAGAAGGAAGGCGTCACCATCGGCATGGCGATGACCGAGAAGCAGGGCGGTTCGGACGTGCGCGCGAACACCACCCGCGCCTACCCCGTCGGCGCGCGCGGCCCCGGTGAACGCTATGAACTGGTCGGCCACAAGTGGTTCTGTTCGGCCCCGATGTGCGATGCCTTCCTGACCCTGGCGCAGACGGAACAGGGGCTGTCCTGTTTTCTGCTGCCACGCTGGCGGTCGGACGGCACCAAGAACGCCTTTTTCGTTCAGCGACTGAAGGACAAGTTGGGCAATCGCTCCAACGCCTCCTCCGAAATCGAATTCCGCGGCGCCGAAGCCTGGCTGCTCGGTGAGGAAGGCCGGGGCGTGCGCACCATCATCGATATGGTGGCGATGACCCGGTTCGACTGTATGGTCGGCTCCGCCGCGCTGATGCGCGCATCCACCGCCCAGGCCCTACACCACAGCCGTGGCCGCTCGGCTTTCGGCAAGCCGCTGCACGACCAACCGCTGATGCGGAACGTGCTGGCGGACCTCGCCATCGAATCCGAAGCGGCGCTGGCGATGGGGCTGCGCGTCGGCCAGGCGCTGGATCATTCGGCCGATAACCGCAAGGAGCTGTTGTTCGCCCGCCTGGCCACGCCCATCGGCAAGTACTGGGTGTGCAAGCGCACGCCGCACCTGACATACGAGGCCATGGAGGCCATCGGCGGGGTGGGCTATGTCGAAGAGTACATCCTGCCGCGCCACTACCGGGAAGCACCGGTGAATGCGATCTGGGAAGGCTCCGGCAACATCCAGTGTCTGGATGTGTTGCGGGCGATTCAGAAAGAACCGGAGGCTTTGGATGCGTTGCTGGCGGAAATCGAAGCCGGGAAAGGGCATTCAGCGACGTTCGATCGGTTCGTGGGGTCGCTGAAGGACGAGTTTGTGGATGTGAGGTCTTTGGAGTATCGGGCCCGCACCGTGGTGGACCGGTTGGCGGTGGCTTTGCAGGGCAGTGTTCTGGTTCGGTATGGGGATGCCGGGGTCGCGGATGCGTTCGTGCGGTCGCGGTTGGATCGGTTGGGGGCGTTTAATTACGGGACCTTGCCGAACGGGGTGGATTGCAAGGCGATTGTTGAGCGGGCTTGTCCGGTGGTTTGAAGGGGTTTGGTGTTGGGTGGTAGGTAGGGCAGAAGAGCGGAGCGATATCTGCCGTGGGTAGTCGAAGACGCCAGTGGAAGTACTCTTGGCAATGTCTTCTACCCACGGCAGATATCGGCTAGGCCTCTTCTGCCCTACGGTTTAAGTCAGCGGTGCAGCCGGATTGCCGGGTGTTACGGGTGTTAAGCGGCTCATCCGGATTGCCGGGTGTTACAGGTTTTCAGCGGTGCAGCCGGTTTACCGGGTGCACTCTACCGTATCGGAACCGTCCGCCGGGCGTTCTACCAGCTTGTTTTCGGTCAGTTCTACGATGGTGCTGCGGGTTTCCTTGCCCAGTTGGGCCTGCTGCTGGGCTTTGAATTGCGGCATCATCATGTCGACGAATTCGGACGGCTCGCCGGCGTTGCTGACGTCCATACTTTCCGCTGTGGAGACGAGTTTATCGCCTTCCAGGCGCCAGGTGCCGGTGCCGCTCATGGCGATGGTGAAAGACTCGCCCAATTCGGTCAGGTCCATGGACATGGTCATGTCGTAGTTGGCGGATTTGTCGGCCTTGTATTCCACGGTGCCGTCGATCTCCATCGACCCCTGGGCCGAGGTTTCCGAGGCGCCGCAGTTCCAGGTGCCGACCAGCAAATCCGCATCCGGCGCGGCCATGGCCAGGGAGCTGACGGACAGAGACAAAACAGTAAACAGTGCTTTCATGCGAGATCCTTCGCGGATAAGAATGTGCCCGCGAGTATAGCGCGCGAGCCGAACCGAAATCGATGCACCGTTCAAACTTTCCAAAGCCCATACACCTATGAGGTAAGTACGAACTGTAGGGCGGAAGAGCGACAGCGTTATCCGCCGGGGGTAGAAAGCCGAGCCAATGGTTATCCACAGGCCACATACGTTACCCATGGCAGATAACGCTGTCGCTCTTCTGCCCTACGTACACGTACACCTACATGCTTTCCCACCGGCATTCGGTTCCGATTCCGGCTAGTCCAATCTCGCTATCGGAGTACACTCCTACCCAACGATTCAAGAGACCGACCGCAATGGACCCGGACATCTACCGACAAGCCCGCCTGGCACGGGACCCGCGCTTCGACGGCCGTTTCTTCGTCGCGGTGAAGACCACCGGCATCTACTGCCGGCCGATCTGCCCGGCTCCGGCGCCGAAGGAGGAGAACGTTACCTACTACGCCTCCGCCATCGAAGCCGCGAACCGGGGTTATCGGCCCTGTCTGCGTTGCCGGCCGGACAGTGCCCCGGCGTCCTGCGCCTGGAAAGGCACGGATACCACGCTGGAGCGGGCGTTGAAGCTGATCGACGACGGCGCCCTGATCCAGGGCTCGGTCGAGCAGCTCAGTGAGCGGCTGGGCATCGGGCCGCGTTATCTGAACAAGCTGTTTCAGGCCAAGCTGGGCACCAGCCCGAAGCAGTATGCGCTCTACCAGCAGTTGCTGTTCGCCAAGAGCCTGTTGCAGCAAACCCGGCTGCCGGTCACCGAGGTCGCCCTCGCTTCCGGGTTCGGCAGCGTGCGTCGCTTCAACGATTGTTTCGTCCGGTCGCTGCAACTGACGCCCTCGTCATTGAGGCGCCGCAGCGGCGAGTCACCGGCCACCGGCCTGACGCTGTTTTTGAGTTATCGGCCGCCCTATGCCTGGTCCAGCCTGCGCGACTTCCTGAGCGCCCGTCTGATCCCGGGTCTGGAGTGGTGCGCGGACGACCGCTACGGCCGCACGTTCCGTTGGCCGGAACCGGAGGGGCGTTGGCTGACCGGCCGGTTCACCGCCCGGCACCGGCCCGACCGGTGCGGGTTCGAGGTCGGCATCGAGCTGGAACAACCCGGGCCGCTGTTACCGATTGTTCGCAACATCCGCCGTCTTCTGGATCTGGACGCCGACATCGCGCGCATCGACGATCACCTGCGCCAGTTACCGGCGCTGGCCGACCGGCTTATACCCGGGCTGCGCCTGCCCGGCATCTGGGACCCGTTCGAAGCCGGTATCCGCGCTATTCTGGGGCAACAGGTGAGTGTGTCCGCCGCGCGCAACCTGGTGACCCAATTGGTGGATCAGGTCGGGCCGCGTTCGGGTTCGACGCCCCTCTTCCCCACCCCGGCGGAGATCGCCAATGCCGACCTCGGCTTCCTGCGCATGCCCGGCCGTCGACGCGACACCCTGACGCGCCTGGCCGAACACTGCATCGATGGAACACCCGACCCGGACAGCTGGCAAGCGCTGGACGGCATCGGCCCCTGGACCACCCGGTACGCCCGGATGCGCGGCCTGAGCGACACCGACATCTGGCTGGGCACGGACCTGGGCGTCAAACGCACACTGGAACGCGAAGGCCTGGCCTTGGACCCCGAAGCCGCCTCGCCCTGGCAAAGCTACCTCACCTTTCAACTCTGGAGTCTGACATGAGCACCCTCGCCTACAGTCATCTGGATACACCCCTGGGATGGGTTCGAATCGAAGCCGACGACCAGGCCATCACCGCCATTGGCTTTGTGGAAGCTACCGACGAGAGCCACCCGGAAAACGACCTGACCCGCCTGGCCGCCGACCAGTTGGCCGCCTACTTCAAACGCGACCGTACCGAATTCGACCTGCCGCTGGCCCCCAAAGGGACGGACTTCCAGCGCGCCGCCTGGCAAGCCCTGCGGAAGATCCCCTACGGCGAGACGCGCTACTACGCGCAACAGGCCGACCTGATCGGCCGACCGAGCGCCATACGCGCCATCGGCGCCGCCAACGGTGCGAACCCGATCGCCATCGTCGTGCCATGTCACCGGGTCATCGGCAAGAACGGCAGCCTGACCGGTTACGCTGGCGGGTTGGATAAGAAAGAATGGTTGTTGGCGTTTGAGCAGGGTGGGTTGTCTCAGGAACCCCTGCTCTAGGCAGCCTGCGGTGTGACCTGGTCATTGACTGAGACACCCCTTTAACGGAACCTGCTGGGACTGTCAGAAGGAACCGGAACATGATTCACACGCTGGCCATCGCCAACTACCGCTCCATTCGCGAACTGGTTCTGCCGATGGGGCAGCTCAACCTGGTCACCGGTGCGAACGGCAGCGGCAAGTCGAATCTCTATCGTGGCCTACGTCTGCTGTGCGAGGTGGCTCAGGGCAACGCCATTCACGCTCTGGCGCGGGAGGGCGGACTGGAATCCGTGCTGTGGGCGGGGCCTGAGTCGTTCTCGCGTTCCGTCAAACAGGGGGAGCATCCGGTTCAGGGCGGCCCACGCCGGGAGGCTGTTTCGCTGAAACTGGGTTTCGCGACGGACACCTTCGGGTATTCCATCGAGTTCGGTCTGCCTTCGCCCGTACCCGGGACGATGTTCAGTCGGGACCCGGAGATCAAGCGGGAATCGATCTGGTTCGGCGATCGGTGGAACGAGCGTCGGGCCATCGTCGAGCGCAGTGGCCCGATGGTCAAAAGCCGGGACGAAGCCGGTCATTGGCAAGTGATCGAACAACATCTGCCGACCTTCGACAGCCTGTTGGCCCGGTTGGCCGACCCCAAAGCGGCGCCCGAAGCCTTGATGCTGCGGGAGGAATTGCGCGCCTGGCGGTTTTACGATCATTTCCGCTGCGACGCCGGTTCGCCAGCGCGCCAACCGCAGATTGCGGTACGCACGCCCATCCTCAGCGACGATGGCCACGACCTGCCGGCCGCCTGGCGCACCATCGTGGAAATCGGCGATGGCGAAGGCTTGGCCGCCGCCGTGGCGGATGCGTTTCCCGGTGCCGAGGTTAGCATCCAGTCCTTCGGTGGGCGGTTCGAGTTGCTGTTTCGACAGCCGGGATTACTGCGATCGCTGACCCAGGCGGAACTCTCGGACGGCACCCTGCGCTACCTGCTGCTGATCGCCGCCTTGATGACACCCCGGCCACCACCGCTGATGGTGCTGAACGAACCGGAGACCAGCCTGCACCCGGATTTGCTACCGCCACTGGGTCGGCTGATGCGTAAGTACGCGGAAGACAACCAGCTTTGGGTCGTCTCCCACGCACCGAGTTTGCAGGAAGTGCTTGAGGGGGATTCCGCGACAAACCCGATTCTGCTGGACAAGGAGTTGAGCGAGACCTTCATCCAGGGGCAAAACCTGCTGGACACGCCGAACTGGTCCTGGCCCAGACGGTAAAAGACCTTCTTCACCTTCTCACTACGATGGCGCAATCAGGTCCTCGGACAGGGCATTTCGCACCTCCGGTCGGAGCTTGAAGGCCGGCACGGAGTAATAGGAATGGTTGCAGCCGGTGTAGATATCGGCGCCGGCTTTCACGGCCTGCACCATCTCCGGTGCGAGTTCGAAGCGCATGAAATGAACACTGGATGTCTTCTCATCGTTGCTGCGCTCCAGGTCTTCGTTGGTGATGGGGTGTACTTTGTCGAAACCGTTCACCTTCATCCAGACCGCTTCTTCAATGCCGATCAGTTTCGCCAGTTCCTGTTTTCGCACGGCCGGGTCGCCGAATTCGATCATCAAGGTGGCCTTCCAGTTCTGGCCGTCGGGGATCAGCGGGTTGTAGGCATCGAGTTCGTCCTGAATGCCCTCGGGTTCGAAGACCTTCTCGATGCGAAGCATCTCCTGGATTTGATAACGAATGGTCATTTCGTCTTCGAACAACAGGCGTACGTGGTCGCCCAGGGCAACCTGGCGGTCGCGTTTGTGGGCCATAACCTGCGCCCGAAATTCGTCGCGTTTCCGGGCATAGGCTTCCAGAGGCCAGAGAGCGTCGTGGGTCAGTTTGTTCATGGGGTCCCTCACTCCAGGCCGTAGGCCTGGCGCAATAATGTCATCGGGTGGGGCGCGGCGTCGACGGCCTTTGCCAGGTGGGCGATCTGGGTTCCGGCCATGGGGCAATCGCTGGTAAAGTGCTTCGGTGCTTTCTCGTCGACCTTGCGCACCACCGGCCGGGCGATCTTGACCGACTTGTCGCGCGTCTCCAGCTTCACCGCGTAGGTGCCGTCGTGACCCGAGCAACGCTCGATGGCTTCCACCGTGGTATCGGGGATCAACTGCAACAGATCCCGTGTTTTCAGGCCTATGTTCTGCACACGCTGGTGGCAGGCCACCTGATAACTGATGTCGCCCAACGGTTGTTTAAAATCCGTATTCAACGCGCCGCCCTTGTGGCGCAGCCAGAGATATTCAAACGGGTCGTAAAAAGCCGCTTTCACTTTTTGTACATCGGCATCGTCCGGGAACATCAACGGCAGTTCCTGCTTGAACATCAACACGCAGGACGGCACCGGCGCGGTCAGATCGTAGCCGTCGTCGACGAGTCGGGCGAGCACGGGAATGTTGAACTCTTTCAACCGCTTCACCGATTCCAGATCCCCCAGTTCCAGCTTGGGCATACCGCAACAGTGTTCCCGGGGCGTCAATTCAATGTGAATCCCGTTGTGCTGGAAGACCTTGAAGAAATCTTCGCCCACCGTCGGACTGTTGAAATTGCCGTAGCATGTAGTGAATACAGCCACCTTACCGGTGGTGTCTCCCACGGGATTGGCCTCGAGTGATTTGGCCAAAGGCTTCACGCGCTTGCGCATCGTCTTAGCGTGGTATTCCGGCAGCGGCGCTTCGTGGTGCACCTTCAGAGACTTCTCCAATATTTTGCGAAAACCCGTGTTGCGGTTCATCGCATTGGCGGTCACGTCCAGCACAGGAATCGACAGCATCTTGCCCATGCGATCGGTACCCGTCAGCGTTTCATCCCGAAACGACGCTCCTTTTTCACGGTAATGCACCGCCTTGGTCTGCAACATCAGATGCGGGAAATCCACCGCCCATTCGTGGGGCGGCACGTAAGGGCATTTGGTCATGTAGCACAGATCGCAGAGATAACATTGTTCGGCAACCTTCACGAAATCGGCCGGGTCTACACCGTCGACTTCCAGCGTATCGGATTCATCGATCAGATCGAACAGCGTCGGGAAGGCATCGCACAAACTGACACAGCGACGGCAGGTATGGCAGATGTCGAACACCCGCTCCAACTCGGCATCGAGTTTCTTGTGGTCGTAGTAATCGTCGGTCTGCCAGGGAATGTTGTAGCGCGTAGGCGCTTCCAGGCTTCCTTCGCGCGTTGGTTTGCTATTGGACATAGCCGTACCTCCCATTCTCCATGCACACGGCGTTGGGCTGTTGCAATAGAGAAATGCCACTGTCGGTGAGTGACCGATGGTCGGGATGCTCAGGCGGGGGTGTCGGCCGCCAGGCCGGTTTTTGCTCCTGCATAACCGGCACTTCCGCCATCCATGGCGGTCGGACACGGCCGCCAAGCCCCCATGGAAGGATTCACGGCGACCCCGCATGAGCATCCCGACCAGCGGGCGCGGGCTCTTGCCTCGAGTAATGCCTAACCGTCCAGGTTATCCAGGGCTTTCTGGAAACGATTGGCGTGGCTGCGCTCGGCCTTGGCCAGAGTCTCGAACCAGTCGGCGACCTCATCGAACCCTTCGTCCCGGGCCTCCTTGGCCATACCCGGGTACATATCGGTGTACTCGTGGGTCTCACCGGCGATGGCCGACTTCAGATTGTCCGACGTACCGCCAATGGGCAGACCGGTCGCCGGGTCGCCCACCGCTTCCAGATATTCCAGATGCCCATGGGCATGCCCCGTCTCACCCTCGGCGGTGGAACGGAACACCGTGGAGACATCGTTGTACCCCTCCACATCGGCCTTGGCCGCGAAGTACAGGTAACGACGGTTCGCCTGGGATTCACCGGCAAAGGCGTCTTTCAGGTTCTGTTCGGTCTTGGAGCCTTTCAGTTGCATGGTCCACCTCGTTCTCGATCTTATATCGTTGTTGGGAGTCAAAGGTGTCGGGGGCCTGGTGGGTGATACAGCAGGGAGCACGGAAGGTCCTCGGCCCTTCCACAATAGTCGCTGCCTGGTTTTTAACCAATTAAAAGAATTGGGGGACTTGATAGCCTGAATTGATCGATTTTTGACCGATTGACCATTCATCCCTCCCGGTCTAATCCCGAGGGACGGGGGTTGATTCTCCCCAAGGTTGAAAAAAGTCGGTTCATTTAGCGCTGGCGCTTCATTACTCTCTGCCGATTCCAGGCGATCTACGCCTTTCCGAACAGCCCTGGGCGCGGGTTATCCGCCCCCAACCGAACCGACAGGAATACACCGACCATGCACCAGACATCGACCCCGCCCCCCGCCACGCCCTGGTGGAAAGACGCCGTTGTCTACCAGATCTATCCACGCAGCTTCATGGACAGCAACGGCGATGGCATCGGTGACCTGCAGGGCATCATCCGGAAACTGGACTACCTGCGCGATCTGGGTGTGAACGTGCTCTGGCTGTGCCCGATCTTCTCGTCACCGAACGACGACAACGGCTACGACATCAGCGACTACCAGGGCATCATGGCGGAATTCGGCACCATGGCCGATTTCGACCAGCTGTTGAGCGAGGCCCACAGTCGCGGCATCAAAATCCTGCTCGACCTGGTGCTGAACCACACCAGCGACGAACACCCCTGGTTCCAGGAGTCCCGTTCCTCCCGGGACAACCCCAAGCGGGACTGGTACATCTGGCGCGACGGCAAGAACGGTGGTCCACCGAACAACTGGGAGAGCATTTTCAACGAGTCCGCCTGGCGCTACGACGAGACCACAGACCAGTACTTTCTGCATGTATTCTCCAGCAAGCAGCCGGATTTGAACTGGGCCAACCCGGAGATGCGCCTGGCCGTCTACGAGATGGTGCGCTGGTGGCTCGACAAGGGTGTGGACGGTTTCCGCATCGACGCCATCACCCACATCCGCAAGGTCGACGGGCTACCGGACATGCCCAACCCCGACGGTTTGAAGGCCGTCCCCTCGATGCCGATGCACATGAATGTCGACGGCGTGCTCGACGACATCAAGGACCTGTGCGACAACACCTTCGCCCACTACGACATCATGACCGTCGGCGAGGCCAATGGCGTGAAAGTGGACCAGGCGCCGGACTGGGTCGGCGAGGACGCCGGTCGCTTCAACATGCTGTTCCAATTCGAACAACTGACGCTGTGGAGCACCGACGAGGCCGGCCTGAACCTGCCGCACCTGAAAGACACCCTGACCCGCTGGCAAAAAGGGCTGGAAGGCCGGGGTTGGAACGCCCTGTTCGTGGAAAACCACGACATCCCGCGCATCGTGTCGACCTGGGGTAACGACGCGAAATACTGGCGCGAGAGCGCGACCGCCATCGCGACGATGTATTTCCTGATGCAGGGCACGCCCTTTATCTACCAGGGTCAGGAACTGGGCATGACCAATTACCCGTTCAGCGAACTGCAGCAGTTCGACGACGTCGCCATCCACAACAAGGCCCGTTTGTGGCGCGAACAGGGCTGGGGCGACGAAGACATCATCTCCAGCCTGCGCGACAACGCCCGCGACAACTCACGCACGCCCATGCAGTGGACACCGGGCCCCAACGCCGGCTTCACAACCGGCGAACCCTGGCTGGCGGTCAACCCGAATCACCGCACCCTGAACGCCGAGGCGCAGCAGGAAGACCCGAAGTCGGTGCTGAATTATTACAAGCGGATGATTCAGTTGCGACGGGAGCATCCGGGCCTGGTGCACGGGGTGTATGACCTGGTGCTCGGGGAGCATGAGCAGATTTTCGCGTATACGCGGACGCATGGCGACGAGCGGTTTCTGGTGATGTGTAACCTGAGTGATCGGGTGGCCGAGTTTGAAGGCTTGGCGGATGCCGTGAGTTCAGAGAAGCTGGTGTTGGCTAATCATGAAGTGGAAGCGCACGCTGGCGTCACAGCGGGTCGGTTGAAACCCTATGAAGCCCGGGTGTACCGGCTGTAGGGTGGGCACTGAGGCTGTGAGAGTATTTTTTTGCCGGCATCACATTGGTTTTAGGCTCGTTCATGCTGGTTAGAATGCCCTCCGGCACCCGCAATTGGTA
>NZ_BMXR01000015.1 GCF_014651855.1 Saccharospirillum salsuginis
CTACGGACGAAGTCCACTGATGTGGCTTCTAGGTTGGAACGGTCTCCCCGGTGACTGGTCTCGAACCCTATCAAGTTCATTGGGTAAAACATACAAGGTTGGATCGGTCCGACGGTTCGGTAGCCAAAGGCGTAATCCAACACATCCAAACCTTTGCACCTACTCAAACCATGGTCACCCTTGTAGGATTACGTCGCGTAAGCGCGACTTATCCAACCTACTCAACCAGCCCCGTTTGTAGGACCAAACACCCCAACCAATGACCACGGTTACAACAACCGCTCCTCCAACGGGTATTTCGACAACAATTCCGGCCCATCCTCGGTCACCAATATCTGCTGCTCCAACTTAACCCCTTCCTTACCCCCCACTTCCCCGGCAAAACTCTCCACACACAACACCATCCCAGGCTCGATCATGCCTTCAATACCGCCGTCCTCCCACAAATGCGGACTGACGATCAAGGGGTATTCATTACACAAGCCAATCCCATGCGCGATAGCGGAATTGGTGCGCTCCCGGTACCGCTCGGGTAACCGGGCGCTGTTCTCCGCGATTTCGGCGAAGGTGACGCCGGGCCGGAACAGGGGGATGGTGTCGTGCACTTGCTGGTAGGCGGCGGCGTAGAGGGCGCGCTGTTCGCTGCTGGGTCGCCGGTCGCCGGCGATCCAGCTGCGGGAGATGTCGGCGGAGTAGCCGAAGGCGCCGATGAGGTCGGTGTCGAAGGAGACCATGTCGCCGGCTTCGATGACGCGGGAGGAACACTCCTGGTACCAGGGGTTGGTGCGTGGGCCGGAGGTGAGCAGGCGGGTTTCGATCCATTCGCCACCGTGTTCGATGTTGGCCTGGTGCAGGTAGGACCAGAGTCGTTGTTCGGTGACGCCGGGTTCGAGGTGTTCGTACATGAGCTGTATACCGGCTTCGCAGTTGGCGACGGCGGCGCGCACGGCGATCTGTTCCTGCGGGGTTTTGATCTTGCGGGCGTGGTTGATGACGGTCTGGCCGTCGATGACGTCGATGCCGTGGCGTTCGAGCGCCCGCAGGCCGATGGGGTCGAGCCGGTCGACGGCGAGGCGGCGGTTGTCGGCGCCGTGCTGGCGCATAAGGTCGGCGATTTCATTCGCCCAGTCTCGCGCCTTTTCCTCGACCCGATCACCGGCGATGAAGTGGTACCAGGCGACGGCGTTGCGGATCTCGCCGACAGCGGCTTTGCCCTGTACCAGATGCTCGCAGCCGGCGAATTCGAATAAGACAACCGGGCCTTCGGC
Organism: Saccharospirillum salsuginis; assembly: GCF_014651855.1. Lineage (GTDB taxonomy): Bacteria > Pseudomonadota > Gammaproteobacteria > Pseudomonadales > Natronospirillaceae > Saccharospirillum > Saccharospirillum salsuginis. The sequence goes on from NZ_BMXR01000015.1 coordinate 1,269, forward strand.
CGGGACGAAGACGTAGCGGCAGGGGTTGTGCAGGCCGTAGACCTGCATATTGCTGGTGCCGCTGGCGTAGCGGATGTTGGTCGGGTCGTAGAAGAGCCCGGCGGCGCAGTCGTGGGCGCGAATCTGGGCCTGAAGGCGGTCCAGGCGTTCCAGGTCGAGCTGACGTTCATCGGGTTTTAACATCGGCACAGCCATCAGCGAATCAGCCCGTCGTAGGAGTCGGCCTGGGCGCGTTCGGCCAGGATGTGAGCCTCGGACACCCGACCGTAGAGTTGGCGCGTGCGTTCGACCGGGCCGACGACGCCGGGTTTCTTGGCATAGGCCAGCACGGCGGTGAGGCGAGCGGTATCGCCCCGGACGCGGCTGACCTGATGCAGGGAGTAGCGGCCGCGAAACATCTGCAGGTCGCCGGGACGCAAACGCAGTTCTTTTATCGGCGAGGTGTCGTCGCCCCGCAGGACCCGGCCGACGCCGTCGAGGTTTTCGTTGCCGGGTGTGCGGATGTTCGGGCAGTACTGGAAAACCCCGCCCTCGTCCGGGGACTGGGTCATAATGGTGGTGATGAATTCGTTGGTGTCGTAGTGCCAGGGTTGCTGGGTGCCCGGTGGCATGGTGTTGATCACCAGACCGGCGAAGGGGTCGGCGTATTCGAACACTTCGGGCTGGTCGTTGCATTCGGCGACGAACCGCTTCATACCTGGCGAGACGTAGATGCGCTGCAAGGCCGTGTCCGCCGGGATGGTATCGCGGGTGACGAAACCGCTGGAGCGTTCGAAGAAGAGTTGCCGCGGGTCGTCGTCGGCCAGGCGGTCGTCCGGTTCGGTGTTGTAGATGTTGCACCGCAGATGTTGGAAAAACGCCTTGGGGGCCAGGGCGTTGGTTTCCTGTTTGGCCTGGGCCAGACCGGCCCCGGTCAGAAAAGCCGGCAGCACGGAGCAGCCGTCCCGGTCGAGGTCGGCCTTCACGCGGGTGATCAGATCGGCCCAGGCCGGGCTGTCCGGATCGTGAATCGGGTAGCGCTCCAGATCGACCAGATCGGCCAGATCGGTTCGGCCGGCGTCGGCGAATTTCAGCGGTGTGGTCGAAGCGTCGGGCGGGGTCACCAGTGCTTGAGTCATTCGGTCACCTTGTCGGTTTCATCGGTGAATTCGAGTCGTTCGGTCAGGTCGGTATAGCGGCGCTTGATGACGCGGTAGTCGCGCAGCCGGGTCTGCGAGAAGCCCAGCAGCAGGAGGGCATCGCGCACCGGTTCGTTCAACGCAGCCATGGCGTCGACTACGGCCAGGTACAATCGATGCACCTCGCGTTCTGAGCGTTTGGCGGTGATGAACGGCAGCCCGGGCGTCGACGGGGTGCGTCCCAGCACGCGCAATTGCCCGGTGGCGGCCTCGTACCGGCGGGCATGCGCCCAGGTCACGGCGTCGATGGCGGCGACATTGGCCTCGCCCCGGGCCACGGCTTGCAGAGCGGCACGATGGCTACCGGTGATTTGCCGCTTCAGGCTGGCCGGGACCTGCGGTACCTGTTGCAACAGATGGAACAACGGCGCGGCGTAGCCGGACTGGGAGCCGATGTCGTTACAGGCGAAGCGCGCACCCACGAGGTCCGACACCCCCTCTATATCGCTGTCGCGGTGTACCACCAGCACGCTGAAGTACTGGCCGAAGCTGCAGTCGATGTCGTAGGACGGCGTGCCCACGACCGAGACACGCTCTTTCAGTCGGGTCACCAACGGCAGGCCGCAGGTCTGGGCCAGCAACAGGTCGGGCGATGACCAGAGCCTCATCAGGTCGACTTGCCGGTCGAGTCGTTCGGGTGGCGAAAACCCCCGGTCGGCGAGACTCTCGCGCAACAGGTTGTAGAACTGGTCGGTCTCGGAACGGATTTCCGGCCAGTCGTACATCGGCAGGGTCACGATGGATGCGCTCATGCCACACCTCCACGTTGACCCCGATTCTCTCCGGCCAGCGGATAGACCACCGGCTCCTTGGCCCGGAAGGCGAACCGCCGCCAGATCTCGGCGTAACTCCTGAAATAATAGCCCTGGTTCATCGCCAGCAGTCGCTCTCGGTTGTTCCGGAACAAGCGCGGCAGCTCGTACCAGGCGACATTCGGGTAGGCGTGGTGTACGGCATGCAGATTGTTGTTGAGGAACAGCCAACTGAGCGGACCGGTGTCTTCGATCAGAACAGTGCGGGCCCTCATCGAGTCATCGGCCTGATGTTCCAGAAAGGTTCGCACCGACAGCAGGCCGTAGCCCAGATAGGCACACAGCAGATAAAGGGCGGCCGACAACCCGGTCCCGATGTGAATGACCGCCAGCAGACCGATCACAGCCAGGCCATGCAGTACCCAGATTCGCACAGTGGCGGGTGTTCGCCGGCCTGTGGACAACTCACTCCCCACGAAACCGATCACGCTCAACAAGGGCCCAAGCAGCACCCGCCCGACAAGCCGGTTGTTCCAGCGCAGCAGGATTTTCACGGTCGTCGGCAGCCGCTGCCAACGCTCGGGCGTCTGGTACCAGCTCTCCGGGTCTTCATAGGGGTCGGTCAGGCTGGCGCCATGGTGGTGTTTGATGTGCGCCGCCTTGAACCGGCGATAGGGCACGAAGAGGCCCAGAGGGACGGCCACCAACGCATCGTTCAAGCGCTGGTCGAGGAAGGGATGGCCATGGATGCATTCGTGCTGCAACGACGAATGCAGGGTGATCAGCGGGATCAGCAGCAGGCATTGCGCCCAGACGGCCATGTCCAGCGGGTTCGACAAGACGCCGATCCAGGCCGCATAACAGGCCAGAATCAGCAACAGGGTTTTCCATTCGGCACGGTCACGTAAGCCCACGCGGTCGGTTACTCCTCTGTTCACGTTGGACTGTGTATTAGAGGCCGACCGACCGTTGTAGACAATCTGAGAATGTGAAGTCTAAAATGTTTCTTCGCAACATAATTCCCATGATGTGACTTTCATAGGATTTGCAGTGTTTTCACAACAAGATGAATTCCAGCCCGCCGACAAGCGCGACATCGCCCAGACGTTCCGCGAACGCATGGCGCTGTTGATTTCCCGGCACGGCTTCAACCTGAGCCAGTTCTCCCAGGCGATCGGCATCGACCGCTCGGCACTCAGCCAATTCCTGATGCCGGAGGCGACCCGTCTGCCGCGAGCGGAGACTCTGTTCAACATCGCCAAATTCTGCGGTGTCTCGGTGGACTGGTTACTCGGTGTGGTGGCGACGGAAGGCGAGCGGGATGACAGCATCCCCTCGGTCGAGACGTTGCGCATGTCCGGCGACGAAGCGCAACGAAAACTGGCGCAGTGGCACCGGGAGGCCCTGGGTTACAAGATCCGCTACATCCCCAGCACCATCCCGGATTTGCTGCGTATTCCCGAGGTCAGCGAATACGAGTTCAAGGACCACAATCTGGAAATCCGCGAAGCCCAGGACAAACAGGCGCGCGAACTGCTGGACAAAACGCCGTTTCCGGAGACGGACATCGAGGTCTGCATGCCGCTGCAGACGCTGGAGCACCTGGCCAAGGGCGAAGGCATCTGGAGTGACCTGGCGGCGCCGATCCGGCGCAAGCAACTGGAACACATGCGGGCCCTGGTGGAGGCGTTCTACCCGACTTACCGGCTCTTCCTGTACGACCAGCACACCGCCTTTTCGGCACCCTACACCCTGTTCGGCCCGCAACGGGCCATCATCTACCTCGGGAACATGTACCTGATCGTGCATTCGGTGGAGCACATTCGGGCGATGACGCAGCATTTCGACCGACTGATCAAAGGGGCGGAGGTGACGCCGGACCGGGCGGCGGAACAGATCGAAGCCTATTTGCGGGTCATGGAATAACAGAACGTACGGGGAGCACGCGAGGCTCCCCGGAGAGAGGCATCAGCCGGTTTGGCGGCGCAATGCCTTCCAGGCTTTCAGGTACGGGCGGGGATCCTGCTTCAACGGCAAATTAATGGCCATCAGCAACTCGGCTCGTGAATGTCCCATGTCTTCCAGTATGTGGTCGTCATAGCGCAACAACCCGACCAGCTTGCGGCGGTACTGCCAGGCCTTATACAGACGAACGGCGCTCTCCATCAGCCACAGCGGCGGCATGGACGGCATGTAATAGTCGATGTTGATCTTTTGGATGGGGGTGGGAGTGAGACCGATTGCTGTCATGGCGTTCTCCAAATAACAACAGCGTGGAAGGGCCCGGCAATTGCCGAAAAATTGAGCGATCTCGATCGCGGCGCGGATTATGGAGACAGCCGATGACAAGATCAATGGGCGCGAACGAGAATTCACTCACAACTTTGATTCAACGCAATTCGGGCACCCCCAATGGCCGAGTTGACCCGGCCCTGTGGACTACAAAATCTCGTTCGAGATCAAGAACCTACCGGTACTCGACCGACCGGAAAGCCGGCCGGTCGCTGTATCAGGAACTTTCCGGGAACAGCGACAGCCGTTTGCCTTCGGCCTCGCCCCACAGCTCTTCGAGCCGATCGTGACGACCACACCGCCAGACGTAATAGTTATAGCGAACCGAGTTTTTCTGATGGTAGTTCTGGTGGTATTGCTCCGCCGGGTAAAACGCCTCCAGCGGCTCGATCGGTGTCACGATCCCGGACGACAAATCGTACTGTTCGCTAAGCCGTTGACGCGACTGTTCGGCCAATTGCCGCTGTGCCTCGGTGTGATGGAAGATCCCGGTCGTATAGGAAGCCCCCCGGTCGCAGAACTGGCCACCGTCGTCCAGCGGATCGACATTGGCCCAGAACGCTTCCAGCAAGGTCTCATACGACACCCGACTGCGGTCGTACGTCACCTGCAGGGCTTCCACATGGCCGGTGCCTCCTTGCACGACCTGTTTATAGGACGGGTTTTCGACATGGCCGTTGGCATAACCAGATACCGTTTGGGTGACGCCTTCGACCTTGTCGAAGGCCTCCTCCACACACCAGAAACAGCCCCCGGCAAAGGTCGCCTTGGCCATGGTTTCCGCCGAGACCGGCGCCACCCAACTCAACGCGGCCGCCAGACCGACAGCCAACACACCTTTCATTGCATCACTCATAACTCGCTCCTCAGGCCGACTCGTCCGGAACAAAATCCAGCGCCAGCCCATTGTTGCAGTACCGCTTACCGGTCGGCTCCGGACCGTCGTCAAACACATGGCCCTGATGCCCGCCGCAGCGGCGGCAGTGATATTCAGTGCGCGGAATCACCAACTTGAAATCAAGTTTGGTCTCCACCGCGTCCGGCAGTGGCTCGTAAAAGCTCGGCCACCCGGTTCCGCTTTTGAACTTCGTTTCCGAGCTGAACAGGGGCAGCGCGCAGCCCGCGCAGATGAATGTGCCCTTACGGGTTTCATCGTTCAACGGACTGCTGAACGCCCGTTCCGTACCGGCCTTGCGCAGAATCTTGAACTCCTCATCGGTCAGGCGACGACGCCACTCCTGCTCGGACAACGCCGCCCAATCCACCGAGTTCCCGCCGCTCGAACCGCCGGACGTCTCCGCCAACACACGGAAACCGCTGACCGACGCCAGGCCCAACGCGGCCCCACCGACCAGAACCTGGAGAAACGCACGGCGACTTTGACCCTTATAGGTAGGCATGAACCAACCTCCCGGGAGTTAACCCAAACACATGTATCCACTGAGACCCGGATACGGGTTCAGAGTTCCTGAGAATCGCTATGGCTACCCGAGGCGTGATTTCAACCGGGCAAAAGGAAAGTCTGGGAAAGGACAGAAACCGGCCATAACACGACCGGCCAATGAGTCAATCGGTCAAGGCAATCGTCAGGCCGTCACCCACAACACCTCGGCATCCACCTCACTGGTCGACACCAGCGCATGCCCCATGGTGCAGTCGTAATAGGCCGAATCTCCCTCGAACAGCTCAACCGGCTCATAAAACTCCGTATAAAACAGAAGCGACCCCGACAGCACGTACAAAAACTCCTCGCCATCGTGCCGAATCCAGTCCGTGAACTCATCGAACGTCCGCGTATGCACCCGGGTGCGGAACGGCACCATCTTCTTCTGCGTCAGAGAGGTATTCAGCAACTCATGCTCATAGGTCGGCGTCGGATGCGGTTTCCCCTCCCCAGAGCGCGTGATATCCCGCCGACCCGCCGGCTTCGCCCCGGACCGGGGCTGCGCGAACAACTGAGGAATATCGATGCCCAGACCGTGCACCAGCTTCGTCACCGCCGTAAATGTCGGCGAAATCTGCTCATTCTCGATCTTCGACAACGTCGACCGCGCCAGACCCGTCCGCTTGGACGCCTCCTCCAACGTCAAATTCTGACTCAGACGAATCGCCCGCACCCGCTGCCCCAACTGCAGCGGCTCCAGAGTCGCCTCCGTCTCACTCCGGCGCTCCACTTCCAGCGCCTTCCTATCCTGCTCTTTCAAAAAATGCGGTTCGTCGGCCATGCCAAATCAAGTTTCGTATCAGGGACTTACCTCAGTATTGCACACCGACAGGGCCCTTGAAATGCCCGAGAACGCCATCCCGAGCAAAAGTTTCCTATAGGAAATTTTTGTTGATATCGAGAAATACCGTTGATAATCTGCGCCTCAATGAAACAGACGTTGGTGGTTTCGAGTACTAAAGCGACGCCACTGGTGGGGGTCTGACCGGTTCGAGAGTACTTGCCAGATGTCTTGGCAAGGGCGGTCAGACGAGAATCCACCTCACTTAGCGCCGGCACGTTGGCAAAAGTTGAATTTGTGGTGTCGGATTGAGCGCCGGATGGCCGGGATGCTCAGGTGGGGATGTCCGCAGCAAGGATGCTGCGGTCAAGCCTACATGGATGTATTCACGGCGACCCCGCATGAGCATCCCGGCCAGCCGGTGCGGACCCTGGCACCAAAAGCCAACCAATCAGCACGAAATACCGGCGCGAACGACAGCCACCAACAACCAACCACAGGGCATAACCGGAGGCACACAATGACCCAACACCATGGCACAAAAGCCTTCTTCCAGGACTCACTGGCCAAAAGCGACGCCTCCGTCATGACGGCCATCCGCCAGGAAGACCGCCGCCAACGCGACCAGATCGAACTCATCGCCTCCGAAAACATCGTCTCCAAGGCCGTGTTGGAAGCCCAGGGCAGCCTGCTCACCAACAAATACGCCGAAGGCTACCCCGGTCGCCGCTACTACGGCGGCTGCGACTGGGTCGACGAAGTCGAACGCCTCGCCATCGAACGCGCCAAACAACTGTTCGACTGCCAATACATCAACGTCCAGCCGCATTCCGGCGCCCAGGCCAACGGCGCCGTCATGCTCGCCCTGCTGCAACCGGGCGACACCATCATGGGCATGAGCCTCGACGCCGGCGGCCACCTCACCCACGGCGCCCGCCCCGCCCAATCCGGCAAATGGTTCAACGCCGTTCAATACGGCGTTGACGCCGAGACCCAGCGCATCGACTACGACGCCGTCGAACAACTGGCCCTCGAATGCCAGCCCAAACTCATCATCGCCGGCGGCTCCGCCATTCCGCGCAAGCTCGACTTCGCCAAATTCCGGCGCATCGCCGACAAAGTGGGTGCCTACCTGATGGTCGACATGGCCCACATCGCCGGCCTGATTGCCAGCGGCCTGCACCCAAGCCCGCTGCCGCACGCCCACATCGTCACCACCACCACGCACAAGACCCTGCGCGGCCCACGGGGCGGCATGATCCTGAGTAACGACCTCGACCTCGGCAAGAAGATCAATTCCGCCGTCTTCCCCGGCCTGCAAGGCGGACCACTGATGCACGTCATTGCCGGTAAAGCCGTAGCCCTCGGCGAAGCGTTGAGCCCCGCGTTCCGCACTTACAGCCAACAGGTCATCGACAACGCCCAGACCCTGGCCGGTGTGCTCATCGACCGCGGCTGCGACATCGTCACCGGCGGCACCGACACCCATCTGGTGTTGGTCGACCTCCGCCCGAAAGGCCTCACCGGCAACATCGTCGAAGCGGCACTGGAACGCGCCAACATCACCTGTAACAAAAACGGCATCCCCTTCGACCCGGAAAAACCCACGGTCACCTCCGGGATCCGTCTCGGCACCCCGGCCGGCACCACCCGGGGCTTCGGCTCCGACGAGTTCGCCCAAATTGGCCAGTTGATCGGCGACGTACTCGACGGCCTCAACAAAGACGGCACGCCCAATGCGGAGGTCGAAGAACGCGTCAAACGTGAAATTGCAGAGTTGTGCGAGCGGTTTCCCTTATATGGCTGAACCCTATTGGTCCGGTGGTTAAACCCGCGCCGGCTGCCGGGTAGACCTATTCGGGGTCGCCGTGAACCCATCCATGGGGGCTTGACGGCCGCCGTCCGGGCGGCCGACATCCCCGAATAGGTCTACCCGGTACCCGGCGCTAGCCTGCAGTGAACCGCGCAGGTACAGAAATCTGAACCAAATAAACGGTCGATTGGCACAGATGGTTAGGGACCGATGCCGGTGGTGCTCATTCAGGGAAGTCCGCAACATGGATGTTGCGGTCTAGCCTACATGGACGTATTGAGTGGGCGGCACCCCGCGCGACCCTGAATGAGCACCACCGGCAGCGGGCCCGGATTTAACCACAGTCCCAACCCAACCGCAGAACAAACGACAAACACCGAGGACATAACGATGACTGCCATTCCGAATGAATTGAAGTACGCCGAAAGCCACGAATGGGTGCGGGACAATGGTGATGGCACCGTCACCATTGGTATTACCGACCATGCTCAAAGCCAGCTCGGCGACATCGTTTTTGTCGAACTGCCGAGCCCGGACCAGGCCCTGGGTAAAGGCGACGATTTCGCCGTTATCGAATCCGTTAAAGCGGCGTCCGATATCTATGCGCCCATCGCCGGTACCGTCGTCGCCACCAACGATGCACTGGAAGACGCCCCCGAAACCGTAAACGAAGACGCCTACGGCAACGGCTGGCTGATCAAACTCAAAGTCGACGACGTCAGTGAACTCGATGCCCTGCTGACCGCCGACGGCTACCAGAGCCACCTCGGCAATGAAGGCTAAGGAGCACATCATGACCGCCAAACTGCCCTTCACCCAGAAACCCCTGTCCCAACTGCGCGGTGCCAGCTTCACCGACCGCCACATTGGCCCGGGCGCGGACGAGCAGGCCGCCATGCTCGACGCCCTCGGCGTCGATACCTTGCAGACTCTGATCGACCAGACCGTCCCCGAGGGTATTCGCCTGGGCCGCGAGCTGGACGTGCGCGAGGGTCTGTCGGAAGAAGCCGCGCTGGCCGAATTGCGCACTTTGGCCGATCAGAACATCGTCAACCGCTCCTTCATCGGCCAGGGTTACTACAACACCCTGATGCCTGCGGTGATTCAGCGCAATGTGCTGGAAAATCCGGCTTGGTATACGGCCTACACGCCCTATCAGCCGGAAATTTCCCAGGGGCGGCTCGAATCCCTGCTCAATTTCCAGCAGATGATCATGGATCTGACCGGTCTGGATCTGGCCAACGCCTCCTTGCTGGACGAAGCAACGGCGGCCGCCGAAGCCATGACCCTGTGCCAGCGCGCCAACCGCAAGAACAAGAGCAACGACTTTTTTGTCGCAGACGATGTCCATCCGCAGACGCTGGATGTCTTGCGCACCCGTGCCGAACATCACGGGTTCAATCTGGTCGTCGCGCCGGCCGGTAGCATCGGCGAGCACACGCCGTTCGGCGCGCTGTTCCAGTACCCGAACACGTCCGGTGATATTCCGGACCTGGGTCAATTGATTCAGACCGCCAACGCCCAGGGCGCCATGACCGCCGTGGCCAGTGACCTGCTGGCCCTGATGCTGCTGCGCTCGCCGGGTGAGTTGGGTGCGGACATCGTCTTCGGCAGCGCCCAGCGTTTCGGTGTGCCGATGGGTTACGGCGGCCCGCACGCTGCCTTCTTCGCCGCCCGCGAGCCGCTGAAACGTCAGGTGCCGGGACGCATCATCGGGGTGTCGGTCGACAGCCGGGGCGACACCGCCTTGCGCATGGCGATGCAAACCCGCGAACAGCACATTCGCCGCGAAAAGGCGACCTCGAACATCTGCACCGCCCAGGCGTTGCTGGCGAACCTGGCGGCGTTCTACGCGGTGTATCACGGTCCGGACGGTCTGCGTGCGATCGCCGAACGGGTCCATCGCCTGACCGCCATTCTGGCGACCGGTCTGCGCCGTGCCGGACAGGACGTGCAGGCAACCTACTTCGATACCCTGACGCTCGATGTCGAGCCCATTGTGTTGGAGCGTGCCAAAGCGGCCGGCATGAACCTGCGTTTGCTGGACGAGACCCACATCGGGATCAGCTTGGACGAGACCACAACCGAAGCCGACGTGGCCGAGTTGTTCACCGTCTTGCTGGGCGCGGAGCATGGGCAGTCCGTCGGTGATATCGACGCAGCTCTGATCGGCGGCGAGCCGACCGGGATTCGCGCCGACCAGCGACGCCAGGATGCCATCCTGACGCACCCGGTGTTCAATCAGTACCACAGCGAGACCGAGCTGCTGCGCTACATCAAGCGTCTGGAAAACAAGGATTACTCCCTGGTCCACGGCATGATTCCGCTGGGCTCGTGCACCATGAAGCTGAACGCCACGGCTGAAATGATGCCGGTCAGTTGGCCCGAGTTCGCCAACATCCACCCGTTTGCCCCGGCGGAACAGACGCGCGGCTACCGGACCATGATTGAGGAGTTGGAACGCGATTTGGCCGAAATCACCGGCTACGATGCCGTCTCCATGCAGCCAAACTCCGGCGCCCAGGGCGAGTACGCCGGTCTGCTGGCGATCAAACGCTATCAACAGGCCAATGGCGAAGGACAGCGCGATGTCTGCCTGATTCCGGCCTCGGCCCACGGCACCAACCCTGCGTCGGCGGCGATGATGAGCATGAAGGTGGTCATCGTCGAATGCGACGACAACGGCAACGTCGATCTGGACGACCTCAAGGCCAAAGCCGAACAGGCCGGCGACCGGCTGTCGGCCTGCATGATCACCTACCCGTCCACACACGGTGTCTACGAGGAATCCGTGGTCGAGCTGTGCCGGATCGTTCACGAACACGGCGGCCAGGTGTACCTCGATGGCGCCAATCTGAACGCCCAGGTCGGTCTGACCCAGCCGGGTCTGATCGGTTCCGACGTCTCGCACCTGAACCTGCACAAGACCTTCGCCATCCCGCACGGCGGCGGCGGTCCGGGCATGGGTCCGATCGGCGTGAAGGCGCACCTGACGCCCTACCTGCCGGGTCATGGTGAAACCGGTGCGAACGATGGCGCTGTCTCCGCCGCGCCCTACGGTTCGGCCGGCATCCTGCCGATCACCTGGATGTACAACCGCATGCTGGGTCGCACCGGTCTGCGCCAATCCAGTGAACTTGCGATCCTCGGGGCGAACTACATCGCCCATGAGTTAGCGGACGATTACGACGTGTTGTATCGCGGCCGTAATGGCCGGGTGGCACACGAGTGCATCCTCGACATCCGCCCGCTCAAGGCCGACACCGGCATCACCGAGGAAGACATCGCCAAGCGACTGATGGACTACGGCTTCCACGCCCCGACCATGTCGTTCCCGGTACCCGGCACGCTGATGATCGAACCGACCGAGTCCGAGTCCAAGGTTGAACTGGATCGGTTCATCGACGCGATGAAGGGCATTCGCGCTGAAATCGAAAAAGTCAGAACCGGAGAATGGGCGGCGGATCAGTCGCCGCTGCGGATGGCGCCGCACACCCAGGCCGATGTGGTCGGTGACTGGGAACGGCCCTACTCGCGGGATATCGGTGTATTTCCGAGTGAAGCGGTCCGAGCGGCCAAGTTCTGGCCAGCGGTCAATCGCGTGGACAACGTCTACGGCGATCGCAACTTCATCTGCAGTTGCCCGGGGACCGACGCCTATCGGGACTGAATGATGGCTTGAGTATTGTAGGGCAGAAGAGCCAACGGCGACATCTGCCGTAGGAAGCAGAAGAAGCCTGTGTATAACTCCCTGCCACGGGATACCTCCACGGCAGATATCGCTCCGCTCTTCTGCCCTACAACCCGCTCCCAACCCACACCGAACCACGCTGGGAGAACAACAATGCACATCAGCGTTTTCGACCTGTTCAAGATCGGCATCGGCCCGTCGAGTTCCCACACCGTCGGGCCGATGTCGGCCGCCGCCGACTTCGTCTCCACCACACTGACCGACACCCAACAATCGCGCGTTCAACGCATACAGGTCACCCTGCACGGTTCTCTCAGCGCCACCGGGCGCGGGCACGGTACGGACGTGGCCGTCATGGGCGGCCTGGCCGGTGCCCGACCGGATTCGGTCGACCCGGCCTGGCTCTGGTCCCTGCCGGATCGATTGCGCTCCGGCGTCTCGCTCTGGCCGGATCGGACACTCGGGTTCGATCCGGATACGGACATCGCCTTCGACGACACACCGCTGGCGTATCACCCCAACGCGATGACGCTGGTCGCATTCCTGTCGGATGGTTGCGAAGTTACCGAAACCTTCTATTCGGTCGGCGGTGGATTTGTCGTCACCGAAACCGAAGCCTCAAAGGGCCACCTCTTTTCACAGGATGCGGACCTGCCCTACGCGTTCGCAGACGCACACACCCTGTTGAATCTCTGCCGGGAAACCGGGTTGCGCATCAGCGACCTGATGTGGGCCAACGAATGCGCACGCCGACCGGAAGCTGAGGTCCGCACCGGCCTACACGCCATCTGGCAAGCCATGCACGACTGCATCGACACCGGCCTCGCCACCGAAGGCACCTTACCCGGCGGGCTCGATGTCGCCCGTCGCGCGCATCGGTTTCACGCTTCCCTGCAACAGGCGCGCGGTCGCAATGTCATCGCCAACACCCTGGGCGCCATGGACTGGGTGAACCTGTATGCGCTCGCGGTGAACGAAGAGAATGCCGCCGGCGGTCGCATGGTCACCGCACCGACCAACGGTGCCGCCGGTATCGTCCCGGCTGTATTGATGTATTACCTGACCTTCAGCGATCGCCTGAACAGCGACGACATCATTCCCTTCCTGCTGACCGCCTCCGCCGTTGGTGGACTGTGCAAACTGAACGCTTCGATCTCCGGCGCCGAAGTCGGCTGCCAGGGCGAGGTTGGCTCGGCCTGCGCCATGGCCGCTGCCGGCCTAACCGAGGTTCTGGGCGGCACGCCGGCCCAGGTGGAAAACGCGGCGGAAATCGCGCTGGAGCACAACCTCGGCCTAACCTGCGACCCAATTGGCGGCCTGGTCCAGGTGCCCTGTATCGAACGCAACGCCATTGCGGCGGTCAAGGCCATCAACGCCGCGCAGATGGCGCTTCGCGGCGACGGCAGTCATTTCGTGTCGCTGGACAAAGCCATCACAACCATGCGTGAAACCGGGAAGGACATGCAGGACAAGTACAAGGAAACGTCGAAAGGCGGACTGGCGGTCAATGTTATCGAGTGTTGACTTGGGAATGCTCGGGAAATCAGCTGACCCGCCCGGGAGCGCCGGCGCTCCCGGGGTTGGCTTCGGGGTTACTGCTTGGCCCCGTAGTTGTAGATGGAATTCCAGGCGCAGATAGAGCGGTTCCGATATTCGTTATACAACCAATAGTTGTAGCAGTTATCGTCGTAACTCCAGCGACCGACGTCGATCTTGTAAGGTCCCAGATTCACATCCTGCAGTGACCGGTATTGGCCGTTATACAACAACGAAAAGTGCAGATGCGGACCGGTGGAACTGCCGCCCTGGCACAGCGCATTGCCCCGGTCGTTCGCATAGTTGGCCAGCTTGGTGTTGCGATTGACCCACTGCCCGTCGCGCACCTGAATGCCTTCCAGGTGATAGTAGTTCGTCGCCCAGCCATTGGGATTCGTCACCCGGACCTGGCACTGTGAAAACACCCGCACATAGCCCCCATGCGCCGCCGCCACACTGTAGGTTTGCGCGCCCCAACGCGGCCAGTCGTAGGAGACGTCGATGGACGACAACGGATAGCCGGACCCGGTATTGGCGTGGGCGCCGTTCGGGATCCACCAGTACCCCTGGCGCCAGGGCATCTGCATCATGTTTTCAGGGGGGACGAAGCTGTTGTACCCGTAGTTCCACTGCAGGGATCGGTCCGACTTCTGTTTCAGATCCTGCTTGGGTTCGGGACGATCGACTGTTTCCTGGCCTCTGAGCGTGGCCGCCTGTTCAGGAAATAATTCGGCAAACCGGGTCTCGAACGCTTCCAGAGGGTCCTCGGCACGAATGGACCGGCTGTTCTCCGCCATCGCACTGGCCATAACCAGCGAGGCCGGGGATGCGTCCGATTCCACGTCTCGCCGCAAAAGGGACGGCCCGGTCGTGCGTTGCATGCCCTTGATGTTGTAAAAACGGTCCGACAATCGAGTGACCACATCGCTCAACTGGTCGTTAAAACCCACTTCGTCCGACAATGTGCCAAAGGGACGTTCCAGTGACGCATCGGTCGGATGGGAGACCACATCGCTTCGAGCATCCATCAGAGCCAGAACGATACGCGGATGAATGCTGGCATAGCCGGTCCAATGTGAAATGGCTTCCTCATGGGGCTTCAGGTGAGGGGCGTGTCGGTCGAGGTAGGTCGACAGATCGAAATTGTCGCGCGCCAGGTCATAGACAAAGGCCGACTCGCGAATCGGCTTGGACTGACTGACCGAATGGCGAACAATCTCGATACTGGCTCGGGACTCCAGCTGGGTTTCACCGGGTTCGTGAATGTCCTTGGCCTGAACGGAAAACCCAAGTGCGAGGAGAATCGAGGTACCGGCGCAACGCGCCAGTATCCGACGGGTAATATGCATGATGTGTATTCCTTTATTATTTCATTTTTGGTTGATTACAACTCGGACAGCAGCCGTGACCGCATGCACTCCCGGACGCCCGATTTCCTTGCGCCGGCATCTACAGCCGCTACAGGCACCTTAGAACGAACGATCACCGTACGAAATGTCTGAGAGCGACATCGCAACAAGATTGACGACAGTCATTAGCCTGAGTGTGATGGTCATCACAGGCATGAACCGTAAGAAGGGAACCGATACACAAAAAGCCCGCCAGGCTATCGGTAGCCGGGCGGGCTTGTGGGTCAGGCGTCGATCCGTGACAAAGGGTTTCCTGTGGCGGCGGTCACCGCATTACATTTTGCCTTTGGCTTGGTTGATGGTGGCCTGTGATGGGTTGAACTCACCGAACTCGCGATTGGACAGTTCGCCATCCCCATCGGCATCCAGATGAGTGAACAGATTGGCGATTTCATCGTAATTGGACACTTCGTTCTGGGTCAGTACGCTGTCCCCATTGGTGTCGATGGTCTGAAACAACTTCTTGTTGTTGCTCGCGGTCCAGTCGTCCTCAGACTGACCAGCGGCCATCGCGGGTGCGGTGGCCCCCATCGCGAATAAAATACCGGTTACCAGTGCTGTCTTTCTCATAACACCCTCCTGCTTGATTGAGTGGGTGACTTTGGCAATGCACGGAAACGAATCCTGCCCGCGCATCTACCCGTGGATAATCAAGCATCATGCCAGTCCTACAAAGGCGCTCATGATGTGTATTGCCGCGACAGACCGTTTAAAAACAGCTTTCATGCTGTTGGTATTTGGAGACACCGGAACGGGTATCGATTGCGCGGGAATGGGCCGACAAAGGGCGTATTCAACGTGTCGACAAACGTCGACACATTGGCAGGCTGATTCGCAAAAATCCGCCCGATTCAAAAAGTTAGAGTGTCGACAAGCCGCAACACCCGTCCCTGTGAGCGCGTGTAATCACTCGCTCACAGGCTGTTATGGCACTCGACAGGATCAATGCTGAGCCTTGAAGGCTTCTCGGGTCAGGTTTCTGGCGCCATCGGCACTCACCACCAGGTTGTCTTCGATGCGGATGCCGCCGTAGGGTTTGAGCCGCTCAATCAATGCCAAATCCAGACCATGATCGGGTTCCCGTTGCATCAGACGGTCCAGCAACATCGGGATGAAGTACAGTCCGGGCTCCATGGTAATGACCATCGAGGATTCGAGCGTGCGCGTCAGGCGCAGGAAAGGGTTGTCATCGTCGGCCCGGGTTTCGCCTTCCGGGGTTTGCTGATGCCCGCCGACATCATGCACCTGAAGCCCCAGCAGATGCCCCAACCCATGCGGGAAAAAAGCGTGAGGCACGCGCTTGGCCAACTGTTCCTCGACGGGCAGGCGGCACAGACCATGGTCGCGCAACAGGCCGGCAACACCGGCCAGCGCCTGGTTCTGCAATTCGGTCATGGTAACACCCGGCTTCACACTGGCGTTCAGTGTTTGCTGCAGGGCGTCCAGCCCCAACCTCAAGTCCGCGAACAATCCGCCGTCGGTCGTATGGGTGCGGGTGATGTCGCTGGCATAGCCGTTGACCCGGGCGCCGGCGTCGATCAGCAGGGTGCGGTGTTCGGCGGGTGGCGTAAAACGGCGCCGCTCGTAATGCAGCGTCGCCGCCGCCTCGTTCAATGCAATGATGCCGCTGTAGGGTTCCTGGCTTTCCAACTGTTCGCTCGCGGCCAGATAATCGCGGTAGATTTCCGCTTCACTGGCACCGCGCAAAAAGGCGTCCCGGGCCGCCTGGTGACCGGCTACGGCCTTGCGGTTAGCCTGTGCCATGCACTCGATCTCGAAATCGGTTTTGTAGGCGCGGTAATAGCTCAGTTCCGCCTTGAGACCGGCGGGGTCGATGTCTACCTGAACGCCCTGCTCCGCCAGCGCCGGGTGCCGGGGCCCGATCCAGGCGATGCGCCCGGTCAGTTTGGGCAGCCAATCGTCCAGACCGGTGGCCGCTTCAACACTCCAGTACCCCGCCCATTCACCACCGGGGGCTTGGGGTGTTAAGTGCCAGAAGTCGGCTCGAGCCGGCCATAACAACCGGGGTTTGTCGCCCGGTGTAAAGACGATGAAGGTATCGGGATCGATATCATAAGGCACCCACTGTTGAGCAAAGGGACGCGGGTTATAGGGGTAAGCCCGGTCATCTTCCGCCACCATCGCCAGACTGCCGCTACTGATGACGACGCAGTCATAGCCATGGGTGTTTAGAGCCTGCTCATAGCGATCGACCAATGCCTTCAGATGAGCAATGTACATTTCAGTATTCATGAAAACCTCTCGGATCGTATGCCATCAGCCGTCAGTGCCAGGCGGTCAATGACTGTGACTGAGCAATTCCTGCCCATAGGGGCTCCGGAACGCCTGCTGTTTTAACTGGTCCACCGTTGCCTCTTCCACCACCCTTCCCTGACGTAATATGGCCAGGCGGTCGCAAAGAAAAGACACGACGGGCAAATCGTGAGTCACCATAAAATAGGTTAAACCGCGGTCTTCCTGCAGCGCTTTCAACAGGTTCAACACCTCGGCTTGCACCGACACGTCCAGCGCCGATGTGGGTTCGTCCAGGAGCAGCACCGGAGGGTCCAGCATCAGAGCCCGGGCGATGGCTACACGCTGGCGTTGCCCACCCGACAATTGATGCGGCAGCCGGAATCGAAACTTTCGGGCCAACCCGACCGCGGCCATCGCGTCCTGAACCCGCTGGTCTCTTTGACCGATACCATGGATCGCCAAGGGTTCGGACAATATGGCATCGACACTTTTCCGGGGATGCAGTGAGCCATAGGGATCCTGAAAGACCATTTGGCACAATCGGACCAATGCTTTGTCCCTGCCATGTGCCAGTTCGTGCTCTCCCAGACGAATCCGCCCGGACCAGTTAGACAGTTGTCCGGCCAGAACTTTCAGTATTGTGGACTTGCCCGAACCGCTCTCACCCACCAGGGCAAAACTCTGACCGTACTCAACAGAGAGCGTCACATTGTTGACCACGGCGGCATCGCCATACCGAATGGTGACATCTTTCAGATCGATCATGTTACACACTCCCCAGTTGAATACGATCCAGGATGGGCAATCGGTTCCGGTGCTCATTCAATACGGGTACCGACGCCAACAGGCCCTGTGTATAGGGGTGCGTTGCCTGATGCAATTGCCCGGCTTCACAAGTCTCCACGATACGCCCCTTGAACATCACCAAAATACGATCGCAATAACGTGAAACAAGGTTCAGATCGTGGCTGATTAAAATAAGGCCCATGCCTTTGTATCGAATCAGGTCGTCCATGATGTCCAGAACCTGAGACTGAACGGATACGTCCAGCGCCGACGTAGGTTCATCGGCTATCATCAAATCCGGCTCCAAAATCACCATCATGGCGATCATGACACGCTGACCCATACCCCCGGACACTTCATGAGGGTATTGCCGGTAGACGCGCTCGGGATCATCGATACGTACCGAACGAAGCGCCTTCAGTACCGACTCACGACGCTGCTTTCTGTTCTGCCGACCGTGGAACTCAAGCACTTCGCTCATCTGATGCCCAATCGTCATAACAGGATTCAGTGAAAACTTCGGATCCTGCATGACCATCGACAACCGCGCACCTCGCAATCGTCGCATGGCTTTATCGGGAAGCGTTTGCAGATCCTGGCCATCGAACACCATCCGATCCGCGGTGACCCGACCGGGTGGTGCGATCAGTCGCATCAAGGCGCGTCCGGTCATCGACTTGCCGGACCCGCTCTCGCCGACGATCCCGAGGCGTTCACGACCGAGATCGAAACTGATGCCCTTTACAACCTCAACCGGCCCCTGGTGACTGGGAAACTCGACGCGCAGATTTTCAACACTCAACAAACTCATGATCAGGTCCTGTTCCGGGGATCGAGTACATCGCGTAAGCCATCGCCAAACAGACAGAAGCCGAGGCTGACCACAACAATGGCGAAACCGGGCATGGTGGCGACCCACCATTGATCCAGAATGAAGGCCCGCCCGCTGGAAATCATCGCGCCCCACTCGGGCATTGGCGGTTGCGCCCCCAACCCCAGAAAACCGAGGCCGGCCGCGGTCAAAATGATGCCGGCCATGTCAAGCGTCACACGTACAATCGTCGATGACAGACACAGGGGCATCACGTGGCGGACAATGATGCGAGCGTGCGATGCCCCTTGCATGCGAATCGCCGACATAAACTCCGCATTGCGAAAGGTCAGGGTTTCCGCCCGGGCAATGCGGGCATAAACAGGCCAGGCGGTAATCGCGATGGCGATCACCGCGTTCTCGATGCCCGGCCCAAGAGCGGCGACAAAGGCCAGGGCCATGATCAGCCGGGGCATGGACAGAAAGATATCGGTTAACCCCATCAGAACGCGATCCACCCAGCCGCCGAAATAGCCGGCCATGGTGCCGATCAGCAGCCCCAATGGCGCGGAAATCACGGCCACCAGCAGTACGATGTACAAAGTGATGCGAGAACCGTGAATAATGCGCGACATAATATCCCGCCCCAATTCATCGGTTCCCATCCAATGTGCGGCCGAAGGCGGGAGCAGGCGCGCCGACAGGTCGCTTTCAATCGGCGAATAGGGTGCGATCCAGGGAGCGAAGGCCGCCACTAGCAGAAGCCCCAGAATAATAACCAGTCCCACCAGTGCCAACGGGTTAGCGAACAGCGCCCGCGATGTCCGATACGCCTGCCCCAAACCGGCCTGCCAACGGGTTTCGGGCGCGTCACTCATCAACCAGTTAACCGTCATCATGCGCGAGCCCTCGGATCCAGTATGCGATACAACAAATCGGACAGGCGGTTGATGCCGATGAACACAGCACCGATAACCAGGGTCGCGCCCAGCACCGCATTCATGTCCGCGTTCAGCAGGGCATTGGTCAGATAGTTACCAATCCCCGGCCAGGAAAACACCGTCTCGATCATCACCGACCCTTCCAGCAGTTGAGCGAAGGACAGCCCGATCACGGTGACCAACTGAATGCGGATCGCCCGAAAGGCATGACGCCAAATCACTACCCGTTCCGGTGCACCTTTGACTCGGGCGGTGACGATGTATTCCTGGCTCAACTGATCCAGCATGAACGAGCGGGTCATCCGAGCAATGTAGGCCAGACTGAAGAACCCGAGAATAAACGCCGGCAACACAATATGTGAAACAGCGCTGCGAAAGACGCCCCACTCACCGGCCAGGGCACTGTCGAGCAACAACAAGCCCGTTTTGGGTTTGACCAGGCCCTCCATGAAGATATCGAGCCGTCCCGGGCCGCCGACCCAATGAAGATGGGCGTAAAACAACGCCAGCCCCACCAACCCTAGCCAGAATGCGGGGATCGCATAACCGGCCAATCCGATCACGCGAATGACCTGATCCACCCAACGGCCTTGATTGGCCGCCGCCACAACGCCGGCGGGGACACCGATGAACACACCGATCAGAATGCCCAGAGTCGCCATCTCCAACGTGGCGGGGAATACACGTCCCAGCTCTTCAATGACCGGTCGTTGACTGCTGACGGCCATGCCCAGATCGCCCTGCAGCACCGAACCGACGTAGTGAATGAATTGAAGCCAAAGCGGATCGTTTAGTCCCATCTCCAGCTTGACGGCGTCGTACACCTCCTGCGGTGCACGGTCTCCCACAACCGCCAGCACCGGGTCGATGGGCACTACCCGCCCAATAACGAAGGTGATCAACAACAACCCCAGAAACGTCAGCGACAAAGTAGCCAGAAAACCGGCTCCCGTCTTCAACCACCGCAAAGACGGCGGTACAGGCCGGGCCGACAGGCGAACGGCAGTCATATAAAACCTTTATTGTTATGAAAAAGTTTTTTGACTTAACTAAATTTTTTTACTAATGTCAAATTACTTTCACAGCCAAGAGATCACCGATGAACCCTCAACTCTCTGACTCCGAAGCCGGAACTACCTTGCTCAGCGGTTCGCGAATCCGTGAACTCAGGCGCCGGGCTGGCATGACTTTGCAAGCCCTCAGTGACCAGGCTGGTATCTCGGTTGGCTTTCTCAGTCAGGTGGAGCGGGGCAAAGGCACGCCGTCACTGGGTACCCTTGCCCAGTTGGCCGCGGCGCTCGGTGTCAGCATCGAGTATTTCATCTCCACGCCCAAAGCGACGGACAGCATCACCCGGTCCGATGAACGGCCGCGATTTGCCGTGGCCGACTCCTCGTTGCAGTACGAGCGGATTTCCACCGACCTCCCCGGCGGCCAGTTGACCTCGCTGATCATTCATATTCCGGTGGGTTACGAGTCCGAGCTGACCAGCCACCCCGGCGAGGAACTGATTCTGATGCTGGAAGGCGCGGTCAAGCAGACATTGGGTGACAGCACCTTCACGCTGCACGCCGGTGACTCACTGCACTTTATGGGCGACACACCGCACCAGTTCGCGAACATCGGCGATGTTCCGGTGAAAATGCTGTGGACAGGCACATCCCCTCGTTTGAAGGGCCCTCAGCCGTCCCGTTGAACACGGGGCCGATTATTGACCAATACTGTTGGAGAATCAGAACAATGAATAACCGACTGAAGGCTGCGGTGTCAGCCCTCGTATTGTCGTTGCCAGGCGTATCCGCCTGGGCCGCGACACCGGATGACACCCTGGTCGTCGCTCAGAACATCGACGACATCGTTAGCATCGACCCGGCTCAGGCCTATGAGTTTTCCTCGGGAGAATTCGTCGCCAACACCTACGATCAATTGGTGCAATACGACGCAGAGGACACCACCACCCTGGCCCCCGGACTGGCCACCAAGTGGACGGTGAATGCCGAAGATCGGGAAATCGTATTCTCATTGCGCGACGACGTGCGGTTCCATTCCGGCAACACCTTCGACCCGGAGGATGTCGTCTACTCGTTCAAGCGCGTCATCGAACTCAACAAGGCGCCCGCCTTTATCCTGACCCAGTTGGGCTGGACCTCAGACAACATCGAGGACATGGTGACTGCGGGTGACGATTCCGTCACCGTCCGGTATGAAGGGGACTTCGCACCGTCTTTCGTACTCAACGTGCTGGCGTCCAGACCGGCGTCGATCGTGGACGCTGAACTGGTTGCCTCACATGCCTCCGATGGGGACATGGGCAACGCCTGGCTCAACAGAAATTCCGCCGGAACCGGTCCGTTCAAATTGCGCACCTACCGTCCGGCCGAATTGCTGATCATGGATGCCAACGATGACTATTTCGGCGGTACCCCGGAGATCAATGGCGTCATCATTCGTCACGTCGCCGAAGCGGCCACGCAACGGTTGTTACTGGAAGCGGGCGATGTCGACATCGCCATGAACCTGACCCCGGATCAGGTCAAGGGGTTGTCCGGCAACAACGACGTGTCGGTTAAAACCTACCCTCAGGCCGCTGTACACTTCCTGTCGTTTAACCAGAAAGATTCCCGCCTGACGTCCGAAGCTCTGTGGGAAGCCGCGCGCTACCTGGTGGATTACAACGGCATGGTCGACTCTTTCCTGAACGGACAAATGGAAGTCCATCAATCGTTCTGGCCAGCCGGTTTCCCGGGCGCGGTCACCGAGACGCCATATGAGTATAATCCGGACAAAGCGCGTGCCATCCTGGAAGACGCCGGTGTGGACCTGCCGATCACTGTCACGCTCGATGTGATCAACTCGGCACCGTTTACCGATATGGCTCAGGCCCTGCAGGCGACGTTCGCACCGGTCGGTATCAACTTCGAGATTCTTCCCGGTACCGGCGCTCAGGTCATTACCAAGTACCGGGCCCGTACTCATGAAGCCATGTTGCTGTATTGGGGACCGGATTTCATGGACCCGCACTCAAACGCCAAGGCGTTTTCCTACAACTCGGATAACTCAGACGACAACTACCAGAGCACAACCACCTGGCGCAATGCCTGGCAGCCGTCCGATGAGATGAACCGCATGACCATGGCGGCTCTGACGGAACAAGACAACGAACAGCGCATGGTCATGTACCGGGAACTGCAGCGCGGCGTACAAGGTGATTCGCCGATCGTCATCATGTTCCAGGCGACCAAGCAAGTCGCGATGCATGACGCGGTGGACGGCTTTGTGAACGGCGCCATTTCAGACTACGTGTATTACCGATTAGTCGACAAGAACGAATAGCTCAACCCTTTGGGGCCACCGGCCCCTTTTTTTTCACTCAGGAAATCGAATGACCGCACCTTCCATATATTCCGACATCCACCACGCGGCGGACGCCAAAATGGGGATTCGACTGTTCACCGTTATGGTTCTGGATCACACCAATAATCAGGCGCAACGCGTCTATACATCCCACCCCGACGCTTACCCGGTCACTGGGTCCAAACCGATGCTGACCAACCGCTGGAGCCGGCACGTACTGGACGAGCAAAAACCTTTTGTCGCCAACCGTACCGAGGAGTTCGCCGATGTGTTTGGCGACCACGCTGTCATCAATGCGCTTGGGTGCGCATCGGTTGTGAACGTTCCGGTGATTGATCGACAGCGGGTCGTGGGAACGGTCAATTTTCTGGATCGGGCCAAACACTTCTCTCCGGGTCGGGTCGCCCAGTTGATCGCTCTGGTGGAGCGGCATACGCCCAAACTGGTTGAGGTCATGCAAGAACCCGTCGCCCTTCCCTAATCGTCAAACGGCTGCAACCCGCGCGCTTTGTTAAATTCTTTCAACCGATGAAACACATCCACACCCAGTTGGTGATAGACGTGCAACAGGTCGATCAGCACCCAGTTCTCACGGATGAGGCCGTTTTCGCAGCGCCAGAAGTCCAGGCTGCGCATGGTGATCTCCTGATTGTTCGGAACGATACCCATCCAACCGTCCTGACTGATGGTCATGCTCATGCCAGGCCAGGCGGTGAATCCCACGAAGTCGCCGTCGGCGAACAGATGACCGTTGTCCGGGTTGCCGTCGCGGTTGGGCATCGCGTTCAGGAATGGAATCTGGTGCCAGTTGCGAAAACCGCGCAACCCCCGGCCTGTGCCGATGCCGCTCGGGCCGTACCAGCTGCAGCGTGGGTGCCAGTAGTCTTCCAGTCGCATGGCTCTGGCACCGCCTTCGGCGAAGTTTCCCAACGATTGGAGCATGTTTTCGACCCGTTCGAGGCTCGCCTTCGACCGCGCATCGTCGCGTGAGTCGGGTACGAAACCGTTTTGTGGCGCGGGACCGGGAACATGCCACTCGCGACCGAGACTTGGCGCCATGGGCCAGGCATCGGCCTGCATCATCAGTTCCGGGATATCCCAGATCGCCTGCATCTCGACGATCCGCCCGTCGTCGAAACGGAAAAATTCATGGAAGCGCAGCGATACCTGGCGTCGGGTCGGCGGGATATCCAGCCAGGGGTGATCGAAGTTGCCGGTGTAATAACCGCAGCACCCGACCCATTGGCCACCGTTCTGGCTCGGCCCTTCCATGACGATGGTGTCGCGGCATTCGAGATCCGGAATGGCTTCGAACAGAGGCATCAGAGCCCGGTCGAAGAAGGCGGCCGTGTCGGGGAGAGTTTCGAAGGGGTGGCACAGTTGGAGTAAGGCGTCCGGGTGGAAGAGATCATTGATCGCTTCGCGGACGGTCTCGGGGTCGAAGTTGTAGAGGGCCTGTCGGTAGGGTTGGATTCGGGTTTTGTTGGACATGTGACTCCTCTCTGTAGCGTATGTGGTAGGGCCGAAGAGGCTTTGCCGACATCGGCCATGTGGACGAAGCCCACCGTGGTGGCATTGGTTGGTCGGGGCACCGTGTTCGAAACGGCCCATATCGGCGTTGCCTCTTCGGCCCTACGAAGGTTCTATGGTTATTTTTCCCGGGCCGCTTCGAAACAGGCCCAGGCTTGTTTGAAGTGTTCGAAGTTGAAATCCGGCGACTTGGCGGCATCGAGCACGATGCGTTCGCGCATCATCATGGTTTCGATGGCTTTGGGCAGTTCGGCTTGCGCGTCGTCCGGAATGATCACGGCGCCGTGCCGGTCGGCGTGGATCAGGTCACCCGGATTAACGGTGAGGTCGAAGACAGTAACCGGAATATCGTAGGCTTCGACGCGCACGAAGGCATGCGACGGGCCGATCGAGCCGGCGATGACCGGATAGTCCGGCGCCAATGCATCGAGGTCGCGCATGACGCCGTTAGTCAGGGTGCCCTGTAAACCGAAGCCTTTGTGCACCGTGGTATTGATCTCGCCCCAATACGCGCCGACGCAATCCGGGTAGTCGAGGTCTTCGATGACCACAACCGAGGGTTTGGGGGCTTCGGCCATGTATTGGTAGTAGGCCATGCGTCGCTCGGCGATAGCGCCCGGGTTTTCGCTCGTCGGTTCGGCGGCGCGCAACTGGGCGGTGCGGGCGTAGCCGACCATAGGCGGTTGCCTGGGGTCGGCCGCCAGCACGGTGCGGCGGGTGAAGCCGCTGCCCTGCCGCTTGCCCAGTACGACTTCGATGGCGTTGGCGATGGTCGGGGTGTCGACAGCGCGCAGCGCGTCGAAATAGGCATTGTCGAAAGCGGTCTTGGTGGTCATGTCAGTCTCTCCAGCCAGGTGTTCAGGGCGGCGTTGACCGCGTCCGGGGCTTGCAGCGTCGACAGATGGCCGACGTGCGGCAGAACAACCAGTTCGCAGTCCGGCATCAGGGTCGCGATGGCCTCGTGTCGGTCCAGTGGGCAAAGTTGATCGTCCTCGCCCACCAACGCCAGGCCCGGTACGGTGACACCTTTCAATGTCTTGGTTTGCCCGGGCCTGTCACGCAACGCGATCGATTGACGCAGAAAGACGGCCGGTCCCAGGTCTTCCGCCATGGTCAAAATCACATCCAGTTGGGCGCATTCGGTTTCGTGCGCGGCACAATATTTCGGCGCCATCTGGTCGCGCATGACCTCAATCAGGCGGCCTTCGCGCACGGCCTGCATCTGGGGTTCGCGTTTTTCCCGCACCTCTTCCGGTTCCGCCCAGGGGTTGGTGTCCATCAAAGCCAAACCGGCGATGCGGTCCGGTGCCTGGCGCACCATTTCCATCGCCAGGATGCCGCCCATGGACAAACCGCCCAACGCGAACCGCGGCCAGGGCGTGTCCGCCAGTACTCTGCGTGCCAGTTCGGTCATCGAATCGGCCCCGGTGATATCGGCGACGACCACCGGGCGCTCCGATTGGAACGCCTCGATCTGGGGCGCGAACAAGCGTTCGTCGCACATCATTCCGGGGAGCAACAGCAGGGGCAGTTCAGTCGACATGAGTCGGCCCCGCCGGGTCGTCGGTGTTGCGCACCAGGAATAAGGCGGTCTCGCCGCTCATCGTCGGTTCGATGACGCGCTCGCTGCCGGGTGGCACGGCGCAGGTGTCGCCCGGCGCCAGTGTCGCCGAAACGCCGTCGACCGTGACGCGCCAATGGCCGCGATGCACCATCAGGATTTCATGGCGATCGGTGCGGTAGGCGTCGCCCAATCCGACCTGTCCACGTTGCAGGAAGTCGATCTCGAATCCGGGTTTATCTTTTAACCACCCGTCCGCACCAAGCACGCGCAACGGTGCCTGTCGCGCCAGGGCTTCTATATCCCGGTAGCGGGCGACATAGTCGGGAATCACCGCGTTCTCGTGCACCACCGGGAACTGCTTCAGTTCCTCCGGCGTCAGCAACGGCATCGGCTTGATGCCCTCCGGCAATTGCTCGCCCTTTTTACTGTCGTACAGCTTGCCGTTCTCGGCCAACACCAGGCCGTGCTCGCGCGCCGCCTCGATAACGTGTGGCGCCCAGATGACACCGCCGCCGGCATCGTCGCCGCCGAGCACGGCCATCAGCATGCCGTAGTCGTCGCCAATGTTTTCGAAGCCGCGGAAAATACCGGTCGGGATATTGAACAGATCGCCCGGCTCGGCGATGAACTCACCATCGGTGCCGTGCTCACCCCAGAAAAACCGCCAGCGACCGCTGTGGACGAAAAACACTTCGGCGGTGCGATGGGTGTGCAGCGAGTTCGTGCAACGCGGCGGCTGGCCGGCGGCGCCGATGTTGAAGCCGGGTGTCTCGCGAATGTGGACGTATTGATCCGGGCTTTCGGACACACCCGCCCCGATAATGGTGAAGTTTTCTTTCTGGTTGGAGCCCGGCGTGTGAGCATCGATAAAGGCTGTGCGACAGGGCACCAGATCGCCGTAGCGAACGATGCGCTGTTCCAGAGTGCTGGCATCCATTGGTTTACCCCTTATGCAGCAGAATTTGTTTCCAGATGGCGGATTCGTCGAACAGGACCCACTCCCGATTCAAACCGCGCGGACCGAACTCGGCGTGGCTGATACCCATGACATGCACAGGCGCACCGGTGGGCGGGCTGAAAGCCCCGACGCCATCGTGCGTGCCGGTCAGGCTCCAGCGCACGGCGGCGCGATCGGCCATGCCGGCGTCCTGACGGCCGATGATGTGGTGCACCTTGAACTCGGCGAACGGAAATGCCGAGCGCAGGCCCAGCCAGAAGCGGTCGGCCGCGTCCCGGCCATGCTCGGTCACGCCACCGGGCAATTCCAACTGCACGGCCCGGTCATAGGTTTCGCGAACGGCGCGCAATTCGGCGTTCATGATGCGCTCCAGGAATTCGGCGTAACGCAGACCGAGCGGGTGCTCGTTACCCCGGCTCTGGTAGGGTCCGGCGACGTCCTGATCCGGTGTGAACGGTCGCTTGGCGTGCTCGGCGCCACCTTCCTGTTCGATCTGGTCGGCCGCGAAGCGTTGCGGGTCCAGGCCCAACTGGCGCACGACCGCGCCCAGGTCGCGGATCATCCACTCGTCCGTGATTTGATTGTCGATGCAGTAACAGTCGGCAATGATCCGGAACTGAAGACGCTTGCTGGTCGGCGGACCGAACACGCCGTGGCCGCGATGCGTCGCGGTGGAAAAAATGCGATGCGAGGACAGAAACCCCGCATCCTCGTCGCCACACCAGATGACATCCTCGCCGAGCAGGGTACGGTCCGGAAATTCGGCCAGGGTTCCCATGGTGGCGGCGATGACGTTTTCGTTGCCCTGGGTCAGCCCGGCGGGCGTGCGCACCGGTAGAGTGTCGCCGTAATAACGGCGCAGGGTATCGAGCCCCCGACCTTCCCAGATCTCTTCGGTGATCTTGATGATGTAGTCGGGCAGGTCACGAAACTGTGAGTCAAAATTTTTCATGGTCGTATCCTGGCGGTATGCGTGCGGACCCCCGAACGATCAGAGGCCCTTCGATTTCGATGCGTTTGGCGTCGGTGCCGGGGTTGTCCAGTCGCTCTAGCAGGGCGTTGACGGTGGCATCGACCATGGCGTCCACCGGCTGTGCCATCGTGGTCAGGTTGTAGGCCAGAGCCTTGGCCAGCGGTACGTCGTCGTAGCCGATAACGGAGACATCGTCCGGCACCCGTAAGCCCAACTCGAACCGCAGGGTATCGAGCACGGCCAGCGCCATATGATCGTTGGCGGCGAATATGGCATCCGGGTGGCTCGACTCGGGACCCCGATACAACGACAGGATGGCTTCGCGAGCCAGGTCCTGCCGGTAATCGCCGAGCGCCCGCACGTGCAGCTCCAGACCGTGCGCCTGCAACCCCTCAACAAAGCCTGTTTCCCGGTCCCGGTTCGTGGACGACCCTTCGAAACCGGACAGATAAGCGATGCGGCGATGCCCCCCGGCCACCAGAAAATCCGCAACCTCGCGTCCGCCCTTGCGGTTGTTGGAGGTAATGGCGGTCACGTCTTCGGCGTCGATCGCCCGGTTGAACAGAATGACCGGCACGGCCACCGAGTGGCAGGCATCGATCCAGTCCGGTGACAGCGACACCGAGGCGAGTACGACCGCATCGATCTGGTACTGCAGGAATTCCTCGACGATGGCGTCGGCCGGCTCGTTGCTGTCGGCGAAAAACATTAGGCTGTGGTAACCGCGTTTCTGCAACTCACGGGACAGCTTTTCCAGCGCCACCGGGTAGTACTGGTTTTCCATATAACCGAATACGAAACCGATGATCTTGCTGCGCCTCGTGATCATCGAACGCGCCATGACATTGGGCTGATAGCCCAACTCCTTGGCGGCTCGCAAAATCTTCTCGCGCGTGCTGGCTTTTACCGACGAGCCGGGCGTGAATGCCCGACTGACGGCGGACTGACTGACACCGGCCAATTGAGCGACATCACGGGAACTCGGTTTGCGTTTCATCGCGCGGTCCATCCTCCGTCCACCATCAAGGCCGTGCCGGTCACCAGGGCACTGGCATCACTGGCCAGAAACACCACCGGCCCCATCAGATCCTCGATCTCGCCAACCCGGCCGAGGGCAATGTTGTCCGTCACCCACCGGGTAAAGTCGGCGTCCGCCAACATCGGCTCGGTCAAGGGGGTGCGAATAAACGTGGGACACAGCGTATTGATGCGAATGCCGTGCGCACCCAGCTCCAGTGCCATCGACCGGGTAAACCCCTCGACGGCGTGCTTGCTCGCGCAATAGGCCGCGCGCTTGGGGCCACCCACATGCCCCATCTGACTCGACAGGGTTATCAGGCTGCCGGGCTTCCCCGCGCGAATCAGCTTGTCGGCCACCCGCTGGGCGATGAAAAAGGCCGAGCGGGTGTTCAGCGACATCGTGAAATCAAAGTCCTCGGGCGTGACCTCGAGCGCCGGTGGGTGCCGGGCCCCGCCGGCGCTGGACACCAACACATCAAAGGGAGGCTCCGCATCGACGAACCGGCTCACGGCATCGAGATCGGTCACATCCAGCGTCACGGCACGGGCGTCGCCGCCGCGTGCTCGAATCGCCTCGGCGACGGACTCGATCTCGGCCTGCGTGCGCGCCGTCAGCGTCACCTCGGCACCGGCCTCGGCCAGCGCCACCGCGCAAGCCAGGCCAATGCCCCGGCCCGCCCCGGTGACCAGGGCGCGCTTGCCGTCGAGTCGAAAACTGGGGGTTTTTGGCAGTTCCATAGTGTCTTATTCCGGTTGTACCGCGCTGTAGGGTTCGACGTCGCGATGGCCGTACCGCCGCACGCGCAGGTTGGCTTGTTCCCCGTGACCGGCGAAGCCTTCCAGCGCACACAGGCGCGAGCAGTACTCGCCCACGGTCGCGGACGCCTCGTCGGTCAGGACTTTCTGATAGGTGCAGGTCTTGATGAATTTACCGACCCACAGGCCCCCTGTATAGCGCGCGGCCTTTTTGGTCGGCAGCGTGTGGTTGGTGCCGATGCACTTGTCGCCGAACGACACATTGGTGCGCGGCCCCAGAAACAGTGCGCCGTAGTTGGTCATGTTGTCCTTGAACCAGTCGTCGCGGTCGGTCATCACCTGCACATGCTCGGACGCGATCTCATCAGCAATGCTCAGCATTTCCTCATAGCTCTCGGCGACGATCACCTGACCGTACTCCTCCCAGCTCTGCCGTGCCGCCTCGGCCGTCGGCAGAATACCCAACTGACGCTCGACCTCGGCCATCGTCTCACGCGCGAGTTTCTCGGAATTGGTCAGCAACACGGCCGGGGAATTGGTACCGTGCTCTGCCTGCCCCAACAGATCGATGGCGCACATTTCGCCGTCGACCGTCTCATCGGCGATGACCAGCGTCTCGGTCGGCCCGGCGAACAAATCGATGCCGACCCGGCCGAATAACTGACGCTTGGCTTCCGCGACAAACGCATTCCCCGGCCCCACGAGCATGTCGACCGGTTTGATCGACTCGGTACCAATGGCCATGGCACCCACGGCCTGAATACCGCCCAACGCATAGATCTCATTCGCTCCGGCCAGATGCTGCGCCGCGACAATGGCCGCTGCCGGCTGCCCCTTGTACGGCGGCGCACAGGACACAATACGCTTCACCCCGGCGACATTGGCGGTCAACACCGACATATGCGCCGACGCGACCATCGGATACTTGCCACCGGGCACGTAACAGCCGACGGAGTTCATCGGAATGTTCTTGTGCCCGAGAATCACCCCCGGCAAGGTCTCGACTTCAATATCCTGCAACGCGGCACGCTGATGCTCGGCAAAACGACGCACCTGCGTTTGTGCGAATTCGATGTCTTTCAATTCCCGGTCGCTCAAACTGTCGAGGCAGGCCTGAATTTCCTGATCCGTCAATCGATAGCTCTCACGTTCCCAGCTGTCGAATTTGATGGACATGTCACGGATGGCCGCATCGCCCCGTTGCTCAATATCATTCAACGCGTTTTCAACAATGCCGCGTACCTTGGCATCAATTTCAGCAACGGCACTGGCTTCTTTTCCGGTCTTCAAATAAGTGGCCATTTTCTTCGGCTCCTACTGTGTGCGTATTGGTTTTGTTCTGTGGTTGCTCGGGTGGTTGGTTTTAGTTCTGTGGCTGCTGGCCCGCGCCGGCTGCCGGGTACTCCCGCTCAGGGTCGCGCGGGGTGCCGCCCATTCAACCCATCCATGGGAGCTAGACCACAGCATCCCTGCTGTGGACTTCCCTGACCGGGAGCACCCGGCATCCGTCGCTCACTACCAAGTCCACTACCCCAAACCCATCCATCAGTTCCTGAATTAACACTGTGTGATGAGTTGGTGTGATAGAGCATTGGATGCCGGGGGTACGTTTGCGGGGATGTCCGCAGCATGGATGCTGCGGCCAAGCCTACATGGATGTATTTACGGCGACCCCGCAGGCGTATCCCCGGCAGCCAATGCGGTACCACTGACACCAGATCCAACCCAGCCACAGTCACATCAGCCCTTGACAGCCCCGGCCGTCAGGCCGGAGACGATTTGTTTCTGGAAGACCATGACCAACAGGAACAGCGGCGCCGTGATCGACGCGGCCGCCGCGATGGCTTCGATCTGGTCGGTGGCCGTGGTTTCGCGATTGAAATACTGCGTGATCGCCGGAACCATCGTCTGACTCTGGTTATCGAGCAGCAGCGACGTGACCAGGTAATCGTTGTACGCCAACAGGAACGAGAACAGCCCTGTGGTGATCACCCCCGGCCACATCACCGGCATGATGACCTGGCGAAACGCCTGAAAATGGGAACAGCCATCGATGCGGGCCGCTTCATCCAGATCCTTCGGGACCGTCATGAAAAAGCTGCGCAGCATCCAGATGGTGAACGGCTGGTTGATGGCGACCAGCACCGCGATCACGGCCAAGGGTTGGCCATAGAGCGTCGGTGGTGTCTCGCTGAAGGCACTTAACACCACACCGAGGATCGGTGTATCCCACAGCATCTGGAAGAACTCGCGCGACTGGATGAATACCGGCATGTACCCGGTCACCAGCACCGAGTGCGGCAGTGCGCGAAACACCAGCGCGGCGATCAGCAGCCAGAAGGCAATGGCGGATGTAGTGCGCGACAGCGCGTACGCCGCCAGGGTTCCAACGGTGAGCGAGATGGTGACCACACCGACGGTGACGATGATGGAGTTCTTGAACTGCTCGTAGAAGGTGTTGTCGATCCAGACCGCGTAGTAGTGCTCAAGCGTTATGCCGACCAGCGGTTTGGCGAGGAGGCCGACCAGGGGTATCCAGCCCAGTACCACTTCCAGTGCCGCCGTGATGCCGGGCAACAGGAAGCCGAAGCCGACATACAGGATCACCAGATAGGCGAGACCGAGAAAAATGCCGCCCATAAACCGCTGACCGCCCGGTGCGAACAACGCCAGGCCGGGTTGGGCGAGGCGGACCGGCAACTGATAGGCGACAACCAGGAAGAACCCGCCGACAGCGAGGTCGATCAGCGACAGCGCTTCGCCTTCACTCTGGGTGTTCGGGCCGAACAGAACTTCCAGCGGGTTCGACGCGAAGGCGTCAACCGGCAGTTTGAACGACATAACGACCACCCAGAACAGGGGAAAGGCCGCGACGACGATCCAGAACAACAGGAAGGAGTAAGTGCCGACCTTCAACCAGGGGGGCTGGCGCATGGCGTTGGGTATTGTGTTTTCCATGGGTTCAGGCTCCGGTTCGATGTTCACGCCAGGTCCGGCGCAGCACGGGAATCAAGATGATGATGATGCCAACCATGGTGAGCATGGATGAGGCCGAGGCTCGGCTGATGGCACGGTTGCCACTGTCGTCCGGTGTCAGGTAGTCGAAGGTGAGCCATTGCAATGAAATGACATGGGCTTCGCTTGAGAAACCGATGACTTCCTCGAACACACGGTAAGCGTCCATCAGATGAATCATGGTGACGAAAATGATCAGCGGCTGCAGGTGCGGCACGATGACATAGCGCAGTCGCTCCCAGCGGGAAGCACCGTCGACGGTGGCGGCATCCAGCGTGTCCTGATTGACCGTCTGCAGGCCGGCGTAGAAGATCACAAAGGCAAAGGGCGCGACGTGCCAGACCCGGTAGAAGAGCATAAGCAGTTCAATGGTCCAGCCCTGGGCGAACATGGAAATGTCCTGCCCGGTCAGTTGTTCCAACCCTCGGGTGATCAGGCCGTCACCGATGAACAACCAGCGGATGGACAGCGCGCCGATC
Organism: Saccharospirillum salsuginis; assembly: GCF_014651855.1. Taxonomy (GTDB): domain Bacteria; phylum Pseudomonadota; class Gammaproteobacteria; order Pseudomonadales; family Natronospirillaceae; genus Saccharospirillum; species Saccharospirillum salsuginis. The sequence continues at coordinate 34,608 of NZ_BMXR01000015.1, forward strand.
ACCGGTGTGATGATGAACGGCAACAGCGACACGAAAATGATGGGGCCGCGCAAGGTACGCACACAATTGTTCACCGCCATGGCGATGCTGAGCCCGACAACCAGGACAAACGGCAAGGTGATCAGGGTGAACATCACGGTAAATCGCAAGGCCTTGTAGAAGTCGATGGTTCGAAACGGTTCCAGCCACTGCCCCTGAGTGAAAGCCCGCTTGACCCGTTCCGGTTGCAACAGGGTGCGATAGGTATCCAGCCCGACAAACACCGTATTCGTCAGGACTTCTCCGTTGTCCTTGATGATGGGTTTGCGGCGCACTTCGGTGGTGCAGGTCTGGGTGGTGAAACCGGGTGTGCAGGATTCCACCGTCACGTCCTCGTAGACACTGCGGGTCACGTAAAAGCTGCCGATAAACACGCTGATCAGGGGCGCGGCGATGAACACCAGCATCATGATCAGGGACGGACCGACAAAGAGATAAAACGTCTTTCTGTTCATTGGGTTCTGCCCGGTTTGATGGCACAACCAAACCGCCGGATCGTGCTCAGCCGTTTGATTGATGGAAAACGGAGGGGCCGGTTTCCGGTCCCCTCAAAGAGACGCCGTCGTAACGGGTCGGTATTACAAAAGACCTTGTTCTTCGGCCGCGGTGCGGTAATCCGACTCGATGGCGCGCAGCGTGGCTTCGGCACTCTGTTTACCGGTCAGGAAGTCGGCCACGTTGTTGCCCAGTGCGGTGTGCATCAGACCGATCTCGACGCGCGAGGGATAGCTTGGCGCACCGCCCTGGACGGACTCGATCGCGCCCTTTGCCAAAGGCGTCGGTTCATAGCCGGGCACCAACCAGGCCGCGACTTCGCGATGTTTCCGGACCATGTCTTCATCCAGACCTTCCAATGCGACACGGAAGGCGTTTTCCGCCGCCTCGTCGCTGAGGTTTTTGGCGATGACGATGCCGTCCCACCACAGTGTGGTCGCCGGTTTACCGCCATCGACCACGGCCGGGGCGGCCGCCATGCCGACCTTGCCGACCACCGAGGATTCGGCCTCGTTATTCATCGCCGCCGCGCGCGACGACCACAGGTTGGCCATGGCGATCTTGCCCTGCTGGAACTGTTGCTGAACGTAGGTGGAATCGGACACCAGGTATTCCGGGTCCATGTATTCGGTGAGAGCTTTCATCAGTTCCAGGGTTTTGACGCCGTTGTCGTTGTTCACGGCCGGCTCGGAGCTGTTGAAGAATTCACCGCCATAACCCAGATAGATGTTGACGAACTCCTCGCCCAGGTTCCAACCGGTCTGGAAGGTGCCGCCGAGCGGGTAGTCCACCACACCGGCCTCGCGGATGGTTTCGGCGGCGCGCAGGACTTCATGCCAGGTGGTCGGCACATCCAGCCCCAACTGATCGAATATATCGGTGCGGTACATCAGGTGCTGGGTGTTGATCATCATGGCGACGGCCTTCACCTCGCCGTCGAATTTGATCAACTGGGCCGGGCGAACCTGATCGCCGTATTTGGCCACCAGATCGTCCAGCGGACGAATCAGGTCACGGTTGAGCAGCGGCGTAATGGTTGAGTTGCTGACGCCGCCGATTTCATACAAAGACGGGCTGGAGGCGAAGGCGGTCGGCTGCTTGGTACGGAATTCATTGTCCAGTTCGGCTTCGAAGTTTCCGCACTCGGCCATGGCGTCGGTCACCACTTTCCAGGCTTCGAAACTGTTGGCCAGAATGGACACCGGTTCCGGGTTGTCAAAATCGCATTCGGCCTGAACGCCGGTGGCGACCAGTGCGGAACCGAGCAGGGCGGCGAGGGTCAGTTTTCTCATTGTTTTCTCTCCTCAACGGATGGTTCAGCCATCGATCCGATGGCCGGTGTGTGCATCGAACCAGTGGCAACTTTCCGGCGCCAACCGGAAACCCACCTGCTGATCCATTTCGACTTCAAAGTCCTTGGAGGCTTTCGCCGCCACCAGAGTCCCGTCGATGTTCAACGTGACCAGGGTGGCATCTCCCAACAATTCGACGCTGTAGACCGGGGCGACCAGGGTGGCGTCGTTGTCGAGGGTGACCTCGACGTCCTCGGCCCGGAATCCCAGGGTGATGTCCCCTTCGTTCTGAATGTCGCCCGCCGGTATGCGCGCGTCGCCGGCCACAAAGTGGCCCTGTTCGATGCGGCCCGACAACAGATTCATGGCCGGAGAACCGATGAAAGAGGCGACAAAGGTATTGGCGGGCGTATCGTAAATCTGCTTCGGCGTGCCCAGTTGCTGCAGTTTGCCTTTGTTCATGACCACCACGCGGTCAGCTAAAGTCATAGCCTCGATCTGATCGTGCGTCACATAGATGGTGGTGGTTTTCAGGGTGTGCTGCAGATGCTTGATCTTGGCCCGGGTGGAGACACGCAATTTGGCGTCCAGGTTGGACAAGGGCTCGTCCATTAAAAAGACGTTGGGCTCACGGACAATGGCCCGCGCCAGCGCGACACGTTGACGCTGACCGCCGGACAACTCGCGGGGAAAACGATGCAACAGGTTATCGAGTTCAACCATGTCGGCGGCCTTGCGGACCCGGTCGTCGTGAGTGGTCGGGTCCACCTTGCGTACCTTGAGTGGAAACCGGATGTTCTCATAGACGGTCAGATTGGGATAAAGGCCATAGCTCTGAAACACCATGGCCACATCGCGATCCTTGGGGTCCAGGTTATTGACGCGGGTGTCGCCGATCAGAATATCTCCGTCGGAGGGGTCTTCGAGGCCCGCGATCATGCGCATGGTGGTGGTTTTACCGCAGCCGGACGGACCGAGGAAGACGATGAATTCCTGATCGGCCACTTCCAGGTCGAAGTGGCTGACGCCGGTCACTTTACCCCAGCGTTTGGTGATGCCGTTGAGCCTGATACTCGCCATGCGGTATGTCCTCTCGATCCGATTGTTCTTGAACTTGTTGTTGTTGTCGTTCGGCGCGCTGATCTGGCGGGAAGTCGCCTTGAGTCATCGCCAATGAATACGTACGCATTTAAGTTTGCATAAAATGACTACGTATGCAAACCTAAATTTGTGAACGCACATTGAGGATATCGACAATGACCGATCTGACCCCGCTCATCCAGGGGCTGAACCGCCTGCTCACTACTGGGGATGACGACCTGAACGAGGCCATGGCCGAGATCAGCCACCCCGACGCCGACTGGTACTGGTCCGACCCGGTGGGACATTGCGCGGGTGCGCAGGCCAGTCTGGAGCGGCTGTTTCAGCCGTTACGATCGGCGTTCGGTCACCTGCACCGTCGGCCCGAGCTGTTTATCTCCGGCGACTCGCGGGTTCACCCCGGCGAGACCTGGGTATCCGGCTTCGGACACTTCGTGGGTAATCTGCAAGCCCCGCTGTTCGGGCTGCAACCGCATCACCATCTCGTGTTCTTGAGATACGGCGAGTTCTACCGACTGGTGGACGGCAAGATCGCGGAAGCCCGCATCATCGTCGACTGGGTGGACCTGATGCGACAATTGGGTTGCATGCCCTTACCGATGGAACTCGGCACCGAAATGCTGTTCCCCGGACCCGCCAGCCACGACGGCATTCGGTTGACCGACGGGCCCGGCGCGCAGGATAACGCCACCGTTCTGTTGGTCGAGGCCATGCTGGGAGACTTGAAGGCGTTCGACCCCGATACCTTCGACAGCGCCGGTCAGTCCGGCGAGGGCGGCTACTGGCATCGCGACATGCTCTGGTATGGTCCTGGCGGCATCGGTTCCAACCTGAGCTACGACGGTTTCCAGAAAGACCACCGCATTCCCTTCCTGACCGCCTTTCCGGATCGGGTCGGCGGGCAGCACTACGCCCGCTTTGGCGACGGTCCTTACGCCTGCTCCAGCGGCTGGCCTTCCATCGACGCCACCCACGGAGGCGACTATCTGGGCGTACCGGCCACAAACCGGGCCATCACCATGCGCGTCATGGACTGGTGGCGGGTCGAAGACGGGCAGTTGATCGAAAACTGGGTGCTGATCGATTTCGTGCACTTGTTCGGTCAGTTGGGTGTGGATCTGTTCGAGCGAGCGCGCGAACGAGCAAGCACAGACGCCCGGTCATAGGTTGATGGGTCGCGCAGGGCGGTGCCTCCACCCTGCAGGAGCGCAGGCCCCTGCGCGACCCGAATTGGCTCCATACCTTCAGACCATCTCCCGCCTCAATGGTCCCATCCAACATAACCTATTGATTTTAAAGCAGTTTGTTTTTTTGAACCCGCCCACAAAACCGACGTTTTCACCACGGCCCTCGCCTCGCGACCTGATAGGTTCACCCTGCCATTAGAGTTCGTTGTCCTAATGATCATCCCCCATTCCTAAAACAAAACAGGTTCGATCATGAAACAGACTCTGCAAACGACGCTGGCCTTCGGTTGCCTGGCCGCCTCGACATTGCTTAGCCAAACCGCCCTGGCGCACGGCTACATCAGCCAACCCGCCTCCCGCTCACAACAATGCGCCCTGGGTGCCAACACCGGGTGCGGCGCCATTCAATGGGAACCGCAAAGCGTGGAAGGGCCGGATCGCTTTCCGGAAACCGGACCGGCCGACGGCGAGATTGCCAGCGCCGGGGTGTCCCACTTTTCCGAACTGAACACCCAGACCGCGACCCGATGGACCAAAACCACGGTCCAGACCGGATCCATCGACATCAGCTGGCATTTCACCGCCAACCACAGCTCACGGGACTTCCGCTACTTTCTGACCAAACCCGGCTGGAACCCGAACCAGCCATTGGAACGCGCCAGTTTCGATCTGGATCCGTTCTGTGTGGTCGACGGGAACAATGAACGTCCGCCGGTGGATCTCACCCACGAATGCTATCTGCCGGAAAACCGCAGTGGCTACCATGTCCTGCTCGGGGTCTGGGACGTGGGCGATACCGTCAATTCGTTTTACCAGGTAGTCGATATCGTGATCGACGGCGACAACACCGGGCCGAGCTGGACCGATGTCGGCGACATTCACCCCTCCACCGACCTGAACCCGGGCGATGTCGTCCGCGCCCGGGTATTCGACGATGTCGGCGAAATGCCGGAGCTGGCCATCGCCTGGACGGTGGATACCCCAGCCAACGGCGACAGCCAGGTCTGGCCGCAAAAACTGGCGGAAACCATCAATGCCGACAGTACGCAACTGCGCGCCGGTGTGCTGAACAACGGCACCATCACACCGGCCCCGGGCCGTAACGATGTCTTCGTGGAAGCGGGCAGCGCGATCACCCGGGTCGAGACTGAAATCGTCACCGATGAACCGGAGCCGGTGGACTTCTCCCTGAATGGCGTTATGGATCGCTACGAGATCGTGGATGGCCGGGCCGAGGTCGATTTCAACCTGACCAGCCGGCAAACCCTGACAATTACGGCCGAACTGTTCGATGCGGACAACAACCGGATCACCGGCACCCAGGGCACGCTGAACACCAGCCTGGATCTCGGCTTGACCGTCGAGAACGCACAGCCCGGCACCTACAGCCTGGTGGTGGTCGCTGAAAACGAAAACGGAGGAACCGCCCAGCAAACGCGGACGCTGAACCTGGTCGACCCGAATGCGGATCAGGAATACGACTTTGTGTATCCGAAAGGCCTGGAGAGCTATGAGGGAGGCACCCGAGTACTGGCCCGGGACGGCGCCGTGTACGAGTGCAAGCCGTTCCCGTACGAAGGCTGGTGCCGGGTCTATTCCGACGCCTCACCGCATTACGAGCCGGGGTACGGGAGCAATTGGGAAGATGCCTGGATTCGGGTAGCGCCGTAAAGGAAAGGCGGAACCTGCCCGTCGCTGAACGACGGGCAGGGGCTGTACCGATACCCGAACCGTAGGGCAGAAGAGCCTAAGACGACATCTGCCAAGTGGGCGGAGCCCACCCGGTAACCTGCGGAAGGCTTCTAGCTTTGGCTGATACGGCGGATAACGCCTTACGGCTCTTCCGCCCTACACCATCAAAGCAAGGTCCTGGGTTACGCCCGGGCAGCAGCCCGTTGGCGCCGGCGGGCCGGACGACGGGAATCGCCGTTCGACGAGCCGCCATTCGATCGACCTTCCGAACGCGGCTTGGCCTTACCGGCATTACCGGAAGGCCGACGTCCGTTAGGCTTTTTCTTCGCCGACGGTCGACCACTGGTTTCAGGGCTGGTCTGAGGCGCGTTCGGATCCGGCTCGAACCCTTCCACTGTGCGACGCGGAATCGATTGACGCGTCAGCTTCTCGATGCCGGACAGCAGCTTGGTTTCATCCGCACTGACCAGGGAAAACGCCTGGCCGCTGGCGCCGGCCCGACCGGTCCGGCCGATGCGGTGGACATAGTCCTCGGCCACATTGGGCAGGTCGAAATTGACCACCTGGGGCAACTGGTCGATGTCAAGTCCGCGTGCGGCGATGTCGGTCGCCACCAGGATATGGACAGAGCCGTCCTTGAACCCGTTGAGCGCCTTGGTGCGCGCGCCCTGGCTCTTGTTGCCGTGAATGGCGGCGGAGCGGATGCCGTTCTTTTCCAGATGGTCGCTCAAGCGGTTGGCACCGTGTTTGGTGCGGGTGAACACCAGTGCCTGGCGCCAGTCGCCTTCCTGAATCAGTTGAGTCAGCAAGGCCGGTTTACGCTTCTTGTCGACCGGATAGACCCACTGCGACACCGACTTGGCCGTGGTGTTGCGCGGTGACACCGAAACTTCCACCGGATCGTTCACCAGCCCCTTGGCCAGGCCTCGGATGTCATTGGAAAAGGTCGCCGAGAACATCAGGTTCTGACGGTTTTTCGGCAACAACGCGAGTATTTTCTTGATGTCGTGGATGAAGCCCATGTCGAGCATGCGGTCGGCTTCGTCCAGAATCAGCACTTCCAGTTGCTTGAAGCCGATGGCGCGCTGGTTATACAGGTCCAGCAGGCGGCCCGGCGTGGCCACCAGAACATCGGCGCCCTTGCGCAGCTTCATCATCTGCGGGTTGATCTTCACACCGCCGAAGACCACGGCCGACTTCAACGGCAGGTGCTTGCCATAGGTCTCGACACTTTCGGCCACCTGGGCGGCCAGTTCACGGGTCGGGGTCAGGATCAAGGCGCGGGCCTGGTTGGGGCGGGCGCGCTCGCCGGCACTCAGGCGTTGCAGCAGCGGCAGGGTGAAACCGGCGGTCTTACCGGTGCCGGTCTGGGCGGCGGCCATGACATCCCGGCCGGACAGTACGGCGGGGATAGCCTGGGCCTGAATGGGGGATGGTGTGTCGTAGCCTTGCTCGGCCACGGCTTTTAACAATTCGGAGGACAGCCCCAGGGAGGCAAAACTCATAAACAATCGGTACTCATAATGGAGGGATGAAATACGACGGGCGCCCTGATCGATACGGGCATGGGTCCGGCGAGGACGTGGAGCTTACCGTAAGGCGCGGTCATATACCATCCTCCTGGCTAAAAAAGCATCAACACCCCGGGGCCCTAGCTCGCAGGGCGTTGACTCGCAGGACGAGGCGGGATCGGCGACAGATAGCCGATCAGCAGTAACAGCAGCCCTACAGCGATGAACGACACGATGGCCGCCAGGGTGTTGCTGTCGCGCATGTCGAACAGGAACAGCTTGGCGACCACGACGCCGAGCAGAGTGGCGGCGACCAGCCAGACCACACGCCAGCCACGCCGGGTGGCGACGACCATGACACCGAGACCGACTAGAGTCCAGACGATGGAGAGCGTTGCCTGGGCCCGGGCCGAAGCGAGTATGGCCTCCGGTTCAAAGGCCATACCGGTCCAGTGGTGCAGGCAGCGCAGCACCGCCGCGTTCAGGCCGATAAAGGCCAGAGCCGAGAGGGCCGCGCGGTAGCGGTTGGCGGTGATGCCGAGGTGTTCCTCTTCGGACAAACCGCGGCACCAGAGCCACAGCATCGCCAGCACACCCGCCTGAACGGCATCGAGCGGGTTCAGCAGCGGTAGGTATCCGCCCAGCGCCAGGCTGGGCTCGGCGCTCACACCCAGGAACCAGAGCACCGACAACCCGGCCATCGGTGCGGGTATCTGTACCCGATACAGCAACGGGCGGCTGCGAATGGGCCAAGTCGAGGCGAGTTGCACCCATCCCATCGCCGCCAGGGTCGGCACGATCAGGGCGACCAGCGTCCAGGCCGACATGGGTTCGGTCCAATGGGCTACCCACCATTGGGCCTCCTGGGTCAGTAACAGAACCAGAACCCAGACACCGAGCGCATGGAGTGCGGGCAGCACCGTCTCCAGGTCATCGTGCTTACGGTTATCCCGCTGCTTCAGCAAGGCCAGGTAGACACCGTAGAAAACCGCCCAACCCGGCAGGTTCGCGTCTTCGAAGGGATGGTCGGCCATCGTCAGGGCGCCCATCGCAACCAACAGCAGGGCGCCCGCCTGGCCCACCACTGTCAGTCTCAGGCTGGACCAGCGCAAGCGACCTTCCAGCCAACCCAACACGCCCGCACTGGCGGCCAGGAACACCAGAGTCGTCAACCATTCGAACCGGGTCGGCACATAAGCCTCGATTTCCATCAAGCCGTTGCCAAGCCACCAGACCAGCGCCCAGACCAGCATCAACCGACGGGTCATTCGTCCCCAGGTTTCGGCTTCCCAGTCGTGTCGATGCAGGTAGTAGCTGCTGAACCCGCCGGCCAGGGCGACCAGTAGGGCACTGATGAAGGTGGCGTTGAGTACCGCCCAATCGCCGAATCTCATACCCCAGGCTTCCAGAAAGGCTAGCCCGGCCCCCAGCTGCAGCAGGATGGCAAAGGCCACACCCAGGCGGCGCTGCTGGCGCACCCCGATCCAGACCAGGGCGGCGCCTTCCAGCGCCCAGGCGGTGGCGATCCATTCGCCGTCCAGCGCGAACGGCACGGTCAGGGAGGCGAACACCACGCCCAGCGCCAGGAAGGCTTCGCTCAATACACGCAATGAGCCACCGCCCCAGCGACGGCACAGCACGGTCAAGGCGCCATAGAACGCCCCCAGAGCCAGCGACGACCACGCCAGACCGTATTCGAAATCGACCACCAGGCACGCCTGCAGCCCGAAGGCCACCAGAGGCACCCCGAACACCAGAGTGCCGTCGACATAGCCTTTCAGGCGCGGCGGCTGGCGCAGCGCGAACAGGAGGGCGATGCCGACATAGAACAGGAAAAACAGCACCAGGAAACTCTCGGTACTGGCGAACTGCTCGGGCACATACTGCAGCACGCCCCAGAGGGTGCCGATCACGAAGGTAAAGGCGAAACCGACCAGATTCAGCACCCGCCAGGCCTTGAACCAGGCCATGATGAAAATGCCCAGATTCAACACCGCGTAATAACCGAACAGGGCGATGTGACTGCCCTCCCCGGTCGAGGCCAGGATCGGCGCGAGAAACCCGCCCGTCACCGCCATAATCGCCAGGGCGGGCGCGTTTTGCAGCACCGCCAGCGCGGCCGAGGCGACGACCATGACCACCAGCAGGGCAAAGGTGGCCGTGGGCGAGAGCATCTGGAACAGTCGCAACGCAGCGAAAACCGTCATGTAGAGGATGCCGAGACCACCGCCCTGCATGATCAGCGCGTACAGCGGTCGTTTCAGCCTCAGCCACCAACCGAGCCCGACCAGGGCCGCCCCCAGGGCGCCGACACCGAACAGTTTCAGGCGCACCGGCAACACGCCCTGTTCATTGGCGTATTGCAGCAGGAAGGCCACGCCGAAGAACAGCACCACGATGCCGACCCGGACGATCAGATTGCCCTCGGTGAAATAGCCTTTAACGGCCGCGACCAGCTTGTCGAACACATCCGGTTCGCTGTTCTCGTCCCGGGTCGGTGCCGAAGACCAGGGATCGTCCGGAACGGCCGGCGTCTCGTCGGCCGATGCGGGCGTGGCGGTTGAAGCGGACGCCTGGTGCGCCGTTTGGTCGGCATTCGAATATTCCGGTTGCAGCGCTTCGTAACCGGCGGGATGTCGGTGCTCCCGGGCTGCGCCGTCTTCCGGACGTTCAATGGCCGGCGGTTCGGGTGCCGTGGCGCTCGCCTGCTCGGCCGTGTTTTCCGCGTCCGAATCATGCGCACGGGAGCGGGCGGCCAGCTGTTTCGCCAGACTATCCACCTGTTTCTGCAGCGCATTGACGCGACTGAACAGAAACAGGAAACCGATAAAGAGGATGATTAAAAACGTGGATATCACCGATGAAGTCCCTGTGAACGGTCAAGCGGCCAGTCTCTTCGACCGGGTCCGACGCGTCAACTCCCGGGTTCAGGCCGGTGTACGCCGTTTCACCGTGGTTTCCGGCGGAAACACCTCGTCCAGCGTGCAGGGCGCGCCCGCGTCGTTCAGCACCTTCACGATGCGTCGGGCCACCGGCAGCGGCGGCAGGCGCTCGCCACTCTCGTAGAGCGCGACACGCGATTGCGCCGACTTGAACCCGCATCGTTTTCCCAACTCGCCCTGAGTCAGCCCGGCGCTCACCCGATAGTACTTGAGCCTAAGCATTGCATTCCCTCGTGCAATTACATTTCGACCACCTTTTTAACATGACAGATTTATATTTTGCAAAAATTACGCATTGTGATGTCATTAGCCTTTTAATCAGCCCAAGGAATCAAGGCAGGGACTATGACCAACGTTGGCACCCGAATCCGAGAGACCCGTAAAAAGGCCAAGCTCTCCCAGGCGGAACTGGCTTCCCGCTGCGGCTGGAAGGAAATGCAAACCCGCATCAGCAGCTACGAACACAACCGCACCGAACCCAGCTACCGGGATATGGAAAAAATCGCACTCGCTCTGGGCGTGAACGCGTCCTGGCTGGCCTTCGACCAGGGGCCGGTGACCGGTCAGGTGCGGGAGCAAAGAGCCGAAGTCGACGAACACGCCGTGGCCGGCGAGACCGACGACAGCTACAGCAGCAGCGCCGATGCGCTCATCGCCATTCCCTATTTGGTCGAAACCGATACCGACAAGCCGGCCGACCAGACCGTGACGCTCGACGGCAATGGCCCCATGCTGCGCTTCGCCAAGGCGGCACTGCGCCGCGCCGGTGTACCAAAGGAATACGCTGCGGCCGCCCACATCAGCGGCAACGCCATGGCACCCTATTTGCCCGATGGCGCCCTGGTCGGTGTCGACACCAGCACCACCAAAGTCACCGACGGCAACCTCTACGCCATCGACCACGGCGGGCTGATGAAGATCCGGGTGGCATACCGCATTCCCGGCGGCCTGCGGCTGAAAGCCTACAACGACGCCGAACACCCCGAGGAACGCTACACCGGCGACGCCCTGACCGAGCTGCGCATTCTCGGCCGCGTATTCTGGTATTCCGTCCTGCTCTGATGCCCCCTTGCGGGGCTCTCCGCCTCGAAATTGTGTGATGCGGACCTCATGTACGGCAATTTATCATATTAAAAGCGCTTTTCATCGTGAATAATCTCCATTCACGACATTTAACCCTGACCTGCCCTAACATAAATCGATGTTCAGCCGGGCTGATTGCACGTCAATACGCAATAATAAATCTGTGACAAGCATCACAAGAAGCGGTGGGTTCGAAACGGTGGGACGGGACGGACAACAAGCGCGCGGAGGTCGCCGGTAACCTCCCTAAACACCGGCCACTTAACGTTCACACATCCGGCAGGTCCGAGACGATGCGGTTTCGTCCGCTGTCCTTGGCCTGATAGAGCAGACGGTCCGCCCGCTGCAGGTTTTTGACCAGGGACTCGTCGGAAGCAAATAAAGTCAGACCGCCGCTGACGGACACCTGCACGTTTGCCGACGACATCGGCCGGGCATCGACAGCCTGTCGCAGGCGTTCGGCGATCGCCCGATAGACCTCGGCATCGCCGTTCGCCAGGAAGACCAGAATCTCCTCGCCGCCCCAACGACACACCAGATCGTATTCGCGGACATGAGCCTGCAAACGGTCGGCGATGGTGGACAACACCTGGTCACCCACCTCATGGCCGTGGCTATCATTGATGTGTTTGAAATGGTCGATGTCCAGCAACAGCAGGGCCGAATCCCGCCCTTCGCGCAGCGCCAGTTCCCGTAGCGGTCGATAAGCTTCCTGGATTCCCCGCCGGTTCAGCAGCCCGGTCAGGTCGTCGCGGTTCATCAGGGTGGTCACCTTGGCCAGCGCTTCTCGCAGCCGAACGCTGAACGCCACCAGCACCAGCATCGCGAACAACACCGCCCACACCAGCAGACTCTCCCTGACGCCGTTCCAGTACAGGGTGGAACGGGGTAACCGGTGTAACAGTCGCAGTTCATCCCGCGCTACGATGGCGGACCGCCAACGGGTTCCGTCGGCATCGATGATCCAGGCGTCCTCCCGATGGTCGACGTCGTAGGTCTCTCCCAGCTCGAAATCGGCCCGGCGGGCGACAATGCGGTTATTCTCATCAATCAGGATGGACTCGCCCAGCGCCTCGCCGAAACCGGTCGCCCCGCGCAACAATCCCAGCCCCAGATCCAGCGAGGCGATGCCGAGAAACCGGCCATCGACCACGACCGGAGACGACAATGAGATCATCAACCCCTGACCATAGGCATCGTCGTACAAGTCGCTGATGATCTGCCGACCCTCGGGATTCACCGAAGGTTCGGCCTGGGACCAGAATTCCTTGGTGTAGAGCACATCGGAGAAGCGAAAGTCCGCCACGGCGGGGTCGGGCGCGATGTAGATGAACTCGCTGAGGGAGGTGTAGTAGACCCAGATCACCTCGGGGACGTGTTCCAGCAGGGTGCGAAACTGGCTCTCGGCGGAGAAGACGGCCGTCAACTCATAGTCCAGTTCCGGTGGTCGCCGCGCCAACACCGAGGTGCCGGTCAGGGTGCCGCTCAACGACTCGATGCCGCCCTCGCCCGCAGCCCCCGACACGCCCCAGACATCGTAGTCTACAAAGGGTCGGATGGACTCCAATTCCCGTGCCAGGGAACCGGTACGCCGGGCTTCGAGATACCGGTCCTCAATGGTGCTGTCCAGCGCGTAGACGTTTTGGCGCATCAGAATGATGTACCGGTTGATCAGGTTCGCTCGAACCTGGACGGCTTGCTCGGCGGCCTGCCGAATCCCCCTCAACTCCGCCTGGTATTCCACGACGGACAACGTCAGGGCGATGGCGGCTGCCAAACCGATCAGGATATAACGGGTTGGCATTACGACTGTGTCCGGTTTCAGCGGTCGTGCCATACGGCACCCATTGAGAATAGATAGTCGCTAAAACCGGATTCCGCCACTTATCGAAAGCATCCAGCCGAACGGATGACGCGAGGATGCGTCTGTCATACGCTCGGATAGTCGATCAGAAAACCGCCCCCGTGCCGACACGCCCGGCCGCCGCACATCGGTCTCGCGCTATTGCTGGAATGCGCGAATCACGGCATCGGGAATCGGCTTCGACTTGATGCCGCCCGGATTGTCCGGATCGTCTCCGACCCAAACCCGGGTTTCGAAGCCTTCCACCGCCAGGTCGTCGCCTTTCAGCAAGCGATGATGAACGTCGAAACTGCTGCGACGGAATTCGGTGATCGTGGATTCGATCATCACCTCTTCGCCGTAGCGCGACGGGATGTAAAACTTCGAGCGGGTGTCGACCATGGGAAAGCCGATCATGTCGAATTGTTGGTGCATCTCGAATTTGGGGAAGCCGGCTTTGGCGAACAGACGACCGGTGCAGTCGTCGAAATACGCGAAATAGCGCGGATAAAACACAATACCGGCCGGGTCGCAATCGCCCCACTCGATCGTTCGGGTACAACGGTTTACCAACATTGAAAGTTCCTCGTTAAAACCGGTTCAGGCATCCAGACGAATGACTCGCTCGGACGGTGGCTCGGCGTACAGATCGGTCACGACATCGGCGCGGTTATCCAGCACGGCCCGTTGATTGATCGACCCCTTGTCGGTGATTTCATGCGCATCCATTTTCGGCGGCTCGTCCAGCACCACCAGGCGCTTGACGCGGTTGGAGCTGCCGGTACTTTGCGCCTCCAGGGTTTTCAGCAGGTCCCTGAACGCCCGTCGTACCGGTTCACTGTCGAGCACGGCAGCGGAATCGGCCCCGGCCGGCAAGCCGCTGAGCCGCCGGCATTGCTCGCGATCGGGAAACACCATGACCGAGACATAGGACCGGTCGATCCCCGCGATCACGACATCCTGTACATAGGGGGCACCGGCGTGAATGATGGAGGCCCGCAGGGGCCCGACGCTGACCCAGGTCCCGGTGTCGAGCTTGAAGTCTTCCGAAATGCGGCCGTCGAAACGCATCCCGCGTTGGATGTTGTCCGGGTCGATCCACTTCACCGCATCGCCCAGGCAATAAAAGCCTTCCTCATCGAAACTCCTGGCGGTGACATCGGGTTGACGCCAGTACCCCGGCATCACGTTCGGACCGCGCACCCGGCACTCCAGCTTGCCACCATTGGGCACCAGCTTGATCTCCACGCCGAGCGCCGGTAATCCGATGACACCGGACTGGGATTCCTCCAACGAGGCGAACATCGCCGACGGCGCCGTCTCGGTCGCGCCGAGGCCGGTGAGCATGCCGATCTTGCTGCCGATCGTCTTGATCGCCAATGCATCCAGCTTGTCCCAGAGGTGTTGCGACAGACCGGCGCCGGCGAAGAACATCAGGTTCAGGTCGCGGAAAAAGGTTTCCCGCAAGTCGTCGTCCTGTTCCAGATATTCGGCGAGAAATTCGAAGCCCTTGGGCACATTGAAATACAGCGTCGGCGATATTTCCCGCAGGTTAGCGATGGACCGCTCGAACTGACCCGGCACCGGCTTGCCGTCGTCGATGTACAAAGTACCGCCGTTGTACAGCACGATGCCGACATTGTGATTGCCACCGAAGGTGTGGTTCCACGGCAACCAATCCAGCACCACCGGCGGCGTATCGCGCAGGAACGTCATCAGCCCCTGCAGCATCGCCTGGTTCGAACACAGCATGCGATTGGTGTTGATCACGCCTTTCGGCATGCCGGTGGACCCAGAAGTAAACAGAAACTTGGCGATGGTGTCCGGTGTTACCGAGCGATGGGCTTCATCCACGGCGCTGGTGACCGCTGTGTCGAGGAGGTCGTCAAAACGTTTCACCGAGTCTTCGTGACCGGACGGATCGATCGCGATAACGTCCGCGTGGTCGGTGTTGATGGCCTGCAACGCATCGGCGAAATCCGCCGCCTTATCGACCAGGAACAACCCCGGCGTCAGCAATTCACAGATATACCTGGCCTTGCCATAGTCCTGACTGATCAGACAGTACGCCGGCGAAACCGGCGCATAGGGAACACCGACGTACATCGCGGCCAACGCCAGCATCAGATGTTCGATGCTGTTGCCGGACAGGATCACCAGAGGACGGTCGGGGCTGAGTTCGCGATCCAGCAGTGCCTGGCCCAAGGCGCGAACCCGTTGCAGCGTTTCCGCATAGGTGAAACTCCGCCATTCACCGGCTGCATCACGCTGTGCGACAAAGCGTTGATTCGGTGTCGCGGCGGCCCAATGATCGAGACGTTCCATCAAGGTGTCGGGGTACTCGGGCAGAGGTTCCCGGCTTCTCAAGATTTGCGTACCGTCGGAGCGCTGCTCCAGTTCGGCGGTCGCCGTGCCCAGTTTGATGTCTCTAAAACCAGTAGCCATCATCGTTACCTTTCTTGTCTTTGTTTTAATGCGTTGCGTTTGGTTTGGTTGCCGGAAACCCGTGCCGGATGTTGGATTACGCCTATCGGCTAATCCAACCTACTCCCTCACCAGCCTTGTAGGGTGGGCACCGCCCACCGGGCTGTTCGATTCATCCACCGGTTGTGACGACCGGCACCTTCCTTCGGTGTCAATGGATAACCCCATGCGCCGTTTTCCTTCCATGGTGGGCGGTGCCCACCCTACGGTTTTTAACCACCCTCATGTGCGGTGGCATTGTCGGTTAGCGCCGGATGGGTGGGGTGCTTGTGTGGGGATGTGCGCAGCAGGGATGCTGCGGTCAAGCCTACAGGGCGGTCCGACGCGTCGGCGTATTTACGGCGACCCCGCATAAGCACCCCGCCCAGCCGGTGCGGTTTCTCGGCAACCAACCCGGCCCAGCAAAGGGAGTAACTAAGCAAAAACATAACCACCACCCCCGGAACCAGCCTGATAAACCCGAACCAGGGAAGCCGACAACTCGGGCAACCAGTGGGCACAGTAGAAGGAGAACAGGGCCTCAACATTATTGCGGTATTCATCCGTCACCGCCTCATCCTGCGCCGCGCGTACCGCAAGACCCAGTTGCCAGGCACTGGCGAGTACCCCGGTGGCCTCCAGCAGGGGCACCGCCGCCGCATGCAGGTGGACGGGGTCGTCCGCCTTTTCGCTCAGCAACCAGTCCACCCGATTGCGCAGCGCCCGGGCCTGGCGGGCCAGGGAGGCCCAGGCGTGTTGGGCGCTGGCCAGGTCCGACAGTGGGCTCAGGTCGGTCTCGATCTGGTCGAGCCAGTCTCGAAAACCATCACCACCATCCCGCTGGATCTTGCGGAACAACAAATCCTGCGCCTGGATGCCGGTGGTGCCCTCGTAAATCGTGGCGATTTTCAGGTCGCGGTAGAACTGGGCGACGCCGGTTTCCTCGACATACCCCATTCCACCGAACACCTGAATCGCATCACCGGCGAGCCGATTGGCGACTTCGGTGGACCAGGCCTTGAATACCGGGGTCAAGAGGTCGACTCGCCGCTGGGCCAGCTCCCGATCGGGGTGGCCCGTCTGTCGGGCGCAGTCGAGTTGAAACCCCAGGTGCATGCCGAGCAACCGCGAGGCCAGGGTCTGGCTGCGTATGCGCAGCAGTTGTCGACGAATATCCGGGTGTTCGATCAAGGCGACCGGGCCTTCGCCGGTTTCGCAGTGTCGACCCTGTTTGCGCTCGCTCGCCCAGGCGACGGCGTTCTGGTAAGCACGCTCGATGACGGCGACACCCTGCAGGCCGACGCTGAGCCGGGCTTCGTTCATCATCACGAACATCAGGGCCAGGCCCCGCCCCGGCTCGCCGACGAGCTCACCCCTGGCTCCGTCGTTCTGACCGAATGTCAGAGAGCAGGTCGGGCTGCCGTGCAGGCCGAGTTTGTGTTCGATACCGGTGCAGTGGATGTCGTTGCGCTCGGCCGGTTCATCCTGATCGTTCAACCGATGGCTGGGCACGGCGAACAGGGAAATACCACGGCTGCCTTCCGGGGCGTCGGGTAACCGGGCCAGAACCAGATGCAGTCGGTGTTCGGTCAGGTCGTGTTCGCCGTAGCTGATGAAGAGTTTCTGGCCGAACAGACGATAACCACCGTCGCCGTCCGGGACGGCCCGTGTCCTGAGTTGACCGAGATCGGAGCCGGCGGCCGGTTCGGTAAGGGCCATGGTGGCGGTCCAGTCGCCCCGGGTAAGACGAGGGCCGTATTGGTCGATCAAGGCCTGGTCGCCGCTGGCCAGCAGAGCTTCGACGGCCCCTTCGGTCAGCGGCTGGATCATGCTGAACGCCAGGTTGGCGCCTTGCCAGCATTCGGTGACCGGTGTCGCCAGAACCTTGGGCAACCCCTGGCCCTCAAGCGACTCGGGCAGGCAGAGCCCGGTCCAGCCGGCGTCGCGGAACTGGCGGTAGGCTTCCGGCCAGCCTTCGGGCGTGGTGACCCGACCGTTGTCGAACCGGCAGCCCGCGCGATCCCCAGGGGCGTTCAGAGGGGCCAGGGCCTGTTCGGCGAAGCGACCGGCTTCGTCCAAAATGGCACTCACCAACTCTTCGTCGAGAGGCTCGAATGCGGCCAGGGTCGATAGGCGGTCGCGGCCGATCACGCGGTTCAGGATAAAGTCGACATCCTGCCGGGGGGCTCGATAATCGGTCATGGGGCCTCCTAGCGCGGCGCCATGCGCAAGGCTCCGTCGAGACGGATCACCTCGCCGTTAAGCATAGGGTTTTCGCAGATGTGCAGCGCGAGCTTCGCGAATTCGGCCGGCTCACCCAGCCGCGCCGGAAACGGCACGGACTCGCCCAGGGACTTCTGCACGTCCTCCGGCAACACCTCCATCATCGGCGTGCGGAACAGGCCCGGTGCGATGGTGACGACTCGGATGCCGAACGCCGACAGCTCCCGCGCCAACGGCAGGGTCATACTGACGATGCCGCCCTTGGCGGCGGAGTACGCCGCCTGACCAATCTGGCCCTCATAGGCCGCCACCGAAGCCGTGTTGACGATAACACCCTGCTCCAGTATTTCGTTCGGCGGGCTGTGCTGCATGGCGTCGGCCACCAGGCGGATAACGTTGAAGGTCCCGATCAGGTTGACCTGGATGGAGCGTTGAAAGTCCTCCAGCGGGTGCACTCCCTTTCGACCCAGCACCCGGGCCGCGCCGGGAATACCGGCGCAGTTGACCAGAGTATTGATCGGGCCGAAGTGGGTGTTCACCGCCTCGATGCAGGCTTTAACCTGGGCTTCGTCAGTGATGTCCGTTTTCAGAAAACGGGCGTTATCGCCCAGTTCGGAAGCCAGAGCCTGCCCACCGTCTTCGTTGACATCGGCCAGCACAACGCGGGCACCGGCCCCAACCAGATGACGGGCGACCGACTCGCCGAGACCGGAAGCCGCCCCGGTCACCAACGCATTCAGTTTATCCAGTTGCATGGCACCTCCTCCTATCAACCAGCGTTTTCCAACAGCACCGCCACCCCCTGGCCGCCGCCGGCGCAGGCGGATGAAATACCGAATTGCTCGCCGGACTGTTGCAGCTGCCGGGCGACGGTGTGCGTCAGGCGCACGCCGGAGACCGCCAGCGGGTGACCGAAGGCAATGGAACCGCCGTGGACATTGACGCGGTCCCGGTCGAGCCCCAGCTCGCGTTCACAGGCGATGTACTGGGCGGAAAAGGCTTCGTTGATTTCGAAACGCGAGATGTCGTTCAAAGCCATCGATAGGTCGGCGAGCAAGCTGCCGATGGCGGGCGCCGGGCCAATGCCCATGATTTCCGGCGGCACCCCGACGACCGAGCCGCCGACGATGCGCGCCAACGGTCGCAGGCCATGGGCCCGAACATAGTCGCCGGACGCGACCAGCACCGCACCCGCGCCGTCGACGATGCCCGAGGAATTACCTCCGGTCTGGACACCGCCAAACGCCGGACGCAATTTGGACAGCACTTCGATCGGGCTGTGTCGGACATGACCGTCCCGGTCGAACCGTTGCACCCGGTCCGCCAGCTTCAGGCCCCGGTCGTTGTAGCCGTCCAGCGACCAGGTCGTGTTTTCCACCGGCACCACTTCGCCGTCGAAATAGCCGGTTTCCCAGGCCATTTCCGCGCAGGCGAAACTGCGGGCGGCGAATTCGTCGGCTTCCTCGCGATTGATGCCGTAGCGTTGGGCCAGGTTTTCGGCGGTGCCACCCATGGAGCAGTCCGGCGCGGTGTCGATGGTCGCTTCCCACAGGAAATCGCGGAAATCGACCTGCCCCATGCGGAAACCGGCACGGTGGGTGTAGGACGCCACCGGATTGCGCGACATCGATTCGGCCCCGGCGCAGAGCACCAGCTGGGCTTTGCCGAGTTTAATCTGATCCGCCGCGGTCAGGATGGCTTCGAAACCGGTGCCGCACAGACGGTGCACCAGCAGGGCCGGGACGGACTGACGCACCCCGGCATACAAGCCGATGTGGCGTGGCAGCAAATAGGCGTCGAAACTGGCTTGGGCGACGTTGCCGGCGATCACCGCGTCGACATCGGTCGCCGGGACCCCGCTTTCCTCGAACAGGGCGCGGGCGGCGTAAATGCCAAGATCGGTCGGCGAAATGTCACGCAACTCGCCGCAATAGTCGGCGAAGGGTGTCCGGCGGCCGTCGACCAGCCAGATGTCGTCGTATCGGGAGAGCAATGCACTGCGTTCGGAATCGGGATAGGCGGTCATGAGTCTTTCTTCCTGTTCAGAAACTGGCCGATGCGGGTCTGGACGTCCGGGTGGGTCTGGGTCATGCCGGCCACCAGGGATTCGGTGAACAGACCGTCGTCCATTGACATGCTGTCGATGCGGGCGACGGCGGTGACCATGGCCCAGTTGGACAGCGGGGAATTCCGGGCGATGCTTTCGGCCAGTTCCCGTGCCTTGGCCTCGCCTTCGCCCTCGCCCGTGAGGTAGTGCGCCAGCCCCAGCCGCTCGCCCTCGGTGGCGTCCAGCGTGCGACCGGTCAGCATCATTTCCGTCATCCGTCCGCTGCCGATAACGTTCGCCACACGCACCGAAGCCCCGCCTCCGGTGAAAATGCCGTGGCGCCCTTCGGGCAGGCGAAAGTAGGTGGTCATTTCAGCGACCCGGACATGCGCGCAGGCCGCCAGCTCCAGCCCACCGCCGATGACGGCGCCTTTCAGCACCGCGACCACCGGCACGCCCGCCTCGTGAATCTTGCCGAACACCCGGTGCCACAGGCGCGAATGTCGTACCACGTCGAACGGCTCGCGCGCCTGATGCTCGGCCAGATCCAGACCGGCGCAGAAATTGTCGCCGGAACCGGTCAGCAACACGACGCGGATGCCCTCGTCCACCGGGTCGAACAGAGCTTCCAACTGCAACAGCAGATCATCGTTGATGGCATTGTGTTTGTCGGGCCGATTGAGCCGGATGTGGGCGATGCCGTCCATCCGCTCCATCGTGACCAGAGGCGTCTTGTTCATAGCGGTCGGGCCTGGTTGTTGTGGGTGGTTCCGGACGGGGAAGGTCTTCCCGTCGTTGACTGACTTTCAAACTAGCCGATTTTTGTTGTACCTGTAAACAATTAATTTTTATAACAATTGGCAACAAAAATGCCCGCGCCTCGACTATTTGATGAAAATCAAGGACATAAGGCCTTATACAAAGCTATATCAGATGTCATTCCAGCCGAACCAAGAACAACACCAAGCGATTTTTGTTATAGACATAAACAATATATGACATAAACTAGATCCCACGATGGTCACCGACCTTCGACGTCGCGACACGAATTGCAACGCCCCGTCTGCGGGGAGTGAAAGAACAAGTCCAATAAACGAGGTTTAAGCGATGATTAGGAAGACGCTGTTATCCACCCTGCCCCTGGTGCTGGCCGCGGCCGCCACCCTGGGCCAGCCCGCCCTGGCCAAAGAACTGCGCCTGGCGCCGGGTACTCCACCCGCGCACCCGGGCCATACTCCCCTGTTCACGTCTTTCCAGACCGGACTGGATGAACGCACCGACGGTGAGCTGACCGGCCGCATTCTCGGCACCGAAGTGGTCAACCTCGGCAACATGCGCACCGCCATCCGCAGCGGCCTGGCCGACGCCGGCATGTTCCTGCCCGCCTACTTCCCGGCCGACCTGCCGGAAATCAACCTGGTCGGCAACCTGTCGTTCATGGGCTCCAATTCGCAGGCGATGGGCGCGGCCATGACCGAGTACATCGTCACTTGCGGCGACTGCCAGAAAGAACTGGCGCAACTGGGCGTCGTCTATACCAGCAGCCATTCCAGCGACCTATATCAATTGCTGACCACCAAACCGGTCCGTGACCTGGACGACCTGAAAGGCCTGCGCCTGCGTGCCGGCGGCCCGCAATTCTCTCGCTGGGCGGACTCGGTCGGCGCCACCGGTTCCAACATCTCGGTCGGCGAAACCTTCGAAGCCATCTCACAGGGCGTACTGGACGGCACCATCGCCTCCACCGCCGACCTGATCTCCTTCCGCCTGGACGACGTGGTCAAATACGTCACCACGGTCAAGCTCGGTACCTACCACTCCACCATCTCGCACGCCATCGGCCGCAAGACCTGGGCGGATTTGAGTGAAGACCAGCGCCGTACCCTGGCCGAAGCCTCCTCCTACTCAAGCGCCCTCGCCACACAGCGCTGGGCACACGAAATGCCAAGCCAGGCCGAAGCCGCCGCCAAAGACAGCGGCATCGAATTCCTGCAACCGAGCCAGGCCCTGGTCGACGCCACTAACCGGTTCGCCGAGGACGACCTGGACACCGTCATCAGCGAGGCTGAATCCCGCTACGGCATGAGCGACGTCGCCGCCAAACTCGAGCGCTTCCAGTCCCTGGTGGACAAATGGACCGACTACGCCGAATCCGTCGACAACGACCCGGAACAGATCGCCAACGAGGTCAATCGCCAGGTTTGGAGTCAGGTCGACTTTGGTAGCTATGGGATTTAAGCCAGTGGTTGGTGTAGTGCCAATGGCCTCAGAGGGTTGATTGATTCTTGGTGCCAGGGAACCCGCGCCGAATACCGGGGTGGTCCGTAAACGTAGGGTGGGCAATGCCCACCATGGAAGGAGACACAGGCTCCGGTCTGTCTTTTGGCTGAACATGACCTTTGGTGACCCGAGCCCTACACGCTGGTGGGCCGTGCCCACCCTACTTGCCATCTAGATCGATCACCACAACGGAGACACCCATGAACTGGCTATTCAAACTGACGGACCGAACCACCGCCGGGTTGGCTCTTTTGGGCACCCTCGGTGTGGCCGCCATGATGGTGCACGTCACGCTCGACGTCATCGCGCGTACGCTCTGGTCCGTCTCCATACCGGCCACGCTCGAAATCGTCACGCGTTACTACATGATCACCCTCGCCCTGCTGCCGCTTGGCTGGGTCGAATGGAAACGCCAGATGATCACCGTCGAACTGTTCACCGGACTGTTCGGACAACAGGGCGTGAAAATCATCGACGCCCTCGTCGCCATACTCTCCGCCGTGGTCTACATCGCCTTCACCCAGGCCACCTGGATCAAAGCCGTGGAACAATACGAACTCGGCGCCTACGTCATGTCGCTCAACTTCCCGATGCCCGTCTGGCCCACCTACTTCGTATTGCCGCTGGCGTTCGCGCTCGCCACCCTGGTCAGCGTGGTTCGCATTCCACAGCTGTTTATCACACCGCCCAAGACTGATTCATAGGAAACACCATGTCGATTGAAGTTGGGTTTTACGGTCTGCTGATCCTGCTCGGCCTGCTCGCTTTGCGCGTGCCGGTCGCCGTCGCCCTGATCACCGTCTCGCTCGGGGGTCTGTCGTTCATGCTCGACTGGAGCACCGCCATCGGCATGCTCTCGTCCACGCCTTACGACTTTATCGCCAAATGGACGCTCAGCGCCGTACCCATGTTCCTGCTGATGGGCTTCATCAGCTACCACTCCGGTCTGACCGACGGCCTGTTCAACGCCGCCAAGGTTGTCTTCCGCTGGCTGCCCGGCGGGCTCGCCATTTCCAGCATCTTCGCCAGCTCCAGTTTCGCCGCCGTCAGCGGTTCCTCGCTCGCCTGCGCCGCCGCCATGGGTCGCATCGCCATCCCGGAAATGGTGCGCAGCGGCTACAAACCCAGCTTCGCCTGCGGCACCATCGCCGCCGGGGGCACCATCGGCGCCCTGATTCCGCCCAGCATCCTGATGATCGTCTACGGCGTCTTCGCCCAGGTCTCCATCACCCAGGTCTTCCTCGGTGGCATCACCATCGGCCTGATGACCGCGCTCAGCTACAGCGTCGTCATCCTCATCGTCAGTTGGCTGCGACCCGACATCGCTCCACGCGTCGAAGCCGGCACCGGCGACTACAGCGTCCGCCAGGCCCTGCTCGAAATCTGGCCGGTTCTCGTCCTCGGGGTCCTCGTCTTCGGCGGCCTGTTCAGCGGCTTCTTCACCGCCACCGAAGCCGGCGCTATCGGCGCGGCCGGAGCACTGCTCATCGCCGGCGTTCTCGGCCGCCTGAACCGCAACCTGATCAAAACCTCCCTGCTGGAAACCCTCTCCACCACCGCCTCACTGCTCATCATCGGCGTCGGCGCCAGCATGTTCACCCTCTTCCTCAGCCTGAGCGGTCTCGCCGGCTTTATCTCCGACGCCGTCTCCGGCTGGGACGCCAGCTACCTCCAACTCATGCTCATCGTCGTCGTCATCTACCTCCTGCTCGGCCTGTTCATGGAACCTTTCGGCGCCATGCTCATCACACTGCCGATCTTCCTGCCCATCTTCGAACAGTACGACATCAGCCTGATCTGGTTCGGCGTCCTACTGGTAAAACTGCTGGAGATCGGCATGATTACGCCGCCGGTCGGGATGAACATCTTCGTGATTCGCGGGGTGGCATCGCAGTACGCCTCCCTGGTGGATATATTCAAAGGAGTCAGTTATTACCTGGTGGCGGATATTGTTGTGGTGTCGCTGGTGATTTTCTTTCCGGGGTTGGTTTTGTTTCTTACGAGTGGGTAGGTTGGGATGTTGGATTACGCGCTTCGCGCTAATCCAACCTACTTCTTAAGCTTAATTGGGTGGCACATTGGGCTAGTGGTAGGGGCCGGGTATGCTGTGGAGGGGACATCTGAGGCAGGATGCCGAAGCTAAGCGCCCATGGATGGGTTTACAGCGGTCCCCGGAACAGCATACCCGGCCCCTACCACGGGTTCAGCCACAAAAGCGGCAACCCAACCACGAACACAAACGACTGACAGAGAAAGATGATGATACAATGCCGAAATTGATGAAGACCGCATTCGACCCGATCTCCGGAGTATCAATGAGCCGAGAACGCAACGACATCGACTACACCATGCTCAACTCACTGGTCGGCTACCGCCTGCGCCGCGCCCAGCTCGCCTACTTCGAAAACTTCACCGCCACCTGCACCGAGCAAGGCGTCACCCCCGGGCTGTTCGGCATCCTCGCCATCGTCTACCACAACCCCGGCCTCACCCAGACCGCCGTCGCCCAGGCCATCGAAACCGACCGTTCCGCCATGGTCGCCGCCGTCGACAAACTCGAAAAACTCGGCCTCATCGAACGTCGCCCCGCCGAAAACGACCGCCGCTCCTACGCCCTCTTCCTTACCGGCCACGGCATAACCTTCACCGAAAATCTGCACAGGAAAGTACTCAAGCACGAAGCCCATTTCGAGGAAGTCATGAAAGACGGCGAGAAGGATTGGCTGCTCGACCTGCTCACCCGCATCATCGACCTGGATCGATAACGAAATCGCCGAACGGGTCCATCGCCAAAATGGCTTGACGCTCCCGCGTCTTGGCCGTGGACAGGTCCTTCAGCAGCTTGCGCAACCCCGGTTTGGCCGCTTTCGTTTGCTCCTGAAACGATTGCAGGTACTGCAACTGCACGGTCAGATCCTGTAATTGGCCGAAGCGCTTTTGCCGCTGCTTGAGCGCCTTCATGCGCCTCCCTTTCGGATCGACCACCAGTTCCAGCAGATAGCGCAGTTTTTTCAACAGTTTGCGCAGTTCATGAAAATCGCCGTCCGGTGATGCCTCGGTCAACGACTCGAGTCGCCGATCGTGTTCGGCCACAAGCTCATCGACCGCGTCCTGGACCGATTTTAGCGTTACCGCTTTCGCCGCCTTCTCGAAATCCGCAGAGTCGAGAAAGGCTCGCCAGCTGTCCATCCGCTCCCGGTGTTGCTGACTGTTCAATCGTTCGAGCAAGGCCTGGTGCTGATCGTTTCGTTTCAATGTGAACGCGTCGAAGAGCTTCAGTTCGATCAGCGCTTTTCGATAGACGGTCTCTTTTTCCCAGTCACGAAGGCGCATCAGCAATACATCGAGGTCACGCAGTTCACTGGTGGCTTGCGCCTCGTTCTTCAATGCCTTCAGTTGCCGCTTCAACGGCTTGTTGCGTTGCAAACGCAGCAAGGCCTGTCCCACCGATCGGCTGCGCCGCAAATGGGTCCGGTACTGGTGCATGAATTCGGGATCGGCTCCGACACGCACGCCCGGTTCAAGCGCTCCGATCATGTCGGATTGATAGCGCAGCAACGCCCGGGTCCGCTTCAGCAATTTATGTGCATGCACGCCTTTGGGTTTCAGCGGGCGCCGTTTCTTGAACGTCTTGTAGTCGACCCAGGCCGGGATCAGTTGATGGGTGATCGAAGCGCAACAGGGAGCGAGCTCGGCCCACCGATCGATCCGCAGTCGCAGCCTGACCAGGGCACAGGTTGGCAACGCCGGTAACGGTTCGTTGGCGAGCCGATTGGCCAGATCCAGCAGTGCCGGATTATGGCCGACCAGAGTAATCTCCTCAACGGTTCTGTCCTCGGCCAGCCAATGCCAGAGGTCGTCGGCATCGAATGTGTAGAGGTCGTCATCGTACTGAACGGTGTGGGTACGGTCGGCGAGGTCGGCGTGGTCCAGCAGAAAGCGCACAGTATCCGCCGTCCGACGAGCGGGGCTGGCATGAAGTTCCGAGTCGAACGCACCGCTAGCGTGCATCACCGGTGCCATGAAACCGACTTGCTTTCGACCCCGCCTGCCCAGGGGCCGATCCCGATCATCCAGTTGGTCATCGTCCCAGCTGGATTTGGCGTGACGTATCAGGGTGAGGTATTTCACGACGCCCTCCTGTGTAACAAGGTTCAAGACCTCAAGGGAGCCATTCCAATCTAGCAGGCTCGGACGTCTTGTCAGTTATTTTTACACACCCCGCTTGCGGCGTTCCGATCCAACCTCACATAACACTGATCAGGTGATTGATACTGAAAAGGAAACCGTTCCACGGCCTGAAATATGCAGCTTCACCGACCGGTTGAAGAGCGGGCTGATGCCCGGGTTGGATATGGAAGCCAGGCAGGAGAGCCGGCGGTTCAACCTGACCAGGAGCCTCTTCAGCCGTCTCAGGGGTACGACAAGGACGTCGTTATCCCCTGCCCATGGACGACTCGACATCAAGGGATGCGATCACCCACCTTACCGGTAGTTGAGCGGTCGGTATTCGGGCGTTTCCGTGTCACCCTGTGAATAACCGAGGTCCAGACCATGAAAAACCCCCTGAGTCCCGTACTATTGTTCTTCTCCTGCGCGGCATTCGCTTTGACAGCGAGTGCGGCGACGATCACCGTGAATTCCAGTTCCGATACCACCGCCGACGATGGTAAATGCACCCTGCGCGAAGCAGTCACCGCCGCCAATACCGACACCGCCTCCGGCGCCACGTCGGGTGAATGCGTGGCCGGTAGCGGCGCGGACACGATCACGGTGCCGGCCAGCAACTACAATCTGGCGTCCGGCGCGATCACCATTGACGACGATGTGACGCTGAACGGCGCCGGCGCGGCGGACACCGTCATTTTCGGTGACGGTGCCAACCGGATTTTCACCGTGAACAGTGACTACAAAGTCACTCTAAACGACATGCGACTGACCGCGGGCAGCAGCACCGATGGAGGCGCCGTCTATGCTTCCGATGCCGCGGTTCTGACGGTAAACAGGACGCAATTCAGCAACAACACCGCCAGCAGCGAAGGCGGTGCCATCTATGGCTACTATGCGTTCGTCAACATTAACGACTGCACCTTCACCAATAACACCAGTTCATCCGAAGGTGGCGCGGTTTATGGGTACTACAGCTCCGTTTTTATCTATGACAGCAGCTTCTCCGGTAACAGTGCCAGCAGCTCCTACGGGGGCGCGGTCGGTGTCGAAGAAGGCATTCTCAAAGCCAAGGACACTACATTCGAGAACAACACGGCCGGGTATGGCGGCGCTCTATACGTGTATTACGCCAGCAATGCCAGCCTGGACAATGTAACCATCAGCAACAACGAAGCGACCAACAGCGATGGTGGCGGCATTTACGCCTACGACTACGTCATGGTCACACTGATCGACAGCACTGTCAGCAACAATACCGCATCGGGGGACGGGGGTGGGATAGCGGCTGAATACTATTCCGGCATCGAACTCTACAATACGAGCATCGTCAGCAATTCCGCAGGGAGCTATGGAGGTGGGATCTACGGTTACGAGGCAAGCCTTTTCTCAATGGGGAGCCACATCGACACCAACACTTCCGACGACTACGGCGGTGGTCTGTATATGGAATACGGCTCTGGTCAACTGACCAACACCACGGTAACCGGTAACGAAGCCACCAATGATTACGGTGGCGGTATCTATGCCTATGAATTCCCGACCACAATCAAAAATACCACCATTTCCGACAACACCTCGGGGGACGACGGTGGCGGTCTGTATGCGGAATATTCTCCTTATACTGTGCTCAACAGCGCCCTTATCAACAACACCTCGGGCGACGACGGTGGCGGCCTGTACAGCACCAGCTATTCTGGCCACTTTTTTACCAATGTCACGATCAGCGGCAACAGTGCGGCCAATGGTGGAGGACTGTACAACGAATCGGACTCCTCCATTGAATTGCTGAACGTTACATTGGTCGATAACGAGGCCAGCGGAGAAGGGGGTGGTGTTTACAATGAAAACGATTCCACCTTCGGTTACCAGAACAGCATCATCGCCGGGAACACGGCAACAACGGGTGCCGACTGTGAAATCGGAGGCAACAGTCATTCACGTGGCAATAACATCCTCGGCAACGGTACCGGCTGCATCAAGACCAGTACGGACCTGTCCATCAACTCGCCCGCCGTATTGACCGATCTGCTCGATGCCCTGGCCGACAACGGCGGTCCGACCGCCAGCCATGAACTCAAGGCCAACAGCATCGGCGTCGATGCCGGCAACAATGATGTTTGCCCGGCCACCGATCAGCGGGGCGAGGAACGCGACACCAGCGACAACGACTGCGACATCGGCGCCATCGAGCTGATCATCGAGGCCATCACCGGCGGCGGTGGCAGTAGTGATGACGATGACAACGGCGGTGGCGGTGGTGGCGGCGCACTCGGCCTGTGGCTGACCGCTCTGCTGCTGACCGGACTATTCGGTTTCAGACAGCGCCTGATCTGACCCTCGCCGTCAGGTATCGCCGTTCCCGGTCCGGGTCCGTTCAGGGCTCGGGCCAGGATGGGTGCGCGACTTCACATTTAGGGCAATGTACTAAGGCGGAGAATGTCGCGTTCTCTTATCCTCCCAAGGACGTTCTGTTTAATCGAGCCGTCCCCGGATGCGTTATTGTTTCGCCCTCATCGTACTGCTGGCCACATCGCTGTCGTCCCTGGTGTCCGCCAGCCCGCTTCTGACACGGGAAATCGTCATCGACGGTTTCCCCTACCACGCCTTGCTGACCGCTCGTACCTCCCTGCCTTCGGCTCTGGGACAACACCAGGCATTGGTGAGCGGGCAACACTACGACGGTTATCTACTCGAAAGCCCCGACAGCTGGGTACGGCTGTCGAACATCGACGGAAACTGGACCGGTCTGGTGTTCCTGAACGGCCAGGTACAAGTGGTGGGCGAACCGGGCCAGCGGCTGCAAAGCCGCAGCGTCCATGAAGCCCTGGGGGACACCCCGGCCAGTTGCGGCGTGGAGGGGCACGAACATCTGCAGGCATCGCGTTCCGCCCTGGCGTTGCCGCGCGCGTCCTCGCTCGACTACGACACACTCTGCGAGCGCCAGGTCGACGGTCAGTGCATGCTGTCC
Organism: Saccharospirillum salsuginis; assembly: GCF_014651855.1. Taxonomy (GTDB): domain Bacteria; phylum Pseudomonadota; class Gammaproteobacteria; order Pseudomonadales; family Natronospirillaceae; genus Saccharospirillum; species Saccharospirillum salsuginis. Next base: position 63,944 of record NZ_BMXR01000015.1, read on the forward strand.
GAACTGGAACTGGTGTTCGACAGCGCCTTTCAGCAACGCTACCCCGATACTCACTCGGACCAGGCTCTGTCGATTCTGAACATGGTCGAAGGTTACTACAAAAACGCCCTCGACATCGGGTTCGATGCCCTGACGATCGAGTTCCCGAATACGGAGCTGTTCAGCACCACCACCGACTCGGATGGCTTTCTGAACGCGATTCAGACCAACCGGTCCGACCTGGATTTCCTGAAAAACGACCAGTCGTTGCTGCACGTGGTGACCGGACGCGATTTCGACGGCAGCACAGTGGGCATCGCCTTCGTCGGCGTTCTGTGCAGCCGGGCCTATGGGGTCGGCACCACCCAGATCGTCGGCAACGACATGCCATTGACCGCACTGACGGTTACACACGAACTCGGCCACAACTTCGGCGCGAACCACGACAACAGCAGCTGTGGCAACGGCTTTGTGATGTCGTCCTATCTGGATGACGCCGCCTACAACCAGGGGTTTTCGAGCTGTTCACAAACCGAGATGCGCACCGAGATCAACAGCCTGAGTTCGCCCCAGGCCTGTTTCAACTTTCCGGCCGACGCCACCATCGAAGCCGAGGCAACCAACCCGACTACCGTCATCGCCAAGGTGCCCTTCAACCTTCACTATCGCATCGACCTTGAGCACGCGTATCTCACCGCCGACAGCCTAACCGTCACCGGGGGCATCGATCCGGATGACGGCCGGCTCGACCGGGTCCTGCTGTCCGACCAAGCCTGCACCCTCAGCGAGGACCTCACCGGCTACACCTGCACCCTGGCCGACCCGGTCTCGCCCCTGACCCTCAATCTGGAAGCCACCGCCACCGCGGACCCGGCCCGCTTAACGCACGAGGTATCGATCCAGCAAAGTACCGGTGATCTCAGGGAGACCCGCACCGATAACAACCGGATCACCACCGAAGTTACGGTCGACACCCTGAGTCAACCCGTCGACCTGGCCGCGGCGGTGACCGGTGCCGACATCGTGTTGAACTGGACCGACCCGGCCCGGGCGGAAACCGGTTATGCCGTCCGTCGGCGCCTGGACGGCAGTACCGGCTGGACGGTCCTCACCGACGCACTGCCCGCCGACAGCCAGACCTTTACGGACACCACGGTTGCGTTCGACACCCGCTACCAATACCAGGTGCAGGCGCTGCCCGCCGATGCGGATCAGGGATCCAACCAGGTCACCCTCGAAAACGAGACGCCCCCACAAAGCCGGACCGACTTTGTCGCGGATGCCACCGAAGACAGCATTCACCTCAGCTGGACCGACATTGACGCGTTCGAGACGGGGCTGCGTCTGGAACGACTGCGAGAAGGCATGGATATCTGGCAGACCCTGGCCGACGCCCTGCCGGCGGACACCACGACCTACCAGGACACCACTCCGGTACTCGAAGAACGCTACAGATACCGACTGACTGCCTACAACGACACCCACGACAGCGCGGCGGCTGTATCCGACTGGCTCGGTCTGACGAGTAACACGGAGGGTTCGGATACCGGTTCGGGAGATTCCGGTGACGCAGGGGATTCCTCATCGTCCCAGCCCGGCAATACAGACGATGGCGACCGGCTTGGAAGCGACGACAAGGCCGGTCCGGGTTCGCTGATCTGGATCCTTGCCAGCCTCCTACTGTGGGTGGCTCGGCAACGCACTGATCAGGTTCATGAACGGCACCGGGGTCGTTTTTGCCCGCCATGCCGACGGACGCGTCGAAGAGAAAAACGACTGATATCCGGAAAACAGGCTGCAGAGTGCCTGTCTAACCTGACTTAAGGCCATATACAGCGTTCAATCGGTGCTCTAATCTGGGAAGCTTCGACCTTCGCGATAACAAGGAGTCATCATGGCCATCCTGATCCTCGGTCTTGTCCTGTTTCTCGGCATTCACTCGACACGCACTCTGGCTCCCGGTGTGCGGGAGAGCGCTGTCCAGTCCATGGGGCTCAACCCCTGGAAAGGCCTGTACAGCGTCATCTCCCTTGTCGGGTTCGTACTGATAATCTGGGGTTACGGCGAAGTGCGCTACACGCCGACCTGGGTGTGGGTACCGCCGGTATGGACCCGCCACATTGCCGCTCTGCTACTGATTCCGGCCTTTATCCTGCTCGTCGCAGCCTATGTGCCTGGCACCCACATGAAAGCCAGACTGGGCCATCCCATGGTCCTGGCCACAAAAACCTGGGCGTTCGCCCACCTGGTCAGCAACGGCACCGTCGCCGACATCCTGCTGTTCGGCGGCTTTCTGGGCTGGGCCATCCTCTACTACGCCATCGCTCGTCGCCGCGACCGCGCCGAAGGCGTGACCCGCCCGGCCGTCAGTGGCACCCGCGATCTCATCGCCGTCATAGTCGGTTTGGTGTTCTACGGTGTGTTCGCACTCGTACTGCACGAATGGCTGATTGGAGTAAAACCCTTTGGCTGACCCCCGACACCTGGTCCGTTCGGTGCCCTGTTTTCTAACAGTGAACTGTTCGATAAGATTCATGGACGAACCCCTGACCTGAGCCCATACTGACGTTGGCGCCGCGGATCCCCGCCTGGCGCCGCCTTTAGGAAAACCAGCCCGATGAAGTGTGCAGAACCCGATGTCGCAAGGGCCTATTCCTGTCGGCATTCATATGAACGCAACGCATCAGGAACAGGAGATTTCCAAATGAACGTCAACGACGTGATGGTTACCGACGTGGCCAGCTGTTCGCCGCAAACATCCCTGCAGGACATCGCAATGCTGATGTGGAACAGCGACTGCGGAGCCATACCTCTGGTCGATGAGAACAACCACCCGGTGGGTATCGTAACCGACCGGGACATCGCCATGGGCGCGGCGCTGCAGCACCGCCCGCTCTGGGAGATTCGCGGCGAGGAGATAACCAACGGCCGGGAACTGTATTGCTGCGGACCGGACGACACCGTACAGCAAGCACTGGAGTTGATGGAACAACATGAAGTCAGGCGCCTGCCCGTGATCAATCAGTCCAGCCAGTTGTCCGGCATGGTGAGCCTGGGGGATATTGTTTCCTTCACAGGTACCGAGCGCCTGCGCAAGCACGGGAACAAACACATATCATCGAAGGAAACGATGGAATTCCTTCGCCACGTCAGTGCGCACCACCAAAGCCACAAAGCAGCCGCCACCTTGTAACGACCGCTTTGCCAAGCAGTCGCCCTTTCCCCGGGAACGGTGACTGCCTACCCACTTCATCCACTCAGTCAGGTAATCGCAAACCCTTTCTGTACCATCGAAGAGCCACGTACCCGTGGCACGCGCGCCAACCGCATGCCCCCCAAGACCACCAACATGACAACCAGCAAACCGAGCGACGCAGGTTCCGGAACCGGAGCTGTAACCCAGATACTGCCTGAATAAGGGTAGCCACTGCCTTCGTCGATCAGTAAAAAGCTATCGGCATTGGCGATGGCGAAATCGTTCAGCGTCGTGGACTGATAATAGCTGATGATAAAGTCGTCCGTACCACTGATAACGGTCAGCAGATCATCGAGAGGATCCCCGCTGATGGTCGATAACAGGACATGGTCGAGACTTCCATCCAGAAACTGAATGGACCCGTAGGTATTCGAAGTGTCAAAACCACCGTAATTAGGGCTCAGGTTCAATGAATCCAACTCGATGCCGATCTCGGTGGTGAACCCTGTATCGCTGACGCCGGCATCATCGTAGGTAAACGAAAAAGAACCGCTGAACACACCGATGTCCGGCAATGGACTGTCCGCGATACCAATGGTGAATTCCCCCTGAACATTCAACAGGGTCGCTTGGGCACCGCCGAACGATGCCAGAAAAGACACAAAAAGCAATCGCATCCAGATCGTCATGGCGTTTCCTCCATGCGGCGACACGCCGCCTACTCTTGCCATGCATTGCTTATGCCTAAAAACTACCCATTGAAAATCAACGAGTTACACCAAACCTGATTCTAATCTGTAAACTGTATCGACAATGCGGCCGCACACCGGCTTAACTGATGAGAACGGCGGCATGGCCAGGAGAGACACCATGAACACAGACGACCTGCACCTCCACCTCCGCAACCTGGAAGTGGACGACTACCCGCAACTCAAACGCCTGATGGACCGCATTTACGACGACATCGGCGGCGCCTGGCCCAAACGCACCATCGCGCGGCTGGTGGACGAGTTCCCCGACGGCCAGATCGCCATCGACGACGACGGCGAACTGGTGGGGGTGGCTCTGAGCCTGCTGGTGGACTACACCACCTTCTCCAACCCGCACAAATACGACGACCTAATCGGCCAGCGCGAGATCATCCTCAACGACAAGAACGGAGACGCCCTCTACGGCCTGGATGTTCTGATCGACCCCGACTATCGCGGCCACCGCCTTGGCCGGCGACTGTACGACACCCGCAAGGACCTGTGCCGCTCGATGAACCTGCGCGCCATCCTCGCCGGCGGACGCATTCCGAATTACTACCAATACTCCGATGAGTTAACACCGACCGAATACATCGATCAGGTGCGGCGCAAGGAAATTCACGACCCGATTCTGTCGTTCCAGCTCGCCAACGATTTTCAGGTCAAGCGCCTGATGCGCAAATACCTGCCCGAGGATGAGAAATCCCAGGGTTTCGCCACTCTGCTGGAGTGGAACAATATCCTCTACGAGCCCGCCGACCGCGTACTGGAAAACACTCGCACCCAGGCCCGGGTGGGCGCCGTGCAATGGCAAATGCGCGAATTCGAATCCGTGGAGGGCGTGCTTCAGCAGATTGAGTACTTCGTCGACGCACTGTCGGACTACCAGAGCGACTTCGCCGTCTTCCCCGAGCTGTTCAATGCCCCGCTGATGGGCCTGACCGACCAATCCGACCAGGTGGCCGCCATCCGCTACCTGGCCACTCACACCGAGCGGTTCAAGACCGAGCTGAGCCGCATGGCGGTGAGCTACAACATCAATATCATCGGCGGTTCGATGATCGAAGAGGGTCGGGACGGCATGATCTACAACGTCGCCTACCTGTTCCGCCGCGACGGCACCCTCGAACACCAGGCCAAGCTGCACATCACCCCGCAGGAACGCCGCGACTGGGTGATCGAAGGCGGCCACGAACTGGCCGTGTTCGAGACCGACGCCGGCCGCATCGGCATGCTGATCTGCTACGATGTCGAATTCCCCGAGATCAGCCGATTGCTCGCCGACGACGACATGGACATCCTCTTCGTTCCGTTCTGGACCGACACCAAGAACGGTTACCTGCGCGTGCGCCACTGTTCCCAGGCGCGTGCCATCGAAAACGAATGTTATGTCGTCATCTGCGGCAGTGTCGGCAACCTGCCCTCGATCGAAAACCTCGACATCCAGTACGCCCAGTCCGCCGTGTTCAGCCCCTCGGACTTCGCCTTCCCGCACGACGCCGTACTGAACGAGACAACGCCGAATACCGAGATGATTTTCTTCTCGGATCTGGACTTCAACCGCCTGAAGATCGTGCGCAACGAAGGATCGGTAACCAATCTGAAAGACCGGCGTAGAGACTTGTTTACCCTGAAACGGCGGGCCTATCTGGAAAAGAACGTCGAATAGGGTGTGTGACGGAGCGAGCCTCAACCTACAACTGCCTGCCACAGTACCTCCCCTCTCCCTCAGGGAGAGGGGCCGGGGGAGAGGGTCAACTCCTCAGGGATAGCACCATGGTTACTCAGTAAGCCTTGGATTCCATATCAATAAGCACTATGCCAGCTTGCGATACGCCTTCAATCCACCGGCAATGACTTTGGCGTTGCGATAACCCATATCTTTCAGAGTTGCGGCCGACAGGGAGCCTCGATTGTAGGCGTTGCAGTAGCAAAGAATCTCTGTATCCAGGTCCGGTATTTTGCCTTCGACGACCATTTCAAGCTTTCCCCGGCTGATGTTCATCGAGCCTTCGATGTGATCCTGATCGTGCTCTTCCTTGTCTCGGATATCGAGGGCTATGGCGCCAGATGCCAAACGCTCATCTACCTGGTCGGGCTGGACTTCCTCCACACGCGCACGAGCGGCATCGGCCATGCGTTGAAACTTTTCAGTGTATTGCATCGTGACCTCGAATCATTTATTAGTTTTTTCTAATATAATGATCGAGGCGGATATTTCAAGGGCGGCGAAAGGAACAGGCTGCTTGAGTGGGTCAAACGCACGGGATGCCTGAAACAATGAAACGGCGTATGGTCGGCGCACCAAACCGATCCCGATCGACCTGGATGCGATGCAGTTCGGTTCACTGCGCCGATTAAGCCATCAGGCGGCTTTTCTGGCCACATACACCTTGTTGAACGGATGTTCGAAAGGCAATGTCGTCAGTTCTGCAAAGCCGGCCCGATCGGCCATTTCGCGAACGGTGTCTTCGGGCAGTCCGCATGTACCCAGCCCTTGTCCCTCCATGGCAAGAGAGGTGGTCATGCAGTAGCTTACGCTCAACGAGTAAAACACGGCACCGATGGGACCGAGGTTTTCCTCCAGTCGTTCGCCGACCCGGTACTCCACCAGCAGGTAGGCACCGCCATCGCGCAAGGCCCGGTGAATCAGTCGAAAAGCCTGTTGAGGGTCCTTGAAATCGTGGACGGCATCGAACGTCAGGATGGCATCGAAAGTTTCCGGCAGGCCGTCGTGAACGTCGTGCTTTTCGAACCGGATGCGATCGTCGACACCGGCCTCCTGGGCCAGACGCCGTGCCCCCGCCAGATTGCTGTCGGAAAGGTCGTAACCCACTCCCGTAACATCGGGATAAGCCTGCGCGAGCTTAATCAGGGCGCGCCCTTTACCGCAACCGATGTCGGCGACATGAGCGCCACCGTCCAGAGTCTTTTGAAGGTCCGCCTGGGGAATCCATTCCTGCAGCATGAAGTTCTCGGTCCAGGCGGCGGTGACCCGCTCCATACCGTCCCACCAGTCCTGCCCGTACGCATCCAGATTCAAGCCACCGCCCGTGCTGAACCGCTCTTTCAGCTCCGGCATGATGTTCCACAGCCCCTGCATCTGTTGATACATCCCTCCAAAAAACACCGGGCTTTTCGGGACCGACAGGACTGCGGCGTGTTCGGGTGGAATGACAAAGGTATCCGCATCGGAGTCGTATTCCAGATAACCCCCGCACGTCATGGCGGATAACCATTCCCGGACATAGCGTTCCTGCAAGTTCCGCTCGCTCGCCAATTCCCGGCTGGTCATCGGCCGCTGCGAGAGTGCCCTGAACAGTCCAAGCCGGTCACCAAGGTGGGCCATGAGCATCATGAATCCTCCCTTGATATCGCCCATGGCATGATTGACGAATTGTTCCTGTTTTGCCTGATCAATGCTCATAACATCATCTCCCCATCCGTTTATGGTTGTCTTTATTGTTCAGGGGATCGCTGCTAACTTGGAGAGCCGAATCGGTGCAAACCGGTTCATTTGTGACGGGGCGAGTGATGGCGATGGGTACAGGCCGGACTCGCAACAGGGTCGACTGACGCTCGATCCCATCTGGTGGAGAAGGCTATGCCGCAGAATGAGCCTGTCCAACGCATCAGTCTGGTGGCTGTGCCGGAGGCTTCTCCGGGCACCCTGGCCGGCCTGCGTGAAGTGTTCGGTGAGTTCGCGCCTCTCAGCCTGGTGGATCCTTCCCTGAATATTCGAAACCCCTTTTCGCTGGACATCGTGACGCCGGGGCGTGGCCCTCTGGATCTGGGCGGCGGTCTTTCGCTGGACGGGGCACACTGTGTGGACGAGGTGACCCATACCGACATCGTCATCGTTCCACCCCTTTCCCTGCCGGATAACGGCAATTGGCGAACCGGCCGGTATCCCCAGGTGATAGCCTGGATGCAACGCATGCACGACAATGGCGCCCAGCTTTGTTCGGCTTGTTCCGGAGCCCTGTTGCTGGCCGAGACCGGCTTGCTCGACGGTCGGACGGCCACCACACACTGGGCGCTCGCCGACACCTTTCGTCGCCTTTTCCCGGACATCCATCTTGCGCTGGACAAAACACTAATCATTGAAGGGGAGCGCCGTCAGTTGGTTCTGTCCGGCGCGGCTTTCGCCTGGCAGGATCTGGTGCTATGGCTGATCGCCCAGCATCTGGGAGCGGCGGCGGCTCAGGCCGTTGCCAAATTTCATGCCTTGAACGCGCACCTCGACGGAATGGCGCCGTACCGTGTCTTCATCCCCCGTTTCGATCACGGCGATGCGGTCGTGGCCCGCGCCCAGCATTGGATCGCGGACAACCTGACCTGTCCGTCCCCGGTGGAGACAATGGTCGACCGGTCTAACCTGTCGGCGCGTCATTTCAAGCGTCGGTTTTTAAATGCGACGGGGTACTCGCCGATTCGATATGTCCAGATGCTGCGCATCGACGAAGCCAAACGACTGCTTGAACAGACCCGACAGCCGGTGGAAGACATTGCCTGGGCGGTGGGCTATGAGGAACCGGCATTTTTCCGGCGACTGTTTCGGCGTTTGGAAGGCGTGTCACCGGGTATACATCGGCGCCGGTTCAGTTTAATGCCGTTTGAAAGCGGTACGAATGTGCCTATGGCTAATCGATGAAGTGCACCTGCGCATTGAACGCGATCACCACGCGATCCTTGTCGCCGAAGTATGGCAGGGCCGAGTGGGTCAGGTACGACGGAAACACGATCACCTTGCCGGTTTCCGGCGCGATGTCCCACACCCCCGACTGATTCAGATACTCCGACCCCGCATCCAGATAGTGCCCGGCGTTCACGCGCGGGTCGTAGAAGCGGTTGACGCCGCTGCGCCGTTCAAAGTCTTCGTCACCCGCGTCCAGATAGTAGATGCCGCACCAGGAGCAGTTCGGGTGGCTGTGCGCGTCGTGGTAGCCGCCCTGGCGGGTGATGTGGTACCAGCTCTCGGTGATGAAGGCTTCGGCTTCCGCGTCCTCGGGCCAGTTGTGGGCATTGGCTTCGGAGGCGATGGTGAGGATCAGGTCACTCAGGGTCTGGTTGAGGAATTCGATGTCCGGATGGTCCGTATCCAGGAAATCCAGTTCGCTTTCGTGCAGGCCGTGCTTGGCGGTTTGGGCGACCTGGCTTGCGACCTCGATTACTGACCGGTTGTGGTGTTCGTAGATAGCCTGTTTCACCGGTTCGGCAATCAGGGCATGGCTGGGGTTGGAGCACAGATAGAGCTGTGTACTCCAGGTCGGGATGGGTTCGATCTGCGGGGTATCGGTGATGAAATCGTCGGTCATTTTGAGGCGGTCGCGTTCAATGGAGTGTTTTAGAGAGTCCCTCTCCCTAGCCCTCTCCCAGTGGGAGAGGGAACTTGTTCGGTGGCTCGGATGGTAGCTTGCCGGAGGGCCGGTTGGAAGTTTGCCCGGGTTCAGAAGCGGCTGCGCAGTGTTTTAGGGTCGCTTTGGGCGCCGGGGAGCAGGTTCAGACCGATCAGAACGCCGGTTTCATCATCGTGCCGGACGATACCGATGCTCCAGCGTGTATTCCAGTGGAACAGGGCGCCGATGCCCAGCGGGTCGGTGTCGGCGCGGTCGGAAAGGCTGGCGACAAGAGACGCGCCGATGGGCCAGGTCATCGTGGCGCCATCCCAGTTCCAGCGGTGATAGCCGAGCACTTCCAGAGTGACGGCAGGGGCGACGCGGCTGCCTTCGGGGTTATCGTCAAGGTATTCGAGGGCGATGTCCGGGTGCAGCACGATCCATTGGTGTGCGGGCGGGCCGCAGAAACCGCCTTCGGACGAGCAGTAGTCGTCCGCCTTGCGACGGTCGTAGAGCCAGGCGTTGATCGCCAGTTCCCAGGGCATTTGCGGGCGGGCCCGGGTGAAGTAGGCGTTCCACTGGTTGTCGAGGAGCGTCAGTTCGTCGGCGAGGTCGAGTTCGCTGGCGCGGATGTCCGTCAGCAACACGCGGGAGGTCGCCGAGCTGATCGCGAGCCAGGTCATGGCGTTGTTCAAAGCCGCTTCGCACATGACGGGGGATTCGGCGCAGGGTACTTCGATGAAGGTGGCCTTCACGGTGACATCGAGGGCCGGGGTGTTCAGACTGTCGTTCGGGCGCCAATGGGTCGGGTCGGTCAGGCGGGCACCGGGTTCGCCCAGGGTATCGGCGGTGTCTCGCAGTGTGGCGGCGAGGCGCTCGAAAGCCGTCTCGATGTTGGCGTTGGCCGCGTCCAGGCGGCGCTGGTCGGCGCGGCGGGCCAGTTGTTCGAGCCAGTCGCGCAGATAGCGTTGTTTGACCTTGGCGGGCTCCAGCCGCAGTTCATGAATGCGGTCTTCAAGCGTGGCGGCGAACGGCCAGTCGTCCTGGGTGCCCCCCAGACAGCCGGCGTCGACCATACGGCCGAGCAGCAATATCCGCAGTTCGTTATTCTGTTGCGACATCAGGTTGGCTTCGATGTCGCCGCATTCATCGGCCAGGGTGAGCGGCGCCCAGACGAAGAGCAACAGCAGCAGGCCGCGTTTAATCATGACCGACCACCTCGTAGTAATGGATCAGCAGGCGCACCAGGTCGGCATGGTTGCCGGACCGTTTGACGAAGGACTTTTCCAGACGTCGGCGCAGTTGATCGAAGTCGGTCTGCCGGTTGGTGCGCAGGTATTCCACGGTGAGCGTCGAGGCTTCCTCCGGGGAAATCAGTTCCGGCATGGTCAGGCGGCGGAACAGCGGCACGAAGCAGGCCGGGTCGCGCAGGTAGTGTTCGAAGCCGTGCACATTGGGTTCGGAAATGGCATTGAGCGCGATTTCCCGAAAGCGTCCGGCCATCCGGGTTTCGGGGTCGGGCCATTCGTCGTGCGGCTGGAAGGGCCAGAAGGCGGGAATCGGATCCCATTTGTGGTGGATGTCCAGGAAGTATTGCAGCACGCCCGACTGGCCGGGCATGACCGGACGCACCTGGGAGTCGTAGGCTTTGACGTCCGTCTGCAGGGTCCGGCTGACGTTGGCCAGCATCATCAGGCAGTAGGCCGGTCGGATGGATCGGCGCGGTGCGCCGTTGGCTGTGGCCAGGGCATGCAGGGTATCGTGCGTTACAGCCGTACCCAATGAATGCGCGATGAGGGACCATTTGCCGTCCGTCGGCAAGGAGGCCAACGCTTCGGTAATCTGTTTCCCGACACGGGCTTTCACGGCTTCGCGCACGGTGGCGAAAAACCGGTACATCACCACATCGAGTACATGAGTGGAGATGAAATGGTCCGAGCCGAAGGTCGCCAGCATGTCCTGAATACGGGTCAGGGCGGATTTTTGCAGACCCGCCTGGGTCAGTTGAGCTTCCAGGTTGGTCGCCCCCAGCTTCCATTGCTCGCGCAGCTCTTCGAAGATGTCGTCGTAGTGAATTTCCACAACCCGAAAACCGGATTCCCACGGCCACAACTGGCTGCGTTCCAGCGACTGGTATCGCTGACGCAAGACATGGCGGACCGATTCGGACCAACCCGGCGGGTGCTTGCCCATGCCGTGGACGACGAACAGCAGATGATGCGACACCCTGAGCCTCCTGCATTGTTCTTGTTGGGATACAGGCTTCCGGCCACAACAGCTCTGGCGGTGAACAGGGTTCAGGTTAGCAAGGTGGTGGAGATTGGTTGTTAAGAAATGTAATACAGGGCCTGGCGAGTCGGGGATACTTGGATCCGTTAGCCGCGAAGTGCTGTTTGGGGATGTTGTCGCCCGAGTATTCTTGCGATCAGGACATCGTCTCCGATCACTCGAAAATAAATCGCATGGCTGCCATAGATACTCCTGCGGTAGCCGGAGCGAATGAAATCCACACTTTGAAAACGGTATGGATGGGCTGCGATATCCTCAAGTCGGTCGATCAAGCCATCGAAATACTGATCGGCCTGCATCAATCCGAAAGTGAGAATACCGGTTTCATACAACCGTTCGAGGTCTTCTTCAGCAAGTTTGTTGAGTTTATAACTGGCCATCCCGCTTTAAACGTTCCTTAACCGTCTGCCGGATGTCTTCGGCTGTCCGGTGACTGGTTTCCCTGCTTTCGGCTTCGATCAGGGCCGCCCTGATCGCCTCGATGTCGTTGTTACGCTCTTGGTCGCGGCGCACCAGGTCACGGATGTATTCACTGTCGTTTGTAAACTGGCCAGCCACGATTTTGGATTTAATCCACTCGTCCTGTTGTTGAGTCAAAGTGATGGTCTTGCGGATGGTCGCCATGATGCACCCCACTCATGCACGCTTTATCATACTATTGGTGTATTTTAGTGGGGAATTAGAGAAAGGCAAGGTTGGGCAAGAAGAGCCCCTCTCCAGGAGAAGAGGGGCGGGTACTTCCGGTTAAACCATCCAGAGCAGCATTTCGTCCGGCTGTTCCAGCAAGGCCTTCCAGTCGTTGTTGAAACGGGCGATGGTGCCGCCGTCCAACACGCGGTGGTCGCCGGACCAACTGACCTGAATGATGTCGCGGATTTCCAGTTCGTCGTTGGCGTTCGGGCGCGGCAGCCGTTGCAGGCGACCGATGCCGACGATGGCGACTTCCGGGCTGTTGATGATCGGCGTGGTGACGGTGCCGCCAATCGCGCCGATGTTGGAGATGGTGATGGTGCCGCCTTTCATGTCGTCCGGGCTCAGACGACCGGCGCGGCCGGAGTCGGTCAGGCGTTTCACTTCACCGGCGACATCTTTCAGGCTGAGCTGGTTCACGCCCTTGATGTTCGGCACCAGCAGGCCCATCGGCGAATCCACGGCCATGCCGATGTTGTGGTCGGCATGTTGGTGGATTTCGTCCGCGCCGTCGCTCATGTGGCTGTTGACGATCGGGTGGCGTTTCAGCGCGACCGACAGGCTCTTGATGAGCAGGCTCATCATGGTCAGCTTGAGGCCTTCGCTCTCCAGTCGTTTATTCAGGGTGCGCCGCATCCGGTTGAGGGCCGTGATGTCGATTTCCTCGGCGTAGGTAAAGTGCGGAATGGTCTGCACCGAGTGGGTCATCTGGCGCCCCATGGCGGCACGGACGCCCTTGATCGGAATCACCTCGACCTCGCCCCGGGCGGTGGCCGCTTTGGGTTGCACCGGTTCCGGTTTGGTGCCCGGTCTGGCCTCGGTCGGTGCCGCTTCCAGTTCGCCCAGGAAGCGCAGCATGTCTTCCTTCAGAACGCGACCGTTCTTGCCGGAGGCGGGCACCTGGCTCAGTTCGACCTCGTGTTCCCGCGCCAGGCGACGCACGGCGGGCGTGGCCAGCACCTTGCGACGGTTGCTGTCGGTGCTGGCGACCTGTTGCCGGGTCTGTTCGACCGGTTCCGGTTCGCGCGGTGGTGCCACGGCCGGCGCCGGGTGGCCACTGCCGTTACCATCGGCCAGGGCCATGCGAAACAGTGGCGCGTGCACCTTGGCGATCTCGCTCTGCTCGACATAGCGTTTGACGACGCGGCCGGCGTGTTTGGCGGGGATCTGCACCAGCGCTTTGTCGGTCTGGACGTCGGCGACCGGCTGGTCTTCCACAATAGTGTCGCCCTCTTCCACCAGCCATTCCACCAGTTCGCATTCGACGATGCCTTCACCGATGTCCGGCAGGATAAAATCCTCCTCGTATTCGCCGGAACCGGAATCGGTCGATTCAGCGGCCGGCTTTGGTGCCGGTTTTTGTTCCGGTTCCGGATCGGACGTCTCCAGATTAGACACCGCGTCGCTGTCTTCCGCGTCCAACGCGAACAACGGTGAATGCACCTTGGCGATGTCGCCCTGTTCGACATAGCGTTTGACGATGCGACCGGCCTGTTTGGCGGGAATCTGCACCAGCGCCTTGTCGGTTTGGACGTCGGCCACCGGCTGATCTTCTTCCACCCAGTCGCCCTCTTCGACCAGCCATTCAACGAGTTCGCATTCGACAATGCCCTCGCCGATGTCCGGCAGGATAAAATCTTCGCTCATGACCGGCTCCTCAGTAATGCAATGTCGCTTTGATGGCTTCAAACACCTTGGTGGCGTCCGGATGGTATTCGACTTCGTGCGAGAGCGGGTACGGCACGTCCATGCCGCACACGCGGGTCACCGGCGCTTCCAGATAGAGGAAAGCCTGCTCCTGCACGGTGGCGCTGATTTCCGCACCGAAACCGTTGGTGACCGGGGCCTCGTGGCTGACCAGCAAGCGGCCGGTTTTCTTCACGGACTCGACCACGGTGTCGACGTCCCACGGCAGGATGGAGCGCAGGTCGATGATCTCGCAATCGACGCCGTCCTTTTCCGCCATCTGTGCGGCTTCGTTGAGCACTTCCATCTGGGCGCCCCAGGCCAGCAGGGTAATGTCTTGCCCTTCGCGGACGATCTCGGCGCTGCCCAGCGGCAGTTCGTAATCCTCGTCCGGGACCTCGCCGACCGAGGCGCGGTACAAGCGTTTGGGTTCGAAGAACAGCACCGGGTTGTCGTCGCGAATGGAGGCCAGCAACAACCCCTTGGCCTGATGCGGATTGCGCGGCACGACGATTTTCAAACCGGGCGTGTGCGCGAAATAGGCTTCCGGGCTCTGGCTGTGATAATGCCCGCCGCGAATGCCGCCGCCGTAGGGCGTACGTATGGTCAGACCGCCGACATTGAATTCGTTGCCGCTGCGGTAACGGAACTTGGCGGTCTCGTTCACGATCTGGTCGAAAGCCGGGAAGATGTAATCGCCGAACTGGATTTCCGCGACCGGTTTGTGGCCTTGCGAGGCCAGACCGTTGGCGAAACCGATGATGCCCTGTTCGGTCAGCGGCGTGTTGAAACACCGGTCGCGTCCATAACGTTCCTGCAGGTGACTGGTGGCGCGGAACACGCCACCGAAGTGACCGACGTCTTCACCGAAACTGACCACTTTTTTGTCCGCCGCCATGGCGGTGTCGAGGGCGTTGTTGATCGCCTGCAACAGATTCATCTGACTCATCAGTCCAACCTCCCGGCCGTCTTCGGATACTTGTCCGGATATTTGCGAATGTGGGCTTTCAGTTGTTTCAGTTGCTGCTGCAACTGCGGGGTCGGGACGTCGTAAACGTCGTTGATGAGTTCGTCGATCACCGGCACCGGCCGTTTCTCGGCTTCCTTCAGCGCCTTCAGTATGTTCTCGCGGTGACGGGCGTAGAGCGCCTTTTCCTTTTCGTCGTCCCACCAGCCTTTGTGGGTGAGCCAGTGCTTGTAGCGCAGGATCGGGTCTTTCTTGGCCCACTTGGCTTCCTCGTCTTTCGAGCGATAACCGGTCGGGTCGTCCGAGGTCGAGTGCGCGCCGAGCCGGTAGCTCATCGCCTCGATCAGCACCGGCGCGTTCTCGGTCAGGGCGTGCTCGCGGGCGGCCACGGTGGCGGCGTGAACGGCCAGCAGGTCATTGCCGTCGACGCGCATCGTGGCGATGCCGTAACCGATGCCGCGCGAGGCGACACCGTCGCCGTAGAATTGCTCGGCCGCCGGAGTGGAAATGGCGTAGCCGTTGTTGCGACACAGGAAGATCGTCGGGCTGTGCAGGGTCGCGGCCATGTTCAGGCCGGCGTGGAAATCGCCTTCGCTCGCCGCGCCCTCGCCGAAGTAACAGATGGTGCAGGCATCGAGCCCGTCGAGTTTCTGGCCGTAGGCGTAGCCGGCGGCCTGCGGAATCTGGGTGCCGAGCGGCGAGGAGATGGTGTTGTAGTTCAACGCCTTGCTGCCGTAGTGAATCGGCATCTGTCGGCCCTTGCCCAGGTCCTTCTCGTTCGAGAAGCACTGGTTCATGAACTGGTCGACGTCGAAACCGCGATAGCGAAGCGCACCCTGTTCGCGGTATTGGGCGAAGATCATGTCCTGGGGCTTGAGCGCGGCGACGCTGCCGACACTCGCGGCCTCCTCGCCCAGACTCGCCAGGTAGAACGGAATCCGGCCCTGGCGTTGGGCACCGATCATGCGTTCATCCAGCACGCGGATGAACACCAGATCGTCGTAGAGCTTGAGGGCAAAGTCTTCGCTCCAGTCCGGCTCAACCGCCCCTTTGTACAGCGTGCCGTCCTGCTTGAGGACTTTGAAGGTGGGGATATCGAGGGCATCACCCAGGATAAAGCCGGGCTTGTGGATGCTTTTACTCATAGGTCCCATTCCTGTGGTCGTTGTTGTTGTCCGTCTTTTGGACGGGCTTTGCTTTCAGCTTAGAGGGTTCGTCCGCTTTTGGCAGTCGAACCCCGGTTTGTTTTTTTGGAGCATGGTGTTGGAGTTGGTTTACGGTGCCGCGAACCCAGTAGGGTGGGTCGGTCCGACGCCTCGGCCGCCCACCATGTTCATGTGGCCTCAATGACCTCGCTTGCCACACATGGGATTCACCGGTTGGTTGTTCTCCCATGGTGGGCAGTGCCCACCCTACGACTGATAGGCCTGGTTCACCTTCGACGGCGGCATTTTGTCCAGTTCACCAAACAACCATTTCCCTGTCTCAACCAACGCCTCTACATCCACACCCGTCTCGAACCCTTCACTCTCCAACAAGTACACCACATCTTCCGTGGCCACATTACCACTCGCCCCGGGTGCGTACGGGCATCCACCGGCGCCGCCGACGCTGGCGTCGAAAGTGCGAATGCCCTTCTCCAACCCGGCGACAATATTGGCGATGGCCATGCCGTAGGTATCGTGGCAATGCAATGCGAGCTGCTCGGGTTTGAATTCACTCAACAGTGCATCCAACACCGCATGAATCTGTTTCGGGGTGCCTCGGCCGATGGTGTCGCCGAGGGAGACTTCGTAGCAGCCCATCTCAAACATCGCACGTACAACGGGCACGACCTGATTCGGCTCGATACGCCCTTCGTAAGGGCAGGCGACCAGGCAGCTGACGTAGCCGCGTACACGCATGCCATTCCCCAGTGCCTGTTCGGCGACCGGGCGGAAGCGGTCGAGGCTTTCCTCGATGCTGCAATTGATGTTCTTCTTGCTGAAACTCTCGCTGGCGGCACCGAAAATGGCGATGTCTTTCGCACCGGCCGACAGGGCCGCGTCGAGCCCCTTCTGATTGGGCACCAGGACGGGGTAATGAATACCGGCATCGAGGTCGAGTCGATCGAGGACCTGATCGGTGTCGGCCATTTGCGGCACCCATTTGGGCGAGACGAAACTGCCGGCTTCGACGGTGGTCAGGCCGGCGTCGACCAGGCGATGAATCAATTCGACGCGACGCTCGACATCCAGCGGCCGGCTTTCGTTCTGCAGGCCGTCGCGGGGGCCGACCTCGACCAGGTTCACAGGCTCTCGGCTCATGCCTCATCCTCCGCTTCGATGACGAACAGCACCTGCCCGTCCTGCACCCGGTCGCCGACCTGCAACGAGCTTTGCGCCAATGTGCCGGAGACCGGCGCGGTCAGGGTGGTTTCCATTTTCATGGCTTCCATCGACAGGATCTTGTCGCCTTTCTCCACCCGTTTGCCCGCCTCGACGTGCAGGGCGGTTACGGTGCCGGGCATCAGGGCGGTGACGCGACCATCGCTGGCCTGTTCCTCATGCGCCTGTTCGGCGCGCCACCAGGTCAGCGCCTGGCGGGCCCGACCGTCGTCCAGTTCGATGCCGGTGTCAGTGACCCAGGCGTCGAGCTTGACGCGGTCGTTGTCGTGACGGGCGGTCAGGCGACCCCGACCGTGGTGGAATTCGGTCCAGCTCACATCGTACACACTGAGACTCTGGTTTCCGCAGCGGGCCTGCCAGTGGCCCTGGTGTTCGGTGACAATGCAGGCCTCGGCTTCACTCAGGCTGTACAGCCAGCGGCGTTGCTGAAAGCGCCGCCAGCCGGTGAACCGCCGCCAGGGATCACGGTCGTCGCGTGTGCGATCTTGTTGCGCGACGCTCGCGGTCAGGGCGGCCCAACACGCCGGGGATTCCTGGCCACCGTGCCAAAGTTCGGCATGGTCCTCGATCCAGTGGGTATGCACCTTGAACGTCGCCAGGTCGTCGGCGCGGCACAGTCGACGCAGGAAATACAGGTTGGTGGCGAGCCCGGCCAGACGCACATCGGCCAGCGCCCGGTTCAGGCGTGCCAATGCTTCCTCGCGGGTGTCGCCGTGGACGATCAGTTTGGCGAGCATCGGGTCGTAAAACGGTGAGACCTCGGTATTTGCATCGACCCCCGCATCCACTCGAATACCCACGCCCTCGGGCCAGAGCACATCCTTCAAGTGACCGGTGGTGGGGCGGAATTGCTGGTCCGGGTCTTCGGCATAGAGCCGGACCTCGAACGCATGGCCCTTCGGTTGTTCGGGTTTGTCGAGCGCCAGCGGTTCGCCCGCGGCGACACGCAACTGCCAGGCGACCAGGTCGAGCCCGGTGATGCATTCGGTGACCGGGTGTTCAACCTGCAGGCGGGTGTTCATTTCCAGGAAGAAAAAGTCGCCGCTGGCGTCGAGAATGAATTCCACCGTGCCGGCACCGACGTAACCGATGCTCTCGGCCGCGGTGACGGCGGCGTCCCACATGGCTTTGCGGGTGGCCTGCGGCATTTCCGGCGCGGGCGCTTCCTCGACCACTTTCTGGTGTCGGCGCTGCAACGAGCAGTCACGCTCGAACAGATGCTCGACGGTGCCGTGCTGGTCGGCGATGACCTGCACCTCGACGTGACGCGGTTTGACCAGGTAGCGTTCCAGCAACAGTCGATCGTCGCCAAAAGCGTTCTTGGCCTCGCGACGTGCGGCCGAGATGGCATCGGGCAGATCGTCGTTGCCGTGGACTACCCGCATACCCTTGCCGCCGCCACCGGCGGAGGCTTTCACCAGCAAGGGGAAGCCGATGGACTGAGCCTTGGCGATCAGGGTCTTGTCGCTCTGGTCGTCGCCGTGGTAGCCGGGAATCATCGGTACGCCGCGCGGTTCCAGTGTCTGTTTGGCGGCGGCCTTGGACGCCATGGCGCGCATCGCCGAGGGCGGCGGACCGACCCAGATGCATCCGGCGTCGATCACCTTCTGGGCGAAGTCGGCATCCTCGGACAGGAAGCCGTAGCCGGGATGCAGGGCATCGGCCTCGCTGTCGGCGATGGCGTCCAGCAGCGCCCGGGTATTCAGGTAGCTTTGACTCGCCGGCGGCGCACCCAGGCACACGGCCCTGTCAGCCTCACGCACGTGCAAGGCCTGGTGATCGGCCTCGGAATACACGGCCACGGTTTCGATGCCGAGTTCGCGCGCCGTGCGAATGATGCGCACGGCAATCTCGCCCCGGTTGGCGATCAATAATCGTCGAATGGTCATGAGGATTTCACCCAGGCCGGTGTCCGTTTGTCCAGGAAAGCCGCCAGGCCCTCCTGCCCTTCGTCGCCGACACGTTGCGCGGCGATGCGTTCGGCCAGTTGCTCCATCAGCGTGGTATCGATGGGCGCCAGGCTGACGTCCTTAACCAGTTGTTTGGCCGCCTGCTGGGCTTCGGGTCCGCCCGCGCGCAATGTCTCAAGCAAGGTGTCGAGTGTGGCGTCCAGGTCGTCCGTGGCGACCACTTCGTGGACCAGCCCCATCGCTTGCGCCCGCTGAGCGTCGAAGGGTTCGGCACTGACGAAATAGCGCCGTGCCTGGCGCGCGCCGATGGCGCGGATGACGTAAGGCGAGATCGTCGCCGGGCTCAGGCCGATACGGACCTCGCTCAATGCGAAAAAGGCGTTATCGGTTGCGAGCACGATGTCGCAACACGCCAGCAGGCCGACACCGCCCCCCATGGCCGCACCCTGGCAAACACCGACCAACGGTTTCTGGCAGCCGTCCAGAACTTCCAGCAGGTTCGCCAGCTTGCGGGCGTCGACCTTGTTTTCGGCCTGGGACAGGTCCTTCATCGACCGCATCCAGTTCAGGTCCGCGCCGGCGCTGAAATGCTTGCCCTCCGCGCGCAACACCAGAACGCGCACCTCGGGATCGAGGTCACATTCGGCAACGGTTTCGGTCAATTCGGCAATCAGTTCCGCACCGAAGGCGTTGCGCACCTCCGGCCGGTTCAGTGTCAGGGTCGCGATGCCCTGCTCCCGTGTCACGGTTAATGCAGACATGCTCACTCCCTTACATCCGGAAGACGCCGTAGCGCGTCGGTTCAATCGGGGCATTGCGGCAACTGGACAGGGCCAGCGCCAACACCTGGCGCGTGTCCGCCGGGTCGATGATGCCATCGTCCCAAAGCCGGGCCGTGGCGTAATAGGGGTCGCCCTGGGTCTCGTATTGCTCCCGGATCGGCGCCTTGAATGCGTCCAGTTCGGTCTCGCTCATCGGTTCGCCCTGGCGGGCTTTCTGGTCGGCCTTGACGGTGGCCAGCACATTGGCCGCCTGCTCGCCGCCCATCACCGAGATGCGGGCGTTCGGCCAGGTCCAGAGGAAGCGCGGGTCGTAGGCGCGGCCACACATACCGTAGTTGCCGGCGCCGAAACTGCCACCGGTGATGACGGTCAGCTTCGGTACCTTGGCGCTGGCCACAGCCGTGACCAGCTTGGCCCCGTCCTTGGCGATGCCGCCGTTTTCGTATTTCTGGCCGACCATGAACCCGGTGATGTTCTGCAGAAACAGCAGCGGTATGCCGCGTTGGTTGCACAGCTCGATAAAGTGCGCGCCTTTCAGTGCGGACTCGGAAAACAGAATGCCGTTGTTGGCCAGGATGCCGACCGGATGCCCCTCGATGTGGGCGAAGCCACAGACCAGGGTGGTGCCGTACAGCGCCTTGAATTCATCCAGGCGCGAGCCGTCGACCAGGCGGGCGATCAGTTCGCGCGCGTCCACCGGTGAGCGGGTGTCCCGCGGGATCAGGCCGTACAGTTCTTCGACCGGGTAGGCCGGCGGTTCGGGCTCGTGCAGACCGCGGCTGTCTTTCTCCGGCCAGTTCAGATGGCGGATCACCTGCCGCGCCTGAACCAACGCATGGTCGTCGTTGTCCGCCAGGTAGTCGGCCACACCGCTGGTGCGGGCATGCACATCGCCGCCACCCAAATCCTCGGCCGAGACTTCCTCACCGGTCGCCGCCTTCACCAGCGGCGGACCGCCCAGGAAGATGGTGCCCTGATTGCGTACGATGATGCTCTGGTCGCACATCGCCGGTACATAGGCGCCACCGGCGGTGCAGGACCCCATGACCACGGCGACCTGCGGAATGCCCTCGGCCGACAGATTGGCCTGGTTGAAGAAGATTCGGCCGAAGTGCTCGCGGTCCGGAAACACCTCGTCCTGCAACGGCAGGAAGGCACCGCCGCTGTCGACCAGGTAGACGCAGGGCAGTCGGTTCTCGGCGGCGATCGCCTGGGCGCGCAGGTGTTTTTTCACCGTCATCGGGTAATAGGTGCCGCCTTTGACCGTGGCGTCGTTGGCGACGATCAGACAATCCACGCCCTCGATGCGACCGATGCCGGCGATAACACCGGCGCTCGGAACGGAGCCGCCCGGACGGGATGAATCCGCGTCGTACAAACCCCAGGCCGCCAGGGGTGCGATTTCCAGAAACGGCGATCCCGGGTCCAGCAGGCGTTCGACCCGTTCGCGCGGCAACCGCTTGTTGCGCGCCAGGTGCTTGGCCCGCGCCTGTTCGCCGCCGCCCAGTTCCACCTGGTGCAACCGCTCCAGTAATTGGTTGCGCAAGGCCAGGTTGGCCTCGCGGTTATCGATGAACGGCTGCGAGCGGACATCGACCTTGGATTGAATTCGACTCATGCACCGCGCTCCTCAATCGACCGGGCGACAATCATTTTCTGAATGTCGCTGGTGCCTTCGTAAATCTTCGCCACCCGGACATCGCGCAGAATCTGCTCGACCGGGAAATCGGTCAGGTAACCGTAGCCGCCCAGGGTTTGCATCGCGTCCGAACAGACGCGTTCGGCCATCTCGCTGGCGAACAGCTTCGCCATTGCCGCTTCGCGCAAACACGGAATGCCCGCGTCCTTCATCCGGGCCGCATGCCAGACCAGCTGTCGCGCCGCCTCGATCTGCGTCGCCATATCCGCCAACCGGAAGCTAACCGCCTGATGCCTGATCAACGCCTCGCCGAAACTCTGCCGCTCTTGGGCGTACTGGCAGGCCACCTCGTGCGCCGCCTGCGCCATGCCGACGCACTGCGCCGCGATGCCGATGCGACCGCCTTCGAGGTTACCGAGCGCAATGCCGTAACCCTGCCCTTCCTGGCCGAGCAGAGCCTCGGGCGGCAGCTCGATGTCGTGAAAGGTAAGCTGGGCCGTGTCCGAGGCGCGTTGCCCCATCTTGTCCTCGACCCGGCTGACCTCGTAACCGGACAGATGCGTCGGCACCAGAAAAGCGCTGATGCCTTTCTTGCCCGCATCCGGATCGGTCACCGCGAACACGATGGCGAGATCGGCGATGGCGCCGTTGGTGATGAACTGCTTGGTCCCGCTCAACACCCAGCCGGAGTCGGACTTGCGGGCGCGGCATTTCAGCGCGGCGGCATCGGACCCGGCCTGGGGTTCGGTGAGGCAAAACGCACCGAGTTTTTCGCCACTGGCGAGCGGCGTCAGCCAATCGGTTTTCTGCTCGTCGCTGCCGTAGCCCAGCAAGGGGCCGCAGACGACGGAATTCATAACGGACGTAATCGTGGACAAGGCGCCGTCGCCCTGGGCGATTTCCTCGACGACCAATGCCAGAGTCAGGTAACCCGCGTCGGTGCCGCCCCACTGTTCGGGCACGGTCAGGCCGTAGAAACCCATTTCACCGAGTTCGCGAATCACATCAATGGGGTGCTCGCCGCTCTTGTCCCAGGTCGGGGACATCGGCTTCAGCCGCTCCTGGGCAAAATCCCGCGCGGCGTCCCGCATCATCTGCTGGGTGTCCGTGAGGCCTTGATGTTGGTGTGTTGTCATGGCCGTTCCTGTTTGGTTTTGTGCCAGGGTTTTATACTGCTGCCAGTGTTCGCGCCAGGGGTGGGGGTGGTCCCTTCAGGGGTCGCCATAGATACATCCATGTAGGCTAGACCTCGGCATCCATGCCTCGGACTTCCCCTGAAGGGACCACCCCCACCCCTGGCGCTTAATCCGGTGGTCACATCGGCAATCTGTCCCCAGACATTGCTGGGATCGTTGTATTTGGTGGTTGCATTGTGCGCCCGATCCCTACCTCAGCTGGGATTGTTGTACTTGTAGGGCAGAAGAGCGACAGCGTTATCTGCCGTTTTTTCTTGTGGCTTTGGGTCGAACCGTGCCACCGATTCTTCCTATGGCAGATAACGCCTTCGGCTCTTCTTCCCTACGTACATCGCCAATCGTTTGGTGATTGGGTTGGTTTTGGTTCATTGGTGGGCAGTGTCCACCCTACTTGGGAACACTTTGGTCCCCTGGCACCGTAGCAAGCGACGGGTGCGGGGGATGCTCATCCGGGGATGTCTGAGGCAAGGATGCCGAAGCCAAGCCTACACGGATGTATTCACGGCGACCCCGGAGGAGCTTCCCCCGCACCCGTCGCGAACCCCGGCAACCAAAGCCCCTCACCGAGTCTCGTTAAACAACTCCCGGCCGATCAGCATGCGGCGAATCTCACTGGTGCCGGCCCCGATTTCGTACAGCTTGGCGTCGCGCAACAGGCGTCCGGTCGGGTATTCGTTGATGTAGCCGTTACCGCCGAGAATCTGAATCGCATCCAGCGCTACCTGGGTCGCGTTTTCGGCGGCGTAGAGAATCGCGCCGGCGGCGTCCTTACGGGTGGTCTCGCCGCGGTCGCAGGCGGCACCGACGGCGTAAACATAAGCGCGGCAGGCATTGAGCTTGGTGTACATGTCCGCGACCTTGCCCTGAATCATCTGGAACTCGCCAATCGGCTGGCCGAACTGCTCGCGCTCGTGCACGTAAGGCAACACGACATCGAGACAGGCCTGCATGATGCCGATCGGGCCGGCAGCGAGGACGGCGCGTTCGTAGTCGAGGCCGCTCATCAGGATCTTCACGCCATCGCCTTCGTTGCCCATCACGTTCTCGGCCGGCACCTCGCAGTCCTCGAACACCAGTTCGCAGGTGTTGCTGCCGCGCATGCCGAGCTTGTCGAGCTTCTGGGCGGTGCTGAAGCCGGGGAAATCCTTCTCGATCAGAAAGGCGGTGATGCCGCGCTTGCCGCCGGCCGGGTCGGTTTTGGCGTAGACGACCAGGACATCGGCGTCCGGGCCGTTGGTGATCCACATTTTATTGCCGTTGAGGACGTACTTGTCGCCCTTTTTCTCGGCCTTCAACTTCATGCTCACCACGTCGGAACCGGCGCCGGGTTCGCTCATCGCCAGAGCGCCTATGTGCTCGCCACTCATCAGTTTGGGCAGGTATTTGGCCTTCTGGGCGTCGCTGCCGTTGCGGCGGATCTGGTTGACGCAGAGGTTGGAGTGGGCGCCGTAGCTCAGGCCAACGGAGGCGGAGGCGCGGCTGATTTCCTCCATGGCGATCATATGCGCCAGGTAGCCCATGCCGGTGCCACCCAGGTCTTCGTCCACGGTGATGCCGAGCAGGCCAAGGTCGCCAAACTGTTGCCAGAGTTCGTTGGGATAGGTGTTCTTTTCGTCGATCTCGGAAGCACGCGGGGCGATGGTCTTCTGCGCGAAGTCGTGCACGGTGTCACGCAGCAAGTCCAGGGTCTCGCCCAGACCGAAATTAAGGGTTGGATAGCTCATGTCGATGCCTGCCAGCGGGTTGTTGTCGTTGTATCACTGGGCGATCAGGCTAATTGACGTTAACGTTAACGTCAATTTCATTCGAATCAAGCACAGAGTCAACTCAAGTTGACAGCAAGCCCCGGCTTTAGACGCCGTTCACATCTCGAACACCGTAGGCGGACACAGGTGCGCCTACCGCGTGTTAAACACTGGTTTACACCCGGTAATGGGACTACGCTGATTTCAGCCCGACCCTGCGCCACCATTGGCTCTTAAGGATAGAGCGCCCATCCGGTGGCCAGTCTCGAATAGCCGTCGACTTGGAGGATCCATGGACGACCTTACGAACTATCTGTTCACCAGCTCATTTATGCCACATGGCCAGTGCTACCTGTGGCGTCCCGACATGCTGGCGCTTCACGCCGGCTCCGACGCACTGATCGCCCTGGCGTACTTCTCCATTCCACTGGCGCTGGCCCAACTGTGGCGCAAACGCGGCGACCTGGCCTACGGCTGGATATTCAAGCTGTTCGCGGCTTTCATTCTCGCCTGTGGCGCCACTCACCTCTTCGGTATCTGGAACATCTGGAACGGCGACTACTACATCGAGGGTATCGTCAAATTCATCACCGCCGCCATTTCGGTCACCACCGCCATCCTGATCTGGCCGCTATTGCCGCGCCTGCTGACGGTACCCAGCCCGGCTTTACTGGCCGAGCGCAATGAAGCCCTCAGCGCCGAGATGGACAAGCGCCGCTCCGTCGAGCAGGAATTGCGTCGGCTGTACGCCTCGCTCGAGCAAACAGTGGAGCACCGCACCGAGGAACTGCGTCAGGCCAAACAGGCCCTGGAATTGCAGATCCAGGCGTCGGAGCAGGTCAAACAACGGCTGCAGAGCATTTTCGAGTCCGCGCCGGACGGCATGATCGTCGTTAACCGGGACGGCACCATTCTTCAGGCCAACAGCACGGCGCACAGCATTTTCCGTTTCGACTACGGTGAATTGACCGGCTGCACGGTGGAATCGCTGATCCCCAACGACAAGCGCGAACGCCACAAGGAGGATCGTTCCCAATATGTCGCCTCGCCGGTCAAACGCATGATGGGCGATCGCAAGGACTTGTACGGCCTGTGCGCGGACGGCAGCACGGTGCCGGTGGAAATCGGCCTGAACCCGGTCAGCGGCAGCGAGGACGGTGAAGTGGTGGCGTCGATCGTCGACATCAGTCAACGCAAGGACTACGAACGCCGCATCGAACAGCGCACCGATGAACTGGAACGGTCGAACCGGGAACTCAAGGAATTCGCGTTTATCGCCTCGCACGATTTGCGCGAACCGCTGCGAAAGGTCATCTCGTTTTCGCGGCTCTTGTTGAGCAAGGATTACGGCGAATTCACCGAGGAAGGGGAGACCTTCGCCCACTACGTGGTCGACGCCGCCGAACGCATGCGCGAACTGCTCGACAGCCTGCTGTCCTACAGCCGGGTCACCTCGCGCGGTGGCCAATTTGTAGAGACCGACCTGAACGAGATCGTCGGTGAAGTCCTGTCCGATCTGCAACTGACCATCGAAGAATGCGGCGCCCGGTTCGACCTCGCGCCCCTGGACCACCTGACGGTGGACCCGAGCCAGATACGGCAGTTATTGCAGAACATCCTCTCCAACAGCCTGAAGTATCGTCATCATGACAAGTCACCCGAGATTCGTATCCAGGGGGAAGACCTGGGCCGCGACCGCTATCGCCTGATCATCGAAGACAACGGCGTTGGCTTCGACAATCAGTACGCCGAACAGATCTTCGAGGTGTTCAAGCGGCTGCACGGCCGCGACCAATACCCCGGAACCGGAATGGGTCTGGCGATCTGCCGCAAGATCGTCGACCGACACAACGGGCAGATATACGCGCAAAGCGAGGCGGGTGAAGGCACCCGCTTCACGATCGAGCTGCCCAGACACCCCGTGCAGGAGACTGCTCATGAGTTCTGACCCGATACCCACCCTGGTCGTGGTCGATGACGACCCCGAGGATTTGCTGCTGGTCAAAACAGCGGTGAAGCGAGCCGGCCTTCCACTGACCGTGGAAGCCATACACAACGGCAATGACCTGATGACGTTTCTGACCGACCACCCGGAGCATTGGGACCCGATGCGTCCAACCATGATCATCCTGCTGGATCTGAACATGCCGGGAAAGGACGGCCGCTCCTGCCTGCGCGAACTGAAAGCCCATCCGGCCTGGTCGTCCATCCCCATCGTGATTTTTTCCACGTCGGATTCACCCGAAGACATCCAGAAAAGCTATGAACTGCATGCCAATTCCTACATTTGCAAGCCGGACGATCTGACCCGGTTGGAACGCATTATCATCACCTTGTACCGGTACTGGTTTGGCGTCTCGCCCGTGTTAACGCAGGAATCCTCCGCATGATAAAGCAGCCCATTAAAACCCTGATCGTGGAAGATGACCCGGCCGATTTCGTGCTGGTCAAACAGTCGCTGTTGAAAAGTGAACGCCACCGCTACCAGATCCGGCACATCGCCGAGTTTAGCGAGGCCTCGGAAGCCTTGTACGGGGACGACTACGATCTGGTCCTGCTCGATTATTTCCTGGGACACCATTCCGGGCTTGAACTGTTGCAACAAGCCCGCCAGTCCCAATTGAGCAAACCGATCATCGTGATGACAGGCAACAATTCGCCCGAGCTCGACGACATGCTGATGAAGGAAGGCGCCGCGGATTTTATTCCCAAGGATGAACTGTCGACCTCCCTGCTCGACCGCAGCATTCGCCACGCCATCGAACGCAAGGAGGCCGAGTTGGAAATCGCCGAACTGGTCCGGCGCGACCCGCTGACCGGCCTTGGCAACCGGAACATCTTCGAAGAGCACATGGAACTGGCCATTGCCCGTGCCAAGCGCACCCGGTCAAAGTTGGCCGTGTTGTTCCTGGATCTGGACCGGTTCAAGGACATCAACGACAGCCTGGGGCATCACGTCGGCGACCTTCTGTTGACCCTGGTCGGCGAACGCCTGCGGCGGTCGGTACGCAAGAGCGACTTCGTCGCACGCATCGGCGGCGATGAGTTCACGGTATTGCTGGACAATGTGGAAGATTCCGAGAACGTCACGCGCATCGTCGAAAAGATCGCCCGGGAAATGCAACGGCCCGCGCCGGTCAGCAACACCACGCTCGACATCACCGTTAGCATCGGCGTCGCCATCTTCCCGGAAAACGGCGAATTGGCCATCGAGTTGATGCAAAAAGCCGACATGGCTCTGTACGAATCGAAGGCGCGCGGTGCCGGTAATTACCATTTCTTCACCGACCGCCTCCAGGCCCAGTTGATTCATGGTCTGGAAACGGAAAAGGAATTGCGCCACGCGTTGCGAAAACAGGAATTCGAACTCTATTACCAGCCGCAGATCGACCTGGAAACCGAAGCCATTGTCGGCCTGGAAGCCCTGATTCGATGGAACCGGCCGGACGGACAGGTGATGTCGCCGGCGGTCTTCATTCCGGTCGCCGTTCGCAGCGGCCTGATCGTGCCCATGGGCCAGTGGGTGATCGAAGCCGCCTGCCAACAGATTCAATTATGGGAGCGGGCCGGCATTCACATTCCTGTCTCGGTCAATGTCTCCCCCCGGCAATTGAAGTACCAGGGCTTTCTCGACCAGGTACTGCAATGCACTCGACACTACCAGATTCGGCCCGGCATGCTGGAACTGGAACTGACCGAGGAAGCCTTGATCGAGAACGGTTTCAGTCACTCGGACACCCTGACCTCCCTGCGCAAGTCGGGTATTCGAATCGCCATCGACGACTTTGGCACCGGCTATTCCTCGATGCGGTACTTGCGCGAGTTCCCGCTCGACCGGATCAAGATCGACAAAAGTTTCGTCTCCGAAGACGGCGTCAAGGGTCTGCGGGAACCGGCCATCACCCATTCCATCATCTCACTGGCGCAGGGGTTGAACCTGACCGTGGTAGCCGAAGGCGTGGAAACGCGGGAACAAAAACGTCAACTCCAGCGTCAGAACTGCCGCGTCTGCCAGGGCTTTCTCTACTACAAACCCCTGCGTGTCGACGAGTTGGAGCCTATACTGCGTGAGCAGGGTATTTCCAACAAGAATAACGGGTCCCGATAGCGACCGCCTTGTGCGCTGGAATTGCCCGCAAACGTAAACGGAGGACCCAGTCCGATGAGTTCCGCCCGGAAGGCGTTCGTCCCGAGGACCATTCTGTTGCTGTCCGAGGATCCGACCGTCGCCGAACAAATCGAACAGGCGTTGGCGACCTACTGTCTGTCCCATCACATCGAATGGCACACGGACATCGCCGCCTTCCAACAATCCCTGATTGGCGCCCGGCTGCAGGCGGGCTCGGCCGCCCATGTGGACCTGTTCATGGTCGCCCATACCGACAATGAGGAACGCACCCGGGAAACCCTGTTCGACCTGAAGCGGCTCAAGCGCTGGAAGCTCGTCCCCACGGTCGTTCTGTTGAAGCAATGCAACCCGGCCTTCGTTCGCACGCTTTACCATTTCGGTGCCAATACGGTGATTCGATACCCGCTGCATTTCGATGCCCTGCAGCAACTCATCAACACCATGGACGCCTATTGGTTCGACACCGTCACCCTGCCCTACCCGGATGACGATTGATGGCTTCGGGCCGGGCCGATTTGTTGTAGAATCCCGGCAGACATGGATACAGGACTCTACACGATGACCGTTTCGACCCTACCGAATACCCTGATTCGCGGCTTTCTCCTGGCCGTAGCCGCTCTGGCGTTGTCCGCCTGCGGCACCAATCCCACCATCGCGCCCTATGCCGGCGAAGAACAAGGCCTGGTCATCTTCGCGGCGGACATCAAAGTCCTCGGCGATACCGAACTGGAATACAACTACCTGTTCACGGTGGAAAACAAGGATACCGGCGAGACCCACCGCATGCGGATGCTGGTGGAAGAGAACAAGCCCTACGCCGTATTGGGCCGACTGCAGCCGGGCCAGTACCGTCTGACCCAGCGCGAGGACATCCGCCGCGACGCCCGGGGCATTCAACTGGCCGAGGCCGAGGGCGAATTTCGCGTCGAGGCCGGCAAGATCACCCTGCCCAAACTCATCGAAGTGGAAAAGAAGAAGTACACGCGCAAGGTCTGGGTGCGGAATCTGTCGAAAGAGGACGCCGAGCTGATCTACAACCTCGATATCGCCGTCGAGGACGAGTATCAGGGCTGGGCGTTGTTGACCGACTGAACCCCGGTGGCCCGTGGCATTCACGGGCTTAGCTGGCGCCGCTCGACCGTCAGCCCCGCGTGCTCCAGCGCCTGCACCAGCTCTGCCGTGTCCTGATGATTCAAAAACGGCGCCAGCGGCACCTCTTCGTCCCGATGGCCGAGGTAAACCGCCGGCGGCGTCCACGGATGGCGCGGTACTTCCAGCCAAGCCCGGGTGTAGCGTCGCGGCCACTGCCAGCGCGTTTGGCGCCGGTATATGCCCTTTTCAATCGTCAGAGTGTCGCCGTCCAGGCTGACCACCTCCTGCTGACGGCAACACAGGGCCGTGTAATAGAGCCCGACCGCCAGAGCGCCCAACTCCAACCCGACAAACGGCAACACCACCCAGGCCCCGGCCAGGATCATCCCGGTCACGATCAGCGCCGACAGCCCGCACAGCGAATACAGAATGCGCAGATTCCCGCGCCAGCTCAGCGACCGGTTCGGGGTCAGCCGCATTAACGTGCCGGTTTGTGTCGATTGAATGGAGACCATAGCCACCCAGTCCGGTTGTTCCTCGTGGTTGATTAAATTGTAGGGCAGAAGAGCGACAGCGTTATCTGCCGTTATTGTTCCAGGCACGATTTTATGAAGTGCTTCCGCTACGCAACGGCAGATAACGCCCTTCAGGCTCTTCTGCCCTACACGGTAACCCCCCAACACAACGTAAAAATCCCCAAAATCCCAACCGGACCACTGAATTCCCCAGCCATTCAGGTATCATCCCAATGATATCCTGTATCATCCAATCGGTACCGCGCACCTATGACCATGACACCCCCGCCCATCAAACCCCTTGGCATGATCCTGGTCCTGACCGGCGTCCTGTTCTGGACCGTCGGCTGCGGCTCCGAATCCGATACCGTCGACTCCGACATCCAGGCCAAGGCCAACCAGCCGGCGGCGGTCGCCGAGCCAAGCCCGGCCGAACCGGACTCGACCGGGGAGTTGGCGTCGGACGCGGGCGCATCCGGCCTGTCGTCGGAGGAACTGGCGATCGAGCCGGACGCCACCATCGAGCCGCTGGACGAAGAAGCCGCCGCCGACCAGGCCTTTCGGGAGTTGACCTGGGACGACCTGCTGCCGGCGGACTTCGACTTCAAAACCCTGCGCGATAAAATCGATCTGGAAAGCTACGACATCGGCTCGTTGACCGACGAAGACCCCGAAGCCCAGCGCCTGTACGACGACCTGCAATCGGTGATGTCCGATGTACCCATGGTCGTTGCCCTGGACGGGCTCGACGCCCAGGTGCCCGGCTTCCTGGTACCGTTGGAAATGGAAGCCGACGCTGTGAAGGAATTCTTCCTGGTGCCCTACTTCGGCGCCTGCATCCACTCGCCACCGCCGCCGGCCAACCAGATCGTGCACGTAGTGCTCGATGAAGCCGTCGCCTTCGACAACCTGTACGAACCCTACTGGGCGCGTGGCACCCTCGAGGTCACCCAGACGGAAACCCACCTGGGTACCGCCGGTTATCGCATGGTCAGCGCGAACATTCAGCCGTACGAGTAAGCGCGAGTTCGTGATCCGGCGCCAGGGCGGTGACGAAGTCCGCATCGTGCGAGACGATCATCAAGGTACCCGGATAGCCCGCCAACGCCTGCTCGAGCAGGGTTTTCGAGTCCAGGTCCAGGTGGTTGTCCGGTTCGTCCAGTAACAGGACATCCGGCGCATTGTGCCCGCCGGTAACGGCCAGCAGCGCCACTTTCAGTCGTTCTCCGCCGCTCAGGCCGGCCACCGACAGCAACGCCTTGTCGCCCCGCAGCCTTAGACTCGCCAATTGCGTGCGCAGATCGCTCTCGGCCGTCCCGGGGTGCAAACGCTTTAAGTTGGCGTAGGCAGATTCATCGGGGTTCAGCAAGCCAAGCTGTTGGTCCAGATACACCACCGACCCGCGTACCCGACAGTCCCCGCCGGCGGGGCGAGCCAAACCCGCGATCACCTTCAGCAATGTGGATTTGCCACTGCCGTTGTCGCCACTCACCCGCCAGCGCTCGCCGGAGTGAATCGTCAGGCTGATGGGTCTCGGGTCCCCGTAGGGCAGTACCAGTTCGGACAGGTGCAGTCGTATCCCGCCGCGTACCCCCTGCGTGGCCAGAACCAGGCGCTGTGACTGTTGTTGTTCCAGCTCTGCCTTGGCGTGTGACAACGCCTGCGAGGTCGCTTCGACCCGCTGCTGGTGCCGGTGTTTCACCGTCGCCAGGCTGCCTTCGGCACGCTGCTTCCGGGCGTCCATCAGCATCTTCCCCTGTGAACCGGACCGACGCTCCCGTTCGCCCTGCTTGCGCCGCGTGGCGGCTTTCTCAAGAGCCGCCTGCCGGGCCTGTTTCTGCTTGCGCTGTGTGGCGTCGAGGTGGTCCACCCGCTGCTCCAGGGCGGCGAGCCGTGCGTCCTTGACGGACCGGTACAGATCGTAGCCGCCGCCATATTCCTCCAGTCCATCGGGTGTGAGTTCCCAAATGCGATCCATCCGCCGCAGCAGGGCCCGGTCGTGACTGGCGACCAGTGCGCCACCGGCGTGCCGGGCCAGGTGTTCCATCAACCAGTTCCGCCCGGCGGCGTCCAGGTGATTGGTCGGTTCGTCCAGCAACAGGCAGGCATCCGGTCGCAACAACACCCGGCACAAGGCCAGGCGCGTCTGCTCGCCACCGCTGAGGGTATCGACCGGGTCGTCGAGGGTGCGTTCTATCCCGGCCGATGTCAGCAACCGGGCCCACTCGGCGGGCCGATGCCACAGATCCGCGACCCGATCCAGATCCTCGGGCGTCCCCTGGCCGCTTTCGATGCGCGCAAAGGCGTCCCACAATTCGGCCACGCCCAGCGCATCGGCCAGGCGGGGGCCGCCCAAGCGCTCGATCTGCCCCAGATGGACGACCGGCACCCGCCACTGAATCGCCCCGTCGGATGGGGTCAGTTGACCCGTCAGCAGGTGCAACAAAACCGACTTGCCCCGGCCGTTCGGGGCGACCAGACCGGTCAATCCCGGCATCAGGCTGTGATTGAGATTGGAAAACAAAGGGACGTCGTCAAACCGGACACCCAGCCCGGTGAACTGACACAGTGCTTCAGACATACAGGCTCACTCCTATTCACGAGGAACAGGCAGCGACGCGACGAGAACCGCATTGGAGATATGGAACGAACAGAAAGGCAAAGCCCGCAACGCCACCTGCACCATCAAACCGCCAGCCAAACCGGCTGGATTCAAGACTTCGGTTGATGCAAGGCTTACTTCATTGGCGTTGGAACTCCGGTAATGGAAAGACGCGCACAGTGTAATCGCACGACTGTTGAACCACAACTGGGCCAGAAAACCGCATTGACGGTCATCGACGCCCACAATGTGATCCGTCTCTCATTTCTGTGGCATGACGGCGGTGATATCTAACGGTAGTATGAATCGTTTCGATACCGGATAACCCGAACCGATGGCAAAACACCCTGGATCAGGCCGGTTCACAAACTTCCGCGTAACCCGCCCCCAATAAAACCACAATAAAAAGGAGCACTACTATGAAAAACAGGATGATCAAACCGGTCACGTTTATTGTCTTATGGCTTGCGGCATTGTGTGTTCAAGCGGCCGGCCTTGAGGCTTTGCAGGGCGACTGGGAAATCGCACCCGAGGCCTCGCTGATCGCCATAGCCGAGCGAGAAGGTCTGAGCGAGGCGGAATTAAACGACAATCGCGCCAGACTGCTGAGCCGATTTGAATCCCAAAAACCGACGCTTTCAATTGATGACCAGCGCATCGGGCTGGTGATTGGAAACAAATCGATCATTATGGATTATCACGTCACCCAGGCTACGGATTATTCGATCGACCTGGAACTCACGCTGGATGGCCAGAAACTGCCGGGGCGCATCGATCTTTTTGGCCCTCAATGGATTCGTCTGGCGACCGGTGGCGACAACGACTGGTATGTCTGGCGCAGAGCGAGCGGTGGTGAATCCGCACTGGACGATCGGTTCGTGCAACCACCTTCCGGAGACGACTCGGACGAGTCGTTGGAAGGCACATTCAAACGTTTGGCACGCCTGGCTGAACGGGGAAATTTCGCCGCCATCGAAGTCCTCCACAGCGACACTAGCCGAAGCCGAAACGACACGGAGAAAATAGCCAACCGATGGAATCAGCTCAGTTCCGGGTTGAGCGCCGATGACCTCCAGGTTAGGGACGTCTCTGTAATGGCCCAGCATCCCGGCGTCTGGTTCGTGGAAGGTCGTTACCGGCGGGGCAAACAAAGCGGGCCAATCTTCTCCGTATATTTCAAGGAAATCGACGGCGACTGGCACGTGGTTTCAATGCCGGACCTCGAATAAGATCGGGAAAACTGTGACCCACTCTTCATCCGCGCCGGTATGATCCATTTGCATCACATACACCCCGGAATCCGGCCCGATACACTCCTGCGCAAACCACTGACACAGTCTCTTGCGCAGGAGAACCCAAATGAAGATGACATCCCCCGGTGCGGCCACACTGGCCATCACCGGTCTTTTGCTCGCTGGTTGTTCCGGAAGCGGTGATTCGGACGACACGGGCGACCAGAATCAGCAGGACAACGACACCCAACCCATCGGCAGCGTCACCCCGGCCGAAGGCGCGACCGGGGTCGATCGCGGAGCGTCGGTTGAAATCACGTTCACCGACGATGTCTACGCTCAATCCGTCGGTCCGGTCAGTCTGACGCTGGCCAGCGACACACTGGTCGCCGGTCAGGTCGACTTCGACGCCGGCAACAACCGCCTGAGTTTCCAGCCCGATCAATCGCTCGGCAAACTGGTCGACTACACCGCCACGGTCAGCACAACGGTGACCGATCTGGACGGTGAGCCGCTGCTCGATGCCGCACACACCTGGTCGTTCACTACCGAGGATGGCGCCTGGCAAGCGGTGAAAACCATTGATGATCCCAATGAAGGTGCTTCCAGTTCGGCGTCGGTCGCCGTGAACGCCTCCGGCGAAGCCATCGCCGCCTGGCATCAGGATACCGCCACGGACTACTCCATCTACACAGCCCGTTTCGATCCCGAGCTGGGTGAATGGCAGGATGCCATACTGGCGGAAACCGACAGCGGCAATGCCGAATCGACCAGTGTCGCCATCAACGACGACGGCGACATCGTCGTCGCCTGGCGTCAATGGGGCACCAGCAATTATGACATTCGGGCCAACTATTACGACTCGGCGACAGGCACCTGGAGCGGGGATGAGATCCTCGACGGTGGTTCGATGCAAGTGAGCGGCGCACAAGTCGCCATCGATGCCGATGGCAAAGCCGTGGTCGTCTGGAAACAAGGTGGACTGCTGTACAACGTCTATGAGCCGGGTACCGGTTGGGGCAGTGTTGATGCAGTGGTTGACGGGGCGTCGATACAGACACCGGCCCTGACGGTCGATGCCGATGGTCGCTTCAGCGCCGTCTGGACACAATTCAACTACAGCGACTCTCGATACGACCTTTATGCAAGCCGCTGGGTCGACGATAGCGGTTGGCAGAGCCCGATACCGGTTGAAGAATTGGACGACGGTGATGCCACCAAGCCCAGCCTGACGGTCGATGCGTCGGGCAACCTGTTGGCAGTCTGGCAACAGAACGACGGGACGGTGGACAACATCCGAGCCAGTCGTTTCGATGTGGAAGCCGGCAGTTGGGGCTCGCCGATCCTGCTGGAACAGGAAGACCAGCACAACGCTCAGGAGCCGCATGTCCACATCAACGAAGCGGGCCGGGCCATCGCGGTCTGGGAACAATTCGACGGCAGCCGCACAGCGATTCAATCGGCCCGGTTCGAAACCGGAACGGGCTGGCAAACCCCGATCGAGGTGGATCCGGACGGCAGCGATTCGGCGTCCGATCCGATCATCGCTCTGGATGCCGATGGCAACGCCTGGGCGGCTTGGGTTCAATCCATCAGCGGCGGCGATGCCCTGATGGCGAGTCGAATGGCGGCCGGCGCCGATTGGGAAACGCCCGTGGAAATCGACAATCAAACCTGGGGTGTCTCTTTTCCGACAATTGGCGTCTCCTCCGGCCAGGGAGACGCTGTTCTGGTGTGGCGCCAGAGCGATACCAAAGCGCGTTGGTTCCGGTAACGTCCGCTCCAATAACGACCGGATACACCGCTCAATCCACCCATTCCAGCGGTGTCACGCCCGGCAACTGCCAGACGAATTCGTCACCCATCAGTTGCGACGGTGTGACACTGCCCAGCGAAGTCGTTTTACCGGCGAGAACCGCCTCGATGATGGCCAGCGGCGCCTCGATGGTGACCTCGTAGCCGTTGGGCGTTTTAAAGCGGGCGGTGCGTTGCTGGCCGGCTTCGTCGCTCACCCGGCCCCACAGTGAGGTCGGGTTGTCAGCCCGCTCCTCTTTCGAGGGCCCCGATACCTTCTGTTCAATACGGCGCTTCATCCAGTTCTGCACGAAGGGCCGCGCCATCACCCACCGCATCCGCTGCATACGCCGAACCCGCTTGAAGGTTTTGCGCGAGGCCGGAATGCACACCTCGATGGTGCCGATCCCGGTCGTGTAATAGGCGGTGCTGACATCGCCCCAAGCGATGGTCATGGTCGAGCGTTCGCCCTCGCCGAAATCGACGGTTCCCGGCCGGGCATAGGTGTCCTGAATCCGGCCGGCCTCGCGCACCTTGCACAACTCCGCCGCGCCTTCGACCGTGGTCTTGGCCGTACCGGGGCTGAGTTTGCTGCGCGACTGAAACGCCAGCGTCAATCGCGTCGCGTCCGGCAGTGCTTTTTTCAACTGAGCCGCCAGACAATCGGTGGGCACCACATCGAACCCCACACCCGGACACACCAGAATGCCCGCCTGGCGGGCACGGGTGCTGGTCGCCGGGTCGTGCGCGAGTTCAAAGACCTCGATCTCGCCGGTAATGTCGAAGTAGTGGGTTTTCGAATCCAGACAGGCGTTCAACATGGGCCGCGCCGTTTGCGAAAACGGACCGGCGCAGTTGAGCACGGCGGTCATGTCTTCCAGGTCGCGTCGCGCGGCTTTGCCGTCGGCCAGGTCGAAGACTCGGAACCCCAGGCCCAACTCATTGGCCAGGGGGCGCAACTTGCCTTCGTTGCGCCCCGCGAGAATCGGGGACATGCCCCGAGCGGCGGCCTCGCGAGCGATCAATTCGCCGCTGTACCCGTAGGCGCCGTAAATCATCCAGGATGGTTGCATGCACTTTCACTCCCTAACCATAAACCGATACACATTCAAACGTTGAAGCATGACAGAGCGGTGGAGATCGACCCAGGAGACAGGTCACAGTTCCACCGAACCCGGGGTCACTTATTTTTTGAGGCGATACACCAGGTCGACCGGGTAAAGCCTGGCAAGCCCGGCCGGTCAGCCTTCGGCCGTGTCGAAGCGCACCGAGTCGACCACTTCCTCACGCAGCCAACGGTTGCCCGGGTCCGTCGTCCGACTGCGATGCCAGTACAGAAAAACATCCAGCACCAATCCGGGCAAGGGAAAATTCGCCTGGGCGAAGTGGTGCAGATGCCGGGTCTGTTGCAGGAAGAGTTTCGGCATGGTCAGCAAGTAGTCGGTCTGGGTGACGACCTGACAGGCGGTCCACAGACTCTGGCACCGAACGGCGATGTCGCGTCGATGCCCATCGCGCAGCAAACGGGCATCCTCCAACCCCGGCCCTTCGGTTCGACGGGTCACCAGCAGGTGACGGGCCCGCAGATACCGTTCGAGCGTCAGCCCCTCTCGCATCGCCGGATGATCCTCGCGACCGATCACGATATAGCCGCACTCCAACAAATGTTGCTGCTCGATCCGGTCGTTCAGGTGGACCCCGGTATCGATGGCCAGATCGATCGCACCCGAGGTCAGGTCGCCGATCAGGGCATTGCGCGGCGTTCCCTGGCCGGCGAGTCGCAAATGGGGCGCGTCCTGTGCCAGCCGGGACAGCAACGGCGGCAGAATGATGTTTTCAAAGGCGTTGTTCAGGCCAAGCACGAACCGCTGTTCGCTGGTGGCCGGGTCGAAGCGGTCGAGCGCGGCCAGAGTGGTGTCCAACTGCGCCAGTGCCGGCCCGGCGGCGCTCAACAACCGCTCAGCCTTGGCGGTCGGCACCATAGTGCGCCCGCGCCGCTCGAATAAGGGGTCGTTGAACGCGTCCCGCATCCGCTTAAGGGCGTGGCTGATGGCCGGTTGGGAGACGTGCAGTATCTCGGCCGCCTGAGTGGTGGAGCGGCATTCGTGCAGGACTTTCATGACCACAAGCAGGTTCAGATCGACCCGATTAATATTCATTTCACTAATAATTAATCATCAAAACAATTCATTCTTTTTATACGCCGGGGTTCGCTAGACTGCAAGGCAGTTCATTCTCGAGGAGACACCCCATGGTGTTCGACCTTTCCGAGCGGGCCCAGGCCACGCTGGACCGGGTGCGGCAGATTGTCGACCAGGAGATCATCCCGCTGGAGGCCCCCTTTAACCGGGCGATGAAAAACCCTGATCGGGGCTGGCAGTTAATGCCCGAGATCGAAGCCTTGAAACAACGTTGCCGCGACGAGGGGCTGTGGAACCTGTTTCTGCCGGTCGAACCTTACGGCGCCGGCTTCACCAACACCGAGTACGCCCACATGGCCGAGGCCATGGGCCGCAGTCACCTCGCCCCGGAAGTGTTCAACTGCAACGCGCCGGACACCGGCAATATGGAAGTCCTGGTGCACTACGGCAGCGAGGCACAGCAGAAACGCTGGCTTAAGCCACTGCTGAACGGCGAGATCCGCTCCGCTTTCTGCATGACCGAACCCGATGTGGCCTCGTCCGATGCAACCAACATGCAGGCGACCGCTACCCTCGATGGTGACGAGGTGGTGCTGAACGGCCGCAAGTGGTGGAGCACCGGCATCGGGCACCCGAACTGCGAACTGCTGATCTTCATGGGGCTGACCGACCCCGATGCGCCACGCCACCAACAGCACTCGATGGTGCTGGTTCCGAAAAACCACCCGGGTGTGACCGTCGAACGACTGCTTCCGGTCTTCGGCAGCCTGCACGAGCCCTATGGCCATGGCGAAGTGAGTTTCACCGACGTCCGCCTGCCGCGCGACGCCATCGTCGCGGGCCCGGGACGCGGGTTTGAGATCGCCCAGGGTCGTCTCGGGCCGGGCCGCATTCACCACGCCATGCGCGCCATCGGCGCCGCCGAACGCACACTGCAATTGATGATCGAACGCGGTCTCAGCCGCACCGCCTTCGGCAAGCCGCTGATCAAGCTCGGGGGTAACCTGGAACGCGTGGCGGACCATCGCATGGCCATCAACCAGGCCCGGCTGCTGTGTCTGCACACGGCCACCCTGATCGACCGTTATGGCATCCGCAAAGCCTACTCCGAAGTCAGCCAGATCAAGATCGTCGCCGCCAATGTACTGCAACGGGTCGCCGACGACGCCATTCAACTGTTCGGCGGCGCGGGCGTGAGCGACGACCTGCCATTGGCCGACCTCTGGGCCAACGGCCGCGTACTGCGCCTGGCCGACGGGCCGGATGAAGTGCATCGCGCTACCATCGCCAAACAGGAACTCAAACGCTACGAGAAACGCTGAACCATGACCGAATCCAGAACACAGGAACACGTTTTGATCACCGGCGGTGCCAACGGCCTGGGCTTCGCACTGGCCCGCGCGCACGTCGAGCGGGGCGACCGGGTCTGCATCCTCGACCGGGATGAGACACAGGGCCTGAAAGCGGCGGAACAACTGAGCCAGGGACACAACGATGTATTATTCTTCCGCTGCGACCTGACCGATGCCGCCGACTGCGAACGGGTGATGGCGCAACTGAGCGAAACCTGGCCCGGCCTCGACCGCCTCTACAACAACGCCGGCATCGCCGGCAGTGTGGGCAAGCTGGAACACCTGACCGAAGCTGCCTGGCAGGCCGCGTTCGCGATCAACGTCTTCGCCGTCGCCCGCATGAGTCGACTGGCCATCCCGATGCTGAAAACCGCCCAGCGCGGACGCATCGTCAACGTCGCCTCCATGGCCGGCTTACTCTCCGCCAGCCACATGGCCGCCTACAGCGCCAGCAAAGCCGCCGTGATTTCCCTGTCGGAAACGCTGCAAAAAGAACTGCACAAAGACGGCATCAAAGTCACCGTCGCCTGCCCCGCGTTTTTTAAAACCCAACTGGCCAACAGCATCCCGCCACAGGAAACCAAGGCCCGAGCCAGCGTGGAAAAACTGATGGCCAACGGCAAACTCAGCGCGGACGATGTGGCACAGCAAATCATCGAAGCCTCCGACACTGGACAGTTCTTCTGCCTGCCACATCGCAGAGAACGTTGGCTATGGTATTTAAAACGAATGTCCAACCGAGCCCTGCACAAAGTCATGCTGGCACACCAACCGTAGGGCAGAAGAGCCCGAAGGGCGTTATCTGCCGAGGGGAGAATAACGAGCCACTGGCCAACCCGCTGCCACGGCAAGAACGGCAGATAACGCCCTTCGGGCTCCAAAGTGTCGGACCATTCTGCCCTACACGTTACAGGGGACACAAAAACAATGACCACAAACGACCCAACCATCTCCATCCGCCCGGGCGAACACATCGACATCCCCAAAGTCGACGTCTACCTCAAACACCACATCGAGGGTCTCGATGGAGAACCGACCGTCACCCAATTCCCCGGCGGAGCCTCCAACCTGACCTACCGCTTCGCCTACCCGAACAAAACCCTGATCCTGCGTCGCCCCCCGTTCGGGCCGCTGCCTAAAGGCGCACACGACATGGTGCGTGAAGCCGAACTGATGCGCGCCCTGAAACCGCACTTCGACAAGGTGCCGTACATCCACCTGATCAGTACCGACCATGAGGTGATGGACACCGACTTCTACGTCATGAGCGAACTGCGCGGGCTGATACTGCGGCGAGACCTGCCGGAGGATTTGGACGGCACCCCGGACCTGTCCAGACGACTGTGCGACATCTACATCCAGGGCCTTACTGAACTGCACAGCATCGACCCGGCTGAAACCGGGCTGGATGCGTTCGGTAAAGGGGAAGGCTATGTGGAACGCCAGGTCAGCGGCTGGACCAAACGGCTATCCAAGGCGCAAACGCCGGACGTACCCAGCTTCGACGACATCGGCCGCTGGCTCGCCGACCATCAACCGGCCGACCGTCCGGCCCGTCTGATCCACAACGACTACCGTTTCGATAACCTGATACTGGACCCGGAATGCTTCGACATTCGCGGCGTACTCGACTGGGAACTGGCCACCGTCGGTGACCCTTTGATGGACCTGGGCACGGCCCTCGCCTATTGGGTGGAAGCGAACGACCACCCCGCCATGCTGGCCATTCGCCCGCAACCGACCCACTTGCCCGGCATGTTGAGTCGAGCGGAACTGGTCGACGCCTACTTTCAGCTTCGCCCCGAAGACCGGCCCGACGATTTCCGGTTCTACGAGGTCTTCGGCCTGTTCCGGCTGGCCGGCATCCTGCAGCAGATTTATCAACGGTTCCACGCCGGCCAGACCCAGGACAAACGCTTCGCCGGTTTCGGCCAGGTCGTAGCCCATCTGCACGACCGATGTGAACGGGAGATCGCACGATGAACCGCATTCATTTGATCCGCCACGGCCAGGCGGCCGAGGACGTATTGAGTTACGACGACCTGAGCCCGCTCGGCGAACGGCAGATCGCCGCTTTGGGCGCGTTCTACCGGGACCAGGTCCGGGAAAGCCCACTGTATTCAGGCACCCTGACCCGCCATCGCAAAAGCGCCCGGGTGTTCATCGAAGCGACCGGCTATCCGGGGGAACCCGTCAGCGACCCGCGCCTGAACGAGTTCGACTTTCTCGACATCGTGCGGCAATACGTTCCGGCCTGGGAAGACGCCGAGCAACTGCGCGCCGACCTGGCCGAACAGCCCTCACCGGACCGCTACTTCCTGCGCGTATTCCGCGAAGCCCTGTTCCGCTGGTTCGAGCCGCCGGAAGACGCCACCTACGCAGAGACCTGGGCCGACTTCAGAGCCCGCACCCGAGCCATCCTGAACGACGCCGACCCGGACCAAACGCATTGGCTGTTCACCTCCGGCGGTGTGATTTCCTCGCTGGTCGCCGACGCGCTCGACCTGAACCCGGCGCAGATGATTCGCCTGAACCTGCACCTGGCCAACGGGTCCGTCACCACCTTTCAATCGTTCAAGGGCCGCTGGCGGCTGCTGAGCATCAACCAGATGCAGCACCTGCACGACAAGCCGGACCTCGTTACTTTTCGCTGAACCCGAACATCGACCCAAGAACAGGAGTCACCATGACCGACATCGCCAACCCCTTCGACCTGA
Source organism: Saccharospirillum salsuginis (assembly GCF_014651855.1). Classification (GTDB taxonomy): domain Bacteria; phylum Pseudomonadota; class Gammaproteobacteria; order Pseudomonadales; family Natronospirillaceae; genus Saccharospirillum; species Saccharospirillum salsuginis. The sequence goes on from NZ_BMXR01000015.1 coordinate 106,072, forward strand.
CCGGCAAAATCGCCCTCGTCACCGGCGCCAGCAAAGGCATCGGCGCCGCTATCGCCCAATCCCTCGCGCGTCAGGGCGCCTATGTGATCGTCACCAGCCGCAAAGCGGACGCCTGCGCCGAAGTCGTGAAAACCATCGAAGCCGACGGCGGACGCGGCGAGGCCCACGCCTGTCACATCGGCGATCTGGAGGCTATGGAAACCAAAGTCGCCGAATGGATCGACACCCACGGCCGGATCGACATCCTGGTCAACAACGCCGCCGCCAACCCCTACTTCGGCCCCATCGACAAAACCCCGCTGGACGCCTTCAACAAAACCGTGGAAGTGAACATTCGCGGCTACTTCTACATGACCAACCTGGTCGGCGCCCACATGAAAAAAGAGAAAAGCGGCAGCATCATCAACATCGCCTCCGTCAACGGCGTCATCCCCGGCGACATGCAGGGCGTCTACTCGATCACCAAATCCGCCGTCATCGCCATGACCAAGGCCCACGCCAAGGAATGGGCGCCCAAAGGCGTACGCGTCAACTGCCTGCTGCCCGGCCTGACCAAAACCAAATTCGCCAGCGCTATCACCGACAACCCCGAGATGATGAAACAGGTCCTGCCCCACATCCCCATGGGCCGCGCCGCCGAACCGGAGGAAATGACCGGGCAGGTGCTGTATTGGGCGAGCAACGCCAGTGGATACACCACCGGCAGCGTAGTGAACGTGGATGGAGGCTACTTGTTGGTTTAATTCGGCCTGACACTCATGGTTCACTGATCATATGGCCGTAGGGTGGGCACCGCCCACCAAAAACAACCCACTCAAGCCCCCACGACCAACCTATTCCAATTCGACGGACACCTCTATTTCCGGTAGTGTTCAAATGGTGGGCAGTGCCTACCCTACAACGCATCCCAACCCAAAAACGAAACCAGCCCAAACACGAGGCTCAAAAAGGATGAACGTCAAAATCAGACGGGCCGAACCGTCCGACGCGAAAGCAATCAAGGACATATACGAGTGCCCCAATGCCTACAGCGGCACGCTACAACTCCCCTTCCCTTCAAACGCCCTGTGGGAACAGCGCCTCGCCAACACGCCCGACAATTTCTATTTGTATGTCGCACTTGTAGACAATGAAACAGTCGGACACATTGGTTTCGAGGTATCCAGGAACGTAAGGCGGCGGCACGTCGGCTCATTCGGAATGGCCGTGAAAGACGGCGTCCAGGGCCATGGCGTCGGCAGTGTTCTGCTGTCAACCGTTATTGACCTGGCGGATAACTGGCTCAACCTCAAACGGATCGAACTGACCGTTTTTTCGGATAACGACAGAGCTGTAGGCCTGTACAAAAAGCACGGCTTCGAGATAGAAGGTGAGTCCAAGGCGTTCGCGTTCCGAAATGGCGAGTACGTGGATGCCTACCACATGGCCCGTGTACTAGCCTAAGCTGAACGGCGCGTCTTAGCCCTAGCCTCCGTCTTGCGATACACTCCCCTTATAACGACCGACCAGGGACGCTCCATGCAAGCGACACGGACATTCGAAGACTGCCTTACCGAGAGACCTAAACCGACAGGAATCGACGTGGTATGCGGTCTCAAACACTTTGCGATCATCACATACGCCGTTCCCATAGACCGGTTTAAAGGCCTCTTCCCGGACAGATTCCAGTTGGACACGGTCGAGGTGAATGGCCAGGAAATGGGCCTGATCTCGGTTGTACCGTTTATTGATGTTGATTTCACCTCAGCGGTTTACCTGTTCCCCAAGTTCACCATGGGGCAGACCAACTACCGTATATACATTATAGACACTGCAACCAACGAACGATGCGTCTGGTTTTTGGGAACCACATTGGATTCGTGGACACTGTTCGTCCCCAGGCACGCCTGGAACCTGCCCTGGTACGCAGGCAACGTTCAATTTGATTGCTCGTTCGATGACTCCACCGGCTTGTACAAACAGTACAAAATGGACACCCAATCCACCTGGGCGGAAGCCTCTGTCGAGCTGACACAACATCGAGACACCGACTTTGACTTCCCCGGTTTTCCGGATACTGAAACAGCACTGGTTTACCTGACTCATCCGCTCGCTGGGTTTTACTATCGAAGGGATGGAAAACTAGGCACCTACCGTGTTTGGCACAAAGAGCTGCAGGTAAAACCCGCGACTCTGATGTCGGCACACTTCAAGCTTCTAGCCGACCTCGGGATTGTCCAGCCCGATGAGCAACAGTCTCCCTACAGCGTATTGATCGAACCGATCAACGAATTCACCATCTACTTACCCCCTACCATTATCGGATAAACTAACATGCACCCGTATGTGAAAATTGTTCGAAGAATCGATTCCGAAAATAGGCTTTCCAATGCTTGATTTAACTATTTATGGTGCTATTGGACTCTTATCTGCTATATATCTTTATGGCGCGTCCTACATTTCATATTGTATCGCCAAGTCTGCCATGTTCGACAATTGGCAAAAGGTCATTATTATAGCAATGAGCTGGTTGATTCCTATTATCGGACCAGCATTCATCTACCGGCTACTGGAAGATGAAATTGCAGACACGAACATAGCCAAGCCGCCACTGGTTACCTATCTTTATCTTTCGTCCGATGTATCCTGGTCTTATGGTAATGGGCATCACATGGAGTCTAATTCGAGCGGGTCAGAATCAAGCGGTGGTGATTCGAGCTAGTGGTCCATCAGGTGGCTAAACAACATGGGGTTCGAACGCCTTTCCCACCGCCGCTCGTCCCATAGGCCGTGCCGCTGAATTGCCGGTTACACTTCAATGGTGGGCAGCCGACATCGGGGTGCCGGATCAGACGTACCGACCCACCCTACAACTTCGTTCGGAGCATAAGGAAGCATCATGACATTCACATCGAAGAATCGAGCCGAATGGCGATCCTGGCTATCCGACAACCATCACAGTGCCTCCGAAGTCTGGCTGGTTTTGTTCAAGAAAACCTCCGGCAAAGCCAACCTGTCCTATAACGATGCAGTGGAAGAAGCGCTCTGTTTTGGCTGGATAGACGGCATGAAACGGTCGATCGATGAGGAGCGGTATTCTCTTCGGTTTACACCCCGAAAAGCGGACAGCCAATGGTCCCAATCGAACAAAGACCGGGTTAGACGACTGATCGAAGCCGGACAAATGGCTCGGGCCGGGCAAGATGCCGTTGACCTGGCCAAGAAATCTGGCGTCTGGGACAGGGAGCATCCGAATTAAACGTCGGCGTCGAGTTTCAGCCGCGTTTTAACATCATCATAGGCGGCCAGGATAAGTTCTCTCAACGCAGCCTCATCCACCTCCGCACCCACCCGCAATTTCACATGCCGCATAAAGCGCCCTTTTCCCTCCAACAGGTTTGAAGGATCCGGCAACTCTGCGCCTTGAAAGAACCCCAGGTTGGCGTGTGCCGAAAACACGTCCACGTAAACAAACGCAGCCCCTTCCACACACAGAGTGGGTTGGCCGTCGTGCATGACTTCGGTGATGTCCCCGCCACAGGCATAGGCTTGGCGATACCAGTCAAGAGCCAGCTGGCCCAATGCGTTGGAGTGAGCCTCAAACCACCGTTCAACATCAGGGTGGCGACGGCAGGTACCGGTCAGTCTGAAAAGAGGTCTCATTTCTCGGTCCCAAACATAATGTTGGTAGAAGCAGAGTATAGCTCGCGACACGGCGTACCCACGCCTCCGGCCGTATCGTGCATATGGATGGGAAGTCATCGTTGGTTTAGGATAGAGGCAAAGCCCAACCTGTATGGATAATCGGTGACCTTGCAACGGCCCATTCCTTCCTTGTCGCACGTGGTGCCAAGAAAGAACGCAGCCCACAGCTTGCGGCCAAAATGCCTGATCATGAACTGTGGACAGGCTTTTTACGGGACCCTGATGGAAACCTTGTTGGACTGATGGAGGAAAAGCAATAAGTTAGGGGAAAATCCGGACGGGCAGGTGGATCCATACAATAAGTGAGGAAGACCGATTTGATTCGCGAGTACAAAGCAGACGATATAGAACAGGTTCTGGACATCTGGCTGTCCGCATCCATCAAAGCGCATGACTTTATTGAACCGGAGTTTTGGGAGTCCAGGGTGGACGACATGCGCAACATATACATCCCGGCCTCGGAGACCTATGTGTTTGAATCCGGCGGAGAGATCTCGGGGTTTTACAGCCTATACGGAGATACGCTCGCTGCGATCTTTGTGTCGCCCTGCTTTCAGGGCAAGGGCGTGGGAACAGCTCTTCTGGATGATGCCAAAACCAGACGTCACAGCTTGCGGCTCAGCGTCTACCGCGAGAACCGCCCCAGCATCGCATTCTATGAAAAGCATGGATTCATATCGTTGGGTGAGCAAATCGATGAACATACGGGTCACCCCGAGCTCATCCTGGAATATTTATCGTGACAATAGGAGACCCATCAACATGGGGTTCGAACGCCTTTCCGATTTTCTGCGAGAGCATGGTGTCACATCAGAGGTGCTGTCTCTTTCCGCCAACACAGCGACGGTCGCTGACGCAGCCAATGCTCTGGGCACGACGCCCGATCGAATTATAAAATCCGTTCTTGTTATGGCGGAATCCACCCCGGTACTGGTTATCACCAACGGCACGGCCAGAATCGACACCAAGCTTCTCGCCCGGCATCTCGGCGTTTCAAAAAATCGCGTCAAACTGGCCAAACCCGCTACGGTCCTGGAGATCACAGGTTTCGAGGTGGGAGGCGTGCCACCGTTCGGCCACAAACAGCGCATTCGCACCATCATCGATGAACGCGTGCTCGCTCTGCCGGAAGTCTATGGCGGTAGCGGGTCGCACGATAGCCTGCTTAAAGTGGCCCCTGCGGAGATCGTACGCGTCGCCGAGGCACAGCCGGTCGACTTTTCAGAACCTTCCGAGTCCTGACCTTTCGGGTCCACTACACCCCGGCACACCTCGCCAGCCGCCGGGGGATGCCGGGCCTGGAACAGCGCTCCCGCCCCTCCTGGCCCCATCCCGAGCGGCATACCCCGCTCGCGTGCATTTTCCGTTCAAATGATCCACAATACCTATCAACTGATAGGTAGGCACCCTGGGAGGCCGACATGACAAGCTCGCAAAAAACGGATGTATTGGTTCTGGGCGGCGGCCCCGGTGGGTATTCAGCCGCGTATCGCCTTGCGGATCTGGGCCGGAACGTGACGCTGGTCGAGCGCCATGCCACGCTGGGCGGTGTCTGCCTCAACGTCGGTTGCATCCCGTCCAAGGCGTTACTCCATGTGGCTTCGGTATTGTCCGAGGCACGCGAGTCGAAGGCCATTGGCATCAACTTTGGGGAACCCGAAATCGATCTCGACGGCGTTCGCGCCTTCAAACAGAAGTCCGTCGACAAACTGGTCAGCGGTGTCGGTGGTATGGCGAAAAGCCGGAACGTCACCGTGGTTCGGGGCGTGGGTGCCTTTAAAGACGCCCATACGCTGGAAGTGACCGGTGAGGACGGCAGCAGTCTGATCCAGTTCGATCACTGCATCATCGCCGCCGGGTCACGGCCGGTCACCCTGCCCTTCATTCCGCACGACGACGCCCGCGTCTGGGACAGCACCGACGCCCTGGAACTGCCGTTCATTCCCAAACGCTTCCTGGTCATCGGCGGGGGCATCATCGGTCTGGAAATGGCGACGGTCTACGAGGCGCTGGGCAGCGAAGTGACCGTGGTCGAATTCGCCGATCAACTGGTACCGGCGGCCGATACGGACTTGATTCGGGTTTACCAGCGCTTCAACAAGGACCGCTTTACCGTACGATTGCAGTCGAAGGTGACCGCCGTCGACGCTCGCGACGACGGCCTGCACGTTACCGTGGAAAACAACCGGGGCGAGACCGACGAGGCCGTCTACGATGCCGTCCTGGTGGCCGTCGGTCGCCGCCCCAATGGTTCGCAGATCGGTGCGGATCAGGCCGGCATCAAGGTCGACGAACAAGGCTTCATCGGCGTCGACAACCAACTGCGCACCAAGGTGCCGCACATTTACGCCATCGGCGACATCAACGGCAACCCCATGCTCGCGCATAAGGCCAGCCATGAGGGGCACGTCGCCGCCGAAGTAATCGCCGGCCATAAAGTTGTGTTCGAGCCGCGCACCATTCCGTCCATCGCCTACACCAACCCGGAAATCGCCTGGACGGGGCTCACCGAGAAAGAGGCCAAGGCACAGTCGTTGAATTACGAAGTCGCCACCTTCCCGTGGTCCGCCAGTGGCCGCGCCATCGGCGCCGACCGCAGCGAAGGCAAGACCAAACTGATATTCGACAAAGACCGCGGCACCTTGCTGGGCGCCGGGATCGTCGGCATCAACGCCGGGGAACTGTTGGGTGAACTCAGCCTGGCACTGGAATTCGGCGCGGATATCGAGGATGTGGCGTTGACCATCCACGCCCACCCCACACTTCATGAAACCGTCGGCCTGGCCGCCGAACTGGGCGCCGGCACGATCACCGACCTGCCCAACCCGAAAGCCGGCAAAGCTCGCGCCCAACAATCTCCCAAGGAGACGACCGAGGCATGAGCAATACGCGTGAACAACTGACCGACCGGGCGGAAGACTACATCCGCTCCGGCGGTTTCAGCTCGTTCAGTTTTCGCGACCTGGCGAAGGACCTGGGCATCAAAAGCGCCAGCGTGCACTACCATTTCCCGACCAAGTCCGACCTGGGCACGGCCGTCGCCGACCGCTATAACCAGCGGTTCAAAGACGCCCTGCCCGACCCTGAGACCTCAAATCGATTCACCGAAGAGCTGATTCGACATTACATTCGGATGTTCCATACGGAAATGATGCAGGCCGAAAAAATCTGCCTGTGTGCCGTGCTCAGTGTCGAACGGGCCACCCTGTCGGATGACATGAGGGCGTCACTCGAAACCTTCTACACGCTCAACCTGGACTGGCTGACTCGGGTGTTTACACGCCAGGCACCAGACGCCGCCCTCCCAAGAACACAGGCATACCAACGGGCATGCCAAGTACTTTCGGCGCTACAGGGCGCTTTGATAGGCGCTTGGGCGATGCAGGACCGGTCCTACTTCGAGAAGAGCGCACGCGGACTCTATAAGGACTTGTTTGGAAAGACATTGAAGCTGCCCAAACACATCTAGCCAATACCCAGGGTATTCGCCGATTGGCGGGCAAAACTGTACTGACGAAGGTCGTGCCGTTTGTTCAGTCACAGGGGAGTTCCAACATGGCTATATCCCGTTCTCACTCAATAAAACAACTGACCGCTGAAGACCTCAACCTCATGGCCGGGCTGATGCAGGTCTTTGGCAAGGCGTTCGATGAAATAGAGACCTATACCGGAGCCACCCCGGATGAACCCTATCTGACAAATCTGCTGAACCTGGACACCTTCATCGCCCTGGTGGCGCTGGACGGCGACACCGTGATCGGCGGGCTCGCCGCCTACGTGCTGCCGAAGTTCGAGCAGGCACGCAGCGAGGTGTACATCTACGACTTGGCGGTGGACGAAGCATACCGTCGCCAGGGCTTCGCCACAGCCATGATCGAGCATCTGAAACCGGTGGCCAAAGCTAAGGGTGCCTATGTCGTCTTCGTGCAGGCCGATCACGGAGATGACCCCGCCATTGCGCTCTACAACTCATTGGGCGAGAGAGAAGACGTCCTGCACTTCGACATTCCGGTGGACTGAACCGCTATATCCACCGCCCCCGATGACGCCCAACCTGGCCCAACAAAGCATCCCGTATCTCGGCCAGCCGAGAGCGGGATACGAACCCGACGCTCTCCGATCGGGCACCGCTCCACACTTTGAGCTCGGCCGCGTCGTGACGACGCAACACCGGCCCCTGGGACAGCTCCAGCTTCTGCACCTTGATGTTAGGCATGAAGACCTGTTGGTAGCCGATCAGCCCGGACTGAAAGCCCACCCACTGCTCGCCGGCCGAGTAGCGCCGACGACGCCAGCGCCCCCAGGCCAATGCAGCGAAGACCGGATAAACCAGCAACGCCCAGCCAACCGGTAACGCCGAGGTCGACCAGGCGGCGGTACCCAGAGCCACACCGCACAGGGTTCCGTACAGCGCCACGCTCCAGACCATGCGTACCGGCATGGTTCGCTGCCAGTTGGGCGGCTCCACGTCCAACAGGGCCTGGATTCGTTGCAGGGTAGGCGCGTCGACCACCGGCACAATGAACGCGCTGTCGGTGTTTCCACCGTGGTCATTGGCTTGCTGCAGTTTGAGGGTGTATCGATTCAAGCACCGGGCCAACACGCCCTGGCGCACCACCACACACTGCAGCTTATGCTGCTTGAACCCCCGGCTGACCCGATTGAACAGACCCGCCTGAAAATGCAGCCGGTCCCCTTCGACCGTCAGCGTATAGTTCCAGTACCGAGCCATCGCCAACAGGATGGACAGGACGTATAACACCGCCAAACCCAGAACCAGAATGGCCGCGACCAGTCCGGCCACGAAAAACCAGTCCGAACTCTTCAACACAACAGCAAGCCATTGAACCCAGGGCCGGCTTTCCAACCATTGACGCATGACGTCGGTCAAACCGCTGGATTGACTGAGCAGCACACCGATGATCGGCGCCAGATAAATCAGGGTGTTGTGCATCAACCCGAAGCGGACGAGTTCACCGGGCGTCAGTGTCAGCGTGTAATCGGGCTTCGCCTCGGCCTGTTCCGTCTTGACGGCTTCCGCCGTGGGCGTACCGCGTTTGTAGCGCAGGAACCGACCGCGAACGTCATCGGCAAGTGCCCGGCGCACTCCGGGGATATGGACTTCCTCACCCTTACTGCCAGCACTTTCCAGGCCCAGGCTCCACAACTGGAACGGCCGGAAATACACCGCCTGTTCCAGGTTGATTTCCTGCACCCGGTCGAATTCAAGGGTCAACCGTCGACGGTGCAACAAGCCACTGCGCAGCTGAATGCCCCGGTCGTCGTACTGAAACCGGAAATACCACCAGTGCAGAAAGGAGACCGTTACCAGCCAGACCAAAACAACGGGCACACCGACCCAGAGAATAACGCCACGCCATTCCTCCAGCGCGATGACCGCCGGAATGGCCGGCCAGAGATTGACGAGGCCCCGCACATTGCGAAGCAGGAAATAGAGGCCGCCCAGCGGCGAGGTACGTTGCCAGTCAGTCTGCATCGTCCGGCTCCTGCGGTTCGGCGTTGATCCGCGCCAGGATGGTCTCCTTCAGGTTCTGCGCATCCTGGGAGCGCAACCCGGGAATGCGGATGTCCGACCCGTGGGTTCCGGCCGAATACACGCTGAGGCTGGTCAATCCGAACAGACGCTGCAGCGGCCCCTGGTTCACCACCAGATGCTGTATGCGATTGAACGACATCGACTGCTGGCTCCAGAACAAGTAGCCCTTCTGCAGGTTGATGTCCCACTCACGCATCGAATACCGGGTCCGCTGATAGCGCCTGTGGGCCAAAACCCCATAAAACCAGGCGAAAACGACCAGAAACAACGCCAACAGGGCAATCGCAACCGTTGGCGACGGGATAAACGACCGCCAATAGGCCAATGCCAGCGCGATCAGCCCGATAAACAGGACAATAACCTGCTTCAGGCGCATATAAGTGCGATAGCGCGGATCGACCCGATGCCAGAGAGTGGCGGTTGGCTGAGTTTGAGTAGAGGAGATCATGTGTCCTTCCGATCCATTGGATTCCAAACCGACATGGTATTCCATAGACCGGCGGAGGGTCACGCTCTACAAGCCCTGCCCACTCACACTTCGGAAAGATCCCAGTACAGGATGTTGGACCAGGCACCAAAACCAAGGTCGTATACCGTGGCGAGCACATCATCGTCGGGAACATCCGGATCCCGCTGCATCTGGTGAAGGCGTTCGACTGTTTCGGCCGCCCGGTCGTCCAGGTTATTGAGCGCCTCGCACAACCCACGGTTCAGCACAGGAGGTTCTCCCTCCATCAGTTCATAGACTTCCAGCGGTTCCATAAATAGATAGGGGTTGCGATTTTCAGCCCTGTCCAGAAACGACACGGTTTCCTCGAACAGGGGATGAGCGGCAGGCACATCGATATCTCGCATGAACGCCTTGAGCCGTTCAACACCCGCATCGTAGTCCGCCATGATGCTGATATCTTCCGGCGCATCCCAGATCATCGACCGGCAGGTTCTCGGGTTGCCGGATAACAACAGACCATATGTCAAAGGTATGTCGTAAGGCCATTCGGAGAGGCCGACAAAGCGGCGAGACACGTCCTTGGCGAGGGGTGTTCCTGGGGTGTGTTTGGTTGAGTATAGGTAGGCTCGGTTTGCCATTTATCGCTTCCTTGTATTAACGAGAGTGTTGAAGCCACGCATTCACGGTTCTTAATGCGCGGTTTTGGGATTACGTGGAATTAAACTAGCCCTTCAATTGCGATCGTTTCCAATCGACCAGATCACTTGGGTACACAGGGTGATCTCTGAACGCAGAATCATCCCACCCTGAATCAATAGCAAGTGCCGCAAGTTCAAACACCCAGTATCCAAAGTGTCGATAATATCTGGGATCTTTTTCCTTATGGCTATCTGACCAAAAAGCGTCATACCGCTTTAACCCTTTCAGATAGCCATCCAAAAAAGCGTTAATTAACTCATCTCTTTTCTCATCGTCGTATTGACCGAGCGCTTCCAAAACGGGACCATAGAATTTCGGGAAAAGAGATTCTGACGTCGGAATGTGTGACCGGTCAAAGCAATGAACCAACCTATCAAAGATCATATCCTTGTTAGAAAAGGGCAGCTTACCTATTAGATCTTGACCAACATCAACGTTGAACAGATAGGCACAAGACAATGACCACACAATTAATGTGTATTGATCAAAGTCTTCATCCAGTGGATGCTGCAAGTTGTCCAATAGGTAGCTCAAGGCTTCAATCAACTTCTCACATTCATGGCAAACCGATTCTAAGTCATACCCTAGCGTGTACTTAATTGAAAGCACTTTGAGAAGAGTTTTGAATCTGGAGTATGCGCAAATACTTCTACGCCTAGCATCAATGTTTTCATCGGCTAGAGTCTTATCAAACAGAGGCAATGCTTTCGACTCAAGCGTCATCAATTGGTGCTCAAGATTGCGAATGTCAGCAAATTCAGTTTGCCTCATTACCATGTTATTTCCTCCCTAACCACCCGTTCCAGATCCGGGCGATACCTAAGCCCGAACTTTTCATAATCACCGCTTTCAATTGCCATAAGCAATTCTTCATCAACTTGACGTTCTGCTTTGGTTAATATCCATGGATCACTCATTTGCTTGAAGCGCTGCCCATCCGGCCCTGATATCGAACCATACGAACTCTTGTGATACTTGGCCTCGATAATCATGTACGTCGGCGGCGGATTGGCATTCAGGAAGATCCCATCTATGCCATGTTGCCCATAGATCGGTCGCCGGAACCCGGGTACCACTTTATGCCCCATATGATCCATATAGTCGTAAGCCGCATCCTCGGCGAATTCAGCCTTGAACCGGTTGGTCCCGGGCGTGGTCTTATGCTTGCCGCTCTCGTAGAACCGCCGCTCCTCGTGATCGTACTCCTTGCGCGGGCCATTGTAACCGGGGTTGCGTTTGGTGTTGTAGCTGCCGTCCGCGCCTCGGAACCAGTGATGCCCGTTGGGGGCGGG
>NZ_BMXR01000016.1 GCF_014651855.1 Saccharospirillum salsuginis
GACTGGTATCTGGGCTTGCATGAAGAATGAAACGCCGTTTGATAGTGCGCTTTTGTTCAGCGATGAGCATTTTAAGGCTTGACGCTAAACGGAGTATCTACGGAAATGACCGTTGGGTGGAATTAGAGAAAAAAAGCGACGGATTCCTAGTCGAACAGGTCCAGTTGGGATTGTCCGGGCTGTCTGGTCGAATTCGTATCCTTATCCGCTCGGTTTTCCTGAACGTTAGGAGCAGCGTCTTCTTCGGTGTTATCGGAAGGTTTCGTTGCCTCTTTTAACCACTCGGCTTCTTGTTGGCGCAGCCACGCCAAGACATCGGTTAATACCTGGGAATCCGGCGTCTCCTCCAATGCCGCTTCGGTCCGTTCGATAGCCTCCGCCAGAGTCAGGCTGGACCCCCAGTCCGGGTCGCTCAGGCGCCGCTGGATGTCTTCCCGCCACTGGACGGTTTCCCGGGCATCCAATGAATCGGGAAAGTGCCGACCGCGCGCGTTGAACACCAGGGCTTGCTGTCGTTCGTCCTGCAGGTCCTCGGCCAGGCCGGGCCAGCGCTCGGGGTGGGCGGTCTCGGCACGGATCCGGTTGAGCACGCCCCGATCGTGGTCATTGATGAAGCCAGCATAAAGCGCGTGTTCGGGGTCGGCGAACGGCTCGCGTTCCCCGCTTCGAAACACGTCCCGCGCCAGTGTGACCAGGTCGTGCCAGCGGTCGACGATGTGTCGATGCCGCTCGATGGCGTCGCGATCCAGGTTGAACCGCTCGGCCACGGCATCGTCCAGCATCTTATAGGGCGCCACCATCGGGCTGCGGTTGATGTGTATGGTTCGCAGAGGCGGACGGGGAATGCCATCGGGAAGTTCGTCCGCGGGGCTGTACAGCCAGGCTCGCAGATCGTCGGCGTTGTGGTCCAGCAACCAGGTCGGGTCCTCGATCAGATCGAGCACGATGATCTCGTTGCTGCGATCCGGGTGCTCCATCAATGGTAATTCCACCGTCAGGCAGCCGCGCTCGGCCGGAATCATGCCACTGACATGCACAATGGGTTGGCGCTGTTCCGGCGACAAGTGGCGGCGGACTTCGTGTTTGTTGCGCAGGCTCAACGCGTAGTCGAACAGCTTGGGTTGATGCCGGCGGATCAGCCGGGCCATCTCGATCGTCGCCAGGACATCGCTGACGGCGTCGTGGGCATTGGCGTGTTCGATGCCGTTGGCCTCGGACAGGTGTTCCAGTTTGAACGAGGGCGCACCGCTGTCGTGTGTCGGCCATTCAATTCCCTCGGGGCGCAGGGCGTACGTCAGGCGCACCACGTCCAGCAGATCCCAGCGGCTGTTGCCGTTGCGCCATTCCCGGCTGTATGGGTCGAGCAGGTTGCGATAGAAGAGGTAGCGGCTGAATTCGTCGTCGAAGCGCAGGGTGTTGTAGCCGGTGGTGCAGGTGCCGGGTTCGGACATTAACGCATGGATGCGCGCGGCGAAGTCCCATTCCGACAGTCCCTGCCGGTCGCAGCCCTGGGGCGTGAGGCCGGTGATCAGGCAGGCGCCCGGGTCGATGACGGTGTCGACCAGCGGCCGGCATTTCAGGTCGACGGGGTCGCCGATCGGGTTGAGGTCGGCATCGGTCCGGACGGCGGCGAACTGGGCGATGCCGTCGCGTCGCGGGTTGATGCCCCACGTTTCATAGTCGTACCACAGGAAGCTGGCTGGTCGTGTCATGAAGGGGAGTTCCGGGGCCTTGCATTAAGGTTTACACTGGGCTGATAACCCACCACCTTAACATTGATTGGTGTTTCCGGCACGAGGGGCCGTTCCCGCGTTGCCCGGTACGTTCAGACGAGGGATGTGACATGGTCTTGACCAAACTGTTTGGCAGCAAAAAGAACAAGAAAACGCAATCTCAGCCGAGCCCGACAAAACCTGCTTCACCACCGGTCGATCCCGGTCCGAAAACACTCGAGGACCTGATCGCGCTTAGCCGCAGCGACGACCGCAAGGAGCATCTGACTGCCCTGACCGAACTGGCCCGCCGACTGACGGCCGGGGAGAGCTCGTTGAACGACTTGGTGGCGCAAGGACTGAACAAGACCGATCGTATCGCCCTGGAACTGCATCTGGACGAATCCGCCCGTCCTGAAGACATTGGCGAGGAAGACTGGGTCAAGGTCGCGATCAAGGGGTTTTCCGCCTCGGTGCGCAAAACCGCGGCCGAACAGGTCACCTCCGAACCGTCGCTTGAAGTGCTGATCAAGTCGAGCAAGGGCCGCGACAAGGCGGTCTATCGCATCGCCAAGGACAAACTGGATGTCATTCGCCAGTCCCAGCGCGAAGCCCAGGAACAGGAAGAAAAAGCCAAGACCGTGGTCGACGCCATGGAGCGTCACGCCAGTGCCTCGCTCGACCCACTCTATGCCAACAAGTTGAAGTCCCTCGTCGACCAATGGCAGGGCTGGCAGGATCTGGCCAGCCCTGCGTTGCGTCAACGTTTCGAGCAGGCCCGCCAGACCGCCGAAGCGCGGGTTCAGGAACTGGAGCAGGCCGCCCAGGCCGAAGTGGAACACCATCAGGCACTCGCCATGGCGGATCAGAACCGTCAGTCCATCGCCGAGCGGGTGCTGAACGAATTACGCGAACGCATCGATGCCCTGTCGCTGAGCGAGGATGACGTACGCGAAGCCCAACTGTTTTTGACCGAACAGCAGCATGCCTGGCGCGAGAGCGAGCAGTTGAGTCGCCCCAGCAAGGACGAGGAACGGGCCTTTCATCGTCTCTGTACCGCCTTCGAGGCCGTGCTGGCCAAGCAGGCCAGCATCGAGAAACGCTTTGGTGGCTGGGAGGCATTGCTGCAGCGTCTGGAACACTCACCGGACGAGATGGATGCGGAAGCACACGCCCTCGATGAATGGCTGCACGATCTCGATTGGCCCGACGATACACCGCCCCCGGAACTCAAGGCCCGGGTCGAACAGGTTCTGGCGGCTCACCACGATCAACTGGAAGAGCATCGCAAGAAGGAAGTGCAGGCCGTCCGTCAGGCCCGGGGCTTGATGCGCCGCTGCATGGCCGCCGTCAATGAAGGTCACCTGAAGCGTGCATCGGGTCTGTTGCACGGCGTGCAGGATGCCCTGGAAGGCCTGACCGAGCGGCGTCATCCGGGCCTGTTCCGTCAGTTCGAGGAAACCCGGGAAGCCGTCGAGAAGCTGCGCGACTGGCAGAGCTTCGCGGTCCAACCCAAGAAGGAAGCGCTGATCGAGCGCATGCGCCATATGGTGGATCAATCGATAGAGCCTCAGGCCCGGGCTCGCGCCATCCGCGCCATGCAGGACGAATGGCGCATGCTCAGCCGGGGGTTGCAGAACCAGCATCAGGACTTGTGGGAGCAGTTCCATGAACTGGCGCAAAAAGCCTACGAACCCTGCCGGGAATATTTCAACGAACAGAGCAAGTTGCGCGGCCTGAACTTGGAAAAACGCCGCGAACTGGTGCAACAGTTGGAGCAGTACGAAGAAATTACCGACTGGGAAAACCCGGACATCAAGGAACTCGACCGGGTGATGAACATGGCGCGCCAGGATTGGCGGCGCTTCTCGCCGGTCGACCGGGCCGCCAACAAAGACGTGCAGAAGGCGTTCGATGAAGTCTATCAGCGCATCCGCGGCCGGCTGCAGCAGGAACAGTCCGAATTCCGCGACGCCAAGCTGGCGATCATCGAACGGGCCCGGGCTCTGCTCGATGAAGAGGATGTCCGCCACGCCACCGAGACCGCCAAGCAACTGCAGAAGGAATGGCAACAGGCCGGCCATCTGGCCCGGCGTGATGAACAGGCGCTTTGGAAAGACTTTCGGGCCATTTGCGATGAATTGTTTGAGCGGCGCGGTCAGCAAATCGAGGCCTTCAAGGCCGATCTGGAAGAGCATCGCATCGAGGCCGAACGCCTGATCGGCCAGATCGACGCCCTGGCCAAACTGGACGATGTCCTGGCCGAGCAGGAGCAGTACCAGTCGCTGCGCGAAGCCTTCAAGCACCTGGGGACATTACCCAAGGCGCACCACAAGGAATTGATGGACCGCTACACCAAAGCCTGCAAGGCGTTCGAGGCCGCCAGCCGGGTGCAACGCAATCGCCAGAAGGACCAGCACTGGCTGGACCTGATCGACTGGGTGCACCGGGCCCGGTTCGACGAGAGCGTCGACCTCGATGTGCTGCGAGGCGATTTCGAGCGGATGGAGGTGCCGGCTCCGGCGCGCGACCTGTCCGACCGGCTGAACAGCTGGCGTTTGCCGCCCCAGCCGGAGGATGCCGAGGAATTGCGCCGCCGCACGATCGAGCTCGAAGCCCTGTCCGACCTGGAAACACCGGAAGCGGACCGTGCCTTGCGTATGGAATTGCAGGTTAAACGGCTGCAGGAAGGCCTGGGCCGCTCGACCAGCCCGACCGACTTTGAACAGGCCGTCGTCGATTGGCTGGCCACAGGCAGCGTGGCCCAGGCCGACTACGAGCCGCTGGCCGTGCGCATGAAGGCGGCCCGCGAGGCGTGGATGAGTAGAAAAAATTGAAAAAAATCAAAAAGTTAGTTGACAGTTGGCCGGACTGTCCTTAATATTCGCATCCGTTGAAGGGGCAATGACCAAACGGTCAAAAGCCAGCCGACAAAGGCACTTCAAAACAGTTTATTGCGGGGTGGAGCAGTCTGGTAGCTCGTCGGGCTCATAACCCGAAGGTCGTAGGTTCAAATCCTGCCCCCGCTACCAATACGAACCCGGAATCAGAGATGATTCCGGGTTTTTTATTTCGGGGTGGAGCAGTCTGGTAGCTCGTCGGGCTCAACTCTCCCCTCAAAATCGTCGAAGGTCGTAGGTTCAAATCCTGCCCCCGCTACCAATACGAACCCGAAGTCAGAAATGGCTTCGGGTTTTTTCGTATGGACTGGGGGAGCCCGGAATGGAGCAGTCTGGTAGCTCGTCGGGCTCAACTCTCCCCTCAAAATCGTCGAAGGTCGTAGGTTCAAATCCTGCCCCCGCTACCAAATCGAACCCGGAATCAGAGATGATTCCGGGTTTTTTATTGCGGGGCGGAGCAGTCTGGTAGCTCGTCGGGCACAACTCTCTCCCTCAAAATCGTCGAAGGTCGTAGGTTCAAATCTTGCCCCCGCTACCAATCGGAACCCGAAGTCAGAGATGGCTTCGGGTTTTTTATTGTGACCTGTTTCTCAAATCATTGAACCGTTTTTTCTTCCTTGACGTATGTCTAAGTCTCAAGCGGATCGGAACGATCGTCCGCATCCATTCAGCGACTCAGTTCGCTACAAAGAGACGAGGTAGTCAGATGAAGTTGCCAGGTTCGGTGGCCTTTCGGTTGGTCTCAGTCATTGGTATATCGATTGTTCTCTCCCTGGGTATTTCAAGCCTGTTCATGACCGCAAGCGTTCGCCAGGCCGCTGAACAGCAGGGGCGTGCGAACCTCACTCAATTGGTCGAAGCCACCACCCAATCGGTGAAAGCCTATAACACGGAGCTGGAGGCGGAAGCCGCCAAGCTGTCCGCTGTGTTTGGAAAGTTGTTTCCCGGAACTTTCGAGGTGGATACCGGCGAAACCCAGGTCGTGGCCGGTCAGCAAGTGCCGGCTTTGTTGAACGCCGGACGACCGATCGCCGGGGATTACACCGAAGTGGATCAGTTCGCCGATGCCACCGGCGGCAATGCCACGATTTTTGTCCGGCGCGGCGACGACTTTGTCCGCGTGGTCACCTCGGTCAAGACCGAAAGCGGGTCCCGCGCCGTCGGCACCGTGCTCGACCGGAGCTCGCCCGCCTATCAACGTAATCTCGATGGCGAAGCGTTCAACGGCAAGGTCACCCTGTTCGGTCGGAAATTTGTCACCAACTATTCCCCCATCTTCGATGCCTCGAACCGGGTGATCGGCATTCGCTACATCGGCATCGAGTATTCGGACAGTCTGTCCGCCATCATCAATGGGTTGCGCGAGCAAACCGTGGGCTCGCGGGGGCATATTTTTATCCTCAATACCCAGCAAGGGAATACGCGCGGGCAGCTGGTGGCGCACCCGACCGATCAGGGGCGTTCCTTCGCTTCTCTTGGCGGCGGGTCGGATGCCGCGTTGCGACAGATGTTGAACGAATCCGAAGGCGATCTTGAAGTGATGCTGAACGGGCCGGACGGTCTGGCGCCCTGGGTCGTCCATTTCGGCGCCATTCCCGAACTGGATTGGGTGGTTGCGGCGGCTCAGCCCAAGTCGGAAATGCTGGCCACGGCTTCAAGCGTGTCCAGTCGCATGATGTTGGCGATTCTGGTAACGGTGGTCGTGGTCGGTGCCGTGCTGATCCTGTCGGCTCGTCGTATGGTCGCGCGTCCGCTGGACGACGCCGTGGCCGCTCTCGAAACCATTGCCCGCGGCGATTACAGTCAGGACGTCCAGGTGACTCACGGTGGTGAAATGGGTCGATTGCAGCGCGCCCTCGGCACCATGCAGACTCAGGTCAAAACCACCATCACGGAGATTTCCAAAGCCTCGTTCGAACTGGCGAGTGCGGCCAGGCAGTTGACCGTCGCCGGCGATCGCATGGCGACCGATTCGCGTCGTCAGAGTGAAGCAGCGACCTCGATGGCGTCGACCATCGAAGAGTTGACCACCAACATCGACCATTTGGCCGGCAACGCGTCCGAAGCCCGGGAAATATCCGAAGCCACGGACGACAGTTCCCGGCGCGGCGCCGAAGTCATTGAAGCGGCCGACCATCAGATGCAGCACATCGCGGACTCGGTCCGTCAGGCTTCCGATCGCATGACCGCTCTGGATGAGGTCTCCGAAGAAGTAGCGACGATCATCGAAGTGATCGAAAACATCGCCGAACAAACCAATTTGCTGGCGCTGAACGCCGCTATCGAAGCGGCCCGTGCCGGCGAGCAGGGCCGGGGCTTCGCTGTCGTGGCCGAGGAAGTCCGCAACCTGGCCAGCCGGACGACGGACTCGGCGCACACCATCACCTCCATGATCGGCAAGATGCGGGACGGAACCCGCGATGCCGTCGGCATGATGCGCCAGAACCTGGACGACGTCGACAGCGTCGCCAAGCTCGGCCATGAGGCCGGCGATGCGATCAAGGACATTCAGGATTCCGCCCAACGCGTGGTGACGGTGTTCAGTGAAATTTCGGAACGGCTGAACGAACAGAGCCAGGCGAGCAATGAAGTGGCGCAAAACGTTGAACGCATCGCCACCATGGCTGAAACCAACGACAAATCCACACAGGAAGTGGCTCAGGCCACCGTCGAACTGGAGACGATGGCCGAGCAGTTGAAATCCATCGTCAGCCGGTTTCAGGTGTGATCGGGCACGTGTAGAAAGCCGGGAAGCAGTCGGTCGAAGGGCACTGGCCGGCTGTAGCGATAACCCTGCAGAAAGTCACAGTCCTGATGCATCAGCCAGGCCTCCTGGGCCTGGGTTTCCACACCTTCGGCCACGACGGACAAGCCGAGCCCCTTGGCCAGCCCGAGAATGGACAGGGTGATGGCGCAGTCGTCCGCATCGGAAGGCAGGTCTCGAATAAAGGAGCGGTCGATCTTGAGTTTCGAGACGGGCAGATGCTTCAAGCGGGCCAGCGACGAGTACCCGGTACCGAAGTCGTCGATCGAGAGCTGAGCCCCGAGTTCGACCAGCCGTTGCAGGATATCCTGAAGGGTTTCCGAGTCGGCCTTGATGGCGTCCTCGGTGACTTCGAATTCGAATTGCCGGCCGGACAGTCCATACTTGGAGAGGATGGCGTTCAGTCGCTCCGGCAGGTCCACCTCCAACAGTTGTTCCGAGGCCAGATTCACGGCCACAACCGGCATCCGGATGCCCTGTTCGCGGGCACGGGCACAATCCCGACCGATGCGGTGCATCACCGCTTCCCCCAGCTCCACCATCAAACCGCCGGCCCGGGCCAGGTCCAGGAAGCGGCCCGGCGCCAACCAGCCGTGGGCGTCGTGGTGCCAACGAACCAGGGCTTCCACCATGACCAGACGTTGATCGGAGGCATCGACGATGGGTTGGTAGAACACATCCAGTTCGTGGTTGAGAATCGCCGAGCGCAGTTGCGATTCCATCAGAAAGCGTGATCGCGCATCGGCGGACAGGTCGGTGTGGAATATCTGGGTCTGGCCCCGTCCGGATTCCTTGGCGTGGTACATGGCCGCTTCGCTGTGTTTCAGCAAGCTGGCGGCATCCTTCCCGTCGAGCGGAAAGCGACTGATGCCCAGGGAGGACCCGACCTGCAAAGCGTGTCCGGCGATGCGGATCGGTTGAGCGATGGTGCGACGAATGGTTTCGGCCAGCGAATGCAATTCTTCGGTGTTCATTCGGTTGCGTATCAACAGAGCGAATTCGTCTCCGCCGCAACGGGCGATCTTGTCCTTGCCGGGTATGAACAGATTGCGCAACCGATCCGCGACTTCCGTGATCACCTGATTGCCCACCATCTGGCCCATACCGTCGTTGATGGATTTCAGTCGATCGAGGTCCACCCAGATCAGGGCGAAGGGTGGCAGGTTTTCGGATGTGGCGGGGTGAGTCAGGTGTTGCAGACGCTCGCGCAGGGAGCGCAGGTTCGGAAGCCCCGTCAGGTCGTCGAAATGGGTGATGTAGTCGAGTTCCTGCTGCGACAGGCGCCAGGCTTCGTGGGTGTTGATCAGGCTGATGGTGTCGGCGATGGCGGTGGCGAAAGACATTTCCGGAAGCGTCCATTGCCGGGGTTTCAAGGTCTCCAGACAGAGGATGCCGCTCAGGCGTCCTTCATCGAAAATGGGGGCGTCGAGCAGGGAGTGGATGCCCAGCGGTCTCAGGTAGTTGTCGTTGAAATCGCGAGTGCGCTGGTCGTTGCGCGCATCGCTGGCGTCGATGACCCGGGCGCGCAGCAGGGCTCTGAAGTAGGCCGGATTGAGTGCCTGGTCCAGCCGGGTACCGTCGTTGTGGGTGCCATCGTTGAGTTGAAAGAGGATTTCACTGTCGATGGCGGTGTCGGACCCGTTCATGCGCCAGACGCCGACGCGGTCGATGTTCAGGCGAGTACCCACGAGGTGGACCAGGGCAGCCAGTTTGTCCTGTCGGTTGTCGCTGATGAAGTCAGGGTCGTGACTGAGTTTCATCAGGGCGTCATGGTATTCGATGAACTGTTGATTCTGATCCATGGGTCTTGGTGGGTCGCTTGGGTGCCTGGAACCCGCAGTCGGGACTTGGGTTGCTCTTCCAGGAACCGCTGTGAACCCTTCCATGGGCGCTTAACTTCGCCATCCATGGCTCAGATGTTCCTTCCAGAGCAACCCAAGCCCCGACTACTAGCCAACTTTAAAATCGCCGCATTCAACCTGGGAATTCAGTAATTCGCCGTTTGGCGTACTTAATCCTACGACCGTAAAGCGGTTACAGGTTCAAGCATGGCAGCGGTTTTTACGGCTGTCCATACTCTGTTAGTCGTTATGTTCGGGACTGAGGGTATAGGCCAGGAGCAGTCGGGTTATGCCGAGCAGGCTGTCGATGTGGGTGCGTTCGTAGCCGTGGGTGCTGTCGGTGCCGAAGCCGATGAGTGCGGTGCGGACGTCGTAGCCGGCGTTGAGGGTGGAGGAGCAGTCGCTGTGGTAGTGGCGGAAGACGTCGCGGACGTGGGGGATGTGGTGGCGTTCGGCGAGGTGTTCGAGCTGGCCGAGCAGGTCGCGGTTATGGGGGCCGAGGCTGTCTTTGTAGCCGAGGCTGACGGTATTTTCGCGACTGTTCTGGTTGTCGGCGACGGGGGCGATGTCGACGCTGATGAGTTCATCGAGTCCGCGGGGCAGGGCGGTTCCGGCGCCGAGCCCGACTTCTTCGGCGTTGGTGTAGGCGAGCACGAAGGGGATGTCCGGGGTCAGGCGGTGTTCGTGCATGAGGCTGAGCATCTCGAGGGTGCAGGCGATGCCGGCTTTGTTGTCGAGGAAGCGGCTGCACAGGTAGCCCGAGTCGGTGAACTCCGGTTGCGGGTCGACGCAGACGATGTCGCCGGGCTGGAAGCCGGCGGCTTCGGTGTCGGCACGGCTGGTGGTGGGAATGTCCGGGCGCAGGGTCAGTTGCGACCAGCCGACCGGTTGTTCGTCGACGGCATCGTTGTAGGCATGACCTGAGGACAGTTGGGTCAGGATGGTGCCGCGAATCGGGCCCTTGCGGGTTTTAATGGTAACGCGGGCGCCTTCGGCAAAGCGGGCGGACCAGGTACCGAGCGGGGTCAGTTCCAGCCGGCCATTGGGCCAGATGGATTGCACCATGGCGCCCAGGGTATCGAGGTGGGCGGCGATGGCGCGTTTCGGGTTCGGACCGCTGGCGGCGAGGACATTGCCGCGTGCGGTGGTGGTGACCTGGAGCGGGAAGTCTTGCAGTCGTTCGCGCATGGCGGCTTCCATGGCGGCGGTGTCGCCGGTCGGGCTGTCGATGCGCAGCAGTTCGTCCAGTGTGGCTTTCAGTCGGGCCGGGTCGGGTTGGGGCCGGTCGGTGTGGTGACGCATCAGTCGCGGGCCTCCCAGTGTTGCAGGCAGTGACGCAGGACGCGGGCGGCGCTGTCGGCGTCCGCCGCCGTGATGGCTTCGTCCGGATGATGGCTCAAACCGTCCTTGCAGCGCACGAACAGCATGCCGACCTCGGTCAGGGCGTTCATGGCCAGTCCGTCGTGACCGGCGCCGCTGAATAGTCGGTGCGGTTCGAAGCCTTCTGCTTCAATCGAACGTGCGAGACGGGTCTGGATGGCGTCGGAGCAGCGCACCTCCGTTTGTTCGTAGCGCCGTTCGTGCCGCCATTGGCAAGGGCTTTGGTTCAGAGCGCCTTCGATTTCCCGGAACAATTGTTCGCGGGCTTCGCGGCGAATCACCGACGATGGCGACCGCAGCTCCACAGTCAGGTCGACTTGGCTGGGGATGACATTGACGGCATTCGGTGTCACGTTCAATTCACCGACCACGCCGACCAGGTCGTCGGTGTCCCGGCACAGCCGATCGACGATTCGGACCACCTCGGTGGCTGCGACCAGCGCATCCCGGCGCAAATGCATCGGCGTTGTGCCGGCATGCCCGGCCTTGCCGGTGATCGTCACACTGTGGCGTTCAATGCCGGTAATCGCGGTCACGATGCCGACCGGCAAATCCAGGGATTCCAGTGCAGGACCCTGTTCGATGTGCACTTCCAGAAAACCGGCGATCCGATCCGGGTCGCGGGCCAGTTGCGGGATGGTCGACGGGTCGGCGCCGAGATCCCGGAGTGCATCGCCAAGCGTGTTCCCGTCCCGGTCCAGGGCGTCCAGCATAGTGGACTCGAACGTACCGGCCAGCGCCGAACTGCCCACCAGCGTCGATGAAAACCGGGCGCCTTCCTCATCGCTGAAAGCCACCAGTTCGATGTTGACGGGCAGGGTGGTTCCGGACTTGTGCAGATCCTCGAGTACTACCAGAGGCAGCAAGACACCCAGCATGCCATCGTACTTGCCGCCCTGACGGACCGTGTCCTGATGCGAGCCGATGATCAGCGTCTTCGCCCCGGCCACCGGCACCGTGCGCCCGACCAGGTTTCCTGCCCCGTCCAATTCCACCGACAGACCGGCCTGTTTCATCCAGCCCGACAAATCCGCCAGCAACGCCTTGTGTTCCGGCGTCCCCAGCAACCGGGTCACCCCCGGACCCGGCTCCGAATGCACAGCGGCCCGTTCGGATAACGCCATGATCCGCTCGCCCATCGACATCACTTCACCTCCTCATCGCTGACCGGCCCCGTGCGCGTCGGCTCGTCAAAGGTCGGCACCCCGGCCAGGAACGCCTGAAAGGCATGGCTCTGGGTCTTCTCGTACAACACCCACAACTGATCGATGCAGTTCGACTCCGCCCAATCCACACGCAGATCCACCGGCGGTCGATCCCGGTACTGCACCTTCAACGCCGCACTGTGCGTGCCGCGATAATCGCCACCGTACGCCTCCCCCGCACTCATCGCCGCCAGCAAACGCTCATGCAGCGGCGCCTGCGGCCGCGCCTCGAACGCCTCCTTCATCACCTCAACAATCTGCTCCGAGCGCAGCATATTGCCCGCCACCGCAAAGTGATCGCCGCAAAAATGCCGCTTCTCCGACAAATTCGACGACCCCGTATGCGCCGCCGTTCCGCCCTGTTGATCCAGCACAATCAACTGCCGCTCATTGCGACCCTGATCCAGCTGAATCAACCGATCCTTCACCGCCTCCGCCGACATCCCACTGCTCAACAGTGCCAGGCCTTGCTCCCCATACATCCAATTCGTAAACGCTCCCTGAGTCGCAATCGCGCCAGTCTGAAAGCGCACATGCGGCACAAAACCGCCCACAGCCACACTGCCCGTGGCCGTCGCAACGCCCAGCGCGCCGGTGTGTCTGTCCTTGGCGATAATGGAATAGGTCATGCCGCTCCGTCCGTTCAGAAGTTGATTGGCAATTTATCACTATAAAATTCCTTGCGTCCACTAATTTATAGTGATAAATGTATTTTCAGAATCGGAACAGTCCTTGGACCTGGGTCTTTGTGTGTCCGATGAGCGAGTGCAGGGTGCCGGGGGTACTCTGGAAGGGGTATCTGAGCCATGGATGGCGAAGTTAAGCGTACATGGACGTATTCACAGCGGCCCCTGGAAGAGTGCCCCCGGTACCCTGCACGGACCATCAACCACCTTGGAACCCGGGCACCCAGACAAGACAGGGAATTGCCGAGCCATTCCCTCTTGAACGCAATCACAACAACAAACCCGCGAAGCGAAGCAAAGAGAGGCCCCAACCGTGAAACAGACCATCCGAACCCTGCTCATGGGGCTGGCCGTCCTGGCCGGCAGCACCCTCTGGGCTGAAACGCCCCCCAACGTATTGGTCGTCGGCCAAATCGCCGAACCCCAATCCCTGGACCCCCACGCGGTCACAGCGGTCAACGACTTCCGCATCCTCGTCAACATCTACGACGGGCTGGTGCGCTACCAGGACGGCACCCTCAACGTCGAACCGTCCCTGGCCGAAAGCTGGACCATCAGCGACGATGGCACCCAGTACACCTTCGACCTGCGCGAAGGCGTCGAATTCCACGACGGCACACCGTTCAACGCCGAAGCCGTCGTCTTCAACTTCGAACGCATGCTCAACGAAGACCACCCCTACCACGACACCGGCCCCTTCCCGCTGGCGTTCTACTTCGGGCAGGTCGCCGAAGTCGAAGCGCTCGGCGAATACCGCGTCCGGTTCACCCTGTCCGAACCCTTCGCCCCGTTCCTGTCCAACCTCGCGTACCCGACCGGGCTGATCATCTCGCCGTCCGCCGTGCGTGAACATGGCGAAGACGTCGGCCGGAATCCGTCCGGCACCGGTGCCTACCAATTCGAGGAATGGGAAGCCAATTCACGCGTCGTGGTCAGCCGCAATGACGACTACTGGGACGGCGCACCGGACCTGGAAGCCGTCGTCTTCCGCCCGATCACCGACGCCAACACCCGGGTCGCCGAAATGCTCTCCGGCGGCATCGACATGATGGTGGAAGTACCGCCGGACAACGTCGCCACCTTCGCCAGTGACGACAGTTTCAACATCTACGAACAAGCCGGACCGCACCTCTGGTTCCTGATTCTCAACCTGAAAGAAGAACCCATGAACGACAAGCGCGTTCGTCAGGCGGTTAACTACGCGATCAACAAGAAAGCGCTGGTCGAAGATGTCCTGCAGGGCACCGCCACCGTCGCCACCGGTCCTACGCCTCCCGCCTTTGGCTGGGCGTACAACGAAGACCTGGAGCCGTACCCCTACGACCCGGACAAGGCGCGTGAATTGATTCAGGCCGCTGGTGCGGATGGCGCCGAAGTCACCTTCTACGTCACCGAGGGCGGCTCCGGTATGCTTGACCCGATCTCCATGGGCACGGCGATCCAAGCCGACCTGGCCGCCGTCGGTCTGGATGTGAATATCGAGACTTACGAATGGAACACCTTCCTCGGCCGGGTCAATCCAGGCCTGGAAGGCAAAGCCGACATGGCGGAAATGGCCTGGATGACCAACGACCCGGACACACTGCCTTTCCTGGCGTTGCGCACCGAAGCCTGGCCGGAAAACGGCGGTTTCAACTCCGGCTACTACAGCAACGAGCGCGTGGACGAACTGCTCAACAAGGCCCGCACCAGTACCGACCAGGCTGAACGCGCCCGCCTGTACAAGGAAATGCAGGAAATCGTCTACGAGGACGCGCCCTGGGCGTTTATCGCCAATTGGCAGCAAAACGCCGTTGCCACGTCCAATGTGCAAAACTTTAAGCTGCAGCCTTCGTTCCTGTTGCTGCTTCACGATGTGAGTAAGCAGTAGCTGGCGGTGGAAACGGAAATTTAGGCTACCAGGCAAGCGGCGGATGCCTGGGATACGATGACTTAACCACCCACGTAAAGTGGCGGATGCCGGGTGGTCTCAGTCGGGGATGTGGGCAGCATGGATGCTGCCGTCAAGCCCCCATGGATGGGTTCATGGCGACCCCGAATGAGACCACCCGGCAGCCACCACGAATTCCTGGCAACCGATGCAGTGGTTACTGGGGTCCCGTATCCCAGGCATCCGCCGCGAACCATTGGCACCTATGGAAACCCCAATTCAATCATCAGGGTGAATTATGGAACGCCAAATCTGGCCCTACATCGGGCGACGTCTGGTGATGACAATACCGGTTCTGTTCGGACTGACCGTGATTGTCTTTTTCATCATGGCGCTCATTCCCGGCGACCCCGCTACCGCGATTCTGGGCAGCTATGCCACGCCCGAAAACGTGGCTCAGCTCAATGCCCAACTCGGGCTCGATAAACCACTGGTGCAGCAATATCTGACCTGGCTGGGCAATGTGGTCCAGGGCGATTTCGGCCGATCCTATAACCAGAATCGGGAAGTCATCGAAATCGTCGGGGAGCGGTTTGGCGCTACCTTGATTCTTGCCGGTACCGCCTTGGTGCTGTGCTCTATTTTCGGTTTGTTGGTTGGCATCATATCCGCCGTGTATCAATACGGTTGGGCGGATAAAATTCTGACCCTGATCGTTCTTATCGGTATTTCCACACCAGCATTCTGGCTCGGTCTTTTGATGATCATGCTGTTCGCCGTTCAGCTGCGATGGCTGCCGGCCAGTGGCATGTTCGCAGTCTATGGCGGGGGCGATCTGCCGGATTTGATTCTTCATTTAATCCTGCCGGCCTCGACGTTGGCGTTTATCGCCACGGGAGTGATCGCCCGTCTCACCCGGGCCAGCATGCTGGAAGTGTTGCGGCAGGATTATATTCGTACCGCTCGGGCCAAGGGGCTGAACGAACGTCGGGTAATTTATCGTCATGCGTTCAAGGCGGCTCTGGTCAGCATTGTTCCAGTCATCGGCATTCAGGCCGGTTTTGTGTTGGGCGGGGCGGTGTATATCGAAACGGTTTTTCAGTGGCCCGGCATCGGCAGTATGTTGGTGAATGCCATTTCCACCCGTGATCTGTTGCTGGTGCAGGGTGGGGTGCTGGTTGTGGCCGCGGCTTATGTATTTTTCAACCTGGTGGCGGATGTCGTCCAGGTCATGCTTGATCCGAGGGTGTCCACATGACGACGGCAACCGCTAATGCAACCCAACTGAAAAAGCGGAGCGGCCGGGCGGGACCACTGGCACTACTGCTTCGCAATCATCTGGCCGGGTTCGGGCTGGTGGTGCTTGGCCTGGTGGTATTGACTGTGTTGGTGACGCCCTGGCTGCCGTTGCCCGATCCGAATGCGACCGCGCTGTCCGACCGCCTGTTGCCAGTGTTCAGTGACGGTCATTTTCTCGGCACCGATCAATTAGGGCGTGATTTGTTGTCCCGTATCCTTTGGGGGACTCGGGTATCGCTCGCTGTTGGTATTACCGCCACCTTGGTGGCCGCGACCTTCGGATCCGTCATAGGCTTGCTGGCGGGTTATTTTGCCGGCCGGGTCGATGGTGTCCTGATGCGCGGCATCGATATGTTGATGGCCTTCCCCTACATCTTGTTGGCGCTTGCGATCGTCGCTGTTCTGGGGCCCGGATTGTTGAACGCCTTGTACGCCATTGCCATTGTTAACATACCGTTCTTTGCGCGGAATGTCCGTGGTGTGGTTGTGACACTGCGCAACCGGGAGTTCGTCGATGCGGCCCGCCTGTCGGGGAAAGGCAATACGCTGATCCTGCTGACGGAAGTTTTGCCGAATGTATTGCCGGTCATTGTCATCACCATGTCCACCACCGTCGGCTGGATGATTCTGGAAACGGCGGGTCTGTCCTTTCTCGGTCTGGGCGCTCAACCGCCACAGGCGGATCTGGGCTCCATTCTCGGCGAGGGCCGGCGTCTGATCATCAACGCGCCGCACGTGGCGACCATCCCCGGTCTGGTGATTTTTGTTCTGGTGATGAGCATCAACCTGCTCGGTGACGGTGTCCGCGATGCGCTCGACCCGCGCCTGAAAGCCGGGGCTCTATTGCGGCCCGCCGCGCGCACTCAGGTCGCCAATGAAGCCAAGACCGCCGCCCGGGGTGAGCAACGGGGCCTTCTGGAAGTGAAGGATTTGCACACCGAGTTCCGCATCGGCCAGGACATTCACCGCGCGGTGAACGGACCGACGTTTCATATCGAGCCGGGGGAGTGCCTCGGGATCATCGGTGAATCGGGGTCCGGCAAGTCGGTCACGGCCATGTCGCTGCTGGGACTGGTGGCGTCTCCGCCGGGTGTGATCGCCAGTGGTCAGGTCAATTACCGCAACGAGAACATTCTGGGGGTGAGCGACGATCGTTTGCGGCACCTGAGAGGCGGGGAACTGGCTTACATCTTCCAGGATCCGCTGTCGACTCTGCATCCACTGTTCACCGTCGGTGACCAATTGGTCGAGGCGATGCGGGCGCACCACCCGTACAGCTACCGGGAAGCCTGGGACAAGGCTGTGACGCTGCTTGAAAATGTACGCATTCCGAACGCCCGCGAACGCGCCAAGGTGTACCCGCACCAGCTCTCCGGCGGCATGCGTCAGCGCGTCAGCATTGCCATGGCGCTTGCCAATGAACCCCAGCTGCTGATCGCCGACGAGCCGACCACGGCCCTGGACGTGACCGTTCAAGCCCAGATTCTGAAGCTGCTGAACCAGCTGCGGCGCGAACAGGACGCCAGTTTGATGTTCATCACTCACGACTTCGGCGTGGTGGCGGACATTTGCGACCGCGTCGCGGTCATGTACGCCGGCGAACTGGTCGAGGTCGGCCCGGTGGCCGAGGTCCTGGCGAATCCGGCCCACCCCTACACCCAGCGGTTGATCGCTTGTGTGCCGGATGTGAACCGGAAGCAAGGGAATCTGACCGAGATTCCCGGCCTGCCACCGAAGGTCAGCGACCTGCCGGTGGGGTGCAAGTTCGCCGACCGCTGTGATCGGGCCGTCGAACGCTGTCGTCAGGCCCCCATCGACCTGGAACCCCTGACCGACCAACGCCAGGCGCGCTGTATCTTTGCCCGGGAGGTGCTATGAACAAGGTGGAAGTGACCGGACTGGTCAAACGATTCGGCGGCGGGCGGACCCTGTTCCGTCGGCCCATCCCGGCCGTCCACGCGGTGCGGGATCTGGGGTTTCGGGTCCGTCCCGGCGAAATCCTCGGTATCGTCGGCGAATCCGGATGCGGAAAATCGACCCTGGCCAAAATGCTGGTCGGGCTGGAATACCCGACCGACGGCGAGATCCGTTTCGACGGGGAGCCATTGGCCGCCGCGGGCCACAAGCCCAACCTCAAGGTGCTGTCGCGTCGCGTTCAATACATCTTCCAGGACCCGAACAGCTCATTGAACCCGCGCAAGACGATCCGCGAGATCCTCTCCGCGCCGCTCAAGCACCTGCGTGGCATGAACGCCGAGGAACGGGAGCGTCGACTGGCCGAACTGATGGAGCACGTCAACCTCAGACCGGAATTTCTGGATCGCTATCCGCATGAGTTTTCCGGCGGGCAGGCGCAACGCATCGGCATCGCCCGGGCGCTGGCCGCCGAGCCGGATATCCTGATCCTCGACGAACCGGTGTCCGCCCTCGATGTGTCGGTACAGGCGCAGGTACTGAACCTGCTCAAGCGACTGCGGGAGGAATTCCAGCTGACCTACCTGTTCATCAGCCACGACCTCGGCGTTGTGCGCAACTTTTGCGACCGGGTCGCTGTCATGTACTTCGGCCGCATCGTCGAAGAGGCCGGCGTCGACGATCTCTTCTCCCGGCCCATCCACCCCTACACCCGCCGACTGCTCGACAGCGTGCCGGGTGTCGAGACCCGGGTGCTGCCGCCGGAAAGCGACGCCGTCGAACTGCCCGACCCTTACCATCCGCCACAGGGGTGCGCCTTCGCGCCGCGATGCCCCAATGCCCGGGACGACTGCCGGACCAGCGACCCCGAACTCGCCGACCATCGGCCAGAGCACCGGGCGGCGTGTTATCATCCGCTGGAGCATCCATGAACAGGCAACACCCATGACCAAACGCTCCGACCAGGTCGCCGACGCGTTGAAACAACTGATCGCCGAGCATCGTCTGAAACCCGGCGACCGGCTCCCGCAGGAAAAGGAGTTGATGACCCAGTTCAGCGCGAGCAAAGGCACCGCTCGCGAAGCCCTCAAGGCCCTGGAAACCCAGGGGCTGATCATCACCCGCACCGGCCCCGGCGGAGGTGCCTTTGTCGCCGACGTCCCCCCGGACCGCGCCATGTCCCTGCTGGCCAACTACTTCTACTTCAAAGACATCACCATCCACGACATCTACCAACTGCGCGTCCACCTCGAACCCGAAATGGCCGCCAGCGTCGTCGGACGCCTGAGCGAGGGCGATTTTCAACGTCTGCAAACCACCATGACCATCTACGACGCCCCGCCCACCGACCAACAGGAAGAACACGCCCAGCGCATCGCCGAACTCAGCTTCCACGAAGTGCTCGTCGATCTGTGCCCCAACCCCATCCTCAGCTTCACCTGCCACTTCCTGCTCGGCCTGCTGAAAAACCTCCGCCTGTGCCACAACATCTACGACCTGCCTAATCCCGAACTCTGGGAAACCGGACGTCACTACCAAATGCAGCTCATCTCCGCCCTCAAACGCGAATCCGAAGCGGATGTTCGTCGCATCATGCGCGAGCACATGATCCGGGCCGAGGCGTTGATGCAGGAGCAGGAGACAATTGTTTTGGATGAGTTTTTGCCGTCTCGGCGGTAGGGGATCTGGGTGGGATGGCTTGAAATGGTGGGCAATGCCCACCCTACGATTGAACCGTGGTTCAGGTAAACGTTTGTGCCAATGTTCATTGTCGGATTACGGCCTTCGGCCTAATTCGACCTACGATTCTGTTGTTAAGTGTTGGCTGTTGGCTAGCGGCTGATGCCGGGGGTTCTCATCTGGGGATGTCCGAGGCATGGATGCCGAGGTCAAGCCCCCATGGATGGGTTAACGGCGACCCCAGATGAGAACCCCCGGCATCAGCTGCGGATTATCACCACCCAACTCAAACCAACCGCCCGCTTTGCCACGGGCTGTCCACTGTTCTAAGGTATCAACACCACCCGAGCCTGCAATCAACACGGAGTACCTGAATGGAGGTTGTCATCATCGGCGCCGGCGTCGTCGGCATCACCACCGCCTGGGCGCTGAACCAGCGCGGTTACCAAGTTACCGTCATCGAAAAACAAAGCCAGGCCGCGCTTGAAACCAGCCGAGCCAATGCCGGTCAACGCTCCTACGGCCACGTCTCTCCCTGGGCCTCCCCGAAGCTGATCCGCAAAACCCTGCCATCGCTGGTCAAACGGCAGGGTCCGTTGAAGATCCAACCGCTGCCCACGCCGATCACCATCCACTTCCTGTTATCGATGTGGCGGGCCGCCTACACCCCCGGCCTGTTCCAGCGCAACCACGAAGCCATGCTCCAGCTCGCTCAGTTTAGCCGCAGCCAGTTTCTCGCCCTGGAAAAAACCGTCAAACTCGACTTCGACGGCCACCACGGCGGCATGCTCAAACTGGCCAGCACCGAATCCGAAAAGCGGGAACTGCTCGACATCGCCCAGACCCTGCAAAAACTCGACATACCCTGTCGCTGGTTCGACGCCGCCGCCGCCCGAGACCAGGAACCCGGCCTGCGCGAAGACACCCCCCTGGTGGGCGGCCTGCACGTGCCCGGCGACGGCTCCGGCGACTGTCACCTGTTCACCCAGGCCCTCGCCCGAGAATGCGAAGCCGCCGGCGTCCGTTTTCGCTACGACACCACCGTCACCCACTTCAAAACCTCGGAAGATCATCTTGAGCGCATACAGGTGAGCGGCGAATCCGGCCCCGAATGGATCGATGGCGACCTCTTCGTCGTCTGCGCCGGCTGCGCCAGCCGGGAATTGGGCCTGTCCCTGGGCGTCAAATGGCCCATATACCCGGTCAAGGGCTACTCCCTGACAGCCCGAATCGAAAACCCCGACCACGCCCCCATCTCCACCCTGGTCGACGACCGCTACTCCATCGCCATCACCCGTCTCGGCAATCGGCTGCGGGCCACCGGCTTCGCCGAACTGACCGAATTCAACCGCAAAATACCCGACCGACGGCTCGCCGCGATCCGGGAAGGCCTGGAAAGCCGCTTCCAGGGCGCCGTCGACTGGAGCAAAGCCGAATCCTGGACCGGTTTCCGACCAATGACGCCTGACGGCCCGGCCCTGCTGGGCAAGACCTTTCAGGACAACGTCTACGTCAACAGCGGCCATGGCACCTGGGGCTGGACCCTATCCGCCGGCAGCGCCGAAGTCATCGCCCGCCAGATCGCCGGCGACCCCATTCCCCTCAACCTTCAGGCGTTCGATCCACTGAGATTCAGCCGGAAGTAGGGCAGAAGTGGTCCGACACATCGGGCGGAGCGTTATCTGCCATTGTTAGCATATAAAGCCTGTGAATGGTTCATGGGCTCGGTATGCTCCCCACGGCAGATAACGGCTTCGCCTCTTCTGCCCTACCATTGAGGCCGCAATAGGCGCGCTAGTAAGCCCGAGGTTGCGGGTAGGCCTCAGCAGGGGAGTTCGCAGCATGGATGCTGCGGTCTAGCCTACATGGAAGTATTCACGGCGACCCTGCAGAGGCCTACCCGCCACCTCGGGCGGACCAAAGGCACTACCCCATACCAGCCACGGAACCAAAACAGACCATTGGCACGACTCCTCCCCAAACCGGTATACTCCGCCGCCGTATGAACGCAGCCAGACAGAAGGCCATGACTCCATGCCGATGACCAACCTGATCGTCCACCAGCTCACCCGAACCGACACCAAGACCGACCTACACCTCCAGGACGCCGAGCTCTCCCTGGACGACCACGCCATAACCCTGCTGGCCGAAGTGAAATCCAGCTTCGCCGCCCGTGCCAGCAAACGCTACGGTGGTTTCTCCGAAGAAGCCGGGCATTTCAAGGCGTTGACCGGTCAGTGGCAGCAGAACAGCATTCCGTTCAAGAGCTTCACCCATCAAATCATGGAACGACTGGCCGTGACCCTGGAGCAGGGCGGCCTGGAAAGTACCGGTCATTGGCTGTTCGCCGAAGAAGAGATCGAAGCCGGGCGCCAGTTCTGGTTCTTCCAGCTCAGACACAAAGACGGTCTCGCGCTGACGCACGACCTGCAACTGAGTGAAAGTCGCATTCTGGACTACAGCCGACTGGGCTTCGGTTTGTGTCTGGATTTGACGGCACTGGCCGATCCGAACGAAAAACAGTATCTGACCGTCAGTTTCGGGTTCGGCGACAAGGCCTTGCAGGACGGACTGGTCGATTTCGTGGACTTCGTGGCCACCGTCGATACCAGTGCCGATACCGAAGCCTTCATGGCCGTGGTCGATGCGTTCAGCACCCAGTTGCCGCCCGAAAAAGGCCAGAACTACCGGAAAAAAGCCGTCGAGTTCTGCATGGAACAGGATAAGCTGGGCGAACCCGTGTCCGTGCGAACACTGTCCGAGGAATTGCAAACCGAAGCCGATGCCTCCATATCCCAATACATCGAGGAGGCCAAACCGGACGTCAAGGAGGCCTTCATACCGGACCGCAAGAGTTTGAAGAAGTACATTCGTTATTCCGGCCGCAGTAAGGACGTATCCATCAGCTTCAGCAACGACACCCTGGGGCGGGACATCCAGTTCGACGAACAGAACGAGCGCCTGATCATCAACGAGATACCGTCCAGCCTGTTGAAGCAGCTGAAAAGCGGATCTGACGGCTGATTGATCCTGATCAAGCCATTTTTAGGGCCCCCGGTATATCTTTGCTAAACTGTAGGATTGTTTGAAATCTCACCCTCGGGGGTTAAGGTGAAACGACCACCGACCAAAAAGGAAATCCGTCAGGACCTGGAACGACAGGTCGAGAATTTCCTGCGCGAGGGCGGGCGAATCAATCCGGTCGAACAGGGTACAAGTGGGCTGGAAGGCAACCGTCCCTGGTCGCATCCGTTCCAGGCCGGTCCCGACGGCGAGCCCAAGCAAGAGCGCACGCCAGTGCCCGAGGTTGTCGCCGCCATCGAAGCCCGCAAACACAAAAAGCACCCTCCTGTACGCTCCAAACGCCGTGGACCACGCAAACAGTGGATATACGACGATTTCGGCGAGCCCGTGCGCTGGGTGTGGAAAGACTGAACCTTCGTCGTTGCCTGTCCAGGCCCGTATTCCGGTGCTAAGCTGAAAGTCTGAATATTCGCCGTCTGTTGACTCATCACGCCGTGATACCGGGGTTGTCGGAGTGATGTCGATACTGGCCAGACGGTTGAGCGGGTTGTCGCGAGTAGGGCCATGGCCATTTCCAACAACAATAACGAAGATGCCTATCAACTGATCGCCGATTCCATGAGTGATCTCGTCTGCCTCCATGATCCGCAGGGGATCTATCTGTGGGTCAGTCCGTCCGCCCGTCGGATTCTGGGTTATGAACCCGATGAGATGCTGGGCAAAAACCCGTACTCGCTGTTCCATCCCGACGATCGGGAACGCATCCGCAGTGGCACGCACGATCCGGCGCTTGAAGGCGCGGGAAACATTTACGTGCGGTACCGGATGCTGCATCGCAGCGGCTTTTACGTCTGGCTGGAGTCACTGACCCAGCCGATTCTCGATGATGTAGGAACCGTGGTTAACCTGCACACCACCTCGCGGGATGTGACGGAACAGGTACGGCTCGAACGGGCTTTGGCGCAGAGCGAAGCCTTGCATCGCTCGGTCGTCAATTCCCTGGCCGAAGGGGTAATGTCCTTCGCCAGGGACGGGCGGGTTTTAACCATCAATGAACAGGCCTCGAAACTGCTGGAACTGAATCCGGATAACGTGCTTGGCCGTCAGCCCAAGGACGTTTCCTGGAGGGCTGTTTATCTGGATGGGACGGAAATCCCCCAGACAGAGCTGCCACTCTTCGTGACCCTGTCGACCGGTCAATCCTGTCGTGATTTCCGGATGGGGTTGGTATTCGACGACGCCAAAACCAAATGGGTGTCCGTCAATTCGGAACCGGTGACGACCGAGGGCCCCCAGGCCGACAATCAAGCGGCCGTGGTATTGACGATGACGGACATATCCGATCAGTTGCGACGCGAAGCCATGCTGGAACAGTGGTCAACGGTGTTTCGCCACAGCCGGGAACCCATACTGCTTGTCGATCTGGACGGAATCATTCAGGAAGCGAACCCGGCGTTTGGTCGTTTACTTCAACTGGACAGCTCATCGACCATCGGGACGTCGTGGAGCGGTTTTTTACAACCGTCCAGTGGAACCCGGGTTCACGATGGAGACCTTCTGTTGAACGCGGCCCACCAGGGGCACTGGCGGGGTGAACTCTGGTTGCGCGATACCGAAGGCGGCATTCATGCGACCTGGGCGTCCATCTCGGCCTTGCCGGTCGAACCCGGTACGGAACACAAGATGCTGGTGATATTCAGCGATTTTCAGGAAAAGCACGAACAGGAAAAGGCGTTGCGGATTCAGGCCACCCACGACGCCTTGACCGGGCTGCCAAACCGGCTGTTGCTGATGGACCGGTTCGACATGGCGCTCAAGTCGGCGCAACGTCATGGCGAGACCTTCGCCTGCTTTTATCTCGATCTCGATGATTTCAAGCCGGTAAACGATCGCTATGGCCATGCGGTCGGCGATGAAGTACTCAAGACCATCGCCCGTCGGCTGAAAGCCATTCTGCGGGACGACGACTCCCTGGCCCGTCTCGGTGGCGACGAATTCGTCATGTTGATCACCTCGCTCAACGGGCGTTCGGCCGCAGGATCGGTGGCTGACAAGGTCTTGCAGGTCCTGACAGAGGTCATACCGGTGGGCGGTCGGGACATCCGGGTCAATGGCAGCCTTGGGGTTGGTCTCTTTCCGCATCATGCCGCCAGCGTGGATGATCTGCTGCATGTGGCGGACCAGGCGATGTATCGCGCCAAGCACTCAGGCGGCTCGCGCTGGCTCCTGGGCGGCCCCCGCGAGGGTTTACACAATAAAAACGAACGCCCTTAAAAAAAATGATTGACATCCCCCCGGGGTGCTATAAGCTGCACATCAGCTTGAAAGTACGACCTATTTTTTGTGAACACCCTCTCGAAGCTTCGCGCATCTCGTCTGGACCTTCATAAGTAATAGCAACACTTCAGCACAACCGGCCCTCGGGCTAACAATGTTTAATCTCAATAAGGTATTACTTATGTCTACCGTTACCGGCACTGTAAAATGGTTCAACGAATCCAAAGGCTTCGGCTTCATCGAGCAGCAAAACGGCCCTGACGTTTTCGCTCACTTCAGCGCTATTCAAGGCACAGGCTTCAAAACCCTGGCCGAAGGCCAACAGGTTGAGTTCACCATCACCCAGGGCCAGAAAGGTCCTCAGGCTGAGAACATCGTTGTTGTCTAAAGGATAACAACCCGTCCTTCGGGACGTGATCAAAAAAGGCAGGCACCGAAAGGGCCTGCCTTTTTTTGTGCATGGATGAAAACTCCCGGCCCCAAAGCCGGGCCCTGCCAGGCTTTCTTATTCGCCCTTTCGCATCCAGTGAGCCGCGCGTTCGGCCAGCATGATGGTCGGTGCATTGGTGTTGCCACCGATCAGGGTCGGCATCACGCTGGCATCGACCACGCGCAGACCCGATAAGCCCCTGACGCGAAACCGGGTGTCCACCACCGCGTCCGCATCCACGCCCATTCGGCATGTGCCGACCGGGTGATAGATCGTATCCGCCCGTTCGCGGAGCGAATGAATCAACTCATCGTCGCTGGCATTGTCGCCGATGTACATGGGTTTGCCCCGGTAACGGTCCAGCGCCGGCTGCATGATCAGTTCACGGCTCAGTTTCACGCCGCGCAATAACGCGTACAGGTCTCGTTCGTCGCTCAAAAAAGCCGGATCGATGCGCGGCGGCGACAGCGGGTTGCGGTCATACAGGCCCAGGTGGCCGCGTGAGTGGGGCCGCAATTGGCAGGCGTGAATGCTGAAACCCTGGCCGTAGTGCAATTTTCGGTTGTGATCGTCCGCCAGGCCCACCAGAAAGTGAAACTGGGTGTCCGGTCGCTCCAGATCGGCTTGGGTCTTCAGAAAGGCGCCTCCTTCGGCCACATTGCTGGCGATGATGCCCCGACCGCGTGTCAGATAATTCGGCAGCGACGCAGCCACCCGGGCAAGGCCCATCGCACCGTAGCCGATCAGGTGAGGGGAGGGGCTGCGCCAGGCGGAAATGTAGTCGAGATGATCCTGAAGATTGGCGCCGACCTGAGCGTGTTCATGGATGACGGGAAGACCGTGCGTTTTCAGCTCATCGACCGGGCCGATGCCCGACAGCATCAGCAGTTGGGGGGACTGGAAAGCGCCCGCGCACAACACCACCTCGCGACGGGCCTTGTACAGTTGTTGCGGCCCGTTGCCGTGCATGGCCCAGACACCGGTGACACCGTTCTCGCCCACTTCAAGCCGGGTGGCCTGGGTGCGGGTCATGACGGTGAGGTTGGGGCGATTCATGGCCGGATGCAAAAAGGCCTTGGCCGCACTGCAGCGCAGGCCCCGACGCTGTGTCACCTGATAGCGACCCACGCCTTCCTGGCTCGCGCCGTTGAAATCGTCCGTCAGGGTGTGCCCGGCCTCTCGACCGGCCTCGATATAGGCATCGATCATCGGGTTGTGGTAGGGCAGGTCCGCCACGCCGAGGGGGCCGTCGGTCCCGTGGTACGGCGCGGTCAGTC
Organism: Saccharospirillum salsuginis; assembly: GCF_014651855.1. Classification (GTDB taxonomy): domain Bacteria; phylum Pseudomonadota; class Gammaproteobacteria; order Pseudomonadales; family Natronospirillaceae; genus Saccharospirillum; species Saccharospirillum salsuginis. The sequence continues at coordinate 26,260 of NZ_BMXR01000016.1, forward strand.
GGTTGTTGGCTTCGCTGTGCCGAAACCAGGGCAGAACCTCATCCCAGCCGAAATCGGCGAGGCCAAGCCGAGCCCAGTCGTTGTAGTCTTCCGGGTGACCGCGTGTATAGATCATGGCGTTTATCGCGCTGCTGCCACCGAGCGCCTTACCGCGTGGCTGATAGCCTTTGCGCCCGTTGAAACCGGCCTGCGGTACCGTTTCGAACGCCCAGTTGTGCGCGAAGCCGGGCACGGTAACGGCCATGCCGAGCGGAATCTGTATCAGTGGGCTGCGTCCGCCGCCGCCGGCCTCGGTCAGCAGTACGGTAACGCCCGGGTCCTCGGACAACCTGGCGGCAAGAACGCTGCCGGCCGAGCCTCCGCCGATGATGATGTAGTCGAAATGTTTGGTCATGCTCAAATCCTTTTTCGGGCTACGCTACAGCCGACCGTATGAAGTGACAAGCGGCACTCGTTATTGGTCGGGATTTCTGGCTGAATCGGATGAAATGGGCGAGCGTCTGTTACCTCTGGTTGATGAGCCGGGTTCCGATCCGTTCAGGACATGATGAAACGGAAGTGACGGTTTGAACCAAATACATTGGCTGAATTGGCTAAAAAAGGTGTCTGTTTCCCGTCGAAGCCGCTGATTGCCCCGTATTCCGGACAGCATCGGGTTTGGCACGACCTCTGCTACGCAACGACCGAACGGCGGTGTTCACCGTCCTACTTAAGGAATAGAGAAGGAAGTATACGATGAAAACAGTGAAGCAAGCCTCTTTAATACTGGGAACTTCAATCATGATGATGGCCGGCTGCGCCTTTTCGGCGACCGTGGCCGGGCAGGGGGACATGCTGGAAACCCGCTATGAGTTGCCGGCTTTGCAGCGGGTAGAGATCGGCGGAATCGGAGAGGTCAATCTGATCGAATCGGACCGCCGGGAACTGGTGGTCCATGCTCAGGAAAACGTCCTGGAATCACTGGTGATTACCATTCGTGGCGACGAACTGGACATCGGCCCGGAACGCGGCGTGAATTTCTCGGGTCGAACCGAGATTATCTACGATCTCTACATTCCGGAGGTTGAACACATCTCGTTGAGCGTCAGTTTGAACCTGCATTCCGATGGGTTTGCCACGCCTGATCTGACGCTGGATTTCAGTGGCAGTGTCGATGCGGACATGGTGCATCTGGACACACGCACCCTGAAACTGGATGCGGCCGGCAGCGCGGATGTGGATCTGTCCGGCAATACCGAACGGTTCATCATCGAAACCGCCGGCTCGGCCGACGTGAATGCCGAAGCGTTGCGGGCCCAGTTCGTTGACATCGACACCGCCGGTTCGGCATCGATTCGGGTATGGGCCGAGCAACGGCTGACCGTGGACGCGGCGGGCTCGGCGGACGTTCGATACGCGGGCCGACCTCTGGTGGAGCAAAGTGCGGCCGGTTCCGCCAAAGTGCGCCCACTGAATTGAATCACAATATAACGTTGGGGCCGGTCATTGATCCCAAATACAGGGGTAAGCGATCCGGCCCTGTACCGGGGTTGCCCGAACCTCGGGTAACCCCTAGATTGAAAGCATCTCTCGAATCCTGGATTCTTCCGGCTGGCTCTTGTCCAGGGAGAATTCGACAGGATGTATTCGCCGCAAGTCCATCCTCCAGCGTCTTTCTTTCCCTGTTCATGGTTGAATGATTCATTGTTCGGGAGATTAAGGATGAAACGCCTGTTTTTTGCATTCGTATTGACCCTGCTGGGAAGTTCTCCGGCTTTGGCCGAAGGCTTGTCCGATGGGTCGCTGGAATTGTCCATCAATGTTATTCGCTCCGAAGGCGCCTCTTTCGAAGCCGAGATCGCCGGTTCCACCGACTATCCGAGTTTTATGAGCGCTCCTATCCGCCTGGGTTATCAGTTGAACGATCAATTCACCTTGTTCGGTGGCTTTGCCCGGTTCAACAAGTCCGTTGAACAGGGCAACACCGAAGGGTCGTTGAGTGCGACCGTATTCACCGGCGGTGCTCAGGCGCAATTGGACTCCGGGCTGATGATCGAAGCAAGCTGGTCACGCATCCTGTCCACGTCGGATGACGGTACTCAGGAAGCCGATTTTAAAGGCAACCACTTTGAGGTTTTCGCAGGGCGTCGGTTCCAGGCCTTGAACGGCCTCTACATCGAGCCCAAGGCCGGTGGCACTTTCGGCAGTGTGGAACTCGATGACAGCAATACCGATCAGTCTTTCCAGGACGGTTTGGGTACCGAGTTCGCATTAACGCTGGGGTACGTTCTCTAAACCTGCACGGAGCCCGGCCCGGCCGGGCAGTCTGCTTTAGGACGAGTTCACCTTCCAAAGGGGCCTGGTGCGTACCGGTAAACTTCAGGATGACGATGCGAACCATCTCCCCGCCGATGCCGGCATTATCGATTCCATAGAAGACCTTAGAGATTGGATGAATGGGACCTAAAGCTGGACTAAGCAGGATCAAGCTGGCACCTTGGGTCTTTCCAGTCTGTCGATAAGAAAGCCATGTATATTCCATCCGCCATGCAAATGCCGTCCTGCCAGGCGGCCTGGGATTTTATCGAACAATACAGCTTCGGATGCCTGATGTCGTCCGAGTTAGTGGGTACTCATTTACCGTTTATCCTTAAGCGGGAAGAGGGTGCATTCGGAACGCTCTACGGGCATTTCGCTCGCGCCAACCCTCATTGGAAAACCCTGGACGGGCAATCGGTCCTGGTTGTTTTCAATGGACCGCATGCCTACATATCGCCACGCTGGTATGCCAAAGGTCCGGCGGTACCCACCTGGAATTATGCGGCGGTGCATGCCAAGGGATCACTGTCGTTACTCAACGCCGAACAGACACTGGAGTGTGTGGACGAACTGGTTTCACAGCATGACCCGGCGGTGTCGGAAAACGCCGATCTCATGCCTGACACCTTTAAACAAAAGCTGTTGAACGGCATTGTCGGTTTCAAGGTCGAGCTGACCCATCTGGAAGGAAAATGGAAGCTCGGTCAGCATCGCAGCCGGGACGACCAGGCGGGTGTTCACCGTCATCTCGGCGAATCAGATTCCCGAGAGGCACAGGCGCTGGCCGATTACATGACGGCATTGAACATTGGGACCGGTCATGAGTAGGGCAAGTTATGAAGAACTTGCCGGAACCATCAGCCGGATTCAACGGTGACAAGACCGGCTATCAAATACGGTTTGTCGAATCATAGACGTTGCATGGGGCCACCCGACTCTACGCCGGAGATCGAGTGACCATGGGTTAAGAATCAATCCATGTCGTGGTCCATGCCGCCACTGCGTTTCTCGACGGCGAATTCCACGTCGATGTTGCCGGCGTGCTCGAATGTCAGAGTGACCGGGACTTTTTCACCATCGACCAGCGGCGAGTCCATTCCCATGAACATGACGTGGTAACCACCGGGTTGCAGACTTCGGCTTTCACCAGCCGGTATCAGCAAGCCTTCCGGTCGATGCTCCATTTTCATCACGTCGCCTTCCTGTCGGGTTTCGTGAATCTGGACTTCGCGCGCGAAGGGCGCTGAGCCTCCGAGCAGGGTCTCATCCTGGTCGGAGCCGTTGTGTATGGTGAGGAAACCACCGCCGACCGTTACCCCTGGAGGAGTTGCCCGGGCCCAGGGATGGGCGATGGTGAGGTCATGGTGTTGATAGTCGTGGGCCAGGCTCAGGGCGCTGAACATCAGGGATGCCGCCGCGGCGAACAGACGTTTTTTCATAATCATGATGAATCCTTCTCGAAATGAATGGTTAGGCAATGTGCGGGACATGCGGCCTGATGGGCGGTCCCCTTGCCAGGTAGTTCGAGACGGAAGTTTCGGGAGGTGCGGCCCGGAAGGCCGTTGAGGGAGGGATTGCCCGGCCCGGTGAGCCTATGGCGATAGGCAGCTCGACAAGGCCCGGCGAATACTGGATGCAAGGGCAGGTTTCATCCGGATGCTCGGCCGCGGGTGATTCGCCCGACTCGATCGCAACCACCACCACACCGGCACTGGCGCACAATCGCATCCAGCGGCCGTCCACCGCGCCCTGGGCATTGATGGCGGGCACCAGGAAAAAGCAGAGCCAGCAGATAACCTGCAGGACGAGGCCATTGTGGAGTCGGCGGCGAGTGAATGTCATCGGGGAAGAGCATGGCTCGGTGATGGACCAAGCGTGACTTTACCCGCATTCGGCCGGTCGGGGCAACCGGGGTTGGGGTCGGCCCGGTGCGAAACCGGGCCGGGTGGGGATCACACGTTGAAGCGGAAGTGCATGACATCGCCGTCTTTAACGATGTAATCCTTGCCTTCCAGGCGCCATTTGCCGGCTTCTTTGGCACCGGCTTCGCCGTTGTATTGAACATAGTCGTCGTAGGAGACGGTTTCGGCGCGAATGAAGCCTTTCTCGAAGTCGGTGTGGATCACGCCGGCCGCCTGGGGAGCGGTGGCGCCGACCTTGACCGTCCAGGCACGTACTTCCTTCACACCGGCGGTGAAATAGGTCTGCAGGCCCAGCAGTGTGTAGGCGGCACGAATCACCCGGTGCAGGCCCGGCTCTTCCATGCCCAGGTCGGCCAGGAATTCGGTTTTTTCGTCGTCTTCCAGCTCGGCGATTTCGGACTCCAGTTTGTTGCAGATGGCCACCACCTCGGCGTTTTCCTCGGCCGCGATGGCATGGACCTTGTCCAGATAAGGGTTGTTCTCGAATCCGTCCTCGTCGACGTTGGCGATGTAGAGCGTCGGCTTGGTGGTTAGGAAGAAGAACTGTTTCAGGTCGGCCTTTTCGTCGTCGGTCAGGTCGACGCTGCGAATGGGTTTGGCTTCATCCAGGGCCGGCTTGATCTTCTCCAAAAGCGCGACCAGGCGAATGGCTTCCTTGTCCTGACCCTTGGCCTTCTTCTGCAGCTTGGTCAGTTGCTTTTCCACCGCGTCCAGGTCGGCCAGTGCCAGTTCGGTGTTGATCACCTCAATGTCGGACTGGGGGTCGATCTGGTTGGCGACGTGGATGACGTTGTCGTTCTCGAAGCAGCGCACGACATGGGCAATGGCGTCGGTCTCGCGAATATTGGCCAGGAACTGGTTGCCCAGGCCCTCGCCCTTGGAGGCACCGGCGACCAGGCCAGCGATATCGACGAATTCCATGGTGGTCGGAATCGATTTTTCCGGTTTCACGATCTCGACCAGTTTGTCCTGACGCGGGTCGGGTACGGGTACGACGCCCGTGTTCGGCTCGATGGTGCAGAACGGGAAGTTTTCGGCGTCGATGCCGGCCTTGGTCAGGGCATTGAAGAGGGTCGATTTACCGACATTGGGCAAGCCAACGATGCCGCATTTAATCCCCATGGTGTTGTCTCCTGAAAACGATCGCCGTTACTCGGCTTTGAATTGATGCAGTTGGTTCATGGCTTTTTGCCAATCGCCGGCGACAACGCGTGGCGTATGGTCGATCGCCGCTTCGATGGCACGATCCAGACGGATTCGGTCGTCCGGATGGGCCTTGCTGAGTACGTAATTGACAACTTCGCCCGATGAGCCCGGATGGCCGATGCCCAGGCGAAGCCGATAGAAATTCCTGTTGTTGGCCAACCGCGCGACGATGTCGCGCAGGCCGTTGTGGCCACCATGACCGCCACCCTGTTTGAATCGGGCCACGCCGGGCGGCAGGTCCAGTTCGTCGTGGGCGACCAGGATCTGTTCCGGGGCGATCTTGAAGAACTGGGCGAAGGCGCCCACGCTCTGACCGCTGCGGTTCATGAAAGTCATCGGCTTCATCAGCCAGACGCTCTGGCCGGCCAGGTTCACCTTGCAGGTTTCGGCCTGGTATTTGGTGTCCAGTTTCCAGCTGGCGCCGCATTCACGGGCCAGTGCATCGACGTATTCGAAGCCGGCGTTGTGTCGGGTGGCGTCGTATTGGGCGCCCGGGTTACCGAGGCCGACGATGAGGCTGATGGCGTCTTTCATGATGAGACCGATGTTTAAATGGGTCGCGCACGGAGTGCGCTCCTACGGTTTGTCGTAGGAGCGCACTCCGTACGCGACCAGTATACCGTTAGCACAACGTGCACAAACACTGCTCCCGCACATCCATGTGCTCCGCAGCATAAGTGCATCCATGCACAAAAAAGGGCCTTACGGCCCTTGTTCGAAGCGAAACGGTGCGAAGATTTACTCTTCCGCCGCTTCCTCTTCGCCTTCTTCGCCTTCAGCCAGAGCCTTGCCGGCCGGCTTGATGACGGATACGACCGGAGCGTCGTGGCTGGCGCCCTTGTTCAGTTCGACCAGAGACACGCCTTTCGGCAGTTTCAGGTCGGACAGGTGAAGGACGGCGCCCAGTTCGATGTCGGCCATATCGACTTCGATGAATTCCGGCAGGTCGCTGACCTTGCAGTTAACGTCCACTTCAGTGGCGCTGTGCTGAATCTTGCCACCTTGCAGTTTAACAGCCTTGCACTGGTCTTCGTTCAGGAAGTGCAGCGGCACTTTCTTGTGGACCACGGTGCTCTTGGTCACGCGCTCGAAGTCGGCGTGCAGCGGCAGGCCACGGGCCGGCTCACGCTGAACGTCCATCAGAATGGCTTGCTCTTCTTTGTCGCCGATCTTGATGGTCAGTACGTGAGAGTAAAAGGCTTCGCTCTTCATGGAGCGGCTCAGTTCGCGCTCTTCCAGCGTCAGGCTGGTCGGTTTGCGATTCTTGGCGCCGCCGTAAATGATGGCCGGCACCTTGCCTTCACGACGCAGGCGGCGGCTCGCACCCTTCCCCGCGACCTCACGCACTTCGGCGCTCAACGTAAAAATATCGTTAGACATTGTCAGTCTCCAAATAATAGCGACACAGGACCGCGACCAGCCCCGTGCCACTGTTCATCGACGATCGGGTAATCCCGATACGAGTTAAATAGGTTGGAATGTTGTCAGGATTTGCTCCGAACTAACGTGATTTTCGCGTTAATTACCGGAACATGGCGCTGATCGATTCCTCATTGCTTACCCGGCGAATGGACTCCGCAAGGACCCCGGCCATGGAAAGCTGGCGGATATTAGCACAGTTTTTCGCGGCTTCCGAGAGCGGAATGGTGTCGGTCACCACCAATTCGATTTTTGAGTTGGCGATGCGCTCGACAGCCGGACCGGAGAGGATGGGGTGAACGGCGTACGCCACGACTTTCTTGGCTCCGAACTTGACCAGCGCCTCGGCGGCCTGGCACAGGGTGCCGGCGGTATCGACCATGTCGTCGACCAGAATACAGGTCCGGTCTTTGACATCGCCGATGATGTTCATGATCTCGGCCTGGTTGGCTTTCGGCCGGCGTTTGTCGATGATCGCCAGATCCGCGCCCAGTTGCTTGGCAACGGCCCGGGCGCGCACCACGCCGCCGACATCGGGGGAGACGACCATCAGATTGTCGCTTTCCTGGCGCTGAATGTCGTCGAGCAAAACCGGCGAGCCGTAGATGTTGTCCACCGGAATGCTGAAGAAGCCCTGTATCTGGTCGGCGTGCAGGTCGACGGTCAGGATGCGGTCGATGCCAACGACGGTCAGCATGTCGGCCACCACCTTGGCGGAGATGGGGACACGCGAACTGCGCGGGCGCCGATCCTGACGGGCGTAGCCGAAATAGGGCATGACCGCCGTGATGCGACCGGCCGATGCACGGCGCAACGCGTCGGCCAGCAGGATGATTTCCATCAGGTTGTCGTTGGTCGGAGCGCAGGTGGGCTGAATGATGAAGACGTCGGCACCGCGAACGTTTTCATTGATGTCGATGGCGGTTTCGCCATCGCTGAACTTGGTGATGGTGGCATCACCCATGGGGATGCACAGACGTTCAACCACTTGGTTGGCGAGATCGGGGTTGGCGTTCCCCGTAAAAACCATCATTTTTGACACTTCGGACCACCCTTGATTGGTATTGAGCTAAAACTCGATCGGGTGGCCCGCAACCACCCGATATGGAAATCGGTGTTGCGGTCAGGCCTGGTCGGCCAGGGCTCGCTGCAATGGCGATTGATTGACTCCCCGGCCAATAAAGCCGCTGTAGCCGGGGTTTCGCTCTGTGATGGTGCGCAGAATCGTTTGAGCTGCCATATCGCTTTGCGTCTGTACGAATACACAAGCTCCACTCCCGCTGAGCCTGACCGAGCCGTACTGGGACAGTTGCTCGATGGCGTGATCGATATTGGGGTAGAGCGTTCTCGCCACGGGTTCGAAATCGTTGTGTCCGGCCCCCGTCAGCGCGGTGCGTATTGTGCTGACAGGGGTATTGCGTGTCAATTGAGGGTGCCTGAACAGGGCCGGCGTGCTGACGTGAACGCCGGGGTGGATGACGACGAACCAGTGTTCGGGCAATTCCACCGGTGTCAGCTCCTCGCCGATCCCCTCGGCCCAGGCGCTGCGTCCGCGAACGAACACCGGGACGTCCGCGCCCAGCGTCAGGCCGATCTCGGCCAGGGCGTCTTCGTCCAGACCCAGCTGCCACAGGTGATTCAGGCCGACCAGCGCCGTGGCGCAATCCGAACTGCCACCGCCGATGCCGCCGCCCATGGGCAGCCGCTTGGTGAGCTGGATGTCGGCACCGCCGGTGTGGCCGGTGGCGTCTTGCAGGGCGCGGGCGGCACGGGTGATCAGGTTGTCTTCGTTGGCGACATCCGGGATGGACGGGGAGACGCGCACCTCTGTGTCGTGCCGGGGCGTCAGGGTCAGCTCATCGCCAAAATCCAGCAACTGAAACAATGTCTGCAGCCGGTGATAGCCGTCATCCCGACGGCCGACGATGTGCAGCATCAGGTTCAGCTTGGCCGGAGCCGGCAGTGTCAGGGTGGCGGTCAAAGCAGCCTCCGAAATGAATGGTCGAGCGATGCGGATCATACCGCAATCCGTGCGTCCGCGCCGCCGGAGTCTTGGGTGGAATTCCACCCAAAGTCGCGAGTCCCTTGAGTTGGTCCCCACCCAATCGTTGCGCTTCGGGTATCGGAAATGCCCATTGTAGAGCCTTTTCGTTAGTTGGCACCCCGGTTGCAATAGCCTGGGTACGAAAGCCCGCAGAGGCTTCGAATCGCCACAGTGAATACTCACAACAAAGACAACAACGATTGGAGTAAGACATGAAACTATCCCGTACCTGGGCGCTTGCCGCGCTCTCCGCTTCCGCTATGACTCTGGGTGTCGCTCACGCCGAAGACCGTTCCGACTGGCCGTCCAGCTTCACCGTCGGCACCGCCAGCCAGGGTGGAACCTATTTCGCCTACGGCTCCGGCTGGGCCAATTTCGTGGCTGACAACATCGGCATTTCCGGCGGCGGCGAAGTCACCGGCGGGCCAATGCAGAATATGGCGCTGGTCCACACCGGTGACCTGGCATTCGGTTTGACCACCATGGGCCCGGCCCGTGAGTCGATTGATGGCAACAGCCCGCTGGCGCCGGGCATGAAGATGGACAACGTCTGCGCCATGTTCCCTATGTACCAGACGCCGTTTTCCGTAACCACGCTGTCGAGCTCCGGCATTGAATCCATCGCCGATATCCCGGCCGGTTCCCGCATCGGCTTCGGTCCGGCCGGTTCCACGTCCGACACCTACTTCCCGCGCATGCTGGAAACCCTGGGCGTCGACTTCGAGCGCCGCAACGGCGGCTGGACCGACCTGGGCGGTCAGTTGCAGGACGGTCTGCTGGACGTGATCGCCTTCGCGGCCGGTATCCCGATCCCGGCGGTCAGCCAGTTGGAAGTGCAGACCGACGTGAACATCATCGAGTTCACCGAAGCCGAAATGAACACCATTCTGTCGGAATTTCCGGTGTCCGAGTTCACCATCCCGGCGAGCACCTACAGCACACTGAATGAAGACGCTCGCGCGGTCTCCATGTGGAACTTCGCCATCGCCAACTGCGACCTGCCGGAGAGCTTTGTCTACGAGGTCACCAAGCTGACCATGGAGAACAACGACAAGATGGTTTCCATCCACAAGGCGGCCCGCACCAGCGTGCCGGAGAACTACGGCAAGAACACCTTCATCCCCTGGCATCCGGGTGCCGCTCGTTGGTTCAACGAGAACGGCTATTCCATCGACGCCAGCATGATTCAGTGATGTTGTCGGGAGTCGCCCGTCGGCTCCCTGCATTGAAAACCCGGCCGGACGTCCGTCCGGCCTTTCTCCATCCGGGGATAAGACCATGAATTCCGAAGACAAACACCCTGAGGCCGTCGAACGCGAGCCGACCGATGCCGTCCTGCTCGCCGACGGTGTCGATGAAGAAGCGGTGGAAGCCAATCGCCGTCTCTTCGAAGGTTGGTTGTTCTGGGCGGTGGCCGCGATGGCTGTCGTTTATTCCAGCTTCCACCTCTATACCCTGAACATCGCGCCCCTGGAAACCTGGACCTTCCGCATCATCCACGTGTGCGGTGCCCTGGTGCTGGGCTATGTCCTGTATTCCGGCACACAATTCACCACAGAAGACGGCACCGTCAAGGCACGCCGCTGGACCACACCGCTGGCCTGGCTACTGCTGCTGCCGGCTCTCTACGCCCTCTACCAGACCAGAGTCATGTACCGCTTGGTGGAAACCGGCACATTGCGCGTTCCCGCCAATATCGAGACCTGGCACTATGGTTGGCCGCTCATGGTGGCCACGGGACTCGGTATTGTCCTGAGCTGGTTTCATCGCAAACCCCGTTCCGGCTTCAGTGTCGCGGACCTGGTGTTGGTGGTGTGTTCCATTGCCGCTGCGACCTATTTTCTGGTGGTGTTCAACACGCCGCTGCGCATGAGCACCGGCACCAGTTTCGCGCCGATCGGCATTTCCTTCGCCGCCGTCGCCGGTACCGCGCTGATCATGGAAATGACACGCCGAGTGGCCGGCCTGGCACTGGTGATCATCGCCCTGATCTTTCTGGGCTATGTGTTCGCCGGCCCCTACCTGCCGGGCTTCCTGGGGTACCCGGGGCTGTCGGTCCAGCGCTTCTTCAGTCAGGTCTACACCGATGCCGGTGTCCTGGGGCCGACCACGGCCGTATCCTCCACCTACATCATTTTGTTCATCATCTTCGCCGGTTTCCTGCAGGCGTCGAAGGTGGGCGACTATTTCGTCAATTTCGCCTTCGCCGTTGCCGGTCGCGCCCGGGGCGGTCCGGCCAAGGTGGCGATTTTCGCCTCCGGCCTGATGGGCATGATTAACGGCACCAGCGCCGGCAACGTGGTATCCACCGGGTCGCTGACGATCCCGCTGATGAAGAAAGTGGGCTACAGCAAGCAGTCCTCGGGCGCCGTCGAAGCCGCCGCGTCCACCGGCGGGCAGATCATGCCGCCGATCATGGGGGCCGGCGCCTTCATCATGGCGGAAATCACCGGCATTCCCTACACCGAGATCGCCATCGCAGCCATCATTCCGGCCATTCTTTACTTCGCCTCGGTCTACTTCATGGTGGACTTCGAAGCGGCGCGCACCGGCATGCGCGGTATGCGCGAGGACGAATTGCCGAGCCTGCGCATGCTGGTGCGGCAGGTATACCTGTTCGTGCCGATCATTATCCTGATCGTGGCGCTGTTCATGGGCTATTCGGTGATCCGCGCCGGTACGCTGGCGACGGTGTCGGCCGCCGTGGTGAGCTGGATTTCGCCCAACAAGATGGGCATCCGGGCCATTCTGAAAGCGCTGGAGTTGGCCGGTGTCATGGCGATCCAGATCATCGTGGTCTGTGCCTGCGCCGGTGTGATCGTCGGCGTTATCTCTCTCACCGGGGTGGGTGCGCGTTTTTCATCGTTGCTGCTGGGCCTGGCCGAAGCCAGCCAACTGTTGGCACTGATTTTCGCCATGATGATTTCCATCCTGCTGGGCATGGGGATGCCGACCACGGCCGCGTACGCGGTGGCCGCCTCGGTGGTGGCGCCGGGTCTCATCTCCCTGGGTATCGATCCGCTGACCGCGCATTTCTTTGTCTTCTACTTCGCAGTCGTCTCCGCGATCACACCGCCGGTGGCGCTGGCGTCCTATGCAGCCGCGGGGATTTCGGGAGCCAACGCGATGGAGACCTCGGTCGCCTCGTTCAAGATCGGCCTGGCCGCGTTCATTGTCCCGTTCATGTTCTTCTACAACGGGGCCTTGTTGATGGAAGCCAGTTGGCCGGCCATTATCCGCGCTCTGTTCACCGCGACCATCGGCGTCTACTTGCTGTCGGCCGGGGTGCAAGGTTGGTTCATGCGCGTATCGGCGGCCTGGTTCGTTCGTTGGGCCCTGGTGCTGGCGGCCTTCCTGATGATCGAAGGCGGCATCGTCACCGACCTGGCCGGTGTGGCTGTCGCGGTCGGTGCCTTCCTGGTGCAGAAAGCACGGGGTGGCAAGGCGCAATTGGTCGGGTCCTGAGCCTTGGCTTATGGTGGGCCGAGCCCACCCTGCGGAGTTACCGGCCCCGTAGGGTGGGCACTGCCCACCAGACTAACCACCTCTTGTACCCGACACCAACACTGACTAATCTTCACTCAGACTTTTCGATAAACCGCCAATGTCCTACCGCATCTGGGTAATCCTGCTGTTCCTTCTGACCTGCGCCATATCCTGGGGCGTTGGCTCCATGGCGGGTTATCGGTCGGTGGAGCGCGAAAGCCTGGAAGAAGCCTTTCGCTACGGACAGTTGGTAGCCAATGAATTGAACCGCTATCGACCAATTCCCGAGTTGATGGCCGAGCATCCTTTGCTGCTCGATGCGTTGCTGAATCCCCGGGATGCGGACCTGATCCGCAAGGCCAATGAAGAAATGAAACGCATGGCGACCATTGTGGAAAGTTCGGACGTCTACCTGATGGACCGGACCGGCCTGACCATCGCCGCCAATAATTACGAGCTCGAGACCAGTTTCATCGGACGTAATTTCGGTTTCCGGCCGTATTTTCACGAAGCCCTAAACTCGGGCGAATCGGCCCTGTATTTCGCGCTGGGGACCACCACCGATCTGCGCGGCCTGTATTTTTCCCACCCCATCCTGACCGATACCCGACCCCGGTCGGTGGTCGGCGTGATCGTGATCAAGATCCAGGTCTCGGACCTGGAAACCCAATGGCAACGGCCGGCGTCGTTCACCGAATCGGAAATGGTGGTGCTGGATGCCGACGGTATCTCTTTCCTGGCGAGTCGACCCGGGTGGTTGTTCCGGACGTTCGAACCGATTTCCGACGCCCGCATGATCGGCATTCGCGAGGAGCAACGCTACCCGAGACAACCGCTTGAGCCGATGAACATCACCACCGATGTCCGGCCCTGGGGGGTGTCCGATCAGTCCCGCCGGGTGGTGATCCAAGAGGACGGCGTCAATCAGGAATACCTGCGCGTTGAATCGTCGCTGCCGGAATTGAACTGGCGTCTGCAGGTGTTGATCGGCACCCGGCCGGTACTCTGGACCCAGGTGCAATTTCTGATCGCCGGGACGGTTCTGTTCCTGGGCGGATTTCTGACCTGGCTGTATCTGCGCGAACGCTATCGGCGCGAGGCGGAATTGTCGCAGCGGGGTGAGCAACTGGAGCGCCGGGTCGCCGAGCGCACAGCGGATCTGGAGTCGTCCAACCGTCAGCTGAAGGCGGAAATAACCGAGCGTGAACGCGCGCAGACCGAACTGAAGGAAACCCAGCAGGAACTGATTCAGGCCGCCAAGCTGGCTGTGCTGGGGCAGATGTCCGCCGGGCTCAACCATGAAATGAATCAGCCGCTGACGGCAATTCAGGCCTACGCGCGCAACAGCCGTCGCTTTCTGGAACGGGACGATTCGGCGACGGTCGACGCCAACCTGAACGAGATAGTGAGCCTGTGTAACAAGATGTCGGAACTCACCCGCCAGTTTAAAGTCTTCGCGCGCAAATCCGAAGGGCCGCCGAGCCAGGTCGATCTGCGCCAGCCGGTCGAGGCGGCGTTGAAAATCATCTCCGCCCAGGACAGCAGCGAGGGTGTCGGCATCGACTGGAACCCGCCCGAAGTGCCCGCTTTGGTGCATGGTGACTTGATCCGCATCGAGCAGGTTCTGGTTAACCTGATCGCCAACGCTATTCAGGCGGTCGAGAACACACCGGATCCGCGCGTGAGCATTGACATCATCGAACAGAACGGCCAGTGGCAATGCCGTGTTCGCGACAACGGCCCGGGGTTGCCGGCCAACAGCGAGCAGGTGTTCGAACCCTTTTTCACAACCAAGTCGCTGAAGCAGGGATTGGGGCTCGGGTTGTCGATTTCACGGCAGATCGTCGACGCCCTCGGCGGTCGCCTGACCGGCCAGAACCGGGCTGATGCTCCCGGTGCCGAATTCATCCTGACCCTCAACAAGCGAGAGACACCCGAATGACCGACGCCACCATTTTCTTTGTCGACGACGAAGCCGACATTCGCCAGGTCATGCAACAGACATTGACCCTGGAAGGCTTGCAGGTTCGTTGTTTCGCCGACGGTCGTTCGGCTCTGGCGGAGCTGTCGTCGGAATTCGTCGGCGTCGTGTTGTGCGACTACCACATGCCGGGCATGGACGGCTTGGCTCTGCTGCGGGCCGTGCGCGACATCGACGACGCCATACCGGTGATCATTCTCACCGGCCAGGGTGACATCAGCACCGCCGTCTCCGCCATGCAGCAAGGCGCTTACGACTTCATCGAAAAGCCCTTCAACCACGAAGAGCTGATCGAACTGCTCAAGCGCGCCCAGGAAAAACGTCAACTGGCGCTGGAAAACCGTCAGTTGAAGGCGCAACTGCGCCAGTTCGCGCGACCCGGCCCGCGCCTGCTGGGGGATTCGCCGTCCATGAAACGGGTGATGGCGATGATCGACCCTTTGCTCGACACCTCGGCCGATATTCTGCTGCGCGGGGAGACCGGCGCCGGTAAGGACGCCATCGCCCGCTACATCCATGAGAACAGCCCGCGCAGCAACCACAATTTTGTCGCCATCAACTGCGGCGCGGTACCGGACAACCTGATCGAAAGCGAGCTCTTCGGTCACGAAGCCGGCGCCTTTACCGGTGCCGACAAGCGCCGCATCGGCAAGTTCGAACACGCCAACAAAGGCACGCTCTTCCTCGATGAGGTGGAAAGCATGCCGCTGTCGTTGCAAATCAAATTGCTGCGGGTGTTGGAGGAACGCAAGGTCGAGCGACTGGGCAGTAACCAGACCATCGACGTCGATGTGCGCATCATCGCCGCGTCCAAGTCGGACCTGAAAGCGTTGAGCGACCGGGACGATTTCCGCGCCGATCTGTATTACCGACTGAACGTCGTGGAAGTCGACATTCCGCCCTTGCGCGAACGCAAGGAAGACATCCCGCTGTTGTTTCACCATTTCGTGCTGATCGCGGCGGCCCGTTACGACCGCGAAAGCATTCCGCTGGACGCCAATCAGGCCGCCCGACTGATGCAGCACGACTGGCCCGGCAATGTACGGGAGTTGCGTAACCTGGCCGAACGCTATGTGCTGATGGGCCCAGCTGTTCTGGAAACGGGAGCCGAGACATTGACGGGGGATGTGCAGGACCAACAGAGCCTGCCGGATATGGTGGACGCCTTCGAACGCTCGGTGATTTCAAGTGCCCTGCAGGCCTGTCAGGGCAGCATCAAGGAGACCATGGTGCGCTTGGGTCTGGCGCGCAAGACGCTCTACGACAAGATGAAAAAGCACGGGCTGGATAAGGCTGAATTCAAGGAATAATGACACTCTGATTACGTCTACGGAATGAATGCTTCTAATAAGGATGTTTGATGATACCAATATGCAAATATCACTCTATGATGTTAATGATGTGATCGAATTGGCAGAAATGTTTCGGCACGATATCTTAGACTGTAAGGACAATCCAAAACGGTAGGGACTACCGATGAAGATCACCATGTCTACGAGGATTGTAGTAGCAGTTGCATTTTCCTCTTTATTAATTTATGCATCATTGCACGCCTTTCATGTAGATAGTGAAGGCACTGCAATGGCGCAAGATCCCGTCAATCAACACTCCTCTTCCAGTAGTTCATATGAAGAGGAGGTCCCACCTCCCATTGATCGAGCTATTCCACAACGGCAGAACAGAAAAGTATTCGATGTTAAAGAATCTTTGGATCCTATCCAGTTGGAGGAATCGTTCGGAATTACTCGAGTACCGGTCAAGCAGTGACATTAGCGTTAAAAGTCGAATAGGGAATTTTATGAGTTTCAATTACAAATCACTTTGGTTACTGCTATGTGGAGTAGTAGCCAGCATGCATACCTCGGCAATAGAGGTTAGAGATTACTATGAAGAACCAGGTTTGCAGGAGTATCGGGCTGACCTAGGGAATACCTTTAATGAGTCAATCAGTCCTTTTGGTGGAACCCTGCAGTTGAAATACAATGACATCATTGTACCTGGCAATGGTGGTATGGATGTTGTAGTCCAGCGGTCTTACACAAGTATTCAAAATGATCAGTACCCCGATTCTGATTCAATCCTGGGGTTTGGTTGGAACCTTCACTACGGAAGAGTGGTATCTCCAAAAAACGGGTTCTATTGCAACAACGTCGACGATAGTTCGTATCTAAATCCGTCTTACGAATCACCAGATGGATCTCGTCATATGTTATTCAAGAATACCGAGTTGAATGACGGTAGTTGGATCACAAAAAGCAATTGGAGAGGGGAGTGTGTTGGAGGGCCGCTGGGTTTTGATCAAGGAATGATTATGACCTCGCCTACAGGGGTTAGATATCATGCAACATTCAATGCCCCGGGTAAGAATGTATGGTTAGTGGAAAAAATAGTAGACCTGAATGGCAATGAAATATTTATCGATTACGAGGTAAATCCTGAACAAAAAGCGTTGATCAAGGCAATTTATCGTTCGGAAGAAGGGTACGAGAGTGAAGCTAAGCTGGGAGACGCCGTTGTAGAGTTTAGTTACTTTGATGAAGATACTGTATACGCCCGAATTAAGCGTATAAGCTCAAACGACCGATCTTGGGAATACAACTACGACTTGGTAACCGAAGGACCATTTGAAAACGAGGTAGTGTATCAGCTCTCTAGAGTTATTCGGCCAGATGGGGAATACTGGGAGTATGGGTACTATGACCGCATGAACAACCCAGACCCTATTGGTTCTAATGACGAACAAGCAGGTTCATACTCCTTAAAGTCTATTACAAACCCAAGAGGCGGTTATACCGAGTACACTTACCAGTATGTGTTCTTTGATCAAGCTGTAAAAGATATTCGTGAAGCTCGGACTACAGCTATTTTCAGAAAAACTGTTAGTGGTGACAATGTAGAGGTATCAACTTGGAAATACAGCTTCGAACCTCACTCCGAACCGGCAGCATTTGATAATGAGGGAAATCCACTCCTTTATTTGGATGTAACAACGGTTGAAGGGCCCACAAAAACGGAAAAGTACTATCATTTTGGTAAATCTTATACGTTGATTGACATGGGTGAGCCTGATGATGGCGAGTCAGGTAAACATCACTTGTTTTGGGAGAAATGGCAGATAGGCTTGCTTCGCCGAATCGAAATATATAGTAATAACGACGAGTTGATGTCGGTTACAGTAAACAATTGGAAAAAAAGGCTAGTATCGAAGAATTACTTTGATCATGGCTCCATGTATCGTCCGGACTGGTGGACGGATGACAGTTCTCGAGAGTATACCTATGCGGCGCAGCTTGAATGGACAGGAAGTAAAAAAGACAGCTATGCTACTTTGCCTGACGGCGAATTCACCAGAACGATTAACTATTTATCCTATGACGATTATGGGAATCCAACTTACATAAGGGAAAGTGGAAATGTAGAGTGGGATTCGTCAGTATTGGATGGACACCGGATCGCTGAAGGCTCTGCTCAAGATGATAGGAATAGATATATTCGTATATCATATGGTAATGATGTAGATAATTGGTTGATTGGTCAAGTGCGGTCAAAGACTACTCAGGTTGATGGGGTTGATAAGGACAAGGCTACTTATAGCTATGATGCTAATGGTAATTTAATAAGTGAAACTGTTAATGGTCTGGTTACTACATTCGAATATCATTCACATGGAGAGGTGAATCTTGTTGAGGAGCCTACCGGAAAAACTACTGTGTTTGAGAGCTATAAAAGAGGTGTTCCTCAATCTATAGAAAAGCCTTTGGGCGTCCACGAAAATATAGTAGTTAATGATACTGGTACTATAAGAAGCTTTGAAAACGGAGTAGGCGATAAAACATTATACGAATATGATGGCTTGGGTCGTATTACGAAGATAACCTTTCCTATTGGGCTTCCTGTTAATATAGATTATTCCTACAATGAGCGAACGTTAACTCGTGGACCGTTCAAACAAATCGATCAATATGACTCTTTGGGAAATGTTGTTAAAGTGGAATATCAAGATACAAGTACTTCCGAAGTGGTTTGGACTCACTATGAGTTTGATCCACTTGGAAGAAAAGTGTTTGAATCACTTCCAAACGAGGAGTCACGAGGAACTGTATACGAATACGATGCTCTCAACCGTATTATAGCGTCGACGGATCCCGCTGGAAACGTAACAGAGTGGAGTTATGATGACCATTTAGAAGAAGTAACAGATGCTAATGGGAATGTAACAAGGATTGTATTTCAGCAGATAGGACTTTCTGTCCGGTGGCCATACAAGATAGTTCAGCCAGCGTCGAAAGGAACTATAGTTGTCAGAAATGAGAAAGGACAGGTACTTCGGATACTTCAGGGAAAGTCACTGGAAAATGGTGACATCCAAGGGTTTGAAAAAACGTTTTCTTACACCAAGATTGGCCGAATTGCTTCAGAGAGTAGCCCCGAACAAGGCACTTTCACATTTGAATATGATGAGGTGGGTCGTTTGTCGGCTAAAAAGCACCCAGGAAATGCAACTGTACAATATGAGTATGACGCGATGGATCGTGTCGCAAAAGTCACATCGATAGATGGTGATGTTGACATTGAGTATGAATATGACAAAGCCGGACGGCTTAAACTATCTCGATCTGGCGAAAATCAAAGAAGCTATAGTTACGATGAGAACGGGAATATTACTACTAGTACGCTTTCTATATTAGGCGTATACGACCACTCCATGTCGATCCAGCGTTTTTATAATGAGCTGGACCATGTATCGAAAGAAATTTACCCAGATGGTTTGACTATAGAATATGAACCTAATGCATTCGGTCAGGCAACGAAAATCGGTGAGTTTGCCAATTCAATTAGTTATCATCCGAATGGGGTTGTCAAAGAGTATGTTCTAGGAAATGGTGTTAATGTTAGTCAAGGACTTGAAAAACGTCAGCTACTGGAGACTGTAAAAGCCGATGATGTTCTGGATTACTATATTGGTTATGATGACGTGAGTAATATTTCTTACGTAAACGACTATATTGGTGATAGGCGGTATTTATACAGCTATGATGAACTGAATCAGCTAAGAGAAGCAAAGGTGTATGAAAGAAATGGGTATTACTATCGTGAATTGTACGCTAGGGTTTATGAATATGACTATTTAGGGAATATTTCGAGCAGTTGCTGTACTCCCAAGCGGTTTGGTAGCGATTATCGCTACAATAAGTATTACGGTTATGGTTCTAATAAGTTGGAAGCTTTCCAGTTTGGAAGCTCCATAAATGAATACCAATATAACATGGATGGTACTCCTTCGCAGAAGAGAGTGATTGGTCATCAAGGTTTTGTAAGCGATTTTTATAGCTACCGATTTGACGCAGATCAGAACTTGAGAAAAATCAATCATGGCAACCATACTATTAATTTCAGCTACGACAGTAATGGTATGATGGTGTCAGCCGAAAACATTGGACCTGGCTACAAATATGATACTAAATTCAGTTTGTATTCAAGCGGTGGGAATCTGATCTATACAGAAGAATTTAACACCTGTAAATCTCTAACATATGTGCGATTGGCCGGAAAACTGATTGCAAAGTCAGAGCTGGACGATTTCGATAATGGAACCTTGGATGGTGACTCGGATGGCATGAGCGACTGTCTAGAAGCGAGATATGGTTTGAACTCAGAAGATCCGAGTGATGCAGATGGTGATTTGGACCAAGATGGCTTGACCAACTCTGAAGAGATTGCACTTGGTAGTCATTTAACGTTAGCCGATAGTGATAGTGATGGAATCGACGATAATGAAGAAGCGGCATTAGGGACCTCTCCAATATTAGCCGATTCGGATTATGATGGGTTAAATGATTTGCGAGAAGTTGAACTTGGACTGAATCCGGTAAATGAAGATACTGATGGCGATGGAATAAAGGATTCAATTGAAGTTAGAGTAGGTCTGGATGCAGATAACCCACAGGACGCCTACCAGGACCTAGATGAAGACTTATTTAGCAATCGACAGGAAGCGCTTGCCAATACCAGCCTGGATGATGCGGCAGATTATCCTCAAGGTGAGCACACACTACTCTGGAAGCAGAAAGTAATTGCGGGTGATTCTGCGATTCCGGCACTGGATAAGTTGGGAAACTCATATATTCTATCTAGCTGGGATATAATAAAGATATCTCCTAGTGGGAAGAGGGAGCAGTTAGCCGAAACCGATGGAAGGTACTGGAGTCAAGGTTATCAACGTTCAATGCAAATCGATGGGGATAAAGCATTGATGGTTCCTTGGGATTATACTCTTGGGATATATGACAATAGTGCTGAAGAGTTATATTACTCAGATAAAGTCATTGAAAAGTCTGAGGTTGATGGAGTGCTGGCAATGATAAGGCCAGGACAATACAAATTAGCGCAGACAGTTTCAGACAAGAGTTACATTGCGGAAAGTACTCCCGAACAAGCTAAGTTGTTGTATTCCTTTAGCCCTGACGAGAAAGTACATGGTATTCTGATTGATTATCATGGTAATAGCATTGTTTGGTATGAGAGCTACTTGTCCGTGTTTAATGCGGATAATGAATTGATGTGGACCGAGCGACCTGCGCAGTCATTCGTCGCCATTGATAACGCCTTATACTTGTACAACTTCGAACATTATCCAATTCGAAGTCATCAGCCGAGATACTCTTTTGCAAAGTATTCGTTGAGTGGAAACCTACTGTGGGGAAAAGATCTCAATGTGAAAGTCGGGGTGTCAGATATCGAGGGCAACAGCTATCTGGGAGTTAAACGTGGAGATGATCCATCAACGTTAACATCTTTCACTCCATCAGGTCAGCTTCGCTGGGAAAATGAACTCGAAGATGGCGAAGTACTATTCGATTTGTTACTGGCACAACCTGATAAGCTACTGGTTGTTACCTCAAAGTCACTATATTTGTTGAACTTGGGTGGAGACACAGTTTGGAACGCTCCCGCACCGTGGTCAGCCTCTGCGATCGACGGACGTGTGACTATGGATCGTGATGGAACGGTTTTAACCATGATCGAGGACTATGGCTTGTATGCGATTGCTACACCTGCAAAAGGAATGGCTAATACTCCAAGTCCGGCTAGAGTCATGGGAGTTGGAAATTCGGTCAATGCCTGTTATCGAGGCAGTGAGGCATATGCGATTGATAGTGACCTCGACAACGATCAGGTTAGTGATTGTTTCGAGTCGTTCTTCGCTTACGATTTTGATGGGCAAGGTGATAGTGACCTTGATGGTCTAACAAATGCTGAAGAATTAGCTTTGGGAACCAGCTTTCTTGTCGCCGATACAGATCAGGATGGCCTAAGTGATAGGCAGGAAAGTGATGCATCGACCCATCCTCTATTATCGGACACTGATGGTGATACCATTTTGGATGGAGATGAAATCGAAAAAGGAAACAGCCCTGTAGTTGCAAATGTTAAAAGTGATGTTGATGTAGATGGATATCCTGACGTGGTAGAAATGGTGTTCGAAACTGACTACAACAGTCCCGCTTCGGTTCCCGAGTTGGATAGTCCAGTACCAGTCCTGGAAGTAGATGAAAAATTCAGTGAGAGAAGTGTTGACTCCATACAAAAGTATCGAGTTTTCGAGCACGAATATGGCTATTACTTTAGAACCAATGAGGGGATAGTTTCAACGGATCATGCAGGAGAGTTGAAGTGGATATATTCACTTGACGAAAACTACTCTAGAGAAAGAATTGCAGTAGGGAAGAATGGGAGGTTATTTCTTTGTGCGGATGCCATTGAGGAACCTTATGAAGGGAAGGTTTTCTCACTGGGTGTCGATGGTGTATTAGATTGGCAGTATCGATATGTGGATTCTAATTATTGTATGGATATGGTATTAACCTCAGATAATGATCTTTACGTAACATTTGGGTTTCATTCATATCACCACGACCCGAAAATTATACAGTTTGATGAAAACGGGTCTATTGAACGTGAACGCCGCATGACAAATCGATTGTCGAGTATTGTGGAAACTGCCAGTGGTCAATTGGCCGGTGTTAGCTGGGGTACTGAGGTGTTGCTACCTGATTTAACGGTCGATTGGCGAAATGATAGCTGTAATACATCGGATGCAATCGACTCATTGACTGTGCCCATGTCGAATGGAAATGTCCTCCACTATGGTGACTGTGTCGCACTCTTCAGTGCTGAGGGAGATAGGTTGTGGTACAGCTACAGTCTAGGTATCGGTCAGGAGATTGAGATAAATAGTATTGTTGTTGACCATGAGGATAATATCTATCTCGCAGCTGATTCGGTTATTTATAAGTACGATGAGCTAGGTAACCTTATTTGGGAGTATGAAAACGAGTATGGTCTCATGTCAGAACTGAGTACTTCTCGAAACGGTTCTTTGCTGTTTTCGTCATCTAACCGAATCATTGAGCTCGACTTTGATGGCAATGTTCGACGTACGATTCAAAGCTCCTATGTCAGTACGGACACAAAAGTGTATGCGTCAACAACCGGAGTGTGGTGGTTTGTCAACGATAACTCGATCTTCGCGATACAACCTGACATCATTGAATCTCAGATATCAACGACATGGAGCAGCTTGGAAGGTGGCCAACTGGGTACGCGTTCAATCTGCGTAAGGGATACACAATTCCTGAGTGCAACGCAGGATTCAGACGGCAACGGTCTCACGGACTGTATGGACTACTTAACGTCGCTTTCACTGCCAGCAACTAATGTAGAATACACACCATTAGAGGGGCAAATGCAATGAGTTGCTATTTAAAAGGGATTCTAAGCAAGCTGATGTGGATAGGTGTGCTCGCCTCTGTCGCCATAAGTGCGCAGGCCAGTCGAGAGACCACCTACCTCCATACCGACCACCTGGGCACCGTTGTGGCAGCCACGGATGAATCCGGCTCGATTGTCTATCGCAAACAATTCGATGACTATGGCGACTGGTTGAACACCAGCAGTTCAGTGGCGGAAAACCACCCCGAGGGCTATACTGGCAAGCCGCTTCTGGAGGAAGCGGGCCTGGTTTACATGGGTGCCCGATTCTACGACCCCGAAATTGGCCGATTCCTGTCGCCGGACCCTGTAGGGTTCGATGTACAAGAACCGATGCTCTTTAACAAATACCTGTACGGGAGCAACAATCCTGTACTCATGGTAGACCCGGACGGCAATCGGCCGGTGGAGTACTATCGTGTAGAACCGACCTATTCCACGGTATCGGCGGGCCATCTGAAAGAATTCTATGGGGACCACGGATTCATCACTTCTGCGAGTACAGAGGAAGATGAACGGGCTGTGGAGTTCATGGAGAATGCCATTGTCGGTGGCGTTAGCATGATACCCATCATGCGTGGTGCGCAGTTGGCTGTTAATGCTACTCGGTCGATAAGGGCTGCTAGAGGCGCAAATAGTGCACTCAAACAATTTGGGCGAAGTGTTGATGACCTTTCATCAGCAGCAAGCCAAGCTATTAACAAAGAGGGACTAACTGCTGCTGCGCGTGCGTTAACTAAACATGCTTCAGGGCAAAGAAGTTCTGGTTCCTTCCCTAAATTAACGGGAGGCATAGCAGAGCAGAATAAAGCTGCAAGGGAGATTGTCGATGAAATTTTAGGCAATTCACAGTCATCCTTTACTAATTTAAGCCGTGGGGGGCTGGAAGTTCGGGCGCCCGATGGTCGAGGTCTAAGATATAACAGTGATGGAAAACTATCTGGTTTTCTTGATCCAAGGAAATGAGTATGATTCCGAATTTTAGTGTGGACTTTTTTAGTGATGTGCAGTATGAGTACATGACTGCAGAAATTTCGTATAAAGGTCAGATATTGTGCCAAATTAGTCAGGACAAAGGGAGTAGTAATATGGAAATTGAATTTTTTCATGAGCAGCGAATTGTGGGTGAGCAACCAAAAATGAAATTTCCCATTAAGGATTTTATTACGTTAATTGAAGACGTAAAGGGTGAGCTTTCTACATACAGATGAAATCATTTTATTTAATGCTGTTTGAAATTAATTTTTATTCTACGGAGGTCTTAGCTAAATTCCGAGGCGATTAAATCCTGAATCGGGTTTGTGTTGGCTATGTTTTTCAAGTATTTCGATTGGTGCGGATAATGGTCGGGCAGCGAATGGGAGCGCTTGTCTCCGTCGTACTCATCCACGAGCTTTTTGAATTCGGCTTTGGGTAAGAACTTGAGGAGTTGGGCGAATACTGTGCTACGATGGGCCATGCTCGGTTCCTGGCCAATAGGGTCGATGTTGTTTTTGCGAACTCTATTGTACCCCATGCCCACGGGGCCGAGCTCCCCTTCAGATCAGCCGATTTTTAACTGGACAGCAGGGATGATAGATATTGCTAAAGTGATTTTAAACTTTCATAAAATGTTACTTTCTATTGAGAAAGGGCTCTCTAATATAGGGTATTATAAGGGAGGTGATGAGTGGGACGAGTTGTCTGACCAATTGTATTATTATGCTGTTGTGAAGTATGTATATCAAGAATATGGCTTCGATATTGATCGACCGTTCGAATCATGGGAAAGGGTTAAGTACGGGGTGGTAGTGAGAGTAGAGGATGGAAGTTCGATGCTTATCGGTAAGCGGTCCGATCAAACCGAGCCTATAGTTAAGTATGAAAAACTTATTGGTCAAGAAATAGAGTTCTCGTTTGTTGGTTTTGGAAATCCTTCGTATCCCGAAGAAGATGTGGCTGGTTTAGGCTTTGTTTTAGGCTTTAGTTCCAATGCGGAAATAATTTGTGCAGCAATAGATATCTGTTCCTTTTTTGTGAAAGAACCCTAATCTGGGTATATAATGGATCCTGGGAAAGAGGATTTTCTGTTTTCTTCATCCAATCGAATCATTGAGCTCGACTTCGATGGCAATGTTCGACGTACGATTCAAAGCTCCTATGTCAGTACGGACACAAAAGTGTATGCGTCAACAACCGGAGTGTGGTGGTTTGTCAACGATAACTCGATCTTCGCGATACAACCTGACATCATTGAATCTCAGATATCAACGACATGGAGCAGCTTGGAAGGTGGCCAACTGGGTACGCGTTCAATCTGCGTAAGGGATACACAATTCCTGAGTGCAACGCAGGATTCAGACGGCAACGGTCTCACGGACTGTATGGACTACTTAACGTCGCTTTCACTGCCAGCAACTAATGTAGAATACACACCATTAGAGGGGTAAATGCAATGAGTTGCTATTTAAAAGGGATTGTAACTATTCAGTTCAAATTCTTGAAAAAAGAGCTTGACAGGGTTTTTCCCAAAAAACAGACATTTTCGCCCACCCTTGCTGCACCTCCATAATCCAATCAACCAAGCCCCTGTCAGCTTACCTAGGCAACGTTCTCTCGAAGCCCGTCCCCAGGCGGATCCAAAAGAAGAAAACGCCTCAGAATCCCACTCAGAAGGAAAAATTCGTCCTGAAAATTCCATGAGACAATAGAGCCAACCAAGCCACCGACCCAGCCGTCAATGACGTTAGAGAATATCGACATCAACGCCGCTATCGCAGATGCGGAAAAACTGCGGAAAAACTGCGGAAAAACGATAAACAGATTACGCCTCCCGTTCGCGCTGTGATGTCTGTGTTGCTTCTCGTCATCAAACTGCTGATGGCGAAGTCCGGAATGAACAGCCGTAACAGCAGCATTCCACCCTCTCAGGATCAGAACCGGCCGAGAGCCAGAAAATCTTCGGCCAAACGCAAGGCCGGAGGCCAGCCCGGACGCAAGGGCATCACCCTCAGTACCGTCGATAACCCCGATCAGATCGATACGCTCAAGCTGGACCGCCGTACCCTGCCACGCGGTAACTGGCGTGTGGTAGGCCATGAATGCCGTCAGGTTATCGACCTGAAAATCCATCGTCATGTCATCGAGTACCGCGCCCAGATACTGAAAAATGAACACGGGCAGCGTCGTGTCGCCGAGTTCCCGGACGGCGTGACTCGGCCGGTCCAATATGGCTCTACGGTCAAGGCTCATGCCGTCTATCTGTCGATGTTCCAGTTGCTGCCCTATGAGCGGATACAATCCATGTTCACCGACCAGTATGGCATCCCTTTGAGTGCCGGCAGTCTCGTCAACTTCAATCGCGATGCCTGTTCACGCCTGGCTCCCTTCGAAGGGCTGGCCAGGGAATGGTTGACCGCCGAACCCTTGCTTCACGCCGACGAAACCGGGCTCAATGTCGATGGCAAACGCCAATGGCTCCATGTCCTGTCCGCCCCAAAGTGCACCTTGTTCAGTCTGTCGCCGAAGCGCGGCACCGAGGCGATGAACGCCATGGGCGTGCTGCCGGTGTACAAGCGCACGCTGGTGCACGATCATTGGAAACCCTATTACACCTATGCCTGCCTTCATGCGCTGTGCAACGCTCACCATCTGCGTGAACTGACCTACGCCCATGAGGAGGACGGGCAGCGCTGGGCCAAGAACATGCATACGCTGCTGCTGGAACTGCGCGATGCCGTTGAACGGGCGGTGGTGCCTTGCACTCAGTAGGATGGGTGAGGTTTTGCGTAACCCATCAACGTAATTTATCTGCGAGTGAGTCAGCATCTGGTCGAGGTATAAGTGTTCGAAAAGTGAAAAGTTGGCTGCTACATTAAAGCTTTTTATCATGAGTATTGCTTCCGGCCCTTGTACGATCAAAAGCCTTAAGTTTGGGTGAGTTCATCGCACGAATGGTCCAGGCCAGCGCAAAGCCGGCCACAAGCACCAGGTTGCCTGCCCCGAACACCAGCTTGATGCGCGACGCCCAGGTAACCGCCAGCAGGAAACCGTCCGAAGCCGCGTCCGGGAAACGGATGGCCAGGACCAGTCCGACATTTTCGCCGTAATCCGCTATGGTCCCGATCCACGGGAACAGCACCCAGGCGTGCCAGCGACTGCGTTCACTGAACAATCGCCGGGTCAAAAAGGCCAGAGTCAGGCAGAAGAAGGTGGCCAGTGACAACGGAAAAACCAGATCCACCGGAAAGAACCGGGTCGCATAGAATGCGAGTCCTTCCGGCCGGGCGGACGCCAGAAATGTCCGCAGGTCGCTCAGCGTGTAGAAAGGAATGATATCCGGCGCCTGATAGCCGCCGGTGAGTTCGAGCAGTCTCGGAACGATCGCCAGACCGAACAGTGTGTACAGCGCCGCTGTTGCGATAAACGCCGCGAGAATGGTTTTCCAGTTCGATGCCCTCTGATAAAACCGGATCAGTCCGTTCATCAAATCAGCTCCTGGTTTGTGCGCACCGCCGGACTATTTGGATGTGTGCGTATAAGTACCATCCCAGCCTTCCGGTAGGGCCTGAGATCTCAATTCGATAATCCGCTCCAGATAGACCCGATACAGTTTGGGGCGTTTGCTGTGCTTGGCCAGCTGCTCGAAGACTTCCCGGGCCGACTCCCATTCCTGGTTCAGGTAAAACCGGTAGGCGGTTTCCAGGCGCGACAGTTCATCGAACCAGTGATCGTCCACCTCTTCGACGCGGCCCAGCGGTTCGAACACAGCCACCGGTTCCTGTTTGCCTTTCACCCGGATTCGATCCACGGGCCTGAACACCCAGCCGTCGATTCGGGCGCGGGTATCCGGGCCAACCAGTATCTTCACGCCATAAAACTTCGTCAGGCTTTCCAGACGCGAGCCCAGGTTCACGGCATCGCCGAGTACGGTGTAGGCGCGGCGGAAGTTCGAGCCCATGTCGCCGACGTTCATCGGGCCGGTGTTGAGACCGATGCCGACGTCGATGGCGGGGTAGCCGAGTTCGGCCAATTCGGGGTTGAGCCGGTCCAGCGTTTTGATCATCTCGTCCGCCGCTTCCAGCGCGTGCAGGGCATGGTCCGGGTCTTCCAGTGGCGCCCCCCAGAACGCCATAACCATATCGCCGACGTATTTGTCGATGGTGCCCTGGTGGTTGAAGATCACTTCGGTGATCGGCGTGAAGTAGCGGTTGAGCAGGTCTTTCAGTTCGGTCGCCGACAGCGATTCGGAAATGGTGGTGAAGGAGCGGACGTCCGAGAACAGCACCGTCATGTCCCGGTTCTCGCCCTCGAAGCCATAGGCGTCCGGGTCGTTCAGCATATGGTCGATGTGCGCCTTGGGCACATACTGGCCAAAGACGTTGGCGATGTGCTGTTTGTTGCGACGCTCGGAAATAAAGCCTTCGAGCAGGTGCAGGCCACCGAGCGCGAGCGTCAGCAGAATGCTGCTGGCGAGCGGCAGGGCGGCGTTCTGTTCGGCCCAGAAATAGAAATTGATGCTCACCAGGGCGCCGAGCAAAACCCCGGTGGCGGTTACCAGGCCGATCGGCCCGAGACGGCTGGATATGATGGAAAAGACGACGCCCAGCACCAGCAGCAGGGACGCGATGATGGTGTGGGCCGAAACCGGCGTGTAGGGAAAGTCACCGGTCAACAGACCGTTCAACAGGGTGGCGTGCACTTCGACCCCCGGGAACTGGGGCCCGACCGGGGTGCTGCGCAGGTCGGACAGACCAATGGCCGAGGTGCCGACGAAGACCAGTCCATTTTCGAAGCGGGCGGGGTCGATCCGGCCTTCAAGGACATCGGTGGCGGAGATATAGGGAAACTGCCCCTGGGGCCCGAGGTAGGGCACCAGCACCCGCCCGGCGTCGTCGGTGCGGATGAACTGGTCGGCGAACTGAATGCCCTCGATAACGTCGATGGCGCTGTTGAAGCGGGCCGTCTTCAGCTCGATGGCGTCAAGAAAGTAGTAGGCCATGCCGGTGGCCAGAGCCAGCGACGGGTAAAGGTCTCCTTCGAAACGGGTGACCAGGGGGACGCTGCGCAAGGTGCCGTCCCCGTCG
Source organism: Saccharospirillum salsuginis (assembly GCF_014651855.1). GTDB lineage: Bacteria > Pseudomonadota > Gammaproteobacteria > Pseudomonadales > Natronospirillaceae > Saccharospirillum > Saccharospirillum salsuginis. The sequence continues at coordinate 55,453 of NZ_BMXR01000016.1, forward strand.
ATCTTGGGCGCGATGGAGCCGGCGGTGATGGCCGCTTCCTGCAGGATCGGGACGCTGGCGGTGTAGCCGTTGGCGTGGACGACACGCAGGCGCTTGTCCTGTTCCGGCGTCAACGAGAGAATCGGCTGCGGCAACTGCCCGACGCGAATGCCGGGGTCGTCCTGAAACAGCAAGGGCATGACGACGTCTATGCAGCAAAAGCTGTCGGCCAGAATACGGTCGAATTCGGTGGCCGGAACAAACTCTTCCATGGCGTCGGCCAGGTTATGCTGACCGTTTTGGCGGGCGCGTTGTTGCAGGTCCCGGGTCGGGTTGGGTTGCGGCTCGGTCATCATGATGTCGAAGGCGACGACGACGGCGCCGGCTTCGGTCAGCGCCTGGGTGAGGGCGGCGAGTTTGTCCCGGGGCCAGGGCCAGCGGCCCACGGTGTTGAGGCTGCGTTCGTCGATGTCGACGATCAGGATGTTGGCATCGGCCCGCTCAAAGCGTTGTTCTTCGTGCAGCAGGTTGAAGCGCCAGTCGTACAACAGATAGTCGAGCCGCTTGATGACGGAGCTCTGGTCGCCCCGGGCGTAGTAAAGGTGGTAGCCGGCCAGCGACAGTGTGATCAACAGGCCGATGATCAAGGCGCTCCAGCGCAGGGCGTTACGGAACAGGAAATGTGCGGGTTTGGATCGCATCGACAGCGTTACAACGATGGAGGTCTTGGCAGCATAGCCCGTAGGTCGGATTAGCCGCAAGGCGTAATCCGACGATTGCATTGGAGTGAGGATGCTATTCCGGCTCGGACCGTAGGGTGGGCACCGCCCACCAATGGAAGGATAAATCGCATCGGAAATGTTCCACTGCCCCGGTAATCGAATGGGTGGCTGTGGATTCAGTCGCTGGTTCGTTGTCCTCCCTAGGCTAGCCCGTAGGGTGGGCACCGCCCACCAATGGAAGGAATATTTGCCTCGGTAACGCGCCACTGTCTCGTGTAATCGAAGGGGGCTGTGGATTCAGTCCCTGGTTCGTTGTTCTCCCCTGGTGGGCAGTGCCCACCCTACGAATGAAAATCCCCCTCACAAGCTTGGGCACTCTCCAGCTGAACGCGGTACCATTTCAATCAATCCCCAAAAAAACAAGGACCCGATGTTGAAAAAGCGATTCGTCATTCGACTACTTTTCTGGATAGCGTTGATCAGCGTCACCGTGCTGTCGCTGATCCCGGTCGATCACCCGGACATGGCGCCGAACGATAAACTGAATCATCTACTGGCCTGGGGCGCACTGAGCGTGCTCGCCGGGCTCGGTTGGCGGTACCAGAACTGGTTGTTCTCGGTGTTGCTGGGCTACAGCTTCTTGATCGAGCTGCTGCAGGGTATGACGGGCTACCGGATGTTCAGCCTGGCCGATGGCTTCGCCAATGCCCTGGGCATTGGCCTGGCGATCATCGGGGTGCGTCTGTGGTATAAAGTCGAGGCACGTTTGGATAAGTCCCGAGGATATTGATGAGCGAAAAGCAACGCAGTGTCGCCCTGGTGGCGCACGACAACAAGAAGCAGGAGCTGGTGGCCTGGGCGAAGGAGAATCAGTCTCTGTTCGAAACGCTGGGCATCTATGCGACCGGGACGACCGGCAAGTTGATCGAGAAGGGCTTGAACCGGTCGGTGAACAAGCTGTTGAGCGGCCCGCTGGGCGGTGACCAGCAGATTGGGGCGAAGATCGCGGAGGGTCATATCGATCTGCTGATTTTCTTTTGGGACCCACTGGAGCCGCAGCCGCACGATCCGGACATCAAGGCACTGCTGCGCATTGCGGCGCTGTACAACATTCCGGTGGCCTGCAACCGCGCCAGCGCCGATTACATGATCCAGTCGCCGTTGTTGCATGGCGAATATCGGCCCGCGAAGCCGGATTTTTCGATCTACACTCAGCGCATCACACCGGCCGGCTAACAGGGGCGTACCCATCCCCGGGGAGGCAGCATGGTTGAGGTCAGTTTTACCCAGAATCTGCAGCGGCATGTGGAATGCCATGCGTTGCAGGTGGCCGACGGGACGCTGGCCGAGGTGCTGGAGCGGGTGTTCGAGGTGTACCCGGCGCTGAAGGATTACGTACTGACCGAGCAGGGCGAGCTGCGCAAGCATGTGATGCTCGCCATCGATCAGCAGTTGGTTCAAGGGGCCCTGCCGGCGCGGCAGCGGCTGAATTCAGGCAGTCGCTTGCATGTGATGCAAGCGCTATCGGGAGGGTGATGCCATGAACAGGGTGCTGTTGTCGACACGCAAGGGGCTGGTTGAGTTGTCCGGTCGCGATGGTGGTCTGCACTATGACAAGACGCATTTTATCGGCGATCCGGTGTCGGTGACGGCGACGGATGCCGAGGGCCGCTGGTGGGCGGCGCTGAATCTCGGCCATTTCGGGACCAAGCTGCACCGCTCCGAAGACCGGGGGCGGACCTGGCGGGAAATCGCCGTGCCCGCCTATCCGGAAAAACCCGAGGATCCGGACGACCCCAATACCTGGACGCTGCAACAGATCTGGTGTCTGGAGGTCGATCCCAAGGTGCCGGGTCGGCTCTGGGCCGGCACCATACCGGGCGGATTGTTCCGCTCCGACGACTACGGCGACAGCTGGGTGCTGAACGAGGCGCTCTGGTCGGTGCCGGAACGCAAGGGCTGGTTCGGCGGCGGTTACGATCAGCCGGGCATCCATTCCGTGGCCATTCACCCGCAGGACTCGAACCATCTGACGGTGGGCGTGAGTTGCGGCGGAGTCTGGAAAAGCCACGACGGTGGCGACAGTTGGACGCTGGTGGGCGAAGGGCTGCGCGCAGCCTTCATGCCGGAGGATATGCAGTTCAACAAGGCGATCCAGGACGTGCACCGTCTGGTGGTCTCGCCGACAGACCCGAACCGTGTCTGGGTGCAGCATCACAACGGCGTTTTCGTCTCCAGCGACGGCGCGGAGACCTTCACCGAACTCGAACCCGAACCCAGTGCCTTTGGTTTCGCCGTGGCCGTGCACCCGACCGACCCGGACCGGGCCTGGTTCGTGCCCGGCAAGAAGGACGAATTCCGCTATCCGGTGGACCTGGCCATGCTGGTGAACCGTACCAACGACGCCGGCAAGCGCTTCACCGCTCAACGCGAGGGGCTGCCGCAAGAGGCCTGTTTCGACCTGGTCTATCGCCATGGGCTGGCGGTGGACGATACCGGCGATCGCCTGGTCATGGGGTCGACCACCGGCAATGTCTGGTTCAGCGATGATGGCGGGTCGAGGTGGCAATCGGTGAGCACCCACATGCCACCGATCTACGCGGTGGCCTTCGCAGAGTGATTGACACCCCGGCATGATATCTTGCCACAGCTTTGATCCGGAGCACTTTCCTTTGCGGGCGGCGCTGTTAAGATGCGCCGCCCTTTAGCAGTAGCGGGAGCCCGTTCCGTTGAAACAGAAAAGCACCCATTCCATTCCCGAAGACCTGTTCGCCCTGTTGACCGGGGCCTTGTTCGTGTCCTTCGGCCTGTTGTTGTTCAAGGATCAGGGGTTTTTGACCGGTGGCACGGCCGGGTTGGCGCTGATCATCACGAAAGTCAGCGATTTCTCCTTTGGCCAGGTTTTCTTCGTCATCAACCTGCCATTCTATTGGCTGGCTATCCGGCGAATGGGGTGGCGGTTCACGATCAACACCTTCATTTCGGTCGCCTCGGTCTCGGTATTGGCCGACAACCTGCACCGGGTGATTTCCCTGGGCCCGGTCCATCCGGTATTCGCCGCCATCATGGGCGGCTTTATGATCGGCACCGGCATGCTGATCCTGTTTCGGCATGTCTCCAGCCTGGGCGGGGTCGGCATCCTTGCCCTCTATCTACAGGATCGCTTCAAGCTCAGCGCCGGCCGGGTGCAGATGGGTGTGGACGTGGCCATTGTCTGCATCGGCTTCTTCCTGGTGCCGCTGGTCGTGTTGGCGTTGTCCGTGCTGGGCGCCCTGGCGCTGAACCTGGTGATCGCCCTGAATCACAAGCCCGGCCGCTACCAGATCACCTGATCAGCGCGGGCGCAGATTCAGCACGTGGATCAGGCGCTCGGGGATCCCCTGATACACCATGGGGCGAATGTAAGGGTTGTCCTCGTCGACCCAGCCGGTGAACTCCGCATCGTTGTACTGATACCAGATCGGGTTGGCGAACAGGCTGATCACCGGCAGCGTTTCCGCCACCCGGGTCTGGATGCGGGTGAGGATGCGCTGTTGCTCCTCCGCGTCCGTGGTCAGGGCGAAGTCGTCCAGCCAGGTTTCGATGTCCCGGTCGCGGTGCATGTGCATGGCCTGGTTGGTCAGGGTGCCGGGGGTCATGTCGTCCGGATTGAACATTTCCGAATAGGTCCGCCAGGGCGTTAGTCCGGTGTTGACCCACATGATGTAGATGTCGAATTCGCCGGTCGGTATGCGTTCGAACCAGGCCTGCTCGTCCATGCTGTCCACCGTCGCCTTGATGCCGATGTCACGCAGGTTGGTGGCGATGGTGAACAGGCTGTTGACCCAGTCGGTCCAGCCGGAGGGCACCGCCAGAGTCAGCTCGATGGGGGTACCATCGCTCAATTCCCGGTAGCCGTCGCCATCGCGGTCCAGATAGCCGGCCTTATCTAGTCGGTCGCGGGCGGCTTCCGGGTCGTAGTCCATCAGATCCCGGTAGGGCGCGAGTGCGTTGTCGTCGTACCAGTGTTGGTACAGCGGTCCGGTGCCGACCGGATAACGCGTTTTCGACGTGAGTCCGAAGGTATCGCGTTGGCGCAGTGTGTCGCGATCGATGGCCTGGCTGATGGCCCGGCGCACCTCGACATTGTCCAGTGGCGCGCGTTGGGTATTCAGCTGCAGGTTGACGTTGGGACCGGGCGCGACCCAGTAGCGGTTGTGTTCGCTGTGTTGTCCGTACGTGTCCTCCGGATCCCGGATGCCTTCACCCATCCAGTGGATCTTGCCGCGCCGTGCGGCGGCCCACAGCGTTTCATTGCCGCTGAAGTGGGGGAATTTCAGACAATCGACCGCCGGTTTGTCCGGAACGTAATAGTGCGGGTTTCGGCACAGTTTGAAGTGGGTGACATTGAAGGCGTCCACTTCGGTGAAAGGGCCGGTACCGACGGGATTCAGGTTCGCGAAGTCGTTCGGATCCCCGACCTTGGAGAAGATATGGCGCGGCAGCGGATAGAGCCGGCCGATGTGCTGATGCGCCAGTGCATTGGGACGCGCCAGATGGAAACGGACCGTCAGATTGTCGATTACCTCGACGTCGCGGACCAGGCCGGTTCCGGTGTCCGGATCATACAGGCTCAGGTTGATGGGGTAGTCCGGGTGTTGCCGCGCATAGTCCACGGTGAAGGCGACGTCCTCGGCTGTGAACGGTGTCCCGTCCGACCAGCTGACGCTGGCGCGCAATTGGTAGGTGACCGACGTCAGGTCGGGGCTGATCGACACATCCCGGGCCAGGCGGGGGTAGTGGTTGTTCGGGTCCCAGACGTTGAACACCCAGAGCGGTTCGTAGACGAAATCCTGAGCGTAGAACACGCCGTTGGTCGCATCGAAGGGGTTGAAGTTGCGATCGAAACTGTTGGTGTGACTGGGTACCAGAACCAGATCAGTGGCCTGGAGCGTGCCGAACAGGAGCGTCACGAGGACACCGGGAAGCCATTTGTTCATGTGCAAGCCTCATTGATTTTATTGTTGAGAAAGCGCTTACATTTTTATTGCTTTCAATGAAAGCGCTTACATATTAGTCTGGATGTGACAGGCTTTGCAATAACGTTGAGTAAAAAGTGATCAGAAGGAGCGGCGGGACTGCCACTCCGAGGAGGTGGGATGGTCTAACGCGGGCGCAGATTCAGGACATGGATCAGCCGTTCGGGAACGCCCCGATGCACCATGGGGCGCACAAAGGGATCGCTTTCGGTCACCCAGCCGGTGAATCGTTCGTCGTTGTACTGGTACCAGCTTGGATTGGCGAACAGAGTGATCACCGGCAGGGTCTCGGCGACCCGGGTCTGAATACGCGTCATGATGCGCTGGCGTTCCGCGTCATCCGTCATCAGGGCGAAATCGTGCAGCCAGTCTTCGATGTCCTTGTCCCGATACATGTGCATGGCCTGGCTGTCCAGGTTGCCGGGCTTCATCTTGTCCGGATTGAACAGGTCCGAATAGGTGCGCCAGGGGCTCAGGCCGGGATTGGTCCACATGATGTAGATGTCATAGTTGCCGGTCGGTATGCGTTCGTACCAGGCCTGTTCGTCCATGCTCTCCACTCGGGCGTTCAGGCCGATCGAGCGAAGGTTGGCGGCAACAGTGAACAGGCTGTTCACCCAGTCGGTCCAGCCCGAGGGCACGGCCAGGCCCAGTTGAATGGGGGTGCCGTCCGGTTGTTCCCGGTAGCCGTCGCCGTCCCGGTCGAGATAGCCCGCACCGTCTAGTAGCGCACGCGCGGCCTCGACATCCTGTTGCATCAAATAGCGAAACGGCGCCAAGGCCGTCTCATCGTACCAGCTCTGGTACAACGGGCCGGTACCGACCGGATAGGGGCTCGCGCTGGTCAGGCCGAAGGTATCCTCGGTCAACAGGGTCTCGCGATCGATCGCCAGGCTGATGGCCTTGCGAACGGCCACGTCGTCGAGTGGTGGTCGTGTCGTGTTCAATTGCAGGTTGGTGTTGGAGCCCGGTGCCATCCAGTACCGGTTGTGTGGAGTGTGCTCGCCAAAGGCACCAACCGGGTCCCGGACGCCTTCACCCATCCAGTCGATCATGCCGCGCCGGGCCGCGGCCCAGAGGGATTCGTTACCGCTGTAATGCGGATACTTCAGGCAGTCCACCGCCGGTCTGTCCGCTTCGTAGTAGTGCGGATTGCGGCACACCTTGAAGTAGCTGGTGTTGAAACGGTCGACTTCGGTGAATGGGCCGGTGCCCACCGGGTGAGTATTGGCGAAGGCTACCGGGTCGTCGATCCGGCTGAAGATATGGCGCGGCAACGGATACAGCCGGCCGATGTGCTGGTGGGCGAGCGCGTTGGCTCGGGCCAGCTCGAATTCGACGGTCAGGTTGTCCACCACACGGGCACTCTTGACCAGGCCGGTGCCCGTCTCGGGATCGTGGATGTCGAGGTTGATCGGATAGTCCGGATGACGGCGGGCATAGTCGACGGTGAACACGACATCCTCGGCGGTGAAGGGGGTGCCATCGGACCAATACACGCCGCTGCGCAGTGTGTAGGTCAACCGCGTCAGCCCCTCGCTTTGATGCACGGCCTTGGCCAGACGAGGGTAGTGACGGTCGGGATGCCAGACATTGAAGACCCAGAGCGGTTCGTAAATGAAATCCTGGGCGTAGAAGGAGCCGATGGCGGAATCGAACGGATTGAAATTGCGTTCAAAGCCGTTGGTATGGCTGGGTACCAGAACCAGATCCCGGCTTTGACCTCCCAGGGCCAGAGTCGGAATCAGGAGCGTAAGCCAGAGTATGTGTCGCATGGGGTTACCTCGGTGGCGGTTTCTTCTTGTTTAACTGTAACCGGTTACAGTTAACTGTGACCCATGCCCGATGTTTTTTCAAGCGTACGGACTCGGATGGTGGTTTTTAGGAACGAAAAGGCATGAGCGAGGCAGTTGATAGTCGTTGATTGCGAGGTGTTTCGATATTTCGGCGAGAAAAGTGCTATGCTTTCTGTAATCGCTTACAGTAATGCCCGGGCCGGCGATCCGGAAAGGCTGATTCGCAACCGCCTTTGGTGTACTGTAGTCGGTTGCCGCTTTGTAACACTGCCAATGAGGACAACGGGCGAATGGCCACCATACGGGAAGTTTCCAAGCACGCCGGCGTATCGGTCGCGACCGTCAGTCGGGTCGTGAACGGCAATAAATGGGTCTCCGAAGCCACCCGACTGCGGGTGCTTGAATCCATGGAAGAGCTCGGTTACGAGCCGAACTCCTTCGCCCGCAGCCTGGCCACGAATCGAAGCAACACCATCGGCATGGTGGTCGGGGATTTGTCCGGTCCCTTCTTCGGGCCCATGATGCAGCGCGCCGAGCAGGTGATTCGCGATGCCGGCAAGCATCTGATCATCACCAGCGGCCACTCGACGCTCGAAGAGGAGCGCGATGCCGTTCAGTTCCTGCTCAAGCGCCGGTGCGACGCCCTCATCCTGCACCTCGACCTGATGCCGGACGAGGAAATCATCGAGTTGTGCGACAAATCCCCACTGCCGATCATCCTGGTCAACCGCCTGATCCCGGAGCTGGCCGACCGTTGCGTATCACTCGACAACGAAGCCGGCGGCTACCTGGCCACCCGTCATCTGCTCGATCTGGGCCATACCCGCATCGCGCACATCACCGGCCCCCTGTACAAATCCGACGCCCGGGACCGCCTGGCCGGTTACCGCCGCGCGCTGGAAACGGCGGGGGTTCCGTACGATGAGAGCCTGGTGGTGGAATCCGACTACCTGGAATCCGGCGGTGCCCAGGCGCTCGACCGGCTCAAGCGCCGCGAGGCCGAGTTTACGGCCGTTGTCGGCGGCAACGACCTGATGGCCATCGGTGTAATCAATGCCCTGCGCCAGCAAGGCGTTCGTGTACCGGAGCAGTGCAGTGTGGTCGGCTACGACGACGTGGTGATGTCCGCGTACTTCGTGCCGGCCCTGACCACAGTGCGCGTGCCCGTGGACGACTTCGGAGCCGATGCCGCCCGCCTGGCTCTGAAACTCTGCGAAGGCGCCAGCGACACCGCCCAACTGCGGTTCCAGCCGGAACTGGTAGAGCGCCAATCCACCCTGGCGAAAGGCGAAGTCATGGCCGAGAACCTCAGTCTCGTTTAGTCGTTCCCGCGATTTTAACCTTGCTAAAGTCCGGCCATTCCTCATATCCGTCCAGATCATCGCTGGGTCGATCCCAATCGGCTCTGTGACCCAGGAAGATATGTGCCTTCGGGCCTTGTCGGATATCGGTATCCACCGACCCCAGGCGAACCCGCAGATGTTCCGCTCCCTCGACCCGATTGAACAGGGGCGAGCCGCACCGGCTGCAAAAATGCCTCACCTTGCCGGGCGAGGACTCGTAGGTGCCCAGCAAGGCTTCCCCGGTGGTCAGTCGAAAGGCGTCGACCGGCACGGCGATGTTGGCGCCGAAAGCCGACCCGCTCGCCTTGCGGCAACTGCGGCAGTGGCAGTACACGAAGTCGCCCTCGAACCGATCGAACTCAAAGCGGATATCGCCGCACAGGCAGGATCCCTGGTACATCAACTATCTCCCCTGGTGGGTATATTAGAACTCAAGTTTCGGAGTTCGCCGCTCTGACTAGCGGCGGATGCCGGGGATACCCCTGTGGGGTAGTCCGCAGCAGGGATGCTGCGGTCTAGGCTCCATGGATGGATATACGCCGACCCCACAGGGGTATCCCCGGCAGCCGGCGCGGGCCACTGCCTCACTGCCAGCTCGAACTCCGAAACGTAACTGTCGAAGTGTACGGCTCTGCCCCCGGCAAGCCTACCCGAATCCAATTCTTCGTCTTGGTCGTACCCCCTGCCTCCTTTATAGTGTCTCGCCCCCGAACCCTCTGACTCGATGGTGACCTCATGCCCCATGAAAGCCTCCGCATTCGCGGCGCGCGCCAGAACAACCTCCAGAACCTGGACCTGGACATTCCGCTCGGAGAGTTGGTGGTGGTCACCGGGGTGAGCGGTTCGGGCAAGTCGACGCTGGCGTTCGACACCGTCTACGCCGAAGGGCAGCGCCGCTATGTCGAAACCTTCTCGGCCTACGCCCGCCAGTTTCTGGACCGGATGGATAAACCCGCCGTCGACAGCATCGACGGCATCCCGCCGGCCATCGCCATCGAGCAAAGCAACACGGTGCGCACCTCCCGCTCCACCGTGGGCACGATGACCGAGCTGAACGACTACCTCAAACTGCTCTTTGCCCGGTTGGCGCACCTGTACTGTCGCGGCTGCGGGCGAGAAGTGGTCAAGGATACCTCGCAAAGCGTTGTGGAGACGCTCTACAGCGACTGGCCCGCCGGGCAACGGCTGATGGTGTGCATGCCCCTGCATGTGCCGGAACGACTGAGCGACGACGAGGTGATGCAACTGCTGGCCCAGCAGGGGTACGCCCGCATTCACCGGCGCGAGGGCGACCGGGTGGAAGTGGTGCAGGACCGGCTCAAACTGAGCGGAGACAACCGTGGCCGGCTGACCGAAGCGGTCGAGACCGCGCTGCACTACGGCAAGGGTCATGTGTTGGTGTATCCGCTGAGTGATGCGCGCGAAGCCGGGTCGGTGGAGCGTTTTTCCAGCCACCATCATTGCGCGCATTGCGACATCGACTACCCGGAGCCGAACCCCAGTCAGTTCTCATTCAACTCGCCCATCGGTGCCTGTGACAGTTGCCGGGGCTTCGGCCGCATCATCGGCGTTGACTACGGGCTGGTGATTCCCGATGAACGGAAAAGCCTGAAAGAGGGCGCCATCAAACCGATTCAGACGCCCGCTTACGCGGAAGTGCAGCGCGATTTGCTCCGTTACGCCAAACGGCGCGGCATTCCCGTGACGACCCCCTGGGCCGAGCTCAGCGACGACCAGCAAGCCTGGGTGATCGAAGGCGAAGGCGATTGGGACCGGGGCGTCTGGTACGGGTTGCAGGAATTTTTCAATTGGCTGGAGAGCAAGGCCTACAAGATGCACATCCGGGTGCTGCTCTCCAAATACCGGGCCTATACCCCGTGCCCGAGTTGCGATGGGGCGCGTTTGAAACCCGCCTCCCTGTGGTGGCGAGTCGGCTCTGTTGAAGCCGCCGAGCAGGCCCTGGCGGGCAGGACGCGTTTTGTCCCGGCGGGCACCGAATTGGCGGACAGCACGTTTCAGAAATTGCCGGGTCTGAACATCGCGGACGTGATGCAACTGCCGCTGGTGCGGTGCGCTAACTTCTTCGAGGAACTGACCCGCACCGATACCGACGAACCCACCCAACTGCTGTTGACGGAGATTCGTGCGCGCCTGGGCTATTTGTGCGAAGTGGGGTTGGATTACCTGACGCTGGACCGTCAGTCGCGCACCCTGAGTGGCGGCGAGGTGCAGCGCATCAACCTGACCACGGCTCTTGGCACTTCCCTGGTGAACACCCTGTTTGTGCTGGACGAGCCCAGCACCGGCCTGCATCCGCGCGACCTGCAGCGGCTGGTCCGGGTGCTGCACCGGCTGCGCGATGCCGGCAATTCACTGCTGGTGGTCGAGCACGACCCCGAGGTGATCCGCGCGGCCGACCGCATTCTCGACATTGGCCCCGGCCCCGGCAAAGCCGGAGGAAACATCGAGTTTTTCGGCACCCCCAAGGCGCTGTTCCGGCGAAAGAACAACCTCACGGCCCGCTATCTCACGGGGCGTGACCAGGTCAAAGCCCCGCCCGCCGACGCCCTCACACCGACGGACGCGGCTGTTACCGTATTCGGCGCCGCCGAACACAACCTGAAGCGCATCGATGTGCGCATTCCGCTGGGGCGCCTGGTGTGTCTGACCGGTGTCAGCGGCTCCGGCAAATCCACGCTGATGCGTCAGATCCTGTACCCGGCCATTCTCAAGCATCACGGCGAACAGACCGAAGCGCCGGGCGCCCATGAGCGCATCGAAGGGCTCGACCACATCGACCGGGTGGTGATGGTGGACCAGAGCGCCATCGGCAAAACCACCCGTTCCACACCGGCGACTTATGTCGGCGCCTACGATGCACTGCGCAAACTGTTTGTCGCCACACCCTTGGCGAAAGAGCGGGGGTATACCCCGGGCACTTTCAGTTTCAACTCCGGCCAGGGTCGTTGCCCGACCTGCCAGGGCAACGGTTTCGAGCATGTGGAGATGCAGTTTTTAAGCGACGTCTATCTGCGCTGCCCGGACTGCGATGGCAAGCGCTTCCGCGACGAGATCCTCGAAGTGAAGCTGCTGCAGACGACGGACGAGGGCAACCGGGCTCTGTCGATCGCCGATGTGCTGTCTCTGACGGTCGCCGAGGCGCTGGACAGTTTCCACGACCAGCCCGAGGTGCGACGCAGCCTGCAGCCGCTGGCGGACGTCGGCCTGGACTATGTGCAACTGGGGCAGGCCGTGCCGACCCTGAGTGGCGGCGAGGCGCAACGGCTGAAGCTGGCCGGGCATCTGGCGCAAGCATCGGCGAAGAGCGGACGCAAAGCCAAAAACAAAGACAAAACCAACGGCCACATTCTCTTCCTGTTCGACGAACCCACCACCGGCCTGCATTTCGCCGATATCGCGACCCTGATGGGGGCGTTCCGTCAGCTCCAGGCCGCCGGCCATTCGCTGGTGGTGATCGAACACAACCTGGACGTGATCCGCAGTGCGGACTGGGTGATCGACATCGGCCCGGAAGGCGGTGACGCCGGTGGGGAACTCCTGGCCGAAGGCACGCCACAGCAGGTGATGGCACATTCTCACAGCCACACGGCCGAGGCGTTGCGAGACTATGAACAGTCGCTGTCGGCAGGGGGCACGGGTGTCGCGGACGTCGCCGCCAGCTACGCAACCAAAGCGCGCCGCGACAACGTCATCCGCGTGCATCACGCCCGCGAACACAACCTGAAGAACATCGATGTCACCATCCCGCGCGACAAGCTCACGGTGATCTCCGGTGTCAGTGGCAGCGGCAAAAGCACCCTGGCGTTCGACCTGATTTTCGGCGAAGGCCAGCGCCGCTATCTGGAGTCGCTGAACGCCTACGCGCGCCAGTTCGTGCAGCCGTCGGCGCGGCCGGATGTGGACGCCATCTACGGCATTCCCCCGGCCGTGGCCATCGAGCAGCGCACCAGTCGCGGTGGCCGCAAGAGCACCCTGGCGACCCTGACCGAAATTTACCATTACCTGCGCCTGCTCTACGTCAAGCTCGGCACCCAATACTGCCCGGACTGCGACGTGCCCATCGAACCGCAGACGCCGGCTGCCATTCGGGCGCGCATCCAGAAAGATTTTCGCGGTCGCCCGGTCACCCTGCTGGCGCCCATGGTGGTGGCGCGCAAAGGCATTTACCGCGAGCTGGCTGAATGGGCCGCCGGGCGCGGCTACAGCCACCTGCGGGTCGATGGCGTTTTTCAGCCGACCGACGACTGGCCCAAACTGGACCGTTACCGGGAGCACGACATCGAACTGCCTTTACTCGATATTACGGTCTCCCCCGAGACCGAACGCGAGCTGGCCGAGGGGCTGGAGCAGGCGCTCGGGCTGGGCAATGGCCTGGTCATCGTCGCACCCGGCAAGGCCGGTAAAGCTCGCGGCAAAAACGAGCGGCTGTTCTCCACCCAGCGCGCCTGCCCGAGCTGCGGCACCGGTTTCGACGAGCTGGACCCGCGTTTGTTCTCCTACAACTCCAAACACGGCTGGTGCGGCACCTGCTACGGCACCAGTCAATTGATCCAGGGCTTCGACGACGAACAAACCGGCGAAGAAAATACCTGGCAACCCGAGGATGACAGCGCGGTGGACAGCACCTGCCCCGACTGCCAGGGTCAGCGACTGAACCCTACGGCCCGGGCGGTGCGCTTTCGCGACCGATCCATCGCCGAACTGGCGGCGCTGCCCGTCGATCAGGCCGAAACCTGGTTCGGCAAGCTCCGCCTAAAACCGCGCGAAGAGGTCATCGCCCGCGACCTGCTGACCGAGATGCACAGCCGCCTGCGTTTTCTGCAAAAGGTCGGTCTCGACTACCTGAGCCTCGACCGCGCCGCCCCCACCTTGAGCGGCGGCGAAGCTCAGCGGATTCGTCTGGCGGCGCAACTGGGGTCCAGCCTGCAAGGGGTGTGCTACGTGCTGGACGAGCCGACCATCGGCCTGCACACCCGCGACAACCGCAAACTGATCGAGACGCTGCGCGAGTTGCAACAGCAGGGCAATACTGTGGTCGTGGTCGAACACGATGAAGACACCATCCGCGAAGCCGACCACCTGATCGACATGGGCCCGCGCGCCGGTGTCGAGGGCGGGGAAGTCGTCGCCCACGGCAGCCTCAAGAAAGTCCTCTCGAGCAAACAGTCCCTTACCGGCCGGATGCTCTCGCAACCGCTGCGCCACCCCATGCCGGACTTGCGCAACGCCGAGATGCGCGCCCTGTGGGACAAGGAGAGCCTGCGTATCGAAGGAGCGCATCAACACAACCTGCGCCACATCGATGTTGATATCCCGCTGCGCCAACTGGTCGGCATCACCGGCGTCAGCGGAAGCGGTAAGAGTACCCTGGTGCGGAGCGTGCTCTATCCCAACCTGAAGCAGGCGTTGGCGAACCAGGGCCGGAAAGGTCGTCGTAAAACCCAGTGGCAGGGCGCCGAGCGGATCGACGGCTGGGAGTCGGTCGATCGCATTCTCGAGGTCGATCAGACCCCGATCGGTAAGACCCCCCGGTCCTGCCCGGCGACCTACATCGGTATTTGGGACAGCATCCGCAAGCTCTTCGCCGGCACCGTCGACGCTCGCCTGCGCGGCTACACCCCGGCGCGGTTTTCGTTCAACGCCGGCGACGGCCGTTGCGACGCCTGCGGTGGCCAGGGCGAACAGAAAATCGAAATGAACTTCCTGCCCGACGTGCGCGTGCCCTGCGACGTTTGCCACGGCTGGCGCTTTAACGACGAGACCCTGAGCGTGACCTACAAGGGCAAACACATCGGCGAAGTGCTGGCCATGAACATCGATGAAGCCGCCGACTTCTTCGCGCCGGTCAACAAGGTGCATCACGCCCTGCGCCTGCTGCAGGACGTCGGCCTCGGCTACCTCACGCTTGGCCAGCAAAGCCCGACCCTGAGCGGCGGCGAAGCCCAGCGCATCAAACTCGTCGCCGAACTCGCCAAAGCCCGCATGACCCCGGAAGACGCCCGGGGTCGAGGTCCGCAGCACAACCTCTACGTGCTCGACGAACCTACGGTCGGCCTGCACATGGCCGACGTGGAAAAACTGCTGCGCGTGTTGCACCGGCTGGTGGACGCCGGCAATACCGTGCTGGTGATCGAGCACAACCTGGACGTGATTGCCGAAGCCGACTGGGTGATCGACATGGGTCCGGAAGGCGGCCAGCACGGCGGCCGGGTGATTGCCCAGGGAACACCGACGACGCTGACCAAGCGTAAGCGCTCGCACACCGGCCGGTATTTAAAGGATGTGTTGGGTTGAGAATATTTTGTGAGAGAGTAGGGGGAGGGAGTGCCGAGTGTGATTTTGTAAGAGCTAAAAACGTCGCGTTGCACCAGCCAGCCTGGTGCAATAAATCGTTTATTCGTTCTGGGTATTATCGGTAACTTTCAATTTTTTCCCGGCACAGTGTTTCAGTGAGGTCTTTTAACAGAGTCACACGCTCAGCCAACCACTCCAGCTGTTCTTTTGTGATGGAATAACTGGGTTTATAGCGTGCGTCAACATACGCTTTGCGCAACAACTTGAAACAGTCTTTTTCTTCTTTCGTGGCTTTGGGAAATATCGACAAGAATTTGGGTTCAATACTGCCAACCCGCTGACCAAGCGATTCAAGGTCATGAGTGCTGGGTTTGTAACGGGTGAAGACCAACAAAGCCGTACCATACAGGCTTTCAGTTATTTGGTGTAACTGAAATGCGGCTTCATTGTACGATTGTTGAGACATGCAAAACTCATAGAGACCAAATAGCCGAACCGCTTTGTTGAACCAGTAGTTGAAGTCCTCTTCCGCTAAATTCTTTCTTTCCTTGGGCGTAATTTCAACGGGCTCCGCCAGCTCAAATCTGCCTGAATCAAACAGCAGAATACCTTCTCGCAGGATATCTATATAAAAATATTGACTTTTCCTTAACCGACGATTGATAAACTGGATATCTTCCGCGATCAAGCTGATGGGTGTTCTATGAATGGCTTTGGCCAAACGCCGGGACAGGGCATTGTTTTGCTCGATTCTCTCAGCCTGGCGGGATGTTTCCGTAACCACCAGAAGATCAAAATCACTCTGGTAACGGTACTGGAGGGTTTCCGGGTCCAGATCTTCCACCCAGTCACCCCGTGCGTAGCTACCAAACAGAATAAGCATATCGAGATCGATGTCTTCACGGATGATCTCGATAGCTCGTTGTAATTCCTGCTGTTTCTGCTCGGGCAGATGGTCGAGTGATGCTTTCATAGGGCCATTATAGTGGCTGTCCGCGTAGATTTATAGCGCCAGTTCGCCACATGGACGCCTGAAAAATTCCGTCTTCCAGACTGGTCAGCGCCGTAGAGAACCCCACCAGTGTAAAGATATTCGGCCCTAAACCACATGACCGGCATTCTGAAACACACCAATGGCCCGAAAAGTCAGATACCCATTATTCAGCTGAGAGACTACCAAAATGAGTGGGGGATAATGAGCGCACTCTCAGCACCCCCCCTGGAACGTGGTGCTCTGGATTTCCGGGGGGATTACATGTGAATGCAGAGCCGCTATCGACTGGATTGTAGACCTCAAGAGCTTACTGCGGTAGTTGTTAACCCAGTTTGCTTTCAGCGATTTTCACTTTTGTGATTGATTCAACATACAGCGATTAACAAATTCGCTAACGTCCCGCTTCGACGCCCCGGCTGTAACACAGGCGCTTTTCATCACCGTTCATCTCATAAAGGACGGCCGGGCAGGGATCCGCCACTCGTACTTTCCCTCGCTCGCCCATTCGTCACCCGGGCCGAGGCGGATCGGCTCAAGGAAGAAGGAGAAACACCATGACGCTATCCATCGCAGGGAACAACAAAGCGATGCGCGAAGTCGACCTCTCGGACGTGAGCCGGTATTGCCTGCCCCTATCTGACTTACCCGTTGATACCTTTCTGGTCAAAACGGTCGACTTGCACGAGTGGACCTTTCATCAGGACTTTTCTATTGAATTGAAAGTCCTGTCGGGACATCACGTAGGAGTCGGCCACCGACATTGATTGCACCATAGGCGACAACTGATGCACCCCGAATTCAAGGAATAGCGACTCATGGAAACCAAAGCATCCCTGTTGCGCACCGAGATCGACGTTCGGTTCGCCAGCCTGAACGGCCTGAGCATCAAAGCCCGAAGCCTGGAAGGTTCGGAAATGATCAACCGGCCCACCCGACTGGACGTCAATCTACATACGCAATACGCCAACGACCTGCCCGTTACCCCGGGCGAACTGTTAGACCAGCCAATTCAAGTTATCATCGATGGCCCCGGCCTGGTTCAGCCGCGAAGGATTCATCTCAGCCTGATGGCAGCGGACGAGAGCTGGACCGGCGACGCCTACCATCTGAATCTCACGCTCGCCAGCAAATTGGAGCGGGGCAGCCGACTGGGACAGACCCGCTTGTTCATGGGCATGACTCGTGAACAGGTGGTGTGGCAACTGATGTCGGAAATGGGCTACGACCGGTTCGAAGTGGACCTCGCGCTCGATCCCGTTTCCGCCTTCGAAGGCCCCTTCCTTCAGGTTCAGGATGAGACCACCCTCGAGTGCTTCCAACGTCTGCTGGCTGAAGTGGGCGCCAACTACTGGTTCGAAGACCGGGACCCGGAACAGAACCATGAACTGTTGGTCATCCGCAACGACACCCAGATCAGCCCCTACCTGCCGTTCATTGAATGGGGCCAAACCGTCTCCGGCCTCTCCCCGGACCAGCAGCTCAACCGGATCACCGCCGCCTACCAACGCTGGTCGGACCAGCCCCACATCGCCGGGCGCAGCGTTCAGGGCACAACACCAGGCGCCATCAGCCGCGAAGACGCCGACTACCGCAGCTTTACGCCGCCGCGTCCGCGTCCCGAGGCCGAACAACGGGCCCTGTTCGAGCAACAGTACTTCGACCAGCAGCGCTACTTCATCACCCTGCACGGCCATCAACCCCTGCTGAGTGCCGGTCACAGCGTTGCTTTCGATGCCGGTCAATTGCCCAATGAGTGCCCGTCGGGCGAGTATCGGATGATTCAGGTGGTCCACAATGCCGAACCCGCTGCCGGTGAGGGCAACGCCCCGGGCGTGCAATACCGCAACACCGCCGTGGTTATCCCCCGGGCGACACCGCCCCGGCCGAAGGTGAAAGCACAGCCGCCGCTGCCGCATCTGTTCCCGGCGCGCATCGAAAGCCGGTACGACCACGCCGAACTGGCCGCCGATGGCCGGTATTATTTCCGGGCGGATTTTGACCGGAGTGCCCAGGGCAAAGGCCAGGCCAGCCCCCCGACAAGCCGGCTGACCCCTTATGCCAGCCCAGGCACCGATGACACAGAAGAGATCGGCTGGCATTTCCCGTTGCTCGACCAAAGCCGAGCCCTGGTCACCTTCCTGGACGACGACCCGGCGCGACCGATGATCGTCGGTTTTGTGCCGGGCCAGAGTCAGTTCGGCCCAGTGACCAACAGGAACGCCACTCAAAGCCGCATCGTCACCCCCGGCCTGAACGAGTTGACCTTCGATGACACCCGCAAGGCCGCGTGCATCGCCCTGCACACCTTCGACCGTCAGGTGCGTCTGGAACTGAACGCACAGGACGCCGAACCCTATGTGCACCTCATGGCCATCTACGGCGGCGTCAACCTCTATGCCGACCTGAACCTGATGATCGAGGCCGAAGCGCAACTGGAAGAACGCATCGGCGCCGACCGGACCCAGACCGTCAAGAACACCAGCCGGACCACCACCGAAGAAGGCTCGATCAACCACCAGGCGGAAACCGATCAAACCCACACCGCACAGGTCAACCTGTCGCAAAGCGCGGGCGAAGACTTCAGCCTCTGGGTCCAGAAACAGAACCTGTCGATCCTGACCAATACCGGCATGGACACCTCCGTGACCAACGGCAACCTGCAACTGCAGGTCCAGGCCGGCGCGGCCATCCACCAGGTGAACGGCAACATCACCGTTCAAGGCAACGGCAACGGCGACATCCTGCTGAAGCAGGGCGACGGTGGCGTGAAGATCGACCCCAGCGGCAACATCAAGCTGTTCGGCAAAAAGGTGACACTGAACGGGCAGAGCGGGGTGGTGTTCGACGGTGAGGTGCAGTATGAGACCGGGGCGGGGAATGAGCCGGAGAGCGTATCTCTACTCCACGCCGACCTGATCAAGGAAGCGGCCCTGATCAAGCTGGACCCCTTTGTCGCGAAGGACTCGGAACCCAGAGTCTATGAACGTCCTACCGAAGAGCCGGAACAGTCACCGGAACCCACTGTCGACATTGTCACCGCCGTGGACGGGCAAGCGTTCCACCTGTCAGACCGAAATCCGCCCGGCGACCCCATCTCGCCACAGTTCTTCGATGTGACCGTCCGGAATGGCGAAACCCCGGAAATGATAGCGTGGCGATACCTGGGGATTCGCAATGCGCGGCGTATTTACTATTACAACGAAGGCTATTCCAAACAGAACCCACCGAAACCGGGTGACACACTCAAACTGCCCAAGGGGTGGGCCCTTGATGTGGAAATCCGCTCGGCCAATGTCCACGCTGTGACCGTTGAACTGGTGGGTGACCGACCGTCGCAGCAACGCATTGATGTCGGCGATCAACGGGTACAGTTTCCGCTAAAGGCGGGACGCTACCAATTGATCGCCAGCGCAGAACAGGCCGAAGCGAGAGCCGAATTCGAAGTCACCGAAGAACAGCTCAACCTCGAATGGCTGGATTTTCAGGCCCTCTATAACGACACCTGGCAAACGCCTCTGCCTCTGTTCGGCGTTAACGTCCCCACCGATGGCGCCTTGGTGACCGAGCCACACGATGTACCGGTGGATGAACCCGCCCGACAGGCCAGCCACCTCTTCGAGCAATTACCCAACGGAGAGCTCAGTGTTGAAATACCGGTTGAAGACGGGCTGGAAGCTGAAATCGACAGCCTGCGCAACTCCTTGGTACTGACCCTGGATGGCGCTTATCGGGCAACGGTAGCGGACATGGTGGGCTTTCAGCGGCGTTGGGATACCTACGGTTATGCGGCCATCGCATTGGACGGCCATCATGGTTCGATGGAAGGCGGCACCTCCTGGGTCAAGGACCAGGCCACTCTGTTCGAAGTGGAGACCTGGAAGAACCTCGGTGACAAAATAGCCGAAGGTACGAGCAAGGCGCTGGACATGACCGCCGACTATGCCGTGGAACGCTACCGGGACATCGTGCAATCGGCCAATGACGCCTCCGACTGGGTGGATGAACACAGCGACGACCTGCACAACTGGAATTGGTGGCAAACCCAGTCCAGAAAAACGCTGCAAGAGGCGCGGGAAGCCGGATCCGCGCTGGTTGACGACGTTCAGGCCGGCCTGGACGACGCCGTGGAATTCTTGGGCGAAAGCCGCGAGACCCTGGAGAAAATGTACCGATATCGGGAAGACATCCTGACCCTGCCGGACCTCATCGCCACAGGCGATGTCGACGCTATCGAACACTTTATCGACACCGTGTTGATGGACATCGACCCGGAACTGGCCGCCGCCGTAAAAGACAACCCCAACTACACCCTGGCCCTGGCGCTCATCGCCGACCATGACGCCGCTCTGACCTACGTCATGTACCTGAGCTTGATTTTCGAAGCGGTGCCACCGAACTTCTACGCCTACATCGCCGGTAAAGGCGGTGCTTACCTGGCGTTGGAACTGCTGGTACTGGCGCTGACGAGCCTGCTGACTCTCGGGGTGGGCACGGCGGCCCGGTTGACCATGATCGCTGCGCGGCTGTCGGCCCGCAGCGCCCAACTGGCAAGAGCCGGCCAGAAAATCGAGCGAGCCCAGCAAGCAATGAATGCCTTTATTAAAACCATTGAGGACATCGTGGACAGCCTGACCACAATGGAACGGCTGGGCGGCAAACTGGTTAAGGCCCGAAACTCCGGCCTGGTATTAAAAGCGAGACCGAACACACGCCTGGAGCACAGAAAAGACACCACTCGACGGGAGCAGCGCTGCCGACTGTGCCAAAAAACGGATCACACCACGCCACGCAGCTTACGGGGCGTCGTGGTAGCGAAATAGGTTACCAGGAGATATAGCCACATGACGGTACTGGACAAAATCACCGGCACTGACGAGAAGGACTCTCAGTATCGAAAGCGATTGGAAAGGGCGGTACAAAGCGAACAGGATCATCCGATCCACCATGGCATTACCATGCAGGCGCATCATTTGCTCTCTCAGGAAGGCATTAAGTACTCAAAGTTGGGTGATGAATTGAAGCACCGAGGCTATGATATGAACGTAGTTGAAAACCTCGTTTTTCTACCGAGTGAGTTAATCGGGGCTTGCCATCTAGGGGTGCAATTGCACCGGGGAAACCATACAAACGTTTCGAAGTTCACCGGGCGTTCATATCACAATGAGGTTAAGTATCAGATTCAGGAAATTGAAACCAAAATTTTTACCTGCAAAAGAAACCCCATGCAAACTAAGGAGTACGTTTGTGATGAGATGGATAAAAAATCTAGGAAGATGCTCAAATTAATTGCCGAGTTCAAAATGCCCTTAACGCACATTGATGAAGCCTTCGGCCTGGATGAGCAGGTGGGGTGTGGTAATCAAAACACCCTAGATGACCATAGGGAACGAGCGACGACTTGTCAGTATCGACGTGATCATACCAACCACAGAGACCCTAAGGGCAATACCATTACCTTCCCCAAGCAATACTATGTACTAAAGGTGGGCCAATAATGACGGATTACAATGATCAATATTATATTTCCCTGATTCCGGCAGGTGATGAAGTGCTCTTTCCTACGCTCCATGACCGGTCAGCTAAGTGTCGGTATCGATTCCGAAAGTATGACATAAGCCAAGGTCCAATATTTTTTGAAAATTGCTATCGCGAAGAAGATCGAAAAATGGGGGTCAATCGAGACCCATTACCGGATATTCTGGTTGATAGTGCTGAACTCATCGTTCCGCCAGTTTTTAAGGAGTATCTGCAGCGTTTTCCTATATATGGTATGCAGTTTGTGCACGCCATTTACGTTGATGACTATGATAAATGGCATGATAATCGCTGGGCTATGAATTTTTATGAGCGCATCCCTGCTTTGGATGTTGATAATTGTGAAATAGACTGGGAGTTCTCAAACCCTGAAGAAAGTGAATATGACGTCGTGCGCTTTAGTTTGTCTGAAAGCGTTTTGAACGACATACCAGAAGAAAGTCGTTTGGTTTTTAAAATTGGTCAATCGTGTAAATCCTATGTCATGGTCCATCAAAAAGTTAAAGACTTTATCGATCAGGCTGGCTTTACCGGTTTGCGACTGATCAAAGTATCTGAATTTGAAGAAGGTCGGCAGTTTAAAGGGTAACAGAGTGGGCCGACCGTCACTAAGCGGTCTTTTGCGCCCTTGCCTTGTTCGATGCGCAACCAACCGCGTTCGCCGTCGAGATCCTGCACCTTAAGACGCACGACTTCGCTGCCCCGCAGGCCACACTCGTACGCCAGAGCCATCATGACTTGGCTCTCGGGGTGCGTGCAGGCGGCGAGGATGCGTCGCACCTCGCTGCGGGTCAGCAGCTCGGGGATGCGCTGGGTGCGTTAGGGCACGACCAGAGTCGCTTCGAATCCCGGCCAACCCAGCACCTTCACATAGAAAAAGCGAAGGGCGTTTAAGTACAATCGGCAACTGGCCGGGGCCAGACGACGCTCCTGGACCAGGTGGTCCAGAACGCCCTGCAAGTCCTCGGTCGTCAATCGATCGGGGGACACCTGGCTATACCGTGCCAGTCGCTCGACCGCGTATAAATAACTCTCGTAAGTTCTCGGGGAAAAGCCACGCTGTTGCATGACGCGGATCATTTGTTGGCGTAAGAGGCTCATTCTTTTTCTCCTCTGACGCGACCCGTAAATGGATCGGGAGGAGTATTGGCAATGAGCCGAATTTTGCCCGAAAAGTGTAAGAAAGGTGGCCGCCGCGAAGCGGCTTAGTTCAACGCCAAGCTCACCGGCACATATTGTGGAGAGCGTTTTTGTGTAAAATTGGAGCAACGCGACATACACAATAACGAGCGTAGCAATATGTGTCCGCGTGCAGCTCTTTGTTATGCATTGTTTTTCTCCCCTGCCTGCAACCGCTCATACACCTCATGCAGCAGGTGCTCTCCCGCAACGCGGCGGAAGTCATCGTCGTTCATCAGGCGGCCAAAGATCTCCTCGTTGCCGTCCATGCGCTCGATGAACAGGTTCTCCAGCATCCGGTTGAAGACATAGGCGAAGTTGTCACGGGTATTGGCCTGGGCGGCTTCGCGCAGGGTGTCATTCTCGACGGCGCTTTCGGCGATCTGGTCGAAGAAGAGCTGGTCGGCGGGGGTGAACTCGGTGCCGAAGCGCTCGTTGAGCTTGCCGATCAGGGTGGACAGCTCCACTTCGTCATCCTCGGCCTTGCCGGTGCCGACCTCGGTGGGCCCGTACAAGGCTTGCGCTTCACCCACGCCCAGATCGATGGCCCCCTCGCTGATCTTCTGCAGCCGGTAGTATTTCAGCGAAACTTCGTCTTCCAGCTCGAACACGGTGTCATCGGTGCGCCGGGGCAGCTTGTGGAGCAGAAAGCGGGCATAGCTATAGAGCTTTTCCAGGCTGCTGTCCTGGTAGGGGATGATCTGGGCCAAGAAGGCATAGAGGTTGCGGAAACTGGCGAGCTGGCCCTTGAACTGGTCCTGATGGTCGTCATCCAGCGCTTGGTAGCGTTCCACGGCCTGGTCGAGAATGGCGTTGATCTTCTGGTGGTCTCTTGCGGTGGGTTCGTTGCGGTTCTTGTACCAGACCTCAGCGAAGGCGTTGACTTCATCGGTAGTGAAGACCTGGTGCTCTTCCAGCCGGTGTTGCAGGTCGTAGAGCTGGTGGGGGTCGCTGGGCTCACCGGCGGGGGTGACTTCGTAGTAGGGCTTGAAGGCTTCAAAGATCTCCCCCGGCTCATTGACGAAATCGAGCACGAAGGTGTATTCCTTGCCGGGGGAGGTGCGGTTGAGGCGGGATAGGGTCTGCACCGCCTGAATACCGGCCAGCCGCCGGTCCACATACATGGTGTGCAGCAGCGGCTGGTCAAAACCGGTCTGGTACTTCTCGGCCACCAGCAGCACTTGGTAGTGCTCGGAGGCGAAGCGCTCCGGCAGCTCGGATTCCTTGATGCCCTCGTTCATGCCCACTTCGGTGTAGGACCGATCCGGAAAGTCCGGGTCGGTGACGCTGCCGGAGAAGGCCACCAGCGAGCGGATGCCGGTGATGTCGTGGTCCTTGATGTACTTGTCAAAGGCCTGCTTGTAGCGCACCGCGTGCAGGCGCGAGGCGGTGACCACCATGGCCTTGGCCCGGCCACCGATACGGTGGCGCGTATTGTGTCGGAAGTGCTCGACGATCACCTCCACCTTCTGGGCAATGTTGTGCGGGTGCAGGGACATGAAGCGCGCCAGCGCTCGCGCCGCCTTTCGCTTCGGCACCTGCGGGTCGTCCTCGATGGACTTGATCAGCCCGTAATAGGTCTTGTAGGTGGTGTAGTGCTCCAGCACATCCATGATAAAGCCTTCCTCGATGGCCTGGCGCATGGAGTAGAGATGAAACGGCGGCTGGCCGTCCGGGCCGGGCTCATTGAACACCGCCTGGGTCTTGAACTTGGGCGTGGCGGTGAAGGCGAAGAAGCTGATATTCGGCTGGCGCGGGCGCTTGAGCATTTCCTTGAACAGCTCGCGGCGCGCTTCCTCGGAGAGATCTTCCTCCTCCACATCCAGAAACTCCTCGGCAATGGCCGATTCGATGCCGTCACGGTTAAGCACCTTGCGCAGCTCCATGGCCGTCTCGCCGGACTGGGAGCTGTGGGCCTCGTCCACGATCACCGCGAAGCGCTTGCCCCCGGTGTTCAGCGCCACTTCCTCGCCCTTCTTCGCCAGAGTGTCCATGGCCTGGGTAATAAAGGGGAATTTCTGGATGGTGGAGATGATGATGGGCACCCCGGATGAGAGCGCTTGGGCAAGCTGCTGGGTGTTCTCGTCGATCTTCTGCACCACCCCCTGTTTGTGCTCGAATTGGTAGATGGTGTTCTGCAACTGCTGGTCGAGCACCCGGCGGTCGGTGATCACCACCACGGTATCAAAGACCTTGTTGTCCCCGGCATCGTGCAGGCTGGACAGGCGATGAGCCAGCCAGGCGATGGAGTTGGACTTGCCCGAGCCCGCCGAATGCTGCACCAGATAGTTGTGCCCCGGCCCCTTGGCGCGGGCGGAGTCGATCAGCTTGCGCACCGCGTCGAGCTGGTGAAAGCGGGGGAAGATCAGGGTTTCCTTCCGGTGGCGTTTGACGCCCTTTTTGGTGGTGACCTTTCTCTCGCTCACCTCCAGATGCAGGAAGCGGGCGAGGATGTCCATCAGGCTGTCGCGGGTCAGCACCTGCTCCCAGAGATACGCGGTACGGTAGTTGCCATCTTCGGCGGGCGGGTTGCCGGCGCCGAAGTTGTGGCCGCGATTGAAGGGCAGAAAGCGGGTGTCGTCCCCGGTCAGGCGGGTGGTCATAAAGGCCTGGTCCGGGTCCACGGCGAAATGCACCAGCGCCCGCTCCTTGAAGCGGAAGATCGGCTCGGCCGGGTCGCGGTCGCGCCGGTACTGGCCCATGGCGTCGTCCACCGTCTGCCCGGTCATGGGGTTCTTCAGCTCCAGCGTGACCACCGGCAGGCCATTGACCGACAGCACCATGTCCAGCGATTTCTTCGGGTGCTTCTCGTTGAAATGCACCTGCCGGGTCACCCGCAGTCGGTTGTGGCCGTAGGCTGCTGCCGCCTCCGGGTTCATGCCCGTATTCGGGGCGAAATAGGCCAGCCGGAAGGTCTTGCCAAAGCACTTGAAGCCGTGGCGCAGCACATACAGCGCGTTCTTGGAGGCCAGCTCCTTGACCAGCGAACCCAGCAGCACGTCCCCAGACTTGTCGCCATGCAGTTTCACCAGCGACTGCCAGCGCTCCGGCTGGCTGACGGAGACAAAGGCCAAGACCTCATCCGTGAACAGCGCCCGTGCCGGATCGAAACCGCCGGCATCACCGCGCTCGTATCCGCCCTGCTCGATCAGCGACTGCTCCATGGCCTGTTCGAAGTAGATTTCCTGGTGCATGGCTTTCCCCCGGTTCAGGCCACCTTGATCTGGCCGGTGACGGCGTTGGTGATCAGGGCGGAGCGGTATTCTTCCAATCGCACAATTGCGTTACTTATGCGCTCATGAATCTCGTCGAGACTTTTCACATTTCCAGATATCCAATCGACAATTTCATGTACTTCATCTGCTGGCGGAAGAGCAATGCGGATACCTCCTACAGTGTCCGTATTTAAGTTCAGCTGTGTGCCAAGCTTCCCGAGCCCCAAATAGGGTTGGCCACTCTTGAAGATCCAAAACAGATACTCGGATAGCTCAGGGGGGATTCGAGGGAAATACACAAACCCGTCATGAATACAGCATTTGATTCCTGCAATTATGGGCTTTCCAACGCTCCCGGCAATACTCAGAAA
This sequence comes from Saccharospirillum salsuginis, assembly GCF_014651855.1. GTDB lineage: Bacteria > Pseudomonadota > Gammaproteobacteria > Pseudomonadales > Natronospirillaceae > Saccharospirillum > Saccharospirillum salsuginis. The sequence goes on from NZ_BMXR01000016.1 coordinate 81,920, forward strand.
CAAATCCCCAGGATGTCGCTTCACGCTCAAACTCGCACCTAATTCCGATAGCCGTTGAGTCGTCTTTTCAAGGCGCATCTCCGAAGCTGTGACATCTGCAATCCTCACCCACGAATATTCACCCTCGTCATCAAAATAGATTGGATCGTCAATTGGACGCGGGGAAGCACCTCGTAGGACGGGAGTAATCCACTTAATCGCCATTACATCCCAATGCGCCGGAATCTCCCCCAGCCACTCGATGCCGCTGTCTTTCATGGGGGCATCGGGGTTGAGGCCCTTGGTGACGGCGCGGGTGATCAGGGCGGTGCGCTTTTCGGCCAGCCGGTCGAGCAGGCGGCGCTTTTTGGCGATCAGGGTGTCAATCTCGGCGGTCTTGCGGTCGAGGAAGGCGGCGATTTTTTGTTGCTGGTCCAGCGGTGGAACCAGCGCCTGAAAGTCCTTGATAAACAGATCCGGGACGCGCTTTTGTCCGCCAGCGCCATACATGGCTCCTTCACCCAGCTTGCGAAACAGCTCGGAAATGCTCAGATAAAACAAAAAGCGTCCGTCGATATCGTCAGCCGGACGAATGACATGCAGCTCAGTTGTACCAAATGCAATCCCGTTCCTCAGCCCTTTCGCGAACGCGCCCTTGCCGTTCTCAAAGCACGGGGTAATCTTGGCGACAACGACATCACTGTCGGCAAAGTAGGTATAGCCGTCGCCGACTTCGTCCAACGCCTTGACTTGATCAAGCTGAATGCCGCCATGTTCGCCAATCGCGGCCATGGGCACGAAAGAGACTTCGTCCTCCGGTGCCAATGTGATCGGCTGCGCCTTGTTGATCCGCGTGAAAAACCGCAAGCGTCGAGTAACCCAGCCTTCAGGGCAAGGCAAGGCATGATAGAGGTCCATGGCACCCAGCTGAGCGGATGAGGAGGCCGCATTCATGATTTGCCCTCCTTCTTGATCCGCTCCTCCAACGCCTCCAGCTCCCGCAAGTCCTCGGCATCGGCCTCCAGCGCCTCGTCCCGCCGCCGCTGGGCGTCGAACCGCTCGTAACGCTGGTGGGCGATATGCTCCATGCGGTCACGGCTGATGCTGCCCGTGCCGTCGAGGTCTTCTCGTTCGTTTAATGCCAGCAGCCGGTCCACATTGGCCTCATGCAATTTAGCTGCCACCCTAAGAACCCTCCCCGGACAGAATCTCCCATACTTTCTTGTAACCGGCTCCACTCAGGGGCGCCTGCTCCGGCATTGCACGGCTCCAATCTCTATGGGACATATTTTTGAGGAATTCACGCGCCTTTCCGACAGAATATCGTTCATCTTTACCGCCATATATTTCGCGATAGAGCGAGCCGAGATTCTCGGATACACTACGAGGAGCAGAGTTCATCCGCATCAACACCGCATCTTCCGTACGAACGCCGTGATAAATCATGGCAGGCAGAGCATTGATGCGGCGGCGCTCAGCCTCGGTCATCCTTTCAAAGTCCATCCCCGATACACGACTCAAGGCCGACACACCCCAAGTGCCGTTATTGACAATAGCGCGATAGATCGCCTTGCAAGCATCGGTAAACGCCTCGGTTTCCGACCGCTCGTTATTCTGTGAAAAATAGGTTTTCGCAATGTCCTCCAGCCGCACGCCATTCACCCAGTCGCGTGTGATGTTGGATAAATGGGCATGGTCGAAGCCATCACCACCTATTTCCTCCAACTGCTGTTTCAACTGGGGAACCTTGAGCATGACCCCGAACAGGTCCGCCATGCGGCCTGCATCTCCAAACAAGCTTTCCGGCGCCCAGTCATCAGGTCTCAACTGCTCTTCGAGATTCCGCATGCCGCTCATCGCTTTTTGCACGCCTTCAGGCGAGAAACCGGTCTGATCGGCCAGTTCCGCCGCCCCCGGCATATCAGCCAGTTTGCGGGCATAGCTCTGCGTGGCATTCAACAACGCGTCAGCCTTGTCACGCTGGGTCGGGTCATTGCGCAGGGTCGTGTATCCATAGGTCTGCCGCAGAAGTTGTTCGGATTCCGCTAGTACCGCGTCTAGATTTTTCTTTTCCGCCCAGAGGTGAGCAACATAACATCGAAAGTCTTCCCACTGATCTTGCCAAAGAACGGCATCGAGATCGTTTAGCTGGCCTTGGGCAGCCAGGTCATCAAGAAGTGCAATCAAGCGGGAGGCGAGAGCGCCGGTATTGCGGCGAACAAAATCGATTATCGCGTCTCTGTCCTTGCCCTCGGCAAGGCCGACAACGCCGACGCTATCATGACCGATTCTGCCGGCCCGACCAGCGAGGTTCCAGAACTCCCGAGGAGACATTTCGACCGACTGCCGTCCCTGCGGAACAAAGCGGGAGGCCAGAAAGATTGACGATACCGGGAAATTGATGCCCTGGGCGATGGTTGATGTGGCGCACAAAACGCGGAGGTGACCAGACTCCGCGAGCCACTCCATGAGCGTTCGGATTTCATCAGACAAGCCCGCATGGTGGACCCCAATCCCATGGTCGAGCATTGCTATCAACTCGAAATCTTGGCTGACTTCTGTCTTTAGAAAAGACTGCACTAGTCGAATGTCATCGGGAACAACTTCGAACTTCGAAACACTGCCTGCTGCATGACGGGCCATGTTCCAGACTGTGTTAATGTTGTTGGCGACGGCAATACTAGTGCGCCTCCGTGTAGACATGACGGCAGCCATGGCGCCGGTCTGCAAGCCGAATCCCGTCTGTTGCCCTCGGGCCAACACCTTGCTCTTCGGCACTGCTATCGGCTTGCACTTGCCCGCACGATGCGTGCCGCGCAGCTTCATGGCCCTCTCAGTAACAGTCAGCGTTTCATACTCGAGCCGCCACCCGGCCCGTTCGCTGTCATCTTCAACTGCACGGTAAAGCCCGATAATCCGTTCGTTTGGCTTCCAGGCAGTGGTACTGAAACTGATCGCTTTCCCGGCGTTGACGTCTTGTGCTAGCCAACGCGCCACGGTCTCGCTGTCCTCGACATAGGGCATCAACAACAGAAAATTAGCTTGAGGGCAATCACGCTTGATTGTGGCAAGAAGAAACTCGATCCGGAGCCCTCTGGCCTCCGTTTCGAGATTGTGCGCTTCGTCCATCACAACAAGCGCAAGCGGACGCGGCACGTTCTTATTACGGATGACCAGCGAAAGCTTTTCCGGTGTCGCAACCAGCACATCGAAAGGCTTTTCCTGGTCGGTAAGAAGCTCCTCCTCGAAAGCATCAACCTCTATCGCCCCACTGAGTTGTTCAACCCGCAGGCCGACCGGCTCGAAGTCACGACGCAACCGTCGCGTGATTTGCGCGGTCAACGCCCTGGTCGGTGCGACGTAAGCGACCCACCCAGGGTTGTCGGGCACATCAAACTGATTGAGCGCCTGGAGAATCCGGAACTGCGCCAGCAATGTTTTGCCACCGGAGGTCGGCATGTCTACCACGATCGCGGTTTTAGCCTGATCAAGAAGGCCCTGTTCGAGCAGAGCGGCACGTTGCGGTGGCAGTAGTTCGAACATCGCCTGGTGCTCTCGTTTGGTCAGCGCCTTGACGAAGGCCGACACACGGGAGTTGACGGTTCGAGTGCCCCACCACAGGGAGTTCGTGACCATGATCCGGGCAGCGGCATGAAGCCAGCGCAAGATCATTTCATGCCGCGCATCACCCGATGCAGTTGCAGCCTTGATGCCCGCTTCAAAATGCTTGTCGAGATCACCAAAGACGGTAGGGGATTGCCCTTGCAACATGTATTCAGCAAGGATTTCCGTCGCCTTCGCCCAGTGATAGAGACCGATCAGCCGCAGGGCGATGCTCCTGTCTTCCACTTCGGAACCATTGCTCAGGCGCGCTTTCTCATGCGTTCTCTGGTCTTCCCGCAGTCCAGCGATAATTTCACGGATGCGATCAAGATCATCCCAACCATCCTTGCGGAACAGCCGTACCCAGCAGTCGAACAAACGGTAGAGCAGCCGTCTGTCCCACGGCACACCCGCCACCGACGGCACCACAACCGCAACTCTTTTTTCCGTGAACCAGCGCCTCAGGTCTGACCCACGATCACCGCAATAGGCAACGGCAGCCAGTTGCAGCACATGGAAAATACGTTCTTCCGTGTTTTCCGGTATCGGCGCTAAACGACGAATGTCAAAGGCGTGATGCGCGGCGGCCGCAGTTTGACCTCGCAGACCATTGTCACCGCCAGCGGGGCGGCTCAGGGCATCCAGGCCCTCAATTGCGGCCATTTCATAGGCCAGGGCGACACGCTCCAAAAGTCCTTCGTCTACTTCATCGCCGGCAAAGGAAAAAGTGATCTGACGGCCAACTGCCTGCCAAACCAGTCGCTCATTGACCACCTCGGCCGCTCGAATACGATCAGCTTCGGGAATCGCTCTGAGCGCCCAATGGGACTGAAGATTTTGTAGCGCTGCAGTGGAAATGGTCATGTGCCACCCCCTTCCTGCGTCGCAAGAGCCTGTGCCGCCAGGCTGCCGATTGCGTCGGCTGGCAAGTACAAGGCAAGCAGTTCGACCTTTGTGCCAGCCGGACAGCCGTTTCCAAGTTTATCAACCCTCACGCGCACGTCGTCCACGTGCGGCTCGACATCGCGCACCAACACGCCAAAAAGCTGAACGTCCGACGTATTGTTGAGATAACGCTTGCTGGCGGCCTTGAACCTATCCTGCCAGGTCGCGTTCTTGGCGCGGTGCCCCAGGTACCTGAACAGGTCGTTGCGAATGTTCTCCCTATCCCGCAAGTCTTCCAACTGCTGCTTCAGCCCGGTCCGCCCGTAAACGGCACCGGGCGGGTACTTGGCTTCCCCGGACGTCTTGACTTCTCCGAAAACAAAGCGGCTGCCCTGTTCATCCTGTTTAATACCTACTAGATCTGCCCCAGGCAGACTCGAGCCGCTCTTACGCTCGTCCCGGCCGTCCGGCCAAGGAAATAGGCAGCTCCTATGCTCACTCAGATAGGCTTCGGCAATGGCTTCGCCAACCCGCCAGTTCTCTACACCTTCGGGTGCGGCCAATGCCTGGGCTAGCTGCTTCTGCTCGAAAGAGGTCTCCGCGACTCCGACCAACAGTTGTTCAATGTCAGCTTTACCCTGTTCATCGAAGACCAACGCCGAAACTTGGCCATTGATCGCCGTGCCGAGTTCATCATCGTTCCACGATCGACCCGTTCCGGTGCTCGGCGAGGCTCCATGGCTATAGCACTCAGTCCCAACGGCAATCATAGCGCCACCTCCCCGTTCATCAGTGTGGACAGGAGGAGGTCGCGATTATCGGGCCGGTAGTCGCTGGACAGGGCGAACAGATCCCTTACCTTTTGGTAGAAACGCCTCTCCGAGGCGCGGATGTCGCGGATACGTGCCAGTAGCTCATCGAAGTAGTCCCAGCTGCCGGGCTCTTTCAGCCGCTCGTCGTCCATGACGAAACCCTTAACCAGGTACTCCTCCAGATGAGCGGTGGCCCACTGCCGGAACTGGGTGCCGCGTGGGGACTGTACCCGGTAGCCCACGGCCAGGATCATGGGGAGATTGTAGAAATTGACCGTGCGCCGCACCTGTCGCACCCCTTCCTGACGAACTATTAAATTTTCTTTAATAGTTGCCTCGGCCGATAGTTCGCCGCTTTCCAGGATGTTCTTGATGTGGACATTGATGTTGGGAACCGAGGTCTGAAATAGTTCGGTCATTTCCGCCTGAGTCAGCCATACGGTATCGCCGTCCACCCGTAGCTGGATCTCCGTCCGGCCGTCCTCGCTGCGGTAAAGGATTAGCTCGCCCGCGCTCATGCGGTCACCTTTTTCAGCATCTCCAGAATCTCTCCCTCCAGGCTCTGAATATCCCGTTCAATCTCCTCCAGCGGGCGGGGCGGCTCATAGACATAGAAATGCCGGTTGATGGGGATCTCGTATCCCACTTTCGTTTTGTCGTGATCGATCCAGGCGTCGTCGACGAAGGGCAGCACCTCGCGGGCCAGGTAGTCCTCGCAGTGGTCGCGGACGAGATCGAGCAACTGGCTGTTGTCGGCGTCCTTGTCGTAGCAGATCGGCAGAGGCAGCGGGATATCGGCTGGTAGCGGCACGATCTCGGTGTCGCGCAGTTCGGTATCCGGCTCGGGGTTGCCCTTGCTGTCCCGGCAGATGGCGGCCTCGGGGTCGCGCTCGGACAGGGCATTGAGAATGGCCTTCTTGATCGGCGCGGGCAGTTTCTCGCCGGCGGCCTTGAAGGCGGCCTTGAGTAGTGGTTCGAACTCGGCGCGGTCGGTATAAAGTTTGCCGTCCAGCTTCTGCAGGATGCCGATAAGGCGCTGCTGGGCGGCCTCGCCGGCTTTGACCTCGGCCTCCATCTCGGCTTCGTTCTTGCGTTTTTTGCTCTTGGCGAGATTGATGAAGGCGGTTTCCTGCCACAGGCGTTCGATGCGCTCGGCGCTGGCCTGGAAGTTGAGCCGCAGGGGGCGCTCCACGGTGACTTTCAGATAGCCGAAGTCGCGGTTGTCGAAGACCTTCGAGCAGATCCGCTCGCTCTGCTCGCCGTTCGGCCCCACCCGGCAGGTGGCGCCGTCGGTGAACTCGGCATAGAGGCGGGTCAGTTCCTCGATGTGCTCATCGCCCAGCTCGTTGCGCTTGTTGCCCAGGCTCTTCTTCATCTTGCGGTAGTGGCGGGTGCCGTCGATAAGCTGCACCTTGCCCTTGCGATCAATGGGCTTGCGGTTGGTCACCAGCCAGATGTAGGTGTAGATGCCGGTGTTGTAGAAGAGCTGGTCCGGCAGGGCGATGATGGCATCCAGCCAGTCATTCTCGATGATCCAGCGGCGGATGTTGCTCTCGCTGGGGCCGGGCTCGCCGTTGAACAGGGGCGAGCCGTTGAAGACGATAGCGATCTTCGAGCCCTCGCCGCCTGTTTCGGGGCTGGGCTTCATCTTGCTGAGCATGTGTAGCAGGAACAGGGTGGCACCGTCGTTGATGCGTGGCAGGCCGGGGCCGAAGCGGCCGTTGAAGCCCAGTTCCTTGTGCTCTTTCTTCACATAGTCTTCCTGGGGCTTCCACTCGACGCCGAAGGGCGGGTTGGCCAGCATGTAGTGGAAGGTCTTGTCCGGGTGGCCGTCGCCGGTTTCGCCGTCGCCCAGGGTGTCGCCAAAGGCGATGTTGTCCACCGGCTCGTCCTTGATCAGCAGATCCGAGCGGCAGATCGCCCAGGATTCCTCGTTGTACTCCTGCCCGTACAGCGCCAGGTGGGCCTGGGGGTTCTGTTCGGTGATGTATTCTTCGGAGACCGACAGCATGCCGCCGGTGCCGGCGGTCGGATCATAGATGGTGCGGGCGATGCCGGGGGTGTAGACCTCCTCGTCCTCGGTGTAGAGCAGATGGGCCATCAGGCGGATGACCTCGCGGGGGGTGAAGTGATCCCCAGCTTCCTCGTTGGCCTGCTCGTTGAACTTGCGCACCAACTCCTCGAACACATAACCCATGTCGTGGTTACTGACCTGGTCCGGGTGCAGGTCGACTCTAGGGTCCGCAAATTCCTTGACGATGAGATACAGCCGGTTGGCCTTGTCCAGCTTCTCGATCTCCGACTCAAAGCCAAAGGCCTCGAAGATCACCCGGGCGGACTCGGAAAAGCCGTTGATGTAGCTGGTGAGGTTGGTGGCAATGTTCTCCGGGTCCGCCAGCAGCTTTTCGAAGGTGTAGGGGCTGATGTTGTAAAGCGGATGCTCACGCCCCTGACTGGCCTTGCGCGCCAGCACCTTGTGCAGGGCCTCCCCTTCCAGTCCGCGCGCCTGAAGCTTCTCGTACTCCTTCAGCACCCGTTCCTTGGTGGGCGCCAGCACGCAGTCCAACCGGCGCAGCACCGTCATGGGAAGCATGACCTTGCGATACTGCGGCGGCCGGTAAGGGCCACGGAGCTTGTTGGCGATTTCGAAGACGAAGTTGATCAGGTTGGTGGTGTTGGTGGTCATCTATGCCCTTATTGCGTGTATAGGCTGAGAATTCGACGGTGTTGTTTACTCAGGTTCCGGTATTTATATAGAGCATAACGCCCGGCTCACGCGCCGGTTTGGAGCCGCGAAGCGGCGGAAAACTGGTCGCTGTGCAGCCGATTGTTGGGTGACTTATGGCAGTTTACTCCCATAACTTCGAATGTATTCCAACTGCTCAGGATCAGAAATCACAATTTCTCCATCAAGTAGATACTCCCACCTGCTTCCATGTGGAGCTGCATCCCCGGCCCAATAGCGATGTGCGCAGTCCATATCACCCGTCCTGATAAACTCATCAAACCAGTGTGTGTTCACTTTCGAGAGAGCAAGCTGGTTGGAGATTTTAACGCTGACCATATAAATATGGTCTCCAAGCATGCTCTTAATGTGTTTAGCTCCCTCTTCGTTTGCATCCGCTAACCAAAGGCATGATAGTCGACTAACTTTGCCTGGGTAATCAGATCTCCTCAATTGCTCCAATGATAATTCTGCTTCCGACAACTCCAGAATCCTCTGCTTTTCCTGTGCAGATACGAGGATCTCATTCCCGTGGCCATCCACCATGTGTAGCCTTCGTCGCAACATGACCGCTTTGATCAAGATTGTTGCACTTCTGGGGGTAACAGCCCCACCTTGGTAACCGTTTTCGCGAAGGTCTTCGATCGAGAAATTTTCAACAGGCTTATGTACTGCCCCCAAGCCTGGCTCAATAGAAGCTAGATAGTTCGGTGACCAAATCCGTCCAGCGATTGCAAAATTATTACAGGGCAGGAAATCGGCCAGACTGATTGCATGCAAATAGCTCATTAATTCACCCAACAGTTTATTCATCGTCGCCCGCGCCCCTTATTCCGGCACATCGCTGTTGCAACTGTACCACGCAGATCTGGCCGAGCCCAGCAACCACAGTACTTACAGGCTATCACGGGAGGTCCCTAAACCGGATATCAAATCCACAAAAACCGTCTCACCCGACGCATATCCCGGGAATCAGCGTCTTCGGAGACACATATTCCGGAGTTTTCCCGGGATATGTGTTGCGCTACATGTTGAGCCTTCCACATCCATCAACACTCAGAAAACCGCGCTGAATGCTTTGGTATTTCTGTTCAGGGAGTTTTTGCAACAAGATGTTGGTCAACTGACCTTCAACCTGGCAAAGAAGCCCCGAAAGCTACCGAGCGTGCTGTCGCGTGATATAGCCCAGTCTATTATCGGTCACCTGTCTGGTTTACATCGCCTTATAACTTAGCTTATGTATGGCAGCGGCCTTCGAATCATGGAAGCCGTCCGTTTGCGCGTGAAGGACCTGGACTTCGCTAATGAAGGCCTGTGGATTCAGGAAGCCAAAGGTGGCAAGTCGCGCCGGACGCTCTTACCCACTCGTTTAATTCCCATTCTCCAAGAGCAAGTTGAATTCGTTGCCAGTTTGCATTAGCGGGGAATCGTGAGTCCGGTGGATGTGGTTTGACCCTCTCCCCTAGCCCCTCCCGAAACGTCGGACCGCCCGTGGGAGAGGGGAACAAATCGGTGGCGATAATCCCTCCCGTGGTGTCGGTTTGCCCGAGGGAGAGGGGAGCAATTCCGGTGAGCCGGAATTATGGAATAGGCACGCTACCGCCCGGTCGGTTATATGACACGCCAAGTAGGATCGGTTTTTTGTGATGTGTATAGGTTTACCTTGGATTGAGGGGTTATTCAAGGGTTGATTGAGTGGAGGTGTCGTTTGTGTCCGATTTTGGGGGAGTTTGGGCATGCCGGCGGTTCGAATCGGTGTGGGGTATGGTCAAGTAGTTGAACAGCGCCAGGAAATTCATATGCCGCCAGTCCGGCACGACATCGCCCGGGTCGGGCCGGTGAGTCCCAGCCAGGCGGCGGTCGGGGAAAGTAGCTGTCGTTTCATGGTTGGCTCCTGTTGTTTCTGTGTAACCAGTTACAGTTTATAGGCTTGTGGTATCCCTTGTCAGCTCTGTCCTGCGGGGCTTTTACGCATTTATAGGCCGTTAAATAGCGGGTTTACGGTTTTATTTTGCTTGACACCCCATCGGGCGATCCTTATCGTAACTGTAAACGGTTACAGATAATCTGTCTAAGACCGTTTTCATAACGAATAAAACTAAAAACGGTTACATGTCGTTAAGCTCGGTTCTTAACGGCTGATCGAGCCCCGGTCCCACCGGTTGCTTGGGCGAACCGACAACAACAAGAACGAGTCTGGAGGCAACTCATGACACTCAAAAAGACCCTTGGTTTTACTCTGGCCACGGCCGGCCTGATGAGCTCGGCCCTCGCCGCCGATATCCGCTTTGACGGTTTCCCGGATTACGACAGTCAGCTCGAGGCCATTCTCGGCGGCTTCGACCAGCACGATGTCGATATGCTGATGAACGAGCACGGCGGGCATCACGACAAACTGAAAACCAATCTGGCCACCGGCAGCGGCGCCGGCGATGTGGTGTTGATCGACCGCGGCTTCGTCGGTTCCTTCATCAACCAGGGCGGCTTTGTCGACCTGACCGAAGAATACGCACCCTATAAAGACGGCTTCGCGGACTACGCTGTCGCCCAGGGCACCAGCGCCGATGGCCGCCAGTACGCGGTACCGGTCGACCTGGGGCCCGGTGTGGTCTATTACCGTCGCGATTACATGGAAGACATGGGCTACGACCTGGACGACGTCATGACTTCCTGGGACAGCTATATCGACTATGGCCGCGAATTGAAGAAACACGACGTTCTGTTGATGGGTAACGCCATGGCGTTGGCCACGGCGTACTGGAATTTCAACGTCGAATCGGGCAACGGCCTGTACTTCGATGCCAATGGCGAACCGCTGGTTACCGGCCCGCGTTTCCAGCGAGCCTTCGAACTGGCCAAGACGGTTCGTGAAGAGGGGATGGACGCCAACATCGCCGAGTGGACCGAAGAATGGTACGCCGGTTTCCGCGAAGGGCGCTTCGCCACCCAGATGTCCGGCGCCTGGTTGCTCGGTCACCTGAAAAACTGGATGGCACCCGACACCGCCGGCAACTGGGGCGTCAGCAACCTGCCGGACAACACTTACGGCACCTGGGGCGGTTCCTTCCTGGCCATTCCGAAGCAGTCCGACAACCCCGAAGCCGCCTGGGACCTGATCGAATACATGATCAGCGAAGACATGCAATTGGCCGGTTTCCAGAACATCGCCGCTTTCCCGGCGCACACCGACACCTACGACGACCCGATGTTCGGTGAATCCATCGACTTCCTGCGTGGCCAGAAAGCGCGCCTGTTGTTCGCGGACATCGCCGAGAACGTCGAGCCGGTCGAACCGCACGAAGGCGACCAGATCGCCGAGTCCCTGGTCACCACGGCGCTGGAACAAGTCCTGAACGATGGCGTCGACATCGACACCGCGCTGGCGAATGCTGAGCGGCAAATCAAGCGTCGAGTTCGCTGAGTTTTGGATTTCACTTTTGGCTAGCACCGGATGCCGGGTAGACCCATTCGGGGCGGTCCGACGCTTCGGTGTCGGTCGCCAGGATGGCGGCCGTCAAGCCCCCATGGATGGGTTGAGTGGGCGGCACCCCGCGCGACCCCGAATGGGTCTACCCAGTAGCCGGTGCGGGTTCTGGCACCAAGGTGCAAACCTCACATCTGAGTAATTACACCCTCACTCCCTGGTCCTGGTTATGAGTACGAACCTAGAAACCCCTGTGTCCGCTCCGGCCAATTCAGCCGCCGAACGCGACAACGCCCCGGCCGATCGCTGGCGAACCCTGTGGCATAAAAGCACCCCTTACTGGTTCATGTCGCCCTACATTCTGATCTTCGGAATATTCGGCATCTTTCCGGTTTTCTTCATGATTTTCCTGTCCTTCCACACCTGGAATCCGGTCGCGGGACTGGGGTCCATGGAATTCGTCGGACTGGAGAATTATGCCCTGAGCCTGACCGACCCGACGCTGTGGCAGACACTGAAAAACACCATCCTGATGGCGTTGTATTCCGGTGTTCCCCAACACCTGGTGGCCCTGCCGATGGCCTATCTGTTGGTGCAGCTTGGCAAGCGTGCCCGGCACTGGCTGACGACCGCTTACTTTCTGCCGTACGTCACCTCGACCATTGCGGTCTCGATGATCTTTTTCGTCATGTTTTCCAAGGAAAGCGGCATCATCAACCAGGCACTGACCGGCCTCGCCAATGGCACGCTAACCGGTTGGGCATTCGGCTGGATCAACGACCTCATGCCCATTGGCTGGGTTCAGGAAAACAGCCTGATTCGCTACTCCGTCTCCTTCGTCGTGTTCTGGAAATACGTCGGCTTCAACATCGTCATCTACACCACCGGTCTCGCCACCATTTCCGACGATTTGTACGAAGCCGCCATCATGGACGGCGCCAATGCCGTGCAGCGTTTCTTCTACATCGCACTGCCGCTGCTGCGCCCCTTCATCTTCTTCGGTGTCACACTCACTATCATCGGCAACATGAACCTCTTCGACGAACCCTATGTCCTGACTCGCGGACTGCAGCAAGCCTCCACCAACGGCATGACCATTTCCAACTACCTCTACCGCGTCGCCTGGGAATGGCTCGACATGGGCGGGGCCGCCGCCATCTCCTGGATCCTGTTCGTCGTCATCGGCGCCTTCACGGGGTTCTACTTCTGGTTCTTCGGCCGTCGCGGCCTGGGAGGCGATTGATATGACACGACTGACCGCACACATCAACCTGCGTCTCATCGGCCGCGCCATACTCTGGGCGGCGCTGCTGACCGGCGTCTTCATGACCGTCTTCCCGTTCTTCTGGTCGCTGCTGATGGCCACGCACGACCGCACCACCATGTTTTCGAGCGGGCTCAACCTCTCGCTCGGCGACCAGTTGATCGCCAACTACGCCCGACTGCTCGACACCATGGATTTCTGGGTCGGCATGCTGAACAGCTTCTCAGTCTCCATCATCGGCACTATCGCCTCGCTCCTGTTCTGCAGCATGTGCGGCTACGCTCTCGCGGTTTACCAGTTTCGCGGCCGCAACGTACTGTTCGGCATGATGATCTGCTCCATGATGCTGCCGCCGATCCTGACGCTGATCCCGTACTACATGGTCATCGACGCCATCGGCCTGACGAATACCCACCTGGCCGTCTGGCTGCCGTTCAGCATCAACCCGTTCGGCATCTTTCTGATCCGCCAGTACGTCGTCGCCTCCGTCCCGCGTGACCTGCTCGAAGCCGCCAAGCTCGATGGCGCCAGCGCCTTTCGCACCTACTGGAGCGTCGTACTTCCATTGTTAAGACCCGGACTCGCCACCCTCGCGATCGTCCAGTTCGTCTTCCTGTGGAACAACTTCCTGCAACCATTGGTCGTGCTGACCAGCAGCGAAAAAATGGTCATCACTCAAATGCTGCGCAGTGTCCAGGGTATTCCCAACACACCCTGGGGCGCCCTCATGCTCGGCACCTTTATTTCCATCCTGCCACTGGTCGGCATCTACATGGCCGCCAGCCGTCAGATGATCAGCGGGCTCACCAGTGGGGCTGTGAAGAACTGAAGAACCAGGGGCTAGTTGCCAAAACCCGCACCGGTGACCGGGTGGACTTATTCGGGTGGTGCGACACTTCGCTCGTCGTAAACCCGTCCATGGGGGCTTGGCGGCCGTATCCGACCGCCATGGATGGCGGGAGTGCCGGTTTTGCATGGAGCAAAAACCGGCCGGGCGGCCGACATCCCCGACTAGGTCTACCCGGTACCCGGTGCTAGCCATCATTGCATCCTCGTAGCTCAACAAGGCTTAAAGGACAGCAACTGGGAGTATTTACGATGGCTAGCGGAGGATGCCCGGTATACCCATCCGGGGATGTGCGCAGCAGGGATGCTGCGGTCAAGCCTACATGGATGTATATACGGCGACCCCGGATGGGTATGCCGGGCAGCCTTCGCGGATTCTGGCGTTGAATTGAACTACTTGCACATTGTTGGAGAAGACTATGAGTTTTAATTTGCCGGATCATTCACCGCTTCGCCGGAAAGACTTTTTGTTTGGTGTTGCCACCGCCTCCTTTCAGGTTGAAGGCGCCACCGAGGAAGACGGTCGGGGTGAAAGTATTTGGGACCGTTTTTGTGCCACTCCCGGCAAAGTCCTGAACGGCGACAACGGCATGCCCGCCTGCGACCACTATCATCGCTGGCCCGCTGACCTCGACCTGATCAAAGAGCTTGGCTTCGACGCCTATCGGTTCAGCATCGCCTGGCCGCGCATCGAACCCGAGCCCGGCGTCTGGAACCCCGCCGGTTTCGACTTCTACGACCGGCTCGTCGACGGCATGCTCGAACGCGGCCTTCAACCCTACGCCACCCTGTATCATTGGGACCTGCCCCAGTACCTTGGCGAGCGTGGCGGCTGGGTCAACCGCGACACCGCCTATCGCTTCGCCGATTACGCCGACAAAGTCACCGAACGACTCGGCGACCGGGTGTTGGGCTATGCCACCCTGAACGAACCCTGGTGTTCCGCCTTTCTCAGCTACCGGCTCGGCATTCACGCCCCCGGCCTGAAAGACGATCGTCTCGGTTTCCAGGCCGCCCACCACCTGTTGCTTGGTCATGGTCTGGCACTGCCTGCGATGCGACGCAACGCACCCAAGGCACAGCACGGCATCGTGTTGAATTTCACACCCGCCTATCCCGCGACCGACTCGGCCGACGATCGTCTGGCGGCGGACTATTCGGACGAGGAAAACAGCCATTTCTATCTCCAGCCGCTGTTGACCGGGGAATACCCCGAAGCCGTGCGTCAGCGCCACCCGGAGTTGATGCCGACTGTCTACCCGGGCGATATGGATATCCTGAAGCGCGACATCGATTTCCTGGGCGTGAATTTCTACACCCGTGCCGTCGTCAAGGCCGGCGAAGGGCAAGATTACGAAGCGGTGCCGCAGCAAGCCGAAGAAACCCACATCGGCTGGGAGATCTACCCCGAAGCGCTGACGGAGCTGATCACCGGTTTCAAGGATCGCTACGCCAACCTGCCGCCGATCTACATTACCGAGAACGGCGCCGCCGACAACACCGAAGTGGAGCAGGGCGAAGTGAACGATAGCCTGCGCGTCGCCTACTACGACCGGCACTTGCAGGCCGTGCAGCATGCCATAGAGCAGGGCGTGGACGTACGCGGTTACTTCGCCTGGAGTTTGATGGACAATTTCGAGTGGGCCGAGGGGTACAGTCAGCGGTTCGGTATCGTGCACGTCGATTACGAGACCCAGCAGAGAACGCCCAAAGCCAGTGCCCGCGCGTTCTCGGACTGGTTGAGTGATCGATCCGGAATGTAAAGGCGGCGATTCTGAAAAGGATTTCAGAGGCGGACATTTGTGAAACCCACAGTGCCCTTCTATTATGACAGAACGTGTTCCGAGACAGGGAATGGTCGGAATGGAAGTATATTCCCCAACGGAGCATCCGATGAGGCGCTTGAAGAACACACTGCTGTGGTGCGGGGCTGTCCTAATGTCCGTCACGGTCATGGCGGAGGACCCCGCTGCGACCTGCGATAAGTTGGTCGCCACCGGAAACCCGGAATACCCTCCGTACCTGTGGCGTGATCCCGATACGCGCCGTGGGCTGATGGGGGCCAACGAGTTGATTCTGAAGGCGGTCAGCCAGCGGCTCGGCATTCCCATCGAGGTGGTTTATACCGGCCCCTGGTCGCGTGCCCAGGAAGAAGTCCGCGCCGGTCGCGTCGATTTGATCGCCGGTGCTTTCTATACCGAGCCCCGCTCGGAATACATGCATTACATCCGCCCGGCGTTCCTGACCACGCGCAGCGTTCTCTGGAAACGAACCTTCGTTGATATCGATTACAGCGAATGGGATGACCTTCAGGCCTATGACGGCGCCACTGTCATCAACAACAGTTTTGGCCAGGCATTCGACAGCTATGCCCGGGACAACCTCAAGATAGAAACCGTCGCCAGCCTCGAGCAGGCCTTCCGCATGTTGGCCCAGGGGCGGGTCGACTACGTGCTGTATGAAGAATTCCCCGGCCAGGCCTATTCGGACCGACTGAACCTGACCTACGTCATCGAGACGGCCAACCCTCCGATCAGTCAGGAGGAGCTCTATCTCACCCTCTCTCATCGCTCAAAATGCAACACCCCGGAATTGAGGGGCGCCCTGGAGCGGATTATGCGGGAGATCACACGGGACGGAACCGCCGAAGCAGCCCTGCAGGCCGGTCTTGAGGCCTGGCATGACCAGAATCCCGCATCCGGGGGGTGATCAACCCGGTCGCCCATCCGGACGTGGCGCGGTCAGAATGGGGTAATAGTGCACCGCGAACACCGCCAGACCCATCGCCGACAGCAGCACGGCCAGGCTGAACCCGATGCCGGTTAGGGAGGGTAAAAACACCGGCAACACAACCCGGGCCAGCATGCCGCCCATCAGGAATACAGCCATCAACCCCAGCCAGATTGGCGCCCGCAACGGCCGTCCGGTATGGCCCAGCGACACCCGGCTCACCATCGCCAGAATCATCAGACTGATGCCCTGCAGGGCGAGAATGTGCTGGGCATTGTGCCCCAGGCTGGTTGCCGGGCCGGCCACGACCAGGATCGCCGCCGTCAACGGCAGCGCCCAGTAGCTCAGATGCAGTGTCCAGATCAGCGAATCCTGCCAGATCATCGGCGTATACCACCGCACCGCCCGACGCACATGCACCAACGCCACAACCAGAAAGACGGCCCGTCCGACCATCGAACCGCTCAACCCCATGGCCACCAGAACCACCAGGGCCAGGGTTCCCGATACCAGCAGCCAATACTGCCACAACGGCTCGGAAGAGCGGGGCAGGCCGAACCGGTTTGCCGTAAACATCGGAATAATCCGCCCGCCGATCACCGTCATGAACAACGCCATGCACCACAATAAGGCCGATCCGTAGAGACGCAGCGACGGCCACAACAACGCCACATGCAGCACCGCGATCGCCAGTAGGGCCGGCAGGAAAACCAGATTGCGCCACTGCTGTTGTTTAATCACCGGCCGCGCGAACCAGAACGCCCCGTAACCGAGGCAGAGCAGATCGGGCAGAACCCACCACACGGGCGACACATCCGGACCGAACCAAAGCACAACCCGGCCCGACAACCAGAACCCGACCAACACCGCCAGCGGCCAGCCGCTGATCCCCGGCATCCCGGTCCAGTTCTGAACCGCCGTCAACAAGAACCCCAGGGCAATAGCCACCCCGAAGCCAACGGTCATCTCGTGCACATGCCAGGTCAACGGACTCAAGGCCCCCGGCCACGACACCCAGCCGTTCAAAAACAGGCCCCAGCGCACCAAAGCCACCACGAAAAACACCGACCCCAGCAGGAAAAAGGGGCGGAACGCCAGGTTCATCACCGCTCTCGGAATTACCGACATTCGTTCATCTTCCCGTTAATTAACCGTACGACCCAGAGTCTGCAACGCATGCAGACGCAACACATAAGACAATTTGAACACCACCGCCAACACCAGCATGGACACATGCGCCATGCCCTGAACCAGCAAATGCTGGTCCGAAGCCCAGACATAAGCCGTCAGCGTTGCCGCCACAAACGCGAGCAAGGATAGCAGCATCAATGAATGTGCGAGATCGAGTTTCTGAAAAGCGTTCATGTGAGCCTCCGGGTTGTACCAATAAAGATGTATTTAATATCGATCTTTATAAGAGTCATATTAAATGAATGTTTGTGGGTGTCAAGGACGAAGTATTGAGAGCGTGGGTAAGAAGCGGGGGCGGCGGAGGCTAGTACCCGAGTCGCGTAGGGTGGGCACCGCCCACCATGGAAGAACAACTAACCCATTCGACCCCGATCAGCCCGTAGTCAGTTGGAATGGAAGTTAAAAGTCGAATGCCCCAACCTTGGTGGGCGGCCGAGACGTCGGACCGACCCACCCTACAGTAGGTTCGGTGGCAATGAGCCGAGCCCGGGGTGGCCTTAACCCTTCCGGGGGATGTCCGCAGCAGGGATGCTGCGGTCAAGCTTACAGGGATGTATTCACAGCGACCCCCGGCAGGGTTAAGGCCACCCCGGGCGGACCAGAACCACAGGCCTAGCCAAGCAAAGGCCAACCCAGGCACCAACCGGAAACCACCGCCACACAAAGCCAGACCACTAGGGCAAATACCCACCAACAGCCTGAATAATCCGCGGCTCGTCACGCGGAGACACCCACACCACCAGGGCCGTCCGACTCTGCCCGGCCTCGGGTGCCTCCGGCAACTCAACCGACCAGTCACCCTCGCCATGCGCCCGATACCAATCCAGCACCACAAAATCATGCCGCAACGTCTTGCCGGCGTTCTCGCCCCGCTTGACCTGCGAACTCAAGCCATTGCCCAGATACGCCATATGCAGGGTCAGGGGTCTGGATTCGGACTCGAAACCAAACCGGGCGGACAGTTGACCGTCCTCAATTGTCACCGACAACCGGCCGCTCGCCACCAGCGGCGCCGTCACCTGTCGACGACCGTTGAACCAGGCCCGGAATTCCTCGCTGTTCACCATGATCCCAGGGGTATAGCGCTGGCTCAGACGGCCGGACTCGACATAGGCCGTCTGGCGCGAGCCGTATTCCGGCTCGGCGAACCGGTCCTCCCAGCCGATCCAGTCCCAATAGCCGACGTGGAAGGCCATCGGAATGATGTTGGTGAACAGATCGGGATGGTTCTTGAATTCGGACAGCCAACGGTCCGCCGGCGGGCAACTGCTGCAGCCTTCGGAGGTGAACAATTCAACCACGGCCGGAGCGCGTTCGGCGCTGTGCCATTCCAGGGAAGCCGCCCAGGCCGGTGACAGGGTAAGTATCAAGCCGATAAGCCAAAATCGGTGCATGAGTCGTCTCCTCTGGGTGGTGTCCGCATTGGATCGGTTCATCGCCCCGAAGTTCCACGAACACTTGAGATAGATCAATGCATCTCCCTGTGTGTACGCCAATGGTCTAGTAGTCAAGGCTGGTTGCTTTTTGGACACTTTGAAACAAACCAAAGACAACAACAAAACCCGCTTGGAAGGATAGACCCATGTCCAACGACGCTCCTAACACTTATCAACAAGCCTATCAGGAAGCCAGTGACCATCCCGATGCCTTCTGGCTGCAACAGGCCAACCGCATTCAATGGGTTCGCAAGCCTACCCGGGGAGCCACGGAGGATGACGAGGGCCTGACGCGCTGGTACGCCGACGGAGAACTCAATACATCCTGGTTGGCGCTCGATGCCCACGTCGAAGCCGGCCGCGCCGACCAGACCGCGTTGATCTACGACTCGCCGGTCACCGGTCGCCAGCAGACGTACAGCTATGCGGAACTGCTGGACCGGGTCAAACGAACGGCCGGTTTTCTGGCGCACCTCGGCGTGACCAAAGGCGATCGTGTTGTCATCTACATGCCCATGGTGCCCGAGGCGGTTATCGGCATGCTCGCCTGCGCCCGGCTGGGCGCCATTCATTCGGTCGTGTTCGGCGGGTTCGCCGCCCGGGAACTGGCCGTGCGCATCGACGACGCCCGGCCCAAGGTGGTGCTGTCGGCCTCCTGCGGCATCGAAGTGGATCGGGTGATTCCCTACACACCGATGTTGAACGAGGCCTGGTCACTGGCCGAACACAAACCTGAATCCGCCGTCATTCTGCAGCGCGACCAGGCCCGGGCCGAGCTGACCGAAGGTCGGGATCACGACTGGGCCGAGCTTGAAGCCCGGGCGGAACCGGCGGACTGGGTTGCGGTGAAGGCGACCGATCCGCTCTACATCCTGTACACCTCCGGTACCACGGGCAAACCCAAGGGCGTGGTGCGCGATAACGGCGGCCACGCCGTCGCCATGCACTACAGCATGGAGGTGGTGTACGGCATGAAACCGGGTCAGGTGTTCTGGGCGGCCTCCGATGTGGGGTGGGTCGTCGGCCACTCCTACATCGTTTACGGCCCCCTGATCTACGGGTGCACCACGATATTGTATGAAGGCAAGCCGGTGCGCACACCCGATGCCGGTGCTTTCTGGCGCGTGATCGACGAGCACAGGGTGAACGCCCTGTTCACGGCTCCCACCGCCTTCCGTGCCGTGAAAAAGGAGGATCCGAACGGCGACCTGATGGCCTCGTACGATCTGACTTCCCTGCAACGGCTCTTCCTGGCCGGCGAACGGCTCGACCCGCCAACCTATGACTGGCTTAAGGAACGCACCGGTCTGCCGGTGCTCGACCACTGGTGGCAGACCGAGACGGGCTGGGCCATCGCCTGCAACCCGGTCGGATTGGAAGAATTGCCGGAAAAAGCAGGTTCCGCGACGGTGCCGACGCCGGGCTTCCAGGTCACCATTCTCGACCCGGCCGGCGAGCCGTGCGCGGCGAACGAACAGGGTGCCGTCTGCGTCAAGCTGCCATTGCCTCCGGGTTGTCTGCCGACCATCTGGGGGGACAACGAACGGTTCCACAACGCTTATCTGTCGGCCTTTCCGGGGTACTACCTGTCCGGTGACGGCGGATATCTGGATGAGGACGGCTATCTGTTCATCATGGGTCGGGTCGACGACGTCATCAACGTGGCCGGCCACCGCCTGTCCACCGGTGAAATGGAGGCCGTGGTCGCCAGCCATCCGGCGGTGGCCGAGTGTGCCGTGTTCGGGGTACAGGACGACCTGAAAGGGCAGGTGCCGCTCGGTATGGTGGTGCTCAAGGACGGCCAGACGCCGGACTTGGCCGAGCTGGAACAGGAGCTCGTCGCTCTGGTTCGACAGCAGATCGGCGCGGTGGCCTGTTTCCGCCGGGCGTTGGTGGTCGACCGTCTGCCCAAGACCCGTTCCGGCAAGATCCTGCGGCGGACTCTGCGACAGATCGCCAATGGTGAGCAGTACCAGGTACCGTCCACCATCGACGATCCGGCGATCCTCGACGAGGTGTCGACCCGGCTTCAGCCGTAGTCCCAGGCCAGCCGCCGTCCCAGGCGGCTGGACTCCTCCGCGCGTTCCAGCGTGTAGAGCAGGGCGCGGGCTTCAAAGGTGCTGACCGGCGCCTTGTCTTCGCCCCGAATGGCCGCGGCCAATTGACGGTAATAGTGCCGGTAGTGGCCCGGCTCGGGGGCATCATCGGTGGTCTCGACGGTCCCGTCTTCCCGGGCGCTGAAACGTCGGGCGGTTTGTTCGGCGCCGAGCGACGGGTAGCCTGCCTGCCAGGGCATCTGATCCGCGCGTAATGCCGCTTCTTGTGGATCCAGCCCCCAGCATTGCCAACTGCCGTTTTCGAACCGGGCGTTGTAACGACGCATGTCACCGGCCTCGAACGGTGTCGAACCGAGCGTGATCTCGAACCCGGCATAGTGCAGTTGTACATCGAACCAGTCGACGGTCTGGCCGCCGGGGCGCAGTATCTTCAAGTTCGCGGTCAGGGCCTCGGGCGGGCCGAACAGGGCCAGTGCCTGATCGATCAGATGCGGGCCCAGGTCCCAAAAGATACCCGTACCTTCGCCCGGTTGTTCGCGCCAGCGTTGTTGTGGTGTCGGGCGGAATCGGTCGAATCGGGAATCCAGGTGTTTTAGTTGGCCGAGATCCTGGCTGTCGATCAGCTGTTTCAGGTGCAGGAAATCGCCGTCATAGCGACGGTTTTGATAGGCCGTGACCACCCGGTTTCGGCGTTCGGCCAGTTCGGCCAGGGTTTCCATCTGCTCCAGACGGGTGACCGCCGGTTTTTCCAGCAACACATGCTTGCCGGCCTCCAGCGCCGCCTTGGCCAGCGGGAAGTGCAGGTCGTTCGGTGCGGTGATGACAATCAGATCCAGGTCACCCGCGCCGATCAGGGCATCGGTGTCGTCGGTGACCTCGGTGTTCGGGTAGCGCTGATGGACGGCATCCGGGTTGCGACTGTTCACCCGCGTCAGCTCAAAGTCCTCCAGCAGTTCGATGAAAGGTGCGTGAAATACGCGACCCGACAGACCATACCCGACCAAACCGGTACGAATTGAGGATGTCCCCATGATGTTTTCCCGTTCTCGATGAAAGCGTTATCGCATTTAAGCGAGGGCGCGTGTCGTGCAGCAAGTATCAAACTGTAACAGGGCACATTCAGATTGCCTTGAAATGCATATGAAAATAATTTGCATATGCTATTAAGTTTGATAGCCTTTCGCGCTTGAGAACAGCAGGGACGTTGCCGATCCGCTCCGGGTGTGCACGCCCCCATCCCATACGAATCGAGTAATGAAGGAGTATTTCATGTTCCGTCAGCTTTCCGCGGGTCTGGTCGCGGCGACATTCACAGCCGGTGCCCTTGCCGCCGCCCCCTCCAAAGACGCCATCGTTGAACAGTATGCCGACCTGGCGCTGGAAACCTACAACGCCTCCCTGAAATCCGCCAAAAAACTGGACGGTAAAATTGAAACCTTCCTGGACAACCCGTCCCAGAACACGCTGGAAAAAGCCAGGGCCGCCTGGATCGACGCGCGCGAGGATTATCAACAATCCGAAGTCTTCCGGTTCGGCAATCCGGTGGTCGATGATTGGGAAGGTCAGCTCAATGCCTGGCCGCTGGACGAAGGCCTGATCGACTACGTCGATGGCGACTATATTCACGAACTGGGCAATCCCGGCGCCACGGCCAACCTGATCGCCAACACCGAGCTCCAGGTCGGCAGTGAGACTCTGGATGTCAGCGAATTCACACCGGAATTGCTGGCCTCCCTGAATGAACTGGGTGGCTCCGAGGCCAACGTGGCCACCGGCTATCACGCGATCGAATTTTTGTTGTGGGGACAGGATCTGAATGGCACGGCTGCCGGTGCGGGCGAGCGTCCCTACACCGACTTTGCTTCGGGCGAAGACTGCACCCACGGTCACTGTGACCGTCGGCGTGACTACCTCGCTACCGTTTCCGACCTGTTGATCCAGGATTTGGAGTGGATGGTCGCCCAGTGGGACGACGGCCAGAGCGACAATTACCGCGCAACCCTGCTGAACGAGCCGACCGACAATGCCCTGCGCCGCGTCTTTTATGGCATGGGCAGCTTGGCATTGGGTGAGTTGGCCGGTGAGCGGATGAAGGTCGCTCTATCGGCTTTCTCCACCGAGGACGAGCACGACTGCTTCTCCGACAACACCCATAACTCGCATTTTTACAATGCCCGGGGAATCCGCAACGTCTATACCGGCACATTCGGCCGGTTCGGCGGCGGTCCGTCCATCCGTAAGTTCCTTAAGGACGAGAACCCGGAACTGGCCGAGCGCGCCGACGAAGCCTTCGCCAATACTGAAGCGGCGTTGCAGCGTCTGGTCGATTCCGCCGAGCAGGACGATGTGCATTTCGATCAACTGATCGCGATGGACAACACCGACGGTCACGAGATGGTGCGTTCCGCCATTGACGCCCTGGTGGTTGAAGCCCGGGTGATCGAAGACATGGCCCTGGCGTTGGGGATCGATCGGTTGAATCCGGACAACGCCGATCACGATTTCTGATCGAAACTTCCAGGGTAGGGTGGGCATCGAGGCTGTGAAAGTATCCCTTCTTTAAGGTTAAAATCACGGCTTGCTATTCAAAAGGAGCTTTCCAGTGCCTGCCCGCCGCTACAAAACC
>NZ_BMXR01000017.1 GCF_014651855.1 Saccharospirillum salsuginis
GGTCGGGTGTGTAAGCGCTGTGAGGCGTTGAGCTAACCGATACTAATGGCCCGTGCGGCTTGGCCATATAACGCCCAAGGGGTGTTGGCGCCGTAACGCAAGACAAAGAATTGAACGACTTGGATCGCCGACGACGGAAAGCGCCGTCGGACAGACACTTGAGAAGAGACTTGATCAGTGCGAATTGGGTGTACTGCACCGGAACGGGAAAGCCATAGTGAGCGATCCTGAACCATACCGCAGTCACCAACCAGTTTGCTTGACGACGATAGAGCTGTGGAACCACCTGACTCCTTGCCGAACTCAGAAGTGAAACGCAGCCTCGCCGATGGTAGTGTGGGGTATCCCCATGTGAGAGTAGGTCATCGTCAAGCTTTTAATACCAACCCCCGGTACCGATAGGTATCGGGGGGTTTTTATGGTCACCGCTTCGGTTCGTCAGACGATGACCGACTCAACGAGTAGCGGAGCGCCGCCCGGGTCCTCGTAAAGCTTTTAATACCAACCCCGGACCAGAGATGGTTCGGGGTTTTTGCGTTGTGGGGTCGGGACATTGGCGTGCCGATGGAGTGTTCCGGCGCAGCGTGAGGTTCGATGGTGGGCATAACGCGCCCACCGTCACTCACCACCGCCTCAACCTACTCTGTGTTCTATTGAAGATGAACCTGAGGTTCAGTAATCTGAACCCGAGAATAGGTTGCCGATGATTCTACCTTTAGTTGTCTGTTCTATTATGATGCAGATTCAGTGAGCTTCTCCCGGTTTATATTTCCTTGAGATAGCTCGAGGGCTTGGCTTTGGTCGAGACAGCCTTTTCTCTCAGACTGCAACCCAAGTATATTAGGATTGACCAATTAAATACCCGGTAGCAGTAATCCAATCTAATAACTGAAAAGGATTGTCCGGATGGCCAATAAATTAATTCCCGCCCTTATGGCATTGTGTGCCCTGACCCTTTCACTTCCTGTTTATGCCTCGAACTTAGGTTTGCAATTTCAAACGGGTCGATATGCGATAGATTCGGAAGTGGCTGAGCGTGAGGGTATTGAGGATTCAGGTTTTTCCCTGGGTTTCGATGCTTACACTGTGCTGGCTAACCATGTTCGCTTAGGTGGCGGTTTTTTCACGGTATTCACGGAAGACCATGAGAGCTACAGCGTCATGGTCGAGGATCAAAATGGGAATGTCAGTGAGGCTGATAGCTCCGCAGCGGTTGGTTCCTTTTATGGTGAAGCGGGTTTAACTGCAAGACCACTTCCCTGGTTGGTCACTGATTTGACAGCTGGGTACGGTGTCGGTCTATCCACCCGTACCGTCAGTAACTGTATGGATTGTCCCGGCGAGAAGTTGGATGTTCCCATCGGTGCTTATATTAAACCCAGAGTCAGTTATGTTCATGCTATGACCGATGATGGTTATTTCAATATTGGCCTTGAATACGTTGGTTTCCTCGGGGAGTCGGGGATGGAAAACGGGATTATGCTGAACTTGGGTTTGTTTGTAGATTTCTAGGATTCCGCCAATTTCATTCGGCTGGACGTCAGGTCGCCATCATGCGACCTGACTTAAGCTGTGTTTGCTAATGATAGTCTCTGGAAGCGATTCTTGGTTCCTGGCTGGAGATAGCCTGCACCCCATCCATACTTTCGGCTATCACATGAATCACATCGTTGTCCCACGCCTTCTCCAGTAACCCCGTCACCTTCACCAGTTGCTCGGTCGTCAGCACCCTCATGAACTCAAGCGCCTGCCGACGCCAAACCACGACATTGATATTTCCCGTGTCATCTTCAAGCGTCACGAACGTCACCCCGGTCTTGGTTTTCGGGGCCTGACGGTTCACGATTACGCCAATCACCTGAATTGGAACCCTGACCCGGTCCGGTAATGTCAGGCCTTGTTCCTGGGCCAGCCGCGTCAACCTGTCCTGTTCTACCTTGGCCAGATCCAGCAGTTTATTCGCGGCGTGGGTATTCGGAATCTGTCGACTCTCGCGCAGCAATTGAATCAGATGCGGTCCGAGGCTCAGCCCCTGGCTGTCATAGTCTTCGACCAGGTTGGCCCAGGCATCGGGCGCGGGCAGTGCGTATTGCTCGGGCAGGGTCTCATCGAAGGCATCGCTCAGCAGTGGCGCCTGCAGGCGCAGCGCCGAGGTTTCCCAACGGGCCTGATGACGATGCTCGGTCAGATACTGGAAGGCATTGGCCGAGGCCAGGGCGTCGAGATCGCCGGTCGTGATGTCGGGCAGGCGTTCGAGTTCCTTGATGCGACGGTAGCCGGCCTCGGGACGATGTTGGACCAGGCTGCGCCCCGCCTCTTCACTCAAACCTTTGACGCGCCGGAAACCGAGACGAATGTCGGGATGGTCCCGGTCGCCTTCCAGACTGCTGTCCCAATCACTGGCGTTGATGTCGATCGGTAAAGCAGTCACACCGTGGCGCTGCACGTCCTGAACCAGTTGCGAGGCGGAATAAAATCCCATCGGCAGGCTGTTGAGCAGCGCGCAACAGAATGCAGCCGGATGATGGTACTTCAGCCAGGCGGAGAGGTACGCGATCAACGCGAAACCGGCGGCGTGGGATTCGGGAAACCCGTATTCGCCGAAGCCCTCGATCTGTCGATTGATGCGCTGGATAAACGTATCCGGATAGCCGTTGGCGCTCATGTTGGCGGTCAGTTGATCGCGCAGTTGGGTGATGTGCCCGGTTTTTTTCCAACTGGCCATGGAGCGGCGCAATTCGTTGGCCTGCTCCGAGGTGAAGTCGGCGGCCGTCATGGCCAGCGAGATGACTTGTTCCTGAAAGATCGGTACACCCAGGGTCCGTTCCAGAATCGGTATCAATGCGGGGTTGGGGTATTCGACTTTTTCCTGACCGACGCGCCGTTTGAGGTAGGGGTGGACCATGTCGCCGTGAATGGGGCCGGGCCGGACGATGGCGACCTGCACCACCAGGTCATAAAATTTCTCCGGCTTCAGTCGCGGTAACATGTTCATCTGAGCGCGGGATTCGATCTGGAACACGCCGACGGTGTCGGCTTGCTGGATCATGTTGAAGACGTCGGCGTCGGCCCGGTCGATGTTCTGGATCTTCAGGGTTTTTCCCTGATGCTCACGCACCAGGTCCAGCGTCTTGCGCACCGCGCTGAGCATGCCGAGGCCAAGCACATCTACTTTCATCAGACCCACGGCCTCCAGGTCGTCCTTGTCCCATTGAATGACGGTCCGGTCGGCCATGGTGGCGTTTTCGATCGGGACCAGGTCCGCAACCACCCCTTCGGTCAGGACGAAGCCACCCACGTGCTGCGACAAGTGACGCGGAAAGCCGTGGATCTGATTCAGCAACGATTTGAACAAACCGATCTGATGGTCGGACAGACCCATGCCGTCTTCGATGATCTCGTCGATCCAGTTCTTGCTGCGATAACGCCAGCCATAGTTTGCGATTTTCTGATTCAGCTGGTCGAGGTTCAGCCCGAGAACGCGACCGATGTCGCGCAAGGCGCTCTTGCGCTTGTAGGTGATCACGGTGGCGGCCAGGGCGGCTCGTTTACGGCCGTATTTTCGATACAGGTACTGGATCACTTCCTCGCGCCGCTCATGTTCGAAATCGACATCGATGTCCGGCGGTTCCTTGCGGCCGGCCGAAATAAACCGGTCGAACAGCAGCGAGGCTTCCTTCGGGTTCACTTCGGTGATGCCGAGGCAGTAACAGACGACGGAATTGGCGGCGGACCCCCGGCCCTGACACAGGATCTGTTGCGAGCGCGCGAACCGGACGATGTCGTAAACGGTCAGGAAATAGTGCTCGTAGCCCTTCTGCCGGATCATCGCCAATTCACGCTCGATGGTTGTTTCGAGCTCTTCGTTCAAGCCTTCCGGGAATCGTCGCCTGGCCCCCTGATACACCAGCAGTCGCAAATACTCCGGTGCCGTGTACTGGCCCGGCAGCACATCCTTGGGATAACGGTACTGCAGTTCATCCAGAGTGAAGTGACAACGCTCGGCGATGCGCATCGTCTCCGCCCGTTGTTCGTCGGTGTAGAGCGAACGCAACTTGTTGAAGGAGCGCAAATGGTTTTCCGCGTTGGGAAACAGGTGCGGCATGGCTTCGTGCAGTGTCAGGTTATGGCGGATGGCGGTCAGCGCATCCTGCAGATTCTTGCGATCCGGGTGGTGCATGTGCACATTGTTGGCGCAGACCGCCGGCACGTTACAGCGCTCGCCCAGCCGTTGGCTGTTGCGCGCCTCCTCAAAACCGGTGTTGGTCAGCAGGTTTTCCACCAAGACCCAGCAGCGTTCGGGGAAATAGTCTTTGAACCGAAGCAGGGAGGCTTCATCCTCGTCGATGTGCCGGGGCGACCAGAGACACAGGCAGTGATCGAGGGCCTGTCTGAAGTCCGCTTCGGTGACGCGGTAAGCGCCCTTTTCGCAGCGCCGCCGGGCTCGGGTGATCAACTGACACAACTGGCTGTAACCGGTCATGTCCGGAGCCAGCAGAATCACCAACTGGCCTTCGAAACGGAACTCGGCACCGATGATCAGCGTCATCGGTAGCTCGTGCGCATCAATCACCCGCCAGGCCTTGACCACCCCGGCGACCGAACATTCGTCGGTGATCGCCAGGGCCCGGTAACCCAATTCGTGGGCGCGCCATACCAGCTCTTCCGGGTGGGAGGCGCCGCGCAAAAAACTGTGGTTGCTGATGCAGTGCAACTCGGCGTAGGGAAAGGGGGCGGTCATGAAAACACCCCTTCGAGAAACCAGCGACGGTCGTCGTGGCGCGCCAGCCAGTGAAGTTGTTGATGCTGTCGGTGCCAGGCCCGGAAATAGTCCCGGCGGAAGGGGGCCGGTTGCAGCCAGTCCCCCGGCGCGATGCGTTCCGGTCCGCTGAGCCAGTCGTAATCCCCGGGACGGACCGCGACCGGTTCGGGCAGCAGGAACACCGGATGATGTCGGCTGAATGTCGCCGATTGAACGGACCGGTCGGCCTCGGTGGCCGGATCGAGCCGGCCGGCTTGCAGCGGTCGCGGATCGGCGCCGCACATCGGTGTGCGCACCCGGTCGTGCCCCAGGCGCGAGACCAGCAGGGACAGCAAACGGTCGGCGTCGGCCGCGGGGTAGGCCGTGCCCAGCAGATCCCCGGCCTGACCGGCATCCGCATGGAAACGGTGGGCGCGCACCAGCACCGCGAGCACCGGGGCCGGCAGCGGCTGGCGTTCCAGCGCCAATCCCACCAGGTGCTGCCACTCCTGCGCCGTCTTGGCGCCGCGTACCGCCTGAACGTGCAGCCGGGTGGGCGGCTGTTCGCGATGCTCCAGTTTCAGGTGCAGACTGTCGATGCTCTGCTGACGGGCCTGCAGATAGGCCTCCAGGGTGACCAGCAAGCGTTTGACCGGGAACAGCAAGCCATCGGCCTGGGTCGCCTCGTGCAGCAATTCCAGGCGCTCGTTGAAATGCGGGGGCAAGGTGAACCGTTGCCCCAGGGCATCCGGCTGTTCCAGGGCGTTCAGGTGGCGCACCATCTCCGGGCCGAAGCGATAACCCAGTTCGGCCCGGGGGGCACGGCGCAGTTGGGCATAGGTGGTCAGCCCCATTCGGGTCAGTTTGGCGGGGTCCTTGATCGGTAAGTCGAGCGCGTCGACCGGCAACGGGTCGAGTTCGGCGCGGATCCGGACGGCATCCTGGCTGAACAACGCGATCCTGTTCCGGGCCAGCAGCCGCGCCGCCAGGGCGGTGTGCCCGGTGGCGCAGTGGTAGCGGTAGCCACTGCGGTGCAGGTGCGCCCACAGCTGTTCCAGGAAGGCGTCGAGCCCACCAAACAACCGCAGCATGGAGCCGATTTCCAGTAACATGCCCGACGGCGGGCACAGGCGGATGTCGGCGCACAACCGATACAGCACCAACGCCAGCCGGCCCAGTTGCTCGCGTTCGAGCTGGGCGTCGTACTGGGCGATCTCGACCGACTCGAGCAGGCAGTAGGCGGTGTTGGTGCTCATGCCTTCGCGAACGCCGAGCGCTGTGGCCGCGGCATTGCATTGCAGGACCGACTGGCCGTTCCCGGCCAGCAGCAATTGCGGCGGCCGCTGCGGGTCATCCGGCCCGAACCAGGCTTCGAGCGCCAGCGCCGGGAACTCGATGAACAGCCAAAGGCGCCGTGTACTATCCATGGCCCCCCGCTCCTTCGCCGAACAACGGCAACGGCAGTTCAATGTCCTGCACCGGCCAACCGGCCCGGCGTTTCAGAATGTCCACACACGCACGCTCCGGTCCGGGCGAGGTCAGCCGCAGCCTCAATGCGGCCACCGACGGGGCCGACTCGAACCGTGCCGGGCGCAGCAGAAACACAGGAATGCGCCCTTTCTCCGCCGCCAGTTGCAAGCGGCGCATCCGCGCCTTGTCGAGCTGTTCCACCCAGGCCACCACGGCCTGGCTGCCGCCGGTGTTCAGGCATTGCTCCAGGCTCCACAGCAGGTCGTCCGCCCCCCGGGTCTGACACACCAGCATGCGGTCGAGCGCCAGCCCCCACTGGGCCAGACCCGGCCCGTAGGGCTGAAAGGGCGGGTTGAACCAGACCTGCCAGCGGCTGTCGTTCCGGCTCAATTCCGACAGGGCGGGCAGCAACAGGCGCAGCTCGCCCTGACCGGGACGATGAACCAGGATCTCGGTGACGGCGCCGAGAGGCCAGCCGCCGCCGGGCAATTCGGTATCCAGGGCGGCATGGCCGCTGGGCTGGGCTTGTTGGCGGGTGCGGCGCCAATCGTGGCCGGTCCAGACCTGGCCATTCCGGGTCAGTTCATGCAACAAGGTCATGGTGTGGGGACTGCTCGATACTGTATGTATGTACAGTATAATCAGAGTCGAAAGGGATGCCAGTGACGGTTGGTATCGGTCTGTATCCGGTGCCAATCTTAGGTGCTGTGGCTGGTTTTTCACGGCTGGGTGGTCTTGGTTATCCGGAACACGTACCCGGGCTGGGTGATGCTCTTCCAGGGACCGCTATAAACCCATCCCTGGGCGCTTAGCTTCGGCATCCTGCCTCAGATGTCCCCTACAGAGCATCACCCACCCCGGGTACTCACCCATGCAGTCACATTCCTACCATACCATCTGCCAAGAACCCTAAGCAGACACGGATTCCCAGCAGCCAAGCCGTGCAAAACCAATCACTTACCTCAGCCCGGATGCCACCAAACTCCCTCCGGACCCGATCAGCAACGCGAACGCCAACCGCCGCATCCAGAGCTCGGGCAGTGGCGGCCCAAAACGTTTGCCGATGAGGGTGCCGGTGGCGACCACGGGCAGGCCGAGCAGAGCGGTGATGATCAAAGCCGGGGTGACATCGAGATAGGGCAGGGCCATGGGTAGGCGGATGATCGATGTCGCGGTGAAGGTCATCAGCAGGGTCAGGCGCACGCGCAATAACGGTAACGGTTGGCGATACATAAGGAAGGCCAGCGGTGGGCCATAGGTGGCGAACAGGCCGCCGAGCACTCCGGCCAGGGCACCCATGGAGGCGAAGGTCCAGGAGCGGGATACTCTGGGTTGCGGGTGGGGTTTCCACATCATCAACAGGCAACTGGCGATGATGGTGGCGCCGAGTATCAGCTTGAGGGTGCCGACGTCTTCGGCGCTGAATCGGGCCAGCAGCCAGAGGCCAAGTCCGGTCAGCGGGATTGCCGTGGCGAGCATGGCGAACAGGGCCGGCTTGTAGACGTGGTGGGTGTGGCCGCGCAGGGCGATGCCGGTGTTCAACAGGCTCAGCGCACTGGTGACGAAGGCGGCGAATTCGAGTGAGACCAGGCCGAACGCCGAGGTCAGACCCATGACCACAAGGCCGAAGGCGAAACCGGTGACGGTCTGGATGTAACTGCCCAGGAAGAAGATGCCGAGCAGGGGCAACAGAAGAATCGGATCCATTGATTAATGTTATCAGATTTGGAGGTGGCTGAACCCGCACCGGCGGCCGGGTAAACCTATTCGGGTGGTGCGACACATCGCTCGTCGTGTACCCGTCCATGGGGGCTTGGCGGCCGCCATCCCCGAATAAGCCTACCCGGTAGCCGGTGCTGGCCATCCGAGAAGTCAGAAACCAGAGTCATCGCATTCAGATGAGAGAAGTGAACTGAAAGAGATTCAACTGAAACGCAGTGTTCAACCGTCGGGCAGGAGCGCGCCAATGTCGGTGTGCTGGGAGACCAGTTGTTCCAGCGCTCCCGGATTGATCAGCTGGTAGAGACGGTCCTCTTTTTCGAAAGTGCCCTGGATGTAGCCGCCGGCCATGTTGGTGTCCATGTTGTCGACATCGAAATACTGCACGCCTTCTACCTTGGTGACGGCGAATCCGATGCGGGATTCGGAAAAGTCGAGCACCAGCATGAAACTGGGGTTTTCCATGACGCCGTAGCCGGTCATTTCCAGCAGGTCGATCACCGCCAACGTCTCGCCCCGCAGGCTGACCAACCCCATCACGCCGATGGCCTCGCTCGGTACCGGGTGCAGCGGCTGCCAGGGCACCACTTCCTTGATCATGGTGGCGGGGAAGGCGAGGGGTTCCGAGTCCAGCTGTACCACGACCCACATTTCATTCGACATAATGACTGGCTCCTGAAGCCCAAAACGGACCGTTGAACAGACGTTGCTACCCGAATAAGCCTAGACAGCCCTGGTTCGGTGCGCAACAGCGATGCTCTTTGTATCGTCCGTTGGATGAAAAATTGAAGGATTCTGATAGCCTTGCGGCCCTGACGCGAGGACCCTCATGCCCCTGACCGACGAACAACAGGCCATTATCCGGCATCCGGACGGGCACGCCCGCATCGTCGCCGTGGCCGGATCCGGCAAGACGGCGACGTTGACCGCCTATGTCTCCCGTCGCCTGCGCGATGGTGTGAACCCGCGTCGCCTGCTGGTGCTGATGTACAACAAGGCCGCCCAGCAGGATTTCTCGCGCCGGCTGCAGCAGCAGAACCGGGCGTCCGGGCTGAGCCTGCCCGAAGTGCGCACCTTTCACTCCCTGGGCTACCGCATTTACCAGCGCCTGGTCAGCGACGGCGATCTGCCGCCGTTCGACCGCAACCTGATGAACGATGCCCAGGTCGAACCGATGGTCTGGCGACTGTTGCGCGAGCTGGCGGATGACGAACAGGCGGAAGACATCCTTAATCGCAAGAAAAAATGGGTCGAGCCGGCGCTGTCCTATTTCGAACTGGTCAAAAGCAATCTGGCGAGCCCCACCGCTGTGTTCGAGCAGAGCGGATTGCCGTCGCAGTGCCGGATCTTCATCGAGGCGTTCGAGCGGTTCGAGGCCTGGCGCTCGGACCATCGTCGTGTCACCTTCGCCGACTTGCTTTACGACCCGGTGCGCTGTCTGAATGGCGACCCGGCCATCGCCACTCGCTTCGCCGGACACATGGAAGAGATCCTGGTCGACGAATTTCAGGACATCAACCCGATCCAGCAACGCCTGCTGGAAATCCTGCACGGCGATCGCGGCCAGGTCATGGCCGTGGGCGATCCGGACCAGACCATCTACGAGTTCCGGGGCTCCGAGCCCGCCTTGTTGACCGAAGGGTTCACCGAAGCGTTCAACGACGTGCGGGATTACCAACTGAGCTGGACCTTTCGTTACGGTCATCACCTCAGTCTGCTCGCCAACCAACTGATGGGTGCGGCCGACGATCCGGTCGCCGTACGCACGCTGTGCCTGTCCTATCCCGATACGCCAATGACACGAGTGGAACAGGTGCGCAGCGACGACTGTGCCAGCGCCGCCCTTGGGCTGATCCAGCAGTGGCGCCAACAGCGGCCGTTGGCCGATATTGCTGTTCTTAACCGGCTCTGGGCGAACAGCGCGCGTCTGGAACTGCTGTTACTGGCGGCCGATGTGCCCTATCACCTGGACCACCACCAGACCGTGCTGGAACGCTACGAATTGCAGGGCTTTTGGGTCTTGCTGGATCTGGCCAGCGGCACCTTCACCCAATACGACAATGAGACTCGCCGCCAGGCCTGGCGCACCCTGCTGACCCAGCCGTATCTGAAGATCCGCAAAGTCGTGGTCGACGATCTGGTCGAGCGTCTCAAGGGCGTGTCTACCGAGGCGGGCCGTCATTTGCGCAACGCCATCCCGGAAAGTTTGTCGGCGTTCCAGGCCGATCAACTGCTCGAACGCGCCCGCTTGCTGGACAAGGCCGAACGTGCCAGGTGCATGGCCACCGAATTGGTCAGCGGCTGGATCCGTGTCACCGACTATTACAACGCCCTCAAAGACAGCGCCTTCTCCGCCCAGCAGGTCGACGACCAGATCGCCACCGTCAAAGCCTTCGCCCAGTTTGTCGCCGCGCAGGACTGGCCGGCGGCGGAGGCCGGCGACCGGTTGCGTCAACTGCAACAGCATCGGGCCGGGCGCGGCCAGGACGGGGTCCACATCACCTCCATCCACAAGGCCAAGGGCCGCGAATGGCCGGTGGTTCTGATCCCCGAGCTGAACGCCCGCTTCTTCCCCTACCATCCCGAAGGCGATCTCAGCCGTCCGACCTCGGACGCCAGTGAACGCCGGCTGCTGTATGTCGCGATGACCCGCGCGCGGGAGCAACTGGTGTTGTTGACGCCCGCGGACCGCAGCGACAACCCGGACAGCCCTTTTCTCGCCGATCTCGCCTGGGACGACTGTCTCGCCCTTTCCCAGGCCATTAACCAGAACCGCTCCGCTGTGGGACTGACCCGAAACCTGGATCCGGACCGCACCGAAAGCTACCTGCGCGCCATTCAGTGTTCGCTGACCATCGACTGGCGCGACCCGCCCAAAGATACCCGTTCACCGAAGGATGCCCTCAGCGACGAACCCATCCGGGTGCGCCACGCCCGGTTTGGCGCCGGGCGGGTGCTCAGCCAGGACGAACACCGCCTGACCATCCGCTTTCTCAAGGACGGTGATATACGCCAGTTCGACCGGGCCACGGTGGCTCCCTTGCTGGAATGGCTGAGTTGAGGTCGATCCGCACCGACCCCGCATTCGTATAAGGACAGTCAATCAAACGAGGAGTGGAACAGTGTGGAAACGCATTATAGGTCTGGTCACAGCCTTCGCTCTTGTCGGATGCAGTTCCGTGCGGGTCAGTGACTATCAGGGTCGTGAACCCGAGTTCGACCCCGAAGAGTTTTTCAATGGCACCCTGGTGGCCGAGGGGGTGGTGTTGAGCCGGGGCGGCAAGGTGAACCGGTATTTCACCGCCACCATCGATGCGCGATGGGACGATCAGTCCGGCGTGCTCGATGAAGTCTTTCAGTGGAACGACGGCGAACGCCAAACCCGGATCTGGCGTTTCGAGCGGGTTGGACCCCGGCATTTTCAAGGCACCGCCGGCGATGTCGTCGGTACGGCCGACATGCGCTATGAGGGCAGCGCCGTCAACATGGCATACGTCCTTGAGGTGCCGTTGTCCAACGGCCGGACGATCCAGGTCAAGATGGACGATTGGCTCTATCAAACCAGCGACAATACCTTGATCAACGTTACCGAGATGACCAAGTTCGGTTTTCGGATTGGTGAGGTTGTGCTGACCATGCGCCGACTGTGAACGGTTTGCCAGCAAGCCGTCAGTAAACTGAAAAATTCCGGGGCGGATCAGGTCCCGCCCCGTTGAAACCCCTGTCCGCTGTTCCTATTTTCTGGTTCGTCGTGCCTGCCTCGGTCGGCATTCGAGCGGACCTCCCTGTCCCTGCTCGACGCACGACAAAGCCGCTGCCCCGGTTCGGGATTCCTCAGCGACTTTGATATCCGCAGTGCCTGCCCAGGTGTTGCGAACGATAGAACTGAACAACGACAACCCATCTCATCCAAAGGGAGAGATCGCTATGCTTGAATGCCAGAGCGTCACGCGTCGCTTTGCATCCTTCACGGCGGTGGATTCGGTGAGTTTCCGGGTGGAGCCGGGCGAAATCGTCGGCCTGCTCGGTCACAACGGGGCCGGTAAGACCACCATCATGCGTATGATCACCGGAGCGCTGGAACCCTCATCGGGCCAGGTCACGCTCGACGGCCTGGACATGCAACGCCACAGCCTCGAACTGCATGCCCGGATCGGCTACCTGCCGGAACAACTGCCGCTCTATCCGGAAATGACCATCGTCGAATACCTCGACTACTGCGCCGGCCTGCGTGGCATCGATAACCGGCGAGAACGCAAAGAGGCCGTGCAGCGGGTGGTGTACGACACCCAGCTGGAAGACAAACTGACCAGTCCCATCCAGACCCTCTCCCGCGGCTACAAGCAACGCGTCGGCGTTGCCCAGGCCCTGTTGAACAATCCCAAGCTGCTGGTTTTGGACGAGCCGACCAACGGCCTCGATCCGGAACAGACCCGACACATGCGCGACCTGATTCGCCGCCTTGGTCAAAGCGCCACCGTTATTCTGTCCACGCACATTATGCAGGAAGTCAACGCCGTCTGTGACCGGGTGCTGATGCTCCAGCAAGGCCGGTTGACCCTGGATGAGCCGATCGCCGAGCTGGCCGATCGCGCGGTACTGCACGTTCAGTGCGGCGACCCGAAACGTGCGTTGGAACGGATCGAATCGATGGCCGGCATAGACCGGACAACCCTGACCGACACCGGGTTGCGACTGGCGCTGGCACACACGGCCGATCGCCGACAACTGGCCGCGCAGGTCAGCCGCACCCTGGTGAACGACGGCATCGACCTGTATCAGATCGCCGGCGAACAACGCGATCTGGAACAGCTCTTTTTCGAAGCGACCGACACCGAACCCCGGGCCGCTCAACCGAAGAAGGAGGCAGCAACCGATGTGGCTTAAAGGAACCGTGCAGATCGCCCGCAAAGAACTGGGCATCTTCTTCGCCTCGCCGTTGGCCTATTTATTCCTGGGTGCCTTCGCACTGATCAACGTCTTTATCTTTTTCTGGGTCGAAGCCTTCTTCGCCCGTAACATCGCCGACGTGCGCCCCCTGTTCGAGTGGATGCCGGTGGTGTTGGTCTTCCTCGCCGCCGCGCTGACCATGCGCAGTTGGAGCGAAGAGCGCCGTACCGGCACGCTCGACCATGTGTTGACCATGCCGGCGCGCAGTGTCGCCTTCGTGTTCGGCAAATTTCTCGCCGCCTGGTCCTTGCTGCTTATGGCGCTGGTGCTGACCTTGCCGATCCCGGTCATGGTCGGTGCCGTCGGCGAGCTTGACTGGGGACCGGTCTGGGCCGGGTATCTGGCGACCGCGTTGCTCGGAGCGTTGTATCTGGCCATCGGCCTCGCCGTCAGCGCCCGTACCGACAACGCCATCGTATCCCTGTTGCTGACCACGGCTGTGGCCGGCGCTTTCCTGCTGATCGGTCATCCGCTGCTGACCAGCCTGGTGCCGACGAATCTCGCCGACGGGATGCGGCTGATCGGCAGCGGTTCCCGGTTCGAGTCGATCACGCGCGGCGTCATCGATGCGCGCGACCTGTATTATTACCTGGGCCTGACCGGGGTCTTCCTGGCCTACAACGTCTACACGCTGGAACAGGTACGCTGGGACAAGCAGGCGCACCAGACCCAGCACGGCCGCTGGCGAGTGGGCATCGGCCTGCTGGTGGCGAACCTGCTGCTGGTCAATGTCTGGCTGCAGCCGACTCACGCATTGCGTGTCGACACCACCGAAGGCAACCTCTATTCGATATCCGACACCACCCGCCAGACCCTGGCCCGGCTGGACGAACCGCTGGAGCTGCGAGGCTATTTCAGCGCCAAGACCCATCCCCTGCTGGCGCCGCTGGTGCCGAGATTGAAAGACTTGCTGCGGGAATACGGTGCCCTCGGTGGTGACCCGGTTAAAGTGCAATTGATCGACCCGACCGAGGAGCCCGAACTCGAACAGCAAGCCAACCAGACCTACGGCATCGAGCCGGTTCCCTTTCAAGTGGCCGACCGACACCAGTCGTCGGTGGTCAGTTCCTACTTCAACGTCTTGGTCAAATACGGCGACGAGCACCGGGTGCTCGGCTTCGACGACATGATCGAGGTGAAACAGGGCCGGAACGACCTGAACGTGCGCCTGCGCAATCCGGAATACGACCTGACCCGGGCGATCAACTCCGTGTTGGAAAGCTATCGGGCCGGCGGTGAGATTTACCCGCTGCTGGACGAACGCGTGACCCTGACGGCCTATGTATCCCCGGATGACACCCTGCCGGACGCCCTGGTCGACTTCCGCGCCACGCTGGAAGACACCGCCGGCGAGATGGCCGACGCCTCGAACGGTAAACTGAACGTCGAGGTCCGCAACCCCGAAGCCGACGGTGGCCGGCTCGCGCAACAGATCCGGCAGGACTACGGCTTCCAGCCCATGGTCGCCGGACTGCTCGATCCACAGCCGTTCTACTTCTACCTGATGCTCAGCGACGGCAATCAGAACGTCCAGGTACCCTTGCCGGACGACCTCTCCGAAAATGCCCTGCGCGACGGACTGGAAGCCGGGCTGGAACGCTTCGTCACCGGTCTGACCGAGACAGTCGGCCTGGTCACACCGTCACCGGGCGCCAACCCCTATGCGGCGCAACGCGGCGGCAAGCGGTTTACTCAACTGCGCCAGGCGTTGACCGAGAATTACAGCGTGCGGACCCTCCAGCTCGACAACGGCCAAGTGCCGGCCGCCATCGACCTGCTGATGGTGATGGCGCCCGAGGTGCTGAGCGAAAAAGCCGTCTTCGCCATCGATCAATACCTGATGCGCGGCGGACGCGTCGTCCTGGCGACCGGCCCGCAATCGATCCGGTTGTCGCGGCAGCAACTGTCGGCCAGCGCGCACGACTCCGGACTGACGGATTGGCTCAGTGGGCAAGGCATCTCAGTCAGCGACCAACTGGTCATGGACCCGCAAAATTCCGCCTTCCCGGTACCGGTCATCCGCGAGGTCAACGGCATGCGCTTCGAGGAACTGCGCATGTTGAACTACCCGTATTTCATCGACGTTCGCGGCGAAGGTCTAGCCGATCATCCGGTCACTTCCAACCTGGGGCGGCTGACCGTTCCCTGGGCCGGTGCGGTTCAGTACCAGGCGCCGCAGTCCGAAGCGGATGAATCCACCGGTGCCCTGTCCGTCACACCCCTGGCCCAGAGCTCCTCGAGAGCCTGGCTCGGCTCGGCCAACCAGGTCATGCCGCGTCTGAACGCCAGCGGCGACGTGACCTACACACCGGCCGAGACCACCGAGCGGTATCCGCTGATCGTCTCGCTCACCGGTCAGTTCCGTTCGCATTTCGCCGGGCAGGATTCGCCCTTGCTGGAAGCGGAAACCGAGACGACCGAAGAGAGCAGCGAGGGGTCCGAGGCCGCGGAGTCGGCGGATACCCAGCCGACCATCGGTACCGTGATCGAGCGTTCGCCTGAATCCGCCCGCTTGATCGTCATCGGCTCGAACGACTTCGCCGAAGACACCGCCCTGCAAATGGCCGGCGCCGCCCAGGGCACCCAACTGACCGGCGAAATCGACTTCCTGACCAACCTGGCCGAATGGTCGCTCGACGACAGCGGGCTGATGAGCATCCGCTCCGGCGGCGAATACAACCGCACCCTGCCCGCCATGAGCGAAGACAGCCAGCGTGCCTACGAATACGCCACTTATGGCGCCGCGCTCGTGCTGCTTGCCGCGCTCATCGTCATCCAGCGCTGGCGCCGCCGTCAGCGTTTGCATCAACTGACCCAGTGGGCCTAAGGAGGACCGACCGATGTTCAACCGATTCAACCAGGGACTGCTCGTCGCGTTTGTCCTGCAGCTCCTGCTTGTCGCCGTCGTTCAGGGCAATGTTCTATGGAACGACGACGGTATCGATACCGAACCCCTGCTCGCCTTCGAACGCGAGCAGGTCACCGAAGTGCGCATCGACGACCACAGCGGCGACACCGAACGCAGCCTCACCCTCGTCCGCCAGGACGACCGCTGGTGGCTGGAACGCAACGGCCAGCGCTACCCGGCAAGCTCGGCCACCGTCGACACCGTTCTCGGTCCCCTGGCCGAGGCTCAACTGACCTGGCCGGTCGCCGACAGTGGCACCGCCGCCGAACGCTTCGAAACCGCCGACGACAACTACCAGCGCCGCTTGGCGCTGGTCACCGACGGCGGCGATAAACAGCACCTCTACTTCGGTACCTCTCCGGGGTACCGCCAAGTGCATGTGCGTCGCGGTGACCAGGCCGACGTGCACTCGATTCAACTGAACGCGGTCGACCTCAACGCCAAGGCCGACGCCTGGCTGGATCGCGGTTTATTGCAGGTCGATCTTGAGCCAGTCACCGAAGTGGCACTGGGGGAACGGTCCGTCCAGCGTCGGGAGGATGGTTGGCGATTGGCCGATGATGCCGACGCGAACCTGGACCAGGGTGCCTGGAAGGACTGGCTGCGCAAATGGTCCACTCTGACTGTCAGCGGCTGGGTGGATGAGGAGCTAGAAACCCAATTGGCCGACGCTGAACCCGCTTTGACCGTTGAATTTGGTGGCGCGGAACCGATGCAAGTGGCCCTGTACCACCAGGACGGCACCTACGCCATCCAGCGCAGTGACGTGCCCGGGTATTTCCGGGTGGCGAATGGTGTGGCGCAAGGATTGGTGGACGTTGATGGACTGTGGGTGGCCGTTGGGAAGGATGAGGCCTCGATCACCGAATGAGGCGGGGTGTGATTGTTGGATTACGGCCTTCGGCCTAATTCAACCTACTCCTAGGGTGGGCACTGCCCACCATGGATGGGAACGGGCCACGGAATGCCGTGATTTAATCCACTTTTATCGGATATGGGTGGATTTGCGGTTGCTCTGACCCTTTTGGTGGGCCGTGCCCACCCTACAGGTGCCAGGAACATGGGTATGCATCCACAATTCCGAGTGCCGGCTGGGTGGGGTGCCCCTGCAGGGATGTCCGCAGCATGGATGCTGCGGTCAAGCTTACATGGACGTATTCACAGCGACCCTGCAGGGGCACCCCGCCCAGCCGGTACGGGCCCTTGGCACCCACGCAAGCCCTGCCACCTCAAACTATGGGCACCCAAGCCATCCAACCCCCAAGCACTGTAAAACCCAAACAGACTCTGGCTTAATACGCCCCTCACATTCGATGCTCGGGAGAGAAACCACATGTTGTTAGCCTGGTTGGCTGTCATCGCCGGATTGGCCCTGCTTGTCTGGAGTGCCGACCGCTTTGTCGACGGCGCCTCCGCCACCGCCCGATACGCCGGTATGTCACCGCTGCTCATCGGTATGGTCATCGTCGGCTTCGGCACCTCCGCTCCCGAACTGGTCGTTTCCGCCATCGCCGCGCTCGATGGCAACCCCGGCCTCGCCCTCGGCAACGCCTACGGCTCCAATATCACCAACATCGGCCTCGTGGTCGGTCTGGTCGCCGTGCTGTCACCCATCCAGGTGCATTCCAGGATCATCACCAAGGAACTGCCGATCCTGCTCGCCATCACCGTGCTGTCCGGCTGGTTCCTGCTCGACAACCAACTGACCCGGGTCGACGCCACGGTCCTGTTGATCGTCTTCTTTGTCATCATGGGCTGGTCCATCTACCAGGGCAGCAAAGGCGGTGATGACATCATCGGCGTCGAAGTGACCGCCGAGCTCGATTCCCACCCCATGTCGCTCAAAGTCGCGCTGACCTGGCTCGTCGTCGGTCTGATTCTGTTGGTCATCAGTTCGCGCCTGTTGGTCTGGGGCGCCGTCATCATCGCCCAGAGCCTCGGCGTCAGTGATCTGATCATCGGCCTGACCGTCGTCGCCATCGGCACCTCCCTGCCGGAACTGGCGTCCTCGCTGGCCGCCATCCGCAAGAACGAACACGACCTCGCACTCGGCAACGTCATTGGCTCCGGCCTGTTCAACACCCTGGCCGTCGTCGGCATCGCCGCCGGTATTTCGCCGCTGGCGACCGACCCCGAAGTACTGACGCGTGACTGGATCGTCATGACCGGCCTGACCATCGCACTCCTGGTCATGGGGATCGGGCTGAAAGGCCGCCAGGGGCGTATCAATCGGATCGAGGGCAGCCTCCTGTTGATTGTCTACGCGCTCTACACTGGCTATCTGGTTCAACTGGCGTTGACTTAAGTCAGGGCAATACCTAAACACACTGTCTAAATTATGGCGAAACCCTGAAAAGCTGACTAAATTTTAGTCACTGGTCCGAGTTCCCGGTACCAATTTTCGGCGGAGGGTTCGTCATGAAGTTTTCAACCATCGGTGGGCGGTTGTTATTGATTCCGGCTCTGTGTCTGCTCGGGCTGGTTCTGATCGGCTGG
Source organism: Saccharospirillum salsuginis (assembly GCF_014651855.1). Lineage (GTDB taxonomy): Bacteria > Pseudomonadota > Gammaproteobacteria > Pseudomonadales > Natronospirillaceae > Saccharospirillum > Saccharospirillum salsuginis. The sequence goes on from NZ_BMXR01000017.1 coordinate 18,285, forward strand.
GTGTCGGTGTCCAGCCTGGAACGCAGCCTGATGGAAGGGCGGGAAGCACGGGTCGTGGCCGTGGTCGAACTCGCCCAGGGCCTGGTCGATTTTCATCAGGACCAGGTCGCCGCCGGCGCCTACGACCGCGAAGAGGCGCAGCAGCGGGCCAAGGACGCCATCCGCGAATTGCGTTACTCGGGTACCGAGTACATCTGGATCAACGATCTGGGCCAACCGCATCCGCGCATGGTCATGCATCCCACCGTGCCGAGTCTCGACGGCCAGGTGCTCAGCAGCTCCAACTACAACTACGCCACCCTGGCCCGCAGCCTGGATGGCGACTTCGAACAGCGCCTCGACAACAAGAACCTCTTTGTCGCCTTTACCGACCTGGTGCAACGCGAAGGCAGCGGTTTCGTCGAATACCAGTGGCCCAAACCTATCGAAGGCGGCGGCGTGACCGAAGAGAGGTACACCAAGTTGTCCTTCGTAACCAAAGACGATCAGTGGCAATGGGTCCTCGGATCCGGCATCTATGTGGACGACGTACGCTCCGCTTTCATGTCCCAGTTGCTGAGCGTCGGTACCGTTGTGCTGCTGGTTGTGGCCGCCATTCTGGCGTTGTCGCTCTACACTCGTCGCTGGGTCCTGTCCAAACTGGGTGGCGAGGTCGATGATACCGTTGCCATCATGAACCGTATGGCCACGGGCGACTTCAGCGTCGACATCGAGCTGCGCGAAGGCGACGACAGCAGCCTGATGGCGGCGGTCAGCCGGATGACCGACAACCTGCGCGATCTGATCGGCACCCTGACCGGGTTGTCCGGCTCGCTGGCCGAACAGTCCTCCACCCTGGCGTCCTCCGCCGAGCAAACCCAAGAAGTTCTGGGGCGCGTCCAGGGTGAAACCGCCCAGGTGGCCACGGCTGTACACCAAATGTCCACAACAACCGGCGATGTCGCCCAGAACGCCACCTCGGCCGCGAAGTTCACGCGCGAAGCCGACGAAGAAGTCGGCGAGGGGTCCCGTGCGGTGGAATCCACCATCGAGGCGATGGAAGCGCTGAACACCAGCATCACCGAACTGGCCGGTGTACTCGATAAACTGGCCTCCGGCGGCGAGGAAATCGGCGTGGTGACCGAAGAGATCGGCGGCATCGCCGAGCAAACCAACCTGTTGGCGCTGAACGCGGCGATCGAAGCCGCCCGCGCCGGTGAACAGGGCCGGGGCTTCGCCGTGGTGGCCGATGAAGTGCGCAAGCTGGCCAGCCGTACCCAGGATTCGACCCAGGAGATCAGCGAGAAGATCGGCCGGGTTCAGGAAGGCTGCGAGCAGGCGGTGAGCAGCATTCAGCAGGGCCAGGCACAGGCGTCGAAAACCATCGAACAGGCGGGACTCTCCGGCCAGGCACTGTCGGGCATTCGTCAGTCGATGACGACCCTGACGGACATCAACACCCAGTTGGCGAGCGCGGCCGAACAAATGGCGGCGGTGTCCAACGACGTGAACCGCAACATGGACAGCATCGCGCAGGCGATCGAGCAGACAACGGCGGATGCGAATCGGATCTCCGAAGCGAGTCAGTCGCTGCAGACCATGGCGGACGAGTTGTCGCACCGGTTGCACGAATACCGGCTCTGATCACCGGAGCCCACGAACAAGGGACGGGAAGCCGGCGACCCTGGACGGGCGTCGGCTTCTTTTTTTCGGGAACCGGGTAGCACCAATCCAGGGTGGGCACTTGGGGGGCAGTAGGTTGGATTAGGATCGAAGATCCGTAATCCAACAACGTGGTTCATGGCACGACCCGTCAGTTAACTCTTGGCCGCCAACAAGGCCCCGGCCCCGATCATGATCGACCCGGCTGTCCGGTTCAGCCGTCGCATGGCCTTGGTGGAACGGGCATAGACCCGAACGCGGGACGCGCCCCAGGCGATCAGCATCAGACCCAGCATCAAGGCGGCGACCGTGAGGCCGCCGGCGAGCACGATGTCGCCGGTGGAAAGGCTGGACAGATCCATGAACGTCGGCAGGAAGGCGACGTAGAACAGAATCACTTTGGGGTTGGAAGCGGAAATCAGAACGCCCTGCACCAGACTGCGCAGCGCACCGCTGCGGGGAGCGGCGTTGTCGAAGTCGGTGTTCACCGGACTGGTCCACATTTTCCAGCCGAGGTAGAGCAGATAGGCGGCGCCGGCCAGGCGAATGACAGTGAACACCTCGCTGTAGTGGGTCGCCAGCGCCGAGAGACTGAAACAGGCGAGGACCAGATAGACCAGGTCGCTGATCACCATGCCGAATGCGAGCGGGGTGCAGGCGAGGGCGCCCCGGGTGAGGGCTCGCGCCAGGATAGCGAAGATGCCGGGCCCCGGAGTGATACTGAAAATGAAAATGGCGATGAAGAAGGTCAGGCTGCTTTCGATTGTCATGGCGACGTCCCCGGGGCGCGAACAGGCGCTATTGTCTCAGGTTTCGGTGGTGCCGGGGAAGAGGCGTCGACGGAAGCGGTCTCAGGCGCCAAGCGTTTGGTGTAAATGGCTAAATCGAACGTCCATGCAGGGTGGAAAACGCCATAATCCGTGCGGTTGCGGCTTGGCATGATTCCTGTAAGGCCCAATATAGACCTTACAGCCTCATTTTTGGGAGCAACACCTGATGGCCTACTATCGATACGACGACTATGATCCTTATCCGAGACGCCGACGCGGCTTCTGGGCAACGCTGTTTCGCCTGGCGGTCATCGCTGTGTTGGTGGTCTTTGCCCTCAGCGGCGCCTTATGGTTGCTGGGCATCGCCCTGGGACTGGTGTCCACACTGTTTGTACTGGCGCTGATGGCCGCCCCTTTTCTGTTCCTGGTCTGGCTGATCTGGATCGTCTGGGTGGTCATACTGGGCAAATAGGGCTTAAAACCGCCAAACGGTTGGCAAAATACACCTTTGGGGGCACTTAAACCGTTTGGTTAACCTCTGTAAGGCGCTACACTGTAAAGAGTTTATCAATAGTCGACCCACAGAGCCGATGGTGATCAAGGACAGAATTCAAACACTGGGCTGGGTGCTGACCCTGGCACTGGCCCTTACAGGATGCAATCTGGAAAGCGTCAGCGACACGCCCGAAGCGGAGCTGACCTATCCGGAGATGCCGTTGCGTGCGCGTGAACACTCCAGCTTCGGCATCGTAGACCACAGCCCCGTCGACGGCGAGCGGAACCAGTCGCTGGTGCGCGACGTCATGGTCAGCTTCGACGCCCCGCTGTTGATGGAAACCATCACCGACGACACCGTTCGGCTGTGGCGGGACGACACCCGGGTGAACGCCGCCGTCGTCTACGTGGCCGACACCCACACCATTCGTCTGTTGCCCGAACAGTCCCTGCAGCCGGATCAACACTACCGAGTCGAGCTGACCCGGGAACTGATGTCCAACACCGGCGAGCCCTACGGGGGCGCGGACTGGTCCTTCACCACCGCCGGCCAGATCGGCCAAACCTCACAGGAAACCCTCGATCGCTGCGTCACCCCGGAGCGCCAGGCCCTGCTTGAAGCCGTGAACGAGGCGCGACAAACCGCCCGTCAATGCGGCAACCAAACCCTGCCGCCGGCTCCGCCCCTGACCTACCAATGCGCCCTGACCGACATCGCCCAGAGCCATGCCGACGCCATGGCCGAACAGTCGCTGCTGAGTCATTACTCCAGCGACGGTACCACCCTGCCGCAACGGGCCGACGCGCACGGCTACGACTGGCAAGCCCTGGGCGAGAACATCGCCCGCCTCAGCTCGACCGATGCGGACAAGGTCGTCGATGGTTGGCTGGCCGAGACGATCCCCTGCGACACCCTGATGAACCCCGACTACAGCCACATCGGCCTCGGGCTGGCGTTCGACGACAAAGGCCGCGCCTACTGGGTTCAGGACCTCGCCAAACCGGCCTCGGGTCCGCGGGACGATTGATCGGCGGATCAGTCGCCATATCCTCCCTGCGTCTGTCGTGCCTCCCGGGCCATATCCAGCCGGAGCAGGAGTTCACCGCCTTCTTCCCGTCGGACCGTTTGCCAATGCCGGTCGCTTATAGCACCTTCCAGAGCATAGAGAAGATTAAGAGAGAGTTTGAATCCCAGCTCTTCCACGTCGAGAAAGGTCTCAACTGAACCTCGAGATCGCAACTCATCAACGGTAGTAATACCGGCATTAGCCAACCATTCCGTAGATTTGGGACCGAGATTCAGAGCTTTGAGCGCCATGGGGGTGTACCCGTTAAAGAGTTATTGAAAGGGCTAGCGTTCGGAGGTGGGGTGCAGGTCCTGCAGGGGAGTCCGCAGCAGGACCGGTTTGTTGCTCCTGCAAAACCGGCACTTCCGCCATCCATGGCGGTCGGCTGCTGCGGCCTAGCTTACATGGATGTATTCACAGCGACCCGGCAGGGCCTGTACCCCACCTCCGAAGGCGGGTTATGAACACTGAATTACTATTGGCCACGGGATAGCTGATTCGACCACAGTCAGTAACAGTAACGCACCGGATGCGCCTGATTCTGGAAACTGAAGAAAGCGTTATCGGAAACCTGGACCGTGACTTTCGCCTGGAACCGGAAACTCGCCGTATCGACCTGAAAATTCAGATCATCCTGCGCTCGCGCCAAACCGGCCTTGAACGGCGGCCGCCAATCCACATCGTAGGTCTCCCACAGCGTCACCTCCACCGGGATCTGACCGTTCAAATCCGCCTGCGCCGCATTGTTGATCTGGCGCATCAGACTGCCCAGCTTCAGCTCGATTTCCGTATCGCCGCTGCTCAGACTGCGATTCAACGTCCAGCTCTCATCCCCACACCAGGCGGTAAACGACCAACCGCGCGGACGATCCGTCTCGCCTCTCACCGACAGCGTCAGCTCATCGTTGCGATCGAACAACTTCCCGCGAATCGACGACGTCCCGCTCAACCGAACCGGCTCCCCGATCGGCAACGTCATCTCCGCAAACCCCGGCAACACCAACCGGTACGGACCCAGGTCCGGATCCAGTTCCAACCCGTAGCGGCCGTCTTTTACGCCCCGGTTCAGCGTCAGCACCTCACCACCACTCGTCACCAATTCAGGCCGGTTCGACTCCGCATCCACACGCCGATCCCAGAACCCCGTCTTGAAGGTCGTATCCAGATCCACCCGATTCGGCCGATGACGATAATCCACCGTCACCTCCAACTCCTCGGGGTCCACCTTCTCGATTGGCACCGCACTGCATCCCACCAGCGTTGCCACCGCCAATAAACCCGTTGCCAGCTTCCACATAACCTTGATGCTCTCAACCCGTAAATAGTGTCGCCATTATAGTGCTTGTCCCCGTTGAACACAGGCGCCATCGGTCACAGAGCTGGGTCAAATTGTTTGGAAACTGTTGGAGCGACCGCCTTGAATATTGTGGATGCAACCGCTCAAGGTCAGTGTCGGGGGGAGGGAGTTGCCCTAAGGGGATGTCCGCAGCAGGGATGCTGCGGTCAAGCCCCCATGGACGGGTACACGGCGACCCCTTAGGGCAACCCCCTCCCCCCGACACGGGTTAGAAGGCACAATAAGCAACCACCATCATCGATAGGAGCAAACAGAGCATGCGGATAGACGGCCCGGATTCGGCTACAACCCTGGTGCTGGCCCACGGCGCCGGCGCCCCCATGGACTCCGACTTCATGAACGATATCACCCGCCTGCTCAACGACCGCGGCATCCGCGTCGCCCGCTTCGAATTCCCCTACATGATCGAACGCCGCCAAACCGGCAAAAAACGCCCCCCGGACCGCGCCCCCAAACTGCTCGACAGCTACAACGCCATCCTCGACGAGCTCGGCCACCCCGAACGCCTCTTCATCGGCGGCAAATCCATGGGCGGTCGCATGGCCACCCTGGTCGCAACCCAGCGCCCCGTCGCCGGTGTCTGTGTCCTCGGCTACCCCTTCCACCCGCCTGGCAAACCCGACAAACTGAGGCTCGACCACCTCGGCGACATCCAATGCCCCACGCTGATCTGCCAGGGCGAACGCGACGCCCTGGGCAAACGCGAGGAAGTCGACGGGTATGACCTGCCGGAAGCGATTCAACTGCACTGGCTGCCCGACGGCGACCACAGCCTGAAACCGCGCAAGGCCAGTGGCCATACACTGGAGGAAAACCTCGCCAACGCCGCCGATGCCCTGGTCGACTTCATAAACCGCACCGGAACCGGACACTGAGCATGCGACTGCTGCCCCGGGAACACGTCCTCCAGTACGACTGGCTGGTTCATGTGATGAACTACGGCCCGGTCATCTTCTTCCTCGGGCTGTTGTTCGAAGGCGTGCCATTATCCGATTGGGCCCAGGCCGTGGTGATCGCGGGAGCCGGCTCCCTGTGCTGGTATTCCGGCATGTGGGCGCGGCCGTACTACAACCTGATCTTTTTCACTGTCCTGACCGGGCTCGGGCTCTGGGCTGTGTCCCTGCACTGGACCGGCGCGATGTACCTGTTCTACGCCCTGGTGTTCGTCATGGTCATGCCCCGTGTTTGGCAGGTCACCCTCGCCCTGGTTCTGCAGACCCTGATTGTGATCGGGCAGGGTGTCTGGCTGGACATGGGCAACCTCTACAACTCGATTCTGGCGATCCTGATCCTACTGGGTGGCCACGCTGACTATCTCTTCTTCCGGCATATGACCGCTCTGCGCGTACTGCTGCGCAGCCAGGAAGACCTCGAACACCTGACCCGGGAGGCCGAACGCGAGCGGATCGCGCGCGATCTGCACGACGTACTCGGGCACACGCTCAGTTCGATTGCGCTGAAGTCCGAACTGGCGGAGAAATTGATGACCCGGGATCCGGAGCGTGCCGGCCACGAGATGCGGGAAGTGGCCGAATCCGCCCGCCGGGCCCTGGCCGAGGTGCGCCAGACCGTGACCGGCTATCGCAGCGGCAACCTGGCCAACGAGCTGTCGCTGGCCCGACACGCCCTGGAAGCGGCCGACATCGAGGTGGACCTCCCCGAGCGGGTGCCCGACGGGCTGGATCGGCAGCAGGAAAACGTCCTCTGTCTGGTACTGCGCGAGGCGGTCACCAACGTCGTGCGCCATGCCGAGGCCCGTCATTGTCGCATTCACTGGCAGGCGCGCGACGGTCAGTGGCTGCTCAGCGTCGAGGACGATGGCCGGGGCTGGAGTGGCCGTTTCGGCAACGGTCTGGAAGGCATGCGCGAACGGCTGGGGTTATGCGGCGGTGCCCTGCATCTGCGCTCGGCACAGCCCGGCTGCCGTCTGGAAGCGACCATCGGCGCCTCACCTGCGACACCGACGACGGAGGAACCCGCCCGATGAAACCCATACGTGTGCTGGTGGCCGAAGATCAGGGCATGGTGCTCGGCGCGCTCTCGGCGCTGCTGGAACTCCAGGGCGGATTCGAGGTCGTCGCCCAGGTCATGGACGGTGAGGCCGCGCAGCAGGCACTGCGCGCGCATTCCATCGACCTGGTGCTGACCGACATCGAGATGCCCGGCCTGACCGGCCTGGAATTGGCCGCCTGGATTCGCCAGCAACCGGAACCCCGCCCCCGTATCGTGATTCTGACCACCTTTTCCCGCCAGGGTTACCTGAGCCGGGCCCGAGAACTGGGCGTCGACGGCTACCTGCTCAAGGAGGCGCCGTCGGACGAGTTGGCACGCAGTCTGAAGCGCGTGATGCGTGGGCAATCGGTGTTCGACCCGTCGCTGGAGGGGCTGGCCGACGCCGACACCGGCCCCCTGAACGACCGCGAACGCCGCATGCTGCGTCTGGCCGGGGACGGTCTGACCACGGCCGAAATCGCGGCCCGGGTCTTCCGTTCCGAGGGGACGGTACGCAACACCCTGTCTGATGTGATCAAGCGGCTCGGGGCCCGCAACCGAACCGAGGCTACGCGTCTGGCCCGTGAGCGGGGCTGGTTATAGAGGCAGGCACACGCCTTCTGTAACATAGGTTTTCTTTTCTGCCCGGACTCGCACTGTTATTCTAGGCGTCTGAGCGATAAATCGGTCGCCGGATCGGCTATGCCGGCTCGATGCATCCGCCACCGGCCTGTGCCCCCTGTGCCCCAGGCTGTAAATTCTCTGGTTGCAATTAAGTAAGCAGCCGCCTCCAACAGGAGTCCCCTATGAACATTGCTGAACAACGCGTTGTATCCATCCACTACGAGGTCAAGGATGAAGACGGCGTTGTCGTAGATTCCTCTGAAGGCCGCGAACCGCTGGTCTATCTGCACGGTCACAAGAACATCATTCCGGGCCTGGAAAAAGCGCTGGACGGCCTGGACGTCGGTGAAGCATTCGATGTCACCGTCACTCCCGAAGAAGCCTACGGCGACTACCAGGACGGCCTGGTGCAGTCCGTACCCAAAGATGCCTTCCAGGGCGTCGAAAAGGTGGAAGAAGGCATGGTCTTCACCGCCCAGACTCAAGGCGGTCCGCTGCAAGTGACCGTAACCCAGGTCGAAGACGACACCGTCACCGTGGATGGCAACCATCCGCTGGCCGGCAAGTCTCTGAGCTTCAAGGGCGAAGTGGCCGAGGTACGCGAAGCCACCGCCGAAGAACTGGAACACGGCCACGTCCACGACGAAAGCTGATTGTTCATTGAACGGCCGGACACCACCGTCCGGCCGTGCCGACCCCCGGGTCGGCGCATGTCTTTATCCGACAGGGACCGTTTCTGGGTCCGACAGGCACCCGGCCAGTGACCCAGCGGTTACCATCGTCTCTCTGACCGACACCGGTCGGCCCATTCGATGCCGTACACATCAAGGAGGAATTCAATCGCCTGCCTGGCGCTTTTGGGCGGGTACAGCGTAAGAACAACGAGAACATTATGACCGTCAAGTTCTGGCCGACAGCCGTTCCCGGCGACAGTGAGCTGCGCAGTCTGTCACTGAGGATGTCGCTCTGGGTGGGATTGATTGCCTACGGCATTTACATCCTGGCACTCGAATTCACCGCCGAGTCCGGTTTTTTGGTACCTTTTCTCCTGCTCTGCGCCGGCCTGCACGGGCTCGCCCTGATCTCGTATTATCTGGACAAACCGCTGTTCGCCGCGACCTGGATGGTGCTGGTGTTCCTGTTCTGCTTCACCATCATGAATCTGTTCGGCTTCACCCGCATGCAGTCGGCGGAATACTACTTCCTGCTGATTCCCGCCCTGATCTTCATGGTACTGCCACCGGAACGCCGCGAATGGCAAAACACCCTGCTGACGCTCACCCTGGCGCTGTTGACGCTGGTCTTCATCGTGCCGGAACCGGCCGAACCCTGGTTCGTGATGTCCGAGGACGCCTACCGCCGTTTCAAATGGCTGGATCTGGTGGTCTGTTTCATCGGCATGGCCGTGGTGTGCCGTTATTTCATCTACCGGTTGATGCACCAACGCAATCAGCTCGAACGCCTCGCCCTGACCGACGCCCTGACCGGCCTGCCCAACCGGCACGGCCTGATGCGGCAGTTGGCGACCTGGTACAACCAGGGGCAGCCGTTCGCGGTGTACCTGCTGGACGTCGACGAGATGCGCGCCATCAACCGTCGCCACGGCCATGAGATCGGCGATACGCTGATGCGCAAACTGGCCCAGCGTCTGCGCGCCGACATCGACGAACTGGCGCTGATCGCCCGCGTCGGGGCCGACCAGTTCGTCATCGCCGTCGAGGCCATGACGGACGAGGATGTCACCCTCAGCCTGGCGCGACGCATCCAGTCCTCGGCGTCGCGCATGGCGTTCGATCTGGGTGGACGCGCCGAGCGCATCGAGGTCAGCATCGGAACCACGCTCAGCCTGGACCGCGAAGAACCCCAGGCTCTGCTGGCCCGGCTCGGCCAGGCCTTGCGGCAGGCGCGTGACAAGGCGGACCGTGTCCACCTGATGCCGGCTCAGGCCGACGTCGCCGAGGGTGTGTCCGCCGAGCCTTCCTCCGCACCCCTGGCCACTCGACCCTGAACGCCATGGCACTGTGGCGGCGTTTGTTCGGCGCGCTGGCGCTGGTCGCCATGGTCTGGCTGGTGGTGTTCTCGGACGGTAAAGGGCTGGTCATGGCCTGGCTGCAAGCGCGCGACTACCCATTGGTCTGGGTACTGGTCGTGACCTCGTCGCTATACGCCCTGGCGCTGGCCGTGCCGTTCCTGCCGGCCGTCGAGCTCGGCTGGATGATCATGGCCGCCTTCGGCAAACCCGCCATTTTATCCATCTGGCTCGCCACACCGATCGGCCTGCTGGTGGCCTTCGCCCTCGGCTACTGGATGCGTGAATGGCCCTGGGTCGGGCGACTGCGGGGGCGTTTTCAGGACCGGGTCGAGCAGGCCACCGGAACCGGCTTAGGCGACCGGGCGCTGCGTTTCTCCGATCGGCACATCGCCAGTCATCCGTATTGGATGCTGGTGGTGCTGATCAACATGCCGGGCAACTGGCTGATCGGCGGCGGAGGCGGTATCGGCATCCTCGCCGGCGCGTCCGGCATGTACCACCCGCTGCGCTATTTTCTGGTGTTGATTCCGGCAACCGGCGTAGTGGCCACCCTGATGCTGGCCGGCATCCACACCGGCCGCCCCTGAAGCAAGTACCGCTATCCCGTAGGGCAGAAGAGGCTACGCCGACATCTGCCAAATGGGCGAAGCCCATCCGGGGAACCCATGGTTTCACCTGATCCAGAGAAAACGGCAGATATCGCTCCGCCCAAGATGTCGGACCACTTCAACCCTACCCGGTTTCGTCACCCATCAGGTTACAACAACGGGCTCGCCAACTGCGCCAGATTCTCCAGCACCCGCTTATACACCGGCCGGCGCCGCCACTGCGTTAGTTCCAGTCGATGGCTGGATCGTCTGTACTCGTCGATGACATGGGACATCGCCCGATAAAAGCCGTGGTCGTCGATCACCAGGGTCGATTCGAAGTTCAGCCAGATGCTGCGCATGTCCAGGTTCACCGAGCCGATCAGCACCAGATGGTCGTCGATGATGACGCATTTCGTATGCAGCAAACCGCCAGTGAAGCGCAGGATTTCCACGCCGACGCTCATCAGTTCGTCGTAGAAGGAGCGGCCGGCATACTGCGCCATGCGGCTGTCGATGCGGCGGGGCACCAGTAGGGTCACCTTCAGCCCGCGTTTGGCGACCGATTTGAGGGCCTGCATCACCGCTTCGTCCGGCACGAAATAGGGCGTGGTGATCACCACCTGCTCACGGGCGTTGTGGATAGCGGTCAGCAACACCTGCAGCATAATGTCTTCATCGAAGGCGGGTCCGGTGGGCAGGAACTGCATCAGACTTTTCCCGGTGGCCGAGTCTTTGGGCCAGGCCAGGCCGTCAACAAGTCGCTTGCCGGTTTCCATTTCCCAATCGAAGATCATCGAGCCCTGCATGATGGCGGCCACCGGGCCTTCCAGTCGCACCATCAGGTCGATCCAGGGGCCGACCCCGCTGTCCTGGCGGAACCAGAGCGGGTCGGCGAGGTTCATCGAACCGGTGTAGGCAATGTGGTTGTCGATGCTGATCAGTTTGCGGTGCTGGCGCAGATCGACCCGCTGCAGCGACATCCGGAACAGGTTGGCGTGCAGGACATCCAGCACTTCAACACCGGCGGCTTGCAAACGCTGGCAGCGTCGGCTTTTCAGGAAGTCGTTGGAGCCGACACTGTCGAGCAACAGCCTGACTTCCACACCCCGGGCCCGAGCCGCTTCCAGGGCCTGAAGGACCTCCTCGACCCGGCCTTTCTCCTCGACGATATAGAACTCGATGAATACTCTTTCGCGCGCCTCGGCCAAATCCCGCAGTAATTGATCGAACACCACGCTCGGGCTGTAGAGTAAACGCCAGTGATTGCCGTGCAATGCGGGCATGCCCAGGCTGCCCAGCGTTAATTCCATCACCGGACGCAGCGGCGAGTTGGTCTCTTCGGTCGACAGCAGCCGGCGTTCCGAGACTTCGTCCAGCCATTGCCGGTAGAACCCGTATTGTTTACGGGCCCGTTTGACCCTTAGACGGCCGAGGTAGCGTTCCCCGAACATGCCGTAAAAAATGAACCCCACCAACGGCAGTGCGTAAATCAGCAACAGCCAGGACAAGGTCACACCGACGCTGCGCCGGCGCATCAGAATACGCAGGCTCAACGCCAGCAAGACCGGCGGGTAAATCCAAAGGAAGAGGGTGAGCAGCCAGTTCCAGTTCATCTAGGGAGTCGAACAGTCATAGACAGCGCCAAGAGTGACGACTTTTCACGTCGAGCACAAGCGTGGTGGTTCGGCGTCGGTTAGGCGGGGGAGGCGTCCAAAACCAGATGGCGGGTATATTCCTGCATGTAAACGCCATAGCTGCCGTCCAGCAGCATCGATTTGACCCGAAAACGCGCTTTGCCCTCGGCATCGCGCAGTTGCTTCAGGTTCACCACATGCTCGGCGACCGGATTTTTGTTGCGATCGCGGATGATCGCCACCTTGGGCAGCAGACGGGCATCGTGATTCTGGCCGATCACCACGGCCACTTCACCGCTGCTCAACTCGACCAGGGTACCCATCGGGTAGACGCCCATCAGCTCGATGAACTGGTCGACCAGGGCCGCGTCGAACTGGCTGTTGCGACCGTGGTACAGCACCCGGATGGCCTCGTAGACAGTCCTTTGCTGGGCGTAGGGCCGGTAGCTGATCATGGCGTCGAAAGCGTCGAGAATATGGATCAGGCGGGCGGCCAAGGGCACCTGGGTCCCGAGCTTTCGAACCGGGTAGCCCCGACCGTCCGGTCGCTCATGGTGGTAATAGCACGCCATGACCACGTCCTGTTCGAAACCGGATTTTTCCAGCAAATAGCGGGTCCATTTGGGGTGCTCGCGGAACAGTTGCCACTCGGTCTCGGCCAGTGGGGTCGGCTTGCCCAGCAGGGCCTTGGGTATGCGTAGCTTGCCGAGGTCGAACAACAGTCCCGCCAGACCGGCCTGGCGAACCTCGTGACGCGGCCAGCCGCAGTGAATACCGAACACCATACACAGCAGGCTGACGTGCATGGCGTGTTCGTAAGTGTAGTCGTCGTGGCTTTTCACGCGTGACAGCCAGGTCATCGCCGGAATGTTGTCGATCAGGGCGTTGATGCACTCGTCCACCTGACCGGCCAGCCGTTCCGGGTTCAGCGGGTGGCCACGGCCGACTTCGCGCAGTGCCTGTTTAACACCTTTCAGCGTGCGGGTGTAAGTCGGCAGCACCTCGCGCAGACCGAGACGAGCCATGTCCCGGTCGACCGTGGGGGAGAGGGTGGGCGGCTCCGGTGTTTCGCGCCTTGACCGGCGACGTTCGCGCGGCGAGCGCAGTTGGATCAGGCTCTTGTTCGGATCGACGAAGACATGACTGCACAGGGCGCGGACGCTTTGCAGAGTCTCCCGGTTGTCGATCAGGAACCCTTGCATCAGGAAGGGTGTGCCCAGCCAGGGGCGGTCCAAACGGCACACGAACATCCCTACCTGAAGCAATGCCACCGGCATCTTCAGTGTGGTTTCGTTGACCTTTTGGGTGTACTGGGTCACATGTGTCGCCCGGAAATCGCTCTAAGTGTGAGGGTGGTCACAAAACAAACAGAAACTCCATTGTTTGCTATATCCTATTTTCCGTCAAGGTGCGCTCACTGTTTTAATCGGCTCCATAACGGGCCACTTTAGCGCGGCGCTGCGCCCAATGGAGCAAACTCATCGGTAGGTGGCGCAGTGCTGTGACGATCAATCGGTAGTTCCAGCCCGGTATGCAGACGATGCGCCCCCGCGCCAGATCGTTCAGTGAACGGTCGACCACCTGGTCCGCCGTCCAGGCACGCACCAGGCCTTTCGACCGGTAAAAAGAGGCGGGATCGATGCCCAGTTTCTGGTGAAAGTCGGTCACCGTGAATCCCGGACATAAAGCCTGTACCTTCAGACCGTCCGGGTGATAACTGAGTGCAAGCGTCTCGGAAAAGCTGCGCACGAACGCCTTGGTCGGGCCGTAGAGCGCACTTTGTGGCGTCGGCAGCCAGCTGGCGACCGAGGCCACGTTGATCACAGTGCCTCGCTGTTCCAGCAGCTGGGGCAGTGCCGCGTGTGTCAGTTGCATTGTGGCCTGCACATGCACATCGAGCAGAGCCTGGTGACGCGGCCAGTCGATGTCGCCAAAGCGGCCGTCTTCGGCGTAGCCGGCGTTGTTGATCAGCACATCCAGGCGAGGCAGGGCGCGGATGCGGTCTTCCAGGGCCTGGCGGTCCTCCGCCCGGGCCAGATCGCCCGTCTGGAACGTCGCCGATATACCGAATTGCTCTTCAAGCTCGCGACACAGTGTGGCCAATTGCGGTTCGCGCCGGCCGGTCAGAATGACATCGTGACCCTCGGCCGCCAGGCGTCGGGCAAAGGCCGCGCCGATGCCGCTGGTGCCGCCGGTGATCAATGCCTGTTTGTTCATCGTGGTCTCCGTAGGCTTCTCTTGAAAGCCCCTGTCATCGTGAATGCCCGTCATCTATACTCCGCGCCGCGTCCGAATCCGTGAGAATGGCATGTCCGAGCGACCCAAACCCCAAGCCTGGCCCGGCTACCGCTGGCCCCATCTGATCAACCTGACCGACCGCCTGGTGCGGGAAGACCGCTGGCCACAAACCGACCGTTGGCTGGCGTTGCAGTTCCGCGAACACAAAGCCTTCGGGCGCAAGGATCGCCGCTTTTACAGCGATGCCATCTTCCGGCTTTGTCGTGAAGCCGCCGCCCTGGTGTGGCTGCAAGCCCGCTTCAAGGACGAGGTATTGGACTGGCAGCGTGACGCTGTCTGGGCTCGACTGCAAACCATTCCCCCGGCCGAACTCTGGTCGTGGCTCGTGCTGCTGGACGGTGCGGACGACCAGCTGCCCCGCGAACTCACCGACGCAGCCGAACGCCGCCGATGCCTCGATGCGCTGAGCGACGACGAACAAGCACAGCTCAACCCATTACGTCAGGGCTGGGTGCCCCCTTTGAAAGCCCGGCTGGAACGGCGAATTCAGACCAGCGACTGGAGTGCGGACACCTTACATCACTGGCAACAGCTGCAACAGCGGCGCCCACCGCTGTGGCTGCGCCTGGTGCCCGGACATGAACGGGAGGCACTGGAATCACTGACCGGCAATGGACTGACCCCCATCGAACAGGACGGTCTGGCCGTCGCCATCGATGGCGACAGCCGCCTCACCGATATCGATGCCTGGCGCAACGGCTGGCTCGATATTCAGGACCGGGGCAGCCAGCGCATCGTCGAAGCCGTGAACGCCCGACCCGGAGAGCGTATCTGGGACCTGTGTGCCGGCGCCGGCGGCAAAGCCCTGGCCCTCGCCAGCCTGGTCGGCCCCGACGGCCACATTCTCGCCACGGACATCCGCGACCACGCTCTGGACAAAACCGTCCAGCGCGCCAAACGCCTGGGCCTACCTCAGCTCGAAACACGCACGCTCGACGCCACCGATCCGGAGCAGATCCACCCCCTCAACGGACTCGACTTCGACGCCATCTTGATCGACGCCCCATGCACCGCCAGCGGCACCTGGCGCCGCAGCCCCGACGCGCGCTGGCGGCTGGACGAAGACAGCCTGCGGGCCTTCACCGACCTGCAGGACCGCCTGCTTGCCCAGGCGACCGGAGCCCTGGCTCCGGGAGGTCGTCTGGTGTATGCCACCTGCAGTTGGCTGGTGGAAGAGAATGAAGATCGGGTGTCCGCTTTTCTCGCTCAGCATTCCGACTTCAAACTGGTCAGCCAGAGAATTGTCGGGGCTCCCGAAGATGATGCGGATACCTTGTTCGTGGCCGTGATGAACAGGCGCTAGCGCTCACCGCCTGTGACGCCCTATCAGCGTGTCTTTGCTACCATCGTTAAGGAACATCCCTGCGGGTGTTGTGTGGCTCCATATCCACACCCACGCTCGTTAACAATGGCTGGAGACACATCAATGCACTACATCCTTTTCTACGAATACGCACCGGACTACCTGGAGCGGCGCGGTGAATTCCGCGACGCGCACCTGGCCCTGGCCAAGGCGTCCATCGATCGGGGCGAGTTTTTCCTGGGCGGTGCCTTTGCGGATCCCGCGGACGGAGCTGCCATTGTGTTCAAGGGCGCCTCACCCGAAGTGGCCGAGTCGTTTGCACGAGCCGACCCTTATGTCACTCACGGCCTTGTTACATCCTGGCACGTGCGCGAATGGACCACGGTCGCCGGTAAAGACGCCGACAATCCCATCGTGTCCTGATCTATAGTGACTTTATCGGGTGTGTTCCCAGCGGGTGCACGACACTAGCCAGAAACGTTCGGAGGTCGAATGGTGTCGCTGTCGAGTACCGGGTTTGCCGTGTTTGGCGCTTCATTGGTCGCCATCAGTTATGGTCTCGCACGTTTCGCCTTCGGGCTGTTTGTGCCTCCCATCCGGGCGGACCTGCAACTGACCCCTTATGTGGTGGGGATCATCGGGGCGTTGCCGCTCATCAGTTTCCTGTTGTCCACACTGGTGGCGCCGCTCGCGGCCGATCGCCTCGGTGCGCGCAACACCGCCGTCCTGTCGGGCGGGTTTGGTGTGGTCGGTCTGGGGCTGATCAGTCAGGCGATCGGTCCGATCACACTGGGCGCCGGTGTCTTCGCATGCGGTGTCTGCACCGGGCTGATGATGCCCGCCTTGACGGCCGCCATGCAGGTACTGGTGAGGCGCTCCATGCACGGGCGCGTCAGTTCGGTGATGAACGCGGGCACCAGTATCGGTGTGGCCGTCGCCGTACCCACCGTGTTGTTTCTGGATGGCGCCTGGCGCTACGCCTACGCCTCTTTCGCTCTGTTGGCGGGCATCGGAGTGGTGGCCGCCTGGTTTTTCATACCGTCGGTGTCTCGAATCATCCCGTCGAACGCAGAACCGCCTGCGCCGATCAACCGGGATCAATGGGTTCGCCTCGCCTGGCTCTCGGTATTCGCATTCCTGATGGGCTTTGTGTCATCCGCCTACTGGATTTTCGCGCCCGATCTTGTGGTGACGCTGGGGGCCCTTCCGCTGAGTCAGACCGGGTGGGTTTGGCTGGCCGTTGGCATCGCCGGTCTCGGCGGAGCCGTTGTAGCGGATCTGGCCGATCGCAACAATCCTCCCATTACCCATGCGCTGATGCTGACCCTGCTGTCCGCCAGTCTGGCCTTGCTTGCGGCGAGCCCTGGGCAAGTGTTGCTCGCGGCCTATTCCGCCCTGGTGTTTGGTTTGGCCTACATGAGTTTGACCGGGCTTTACCTGATGACGGGCATCCGGTTATTGCCGGGTCGGTTGTCGATGGGGCCGGTTCTGCCTTTCATGGCGGTGTCGCTCGGTCAGGCAACCGGTTCACCCGTGGTCGGTAGGCTGGTGGATGTCTTCGGGTATGCCAACTCCTTTTCCCTGTTTGCCGCGATCGGCATACTGGTGGCTATTCTCTCGCCGTTGTATCCGCGTCACATCGACCATGGACCCGAGGAAGAAGAACACGAGGATGATACCGGTCTACAAGCGGCGTACGATCACCAACTGCAATGGGTGGATGGCGAAGAACCGCCCGAGATCGAGATGTTTGAGTCGGAAGAAACTACAGGCTCCTAATGGCGAGTGAATTTAGAAACTCCGGCGCCGAGTGTGATCGACGCCAGAGTCATTCTGTCCATAAGTCAGGTTTCTGCAGAGTGAAGGAAGGGCTCTCCTAAAGAAGGGTTCTACGATGCCTCAGCATCAAGGCGCCCAGTCCGAGTATCAATAATCCCAATGTGGCAGGCTCCGACACCGCCACCGGGTCTTCAGGGGCGTAGGCGACAAAACCACCGGCGCTGAAATTGGCGTTGATGTTCAGCTGTGAAAACGAGCTGCTGGCGACAGTGCCGTCCAGCAGGCTTTGGAAACTGTCGAAACTGGCCAGGAACACTTCGCTGCCGGCATCGCTGTCCGCGTCGGATTCGAGCAGCAACTGGTAGGCCGAGCCGTCGAAGGCCAGGCCTCCCGAACTGAAGTTGGCGTTGATGTTCAACTGAGAAAACGAACTGCTGGCGACCGTGCCGTCCAGTAAACTCTGTAAGCTGTCGAAGCTGGCCATGAACACTTCGCTGCCGGCGTCGCTGTCCGCATCGGATTCCAGCAGCAATTGATAGGATGAACCGTCAAAGGCCAAGCCGCCCGAACTGAAGGTCGAATTGAGATTCAACTGAGAGAAGGAGCTACTGCTCACGTTGCCGTCTATCAAATTTTGATAGCTGTCGAACGATGCGATAAAGAGTTCACTCCCGGCATCGGCGTCGCTGTCGGACTCCAGCAGCAATTGGTAGGACGAGCCGTCAAATGCGAGCCCGCCGGAGCTGAAAGTTGAATTGAGATTCAATTGAGAGAATGAACTGCTGTTGACTGTGGCGTCTATCAGACTTTGGTAGTCGTTGAAATTGGCCAGGAAGAGTTCACTCCCGGCATCACTGTCCGTGTCGGATTCAAGCAATATATCAATGGGCATCGCATGCGTCTGGGCCAACCCCAGGTACAGTACTGCGGCGGAAATCACGGTTAAAGCGGATCGGCTTAACATGGTCTGTCCTCCATTGATGGATCAGACTGAAAAACGCTGCATTTTCAGCGCCAATATCGTTTATTGTTATCATTCAACCGGTTAGGCTGAAGAGCCGATTGAAGATGTAAAGAAAATCGACATCGGCGGTCCGGGCTGAACCCTTGAAAGGGGTATTCACGTAAATCCATCCATGTGTATTGGGAGGCAAAATGCAGCAGACCATCGAAGACGGTGTGATCGCCTGGGCCGAAGCGGCGGGGCTTGCGCTGCTTGCCATCCTGTTCGGTTTCGCGCTTTATAAAGCCCTGGTTTTTCTGGTCGGTCGTTTTTCCAAGTCGACCTCCGTCACCCGGATCTTCTTCGATTCAGCGGCTCGCGCACTGAGTGTTTTCTTATGCCTGTTGGCCCTGAACAGTGTTCTCCATTCAGTGCCTCAAAACCTCCCTTATCTCGCCATTGTTCAACAGGTCACAACACTGCTGCTGATCATTTCCATTACCTGGATTGCGGTGGGGCTGACGTCGGCCATTGGCGATGTCATCGTAAAGCTGAACCCGGTTCTCGAAGACGAATGGAAAAAGGCTCGAAAACTGGAAACGCAGACCCGGTTTCTCGTTCGGGGTTTGAACATCGTGATTGTCCTGGTGGGTGTCGGCACCGCCTTGATGACGTTTGAATCGGTCCGGCAGTTGGGGACCAGCTTACTGGCCTCGGCCGGTATTGGTGGCATCATCATCGGGTTTGCGGCGCGCCCGGTACTGAGCAACCTGCTGGCGGGTATGCAGATCGCGCTGACCCAGCCGTTTCGCATCGACGATGTGCTCTATGTCCAGGGTGAGTGGTGCTGGGTCGAAGAAGTCACGGCCACCTATGTGGTGCTTCGTGTATGGGATCTTCGGCGCCTGGTCATCCCGTTGCAGTGGTTCATCGAGAATCCGTTCCAGAACTGGTCCAGAAACAATACCGATTTGGTCGGCAGTGCCTTTATCTGGACGGATTACGGAATTCCTGTCGATCCGTTACGCGAGGAATTCGCGCGCCTGCTGGAAGCCTCGCCCGACTGGGATGGTGTGACCGGAACGGTGCAGGTTGTGGATGCCGGTGAAAAAGCGATGCAGATCCGTTTCCTGATGAGTGCCAAAAACTCCACGGTATTGTGGAACCTGAGATGCCATATCCGCGAGCGTATGATCGACTTCATTCAACAGCGGTATCCTGAATCATTGCCCCGGTTTCGCGCGCAATGGGTGGCGGCCGATGAATCCGGTTGATGCAGCCGTGTTCGGCACTCGGACACAGCCATCCATCAGTTCTGTTTAGAAATGTGAGAGTCATCACATTAACGATGACAAAATGGGCTACAGTGGGATGACCGGTCGGAACTCAGAACAAGAATATGAGAAAAGTCATTCTTTCAATCGGTGTAATGGTGCTCCTATCCGCCTGTGGTGAAGAAATGGCGGCTTCCGATTCCGATCAAGAGTCCGAATCCGAGGTCGACGTGGCCACCACTTGGGACGACATGCATTGGGACAGCGGGGAATGGCAATAACGCCGTTTGATACACAGGAGGTGCCCACCGTGAATATTCCAGTCCGTATCCAACGTCATATCCTTTTCCTCTCACTGATCTCAGCAGCGATGGTTTTGTCAGTACACGCCAGCGAACTGGATACCCCTAACAGCTTTACCAGCGGAACGCCTGCCGTTGCGGCCGAGGTTAATGAGAACTTCACCGCCGCCGAGGAGGCGATTAACGACAACGATTCGCGGTTGACCACCGTCGAGACAACTCTCACCGATGTTCTTTCCCGGTTGGAAACGCTGGAATCGAAAAGCCCCGCACTGACGGTGGATACGTACTTTGCCACCGATCTGGTGTTTCTGTTGGCCAACGGAAGCCTCACCATTCCAGCGGGTGTGGATGGCAACCAGTCAGAACCTGGAAGCGCCGGCACTGGCCGTGAGTGGCATGCCTTGCCGGGATTAACCGCTGTATCCTTCACCGTAGAAGACGACGGCACCCTCATTCTGCTCCAGGCCGAAGGAGAAGCCTATTACCCGTACTGGTCCTCTTTCGCTGGAATGGAAGCAGGCATTCTTGTCAATGGCGAAGGGCCCGCCCCAGGAGCGCAGGAAGGTCTGACGATTGTTACCGACGATACAACGTCCGCTGGCCGGGACAAGTGGCATATTCTTCATCCAGTGGAACTGGATGCCGGAGAGCACACTTTTTCAGTAGTTGTGCGCGTTCCATATTCAGGGAACGAAGGGGATGGCTCCATTGGTCTCGACGGGCGGTCGACTGGCGACCATCCCGGAAAAATCAAAGCGACGGTGTTCACCATTCACTGAAACCAGTGCTGGAACATTAGAAAAAGGGCACCTGTTCAGGTGCCCGGTTTTCTTCTTAGTTCAAAAGGCTTGATGTCTATCCGTTACTTAACCCAAACACCCGCTGCTTGACCCATCCCCCGAACTGCTGCCGACGCCGATTCGCCGACTCGACGTAGGTCAGGGTCGCGGGGATCACCACCAGCACCAGCAGGGTCCCGTACGACAACCCGAATGCCAGCGACGTCGCCATGCTCTGTACCAACTGCGCCTGAACTGAATCCGACAGCAGGATCGGGATCAGGCCGGCCACTGTAGTGATGGACGTCAGCATGACCGCGCGGAAGCGTTGGCAACTCGCTTCGATGATGGCCAGTCGGCTATTCAGGTCCGGTTGTTCGGTGCGGATTTCCTGGTAACGATTGATCAGGATGATGGCGTCGTTGATGATGATGCCGCCTAGACCAAACAGGCCGAAGAAGGACAGGAACGTCAGTTCGAAACCGAGCAGCCAGTGGCCGAAAATCGCGCCGGTCATGCCGAGTGGAATGGCGATCATCACCGCCAGTGGCCAGCTGTAACTGCCGAACATCCACGCCAGGATGAAGTAAATCATCGCCAGGGCGCCGATGGCGGCGAGAATCAGGTTTTGCTGCATTTCCTTGATGTCCTCGGCGCTGCCCTGAATTTCGGCGGTCAGGCCGTATCGATCCAGAATCGGTTGCAATTCACCGGTCCGGATGTCTTCGGCGATCTCGCTCAGGTTGGCGTCTTCGCCGAGTACGTCGGCTTTCACTTCCAGACCCAGTTGACCGTTCTGGTGGAAGAGGGTGCCCAGCCCCCGTTCGCTGCGGAACTCGGCCACATCGGCCAGACGCACGTAGCGACCGTCCGCGGTGCGAATGGGCAGGTCGTAGAGCGCGCCGGCTGCATCCCGATCGGTCTCGGACAGTCGTACGGTGACCGGGATGTCCTGCCCGTCTTCGGTGAAAGTCTGCGCTTCAACACCCATGAACGCCTGGCGAATCTGTCGGGCGAGCTCGGGTTCGGTGAGCCCCAATCCCTGACCCATGGCGTTGATTTCAAACAGACGTTTTTCCTCGCCCCAAGGGAGGGTGTCGCGCACATTGGCCAGCCCCGAATAGTCTTCCAGCCGGGCTTTCAGTTCCTCGGCGCCGCGTTTCAGGGTGGTCAGGTCACGCCCGGCGAGGAAAAAGCTCAGGGTTTCCCGACCACTGCCGTCTTCATTGCTGCCGGTAGAAAGGTAGGACACTTCCGGTCCGGTCTCGATCCGCTCGCCCCAGGCTTTCAGGAAATCTCCGTTGGAAACGGGACGGTTGTCCCGGTCGACCAGTTTGGCCTGAACCTGGGTGAATCCTTCGTCGGCGCTGTAAATCTCGTACACTTGCTCGACAATGGGTCGGCCTTTACCCAATTCGGCTTCGGTGTCTCGCATGGCGGTTTGCATGCGACTCGTGTAGTCGTCGATGGTGCTTTCGTCCGTACCGTCGTAAAACTCGACATAGGCCGTCACCATATTGTCTTCGATGTTGTTCATGTCGGTGACCGGAACAATACCGGAGAATGGCAAACCGTAGGCAATGGCACAGAGACCGAACGCAACACTGAGTGTGATGGCACGGTTGTGCAGCGCAAAGGAAACGAACGGCCGATAAATGCGCTCACGCACGCGCATCACGGTGTTGTCCATGGTGACACGGAAGCGACTGCGTTTGGGTGCGCGACCGCGAAAGCCGTGGTTCAGGTGGCCGGGCAGAATCAGGAAACACTCGACCAGCGAGGCGATGATCACACTGATCACCACTACCGGTATCGGTCGCAGGATTTCCCCGAATACACCGGGCACCAGTAACAACGGAAAAAACGCGGCGATGGTGGTCAGCGAACTGGCCATCACCGGACCGAACATGCGCCGTGCGGCGATCAGGGTGGCGTCCGCCGGGGTATGGCCTTTCTCCATCTGGGTGACGGTTTCCTCGCCGACCACGATGGCGTCATCGACGATGATGCCCAACGCCATCAGGAAGGCGAACACGGCCAGGAAGTTGATCGAGCCGCCGGAACCGTACAGCAGGATCAGGGTGCCGAGTACCGAAACCGGGATGCCCATGGCCGTCCACCAGGCGACGTGCCGGTTCAGGAACAGGAAGAGAATGGCGACGACCAGCACCAGCCCCATCAGACTGTTTTGCAGCAGCATGTCGAGGTTACCGCGCACGAATTCCGACAGGTCCCACCAGACGCGAATCTCGGCGCCCCGGGGCAGCTCGGGTCGCACCTCGTCCAGCCAGTTGTAGATCAGGTCGCTGGTTTCCAGGCTGTCGACGTTTTCCGAGCGGAAGATCAGCAGACGGGCAACGGACTGGCCCTCGAGCACATAGTGCCGGGCGCCCGGGGCGACCTGACGTTCCACCGTCGCCAGCGTGGACAGCGGCTGTCCGTTGGCCATGGGTAATTCGGCCAGACGGTGGACCGATTCGGTGCGACGCTCGCTGACCACAGAAGCACGACTGAAATCCTCGCCGACCTGGCCGGCGCTGTCGTCCCGGTTGGCGGCGCGAATCTGGCTGGCGATGTCGCCCAGGGACGAGCCGCTGGCCAACAAACGGTCCAGCGGTACATCGACGGCGATCTCGTGGTCCGGAAAGCCGCGTACATCCACCCGGGCGACGCCGCGACTGAGCAAGTCGTTCTTGAACTGCTGCACCAGCGGGCGCAATTCTTCCAGCGGACCGGCGGAACTGACCAGCAGTGAGAACACCGCTTCCGGTTCTTCTTCCTGCTGGAAAGTGGGTGTCTCAGCGCCCTCGGGGAGGTCGCCGAAACCGTTCACCAGACTCGTCATATCGGACAGGGCCGCGTCCATGTCCGCATCCAGGCTGTAGCGTGCGACGATCTCGCTGTGCCCCTGGTTAGACCAGGACCAGACTTCCTCGACGTCGTCCAACTGACGGATCGATTGTTCCAGCGGAGTGGTCAGGTACGCTTCCACGGTCTGGGCGTTGGCCTCGGGCCAGGCTGTGGTCACCTGGATGGCGGGAATGCTGTAGTCGGGCATCAACTGGGTCGGCAGCCGGTTCAACGCCACCAGACCGAACAGGATGACGACGATCATCACCAGGTTGGCGGCGACGCGATGCTGGCTGAAATACGCCAGGATGCCGCGGTCGTCGAAATCTCTCATGATTCGGTCTCCGCGGGAGCCTCATCCGTCGCCAGCTCCGGGTCCGGATCGACGCCGGGTTCATAGACCCGCATGCCGGTCACCGGATTATTCAGGCGGGTGGTCATCACGCGCAGTTCGCCGGACAGGTCCGGCCCGCGGACGATCAACCAGCGCTGGTCCCCGTCCTGATTCACGCCCAGCACCTCGATGGACAACGCCTTGAGACGACCTTCCCCGGTCACCCCATAGAGCCAGTTGTCCTGAAATACGGCCGACTCCGGCACCCGGTAGCTGTACACCGCCGGCTGTTGAACCGTCAGACGCGCATAGCCACCCGGCAGCCAACCTTCGCCATCGACCAGATCGAACCAGGCCGTCACCCCGCTCTGACTCGTCCCCAGGCTGGCTTCGGCCCGATCGAAACGCAGTTCAGTCGTGCGACCATTCTGGCTCGCGTGTGCCCCCAGGTCGGACTCGTTGCCGGCCAGAAAGTGCGGTAGCTGCACTTTCATTTGCATGGCCTGATCGGAATAGAGCGTCAGCAGTGACTGACCGGGCTGGGTGGTCTGGCCAAGCTGAACACCCAGGCGGGCGATGCGACCACTGAAAGGAGCGGTCACCTGCGTTTCCGCCTGACGACGTTCAGCCTGGGCCAGGCTCAGTTCCAGTTTCTGCAACGACGCTTCCAATTGCGCCAACTGCGCCGGCTGGTTTTCAACCTGGGTCTGATGCTGCAACACGCTCAACTGCTGTTGTTCCACCTGTTGTTGCAGATCATCGGCCTGCTGCTGCGGGCTAAGCCCCCGGTCGACCAAACGTTGCTGCTGTTGCAGCCGGTCCTTCAGGCGTTCCAGCTTGGCTTTTTCCACCGTCAACGCCTGCTCGTCCATCCGGTGTTGCTGGCGCTGGATCGTCAGCCGGGCCGACAACTCCTGCAAATCCGCCTCGACCTGACGCAGTTGCTGAGAGGTATCGAAATCGTCGAGTTCCACCAACACATCACCCTGGGCGACCCGTTGCCCTTCCTTGGCCGGTATCGCCAGAACCTCACTCGACAGCGGCGTCGTTAATTGCTGTTCGCGCCGGGCAACCACCTGGCCCACCAGCCGAATCTCGGGGCGGTAAAAGTCGCTTTCCGCCCGGACACTCTCGATTTCCCAGCGGGCTTCCTCCGCTTCCGCCTTCTCCGGTGCCGGTGTCTGATTCATCATCACGCCGACAGCCGTTCCCGCTGCCGCCAAAATGACCCCGCTGACCAGCAGGGTGGTCCAAGTCTTCATTGATCTGCCTCTCCTTGAAGCCGTAATGGGCCGATGTCTGATTAGCGCGCCAGTGTCCTCGACCGGACAACATCCGGCAAGTGTCGCCGGTCACTCTCCCGATCATGACTTTTGTCCAGCTTTAAGTCCGTGTTCGAAAAACCGGCCAACCCCGGCCTATACTGTGTGAAAAAGGAGACCTCTCATGAGCCGACTGTTGCCCATCATCGGGCTGGCCCTGTCGTTGATAGCCGCCTTCACCCTGGGACTGATCTGGCAACCCCAGCGCCCGACAACCCCCGACTTCACTCAATACACCGCCGGCGATGAACGCAAAGCCCAATTCTTCGACTACCTGCTGCCGCTGGTGCGTGCCGAAAACCAGGCCATCCTCAGCAACCGCCGGGCGCTCAACGCCATCATCGAACGCGGCCATACCACCTGGACCGAACGCCCCTGGCTGAAACAACTCGCCCAGCGCTACGAACTCACTGACTTCGACCCCACCGACCCGCAACACCGCCAAACCCTTCTGCACTTGGTCGACGTCGTCCCACCCTCCATGGCCCTCGCCCAGGCCGCCAACGAAAGCGCCTGGGGCACCTCCCGCTTCGCCCGCCTGGGCAACAACTACTTCGGTCAGTGGTGCTACCAAAAAGGCTGCGGACTCGTTCCCAACGCCCGCAATGAAGGCGCCACCCACGAAGTCGCCGCCTTCGACAGCCCAAGAGAGTCCGTGCGCCGGTACATGAACAACATCAACACCCACAACGCCTACCAAAGCCTGCGCCAGCGTCGTGCCGCGTTGCGTAAGGAAGGGCAGGAGATTACCGGGCTGGCGTTGATACCTTCGTTGACGCGTTACTCGGAACGGGGGCAGGCCTATGTGGATGAATTGCGGCACATGATTCGCGGGAACGATTTGGATCGGTTGGATTGATCTGGTGAGTCGTCCGGATGTTCTAGGAGAAGCGGTCTTTTAGGTTGGATCGGCCGGCGATCCGGTAGCCGAAGGTGTAATCTAACATAACCATGCCAAGGTTCTTATGGTGCCAAGAGTCGAGTGTTGGATTACGCCTTCGGCTAATCCAACCTACTATCTTGAGTCGTGTGTCGTGACCAACCAATGGTGGGCGGTGCCCACCCTACAATGTAAGTCAGAGAGCTCGCGATTGGCACAGTGGACTAGTGGAGGGTGCCCGGTCGGCCCTTTCGGGGATGTCTGAGGCATGGACTGGAGCGCCAGCCCGGACCGAAGCCAAGCCTACATGGATGTATTCACGGCGACCCCGAATGGGTTGACCGGGCAGCCTCCAAGGGTTCAACCACAGAACCAGTACAACCACAGCCACCATAACGAGCCACAGCCACCCAATCCTCGTGATATGATGGCGAACACACCCCGCCACCCGCATGGAAACAGCAGAAGATGATTGAAGCCCCCCACATCGACACCCTCAGCCGCATCCTCCCGGAAGAGCCCCTGTTGATGATGGGTGCCGGACCGGTACCCATCCCAGGTCCGGTCGCCGCCGCCAACGGCATCGTCATCAACCACCTCGGCGGCACCATGGCCCGCATCATCGACCAGGTCAAAGCCATGGCCCGCTATATCTTCCAGACCGAATCCCCCTGGCTCATGGGCGTCGCCGGCCCCGGCTCCGCCGCCATGGAAATGGCCGTCACCAACCTCATCTGGCAAGACACCAAAACCCTGTGCGTCTGCAACGGCTTCTTCAGCCACCGTCTCGCCGAAATGGCCCGTCGCGCCGGTGGCCAGATCGAGGAACTGCACGTCCCCGACGGTCACAGCGCCGACCCGGACAAGATCAAAACCCTGCTGGAAACCTTCCGTCCCGAAGTCATGACCATCGTCCAGGGCGAAACCTCCAACACCACCCACAACACCGAACTGCCCGAAATCGCCCGGCTGGCGCATGAATACAACTGCCAGATCATCGTCGACGCCGTCTGCACCCTCAGCACCATGCCTCTGAACATGGATGACTGGGGCATCGACGCCGTCATCACCGGAGGCCAGAAAGGCTTGAGCTCCATTCCCGGCGTCTCCCTGGTCGCCTTTTCCGAACGCGCCTGGGAGCGTATCTCGCAGCGGCCGGTGCCGATGCCGCACTGGACCCTCGACGCCACCCTCGCGACCAACTTCTGGCACCGCGCCTCCTATCACTACACCGCACCCGTCTCCGGCCTGCTCGCCCTGCATGAAGCCATGCGCCTGGTCTGCGAAGAAACCCTGGCCCGCCGCTTTGACCGTCACCGTGTCAGCAGCCGGGCCCTGCAAGCGGGTATCGAAGCGCTGGGGCTCGACCTCTACGTCAAACCCGAGGCCCGCCTCAATTCCGTCGTCGGCATCGCCCTGCCGGAGACCGTCGCCTCCAAAAGCGTCTGCGCCCACATCTCCGACCGCTACCGCGTCGAGATCGCCGGCTCTTTCGGCCCGCCGATCGTGCGCATCGGGCAAATGGGCGAGCAATGCCGCGTCCACAACCTGTTTCGCACGCTGCACGCGCTCGGGTCCACCTTCAACGACCTTGGCCACAGGGTCGACGTGCCGTCCGGCATGGCGGAACTGGAAAACCAGCTACAAAAAAGCTCGCCGGAGTAAGAGGGCGGTATGCAGCATTGGTGGATCGCCGACGCCTTCCTGGCCCTGACCTGTTGGTGGGGCAGTCATCGCCTGTTGGCCACGCGTACCTCGGCCGCGACGCTGATCGCCATCACCCTGGCCCTGCTCGGCTTGGCGTCTACGATAGGGGCGATTAAATTCGGTTTGCAGATGCAGGCCGAACTGGACTCCCTGCATTACTACGCATCTCGCGCCTTCGGCGTGGGCGGGCTCTATCTGTTGTTCATGGGGTTGCTGGACTGGACGGGCTGGTTGCGGCTGCACAAGGGCCTGTGGCTGGCCCACCTCGGGGACGCCTGTCTGGTGTTCGCGCTGGCCTGGTGGCTGGAACAATTGCCGAATTTCCAATTGGTCATCGGGTTGTGCGCCACCGTTCTGTGCCTCGTCGTCGCTGTGTTTTTATGGCGCGGCGGTCGTGTGGTGCATGGCAAGTGGCTGGCGTTTGCGGCCCTGGTGTTCGTGATCAATGGCCTGGTGATCGGCGGTGGACCGGCGCCGCTGTTCGGGCTGCCGATCCGCATGGATGTCTTCCATCTGCTGTTGGCGCTGTGGGTGTTTTGCATCACCCAGGTGGTGCGTTACCCGGTCGATGCCCCCGCGCAATGAGCCTCAGGCCCGGGCGCTGAACAGGGCGGCACAGCCGACCCGCTCGATGGTTACATCCGTAAACCGCTGGTTCAGCGCCGACTCCAGGCCGGCCAGCGTGTCCTCGGTGTTCGAAAAAATCCCCTTCTTGTTGTAGAACGCCATCAAGCGCTTGGCCAGACCGCTGCGCGGCACATCGCCCTGAAGCAGGGTCGAGCCGAAAACGGTGGCACCGTCGGTCATCACCGGTTTCAGGTGGTCGAACATCACCGCCTTGGTTTCGATCGACCCCGGTACACAGTGCAACAGGTAGTTGACCCCGATGGAGTCGAACGGTTCGATCTCCTGAAACAGCGGTTCCAGGACGTTGTGTGCGTAGACTTCGGGCCGGTAGCGGATGATGCGGGCGGAGGCATAGGCGAGGGTGTCGGAGTTGAGGTCCATCAGGCCGATGCGGGGATTGTCACTCGGAAAATCGCATTTGTCGGGGAAGTAGCCGGTCCCGATGCCAATGTCGAGGTGGTTGGCGGTGACGTGTCGGTTATAGTGGTCGATCAGGCGTGGGGTGGGGCATTTCCAGATCCAGGGGTTGGAAACCGTCAGGACGATGAAATCGTACAGGTTGAGGGTTCGTTTGGTGTAGACGGCCTGACCGGCCTTGACCTGATCTTGAGTGACGTTCATTGAGGTTCCTTGTCGGGTTCAGAGGTTTGTTTATAAGGTGCCGGGAATCCGTAACCGCTGCCAGGGTGACTCATTCGGGGCCGCCGTGAACCCGTCCATGGGGGCTTAACTTCGGCATCCATGCCTCAGATATCCCCGAATGAGTCACCCTGGCATCGGTCACTCAGTTGTTGTACCAGCCGTAAATCCCCTTGCTACTACTACCAAAGGGGTGGGCAAAGGTCTATGTTTGGGTGTTCAACACAGGTGTAAAAGGTGAGGTTGGAATGCTGATTGCCCGCTGCTGTATGGGGGTTCTGGCTGTGTTGCTGGCCGGTGGTGCGCTGGCCGAGGCCTGCTTTGACCGCGAGACGGAGTCGCATCATTTCGTGGTGGACAGTCATTTGCACTTTCAGCCGTTCAGCGGTCGGTCGCTGGATCATCTGAAACTGGTCGATTACATGCGCGATGCCGGTGTGCGATTTGCGAATGTCTACGGCATCGGACAGACGCGGATCGAGGACTGGGCGTGCCTGCAGCATCGCGATTGCAGTGGCGAGCAGATCATCAAGCCGACGATGAAGAACGATTTCGTCAATGCGAAGAACGTGACGAACTATTTTCAGCGGGATGTGCGGCTGACCCTGTCGATGACGTTCCCGGATCTGCAGAATCCGGAAGGCATCCTGACACGAATGAACATTCTGGATGAAGACTTCCCCGGCTATTTCCAGTGGATAGGGGAGTCGAACGTGGTGAAACAGGCGTTGTTCAACATGGGGCATGAACCGGCGACGCTGGAGGACATCGAGAACTGGGCACCGTTCATGGCGGAGTTGCGTCGGCGCGATATGCCGTTGGCACTGCATTCGGATTTGGGCAACGACGATGAACCGACCAAATACCTGCATCTGATGGAGGCGGTGCTGGAGCGGTACCCGGACAACACCGTCGTCTGGATGCACCTGGGTATGTCACGCGAGCAGCGGGACATGAATCCTGAAGATCATGCGCGTATTCTGCGACGGCTGATGGAACGGCATCCCAATCTCTGGCTCGATATTTCCTGGACGGTACTCTACGACTATTACTTCAGCGACGATGATCGACGCCCGTACTATGTGGACGTGCTGAACAGCTATTCGAATCGTGTCTTGACCGGAACGGACATGGTGGCCAGTGAATTCAGCAGCGAACAACAGTACGAACGACTGGTGGAACTGAACAGCTACATCAATCGGTTTCTGGATGACCGGGCCTTTCGCAACATCGCCCTGGGGCAGAGTTATTTCGATTTGCTGTCGTTCGATGTCGAGGCGCCGGCGATCTGTGATTGAATGAATCCCTTCGTCGATTCGGTCTATACTGAGAGTCCCTGTCGATGTGAGCCCGGGAATCGCCCGGCGATGATGCCCGGTCATGAACGATCCTCTGCCAAACACCAAGTTTCTCGTACCCCGACAGCCGCGTACCGTGGTAAAGCGGGCGGCGTTGCTGGGCCGTCTGGATGATGGGCTGACCGGTCGGGTGACCTTGGTGTCGGCGCCACCGGGGTTCGGCAAGTCGACCCTGATAGCGGATTGGCTGGAGGATCGTGATCATACTCATGCCTGGTTGTCACTGGACGAGGGTGACAGTGACCCGCAACGGTTCATGCATTGTCTGATGTCTGCTCTGCGTGTCGAACTTCCCGGGTTGGGGGAATCGGTTTCCGGTGCCCTGGCCTCCCCGCAACCACCCGAGCCTCATGCGGTACTGACCGTTTTGTTGAATGAACTGGCCGCCATCCCGACGACGATCGTTCTGGTGCTGGATGACTATCACCGCATCCAGTCGGCGGCTGTGGATCGGGCTCTGGTTTTTTTAATCGAGCACATCCCGCCTCGGCTGCACCTGGTAATGCTCACGCGAGAGGATCCGGCACTTCCGCTGGCTCAATGGCGGGCCAAGGGCTGGCTCAATGAATTGCGGCAGACCGGGTTGCGATTTTCGTCGGAAGAGGCCACGTCGTTTCTCAATCACTCCATGCGGTTGGACCTCCCCGGACCGGTTGCGACCGCGCTGACGGAACGCACAGAAGGCTGGGTGGCCGGGTTGCAAATGGCGGCGGTGTCACTGCGTGGCGAGCGGACGCCGGAGCAATGGCTGGATGACTTCAGCGGCCGACATCGATTCATCATGGATTATCTGATCGAAGAAGTATTGAACGCCCAATCGGTCGAGTTGCAACGATTCCTCCTGTGCACCGCATTTCTGACTCGTTTGAATGGCCCCCTGTGCGATGCCGTGCTGGCGACCGAGCCGGGAACGAGCCAGGCCTGGCTCGAGTACATGGAACGTGCGAACCTTTTTCTGATTCCTCTCGATCAACAGCGGCAATGGTATCGCTACCATCACCTGTTCTCCGACCTGTTGCGTCAACAGGGGACATTGCGTTTTCAAGAGGATGCGATGGCCGCCCGGGCTCGGGCCATCCGCGCCAGCGAGTGGTTTGAAAGCCGGGATGACCGGCTGGAAGCGTTTCGCTATGCGGCAATGGCTCAGGACATCCCGCGCGCCCGACGCCTTGCGGAAGGCCGCGAATCACCCCTGTACATGCAAGGAAACGCCGGACCGGTACTGGATTGGCTGCGTACACTGCCGACACAAACACTGGATTCGTCCCCTGTCCTGTGGGTGCTGTACGCAACGGTGTTGTCCGTCACCGGACGCAATTCCGAACTTGATCCTGTGCTGGTTCGAGCCGAGGCGGCCGTTGGCCGGCACGACATCCGGGACGAACAAACGGACCTGACGGGTCGGCTGGCGGCATTGCATGCCATGCGGGCCGCACCCCGATATGAGGCGGATTCGGTGCTTGCACACAGTGAAACCGCTCTGGCCCGACTGGCCGACACTTCGGTCGCAATGCGCTCCCAGGCGACCTGGAGTCTGGGCTTCGCTCATCAGTTGATGGGTCGGGTCGAGCCGGCGGCCGCATGCTTCCAATCCGCGCTGACGCTGAGCGAACAATGCGGCAACGACTTTGTGCGCAACCTGGCCGGTACGGGTTTGGGATATTGTCGCGAGGCCGAGTTGCAGCTGTATCCCGCTGAAAGGCTGTACCGGTCCCTGGCGGAGGTGCCGCCCGCCCGTCGATTGCCGTCCGCCTGCGAGGCCTGCTTTGGACTGTCGCGCGTGTTGTACCAGTGGAACCAACTGACCGAAGCCGACGAATGGCTGGATGAAGGCATTCGTCTGGCCGGCTTTATCGAACAGATCGACAGCGTCTGGACCATGAAAGCCTTTCGGATACGTTTGGCTCTCGCCCGAGGCCATCACGACCAGGCGGCTGAACAACTGAGGGCCCTGAGTGAAGCGGTCAGGCGACAGGGCTATCCGGTCGATTGGCAACCATTGCGTGAAGCCGAAGCCTGGCTCGCATTGAGTCAGGGCGACATGCCGCGTGCAACAACGGTCACAGATCCCAATGCAGCGGCGCTCTGGTCGGCCCGACGTGACCTGGCCAATCAGGACTGGGATGGGGCCCTCCGCTGCCTGAACAGTCTGGCAGACGATGAGAACGGGTCGGACACGCTGCAATCGGCTCAAGTCGGCCTGCTCACATCGTTAGTCTGGCAGGGGATGGGATACACCGAGGACGCCCGAGGCCAACTGATCGATTGCCTGGCAAGAACCGAACCCGGTAGCCTGATCCGGCTCTACCTCGACGAAGGCCGCGATGTCCAGGCCGCGTTACTCGACCTGAAGCAGGCCGGCCACAGTTCGAGTTATCTGAATGCCTTGCTGGATGCCTTTGGCGGCTCTGGCACGGATGAAACACATTCGGGCCGGCCATCCGCACTGATCGAACCGCTGACCCGTCGTGAATTGGCGGTCCTCACGCTGATGGCCGACGGTCTCTCCAACCAGGAAATCGGCGACCGCCTGTTCCTCGCGCTCAGCACCGTCAAAGGCTACAACCGCGCCCTCTTCGACAAACTGCAGGTCCGCCGACGCACCGAAGCCGTCGCGCGGGCCCGTGAGTTGGGCGTACTCTAGAATTCTCGAAAACCCTACTTCGAACCCTACTTTGGTATCTGCCGCCTCAACCGGCCCCTCCTTACTCTTCCTCCGGCAACGCCCCGAAGCGCTGTGGCAACCGTTCAGCACAGCATAAACCCTGAAAATACCTCATCCGGAGAGGACAGCCATGCAACCCCAATCCAACCCCGCCTACTTCCATGCACGCCTGGCCGGTGTGCTCTACTTGATCATCATCGTCTGCGCCGGATTTGCCGAAGGCGGAGTCCGGGCCAGCCTGATCGTGCCGGGCGACGCCGCCTTGACCGCCGAACACATACTGGGGTCGGAGTTTCTGTATCGACTCGGGTTCTCGCTGGACCTGGTCGCTTTCCTGTGCGATCTCGGTGTCTCCATCCTGTTCTACGTCCTGCTCAAACCGGTCAACCGGACCCTGGCACTCACGGCAGCCATGCTTCGACTGCTGGCGCATCCCGCCATTGCCAGCGTTAACCTGATCAACCACTACGGCGCCTTACAGATCCTGACCAATGAGAGCCTGAACGCCGCGTTTTCAGCGGAGCAACTGCAATCCATCGCTTTGTTGTTCACTGAATTCCACACCACAGGATACCTGATCGCCGGCGCTTTCTTCGGCATGCATTGCCTCTTGCTGGGCTACTTGTTGGTTAAATCCGATCTGTTTCCGAGTCTGATTGGCGTGTTCATCGGTATCGCCGCCGTGGCCTATCTCCTGAACAGTTTCGGTAACTTCCTGATGCCGGAACACCGGACGTTCTTCGATGCCATCGTCGTCGTACCGGCTGTCATCGCCGAACTCTCGCTGGGTCTCTGGCTGCTGTTCAAGGGTGTCTATAACCGAAGATCGGTACAAGTAATGTCCGGCTGAACCGGTGTTGGCACCAGAAACATGGATCGAGCCGGCCGAAAGTGACGTTCGATCCATCCTGGTCCCGACTCCACCCAACCGGTGGAGGTCAAGCAGCCGAATATGTGAGTGAATGGGTCAATGCCCACGGACTACTGTGACAACAACAAACGGACATCCGCATCAATGAACATCGTCAAATCACGACCGGAGTTGCTGGTCGAACGCCTGAATCAGATCGCCGACTCACTTGCGAACACCGGCACCGCACTGGCTCTGCTGGGGTTGGGGTCGGCGGGTAAAGAACGGGACCGAATGGACGACTACTCCGATCTCGATTTTTTCGCCATCGTCGAACCCGGCCATAAATCCGACTATCTGGAAGACTTTTCCTGGTTGTCACGAGTATCGCCGGTCGCTTACTACTTCAAAAATACCGCCGATGGCTGCAAGTGGTTGTACGACGACGGCGTCTTCTGTGAATTCGCTGTCTTCGAACCTCAGGAACTGGAAACCATACCGTTTGCCGAAGGGCAGGTGGTCTGGGCAAGGGAAGGGTTCGATACCGAACATCTTCTGCCGCGCAGTCGGGAAGGGCGGTATCAACCGAACCCGGACCGGGACTGGCAACTCGGCGAAGCACTCACCAACCTCTATGTCGGGCTCGGTCGTTATTGTCGCGGCGAGCGGTTGTCAGCCTTCAAGTTTGTTCAGCATTTCGCGCTGGATCGGCTGGTCGATCTGATGCACCTGATGGAACACGACGACAGCCAATCCATGGACCCGTTCATGCCCGACCGCCGACTGGAAGCGCGCTTTATCCAGGCCAGAGAACGCATGGCACGTTTTTGTCAGGGATACGAACAGACGCCTTTATCGGCGCTGGCCCAGTTGGACTGGTTGGAGCAGAATTGCCAGGTCAGTCCGTTCATGGCTTATGAGATCCGGCGGCTGGCGAAAGCCGCCGTTCGACTGTAACGAGCGTCTGGCGTGGAAACGATCAGTCCCGAAAATTCTCATACTGCAACGGCAGTTCAATGTCGGATTTCTTCATCAGCGCGATGGCTTCCTGCAGGTCATCCCGCTTCTTGCCGTTGACCCGAACCTTGTCGCCCTGAATGGAGGCCTGAACCTTCAGCTTGGCATCCTTGATCATCTTGACGATCTTCTTCGCCGTCGGCTGGTCGATGCCTTGTTTGAACGTCATCGTGATTGAAAACGTCTTACCGCTGTGCACCGGTTCGTCGTCTTTGTCGGCACCCGCGGCGCTGATGCCTTGCTTGACGCAGGCCTTGCTGAACAGGTCCTCCAACTGGCGCACCTGAAAATCCGATTCCGTCTTCAGGGTGACTTCCAGGCCTTTCTGCTCGATGCTGGCTTCCACGCCGCGAAAATCGAAACGCGTGGACAATTCCCGGTTGGCGTTATCGACCGCGTGGCGCAGGGCGACTTCATCGATTTCCGAGACGATGTCAAAAGAGGGCATGATTCGGCTCCAAAGCAAGGGTTAACGGGGCGGCAGTATACCACGACACCGTCATTCGAACGCCAACCGCGCCAACTCGTTCTGGTTGCGCAGCGCATCGTCCCGGTTCGCGAACAACTGAATCGCCGCCGGCGTGATCAGCATCGCCTTATCGTCCATCAAGCCGATGTAGCCCGCCCGATGCTCCCGAACAAAGTGCCCGTCTTCGCGTACCAGAGCGTGATCGCCGGTCAGCTCCGCCAGGGTGATCAAGCCGTTCCCCAGCGGATCGTCCGGGCTGTCGGCATCCCGGTACAGCGCCATCGCCTCCTCCGTCAGCACCAGCACCGGGCCGCCGCGCAGCTGCAGGCGCTCCGCCGGGGTGCCGTTGGCCAAAGGCTCGGCCTGGATGGATTCTATGATGTCGGACGTGCCGTAGAACATTTGCATGGTGGTTTGACCCTCTTCAGCCCTCTCCCAACAGGAGAGGGGCTTAAATTCCGTGCAACATGATAGTCTAGGGGGCACATTCAAAACACCACCTGTCCATGGCCAAACTCCTTTTCCGCCTCAACGGCGTCACCGACGAAGAAGCCGATGACGTCCGGCAACTGCTCGACGACCACGACCTCGAGTACTACGAAACCAGCGCCGGCCGCTGGGGCTTCTCCGTCGCCGCCATCTGGCTGGTCGACAACGACGACTTTCCCGCCGCCCGCGATCTGCTGGACGATTACCAGGCCGAACGCCGGGAGCGGGTTCGCGGCGATTACGATCGTGCGCAAAAAGAAGGTCGGGCGGAAACCCTCTGGCAGCGCTGGCGGGAAGATCCGGTGACCCTGATTCTGGTGTTGGTCGGGTTGGGGGTGGTGATCGGGTTGTCTACGGTGCCGTTTTTTAAATTTATGGGGTGGGTTTGACTGTGTTGGATTACGCCGCTTCGCGGCTACCGAAGCGTCGGACCGATCCAACCTACGGTTGAAAGTGTGGCTGAGCTTGTAGGGTGGGCATTGCCCACCATTGTGGGTGATTTAGCCGTCCATTGAGACCGTTGTCGGTGGTTGGGACGGTGGCTCGTAATTCTTCCTTGGTGGGCGGTGCCCACCCTACGAGTCTACGGTTGAATTTGTGGCTGAGCAGACCAGGGAAGGGTGCCGGGGGCTCCCAGGCGGGGATGTCCGCAGCATGGATGCTGCGGTCAAGCCCCCATGGATGGGTTCATGGCGACCCCGACTGGGAGTCCCCGGCACCCTTCCCGGGTTCCCGGCACCCAAACATACCCAGCAATAACCAACCCAACCTATGTAAAGTAACCGTAGAGACGCCGAACAACCGGCCGCCAGGGTTTGACCCCAAACCCCACAGCCATAAAATCCCAACGACCCAGGCTGTGCAACTCAGGGAGACCCATGGACGCCACCCATCCCGTCATTCAACTGAAAGACGCTCTGCAACACCGCATACTCGGCCAGCCCGAACTGGTTGAATCCCTCTTGTTGGCGCTCCTCGCCGACGGCCATTTGCTCGTCGAAGGCGCCCCCGGTCTCGCCAAAACCACTGCCATCAAAGCCCTGGCCGCCGGCCTCCAGGGCGACTTCAGCCGCATCCAGTTCACACCCGACCTCATGCCGTCGGACGTCACCGGCTCCGACATCTACCGCGCCGATGAACACCGCTTCGAATTCCAGCCCGGGCCCATCTTCGCCAACCTCGTCCTCGCCGACG
Organism: Saccharospirillum salsuginis; assembly: GCF_014651855.1. Lineage (GTDB taxonomy): Bacteria > Pseudomonadota > Gammaproteobacteria > Pseudomonadales > Natronospirillaceae > Saccharospirillum > Saccharospirillum salsuginis. The sequence continues at coordinate 55,569 of NZ_BMXR01000017.1, forward strand.
AAATCAACCGAGCCCCGGCCAAGGTCCAGTCCGCACTGCTCGAAGCCATGTCCGAACGTCAGGTCTCCGTGGGTGGCCACACCTACCCGCTGCGCCAACCCTTCCTGGTCATGGCCACCCAAAACCCGGTCGAGCACGAAGGCACCTACCCGCTGCCCGAAGCCCAACTCGACCGCTTCCTGATGAAGGTCAACATCGACTACCCCGACGTGCGTACCGAACGCCAGGTGCTCGAACTGGCGCGCCAGGAAGAAGCTCATCACCCGGTCGAACTGCCCCGGCTCGACCCGGACCAGATTCTGCAGGCGCGAGAAGCGCTGAACGACATCCACGTCGCCGAAGCCGTCAGCGACTACATCATCCACCTGGTCGACGCCACGCGCCGGCCCGAGCGCTACAGCGAGGCACTGACCGGTCTAATCGACTTCGGCGCCTCGCCGCGCGGCACCATCGCGCTCGACCGCTGTGCCCGGGCCCTGGCCTGGTTCGATGGCCAGAGCTATGTCACCCCCGAGCACGTCCAGCGCATCGCCCCGCGCGTGCTGGCGCACCGGCTGGTGCTCAGCCTCAGTGGCCAGGCTGCCGGCTGGACCGGTGCCAGCCTGGTGGACGCCCTGCTGGAGAGCGTGGCGGTCGGCTGATATGACACACCCGGCGGATCACTTCACCCTGAGCGGCACCGAGGTCGCCCTCGACGACTTGCTGGCGCTGCGCTACCTCGCCCAGGATCCGGATCGCATGCCGCACCGGAAAGCCCAGGGACAGCGTCTTGGCGAACAACGCTCGGCCTTTCGCGGCCAGGGCCGGGAATTTGCCGAGCTGCGCCGCTACCAGCCCGGCGACGACGTACGCCGCATCGACTGGCACGTCACCGCGCGCAAACAATACCCCTACGTCCAGGTCATGGAGGAAGACCGCCAGACGCCGCAACTGATCTGGCTCGACCTGAGTGAGAGTCTCTACTTCGGCAGCCGGCGCCTGTTCAAATCGGTGCTGGCCTGTCATTGGGCGGCTTTCATCGCTTGGCGACTGGTCGAGCGCAAGCTCCCGACCGTCGGCCTGGTCACCGGCGCCGGGAATCCATTGCCGTTGACACTGCGCCGTCCGGCCGACGTCGCGCAGTTCTGCCAGCAGTTGGTGACCGCTCACCAACAGCTGGCGCGGTCCTATCGCGAACGACTGCCCAAACCCGAGCCCGCGCGGCTCTGGCCGCACCTGCGGCAACACCCCACGGTCTGGATGGTGTCCGATCTGGACCACTGGCAACCGAGCGAACTGGACTCGGTGCTGCCACCGGGCCGCATTCAACAGCTGATGCTGCTGCAACCCGTCGATGCGCTGGAAAGCGACCTGCCCGACGCGGGCACACTCGACATCCAGTCCGGCGACCGACTGGCGCGGCTGAACACCGCATCGCCCCGGGTACGCGCGGCCCATCACCGTCGTTTTGAACAGCGTCAACAGGCCTGGCACGACTGGACGGCACAGCGTGGAGCCCGTTTCCTGCCGTCGCTCAGCCAGACATTCGATTGGTCGGAGGTCCGTCGATGGCCGTTGCACTTGTGACGACAGCGACCGCCAACCCGGCCCTGCAAGGCCTGATCGAGAGCCTGGCGCCGAACACCCCGCCCGCGCCGCCGTCACCCTGGCCGCCGGCCCCGATGGTCTGGATCGGGCTGGCGGTACTGGCCGTTCTGATCGCCCTGGCGGTCGCCCGGGTCTGGAAAACCCGCGAGCGACGCCGCTACCTGGGTGCCCTGCGCCGATTGCAACGGCAGAGTGACAGCGAACGCTTACTCAGGCTCCATCGCCTGTTGCGCAACGCCAGCGCGCATCAGGACCCGGCCCGCAAGAGCCTGTCGGACGCCGATTTCGCCCGCCTGGTGGCGGACAGCCTCAACCAATCCGAGCCGCCGGCCTGGGTGAACGCTCACTACCGGCCCGAACCCACGCCCGACGTCGACTGGCGTCAGGCCCGCCGACTGGTGCGGAGGTGGTGCGCATGAGTCTGGCCTGGCCCTGGATCTTTGTACTGTTGCCGCTGCCCTGGCTAATCTGGCGCTTTGCGCCCGGCACCAGCCGGCGAGACCCACTCGAACACCCCTATCTGGCCAGTTGGGTCCAGCGGGAAGGGCGTGCGCCGGCCTCCTCCGGCCGCCAACGCGGCGTCTGGCTCTGGCTGGTCTGGGCCCTGCTGCTGGTGGCGCTGGCGCGGCCACAAACGGTCGGCGAGCCGATCATGCCGGAACAGCCCGGTCGCAGCCTGATGCTGGTGGTCGATATGTCGCGTTCCATGCTGGAAGAGGACATGACCTGGCAGGGCCGCTACATCACCCGGTACCAGGCGGTGCAAAACGTCGTCGGGGATTTCGTGCGCCAGCGACAGGGCGACGCCCTCGGTCTGGTGGTGTTCGGTGATTTCGCCGACATTCAGGCGCCGCTGACGCCGGACATCGAGGCCGTGCGCGAACTGCTGCTCGACCTGATACCGGGCATGGCCGGCAACGGCACCGCCATCGGCGACGGCCTGGGCCTGGCGGTCAAACGGTTGCGCGATGTCTCGGTACCGGACAAGGTCATCGTCCTGCTCTCGGACGGTGAAAACAACGCCGGCCGGCTCACCCCGGCAGAGGCGGCCAAGGCCGCGGCCGCCAGCGATATCCGCGTCCACGCCATCGGGTTTGGCGGCGAACCGCGCATCGGCCTGTTCGGCACGCGCAGCGGCGATGGCGTGGACGAGCGCGCCCTGCGGAACCTGGCCGAGCAGACCGGCGGCCAGTATTTCCGGGCCCGCAGCACGGACGAACTGGAAGCCGTTTACGAGCGGATCGACGAACTCGAACCCAGCGCCCTGGACGGGCCGGAACACCGTCTGGCGCGGGAATGGTTCTGGGTGCCCACGGCTCTGGCGCTCGGGTTGCTGGCGCTGGGCCGCCTCTGGCCGGGCCGGGAGGTTGCGGCATGATCTGGACCCGTCCCTGGCTGTTACTGCTGTTGGTGCCCTGGTTGTTGTTTATGGCCTGGCAATGGCGCCGGGCCCGATCGGCCGGCCGCTGGTCTCAGGTGATGGACCCGCAACTGCTGTCCGCCCTCGGGTATCGGGCCGGGCAACAGCGCCAGCCCGGGCTCAGCCTCGCCCTGGGTCTGGCCGGGGTTCTGCTGATCGTGGCGCTGGCCGGTCCGGCCCGGTCCCTGGCCGGAGGCACGGCACTCAGTCAGGGCAGCCTGGTGGTCGTGCTCGACAACAGTCTGTCGATGGCGGTGGAAGACCTGTCGCCTTCGCGTCTGGTCCGGGCACGACGTACCGCGCTCGACTGGGCCGGCTCCAGTTTGTTTCAGCGCACCGCCGTCATCGCCTATTCCGGCACCGCCCACTGGCTGACACCGTTCACGCGCGACGTCGAGACCCTGCAACTGCAACTGAACCAGCTCGACCCCTACCTGATGCCGCAATACGGTAACCGGCCCGATCGGGCATTCGCCCGGGTGCGCGAGAAGCTTGCTGAATGGCCGGAGCAGCGCGTACATCTGTTGTGGCTGACGGACGATGCCAGTCCGGAACGCCTCGGCGACATCCAGACCAACCTGACCCAGAACGGCCAGGTCTGGATCATGCCGTTCGGCACCGAGGCCGGCGGGCCGATACCGCTGCCGAACAACCAGGGCTTCCTGAACGACGGCAGTCAGATGGTCGTGCCCCGGCTCGAGCGCGCCGAGTTCAGTCAGGCCGCCGAACAACTGGGCGCGCGTGTGCTGGCGCCGGGGCAGCAACCCCAGGCCGCCTGGCTGGGAACCGCCGGGCGCGAGGCCAGCGAAGAGCGTGCCGTGCGCGAATTCGGCTATTGGTTGCTGATCCCGGCATTGATGCTGTTGCTGCCCTGGTACCGGCGTGGTCTGGTTTATGCGCTACCGGCGATGGTATTGCTGCAACCCCCGGCGGCCGAAGCGGCGCAATGGACCGATTGGTTGTTGAAGAACCGGGAGCAACGGGCCTGGCAGGCCTTGAACGAAGGCGAGCACGAACAAGCCGAAGCCCTGAGCCGGCGCCCGGCGATCGACGCGTCCGCCGCCTTCCGGCAGGGCGACTACGACGAGGCGATCGATCATTGGGCCGAACTCGATACCCCGGCCGCGCATTTCAACCGGGGCAACGCCCTGGTGCGTCAGGGCGAACTGGAACCCGCGCTCGAAGCCTACCAGCGAGCCATCGACCTGGGGCACGAAGCGGCGCGGGAGAACCATCGCAAGGTGAAAGACTTTCTGGAGCGTCAGCAACAGGGGTCCGGGAATCAGCAAAATTCGGAGCAGCAGCCGTCCGACTCCGACAGCGAGGGTCAGTCCGGCCAGGACAACCCGCAATCCGGTGATGAATCGAACCAACCTTCGCAATCCGAATCCGAATCGAACCAGCCCGAAAGTTCGCCGTCGGACAGCGACCCCCGGTCGAGCAACGAATCACAATCGCAACAGGCCGACGACGCCCAACAGGCCGAGGAACCCGGCGATGGCGAGCCGCAACCGGGCCAGCAACAGGCCGACTCCGCCGAGCGTCTGCGTCAACAGGCGGTCGAGCAGTTGCTGAATCAGGTGCCCAGTGCGCCGGAGAGCATCCTGCGGCACAAATTCCAATATCAGTATGAAAAAGACCCTGAACGACAGGGCTCGAACGAACAGGAAACCCCGACATGGTAAGGCGATGGCTGCTCATTCTGGCGATGCTCGCCCTGGCCCCGCTGGGCCGGGCGGACGTGACCGCCAGCGTGGATCGAACCACTCTCTACAGCGATGAAAACCTGTTGTTGACCATCCGTGCCGATTATCCGGAGGCCGAAGAGCCGCTGGACCTGACTGCGCTCAGCACCCTGTTCGAGATCGAGCAGCAGACCCAGTCGACCCAGAGCCGCTACAGCACCAGTGCCGGTCGGGAGCGCTGGCGCGAGTGGCGGTTGTGGCTGCGGCCCAAGCAGACCGGCACCCTGGCTATACCCAACTTCAAGCTCGGTGACGAGCGCACCGAACCGATTTTTGTGCAGGTGCGCGACGCCGCCAACCGCCAGGACGGTCTGCCGGAAGACGCCGTGATACTGGAAGCCGAATTGAGCGACGAGAGCCCCTATGTCGGCCAGCCTGTCATCCTGACCATCCGCCTGAAATACCAGGTCCGCCTGCAGGGCACGTTTGACTCGCTGGAACTGGACGCCTTCGAGGCCGAGCAACTGGACGAATCCAGTTCGGTGGTTCGCGAAAATGGGCAGCAATACAACCAGTATCGGCTGGTCTATCGGCTCACTTCGGAACAGGCCGGCGTGGTGTCGATCCCCGAGATCCGTTTCAGCGGCCAGTACCAGTCCGGCCAGTTCAATTCGGCCCGACGCATCACCCGGACCCATCGCGGTCTCGACCTTCAGGTTCGGCCCATTCCGGACAACTACCCCGGTGACGCCTTCTGGTTGCCCGCCGAATCGGTCAGCCTGCACGACAACCTGTCCTCGACCCTGGAACTGACCGCCAACGAACACCTGAACTGGGTGGTCACCACCCGCGTCAACGGCCTGCCCGCCACCCGCCTGCCGAACCCGATCGCCGATCTGGACGGGGACGACTTCCGGCTGTACCGCAACGAGCCGGAATTCGAAGAGGGCGACCCGCTGGGCCGTCGCCGCGACATGGCGGCTCTGGTGTTCACCGAACCCGGCACCTACACCCTGCCGGCGGTTCGGGTGCCCTGGTGGAACCTGCGTACGGACCAACTGGCCTGGGCCGAAATACCGGCGCGGACCGTGACGGTAATCGCCGGCGCACAAACGACGATAACCCCGACTCTGTCCGAACCGGCCGGCACAACGGCCACCGAACCCGCGCCGGCTTCGGCCGGTGTCTGGCCCTGGGTCAGCCTGTCGCTCGGCATCGGCTGGGTCGCGACCGCGTTGGTGTGGATTGCCTCGCTGCGGCGCACTCCGACCCACCGTCCGGCACCGGTAACCCAATCGGAACCAACCCGACAGACCGACTGGGCCAACCTGAAATCCCTGGCCCGGACGGGGCAACCCTCGGCGTTTTACACCGCCCTGACCACGGCCCTGAACCGTCGGCACCATATCCATCTCGACCGGCTCAAGCCCGACCTCGACGAGCGGGCCCGACACTGCCTGGACCAGCTCGAAACCAGTCTCTACAGCGTCGAAGCGGGGGAACCACCGGAGACCGCAGACCTGGTCAACCTGGTCGATGCGCTGGAACGTGCGCTCAAGCGGGGGAACACAAAAACGGGGTCCGACCCGACCCGGCTTTACCCGGACTGACCACCGGTCACGCCGGTCTGTGACGGCCCTCAAAGCATGCGCGGCGCAATACGCTACACTGGTCCTGATCCCAACCGGGGTCTGACCCGTACCCTGAAGGAGAAGGGGCGTTTTCCCTTCGCAGCGATTGGAGTTGGTTGTTTGAGATCGGACACCTCGTATGGATTGCCCCGAGGGATGTCGTGAGCCGTCGCGCCATCGCCTTCCTCGTGTTATTCACCACCGTCGGTATCGCCTGTTTCGGCTGGCTGGCTCTGAGCCTGTACGAGGCCGAGACCGACGCCATCGACCGTGGCTTTCGCAGTCGGGTGAATCAACAGGTCACGCTGTTCGAGCGGGAAGTCCTGTTGCATCTGGAAATCCTGCATGCCCTGAAACCCGGCTTCGAAACCGCCCCGACCGTCGACTATGAGCAATTCGACCGGCTGACCCGAAATGTACTGAAGCGTTCACCGGCGTTACAGGCGCTGGCGTGGGCGCCACGCGTATCCAGAAGCGAGCTGGAACCCTTCCAGGCCCGACTCGCCGCAGAGCAACCCGGGTTTCAACTGACCGAACGAAACGGAGGAGGAGACATCAAACCCGTGGACCCGCGGGATTGGTACCTGCCCGTGGCCTACATTCAGCCGTTGGCCACCAACAGCGCGGCCGTCGGGTTCGATCTCGCCAGCGAGCAACGTCGACTCGCCGCTTCCATCGAAGCGCGGCGAACGGGAAAGCTGGTGGCGACCGCCGGTGTTCGTCTGGTTCAGGAACCCGCCAATCAACGCGGTTTTCTGGTGTTCATGCCGTTGTATCATGGTGAACCGAGTAACCTGACCGAACGCCTTCAGCAGCACTATGCCTACCTCAACGGGGTCTTTCGCGTCGGCGAACTGTTCCGCCAATCCATCGGCGTCACCGTCTCCAAAAATGTGCTGTTGCGAGTGCTGGACCGGACCGAAGGCGAGCCCGAAGAGTTATTTGCCAGTGCCGACCCGGGGCTTGAACGATGGAACCGGGAATTCACCTACGTCCAGCCCCTGGCCGACATCGCCGGTCGTGACTGGGTCATCGAGGCTATGCCGTCCAACCAGTATTTGCAGTTGCGGCGGGGCTCCTTACCCATTCTGGTGTTCCTGGCCGGTCTGGTATTGCTCGGCATGCTGAACGTCTACGTGGTGGTGACCCTGCGACACAACCGGGAATTGAACGCGACCAAGGATCAATTGGAACGCATCTCCCTGACCGACAGTTTGACCGGGCTCGCCAACCGCCGTCACTTCGACGAGTTCCTGGAGACCGAATGGAAACGCGCCCGACGTCAGGGCAATCGACTGTCGCTGATCATGATCGACATCGACCATTTCAAGCAATACAACGACGAATACGGCCACCCCGCCGGCGATCACTGCCTGGAACAAGTGGCGCAGGCGCTTGACAGCGTTGTGGGTCGATCCACCGACCTGGTGGCCCGTTACGGCGGCGAGGAGTTCGCCCTTGTGCTGCCGGACACGGACGACGCCACCGGCGTCGCCGAGGCCTGTCGCGAAGCCGTCGAGTCGCTGCGCATTCCACACGAGTATTCCCGCGTGGCCGACATCATCACCATCAGCGCCGGTGTCTATACCGTCGAACGACCCGAATCCGGGATGACCGCAGAAAGCATCACCGAAAAAGCCGACGAAGCTTTGTATCAGGCCAAGGAGCGCGGTCGAAATCAGGTGGTGACGGTGGCGAGAAGCTCCGGCTTCAAATCCGAAAAGCCTGTCAAAACGCAAGGAGGTTAATCGTGCTGAACATCATCCTGACCAACCTCGAAAACCGATTCGATGTGTTCAACGACATACTCGCTACGGTCGACGACAACGATTTTCACAAGAAGCTGGACGTCCCGAAAAACAAATCCATCGCCGAACATCTATGGTGCGTGATCGGAGCGCGACAGAGTTTTGCCCGCGCGATTCAGGCCGGCGAGTGGCAGGGTTTCGAATGCTCGCTGGATACCGAAGCCGGACCGGCCGCCTACAAAGCCGCGCTGGACAAGGCAACGGCGATATTCCATCGAACCGTAAGGGATTTGGACACTTGGTCGGACGACCGCGAAGCCCTGCTGGCGCAGTTGTACGAACACGAAGTGATGCACGAAGGCCAACTGATTCGGCAGGTGTATGGCCTGGGGTTGTCGATGCCTGCAACCAGTACTTGGGCTTGATGGCAGCGGGAAGTCCGGGCGTCAAACCTGGAAGCCTCTGACAACAGGAGTTTGGTACAGTCCGTTATATAACGTAGATACCCTGGCCGGGGTTTTCGGCATAATAACGCCGGGACCCTGACGAGAACCGTGTATGAAGATTGTGCTGGACAACCTGGAAGGACCGGAAGTCGCCGACTTGCTTCAGGATCACCTCGATCAGATGGCCATCCATTCCCCGCCCGAAAGCCGCCACGCGCTCGATCTGGACGGTTTGAAATCGCCGTCGGTCACCTTCTGGAGCGCCTGGGACGGGGACAACCTGATGGGCTGCGGCGCGTTGAAGGAACTGGACGCGCGGCACGGCGAACTGAAGTCGATGAAAACGGCCAACGCCTACCTCAAGCGCGGCGTGGCCAAGGCGCTGTTGCGGCACATCCTGGCGGAGGCCGAACGGCGCGGTTACCGGCGCGTCAGTCTGGAAACCGGCTCGATGGCGGCCTTTGACCCGGCCCGGCGGCTCTATGCGAACTTCGGTTTCACCGACTGCGACCCCTTCGCGGACTACGTCGAAGACCCGAACAGCGTCTTCATGACGTTGGAATTACCGGTCGCTAACATCATCTCCGACAGCGCCTGACCGGATTGTGTTTACAAACTGAAACCAGATCCCCGGGCCCGCCGACACGACCGAGGCCGTTCGAGCGCTACGCTACAGCACATAACCGGCCGAAACGGTAGGAGGTGCTTATGACCGAGGATCTCAAGACTCATACCGAAGCCGTCACCATACCGATCGGACCCAACTCCCTGAACGCGGACATCACCATGCCGCCCCGCGTCCTGCGGGGGATCGTCCTGTTCGCCCACGGCAGTGGCAGCAGCCGGCTGAGCCCGCGCAATCGCACCGTAGCCCGTGGACTGGTGGGTCGCGGCATGGCCACCGTTCTGCTGGACCTGCTGACCGAACAGGAGGACCAGGTAGACCAGATTACCCGCGAGTACCGTTTCGATATTCCTCTGTTGGCCAGGCGACTGGTCGCCGCCACCGACTGGGTGTTGGAGCAGCCCCGGTTTCGGACAGCGCCCATTGGATACTTCGGCGCCAGTACCGGAGCGGCGGCCGCCCTGATCGCGGCGGCGGAAAAGGCCGAACGGGTGTCGGCCGTGGTCTCACGTGGTGGCCGGCCGGACCTGGCGGGCGAGGCATTGCCCCGCGTCCAGGCGCCGACCCGTTTGATCGTGGGCGGTAACGATACCGCCGTGATCGAAATGAACCGGGACGCGGCTGGCGAGATGCGCTGCCCCGTTCAAGTGGACATCGTCCCGGGTGCCAGTCACCTGTTCGAAGAGCCCGGCGTATTGGAACGCGTCATGGAGCTGGCCGGCGAGTGGTTTGAACAACACCTGGACTCTGGCTAGGCGCTCACCCGACTGCGCCGTTTCGGCGTGACCGGACCAGATAGCGGTGCAGCCAGAGCGACATCGCGAGGCCCAGAATGGCCAGACCGAAGGCGAACCAGAACGCCAGGTGGATGCCGGCGGCCAGCGCCTCGGGTGATTTCGGGCTGTCGAACAGGGCGGCCCGGGTGCTCAATACCGTGATTAACAGAGCGGTGCCAATGGAAGCGCCGACCATGCGCAGGGTGTTGTTCATCGCCGCCGCGTGGGCGATCAGCGGCCCGGGCAGGGAATTCACGCCGGCCGTGATCAGCGGCATCATCAACAGGGTAGCGCCCAGCATCTGGCCAATCGAGCCGGCCATGATCCAGGCGTAGTGGATGTCTTCCGGTACCATCGCTAGAAACAGCATGGCGCCCGCCAGCAACAGAAAGCCGACGATGGCCTGCCGTTCGATGCCGAACGCATCGAACATCCGCCCCGCCACAGGAGAGACCATGCCCATGATGACCGCGCCCGGCAGCAGCACCAGGCCGGTGTGCAACGCATCCTGACCGCGCACGCCCTGAATGTAGAGCGGAATCAGCGTCTGGGTACTGATCAGCAGAGTGAACACCAGAATCGATTGCAGCGATGTCAGCGTGAACACCGGCGATTGAAATACTTTGAAATCCAACAACGGCATGGGCATGTCGAGCTGACGTCGGACGAAGAACGTCAACGACACCGCCCCGATGATCAGGCTGATCAGTACCGACGGACTCGTCCAACCCGCCGAGCCGGCGATGCTGAACCCGTACAACAGACCGCCCCAGCCGAAGCTCGACAGCGTCACCGACAGCGCATCGATCCGGGTGGGCCGCTGGTGCGTCACATTCTTCATGAAAAAGAAGGTCGCGACGATCACCACCAGGGCGATCGGAATCATCAGCACGAAGAGGTAGCGCCAGGAAAAATGATCGATGATCCACCCGGACAGGGTCGGTCCGATGGCCGGTGCGAAGGAGATGACCAGACCCACCAGCCCCATGGCCGTACCGCGTTTCTCCAGCGGAAACATCGTCATCATCAGCGTCTGAATCATCGGCATGATGATACCGGCCGCCGCACCCTGGATGATGCGGGCCAGCAGGAGCATGGTGAACGTCTGGGCGGCCGCACCCAGAACGGTACCGACGGTGAAGATCAGCAGGGCCGTGAGGTACAGGGTGCGGCTCGAATAGCGATCGATCAGCGCCGCCGTAACCGGAATCAGCAGACCGCTCGCCATCATAAAGGCGGTGGTGATCCACTGCGCCAGGCTGGCGTCCGCCTGGAAGTCCTGCATGATCGGCGGAATGGCGACCAGCATCAGGGTCTGGTTCAGTACCGAAACGAAAGCCCCGGCGATCAGGATGACGACAATGAGGGTTCGGTTGTAACTGAGTGCGGGTTTGTCCGAGTCGGTGGTGGAATGAGACGTCATGGTGTATCCGTGAGATTCTAGAGCAAGCAGTCTACCAGCCTCATCCATGGTTGCGTGTGTCGATGGTCATAGGGCTTGGACTGGAACGCATCGTTCCAGCCATGAGAAGCCGCGGAATGTCAGGCGGTTTTCGCGGTCGGACGGGCTTTGGACGCCTCGCCGATAAAGCGCTGAACGCGTTTCAGCGGAATATGGTCGCTGGTGTCACGGCCGTACCAGGTCTCGACGATGTAGCCCTTCTCGTTGATCAGGAAATCGGCCGGTACCAGAGTCACGTTCGGGTTTTTGCTTGGCCGACCCCCGGTAAGAACGCCCCGAATAATACGCGGCAGCTTGAACAACATGGCCTTGAGCAGGGCGGAGCCCGAGCGCTCGACGCCGTATTGATTGTAGAGCGTGAGGTCTGGATCCGCGATCAGCCGGAACGGACGCGGATGCCGCGCCACATACTCGCGCACCTCCTCCGCCGTGGAACTGAACACCGCGATCACCTCAACCCCCTGGCGCTGCCAGGCCTTGTACTGATGGGTCAGCTCATAGACCCGGAAATTACAGAACGGGCAGGCCGCATCCCGAAAGAAACACAGCATCACCTTCCGGCCGCGAAATTGATCCAACCGGATCGGTTCGCCATGGATGTCGTGCGTTTGAAACTCAGGAGCCGTTCGGGGCGCTTGCAGACGCATCAGATACCTCGTTGATTGAAGTCCAAGACAGGGTTACGGGTGTAAGACCGCATTGGACCAGGCCATCTGATGTAAGTTCCGCACGCTACGCCACTACTGCTCAAACACCCCGGCCGTTTCATCAAACCCCTTCATCTCAATCGGATTCCCGAACGGATCGTAGAAAAACAGGGTGTGCTGCTCGCCGGGCTGGCCTGCGAACCGGCGCGTGGGCGGGATGACGAAGTCGACCTTCGCGTCTTCCAGGCGTTTGGCCATGGCCTGCCAGTCCGGCAACGCCAGAATGACCCCGAAGTGCGGCATCGGCACGGCAACGTCGTCGACATGGCCGGTGGCGCGTGTGGTCCAGACCTCGCCCAGGTGCAGCGAGATCTGGTGGCCGAAGAAATCGAAATCGACCCAGGTATCGGTGCTGCGGCCTTCCTGACAGCCGAGCACATCGCCATAGAAGGCGCGGGCCTTTTCCAGATCGGTGACATTGAACGCCAGGTGGAATATCGACTTCATAAAGTTCTCTCGTTGTCGGAATGAACCCTACATATTACGCCGATATTCGCCGCCGACCTCATACAACCTGTGACTGATTTGCCCCAGGCTCGCGACCTTAACCGTTTCCATTAACCGGTCGAACAGGTTGTTGCGTTGACGGGCGTCTTCAGCCAATGCTGCGAGCGCCTCCTCTCGACGGTCACCATGCTGCGCGTGGAACCGCGTCAGTTGTTCGATCTGCTGCTGCTTTTCCTCGTCGGTCGAGCGCATCAGTTCCACTTCGGTTTCCGCTTCGCCGCCGTCCTTACCGAGGAAGGTGTTCACGCCGATGATCGGCAAGTCGCCGCTGTGTTTCTTGTGCTCGTACACCATCGACTCGTCCTGGATTTTGCCACGCTGGTACATCGAGTCCATCGCGCCGAGCACGCCGCCGCGTTCACTCAAGCGTTCGAACTCGGCGTAGACGGCGTCTTCGACCAGGTCGGTCAGGTAGTCGATCGTAAACGAGCCCTGCAGCGGGTTTTCGTTCTGGTTCAGGCCCAGTTCCTTGTTGATGATCAACTGGATCGCCACCGCGCGGCGCACGCTTTCCTCGGTCGGCGTGGTGATCGCCTCGTCAAAGGCGTTGGTGTGCAGGCTGTTGCAGTTGTCGAACAAGGCGTACAGCGCCTGCAGCGTGGTGCGAATGTCGTTGAACTGGATTTCCTGGGCGTGCAGCGACCGGCCCGAGGTCTGGATGTGGTACTTCAGCATCTGCGAGCGGGCGTTTGCACCGTAGCGGTACTTCATCGCCCGCGACCAGATGCGCCGCGCGACCCGGCCGATGACGGCGTATTCCGGGTCCATGCCGTTGCTGAAAAAGAAACTCAGGTTGGGCGCGAAGGCATTGATGTCCATGCCGCGTGCGCGGTAATACTCGACCAGGGTGAAGCCGTTGGCCAGCGTGAACGCAAGCTGGGTGATCGGGTTCGCCCCGGCTTCGGCGATGTGATAGCCGCTGACACTGACGCTGTAGAAATTGCGCACGCCCTGGTCGATGAACCAGCTCTGTACATCGCCCATCAGATGCAGCGCGAACTCGGTCGAGAAGATGCAGGTGTTCTGCGCCTGGTCTTCTTTAAGGATGTCCGCCTGCACCGTGCCGCGCACCTGTTTCAGCGTATCGGCCGATATTTTTTGATAGGTCTCGGCATCCAGAATCTGGTCGCCGGTCACGCCCAGCAAACCGAGCCCCAGGCCGGTGTGGCCTTCCGGCAACTCGCCCTGGTAGGTCACCGGCCGGTCGCCGAGCAGTTTTTTGATTTTCTTCTCGGCCGCGTCCCACTGGCCGTTTTCGCGCAGGTATTTTTCCACCTGCTGGTCGATGGCCGTGTTCAGGAACATCGCCAGAATGATCGGCGCCGGGCCGTTGATCGTCATCGAAACCGACGTGGTCGGCGCGCACAGATCGAAACCGGAATAGAGTTTTTTCATGTCGTCCAGCGTGGCGATGGAAACGCCGCTGTTGCCGACCTTGCCGTAGATGTCCGGTCGTTCAGCCGGGTCTTCCCCATACAGGGTGACCGAGTCGAACGCCGTCGACAGCCGCGCCGCCGGTTGCCCGAGCGACAGGTAATGGAAACGGCGGTTGGTGCGCTCCGGCGGGCCTTCGCCGGCGAACATCCGGGTCGGGTCCTCGCCCGCGCGGCGGTAGGGGTAAACGCCACCGGTGTAGGGGAAATGGCCGGGCAGGTTTTCCTGGCCGGTGAACCAGACGCGCTCGCCCCAGTCCCGGGTGCGGTTGGCCGCCACCTTGGGGACCTTGTTGCCGCTCAGGGTCTCGCGGTAGTTGTCGCCGGAGATGACCTTGTCGCGCACCTGGTATTCGAACTGATCGCGCTGCACCGAGTCCATGCGCTCGTCCCACTGTTGCAGGGCGTCGCGGGTCTCGGGCAGCAGGTCGTTCAGCAACTGGTTGTAACGCTGCGCCATCGCCTGGTGCTCTGCAGCCAGATCCTCGGCCTTGATCGGCACCAGCGGGTCCGGCAACTGTTCAGACGGACCTGCACCCAGTAATTTCAGGCTCTCGTACAGGTGCTGCACCTGGCGGGCGAGCTCGGCCTGTTCGCGCAACTGACCGCGAATGCTCTGCCCCTGCTCGGCGATTTCGGCGAGATAACGCTGGTGTTGACCGGGGATCAGCACATGCGCCTGCGGGTCGCCCTCGGGCAGGTCGCCGTCCCAGTCGCGTTCGGTGTTGCCCGCGAGCATCCGGCACAGGCCATTGAACACCCGGTTCACGCCCGGGTCCGAGAAATGGCTGGCGATGGTCGGGTAGACCGGGATTTTGGCGTCTTCGGTCTCGAAATCGATCCGGTTGCGCCGCCATTGTTTGCGCACATCCCGCAGCGCGTCCTGGGCGCCCTTGCCGTCGAACTTGTTGATGGCGATCCAGTCGGCCAGGTCCAGCATGTCGATCTTCTCGAGCTGACTGGCGGCGCCGTAGTCCGGCGTCATCACATAACCCGGGATGTCGACCAGATCGACGATGGCGCTGTCGGACTGGCCGATGCCGGCGGTCTCCACGAAGACCAGGTCGAAATTCTGATGGCACAGCTCGGTGATGGCGTCGTTCAGCTCTTCGCTGGTCGACAAATGCTGCCGCCGCGTCGCCATGCTGCGGAAAAACACATTCGGCAACCGCAGGCTGTTCATGCGGATGCGGTCGCCCAGCAGGGCGCCACCGGTACGGCGACGGGTCGGGTCGACGGCGAGCACGGCAAATTGCCGGTCCGGGAAGGCGGTCGCGAAGCGCAACACCAGTTCGTCCGTCAGGCTCGATTTACCGGCGCCGCCGGTGCCGGTCAGGCCGATGGTCGGGCAGTTGCGCTCGCCACCGGTCGGTTCGGCCCGACCGCTTTCGATGTCCGACAGCCGGTGGGCGCGTTTCAGGTCCGCATGGGCGTCCTTGGTGAGCTGTTTGGGGCGGTGTTTGCGGGCTTCGCGGATGCGTTCGACGGCGTCGTCTATCATGCCCGGCAAGCCCAGTTTCAGGCCATCGTTCGGGTGGTAGATGCGGGTGACGCCGTAGGCTTCCAATTCGCGGATTTCCTCCGGCGTAATGGTGCCCCCGCCGCCGCCGATAACGGCGACATGACCGGCCCCGGCCGCGCGCAGGCGGTCGACCAGATAGCGGAAATATTCGTTGTGGCCGCCCTGATAGGAACTGAGGGCGATGCCGTCCGCGTCTTCCTGCAACGCGGCCTTGACGATATCGTCCACGCTGCGGTTATGGCCGAGGTGAATCACCTCGCAGCCGCGATCCTGAATAAGCCGGCGCATCACATTGATGGCGGCGTCGTGGCCGTCAAACAGACTGGCGGCGGTGACGATGCGAAGCGGTGCCTGGTTCGAGTCGGTCATGGAGCGCCTCCGGACGCGTCAGTCGTAAGAGTAGAAGCCGCGGCCGTTCTTGCGGCCGGTGTAGCCGGCGTCGACCATTTGTTGCAGCAGGGGGCAGGGGCGGTATTTCGGGTCGTTGAAACCCTCGTAGAGCACTTTCATGATGAACAGGCAGGTGTCGAGCCCGATCATATCCGCCAGCTTCAGCGGCCCCATGGGATGGTTCATGCCGAGCTGCATGACGGTGTCGATGTCCTCGGCCGTGGCGACGCCTTCGTACAGCGTGAAAATGGCCTCGTTGATCATCGGCATGAGAATGCGGTTGGAGACGAACCCGGGGTAATCACCGGCCGTGACCGGCACCTTGCCGATTTCCTCGCTGAGCAGATGAATGGCCTGATAGGTCTCGTCCGACGTCTGGCGCGCCCGGATCAGCTCGACCAGCTTCATCAGAGGCACCGGATTCATGAAATGCATGCCCACGAACTGGCTCGGACGGGACGTGGCCGCCGCCATGCGGGTCAGCGAGATGGCACTGGTGTTGGAAGCCAGGATGGTGTGTTCCGGGCAGAGGTCGTCGACCTGCTTGAACAGGGCGATCTTGGTCGCCTCGTTCTCGGTGACGGCCTCGACCACCAGATCGCACTCCGCCAGGCCCTTCAGTTCGGTATGGGTGTGCAGTCGTCCCAGGGCGCCGGCCTTGATGTCCTCGGTGATTTTGTCCTTCTCGACGAACTTGGTGAGGCTCTTGTCGATGGAGGCCAGGGCGGCATCCAGCTGCAACGGCTGCTTGTCGACCAGGTGCACGGTCAGGCCGTGCTGGGCAAACACCTGGGCAATGCCGTTGCCCATGGTCCCGGCGCCGAGGACGCCAACGGTTTGAATCGCCATAGTGAAATCCTGTGTGTTCCGCACTGTTCGGCCCCGACAGGGAGCCAACCTTGTTTTTATTGGCGAATCAGGCTAGTTTTCGTTTACGTTAACGTCAACTTGTTTTGGAGTGTAAGATGGGGGCTTCGGTGCGAGAGCACGTAAACTCTCGCGAACAGACCGGACCAACCCCCGACAAAACACCCGTGAGGAGCCACCAGCCACATCATGACCGTCCGACCCGAAGAGACCATCTACAGCATCCGCGACCTGGCCAGCGAATTCGACCTGACCACCCGCACCATCCGCTTCTACGAAGACAAAGGCCTGCTCAGCCCTCAGCGCGAAGGCCAACGGCGGATCTACCTCAAGCGGGACCGGGCGCGGCTGAAGCTGATTCTGCGCGGCAAGCGGCTGGGCTTTTCACTGGACGAGATACAGCAACTGGTGGACGCCTACGAGACCCCCGAAGACGAGGTGCCGCAGCTGGAACAATACCTGGCGACCCTGGTTGAACACCGTGAGACGTTGTTGCGGCAGAAAGAGGATTTGGAGAAGACGCTGGAGGAGCTGGAGTTGGCCGAGCGGGAGTGCCGGTCGGCGTTGGATCGGAAGCGGGGGTAATGGGGTTTTAATCACCTTATTAGGTGATTTCTTTGCAATCTCATCGGTTTATGGCTATTTTATCACCGAATAAGGTGATTAATGTTGCAGTGATATGAACAGCCTGGAAGCCATCGGCCGCAAAGCGAGAAAACACCGCAAGCAGCTTAATTTAGGCAGCATGAGGGAGATTGCCCGGACGCTTCAGATTTCGGTTAACGATATTTCGGAGATCGAGCGGGGTATCTTTACTGGCTCGATACTGAACGTAGAACGCTACTTGTCGTATATAGGGCTGGAACTGACGGCGGTTGAGTCCAAAACGCCGACGCTCGATGACCTGGAGGCTATATTCCGTGAAGACGACGATTGACTGGCCTAGGCGTTTTTCCGAGCTACAAGTCTTCAGTCGGCAGGAGCGGGTCGGAACGCTGGTCCACGAAAGTCAGTACGTCTTCGGTTATTCTGAGTCCGCCCCTCGGCCCTGTTCACTGACCATGCCGGTTCGTATTGAAAGCTATGTTCGTGGTGCCCTGCATCCGGTATTTGAAATGAACCTCCCGGAAGGGTTTCTGC
This sequence comes from Saccharospirillum salsuginis, assembly GCF_014651855.1. Taxonomy (GTDB): domain Bacteria; phylum Pseudomonadota; class Gammaproteobacteria; order Pseudomonadales; family Natronospirillaceae; genus Saccharospirillum; species Saccharospirillum salsuginis. The sequence goes on from NZ_BMXR01000017.1 coordinate 73,515, forward strand.
GTCGCTACATCAGTGAACGCTTGGTCCGCTACACCAAGGTTAACGACATGCTGTTCCTGGCACTGCAAGGTGACCGTGGAATCGGGCATTTGAACTATCGAAGCGGGCTTGATTTTGGTCAGGCCGATACGGTGTCGATGGACGATCTGTTGACTACCCGACGAGGCGAGGGGCTGTTCACCTATTTGCTGGACCGATACGGCTTGACTCACACACTGTCCGGCATGCAACCGAAACTGCTGGTGCAGACCGACAGGACAACCTTGTCTTACCCGAACTGCATTGTAAAAACCGAAGATGCCGAGTTTCCCGGTCTGGTGACAAACGAGTACCTCTGTATGAGTCTGGCCCGCGAATGCGGCCTCGCGGTGCCGGACCATTACCTATCGTCCGGGCGCGACCTGTTCATCATCGATCGTTTTGATGTGTTCCAAAATCAGAAGCTTGGATTCGAGGATTTCTGCAGCTTGATGGGGCTACCGGGAGAGGATCGTTACAGTCGTAGTTATGAAACCGCGGCGAAGGTACTGAATATCTATAGACTCCCGCAACCTGATTTTAAGTCGTTTTTCAGGCAGATCGTGTTCAGTTGCGCTATTGGTAACGGGGATGCTCACCTCAAAAACTTCGGTCTACTCTATGACCCGACGTCTACGGAAATCAGGCCGCGATTGTCACCAGTTTATGACTTAACCTGTACGCTGGCGTATGAGCACCTGGACAAGCAACTGGCACTGACGCTGAACGGCCGCAGAGACTTTCCGAATAAAACCGGCCTGATGGCATTCGGCCGCGCATTGGGCATTCGAAACCCAGGTGCAGTCGTCGATGAGGTTGTGACGCTCATTCGCGACGGACTAAAGCATCATGATCTGGCCGATGAAGTTCCTGAGGTGATTAAAATTATTGACCGTCAAGCAGGCTATACCGGTTCCGAATCAGCCTCTGGCGTTCGTGTTCCGGCAAGGCAACGGTCAAAGCGCAAGAAGTACCGTTAGCTAGCGATCAGCACACTCCGTCAGCCTCTATTTCACCGCTTCCCACACCTAGACGCGACCCGATAAGCGTAATCTTGCCGGCTGACTACCCCCAAGTAAGCAATATTTCGCCAATTCCACTCGTCAAACACGCAGATAGCTGCAATTCCGCGCTGGCTTGCCAATTGCAAACCTCACAAGTCCCGTCTGCTCGAAGATGGTGAACTTCAATAATAACAAGCAATGATGACTGTGAGGTCAAACGCAATGGCTCATACTAAATCAACGCTCGCCCTGCTCGTGGTGCTGGTGGTCTCTATGCTGACCGGTACCGTCCACGCCGCTACCGAATGGCACGTCTCCCTGTGGGGACAACGCCGCGCCTTCACCGAACACCTGGAAAAGCTGGCCGAGCTGGTCGCCGAGAAGACCAACGGTGACTTCACCTTGAACCTCTCCTACGGTGGGCTGGCGAAGAACACTGAAAACCTTGATGGCATTTCAAATGGTGATTTCGAGATGGCACAAATCTGTGCCGGCTATCATCCAGAAAAGAACCCGTTGCTGACGGTATTGGAACTGCCTTTTCTCGGAGTCGAGAATCTGGCGCAGGAGGTGGAAGTGTCAATGGCGTTATACCACCATCCGGCCGTGGTTCGGGAAATGGAGCAATGGAATGCGATCATTCTGATGCCATCCCCGCTGCCGCAATACAACGTTATCGGCCAGGGGCGGGCGCCCGCCAGTCTGGACGATTTTTCAGGCATCCGGGTACGCGCCACCGGCGGCATTGGTAATGCACTGGCCATGCTGGGAGCTCAGCCGACGCCCATGCCGGCCACGGAAGTGCGACAGGCCATGAATTCCGGAGCGATCGAAGGCGCCTCATTCGCGCCCCATGCGCACATGTCGTTCAGTACGCTCGACGCTTCAAACTGGTGGACCACCAATTTAAACCCGGGCACCGTGAATTGCCCCGTGATCGTGAATACGGATGCGCTGAGGCGGTTGTCTTCCAACCATCGCCGCGCACTGGCGTCATCCGTCCCCAAGGCGTTGGCGCACTATATTACTTACTACAATCAGGAAACAATGGAAGATTGGCTGCCAACACTTGAAGAGCGGGATATCGAACTCGTAACCTTTTCAGACGATGAATTGGGTAGGCTGCGTGTACTGGTGGCTCAACCCGCAGCGGAAGCCTGGATACGTCAGCAGACCGAACGAGGCTTGCCCGGGCGTGAACTGTACGAATTCGTGATCAGTACGCTCAACCATTAACCCCGGTTGTAGCATGCCTAGCCCAAATAGGGCCGCCTGCCTCGAAACTGCATCCGCGAATTTCCCGGTGGCGGTTTTATCTCAAGCGGGACCGGGCGAGGCTGAAGCTGATTCTGCGCGGCAAGCGGCCGGGTTTTCACTGGACGAGATACGCAACTGGTGGACGCCTACGAGACCCCCGAGGACGAAGTGCCGCAGCTGGGAACAGTACCTGGCGACCCTGGTGGAACACCGTAAGACGCTGTTGCTGCAGAAAGAGGATTTGGAGGAGACGTTGGAGGCGTTGGAGGCGTTGGAGGCGTTGGAGTTGGCCGAGCGGGAGTGTCGGTCGGCGTTGGATCGGAAGCGGATCTAATGAGAGGTGGACGGTGCTCAGTGACGGCGATACCATCGATCGATGTGGAACGTCGGATTAAAGGACGCTGTATGAAGGCATTGCTGGTTTGGGAAATGGGCCAGGATCTAGGGCATGTATCAATTCTCGCGACGGTTGCGCGTGTACTGATCGATTTAGACTATGAAGTGGTATGTGTGCTTAAAGAAACGTCCCATGTAGCGAGTACGTTTGGAGACCTTCCAATTACGTATCTACCCTTTCCTCCTACCGATCGAGTACGACGCAGTTCTTCCCCCACTATTTCAATGGCCGACATACTGAGTCGAAGAGGGTTTGACGATCCTTCACGACTGTCTAAACAAATAGAGAAGTGGCAAGCGGTGTACGACGCTGTCCAGCCGGACCTGGTTGTTTTCGACTTTGCACCGATGGCTTTGTTAGCCGCACGGAATCGGGACTTCAAGAAAGCTGTAATTGGTACAGGCTGGGGGACTTTGGCGCCTGGGTATTCGGTATTGCCACTGAATTTATGGGCGGATATCGATCCAGAGTTGATTCGTTCATCGGAAAAGACTCTTGTTGATTCCATCAATCACGTATGCCGAGCGATGTCGTGCGCTGAAGTGAACTACGTGTCCGACCTTTATGAAAGCGATCTTACACTGATTGTAAATTTCCCGGATCTTGATATATACGGGCCGCAACGCAATAACGCTATTTACTTGGGACCAATTGAGGAAAATAGGGCAGGACCGGTCAATGATAATTGGCTTGAAAAAGGAAGTAATGTCTTTGCTTATTTGAAATCAGGCCATTCTATAACCACCCGTACGCTGAATGTACTCAAGAGGTTGAATGTCAATTCCATTGTTTATATACCGTCGCTTTCAGACGACTCCGCGAATGCAATGCGAAGAGACGGTTTCAAAGTATCGACGACGCCAGTCAATCTTCGCTCGCTATTGCCTAAGGTGGATGCGGTTATATGCCATGCCGGATTGGGAACGTTAGGCCGTTCAATAATGGCGGGAACGCCTGCATTGGCATTGCCACTGCAACTTGAGCAAGCCAATACGGCGGAACTGTATACGCGGTCTGGCGCTGGCTTGCACGCCGGCCCCTCGGCTTCGGAAGAAGAGTTGGAGAAGAAGCTGAGTGCATTGCTCCAAAATGAAGTTTACATGGACTGCACCCATGCTTTGCGCAAGAGTCTCAATCACCCTGTTTCCGCAAAAACAAGAATTCGGAATGAGTTTGCTTCTATGTTCTCCTATCAGTGAATTCGACCACTAACCTGTAAGTCGAATTCACTGTAAATCACTTAAAGGGTTAGGCTCAGTCATCCTAGACCCAGCCTAATTTTATGGCGATCCAGAATAATAGAAATAGGAATGCAAGTAATGCCGAGGTAATAATCTCACGTTGCCAAAAACCTGGATTACCGTCCTTCGAAAACTTTGACTTGCTATCTCTTTTTCTAGCCATGACTGATTTTCGATCCTAATTAGTGCCTATTTTTTACAGCTGTTCTTTATCCAGCCTGTAACCATGCTTTGAATGAAGCTGATAATATGAATTATTATAAAAATAATCAGAATTAACAGTATTGGATTGATGACGCCAACGACAAATATTAGGCTCAAATTGGACAGGTAATTTCCAAGCATTGTAACCAAAATTGCACCCATCGCAGCTTCAAAGAAACCACAGCCAGCGTAGGTTAACTCAAGAAAAACTCCAACCCCGCCAAAGGCCTTGCCTGCAAAGGAATTTAGAAACTTCATTGACTTGGAGGCGTCATCGCCACCGACTAAATAAGACAATATCCCAACGGTGTCTTTTAGGATTTCCCCGCCATTTGCGCCTCCTGAAATTTTATAAGCGGAGGAACCTGTTTCATCTAGTATTATATAGCCGCTTCCGATCCAGCCATTGTAGTTTAGTGGTTCTTCGTGGACGGTTACTGTCTTCCCACTGTATATGGCGGATCGGATTTCTTGCCGTGCATCGGGATCAATAGAGACAGACGACAACTGATCAGCATTGCTAATATCGAGTGTAAAAATTCGCTGACCAGAATTTGTTGCCAGACCTATTGCTTTAACAGCACTAATACCCTGAACTTGTTCTGTATCTGTTGAAAGGAGCGTTTCTGGAATCCAATTTTCCATGTAACTCCATCTGGATCCTATCAAATGGTTAAAAACTAGTCGGCTGGAGGGGTCGTTGTCTTTTGCAGCGCCAATTGATCTAACCATATCAACATCCATGGTCATACCCGGAAATCTAACGTTTCTGGGTATTCCGAACCAATAAATTGAATCTACGCGTGTGTGAAACATCCCAAAACTTGGTGCGCGATAGTGGAGCTGATTGGCTGATCTTTTTGTTAGCTCGTCCTGTACATCATTCAGTAAAAAGTAGGAAATGATATTCGCTTGTACAAAATTACCAATTATGTCGTCTTGGTCTATATTCTCATGGTTACCGGACTCAAGGGTGTTGACGACCTCTTCAAGTTGACTGTGTATTCGTTCCAGGTGCGCATTAGAGATGCCCTGTAAGTCTAACCCTATTGCTGTGTATTCGCCTGCGACTGGTTTGTTGTTGCTTTGTTCCCAACCAAACGCGGGATCATACAATGCCAGGGTGCTATTAAGCTCCTGCCCCATTGTCACGGTGCCCGTAGCATAGGTCGTATTCTCGCCGTAGGTCAGTCGAGGCTTGAGTTGAATGAGATAGCCTGGAAGTTGAGATGGCAGGTCGTTCAATTCGATATCTTCGGACTCATCGACATCAGGCAAATAGCTATTGACCAGATCTATGTCAGATTGAGTAGCCAATTCGTAACTTATAGCAACGTCTTTTCCGGCTAGATCAATCGTTGGAAGAGTGACATTGATTAGGTCTCCACCCCATGGACCAGATTTAAGTTGAACCTTGAATTTATGCTTGAAGTGATCTGGAATAGATGTCAATTGATCGCTTCGATCCAGTACTTTATAAGGTAAGCCGGCGCTGAGCGGAGCTCTTTCCTTAATGGGAATGTCTTTAAGGCCCAGAATGTCCTCAAGTGTTGTATCTGGATTTTGGGTTTCAAAGTACTCCTCAACATCAGATTGAAAGCTCTGCATGGCATTTTGCATCGAAGTATCGTTGACCCCTTCGATAATGCCAGTGGATTCATCGATGCTGACGTTGTCTATAAATTCATCTACTATGGTATCTGCATCAAACGGGAGGCTTGCTGGAAGGCCTTCACCCTCAGCGAAGTCGTATTGTTTGAAGCTAGGATCCATCGGTATCCAGTGGTCACCCTCACGATTTACCAGGCCTCTACTGGGCTCGAAATCTACCCAGGCTTCAACCCAGATATGTTCCATTTCAACGTGACTGATTTGACCATTCACTGTTACCAGGCGAGCGGGAATGCCCCCTTGTAACATAACATTGGTCGCAGCCTCTGGATCGACAGCACCACCCACCCAGTTCATGGCTTGGTCTACAGGGACTTCTATTGTCCCGTATGAAAAGCGGGCAGGAATATCGGCTGCACGAAGAAGAGCCAGAAGGAGGGAGGACGTATCGAAGGGGTTACCTGCTTTTAAATCAAGAGTGTACTGTGCTCCTTGGATCGAACCGTAGCTTGGAATAGAATAAATATTGTTGTAAACCCAGTTATAAATCTCTATCGGGTCATTGTTGAGGCTGGCGGCCAGGTTCTTAATCGCCTCAGTATGTGGGGCTTCGGGGACTTCAACCGTATCTTCGGAAGTCGGGTGTGCAGCAGGACTACTCAAACCTCTAAGAACATCAATAGTCAATGTGTTGGAGGCTAAAACAACAGGTTCCAGCCACTGGTTCTGCAGTGAGGAAAGATCAGTTAGTGGTTCACGCGCTTCACCGTTTCTAGGGCCGAAGGGTAGGGTGTCTTTATCAAAATCCTCGGCTTGGTGAGAATGATCGAACTGTTGTTCGTTAAGATACTCACTGAGTTCGACCAATAGGGCTTCTTGCTCTTTGAACGTATCGGCGCTATCCAATTCAGATTGTATGCGCTTGATTGGATCCAATGCCTCTTTGAACTGTTGCACCGCAGTAAAGTGCCTATCAAAAATCACTTCATCCGCGTTTATCTCGTGCAAATATTCCAGCATGTCATCGAAGGAGTCATAAGCACTCTGTTCGAGGTCTGACATCTCGTCTAAAGTGTCCGTGAGAGCAGAAAGTTCAGCAGTACCTGGACCTCCCAGTCCTAGCCGAGACAGAATACGCTCGAAATCACTGATTTCATTCTTATCGTAGTTTTCTAAAGCATATAGGGTTTTTTCAGTGAGGGTGGTTGCTTGCTTGAAACTTTGGGTCAGTGCAGCCTCCTTACTATCCGGGGCTGGAGTTTTATGTTGAGTCTTCGCCACAATTTGTGGCTGTATATTCAACTGAATAGCTGCGGGGGTGTAATAAGCGTACTGATACAATGCAACGCCTATCAGGAAGATCAATAGCAGTGCCGTCCACTTGGCAATCCTCGAGCGAATAATGTCAAAAAAACTGATATTCATCTGGCCTGATCCTTTACTGTTTGATGCCTAAATTCCACCATGATGGGTGCTATTTCCCTAGTCATTGGACCAGGTGGCTACATAGAGAGTAATGCCATAACCACGTGGCAGCCTGCTATTGCGAGGTGCATCCTGGTTTAGCACCGTGCCTTCTTCTGCTGCACTGGTTCTAACCGCTAAGATCTCTCCTACAGAGAAACCGTCGGAAGTGAGTAGCTGTTCGGCATCCTCTACCGAGAATCCCCTCACATCCGGTACCAGGTTGTAGCGGACCCTTCTGTTCGGAATGCTGGATATGACTTGAGACTCACAACTTTGGAAGTAATTGCCATAACCGCCATAGTCTCCATATCCGTCATAAAATGAGGTCTCCTCGGACCAGTCACTCAGTGAGGGAATCTCACCGTAGCCACCGTCGTCGCACTCTCCGAAAGATGGAAACTCGCTGAATTCCCCGTATTCACCGTAGTCCCCGTAATCTCCATAGCAGTCGTCGTCATCCGGAGTGAAGTGTCGCTCGATCCGATAGTAGTACTGGGTACCGTCAGTGACGCTCTCATCGATCCATACGGAATAGGTATTCTCGGTTTGTGCGATCCAGTTGTATGGACCGTCAAATTGAGTGGACCGGTAGATATCGACTAAGTAGGTTTCGGGATCATAATCCCAGGTCAACTGGATCTTTCGAGATTTGGGCCGGATGTCAAGGTTGGCAACGCAAGCCTGAGCACTGTATATGTAGACTGAATCCGGGCTGGAGGACAGCTCCCCATCGTTTGTAACCAGTTGAACGACGTAATCGCCGGGTTCGTCAATGGTAAAACTTGCCGACTCCGGTTCGTTGGAGATCAACTGCGCTTGACTGTTATCGGGTCGGTCACTGAATGACCATTCAAACTGCAAACTGTCGCCATCCGGATCGGATCCGTAGCCATTAAGATAGATCGTGTCTCCCAGGTACACTTGCCCAAATCCACTCCGGTAGGCCGATGCATAGGGTTTAACATTTTCTGTACTCAAAACGACCAAATCAGGCTCACTGCTATTGGTACCATCCGACACGATCAGTTGAACGACGAATTCACCCGTCTGGTTAACGTAGAAGTACGGCTGAGAGCTGTATCGATTGTACAAGTACGGTTTGTAGCCGTTAGGGGTACTGAGGATGTTCCAATTGTAATTGAGGGCATCACCATCCAGGTCTGAACTATTGCTGCCGTCGAGATAGACATATTGACCATAATCGATCCGCGTATCCGGACCAGCATCAGCATTCGGTACCGAATTGCCGACGAAAATGGTGATTGAATCCGATTCGCTTTGCAGTTGACCATCATGGACGATCAACTCGGCGACGTAGGTACCTTGTACATCGATATCGACGTAGGGGCGGGCACTACCGCTGTTGACGATATCGGATTGGCTTCCTGCCGGTTTTTCAACCAGGTTCCAGTAGTACTGTAGTTCGTCGCCATTTACATCGAAGCTACCTGAACCATCCAATGTGACACGATCATTGATGTGCGCAAGAAGATCCTGACCCGCGTCGGCCACGGGCGGAACATTGGATGCGCTGAGAATGACCTGATCTGTATCAGACCCGCCCGCATCGTCCCGAACTGTAAGCTCAGCTATGTAGGTGCCTTCTGCATCGACAGTAAAAGACGGATTGCCGGCAGACGGATCGTCGAAAGAAGCAAGGCTCCCATCGGGCTGTTGAGTGAACTGCCACTCATAACTCAGCAAGTCTCCATCCTGGTCGTAACTGTTAAGGCCATCCAATTGGATGAGCTGCTGCAGCTGGATAGCCTGATCCGGCCCTGAATCAGCCACAGGGTCACGGTTTGGAACCGATATGGCTACTCGTTTGGGTAAACTCGCATCGTCACCATTGCTGGCGATCAGCTCAAAAACATAGTCGCCTTGCTGGTCAACGATGAACTCTTGGGCCGCAGCGGTCGGATCGGCAATTTCGATCTCCGAGTTAGACGGTTTCTCGACCAAGGTCCATTCATAGGTCAATGGCTGTCCGTCTGCTTCACGACTGGTGCTAGCGTCCAGTGTTAATGTGTCGCCAACGAAAAGAGACCTGGAGTCTCCAGGTTCAGCCACGACATTGAATACTTTGAACAGGTCAATACCAAGAGTGGAGCTTTCACCATTATCAACCAACCGAAGTACACAGGCGTAGTCACCCTGGTCAATACCTGCGGTGCTTCCATTCCAGGCTTCGGTGAGGGACTCCTGGGCATCGATCTGTAGCGTTAATTGTCTGGATTCGATGATGGAGTTGTGAGTTACGTCAAGTATTGATTGCTCAATTTGGGCCGCGGGATAAGTGCTGGATCCAGTGTTTTCGAGGGTGTCAATACAGGTCTGGTCGTCACCTCGCAGTATTTCCTCATGCTCCGCTTGTACGTTGCCTTGGATATCTACGTTACTGTTTGACACTATCTCTATAATGCGACTGTTTACACCGACCAGATCATCATCGTCATCATATACATAGGTCCAAACGGTATAGGTACCGGGAGGGATGTCATCAAGCTGAAACTGTTTCCCAATGGTCGATGCCATTCCGGGCTGTACAGCGGTGATGTCCGATTCCCAGTTCTGAACTTCATTGCCGTTCTCATTGTTAACCTGAATGACAACTCGTCCGCCATTGAACAATTCGTTGCTGGTGACATTCTCCAAATTTACGGAGACTGGTAAGAGGTCGGTTGTGCTGAATTCATCCTGGTTGATGATTTGCCCGTTTCCGGCGTCACTACCTGTCGCTATATCGACTTCCAATGGATAGTCATATTGTTCGTCTCGAACGACCTGAAACTGGTAGGTGGTTTCATTAACCAGGTTGCCTTCTCTGCGCAGACGGGCGATAACATTGTAAGTGCCCGCATACTGATTACCCGTATTCCATGCCCAGCTGGGATTAACAGTGGCACCTGGCTCAATGGAATCCAGTGGAATTGTGGTATCTGCGAGCTGGTGGCCATTACTATCGGTAATTTCCAGTTCAAGCTCTGTTGAGAAAGTAGATCCGGAGAGGTTCTTGACACTGGCGGTTACAACTACGTCCGTATTCGGACCGGTGGTCTCGTTAGAGACTCCGAGGTCAAGATCAAATGCAGACGAGGTCACATTAACATGTTGGGGGCCCAAAAGGACCTGATGCCGGTCGCCCCCCGGGGTATTCACATAAGACAATTCCAAAGAGCGGGTGATCAGTCGCTGCTCATTCTCGCTCGCGCCAATCAGTTTAACGTCATACTGGAGATCGCGAATTTCATTGGAGAGCAATCTGTCGAACCGCCAAGTGACTTCTACGCCTTCGTTCGTTGTGATGACCGATTCCGGGTCGTGGGAAAAGCTGGAATTATCTATAAACAGGCGATCACCCGAGACGCGACTAATGAGCTCGACATCCACCAAAGCGGACTCTACGGGAACTGAAATCGGTTGTTCTCGCGTATTGCCGTGAACATCTCGAACAATCAGGGTTCCCTGACCCGGTATGCTGGGATCAATGAGGCTGATATTGAATCCGAAAAGAGGAAAACGACCGCCCGTGGATTGGGTGCGATGCAAGGAGAGGTTTTCCGAATCTCCGAGCTCGACAACAACCAGACCAAAATCTCTATCTAGAACGCCGTTTGCATTAACATCCTCACCAGCGTCCATTTCGCCATTGTTGTTCGTGTCTTCTGAACGTCCATCGATAATACCATTCGAATTCAGATCTTCACCCGGATCCAGGATTCCATTGGCATTGAGATCTTCGTTATCGGTGGCAGTGCCAACAAAGGTGTGCCCTACATGCTTGAATTCACCGATATTAGGCAAAAATGGATCGGATACCGGGGTGATATCGGAGAACGCCTGGCCGGCAGGGTAACCATAGGAATCGTAGGCATTGAAACCGTAAATGTAGGCTCCGAAAGGTTTATCCGCCGTCAGATTGTGCTGACCGGGTTCAAGCGTTACCTGTCCTCCCAAGAGACTGCTACCAGGGATGGGCGTGAAGTTTGATGTATCGAGCGTTTCATTATCCAGCGAGAGATTTGTACCAGGCTCAATGACTACGTTAACAAAGTTATCGGCAAACCCGTCTTCCGGTGTTGTAAAGAGGTAACTGTCCAGAAATTGCTCGTGGGGCACGATACTCATCATGAAAGGATCAGCTTTCACGCCGTCGGCACCCTGCCCCATCGCATATTGTGCGACATAAATCGGCTGGGCCGAGCGAACGGACGTTGCTCCATCCAATTCAGATTCGAATATTTCCCCTGCGGCAAGAGTAGCCACGACTTCGTTGTTGACGACCACTTCGGTATTGTTTTGAGATGCCATGACTCGGAGAATGTCGCCAGACAGTCGTGTAGCAAGGGGGACGATGTCATAGTTAAATCCCCATTTGTCGACCGGAACCATGGTCTCTACCAAATGGTCGCACCATCCGATCCGTGGGTCTCGAGACGGTACATCGCCACATTCATGTGCACCGTAAACAACAATGGGCTGATTCGAAACAATATGGCTTCCGCTTAAGTCAGCGTCCGCAGTCGCGAGTTGAATGGTCTGGTTTTTATCAAGAGACAGTTCCGTTGGTTGTTGTGCCTGGAATGTATCATTGATGTTGGCAGAAGGAGTGACGATGACCCGGGTGTCGTCTTCTGTCGCAACGATGACAAATTCTGAGGCCAGATTCCAATTGTATCGGTTAAGCCCGTAGTAACTCAGTACATAGTATTCATGACCTATGACCTTTTGGGGTAGCGCCAGGAAGCCATCGGTCGTATAGCGTTTTGCATTCAATCCGTATACAGCGATGTCTTCGGCAGACTCTATGTAAACGGCGAGATCTTTTACGAGCGCATTACCGTGCCTGTTGAGAGCCTGGGGCAGCATATAGCTGGTGACAGCACCGGCGGAAAGCTGAACAGTCTCATTGATCGCCAGTCCCGGAACCGAGATGGTTACTGCGGTATCCGACTCGGAAGACATGTATAGGACGGGTGTCCCGCTTTCACCATGATTACTTGGAAATGCGAGCGTAAATTCCTTTCCCAAAGAGCTTGATTGGGCCAAGCCCATGCCTGGGGTAACGGCCAGGCAGGCCAGAGCGACGGAGCTATTGATCTTATTCACCATGGAACTCCTTTCCTTCGAGCCGAATATTTACCGTTATGGACTTTTCATGTTCAGGAGGAATGAAATAGTCACTCAGTTCCTGATCTATTTCGATTCGGATAGAAGGTTCCGCCTGGATTGCCAGGGTGTCGGCCCTGGAATTCCATGAAGACTCCCAAATCTCGACAGTTAACCGATAATCCCCTTCTTGGAGAACATCCAGATCGTGTGGGAGAAGTTCAACCGTTTTAACGGGCACACCAGATTCGACAAAGACCGATTCCCGTCCAGAAGAATACAATCGCGAGCCCTGCGGGTCTTCGACATGGTATTCGATTTGAAAGTCGGTATCGACATTGCTGCCATTGCTCAGTTGAACGATTGGTGCCAGGTTCCAGGGTTCACCGACTGCAGGTTCCTCTCCATACTCGAGTAGTTCGAACTCCTGGACCTTACGAGTCTGATTGATATCGAATTTTTTAGCCATTTCAAATAGAACCAGATTGTTTGGACCGACTTTCTGGTTTCCGGAAACGACCCGATACACTGCAGTGTATGTTCCGGTGGCTAAATTCGAGGTATTCCAGGAGAACTGAATATCGCGAGTACTGTTGGCGTCTAACTCAAGCCCATTGTTCTGGATGATGTTTCCCGAATCGTCTGTCGCTAGCAGCGAGAGAACGGTATTTTCATCCTGGTTTATTAAGTCCATCTCCAATCCAACACGAGTCGCTGTAGAAAGCTGACTCTCGACGGAGAGAGTTTCATTTACGGTTTGGTACGCATTGAAGGAGCGATCGGTCAGGCTGCTATCGGTCAATACGACGCCTGACCCCGTTGCCGGTACCAATTCGATATTGAACAGCATCCACACAGGTGATTCCAGCCTGAGAAGGTGGGTCCTCGGTGTGTAACCTACGGCGGAAATGAGCAGATCGACATCGCCGGTCGGAAGCTCGCCTAATTGATAGAGACCTTGGCTGTCGGACTGAGCTTGAGAATCACCGTCGACAATCGTAATCGTGGCGTTTTCGATGGCCGTTCCAGTACTAGCGTCAACGACCTGGCCATACAGTACCGGTGATGGCGACAGGCGGCTCATCTCTATTTGATCGAGCTTCAGTATCGTTCCGGCGGTCACGGTCACCAGTTCACTGTACGTTTCAAAGCCATCCGCATCTACTTTTAGCCTATAGGTACCAGGGTCGACACTGTCATGACTAAAGACATAGTCTTGGATACTCAATGAGTATAGTGCTGCATCAGTATCTGTCGCGTGTAGGGAAGCCCCTGTTGGGTTAATGTCAGACTCATTGACAGCATCCACCGCTGAACCGGATATTCCGCCCGGCCTTTCATCGGTTTTAGTTTGCTCCAGCAGTTCAATGTTGAGTAGGGAGCGGTTACCGGCATAGAGAGTGATGTTGCCTTGCTCAGTCAAATAACCGGCCGCCGTGACTTTCAATGATTGTTCACCAATGCTCAGGCTTTCAAATTGGACTTCCCCATTGATGCCCGTTGTCGCCGTTTCAGAATTCAATCCGCTCAGTTCTACAGTGCTGCCACTGATTGGGTCACCCGTGAGCCTGTCGGTGACTACTGCCGTTAGGTCTGCGATGGGGTCAACCCCGTCTTGAGGCTGTGTGGTTTCCTCCAGGCTGCCATCATTGGAAGAATCCTGATCTGACAGTTCAACTTTGGCACTTATGTTATTACCCATAGTGACCGTTAAAGACCCTTCAATGGGGTGAAACCCTGATTTTGTAATGTTGAATCCCAAAGTACCTGATTGTTCGACCACAATAGCGCTCTTTCCGTTCGTATCTGTAAAGTCTGTTCCGCTGTCCGTAGAGGCGGGCAGTTGATACCTGACATTGGCATATTTAATGGGCTGGCCGTCAGTCGTGGTAACCTGGAAGTTTACGGTCGATGTGGACGGTGTATCTGGAAGAGGCTCGGAAGCGTCAGACTTAATGGCACTCAGGGTTGGCGAATAGCGAAGGGTGGTTCCGGCGGTCACAGTAGCGGTTGCAGACGTTGCGCGGTAGCCATCTTTATAGGTCGTGAGTTTGATGTCACCGGGGTCAATCCCTGTCAGCGTGAAATGGCCGGATTCTGAAGTGGTCGCTGTCCAGTCCTGAACCCCTTTGACGTGTATGTCGGCTCCTGCAATAGGTAAGCCTGAGCCACCGTCAGTCACGGTTCCCAGAACAATACCGTTAGCGGGGTCGGGAACCAGCTTTATGGGTGGCAAGTTTGCGATTGCATTTCGGTCGACCGTAACCTGATTCAGGGTTTTTTTCTGGTAACCCTCAGCTTCCACGTCAATGGAGTATTGTCCAGGATCAATATCTTCAAAGAAAAATGACCCGTTCGGGCTGTTGAGCGCATAACTGTTCGATGGGGATGCAATGCTGATGTCAACGTTGTGAACGGGTGTTGCCGTTTGGGCATTTTCCACTGAGCTTTTCAAGCCTGTGGTTTCGCTGTTGGAAGCTTGAATGACGTCGGAATTGAGTGCGCTTAAAACCAGCGCAGTTTCGAAAACACTGTTGTTCCAGCTGCCATCGCTCTGTTGCCTCGCCTCCAGGCGTTTCAGATAAGGTGTGAGCTCGCTGTGATCGGAATAGGTGGGGTAAATCGCAGTGAGTACCGCTGCACTTGTGTGCAGGTCGGACCAAAGACCTGTGGCGGAATCCACCGAGTCCAGTAAGCTATTTCGTGCATTCAGTATGGCGGTATAGACATCTTGTGTGCTGTCGGGAGCCGTTAGCCACAGCGCTCTCACGACCATCGCGGTAAGATATTCGGAGTGGATTCCGTCACTGTATCGCCAGAAACCGTCGTTTCCTTGTGTCGTGAGCAGAAACTCAGTCGCATCGTCAACCACGTCTCCGGCCGTCCGGTCCGAGTGGTAGAGCGCGATTAGGCTGGTCGCTGTATCCGCTACCGTACTTTCGCTCACAGGGCCCGCTCCGAAGCCCCCATCAGAGTTTCTTCTGCTTAGGATTTGATCTACCAGATCACTTGAATCCGCGTCGGTCAGGGCGAGTGCAATCGTTTTTTTAGCAAGGGAGAACGTGTCTTTGTAGCCAGTTTGCGTCAGGATCTGGACGGAGGCATCCAGGTTGGCTTGACCGTTCTGGGTGAGAAAAAAGACGGCCTCTGCGGTAGATGCAAATTCGGATGTGGGTTCTTCATCCGACGCGATATGGCCGCTACCCTGAATCTGAGTCATTAGCCAGCTCTGGCCGAGCTCCACCGGAGTATTGGCCAGGGCCGAGTGAGAAAACCATAGGCCAAAGCTGACCAGGCAGCCAGATACAAACCGCAGGACTAATTTGGAAAACATGAACGTATTTCCTTGTGAGCAGTCTTTTTTTCAGCCGATACATCCTTACCCGGCCGTTTTAATCGGATAGGCTACTAGGCCCTCGTGGACTTCGTACGTCGAGAAGACCTCAGTAGAAGTGGTATGAAGGAGATTGCGAATAGCCCCAGAATTCCCGGTTCGGAGACGGTTACCGGTTCGTCCGGGTCCGGGTAGGCACCATCCGGATCCGAGCTGTAGTGCATAGACCCGTTGAAGTAATAGCCCAGACCACCATCAACATCGTAGTGGTATAAACCGCCTATATTCTGATCGCTGATCTCGAACGAGAGTTCAAAAAACTCGCCTTCTTTCAGTTCGGGTAAGTAAAAACCCAAGGCCAGTGCTGTATCATCTTCGATGTTATTCATACCGTTGGTATTGTCTGGTGTGGCCCCGTCATAAAGGTTATCCAGTAGGTCACCGAAGATGAATCCCGGTTCATCGATTTCCCATGAGTCAGCTTCCGTATTACCGACATAATACCCTGACTCATTAGTGAAGGAATTTGAATGCTGATGAATTTCAGCGTCGAGATAAACGGCTGTTGAGAGGGCGGAAAAGTCCGTGCTGGTTGTGTTGGTGATTGTCCAACCGAAGGTTCCCAGGTTATTGCTGTCGAGATTGTAAGAAAAGTCGACACCTAAACCTTCATCAGCGAAATTGGAATAGGTATAGCCCAATTGTCCGTCTTCAAGAGTGTAGCCAATGGTATCGGTGTAGTTAAAAAGTGTCAGCTCTTGAATAATTAGCGAGGCACTGGCGCTTTGCGTCAGCGAAAAGGCGAGTAACAAAAATGGAATTGTTTTTTTCATTATTTCTTCCTTGATTGAGGTTACTGGGGGCCTACCTTACACAGTCAGAATGGGAACATGAACACAAAAATAGAAGTAAAATCACATATGTGTGATGGAGTTCACAAAACAAGTTTGACGTGGTGTACCCCAGGATATGTCTTTCTGCCCAATTTTTAACTTGGTTCTTACCGAGTTCTGCAGGAGTAACACTTGATAAATCGACAACCCTGACAACCATAGACAGCCTTCCCGAGTTGCGAACTACTCAGGAAGGCTTTTAGCCGCTATTCCACCGCTTCCCACGAAAACATCCCATCATAATCGGCACAGTTCGCGACCGCCTCCGCCGCCTCATCAATGTACACCTGCTGTTCGGCCGAGACGGGATAGGTCAAATACTGAGAGCACTGGGCGCTTTGCCCATTCCCAACCACCACTTTGGTGCCAGGCGTCAGCGTGCAACTGACCATCTTGTCCAGCGGTGACCATTGATAGCAGATTTCATAGTCTTCGCGATAATCGGCCACTCTACCCGAGGGTTTATCAAAGGCCCACCAGTTGCCCAACCGACTGCCCGGGTTGGTGCTGTTCCAGGCGCGGTAGATCTGGATACGGGTTTCCTCCAGGGCGACATACACCTGGCCCTGGCACAGTTCACCCTCGTTCGGCGCACCCAGGGCCTCGTTCAATAACGCCGGGTCGGTTACCGGCTCGAACTGAGTGCTGAGGTGTGGAGGTATGTCCGTACTCCCTTCGCACGCCTGTGACACGGTCGGATCTGTTTGTGTCGGAAAACTGGAGCACCCTGCAAGGATGATGGTCAGTGTGCTGATTATTGTTGCTCTCATTGCCTGTCCTTTTCTGTTGATCGGTTCAAACGGTTTGCACGTCACCTTGTGCACGCGTTGCCCAAAACGGGCATTGTGAAAAACGCCTTGGCCCGGCATAGGTGCGTTGCCAGTGATCCAGATACCGTCGCTGAACAGCCTGCATTTCGGTTTGGAACGCCCGTAACGCGTCGTTGTTTTCCGGGAACCCGTTGCAGATGGCCTTGTGGGCGCTGGCCGCCGTCGCCAGGGCGTGGAACAAGCCCTGGGATGAGATCGGGTCGAACGTCATCAAGGCATCGCCGATGGCGAGGAACCCCTTGTCCGCGCTGGCCAGGTTGTCGATTTCCAGCAGGGCGGTCCCGGCGGGGTGGTTGTGGACCGGCGCTAATTCACGTTCGCCCAACACCTGGGATAACAACGGCTGCCGTCGGGCTCGCTGCTGAAAGGCTTCGGGGACGTTCAGCTCACGCCGAAGTGGGTCGTTGATATCCAGATGATACGCCAGCACCCTTTTCTCACTCGGCAGTTTGACGCTGTACCACCAACCATGGTCGTCGGCGCAGGTGCGTAAACTGGCGTCGTGATCGTCCGGTCGTGCGGGCAGGATGCTGTACAGACAGACCAGCGGGTCGTCCGCAACCCGGGTTAGGCCGAGCCGGTGGGCGATGCCGCCGGAACGGCCGGTGGCGTCCACCACTATGGGCGCGTGGTGGGTGACGCCTTCGAACGGAAGGTGCACGCGCCAGCCGCTTGCGTCCGTGGTGATGTCCATGCGCCGACAGCCGGTTCGCAATTCAGCCCCGGCTTCTACCGCGCCGTCACGCAAGAGGTCATCGAACGCTTGCCGGTCCAACACCCAGCCCGGCCCTGAGGGGGCGGTTATGGCATCCTGCCAGACCGGGGTGTCGCTGTCCCAGGTGGACACCGCCGGCCCCCGTTCCCGATGCGGGCCGGACAGGAATCGCTCCAGCAGGCCCAGTTCCTGAAGCAGAACGCGCGCCGCCCCAGGGAGGGATTCACCAATGCGCGGCGCTTTGGCCAGGCGCGAACGCTGCTCCAGCATCAACACCCGGTGGACGGGCGCCAGCCTTCTCGCCAACGCGCAGCCGGCGACGCCCGCCCCCAGGATGATGGCATCCCATCTTGGGTTATGCATGCTTGCTACCAATCTTTGCCAGTGTTTATCGGTCGGGTTTCTGGCGCATAGCAGCATGGCGCATGCCGTGGTCGGTCAGGTGTCGCTCTTCGGGGGTCATGGCTTCGCCGCCCCGGTCTTCCACCTGCATGACGGGTGGAAAATCCGGGTCGTCTTTTATACCCGGGCGCACCTCGACAATGCCCATGTCGTCGAAGTGGTCGATCATGTTCGCCAACTGGGTGTCGTAACCGACGCCCAATGTGCGGTCCCAATCCGCGCGTTGATTGAAGGCTTCGAGACGCTGCTCACGGGGGAGGTCGGTGTTCATGACGGTGTCGTAGTTCTTCTTGCTGAGCACCTGGTTGGGAACGCGCGCCGGCCAGAAGGTGGGCAGGTAAGGGTCGTACTTCGGGTCGTAACCGGAGCGGCAACTGGCCGTGTCGGTTTGCCAGGGAATGGCCATCCACCGGGTAATGGACCCGGGGAATTGCGCATAGAGCGGGCCGTTGTACGAAAGCGCCTCCGACGGGGTGAGGGTGGTGCCGTAGTCCGGTTCGGGGTTCGATGGGTCGCGGTGGCGCCAACGAAAGGGCTCGCTGTACATGGTGGCGTGTCGCACGGGCCAGGTCATCTCGCAGCCGGGGTGGAAGGCATCCGCCAGGCAAAATTCCAGCTCGGCCCGGTCGAGCATGGCGGGTTGCTCGGCGACGGGCACCTCATCGATGGACCTGGGCGTTGACGGTGGCGCGTCCGGGTCGAAGTCCGCCTCGAATTCGCCTTCCGCCCAGCAGTCCAGCATGGCCAGTTGGGTTTCGGTGAGGGCGTTCATGGCGTTGACCAGCGGCGGCATGGGCACATCCATGGCATCGCCGTAGATCCACGGCCAGAGATTCATCGACACTTCTTGGTCCGCCGGGTTCCGGAACGCATGGACGACGGTTCGACGCAGTTCCTTATAGGTGTTCCCCGGGTGCGCCAGTTGGCGAAGGTAGTGCGGGTCCAGAAAGTGCTGCGGCATACCGAAGCCGAACCCGGCGGCAAAGCCTGCATTCATCCATTGAAGATCGCATAGGGCCGTGAAGATGGGCAGAATATCGTGCTGGAACGACGGCCGGGTCGGCGCCGGTAACTGACCGGCCTGAACCGCCACATCCGTCATCAGGTCATACATGGTGCGGATGGTTTTTTGTTGCGGGCCGTAGTTCGGCGGGGCCACCACAACCCAGGCGGGGGCGACCTCCAGTTTCCGGCCGTGCAACGTCACCGAGGCCGTGACCGGCCCGTCGCTGGTGTCGTCGTACCAGCCATCGTTGTTGGCGAACGTGGTTGGCGCCTTGTGCTCGTAATTGGCGGATTGGCCCAGCCCGCCAAAGGCTTCCAGACGGCCCACCTTATCGGTGCGCAGTTCACCGAGCGGCACCTCAATGCCCATGAACGAGCCCCCGGTAAAATGGTAGTCCGGCCCTTGCGTTTCCGGTGTGCTGATGGAACGAGGCCCCGGTTCAATGGACAGAAGGCCGCGGTCGGTGATGTCCGCATTGCGCCGCGTAGACGGCGTCGCCGTTTTCGCTTCGGGAATGTCCAGCGCGATTTCAAAGTCGTACCAGGCGGCCTTGTGGTTCGCCAACTCGACGCGCCATTCAATTTGAGTGTTGTCGTCCATGGTCAGTTCACGAACGACGTCGCCATTGGCGTTGTAACCGTACAACCGGAACTGGGCGACTTCGCGTTTCAGGGCGCCGGTGGCATCCCGATACGCCCCCGGTTCCTTGGGTGGCGGGTTCGTCACTTGCGGGCCGATGTAGTAGCCGTCTTCCTGTTTGGAATTGCCGACGCGGGCGATGCCGATGGCGGGGTGGATCTTGGCGTAGACGATGGTCTCGTCCGTCGTATCACGAGTAGTCATGGTGGTTATTCCTTGGGTGATTCAAACAAAGTCCCTGCGCTCGTTTTTAAGGGCAGTGAATGGAGTGTAGAAGGGGTGGGGGAGTTGGCAAGGTGGTTGTTGGTTGAACCTTCGGCTCTGATAGAATGAAGAGAGGTATTGGAATTTCGGTGTACCTACAGCGCGACTGCACAGCCATGATCATCGAAATAATAAATATCTTCATGTTTGAACCCCCAGTTCTGGCCGGTTTTTCTGATATGGGGTTCGAAGGTAAAAAACCTGACGCTACCCAGCTTCTCGTGGCAATTGCGATCAATGAACCGCCTATCGGATGGCTGTATTTCTATGCTGTGACCTAGATTTTGAAGGAAATCCAGATTCTCATACCCATATTGCCGAATACGAGCATTGCCGTATTCGAATAGATCGGAAAACCGGGTGTCTGTCGTGGCGAACTCGATCATATCGTTGTGCAGCTGCCGCTGTATCGCGAGACCTTCCGAAAACTCCCGTCGCGCAGGGTAATGGGCGACTATGCCTTCCTCTACGACATAGGATCGGGCGCAATCGCCCCAAGCATTCCCTATTCTAGGGCTGAGATCCACGGTAACCAGGTTGACCTCTCCTACCGGCTCGGTCGCTGAAATGTAGTCTTTACCGGATATCGAAAGACAGCTTCTACACCCCAGTAGCACAAATGCCGGGACATCGTGATACCAAGTGTCGGGTGCTCCGAAATCTGCCAATAGCTCTGCGGCCTTCCGGGCAATGGACTGTTCGGTAGACTCGGCAGTGATGAACCTTCCGAGCCGAGAATGAACTTTTTTGGCTATTCCCTGTACGTGTTGGTAGTCTTCGAATTGTTCCATATTAATCTCTGCACATTAGTCCCAACATCACTCCAGTATAGCGAGTGACGTCATAGTGACCGCTTTGCCGTACCTTAGTCGAGCAAGACTATTTTAAACAGTGGAAGCTGTCTCCCAGGCACACTCTGAGAAGCCCGGTAGCCGACAAGCTGTCCGCCCGCTGCCAAATAGAACTGTTCGGCGTGCGGGTCGCCTTGTATCAGCAAGATGTGGCCGCCCAAGCCGACGACTGTGGACTTGGCATGCTCGATTAGCGTACGTCCCACGCCGGTTCCGATGTGGCTTGGCTCCACAAACAGTGCTTCTAGTTCGAACTCTTTGTCGGAAATGAGCTCAACCGCGTAGAACCCCACTATTTGGTGGTGGCGTTCTGCAACGACGAAGGTGAATGCTGATGCCGCAATTTGGTCAGCGGACCAATTGAGTTCATCTTTGCATAAGCGCATGAACTCCGCTGAATACCCCCAGTATGCTTTGGAGCGTAATGCCAGGGCGCTGAGCAGATGCGCCTCTTCTGGTTTCGCCGGTCGGATTACCATCAGCTATGTCTGCTATGTTTACTTGTCTTAGATGAACCACTAAGCATTAACCAACTTACCCCGAAAACGCATCGCGCTTCGGGGTAAGTTGGACTTGCCTCGTTCGGAAGTTGTGTTTAATAATACTTTCTACATTTAAACAACTTATCCAGACACCGGGCTATTACTTACCACCTTTTGATGGGCCGTTGCCACGACCACCGCCGGATGGGTTGCCTGACGTTGAAGGCCAATTACCGCCTGGCCCTGGGTGACTTGAAGGTCCACGACCTCCGCTTTTACCACCTCCGCCTTTACTACCACCACTACTTTTAGCCATGAGTTACTCCTTTGACATCGCCGGATTCACGAGAATAGAGGCACCAACTCCCGGCATGCATTGATACCTCTAACGTTTGAACTAGAGTAGAGATCCGTCAGGGCGATCGAATCGGGCGCTGATTGTATGGCACCAGCAATGCCAGCTTTTCCTGAAGCTCCAAGCGAATCTCATCACGACATTTCCCATGATGGGCCTCTCGGTGATGATTTGGACAAAGCGCAACAACGTTTTCTACAGAATCTGGCCCATTATCATGCAATGGAATGACGTGGTGAGTTTCCAGGTACAAACGACCATTTGCCATAGTAAAACCTTGTGCACCGCAGTATTCACACTTTCCATTTGCACGTACCAAAACGTACCTGCGAACTTCAGCTCGTCGGACAAATGGAAATGACTTTGTTTCACATCTTTTCGCATCCCTTTCTACAGGGGGAGCTAAATCAAACTGATCGACGAAATTATCAGAATCACTGCCCAATCCTCGCATAAGTGTGGTTTTCCCTGTTTCCACACGGTATTCCGAAACATGCCATGGCTCAGGGTCTAAGGACCGAAACTGTACTTTAGAAGCCTTGGAGTTAGGGTCATTTCGAATCCGCCTGGTTCCATCACAAAGGATCACCCGAACTGGAAGGTTATTCAGATATGCCTCTTGGATTGCCTCATCCATTTCCTTTGCTCGACGGACGGTAACGCCCTTCTCCCTCTTGGCGAATTCTCGCGGATTCAGCTCGTTTATGATGCCTCTGCTTGTTTCTTCCAAATCGTTATGCCAGAGGTTTAATACGACAATCTCGTTTAGTTTGACGAACGACCAGTTGTAGCAGTATTTTGGATTCGAAGCGGCGCTTGAGGCGTTGCCTTTCGATTCTTCCCAGTCACTGACATCTATGCCCGCGTCTCGAACCAAGTCATATACTCGGTTATGACTCGAAGGTTTGATCTCATCAAGAAATGGCACTTGCGATCCCCTCTTTGTCGAATTTAGAATGAATCAGATAATATGCCGAACGAGATCATCAACGGATGCCCTACTGAGCAACCTAGTCAATGCTCTGTTGGTTTGCCCACTCTACCGGTAGAATGCCCATTTTCGATGCAAAAATAGTAGTAGATCCTATATGGATTGCCAAAGTATTCGTCTTCATTGTGCGACCGGTTAATGATCGTTCAAACGCCGTTCCTATTGTCGGTAGTGGTTATTTCTCGAATTAAAAACTCTTCAAGAGCGGCGGCTTCGAATGAGGTTTCTTTAGGTACCCCAACAATCCAGACGTACCGTGGCTGAACCGTCCATTGGTCGTGCTTTAATACACACTTTTTGTCAGGGCCGTATTGACAATAAGAACTCAGGCGAACACTCACTGAGCTCTTCATAGATGATTTGCCGATATAAATTACGCGGCCATGAACATCTAGGAAAGTGTAAATTCCTGCTTTTCCATTGCTTGGCCAAGTGTCATTCCACCGATGCTCAGCTTTAAGTACGCCATCGTCTCGCTCCGGAAATAGATCGTATAGAGGCCCAGAGCTGAACATATCCATCCCAGGATGCCGGTAGCGTGAACAATACTCGGCGACCTTAGCTTTTAGATCATTCAGTGTTCCTATCATAGAGATCCTATTAATACCTAACCACACGGGAGCGTTTTTACAAGTGTTCTGCCGCCGCAGGCGGAGAAGTAGCACGTATGGCTATTAGTTGTACATTTTCAGTAGCTCATTGGCTTTCTCTCTAGTCTCTCTGGGCACCAAAGGTGAATCTGAACTTACAATCTTTTTGAGAGCTTTTTCTGCCAAACCAGCTGCGATAATACTTCGAGCATGACTAGTACGAGAAACGCACGATTTTTCGGTATAATCCGATTCAGACATTAGCTTCTTAATCACATCTTCCCTGGATGTGGTAGGTGAAGCAAATTCATCGAAATACTTCACAAAGCAGGATTTCCCGACTGATTGCAAGTTTCTCATGAGCTGTTCGTCATTCATTGCTTAACTTAACCTCAGATATACATAAAATATTTGAAAACGTGATATCCATTGTCGCAGTGCCCGTCGTTGTTAAAGGCTGAGTTCGTATAAAATGGCCACAACTTACCTTACATACTTATTGGTGGTTATCAGGTTTTGATTTTTCAATTGCCTCGAACCCTAAAAACGTGAGTTTACTTAGCGCCGAGGCGACGCTTACCGTAAGCAATACATACACCCAAGGCAGCCAAGAAAGAAAAGAAATGACAATGCCGACGAAAAAATTAACAAGTGCAAGATTAAAAGCCGAAACAAATAGAGGCAGGATAATGGACTGATTGTCCTCGGGTGGTCCAATAAAAAAGAGCGATATGGAGGTAGCGAACACCGAAAACAAGAAAGATCTAAGCAAAATGCCAATGAGCGAGTAGTCACTCACCCAGGCAACTCCTAGTAAGTCCAAAATCACAAAGTTAGAGCACATTAAAGCGATGACATAGA
Organism: Saccharospirillum salsuginis; assembly: GCF_014651855.1. Taxonomy (GTDB): domain Bacteria; phylum Pseudomonadota; class Gammaproteobacteria; order Pseudomonadales; family Natronospirillaceae; genus Saccharospirillum; species Saccharospirillum salsuginis. Next base: position 98,036 of record NZ_BMXR01000017.1, read on the forward strand.
ACCCGATTCCGCCAAAATGCTCGTAAAACCACTTTAGTGTCTCTGAAGGTATCATTTCCTGAGTATATCCTCATAACGCTACTTTTCATCGTCACCGTAGCCCTGCACCACGGTTCTCACAGCGAGTCCCGGAGCGCTTCTGAGGCTCATAGCAAACCGAAAAAAACGTCTCACTAGACGAGTATCCGTAACATCAGTGTATTCCCAACGCGTATCCCAGAAAATATCCGGAATATGCGTCGCACGTAAGTCCATGTGTAGGCCATTTTGTGACGGAGCGCAAGGTTTGAAGCGGCGTGGGTTTCACATCTGTCCGCCCTGCTCCAGGTGGACCATTAACGGCTGAAGAATGGTTGAAAGATGAGGTTGGTCCGTGATCAAAACAGCGCGCAAAAATCACCCAAAAACCGGTTGATTTTAACGGTGGTTCATGCGTGAATAGACGGATGCTCTCTGCGTTCAGAGAGCATGAATTGGAAGTAGAACGCTTAACAACGAAAGGTCGCACTATCGACGTAGTTGATCAATAAATAAGCGCTACCTCCGGGTGTTGGAGCACCCGAAGGCAGCTGACCAAAGCAGACTGTACAGGAGTCCACAATGGCTGATCGCAATCATACGCCAGAATCCCGCTCGTCCCAAGAAAGTCAAAACAGTTATCTCACCATCCTGTCCCATCCCGTCCGCCGACGGGGCGATTTCTATTCCCTGAACGACCTGCACGAGGCCGCCGGTGGCGACCCTGGGCATCATCCTGAGCGGTTTTTGGAGTCGCCGCAGGCTCGGGGTTGGTTGGCGGGTCTGGGTGGTTCTGGGGAAGAAAAAGAAGGTCGCGCACGGAGTGCGCTCCTACGGGATTCAGTGTCCGTGTTTGCCCGGCGGGAGTTGGTAGAGGCGTATTCGCTTTGGGTCGGGTCCCGGTTTGCGTTGGCGGTGCTGCGGGCCTTGGGCGAGCAGCCCGGGGCGGCGATGTCGGGTGGAGAGCCCGCTACCCGGTACGATCTCGGTTACGTCCGGGACCTGCGCTGGGATGACGACCGCGCGGGCGATATCGCCTGGTGGGAGTTCGACGGGCAGGATGGCCTGACGGCCGAGGAAGCCGCCGGGCGCGGGCGGGATTTCTTCGAACAGACGCGGCGTCTGGCCCGTATCAACCCCGGGGATGCCGAAATGGCCCTCAAATACAGCCTGATGCGGCTGACGGAGCGCGGCTTTCCCGGGTGGGATTTCCGCTATTGCGAAATGGTGTTCTGCGAGTGGCTCAGCCGGGCCGCCGTCGCCTGGATGGCGTCGAACGGCCCGGAGGCGTTGCCGCTGTCGGCGGAGTAGCATCGTGGCGCCGGGGCCGCTGGCTCCGGCGTCGTTTTCCCCGGTCACGTTACATTACTATCGTTCACCTTCCAGCTCATGCCATACCCGGAGAATGATGATGACACTCGCATGTACCGAGTAGCGGACAACGTAGTTGCCGAACACCATGTCGCGGACTGAATCAGGCACGGGTGCCATTTCAACCGCTGTCCCCATCTTGGGAAAGTCTGGTAGCAATTCGATTTTGCCGACCAGCTCCGCGGCTATCCTGCCTGCCGCAGTGGGATTATGGTCGGCGATGAACTCCCTGAGGCGTTGCAAATCTTCAATGGCTTCGTCCGTGTAAACCAGTTTCACTTACCGGACCTCGGTGCATCCTGCTCGTTTTCGGTTCCCCAGCTATTGAGCCAGCGATGGACCTCGCCGGCATCAACTACCTTGCCCTGGGCCGCAGACTCCATTGCCTCCAGAGTTTGCTTCCAACGTTCTTGCTCAAGCTGTTGCTTTTCGATGTATTCCGACAGTGCCTGGTTAATCACCCAACCTTTGCTCCGGTGAAGCCTGTTGGCGATGGCTTCCAGGTGCTGTTCAACGTCTGCCTGAAGGCGAACAGTGGTGACACTCATGGACGTACCCTCAAATTCGGTGACTACAATGTATTACAGCATAGTTGACGCGGGTGCGCCAAACAATTCGACAGCTGTATTTTCGCTACCGGTGTGCCTTAATCCGGCTGTAACCCAGCAACCACAGTACTTGCAACGAACCCCGGTCGCGTTACAGGGTGTTTCTGTTGGCCTGGAACGCGCGATAGAGCCGTTCCGCGAGAAAGACCAACCCGACCAATGCCCCCACCACCACGGAGAGCAATAGGCCGTCCAGCAGCGTAATGAAGTAGACCTGGAAAAAGCCACGCTCCGGCATCAACTGGCTGACCACAAGGGTCGCCCCGATGCCCGCCCACACTTCCAGCACCGGGTAAAACTGGGTCAGGGCTTTCAGCCCGGTGGCGATGTTCAGCCGGCGCACAAAGGCGTGCCGTTCCTGTTTCAACGCCCAGCCTTCCAGCGCCATGTAGAGGCCAATGAAGGTGAACACCCCCATCACCATGGCGACAACCTCGACCGGTGGCCGTTCCTCCGCCAGGGCGAAGAAAAAACTGATGGCGGCGTTCAGGCTAACAAGGAGGGTCCATTTGGCGAGCCGTTTGATCATGCATCTCTCTCTGGTGTGACCGGTGAATCGTTCAGGGTGTGTGCCCGGAGTCGGGTGGCGCCATCTTCCCATTTGCGGAATTCAAACAACAGCGGTTTGTTGTAGGCATTCAGCCAAAAATGACAACGGGTGATGACAAAATGTGATGAATGCCTGTTTTATTGCACTGATATGATCCTAAATCGGTTTTTGGGCTGATCTATACGATGTTTTCTGGTATCTATCCCCTCGGCGAGCCAGGACGTACGCCATGGACACGGACATTCACGACCAGGGATACCCATGAGCACCCAGAGGGACATCGCCCAACTCCCCGACGACGCCAAGAACTTTCTGCGCCGACAAGGCATTTCACTGAACCCCTTGGTGTGGCACGCCAGTTACCGCTATCCAGATGACGCCAAACGGTTCGAACCGGAACGCACGCACCGGCGGTTTTATCTGCTGAAAGGCAACACCGGTTTCGAATTCCTCACCCGGCATTCGAACCACAAGCGCGGCATCGTGTACGCCATTCACCGCAGCGAAGGCATCGGTGGCCCCAAACCGGCCGCGCCGCGTGTGGAACTGAACCGACCGAAAGCGGAGGTGATTGAAGACACGCCGTTGCCGGACGGTACGCCGGGCGTGGAGCCGGAGGTGACGCCCGAGTTCTACGCGCAGCTGCGGTTCACCTACCCGGATGGTTCCGGCGTGGTCGCACCGTTCACCATCGAGACCGATACCGAAGCGTTCGAAGGCCGCCTCATCGGTGGCGACACCCGCAAGCGACCGCTGAGCAAGGCGGGCACGGTCACCTACACCGTCGGCACACCGGTCTCGACGGAAGCGTGGCAAACCGAGCTGGACCGGTTGGAAGCCCACTGCCAAACCCTGGCGGATGCCCGGGATGACACCGGCGATACCCAACACATCCCCAACCGGCTGCAACCGCTGCACCTGATTAACACCCGGGTACTGACACCGGGCGACCCGGCCGACATGCCCACCGAGCTGTTCAGCGCGGGCTACCCCTTCGCCACTCTGTTCGACACCGCCGCCCAACTCTGGGAACGCCAAACACAGCGACCGAACCGGTTTGTCGATGGCTTTCGGGAGCGCTGCACTATAGAACCTGGAACACTGAGCCAGCATCTCGGGTCCAGCCTGGGCCTGTCCACCCGGACGGTTCGCATCGACACCGTCTCCAACAGCCTGCTGGACCTGATCCACTTGCTCAGTGACGACGCCGTACTGGAATCGCTGGTCACCCTGGCAACGGACTGGGACTATGCCGAACCGGAGGCCTGGGCCTTGGAAGCGGCCCTGGTGGCCCTGCTGAGCCAACGCTGCTCTGTCGCACCATCATCCCAGGCCGGCAACCGGTCGCCTTACCACGGCGTAATGGCGGACATCGGCCAAAGCCTGACGCAATTGGCCGAGTGGATGCGCCAACAGGCCAAGGTACTGACCCAGTCCGCGCCGGACTCGCAATTGGTCACCGCCACCCTGCAAGTACC
>NZ_BMXR01000018.1 GCF_014651855.1 Saccharospirillum salsuginis
GGTTTTGTAGCGGCGGGCAGGCACTGGAAAGCTCCTTTTGAATAGCAAGCCGTGATTTTAACCTTAAAGAAGGGATACTTTCACAGCCTCGATGCCCACCCTACTAACAACCCTTTGGAGGGGGTGTCGGTGATTTAACTCGACGGCCCTTCAATCCGTTCCTTCACCAACTCGGCCAACTGCTCGGGATGAAACTTGGACAGGAACGCATCGCAACCGACTTTTTTCACCATGGCCTTGTTGAACTGACCACTCAACGATGTATGCAAGGCGATGTACAGGTTTTTCAGTCGCGGGTCGGCCCGAACCTCCGTCGTCAACCGGTACCCGTCCATGCGCGGCATTTCGGCATCGGTCACCAGCATCAACAGGCGCTCCTCCAACGGTTGGTCCGACTCATCGGCCAGTCGCCGCAACAGCGCCAGGCCCTCCACCCCGTCGGTGGCCTGATGGACAATGATTCCCATCGACTCGAACGTCGACTTCGCCTGTGACATGGCCGTATGGGAATCGTCTACCATCACGATCTCGCGCCCCTGAACTTTCTCGATGAAATCGCCCTGCAGTATCTCTTCCGACAAGGTCACGTCCGTCGGTACGATCTCGGCGAGCACTTTCTCGACGTCGATGATCTCGACGATCTGCTCTTCATGGTGGGTAATGGCGGTTAAATAATGGTAGCGCCCCGTACCGGACGGGGGTGGCAGAATGTCTTCCCAATTCAGATTGACGATTCGATCGACACCGCCGACCAGAAACGCCTGCACCGTGCTGTTGTACTCGGTGACGATGATGGTGGATTCTTCGGTGTACTGGGTCGGCCGCATGCCGATGGCCAGACTCAGGTCGACCACCGGAACCGCCCGCCCGCGCAGATACACCACGCCGATCACGGCCGGATGACGCTGGGGCATCTCTGTCACCCTGGGCAGCGTCAGCACTTCCTGAACCTTGAAGACGTTGATGGCGTAGACTTGCCGGCCATTGAGACGAAACATCAACAACTCCAGCCGGTTCTGACCGACCAGGTTGGTTCGACTATCCACACTTTGCAGCACGCCCGACATCGTTTACTCCACTTCTACGCGGTATTTACAGCTTTATCGGCTTAGTTTAGACCAGTTTGAGCACTTTCGGCAGCTTCGTCAGGATTATGCAGGCATCGACAGCTGGTCACGTCCAGATTGATCGCCTGGCCGGAACGGGACAATGGCAACCAGTCGTCCACCAGGCTGTTGGCACTGGTGCAGGTCAGGCCATCGCTGTAGGGGCCCAGATAGCGGATAGCGCCGTCGGTATTGGTCAGCAGGATCAGAGGGCCGGGCGTATTGAAATCCGGGGTGGATCGAAGGGGCCGGGCGAGATCGATGCTCAGGCTGATCTCTCCGGTCTGATAGGCGGCATACCCCAGTGACGGCGCCCGTTCACTGAGGTCAGCGGCATGCCCGGCCATGAAAAAGCGGCACAGGCAATGTTCGGGTATCCAGTGAACCATGGCGGGGTGATCGATGTCGGCCCGGTCGTCGACCCATTCCTGCCATTGGTCATGCCAGGCGGGCACGTCGGAGACCGTTTCACCGAACCATCCCAACTGGTCCGCGCGGAACCAGAAGACACCCACCGAAACCAGCGCCAGTATGGCCACGGCCAGTCCCGCCACCCGATAGGCTTGAAAAACGCCCGGTTTCATTCAGGCACGACCGTTAGCGGCGGACCTCACACCGGCCCCACTCGCACTGCACCAGAATGTAGGTGCTGTCGCTGCACACCGCATCGTACACTTCCAGCGGCCAGGCATTGCGCAACATGGAGATCTGAGGGCGATTACACCCCTGGGCCTGCACTTTCTGCTCGACCACGAACAGGGAGCGGCCGTACTTGCGGTAGCGGGCATTGATGACGCGCGCCTGGTCGACGTCGCTGTCCAACTGTTCTTTTTCGTTTTGCAGCGCGACCAGGGTTTCGAAGTATTTTTTCTCCCGGCTCAGGTCTTCCTTGCCGTCCCGATAGCGGGCCAGTTGGTCCTCGCATTCCCCGGCGGCCTTGTCGTCTTCGGTCCACTCGGCTACCTGAGTATCGGCCTGGTTCTGGACCAGCTCCAACACCTGCATGGATAGATAGGCGCGCTGGTCTTCAAGGGGTTCGCGAGCATCATCCCAGTTCAATTGCAGCAGGCCGTAATCAGCCGCGGCGACGACATTGCCGTTACGACGCCACCAATCGCGCTGAGCCTGTACCGCCAAAGATCGCAATTCCGGACCCATCCGCGCACATTCATTGGCCAGCTCGCGCAACGTGGCGTCTTTGACCAGGGCATAATGGATGGCTTCACTTCGGGGGGTGGGCAAACTGGCGCAACCAGCCAGCATAACCAGCCCCAAGAGGGCGGACAGAACTCGGAAGGGCATGAGCGACTCCTTAAACGACATGGCGGTGACCAAACGATCCGCCATGGGATCGTGGTCCGATACGGCGGAGTGAATCACTCCGCGACTTCTGCCAGGAAGTTTAGCACGTGTCGCGCGCTGTGCGGACCGGAGGCCGTCGCTTTCCTATCCGGTTACGGCTTGAAATTGTCTGAGATAGTGCCGGACTTCGTCGGCGGTGAAAGGCCAGCCCAAATCATATTCGGCGCCTTCGAGGAAGATAACGGGAATGCGGATGCCGTAGCGTTCGGACAAATCATCGTCGGAGGCGATGTCGACTACTGTCCATTCCAGATCCGGATTGTTCCGTTCCACTTTCTTTAGAACATCCTCGGCCCGCTCACACAGATGGCATCCTTCTGTACTGTAGAGTGTCAGTCGTGACAAGTTTGACTCCGATAGTGCAAGTGAGTCTTCTATTGTAGAGGTCGTCGGAGCCATTACCAGTGCAATCGGGCGAGTCGGTGAACCAGGTTCGGTTTTAACGGTACCCGAACCCGGTTACACAAGTTGACAGCCTAACTGAGAAGCTCCCGGGCGAAGCGTTCCAAACCGCCGTCGTTGCGGGGGTGGTTGGTCAGCGAGTCTGTCAGGCCGGAGCGGGAGTTCAACGACGACATCCAGTCCTGCTGGGCGGCCAACAGCTCCTGGGCGTATTGACGCAGCGGCTCCAACCCCTTGGGCATGGCCTGACCGCCGGCTTGTTCCTGTTGGTAGGCGGAAACGCCCTTGGCTTCCACTTCGCGCATGTTGAGGTTCATCGTGGACAGGCTGGTGCCGTCAATACTGAGCGCCTGTGCCTGTTCCCAGGCGACGTTCAGGTCGCCGTCGTAAAACTCGTTGGCCAGGGTGTTGACCTCCCCGAGGAGCTTGTCCAGATCCGCCCGTTCGGCGTCGTTGAGGTCGCCCTCGATCTGCAAGCTGAAGGCGTTGCTGTCGCTGCGGCCCCACTGAATCGAGGACCAGCCGTCGCCTTGCCGGCTTTCGGCTCCGGCTTCGCTCTGGTTGCTGACGCGGACGGTAATGGTGTCGCCTTCCTGGGTTTTGACGTCGAGAGAGAAGGTTTGCTCCTGATATTGATACAGGCTGATGTGTCGGTTGGCGACCGGCTGCTCCCGGCTGGTTTCCTGTGCTTTCGGTGCCTGGGCGCTGAGATCCCGGTCATCCAGAATACCGGTGAGGTTGTTGTAGGCCTGATCGATGCGTTCGCCCAGGGGTTCGGACATTTTACCCAGTGAACGCAGGACGTCCTTGGCTTCATTGAATCCTTTTTCGAGACCGCGTTCGGCGGCGCTCCACATCTTGTCCATTTCCGACTCGCTGGCACCGGAGGCTTTGGCTTCGGCGAGGCGCCCTTTCATGAATCCCCAGAGGTTATCGACGAGGCCTTCGACGTCGAAGCTCTTGGCGGCTTCGCTGCCGGGCTTGACGGTTTGGGCGTCTTTGGGCGTCTGGGTGGGTTGGGTGTCGGGTAAGGTGGTTTGGCGGGCCATTGGCTGGCCCTTGGCATGAGCCGGGAACTGTCCCGGTGACAACGGCGCCCATTGGTTCATCACGGTGTTCATTGGAAGTTTGTCTCCCCGGTCTCACGGGCCGTCTCTATGGTTCTGTGGTTTGGCACTAATCGGTGGCATGAACCCGCGGTCGCTGCCGGGGTGGTGTTCCTCCGGGGCCGTCGTGAATCCATCCATGGAGACTTGGCCGCAGCATCCCTGCTGCGGACGCCCCTGCGGAACACCACCCCGACATCAACCGCTGGCATGTGGTGCCCACGCCGAAAACATCTGCCTCAACGGTAGCGGCTGACTGACTCGGGGCTTTAGAGCGGTAGTCGTAAAGAAATGTACAGTGCGGCTGTTCGAGATGTGCGCGGATTATCAAAGATTAATCATCAATGAGGTTGGATTATTGAAGTAAAGAGATTATTATGAACCGTCTTGTGGTAATCCAATAAAAACCGGCTGTTTCTTGAACTCAAGCAGGGTAATGACATGGCGCGTCTCGATTCGCTGATTATTTTCACCACTGTCGTGAAGGCTAACAACTTTACCAATGCGGCCCATCAGTTGGGGTTGACGCCGTCGGCGGTGAGCAAGCAGATCAGCTTGCTGGAGGATAAACTGGGCGTTCGGTTGCTGAACCGGACCACTCGGTCGGTGAGCCCGACGGAGGCGGGGCAGCTGTTTTTCAATCGCTGCAGCCGCATTCTGGAAGATCTCGAAGAAGCCGAGCATATGGTGAAGGATCTGGAGACGTCGCCGCGCGGTACGCTGCGCATTACGGCGACGCCCACCTTTGGCCGGTCGATGCTGATGAAGATTTTCTCGAAGTTTCTGGAGCAGTACCCGAATGTGAATTTCGATCTGATCCTGGCCGACAAGGGGCTGGATCTGGTGCGTGAGGGCATCGATCTGGCGATCCATCTGGGGTCGTTGCAGGACAGTCGGCTGGTGGCTCGTCCGGTAGCGAAGCAGAAGGTGATCCTGACGGCGACCAAGCAGTATCTGGATGAGCACGGTTACCCGCAAAAGCTGGGCGATCTGTACGAGCACCATATATTGATGGTGTCCGGCATCGATTTCGCCGAACCGCGCTGGATCAAGCGTTTCCTGAAGGAAGCCGGCCTGCAGAACAAGGACCGGCGTTTTACGGTGAACGATCTGGATACGCTGTGCGAGGCGACGATGAACGATATGGGCATCACCGCCCTGCCGTATTATATGGTGCGCGAGGAATTGGCTTCCGGGAAACTGGTGCATCTGCTGCCGGAGATTATTTTCCCGAGCCGGACAATCCATGTGGTGTACCCGGAAAACCGGTATCTCTCGGCCAAGAGCCGCGCGTTCGTGGATTTCATGGCGGCCTACTTCGAGGAACACGACCTCGATAAAACCGGCTGACGTCCTTGTCTCCGGGGTGGGCGCCGCCCACCCTGTCTTTCGTTCCTGCCTATTCGTTCAAAAACGCCTGCAAACCCGGATCCGTCAGAGCGCGCTCGACCACGGCGTTGAAGACGTGGTTGAGAATCTCGCTGTTCTCCTCGGGGCTGGGGAAGCGCAGCGTCTCTATGGTGCGTTGCGAGCGGAACGCGTTCGAGTAGATGGTCCCGCCTTTGACGGCCTGAATGGAGATCTTGGCGGAGGCGGTTGCTTCCTTCCGGGCCGCATCCACGTCTTCAACGGCGTAGTTCAACTCGTCCAGCGACAAGGTGAACTCGATCCGCGGGTTCATCTCGACCAATTCATAACCGGCCTCACGCAATGTTTCTTCCGCCGTGGTGCGCAGCAGTTCGCGCAGGTTGCCGGCGGGCGTGATGTCGCTGCTGTCTTCATACACGCCGCCGCGCTGACCGATCACGTTGGACGGGCGATTGTCTTCGACATCGACCCACAAAGTGCTGCCATCGCCCTGAATGGACGATTCGGGCACATCGGGCTCGAAGGTAACCTGCTGGGGCGACAGCTGGGCGCACCCGGCGAGCAACAGCGTCATAGCGCCGGCCAGGGCGGCTCTTGTCAATCGGTTCATTCCAGTCTCCTTCTCGGTTGGGTCGCCGTCAGGCCGCATTGGCCTGGCGGTTCTCGTCACGGATAAACTGCCAGCGTGTCTCGGTGGAAGTGGCCGGGTCGAACCGGTAGCCGTCCTGGTCGAAGGCTTTCAGGTCCTCCACGCGACGAATGTCGTTGTCGAGCATGAAGCGGACCATCCGCCCCCTCGCCTTCTTGGCGAAGAAGGAAATCATCTTGTATCGACCGTTCTTCCAGTCCCGGAACTCCGGCACCACCACGGGCACCGCCAGCTTTTTCGGATTCACAGCCTTAAAGTATTCGTTTGAAGCGAGATTGACCAGCGTCCGAGCGCCATTTTCGCGAAGGTCGGCGTTCAACCGATCGGTCAGTCGATCGCCCCACCACTGGTAAAGGTTCTTGCCACGCTCGGTCGGCAACCGGGTCCCCATTTCCAGTCGATACGGCAGAATACGGTCGAGCGGGCGCAGCAACCCATAGAGGCCGGACAGGATGCGCAATTGACGCTGGGCGTTGTCGAGACCCATCGCGTCCAACGTCTCCGCCTCCAAACCGGTATAGACATCGCCCTTGAAGGCCAGCAGGGCTTGTTTGCTCTCGGACTCGGACATCGGCAACCGCCAGTGGCTGAAGCGCTCGACATTCAACTCCGCCAACTTGGGGCTCAGCGACATCAAGGCCTGTAAATCGGCTACGCTGTACTGTCGAAGCACGTCAACCAGATCCGCCGCCTCTTCCAGGAAACGACACTCGGTACTGACCGATGTCGTGGCGGGCGATTCGAAGTCGAGGGTCTTGGCCGGGGAGATAATGGACATCACGGATTGGGACATGGATTACACTTTTCTCCTCTTTTCGATCCCGCCGGATTGCCTGCGGCCGGATTCTTAAATAGGGTTAGGGAAAATTCGAGGGCGAGTATACCACCCATGCAGGTCATCAGAACGTACGTGCCGGATTCACTGCAAAATTACAATCATCTGGCCGTCTGCGAGCAAACCGGGGACGCGGCGGCGATCGACCCGTTCGACGCGGACCATCTACTGGAGGTGGCGCGCGAGCACGACGTCACCATCAAGGCCATCTGGATCACCCATGAACACGGCGATCACATCCGTCATCTGGAAGAACTCAAGGCGCGGACCCGGGCTCCGGTCTATGCGCCGCTGACCTGCCAGAAACGTTTCGATGCCGATATCTGGCTGGAAGACGGCAACCGGCTGACGCTCGGTGAGCAGACCGCCGAGTTCTGGACCACGCCCGGTCACACGCCGGGGCACGGTGTGTTCTACGCAACGGAGCCGGAGCCGGTTTTGCTGAGCGGTGACACCCTGTTCAACGCCGGTGTCGGCAATGCCCGCTCGGGCGACCCCCAGACGCTGTTTCACAGCATCGAACGCATTGTTGAACGCGCCAACCCCGACGCCCGCATCTACCCGGGTCACGACTATATTCTGAACAACCTGGGCTTCACCCTCAGCATCCTGCCCAATCTGGACGCCGCGGCCCGGCTGAGACAACAGGCGGAGCGGGAAACGCCGGATACGCGCACCACGACCACTCTGGCCCAGGAAGCCGGGATCAACCTGTTCCTGCGGCTGGACGATCCGGACCTGATCAGCGCGCTCGAAGAGCGGGGCTTCGACACCGGCGACCGCGAGGCCCGTTTCATCGCCCTGCGTCGCCTGCGGGACCAGTGGTAATGACCGATCAGCGCGCGCACCCGCGTACACCGCTTCAGGTTCGCATTCGCCTGACCACGAAGGACGGCCATTCCTTCGAAGCGACCACCTGGAACCTGTCCGAAGGCGGGACCTTTGTGGAACTGTCGTCTGAGCAGAAGCAGTGGTTCACCATTGGAAGCCTGGTGACGTCCCAGGTACAGGGCCTGCCGATGCCCGCGCCCAAAGTACTGATGCGGGTAGTGCGCCACAGCCCGAGCGGTATAGGCCTGCGGATTGAGCGTTCCTTGGAGGAATAACTCTTAGGGAAGGTCTTGTGTAGGAGCGCAGTCCCTGCGCGACAGGTTTTCTGCAGATGCTGTTTAATCGCGCAGGGGACTGCGCTCCTACATGACTACGGGCAGGGGTTGGGCTGGCGGTTGTGGATCTCCTCGATGCCGGCCAGCACCTCTTCGCTGAGCACCAGCTCATGGCTGTCGATGTTGCTCTTCAACTGCTCCATGTCGGTCGCACCGATGATGTTGCTGGTGACGAACGGCCGGTCGTTGACGTAGGCCAGGGCCATCTGGGCCGGGTCCAGACCGTGCTGACGGGCCAGGTCGACATAGGCTTCGGTCGCCCGGAATCCGAATTCGTTGTTGTAGCGCTGGAACCGGGTGAACAGCGTCAATCGCGCCCCTTCAGGCTTTTTCCCGCCCAGATATTTTCCGGACAACATGCCGAACGCCAGCGGCGAATACGCCAGCAGCCCGACATCCTCCCGGCAGGCGAACTCGGCCAGGCCGACTTCGAAACTGCGGTTCAGCAGGTTGTAGGGGTTCTGGATGGAGTCGATACGGGCCAGATTGTGTTCACGGGCGAGACGCAGGTATTCGGATACGCCCCAGGCGGTCTCGTTCGAGACGCCGATATGCCGCACCTTGCCTTCCTTTACCAGATCGTCGCAGGCACGCAAAGTTTCCTCGATGGCGATGTCGGATTCCTCGACCGGGCCCTGAAAACCGAGTTTGCCGAAGAAATTGGTGGTCCGGTCTGGCCAGTGCAGCTGATACAAGTCGATGTAGTCGGTGTTCAGTCGCTTCAGGCTGGACTCGACCGCCTGCTTGATGTGGTCGCGCGACAGGCGCGGGCTACCGCCGCGAATGTAGTCGAAATTGCCCTTGGAAACCGCCTTGGTGGCCAGTACCACCTTGTCACGCTGGCCGCGCCGCTGGAACCAGGTGCCGATGTATTCCTCGGTCAGGCCGTAGGTCTCGGCCCGGGGCGGAACCGGATACATTTCGGCGGCGTCGAAAAAGTTGATGCCCCGCTCCAGGGCGTAGTCCATCTGCTCGTGGGCTTGCGCTTCGGTATTTTGCTCGCCCCAGGTCATGGTGCCGAGCGCGATTTTGGAAACCTGAATGCCTGAACGGCCGAGTGTACGATATTCCATCAATCAATCTGCTCCGGTACGTTTAGAATCTTGATCAAACCCCTATAATAGGGACACAAATTTCAATTTCGATGGGCATACAATGTCACGCGCGAAAAAGACCCGCTCCCTGAAAGGCAAGCTGAAGGTCAAGACCGGTTCCAAGAAAGACTTTATCGGCAAAGGCGAAAAAGGCCGGATTCCGAGCCACAACCGCCTCGCCAAGCATAAGAAGCGCCAGAAATCGGTCTATCAGAAGCATCTGGAAGAGAACAATCTGAAAGACAGCAGCGCCGGGGCTCCCAACCCCGGCCAGACGACCGCACCCGCTGTCGAACCCGAAGAAGAGCTGGTGCGGCCGGACGCCACCGAGACCGAGGCCGGGTTCGACGAACTGAGCGGCGACGAACTGCTCAAACGTTTCGAACAGGACCAGTAAGCATGCGAGGGATCCTGTTCGCCGCCCTCGCCACCCTGGGTTCGGTCATTACCGCGAATGCGGAGGATTTCGGCGTGGCCGACTGGGGCGACTCGCGCCAGTCTGTGCGTGACACGGAAGAACGGACCAACCGGACCCCGCTCGGCGTCGGCGACTACCTCATCTACGAAGCCGAGCTGGCGTCGATCCATCGGACCCGCCTGGTGTACCAGTTCGAGCAGGATCAACTGGTCCGGGGTCGATTCCTGTTCCAGCCACCCGACAATGCGCCGGTTCAGATCTGGGTCGAACAGTTCGATCAGGTCCGGAACCTGATCAGCCAGCAGTACGGAGAACCGCGTTCAACCCAGCAATTGCGTCCCACCGGCGAGACCAACCTGGCACCCGGCGACCGCGCCTCCGCCCTCGCGGCGGACCGTCTGATCCTGAAAACCCGCTGGGTCAGCAACGGCACCGAAATCATCCAGCAGCTGGCGTGGAACCAATCCCAACCTCATCACCAGGTCATCTATCGCCCTCTGGGTAGCGACAATGCCGGCGGCATGGGAGAGTCCGCGTTTTGACGACCCTGAGCGACACCGGTAGCCAACCGACCACCATCAAGACCGGTCGTATCGATGCCGTCGACGAAATCCGCGGCATCGCACTGGTGCTGATGGCCCTCTTCCATTTCGGCTACGACCTGAGTCTTTACGGCTATGTGTCGTTCGACAACGACGCGCCCTTCTGGGCCGGCTTTCGCTTCGTTATCGTAACCCTCTTCTTCGCCACCGTAGGCATCAGCCTGGTGCTGGCCAACCGCGACGGCATTCGCTGGGGCGCCTTCTGGAAGCGCGAACTTAAGATTTTCGGCGGTGCGGCCATCCTGAGCCTGGCGACCTGGTTCGCCTACCCGAATGCCTGGATCTGGTTCGGCGTACTGCATTTCATCCTGGTCGCCAGCATCCTGGCTCTGCCCTTGGTGTTCAAGCCGCACCTGGCCCTGATCGCCGGGCTGGCCATTCTGGCGCTGTTCAATACGACGGACTGGTTCAACCTCGCCTTTCTCCACGACGCCCTGAAAGAGCCGCTCAACCTGCCGGACCGCACCGTGGACCTGACCCGACTCATTCCCTGGCTCGGCATGGTCTACATCGGTATTTTCCTGGGCCACTATAGACTGTTTGGTTTGCAGCGCCTGCCGTCCATGGGCATAAACCCGGTTCTGACCTGGCTCGGGCGACACAGCCTTGGCTTCTACCTGATCCACCAGATTCCGCTGTTCGGTCTGGCCTGGTTGATACACTGGCTGATCCAATAACCGCCTGCCCGGCATTAATCTCGCCGTAAAATCCCGACCTTGTTACAGAGCTTCATCAGTGCGGCGATTCGCCTCGATTTGGTAACGTTTTCAGACTAAGGTTTCCGCTCCATCGATGTTCAGGAGCCGAAGGACCATGAGCCGATTGAGCCGTACCAAGAAACTCGGATTCGCCCTGGGACAGGCGGGCTGGTCACTGTCCTCCTTCGGCGTGGCCAATTTACTGAATTATTTCTACCTGCCGGCGGAAACCGGAACGGCTGAAACCCTGGCCCGATCCTTCATTCCACAACACTACCTGTTCGGATTCATGACCCTGCTCGGGCTGATCGCTTTTTCCGGGCGGCTGTTCGATGCCATCACCGATCCATGGATCGCCAACCTGTCGGATCGCTACACCGGCCCGCTGGATCGGCGACGCTTCTTCATGCTGATCGCCTTGCTGCCGATGACTCTGTTCGCTGTTTTGGTGTTCATACCGCCGGTGGGGAACGAGAGCGGCTGGAACAGCCTTTGGCTCGCGGTCATGCTGTTCGGCTACTTTCTGGCCTTCACCGCCTACACAGTGCCCTACACCGCCCTGTTGAGCGAGCTGACCACGGATGCCCACGAGCGCATCAACCTCAGCACCTGGATCGCTGTGACCTGGGCGGCGGGCTTTATCCTCGGCAACAGCATCTATGCGGTCCAGAGCGGCCTGGAAAACCTCGGGTTCGACCCGGTTACCGCCTTTCAATGGGGAGTGGGTCTGTTCGCACTGGTCAGCCTGGTGTTGATGTCGGCCCCCATCTGGGCGCTGAACAAGGACGACCTGGTTCAGACCGCACCGTCGCATCAACCGGTCCTGGCCGCTCTTGAAACCCTGTTCGCCGATCGTCCTTTCCGACTGTTCCTGATCGCGGACTTTCTGTACTGGATCGCCCTCACCTTCATCCAGATCGGGTTTTCCTATTTCGTTCTGATCCTGTTGGGACTGGATAAAGCCGTCATCAGCCTGCTGTTGCAGATCATGCTGTTCACCAGCTTTCTGTTCTATTGGCCGGTCAACCGAGTGGCACGCAGCGTCGGCTATCAGCCGGTCCTGTTGGCGGGATTCATGCTGATGAGTCTGGTCTTCCTCTCCAGCGTCTTTCTCGGGCACTGGCCACTGCCGCCCCTGGTTCAAGGCGTCGTCATCGCGGTGCTCGCCGCGCTGCCGTTGGCCATTTTTTCCATCCTGCCCAATGCCCTGGTCGCGGATGCGGCGGGCGCGGCGCAGGCCCGTGCGGGCAGCGCCCGAGCCGGACTCTACTTCGGTGCCCGCAATCTGATGATGAAACTGGGCATATCGGTGGCCAACCTCCTGTTTCCCTCGATTCTGCTGTTGGGAAAAAGCGTGGAGCAGGACATCGGCATTCGCGGTACCGCTCTGGCCGCTGTGCTTTTCTGCCTGGCCGGCGGCTGGTTGATGAACCGCTACCGGCGGCTGTCTCGCGCTGATTGCGACACTCGCCCCACACCAAACCCGGCCTCAGCCTAGGCAACGACCTGGCCGCGATACATCTTGACCGGCCCGTCCGACTGACCGGCGCGTTGCGGCACGGGTCGGCCCGAGGCTCGTTCGATGCGTCCGGACAGGTCCTCAAGCATGGTCGCCAGCGTGGCATCCTTGTCGTGTCGATACTGGAACAGCGCCTCGACATCGGCCGCCGAGGTGATGCGAATATCGGTTCCGTAGATTGAACGAATGCGCTTTCGGATTTTCTGCAAGATCCGGTAATTTTCCGGTTTGATCAGCCAATCGGTATTCTCAATCATGGATCACTCCTCTGGATACACAATGAGGAATGCAAAGACCTTGCCCGTTCAGGATCACCCGATTAACGGCTTAAACAGGCAGGAAAAGGAGAGGTTTGTGCCTCAACCCGGGCACACGCTGAAAACGTGCGCCAAAGAGAGGCACGATGGCCTGTGATTCAGCGGATGTGAATCAGGCTTCGTCGATCCAGAGAACCGACCCCGGCTTCACCAGATCGAGCTTGGGTACATACTGATCTTCGATGTGGGACCGACGCAATTTAAGCGTCGGCGTCAGCATGTCGTTGTCGATGTCCCAGCTGTCCTCGGTCACCAGAATGCCATCCAGTTTCTGATGGGCTTCCAGTGACGCGTTCACCTCGTCGAGGGTCTGCTGCAGGGACGCGCGCAAGGCGCTTCGATCACCGCCACGCAAATGCTCGGCGACCACGACGACGGCGACCGGCTGGGTACGGCCGGCTCCCATGACGCAGACCTGCTCGATCTCCGGGTTCGCGGCCAGGCGACTCTCGATCGGCACCGGCGTGACGTATTTGCCCTTGGTGGTTTTAAACTCCTCCTTCAGGCGCCCGACAATGGTGAAGGATCCGTCCGGATTTTGCGTGGCCTTGTCTCCGGTCTTGAACCAGCCGTCGACAAAGGACTCGGCCGTCGCTTCCGGATTGTTGTAGTACTCCGAAAACACTGTGTCGCCGCGAACCTGCAACTCTCCGGTCTCGGAGACCCGGGCTTCCAGGCAATCGATCGGGACACCGATGGTCCCCAGTCGCTCCTTGCGGAACGGGATGTTGCAGGTCGACAGACCCGTGGTTTCCGTCATGCCCCAGGCTTCGCATATAGGCATGCCGAGTTGGTAATACCACTGCAGAATGCTCGGTGAAATGGGCGCCGAACCGGAGCCGAAGGTGTGCACGGAATTCAGCCCCAGGCCCTGACGGATTTTCTTCGCCACAATCTTGCCCAGCAATGGAATTTTGAGCAGCTTTTGCAGTTTGGCTTCCGGCATTTTTTCGTGAATACCGGCCTGGAAACGGGTCCACAGGCGCGGCACGGAAAGAAACGCCGTCGGCTGGGCGACCTTGAGGTCATCCACGAAGGTGGCCAGAGACTCGACGAAATAGACCGGGCTGCCGCTGTATATCACGGTGCCTTCGATCACTCCCCGCTCGGTGATGTGCGCCAGTGGCAGATAGGAGACCATTCGGTCCTTGTCCGGATCCAGCTTGATCAGGTGCTGGTTGGCCGTCGCCGCCGCAGCGAAGTGGCTGAAGTTGAGTACGACGCCTTTCGGCTTGCCGGTACTGCCCGAGGTGTAGACCAGGGTCATGACATCGTCGAGGCCGACATCGGCGATCGGGTCGATCGGTTTTTTCTCGGCCACCCAATCCGCCCAGCGGTGATCGTGAGGCACGGTCTCATAGGGATACCCGATGCGGGGAATCGACCCGTCGAGCACCTTGGTACCGGCCTTGGTATCATCCAGTTTACCGACGAAAACAGCCTTGGCGCCGCTGTGTTCGACGACATGGCGGATGATGTCTTCACCGGCGGTCGCGTAAATAGGGACGCTGACCATCCCCGCCATCATGATGGCCAGGTCGGAGATGAACCATTCGGCGCTGTTCTTGGCGAAGATGGCCACCCGGTCACCCGGTTCCAGCCCCAGGTCCCTTAAGCCCTGCGCCACCTTGCGGGCGTCTTCCTCGGCCTGCTTCCAGGTCCAGATTTTAAGCTCCCGATTGACCGGTTGGTGCAGGAATGCCTGGTCGCCCCGCTCTTTGACGTGGCGGCTGAGTTGTTCAAGCGGTGTCTTGTAAGCCATAACGAATCCATTGTTGTTGTTATCGGACGCTCGGCGGATTCACATCCGCCCGCGGGCCAGAAAACCAATATGCCACAGCGGTTCCCGTACTGGAAAACTTTGCCCTTGTCTTGTGAGTTTTCCCACAAACCGCGACGACTGAAGACAGTATATACGCTGGTTCGGGAAAAACAGTCGACAGATTCAGGCGGAATAAGCCATGCTAGCGAGAAAGACCCAACCGTTTAGATTTCATGACCGCGACCCGACAACCCTTCCCGCTGATTTTGAGTGCCACCCTGGCCTTCCTGCTGGCCATAGGCACCGGCCTGTTCTGGCTGGACAACGAACGGCTTACCGAGGACCTGGCGACAGCCACAGAGGAAGTCGAACGACTCAAAGCCGACAACGACCGCCTGCAAAACCGGCTGTCGCAGCTGGAAGAGCGGACCCGGTCGCTGCGGACCTCCCTCGACACCTTCAACGAGCAACAAGGCAGTCTGGCCGAGGTCGCCGAGGAATTGCGCACCGAGCTGGCGTCGGTGACAGCGGACTACCAACGTCTGGTCGAGACCCAGCAGAACACCCAGGCCCGGCTCGAAGCGGCACGGGAGCGCCTGAAGCGCATGGGTGAACTGGAGGACACGAAAGATACCCTGCGGGAAGAACGGGACCGACTGGCCACCCGGCTGGAGCGGGCGGAAAGCCAGAACGCCGCCTTGCGGCAACAATTGAATCTGTACGCCACCAATATCGAAGCGGCCCAGACCGCCTTGCGCAACCAGAAAAACCAGGTCGACACCCTGGAAAACCGCCTCAACCGTGAACAGGCTGCCCTGACCGAACTGCAGCAACAGCTGGATGCGCTGGGCGATGAGAAGCAGGCCCTGATCCAACAGCTCGACAACGGCACCACGGTGATCAAGCTGCCGGAACGGATATTGTTCGAGACCGGTTCGGCGGTGCTGAACGAACGCGCCGAGACCGCGCTCGCCGAGGTCGCCCGGGCCATCGACAGTTTCCCGGATTACACCATCGCTGTTCTCGGTCACAGCGACTCGCGACCGGTGGTGTCCGAGGTGAAGGAAACCTACCCGACCAACTGGGAGCTCAGCTCCGCACGCGCCAGCGCGGCGGTTCGCGAACTGATCGACTACGGTGTCGCGCCCGATCGCCTCAAGGCTACGGGTCTGGCCGATACCCGGCCACTGGTGCCGGAAGTGGATGCCGAAAGTCGCCGTGAAAACCGTCGAATCGAAGTCGTCCTCGAACCGCCGCTGTTCACTCGGGAACTTTCCGAACTGAACTCATAGGCAGGGTGTTCTTGTGGCGGATTCACTGCGGGTAAAACGAAAAAACCGGCCAGAAGGCCGGTTTTTTTGATGTTTGGTGGAGCTATGCGGGATCGAACCGCAGACCTCCTGCATGCCATGCAGGCGCTCTCCCAGCTGAGCTATAGCCCCTTTTTATCTATCTAACTTCTTACCTGTCTAACTTCTTACCTATCTACCTTTTTACCCTTTAGATAGGTTCCGGCGCTCGTTGAGCGTCGAAAGTGGGGCGTATTCTACCGC
The DNA here is from genome assembly GCF_014651855.1 of Saccharospirillum salsuginis. GTDB lineage: Bacteria > Pseudomonadota > Gammaproteobacteria > Pseudomonadales > Natronospirillaceae > Saccharospirillum > Saccharospirillum salsuginis. The sequence goes on from NZ_BMXR01000018.1 coordinate 15,958, forward strand.
CCCTCCCCGACCTGTCAATACTTTTTTGTTTGATTTCAAGCAGTTAGCCTTTTAAAGCTCGCTCCGTCATTTCAAACACGTCGGGCGACAGGTTCGGCGTGGCCAGGATGGTCTTCAGTGTGGACTCCATCATGGCCCGGCGTTTGGGCTCGAAGCGCTTCCAGTCCGAGAAGATGGTGACCAGACGGGCGGCGATCTGGGGGTTGATGCCGTTCAGACGCCCGATCATGTCCGCCACCAGCTCATACCCCTGCCCCGTCTCGTCATGAAACGATTCGACGTTCATGGCGAAGCCGGCGATAACGCTGCGCACCTTGTTCGGGTTCTTGATGTCGAACGCCTGATGCTCCATCAGGTTTTCGATGTCCGCCGCGCCGATGTTGGGGGCCGAGGACTGCATCGACAGCCACTGCTCCACCATCTGGGTATCGTCCTGCCAGCGCTCGTAGAAATGCTCCAGCAGTTCGTCCTGCAGCGCGTGGTCTTCACCCGCCAGAACGGCACGCAGGGCATTGCCACGGTCGGTCTGGTTGCCGGCGTGATGGTACAGATCGGCGGCGAAGTCGAACGCGGCCTGATCGCCGGACTTCAACCAGTACCATAGCGCCAGCCCTTGCAGGCTGCGACGACCGGCCTCGGCGGCGGTGAACTCGTAGTCACCCCGTCCCGCCAATCCTTCGGTCAGGGACCGCCAGATGTCGCGGTAGCGGGTGGCGATGGCGTTGATGACGGCCTTGCGGGCCGCGACCAGGTTCTCCATGTAAATCTCATCCACCGCATCCTTCAGGATGGCGTAGCCCGGCAGGCTCAGCATGGCGGTCCGTATGGCCGGAGTCAGCTCGGTATCACCGGCGATGGAGGCGACGGTGTCCAGCAGCGCCGAGGGGACCTGGGCGTTTTTGCCCATGCGCTCGTCTTCGGACATACCCAGAATGGCCCGAAGATAGAGTTGCTGAACGGCATCCCAGCGGTTGAAGCCATTGGCGTCGTTTTTCGCCAGGAATGCCAGTTGCTCGTCGCTGTAGTCGAACTGCAAGCGCACCGGTGCCGAGAAATCCCGAAGCAGGCTGGGAATCGGTTTTTCGTTTACCCCGGAAAAAACGACCCGGGTTTCGGTGTCGGTCAGGGTCAGTACCTGAGTGTCGGGGTTGTAGTCGGCGTCGGTCCTGATCGGCAGGTCGTTACCGTCGGCATCGAGCAGTCCCATCTTGATCGGGATGACGAAGGAGTCCTTCTCGCGTTGCCCGGGCGTTGGCGGGCAGCTTTGGCGAAAGGTGAGCCGGTATTCGCCGGTGTCGCTGTCGAAATGGTCCGTTACCGTAACCCGCGGGGTACCGGCCTGGGTGTACCAGCGCTTGAATTGAGTCAGGTCGCGGCCGCTGACCTCTTCCATGCAGGCGACGAAATCGTCCGTGGTGACCGCCTGGCCGTCGAAGCGTTCGAAGTAGAGATCGGACCCTTTGCGGAACAGCTCGGGGCCGACCAGGGTATGGATCATGCGCACCACCTCGGCGCCTTTTTCATAGACGGTGGCGGTGTAGAAGTTGTTGATCTCGATGTACGAATCCGGCCGTACCGGATGCGCCATGGGTCCGTTGTCTTCCGGAAACTGGGCCGCGCGCAAGTCGACGACGTCGTGAATGCGTTTGACCGCCCGGTCGTGCATGTCGGCGGTGAATTCGCTGTCGCGGAAGACGGTGAAGCCTTCCTTCAACGACAGCTGGAACCAGTCGCGGCAAGTGACACGGTTGCCACTCCAGTTGTGGAAATACTCGTGCGCGACAATGGCTTCGATGCGCTCGAAACGCAGGTCGTTCGAGGTATCGGGAGTCGCCAGAACCGCCGCGCTGTTGAAGATATTGAGCCCCTTGTTCTCCATCGCGCCCATGTTGAAGTAATCGGAGGCGACGATCATGAACAGGTCGAGGTCGTACTCGCGGCCATAGGTGTCTTCGTCCCAGCGCATGGCTTTTTTCAGCGATTCCAGCGCGAAGTCGACCTTGTGGGCGTTCTGCGGTTCGACAAAAATGCGCAACGCAACCTCGCGACCGCTGCGGGTGGTGAAGGTGTCGTCCTTGCGCGAAAGATTGCCGGCCACCATGGCGAACAGGTAGCTGGGTTTCGGAAACGGATCGTTCCAGGTGGCGAAGTGACGCCCTTCATCCAGTTCACCGGAATCGACCGGGTTGCCATTGGCCAGCAGGACCGGGAAACGCGTCTGGTCCGCTTCGATGCGGGTGGTGAACGTGGCCATCACATCGGGCCGGTCCGGGTAAAAGGTGATCTTGCGAAAGCCTTCGGCTTCGCACTGGGTGCAATACATGCTGCCGGACTGATACAACCCCTCCAAGGAGGTATTGTCCTGTGGGCGAATGCGCGTCAATGAGGAGAAACGCGCGTCGTCGCGATCACAAGTCAGCGTCAGGGATTCCTCGTCACGACGGTAATCGCTCTGCGTCAGTGGCTGACCATCCAGCGCCAGTTCGATGATGTCCTGGTCGACGCCATTGAGGACCAGGTCGCGGCTGGCGATGTTCGGGTTCTTCTTCAATGTCAGATGGGATTCCACATCGGTGTGCGTCTCGAATATGCGCACCGTCAGATCGATGTGCTCCACCCAGAAAGCCGGTTCCTGGTAATCCTTCAGATAAATGGTTTTCGGGTCCTGAGTTCTCATTGAGGTTTCGCCTTGTTGCCCTTTTGGGGAGATGGTGTTGGGACGTAGATGGTCGCCCGGTATCGGTCGCTCACGGCAGGCGGGTAGCCCGCCGCGGCGCCTAGCTCAGAATGACTTCATAGCCGGTGTGACGGCGGATATTGATCACGCCGGTGTCGAGTATCCAGTACTGCCCCTTGATGCCGAGCAGTGTGCCTTCCACGACGGGGTGTTTATCCAGATTGAGGCTGCTGACTTTCTCGGGGTAGCGTTCGACGGGAAAGGTAAACGAATGGACATCGCCATGGCTCAGCAGTTGAACAGCCTGGATGCCGTATTTTTCGATGATGTCGTTCAGTTCCGGCTCGCACTCACGGAACAAACGGTCGCGAATCGCCGGCAGGTCCAGTTCCTCGGCCGTGCCCTTGAGCATGGTGCGCCAGTTGGTTTTGTCGGCGACGTGCTGCTTGAACACGACTTCGATCAGACCGGCCAGCAGGCGCGAGGTCACCCGGGCGATGGCCATGCCCTGGGTCGCGCCCTGATCGATCCAGCGGGTCGGAATCTGTCCGCCGCGGGTGATGCCGACCTTGATGCCACTGGCGTTGGCCAGATAGACGTAATGGGATTGCATGCAGGTGGCCTCGCCCCACTCCGGCTCGCGGCAGGTCCCCTGGTCGAAGTGGCATTTCTCGGGGCTCATCATGCAGGAGTCGCACTGGGCCAGTGACATAAAGTGCTCGTAGCAGTAGCCCTGACCGAAGCTCTTGTTGGTTTCCTTGCCGCAATATACGCAGTAAATGTGGCCGGTGTATTCCAGACGGATCGGTTGACCGATACGGGCGTTCATATCGACACGTTCGTCGCCCAGCTCCAAGCGGTAGCGCACCGGCGATTCCGGCTCGACCACCATCTTGTCCAGGGTGCCACGGGCGGTCTCGGTGGTCTCGTCCGAGGCGAAGAGTTCCAGGTTCATTGCAGCGTCTCCCCATCATCCCGAAGGTGCAGAATCTGGGTATCATCGGTCTGGTTTTCAGGTTTCTCGGGCACGGGGACATACCCGATGCGCTGATCCTCCGGAATGCCCTGGCTGACTTCGTACTTCAACAGCGCCTCCAGGCAGAGGGCTTTCTGCTCACGGGTCAGGGCCACACCGTTCGGCCACTTGCCCAATTCAACCGACTCTTTCAGCCGGCTGTACATGTCCGGCGTCAAACTGGCCGCCAGTTCATCGAAATTCATTCAAACTTCCTCGGTGCAATCATTCCGGGAGTCTACCACCCCCGGATTGTAGGGCAGAAGAGGCCAAAGGCCGTTATCTGCCTGGAGGGCAAAACCCTCGTGTAAACCAAACTTGGTAGTAACTCAAGTTTCCTTGTTCGAGCTGGCCGTGAGGCAATGGCCCGCGTCGGCTACCGGGGATACCCCTGTGGGGTCGGCGTAAATCCATCCATGGAGCCTAGACCGCAGGATATGAATCCCATCCCTGGGATTCACCCTTCGGGCTCGCTTCGCTCATGCTAAAACGCTCCTGGCGTTTTAGTCCCTGCTGCGGACTACCCCACAGGGGTATCCCCGGAATCCGCCGCTAGTCAGTTCAGCGAACTCCGAAACTTGAGGTAATTAAAGCTGGCCACGCCGCCACGGCAGAAATCACTGCGCCCGATGTGTCGGACCACTTCTGCCCTACGAATAATCAGCCTCAGGACCCTTCCAGTTTGCTTCCCCAGCCCAGTTTCGTGCGGCAAATCTCATAATAGTTGTGGTCCGCAGGGTGCAACAGGTGCAACTTGTGCGGATACTGGCACACCCACAACTCGTCATTCGCCTCGATGGGCATGTGATTCTGGGCGTCACAACTGACTTGCGGCTTGGTGGCGTTCTCGGGGCCGACGTGGATGCGCAGCTGCGCATCGGCGCCGACGACCAGGGGCCGATTGTTCAAGCTGTGAGGGAACATGGGGACCAGGATCATGGTATTCAAACCCGGGTGCACCAAGGGCCCGCCCGCGGACAACGCATAGGCGGTGGAGCCGGTCGGAGTCGAGATGATCAGGCCGTCCGAGCGCTGGCTGTAGACAAACTGGTTATTGATGTACAGCTCGAATTCGATCATCCGGATCGATTGGCCCGGATGCAGCACGACATCGTTCAGCGCCCGGCCGGTCGAGATCATTTGACCGTCGCGTTTGACCTTGGCCTCGAGCAGGAAGCGATCCTCGATGACGTAGTGACCGTTCAGCACTTCCAGTACCCGGTCTTCCATCTCAAACGGCATGATGTCGGTCAGGAACCCCAATCGCCCCCGGTTAATGCCCAGCAGCGGCTTCTCGAACGGTGCCAGGTCCCGTGCCGCGCCCAGCAGAGTGCCGTCACCGCCAACGACGATGATCAGGTCGGCCCAGTCGCCGATTTCGTCCCGGCTCTTTCGATTGCAGCGCAGCCCGGGAATGGCCTCGGCAAGGGGTTCGTCGACGCTGAAAGGCCGGTCGTGCTCGGCCAGTAATTGAGTCAGGCGCTGGACGGAATGGACCACGCTGTCGCTGTCCAGTCGGCCCAGAATGCCGATCTTCTCGAATGTTTCCGGGTGTGGCGGTTTTGTCATCTATCCGGCTTCGGTTATCGTCTCGGGACAGCAAGCATACCAGAAGGCGGGGGCGTGAACGAAAACGACGTGGAACGGATCAGACGGGATCTGGACTGGTTGATGACCGCACCGTCGCTGCTCTCGAGCCCCACCCTGCGCTGGCATCCCGGCCAGGCCTGTACGCCTGCGTTGCCGGAGCGCATTCCCGCCGAACGGCTCGACACCCTGATTGCCCTGCGACACGGCCGGTTGGGTGCCTATTTCGAAGCCCTGGCCACGGCCCTGCTCGAGCATTCGCCCGATTTCACCCTTCTGGCCCGAAACCGGGTCATCCATGGCGATGGAAGAACCCTGGGTGAACTGGACCTGCTGCTGCGTGATCACCGCGCCAACCGAATCCTGCATCTGGAACTGGCGCTCAAGTTTTACCTGAAACTGGAACCGGAAGAGACAGACCCGGAGCCGGATCATCTGTGGATTGGTCCCGGCCAGCGCGACTTCCTGGCCATCAAACACGACCGCATGCTCGACCACCAGCTGCGTCTGCCCGATCTGGCTCGTCGACACAACGCCTGGCCAGCGGATCTCCCGCGTCCCGACCGGTCCGAAGCCTGGGTGACCGGCCGTCTGTTTCATCGCGAAAGAGCGGCATTCAAAACCCCCATCGTCGCGGCCGACGCTTCGATCGGCCATTGGCTGACACTCAGCGAATTCAACGCCCGCGAATTCGATGGGCACTGGATCAGCAAGGCGGATTGGTTGAGCCCGGAACTCGACAGGACGCCCGCCCCCATTAAACACCCGTTGCCGGGCCAGTTCCTCGGCGCACCCGCCGGGGATGACCGGCCGCGCCACTGGTTCATCGTGCCCGACGACTGGCCAGTCAGCGCCCGGAACCGTATGCTGGCGCGCTTTCAACCCTCTGTGGAGATTCAGCCCGGTGACTGACCACCCGACTCTGACCGAAGCATCGAACCCAGGTGGCCTGACCCGCCTGACCGTTCGCAATCAGGCCGCAACGGCCGTGTTGTACACCCAGGGCGCCCATATCACCTCTTTCGTACCCCAGGGTGGACGAGATTTGCTGTGGGTGTCCGAAGACGAGGACTACCAGGCCGGCAAAGCCATTCGTGGCGGCGCCCCGGTCTGTTGGCCCTGGTTTGGTGCCCATCCCACCGATCCCGACGCGCCCGCCCATGGACTGGTGCGGAATCGGGAGTGGCAGTGGGAAATCCTGTCGGACCAGCCGAACCAAACCCAGCTGAGACTGGCCCTGGATACAAGCGGCGATCATCCGGCTTTCCCCTATCGCGCCCGGGTTGAAATGATCGTCGGGATCGGTGCGACCCTGACCCAACGCCTGGTGACTCACAATCTCGACAACCGGGCTTTCACTGTCAGCCAGGCGCTGCATACCTACTTGCCGGTCCACACACTCGCTTCGGCCGAGGTGACGGGTCTCGCCGGGTCACCCTGTCTCGACAAGCTGACCGGCGAGCGAACCCACTGGCCGGAAGACTTCCGGTTCGACCGGGAAATCGACCGCATCATCCTCGACAACAACCGCCCGATTCGACTGACAGACGGACCGGATCGTGCCATTCTTCTGGAACGGACCGGCAGCCACTCCCTGATCGTCTGGAATCCCTGGGTCGAAAAAAGTCGCCGGCTGTCCAACTTCAGGAACGACGACTATACCCGCATGGTGTGCCTGGAAACCGCCAACGTCGACCGCGACGCCCGCACCGTCGAACCCGGCGATCATCACGAACTGAGCCTGACACTGCGAGACGACACCCCGATCCGACCATGAAGCATCTGAACCTGCCACCCCGCCTGCTCGATGCCGTCGCCGATCTGATCGGCCGTCATCCGGGTGGGCTGTCGGAATTCGAGCTGATGCAACAGCTCGACAAGCACTACCCCGATGTTTTCCCCAAACCCGACCTGCGCGACCCGTTGCTGCTGTTCCAGCACCACTTTGTGCTGATGCATATCCTGTATCGCTTACAGGACGACTGGTGGCAAGCCGGCGAAGGCGTGCTCGACATCAATGCCCTGCGCATCGTCAAACGACCGGTGGTCGAACGAGGCGAGCAACAATTGAGCGTGGATCGCTCGCTGAAAGACTACTATCTGGATTGGGATAACCTGGGCCGGGAGAACACGGACTCGGTGCAGTCATTGCTGGACGGTTTCTGGAAGCGACTGTTGGGCGATCAGCAGGCGCCCGAGGCCCTGGCGGAACTGGGACTGGATGACAACGCCGATATGCCCGCGATAAAAGCGCGCTACCGGCAGTTGGCGAGCGAACATCACCCCGACAAGGGCGGCGACCCGGAGGAGTTCCGGAGAATCCGAGAAGCCTACGAAGCGTTGGTTAATGGGTTTAAGTAGGTTGGATTAGCCCGAAGGGCGTAATCCAACACACCAACCCGCCCCATCATGCCTGATAGTAGGCGTTCTCGGTCACGGTATGGTCAGTCACGTCCCGAATACCCTTCAACTGCGGCACTTTCTCGAGCAAGGTCGCTTCCACGCCGTTCTTCAGCGTGATGTCCACGGCCGCACAGCCCTGGCACCCGCCACCGAACCGCAACACGGCGACGTTTTCGTCGGTCAACTCCTCAAGGCTGACTTCACCACCGTGCGACGCCAGACCGGGATTGATCTCGGTGAACAGAACGTAGTTGATCTGGTCTTCGAGCGGACTGTCGGCTGTCACTTTCGGCATCTTGGCGTTCGGTGCCTTGATGGTCAGTTGACCGCCCATCTTGTCCTGAGCGAAGTCGATGACGGCTTCATCCAGGTACGGCAGGCTGTTTTTTTCCAGGTAGACCCGGAACTTCGCCAGTTCCAGAATCTCATCGTTCTCTTTTTCCTCGCCCGGACGACAGTAGGCCAGGCAGGTTTCGGCGTATTTGGTACCCGGCTGGGTGACGAACATGCGTACCGCCACCCCTTCCGCGCTTTGTTTGGACAGCAGGCCGGCCAGATAGTCCTGGGCCGACTCGGTGATGTTCATTTGAATGTCCATCCACAGACTCCGTGGTCGTCTTAATATTGAATCGGCGGCATTTTAACGGAAAACCACGCCGGACTGAATACCTGAGTATTTTAGTTGGTTATACAAATGGGTCTCTCCCCGGGGAATTCAATGCCGAAGGACCAGACGCACCGAGCCAGATAACGGTATAATCACTATATCAAAAAATTTTGATATAGATTGAAATCAGAGCCATTTTACGGTTTCATAGTCAATACGTAATGAGAGGCAGCCGTGCCTGCCCGTTGTAAACGAACCCGACCACCGGACATCATTATGACCCGCTCTGTCGCAGACCAACTCCACGACATCCTCAAACGCCGCGTTATGGTGCTCGATGGCGCCATGGGCACCTCCATCCAGAGCTACCCGCTGGAGGAGGCCGATTTCCGCAAAGGCCATTTCGAGGATCATCCGCACCCGCTGAAAGGCAACAACGATCTGTTGTCCATTACCCGGCCCGACATCATCGAGGAAATCCACGATTCGTTCTTCGAAATCGGCTGCGATTTCGCCTGCACCAACGCCTTCAGCGGCACCACCATCGCCCAGGCGGACTACGGATTGGAAGCGGCGGTCTACGACATCAACTACGCCGCCGCCCAATGCGCCCGACGCAGTGCCGACCGGTGGACCGAGAAAACACCCGACCAACCCCGTTTCGTCATCGGTTGCCTGGGCCCGACCAACCGCACCGCGTCCATCTCGCCCGATGTGAACGACCCCGGCAAACGCCTGGTCAGTTTCGACGACCTGGTCGCCGCCTACAAACAGGCCGCTGAAGCCCTGCTCGACGGTGGCGTCGACGTCATCATGGTCGAGACCGTGTTCGATACGCTGAATGCCAAGGCCGCGGTCTTCGCGGTGCTGGAAATCAAAGAGGAACGCGGGCTGGATACACCGCTGATGGTCTCCGGCACCATCACCGACGCCAGCGGCCGCACCCTGTCCGGCCAGACCCCGGAAGCGTTCTGGATCTCCCTGATGCACGGCGAACTGTTCAGCATCGGCCTGAACTGCGCGCTGGGGGCGGATGAAATGCTGCCGCACATCATCGCGCTCGATAAAAACGCCAGTTGCTATGTCTCGGCCCACCCGAACGCTGGTCTGCCGAACGAGTTCGGCGAATACGATCAGACGCCGGAACAGATGGCCGAGTACGTTCGCCCCTTCCTGTCCGAAGGGCACGTCAACATCATCGGCGGTTGCTGCGGAACCACTCCTGCACACATCAAGGCGCTGAAAGAACTGGCCGACCAGTATTCCCCCCGCAACCTGCCCCACGCTGTCACGGAGGCTGCCCATGCCGGCTAATCGCCTGCCCGATATGGTTCTGAGCGGTCTCGAACCGCTGGTTGTCAACGACACTACCGGCTTCGTGAACGTCGGCGAACGCTCCAACGTTACCGGTTCGAAGAAGTTCGCCCGCCTGATCCAGGAAGAAAATTACGAAGAAGCCGTCGATGTCGCCCGCGCCCAGGTCGAGGACGGCGCCCAGATCATTGACGTCAATATGGACGATGCCATGCTCGACGGCGTCGCCGCGATGAAACGCTACCTGAACCTGTTGGCTTCCGAGCCGGATGTGGCCCGCGTGCCGTTCATGATCGACTCCTCCAAATGGGAGATCATCGAAGCGGGTCTCAAATGCGTCCAGGGCAAGGCCATCGTCAACTCGATTTCGCTGAAGGAAGGCGAGGAAGCCTTCATCAAGCAGGCCAGACGCATCAAGATGTACGGCGCGGCCGTGGTCGTTATGGCGTTCGACGAAAAAGGTCAAGCGGACACCTATGAACGCCGCATCGAGATCTGTCAGCGTTCCTACGACATCCTGGTCAACCGGGTGCATTTCCCGGCGCAGGACATCGTGTTCGACCCGAACATCTTTCCGGTCGCCACCGGCATTCCCGAACACGACAATTATTGCCTGGATTTCTTCAGGGCCACGAAATGGATCAAGGACAACCTGCCGGGTGCCAAGGTATCCGGCGGCCTGTCCAATGTGTCGTTCTCCTTCCGGGGCAACAACACCGTGCGCGAGGCGATGCATTCGGTATTCCTGTACCACGCCATTCAACACGGCATGGACATGGCTATTGTCAACGCCGGCATGCTGACCATCTACGACGACATCCCCAAAGACCTGCTCGAACACATCGAGGATGTCATCCTGAATCGTCGCTCGGATGCCGCCGAACGGCTGGTCGAATTCGCCGAATCGGTGAAGGGCCTGACCGCCACGGAAAAGGACACCGACAAGCTCAAATGGCGCGAACTGGATCTTCAGTCGCGCATTACCCATGCGCTGGTCAAAGGCATTACCGAATACATCGAGGAAGACACCGAAGAGGCGCGGCAAAAAGCCGACAAGCCCATCGAGGTGATCGAAGGCCCCCTGATGGAAGGCATGAACGTGGTCGGCGACCTGTTCGGCGCCGGCAAGATGTTCCTGCCCCAGGTGGTGAAAAGCGCGCGGGTCATGAAAAAGGCCGTGGCCTATCTGTTGCCGTATATTGAAGAGGAAAAGCGACTGTCGGGTACCGAGTCCGAGAACAACGGCGTGGTGATCATGGCGACGGTCAAGGGCGACGTGCACGACATCGGCAAGAACATCGTCGGTGTGGTGTTGTCGTGCAACAACTACGAAGTCATCGACCTCGGTGTCATGGTGCCGTCCGAAGACATTCTGGATGCAGCGGAAAAACACAACGCCGATATCATCGGCCTGTCCGGGCTGATTACGCCGTCCCTGGACGAGATGGTCACCGTGGCCCAGATGATGCAAAAACGCGGCATGACGCAACCGTTGCTGATCGGGGGTGCGACCACCTCCAAGGTGCACACGGCGGTGAAAATCGAACCGCAATACGAGTCCCCGGTCGTGCACGTGCTGGATGCCTCCAAGTCCGTCCCGGTGGTCAGTAGCCTGCTCTCCGGCGGACGCGATCATTTCGTCAACGCCCTGCTCAACGAGTATCAGGACGTGCGCGAGGCCAATGCCCGCAAACGCGGCAAGAAAGCCTTTAGTTCGCTGGAATTGGCCCGGGAAAACGCCTTCGTACCGGATTGGGACAATTACAAGCCGGTGAAGCCGACCTTCCTCGGCAAAAAGGTCTTCCGCGACTATCCGCTGGAAGAGATTCGCGAACGGTTCGACTGGACGCCCTTCTTCAAAACCTGGGAACTGCACGGCAAATACCCGCGCATTCTCAGCGACGACACCGTCGGAGAGGAAGCGACCAAGCTGTACAACGATGCCCTCGCCATGCTGGATGAGATCATCGCCAACAAGTCGCTGCGTTGCGACGGCGTCATCGGGTTCTACCCCGCCGCCGGTATCGAACGCGACGTTACCGAACTCTACGCGGACGACGATCGCACCGAGGTCATCGCCCATTTGAATCACCTGCGCCAGCAGGCCGAACGTCCGGCCGGCCGTGCCTACCGTTCCCTGGCCGACTTCGTCGCGCCGAAGACGTCAACCGCGCAGGATTATATGGGAGCGTTCGTGGTCAGTTGCCTGGGCGCCGAGGAACTGGCCAAGTCGTACGAGGCCAATCACGACGACTACAACGCCATTCTGGTCAAGGCCCTGGCCGACCGTTTCGCCGAAGCCTTCGCCGAAGTACTGCACGAGCGGGTGCGCAAGGAGTTCTGGGGCTACGCCCGAGACGAACACCTCGACAACGACGCCCTGATCGCCGAGAAATACCAGGGCATCCGTCCCGCTCCCGGGTACCCGGCCTGTCCCGAGCACAGCGAAAAAGCCACGCTGTTCGAGCTGCTGGACGCCGAAAACGAAACCGGCGCCCGTCTGACCGACAGCTTCGCCATGATGCCGGCGTCATCGGTCAGCGGCTGGTATTTCGCTCACCCCGAAGCGCGCTACTTCGGCCTGGGCAAGATCGATAAAGACCAGGTCGAGGACTACGCCGAACGCAAGGGCTGGGACCTCGAAACCGCCGAGCGCTGGTTGCGCCCGACACTCGGGTACGACGAGTAGCCTTAACACCGGGCCGGTTTCTTGTGATACTGCCGTCAGGCTTTCTCCAAGGACCGGTCCACGGTGAACTTCCTCAACGACCAACCCCTGATTCAACACGCCAAATACTGGCTCTGGCAAACCGACCCCAAGACAAAGCCCTGGTATGAGCGGGTCGCCCTGCGGCTGTGTCGGGTGCTCTACGCCGTGATTGGAGAGCTGGGAAAGGGCCAGACCAATTTGCACGCCATGAGCCTGGTGTACACCACCCTGCTCTCCATCGTGCCGTTTCTGGCGTTGAGTTTTTCGGTTCTGAAAGGCTTCGGAGTCCATAACCAGTTGGAACCGGTGCTGCGCAACCTGCTGCTGGCGCCGCTTGGCGAGCGCAGTGAGGAAATCACGGCCAACGTGATGACCTTTGTCGACAATGTCCGGGTGGGTGTCTTGGGTGCCGTGGGTCTCGGCCTTTTGGTCTATACCGTGATTTCACTGGTGCAGAAAGTCGAGCGGGCGTTCAACGAAGCCTGGCGCGTCAGTCAGGCGCGTCCATTGGCGCAACGCTTCAGCAATTACCTCTCGGTCATACTGGTCGGTCCTTTGCTGGCCTTCTCAGCTTTGGGTGCCACCGCCACGTTGATCGGTTCCGAACCGGTGACCCAGTTCATCGAGTCGGCCCCGCTCGGCTGGCTGGTCTCGGCCATCACCAGCCTGGCGCCTTACGGTTTTATCATCCTGCTGTTTACCTTCCTGTATGTATTCATACCGAACACCCGGGTGCGGGTCCGCCATGCGCTGATCGGGGGCTTCGTGGCCGGTACGATCTGGCAGTCGGTCGGTTACGTGTTCACGGTTTTCGTGGTTGGATCGGCCCGCTTTACGGCCATCTATTCGGGTTTCGCCGTGGGCGTCCTGGTACTGGTGTGGATCTATCTGGCCTGGCTGATCCTCCTGATCGGCGCCAATGTGGCCTACCACAGCCAAAACGCGGGACAGATCGTGAATCGTCGCCGCACCTCGCCCGGCGCCGAAACCGACGAGACCGTAGGCCTGATGCTGGTGTACCGGGTGTGCCAGGATTTCGATCGGGGCGAACCGTCGGACAGCCCGCAGACCCTCTCCAGCGAGCTTGGCCTGGACCCGGACATCATGGATCGCCTGATCCAAAGGCTCATCCACTACCGCATACTGGAACGGACCGAAGACAATGGATTGCGTCCGACCCGTCCCCTCGCCAAGATCACGATGTACGAGGTCCTCAAGGCGATCCGCGCCACCAAGACCTTCCCCGATTCCATGCTCCTGCCGCCGGTTCAGGACAGCATCGAGGCTCTGGACCGGGCGCTGGAAAGCACCTTTATCGGGACAACCGTGGAAACCTGGGTTCGCCCCGAGAGCGACGCAACCTAGCCGACCCGACCGAGTGCCTGATCCAGGTCTTCCCAGAGATCCTCGAACGCTTCGAGACCGACCGACAGGCGTAACAAATTGTCCGGCACGGGCGTCCCCTCCCCTTCGATGCTGGCGCGATGCTCCACCAGACTCTCGACGCCACCGAGCGATGTGGCCCGTTTCCAGACACTGAGTCGGGCGGCGGCGTCAATGGCCGCCCGAGCGCCCCCTTTGACCCGAATCGACAGCATGCCACCGAACCCGCCTTGCATCTGTTTTCGGGCCAGTTCGTGGTCGGGGAATGAGGCCAGGCCGGGATACAACACCGCTTCGACAGCCGGATGCCGTTCCAGTGCTTCAGCCAACAACAAGGCGGTCGCACTGCTGGCACACACCCGCACGTGCAGCGTTCGCATACCGCGCAGCAACATCGCCGCTTCGAACGGCCCCAGTACCGCCCCACCCTGGGCACGCTGTTTGACCAGGGCCTGCCAATGGTCGTCGGTTTTCGCCGTGACCAAAGCTCCGGCGATCAGGTCGGAATGACCGTTCAGGTATTTGGTCGCCGAATGCATCACCAGGTCCGCTCCGAGCGCCAGGGGCTGGGTCAGTACGGGTGTCGCGACGGTGGAGTCGACCGCAACCCGCGCGCCGGCTTCATGCGCCAGTCGGCTTATGGCCTGGATATCCGAGATCGACCACATCGGATTGGCCGGTGTTTCCAGCCAGACCAGTTTCGTTGTACCCGGTTGAATGGCTGCGGCCACGGCATCCGGTTCGCTCATATCGACCAGATCCAGACCGATCCGAAATTGCGCGGCGAAGCTTTTCAGCCAGTTTCGCAACGACCAGTACATCACCGTCGGCGCCACGATGTGATCACCGGGCTTCAGGGTTTGGAAAACAGCCACGGCCGCCGCCATGCCGGAAGCAAACAGGAGCGCGTCTTCGCCGCCTTCAAGTTTGGCCAATAATTGCTCGACGGGTTTATAGGTCGGGTTGTCCGGTCGGGAATAGACGTTTCCGGTCGGGTAGCTGTTGTCCGCCGCGCGTTGATAGGTCGAAGACGGATAGACCGGCGGCACCAGCGCCTGGGTGCTCTCGTCGATAGTGCCCAGGGCCTGGGCCGCCAGAGTGGCCGGGTGCAGATCGTCTTTCGCCATACCTTGAATGCTCCGAACGTGGAATTGGGGATGGCAGAATAGCACGCTCCGCGCGGTGGTCCATCAATCCCGATTCGGGTCCGGCTCAAGCCGGCTGGCCAGTTCCGGAAGCCGTTCGATCAGGGATTGCAGGCACAGCTCCCGCCCTTCGACATCCCGAGCGATCACGCCCTCCGGCCCCTGAATCACGAGGGCAACCGGGTCCAGGCTGCCATGGAACCAAAAGGCTCCCGTGTGTTCCGAGTGTTCGATCTGAAGATGCCCGATCGGAATCAGCGTCATTCCCATCGTTCGAATGGGTTGGCCGAGTTGAAGTTGACCGGTCACGATCCGCTCCTCATGGCCATGAAGGCACGAACCGTTGTGGGCGACAACAGAAAACCGAGCACCAGGCCGATCAATCGCAGCGGAACCAGGCGAATACGTCCATTGCCTTGAAGGTCCAGAACCGGATCGGAGAAATCCGGCTCAAAGTGAATTCGGGTAACCCGTGGCGAAGCCAGAATGGCTGTGACGGGGCCGACCACGGACCAGAGCCGCCCCGTGTCCGCCGGATCGCCCAGCCCCATTCGGCCCTGTATGTCCAGTTGCTGAATGTGAATAGCGCCCAACACGCGACGGGCCAGGGTCAACACCCGCCCGATGAACCCGTCGACCGACACCACCGCCATTGGAGAACCGCGACGTCGTTTCGGTTTGGGAGTCCGAGGTCTCCTGGGCGGCTTGGGCTTGTTCCGCCCCCCGGTTCCGTTATTCAAACGGAACCGGACCAGCCCGAACAGCCAGACTATCCGACTTTCGGCCGATCGGTGATTTTCCCCCAATCGCACCTGAAAACCCCACTCGAGCGGTACGGCCAACAACAGAACCATCAGCAGAAGGAGCGACAGGAGCGTCCAGACCAGAAACACGGGAAGGCCTCAGTCGGAGCTGTCGTTACCGCCCTTGCGTGCCGTCTTGCCGATAACCTCCGCCACTTTCTCAAGCACCGAAGTGGCCGCTCCCTTGATCGGCTCCATGCGCACACCGTCCTTGTCGATGATGACCAGTGCAATCGGCTTGACGCCGCCACCGCCTCCGGTACCCATGCCGGAGCCTTCACCGGCATCGCCGGATTTCATGGTGCCGGATCCACCACCGGCGCCGAATCCGAACCCTACACTGACCAGGGGAATCAGCGTGCTGCCTTCAATCGTGATCGGCTCGCCCACCACCGTTTTGGTGTTGAGCATGCGCTCGATCTCGCCCATGGATGTTTTCAGAAGATCTTCTACGTTTTGCATGACAGGCTCCGTGTATGCTTTTGCGTTCCGTTTGCATTCGACGACCAACCCCCGCCACGAGAGATAAACCCAGGGCGGGCATCGTCCATTGTAGGTCCCGTCACTGCGGCGCCATTGATGTGGGTCAAGCCGACGGATGGATGATCGACATCCAAACCCTGTCACTGAGCATACCCGGGTGGCTATCGGGAATCGCCATGCTGGAAGTCACGAAAGGATAGAGCCGAATCCTCAACGTGCGAGGTGTTCTTCCAGACGATCAATCACGCGGCGCATATCCCGCAGGCGCTGACGAACCTGATCGAGCTCCGAATCCGTCAAGGGTTCATATCCTCGCAGATACGACCAGCCATAGCCCCAGCGATAGAAGGTCGGGAAATAAGGCGAACCACCGACCCGGACTCCCGCCAGCATCAGTTCGGCGATTTCAGGTTCGCCGATATCGGCAACGCAGGCCCGCAGTTCACGGTCCGCCGACAGGCGTTCGTCATAGGTACCGCCCATCCAGTAGGCCAGATCGTGCTGGATGCAGCAGTCGAGCCACAGGGATTGCTGCCGCGGCGTACCGTCCGGAAAGGCACTGCAGCCGTCCGTGGTGAAGGGTTTCAGGGTGTCCGCCTCAACGGAACCGATCAACAGGGTCACCCAGACAGCGCTCCAGAACCCGAGCTTCATACCAGTGCCATCCTCATAATGTGTTGCGGCCCTACGGCGCCAGTGTTATCCATGATCCTCCACCCGGTTGCGGCCGCTGTTCTTGGCGATATAGAGACGGCGATCGGCGACCATGATCAGGGTTTCCAGGTCGACCCCGTCCACATTGTATTCCGAGATGCCCGCACTGAATGTCAGAGTGACTGTGTTGTTTCCGACCGGCATAGGAGTATCCAGAAACGTTTGACGGAGCCGATCGACGATCTCCTTGCCTTCGCCGGCCGACGCATTCGGCATGACCAGAGTGAATTCCTCTCCGCCCAGGCGGGCGTTCAAATCCACCTCGCGCGTGCCGTTTCGAATAATCTCCGCCGCATGCACCAGCGCCCGGTCACCAACGCCATGGCCGTAACGGTCGTTAATGCCTTTGAAATGGTCGAGGTCGATCATCGCTACCGCCACCGGTGAATCCCGGCGGTCCGCCTGGGCCCGGACGTAATCGAAATCGTCAGTCAATTTCATGCGGTTGGGCAGCCCCGTCAATGGGTCGGTTCCGGCCAATTCAATAAGCCGGGCTTCGGTTTTCTCCCGATTGCGTTCGTAGAGATGGGCGAAGACGGTAATGGTGATGCTGCTGATCAGGACATTGTAGATTCCGGCATTGTGCAGCGAAGTATAATCACCCGTGAAAAACCGCAGCTGGTAAACGATAATGTTGATCGTCACAAATGCAATCGAGAACCACTTCCCCACCCGACTGCCCAACAACAAATACAGGATAACGGGCGTGATCAGAATCCAGGAGAACATCGTATCCGACGTATTC
The DNA here is from genome assembly GCF_014651855.1 of Saccharospirillum salsuginis. Classification (GTDB taxonomy): domain Bacteria; phylum Pseudomonadota; class Gammaproteobacteria; order Pseudomonadales; family Natronospirillaceae; genus Saccharospirillum; species Saccharospirillum salsuginis. The sequence goes on from NZ_BMXR01000018.1 coordinate 33,544, forward strand.
GGTAGATACAGTGCATAGGTGATCAACAACAGCAACGGCACCAGATAGGCCAATATCCAGCGTTGCACCCTGGGTGTGGAATCGATGATTCTGTAAATTACGAACGAAAAAGCCGCATAAGCGAATTCAAGCGACCCCAACACCCAAACCCCCCGGGTAAAATTGATAACGCCATAGACGGTGGCCGCGATCATCGTGATCCAGAGCAACACCTTCATGATGTCCCTGCGGTGTCGGTGGCTATGATTGAGGGGGTGATTCATTCGGCGGTTGAAACGGCTGTTGAAGGTATGTCGAAAGAATATCAGAGATTGGGAAAGGCCAATACTGTTCGTCCTGAACCGTGGATGAACCTCAAAAGCCCATTAATCGCCTCGCGCGGGCCTGAGGCGATTCGACTTCATCCAGCTCGATATACGACTCCAACGCCTTTATCCATTTTTTATAGAGACGGGATTTGAACGTATAACCTGATCGAAACGGTATACGCTCACGATTATTGAGCACCAGAACAAGACGATAGGTGTTTCTCGTACCCTCGCTGCCTGAATCGGAGTGATTCTGATCGATATGGAAGGAGCGTATATCGTCGAAGGGAAACTCTTTTATTGTATGTTTCCAGACCGAACGAGTTTCCAATATCAAAACACGGGTCTGCTTATTGGCGGTACAGGTGATGATTCCGGGATACACCATCAGGGCCAACCCCGGAATGCCGGCCGTAAGCCACAAGGCCACGGGTGCGTCGGTATAAAAGCTGTACCCGGAGAATACCACCAGAACGAGCCCCAAAGGCCATTCGAGCAAGGGGTACTCTTTCAGAACCAGGCGATCTCCATACAGGCGCCGCCAGGGAAGAATCACCCGAACCAGAATGACGACGGCGAGTGCTGCGACCACGAACCCTGCCACGGTCCCCGCCCAGGGCGGCATGGATTGCAGCCATGCATTGAAATCCGCTGTCATAAAACTCCCTCTTCAGTAAGTGGCCGAATACGGTCCGTCTTCCCCGATACCGATGTCGCCGCGTTTTATCGACTCCTTGTGAGCCGTCTCGAGGGTGATGATAACCTAAGCGATTGGTCCTACGCCACCAGCCGCCCGGTCGACGGGCTGGTTTGTCCATCAGTACGTCCAGGGCATCCTGCAGCCAATTGTCGTAACCGATGCCGGCGTTCCGAAAGTGATCCAGCGCGCGCAATATGTCAAAGCGCCACTGACCGGGATAGGACAGGATGAGCATTTTCTGGTCAATCAGAACCTGTAGAGGTACCCCCAGTACCCGCACGGAATAACGGTTTCTCTCTCCAGATTACCCAACTCGTCTCGCCATGGATGGGCCAAGCCCAATTCGACAAAAAAACCTTTGTAATTGATGCTGTAGGCTACGCCGGTGGACGCATATCGATAGTCCGCTCCCGGGTCACTGCCCGCCACCCAGCTCGTCAACAGGTTAATGCCATGCTGTATGTTGTTGGCGTCCCAGAGTGCATAGCCAAGATTCACATGGTACTCGTAATGACCCTCGTTCCAGTGCATCCCGGATACGCGAAGCCCTGTTCGTCCCCACCAGTAACCGATGCTGGGTTTGACGAGACTGGACACCAGAATTCCGACTTCCGCACGCGAACGGTAGACTGAATCATCGGCAGTGGCCATCGTCAGCGATTCTCCTGCTACAACCAGGCCGACTAGCAGTAGAGATCGGGCAACCGTTTTGGCTGCGACTGGAGCGTTCATTATTTACTCTCCTTAGTAACCCGGCCTGAGTTGCCAGAATTTAGCCCGGAAGGGACGATCCTTCCAGCAAAGGGCGAAACAATCGCCTGTATTCGCCAGGAGTCAGCCCTGTCAGACGTTTGAACAACCGCCGGAAAAACGATACATCTTCGTAGCCCGCCGCCAAACTGACTTCCTCCACCGACAAACTGCCATGCTCCAGGGCTCGCTTGGCTTCCTCGATTCGAACATTCTGAAGGTATTCGATCAAAGAAGAACCAGTGGCAGCCTTGAATCGCCGTTTGAGCGTTCTTTCCGTCAGTGACGACGCATCGACCAACCGCGCAATGGCGGATGGATCCCGGTAGTTTTCCTTCAACCACTCCTCACACTTACGTATCGCTGAGTCCGCATGATGCGTGCGCTTGACCAACCCGGCGAACGGAAGCTGCCCCTCACCATGCCATTTCAGCAAGTACACTTTGGCAATGCGTAGTGCCTCGCCTATGCCGACATAGCGGGCAATGATATGAAGCGCCAGATCGTGCCAGGATGTGGTTCCGCCCGCCGTGACCACCCGACCGGAGGGATGGGCATAAACAAGATTGGTTTCAGGCCGAAAACGCACCTTGGGGTATCGGGTACGGAACAATTCCTCATAACCCCAGTGAGATGTGGCCTCACAGTTATCCAGTATTCCGGTTTCGGCCAACAATACCGACCCCGAACAGGCTGAATACAGGGCCATTCCCGACTGATGACACCGTTTGATCCAGTCCATCAGCGCGTCATACCGCCCCCCGATGTCTTCGACCGGACCCAGCCAGATCTCCGGCAGGATCAACAGATCCGCTTCGGGGTTTTCCTCAATGGTACAGGCGGGTTCGACCGGTATACCGTGCCCGCAATGAAAGGGCCCGGGTCGAATGGACACTATGCGGACATCGAAAGGGCGGTCCGGCACGGCGTCCCCCATCAGCGACTGCCAGAGATTACCGGTCGCCATCAAAACATCCACCATACCGTATAGAGCCGAACCGGCCGTTTCTGGCAAGGCCAGGATCAGCACTTTGATGCGTTTTGGCCCCATGGGAAGCCCTCACTCAAATTAGTGGCACGAATGCCCTTATTTTGTCAAAAACCCATCTAACCGCAAGCATCCGGGACACTTATTGTATGCACCCGGCGCCAGACAGGCCGCCGACCCGACCTACGGGAAGACTCACTAAACGACACTGAAAGGTAAAAAACGCATGAACACACAAGCACACCTCCCAACCCGCAATGGCCTCGACCTGGTGATGATGACCAAGACGGTGGAAGCCCTGCAAAACGACCCCGCACTCGCCCAGTTTGAATTCCGGGCCAGCAACCAATGGGTCAATGGCGGTGAAAACCGGTCGACTATCCGCGGTTTCTTCGGTGCCGGCACCGAAGACGACTCGCGGACGGAGGATTTCACCTTCACCAACGGAGAACCTCCGGTCCTTCTGGGCAATAACGAAGGGGCTAATCCGGTCGAATTTCTACTGCATGCCCTGGCCGGCTGTGTAACCACCACGACCGTACTGCATGCAGCCGCCCGCGGTATTAACATCCGGAAGCTGTCGACCAGATTGTCCGGGAACATCAATCTGGAAGGGTTGTTGGCTTTGAACGACGAGGCCCAAGTCGGCTACGAGAGCATCCGCATTGTGATGGACATTGACGCCGATTGCAGCGACGAGGAACTGGATGACCTGCTGAATTTCGCCAAGGATCATTCGCCCGTCTGCAACACCGTGTGCCGACCGGTACCGGTCATGCTCGAACGAGCGTGATGGCCGACCTCGGGGCGATCATCGCCCCGATTCCTTCCTGTTCAGAGCCCCCTGTACGTAGTCAATCTTCGGAGCCCGAAACCCTATGGCTGCCCATGCGAACAGAAGCCTGGCCATAAAAGACAGGTTGTGGGTCTGTGGGTTCGGCACATCATCCGGAAGATCAACGCCTTCAGGCCGATCGCGGGTCATGGTTCGAAGATCCAGCGCCGGCAAACTTCCGGCTGGCCACAGGTTGCCATAGAGGCTCAACCAATGACCCTTTGCGAATTCCAGGAATATGGGCGTATTGCAGCAAACCGCCACCACCCGGCGTGTCGGGGATTGGGGAGTCAGCCGGTGTTCGCGCAGTCTATCCCGCCCCTGGGTACATTGGACGCGATCTTTGCGATACAGCACAAAGCGCGTGGCGCGATGGCGATCCAATAGAGGTTTCGCACCGGGCAACGCCTGCAACTGGGCTCCGGCCTCCTGGCAATCGGCACACAGGCACTCTGTGCTGACAATGGGGTTGTTTTGAATATCCAAAGTTACCTGGCCACAGTCGCAGGTCAGGGTTTTAGATTGAGTCATAGTCGATTCCTTCAATTCGTGGATGGCTCATCAGGCAATACAGCACGTAATACCTCTCCAATCAAAGGACTGATCTGAAGAAGGTACACCACAATTGTCGAATTCGGCGGACCGTTTTCGACAGGTCCAATCATAGATTTTGAGTACCAACCGAAATTCATCCACCCCAGTTCCGGTCAATCGCGCTGGAACACAGCACAGCCCCAACCTCCCAAACGAGTTTCTCCTTGTCGTAGCGATCAATAGATTGTTCCTTAAGATCCATTATTTGCCAATTATCAGAAAACAATCTTGTGATGTCAGATAAATCAAAGAACCTTTTTGGAACACCATTTACGTTGTAAAAATGGGTGTCGATCTCCGGATAGCCATAAGCTCCATAGTTCACGTCATTGGTGGAGTTCAAGCGACAAATAAGCAATCCCGACCTCTTCAGTACTCTTGATATTTCATTCACTGCACCTTCGGTGACCTGCCAATTAAAATAGTGAAGACACAAACTCGCCACAACCACATCAAACTGAGCCGTTTTAAATGGCAGGGGTTTGCTATGATCCACAACAACAGTATTTGGATGTACAATCCCTTTGAATCTGGGGTTTAAATCACAGGCGATTAGAATTGCTGAATAATCGGCTAGAATAGCCGTATCCATACCTTCGCCACAACCGAGCTCCAGAACGATCTTATTTTCTAGTTCAGGAAGCCACCGATTCAGCCAATCGCCATCTGATTTCATAGATTCAATAAATTCTCCGTGCCATACATCCCTTTTTCTCCTACGACGAGCAACTCCAATTCGCCAAGAGAAGATCGTAGAATCGCATAGAAACACCTTACTTTATCAGATCAAAACCCTAGACAACCCGCAATGACAGTTTAGTTTAGCATCAACATGTAATCATGATAGACCTAATTCACGAGAAGACCATGACATGAGATTTTTCCATGCAGGCTCCAAATCCCAATGGTCAAACATAATTGACCGTGACTTGACCTCGCTCTTCCTCTCTATCTTGGATAAATAATGATACATAAAAGCCGATACGCGAAAATTCATGATGCAATGAATAAATACTCTCTGATCTTTCAAAGCCGACAGCACTTTACAAAATGTACGTACCTGCTCTTTCGTCGGCGAGTCGAACTTTACCGGTATGTGTATATAACCAAGCCCTAGTTCAGAAATCAGCTTGTCTTCTTCCTGGACCGCATCGGGATGGTTTGGCATTCCAAGGTTTATTATGTACTGGTATCCCGCATCAGCAATTACCTCAAACTGGTCTGCCCTTGGCTGTCCGGCCGTCGCAATATTTTCAGTTAATTGAACATAGTTTCTTATCGCTTCCATGTTCTAACCATACTCCCATATATTTAGTTGAATGAATTCCCAACAAAGCTCACGTAAAATCGGCCAACAATATCTGCTATACAACGTTAAGTACCACAATGTTCTGCGAAACTAATTTTCCACCTCGTTACAGTTCGTCTGTCTCGTCGAAATCACTTTATTTAATAGCATCCATAAACTGAACATCATGTTCGCCGGTCTCATTTGAAGCGTGTCAGACGTCTGACTTCCTGAACATTCCGATTACAGAACGCCTCCAATAAAAACCCAAGATGATCGATAACACAGTAAACGAAATCGCACTCATCGCACAAGCAGCACGCACACGATGGGCCAGACTCAACAACTCCCTTCCCTCCTTCATTTCCAACGCACCGGCTTGAACTTTTCTCTCTCCAGCGTCAACCGCCCTTTCCCCTTCGGCAACTGTCTTGTCACCTTCGGCAATCTCCTCTCTGCCCTCCTCAAACCCTTTCCCACTTTGCAAAAGCTCATCCATAAACACCAAAAAGACATTGCTTCTGGCTTGTTCATACTCTTTCTTTCCATCAGACAGGTCTTTCTTGCCGGCATCCAATTTAGTCTGGCCTTCCTCCAGTGCGGACTGCCCCTTTTCAAGATCCTTCTGACCAGCCGACAATTGCTCTTTCCCAATGGCGATTTTCTCGGAAATAAAGAGATACCGCGCCCCCGAAACAAGAGCCAGGCTAATGGTCAGTAGCAATACGAGCACCTTGATCATGATGCGTCCACCCGCGACAAATCGGCCGTTAATTCGACATTGAACGTCACGCCTTATTCGGCCCTGGCGTGTAATCAACCAGGATCTTCTCTTAGCGGTGTAATGGATCCTGGGTTTATGTGCAAGTTTCGGAGTCGGCGGTGGGCCAGATCATTGCTCGTGTTGGGGATTGCGCTTCTTAAGGGTAATCCCACGGCAAGCAGGAAAAAGGAGAAAAATGAAGGAGTTAGAACGAAAAAACCGGCCAATAGGCCGGTTTTTGGAATTTGGTGGAGCTATGCGGGATCGAACCGCAGACCTCCTGCATGCCATGCAGGCGCTCTCCCAGCTGAGCTATAGCCCCATATCGGGTCTGTCTTTTGGGCTTACCCCGAAAGACGAAGCGCATAGTACGGGGCAATGGCCGGGGTGTCAAGCGGTTTTTCTCTTTTAATTCAACGACTTGGCACCCGGGTGAGCTATCCCCTGCCCTCAGTCCATGAAGGCGGCGATCTGCTGGAATTCTTTCTCCAGGCTCTTGAGCTTTTTCTTGCCCAGACCGCCCAGCACCTCGATGGCGTGACGGATGCGTCCGCGGGTCATGTCCGGGCCGAGGATAGCCATGGCGTCCAGTACGGAGACGGAAGCCGGCTGGCCGGTAATGGCAATGAACAGCGGGGCCATGATGTCGCGCATCTTGTGGCCCAGGTGGTCGCCGACCGCTTTAACATCGGCCATGACGTTATCCTTGTTCCAGTGGCGCTGGGTTTCCAGCTTCCAGAGGATCAACTGCAGCGTCTTTTTCAGCTCATCCTCATCCAGCTTGACGGGTTCGAAGCTGGCGGCGTTGATGCTGGGCAGCCCCTGGAAAAACATCATGGCCAGCGGCGCGGCGTCGCTCAAGCGTTCGATACGCTGTTGCACCATGGGCAGGAACCGGTCGACGTACTCGCGGTTGTATTTCCAGGCCATCATCCGGTCCATCAGTTGTTCCGGGGTGTGGTCTTCGCGAATGTAGCGCCCGTTCAGCCAATCGAGTTTCTCCGGGTCGAAGACGGGGCCGCCCAGGGAGACGCGTTTGACGTCGAAATTGTCGATCATTTCCCGCTGGGTGAACTTTTCTTCGCCGCTGGGCATCGTCCAGCCCATCATGCCGAGGAAGTTCAGCAGCGCCTCGGGCAGGATGCCGAGCGCGTGGTAATAATCGATGGAGGTCGGGTTCTTGCGCTTGCTCAGTTTGGATTTGTCGGCGTTGCGCAGCAGCGGCAAGTGACAGAACACCGGCGGCTCCCAGCCGAAGTATTGGTACAGCAACAATTGTTTGGGGGTGGAGGATATCCACTCCTCCCCGCGCAGAATGTGGCTGATCTCCATCAGGTGGTCGTCCACCACACACGCCAAGTGATAGGTGGGCATGCCGTCGCTCTTGAGCAGCACCTGCATGTCGATCTGTTTCCAGTCGATCTCGATGGTGCCACGCAGCTCGTCTTCGAGCTCACAGATGCCCTCTTCCGGCACCTTCATGCGGATGACGGAGGCTTCTCCGTCCGCCAGGCGACGGTTCACTTCGTCCTCGGAAAGGTGCATGCAGTGGCCGTCGTAGCCGGCCAGGCCTTGCGCCTGACGCTCTTTGCGCATTTCGTCCAGGCGTTCGGCCGTGCAGAAGCAGTGGAAGGCGTGGCCGTCCTGAATCAGCCTGTGTGCATGCTCCTGATAGATGGACTGGCGCTCGCTCTGGCGGTAAGGGCCGTGCGGGCCGCCGCAGTCGGGGCCTTCGTCCCAGTCGAGGCCGAGCCATTTCAGGGACTTGAGAATGGCGGCTTCGGACTCGGGGGTGGACCGGGTGCGGTCGGTGTCTTCAATTCGCAGGATGAACTCGCCGCCCTGGCTCTTGGCAAAAGCCCGGTTGAACAAGGCGATATAGGCGGTGCCGACGTGCGGATCCCCGGTCGGTGACGGGGCGATACGGGTGCGAATCTTGGTCATGGCCGATGCGTCTTCCATCTACTCTGGGAAAAAGGCCGGCAGTATAGCCGGTTGAGCGGCTGTGCAAAAGCCGCCCAAGGCTCGATCGGCCATGAGCCACCCCTCTATCGGGTACTCGCCGTCACGGATCGGTTTAGGACAGCGCCCGCTATCGACCGCCGGCTACATCGAGAAAGGCTCCGCTGACATAACCGGCGTCATCCGAGAGCAGCCAGGCGATACTGGCGGTAACTTCCTCGGGACGGCCGCCGCGTTTCATCGGCACGCCTTTTTCAACGCGTCTGATCCTGTCCGGCTCGCCGCCGTCGGCGTGGATTTCGGTATCGATGATACCGGGACGAACGGTGTTGACGCGAATCCCTTCTTCCGCCACTTCGATGGCAAGTCCACGAGTCAGAGCGTCCATGGCCGCCTTGGAAGCCGCGTAATCGACGTATTCGTTGGGCGACCCCAGTCGAGCCGCGGCCGAAGAAACATTGACGATTGCCCCACCCGGCCCGCCGTGCCGGGTCGACATTCGTCTGACCGCTTCACGGCAGCACAGGAAGGCACTGGTCACGTTTGTCGTGAACATCCGATTCAGACGTTCGGCGGACATGTCTTCGACGCGCATTTGAGTCTGAACAATGCCGACATTGTTGACCAGAGCGGTCAAACCGCCAAAACGGTCATCAACTTCGCGAAACAGTCTCTCCACATCAGCCTCCAGGGAGACATCGGCCTGAACCAGCAGGACCTCCGATCCCAGTTCGGTCAGCTCCCGACAGAGCGCCTCGGCCGGCTCACTCCGTTGGCGGAAATTCAAGCACAAACGGTAGCCCTGCCCGGCCAGATGACGGGCTGTGGCCGCACCGATGCCCCGGCCGGCGCCGGTGATCAGGGCGGTGGGTGAAACGCGCGTGGTCATGTAATCAATCCTTCATGGACGTAAAGTCGCGCCCATTTAACCCGCTTCGTAGCACCATGCCAAGCTCAACGGTTCATCATCGCCAGGCCTCTGGCAGGGAATCAATGCGCTATCCAGGCCTTGCCTATACCGAATTCACGAGGCTTCCCACCCAGTCCTTCCAATTAAACTGGGTTAACCAATTCGCTATTTCATGGCGGCGGGCACAGTTTCATTCACCAACAGTGCCGGCACTTCATCCAATCGACGGATCATCCGCTCCGGTGTGTCCAGTTCATCCGGCCAGGTGTGAAACCCGTGAAGCCAAATAGCGGTTAGCCCGGCATCGCGTGCGCCGAGGTAGTCATTGCGAGGATGATCGCCAACGTAAACACACTCTTCCGGCCGCCATCCCGCTTCTTCAAGCGCCAGGTGAAACAACCGGGCATCGGGTTTCTTGATGCCGACCCCACCCGAGGCGACCAACTGTTCGATGTCGCCCTTGAACGGCATGGCTTCCAACGTGGATTCCCGACTTTCCTGACGACCGTTGGATATGATGCCGACGAAATAGCCGTTGGCTTTCAAATGTTTGATCACATCTTCGGCACCCGGCATGGGTACGGACTGTTTGGGCAGATGTTCACACCAATGGTCCACGATGGCGCCGGGATCAACCGTCACTTTCCAGGTCAGTTCTTCTGACAACGCATGAGCAACCATTTCCATCACCGTAGGGTAAGGGGCATCGTCAGGCCTGTAGCCACCGTTGTCTGCCGCAGTCACGGTCGCCAATACCTTATCCGACGACACCGGTTCGAGTGCCGAGTCGAACTCGGTCATAAAACGCCGACAGTATTGCTGAATGCTTTGCTGTCGGTGGACCAGGGTATTGTCCAGATCAAAGTAGATGGCTTTGATGGAAGATGGATCCATTGTTGGAGTATTCCTTTTCATGACGTTGGAAGCTGAAACGTTGGTGTGTATTAATCTTCGAATACGTTTGACGGCCAGATTATCAGAGGCAAATGGACAACGTAATTGTATTGGTCAACAAAAAAACCCCGACCAAAGGCCGGGGCATCGAGTGGGGATGGAGCTTAAGTTTTTGCTTACGACAGCGTTTTACACTGTTTTGGGGTAGATCTGGTAGTGAATGCCGGCCATGTCGTGGATGGTGCGCACGACCTGGGCGCTGTAGCCGGCTTCGTTGTCGTACCAGACGTACACGATGGCGCGGTTGCCGGTAACGATGGTGGCGCCGCTATCGACGATGCCGGTCTTGCGGTTACCAACGAAGTCGGAGGAGACGGCTTCGGGCGAGTTGGTGTAGTCGATCTGCTTGTGCAGGTCGGAGTACAGGGCCGTGTGGCGCAGGTAGTCGTTCAACTCGTCGCGGCTGGTTTCGGTTTTGAGGTTCAGGTTCAAAATCGCCATCGATACGTTCGGCGTCGGCACACGAATGGCGTTGCCGGTCAGCTTGCCGGACAGTTCCGGCAGGGCTTTGGCGACGGCCTTGGCGGCGCCGGTTTCGGTCAGCACCATGTTCAGCGGAGCACTGCGGCCGCGACGCTCGCCCTTGTGGTAGTTGTCGATCAGGTTTTGGTCGTTGGTGTAGCTGTGCACCGTCTCGACGTGACCGTTCTCGATGCCGTACTGGTCGTTCAGGGCTTTCAGTACCGGCGTGATCGCGTTGGTGGTACAGGACGCCGCCGAGACAATGGTGTCTTCATCGGTAATGTTGTCGTCGTTGATGCCGTGGACGATGTTCTTGATGTCGCCTTTGCCCGGTGCGGTCAACAGGACGCGGCTGGCACCCGGGCTGTCCAGGTGCTGGCTCAATCCGTCGCGGTCGCGCCATTTACCGGTGTTGTCAACGACGATGGCGTCGCGAATGCCGTAGCGTGTGTAGTCCACTTCGGCCGGGGAATTGGCGTAGATCACCTGAACGGCGGTGCCGTTGATGACCAGGGTGTCGTTCTCGTTGTCGACGGTGATGGTGCCTTCGAAGCTGCCATGCACGGAATCACGACGCAGCAGACTGGCGCGTTTGACCAGGTCGTCTTCGGCACCGCCGGGGCGAACCACAATGGCGCGCAGGCGCAGCGGGGAACCGCCGGCTTTTTCGATCAGGATGCGGGCCAGCAATCGGCCGATGCGACCGAAACCGTACAGAACCACGTCCTTCGCCGGCGTGCTGTAGCGGGCGTTGGCGTCGTAGCCACCTTTCAGGTCGGCCAGTTCATCGTCGAGGAAGTGACGCAGGGGCGTACCCATCGCCTGGCTCTTGTGCTTGAGCGCGAGTTTGCCGACGTCAATGTGAGCGGGAGCCAGGTTCATCTCGTCCAGCAGTTCCAGCACGCCCAGGGTTTCGTTGACGGAAAGCTCGTGACCTTCCACCTGACGAACGAAACGATGGGTTTTCAGCAACTGGATGACCGACTGGTTGATGATCTGCCGGCCGTAGATGGAGGTGATGACGTTGTTCTTCCGGTAAAGGCGACCGATGATGGGAATCATGGTTTCCGCCAGGGCTTCCTTTTCCTGCCAGCGCAGCAGGGTTTGGTCGATGGCTGCTTGGTTCACAGGCTGTCCTCTTAATGTCCTAGTCGATAGGTAGTCGTGGCTTCCCGGTTATGTGTCCGGATTGCCGCGCATTCTAGGGCAGCCGATTTTCGATTTCGAGCTCAATTGTCAGTCATTTTCTGCAAACGTGTTGCTATCTTCATCGATCTTTCATCCTGCTGAAAGTTTATTACAACAAAGTGTCAAACACAGGGCAGTTCCTGTCCCGGTAGTCAGGTTTGCCGTTCATTAAAACACGTGAAGAAACCCGGTGTTTGTCCGGGAATTCTCACGTATTGCACTGAAACGGAGCCTTCTTGCACGGTCGAAGAGGTGTTTTAAGCTATTGTGACTGAAACTAACTTACGAAAGTTTCACACCCTTTGGCGTTGATCCGACATTGGTCGGAGAGGGTGTCATTTGCCCGTTCGGCCATGTCATTCAGACGATTCAAACCCAAACAGGTCTCCGGCGGTGTGACGGTCACGGCTTTTTTCGACCGATTGAAAAAGACAACGGCGCGGTCGTCGTCCAACCACCGCTCGACCGCCAGAGTTTCCTTGCCCAGGATGTGGATGTAGTGATCCCCCTGCCCCAGGGCCGGAAAATACTGCCGCGCCAGCGCCTGCTTGCGAATGGCGCTGGCAATGGTCAGATCCCAGTCTTCGGGTTTGTGCCAGGGGAAGGCCTCGCGGCAATCCGGGTCCGGTCCGCCGGTCATGCCGATCTCGGTGCCGTAGTAGATGCAGGGCGCGCCTGGCAGGGCCAGCAGGAAGGCCAGGGATTGGCGGAGCGCCGGAACATCGTCGCTCAGAATCCACTTGGCTCGGGCCATGTCGTGGCTGTCGAGCAGATTCAATTGAACCTGGTTGATCTCGGGGTCGTACCAACCGTAGATCTCGTCCACCCGTTTTTTCAACGAATGGCTGGTTCTGGGTTTCAACTCCAGATGTTCCGGTTGATCGTCGGGCTTGAGCGACTGAGCGCCGAAGAATCCCAGGACGGCTCCGCCCAGCGGATAGTTCATCACGGCGTCGAACTGGTCGCCCTGCAGCCAATGATCCGCCTTCTTCCAGATCTCGCCACAAATGTAAGCCTCCGGATTAATGGCTTTTACGCGGCTGCGAAACTCCTGCCAGAAAGCGTCGTCGTCGATTTCCTCGGGAACGTCCAACCGCCAGCCGTCGATGCCGAAGCGTATCCAGTGCTCGGCCACCGAGAACAGGTAGTCGCGCACACCGGGATTGTCGGTGTTGAATTTGGGCAAGGCCGGCAGATCCCACCAGCTTTGGTAGTTGGTGGCTTCCTTGTTGCGCTTGGGGTATGGATTCAGCGGCCAATCGTCGATGTGAAACCAATCGATATAGGGCGAATTGCGGCCTTCCTCCAGGATGTGATGGAACGCCCAGAAACCCCGGCTCGCATGATTGAACACCCCGTCCAGTACGACCCTGATGTCGCGCTTGTGGGCTTCGTCGAGCAACAGTCGCAAAGCGTGCTCACCACCGAGCAAGGGGTCCACGGTGAAATAATCGTAGGTGTGATAGCGATGGTTGGAGGCGGATGCGAACACCGGGTTCAGGTATAAGGCGGTTACGCCCAGCTCTTCGATATAGCTCAGCTTCTCGACGATGCCGTACAGGTCACCTCCCTGAAAACCCTGTTCACTGGCGGGCGTTCCCCAGGGTTTCAATGTCAGGCCCGGCGGCAAATGTTGAACCGGTCCCTGGCGAAACCGGTCCGGAAAAATCTGGTAGAAAACCGCACCTCGAACCCAATCCGGCACCTTGATGGTCATTGGCCACGTCTCCCGTTCAACTGGACAGTGTCACTATCGGAATGAACTACGCCATAACAACCATAGTGGGTGCGGGATCAGTCGTCACGCCCGTAAACACAGACGCGGGCTCGTCCATTCCGTTTGGCGACGTAAAGCGCCTCATCGGCTGCCCGGCTGAGGGTGGAAGCATCTTCCTGATCGGAATACATGCTGGCCACGCCGGCACTGAAAGAGACGTGAATCATCTCGCCACCGGCTTCGTGCTGAATCTGGGAGAAGCCGTGACAGACCTCGTTCAACAACTGCTCGGCGATATCAATGGTGGTATCGGGCAACACCAGCGCGAACTCTTCGCCGCCATAGCGGCCGATGCTGTCCGACATGCGAAACCGTTGGCGGAGGTAAAGTGCCAGGCTGCGGATAACGCGATCACCGACGGCGTGGCCGTAGGTGTCGTTGACGTCCTTGAAATGGTCGATGTCGATCATCGCGAAACACAGCGGTTGATGCTGCTCCCGTGCGGCCTGAATGGCTTCATTGAGGGCGCCCAGGGTATTAATGTGATCCAGCAGACCGGTCAGACTGTCGCGAATCATCTGGTCTTTCAGACCCCGGTTGCGCAAACAACGATTACGAACCGTGGTGATCAGCACTTCCTTGGCCGCCGGCTTGGTCAGGAAGTCGTCCCCGCCCTGCCCCATGGCGTCCATCTGCTTGTCCAGATCCTGTTCAGCGGACAGATACACAATCGGCACCGTGTCGTAACGCTGTTGCTGGCGGATGACCTGGGCGAGCTCGATGCCGGTGCAACCGGGCATGTACATGTCCATCAACACGGCATCGGGCTGAAACGTCTGCATCACACTGAGCACGGTCATCGGCTCCGTCACCGCCTGGGTCACCATGCCGGCGCCGTTCAGAGTTCGCTCGACGGACATGGCCTGGGCTTTGGAGTCGTCCACCACCAGTACCCGGAACGGTTTCTCCGAGCGAAAGTTGTAGATGTTGCTGAGGTGTTTGACCAACAGACCGATATCGAGCTGGCCTTCCTGAAAATAGACGCCGTTGGCTCGGGTAGCGGCGAGCCGCAAATGAATATCCGGTTCTTCGAGAGACTGGAAGAACACCGGGGCGGGCTTGGTCAGGTTGGCCTGAACGGTTTTGACCGCGGCTACGCCGTCGCCATCGAATTCGACACCGACGATCAGGGCCGCCGGCAGGCGGTGATGCATGGCCCGGTCGAGGTCTTTCTGATCGGAAATCACCTGGGCCGGAATACCGAAGAAATTCAGTTGTTCGGCGAGACTGGTGGCTTGCGCAGTATCCTCGAAACAGATGTACACCGGTTTGCGGCCGGCGATGGTCAGCGAACCGTCGTGATCGTCGTTGCGGCGTGAACAGCCGTCGGCCAGCAGCCGGATATTGTCGCTAATCTGCTCGATGACGTTACTGGACGGTGGCTTGCGACCCTCGGTCTGCTCCAACAACCCGACCAGCCGGCCGATGGGTCCCTGCACACGTTCGGACTCATAGCGACCGGCCAGCTTGTGCAGCTTGGCGCAATGCTGCACGAACTCCGCATGCCAGGCCGGGTTCCACAGCACATCGTCCAGCGACTGCCAGGCGTTGATGACCAGACGGGCCTGGTCCATGACGCGCCGACCGAAATGCCGCTTGAGTTCGGCCAGTTGTTGTTCTTTTGAATGTGTCATTCAGTCACGACGTTGAAGAGCGAAGAGGAGCGCCGGTGGGATCGGTTCGATCGACGCCCATATGTGAACTACTTCACAGTTTATGTTTTTTTGATCGGTTGTACGAGATGCCTGAGCCGAGTTTCGGTGCTTTTTTTGCTGTGTTGATCCTGATTATAGGCCATGTTTTCGATCAGCGTTGTGACGGACATCAAGGCCTCCGCCTGGTCGGGATACTCCTGCGCCTTACGTCGGGTGTAGTGTCGCACGGTTTCGCCCGGCTCTCGCTCACCGAGCCGTTTTTCCAACCGGCGCAGACTGGCCCAGGGTTCCGGAAGGCGTCTGGGCAGGCGCAACAGACCGGTCAGCCAGGCCATGATCACACCCAGTACGACCAGGAACGCGGCCATGAAACCGGCCGCCTGCCAGGGATTGATGCGCCCCAGGTGGGATTCGACCAGGCCCATGGCGCTGTCGTCCTGATAATTCAAAACCAGCACCTGCCACTGGTATTGCATCGAATCCCACCAGAGACCGGCTTGATTGAACATGGACAAGCCCCGACGGACGCGCGAGCCCATCGGCAGCTCCGACGGGTTCTCTTCCCCCAGCCAATCGTCCAGGTTCAGCTCCACCCGATTCGGCGCCACCGCCGCCGTCGGGTCCACCCGTACCCATCGATCGTTCAGCCACAGCTCGACCCAGACGTGCGCCTCCATTTGCCGGACCTGAACAAAGTCGCCATTGGGGTTGTAGACGCCCCCCAGGTAGCCGCCCACAAGCCGCGACGGGATACCCACCGCCCGGGCCATAAACCCCAGGGCGCTGGCGTAGTGGCTGCAGAACCCGCGACGGTCGCCGAACCAGAAATCCGAAATGCTGTTGTTGCCCTGGTACAACGGGGGCTGCAGCGTATAGAAGAAGGGTTCGCTGCGAATGGTGTCCAATACCGCGTCCACAAAAGCGGTTTCATCGCCTCCGACGGCGTCATACCGTTGCCGCGCCCAAGCCCGCAGACGGTCATTGCCTGAATTCGGCAGGGCCCGGTACCAGTCCAATGCGTTCTCACCGGACCAGTCGACCCGGGTACTGGAGGACGCCCGGTAGCGATAGGCTTGATTCAGGCTTTCCTGACGAGCGGCCCGACCATCAGGCAGTATCCGGGCATTGTCGGCCTGGACCGAGGTTGGCCAGTCCAGAAAATACAGCCAGTGCTGCTGGCTGGCTTCGATGATAACGGTATAATCATACCGATCGCCGACTCCGGTCGGCTCCGGCAGGCGGCCTCGCGGCCATTGCCGCCGGTTTTGCTCATTGTAGAACGCCCGCCAGCTTTGGCCATCGAAGGCGCCCAGGGTCGAACCACGCCAGTACCACTGACTGCGCGGTGGCCGTTCGCCGTCGAAACGGACGCGGAAAGCCGGGCTGTTGTCCCGTGCCAGGTTGGCCACGTTGCCGGGCGTCAGTTCGTCGGTCATACCGGTTTTGGCGCCGCGCTGGTCGTTCGGAATCGTCCACAACGGGGGCAGACGCGGAAAGAACAGGAATCCGATCACCATGATGGGGATGGCGCTGCCCAGCAGACCGAGACTGTATTTCAACCCGCGCCGCCATTCGAAGCTGCGGTCGGCGGTCACCGCGTGGAGCGCCAGGGTATTGGCCAGCAACATGGCGATGGCGGTCAGCGCCCCGAGTGGTGAGTAGTGATACAGCAGATAGACACCGGTCAGGAAGAAGCCGAGATAGATCTGGAAGATGGCATCCCGCCGGCGCAGTACCTCCAGGGATTTGAGCAGGTAACCGAGCAGACACAGCGCGACGGCGCTGTCGAGGGTATAGGAGGTCAGGCCGCTGGCGAACAGTCCCGCCACGCCAACCGATACCGAGACCACCTTGAGCCAGAGCGGCGCCGGTCGCATATCGCCATGCATCACCCGCCAGCGCCAGACCATGACCAGAGCCAGGACTCCGCCCAACCAGACCGGCAGGTAGCGCAGAAACGGTAACACCACCACCCACTGAACCAGCATCAGCACTTTCAAGGTCGGCAGCATGAGTGCGCGTTGCATGGGTGGCACGTAATGATTCATCATCGCTCTCCGAATTCCGCCAGAGCACGCCGGCATTGCTCGGTATGCGCCGGGCCCTTGCCGGGAGGAATTTCTCGGTCCGGCAGCCGCAAACCGAAGGGTCGGTCATCCGCCAGGCACTGATTGATCTGCCAGGACAGCGCCGCCAGCCTCTGTTCGCCCATCAAAGACGGGTAATTCGCCCAATCCAACCATTCGTCGGCCGCCTGGTAGTCCACAAACGCCTTCACCATCAATTGGTCGCGGGCGAACGATGGCCAGTGGATGCGGTGCATGGCATCGCCGGCCTGATATTCGCGCAGGGCGTGGAAATCCTCGGAACCCGAATGGATGAAATGGTCGTCGGTCGCGTCACCGGCATCGGATCCCGCCTGATGGTGGGCATCCTGGTCGATCGGCTCCGGATACGCCCAGGCGGACAGATCGAGCTCGACATGGGACCAGGCGACCACCAGGCCGAAGGGATAGCGGCTTTCCAGGCGAAACCGGGGCAAGGGATGCCGACCACGACGATCGGTTTCCCGGCTCAGGCTGACGTCGGTCTCTTCGCCGTCCATGACGGCGGTGACCAGCCCCCAATCATCATGGATCAACTCCAGGGGCCCCCGGTAGCGATCGACATCGGAGTCGAGTTTCAGATGGTATTCGGCGGCCTCACCGGCCTGAACCAGTGAGGCCCGGTCGGCCTTCAGCGTCAACCCGGAGAGATTGCGATAGGTAAAATGCACGGCGGCCCAGATCATGGCCACCAGCCAGAAGCCGAGCGCGTAATTGAGGGAGCTTTCGAAATTGATGGCCAGCAGCAGAACGACGAACGCCACCAACAGCAGCACCATGCCCTGACGGCTGGGCAGGATGAAGATGCGGGATTGATTGAGTGTCACCGAGTCGCTCACCGGCAGACGCCTGGCGATCCAGGCCTCGACGCGACGATGGAAGGTCCGGCGCAACCCCATCAGGCGGCGATGACATCCACGTCATCGAGCACTTGTCGGACCAGTACTTCGCTGTCCAGCGACCGCTGCCCCTGAATGCGGTGCCCGGCCACGGCCGGGAACACGGCCTGGACGTCGTCCGGCATCACGTAGTTCCGCCCCTCGGTCAACGCCATCGCCCGCGAGGCCGTCATCAGTGCCAACGCCCCCCGTGGCGATAACCCCAGCCGACACACCTGCGGATCCCGGGTTTTGTGCACCAGCCTCATCACGTAGTCCAGTACGGCTTCGGAGGCTTTCACATCGGCGATCTGTTGCTTGTAGAACGCCAACTGTTCAGCCGACAGCATCGGTTTCAGGTCCAGTAAGTGGGTTCGACCCAACTCTCCTTTTAACAGCGACTTTTCCGAATTCACATCCGGATAGCCCAGGCTGATGCGCAGAAAAAACCGGTCCAATTGCGATTCCGGCAAGGGATAGGTGCCCGACTGGCTTTGCGGATTCTGGGTGGCGATGACATAAAACGGCGCCGGCAAGGTCCTGGCTTCACCGTCGATCGTGACTTGCCGCTCCTCCATTGCCTCCAGCAAGGCGCTCTGCGCCTTGGGTGTCGCCCGATTCAGCTCATCCGCCAACAGCAACTGGGTGAAAATCGGCCCCGGATGGAAGTCGAACCGACCCTTGTCCCGACTGTAGATCTGGGCACCCAGGATATCCGCCGGCAACAGGTCCGATGTGAACTGGATGCGCTGGTACTCCATCGACAGGAGCCGGCCCAGCGTCTGGGCCAGAGACGTCTTCCCCACCCCCGGCAGGTCTTCCAACAGAAGGTGGCCGTCGCACAACAGGGCAATCCAGGCGAGACGGACCGCCTCGTCCTTACCCGAAATAACCTGGCGGACGCGTTTTTGCAGGTGGTGGGTGACGGTGGCAAGATCGTGCATGAATCCTCTCGTTCAGGGGTGCAAGGGTAACAGCTTAGTAGGGACGCACGCCGTGCGCGACCGAAGCCGGAGTACCGGACCGGCTCCCAGGGTGGGCACCGCCCACCATGTCGGGTTGTTCCGTACCCCGCGGTCATGGCGCAATGAGGCGCTGGCCAGTCGACAGATTCGGCCGACGCTTGGTGGGCGGTGCCCACCCTACAGGCCTCGGGCCAGATCTTCCTGAATATCGAGCACGTCTTCCAGACCCACGGCCACGCGAATCAACCCGGGCACGATTCCGGCCG
This sequence comes from Saccharospirillum salsuginis, assembly GCF_014651855.1. Lineage (GTDB taxonomy): Bacteria > Pseudomonadota > Gammaproteobacteria > Pseudomonadales > Natronospirillaceae > Saccharospirillum > Saccharospirillum salsuginis. Next base: position 52,892 of record NZ_BMXR01000018.1, read on the forward strand.
TCATTTTGGCCTCATCCGAGACCCGGCCATGGGTCGTGGTATAGGGATGGGTAATCGTCGTCTTGGTGTCACCCAGGTTTGCGGTGACGGACAGGATCCGCGTCGAATCGATCACCTTCCAGGCCGCTTCCTGCCCTCCCCGGACGACAAAACTGACCACACCGCCGAATCCGCTCTGTTGGCGCTTCGCCAATTCATGCTGGGGGTGATCGGGCAGACCCAGGTAATGCACCTTCTCCACCGTCGGTTGCGCTTGCAGCCATTCCGCCAACGCCTGGGCGTTGGCGCTGTGCTGTTTCATACGCAGGTCGAGCGTTTCCAGACCTTTCAGGAACACCCAGGCATTGAACGGACTCATGCTCGGGCCGGCACTGCGCAGGAAGCCGACGATTTCCTCGATGTGTTCATGATCGCCGACCACGGCGCCACCGAGGGCACGACCCTGGCCGTCGATGTACTTGGTGGCCGAATGCATGACCAGATCGGCGCCGAGCGCCAACGGTCTTTGTAGGGCCGGGGTACAGAAACAGTTGTCGACCACCAGCAAGGCGCCCTGCTCCTTCGCAAGCTGAGACAGGGCTTGCAGGTCGGCGACTTCGGACAGGGGATTGGAGGGCGTTTCCAGAAACAGCAGCCTGGTTTCGGGGCGAATGGCCTCGCGCCAGGCGTTCAGATCCTTGGGGTCGACGTAGGTTGTCCCGACGCCGAAACGATCCAGGTATTTATTGAACACCACATTGGTGGAGCCGAAGATGCTGCGCGAGGAAACCAGGTGATCGCCACTGCGCAGGAACGACATGCAGATCGCAAAAATCGCCGCCATGCCGGAGCTGGTGGCGGCGCAGGCTTCACCGCCCTCCAACAGCGCCAGGCGTTCCTCGAAGGTACGCACCGTGGGGTTGGTGTAGCGGCTGTAGACGTTGCCATCGCGGTCGCCGGCGAAGGTATCTGCGGCTTGTTGGGCATCGTCGAAGACATAGGATGAAGTCATGAAGATGGCTTCGGCGTGCTCCATTTCGTTGGTACGCCGATGACCGCCGCGTACGGCCTGAGTAGCCGGACGGGCGTTTTTCAATGCCGCTTCACGTTCATCCTTCATGATGGTCCTCGGTGGTTGTTGGTATCGCGATTGGGATTGGGAGAACAGTAGGGTGGGCACTGCCCACCATCACACCGAGCGGCCCCTGAAATGGTAACGCCCAGGGTTCACCCGACACGAAATGGTGGGCGATGCCCACCCTACAGTGCTAATCCGACCTACTCTTTACGCATCATTATGCAGGTCAACGAGTGGGGTTTCATCGTCTTTTTCCCGACGTTGACGCTGGGAGTCGTCGTTGCGTTCGGCTTCGAGCGCGGCGAGATAGGCGTCGTTGATGTCACCGGTGACGTACTGGCCGTCGAAAACGGAGCAGTCGAATTCGGTCACCTGCGCTTTGTGCGATTGAACGGCTTTCTTGAGGTCGGCAAGGTCCTGATAGATCAGCTTGTCGGCGCCGATCAACTCTTCGATCTCTTCATTGGTGCGGCCGTGGGCAATCAGCTCCTTCGCCGCAGGCATGTCGATGCCGTAGACGTTGGGATAGCGTACTTCCGGTGCGGCCGAGGCGAAGTAGACCTTGGCGGCGCCGGCGTCGCGGGCCATCTCAATGATTTCGTTGCAGGTGGTGCCGCGCACGATGGAGTCGTCGACCAGAAGAACGTTCTTGCCCTGGAATTCGAGGCCGATGGCGTTGAGCTTCTGCCGAACAGATTTCCGTCGCTGTTTCTGACCGGGCATGATGAAGGTCCGGCCGATGTAGCGGTTCTTCATAAACCCTTCGCGGAAATTGACACCGAGTCGGTTGGCCAACTGCAGGGCCGAGGTACGGCTGGTATCCGGAATGGGAATGACCACATCGATGTCGTGATCGGGCCATTCGCGCATGATCTTGTCGGCCAGGGCGTCGCCCATACGCAGCCGGGCTTTGTAGACGGATATGCCGTCGATGATGGAATCCGGCCGGGCGAAATAGACGAACTCGAACATACAGGGCACAAGCCGGGCCTTGTCGAAACACTGGCGCATGTGCAGCTCGCCCTCGGCGTCGACGTAGACGGCTTCGCCCGGAGCGACATCACGAATCAGGGTGAAGCCGAGCACGTCGAGCGCGACGCTTTCGGAGGCGACCATGTATTCGGTCTTGCCGGATTCGTTCGGGCGCTCGCCGACGACCAGCGGTCGGATGCCGTGAGGGTCGCGGAAGGCAACCAAACCGTACCCCGAAATCAGGGCGACGGCGGCGTAGGCACCCCGGCAGCGACGGTGCACGGCGGCGACGGCGGCGAAGATGTCGTCCGCTTCCGGTTTGAGCTTGCCCAGCAGCTGCAGTTCATGCGCGAACACATTGAGCAGGACTTCCGAATCCGAGGTGGTGTTGACGTGGCGCAGGTCGGACCGGTACAGGGCGCTGTTTAACTCGGCGGAGTTAGTCAGGTTGCCGTTGTGCGCCAGCACAATGCCGTAGGGCGAATTCACATAGAACGGCTGGCTCTCGGCCATACTGGAGGAGCCCGCCGTGGGATACCGGACATGGCCGATGCCGACCGTTCCGGTCAGGCGCTGCATGTGGCTGGTGCGGAACACATCCCGCACCAGGCCGTTGCTTTTACGCAGCAGGAAACGCCCTTCGTCCTCGGTCACTATGCCGGCCGCGTCCTGGCCGCGGTGTTGCAACACCGTTAAGGCATCGTAGAGTTGTTGGTTGACGGGTGTGTCACCACTGATGCCGACTATACCGCACATGCTTTATTCACCTCCGACCGAGAGTATGGCGTTGGATGCTTTGTTGATGTATTCGCCGGTCCATTTGATGACCGGTTCGAAATAGGGGACGAACAGGGAGTCCTGCCAGAACTGATCGAGCGCGAACAGGCGCCCGAGCGCGAGTACGGCGACGACAATGACCAGGCCGCGCAGTAAGCCGAACACCATGCCGAGGGCCCGGTCGGTGCCGGTGAGGCCGGTCATGCGGACGAATTCGCCGAGCAGATGGTTGATCAGGGCGCCGACGATGAGCGTGGCGACGAACAGTATGGCGAAGGCGGCGGTGTAGCGCCAGGCCGGTGACTCGATCAGGTCGGCCATGACGACGGCGAGTTTGTCACTGAACAGCCGGGCGATGACAAGTGCGATGATCCACGAGGCGAGCGAAAGAGCCTCTTTGGTGAATCCCCGTTTGATGCTGATGAGTGAGGAAACGAGCAGTATCAGCAGAATTATCCAATCGATGGCGATCATAGTGTACCCAACCAGAAAACGCGCGCATTCTAACAGACCCCTCCTGTTTTTGAACCAACTTGGGGTGGTGGTATTGGTCCGCGGACTGGAGGCGGGCTACATATTGCCCCGCATCCGCAGTGGCTGCCCGGTATACTCATTCGGGGTCGCCGTATACCCGTCCATGGGGGCTTGACCTCGGCATCCATGCCTCGCACATCCCCGAATGAGTACACCGGGCATCCACCGCTCGTTCACGTGCTCACCGAAAAACCCTTGGAACCGCGTAGGTTGAATCGGTACGTCTCCCGGCTTCGGGAGGTCGAAGGCCGTAAAAATCCAAAAAATTTGCGGCCATTCTGGAGATGTTGGATTACGCCCTTCGGGCTAATCCAACCTACTTAACTGGTAATTGGCGTGATGGCCAGCCCCTGGGGCGGGGGCAGCCCTCCCAGGGGATGTGGGCAGCATGGATGCTGCCGTCAAGCCCCCAGGGATGGGTTGAGTGGGCGGCACCCCGCGCGGCCCCAGGGAGGGTTACCCCCGCCTCAGGGGCGAACCCGGCCACGGAACCGGCAACAGAACCAGCCACAAATCCGTGGTACGCAGCTACGGCTGATACCGAACCACCAACCCCTGCAACCCGGTCGACGCCTTGATCTCTTCCTTCAACGCCCGAACGGCGTCCAGTTCGGTGTCCGGACCGACCAGAACCTGGGTAAACAGGGTACCGTCCGACAAAATCACTTCATTCACGTAGGTCTTGTACCCCTTCCCTCTCAATTCATCCCGCAATTCGGCTGCTTTACCGCTGTCCTTGAAGCTGGCGACCTGCACGCTCCAGGCCTTGCCGACAATGGCGGGTTGCTCGGCTTCCACGTTTGAGGAGGCGTTGTTTTCAGGAGCCGGAGGCTCTTCCTCGGCGGATTCGGCCACCCGGGTCTCTTCCGCGGGCACCTCCACCGGTGCGGGGGGCTCGTCCGGCAGACCGGGCAAGACATCCTGGGCCGGCTCGGCGACGCGGATGTGGGAAAGATCGGGCCGTTTGGGTTTCGGAGGAATCTGGGTGATTTTCTCGGGTATGCGGCCTTCGCCGTCCAACAGGACGGGGACGATGAGGAAAACCAAAGCCAGTATGACCAGCGCGCCGACGAGGCGTTGCTGTATTCGTACGTCCAACACCCTACTCCATTGATCGGGTCATGCCAGCGCGTCGAGCGCTTCCGAGACCGTAAAGAAGGAACCACAAATGAGAATGGGCCGCCCGTCCGGGTCGGCGCAGGCGGCGTCGATGGCGGCCGCGACGGAATCATAGCATTGTGCGCCGGTCAGTGTCGCCCTGTCGCGCAGGGTCCGGGCGTCGAGGCCCCGGGGAACGTCGAGGTTGGCGAGAAACCACGTCTCGGCGATGGGCGTCAGAGCGTCAACGACGCCGGGGATGTCCTTGTCGGCGAGCATGGCGAGCACAATGCGCCAGGATTCGCCTTTGAGCCGGTCGGCCAGGTAACGGGCGGCGTGAGGGTTGTGGCCGACGTCAAGCACGATGCGCTGGTCACCTCTATAAAGTGTCTGCAGCCGGCCGGGCAATTGAACGCGGTTCAGGGCTGCCAGGGTTTGATCGGACGTCAACGTGAAGGGCGTGAACGAGAAGGCCTGGAGGGCCGTGGCCTGGTTCTGCAACGGCACCGAGGCGGTGATGCGCCCCCGGTCCAGAGTCCCGCCCCGCCACCGCAGTGCGTCGTCGGACAAGCCGTGTTCGTCACCGAACCGGTAGAGCGGGCAGTTCAGGTTTTCAGCGGCCTGGAAAACGGTCTCCGGCAGGTCGGGGCTGCCAAGAACAGCCGGTTGGCCGGGACGGAAGATGCCGGCCTTTTCACGGCCGATGATGTTGATGTCGTCACCGAGAAACGCCTGGTGGTCGCGGTCGACCGTGGTCACTACGGCGACATCGCAATCGACCAGATTGACGGCGTCGAGCCGGCCGCCGAGGCCGACTTCGAGAACCCACAGGTCAAGATCGGCCTGTTGGAAGACGACGAAGGCGGCCAGTGTGGTGAATTCGAAGTAGGTCAGGCTGATGTCGCCCCTCGCCTGCTCGACCTGTTCGAATGCCCGGATCAGGTCTTCGTCCGAGACCGGCGCCCGGTCAATGACGACTCGTTCATTGAAACGGTGCAGATGCGGGGAGCTGTACAGGCCTACCCGGGCGCCGGCGGCCAGTCCAAGCTGGCGCAGGGTTTCGCAGGTGGAGCCCTTGCCATTGGTCCCGGCGACGGTGATGACGAACGGACGGTCGCGTCCGTCGCGGTTCAGCGGCAAATCGAGGTGTTGGGCTACCCGGGCGAGACGGTCGAGTCCGAGATCGATCGCCTGGCCATGTATGCGTTCGAGATAGGCCAGCCAGTCATCGAGGGTGCGTTCAGGCTGCCGGGGCATGGGTGAGCTTTTTCAGGACTCCGGCCAGGCGTTCACGCAACTGATGGCGGTGGACGATCATGTCGATGGCGCCTTTCTCCATCAGGAACTCGCTGCGCTGGAAACCTTCGGGCAGTTTCTCGCGCACGGTCTGTTCGATCACACGCGGCCCGGCGAAACCGATCAGGGCGTTGGGTTCGGCGATGTTCAGGTCGCCCAGCAGCGCCAGGGAGGCGGATACGCCACCGAAACACGGATCGACCATAACGGAAATATAGGGAATGCCGGCTTGATGCAGTTTTTCGATCGCGGCGCTGGTCTTGGCCATTTGCATCAACGAAAACAGCGCTTCCTGCATGCGGGCACCGCCGGAGGTGGCGAAGCACACCATCGGGATGCCGTCTTCGAGCGCAGCCTTGGCGGCACGGACGAACTTCTCGCCGACCACGGCGCCCATGGAACCGCCGAGGAAATTGAAATCGAAAGCCGCCACGACAACCGGCTGCCCTTCCACCGTGCCTTTTACGACGACCAGAGCGTCGTTTTCACCGGTGGACTTCTGGGCGGCTGCGAGGCGGTCCTTGTAGCGTTTGGTGTCCTTGAATTTAAGGCGATCGACCGGTTTGACGTCCGAGGCGATCTCGATGCGGTTGTCGGAATCGAGGAAGAGATCGATGCGCCGACGCGCACCGATCCGGATGTGATGCTCGCATTTGGGACAGACGTCCTGATTGCGCTCCAGCTCCGGGCGATACAGGACGGCATCGCACTTCGGGCATTTTTTCCAGAGTCCTTCGGGAACACTGGATTGTTGGCCCGTGTTGGATCGAATCAGGGACGGTACGATTTTGTCCAGCCAGCTGCTCATCGCTTCCTCATCATCCGTTCAAGGTGGTCGGAATTATGCGCGATCCATGGCGGTGCGCATATCGCCCAACAACTTAGACACTTGTGAAGAAATTTCAACGGCACTGGCCGATTGCAGCTCTTCAACAATACGAACCAGGGCCGATCCGACGATCACACCGTCGGAGACCCGGGAGACGTTCGCCGCCGTTTCGCCGTCCTTGATGCCGAAGCCGACACAGATCGGCAGGTCGGTGTGCTGTCCGATCCGCTCGACCCGCTTCGCCACGTCATCGACGTTCAGGGTATTGGCACCGGTGATGCCTTTCAGCGAGACGTAGTAGATCCAGCCGGTGGATTGCTTGCAAATGGCATCGAAGCGTTCTTCGGTCGTGGTCGGCGTGACCAGGTAGATCAGGTCCAGCTCCGCCGCACGCAACTTGGGCACCAATTGCTCGCCTTCCTCGGGCGGCATGTCGACGAGAAGGAGGCCATCGACACCGGACTTGGAAGCCGTGTCGATGAAGGTGTCGTAGCCCATCCACTCGACCGGGTTCAGGTAACCCATCAAAACGACCGGAGTCTCGGTATTGGTTTCGCGGAAGACTTTGACCACGTCCAGTGTCTTGCGCAGGGTCATACCGGCTTCAAGCGCACGCTCGTTGGCCAACTGAATGGCCGGACCGTCGGCCATCGGGTCCGAGAACGGCATGCCCAGCTCGATGATGTCGGCACCGGCCGATACCAGAGCGTGCATCAGCGGCAAGGTCACATCCGGGCGTGGGTCGCCGGCGGTCACGAACGGAATCAGGGCCTTGCGGCCCTGGTCTTTCAAACGGGTAAAGGTACTGGCGATTCGACTCATGGTGCTCCCTCAGACCGACAGGCCGTCAATGGCGGCGATGGTGTGTACGTCTTTGTCGCCCCGACCGGACAGATTGACGACGATGCGCTTGCCGGGCCCCATCTCCTTCGCCAGTTTCTTGGCGTAGGCAATGGCGTGTGAAGATTCCAGCGCCGGCATGATGCCTTCGGTGCGGGTCAGTTCGCGAAACGCGTCCAGTGCCTCGTCATCCGTCGCGGCCACGTATTGGGCGCGACCGCTGTCTTTCAACCAGGCGTGCTCCGGTCCGACGCCCGGATAGTCGAGACCGGCCGAGACCGAGTGGGTACCCATGATCTGACCGTCTTCGTTCGCCATGATGTAGGTCCGATTGCCGTGCAATACACCCGGCCGACCCTTGGTCAGCGGGGCCGCGTGTTCGTTGCCGTTCAGGCCGCGACCGGCGGCTTCGACGCCGTAGATCTGCACGGACTCGTCGTTCAGGAACTCCCAGAACAGCCCGATGGCGTTGGAACCGCCGCCGACACAGGCGACCAGCGCATCCGGCAGTTCACCCGCCTGTTCCAGCATCTGGCGACGCGCCTCGCGGCCGATCACCGAGTTGAAATCCCGCACCAGGGTCGGGTACGGGTCCGGGCCCGCGGCGGTACCGATGATGTAATAGGTATCGTCGATGTTCGTCACCCAGTCGCGCATGGCCTCGTTCATGGCGTCTTTCAGGGTCTTCGACCCGGAGGTGACCGGCACCACTTCGGCGCCGAGCAGACGCATGCGATAGACGTTCAGCTTCTGGCGCTCGACGTCCTCGGCGCCCATGTACACCACGCACTTGAGCCCGAGACGAGCCGCAACGGTCGCCGAGGCCACACCATGCTGGCCGGCGCCGGTTTCCGCGATGACCCGGGGCTTGCCGCCGTGTTTGGCCAGCAGCGCCTGGCCGATAGTGTTGTTGATCTTGTGCGCGCCGGTGTGATTCAGGTCTTCCCGCTTCAGGTAGACGTCCGCCCCACCCCAGTTCTTGCTCAGGCGGCGGGCGAAATACAGAGGCGACGGCCGGCCGACGTAATGGGCCAGGTCCTCATCGAACTCGCGGCGGAAATCCGGATCGTCTTTCATCCGCTTGTACATGGCGGACAACTCTTCCAACGCGTCCATCAGGGTTTCGGACGCGAAACGGCCACCGTAGGGACCAAAGTGGCCGCGGGCGTCCGGATAGGCGTGATAATCGGTAATCTTGGTCGTCATGCTGTCTCTCTTTGAGCATCGGCCAGGCGGACCTGGCGTACGAATTCAGTCATCTTGTCCGGGGATTTTTCGCCCTTGGCGGCCTCGATGCCGCCGCTGACGTCCACCCCGAGCGGTCGAAGGGTGCTGACCGCCTCGAATACATTGGCCGGGCCGAGGCCGCCGGCGAGCACGATCGAGCTTCGCCATCGCTCGGGGATCAACTGCCAGTTGAAGGTTTCGCCGGTTCCACCGGGCTGTCCGGGCTTATAGGCGTCCAGCAGCAGGGTCTGGGCATCGCGGTAGCGTTCGAGATCCGCTTCCAGGGAAGCGCTGTCGCGTACACGCAGGGCTTTGATCCAGGGCTTGTTGAAGCCTTGACAGAATTCGGGGGACTCGTCGCCGTGAAACTGAATAACGTCGATCGACACCCGCTCGAGAACCCGCCGAACCTCGTCTTGATCGGGGTTTACAAACAGGGCTACACGGGTGCAAAACGCCCCGGCCAGATCGGCCAGTTCAGCGGCCATCTCGATGCTGACCGCTCTGGGGCTCGGTGGATAGAAATTAATCCCGATGGCATCGGCACCCAGATGATCGGCCATTTCGACATCGGCCGGTCGTGTCATCCCACATAACTTGATTCGCGTTCGCATGGATAGTCGCGTCTTAATGAGGTCTCGGCGGAGGAAAGACAAGTCTAACAAAGCTCAAGGGGTTCGCCCAATGCTGTTATTGGCAAGGTGTCGGTGCGCCGTTTGAAATGTGAATTGACCGGTAGCCGTAGGGTGGGTACTGCCCACCAAGACCCAACTGTAACTTTAACCCGGTCCATAATGATACATGGCCGAAGTTTTATACTGCGTCAATCGGCTTCGTAGCGGCTACATTGATCGTTTTGGTGGGCGGTGCCCACCCTACAGCAGGTTTGCGGCCGAATTGATGTCGGATTACGTCTTTGGCTCCGAGGCGTCGGACCGATCCAACCTACAAACCCGACTCAAACGTCCGCCAGGCCAGGAAAGCCGTCCAAAAATGCAGGACCGGGTTCCCGGTATGGCAGGTCGTTTCGCTCGTACTGGGCCCGAATGAAGTAGAGACCGGCGGCCGGGGCGGTGACTCCGCCGAGGTTACGGTCTCGCGTGGCGAGGACTTCGGCCGCCCATTCCACCGGTTTGTCGCCCCGGCCGATCTCGATCAGCACGCCCATGATGTTGCGCACCATGTGGTAGAGAAAGCCATTGGCGCGGGCCTGGAGAACGATCAGGCGGCCTTGCTGGACCAAGGTGAGCTCCCGAACTTCTTTGACCGGGGACTGGGCCTGGCAATTGGCGGCGCGGAAGGCGGAGAAGTCATGTTCGCCCAGCAACAGGTCGGCGGCGGCCTGCATCCGTTCGACGTCGAGCGGTCGGCGCTCCCAGGTAAGACCGTCGCGGAGAATGCCACCGGGGACGGGAGCGTTATAGACGATGTAACGGTAAGCCCGCTCCTTGGCGGAAAAACGGGCGTGGAATTCGTTATCGACGATTTTAGCCCATTGAACACTGATGTCCTTCGGCAGCAAGGTATTGGTGCCGACGCACCAGCCGTACTCCTTGCGCGCGCTGAAGGTATCGAAGTGAATGACCTGGTTGCTGGCGTGCACACCGGCGTCGGTGCGACCGGCGACGATCAGGTCCACCGGGTGATTGGCCACCCGCGAGATGGCCCGGGTCAATTCGGCCTGAACCGTCGGTACGCCGGATTTCTGAATTTGCCAACCATAGTATTCGCTGCCGCGGTATTCGACGCCCATGGCGATGCGATACCGGTGGTCGGGGTGCGCGAATGGGAAAATTTCCGTCATTTAAGGAGCCTCTGAATAATTCCCCCCGGGGCTCTGGCTTATCCGAGGGACGCTGCAACAAGGCGGACTCATGCAGGAATGTTTGGACCTTTCAAATGAGTCCAACGCAGTGGCAGTGTTCCTCGGAAAGCCCGGAAGGGCGCGGCTAAAACGTCCCGGCCCGGCGTTGCACTTCTTGACAAGGACTAAGGCCATTGCGCTGCGAAGTGCGCCTTGTGCCAGAACGTTTTAGCTCGCGCAGAGTCCCGGGGGGAATTGTTCAGAGGCTCCTACAACTGCGCCGCTCGTGGAGAGCGGCGCAGTGTACACGATCACAGGATCAAGGTTTAGAGTTGATCCATCAGTTCCTTGGCTTGCTTCTTCTGGTCGTCGTTACCTTCGGTGGCCACTTCTTCCAGAATATCGCGAGCGCCTTCCTTGTCGTCCATTTCAATGTAGGCCCGGGCCAGATCGAGTTTGGTGCTGGCTTCGTCGCTGCCGGAGAGGAAGTCGAACTCATCATCCTCCAGATCGGCGCTGCCCGGCAGCGCATCGGCCAGTTCACGCAAGTTGTCGTCATCCTGCGCTGTCGCGGACTCGACGGCACGCTCCGGTTCGGCCTGAGCGCTCTCGTCAGTGAAATCGAACGAGACTTCCTCTCCGCCGGTCGGCTCTTCTTCGGACAGATTATCTTCGTCCAGAGTCAGGCTGTCGTCGGTTGGCAGTTCGTCGGACTCGGCCGGCTCGGGTTCACTCTCTTCCAGTGAACTGAAATCCAGGTCCAGATCGTCGTCGCCGGTTTCCAGCGTAGGCAATTCCGGTTCGGCCGGTTTTTCAGTTTCATCCAGATTGAAATCCAGATCGCTGTCGAATTCGCCCTCTTCTTCGTCGAGGGAAAAATCCAGGCTGGCCGATTCATCGGATTCCGTCTTGCGCGCTTCCGGTTCCGGCTCGGATTCTTCCAGGCCAAGATCACCCAGGTCCAGATCCAATTCGTCGGACGCCTTGGAGTCGGTTTCGGTCTCGATGTCCAGATCGTCCAGATCGAGGCTGAAATCGAGGTCGTCGCTCTCTGAAGAGGCTACTTCCTCTTCCCGGGTTTCGGTGCTCGCCGGCTCGGCCGTATCGGATTCAGTATCGAAATCGCTCAGATCATAGCTGCCCGTCTCGGTTTTCAGATCCTGCTCGAGATCGTCGAGAGACGGAATATCTTCACTGTCTTCTTCGGTGCTGGTATCGAAATCGCCGAAGTCCAGGTCGGAGTCTTCGTCCAGGTCCATGGACAGGTCTTCGGCGTCGGAGTCGCTGCTCATCGGCATGCGGTTGCGGAACTCGTCCACCTGGGCCTGTTGATCCGATGTCAGCGACAGCCGCTTCTCAAGATCGTCGAACGCCGCCGCATTGCCGGTTTCGGAGTAGACTTCCAGCAGCTTCAGGCCGATGTCGGTGCGCCCCGGTTCCTCGGCGAACGCCGATTTCAGTTTTTCCTCCGCCTGCTCGTATTTCTGGTAAGCCATGTACATTTCGGCTTCCATGACGGCATCGGAGGTGGCGTCGCTCTCCGCTTCCTCGGTGGCGTCCAACTCGGCTTCTTCTTCGAAATCGCCCAGCAGGTCGTCATCGAAATCCTGCTCGAATTGCGGTTCGCTGAGCCCGCCTTCGGCCAGCGCCGGCGCTTCTTCCTCGATGTCCTCGGACTTGTTGCGGCTGCGCAGATACAGCGGAATCATCAACAGAATGATGGCCCCGGCCGCCGTGATGATCATGTTGTACAGGCTGCCGGTCACCCAATTGGTCACCGGTGCGGTGTACTGTTGTACAAAGCCCATGATGCCCGGCTCCGGCTGAGCCGGTTGTGGCTGGGCTTGCGGCTGTGTGGCCTGTTGTTGCTGCTCTTGCGGCTGAGCCGCCGGCTCTGGAGTTTGTGCCGGCTCCTGCTCCCCGGAGGCTTGACCGTCCATAGCCGGTTGCGCCGGCTCGGACGCATCGCTCGAGTCGCCGGTCTGGGCCGGTGAGCTCGCTTCGGTGTCGGCCGGGGCCTGGGCCGAGCCGGACTCGCCTTCAGCGGCGGCTTCGGCTTCACGCTCGGCCAGTTCGGCCTGCAGGGTTGCCGCATCGCCGCTTTGGACGTTCAGCAGCCGCTGCATGATGGCGATCTGCTCTTCGAGTTGAACGACCCGGCTTTCCAGCTCCTCTTTCTCGCGCTCGAACTGGTCGTTCAGTTCACCGGCGATGGCCAATTCGTTTTCCAGTCGCTCGATTTCGGCGTTGGTCGACGATTCACCGCCGGCGCTGGTGCCTTCGGTCTCATCATCGGCCGCGACTTCGAGATAGCCGTCCGGATCCCGCTCACCCTCGCCTTCCGGCAGAGCGGAGCTGGTGGATTCGGTGGCGGAGAGCTGAACTTCGGTCGCATCCGAGTCGTCTGCGACACGGGGACGCGCCGAACCACCCGCATTTTGCTGGCGGACTTCGTCAATGGCTTCTTGAACCGTACGCGTGGCAATCTGCGCTTCATCGGGAAGATTCAGCAGACTGCCCGCCTTGAGGCGGTTGATGTTGTTGTTCAGGAAGGCATTGGGGTTCAGGTCCTGGATCGCCAGCATCACCTGTTGCGGTGAATAGCCACTGCCGGCGGGCAGACCGGCGGCGATTTCCCAGAGGGTGTCGTTGCGCTTGACCCGGTACTCGTTCGGTCCGAGGTTTTCCTCACGCGGGGTCACCTCGGCCGGAACCGTTTCTGTGGTGGTTTCGGGCTGGCTGACGGTGGTGGTCGTGGTGATTTCGGTCTCACCGCTCGGCTGTTCGGCCGGCTCGACCACCAGGGACTCGCCGACGACACCGGTGTCGAAGACGGGCGGGTCGAGCAGCAGAGTAAACTCTTTCAGCAGGCGACCGCCAGGCCAGTTCACCTCGACCAGGAAGTTCAGGAATGGTTCACGCACGGGCTGATTGGTGGACAATGAAATCACCAACTCGCCAGCTTCGTTCTCCCGAACATCGAATTTGATATTCGACAAAAAGAAGTTGCGTTCCACTCCGGCTCGCACGAATGCGTCGTTACTCGCCAGGGTGGGCAGAATTTCGCCCGCGGTCAATCCACGCAGTTCCAACAGCTCGATTTCGGCATCCAGGGGTTCGTTGAGATTGGATTCCAACTCAATGTCACCCAAACCCAATGCCTGAGCTGTACTGGTGAACGCCAGCGCGGAAATGACTAGTGTAAGCGCCTGTTTTTTGAACATCACCCTTTTCCCTTCCCTCAACCTTATTACCAATACCACGAATGGCATTGATATTTTGAAAAGGAGTTCGCTATTTTTAATGTGTAGGCGCATCAATTCGAGAACTGGTTCTCAATTTTAATTCACGCACCCTAATTCGTCCGTTTTGAAATCTAGAAAGAACATTCAAAACTTCGGCTAAGTATTATTGATAAAAGGATTTTTCGCAACACACAGGCCTTTTTGTAGTCAAAGAACGAGGCCTGTGTCGACCTTCTCACATAAAAAAGGCGACTCTACCGAGTCGCCCATTGATTTCAAGTTTTTGAAATCTAACGAAAAAAACCGACGGCTCCAGCGGTGATTTCGCCGCTATTACAGAGCTTAGAGTTTTCCGGTGAGAATCGCCAATGTGCGGCGCAAAGGCTCTGCCGCGCCCCACAACAGCTGATCGCCGACGGTGAAGGCTCCCAGATAATCGTCGCCCATGGCCAGCTTGCGCAGTCGACCGACCGGTACACTCATGGTGCCGGTGACTTTAGCCGGAGTAAGCTCTTCCATGGTCTGGTCGCGATCGTTCGGGACGACTTTGACCCAGTCGTTGGCGGAGGCGAGGATGGACTCCACTTCGCTGATGGAGGCGTTTTTGCGCAATTTGATGGTCATGGCCTGGCTGTGCGAGCGCATGGCGCCGACCCGTACGCAGATGCCGTCGATGGGGACCGGCTGGTCGCTGCGGCCGAGAATTTTGTTGGCTTCGACCTGGGCTTTCCATTCTTCCTTGCTCTGACCGGAGTCGAGCGCTTTGTCGATCCAGGGGATCAGGCTGCCGGCCAGCGGCACGCCGAACTGGTCGCACGGATACTGGTCGCTGCGGATGAAGTCGGCGACCTTGCAGTCCAGATCGAGGATGGCGGACGAGGGATTGGCGAGATCTTCCGCGGCGACCTGGTGGATGGCGCCCATCTGAGAGAGCAGTTCGCGCATGTGCTTGGCACCGGATCCGGAAGCGGCCTGGTAGGTCATGGGGGAGACCCATTCGATCAGGTTTTCGCGGAACAGGCCACCGAGGCCCATCAGCATGAGGCTGACGGTGCAGTTGCCGCCGACGTAGGTTTTGACACCGCCGTCGATGGCGCGGTCGATGACGTCGCGGTTGACGGGGTCGAGCACGATGATGGAGTCGTCGGCCATGCGCAGGGTGGAGGCGGCGTCGATCCAGTAGCCGTTCCAGCCGGTGTTGCGCAGGGGTTCATAGACTTCGCCGGTGTAGTCGCCGCCCTGGCAGGTTACGATGGCTTCGCAGCTGGCCAGTGCGTCGAGGTCGTTGGCGTCGAGCAGGGTGTCGCTGCCCTGGCCGACGTCGGGGGCCGGCTGGCCGACCTGACTGGTGCTGAAGAAGACGGGCTGGATGCCCGCGAAATCGTCTTCTTCACGCATGCGCTGCATCAGGACGGAACCTACCATGCCGCGCCAACCAATAAATCCGACTTTCATAGTCACCTCTTTGAGTGTTCTTCCGTGCCCTGGAGAAGCGTGCCAGTGGTCCGCGCCGGATGCCGGTGGTACGCCCGTGGGGTCGCCGTGTACCCGTCCATGGGGGCTTGGCCGCAGCATCCATGCTGCAGACATCCCCACGGGAGGACCACCGGCACCCGTCGCTTGTATTGTGCAAACACGTCTACAGGGCGAACGGCCGTTGTGTGGCCGTGGTATTCAATCAACAACGGTACCGCTACCAATGGTACCGTCGACGCCCGGCTCATCCGGGCGGCATACGGAGGGCCTAAACCTTCTCCAGGGCGGCTACGACAGCGTCGCCCATGGCTTCGGTTGATACGGACTGCTCGTCGCTACCGGCGATGTCGGCGGTGCGCAGTCCCTGGTCCAGAACGCGGCTGACGGCCCTCTCGATGGTATCGGCCGCGTCAGGCTCCGCGAGAGAATAACGGAGCATCATAGCGACCGAAAGGATGGTCGCCAATGGGTTGGCCACGCCTTTACCGGCGATATCCGGGGCGCTGCCGTGAATCGGTTCGTACATGCCCTGCCCGGCTTCGTTGAGCGAGGCGGAGGGCAGCATGCCGATAGACCCGGTGAGCATGGCGGCGCAATCGGAGAGGATGTCGCCGAACATGTTGCCGGTGACGATGACGTCGAACTGCTTGGGCGCTCGCACGAGTTGCATGGCGGCGTTGTCGACGTACATATGGGTCAATTCGACGTCCGGGTACTCTTTGGCCAGGTCGTTCATGATATTGCGCCACAAGACCGTGACTTCAAGTACGTTGGCTTTGTCGACGCTGCACAGCCGTTTGTCGCGCTTGCGGGCGGCTTCGAAGGCGACGCGGCCGATGCGCTTGATTTCGGATTCGCTGTAGACGTAGGTGTTGTAGCCTTCGCGCTCGCCCTGGTCATTGATACGTTCGCCGCGCGGCTGGCCGAAGTAGATGCCGCCGGTCAGTTCGCGCACGATGAGGATGTCTAGACCGGCGACGATTTCGGGTTTCAGGCTGCTGGCGCTGGCCAGTTGCGGGTAGAGGATCGCCGGGCGCAGGTTGCCGAACAGGCCGAGGTTGGCACGCAGGCCGAGCAGGCCTTTTTCGGGACGCTTGGCCATTTCAAGGCCGTCCCATTTGGTGCCGCCGACGGCGCCGAGCAGGACGGCGTCGGCCGCTTTGGCCTTGGCCAGGGTGTCGTCGGGCAGCGGACCACCGGTGGCGTCGATGGCGGCGCCGCCGACGAGGGCGTGGTCGAGGTTGAATTCGAGGTTATGCCGCTCGGCGACCTTGCTCAGGACGCGCTCGGCCTGGGCGACGATCTCCGGGCCGATGCCGTCGCCCGGGAGGATGAGGATGTTTTTTGCGTTGCTCATCGGATTTCCTTAGTGGATCTGTCCGAAAACCCAGGGGGCTTCCTGTTGACGTTTTTCTTCATAGGCGCGGATGGCGTCGGCTTCCTGCAGTGTGAGGCCGATGTCGTCGAGACCGTTCAGCAGGCAGTGCTTGCGGAATTCGTTGACCTCGAAGCTGAATGTTTCACCGTCCGGCGTGGTGACGGTCTGGTTTTCAAGATCCACATCCAACTTGTAACCCACCTGGGCGTCCTGCGCCTTGAACAGGCGGTCGACAACGTCTTCCGGCTGCACGATGGGCAGGATGCCGTTTTTGAAGCAGTTATTGTAGAAAATGTCGGCGAAACTCGGCGCGATGATAACGCGAAAGCCGTAGTCTTCGAGTGCCCAGGGAGCATGCTCGCGGCTGGAACCGCAACCGAAGTTGCGGCGCGCGAGCAGGATCTCGGCGCCCTGGTAGCGCTCCTGGTTGAGCGGGAAGTCCGGGTTCAAGGGGCGTTGGCTGTTGTCCTTGCCCGGCTGGCCTTCGTCGAGGTAGCGCAGTTCGTCGAACAGGTTGGGGCCGAAGCCGCTGCGCTTGATCGACTTGAGGAACTGCTTGGGAATGATCATGTCGGTGTCGACATTGGCGCGGTCCATAGGCGCGACCAGGCCGTTGATGCGCGTAAAGGGGTTCATGCGGCGTTGCCCTCCTGCCAGGTACGGATATCTACAAAATGACCGGCGATGGCGGCTGCGGCGGCCATGGCGGGGCTGACCAGATGGGTGCGCCCGCCGAAGCCCTGACGGCCTTCGAAGTTGCGGTTGGAGGTGGAGGCGCAATGCTCGCCCTGCCCCAATTTGTCGGCGTTCATGGCCAGACACATGGAACAGCCCGGTTCGCGCCATTCAAAGCCGGCCTCGATGAAGATCTTGTCTAACCCTTCGGCTTCGGCCTGGCGCTTCACCAGACCGGAGCCGGGCACGACCATGGCCTGTTTCAGGCTGGTGGACACTTTGCGGCCCTTGGCAACAGCAGCGGCGGCGCGCAGGTCTTCGATGCGGGAGTTGGTGCAGGAGCCGATGAAGACGCGATCGAGCTTGATCGATTCGATCGGCTGGTCGGCTTTCAGGCCCATGTATTCCAGCGCCCGCTCGACGCCCTTGCGACTGGCTTCGTCCTCGATCGCGGCGGGGTTGGGTACGGTCTCCCCCACGCCCCTGACCATTTCCGGCGATGTCCCCCAGGTAACCTGGGGCTGGATGTCGGCGGCGTTGATCAGGATGTCCTGGTCGAAGACGGCATCATCGTCGCTGACCAGATCCCGCCAGGATTCGACGGCCTTATCCCAGAGTTCGCCCTTGGGCGCGAACGGGCGGCCGTGGAAGTAGTCCAGCGTAGTGTCGTCGACGGCGACCATGCCGGCGCGGGCGCCGGCTTCGATGGCCATGTTGCAGATGGTCATGCGACCTTCCATCGACAGCGAGCGGATGGCGCTGCCGGCGAATTCGATGGCGTAGCCGGTGCCGCCGGCGGTGCCGATGCGGCCGATGATGTTGAGCACAATATCCTTGGCGGTGATGCCGTCCGGCAAGTCGCCTTCCACCCGGATGCGCATGTTTTTCATCTTGCGCTGGATCAGGCACTGGGTGGCGAGCACGTGTTCGACTTCGGAGGTGCCGATGCCGAACGCGAGCGAGCCCATGGCGCCGTGGGTGGAGGTGTGGGAGTCGCCGCAGACGATGGTCATGCCCGGCAGCGTGGCGCCCTGCTCGGGGCCGACGACGTGGACGATGCCCTGGTTGATGTCGTTCATGCCGAACTCGCGCACGCCGAAGTCGGCGCAGTTGCTGTCGAGCGTCTGCACCTGGATGCGGGAGATTTCGTCAAGGATGCCGCTGACGCCGGTGCTGCGCTCGTCCAGGACCGTGGGGACGTTGTGGTCCGGGGTGGCGAGGTTGGTGTCGAGGCGCCAGGGTTTGCGTCCGGCCAGGCGCAGGCCTTCGAAGGCCTGGGGGGACGTTACTTCGTGGAGCAGTTGGCGGTCGATGTAGATTAATGCGGTCCCATCGGACCTTTCGGAGACGACATGGGCGTCCCACAGTTTGTCATACAGTGTCTTGCCGGCCATCACACCCTCCGTCATGTCGGCTTTCTATTTTGTGCCAAGAATCCGTGGTCGGTGGCGGGATGCCTTTCCAGGGACCGCTGTGAACCCATCCATGGGCGCTTAACTTCGCCATCCTGGCTCAGATGTCCCCTCCAAGGCATCCCACCACCGACCACTGACCCAATGGGGTTTCTAACTTGTAGGAGCGCACGCCGTGCGCGAAAAGATGTATTGAGGCACCTGAATAACCATCACGCACACGGCAAACCCTACAATCAGTCAAATTATTCACGGTTTCGACACAGTCTAATTGGACACCGGAATAATACAAATTTATTATTTTCATGTTTTCAATTCCAAACAGGAATGCATCATGGACCACCACAGCCTGGAGGCCTTTCTGGCCGTTGCGGAGACAGGATCGTTCAGTCGGGCGGCGGATCGGTTGTTTTTGACGCAGCCGGCGGTGTCGAAGCGGATCGCGAACCTGGAGGAGTCTCTCGGGGTGAAACTGTTCGACCGGATCGGGCGGGAGGTCTATATGACCGAGAGCGGGCGTTTGCTGGTGGAGCGCGCGGGGCGGATTCTGGAGGATATTCGGGATGCGCGGTTGGCGGTGACGCAGTCGGCGCTGAGTCAGGTGAGTCAGATATCGGTGGCGAGCAGCCATCATATCGGGTTGCATTATTTGGGGCCAATTCTGAGGCAATTGTCGGATCGGTATCCGGATGTGCATCTGGATCTGCGATTTCTGGAGTCGGAGCAGACGATCGAGGCGATCCTGAAGCGGGATCTGGAGCTGGCGTTTATTACGCTGCCGGACAATCTGCACCGGGATCTGACGAAGGAGCGGCTGTGGACGGATCCGCTGGAGTTCGTGGTGGCGCCGGATCATCCGCTGGCGGCGAAGACGGGGGCGATCCGGTTGAATGAGCTGGTGCATTTCCGGGCGATTCTGCCGGAGGAGAATACGACGACGTTTCGCCTGGTACAGCAGACATTTCAGCGCCATCACCTGCCGCTGACGCGGCGGCTGTCGGTGAATTATCTGGAGACGATCCGGGCGTTGGTGGCAAGCGGGCTGGGCTGGAGTGTGCTGCCGCGACGCCTTGTCGATGACAGCGTGCGGGTGCTGGCGGTTGAGAAGGTCCGTCTGGAACGGCATCTGGGCGTGATTCGCCATGCCAAGCGAACGCCGAGTCGCGGGGTGCTGGAGCTTCTGGAGATCGCCCGCTCGGCCGGTCAGTCCACCTGAACGCGCTTCACGGCGTTGACAAGCGAGTACAGGCCGATGGCCAGCCAGCCGGAAATCAACCCCCAGGCGTGGGACAAGACGGCGACGTCGGCCTGGATCCATTCGGAGACGTAGTTTCCGCCCTCCCCGGCCAGGCCCGGGATGTTTTCATGGCCCACCTTAACGGTCAGGATCGCGATGATGCCCCAGCGCAGCCAGGCGGCGTAGAACGGGGAGCGCATCAGCGACCACAGCAGCCAGCCATATAACAGACCCGACAGGCCGGCGTATTGGCTGTAATCACTGAATGCCAGCGCCACGCTGGATGCCAGCCAGACCCAGCCCAGGGCCAGCCAATCCGCCTTTTCCAGCCTGGTAGGCAACAACAGCGCCATCAGCACCAGCCCCCATTGGTTGATCAGCCAATGCTGGGGGTTCAGTTGAGCGATCCAGGCCGTGACCGGCCGCCAGAATTCCCCCGCAACCCGCCATTCCGAGCGGTATTCCAGAACATCGTTGATGGGTGACCAGGCACCGACGAAGGTGATCACGGCGATGATCAGCAACGCTTGTACGGTAGGCGTGGTGAATACGGCGAGGCGTGGCGTTAACAAGGAACTCTCGATCATTATGACATGCCCGAATTGTAGGGCAGAAGAGCCCGCAGGGCGATATCTGCCGAGATGACGTCCCGCGCCGATGGATGGTCCGGTTCCTCGACCTCCTCCCACGGCAGATATCGCCCTTCGGACTCTTCTGCGTTACCGATTAGAGGCATCTGTGGGAGCGGTGGGTAGCGGGTGTTGCACTGGAGGACATCGGCCTCAGGGATGAGGCCGTTAAGCGTACATGGAGGTATTCACAGCGGTCCGTAAGGGCAACACCCGCTTCCCACCGCGGACCCGGCCCTCTTACTCAAAAGGTTCTCCCGGGACCGGTTTCCCAGTACACTTCGGCCTCTTTGCCATCCAACAACCAAGGTCGGATTCCCCTGATATGTGGTTCAAAAACCTCCGTTTGTATCGCTTTAACGATAACTGGTCCATCACCGAAGACAGTCTCAACGAAAAACTCGCCGCCCACCCCTTCACCGGTCTTACGGCCATGCAGGAATCCGCGTTCGGCTGGGTACCGCCGTTCAAGGACAGCGGTCTGTTGTGCGAAACCGTCGGCGGGCGCTTGTACATGACAGCCCAGGTTCAGGAAAAACTGCTGCCGTCCAGCGTTCTGAACGAGCATTTGGCCGAGAAGGTCGAGGCAATCGAAGAAGCCGAAGGTCGTCGCCCCGGTCGAAAAGAGAAGGATGAGCTGAAAGAGAAGGTCCGTGCGGAGCTGCTGCCGCGCGCTTTTCACAAGACCCGCCGGATCAGCGCCTGGATCGATTTGAACAACCAGTGGCTGGCCATCAACGCATCCAGCGAGAAGGTCGCGGACGAGTTCACCTCCCAGTTGCGGGAAGTGGTCGGTTCCCTGCCCGTGCTGCCGATGGGCAAGCAGATTTCCGGCGGTTCCCTGCTGACGCAGTGGTTTCAGGCTCCGGAGACCCGCCCCGAAGGCACCGACCTGACGGCGGATCTGGAGTTGGTGATGGCGCAGGACCCGACGGTGAAAGCGCGCTACCGCAATCTGGATCTGGACGCGCCGGAAATCGCCCACTCCCTGGAAAGCGGCATGCGCATCCGGCAACTGGGACTGGTGCTGAACGATCAATGCGAGTGCGTGATCGATGACACCTTCACCCTGAAACGCCTGAAGTTCAGCGACAGCCTGGTCGAACAGGCGGGGGATTCGGATGATCCACGAACCGATGCGATGCTGATGTCCGATACGTTAACGCAGTGGCTGCGAGCCGTGGCACCGCAATTGGTCGAAACCGGGGTCTGACCCCGGAGCACGGCGGCTTTCCAGCGGATGAGTTTGCGCGCCTGCCGCTTTGTGGTAATAGTGGGTTACTCCCGTCGTATTCGTATCGAGGTATCACGTGTTTCGCTTCAACCGGTTCCCTACTCCGCTTCGCCCGATCCTGATCGGGCTGGTGAGTGCGTTTTTATTCCCACTGGCGTCATTCGCAGAGAATAAAATCGAAGTCACCGAGAACTTCTACAAGCTGACTTTGAATGAAGAGACCGGTACCTACGACAAGGCGGAGATCGAGGTGGCCAAACCGGGCGACCTGATCGAACTGGAGATTCGCGCCAAAAACATCGGTTCGGATGTGGCGACCGACGTGGAATTGATCAATCAGGTGCCGACAGGCGCGGCGCGCTTGGTGGAAGGGTCGATCCAGCTGGATGAGCAACGCAGCGAAATTCAACTCTCTCCCAACGGCAATACCTTCTTTCCCACGGCGGTCGAAATTCCGGCCGAGGACATCCGTTATGTGAAATGGTTGATCTATGAGCTGAAGGTGGATGCCACTCTGGACTTGACCTACCGCCTACGGATCGCCCGGTCCGAACCAGCGCCGCCTGCCGAGGAGCCAACGTCCGATACGCCGGCGGAAGTCGAGGAGTCGGCCGAATCACTGGTTGAGCCTTCGTCAGAACAATAGTCAAGTAGGGTGGGCACTGCCCACCAACCGGCGGCTACAACCTCAGCAGGTTGCGATCAGCCATAAGACAGCCCTGAGACGAATTTCCTTCAATGGTGGGCAATGAGGCTGTGAAAGTATCCCTTCTTTAAGGTTAAAATCACGGCTTGCTATTCAAAAGGAGCTTTCCAGTGCCTGCCCGCCGCTACAAAACCGGCC
>NZ_BMXR01000019.1 GCF_014651855.1 Saccharospirillum salsuginis
AAATACCAATTGCGGGTGCCGGAGGGCATTCTAACCAGCATGAACGAGCCTAAAACCAATGTGATGCCGGCAAAAAAATACTCTCACAGCCTCACTGCCCACCAATGCTATAACCACCGAGTCTTGCCATTCTCGTCGATAGTAAATCGTGACGGGTTCGTCTACCCAGGTGGGCCGTGCCCACCCTACGGAATCATTGGCTCCAAACTACCCGTAGGGCCGAAGAAGTCCGACATCTCGGGCCCCCAAGCAACATCG
This sequence comes from Saccharospirillum salsuginis, assembly GCF_014651855.1. GTDB lineage: Bacteria > Pseudomonadota > Gammaproteobacteria > Pseudomonadales > Natronospirillaceae > Saccharospirillum > Saccharospirillum salsuginis. The sequence continues at coordinate 259 of NZ_BMXR01000019.1, forward strand.
GCCGTTCAAAACACTGCCCCGGCCAACGCCATCACCGCCGATATCGAACACAACACCAACAATAACGGCCGAAACCGCGTATCCACCCAATCATGCGCGAGCCGCCCGGCGAAGAAGCCGAGCAGGGCGGCGGGCAGGAAGGACAGGCTCTGCAGCCACAACTCGGGCGTGAGCAACCCCACCAGTTGGTAACTGATCAGCGACAAAATACAACTGTAGGTGAAGTAAACCGACAGGTTGGCCCGGGTAGCACTGGCGAGACCGTGCTGCATGACGAGCGCCATGGGCGGCCCGCCGATGGAGGTGGTGGTGCCCATGAGGCCGGAGAAGAAGCCGGCGATGCCGAGCCGGGTGGGGGTGGCGTCGAAGGCGCGGCCGAAGGCGGTGACGAGGACGGCGATGAAGACGCAGCCGGCGACGAGGATTTGCAGGGCGGCGACGGGCAACAGGGTGAGGATCCAGGCGCCGAGGATAGTGCCGGGCAGTCGGGTGATCATGGGGGCGGCCATGGCGCGCCAGTCGATGTCGCTTTTGTGGTGCCAGCTGTTCATGAGGCTGAGCGACAGGGCGGTGACGGTTAGGGCGACCGGGACCCATTCGGGGCGGATTATGACGATGATGGGGGCGGCGAGGACGGCCATGCCGAAGCCGAGGGCGGTTTGGATGAAGCAGCCGGCGGCCAGGGCGAGGGCGGTTGCCCACCATGTTATATCGAGCACTTCTTTTCCTACTGTGGTTTGTTGGGTGGCTGGGTTCGGTTGGTTGCCTGTGGTCCGCACCGGTTGCCCGGGATGCTCAGTCGGGGTCGCCGTGTATACGTCCATGTAGGCTTGACCGCAGGATATGAATCCCATCCATGGGATTCACCCTTCGGGCTCGCTGCGCTCATGCTAAAACGCTCCCGGCGTTTTAGTCCATGCTGCGCACATCCCCGCCTGAGCACCCCGGGCACCCGTCGCTTATCTTTCCACTACGTTGAACGAAGCTTCCGGACGACCCATTTTGCTGTATTCGGAAAGCCGCAAGGATACGCCTGCATCCCTTCCCTGACCATGTCCCCGAAACAGGGTTCGATGAAAAAGCGCTTCAAAGTTCGTTTTTGTGCGTATAGAATCTAAAATCGAAAATAATAGAAAATAATGTGTTCGTATCGAGCCCTTTCGATGCGATCTGTGACATATCGGGGTTTCCATGACTGATTACCTACTAGCCATTGACCAGGGGACGACCAGTACCCGCACCATTTTGTTCAATCGCGGCGGCCTGACGGAGGCCAGTGCTCAGGAGGAGTTCGAGCAGCATTTCCCGGCCGACGGCTGGGTTGAGCACAATCCGGAGGATCTGTGGCGGACGACGTTGTCGACGTTGCAGTCTGTGTTGGAGTCGGCCGGTGATAAGCGTTCGATGATCCGGGCGTTGGGCATGACCAATCAGCGTGAGACGACGCTGGTCTGGGACCGCCAGACCGGGGAGCCGGTGTATAACGCGATTGTCTGGCAGGACCGTCGGACGGCGCGGTTCTGCGATGATTTGCGTCGTCGCAAGGTGGAAGGCTGGGTACACGAGAAGACGGGGTTGTTGCTGGATCCGTATTTCTCGGCGTCGAAGATCAGGTGGATTCTGGACAATGTGGACGGTGTCCGTGAGCGGGCGCAGGCCGGTCGGTTGATGTTCGGGACGGTGGATACTTATCTGATCTGGAAACTGACCGGGGGCAAGCGGCATGTGACCGATGCCAGCAATGCGTCGCGGACGCTGTTGTTCAACATTCATACCCAGCAGTGGGATTCGGCGTTGCTGGATCTGTTCGATATTCCGATGTCGATGATGCCGACGGTGTTGGACAGTGCGTCGGATTTCGGTACGACCGATGCCGATGTGGTCGGGGCCGAGTTGCCCATCGCCGGGGTCGCCGGGGATCAGCAGGCGGCGCTGTTCGGTCAGTGTTGTTTCGACATCGGTATGACCAAGAGCACCTACGGCACCGGGTGTTTTATGGTGATGAACACCGGTGTGTTGCCGGTGAATTCGCGTCATCGGTTGCTGACCACGGTCGGGTACCGGCTGAACGGGCAGGTGACCTATGCGTTGGAAGGGTCGATTTTCATGGCCGGGGCGACGTTGCAGTGGCTTCGCGATCAAATCGGGTTTGTCGCCAAGGCGGCCGACAGTGAGGCGATGGCTGAGCGGGTCGGGGCGGACCAGCATGTGTATCTGGTGCCGGCCTTTACCGGTTTGGGAGCGCCGCATTGGGATCCGAACGCGCGTGCCGCCATTGTCGGTATGACGCGGGATACAGGCATCGATCATATTGTGACCGCCGGTTTGCAGTCGGTCGGCTATCAGACGGCGGATCTGTTGGGCGCCATGCTCGATGACGGTTCGGCGAGCGAGGTGGAGTTGCGTATCGACGGGGGCATGGCGGCTAATGACTGGGCCATGCAGTTCCTGTCGGATGTCACCGATACCCGGGTAACCCGCCCGGTGATTACCGAAACCACGGCACTGGGCGCGGCCATGCTGGCCGGGTTGCAGGTGGGGGTGTATCAGTCCACCGACGAGTTAAGTGCCTTGTGGCAGAGCGAGAAACGTTTTGAACCGGCGATGGACAGCGAAGTGCGTGAGCGCTTGCTCACCGGCTGGCGCCGGGCGGTGAAGGCAACTCTTCCGTAGGGTGGGCACGGCCCACCATTGAATGGTGCATGTATAAAGCAGGGGTAAACAGGTGGGCGGTGCCCACCCTACTCGGCCGCTCTGGCGTATTTGTACACAGTATTCCGACTCACGCCCGCCGCTTTCGCCGTCTGCGAGACATTGCCGTTGTATTCCCTCAGCAACCGGGGGATCAGGCGTTCGAGTGGTTCGTCCGCACCCTTGGCCACGCTCTCCGTGGGCACTTTGTCCAGCTCATCGAAGAAATCATCCGGCAGGTGCCAATCTTCCAGTGGTTCGCCATCGGCCATGGCCATGCCGACTTTCAATACATGGACCAGTTGCCGCATGTTGCCCGGCCAGGGATGACGGTCGAGCAGTTGGTGCAGGGAATCGGTCAGGCTCGGGCCGGGCTCTTCCTGGCGGAGCCGTTCGTGCACGTATTTGATCAGGGCTTTCTTGTCGGCCCGGTCGCGCAGCGACGGCAGTTCGATATTCAGGCCGGAGATTCGATAGTAGAGGTCCTGGCGAAAGCGACCTTCGGCCACTTCTTCCTTTAAGATCCGGTTGGTGGCTGAAATCAGTTTAATGTCGACCGGAAAGGCTTCGGAGGAGCCCAGCGGTGTGACCACCCGTTCCTGCAGCACGCGCAAGAGTCGGGATTGCACCGTCAGCGGCATCTCGCCGATTTCATCGAGGAAGAGAGTGCCGCGGTGGGCGCGTCGGATCAGGCCGATGGAGCCCTTGGTGTGGGCGCCGGTAAAGGCGCCTTTTTCGTAACCGAACAGTTCGGACTCCACCAGTTCGGCCGGGATGGCGGCGCAATTGACGGCCACCAGCATTTCGCGGGCGCGGCTGCTGTGATAGTGCAGGCTTCGCACCAGTATCTCTTTACCGGCACCGGTTTCGCCGTGGATCAGGATGGGAATGTCCTTCTCCATGATCTTGTGGGCCTGGCGAACGACGCGGCGTACCCGGTCGTCGCCGTGCTCCAGTTCATCCAGGGGGATGACGTTTTCCGGTATCGGCGGAGTGTCCGGCGCCGGCTTTCTGGCCGCGGCCGGCTGCTCGGGTTCCGCGGTGGCGGGCCCGGTATCCGCCTCGGTGTAGGCGCTGAGGTCGTAGGGCAGGGCGTCCGAGTCGGCCTGGGCCGGGGGCGGCACATAGTCCGGTCGATTGCGGAAGTCCGGCGCTTTCATCACCGGTGCCAGCGGCGGGATCACCTTGACGTACATCTGATACCGACCCATGGCCTTGAGCTTCATCGGCAAGGTGGGCGGGTGGTGCTTGATTTCCCGCATTTCGCAGTCGAAGACCTGATTGACGTTCAGCAGGGCGAGGTCCTGGGCCAATACCACCTCGGCGCGCCGATTGGCGGAAACGATAGTGCCGTTGTCGTCCAACACCAGGATGCCGGACCAGTGGCTGTCCAGGCTGACCACGTTGGTGTTGAAGGTCAGTATAAAGTGGTCTTTCTGGAAAGCCGCGTAGATCAGTCGATTCTCGACGCTCAATGACATCAGTTTGACCATGCCCAGGGTGTGGTCCTGGGGCAGGTAGGCGTCCGAGGAGATGTCCAGGACGCCGACCAGGTCGTTGTGGGTGTCGTAGATGGGCGAGGCGGAGCCGATCATGAACCGGTTGGCACGCAGGTAATGTTCGTCCCGGCCCACTTGTATCGCATGGCCGGTGGCCAGCGCGGTACCGATGGCGTTGGTGCCGACACCCATTTCGCTCCATTGATTGCCGCCGATCAAGCCGTGGTTCGAGCCGTGACCGAAGCGGGACTGGCCCCAGGTGTTCAGGACATGACCCTGCCGGTCGGCCAGTACGATCATGCACGCCGAATTGCTCAGGATATTTTCGTAATAGGGCAGAACTTCATTCTCGGTCGTCTCCAGCAGGCTGTGATGCTGGTCGATCCGATCGCTGAGTTCGCCTTTCGGCAGGGTGGCGAAATCCGGCTGGCTGCCATGCTCCAGCCCGAATTGCTCACACCGGTACCAGGATTCCTGAATGACTTCTTTATGCTTCTTCTGTTCCGTATCGAGGCTCTCTTCAAACTGAAAAGGTTCGCTGGGGCGCGGTTCGTGTTCTTTTTCTTGTTCGCTTTTTTTCATACTACAGCTCCGAGATCGCCATGCGGCGAAGGAGCGACAAGCCACCTGCTATTGTGCGCTCAGGGGTGGGCAAGTCAACCTCGACGCGCTATCTGAACACCAATGCTCCGGGCTTTATCAAGCTGGAAGAAGGATAAGGAACCGCGCCGGAATAATTCATTCAGCATTCATTCTCTTGAGTGTTCACGGTCGATTGTTCAAACATCCGTGCCCCGGTGAACACTTTGAACAGTCGTGAACAGTCCCGGTATCACCCCTTTTTCCGGTCGATCATCGCTCTCCTCGTACCGAGCCCGCGTGGTATCGGGGGTTGATGATATTTTTTCGATTATTTTCGTTTTGTGGCACGCCTCTTGTAATACAGATTACATAACCGTTGCCCCGGTGCTGTTGAACAGCGACAAGCCAAAACCGGTGGCCAGAATAAAAATCGTCAATCGAAAGTACGTACGTCGCCGCGTAAAGGTGGCAACAACAACGACAAGAAAGGTAAACACAATGTCTCTGACGCTGCAGAATGTATCGCGCGTTGTTGATGGCGAGACCTGGATTTCAGACGTCGACCTGACACTGGAGCCCGGCTCGTTCAACGTTCTGCTCGGTCGCACCCTGGCCGGCAAGACGACGCTGATGCGACTGATGGCCGGCCTCGACCGACCAACCTCGGGGCGGATCCTGATGAACGGCGTGGATGTCACCGGCGTGCCGGTGCGCGAGCGGAACATCTCGATGGTGTATCAGCAGTTCATCAACTACCCCAACCTGACCGTTTACGAAAACATCGCTTCACCGCTGCGTCTGGCCAAGCTGGATCCGCACACCATCGACCGTCGCGTGCGGGAGACGGCGGAAATGCTGCACATCGATCCCTATCTGGATCGCCTGCCGCTGCAGTTGTCCGGCGGGCAGCAGCAGCGCACGGCCATGGCCCGGGCGCTGGTGAAGGACTCGCAGATTATCCTGTTCGACGAACCGCTGGTGAACCTCGACTACAAACTGCGCGAGGAATTGCGCCAGGAATTACGGGCGCTGTTCAAGGCACGCAACTGCATCGCTGTCTATGCGACGACAGAACCGAACGAAGCCCTGGCGCTGGGCGGCAATACCGCCGTGCTGCACGAAGGGCAACTGCTGCAAATGGGGCCGACCGCCGAGGTCTACCACAAGCCCCAGGACATCATCACCGCCGAAATGTTTTCCGAGCCGCCAATCAATGTGGTGCCTGGGCGGGTCACCGAAAACGAGGTGACCTTCGATGAGACGGTGCATTTCCAGCTGAACACCGACCTGCGCGTATTGGAGCCCGGCAGTTACCAGTTCGGCGTCCGCGCATCGCACATCGGCCTGGTACCCCATGCCGACGACGACCTGGAACTGCCGGTTCGGGTCGATCTGGCCGAGATCAGCGGCTCCGAGACTTTCCTGCATGTCCACAACCCGCATTTCGATCTCGTGCTGCACCTGTCCGGTGTGCACGAGTACCAGGTTGATCAGGAGATCAAGGTCTACTTCCCCACCCACAAGCTGTATGCCTTCGACCCGAGCGGTCGAATGGTGCATGCGCCGGTACGTTTGGGAGAGATGTAAGCATGGCTCAAATCACACTCAATACCCTGGCGCATACCTACACCGACCAGCCCCGGGGCCCGGAAGATTACGCCATCCGGGAAATGGTGCACGTCTGGGAACAAGGGGGCGCCTACGCCTTGCTTGGGCCCTCCGGTTGCGGCAAGTCGACCCTGTTGAACATCATTTCCGGCTTGCTCGAACCGTCCAACGGTGAAGTGTTGTTCGATGGCAAGCGCGTCAATGAACTGAGACCCGAAGAGCGCAACATCGCCCAGGTGTTCCAGTTCCCGGTGGTATACGACACCATGACGGTGTACGACAACCTGGCCTTTCCGCTGCGCAATGTCGGCGTGCCGGAACACAAGGTGAAATCGAAAGTCTACGAAGTCGCCGAAATCCTCGAACTGACCGAACAGCTCAAACGCAAGGCCAAGGGGCTGTCCGCCGACCAGAAACAGAAGGTGTCGATGGGACGCGGCCTGGTCCGCGACGACGTCTCGGCCATCCTGTTCGACGAACCGCTGACCGTGATCGACCCGCAACTGAAGTGGAAGCTGCGGCGCAAGCTCAAGCAGATTCACGAACAGTTCAACATCACCATGGTCTATGTGACCCACGATCAATTGGAGGCTTCCACCTTCGCCGACAAGATCGCCGTCATGTACGAGGGGCAGATCGTCCAGTTCGGTACGCCGCGCCAGTTGTTCGAGAACCCGGCGCATACGTTCGTGGGTTATTTCATCGGCAGCCCGGGCATGAATTTCTTCGAGGCTGAGGTTACGCCGGAGCATCTTCGCTTCGGACAATCCATCCTGCCCGCCAGCCGGCACATGCTGGATTACCTGCACGAACATGGGATCCATAAGGTGACCATGGGCATCCGTCCCGAGTTCGTCCATGTCTGGGAAGGTAAGAACGATGACGCCTATGAGGTCGATGTCGATTTCGTGGAAGACCTGGGTACCTACAAGATCCTGTCTTTTAAATTCCATGGCCAGGTCATGAAAGCCCGGCTCAGCGAAGACCAGAAAGTGCCATCCGGCCAGGCATACATCAGCTTTCCGGAGCAATGGACCAAGGTCTACGTGGACGACTATCTCGTGGAGGTGCACGCATGAACAAGGTGGAGAACAACAAGGCCTGGTTCCTGGTTCTGCCGGTATTCGCCATCGTGGCGTTCTCGGCCATCATCCCCTTGATGACGGTCGTCAACTACTCGGTTCAGGATATCTTCGACCCGCAAACGCGCTACTTCGTCGGCACCGAGTGGTTCAAGATGGTGATGACCGACAGCGACCTGCATGGCGCCTTGCTGCGGCAGTTCATTTTCTCGTTCACCATTCTGGCGATTGAAATCCCTTTGGGGATCGCCGTGGCTCTGATGATGCCGACCAAAGGCCGGGGCGCTTCCCTGGCGTTGATTCTGGTCGCCATTCCGTTGCTGATTCCCTGGAACGTGGTCGGCACCATCTGGCAGATCTTCGGTCGTGGTGACATCGGATTGTTCGGCGCGGCGATGAACGGTCTGGGTATTGATTACAACTATGCCTCCAACCCGATGCACGCCTGGCTGACGGTGGTGCTGATGGATGTCTGGCACTGGACTCCACTGGTCGCCCTGTTGTGCTACAGCGGTCTGCGCGCCATTCCGGAAGTTTACTACCAGGCGGCCCGCATCGACCGAGCCTCGCGCTGGGCGGTGTTCCGCTATATCCAGCTGCCCAAGCTGACCAATGTATTGATCATCGGTGTGCTGTTGCGGTTCATGGACTCCTTCATGATCTACGCCGAGCCATTCGTATTGACCGGGGGTGGTCCGGGGACATCCACGACCTTCCTGAGTCAGTCCCTGGTGACGCAGGCCATCGGTCAGTTCGATCTGGGTCCGGCCGCCGCATTCTCCCTGGTCTACTTCCTGATCATTCTGGCGGTGTGCTGGGTCTTCTACACCACCATCATGAACATGCAAAAAGATAAGTGAGGCGGTTTCGATGTCAGAACAAAGCCTGAATCCAACACGAGGTACGCGTATGACAGCCACTGCCGCACCACAGGCCCCGGTAAAAAGCCGGGCGGCCAACAAGGCCCGGTCCGCTCACATCCGTGGACGTATCGGTCTGGTCTTTTACCTGGTCCTGCTGTTGTTGCCGATCTACTGGTTGGTCAACATGTCGTTCAAGACCAATACTGAGATCCTCAGCGGTCTGTCTTTCTTTCCCCAGAACTTTACGCTGGAGAACTACGCCAAGATTTTCACCGATCCGACCTGGTACATGGGTTACGTCAATTCGGTGATCTATGTGTCCATGAACATGGTCATCAGTCTGCTGGTGGCGCTGCCCGCGGCTTATGCGTTCAGTCGCTACAAGTTCGTCGGCGACAAGCACATGTTCTTCTGGTTGTTGTCCAACCGGATGGCGCCGCCGGCGGTGTTCCTGCTGCCGTTCTTCCAGCTGTATTCGTCGATCGGTCTGTTCGACACCCACATCGCCGTGGCCCTGGCGCACTGCCTGTTCAATGTGCCGTTGGCGGTCTGGATCCTGGAAGGCTTTATGAGCGGCGTACCGCGCGAAATCGACGAGACGGCCTATATCGACGGCTATACGTTCCCGCGCTTTTTCGTCCGGATCTTCATACCGTTGATTCGCTCCGGCATCGGTGTCACGGCCTTCTTCTGCTTCATGTTCTCTTGGGTGGAGCTGTTGCTGGCGCGGACACTGACGTCCGTCGACGCCAAACCGATTTCCGCCATCATGACGCGGACCGTCTCGGCTTCCGGCATGGATTGGGGGCTGCTCGCCGCCGCCGGTGTGCTGACCATTCTGCCGGGACTGCTGGTCGTTTACTTTGTCCGTAACCACGTTGCCAAGGGCTTCGCCCTGGGCCGGGTATAAGAGGAGAACGCACCATGGCCTGGATGTCCTGGACCTTACCGACCGCCCTGTTTTTCCTGTCCATCTTTCTGATTCTGGTGGGCATGACAGCCTGGCAAATCGCGTCGCCCTCGGTTGAACGCAAGGGTTTCCTGCCTCTGGAAACCACCCGGGGTGACCGTCTGTTTATCGGCCTGCTCAGCAGCGCCTACATCCACCTGGCTTTCGTCGCACTGACGGAAGTCCACATCGCGGTGGCTACCGTCCTCAGTGTCATCTGGATGAGTTTCCTGATGCGCTGGGGGTGAAATCAACTGGCACAATCCCAGGGACTGAACCGGCACGGAAGCCATTATCACTCTATGTTGAGGTAAATCATGCGCAATAAATACAACAAGATTGCACTGGCAGCCTTACCCTTGGCCGTCATGCTGAGCTCCGGCTCGGCGCTGGCCGATGCCTACTCGGACGCGGCCCAGAAGTGGGTGAACGACGAGTTTTCCGAATCCACGCTTACGCCCCAGCAACAGCTGGAAGAAATGGCCTGGTTCACCCAGGCGGCCGAGCGTTTTCGCGGAATGGAAATCAACGTTGCGTCCGAAACCTTAACCACGCACCAGTACGAATCCGAAGTGCTGGCGAAGGCGTTCGAGGAAATCACCGGCATCAAGGTCAATCACGACCTGATCCAGGAAGGCGATGTGGTTGAAAAGCTGCAGACACAGATGCAGTCCAACCGGAACATTTACGATGCCTACGTGAATGACTCCGACCTGATCGGTACGCATTTCCGTTACGGCAAGGTGGTGCCCATCACCGACATGATGGAAGGCGACGGCAAAGAGTTGACGTCTCCGACACTGGACCTGGAAGACTTCATCGGTCTGGATTTCACCACCGGCCCGGACGGCAAACTCTACCAACTGCCGGACCAGCAGTTCGCGAACCTGTACTGGTTCCGCTATGACTGGTTCCAGCGCGACGACCTGCAGGCGCAGTTCCGTGACATCTATGGCTATGACCTGGGTGTGCCGGTCAACTGGTCGGCCTACGAAGACATCGCCGAATTCTTCACCGTTCACGTCGGCGAGATCGACGGCGAAAAAGTCTATGGCCACATGGACTACGGTAAGAAAGACCCGTCACTGGGCTGGCGCTTCACCGATGCCTGGTTCTCCATGGCCGGTGCCGGCGATAAGGGCCTGCCGAACGGTCTGCCGGTCGACGAATGGGGCATTCGGGTCGAAGATTGCCGCCCGGTCGGTTCCAGCGTATCGCGCGGTGGTGCCGCCAATGGTCCGGCCGCCGTCTACGCGACCACCAAGTATGTCGACTGGATGCGTCAGTACGCGCCGCCGGAAGCTCAGGGCATGACGTTCTCCGAATCCGGTCCGGTACCGGCCCAGGGTAACATCGCCCAGCAAATCTTCTGGTACACCGCCTTCACCGCCGACATGACGCAAGAGGGTCTGCCGGTTGTGAACGAGGACGGTACTCCGAAGTGGCGCATGGCGCCGTCTCCGCGTGGACCGTACTGGGAAGAGGGCATGAAGCTGGGTTATCAGGACGTGGGCGCCTGGACCTTCTTCGACTCCACACCGGACGACCGTCGTCTGGCGGCTTGGCTCTATGCCCAGTTCACCACCTCCAAGACGGTCTCTCTGAAGAAGACCCTGGTTGGCCTGACGCCGATCCGCGAATCGGACATCAACTCGCCGGAAATGAAAGAAGCCGCGCCCTTCCTCGGTGGTCTGGTGGAATTCTACGCCGGCCCGGCCCGTGTCCAGTGGTCACCGACCGGTACCAACGTGCCGGACTATCCGAAACTGGCCCAGCTGTGGTGGCAGTACATCGCCCAGGCCGCCAGTGGTGAAGCCACACCGGAAGAAGCGCTGGACGGTCTGGCTGAAGCCCAGGACCGCGTCATGATGCGGCTTGAGCGTGCCAACGTTCAGGACACCTGTGGTCCGAAACTGAACGACGAGCGCGACGAAGAATACTGGCTGAACCAGCCGGGCGCTCCGAAAGCCAAGCTGGCCAACGAAAAGCCGCAAGGCGTCACCGTCTCTTACGACGAACTGATTCGTTCGTGGGAGTAAGCAAGCACTAGCAGCCTGTCGGACTTAGGATGAATCGGCTGCGGAAGCGGGACGACGGCCCAAATTCCCGCAAATTTCGAGCACATAGACCCACTATGCACACGAAATTTGTAAAAATTTGGTCTCGCCGTCCCACTCCCTCGCTTCGATCCCCCTAAGTCCGACAGGCTGCCAGTCATTTCGTGCTGAGTCCTTTGGGCCGACCGATCGGTCGGCCCCTTTTTTATACATAGGAAATCAATACCAAGGAGTTCATGCCAACACGATAGATCGTGCAGCTGCGGCTGCCTGTTTCCCGCTGGAGTCATTCGATAAATATAAAAACTCCGGTTAACAGTGAAAGGTCCTACCTATGAACATGACAAGCCTCATCCCCCGTCTTGCTGTCTCCCTGAGCCTTACGGTATTTAGCGTCGGCAGTGTATCGGCGGACCCGCTCGAATCCTGGCTGGATCAGGAATTTACCCCCTCTACCCTGACTCGCGAACAACAGCTCGATGAGCTGCGGTGGTTCATCGAAGCCGCCCGACCTTATCAGGGCATGACGATCAGGGTGTTGAGCGAAAACATCGCCACCCACCAGTACGAAAGTGAAGTGCTGGCAAAAGCGTTCAGCGAATTGACCGGCATCGAAGTAATTCACGAGACGGTACGCGAAGCCGATGTGATTCATCAGCTCTGGCTACAGATGATTTCCGGCAGCAACAAGTACGATCTGTTCGTCAACGATTCCGATTCCATCGGCACCCATTTCCGATCCGGGAAGATTCTGTCGCTGTCGGCTTTTATGGAAGGCGCGGGTGCATCGGTCACCTCGCCGACGCTCGATCTGGACGATTTCATCGGTCTGGATTTTGTTCGCGGCGCGGATGGCGAACTCTACCAATTGCCCGATCAGCAGTTCGCCAATCTGTACTGGTTCCGGTATGACTGGTTTCAGCGACCGGATCTGAAACAACGCTTCCGCGATCGGTATGGCTATGAACTCGGCGTACCGGTCAACTGGTCGGCTTACGAGGACATCGCCGAATTTTTCACCGAGCACGTACAAACCATCGACGGCCAACGCGTCTACGGCCACTCCGACTACGGCAAACGCGACCCGTCTCTGGGTTGGCGCTTCACCGACGCCTGGTTTTCCATGGCCGGGGCCGGTGACCCGGGTCTGCCCAACGGGCATCCGGTCGACGAGTGGGGCATTCGTGTCGAAAACTGCCAGCCGGTCGGATCGCATGTGGCCCGTGGCGGTGCCACCAACGCACCGGCGGCGGTCTACGCGCTGGAAACCTTTATCGATTGGCTGGATCACTACGCGCCACCCCAGGCGCGCGATCTGACCTTCGAAGAGGCCGGACCTCTGCCGGCCCAGGGCAACATCGCCCAGCAGATTTTTTGGTACACCACCTTCACCAGTGACCTGCTTGAAAGCGGCCTGCCGGTCACGCATCCGGACGGAACCCCAAAGTGGCGCATGGCACCGTCACCGCACGGCGCCTACTGGCGAGACGGTATGAAGCTGGGATATCAGGATGTCGGCGCCTGGACGATCCCGCGTTTCATGAGCGAGCGTCGTCAACAGGCCGCCTGGTTGTATGCCCAGTTCACTACGTCGAAAACAGTCTCACTGAAAAAAACACTGGTCGGACTGACCCCGATCCGCGAATCCGACTTGAATTCCCGCGCCATGACCGAGGTCGCCCCCAGGCTCGGCGGTCTGGTTGAGTTCTATCGCAGCCCGGCGCGCAAGGCATGGACGCCCACCGGCGTCAACGTGCCGGACTATCCCAAACTCTCCGAGCGGTGGTGGCCCAACATCGCCGACGCCATCGCCGGAGACAAATCGGTCCAGGCCGCGCTCGATCAACTGGCCACCGAACAGGATCGGGTGATGAGCATCATGGAACGGACCTTTCAGACCGACACCTGCGCACCGCGAATCGAGGACATGGAACGCACCCGTGGCGCGGACTTTTGGCTGAACCAGCCGGGTGCTCCGAAGCCCGAACTCGCCAACGAGAAACCGCAAGGCGAGACCGTCCCTTACGATGCCCTGCTGCAAGCCTGGCAGGTCGGTCGCATACGTTGAATGGTGGAGGATCCCGAGATGACAGCCCGATTTCAGCGAGCGTACCTGCGCGGTATTGGTGCCCGAGTGGCCGGCTTGATCCTGGTGGTGGCCCTGGTCATCGCCGGTGTCTTTGTCTACACCCAGTCCGGCATGCGTCGCGCCAATGAGCAATTCAATCAACTGGTGCAGCGGGTGAACGAGAGTGGCGACCTGCTCGAACAACTCAGCGCCAACTTCCTGTCCACCTCGAATGGGGCGTCCGCCCTGTTGTCGGCCGGGGATCTGGCGTCGGTCGACGAAACCCTGAGTGCCATTCAGGCGCTGACGCCCAGGTTCGAAAGCGCCGCCCAGCAACTGGTTCGTGTGTTGCCGGAAACCCGGCAGGACGTGGACGGTCTGTTGGCCGAACGACAGCGCCTGGACCGGGTGGTGGCGGATATCGCCGGGCTGCAGCGCCAAATGATCGAACGGCGCAACAACAACCAGGCGGCCATCGAGGCTTACCGCGCGGATTCGGCCGAGCTGATCGAAGGGCTGTCGAGCCTGATTCAGTTGATCAACATGTTCGCCAGCGATTATCCGATCGTGATCGAGGCGCAAAACGTCAAACAGGATTTGTTATCGCTGGAGTTGTCGTTGATCAACTACATGTCGGTGCAGGACCTGGGCGAGCTGAAATCATTGCGAGTGGATATCGAGGATTTGATGCAGTCGGGGCTGTCGACCTTCGAGACCTTGCGTCTGATGGTCGAGGATCCGACCACCGAGGGCGATATCCTCGAGCTTTACCAGGGTTATCAGGCTTTGCTGGAACAGCGCATCAACGAACCTCGCCTGTTCGACACCCGCGTGGAGCAACTGGAAGCCCGAAACCAGGCGCTTGGCCGTGTGTCGGAAGTGGAGGCGTCCATCGACGCGCTGGGTTCCTCCATCGACGCCTTCAAGGCCCGAACCCGAACCTTGATCGAACAATCCCGCGCCCAGACCGACAGCATTGTCGATCAGGTGCTGCAGGCCATGGCGGTTGCGATTGTCATCGTGATTCTGAGTTTCGCCGGCCTGGTCTGGATGGTGCGTTCCGTGGTGGTCAAGCCGGTTCAGGCCATCACTCAGCGGGTCGTCGACATTGCCGAAGGCGAGGGCGATCTGACGCGTCGCATCGTCTCCCGACGTACCGACGAGCTGGGTACACTCGCCAACCAGTTCAACGCCTTTATCGAGAAGATTCAGGGCATGATCGTGCACATTCGCCAGGCGAGCGAGCAACTCGGCGAACAGAGCCGCGCCCTGAGTCACAGTGCCCATACGACCAAGGATTACAGCGATCAGCAGCGTCGCGACACCGACCGGCTGGCCGAGGATATGGACACGCTAGCCGCCTCGGTCGACGAGGTCGCGCAGCAAGCTCAGCATTCGGCCAACCAGGCGCTGGAGGCGATCCAAACCGGGCGCAACACCCACGCACAGGTCGGCGAGACCATCGCCGCCTTCGAGAAGCTCGCCGCTGATGTCGGCCAAGGAGCCGGTCTGATCGAGTCGCTGGCCGAGGATATCGAACAGGTGGATTCGGTGTTGGATGTGATCAACGGCATCGCCGAGCAAACCAATCTGCTGGCGCTCAATGCCGCCATCGAAGCCGCACGGGCCGGGGAACAGGGACGGGGCTTCGCCGTGGTCGCCGAAGAGGTGCGCGCACTGGCCTCACGCACCCAGCAGAGTACCTCGGACATTCAGCATGTGGTTGAGCAGGTGCAAGCTGGCTCCGCAAAGGCAACGACCTTCATGAAATCCAGCCAGGACAACAGCGACGCAGCGCTGGAAAAAGCACGTGGAGCGCGCCAACAACTGACGCTCATGGTCGAGGTGATCGAGCAGGTCGAGCGCATGAATCAGGAGATCGGCGAGGCGGCCAAAGGCCAGCAGGCGATCACCGCTCAGGTCAGTGAACGCACACGCACGGTAGCGCAAACCGGCCAACAGACCGATCAGGAGGCCCAGCGCAGTGCCGAGTACTGCGAACGCATGGACGAACTCAGCGAAAGCCTGAACCGGCTGGTCGGTCGCTTCAAGGTGGCGGAAGACGAGCATTCGGACTTGAATCCAGGCGATTAACCCGCCTCCAGAGTGAATTCTGTCGTTCCAGAGAACCCCTGCTATGCTTGGGTCACGATGATACAGCTTGATCACTGAATCTCGTGACAGGAGTTATGGATGACAGAGCACCCAGCGACACCCAACAGTCGCTCTCGCGCCTTGTTTTGGTTGGCGGTCTTTATGGTCGGACTGGCTGTGTTAATGGCCGGCACCGTTAAAACCGTGCTGGCCGAAGAAGACGGGACGACGCAGCCGGGTACCGCTCTCGTGATAACGGTGGATGGCGCCATCGGTCCGGCGACCATGGACTACATCGGCCGCGGCCTGGAACGGGCCGAGGACGAGGGGGCACGGCTGGTGATTATCGCCATGGATACGCCCGGCGGGTTGATGCAGTCCATGCGCGGTATTATCCAGGATATCCTGGCGTCACCGGTTCCGGTGGCGACCTACGTCAGTCCATCCGGTGCCCGGGCGGCCAGTGCCGGGACCTACATTTTCCTGGCCAGCCATGTCGCGGCGATGGCACCCGCCACCCACCTGGGTTCCGCCACGCCGGTGCAAATGGGCGGGTTGCCGGGCGCCCCCGAACCCGGGGATGGCGAGTCGCCGACTGAGCCGGCGGGTGAACCGACGACCGGTGACGACGAATCGTCCGGGCAGGAGCCCTCCGGCGACGGTTCCGGTCAGGAGACGGATCAGGAATCGGGCGGCGGTGAAGAACCCAGACGTGGCGGCACTGCCATGGAACGCAAGGTGTTGGAAGACGCCGTCGCCTATATTCGGGAACTCGCTGAACGCCACGGCCGCAATGCGGATTGGGCCGAAGAAGCGGTGCGCGAGGCCGTCAATTTGGGCGCCGAAGATGCCGTGGCCAATAATGTCGCCGACCTTGTTGCGACGAATATATCCGATCTGCTTACGCAAATTGACGGACGAACCGTGTCGACCGTACTGGGCGATGTGACGCTGAATACCGCCGATCTCACACTGACCCGGTTCGATCCGGACTGGCGCACAGAATTGCTGTCGGTCATCACCGACCCGAATGTCGCCTATTTCCTCATGATCATCGGTTTCTACGGCATCATTTTCGAGTTGTCGAACCCTGGCGCGCTCTACCCGGGGGTCATCGGCGTGATCTGCCTGATCCTGGCGCTGTTCGCCTTCCAGGTGCTCTCGGTCAATTACGCCGGCCTGGCGCTGATCCTGCTGGGTATGGCCTTTATCGTCGGAGAAGCATTCATGCCCAGTTTCGGCATTCTGGGAGTCGGCGGGATCGCCGCTTTCGTGGTGGGATCCGTCATCCTGATGGACGGCAGCCATCAGGATGTCTCCCTGCCGCTCATCGGTGGCACGGCCGCGGTGGCAGGCGGTTTTCTGCTCTGGGCGGTCACCCGCTTTCTGACCATTCGCCATCGGCCGGTCGCCACCGGTATGGAACGGGCCGGAGAGGAAGACGTCGAAGTGCTCGACGACTTCGAGCCCGACCGGGAAGGCCACTATCGCGGTCATGTCCGACTCAACGGTGAGCGCTGGAATGCCGTGAGTGAGCAGCCGCTGACGGCGGGCCAATCTGTGCGGGTAGAACAGGTGCACGGTCTGACGGTTCACGTTCGCGCCGAGTCATCCTGACACGGCGCTCCACCTTCTTAACCGAGGGAGACACATCATGGTCGATCTGATTCCTTACATTACCCCGGTCGTCGTTCTGCTGGCGATCCTGGCATCGGCAATCCGTATTCTGCCCGAGTACCAGCGAGGCGTGGTGTTTTTCCTGGGCCGGTTTCAGGGCGTTAAGGGCCCCGGCCTGATCATCATCATTCCCGGCCTGCAACAAATGGTGCGGGTCGACTTGCGTGTGATCACGCTCGATGTGCCCAGCCAGGACGTCATCTCGCACGACAACGTCACGGTGCGGGTCAATGCCGTGCTGTACTACCGGGTGGTCGATCCGGAGCGCGCCATCATCCGGGTCGAAAATTACCACGCGGCCACCAGCCAATTGGCCCAGACCACCCTGCGTTCGGTGTTGGGTAAACACGACCTGGACGAAATGCTGTCCGAGCGGGACCGACTCAACGAGGACATTCAGGAGATTCTGGATAAACAGACGGAAGAATGGGGCATCAAGGTCGCCAATGTCGAGATCAAGCACGTCGACCTGAACGAATCCATGATCCGGGCCATTGCCAAACAGGCCGAAGCCGAACGCGAGCGGCGCGCCAAGATCATCCACGCCGAAGGTGAACTCCAGGCGTCGGAGAAACTGGTCGAGGCCGCCCAGATCATGGATCGCAGCCCCGGCTCGATGCAACTGCGCTACCTGCAGACCCTGGCGGACATGAGCACCGGCAATGCCTCCACCATCGTGTTCCCGTTACCGCTCGACATGATCAGCGCCCTGACGCGGAATACCACGTCCGGCGGTAAAAACGATCAGTAAGCGGTATTGAACAGACGGCCGAGCCCTGTGCGCGGGGTCAGGCCGTTCGCCAAACGTAACGCCTGCCACAGGCTGACCTGGTTGGCGGTGATGACCGGTTTGCCGAGCCGCTTCTCCAACGGCTCGATCACTGTGGCCGTGTGAGCGGCCGTATCCGGCACCAGAATGGCCTCGGCGTCCGGATGGTCGCCGCCGGACACGAATTCCATGATCCGCTCGACCGGTAACCGGCCGACTTCGGCCGCCGTGACAATGCCTTCGCCCCGCCAGGAAACGGTTTCGATATCGCACTCGGCGAGAAAATCCACGAACGACTGGGCCACCTCATCCGGATAGGTCGCGGCAATGGCCACGCGGCGCAGCCCCATAGCGGCAAGCGCGTCCGCGAAGGCGAGGGACGTACTGGACGCCGGAATGCGCAGGTAATCCTCCAGAATGCGGGCCTGCTCCCGGGCACCGTCGCGACCGAATACAAAACTGCCACTGGTGCACGCCCAGATCACCGCCGCAATGCCCGTCCCGAACAACGGATCGGAGGCCGGCACCAATCGGTCCGACTGACCCAGATCGAGCAACGCATCGATGCGATGGGCATCCTCGCCAACCGACGTGTGCACGACATTCACCTCAATGTTCGGATCCAGCATGCCGGCCATCAACGGCAAATCGTCTTCCGCCGAATGGCCAGGGTAGAGAAAACCGAGTTTGATCGGTGCGGTCATGGCTGTCTCCCTTATTCACGAATGAGTGATTGGCGAATGTTAGCTGTTATCGTCGCTCGGTAGTTGTCGCCGGGTCAATTGGAGAGACTTGTCATGTTAATGATTTCTGCTGTTTCAAGTTGAGATGTAACAGTGCCTTGAATGGTTTTTGCAAATTGTGCGCTTTTGAGCCGACGAGCAATTCGGAGGAATTGTAGTTTGTGGCACAGGTGCGAGTGTCGGGTGCCGGGGTAGGCTTGCGCAGGGGAGTCCGCAGCATGGATGCTGCGGTCTAGCCTACATGGACGTATTAACGGCGACCCGGAGCAAGCCTACCCCGGCATCCAACACGGACCCTGTCCACAGGCATTTATTAAGCCACGGACAACGTCTGTTCGAACAGAGCCAGAACCCGGACGTCGTCGACCTCCACCGCCACTTTGGTCAAGGGACGCCCCTCCCAGCCGGGTGTCGGAAAACTCCGCCCCTCGGGGGCCATCATCGTCTGACCGATCGCCAGCCCCTCCGTCGCCACCCGAATCACCCCATGGCGACACCCGAACAAAGACGGATCCATCACATAGGCGATGGTCGCCGCATCGTGAAAGTAGCAGCCGTCGATACCCAGCGACTGACGGTAAAAATTGAAATAGTGCTCCGCCGCCTGCGACAGAAAGTCCCCCTGATCCGGGTTCGCCTGTCGAATCCGATCCAGCACCGCCGCCTTCAGCAACACCTGATGGGTCACATCCAACCCCAGCATCGTTACCGGCCAACCGGCTCCGAACACCGCATCGGCCGCGTGCGGGTCATTGATGATGTTCGCCTCGGCCACCGGGCTGACATTGCCGGTTTCGTGCACGGCGCCACCCATCAACACCACCTCGCGGACCTGACCGGCGATGTCCGGTTCCAGCTCCAACGCCAGCGCCAGGTTGGTCAGAGGGCCCAGCGCGACTAGGGTGACCTCGCCGGGTGCTTCCAAGACCGAGTCCACGATGAATTGGGCGGCTGAGCGCGGGTCCGGCTTGCGCTTCGGGCCAGGCCAGCCGATGTTGCCGAAGCCGTCCGCACCGTGCACATAGTCCGCGTGCTGGCGCGGGTCCATTTTCAGTGGTGCGGCGGCGCCCCGGGCTACCGGTGTGGCTATGCCCGACAGCTCCGTCAGGCTCAGGGCGTTGTCCGTGGCCCGATCCACACCGACATTGCCGAAAATGGTCGTCAAACCCAGCACCTCCACGGTACTGGCCTTGAACGCAAAGAGGATGGCCATGGCATCGTCGATGCCCGGATCGGTGTCGATGATGACTTTGCGCGCCATGAGAGGCTCCTATCGAGTCGGGTTGTGGGACTGCAGGAAGGCGTCGACCTCATCCCGCCGGGGAATGGATTGGGCGGCACCCAGACGGGTGACACACAGGGCGGCGGCCGCACCGCCCGAGGCCATCGCCTCGAGAGGCGGCAGCCCTTCGGCCAGCGCCGCCAGGCAATAGCCGATGAAGGTGTCGCCGGCGGCGGTGGTGTCCACGGCGTCGACCTGAAAGGCCAGTTGTTGCTCGCGCCCCTCGGGACCAATATAGACCACACCTTCGCGCCCGAGTGTCAGCAGGATACGCAGTTGCGGATAATCGCGGGTCAACGCCGATTCGGCGGCTTTTATATCCCGGGTACCGGTCAGGTCCATGGCTTCGACCTCATTGACGATCAGAAGGTCGACGTCCCGGATCAGCGGTCGCGCCGCCTCGGCAACCATGGGCGCCGGATTGAACGCGATAGAAAGCCCTTTTTGACGGGCCAGTTCGATGGCGTCGGCCAGTCCATTGGTCTCGTGCTGCATCAACAGCCAGTCGTCCGGACCGGCATCGGCCAGGCTGGATTCAATCTGTTCTCGCGTCAGGCGATGGTTGGCGCCGGGGTAGAGAATGATGGCGTTTTCGGCCTGTCGGTCGAGCTGGATAATGGCGTGACCGCTGGCGCCATCGAGTTGGGCGACTCGATCGGTGTCGACACCGCTGGCGCGCATCTCGTTGAGCACCCAGTCGTCGTTACGGCTGATGGCGCCGATATGGTGGACCCTTGCTCCCGCCCGGCCCAGCGCGATGGACTGATTGGCACCCTTGCCGCCGAGCAGGGTCTGGAAGTCGGTGGAGGCCAGGGTTTCGCCGGGGCGGACGAAATGGTCGACGCGATAGAGGTGGTCGAGATTGATCGAACCGAGGTTATAGATAGCCATGTCGCGGTCCTTAAACCGAGAGATCTGTCGGGAATGCTTTCAGCCCGCGGCCGATTTCCGCTAAGCTGGCACTACGAATAGGAAACTGAAGGGAGCTTATCATGGCGTACGACACGAACAATATTTTTGCCAAGATGCTGCGCGGTGAAATCCCCGCCATCAAGGTCTACGAAGACGATCACACCCTGGCGTTCATGGACATCATGCCCCAGGCCGATGGCCATACGCTGGTGATCCCGAAAGAAGAGGCGGAGACGATTTTCGACCTGTCGGATGAAGGCGCGGCCGCCTGGATGAGCTCGGTGCGCAAGGTGGGCGCGGCGGTCAAGAAAGCGTTCAATGCGCCTGGCGTCGTTGTCTTTCAGTTGAACGGCAAGGGGGCCGGTCAAACCGTGCCGCATGTTCACTTTCATGTGATCCCCGGCTCGATCGCCGACCTGCGCAAGCCACACGCCGCCACTCAGGCCGATGCGGAATTGCTGTCCGAACAAGCCGAGAAAATCAAGGCGGCGCTGAACGACTGATACGCTCCAAAAAGCCGGCCTGCTTCCGGCCTGTCGGGGCGTCATTTCGAGTGTAAGCTCAGGCCGCGGGTTCGGCCTGGGCCAACACCCTGTCTTCCGGCTCGGCCAGGTTCGCCAGCCAATAGCCCCTTCGGACCCGCCAGCCGACGCCCAGGGCTTTGATCACCTCTTCACTCAACACCATGGCATACACCAGGGTAAAGGGCAGCTCCCAGATAAAGGCCGCGATCCAGGTCAACGGCAGGCCGACCATCCACAGCGCCACCATGTCCATGCCCAGGCAGAACCGGCTGTCGCCGCCGGCTCTCAAGATGCCCTGAATCGCCGTCATGTTGAACACCTTGATCCAGAAGCCCAGGCACATGACCACCATGGCCCATTGCGTCTGACGCGTGGTCTCCGCATCGGTAATGTGCATCAGCGACAGCATCAACGGTGAGATCGCGAGGATCACCAGGCCAAGCATAAAGGAACCGATCGGCGCGAACGCCAGGAAGCGATTGGCCAACCAGGCGGCCTCCGCGAACTGATCCCGCCCGAGGCGCTGGCCGATCATAATGCCGCAGGCGTTGACCAGGCCGAAAAACAGCGAGTGATACAGACCTTCGATCGGTGCCAGCAGGCTCATGACCGCCAGGGGTACCGTGCCCATTTGCCCGGCGATCAGGTGATAGCCAAGCGAACCGACCGACCAGAGCGTGAAGTTCAGCACCAACGGCCAGGTCAGGCGGCCGAAGCGGGCGGGCAGGGTGGAGCCGCGCAGCGAGGCCAGGGCATCGCGGTCAAGACGCAATGTCTCGGTCCGTTGCACATCCCACGCAATCCAGCCGATCTGGATCACCCGCGCCAACACCGTCGCCACGGCCGCGCCGGTGACTCCCATGGCGGGCACGCCCAGGCCGCCGTTGATGAACCAATAGTTCATCAGAACGTTCAGGCCGATGGCGACCATGGCGTATTTTAACGGCCAGCCAGTGCGGCCGATCGAGCGCATCGCGGATTCGTAGACGATGATCGCCTGAGTGGTGAACAGCGTCAGGCCCAGCAGCGTCAGGTAGCGGCCGCCCAACTCGATGACCACCGGGTCACCGGTGCCGAAGCGGATCAGGTTCTCGGCTTGGAACAGGATCAGCAGGGTGAAGGGCAGCATGACCGCCATACCGACGATCAGGGAGAGTATCAGCGTCTGGCGCACCTTCTCCGGCCGCCCCGCGCCGAAATACTGAGCCACCAGAATGCTGCAGCCGGTTCCGAGCGCGGCCATCACCAGGATCAGCACGAAATTCAACTTGGCCGACAGGCCGACGGCCGCCACAGCCTCGCTGCCCAGATGCCCCACCATCAGGACGTCCGCCATGCCCAGTGCCGATACCAGCGCCGACTGGAAGGCGACCGGCAACGCCAGGGCCAGAACCTGCTGCCAGAAAACCCGATAACTCATTCCGCTCTCCCTATTGGGCTTGCGGCCCAATACCTGTCAACCGGACGCGCAGGAGCCCACCCAGTTATACGACTGTAACTGTGAATATGAATGATTGATCAAGAGGAACAATAACGACCACCGGACGGCAATGTCGGACTGTTCATTGGAAGTGTCTTTAATATGGGCTTATTCTAGGCGGACTGGGTTTTGACAGGCTATGTGTATATGAATCAACAACCTGTGAATATGGATCATGCCGACTTTCAGGACGTACTGCACCTGGGGCCGGAGTGCCGTGAGCGGTTTCTGATCACCGAGGAAGTGCCCGAATTGCTCGATCATGGCCTGCACATGGGTGGCATCAGCTGGTTGAAAGGCAGTTACCGGGTCGGCCGCAAGGACCCGGACATCCATACCCTGTTGTTCACGCTGGGCGGGAGAGGGCGCGTACATGTCCCCGGGCGCAGTTACGACATCACTCCGGGCAGCGTAACCCGGCTGCCGGCCCGACGCCCCTTCCTGTTTGAACTGGGCGGCGAGGACTGGCGTATGGCCTGGTTGCTGCTGCGCGACAGCGAGGCCTGGTCGGCCCTGAAAACCCAGGACGCCGATGTTTTTCAACACGAGCAGGTTTGGGCGCTGTCACCGTTGATGGACGCCCTCTACCACCAGATCCGTACGCCGCGCAGACGCCGGCTGGTCGCGCTGCTCAACGAGGTGCTGATGGAGTTGCTGTTGAAAGACTCGGGTTACAGCCGCCTGGAGATGTCCGTACGGCAGTTGTTTGCACAATTGGAGGATCAGTTGCACCATCACTGGACCCAGTTGTCGCTGGCCGAGGCGGTACATTGCTCGGTACCGCACCTGAACCGGGTGTGCCGCAAGCTCTACGGGCAAGGACCGATGAGCCGTCTGGCGGATTTGCGTTTGCAGCGGGCGCGCGAATTGCTGATCAACAGCAACTGGCAGGTGAGCCAGATCGCGCATCGGGTCGGTTACAGCGACGCCTTCAATTTCAGCCACTGGTTTCGTGGGCGAACCGGTATGGCGCCTTCCCGGTACCGCAGTGAGCACCGGCAACCGCCACCGTTGAAGGTCTGAGTAGGGCCTGGGCCTTTATCTCGGGCTTGCATTTCGGCCTTGAGATGCCCGTACCGCGCCCACAGCTAAGTCTGTTTACTGTTTAAAACGACCGGATACTGAATGACCGAACCCAACGCAACGGATCCAACCACTAAGCAGGCCGTGCCTGTCTTCAAAGGGAAGCGCCTCCTGGTGTTGACCCTGGTGTTCGTCGGCTTGAGCGGTGCCGGTCTGTTTGCCGTTTACACGCAACTATCCGATCCATCCGTTGAGTTCGAGGGCGAGATTCTCTCGATTCCGGCCGTGGTGATGGGGCTCGCGCTGTTGCCGGTCTATTTCGCCGCGGACGGACTGCGTCTGTGGTTCACCTTGAGAGCCCTGGGGCATCGGGTCGGACTGCGCGATATGGCGCGATTGGTGTTCCTGAACATCTTTGTCTCGAACATCACCCCCATGGCGACCGGGGGTGGTTTTGCCCAGGTCTGGTTTCTGCGACGACACGGCGTCCCGGTCGGGACCGCCTTCACCGCGACCACCATCCGCACCGTATTGGCGGTTCTGTTCATCTTCGGGGCCACGCCGGTTCTGTTGCTGACGCTGCCCGGTGCCGAGCAGGCCGCCAAGCAGAACGGCTTCATGATGGAAGCGCTGGTGATCTGCGTCACCCTCTATGCCGGCTTCTTCCTGGTGTTGTTGTTCAAACCCCATTGGCTGAGCCTGCCGTTGATTCGCGGGCTGAACGGCCTGCGGCGCGCGCATTTGATCAGCGCTTCCCGCCATCATCGATGGCTGACCCGGTTGGTGCGTGAGACCCGGCGCTTCACCGACGGTTTTCGCCAGTACTTTCGCGGTTCACCGGTTGATATCCTGGCCTCCTGGGTGATGACGGCCGTCTTCCTGCTGGCCTTGTTCTCCTTTCCCGCCTTTATTTGTTGGGCGCTGGGGTACACGTTGGACTATTGGCTGGTCGTGGGCCGAATGGTGGTCATCACCTTCGTCATGTATTTCTCACCCACGCCCGGAGCGTCGGGCATCGCCGAGGGGGTGTTCGGACATTTCTTCTCCGGATCGCTGATTGCCAGCCATCTGGTCCTGGTCATCATTGTCTGGCGGGCCCTGACCATCTACGTCGGCATGGCCATCGGCCTGATTGTGACCCAACACGAACTGGCCCGTAAAACCGGAGATTCCCAATGACCCTGTCCCGATGGATCACCCCGCGCCGGCTCAAGATCGCCTTCTACCTCAATGTGCTGATTATCGTGTCGTTGGTGGGGTATCGATCCTATCTGGCCGTGTTTGAGCAGGACTTTACCGCGGTTCATGCCCAGCATATTCAACAGGTGCAACGCGAACGGGCGGGGCAAGACAGCGTGCAATTCGCCGTGGTGGGCAACATCAACAATTCGATCGGCATCTTCGAGCGCAAGATGATCCCGATGATCAACGAGGCGGAGCCCGACTTGTTGATATCCGCCGGCAACGCCGTCAGCAGCGGTGGGGAAGACAAGTACCGGGCCGTCTACCGCACCATGAACCATCTGGACATGCCTTACTTTCTGACGGTGGGTGAGCACGAGTCCAGCACCTTCGGTTCCTTTCATTTCTACGACCATTTCGGCCCTTATTTTTACTCCTTCAAGGCGGGCAACAGCCAGTTCATATTCCTGGACAGCACGGATCCGGATGCCTACCGCTTCCAGTTACACTGGCTTGAACAGCAACTGCTCGACCCCATGCCCGAGCATCGCTTCGTTTTCATCAGTCACCCCCTGTTAAAAGCCAAGGAAGAATCCCCCATCGACTTCGCCGCTCAATACCTGGAAGAAGGGGAATTCAAGACCCAGCTCAAGACTCTCTTCAGCCGACACGGCGTGACGGCTGTTTTTTCCGCCAATCTTCACTTGTTCGACCAGCAAAGGGAAAAAGGCGTTCAATATATAACCACCGGGGGTGCCGGTGGGCTGGTTCTGAACGACGACACCAGCTACTACCACTATGTCTGGGTGGACGTGAGTGATGACTCGGTGTCCATCAGCGAACGAAAACTGGACATCGGCCAACACCAGGTCCAGAAGACGCTGGAAAGCCTCTGGTTGTTCGTACATTCATTGTTCTACGTGGGGCACCTGAACTTCGTGCTCGTGCTGGCCGCACTGGGTGCGCTGGCGATCAAGCTGTACAGCACCGTATTCGTGGAGCGTGACTACTACCCCAATTTCGATCTGGACGTTACCCCCTTTCAGGGTAAACCGTTGAACATCGCCATGGTGACCAACAACTACCTGCCGTTCATCGGGGGCGTGCCGATCTCCATCGATAGGCTCAGGCGCGGTTTGGTTCGACTTAAACACAAGGTTAAAGTCGTAGCGCCCAGCTACAAGGATCAGGATGCGAAAGAGACCGACGTCATCCGCGTGCCCTCCCTGCTGACGCTGGGCGAGAAAGGAGAGTTCCGCATCGCCAACCTGTTGTCGATGCGTGTCATTCGAGGTTTGCGCGCCTTCAAACCCGACCTGATCCACATTCATCATCCGTTCTGGTTGGGTTGGCTGGGCTTAATGCTGGCGAAACGTATGAAAGTGCCCGCTGTGTACACCTACCACACGCGACTGGAGCACTATGCGCACTACGTTCCGCTACCGGGGCCCTTGTTCAGAAACCTGATCTCACACAGCCTCGTGCGGCGGTTCGCCAACCACTGTGAAGGCGTGGTCGTACCGACGGCGTCCGCCGAGGAATATTTGCGCATCATCGGTGTGACATCCCACATATTCGTTCAACCGACCGGCATCGACTTCGATCGGTTCCAGAAACGCTCCGAATCCTCCGAAGCCGACCTGAAACAAAAATTTGGCATCGGTGACGAACCGGTACTGGTCAGTGTTTCCCGGCTCAGCAAGGAAAAGAACATCGGCTTCATCATTGACGGACTGGCTCACCTGAAGCAACTCAGTGATCAAAAATTCACCTGTCTGATCATCGGGGATGGTGAAGAACGCGATGCACTGCAAGCACGCATCGATGAGCAGGGACTAAGCGATTGTGTGCATTTAACGGGTGCGGTTCCACCGGACGAGATGGTGAATTACTACCAACTGGGTAGCTTGTTCCTGTTCGCGTCGAAATCCGAGACTCAAGGCATGGTTATTCTGGAAGCCATGGCGGCTCATATGCCCGTTGTCGCTGTTCGCTCCAGCGGAATCGACGACGTGGTTCGTCACGGGATAAATGGTTACAAAACACCCAGCAAGTTATCGCAATGGACCGAAAGTGTTCAAAAATTGCTCGAAGACGACGCCTTGCGCGAGGAGATGGCTGACCAGGCACTTGACTATGCGCGCCGTTTTTCAATCGACCATTTCGCCGCCGATGTTGCCGATATTTACGCCTATGTGCTGGCTTCTTACCACTTTAAACCGTCGACCAATTCGGAGAAAACCATCGCGGATTGATCGGAAATCGGCTTCCGTGCAAGCCGATTTCCGACAATCTTTGTAAGACATTTCCGACAAAAACCACAGATGTCGAGTCAATCACAAAAATTTGAACTGCTCCAAAACCTCGGTTGACTTGAAACGGCTGAAAGATTTTCATACGCGCAACTACAGCGAAGGCCCGACGCGGAATGTCGGGTTGGCTCTCGGAGGAATCGATACCCGATTCACCCGAGAGTAAGGACGACAGACACAGACAAGGAACCGACAGGGAAGCCGCGTCTAACGCACCCTCACCCTTGCGCCATGCCCCTGCGCGCTTCCCTCCGGTTTCTTTCTCGAACTGCGTTCCAATGCTGTAATGCCGCCAATCGTGTCGCCAAGACGGTGACATTGGTTTTTGAAAAATCGAAGGAGAAGGCAATGTCTGAAGGCATTTGGATCAAGAAGTCACTGGTCGCCGCTGTCGCCGCTGGTACTTTGGTACTGGCCGGTTGTAACGACGAGTCAACCGATACGAAAACGGAAGGTACCAGCACCTCTCAAGAGACCAACAGCAATCCGTCCAACTACCAAACCGTGAACAACCCGCGTGGTTCCATCACTGGTTTGGTAACCGACACCAACGGCTACCCGATCCAGGGGGCGACCGTTTATCTGGGTGAGCAAACTGCAACCACCAACGCCGGTGGTCAGTACTATTTCTCCGACGTCGCTGTTACTCGTACTGTAAAGAACGACAGCGACGAATACGCTCAGGCACTGGCCCTGACCATCGTAGCGCCGGAAGGCTACCTGGGCGCCACCGTCACCGTTATGCCGCAAGCGCAGATCTTCAACGGCTCCGGCGACGAGAACGAAGTTACCAACCCGGTGACCACCTTCGTGGATGGCTTCAACGCTTCCGCAGGTACCGCTGCTCTGCCAGCGACTACAGCTTCAGTTAAAGGCACTCTGCGCCACGCTCTGAACGGTGAAGCATTGGCGGGTGTTCGCCTGTCTCTGGACATGGATTCCTCTTCTGTCGGTGTTGACCAGGAGCAGCCCCAGGACGGTGTTAAGACCACCTATTCCACCCAGGGCATCACGGCGACCACCAGCGCAAACGGCGAGTTCACCTTCGAAGGTGTTCCGTCCGATGCTGTGCTGAAGCTGGCAGCTGACGACTACCAGGTATCCAAAACCATCGATACTTCCGACGAACACAGCCTGGTTGCTCTCGGAACCGTATCTGCAACACCGGTTCTGAGCCTCGACACGATCAGCCCTTGGGTTGAGTCCGTGACTCAGGTTATCGATCAGAATGCCTCTCGCGGTATGTTGAATGATGACGTGACAACTACTCTGACCGTCAAGTTCAACGAAACCATGCAGGACGTTGATCCCAACTCTCTGCGTGTTCGTGACGTAACTGACGCAGCTTACCTCGGTCACTCTGCATCTCTGAGCGGCAACATCCTGACCGTCACCCTTGATACCGCTGTCCCTGCAGATCACGACATTGATTTGTTGCTCCTGACGGCTGACTTTAAAGACACAAGCTCTAACGCCCTGGGTGTTGTTGACAAAGACGGTGATCCGTCATTGGTCGGATTTGACGAGACCATGTCCGCTACCACAGGTGCGCAGTATGTACGTCTGAAGTTGAAGAGCTTTATTGAAGCCAATGATAACGCTCAGCAAGTTTCAGCTTTCACTCAGGAATCAACAGATGAAACCGGTGTTGATGAGTTGGAACTGGCACAAGCTAAGAACCACGCCTTCCTGGATATCAACGATGATGTAGAAGGTATCCAGCAGTTGAACGCAAATGACGAAGGTGGTGCTACCCAGTCTCGTCTGAAATCGTTGTTGACGACGATTAAGGCTACCGCGAGCCTGGAAGGAACAGCAGACGTTGAAGTTGATTCAACTCTCGTTCACTTCACACCGACCAACGCTTCTGCATATCGTGTTGAAGTCCGTGATAGTGAAGGCAACGACAAGTGGACCGGTCTTTCTGCGAAAGAATTGAAAGGCCTGGGTGAACTTGAGAATCAGGTTGACAACAATGGCGATCCACTCGAATACGCCCTGGTTACCGCTGACGGCTCCAATGATGTAGAACTGTACTTGGACGGCGTGGTACCCGGAGACCAAGTGGTAGTGACACCGCTGGATGACTTTGGCTATGATGGAACACCGACAGTACTTACGCTGGTGGACAATGTTGCACCGACCACTGTGCTGCAGGATTCCTATGGCGTAGGTAACAAAGATAACGGTCAAGTCACCACGCGTCGTTACGGTAACGGTGGTGAAACATCTTCCGATCTGGACGTAGTAGTAGGTACGCCATACTATGACCTGACACCACGTTTGTTTGGTGAGGTTGATGGAACAGACTCTGGTTCAGAAGATGATAAGAACTATATTGAATCCTTTGAGCGCTTGTATTCGTTGAACACTGTCAATCCTGAAGATTCATCAAATGACAGCGGTACAGCTGAAGGTGAAGAGTTCATTAACCCAACCAACAACGTTTACGATAAAAATGCGTTGACAGCTTATCTGGGTCAGGCCGACTACTTCGCACGTACAATGGGTGTTGCATTCTCCGAGAACCTGAGTGAAACACTTGATGGTACGCCTGTGTTTACAGCTGTTGCCGGCAATGAGTTGCCTGTTGAGAATAGCTATAAAGTCCTTAATGATGTGGTTAAGGATGACAATGGCGATGACAACGAAAATAACGATGTGGATCTGGTTACGTTTGACCTGACGAACATCTATAAGTTCGCTCTTGAAGAAGATGGTTCGGTTTTCGATTTCACCGGGGTCGTCTCAGATCTTGAGGGCAATGAAGCAACAGAGGAATACAACGCTAAAGTTGTTGTGCGCGATATGATTCCACCCATGGTGGTATCCGCAGTCTACGAGGGTGATGTCTTCATTGTTGAATTCGACAAGCCCATCGACATCAGTGCTATCGATGGTCCCGAAACAGCCATGTCACTGAATGGTGTGGATATTGATCTGTCAGATGTCGAAAATTACGATTGGGATGAACAAAATCTGACTCTGACCGTTAAACGGCATGACAACAATAAAGGCGCTGCCAACGACCTGGGGTATGGTCAGTTCCATCTTGGAGATACATTTGACCTAGCCCAGTATAATGATGATGCTCCAGAAGCAAGTGTTGCGAGTGATGGCTTGAAGCACAAACATGCTAAATTGGATTTCAGTAAAATCCCGAATAAACATGGTGCTACTTGGGCATTCTACAACGACAACAGTGCTGATAAAGCTGGGACATCGGGTTATTTCGAAGCACCCCAATTCGCTGTTCAAAACAAGGTCGAATCCTTCTCTGTCCAAAATGACTCTGTAAATGTAGCTGAGGCGAATGGTGTATCCACTATTACTGTTCACTACACTTTCGAGCATGAAGTAGATTGGTCAGGTGAAGCCTCAGGTGAAACTCTGACTGCTACTGAGGTTGCGGATCTTTTTACCTTCACGGACGTAAATGGTGATGTTGTAGAGATCGATACTAGCAGCAGCAATACTCGAATGAACATTACTGAGAAGAGTGACGGAGCAGTCACTTACTCGTTCACGCTTGTTATGACTGGTGTTGTTGAAGGTGGTGTAGATACTCTGGACCTGAAAGAACTGTTCAGTGCCTACAACAGCGATGCAGATGCTAAAGCTGATGCCACGTCTATTACGCTGTAACTAGTTATCTAGTTGACTGAGCCCGGCTTATGCCGGGCTTTTTTATGTTTACACTACGTGATTTATATTGCCACTGAGGTAAAGCGAAGATCGTAGAAAGTAGAAAAATTAGGCCTTTCAGTAATGTTTGGTTTTACTTTTTTGCGAGTTTTTATTTATTAAGTAATGGCATTATCTATGTTCTCCGGCTGGCTTTCATGTAGTAGGTCGGGGTGATTTAATGTGGATTTCTAAAAGGAGTGATCTATGCTGACGGAAAGACTAAAAATTACTTTTTTCATGTTAAGTTCTATTGCTCTAGTAAGTGCATGCGAAAATGGAATTCCCGAGATTCCAGATGATCCCCCCGATCCTGATGGATCTTTTGAAGTATCGGTTAGTGTAGAAGGCTTGAAAGGAAAAAATTTAAAATTGCAACTCAACGAAGGGGAGGTGCATTCGATTCCTGAGAATGGATCGTATACATTTGATGGGTTTCTTAAAACAGGAGAAACGTATCAGGTCCTTGTTGACACTAATCCAGTGCAGCCTAACCAAGAGTGTGTTGTTGAAAATGGTGATGGCACTGTGGAAAAGTCTGATGTAGATGATGTATTAGTTCAATGCAACACTCTAAAGTATATGTTGGGTGGCATTGTTAACGGGCTTTCCGGCGGTGAATTGGTACTGAAGACCAACAGTAATCAAACTGTCCGTTTAACCCATAATGGTGAATTCGCTTTTCCGGAGCCGGTGCTTGATGGCTCGGAATTTACCACCGAAATAGAAGATCTGCCTAAAGATCCTACTCAGGTCTGCAGCTTAACCAATGCAAACGGTGTTGTAGCCGGTGGCGATTATTTAGACATAATTGTCGATTGTTCGGTTAAAGGCTATACCCTCAGTGGTGAGGTAAGTGGATTGTTGGGCAGCGGTCTTGTGCTGGTCAATAATGAATCCGACTCTATCAGTATCTCCGATTCCGGCCAATTTGAGTTTAATAACGAGGTCGCCGACGGCACGGACTATTCTGTTGCAATCGATACGCAACCCCAATCGCCGAACCAAGTGTGTCAAATCCAGAACGCCAATGGAACCATCAGTGGTGCAGATGTCAATAGCCTCTCGGTATCCTGCATAACCAGTCAGTATAGTCTCCATGGGCGGATAGTCGGCTTAAAAGGAGAAGGGTTGGACGTCACGGTTAATGGAGAAAAGCTCGAAACATCGATTGAAAATGGTGCATTGGAAATCCTGGCAGGGCTGGATGACTATTCGGAATATTCAGTATCAGTATCGAATCAGCCGACCAACCCCAGTCAAATTTGTGATGTTTCCAATGGGAGTGGCAAGGTCGATGGCGCAAACGTAGACGACATCCTCATTGTATGTGAAACGGGATCTTTTGCAGTGGGTGGCAGTGTATCGGGCCTCGAGGGCTCCGGATTGGTAATCCAACTCAATGGAGAACATGACCTGGCGGTTGAGTCCGACGGAAGTTTTGCTTTTTCAAACACACTCGAAGATCAATCAGATTACTCCGTAACAATAGCATCTCAACCCACTTCACCCGAACAAAGCTGCCGTGTCACAAATGGGTCGGGTCGCCTAACAGGAAGTGAAGTAAGCAACATTTTGGTCAGTTGCAACAATACCTATGCGATAGGCGGCACCCTGGAAGGGCTCGCAGAAGAAACCAATGTCGTTCTGCAATTGAATGGTCAGGATGATTTATCTGTAGATACCAACGGCAGCTTCGTTTTCCCGGTAGGGCTAAAAACAGGCGAAGAGTATACCGTCAGTGTCAAAGCGCACCCTCAAGGGCCCAACCAAAATTGTACCCTGACTAATCCGACTGGAACAGTAGATTCCCGAGACGTTCTGGAGGTAGGTGTAAGTTGTGAGACCCTAGCCTATAAAGTCGGCGTGGAGGTTAGTGGTCTACTGCGCAGCGGACTTGTGCTTCAGAACAATGGCGGCGATAATTTAGTGATCAATTCTGATGGGGTCTATCAATTCGACCAGCCTGTTCCAGACTACGAAACATATGAGATCAGCGTACTCAAAACACCCGAGGATCTATTGCATCGATGTGACATTGACAGTGGCACCGGACAGATAGATGGTGCGGCAGTAACCGGGGTTAAAGTTAATTGTAATCTAGGTATTGAAGTTGATGGGGTCATCAGCGGTTTGGCGGAAGGTAACTCGGTTACTCTGACGAACAATGAAACAGACACACTTGTAGTAGCGGAAAACGGTGTGTTTGTATTCGACGATTTACTAATTTTAGAGGAAGAGTACAGCGTAGAGGTTGAGATTCAACCCGATTCAGTACCTCAGGTGTGTGGTGTTGAAAACGGTTCTGGTACTGCAGATGCCTATGATAAATATGAAATAGAAGTATCCTGTCTGCTACCTAAGCCAGACTTGAGTATAGCACCTGAGCCAGTAAAAAAGCTTCATATTGAATGGAATAAAGTACCAGGTGTTGAGGAGTACCGATTGTTTGAAAATAAGGACAGTCAGTCTGGGTTTGAACAGATTGCGAGCTTTGACGGCGACGTCAGTTCGTACCACATAGACTTAGCTGTCTTAAATAGGTTGGATGCGCAATACATGTTGGAAGCTTGTGCGGCTGGCGAGTGCGCTTCCTCTCAAACAGTGCTAATTGACGAAAATGTCATACAGGCTGTCGGGTATTTTAAAGCATCGAATACAGGGCAATCGGATAACTTCGGTAATTCTATCGCCATCAGTGGAGATGGCAGTACTATGGCCGTAGGCGCCAGGATGGAGCAAAGCAGTGCTCAAGGCATTAATGGTGATCAAAGTGATAATACCCTGACTGGAGCCGGGGCTGTTTATATTTACACCAAGATCAGTGATCAGTGGGTTCAGCAAGCGTATATTAAGCCCTCTAATACACATGGGTCCCAGTACTTTGGTGACTCAGTAGGTCTTAATGAAACTGGCGACCTCCTAGTGGTAGGCGCTCCGGGTGACTCTAGTGCTGCAACAGGCATCGATGGTGATCAGGCTAGTCGATCTGCGCCCAATTCGGGAGCTGTATTTGTATATAGCCAAAATTCAGGAGCTTGGCACCAAGAGTCTTATATAAAAGCATCCAATTCAAGAAGTGGTGCTCTGTTTGGAAATGCGGTGTCGCTAAGTCGTAGTGGTGATATTGTCGCTGTGGGGTCCAAAGGAGAAAACAGTGGTGATCCAGATAATCCGGAAGATACTTCATCGCCGGGATCAGGTGCAGTCTATAAGTTTCAACGAGGAGTAGGGGGGCAGTGGCAACAAACAGATTATGTTAATAAGGCCAAATACATATATGGTTCTTCAGATAATGCAGCGTTTGGAGCATCGTTAGACTGCGATGAACATTGCAATGAACTTGTTGTTGCAGCGCCAGGGTTAGATAAAGTTTACTACATTACAAGTCGGAAAACTGTCGATCTAGACTTGCGGGCTACAGGGATTGCCTCTGTTGCCTTTGATAATGATGGAGATATATTGGTTGGTTCGTCTTCATTCAATAGAGTAGATAGATATGAATGGGGGTTGCATGGCTCTCAATTTGGGACAGCTCATAGACAAAAGCTTACTCCGAAATATCCTGTAGAAAATGCCAGCTTTGGATCGTCTCTAGCGGTGAGTACGGATGGTCTTACTCTTGTAGTTGGTGCGCCAGGAGAAAGGATGGATGCTTCAGGGATTAATGACATTCCTATAGACAATGGTATGTCTAAATCGGGTGCGGTATATGTGTATGAGAGGCAGCGAATTTCTCATGATTTTGAAGAGGCAGATGTTATATATATCAAACCATTGTTCAACGACAGTTCCAATTTTTTTGGTACTAGCGTTGCGGTCAGCAATGACGGAGAAGTTTTAGGAATAAGTGCTTCGGGCGAGGCTGGTAATTCGTTAGGGATAGGCGGGGATCAGGAGGATAATAGCATGCCTTACTCAGGTTCTGTCTTCATGTACTAAGTGTTTTGAGTGATTAGAAAACGCTTCCTGAAATAAGGGGCGTTTTCTATTATTGATTCTTACTTATCTTGGTATAAAGGATGCGATATGTCAGTTTTATTACTAGAATCGATAGCCGGCTTTTAAACTAATAGTGCTAGGTGTATCAGAAATAGAAATAGCTAATAGTGTCTCAATGTCAAGCTGACTGGATATTGGATATTGAATGCTCAGCAATAGCGATGAACTGAATTGCCATTCATCGTCGAACTGTTCCAGTGCCCACTTTTTGTTTTTAATCTGCCACTCATAGTGGTCTGTCACGTAAGTCGCCTGTCGAGTGATGCCGCCTCCCCACCAAAACCGGTTCGAAGCAAACTCCGCATCTCGCATCAGCAATAATTCCAGACTGAATCCATGGTTTGTTGAACCTTGTTTGCCTAGTTCCGCTTCGGGCCGAGGGCGGTAATACCCATAATGCCCTTGGGCAATCACCTTATGATGCCCTTCAACAAACAAAGGCAGGTGGTAGGCTCCGGTCAGCCCGAGCCCGAATGAAGAGGGGTAGGAGCTATCCGAGGGCTGTGCGGCGTAGAACACACCGGCGGAGGCGACGTTGTAGGCGTCATCCCATTCCAGGGCGTGGGCGTTTAAGGCACAAAGGCCGGATGCTATGGAGAGCGCGAGTAGTTTCCTTGGCATGTCGATTCCTGTTCCTTCGGTGAACGGCGATCCTGGTGATTCGGTACAATAAGCGGCCCTGGGCGGGCGTCGAGCCGGGGATGGTACCGAATAGACCTAGCTGACCGCAATGGGCAAGCCTTGAAGGTGTGATGTTGGTTGGGAAACTACGCGATGGTTTTGGATGTAGGCTCACTGTAAGCAACTACATAATTCCGGCCGCTCTGCTTGGCTTGGTACGTGGCCGAGTCGGCCATATCAATCAGTTCGTTTCCCTTTTTTGACTGTCCATTTCGGCGATGCCGAAACTGGCGGTGATGTATTGGTGGTGCAGCCAGGTGGTGACGCGCCCCCAGTGACAAGCTCCGGAGGCGCGTAAGGTCGATCAGCCGACGTCTTTAGCCATAATCTTTTCGGCCCATTCTTTCGGGCCGGTCTGGTGTACCGAGCTGCCGTTGGTATCGACGGCGACGGTGACAGGCATATCCACCACATCGAACTCGTAGATGGCTTCCATTCCCAGGTCTTCGAAGGCGACTACTTTAGCGCCTCGAATCGCTTTGGATACCAGGTAGGCCGCGCCGCCCACGGCCATCAGGTAGCTGGCTTTGTGTTTGGCGATGGCGTCGATGGCAATCGGGCCGCGTTCGGCTTTGCCGACCATGCCGATCAGGCCGGTGTGTTCCAGTACGGTGTCGGTGAACTTGTCCATCCGGGTGGCGGTGGTCGGGCCGGCGGGGCCGACGACTTCTTCACGGACCGGGTCGACAGGGCCGACGTAATAGATCAGTTTGTTGGTCAGATCAACCGGCAGTTCCTCGCCCTTGTTGATCATGTCGACCATGCGCTTGTGCGCGGCGTCGCGGCCGGTGTACATCTTGCCGTTCAGCAGCAGGGTCTCGCCCGGTTTCCAGTCGAGCATGTCGTCTTTCTGCAGGGTGTTCAGGTCGACCCGGCGCGCGCTCGGGCCGGCATCCCAGACGATGTCCGGCCAGTCGTCGAGGCTGGGCGGGGTCAGTTCGGCGGGGCCGGAGCCGTCCAGTACAAAGTGGGTGTGCCGGGTGGCGGCGCAGTTGGGGATGATGGCGACCGGTTTGTTGGCGGCGTGGGTTGGGGCGTCTTTCACCTTGATGTCGAGTACGGTGGTCAGGCCGCCCAGGCCCTGGGCGCCGATGCCCAGTTGGTTGACCTTCTCGAACAGTTCCAGGCGCAGTTCTTCGGCGCGGTTGCTGGCGCCACGGGCTTGCAGGTCCTGGATGTCGATCGGGTCCATCAGGGATTCTTTGGCCATCAGCATGGCTTTTTCGGCGGTGCCGCCGATGCCGATGCCGAGCATGCCCGGCGGACACCAGCCGGCGCCCATTTCCGGCACCACTTTCAGTACCCAGTCGACGATGGAGTCGGAGGGGTTGAGCATGGCGAATTTGGATTTGGCTTCACTGCCGCCGCCCTTGGCCGCGACCTGGACGTCGACGGTGTTGCCCGGGACCAGGCGGGTGTGGATGACGGCGGGGGTGTTGTCCTGGGTGTTCTTGCGGGCGCCGTCGGGGTCGTCCAGTACGGAGGCACGCAGGACGTTGTCCGGGTGGGTGTAGGCGCGACGAACGCCTTCGTTGACCATGTCTTCGACGCTCATGGTGGCGCCGTCGAAGCGGACATCCATGCCGATGTTAAGGAAGACGGTGACGATGCCGGTGTCCTGGCAGATGGGCCGGTGGCCTTCGGCGCACATGCGACTGTTGAGCAGAATCTGGGCCATGGCGTCTTTGGCGGCCTGGGATTCTTCCCGTTCGTAGGCGGCGTGGACGGCCTGGATGAAGTCTTTGGGATGGTAATAGGAAATGAATTGCAGGGCGTCGGCAACGCTCTGAATAAGATCGTCCTGCTGGATGACGGTCATGAAGGTCTCCTGTGCCGGTGAGCTCGGTGGCGCGAAGTGTACACTAAAATTTTCAGAGAACGGAGTATCGGGACACTAGACTATGGTGCCAATGGGCCGCACCAGGGGCGGGGGCAGAGGTATCCAGGGTCGCCGTAAACCCGTCCATGGGGGCTTGGCTTCGGCATCCTGCCTCTGACACCTCTGGATATCTCTACCCCCGCCCCTGGCGCTTTCGATTGTGGCCACTACAGCCATATTCTTTCTTGTTGACTCTTGATCGCTGATATCACTCTCGTGGGTCTACACTTAACTTGTGAATAGGTAGGGCTCAGCTTGCAAAATTCAAACAAGCGTTTAAATTGTCGGTACAGTTTTCAGGAAGCCAATCATGAGTGAAATTGTTCAGCGTCTGAGCAAAGGGGTGTTGGAGCTGGCCATTAATCGGCCGGAGAAGCGCAATGCCCTGACTGAGGCGATGTATACCGAGTTACACGATATTCTGGGTAAGGCGAAGCAAGATCCGGAAGCCCATGTGGTCCTGATCACGGGCCAGAAGTTCTTTTTCACCGCCGGGAACGATCTGCACGATTTCATGGAAAACCCCATGGAGGATGACGATGCGCCGGTGTTGCGCTTTTTGCGGATGATGGCGGATTTCCCGAAGCCGATTGTGGCGGCGGTGAACGGGCCGGCGGTGGGCATCGGGACGACGTTGTTGCTGCACTGCGATCTGGTATACAGCGGTGAGAGCAGTGTGTTTCAGCTGCCGTTCGTGAATCTGGGCCTGGTGCCGGAAAATGCGTCGTCCTATTTGCTGCCGTTGAAGGTGGGGCATGTGAAGGCCGCAGAATGGTTGATGCTGGGCAAGTCGTTCGGGCCAGAAGAGGCGTTGAAGGCGGGGCTGATCAATGCGGTTTTCGGTGATGAGAACTATTTGCATGCCGCTCACCAGCAGGCGCAGCAGCTGGCGGCGCAGCCGTCGGAGGCGTTGCAGGCGACGAAGAAGCTGATGAAACAGCATTATATGGGCGAGATCTTGCAGTCGATCGATGCGGAAGCCCGTATTTTCCAGCAACGGTTGCGCAGCGATGAGTTTCGTCAGGCGGTGGCGGCCTTTTTCAAGGCTAAGGAGCCGAGCGAGTAACCGGCTACTCGACCGTTTAATTAACTCAAGTTTCGGAGTTCGCACGTGACGAGCGACGGATGCCGGTGGATCCTCTGCGGGGGAGTCCGCCGCAGGGATGCGGCGGTCTAGGCTCCAAGGACGGATTTACACCGACCCCGCCGAGGATCCACCGGGAGCCGGCGCGGGCATTAACCACCCAGCAAAACCTGAGACTTGTGTAATTAAGTAGGCGACGGCGTGCTTTGCTGCCGTCGCTCCATCCAAGCCCGTCCTCCCTTGACGGCGTATCCCAGCAGTAGTCCCCAGAATGCGCCTCCCAATCCGAACAATGTCAGGTTGCCGGCGGTTACCAGAAAGGTGACCAGGGCTGCTTCGCGTTCTCTGGTGTCCACGAGCGCGGTGGACAGGCTGGCGCCGATGGTCGGCAGCAGTGCCAGGCCGGCCAGTGCGGCCAGGTATTCGCTGGGGACGGCGTGGAAGAAAGCGACGACGGTGGCCGCCATGAGGCCGAGCAGGGTGTAGAAAAGCCCGGCCGAGATGGCGGCGGTATAGCGTTTGGTCTTGTCGGGGTGGGCGTCTTCGGTCATGCAGATGGCGGCGGTAATGGCGGCCAGGTTCAAGGCGAAAGCCCCGAACGGGGCGAGGAAAAAGGTCGTCGAGCCCGTCCATTTCAGCATCGATGAAGTTGGCGAGCGGTAGCCGGCCGCGACCAGAGTGGCGATGCCGGGCAGGTTTTGCGAGGCCATGGTGACCAGGAAGAGCGGAAGGGCGAGGCTGAGCAGGGCCGAAACCGACCAGGTGGGCGCCTGCCAGACCGGATGACCCCAGGCCCACTGCCAGTTCGCGCCGTCAAGCTCGCCCAGCGCAGCGGTCACCCCCAATCCGATGGCCGCAACGGTCAGTATGGTGTAACGCGGGATTACGAGCCGGATCAGGATGTAGGTCGCCAGCATGGAGCCGGCGATCCAGGGTTGGTGTTCCAGGGCTTTAAAGGCGTCCAGCCCGAAAGGGAGTAACACACCCGCCAACATGGCGTTGGCGATGGCCGGGCTCAGTCGTTCGGTGAGGCGTTCGAATTGGCCGGTGGCGCCGGCCAGCCAGATCAGCAGTCCGGTGACCATGAAGGCGCCGATGGCATCGCCCAATGTGAAGCCGGGCAGACTGACGGCCAGAACGGCGGCTCCGGGTGTGGACCAGGCCGTGACCAGCGGGAGCCGGTGTTGCAGCGACAGGCCGATGGAGGTAATGCCCATGCCTAGCCCCAGTGCCCACAACCAGGACGCCGCCTGTTCGGCATTGGTACCGGCCGCCTCGGTGGCTTGGAAAATGATAACGGCCGAGCTGCTGAAACCGACCAGAACCGCGACCAGGCCGGCGCTGATGGCGCTGAATGAGAAATCTTTGAACACGGTGGCCTCCGGCGCTGATCGCTTGTGCGTTATAGCGTACAATGGCGGGCACAATAGCACTGTGCGCTATAGCGCACAACAGGATACTGCATGACGGATATGGCAAACCGTTTGGCCGGCGGCATCAAAGCGCTGCGTCGACAGCGGGGCTGGAGTCTCGACCGGGCGGCCGGGGAGACCGGTGTCAGCAAGGCGATGCTGGGCCAGATCGAACGGGCGGAGTCGAGCCCGACGTTGAACACCTTATGGAAAATCGCCCGGGGCTATGAAATCCCGTTCTCCGAGTTTCTGGTGCCGTTGACCGAAGAGGACGCCGAATCCGATTCGGCTTTGGCGCCAGCCGGAGCGGACTTGAAAGTACGGCCTCTGGTGCCTTACGACGGTGCTATGCGCGCCGAATTGCTGGAGCTGACGCTGGATCCGGGCAGCGTACGGGAGTCGGAAGCTCATGAAGCCGGGGTGGTGGAGCATGTCATTCTGGTGCGTGGGCGAATGTCCGTACTGGACGAGGGGGCGTGGCGGCCATTGACGGCGGGCGGTGTGCATCGGTTCGCGGCCGATCGTCCGCACGGGTACCGGAACGACTCCGGCACAGAGTCGGCCGTGTTTCATAACCTGATATTCTATCCGCAGGGGCGGAAGTAGTCGGTAGGTTGGTTCGGCCGGCGCTCCGGTAGCGCGTGAGCGCGTAATCCAACGTCCATACCATGCCGGTGAAGAAACAGACCGCGCCAACGATAAACCTGTTGGATTACGCGCTCACGCGCTAATCCAACCTTGTATGTTTTACCCAATGAACTTGATAGGGTTCGAGACCAGTCACCGGGGAGACCGTTCCAACCTAGAAGCCACATCAGTGGACTTCGTCC
>NZ_BMXR01000020.1 GCF_014651855.1 Saccharospirillum salsuginis
GGTCGAAATACCAATTGCGGGTGCCGGAGGGCATTCTAACCAGCATGAACGAGCCTAAAACCAATGTGATGCCGGCAAAAAAATACTCTCACAGCCTCGGTGCCGACCCTACGATTGGTGGTTTGTTGGTGCTTGAACGGTGTTTCCAATGCGAGTGCCGGATGCCGGGGGAGGCTTCCCCGGGGAAGTCGGCAGCCATGGATGGCTGCCGTCTAGCCTACATGGACGTATTCACGGCGACCCCGGGGAAGCCTCCCCCGGCAGCCGGCACGGACCACGGGCACAACAACATACCCAGGCACCAAAACCGTGGCATCGTAGAATCCCAGTACCACGAACCAAGAAGCCAACTCTCCCGAGTATCAGTAACCTTTAACGGAGTAGTCGATCTCGAAGTCGACGCCTTCGATGCGGGTGAGGCCGGTGTCGATGGTGCCGTCGGCGTTCAGGTCGAGCCAGCGGTAGCCTGGGCCCTGGTGGTCGATCGAGAAGTCGTGGGTACCCGGTTCAAACTGGACGCAGGTGGACGGTGTGGAGATGTAGCGGACGCCGTCGATCATCTGGTCGCTGTTCTGGTGTACATGCCCCCAGAGGACCACTCTGACATTGGTGTGCCGTTTCAGCACCCGATGCAGGGCATCCTTGTTCTTGATGCCGATCTTGTCCATCCAGGTGCTGCCCATGTCGAGCGGGTGGTGGTGGAAGGTGACCAGGGCGTGCTTGTCGGCGTGCTGGGTCAGCAGCCGGTCGAGCAGGGCGAGCTGATCCGGGCCCAGGTTGCCGTAGACTTTACCGGGGACAGTGGAGTCGAGCAGGATGACGACCCAGTCGTCGCTGGTGTAGACCGGACGGTCGATGGAGGTGCGGCCGTTTGACAAGGCCGCCTTCATATTGGCACGGTCGTCATGGTTTCCCGCCGTCCAGCGGATGGGGGCCTTGAAACGGTCCACGTCGTGGATGAAGCGCTGATACGCTTCGACGGAGCCGTCCTGAGCGATGTCGCCTGTGGCCAGAATCAGGTCAATCCGGTCGCGTTCGGCTTCGATCCGCTCCAAGATCAGGTCGAGGCTGTATTGCGTATTCATGCCCAGCAAGGTGCCGTCCTGGCTGGCGTGAAGGTGACTGTCCGTTATCTGCACCAAATGTAGGGGCTGCTGCTTCAAAACGTCTTTCCACTGTCAACATAGGCTTGGGAGCGTGCGACCGTTCGAAGGGCGGGTGGTTATTGACCCCGTAATTAATTCGAACGGAGTTGGTCGATGGCTCCTTGGATCATTTTTACACAAGAAGTCTAGCCAATGTAAGCGCGGATGCACGATTCGCGACCTGAGTCACTGCATTTGTGCGACTCCGGTTGAAGATGTCGGACAATCGATGGACATTTGTTCGAACAGCCGTCAAAAACCCGTCAGGACGGTGTCCATTCCCGCTCGGCGACGCCGTGACGCAGCAAGTGAGCCAGCCATTCACCGAGAAACACGTTGGCCTGGGCCTTTTCGTCGATCTGATACATCCGATCGTTGGGGTAGGGGTAGACGCCCGAGAGCTGGCGGCCGCTGTCCCAGGTGACGACTTCGGCCATGCGGGCGTCGTGGTACATGCGTATGGTCAATTGAACCCGGTCCATCGGTTTGGGCAGGGCGGAGTTCTGTTTTATCAGGTTCACCGTGGAGGTGAATTTGAACCGTTCGATGATCTCGGCGTGCACCTGCACCGGCTCGTTGTTGCGACCGAACCACTGAAAGTCGTAGTGACTGTTCTTCAGCCCGCCCAGCAGCTTTTCCAGTCGCAGGAAATTGGCTTCGCTCAAGGCGTTCTGTTCGGGCAGGTCGGGTACGTAACGGCGGTTCATCAATGGGGTTAGGTGCTCCAGTCTGTGCGTAGTTGGTGTTCGTTTAATTGTAGCCACTGCAACGCGATCAGCGCGGCGGCGTTGTTGATGGTGCCATCGGTGCACCAGTGATAGGCATCCGACAGGGGCACCCGGTGCACCCGGATGTCCTCGCCTTCGTGATCCAGTCCGTGAATGCCGCCAGCGTTTGTGCTGTCGACCTCGGCCACATAGAGGTAGACGCGTTCATTGGTGCCGCCGGGGGAGGGCAGGTAATGGGTTATGGGGTGCAGCCGTCCCAGTTCAAGTCCGGCTTCCTCGACGGCTTCGCGTCGGGCGACCTCTTCGGGCCGCTCGTCCTTGTCGATCAGGCCGGCGACCAGTTCCATCAACCAGGGGTTGTCTTCTTTGAGCGCACCGACGCGAAACTGTTCGACCAGCACGATGTGATCCGTTTTGAAATCGACGAGTAAAACACAGACGGCGTCGTGGCGGTCCATCATCTCACGCTGTATGGTGAGCTCCTCGCCCCGGAACGTCCGGTGAGCGATGGTCAGCCGATCCATGTGGTAGAAGCCCCGGTAGAGGGGTTCGGTCTCGACGATCCTGAAACTGAATTCGGCGGTGTCGCGCGTCATGCCTTCCTCGGTGGTCGATGCTCGCCTGGGTCCGGCGGAGCGTGAAACAATGAAAGCGCACAGTATGGCACAAACCGACGCCATCGACCCGATGATCGGGCCGAATGGCCGAAGGCGCGGGTCAGTGACTTTTGGGGCTGTCGGCCGCCGGTCCAAGCGGCCACAATGCCCGCTATTTCGGGCTGACCACAGGGGCGCCAGCCGTCATAATGGCCCGTCCGGGAGCATCACGGAGACAGGATAGACATGACGATGAAGGTTATATCACGAACGCTCGCCGGTGCCCTGGCACTGGTCGCGACAACCGGCGCCTGGGCACAGGTGTCACTGATGGATGTGTATGAACAGGCGGTGACCAACGATCCGACCCTGGCGTTACAGCAGCTCAACCAGGACAACGCCCAAACACAGGTGACCAGCGGCTTCAGTAACCTCCTGCCGCAGGTAAACGCGTCGGCGAACTACACCGTCTCCAGCACCGAGGATCCGACGCCGGACTTCGAAGACGGCAAATCCTACGGTGTGGGAGTGTCGGCCTCGCAAAAAATCTTCGCTCTGGCCGCGGTCGACGCCTATGAGGCCGTCAAGCTGAATGCGTCCAAGATCGAGATCGAGACCGAATCCGCCCGCCAGGACCTGATCGTGCGTGTGGCCGAAGCCTACATCAACGTACTGCGCGCGCGCGATGCCCGGGACTCGGCCGAGACCCAGCTGACGGCGGTGGAGCGTCAATACGAGCAAACCGAACAGCGCTATGAAGTCGGTCTGGTCACCGTGACCGATGTCATGGACGCCCAGGCCACGCTGGATGAAACCCGGGTCGCGCTGATCGACGCCCGCAGCCAATACGACATCTCGCTGCAGAATCTCTCGGTGCTCACCGGCCAAATACCGGACGAGGTCATGCTTCTGGGCGACCGACTGCCGATCGAAACCCCGGTCGAGGGTGGTCAGGATCGCTGGATCGAAGTGGCTCTGGAGCGTCATCCCGACATACTGGCTGCCTTGAAAGGACTGGAATCCGGCGAGCGTGAACTGAGCGCGCG
The DNA here is from genome assembly GCF_014651855.1 of Saccharospirillum salsuginis. Taxonomy (GTDB): domain Bacteria; phylum Pseudomonadota; class Gammaproteobacteria; order Pseudomonadales; family Natronospirillaceae; genus Saccharospirillum; species Saccharospirillum salsuginis. The sequence continues at coordinate 3,516 of NZ_BMXR01000020.1, forward strand.
GCGCAACAACCGCCTGCCGACGGTGACCGCCAACGCCGACATCAATTATGGCGGCAGCGACCAGGAAATCGGCGACCCCGATTTTTCCGATCGCATCAGCAGTTCGGTCCGGCTGACGGTATCGGTTCCGCTCTACACCGGCGGTGCCACCTCGGCCGAGATCGTCTCCCGAGGCATCAGAAACAACATCGCCGAACAACAACTTGAATTGCTCAAGCGTAATATTTCGGTACAGGTCGGCAATTTGTATCGCCAGGTGCGGACCGATGCCCAGAACATCGCGGCCCAGGAACAGGTGGTAAAATCCCGCGAGAGCGCGCTGCAGGCCACCGAGGTCGGTTACGAAGTGGGCACCCGCAACATCGTCGAAGTGCTCAATGCCCAGCAGGCCGTCTTCGCGGCGCGCCAGGCGTACGCGAATGCGCGGTACGATTATCTGATCGATCGCCTCAAGCTGAAGCAGGCGGCGGGTCAATTGAGCGAAGAAGATCTGAAAGCCATCGAATCCTTTCTCGTCATGAACTGATCCGAATGGCCACCGGTTGCGTAACCGGTGGCTTTGCGTACAGGGAGGTACGAACCTCTGCGGGCACCGGGATGTGCATGAACCGCCACTTTAAGGATCCCGTCCGTTATGCTGACCGTTCACCATCTGGAATATTCCCGTTCCCACCGCATTCTCTGGCTGCTCGAAGAGCTGGGGTTGCCCTACGAGATCAAACACTACCGGCGGACCCGGGCGTTTCTGGCGCCGAAGGAGCTGAAAGCGGTGCACCCGCTCGGCAAATCCCCCGTGGTGACCTGGGACGACAAGACCCTGGCCGAGTCCGGTGCGATACTGCAATATCTCGCCGACACCCATCCGGACGCCGGTCTTGCGCTGCCCGTGGATGACCCGGCTTATGCGGACTATCTGTATTGGCTGCACGCGGCCGAGGGCTCGCTGATGCCCTGGCTGGTGATGAAACTGGTGTTTCAGCGCGTGCCCAAAGCCCCGATGCCGTTCTTCATTCGCCCGGTGGCTCGAAGCCTCAGCGAACGGGTGGTTGGCACCTTTATTCAGCCCAATATCGACAACCACCTCGCCCTGATCGAATCCTGGCTCGAGGACCGTTCCTGGTTTGCGGGCAACCGGATGACCCTGGCGGACATCCAGATGAGCTATCCGCTGGAAGCCGCCTCCGCCCGGGCGAATCTGGATAAATACCCCGCCGTAAAGGCGTATCTGGAACGGATTCGGGAGTTGCCGGCGTACCAGACAGCGCTTGAAAAGGGCGGAGCGCCGACGCCCTGACGGCTGAATAAGCGGTCGCGCACGGCGTGCGCGACCCAAAACCTCCCGGCCACTCCCTTTATGCCAACAGGTCATAAATTGGTATCTAAAAGAGTGAGCTTATAGACACTTCCCACGGTCATTCTTCTCAAAACACCGCTCGAAAACACCATAAATGTGAACCAGTTAACATAATAGAAAAGGTTCGCCTTTTTAGACCGCCCCTCGCTGTGTATAAATTTTAAACGCCAATCGTCAAATGGTTTTAGATTGGTATTAATCGCAGTCCGGTCCCAGCGATGCGACCGAGGATTAACAATAAAAAACAACGAGCGATGCAGGTTCAAACACTATGAAAACACAAAGCTTTCTTATCGGCGGTGCCGGGGTTCTGTTGAGCGCAGGCCTGATGGCGGCACCGGCCAAACCCGTCATCAGCTGGATGCCCGCCGAGGTGGCGGACGGAGCCGATACCTCCGTCGCCTGGGACATGTGGTGGGGCGAAAACGGCACCTCCTGGAATCTGACCGGCAATGGCGCCGATCTGTGCGAGGGCAGCCTGACGCCAAACGGTACCAATGCCCAGAGTGGCAGCTGCACCGTGGATCTTACGGCCGGCAGTCACGAACTGATCGTTAACCTCTGCAACGACAGCGGTTGCACCGCCAGTGACCCCAAATCCCTGACCGTCGCCGGTGGTGATTCCGGTGGCGACGATGGCGGCGATACCGGCGGTGGCGATGACGGCGGTGACGGTGACACGGGTGGTGGCGACGACAGCGCAACCGCCCCGGCCGCGCCGACCGTCGGCTGGCTGGGCGATCAGACGATGTCCAACGGCGAAGCCAATTTCACCGTTGGCTGGAACATGTGGTGGGGCGAAAACGGCACCGAGTGGCGCTTGCTGGAAAACGGCGTCGAGATCTACAGCGCCAGCCTGACCGCGAACACCCCCAATGCCCAGAGCGGCAGTGTGGGCGTGACCGTCACCGAAGCCGGTGACTACAGCTACGCGGTATCACTGTGCAACGGCGACGTCTGCACCGATTCCGCCACCAGCACCATCACCGTGGCCGCGGGTTCCGGTGGTGGCGACGACGGCGGCGGTGATGACGGCGGCGACACCGGGGACTTCGATCCGTGGACCGACCTGGACATGACCGGTTGGCCACACCCGTTGAAGCAGAACAATCAGCCGTACGACACCCAGGCCGCCGGCAAACAGGTAGGCGCCTATTTCGTCGAGTGGGGCATCTATGGCCGCGACTATCAGCCGTCCGATATTCCGGCCGAGAACCTGACCCATCTCTACTACGGCTTTATCCCGATTTGTGGTCCGAACAGCTCGCTGCAGGACGCCAACCCGAGCGGTTACAGCGCTCTGGTGAGTCAGTGCGAAGGCAAGCAGGATTATGAAGTCGTGGTGCACGACAAGTTCGCCGCGCTGGAGAAATCCTACCCGGGCGATCAGTGGGATCAGCCGATTCGCGGCATATTCGCGCAGATGTACCGCCTGAAACAGGCGCATCCGGATCTGGTCATCCTGCCGTCCGTCGGTGGCTGGACGCTGTCCGACCCGCTGTACGACATAGGCACCGACCCGGCCGCGCGCCAGGTTTTCATCGACTCGATGATCGCCTTCATCAAGAAGTACGACTTCTTCGACGGCATCGACATCGACTGGGAATTCCCTGGTGGCGGTGGCGCCAACCCGGACCTGGGCAGCCCCGAAGACGGCCAGGGTTTTGTAACCCTGATGCAGGAACTGCGGGTCGCACTGGATGAGCTGGAAGCCGAAACCGGTCGCACCTATCAACTGACCGCCGCCATGAGCGGGGGCGTCGAGAAGCTGAGCGCTGTCGGCGATGGCTGGGACGACGCGGCCCAGGTGATGGACCACATCAACCTGATGACCTACGACTACTACGGCGCCTGGAACAACGTATTGGGCCACCAGACCGGCCTGTATCCGGCTCCGGATGCCGCCAAGCCGGGCTTCAGCGCCCACGAAGCCGTGCAGTACATGCTCAGTGAAAACGTACCGCCGCAAAAACTCAGCCTTGGTGTGGCCATGTACGGTCGCGGCTGGAAAGGTGTCACCGGAGGTCAGCCCGACTATCCGTTCACCGGCACCGGCGGCGGCGCCATCGAAGGCAGCTGGGAAGCCGGCATCCAGGACTACAAGGACATCGAGTCCGAGGTCATGGGCGGCCCGGCCGGCGACGGCATCAACGGCTACCAGGTCTACTGGGACGACACCGCCCAAGCCAGCTACGCCTGGGATTACACCAACGGCAACCTGCTCACCTTCGACACCCAGCGCTCCGTCGAAGCCAAGGGCGACTACGTGCTGCAAAACAACCTCGGCGGCCTCTTCGCCTGGGAAATCGACGCGGACAACGGCCACATCCTGAATTCGATGAATTCCGGGTTGGGTAATCCGCAGCAGTAAGGTCGAAGCCGCGCCCGGCTACGGGCGCGGCTGTAGCACGGTACTTGTAGGGCGGAAGAGCGAAGCGTTATCCGCCGTTATTCGGACTGTGGCAAGGGTGGAGATCACTGCCACGGTACTAAACGGCAGATAACGCCTACGGCTCTTCTGCCCTACAGCCCCAACACCTTTAGTCCAACAAACACCAAGGACCCATCATGAACACCCAATTCACCCTAAGCACGATGCTGGGCGGCCTGCTCCTGGCCGGCTCCGCATCGGCCTACGACTGTACCGGCCTCCCCGACTGGGACGCCGGCACCGCCTACAGCGGCGGCGATCAGGTACAACACAGCGACACCGCCTATGAAGCCAACTGGTGGACGCAGAACCAGAATCCGGCAGACCACAGCGGCGATTACCAGGAATGGACCGATCTCGGTGCCTGCGACGGTATATCAGACCCGAACACGCCACCGACAATCAGCCTGACCGACCCGGTCGCCGGGGACTACCCGACGGGAACCCAACTGACTCTGTCGGCCACCGCAAGCGACAGCGACGGCACTGTCCAGAGCGTGACGTTCCTGGTCGACGGCACCACGGTCGAGACACTCACCAGCGCGCCTTACAGCACCGTCTGGTCGATCACGACCGGGTCGCACACCATCACCGCGCGGGCGCAGGACGACGATGGCGATACCTCGCAGGCCAGCGTCTCCGTCACCGGCGTCTCCGACAACGCCGCCCCGACAGTCAGTCTGACCAGCCCACAGGCCAGCGACGAACCCGCGCCGGGTGATGTGTTGAGTCTCACAGCCGATGCCAGTGACAGCGATGGCGATATCGCGGGCGTGGAATTCTTCGTCAACGGCGCCAGCGTCGGCAACGACAGCACCGCACCCTATGCCATCGACTGGACCGCCGGCGAAGGCGACTACGCCTTTTTCGCCCGTGCCACGGATAACGACGGCACCACGACCGACAGCGGCACGGTGTCCCTGACCATCGGCGAACCGCCGGTCAGCGATAGCGGATGCCGTCCCGAAGGTCTGTACCAGACCGCGGGCATCGATGTGCCGTACTGCACTGTCTACGACGACAACGGCCGCGAAGACCTGGGCGCGAACCACAACCGCCGCATCATCGGTTACTTCACCTCATGGCGCACCGGCAAGAACGGGCAGCCGGCGTATCTGGCCAACGACATTCCCTGGCAGAAACTGACCCACATCAACTACGCCTTCGCGCATATCAACGACCAGAATGAACTCTCGGTCGGCGACACCGCGAATCCGGACAACCCGGCCACCGGAATGACCTGGCCGAACGTGCCTGGCGCCGAGATGGACCCGTCACTGTCGTATCAGGGGCATTTCAACCTGCTGACCCGGTACAAGGAACAGCACCCGCATGTGAAGACGCTGATTTCCGTGGGCGGTTGGGCCGAGACCGGCGGCTATTTCGACAGCACCGGCCAGCGCGTCGACAACGGCGGTTTCTACACCATGACCACCAATGCCGACGGCAGTGTGAACCATCAGGGTATCGAAACCTTCGCCAACTCCGCCGTCGACTTCATCCGTGAATACGGCTTCGACGGCGTCGACATCGACTACGAATACCCCACCTCGATGACCGGCGCCGGCAACCCGCTGGACTTCGACTACGCCGACAATATGCGCGGCGACCTGTGGCGCTCCTACCAGGTGCTGATGAAAACCCTGCGCGAAAAACTCGACCAGGCCGGCGCCGAAGACGGCCAGCATTACATGCTGACCATCGCCGCTCCGAGTTCCGGTTACCTGCTGCGCGGTATGGAAGACTTCGACGTCACGCCGTATCTCGATTACGTCAACATCATGACCTACGACCTGCACGGCGCCTGGAACGAATACGTCGGCCACAATGCCGCGCTGTACGACACCGGTGAAGACGCCGAACTCGAAGCGGCGAACGTTTATGGCACCGCGCAATACGGCGGTATCGGCTACCTGAATACCGACTGGGCCGTGAAGTACTTCCGCGGTTCCATGAGTGCCGGGCGCATCAACATCGGCGTGCCCTATTACACGCGCGGTTTCCGGAACGTGCAGGGCGGAACCAATGGTCTGTGGGGAACGGCCGAACTGCCGGACCAGACCGACTGCCCGACTGGCACCGGCGTCAACAGCCCGTGCGGCTACGGCGCCACCGGTATCGACAACTTGTGGCACGACAAGGACGAAGACGGCAATGAAATGGGCGCCGGCTCCAACCCGATGTGGCACGCCAAAAACCTCGAAGACGGCATCGTCGGCAGCTACGTCACCGACTACGGCTTCGACCCGAACATGAACCTGACCGGAACCTACAACCGTCACTACGACAGCGTCGCCGAAGCGCCCTGGTTGTGGAACCCGGACACCCGGGTCTTCCTCAGCACCGAAGACGAACAGTCGATGAACGCCAAAGTGCAATATGTCGTCGACGAAGGCGTTGGCGGCATCATGTTCTGGGAACTGGCCGGTGACTACGACTGGTACCCGAACCGTGGCGATAGCGGCGAGTACTACATGGGCACGACCCTGACCGACATCGCCTACAACGCCTTCGCGGGCGCCACCGAATACGGCAATGTGCAGGCCACGAACCTGACCGACCCGGCTGAAGTGGTTGATGTCTCGGTCGAGATCTCGGGCTTCAAGGTGGGTGACAACAACTACCCGATCAACCCGACACTGACCTTGACCAACAATACCGACGTCGAACTGCCGGGCGGTGCCGAAGTACGCTTCAACATGTCCACCGCCACGTCCAGCGACATCTCCGACCAGAGCGGCGCCGATTTGACCGTGCTGGAAGACGGCAGCAATGCCGCCGGCAACAACATCGGCGGGTTGGAGAACACCTTCCACCGGGTCGGCTTCACCTTGCCGAGCTGGCAGACGCTGGCGCCGGGTGAAAGTGTCGAGATCACGCTGAACTACTACCTGCCCGTATCGGGCCCGGCCGGCTACCGCCTGCACCTGGGTGGCAACGTCTACGGCCTGAAGGATGAACACCCGGATTTACCCGTGGTCAACCCGACCACCGGTGACGGTTCGGGCGATGGAGATGGTGACGGCAACGGCGATGGCGATGGCGATTGCGACACCACCGGCGTCAACGCCTACCCGAACTTCCCGCAAACCGACTGGGCCGGCAACCCGAGCCACGCCGTGCAAGGCGACCGCCTGACGCACGACGGTTCACTGTGGGAAGCCAACTGGTGGACCCAGGCCGAACCCGGAACCGACGGTTCCTGGAGCGAAGTCTGCGCATTGTGATGGTGTTTTAAACCATCAAAAAAAAAGAATGCCCGCGCAATGCGGGCTTTTTACGTAGGGTGGGCACTGCCCACCTAGTAGTGGGCCTGAACCATTATCTGGCCCAATGGCTAAAAGCTCAAAACAGTTCAGTAGGTTGGATTAGCAAAGCGTAATCCAACAACACAATGACACCCGCAAGAACCAATTGGCCAGGTTGCGTTGGATTACGCTTCGCTAATCCAACCTACTCAATGAATGAACCATTGAAGGCAGGTGTCTACCCGAGCCCTCAGAAAATCGACCAGCCGATGCGTTTCGACAGGATCTCCAGCGCAGACATACCAGCCAGGGAGTTACCCGCTGCATTGAGTTCCGGCGACCAGACACACACGGAAAACTGGTCCGGCACGATCGCAACGATGCCGCCGCCCACACCACTCTTACCAGGCAGCCCGACCCGATAGGCGAAGTTCCCGGCTTCATCATAAAGACCACTGGTCGCCATCAGCGCATTGATTTTTTTACTGTCGAGTTCGGACAGTATCTGGGTATCGCTGTGTCGGCAGTACCCCCGGTTGGCCAGAAAGCTGAAGGCCTTGACCAGATCGACACAGGACATGCGCAACGAACAATTATTAAAGTAGTACCGCAACACCTCTTCCACATTGTTGTGGAAATTCCCGAACGATTGCATCAGATACGCCATGGCCGCGTTGCGGGCCCGGGTTTCGAATTCGGAATCCGAGACGGCGTGGTCGTAGTGGAGGTTGGGGTTACCGGTCAGGCGTCGAACAAACTCCCGCATGGCATACTGCGGTGCCGCAATGCGTGAATAGTTCATGTCACTGATCACCAACGCACCGGCATTGATGAAGGGGTTGCGGGGAATGCCCGACTCATACTCCAGCTGCACCAGCGAATTGAACGGTTGACCCGAGGGTTCATGACCCACCCGCGACCAGATGTCCTCCCCGTATTGCTGCATGGCCAATATCAGGTTGAACACCTTGGAAATACTCTGGATGGAGAACTCCGATTCGGCGTCGCCCGCCGTATGCAGGGTGCCGTCGTTGCTGTAGATGGCAATGCCGAACTGGTCGGGGTTTACTTCAGCCAATGCCGGTATGTAGTTCGCCACCTGGCCTTGTCCGATAAGCGGCCGAACCTGGTGCAGAATGTCATTCAGGAGGTCTTCCACGGGCGTCCCCAATACAACGGGTGGATCAAAGCAGGCTGAGCATTATGGGGAATAGCACCGGACTGGTCTACGAGCTAAGTCCAATCCTCTGGAATGAGTGTTTTGCCTTCAGTGATAAAAGTCACAATCGGTGTCGGCGGAGCGACACCGTTTGCGGTGTTGGTGCAGGTCATAGATCAATAGGACGGGTGCGTTTCTGCCCCTCTTCCCGGTCGCTTCCAGCCGAACCAGATCAACCAACCGATCAACAACACCTCTCCAATGAAGGTGACACTGGCCACATTCAGGTCATACTGTGGAATCATTAAGGTCCCGAGCGTGTCGGCCAGGTAACCGAGTCCGGCGATAACGATCAGAGCGCCCAGAAAGCCGGGGAACAGGCGTGCGCGCATCATCAGGTACCCCAGGCACACCAGGTGACAGCCGAAAACCCCGAGACCAAAGTTAAAGGTGGTGAAGAAGCGGTTCAGGTCGTGTTGTAACAACAGGTTCCAATGAGGCGAGCCCTGAACCGGCGACTGCAACAGGGTCTGGGCATCGATCAGGGATGCGGTGGCGACCAGTAACAGCGCGGTGTACACCAGTCGGAACCAGGCGGTCAGCAGCGACAGTTGCGACTGCTCTCTGGAGAAGATGCCGTGAAGGGCCCAGGCCACCAGCACGTCCAGTACGGCGACCGTCAGGAAGATCACGATACTGACCTGGAACATCGTTCCGGACGCCCGCAGGGCGTTGACCTGGGCGGCCGCATCGCCGGCTGTGCGAATCGGCTCCAGCACGGTGAAAAATGCAATGGGCGCCAACAGCGCCATTAGCAGCAGGGCGACACCGGCTACGCGGGCGGCCTTGCGTTGATGGGAAGTCAGTGCGGTGTGTGTCATGGCGTCAGCCCGTCCGTCGTAAATGGTGAGGAAGGGGAATGCTAGCGCGATGATTCGAGCCGTATTTGATAATTTGTGCGGTAGAGACCCAAACGCGGGAGAGACCCGGACATGACGATGAACCAGACGCTCGGTTTTTTGCAGACGCTGGTGGACGACATCGAAGCGCATCTGGATGAAGAGGTCAGTGTTTTAACGCTGTCCGAGCGCAGTGGTTTGTCCCCCTGGCACTTTCAACGCTGGTTCAAGAGCCTGATCGGCGACAGCCTCGGCTCCTACCTGCGCGGTCGCCGGTTGACGCGGGCCGCTCAGCTGTTGCTGGAAACCGACATGGGCATCATCGACATCGCCGTCAGCGTCGGTTTCGGCTCGCACGAGGCCTTCTCGCGTTCGTTCAAGGCTTACTTCTCGATGTCGCCCAAGGCCTTTCGCCAGAGTCGTCCCCGCGTGCGATTGAACGACAAGCCCTTACTGGATGAACACCTGGTGCACCACATAGCCCATCGGGTGGCGCGCGAACCGGTCATCGAGGTGCGCCCTGCTTTCAGCATCGTCGGGTACCCCACACAGATTCCATCGCCGTTCGTTACCGATCAGACCAACTGTTACCTGATGCAGCCTGCCTGGATGCGGTTGTTTGAACAGGAAGCCTCGATACCGGGGGGAATTCCGAAGTCCTACTTTGGCCTGACCCTCAGTGAATCCGGCCGGTTTAACGAAGATGAGCTGACGCACCTGGCAACCATCGAAACCCGGGAACCGGAGAGTGCGCCCCCGGACATGACCGTTCATCACCTGCCCGAGCAGCGTGTGGCGATGTTTGATGTCGACGGCATTGACGCCGAGGCGGCCAACCGAACCATCGATTTTATTTACGGCTATTGGTTGCCGAACTCGGGCCATCGCCGGGGGGAGGGCAGCGATTACGAGTGGATGGTCGAGGTTGAACAGTTCAGTGCCTCGACCGGCTCCAGGTATGTGATTCCACTCCGCGACTAGGAGACGTCAAAGGTCACCGTTCGTTTTTGCACGCCTTTGATGGAACCGCCTTCGCCGAAATTCGGATCCAACTGGCCTTTTTGAGTGCGCTGAATGGCCACGTCCGCATCGCAAGCGGTCACCGGGTCTTCACCATCGGGAATGACGTCCGACAGGTCCATGGCATAGTGACCGTCATCGTCCACGCTCGGTCGCAGGCCGCCGAACATGCGATTGTCGCCGCTTTCGGTCCGACAGTCGAAGGTGTACAGAATGCTCACCTTGTTATCGCCGGACGGTGACCAGTTCAGATCGACGTCCTCATCGAATCCGTAGGTCTCCTTCGCCATCGATTGAATGTCGAATGGCTCCGGCAACATCACCGTTGACGAAGGTGCGCTGGTGTCTTCTTCACGTTCGAAACCGATGATGTATTCGGTGTGCGTGCTCGATGACGACACCCAGGCTTCATACGTCGTACCGATCGGGCTCGAAGATTCCGACAAGGGAATTTTCTGACCGTCGGCCGTGACGTACAAACGGTCGCCTCCGGTTAACTTCAAATCCGTACCGTTGATGCCGGATCCGCTTTGCAGGCTGGCGGAGACGTGTGCCTGAGCATTCGGGTCCGATGATGTCGACACAACTTCAATGGCCGCGCTGATGCCCGCCGTTTTGACGTTTTCCGAATCGGTGACCGAACAGCCTTGAAGAAGGAGGGACAGAGCCAGCGTTCCGGCCAGCGCACAATGAACTCGTTGCATGAGATACTCCATTATTCAACATCGTGGCTGCCGTGACGTCATCCACCCCGTGCAACCGTTAGGTCCATTAACCTAGCATTACCAAGTGCGTACTTTGCTGGTGTATCGTGTTGAAAATGTAGCGGCTCTTTCGCTGAACGAAGGGTCCTGTAGGGTTGTTCCCCATCGGGGCGGTCAACGTGTTATGGCCCGTTTGATAAAGCGTCCCGCACTGCGTGCCTGTTCCACGATGACGGACCAGTTGTGTTGTTTGGACATCAGTTGCAGACGTCTAGCGCGGCCGGGTTTGGCCTGTTCAATGGCTTCCTCGACCAGGGCCTGCAACAGGTCCAGGTTGTAGCCGTCCGCACCCTGATCGAGCCGGACCGGCACCAGATCCTCCTCGCGGGCGTCCAGATCCTCCGCGATCGCCTCCAGTGCCTCGCCGATCGAACGGGCCTTGGGCTCGTCGCGTCGGTCCAGATCGTAGGGCGGATTCCATTCGCGCGCCGGCGAGAGCCGGTCGACATGGCTGATGACCAACAGAATCGGCGGTCGGGTCCGGTCGGGGTGGGCTTCGAACCAGTCGTGGATGGACCGCAAGGCGTGGTGGTCCAGATGGCGATCCGCGCGGTGGGCGGCGACCACCCAGAGAATGCAGTCGGCCTGGGCGCAGTGTTCGCCCCACCAGCTTGCATCCTGTACCCGCGTCAGCCCCGGCGCGTCGGTGAGAATCGCCAGAGCTTCGCCGTGTTCGTCGGTCAGTTGGTAGCGGTCGCGACCGTCGGTCATCGGCAGGGCGTCCACAGCCGCGCGGGCTTCCTGCAAGAGCGCATTGACCAGACTGGACTTACCGACATTGACCTGGCCGCCGACCCACACCTGCACCGGTCCCGGCGGCGGTGTGGTCTGAATCTCGGCGGCCGCCAGATCGCTCAACGACCGGGTGTGGATCTGCAACCGGCCGGAGTAGAGTTCGATCGACGCCCGGCCGACTTCCTCCACCCAGATGCGTGCGCCTTTTTGGCGCAGGTAGCTGCTGGTCGAATCCATCGCCACGTCCAGGATCTTCTCCCGGGCCTCGGCCAGCAGGGCGGACAGCGGATTGACCAGCCGGACGAAGCGATAGGCCAGCTTGGCGCCCTTGTAGTATTTCATGCTGCTGGAGCGCACTTGCCACAGCCGCATCAGTTGCCCGACCTGAAACATCTGGGCGGCCGGGACATGGTCGGACAGCACCAGACGCAGCCGCTGGCTGACGCGTTCGGTCAGCAACAGGGCCTCGGGCAGGGTGAAATTCCAGACCGGATCCTCGTGTTTCGGGTAGTACTCGGCGGCGACCGCCTCGATGACCACGCGGGCCCGCTGCAGCAACAGCGTCTGGCTGGCCAGGATCGATTTGTCCGTCTCCCGTGCCAGACGCTGAACGACCGCCCAGGCGTCCAGATCCTGAGGGCTCCAGTCGTCGTTGGCCGGCGTGACCGGCGGTTCTTCGGCATCGGGTGTGTCGGCTGTGTCAGGTCGGGCACTTCGGCGCATCCAGAGGGCGATCAGATAACCGGTCAGCGTCAGTACCGCGCCGATTCCCAGCCACCAGAGCATCCACCCCTGTTGCCACAGCCAGGCGATGCCGGCCGGAATCAACAGGACCGGCGGAATCAGCACCAGTACGAGTATCAGGCTGGTCAGGCTGACCGCATGGCGCTGGAAAGCGGGTCTATTCCTTGGGTTCTTGGTCACGCGAGGCTTTACCGAGTCGGTTGTGGAACAGTTGCCAGGCTTCCTTCAGCGAACCGCGATAGGCGTCCGCGACGCCGGCCGGGTCCGTTTCGCCGAGTTCGGCCTGTTCGAGATAGTAGCAGGCGGCCCGACCCAGGGCATAGGTGACGGTCGCGCTGGCGGTGCCGGCGGCGACCGCCCCGACGGACTGACCGTAGACCGGCACCAGCTTGCCCAACTGGCGCGCCCCGAAACTGGCGCCGATGCCGAGCAGGGTGCCGGAACCGAGCGAGGTGGCGAATTCGGTCAGAGAAGTCCGGTCCCAATGGCGGCCGTAGTAGTGGCCGATGGAGTGCAGCATCTTGCCTTGCAAGGTTGGCACCGTGACGAAACCCGCGACCGGTATCATGTCGGTCAAACCGGCCGCCATGGCGTAGCCGACCAGATGCGGGTGCAGCTGTCTCAACCGTTCGCTGCCACCGGTCAGCGTCAGGCTGCGCAGTTGCTGGCGTTGGGCATCGTCCAGCACCTGATCGAGGGCGTCGAGCAGGGCTTCCAGGCCGTAGTCCGGATCGCTAAAGCCGTCTTCCGGCCGCGTCAGGTCCACGGCCACGGTGTGGACCGGGCCGTCGCCGGGCAGATCGCCCAGCTCGTCCGCCTGGGCTTTCAGGGCCCGCTGCAGGTCGTGCAGATCCGGATCGGACATCAAAGCGTCGTAGTCCGGATGGTCGCGGTCATCCGGATAGGCGTCGTGCAGGCGCGTTTGCACCAGAATGACGGGCCATTGCGGGTTGTGTTTGCGCAAACGCCGCAGGTGGCCGAACACCTCTTCCTGCTGCGGATCCAGCGCCCGGGCCACCACCAGTACAGCGTCGGCCTGCTGCGCCAGGTTCTCCAGTTCGGCTTCCGGGCTGTAGTTCAGCTCGCCCAGCCCCCGGGTGTCGAGAAACCGCACCAGAGGCAACTCGGGCGGGAACTCGAACGCCCGCGCGTGGCGCGTGCAGGGTTTGAAACCGGCGCCGATCTCGGCTTCCGGGTGACGGGTGATGGCGTGGATGATCGACGTCTTGCCTGACTGCACCTTGCCCAGCAGCCACAACGTCGGCGCCCGGTCGAGCGTTTGCTCGGCCAGATCCTCGGGGATCGCCGCGTCCGGCTGGGGTTGCAGCACTTCCTTGATGATGCGTTTCCAGTTGCGGTTGAGAAAGTTGAAGGCCATCGTCGTTTACGGCATCTCTTATGACACTGTCTGACCCTTAGCATGGTGCCTTTTTGATGTTATTGCGAGGTGACGAAAGTCGCGAAAGCCGTGAGAGCCGCTTCGAATGCCGGCGTTGCCCGCCGTGCCTTCCACAACGGTCTCCCCGGGGTTCAAGAACTCGGCCTACGGTTTTCAAACAATGTTATTTGATACTTGATGGTGAACCATGAAGTGACAGGTAGTACTATTCGCGCCTTCCAGGGAATTGTTGTAGTGCCCTTCCACTGAAAACCCATGTTTAAGGACTGTCATGAAAAAAACATTTGCGCTCGTAATGGGGTCCCTCGCCGCACTTCAGGGGTGCGACATCGTTGAAGAATCCAATGAGGTCGACACTGATGAGATGTACATCGACGTAAAGCTGACGCGGCTGGATACCGCTGACATGGACACGCTGGACGTCCGGTTTGAAACCGAGAATGACATCTACGCTTACGACACCAATGTTCTGCAATTAACCAAGGAAGATACCGTAACGGTGTATGTCGATGGCGAACCCCATACCCCTTTTGAGGTCATCGACGAATCCGAACAGGATCGGGACGTCTACTACCGGGTCGAGTTACCAAAATCTCAGGGTTCGACGAATTACCGAGTGGCCTTGACCCGGCAAGACCATCAGGATGCGCCCGATACCCAATTCACCGTACCGGAACCTCCACCTTTCACGACAGTGCCCGACCAGGTGATCGGGGTCGACGAATCTCTGGTCATCACCTGGACGCCGGACGATCAAGTGAACGTGCGCTACACAAACACCCTGAACTGCACGGATGATTCGGGTGCGGAACGGATTTTCGAAGACGAGGATAAAACCGAAAACAGCGGGACCTTTGTTCTGGATAACAGCGCTCATTTTAGCCCACTGTCAAACGTTGAACGGCAATCCCTCGACTGCGATGGTGTTTTTCAGTTTCATCATTACGACTACAGCGGCGACGTCGACCCACACTTCAGTATCGGTTCCATTCACGTAAAACAGATCCGGACACTGCCCTATAAAGTCAGCGGCGCGGTAGACTGATTGTCACAGTTCACGGGGCGGTGCGTCGCTCACCGCGCCGTGGCATCCATCACAGATGTTCAAGCTAAACCGCCACTTCCCTGTTCATTTAACGGACGTTGAGGCAGACTGAGCCTTGGCAACGACCCTGGCAGTGAAAGGCCATCGGTCGACAAGGTAGCCTTGCGTGGGACATGCAGGCTGTCGCTACAAACAACAAGGAGATCACGATGAAACCAGCGCAGTCTTTGTGCATCGGTGTGTTGAGTGTGTCCGCGCTCTCGGGGTGTGTGGAATTCTTCGATGACGTGTCCACGGAGGACACCGCCAACAACAGCAATTCGGAATGCACCATAGAATGGGAAGACGGCGTCAACGGATCCCTGGCCGTCTCCCAATCCTGTAAAGCCTTGAAAGTCTGTACCCCTGCCAGCCCTCAAGGGTTTAATCCGTCGCACTACATCAGCGGCGATACGTTTGATGCCTCAAGTCGCACGCTTTTCAACCGCCTGGTGCGGTACGACCGCGGCACCACTGAACTGGAGCCTGGCCTGGCCGAAAGCTGGGATGTCTCAGGCGATGCTCTGACCTATACCTTTCACCTACGCGACGACGTAGCTTTCCACAGCCGCCCGGATTTCGAGCCCAGCCGACCGCTGAACGCCGACGATGTGGTGTTCACCTTCGAACGCATGATGGATACCACACACGACTTCCACGACGTCGGTGGAGGTGACTATCCCTACTTTGGTTACATGGGGATGGGCGACCTGATCGACTCCGTAACCGCCGTGGACGACAACAGTGTCCGCTTCACCCTGTCCGAAGTGAACGCCACCTTTTTGCCCAACCTGACCATGGACTTCGCCTCCATCCAGTCCGCTGAATACGCCGAGGCCATGGCGACGGCCGGCACACCGGAGCGTGTCGATCAAACGCCTATCGGCACCGGTCCGTTTAAACTGGCGCAGTATCAACCTGGTGAGGTTGTTCGCTACCTGCCGCACGACGCTTACTGGGAAGGCAAAACCCCGGTGGACCTGCTCGAATTCATCATCGAACCGGATGACGATCAACGCCTGACCAATGTGAAGAACGGCAGTTGTCACCACATGGCCTACCCGCCGACCGATGAACTCGTCAACCTGGAACAGGATGACTCGGTTACTGTGTTGTCCCAGGCCGCATTGAACGTCGGTTACCTGGCCTTTAACACCGACAAGACCCCGTTCGATAACGTGAACGTGCGCCGAGCCCTGAATCACGCCACCGATCGGGCGGCGATCCTGAGCACGGTGTACCAGTCAAAAGGCCAACTGGCGACCAACCCCATCCCGCCGACGATGTGGTCCCATAACGACGACGTGACCGGCTATGCGTACGACCCGACGCTGGCCAAACAGATGCTGACCGATGCCGGTTATGGTGACGGGTTCGAGACCGAGCTTTGGGTCATGCCGGTGCAACGGCCCTACAACCCGGACGCTGACACCATGGCGACAATGATTCAGGACGACTGGGCCGACGTCGGCGTCACCGTCACGCTCGTTGACCAGTACGACTGGGGTGAATACCTCGACCGCACCCTGGATGGAGAACACTCGGTGATGATGCTGGGCTGGACCGGCGACAACGGCGATCCGGATAACTTCCTCAATACGCTATTGAGTTGCGATGCCGCAGACAGTGGTGGCAACCGTGCATTCTGGTGCAACCCCAATTTCGACTCCGAAGTGAATGCAGCCCTCGAAACCACCGACATCGCCACTCGAACCGACCACTACGAACAGGCACAGCAATATTTCAATACCGGTGCACCCTGGGTCCCGCTGGCCCATTCCGTCCAGTACGAAGTGATTCATCCGGACGTGACCGGCTATGTGCAAAACCCCATGGGGTGGC
Organism: Saccharospirillum salsuginis; assembly: GCF_014651855.1. Lineage (GTDB taxonomy): Bacteria > Pseudomonadota > Gammaproteobacteria > Pseudomonadales > Natronospirillaceae > Saccharospirillum > Saccharospirillum salsuginis. The sequence goes on from NZ_BMXR01000020.1 coordinate 20,195, forward strand.
ACGACTTCTACGGCGTCGGCCTGGCCGACTGACCCCATGTCCCAGCCGAACCCGGCCGGGGCTTTCCCGTTTTTGTCCGTTTGGTCTAAGGTAGACACCACACATCGTGCAGGAGTGTCACCATGACCGAATCGCTGAAACGCTTGATCGAACAGGCCCCGAAAACCGAATTGCACCTGCACATTGAGGGCAGCCTGGAGCCGGAACTGATGTTCGCCCTGGCGCGACGCAACGACATCGACTTGCCGTACGACAGCGAAGAGGACGCTCGAGCGGCCTATCAATTCGACGACCTGCAGGGCTTTCTCGACCTGTATTATCAGGGCATGTCGGTGCTGCAAACCGAGCAGGATTTCTACGACCTGACCCTAGCCTACCTGGAGCGCATCCACGCCGACAACGTCGTCCACACCGAGGTGATGTTCGACCCCCAGGCCCACCTGGAACGTGGTGTGCCGTTCGAAGCGGTGCTGAACGGCATCGAACGGGCCCTGGAGGACGGCCAACGGGACTGGGGCATCAGCTACAAGCTGATCATGTCCTTCCTGCGCCACCTGTCCGAAGAAAGCGCCTTCGAAACTTTGACTGCCGCCGAACCCTATCTCGAACGCATCTACGCCGTCGGGCTGGACTCCGGCGAGCAGGGTCACCCGCCCGAGAAATTCGCCCGGGTATTCGAACGGTGCCGGGAGCTGGGCCTGAAACTGACCGCACACGCCGGCGAGGAAGGACCGCCGGATTACGTCCGGCAGGCGCTTGAGGTGATCGGTGTCGACCGCATCGACCATGGCAACCGTGCGCTCGAAGACGAAGACGTGGTTCGTATGCTGGCCCAGAGGAATATGACGTTGACGGTGTGCCCGCTGTCGAACCTCAAGCTGAACGTCATACCCGAAATGTCGCAGCACCCCATGTTAGCGATGCTTAACGCCGGGCTGAAAGCCACCGTCAACTCGGACGACCCGGCCTATTTCGGCGGCTATGTGAACGACAATTACCGGGCGCTGATCGATCACCTGCCGGTGTCCAGCGAGCAACTTCATCGACTGCTGGTCAACGGCTTCGAAGGCGCCTGGATGGATGACGCGGAACGGAAAAAACACCTGGAAACGTTGGATCGGATGTTCAATGCGGTAAGCTAGGAAAAAACAGCGCCTGCGCTGAACCGCCCGGAAGCCGAACCGATGTCCCTGTCCATCCTGACCACCAAGCTGTATGCGCCGCCACCGCGCCCCGGGGCGGTGCGACGCTCGCACCTGTTGCAACGCCTGGCGTCCGGGACGGACCGCCCCCTGACCCTGGTTTCGGCGCCTGCCGGGTTCGGCAAAACCACCCTGGTGAGCGATTGGGTCACCGCCCAGCAACGGCCGCTGGCCTGGCTGTCATTGGACGAGTCCGACGGGGATCTGTCCCGGTTTCTGGTCTACGTCATTTCCGCCTTGCAGGGTGTCTCGCCGCCCCTGGGGCAGGGTGTGTTGTCCGCCTTGCAGGGTCAGTCGTCGCCCCCGATGGAACACCTGATGACGGCGCTGATCAACGACATCGATCGGCAACCGGAACCGATTATCCTGGTGCTGGACGATTATCATCGGCTCGAGTCCCAATCCGTCGATGCCGCCCTGATGTTCCTGCTGGAGCACATGCCCCGCGCATTGCGCCTGGTCCTGGTCACCCGGGAAGATCCGCCATTGCCGCTCGGTCGGCTCAGAGCCCGGGGGCAACTGATGGAACTGCGCGCGGCCGATCTTCGGTTCAACGACCGGGAAGCCGCCGAGTTCCTGAACCGGTGCATGGGGCTGACGCTAACCGAGGCCGACATCGCCACTCTGGACGCCCGAACCGAAGGCTGGGTCGCCGGTCTGCAACTGGCCGCGATTTCGATGCAGGACACGGACGACCCGGCCCGTCTGATTCAGGCCTTCAACGGCAGCCACCAGTTCGTGCTCGATTACCTGTTGGAAGAGGTTCTGAATCGACAGGACCCGGACACCCAGGCCTTTCTGCTGCGCACCGCCTTGCTTGATCGCTTTTGCGCCGAACTGTGCGATGCCTGCCAGGAGGCATCGGAACCCAGGGCCCGGGCGGTGCTGGACGCTCTGGAACAAGCCAACCTCTTTTTGATACCGCTCGATACCGAACGACGGTGGTATCGCTATCATCATTTGTTCTCCGACCTGTTGCGCCAGCGCTTGCGGCAGGTCGCTTCCCCGGACGTCGTCGCCGAGTGGCACAAAAAGGCTAGTCAATGGCTTCACGATCACGACTGGCCGCTGGAGGCGTTTCAGCAGGCCGTGGCGTCCGGCGATATCGACCTGGCCACCCAGCGTCTACTCGGCGATACCATGCCACTGCATTTGCGCGGAGAGATCATCCCGGTGTTGGACTGGCTGGATTCACTCTCCGTGGAGGTGAAAAACCGTCGTCCTGTGCTCTGGGTGATGCACGCCTCGGCCCTGATGATGCTTGGCCGGCTGGCAAGCATACCGCCCAAGCTGGAAGCCGCCGAAATCGCCCTGGCGCACTACCCGGAGTGCCCCGAAACCGACAACCTGCACGGGCACATCGCCGCCAACCGGGCGTTCCTGGCCGTCAGCCGGCACGATGTGGACAGCATGCGGGTGCAGTCCCAACGGGCGTTGGCGCTGCTGGACGCCCACAACCTGCCGGCACGCACGGCCGCGCAGTGGGCGCTGGGGCATGCACACGCCCTGAGCGGTGACCGGGCCGAAGCGCGCAAGGCGCACAGTGAAGCCCTGGCCGTCAGCCAGTCCATTGGCCACCGGATCATCACCATCGTATCGACGACCGGGCTCGGTCATTTGCACTGGCTCGACAACGAGCCCCAGGCCGCGGCGGAAACCTACGAACGGCTGCTGGACCAGGCCGGAGACCCGCCGCTGCCGATTTACAGCGAAGCCCACCTCGGGCTGACGCGCATTTACTATGAATGGAACGACCTGGACCGGGCCGCCCACCACCTGGACCGGGCGCTGAAACTGGCGGACCAGTACGAACACCTCGACCGGACCGTCGCCTGCGACTGGCAAAAAGCGCGGCTGGCCCAGGCGCGCCATGACACCGAGGGTGCGCTCACCCTCCTGACCCGCACCCGGCAGTTCGCCCGGCAACAGGCCTTCCCGTACCACATACCGGACCTCATCAACGAGGAATGCCGGCTGCGGCTGAGCCAGGGCGACGTGGCTACCGCGGCCGAACTGATCACCGATGACGCGCCCGTGGACAGCCGGGCGCGCCTCGCGCTGGCCCGGGAAGACGGCGAAAAAGCGCTGGCCCTACTGAAACCGGCCCTCGATGAAGCCGTGTCGCGGGAATGGACCGACCGGCAACTGGACCTGCTTCTTCTGCAAGCGCAAGCCTATGAGGTATTGGGCCGCACAGACGACACCCTGGCCACTCTGCGCAAGGCTCTGCCACTGGCCGAACCCGGAGGATTCATCCGCCGCTTCCTGGACGAAGGACCGACCCTCGCCCGGTTGCTGGCCCGCGCTCAAAGCCAGGGGCTCGATACGGACTATGTGCGCCGGTTATTGGCGGCTTTTCACGAAGCCACCCCCACATCCGCCCCGAACCATTCTGCTTTGGTCGACCCGCTCTCGAAACGCGAACTGATGGTTCTGGAACTGATCTCCGAAGGGCTCTCCAACCAGGCCATCAGTGAACGATTGTTCCTGGCCTTGAGTACCGTCAAAGGACACAACCAACGCATCTTCGACAAACTCGGCGTCAAGCGTCGGACCGAAGCCGTCGCCCGTGCCCGTGAACTGGGCCTGTTTCGCTGACGCCGGGTACTGTTCCCGCAAAACCCTACTTAAGTAGCTATTCCCCCCACGCCGGTCTTCGTACAGTTCACTCACCTTGCACCGTCGGAGAACGCAACCATGGCCCTACAGACCGAGCCCGATAGTCACGTCTACCAGCTGCGGCTGGACGGCCATCTGGATCGGCGCTGGGGTTCCTGGTTCGGAGCCCAGTCCATGACGCATGACGCCAACGGCGAAACCATCATGGCTTGCCGGGTGGTGGACCAGGCCGCGTTGCACGGCTTGCTGCGCAAGGTGCGGGATATCGGGGTACCGCTGATCGCGGTGCGCCGTGTCGATTGAGCGAGAGGGGAAGAAGATGAAAAAAGTCTGCATCGTCGGCGCGTCCGGCAAACTCGGCCAGTACATGGTTCAGCACGCCCTGGATCGCGGCTACGAGGTCGTCGGGGTTTGCCGGGAAACCAGCGTCGGCAAACTGGATAAATTCAAAGACCGCATCACCATCGTACCGGGCGACACCAACGACCGGGCCGTGATCAAACAGGCCGTCGCCGGTTGCGACGGTGTACTGGTCGTGCTCGTTCCCTGGGGCGTGCGCGACTATTCCTCGGGCACCGCCCAGGCCGTTATGGACTATGCCGAGCCCGGCGCACGCCTGATCTTTTCCTGTGGCTGGCACATCACCAAGGACGGCAAGGATCAGTATTCGTGGCTGTTCACCACCATACTGGCGATTGTGAACAAACTGGCGCGGTTCTTCCGGTTCGTCGACATCGACGACCAGGTCAGAGCCTGTGACCTCGTCTTCAAAAGCAACACACGTTGGACCGTGGTGCGTGGCAGCAGCCTGGAAGAAGGCGAGAGCCAGGGGTTGCCGGTCTGGAGCAAGCACGTCGGCGACCCGGTTCTTGAAAGCGACCTGACGCGCCGCATCGACTTCGCCCTGTTCATGGTCGCCGCACTGGAAAACGACGACCTGATCCACGAAGCCCCGGCCATCGTCGGGTGTCAGACTGAATCCGCCATAGCGCACCGTTCGTTCAACGGATTGAAAGGCGCCTGATTTAAGAAAAAGTAGGGTGGGCACGGCCCACCAATAAAGTAAAACAACCCACACTAAGACCCACCGATATCGACAAGGATGTCAGCCGTTAAGGGGAAAGGGTATCGTTATCAAAGTCGTAGGGTGGGTGCGGCCCACCAAACCGTTCTGTTAGCAGCTTAGGTGCCTAATTCATCCACCAGAAAATCCACCAAAGCCCGCACGGCCGGGTTTTTCGAAGACGCCGCTTTCCAGGTCAGGTAAATCTTGGATGCATTGTGCTCGGTCAACGACGCTTGCCAGTCGGGCAGCAGCTCAACCAGGCGACCATTGGCTAAATCATCCTCGATAAACGAGCGGCTTACCATTGTGATGCCTTGATGCGCCCGGGCCCACATCAACAAGGGCGTACCGCCTTCGGACGCCATCACCGGGTTGATCCGAATCTTACGAGCGTCCTTATCTTTGCGGAAATACCACCAAGTGAACTGACGCGGCTTGAGAAACGCCAGGCAGGTATGGTTTTGCAGATCCTCCGGTGTGTTAACTGAAGCATGCCGCTCAATGTATTGAGGGCTGGCCACCACGACCGCTGACATGTCCTGCAGCGGTCGATAGATCAGACTGGAGTCTTCCGGACGACCGTAACGCACGGCGATGTCGTAGGGGCTGTTGTACAGGTCGATCACCTGATTCGCCAGACTCAAGGCGATGCGCGTGTCCGGGTAGCGATCGCGGAAACGGGCCAACAAGGGCACCAGGGTTTCCCGACCGAACGTGTCGAATGTGGTGATGCTGATCAGACCCGAGACCGGTTGGGGCGTTTTTTGAAAAGCGCCTTTCACGTCTTCCACCGAGCTCAGTATTCCGAGTGCCTGATGATAAAAGTGTTCCCCATCGGGCGTCAGATCCAGACGCCGTGTCGAACGAACGAGCAAGGTAGTACCGAGTTCGTGCTCCAGGTGATCGAGCCGGCGGGTGAGTGTGCTTGGGTTCTTGCCCAGAACGGTGGCCGCCGCACTGAATGAACCCAGATCCACAATTTTGACGAACTGCTCCATAGCGTCCAGCACAGTTCTCTCCTGAAGGGTCGATGCACGGTTTCAATCTTTGCAGTATATGCAAAGCTGATGCTGTATTCACGGCTATTAATGCAGGATAAGGTTCGGCTCATACTCCGCCCTGTCGATAAACCTACAGCGGAGACACACCATGAACACCTTGGACACCATTCAGAACCGGCGTTCCATCAAGCAGTACGACCCCAACCACCGGATCCCTGAAGCCGATTTCACCCGCCTCATTGAAGCGGCTATGCTCGCGCCGACCTCGTTCAACATTCAGCACTGGCGGTTTGTCCGCGTCAGCGACCGGGACCTGCGCGGGCAGCTCCGGGACGCCGCTTGGGACCAGGCTCAGGTGACCGACGCCTCTGAGCTGTTGGTCATCACCGGGAACATCAACGCCTGGAACGACACCCCCGAGCGCTACTGGCAAACACCACCCCGGAAGTGCAAGAGACCCTGGTCACCATGCTGCAGGACTTTTACCGGGGCCGGGAATGGTTGCAACGCGACGAGGCCATCCGCTCCGGCGCCATGGCCGCGCAGAACATCATGCTCGCCGCCGAAGAACTCGGCTACCACACCAGCCCGATGATCGGATTCGACTTGGACCAGGTCGGCGACCTGATTCGTCTGCCGGAGAATCACGTGATTGTAATGATGTTGGCGATCGGAAAGGGAGCCGAAAGCGCCAAGCCCAGAGGCGGACAGCTTAAACTGGAAGAGGTTGTGGTGAGCGATCGTTTTTAATCGAATCACCCTGCGCCTCTGAACTGGCCAGTATCGAAAAAATAACGGCTCGGAGCCCCGTATCAGGAACCCAGCAGCGGCCCGGCCAGTCGCTGCTCCTGTTTACGGATAGCGTCCGTCAGAAAGTCCATCAGGGCATGAATCCTCACCACCCCCCGTAAATCCGGATGCATCAGGAACCACAGGCCGTAGTCCAACTCGGGTATGGGGTCGGTGAGCTGAACAATGTCCGGATACCCCTCAGCCAGGTAGCAGGGCAGGATGCCCAGCCCCATGCTCGAGCGTATGGCGCTGAGTATGCCGACCAGAGTATCGACGCGATACACGCAAGCGGACTTGAGCCCGTTCGTGTCCATCCACTGGTCGACTTCCGAATCCTTTAAACGCGGCCCTGCGCCTATCCACGGCTGGCCGCCCAGGGATTCGATAGACGCGCCCGGGGCCAGGCCGAAACTGCGGTGAGCATATACAGCCTGGCGAATCGTGGTCAGCGGCCGACCGATCAGGTTCTCGGGCGGGCGATTGGACGGGCGAACGGCGACATCGGCCTCCCGTCGGGTCAGATTGAACAACTGGTTCGAGATGGCAACGTCCAACAGGATGTCCGGATAGATGTGCCGGAATTGCGTGAACAGGGGCGCGAGCAGCCCCATCAGCAGCGAATCCGTCGTGGTAACCCAGATTTCCCCGCTGGGCTTCAGGTCACGCCCGGCGACTTTACGCTCAGCCGCCAAGGCGGCCTGATCCATAATCCTGGCCGTTTCGGCGAGTTCTTCGCCCGCGAGCGTCGGCTGATAGCCGGTACGGCTTCTCTCGAAGAGCGCGACACCCAGGCGTCGCTCGATATCACCCAGCCGCCGGAAGACCGTGGCGTGGCTCACACCCAGAGCGCGAGACGCACCGGACAGTGAGCCCGCGTTCGCGATGGCGAGCACGATCTCAAAGTCATTCCACGCCAGTTGGTTCCGTGTTTTCGACGCGCTGGAAGAGGGTGGCTGGCCCGGTTTTGATGTTCGTTTTTGCAAAGTCCATTCTCGCATTTATGGAATAGTTTGCAGTATAGAACAGGAATAGCATGTACCTGAACCCATTGGACAAACAGCGCTCCATTGACCCGGGGCAATGCGATGGAGGTCAGAATCATGTTGGTTTCAAGTGAAGCGAAGTTCTTCCAAGGCGATTGCCCGCTAACCCGCGGGGATGACGATATAACGGCCGTCGGCAGCGCCGCCGACTCGAACCTGGGAAGCATCCCGCAGAGATACCGGGATGGAAGCGGCGGCATTGATCTGGAGCGGGTAAGGCAGGACCGGAACCGGGCCCGGCGTGAGGTTGTTCAAATGTTGGTACATAACCTGGTAAGGCTCTGGCAACGCCGCTGAAAAGCGGCGTTTGGCCGTTCGCGTCCAGCCGTCCTGTTTCCCTATTTTTCGTATATTCTCCTTCGGCTGTGTCTGCGGTATTCAAGCACTGTGACGCGCTTTACCCCGCCACTGGGTGACATGCGGCAGCGCGAACAGGTACAAGCCGGAAAACAGCAGCAGGAACAACAGGGGGAGTGGCGAATAGGTTACCCACGCTGGCGGTTCGGCTGAGCCGGCGGCTATCGTTACGAAGTTGGCGATCACCGTTGCTGTGAACAGCATGGACAGCCAGCGGTTGCCTTGTCGAATCCAGGCGCTCCAATTCATTTCGACCTCCCGGCCCGCGCATCGGATTGTGTCTCGATCATCTTCCACCCGTTGCCCGACGGGTCCCGAAAACCGGCATCGACATTGCCGAAGCGTTCCACCGGTTCCTGCGTAAACTCCACGCCGCACTCACGCAAGCGTTCATAGGAAGCTCGGCAGTCGTCCACCGATAACACCAGCGCCGGCATCGCGCCCTTGGCGACGACCTCGTGCAGGGTCTGCGCGGTGGCCTCGTCATGTACCGGTGGCCCCGGTTTGAACAGGCCGAGTTGGAACGAGGGCTGTTCCGGATGCTGGACCGTCAGCCAGCGGAAGTCGCCGTTTTTAACGTCGGTATGCACGACAAACCCCAGCTTATCGACATAGAACTCCAGTGCTTCGTCCTGATCGCGCACATACAGACCCACTACATTGATACTCATAGCCATAGAACCTCCTTAGCTGGATTGGATGTCCAGCTTGCCAGCGGCCTTCCGTCGGCGCTTCTCCGAAACTGCTATCTTGAGGATTGGTCGATCAACGCTGCGGACCACACACTCCGGAACTTCCTCCCGCCTGTGCGGGACCGTGCCTTCACGTGCCCTGAATTCGCCGGGGCTTTCGCTGGTGATGTCACGGAAAATACGCCCGAAGGTACCGATGCTACTCCAGCCGGTCTGGAAGGCGATGTCGGTAATGGGCCGGTCGGTGTCGCGCAGCAGCGCAGTGGCACGTTCGATACGACGGGTGAGCAGGTAACGGTGTGGCGGCAGGCCGAAGGCCTTCTTGAACTCGCGTGCGAAATGCGCCGGTGACGTGGCACTTACCCGGGCTAGCCGGTGAATGGGCCACGCCTCTTCTGGGGCCCTGTCCATCCGGTCTTTGGCCCGTAACAACCTCCGCAACAGTTCGGGGCTCTGTTTCATGGCATCCTCGTGTGGAGCCGTTTAATGGTGACTACGCACTCAATGCCTTCAGGACCGCGCCAGGCTCTTTGGATACTACGTTCAGTAAGACAAGGGCGGGGCCGTGAGGCGCACGATCGCCACGCTCCCAATGACGAAGTGTGCTGACGCTGATGCCAAAAGCGGAAGCAAACTCATTCTGTGACATGCCTAGATCGGCACGTATTTTTTTAACCTCTACAGGGCCAAATTCGTGTATGACAGCCTTTTGAGCATGCCCCTTAGAGTATTCAATAGCCTCATCCAGGCCCTGCTTAATACTTGCGAATGCACTACTCATATTAACCACCATATCGTTTAAGCAACAATTCAGTTAACTTGCTCAACTCATTCCGTTCGGACTTTGATATATTCGCTTTCTCACCTTTGCCGAACACCGTCAGAAGGAATAGTGGTACACATCCGTTATGGTAGTAGTAGATAACCCTTACACCACCACTTTTACCTTTACCCTGAGCTGACCAACGAAGCTTCCTGATTCCACCTGTACCCTGTATTAAATCCCCGGCTTGGGGATGAAAAGCCAAGTAGTTGATTATGCTGGCTTTTTCACCATCCTTGAGGAGGTTTGACGCACGCTTGATGAATTCGGGGAGTTCGACAATGGTCTGCATGGAGGTAAGTGTAATCCATTGGATTACATTCGGTCAAATGGATCAAGAATCCCGGTAAACAGTGTTCGGGATGGTGCTGGAGAGCTTACCTGAATATCGGGGCTGACCAATTACATACGCTGAGAAACTCCTGGAGCCATCCTCAGGATTTCATGGGCAGTGCACTTTGAGGGAGAGTCAGCCCGGGTAGGCATCGGACTAGATCCTGTGGAGCAAACTGCGCCAGCGAAATTGCCGGTACCGGTAAAAGATATGCGCATAACCCCATATCAGGAACGTTAAAATGCCCGCTTTCACCTCAACGTCGTCAACGTATGTACAGGTTTCATTCTTGCCTGGGATGACTTGGATAAGATGGTTCCAAACTGGCACCAGGCCGCCGCCCTCACGGGTGTAAAGAACCCGGCTATTGTCATTGATTTCCTGGAAAGTAAGGGTGTGTTCCCAAGCTGGAATGAACCCGAAAAGTAACAATCGGGTGGTTTCCGTGGCTCCTTCTTCCCACAAGGTGGGGAAGTGGCTTGAGCCTGAGAAGCTCAGGAATCCACGGGTAACGAACAGCAGTGTGTCGCTTCTCTTTACCAGCCCCCAAACTTTGTCGGCGGGTGCATGAAAAGTCGATGTTATTCTTACACGCACTTCATGTTCCTTATTGTATCCGCTATTGATCACAGCAGGAGGTGGATGTGATTATATCTACACTATTTCCACAGTGAGCTCTCAGCCTTGGCTATACACCACATGGCCGCAACGAGAAAATAAAGAATATGAACCAGACATTACTGAACATTATAAGGAGCTGGATCGCGTGTCGGGCGAACATGGGAATGTTCCGATACCAGAACATGAACCCAATAACGACCCATTGAACCAGCAACCACGGCAGAGACAGGTACCAAAAGTTTTCGTGACACTCGATGTTCGGCGTCGAGTAAAAAATGTAACCCCAAGTCGCGACCGTGCTTGTCACCAGCACGGTAAGGGCAAGGGTCGTTAATACATTGCGCCACTGAGCGTATTCCGTGGTTGTTTGCTTGGCTATGGCGTCCTTGAGTTTTTCGTTCATTTTCGCTCGCTATGAGGCACCGTAGTGCGCCGCCAGAGAATGAAGTGGGCCAAATGCGATCTACAGTAGCATATGAAGGGCCACCAGACCCATCGCGAACATCCTGGACTGTCGTGAGCCAACCATGAATACCACCACAGTAGCCAGGCCGGAGATGGCAGACAGCACCACGAATACAACCCTACGAAGTCCACCCCACACAACCGCTAGATACTTGAGAACCCAATGTAGCCGTTGCCGACTTAGCCGAGGGGCTGCAACAGTCCGACCGCTTCTCGTAGATAGTCCTGCTTTTGTTTCGGTAGAGTACCCGCCTTGACCGGCAACATGCCATGCCACCATCCACTGTCTTTACCAGCCTTGAAGATCACCAGGTCCCCGGGGGCGGCAAATGTGACCTCAAAGCGTTGGATATCAATAGTGCCGTCGGTAGCCCTGGTTTGTCGAGCAACGTAAAACTCGCCCCCGGTAAAGTCCTTTTGAGGTTCGCTCAACATCAAAACGGCTTGTACCGGTGGATTTTCAGAGTTGTTGTCCTGATGCGCCCAGTTCTCGGCACCTTCACCGGCCCGCAGGAGGATGCTTTTACGCGTCAGGGGCATGTGCCCCAGTGGGTGAAGGTTAGGCTCCTGGCGACTGACCAACAATCGTTCCAGTGTTCTCACCAGTGCATTATGCCAGTCAGGCGGTTTCGATAAATCCATATAGTCACTGGGTGGGCAGCCAGCGACACCGTTGCCCACGGTATGGGCCAACTTAGTTATCTTAGCCTGCTGGGAGTCGGGCAGGGGAGATAGAGTGGCGTCAGGCACCGCATTGCGAATGACACAGGCGCCGTAGTGTTCCAACTGACTCCAAAGGGCGGATTGATGAGTCGATGTTATGGCATTGTCGTCCAGTGGCCCGCTCAGGCCGTCGTCTGCTTCGGGCAGTGAGTGCCTGTCTATCTGTATAGAGGGTGCCGATCTGCTGGTCGGCTCGTTGGATGACCCATTGCTACCACTGACCGAGCCCTCAAGCCGATGACAGTCCCGGGCCGCATCAAAGAGGCCGCCTACGGCGATACGAAACGGCGTCGTATTGGTCGCGACCCACCCTAATCCGATCGCGTCCAATGCCTGGCGCACAACGACTTGCTTTCCTGCATTGAAGTCTTTCAGGTTAAGACGGCCAAGCGCTTGCCATACTGCTGGTTCGGTATTGGCCAACAGGCTAGTTTTCGGAAACCCGGCCTTAATGAAGCTGTCGGACCATTCAGGCCAGTCTTGCGTACCCATTGTTCAACCCCCTTCATTGGCGACCCCTCATAACGATATACCGACTGGTTTGGCATTTCGACTACAGGATAACCCGGAGTTACAGGATTGGGCCGGTCGACAGCTGCGGGAAGGAATTGCTCTTATTACCTGAAACTGAGGAGCTTCAGTCTGATCTGCCAACCTGGATGTGATGCATTTGCACCACATCCAAGCTCCGACCTTTGCTATAGGCTGAAGGTTTGAACGCGACGTTGTGTCGTATATGGCTCGGAGGCAGGAAATCATGAAAATGTCCAGGCGGAACCCCTGAGTCACCTTGCTGCTGGCAGCCTTGATGCTGGTCATCGTGGGAGGGTGTCAGCCTTCGGGAAGCAACGATCATGGCGAAGTGACAGCAACTCCCGTTCGGACACCCGTTCCGATACAGGAGCCGGAGATGGGTAAGCGTGACTTTTGCTGTCTAATAGCCAATACAAACAGATTCATACCACTGAGGACGGGAGGACGCATTTTGAATCTTTCTCTGAAACCTAAACTGTTAACTGCGTTGCTGGCGATCTTTGCGCTGGCAGGATGTAATGAAACAGGTAGTTCGGGCGACACTTCGGATAATTCCGACGAGCAGAACCAAGATTCGACGACCACAGACGATTCGGACTCGTCTGATGGAGAAGATTCAGGTGGTGATTCAACGTTGACCGTTGCGAATGTATATCCATCAGACGGCAGCACAGACGTCCCGGTCGGTGCGGCAGTCTATGCCGAAATGGATAAAGACATCGATAGTACGTTCAACAGCAACGAAATGGAACTGACTCTACAGGGCACATTGGTTCCCGGCAGTGTCGACAGCTTGAACGGTACTCATACAAAACGGATCACCTATACCCCGTCGGAGGAGCTGGAAACGAATACTGAATATCACGTCACGTTGAATGCTGGTCAGCTTACCGCTAATGACGGCAGCACTTTGGCCAGTGACTATCAATGGAGCTTCACAACCGGTGGATTGAGTTGGTCAAGTGACCTTCAGTTGGATGGCAGTGCCGATGCCGTTTATGATCCGGTCGGATTGAAACCACTGGACAGCAACTTTGTCGATACTGCTATCGACGCCGAGGGCAATGTTCTGACGGTTTGGGTAGAATTGAACGCAGACCAAACGACTTTCGATGTGGTTTTCAGGCGGTACGACGTTAGCACCGACCAATTGAGCAGTAGAAAGGTAATTGGTCAGACCACATCCGCATTCGGCGCCAGTAATGACAAATGGGTGCAAACCCGTCCATCGATCGCCCTGGACGGACAGGGCAATGCCTGGGTAGCTTGGGCAGAGAATACCGAAGCCTCTCAGCGCATGCTGGTCCGGTACTATTCCAAGAGCGGCGGTTGGGAAGCAGCCCAAGAACTGGCGACCGACACCAATACCGAAACCAACGTGGAACACTACAAATCACCCGACTTACAGGTCAACAACAGTGGCGACGCGGTGGTTGTCTGGGCACAAAACAAAGCCAGCAACAACGCTGAGACCATCGACATGATTCGCGCTTCCACGTACCAGGCCGACAGTGGTGCCTGGTCCTACAAAGCAAAACTGGAAGCCTATGACGAGGTAGCGGGTATAGATGCCGACTGGTACGAACGGCGCGCCGTTAACCCGGCGGTTGCTCTGCAGGAAGATGGAACCGCCATTGCCGTCTGGGTTGAGAACTTCAATCCGGACAGCCAGTATTCGGGTACAGAGGAGACGGTCTTCGCCCGTCGATTCGACGGCACTGATTGGAGTGCCACTGCGACAAGACTGGAGTCGGTCGACCTCGGAACACATAGCGATATGCGTCCGCGTATTCAGGTAGCCGATGCCGGTGTCACCGGTGTGTTCTGGGATCACCCAGACGAAGGATTTCGCTTCGCCACGCATAGCGCAACCGGCGGCTGGTCCGGAACAAGCACCTTATTTGCGACGTCCGATGCCGAACTGGTCCGCTATCGAGCCGCAGCGGATGGAACCCATTTACTGGCCTGGTATGAAAGCGATGAATTGACGGTCAGTCAGAAAACCGGCAGTGGCAGTTGGAGTTCACCACAATCGGTTTCCGTGGATGTCATTGCCGTTCAGGAGATTCTTCCTGTAATAACCGTAACCGGTGACATGCATATCGGTGTGGTCGACGGCTCGGTCTTTTCTCCTGCTAATTCCCTGGGCATTGAGATGGTCAGCCACCTTGGCGGTCAATGGAAGGCGTCGGGTTCCGTCACCGAGCAAAACGCTGTCTGGCCCGATATGGAGATCAACAGCCAGGGAACCTTCGCTTTGGCTTACCACGTTGATATGGGCCAGTTGCCTGAAACTGGAATGGACGGGTGGTCCAGCAAAACGTACCTTTTGTATTCTGACTAGTGTCTAATACACCAGCCCGGCCCGTTGGGTCGGGCTTGCCAGACTACACGGGCAATCTTATGAGCCACGCACTTTTTTCGGGCGAAGATCTCTACGAGGAGCAATTGGAGGCACTGGCCGAGTGTGTGGCAACCTGGCGTGAGCGTCTGATGTCATTTATGACAACCCGTAATTATTTCTTGTGATCGACTTCCCTTTTTCGGAAATTCCTTTCTCATAATCACTTTTTGTAGCTGTTCGATTCTCTCTTTTTTGGTATCTATCCCCCTCGGCGAGCCAGGACGTACGCCATGGACACGGACACTCACGACCAGGGATACCCATGAGCACCCAGAGGGACATCGCCCAACTCCCCGACGACGCCAAGAACTTTTTGCGCCGACAAGGCATTTCACTGAATCCTTTGGTGTGGCACGCCAGTTACCGCTATCCGGATGACGCCAAACGGTTCGAACCGGAACGCACGCATCGGCGTTTTTATTTGCTGAAAGGCAACACCGGTTTCGAATTCCTTACCCGGCATTCGAACCACAAGCGCGGCATCGTGTACGCCATTCACCGCAGCGAAGGCATCGGCGGCCCCAAACCGGCCGCACCGCGGGTGGAGCTGAACCGACCCAAGGCAGAGGTGATTGAAGACACGCCGTTGCCGAACGGCACACCGGGCGTGGAGCCGGAGGTGGCACCCGAGTTCTACGCCCAACTGCGGTTCACCTACCCGGATGGGTCCGGCGTGGTTGCGCCGTTCACCATCGAAACCGATACCGAAGCGTTCGAAGGCCGCCTCATCGGTGGCAACACCCGCAAGCGACCGCTGAGCAAGGCGGGCACGGTCACCTACACCGTCGGCACACCGGTCTCGTTAGATGCGTGGCAAACCGAACTGGACCGGTTGAAAGACCATTGCCAAGCCCTGGCGGATGCCCGGGACGACACCGGCGACACCCAACACATCCCCAACCGGCTGCAACCGCTGCACCTGATCAACACCCGGGTACTGACGCCGGGCAACCCGGCCGACATGCCCACCGAGCTGTTCAGCGCGGGCTACCCCTTCGGCCCCTTGTTCGATACCGCCGCCACCTTCTGGAGTCGGCAAAAGCACCGGCCGGATCTGTTTCAGGACGCTTTCAGGGCGCAGTGCCCGTTGGAGCCCGAGGTACTGGCCCGAGACGTCGGCATGAGCCTGGGCCTGTCCACCCGTTCGATCCGGATAGACACCGTATCCCGCTGCCTGCTGGATCTAATCCACGTGCTGAGCGATGAAACTGTTCTACAACCTCTGGTGAACGTGGCGAGCGACTGGAACTACGCCGACCCCGAGGCCTGGGCGTTGGAAACCGCACTGGTGGCTCTGCTGAGCCAGCGTTGCCCTAAAGTTGATGGTATCCATCCAGGCAACGAATCGCCGTACCACGCCCTGCTGGCAGACATCGGCCAAAGCCTGATGCAATTGGCCGAGTGGATGCGCCAACAGGCCAAGGTGCTGACCCAGTCCGCGCCGGACTCGCAATTGGTCACCGCCACTCTTCAAGTACCGGAGCTCAGCACCCAATGGCCCAGTGTGCCGGAACCCAACTGGGTGGAACTGAACTACGACGACCGCGAGCAGCCCTTTCCCCAAGGTACCCAACTCGCCTACTGGCTCTACGACGACAACGACGAACTGCTCTACCAGGGCGAGGACCTGATCCCCGGCCAACCCAAACGCTTCCTGCTGCCGGATGAGGTACAGGACGTCAGCTACCGCTTCGCCTATGTACCGAAGCGCCCGGGCGTACCCGAAGACCAGACCACCTTCGACAGCCTGTTCCGGGCCTTCGGTGAACCCATCGTTCACCTCTACGACGTCGGCCCCATCGTCGACTGGGAGAAAGGCCGGCCTTACACCTCGCGCACCAACACCGGCCGTTCGATGCAATTACGGCCGGTTCAGGTCGATTTGCTGCAACGCGCGCTGGAGGCGATCAATCTGCCGGAGGACGAACGCGGTCATCCACTCCCCAACTCCTATGTGCTGCTGGCCGACGCCGACAGCACCGAGGCGGACATCCGCGCCGAGATCGAAAAACAACTCGGCAGCGGCCTCACCGAGGACGACTGGCAACTGGTCGAACAACAACTCGCCCCGCTGACCCCGACCGAACCCAAGATCCTCGACCTCACCTGGCTCTACGCCGACCTGCTGTTCCGCGCCGCCGCCGAACGCTACGAAGACCCGGACGTGCAGAAGCTGATCCAGGATCTGGAAGAACTGGAAGCGTTAAAGGAAAATGTCCCCCGGGACCCGTGGTGGCTGCGCTACAACCTCTTCCCGACCGAGGAAAA
>NZ_BMXR01000021.1 GCF_014651855.1 Saccharospirillum salsuginis
GGTCGAAATACCAATTGCGGGTGCCGGAGGGCATTCTAACCAGCATGAACGAGCCTAAAACCAATGTGATGCCGGCAAAAAAATACTCTCACAGCCTCGGTGCCCACCCTACAGGTTTGCACCGCGAAACTTGAGTCATTAAGTAGTAATTGCGAATAATTAGTGCGCAATTAATGAAGTAAACGCAGTGAATTGATTAGCGAATTATATGAAGATGTTAGGAGACGATAGATTCAGCGTTGATACAAAAACCAGTGTGGGGTGGTGGGTAGGGTTTGGCGGGTAGTCCACAACATGGATGTTGTGGCCTAGTCTACATGGACGTATTTACGACGACCCGCCAGGCCCTGCGCACCACCCCACACGAATTCCTGGCTACCAATACTGCGCTGCCAGTGGCGTGAGCAATCACAACCCATCCCACAGGCAACAAACTAAACCGAGCCAATTCCAATCCAACCACCAAACTCAACTCCTGGCATGCAAAGCACCCAACCCTTCGGTGAGGTACTCGTCCTTCAGCTTGCAGTAGTTGGCGGCGGAGTATTTGAAGTAGGCCTTTTCCTGATCGGTCAACTCGCGCTTTTGACGAGCCGGTGAACCGACATAGAGGTAACCGGACTCCAACCGTTTGCCCGGCGGAACCAGGCTGCCCGCCCCGATCACCACCTGATCCTCCACCACGGCACCGTCCAGAACCGTCGCCCCGATGCCGATCAGAATCTCATTACCCAAGGTGCACCCGTGCAGGCAGGCTTTGTGCCCGATCGTCACATCCTCCCCGATGGTCAGCGGATAACCGCCCGGGTTGTAATCGCTGGCGTGAGTGATGTGCAACACCGCCCCGTCCTGAACCGACGTGCGGGCCCCGATCTTGATGCGGTGCATATCGCCGCGAATGACCGCGTTCGGCCAGACCGACACATCGTCGCCCAGCGTAACGTCGCCCAGCAGGGTGGACTGGTGATCGATGAACACACCCTGACCGAAGGTCGGGTGAATACCGCGAAAGGCGTGGATCGCCATGGCGCTTGCTCCTCATTGCGACTTCCGTCAGCATTGTCGCAAGTCCGCGATAAGGTTGCACCCACGATGCTCAAGTTGTCCGATTTCTGGCGAAACCGAGACGAGGAAATGGCCGCGATCGACCTGGGGTCCAACTCCTTCCACATGATCGTGGCCCGGCTCGAACGCGGTGAGCTCAAGGTGCTCGACCGGATCAAGGAACCGGTCCGTCTGGGTTTCGGGCTGTGCCCGGACGGAACGCTCGACGATTTGTCCCAACGGCGCGCCATCGAATGCCTGAGCCGCTTCGGCCAGCGCATCAGCCATCTGCCGCCCCATTCCGTCCGCGCCGTCGGCACCCGCACCCTGCGCAAGGCGACCAACGCCGATCCTTTTCTGGAAAAAGCCGAAGTCGCGCTGGGCCACAAAATCGATGTCGTCTCCGGCGCCGAGGAGGCCCGCCTGATTTATCAGGGCGTGGCGCAGAGTCTGGACGATGAACTCGATCGGCGCCTGGTGGTCGACATCGGCGGCGGCAGCACCGAAGTCATTGTCGGCGAACAGTTCCAGCCGTTGCAGCTGGAAAGCCTGGGCATGGGCTGTGTCGCCCTGACCCGGGAGTTTTTCGGCGAGGGTTCGATCTCCCGCAAGTCGATCAAGAAAGCGACGACCTACTGCCTGCAGAAGATCGAACCGGTGCGCGAGGAATTTCTGGCGGTCGGCTGGCAACGGGCCATCGGTTGTTCCGGCACGATCAAGTCGATCTCCAAGGTGGCCGAAGCGGTGACCGGCCAGCCGGTCATCACCCGCAAGCTGCTCGATGACCTGTGCGACCAGGCCGGGCAAGCCAAAAGCATTCAGGATTTCAAACCGGACGGTCTCGCCTCGGACCGTCAGCCGGTGTTTCTGGGTGGGTTGATCGTCCTGCGTGCGGTGTTTCATGGTTTGGGGTTGGAGACCATGGAAGCCTCGCCCTGGGCGCTGCGCGAAGGCCTGCTCTACGACCTGATCGGCCGGATCGATCAGGGTGATGTGCGCAGCCGCAGCGTCACACACCTGGCCAGCCGGTTTCACGCCGACGAGAAACAGGCGCAGCGTGTCGGCGACACGGCGATTCGCTTTTTGAACGACAACCGCGAAGCGCTGGGGTTGAACGATGCCGGTCCCTGGTCGATGTATTTACGCTGGGCGTCGCAGCTGGCGGAGGTCGGGCTGGACATCAGTCACAGCCAGTATCACAAACACAGTGCCTACATCGTCCAGCATTGTGATTTGCCGGGCTTCAGCCATGAGGAGCAGCAACGACTGACGACGCTGGTCGGCCTGCATCGCAAGAAACCGGCGCAGGATGCCATCGCTTCGTTGCCCGAGGAGGACCAGACCATGCTGCCCGTGCTGCTGGCGATGTTCCGGGTATCGTTTGTGTTGCACCGGGCCCGGACCGGCAGCACCTCCGAGGGATTGCACCTGCGGGTACAGGGAGCGGACATCGAATTGACCGCCGAACCCGGCTGGTGGGAAAGCCACGGGCTGACCCAGGCGGACCTGGAACAGGAAGCGCAGTATTTGAATAAGTTGGGGTTTAAGTTGACGTTGCAACAGGCACCGAAGGATGACGAGTAGGTTGAATTGAGTTTCGGCTACCGAGGCGTCGGACCGATCCAACCTATTCGAATAAGCCTACATTGGGGCAGTTCGTAGGGCAGAAGAGCCCGAAGGGCGTTATCTGCCATGGACTAGCCATGGGCTGTTATTTCGGCTACACGGGTGGGCTTCGCCCACATGGCAGATAACGCTGTCGCTCTTCTGCCCTACGGTTGTTCCCGGGCTTCCTGCAGCTCTGTCTCCACATTCAAATCACCCAGCCCGGCCTCGCTGAATCGGCTCACCAGTTTGTCCGACGATTTCCGAATCAAATCCAGATTGTCCCGGCCCGATGACTGGGCCTTCAAGGTCCACCCCTGGGCGTTGCGCGACAGCATGACCTGGGTGTTGGGTAGGATCTGGTCGGACAGGCGTAGCATTAGCTGCTGTTCGTGTTGCAGTTTGCCGTTCATCGGTTCCGAGACCAGCATCTGCTGCACGTGCCGGGCCATGAGGTCGGCAAAGTCGGACTGATTCGTTCCCGGTGCCGGTTGGGAGTGGACCGACGGCTCCAACGCCTGGGCCGCTGGCATGGCCGGGGTGTTCAGTTGCGTTAATGGCCGGTCCGTTTCGGACAGCCCGGCCTCGTTCGAGGCCCCTGTGCCCGGCCCGTTCAATGCATTCCAGTCGGGGGCGAGCGGATCCGTTTCCGATTCATCGTCCGTGTTCTGTTCCGTCTGTTCGGCATCCGGATCCCGTGATTTCACCTCGTCCAGCATCCGCTCAAATCGTCCCCGGTCTTCGCGACTGGGCGGTTGGGGTTGGCTACGCCCGGATGTGGCGCTCTCCAGATGGGTGTCTATGCGAGTGGATGTCTGCCAGTTCATGGGTTCGGCTCCTGTGTGACGGCCGACGCTGAGATCGTCGAGCGTCCGTTCGTCTTTTTTGTCATTGCGGCGGCGGTGCTGGCGTTGCAGCCGTCGCCACTGTTGTTCCAGGGCGTCCAGGCTGGCCCGGGCCTGACGCCAGCGTCGTAACGCCTGTTGCAGGGCGGCTTCGATCTCTTCAAAGGTTTGGCGTTCCCGGTCGATGTCGCGGTCCAACGCGTCGATGCGTCCCTGCAGACGGTGCTGGTATTGATCCTGGCGTTGCAGATCGGTCGCGCGTATCGGCTGTTCAATGCGTTGCTGGCGCAGCACGGCCCGTTGGTCGGCCAGTGCCGAGCGCTGCCGGACCAGAGTCTCGATGGTCGCGGCCTGGGCGTGTTTCCGCTCGGCCAACCGTCCACGTTCAAGATCGGCCGCGTCTACACGGCGCTGACGGATGCGGATGAGTTGTCGAATTTGCGGGCGGTCATCGGTCATTGGGTGATCTCGATCAGTCGCTGCCGAGTCCGGTCGAAGGACTCCAGTGTGCCCACACCCTGGCGCAGCAGCGATTGAATGTTCGACTGGGCGGCGATGGCCTGATCGGCCAGGGCATCGGTCCCGCTTTTGTATTCGCCGATCTGTACCAGCAGTTCGATCTCGTTGTACTTGCTCATCCATTCGCGCAGCCGTTGCGCGGCCGCCTGATGCGGTGCGCTCGCGATCCGGTTCATCACCCGGCTCGTGCTCTTCAGCACGTCGATGGCCGGGTAATGGGAACGGGCGGCCAGTTGGCGGGACAGGATGATGTGGCCGTCGAGCAGCGAGCGGACCTCCTCGGCGATGGGGTCGTCGCCTTCGTCGGCGTCCTCGACCAGGACGGTGTAGAAACCGGTGATACAGCCGGTGTCGTTGTTGCCGGCGCGTTCGAACAGGCGCGGCAACCAGGAAAACACCGACGGCGGAAACCCGCGTCGGGTCGGCGGTTCGCCCATGGCCAGGCCGACATCGCGCAAGGCGCGGGCGTAGCGGGTGACCGAATCCATCAGCAGCAGAACGCGCAGGCCCCGGTCGCGGAAGTATTCGGCGATGGCGGTGCCGACCAGGGCGGCGCGCGCCCGTTCCAGCGCCGGACGGTCCGAGGTGGCGATGATCAGCACGCTCTTGGCCAACCCCTCGGAACCGAGGTTGTCGTCGATGAATTCACGCACTTCGCGGCCGCGTTCACCCACCAACACGATGACATTGACGTCGGCATCGGCGCCGCGCGCCAGCATGCCCAGCAGGGTACTCTTGCCGCCGCCGGCCGCCGCGAACAGGCCGACGCGCTGACCCTGGCCCGTGGTCAGCGTGGCGTCGATGGCTTTGACGCCGGTGGCCAGGGGCTGGTCGACCGGTCGCCGGGTCATCGGATCCGGTGCTTCGCGGTAGAGCGGCGCGGTCGCCGGGCATTCCGGCGTCGGTCCACCGTCCATGGGTTGGCATTGGGCGTCGAGGATGCGCCCGAGCAGGCCCGGTCCGACCGGGATCGAA
This sequence comes from Saccharospirillum salsuginis, assembly GCF_014651855.1. Taxonomy (GTDB): domain Bacteria; phylum Pseudomonadota; class Gammaproteobacteria; order Pseudomonadales; family Natronospirillaceae; genus Saccharospirillum; species Saccharospirillum salsuginis. Next base: position 4,989 of record NZ_BMXR01000021.1, read on the forward strand.
CTGCTGCGCCGGGCGGGCCAGACCTCCATGCCGGTCGACAACCCCTCCAGCGCGCCCAGGGGCGTCAGCAAGGTGGTGTGGCCCTGTATGCCGACCGCCTCGGCGGTCAATTGCTGTCCGGTGACCGGTTCCTTGAGCACACACAGATCGCCGATGCGGCTGACCAGGCCGGTGGCCCGGACCAGGGTGCCGTAGGCTTCGGCCACCCGGCCGACCCGGATCATGGGGTCCGCCCGGCGGATGGCGCGCACCAGGGGGTCGTCGGTCGGTGTAGGAGCGAGCGTCATGGTGCGGGCTCCTCGGCCTGGGTCAGCAGCGCGGCGAGTTGCTGGTGAAACCCGGCTTCGATGCGGCCCAGTTCGGATTCGACCCGGCAGTCGTACCGATCCAGCGTCGGGTCGGTCACGACCGTCACCGACTCGGCCGGACCCGGCCCGCCGCCCCGCCGGGCCAGCGTCTGTTCGACCAGAGCGCGATGATCGGGATGAACGCGCACCTGGATGTAGCGACCGGCATTCATGGCGTTCAGGGCCTGTAACAGCAGGTCGTCCACAATATCCTGAGTCGACAGGCGGGGCAGGATCTTGCGCACCAGCTCGGCGGCCAGCTGCAGGACTCGTCGGTCGGACTGTTCGGCGAACGCCTGGGCTTGGTGCTGGGCATCGGTCAGGGTGTCGAGGGTCTCGGCGAGGGCCTGGTCCCAGCCGGCTTGGCGGCCTTCGTCGAAGGCACGTCGGCGCAACGCGTCGGCTTCATGCCGGGCATCCTGCCAGACCGATTCGGCCTCGCGCAGGATCCGGTCGGCGTGCTCCAATTCCCGGAAGGCCGCCTTGGGGATGCGCCGGGTCTGTGCGACCAGTGACCAGCGCCGTTCCTCGACTTGTGGTTGGGTATCGAATATCGCCAGTGTCGTCATGCGTTCCTCTCCGGGGTCAGGCGGGCGCCGGTTCGGCATTGGGCGTTTCCCGCACCGTCTCGATTACGGCCCGGGCTCGCGGCGTGGACAACCTGGCCCGCCCCTTCGACAGCGCCCAATCGCGTGGAAAGCCGAGTTGAATGCGTTCGGCCGCCAATGGATGGTGTGCGAAGGCGACGCGGTACAGTTCGATGGCGCCCTGTCGGCGTAACCGCTCGCCCATATCGGAGGCCCGCGGGTTCGGTTGGGATTCAACGGGACCGGGGTCGCCCTCGGCGGGGGTATTGAGCACCCGGGTGTAGAGATCCGACCCCAGCAGGTCGCGCCAGTGGGCGACCTGGGCTCGTGCGACGGAGGTCTTGATCAAACCGGCGTAGGCATGGGCACCCAGGGCGCGGTCGAGACCGACCGGCAAGGGCTGAAACAACCAGACCGGCAGGTGCGGTGGACGCAGGGCGTCGGAGTAGACCTGCAGGTCGCGGTACAGGCTTTCGGTCCGGGCCAACCGGTCCGCCAGCCACTGGCGCCCCAGGGCCCGTCCGCGCGCCTGAATCACCAGGTCGCTGTCCAGATTCGCCAGCCAGCTCGGGTGCAGGTCGCGCATGGCGCTTTGCGCCAGTGTGTTGGCCTGGGCGTCGTTCATGACCGGTTCTCCACGACCGAGGGGGCGAGCACCCGGGCCGGCCGGCGGACCCAGGCGGTGATCGCGGCGGCCAGCAGGCACAGGCCCAGAGCACCGGCCGCCGCACTCCACACCATCCAGGTGTCCACGGTCAGGGTGTTGTCCGGTTGCTGTGGTGCCGGCATCGGCGGACTCTCGCGCCGGTTGAAGAACTTGACCGTGACTCGGTTGACGTCGTCCAGCCCCTCGATGCCGTCGGTGACAATGGCCTTGATGTCGGTCTCGTACGGCGACAGATCGACGTCCGGTTCCTGGATCATGACCACCGAGACCGACGCCGAATCCTGGTTTTCGTCCAGGACCTGCGCTTCCGGCAAGGCGACGTGCACCCGGGCCGATACCACGCCGTCGATTTCCATCAAGGTGCCGGCCAGTTCCTGGGAGAGCGCGTAGTGGTAGCGCGCCCGTTCCTCCAGGGGGGAGGAGACGAACCCCTTCTTCTCGAACACCTGCCCGATGCTGGTGGTCCGAGTACGCGGCAGGCCCTGTTCGCGCAGCACGGCCATGGCCCTGGGAATCGCGGCGCGATCCACCGTGACCATCCAGTGCTCGCCGTCCTGGGCGGCGACCTTGCGGGCGTCGATCTGCTCACGCAGCAGTGCCGCCTGGACTTCGTTGGCCTGGGTCTCGTCCAGCATCGAATAGAGAGACTCCTCGTTGCAGCCGGCCAGCGCCAGCAGGCACGCGAGGATCAGCCACCAGCGCTTAGGACTGCTGGCGGAACAGTTGTTGAATGCCTTCGGACGTTCGATTGGCAACATTGGCCGTCAACTCGCTCTGAAACAGAAAGTGATGGGAATGCACGGTGATCTTCAGCATCTCGGCCGGCGTCAACTCCTTCTGCTCGGCGGCGAAACGCAACGCTTCCAGGCCGAGGCCCTCCATCCGGCCATTGAGCGAATCGAGCATCTCAGCGGCCTGTTTGAAACCGTTGTTTTCGACCGTCGCCTCGACCGCCTGGCTTTTTTCCACCGACTGAGACTGTTGTTGCTGTTGGACGGCCTGCTCGAACTGGGCCATCTCGAATACCGTCACCTGGCCAGAGCCTTGCGGCGCCTGGGTGACCGTTTGTTGTGCCTGGCCGATCTCAAAGGTGATTGCAGCCACGGGATCCATGGGGAACCTCCCTAGGTTAGGTTCGGCTTATTGTTTGCGGGCCAGGGATTCGAGTGCCTGACCGACGCTGTTGGTCGAGGTCGAGGCGTTGTTGGCCAGAAACTGCATGCGCATGCTCTCGGCGGTCAGCAGCGTCATGGTCGACGGGTTGTCCTGGCCGCCGGCCACGGCGTCGGACAGTTCGGTAATGCGACCGGCCTGGTCGTCCAATGCGCCGCCCCAGGCTTCGGCCATGGCTTCGTACCAGCTGCCGAGGTCCTGGTCGCTGACCGCAGCGGTATTGCCGGTCTTGCTCTGCATGCCACTGAACAGATTGGCGTTGTTGGTGTTGTCGATGGTGCTCATGTGGATCTCCTTGGTGGTGTTGGACTGCCTCAGTGAATGTGATTTTCCGGTGCGAGATAGGCGCCGTTCAGCGGTTGACCGGCGGCGAGCACCCGATACCGCTGCTGTTCTTGCTCGACCACCATGTGGGCGGCCTCGACGTCGACCAGCACACTGCCGTCCGGCAGGGTGGCGCCGGGGTAATAGCGGGAGCCGTCCTCGGTGACCAGATACGGGTCCGGGCCGGTCACCAGTTGGGTCACACGTGGTGGTGCCGGGGAAGCCGGTTCGGGTTCGGCCGCGACTGTCTGGTCGAGGTTGACCGCGACGACCCGCTCCAGCCCTTCGATCTCCCGCATGGCGCGGGACTGCACAATGGCGGCGATTTGCTCACCGTCGCCAAAATGGCCGGTAATCTCCACCTCACCCGCGCCCAGCGTTCGGGCGGCGGCGGCAATGCCGGACAGCCGCAGAATCTCCTGAACGTCCCGGGCCAGCGGGTCCTGGCCGGTCGGTCGGATGTCCACGCTCGACAGGCGGGTGTCCAGTGCCCGGTAGTCGCCCACAACCGACCGGATCCAGGGCAGGTCGGCCGGGGAGTGGACCTCGGCCAATGAATCCGGCACGTCGGGCGCGATCGGGTGAGTCGATTCGCCAGGCCAGTAGGCCTGAACGTCCCCCTGGAAATAGACGCCGGTGACCGCCAGCAGGCACAGGGTTGATAGAGCGGTGCCCAGAACGCGCCAGCGGGATCGTTTCCGCGGCGGCGTTTGCGGCTGATCGACGGTAATGGCCGGCAGGGCGGACTGAATGGCGATGGACGATTGGCCCAATCGCAACGCGCGCCCCACGGCCAACGCCCCGGTTTCGCCCGGCGTCCAGGTCTCGTCGTCGCTGCGCACCTGGGCGTCGAGCGGGCGCAACCACAGATCCCGCCCCTGTCGGGTGATCAGACAATGATGCGGTGCGATGCCGTCATCGGTCAGGATGATTTCGCAGTCGTCGCCACTGCCGACGAGCAGGAATTCCTGGTCGCCGAGGGGGTGCTCGGCGCCGGCGTGCTTGCCCGTCAGTACTTTGAGGGCAAGGGTGATGTCGTGGTGCTCAGTACTGCTGTGAGGAGTCATCGCCATGTTCATAATCGCAATTCCCTGGGCAAGAGCCTGAGTCTGAAGATGAAAGTTGCGGCGACCGGATGGACGACGTCCAGGGGTCGACCGTGCCGTAACCCGCCAAGCCCGGAGTGCCGTCCGGCGTCAATAACCGGGGCGAAATCAGGAAGAGGCGTTCGGAGCGTTTGATGGAGGTGCTTTTGGTTTTGAACAGATAACCGAGGATGGGGATGTCGCCGAGCAACGGAATCTTATGCTCGTTGACGACCGATTCCTCGCGTTCGAGGCCGCCCAACAAAAGACTGGCCCCTTCGTTGATAATGGCCTGGGTGTTGACTGAATTGCGCGTCGAGACCGGCATGTCGCCATTGACGTCGACCACGCCGTCACGCACGGCGATGGTCAGGCGGATGCGGTTCTGGTCGTCGTCCTCGATGACGTGGGGTGTGACCCGAAACACCGTGCCGGCGAACACTTCGAACAGGTCCACTTCATAGGCGCCTTCCACCGGCACGAATAACGACCGGCTGGCTTCGATGACCGCTTCCAGATCGTTCAGTGTCGCGACCTTGGGCCGCGAGGACACCTTCAACACGCCTTCGTTTTCCAAGGCACGCAGTCGCGTGACGAAGCGTTGTTCATCGCCAACGATGGCGCCGATTTGCAGCCCCGGTACTTGCTGCAGTACCGATGTGGAGTCGGCCTGTAACGCAGAAATAAAGTCGGACTTGATGTCGCCGCTGCTGCCCGATGACACATCCACATTGTTTTCGGTGTCCTCGAACCGCCACTCGGTACCGAGCGAGCGCAACCGGTCGGTATTGACGTCGATGATGGTGGCTTCGATCTCGACGATCTGGGTGGGGACGTCCAGTTGCTCGATCAGCCGGTTGTACATCGCCAGGTTCTCAGGCGTGTCGCGCACAATGACGGCGTTGCGATACGGATCCGCCACCACACTGGCGGCCCCCTCGCCGCGATAGGTATCCGGGCCGTTCCCGGTTCGGCGATTCGGGGTGTCGAAGGATTCGGCGGACAGCGGCTGATCCTCCTCTTCCGGTCCGGTCACCCGACGTGCGGTGTCGGCGGTTTGCCGCGCGGCCTGGCTGCCGAACGCATAGTTGTCCGTGGGTTGACCGTTCAGGATGTTGCGCAACAGCGTGGCGACACCGGGTACGGTGACGGCGCTCTCTCCCGCGTTGAAGGTGCGGTCGGTGGCCCAGGCGTATTTCAGCGGAAAATACTGAATGACCAGGTTGTCTTCCTGGCTGGCCGTGTCGGTGATGGTGTTGATGACCTGGCGGGCGTGTTCGACATAACGCGGAACGCCGTGGATCTCAGCCAGACCGGCGTCGGTGTAGAGCCGGGTATGGTTGTTCGAATCCATCATGCCCATCTGTGCCAGGGCGCGTTCGATACGAGGCGCGTATTTCGGGTTCAGGGGCAGGTAATCATGTTCCACTTCCGAGGCCAGATAGACGTAGGCGGCCTGCTTGTCGTAGTAGGTCAACAGGCCGTTGGATTCGGCCAGGCTGGTGAATATGTCGCGCGGACTGCCGCTGCGGCGGCCGTTCAGGGTGCGCCGGTCGCGCTCGAGGGCATCGCTCATGTTCAGGCGCACGCCCTGGTCGGCGAAAAACCGGGTCAGTACAGCGGTGAGACGTTCACCCTGAAAGGCGTACACCACGTCGGTCACGTCGTCGAGCGGCAGCGGCGCCGCCAGGAGCGACCCCTGAAACAGAACGATCAGGGCCAAACGGCGCCACAATGTGAGTCCAGTCTTCACCGTCATGCCTCCGCTCCTATCCGCCCGATGGGGTCCACCTGAATATCCCCGGCCAGTTCCTGAAACGACAGAACCGGCAGGCCGTGATGATCCTCTTCCAGCAACCGCCGCAGATGGCGGCGCACATCGACCGAACACAGCATCACCAGCGGGCTGTCCCGGTCGGGTTGGTTCCGGGTCAGGTCGGTGATCTGTCGCTGCAATTGCTTGAGTGATTCCGGTGGCAGGGACACACCCTGGGCGCCTTGCTGGCCGGACTCCCGAATAGCCTGGCGCAGGTTCTCCTCCAGTTCGGGATGCACCAGGATCGCTCGCATGCTGCGGTTCTCGTTGGTGAAGCGATGGCTGATGTGACGTTTGAGCGACATGCGCACCTGTTCGGTCAGCATGACGACGTCTTTTTCACGGCTGCCGACATCGGTGATGGCTTCGAAAACATCGCGCAGATTACGGATTGAAATGTTTTCGTTCAGCAGACGCCTCAGCACATCGGTCAGTTTCTGCGGCGGGACCACGCGCAGAATTTCCTTGATCAGATCCGGGTATTCCCGATTCCAACTGTTCAGCAGATTGGAGGTTTCCTGAATGCCCATGAACAAACCCAGGTGTCGACACAGGGCGTTGTAGAGCACGCCACTGAACGCCGCTTCCTCGTCGGTGTGTGTCGTCTGCGACAGGGACGGACTGATCAGGCGGGGTACGGCATCGCTGTTGGTGTCCTTTGTCGCCAACGGGTCGCCGGCATACAGGGTGATGCCGTGCGCCTCAAGCCGACAGAACTGAGCGGCCCGATCGATGGCCTGCGGCACAGCTCTGGGCATGGGCACACCGTATTCGCGTTCGATGGTCTGACTGACCGATTCGATCAAGTCGTTCAGCCGTTGCTCATCAATGCTGTCCAGCAACCGACGGTCGACCGTCAACTGAACCGGCCTGGGTGGTGTCAGGGCGATGGCTTCGGGCGTCGCCGTTTCGGAAGCGGCTTCGCGCGCGGCCTGTTCCATCCGGTGACGATTGGCGGGCAATGCACGCCAGACGCTTCGAGACAATAAGGCGATGCCGATCACCAGGAACACTGGCCACGGAAAACCGGGAACCAGGGTCAGCAACAACGCGATGATCCCGCCGATGGTGACAACGCGCGGATGGGCGGTTACCTGACGGGTGATCGCTTCGCCCAGGTGACTGTCGTTTTCGTTGCCGGCGGTTCGGGTGATGATCAGACCGGCCGAAATGGAGGTCAGCAAGGCCGGAACCTGGGCGACCAAACCATCGCCGATGGTCAAAATGCTGTAGGTGTGAACCGCCTCGCCCAGTGGCATGTCGTTTTGCAGCACGCCGATGGCCAGGCCAGCCAGAATGTTGACGATCAGAATCACGATGCCGGCGATCGCATCACCTTTCACGAATTTCATCGCGCCGTCGAGACTGCCGTGCAGTTGACTTTCCAGTTCCAGGAAATGACGTTTTTGTTTCGCCTGTTCCTTGTCGATCAGCCCCGAGCGCAAGTCGGAATCGATCGACAATTGTTTGCCCGGCATGGCGTCCAGTGTAAAACGGGCGGCGACTTCGGCAACCCGTTCGGAACCCTTGGCGATGACGATGAACTGCACCACGGTGATGATGATAAAGACCACAATGCCGACAATCAGGTTGCCGCCGACCACCAGACGGCCGAAGGTTTCGATGATGGCGCCGGCATCGGCGTCGAGCAGGATCAAGCGGGTGATGGCGATCGACAGCGACAACCGGAACAGGGTGCTGAGCAGGATGACGCTCGGAAAACTGGAAAAGGCGATGGGCGAGGGGACATAAATGGCCAGTAGCAAGAGCCCGACGGACAGCAAAATATTAACCGCGACCAGAATGTCGATAACCAACAAGGGCAACGGCAGAATCATCAGACCGACGATCATTACTACGCCCATGGCGAGTATGATGTCGCTGTAACGGCCGGCGCCGCTCAACACAGCGCTCAGTCCGCCCGGTGATGCCTTGTGTTCGGGTTGTGCCGTCATGATGCTGGGAAACCTTTCTGAACGTTCGATCCATGGTGCTACGAAAGGTGGTCGTGCCCATCCATACCATCGAGAAACATGCCGGGACCTGTGTCACTGTGTCCGGGCTCGGGATGAACGACGATTAACCGAGCCTTCACTCGCGAAACAGAGTGCGACTGCAAGGCCATCGACAAGCGTGAACGCTGGGCTGACGTGAATACTCCCGGTTCATGGGTTGCCTCCTTTCATAGAGTGATCGCACTGACACATCACGGCTGTGAGAACCTGTTGTGATTGTTCTGTTAGCGCGAATCGTGGTTAAAGGAAACTGTATAATCGGTCAGGGTGTCTACTGGGGTTTTCCCTAGGACGGGCGTCGAGGTGTGATTCGATTGGAAATGGATTGAGCGTTTCATGGATTGGATCACAAAAGACAACTTTAAGAAACGTTCAGTAAAAAAAGAAACGCTTTTGTCATGGAAATCGTGTCGTAATTCATGACAATTTCAATCAACACATGAAAGATGGTTTGGCCTTTTTAATTTGCCAAACAGTCGTGGTTTTTTTGGCAAGGGCTTTGTTAAAAAAGCCATCCTGGCCGAATGACCCGGTGGGTTGACGGAGTGGTATCGGCCTCCGGGCTGTACAGTTTCTGAAGTATGAAGTGTAACTGGTTGAATCGATTTGATTTTCAACGTTTTCATACGACAAGGGGACACCCGAGATGTCAAGGATGCCAGCCATGGATGCGGCGGCCAGTGCCCACCTGAATACGTCGGGTGACAGCCGGCCGTTCTCGCTGTTGGACACCGTCGCGCTGCCCTGCGTGGTCTTCGATGCCCGTCAGCGCCTGCTGTTCGCCAACCGCCCCTTTCGGCGGGAGTTTCAGGACACGCTCACCCCGCGCCTGCGTCTCGACGACTTCATGCAACGCTTTCATTCCTACGACTCGGCGCCGACCCTCGGGCCAGGTACCAGGTCCGATTCGATCGCGACGACGGACCAGGAGCGCGACGAAGAAGTGTACGACCCCGAAACCCGTCAATCCTATGTGCTGCACTCGCGACCGTTACGACCAGTCGCCGAAGGCGGCACCGTCCTGACCCTGCAGAACCTCACCGAAACACGCAGCAGCCAGGCCCGCTCCGCCGACCTGCAGGAGCAGTTGATGCTGACCTCGCGCAGCATGTCGGTCGGTGAGATGGCCACCACCATCGCGCACGAACTTAATCAGCCCTTGGGCGCCATTTTGAATTACCTCGGTGTGGTGCGAAATCTGCTGGACGGTCAACCCGAACACGGGCGCGCGCTGGAAGGTGTCAGCGCGGCGCTGTTGCAGGCCGAGCGCGCCACGGCCGTAATCGCCCGTATCCGCGAATTCGTGCGCACGCGTGAACCGAAGAAGGAGCCCTGCCGGGTGGCGGACCTCGTGCATTCGGTGATTTCGCTGCTCAGTCTGGAAATTCGCCAGCAGCGGGTGCGCGTCGATTGCGATCTGGCCACGGACCTGCCCTCGATACAGGTCGACCGCATCATGATGGAGCTGGTCGTCGCCAACCTGGTTCGCAACGCTCTGGATGCCATGTCCGCCAGCCCGCCCGATCGTCGTTTCTTGGGGATCGATGCCGAGCCGGACCTGGAAGGACACGTCAGGATCACGGTGCGCGACAGCGGTTGCGGCATTCCACCGGAGACCATCGACCAGCTCTTTCAACCCTTTTTTACATCCAAAAAGAACGGCATGGGCGCGGGCCTGGCGATCTGCCGGTCGATCATGGAATTCCATGGCGGACGTCTGTACTTCGAGCCCATGCAAACAGAAGGCGCGGCCTTTGTCTGCTGTATCCCCGTCTCGCCTTCGTGACAGTGCTGTATAAGGCAAACCGATAACGACAAGGAGAACTGTCCATGAAAGAACCCGCGGAACTGCTCACCGTCCACCTGATCGACGACGACGATTCCTTTCGCGAGTCGACGGCCTGGTTACTCGAAGCCTCCGATCTGGAAGTGGTCGACCATGCCTCGCCTGGCGACTTTTTAGGTGAACTGGAACAAAAAGGACCGGCCGGCCAGGTCGGTTGCGTGGTTACGGACTTGCGCATGCCGGAAATGAACGGTTTTGAACTGATGGATGAGTTGCGTAAACGCCACCTGTCCATGCCGGTTGTCATGATCACCGGTCACGGCGATGTACCGGTGGCCGTCGAAGCGATGAAGATGGGCGCGGCGAATTTCATCGAAAAACCGTTCGACGGCACGGTACTGGTCGAGACCGTCAGGCAGGCCATGCGCGAGCCGGGCGCCAAGCTGCGCAACCCGGAGGCGACGCGCGAGCGGCTCGACAAGCTCTCGCCGCGCGAACGTCAGGTCCTCGATCTGGTGTGCGCCGGCAAGCTCAACAAGACCATCGCCGACGTTCTGGGCATCAGCATCAAAACCGTGGAACTGCACCGGGCCAATATGCAGTCCAAGCTCGGAGCCCGGAATGTCCAGGAACTGGTTCGTTTGACACTGGGGTATGAATGATTCCGGTCAGGGAAAACAGGACGTCGTATGACTCAGGTAAGACAAGAGGATGTGAGCACCGCTCATCCTGGATCGGGGCCGGTACGCGCGGTGGATACCCAAGGCCGCCTCATCGAAACCGAAATAACGCCACTCGGGAAGAAGCTGGAGCAAATAACGCCGGACGCGGCGGCCGGTTACCGGTACTGCTTCGGCCGGGAACGGCCGCTGGAGACGCGGTATGAGGCGCAAACCGCCGAATGGTGGCTGCAATTCAGCCGGGATCGGTTGGACGGGGACGCCCTCTGGCTGGAACTGGACAGCGACGCCGGTCGCTTCTGGCTGCGCCTGGACCAGGGGCATTCGCGGGTCACGCTGGGCGATCGGCTCTGGCATCGGTATGAAGGTGAGGATCGCCTGCTGGCCTGGGCCCTGGCCCACGAACCCTTTTTGCAGCACCTGAGTGTGTTGCTCAACCAGGCCTGCACACCCCTTACGCTCACCGAGCACCGGCCGTCGATGCAGGATGACGACCGGCTGCTGTGCGGTTGGTGTTTTCAAGGCATGGACTGGGATTTGGCCGGGTGCGTTTATTGGACTCCAAAACAAGTCGACGCCTTCAGCGATGCCATCGACCGGGCCATGAGCGGCCCGGCGAATCGACCGCTTTGGTCTCGCTGGCCCTCGTTGCCGATTCCCTGCCGCGTGGTCTTGCAGGGGCATCGATACAGCCGACGGGAATGCGCCGACTTCGAAACCGGCGACTGTCTGCTGGTGGCCGGAACCTTTCGAACCGGGCTGGGCATCCGGCTGCAGCCGGTGCGCAGCTCCCATTATTGGCAAGCCGACATCAAAACAGGAAAACTGATCGTGACACAAGGACCCGAAACACCCCAAGCCCCGGTCGGGGAAGAAACGACCGAACCCACATCGACGCCGATCGATGTCGACATCAGCTTCGAACTGGGCGACCTCGTCCTGCCGCTGCGGACACTGGAAGCGCTGCAAGCCGGTTACGTTCTGTCGCTGCCGGATCACCTGGACCAGAGCAGCGTGCGTGTCCGCGCGAACGGTTCCGTCATCGGCGAGGGACGACTGGTGGCCATCGGCGACCAACTGGGTGTGCAACTGACCGACATCACGACCGATGGAGTTTAGCGGTCTCAGTCCGGGCACCATCATCACGCTGGTTGTCGGCCTTGCGCTGGCACCCTTCGTGGCCGTGATGGTGACGTCCTTCACCAAGATCGTGGTTGTGCTCAGTCTGTTGCGCAACGCCCTGGGGTTGCAACAAACGCCGCCCAATGTGGTGATCAACGGCCTGGCGATCATCCTGTCGATCTATGTCATGTATCCGGTGTTTATCGAAACCTACGATCACATCGGCGAGCAGACCCAGGAGATGGCCAAGGAAGACATGACGGTGGACACGGCCATCGAACTGATCGGTTACGGCAAGCAACCGTTGAAGGAATTCCTGCTCAAACATTCCAGCGAGGAGGAGCGGGCGTTCTTTCTGAACAGCATCCAGCGCATCCTGCCGGAGGAGCGACGCGAGCGCGTCAATAAAGACGACTTCATCGTGGTGATTCCGGCCTTCACCGTCAGTGAGTTGACCAGTGCCTTCCAGATCGGCTTTTTGATTTTTCTGCCGTTTCTGGTGATCGACATGATCGTCGCCAACATCCTGCTGGCGCTCGGCATGATGATGCTGTCGCCGACCATGGTGTCGTTGCCGTTCAAATTACTGCTGTTCGTGTTCATCAGCGGCTGGACCAAGCTGATTCACGGTCTGGTGCTGACCTATGTGTGAGGAGGTCGCATGAGTTTCGACATCGTCCGCCTGACCCAGGACGCCCTCTGGTTGATGTTGATGCTGTCCGGGCCGCCCATCCTGGTTGCCGCCATCGCCGGTCTGCTGGTCGCCTTCATTCAGGCGGCCACCCAGTTGCAGGAACAGACACTGGCCTTCGCCGTCAAACTGGCCGCGGTCGTCATCACCCTGTTTCTGATGGGGGCCTTGCTCGGTGAAACCCTCTACGAGTTCAGCACCCGCATCTTCGATGGTTTTCCGACCATGCTGGAACCGTAATGGGCGTCGATGATCTGAACCAGCTGCTGGTGGCGTTGGGATTGTCGGTACCGCGCATCGCCGCGTCTTTTCTGATACTGCCATTGATGACCCAGGAAACGGTGCCGGCGATGGTTCGCAACACCCTGTTCATTACCCTCGGGTTCGTGGTGCTGCCGCTGACCCTGTATTCGCTCGAGCAGCGGGATTTTTCCACATTGGGGGCCACCTGGCCGTTCATCGTGGTCAAGGAGATCTTCATCGGCGCAACCCTGGGGTTCCTGTTCGGCTCGATATTCTGGGCCCTGTCGGTTGCCGGCGGCATCATCGACACCCAGGCCGGGACCAACATGGCCAGCGATCTCGATCCGGTCCAGGGGCACCAGTCCTCGCCAAATTCCCGTTGGCTGGCGCAGTTCGCCTCCTGGCTGCTGATGGTCAGCGGCGGTCTGTTGGTGTTCATCGACCTGGTGCTCGGCAGCTTCCAGCTCTGGCCCGTGCTCGATCCCCTGCCCGATCTGAATCTCGACGACGCCATTTTGTTCATCGGCGAGTTCGAATACATCATGACGACCGCTCTGTTGTTGTCCGCCCCGGCGATTTTATTGCTGGCACTGGTCGATCTCTGTTTCGGCCTGGTCAACCGCTTCGCCCAGGAACTGAACGTGCTGGCGCTGACCATGCCGGTCAAGGCCTGGGTGGCCGCTTTTGTGTTGATGCTCAACCTCGGACTGATCGTGGAAGTGGTGTTGCGCAAACTGGTGGAAAACAAGGGGCTGTTGTCGCCGTTGCAAGCCATTTTTCAATCCGGCTAACCCGGGTTGTCCCTAGCTAGGGCATCCCCCGATTGGCGGAGCGTGTGCAATTCTGTGAAATGGTTCCACCGAAAGGCAGTACTTCTCCGGGGAGCCTCTGAATAATTCCCGCGGGGCTCTGGCTTTCCGAGGGACGGTGCCGCAAGGCGGACTCATGCCGGAATGTCTGGACCTTTCAAATGAGTCCAACGCAGTCGGCAGCGTTCCTCGGAAAGCCCCGAAGGGCGGGGCCAAAACGTCCTGCCACGTCGTTGGACTTCTTGACAAGGGCTACGGCCATTGCGCTGCGAAGTCCGCCTAGTGGCAGAACGTTTTGGCTCCCGCAGAGCCTCGCGGGAATTGTTCAGAGGCTCCCTAGCTCTTTTAACCAAGGTAGGAACCGTTATGACCAACGTTTTTGGAAACATTGCCGCCGGCGGTTGCACCGCCGACTTTTCGTCGCAAATGTACGCCGCGCTCGACAGGGCCGGCCTCAACGCCAACGTCATCGAAGTGGCCAACGCCCTGAACCAGGTCCCGCTGGATCAATTGTCCGGTGGCGAACGCCAGACCTTGCTGCACGTCACCGAACAATTGGCCGGTGACGGTGTATTGAGCGACGACGATGCGGGCTCCCTGACCCAGATGATCGGCGCTTTCGCCGAGCAGGGTACCGGCGCCTTCGAGGGCAACTGGCCGTTCCCGGACATCAACCTCGGCAACATGCTGGGCAATGCGTTGTTCAATGGCCTGGTGGGTGTGTTGTCGAACATTCTGGGGCAGTCCATGCAGGACATGGCGTTCCAGAACACCGTCAGCGGCCTGTTGAACCAGGCCTCGGACAATGCCTGGAGCGGAGCCTTGCAAGGCGCGTTCGAGAACGCCGACCTGTCCAACCTGAACGCCTCCGAACGCACCGAACTGACGTCCATGTTGTCCGTTGCCGTGGCCGATGGCAGCGTCAACTGGCCCGAAGCCGAGGTGATCCTCAATAAGCTGAGCGAAGCCCAGGGTCAGGAGTGCCCGATGCCGGAACCACCGAGCAACGACAGCGAGTGGAGTGTGGAACAGAACGGTAACCAGGCCACCATCGACCTGGGTGACTACACTCTGGACATCACCGAAAACCGGTCCCAGTTTATCCTGACCAACAAGGAAACCGGTGAAAGTTCCCGGGTCTGGGGCGACCCGCATTTCGACATGGATAACGATGGCACGACCGACGTCGATTTCTGGGGCACCATGACCATGAACCTGGAAAACGGCACCAAGATCACCATCCAGACCACGCCCTGGGAGGGCAACGAGGACATGACGGTTTCCAGCCGATTGGTGATCACCCAGGGTGACAAGGCCATCGAAGTCACCGGCATGGACCAGAACGAGATCGGCGACATGGAAATCACCCAGTCGAATAATGGCCGATTCATGGACGTCTTCACCGGTGACGGCCTGGACATCTACGAGAACGACGGCCAATGGATGGTTCAGGACGGCCTGGAAATGCGCGAAGTCACCCAGGACGACATGAACCAGACCAAGCATGACGGCGGAGACTTCAGCATCCAGAAAGCCCTGCAGGCCATGATGGTCTCGGTCGCCTCCGGATCACTGCTGGCAACCCTGATGTCCATGTACGGCGGCAACAACGAGTAATCGTTCAGGCATACAAAAAAGAATCCGGCCCCTTTTGGCCGGATTTTATTGTAGGGTCGGCACAGCCTACCAAGGGAGTTGGATCGAAGCCCGCGGTACGGTTCTGGAGGCGAATCTATAACCATGGTGGGCGGCCGATGTGCCGGACCATCCCACCCTACGCCCTACAACCCCGCCTCAGCCACCTCACCCGGCGACCGCCCTTCCTCCCAAGCCCGGGCCAATCCGGCCAGACTGGCTCTCGACCGCCGGCTGTAATTCCCCTCCCGCCCATGATCCAGGTCCGACAGGATCTTGGCCGGATAAAGCCGTCGCGCCGCTTCGCTGTGATTGATCAGTTCGACCAGCCGACGTACGGCCGTGAGGTAAGCGGTCTGCGACAGATAAGGCCTTTGCGTTTTCTGGCAATACCAGACAACCAAGTATTCAATCGGCCCGAAGCGCCGCACCGGTGTCGACGACAAAGCCTGAATGTTCAACCGGTTGCCGGGTTCGATGGCCAGATCATTCCAGTTGGAACCGCTGCCCCAGGCGGTCAGTTCCCCGGTGGGCAGGTCCAGCCGCTGCAAGGCGATGCCCAGAGTGTCGGCGAGTCGCCGTCGGGCGTCACGGTCGTCGCTTTCGGCGACGATCATCAGCAGCTTGATCAGTCCGGGGTAACCGGGGTCGTCCATGCGTTCACTCAATCGCTTCAATACAGCGATGCGTATGTCGGCCGATTCGATCTGTTTCAGGACGACGGATAACCGGCTGGCACGCGGTAACCAGCCAGTGGATGGCGGATCGGCAGGATAAGTCTGCAGAGGGCTCATGCCAGGACGAAGTGGGCCAAACGGCTGGCCCAGCCCGCCGGATCGGATTCGTCATACGCCGGCAGGGGCCCGGCAGGCTCGAGCGAACGCGCCTGTGAATCACCCCAGACGTCCGCCAGCAACAGGTCGTTGGCCCGATCGCGAACCTCGGCGGCAGGGGAATCCGCCCGGGTTTCTTCGATATCGAGGCCCAACCGTTGCCCGGTTTCCGTCTGCTCCCGCACTGGCTTCTCAAGATCTGGCCGCTCCAGTTCGGTACGGCCCTGGCGCAGGGCGTCCAGTTGTGTGGACAGAGTGTCGGATAGGATATTCATAACGTGCCTGCCGGAGGCTCCCAAACCGTCGTTGACATGAACAGGCCCTAGGTTAAATCACGAAGGTGACCGGGAAAACTCGGGTTTTCCCGAGGAAAGCCCGACCTAGGGTTTACCCGGGTATTTTCACCACCGCGACTTTATACAATGAAAGATCGAAACCAGCCGAGCAGGTTTGCCCGTGGGAAAGGAAAAAGGCGCCGATCAAACGGAAAAACCGACCCCGAAACGCCTGAAAGATGCGCGCAAGGACGGCGAGGTCCACCGCAGTCAGGACCTCAGTAAAACCTTCCTGCTGTTATTGTGGCTGCTGTTGTTCTGGATGCTGGCCGGCTACCTCGTCGACCAGATGAACCGACTGTTCGACCGCGTCTTCGCGCAAATTCCCGAACCCAATCACTTCGACGACATTATGGAGACCAGTCTTCTGGCCGGGGATGTCTTCGTTAAAATCCTGTTGCCGTTCATTTTGTTGGCCGTGGTCGTCGGGGTGGCGATCGAAGCGCTGCAGGTCGGGCCGGTTTTCGCCCCGAAACGCATGGTCCCGAAAATGGATCGTCTGAACCCGGCCGAAGGCATCAAACGGATGTTCTCCAAGGAGCACCTGGTTGAGGTGCTCAAGGCCGTATTCAAAACCGCCGCCCTGGTGCTGATCGTCGTGTTGGTGACGAAGACCATGATGCCCGACTACCTGCGTCTGGTGTACGGACCGATTACCGCCATCCCCGTCACGCACTGGCGCACCATGGTCTGGGTGCTGTCCGCCGTCGTGTTCGTGTTTTTCTTCGTGTCCGTACTCGACGTGGTCTACCAGCGTCATGTTTTTATCAAGAATCTGATGATGAGCCGGCGCGACATACGCGACGAACAGAAGAATTCGGAAGGCGACCCCCAGATGAAAAACCAGCGCAAGCAGCTGCACCAGGAATGGTCCCAGCAAAACGCCCTGTCGGCGGTGCGCAAGGCCAATGTCGTGGTCGTCAATCCGACGCACTACGCGGTTGCGCTGTTCTACGAACAGGACGAAACCGACCTGCCCATGGTCGTGGCCAAGGGCGAGGGCTACATGGCCCGCCAGATCCGACAAATCGCCGAGGAAGAAAACATTCCCATCATGCGCCATGTTGACCTCGCCCAGGGGTTGTACCGAACCATCGAGGAGGACTGCTACATCTCGTCGGACTTCTTCAACGCCGTCGCGGAAGTCCTGCACTGGGCGGAAACCGTCCGCCGCGAAGCCGAGGCCGACCGCTATGCGGAATGGGATGCGGGGCCCACCGACCCTGGCAAATAAGCTAGGGAGTTTCCCTAGCTAGGGAACGCACCAGCTGTTTTTACCGTCCGGAATCCGGAAACTGGACACCGTATCTTCAAGGCACCGCCGGTATTCAAGCCTAAAGGACTGTGTCTTGGGGGACATTCAATCAACAGACAAAGAGGATAAGACTATGTTTGGTGGAGCTATTGGTGGAATGTTTTCTGGCGGTATCGGCAGCATTGTCGGTGGTATGTTCGGTGGCCCGATCGGTGCCATGGCCGGATCTCTTCTGCAAAATATCGGCTCACAGGTGATTGACCAGGCCATCGAGAATTCGCCGCTGCCGCAACCTTTGAAAGATGCCATGCAAGCCTCTTTCCACGCAGGCCTTGGCAACTTCCAAGAGGCAGGTAAGAACATCGAAGAGATGATGGATGGCCTTCAGGAAATGATGAATCCGCTCGATTTCAACCAGTTACAGGGTGGCGTTGACGATCTGCAGAGCGCCATGAATGACCTTATCAACTATGTATCCACGTCGGAAGAAGGCGGTAACGATGCCGAGGGTTGGTTGCGAGCCATCGCCGGAAACCTGGGCGAGAAGCTGGATGCCAAAGCCGGGGAACTGGAAGAAATGAGTGAAAACCTGAATTCCGACAACCCAAGTGAAGTGACTGACTACACTGCGGCTACCAAGGAATTCTCCATGCTGTTTGAAGGTGTGAATACCGCACTGAAAACCATCGGCGATGCTCTGACTTCTGCCGCACGTAAGCAGTAATTGTTTCGCCCGAAACGCCAATACGAGAAACCACCCGCATGCGGGTGGTTTTTCTATGTGGGCGGGTAGGTCGCGGTAGTCTTGAAAGGACCGCTTTCGGATCTGGTGGCATCGTTGGCCAGAGATATATGTCCATCCGGATCTATGCACTGTTGGATAAATGTTAATCTGTGATTATGTTATCAAATTCGGGGGCAATATCCGGTTACCATCAGGTTATATCCTTGATTGAAAGGCAGGGACATGTTTAGGGCAGTGTGTGTGGCCATCTCTGCGGGGGCAATGCTTACTGGTTGCACTCCAGACAACTCGACTGACGGAAACGGAAATGATGGATCGGGTTCAAATCTTCCAGGGCGTCTGTATTACGAATCCATCAGCCAGGGGCACGATATTGAAACCGGGCTAGTCGCCTATGATCCATCCACATACACCGAGGAGCTGTTGCTTCCGGGCGACGATGTACGCGATTTCGCTATTTCCGACGACGGACAGTTTATTGCTATTGTATCCAACTCCCGTGCCGAATTGGTCGCATTTAACCGTTACGACCTTGACGAGATATCGATTTCGGACTCTGGTGAAAAGTATAACGTTCCGATACGGTTTTCACCCGACCGTTCTCAGTTGGCCTACAACGTTGACTATTGGGCCGATGACGACTTGCGAATCAAGACCTCCCAGGGCTTGGAATACCATATTACCAGTGATGATCTGGATCAGATTACCGGAGACCCACCTTTCAGTTGGGATTGGCTTGACGATTCCACGATTGTTTTCGCCTCTGGAAATACCTTGTTCAAGATGACGGACCTCTCTTCGGGCCAATTCAGTCCAGTATATCAAGTATCCGGGGATGTCGACCTGGGTAACGTCTCCGTCAGCAATGACGGTACCCGGGTGGCGTTCACAGAAGCCAGACCCTCTGTATCCGATCAACTTGGCGATGTGTTTATTCTGAATTTTGACAGTGGTTCTGTCAGGCAAATGACAACCGATGCCCGAGCACGGGATACTATCTGGTCACCCGACGATAGCTATATCGCTTTTGCAATCGGAATGAGAGATGCCAGCGGCAGCCCGCACCTTGATAAGTGCACTCGAGTTTATGCATTACCTGTATCGGTCGATAGCCCGGTCAATATTTCAGTGGATAGCTTCGAACCATCGGTCAAACTGGAGCGCATTCTGGGTGGTGAACGGGAAGAGCTGTGTATCCGTTCTCGAAGTGCGTTGTATTGGTTGGAGGATTGACCGCTTTACAGCCTCGATGGACAGTTCCTGTACTGGGCTTCGTGAATCTGCCAAAAGGAAAGCAAAGTGTTACGAATTCGAGCATGGAAGTATCTCCCCGCCATCGCGTTTATGGCTGCGGCAAGCCCGGCATCGACGCGAGTCGATATCAGTGATGAATCCGTCGCGCAAGCCCTGGTCAGCCTGGACTTGGTTAATGCGATCTACTCTGAATGTAACCTGGCCGATGACGGATCGGGCAGGCGGGTATTCCAGAGTTGGTCAGAACGTAATCGGGTGGAGGAATTGCAAACCACGCTAATACAAATAGTGTCTGACCGTGAGGCTCTATCCGGGAAGCGAGAGAAAATCAGCCAGTTAGCCAGCCAACAGGCCGGTCGTATGTTACCCGAAGCCTGTTCCCAGTTTTCGCAGCTGCTGCGCATCGACGACATGAACCCCTTGCAACGATACCCGCAGTTGCAGGAACGGCTAACCGACAGCACCCCTCGTTCTGCCAAAGGGAAAGGCCGTGTAGAAGCCTCCCGCGATACCGGCCATAACGTGTCGGTAACCAACTCGTATAATCCCGAACACGCAGAGAGCACGACAGATGCGATTGAATTTGTCGTATTCGATTACCTTCCTCGAGGAGGTGAGTTTGCTGTAGTCCCTGTGATGCTGTTCGAGAATGGAGAAGCCTGTACAGACATGGCTTTGATAACCGAGTATCAGGATGCTGAACAGCATAAGCGCCAGCACCCGGCTCGATGGCGACAATGGCGGTTTCAGGGAGACCGGGTGCAACTGAAAGGCGAGGGTGACTGGCAGGATGTTCAATACCAGCAACAGTACACCGGGTTTCCGGAAGGCTACCGGTTCGATCATCGCTATAAACGGCTAAACAGTATGAGCAGTGGTGGCGGCAACTTTGCCATGGCCTCTCGGCACATCGAATTGAACAAGGATGGCACTTTTATCAGCGGTCAGGCCACCTTCGCCAACAGTGAAAACAGTACGACCGGTGCTCAAGCCAGCGTCGCCTCACTGCCCGATAACAGAACGGGTCGATATCGGGTTGAGGGTTATCTACTGACGCTTGAATACGACAGTGGCGAGGTTGTGCACAAGTCAATCGTCACGGACGATCAGGACGACCCGGAAGTGATCTGGATCAATGGCTACGATTACGTAAGCTACTGAATGCAACAAGGAGGGAGTGACCTCACAGCCCGAATGCGATGCCGGATCAGATTCCCCGGCAAGCCAAAAGAGCGGCGGCGTTCTATCGATGGGGCTTCTGTTGTTGGGGTTGTGGCTTATTTCGGTTCGGATGAAAGCGGGAGGTTGGTCATTACATTGACCGGCACGATTCCCCCTTCGCTGTGCTGCGGCCGTAGACCGACCAGTGCCACAAAGTGATCGTCACGGCGATAGGCGAACGACCAGGCATGTTCGTTTGTGCCGAAGGTAAGGTCGTCCGCCGGTCGCCAGCCTTCCCGAGCGGCCAGCTTTTCAGCATAGATTTCCTGAAGCCTCTGCCAGGACGTATCAGTCGGCATGACGTAACGCTCAAGCCGCATGCCGACTTCACCGAATGTAGCCACGGCCCTGTCCCACACCTGAGTCCAGTACCGGGTGTCCAGACTGCCGGTCAGGGTGCCGAACGGGTATTCCTTGGTGGTTTCCAGAATGGGTGGCGGCACCGGCAGCGTCGGTTGCGGGTCCGAGCAGGCGCCCAGCCCGAAAGTGAGGCCGGCGATCACTGCAACCGCCAGCCTGGTTTTGAATAACATCCCATCAAGCACGTGTTCAGTCCAACCGGGTAACCTGGCTGATGCGATCATTGAAGCCGCTGAACGCGGCGGTGCCGACACCCATTTCATCGGTATTGGGGTTGGTGGGGATCGCGGCGCGTTCCAGTTGTTGGGCGGCTGTGGTGCCGGGGTCCTCGATGGCGGCTTCAATGGCATACACCGCCCAATCCTTCGCAACCCCGAAACCGGTGTTCACCGCCGGGGGGACGACGGAACCGATGACCGTCAGCGTGCTGTTCAACACCTTGGACGTCAGTTCCTGCTGCTGTTGCACATCGCTGGATATCGACTCCGCAGCGCTGTAGACACCACCGACGAAATAGCCCAGCGTGCCGGCATTTTCATAGCGGATCGCGCCACTGTTCAGGGTGACCGAATCCTCGAAACGGGTGATCGGGTTCTCGTTCAGCTGATTGCCCATCTGAAGTCTGGCCATTTGCTCACCCAACACATCCTCCTGGCCGTTATTCAGCATGTGTTTCGCGTATTGCCCAAAGGACGTGCCATCCATCGTGGACTGGTTGTACGCCAGCTCTCGCATGATGCCGGTGGTGTCGGTGTCCAGCAGTTGCGTCAGGCCATTGGCCACCGCATTGGCGCTCTCCTCCTTGCCCAGCGCCGTCACCGGAAAACCGAAATCCTCATTGATGTGTTCTAGGGTCTGGGCACTGGCGTCAAAGAGGCGGGCTTTCACATCCGGATCGTTGATCTGGCTGGCGCTGGCCAGAATCTCGCCGGCCACCTTGCCATCGAGATTGGCGCTGACCGCATGGCTCGAATAATTCACCGTCTCGTCGATCGAGGCCGACATCACGGCGCGCATTTGCTCATAGGACAAAGCGCCGAACGCTTCGCGTGCCGCGCTCGGGCTGCCCTGCAAACCGGCCAGCACTTCACCGACGGCCGCCGCCTCGGCGTCGCCGGTGCGCGACATCGAACCGCCGAGATGGGTTGTGGTGTAGTCCGGCTGGTCGGTCATATCCGACGCCATCTCCTGCACGTACTCGACCTGGACGTGCGGACTGGCGTGCGTCGCGACCGCCTGGCCAAGCGCCACCACGTCCTCGTACCCGCCGCTGTTGGCGTCGGTACCGGCGAACGCATCGGACAAGGTTTTCAATCCGCCGCTGTCGAGTTTGCGCGCCATTTCGTTGAAGAACTGCGACCGCTCGGCCACGGTGAGTCCGCCAAGACCGAGCACTTTGTCGTCGGTGAATTCCTGGGCCACTTTATCCAGCGTGCCGTCGGCGGCGAGCTGGTCGATGACGGCCCGGGTCTGATTGGCATCGAGGCCTTCGAGGGTATTGGCGATGGACTGGACGTCGCCGTGGGTGACAGCCCAGTCGTTCCAAGAGGTGGAGAGTCGGTCGTTGATGGAATCGACAGCCTGGTCCACCGGGTCGGAGGTTTGGGCCGCTGTGGACTGTGCGTTGAGTCCACCGGTGCCTTGAGCAATCGCGGGCGTTGCCATGGTGTGTTCCTCTCGTGATGGTCTGGACGATGAACAGTCACTTGAGGTCAGTTTCAGGCTTCGTTTTCTGTTGTGCCAGTGGGAGTTTCCCCAGCTAGGGTTATTCCCAGGGTCCGTGGTTGGTCTTTATGCTGTGGCAGGAACCCGTGCTTTGGGGCGGGGTATGCTCTTCCAGGGACCGCTGTGAATACATCCATGTACGCTTAACTTCGCCATCCATGGCTCAGATGTCCCTTCCAGAGCATACCCCGCCCCAAGCACTGGTCTACCGCGATTGCACTACCTACGGTATTCCCAAAACCTGCCTGAAATATAGGTAATGGCCAGTATTTTGGCGATGCTGATTAGCGCCGGGCGTCGGTAGCCCTTCAGACGGACGTCGGACGCCATGGATGGCGTCCGTCGAGCCTACATGGACGTACTTGCGGCGGTCCGTCAGAAGG
This sequence comes from Saccharospirillum salsuginis, assembly GCF_014651855.1. Lineage (GTDB taxonomy): Bacteria > Pseudomonadota > Gammaproteobacteria > Pseudomonadales > Natronospirillaceae > Saccharospirillum > Saccharospirillum salsuginis. The sequence continues at coordinate 28,080 of NZ_BMXR01000021.1, forward strand.
GCTACCGACGTCCGGTGCGGGTTCAACCACAGTACCCGATAGATTAACCAACCCCTTTACTTAGACGACTTCTTAACAAACTTGGCCAGTAAAACCACCTGTTGGTCGTTGACGCGACCTTCGATGTGGTCCGGGTCGTCGGGGACCAGGCTGATGTTGCGGACAGCGGTACCGCGTTTGGCGGTGAAACCGGCGCCTTTGACGTTCAGGTCTTTGGTGAGGGTGACGGTGTCGCCGGCCTGCAGTTCCACGCCGTTGGCGTCCAGGTGGCGAACGGTGCCGGCCTCGGCCGGGTGTTCGCCGGTGGCTTTGGCCCAGGCCAGGGTGTCGTCGTCCAGGTAGAGGATGTCCAGCAATTCCAGTGGCCAGCCTTCCTCGCTCAGGCGGGTCAGCATGCGCCAGGCCATCACCTGGACCGCCGGAACCTGGGACCACATGCTGTCGTTCAGGCAACGCCAGTGGTTCGGGTCCATTTTCTCCGGGTCTTCGATCTGCTCGCGGCAGGTCGGGCAGACGAGGATGTGGTGGTCGGGGTTGTCCGGGTCGGCCGACGGCGGGACCTCGAGGACGGAGAGGTCTTCGTTGTTGCCGCAGAGCTCGCAGCGGGATTTGGCCCGCCGGAGCAGGTTGCGTATTTCAGTCATGGCGTCGGCCTCCTTGTAGGGTCCGGGTCCTTGGGAAGCATGGAGCCGTGCCGTTCGGGATGAACGGTGGCCCGGGGCCGACGATACGCCGGCGCTCCCAGGTAAGCGGCCGAAGGATACACCAGCGCAGCGCCGCTGGGTGTATTTTCTCACTCAAGTATAGGCGCTACCCGTTGCCTTAGCGGATTTTTTCCTGGGTCGCCGAAGAATTGATCGCGTCTTCGAGCAGCTTGGTCTGGGCCGAGACGGGGGTGTCGCCGTTGGGTGTGGCGCGATGATAGGCACCGTCGGCGGTCAGTTCCCAGGCTTGCTGGTTGTCGGCCAGGTAGAGTTCCAGGTCCTTGATGACCTTGTCGCGCAGCTTTTTGCTCAGCAGCGGGAAGCCGGTTTCGACCCGGTGGAACATGTTGCGGCTCATCCAGTCGGCGCTGGCGAGGAAGACTTCGGAGTCGCCGTCGTTGTGGAAGCAAAAGGCGCGGGTGTGTTCGAGGAAGCGGCCGACGATGGAGCGTACGTGGATATTGTCGGAAACCCCTTCTATGCCCGGGCGGATCTGGCAGATGCCGCGGATGATCAGGTCCACCTGCACGCCGGCCTGACTGGCTTCATACAGTTTGCGCGTCAGCAGTTCTTCGTACAGTGAATTCATCTTGGCGATGATGCGTGCCGGTTTGCCGGCTTTGGCGTGTTCGATCTCGCGGTCGATCTTGCGCATCATCGTCTTGTGCAGCGTGAACGGAGACTGCACCAACTGGTCCAGCTTGCTCACCTTGCCCAGGCTGGTGAGCTGCAAAAAGATGCGGTAGACGTCGTCGCCGATCTGTTTGTTGCAGGTCATCAGACCATAATCGGTGTAGATCTGGGCCGTTTGCGGGTGGTAGTTGCCGGTGCCGAGGTGCACGTAGTGGCGCAGTTTGTTGCCCTCGCGCCGGGCGACCATGAGCATCTTGGCGTGTGTCTTGTAGCCGACGATGCCGTAGACGACGTGAATGCCGAATTCCTGCAGCCGTTCGGCCAGAGCGACGTTGGCTTCCTCGTCGAACCGGGCCAGAAGCTCGATGATGACCGTGACTTCCTTGCCCGCCTTGGCGGCGGCGACCAGGGCGTCGACGATGATGGAGTTGGCGCCGGTGCGGTAGAGCGTCTGCTTGATGGTCAGTACGTCCGGGTCCTTGGCGGCCTGGCGGATCAGGTCGACCACGGGCATGAAGGAGTCGAACGGGTGGTGCAGCAGGATGTCGCTCTTGCGGATGGCGTCGAACATGTTCGCCTTGCGCTTGAGCACCCGGGTGACGCGGGCGTCGAACGGCGGGTACAGTAGGTCCGGATCACGTGCGAGGTCGATCAGCGACGCCAGGCGGTTCAGATTGACCGGGCCGTCGGCGCGGTAGAGGTCGACTTCGGAGATCTCGAATTGCTTGAACAGGAACTGCACCAGTTCGTCCGGGCAGTTCACCGCCACCTCAAGACGCACCTCGTCACCGTACTGACGGTACACCAGTTCCCCCTCGATGGCCCGCCGCAGGTCACCGGTTTCCTCTTCGTCGACGAACAAATCGGAATTGCGGGTCACGCGGAACTGATAGCACCCCTTGACCGTCATGCCAAAGAAAATCTCATCCATGAAGTAGTGGATGATGGACGACAGGAAGACGAAGTCCCGGGAGCCGGATTCGGTCTCCTCGGCGGGCAGTTGAATCATGTCCGGCAGGGCGCGCGGGCACTGGACGATGGCCTGGCCGCTGTTGCGGCCGAAGGCGTCCTTCCCGTCCAGCTTGACGATGAAATTCAGACTCTTGTTCAGGATGCGCGGAAACGGATGCGCCGGGTCGAGCCCGATGGGGCTGAGCAGCGGCAATACCTCGTGCTCGAAATATTGCTGTAACCAGGCGGTCTGCGTCTTGCTCCAGTGCTCGCGCTTGATGACGCGGATGCCTTCGTTCTCCAGCAGGGGCAGCAATTGCTGGTTCAGGATGTCGTATTGACGCTGCACCAGCCGGTGCGCCCGTTCGGCGATGCGGTCCAGTTGCTGACGCGGCGTCAGCCCCTCCGGACCGGTGACCGTCGAGCCGGCTTCATAGCGCTCCTTAAGACCGCCGACGCGGATCTCGAAAAACTCGTCCAGGTTGGTGCTGGAGATGCAGAGAAACCGCAGCCGTTCCAGCGGCGGGATCTGGGTGTCTTCCGCCTGGGACAGGACCCGGTCGTGGAACTCCAGAAGGGAGAGTTCCCGGTTGATGAAATGGTCCTGCGTTATCGGCCTGGGTTCGGGTCGGTCGTCGGTCTCGCTGGCTTGAGTCATGCTGCACCTCGTAAATTCATGACTCACAGTGTATGACAGAATTGTTGCGATTGTGTGAAGACGGAGTGTTGGATTGCACAGGGAAAGTGGTTGTAGGGTGGGCACCGCCCACCAGGGGAGGAAAGGTAGCCAGAAGGTAGTCCACAGGCACCACCATGGTGGGCCATGAGGCTGTGAGAGTATTTTTTTGCCGGCATCACATTGGTTTTAGGCTCGTTCATGCTGGTTAGAATGCCCTCCGGCACCCGCAATTGGTATTTCGACCTACT
>NZ_BMXR01000022.1 GCF_014651855.1 Saccharospirillum salsuginis
ACGGCTTTGGCCGGTTTTGTAGCGGCGGGCAGGCACTGGAAAGCTCCTTTTGAATAGCAAGCCGTGATTTTAACCTTAAAGAAGGGATACTTTCACAGCCTCATGGCCCACCATTGGTTAACTGCCGATCCAAGCGACTGATGTCATTTGATGTTTAGCAGAATCCGTTGGCAGGGTGTCTCCCCTGGTGGGCCGTGCCCACCCTACGGAACTACGAGCCATGTATCTGGCATGGAGGCTAGCGCCGGGTGCCGGGGTGTCCCATGCAGGGATGTCCGAGGCATGGATGCCGAGGCCAAGCCCCCATGGACGGGTTGAGTGGGCGGCATACCGCGCGACCCTGCATGGGACACCCCGGCACACGGCGCGGGTTCAACTACAAACTCGGAACAACCACCATGTGTGAACTCCTGGGCATGAGCGCCAACGTCCCCACGGACATCTGCTTCAGCTTTACCGGCCTCGTCCAGCGCGGCGGTGCCACTGGTCCGCATAAGGACGGCTGGGGCATCGTCTTCTACGAGCAGGGCGGCGTGCGTGAATTCAAGGATTACCTGCCGAGCTCCGAATCCGCCATTGCCGGCTTTCTGCGCGACTACCCGATCAAAAGCCGCATCGTCGTCAGCCACATCCGCCAGGCCAACGTCGGCCGCATCGGCCTGGAAAACACCCACCCGTTTCAGCGCGAACTCTGGGGCCGGCCCTGGACCTACGCCCACAACGGTCAGCTCGACAACGCGGGCCGGTTGGAATGCGACCGATTCCAGCCGGTCGGAACCACCGACAGCGAGCGTGCCTTCTGCTGGTTGCTCAGTGAGATGCAACGGCACTTCGACGACGCGCCCTCACAACAGGCCTGGGCCAACTTCGTCTGCGAACGCTGCGTCGAGCTGAATCGGATGGGCGTCTTCAACCTGCTGCTGTCCGACGGCGACGCACTGCTGACCTTTTGCTCCACCAAACTCGCCTGGATCACCCGTCGGGCACCGTTCGGAACCGCCCATCTGTCCGACGAGGACATGAGTGTCGATTTCTCCGCCGTCACCACCGAGAAAGACATCGTCACCGTAATCGCCACCCGGCCGCTGACCGACAACGAGACCTGGCACATCATGCAGCCCGGTGAATGCCGGCTGTTCGTCGACGGCGAATCGCCCTGGGTGCGACAAACCCCGGCCGTGGTGCACAAATCCACCGATTGACCATTGTTTCAGCTGCCGACGGCTGCCAACATAACTGAGTCGACGCACCGCCACCGGCTGGGCGTTTTCCCTCTGGCCTGATGATCTCGGAGACCGCATGACCTTGAAAGCGTCCGTTCCGACCTCGCTCCCTCCGGCGGACAAGGATTCGGTGCTGGCCGTGCTTGAGCGCACCTGTAAAACCTTCCCCGACCGCTCGGCATTCACCAATCAGGGGGTGTCCCTGACTTACGCCGAGCTTGACCGGTTGAGTTCGGATCTGGCCGCCTATTTCCAGCACCGCACGCCACTGCAACCGGGCGATCGCATCGCCCTGATGCTGCCCAATTTGCTGCAATTCCCCATCGCACTCTTTGCCGCCCTCAAGGCCGGGCTGATCGTGGTGCCGACCAACCCTTTCTACAGCGAACGGGAACTGCGCCACCAACTCAGTGACAGCGGCGCACGCGCCATTGTGTATCTCGACATGCTCGGTGACCGGGTGGAAGCCGTGATCGGCGAGACCCAGCTGGAGATCCTGATCGAATCCTCGGTCGGCGACATGCACACCACCGGTCGGCGCGTGCTGATGAACGCCGTCGCCAAATACCTGAAGAAAAAGATTCCCACTTTCGAGCTGCCCCAGGCCATCCCGTTTCTGGATGCGGTGGAGCAGGGCTATGAATGCGTTATCGACCGGCTGGATCCCGAGCCCGACGATGTCGCCTTGTTGCAGTACACCATGGGCACCACCGGCGTCGCCAAGGGCGCCATGCTCAGCCACGCCAATCTGGTCGCCAATATGCGCCAGGTGCGCACCGTACTCGACGAGCGCGACGAACAGGGGTTGCCCTTGTTCGAGGAAGGCCGGCAACTGGTGATCGCACCGCTGCCGCTGTACCACATCTACGCCTTTACCGCGCATTGCCTGTGCATGATGGCTGTCGGCAATCACAGCGTTCTGATCACCGACCCGCGCGACACCGACCAATTGATCAAGGTGCTCAACCGGTATCGCTTCAATGGCATCGTCGGGTTGAACACCCTGTTTCAGAATCTGCTTGAACACCCAGGCTTCAACAAGGTCGATTTTCGCGACCTTCGGCTGACTTTGTCCGGTGGGGCGGCCCTGACGCGCACCGTGGCGGAACGCTGGGCGCGGGTCACCGGGTGCGAGGTCCTGGAGGCGTACGGCCTGACCGAGGCGTCACCGGCCGTGGCCATGAACCCCTTGGGACGAATCAAACGCGGCACCGTCGGCCGCGCGGTTCCGGACACCGAGGTGCGGATCCAGGACGAGGAGGGCGATGCCCTGGCTCCCGGCGAAGTCGGGGAATTGTGCGTGCGTGGCCCTCAGGTGTTCCAGGGATACTGGCACGCTCCCCAGGCCACAGCGGACAGTTTTACCCCGGATGGCTGGCTGAAGACCGGCGACCTGGCCTGGCGCGACGAGGACGGCTACATCAAGATCGTCGATCGCAAGCAGGACCTGATCCTGGTCTCCGGTTTCAATGTCTACCCGAACGAAATTGAAAACGTACTGCTCAACCACCCCGGCGTAGCCGCCTGCGCCGCCGTCGGCGTGCCCGACTCGCATTCCGGTGAAATCGTCAAGGCTTTCGTCGTCCGCCGCGACCCCGATGCCACCGAAGCCGAACTCGACGCCTGGTGCCGCAGCAACCTGGCGGGCTACAAGGTCCCGAAAATCATCGAATTCTGCGACGCGCTGCCGCTCACCCCGGTCGGAAAAATCCTCCGCCGCGAATTGCGAGGTCAGTAGGTTGGGTTAGCGCGACAGCGCGTAACCCAACACCTCACTTGCCAAAAAATCACGAAAGAGTTGAATTCAGGTTGGAAAACAAGGGACAATCCGCCCCACGCAAGTAAAACAAACGTTTGAATGAGAGGCCGAAGCCGTCGGGTTCTGCCCCAGAGCGCACCGGTCTCGACAATAATAATGAAGGAGTGCGCATGACAGACGCCTACAAGCACACCCAGTATCCGGCCGGTATGAAAGCCACCATCGATCCGGAATCCTACGACACCGTTCTGGATCTGTTCGACGAGAAAACCCGGCAATTCGCCGACAAACCGGCCTATACCTGCATGGGCCACACCCTAACCTACGGGGATCTGGACCGTCTGTCGGCCAATTTCGCCGCTTACCTGCAAAACAACACCGATCTGCAACCGGGCGACCGTATCGCGGTGCAACTGCCGAACATCCTGCAATACCCAATCGCCGTGTTCGGGGCCCTGCGCGCCGGTTTGACCGTGGTCAACACCAACCCGCTCTATACCGAACGCGAGCTCGAGCACCAGATGAACGACTCCGGTGCCAAGGCGCTGGTGGTCTACGCCGGTATGGCCGCCCAGGCGATCAAGGTGCAGCCGAAAACCCCGGTCAAGCACATCCTGGTCACCGAAATCGCCGACATGCACCCGACCCTGAAGCGGGTCCTGATCAACACCGTGGTTAAGCGCGTCAAGAAGATGGTGCCGGCTTACGACGCCAGCCGCGTCGGCTCCTTCCGCCAGGCTCTGAGCCAGGGTTCGCGTCATCAGTACAAGCGCACCCCGGCCGGTCACGACGAGACCATCATCCTGCAATACACCGGCGGTACCACGGGTGTGGCCAAGGGCGCGATGCTGACCAATCGCAATCTGGTCGCCAACATGCTGCAGTGTTACGAATTCTTCGGGCTGGCCCTGAAGGACGGCCAGGAAACGGTCATCGCACCGCTGCCGCTGTATCACATCTACGCCTTCACCGTGCATTGCATGACGCTCATGCTGACCGGCAACCACAACATCCTGATCCCGAACCCGCGTGACATTCCGGGCTTTGTGAAGGAGTTGAACGCCCACCGGTTCACCGGGTTCGTGGGTCTGAACACCCTGTTCGTCGGCCTGATGAACAACGAAGACTTCAAGAACGTCGATTTCAGCCAACTGAAGCTGACCATTTCCGGTGGCATGGCCCTGACCCTCGCCGCCGCCAAGCGCTGGGAAGAAACCACCGGCTGCAAGATCTCCGAAGGCTACGGCATGACCGAGTCCTCCCCGGTAATCTCCTTCAACCCCAACGGTTACCAGCAGCTCGGCACTATCGGCATCCCCGCGCCGAGTACCGAAGTGCGCATCTGCGACGACGACGGCAATCTCCAGGGCTTCAACGAGCCGGGTGAACTGCAGGTACGCGGCCCACAGGTCATGAAGGGGTACTGGAACCGCCCGGACGACACGGCCAAAACCATCGATAAGGATGGCTTCCTGAAGACCGGTGACATCGCGGTGTTGCAGGAAGACGGCTACCTGAAAATCGTCGACCGCAAGAAGGACATGATTGTCGTCTCCGGCTTCAACGTCTATCCGAACGAAATCGAGGATGTCCTGACCCAGCACCCGAAAGTACTGGAATGCGCGGCGATCGGCGTACCGAGTGAGAAAACCGGCGAGGCCGTGAAAGTCTTTGTCGTCGCCAAAGAACCGGTCGAAGAGAAAGAGCTGGTGGATTTCTGCCGCGAGAACCTGACACCGTACAAGGTACCGAAGCAGTTCGAGTTCCGTGATGAATTGCCGAAGACTAATGTTGGCAAGGTTCTTCGCAGAGAACTGCGTGAGAGCTAAATACCAAGAGGGTAGTTCTTGCCACCGTCAGTGAGCGGTGGGTGCCAGGGGGACTCTCTCGGGGATGTGCGAGGCATGGATGCCGAGGTCAAGCCCCCATGGACGGGTTGAGTGGGCGGCATACCGCGCGACCCCGAGAGAGTTCGCCTGGCAGCCATCGCGGATTCCTGCCTGGATAGGGACCTATGATCCCCTTTGTAACCCCCCTATAATGCCCGTCCTTTGTCAGTAATCAGACGGTACATGAGTCAATCCCCAACCCTCACCGACATCCTCGATCAACTGCATCTTTGCCTGGTCCGTGATCGCCACTACCTGCGTCAGCGTTGCCGGAAATGGCAGCAGCTGGAGCAGCAGGGTAAATCCGCGGAAAAACTCGCCAAGGCTGTTCGTTCGGTGTTCGAACGGTCGCGTGCCGGGTTTGATGCGAGAACGCAGAGCTTGCCCGCAATCCGGTTGAATGAAGAGTTGCCGGTCAGTGAGCGGGCCGATGACATCCTGGCGGCGATTCAGGAACACCAGGTGGTGGTGATCGCCGGGGAAACTGGCTCGGGTAAAACCACGCAATTGCCCAAGTTGTGCCTTGAAGCGGGACTGGGCCGGGCCGGGGTGATCGGGCATACGCAGCCGCGGCGCCTGGCGGCGCGGTCGGTGGCGAGCCGGATCGCCGAGGAACTGAATGTTCAGTTGGGCGGGGCTGTGGGTTATCAGGTTCGGTTCACCGATTCGTCCAGCGAGAATACGCTGGTCAAGCTGATGACGGACGGGATTTTGCTGAACGAGATTCAGCACGATCCGTTTCTGAACAAGTACGACGCCATCATCATCGATGAGGCGCACGAACGCAGTCTGAACATCGATTTTCTGTTGGGCTATCTGAAGCAGCTGTTGTCGCGACGGCCCGACCTGAAGCTGATCATCACGTCGGCGACCATCGATGTGGAACGGTTTTCCGAGCATTTTGGCGAGGCGCCGGTGATCGAGGTGTCGGGGCGCAGCCATCCGGTGGATGTGTTGTACCGGCCGATGAGTCCAGAGGAGGACGATTACTCGGCGGATCTGCCCGGCGCCGTGCTCGATGCGGTGCAGGAGATCGAACGGCTGGAAGCGGCCGGTGAGACGCATGGCCGGGGCGGGGATGTGCTGGTGTTCCTGCCAGGCGAGCGTGAGATTCGCGAGACGTTCAATACGCTGAAGCCTGCGCAACTGCATCATACCGAACTGTTGCCGCTCTACGCCCGGTTGAGTGCCAGCGAGCAACAACGAATTTTCGCTTCGCACAGCGGCCGGCGCATTGTGTTGTCGACCAATGTGGCGGAGACCTCGCTGACGGTCCCGGGCATTCATTACGTGGTGGACAGCGGGCTGGTCCGGATCAGCCGCTATTCCTATCGCTCCAAAGTGCAGCGATTGCCGATCGAGCCGATATCCCAGGCTTCGGCGAACCAACGCGCCGGTCGGTGCGGCCGGATCGCGCCCGGGCTGTGCATCCGGCTGTATGACGAGGAGGAGTTCCAGCAGCGACCGGAGTTCACCGATCCGGAGATCCTGCGCACCAATCTGGCGTCGGTTATCCTGCAGATGCTGCACATGCGGCTCGGTCATATCGAGGATTTCCCGTTTCTGGAACCGCCGGACCGGCGGATGATCCGCGACGGTTACACCTTGCTGAACGAATTGGCGGCGGTGAACGATCAGGGCAAATTGACGCCACTGGGTAAGCAGCTGGCCCGTTTGCCGGTGGACCCGCGCATCGGCCGCATGGTGATCGAAGGGCAACAGCAGAAGGCGTTGAGCGAAATCCTGGTGATCGCCAGTGCCCTGTCCATTCCCGATCCGCGTGAGCGCCCGCAGGACAAACAACAGGCCGCTGCCGAAAAACACGCCCAGGACAAAGACAAGGATTCGGATTTCCTCGCCTTCTGGAATCTCTGGCAACGCTATGAAGAACAGCGCCAGGCGTTGAGCCAGAATCAGCTGCGCAAGTTCTGTAAAACCCAGTTCCTCAATTATTTACGCATGCGCGAATGGCGGGACATCCACCGTCAACTGCATCTGCTGTGCAAGGATTTGGGCTATGGCCTGAACGAGGAGCCGGCCGGTTTCGAACGCGTTCACAAGGCGCTGGCCTCAGGACTGCTGAGCCAGATCGCCGCCTTCAAGGAAGACCGTATTTACACGGCCGCGCGCGGTCGCCAGTGCCGGATTCACCCGTCGTCCGCGCTGGCGAAAAAAGGTCCCAAATGGCTTATGGCCGCCGAGTTGGTGGAAACCACCCAGTTGTTCGCCCGCACCGTGGCGAAGATAGAGCCGCGCTGGCTGGAACCGCTGGCGTTGCATCTGGTCAAACGTCAGTACACCGACCCGCATTGGGAGAAGAAGCGCGGTCAGGTCGTCGCCAAGGAAACATTGACTCTCTATGGCTTGCCGATCGTCAGTCAGCGTCCGGTGCACTTCGGTAAGATCAATCCGGAACAGGCACGCGAAATCTTCATCCGTGCCGCGCTGGTCGAAGGTGAGTTCCAGACCCAGGCGCCGTTTTTCGAGAAGAACCGGTCGCTGTTGAACGAAGTCACCGGGCTGGAAGACAAGGCCCGGCGCCGCGACATCCTGGTCGACGACGAGACCCTGTTCGCCTTCTATGACGAACGCATTCCCGAAGACATCGTCAACAGCGCCGGTTTTCATGCCTGGTTGAAAAACCAGCCCGAGGACTGGCTGGAACTGACCCCGGATAAACTGATGCAGCATGCGGCCGAGGCCGTTACCGAACAACAGTATCCGGACCATCTGACCATTAACCGGATGAAGCTGCCGCTGTCCTACCGGTTCGAGCCCACCCATGAGGCCGATGGCGTCACCCTGACGGTACCGGCCGGCGCTCTGGCGCAGTTGCCCGAAGGCCGGTTGGACTGGCTGGTGCCGGGTATGCTGCGCGACAAAATTATCGCGTTGATCAAGTCGTTGCCCAAGGCCTACCGCCGCAATTTCGTGCCGGTGCCGGACTTTGCCGACGCCTTGATGAACGGCCTGGAAATCAGCGATGTGCCGCTGTATAAGGCCATCGGCGAAAAACTGTTCCGCATGACCGGGGTGCGGGTACCGGAGGCCGAGTGGCAGCCGGAGAAGTTGGAGCCGCATCACCGAATTCGTTTCCGCGTTGTGGATGAAGCCGGCAAGACCATCGCCACAGGGCGCGATCTGGAAGCCCTGAAACAACCGGCCAATGCCAGCGCGGCCAAGAGCCAGGCCCATCCCAAAACGCCGAAAAAGGACAAGGGTCCGCGCCATATGACCGATTGGGACTGCGGTGACCTGCCCGACGTGGAGCACCACATGCAGGCCGGTATCCAGGTCGAGATGTATCCGGCCCTGGTCGATAAGGTCAACGCCGTGGCGATCGAGTCGTTCACGCAGCGCCCCTGGGCGGATGCCCAGCACACCGAAGGCTTGCTGCGCCTGGCGGGTTTCCGGTTGGCCGACACCCTCGACTATCTGGGTAAACGGCTGCCGGCGTTCAAGGAATCCGCGCTATTGTTCGCCCCGTACGGCAAGGCTGATCCATTGCGTCAGGATATTCTTTGGGCCGCCTTGCGCGCCGCCCTGGTCAGGCCGGATCAGCCGCTGCCACGCACGCGACAGGCATTCGACGCCTGGGTCGACGCCGGTCGGGGGCATCTGGTGGAAGAGGGCGAACGCATCGCCCGGGAAGTGCATGACATCCTGTCCCGTCATCACAAAGTCCGCAAGCAATTGAAAGGCAAGGTATCGTTCGCCGTGGCGTTTATCTATTCGGACATCGCCGCCCAGCTGGACCATCTGGTGTATCCTGGCTTTGTCAGCGCCACGCCGGACGAATGGCGCGCGGAGATCCCGCGTTACATCGACGCGGCGGACAAACGCATCAACCGCAGTGGCGGCGTCCCCGCGCGTGAGAACCTGTTGGTGGATGAATTGAACGAATTCTGGCAACGTTACGAAACCAAGCGAAAAGCACTGCGCGAACAGCAGCGCCTGAGTCAGGCGCTGACCGACTTTCGCTGGTACCTGGAAGAATATCGCGTCTCGCTGTTCGCCCAGACGCTCGGCACCAAGGTGACGATTTCCAATAAGCGTCTGGAAAAACAATGGCAGACCGTACTGGCCGAGTAATTTGAGTTCTGTGTTCAAACCTTTTTCTCCCTCTCCCTTTGGGAGAGGGGCGGGGAGAGGGTGAATAAAACAAACCGAGACCCGACATGAAACAACAGTCAAGTAGGTTGGATTAGGCCGAAGGCCGTAATCCAACAAAAATTACCGGCCCCAACGTCCAACCGAGACCGAAGCCATGAAGCAACAGATCCACGAAGAACGCCTCAAAGTCCCCACTGTTCAGGGCGGCCACCTCTTCGTACGCCAGCTTGCCCCCGAAAATCCACAGGGCATCGTCCTGCTGGTTCATGGTCTCGGCAACCGGGGTGATCTTTTCCTGCACGAAGGCCACGGCCTCGCCAACTTCCTGTCCGAAATGGGCTTCGCCTGCCTGGTGCCGGATCTGATCGGCCATGGCCAAAGCTGGCCGAAGCGCAGCCGTCGGATGACACACGGCATCGAGGATATCGTTACCGAAGACTTGCCGCGCCTGGCCACCGAAGCCCGCCGATTGGCCAAAGGCAAACCGGTCTTCCTGATCGGTCAGGGGTTCGGCGGCGTCCTGCTCGCTTCCGCCTATACCCGCATCCCCGCCATGCGCCCGGACGTCGCCGGCATGGTTCACTTCGGCACCCGACGCAGCGCCAAGCTGGGTGGCGTGGCGCACAGCCCGACCCTGGCTGTTCTGCGACGCCGGATACTGCCGTTCATCGGACAGATCAAAGGTGAGATTCCATTGAACTGGCTGCGCCAATCGCTCGATGCCGAAACCATTACCCTGTACCGGGAATACCTCGACTGGAGCGAATCCGACTGGGTCGGCCGGAACGAAGACGCTCTGTTCGACTACACGACCGCCGCGCAATCCCTCGACTGGCCCGCCAGCCTGTACTTCGCCCGCCGCAACGGCGGCTACGACGACCATCCGGCCGATGTGCGGGAATTCATGCGCGAAATCGGCACGCACAACGCGCGACTGATGGTGCTGGGAAAACGGGATGGCAACCTGCGAAATTATTCACCTTTGTCGATGCTGCAGCACGACGACGCCTGGGTGGATCATTTTCCGGTGGTGCTGGACTGGATGACCGAACGAGTGCGGCAAATTGAACCGGAAGGTAAGGTGCGGCACTTGGTCTCCGTGTGACGGTAGGGCAGAAGAGGCGAAGCCGTTATCTGCCGATGTTTGAATTCAGTGTCACGGAGTACTCTTTGGCTGATGATCCTAAACACGGCAGATAACGCCCTTTGGGCCCGATGTGTCGGACCACTTCTGCCCTACAAACCCGATCCTTACCCCAGATCCGGCTTGCCGTACGCATCGCGAACGCGTTGATAAGCCGATTTTGTCGCCGACGGCGAAAATCCCTCCGGAACCCGATCCCGCAGAAAAAACGAAAACGCCAATATCCGCGCGACCCAATCGTACAGATCCGGCGGGATTTCCTGGCCGGTGTTCAACTGATTGAGAATGTGCACCAGGTCTTCATCCTGATACACCGGCACGTCGTTTTCCCGAGCCAGTTTCAATATTTCCTCCGCCTGTTCGTTCACCCCCAATGCCGAGACGATTGGCGTGCGTTTGCCGGTGTAGGTGAGGGCGGCGGCTTTCGGTTCCTGGTCTTTATCGGTCATGTTCTGACATCCACCAACGGTTTAAATTCGTCCGGGTTCGGCGTGGTCTTTTTCTTCGGCATGCCGTGTCGGGTGTGCAGCCGTCGCTCGCCCAGTCCTTCGGTCCATTCCTCCAGCGTATCCAGGTGGCGGTTGAGGAAGGTGAGGGTGTTCTGGTCTTCGGACCAGAAAGTGACGTCCGTCTGACCGGGTTCCCAGACCAGGTCCGCGCACAGCGGAGCGAGCGGGTCCAGCTCGAAGAACAGCCGGAAGCGCCAGAGGCGTTTGCCTTTGCTGGCCTCGTCCTTGTCCGATGCGTCTTTGCGGCGTTCCTGCCACCATTCCATATTCATCCAGGCCGACGGGCCGAGCCAGATCAGTGGGATGCTCAATTGCTGGATTTGGGGTGTATCCGGTTGATTGAAGGTGCTTAGCGCCTGTTGGATGGCATTGTTCTGCGTCTTGCCTTGAAAGGCATCCAGCAGGTTGCGCAATTGCAGCAAGGGCTGCATGTCTTCCGTTGTGGAGCGTCCGGCCGCCGCTTGAGCCTGACCGGTCGCGGAAGGCGTCGGGTAGGCGTCGGCCTGGGTGTTCAGAATCTGCTGGGCACGCTGGGCCAGGCTTTGTTGCAGGCTGGCCGGGTGCTGGCTGATGCGGTCGTTGAGCAGATTGATCCACTGCGCCAGCCGGATCTCGATCGGAACGCGACCGGTCTGTCCGTCGGTGGAGGGCAGGGGCGCCCATTGAGTCGTTTGGCCGGAAGCCGGCGCGGCCGGTGTCAGCGTGGGCAGGGGCGGGGCGGCCGGCGGCTGCAAGGCTGTCGGGGCGGACTGCAAAGGCTGCGATGCGAGCGCCTGCATGACCTCTTTGATCACGGGAACCACTTGAACCGGGCTGCCAATGGCTTGCAACGGTACGGGGCGACCGGCGGGAACCGCGGATGGCGTATTCGCCGGGTTCGCCGCCGGTGGTGATGTGGTTGTGGCTGCTGTTGGTAACAGCGCAGCGAGAGAGGGGCGATTGGAAGCCGGTTGTGTCGCTTGAATCAAGGCACTCAAGGGGCGTTGTAACCCGATTACGGGATCGGGCGGTCTCACCGGGCCTGTTTGCTGCGGCACGGTCGTGGACGTTGCCGGCGTCTGGGTACCGCCGACCGATGCGACTGAACCGGCTCCAGGGCGACTCCAGCCCGCCTCTGGGGGGATCGGGGGCAGGGGAGAGCGGCCCACCGCCTGTGGCATGGGCAGGAATTCCTGCATCCATTGCGCGACCGCGCGGGTGGTCAGCGGTGGTGTCTGGTTCAGCCACTGCACCAGGGGGCGCAACGCCGGCTGCTCGGCGGCGAGCTGTGTCAGGGCCTGGGTGTTGGGGACGGTCGGCAGTTGCGTGGCCTGAACCCGGGGCAGGGTATGGGCCTGCCAGAAGCTCAGCGACGCCTGGATCATCCGGTTCAGTTGCTGGGGTTCGGGGTTCGGCAAGACCCGGATCTCGTTGCCCCGGGCGGCTTCGACCAGCAGGACCGTACCCGGTTCGAACGGTCGGTCGCTGCGGGCTCGCACCCATTGGTTGTTCAACTGCAATAATACTTCGAACAGCGGTTTTTCCCGGGTGCCGAGGTTGGCCTGTTCGACCACCACGGCAATGGCGGGCGATGACTGCCGCAGTTGCTCCAGCGCCTGGCTGGGCAGCTGCACGATGCCATCCCCGCCCCGATGTAGCGGGCGGGTGGCGAGCGTGCTGTCCAGAGGGCGCCGGATGGCGTCACCACGATCAATAGCCATACAGGTTTCCGGGTTGGTTGCTGTAAAGGTTTCCAAAAGTGTAGCGGCCTGAAGCGGTCTCTCTGTAGTCCACTGGTCCAATTCTGTGACCGCACCCGGTATAATCGCGCGACATTTTCACACTGGGAAGGCCATGTCCGCTGTTTTGACGGCTGACCGTCTGTACTGCGAACGGGACGAACGGGTTCTGTTCGAGGCGCTCTCCTTTCAATTGGATCAGGGCGACATCCTGCACCTCAAGGGGCCGAACGGTTCCGGAAAGACGACACTGCTGAGGCGTTTGGTGGGCCTCAGTCATGTCGTGGAAGGCGAGGTTCGCTGGTTTCCGGAGGACACCGAAACATCGGTCGAACCCAATGAAAAGATTTGGTATATCGCCCATAGGCCGGCGGTCACGTTGTTACAATCGCCGCTTGAAAATTTGCGCTACGGGTTGGCGTTACACGGCCATCAGGTCCCGTCCGAACATCTTTGGCAGGCGCTGGCCCAGGTCGGGTTGCGCGGCTTCGA
This sequence comes from Saccharospirillum salsuginis, assembly GCF_014651855.1. GTDB lineage: Bacteria > Pseudomonadota > Gammaproteobacteria > Pseudomonadales > Natronospirillaceae > Saccharospirillum > Saccharospirillum salsuginis. Next base: position 12,848 of record NZ_BMXR01000022.1, read on the forward strand.
GGACATCCCGAGTCACCAGTTATCCGCCGGGCAACAGCGTCGCGTCGCCCTGGCCCGTTTGTTTGTGTCGGTACCTGCGGTCAAGGCCTGGGTGCTCGATGAACCGCTGACCGCACTGGACGTGCAGGCAGTCGACCTGTTGAAGGATCGTATCCGGGCGTTCGCCTCGGACGGGGGCTGCGTCATTATGACCAGTCACCACGGCATCGAAGGGGACCAGGTGCGAGGTTTGACGCTGGGAGTTCCGGCATGACGATGACCGCCATTCTCGCTCGCGTTTTGCGCCGCGAACTGCAATTGGCTTATCGCCGTCGGGCGGACCTGGTCAACCCGCTGTTGTTCTTTTTAATCGTGGTCACCCTGTTTCCGATTGGCGTTACGCCGGATCTGGACAAGCTCGCGGAGATGGCCGCCGGTGTATTGTGGGTCGCCGCTCTGCTGGCGAATCTGCTCTCGCTGGATTTGCTGTTTCGCAGCGACTTCGAAGACGGCTCTCTGGAGCAGTTGCTGTTGGCCTCCACGCCGCCCACGCTGCTGGTGCTGTGCAAGGTCATCGCGCATTGGCTGGTGACCGGGCTGCCGCTGACGCTGCTGTCGCCGGTGTTGTCGGTGATGTTGGCGTTACCGGCCGGAGCCGTACCGTTGTTGATGCTGACTCTGGCACTCGGCACGCTGACGCTCAGTCTGATCGGGGGGGTCGGTGCCGCTTTAACGGTGGGCTTGCGAAAGGGCGGTCTGCTCTTGACGGTCCTGATCATGCCGATGTTCGTTCCGGTGATTATTTTCGGAACGGCGGCGGTTCAGGCGGCGGGTGACGGCCTGCCCTGGGCCGGGCAGTTGGCATTGCTGGCGGCCATGGCGCTCGGCGCTTTGGTGCTCACACCGCTGGCAACCGTGGCGGCGCTGCGGATCGCCGTCGGAGATTGAATTCATACGCCGGGCTGGCCCGGTCGGAGTTGTGTTGAATGTGGCAAACGCTGGTGCGTTGGTTCCATAAGTGGACCTCCCCAAAGTGGTTTTACACCCTGAGCAAACCCTTGAGTTTCTGGTTGGGTTGGGCGGCCACCCTTTTGCTGGTCACGGCATTGGTTTGGGGCCTGATGTTCGCTCCCATCGAGCGTCTGCAGGGCAACAGCTACCGCATCATCTTTCTGCACGTACCCGCCGCGTTTCTTTCCCAGGCGATTTACGCCGCCATTGCGGTTATGGGCCTGATTGGTCTGGTCTGGCGCATCAAACTCTCTTTCTACGCCGCCAAACAATGCATTCCCGTCGGCATCAGCATGGCAGTACTGGCGCTTGCCACCGGAGCCATCTGGGGCAAGCCGACCTGGGGCACCTGGTGGGAGTGGGACGCGCGACTGACGTCCATGCTGGTTCTGCTGCTGTTATACCTGGGGCTGTGGGCGCTGCACAACGCCATGGAACGCCCCGAAAGCGGCGATCGTGCAGCCGCGATACTGGCGCTGGTCGGTGTGGTCAACCTGCCGATCATCAAGTTCTCGGTCGAGTGGTGGAATACGCTGCACCAGCCGGCCACGCTGAAAATCACCGAGCCTCCGCCCATGCATCCGATGATGCTGACGCCCTTGTTGCTGTCCATCCTTGGCTTTTTTCTCGCCACGGCGGCCTGGGTGCTGATCCGTACCCGTCTGGAAATTCTCGAGCGCGAACGCAAGGCCAATTGGGCGCGGGAGGAACTGAATCAAATGGGGAAGGTCGAATGATGGGGTATTTCGACAGCCTGGCGGATTTTATCGCCATGGGCGGTCACGGTCTGTACGTCTGGTTGTCCTATGCCCTGGGCGCCGGTGTCTTCCTGTTTAATCTGCTCAGCCCGCGCCTGATTCGCAAGCGGCTGGTCACCGAACACAAACGTCGTCTGCGTCGGGAGCAAGCATGAATCCAAAACGTAAACAACGCCTGATGTTGGCCTTGCTGGGAACCTTCGGCATCGCCGCGGCTGTTCTGCTGGTGCTGTTTGCCCTCGGTCAGAACATGAATTTCTTCTATTCACCGTCCGATATCGCGCGCGGTGAAGCACCGCTGGATCGTCAGATTCGCGCCGGCGGTATGGTGAAGGAAGGCAGTGTCAGTCGTAATGCCGATTCGCTGAAAGTCTCCTTCGTGGTAACCGATTACGCCGAGGAAGTGCCGGTGGAATTCGAAGGCATTCTGCCGGACCTGTTTCGGGAAGGAGACGGCGTCGTGGCTGTCGGCCGTTTGAGCGAGTCCGGCACCATCGTTGCCAGCGAGATCCTCGCCAAGCACGACGAAACCTACATGCCCCCGGAAATCACCGACGCGCTGGAGCGTGCCGGTCAGGATTCCGGCGGCTACTGATTCTTTCAATCGAGACGCTATATGCTACCCGAATACGGACAATTTGCGCTGATCCTGGCCCTGCTGTTATCGGTCGCCCTGGCCTCACTGCCGTTGGCGGGTGTCGTCACCGGACACAACGGCCTACAGAAATCCGCATCCGCCCTGACCTGGGGAATGTTTTTCTTTCTGCTGACCGGGTTCGGCATTTTGATGGCCAGTTTCCTGGCCGACGATTTTTCGGTGCGCATTGTCTCGGAAAACTCCAACAGCCAGTTGCCCTGGTATTACAAGGCTTCGGCCACCTGGGGTAACCATGAAGGCTCCATGCTGCTCTGGGTGCTGATGCTCGGCGGCTGGGCGGCGGCTGTCAGCGTATTTGCCCGCTCGCTGTCACAGGAACTGAAAAGCACCGTGCTGTCGGTGATGGGCATCATCGCCCTGGCGTTTCTGTTGTTTTTGCTGGTGACGTCCAATCCGTTCGACCGATTGCTGCCTATTCCCCCCTCCGACGGCAATGACCTTAATCCGTTGTTGCAGGATGTCGGCCTAATTTTGCACCCGCCATTGCTCTATATGGGCTACGTCGGTTTCTCGGTAGCCTTCGCCTTCGCCATCGCCGCACTGATCACCGGTCGCTTCGACGCCGGCTGGGCGCGCTGGGCCCGGCCCTGGACCAATGTCGCCTGGTCGTTCCTGACGCTCGGCATCGCATTGGGCAGTTGGTGGGCCTATTACGAACTCGGCTGGGGCGGCTGGTGGTTCTGGGATCCGGTCGAAAACGCCTCCTTCATGCCCTGGCTGGTCGGTACGGCATTGATCCATTCCCAGGCCGTGACCGAGAAACGCAACCTGTTCAAATCGTGGACCTTGCTGCTGGCCATTATGGCGTTTTCGTTCAGTCTGTTGGGTACCTTCCTGGTACGCAGTGGTGTCCTGACCAGTGTCCACGCCTTCGCGACCGACCCGGAGCGAGGCGTCTTCATTCTCTTTATTTTGTTGTTCACAGTCGGCGGTTCCTTGCTGCTCTATGCTTTGCGCGCGTCGGACATCCGGGTCGCGGGCGAATACCGGTTGCTCTCCCGCGAAGCGTCACTGTTGGCCAACAACATCATTCTTGTGGTCATCGCATTCATGGTGCTCCTGGGTACTTTGCTGCCTCTGTTGTTCGATGCGTTCGGCTGGCGAAAACTGTCGGTTGGGGCGCCGTACTTCAACATGATGTTCAATTTCCTGATGGTGTTTCTGCTGGCGCTGCTCGGCGTCGGACAACTGATGCGCTGGAAACGGCAACGCCCGGCGGACCTGCGTACCCAGTTGAAAATCGGCATCCCGGTCGCGGCCGTCGCGGCGCTGATCTTGCCGTTGATCGTAGCACGCAGTTTTCACTGGCAAGTCTGGCTGGGCCTGGCCATGGCGTTCTGGCTGATGGCCGGGCTGGTACGCCTGCTGATCGACCGGACCCGCAACGCGAGTAACCCCTGGCGAGCCTTGCGCAAGGCCGGTGGTGGTTTCTGGGGCATGTGGCTGGCGCATTTCGGGGTCGTACTGGCCGTACTCGGCGTGGTGCTGGTGTCGAACTACGATGTCGAACGGGATTTCCGCATGGCGCCCGGCGAGCAGGTCGAGATGGGGCGTTATACCTTTGAATTCGACGGCACCAATGTCGTTCGCGGGCCGAACTACCAGTCCGATTTCGGCGTTGTCCGAGTGTCGGTAGGTGACCGCGCCGTGGCCGAGCTGAACCCCGAAAAACGCTTTTACAACGTTCAGCGCAATACAATGACTGAAGCCGGCATCGACGCCGGACTGTTCCGGGATCTGTATGTCTCCCTGGCCGAGCCGCTGGATGAGGAGCGACAGGCCTGGGCCCTGCGCCTGCAAGTCAAACCCTTTATCCGCTGGATGTGGCTCGGGGCCATCTTCATGGCGCTGGGCGGGTTCGTCGCCTTGCTGGATCGCCGTTATCGCAGTCGTCGCGGAGGTGAAGCATGAACAAACGCTGGGTCCTGTTTTTACCGGCAATCGCCGTCTTTGGACTGCTTGGACTGTTCGGCTATGTTTTCTGGAAAGACGTCGATGTGCGGGAAATACCCTCGGCGCGGGAAGGCAAACCAATGCCCGAATTCCGCCTGACCGCGGTAAACGACCCTCAGACCGTATTGACCCGCGGCAGCCTCGATGGTGAACCTTACCTGATGAATTTCTGGGCGACATGGTGCCCGTCCTGTAAGTTCGAGCATCCGTATCTCAACTCGCTCGCCAGTGAAGGTGTGCGCATCATCGGCGTTAACTACAAGGACGAGCGCGATCTGGCGCTGGACTGGTTGGCGGACTACGCCAACCCGTACGAAATCGACATTTACGATCCAAACGGCGACCTGGGCTTCGAACTCGGCGTCACCGGCGCACCGGAAACCTTTTTCGTCGACTCCAGCGGCGTCATCCAACACCGTTATCAGGGGCCGATCGACTCAGCCGTCTGGGACAACAAATTGAAGGCTATTTATGATGCGATGGAATAAACCCCTCGCCACTGTACTGTGTCTTGCGCTTTTCGTCGGTTTCGCCTGGGCCGCCGAGGAAAGTCTGTATTTCGATAACGAAGAGCTGCGTGAGCGGTATCAGACACTGACCTTCCAGTTGCGCTGCCCCAAGTGTCAAAACCAGAACATCGCCGGCTCGAACGCCCCCATCGCCGAAGACATGCGCGACAAGACCTACGAACTGCTGCACCTCGGCTACAGCAACGACGAGATCGTCGACTACATGGTCGACCGCTATACCGAATTCGTCATCTACAAACCGCGCGTTACCCTGGGCACCGTCTGGTTGTGGCTGGCCCCCGTGCTCGGCATCGTCATCGGGGCCGCCCTCATTCTGTGGCTCTCGCGCCGGTCCCGGCAAACCAGCCAGGCCCCGTTGAGCGATGAAGAGCGCGCTAGAATTCAAGCCATCCTGGACAAGGATTCCGAATCCTCATGACCGTATTCATTCTTATGGTGCTGGCCGCTTGGTTCTTTGTTTTCCTCGCCATCCGCACCAGTCACGTCGCCTCCGGGCGCGACTCCATCGACGAGGCGATCGCCATTCACAAAGAGCGATTGGCGTCCCTGGAGACCCAGCATCGCAACGGCGAACTGGATCCGGAAGACTACCGTCAGTTCCGCGACGAGACCGAGCGCGCCCTGCTCGAAGACACTCGCAAGCAGGGCGAGGCCAAGCAATACAAACCCATGCCCTGGTCCATCGCCATCGTGATCCTGGTGATGGTCGGCGGCGCCTCCTTTTGGCTCTATCAGAGCTGGGGAGCCTCCGACGCCGTTGAAGTCCGCCGCAGCTTCATCGAACTCGCCTCCGCCGAGCAACCGACTGAAGCCCAGCTTAAAGAGACCCTGACCGGCTACAAAAAACTGCTCGAAGACCACCCGGAAGACCTCGAAGGGTGGTTCCGACTCGCCAACATGCAAATGGAACTCGGCCAGTACGTCGACGCCCAGCCCAGCCTCGAGCGCGTGCTGACGCTGCTGCGCACCGGTCAGCGCAGCGCCGAAGACGAAGCCACTGTCCTTGCCTACCTCGGGCAGTCGCTCTGGGCGCAACAGCAAAACCAGGCTGCCCTCGACCGGTTCGAAGAAGCCCTCGAATTCAACGCCCAGCACACCCTCGCACTCGGCTTCGCCGGGCGCCTCAGCTACGAACTCGGCAACTATCGCGACTCCATCGACTACTGGAGCCGACTCAAACGCCTCGCCGGCGAGCAGGCCGACACCCGTGTCATCGACGAGTTTATTAACCGCTCCCAGGCCGCCCTGGCCGAACAGGGCATCGACTACGAAGCCGCCACCGGCCCCGAAGTCAGCGTTCAGGTCAGCCTGCCCACCGCCTGGGAAGGCCTGCCCGACACGGCGGCTCTGTTCGTCTACGCCCGCCCACCGGGCGGTCGCATGCCCCTGGCCGTAAAACGCCTTCCCGTCAACGCGCAGCAAAATACCATCGTCCTCACCGACGCCGATGCCATGGGCGGAATGGGTGGTTTGACCGGCCAGGCTGAAGTCGAACTCACCGCCCGCGTCTCCTTCCAGGGTACGGCGGAGCGCTCGCCCGGCGATTGGGTCGCCGAACCGGTGGTGGTGGATTTGGCGGAAAACGACAGCCCATCGGTATCGCTTCAGGTGGAGCAGCCCTAAAGCTGATACTAACTGATGCCTTGGTTCACTACCGGTACGGTGGCTGGGGGCATTGGAAGGCCGTGGCCCGCAGGTATCGTGGCTGGGTTCGCCCCAGAGGCGGAGGTAACCCTCCCTGGGGTCGCCATGAACCCGTCCATGGGGGCTTGACGGCCGCCGTCCAGGCGGCCCACATCCCCTGGGAGGGTTACCCCCGCCTCTGGGGCTTGCTACCGTGCCATGTATCAGTAGTCAGTAGGGTGAGTCGGTACGTCTGGTCCGGCACTCCGGCCTCGGCCGCCCACCAGTCAGTGATAGGCAACTACGGCACACAATGTTTAGCCAAGGTGTCCTTCCTTGGTGGGCGGTGCCCACACTACGCGGCTAACCCATTGCCCGAATGGCTAGTGTCGGGTGGTCCAAGCCTTCCCGGAGGGCGTCGGCCCGCATGGCCGGTTTTTTGCTCCTGCAAAACCGGCACTCTCGCCATCCATGGCGTTCGGAAGGGCCGCCGAGCTTACATGGAGGTACTTGCAGCGGACCTCCGGGAAGGCTTGGACCACCTGACACGGGTTTAACCACGGATCAAAGGGTTCAACCACAGACCCAGTGTGACCAAAGCCACAGAAACGAACCTTCTCCCTAAGTCCTTGATCTACCGCCAAAAACCTCACAGGATAACCGGTTTCAACCGCCCGCGATAAACGCTAGAATCGACCGAACCGAAACGTGCCGGGAAAGGGATCCAAAACAGACCCGCCTCCCGGCTGACTGGCAAGGCGCTATGCGACTGAAATCGATCAAACTGGCGGGTTTCAAGTCCTTCGTGGATCCGACCACCATACCATTCCCGACCAACCTCTCGGCCATCGTCGGCCCGAACGGTTGCGGGAAGTCCAACACCATCGACGCGGTGCGTTGGGTCATGGGCGAATCATCCGCCAAACACCTGCGTGGCGAATCGATGACGGACGTCATCTTCAACGGCAGCAACGCCCGCAAGCCCGTCGGTCAGTGTTCGGTCGAACTCGTCTTCGACAACTCGGACCACACCCTGACCGGTGAATACGCCGCCTTCAACGAGATTTCCATTCGCCGCCGTGTCACCCGCGACGGCCAGTCCACCTATTTCCTGAACGGCACCAAATGCCGCCGTAAAGACGTTACCGACCTCTTTCTCGGCACCGGTCTCGGCTCGCGCAGCTACGCCATCATCGAGCAGGGCATGATCTCCCGGCTGATCGAGGCCAAACCCGAAGAGCTGCGTAACACCATCGAAGAAGCCGCCGGCATTTCCCGCTACAAGGAACGCCGCCGCGAAACCGAAAACCGAATGCGCCGCACCCGTGAGAACCTCGAGCGGCTGACCGACATCCGCGAAGAGTTGGAACGCCAGCTCCAACACCTGCACCGCCAAGCCCAGGCCGCCGAGAAATACAAGGAGCTCAAGCAGGAGGAGCGCACCACTAAGGCCCAGTTGTCGGCCCTGCGCTGGAAACGCCTCGACGAGGAGGTCGGCCAGCAGGAACTGAAAATCGCCGAACTCGAAACCCGGTACGAAGGCTTTGTCTCCGAACAGCGCCGCATCGACGCCGAAGTCGAGGCCCTGCGCGAGGAACACCAGGCCGCGACCGAAGCGTTCAACGAAGTCCAGGCCAAGTACTACCAGCTCGGCAACGAGATCGCCCGCTTCGAGCAGACGATGCAACACCGCCAGGAGCAGAGCCACCAATTGAACCAAGACGTGGTGGAAGCGGAGCGCCTGCTGCAGGAAGCCAGCCATGAAAGCCAGGACGACAGCGACAAGGTCGAGGAGGCCCAAGAGGCCCTGGCCATGCTGGAACCCGAACTCGAAGCGGCGGCGGAGCGGGTGGCGATCGCCACCGACGAACTGGCCAAACTCGAACAACAGCAACAGGATTGGCAAACCCGCTGGGACGCCTTCAACCAGAACGCCCAAGGCCCGAAGAGACAGGCCGAGGTGGCCCAGTCCCGCATTCAACATCTGGAGCGGGTGGTGGAGCAGCTGCACCGCCGCCAGGAGAACCTCTATCGCGAGCGTGATCAGCTTGAAGCCGATCCGGATGCCGAGAATTTGGAACATTTGATCGAGCAGACCGAAGAGCTCGAAATGCGCTCGGAGAGTGCTCACAGTCAATTGGACGAGTTGGCCGAGCGCCTGCAGAGCACACGCGAACAGGCCGAAGACAAACGCCGCCAGTACGACGACATCCGGCATCAGTTGCAGCAAAAGCGTGCCCGAGAGGCCACACTGAAAGCCCTGATCAAGGCCGCGCTGGGCGACGAATCCCAGGGTGTGCAGGACTGGCTGGCCAGCCACCAGATGCGCGAATCGGTGCGTCTGGCGCAGGAATTGACCGTGGCGTCCGGCTGGGAGGCAGCGGTCGAGGCCGTGCTGGGCGACCGGCTGCAGGCTGTTTGCGTCCAGTCCATCGATGACATGCAAACGGCGGTCAGCCGCTTCCATGACGGCACCCTGACGTTGGTCGCCGGCCCGGGCGGCGGTGAGGCGATCGCGCCGGACAATTCGCTGCTTTCCAAGGTGACCTGTGATCGGGATCTGTCCAACTGGCTGGGCTCCGTTTACACCGTCGATTCGCTTGACGAAGCACTGGCCAAACGATCCCAGCTCGCCCCGCACGAAAGCGTTGTCACGCGTGACGGTATCTGGCTCAGCCAGAGCTGGCTGCGCGTCAAGCGCGGTGAAGGCTCGGCCGATGGCCTGCTCAGCCAACAGCAGGAGCTGGAAGGGCTGGTCGAGGAAATCGACGAATTGGAGGTCATGGAAGAGGACCTGGAAGTCAGCCTCAACGTCGCCCTGATGCAGCAGAAGTCCATCGAGGAAGAACGCGAAGCCCTGCAGCGCGACAATCAGCAACTGGCCCGCCAACTGGCCGAAGCCAAATCCGAATTGAGCGGTAAGCGCGTCCAGGCCGAACAGTTGCGCGAGCGCCGCCAGCGCCTGCAACAGGACATCGGCGAAGTCGAAGCCCAGATGACCGAGGAGCGCGAATCCCTGGCGATGACGCGCGAAGAATTGCAGCAGTCGCTGGACGCCATGGAAGAGGATGTCGACGAACGCGAGGCGTTGCTGGGCGAGCGCGAGGAACTGCGCATCACCATTGACGAAAAACGCGATGCCGTCCGTCAGGAGCGCGACCGTCATCATCAGCAGCAATTGAAAGAACAACAACTGCAGACCGAGATCAGCTCATTGAAAGCCTCGCTGGAACGGGCCGAACAGCAGAAAACCCGGGCCCGGGAGCGTCTCGAGCGACTGCGTGAGCAACTGGACGATCGTCAGGACCCGATGGACGATCTGAAAGAAGACCTGGAAATGAAACTCGAGGCGCGCCTGGAACTCGACGAGGAGTTGAACAACAAGCGCGCCGCCATGGAAGAGGCCGACCGCCGCATGCGCACGCTGGAGCAGGAGCGGGCGTCGGCCGACCAGCAGGCCATGTCGGTCCGTTCCGAAATGGAACAGCAGAAGATGTCGGCCCAGACCCAGATCACGCGACGCGCGACCCTGTCCGAGCAATTGACCGAACAGCAGTTCGACCTGGACACCGTCCTTGAAAACCTGCCCGAAGAGGCCAATGAAGCGGACTGGGAAGCGGCTCTGGAACGGCTCGCCGCGCGCATCCAGCGGCTTGGCCCGATCAACCTGGCGGCGATCGAGGAATACCAGACCCAGAGCGAGCGTAAACGCTATCTGGACGAACAGGACCAGGACCTGCAGCGCGCGTTGGAGACCCTGGAAAACGCCATCCGCAAGATCGATCGCGAAACCCGGACCCGGTTCAAGGAAACCTTCGACCGGGTCAATCAGGGCATGCAGGAACTGTTTCCCAAGGTCTTCGGTGGCGGCCATGCCTATCTGGAGATGACCGGCGACGACCTGCTCGACACCGGCGTGGCGATCATGGCGCGGCCTCCGGGCAAGCGCAACAGCACCATCCACTTGCTGTCCGGTGGCGAAAAGGCATTGACGGCGATCGCCCTGGTGTTTTCCATTTTTCGCCTCAACCCGGCACCCTTCTGTATGCTGGACGAGGTGGACGCGCCGCTCGACGACGCCAACGTCGGCCGCTACGCCAAACTGGTGGAAGCCATGGCGGAACATGTACAGTTTATCTACATCACGCACAACAAGATTGCGATGGAGATGGCGCATCAACTAATGGGGGTGACCATGAACGAACCCGGTGTGTCACGATTGGTATCCGTGAATGTCGAGGAGGCCGCCGAACTGGCGGCCATGTGACGGAGGTCAGGCGAATGGAGTTGCGGGAAGTATTGGTCATTCTGGGTGTGGTGCTCATTGCCGTCATCGTTTGGGACGGTTTGCGCCGCATGCAGGGTCGCAAGGCCAACAAATACCGGGGCGGCTACACCCACGACCCCGAGGAACTGAAAAAACAGGCGGAAATCGCCCGTGAACTGCCCAATGGCGGCGCACGTGTGCGCAACATGACCGAGGAAGAGCGCGAGGACCTTTCGTCCAAGCTGAACCTGCGTGAGCGCGTACCGATGTTGATGGATTCGGTCGAACAGGAAGTACCGGCCGAGCGCGAGCCCGATCAGCCCGAATCGGAAGCGGTCGAGCAGGGCACCCTGGATTTCGAAGCGCCGCCGCGCGAACCGGATCCCGAGCCCGAAGCCGAGTCCTCCGCCGGGTTCGAGGATCACAGCGAAGAAGACGAGGTGCATTTTACGGCCACGGACGACTTCGAGCCGGAACCGGAAACGCCCGACATCGCGGAGACGAACGACGAGGACGTCGAGCGAGCGCCCGAACCCGCATCCGAGCCGGACCCCGAGCCCGTGGCGGAGACGGAGCCTGACACCGAACAGGAACCGGAAGTCGAGGCGTCACCGATCGCGCATTCCCGGCTCGAGCGGGACGAACCGGAGCCGCAATACCAGGAGGACACGCGACCGGTCGAGGAGCTGGTCATCATCCATGTTATGGCTCGCGACGGCGGTGAGCTGCCCGGCAGCGACCTGCTCGAGTTGCTGATTCGGGCCGGATTGCGGTTTGGCCCGTTGGACATCTTTCATTATCGCAACCCCAAGGGGCAGATGGAGTTCAGTCTGGCCAACTGCGTCCAGCCCGGTACCTTGAACCCCGATGCCATGGACCAGTTCACCACGCCCGGCGTAACGCTGTTCATGCAGTTGCCCCTGCACGCCGACATGATGGAAGCCTTCGACCACATGTACGAAATGGCGCTGTTTCTGGCCAAGCATCTGGACGCCGTGGTGGTGGACGAGGAACACAGCACGGTCACGCCCCAGCGCGTCGAACACTACCGCGAACGACTGCGCAACTTCGCGCGCTCGCAATTGATTCAGGCCCACGAATGACCACCCGAACCGACGACCAACAGTCCGGCGATCAGGCGCTGCGCGAGGAGTACGAGCGCCTGATCGACGCGATCCGCCAGCACGATTACGACTACTACGTTCGCAATGAGCCGACGGTGCCCGACGCCGAATACGATCGGCAGATGCGTCGCCTGCAGGAAATCGAACAGGATCACCCCGGCTGGGTAACGCCCGATTCACCGACACAGCGTGTCGGCGGTCAGCCACAGGAGGGCTTCGTCGAAGTCCGCCACGAGATGCCGATGTTGTCGCTGGACAACGCCTTCAGCGACGACGATCTCAGTGCCTTCTACAAGCGCATCCAGGACCGGCTGAACACTCAGGACGAGATCGAATTCGCCTGCGAACCCAAGCTGGACGGCATCGCCATCAGCCTGTTGTACGAAAACGGCCAACTGGTACGCGGCGCCACCCGTGGCGACGGCACCACCGGTGAGGACATCACCGCCAATGTTCGTACCATCCGCAGCATTCCGCTCAAATTGCGAGGACAGGGCTGGCCCGCCCGGCTTGAAGTGCGTGGCGAGATCTACATGCCGTTGGCCGGATTCGAAAAAATGAACGCCGAGGCCCGCAAAGCCGGTGACAAGGTGTTCGTCAACCCGCGCAACGCCGCCTCCGGCAGCCTGCGCCAACTCGATCCGCAACTGACGGCCAAACGCCCGCTTGAGATGTGCTGTTACTCGGTCGGTCTGGTCGAGGGCGGTGAACTCCCGGACACCCACGCCGCCATTCTGGATCGACTGGCCGACTGGGGGTTGCGCATCAATCCGGAAAGCCGGGTCGTCAGCGGAGTGGACGGTTGTCTCGACTACTACGAACGCATGCTCGAACGGCGCGAAAACCTGGCCTACGAAATCGACGGCATCGTCTACAAAGTCAACTCGATGAACCTGCAACAACGGCTGGGATTCGTCTCCCGGGCGCCACGCTGGGCCATCGCTCGCAAATTTCCGGCTCAGGAAGAACTGACCCGACTGCTCGACGTGGAATTCCAGGTCGGCCGCACCGGTGCCCTGACCCCCGTCGCCCGGCTGGAACCCGTCTTTGTCGGCGGCGTCACGGTCAGCAACGCGACCCTGCACAACATGGATGAAATCGAACGGCTGGACGTCCATATCGGCGATACCGTCATCGTCCGAAGGGCCGGAGACGTCATTCCCCAGGTCGTGCGCGCCGTGGTCGAAAAGCGTCCGTCCGACGCCCATCCCATTCGTCTGCCTGACGAATGCCCGGTGTGCGGCTCCGCGGTCGAGCGGGTCGAAGGCGAAGCCGTCGCCCGCTGCACCGGCGGGCTCGGTTGCGGCGCCCAGCGTCGCGAAGCCCTGAAACACTTCGTCTCCCGTCGCGCCATGGACATCGAAGGCTTGGGCGTCAAACTGATCGATGCCCTGTTGGACCAGGAGCTGATTCAATCGCCCAGCGACATTTTCGAACTCAAGGCCGAAACTCTGGCCGGGCTCGAACGCATGGGAGAGAAGTCCGCCGCCAACGTGATCGAGGCCATCGAAAAGTCGAAGGACACCACGCTGTCGCGCTTCCTCTACGCCCTCGGCATCCGCGAAGTCGGCGTCACCACCGCCGCCAACCTGGCGCAACATTTCGGCTCGATCGAAAAACTGATGCACGCCGACGAAGAAGCGCTGCTCGAAGTCGACGACGTCGGCCCCATCGTCGCCGCACACGTCGCCCATTTCTTTCAGGAAGAGAACAACCGGGAAGAGATTAAACGCCTCATCGCCCTTGGCGTCACCTGGCCCGACCCGACCCCGGAGCAGGGCGAACAGCCGTTGTCCGGCGAAACCTGGGTGGTCACCGGCAAACTCGAGCAACTCAGTCGTGACGAAGCCAAGGACTACCTGCAACGTCTCGGTGCCCGCGTCGCCGGCAGCGTCTCCGCCAAAACCGCCCGCGTCGTCGCCGGGCCCGGCGCCGGCAGCAAACTCAAAAAAGCCACCGAGCTCGACATTCCGGTGATCGACGAAGACGCCTTCCTCGCCCTGCTGCGCGAGCACGGCCTCTGGCAATGAAGGAAACCGGCATGGATCAGGAAACCATCGTCTACGGCATCATCCGCGACGTCGCCTCCAACGACCCGGCTTTTCTGCAGAAAAGCCGTCTGGTCAACTGCGACGCCATCCTCGGCCTCACCGACATCGATGCCTTTCCGTATCTCACCACCAGCATGTTCTCCATTCCCACCGAGGAACTGGAGCAGGGCACCTACCAGACCCAGGTCATCCACTTCGCCGGCTCCTACCAGGCCGTCGAATACCACTGGGAAGACTGGATCGCCAAATTCGAACAACTGCTCAAACGCATGTACTGGGTCTCCGCCACCGTCCACCTGGAGACCGAACTCTCCGGCAACCACACCTTCCAGTGGGACAGCCCCGGGGCCTATCACGCCCCCAGCGACGAACTCTACGTCCACTGCGAATGGGAACACGAACTCTCTTTCAGCCGCGCACGACCATGATCATACCCGTCGACCAACTCAACCCGGACACCCTGAACCAGGTCATCCGCGAATTCCTCATGCGCCAGGGCGAAGACTGGGGCCTGGCTGAAGGGCATCTCGACGACGCCATTCAGCAGGCCCGGGACGCGCTGGTACAAGGGAATCTGGTGCTGTATTGGGATGAGAACGAAGAAAGCCTTACCATTCTCTCGAAAGAAGAGGTCAACCAATCGGGACTGGGCTAAAAATCGAAGGGGGAGTCCAATTATACGGCTGTGGCTCAATCGATGCCTCGGTTTGCTACCGGCTCCGTAGCTGGGTTCGCCCCTGAGGCGGGGGTAACCCTCCACGGGGTTGCCGTGAACCCATCCATGGGGGCTTGACGGCCGCCGTCCAGGCGGCCCACATCCCCTGGGAGGGTTACCCCCGCCTCAGGGACTGACTACCGTGCCAAGCACCAGCTGTCCCTCCCTCTGGGAGAGGTATATTAAGCTTGGCACTGTAACAAGCGACGGATGCCGGTGGTTCTTCCGAGGGGATGTGCGCAGCAGGGATGCTGCGGTCAAGCCCCCATGGACGGGTTCACGGCGACCCCTCGGGAGAGCCACCGGCAGCCGGTGCGGACCCAGGCACGGAACTCATCGGAACCACTGGCACCGAAATCAACCACCCAAGGGGTATCAATGAACACCGCAGTACTCATCAGCCTCACAGTCGTAGCCGTCGTCGTTATCGGAATCCTGGCTACCATCGCCTGGCGCCTGCAAACCAAAGTCTGGGCCCAGGAGAAAGCCAACCGCGAACGTCAGGCCGAACTCGACCGCAAAACCGCCGAGCGCACTACCTATGTCCTCGACAGCCTGCGCATCATCTCCGCCAACGTCATCGAAGAAGACCTCAACCTCTCCGAAGCCACCATTCGCTGCAAAGTTCTTATCGACTACCTCGAACTCAGCGAGCAGGAGCGCAAACCCTACAGCGTCCTCGACACTGTCTTTGACAAAGTCCAACACTTCGACACTCACGACGCCCGCAAAGCCCTGTCCAAAACCGAACGTCGGGAACAGGACAAAGCGCGTGAGGCGATTGAAGTTGAATATGAAAACGAGCTGAAGCAAGCCTTCAGCCGTTTAAGAACCATTGGATTGAACTAGAGGGAGTCCAGAAGTTATCGAGCAGTCGAGTAGGGTGGGCATTGAGGCTGTGAGAGTATTTTTTTGCCGGCATCACATTGGTTTTAGGCTCGTTCATGCTGGTTAGAATGCCCTCCGGCACCCGCAATTGGTATTTCGACCTACTA
>NZ_BMXR01000023.1 GCF_014651855.1 Saccharospirillum salsuginis
GACGGCTTTGGCCGGTTTTGTAGCGGCGGGCAGGCACTGGAAAGCTCCTTTTGAATAGCAAGCCGTGATTTTAACCTTAAAGAAGGGATACTTTCACAGCCTCCATGCCCACCCTACAGATTACAGACCCTTCACCGCGAAAATCCCCGGGGCGTTGCGCCAATAGCCCTTGTAGTCCATGCCGTAGCCGAACACATAGCGGTCTTCGCATTGCAGGCCGATGTAATCCGGAATGATGTCCGGACGGGCCTTGCGGTCGTGTTGTTTGTCGACCAGGACGGCGATGTGCATGTCTTCCACGCCTTCTTCCCGACAATGGTCGACGATGGCGCCGAGGGTCGAGCCTTCGTCGTAGATGTCGTCGACGATCAGCACCGTGCGGCCCTTCAGCGGTTGTTGCGGGTAGGTGCGCCATTCGAGGTCTGCGCCCTGGGTCTTGTCGCGGTAGCGGGTGGCGTGCAGGTAGCTGATCTCCAGCGGGAAACCGAGCTTGGTAACCAGCTTGCCGGTCAGCACCAGACCACCGTTCATCACGCTGAAGACGATGGGGTTGCGATGCGCCAGATCCCGCGAGATGTCGGTGGCCATGTTGTCTATGGCCTGTTCCACCTGGGCTTCTGTAAAGAGGCAGTCGGCCTCGTTCCGAACTTGCTGGATCTCTGAGGGAATGGCGGTCATTGCTGCCTCTTTGGTCAGGAATCAGGGGTGGCGAACTTTAGCGACTCTTCCGGGTGGGTGCAAGATACCCGTTCGCTTGGGGTAGTATAGCCACCCAAACCCCCTATGGAGCAACCCGTGCGCATAGCCTTGATCTGGGCCATGGCCCAAAACCGCGTTATCGGCCGCGACAACAAGCTGCCCTGGTACCTGCCGAACGACCTGAAATACTTCAAACGGGTCACCACCGGCAAGCCGGTGATCATGGGCCGCAAGACCTACGAGAGCATCGGCCGGCCGCTGCCGAATCGAACCAACATCGTCGTCACCCGGGATACCGGCTTCGAGGCCGCCGGTGTCAAGGTGGTGCATTCGCTGGACGAGGCCATCGAACTGTCCGAGGCGGACACCGTCATCAACGGTGGTGAGGAAGTGATCGTCATGGGCGGGGCCGAGATCTACGCCCAGGCGCTGCCCCGCGCGGACCGGTTGTACGTGACTCTGGTACACGCCGAAGTCGATGGGGATGCCTATTTCCCGGAGATCGACCTGAACGCTTATCGGGAGGTGGCCCGGGAAGACTATGAGGCCGAAGGGCCGAATCCCTACGATTATTCGTTTGTGGTGATGGATCGGCCGGTTTCGTAGAGTGGACAGTATCTAGGCGCCGGAGTGGGCTATAGTGGTGTCTCCAGTTGGACGCTTAGGGCGTACCGTCATTACATAAGGAGCGACACTCATGGCCACTTCCTTCCAACACGCCGTCTGGTTTGAAATACCAGTGACCGATATGGACCGCGCGATCGCATTTTACGAAGCGGTGTTTGAAACAGAGCTGAAACGACAGGAGATGGGTCCCCTGACGATGGCTTGGCTCCCATCCGAACAGGGGCAGTATGGAGCATCCGGCACCCTGATGCTGGCCGAATCGTACGTACCCTCGCATCAGGGCTCGATGGTCTATCTCAATACTGACGATATCGACGCCACGCTCGGTCGGGCCGAAGCACAGGGTGGAAAGATTCTGAACCCTAAGATGAGCATCGGCGAATTCGGCTTCGTCGGGCACTTCGAGGACAGTGAAGGCAACCGGATCGGTCTGCACAATACCCAGTAGTCGTCATTCATCCACATGGGTCGCCATCCCCTGGCGCATACATGCCAGGGCGAGGCCACCGTACACTACAAATGCCACCAGCATGGGCACGGGTGTGGCGTTGTAGAACTGGCCGACGAGTAGCGACAGAGGCACAGCCATGAAGTTGCCGATCGAGCCGACCAGGGCCGCGCCCAATCCGGCGACCTGCCCCAATGGCTGCATCGCCATGGCGTTGAGGTTACCGAACAGCAGCCCGACCCCGAAAAAGCCGACCGCGCCCAGCCCCATAAACAGCCCAAACGCGGGTGTGCCACCCTGAGCCAACGCCAGGAGCAGCAAGACCGCAAAGGCAGTAATAAAGGTGCTCACCGCCACGTAGGTAATCCGACGAGTGCCGAACCGCATCACCAGACGGCTATTGGTGAATGACGCCAGGCCGATGGCGGATGCCAGCAAGGCGAAGTAGAGCGGAAAGCGATCGCCGACCCCGTAGACGTCCTGAAAGATCGCCTGCGACGTGCTCAGATAGGTCAGGAAGGCGCCCATGATGAAACCGGTGGCGGCGGTGAACCACATGGCGGTGGGAGTGGTCACCACTACAACGGTGGAGGACCACAGCCGGATCCAGGAAAACGGGTGCCGTTTCGACCGAGTCAGTGTCTCCGGCTGACGCACCCCGAACCAGACACCGACGATGATCGCCAGCCCGATGAAGATGCCGAAAATTGCCCGCCAACCGGCGAAACGCAAAATCAATTGTCCCACCGCCGGCGCCAGCATGGGCACCAGAATAAACACCATCATGATGAACGACATCACCTGCGCCATGGCGCGGCCAATATACTGATCGCGGATCAAGGCCACGGAAACGATGCGCGGCGCGGAGACGCCGAACCCTTGGATCAAACGGCCTATCAACATGACGGTCAGCGTTTCCGCCTGCATCGAAATCACCGCGCCCAACACGAAGCAGGCCAGCCCGGACAGAATCGCGGGCTTGCGACCGATGGCATCCGACAACGGACCGTAGAACAACTGGCCGATCGCCATGCCCAGAATCAGAAAGGAAATGATCATCTGCGTACGGGCGAGGTCGGTGACCCCGAGGTCGGAGGCGATGTCCGGCAGCGCGGGCAACATCGCATCCACGCTCAACGCCAGTTGGGCGACCATCAGGGCCATCAAGGCGACGAATTCGGGCAGGCGCAACGCCGGTTTGGGAGCGTCAGCCGGGCGGGCAGAGGTATTCATCGGGCAGTCCATTAACGCGTGGGTGTCGGGACCGGGAGTGTAACACTGGTTGGTTGGCGAAGGGGGTTGTGGGGCGGACATGGTACGTCTGGCCTGGCATCCCGGCGTCGGCCAATAAATAGCCGTAGGGTGGGCACGGCCCACCATGGAATTATGCTCGAGCTCGGGCTCACTCCTGAGGCACGGCATGGTGGGCCGTGCCCACCCTACGACGGTTGCTGCCGAGCTCACTTGTTCGGCTGTTCGACCATGCGCAGATAGGGCTTCAGTGTGCGATAGCCCTGCGGGTATTTCTTCTGCGCTTCCTCGTCGGAGACCGCCGGCGGAATAATGACATCGTCGCCGTCCTTCCAGTTCACCGGTGTGGCGACCTGATGGCTCTTGGTCAACTGAATCGAATCCAGCGCGCGCAGCACCTCGTCGAAGTTGCGGCCCGTGGTCATCGGGTAGGTCATGATCAGCTGGATTTTCTTATCCGGGCTGATGATGAAGACCGAACGCACGGTGGCGTTATCAGCCGGAGTGCGGCCTTCGGAGCTGTCGCCTTCGCTGGCCGGCAGCATATCGTACAGCTTGGCCACGTTCAGGTCGGTGTCGCCGATCATTGGGTACTTCGGCAGATGCCCCTGGGTTTCCTCGATGTCTTTGGACCATTTTTCATGGTTGTCCACCGGGTCGACGCTCAGACCGATGATCTTGGTATTGCGCTTGTCGAATTCCGGTTGCAGGCCGGCCATGTAACCGAGCTCGGTGGTGCACACCGGGGTGAAGTCTTTCGGGTGCGAGAACAGAATAGCCCAGCTGTCGCCGATCCACTGGTGAAAATCGATTTCACCCTGGGTGGTCTGGGCGGTGAAGTTGGGTGCTGTGTCGTTGATGCGCAGTGACATATGTATGCCTCCCTGAAGATGCAACAGCGTAAAGTATGGTATGTGCTTTTGAAGCTGCGGTGCTGTTGGTAGTTTGCACCGGGTTCATTCAAAAGTCGGTTCGGCGAACCGTGATTTCAAGTCATAGTCGCATTTTGGCTTAAATCAACTTCTTCTATCCATAGATGATCGATAACCGGTGATTCAGTCGGCTGCCAGGATCGGGAAGTCCACGAAGAAGCAGGTGCCCCGGCCCTCCTCGGTCTCGAAATCGATCTGTCCCCCCATGCGGACCACCAGTTCGCGGCTGACGGCCAGGCCCAGACCGGTGCCGCCTTTTTGGCGGGAATCCGACGCATCCGCCTGGGCGAATCGCTGGAACAGCTTGGGTTGGAATGCCTTGGGAATGCCGGGCCCGGAATCGGAAACCCGGATGCGAGCCGTCCCGTCGCGGCACTCGCAGGTCACCGAAACGCTCGAACCGGCGGGCGAGAATTTCACCGCATTGGAGAGTAGATTGGTCAATACCTGGTCCAACCGTTGAACGTCGGCACGGATACGAACGGTGCACTCGGTACGATCGTAGTCGAAACGGATGCCGAACCGATCGGCGAACGCCTGGTTGTGCTCCAGGCTCTGCTGGATGACGTCGTCAACGTTCAGCGCCTGCCAATGGAAACGCATCTCCCCGGACAACAGTTTGTCCATGTCCAGCAGATCATTGACCAGCCAGGCCAGTCGCTGGGTGTTTTTATCGGCGATGGCGACCAGTTCAGCCGCCTTGTCCGGCAATTTGCCGAGCACTCCGTTTGCCAGCAGTTTCAGTGACCCCCCGATCGAGGTGAGCGGTGTGCGCAGTTCATGACTGACGGTGGAGACAAATTCATTTTTCAACCGTTCGATGCGTTTCTGCTCGCTGATGTCTTCGATGATCGACCAGATCAGAGCCCCTTGTGATCGATCCAATACGCGCACCCCATTAATCGTGACCGGGTAGCGCGAGCCGTCTTTGCGGGTAAATTCCTTCTCGATCGGTCCGTAGCGGCCTTCTTCGTGCAGGCGTTTCAGTTCTTCTCGTTTTCGTGCGTCGTATTCGGAGGGGCTGAGGTCCCAGGTGGTCATCCCGAGCAGTTCCTCCCGGCTGTAACCGGTCTGTTGCGCCACCGCCTGGTTAATGTCGATAAAGCGACCACTGCCCGGCTCGACCAGGGCGATGCCCAGCGGCGATAGCTCGAATAAGGCACGCAACCGGGCTTCGTTTTCCTTCAGCGCCTGCTCGGCCCGTTCGCTGTCGAGCGCCGAGCCTACCCAGCGAGCCAGCAGACGTACAAAGGCTCTTTCACCCTCGGTGAAAGGGGGGCGCGGCTTCGAAGACGAGAAATTCAGGGTCCCGTACGCTTGGCCGTCGACGTAAACCGTGACGCCGGTATAAGCCTCCAGGCCAAACGCCTGGTAACAGGGATGACTGGCGAATTCGGAGTGTTCCATGTGGTGTATCGCCAGATCGCCCCGATTGTTCAGTGCCAGACGGCAGTATGTGGTACCCAGATCGAACACCTGGTCTTCATGCAGAGGCGATTCCGCCGGCGCCACGAACCATTTCACCGTATAGCGATCGCCCTGGATGTTACTGATGATCCCGAGCTCCAATCCCAGGTAATCCGCGCCGAGTTGAAGGGCTTGTCGAAACCGGTCATGGAGCGTCAGTTCGGTATCGGCGGCGATCTCGTTCAGGATCGTCAATGCTTCCATTTGTCGTTGGGATTGATCCCGGGCCCGTTTTTCATTGGTGATGTCGAGGCTGATGCCGACAATGCCGACGACCTCTCCCTGCTCATCTTTCAACGGCAGTTTGGAGACCTTGAACCAGACCGGTTGGCCGTCGGGCGTCGAGCTTTCGTCTTCCGCTATCTCAATGGGGCGTCCTTCGTTGACGACCTCGTTGTCTTCACGTTGCGATTGCTCGATCAAATAGTCGGGATAGAGGTCGCTGTCGTGCTTGCCGATGATCTCGGCTTCATCGGCGACGCCCAGAAAGTCGAGCTCAGCCCGGTTCGCCAGCACTTTGCGAAACGACCGGTCCTTGACGTAAATGTTGATGGGAATGTTGTCGATGATGGTGCGCAGCAGTTTTTCGCGTTCGGCCAGTTCCCGTTGGGCCGCTTCATTGGCTCGCTCCGCCTCGCGCCGTTCGGTCACATCCAGGTGGGTGCCGAACACTTTTTCCGGCCGGCCATCGTCGGTGTGGGTGATCACCTTGCCGCGATCGTGCACCCAGACCCAATGACCGTCTTTATGTCGCATACGGTACACACAGTCGTACTCCGGCCGTTCACCGCGCATATGCGCCTGCATGATCGCCCGGGACTCCGGCAGGTCATCCGGATGGACCAAGTGCTGCCAGGTATTGAACGTGGTGGGGTGCAGTTCATCAAGTCGATACCCGACGATCTCGGCCCAGCGCTCGTTGTAAATGGTCTCGCCGGTCTGCACGTGCCATTCCCAGGTCCCGGCCCGCGTGCCTTCCAGGATCGCCTGAAGGCGCCAGCTGTCGTAAGGCAGGTCGGATGGGGACGACGATGTATCTGTATTGGACGACGTCATGGCAGACCCTGATTGTTTTTGTAGTCACAACCCTTGTTCAGGGTGCTGTCAGCCTTCCAGCCCCAGAGCGCGCAGACGCCTGAGGTAGGTGGCACTTGAGGTATCCCCTTTGGCGCGGCTGGCGGCGACCGACATCAGGATCAATTCCCGACGAACCGCATCCGTTGCCAGCCAATGCGTCGCACCGACCCGCTCGCGCAGGTCCAGCGGTAGTTGCCAGTGCGTTTTGATGGCGTTGCCGTACGCCTGGGCGTGGTGCGTCAGAGCGGAGTCGATGTCGTGGTCGACCGCGTGCCCGCCCTGGTCCAGATAATGCTGAATCAGTTGGAGCAGGGTGATTTCACCCAGCCGGTGCAGCAGACCCGCCGTATAAGCGAGCGATACCGGGATCTTGAGACGGTTGGCCAGGTCGGCGGCGGTGTCGGCGATGGCCTGGGATTCTTCGGCGTAGTGGTCGGCCCATAACTTCAAATGAGGGTGGCGCAGACTGTCGTGATCGTTCATCGACAACGCGACCACCTGATTCAGTGCCATGGTTACCCCCATGGCATTGATCGCATCCAGCAGGTTGTTCACGGCCTTGCCGTAGCGCTTGAACAGACTGCTGTTGGCGATCTGGATCAGGCGGCTGGTGATGGTCGGGCTGTCACGCCAGCGCTTGTTCAATTCGCGCGCCGTTGGTTCCTCATCCTGGGTAAGGGTGCCCAGGGCATCCCGGGCACCGGTCATCAGCGTCACGTTCCGGACGCGGTCATCCACCGGCGCGAGCCAATCCCCCAGCGCAGGCAAGGAGGCCTCCGGGGTAGCCAGGTTCATGCCGTCCGGTATCAGATAGGGTTGCAGCCGGCGCCCGACTTCGGTCGGATCGAAGGGCTTTACGATGAAATCGTCGACGCCCTGCCGCGCACTGCTGATCACCGATTGACGGTCTCCCCGGCCGGTGACCATAAGAATGGGCGTCTCCCGGTCGGTTTTTCGAATGTGCCGAACCAGATCCAGACCGTCTTCACCCTGCGGCAGGGTCCAGTCACACAACAACAGGCCGGGTTTGTGTTCCTCCCACTGCGACTGTGCCTCTTCGAGCGTTTCCGCCTCCAGCAGTACCGCGCTTGGGTTCTGGCTCTGCACGATGGTGCACAGCAATTCCCGCATCATGGGATCGTCTTCGAGAATCAGCACGTACATAGTGGGTCGACGGCTCGGATAATAGGGTGGTTGGTCCGGCAAACACCGGGTTTCGTAGCTATGCTAGTAGGCCAGTGTCGATGGCACAAATAGCCAAAGGGCTAACTCGGGTTCGAATCGCTGTGACGAGTTGCCCGGCAAGACGGAATGAGGTCTCTTTTGGTCAGTCCCCGCATCCCCATCAGTGGGCAGGCATCCCTGTTCAGCCGAAGCATCGCCATTGTCATGCTCAGTACGCTGTTCGCAGCGTTTACGATCAGTCTGACGGCGTATCAGGTTCTGACCCGGGATATTCTGGCGCAGTCGTCCGAGGCGCTGAGCCGGAATTCCGCCTACCATGCCGAAATGATCCACCGGGATCTGATGCAGCGCAAATACCAATTGGACCAGTTCGCCGAAACGCTGGTCGACGAGCGCGGCCGATTGCTGCCGGTGGACGTGCTCACCGAGCGCCTGCGCATCCTGCCCCGGCTGGGCGGGTTGTTCAGCGAAGGCCTGGTGGTGATGGACGCGAACGGGAAAGCCATCGCCGAGTCCATCCCGGTTCCGGGGCGGGTGGGTACCACCTATGGCGACAGGCCTCATATCCGGGCCATCCTGGACGACCCCAAACTGGCCATGGCGGGGCCGATTATCGGCCGAACCACGGGATTGCCCTTGCTCAGTTTCATGGCGCCGATCCGATCACCGGAAGGTGAGCTGCTTGGCCTGATGACGGCCATTCTCGACCTCACGGACGACGACTTCTATGCCCTGACCGCCAATCCGCTGCCCCTGAAGGCCAGCCAACGACTCTACATTCTGGATCTGGACAACGGCTACGCGATACGCCACCCCGACCTGGCCGGTGGCATCCAGCCGCTGCCCGACCCGGAACTCGATCCGGTGGTGCGTCATGTCGTGGCCCAGCGCGAAGACGGTGTTGTGGATCTGGGAGCGGCCGGCGATGCCCTGGTGACCCAGGCCCGGCTGGAAGTGCTCGGCTGGACGCTGGTATCGGTCGCCTCCTTCGAGGAAATCGCCCAACCGGCGGTCTCGGGTCTGGTTCGGTTCGCGCTGGTCTCGCTGGCCATCCTGGCGGTGGTGGTCGTGTTGGCCGTCTGGCTGGTGTATCGCAATCTGAAACCCTTGAACGATTCTACCCGGGCCATCGAACATCTGGTGCATCACCCCGGCGATCATCGGTTCCTGCCCGTATCCAAGCTGGTCGAGATTCGGCGGCTCAATGCCGCCTTCAATTTGCTGATGGAAGAACAGCGGCGATATCAGGAAGAGCTGGAGCACGAGAAAGATCGTTTTGTTTCCCTGTTCTCGCAGTCCACCAACGCCCTGATCCTGTTGCGGCCGGAGGACTGGACCATCGAGCGCATCAACGAGACCGGTCGACAGGTGTTGGGGCTGGAGCCGGACGACGCACAGGGGCGTGCTCTGGAAGACTGCATCCATGTATCGCCCGACGCGCTGGCCACCGTGAAACGGCGGATCGATGAAGGCGATGCCGTGAAGGGAGCGACCTGGACTCTGTACGAGGAAGAGGCCGAGCCGCGCGTGTACGAGATCAGCGCCGCCTCGGTCACTTCCGGATACAGCCGGTCCATTTTGCTGACCTTGCGCGACATCACCGAGAGCCGGCAACTGCAGAACGCCAAGGACGAGTTCATCTCCACCGTCAGCCACGAATTGCGGACACCACTGACCTCCCTGTCCGGATCGCTGAAGTTGCTGCAATCCGACGTCATCGCCGAGATGCCGCGAGAGGCCATACCGGTCATGAACATCGCCCTGAAGAACAGCGAGCGATTACAAACACTGGTCAACGACCTGCTGGACGTGAACCGGCTGATGACCGGCCGCATGTCCTTTCACCTCGACTGGCATTCGGTCACCGATCTGGTGAACGAAGCGGTGGACAGCAATCAGGCCCTGGCGGCGGTCAAAGGCATCGACCTGATCCGTGAGACGCCCCGCGTCGACCGGGAGATTCACGTCGACCCCGTGCGTTATCGGCAGATTCTGGATAACCTGATCAGCAATGCGATCAAGTTCAGTCCGGATCGGTCGCAGATTCGCATCGTGTTGCGGCACGACGCCGGCAACAGCAGGGTGGAGGTGATCGATCAGGGGCCGGGGATCCCCGAAGCCTTTCGCTCGCGGATTTTCCAGCGCTTTTCCCAGGCCGACGCCAGCGCCCGTCGGGCTCAGGAGGGGACCGGGCTGGGGTTGGCCATCAGCCGGGAATTGACCGAGCAGATGGAGGGGCGGATCGACTTCGAACGCGGCCGCTTCGTGGGTGCCTGTTTTCATGTCGACTTTGCCTCCCGACCGGTCTCAATGGCCGACGGGACCGACGAAGACGACGCAGGGCACGAAAACGATTCGACGAAAAGGTACGGATCATGACCGATGTTCAGGCGAAGCTGGACCAGTTGATCGCCGCCTACCGGAACCGGCTGCCGATGATCGAGGCGGACCTGGGCGCGGTCTGGAACCGGTTGTCCACGACCACCTTCGAGGTCGATGATCTGCGCGACCTGACCGACCAATTGCATGGCCTCAAAGGCAGCAGCGGGACCTTCGGCCTGCCCCGGGTGAACGAGGCGGCCGCCCGGTACGAGGACGTCGCCCGGGATTGCCTCAGCAAATACAACGCCGGCTATCTCAGCGCCCGTGAAATCCATACCTTGCTGTCTCCCTTTCATCAGCGACTGTCCCAGTCCCTGCACCAGGCGCAACACGAGCAGAATGGCGATTCGGCTCGTATTGCGCTGGAAGAAGGCAACGGTCGGGACAGTCAGGCCGTGTTGTATTTTCCGGCGGTCGAAAACGGCAACGGCTCCTTATTGTCGGACGCGATCGAAGCCGAAGGGTTGCGGGTCGACACACATACACTCGATGAGACCGCCAACCTGACGGTTCTGAGCCGAACGGCGAAAGTCGCCGTCGTCGAGGCCGGCGCGGAAGACGACCAGATCGCTCCGTTGCTGGTGCCCCTGCAACGATTGAAAGAAGCGGCGGTGAAGACGATCGTAATCACCGATCAGATGGATCTCGACTCCCAGTTGGCGCTGGTGCGTGCGGGTGTCATGGGGTGCGTGATTCGGCCCGTCTCGCCGGATGAAGTGGTGCGTCATCTTCTGCGCGTGGCTGGCGATGCCGAGGACCCCTGCATTCGCATCATGATCGTCGACGATCAGGCCGATGTCGCCCAATACTACGAAACCCTGCTCGACGAGCAGGGCATGACGGTGTTGGTGGAGTCGGACCCGGAACAGCTCTTTCTCAAGATCGATCAGTTCGAACCGGACATCCTGTTGCTCGACATCAACATGCCGCTGGCCGTCGGGCCCGAAATCGCCCAGATGTTGCGCATGCACGAACGCTACTCGACACTGCCGATTCTGTTTCTGACCGGCAACCAATACCAGGCGCAGCAACGCGCCGGGTTGATCGGCATCGGCACCGATGACCTGCTGGAGAAAGGCATGCCGCCGCAGGATCTGGTGCGTCAGGTGCGCAACCGCGCGCAACGGGCCCGATCACTCAAGCACCAGGTAACCACCGATGGTCTGTCGGGTTTACTCAATCATCGCCACGTGATGATGCAGGCGCGACGGCACTGTCAGTTGGCCAACCGGTCCGGCGAGGTGGTGTCGATGGCACTGATCGATCTGGACCGGTTCAAGCAGATCAACGACACCCACGGTCACGACAGTGGCGACATCGTCATCCGTTCATTGTCCAAGCTGCTGCGATCGCGGCTGCGCACCACCGATCTGGTCGGTCGATACGGCGGCGAAGAGTTTATCCTGATTTTGCCCGGCACCGATTGCGCTCAGGCGACCCGATTGGTCGAATCCCTGCTGGAGGATTTTCGGTCGATGACCTTCAATTCACCCAAGGGGCCGTTTCAGGCGACGTTCAGTGCCGGCGTCAGCGACTCGACCGTCAGTGTCGAACTGGAGGGGATCTTTTATTCCATGGATCAGGCCCTTTACCGGGCCAAAGACGCCGGTCGTGACCGGGTGTTGTCCTTCTGAGCGTGTCCTACTGAGTAAAGTCAGCCCCGGGACCTTTGCCACAGGGTGCGTACCTGGTCGGCTAGCGTCATCGGGTCGAAGGGTTTCGCGATCACGCCCAGGGCGCCCATGTCCAGATAGTCTTCCACTTCGTCGGGCTGAACCTTCGCGGTCATGAATACGATCGGGATGTCCGCCAGCGCCGGCTGGCGACGGATGGCGCGCAAGGTTTCGGGGCCGTCCATGCTCGGCATCATGACATCGAGCAGAATCAGGTCGGGGCGGGTATCTTCCAGAACGTCGAGCGCCTCTTGGCCACCACTGCAGGGCACCAGCCGGAACCCCCCGACGGATACCAGCGCCAGTTCGGCGATGGCCCGGATATCCGGATCGTCTTCGACGTAGAGAATGGTCTCAAGAGACATGCGTACCCCACTGATCTGCACAGTCCCGCAGTATGTCGCATACGGGGGAGCGCGCCAACCGGTTTGGCTGGGGTGCACGCGCCCCATGGCGGGGGCGCGGCGGGCAGGATCAGGCCGTGCGGCGATACTCCAGCGTGGTTTCACCCTTGGCCAGACGTTCCCGGGCAATGGTGTCGGCCAGGTCGCTGGCGGGAATGTTCTCGCGCGCGGAGCGCTCGAAAATCTCCATCAGGGTGTCGTGAATGCCCTCGATGTGAGCGTTCACTTTGTCGCTGTCGTAGGCACCGAGCGTTTCGAAGCAGACGTCGATGATGCCACCGGCATTGATTACATAATCCGGCGCATAGCAGATGCCGCGCTCGTGCAGCAGACGACCGGTTTCGGCGGTGTCCAGCTGGTTGTTGGCGGAACCGGCGATGATCGAGACATCCAGTTCCTTGAGCGTGGCCGGATTGACAGTTGCGCCCAGGGCGCACGGGGCGAAGATGTCCATCTTCTGGCGGTAGATCTCATCCAGGCCGACGACGGTGGCGCCCAATTCCTGCTCGGCCTGTTTCAGAACCTCGGTGTTGACGTCGGTCACCACCAGCTTGGCGCCGGCCTGGGCCAGCATCTTGGCCATGCGATAGCCGACGTTACCCAGCCCCTGCATGCCGACGGTCAGGCCACTCAGATCGTCGCGCTTCAACTGGTGTTTAACGGCGGCCTGGATGCCGAGGAAACAGCCGTAGGCGGTGGCGGGCGACGGGTCGCCGGACTTGGTGGTGCCGTCTTTGTCGACCTTTTCGTGGTAGCCGGTGACGTAGGAGGTGGTCTCGTGAACGATCTTCATGTCCGGTACGGAGGTGCCGGAGTCTTCGGCGGCGATGTAGATGCCGCCCAGTCGCTCCAGATAGCGGCCGAAGGCGTGCAGCAGTTCCGGAGTCTTCTGGGTTTTCGGGTCGCCGATGATGACGGATTTGCCGCCGCCGAGCGGCAGCCGGGCCATGGCGCTTTTGTAGGTCATGCCGCGCGACAGGCGCAGGACGTCGGTCAGGGCATCGTCTTCGCTGGCGTAGGGGTACATGCGGGTGCCACCGAGCGACGGTCCGAGATGGGTGTTGTGAACGGCGATGATGGCCTTGAGACCGGATTCGGGGTCACAGACGTAATTGATCTGTTCGTGGTTGTCGAACTCGACATGATCAAACAAGCTCATGGCGAACTTCCTTCTTGTTGTGGGGTTCTAGGGTCACTAGGAACGCGATTCGGGTGTCAGCCCTTTTGGGGCTTGGGGGTAAACATAAGCGCTGTGACGGGGTTGTCCAGCTTTTAATCGGCCGGGGTCGGGTATCTGTAAATGGCCGGCTGTATGGTGGGGTTGCCAATCGGTGCCTGGAACCCGTGGTGGCTGGCAGGCAGGCTCATTCGGGGCCGCCGTGAACCCGTCCATGGGGGCTTAGCTTCGGCATCCATGCCTCAGATATCCCCGAATGAGCCAACCTACCATCCACCACTAACCCTGATTGCCAGGGCCACGTAGGGTGGGCACCGCCCACCATGGAATGAAAACTCACCACGGACGGAACTATTTGGCTAACGGATGGTTAATCATCCCTAAAACAAACTACTCTGCCCCCCATTCATCAACGCTTCGATCTCCGCCGGCTCTTTCGGCACATCCTTGGTCAACACATCGTGCCCGTCACGGGTAACGGCCACATCATCCTCGATGCGCACGCCGATGCCGCGCCACCGCTCTTCAACGTCGGTGTTGTGCGGGGATATGTACACCCCGGGCTCAATGGTCAACACCATACCGGGCTCGAGAACCCGCCATTCGCCACCGACCTTGTAATCGCCGACGTCATGCACGTCCATGCCGAGCCAGTGCCCGGTTTTGTGCATGAAAAACGGTTTGAACGCTTCTTTCTCAATCAGGTCGTCCACGTCGCCGCTCAGAATGCCCAGTTCGACCAGCCCTGCGGTCAGTACGCGCACCGTGGTGTCGTGCGGGGCGATCCAGGGGTTGCCGGGTTTGACCTGGTCGAGCGCGGCGTACTGGGCCTTGAGGACGAGGTCGTAGATGGCCCGCTGTTCGGTGTTGAAGTGGCCGTTGGCGGGGAAGGTGCGGGTGATGTCGGAGGCGTAGTATTCGAGTTCGCCGCCGGCGTCGATGAGCACGAGTTCGCCGTCTTCGATTTTGCCGGTGTTTTCGATGTAGTGCAGGATGCAGGCGTTGGCGCCGCTACCGACGATGGCGGAGTAGGCGGGCCAGGGGCTGCCGGCCATCATGCACTCGTGTTCGATCTCGGCCTGCAGCTGGTATTCCATGATGCCGGGTTTGCAGGCGCTCATGGCGCGTTTGTGGGCGCGGGCGCTCATCGCGGCGGCGTCGGCCATAATGGCCAGTTCCTGCTTGGATTTGATCAACCGCAGGTCGTGCAGCAGGTGGCTGATGTCGGAGAAGTCTTCCGGCGGGCGGGCGCCGGTGCGGACTTTACTGCGAATCTGGTTCACCCAGGTCATCAGCTGGTGGTCGAACGCATCGTCGACGCCCATTTGCGAGTAGACGCGGCTGCGGCCTTCCATCAGGCCGGGCAGGATCTCGTCGATGTCGTCGATCGGAAAGGCGTCGTCGGCGCCGTATTCGGCGACGGCGCCGTCGGGGCCGGCGCGGTAGCCGTCCCAGATTTCACGTTCCGGGTCCTTGTCGCGCACGAACAGGATGTACTGGCCCTGTTCACGACCCGGGATCAGGACGGCGAAGGCGTCCGGCTCGCGAAAACCGGTCAGGTACATGAAGTTGCTGTTCTGGCGGAACGGGTGATGGACGTCGTTGTTGCGGATGGTCTCGTTCGCGGCCGGGATAATGGCGATGCTGTTGTCGGCCATCTGCTCCATCAGACGGGCACGACGGTCGGCGAATTCCGCCTTGCTGATGCGTTTCATGCGGTCTCCTCAGTGAACGGTCGGCGTGTCGCCGTCCGGGGACTGGGTTTGGTTGTATTCGAGAAAGAGTGTCAGGGCGCCCATGCGGACGTGTTCGCTGATGGCGACGAAATCCTCCTCGGCCTGGGCGTCTTCGTCGTTCTCGGTGTCGACCTGGGCGATGGCGGACAGGTCTTCGAGCACTTCTTCGATCTCTTCCGGGATTTCCTTGCCTTCCGAGACCACGCCGACGGTGCCGAACGCGCCGAGGAAGGAACCGCACCAGTCGCTCAGCGCCTCCAGACGGTCGGCCAGGGGCGCGTCGTCGGCGGGCAGCAGCGGTTTGAACGACATGCCGGTGTCTTCCAGCGCCGACAGGGTACTGACGTACAGCCCCTTGAGGATCACATGGTGGCCTTCCTCGACGGTCTCGCTCGGGCCGAGCAGATCGACCGCCCAGGCCACCCAGTCTTCCGAGCTCATTCGGTGACCGGCCGCCAGGACACCGGTCAGTGAGCCGTGCAGGGTGGTCGGTGACTGGCCGGACCCCATGCGCCGGAACAATTCGGCCAGGTCCTCGTAGCGCATCTGGGGTGCGTCGGGTGTGGTATCGGACATAGAGTCGGGGCCTCCAAAGTATAATCAATGCTGGTCTCTGACGCGGATGCTATCATGCTCCAACCTGTGACCGCAGTCGTTGACCCGCCCACAGCCCGGTTTATATAGTAGAGCACCGTAAACAACGCTGGCCTGTCCAAATGTCTGAACCCTCCCTGAAACGTCTTGAGCAGAAGCTGGATGCGCTGATCGAACACAGTCAGCGTCTGGAGCAGGACAATCGCCTGCTGAAGGCGGAACGCTCGGCCTGGCAGGCAGAGCGCGCCAAACTGATCAAGCAGAATGAGCTGGCGCGCGACCGGGTGGAAGCCATGATCGAACGCCTCAAGACCCTGGAGCAATCGGGATGAACGAACATAAGACATTGACCGTCACCATCCTGGAGCGCGAATACCGGGTCGCCTGCCCCGAAGGGCAAGAACCCAAGCTCGAAGAGGCCGCGCGGTCGCTGGACAAGAAAATGAAGGAAATCCGTTCCACCGGCAAGGTGTTCGGCATCGAGCGTATTGCCGTTATGGCCGCCCTGAACCTGACCCGGGAGCTGATCGATCGCGAACCGGTCGTCACCCAGGATCTGGACGCCCTCGCCCGGCTGGAGAGCAAGATCGACGCGGCCATGCCGGAACAGATCGACATCCCGATGGAGCTTGATCCGGACGAGGACGCCGGCCGCGCCTGACCGCGACCGTGTTACAGAACGTAGGGATAAACGCCTGCAATAAATCCGGATGTCAAGACTGTCATTCAGCGCATTTTCATTATAATCAGGGGTGTCCCTGGGCTATACGCCAGCTGTGCAAAGTCCTGAGCCGATAAATAGATTTTAGGTGCTTCTTAGATGGCGATGTGAGCATGTCCGCTAGACGGAAAGCCTAATTTGTCACGAGAACCACCGCCTTGGACTGAACGGTTCAAGGTCTCACACGGCAGCGGTAGTCTGGGGACATTCACTTATGCCTAACGATTTTCACGAACTCTCCTCCTCCCATTCCGACGTGATCACCGCCCAGGAAAAGCGCCGTCTGCGCAAGACCCTGCGTGCCACGCGCCGTGAACTGACACCCCGACAACAACGCCTTGCCTCGCGTGGCCTGATCCGCCAATTGACCACCCAGCCGGACTATATACGCGTCGAACATGTGGCGCTCTATTGGGCCAATGATGGGGAAATTGACGTGACACCGCTGATGCACCGCCTGCATTCCGACAGTAAACAGGTGTATCTGCCGGTTCTGCATCCGCTGCAACCCCGGCTCTGGTTTCGCCCCTGGTACCCGGGCGCGAAAATGAAGAACAACCGCTTCGGCATTCCCGAGCCCGTTCGCGGCACCAAGATTCCGCCCTGGTTTCTGGACTGGGTGCTGCTGCCCCTGGTCGGCTTCGATGAGGCCGGCGGGCGACTGGGCATGGGCGGGGGGTTTTACGATCGCACCTTCGCCCACCGCGACCGCTGGCCAAGAGAACCGGCCCGGATCGGCGTGGCGCATGAGTGTCAGAAAGTGGAACGGGTGCCGCTGGAACCCTGGGACATTCCGCTGGCCAAGGTGGCGACCGATCGGGGCATTTATTGAATGAATAAACCCCCGACGTGCCGGGGATCGGCCCGGCCCGAAGAGGGTTCATTATGCGAAAGACGGGGCGGTTCGCCGGGGTTACCGGTCGACCTCACTGCCCAATAATATGCCTGAAGCTTTGGCATTTTGGCTGCTGCGGCGCTCGCGATCATCTCCCTGCGTCATGCCACTCAAAATCATTCCAAGACCGAGTATCAGCGCCAACGTCACCAGAATATCCGGTTTACTGCGTTTCATAGGATGGCGATCTTTTATAGTAATGGTTATGGATAGGTCTTGCTTCCCGGGTAAAAACACCCTCGACAGTGTTCTAAACCCGGTCGACACCTTAGTGTCGCGCATGTAATGTGACAAATCTGTGACGAAAATCAAATATTTCTGTGCCCGTGAGACATTAATCGAGGTAAAGATATGGCAAATTGGCTGCTGAAGACCGAACCGGACGAGTTTTCGCTCGACGATCTGGAGGCCAAAGGCCCCAATGGCGAACCCTGGAACGGCATTCGCAACTACCAGGCCCGCAACTTCCTCAAGCAGATGCAGCCCGGCGACCGGGTACTGATTTATCACTCCTCCTGCGCGGTGCCCGGCATCGTCGGAGAAGGCGAAGTCATCGGCCAGCCCTACGCCGACCCGGACGCGCTGAACCCCGAGTCCAAATATTTCGACCCCAAGAGCACGGCGGACAATACCCGCTGGTGGGTGGTGGATGTGCGTTTCAAGCGCCGCTGGCCGCAAACCGTCAGCCTCAAGACCCTGAAACAGCAGACCGGCCTGGACTCGATGGCCCTGCTGCGCCAGGGACGGCTTTCCGTGAGCCCGGTCACGGAGAAAGAGTGGGAAGTGATCAGTTCGATTGCGTGATGGCGGGCGAGGTGATTAACTTATCCACACACCTCCCTTAGCCGTACCGGAATGGAAAAACTCAAGCCCATCAGCTATTCCAACGACTTCGTCGCCGAATTGATCGATCGGACCAATTGGGCCAACGAACTGCCGTGGGAGGACATCCGCAAGCTGGGCGCCTACTTCACCGCCTACGAAGTCGACAAGGGGACGGTGATTTTCTACGAAGGCGCCCGGGCCGACTACATGGGGCTGATCGTCAGCGGCAAGATCCGCATCAGCAAGACCACCCAGAACCGCACCGTCTATCCGCTCGTCACCCTCACCGAATCGCAGACCTTCGGCGAACTCTCACTGATCGACGGCGAACCGCGCAGCGGCCTGGCCGAAGCCATCGAACCGACCGTCTTCGTCATCACCACCCGCCGCCAGCTGCGTCGCATGTCCGAGGAAGAGCCCGAACTCGCCTTCAAAGTCCTGTGGAAAGTCACCCGCATCATCAGCCAGCGCCTACGCCACACCAGCTTCAAACTCCTCCACTCCACCCTGGGCCTCGACTTCCGCCACTGACTAAACATTTCCCTCTCCCCGATATATTTCCCCTCTCCCCCCGGGAGAGGGGCTAGGGGAGAGGGTCAATCTACCTATCCCACCGGCCTCAAAACAAACGGCTCCGTATCCAACGCCGAAAAATCCCCATCGTTCACCGCCTGCGCCTCAACCTCCACCCGAACATCCGTCACCCCAAACAACGCCTCAAACGCCGAATGCTCCACTTTCGGATTCAACCAATCCTCCAGCTCCTCCGGCTTCAACACCAACGGAAACGACTTGTGATGCACATCCAGAAACCTCGGATGGGGCGGCAAAGTAATAATCCCGGTGGACACCTTCGGCTCCCCCGCCTCATCCAGCCAGTGCTTACATAACGCCCCAAGCAGCATCAACTGCCCGGGCGTGTGCACCAGATAGCGCTGCTTGCGAATCGGCTTCGGCGGCTTGGCCTGCTCGGCCTCGGTCAAATCAGTAAACAGGCGACCCCCAGAATACACCGGTTGCCACTCAAAGAACCCGTTCGCGACCACAACGGAGCGAAAACTCTTCGGCGGGATGGTGTGCAGCTTCGAGGTGAGAATATGATCCGACCGGCAATTGAACGTCGCCCAGCGGGTGTCGGGCTTTAGCGTCCGCTTGTCCAGCTTCAGCCACCAGGTGGCGGGCATCAGACGCGGACCTTCTCGAGTCGGCACCATGGCCAGCACCGAGTCCGTCGGCCGGCATTCTTTCTTGCCCAACACTTTTTCGATCTCGGATTCGGAATAGCCGGCCATGTCGAGAATGGGTTCGAGCAAGGGAAAATCGGTAACGTTGTAGATGGCGCCGCACATAGAGCCTGCCTCTTCATTCAAGGTCTGAACAGCTTAGCAACGAATGTGATTCCGTTCACACGGGCTGCCCTATACCGGGAACAACGAACAGGCAGGCGTCTATCTATATTGGTACAGCGAACGAGCCCCTATTGCGACGGCGCCAAAGGCAACGCTTCATACTCGTTGGACGCCATCCACGCCACGGCGGCGCGGCTCAGCCACTCGCAGAACACCATTTCGCAATAGCGAAAGCCCCGGCCGGGAAAACTGCCGTCCATAAGCCGCATCAGACTGTGCTTCAGCGCCATTTCCGCATCCCCGGGGCTGATGTGCGCCAGACGGCGCGTCTGCTCGAAGAAATCCCGCCCGCGCCCGGCCGCTTCCTCCGCCGTGAGGGTGTCCTGACCGTCGAACTCCCACCAGGCGATATCGCCCGGCCGGTCGTCATCCCAGCGCAGATCTTTCACGTAACCGAGATCGTACCGGCTGACGGGCTCCCCGTCCGGCACCGCCGGACAGGGCGTCGCACCCAAAGCCCGCAACACCGCCAGAGCAACCCCCTCACCGACCCAGAGCGCATACGCCTGAACCAACTCCCGTCGAGCAAAAACAGAAACCGACCCACCGGCCCCCTCCTGTAGGAGCGCACGCCGTGCGCGACCTTCCTGCGATTCATCCACCCAAACCCGCCCAAAAGGCGACTCCAAAAACCGCTCCGGATGGTGCCCAGGGTCACCCCCAGCGGCTTCATGCAGATCGTTCAGGGAATAGAAGTCGCCTCGTCGGCGAACGGGATGGGACAAGATGGTGAGACAATTATTTTGGGACGAGCGGGATTCTGGCGTACTATAGTGCGTAGCCATTGTAGACTCCTTATCAGTCTGTGATGGTCAGCTATCTTCGGGTGTTGGTAGCACCCGGAGGTAGCGCTTCTTTAGTGATCAACTGTGTCGATAGTGCGACCTTTCTGTGTTCCGTTTTTCATGCGTTGTGTGCGTACAACGCACCTGTCCATTCACTCATGAAACACTGTAAAAATCAACAGTTTTTGGGTGTGTTTGTTGGCATTTTAGTGAATGCAGGTTAAGCAGGTGGTGGGAGGAAGATACCCTTCCCTATGATCCATTTGCCTTACTGGGTACGCTTCCAATCCACCAATTGCTTTGGATAAATAGGGCTTCCTTTAAATTCATAATCGTCCCATCTTGCGTCAATCACCAAGGTTCCGAGTTCAAAAACCCAATACCCGAAGTGTCGATAATAACGAGGGTCCGCTTCTAAATGGCTTTCACTCCAAAACGCCTCGTAGTGCTTCAAACCATCAAAGTACCCACTTAAAAACCTGGATATCAAGGTGTTTCTCGGTTCAGTGTCGTATTGACCTAGTGCCTGAAGTAGAGATCCATAAACTCGTGGGAATAGTACTTCCTGTGTCGGGGCATGTGCCCTGTTAAAACAATGAAGCAGCCTATCCACCAACATATCCCTTCCGGAAAATGGAATCTTCTTCAACAAGTCATCGCTAGGGTTAGCATTGAACAAGAAACCTGCAGATAGAGCCCATACACTAAGAATGTATTGGCTAAAGTCCATGTCGAATGGAGATCTTTGGTGATTCAAATGATATTCAAAGAATTCCAGCATCTGTTGGCACTCAACTGCCACATCTTCAATGCGATAGCCAAGGGTGTATTTAAGGAATACAATTTGAAGTTGAGTTTTAAACCGTGAGTATGAGCTTATATCTCGCCTACGTTCATCGATGTCTGCCCGATTTAAAGTAGAATTAAATCTTGGCATGCCCTTGGTTTCGAGGCGCACCAAATAGTCTTCGAGCTTATGGGCATCCGCAAACTCTGTTTGTCGGGTCACCATGTAATTTCCTCCTTAACAACTCTATCCAAATCAGGCCTATACCGTAGTCCAATTTTATCGAAATCCCCATCCTGAACAGCGAACAAAACATCATCATCAGCCTGCTGATAAGCTTTCGACTCGATCCATTTGTCACTCATCTGTTTAATCCTTTTTCCATCTGGACCTTTAATCGAACCATAGGAGCTCTTGTGGTACTTGGCTTCAATAATGATGTAAGTCGGCGGCGGATTGGCATTCAGGAAAATCCCATCGATGCCATGCTGCCCATAGGCCGGTCGCCGGAACCCCGGCAAGGGTTGGTGGCCCTCTTCTATCATCTTGGCGTAAGCCGCATCCTCGGCAAACTCAGCCTTATATCTGTTGGTTCCCGGCGTGGTCTTATGCTTGCCGCTCTCAAAGAACCGCCGTTCCTCGTGATCGTACTCCTTGCGCGGGCCATTGTAACCGGGGTTGCGTTTGGTGTTGTAGCTGCCGTCCGCGTTGCGGAACCAATGGTGGCCATTGGGTGCGGGTGGTAGTAACGCTTCCGGAGCTTCGCCGATCAGTCGTTGGCGAACCGGGCCAACGCTGCCATCCAAAGCCAGATGCTTTGGCGCGTTCACGCCTTTGAACTGCAAGCCGTATTTCACGGCGTCGTCGAACAAGGTTTTCGCGGCGGTAGCACGCACCGCCCCCTTGGCCACCGTCAGATCCGGCGTCTTGAACCGCCCGGCCTGGGCATCGCCCGAGTAGGCGCCAAGACCGAGCGCGGCGCCACCGATGAAGTATTTACTGCGCATCAGCGCCAGGAAGGCCTGGCCGGAGTGGATGAGCCAGCCTTCGATGGGCACGAAGAAGGTGGCGACGGTGAACAGGGCCTGGTCGATCCATTCCAGCAGTTCGCGGTTCACGTGCCGGTAGGGGATCAGGTTCGCGTCTTTCTGGGCCTCGTAGAGGTCGTCCAGCCGGTCGTCGAGGGCGCTTTTAGTGCGTTCCAGAACGGCAGTAACGAACTTCTCCTCGGTCGGGAAGAGGTTATAGCGCAGCCACCACGGGTCCCGGGGGACGTTCTCTTTCAGTTCCTCCAGCTCTTCCAGGTCCTGGATCAGTTTCTGGACTTCCGGGTCTTCGTACCGTTCGGCGGCGGCGCGGAACAGCAGGTCGGCGTAGAGCCAGGTCAGGTCGAGGATTTTGGGTTCGGTCGGGGTCAGCGGGGCGAGTTGTTGTTCGACCAGTTGCCAATCTTCCTCGGTGAGGCCGCTGCCGAGTTGTTTTTCGATCTCGGCGCGGATGTCCGCCTCGGTGCTGTCGGCGTCGGCCAGCAGCACATAGGTGTTGGGGAGTGGATGACCGCGTTCGTCTTCCGGCAGGTTGATCGCCTCCAGCGCACGTTGCAGCAAATCGACCTGAACCGGTCGCAATTGCATCGAGTGGCCGGTGTTGGTGCGCGAGGTGTAGGGCCGCCCTTTCTCCCAGTCAACGATGGGGCCGACGTCGTAGAGGTGAACGATGGGCTCGCCGAAGGCCTGGAACAGGCTGTCGAAGGTGGTCTGGTCTTCGGGTACGCCCGGGCGTTTGGGCAC
>NZ_BMXR01000024.1 GCF_014651855.1 Saccharospirillum salsuginis
CCCCATACTTCGTGGCAGACGCGGGTCAGGGCCGCTGTCAGGGTGGTTTTACCGTGGTCAACGTGACCGATGGTGCCCACATTGACGTGGGGCTTGGAACGCTCAAAAGTAGCCTTGGACATTGTGTCTTTCCTCTATAGTTGCGCTAACGGATCAAGACTTCTTGACAATTTCTTCAACGATGTTCATCGGAGCTTCTGCGTAGCCCGCGAATTCCATCACGTAAGATGCACGGCCCTGTGACATGGAGCGCAGGTCCGTAGCGTATCCGAACATTTCGGACAGAGGCACATCGGCACGGATGATCTTGCCGGACGGGCTGTCTTCCATACCGGAGACGGTGCCGCGACGACGGTTCAGGTCGCCCATGACGTCACCCATGTAATCTTCCGGGGTGACACATTCGACATGCATCATCGGCTCAAGCAGTGCCGGGTTGGCCTTCTCTTTCAGCTTTTTAACAGCCATGGAGGCGGCCACTTTGAACGCCATCTCGTTGGAGTCGACGTCGTGGTAGGAACCGTCGTGCAAGGTGGCCTTCATGCCCAGCAGCGGATAGCCGGCCAGAATACCGTTTTGCATTTGTTCCTGGATGCCTTTTTCGACCGCCGGAATGTATTCCTTCGGTACGGCACCACCGACAATCTCGTTGACGAACTCGAGCTTTTCGGCATCGCCATCTTCGGCCGGTTCGAACTTGATCACAACGTGACCATACTGACCGCGACCACCGGACTGTTTGGCGAACTTGGAGTCGATGTCGCAGGCGTTGCGAATACGCTCGCGATAAGCCACCTGCGGCGCGCCGACGTTGGCTTCGACCTTGAATTCCCGCTTCATGCGGTCAACGATGATGTCCAGGTGCAATTCACCCTGACCACCGATGATGGTCTGACCGGTTTCCTCGTCGGTACGAACGGTGAAGGACGGGTCTTCCTGGGCCAGTTTACCCAGAGCCACACCCATCTTCTCCTGGTCGGCCTTGGATTTCGGCTCGACCGCGACGTGAATCACGGGATCCGGGAAGTCCATGCGCTCCAGCGTGATCGGATTGCTCGGATCGCACAGGGTGTCACCGGTGGTGACGTCCTTCATGCCGATCAGGGCCGCGATGTCGCCGGCGCGTACTTCTTTGATCTCTTCACGGCTGTTGGAGTGCATCTGAACCATACGGCCGACGCGCTCACGCTTGCTCTTGACCGAGTTCATCACCTGGTCGCCGCTCTTCAGAACGCCGCCGTAGACTCGAACGAAGGTCAGAGTACCGACGAAGGGGTCGGTGGCGATCTTGAAGGCCAGCGCGGAGAACGGTGCGTCGTCTTCGACCTTGACGGCCTGGATGGTTTCACCGTCTTCCAGAACGCCTTCGATGCGCTTCACCTGGGTCGGTGACGGCATGTACTCGATGACGCTGTCCAGCACGGCCTGAACGCCCTTGTTCTTGAAGGCGGAGCCACAGTGGGTCAGAACGATCTCACCGGCCATGGTCCGCTCACGGAGACCGTTCTTGATGTCTTCTTCAGACAGCGTTTCGGACTCCATGTATTTTTCCATCAGTTCGTCGTTGGCTTCGGCGGCGGCCTCGACCATCTGAACGCGGAATTCTTCGGCCTTGTCCTGAAGATCGGCGGGGATGTCTTCATAAGTGAAGGTCATGCCCATGTCTTCTTCGTTCCAGATGATGGCCTTCATCTTGATCAGGTCGATCACGCCGCGGAACTCGTCCTCGGCACCGATCGGAATCTGGATCGGAATCGGGTTGGCACCCAGACGCTCTTTCATCTGGCTGACAACACGGTAGAAGTCGGCACCGGCACGGTCCATCTTGTTGACGAAGACCATGCGCGGAACTTCATATCGGTTGGCCTGACGCCAGACGGTTTCGGTCTGCGGCTGAACACCGGAAGAACCGCACAGTACGACGACGGCGCCGTCCAATACGCGCAGGGAGCGCTCCACCTCAATGGTGAAGTCCACGTGCCCGGGGGTGTCGATGATGTTGATACGGTGCTCATCGAACTGCTGGGACATGCCGCTCCAGAAGCAGGTGGTCGCCGCGGAGGTGATGGTGATGCCCCGCTCTTGTTCCTGCTCCATCCAGTCCATGGTGGCCGCGCCATCATGAACTTCACCGATCTTGTGGGACAGACCGGTGTAGAAAAGAATCCGCTCGGTAGTCGTCGTTTTACCGGCGTCTACGTGGGCGACAATACCGATGTTGCGATACCGCGCCAGAGGAGTTTTACGAGCCACGACTCAATCTCCTTAGATTGAATGAAATTTAAGCTTTCGCTTAGAAACGGTAATGAGAGAACGCTCGGTTGGCTTCGGCCATACGGTGCACGTCTTCGCGCTTCTTGATCGCCGCACCCTTGCCTTCGGCCGCGTCCAGCAACTCCCCGGCGAGGCGTTGACGCATGGACTTCTCGCCGCGCTTGCGCGAAGCGTCCACCAGCCAACGCATGGCCAGGGCTTCACGACGGGACGGACGGACTTCGACCGGCACCTGGTAGGTGGCACCACCGACACGGCGGGATTTCACCTCGACCATCGGCGCGATGGATTCCAGGGCGTTTTCGAACATGGCGATCGGGTCCTGATCGGACTTCTTCTCTTTCAGAATGTCCAGGGCACCGTAAACAATACGCTCGGCAACTGATTTCTTGCCGTCGTACATGACATGGTTCATGAATTTGGCCAGCTGGGTATTCCCGTACTTGGGATCTGGCAGTACTTCACGCTTTGCAGCAACGCGTCTTCTTGGCATTGATAAGCCCCTTATATAGGTCTTCAGGTGAACCCGGGATGAGCATGATCCGACAACGCGCATCGGCAGCACCCGGCCTTACTCTTATCCTGAGACTGTATGGTTCAAAATCTGTGTATTCGGTCCTGTTTAGCCCTTGGGCCGCTTGGTACCGTACTTGGAACGACCTTGCTTACGGTTGGCGACACCGGAGGTGTCCAGTGAACCGCGGACCGTGTGGTAGCGAACACCCGGCAGGTCTTTCACACGACCGCCGCGGATCAGCACGACAGAGTGTTCCTGCAGGTTGTGGCCTTCACCACCGATGTAGGACGACACCTCGAAGCCGTTGGTCAGTCGAACACGGCAGACCTTACGCAGGGCCGAGTTCGGCTTCTTCGGGGTGGTTGTGTATACACGGGTGCATACACCGCGACGTTGCGGGCAGCCTTCCAGGGCCCGGACGTCGCTTGCGACCGCTTTCCGCTTACGCGGTTTGCGGACGAGCTGGTTAATCGTTGCCATTTAAGCCTCTCTAACAGTTCTCATCTCATTACACGACAGTACCCGGCTGGCGAACCAGCCGGGTGCTGTAGGGAGCGCGCATTTTATGTATCGCACAATTCTTAGTCAACTCGGACTGACACCGGATGTGAAATGAGCGCCGGGAACGGCAGTATACGGCCGTTTCCGGGCGCCCTTTCGGTGCTGGACCTACTTGTTAAGCGCCTGACTGAGCGCTGCTTCGACGTCCTGAGCACTGATCGACGGTTTCTCGCCGGTGCGTTCCAGACGTTTCCGCTTGCGTTCGGCATGGTACGCCAGGCCGGTACCGGCCGGAATCAGACGGCCGACGACGACGTTTTCCTTCAGGCCGCGCAGGAAGTCGCGCTTGCCCGTCACCGCCCCTTCGGTCAACACGCGGGTGGTCTCCTGGAAGGAGGCCGCGGAGATGAAGGATTCGGTCGCCAGCGACGCTTTGGTAATACCGAGCAGCACACGTTCGAACCGGGCCGGTTGTTTTTCCGTTGTCTCGACCGCTTCGTTGGCCTCGAGCAACTGGTTGTACTCGACCTGGTCGCCCTTGATGAAGTCGGTGTCGCCGTTGTCCAGAATGTTGGCCTTACGCAGCATCTGTCGAACGATCACCTCGATGTGCTTGTCGTTGATGCCCACACCCTGGAGGCGGTACACCTCCTGGATCTCGGTCACGATGTACCGGGCCAGTGCCTCGACGCCGCGAACGCGCAGGATGTCGTGCGGGTTCATCGGACCGTCGGAGATCACCTCGCCCTTCTCGACCTGCTCGCCTTCGAAGACGTTCAACTGGCGCCATTTCGGAATCAGTTCCTCGTAGGCGTCGGACCCGTCGGTCGGCGTGATCACCAGACGCTTCTTGCCCTTGGTTTCCTTGCCGAAGCCCACGGTACCGGAGATCTCGGCCAGGATGGCCGGCTCTTTCGGCTTACGCGCTTCGAACAGATCGGCCACCCGGGGCAGACCACCGGTGATGTCGCGGGTACCGGAGCTTTCCTGAGGAATCCGCGCGATCACGTCACCAATCGCCACTTCGTCACCGTCGTTCAGGTTCAGGAAGGCGCCGTCCGGCAGGAAGTACTGCACCGGTTGATTGGTGTTGCCGATCATGATGTCGTTGCCGTCTTTGTCCAACAGCTTGATCATCGGCCGGATTTCTTTACCGGAGGACGTACGCTGCCCCTGCGGAATCACCTCGACGGTACCGACACCGGTCAGTTCGTCGATCTTGCGGTTGATGGTGCTGCCTTCTTCCATACCGATGAAGGCGACCTTACCGTTGGATTCGGCGATGATCGGGTGCGTGTGCGGATCCCACTTGGCGACGACCTGTCCGGATTCCACGGACTCGTCGTTCTTGACGGTGATCAGGGCACCGTACGGCAGCTTGTAGCGTTCGCGCTCGCGACCGTGCTCGTCGGACACCGCGAGTACACCGGAACGGCTGACGGCGATCAGGTCGCCATCGGCGCGGGTGACCGTCTTCAGGTTGTCCAGGGTCACGGTACCGCCGTGCTTGATCTCGACGCTGTCGACCGCGGTCGAGCTGGAAGCCGCACCGCCAATGTGGAAGGTCCGCATCGTCAGCTGGGTACCCGGCTCACCAATGGACTGGGCCGCGATAATGCCGACGGCTTCGCCGATGTTGACCCGGTGACCGCGCGCCAGGTCGCGACCGTAACACTGGGCGCACAGACCGTAGCGGGTGTCGCAGGTAATGGCGGAGCGGATCTTGACCTGGTCCACACCCCATTCGTCCAGCTTCTCGACCCAGTCCTCGTCCAGCATGGTACCGGCCGGAACCCAGGTTTCCTTGGTCGACGGATCGATGATGTCGGTGGCCACGACCCGACCGAGCACCTGCTCGCCCAGACCGAGTACGACGTCGCCGCCTTCGATCACCGGTTCGACCAGAACGCCTTCTTCGGTGCCGCAGTCTTCCTCGGTGATGACCACGTCCTGGGCCACGTCGACCAGACGACGGGTCAGGTAACCGGAGTTCGCGGTTTTCAGAGCCGTATCGGCCAGACCCTTACGAGCCCCGTGGGTGGAGATGAAGTACTCACCCACCGACAGACCTTCACGGAAGTTGGCTTTAATCGGGTTTTCGATGATCGAGCCGTCCGGCTTCGCCATCAGACCGCGCATACCGGCCAGCTGACGAATCTGCGCCGGGCTACCCCGGGCGCCGGAGTCGGCCATGATGTAGACGGAGTTGAACGACTCCTGCTCCACCTCGTTGCCGTCACGATCGATGACGGCTTCCTTGGAGATGCCTTCCATCATGGCGCGGGCGATCTGGTCGTTGGCGCGGGACCAGATGTCGACCACCTTGTTGTATTTCTCGCCCTGGGTCACCAGACCCGCGGCGAACTGTTCTTCGATTTCCTGAACGTCGGCTTCGGCCTTGCCCAGGATGTCCAGTTTGGCCTTGGGAATGACGAAGTCGTTCACACCGATCGACGAACCGGATTTGGTGGCGTAATTGAAGCCCATGTACATGATCTGGTCGGCGAAAATCACGGTCTCTTTCAGACCGACCCGACGGTAACAGGCGTTCAACAGGCCACTGATAAGCTTCTTCTTCATCGACTGATTGACCAGCTCGAACGGCAGGCCATCCGGAACGATGGAGAACAGAATGGCACGACCGACCGTGGTGTCGACCAGCTTAATGGCCTCTTCCATTACACCTTCGTCGTTTTCGACGACTTCGCGAATGCGCAC
Organism: Saccharospirillum salsuginis; assembly: GCF_014651855.1. Lineage (GTDB taxonomy): Bacteria > Pseudomonadota > Gammaproteobacteria > Pseudomonadales > Natronospirillaceae > Saccharospirillum > Saccharospirillum salsuginis. The sequence continues at coordinate 6,011 of NZ_BMXR01000024.1, forward strand.
CTTGACCTTGGCCTGCAGGGCGACTTCACCGGCGCCATAGGCGCGCTGGACTTCCTCGATGTTGGAGAAGGCCATGCCTTCACCCTTGGCGTTCACGCGCTCACGGGTCATGTAGTACAGACCCAGCACCACGTCCTGGGACGGCACGATGATCGGATCACCGCTGGCCGGAGACAGCACGTTGTTGGTGGACATCATCAGCGCGCGCGCTTCCAGCTGGGCTTCCAGCGTCAGCGGTACGTGTACGGCCATCTGGTCGCCGTCGAAGTCGGCGTTGTAGGCGGCACAGACCAGCGGGTGCAGCTGGATGGCCTTGCCTTCGATCAGGACCGGTTCGAACGCCTGAATGCCCAGACGGTGCAGGGTCGGTGCGCGGTTCAGCAGTACCGGGTGCTCACGGATCACTTCATCCAGGATGTCCCAGACAACCGGCTCTTCGCGCTCGACCATCTTCTTGGCGGCCTTGATGGTGGTCGCCAGGCCACGGTGTTCCAGCTTGCTGAAAATGAACGGCTTGAACAGCTCAAGCGCCATTTTCTTGGGCAGACCGCACTGGTGCAGACGCAACGTCGGACCGACCACGATCACGGAACGGCCGGAATAGTCGACCCGCTTACCGAGCAGGTTCTGACGGAAACGACCCTGCTTGCCCTTGATGAAATCGGCCAGCGACTTCAGCGGGCGGCGGTTGGAGCCGGTGATAGCACGGCCACGACGGCCGTTGTCCAGCAGTGCGTCGACGGATTCCTGCAGCATGCGCTTTTCGTTGCGCACGATGATGTCCGGCGCGGCCAGTTCGAGCAGACGCTTCAGACGGTTGTTCCGGTTGATGACCCGGCGATACAGATCGTTCAGGTCGGAGGTCGCAAAACGACCGCCGTCCAGCGGCACCAGCGGACGCAGGTCCGGCGGCAGTACCGGCAGCACGGCCATGACCATCCACTCCGGCTTGTTACCGGACTTCTGGAAGGCTTCCAGCAGCTTCAGGCGCTTGGACAGCTTTTTGATCTTGGTTTCGGAATTGGTGGCCGGAATCTCTTCACGCAGCTGGTTGATCTCACCGTCCAGATCGATCGCTTCCAGCAGCTTCTGCACCGCTTCGGCACCCATGCGGGCGTCGAAGTCGTCACCGAATTCCTCGATGGCTTCGTAATATTCCTCGTCGGTCAGCAACTGACCTTTCTCCAGGCTGGTCAGGCCCGGATCGATGACGACAAAGCTCTCATAATACAGAATGCGCTCGATGTCGCGCAGCGTCATGTCCATCATCAGGCCGATGCGGGACGGCAGTGACTTCAGGAACCAGATGTGAGCAACCGGCGCGGCCAGTTCGATGTGACCCATGCGTTCGCGACGCACCTTGGCCTGGGTGACTTCGACGCCACACTTCTCACAGATGACACCGCGGTGCTTGAGGCGCTTGTACTTGCCGCACAGGCACTCGTAGTCCTTGATCGGACCGAAAATACGGGCACAGAAGAGACCGTCGCGTTCAGGCTTGAACGTACGGTAGTTGATGGTCTCCGGCTTTTTGACCTCGCCAAAGGACCAGGACCGGATCATGTCCGGGGAGGCCAGGCTGATGCGGATGGAGTCGAACTCTTCCGCCTGACCCTGAGATTTCAACAGATTCAGTAAATCTTTCATCATTCAGCTCCGAGAGGAGTGGCTTGGGGCGACGGGTTCCCGACCGGTGTTGTGCACCGAGCCGGGCCTGTGTCGCCCACCCCGTCGTTTACTCTTCGTTTTCCAGTTCGATGTCGATACCGAGCGAACGGATTTCCTTGACCAGGACGTTGAAGGATTCGGGCATGCCGGGCTCCATCTTGTGGTCGCCATCGACAATGCTCTTGTACATCTTGGTCCGGCCGTTCACGTCGTCCGATTTCACCGTCAGCATTTCCTGCAGGGTATAGGCGGCGCCGTAGGCTTCCAGAGCCCAGACTTCCATCTCCCCGAAACGCTGACCACCAAACTGGGCCTTACCGCCCAGCGGCTGCTGGGTGACCAGGCTGTACGAACCGGTAGAACGGGCATGCATCTTGTCGTCCACCAGGTGGTTCAACTTCAGCATGTACATATAGCCGACCGTCGTCTTGTTCTCGAACGCTTCGCCGGTGCGGCCGTCCCACAGCTGGATCTGGCCGCTGTCGTCGTAATTGGCCAGGCGCAGCAGTTCTTTCACTTCTTCCTCTTTGGCCCCGTCGAAGACCGGCGTCGCGATGGGTACACCGCCGCGCAGGTTCTTCGCCAGTTCCATGACGTCTTCGTCCGAGAAGTCATCCAGGGTTTCCTTGCGGATACCCCGGCCGGCCTTATTGTAGACCTCATCGAGGAAGGCGCGAACGTCGGCGACGGCTTTCTGTTCCCGCAACATCTCATTGATGTGCTTGCCCAGCCCTTTGGCGGCGGCGCCCAAGTGGGTTTCGAGGATCTGACCGACGTTCATCCGCGACGGTACGCCCAACGGGTTCAGGACCACGTCGACCGGCTCGCCGCTCTCGTCGTAAGGCATGTCCTCGACCGGCATGATCTTGGAGATCACACCCTTGTTACCGTGGCGGCCGGCCATCTTGTCGCCCGGCTGGATCTTGCGCTTGACGGCCACGTAACACTTGACCACTTTCAGCACGCCCGGCTGCAGGTCGTCGCCGCTTTGCAGCTTGCGCTTCTTGTCTTCGAAGCGGGCTTCCTGGTCTTCCTTGCGCTCTTTCAGCTGGGCTTCGGCCTTTTCCAGGACCTCGGCCAGGCTTTCATCCTGCATGCGCAGCTTGAACCAGTCTTCACGCGGCAGCTGGGTGAGGAAGTCCTCACTCAGGGTGTCGCCTTTCTTCAATTGCGGACCACCGGCCACGGCCTGACCAACCAGACTGACCTGCAGGCGCTCGAAGATGGCGTCTTCGACGATGCGGTACTCGGCGTTCAAGTCCTTGCGGAACTCTTCCAGGGCCATGCGCTCGATGTCCTTGGAACGCTGATCGCGCTCGACACCGTCGCGGGTGAAGACCTGGACGTCGATGACGGTCCCGATCATGCCGCCCTTGACGCGCAGCGAGGTGTCCTTCACGTCGGACGCCTTCTCACCGAAGATGGCACGCAGCAGCTTTTCTTCCGGTGTCAGCTGGGTTTCGCTCTTCGGCGTGACCTTGCCGACCAGGATGTCGCCCGGGCCGACTTCGGCACCGATGTAGACAATGCCGGACTCGTCCAGCTTGTTCAGCGCGGACTCGCCGACGTTCGGGATGTCGGCGGTGATTTCTTCCGCACCCAGTTTGGTGTCCCGTGCGATACAGGTCAGCTCCTGGATGTGGATGGTGGTGAAGCGATCGTCCTGTACGACATTCTCGGACACCAGGATGGAGTCCTCGAAGTTGTAACCGTTCCACGGCATGAAGGCGATGCGCATGTTCTGACCCAGCGCCAGCTCACCCAGGTCGACCGACGGACCGTCGGCCAGCACGTCACCGCGCGCGATGGTCTCGCCCTGATGGACGATGGAGCGCTGGTTGATGCAGGTGTTCTGGTTGGACCGGGTGTACTTGGTCAGGTTGTAGATGTCGACGCCGGCATCGCCGTCTTCGATCTCTTCCGGGCTGACCTTGACCACGATCCGGGACGCATCGACGTACTCGACGTAGCCGCCACGCTTGGCGACCACACAGACGCCGGAGTCGATGGCGACGTTGCGCTCGATACCGGTACCGACCAGCGGCTTCTCGGCGCGCAGAGTCGGCACGGCCTGACGCTGCATGTTCGAACCCATCAATGCACGGTTGGCGTCGTCGTGTTCCAGGAACGGAACCAGGGCCGCGGCGGCGGAAACCACCTGGCGCGGCGACACGTCCATCATGTCGACGTTGGCCAGCGGCGCCATGGTGAATTCGTTCTGGTGACGCACCTGAACGAACTCGCCCTGGATGTTGCCGTCCTCGTCCAGCGGCACGTTGGCCTGGGCGATGGTGTGCTTGGCTTCATCGATGGCGGACAGGTAAACGATCTCGTCGGTGACCTTACCGTTCTCAACCCGGCGGTACGGCGTTTCCAGGAAGCCGTAGCTGTTGGTGCGCGCGTAGCTTGACAACGAGTTGATCAGACCGATGTTCGGCCCTTCCGGTGTTTCAATCGGGCAGACCCGGCCGTAGTGGGTCGGGTGCACGTCCCGCACCTCGAAGCCGGCGCGTTCGCGGGTCAGACCGCCCGGGCCCAACGCGGATACACGGCGCTTGTTGGTGATACCGGACAGCGGGTTGTTCTGATCCATGAACTGGGACAACTGGCTCGAGCCGAAAAATTCCTTGATCGCCGCGGCGACCGGCTTGGCGTTGACCAGGTCCTGCGGCATCAGGCCTTCGGATTCGGCCATGGACAGGCGCTCACGCACGGCGCGCTCGACACGGACCAGGCCGACACGGAACTGGTTCTCGGCCATTTCGCCAACGGAGCGCACGCGACGGTTACCCAGGTGATCGATGTCGTCGACCTCGCCCTTGCCGTTACGAATGTCGATCAGCGTCTTGAGCACTTCGACGATGTCTTCGTTGCTCAGCGTGCCTTCGCCTTCTTCGTCGTCACGACCCAGACGGCGGTTGAATTTCATGCGGCCGACGCCGGACAGATCGTAGCGTTCGCTGCTGAAGAACAGGTTCTGGAACAGCGTTTCGGCGGATTCTTTGGTCGGCGGCTCGCCCGGGCGCATCATGCGATAGATCTCGACCAGAGCCTCAAGCGGCGTGCTGGTCGGGTCGTTGCGCAGCGTGTCGGAGACGTAGGGGCCGCAATCGAGATCGTTGGTGTACAACAACTCGAGCTTCTTCAGCTTGAGTTCGCGCACCTTCTCCAGGATGTCCGGAGTCACTTCGTCGTTGCAGTTGGCGAAGATCTCGCCACTGGTCGGATCGACCAGGTCGGTCGCCAGCGCCTTGCCGATCAGATACTCGTCCGGCACCTGCACGGTGGTGACACCGGCCTTTTCCAACTGACGGATATGACGGGCGGTGATGCGACGGCCTTCCTCGATGATCACGCCGCCGTCTTTGTCCTTGATCTCGAAGGCGGCGGTTTCGCCGCGCAGACGGTCGGAGACGATGGTCATCTCGAACTGGTCCTTGTTCTGCTTGAACTCGGACCGCTCGAAGAACATATCGAGGATTTCCTGGTTGGTGTAACCCAGGGCACGCAGCAGAATGGTCGCCGGCAGCTTGCGGCGACGGTCGATACGGACGTAGACCTGATCCTTCGGATCGAACTCGAAGTCCAGCCAGGAACCACGGTAGGGGATCACCCGGGCGCTGTAGAGCAGCTTGCCCGACGAATGGGTCTTGCCCTTGTCGTGGTCGAAGAAGACGCCCGGCGAACGGTGCAGCTGGGACACGACGACCCGCTCGGTACCGTTGACAATAAAGGTGCCGTTCTCGGTCATCAGGGGCATCTCGCCCATGTAGACCTCTTGCTCCTTGATGTCCTTGATGGCTTTGCTGGGCGACTCTTTATCGTAAATAATCAGGCGGACTTTCACCCGCAATGGTGCTGCGTAGGTCACCCCGCGCAGCTGGCATTCCTTGACGTCGAATGCCGGAGTACCGAGCTTGTAGCTGACGTATTCCAGCGCCGCGTTGCCGGAGTAGCTGACAATCGGAAATACGGACTTGAAGGCGGCGTGCAGGCCTGTGTCCTGACGATCGGCCGCGTCAAAGTCGGCCTGTAGAAAGTTACGGTAGGAATCCAACTGAATTGCCAACAGGTATGGAATGTCCATAACCGGCTGCAATTTGCTGAAATCCTTACGGATACGCTTTTTCTCGGTGTAAGAGTATGCCATCAGCAATCCCCAGCTTGTTCACCAACGGTGGGTCTGAGCGGTCGACCGTCCGGTACCTTGACCGGATGTCTTCGGTACTGCGGCGGTTGCCAGACGTCAACAACCACCCCGAATGATTCTTCGCTTCCTGCGCTCCTCCGGTTCTCGCCGGAGGACCCTGACCTGTAGTTGCCGGGCGTGTGATTGAACCCACCCGGTCCGCGCCACCTAAATTCCGGTTGACGCCAAGTCATTTTCCAGGCGAACTGGGTATGTCCAGCCCGCAAGCGAAAGGGTTGCGTCGCGGACACTTTTGTTCCGCAGACGCGAAAAGGCCGGCAGCCTGGGGCCACCAGCCAATTCAACCGAATTGCTCAATTGCAATGTCGGTCCATGAAAGTTACTTGACTTCCACGGTTGCGCCAGCTTCTTCCAGCTTGGTCTTGATTTCGTCGGCTTCTTCTTTGCTCGCGCCTTCCTTAACAGGAGCCGGAGCGCCGTCAACCAGACCTTTGGCTTCTTTCAGGCCCAGGCCGGTGATTTCACGAACAACCTTAATGACGTTTACTTTCTTGTCGCCGGCAGAAGCCAGGACTACGTCAAATTCAGTTTGCTCGGCAGCGGCTTCGCCTTCTGCGGCCGGGCCAGCGGCCACGGCAACGGCGGCTTGAGCGGAAACGCCGAATTTTTCTTCCATTGCTTCAACCAGTGCTACAACGTCCATTACGGACATTTCAGCAACGGCGTTCAAGATATCTTCATTGGACAGAGCCATGATCCTAATCTCCAAAAATATAGAAAAAGTGTAAAGAAGTCAGGCCACCTGACAAAACTCAGGCGGCTTCCTTTTTCTTGTCGGCAACAGCAGCCATAACACGGGTGATAGAGGACGGAACCTCGTTGAGCGTACGAGCCAGTTTGGTAACCGGCGCCAACGTTACGTTGGCCAGCATGCCCAATGCTTCATCGCGCGTCGGCAGTTTCGCCAGACGGTCGATCTGTTCCGCACCCAAGAGTTCACCACCAACAGACAGCGCCTTCACTTCGAACGGCTCAGTATTTTTCGCAAAATCTTTGAGCAGTCGAGCGGCAGCACCCGGGTCTTCCATTGAGAAAGCCAGCAGAGTCGGGCCGGTCAAAGCGGCGTTGGCCACTTCGTATTCGGAACCCTCAAATGCACGCTTGGCCAAGGAGTTCTTGACGACGCGCATATAGATTTTCTGCTCACGGGCCTGCTTGCGCAGGTTGTCCATATCCGCCACGGTGACGCCGCGGGCATCCGCGATCACCAGAGACAGAGCATTGGCGGCAACGTCTTTCACCTCGCTGACAATGAGTTTTTTGTCTTCGAGATTCAGTGCCACAATCGTTCTCCTGGATATGAGCTCTTGCGAGCCCGTTACCATCGAAGGTCCGAAGACCTCAGTTGTACACCCGAAGGTGTGTTACGGTGGTAGGATCCAGCCCAATAAAACCGAATCGGGGTCCACCGTCTGCGTAGGTGATTAAGGCGAGTCAGCGTCACCGGTTCATAAAACCTCGACTGAAACACCCCCTACGGTCTTTGACAATTCCCGCCTCGCAGAGCGTGACGGGAACCCCAAAGTTCTTTCCAAGACAGGCCGCAAGGCCTATCAGATGCTCAGCGACGACAGATCGACGGTGATGCCCGGCCCCATGGTGGAGGACAGAGCGACCTTCTTCAGGTACACACCTTTAGCCGACGCCGGCTTCAATTTTTTCAGATCGGCAATCAACGCTTCCGCGTTTTCTTTGATTGCCTGCGGCTCAAAGCCCACCTTGCCGATGCAAGCGTGGATGATGCCGTTCTTGTCGGTACGGAAACGCGCCTGACCGGACTTGGCGTTCTTCACCGCCTGGGCCACATCGGCGGTTACGGTACCCACCTTGGGGTTCGGCATCAGGCCGCGCGGACCCAGTACCTGACCCAGCTGACCGACGACGCGCATCGCGTCCGGCGAGGCGATAACGACGCCGAAGTTCAGGTCGCCGCCCTTGATCTGCTCGGCCAGGTCTTCCATGCCGACCACATCGGCACCGGCTTCTTTGGCCGCGTCGACGTTGGCGCCCTGGGTAAAGACCGCTACACGAACGTCCTTACCGGTGCCGTTCGGCAGCACGGTGGAACCGCGAACGTTTTGATCGGATTTACGAGCATCCACGCCCAGGTTCACGGAAATATCGACCGACTCCGGGAACTTGACGGTAGAGAGCTCTTTCAACAGCGCGACGGCTTCTTCGATGCTGTACGCCTTGGTGGCATCGACCTTTTCGCGTTGCAGCTTGATACGCTTGCTCAACTTAGCCATTACTCAACACCCTCTACGTTCAGACCCATGCTGCGAGCGGAACCCGCGATCGTGCGGACGGCTGCGTCCATATCGGCCGCGGTCAGGTCGGGATCCTTGGTCTTGGCGATGTCTTCGAGCTGATCACGCGTTACGGTGCCGACCTTCTCGGTGTTCGGACGACCGGAACCGCTCTTGATGCCCGCCGCCTTCTTCAGCAAGATGGCCGCCGGCGGCGTCTTGGTGATGAAGGTGAAGCTGCGATCGCTGTAAACGGTGATGACAACAGGAATCGGCAGACCCGGCTCGAGGCTCTGGGTCTCGGCGTTGAACGCCTTACAGAATTCCATGATGTTGACGCCGTGCTGGCCCAACGCGGGACCGACCGGCGGACTCGGGTTGGCTTGACCCGCCTTAACTTGAAGCTTGATATAAGCTTGGACTTTCTTGGCCATGATAACCTCACATGTGGGTGCTAACGCCGCCAGGCTCCCCGTTCGTGTTTAAATGCCCCAAGGGCGACAGAGACGACAAAGCCCCGGAGCCAAAAAACCCCGAGGCTTGCGCATTTCTGCGTAACTCAGCTCTTCTCGACCTGAGTAAATTCAAGCTCGACGGGCGTCGCACGCCCGAAGATCGACACCGACACCTGCAGGCGGTTCTTTTCGTAATTCACCTTCTCGACGGTGCCGTTGAAATCGGCGAACGGCCCATCGGTGACACGAACCACTTCACCCGGTTCGTAAATGGTCTTCTGGGTCGGCTTGTCGACCCCTTCGCGGACGCGTTGCAAAATGGCATCCGCCTCGCGCTGACTCAGCGGTGCCGGTTTTTCCGGTGTACCGCCGATAAAACCCATGACACGGGGTGTCTCTTTGACCAGGTGCCAGGTTTCGTCATCCATCTCCATCTCGACCAGAACATAGCCGGGATAGAACTTGCGCTCACTCTTTCGCTTCTTGCCGTCGCGCATCTCGACGACCGATTCGGTCGGCACCAGGATCTCGCCAAACTTGTCCTGCATGCCCTTCAATTCAACTTGCTCCTGCAAGGAGCCCGCTACACGCTTCTCAAAACCCGAATAGGCGTGTACCACATACCAGCGCTTCGCCATGACCGACCTCCTTAACCGATAACCCGGGACACAACCAGTCCCAACAGAGAGTCGATACCCCACAGGATCAGCGCCACCAACAGTACGACGCCAATGACGATCAACGTGGTCTGCGTGGTCTCCTGACGCGTCGGCCAAACCACCTTGCGCACCTCGACCCAGGCCTCTTTGCGCAAGCGATTCACGTAACGACCCTTGGCCGTGGTCAGCGCAATACCGACCGCCACCAGGGACAATGCCACCACACCCAGGGTGCGGATCAGCAAAGATTCACTGCCGTAGTAATAGTTGCCACCAATGGCCGCAGCCAGCAGAAGCATTACCAGAATCCACTTAAACCAATCTAGGACTGTATTCTGCGACTCGACCTGAGCATTCATGCGGTTAGACACCTTAACTCTGGAAACAACTCAAAACGGATACGTGTATATAAAGTGGCAGGCCAGGAGGGACTCGAACCCCCAACCCCCGGTTTTGGAGACCGGTGCTCTACCAATTGAACTACTGGCCTGTAAAGCAACTGGGCGGCGGATTCTATGTCAACCGCCGCGCAGTTTCAAGCACTTAGGAGAGGTTTTTCGAGAAAATCACGAACAGCGTTAAGTGCGAAACGCCGGACGCGGGCACAGGGCGACCGAAACGGCCACCCTGCGTTGATCAGTCGATTACTCGACGATCTTGGCTACAACGCCGGCACCGACGGTACGGCCGCCTTCACGGATCGCGAAGCGCAGACCTTCGTCCATCGCGATCGGCGCGATCAGC
>NZ_BMXR01000025.1 GCF_014651855.1 Saccharospirillum salsuginis
ACGAAGTCCACTGATGTGGCTTCTAGGTTGGAACGGTCTCCCCGGTGACTGGTCTCGAACCCTATCAAGTTCATTGGGTAAAACATACAAGGTTGGATTAGCCGAAGGCGTAATCCAACGTTCATTATTGTGGCTCCCAAACCTGTGCGGGCTGATCATGTTGGATTACGCCTTCGGCTACCGAAGCGTCGGACCGATCCAACCTACCGGCTGAACGCTTGAAGGTGGTGCTCAGGCCCATTTTCGGCTGGGTCAGGTATTGTTGTGTAACCACGGTCAACTAGCGCCGGATGCCGGGGGTGTTCCTGGAGGGGACATCTGAGGCAGGATGCCGAAGTTAAGCGCCCATGGATGGGTCTACAGCGGTCCCCGGAAGGAACACCCCCGGTGTCCGGTGCGGGTTCCCGGCTACCAACTATACCCAGCCGTCCAAAAGGAGTAGGGGGCACAAAACAACCCACAGGCACACAACTCCCCACCGGCACTAACTCACAAGTAAGGCAGCAGCAGCTCATACTCCAGGGGCGTAATCTGGTGCTCGAACAACCGGACTTCGCTCCATTTGCAGATGCTGTACATCTCCACGAAATCGGCCCCGAACCATTCCTTGATTCGGTCGTCTTTTTCCAGGGCTCGCAGCGCATCGCGGGGGTTGTCCGCGATGGTCGGGTGAATCTGCTCGTAGGCATTGCCTTCCACCGGGTCCGGCGGCTCGATCTTGTTCTGGATGCCCTCGGTCACGCCCGCCAAAACGGCGGCCACGGCGAGGTACGGGTTGGTGTCTGCGCCGCTGATGCGGTGCTCGATCCGGGTTGCTTCGACGCCGCCGGAGGGGATGCGGAGTGCCAGGGTGCGGTTGTCGTAGCCCCAGGTCTTGGAGGTCGGGGCGAAGGCGTCCGGGGCGAGGCGGCGATAGCTGTTGATCGACGGGCAGAGCAGGGCCTGGACGCCGTCGGCCATGGCGATCAGGCCGCCCATGGCCCAGCGCATGTTGGGGTTCTGTTCCGGGTCGTCGCTGGCGAAGATGTTGGTGCCATGTTGGTCCATCAAACTCAGGTGGATGTGCATGCCGCTGCCCGCTTCGTCGATGTAGGGCTTGGCCATGAAGGTGGCTTCCATTTCCCATTTACGGGCGACCTGGGCGATGACACGTTTGAGCAGGACGGCGTGGTCGGCGGCGGCGAGCGGGTCGTCGCAGTGGTTGAGGTTGACCTCGAACTGGCCGGGGGCGTATTCGGTGATGACGGTGTCGGCCGGGATGTTCTGTGCGTGGGCGGTTTCGATGACGTCGGTGATGAAGAAGTCGTAGTCGTCGAGGTCGTCCATGGAGTAGACCTGTTTGGAGCTCATGCGCCGGCCGCTGGTGGGGGAGACCGGTGGTTGCAGCCCGCCGTTCGGGTCGCGTTCGAGGTCGATCAGGTAGAACTCCATTTCGACGGCGATGCCGGGGGTGTAGCCGAGGGCGCGGAAGCGTTCGTTGGCCCGGACAAGGACCTGGCGCGGGTCCATGGCGAAGGGGGTTTCGCCGTCGGTTTCGAACATGCTGAACAGGGCCTGGGCGCGGTCTTCGCCTTGCCAGGGGACGATGGTGAGGGTTCCGGGAATGGGCAGACAGAGGCGGTCGCGGTCGCCTTCTTCGGCACCGAGGCCGGTTTCTTCGACGGTGGTGCCGGTGGCATCCAGGGCCATGACGGAGCCGGGCAGGTAGAAGCCCTGGTCGTAGACTTTGTCGAGCAGGTCGCGTTCGATGCGTTTGCCGCGGATGACGCCGTTCAGGTCGCTGACGAGCAGTTCCACGGTGGTGATGTGGGGGTGCTGTTGGAGGAAGGCGCTGACTTCAGGGTGTGCCATGTTGGTTCTCACGTTACTGGCTTGGTGATTGGTGGCAAGGGTCCGCGACGGCTACCGGGGATGCTCATTCGGGGTCGTCGTGAATACATCCATGTAGACTTGACCGCAGCATCCCTGCTGCGGACATCCCCGACTGAGCATCCCCGGCATCCGTCGCTCGTGTTGGGGTTGGTCCACAACTTCCTTCCATCCATTTGGTTATTTTTGGGTATTCAAGATCTCTTACCGATCCAGTCCACCCATGCACAAATATTTGATTTCCAGGTATTCATCGATGCCGTAGTGGCTGCCTTCCCGGCCGAGGCCGGATTCTTTCATGCCGCCGAACGGGGCCACTTCGGTGGAGATGATGCCTTCGTTGATGCCGACGATGCCGTAGTCGAGCGCTTCGGACACGCGCCAGATGCGGGCAAGGTTGCCGCTGTAGAAGTAGGCGGCGAGGCCGAAGGGGGTGTCGTTGGCCAGAAGGATGGCTTCGTCTTCGTCTTTGAAGCGGGTAATCGCCGACAGGGGGCCGAAGATTTCTTCCTGGCTGAGCCGCATGTCGGGGGTGATGTCGGTGAGGACGGTGGGCTCGAAGAAGTTGCCGCCGAGGGCGTGGGGCTGGCCGCCGGTGAGGATTTTGGCGCCTTTGTCGGTGGCGTCTTTGAGCAGGGTTTCGACTTTTTGCCGGCCGGCTTCGTTGATCAGGGGGCCTTGCTGGACGCCGTCGTCGAGGCCGTTGCCGACGGTGAGGCCTTTGGTTTTTTCGGCGAGGGCCTGGGCGAAGGCGTCGTAGACGCTGTCCTGGACGAGGAAGCGGTTGACGCAGACGCAGGTCTGGCCGGTGTTGCGGTATTTGGAGGCCATGGCGCCTTCCACGGCGGCGTCGATGTCGGCGTCGTCGAAGACGATGAAGGGGGCGTTGCCGCCGAGTTCCATGGAGACGCGTTTGACGGTGTCGGCGGATTGTTTGATCAGGGCCTTACCGACGGGGGTGGAGCCGGTGAAGCTGACTTTGCTGACGAGCGGGTGGGTGCTGAGCACTTCGCCGACATCGACGCCGTGGCTGGCGGTGATGATGTTTAAGACGCCCTTGGGAAAGCCAGCCTGTTCGGCGAGGTCGGCGAGGGCGAGGGCGGTCAGCGGGGTGGCTTCGGCCGGTTTGACGACGGCGGTGCAGCCGGCGGCGATGGCCGGGGCGACCTTGCGGGTGATCATGGCCAGCGGGAAGTTCCACGGGGTGATCGCACTGCAGACGCCGACCGGTTGTTTGATGGCGAGGATGCGCCGGTCGTTTTTGGGCGTCGGAATGGCGTCGCCGTAGGTGCGTTTGGCTTCCTCGCCGAACCATTCGACGAAGGAGGCACCGTAGGCGACTTCTCCCTTGGATTCGGCGAGCGGTTTGCCGCATTCCAGGGTCATCAGTTCGGCCAGGTCGTCCTGGTGTTGCATGATCAGGTCGTACCAGCGACGCAGGATTTGGGCGCGCTCTTTGGCGGTGGTGGTGCGCCAGGTTTTAAAGGCCGTATGGGCGGCTTCGACGGCGCGTTCGGCGTCGGCTTTGCCGAAGTCGGGCACGGTGGCGATCTGTTCACCGTTGGCGGGATTGACGATGGGATGCACACGGGCGCTTTCGGCTTCCACCCATTGGCCGTTCACGTAGCTTTTCTGGCGGATCAGCGGATTGGTCATGAAGCCTCCTTTAGTTGATACGGGGTGGATAATACGCACCCACAGCCTAGTGTGCCGGAATGAAATAGCTAACCCCATTTACGGCACAAGCTCAAGAGGGTGTGATAAAAATATTTAACAAATAGTGGCTTCAAGGCCATTTTTTGGTGAAAAGTGTGGCAAATAATTTACGAATGACGCTCTTAAGTGGGTTGTGTTGATTATTTTTTATGATAACGTGGTAAAAAATAAACACCCCGTTCGGGTTCCTGAACCCGGATTGAGCGACGACAAGATTGCCCGGGGTGGCTCGATAATAAGAATGAGGTTCATCATCTATGAGCGCGACTGACGCCAGGCCCTGGGTGGGTGTGGTGTGCGATGTTCAACAGGTCCCGCCCCATGCGTTCCACATGGCCGGGGACAAATACCTGCGAGCTCTGGCCGAGGCGGCCGGTGTGACGCCGGTGCTGTTGCCCGCGCTGACCGATCTGTTCGATGCCGCCGTCTATCTCGATCGCCTCGACGGTCTTTTCCTGACCGGGGGCTACTCCATGGTCCATCCCTCCCTCTATAATGAAACGCCCGTCGACGACCCGTCCTTCGACCGGGCGCGCGATGCGCTCAGCCTGCGATTGATCGATGCCGCCCTGACCCGGGACCTGCCCTTGTTCGCGGCGTGCCGAGGCTTCCAGGAAGTCAATGTCGCCCTGGGTGGACGCCTGCATCAGGCGTTGCACCGGGTCGATGGACTGCAGGAGCATCGGGAAGACAAATCCCTTTCCCTGGACCAGCAGTACGCCCCCGCCCACGAGGTGTCCCTGGAAGAAGGCGGTTTGTTGCAGCGGCTCCTGAAGCGGTCTTCACTGTCGGTGAATTCGTTACACGTGCAGGGCATACAGACGCTGGGCGAAGGCTTGGCGGTGGAGGCCCGGGCGCCGGACGGATTGATCGAGGCGTTTCGCATCGAGGCTCTAACATTTGGACTGGCCGTTCAGTGGCACCCTGAATGGCAGGTCAGTAACCACCCACATCAACACACACTCTTTGAGGCGTTCGGTGATGCGTGCAGAGCGTGACAACCGAACGGATTTGTATGGATAAGCTGATTAAATGGCTGAAAGACAACCGCATCACCGAGCTTGAGTGCATCACGGCGGATCAGACCGGCATCGCCCGGGGCAAGATCATGCCCACCAATAAGTTCATCAGCGAACGGGGCATTCGGCTGCCGGAAAGCGTGCTGCTGCAGACGGCGACCGGTGATTACCCGGACGACGAGGTGTATTACAACATCCTCGACCCGGCCGACATCGACATGATTCTGCGTCCGGACGAAACCGCCCATTTTCTGGTGCCCTGGGCGGCCGAGCCGACAGCTCTGGTGATTCACGACTGCTACGACAGCGTCGGCAATCTGATCGAACTGTCGCCCCGGGCGGTACTGAAACGGGTGCTGAAACTGTACGAAGACCGGGGCTGGAAGCCGATCATCGCGCCGGAAGTCGAGTTCTACCTGACCCAGCGCTGCACCGATCCGGACTTGCCGCTGGAGCCGCCGATCGGCCGTTCCGGACGCAAGGAAAGCGGTCGGCAGAGTTTCAGCATCGACGCCGCCAACGAATTCGACCCGATCATGGAAGACGTCTACGACTGGTGTGAAGCCCAGGAACTGGACATCGACACCCTGATTCACGAGGAAGGCACCGCCCAGATGGAATTCAACTTCCGTCACGGCGAGCCGCTGCAACTGGCCGATCAGGTGTTCGTATTCAAGCGTACGGTGCGTGAGGCCGCCTTGAAACATCAGATCGGCGCGACCTTCATGGCCAAGCCGATCACCGGCGAGCCGGGCAGTTCGATGCACATCCACCAGTCGCTGCTCGACGCCAAGACTGGCAAGAACCTGTTTTCCAATCCGGACGGATCTTCGTCCCAGTTGTTCCTGAACTACATCGGCGGCTTGCAGGCCTACATCCCGAGCCTGATGCCGATGTTCGCGCCCAACGTCAACAGCTACCGCCGTTACCTGCCGGGAGCGGACGGCAATGCCCCGGTCAATATCGAATGGGGTGAGGAAAATCGCACCGTCGGGCTGCGCGTGCCCAATGCGCCGCCGGAAGCGCGCCGGGTCGAGAACCGTTTGCCGGGGGCCGATACCAACCCCTACCTGGCGCTGGCCGCCAACCTGGCCTGCGGTTACCTGGGCATGACGATGGACATCAAACCGCGCAAACCGGTTTCCGGCCGAGCCGGCAACGAAGCCGACCCGGATGTGCCGTTCAACCTGGAAGCCGCGCTCGACATGATGAGCGAATGCGAGCCGATCCGGGAGATTCTCGGGCCCAACTTCGTCGACGGCTTTATCGCCACGCGCTGGGCCGAGTACGAGGGCTTCAAGCGGGTAATCAGCTCGTGGGAGCGTGAGTATTTACTGACGACGGTGTGAGAGAGAGGGCATTTTAGGGCAGAAGAGCGACAGCGTTATCTGCCAAGTGGGCGAAGCCCACATGACGAGGCGATACTTGCACTATTGCCACGGCAAGGCGGCAGATAACGGCTACGCCTCTTCTGCCCTATAAAAAACAGTAAACGAGGTAGCCATGACCGATGTGCTGACACAATCCCAAACCCAGAGCTGGCAACAGGACGACGCCGAGCACCACCTGCATCCGTTCGGTGACAGCGGCGCCATTGCCCGCGAGGGCGCGCGCATCATGACGCGTGCCAAGGGTGTGCACATCTGGGACAGCACCGGCAAGGTCTACCTCGACGCCTTCGCCGGCCTATGGTGCGTCAACCTCGGCTACGGGCGCGAGGAGCTGGTCGAGGCGGCCGCGCGGCAGATGCGCGAGCTGCCGTATTACAACCTGTTTTTCAAAACGGCCACGCCGCCGGTGGTTGAACTGGCCAAGGCGCTGGCCGAGGTGGCGCCGTCGCACATCAACCACACCTTTTTTGTCGGGTCGGGCAGCGAAGCCAACGACACCGTCCTGCGCATGGTCCGTCGTTACTGGGATCTGAAAGGCAAGCCGTCCCGGAAAACGATCATTGGTCGCGAAAACGGCTACCACGGTTCCACCGTCGCCGGTGCCAGTCTCGGTGGCATGAAACCCATGCATGCCCAGGGCGACCTGCCGATTCCCGGCGTCGCGCACATTCGTCAGCCCTACTGGTTCGGCGAAGGCGGCGACATGGACCCGGACGAGTTCGGTTTGGTGGCCGCGCGCGCCCTGGAGGACAAGATTCTGGAACTCGGACCGGAAAACGTCGGTGCCTTTATCGCCGAACCGATTCAGGGCGCCGGCGGGATCATCATTCCCCCGGACACCTACTGGCCCGAAATCCAACGCATTGTCCACGAATACGATCTTCTGCTGGTCGTCGACGAAGTCATTTGCGGCTTCGGACGGACCGGGGAATGGTTCGGCTCGGATACCTTCCATCTGACGCCGGACTTTATGCCCATCGCCAAGGGGTTATCCTCCGGGTATTTACCCATTGGTGGTGTCATGGTCGCCGACCGGGTGGCCGAGGTGTTCAAGGCGGAAGGCGACGACTTTAACCACGGCTTCACCTACTCCGGGCATCCGGTGTGCGCGGCCGTGGCGCTGGAGAACCTGCGCATTCTTCGCAGTGAACGCATCATTGAAACCGTAAAAACAACAACAGCACCCTACTTGCAATCACAGTTGAACACACTGGCCGATCACCCCCTGGTGGGGGAAGTACGCGGCATCGGCATGCTCGGCGCCATCGAACTGGTCGAAGACAAGGCCAGTCGACGCCGCTACGCCGGCAATGGCCGCGCCGGAACCCTGTGTCGGGACTTCGCGCTTGAACAAGGGCTGATCCTGCGCGCCACCGGCGACACCATGTTGATGTCGCCGCCGCTGGTGATCGCGCCGGAAGAAATCGACGAGTTGGTTACCAAAACCCGACACGCACTCGATTTGACGCTTGAGGCGTTGAAATAGTGGCGTTTCGGAGTGGCTCGTCTTAATGTTTGCAGGACGTCTCGCGAACCATGAGTGAGGCGATGGAAAACTGACTTCGCAGGGGAGTTCAATGAGCATGAAAGCACTGAGCAAGACACTGGCCGTCACCGCCCTGGCCGCATCCATTGCCGGCGCGGCCGTGGCCGAAGATCGTGTGGTCCGGATCTACAACTGGTCCGACTACATCGCCCCGGACATCTTGGAAAACTTCACAGCCGACACCGGCATCGAGGTCGTCTACGACGTCTTCGATTCCAACGACGTGCTCGAAGCCAAGGTCCTGTCCGGTCAATCCGGCTACGACCTCGTCGTACCGACCACCGACTACATGGCGCGCCAGATCCAGGCCGGTGCCTATCAAAAGCTCGACAAGTCCAAGCTCACCAACTGGGACAACCTCGACGACGACCTCCTCGAGCGCATCGAAAACTACGACCCGGGTAACCAGTACGGTGTACCGTGGCAGTGGGGCACCACCGGCATCGGTTACAACGTCGACAAAGTCCGGGACATCCTCGGCGACGACGCGCCCATCGGCAGCTGGGAACTGCTGTTCGAGCCCGAGTACGCCTCCCAATTGGCCGAATGCGGCATCACCGTCCTCGACTCCGCCAACGAAGTCTTCCCGCTCGTCCTGCAATACCTCGGCCTCAACCCCAATAGCCTCAGCCGGGCCGACTACAGCAAAGCCGAAGCCAAGCTGATGGAAATCCGTCCCTACATCAAATACTTCCACAGCTCGCGCTACATCTCCGACCTCGCCAACGGCAACGTCTGCGTCTCCATCGGCTGGTCCGGCGACGTCTTCCAGGCCATGTGGCGCGCCGAAGAAGCCGACAACGGCGTCAGCATCGACTACTACATCCCGCGCGAGGGCGCCCCGATGTGGTCCGACATGATGGTCATCCCGGCCGACGCCCGGAACGTCGAGGAAGCCCACGCCTTCATGAACTACGTCCTGCGCCCGCAGATCGCCGCCGACATCACCAACTACGTCTGGTACGGCAGCCCGGTCGAAGCCGCCAAGCCCTACATCGACGAGGAAATCCTCAGCAATCCGGGTATTTATCCGGTTGAGGGCACCGAGCTGTTCACCTTTGAAGTCTTGCCGAACAGCATCCTGCGGACGATGACCCGGAGTTGGACGAAGGTTAAGTCCGGGACATAAAGGTTTGCGGTTTGGTTTGGATTGTTGGATTACGCGCTCACGCGCTAATCCAACCTACGTTTTTTGAGCCATAACACGCACTGGCTAGCAGCGGATGCCTGGGATGCTCATTCAGGGTTGTGCGAGGCAGGATGCCGAGGTCAAGCGCCCATGGATGGGTTAACAGCGACCCTGAATGAGCATCCCAGGTAGCCGATGCGGGTTCCCGGCACCCAATTCGACCACAGTCAAACAACCACAGAATGATAGATGTCAGAAGGTAACCCAGATGGCAGTAACCGCTGGCGCGCGTCGCCACCCCAGTGAAGCCTCGAAGAAATCCCAGGAAACCCTCCTGCGCATCAAGGGCATCACCAAATACTTCGATGAATCCCTGGCGGTCGACGACGTCAACCTCGATATCCGACGAGGGGAAATCTTCGCTCTGCTCGGTGCCTCGGGCTCCGGTAAATCCTCCCTGTTGCGCATCATCGCCGGATTCGAAGCGCCGACGTCCGGCCATATCCTTCTCGACGGCGAAGACATCACAGCCCAGCCGCCCTACCAGCGCCAGATCAACATGATGTTCCAGTCCTACGCCCTGTTTCCGCACATGACCGTCGAGCAAAACCTCGCCTTCGGCCTCAAACAGGACAAACTCGCCCGCGACGTCATCCTCGACCGCGTCCAGCGCATGCTCAAACTGGTGCACATGGAAAAATACGCCCGCCGCCGGCCGCACCAACTGTCCGGCGGCCAGCGTCAACGCGTCGCCCTGGCCCGCAGCCTCGCCAAGCAACCCAAACTGCTGCTGCTCGACGAACCCATGGGCGCACTGGACAAGAAACTGCGTACCGAAATGCAGCTCGAAGTCGTCGACATTCTCGAAAACGTCGGCGTCACCTGCGTCATGGTTACACACGACCAGGAAGAGGCCATGACCATGGCCGACCGCATCGCCATCATGGACGAAGGCTTCATCCAACAGGTCGGTTCCCCGGTCGACATCTACGAGAGTCCGACCAGTCGCATGGTCGCCGAGTTCATCGGTTCGGTGAACATCTTCGAAGGCACGATCATCGACGATGAGGAAGACCACATGACCTTGCGCTCGCCCGACCTCGAACGCGATATCTACATCGGTCACGGCGTCAGTTCCAGCGTCGACAACCGGCAGATGCTGTTCGCCCTGCGGCCGGAAAAAACCTGGATGACGACCGAAAAACCCGACGGCGACTACAACTGGTCGAGCGGCACCGTACGGGACATCGCCTACCTCGGTGGCCACACCGTCTACTATGTCAAATTGCCGAACGGCAAGGTGGTACAGTGCTTCCTGGCCAATACCGAGCGGCGTGCCGAGCGGCCGACCTGGGACGACGAAGTCTATGTGCACTGGATGAACGACAGCGGTGTGGTGTTGCGGACATGAGTGAAGCGCCCAAGGTAAAACGTAAACTCGATCTGTCGCGTCTGCCCGGCGGACGCCGCTGGGTGATCGGCGCCCCCTACCTGTGGCTGGCGGTGTTCTTCCTGTTGCCGTTCGTCATCGTCGCCAAGATCTCGCTGGCGACGTCGGCACTGGCGATACCGCCGTACTCGGCGATGTTCGAATGGGCCGAGGAGACGTTGAACATCCGCGTCACGCTGAGCAACTACTTCTGGTTGCTGGGCGACGACCTCTACATCAAGGCCTACTGGAACTCGATCAAGATCGCGTTCAATTCCACGGTGTTCGCGCTGATCATCGGCTACCCCATGGCCTATGCCATCGCCAAGGCCCCCAGCCACCTGCAAACCACCTGGTTGTTGCTGGTGCTGCTGCCCAGTTGGACCTCGTTTCTGATACGCGTCTATGCCTGGATGGGACTGCTCAGCAACAACGGCCTGATCAATCAGGCCTTGATGGGCATCGGCCTGACCAGCGAACCGATACAGATGCTGAACACCAACTTCGCGGTCTACATTGGCATCGTCTATTCCTACCTGCCGTTCATGGTGCTGCCGCTCTACGCCAACCTGGTCAAGCACGATGACTCCCTGCTCGAGGCGGCCAGCGACCTCGGCGCGCGCAAGTGGACCAGTTTCTTCCGCATCACATTGCCGCTGTCCAAGAACGGCATCATCGCCGGTTCCATGCTGGTGTTCATTCCCGTCGTCGGCGAGTACGTGATTCCGGAGCTGCTCGGCGGCGCCGAGACGGTCATGATCGGCAAGGTGCTGTGGCAGGAATTCTTCAACAATCGGGACTGGCCGGTCGCCAGCGCCCTGGCGGTGCTGATGATCGCCCTGTTGATCGTACCGATCATGCTGTTTCACCGTTATCAGAACAAGGAGACCGGGGTTTGAATCGTTCGCGCTTCAGTTTGAGCCGGCTCTGTTTCTGGCTGGGCATCGGCTTTTTGTACGCACCCATGGTGGTGCTGATCGTTTATTCGTTCAATTCGTCCCGACTGGTGACGGTCTGGGCCGGTTGGTCGACCAAGTGGTACGGTGAGTTGTTCCGTGACGAGCAGATCATGAACGCCGTCGGTCGCTCGTTGCAGGTGGCGTTCTATTCGGCCTCGACGGCCGTCGTGCTGGGGATGCTGGCGTCGATTGTCATAGTCCGCTTCCGCCGGTTCCGGGGGCGTACCCTGTTTTCTGGCATGATCACCGCGCCGCTGGTGATGCCGGATGTCATCATCGGTCTGTCCATGCTGTTGCTGTTCGTCGCCATGGCGCAGAGCATCGGCTGGCCACCGCAGCGCGGTCTGTTGACCGTCTGGATCGCGCACACCACGTTTTGCGTCGCCTATTCGACCGTGGTGATCAGCTCGCGACTGCGGGAAATGGATCAGAGCCTGGAAGAAGCGGCCCTCGACCTCGGCGCGACCCCGGTGCGAGCCTTCTTCCTGGTGACGCTGCCGATCATCGCGCCGTCGATTCTTTCGGCCTGGTTGCTGTCCTTCACGCTGTCGCTGGACGATGTCGTCATCGCCAGTTTCGTGACCGGTCCCGGCGCCACCACCCTGCCGATCGAAGTGTTCAGCTCGGTCAAACTGGGCGTCACGCCCAAGATCAATGCCCTGGCGACCATCATTATCGGTGTGGTTTCCCTTGTGGCCTTCGGCAGCTGGTACGTTTCACGCCGCATCGACGAGCGCAATCGGGCGGCGGCCCGTATGGCGGCGGAGGCCTGATGCAATCGCGTCATCATCCGATTGGCCTGCGGCATCTGTAGGTTGGATTAGATCCGAAGGATCGTAATCCAACATTTCCGGCCGTGAGCAAAGGTTCGGCTAGGCGGCCACTCGCTAAACGTCGGATTACGCACCTCCGGTGCTAATCCGACCTACGAGCGCGAGACAAATTCAGGCAGAATACGTCCAGATTTCTCTGGAAACCGGGCATGAAAAGTCTCTACCGTCTGTTGCCACTGCTCAGCCACGACCGTTATCAATCCGGCCAGAAGCTGGCCGAAACGCTGGGCGTGACCCGGCCGACCATTTCCAACTGGGTGGCCGAACTCGGCGAACTGGGTCTCGACGTCTACACCGTCAAGGGGCGCGGGTATCGCCTGGCCGAACCGATCAGCCTGCTCGAGCGGGCCACCATCATCGACGCTCTGAATCCGGAACTGGTACAGGCGTTATCCGTCTTCGACATCCAGAGCGATGTCGACTCCACCAATCGTTGGGTGCTGGACCAGAAACCGGACCCGGGCCGCTGGTCCATCTGCGCGGCCGACTATCAGCACCAGGGCCGTGGCCGGCGCGGGCGCAGCTGGCGGAGCCCGCCGGGCAGCAGCATCATGGTGTCGGTCGCCGTACGCGAGAACCTGTCCGGCGATGCCCTCTACTGCGCCAGTCTGATCGTCGGCGTGGCCGTGGTGCGTGCCATCGAGGCCGTCATCGGCGTGTGCGTCGACCTGAAGTGGCCCAACGATATCTATTACCGCGACCAGAAGCTCGGCGGCATCCTGTGTGAGTTGCAGGGCAATCCGCTGGATCAGCCGGTGGTGGTCATCGGGCTCGGCTTGAATGTGAACAAGGGACCGGCCGGTCTGGACCGGGACGTCGGCTGTCTGGCCGATATCCACGGGCAACTGGTTGATCGGAACCGGCTGTTGACGGAGGTGCTGAACCACTTGCACGCGGTTCTGTCCGAGCTGCAGGCGCCCGGGGGCCTGGACCGTCTGCTGGCGGAATGGGGCCGATACGACTGTGTCCGTGACCGCGACATCCGCTTGATCCGGGGCGATGCGGTCGAGACCGTGACGGCACGGGGTATCGATGGACAAGGGCAATTGCTCGTGGAAAATCCGGACGGCAGCGTCCGGGCGGTAAACGGCGGCGAGGTGTCGGTGCGATGGTGAGCCGGACTCTGTTGCTCGATTGTGGCAATACCGCCTGCAAATACCAATACGGCGAGGAACACGGTCATCTAGACTCGACCGAGGCTTTTGTCCAGCTGGTCGAGCGGATCGAGCCCGAGCAAACCCTGCTGGCGACCGTCTCGAAGTTTGGCCAGACGCTCGGCGAATGCCTGGTCGAACGGGCGTTGCCGCATCGTAAAGTACGTGTGCGACCCGACTGGCAGGGCTTGAAGCTGGCCTACGCGGAGCCCGAACGGCTGGGTGTCGATCGCTGGCTCACTCTGGTGGCGCTGTGTGGACATCCGCGTCCGGTGATGGTCGTGGATGTCGGCACGGCGCTGAAGATCGATGCGCTCGACGGCGGCGACCGGCACCTGGGCGGGTATATCCTGCCCGGGATGCGCCTGATGCGCCGGGCACTGGTTGATGATACATTCGCCTTACCACCGGTCGATCAGGACGGTGCCCTGGCACCCGGCGCCACTACCCGCGACTGCATCGCCAACGGCGCCGTCCTGGCTCTGGCCGGCGCCGTGGACAAGGCCCGTGCGCAATTCGGGCCGACACCACCCGACATTGTCTGGACCGGCGGTGACGCCGACCGGGTCCGACCATTCACCGCCGAACCGGGTCAGCTCCGGCCGGCCCTGATTTTCGAAGGTATGAGACGCTTAATGAAGGACGCAGACTACATGGAGTCGCTGGCATGAGGTGGATCATTCTGACGCTGCTGCTGGCCAATATCGCCCTGGGCGGATATCTCTATTGGGAGTCCTCCCAACCGACCGACGACGGTCCCGCGCCGAACCAGGCGGAGCTCAACAACCTGAGTCTGGGCAGCGATACCCTGGCCGAGCTGCGTCGCCTCGAGCGCCAGGCGCCGACTCAGCCGGCGACCGAGCCACCGGTGCAATGCGTGCGCATTACCGGCCTGGAAGGGGCGGACCAGGCGGATGTCATCGAATCGCGTCTGCGCGCGCTGGAAGTCGATGCCGAGCGCGCTACCCGGCAGGTGGTCGTGCGTTCCGACTACTGGGTCGTGCTCGGGCCATTCGATTCCCCGTCCATCGCCCGCGAGCGACTCGGCGAATTGCAGGCGGCCGACATCGAGAGCTTCCTGATCGGTCAGGGTCCGCTGGAGGGCGGGATATCCCTGGGCTTGTTCTCGTCCCTGGATAACGCCGAGCGTCGCAAGCGGGAACTGACGGAACAGGATATCGGCGCCCGCGTCGAACGGGTCGATCGCACTCGCGAGGCGCTGGAACTGACCATCGGCAAGGAGGATGCCGGTTTGATTTCCGATGGAGCGCTGGAATCGTTGTTGAACGAGTTCGAAGGCGTCAGTTACCAGCGCTTCAGTTGCTGATGGTGTGGCGGCCCTGATCCGCAACGCGGCATCGCGTGCGACCAGGCCGCCCGCGACGCGCGGCGGACCGCCGATTGAGTCGGTCGCGCACCTTCGTTTCCACAAATCCCGCCTCCTCCTCTTGCATTTCCTCAAAAGAATCAATAACATGCGCGCCTCCTTGCACGGCAAGGTGGGTTCTGCCCGAGTCGGCACCGCCTAAGTTGTTGTTCTGATTGAGAAAAAATTCAAAATCGGAGTTGACAGCAAAAAAGGCATCGTGCAAACTCGTCGCCCGTTTGGAGGGGTTCCCGAGTGGTCAAAGGGAGCAGACTGTAAATCTGCCGCTTTATGCTTCGATGGTTCGAATCCGTCCCCCTCCACCACTTCCTTCTTTCGAAGGGTGTGCGGGCATAGTTCAATGGTAGAACCTCAGCCTTCCAAGCTGATGATGCGGGTTCGATTCCCGCTGCCCGCTCCATGCAGCTGTTCGTGTGAAGTGATAGCGCAGTTAGGCTCGCGTAGCTCAGTGGTAGAGCACTCCATTGGTAATGGAGAGGTCAAGAGTTCAAATCTCTTCGTGAGCACCATTTATCTTCGAAAGGCAGGCACTGAGGTGGCTGCCTTTTGTGTATATAAATTCAGGTGAGAGGCCGGTTTATGTCTAAGGCGACTTTCGAGCGTTCCAAGCCCCACGTCAATGTGGGCACCATCGGTCACGTTGACCACGGTAAAACCACCCTGACAGCGGCCCTGACCCGCGTCTGCCACGAAGTATGGGG
>NZ_BMXR01000026.1 GCF_014651855.1 Saccharospirillum salsuginis
GCCGGTTTTGTAGCGGCGGGCAGGCACTGGAAAGCTCCTTTTGAATAGCAAGCCGTGATTTTAACCTTAAAGAAGGGATACTTTCACAGCCTCACTGCCCACCATGGAAGGTTCCGTTGGCTCCGAATTGCCTTATCGGCAGAAGTTTGCGTGCTGTGGTTGCTTGTCACAGGCCGGTGGGCGGTGCCCACCCTACTAGACTGGAGTCACCATTCACTAGCACCGGGAGGCCGCCTCCCGGTGCGGGTTATTACCACAGTAAGCTACCCAGCCACCCTGCCGGCGGAACGCCGGAAAACCTCGGGTGGGATTAAATCTGCCCGAACTGGAAGCTGACGACGATGCTGGCGCCGGATATATCGCTGGCCGACAGGCCGTCTATCCCCGGTTCGCTGGTCAGGCGATAGGCGCCGCCCAATCCGATCTCGAGGAAATCCGTCACGTTCACTTCGCCGCTGATGGTCAGCTCGGTGACCATGAAGCTGCCGCTGTCGTCGTCGGTACCGGCTGTGTCGATGATGGAGACGCCGCCGGCGCCGAGCAGCAGTTTGGATTCGACATGAACCACACTGTCCGGCTTGTGGGTGTAGCCGAGCATCAGGCCGCCGTAGCCCATCTCCAGTTTCTGGTCGGTGTCCCAGTCCAGTTCATTGACCAGGCCGAACCCGGCGCCGCCGATAAGCAGGGAGTGATCGCCGGAGGTGAAGGTGCCGGCGCCTTCGCCGCCGATCATGGCGGCGCTGTCACCGTTGATGTCCCCGTATTTGACGACCGGGCCGCCGAAACCGCCTGAGCGGGCGTTATCCATGTCGATCAGGGCATCCTTGGCCAGGGCCGGAACGCTGGCCAGGGTCAGGGTGGCGAGCATGGCGATAAGTGGGGTGAAGCGTTTTGAGTGAACGGGCACTGACATGATGCAGATCTCCATTGCCTTCAAAAAGAGGATGAATCGGCGTTCATCTTAGTCCCTGTACGGCCTCGGGACAGTGGTAAAAGTCACTTCGATTCGTCGAGTCGGTTCTCCAACTCCTTCAACTGTTCTTCGAGTTGCTCCAGTTGGGTGCGGGTGCGTTGCAGCACGGCCTGCTGGGCTTCGAATTCCTCGCGGCTGACGACGTCCAGTTTGCTGAGCTGGGCCTGGATCAGGCTGCGCATGTTCTGGCGTACGTCGTCGCGCGCTTTCTGGCCCTGATTGAACAGATCGGACGCCTGACGGCTTATTTGGTCGAGGATGTCTTCGGGTAATTTCATGGTGATTCGGGCTCCGGTTAAGGGTTGCGCGGTGACGGTTTCACAGCTGGGCAAAGAGTGTGCACTGACAGCGCACAGATATTGTGCAACGCCCCGCCATGGTGCGCACTCTTTCGTTTTGTGACAGCGTTCGAACTGTATCTTCTTGATTTTAAAGGAAAAATTGAGTTGGCACGCCCTTCGCAATGTCTGCACTACAGATGATTCCAAGCGCAGCCAACCGTTGCGTTGGACATTGTAACTCGGGTGATTACCGGTGGCACTGGCCGCGATAGGCGATCCCCCTCGGGCCGGCGCTGTTGGCTCAGCCCACGGTGCAACGGAAAGGAGCGAACGACATGAAACTCGTATCAGCCATCATCAAGCCCTTCAAGCTGGACGACGTCCGCGAAGCGCTGTCTGAAATCGGCGTGCAGGGCATCACCGTGACCGAAGTGAAAGGCTTCGGTCGCCAGAAAGGCCATACCGAACTCTACCGGGGTGCGGAGTACGTGGTCGATTTTCTACCCAAGGTCAAAGTGGAAGTCGGTGTCTCCGACGACCTGCTGGACCGGGCCATCGAGGCCGTTTCCAAAGCCGCCAACACCGGCAAGATCGGTGACGGCAAAATCTTCGTGACCCCGCTGGAACAGGCGATCCGCATCCGCACCGGCGAGACCGGCGACGACGCGATTTAAGCCGAACGGATTAACGGGAGAGACAGATCCATGAACGAACTGACCCAAGTACAATACGCGCTCGATACCTTCTACTTTCTGATTTGCGGCGCCCTGGTCATGTGGATGGCCGCCGGTTTCGCCATGCTCGAATCCGGCCTGGTGCGCGCCAAGAACACGACCGAGATTCTGACCAAGAACGTCGCGCTCTATGCGATTTCCTGCATCATGTACCTGGTGTGCGGTTACGCCATCATGTACGACGGCGGGATGTTCCTGAACGGCATCATGGGCATCGGTGACGGCTACTATGCTCCGTCTTCCGACTTCTTCTTCCAGGTGGTCTTCGTCGCTACCGCCATGTCCATCGTCTCCGGTGCTGTGGCCGAGCGGATGAAGCTGTGGGCCTTCCTGGTCTTCGCCGTCGTCATGACCGGCTTCATCTACCCGATGGAAGGCTCCTGGACCTGGAACGGCGACGCCGTCTTCGGCATGTACGTCCTGGGCGACCTGGGCTTCAGCGACTTCGCCGGGTCGGGCATCGTACACATGGCCGGCGCCTCCGCCGCTCTCGCCGGTGTCCTGCTGCTCGGCCCGCGTAAAGGCAAATACGGCCCGAAAGGCCAGATCAACGCCATTCCCGGTGCCAATCTGCCGCTGGCGACCCTGGGTACCTTCATCCTGTGGATGGGCTGGTTCGGCTTCAACGGCGGTTCCGTGCTGAAAGTGGCCGACGCCGAGTCGTCCAACGCCGTCGCCATCGTCTTTCTGAACACCAACGCTGCTGCCGCAGCCGGTGCGGTTGCCGCCCTGATCCTGGCCCGCCTCTGGTTCAAGAAAGCGGACCTGACCATGGCCCTGAACGGCGCCCTGGCCGGCCTGGTGGCCATCACCGCCGAACCGTCCACCCCGACGCCGTTCCTGGCGACCGTCTTCGGCGCGATCGGCGGCATCCTGGTGGTGTTCAGCATCGTGACTCTGGACAAGCTGAAGATCGACGATCCGGTCGGTGCCATTTCGGTGCACGGTGTGGTCGGTCTGCTGGGTCTGCTGCTGGTGCCGATCACCAACGACGGTGCGACCTTCTTCGGCCAAATCGTCGGCGCGCTGACCATCTTCGTCTGGGTCTTCGGTGCATCCTTCATCGTCTGGGCGATTCTGAAGGCGGTCATGGGTATCCGTGTCAGCGAAGAGGAAGAATACGAAGGCGTGGACCTAGCCGAATGCGGTATGGACGCCTACCCGGAATTCACCATGTCCAAATAAGGTTTGAACCACCAAACCACTGTACAAAAAAGGGGCCATTCGGCCCCTTTTTTCTGTAACTGTAATACGATGGCTTTAACCCGCATCGGTTACCCGGGATGCTCCCCTGAGGCCGCCGTGAACCCATCCATGGGGGCTTAGCCTCGGCATCCATGCCTCGGATATCCTCAGGTGAGCATCCCGGGCATCCGCTGCTGGTCTGCGGTGCCATTAAATTCTGGTTGCGGGGGCGGGGTATGCTTTGAAAGGGACTACAGAGTCATTGACTGCTCCGTTAGCCCGGTCCGTGGTTAAGCGCTCAATAGGCTAGCAACGGGTGCCGGGGACTCCCATTCAGGGATGTGCGAGGCATGGATGCCGAGGTCAAGCCCCCATGGACGGGTTTACGGAGACCCTGAATGGGAGTCCCTGGTAACCGGTGCGGGTTATTGGCACCAAACTCAACCTAGCCAACTGGCCGGCGGAACGCCGGCATCCTTTGCTTTGTTCCTTGACCTGGAACAGTCGTTTCGCTTTGACGCCCTCGATCCCTGCGTTATGCTTGCTCTCAAACCCCGTTATTGTTGCTATTCGCTAGGGAGCCGCCATGAAACTCGTGACCGCCATCATTAAACCCTTCAAGCTCGACGACGTGCGGGAATCGCTGTCGGAAGTCGGCGTTCAAGGGATTACCGTTACCGAAGTCAAAGGCTTCGGCCGTCAGAAAGGCCATACCGAGTTGTATCGCGGTGCGGAGTACGTGGTCGATTTTCTGCCCAAGATCAAACTCGAAATCGCCATCGACGACAGCAAGGTCGAACCGGTGATCGAGGCGATCTCCAAATCCGCCAACACCGGCAAGATCGGTGACGGCAAGATTTTCGTCTCCTCGCTGGAGCAGGTGATCCGGATCCGTACCGGTGAGACCGGCGAAGACGCGGTGTGACGATAACGTTCACCGGAGCAAAAAAAGGGCGCCCTCGGCGCCCTTTTTTTATGGGTAGTAACTGAGTGTTAGGCCGTTTTTCGGTTGGCCCAGTAGGCCGGTAGTTGCGAACGTACGAATCGAGCCGTCAGGCCGGCGGCGGCCGCGAACAGATAGCCGGCCACGTAAATCGGGCCGGTCAGTTGGATGATGGGCCCGATGGTGATGAATTCGAACACCATGGTGACGATCAGCCCGATCGCGTAGCCGGTGATCAGGTGTCGATGCCCGGTGCGGAACAGGCCGCCGAGGATCAGGCCGGTCATGCCAAGTGCGATCAGTAACTGGGTGGGCGACTGGGCCACCCGGGCGGCGAATTGGGCGACCATGACCATGGCGACCGCGGCGATGGCAATGCGTTGCAGGTTCGGGTTCATGACGGTCATCTCACGGCTGAGTGTACCGGTTCAGACTAACCGGTTTCCGCGCCGCCTCAATCCGACTTTGGTCGCCCCTGTCCAATCAGGCCATGCTTGCGCAACTGACTGCGGAATTGGTGGTAGGTGAGCCCCAGTGCGTCCGCCGCTTTGCCCTGGTGCTGGTCGTGGCGGTCCAGCGCCTGTTGCAACAGCTGAACTTCCAGCCGCGCTACCTGTTCACCGAACCCCAGTGACGGATCGATGTGGTGCCTACCGGAGCCTCTGTCCGAACGGGGTTGCCAGGGCGAGTCGAAGGGGTCGAGCACCAGGTCGTCGATGGGTTCGTCTTCCAGGCCCCAGCGATAGACGCTGCGCTCGATGGCGTTTTTCAGTTCCCGGACATTGCCGTGGAAGGGGTGCTGGAGCAGTTCGTCCATGGCTTGTTCGGTGAAACCGGGGAACATGCTCCAGCCGAGTTCGGTGCTCATCTGAATGCCGAATTGTTCGGCCAGCAGGCGGACATCACCCTGGCGGACTCGTAGCGGGGGCAGGGTGAGGACGTCGAAGGCGAGCCGGTCGAGCAGGTCGAGCCGGAATTTGCCCTGTTGGGCCAGGGCGGGCAGGTGTTCGTTAGTGGCGGCGATGATGCGGACATCGACGGTGAGGGTTTTCTGCCCGCCGAGGCGTTCGAATTCGCCGTATTCGATGATGCGCAGGAGTTTTTCCTGCAGCGCCTGGCTCATGTTGCCGACTTCGTCGAGGAAGAGGGTGCCTTCGTGGGCCCGTTCGAAGCGGCCTTTGTGGATGCGGTTGGCGCCGGTGAAGGCGCCGGGTTCGTAGCCGAAGAGGTCGGCGTCGAGCAGGGATTCGCTGATGGCGCCGCAGTTGATCTTGAGGAAGGGTTGTTCCCAGCGTTGCGACAGGTAGTGCAGGCGCTCGGCGACGAGTTCCTTGCCGGTGCCGCGTTCGCCGATGACGAGGACGGGGCGGTTCAGTGGGGCGACCTGGGAGACCTGGTCGAGCAGGTCCGACAGCGCCGGGCTTTCGCCGATTATCCTTTGGGGGCTTCGTTCTGTCATATTATTTGCCGGGAATCCGCGAAGGGGGCCTGCGACACCTGGCCGGGGCCGCCGTGAATACATCCATGTAGGCTTAGCTTCGGCATCCATGCCTCAGATATCCCCGGCCAGGCATCCCAGGCCCCCTCCGCTCGAATCAGCAGCCTCATTTACAAGTGGTTAATCTGACTATGCAATTTAATTTTGTAGGTTGGATCGGCCGGCGCTCCGGTAGCCATAGGCGTAATCCAACATGATCAACCCGCCTAGGCTTGGGAGCCCCAAATAACCGACCGAGTCGAGTAGGGTGGGCACTGCCCACCAGCCTGTGCCAAGCAACTACAGCATACAGAGTTC
This sequence comes from Saccharospirillum salsuginis, assembly GCF_014651855.1. Lineage (GTDB taxonomy): Bacteria > Pseudomonadota > Gammaproteobacteria > Pseudomonadales > Natronospirillaceae > Saccharospirillum > Saccharospirillum salsuginis. The sequence continues at coordinate 5,912 of NZ_BMXR01000026.1, forward strand.
AGTTTCGTAGGTTGGATTAGCGCGTGAGCGCGTAATCCAACATCCAACCCGAGCCAACGATGAATCTGTTGGATTACGCCTTCGGCTACCGATGTGTCGGACCGATCCAACCCACGGAACTCATTGGCCGCATATCAATGTAGTTAATCTGGCCAAACAATTTAGCGGGTTTTGCTAAATGCGGATAGTGCCAGAAAGTCACAAAATCACTTTTTCTTTAAAAATCAAACAGTTACCGTTTTGGCACGCTTCCTGATATGTGAAAAACATCAGCCTCCAGGCTATATGAAGGGAGAGAACAATGATCCATCTGAGTGAACGGACACCGGTCTATATGGGCATGATCACCATCAGCAGTGCCCTGGCCGCGATTACGCAGTTGTGGGCGGGATTGGTGACCTTTGGTCTGGTGGCCCTGGTGTTTGAAGGGCTGAATCACTGGTTTTTTCGGTTGTCGCGCTGAGCGGCACCCTACGGATTGAATGAGGAGCTATGCCATGGGAATTTTTTCTCGATTGACCGACATCATCAACAGCAACCTGAATTCGCTGCTCGATCGCGCGGAGGATCCGCAGAAGATGATCCGTCTGATCATTCAGGAGATGGAAGAGACGCTGGTGGAGGTGCGCAGCAGTTCGGCGCGGGTGATCGCGGATAAGAAGGAGGCGCAGCGCCGTTTGGAGCGGGTGCGTTCGGAGTCCGAGGAGTGGGAGAGCAAGGCGCGGTTGGCGCTGGAAAAGGGCCGTGAGGATCTGGCCCGGGCGGCGTTGGCGGAGAAGCAGTCGCTGGCTGAGGAAGAGGCGATCATCGATCAGGAGTTCAAGGCGCTGGACGATCACCTGGCTCAGTTGTCGGAGGAGATCAGTCAGTTGCAGCAGAAGCTGAACGATGCGAAGGCGAAACAGAAGAGTCTGGTGATGCGTCACAAGACGGTCAGCAGCCGGATGAAGGCGAAGCGTCAGTTGCACCGTGAAACGCTGCAGGATGCGTTCGAGAAGTTCGAGCATTACGAGCGTCGCATGGACAATATGGAAAGCGAGGTCGAGGCCATGGATCTCGGACGCGAGGGAAAGCATCAGTTGGCGGACGAGATCGACAGCCTGGCCCAGGACGATTCCATCAACGCCGAGTTGGAACGCTTGAAGGCCGATATGGGCGGTAAGAAAGGCTCCGACAAGGCGGAGTAAGTGTTTGACGGTCGGGCGGCCCGGGCTTTAAATGGGAACCCGACCGGACCTCACAAGGAGCTGACTGACAATGAACTTTTTTGAATACCTGTTTGTGCCGACCATTTTGTTCATGGTGGTGGTGCTGCCGATCTGGCTGACCATGCACTATCGGCACAAGGGGCGCTTGAATTCCGGTCTGACGCAGGAGGACCAGGCGACACTGGACGACCTGCTGCGCACGCTCGACAACATGGCGGACCGGGTAGAAGCGCTGGAATCCATACTGGACGAGCGCAATCCTCGCTGGAAGCGCGGCACAGACTGAAACGGGAGGTCGACCATGAGTCGTCATCATCACCAACATCACGATCCTCGCCAACCTCAGGATTTCTGGCAGCGTCGGCGCAACGGCTACGGCATGAACCTGTTTCGCAACAAGCGCGACGGCGTTGTCGCCGGGGTCTGCGCCGGTCTGGCGGATCATTTCAACATCGAGCGCTGGGTCGCGCGGCTGATCTTCATCGGTGGGCTCGTGTTTTTCAATTCACTGGCGTTCTTCGCCTACATCGCGGCCTGGTTTTTAATGGTGCCCCGCCCCAAAGGGCCGGTGGAGCAGGAATACCAATACGACGAATCGCTGCACCGTGACCGGCCGAGGAACATGTTCCGATACCCGCCGAAACCGAGTGAGCGGCTGAAAACCGCGAAAGAGCGGCTGGACGAGGTCATGGGCCGGGTCGAGCGCATGGAAAAATACGTCACCTCCAAGCGCTTCGAACTCGACCGCGAGTTCTCCAAGATCCAGGATTAACCCCCACACGATCCGGTAGGTTGGATTAGGCGCGTCAACGCGCCGTAATCCAACAACCCCCGAAACCACCGACCCCCAAGGAACTGTTATACTCCCGTCAAACTCCGAACCATGAGAGACCCCTTTGGCGGACAACCCCACACCGAATCCATCCGACCCCCGCTCATCCACCTGGCGCGACACCCTGAAGCGTCCCACCTTCTGGGTGGTCGTAGTGCTGCTCGCGACCTTCTCCTACACCCAATGGCCCACCCGCGTAAGCCTGCCGGAAACGCCGGACTATGTGGTGACTGAATTGCCCACAGGCGTCCAGATCCAATGGGAAGCCGAACCGACACGTCGCGAAGGTGAAGCCGGCCCGGTCTGGCACCTGAAGCGCAAGCGGATGGAATTTCTGGTCCAAAGCGGAACGCACGAACAGCCGCTGGCCGAACTGGCGAACCGGATGATGAACGTGGATCGCGACCAGGTGAACGGAGCCGTCTACGAGCCACTGTCGATCGACGGCCGGCGCGCGCGCTATGCGCTGATCGATGCCGAGAATCGAATCCAGCGGCATCGGGTGTATGATCTGGGCGAGCGCTGGCTGAAAACCTCGGTGCTGTACAAGGCACAAAACGAAGAACGCGAACAAAGAGCGCAAGTTTTCCTGAATTCGGTACTGCTAATACAACCACAAAACCCGTAGGGCAGAAGAGCCCGAAGGGCGTAATCTGCCTGAGGCGCAACTGTAAAACCCGTAGGGCAGAAGAGCCTCAGGCGACATCTGCCGTGGGAGAATAACCAGCCACTGGCTACTCGATAGCCAATGTATTCTACCGACGGCAGATGTCGCCTTCGGGCTCTTCTGCCCTACGTTTCGAACCAAACCAACAAGGACAACAACCATGAACAATTGGGCCGTCATCGGCACCGGCGGTATGGCCGGTGCTTTCGTCTCCGACGCCAACCACGGTAAAGGCGGCCAATTCACCGCCGTCTATTCCCGCACGCTCGACAAAGCCAATACGTTCGCCGACGAGCACGATATTGAACACCGCTTCGATAACCTGTCGGACCTGCTGGCCCGGGACGACATCGACATCGTGTACATCGCCAGCCCCCATACCCAGCATTTCGAACAGGCCATGCTGGCGATTCAGGCCGGCAAGGCGGTGCTGGTCGAAAAACCGGTCACCACCAAGCTGGAAGATGCGAAACGACTGTACGATGCCGCCAAGGAAGCGGGCGTCTTCTGCCAGGAAGCGTTGTGGACCCGCTTCAACCCGGCCTATCAACAGATCCTGACCGAAGCCCGGGACGGACGTCTGGGGTCGATTTGCCACAGCACATCGAACTTCGGCTTCCCGTCGCCGAAGGACCCGGCCCACCGGTTGAACAACCCCGAGTTGGCCGGCGGCGCCTTGCTGGACATTGGTCTCTATCCACTCTTGCTGCCGTTGGATCTGTTCGGTGTGCCGGCCACGATCGACGGCCGAAAGACACTGATGTCGACCGGCGTGGACGAGTCGGCGGACTGGGTGTTGGGCTATGAGGACGGCCGCCAGGCCTTGGTCAGCTACAGCCTGGCGTGTCATCAGCCGATGTCCGCGACGATCAGTGGCGATGCCGGTTGGGTCGAGCTTCAGCCACCGTTTTTCGCCCCTCACGTGGCGCACTGGAAACGGGGCGACCGCCCGGTGGATGTTCGTCATTACCCGGTGGTCGGCAAAGGCTGGCATTACGAGTTCACCGCCGTGAACCGCAGTGTCGACGCGGGTGAATTATGCTGTCCCGAACACGACTGGTCGGCGTCCATTGAGCTGATGACCCTGATCGACCGGATTCAGGCGATGTGACGAAAGTTGGGTACCCGAACATGCCTTGTGGCACCTGCGCAGTCGTCAATTCGACTGCTAGCCTGAACTCAGCCTAAGGAGGTGCCCATCATGACGTCCTACTCCGTCAAGTTCTGGAATCGATTCGCCGAACGCTATGCCCGCATGCCGGTGGCGGACGAAGCCGCCTACCAACAAAAACTGTCGGTCACGCGGGACTACCTCCGACCGGACTCGGACGTGCTGGAATTCGGTTGCGGTACGGGAACAACCGCTCTTCACCACGCGCCCCATGTGAAACGCTACCGGGCCATCGATGTGTCACCGAAGATGATCGGAATTGCCGAACGCAAAGCGGCGGCCGAGCCGAGCGACAACCTGAGTTTCACCGCATCGGCGTTGGAAGAATACCCGGTGGATGATGCCTCGCTCGATGCCGTCCTGGGCATGAGCATCCTCCATTTACTGAACGACCCCGACGACGCGATCAGGCGCGTCCACAGAATGCTCAAACCCGGCGGTGTCTTCGTCTCCAGCACCGCGTGCCTGGGCGACACCATGGGGTATTTCAAGATCATTGGCCCGGTGGGGAGTTTTTTTGGTCTCATGCCCAGAGTGCAGGTGTTTACCCAATCGCAACTGGTGGATAGCCTGGTCCGCAGCGGTTTCGAGATCGATCACCAATGGCAACCGGCCAAGGGCAAGGGTGTGTTCATTGTGGCCAGGAAAGCCCAGGATCAAAAGCCTGATTCGTAGGGTGGGCACTGCCCACCAAGAAAGCTAAACGACCGGCTGAACTATCGATTACTGGGCAATGTAGGTCGGATTAGCCGAAGGCGTAATCCGACAATCCTGCCGTGCCGAAATGCATGCCATCGCCTGGGTTTTAATGTCGGATTACGCCTGCGGCTAATCCGACCTACGAGTTCCGTAGGGTGGATCGGTCCGTGTGGTCCGGCACTCCGGTCTCGGCCGCCAACCATGGTTGGGATGGCGCCACCGATCACTTTTGGTGGGCAGTGAGGCTGTGAAAGTATCCCTTCTTTAAGGTTAAAATCACGGCTTGCTATTCAAAAGGAGCTTTCCAGTGCCTGCCCGCCGCTACAAAACCGGC
>NZ_BMXR01000027.1 GCF_014651855.1 Saccharospirillum salsuginis
ATAGGGGAGCCGTAGCGAAAGCGAGTCTTAACTGGGCGTCCAGTCGCGTGATGTAGACCCGAAACCCGGCGATCTATCCATGAGCAGGTTGAAGATTGAGTAACATCAATTGGAGGACCGAACCCACTTATGTTGAAAAATGAGGGGATGACTTGTGGATCGGAGTGAAAGGCTAATCAAGCCGGGAGATAGCTGGTTCTCCTCGAAAGCTATTTAGGTAGCGCCTCGGACTTATACCTACGGGGGTAGAGCACTGTTTGGGCTAGGGGGTCATCCCGACTTACCAACCCCATGCAAACTCCGAATACCGTAGAGTACTATCCGGGAGACACACGGCGGGTGCTAACGTCCGTCGTGGAAAGGGAAACAACCCAGACCGCCAGCTAAGGCCCCAAAATCTGTGTTAAGTGGGAAACGATGTGGGAAGGCTCAGACAGCTAGGAGGTTGGCTTAGAAGCAGCCATCCTTTAAAGAAAGCGTAATAGCTCACTAGTCGAGTCGGCCTGCGCGGAAGATATAACGGGGCTCAAACACAGTGCCGAAGCTGCGGACTTGTGCTTGCACAAGTGGTAGAGGAGCGTTCTGTAAGTCTGTGAAGGTGCATCGAGAGGTGTGCTGGAGATATCAGAAGTGCGAATGCTGACATGAGTAACGATAATGCGGGTGAAAAACCCGCACGCCGAAAGACCAAGGGTTCCTGTCCAACGTTAATCGGGGCAGGGTGAGTCGGCCCCTAAGGCGAGGCTGAAGAGCGTAGTCGATGGGAAACGGGTTAATATTCCCGTACTTGGGTGTACTGCGATGGGGGGACGGAGAAGGCTAGGTGATCCGGGCGTTGGTTGTCCCGGTTCAAGCGAGTAGGCCGAGATCTTAGGCAAATCCGGGATCTTAAAGCTGAGACGCGACGACGGTCGGACTACGGTCCGCGAAGTCACTGATGCCCTGCTTCCAGGAAAAGCCTCTAAGCTTCAGGTACATCCGAACCGTACCCGAAACCGACACAGGTGGTCAGGTAGAGAATACCAAGGCGCTTGAGAGAACTCGGGTGAAGGAACTAGGCAAAATGGTGCCGTAACTTCGGGAGAAGGCACGCTGGCGTTAGGTGAAGGTCCCGCGACTGGAGCTGAAGCCAGCCGAAGATACCAGGCCCCTGCGACTGTTTATTAAAAACACAGTACTCTGCAAACTCGAAAGAGGACGTATAGGGTATGACACCTGCCCGGTGCCGGAAGGTTAATTGATGGGGTTAGTCTTCGGACGAAGCTCTTGATCGAAGCCCCGGTAAACGGCGGCCGTAACTATAACGGTCCTAAGGTAGCGAAATTCCTTGTCGGGTAAGTTCCGACCTGCACGAATGGTGTAACGATGGGGGCGCTGTCTCCACCCGAGACTCAGTGAAATTGAAATCGCTGTTAAGATGCAGTGTATCCGCGGCTAGACGGAAAGACCCCGTGAACCTTTACTACAGCTTCACACTGGACTTTGAGCTTGCTTGTGTAGGATAGCTGGGAGGCTTCGAAGCGTAGACGCCAGTCTGCGTGGAGCCGACCTTGAAATACCAGCCTGGCAAGTTTGAGGTTCTAACCGAGACCCGTGATCCGGGTCCGGGACCGTGTGTGGTGGGTAGTTTGACTGGGGCGGTCTCCTCCCAAAGAGTAACGGAGGAGCACGAAGGTACCCTAAGCATGGTCGGAAATCATGCGGTTAGTGTAATGGCACAAGGGTGCTTGACTGCGAGACGGACAGGTCGAGCAGGTGCGAAAGCAGGTCATAGTGATCCGGTGGTTCTGTATGGAAGGGCCATCGCTCAACGGATAAAAGGTACTCCGGGGATAACAGGCTGATACCGCCCAAGAGTTCACATCGACGGCGGTGTTTGGCACCTCGATGTCGGCTCATCACATCCTGGGGCTGAAGCCGGTCCCAAGGGTATGGCTGTTCGCCATTTAAAGTGGTACGCGAGCTGGGTTTAGAACGTCGTGAGACAGTTCGGTCCCTATCTGCCGTGGACGTTGGAAAACTGAGAAGAGCTGCTCCTAGTACGAGAGGACCGGAGTGGACGAACCTCTGGTGTTCGGGTTGTGATGCCAATCGCATTGCCCGGTAGCTACGTTCGGACGGGATAACCGCTGAAAGCATCTAAGCGGGAAGCCCCCTTCAAGATGAGTTTTCCCTGAGGCCTTGAGCCTCCTGAAGGGTCCAGCGAGACGAGCTGGTTGATAGGTCGGGTGTGTAAGCGCTG
>NZ_BMXR01000028.1 GCF_014651855.1 Saccharospirillum salsuginis
GAGGCTGTGAAAGTATCCCTTCTTTAAGGTTAAAATCACGGCTTGCTATTCAAAAGGAGCTTTCCAGTGCCTGCCCGCCGCTACAAAACCGGCCAAAGCCGTCTGCAAGAGAGCTTGTTGCCGCCACGCCTGGATGATTATGTCGATCAGGGCAATCACGTGCGAGCCATCGATGCCTACGTCGACAGCCTCGATCTGGCACATCTGGGCTTTCTGCATGCCGCCGGCAGTGCGACCCAGGCCGGGCAGCCGGCCTACGACCCGGCGGATTTGCTCAAACTCTACATGTACGGCTACACCAACAAGGTGCGCAGCAGCCGGTGCCTCGAGCGCGAGACCCAACGCAATCTCGAAGTGATCTGGTTGCTTGGGGGGCTGGCGCCGTCCTACAAGACCATCGCCGACTTCCGCAAACACAACGCCCAGGCCCTGGTGCGGGTGAACCGGGAGTTCACGCTGCTGTGTCGAGAACTGGCGTTATTCGGCGGCCACACCGTGGGGATCGACGGTAGCTTTTTCCGGGCCAACGCCAGCAAAAGCAGCATCCACACCCAAGACAAGCTCAAAAAGCAGGTCGCCTCGCTGGAACAGGACATCGAGGCGTGGCATACGGAACTGGATCAAAACGACCGGCAAGACAGTCGCCCCGACACACCGGCCACCACCGAGGATCCGTCGCTGACCACCAAGCTGGAGGCGATGCAGGAGAAATTGGCCGCCAAGCAAGAGCAGCTTCAAACCCTGGAAGCCAGCGGCGACAAGCAGATATCGACAACCGACCCCGATGCGCGCCAACTGACTAAGCGCGGTCAATCCGTCAGTGGCTACAACGTCCAGATCGCCGTGGACGATGAGCACAAGCTGATCGCCGCCAGCGAGGTCACCAATGAGGGGAACGACAGTCACCAGTTGGCCCCCATGGCCGAGCGGGCCAAAGAGGCTCTGGATGTGGAGAGTCTGACCGCTCTGAGCGATGCGGGTTACTACGAAAGCGATCAACTCAAGCAGTGCGAAGATAACGGCGTCACCGCCTACGTCGCCATCCCGAACACCGCAAAACGCTTCGACCAAAACGGCCGCTTCTCCCGCCAGGCCTTCACCTACGATGCTGAGCGCGACGTCTACCTGTGCCCCCGGGGGCAGCTTCTATCAAGGACGGGCGGACAGGCCCTGATCAACCAGAAGCACTACCACCGTTACCGAAGTTCAGCGCGTACTTGCGCCGAATGCCCCCTGCGAGAGCAGTGTCTGTCTGATAAAGGCACCTTCCGGGAGATCTACCGCTGGGAGCATGAGGAGGTATTGGATCGACACCGCCAGCGCATGGAGGCGGACCCAGAGGATCGGATGCGCCAGCGCAGTGCGCTGGCCGAACACCCCTTTGGTACTTTGAAGTGTCGCTCCGGCTGGACTCACTTCCTGGTGCGTAGCTTTAAAAAGGTGCGGGGAGAATGGAACCTGATGGCGTTGTGTTACAACTTCAGCCGCGTGATCAGCATCCTTGGAATGGATGGCCTGATGGAGCGTCTTGATCCCAAAGCCGCATTACAGGGGAGATAGGCTCGGCGGCCGGCAACTCGAGAGATGGGCGCGGTGAGAGGAGACACCACCGCCCCAGGTCGCTCGACGAAAGAATCCGCATTAGTAGGTCGAAATACCAATTGCGGGTGCCGGAGGGCATTCTAACCAGCATGAACGAGCCTAAAACCAATGTGATGCCGGCAAAAAAATACTCTCACAGCCTC
>NZ_BMXR01000030.1 GCF_014651855.1 Saccharospirillum salsuginis
ATCCAACCTTGTATGTTTTACCCAATGAACTTGATAGGGTTCGAGACCAGTCACCGGGGAGACCGTTCCAACCTAGAAGCCACATCAGTGGACTTCGTCCGTAGATGGGTCCCCCGCCTCCTTACTGACCTCGAGGAGTATCCAGAAGCCAGCGGGGCTGGACTTCGCATGACAAGGTCGAGGCCGTATCAAGTCCGAGGTCGGGGAACCGGTGACTATTGTGACGGATTAGATAGCGAGGGTAAAAGTCCATGAGTGTGTTTGTTGGTGTCGATATTGCTGCCCGGTCTTTTGATGTTGTGATTCGGGAAGATGACAAGGGCAAAAAGCCCAAACGTTACCAACAGACTGCCCAGGGCCATGCCAAGGCCATACAGGCTCTGAAAAAGGTGCGCCCCGAACGTATCGTGATGGAGGCTACCGGGATCTACTACTTGGATTTGGCGGTTGCCCTGACCGAGGCGGACTTGCCCGTCTCGGTCATCAACCCCAAGAGCTTCCGGCATTTTGCCGAGTTAACGCTGACCCGCACCAAGACCGACGGGGTCGATTCGGCCTTGTTGGCCGAGTACGCCGAACGCATGGCCCCAAAGCTGTGGACGCCCCCAGAGCCCGTTTGCCTGGAGCTCCGGGACCTGGGGCGGCAGATTAACCGGCTGACAGGTTCGCGAATCCAGGCGAAGAACCGGCTTCATGCCTTGCAATCCAAAAACAGCACATCGTCTCTGTTGTTGGAGGACGAACAGGAGGGCATCGAGTTCCTGGAAAAACGCATCAAGCGGCTCAGAGAAGCCGCTGAGACCCTAATCGCCGAGCACGAGGCGTTGAGCCGTCACTACAACAACCTGCAGCAGGCCCCAGGCATGGGCAAGGCATCGACATTGTCGATTCTGGCGGAACTATGTGTCTTACCCGATGACATGAAAGCGCCTCAAGTCAGCCGGTTCGCCGGCCTGGATGTACGGCTGACGCAGTCAGGAAGCAGCGTGAACCGTCCGGCGCGTCTCAATAAAGCCGGGAATGCCTATTTGCGAGCGGCGCTCTATATGCCAGCCATGTCGGCGGTCAGGAGCAATGAGAGAGCCAAGGCGTTTTATGACGCCTTGGTTGGTCGGGGCAAGAAAAAGATCCAAGCCCAGTGCGCGGTTATGCGTAAATACCTGACTGGTATCTGGGCTTGCATGAAGAATGAAACGCCGTTTGATAGTGCGCTTTTGTTCAGCGATGAGCATTTTAAGGCTTGACGCTAAACGGAGTATCTAC
>NZ_BMXR01000031.1 GCF_014651855.1 Saccharospirillum salsuginis
TCGATTACTCGACGATCTTGGCTACAACGCCGGCACCGACGGTACGGCCGCCTTCACGGATCGCGAAGCGCAGACCTTCGTCCATCGCGATCGGCGCGATCAGCGTCACGTCCATCTTGACGTTGTCGCCCGGCATGACCATCTCGACGCCTTCCGGCAGCTCACAGGCACCGGTTACGTCGGTGGTGCGGAAGTAGAACTGCGGACGGTAGCCCTTGAAGAACGGCGTGTGACGGCCGCCTTCTTCTTTGCTCAGGACATACACTTCGGCTTCGAAGCGGGTGTGCGGGGTAATGGAACCCGGCACGGCCAGAACCTGACCACGCTCAACGTCGTCACGCTTGGTGCCACGCAGCAGCGCGCCGATGTTCTCGCCGGCACGACCTTCGTCGAGCAGCTTACGGAACATCTCAACACCGGTAACGGTGGTCTTGGTGGTGTCCTTGATGCCGACGATTTCAACTTCGTCGCCGGTCTTGACCACACCGCGCTCAACACGACCGGTTACAACGGTACCACGACCCTGGATGGAGAAGACGTCTTCGATCGGCATCAGGAACGGCTGATCGATGGCACGCTCCGGCTCCGGAATGTAGTCGTCCAGTGCTTCCACCAGTTTCTTGACCGCGGTGGTGCCCATTTCGTTGTCGTCTTTGCCTTCCAGCGCCATCAGCGCGGAACCGGTGACCAGCGGCGTGTCGTCGCCCGGGAAGTCGTACTGGCTCAGCAGGTCGCGAACTTCCATCTCGACCAGTTCCAGCAGCTCTTCGTCGTCGACCATGTCGGCCTTGTTCAGGAACACGACGATGTAGGGTACGCCGACCTGACGGGACAACAGGATGTGCTCACGCGTTTGCGGCATCGGGCCGTCAGCGGCGGAGACCACCAGGATCGCGCCGTCCATCTGGGCGGCACCGGTGATCATGTTCTTCACGTAGTCGGCGTGGCCCGGGCAGTCGACGTGCGCGTAGTGGCGCGTCGGGGAATCGTATTCCACGTGAGAGGTGGCGATGGTGATACCACGCTCTTTCTCTTCCGGTGCGTTGTCGATGCCGTCGAACGCCATCGCCGAGCCGCTGCCCCATACTTCGTGGCAGACGCGGGTCAGGGCCGCTGTCAGGGTGGTTTTACCGTGGTCAACGTGACCGATGGTGCCCACATTGACGTGGGGCTTGGAACGCTC
>NZ_BMXR01000032.1:0-527 GCF_014651855.1 Saccharospirillum salsuginis
CCCGCGTTGGTTCGGTGCTCGCTGCTCACGTACTGAAGTACGCTCCGCGGCTGCGCTCCGATCCGCCTTGGCCTGAACGCAAAATCCTCAGTCCAACACCGCTCAGGTCTATGAGCGACGCTGTAACGACAAAGAATTGTACGCTTGGTTCTTACAGACTTTCATTCAAACAATCGCGATGTCCGACGGTTCAATGAACCACCGAACCTCGTGGCTCGATCGTTTGCTTGAGAAAACTTGATCAGATTGTTAAAGAACGAATATATTTGCGGACTGCGCAAAGCGAAGGGCTTTCGGTAAAAGCACTTGGCTTTACGGTCTGCAACAGAGATCAGGGATAATTGGTACCAAATTCTTCAGAACAAGACGGAAGGGGAGGAAGCATAGTTCACTATGCGACGAGCCTTTCAACGCCGTTATCGGGAAATTGGCTTGCCAAATTCTTCAGAACAAGGCGGAAGATGAGGAAGCATAGTTCGCTATGCGACGAATCTTCCAACGCAGTTATGAAGGATTTGGTGGAGCTA
>NZ_BMXR01000032.1:656-1158 GCF_014651855.1 Saccharospirillum salsuginis
AAATCTTTGGCAATTTTCGCAAGGCTAGGCGAAGGAAAGCGTAGCGTATGGACATACGTGAGCTTTCTTCAACGACGCATTGCGGAAATTTGGTAGGACTGGGCAGACTTGAACTGCCGACCTCACCCTTATCAGGGGTGCGCTCTAACCAGCTGAGCTACAGTCCTAAAAACGGGTAATCAACAGTGGCTCGGCGGGGCAGACTTGAACTGCCGACCTCACCCTACTTTTTATCCGCATTCGCGGCCGGGCTGCGCTCTAACCAGCTGAGCTACAGTCCTGAATATCTTGCCGAGCACTGCAATTTGTTGGATTACGCTACGCTAATCCAACCTACGATACTCAGTTGATCTTAACTGTTCAGCCCCGATCTCTATTCGCTGGAATCAAGTAATTCGTGTGGACACTTGCGAGTCTAGGTTTAAGGAGGTGATCCAACCCCAGGTTCCCCTAGGGTTACCTTGTTACGACTTCACCCCAGTCATTAACCACACCGTGGTGA
>NZ_BMXR01000033.1 GCF_014651855.1 Saccharospirillum salsuginis
GCCCAGTTAAGACTCGCTTTCGCTACGGCTCCCCTATACGGTTAACCTCGCCACGTAATGTAAGTCGCTGACCCATTATACAAAAGGTACGCAGTCACGCCCGAAGGCGCTCCCACTGCTTGTACGTACAGGGTTTCAGGGTCTATTTCACTCCCCTCTCCGGGGTTCTTTTCGCCTTTCCCTCACGGTACTGGTTCACTATCGGTCAACTGGGAGTATTTAGCCTTGGAGGATGGTCCCCCCATGTTCAGTCAGGATAACACGTGTCCCGACCTACTCGTTTTCACATCGTTGGGCTTTCGTGTACGGGGCTATCACCCACTATGGCCACCCTTTCCAGAGTGTTCCACTAACCGTCCCGATGCTTAAGGGCTGGTCCCCGTTCGCTCGCCGCTACTGAGGGAATCTCGTTTGATGTCTTTTCCTCGGGGTACTTAGATGTTTCAGTTCCCCCGGTTCGCCTCACTGACCTATGAATTCAGTCAGTGATACCTATCTAAGATAGGTGGGTTTCCCCATTCAGAGATCGCCGGATCGAAGGTTGTTTGCCACCTCCCCGACGCTTTTCGCAGGCTACCACGTCTTTCATCGCCTCCAGTTGCCAAGGCATCCACCCTGTACGCTTCGTCACTTGGCCATATAACCCGAAGGAGTGTCCATCGGCTTACATGAAGCGACGCTGTAACGACAAAGAATTGTACGCTTGGTTCTTACAGACTTTCTTTCAAACAATCGCGATGCTCGACGGTTCAAAGAACCACCGAACCTCGTGGCTCGATCGTTTGCTTGAGAAAACTTGATCAGATTGTTAAAGAACGCCTAAAAGCCCGATTCCTTGCGGAATCCGGCTCTCAAGAAGTAATTCGTTGTGGACACTTGCGAGTCTAGGTTTAAGGAGGTGATCCAACCCCAGGTTCCCCTAGGGTTACCTTGTTACGACTTCACCCCAGTCATT
>NZ_BMXR01000034.1 GCF_014651855.1 Saccharospirillum salsuginis
TCCCCGACGCTTTTCGCAGGCTACCACGTCTTTCATCGCCTCCAGTTGCCAAGGCATCCACCCTGTACGCTTCGTCACTTGGCCATATAACCCGAAGGAGTGTCCATCGGCTTACATGAAGCGACGCTGTAACGACAAAGAATTGTACGCTTGGTTCTTACAGACTTTCTTTCAAACAATCGCGATGCTCGACGGTTCAATGAACCACCGAACCTCGTGGCTCGATCGTTTGCTTGAGAAAACTTGATCAGATTGTTAAAGAACGAATGCTTTTGCGGACTGCGCAAAGCGAAGGGCTTTCGGTAAAAGCACTTGGCTTTACGGTCTGCAACAGAGATCAGGGATAATTGGTACCAAATTCTTCAGAACAAGACGGAAGGGGAGGAAGCATAGTTCACTATGCGACGCGCCTTTCAACGCCGTTATCGAGAAATTGGCTTGCCAAATTCTTCAGAACAAGGCGGAAGATGAGGAAGCATAGTTCGCTATGCGACGAATCTTCCAACGCAGTTATGAAGGATTTGGTGGAGCTATGCGGGATCGAACCGCAGACCTCCTGCGTGCAAAGCAGGCGCTCTCCCAGCTGAGCTATAGCCCCGTAATCTTTGGCAATTTTCGCAAGGCTAGGCGAAGGAAAGCGTAGCGTATGGACATACGTGAGCTTTTCTTCAACGACGCATTGCGGAAATTTGGTAGGACTGGGCAGACTTGAACTGCCGACCTCACCCTTATCAGGGGTGCGCTCTAACCAGCTGAGCTACAGTCCTAAAAACTGTTCAGCCCCGATCTCTATTCGCTGGAATCAAGTAATTCGTGTGGACACTTGCAGGTCTAGGTTTAAGGAGGTGATCCAACCCCAGGTTCCCCTAGGGTTACCTTGTTACGACTTCACCCCAGTCATTAACCACACCGTGGTGAGCGCCCAATTTTAAG
>NZ_BMXR01000035.1 GCF_014651855.1 Saccharospirillum salsuginis
TCCTCGTGATCGTACTCCTTGCGCGGGCCATTGTAACCGGGGTTGCGTTTGGTGTTGTAGCTGCCGTCCGCGCCTCGGAACCAGTGATGCCCGTTGGGGGCGGGTGGTAGTAATGCTTCCGGAACTTCGCCGATCAGCCGCTGACGAACGGGACCGACACTACCATCCAATGCCAGATGCGTCGGCGCGTTCACGCCTTTGAACTGCAGGCCGTATTTTACGGCGGCGTCGAATAAGGTTTTCGCGGCGGTGGCGCGCACTGCGCCTTTGGCCACGGTCAGCTCCGGTGTTTTAAAGCGTCCGGCCTGGGCATCGCCCGAGTACGCGCCCAGGCCGAGCGCAGCACCGCCGATGAAGTATTTGCTGCGCATCAGTGCCAGGAAGGCCTGGCCGGAGTGGATGAGCCAGCCTTCGATGGGCACGAAGAAGGTGGCGACGGTGAACAGGGCCTGGTCGATCCATTCCAGCAGTTCGCGGTTCACGTGCCGGTAAGGGATCAGGTTCGCGTCCTTCTGCGCCTCGTAGAGGTCGTCCAGCCGGTCGTCGAGGGCGTCCTTGGTGCGTTCCAGAACGGCGGTAACGAACTTTTCCTCGGTCGGGAAGAGGTTGTAGCGCAGCCACCACGGGTCCCGGGGGACATTTTCCTTTAACGCTTCCAGTTCTTCCAGATCCTGGATCAGCTTCTGCAC
>NZ_BMXR01000036.1 GCF_014651855.1 Saccharospirillum salsuginis
GACACTCCTTCGGGTTATATGGCCAAGTGACGAAGCGTACAGGGTGGATGCCTTGGCAACTGGAGGCGATGAAAGACGTGGTAGCCTGCGAAAAGCGTCGGGGAGGTGGCAAACAACCTTCGATCCGGCGATCTCTGAATGGGGAAACCCACCGGCCTTAGGTCGGTATCTTACGCTGAATTCATAGGCGTAAGAGGCGAACCGGGGGAACTGAAACATCTAAGTACCCCGAGGAAAAGACATCAAACGAGATTCCCTCAGTAGCGGCGAGCGAACGGGGACCAGCCCTTAAGCATCGGGACGGTTAGTGGAACACTCTGGAAAGGGTGGCCATAGTGGGTGATAGCCCCGTACACGAAAGCCCAACGATGTGAAAACGAGTAGGTCGGGACACGTGTTATCCTGACTGAACATGGGGGGACCATCCTCCAAGGCTAAATACTCCCAGTTGACCGATAGTGAACCAGTACCGTGAGGGAAAGGCGAAAAGAACCCCGGAGAGGGGAGTGAAATAGACCCTGAAACCCTGTACGTACAAGCAGTGGGAGCGCCCTCGGGCGTGACTGCGTACCTTTTGTATAATGGGTCAGCGACTTACATTACGTGGCGAGGTTAACCG
>NZ_BMXR01000037.1 GCF_014651855.1 Saccharospirillum salsuginis
TTTTCCTCGGTCGGGAAGAGGTTGTAGCGCAGCCACCACGGGTCCCGGGGGACATTTTCCTTTAACGCTTCCAGTTCTTCCAGATCCTGGATCAGCTTCTGCACATCCGGGTCTTCGTAGCGTTCGGCGGCGGCGCGGAACAGCAGGTCGGCGTAGAGCCAGGTGAGGTCGAGGATCTTGGGTTCGGTCGGGGTCAGCGGGGCGAGTTGTTGTTCGACCAGTTGCCAGTCTTCCTCGGTGAGGCCGCTGCCGAGTTGTTTTTCGATCTCGGCGCGGATGTCCGCCTCGGTGCTGTCGGCGTCTGCCAGCAGCACATAGGTGTTGGGCAAGGGGTGGCCGCGTTCGTCCTCCGGCAGGTTGATCGCCTCCAGCGCGCGTTGCAGCAAATCGACCTGAACCGGCCGTAATTGCATCGAGCGGCCGGTGTTGGTGCGCGAGGTGTAGGGCCGCCCTTTCTCCCAGTCGACGATGGGGCCGACGTCGTAGAGGTGAACGATGGGCTCGCCGAAGGCCTGGAACAGGCTGTCGAAGGTGGTCTGGTCTTCGGGTACGCCCGGGCGTTTGGGCAC